>NZ_JANBBF010000006.1 GCF_024648885.1 Prauserella salsuginis | reverse complement strand
CGGTGTGGAGGGAACGCGGGGAAGTGAAACATCTCAGTACCCGTAGGAAGAGAAAACACTAGTGATTCCGTGAGTAGTGGCGAGCGAAAGCGGAGGAGGCTAAACCGTATGCGTGTCAAGCTGTCAGGCGTTGCGTGTGCGGGGTTGTGAGACCTGCCGTCCGGGGACTGACATTCCTGGGGATGGTTTGCATGGTTAGTGGAACACGTTGGGATGCGTGGCCGTAGTGGGTGAGAGTCCCGTACGCGAAAACTGTGTGGAATCGTTGTGGTGGTGTTCTCGAGTAGCAGCGTTTCCGTGGAGGGCGCTGTGAATCTGCCGGGACCACTCGGTAAGCCTAAATACTTCCTGGTGACCGATAGCGGACAAGTACCGTGAGGGAAAGATGAAAAGTACCCCGGGAGGGGAGTGAAAGAGTACCTGAAACCGTGTGCCTGCAAGCCGTCAGAGCCTTCGGGTGATGGCGTGCCTTTTGAAGAATGAGCCTGCGAGTTCGTGCTGCGTGGCGAGGTTAACCCGTGTGGGGTAGCCGTAGCGAAAGCGAGTCTGAAGAGGGCGTTGTAGTTGCGTGGTCGAGACCCGAAGCGAAGTGATCTACCCATGGCCAGGCTGAAGCGCCGGTAAGACGGTGTGGAGGGCCGAACCCACTTAGGTTGAAAACTGAGGGGATGAGCTGTGGGTAGGGGTGAAAGGCCAATCAAACTTCGTGATAGCTGGTTCTCCCCGAAATGCATTTAGGTGCAGCGTCGCGTGTTTCACTGTGGGGGTAGAGCTACTGGGTGGCTGATGGGCCTGATCGGGTTACTGACGTCAACCAAACTCCGAATACCATGGTGTGAGAGCGCGGCAGTGAGACAGCGGGGGATAAGCTTCGTTGTCGAGAGGGAAACAGCCCAGAACTCCGGCTAAGGCCCCTAAGTGTGTGCTTAGTGGAAAAGGATGTGGAATTGCAGAGACAACCAGGAGGTTGGCTTAGAAGCAGCCATCCTTGAAAGAGTGCGTAATAGCTCACTGGTCAAGTGGTTCTGCGCCGATAATGTAGCGGGGCTGAAGTACACCGCCGAAGCCGAGTCACTGCAACAACTGCTAACGCGGGTTGTGGTGGGTAGGGGAGCGTCCTGGGCCCGATGAAGCAGCCGGGTAACCGAGTTGTGGAGGGTGTGGGAGTGAGAATGCAGGCATGAGTAGCGAATGTACAGTGAGAATCTGTACCGCCGGATGACCAAGGGTTCCTGGGCCAGGTTGTTCCGCCCAGGGTAAGTCGGGACCTAAGGCGAGGCCGTCAGGCGTAGTCGATGGAGAACGGGTTGATATTCCCGTACCCGCGTGTGTGCGTCCATGGTGAGGCGTCGGATACTAACCACCCGAAGCCGCATCGCATCCTTCGGGATGTGGTGTGTGTGGAGCGTGGGACCTGATGGCGTAGTAGTCAAGTGATGGGGTGACGCAGGAAGGTAGCTCCGCCAGTGAGTGGTAGTACTGGTGTAAGCGTGTGGCCCGCAGAATAGGCAAATCCGTTCTGCATGTGGGTGAGGCGTGATGCGTAGCCGTTGTGGTGAAGTAGAGTGATCCTATGCTGTCGAGAAAAGCCTCTAGCGAGTGCGTGCGTGGCCCGTACCCGAAACCGACACAGGTGGTCAGGTAGAGAATACTAAGGCGATCGGGTGAACTGTGGTTAAGGAACTCGGCAAATTGCCCCCGTAACTTCGGGAGAAGGGGGGCCAGCCATCTTGAAACCCTTTGCGGGTTAGGGGTGGCGGGCCGCAGAGACCAGCGGAAAGCGACTGTTTACTAAAAACACAGGTCCATGCGAAGACGCAAGTCGAGGTATATGGACTGACGCCTGCCCGGTGCTGGAACGTTAAGAGGACCGGTTAACCATTTCGGTGGTGAAGCTGAGAATTTAAGCGCCAGTAAACGGCGGTGGTAACTATAACCATCCTAAGGTAGCGAAATTCCTTGTCGGGTAAGTTCCGACCTGCACGAATGGCGTAACGACTTTCCGGCTGTCTCAACCACAGGCCCGGCGAAATTGCACTACGAGTAAAGATGCTCGTTTCGCGCGGCAGGACGGAAAGACCCCGGGACCTTTACTATAGCTTGGTATTGGTTTTCGGTTCGGCTTGTGTAGGATAGGTGGGAGACTGTGAAGCTGACACGCTAGTGTTGGTGGAGTCGTTGTTGAAATACCACTCTGGTCGTGCTGGGAATCTAACTTCGGACCATGATCTGGTTCAGGGACAGTGCCTGGTGGGTAGTTTAACTGGGGCGGTTGCCTCCTAAAGGGTAACGGAGGCGCCCAAAGGTTCCCTCAGCTTGGTTGGTAATCAGGTGTTGAGTGTAAGTGCACAAGGGAGCTTGACTGTGAGACTGACGGGTCGAGCAGGGACGAAAGTCGGGACTAGTGATCCGGCACCTCCTGGTGGAAGGGGTGTCGCTCAACGGATAAAAGGTACCCCGGGGATAACAGGCTGATCTTGCCCAAGAGTCCATATCGACGGCATGGTTTGGCACCTCGATGTCGGCTCGTCGCATCCTGGGGCTGGAGTTGGTCCCAAGGGTTGGGCTGTTCGCCCATTAAAGCGGCACGCGAGCTGGGTTTAGAACGTCGTGAGACAGTTCGGTCCCTATCCGCCGCGCGCGTAGGAGACTTGCGGAAGGCTGTCCCTAGTACGAGAGGACCGGGACGGACGAACCTCTGGTATGCCAGTTGTCCCGCCAGGGGCATGGCTGGTTGGCTACGTTCGGAAGGGATAACCGCTGAAGGCATCTAAGCGGGAAGCCTGTTCCTAGATGAGGTCTCCCACCCGTGATGGGTTAAGGCCCCCAAGAGATGATTGGGTTGATAGGCCAGACATGGAAGCGCAGTAATGTGTGTTTGAGTGGACTGGTACTAATCGGCCGAGGACTTGCCTACAAAGGTTGCTACGCACCCACTCTACGATCCTGAAACACCACACCACCCCACACACGTGGGTTGTGTGTGGGGAGACAACAGTCAGTGTGTTGTTTCGTAGTGTTTCGGTGGTGATAGCGGTAGGGGTACGCCCGGTCCCATTCCGAACCCGGAAGCTAAGCCTGCCAGCGCCGATGGTACTGCATCCGAAGGGGTGTGGGAGAGTAGGACACCGCCGAACTTA
>NZ_JANBBF010000005.1 GCF_024648885.1 Prauserella salsuginis | reverse complement strand
CAGCTGGGTTCGAACCAGCGACCCCCTGCTTGTAAGACATGTTGGCCCGAGCGGTGTGCTCGACCTGCATGAATGCTGGTCGGCCACGAGCGTTGCACCCAAAGTTATGGGTTCGCTAAACGATCTTCTTTGCACGGCGCACTCCTTGCCCCTCGACATCGGAGTGCACTCGCCATGTTCGACAGTCTCGCCCGTTCCTACCGTCGCCCGCACTCGCGCCTCGTCCGCTCCGCCGAGTTGGATCGTCGCCCGCCTGATCTGCTACCCCGGCCATGGTCGCGTTCGGTGCGGTCGTGCTCGCCGGTGCCGCCGACCCGGCGATCTTCACCGACGTGATCACCGACGGCGCGCGTGTGCGGGTGGTCCAGTGATCGCCGCACTGCGGGTCACTTTCCGACATATCGCCCGTAACGGGTGGGTCTCGTCCGCTAACTCGCCACGGGCGGTCAACGACAAGCCAGCGGACTGCCTCCGAAAGGAACTGGACTACCTGTGAAGAAGACCGCCATCGCCGCCCTGCTACTCACGATCGGCATCACAACGACCGCTTGCGCCGAGACCGCTGACAAGCCCGCCGACCAGGCTCAGGACCAGGCATCTACCGCCGAGAACGCCGCCGAAAAGCAGCCCGACGAGTTCGCATTCGGTGACACCTACGACGGGCCGGTCAAGACCACCATCGCCCCGCCGGAAGAGTTCACGACCAGCCAATACGCCCAGCCGGCGGGCAATGAGCCCGCGTGGAAGATCGCGGTGACGTTCGAGAACACCACCGATCAGCCGTTCAACATTGCCCTGCTCAACGTCGACGGCTACAGCAACGACAACAAGAACAAGGACGTGTTCGACCACGCTCAGGAAGTCGGCGACGCCATGGAGACCGGCGAGCTCGCGCCCGGGACCACCGCAACCGCCACCTACGGCTTCACTGGTGAACCTGGCGCCGCTCGCAAGGTCACCATTTCCTCGATGGACGGCTCGACGACCGTCACCTTCACCGGCAGCAAGTAGCCAACCTGCGAGAATCAGCAGCCGAGAGGACTACAGCGACGATGTTGAACACAGACGAGCCGACCAAGGCCACGCGCGTCGAGAAGCGCGAAGCGCTACTGAGCATCCTCGGCAACGGCCTGTACCTGGTCGTGGTGGGCGGTGTAGTCCTGGCCGTAGTCGTGGGCGCCCTCTTCCAAGGCGAGGAGTCGATTGGCGCTGTCGTCAGCCTGTTAGTGACCCTGGCGCTCGTCGTGGGGGTTATCGCTGCTGGCGTGCGGCTGGGTACCCGTCGTCGCTAACCTGTACAACATTCGGCATGGAGGTCGCGCGCACGCCCATGGGAGCCGACGAGGACCTGCACACCACGCAGATCGCCGAGTTGATAGATGCCTTGGTGGAAATGCGCAAGGAGCGCGGCCTGTCACGGTTGACGACAGCCAAGCTGATGGGGTTTGCCACGCACAGTGCAGCGGACCGTTTCGAGCAGGACATCCAGGACCCGATGTTCTCGAAGGTCGTGCGCTACGCCGACGCAATCGGAGTGCGCGTCCACGTCACTGTCACCGCACCGGACGGGCAGGTATCACCGGAGGTCTCGACACTGCCGGACGACTCGACGCAGCTATCACAGGTGCAAAGGGCGCTGGTAGCGATCCGCACGGCGCAGGGCCGCACACAGGCGCAAGTCTCCGAAGGACTCGACTGCGTACCGCACGGCGTGTATGTCCGGGAGCGGTCAGGCGATCTGCGGCTGTCCACGCTGTTGCGCTACGCCGCCGCGCTTGGCGCGCGCGTCGACTTCTCCCTGTCCACACCACCGGGCGAAGACGAGGACGACACGTCGGACCAGCGTTGTCGCGACCGGCCCGGCGCGTCAGCGTGGCCGCACCAGGACAGCCTCGCGGGTCGGATCGCCGAAGCACTGCGCGCCCGGATCGAGGCCGCCGAGTGGCCGCCCGGCGGGTGCATGCCCACCCAGCAGGAGCTGTGCGCCGAGTACAACTGCACCCTGCCGACTGTGGGTGACGCGCTGCGAGCACTGCGGGCGATGGGACTCGTCGCGGCGGGGTTCGGCGACCATCCCCACGTGCGCGACCGCCCTGGCGAGGTTAGCCTGTCCCGCGACCTGGCCGAGCTGGCTCACAAGATCGGCCAACGTCGTAGGGGCGGCGACGACCCGGACCCCGGTCCGGGATCCTGGCTGGCTGACCTGCAACAACAGCTCACGAGCCTCGCCAACGTTGCCGAGCAGCAGAACCAGCGGCCGTAGCCCACGTTGGCCGGAACGGGAGCAGGCCACACAGGTTGTGTGATTTCGTGGGAACCGCTGACATGGTCTGGGCGTCCCAGTACCGTTACCTAACGTACGTGTCTCGTGGCGACCTGATGACGAGGTGGGGGAAGTAGCTATGTCGCAGCCCGGCAACAGCGAGGGCAACACCACCGGCCCGGTAGGCACCGGGACCGGCAGCGATGGTGCGAACCTGTCGCCGCAGCAGCGCGAGGCGATGTACCAGGCGCAGGCTCAGGCCCAGTACGGAAACGCCCCGTTCGGTATGCCCATGGGGCAGCTTGTCGCCGAAGCGCGCGCCTCGGGCATGAACGACCAGCAGATCAAGGAGCTCTCCCAAGACGCGGAGGTCTTGGAAGGTCTCAACGGCTCGGACCAGAACTACCCCGGTGTCGATCACCAGACGATGTACCAGTACGTACACCAGGACCTCGACTCCGGGCAGACCACCCAGCTGTCGGATGCATGGTCACAGCTGGTCACCTTGTTCCAAGACTTCGACGGCAAGTTCAACGAAGCGGTCCAACAGTCGCAGCACCACTGGGAAGGCGAATCAGCCGAAGCCGCCCGCGGATACGTCCGCAGCCTCGGCAGCTGGTCGAACACCAACTCCCAGCAGGCGCAGCTGGCGTCCGAAGCCGTCTACGCACAGTCCAACGCGTCCGAGAACGCGAAGAACACGATGCCCGAGCCGGTCGAGACAAACGGGCTGATGAAGGACTTCGGCTCCGCGGTCAAGGACAACCCGATGGACCCGATCGGCGCGTTCAACAAGGCGATGGAGACGCGCGAGAAGGCCGACGCGGCCCACCAAGAGGCTGCGCAGGTCATGAGCACCTACGACCAGAACCTCTACGATTCGGCCTCCAAGCAGCCGGCGTTTTCCCCTCCTCCGGAGTTCGGTGGAGCTGGCGGCGGCGATGGCACCGGGTTCAAGGGCTCGGGCGTGGTCGACATTTCAGGTGGTGACACCACCAGCACCTCCGGCTACAGCGGTGGTCAGCCGGGCGGGCCGGTCACCGGTGGCGGTCCGACCGGTGGTGGTAGCTACAACTCGCCGTCGGGCAACAGCTCCGGTGTGACACCCACCCCGACACCGATCGCGGGCCGCGGCCCCTCGACCGGTGCGGGCCAGTTGCCGGGCACGGGTCCGCAGGGCAACAACCCGATGACGCCGCGAGTGCCGACGACAGGCGGCCCGGGCGCTCCCGGTATGGGTCCGGCGCCGGTCGGCCCGATGGGCGG
>NZ_JANBBF010000004.1 GCF_024648885.1 Prauserella salsuginis | reverse complement strand
CGCATCCACGTCAACGGCGAAACCGAACACCGCCGCGGCAGACAACTCGTGCGCGGCGACATCGTCACCGTCGACGACACCGAACTCCGCGTCGCATAACTCGCCCAGCACAACCGGCGCCTCCCCGACGATTTCCCACGTGCGGCACGCCCTCCCGCCAGCTACACGTCATCGCCCGCACATTTGGCCACCAACACCCCGACGCCACGGGGCGAATCCCATGAACAACTGCGGCAAGAGGTTCACCGCCCCCTTCACCGCCCTGTACGGCGTCCGGCAGCGGCCCGTCAGGCCTGCCGCGCCGCTCGGTGCGCGGCCATCCGGATGGGAGCGTTCGCGACGCCGTAGCCGCTGTAGTCACCGACCCGCTGTACCACCTCGAAGAACACCCTGTCCCCCAGCACCTCGGTGTGGAAGTGGAAGAACTCGCCGTCGTCGTCGCGGTCGTAGAGCACCTGGCACTCGCGCAGGGCGGCCAGCAGGTCCGGTGCGAGCTCCAGCCGCGCCTCGAGGTCGTCGTAGTAGTTGTCGGGGATCGACAGCAGCGGTGCCCCGCGCGCTCTCATCGCCCGTGCGCTGGCGAAGATGTCGTCGCTGGCGAACGCGATGTGCTGCGGATCGGGTACGCCCGGCGCCCAATCACCGCGGCGCAGTACCGTGCCGTGCAGCGCTATTCGCACCAGGCCGCGGGCATCGGTCAGCGCCCGATTGCGTACGAGCCCGAACGGTGCGGCGAACTCGGCATCGTGCCAGGGGGCCAGGCCGAGAACCGCGCGATAGAACAGCGTCGCCTCGTCGAAGTAGTCGAACGGTTGTGCCAGCGCGACATGGTCGATGTGGCTGAGCCCGGCCAGCGCATGCGAGTTCGCTCCGGTCAGGATGAAGTCGGACATCCACCCGTCCTCGGCGGCTGCCGTCCGGCAGAAGAACACGGACGTGCCGTCGGGCGCGGCGACGACGCTCAGATCGGCCTCGGCGGCCCCACGCGTGCGGGGAACCTTCGGCGCGAGGAACGCCTCGGCCCGCGCGGCGGACGCCGCCGGATCGACCGTGTCGACGGCGAGCGCACTGACGGCGGTGGCCTGGTCCGTGCCGGAGTTCAGCAGCACCCGGGCGTTGCCCTGTTGCCAGAGCTGGACCGGCTTGGACCGGTGCTGGCCGACGTGCGCGAAGCCCATCGCGGCGAGTGCCCGCGCCACCTGGTGGTCGGCGGCCGAACTGACGGCCAGTTCGGTGAAGGCGTAGCCGGTGAGTTCCGGTGGGCTCGCCGGCGCCGGCTCCCGCCCGAGCGATTCCTCCAACGCGACCAGCGAACGCATGGCGTCGACCGCGGCACGACCCGGCTCGGCCTGCCGGTACACGTCGTTGAACACCTCCAGCGACAGCGGCCCGTCGTAGCCTGTGGCCAGCACGGCCGAGGTGAAGGCAGCCAGCTCGAACGAGCCCTGTCCGGGGAACAGCCGATGATGTCTGCTCCACTGCAGCACGTCCATGTTCAGATGTGGCGCATCGGCGAGCTGCAGGAAGAACAGTTTGTCGGCCGGGATCTGCGCGATTCCGTCGATGCTCGTGCCGCCACTCTGCGCACGGGACAACACGTGGAAGCTGTCCAGGCACAGTCCGAGCGCAGGGTGGTCGGCACGCCGCACGACCTCCCACGAGCGCTCCCAGGTGTCGACCACACGCCCCCAGGCGAGCGCCTCGTAGGCGATGTGCATCCCGTGCTCGCCCGCGCGTTCCGCGAGTGCCCGCAACTGCTCGGCGAGCAGCTCGTCGTCGTCCACGGCATCGGCCGACACCGACGAGCACACCAGCATCGTGTCGGTCCCGAGCCGCCGCATGACGTCGAATTTGCGTTCTGCACGGCGCAGATTACGCCTGACCGTGTCGGGATCGGCGGAATCGAAGTCACGGAACGGCTGGTACAGGTCAATCGACAGGCCCAGCCGATCGCAGTGCTCCCGCACCTGCTCCGGTGACCAGGCGGAGGCGATCAGATCGTTCTCGAAGATCTCGACACCGCCGAAGCCCGCCGCGGCGGCCGCATTCAGCTTGTCCTCGAGCGTGCCCGACAGACACACCGTCGCTATCCCTTTGTGCATGGTTCAACCTCCGTCAACGGGATGGGCACTGTCGTGCCGGTCCGGGCCGCCTCGGCTACCGCGTGCGTCACGCGCAGCGTCCGAAGCCCTTCGCGACCGTCGACCAACGGCGCAGTCTCGCCGCGCACCACGGCCCAGAAGTGCGCGAGCTGTCGCACGAGCGGATCCGCTCCGGAGCGAGCCAACACCGACGTCCGGAAGGGCTGCCACCAGGAACGTTCGCCGGAGAAGACCCGCAACCGCATGGTGGGGATGCCGAGCGAGCCGTCGGTGCCCGCCAACACGTAGCAGTCCTCATCGGGATGGTTCGGGTACGCGGGGTCCTCCGCAGACGTCTGTTCCCAGCTGTGTGGTGCGGCTGCCACGTCGGAGAGCAGGAACACGCCGAGGGCACCCGCACCGAACCGCAGGGTGACCGCCGCGGTGTCCTCGACGTCGAAACCGCGGACCCCGTTCGACGCCATAGCCTGCACCTCGGTGACCTCCCCGCACAACGCGCGCAGGTTGTCGATCTCGTGGACGAGGTTGATCAGGATCGGCCCGCCGCCGGCCGTACTCCGCCACGGCGCTTCGTCGAAGTAGCCGTCCGGCTTGCGAAACAGTGCGCTCCCCCGGACGGCGACGAGCCTGCCGAGCACCCCGGTTCGGACGGCTTCGGCCGCCGCCGCCACGACAGGGCTGTGCCGACGGTGGTGACCAACCAGCAACGGCACACCCGCCGACTCCGCCGCCGCCACCATCGACGCGGCCTCGGCAGGCGAGTCGGCGATGGGTTTCTCGACGAGCACCGGAATCTGTGCCTCGACGCAGTGCAGTACGTGCTCGACGTGTAACCGGTTCGGAGACGCGACGATCACCGCGTCGGGCCGGACCGCGGCCAGCATCTCCGGAACGCCGGCGTACCCCGGCACACCGTGCCCCTCGCGCGCCGCCGGATCGGGGTCCACAACGGAAACCAGCTCGCTACCGGCATCGGAACCGACCAGTGCGATGTGACGCCGCCCGATGAGACCGGCGCCCACGACGGCGATGCGCACCCGGGTCATCGCGAGGCCAGCCAGCGGAGCGCGAGCGCGTAGCCGTCCACGCCGCATCCGACGATCGACGCGGTGGCGATCGGGCTGATGTACGAGTGAGCCCGGAACGACTCCCGCGCATGGACGTTCGTCAGATGCACCTCGACCAGCGGCGCCTCGAGCATCGCGCACGCGTCCCGTAGGGCGACCGACGTGTGGGTCCACGCGGCCGGGTTCAGCACGACCGCGGCACCGGCATCGGCGGCCTCGTGCACCCAGGCGAGCATCTCGTGCTCGGCGTCGGTCTGCCGCACGTCCACGTCGAGGCCGAGCTCGGCCGCCAGAGCCCGACACGACGCGACCAGCTCGTCGTACCCGGTACTGCCGTACTTCTCGGGCTCGCGGCGGCCGAGCCGTCCGAGGTTGGGGCCGTTGAGCACCCGAACCTGCATGTCCGTCCCCTTTCGGGTGAGTGTTGCAGCTCGCGGGCTCCGCGCCGATTACCGGGCGGAACTCTGCACCTGTTCGTAGAGCTTCGCCTGCTCACCGGAGAGCGTGCGCTCGAAGTGCTGCTGTGCCCGCTCGGCGAACGCGTCACGGTCCACGTCCTCCACGACCGTCATCGTGCCCTCGGACTTCCACTGGTCGAGGATCTTCTGCTCCTCGTTCTCGATGCACGTGCGGTTCTTCGCGCGGGTCTCGTGCACGGACGTCTCGAGCGCATCCTGTTGCTCGGCCGACAGCTGCTGCCAGCTCTCCTCGTTCACGACGATCAGCTGCGAACCGGTCTGGTGACCGGACAACGAGACGTGGCTCTGCACCTCGTCGAAGCTCTGATCCGCGACCGTCGGGATCGGATTCTCCTGGCCATCGATGATGCCCTGCTGCAGACCGACGTAGACCTCCTCGAACGCCACCGCGGTCGCGTTCGCACCCACCGCCTTGGCGTTCTCCAGATAGATCGGCGAGTCCGCGTAGCGCATCCGCAGCCCCTGGAGGTCGGCGGGCTCACGGATCGGCTGGTTCGCCGAGAAGTGCCGCATTCCGAAGAACCAGCCGTCGAGGATGCGAGTGCCGGTGGCCTTCGCGAAGTCGTCCTTCAGTTGCTGGCCTTCCTGACTGTCGAGGAACTCGAACAACTGGTCCGGACCATCGAACGCATACGCCATGTCGAGCACGCCGATCGGCGGGTAGCTGGCCGCGAGTGCCGACGAACCCTGCACGTCGATGTCCACGTCACCGGACTTCACGGAGTTGAAACGCTCGGCGTCGTCGCCGAGCTGACTGTTCGGGAACGTCTCGATCGTGAGCCCGCTGCCCTGTCCGTTGATCGTGTCGGCCACGGACTGGATCCCACAGCGGGTGTGAGGGTGCTCCGTGGGGTAACTGTTGGCGAACGACAACGTGGCCGTGCCGTCCCCTCCGTCGTTGTCACCGCCGCCCATGGCGGTGCAGCCGCCCGCGAGCACCGTCACGAGAGTGAGTGCGACAGCGCGCCTGCTGTTGGTTGACCTTGTCGGCATCATTGCCTCCTGGGTGTGTTTCATCTACGGGTCAGAGACCGAGTACCTGCGGCAAGAACGTGGCCACCGACGGCACGAACGTGAGCAGCAGAAGCACGGCGACCAACGGGACGAGGAACGGCGCGGTACCGCGGAACACCTCGTGCACGGGCATCTTCGTGACGGGGCTGAGGACGTACAGCACGGCGCCGATGGGCGGGGTCAGCAAGCCGATCATCAGGTTGACGATCGCGAGGACCCCGAAGTGCAGCGGATTCACGCCGAACTCGGCGGCGATCGGAAGCAGGATCGGCACGGTGATCACCAGCACCGAGGTTCCCTCCAGCACCGCCCCGAGCACGATGAGCAGGACGTTGACCATGAGCAGGAAAACGATCTGACTGTCGGTGAATCCGAGCATCCAGTCGGCGACCGCCTCGGGCACCTGCTCCCGCGCCAAAATCCAGGCCAGCAGGCCGGAGGCGCCGATGATCAGCGTGATCGACGCCGTGGTCGCCGCGGTGTCGCGCAGGATGCCGCCGAGATCCCGCAACCGCACCGCGCGATAGCACAGACCGAGCATGAGCACGTACGCCGCACCGACGGCCGCGGCCTCGGTCGGAGTGAAGAATCCGCCGAGGATGCCACCGAGGATTATCACCGGACAGAGCAATGGGGCGAGCACCCGCGCCGTCGCGCGACGCAACCGGGCCCAGTCGAACGGCTGGGACTGCAGATCGTGCTGACGGCGGGCCCAGACGAACACCGCGATCGCGAGCCCGGTGGCCAACAGGAACGCCGGCAGGACCGACGCCGCGAACAACGCACCGGTCGATACGGCGGCGATCGACGCGTAGATCACGGCCGGGATGCTCGGCGGCATCACCGGGCCGATCAGACTGGAGGCGGCGGTGATCCCCACGGAGAACCGTTTCGAGTAGCCCTTGCGCACCATGGCGGGGACCTCGACCTTGCCGAGTCCGGCCGCATCCGCCAACGCGGAACCGCTCATCCAGGAGAAGCCGAGACTCACACCGATGTTGACGTAGCCGAGGCTGCCCTTGACCCGCCCGATGAGCGCGAGCGCGAAGTCGAACATGCGGTCCGCGATCCCGGCGTGGTTGGCGATCACGCCGAGCAGGATGAACAGCGGAACCGCCAGCAACGGGAAGCTGTCGATGGCACCCGTGAGTTCGCGGGTACTCAATCCGACCGACTGCCCGTTGAAGGTGACGTAGGTCAGGCACGGCCCCAGGAGGGCGAACGCGACGGGCACGCGCAACGCGAGCAGGACGGCGATTCCGGCGGCCAGCAGCACCATGCTCATGCCTGCGACTCCTCTCCAACAGCCGGCGGCGGAAGAAAGACGGCCACGACCGATCGCAGGGCGGTGAGCAGAAGCCCGACGAGCGGGATGACGTAGAACCAGCGAATGGGTAGGCCGAGCGCCGGGGAGACCTGCGAGCTCTCGTCCGTCACCAGCACGAACGCCTCGTAGGCGAGGTTCAGGCACACGATCGCGACCATGATGTTCGCGAAGACGAACACCAGCCGGCGGGTGAGGCCCCTGGTCACGGTGTCGATGACCTTCAGCGTGACGTGCGCGTCCCGTTCCATCAGGTAACCCGCCATCGCGAAGGTCATCCAGACGAGACTGAAGCGAGCCAGCTCACCGGACCCCACCCAACCGCCGGTGGGCAGATACCGCTGCAAGGCCTGGCCGAGCATCAGCACCATGATCGTGGTGAGCAGCAGTCCTCCGACGACGGACTCCATGGTGGACAGCCAGCGCAGTGGCCCCGGCCGCGACCGTGCGGCCGTCCCGTCCTGTTCAGCCATGCCGGTCCTCCTGCCAGCCGGTCAGATCGATCCATGACTTGCCCGGCGCGGAACGTGCCTGCGCGAAGGCCTCCGCCGCCTGCTCGGGTCCCGCCGCGCGCTGGAGCACCTCCCCCGGCACGATGACGCCGTCGGCGACGGCGGCGACGGTGTCGGCGAAGTCGCCCGGATGGTCGTAGATCAGTGAGCCACGGATCACCAGTTGCCGTCTCGCCAGCTCCGTTGTGGACACCGAGACCGCATCGCCCATGCCGACCATCACGATCGAGCCCGTGGCGGCCACTGCCTGCAGTGCGATGCCCCACGTCCGCGCGTTGCCGGCCGTGTCGACCACCACGGGGAAGCCACGTACGTCGTCCGGGTCGGCGCGTTTGGCTCCGAGCCGTTCGGCGAGCGCCAGCCTGCCGGGGTGCGGTTCGGTGACGAAGGCGCGCACCCCCTGCGCCAGCAGCGCCTGGCAGAGCAACAGGCCCTGCGAGCCTGCGCCGATCACCAGACATTCGTCACCGGCTTCGACGCCGGAACGCCGCACAGCGGCCCTTGCGACGGCCAGCGGCTCGAGACAGGCGAGGGTCTCGTCGGAAACGGATTCGGGCACCGGCCGGGCGAAGCGCGCCGGGACGGCGACCCGTTCGGCCAGCAGGCCGGGCACGTTCATGCCGACGATCCCGCGATCCGGGCAGGCCGACGTCCGGCCCGCGAGGCATGCCGCGCACGCCAGGCACGGGTAGTTCGGTTCGACCACGACCCGCTGGCCCACATGGCGGTCGGTCACACCGGCGCCGACGGCGACGATCTCTCCGCCACCCTCGTGTCCCATCAGCCACGGCAACTCGGGGACGGGGCGATGACCCTCGTACACACCGAGGTCGGATCCGCACAGCCCGACGGCACGGATGCCCACCAGGACCTCGCCGACGGCCGGCTGCGGCTCAGGCCAGTCGTGTACGACCTCGACCGCGCCGGGAGCGGTCAGGACGATTGCCCTCATCGGCGGTGTTCCTCTCGACGTTGAGATCCGGGTGAAGTGGAGACCGACGATAGACAGATGGCAAAATCGACTGCAAGCGGTTGCCAAACTTTGCCAAAACTACCTAGGATCGCCGTGTGTTCAACGTCCTGAGGGCCCGCTGATGGAACCGACCGACCGGAAGCGGCCGACCATTTACGACGTGGCCAGGGAAGCGGGCGTCGCAACCTCGACGGTGTCGAGAGCGCTCACCAATCCGGGCCGTGTCAACGCACGAACCCGGGACCGCGTCGTCGAGGTCGCCCAGCAGCTCGGCTACCGCACCAATCCGCTCGCGCAGGCATTGCCGTCGGGGCGCACACGGACGGTGGCACTGCTGGTATCCGACGTCACGAACCCGCACTTCTTCGGCATCATCCGAGGTGCCGAGCAGCAGACGCGCGCTGCGGGATGCACGCTCATCCTGGCCGACACCGAGGAATCACCGGACCTCGAGGCCGCCCACATCGAGCGACTGAGCGGGTCGGTGGACGGTTTCGTGATCGCCGCAAGCCGCATGTCCGACCAGCAGATCGGCGAGTTGACCGACCGGCACCGGCTCACCCTCATCAGCCGCCAGGTCACCGGCGTGCCGAGCGCGATCGTCGATCACGAGGACGGCACCCGGCAGATCATCGAGCACCTGGCATCGCTCGGACACCGCTCGGTCGTCTACGCCGCCGGCCCACGGCGTTCCTGGCTGGCCGCGAAACGCTGGCACGCGATCAGGGCAGTGACACGGAAACTCGGCCTCAGCGCTACCCGACTCGGCCCGTTTCCGCCTGCGGTGCGAGGCGGAGCAGCCGCGGCGGACGCCGCACTCGGACAGGGCGCCACCGCGGTCATCGCACACAACGACCTGCTCGCCATCGGAATGCTGCGCCGCTTCACCGACCGGGAGGTGCATGTGCCCCGGGACATCAGTGTCGTGGGCTACGACGACATCTTCGGCGCCGACTTCTGTTCCCCACCGTTGACGACCCTCGCCGGCCAGTTCGACGAAGCGGGCCGACTCGCGATCGACCTGCTACTCGGCACCCGGGACGGAACACGGCCCCCGCAGGCCGACAACCAGGTGGTGCTGCCGTCACACCTCGTCGTCCGTGGCTCCACCGGCCGAGCACCGTCCTGACATGATGACCGAATGGAAGACGTTCCGGTCAGCACCGACTCCATCCGACTCGGCCAGTTCCTGAAACTCGCAGGCCTGATCGACATCGGTTCCGAC
>NZ_JANBBF010000003.1 GCF_024648885.1 Prauserella salsuginis | reverse complement strand
GCCGTACTTGAGGCCCGCAGCCACCGCACCCCGCACCGTGTCGTCATCAGCCGTGCCCATCACCGTCACCAGATCCGCACCGGCCTCGAACGCCAACCCGGCCTCCAACTCACCCGCATCCGCAGTCTTCAAATCCGCGAACACCAACTTGTCCGGATGCGCCGCCTTCACCGCACTCACCGCACCGATACCCGCCGACTTCACCAACGGCGTACCCAACTCCAAAATGTCCACATGCTCAGACACCTGATACGCCAACGTCAACGCCGACGGCAAATCCACAACATCCAACGCCACCTGCAACCGCACAACAAACTCCTCACCGAAGAAACACAAAAACCGGACCCGCCAACAATCACCCACCACCCCGAAAAACAGCAACAACCAGCACATAAAAAACCCCAACCCCCCAATACACACAACCAATAACCGTTCTGATTCCGTTGACACGGTCGCTCGGAACAGACTGGAACCCGCGTCCGATGGCGGCGTGTGGTACTGCCGGGTACCGGCGGGTGCGGTCGATGTGTTTCGGCCGCACCCGCCTCCGTGCCGGGTCGTGCGGACCACTTCGTGGCGGTTCCCGCTGCCGGTACATCGTCGACGCGCTCGGGACGGCCGCTCGGCCCGTTGTTGTTCCGTTCGAATAGATGCTGGTCAACGGGTCGCGAAACGGCCGAGTGTCGGGGTCTCCGCCTCCGGCGGCGCCGCCGTGATCGCTCCACCTGCCGGCGCGGCCCGTCCGTGACGGCCTGCCCACCGTTCGTCAGCGATTCGTCTCCGGTCATGCCTGATCCGTTGCCAGGCCGGGCCAGGAGGAAGAAGCTGGGAGACGACAAGCCGAGCGCAGTGCGACGATTCCGGATGATCGCCCTGCCTCGACCCTCCGCCGGCGAAGACGCCTGCATTCTGCGGCCATCGTCGGTGGTCGAATGCGAGGGAGGACGCCATGAAGCGACACGCTTCCGAATCAGCTGACACCGGGGCTCTTGTTCCGACCCGCCATCGTCGCCGCCGTCTGTGAAGGATTGTTCTCGCGTCGTGTTTATTCATTGTCTCGGAGCTGCGGCAGGCGGAGGTTATCCGCAATGGAACTGTGCCTGCGAAGGGTGCCGCAAGGCGCGCGCCAAGCCTGAACTCGCGACGAAACACGCCGGGATCGCGGTGTCCGGCGACGGCGACCGGTGGTTTCTGCTCAACGCGACACCGGACGTCCATCATCAGATAGCGGCGGATCCGGCGTTGCACCCGGGCCCCGGAGTGCGGGACACCCCGGTGGCCGGTGTGCTGCTTACCGACGCGGAATTCGATCACACCATCGGCCTCCTGATGCTGCGCGAGGGGTCGTCGTTGACGGTGTACGGCACCTATCCCGTGCTGGAGGCGTTGCGCGGGAACTTCCCGATCAGGGAGCTGCTCGGCGATTACGCCGAGCTGTCCTGGTCGCTGGTCGGCATCGGCGAGCCGATCGCACTGGACGATCGGCTCCGTGCCACCGCCTTCGTGACCGGGTCCAAGGCGCCCCGGTACGTCGGGGAATCGCCGTCGCGCGGCCCGTCGGACTGGGAGGTGGGCTACCGGTTGGAGGACACCGTGACGGGCGGGACCGCCGTCTACGCGCCGACGCTGCCTCGGTGGGACGAGAGCTTCGCCGAGGAGGTCGAGTCGGCTGACTGCGTCTTCGTGGACGGCACGTTCTGGACCGACGACGAGATGTCCTGCCGGGGCGCGGGCGGCAGGACGGGGCGCTCCATGGGGCACATGCCGGTGAGCGGGGACGACGGGTCGGCTCGCAGACTGGCGGCCCTGCCCGCACGGCGGAAGATCTACACCCACATCAACAACACGAACCCGGTTCTCGACGAGGATTCGACAGAGCGGCGCTGGCTGACGGACCTGGGTATCGAGGTCGGTCGAGCAGGCCTGGAGGTGGAAGTATGAAGGCTCGATCGGCTGAGGAATTCGAGGCGGAGCTACGCGCGATCGGGGAGCAGCGGTATCACCATCTGCACCCGTTCAACGAACGCATGCATGGGGGCACTCTGTCCGAAGAGGAGTTTCGAGGATGGGTGCGAAACCGTTTCTACTACCAGGTGAACCTACCGGTGAAGGATGCGTTCATCCTGACCAAGTTGCCGGGCCGGGACGACCGGCGGCGGTGGATCCAGCGCATCATCGACCACGACGGCCGCACCGGCGACGAGGGCGGGATCGAGAAGTGGATCCGGCTCGGCGAAGCCGTCGGCCTGGCCAGGCAGGAACTGCTCGACGGTGAATCGGTGCTGCCCGGCGTGCGATTCGCCGTGGACGCCTACGTGGATTTCTGCCGCCGGAAGCCGTGGCTGGAGTCCGTGGCGTCGGCGTTGACCGAACTGTTCGCGCCCGACCTGCTCAGCAAGCGGATCTCCGACGTGGAGCGGCACTATCCGTGGATCGCGTCGGACGGCTTGGAGTACTTCCGGGCACGGCTCACCCAGCAGCCCAAGGACATCGCGCACCTGCTCGAGCTGGTGATCGAGAACGCGACGTCGAGGGAGCAGCAGGACGCCTGCATGCGAGCACTCGAGTTCAAGTGCGACGTGCTGTGGAGTCTGCTGGACGCCGTACAACTCGAGTACAGCAAGAGCTGATCATGGACGAGAGCGAACTGACGGACAAACCTCGGCTGGCCAGCAAGGCGATGCTCAGACACGACAACGTCCGCGACGTGGAGCTGTTGCTGCTGCCGGAGCGAGTCGTGCTCCTGAACAAGTCCGGGGCGGCGATCCTCGGACTCTGCGATGGCAACCGGACCGTGCAGCAGGTGGTGGAGCAGCTCGAGCAGGATTTCGAGGCGACCGACCTGTTGAACGACGTCATGACTTTCCTCAAGGACGCACGAGGACGAGGCTGGGTGGTCACATGACCGGGATACCGCAACCGTTCGGCCTGCTGGCCGAGGTTACGCACCAGTGCCCGCTGCACTGTGTCTATTGTTCGAACCCCGTGGAGTTGTTCGAACGAAGCGACGAGCTCACCACCGACGACTGGCTGCGGGCGATCAGGCAGGCGGCCGAGCTCGGCGTGCTGCAGGTCCACTTCTCCGGAGGAGAGCCTCTCGTGCGCGGCGACCTGGAGACACTGGTCGCCGAGTGTCGCGGGCTCGGGCTGTACACGAATCTGATCACGAGCGGCCTCGGGCTCACCGAGCGCCGTGCCGAGTCGCTCGTCTCGGCGGGGCTCAACAGTGCACAGCTGAGCATCCAGGGTGATACGGCCGAGTCGACGAACCTCGTCGCGGCGAGCAAACGGTTCGACAAGAAGGAGGCCGCCGCGCGCATCATCCGCGATGCCGGACTGCCGCTGAACATGAACGTGGTCCTGCACCGGGTGAACCTCGACCGGCTGGACGCGATCATCGATGTCTGTGTGTCGTGGGGCGCCGAGCGACTCGAGCTCGCGAACACCCAGTACTACGGCTGGGCGCTGCGTAACCGTGAGCTGCTGCTGCCGAGCAAGACCCAGCTGGACGAGGCGGTCGCCGTGTACGAGCGCAGGAAGGCCGAACTCGCGGAGCGGATGGAGCTTCTCTGGATCCTGCCGGACTACTACGAGCCCTACCCGAAGCCGTGCATGGGCGGGTGGGCGCAGACGGCGTTGACCGTCGCGCCGGACGGGCGCGTGTATCCGTGTCCCGTGGCCGAGGAGATCACCACGATGGAGTTCGCCTCGGTCCGCGACCATGATCTGAAGTGGATCTGGGCGGAGTCTCCCGCGTTTCAGGCGTTCCGGGGAACTGACTGGATGCCCGACCCGTGCCGTAGCTGCTCCAGGAAGGAACTGGACTTCGGTGGCTGCCGGTGCCAGGCCTTCGCTCTGACCGGTGATGCCGGACGTACCGATCCGGTGTGCATCCATTCGTCCGACCATCACCTGGTGCAGGACGCGCTCGACCGCGCCAACGGTGGCGACGGTGCGGATCCGGATACGGACCGGGAACAGCTGGTCTATCGTAGGCCGACCGTGTCGGCACGGAGGTCGTGAAGCATGGGAGGCGATGCCGACACCGCTGCCGGTGTCGCGGCGAGGAGTGCGCTGACGCATGACGAAGCCGTGGCGCGTTCGGCCGTGATTTCCGATGTGCACTACGCAGTCGAGCTCGACCTCACCGTGGGCGACCGGACATTCGCGACAACGACGGTCGTCGGCTTCCACTCGAGCTCCGGGGGCGCGCGGCTCGAGCTCGATTTCACCGGTGAGGTCGAGTCGGTCGACTGCAACGGCCACCGATCCGGCCCGGACGCCCACGACGGCCGGCGCGTCCGGCTGGACGTGCGCGAAGGCTGGAACTCGGTACGCGTGTCCGGTTCCGCGTCCTATTCGCACACGGGTGAGGGCCTGCATCGTTTCCGGGACCCGCTCGACGGCAACGTCTACGTGCACACGAAGTTCGAGCCGTTCGCGGCGCACACCGTGTTCGCGTGCTTCGATCAGCCCGATCTGAAGGCGACGGTCGACCTGACGCTCACGGTCGACCCGTCCTGGGTGGTCGTCTCCAACACCGACCCCGTGGAGTCGCCGACGGTGGAAGGCGGCGACCGGTCGACGTGGCGGTTCGAACGGATGCCGCCGTTGCCGACCTACCTGGTGGCGTTTGCTGCGGGTCCGTTCCGGGTGCTGCGTTCCCGGCATCGTGACGTGCCCCTGGCGTTGTACGCGCGCCCCTCGCTCTACGACGAACTCACCGCCGAAGCACCCGAGGTGTTCGACGTGATCCGCCGTGGCCTCGACTTCTACGGCGGGCTGTTCGATCTGCCGTACCAGTTCGCCAAGTACGACCACGTCTTTGCGCCGGAGTATGCGTTCGGCGGAATGGAGCACCCGGGCTGTGTGACGCTCAACGAGCGGTTCCTGTTCCGGAACCGGGTCACCGAGGACGCGAGACGACGGCGGGCCTCGCTCCTGACGCACGAGATGGCGCACATGTGGTTCGGCGACTACGTGACGATGCGCTGGTGGGACGACCTGTGGCTGAACGAGGCGTTCGCGACGATGCTCGCGGTCGTCGCCCAGCCGGAAGCGACGGCGTACGGTGAGGGTTGGACGTCGTTCGCGCACCACGACATGCCGTTGGCACGCCGCGCCGACCAACTTCCCACCAGGCACGCGATTCGGGTCGGCACCGCCGACACCGACGCGGCGCGGTCGAACTTCGGCCCGATCGTCTATCGGCGAGGCGCGGCGGTGCTCCGCGACCTCGCCGAACGGGTCGGATGGGAGAACTTTGTCGTGGGGATGCGGGCGTACTTGCAGACGCACGCGTGGGGTAATGCCGGCCTCGATGACTTCGTGGCGGCGCTGCGGCGGGTGTCGGACGAGGATCTCGACCGGTGGGTGGACGAATGGCTGTTGCGTCCCGGCGTCAACACGGTCGAAGTGTGCCGCGGTGACGGCGGCGACCGGGTGGTGCAGCAGTCGGACCCGGGTGTCGATCCGCGTCATCTGACGCTCCGGATCGCCGCGTTCGACTATCGGGACTCCGCATTGGTGCCGCGGACGCCCGTGCACGTATCGCTCGGTCCTCCCGAATGCGAGCACGTTCTGGCGGAGTTCGACGGCCCGGCACCGGACCTGCTGCTGCCGAACGCCGATGCCGTGAGTCATGTGAAGACCAGATTGGACTCTCGCTCGCGACGCGCGGCGCTCCGTAGTCTGTCCGCAGTGGACGATCCGCGAGCACGCGCGGTCATGTGGGGAGCGTTGTGGGACGAGGTCCAGGACGCCCTCCTGTCGGCGCGGAGTTACGCCTCGGCCGTTCTCGCGCACGGAACGCGGGAGACCGACGTCGGTATCCTCGAGGCTCTCCTGGAACGGGCGTCGCGCGCGCTACGGGTGTACGGGGACCCGGCCACCGGGCGGGACACGCTCGAGGTGCTGGCGCGCAGCCTGCGGGAACACCTGGTGTGTGCCGCCGGAGGGAGCGACCGCCAGTTGGCGTTCGCCCGGGCCCTGGTGGGTGTCGTTCGGTCTGACGATCACGGCCTCCTCGGCGACATCGTGTGTGGCCGGCCCCCGTGGGCTGGCCTGGAGGCCGATCGGGATCTGCGGTGGCGGGCGTTGCTCCGGCTCGCCGAGACCGGAGGCGACATCGACGACCTGGTCGACATCGCGATGGAGGCCGACCCCGGTGACTACGGTCGCCGGAACGCCTTGACGGCAGAGGCGGCATGGCCCTCACCCGCCGCCAAGGAAAAGGCATGGACACGATTGTTCAGCGGGGACCACTCGCTGGCGGAGCGGCAGGCGATCATGGCAGGGCTACGGCAGCCGGGACAGGAAACGTTGCTCACGCCGTTCGCGGATCGCTACTGGCAGGCTCTTGAATACATGGCCGGCACCGCCGAGACCGAGTTCCTGTCGGCATTCGCACGCGCGCTGTATCCCTGCTTCACCGACATCGAGCAGTCCGTGCTCGACGAAACGGACCGGTTTCTCGCACGCAAGCCGCTTCCGGAGAGCGTACTGAAGGTTGTCCGGGAGGAACGTGCCGAGCTGCTCACCATCCGGGCGGCGCGCGCGTGCGACGCGGCGGACGCACAGGACTGACCGGAACCCGGTCGGACGGCGTAAGTCCGATCCGATCGGACGGAACGTCTACCCGGCCGGGTTGCGTGGCCGGGAACCGGTGCGGCGACCGCTCGGGTGATTCGACGTTCTCGAAGGGGATTCCTGTTGTCGCACACTCTCGTGCAGGCGGCCGGCCGTTGGCGACCGGTGTGCGACGAGCGGAATCAGGCCGAGGACGAATGGCTGCGTCGCGGTGACGGAGGGAAGCACACGGCCGTGCTCCCCTTGCTTCGGGAGAAAACGATTCTCCGCACACCTGCGGGGTTTTCCGGTCGTTCCGGGCTGAACGAGTTCCGGGGAGCGGTCGGGAAACCCGGGACTCTGGTGCGTTAGGAGGGACGTCTCGGCCGGGTGGAAACCTGGTTGCGGAGTCCTCGAGGAACGGGGTTCGGCGGAACCGCCCGGCATGTGCGGCGCCCCGTAGGTAACCGGCTTCCCGCCGTTCGTGTCTGCACGCGGCGCGTTCGTGCACAACTGATTGACGGTGTGTTCGGAGCCCGTGCACGCTCTTGGCACGTCTCGCAGCGCAGGTGTCACCGACAACTGCAGGCGGTGGAACGAACGGATGGACGCCGGGGACCGTCGCGGATGCACGTGCTGCGACACGGAAACCGCGACACCGAGAAGACGTGGTGCGAGGCTTGCTCGCCGGGAGTTGGGTGAACTCGCCAGCAACCGATGTTCGGTGTTCGACAAGTGTCGCAGGACGGCCGGTGTGCACGTCGCGTGCCGAGCGGCCCGGCCGAAGGTGGCGTCCGCGACGTCCGATGGAACGAGAGGTGAAATCGTGGTTCTCCCGTCGAAGATGCCGCAGCTCGCCGACCTGGATCTGCTGCTGTCGGTCGAGGACTACGGCAGCGTCGGAAAGGCGGCTCAAGCGCACAGCTTGTCGCAGCCGGCTGCCAGCATCCGGCTCAGCGCCATGGAACGGCGCCTCGGGATCCGGCTGCTGGAACGTTCGCCGACCGGTTCCAAGCTGACCGAGGACGGCAAGACTCTGGCCGAGTACGCCCGCAACGTGATGTACGCCGCGCGCGAGCTGCTCGAGTTCGGCTCCGGATCGTCGCTTTCGGAGACGAAACGTCTGAGGCTCGCGAGCAGCCCGGGTATCTCGGAGAACCTGATTCCCGAATGGCTGAGCCGCGGTGGTGCGGCGTTCGGCGACGTGCGGGTCGAAGTGCAGACCGGCAAGGTCGACACGCTCCGCCAGCTGGTCCATGCGAACCATGTCGACCTCGCCTTCATCGACGGTTGGTGTGAGGCCGGCGGGCTCGTGCCGAAGCAGTCCCGCGAAGACCTGATCACCCAGTACATCTGTGACGACAGGCTGGCCGTCGTGGTCGGGTCGGGCCATCCGTGGGCCACCCGGCCCGGTCCCGCGGCGGTGCAGGAGCTGGCGGACGCTCAGCTCGTCGTCCGTGAGCGGGGCTCGGCCATCCGCGAGTTCACCGAGGAACTGCTGGGGGCCGCACGAGGCCCGCGGAACTATCTCGAATTCCCCTCGAACGGGGCGATCAAGCATGCGATCGCGGCCGGTCAGCGTGCGGCGGTGCTGAACGTCTCCACCGTGAGGTCCGAGCTCGCGGACGGCCGGTTGCACTGGGTGCCCCTCGATCGGGACATGCCGGCGAAGCCCATTCACGCGGTGTGGAGCAAGACCCGGCCGCTGCCCGGCTATGCCCGTGAGCTCGTCGAGATCGCCGCGAAGAAGGGAAGCCCGTTACGGCCTGTCGACGGCGTTTCGGAGCTCGGGAGCAACGTGATCGCGGAGGCAGATGCCGCAAGAACCATGTTCTTACGTTCGCAGTCCATGGAAACGATGACCTGAACGCCGAACAACTCGTGAACCTGCCGAACTCTCGGCACCAAGCCAGGAGGATCAAAGCTCAATGTCAGTTCTGAACAAGATCGCGCGTACGCTCGTCTCCAACAGGCGCGGGATCCTTGCCGCCGACGAGAGTATCGGGACCATGTCCTCGCGACTCGAGCAGGTCGGAGTCGAGGCGACGGCGGAGAATCGCCGCTTGTACCGCGAGCTGATCGTCACGACCCCGCAGCTCGCCGAGTCGATCAGCGGCATCATCCTCGCCGACGAGACATTCCATCAGAGCCTGTCCAACGGGCGCACGTTCCCGGAGTATCTCGGGGACATCGGAATTCTCGCCGGGATCAAGGTCGACACGGGTGCGAAGGCGTTGGCCGGCGCCCCGGGGGAGAAGGTGACCGAGGGCCTCGACGGGCTTCGGGAGCGGATCGAGGAGTACGTGCGCCTCGGTGCGACGTTCGCCAAGTGGCGCGCGGTCATCAACATCGGCGACGACCAGCCGACGGACCGTGCGGTGCGTGCGAATGCGCACGGCCTGGCGCGGTACGCCGGTCTCTGCCAGGAGGGCGGCCTGGTTCCGATCGTGGAGCCCGAGGTGCTGATGGACGGTGCGCACTCGCTGTCGAAGTGCCAGGAGGTGACGACCTCGGTGCTGGAGCGGGTGTTCGACGAGCTCGACCTGATGCAGGTGCAGCTCGACGGCATCGTCCTGAAGCCGAACATGGTCGTCGCCGGGTCGGAGAGCCTGAAACAGCCGTCGGTCGAGGAGGTCGCCAAGGCCACCGTGGACGCGCTGCGGGCCTCCGTGCCGGCCTCCGTGCCGGGCATCGCGTTCCTGTCCGGTGGGCAGCGCCCCGAGGTCGCGACGCAGAACCTCGCGGCGATGCAGAACCTGGATTCGCTTCCCTGGGAGCTCACCTACTCGTTCGGCAGGGCGCTCGTCGGCCCCGCGCTGGAGGCGTGGCGAGGAGTCAACGGGAACGAGGCGGCCGCGCAGCAGGCGCTCTCCGAGCGAGCCGTCGCGAACGCGTCGGCGCGCTGACCTCCTGACGTGACAAACGGTTGACCGGATCGGTGACGCGGTTCCCGATCCGGTCAACCGTGCTTCTGCGGTCCCGGCCGGAGAGGCGCAACCGGCGCGCAGGCTGGTGACCCGGCACGCGCCGTCGCCGGCCCGAGTGGATGGGTGTCGATGAGAAGTCAGCAGTGGGACATACGCGCACGTTCCGGCCGCGCCCGTTCGCCAGAGCTGGGACCGATCCTGTCGGACGGCACCGACGGGCCCGATCACACGCTCGCGCTCGAACTGGTCCGGGTGACCGAGGCGGCCGCGATCGCGGCGGGCAGGTGGGTCGGGCACGGCGACGACGACGCGGGCGGGGCGGCGGCCTTGGCGGCCATGCACGAGTACATCCTGCCGGTGCCGATGCGGGGAGTCGTCGTGCTCGGCTCGCAGCGGACGGACGGTGCACCTGCGCTGTCGAAGGGAGCCGTCATCGGTGACGGCACCGGCCCTGCGTGCGATGTCGGCGTCTCCGTGGGCGAGGCCGCCCTGTCGACGGCCAGGGACGTGCCGCACGCGATTACGGCGATCGCCGTGGCCGAGCGCGGCGCGATGTACGACCCGCCACCGGCCGTGCCTATGCAGAAGTTGGTGGTCGGCGCCGACCACGCCGACGTCGTCGACATCCACCGGCCGGTGGCGGAGAACCTGCGCGCGATCGCGGCCGTCAAGGGTTGCACTCCGTCGGACGTGACGGTTGCCGTGCTCAACCGGCCCCGGCATCGGGACCTGGTGCGCGACATCCGGGAGGCGGGTGCGCGGGTTCACCTGGTCGAGGGCGGCGAGGTGGCGGGAGCCGTCGCTGCAGCCCATCCCGACAGCCCGATCGACGTGCTGCTGGGCACCGGAGGTGGCGAGGAAGGCGTACTCGCCGCTGCCGCCCTGACCTGCATGGGCGGTTCGCTGCAGGCCCTACTCCGGCCCGAAGGAGCCGACCGGCGGGAGAGTGTGCGCCGCGATGCCGATCGCGTTCTCCGCACCGAGGATCTGGTGCGGGGCGGGCGAATCCTGTTCTGCGCCACCGGCGTGACCAGCAACGAGCTGTTGCGCGGCGTCGGTCATTACCCGGACCGCACGACGACCGAGTCGACGGTGATGTGTTCGACCCCGGGCATCGTGCGGTCGGTCCGGTCGGAGCACCAGGCGGTCGGCTGAGGCCGGAACCGCAGGAAGCGCGACGCCGGTACCGCCGGAGCGGCCCGCCCGTGGTCTCCCGGGTGGTCCGGCCGCGACGGTCAGGCCGGTGCCGACCGGCCGCACCCACGAGGAGTGCTGATACGCATGACGAAAGAGATCGCCACCGTGTCGGGCCTGGCCGAGCCGCTCATCGCTCGCTACCGCGGCCTGATCTGTGATCTCGACGGTGTCGTCTATCGCGGTGCCGCGGCGGTCCCCCACGCGGTGGAAACCGTGACCCGGTTGACGGCTGACGGTGTGCCCGTTGTGTTCGCGACCAACAACGCCTCCCGGTCACCCGAGGGTGTCGGCGATCATCTCCGCGGAATCGGCCTGGCACCCGGCGGATGGTCGGTGGTCAACAGCTCGCAGGCGGCGGCCGCCTATCTGGCACAGCGCCTGGCGCGAGGAGGGCGTGTGTATGCCGTGGGAGGACCGGGAGTCGCTCACGCCCTTGCCGAAGCGGGACTGACCCCGGTCCGCGTCGCCGAGCTGGAGGACGCGCCCGTCGAGGCCGTCGTACAGGGACTGGGAATCGACATCACCTGGACCGAATTGGCCGCTGTGGGCCGCGTCGTCGAGGGCGGAGCCACCTGGGTGGCCACGAACCTCGACCTCACGTTGCCGACGCCGTACGGGAAAGCGCCCGGCAACGGCGCGCTGGTCGCCCTGGTGCAGACGGCGACCAGCGCGGAGCCGAACGTCGTCGGCAAGCCGCAGCGGGCCCTGTTCGACCTGGCACGGTCCAGGCTCGGCAGCGCACCGCAGGACACCCTCGTGTGCGGGGACCTGCTGCACACCGACATCGAAGGCGCCAATGCGGCCGGCCTGGACTCGCTGTTCGTGCTGAGCGGTTCCTCCCGACTTCGCGACCTGGCGCTGGCCGAGCGGCCACTGCGTCCGACGTACGTCGCCGCCGACGTCGGCGGTCTCCTCGCGCCGGCGCTGGCCGTACCCGGCCTGTCTGCCGCTCACCTGCTCGAACTCGGGCCCGGCGGCGTTCCCCTCATCCCGCGTGCCGACGACCCGGGCTCCGGCAACGGCCTTGGCAACGGCAACGGCAACGGCCTCGGCAACGGTGCGCTGCTGCAGGCCGTCGTCGCCACAGCGTGGGCCGCACGTGACGAGGGCCGGCCGGTCTCCGACGACGCCGGCTCGTGGGAAGGCATCGAACGGCGGCTCGGACTCGTCCAGCCGCCGTGAGCCGCGAGGTGTCCGGCCGGCGGTGTCGGGGGCCACCGGCCGGACGCTTGATCACCCTGGCAGGGCGGGCGGTTCGCCGGAGCGCTCGTAGTCCGAGAGCAGGTCGATCCTGCGCTGGTGACGGCCGCCTTCGAACGCGGTGGTGAGGAAGGCGTCCACGATGTGCTCGGCCTCGGCGGTCGTGTGCATCCGCGCGCCGAGGCCGGCCAGGAGCGCATTGTTGTGCTTGCGGGACAGCCTGGCGGTTTCCACGTTCCACACCAGCGCCGCGCGGGCACCCGGCACCTTGTTCGCGGCGATCTGCTCCCCGTTTCCGGACCCGCCGATGACGAGGCCGAGACTGCCCTCGTCGGCGACGACGCGCCGCGCCGCTTCGACACAGAACGGGGGATAGTCGTCTTCGGCGTCGTAGACGGCCGGTCCAACGTCGACGACGTCGTAGCCGAGGCCGGAGAGCCGGACCGCGAAATGTTCCTTGAGTTCGAGACCGGCGTGGTCGGATCCAAGATAAATTCGCACGACCCGAGTCTAATCCGAACTCTGTCGAAAAGTGGATCGGCCTCCGTCGGAGCGTCATTTAAGTACCTTATGGGAAGTAATTCGAAGAATTTAAGAATGGATTTTTCTCGGGGGTCGCGCTGCATTGACACGTCGCCGATGCCGTGGCCGGCCGTGGACGTTGACGTTGCCCTGCCGGGGGCATCGCCGAACGCGGTGCCACAGCCGGTCGCGGTGCCAGAACGGATCACTGTCGTGGCCGATCGCGGTGCCGTGGCGGTCGCGATCGCGGCCTACCGCGATCCCGCCGGCGGGCGAGGTGAGGAGCGTTGGCCGCCGGCGTCGGCCGCTCGGCGGGCGTGTTCGGCCGGTTCCGTGTCGCGAGTGCTGGGGAATCGTGTCCTGACTTGTCGCGTGGGTCGACGTTTCCCGGATGACGGTGCGGCACTGCTCCGATCGGGCTACGATCGAACGGGTTCAGCCTGGTAGTGGCCGCGCGTGGACGCCGGTCGGGCGCGGCGAACCAGCCCCGTCTGAACGCCGCGGTACGTGCGCTGCGGCTGGGGCTCGCCTGGGGCGTCGTGATCACCCGGACGGCGGGCGGTGCACCGCTGGTGACGCCGGTCACTCCGATCGTGTCGCGCGAGCCGCCGTTCGGCACGGGTTACCGGCCACTGGTCCTATCTCTGTTGCAGGAACTCCGAGCGGTCGCGGATGCTCGTTCGAGCCGTGACGTTTCGAGGTGGTGGCCTCGAGACCGGCGGATCATGCTGTCCGGTTAACGGGTATGCCGAATACGAGGAGGAAAATATGATGTGGGAAACGCCGGAATACACGGTCGTCGAGGTGTGTGCTGAGGCCACCGGCTACTTCTACCGGGGCTGACGGTCGAGCTGCACTGACCGTGTTCTCGAGTTCGCGTGGTCATGGCGGGCGGCTACGGCCCGCCATGACCACGGCTACGTGGGTGCAAGGCTCCTGTGCGGAACAGTCACCGCACAGGAGCCTTGCACAACATGTCGGCCGGGTTGTTCGCGAGTTCCACGGACGTGGGCGGGTGAATCCGGCGGAAGCGAGCTGCGACGGTGAGCATGCCCCCAGGATTCGGTCATCGGGCGGGCGGTCGCCGCGTCTTCCAGCCTGCTCTGCGGCATGTCGCCGGTCGGTACCGCTGGTCTTGTTCCGCTGACCTGCTGCTGACCAGTGGGTAGCGCAGTACTTTTGAGGTAGCAGCCGCTTTCGGTCGAGCCCGCATCGAGGTCGAACCGAAGCGGTCACGGGTGGCCGAGAGCTCGTGTGGTCGCGGTTCACCCGGTGCGCAGTGTCGAGGCGAGCGACGGCTCGCGCTCGGTGCGATGTGGGAGGACACCAATGCCGGAGAATCCCGACACTCACGTGTACCGCACGTACGACAAGGTTCTGAACGAGGGGCGCCCGAACCGTCGGCGGAATCATCCGACGGCGAGTGGCAACGTCAATGACTGGTGGCCCTGTCGCGTCGACCTGACGAGACTGCGTCGACACGGGCCCTCGAACGATCCGCTGGGCGCGGATTTCGACTACGCCGAGCAGTTCAACACGCTGGACCTGGACGAGCTCGCGCGCGATGTCGACGAGGTGCTGACGACCCCGCAGGACTGGTGGCCTGCCGACTTCGGGCACTACGGGCCGCTGGTGTTGCGCATGGCCTGGCACGCGGCGGGCAGTTACCGCATGAGTGACGGCAGGGGCGGGGCCGCGGCCGGAATGCAGCGCTTCGCTCCGTTGAACAGCTGGCCGGACAACCGCAACCTGGACAAGGCGCGCCGGTTGCTCTGGCCGGTGAAGCAGAAGTATGGCCGCAAGATCTCCTGGGCGGACCTGATGATCTTCGCGGGTAACCGGGCGCTGGAGTCGATGGGCTTCAAGACGTTCGGTTTCGGCGGCGGTCGCGGCGAGGTGTGGGAGCCCGACGACGCCTACTGGGGCCCGGAACACAAATGGTTGGCCGATGAGCGGCACAGTGGTCGCCGCGACCTCGACGAGGACCTGGCCGCCAGCGACATGGGGCTGATCTACGTCGATCCGCAGGGTCCCGCCACGAACCCCGATCCGGTGCTCGCGGCCCGCGACATCCGGCAGACGTTCCAGCGGATGGGCATGGATGACGAGGAAACGGTCGCGCTGATCGCCGGCGGTCATACGTTCGGCAAGACCCACGGGCTCGTGGACCCGGTCCTTGAACTCGGCCCCGAACCCGAGGCCGCGCCGCTCCAGGCGCAGGGCCTCGGCTGGGCCAACTCGGACGGCACCGGTAAGGGGCCGGACACCACGTCGAGCGGGCTCGAAGGAATGTGGACGCGCACGCCCGTCACTTGGGACCACACGTTCTTCGAGACGCTGTTCGAGTACAAATGGGACATTGAACTCAGTCCCGCCGGATTGTGGCAGTGGATTCCGAGCGATGGCCAAGGCGAGGATACCGTGCCGGATCCGTATGACCCGGACACGAAGCACCACCCGGTCATGCTCACCACGGACCTGTCGCTGCAGGAGGATTCGGCCTATGAGCCGATCTCGCGGCGCTTCCTGGAACATCCCGACGAGTTCGAGGATGCGTTCGCGCGAGCATGGTTCAAACTGACGCACCTCGATATGGGGCCGGTCCAGCGTTACCTGGGACCACTCGTCCCGGACGAGCGGTTGCTCTGGCAGGACCCGGTTCCGGAGCCGGACCACGAAATCGTGGACGCCGACGACATCGCGGCCCTGAAACGTGAACTACTCGCATCCGGTCTCACGGTGGAGCAGCTTGTCACAACCGCATGGGCCTCGGCGTCGACATACCGCGACACCGACAAGCGCGGCGGGGCGAACGGGGCGCGGATTCGCCTCGAACCGCAATGCACCTGGCCGGTCAATGAGCCCGAGCAGTTGTGCGTGGTCCTGGACGTGCTGGATTCGGTCCGGGAGCGGTTCAACGCCACCTGCGGGGGAGACAAGCGGATCTCCCTGGCCGACCTGATCGTGCTCGGAGGTTGTGTCGCGGTGGAATACGCCGCCGCGGCAGGCGGCTACGAGATCGAGGTGCCGTTCCGGCCGGGCCGCACCGATGCGACCCAGGAATGGACCGACGTCGGATGGTCCGGCGTATTGCAGCCCAAGGCGGACGGTTTCCGGAACTACGTGGGCCCGGAGTTGCGCATGCCGCCGGAGCACGCGGTGGTCGAGCGGGCGGATCTGCTGACCCTGAGCCCGCCCGAGATGACCGTGCTGATCGGGGGACTGCGTGTGCTCGGCGCCAACCACCGCGGTTCCCGGGTCGGCGTGCTGACACCGGTGCCGGGGGTGCTGACGAACGACTTCTTCGTGAATCTGCTGGACATGAGGACCGAGTGGGTGCCGAGCCAGGAGGCGCGCGGACCGGGGAACTACGAGGGCCGCGATCGCGACACCGGTGAGGTGAGATGGTTCGCGAGCCGGGTCGACCTGTTATTCGGGTCGAACTCCGAACTGAGGGCGCTTTCCGAGGTCTACGCGTGCGAGGATGCGAGCGCGAAATTCGTTCGCGATTTCGTCTCCGCATGGGTGAAGGTCATGGAACTCGACCGGTTCGATCTTCGCTGATTCGTCGTATCGACCAGCCGTGGGGCCCGGGTTCGACCCGAGCCCCACGGCTGGTTTCCTGTTGCATGACCCGGATGGCTGGATCGTTCGGGCGATACGCTGCGCTAGTCGGCCGTAGGCCCCGGAGTTCGATACTGTGGTCCGCAGGCATGAGTGGCAGCTGTGGAGAGCCTGCTGCGGCAGTGGGTTTCCGGCCTATCGGGCGTTCGAAGAGGCGCCGCCGCTCGTTACCGTGTGGCCTCCGCCTGTTGCACAGCGCCGCCCGTCCGTGCCTCGAGCGTTGCCCGTCCGCTGGGGCGGAGCCAAGGTGGGACAACGTTCGCCGGCTGGCGAGCGAGTTCCGTCCCGCCGAGACCGAAGAAGTTCGAGGTGCCATGGAATCCATCGCCCTTTTCGTCGTCGGAGCTGCGATTCTCATCTACAGCGCCGAGAAACTGATCGGATACCTCGTGGGGGTGGCCGCCGGACTCCGAATATCGGTGTTCCTGCTCGCCATCGTCTTCACCGGTATCGAGTTCGACGACATCGCGCTCGGGCTCGTGCTCAACATGGAGGACCTCGACGGGGCGGCACTGGGGCTGGTGTTCGGCACCGCGCTCTCACTGCCCGGCGTGGTGCTCGCGCTGGCCGCGCTGCTGGTGCCGACGAAGGTCAACATCCCACGTATTTATCTGATCCTGTACGCCTGTTCGCCGCTGGTGGTATGCGGGTTCGTGGCGCTGACCCCGCTGAATCCGATCACCGGCATCGTGTTGGTGTTGGTGTTCGGTGCCTTCCTGGCTTACATGGTGGTGCGCGAGACCCGCGGGGAACGCCCGATCTTCCGGGACGCCGAGCTCTACGAGGCCTATGCGGCTGCACGCGAGAGCGGCGGAGGCACCGCGACGTTGGTGTCGCCCCCTCGGACGCAGGAACCGCCGAAGGATCCGACGCAGGGGCAGGACTTCTCGGACGCGATGCCGTTCTCGGAGGCGCGCAAGCTCAACGGTTGGGCCGGGCTGGCGCTGGCGCTCCTCGCTCTGGTCGGTATCGTCGCGGGCGCCTGGGCCACCGGTGAGGGAACCGAGGGAATCCTCGAGCAGTACGGACTCGAGGCGACCCTCTTCGGTGCCACGATCGCCACGCTGGTTCTCACTATCGAGGACATCTTCCTGACGGTGGAGCCTGCTCGGCGTGGTGCACCGGAGATCGGTGTGGCCAACGTGATCGGCAGCGTGGTGTTCTCGGTGACCGGCAAGCTCGGCATCATCCTGCTGGCAGGTGGTGTCATGGTGCACTCGAGCGTGTTTACCGTGCACATGCCGGCGTTGTTGCTGCTGACCGGATTGTCCGCGTACTTCCTGTCCACAGGGCAGCTACGACGCTGGCACGGCGTGACGTTGCTCAGTCTCTACGTCGTGTACTGGGCGGTCTGCTTCGGCCTCCTGGGCATCGTGCCGGTGGAGATGGACTAGCAGGTATCGCGTTCCCCGTAACCGCCCGGCGCGCCTCGTGTGGCGCGCCGGGCGGTTGTGCTCGTGGAGTATCCATTGTGGACATGACCGAGTTCGGTTTGTGGTGGTGTCGCAGTGCATCTTGCACGGAGTGTGTGGTCCATCTTGGTGACGTCCGGAGCGGGTCGGACGGTGCGCCGGTGACAACGAATCCCGCTCGGTGCGGACGTCCGCCGGGGCCGGTCCGCACGAACGGTATCTCCTTGCCGGGGAACGGCGGCAGTGAGCCGGTCGGTGGTAAGGGATATGGAAAAGACGTGCCCGTGTGTAGCGTCGACCTCGTTACAGGCACGGCAACGAAATTCGAGTGCGAGCGATACCTGTAATTGCGGTGCGGCGTCGGGTTCTGCTGCGGCGCGCAGCGCAAGAGGGCATATGCGGGTTTCCGTGTGAGCCCGGTGCTTTCGCTCCAGTTGGCATGTTCCGCGAAACCTGTCAGTCAACGTCATTCCATGCTCACAAGGAGGTGAAGTCCGGTGACGATTGCCGAGGACCGAGAGGCGCTCCTGGCCGAGATCGGCGGACAGAACAAGGCGACCATCGGTGCAGTGCTCGGGTCCGGTTCGATCGCGAAGGCGACCGAGCGGGCCGACGGGACGATGGAAGCGACCATCCGGATCGCCGAAGACGCTCTGGCGTGGGAACCGTCGGTGTTGGTACTGCCGCACGCGGGGACCGTCGAGCTGACGATCATCAACGACGACAAGAACACGCACGCCTGCCTGCTGCCGAGTAACGGCGACAGGAAGTTCATCGGTCTGTTGAACCACTCGAAGGGTCGCGCGACGCTCGAGCTGGACGGCCCCGGCTACTACTGGTACGGCTCGCCGGCCGGTAACGACGAGGGCAGGGGCCTGACCGCCGCCATCGTCGTGGGCGGCGAAGTGCCGCCGGAAGCCAAGCTCGACCGACCCGCTCAGCCGCGCCCCTGAAAGGTAAGGAACCCATCATGACCATCGAATACGTCGATGCCGGCGAGGCGATCAATCACAGCCAGCTCTCCAGCATGCCGCACGTCGCTCCGGACGTGACCCGCGGTGTCAATTACGACCGCATCCTCCAGGCGCGCAGCGAGTCGCACAACTGGATCACCTATTACGGCGACTACGACGGCAAGCGTCACAGCCTGCTCGACCAGATCAACGTCGAGAACGTCAAGGACCTGAAGGTCGCGTGGATCCATCAGTCCAGCGCGACCGGCATGATGGCCTCCACGTCGACCTACGCGTTCGAGGCCTGCCCGCTGGTCGTCGACGGCGTCATGTTCGTCACCGGCTGGGACGGTCTGCTCTGGGCCCTCGACGCGGTCACCGGCGAGCAGCTGTGGCGGTACAAGCACGCGGTGCCCTTCGACGTGACGCTGTGCTGCGCCAACGTCAACCGCGGCTGCGCGGTCGCCAACGGCAAGGTCTACATGGTCACCCAGAACGCCCAGCTGCTGGCGCTCGACGCGACCACCGGCGAGAAGGTGTGGCAGAAGACCATCGGTGACGTGCGTGCCGGTGAGAGTGCCTCGCTCGCACCGCTGGTCGTCAAGGACACGCTCATCACCGGTTCGGCCGGCGGTGAGTTCGGCGTTCGCGGCCACATCGACTGCTGGGACCTGGAGACGGGTGAGCAGCGCTGGCGCACCTACACCGTGCCGAAGCCGGGCGAGCCCGGTTCGGAGACCTGGCCCGCAGAGGGCGAGGCCTGGCAGCGGGGCGGCGCGAACCACTGGGTCACGGGCACCTTCGACCCGGAACTGAACCTCTACTACGCGGGCACCGGTAACCCGGCCCCGGACTTCGACGGCGAGGTCCGGCCGGGCGACAACCTCTACAGTGACAGCGTGGTCGCGCTGGACGTCGACACCGGCGAGATCAAGTGGCACTACCAGTTCACGCCGCACGATCTGTGGGACTACGACTCCACCATGGAGATGACCCTGTTCGAGCGGGACGGCAAGAAGCTGCTGGCCCACTTCGACAAGAACGGGTACATGTTCGTCCTCGACCGCACCAACGGCGAGCTGCAGCACGTGACGCCGTTCGTGGACCGGATCGACTGGGGTGCCATCACGCGCGACGGCAAGTTCATGCCGCGCAAGTACCCGGACAAGGAAGGCGAGCCCTGCCACTTCTTCCCCGGCCCCGCCGGTGCGAAGGAATGGACTCACGCGTCGTACAACCCGGAGCACGACCTGTTCTACGTTCCGGTCGCCGACGTGGGCGCCACTGCTACGCGACGTCGCCGCGAATTCAAGGAAGGCATGCCCTACTGGGGTGCCGCCGTCGAGGTCGACGTCGACAACATGGCTGGTTCGGTCAGCGCATTCGACTCGCACGGCGAGGAGAAGTGGCGTTACCGGCTCAACGTGCCGATGGCCGCATCGACGTTGAGCACGGCGGGCAACCTCGTCTTCGCGGGCACGCCCACAGGCGAGTTCGTGGCGCTGCACGCCGAAACCGGTGAGGAACTCTGGAAGTTCCAGTGCGGCAGCGGCCACCACAGCAGCCCGAGCACCTACACCGTTGATGGCAAGCAGTACATCACGGTGCCGGTCGGCTGGGGTGGCTGGCTCGAAGGCATCGTCCCCGGCATGTCCGGTCAGGGCAAGGGTGCCTCGCTGATCACGTTCTCGCTGTGACGCGGACGGTCACCGAGGTGACCGTGGCTTCGAAGTGACAGCGATGCACGATCAGCGGTGACCGCCCGACGGTTGCCCTTTCACCCGCTCGGTGATCGAATCGTCCCGGTGGCGTTTCGATCGCCGAGCGGGTGCTTTCGCTTTGTCGGCAGCATGGCGCGAGGCCGTGCCGGTTTGCCGTGGCAGCGCAGTCTCCGTGGTGCTGCCGGCACCGGTGGGTCGTCCGCCGGCCGTCGGCAGTGGAGCGTCCGGCGAACCTCGATCATGGAACGAACGACAGCGACAGCAGGTGATCCGATGAACCAGTCGTCGATACCCCAGGGCGCCGGGACCGAGCGACTGCCGTGCCCCTACTGCGGAGAATCCTACGAATCCGGCGATCTGGCTCGGCACAACGAGCCGGTGCAGTGCGGTCCCTGTATCCAATGCGTCGGCAAGCCTGCCTGCTTCACGTGCGGTCTCATGTACTGCGCGTGCGACGTGCACAAGTTCCGAGGCTGACGAGCGCTCGAATCCGGTGACCCCGCTACGGCCGGATCACCGGGTTTCGCTGTGTCGTCCGGAGCGCTGTGTCGTCCGTTGGCCTCGTCGTCCATGACAAGGCGAAGTTCGCCGTTGATCCGGTGCTCGATGTCGTGGATCCGGCTGAGGTTGACCACGTACTGGCGGTGCACTGCCAGGAAACCGCTGGCGTCAGCCGCCCGGTTCCCGGAGGCGAGGTGGTCGGGGGTCGCCTTCACTGCGGGGAGGTCCACACACCAGGCGATCGTGCCCGTCGCACCGACCCGGTGTCTTGCGGCCCTCGTATCGCGTGCGTCGACAACCCCGGGTGCCTCGTTTATCGGCCGACGTATTGCGTATGCGACGTGCACCGGTATCGGGGCTGAAGAAAATGCTTGTGGGGTAGCGAAATCCCGTTTCGGGTTTCGCTACCCACTCCGTGTGCTCGGCACTCGAGGCCTCACTTGCGGTCGGTCCGTACGGCTCAGCCCTCGGGCGCGGCAAAGAACTCCAAGGCGATGTTGTCCGGGTCCCGGAAAGAGACTCCGCTGCCGTAATGCGCTTTCTTGATGCCGTCGTGCGCAATGCCCAACTCGGTCAACTTCTGTGCCCACCGCTCCAGGTCGGCATGCGAGCCGACGCCGAAGGCGATGTGATCGAGGCCCGTGCGTTCCTCCACGAAGCGATCACCGGACTCCCGTCCCTGGTGAGTGTGCAGGCCGAGCAACGTTCCTCCGTCGAGGGCGTAGACGGCATGGTGGAACCTGCCGCCCTCTTCATCCTCGTCGAGGACGGGGTCCGCACCGAACAGTGCCGAATACCATTTCGTGCTGCGCTCCAGGTCGCTGACGGTGATCGCGATATGCTGCAGTCCGGGAAAAGCCATTCGAACTCTCCTCTATCGTGGGTGCACGGGCGCGGAGATGAACCGGCGCCTTCCAGGCCCGGCCAGGGATGTGTCAGATTTCCAGCAGTTGGCGCACCGCCGGGGTGTTCCGGCGGGAAACGGGCACCATCGTGTTGGCCTCGTCGTCCATGACGAGGCACAGTTCGCCTTTGATCCGGCGCTCGACCTCGCGGATCCGACTGAGGTTGACCACGTACTGACGGTGCACCCGCAGGAAACCGGCACCGCTCAGCTCGGTCTCGAGTTTATCGAGTCCAGGTGCCGCGGCACGCAACCGTCCCTGGTCCGTCGACAGCCACACGTCGCTGCCGTCGGACCGTGCGAACGAGACTTCGGGAAGGCGCAGCAGCACCATGCGGTTCTCGCGCGTGCCGACCACGCGCTGCGGCTGTGTTCGTGTCGCCCCATCGTCCGCCGCTCGGGGCAATGGATCGCCGTCGGACAGGCCGAACGAGACGAGGTTCCCGACCAGATGGCCGGACAGGAAGACCGGCCGGAAGGTGACCGATGTCGGTTCGTTGGCGAGCCGGGTGAAGATCTGGGTGGAGCCGACCCAGCCGCGATTGTGCGTCGCCTGCTTGGCGGCGTACTGGGCGGCGCCGATGAATTCCGGCAGTTCCGGCTTCCACCGCACCGCGGGATCGGACGCCGGCGTGGAGCCAGGAATGCCGAGGAGGACCGCGGCCGTGTCATCGGCGAGTACGACCTTGCCCGCGGGATCTACGGCCGCAAGCGGCACTCTCGAGCCGGATCTGGCTTGACTGTAGGCGGCGATCAGTTCGGCGCCGTCGCCCTGAGCGCGCTGCCGCAGAATGCGCTGCGTCATCTTGGCGACATTGCCGAGCCAGGTTCCCGCGGTGCCGGGAAGCTCACTACGCCAGCAGGAGATGTTGAGCGTCGCGACCGGCTCCCTGGTCACCACGTCCCGGATCGCCACCCCGCCGCAGGTCCAGTCGTGGAACGCCTCGCACCAGTGCTCGGCGCCACGGATCAGCACCGGGGTGTAGGACAACAGCGCCGTACCCATGCCGTTCGTCCCGGTAGCGCCCTCCGCCCAGCAGAACCACGGCGCAAGATTGGCGTCGGCCGCGACGTTGCGCGTGGTCTGATCACCCCATTGGGCCAACACCCGGCCGGAACCGTCGGTGATGGTCACGATCCCGCCGACGTTGCCGACCTCGTGTGCCAGTGAAGCGGCACGGAACCCGAGTTCGGCGATCACCACATCGTGTTGGAGGGCGTGGTCGACCTGCGCGACTGCCACCGGGGCTTCGGTGAGGTGCGGGTCGACCCCGTGCTGGTCCCGACACCGGTGCCATGAGATCGCGATCTCGGGGCGGACACCGCGGAGATCGTCCTCGCCCCGCACGAACCGCTCCCACGCGCTGTAAACCGTTGCGCTGTCGGCGCTGGGAGATGTCGGATCGTGCCAGCCTACTTCTGTCATCGAAGACCGCCTTTGGTCTGTTGCTGACCCGGCGGCACGAGCACTCGGTCATCGTGCGTGTACCGCTCCGTGTTCGAGGCAGGGCCACGTCGCCTCCGCGACGCAAGCTAAACGGGCGCTCGATTCGAGGGCAAGCAGACTGGGATGACTGTGGGAATACATCCAACGAGCGGTCGTGATGCGGCATTGACCGGTGGCCATTCGCTCGGCAGCGGTTCGCGCACGTTCCCGTACGGACGGTTCGCGGTACGGAACCGCAGTTGGCAGCCGGGGTGCGATAACGACGGGTGCGGCGCGGTGGTTGTCCGGCATCACCGCACGCAGCCGGCACGGTCCCGTAGTGCTCCGCATCTCGGCCGCCGTCCGGAGCGAACGTGCGTGTCAGCCGAGCAAACGGTGAATCGGTTTCGGCTGATCGGCCGACAGCGCGACTGGACCGGCCGGTCGTAGGAGACGGTGGTGGGACACACCGCCATCGCCGCGCCCGAACTACTGATGCAGAAGCGCGCAACAGAGTGCAAGGACTCCACGGTGCTTGAGGCTGCGTACTCGGTGACGTTAGACTGTGTCGTCCGTCACGGGCCGTGGCCCTTTTTTGTGTGGTCCGCGGCGGTGGATGACAAGGAGGTCATCATGGCTGGAGGCTTGCCACCGCTGGCGATCGCACCGAGTCGGCGCCCCCAACTCGACCACGTAACGGCCGAACCTGTTGAAGCCACTTCCTCCGCGGAAGTGGCTCGTGCTTGGGAGAACTTCGCCTCCGGTGAAGACGTCGCAGCAGGTGTCCGGCCCGAGATTCTGGCGTCCTGGTATCGATGCCGGGACCGGTATGAGGTCGACCGATCCCTTGATGTCGCACCGGGCGCACGATGCGAGGACGTTCAGCGACTGGACAACAGCATCATTTTTACGACACTCGGCGGCCTCGGCGCGTTGGCAGGCAGTGAAGTGGAGCGGGACGGCGCCGTGGTCACCGTGACCGACGGTGATGGGCGCGTCCTCGGATCGTGGGGCGACCCCGCCGCACAGCGGAGGGCCGAGTTGCACAACCTCGCCCCGTGGTCGTCGTGGTCGGAAGAATGCACCGGAACGAACGGCATGGGGACCGCGCTCGAGGTGGCCGGTCCGGTCACCGTGACGGGCCCGGAACACTGGTGCGAGGCCTTCCATAGTTGGGCGTGCGCAGGGATCTCCATTCGCGATGTCGTGACCTCCGCACCGGTGGCGTCGATCAACATTTCGCGCTGGAACGCGTCGCTTTCGCCGCTGACGCCGTCGTGGCTCAGTAAAGCGGCGAAGTGCGTCGAGAAAGAGATCTACCGGCGCGCCATGTTTGAAACCGACAAGGTGTGGTCGGAGTTCAGCAAGAAGTCCGGCGAGGTCGGTGTTCCGGTGATGGCGATGGACCGCGGCGGCAACGCGGTCGCCGCCAACGAATCCGCCGCCTCGCTGCTCGGGTTGACGAGTGAGAGTCCGGTCCTGGCGGGCGCGCTCGAGCCGGCGCAACGGTGGACCCCGGACATCCCCGGAATGTCCGATGTGGTCCGTTGGGCAAAGGAGCGGGCACGTGAACCGGCGGAGTGGAGCGGCTATGCATGCCTGCCGGTGGGTGAGGAAGAAGAAGAAACTCCGGTGACCTTCCGGCCCGTCGTCGATTCGGACCGCCTCGTCGGCATGCTTTGCTATTTCGGGATTCAGGAGGGTGAACCGTACGAGGGTGTGGCGGAACCCGCCTCCGGCTCGATACCGCAGCGCGTGGTCGGAATTCGCAACGACCGCCTGGTGCTGCTCGCTCCGACGGAGATCCGCTACGCCGAGGCCGATCGCAATATCGTGTGGCTCGTTACGGAGCGAGGGAGGATCCAGGCGTCGACGCGCGGCTTGGACAATGTCGAGCGAGCACTGGCGCCCCACGGGTTCCGCCGCGTCCATCGGCGCTTCCTGGTCAACCTTCGGCGAGTGGCTGAGCTCGAGCGTGGGATCAAGGGGGAACTTTTCCTCATCACGGATGCGCGTTCCCACGAGTTCGTCCCCGTCTCGCGGCGCCACGCTCCGGATCTCCGGCGCATGCTCGGGGTGTGAAGTGGCGGGGAGTGACAGCGGGCACTCCCCGCAGACATCTCGGCCGGGGTTCCGCAGCACGTGCTGCGGAACCCCGGCCGAGATGGTGCCCCGTAGAGGTAAGCGTGCGCCGGCGCCGTAGGCGTGCGCCGGCGCCGGCCGGACGAGGACTAGGGCCGACTGTGTGACGACCGCGACTGCACCTGGTTGCGCAGCCCCTCGACGGCACGTGCCGGGTCGTCGGCCGCATAGACGGCGGAACCGGCCACGAAGCAGTCGACACCGGCCTCTGCCGCCTGTTCGATCGTGTCGGCATTGATGCCGCCGTCGATCTCCACGACGAGATTCAGATGCCCGGTGTCGACCATCGTTCGTGCCGTTCGCACCTTGTCGAGGACGTCGACGATGAACTTCTGTCCGCCGAAACCCGGTTCGACGGACATCACGAGCAGGGTGTCGTAGCTCTTGAGTACGTCGACGTAGGGTTCCAGCGGGGTGTTCGGCTTGATCGCCAACCCTGCTTTCGAACCCGCGGCTCGTAGATCCCGCGCCAGCTTGACCGGATCGTCCGCGGCCTCGACGTGGACCGTCACGTTGTAAGCACCTGATTCCGCGTAACCGATCGCCCAGCGGTCCGGGTTCTCGATCATCAGATGGCAGTCCAGCGGTACGGCGGCGCTCTTCATCAGCGACTTAACGACCGGAAGTCCCAGGGTCAGGTTCGGCACGAAATGCGCGTCCATCACATCGACGTGCAGCCAGTCCGCCCCGCTGCCCGGGGGGCCTTGGACGGCGGCCACTTCGTCGGCCAGCCGCGCGAAGTCGGCGGAGAGAATGGATGGAGCGATCAACGGATGATTAGCCACGTTTCGATGGTAGTCAGTGTTTCATGGGCGTGGTTATTGGTTGTGTGTATTGGGGGGTTGGGGTTTTTTATGTGCTGGTTGTTGCTGTTTTTCGGGGTGGTGGGTGATTGTTGGCGGGTCCGGTTTTTGTGTTTCTTCGGTGAGGAGTTTGTTGTGCGGTTGCAGGTGGCGTTGGATGTTGTGGATTTGCCGTCGGCGTTGACGTTGGCGTATCAGGTGTCTGAGCATGTGGACATTTTGGAGTTGGGTACGCCGTTGGTGAAGTCGGCGGGTATCGGTGCGGTGAGTGCGGTGAAGGCGGCGCATCCGGACAAGTTGGTGTTCGCGGATTTGAAGACTGCGGATGCGGGTGAGTTGGAGGCCGGGTTGGCGTTCGAGGCCGGTGCGGATCTGGTGACGGTGATGGGCACGGCTGATGACGACACGGTGCGGGGTGCGGTGGCTGCGGGCCTCAAGTACGGC
>NZ_JANBBF010000002.1 GCF_024648885.1 Prauserella salsuginis | reverse complement strand
CTCCCACCCGTGATGGGTTAAGGCCCCCAAGAGATGATTGGGTTGATAGGCCAGACATGGAAGCGCAGTAATGTGTGTTTGAGTGGACTGGTACTAATCGGCCGAGGACTTGCCTACAAAGGTTGCTACGCACCCACTCTACGATCCTGAAACACCACACCACCCCACACACGTGGGTTGTGTGTGGGGAGACAACAGTCAGTGTGTTGTTTCGTAGTGTTTCGGTGGTGATAGCGGTAGGGGTACGCCCGGTCCCATTCCGAACCCGGAAGCTAAGCCTGCCAGCGCCGATGGTACTGCATCCGAAGGGGTGTGGGAGAGTAGGACACCGCCGAACTTACTTACAGTGGCAGGGCCCGCCGGAAGCGACTATCCCGACAGGGATGGGCGCCCGGCGGGCCCTAGCCGTATGCTCAACCAGAACTTCAACAGTGGGAGGACCCGTGTCCGACAAGAGCGGGCGCGACCGTTCGGGCCGCGACGACCGTGGCCGATCCGAGCGTTCCGGCGGCGCCGGCAGTTCCGGCAATCGTGGTCGGGGCAATCCCGGGCAGCCGGGACAACAGGGCCGAGGCCGTCCCGACGGCGCACGAGGTGGTGCCGGCGGCGGCCGATCAGGCGGCCGCGGTGACGACTCCCGTGGTGGCCGGGGCGGTTACGGACGCGGGTCCGACGACCGGCGAGGCGGCCGCAACGACGATCGGCGTGGTGACGACCGCCGCGGTGGCGGGGGTGGCTACGGCCGAGGTTCGGACGAGCGCGGACGGGGCGGCGAACGTGACGACCGGCGCCGCCAGTCCGGTGGTCGCGACGATCGCCGGGACCGGTCGCGGGACGATCGCACCCGTGACGATCGCGAGCGTGGTCGGGACGAGCGGAAGTTCGGGGACCGGAAGGCTGGCCGGGACGACCGTGGCCGCAGCGGTGGTCCGCGCGACGATCGCGGTCCCCGCGACGGCAAGGGCAGGCCCGGCGGGGACCCGCGTCGGAGGGACGACTCGCGGTCGGGGTACGGCGAGCGGCGCTCCGGCGGCGGAGACCGGACGTTCCGGGACGATCGGAAGCGCGATGACCGAACCCGCGACCAGCGAAACCGGGACGACCGTGGACGGGACGACCGCAACCGGAGTGACGGCCGCACGTTCGGCGACAACAAGCGTCGGGACGATCGCCGTCCCGACCGCGGCGGACCCCGCCCCGGTGGCAAGCCCGAAGCCGGGAAAACCGAGCGTAGCGGTCCGCGTGACGTGCCGAGGGAGCCGGACCTTCCCGACGAGGCCGAATACTCGATGCTCGACGCGGAGGCGAAGCGGGAACTCCGCGCGTTGCCGAAGGACTTCGCCGAGCGGATCGGCCGGCACCTGGTTGCTGCGGGCATGCTGCTCGACACGGACCCGGATGCGGCGCTGTCCCACGCACGCTATGCCAAGAAGCGCGCCTCGCGGTTCCCCGTCGCGCGGGAGGCGCTCGGGCTGGCCGCCTATCACACCGGCAACTGGTCCGAAGCGCTCTCGGAACTCCGGGCGGTACGGCGCATGACTCACACCGACGCGCACATTGCGGTGATCGCCGACTCCGAACGAGCGATGGGCAGGCCGGAACGGGCGATCGACATCGCCAAGGAGACCGACCTCGCGGGCCTGCCGAAGGAGACCGCCGTCGAGCTGAAGATCGTCGAGGCCGGTGCACGCCGTGACCTCGGCCAGCTCGATGCCGCGGTGGTCACGCTGCAGGGCAGCGACCTTGATCCGCAGCGCCCGCAGCCGTGGAGTGTTCGGCTGTTCTACGCCTACGCCGACAACCTCGCCGCGGCGGGACGCACTGCCGAGGCGGTGCAATGGTTCCTGCGGGCCGCCGAGGTCGACGACGACATGCAGACCGACGCCGCCGAGCGGGCCTCGGAGCTGGCGGATGAATGATGCCGCGACGCTGTTCGACGCCTGCGACGCGTTGCTGTTCGACCTGGACGGCACGGTCTATCGTGGCGGCGACCCCGTACCGGGAGCCGCCGACGCGGTCACGCGGGCGCGTGGCCGCGGCACGCCGGTCCGGTTCGTGACGAACAACGCGTCGAAAGCGCCGGACGCCGTGGTGGCGCACCTGGCGGACGTCGGTGTGCCCGCGGGCGATGACGAGGTGAGCACGAGCGCACAGGCAGGCGCGCGACTGCTCGCCGAACGGCTGCCGTCCGGATCGACGGTGCTCGTCGTCGGCACCGAGGCGCTCGCCGACCAGGTCGCCGCTGCCGGACTGAAGCCCGTGCGGACCGCCGATGACGACGTGGCCGGTGTCGTGCAGGGACATTCACCCGAAACGGCGTGGCCCGTGCTGGCCGAGGCCTGCCTGGCGATCAGGGCGGGCGCGGTGTGGGTCGCGTGCAACGAGGACACGACGCTGCCCGCGGAACGGGGCCTGCTCCCCGGCAACGGCGCCATGGTCGCCGCGCTGCGGGCCGCCACGGGGGAGGCTCCGCTCGTGGCGGGCAAACCGGAGACGCCGCTGCTGCGCCTCGCCGCGGACTCGGCCGAGAGCACGCACCCACTCGTCGTCGGGGACCGGCTCGACACCGACATCGCCGGCGCCGTCGCCGCGGGGATGGACTCGCTCGCCGTCCTGACCGGCGTGGTGACACCGGCAGGCCTGGTGACGGCCGAGCCGACCGAACGACCCCGATACATCGCCGCCGACCTCGCCGCACTGGACGAACCCGCTGCGCTCGTTGCGGTCGGACCGCAGGAGGCCTGGCACGTCGACACCGGTGGCGACGCCCTGACGGTCACGACGGCCGGAACGGGAGAGCACGCCGGACCGGTCGCGCTGCTGCGCGGCCTGTGCGACGCGGCGTGGCGCACCGGAACGACCGCGGTGCGCGCGGGCGACACCGCGGCGGAGACCGCCCTGGCCGAGCTCGGCCTCGGCTGAACGACCCGTCCCCAGCCGGACGCGTCCGTGGCCGGACCCGGCGCCGTGCGCAGGTCCTGGCGGCAACGGCCGCCCACGCCGGATCGGATAGCGTTGGGGCGTGCACGACGACAGCCCGGTGCCCGGCCCGCCGCAGGAGGCCGGCCAGCAGACGCCACCGAACCACGATGCGGCAGCGGCCCAGGACACCGACCCGAAGGCCGGTATCGACGACGCCGTCGCCGCTCTCGACGACCTCGACCAGGTTCCGGTGGCCGAACACGTCGAACGGTTCGAGGCCGTGCACACCGAGCTCACGGTGGCTCTGTCCAGCATCGACAAGGTGTGACCGTGACAGCCAGCGGCTCGGGCACACCGATGTACCGGCGGGGAAAGCGGTCGGGCCATGCCGCGTAGGGCACGGCTCGACGCCGAGCTGGTGCGACGCGGCCTCGCGCGATCCCGCGACCAGGCCAGCGCGCTGATCGGCGAAGGCAAGGTCACCGTCCGCGGCATGGTGGCGACCAAAGCGGCGACGAGCGTCGAGCCGGACGCGCCCATCGTGGTCCGCAGCGACGACGATCCCGGCTGGGCGTCGCGGGGTGCGCACAAACTGCTCGGCGCGCTCGAGGCGTTCACCCCGGACGGGCTGACCGTCGCGGGTACCCGCTGCCTGGACGCGGGAGCGTCGACCGGCGGGTTCACCGACGTACTGCTGCGGGAAGGCGCCCGCGAGGTCGTGGCCGCCGACGTCGGCCGCGGGCTCCTCGACTGGCGTCTCCGCACCGACGAACGCGTCCTGGTGCTGGACAAGACCAACGTCCGCAGTCTCACCCCCGACGACATCGGCGGTCAGGTGGACCTGGTCGTCGCGGACCTGTCGTTCATCTCGCTCAAGCTCGTTCTCGGCGCGCTCGCTGCGTGCGCGGCCGACGGCGCCGACCTACTGCCGATGGTGAAACCGCAGTTCGAGGTGGGGAAGCAGCGGCTGGGCAGCGGTGGTGTCGTACGCGACCCCGAGCTGCGCGCCGAGGCCGTGCGGGACGTGCTGGCGTCGGCGGCCGAGCACGGTCTGCATCCGCGCGGCGTAACGGCCAGCCCGCTGCCCGGGCCCTCCGGCAACGTCGAATTCTTCGCCTGGCTGCGCAAGGCCGGGCCGGACGCCGGTGCCGAACGGCCCGATCCGGAACAGCTGGTGCGCACCGCGGTCGAGAAGGGGCCGCAGTGACGGAGACGACGGTGAGGGGGCCGCAATGAGTTTCGGGCCTCGCGAAGTGCTGCTCGTGGTGCATCCGGACCGCGAGTCGACCCAGGACGCCGCGCGCGCGGTCGCCGCGCGGCTGGCCGGCGCCGGGATCGGCCTGCGCGTCGTCGACGACGAGGTGCGTCAGCTCGTCGGCCGAGCGGGGGACACGCCGTGTGTCGTGGTCGACCCGGATCACCGCCCGGCAGACGGGGCCGAACTGGTGCTCGTGCTCGGCGGTGACGGCACCCTGTTGCGGGCGGCCGAACTGGCACGCCCCGCCGGGGTCCCGGTGCTGGGCGTGAACCTGGGCCGCGTCGGATTCCTCACCGAGGCCGATTCGCACGCCCTGGCCGACACCGTCGAACGCGTCGTACGGGGTGCCTACCGCATCGAAGAGCGGATGACGATCGACGTCACGGTGACCCGCGGCGACGAGGTCGTGGCGGCGACGTGGGCGCTCAACGAGGCGAGCGTGGAGAAGTCCACCCGGGAACGCATCCTCGACGCGCTGATCGAGGTCGACGGGCGGCCGGTGTCGGCGTTCGGCTGCGACGGCGTGCTGTGCTCGACGCCGACCGGCTCGACCGCGTACGCGTTCTCGGCGGGCGGGCCGGTGGTGTGGCCGGACGTCGAGGCGTTGCTCGTGGTGCCCAGCAACGCGCACGCCATGTTCTCGCGGCCGCTCGTGGTCTCGCGCGAGTCGATCATCACGGTGAGCGTCGACCCCGACGGTTCGCCCGCGGTGCTGACCTGCGACGGACTGCGTCACATCGAACTCGACGCCGGCATGCAGGTACGAGTCGTGGCGGGCACGGTGCCCGTCCGGCTGGCACACCTGTGGGACGGGCCGTTCACCGACCGTCTCGTGCACAAGTTCTCGCTCCCGGTGAAGAGCTGGCGCGAGCGGCACGATCGCGGCGACCCGAGCTGACCGCGAGGTTCGGCGAGCCGTGCCACGGAGGCACGACACGGGGTCGCGTACCGACCTCCTGCGGGCGAGTCGTGGCACGGAACCGCTGCGTGACGCGGGCCGAGGAGCGGTATCGACAGGAGTCCGACCGGACCGCGTACGCGATGTCTCACCCGTGCATCCTCCCGGTTGTCGGTGACTGCCGATACGGTGGTGCGCGTGCTGGCCGAGATGCGAATCCAGGGCCTCGGAGTGATCGAGGACGCCCTGCTCGAACTGCACCCGGGTCTCACCGTCGTCACCGGTGAGACCGGGGCGGGCAAGACCATGGTCGTCACCGGACTGCACCTGTTGTCGGGTGGCCGTTCGGAGGCGTCGAAAGTGCGCGCGGGAGCGGCCAAGGCGACCGTCGAAGGGCGCTTCGAGGGGATCGACGCGTCGGGTGACCGTGCGCCGACGATCGTCACCGACGCGGGTGCCGACATGGACGAGGACGGCAGCGTCATCGCGCTCCGCTCGGTCGGCGCCGACGGCCGCTCGCGGGCTCACCTCGGCGGCCGGTCCGTACCGGTCGGAGTGCTCGGCGATCTGGCCGAGCAGCTGATCGCCGTCCACGGGCAGAACGACCAGCTGAAACTGCTGCGCGCGGCGCAGCAGCGCGCCGTGCTCGACCGGTTCGCCGGTGACCCCGTCACGACGCCGCTCGCCGAGTACCGGCGGATCCGGCGTGAATGGCTCGACGTGATCACCGAGCTCGAGGAGCGGTCGTCCCGGTCGCGGGAACTGGCGCAGCAGGCCGACATGCTTCGGCACGGCCTCGCCGAGATCGAATCGGTCGCCCCGGAACCCGGCGAGGACACCGAACTGACCGAGCAGGTCAAACGCCTGTCCGCGGTCGACGAGCTGCGGGAGGCTGCGTCCGCTGCGTCGGCGGCCGTCTCGGGCGCAACCGACGGCGAGCCGGACGTTCCCGGCGCGCTCGGGCTGCTCGCCGAGGCCCGGCGCAGGCTGTCCGCGGCCGACGACACGGTGCTACGGGACCTGGAACCACGCCTGGCCGAGGCCGCCACGCTGCTGTCCGACGTCGGCGCCGAGCTCACCGGCTACCTCGACGGTCTCGAAGCCGACCCGGCGCGGCTGGAGCAGATCCTGGCCAGGCAGTCGGACCTGAAGAAGCTGACCCGCAAGTACGCGGCCGACGTCGACGGCGTCCTCGCGTGGGCCGATGACGCGCGCGAACGGCTGGCGGGCCTGGACACCTCCGACGAGGCCCTGGGCGAACTCGCCGCCCGCCGGGACGAGCTGGCCGGACAGCTGGCGGCGCACGCCGAGGCGGTCAGCACGGCCCGGCGCGCCGCCGCGGCCGACCTCGCTAGCCGGATCACCACGGAGCTCGCGGGGCTGGCCATGGGGCAGGCCGAGGTCGAACTGGTCGTCGGTGCCAAGACCGCTGACGAGGCCGACCCGCACGCCCTGACCGTGGCCGGCCAGCGCGTGCACGCCGCCACCGACGGTGTCGACGAGGTGGAGCTGGTGCTGAAGGCCCACTCCGGGGCGCAGCCGATGCCGGTGCACAAGGCCGCGTCCGGCGGCGAGTTGTCGCGCGTGATGCTGGCGATCGAGGTCGTGCTGGCCCACGCGGACCCGGTGCAGACGCTCGTGTTCGACGAGGTGGACGCCGGTGTCGGGGGTCGTGCCGCGGTGGAGATCGGTAAGCGGCTCGCCACGTTGGCGCGCACCCACCAGGTGCTCGTGGTGACCCACCTGCCGCAGGTGGCGGCCTTCGCCGACCGGCATCTCGTGGTGGACAAGGGTACGGCCGAGGGCATCACGCGCAGCGGTGTGACCGTGCTGGACCCGGGACACCGCGTGGACGAGCTCGCGCGCATGCTGGCCGGCCTCGACGACAGCGAAGCCGGCCGCGCCCACGCCGAGGAGCTCATCGCCACCGCGGACACGTACAAATCGGACCCCGCACCGCGCGGCGCCGGCACGCCCGGTTCGACGTCCCGCGCCGGTGCGAAGGCCGCCGGAGCGAAGGGTGCCGCTGCGAAGGGTGCTGGTTCGGACACCACGGCGCGGCGGAAGGCCTCACCGGCCGCGTCGAGCGGCGGAAAGAAGACGTCCGGAAAGTCGGCGACCGAAAAGAAGTCGGGCGCTCGCGACCGGACGTGACCCGTCCGAAGTGGATCTCCGCCGAGGGCGGCGGGTGGCTTCGGAACCTGCCGGCTGCGGCGCGCCCGCCGACGGTGAGACCCGTTCCCGGCCGCCACGGGTGGTGTGATCCTTGGCGCGAATGACGGTGATCGTCGGCCCTCCCCGGCGCGTCGCCGCCGTTTTCGGCGAGTTCGTTTGCCAGTATCGAGCCATGAAACTCTCCGGCTTGCTCACCCGGGCCAAGGAAACGCTGCCCGGCACCAGCGGAGTGGCACGCGTCGACCGGCGCACCCGGGAGTTGTTGCGGCGGGTGGGCTCCGGGGACGTCGTCGTCATGGACGAGGTCGACATCGACCGTGCCACGGCGGATGTACTCGTCGCGGCCGAGGTGGCGGCGGTCGTGAACGCGGCACCGTCCATTTCGGGGCGCTTTCCCAACCTCGGCCCGGAGATCCTCGTCGAAGCGGGCATCCCGCTGATCGACAACGTCGGGGCCGACGTGGTGCAGCGCATCAAGGACGGCAGCAAGGTTCGCCTCCACGAAGGCACGCTGTACTCGGGGGATGAGGCGGTCGCGTCCGGCACGGTGCAGACGGCCGAGAGCGTCGCCGACGCGATGATCGAGGCCAAGGCCGGCATGTCCACCCAGCTGGAGGCGTTCTCGGCCAACACGATCGAGTTCCTCCGGCGGGAGCGCGCCCTGATCCTCGACGGCGTGGGCGTGCCCGAGTTGCGTGTGCAGCTGAAGGACCGGCACGTGCTGGTCGTGGCGCCGGGCAACGAGCACGCCGAGGACCTCAAGGCGCTGAAGAAGTACATCAACGAGCACCGGCCCGCGCTGATCGGCGTGGATGCGGCCGCCGACACGTTGCGTGAACTCGGGTACACCCCGGACGTGGTCGTGGGCGATCCCAGCGGTATCGGGGCGCAGACACTCAAGGAATGCCACGAGGTCGTGGTGCCGGCCCAGCCGGACGGCTACGCGCCGGGCGTCGAACGCATCCAGGATCTCGGAATCGGCGCGGTGACGTTCCCGGCATCGGGCAACTCGGAGGACCTGGCCCTGCTGCTTGCGGACACCCACGAGGCGGGCCTCGTGGTCACGATCGGGTTTCAGGCCACGCTGCGGGAGTTTCTCGACCACGGCCGGTCCGGGTCGAACCCGTCCACGTTCCTGACACGGCTCAAACTCGGCACGAAACTCGTCGACGGCAAGGCAGTCGCCACGTTGCACCGCAACCGCGTGTCGATGAGCGCCGTCGTACTGCTGGTGCTGGCCGCGCTGGCGGTGGTCGCAGCCGCGCTGCTCGTCTCCGACGTCGGCAGCGTGTACGCCGACTGGCTGCGGGACACCTGGAATTCGTTCGCGTCCTGGGTCAGGGGGCTGCTGTCGTGATCTCGCTGCGGTACCACATCGTTTCCATCGCCGCGGCGTTCCTCGCACTGGCGATCGGCGTCGTGCTCGGTTCGACCGCGCTGAACGGGACGCTGCTGTCCGGGCTCTCGGACGAGCGTGGAGAGCTCGCGGCCAAGGTCAGTGACCTCGAATCGCAGCGCAACGCGTTGGAGGCACAGCTCGCGGACGCGGACGAGTTCACCGGGTCGATCGGCGGCAGCGTCGTCGACGGGCAGCTCGACAAGCGGTCGGTCGTGTTCATCACCACGCCGGACGCGCGTTCGGCCGACCGGGACGCGCTGACCGAGCGGGTCGAGCAGGCAGGTGCCGAGGTCACCGGTGAGGTGCAGCTGACGGAAGCGTTCACCGATCCCGGCCAGTCCGACCAGCTCCGTGAGATCGCCACGCAGTTGCAGCCGTCGGGGGCGAAGTTCCCGACGGCGGGGGACCCGGGCACCCTCGCCGGGGCGCTCGCAGGCTCGGTGCTGTTGCTCGACGGCAAGAACGCGAAGCCACAGGCGTCCGGTGACGAACGGCAGGCCGCGCTGTCCGGGCTGACCGAGAGCGGGTTCGTCAATCCGAGCGAGGATTCGGTGAAACCGGCTCAGCTGGCGATCGTGTTGACCGGCGGTGAGGCCACGGGCGAGGGCGCGGGCAACAAGGCCGCGACGATGGCGCGGTTCGCCGCCCAGCTCGACCGTTCCGGTGCGGGTGCCGTGCTGGCCGGCAAAGAGGGTTCCGCGGGTGGCAGCGGTGCCGTGGGCGTGGCCAGGGCGGACACGGCGACGACGTCCGTGTTGACCACAGTGGACAACGTCGGTTCGCATTCCGGCCGGATCGCCACCGTGCTGGCGTTGCGCGAGCAGCTCGAGGGGGACGCCGGCCGCTACGGCACGGCCGGCAACGCCGAGGCTCCCGCACCGGGGGTGGACCGGGAGAACCGCTGACGCCCCGACATCGTGCGGTCCCCTCTGACATCGTGCGGTCCCATCGCGCGGTCCGGAGCCGTAGGCGCAACCCCGGTCGGAACCCGATCCGGTGAGCCGCGCCGTGCCGTTCCGGTGCCGCGTTCCGGTGGTGCGTCAGGCGCCGCCGAGCATCGCGTGCCACGCGTCCACGAAGCCGGGGAACGTCTTGCCGACCGTGGCGGGGTTCTCCACCTCGACGCCGGGCACGCGCAGGCCCAGGACCGCACCCGCCATGACGAGCCGGTGGTCGTCGTAGGTGTGGAACGTGCCCGCGTGCAGCGGTGCCGGGTTGATGACAAGCCCGTCCGCCGTCTCGGTGACGTCGCCGCCGAGGGCGGTCAGCTCGGTCGCGAGCGCGGCCAGCCGGTCGGTCTCGTGGCCCCGCAGGTGCGCCACACCCGAGATACGCGAGGGGCCGTCGGCGAAACACAACATCGCCGCGACCACCGGTGTCAGCTCCCCGACCTCGTGTAGGTCCAGGTGCCGTCCGGCCAGCCGGCCGTCGCCGGTCACGCGGAGCAGGTCGGAGCCGTCGGCGCCGCGCTCGAACGTGGCCTCACCGCCGAGTTCGGCGACCAGGCTGCGCAGCCAGTCACCCGGCTGGGTGGTTTCTCGCGGCCAGCCCGCGATCCGCACGGTCCCGCCGGCCACCAGAGGAGCCGCGACGAACGGCGCCGCCGTCGACAGGTCCGGCTCGACGGTGTAGTCGGCGAGCGTCAGCGTGGCGGGCGGCACGTGCACCTCGCGGCCCTGCCGCTCCGGGGTCGCGCCGAACCGACGGAGCATGTCGAGGGTCATGGCGATGTGCGGCTCGCTGGGCACCTCGCCGAGTAGACGTACCGTCACCCCGCGGTCGAACGCGGGGGCGGCCAGCAGCAGGGCCGACAGGAACTGACTGGAGGCCGACGAGTCCAGGTCGACCTCGCCACCGGGCAGGCCGCCGTGGCCGCGGACGGTGAACGGGGGAGCACCCGGCTCTCCGGAACCGTCCTCGATGTCGGCCCCGAGCTCGCGCAGTGCACCCAGCAGCGGCGACAGTGGCCTGCGCCGAATCGCGGGGTCACCGTCGAACCGGACGGTCCGCTCGCCCAGCGCCGCGAGGGCAGGGGTGAACCGGGCCACCGTGCCCGCGTTGCCCAGCGCCACGTCGGCCGCACCGCTACCGGACGTGAGCGGACGGATACGCACCCCGTCGGCGGTGTGCTCGGCCGACGCGCCGAGCTCGCGCAGCGCACCGAGCATCAGGCGGGCGTCCCGCGAATCGAGCGGTTCGCGCACCAGCGTCCTCGCGGTCGACAGGGCCGCGAGGACGTACGCCCGGTTGGTGATGGACTTCGACCCGGGTACACGCACCGTGGCGTAGAGGGCGGTGTCGTCCGCCGCGGCGGGCGCGTGCGGCGCCGTCGGTGCGGTCCAGGAAGGGCCGGTGGACTCGGGGTCGTCGGTGGACACGGAGCCACTGTCGCATGTGCGGCGGCATGCGGCGCGCGTGAGGCGCCTGCGCACGAATCCGGCAACGTGAGTTAAGGTGGAAGCCCGTGGGACTTCAGCCGCGGACAACCAAGTACGTCTTCGTCACCGGAGGCGTCGCCTCCTCGCTCGGTAAGGGGCTTACCGCCTCCAGCCTGGGCCAGCTTCTCACCGCTCGTGGACTCCGCGTCACGATGCAGAAGCTGGATCCGTATCTCAACGTCGACCCGGGCACCATGAACCCGTTCCAGCACGGTGAGGTGTTCGTCACCGACGACGGCGCCGAGACCGATCTGGACATCGGGCACTACGAACGCTTCCTCGACCGTGACCTCACCGGTTCGGCCAATGTGACCACCGGCCAGGTGTACTCGTCCGTGATCGCCAAGGAGCGCCGGGGCGAGTACCTGGGCGACACGGTGCAGGTCATTCCGCACATCACGGACGAGATCAAGGCGCGCATCATGGCCGTCGCCGACGGCGACGGCAGTGGCAAACGGCCCGATGTCGTGATCACCGAGGTCGGCGGCACCGTGGGCGACATCGAGTCGCTGCCGTTCCTCGAGGCGTGTCGCCAGGTGCGCCACGACGTCGGCCGGGACAACTGCTTCTTCCTGCACGTCTCGCTCGTGCCGTACCTGGCACCGTCCGGCGAGCTCAAGACGAAGCCGACCCAGCACTCGGTGGCCGCGCTGCGCAACATCGGTATCCAGCCGGACGCACTGGTGTGCCGCGCCGACCGTGAGCTCTCCGAAGAGGTCAAGAACAAGATCGGCTTGATGTCCGATGTGGACAGCGAGGCCGTCATCGCCTGCCCGGACGCGCCGTCCATCTACGACATCCCGAAGGTTCTGCACGCGGAGGCGCTCGACGCCTACGTGGTGCGCAGGCTCGGGCTGCCGTTCCGCGATGTCGACTGGACCGTGTGGGGCGACCTGCTCGAACGCGTGCACAACCCGAGCGAGACGGTGCGGATCGCGCTGGTCGGCAAGTACATCGACCTGCCGGACGCCTATCTGTCGGTGACCGAGGCGCTGCGCGCGGGCGGCTTCGCCCACCACGCCAAGGTGAAGATCGTATGGGTGGCCTCGGACGACCTGCTGACCGAGTCCGGCGCGGCCGCTGCGCTGTCCGATGTGGATGGCGTGCTGATTCCCGGCGGATTCGGCATCCGCGGTATCGAGGGCAAGATCGGCGCGATCAAGTTCGCCCGTGAGCGCAAGATCCCGGTGCTGGGGCTGTGCCTGGGGCTGCAGTGCATGGTCGTGGAGGCGGCTCGCAACCTCGCCGGGATCGACGGCGCCGACTCGGCCGAGTTCGACCAGGCGACCGCCCACCCGGTGATCTCCACGATGGCCGATCAGAAGCAGGTCGTCGCGGGGGAGAAGGACATGGGCGGCACGATGCGGCTCGGTGCCTACCCGGCGACGCTGCAGGCCGGTTCGCAGGTCGCGGCCGCCTACGGCGAGACGGAGATCTCCGAGCGGCACCGCCACCGCTACGAGGTCAACAACGCCTACCGCGACCGGCTGGCGAAGGCGGGCCTGGTGTTCTCCGGCACCTCGCCCGACGACCGGCTCGTCGAGTTCGTGGAGCTGCCCGCCGAGGACCACCCGTTCTTCGTCGCCACGCAGGCGCACCCCGAACTCAAGAGCAGGCCTACCCGCCCGCACCCGCTGTTCAGTGCGTTCGTCCGGGCGGCGGTCGAGTACCACACGGCCGAGCGGCTGCCCGTCGAGCTGCCGGAATCGGCGGGTACGCGGTGACGGAACCGGGAACGCACGCATTCGATGTGGTGTCCACGCAGGACATCCACATCGGACGCGTCGTGGGACTGCGGGTCGACGAGGTGTCGATGCCGGGCGGTCGGACGGCACGGCGCGAGGTGGTCGAACACCTCGGGGCCGTGGCCGTCTGCGCCGTCGACGACGACGGCTGCGTGACGCTCATCCACCAGTACCGCCATCCGGTGCAGGACCGGCTGTGGGAACTGCCCGCGGGCCTGCTGGACGTCGACGGTGAGGATCCGGTGGACACCGCGGCACGCGAGCTCGTCGAGGAGGCCGGACTGGCCGCCGCGCGGTGGGACACGCTCGTCGAGGTCGCGGCGTCCCCTGGCTTCACCGACGAGGTGGTGCGCGTCTACCTGGCGCGCGAGCTGACGCCGGTGCCGCGGCAGGCCCACGGGGACGAGGAGGCGGATCTGACGATCACGACCGTCCCCCTGGACGATGCGGTCGGCATGGTGCTGGCTGGCGAGATCGTCAACGGGGCGAGCGTCGGGGGAATCCTCGCGGCGCACGCCGTCATCACCGGGCAGCGCTCCCCGCGTGGGCCGCACGCCCCGTGGCGGCACCGGCCGATGACGTTCGCCGAACGGCTTCGCGACGACTGACGCCCGGCCGCGGGGCCGGCGGCCGGCGTCGAGATCAGTCGCGGAGCCGGCGGCCGTTGCCGTCGACCCCGCCCTTGGCCAGTAGCACGATCCCGTCGATGAACGGCCAGATCGCGCCCAGGCCGAGCGTCAGCAGCGTCACGAACAACTGGGCGAGCGCCAAGCCGGTGTGTCCCGTGTAGAACCTGCCGATGCCGAACGGCAGCAGGATCTGCAGCACTCCGGCGGCTATTCTCGACTTGTCGGACGGAGGCAGCACATCGGCCGTACGGCCCGCGGTGGGCACCGAACCGGGGTGGTGCGTCGTCGGCGGGAGCGACGCCTGCGGAGGCCGGAGGAAGGTCGGGTGCGGCGCGGGAAGGTCGTCGAACAGTCCGCCCAGATCAGCACGCGTCCGTGCCGCGGCGGCCGCGGCCACGCGGTCCTCGTACTCGTCCATCGACAGCCTGCCGGAGCTGAAGTGGTCGGCGAGCACGCGGGAGGCTTCCTCCCGTTCGGTGTGTCCGACGCGGAGCTCGTTCGGATCCTGCGTCATGGGCTCGACGCTACCGTTTCGACGCCGGTTCGGCGCGCTTCGTCGGCCAGCCCGGCTCGCCCCGCGAACGAGGGGGAACAGGCCCGGGTGAATGTGCCTGCCGACGGGGCCGATCCGTCTAGAGTGTCCGCGTGACACGCTCGCGAGGCTCCGTCGAACACGTCGTGGCGACCTATCTCGACCACCTCGCGGTGGAGCGCGGCACGTCGAAGAACACGCTCGACGGGTACGCCCGTGATCTGCGCCGCTACGTCGAGTTCCTGCAGCGCAACGGCATCACCGACCCGGCGGCAGTGGAGGCCGCGCACGTCGCCGAGTTCGGCGCCGTGTTGCGGGAGGGCGATGACGAGCACCGGCCGCTGGCGGCGTCGTCGGCGGCCCGGGCGCTGGTGGCGGTGCGCGGGTTGCACAAGTTCGCCAGTGCGGACGGCATCACCACCCACGACCCCGCCCGCGACGTGCATCCCCCCGCGCCCGCGCGGCGGTTGCCGAAGGCGCTGCCGGTCGACGACGTGTTGCGCCTGCTCGCCACTCCCGCGCCGGACGGGGAACGCCCGTTGCGGGACCGTGCCCTGCTGGAACTGCTGTATTCGACCGGCGCCCGCATTTCCGAGGCGGTCGGTCTCGACGTCGACGACATCGACACCGGCGAGCGCACCGTGCTGCTCGACGGCAAGGGCGGCAGACAGCGGCTCGTGCCGATCGGCAGGCCCGCGCTGGAAGCGCTCGACGCCTATCTCGTCCGTGCGCGCCCGGTGCTGGCCAAGTCGGGGCGTGGCACGGCCGCGGTGTTCCTCAACGCGCGCGGCGGCAGGCTGTCGCGGCAGAGCGCGTGGCACGTGCTCAAGACCGCCGCGGAGCGGGCGGGGCTCAGCGCGACCGTGTCACCGCACACGCTGCGGCACTCGTTCGCCACCCACCTCATCGAAGGCGGTGCCGACGTGCGGGTGGTGCAGGAACTGCTCGGGCACGCCTCGGTGTCCACCACGCAGGTCTACACCCTCGTCACCGTGACCACGTTGCGCGAGGTGTACGCGACCGCCCACCCGCGCGCACTCCGCTGACCGCGCCGGCGTCGCTCGCAACCACCGGTGCCGGTCGCACCCGTCCCGCGTTGCCGGTGCCACGCGGCACGCCTCTGCTCCTCGGCGTGTCCGGTCGCCGCCGAGCCGGGCGGGTCGGCGACAATCGGCTCGACGTGCGGCGAGCCTCTTTGCCGCTATGTCTACACCGCGAATAGGCTGACGGCGTTCTTGCCCCAAGGAGGAGCTTCCGCCCTATGTCGACCTCCCAGCAGCCGCGATCCGAGTCCGGCGACACGACCGCCGGGGGCAGCGGTACGACCGCAGGCGCCACGTCCGAACCCGCGGCCGGCCCCGGTTACTCCGGTGCGGCCGCGGCCGAAACGGCACCCGCCGCTGCCGGCGAGGACCAGACCGGTGGTGAGCAGGCCGAGGAGGTCAAGCTCGGCCCGACCGGCAGGCCGCTGCGGGAGATCCCCGAACCCCCGGAGTTGCACACGCACGGCCCGGCGACGGTGCTGGCGATGTGTAACCAAAAGGGTGGCGTGGGCAAGACCACGTCGACGATCAACCTCGGCGCCGCGCTCGCCGAGTACGGCAGGCGCGTGCTGCTCGTCGACTTCGATCCGCAGGGCGCCCTGTCGGTCGGTCTCGGTGTGCAGCCGCACGAGCTCGAGCAGAGCGTCTACAACGTGATCATGGAGCGGTCGCTGCCTGTCGACAGCGTCATCCGGAACACGAAGCTCGAGGGCATCGACCTGCTGCCGAGCAACATCGACCTGTCGGCGGCCGAGGTGCAGCTGGTCGCCGAGGTCGGGCGTGAGCACACGCTACTGAGGGTGCTGCATCCGGTGATGAAGCAGTACGACTATGTTCTTGTCGACTGCCAGCCGTCGCTGGGACTGCTCACCGTCAATGCGCTCACCGCGTCCGACGGCGTGATCATCCCGCTGGAGTGCGAGTTCTTCAGTCTGCGGGGCGTGGCGTTGCTGATCGACACCATCGATAAGGTGCGCGAGCGGCTCAACCCCAAACTGGACATCACCGGCATTCTCGCCACGATGTTCGACCCGAGGACGTTGCATTCGAAGGAGGTCATGGCGCGCGTGGTGGAGGCATTCGGCGACACCGTGTTCGACACGGTGATCAACCGCACCGTGCGGTTCCCGGAGACCACTGTGGCCGGTGAACCGATCACCAAGTGGGCTCCGCGCTCGGCCGGCGCAGCGGCATACCGACAGTTGGCACGTGAGGTGATCGGCCGGTGAGCAGGCGAGCATCCCTGCCCGGCGCGTCGGAACTGTTCCGCCGCACCAGCAACCCCGTGTTCGGGGACGGAGCTGTGACGCCCGCGGCCCCGCCCGCGCCCGCCTCGGCTCCGGAAGCCGAATCGGTCGAGGCGACGGCGGCCGACACCGCGGCACCGGCGGCCGAGACGCCGGCACGAGCGGCCGACGAACAGGCCCCCGCGGCCGACAGCGACGCGGCCCGGAAGCCTGCGGCCTCGGAGAAGCCGCCGTCGACGACGTCGGGGTCGGCCGGCCTGGCGAAGGCCGGTGCCGGGCGTCGCGGCTCGGGCAGGCAGAAGCACGACGCGAAGATCACCGTGTATCTGTCCGGCGACGAGCTGGTCGCGATGGAACAGGCCCGGCTGGCCCTGCGTGCCTCGCACGACCTGGCGGTCGACCGTGGGCGCATCGTGCGTGAGGCGGTTGCCGTGCTGCTGGCCGACTTCGAGGCCCGCGGCGAGGACTCGGTGCTGGTGACGCGGCTGCGTGACGGCGACCTCGACGATCAGGAAGCCGCGAACTGATGAACCACGGGGCACAGCCCCAGCCTGACGCCGACGACACACCGGCCGACCCGGGAACGCCCGCGGCCGCTCCTGCCACCGGCGATGCGTCGGATCCCGGCACGGAACCCGACGCATCGACCGGTGGCAGCGACAGCACCGCCGGCACCGACGGCGAGGCCCGGCAGGCTGCAGACGGTGGCTCCGGTGCGGCCGCCGGTGCCGGTGACGCGGACCCCGGTGCCGCGGGTTCCGGGGACGCCGCGAACACGGGGGACACCGCGAATACCGGGGACGCAGCGAACACCGGGGACACGGAGTCCTCGGACGGTACGCCGCGGTTCCAGGTGCGACTGGCGAACTTCGAAGGTCCGTTCGACCTGCTGCTGCAGCTGATCTCGCAGCATCAGCTGGACGTCACCGAGGTCGCGCTGCACCAGGTCACCGACGACTTCATCGCCCACACAAGGTCACTCGGCCAGGAATGGGACCTGGACGAGACCACCGAGTTCCTCGTCGTCGCGGCGACGTTGCTCGACCTGAAGGCCGCGCGGCTGCTGCCGTCGGCGGAGGTCGAGGACGAGGACGACCTGGCGTTGCTGGAGGCGCGCGACCTGCTGTTCGCGCGCGTGTTGCAATACCGCGCCTACAAGCAGGTCGCGGCACTGTTCGGCGAGCTCGAGGCGGGCGCGCTCCGGCGTTACCCGCGGTCGGTCAGCCTGGAGGAACGGTATCTCGGCCTGCTGCCCGAGGTGATGCTCGGCGTCACCCCGGACAGGTTCGCCGACGTCGCGCTCGGGGTGTTCCGGCCCAAACCCGCGCCCGAGGTGTCGCTCGACCACCTGCACATGGGCAAGGTGTCGGTGCGCGAACATGCGGCCGTGCTGCGGATCCGGCTGGCCGAGCAGGGCGAGGGAACGTTCCGTGACCTCGTTGCCGACTGCGAACACACGCTCGAGGTGGTCGCGCGGTTCCTGGCACTGCTCGAGCTCTACCGGGAGAAGTCCGTGAACCTCGAGCAGGAGGAGGCGCTGGGCGAGCTGCACGTGCGCTGGACGGGCGGTTCGGTCGAGGAGGCCACGGCGCGGGCCGAAGCCGACCGGGCAGCCGATACGGACGACGAGGAGTACGGGTGAGCGAGCCACACGACACCGATGCGAGGCCCGGAGCCGACCCCGGCGCCGAAGCCGCCGCAGACACCGTCACCACCGACACCGACACCGACACCGACACCGACACCGCCGACGCCGGGACACCGGGCACCACGGAGACTGCTGCAGCCGAGTCCGGCGGCACGAACGGCCGTGCGGTCCCGGTCGGGCACGGCGACGACGAGGGGAACGGGCACACCGGGAGCGACGAGCGCCACGACGGATCCGTCGTCGGTGACCCCGCCGCCGGTGACCCCGCCGCCGGTGACTCCTCCGACAGCGCAGCGGCCGACGGTGATGCCGACACCGACACCGCGATCGACACCGACACCGAGGACGACACCGACACCGAGGACGTCGCGGCGGACGTCGCGGATCGCTCTGGGGACGCCGGCGCCGGGGAACCCGGCCGTGACCGCGATACCGACCGCGGTGACCGCGACGACGGCGGCGATGGCCTCCCCGACGAGGGTGGCCCTGTCGACCTCGACCGCGATGCCGACGACAGCGGCGAGGACACGAGCCTGACGACGGTGGCGCAGGACCGGACGCTGCCGGACGTGTCCGACTACGACACGCTGGTGTCGGCGCTCGAGTCGATGCTGCTCGTCGTCGACGTGCCGGTGACCGAGGAAACGCTGGCCGGTGCGCTGGAACAGCCGGTCGACCGGGTCACCGAGACGTTGCGCACGATGGCCGAGGACTACACCGACCGCGGCAGCGGGTTCGACCTGCGCCGGTCGGCCGAGGGCTGGCGGTTCTACACCCGCGACACGTACGCCCCGTTCGTGGAGAAGCTGCTGCTCGACGGCCAGCGGTCGAAGCTCACGCGCGCCGCGCTCGAAACGCTCGCGGTCATCGCGTACCGGCAGCCGGTCACGCGCTCGAGGGTCGCGGCGGTACGCGGTGTGAACGTCGACGGCGTGATCCGTACGCTCGTACAGCGCGGTCTGATCGAGGAGAGCGGCGCCGACGGCGAGTCCGGCGGCACGCTGTACGTGACGACCGAGTTGTTCCTGGAGCGGTTGGGCCTGGAGTCGCTGAACGACCTGCCGCCCATCGCACCCTTGCTACCCGAGGTGGATTCGATCGATGACATCTAGCAACCCCGAAGGGGTTCGCCTGCAGAAAGTGCTCGCCCAGGCAGGCGTCGCGTCGCGGCGCGCGTCCGAGGAGCTGATCGCGCAGGGCCGGGTGAGCGTCGACGGCGAGACCGTGCGGGAACTCGGCAAGCGGGTGGACCCGGACACCGCGGTGATCCACGTGGACGGCGAACGCCTGATCGTGGACGACACGCTGGTCTACCTCGCGCTGAACAAGCCGAAAGGCGTCCACAGCACGATGTCCGACGAGGAGGGCAGGCTGTGCGTGGGCGACTACGTGCGGAACCGCAGGGAACGCCTGTTCCACGTCGGCAGGCTCGACGCCGAGACCGAGGGCCTGCTGCTGCTGACCAACGACGGTGATCTGGCGAACAAGCTGATGCACCCGTCGTTCCACGTGCCCAAGACGTACCTGGCCGAGGTCGACGGTGCCGTTCCGCGAGGGCTCGGCAAACGGCTTCGCAGCGGGATCGAGCTCGACGACGGGCCGGTGCGCGTGGACGAGTTCCGGGTCAAGGACGTCCAGGCCGGGCGAACGCTGGTGGAGCTCGTGCTGCACGAGGGCCGGAAGCACGTCGTGCGCCGGCTGCTGCGCGAGGTCGGCCACCCGGTCCGGAAGCTGGTCCGCACCGCGGTGGGCGGCGTGCAGCTGGGGCAGACCAAGCCGGGCGCGATCCGCAAGCTGAACCGCAAGGAGATCGGCTCGCTCTACAAGGCCGTCGGGTCGTAACGCCCGCTCGGTCACGAGCGGCTTCCGCGTGACGGCCCGGCCGGTCACGCCCGCCGCAGCGCACTCGGCTCGGACGCGGCCCCGCACGTCGGGGACGTGTGGGGCCGCGTGTCGTGTGCCTGCCGGGACGTGGCGCGAGCGCCCGCGCCGTCCAACGGCCGGGTGGTCAGGCGACGGTGGCGTCGACGGTCACCGGGATGTTGCCGCGGGTGGCGTTGGAGTACGGGCACATCGCGTGGGCGGCCTCGGCCAGCTCGTCGGCGGTGGCCTGGTCGACGCCCGACAGTTCGACGTGCAGGTCCGCGGCGAGGCCGAACCCGCCGCCGTCCTGTGACCGCAGCTGCACCTCGGCGATCACCGCCGAGTCGCTGATCGTCGTCTTACGCTCAGCCGCCACGGCCTTCAGCGCGGAGTGGAAGCACGCCGCCCAGCCTGCCGCGAACAGCTGTTCCGGGTTGGTGCCGCCGCCCGCGCCGCCCATCTCGGTGGGGACGGCGAGCGTGAGGTCGAGCGCCTCGTCGTTCGTGGCGGCCCTGCCGCCACGCCGGCCGTCGCCCGTGGATGTCGCGATTGCGGTGTACACGGCGTCTGACATGGAGTTCTCCTCGTTTTGACCTGATGTAGACTAACTAGTACGTCTACGACGTTAGCACCGAACGGGCGCACGTGCAGGCCACACTCGGAGCCGATCGACGACCGGGCAGGATGACGAAGGGAAGGCCGATGACGCCGCGAACGACCGAGGACCGGGCTGCGACAGCGGCGACGGAACGAGCGCAGCTCCCGGTGCGGGACCGGATCCTGGACGCGGCGGACGAGCTGTTCTACACCGACGGCATCCGTACCGTCAGCGCCGACCGGATCATCGCCGCCGCGAGCGTGAGCAAGGTGACGTTCTACCGGTACTTCCCGACGAAGGACGACCTGGTCGTCGCCTACCTCGAACTCCGCGCGTCCGTCGAGCGTGAGGCGATCGAGGCGCTCCGCACGCGGCACGCCGGTGACCCGCAGGGGATGCTCACCGCGCTGGCGCAGGAGCTCGCGGTCGTCAGCTGTGCTCCCGGGTTCCGCGGTTGCCCGTACATCAACGCCGCCGCCGAGTACTCGGACCCGGAGCACGTCGTCCGGCGGACCGTGACCACCCACCGCGCATGGTTCGCGGGTGTACTGCAGGAGCAGCTGGACGCACTCGGCGTCACCGACCCGGCCGTCACCGACCAGCTGATGATGCTGCGTGACGGTGCGATGGTCCACGGCGACCTCGGCGGATCCGACGGGACGCGAGCGCGGACGCTGCTCGCCGCCGGGCGGGCGGTCATCCGCGCCGCGCGCTGACTCCCGGCGCGCCGCGCCCCACCCCGTGGTTCGGGCGTGTCGGGGGAGGCGTGCGGGTCACGAGCCCGTCGTGGCCGGGCGCGGCTGCAGGCGCCGGGCCACGGGCTCGACGACGCGGGCCGCTGTGGGGCCGAGGACCGCCATGAGCAGGACGTACGTGGTGGCGAGCGCGGCGAGTTCGCCTTCGACGGCGCCCGCGCTCACCGCGAGTCCGGCGATGACGATCGAGAACTCCCCGCGCGCCACGAGCGCCGCACCCGCCCGTGCCCGGCCGAGTCTGCCGACCCCGGAACGCCGCGCCGCCCACCACCCGGTGCCGATCTTCGTCAGCGTCGTCACGACCGCGAGTACGACGGCCCAGGCCAGCACCGGCGGGATCGACGCGGGATCGGTGCCCAGACCGAACACGACGAAGAACACGGCCGCGAACAGGTCGCGCAGTGGTTCCAGCAGTCGGGTGGCGTTCTCCGCCGTCGACCCGGAGATCGCGATACCGAGCAGGAACGCGCCCACGGCGGCCGACACCTGCAGTGCCTGTGCGAGTCCGGCCACGAGCAGCGCCGCTCCGAAGACGCGGAGCAGGAAGACCTCGCGGTCCTCGCTGTCCACGATCGCCGACACGAAGCGCCCGTACCTGATCGCGATGACCAGTACGACCGAGATGACCAGCAGCGAGATGCCCACCGCCGTCAGGCCGCCCAGCAGGCTCACCCCGCCGAGGACCGCGGTGAGGATCGGCAGGTACACCGCCATCGCCAGGTCCTCGAACACCAGGATCGACAGCACGACCGGGGTTTCGCGGTTACCGAGTCTGCCCAGGTCGCCGAGGACCTTGGCGATGATGCCGGACGAGGAGATGTAGGTGACACCGGCGAGCACCAGGGCGCCGATCGGGCCCCAGCCCAGCAGTAGCGCCACCACGACGCCCGGCGCCGCGTTGGCGACGATGTCGACGACGCCGGCCAGCCACGAGCGTTTCATCCCGCCGACGAGTTCGGCGGCCGAGTATTCGAGGCCGAGCAGCAACAACAGCAGCACGACGCCGATCTCGCTGGCCAGGTGCGTGAACTGGCCGATGTCGCCCAGCTCGATCACGCCGCCTTCGCCGAAGAACAGCCCGCCCACGAGGTACAGCGGGATCGGCGACATCCCGACGCGCTGCGCGACCTTACCGAGCGCGCCGAGCAGGAAGAAGACCCCGCCGAGCTCGATCAGGGCGAGTGCGGTGTGGTCCACGGCGGGCCGTCACCCCTGGTGGAGGATCTTCGTGGCCGCGTCGAGCCCCTCCGCCGTGCCGACCGCCACGACGAGGTCGCCCGCCGTGAACACGAAGTCCGGAGTGGGGGACGGGTGGATCTGGCCCGCGCGCATCACCGCGACGACGGACACGCCGGTCCGGGTGCGGATCTCCGTGTCGGCCAGCGACCGGCCGTCGTAGGGCGAGGCGGCCTTGATGGTCAGCTGCCGGGTGCTGATGCCGGGCAGGTCCTTCTGCTCCTCGGTGAGTTGCGCGACCAGTTGGGGCGCACCGAGCAGGTTCGCCAGCGCGCCCGCCTCGTCGGCGGTCAGCGGCAGCGACGCCAGGCACGCGTCGGGATCGTCCGACTTGGAGACGATGAGGTCGGTCGTGCCGTCGCGGTGGTTGACGACGCCGATCCGACGGCCGTTGCCCGCGACGAATTCCTTCCGGACACCGATGCCCGGCAGTGGAGTCACTTCGACGTTCACGGCTCCACCGTAACCCTGGGCGCCGGAAGTGGGACGGAGGTCGGCACCGTCGCCGCGTGACCATCCATTCTGGCCGGTCGCGCGGAGTGATCGTTCAGTTCGTAGGATGTCGGTATTGCGGGCCGACCGAGGGGACGGTGAAACCGGGTGCTGGTGGCGATCGTGGCGCACTTCGCACTCGCCGCGGTCCTGCCGCTGGTCGCGCGCCGCTACGGCAGGGCCGCCTTCGTGGTCGGCGCTCTCGCTCCGGCTGCGACCCTGGTCTACACGCTGGCCAGGGTTGGTGAGGCCGTCGGAGACGCTCCGCCGCTGGAGACGGTGGCCTGGGCACCCGCCATCGGCCTCGAATTCACCGCGCGCTTCGACGAACTCGCACTACTGCTGATCCTGCTGGTGAGCGGCATCGGCGCGGTTGTGCTCTGCTACTACGCCCGGTACGCCAAGGTCGACGATCACCGCACCACCGCCCGTGACTCGGCGCTGCTGGTCACATTCGCGGGCGCGATGCTCGGACTGGTCCTGGCCGACGACGTCATCTCGCTGTACCTGTTCTGGGAGCTCACCACGGTGTGCTCGTTCCTGCTCGTCGGCGGGGACGGGGTCGCGAAACGGCTGCGCACGTCCGCGACGCAGGCGCTGCTGGTGACGACGCTCGGCGGGCTGGCGATGCTGCTCGGACTCATCCTCCTGGGCACCGCCGCGGGCACGATGCGGATCTCGGAGATCCTGGCGGACCCGCCGTCGGGCGGCGTCGTCACCGCGGCGCTCCTGCTGATCCTGCTCGGCGCGCTGACCAAGTCCGCGCAGGTGCCGTTCCACCCGTGGCTGCCCAGCGCGATGGTCGCGCCGACGCCGGTCAGCGCGTATCTGCACGCCGCCGCGATGGTGAAGGCGGGCGTCTACCTCGTCGCCCGGTTCTCGCCGGCGTTCGCCGACCATCCCGCGTGGTGGATCCCCGTCGTCGGGTGCGGGTTGTGGACGATGCTGCTCGGCGGCTTCCGCGCGCTGCGGCAGTACGACCTCAAGACACTGCTGGCCTACGGCACGATCAGTCAGCTCGGGTTCCTCATGGTCATGCTCGGCTCGGGCACGTGGATGTCGGCGCTCGCGGCCGGCACGCTGATCCTCGCGCACGGACTGTTCAAATCGGCGCTGTTCTTGACCGTGGGCATCATCGACAAACGCGCGGGCACCCGCGACATCCGGGAACTGTCCGGCCTCGGCAGGCAGTGGCGGGTGCTCACGACCCTGGCGACGCTCGCGGCGATGTCGATGGCCGGGCTGCCCCCGTTGCTGGGATTCGTCGGCAAGGAGGTGGCGCTGGAGGCGCTGTTCGGCGGCGGCACCATCGACGTCCTCGTGGGGATCGGGGTCGCCGTGGGTTCGGTGCTGACGGTCGTCTACAGCCTGCGCTTCGTCCGCGGCGCGTTCGGCACCAAACCCGACACGGCGCCCGCGGCACCCGTGGCGTGCGGACGCATCATGACCGGCCTGGTGGCCGTGCCCTCCCTCGCCGGGCTGGCACTCGCGTTCGTGCCGGGCGTGATCGAGCCGATCGAGGCGGGCTACGCCGACCTCTACGGCAGCGATCCCGGCTATCACCTGGCGCTGTGGCACGGCATCACGCCGGCGCTGTTGATCAGCGCGGGCATCGTCGTCACCGGCGTGCTCGTGCACCGCTACGCGGGTGTGCAGCGCCTGGGCGGTCACGTGCCCGAGCCGCTGCGAGCCCAGACCTGGTACGGCAGGTCGGTCGACGGCCTCGAATTCCTGGCGCGGGGCGTCACCGGTCGCATCCAGGTCGGTTCCCTGCCGGTGTATCTGGGCGTCATTCTCACCACGCTCGTCGTCGTCCCCGGCGCGGGACTGCTCGCGGGCGGCGTCGAGTTCGGTGAGCTGCGACTGTTCGACAACTGGCTCCAGGTGCCGATCACGCTGCTGGTGCTGGTCGCCGCCGCCACGTCACTGCTGGCGCGGCGCCGGCTCACCGCGGTGCTGCTCGCGGGCGTCGTCGGATACGGCATCGGCGCGTGGTTCGTCGTCGACGGCGGCGCCGACCTCGCGCTGGCGCAGTTCCTCGTCGAAACGCTCACGCTCGTCGTGTTCGTGTTCGTCATCCGCCGCTTCCCACCCCGTTTCGCCGAGGACAAGGCGTACGTGCACGGCCGGTGGGTCAAAGCGGCGATCGCCGGGGTCGCGGGCACGTTCGTGGCGGTCCTGGCGGTGCTGTACTCGGGCTACACCGAGGGCATGCCGGAGGCGAGCCGGCAGTACATCGAACGAGCCGAGGACGAGACGGGCGCGACGAACGTGGTCAACGCGATCATCGTCGACTTCCGTGCCTTCGACACGATCGGCGAGATCACGGTGCTCGCGGTGGCGGCCACCGGTGCGGCCAGCCTCATCCTGGCGCGGTCGCGCAAGCGCGGCCGCACCGACGATCGTCCCGACACGGCGGACACCGGCGGTGCCGCCGACGGCTCCGCCACCGAGACGCCGGAGGTGAGGTCGTGATGGACCACCGCCCCGATGACGCGCGCAAGCCGGTGCCGTGGACCGAATGGGACACGCCCCGTGAACGTTGGCTGATGACCGAGCAGGACGCCTACTCGTGGCCCCGGTCGATGTTGCTCGAGGTCCTGGCCCGGGTCCTGTTCCCGACGGTGCTCGTGTTCTCGGTGTATCTGCTGCTCGCCGGGCACCACAACGCGGGCGGCGGGTTCAGCGGCGGCCTGGTCGCCGCGCTGGCGTTCGTGCTCCGCTACGTCGCGGGCGGTAGCGCCGAGCTGGCGATGATGGTGCGGGTGCGCCCGCCCGTCGTGATCGGCACCGGGCTGGCCATCTCGGTGCTCACCGCGCTCGCGCCGGTGTTGTTCGGCGAACCCGTGCTCGCGTCGGCGATGTGGAAACTGCATCTGCCCGTGCTCGGCGAGCTCAAGATCACCTCGAACCTGGCGCTCGACCTCGGTGTGTACCTGTTGATCATCGGCGTCGTCGTGGACCTGTTGCGGACCGTCGGCGCGGGCACGGAGGTCGGCGGCCCCGGTGTCGACGACGAGGAACTCGAGGAGGAGAGGGGATGAGGCGGCCGTGACCATCAACATCACCATGGCCGTGACCCTCGCCGGCCTCTACTCCATCGGTTTCTACCTGCTCATGCAGCGTTCGCTGATGCGCGTGATCCTGGGCATCGTGATCCTCGGTCACGGGGCGAACCTGTTCCTGCAGGTGGCGGGTGGTCCACCCGGTGAGCCGACGTTCGCGGGTACCGCCGTGCTCGAGGCGATGGTCGATCCGCTCCCGCAGGCGCTCGCCCTCACGGCCATCGTGATCACGTTCGCGCTCACGACGTTCCTGCTCGCGCTCGCCTATCGGTCCTGGGCGCTGCTCGGTCACGACGAGGTGCAGGACGACGTCGAGGACCGCCGCATCGCCGAGGCCGAACGCGCTGCCAGAGAGGTCGAGGAGGAGACGCCCGAGAGCGAGCGGGTCGCCGGGTTCGAGGCGCCGGAGGCGCCCGAGAGCCGGCCCGGCGAAGACGACGAGGAGGCCAGGCTCCGATGACGTTCCTCGTCGCACTTCCCGTGTTGTTGCCGTTGTTGGCGGCGGCACTCTCGCTGGTCGCGGGCCGCTCCCCGCGCGTGCAGCGACTGATGGGTGTCGTCGTGTTGACCGCCATCGCCGCGGTCGCGGCGGTGTTGCTCGTGCGCGCCGACAGCGAGGGGCCGGTCGTCCTGCGCCTTGGCGGGTACGGCCCGCCGTTCGGGATCACCCTCGTCGCCGACCGCCTCGCCGCGCTGCTGCTGCTCGTCTCGGCGCTCGTGACTCTCGCGGTGCTGATCTTCTCGGTCGGCCAGCGCATCACCGACTTCGGGCGGAGAACGGCCTCGACGGCGTTCCACCCGATGTACCTGGTGCTGTGCGCGGGCGTGTCCCTGGCGTACCTGACCGGCGACCTGTTCAACCTGTTCGTCGCGTTCGAGATCATGCTGGGCGCGTCGTACGTGCTGATCACGCGGCGCGTGACCGCCCAACGGGTTCGGCCGAGCATGACCTACGTCATCGTCAGCCTCACGTCGTCGCTGTTGTTCATCACGATGATCGCCCTGGTCTACACGGCCACGGGCACCGTCAATCTCGCCGCGATGCCGGAGAAGATCGCCGCGCTGCCGGCAGGGGTGCAGTCGAGCCTGGCGGTGTTCATCGTCGTCGTGTTCGGCATCAAGGCGGCGATCGTGCCGTTGCACTTCTGGCTGCCCGACAGCTACCCGACGGCACCCGCGCCGATCACCGCCGTGTTCGCGGCACTGCTGACCAAGGTCGGCGTGTACGCCCTGATCCGCACGCAGACGCTCGTGTTCGTGCACGACGACAGCTGGGCCGTGTTGCTCGGCGTGGCGCTGGTGACGATGCTTGTCGGGGCGCTCGGCGCGATCGCGCAGAACGACCTCAACCGTATGTTGTCGTTCCTGCTCGTCAGCCACATCGGGTACATGCTGTTCGGACTTGCGCTGTTCACCGTGATCGGCCTGGCCGGCGTGATCCTCTACGTCGTGCACCACATCACGGTGCAGGGTGCGTTGTTCCTGGTCAGCGGTCTCGTGACCCGGCACACCGGGACCGTGTCGTTGCAGGCGATGTCCGGGGTCGCCAGGGCGTATCCGCTGGTGGCGGTGCTGTTCGCGATTCCGGCGATGAGCCTCGCCGGCATTCCGCCGTTCTCCGGCTTCGTGGCCAAGATCGCGCTGCTGCAGGCGGGCGCCGCGGTGGGCACTCCGATGGCGATCGCCGTGACGGCAGGCGCTGTCGTGACGAGCCTGCTGACGCTCTACGCCGTCACGAAGATTTGGGTCGGCGCGTTCTGGGGACCGCCGACCGAACCGTTGCCGGACGACGATCCGAACGACGACGTGACCGTGGGCACGGGCTCGACCTCGGCGGCGATGCTCGGTGCGACGGGCGGTCTCGTCCTGATCAGCGTGTTGATCGCCGTGTTGGCGGGCCCACTCGCCGACATGAGTGCACGCGCGGCCCACGACCTGCTGCACGACGAGGGCTACCGCTCCGCGGTGCTCGGAGAGGGGAACGGCTGATGCCCCGGCGCGGCAGGCACGGCACCCGCGTCGCCCCGTCGCTGGTGATCTGGCTCGTCATCGTCTGGATGTTGCTGTGGGGCACGTTCGACGTGGCGACGGCGGTGTACGGCCTCGTCGTGGCGCTGATCGTCCTCGTGTTGTTCCCGTTGCCCTCGCACCGGTGGAACATCTTCCGCAGACCGTGGCGGCTGGCGGTGCTGGCCGGGTACGTCCTGGTCGACCTGTTCGGCTCGGCGCTGCGGTTCGTGGCGGATGCCGTGCGCAACTCGGGCAGGGTGTCCGCGGCGATCATCGCGGTCCCGGTGCTGTCCGACGTCGACCACATCATCGCGTCGGCCGCGAACGTCGTGTCCCTCGCGCCGGGCAAGTTCGTGCTGCAGATCGACCGGCCCGGCGGCATCTGGTACGTCTACACGACCGGCGTGCGCGCTGCACAGGACGCCCACAAGGCCTACGACGACGTGGTCGACATGCAGCGGGTCGTCGTGTGGGCGTTCGGCGACGAGCAGGAGGCGCCGGAGGCGCGAAGCCGTGCCGAGGAGGCGAAACGGCAGCGGGACCGCACCGCGGCCAGCAGGCCGCAGGAGCCGGCTCCCATCGAGGCGGTCGCTGAGTCGGAGGCCGAGGCCCGTGGCGCCGATGCCGACACCGATGCCGATGCCGGTGACGGTGACGAGAACAGGCGGGAGGACCGATGAGCATCGTCTTCGCGATCACGTTCGGCCTGTTGGCAGTGGCGGGCCTGCTGACGCTGCTGCGCATCGTGCGAGGTCCGCGCACGCTCGACCGGATCCTCGCCGTGGACGTGCTGGTGGTGCTGATCGTCGCGGGAACGGCGGTGGGCATGGCGATGTCGTCACGGGGCATCTACATCGCGCTGATCGTGGTCGTCGCGCTGCTCGGGTTCGTAGGCACGATCTCGGTGGTGCGGCTGGTCGAGCGCAGGGAGGAGTACCGATGAGCGTGCGGGACTGGATCAGCGCGGTGGGGCTCGTCTCGGGTGCGCTGTTCTGCGTGATCGGTGCCTGGGGCATGGTGCGGCTGCCGGACACGCTGAGCAGGCTGCAGGCGGCCACGAAGCCGCAGACGCTCGGGCTGCTGCTCATCCTCGCGGGCACGGCGGTGCGGCTCGAACCGCACTTCGCTGCCGGTCTCGTGCTGGCAGGGCTGTTCCAGGTCATCACCGCGCCGGTGCTGTCGCAGCTGTTCGGGCGCGCCGCCTACCGGACCGGTGGCGTCGACCGTTCGACACTGGTGGTCGACGAGCTCTCGCAGCGCCTGCGTGCCGGGCGGGAGTGACCACCAGGCAGAATGGGACGGCAGCACAGCGCGGCACGCGACCGGGACGCGGCGCGGCACGGATCGTGGTGCGCCGGCGACGGCGGCACGGGGCGGCGTGGGTGAGCGGTTCCCCGCGGGTGCGCGTGAACGCAGGCGAGTAGCGAGGAGACGTCGGTGACGGGAGCCCTACGCGGCGTGGTCGCCCTCGACGGGCCGTCGGGGACGGGGAAGACCACGGTGGCGCGGAAACTGGCGGCCAAACTGGGCGCCGGGTACCTCGACACGGGTGCGATGTACCGCGTGGTGACGCTGGCGGTCCTCGATGCGGGTGTCGACCCGCACGACACGGACGCGGTGGTGGCGCTCGCGCGGTCGGTCCGGTTGGACGTGGCGACCGATCCGGGCAGGCCGGAGGCGCGGCTCGACGGCACGGACGTGGGAGAGGCGATCCGGACGCCGCGGGTCGACGCCGCGGTCTCGGCCGTCTCGGCAGTGCCGGAGGTGCGGGACCTGCTGGTGCAGCGGCAGCGGACCCTCATCGAGGAGGCGTCGCGTGACGAGGGCGGCATCGTCGTCGACGGACGGGACATCGGCACCGTCGTGGCGCCGGACGCACCGCTGAAGGTGTTCCTCACCGCGGCGCCGGAGGTCCGCGCGGCGCGAAGGGGTGCCCAGGACACCGCGGCGGGGCGGGAGTCCAACCAGGCCACCGTGCTGGCGTCGGTGGAGCGCCGGGATCGGCTGGATTCGAGCCGTGCGGCCTCGCCGCTACGGCCCGCCGACGACGCGGTCGAGTTCGACACGTCGGAGCTGTCGATCGAACAGGTGCTCGTGGCGCTGACCGAACTGGCCGGCACGCGTGGGCTGCTCGGCGAGGACGTGGCGGAGCCGTGCCGGTGAGCGGACCGGCGGATCCGGCGCGATCCGGCGAACTGCCGGACGGTGCCGTGCCGTGGTTGCACGACTTGGGCCGGACGATCGCCCGGCACCTGTACCGGCCCGCGTACCGGTTGCGCGTGGCTGGCATGGAGCGGGTGCCGCGCACCGGCCCCGTGGTGCTCGTGGCCAACCACAGCACGATGATCGAACCACAGTTGCTGTTCGGTCTGCTGCCACGGCGGTCGGTGTTCCTGGTCAAGGACGAGATGTTCGACGCGGCCGCGGGGCCGTGGCTGCGGCGGATCGGGCAGGTTCCGGTCACCAGGGGAGCTCCGGACCGGACGGCGCTGACGACGGCGACCGGCGTGTTGGCCCGTGGCGGGCTCGTGGGAGTCTTTCCCGAGGGCACCCGCGGCGCCGGTGAGGTGACCTCGGCACATCACGGTGCGGCATGGCTGGTGCGCAACTCCGGTGCGGTGGTGCAGCCCGTCGCGGTGCGCGGCACGTTGCGTCCGCCGGAGCTGCGGCGCAGACGGCTGCGCCCCGCGGTGGACGTCGTCGCGGGGGAACCGTTCACACTGGAGGTCGGGCGCGGCCGCAGCGGGCTGGCCGACGCGACCGAGCACATCCGCGGGACGCTCGCCGACCTGGTCTCCCGCGTCGACGCGACCAGGCACAGCGACAGGGAAGAGAAGCAGTAGCGATGACCGAAGCAGACGGCACGGCCTCCGGTGAGGTCGACGGCACCTGGTCCGACGAGGCCGAATTCGCCCGTCTCGACGAGCTGGGCGCCCAGTCCGGGACCGACGACGGGGAGGTCGTGGGCGCGCAACCCGTGCTGGCCGTGGTCGGCAGGCCGAACGTGGGCAAGTCGACGCTGGTCAACCGGATCCTGGGCCGCCGCGAGGCGGTCGTGCAGGACGTGCCGGGCGTGACCCGTGACCGGGTTGCCTACGACGCCCTCTGGGGCGGCAGGCGGTTCACGCTCGTCGACACCGGCGGCTGGGAACCGGACGCCGACGGCCTGCAGCGCTCGGTGGCCGCGCAGGCGGACCTGGCGATGTCCACATCGGACGCGGTGCTGCTGGTGGTCGACGCGACCGTCGGGGCGACCGCCACCGACGAGGCCGTCGCGAAGGTGTTGCGCCGGTCGAAGCGCCCGGTGATCCTCGCGGCGAACAAGGTCGACGACCAGCGGCTGATCGCCGAGACGGCGTCGCTGTGGTCGCTGGGCCTCGGTGAACCGCACCCGGTGAGCGCGCTGCACGGCCGCAGCTCCGGTGACCTGCTGGACACGATCCTGGAGGTGCTGCCGGAGGCGCCGCGGGAGCGGCGCGCACCCGTCGCGGGACCGCGCCGGGTGGCCCTCGTCGGCAAGCCCAACGTCGGGAAGTCGAGCCTGCTGAACAAACTCACCGGCGAAGAGCGGTCCGTTGTGGACGATGTCGCGGGTACGACGGTCGACCCGGTCGACTCGCTCGTGGAACTCGACGGGCAGGACTGGCGCTTCGTAGACACCGCGGGCCTGCGCAAGCGGGTCCAGACGGCCAGCGGCATGGAGTACTACGCGTCGCTGCGGACCAAGACCGCGATCGACGCGGCCGAAGTGGTGATCGTGTTGCTCGACGCGAGCGAACCACTGTCCGAACAGGATTTGCGGATCATCACGATGGTCTCCGAGGCGGGCCGCGCGCTCGTGCTCGCGTTCAACAAGTGGGACCTGGTCGACGACGACCGCAGGCATCAGCTGGAACGGGAGATCGATCGCGGCCTGGTGCGAGTACCGTGGGCGGAGCGGGTCAACGTGTCGGCGCTGACCGGGCGCGCGGTGCGCAAGCTCGCACCGTCGCTGCGGACGGCGCTCGCCTCGTGGGATCAGCGGGTCCCCACGGGTCAGCTGAACAGCTGGCTGTCGGATCTGGTCGCGGCGACGCCCCCGCCGGTGCGCGGCGGTAAACAGCCGAAGGTGCTGTTCGCGACCCAGGCGGGAATCCGGCCGCCTACGCTGGTGTTGTTCACGACGGGCTTCCTCGAGGCCGGCTACCGCCGGTTCGTCGAGCGCAAGTTCCGGGAGCGGTTCGGGTTCCACGGCTCACCGGTACGGATCAACGTCCGGGTGAGGGAGAAGAAGCCGAAGAAGCAGCGGTAGCGACGGGCGCACTGGGGCGCCGGCAACCACCCATCGCGGCTGGTGCGCGCCCCGCCTCGACACGGCCGGGCAGTGCGGATCGCGACGCGATGGGCCGAGGAGGAGGTGGCGACATGACCGATGCGGACGAGTTGTACGTGGTCGATTCCGACGTGCCGGTGCTCGACGGTGCGGTCCTGCTGTACCACCTGGACGGATACGTCGACGCGGGCAGCGCGGGCGAACTGCTGACCGAACACCTCACCGAGACGTTCGACGGTCCGGTGGTGGCGCGATTCGACGTCGACCGGCTGATCGACTATCGGTCGCGGCGGCCCGCGATGACGTGGGACGGCGACGGCTGGGCCGATTACCAGGTGCCGGAGTTGACGGTGCGGCTGCTGCACGACGCCGACGAGACCCCGATGTTGCTGCTCACGGGTCCGGAACCGGATCGCGAGTGGGAACTGTTCGCCGAGGCGGTGCGCCGGCTGGTCGAGCGGTGGAAGGTCCGGCTGAGTGTGCAGTTCCAGGGGATCCCGATGGCTGTGCCCCATACGCGACCGCTCGGGGTGACCGCACACGCGACGCGGACGGAGTTGGTGCGCCAGTTCAGCCCGACGTTCAACCGGGCCACGGTGCCGGGCAGCGCGGAGGCGCTCGTCGAGTTCCGGCTGGGGCAGGCGGGCCACGATGCGGCGGGGTTCGCCGCGCACGTGCCGCATTACCTGGCGCAGTCGCGCTATCCGGTGGCGGCCTTGACCCTGGTCGACGCGGTGCAGAAGGTCGCGGGTCTGCAGCTGCCGGACGACGCGCTGCGGGAGGCCGCGCGGCGCGCCGAGGTCGAGGTCGAACGCCAGGTCAAGGATTCGGACGAGGCGGCGAGCGTGGTGCACTCGCTCGAGGAGCAGTACGACGCGTTCACCTCGGCGGAGAACAACCTGCTGGTCGGCGACGCCGAGATGCCGACCGGCGACGAGCTGGCGACGGAGTTCGAGCAGTTCCTCGCCCAGCAGCCGGGCTCCGAGCAGGACTGACCCAGCAGGGCCGATCGGTCAGGTTGCCGGCGCCGCCCAGGGCGTCGGCGACCCGACCGGGCGCCGGTGCCGGTCAGGTCGTCCGGTCGGCGGCGAAATCCGCACGTTCCATGAGGGCCGAGACGGCGAGTCCGGCGAGCAGGCCCCAGAAGGCGGCGCTGATGTTCAGCGGGTCGACGTCGGAGACCGTCACGACGAAGGCGACGAGGGCGCCGAGGCTGAACCGGCCGCCGAAGGCGCTCACGAATGCCCCTTGCAGCGCGCGGAGCATGGCGAGGCCGCCGAGGACGGCGATGAATGCTTCGGGTGTGGCCAGCATGAGCCGCACGAACGCCGGTGCCAGCAGGCCGACGAGCATCGCGAGCACGCCGCACACCATGCCGGCGATGTAGTGGCGGCTACGTTGTCCGGACGCGGTGAGCAGTGCGTTCGTGGGCCCGGTCAGGCAGGTGGACACGGCGCCGACCGCGGCAGCGGGCAGTGACCACAGGCCGCAGGCCACGGTGGCGACGTTGATCGGCGGTCCGTGGCCCGCCTGCTTGAGCACGGCGATGCCCTGGCCGTTCTGTACGACGAGCACGGTGATCGCCAGTGGGACGACGAGTTCGACCATGGCCTGCCACGACCACTGCGGGGCCTGCAGCATCGGCTGGGCGAACCACGCGGCCTGGCCTGCCGGGTCGAACCGGCCGGAGAGCGCGACCGCGGCCACGCCGATGAGCAGCGCGCCGAGGATCGGCGGCATGTGCTTTCCGAGCCCGGTCACGACGCTGAGCAGCAGGAACGCCGCCACCATCGGCACGGCCAGGCCGGGATCGACACCGAACGCGCCGACGAGATCGAGGCCGAACTGCAGGAAGACGCCGGCGACCATCGCCATGACGATCGGCATGGGCAGCGCGGCCATGACGCGGCGTACCCACCCGGTGAGTCCGATGAGCAGGATCAGCAGCGCCGTGACGAGGAAGGCGCCGAGGACTTCGGCCCACGTCAGGTGATCGAGGGAGCCGCCGACCACGACGGTTCCGGGGATGGTCCAGAAGAACGCGAGCGGTTGGCGGTACAGCCAGGAGGCGAGCAGGGTCAGCAGGCCGTTGAGGAAGAAGATCCCGAAGATCCACGACGAGAGCTGCGCGGTGGATAGGCCGCCGGAGACGCCGACGGACATGATTACCGCGATGGGGCCCGTGGCGGCGAACACCATGCCGACGAGGCCGTTGGTGGCGTACACGGCGCCGGAATCGCGGCGCAGCGTGCGCAGGTCCGGCAACGGGCGGGGCGGGCGTTCGAATCGGTGCGTGGGTGGACCGGGTGGCGTGGCCGGTCGGTCGCCGTCGGTCCTGGTCATGCGCCCCTCCTCGGTCGCCTGGCCATCGTCGCGCGCCCGCGGTGGCGTGCTCGAGGGAGCGACGACCACAATGCGTACGCATACTGAACGTCCGTGCGAACAGCGTACAGAACGCGCGAGGTGGCACACCAGACGCGGCGGAGGCGTGGACGGTCAGGGGGACAGCCGAGGGCGAAGTCGTTCGAGGTAGTCCTCCGTCAGCGACTCGGCGTCGCGCCGGCCGATTCTGCCCGCCATCAACAGCGTTCCCAATCCGTGCGCGAGAGCCATGGCCTCCAGTGCGAGCAGGCGCGCGGACGCCGCGTCGAGGTGGGTGCCGGAGCGGAGTGTGTCGGCGAGATGGTCGGCGAGCCCGTCGAGGTGCCGCTGGTAGGCGCGGCCCGCCGCGCCCGGTTGTGTGATCGCGAGGGCTTCGAGGGACACGCCGACCCGGTGGAAACCCCTGCTCGCCTCGTCGGTGGGCAGTGCCTCGTGGAGGAAGTCCTGGACACGGCCGAGGGTCGACCGGGCGGGGTCGGCGGACAGGGAGCGCTCGCGCCACCGTTCGATACTGCGGTCGGCGAGGCGGTCGAGGGTCGCGCTCAGGAGTTCGTCCTTGGTGCGGCCGTAGTACTGCACGAGCCGGAGTGACACGCCGGCCTCGGTCGCCACGGCGCGCATGGTCACCGCGTCGATGCCGCCCCGCGCGAGGAGGCGTTCGACCGCACTCATGATCTCGTCCCTGCGCTGACCCTCGGACATCGACGGCTCCCTTCTCGCTCCGCTTGATACATTCGTATCATTCGTTGATACACCTGTATCAGGAAGGTGGTGCCCGCTGCGATGCGGCGACTCGGGCTGTGGGCGTCCTGTCTGGCGCAGCTGTCGGTGGTGCTGGACGTCTCCGTGGTGAACATCGCGCTGCCGTCGATCCAGGCCGAGCTGGGACTCGGGCGGGTCACGGCGTCGTGGGTGGCGATGGCCTACAGCCTCGGCTTCGCCGGGGTACTTCTGGTGGGTGCGAGGCTGGCCGACGTCGTCGGCACCGCGCGGCTGCTCGCCTGGGGCTCCGGGGTCTTCGCCGTGGCCGGCACGATCGGCGGCCTCGCCACCGAGGGCTGGGTGCTCGTCACAGCGCGGGCCGCGCAGGGGCTCGCTGCCGCCGTCGTCTCGCCCGCGACGTTCACGCTGCTCACGGTCACCCATGCCGAAGGCCCGGTCCGCACCCGCGCGATCGCGATCTGGACCGCCGTCAGCCTGGCAGGAGGCGGTGTCGGCAACCTCGTCAGCGGGGTGCTCACCGATCTGGTGTCGTGGCGCCTCACCCTGCTGATCAACCTGCCCCTCGGTGGCGCCGTGGTGGCCGCCGCGGTCGTGCTGTACCGGCGGAACGTCGACGACCGCCGCGGCGGGCGGATCAGTCTCACCGGTGCCGGGTTGGCGACCGGCGCCTTCACGGGCGCCGCCTACGCACTGTCGTCGGCAGGGGAGCCGGCCGCCGGGGTACTGCCGGTCCTGGCCGGAGGCGGCGCCGTCGTGCTGTTGGCGCTGCTCGTGATGCAGCAGCGGCGCAGCCGGTACCCGCTGGTGCCGACCGCGCTGCTGCGGGACCGGACCATCGCGGTCGGCAACGTCGCGACCGCGCTGACGGCTGCCTGTTTCCAGGTGGGACTGTGGTTCTTCCTCACCTACCGCATGCAGACCCAGCTGGGCTACACGCCGATGCAGGCCGGGATGGCCTTCGTCCCGCTGATCGTGGTCATGCTCGGAGTCAACCTCTGGGTCACGCCGCGCCTGATGCGGCGGCACGCGCCCCGGAGTCTCGTCGTCGCCGGGGTCGTGATCGCCGTGCCCGCGCTGTTCTGGTTCGCGGCGGTGGATCACGGCCCGTTCGCCGTGTCGTTCCTGGTACCGAGCGTCGCGATCGGGATCGGCGGAGGCCTGCTGAACACGCCCTTGGCCACCCTCGTCACGACCGGTGTCCGGGCAGGGCACACCGGTGCCGCGTCCGGCCTGATGAATACCTCGAAGCAGTTCGGCGGGGCGATCGGCCTCGCCGCGGCGTCCACCGCGACCGCAGCGGCCGGCACCGACACGGCCGCCTTCGTCCTGATGGCCCTCTCGCTGGTGGCCGTGGCCGCAGTCGTGGCCGGAATTCCCCGGCGTGACAGCACGTCGACGCCCGTCCCCGCCGAGCGGAGCGGGTGAGGACGCCGAGCGGAGCGGGTGAGGGCGCCGAGTCCGGTCCCGGTGTTCGCCGCCCACGCAGCGGCGGGGGTGCGTGCCTGCCCCATCACCTGCCGCGGTAGCGGTCCAGTCCCCAGGCGTGATCGACGACCTCGTGGGTAAGCACGTCGGCGGGCGGGCCCTCGGCGAGGACGCGGCCTCCGGCGAGCAGCACGCAATGGTCGGCGCGATCCGCGTCGGCGAGGTCGTGGGTCACGTGGACCGCGGCGGTTCCGTCCGCGGCGGCACTGTGGAGTGCCGCGGCGATCGCGTCCTGGGCGGCGACGTCGAGCCCGGCGGCAGGTTCGTCGAGCAGCAGAACCTCGGAGTGCTGTACGAGTCCCTGGGCGACGAGCGCGCGCTGGCGTTGCCCGCCGGAGAGTGTGCTGAGGCGCCGTCGGGCGAGGTGGGCGATACCGAGGTGGTCGAGTGCGTCCTCGACGAGCCGGTGGTCGTCGCGGCGGAGCCGGCGCCACGGTCCGCGGCGGGCCCAGCGGCCCATGCGCACGACGTCCCGCACGGTGATCGGCAGCTGCTCGGGCAGGCCGGATTGCTGGACGACCAGTGCGGGCCTGGTGGCCGTTGGCGTGGTCACCCTGCCGGAATCGGGCCTGACCACGCCTGCGATCACACCGACCATTGTGGACTTCCCGGCGCCGTTGGGGCCCACGATCGCGGTGACGGCTCCGCGGGGGAGGCGGGCGGTCACCCCGTGCAGGACGGTCGTGCCGTCGTATCCGGCGGAGACCTCGTCGAGTGCGACCTCGGCCGGTTCGGGTGCCGTCGTGTCGGTCCCGTGCGACGGCAGTGCGGGGCCCGCTCGGACACCGGCGTCCGGAGTGCGGCGCCCCGGGGGTCCTGCACCGGTGTCGTTCGTCGTCTGTGTCATGGCTCTCCTCGGGCACGACGGACAACTGATTGAAATGAAATTCGTTTTCAGTTTAGGCTACCGCGTGTGGAGTGGTTGATCGCGCCGTTCGAGGTCTCGTTCGTCCAGCGGGCGATGTGGGGAGGGATCCTCGTCTCGGCGATCTGTGCCCTGGCCGGGACGTGGGTCGTCGTGCGCGGCATGGCCTTCCTCGGTGAGGCGATGGCCCACGGCATGCTGCCCGGCGTCGCGGTGGCCTCCCTGGCGGGCGGCAACCTGATGCTCGGCGGAGCGCTGAGCGCCGTCGCGATGGCCTGCGGTGTCACCGTGCTCGGCCGGTCGCGGCGGTTCGCCCAGGACACGGCTATCGGCCTGCTGTTCGTCGCCATGCTGGCCGCCGGCGTCATCATCGTGTCGCAGGCGGACTCGTTCGCGGTCGATCTCACCGGCATCCTCTTCGGTGACGTACTCGCGGTGCGTGCGCAGGATCTGCTGCAGCTCGTCGCGGCGCTGGCGCTCGCCGCCGTCGTGTCGGTCGGCGGGCACCGGGCGTTCGTCGCGCTCAGCGTCGACCGGAGGACCGCGGCGACCCTCGGGCTGCGGCCCCGCGTGGCACACGGTGCGCTGCTGTTGTTGCTGACGCTGGCGATCGTGTCGTCGCTCCATGTCGTCGGCACGCTGCTGGTCGTGGGGCTGCTGGTGGCCCCGCCCGCCGCGGCGATGTTCTGGGCAGACCGGATTCCGCTGGTCATGCTGGGTGCCGCGCTCATCGGCAGCGCCGCCACGATCATCGGGCTGCTCGTCTCGTGGCATGCGGGCACCGCCGCGGGCGCCACGATCGCGCTCGTCGCCGTGGCGCTGTTCGGCCTCTCCGCCTCGCTCTCCCGGTTGCGCCCGTGCCGCGACGCGCCGCGCGCCGTTTCCACCGAATCCATTCCGGAAAGGACACCGTGATACCGCACGTGACAACGACAGCGTTCCGGCCACGCGCCGCGACCGCGTTCGCCGCAGTCCTCTGTGGACTTGCGTTGACCGCCTGTGGCGGGAACGCCGAGCCGAGCGGATCGCCCGCGTCCAGCACTCCGCACGGCTACGTCGAGGGCGCCGAGGAGGGCACGGAACCCCAGCTGCGGCTGGTGGTCGCCGACGGCGACGGGCGGGGCGTGCGGGTCGTCGACCTGCTGACCGAGGAGGTGACCGACCTCCCCGGCGGGGAGAGTGTGACCGGAGCCGTCACCGACGGCCGGTTCGCCTTTCTCGCCGGCGACGGGCGCACACGCGTGGTCGACAGCGGTGCCTGGACCGTCGAACACGGCGACCACAACCACTACTACCGCACGCAGCCCGGCCGAGCTGGCGTCGTCGACGGCACGGTGACGGGGGCGTGGTCGGACAGCGCCGTCACCGCACTCGCCCGCGAGGACGGCACCACGGTGCTGCTCGACAGGGAGAAGCTCGAAGCGGGCGAGGTCGGCGAGTGCGAGACGATCGACGGCATCGCTGTGCCCTACGAACAGCACCTCGTGGTGGCAGGCGACGACGGCCTCGTCGTGCGGGAACGTGACGGTGGCACGGTCGCCGACGTCGACGCGACGTGCGCCCGGCCCGCCCACGCCGCCGCGACCAGCCACGGCGTCGTGTTCGGCTGCGCCGACGGCGCGGTGCTCGTCGGGGAGGACGACGGCGAGTTCACCGCCGAGCACATCCCGTATCCCGAGGACGGCCCCGACGCAGCGACGTTCCACCAGCGGCCGGGCTCCGAGACCCTCGGCGCCGTCGGCGGCAGGCAGGGTGCGTGGATCCTCGACACCGGGGAGGGCGCGTGGACGTTCGTGAGGAGCGGCCCCGCCGCCGCCGTGGTGGCCACGGGTGCCGACGGGCCGCTGCTGGTCCTGACCGAGGACGGGGTGCTCCACGCCTATGACGCCGAGACCGGCGAGGAGACCGCGACGGCGCCGCTGCTCGACGGCGGCGCGCCCGACGGGGTCACCATCACGGCCGACACGAACCGCGCTTACGTCAACGATCCCGCCGCGTCGACCGTGCACGAGATCGACTACCACGACGATCTGCGCGTCGCTCGTACGTTCGACGTCGACGTCACGCCGTCGCAGCTCGTGGAGGCGGGCCGATGACGGCGTGGCGCGGGGGCCGGCTCGCGGCCGTGGTGGCCTCGCTGGTGTCGGTGGGCGCGCTGGCGCTGAGCGGGTGTTCGGCTGCGGGCGCCGGGGACGGCGGCATCGTGGTGACGACAAACATCCTCGGTGACGTCACGCGCGAGATCGCGGGGGACCAGACCGAGGTCACCGTGCTCATGCAGCCTGGTGCCGATCCGCATTCGTTCGCGATCTCGGCCCGGGAATCGGCGATCGTGGAACAGGCGGGCCTGCTCGTCCACAACGGGCTCGGCCTGGAGGAAGGCGTGCAGCGCAACGTCGATGCCGCGGTCGAGGCGGGCGTCCCGGCGCTGGCGGTGGCCGAGCAGGTCGACCCCGTCCGCTTCTCCGGCGGTGACTCCGGGGGAGAAGCGGACCCGCATTTCTGGACCGATCCGCAGCGCATGCGCACGGCCGTGGAGCACATCCGAGACCGCATCGTGTCCGATGTAGACGGAATCGACGAGGACGCGGTCCGTGCCAACGCGCGGGCGTACCTGGCGAAGCTGGACGAGTTGGACGGGTGGATGAACCGGCAGTTCGACCGCATCCCCGACGACCAGCGCACGTTGGTCACCAACCACCACGTCTTCGGATACCTCGCGCAGCGGTACGACTTCACCGTGCTGGGAGCGGTGATCCCCAGCGGCACGACACTCGCCTCGCCCAGCGCATCGGACCTCGAAGACCTGGCGGGCACGGTGCGCGAGGCCGGGGTGCGGGCGATCTTCGCCGACTCCTCGCAGCCGGACCGGCTCGCGCAGGTGCTGGCCGACCGTGCCGGCGTCGACGTGCAGGTGCGGTCGTTGCATTCGGAATCTCTCACCGGTGGCGACGGGGGCGCACCGACCTATCTCGCCATGATGCGCGCCAACACCGAGGCCATCGTCGACGGACTCACCGGCTCATGACCCTGCGCGGCGGGTCGAGCAGCGCCGCGCACACCGAATTGGTTCCCACCAGAAGGAGAAGAGATGAAGAGTACGGCCCGGACCAGGAGACTCGCCGCGGCCTCGGCGGCTGCCGCGATGGTCGCGGTGAGCGCCTGCGGCACGGACGAGCAAGCGGGCCAGGGCGGTGGTGGCGGTGAGCAGGGCGGTGGCGCCGATATCACCGAACCCGTGGTCACGACCTACGACGGCGGCATGTACGTACTCGACGGCGACACGCTCAAGGTGCAGGCCGACATCCCGCTGGAAGGCTTCAATCGGCTCAACCCGGCAGGGGACGACCGGCACGTCATGGTGTCCACATCGGAGGGTTTCCAGGTTCTCGACGCGGTGGGAGGGCAGCTGACCGACGTCACGTTCGGGGGTGCCGAGCCCGGCCACGTCGTGCGTCACGCGGACCGCACGGTCCTGTTCACCGACGGCACGGGCCAGGTGCGCAGCTTCGACCCGCACGACCTCGGCGACGGCAAGCCGGAGACGAAGGAGTACCGCACCGAGGAGCCGCACCACGGTGTGGCCGTCGAGCTGGACAACGGCGGCATGCTCGTCACCCTCGGCAACGAGGAGGAACGCAACGGCATCGCGATCCTCGACGAGAGCCGCGCCGAGGTCACCCGCAACGAGGACTGCCCCGAGGTGCACGGCGAATCGGCCGCCCAGGGCGGCGCCATCGCGGTCGGCTGCGAGGACGGCGTCCTGATCTACCGCGACGGGAAGATCACGAAGGTCGACAGCCCGACCGACTACGGCCGGATCGGCAACCAGGCGGGATCGCCCGAGTCGCCGATCGTTCTGGGTGACTACAAGCAGGACGAGGACGCCGAGCTCGAACGGCCCGAGGAGATCGCACTCGTCGACACCGAGAACGCGCAGCTGCAGCGGGTCGACCTGCCGGCGAGCTACACCTTCCGCTCGCTCGCGCGGGGCCCGGAGGGCGAGGCGCTGGTGCTCGGCACGGACGGCAAGATCCATGTCGTCGACCCCGACAGCGGTGAGCTGACCGAGTCGATCCCGGTGCTCGACGAGGAGTGGTCCGAGCCGATCGAGTGGCAGGAACCGCGGCCGGCGCTCTTCGTCAGGGGCGGCACCGCGTACGTGTCGGACCCGGATCAGAAGCAGCTCCACGCCGTGGATCTCGCATCCGGCGAGACAACCGCGACGGCAGACCTGGAGGCCGCCCCGAACGAGCTGAGCGGGGTGGTGCACGGGCACTGACGGCGCACTGGCTCCGGCCCGTCCCACGGGGCGGGCCTCACACCGGAACCCGGCGGTCACGGATCGCCGGGTTCCGGTGTGCGGAAGTCCGCCTGCGCGACGTCCGTGTCGGTCGTGGCGGTTGCGGGGCGGCGGTGGTCGTGGTGGTTGGCGGTGGTCGCGGTCGAGACGACCCGGTCACCGCGTGCGGCGAACGTGGAAGAGCAGGGGCGTCGCTCGCACGATGCACCCGTCGGTGATGATGGAGGGGGCGCATTCGCCAACGTCACATCACGAGTCATGTCATCACCCAAGGGGGTCCATCGCCGATGGCGGAGCAGGCAGTGGAGTCGGAGCAGCAGGCCGAGACGCACGAGTTCCAGGCCGAGGCGCGGCAGCTGCTGCGACTGATGGTGCATTCGATCTATTCGGACAAGGACGTGTTCCTGCGGGAACTGCTGTCCAACTCCTCGGACGCGCTGGACAAGTTGCGGCTCGAATCGCTCGTCGACAAAGACCTGGACGTCGACACCGAGGACCTGCACATCCAGCTGGAGCGTGACCCGGCAGCACGCACGCTGACGGTGCGCGACAACGGCATCGGCATGTCGCATGACGAGGTCGTCGGTCTCATCGGCACGATCGCCCGGTCCGGGACGGCCGAGCTGCTCGAGAAGCTCAAGTCGGCGCAGGAGACACAGGGCAGCGACCTCATCGGGCAGTTCGGCGTGGGCTTCTACTCGGCGTTCATGGTCGCCGACCGGGTCACCGTCGTGACCCGCAAGGCGGGCGAGACCGTCGGCACACGCTGGGAGTCCGAGGGCGAGGCGACCTACACGATCGCCGACGTCCCCGACGCGCCGCAGGGAACCGCGGTGACGCTGCACCTCAAGCCCGTCGACACCGACGACGGCATGCACGACTACACCGACACCGGCGTGCTGCGGCGGATCGTCACCCGTTACTCGGACTTCCTGGCCTGGCCGATCCGGATGGAGGTCGAGCGGGTCAAGAAGGGCGAGGACGGCGAGTCCGACGAGACCGTCGTCGAGCCGGAGACGCTGAACTCGATGAAGGCGCTGTGGGCACGGCCGCGCAGCGAGGTCACCGACGCCGAGTACCACGAGTTCTACAAGCACATCAGCCACGACTGGGCCGACCCGCTCGAGACGATGCGGCTGCAGGCCGAGGGCACGTTCGAGTACCAGGCGCTGCTGTTCCTGCCCTCGCGTGCGCCGTTCGACCTGTTCACCCGCGAGGCGAAGCGCGGCGTGCAGCTCTACGTCAAGCGCGTGTTCATCATGGACGACTGCGAAGAGCTCATGCCCGAGTACCTGCGCTTCGTCAAGGGTGTCGTCGACGCGCAGGACCTGTCGCTGAACGTCTCGCGCGAGATCCTGCAGCAGGACCGCCAGATTCGCGCCATGCGACGCAGGCTCGCCAAGAAGGTGCTGTCCACCGTGGCCGGTCTGGTGAAGTCGGAGGAGTCCGAGGACAGGGACAAATACCGCACGTTCTGGAGCCAGTTCGGCACCTGCGTGAAGGAGGGTCTGGTCACCGACCCCGACAGCCGACAGGACATCCTCGATATCGCCTCGTTCGACTCGACCCGCTCGGCCGACGAGCAGACCACGCTCGCCGAGTACATCGAGCGCATGCCCGAGGGCCAGGAACACATCTACTACCTGACCGGCCGCTCGCGCGAGATGGTGGAGAAGTCGCCCCACATGGAGGCGTTCACCAGCAAGGGCATCGAGGTATTGATCCTCACCGACCAGGTCGACGAGATGTGGGTCGACTCGGGTGCCGAGTTCCAGGGCAAGACGTTCCGGTCGATCGCGAAGGGCGAAGTGGACCTGGACGGTGACGGCGAGGGCGACGACTCCACCGACGAGGCGACGAAGGAGCAGTTCGCGGGCCTGCTGGAGTGGCTGCGCGAGACGCTCTCGGACGAGGTGAAGGACGTGCGCCTGTCGTCGCGGCTGACGACCTCGCCCGCCTGCATCGTCGGCGACGAGGGGGACCTGAGCCCCGAGCTGGTCCGCATCTATCGCCAGCTGGGCCAGCCGCTGCCGGACGTCAAGCGCATCCTGGAGATCAATCCGGAGCACGCGCTCGTGACCGGGTTGCGCGAGTCGCACGCGACGAACGCCGACGACCCGTCGCTGCCGGAGGTCGCGCAGCTGCTGTACGGAACCACCCTGCTGGCCGAAGGGGAGGAGTTGCCGGATCCGCACCGGTTCGCGCAGCTGCTCGCGGGCAGGTTGGCCGCCGGCCTCGGCTGAACGGGCCGTCGCAACACCGCACGCCAGGGGCGGGCCGGGGCATCCCGGCCCGCCCCTCGTGTATGCGGCAGGGGTGCCGTTGGGGAAGAGCGGACAAGAATTCACGCCGACCTGGGAACCGGGCGGGGCCGTACCGCGTCATGAACTACGTACGAGCGGTGGCCGGCGGCCCGTGCGGCCGGCGGGCCACCGAACAGGCGAAGGAGTTGGGGACCATGACAGGCTTTGATGCCGTTCCTGACGAACTGCGCGGGACCGCGGGACGGATCGGTGAGACCGCGGGGGGCGCGGCGAACCTGGTCTGGCAGGGCCCGAGCGGTAACTACGGGAACGACGCGGTGCAACAGGCGTGGCAGCTCTACATCGAGAGCATGCGCAAGCACTTCGAGACGCTGAAGGGCAAGGCCGACGAACTGGGAGGCCAGCTCGGCTCGGCCGCCGCCCAGTACCTCGAATCCGATGACGACACGCGCTCGTCGCTGGACACACTGGGGAACGCGGTCGAGAGCGCGGCGGGCGGTATCGCCGCCGGTGGAGCCGTGGGCGGCGCGGTCGGCGGTGCGGTCGGCGGGATCGCAGGCGGCCTCGGCGGTGCGGTCGGCGGTGCCGCCGCGGGCGGCATCAGCGCCGTTCTCGACGGCGGTGCGGGTAGTGAGGGACAGGAGCGGTGATGGCGGAACTGGGGCAGACCGACGATCCGAAGGCGCTCGTTCCGGGTGAACCCGAGGTGATCTCGTCCGATCTCGGTTCGTTGGTCGATCCGATCAACGTCGCCGACGACATCGGTTCGACCCTCGGCACGATCGACCCGGCAGGCTGGGTCGGCGATGCGGCGACGAGTTTCCGTTCGGTCTTCGCGGAGGAGCCGCCCAAGTGGGGGCAGGCTGCGGAAGCCGTCGGCCAGGGCGGCGAGCAGCTGGCGAACTACGCCGACATCCTGAACTGGGGGCAGGGTGAGGCGCAGCGCGCGATCGAGCTGTACCACCAGGCGCGGGCTGCCAGCAGGGCGGCGAAGGCCCAGTACGACGCGCAGCGCGCGCTGGGCCCGATGATGGACGGCCCGATGACGCCGTTCGAGGACCCGGGCGCGCCCGCCATGGCGGAGGCGCAGCAGATCCTCGACGCCGCGCGGAAGGCCGTGGCCGCGGAGGGCGGCATCGCGGCCATGGCGCTCGGCATGACCCACGACGAGGAGGGCCGGTTCCAGCACGGGTTCGGCGAGCAGGAGTTCGGAGCCGAGAACCGGCAGACGCAGCGGCGGTTCAACCCGGAGACCGGCCAGTGGGAGGACGTCGACCCGGGCGGCTGGCAGACCGACGAGAACGGCAACCGCAGCTACCAGAACACGGTCGGCGACGAACCGGCCGACAAGCTCATGCACGACGGCGCCAGGGAGCTGTTCGACAGCCTGGGCATCGACCTCCCCGGCCCCGGCATGCTCGGCATCGACCCGGTGCGCCACGAGGTCGGTGACGACGTCGAGGTCGCGGGCGGCGAGTTCGATGTGGGCGCCGAGTACGGCGACATGTCGGCCGGTGCATCCGGCTCGGGTTCGGTGCTCGGCGCCGGAGCAGGCGCGTACGCCGAGGTCACCGAGGACGGTTTCGCCGCCGGTGCGAACGCCGAGGCCTACCTGGCCAAGGGCGAGGTGGAAGGTGAGTTCGACACCGGGATGGGCGTGTCGGGCAGCGGCAGCGCCAGCGGTTTCGTGGGCGGCGACGCCAACGCCGAGGCGAGCGTCGACGCGCTCGGGGCACAGGCCAGTGCCGAGGCGTTCGTCGGTGCCAGGGGCGATGTCGAGGGCGAGATGAACTTCGGCGACCACGCCAGCGTGTCGGCCAGTGGTGAGGCCATGGCGGGTGCCGAGGCCTCCGCCGACGCCAGCGTCGGTCTCACCGGCGCCGACGTCAGTGCCGAGGCGTTCGCCGGTGCCAAGGCCAGCGGTGACGTCGGTGGTGAGGTCGCCGGTGTCGGCGCAGGTGTCAACGGCGAGGCATGGGCCGGTGTCGGCGCCTCCGCCGACGCCCAGTTCGGTATGGGTGACGACGGCAAGTTCCACATCGGCGCATCCGCCGGCGCCGCGCTCGGGGTGGGTGGCAAGGTCGGTTTCGACGTGTCGGTCGACCCGGGTGGGGTCGTCGACGCGGCGACCAGTGCCGGCGAGGCCGTGAGCGGCGCGGGCCAGGCCGTGGGCGACGCGGTCGGCGGCGCCAAGGACAAGGCAGGCGATGCGATCAGTAGCGTGGGCAATGCACTCGGCTTCTGAGTGCGGTGACCGCCCGTCGACGAGGAAGAAGGCGTGAGCATGGCAACGACGATCCCGGTGCCGATCGAGTTCTCCCTGCCGGAGGGCTGGGTCTCGGTGTCGCCGGACGAGATCGGTACGCCGAACGCGGCGTTCGTGGCGTTGCGGCCCGACACGGGCGGGGACGGCTTCACCGCGAACATCACGATCACCGGCGAAGTGCGGGACGGCGACGTGCAACTGTCCGATGTGGCCGCCGAGGCGGCCGAGCGGTTGCGCGGCGGTGCGTACGAGGTCAAGGTCGGCAACACGCAGGCCACGGGTACCGCCGAGAACCCGGTGTACACGCAGCCGCTGCGGATTGACGCCGACGTGGCCGGTCGCCGCCGGTATCTGGTGCAGTATCAGGTGTTCATGGGATTCACCGACACGGCCGATCCGACGCGTCGTGCGGTGATCGAGATCGTGCTCAGCTCCACACCGGAGACGTTCCAATCGGTGTTCGCCGATTTCGAGGAGTTCCTCGGCACGATCCGTCCCGATCAGGGCGGTGCCGGCAGCGGCTCCGGAACCACGGGAGGTTCGGCATGAACGAGACGGCCAAGCATCTGGTGCAGCGCATCCAGGCGGTCGACGACGCGGCGGCCGCGAACCGCAACCGGGCCGAGACCTACAAGGCCATGACCGAACAGTTGGCCGAGGTCACCGGCACGGCGAGCTCGCAGGACGGGATGGTGACGGTCGAGGCCGGACCGGACGGCACGGTCGAGCGGGTCACGTTCTCGGACGCGGTGCGCAGTGGCGTGGACCCGGCGGAGCTGTCCGCCAGGGTGCAACACACGATCGCGCTGGCGCGGGTGGCCGCCACCCGCGCGCAGGCCGAGGTGGTGCAGCGCGGTCTCGGCTCCAGCGACCTGCTGGACAAGGTGCTTGAGGAGGACAAGAAGCTGTTCGGCGACTCGCAACCGGTCGATCCGGGGCCGGATCCGCTCGGGGGCGGGTCGGCCCGCAGGCGGGGCGGGCGCGAACAGCTCAGCGACGACGAAGCCTTCGAGAGTTTCCGCGTGTTGCGGCGGAGCTGAGAACCCATGGACGAAACCGGGTGGCCGGGCAGCCGGCGCACCCGGTTTCGTGCGTCTGCCGACCGTGCGATGTGGAGGGTGTGACGAATGAGTGTGGGCGGGATCCTCGCGATCGTGTTCGGTGGCGTACTGCTGCTCGCCGCCGGGGTGATCGCGCTGATCGTCCTGGTGCGGCGCGCGGGCAAGGCCCGTGCGGCCATGTCGACGTCGGAGGCTCGGGCCGCGGTCCAGGCGAGAGGCTGGACCTTCGCCGAACGGGACGACTCGTACGTGCCGCTCTACGATCGGCAGTACGACCGCACGGGATGGGCCGAACCGTTCCACCGACCGCCGCGCGCGACGGGGGCGACGGACGTCATCACGGGCACGCATCGGGGCAGGCCGTTCGTCGCTGCCACGTTCCAGACCGTGCACGACGGGAAGCATCGGCCGGAACGTGCGATCTGGGTCGCCGCTCCCGCGCCGCACCCGATGCTGAGTGCGACGCGGATCGTCGGGCCACAGAACACGATCAATCGCACGATCGGTATGGGCGGCGTGCAGCTCGGCGACGAGGAGGTCGACCGGAGCTTCGAGGTGCATTGCGACGACGAGGCGTTCGCGCGCGCGGTGTTCGGCCCGGAGCTGAAGGCGCTGCTACTGCACGATTCGCGCTCGTTCCGGGGCTTCGTGCTGCGTGGGGAGTATCTCGACGTGTTCGACCCGGTCAGTGATCACCGCGATCCCGAGGAGCTCGTCGCGGCTCTGGAGTTGCGCTGCGACATGCTCGACCGGATCCCGGTCTGGCCGCGCGGCTGACGTCCGAGCCCTTCGATCCTGCCCGCGACGGTGCCGTGGCGGCCGGACGCCGGTGGTTCGTCGCCGCGGTGGTTGTCGCCGTTCGTGCCGGTTCGCGGCCGGGCGGGGCACCGGTCGCTGTGGTCTAATGCCGTCCATGGTGGATAGTCGAGGCGCGTCCGACGCGGCGGGCAGCTGATGGCTTTCGGATCCGTGCGTCGTGTTCCGGCCACCACGGCGTCGACACGGGAGCTCCCGTGAGTGTGTCGCCGGTCGCGTCGTCCCTGCAGCGTTGTTCTTCACGGCGTTCCTGATCAGCTTTCTGCGTGATCGGCGCAAACTGCGCAACGGGGTGTATCTGTTCCTCGCGTTGGCGTCCCTCGCCGTGGCGATGCTGCTGGTGGTGGGCACGGTCTCGGAGGGCGCGGCACGGGTGCTGCTGGTGATCGGGGTGCTGCTGATCCCGTTGTCGGTGCTGGCGTTCGGGGTTTTCCTGATCGCCAGCGGCGTGACGATGCTCCGCCGAGAGGGACGGCGACTGGCGAACCTGGTGTCGCTACTGGCCGGGATCGGCATCGTGGCCTACGTCCCGGCCCAAGTTCTCGTCGGCCTGATCGACTGGAAGCCGCTGACGGTGACGGCCACGGCGGTGACGGGCGTGTTGTTCTACGTGTCGTTCCTGTTCGTGTGTTTCCTGCTGTACTCGGTGGTCTACGGCCGGATCTCCTCCCGGCGTCCCGTCGACTACGTCGTGGTGCTGGGGGCGGGGCTGCTGGACGGACGGCGGGTGCCGCCGCTACTGGCGAGCAGGCTCGGTCGCGGCCGTGAGGTGTTCGACGAACAACGTGCTCGCGGCGGCGACCCGATGCTCGTCACCTCGGGCGGGCAGGGACCGGACGAACAGGTCCCGGAGGCCCACGCCATGCGCGACCACCTCGTCTGCCGCGGCGTGCCCGCCGACCGGGTGCTCGTGGAGGATCGTTCCACGACGACGTGGGAGAACCTGACGTTCAGCGCCGAACTCATGCGGGCCCGCAAGGCCGATCACCGGTGTGTCGTCGTGACCAACAACTTCCACGTCCTGCGGGCCGCGCTGCTCGCGCGGAAGGCGAAGATCGACGGGCAGGTCGTCGGTGCTCCGACGGCGTGGTACTTCTGGTCCAGCGCGGTCGTCCGCGAGTTCATCGCGGTGCTGGTGGCGCACCGCGTGTTCAACGGCGTGGTGTGCGGCCTGATCGTCCTGTCGCAGGTGCTGGGCGCGCTGTAGGCGGGTTCGAGGCAGCACGCTGTGGCTCCGTCGGGCACCCACGTTGGGAGCCCTCGGGCCGCGTCGGCGACCGACGGCGCCGCGCGTGGCCGCCCTCGGGTTCCGCCCACGCAGGTGAGTTGTTATGTGAAACGCTGTACGGTGACCGCTATGAGGCGGACGTCTTTCGCGAACTGGCCGTGTTCGATCGCCCGGACGATGGATCTGCTGGGCGACGCGTGGACCCCCCTGGTGTTGCGGGAGGCCTTCTACGGGATCCGTCGTTTCGACGACTTCCAGGAATCGCTGGGCATTGCGCGTAACACGCTGACCGATCGGTTACGGCGGCTGGTGGACGAGGGCCTGCTGGAAAAGCAGGCCTACCAGCATGTTCCGGTGCGGTACGACTACGTGTTGACCGAGAAGGGACGCGACTTCTACGGCGTGCTCGCTGCGATGAACCGTTGGGGCGATCGTTGGCTGGCGGGGGAGAAGGGGGTGCCCGTGGTCCTGCACCACGATCGGTGTGGCCACGACACCCAGCCCGAGATCGTGTGCGGGGCGTGCAAGGAGCCGCTGCGCGCGGAGGAAACCAGTAATCGGATGGGCCCGGGGTACCCGGCGGCGCTCGCCGAACGACCGGATGTGCAGCGGCGTTTCGCGGAGTGAGGCCGCAACCGGAGGAGCGGGATGCGGGTCCGCTCGGTGGCCGTTTCCGGCCGGCCGAAATGTTCCCGGCCGGCCGAGCGCTTGACGCGTTAGTTCAAATAAGCAACTCTGCTGGTCGGGAATTGTTGTGACGTGGGCCGAGGGGAAGAGGTCGGACGACTATGGAATGGACCGGCGCGCGGTACGAGGACATGCCGACGGTGCAGGTGGAGACCCGGATCAACGCTTCGCCGGAGCGGGTGTGGACGCTCGTGTCCGACATAGAGCTGATGCCCGAGTTGAGCCCGGAGCTTCAGTCGGTGGAGTGGCAGCACGGGGTCACCGGGCCCGCCCTCGGGGCGCAGTTCATCGGGCGCAACGAGCACGACGCGCTGGGCAAGTGGAGCACGACCTCGCACATCGTGGACCTCGACCCGCCGAGGACCTTCGGCTGGGCGGTGGAGGATCCGGACAACCCCACCGCGACCTGGCGGTTCACGGTCGTGCCCGACGGTGACGGCACGCTGTTGCGGCAGTGGATGCAGCTGGGTCCTGCGCGTTCGGGGCTGTCGCTGGCGATCGATCGGATGCCCGACAAGGAGCAGAAGATCGTGTTCGTCCGGCTGCGGGAGTTCGAGACCAACATGACGGCCGCGGTCGAGGCGATCAAGAAGCTGGTGGAGGACACCGGGCAGGTGGACCGCTGATGCGGACGGCGACCACGATCGAAGGGTCGGGCGGTTCGTGGCAGGAGCTGGTCGAGTACGTGGTGGAGGCCGAGAAGCTCGGGCTGGACATCTGCTGGGTGGCCGAGGCGTGGGGTTCCGACGCGCCGTCCCCGCTCGGATATCTGGCGGCGCGCACGGATCGGATGTTGCTGGGTTCGGGGGTCATGCAGGTGGGCACCAGGACGCCGGTGGGCATCGCGCAGGCGGCGATCACGCTGTCGCAGCTGTCCCAGGGGCGCTTCCTGCTCGGGCTGGGGTCGTCGGGTCCGCAGGTGATCGAAGGACTGCACGGCGTGCCGTTCGCGCGCCCGTTGGCGCGCATGCGGGAGACCGTCGAGGTGATCCACCGGGTGCTGGCCGGGGAGAAGATTTCCTTCGAAGGGCGGCACGTCGCGATCCCGCTACCGGGCGGGGAGGGAAAGCCCATGCGGCTCTCGACGCGCGCGGAGCACGAGATCCCGATCTACCTGGCCACGTTGTCACCGGCCATGCTCACACTGACCGGCGAGATCGCGGACGGCTGGCTGGGCACCAGTTTCGTACCCGAAGGTGCCGCCGACGCATACTTCGCACATTTGGACGCCGGACTTGCCGAAGCCGGGCGTTCTCGTGCGGAGCTGGACATCTGCCAGGGCGCGGAGGTGGCGTTCGCCGACGATGAGGACGACTTGCGCGAGATGCTGGGTGAGCGGAAGAAGAAGCTCGCGTTCAGCCTGGGCGGCATGGGCTCGGCGAAGACCAACTTCTACTACAACGCCTACGGCCGGCAGGGCTGGGCCGATACCGCCGCAGAGATCCGGCAGCTGTGGCAGTCCGGGGACCGCGACGGCGCTGCCGAGCTCGTCACCGACGAGATGGTGCTGGGAACGACACTGATCGGCACCCGGGACATGGTCCGTGACCGACTGCGGGTGTGGCGGGACGCCGGTGTGGACACCGTGCGGTTCTATCCCGCGGGCGACTCGCTCGAAGACCGATTGGACACGTTGGCCAACGCCATCGAGCTGGCGCGCGGCCTGGACTGAACCGCCTGGACGCTCGGGCACCGGACGCCCGGGCACTCACCGGGGTGACCCGCGGCAGCGGAGTTTCCACTGCTTCCGCGCTGGTGGCCCGGTGGTGTGTGTCCTTCGTCATGTTGATCGAACTGCGGGCTCCGGATGAAGTGGACGGATCGCGTGTCGATCCGAGGTCGCGCGGCGGCCCGCTGCCGGTGGAAGTCGGTGGATGTCGGTGGAAGGAGTCCAGGTGGTCCTGCACGAGCGTCTCGAGCCCGTTTACGCGAACGTGGTGGAGCGCAACCGCGGTGAGGACGAGTTCCACCAGGCGGTCCGCGAGGTGCTGGAGAGCATCGGACCGGTCGTCGACCGGTACCCCGAGTACGCCGACCAGAGGATCATCGAACGGATCTGCGAACCGGAACGCCAGGTCACCTTCCGGGTGCCGTGGGAGGACGACCACGGCGAGGTGCACATCAACCGCGGCTTCCGTGTCGAGTTCAACAGCGCCCTCGGCCCGTACAAGGGCGGTCTGCGTTTCCACCCCTCGGTCTATCAGGGCATCGTCAAGTTCCTCGGTTTCGAGCAGATCTTCAAGAACGCCCTCACCGGACTGCCGATCGGCGGCGGCAAGGGTGGTGCGGACTTCGACCCCAAGGGCCGCTCCGACCGGGAGATCATGCGGTTCTGCCAGAGCTTCATGACCGAGCTGCACCGGCACATCGGCGCCGACACCGATGTGCCCGCCGGCGACATCGGCGTCGGCGGCAGGGAGATCGGCTACCTGTTCGGCCAGTACAAGCGCATCACGAACCGGTACGAATCGGGGGTGCTGACCGGTAAACACCTCTCGTTCGGCGGTGCCCGTGTCCGCACGGAGGCCACCGGTTACGGCTGCGCGTACTTCGTGCGGGAGATGCTGGCCGCCCGCGGACGCTCGTTCGACGGGATGCAGGTCGTGGTCTCGGGCTCGGGCAACGTCGCCTGTTACGCCATGGAGAAGGTGCACCAGCTCGGCGGCGTCGTCGTCGCCTGTTCCGACTCCTCCGGTTACGTCTACGACGAGAACGGGATCGACGTCGAACTGGTCAAACGGCTCAAAGAGGTCGAGCGGACACGGATCGGCGACTACGTCGAGCGCCGGCAGGCCGCGAAGTTCGTCGCCGACCGCAGCATCTGGGAGGTGCCGTGCCAGGTGGCGCTTCCCTCCGCGACGCAGAACGAGCTCGACGCGACGGACGCGGCTCAGCTGATCGCGAACGGGTGTATCGCGGTCGGTGAAGGTGCGAACATGCCGGCGACTCCGGACGCGGTCCGGATGTTCCAGGAAGCCGGCGTCGCGTTCGGGCCGGGCAAGGCGGCGAACGCGGCCGGGGTGGCTACCTCGGCGCTCGAGATGCAGCAGAACGCCTCGCGCGACAGCTGGAGCTTCGAGTTCACCGAGCAGCGGCTCGAACAGATCATGAAGGACATCCACGCCCGCTGCTACACCACCGCCGACGAGTACGGCATGCCCGGAAACTACGTCGCCGGAGCCAACATCAACGGTTTCACCAACGTCGCGGACGCGATGCTGCGACTCGGCATCATCTGAGGAGCCGGTCAGCGGCCGAAGCCGGAGCCGCGGCCTGCTCTTGCTTCGACGGCCTCCCGGAATGGCCCATCGAACGGGAACGTTCCGCAGCGTCAGACAGGTCGAGGGGCGTGCACACGTGTTCCTGACGATCGCGTCCCCGCTCCGGCATCGCTGGTCGAGGGCACCACGACGGTGGGCGCGGCACCGGCCCGCGGTCGGTCGAGACAGGCCCGGTGGGCCCCTCGATCTCGTCGGCCCGTCCGCTGACGACCACCTCGTGGCGCCAGGTCGGTCAGTACGGGTGACCATGGTCCGCCGCCACCGGTGAGCAGCGGTGTGGGTCGCCCTGTCGTGCGCCTGCTCCTACTCTGACCCGGTGACTTCGATGGCAATGTTGCCCGAGCCCGCTCCGGCCACGCGAGAACTCGCCCGGCGACTGCTCGCACGGGCGCCCGAGCTGGCGAACCTGTTGCGCGACACGATCGTGCAGAACGACGACGTGTACGCGACCACGGACCGGGTAGCGCCCGAGGAGCTGCTCCGCTCGTGCCGGGACAACATGCTGCGTTCGTTACAGTCCCTGTCCGGCCAGGTGCCGGACGGCGACGATCTGTTCGACGCCGCACGGCTGACGGCGCGGCGCCGGGCTGACGCCGGCTTCCCACTCGAGTCGCTGTTGCACGCATTCCGGCTCGGTACCGAGGTGCTGTGGGCGGCGTTGCTGGACGAGGCCAGGACCTCCGCGCCCGACGCCCTCGGAGAGTTGTTGGACGGCGCCGTACAGGTGATGCAGCTGATGGACGTCATGTCGTTGGCCACCGCCACCGAGTACCGGGCGCGCCAGTCGGCTGCGCAGCGGCGGGACTCCGAACGGCGACAGGCGGTGCTGGAAGGCCTGTTGGACGGTCGCGGCGGCGATCCGCTGGTCGCCGACGAAGCGAACCGGGTGCTCGGGCTCACGTCCACCACCCGGCTGGCCGTTGTGGTGGTCGGCCACGCAGGGCCGTCCACCTCGCCGTCCCACTCACCCGCTGATGCGCTGACCGCGTTGGGTTTCGCCTCGCAGTGGCAACTCCGGGCCGACCGGGAGGTCGGGCTGGTGGAGCTTGGGTCGGCCCCGTTGTCACGCCTGGTAGGTCAGCTCGGCCGGGTCGTGGAGGGCAAGGCGGGCGTCTCGCCGGCGTTCACCGGCCTCACCGAGTCGGCGTCGGCATACCGATTGGCGGAGCTCGCGTTGGACACGGTTCCCGAGGGTCGCGCCATGGTCGCAGCGTTCGAGGACCGGCTGCCGGAGGCGTTGCTGGCTGCGAACCGTCCGATCGCGGACCGGATCCAGGAGCACGCGCTGGGACAGCTGCTCGTACTCGACCCGGACAAGCGGGATCTGTTGCTGCGGACGCTGGACTGTTGGTTTCGGCGGGACGGGGCCGCTACCGAGGTCGGCGACGAGTTGAACTGTCATCGCAACACCGTGTTGCAGAGGCTGGCCAGGATCGAGGCACTCACGGGCCGGTCACTGCGCGACCACCGCGATCAACTGTTGCTGCGGTTGGCCGTGCTGGACCGATGAGGCCGCGGCGGCCGGGCAGCGTCACGACCGTCGTAGAGGTACGCCGGTCGGTGTGGAGCGGGTCCGGGCGGGTGCCATGACTGCGCCTCGACGGTGACCTGATCGCCGTTGAGCGTGAACGTGGAGGTGGGCACGACTCGCCTCCGCAGGGCTTCTGCAGGGGTGCTGGTGGGCAGACCGACGGTGGACAGGCGTCGAAGTCGACAGGGAAGCGGCGAGGCCGCTCGCCGGTGGACCTGCGGTACCAGGCGACAGTGGACGTGATCGTCGACATCCTGTGCGGATGCCGCCGAGGTCGACGTCGGTTGTGCCGTCGCACAGGTTCGGTCGCGTGGCGGCCGGCTGAGTCGCCCGATCGTATGGCGATGTGTGCACGCGCACACCAGGGCGGCGTTCAAGTGTGTGCGGAGCGCCGATGCAGTGGCGGGCCGAGTTGACCACGGTGTAGGAGGCCCGACGCTGTGCCCAGGAGGTTCCATGAACACAGATCCGCACGATCGGCGTACCTTTCTCGCCCGGATCGGCTTGCTGGGTGCCGTAGCCGGCGCCGGCGCGCTGTTGCCGGGAGCCGTGGCCTCGCCCGGTGCCCGAGCCGCGTCCGGTGCCCGAGCCGCGTCCGATCCGCTGCTCGGGCTGGTGAACACGGCACTGGCCGAACTGGCCAGAGACACCCTCAACGGGTTGGCCGTGTTCGTGGTACCCGGCCCGGATGCCTACTCGGCGGCCCAGGGGACGCGTCGCGATGAGCCGGGCGCCATGGAGGCGAACACCCCGGACTTCCTGATCGAATCGCTCGACAACTACGTCCCCGTTCCTGATCAGCTGGCCGGTCCGTTGGCCAGCGCGTTGGCCAACGGACTGGCAGATGTGGACGTGCCGCTGCCCGATGGGCTGCGCCCGCTGCCGACCGGCGAGCTGCTCGATCTGGACCAGGCTGTCCGCACGTTGCTGCGCAACGACGAGACCGTGCCGTTGTCGTTGGTGATCGCCTTGTTGCTGAACAGCCTCGCCACCCTGGTCAATCCGGCGGCGGTCGGCGGCGCGTTCCTCTCGCCGTTCGCGCGACTGTCGTTCGCGGAGAAGGCCGAGGCATTCCGAATGATGGAAGAACCCGCCGCAGGTCTGGTGTCGGCGATCGACGACGAGCTGTCCGGACCACTCCAGGGAACGGCATCCGGGCTGTTGGAGTTCATCGCGGGCGCGCTGCTGGAGTTCTCCGCGTTCGGCACCTACTGCGAGTCGTCGACGTTCGACCCGGCGAGCCTGAGCGTGACGAGCACCCCGGTGGGATGGCGATTGAGCGGCTACGACCCGGGCGTGATCGCCGGCTGGGACGAATTCCAGGGCTACTACCAGGGACGCAAGGAAGTGAGTGCACGCTGATGCGCGACGTCATCGTTATCGGAGCCGGCGGCGGCGGGGCCGTCGTCGCAAAGGAGCTCGCCGCGCACGGCCTGGATGTGCTGGTCGTCGAGGGTGGACCCCGGCACGCTCATCCCCGACAGGAATGGAGCCGGCTGGAAAACGACGCGAACAACCCGCTCACCGGCTATCTTCGGGTCGGCCAGGCGGACCGCAGCAAACCGGCGGCGTACCGGGAGTTGCCACAGAACTCGTTCCTCTGGCAGGTGTCCGGGGTCGGCGGCACGACACAGCACTACTTCGGAAACAGTCCGCGCGCCTATCCCGGTGTCTTCGCCGGTTACCAAGGGCCGGACACCGACATGTACGACGTCCAACATCGATTCCCGTTCTCCTACAGCGACTTCGTGCCGTACTACGAATGGGCCGAGGCGACCCTGCCGGTGCATACCGCGCCGGTCGGGACCAAGGAGAGCGTCTACCTCCGCGGCTGCGAAACGCTCGGACTTCCGGTGCAGGACACGAAGACCACACTCGGTCCGTCCTACCGTCCGCAGGAGAACGCCATCCTCCCGCCGGGCGGCCGCGCCGGGCTGACCACCGATCCCGCTGAACTGCGGCACCCGACCTCGACCGGCTGCACGTTCTGTGGACATTGCTTTCAGGGCTGCGCGGCCCCGATCGACGCTCCGCGGAACCTGTTCGCGAAGCGCTCCACCGACAACAGCTACATTCCGATGGCACTCACGGCCGATGCGTGGTCCCCCGGTGGGAAGCCGATCACACTGGTGACCGATGCGACGGTCACCAAGGTCCGCACCGAGCGGGACGTCGTCAGGGGAGTGACCTGGCAGGACAACGCGACCGGCGAGGTGAGCTCGGAGGACGCAGCCGTCGTGGTGATGTGCGGCGGCGCGGTGGAGACTCCGCGGTTGTGGTTCAACAGCGAGCTGCCCAACCCCAACGACTGGGTCGGCCGCGGCTTCACCGATCACTACCTGGACTGGACCTTCGGTCTGTTCGACTCCGACGTCGGCTCGTCCAAGGGGCCCTCTTCCGCTGCCCGCACCGACTACCCCGGCTACGGCATGAACATGAACGTCGGCCTGATGCCCGGCATCGAGGCGTTCGCGATGACCTTCTCCGACAGCGGAATCCGCGGCCACTACACCAACGGCCGCGGCCTCACCGGTCCGTGGGACGGCGAGACGGGCCGGCTCGTGGGACCGGAACTCAAGGATGTCCTGATGCACGGCCTCGACCGCATCCTCAACGTGGTCAGCATCGTCGACGACGACGTCACGGCTGACAACCGTGTCACTCTCTCCGCCCTGCCCGCCGACGAGAACGGAGCCGTGCCGAAGGTGCGGTTCGTCAATCGGGGACGCAGCAAGCGCAGCGTTCGCAATCGCGAGTTCCTCGCGCACCGGGCCGCCGAGTTGTTGCGTGGTGCCGGCGCCACGAAGGTCTACCGGATGGATTGGCCTGCGTTGCCGCTGCACACACACTCCACCATGCGCATGGGGCACTCGGAAGCTGACTCGGTGGTTGACCAGACCGGTGAGACACGCGCGGTGAAACGACTGTTCATCGCCGACAACTCGGCGCTGTCCAACGCGGCCGGGGGACCGAACCCGACACTCACCACGCAGGCACTGGCCACCCGCACCTCCGAGCACATCTTCCAGCGCTACTTCGGAGGGGACCCGTGGGTCCGCTCACAGGCCCCCACCGTCTCGACGGATGGTCGAGTGACCCGTCGACTGAGTGAGCTCGGCTTGTGAGGCAGGCGAGGACGGGGTCGGCAGACATTCGCCACGCCGATCACCGTTCGCCTACCTCCGCGGCGACGAGGCCGAAGGAACCGCGGCCAGCTGCCCCGACATCAGTGGCGAAAAAAGCGCCCTACGCTCGCGAGGTCGCCGCCACCACCGCCGCGTGCACTGTGTCGTGAGGCGAGTATGGACAATGGTGCTATGACGAGGTGGTGGGAAGACCGAACGTCGAGGGTGGACAACGACGGCTCGACGACCGCGCGCCGACGGCGACCGGAGCACGGCCGCTTCGCCGGTGAGTTCCTCCGCCACCCGATGCGTGCCGGTGCCGTCATGGCGACGGCGACGGACTGTGTAGCCGGTTTCCTCGACGAGGTCCCCCTGGCCGGTGCCCGTACGGTGGTCGAGCTCGGCGCGGGGTCCGGTGCGATCACCGCGGAACTCGCGGGGCGGTTGCCGGACTCGTCGCGATTGCTGGCTGTGGAGGTCAGTCCGGCATTGACGGCTCAGCTGCGGACCCGCTGTCCGGAGGTGGACGTGGCCTGTGCGTCGGCGTTCGACCTGCCGGATCTGGTACGGGCGCGCGGCCTGCTACCGGTGGATCTCATCGTGTGTTCGGTGCCCTGGACGGTGATGGGGGAGCAGCGGGACCGCTTCCTGGGCGCCGCGCGTGAGACGCTGGCCGACGGTGGGACGTTCAGTACGTTGCTGGTCGCGCATCGTGCTCGGGAACGCGGCGTGGCTGCGACATGGGTCGGGCGGCATTTCTCGGACGTCAAGGCGGGACGGGTGCTGTGGGGGAATCTTCCGCCGCTGCGTGCGCTGCATTCCAGCACCCGCCGACACGACGGCAACCGGACTCCCGTGCGGTAGCGACTGTTCGGACACCGGCAAGCCGGACACGGCAACGACGGACACCAGCAACGAAAAACCCCCATCCCGGTTGCCCGGGATGGGGGTTGAAGTGGTGCGCGATACTGGGATCGAACCAGTGACCTCTACCGTGTCAAGGTAGCGCTCTCCCGCTGAGCTAATCGCGCGAGGCGGCGGCGGGAATCGAACCCGCGTACAGGGCTTTGCAGGCCCTTGCCTGAACCACTCGGCCACGCCGCCGCGGTTGTGAATCAGGCTCGCACCCGATTCAACTGCGGGTAGCCGCCGCAGTCGAGCGGACGACGGGACTCGAACCCGCGACCCTCACCTTGGCAAGGTGATGCGCTACCAGCTGCGCTACGTCCGCATTTTCCGGCTGGGAAGTAACTCTCCGTGGAGGGCTGTTTCCCCGGGGTGTTCCCCGCTGCCGTGGTGTGTGAAGAACTCTACTGGACGCCCACACGGTCGTTTGCACGGGGGTCACTTTGTGTCGCCGCCGGGCGGTGTGGGCGCCGTGATCAGCCAAGATCGTTGGGGATCAGCCGCGTGAGGGCCTCGTCCACGTCGACCCAGAGGTGCTCGTTGCCCGGCAGGACGACGTCGTAGGTCCGGTCGAGGAAGTCGGCGAGCTCCTCGGCCGAGGATTCGAACATCGCGTGCCCGGACGGCGAGGTCAGTTCGATGAGGACCGACTCGGGGTCCTCGGTCGACGGCCGGATGTGGACGTCGCCGTCGCCCGCGTCCGCGAGCAGCCCGTCGGCGATGAGGTCTCGCGCGAAGACCCACTCGACCCAGCCCGCGCGTCCCGTGCGGAATGCGGCGACGACGGCGTAGGGGTCGCGCGTGTCGTAGCGCAGCTCCACCTTCACCGGAACGGGAGGCGTTTTCGGTGCCAGCAGGTCGAAGACCGCGTTGGACCGGAGCGTCACGTGATCGTTTCGCATGGTCGTACCCTTCTGCTCCCTTCCCGGCCGGTTCGGCCGAGGCTTGACGGTGAGACGCAGCCGAAGCCCAATTCGCTCGCCGTAATCGCCGAGACCACTCGGACGAGTTAAGCCGTGTTGTGCGCGTCACTTCCGGTCGAACCCCGACCGCGCTCCGGCGGCCGTACGGCACGTGTGTGGCACATGCGCCGCCCATACTGGCGGGTTTGCCTCGCCGGCGGTAGGACTCGACTCGCCCGTGTTGTCCACGACATACCCGGTCATCGTCGGCCAGGTGTCCATAACGGCCGTCGTATCCAGCCGCTTCTACGGAGTGTTTCCGCATGTATGCGCACCGTGCGGACTCAAGGACCACCCGTTTGTCGGTCCTCGAGCGGTGTCCGCTACAGTTGTTCGCACAACAGCACAGAGCGCGAGACGCACGGAGTGCGCAACTCCAAGCGTGAAACTCCAAGCGCGATTAGCTCAGCGGAAGAGCGCTTCGTTCACACCGAAGAGGTCACTGGTTCGATCCCAGTATCGCGCACCGCACATACGGCGCACCTGCCCAGGCAGGTGCGCCGTTGTCGTATGCCCGGGGTTCGGCGGAGGGCTGACGCGTCGGGCGGGCTACCGCTCGTCGGTTCCCTTCGCTGATTGTTGCGTTTTCAACGATGCGCCTGCCGAGTTCCCGTCGTCGACCGAACGTGATGTGCGGCATAGGCGCAACGGGAAGTGGTCAAGGGTTCAACTATGTTGTCGTGGATGGAAGCGGCGCCGAAGGGCGTCGCTCGATCACCCGACGACGAATGGGGAGAACCTCGATGACGACCAGCGCGACCACGCAGGCCCTCGAGCTGTCCGCCGACGCGCAGGATCTGCTGTTCCGCGACGCGCGTACGGCCAACACGTTCAGCTCCGAGCCCGTGACCGACGAGCAGCTGCGTGCGATCTACGACCTCGTGAAGTGGGCGCCGACGTCCATGAACAATCAGCCCCTTCGCGCGCTCGTCGTCCGCAGTGACGAGGGCAGGCAGCGGCTGCTCAAGCACATGGCCGACGGCAACCGCCCCAAGACCGAGGCCGCCCCGGTCACCGTCGTGCTCGCCGCCGACGCGGACTTCCACGAGAACCTGCCCGCCGTGTTCCCGCACGCACCGGGCGTCAAGGACCTGTTCAACGATCCTGACGGCCGCGAGCCGGTGGCGAGGCTGAACGCCTCCCTGCAGGTCGGCTACTTCATCCTCGGTGTCCGCGCGGCCGGCCTCGCGGCGGGCCCGATGACCGGGTTCGACGGCGCCGGGGTCGACGCCGAGTTCTTCGCCGACAAGCCGTGGAAGTCGCTCGTTGTGGTGAACATCGGCAAGCCCGGCGAGAACGCCTGGCAGGAGCGGCTGCCGCGGCTCGGTTACGACGAGGTCGTCGCCGAGGCCTGAGCCTCACGCCGACCCGGCGGGCGGCGAACCGGCGGCTGGGGCCCGGTGGCTAGCATTGACACGGCAAGTACCTGTGTTAATGCGTCGCAAGGAGTTCACCGTGTCCCAGCCGTCGTTCGCCGCCTCCGAAGCCACCGAACGCGTGGTGGTGCCGGCGGGCACTACGGCGGGCTCCGCGGTGCGCGAGGCGGGCCTGCCGAGCAAGGGGCCCGACGCCGTGATCGTCGTGCGTGACGCCGACGGCGCGTTGCATGACCTGGCCTGGGCACCCGACGGCGACGTCGAGGTCGAGCCGGTCGCGGCCAGTACCGAGGACGGCCGGAGCGTCATCCGCCACTCGGCAGCGCACGTGCTGGCCCAGGCCGTGCAGCAGCAGTTCCCGGAGGCCAAGCTCGGCATCGGCCCGCCGGTCAAGGACGGCTTCTACTACGACTTCGCCGTCGACACTCCGTTCACGCCGGAGGACCTGCAGGCGCTCGAGAAGCGCATGAAGCAGATCGTCAAGGGTTCGCAGCAGTTTTCCCGTCGTGTCGTCGGGTCGATCGACGACGCGAAGGCCGAGCTCGCCGACGAGCCGTTCAAGCTCGAACTCGTCGACCTGAAGTCCGACAAGGACACAGTGGATACCGACGAGGTCATGGAGGTCGGCGGCGGCGAGCTGACGATCTACGACAACCTGGATCCGCGCAGCAAGGAACGCGTCTGGGGTGATCTCTGCCGCGGTCCGCACGTGCCCACGACGAAGTTCATCCCGGCGTTCAAACTCACCCGCAGCGCGGCCGCGTACTGGCGCGGCGACGAGAAGAACCAGCAGCTGCAGCGGATCTACGGCACCGCATGGGAATCGACGGAGGCGCAGGACGAGTACCTCGAGCGGATGGCCGAGGCCGAACGGCGCGACCACCGCAAGCTGGGCGCCGAGCTCGACCTGTTCTCGTTCCCCGAGGAGATCGGCTCCGGCCTGCCGGTGTTCCATCCGAAGGGCGGCATCATCCGGCGGGAGCTGGAGAACTACTCGCGCCGCCGCCACGAGGAGGCGGGCTACGAGTTCGTCAACACCCCGCACATCACCAAGAGCGACCTGTTCGAGACGTCGGGGCATCTGCCGTACTACGCCGACACGATGTTCCCGCCGCTGAAGTTCGACGACGAGGACTACTACCTCAAGGCGATGAACTGCCCCATGCACAACCTCGTCTACCGCTCCCGCGGGCGCTCGTACCGCGAGCTGCCGCTGCGGTTGTTCGAGTTCGGCACGGTGTATCGCTACGAGAAGTCCGGTGTGGTGCACGGCCTCACGCGCGTGCGCGGGCTGACGATGGACGATTCGCACATCTACTGCACCAAGGAGCAGATGCCGGGGGAGCTGCGGTCGCTGCTGCGGTTCGTGCTGGACCTGCTCGCGGATTACGGCCTGTCGGACTTCTACCTCGAGCTGTCCACGCGTGGCGACTCGGACAAGTTCATCGGTGAGGACTGGGAATGGGAGGAGGCCACCGCGACGCTGCGGGAAGCCGCCGAGGAGTCCGGCCTCGAATTGGTTCCCGACCCGGGTGGCGCCGCGTTCTACGGTCCCAAGATCTCGGTTCAGGCCAAGGACGCCATCGGGCGCACGTGGCAGATGTCGACCATCCAGCTGGACTTCAACCAGAACAAGCGGTTCGGGCTCGAGTACACCGCACCGGACGGCAGCAGGCAGCGCCCGATCATGATCCACCGTGCGCTGTTCGGCTCGATCGAGCGGTTCTTCGGTGTGCTCACCGAGCACTACGCGGGTGCCTTCCCGGCGTGGCTGTCGCCGGTGCAGGTCATGGGCATCCCGATCGCCGACGAGCACGTCGAGCACCTGCGCGGGGTCGAGAAGGCGTTGCGTGCCAAGGGGATCCGGGTCGACGTCGACACGAGCGACGACCGGATGCAGAAGAAGATCCGTAACCACACCACGCAGAAGGTGCCGTTCCTGGTGCTGGCCGGCGGTAAGGACGTCGACGCGGGCGCCGTGTCGTTCCGGTTCCGTGACGGGAGTCAGATCAACGGGGTTCCGGTGGACCGCGCGGTGCAGGCGATCGACGACTGGATCACCCGGCGCGAGAACGCCTCGCCGACGGCCGAGGCGCTGGAGGCTCTTGTTGGCCGGTGACGCGGCCGGTGGGCACGGCGCGGGTGCCGGCGGCTCCGGGGAACCCGCGCTCGAAGGCCAGGACGGTGTCGGGGTCCGGGACGAACTGCAACGTCTCTGGACCCCGCACCGGATGGCCTACATCCAGGGCGAGAACAAGCCGTCGGGTGACGAGGTCGACGGCTGTCCGTTCTGCCGCATCGTCGGGACCGACGACGAGGACGCGCTCATCCTCGCGCGCGGCTCGGTCGTGTACGCGGTGCTGAACCTGTACCCGTACAACCCGGGGCACCTCATGGTCGTGCCGTACCGGCACGTCGCCGACTACACCGAGCTCACCGCCGACGAGACGCGCGAGCTCGCGGAGTTCACCCAGCACGCCATGAGGGTCATCCGGACGGTCTCGGCCGCCCACGGGTTCAACATCGGCATGAATCAGGGCGTGATCGCGGGAGCCGGTATCGCCGCGCACCTGCATCAGCACGTCGTGCCGCGATGGGGCGGGGACTCCAACTTCATGCCGGTCGTCGGCCAGACGAAGGTGCTGCCGCAGCTGCTCGGCCAGACCCGGCAGTTGCTCGCCGACGCCTGGTGACCGGGCCGCACGCGACGACGCCGCGGGGCGGGGGCTCGCGTGAGACGTGCGCGAGACGGCAGTCGCGCGTCGTCGGCTGTGGGGGACGGGGGAACTCGTCTGCCTGAGTGCAGGACACGCGGGGCTGAGTGCAGGACACGCGCGAGGATGCAGCCGCGCGTCAGCGTGCCGGTGAAGGGTGGCGGCCGGGCGACGGGTGGGCGCAGGCCATGCGCGAGAAGGGCTCGCCTTCCCGGGGATCGGGAGCAGGCGAGCCCTTCTCGTTCGGCCGTACCGGGCAGGCGGGTGCCACGCGGGCGGCTGCCGCCGTCGCTCGGTTGTCGGTGCTCAGTTGTCGAGGACGGCCTCGATGTCGAGTTCGATCCTGACCTTGTCGGCGACGACGGCGGTCGGGAACTGCGACGCCACGTCGAAGTCGGTGCGGTTGATCTCGGTCTTCGCCTCGATGCCGACGACCTTGCTGCCCTCGGTCATGCCGTCGCCGAACCCGCCGAGTTCCGCCTCGAGCGAGACCGGCTTGGTCACGCCGTGCAGCGTCAACTCGCCGTCGATGACGTAGCCGTCACCGGTGGCTCGGATTCCGGTGGAGCGGAACGACAGCGTGGGGAAGCGCTCGACGTCGAGGAACTCGTCGCTCTTGACGTGGGCGTCGCGCTGGTCGTTCTTCGTGTGGATGCTGCCGGCCTGGATCCTGGCCTCGACGGAGGAATCGGTGATGTCGTCCCCGGTCACGATCGTGCCCTCGAAGTTCGTGAACTGGCCGCGGACCTTGGAAACACCGAGGTGCCGGGTGATGAACGTGACCTCGGAGTGCACGGGGTCGATGGTCCAGGTGCCCTTGGTGTAGCCGGGGATCTGCGTTGCTGCGCTCATGAGTGGTGTCCTCCACACGTGTTGTCTGTTCGTCTGCCTGCGGCGCCCTGTCCGCTGCGGACGCCGTGTCGCGGGCCCGCGTTCGGCGGGGCAGGTCGCTCGCGCCCCTTCGGCTTCCTCGGTATCCGCACTCTCAGTACCACGGATTCGCGGTGCCGGCCCGGATTCGAAAGCTCTTTGTTGAGCGCTCAACTACAACTGTAACGCATGTTGGTTGAGGGTTCAACCAGAGTATGATGGTGGGTATGGACGAAGCGCGACAGCACGAACCGCGATGGCTGAGCGACGACGAGCAGGGCGTGTGGCGCGCCTTCCGGCAGGCCGTCGGCATGCTCAACGCGCACACGGAGACCCAGCTCCAGCACGACGCGGGGATGCCGCAGGCCTACTACGAAGTGCTGGTCGAACTCTCCGAATCGCCGGATCAGGTGATGCGGATGAGTGACCTCGCCATCGCCACGCGTTCGTCCCGCAGCCGCCTTTCCCACGCCGTCGCGAAGATGGAGGCCAAGGGCTGGGTGCGCAGGGAGGCGTGCCCGACCGACAAGCGCGGGGCCTTCGCCCACCTGACGCCCGCCGGGTTCGAGGCCATCAAGGCCGCGGCGCCGGGCCACGTCGAGGCGGTTCGCGCCGCGGTGTTCGACCAGCTGACCGCGGAACAGGTGCGCATGCTCGGTGAGATCAGCGAGGCGATCCGGGACGGCCTCCGGCCGCGCTGTCCCGAGGTGGAACGACGCCTCTCCGCCGAGGACGGGGACCCGGCGGCCGAAGACGGTGACGGGGACGACACCGGCAGGGCTGCATAGGTCCGGACCAGCGTCCCCACGGGCGTCGCGGCCGCCGCACGGGTGGCCGTTCCGGCGGCCGGCGCGGGAAGTCGATAGGGTTTCCGGCGGTGCGCCAGTTCGCCGGGGGTCACCCGACCATGTGACACCCGGCAGGCGGCCGCCGTCCCGACCGACGTCCCCCGGACCGACCTGCACGCCTCGTAGGACCAGATGCTGAACATCTTCGCGCGCGCCTCGGTATCACGCGTCACCGATCCGATCGGTGCCGCGCTGGTGCGTGCCGGGCTCACGCCCAACGCCATGACGCTCATCGGCACCGCCGGTGCGCTCGGCTGCGCGCTGGTGTTCTTCCCTTCCGGCATGCTGCTGTGGGGCACGTTCACGGTGTGGGGCTTCGTCATGCTGGACCTGCTCGACGGTGCGATGGCGCGGGCACGGGGCAGTACGCCGTTCGGGGCCGTGCTCGACGCGACATGTGACCGGCTGGTCGACGGCGCGCTGTTCGGGGCCATCGCGTGGTGGGCGTTCGCGAGCGGGCACGATCGCATCGCCGTGGCAGCACTGATCTCGCTGGTCCTCGCGCAGGTGATCTCGTACGTGAAGGCGCGCGCGGAGGCTTCGGGGTTCACCTCGGCCGACGGTGGGCTCATCGAACGCGCCGAGCGGTTGATCATCGCGCTCGTCGGCACCGGCCTCCAAGGGTTCGGCGTTCCCGTCGCCGTCGAGGTGTCCCAGTGGCTGCTGGCGGTGCTGTCGGTGATCACGCTGGTCCAGCGGATCGTCGGCGTGGCGCGTTCGGCCGCGGAGGGGCACTCGTGACGGGGCTCGCCGGACGGCTCGCCGACGCAGGCTTCGCCACGGGCTGGCGGGTGGTTCCGAAGCTGCCGAAGGCCCTCGCCGGCGTCGCCTTCTGGGGCGTGGCCGACCTCGCCGCGCGCCGCGGTGGCGGCGGCGTGCGGCAGTTGCGTGCCAACCTGCGCCGCGTCGTCCCGCGGGCCGGGGAGACCGAACTGGACGATCTGACGCGCCGGGCGATGCACTCCTACGCCCGCTACTGGCACGAGGCGTTCCGACTCCCGTCGGCCGATCCCGCGGCGGTGCTGGCCGATGTGGACATCAGCGGGACCGAGTACCTCGAAGCCGCGCTGGCCGAGGGCAACGGCGCGGTCGTCGCCCTGCCGCACACGGGCAACTGGGACGTCGCGGGTCTGTGGGCCGTACAGCAGATCGGCAGGCTCACCACGGTCGCCGAACGCCTCGAACCGGAGTCGCTGTACCGCCGGTTCGTCGAGTACCGCGAATCGCTGGGCTTCGAGGTCATCCCCGCCGACGGAAGCGTCTCGTTCCGGCTGCTGCTGCAACGGCTGCGGGAGAACCGCGTCGTGTGCCTCGTCGGCGACCGGGACATGACGAACACGGGCACCCCGGTGACCTTCTTCGGTGAACCGGCGCGGTTCCCCGCGGGGCCGGCACGGCTCGCCGCGAGCACCGGTGCGGCACTGCTGCCCGTCGGTTCCTGGTACACCGACGACGGCTGGGGCCTGCGCATCCACCCACGAATCCGGGTCGCCAACCGGGCCGAGGCGCCCGCAGCCACCCAGGCGCTCGCCGACGTCTTCGCCGGCGACATCGCCGCTCATCCCACCGACTGGCACATGCTGCAGCCGTTCTGGCCGGCCGACCGCGAGGACGCGGTCGCCGACGGCACCGCAGGCGAGGAATCCGCCGCGGACGCGGGGTGACCGGCATGCGGATCGGGATCGTCTGCCCCTACTCGTTCGACGTGCCCGGCGGTGTGCAGGGACACGTGGTCGACCTCGCCAAGGCGCTCCGCAACCGCGGGCACGCCGTGTCGGTGCTGGCCCCCGCGGACGAGGACGCCGAGCTGCCCGACTTCGTCCATCCGGCCGGCCGGTCGCTCGCCATCCCGTACAACGGCTCGGTCGCCCGGCTGCAGTTCGGCCCCGTGTCGTACGCCCGCGTGCGGCGATGGCTGCGGGACAACCGGTTCGACGTGCTGCACCTGCACGAGCCGGCGGCACCGAGCCTGTCGCTGCTGGCACTGAAGGTCGCCGACGGGCCGATCGTGGCGACGTTCCACACCTCCACGCCGCGCTCCCGCACTCTCTCGGCGTTCCAGCCCGTGCTGCGGCCACTGCTGGAGAAGATCACCGCCCGGATCGCCGTGTCGGCGCTCGCCCGCCGGGTACAGGTCGAACATCTCGGCGGCGACGCCGTGGAGATCCCGAACGGTGTCGACGTGCCCTCGTTCGCCAGGGCGAGGCCGCTGGAGGGCTATCCGCGCGCCGGCGGCACCGTTGGATTCGTCGGCCGCTACACCGAACCGCGCAAGGGCATGGGCGTGCTGCTGGAGGCCCTGCGCGGCGTCGTCGCCGGCCTGCCCGAGGTGCGGCTGCTCGTCGCGGGCAGGGGAGAGGCCGACACGCTGCGCAGACAGGCGGGTCGGGAACTGGCGGGTCACCTGGAGCTGCTCGGGCAGGTCGACGACGAGACCAAGGCCCGGGTCCTCCGCAGCGTCGACGTCTACTGCGCGCCGAACACGGGCGGCGAGAGCTTCGGCATGATCCTCACCGAGGCGATGGCGGCCGGTGCGCCCGTACTGGCCAGTGATCTGGACTCGTTCCGGCGCGTCCTCGACGACGGCCGCGCCGGAGTGCTGACGCCGACCGGCGACGCGGCCGCGCTGGGCGGCGAGTTGCGGCAGCTGCTGACCGACCCGGATCGCCGTGCCCGGCTGTCGGCTGCCGGGACCGACCGCGTCGCGTTGTACGACTGGCGCACGGTCGTCACGCAGGTGCTGCGTGTCTACGAGACCGCCATCGCCGCCGACCCCCGCAAGGTCGGCCCGGACCGGGACGTGGGCGCATGACGGTGTTCGTGGTCGTGGCGGCGCTGGCCGTGCTCGTGGTCGCCGTCGGCCTGTTCCTGCTGGCGACGGCGAACCGACTCGACCGGTTGCACGTGCGGATGGATGCCGGCTGGGCGGCACTCGACGCGGCACTCGCGCGGCGGGCCGTCGTCGCGCGCACCGTGGCGGCTTCGGCGCCGGCGGCCGCACTCGGACGACTCGGCGGCGAGGAACTCGTCGCGGCGGCGCGCGCCGCCGAACGTGCGGCGTGGACCGATCGTGAACCCGCAGAGAACGAGCTCACCCGGCTGCTCGGCGCGCTCGACCGGTCCGAACTGCCCGGTCCGCTCGCCGACGAGCTGGCCGATGCCGAACACCGCATGGTGATCGCGCGCCGGGTCTACAACGACGCGGTGCGCGACACGCTGGCCCTGCGCAGGCGGCGCAAGGTCCGCTACTTCAAACTGGCGGGCACTGCGCCGCAGCCCGAGTACTTTGACATCGCCGAACCCGAACCGGCACCCGCGCCGCCTGCGCACGATTCCTGATACCGCGGCGGTGGCTGTCACACTGGTGGTATGGCAACGACACCGGAAGCGCCGGACACGTCCGAGAAGCCGGGTGCGACCGAGCAGACGGGCACATCCGAGAAGGCGGGCACATCCGAGACGACTCAGCCCGCCGCGGGAGGCGCAGCCCGAGCGGACACGACCGCAGAGCCGGACACGACAGCCGAGCCCGATGCGGCCGCCGAGCCCGATGCGGCCGCCGGGCCGGATGCGTGCGAGGTCGCCCACGGGGAACGCGACGCGGGGCAGGACACCCGCACCCTCGTCGCCGTGTTCGCCACGCCGGTCGCCGACTATCTACTGCGCTACGCCGCGGACGCCGGCTTCCGGACGCTGCTCGTGGAACCCGACGCCAAGCGCGTCGCGGACGCTCCCACGGAAATCCCTGACCTGTCGGATGTTCCGGACACGGCCGACATCGTCGTCACCGATCACCACCGTGACGAGCTCGGCGCGATGCTGCAGGACGCACTCGCCCAGCCCGCGCGGTGGGTCGGCGTCATGGGCAATCCCCGGCACGAGGGGCCGCACCTCGCCGCACTGCGGCAACTCGGCGTGAGTGAGGACGACATCGCCCGCGTGCACCGGCCGATCGGGTTGAACATCGGGTCGCGGACACCGCCGGAGATCGCGATCGCGACGCTCTCCGGCCTGCTCGCCGACCGCAACGACCGCCCCGGCGGTTTCTCCTTCAGCTGACACCCGTCATCGCGTGCGCGGCACCGGCCACGCCGTCACCGCAGGGCCGCGGCGTGGTCGGGGGCCGGGTCGTAGCGCACGTGGTGACGGCTGAACGTCGCCGTGCCGGACGTGATCGAGCGCAGGTCGACGGCGTACCGGAGCAGTTCCGTCGCGGGTACCTCGGCGCGTATCACCGTCGTGCCGCCCCCGGGCGCCTCGGTGCCGAGCACCCGGCCCCGGCGGGACGACAGATCGCCGAGAACGGCGCCGAAGTAGGTGTCGGGTAGCCGGACCTCGACCTCGTCGAGCGGTTCGAGGGCCGTCAGTCCCGCGGTGGCGGCGGCCTTGATCGCCAGCGCACCCGCGGTCTGGAACGCCGCGTCGGAAGAGTCGACGCTGTGTGCCTTGCCGTCGACGAGCGTGACGCGTACGTCGACGATCGGGCGGCCCTCGGTGATGCCCGCCGCGAGCTGGGCCCGCACGCCCTTCTCGACGCTGGGGATGAACTGGTGCGGCACCGCACCGCCGACGACGCGGTCGGCGAACTCGACGCCTGCGCCGCGGGGGAGCGGTTCGACCTCGATGTCGCACACGGCGTACTGGCCGTGGCCGCCGGACTGCTTGACGTGCTTGCCGTGGCCGGTCGCCGCGCGGGCGAACGTCTCCCGCAGCGGGATGCGCACCGGCTCGGTGGTCACGTCGGCGCCGCCGTCGCACAGCCGGGCCAGCACGACGTCGGCATGCGCCTCGCCGGTGCACCACACGACCAGCTGGCTGGTCTCGGCGTTGCGCTCGAGTCGCAGGGTCGGATCGGCAGCCACGAGCCTGCCGAGGTTGCGTGCCAGCGCGTCCTCGTCGCTGCGGTTCGCGGCGACGACCGCCATCGGCAGCTGCGGTTCCGGCATGTCCCACGGTGTGATCAGCAACGGATCGTCCGGTGTGGACAGCGTGTCGCCCGTCTCGGCCGAGGAGATCTTGGTGAGCGCGCAGATGTCGCCTGCGACCGCGTACGGGATCTCGCGGAGCGCGGCGCCGAAAGGGCTGTAGAGGTGTGCGAGCCGCTCGTCCTCGTCGTGGTCGGCGTGCCCCCGGTCGGCCAGGCCGTGGCCCGAGACGTGCACGGCGCGGTCGGGCTGCAACCTGCCGGAGAACACGCGTGCCAGTGACACGCGGCCGACGAACGAGTCGACGGTGGTGCGGATGATCTCGGCGGCCAATGGTCCTTCCGGATCGGGTGCGAGACGTGGCTGCGGGATGCCCTCGGGAGAGGCGGCGAGCGGGACGGCGCGTTCCAGCGGTGACGGACACGCGGCTGCGATGCCGTCGAGCACCTCGGCGAGCCCGACACCGGTTTCGGCGCACACCGGGATCACGGGATGGAACGCGCCGCGGGACACAGCAGTCTCCAGGTCGGCGATGAGTGTCTCCTCGGGAATGTCCTCGCCGGCCAGGTAGCGATCCATGAGGGATTCGTCCTCGCTCTCGGCGATGATCCCTTCGATGAGTTCGTCGCGGGCCGTGGCGAGGCGGTCCAGATCGGCGGGGTCGGGGTCGCCGACGACGGGAGGGTGGCCGGATGCGTAGTCGTACCGGCGCCCGGTGATCAGGCCGATGAGCGCCGTGCCCTCGCGCGAGGGCAGGTACAGCGGCAGTACGCCGTCGCCGAACGCCTCGGCGCAGGCGGCGATCTCGCCGTCGACGTCGGCCCGGGCGTGGTCGAGACGGGAGACCAGCACCGCGCGCGGCATGCCGACCCGCGCGCACTCCTGCCACAGCGTCACGGTGGCGGCATCCACCCCGTGCCCGGCGGAGACGACGAACAGTGCGGCGTCGGCGGCGCGCAGCCCGGCGCGCAGTTCGCCGACGAAGTCGGCGTAACCGGGGGTGTCGATCAGGTTGATCTTGACGTCGCCGCGCGTGGCGTCGCGGTGCAGTAGGGGTGCGACCGCGAGCCCGACCGAGCGCTGTTGGCGGAGCGCCACCGGGTCGTGGTCGAACACGGCCCCGGTCTCGGAGGACGGTGTGCGCCCGCCGGAACCGGCCGCGGCGACGAGCGCCTCGGCCAGCGTCGTCTTGCCCGCGCCCGAGGGCCCTACCAGCGCGACGTTGCGCAGCCGGGCCGGGTCGTCCACCGCCGCAGCGCCCGCATCGCCTCCCTTGCCCTGCTTCTCGGTCATCACGGCCTCCTCGCGGCTCGCCGGCACCTGTGTGCTCGATCACACACCCGTCGGGCGCTGTCGGCAAGACGGGGTGACCGGCCGCATGGAGTGGCCTGCTGAGAATGCTGCGAAATGGCCACCCTGAGGGGGCCACATGCGGCCTACGCTGAGGGTGTTCCACCCGATCAGACGAAAGGTTCCTTCCGTGTCGACGTCGACGTCCACTGCCCAGTCGCCCACCTCCGAGACCGGCACCGCCCGCGTCAAGCGCGGCATGGCCGAGATGCTCAAAGGTGGCGTGATCATGGACGTGGTCACGCCGGAGCAGGCGAAGATCGCCGAGGACGCGGGCGCCGTCGCCGTGATGGCCCTCGAGCGTGTGCCCGCGGACATCCGCGCCCAGGGTGGTGTCGCGCGGATGAGCGATCCGGACCTGATCAGCGGCATCGTCGACGCGGTGTCGATCCCCGTGATGGCGAAGGCGCGGATCGGGCACTTCGTCGAGGCGCAGGTGCTGCAGTCGCTCGGTGTCGACTACATCGACGAGTCCGAGGTGCTCACGCCCGCCGACTACGCCAACCACATCGACAAGTGGGCGTTCACGGTGCCGTTCGTGTGCGGTGCGACGAACCTGGGTGAGGCGCTGCGGCGCATCACCGAGGGTGCCGCGATGATTCGCTCCAAGGGCGAGGCGGGCACCGGCGACGTGTCGAACGCGACGACCCACATGCGCCAGATCCGTGCCGAACTGCGCAAACTGGCGGCACTGCCGGAGGACGAACTGTACGTCGCGGCGAAGGAGTGGAAGGCGCCCTACGAGCTGGTGCGTGAGGTGGCGGCGACCGGGAAGCTGCCCGTCGTGCTGTTCACCGCGGGCGGGATCGCGACCCCCGCCGACGCCGCGATGATGATGCAGCTCGGCGCCGAGGGGGTGTTCGTTGGCTCGGGCATCTTCAAGTCGGGCGACCCGGCGCGGCGCGCCGAGGCGATCGTCAAGGCCACGACGTTCCACGACGACCCGGACATGCTGGCGAAGGTGTCCCGCGGGCTGGGCGATGCGATGGTCGGCATCAACGTCGACGACGTCCCCGAACCGCACCGTCTCGCCGAACGCGGCTGGTGACCGCGGCGCCGCCCGGTGGTGGCAGGTCGGGTCTCCGGCTCGTCCACCGCCGGGCGGCGCCGGCTGTGCCGGTTGTGTCGTGCGGCGCGGGCTACTCGTCGTCGATGGCTTTCATCGCCTTCCATCCGTGTGTGACGCCGCCGCCGGCGCGCAGTGCCGCGGCGACCATGACCGCTTCGGCGACCGCCGCTTTGGATGCCCCGGCCTTGACCGCGCGCTTGGCGTGATCCTCGATGCAGAACGGACACTGCGTGGTCACCGCGACCCCGACCGCGATCAGCTCCCGGGTCGCCAGGTCGAGGTTTCCGGTGTTCTTGTCGAACACGGCTTTGTCGAACCCGAAGAAGGCCGAAACCATCTCCGGTGCGGCCTCCTTGATGTCGGCCATGAACGTGGCTTCCTCGTTGTGGGAGTGCATCTGCGATTCCTTTCGTGTGCCCTGTCGTGGCGGTGGCGCGGGTGCGCCGCGTGTGCATCCGGACGACGGGACCGCTTGGCGTGCTGCCGGAGCAGATCCCGCCGGAACGAGGTCGCCTACCGAGGGCGGCGGTGAATCCTCGAGCGTCGACGGGACGGGATGACGCCGGCTGTGCGATCCCGGTCGTGATCGTGGTGCCTCACGCCGAACCGAGGATACATATAGGGGGTACCCGTATTTGTGAGACCACTCGGTGGAACGCAACGGAAGACTCGGTCGCCCGTATCGCGGCGACGGCGTGGGGTGCGTTCGCGTGGATCTCCGGCACGCCGGCCGTCGTGGCCTACGCGCGTCGACCCTGGACGACGACGGATACGTGAGTGCCGGTGCTGATGCCGGTGTCGTGGCTGTGGTGGGTGCGTCATGCCGCGCCGTCGTGCGGCCCGGTGTTCTTCGCGCACTGACGAGTGCGCTCTTTCGGCGGTCGCCACGGGCGCCGGGTTCGATGGGCCGAACGGCACGTAGTCGAAGTCGGGGCGTGTCCGGCGTCCGAGTCGGTTCGGGCTCGCCGGTACCGCGATGCGCCTGCCTGCCCATGGCCGGGTGGGGCGGGCTCAGGTGTGTTCGGATACGAGGACCGCGGTGGTGCCGGGGTCGAGTGCCTCGAACACGTGCGGCAGGTCGCCGGGGTAGGCGATGTAGTCGCCCGGTGCGAGTTCGGCCGGGTCGTCGCTCGGTCCGACCAGGGCGCGCCCGGCGCTGAGCACGACGTGCTCGACGACACCGGGCATATGCGGATCCGATTCGCGCGCCGGCCCGGGCTCGGCGGTGATCAGGTACAGGTCGCGGCGCGCGTTCGGCGGACAGGTCGACAGGACGGTGGCCAGGTAGTCCGCGCGGTCGGCCGCGAACCGTGGTCCCTCGCCCGCGCGCACGAGCTGCACCTGTGGCCGCGCGGGCTGGACGAGCAGTGCGAACGGCACGTCGAGCGCCACGCTCAGCGCCCACAGCGTTTCGACGCTCGGGTTGCCCGCGGCGGATTCGAGTTGCGACAGCGTCGACTTCGCGACGCCGGCGCGGCGTGCCAGCTCGGTCAACGACATGCCGGCCCGCTGCCGTTCCCGCCGGAGTGCGGAGGCGATGTGGGTCAGCGGCCCCGTCGTCTCGGTTGCCGTCCCGCCTGCCGCTGCCGCGCCGGCCTGCGGCTCCGCGGTGGCGCGAGGGTGGTGGCGGGCGGAATCGGCGTCCGACATGTGTTCGCTCCATCGGTCCAAGTGTTCGCCTTGACGAACACATCACGGTTGTTCACTATGACAGGTGATGCGTTCGATGTGGCGAACACTAACAACTCGGCTCGGGCCCGGCCTGCTGCGCGACATCGTGCTGGTGTGCGCGGCCGACGGACTCGTCGGCGCGTCTTTCGGGGCGATCACGGTCGGGTCGGGACTGCCGCTGTGGCTGCCGATGCTCCTGTCGCTGGTCGTGTTCGCGGGTGCGGCTCAGTTCATGTTCGTGGGCCTGATCGCCTCGGGTGGTAACCCGATCGCCGCCGTCCTCGCCGGACTGCTGGTCAACGCCCGGCACGTGCCGTTCGGATTCGCCGTCGGCGACGTCTTCGGCCGAGGACTCGTGCGGCGCGCCGTCGGCGCCCACCTGATGATCGACGAAACGGTCGCCTTCGCTCTGGCACAACAGGACGCCGAACGGCGCCGGGCCGCCTTCTGGACGTGCGGCGTCGGGCTGTTCGTCTGCTGGAACGTCGGGGTCGTCGCGGGAGCCTTCGGCGGCACCGTCATCTCCGACACCGACGCCTTCGGGTTGGACGCCGCCTTCCCCGCGGTGCTGCTCGCGCTGGTGTTGCCGTCGCTGAAGGACCGGTCGACGCGGCTCGCCGCCGCCGTGGGGGTGGTCATCGCCCTGGCCACGTCGCCGCTGTTGCCTGCGGGCGTGCCCGTGCTGCTGGCGCTCGCCGGGGTGCTCGTCGCCCTCGGCGGCACGCCGGACGGTCCCCGCGATCCGGCTTCCGCTCCGCAGTCCCGTTCGGAGGACGCCACATGATCAGCCCGCTCGTGCTCGTCATCGCCACGGTCGTGCTGGGCGCCGGCACGTTCGCGTTCCGCTTCGCCGGACCCGCGCTGCGCAGTCGTGTCACCCTGTCCGACCGCGTCGAACACCTCATGGCGACGGCCGCCGTCGTGTTGCTCGCCGCGCTCGTCGCCACGTCGGCGCTGCTCGCCGACGGCGAGTTCGCCGGCGTGGCGCGGCCCGCGGGCGTGGCCGTCGGCGGTGTCCTGGCATGGCGGAAGGCGCCGTTCGTGCTCGTCGTGGTCGCCGCCGCGGCCACCGCCGCGGGCCTCCGGCTGCTCGGCGTGCCGTAACCGCCCCGGTACCGCGGTCCCGGGGCCGCGCTCGGCCCGCAGTTGCCGGGTGGCGGGGTCGAGGCGGGTACCCTGGACGGACCAACCCCGAGCGGCCGACCTGCAGCGCTGCCCACGGGCGGTGCACTGCCTGCAGCGCTCCGGCTCCGTGACGCTCCCGGAGTGATGCTCTCGGAAACGACGAGTTCGGAGGAACGATCCGCGTGAACGTCCGCCGCCCGACGATCGGTGTACTCGCCCTGCAGGGCGACGTACGCGAGCACGCCGGTGCGCTCGAACGCGTTGGCGCCACCGCGGTGCCGGTGCGCAGGCCGGAGGAGCTGGCGGGCGTGGACGGACTGGTCCTTCCCGGCGGGGAATCGACCACGATGTCGCGGCTGCTGGTGACCTTCGGGCTGCTCGAGCCGATCCGGGAGCGCCTGGCCGCGGGCATGCCCGCCTACGGGTCGTGTGCCGGCATGATCCTGCTGGCCCGTACGGTGCTCGACGGCAGGCCCGACCAGGAGCAGCTCGGCGCACTCGACGTGGTCGTGCGGCGCAACGCCTTCGGCAGGCAGGTCGATTCGTTCGAGGCGGACCTCGCCGTCGCCGGTGCCGGTGACCAGCCGGTGCACGCCGTGTTCATCCGCGCGCCGTGGGTCGAGAAGGCGGGCGAGGACGTGGAGGTGCTGGCCAGAGTGCCGCACACCGCGGAGGCGGGTGACGCGGCCGATAGGATCGTCGCCGTCCGTCAGGGCAGGGTGCTGGCAACGGCGTTCCACCCCGAGCTCACCGGGGACGACCGGGTGCACCGGCTGTTCGTGGGCATCGCGGAAGAAGACGTAGATCTGGAGGAGAGATGAGCGGCCACTCCAAGTGGGCCACCACCAAGCACAAGAAGGCCGCCCTCGACGCCAAGCGTGGCAAGCTGTTCGCGAAGCTGATCAAGAACATCGAGGTCGCTGCGCGTACGGGCGGGGGCGACCCGGACGCGAACCCGACGCTGTTCGACGCCATCCAGAAGGCGAAGAAGAACTCGGTCCCCGCCGACAACGTCGAGCGCGCGCGCAAGCGCGGCGCCGGTGAGGAGGCCGGCGGCGCGGACTGGCAGGAGATCACCTACGAGGGCTACGGCTCCAACGGTGTCGCCGTGCTCATCGAGTGCCTCACCGACAACAAGAACCGCGCCGCGGGTGAGGTCCGCACCGCGCTGAGCCGCAACGGCGGGTCGCTGGCCGACCCGGGTTCGGTGGCGTACCTGTTCGCGCGCAAGGGCATCGTGCTGATGAACAAGGGCGACAAGTCCGAGGACGACGTGCTCATGGCGGTGCTGGACGCGGGCGCCGAGGAGGTCAACGACCTCGGCGAGAGTTTCGAGATCGTGTCCGAGCCGGGTGACCTCGTCGCGGTCCGCACCGCGGTTCAGGAGGCCGGTTACGACTACGAGTCGGCCGAGCTGAGCTTCCAGCCGTCGGTGAACGTGCCGCTCGACGTCGAGGGCGCCAAGAAGGTGTTCAGGCTGATCGACGCGCTCGAGGACTGCGACGACGTGCAGAACGTCTACACCAACTTCGACGTCTCCGACGAGGTGATGGCCGAGGCGACCGCCTGAGTGTGGCCGCCTCGCGGGTTTCGTGAGGCCCGTGGCGGCCCCGGGTCGTGACAGCGCCCGGCGGCGCAGGTGATGCCTGTGCCGCCGGGCGCTGTCGTCGGGTGCCTGTCGTCATGCACGTGGCGTCGCGGTCGCTGTCTGATGCCTGCGTGGCCGCCGGAATCGGGGTGCGGTCGACGGGGTGCGGGCGGTGGGATCCGGCAGGGGGCATGCGGCAGAATGCACGCCGTGAGTGTCGAGACGCCGGACCCCGCGAACACCGCCGCCCCCGACGACGAACTCAGGGAGTGGATCGTCGCCGAGGCCGAACGGCGCGGCAACGCGGTGATCAGCGTGGCGGCCGACGAACGCGGCGCGGGCTACGCGTTCACGGTGTGCGCCTGGGCTATGCACGGCGTGCCCGAGGCCGTGGTGATCGGGCTGCCGCCGGAACTGGCGCCGGTACTACTCGACGCCTACGTCGATCGGGCGGCCACGGGCGAGGAGTTCCACTGCGGCGAGCTCTACCGCGACTTCTTCGACGGGATTCCCGTCACGTTCGAGCGCGTCAACCCGGGCCACTACCCGGAGTTCTTCGGCAGCGCGTTCGTGGTCTATCCCGAGGGCGACTTCCCCGCAGTGCAGATCATCGTGCCGACGCCGGACGGGCACTGGCCGTGGGCGGAGGCGGCACCCGAGGGCTTCGCCTCGTGGCAGCCGGTGCTCACCGAGAGCGGCGGACCCGAGAGCTGGACCCCTGGCGTTGACGGACCCTGAGTGTCGACGGTCCCTGAACGGTCCACTGCGTGCGGGACGTTCGCCCGGCGCGCCTGCGGGGCCGGTCGCGGCGCCGCCGGTAATCTGACGGCCTCGAACGGATGTTCCCGAACAGGGGGAGACAGGTGCGCGTGCTCGGTGTGGATCCCGGGCTGACCCGGTGCGGGCTCGGCGTCGTCGACGGTGGACTCGGCCGGTCGGTGACCTGTGTGGCCGTCGACGTGGTGCGCACGCCCGCGGACGCCGAGTTGTCGACGCGGCTGCTGCGGATCTCCGACGCGGTCGAGCACTGGCTGGACGTGCACCGGCCCGAGGCGGTCGCCGTCGAGCGCGTGTTCAGCCAGCACAACGTCCGCACGGTGATGGGCACCGCGCAGGCGGGGGGTGTCGTTGCGCTGAACGCGGCGCGCAGGGGGCTGCCCGTCGTGTTCCACACGCCGAGCGAGGTGAAGGCCGCCGTCACCGGGTCGGGCCGGGCCGACAAGGCCCAGGTCACCGGTATGGTGACGCGGCTGCTGAAGCTCGAGTCGCAGCCGAAACCCGCCGACGCCGCGGATGCGCTGGCGCTGGCCATCTGCCACCTGTGGCGCGAGCCGATGCGCAAGCGGCTGGCCGAGGCGGAGGCGCGGGCGGCGGAGCTGGCGCGCACCCACAAGGCGAAACTCGCTGCCGCGGCGAAGGACAAGACCCGCAGAGCGGCCGGCGACACTAACAGCGGAAGGGACACGCGCCGGTGATTTCCTCGGTGAAAGGTGAGGTTCTGTCGATCGGTCTCGACCACGTCGTGGTCGAGGTCGGGGGAGTGGGCCTCGCGGTACAGGCCACACCGTCGACACTGGCCACCCTCCGCCGCGGTGACGAGGCCCGGCTGGCGACCTCGCTCGTGGTGCGGGAGGACTCGCTGACCCTGTTCGGGTTCGCCGACACCGAGGCGCGTGACCTGTTCGGCCTGTTGCAGACCGTGTCGGGCATCGGCCCGCGCCTGGCGCTCGCCGCGCTGGCCGTGCTCGATCCGGATCAGCTTCGCACCGCGCTGGCCGACGGCAACATCACGACGCTCACCCAGGTGCCCGGCATCGGCCGCAAGGGAGCCGAGCGCCTCACGCTCGAATTGCGGGACAAGGTGCTCGCCGCGGATCCGGCCGACGGCGGAGCCGGCGCCGCGCCCGCCGCCGGGGCTGCGCGCGCCGAGGTCGTCGAGGCGCTCATCGGGCTCGGGTTCGCGCAGAAGCAGGCCGAGCAGGCGGTGGAGAAGGTCGCAGCCGACCACGCCGGCGCGGACACCTCCGCCCTGCTGCGCGCCGCGCTCACCACCCTCGGCACGAAACGCTGACCGGCCGCCATGCACGATGAGGACATGACCGACTTCGGCGACGCGGGCTCCGACGGCCGTGCAGGGCTCGACGGCGGCACCGGGCTCGACGGCGCTGCGGCTGGCGGCTTCGCCGATGCCGCGGCCGAGGCGGCGCTCTCGGCGTTCCCGCAGGCGGGCGACCGCGAGGTGGAAACTGCGCTGCGGCCGAAGAAGCTCGGCGACTTCGTCGGTCAGCCGCGCGTGCGTGAACAGCTCGAGCTCGTTCTCGAGAGTGCCCGCAAGCGCGGGGTGCCACCGGATCACGTGCTGTTGTCCGGCCCGCCCGGCCTGGGTAAGACGAGCCTGGCGATGATCGTCGCAGCCGAGCTGGGCGCGGCGATCCGCATCACCTCGGGTCCTGCGCTGGAGCGGGCGGGCGATCTCGCCGCGATGCTGTCGAACCTCGCCGAGGGCGATGTGCTGTTCATCGACGAGATCCACCGCATCGCCCGGCCCGCGGAGGAGATGCTGTATCTGGCGATGGAGGATTTCCGCGTCGACGTGGTCGTCGGCAAGGGGCCGGGCGCGACGAGCATTCCGCTCGAGGTCGCACCGTTCACCCTGGTCGGCGCGACCACCCGCTCGGGCGCGCTCACCGGCCCGCTGCGGGACCGGTTCGGCTTCACCGGGCAGATGGAGTTCTACACGCCCGACGAACTCGGTCACGTGATCGAACGGTCGGCTGCGCTGCTGGACATCACGATCGACGACGCGGGCCGCGCCGAGATCGCCCACCGGTCCCGTGGCACGCCGCGGATCGCGAACCGGTTGCTGCGGAGGGTGCGCGACTACGCCGAGGTGCGTGCGGACGGTCAGGCGACGCTGTCGGTGGTACGGGCGGCGCTCGAGGTGTACGACGTCGACCAGCTCGGCCTCGACCGGCTCGACCGGGAGGTGCTCGGCGCGCTCGTCCGCTCGTTCGGAGGCGGTCCGGTCGGGGTCTCGACCCTCGCGGTGGCGGTCGGCGAGGAGCCGACGACCGTGGAAGAGGTCTGTGAGCCGTATCTCGTCCGTGCCGGTATGCTCGCGCGTACCCCGCGCGGCCGGATCGCTACGGCGGCCGCCTGGGAGCACCTTGGCCTGGCGCCGCCGTCGGATGCGGCCGGGGTTGACGCCGGTGCGCCGACCCTGTTCGACTGAAACGTTGCCGGGGTGCGGTGGCAGGGGGTCGCTCGTCCGGGCGGCGTTACCTGGCACACTCGCAAGAGCACATCCAGACAAACGTGGACGTACCGCAAGGCGGAGAGACGTCCGGCGAATGGAGAACCATGGAAGGCCTTTTGCTGCCGCTCCTGCTCATGCTCGTGCTCGCGGTCCCGCTGATCATGGGTACGCGCAAGCAGAAGAAGGCGATGGCGCAGCAGCAGGAGCTGCAGAGCAGCCTTGGTCCCGGCGACCGTGTGATGACCACGTCGGGTATGTACGCGACGGTTGCGGACGCGACCGACGAGAGCACGATCGACCTCGAGATCGCCGACGGTGTCGTGACGACCTGGCTGCGTCAGGCCATCCGCGAGCGCATCGACCCGGTGGCGGCGGACGACGTCGAGGATGAGGACTCGGCCGACGAGGACGCCGCCGACGAGTCGGCGACCGTTACGTCGGACTCGGAGTCCGAGTCGGTGACGACGGCCCAGGTCGCGGAGCCGCTCGAGCACAAGAAGTAAGGCAAGGAACCTGCGACGTCCGTCGTTTCTTCACCGGATCGGCGGCATGAATTCGCGGCTTTGCACGCAGCGTTCACGCAGCGCCGAGTAGTGTCTCGGTGCTGCGTGCGTTCGCGTTGAACGGCCTTTCATCGCTGATCGATGCTCACGCTGCGCACTTTCCGGACTCATCGCAAGCCGCTGAACATCTTCGAGGAGAACCACCGACGTGGCACCACCGGCCGGGACGATCCGCCCGGGACGCTATCTGAGCATTTTCGTCCTCATCGTCGTCGCGCTCTATTCACTGGTGTTCCTCACCGGTGACCGCGAGCCGACGCCGAAACTGGGGATCGATCTTCAGGGCGGTACCCGGGTCACCTTGACCGCACGCACTCCCGACGGTCAGGAGCCGTCGCAGGACCAGCTCGACCAGGCGCGTCAGATCATCGAGACCCGTGTCAACGGGATCGGTGTCAGTGGCGCCGAGGTGGTGCTCGACGGCAGCAATGTTGTCATCACGGTTCCCGGCGAGGAGGGCGAGCAGGCCAAGAACCTCGGCCGTACCGCCAAGCTCGGCTTCCGCACGGTGATCAACGCCCAGCCGGTCCAGCAACAGGGCCAGCAGGGGCAGAACGGTCAGCAAGGCCAGAACGGCCAGCAGGACGGCCAACAAGGTCAGAACGGCCAGAACCAGCAGAACGGCCAGGGCCAGCAGGACGGCCAGTCCGGGCAGGGCGACTCCCCGGATGCAGCCGGGAGCCCACAGGGCGGTGGCGGCAGCCAGCCCCAGTCCGACGAGGACGTCGCCCGCGAGATCCGCGAGGCCAAGCAGGTCCGCCAGAACCCCGCCCTGGACCCGGGCCGCAATCCTCAGCAGGGTGCGTCCCAGCAGGCCATGCAGTTGCAGCAGCAGGCGATGGCGAGCCTGACGTGTTCGGGCAACGATCCCCTGGTCGGCAACGACGACCCGAACCAGCCACTGGTCACCTGCAACGAGGCGGGCACGGAGAAGTACGTACTGAGCCCGGTTTTCCTCGAGGGCACACAGGTCGACGACGCCTCGGCCCAGTTCGACCCACAGCAGGGAGGCTGGCTGGTCAACCTGCAGTTCAAGGGTGAGGGCCGGGAGACCTGGGCGGACTACACCGCGCAGAACACCGGCGCCAACGCCGCCTTCGTGCTCGACAGCCGAGTGGTGTCGGCCCCGACGATCAACGAGCCGATTCCCAATGGGCAGACGCAGATCAGCGGTGAGTTCACCGAGGACGAGGCGCGGAACCTCGCCGACATCCTCAAGTACGGTTCGCTGCCGCTGTCGTTCGAGTCATCGGACGCCACGACCGTGTCGCCGACACTCGGCCTGGCCTCGCTGGAAGCGGGCCTGATCGCCGGGGCGATCGGCATCGCGCTCGTGTTCGTCTACTGCCTGTTGTACTACCGCATGCTCGGTGTGCTCACGGTGCTGTCGCTGGCGCTGTCGGCGACGATCGTCTACGCCGTACTGGTGCTGCTCGGCCGCTGGATCGGGTTCACGCTCGACCTCGCAGGTGTCGCCGGGTTCATCATCGCCATCGGTGTCACCGCGGACTCGTTCGTCGTCTACTTCGAACGCATCAAGGACGAGATGCGTGATGCCAAGACGTTCAGATCGGCGGTGCCGCGAGCCTGGGTCCGTGCCCGCCGGACGATCCTCGCCTCCGACGCGATCATGTTCCTGTGTGCGGGTGTGCTGTACGCCCTGGCTGTCGGCGAGGTCCGCGGGTTCGCGTTCACGCTCGGTATGTCCACCGTGCTCGACCTGATCGTGGTGTTCCTCGTGACGCACCCGCTGGTGGCGATGGTGTCGCGGTCGAAGAAGCTGTCCAGTCCGAAGCTGTCGGGCCTCGGCACCGTGCAGCGCCTCGGCAGTCAGCGGCGCGGCGGCGTCCACATCAGCCAGGCGAAGGCCGCGACGAACACGAAGGGGGCCTGACGTGTCCGAGGGCAACAGCGCCAACACCGCGCCGGCCGCCGAGCCGGGCGGCTCCGGCGACGCGAAGACGTCGCTGTTCCAGCGGCTCTACACCGGCACCGGCGCCTTCGACATCGTCGGTCACCGCAAGCGGTGGTTCGCGGCGTTCGCGCTGCTGATCCTCGTGTGCGCCGGTTCGCTCGGGGTGAAGGGCTTCAACCTGGGCATCGAGTTCGAAGGCGGCACCCAGATCCAGCTGCCCGCCCAGGGCGCGGCCGGTCCGATCGACGAGGACGAGGCCAAGGCCGTCGTCAGCGAGGCGACCGGTGTGTCCGCATCGGAAGCGCAGGTCGTCGGTGTCGGCGACTCCGCGGCCGTTCAGGTACGGCTGAGCTCGCTGGATCCGGGCCAGGTCGCCGATGCCAAGCAGGCGTTGTTCGACGAGTTCCGGCCGCTGGCGGCGAACGGTCAGCCCAGCGGTGCGGTGATCAGCGACAGCGGGGTGAGTGCGTCGTGGGGCGGTGAGATCTCCAAGCAGGCCCTCATCGCGCTGGCCGTGTTCCTGGTGCTGGTGACGGTCTTCCTGGTCATCTACTTCGAGAAGTGGATGGCTGTATCGGCGATCATCACGTTGCTCCACGACATCGTCGTGACGGCCGGTGTGTACTCGCTGGTCGGGTTCGAGGTGACGCCCGCGACCGTGATCGGTCTGCTGACGATCCTCGGGTTCTCGCTGTACGACACCGTCGTGGTGTTCGACAAGGTCAAGGAGAACACCCGCGGGCTGCTCAACCTGACCCGGCGGACCTACGCCGAGGCCGCCAACCTGGCGCTCAACCAGACACTGATGCGGTCGATCAACACGTCGATCATCGCGCTGCTCCCCGTGCTGGGGCTCATGGTGATCGGTTACCTCCTGCTCGGCACAGGCACGCTGCAGGACCTGGCGCTGGTGCAGCTGACCGGCATGCTCGCCGGTGTCGTCTCGTCGGTGCTGCTGGCGACGCCGTTGCTCGTGACCTTCAAGATGCGTGAGCCCAAGTACCGCGAACAGGCCGAGCGCGTCGCCGAGCGCCGCGCCGAGCGGGCAGGCGCCGCCCAGGCAGGGGCGGCCGCCGAGGGCGTCGACCCGGACGACTACTTCGACCCGGGTGACGACGCCCAGCTCGAGACCGAGCTGCGGAAGGAGAAGGCGGTCGCCGCCGCGGCGTCCGTCCCCGCCCGCAACCAGAAGGCGCGCGACCGTAACCGCGGTCGCGACCAGCGGCCGCGACGGTCGGGGACCCCGACGGGGAAGAGTACGGCAGGCAAGGGCACCCCGACCGGGAAGAGGAAGCGGTCATGAACCTCGACGAGGCGCTCGAGCTGATCGCCGAGTTGCCGGACTTCCCCGAACCGGGCGTGGTGTTCCGCGATCTGACACCGCTGTTCGGAGACCCGAAGGCGTTCGCCACCGTGGTCGACGCGCTGGCCGAGGCGGTCGGCGACGTCGATCAGCTGGCGGCGGTGGAAGCGCGTGGGTTCGTGCTGGCCGCTGCCGTGGCGTATGCGAAGGGCGTCGGCGTGACGCTCGTGCGCAAGGCGGGCAAGCTGCCCTCGGTCGGGGGCAGCATCGACTACGCACTCGAGTACGGCACCGCGACACTCGAGCTGCCTGCCGACGCGGTCCGGCCCGGGGCGCGGGTCGCGATCATCGACGACATCCTCGCCACCGGCGGCACGGTTGCGGCGACACAGTCGCTGCTCGCCGGCGCAGGCGCCGAGGTGCGTTCGGTGGCTGTGGTGCTCGAACTCGCCTCGCTGGGCGGCCGCGAGCGGCTCGGTGACGTGCCGTTGCACGTGCTGAAGTCCGTGTGACCGGTCCGCGCGCGGGACGCCTCGCCCGTGCACGGTGAGCGCCGGAGATCCGGCCCGCGGCCGGCGTGTGAACCCGTCGTGAACGGCGGTGCGCCGAGCCGCTCGCACCGGGGTCTACCCTGAAGGGACAGGCACCCGCGCGCGATGAGCTGGAGGTACGGGTGAGCCAAGAGCTCGATTCCGTGGCAGCCCGGTCGAACGACGGCGACGGCCCCGCGCGTGCGCAGGGCGGGAACCCGGAGTCCACAGGGAACTCGACGTCCAGCGGGGACACGGCACCGGCCGGGAACGCAACCTCGACAGGCAACACGACCTCGACGGGCAGCACGGCGGCTACCGGCGGCAACACGTCCGGTACGAACGCGCAGCGGAGCGGTACCGAGAACTCGTCGGGGACGAACGGCAGCGAGCGGTCGGGATCCGGTGCCGCGGCGTCGCGGGGCGCGGCACAGCCGGGAGCCACGCGGGCGCCCTCGCCGACACGGCGCGTCCGGGCGCGGCTCGCGCGGCGGATCACCGCGCAGCGCGCCGCGCCGGTCAAGCAGGTTCTCGAACCGCTGGCGGCGATCCACCGCGAGCTCCACCCGAGTGCCGACCTCGGCCTGCTCCAGCGCGCCTACGACGTGGCCGAACACCTGCACCGCGACCAGCGCCGCAAGTCAGGTGACCCGTACATCACGCACCCGCTGGCCGTGGCGACCATCCTCGCCGAGCTCGGCATGGACACCACGACGCTCGTGGCGGCGCTGCTGCACGACACGGTCGAGGACACCGGCTATTCGCTCGAGCAGCTCGGCACCGACTTCGGCGACAAGGTCGCCCAGCTCGTCGACGGGGTCACCAAGCTCGACAAGGTGAAGCTCGGCACGGCGGCGGAGGCCGAGACGATCCGCAAGATGGTCATCGCGATGGCCCGCGATCCGCGGGTGCTGGTGATCAAGCTGGCCGACCGGCTGCACAACATGCGCACGATGCGGTTCCTGCCGCCGGAGAAGCAGTCCCGGAAGGCGAAGGAGACCCTCGAGGTGCTCGCGCCGCTCGCGCACCGGCTGGGCATGTCGACGGTCAAGTGGGAACTCGAGGACCTGGCGTTCGCGATCCTGCAGCCGAAGAAGTACGACGAGATCGTGCGGCTGGTCGCCGACCGCGCCCCGTCCCGTGACACGTATCTGCGCGGGGTCATCGGCGAGCTGAACTCGCACCTCGAAGCGTCCCGGGTGGCCGCGAAGGTCGAGGGCAGGCCGAAGCACTACTACTCGATCCACCAGAAGATGATCGTCCGCGGCCGCGAGCTCGACGACATCCACGACCTGGTGGGCGTGCGGATCATGGTCGACGACGTCCGGGACTGCTACGCGGCCATGGGTGTGGTGCACGCGCTGTGGCAGCCCATGCCGGGCAGGTTCAAGGACTACATCGCCCAGCCGCGGTTCGGCGTGTACCAGTCGCTGCACACCACGGTGATCGGACCGGACGGAAAGCCGCTCGAGGTGCAGATCCGCACCCACGAGATGCACCGCACCGCCGAGTACGGCATCGCGGCGCACTGGCGGTACAAGGAGACGCGCGGGACGCACGGTGGCAACACCGTCGACGTCGACGAGATGGCCTGGATGCGTCAGCTGCTCGACTGGCAGCGTGAGGCCGCCGACCCGGGCGAGTTCCTCGAATCGCTGCGCTACGACCTCGCCACCCGCGAGATCTTCGTGTTCACGCCGAAGGGCGACGTGGTCACACTGCCGGTCGGATCGACACCCGTCGACTTCGCCTACGCCGTCCACACCGAGGTCGGCCACCGCTGCATCGGCGCGCGCGTCAACGGCAGGCTCGTGGCGCTGGAGCGCAAGCTCGAGAACGGCGAGGTCGTCGAGATCTTCACGTCGAAGGCGGAAGGTGCGGGGCCGAGCCGTGACTGGCTGCAGTTCGCCGGGTCGCCGAAGGCCCGCGCGAAGATCCGGCAGTGGTTCGCGAAGGAGCGGCGCGACGAGGCCGTCGAATCGGGCAAGGAGGCCATCACCAAGGAGGTGCGCAAGGTCGGATTGCCGATCCAGCGCCTCGTGTCGGCCGACTCGATGAGCGCGGTCGCGAAGGAACTGCGCTACAACGACATCAGCGCGCTGTACGCCGCCGTGGGGGAGAAACACACGAGTGCTCAGCACGTCGTGCAGCGGCTCACGGCTCTCATCGGCGGTGTCGAGGAGGCCGAGGAGGAACTCGCCGAGCGGGCGACCCCGTCGACGGTCACGCGGCGCCGCGGTTCCGGCGATGTCGGCGTGGTCGTTCCCGGCGCCAGCGACGTGTGGACCAAGCTCGCCCGCTGCTGCACCCCGGTACCCGGCGACGAGATCCTCGGATTCGTGACTCGCGGCGGCGGGGTGAGCGTGCATCGCACCGACTGCACCAACGCCGACGACCTGCGGAGCCAGCCCGAGCGGCTCGTCGACGTCGAATGGGCGCCGTCGGAGTCGTCGGTGTTCCTCGTGGCCATCCAGGTCGAGGCGCTCGACCGGCACCGCCTGCTTTCCGACGTGACGAAGGTGCTCGCCGACGAGAAGGTCAACATCCTGTCCGCATCGGTCACCACGTCGAACGATCGCGTGGCGGTCAGCAAGTTCACGTTCGAGATGGGCGACCCGAAACATCTCGGGCACGTGCTGAAGGTCGTGCGCAACGTCGAGGGTGTCTACGACGTGTACCGGGTCACGTCGGCCGCCTGAGCCGGCCGCGGGCTTCTAGCCTTACCGTCCATGACGGACGGAATCGACCTCACCCGCGACGGCGACGTGGCCCGCCTGACCCTGTCCCGGCCGGCCAAGATGAACGCGATCACCTACGAGATGTGGTCGGCGATCCCGGACGTCGTCGCCGCCGTCGAATCCGACCCCGCGGTGAAGGTGCTCGTGCTGGCAGGGGAGGGCGAGCATTTCTCGGCCGGGGCGGACATCGGGGAGTTCCGCGATCTGCGGTCGACCCCGGAGGGCGTCGCCACCTACGACAAGGCCGTCGACGCCGCCGTCGACGCGCTGGCCGGGGCGAGCAAGCCGAGCATCGCGATGATCCAGGGCAACTGTATCGGCGGCGGCTGCCAGCTGTCCGTCGCGTGCGATCTGCGGTTCGCGGCGCCGGGCGCCCGATTCGGCATCACTCCGGCCAAGCTGGGCATCGTCTACCACTTCGAATCCACGCGGCTGCTCACCGAACTCGTGGGACCCGCGCAGGCCCGCTACCTGCTGCTGTCGGGCAACCTCGTCGACGCCTCCCGTGCCCGCGAGATCGGCCTCATCACCGACGTGTTCGACGACCTCGAGACACAGACCGGTGAGTTCGCGGCGACGCTGTGCGCGCGGTCGCAGGCGTCCGTGCGCGGGATGAACCGCATCATCGGCAAGATCGCCGCGGGCATGACCGAGCCGGACGCCGAGGTGCACGCGCTGCGTGAGGAGGCCGCTCGCGGCGCGGACTACGCGGAGGGCGTCGCGGCGTTCCTCGAACGCAGGGCGCCGAACTTCACCCACCGTTGAGTGCGTTGTCCGCCTGCGGCGCGCCCAGGGGCCCGATGCCCCCAAGGGCACCTTGGTTGCGTTCAATGCAACGAATCCTCCCCACGCGCCGACGTGCCACTGAGAGCCGGTGGCCGGGCTCGGGAGGGTTCGACGGATTGACCCTGCCTGGCGAGGCCCGTGGTGGCGTTGGCGAGCGAGGGGAAGGTTCGTCGCGCCCAATGCAACCAAAGTGCCCTTGGGGGTTTCTTCGGTCCGGCGTGGCCCGTCCCGGTCCCGCCGCGCAAGGTGTCGGGGACCGGGAAGGGCCATCAGCCGTTGATGCTCACGTCGGTGAAGCGGACCTCGGTGTTCGGCTTGCCGCCGCCGGGGGAGGGGTCGAGCGATCCGTCGTGGCCGGCGCGGGCGACCTCGTCGAGCACCTTCAGGCCCTCGTCGGAGATCGAGCCGAACACCGTGTAGTCCGGCGGCAACTCCGCCTCGCCGTAGACCATGAAGAACTGGCTGCCGTTGGTGTCGGGCCCGGCGTTGGCCATGGCGAGGATGCCGCGGCCGTACTTCAGGCCCTGGTGCGTCTCGTCGGCGAAGGTGTACCCGGGACCGCCCGAGCCCTGTCCCGTCGGATCACCGCACTGCAGCATCTGCAGCCCCTCGGTGCCGAGCCGGTGACACGCGGTGTCGGTGTAGTAGTCCTGCTCGACGAGGCTTTCGAAGCTGTTGACCGCGCACGGCGCCAGCGAGCGGTCGAGCGTGACCGGGATGTCGCCGACCGTGGACGACAGCGTGATGTCGACCGTGCCCTTCGATGACACGTTCTGCCCGTTCGGCGCGTCGACCTGCTTGGCGGCCTGGCCGCTGTCGGGGTATTCGCAGGTCGTCGGGTTCGGCAACGGTTCGCTGCGCTCGACCGGCTCGACGCGCTGGGTGGGGATGGACACGTCCTCCGACGGGGCCGCGCTCGAACTCGCCTCGCCCTGCGCGTTCGCGGCGCCCTCGTCCTCGTCCTGGCCGGTGAACACCACGATGAGGCCCGCGGCGAGGACGACGACGCCGACGGCCGCCCCGATGCCGATGATCTTGCGTCGCTTCGCGCGTTCGGCCCTGCGAGCGAGCTGCCGGTCCAGCTTGCGCTTCGCTGCCTCCCGGCGCTGCTGGTTGGTCCCCACCTGGCCTCCTCGTTCACCCACGTGTTGGCTGGCGGCAGTCTATGGGCACGGTCTGTAAGACCCGGGTACAGGGGCCGCTAGGCTGGGGGAGTCGCGGACGCGGAGGTGAGAACGTGCTGGTCGCAGGATTCCCGGCCGGGACGTTCCAGGCGAACTGCTACCTGCTCGCTCCGGGTCCTGGCGGCCCGTGCGTGGTCGTCGACCCTGGAGAGGGCGCGAGCGCACCACTCGACCGGGCGGTCGCCGAGTACGGACTGACACCCGCCGCGATTCTGGCCACCCACGGTCATCCGGACCACGTGCACACGGCCGCCGAAGCCGCCCGCACCTACGACGTCCCGGTCTGGATCCGGCCGGAGGACAGGCCGCTGTTGCGCAGGCCGTGGCTCGCCCTGAACGACGAGCTCGCGGCCGGGCTCGGCGACCGGCCGTGGTCCGAACCGGACACGGTGCGGGAACTCGGCGCGTCCGCCTGCGGGACGGAGACGGTGCTGGACGTGGCCGGGCTGCGGATCGAGGCGCTGCACACGCCCGGCCACACCGAGGGTTCCGTCGTGTTCCGGCTCGTCACCGAGGAGGGCGGACAGGTCGCGCTCACGGGCGACACGCTGCTGCCGGGCTCGGCGGGCCGCACCGACCTGCCAGGCGGGGACCCGGCGGCACTGCGCCGGTCGCTGGCGATGCTGGCGGAGGTACTCGACGACGCCGCGGTACTGCTGCCGGGGCACGGCCGGAGTACGACCATGGGACAGGAGAAGGCGTCGAATCCCTGGCTGGCCGCATCCGACGGCGGTCCCGTCGGGGTGGGCGGCGCCGCGGGCGGAGCGGACGCGCTCGGCCGGACCGGTGCGGCCCCTGCCGCCCCGCGCGGAACGGCACCGGCCCGAGAAACCGGAGAGAGGCGATCATGAGCGAACCGGAGCCGACCGACCCGGACCTGCCGGACGTGAGCGGTGGCCGGCACGACCGGGGCACCGACGACGGCGAGGCCACCCGCGCCGACGGCACGGCCGGCAGGGGCGCCGCCGACGATGTCACAGCCGACGACAATGCGGCTGACGACAATGTGACCGACGACGGCGCGGACGGCGGTGCACGCGAGCCGGAGCGGATCGTCCTCTACGGCCAGGACGCCAAGCTCCGGCGCAAGCGGGCCGCCGCCGGCCTGGTGGGTGTGGTCCTGTTCGCCGCGGCGTTCGGCGGTGTGGCGGGACTGATCGGCGGTCTCGGCCCCGGTCTCGTCGTCGCCGGGATCGTCGCCGCCGCGTTGGGATTCGTGGTGATGTCCAACGCCCGGCGGCAGGTCTGGCTCGAAGACCGGACCGTGGTCATGCGCAGCTGGGGCAGCCGCCGCGTCGACCTGGTCACCGCGCCGCGGATCGAGCTGCTGCTCAGCGATGTGCGCGGATCGCGCACCGTCAGCCTGCTGGTGACGTCGGAGTCGAACAAGGCCGTGAAGGTCGACCTCGCGATCTACGCCGGAACGGGTGGCCGGGAGCTCGGCATCCTCGCGCTGCGACGGCTCGCGGATGCGCTGGCCGACAACATCGAGGCCAACGGTCTCGTCTTCTCCGAGCTGCTCGTGGCGCAGCTGCGGTCCGAGGCGCGCGGCGACGCGGCGGCGGACCGGCCGCTGTATCGCATCGCCTCGTTGGCGCCGCAGGGCAAGCTCGCACAGCGATTCACGATGGAGGCGGTGAGCCGGTTCGTGGCCTCGTTGGGGTGAACCGCCGCGGCGCCGTGAACTGCCGCAGCGCCGTGCCGCCGGTGTCGTCCGCGTCGCCGCGGTCCTAGCCGTCGGAGCTGGCGGAATTTCCGGAGCTGGTGGAGCCGTCGGAGCTGCCGCGGTCTCCGGAGCTGGCGGAGTCATCGGAGGACGTCGCCGGGCGCAGCGTCACCGGGTGCAGCGCGGCGAGGTGCAGTTCGATGGCCGTGAGCTGCTGTCGCAATCCGTCGAGCTGGTGGCGGATCGATTCGAGCTGATACACCGCCTCGGGAAGTTCACCCGCCGCGAACGTGGCGAGCCGCTCGAGGTGGGAGGCCGTCTCCCGGAGTTCGCGGAGCGCGCGGGCGAGTTCCGGGACGGCGGCGCCGCCCGTCACCAGTGCGGTGGCCGCCCTGGCGATGCCGGTCACGCGGCGGAGGACCTCGCCGGGCACGACGGCGGCGCCGGCGGCGCCGACGAGCTGCCGCACCACGGCCAGCGACCGGTGCACGACGACGGATACGGACGGTCCTCCCGGCTCGGCCTCGGGAGTCCCGTTCCGCGCCGATCCGGCATTCGGGGAACTGCGGTGTGGTGACTCGTCGTGTGGGGGCCGCGGACCCGGCATGGCGTCTCCGCTCGGAACTCGGACGGTGGGGAGGTCGTCGCCGTTCGTACCCCACGGCGCGTGCCGGGGACGCGGCACCCCGCGGTTCCGTGACTGCTGTATTCAGGAGTGACGCGTGTGACTGTTGTGACGATCGCGACCGCCGGAACCATCGCGCCCGCCGGAACCATCGCGCCCGCCGGAACCATCGCGCCCGCCGGGATCAGCGTGCGGCTCGTCGGGTCCGTCCCCGCGTCCGTCCCCGCGTGCGTCCCCCGGGAGCACACCGGCCGCATCGTCTCCGTCGGGATCGTCTCCGCCGGGATCGGGGCGGCCCGCGGCGGCCGGCGGGGCGTGGTTCGTCTCCCGCACGACGATCAACGCCGCGAGCAGGGTGGTCACGGGCACGGCGGCGATGATGCCGATGCTGCCCGCGAGCGTGCGCACGATCTCGGCGGCCAGCTCCTGCGACGTGAGAATCGACCCGAGCCCGACGTCCGACAGCGACGCCAGCAGCAACGTGGGCAGGGCCGCACCGGCGTAGGCCATCACCAGCGTGTTGACGGCGGATCCGACGTGGGCGCGCCCGATCCGCAGCGCGGCGCCGTACAGCTCCCGCCACGACTGACGCGGGTTCGCACGGTGCAGCTCCCACACCGCGCTGGCCTGGGTGACCGTGACGTCGTCGAGCACGCCGAGCGCGCCGATGACGATCCCTGCCAGCAGCAGCCCTCGGGCATCGATGCTGTGCCCGAGGGAACCGATCAGCGTCGAGGTGTTCTCGTCCAGGCCGGTCAGCCGCGCGCCGCCCGCGAACACCGCAGCGAGCAAGCCGATCAGCGTCAGGCTCACCATCGTCCCGAGCACCGCGGCCGACGTGCGCGCCGACAGACCGTGCGTCGTGTACAGCGCGACGAACATGATCAGTCCGGCACCCGCGATCGCGACGAGCAGCGGGTCGGCGCCGTGCAGGATCGACGGCAGCACGAACAGGCCGATGATCGCGGCCGTCACGGCGAGCGCGCCGAGCGCCGCGACACCCCGCCACCGGCCCAGCACCACGACCGCGAGAGCGAACAGACCGGCCAGCAGCGCGAGCGGCAGTCCGCGCTGGAAGTCCTGCACCTGGTACGAGGAGCCGGCCTGGGGGTCGGCGCCGCTGTAGGCCAGCACCACGGCGTCACCCGCCGCGAACCGCGGGTTGCCGTCGCCGGCGGGCAGATTCTGCGTGATCGTGAGGCCGTCGGCCGGTCCGTCGGTGAGCGTGATCTGCACCGCCTGGCACCGGCCGCCGTCCGCGGGGTCGCCGACCTGCACCTGCCCCGGCGACAGGCACGGCCCGAGTTCCGCCGAGACGACCTCGCCCTGGACGGGCTCACCGACCGCGTGCCCGGTGACGTCCGGTTCGCCCCACGGGTACAGCAGCATCACGGCGGCCAGTGCGGCGAGCGCGAAGGGCGCGAGCAGTGACGCCAGCAGGATCCGCACCGGGCGCGACGCCGGTGCCGCAGGGTCATCTCCGTGTCCGTGTCCGTGTCCGTGTCCGTGTCCGTGTCCGTGTCCGTGTCCGGCGTCGGGCGACGTTGCGCGCTCGGTCCTGCCCGGCCGGGAGGTCTCACCGGCCCCGGCCGTCCTGGACTGCCGCGCGGGATCGCGACGCCGGGCGGCCTCGCGCGGCCGCGTGGGGGCGGACTCGGCGCCGGAGCGGCGCGCATCCGGCGCAGGCCTCCGTACGCGGGCAGCGCGCGGCGCCGGTTCACGGGGCTCCCGGCGAGCCGTGGTGTCCGAGGCGGGCGCGCCGCGGTCGTCGTCACCGGGTGTGCCGGACCGGCCTGGCTCCCCGCCCGTGGTTCCGGGCCTGCGCCGGCGGGCGGGGAGCCGCGGCGCCTCGCCGTCGCCCGCATCCTCGTCCCGGGGCAGTGATCTCCCGCCAGGCGATCTCCCGCCAGGCCTGCCGGGAGGCCCGCCGTGGGGCGGGATCGGTTCGGGCAGTACCGGACCGGTGTCGTCGTCCGAGAAGTCGCGGGGCACGGGGGACATCTTCGCGCTCGGGTGCGGTCACCGGGTGCCAGGGTTGCCTCGCGGGTGCCTGCAGCCCGAGGTCGGCGGGAAACCTGGTGGCGATTGGGTACGGGCGGTTCGTTAACCTGAGCCGTCGGCGGCATCGCCGATCGATCCGACCCGTATCCTTCGCGTTCCGAGAGGACCCTGCGCAGTGCTTCGCACTCACGACGCCGGCACGCTGCGTGCCGAGCACGTTGGCCAGACCGTCACCCTGACCGGCTGGGTGGCCAGGCGGCGCGATCACGGCGGGGTGATCTTCGTCGACCTGCGGGACGCGAGCGGCGTCACCCAGGTCGTGTTCCGCGAGGGCGAGATGGCCTCGCGTGCCCACAACCTGCGGGCCGAGTACTGCATCAAGGTCGTCGGTGAGGTGTCGAAGCGCCCGGAGGGCAACGAGAACCCGGAGATCCCGACCGGCGACCTCGAGGTCTACGTCAACGAACTCGAGGTGCTGTCGGAAGCGTCGCCGCTGCCGTTCCCGGTGGACGAGCGGCTCGACGTCGGCGAGGAGGTGCGGCTCAAGCACCGGTACCTCGACCTGCGCCGCGACGGCCAGGCCCGCAACATGCGCCTGCGCAGTGACGTCAACCGCGTGGCGCGCGGCGTGCTGCACGACGAGGACTTCGTCGAGGTCGAGACGCCCACGATGACGCGGTCCACGCCCGAGGGCGCGCGCGACTTCCTCGTGCCCGCCCGGCTGCGGCCCGGCTCCTGGTACGCCCTGCCGCAGTCGCCCCAGCTGTTCAAGCAGCTGCTGATGGTCGGCGGGCTCGAGCGCTACTACCAGATCGCGCGGTGCTACCGCGACGAGGACTTCCGAGCCGACCGGCAGCCCGAGTTCACCCAGCTCGACATCGAGATGAGCTTCGTCGAGCAGGACGACGTGATCGCGCTCGGCGAGAAGATCGTCCGGCAGCTGTGGACGCTGATCGACGTCGAGCTGCCCGAGACGTTCCGCCGGATGAGCTACGCCGAGGCGATGGCCAAGTACGGCTCGGACAAGCCCGACCTGCGATTCGGGCTGGAACTGACGGAACTGACCGAGTTCTTCGCGAACACCCCGTTCCGGGTGTTCCAGGCGCCCTACGTGGGTGCCGTCGTCATGCCCGGCGGGGCCGACCAGCCGCGGCGCACGCTCGACGCCTGGCAGGAGTGGGCCAAGCAGCGCGGCCACAAGGGGCTGGCGTACGTGCTGGTCGGTGAGGACGGCACGCTGTCGGGCCCGGTGGCCAAGAACATCTCCGACGAGGAGAAGGCAGATCTGGCCGACGCCGTCGGCGCGAACCCCGGTGACTGCATCTTCTTCGCAGCGGGCCCGCCGAACAGCGCCCGCGCCCTGCTCGGTGCTGCGCGCGGGGAGATCGCCGACCGGCTCGGCCTGATCGACGAGAACGCCTGGTCGTTCGTGTGGATCGTCGACGCCCCGATGTTCGAGGCCGCCGACGAGACCGAGGACGTCACCGTCGGCACGGGGCAGTGGACGGCCCTGCACCACGCGTTCACCTCGCCGAAGCCCGAGTGGCTCGACACGTTCGACAGCGACCCGGGCCAAGCGCTCGCCTACGCCTACGACCTGGTCTGCAACGGCAATGAGATCGGTGGCGGCTCCATCCGTATTCACCGGGCGGACGTGCAGCGGCGCGTGTTCGAGGTTATGGGCATCTCGCAGGAGGACGCGCAGGAGAAGTTCGGCTTCCTGCTCGACGCGTTCCAGTACGGCCCCCCGCCGCACGGCGGTATCGCGTTCGGCTGGGACCGCATCGTGATGCTGCTGGCCGGAGCCGACTCGCTGCGTGACGTCATCGCGTTCCCCAAGACCGGTGGCGGGTTCGACCCGCTGACGAGCGCGCCCGCGCCGATCACGGCCCAGCAGCGGAAGGAGGCGGGTGTGGACGCCAAGCCCGCGAAGCCCGCCAAGCCCGCGCAGGGCGACGAGCAGGGTTCCGCCCAGTAGCGGAGTCCCGGGGTCGCGGACGGCTGCGGGACCCGCGTTCCGGCAGCCGGGGGACGCGGCCGGACCCACGACCGTTCGCCGGCGTGACGTCGTGTCGGCCACACGGTCGAATGTCGCCGTGTGGCACCGATTGCGGTCACCGGATTGTGGTCACTGTTCCCGTCGCACTAGTAGGGTCGGAGCCAATGACTGTGGACACCCCTCCCGCCGACGATTCGACCGTCGGCGCGGGAGCGGAATCTTCCTCCAGTGATACCGCTGTGGCCGCTGTGGCGGCTGCGGAGGCGGTTCTCGCGCAGCGGTTCGGCAGCACGATCTCGCTGGTGGAGGCCGAGGATCTCGCCGGAAGCGGTCCGGCCACGGTGGTGCGCGCCCGGGTGGCGTCGTCGCCGTTCTCGCTGCCCCGCACGCTCGTCATCAAGCACTATCCCGATGAGCCCGCCGACGGCGAGGACGACGCGTTCGCCCGGGAGGCAGCCAGCTATCAGCTGTTCACGGCGCTGTCGGCCGACGACCGCACCTGTCCGGAGATCCTCGCGCACAGTGCCGACCACCGACTGCTCGTGATCGATGACCTGGGGAGGGCGCCGACGCTGCAGGACAAGCTGAGCGGCTCGGACGCCCGTGCGGCCGAGACCGCGCTGCTGTCGTGGGCGCGGTCGCTTGGCCGGATGCACTTCAGCACGGCCAACCGTGAGGCGGACTTCAACGCCCTGCTGCGCAGGCTCGGCAAGGCCGGGCACAGTGGCGGCCAGTCCGAGCAGTCCGCGCCGCCGGCGTGCGACCCGGCGTGGGCGGCGACCGACGCACCCTCGTTGCTGGCGGAGGAGCTCGGCATCGACACGCCCGCCGAGGTCGCCAGTGCGGCGGAGCGCGCCGCGGAACAGGCTCGATCGGCCGCCTTCCGCGCGTTCAGCCCGGTGGACCTGTGGCCGGACAACAACCTCGTGACCAGTGACGGGGTGCGGTTCCTCGACTTCGAGCGGGGACGGGTGCGCAGTGCCCTGGTCGACGCCGCGCACATGCTGGTGCCGTTCGTGTCCGGCCCCGAGCCGCTGGCCCTGCCGCGCGGTGTCAGCGAGGCGATGATCACCTCGTGGCGCGCCGAGGTGGCCGACCTGTGGCCGTCGCTGGCAGAGGAGGAGACGCTCGACCGGTATCTCGCCGATGCCGCGCAGCTGCTCGTCTGGGAGGCGACCTGCCGGTGGCTGCCCGCGCTCACCGGCGCGGAGGGTGCGTCCGGCGACGGCCGTGACAACGGCGACCGGGTACGTGCCCAGGAGCGGGGAACCGCCTCGGCACGGGCGGCCGCGCTGGTCACGTGGTGGCGCGACCTGGCCGACCGCGCCGGTCGTGCCGGTGACGCGGCCGACGGCACCGCCGTCGCCGCCCACGCCGCTTCCGTGGCACGTGCGCTCGACGGGCGTTTCGGACCGGACCTCGAACTGCCGCTGTACCCGGCGTTCCGCTGACCCGCACCCCCGCGCACCCGCCCGGGCGCAGGGGGTGCCGTCAGGGTTCGCCCACCCGTATCCACGCCGTTACCCGCGTCTCACCGCGGGTGCGCACGGGCGCGCGACCGTGCCGGTGTGACGCTCGACAGCCGCGTACAGCCGGATCCCCTCCCGCACCCCGCCGACCCGCCCGAGTGCTCCCACCGACCCACTGGCCGACCCACCGTCCGCCCTGCCGACCCGCCCGCCGCTCCCTCGGTGGTGCCGCCCGGCGCCGAGCCGCTTCGCGGCGCACCGCGGCGGGTGGAGCGGCTGGCCGTGCTGGGCGACTCCACCGCCGTCGGTCTCGGCGATCCGCTGCCGGGCGGTGCCTGGCGTGGCGTCGGGCCGTTGCTCGCCGCGGCGCTCGGGGTGCCGCCCGAGCACTACGTCAACGTGTCGGTCACGGGTGCACGCGTCGGATGTGTACGTACCGACCAGCTGCCGCGCGTGCTCGAGCAGGCCCCGGACGTCGCCGTGGTGATCGCCGGCATGAACGACACGCTGCGCTCGGATTTCGACACCGCAGCACTGGCCGAGGACCTCGACGCCACCGTCACGGCCCTGCAGACCGCCGGTACGACGGTCGTCACGGTCCGCTTCCACGACCACGGGCGCGTCTTCCGGTTGCCGGGCCCGCTGCGCCGGGCGCACGCGGTGCGCGTGGCGGCCCTCAACAGCGCCGTCGACACCGTGGTGATGCGCAGGGAAGCGCTGTGTGTGGACCTCGACCTGCTGCCCGGGGCCTACGACCTGCGGTCCTGGAGCGTCGATCGGCTCCATCCGTCCGAACGCGGCCACCGACTGCTGGCCAGCGGCATCACCGAGGCCTTGTCCCGCGCCGACGTCGCCGTTGCCGAACCGGTGTCGCTCGTCTGCTCAGGGGGCGCCACCGCAGGGACGGCCGACCACGTTGCGTGGCTGTTGGCCAAGGGCGTGCCGTGGCTCTGGCGCCGCGGCCGGGACCTGGTGCCGTACGCGGCGGGGATCGTGGCTCGCGACCTCGTCCGGACCGGGCTGCGGGCCGCGGGCACGGGCCGGGTGCCGGTCGTGTCATTGCTGCGGGCGCTGCCGATTACGGTCGAGGGGTGCAGCAAGACGAACTGTTCACGGTGAACGAGGACGTGGCGCCCCCGCCGGTGTCGGACCAGCCCCAGGCGCCGCCGCAGCCACCACCCGGTGCGCCGCTTGCCGTCCGGATGCGGCCCGCCTCGCTGGACGAGGTCGTCGGCCAGCAGCACCTGCTGGGCGAGGGTGCTCCACTGCGCAGGCTCGTGGAAGGAGCGGCCCCGGCGTCGGTGCTGCTCTACGGCCCGCCGGGTACCGGCAAGACGACGCTCGCCAACCTCGTGTCCACGGCGACGGGCAGGCGGTTCGTGGCCCTGTCGGCCCTGTCGGCGGGCGTGAAGGAGGTCCGCGGCGTCATCGAGGAGGCCCGCAGGCGCCGCAAGTACAACGCCGAGGACACGGTGCTGTTCATCGACGAGGTCCACCGGTTCTCCAAGACGCAGCAGGACGCGCTTCTGGGCGCGGTCGAGGACCGCACGGTGCTGCTCGTGGCCGCCACGACCGAGAACCCGTCCTTCTCGGTCGTCTCGCCGTTGCTGTCGCGATCGCTGGTGCTCCAGCTGCGGCCGCTCACCGACGACGACGTCGCCGAGCTGCTCGGCCGCGCGCTCACCGACGACCGCGGTCTGGCAGGCCGGTTCGAACTCACCGACGACGCTCACGGTCACCTCGTGCGGTTGGCCTCCGGCGACGCAAGGCGCGCCCTGACGGCCCTCGAAGCCGCGGCCGACGCGGTGAGCGTGTCCGCGTCCGCCGACGAACCGGCCGCCATCGAACTCGCGACCGTCGAGGCCACCGTCGACAAGGCCGCGGTGCGCTACGACCGCGACGGCGACCAGCACTACGACGTGATCAGCGCGTTCATCAAGTCGATCCGCGGCTCGGACGTGGATGCCGCCGTGCATTACCTGGCGCGCATGATCGAGGCGGGGGAGGACCCGCGGTTCATCGCCCGCCGTCTCGTCGTGCACGCCAGCGAGGACATCGGCATGGCCGATCCGACGGCGCTGCAGTCCGCGATCGCCGCCTCCCACGCGGTGCAGTTCATCGGTATGCCCGAGGGCAGGCTGGCGTTGGCACAGGCGACCGTGCACCTGGCGACGGCGCCGAAATCGAACGCCGTCATCGCCGCCATCGACGGCGCACTCTCCGACGTGCGGGCCGGCGGTGCGGGCACGGTGCCGCCGCACCTGCGGGACGGGCACTACACCGGCGCCGCCGCGCTCGGTCATGCGCAGGGCTACCGCTATCCGCACGACGTGCCCGAGGGCGTGCTCGCTCAGCAGTACCCGCCGGACGAGCTGGTCGGCCGCGACTACTACGCACCCACCCAGCGTGGTGCCGAGCGCACGCTGGCCGAGCGCGTGCCCCGGCTGCGACGCACCGTCCGCGGCGAACGCGGGAACCCCGGCGAAGGCCGGTGACGGCCGCGCCCGCTTCCCGCGTGAGACCGCACAGCACACGGCTGCGACACGCTGGGTCACCGACAGGCAGGGCTGCCGGTCCGGACGGGGTGGCGCACGGTAGCCTCACAGTCCCATCGACTCAAGGGACCGTCTCACCGATCCATGAATAGGGAGGGCACGTGTCGGCAGGGCAGATCGCCGCACTGGTCGCCGCGGGCGCCTTCGTGCTGCTGGTGCTGTTCTTGGTGATCGCGCTGGTCAAGCTCGGCCGTACGCTCGACGAGGCCACGATCGCGATCCGCAAGGCGCACGAGAACACCGACCCGCTGTTGCACGGGGCCAGCGACACGATCACGCACGTCAACACCCAGCTGGAACGGGTCGACGGCATCACATCCAATGTGCAGACCGTGTCGGGTAACGCATCCGCGCTGTCGTCGGTGTTCACCGCGACGCTCGGCGGCCCGCTGGTGAAGACCGCGGCGTTGTCGTACGGCATGAGCAAGGCGATCAAGGCGCGCCGCGCGGCGAAGGCCGAGGACGGCAAGCACACGCTCCGGCGTGGGAGGAAGAGCAAGCGATGAAACGCCTGTTCTGGCTCGGAGTCGGCGTGGCCGCGGGCGTCACGCTGTCCCGCAAGGCCAGCGAAACCGCTCGTCAAGCCACTCCGGTGGGGGTAGCCTCGAATGTGGGTGACGCCGTGCGGGAACTCGCCGGCGCCATCGGCGCGTTCGGGGCCGACGTCCGCGCCGGTATGAGTGAGCGGGAGCAGGAGCTGAATCGGATCGTGGACCGCCCGGTGACGCGGGTCCGGCCGCCGGAGTCCGGCAGGCCGGAGCAGCAGGCGCGGGTTTCGTATCCCGAGTCGGCGTCCCCGCAGACGAGCGCGTCCGGACAGGCCGCCCGGCGGCCGCCGCGTCCTGCTCGCCCAGCCGGCGAGGCCGGCCAGCAGGGCAGGCCCCAACGCAGGGCGCGAGCTCCGCGGGCGGAAGGCTGAGGCCACCGGGCATCCCGCCCGCCTGCGCGCACGCCTTCCGCCGCCCCGGTCCGACGCCGTAGGCGGTCTGCCGAACCAGACCGCCGCTCCACCGGCGGCGCGGCTCCGGACGTCGTACCGCTCGCGGCGGTGCCACGGCCGGAACCCCGGGACCGGCGAGCACCCCGGTGCACCCGCCCGGCCCCGGAACCGCCGCCACATTCTGCGAGGAAGCTCCAGTGGAAACACACGAAATCAGCAAACGGTTCCTCGACCATTTCGAGAACCACGGCCACACGCGCGTACCCAGTGCGTCCCTGATCCTGGACGACCCGACGCTGCTGTTCGTCAACGCCGGCATGGTCCAGTTCAAGCCGTACTTCCTCGGCGAGGTGCCGCCGCCGTACCCCCGTGCGACGAGCGTGCAGAAGTGCGTGCGCACCGGCGACATCGACGAGGTCGGCAAGACCACGCGCCACAACACGTTCTTCCAGATGGCGGGTAACTTCTCGTTCGGCGACTACTTCAAGGAAGGCGCCATCGAGCGGGCCTGGGAACTGCTGACCTCCTCCCAGGACGACGGCGGGCTCGGGTTCGACCCGGCCCGGCTCTGGGTGACCGTCTACGAGCACGACGCCGAGGCCGCGGGCCTGTGGCGGGAAATCACCGGTATCCCGTCCGAGCGGATCCAGGTGCGCGACGGCAAGGACAACTACTGGGACATGGGCGTACCCGGCCCCGGTGGCCCGTGCTCGGAGATCTACTACGACCGCGGCCCCGAGTACGGCCGCGACGGCGGTCCGGTGGTCGACGAGGACCGGTACCTCGAGATCTGGAACCTCGTGTTCATGCAGGACGTCCGCGGCGACCAGAGCCCGAAGCTCGGGTATCCGCCGGTCGGTGAGCTGCCGCAGAAGAACATCGACACCGGCATGGGCATCGAGCGGGTCGCGTTCCTGCTGCAGGGCGTGGACAACGTCTACGAGACCGACCTGGTGCGCCCGGTGATCGCGCGGGCCGAGGAGTTCTCCGGCAGGCGGTACGGCGCCGACCACGCCGACGACGTGCGATTCCGCGTCATCGCCGATCACGCCCGTTCCGGCGCGATGCTCATCGGTGACGGTGTCACCCCCGGCAACGAGGCCCGCGGCTACGTGCTGCGCCGGCTGCTGCGGCGGATCGTCCGCGCCGTCCGGCTGCTCGGGGTCCACGAGCCGGTGCTGCCCGAGTTCGCACAGGTGGTGCGCGATGCGATGGCGCCGTCGTACCCGGAGATCGCCCGCGACTTCGACCGCATCAGCGACGTCATGCGCCAGGAGGAGGAATCGTTCCTGGCGACGCTGACCAGTGGCTCGCGTATCTTCGACCTGGCGGCCGAGGAGACGAAGCGCTCCGGCGGGTCGATCCTGGCCGGCGACAAGGCGTTCCAGCTGCACGACACCTACGGCTTCCCGATCGACCTGACCCTCGAGATGGCGGCCGAACAGGGCCTGTCGGTCGACGAGAACGGCTTCCGCACGCTCATGGAGGAGCAGCGGCAGCGGGCGAAGGCCGACGCGGCCTCGCGCAAGACCGGCCACGGCGACCTGTCGGTCTACCGGAGGCTGCTCGAACAGCACGGCGAGACGCAGTTCCTAGGGTACACGGACCTGCAGGCCACGGCCAAGGTCCTCGGACTGCTGTCGGACGGGCAGCCGGTGTCGGTCGTCGGCGAGGGCAGCAAGGCGGAGATCATCCTCGACCGCACTCCCTTCTACGGCGAGAGCGGTGGGCAGATCGCCGACACCGGCGTGCTCGTGGGCCACGGCGTCGAGGTCACGATCACCGACGTGCAGAAGCTCGTGCCCGGCCTGTTCGTCCACCGCGGCGAGGTCACGGGCGGGGAGCTGGCGCTGGACACGGAGCTGACGGCGTCGGTCGACGAGACGCGGCGGCAGTCGGTCGCGCGCTCCCACTCGGCGACGCATCTCGTGCACGCCGCGGTGCGGGGCGCGTACGGGAACCGCGCAGCGCAGGCCGGTTCGCTGAACTCGCCCGGCCGGATGCGGTTCGACTTCACCACGCCGGGTGCGGTGTCGTCGGACGTGCTGACCGAGGTCGAGGAAGAGGTCAACGACTACCTGCAGACCAACGTCGAGGTGTCGGCCTACACGACGACGAAGGACAAGGCCCTCGAGCTCGGCGCGATCGCGCTGTTCGGCGAGAAGTACGGCAACGACGTCCGCGTGGTCGACATGGGCGACTATTCGCGGGAACTGTGCGGTGGGACCCACGTCGACCGGATCGGTGAGCTCGGCCTGGTCAAGCTCGTGTCCGACGCGTCGATCGGCTCGGGCGTGCACCGGGTGGAAGCCCTCGTCGGCACCGACGCGCTCCGGCAGGTCCGGAAGGAGCAGCTGCTCGTGTCCCAGCTGGCCGGCACGCTGAAGGTGCCCGCCGAGCAGGTGCCCGAACGCATCGAGGACGTCCTGTCGCGGCTGCGCAGTGCGGAGAAGGAGATCGAGCAGCTCAAGACGCAGCAGGTGCTCGGTTCCGCGGGCTCGCTGGCCGACGGCGCGGAGGACGTCGCGGGCGTGGCGCTCGTCGCGCGGAAGGTCGAGGGTGGCATCGACGCGGCGGGTGTGCGTGCGCTCGCGGGCGAGGTGCGCAACCGGCTCGGCTCCCGTCCTGGCGTCGTCGCCCTGTTCGCACCGTCCGAGGACGGCAAGGTCAGCTTCGTCGTGGCCACGACCGCTGCTGCCCGCGACAAGGGTCTCGCCGCCGGCAAGCTCGTCCCGTCGTTCGCCGAGGCCGTCGGCGGTCGTGGCGGTGGTAAGCCGGACATGGCCCAGGGTGGCGGCAGCAACCCGGCCGGCATCGACCAGGCGATCGCGGCGTTGCGGAACGCCCTCGCGAACGGGTGAGTGCGGTGGAACCGGACCGGCCCGGGGTCGACGATCCCGGGCCGGGACGTCGGCTTGCCGTGGATGTCGGTTCCGTCCGGGTCGGCGTGGCACTGAGTGATCCCGCGCCGATGTTGGCGACCCCGCTCGTTACGCTGGCCCGGGACTCGGAGGGGAATACCGACATCGGCGAGCTCGCCGGGCTCGCCGCCGAACACGATGTGGTCGAGGTGATCGTGGGACTCCCCAGGACGTTGGCCGACCGGCACGGTTCCGCCGCCGAGATCGCGGCGGAGTACGCGGGGCGGCTCGGCGAACGGATCACGGTTCCGGTGCGACTGGCCGATGAGCGGTTGACGACCGTGACGGCAAGCCGGATGTTGTCGCAGCGCGGTGTGAAGGGCAAGAAACAGCGTGCGGTGGTCGACCAGGCCGCTGCCGTGGAGATCCTGCAGGCGTGGCTCGACGCGCGCAGCGCGGCGATCGCGAGGGGGGCCGGACCGGCATGACGAGCCCGCACGACGGACCCCCGCCGCGTGATCCACGTGATCGCCGTCCGCCGCGGCGGCGCGGCCCGGTAGCCCGGAGCGACGGTGAACCACCGCGTCCCGAGAACCCACCGCGCCCCGAGAACCCGCAGCGTCCCGAGAACCCGCAGCGCCCCGAGAACCCACCGCGTCCGCCCGCGGCCCGCCGTCCGGCCGGGCAGCCGCCTCGCCGAGAGTCGATGGGTGAACCGGGGCCGCCGCCGGGACCGCCGCCGAAGCAGCCGCGTAGGCAGCCACCGCCCGAGGGTGCGCCCCGTGGTGCGGCGCAGGAGCCGCCACGGCCGGAACCCGAGCGCAGGCCCGAACCGCCGCGTGCGCCCCGGGGTGAGGCCCGGCCGCCGGGTGGGCGCGCCGGCCGGTCCCGCCCGGCGATGCCGCCGGTTCCGCCGGAAACACCTGCCGGTGCGGAGGATCAGCCACCGGCGCGGCCCGAACGGCGTGCGCCCGACGGCGAATCGCCCGAGGCCCCTCGCGCGCCGCGACCACGGCAGGCCCCGGGCGGCGAGTCCGCCCCTGGCCGGCGTCACGGGCGCCCTGGCCCGAACGACGGCGTGCACGCGGACGAACGCCCGACACAGATCTTCGACCTCGGCTTCGCCGACGAGGCGGCCCACGTTCCCCACCACGGCGTTCCCCATCACGGCGATGACGCTCACGACGGCTATTACGACGACGTCGGCGGATACGACGAGGGCGCCCGCGGCGGGGCCGGTCACGACGACCGGGACCCGACCCGCAGTGACGACGACTACTTCGACGACAGCGACTACGACGACTACGACGACTATTACTACGATGACGGCGAAGAGGACGATCGCGACGGGGACCGCGCGGAACCGGCGTACATCCTCGGCGACGACGGCGACGATCCACCTCCCACCGAGCGGCGGCGCGGTCGGCGCGCGTTCCGGTGGCTGGCCGCACTCGTCGTGCTCGCACTCCTCGCGGGCGGTGCGTACTTCGGGGCCAGGGAGCTGCTGGGATTCGGCTACGAGGACTACGAGGGCTCCGGCGACACGGACGTGCTGCTGCACGTCGAACAGGGCGACTCGACGCGGACCATCGCGTCCAAACTGGACAAGATCGACGTGGTGGCCAGTGCCGACGCGTTCCTGGACGCCGCGGAGGACGACCAGCGCGTGCTGGCCGTCCAGCCCGGCTACTACGTGGTCAAGACCAAGGCGTCCGGTGCCAGCGCGGTCGAAACGCTCGTCGGCCCTGAAGCCCAGGTCGGGCAGGCCGAGATCCGCGCGGGCACTCGCCTCGCGGACCGGGGTGGCGACAGCCCGCAGCCGGGTGTGCTGAGTCAACTGTCCGAGGCGTCGTGCGCGGACCTGAACGGCGAGAGCACCTGCGTGAGCGTCGAGGACATGCGCAGCGAGATGCAGTCGACGGACCTGACCGAGCTCGGGGTGCCCGAGTGGGCGGCGGAGCCCGCCCAACAGCGGGCTCCCGAGCACCGCCTCGAAGGTCTGATCACGCCCGGCATCTACGACATCCGGCCCGGCTGGGACGCGCGCAAACTCCTCACCGAGGTCCTGACGACGTCGGCCACGCGACTGGAGGCCGCAGGTCTGCCGGACGCCGCGGAGGGGTCCGGGCACACGCCGTACGAGGTTCTGATCATCGCGTCGATCGTGCAGGTCGAAGGCGTGCAACAGGATTTCGGCAAGATCGCCAGGGTGATCGAGAACCGGTTGCGCGAGGGCATGCCCCTCGAGATGGACTCGTCGATCAACTTCGCGCTGGAGAGCCCGACCATTCGCACGAAACGCGAAGCACGGGACAAGGACGGACCGCACAACACGTACACCCGGCGGGGCCTGCCCGCCACCCCGCTCGGCGCGCCGAGTACGGAAGCCATCTCCGCTGCCGAGTCCCCGCAGGAAGGTCCCTGGAAGTACTTCGTGCTGTGCGAGGAGAACGGTCTCTCGTGCTTCAGCCAGTCCTATCCCGAGCACAAGCGGGCCGTCGGGGAAGCGCAGCGCAAGGGGGTGTACTGACCCGATGCCCGCCGCACGCCGGGCCGCCGTGCTCGGCAGGCCCGTCGACCATTCGCTCTCACCCGTCCTGCACGGCGCGGCCTATCGCGCACTGCACCTGCCCGACTGGACGTACGAGCGGATCGACATGGACGAGGCGGGGCTGCCCGCGTTCGTCGACGGTCTCGGCCCGGAGTGGGCGGGCCTGTCGGTGACCATGCCGGGTAAACGCGCCGCGCTGGTCCACGCCACCGAGGTCACCCCGCGGGCACGCGCCGTCGGCGCCGCCAACACGCTCGTGCCGGTCGCGGGCGGCTGGCGGGCCGACTGCACCGACGTCGACGGCGTCATCGGCGCCCTGCGGTGCGCCGGCGGGTTCACCGGCGGCGGCCGCGCCGTCGTGATCGGCGCCGGTGGCACGGCCGCCGCGGTGGTGGTGGCCGCCGCCGAGCTGGGGGTGTCGGCCGTGGCGCTGGTCGTGCGCGAACCGGCGCGGGCGGTCGAGACCACCGAGGCCGCGCGACGGGTGGGTCTCGACGTGGAGGTGCTGCGGTGGTCGGACACCGACCTGGCCGCGCTCGCCGCCGGAGCGGACCTGCTGGTGAGCACCGTGCCGTCCGAAGCGCTGACCGCCGACCTCGACGCGCTGTCCGACGTACCGTGCGTGCTCGACGTGATCTACCACCCGTGGCCGACGCCGCTGGCCGGGGCCGTGACGGCGCGGGGCGGGCGCATCGCCACCGGTCTGGACATGCTGCTGCACCAGGCGTTCGGGCAGGTCGAGCAGTTCACCGGCCACCCGGCACCGCGTGTGGCCATGCGCGACGCGTTGCGTGAGGCCACCGGCGGCGAAGTCCCCCTGCCGCTCGACTGAGACGACGGTCCCCGCGGCTGCCTGCCGGCGGCCGGTCGGGGCAGCCCGGCGCGATCGGGCGGACGCTCGTTTCCCGAAGGACGCCCGACGTTCACCCATCACTCGTAAGGTGGGGCGCGACTTCTGGGAGGTAACTGTGCGTCGATCGCGTTGGCTGTCAGGGTTCGTCGGTGTGGCCGCGTCGGCGGGGCTGGCCGTGTCGTCCGTACCGGCAGTGGCGGATCCGGGTTCCGGCCGAGGCGGTCCGGCCGACGTGCGGTTCGCGACGTTCAACGCGTCCCTGAACCGCGCTGCCGAGGGCGAGCTGCTGCGCGACCTGTCCACCGGCGACGACGAGCAGGCCCGCAAGGTCGCCGAGGTCATCCAGCGCGACCGCCCCGACGTGCTGCTGCTGAACGAGTTCGACTACGTCGCAGGCGGCGCGGCGGCCGACGCGTTCCGCGACAACTACCTCGAAGTGGGCCAGCACGGCGCCGCGCCGATCGACTACCCGCACGCCTACACCGCCCCCGTCAACACCGGCGTGCCCACCGGTTTCGACCTCGACCGGGACGGCGAGACCGGCGGGCCCGGCGACGCGCACGGCTTCGGGGACTTCGAGGGCCAGTACGGCATGCTCGTGCTGTCGAAACACCCGATCGATACCGGGGCCGTGCGCACGTTCCAAAACTTCCGCTGGCAGGACATGCCCGGCGCCACGCTGCCCGACGACCCGGCCACGCCCGAGCCGGATGACTGGTACTCCGACGAGGTTCTGGACGTGTTGCGACTGTCGTCGAAGTCGCACTGGGACCTGCCGATCGACGTCGACGGCCGCACGGTGCACCTGCTTGCCGCCCACCCGACGCCGCCGAGCTTCGACGGCGAGGAGGACCGTAACGGCACCCGCAATCACGACGAGATCCGCTTCTGGGCGGACTACGTGACACCGGGCAAGGGCGGCTACATCTACGACGACGCCGGCGGCCGCGGCGGCCTGAGGCCGGGGGAGCGGTTCGTCATCGCGGGCGACTACAACGCCGACCCGCACGACGGGGACAGCGTCGACGCCGCCGCCACGCAACTGCTCGACGCGCCCCTCGTGCGCGACACCCGGCCCGCCAGCGAGGGCGCCGTCGTCGCTGCCGAACAGCAGGGCGGCGCCAACGACGAGCACGTCGGCCCCGCGCGGCTCGACACCGCCGACTTCGACGATGAGAGTCCCGGAAACCTGCGCGTCGACTACGTGCTGCCGTCCCGCGGCCTGCTGCCCTACGACGACGGCGTGTTCTGGCCCGAACCGGGCACCGACCTGGCACGGCTGGGGGACGCGTCCGATCACCACCTGGTGCGCGTCGACCTGTTCGTGCCCTGATCGTCGACAAGGCCCGTTCCGCGGGACCGACGGGTGCTCGCCGGAACGGGCGCGCGTGACTCGGCCCCGAGCGCCACAGGGGTTAGCGTGTGGCCATGAAGATCGCGATCCTCGACGACTATCAGAACATCGCACTCGAGCTGGCCGACTGGGACTCCCTCGGCGCCGAGGTGGACGTGCTCACCGAACACATCGCCGACCCGGATGCCCTGGTGGAGCGGCTGGCCGGATGCGAGGCCGTGGTCGCCATGCGCGAGCGCACCCGGCTGCCGGGTGACGTGCTGCGACGACTGCCGGAGCTGCGGCTGATCGTCAGTCTGGGAGGTGCGCGGAATCCGGCGATCGATCTCAAGGCCACCGCCGAACTCGGCATCGTCGTGTCGCACACCGGATATCTGCCGCATCCGACGGCCGAGCACACGTGGGCACTGATCCTCGCGGCGATGCGCGGGATCCCGGACGAGACGCGGTCGGTGCGCGAGGGCGGCTGGCAGACGTCGGTGGGCCGCAGCCTGCAGGGCGCCACCTTGGGCGTGATCGGCCTCGGCAGGCTCGGGGCGCGGGTCGCGCGGATCGGCCAGGCGTTCGGGATGCGCACCATTGCCTGGAGCGCCAACCTCACGCAGGAGAAGGCCGACGAGCACGACGTCCTCGCCGTCCCGAAGGAGCAACTGCTGGCCGAATCCGACGTCGTGACGATCCACCAGGTTCTCAGCTCCCGCACCCGCGGGCTCATCGGCGCGCCCGAACTGGCCAGGATGAAGTCGGCCGCGTGGCTGGTCAACACCTCGCGCGGGCCGATCATCGACGAGGCCGCGCTGTTCGACGCGCTGCGGGACCGCCGCATCGGCGGTGCCGCACTCGACGTGTACGACACCGAGCCGCTGCCCGCCGACCACCCACTGCGAACCGTGCCGAACGCCGTGCTGACCCCGCACATCGGCTACGTCGTGCGCGATCTGTACGAGGTGTTCTACCGCGACGCGGTCGCCGACATCGCCGCGTACCAGGCCGGTGAGCCGATCCGGGTGATGTCGCTGTAGTGCGGCCGCCGCGCTCGCCCGCCCGGCCGGTTCAGAGGTCGGCGAGCACCGCGTCGGTGAAGACGGGCCAGGCCTCGACGGCCCACGGCCCGAAGTCCCGGTCGGTCAGCGCGATGCAGGCCACGCCGGCGTCCGGGTCGACCCACAGGAACGTGCCGGACTGTCCGAAGTGGCCGAACGTGCGCGGCGAACTGGTCGTGCCGGTCCAGTGCGGGCTCTTGCCGTCCCGGATCTCGAAGCCCAGGCCCCAGTCGTTCGGCTTCTGGTGTCCCAGGCCGGGCAGAACCCCGTTGAGACCGGGGAACTGCACCTGGGTTGCCTCGTCCAGGGTGGACCGGGCGATGAGTTTCGGCGCGAACAGCTCCGCGGCGAACCGGACCAGGTCATCCACTGTGGACTCCGCGCCGGCGCCGGGGGAGCCGGTGAGCGTCGTCGAGGTCATGCCGAGCGGTGTGAGCACGCCCTCGGTCAGGTACTCGCCGAACGCGATTCCGGAATGCTCGGCCAGAGCGTCGGCGAGCTGCTCGTAGCCGGAGCTGGAGTAGAGCCTGCGCTGCCCCGGCGGTGCCTGCACCTTGTGCTGGTCGAACGCCAGACCCGCCGTGTGGGCCAGCAGGTGCCGGATCGTCGCACCCTCCGGGCCGGCGGGCGTGTCGAGCTCGACGGCCCCCTCCTCGACGGCCACCAGCGCGGCATAGGCGGTGAGCAACTTCGTCACCGACGCGAGCGGGAACACGCGCGCCGTGTCGCCATGAGAGCCGCGCACCGTTCCGTCGGTACCGACGACCGCCGCCGCCGCATGGGGAACCGGCCACTGTTCGATCAACCGCAGGCTGTCCATGCGCACCACCCTAGGCAGCCGAGACAGGCCGGACGGGGGAGGGTCCAGGGCCCGGACGGGGCGTCCCGACCGGGGGAACCCGGTGCCGGAGCGCGGCGGCACCGGGTTCCCCGCGAAGGTGCGTGCGAGGCGGACGTCAGGTGCCGGTGCCGCCCCTGGAGCCGCCCGCACCGCCCGCGGACTCCGGACCGGCTTGCGCCGCGCTGTCGGCGGCGGTTCCGGCGTCGGCAGCGGCCGGGTCCTTCTCGTCCTCGGCGCCATCGGCGTCGTCCTCGCGTCCCGGGGTGCGCAGATTCCACTTGGTGATCACCCAGCGGAACACGACGTAGTAGATCGCCGCGTAGACCAGGCCGATCGGAATCAGCAGCCACGCCTTGTTCGCCGCGGGGGCGGTCATGTTGAGCAGGAAGTCGATCCCGCCCGCGGAGAACGAGAAGCCCAGATGGATGTCGAGGGCGTTGACGAGCATCATCGACGTGCCGGTCAGCACCGCGTGGATCAGGTACAGCGGCCACGCCACGAACATGAACGCGAACTCGATCGGCTCGGTGATGCCGGTGAGGAAGGCGGTCAGGGCCGAGGAGAGCATCACGCCGCCGACGAGCTTCTTCTGGCTCGGCTTGGCCGACTGCCAGATCGCCAGCGCCGCCGCGGGCAGCGCGAACATGAAGATCGGGAAGAAGCCCGTCATGAACGCGCCCGCATTCGGATCGCCCGCGAAGAAGTTGTTGATGTCGCCGCCGTCGAAGACGAACCACAGCGGCACGTTGAGCAGCTGGTGCAGGCCGACCGGGATCAGCAGCCGGTTCAGCATGCCGTAGAGGCCACCGCCGACGACGGCGTCGCTGGTGGCGGCCTCACCGGCGGCCTGGATCCCGGCGTCGATGACCGGGAACGCCAGGCCGAACACCACGCCGAGCAGCAGCAGCGCGAACGAGTTGACGATCGGCACGAACCGGCGACCGCCGAAGAACGCCAGGTACTGCGGCAGTTTCACCCGGTGGAACCGCTGCCACAGCACCGCCGTCACCAGGCCCACGACGATGCCGGAGAGCACGCTGTAGGGCCACTTGATCGGCTGGAGGAGCCAGGCCTCCTCGTAGCCCTCGAGGTCCTCGATCGGCGCGAAGACCTGCACGACCTTGTTGAACACCACGAAGCCGACGGCCGCGGCCACACCGGTGGAACCGTCGCCCTTGCGCGCGAAACCGACGGCGATGCCGACCGCGAACAGCAGCGGCAGCCAGTCGAACAGTCCGCCACCCGCGGCGACGAAGACGTCGGCGACGCCGGACGTGGCGTCCCAGCGGCCGAGCATGTCGGCTTGGCCGAGACGGTTCAGCAGGCCGGCCGCGGGCAGCGTGGCGATGGGCAGCATGAGGCTGCGCCCGAACCGCTGCAGACCGGCCAGGCCTCTGCGGTTGCCCTGCGCTCGATCGCTCATGAGCGTCCTTCCGGTGGGTACGTGGTCGACGGGATCGGGTTGTCGGATTCGTGGTCCGCGGGGTGCAACCGGACAGAGTAGCGGGAATCGGGCCGTCGCCGTGGGCGATTCGCCGATGCCGCGCCGCGGGCCGGGCGCGGTGATAGATTCCGGTCTAGACCACTCGGTCGAAGAGGGAGAATGCTCCGTCGCTCGACCGGGTGTCAACCCGCTACTGTTCGTGTGGAGCGGTGCCGGGACCGGCGGGAACGGCGCCGTCGCCGACGCGGCGGCACGGCACACCGGCCGACCGGAACCCGCCGGTGCGCCCCGGTCGCGGCGACAACTGAACGCGGCGACAACTGAACGCGGCGACAACTGAACACAGCACCACGACGCCGTGCCGCCGGGACGCCGTGCTGTCGGGGCACCGTGCCGCCGGGCGTGGCAGGACTGCCGTGGCAGCCGGGTGCCGTGGCAGCCGGGTGCTGTGGCGCTGAGGTGCTGTGGCATGGGTGCCGGGACGGCAACCACAACCCAGCGGGCCGGGACGATCCGGTAGAACCGACACTCCGGGCAAACACGAGGCTGCACCACGACGGGTGCAGCAGGAACGAATCGGGAGGCCGTGATGGCGGACGAGAGGGCGGGGCGGATCCTTGCGGCTCTGGGCGGCGCGGGCAACGTCGTCGAGATCGAAGGCTGCATCACCCGGCTGCGGTGCGAGCTCGAGGACGGGTCCGTCGTCGACGAGGCGGCGCTGAAACAGGCGGGCGCGCACGGCGTGATGAAGGCCGGTTCGGTGGTGCAGGTCGTGGTCGGCCCAGAGGCCGACGCGATCGCCGAGGACATTCAGGACCTGCTGTGACGGGTGTGGAGCGGGTCGTGTGGAGCCCGGTCGGCGGCACCGTGACAGCGCTCGCCGATGTGCCCGATCCGGTGTTCTCGCAGGCCATGGTCGGTCCCGGGATCGCGGTGGAACCGCGCGGCGGCCGTGCCGATGCGGTGGCGCCGATCGACGGCACGTTGACGACCGTGCACGCGCACGCGTTCGTCATCGCGGGTGACGACGGCGCGGCCGTGTTGGTGCACCTCGGCATCGACACCGTCAAACAGCAGGGCGAGGGCTTCACGCTGCACGTGGTGAAGGGTGAGCGCGTGCGGGCAGGGCAGCCGGTCGTCGGCTGGGACCCGGACGCGGTGCGGGCCGCCGGCTACGCGCCGATCGTGCCCGTGATCGCCCTCGACGCTCAGCAGGAGGCCCTGCGGCCCGTCGATGCCGGCAGGACGGTCGAGGTGGGCGACGAGCTGTTCACCTGGAGCGGCTGAACCAGCGGCGGGATCACGCCGCTGCGACGGGCCGTCCGGCTGGGGGTGCGTTCGGACGTCGGCCTCGGCACGGCGGGTGCGGCACGTGGTGTCCGGCCGGGGTCGTGTGGCTCGGGTTGTGCGGATGTGGGTGCGATGCGAACGGTCCTTTCGTGACGGTGGCTGTCGTCCGGCCGGGTGGGATCCGGCCCGGGTGTGACAGCCGCGGTACCCCTCGTGTCACCACGGCTTGGTGCCGGGCCGGATCCGGCGCAGGCTGGCGTGCGTGTTCCGGGAATGGATGATCACCATCGCGGCCGGCGCCGCGGGTGCGGCGGTCGCGTGGGCAGCGTGCCGGGTCACGGCTCGTGCGCCGCGGCCCGCCGCCGTGCCTGTCCGGTGCTGCGTGGTGGTGACCGCGCTCGCGTGGGTCTGGCTCGGCCGGCGCTGGTCGGTGGGCGGCCTGCCCGGCTGGTGGCTGCCCGTGCCGCTGGCCGTGTTCGCCGTGGCGGCACCGCTCGTGGCGGCCGACCTGAGGTACCGCAGGCTGCCGGACGTCCTCACCGCGACGCTCGCCGCGCTCGTCGGCGTCGCCCTCGCGGCGAGCGCCTTCGCCGTGGACGCTGTTGCGGCGGATTCGGGGGAGGCGGGCACCGGGCTCGTGGTGCGGAGCGTCGCCGGAGCCGTGGGCTTCACCGTCGTGCATGCGCTGGTGCGGGCGGTGTCACCCCGTTCGATGGGTGCGGGTGACGTCAAGCTGGCCGCCGGCCTCGGTGGCGGGGCCGGCGCGGTCGGCTGGCCCGCACTCGTGGTCACGTCGGCTGTCGCATCGCTCGTCACGCTGGCGGCGGCATGGATGACGCGGGTGATGTGCCGCGGGCCGACCGGCCGGGGCGTGCCGCACGGACCCGGCATGGTGCTCGGAGCCTGCCTGGTCGTGGCCTTTCCCGGGGCCGGGTTGGACGGCGGTGTGGGGCCGGCGACGTGGGCGGTCACCGGCTCGGGCATGGGCGTGATCACGCCTGGTCCCGGGTAGCTGCGGTCACGCAGCCGCGACGTGACAGGATCGGCGGTGTGTTGCGCTGGATAACCGCAGGTGAGTCCCACGGCCCGGCCCTGGCCGCGATTCTCGAGGGCATGGTGGCCGGCGTCGAGGTGACGACGTCCGACATCGGTGAACAGCTCGCCCGCAGGAGGCTCGGTTTCGGCCGCAGCCCGCGGATGGGTTTCGAGACGGACCAGGTCGACTTCGTCGGCGGCGTCCGTCACGGCACGACCCAGGGTGGTCCGATCGCCGTGCAGATCGACAACTCGGAGTGGCCGAAGTGGGAGAAGGTCATGGCGCCCGATCCCGTCGACCCGGCCTCGATCGAGGGGCTCGCGCGGAACGAGGCACTGACCCGGCCGCGGCCCGGTCACGCCGATCTGCCGGGGATGCAGAAATACGGCTTCCCCGAGGCGCGGCCCGTGCTCGAACGCGCGAGCGCACGGGAGACGGCATCGAGGACGGCCCTGGGCACTGTCGCGCGTGCGTTCCTGCGCCAGTTGCTCGGTGCCGAGGTCATCAGCCACGTCGTGTCCATCGGCGGCGCGGAGGCACCCGAAGGGCCGTTGCCGCAGCCGGGGGATCTCGCCGCGATCGACGAGAGCCCGGTGCGGGCGTTCGGCGAGGAGGCGACCGAGGCGATGGTCGCCGAGGTCGACGCGGTGCGGAAGGCGGGTGACACCGTCGGCGGCGTCATCGAGGTGATCGTCCACGGCCTGCCGCCGGGCCTCGGCTCACACGTGCACTGGGACCGCAGGCTCGACGCCAAGCTCTCCGGCGCGCTCATGGGTGTGCAGGCGATGAAGGGCGTCGAGATCGGCGACGGTTTCACCACCGCTCACCGGTGGGGCAGCCAGGCGCACGACGAGATCGATCCCGGCGACGGGCCGACGGGCGTGACCCGGCGCTCCAACCGCGCGGGAGGCCTCGAAGGCGGCATCACCAACGGTGAGCCGCTGCGGGTGCGTGTCGCCATGAAGCCGATCTCGACCGTGCCCAAGGCCCTGTCCACAGTGGACGTGGAGACCGGGGAGCCCGCCGTCGCCATCCACCAACGCTCGGACGTGTGCGCCGTGCCGCGCGCCGGAGTGGTGCTGGAGTCGGTGGTAGCGCTCGTGGTGGCCGACGCGGCGCTGGAGAAGTTCGGCGGCGACTCGCTCGCCGAGTCCCGGCGCAACCTCGACGGGTATCTCGCCTCGCTCGACGAGTGGTGGCGACGCGGCGGCGCGGAATGAGCCCGATGCCGGGGCCTGTCGTCGTGGTGGGCCCGCCGGGATCTGGCAAGAGCACCGTCGGACGGCTGCTCGCCGACCGCCTCGGCGTCCCTTTCCGGGACGCCGACGCCGACATCGAAGCCGCCGAAGGACGTGCGATCAGCGACATCTTCGCCGAGGACGGCGAGCCGGTGTTCCGCGACATCGAGGAACGCACCATCGCGCGGACGCTCCCCGAGCACGAGGGCGTGTACGCGCTCGGCGGCGGTGCCGTGCTCGCGGCCGGGACGCGGCGCAGGCTCGCCGGGCACACCGTGGTGTTCCTCGCCGTCGGCATGGCGGAAGGTGTGCGGCGCACGGGCCTGTCGACCGCCCGACCGCTGCTGACCGGCGTCAACCCGCGGGCCACCTACAAGGCGTTGCTCGATGAGCGGCTGCCGGTCTACCGGGAGGTCGCTACCTGCGAGGTCAACACCGACGACCGGACCCCGGATGACATCGTCGCCGAGGTGATCGATCGCCTCGGCGACCCGACGAACACGACGACCCGAACATGACGACCCCACGAACATGACGAGGAGCAGGGGATGACCAGCGAGCCGGTCCGCATCGAGGTCCGCACCGCGCGGCCGTACGAGGTCATGGTGGGCCGTGGGCTGCTCGGCGAGCTCACGCAGGCCGTCGGTGACGCCTCGACGGTCGCGTTGATCCACCCGCCGTCGCTGACCACGACCGCTGAGGCGGTGCGCGCCGAGCTCGCCGAGGCGGGGCTGGACGCCCACCGGGTCGAGATCCCCGATGCCGAGGACGGCAAGGCGCTCAAGGTGGCCGACTTCCTGTGGGACGTGTTCGGGCAGATGGGCCTGGACCGCCGCGGTGTGGTCGTCGGCCTGGGCGGCGGGGCTGTCACCGACGTGGCGGGTTTCGTGGCCGGGACGTGGATGCGCGGCGTGAAGCTGGTGAACGTGCCGACGACGCTGCTGGGCATGGTCGACGCCGCGATCGGCGGCAAGACCGGCATCAACACCGAGGCCGGCAAGAACCTCGTCGGGGTGTTCCACGAGCCGTCGACGGTGCTCGTTGATCTCGCCACGCTGGACACGCTGCCGCCGAACGAGCTCGTCGCGGGCATGGCCGAGATCGTCAAAGCCGGCTTCATCGCCGATCCGGTGATCCTCGATCTGATCGAGGCAGACCCGGCCGCCGCTGTCGACACCCAGGGCGAGGTGCTGGGCGAGCTGGTGCGCAGGGCCATCCAGGTCAAGGCGGACGTCGTCGCGGCCGACCTGCGGGAATCGGACCTGCGGGAAATCCTGAACTACGGGCACACACTCGGTCACGCTGTCGAGCGCAGGGAGCGCTACCGCTGGCGGCACGGTGCGGCGGTCAGCGTGGGCCTCGTGTTCGCCGCGGAACTCGCCCGCCTGGCGGGCAGGCTGGACGACGCGACGGCGGACCGGCACACCACGGTGCTGCAGTCGCTGGGCCTGCCGACCCGGTACGACGCCGACGCGCTGCCGCAGCTGCTGGAGAACATGCGCTCGGACAAGAAGACCCGCTCGGGCACACTCCGGTTCGTCGTACTGGACGGGCTCGCCAAGCCGAGCAGGCTCGAAGGTCCGGACCCGGCGCTGCTGGCCGGGGCGTACTCGGTCGTGGCGTCCGACGAGGCGACCGGCTCGACGGGGAGCGGAGGGCTGCTGCTGTGACGGTGTTCGTGCTGAACGGGCCGAACCTCGGCAGGCTCGGCACGCGTGAGCCCGGCGTGTACGGCGCGACGACCTATGCCGGGCTCGTCACGCTGTGCACGGAGACCGGTGCGGCGCAGGGTCTCGACGTCGACGTGCGGCAGACCGACCACGAGGGCGAGATGGTCGGCTGGCTGCACGAGGCTGCGGATCTGGGCGCTCCCGTGGTACTGAACGCGGGCGCGTGGACGCACTACTCGATAGCCGTCCGCGACGCCGCGGCGCAGCTGTCGGCTCCGCTGCTGGAGGTGCACATCTCGAACGTGCACCGGCGGGAGGAGTTCCGGCACCACAGCGTCCTGTCCGACATCGCGACCGGGGTACTGGCCGGATTCGGCGTCGACGGGTACCGACTCGCGCTCGAGTGGCTGGCGCGTCACCCCGCCTGATCCTCGTAGGATGACCGCTACGGCCCTGCCACTACCGGGTGACGGCGGTCGTACACTGAGCGTCCGCCCACGCGACGTTCGGCGGGATTGCGGCGCCACGCCGGGTGGTGTGTGACGTTGGGGGGAGAACGTACGGGGAGGGACGGAGTTGGTCGGCGCGATGAATCGGCCTCGGAGCAGGCGGAGCCGGGACGGGCGCGCGGGGGGATCGCGGGCCCGGCGCGCGCGGCCGGCCGCGGCCGTCGTCGTCGGCATGGCGCTGGTCGCCGCCTGTACCCCGAGCGACGCGCAGACCCGCGGCGGCGATCGTGACAGTGGCGCCTCGCGCACCCCTCGTACGCCGTCGATGCAGCAGGAACAGCTCGCGCTCGAGGTCGACCGGCGGCGGCAGAGCGGCGGCGTGGTCGCCCACGGCGGCGCCGACGCGCCGTACAACTACGGCCCGACAGTCATGCGCGACGGCGACACGACCCGCATGTGGTGGTGCAGCCAGTACGGCAGGGCCCGGCCGCCGGGGGACGACCTCCTGCACGCACGGTCCGGCGGGCTCGACGGGCCGTTCCGCGCACCCGGTGGTGGCATTCCCGAGGTGGTCCTGTCGGGTGCGCCGGGGTCGTTCGACGGCAAGCACACGTGCGATCCGTCGGTGATCCGTGTCAACGGGATGTACTACCTGTACTACACGGGAGCGGCGGGCAGTCACGATCACGGCAACGCCATCGGCCTGGCCACCAGCACCGACGGCCGCAGCTGGAAACGCACCGGCTCGCCGATCGTGCGGGCGGCTCACGACACGAACCGGGACAACACCTACGGCGCAGGGCAACCGGCGGTGGTGCACGTCGACGGCTGGTTCTACCTCATGTTCACCGACACCACCGGCGACGCAGCCGGCTGGAACGGTGCCGGCCAGTTCGTGCTCCGCGCCAAGGAGCCGACGTTCTCCGGCAATGTCGAGGCGCTCGGTCCCGACGGTTTCACCGGAGTCGACGGCACCGCGGCCCCGCGGCAGCGGTCGGTCGTGGACGCGTTCAGCGCCGACCTGACGTGGATCGATGCGATGGACGCCTTCGGCATCGCGCACCAGACCGACCGCGGAACGACGGTCACCTTCTGGAACCGGGACTTCTCGGCGCAGCCGTATGCACCCGTGGTGCTGCCGGTGCCCTGGAAGGAAGGCCCCGGCCTGGTCCGTTCCCCGCAGGGGCACGCGCCGGTCTCCACGGAGAGTCCGTGCGGGCGGGTCCCGATCGACGTCGTGCAGGCCACGCGTACCGGCAGGGCCGGGGCGCCGACGGGGCTGCGGCACTTCGGCGCCGACGCCTACGGATTCGAGGGCTGCCGCACCGTCAACGGCGCGCTGGCGGCGCTGGACGGGTTCGCGGTGCCCTCCCCGGAACGCACGATGGACGTGATCGCCGATGGGCGGGTGCTCCGAGTGGAGCGGCGTTCGGTGGCAGAGGCGCTGTCGTTGCGCGTGCTGGACGACCGACTGCCCGTACTCGACGAGGCCGACGTCGCCGCGCGGCTGCCCGCGGAGGCGCGCGTGGTCGAATCCCCCGAGGGGCGCGGTTTCCTGCTCGGCGACACGATCTGGCCGGTGACCGGCGCGTCCGCGGAGAATGCGTTCGCCGCGAACGGCTCCGAACCGGAGCGGATCAGCACCGAACAGTGGCGGACACACGCCCTCGGGCCGACGCTCGGGTCCTGATCCCGCACGGACGCCGTCCCGGGCGATCCCGTGTGGACGGCGTCGGCACCGGCGGGGCACGTCCTGTCCGGCGGCGTCGCGACCGGACGAGCACGTCGAGCCGGACAGTCGGACGGCCCGCGTCGACCGGCGAGGTCGTGAACGGCCGCGACGTGTGGTCCGGCCGGGCTCGGGGTCAGTCGCCGGAGGAGCGGTCGCCGCCGGGGGAGTCCGATCCGGATCGTCTCGTCCGCAGGCGGGGTGTGGGACGCGGGCGGCGGTCCGGCCGCGGCTTCGCCAGCAGCACGGTCTCGTTGCGTTCGTCGCGGCCCGCGGGTGTCCGTGCCACGGCCGTGGCGGAGCGGGGCCGTGCACCCGCGTCCGGGCCGTCGGCGGTATCGGCGTCGTCCGGGTCGAGGTCGGGCGGGTCGAGGTCGCCGCGATCCGTGTCGGGCTCGTCGCCGGGATCGGTGTCCAGGTCGGACCCGGGACGGGAAATACGGGAGCCGACGACCAGCCCGAGCGCTGCGGGAATCAGCACCAGCAGAGCGGTGAACGCGGCGCCGCTCGTCAGCGCCGCTCCGAGCTCGCTGACGCCTGTGCGGTCGACCAGCACCGCCTTGCCGATGACGCCGAGAACCCCTGCGGCCGGGCCGGTGACCAGTCCGGCGATGAACCAGGTGCGGCCGCCGTCGGGGCGGCGGGACCAGCCGTCGAGCGCACCCCACAGCGCGGCCGCACCGACGAGCAGAGCGATCGCGGCCGCGCGGGCGAGCGTGGTCTCGCCCGGTTGGAACACGGCGATCTTGGCGAGCGCGACCGTGGCGGCGGCATGCAGCACCGACATGCCGAGCGCGCGGAGGACCCAGTGCGGCATCGGCCCACTGTAACCGCCACCGCCACGTCGTCACCCGATCCGGGCTTAAGCTGTCCGCCGTGTCTGACTCGTCCTCGTACACCCACGCCGACGCGCACCGGCGCCGCCGCGGCGCACTCGCCGAGCGGCTGCAGGCCGCCGAGCTCGATGCGCTGTTGGTGACCGATCTGCGCAACATCCGTTACCTGACCGGGTTCACCGGCTCGAACGCGGCATTGCTGCTGCACGCAGCAGGCGACACGGACACGGTGTTCTGCACCGACGGGCGGTACACCACCCAGGCCGCCTCCGAGGTGCCGGACCTGACGACGGTCGTCGACAGGGCGAGCGCGCTCGCCCTGGCCCGGCGCGCGGCCGGCGAACCCGCCCGATACCGGCGCACCGGGTTCGAGAGCCAGTACGTGAGCGTGGAGCAGCACGCGGGCCTGGCCGAGGCTGCGGGTGACGTCGAGCTGCGCCGCAGCCCGGGTCTGGTGGAGCGGCTGCGCCTGGTCAAGGACGAGCTCGAGATCGACGCGCTGCGCCGGGCGTGCGCAGCGGCGGACCAGGCGCTCGCCGGCTTGCTGTCCGACGGCGGTCTGCGGCCGGGCCGCAGCGAACGCGAGGTCGCCCGCGACCTGGAGAATCGGATGCTGGACCACGGCTCGGAGGGGGCGGCGTTCCCGTCCATCGTGGCTGCGGGGGCGCACTCGGCGATCCCACACCACCGCCCCACCGATGCGGTCCTCGCCACCGGTGACCTGGTGAAGATGGACTTCGGCGCCACCGTGGACGGCTACCACTCGGACATGACGCGCACCGTCGTGCTGGGCACGCCCGCGGCGTGGCAGCAGGAGATCTACGACCTGGTGCAGGCCGCGCAGCTGTCGGGCGTCGCGGCAGCCGTTCCGGGAGCGGGGACCGCGGCGGTGGACGCGGCGTCGCGGGACGTCATCGCCGGGGCGGGGCGCGCCGAGGAGTTCCTGCACGGCCTCGGGCACGGCGTCGGCCTGGAGGTTCATGAGGCTCCGAGTCTGGCCAAGACCGGCGACGGTACACTGGCGGCCGGTATGGCGGTCACCGTCGAGCCCGGCGTGTATGTCGCCGGCCGTGGTGGAGTCCGCATCGAGGACACGCTCGTCGTGCGGGAGTCAGCTCCCGAGCTCCTCACCCTCAGCACGAAGGAACTCGTGGTCGTCTAAGTACGCGGCCCGACCCCGATATCAGGAGAACTCACAGCAGTGGCCACCACCAACGACCTGAAGAACGGCGTCGTCCTCAACTTGGACGGCCAGCTCTGGTCCGTCGTGAACTTCCAGCACGTCAAGCCGGGTAAGGGCGGTGCGTTCGTGCGCACCACTCTCAAGAACGTGCTCTCCGGCAAGGTCGTGGACAAGACGTTCAACGCGGGCACGAAGGTCGAGACGGCGAACGTCGACCGCCGGACGATGACGTACCTGTACAACGACGGAACCGACTACGTGTTCATGGACGGCGAGACCTTCGACCAGGTCTCGGTGCCGCCGCAGACCGTGGGCGACGCCGCGAAGTTCCTGCTGGAGAACAGCGAGGTGCAGGTCGCCCAGCACGAGGGTGAGACGTTGTACGTCGAACTGCCCGCCTCGGTCGAGCTCACCATCGAGCAGACCGACCCGGGCGTGCAGGGCGACCGCTCGACGGGCGGCACCAAGCCGGCGCAGCTGGAGACCGGAGCCGAGGTCCAGGTTCCGCTGTTCGTCAACCAGGGCGAGAAGATCAAGGTCGACACCCGTGACGGCCGCTATCTCGGCCGCGTGTGAGCACCGCGGTGAGTTCGGAATCGGAGTCCCGGCGCGGCGGCAAGATCGGCCGCCGCGCCGCCCGACGGCGTGCCGTCGAGCTGCTCTACGAGGCGGCGCAGCGTGAACTCGACCCTGCGGCCGTGCTGAAGGAGCATGCAGGCAGCCCCGACGTCGACATCGTCGGCGACTACACGTTCACCGTGATCGAAGGCATGTCCGAGAATCAGGGTCGGGTCGACGAGCTGCTGGCCGAGCATGCGCAGGGCTGGACGCTCGAGCGGATGCCGCCGGTCGACCTGGCGATCCTGCGCGTGGGCGTCTACGAGATGCTGTGGTCCGCCGACGTGCCCGACGCCGTGGCGATCGACGAGGCGGTCGGCCTGGCCAAGGACCTGTCGACCGATGACTCGCCGCGGTTCGTCAACGGAGTACTCGGCCGGATCGGCAACATCGCCGACCGCCTGCGCGCGATTCTCTGAGCCCGAGCGGCCCGCTGCCTGGGCGTCTGTGGAGCACAGCGTCTCTGGAGCACAGCGTCTGTGGAGCACAGTGCCGCCCGGACCGCTGTGCGCGCCGTGGTCACAGCCGTTGGGCCGCAGTGTCACTGGGCCACGGTGTCGTTGGGGCACGGTGTAGTTGAGCCACGGTGTCGCCGGATCAAGGCGCCGTTGGATCACAGTGCCGCTGGAGCACGGCGTCGTTGGCTCCCGGCGCTGCCTTCCGAAACGCAGTCCTCCGGGTTCGTTGTCGGGTCCCCGACGTCACCCCGCGGTGCAGCCACCGGCAGGCCGAGCTGCGCCGTTCACCGGGTCGGCGCCGTTCGGGAAAACCGCCTGGGCCGACCCCGGCCGCAGGCGGTTTTCCCCGGTCAGTCCTCCTTGGAAGGACGGGCCTCCGGCGGGAGCACACCCCAGTCGATGAGCTGCTCGGTCAGCTCGCCGGGCGTCATGTCGTAGATGATCGCCAGCGACCGGAGGTCCTCCGTCCGGATGGACAGGACCTTGCCGTTGTAGTCACCGCGCTGGCTCTGGATCGTCGCGGCGTACCGCGCGAGCGGGCCGACCTTCTCCGCGGGCAGCTGCTGCAGCCGCTCGAGGTTGATGACGATCTTCGTCGCGGGTTCGGCTCCGGACGGCACGCGTCCCTCGGGCAGGAGCTCGACCACAGGCACGCCGTAGAAGTCGGCCAGTTCGGCCAGCTTCTGGACGGTCACGGCACGGTCGCCCCGTTCGTAGGAGCCCACCACGACCGCCTTCCAGCGGCCGCCGGACTTCTGCTCGACTCCATGCAGGGACAGGCCCTGTTGCTGGCGGATACCGCGGAGCTTCGCCCCGAGCGCCTTGGCGTAATCGCCCATGTGGTGGTTCTCCGTTTCCTTGCCCCGGATCGGCCCGGCTGACCGACAGGGAACTCGTGAGTCGAATACTCAGAGTAATGGTTACGCGTTGTCGTCACCAGGTCAAGCAGCTCATCGCACCCGGTGAGTTGTTTGCCACAGATGGACCACTCGTTCGGGGAGCCGGTAACAGCTGCTACCGTCTGTGCCGGACCTCCGAAAGTAGGGGTCGTCAGTCCTTTAAAGACCCGTCCGGTGAGGCGGGAAAGGAGCTCACACCGTGGCACCACCTCGTGGTGCGGCGGCACCGGCCGAGCGAGAACTGCTCTCGGCCGGCGACGTCGCGCGCACTATCGCCCGGATGGCGCATCAGGTCATCGAGAAGACAGCCCTCGACGGTGCCGGCGGGACGGACGGTCCTGCCGAACCACCGCCGCCGCCCGTGCTGCTGGGCATTCCGACCCGTGGCACGCCGCTGGCGCACCGGCTCGCGGCGCGAATCGAGGAGTTCTCCGGCGTCGCCGTCCCCGCGGGCGCGCTCGACGTCACGCTCTACCGCGACGACCTGCGGCGCAAACCGACCCGCCCGCTGGAAGAGACCGACGTGCCCGGCGGTGGCATCGACGACCGGGTCGTGATCCTCGTCGACGACGTGCTGTTCTCCGGCCGCACCATCCGATCGGCCCTCGACGCGCTCAGCGACCACGGCCGGCCCCGCGCGGTGCAGCTGGCGGTGCTGGTCGACCGCGGCCACCGGGAACTGCCGATCCGGGCCGACTACGTGGGCAAGAACGTGCCGACCTCGCGCACGGAGGAGGTCTCCGTCCTGCTGGCCGAGACCGACGGCCGTGACGCCGTTCTGATCAGGGGGCAGTAGATGCGGCACCTGCTCACCACCGACGGGCTCGGCCGCGACGAGGCCACCGCGGTACTCGACACGGCCGACGAGCTCAAGCGCACCCTGCTCGGGCGCGAGGTCCGCAAACTGCCGACGCTGCGCGGGCGCACGGTCATCACGATGTTCTACGAGAACTCCACGCGCACCCGCGTGTCGTTCGAGATCGCGGGCAAGTGGATGAGCGCGGACGTGATCAACGTGTCGGCGGGTGGATCGTCGGTCGGCAAGGGTGAGTCCCTGCGCGACACGGCGCTGACACTGTCGGCGGCGGGTGCGGACTGCGTGATCGTGCGGCACCCGGCCTCCGGCGCGCCGCACCGGCTGTCCGGCTGGCTCGCCGACACGCGCACGTCCGTGGTCAACGCCGGCGACGGCATGCACGAACACCCCACCCAGGCGCTGCTCGACGCGGCGACGCTGCGGGAGCGGCTCGGCGGCATCGAGGGACGGCGCATCGGGATCGTCGGCGACGTGCTCCACAGCCGGGTCGCCCGCTCGAACGTGCACCTGCTGACGACGCTCGGGGCGGAGGTCGTGCTCGTGGCACCGCCCACGTTGCTGCCCCACGGCGTCGATCAGTGGCCCGTGACGACCGCGTTCGATGTGGACTCCCAGCTTCCCGGCCTCGACGCGGTGATGATGCTGCGTGTGCAGGCCGAACGGATGCGGGGAGCCTTCTTTCCGTCGGCGCGGGAGTACTCGATCGCGTACGGCCTCAGCGAGAAGCGGCTGGCGATGCTGCCGGAGCATGCCGTCGTGCTGCATCCGGGGCCGATGCTACGGGGGATGGAGATCGCCTCGCCGGTGGCCGACAGTCCGCGGGCGGCGATCACCGATCAGGTCGCCAACGGCGTCCACGTGCGCATGGCCGTGCTGTACCACCTGCTGGCAGGGGACGGAGACCACCATGGCTAAGCATCGACGCGTTCCCGGTCGCGGTGGTCGACCGGGTCGGACCGCTGCTGTGCCGCACTTTTCCGCCGCACCAGGGGACGGTGTCCCGCAAGGAGCTGCATCATGACGGACATTCTGATCACGGGTGCTCGGCCGTACGGCGAAGGCGATCCGGTGGACGTGCTGGTGGCCGACGGGGTCATCGCCGAGATCGGGGAGCGGGGAGCGGTGCGGGCGCCGGAGTCGGCCGAGGTGCTCGACGCGGCGGGACAGGTGCTGCTCCCGGGGCTGGTCGATCTGCACACGCATCTGCGTGAGCCCGGCCGGGAGGACACGGAGACGATCGAGACCGGGTCCCGTGCTGCGGCGCTGGGCGGGTACACGTCGGTGTTCGCGATGGCCAACACCGATCCGGTGGCCGACAATGCGCTCGTCACGGGTCATGTGCTGCGCCGCGGCCGGGAGGTCGGCCTGGTCGACGTGCACCCGGTCGGCGCGGTCACCGTCGGGCTGGCAGGGGAGCGGCTCGCGGAGATGGGCACGATGGCGACCGATGAGGCCGGGGTGCGGATGTTCTCCGACGACGGCCGGTGCGTGTTCGACCCGCTGCTGATGCGGCGTGCGCTGGAGTACTCGACGGCGCTCGGCGTCGTGATCGCGCAGCACGCGGAGGAGCCGCGCCTGACCGACGGGGCGCAGGCACACGAGGGGGAGCGGGCCTCGCGCCTCGGGTACGCGGGCTGGCCCGCGTCGGCCGAGGAATCGATCGTGGCCCGGGACTGCGTGCTGGCGCGTCACGCCGGCGCACGGCTGCACGTCTGCCACGTGTCGACCACGGGTACTGTGGACGTACTGAGCTGGGCGAAGGGGCTCGGCGTGGACGTCTCGGCCGAGGTGACGCCGCATCATCTGCTGCTCACCGACGAGCGCCTGGAGACCTACGACCCGGTGAACAAGGTGAACCCGCCGCTGCGGGCGGAGCGGGACACCGAGCGGCTGCGGCAGGCACTGGCGGACGGCGTCCTGGACTGTGTCGCCACGGACCACGCGCCGCATGCCGAGCAGGACAAGAGCTGCGAGTGGGACGCCGCGCGGCCCGGGATGCTGGGACTGCAGACGGCGCTGTCGATCGTCGCTCACACGATGGAGCGCAGCGGCCTGCTCGACTGGCGCGGAGTGGCCCGGGTGATGAGCGAACGGCCTGCGGAGATCGCGGGACTGCCGGACCAGGGCAGGCCCCTGGCCGTGGGGGAGCCGGCGAACCTGGCGCTCGTCGATCCGGACGCCGAATGGACCGTGCGGGGTGCGGAGCTGGCGAGTGTCGCGGGCAACACGCCGTACGAAGGGATGCGACTGCCCGCCGTGGTGACGGCCACGCTGCTGCGTGGGCGGCTCACGGCTCGTGAAGGGAAGATTGACTGATGGACAGGCTGTTGCTGACGCTGTTGTTCGTCGCGCTGCTGCTGTTGTGCGTGTATGGCATGTGGAAGGGCTGGCGACGACAGGCGCGGGCGCAGAGCGTGCGCATCCCTCCGTTCCCCACGCGCCCGGCGGAGCCGGGGACGGCGCTGCTGGAGGCGCCGGGTCTGTACGTGGCGACGACGTATGCGGGTCACTGGCAGGAGCGCATCGTCACCCGCGGCGCTGGGCTGCGCGGACCGGCGACGCTCCGCCTTCACGACGACGGCATCGACGTCGATCGTGAGGGCATGCCGGGCTTCTGGATTCCCCGCGAGGCCGTCACCGGCATCGCCACGGGCAAGGGCATGGCGGGCAAGGTCATGGGTACCGACAGCCTGCTGATCGTGACCTGGCGTGCGGGCGAGTCCGGTGAGGCGGGTGAGTCCGACGGCGCCGTCGAGCTCGACACGGGATTCCGTGCCGACGATCGCGGCGTCTATCCAGAGTGGATCAAACAGGTCGAACGCGCCTCGGCGGACGAGGCCGCGACCGAGAGCGACGAGGAGCGCATCGTGGGAGGTGCACAGGCATGAGCGCGACACGCACTCCGGCGGCACTCGTGCTCGAGGACGGCCGGATCTTCCGGGGCAGCGCCTACGGGGCGCAGGGCCGGACCCTCGGCGAGGTGGTCTTCTGCACGGGCATGACCGGGTACCAGGAGACGTTGACCGACCCGTCGTACCGCAGGCAGATCGTCGTGCAGACGGCGCCGCAGATCGGCAACACCGGGTGGAACGACGAGGACGACGAGTCCGCGCGCATCTGGGTGGCGGGCTACGTGGTGCGCGACCCGGCGCGTACGCCGTCGAGCTGGCGGTCGAAGCGCGGGCTGGACGAGGAGCTGGCGGCGCAGGAGATCGTCGGGATCTCCGATGTGGACACCCGCACCCTCACCCGGCACATCCGCGAGCACGGTGCGATGCGCGCCGGGGTGTTCTCCGGTGACGGACTGGTGGCCGACGACGAGATGGTCGCGGCCGTCGCCGCGAGCCCCGCCATGGCGGGTGCCGACCTGGCGGGCGAGGTGACGACGGCGCAGCCGTACGTCGTGCCTGCGGTCGGCGAGACCCGCTTCCGCGTCGCGGCGCTGGACCTCGGGATCAAGGCGAACACGCCGCGGCAGCTGGCACGCCGGGGGATCGAGGTGCACGTGCTGCCCGCGACCTCCACTGTGGAGGACCTGCTCGCCGTGGGTGCGGACGGTGTGTTCCTGTCCAACGGGCCGGGGGACCCGGAGACGCAGCGCCACGCGATCGAGCTGACGAAGGCGACGCTGCAGCGGGAGATCCCGCTGTTCGGCATCTGCTTCGGCAACCAGATCCTGGGCCGCGCGCTGGGACTGGGCACGTACAAGATGCGCTACGGCCACCGCGGCATCAACATCCCGGTGATCGACGCGGCGACCGGCCGCGTCGCGATCACCGCGCAGAACCACGGGTTCGCCCTCGAGGGTGAGCCGGGGCAGCGGTTCGACTCGCCGTTCGGCACCGCGGAGGTGAGCCACCACTGCGCCAACGACGACACGGTCGAGGGCCTGCGGTGCGTGGACGTCCCGGCGTTCTCGGTGCAGTACCACCCCGAGGCCGCCGCGGGCCCGCACGACGCGAACCCGCTGTTCGACGACTTCGTCTCGCTCATGCACAGCCGCCGTACGAACACGGCACAGGAGGCGCACCGGTAATGCCCAAGCGTAGGGACATCGAGCACGTGCTCGTGATCGGCTCGGGGCCGATCGTCATCGGCCAGGCGGCCGAGTTCGACTATTCCGGCACGCAGGCGTGCCGCGTGCTGCGCCAGGAGGGCCTGCGGGTCAGCCTGGTCAACTCCAACCCGGCGACCATCATGACCGACCCGGAGTTCGCCGACGCGACCTACATCGAGCCGGTGACCCCGGAGTTCGTGGAGAAGGTCATCGCCGCCGAACGCCCCGACGCCCTGCTGGCGACCCTCGGCGGGCAGACGGCGCTCAACTGCGCCGTCGCGCTGCACGAGGGCGGCGTGCTGGAGAAGTACGGCGTCGAACTCATCGGCGCCGACATCGACGCGATCCAGCGCGGTGAGGACCGGCAGAAGTTCAAGGACATCGTCCGGGAGGTCGGCGGCGACGTACCCCGCAGCGCCGTTTGCCATTCGATGGAGGAGGTCCGCGCGACCGTCGCCGAGGTCGGGCTGCCCGTCGTCATCCGGCCGTCGTTCACGATGGGCGGCCTCGGTTCGGGCATGGTGCACACCGAGGACGAGATGGAGCGGCTCGCGTCGCTGGGTCTCGAGGAGAGCCCGGTGACCGAGGTGCTCATCGAGGAGAGCGTGCTCGGGTGGAAGGAGTACGAGCTCGAGCTGATGCGCGACGGCCACGACAACGTCGTGGTGGTCTGCTCCATCGAGAACTTCGACGCGATGGGCGTGCACACCGGCGACTCGATCACCGTCGCGCCGTCGATGACGCTGACCGACCGCGAATACCAGCACATGCGCGACGTCGGCATCGACGTGCTGCGTGCGGTGGGCGTGGAGACCGGCGGGTGCAACATCCAGTTCGCGATCAACCCCGCCGACGGCCGCATGGTCGTGATCGAGATGAACCCGCGGGTGTCGCGGTCCTCGGCGCTGGCGTCGAAGGCCACGGGCTTCCCGATCGCGAAGATCGCGGCGAGGTTGGCGATCGGCTACACGCTCGACGAGATCAGCAACGACATCACCGGTGAGACCCCGGCGAGTTTCGAGCCGACGCTCGACTACGTCGTGGTGAAGGTGCCGCGGTTCGCGTTCGAGAAGTTCCCCGGCGCCGACCCCGAGCTGACGACGACGATGAAGAGCGTCGGCGAGGCGATGGCGATCGGGCGCAGTTTCCCGGAGGCGCTCGGCAAGGCGATGCGGTCCATGGAGACCAAGCGCGTCGGGTTCTGGACCCGGCCGGACCCGGAGGGCGCCACGGTCGAGTCCACCCTGGACGAACTGCGCACGCCGCACGACGGCCGGATCTACGCCGTGGAGCGGGCGCTGCGGCTGGGGGCGAGTCCGGAGCAGGTGCATCACGCCTGCGGCATCGACCCGTGGTTCATCGACCAGATCGCGCTCATCGGCGAGGTCGGGGCCGAGGTTCGCGACGCCCCGGTGCTGTCCGGTGATCTGCTGCGGCGCGCCAAGCGGACGGGACTGTCGGACCGGCAGATCGCGGCGCTGCGGCCGGAACTGGCCGGCGAGGACGGGGTCCGGTCCCTGCGGCAGCGGCTCGGGGTGCACCCGGTGTTCAAGACGGTCGATACGTGCGCGGCGGAGTTCGCCGCCCGCACGCCGTACCACTACTCGGCCTACGAGGCCGATCCGGCGGCCGAGACGGAGGTCGTCGCGCAGCCGGACAAGCCGAAGGTGCTGATCCTCGGCTCCGGCCCCAACCGGATCGGCCAGGGCATCGAGTTCGACTACTCGTGCGTGCACGCCGCGCTCGCGCTGCGGGAGGCCGGGTTCGAGGCCGTGATGGTCAACTGCAACCCGGAGACCGTCTCGACGGACTACGACACCTCGGACCGGTTGTACTTCGAGCCGCTGACCTTCGAGGACGTCCTCGAGGTGGTGCGGGCCGAGCAGGAGTCCGGCACGGTGGCGGGCGTCATCGTTCAGCTGGGCGGGCAGACGCCGCTCGGGCTGGCACAGCGGCTCGCCGACGCCGGCGTGCCGGTGGTCGGCACCCCGCCGGAGGCGATCAACCACGCCGAGGACCGCGGGGCGTTCGGCGACGTGCTGACGGCGGCGGGACTGCCCGCGCCGAAGTACGGCACGGCCACCTCGTTCGACGGCGCGAAGCAGATCGCCGACGAGATCGGGTACCCGGTGCTGGTGCGGCCGTCGTACGTGCTCGGCGGCCGGGGCATGGAGATCGTCTACGACGAGGCCTCGCTCGAGAACTACATCGCCCGTGCCACCGAGGTCACGCCCGAACACCCGGTGCTGGTGGACCGGTTCCTCGACGACGCGATCGAGATCGACGTCGACGCGCTCTACGACGGCGAGGAGCTGTTCCTCGGTGGCGTGATGGAGCACATCGAGGAGGCGGGCGTGCACTCGGGCGACTCGGCGTGCGCGCTGCCGCCCATCACACTCGGCAGGACGGACCTGGACCAGGTGCGCCGGTCCACCGAGGCGATCGCCCGCGGGGTCGGCGTGCGCGGATTGCTCAACGTGCAGTACGCCCTCAAGGACGACGTGCTGTACGTGCTCGAGGCGAACCCGCGCGCGTCGCGGACGGTGCCGTTCGTGTCGAAGGCGACGGCCGTACCGCTGGCCAAGGCGGCCTCGCTGATCATGACCGGCTCGTCGATCAAGGACCTCCGCGGCCGGGGTGTGCTGCCCGCGGAGGGCGACGGCGGCGAGCTGCCCGTGGACGCGCCGGTGGCGGTCAAGGAGGCGGTGCTGCCGTTCCACCGCTTCCGCACGCCCGAGGGACACGGTGTGGACTCGCTGCTCGGCCCGGAGATGAAGTCGACGGGCGAGGTGATGGGCGTCGACACGGCGTTCGGCACGGCGTTCGCCAAGTCGCAGTCGGGCTCGTACGGCTCGCTCCCCACGAGCGGGACCGTGTTCGTGTCGGTGGCCAATCGCGACAAGCGGTCGCTGGTGTTCCCCGTCAAGCGGCTCGCCGACCTGGGCTTCCAGGTGGTCGCGACCGCCGGGACGGCCGAGGTGCTGCGCCGCAACGGGGTGCCGTGCGGCGTGGTCCGCAAGCAGCACGAGGGCGCGGACACGGCCGTCGTGACGGATCCGAACGAGCCGAACATCGTCGAGCTGATCCTCGACGGCGGCGTCGACATGGTCATCAACACCCCGTACGGCAACAGTGGCCCCCGGATCGACGGCTACGAGATCCGCACCGCGGCCGTCGCGCGCGGCATCCCGTGCGTGACGACCGTGCAGGGCGCGTCGGCGGCGGTGCACGGCATCGAGGCGATGATCCGTGGCGACGTCGGGGTGCGCTCGCTGCAGCGGCTCCAGGCGTCGCTGCGGGACGGCTCGTGACCGAGCGATTCGGGGCCCGGCTGGCCCGCGCGGTCGCCGCGCGCGGGCCGCTGTGCGCCGGTATCGACCCGCATCCGGGGCTGCTGGCCGAGTGGGGCCTGCCGGTGGACGTGCGTGGGCTCGAGCGGTTCGCGCTGACGGCGACCGAGGCGCTCGCGGGCGAGGTGGCGGTCGTCAAGCCCCAGTCGGCGTTCTTCGAGGCCCACGGCTCGGCCGGGGTGGCCGTGCTGGAGCGTGTCGTCGCGGCCTGCCGTGATGCGGGCGCACTCGTGTTGCTCGACGTCAAGCGGGGCGACATCGGGTCGACGATGGCGGCCTACGCCGCCGCGTACCTGTCCGACGGGTCGCCGCTGGCCGCCGACGCCGTCACGGTGTCGCCGTACCTGGGATTCGGGGCCCTCGAACCGGCGTTCGAGGCCGCGGCCGCCTCGGGTAGGGGCGTGTTCGTGCTCGCTCGCACGTCCAACCCCGATGGCGAGGCACTGCAGCGGGCGGACGAGGGCGGCCGGACCGTGGCCCAGTCCATTGTGGATGACGCAGCGGCCCGGAACGCGGGCGCCGAACCCCAGGGCGACGTCGGCGTCGTCGTGGGTGCGACGAACGTCCCTGGTGAGCTTCGCCTCGCCGGGCTGAACGGGCCGGTGCTGGCGCCCGGTTTCGGCGCGCAGGGCGCGACGGCGGCCGATCTCGCGGGCGTGTTCGGGCCCGCGTTGCCCGCCGTGCTGCCGGCCTCGTCGCGGGCGCTGCTGCGGTGTGGGCCGGAGGTCGCGGCGATACGTGACGAGCTGCGCCGGGTGCAGGCCGAACTGGCGGACGGCGGACCGGCCGGAGGTCGTTCCGCGGCAGGGTGACCGGTTCGCGTAAGCGAATGTAAGCCCTGGTCCGCGCCGATGTTGATCTTGCACTAGGCTGTCGGTGCAAGTGGCGCAGCGGGGGTACGCGGTGCCACTGTCACCGGCGTTCGGTGGTGGGGAATTCCGGCCTTGTGCCGCCCTCCGCCGACAGCTGTGGGTAGGGTCTTCCCGGGTTGGCGTGCCGCGGCCTCCAGTCGCGGCACCCGGGCGCGGATCGGCCGCGTGTGCGGGCATTTTCGGGCACGCACAGGCCGGGTTCGGCGCTCACCCCCGCATTGTGAGTCCAGGTCAGGGGTGGGTACGGTCGCCACACCCACCCAGAATTTTGAGTAATACCGGAGGAAAACGTGGCACTTCCCCAGCTCACCGAGGAACAGCGTGCTGCGGCGCTGGAGAAGGCCGCCGCCGCCCGTCGCGCCCGCGCGGAGCTCAAGGAGCGGCTCAAGCGCGGCGGTACGACCCTCGAGGATGTGCTGAAGCAGGCCGACGAGGACGAGGTGCTCGGCAAGATGAAGGTCTCCGCGCTGCTGGAGGCCCTGCCGGGCGTGGGCAAGGTACGTGCACAGCAGACGATGGAGCGCCTCGAGATCGCGGCCAGCCGTCGTCTGCGCGGCCTCGGTGAACGGCAGCGCAAGGCGCTGCTCACCGAGTTCAGCGGCGAGTGAGCGAGCAGCGACAGCGCGGCTCGAACCAGGCCGGCGTGCGCGGCGGCCGGAGGGCATCCGGTGAGCCGGTGTCGGGCACGACCGCCCGGCGCCGGCTCACCGTCGTATCGGGCCCGTCCGGGGTCGGCAAATCGAGCGTCGTCGGCGAGCTGCGCGCCCTCGATCCGGACATCTACTTCAGCATCTCGATGACCACGCGCGCGCCGCGCGAGGGCGAGGTCGACGGGGCGCACTACCACTTCGTCGATCGTGAGACGTTCGACGCCATGGTCGCCGACGGCCAGTTCCTCGAGTACGCGGAGTTCGCCGGTAACTGCTACGGCACCCCCCGTGGTCCCGTCGAACAGGCCCTCGACGAGGGCAGGCCCGCGGTGCTGGAGATCGAACTCCAGGGCGCACGCCAGGTGCGGCAGGCCATGCCCGACGCACAGCTGGTGATGCTGCTGCCGCCGTCGTGGGGCGAACTGGTCGACCGGCTCACCGGCAGGGGCACCGAGGCGATGGAGGCCGTGCAGGCGCGGCTCGGCGAGGCCGAACGCGAACTCGCGGCCGCCAGCGAGTTCGATGCCCAGGTCGTCAATGCCGATGTGAAGACCGCCGCGCAGGAGTTGTTAGACTTGGTCAGCGGCCCGGCCGGGGCTCCGGACTGACTCCGGGACGGCTCCGGGCACCGACCGATCCGGCACCGGCCGACAGAGAACTTCCGACACCGACCCTTCCGCAGATTCGGAGCAGTAGTGACCGCGTTCACGTTGGGCCCGCAGAGCGAGCAGCTCGAGGGCATCACGAATCCGCCCATCGACGACCTGCTCGACAAGGTCAGCTCCAAGTACGCGCTCGTGGTCTACTCGGCCAAGCGCGCCCGTCAGATCAACGACTACTACGCGCAGCTCGGCGAGGGCCTGCTCGAGTACGTCGGTCCGCTCGTCGAGCCGGGACCGCGGGAGAAGCCGCTGTCGATCGCTCTCCGTGAGATCCACGCGGGTCTGCTGGAGCACACGGAAGGCGAGTGAGTCGACGGCTCATCCGACGTGACAAAACCGGCGATGCCGGCCACCGCCAGACGGTGCCGGTCGCCGGTTTTCGTCGTCTCGGACCGGTTCGCGTGACGCCTCGCACGTTGCGGCGCGGCCACCGGGGCCGTAGGACCTACTGACATGAAGCGGATCGTTCTCGGGGTCGGCGGTGGCATCGCGGCCTACAAGGCGTGCGAGGTGCTGCGCGGGCTCACCGAATCCGGCCACGACGTCCGTGTCGTGCCCACGGAGGCGGCCCTCAACTTCGTCGGTGCGGCGACGTTCGAAGCGCTGTCTGGGCATCCGGTGCACACCGGTGTGTTCACTGCCGTGCCCGAGGTGCAGCACGTGCGCATCGGCCAGGAGGCGGATCTGGTCATGGTGGTGCCCGCCACCGCCGACCTGCTCGCACGTGCAGCCCACGGCCTCGCCGACGACCTGTTGACCGGCACGCTGCTCACGGCGCGGTGTCCGGTGGTGTTCTTCCCCGCGATGCACACCGAGATGTGGGAGCACCCGGCGACCCGCGACAACGTCGCCACGCTCCGTTCCCACGGTGCGGTCGTCGCCGAGCCGGCCGCGGGCAGGCTCACCGGCGCGGACAGCGGCAAGGGCCGCCTCGCCGATCCGCGCGAGATCGTCGACGTCGCGCGGCTGCTGCTCGCCCGCGGCGATGCGTTGCCGCGCGACCTGGAGGGGCGTCACGTGGTCGTCTCCGCGGGCGGCACGCGGGAACCCCTCGACCCGGTGCGTCATCTCGGCAACCGGTCCTCGGGCAAGCAGGGTTACGCGCTCGCCCGGGTCGCGGCCCAGCGGGGTGCCAGGGTGACGCTCGTGTCGGCCCACACCGACGCGCTCCCGGAACCGGCGGGCGCGGACCTGGTCGACGTCTCGACGGCCGCGGAACTGGGGGAGGCCGTCGACGCGGCCGCCGCCGATGCCGACGTCGTCGTGATGGCCGCAGCCGTGGCCGACTTCCGCCCAGCGGGCACCGCCGGGCACAAGATCAAGAAGAGCGACGAGAACCCCGATCCGGTCATCGAGCTGGACCGCAACCGGGATGTGCTCGCCGGGCTCGTGGCACGGCGCAGGCCGGGGCAGATCGTCGTCGGGTTCGCCGCGGAGACCGGCGACGCCGCGGGCAGCGTGCTCGACCACGCCCGTGCCAAGCTCGCCCGCAAGGGCTGCGACCTGCTCGTCGTCAACGCAGTCGGTGACGGCGGTGCGTTCGACGCCGACGACAACACCGGCTGGCTGCTCGCCTCGGACGGCGCCGAGGACCGCATTCCGCTCGGCGCCAAATCCGAGCTCGCCGCCACCGTGTGGGACGCGGCGGTGCGACTGCTGGGTGACGACCCCGGCAGGTGACCGGCGCCGCCTGCGACTTCCCAGATACCGGGAAACGCGCGGATGCCGCCGATAGGGTGAGGCTGTTCCCGTCGTCGAGAGGTGAGGTGCAGTCGGTGGCCGCCGTGCAGGGCAGGTTGTTCACGAGTGAGTCGGTGACCGAGGGTCATCCTGACAAGATTTGTGACGCGATCAGCGACACGATTTTGGATGCGATGTTGGCGCAGGACCCGCGGTCGCGGGTTGCGGTGGAGTCGATGGTGACGACTGGTCAGGTGCATGTGGCTGGTGAGGTGACCACGGCGGCGAACATCGATACGACGGCGTTGATTCGTCAGGCTGTGTTGGATATCGGGTATGACTCCTCGGAGAAGGGCTTTGATGGCGCTTCGTGTGGGGTGAGTGTGTCGATTGGTGCGCAGTCGCCGGATATTGCGCAGGGTGTGGACACGGCGTATGAGTCGCGTCTGGAGAACGCTCTGGATGATCTGGATAAGCAGGGTGCTGGTGATCAGGGGTTGATGTTCGGGTATGCCTGCTCGGACACGCCGGAGTTGATGCCGTTGCCGATTGCGTTGGCGCATCGGTTGTCGTTGCGGTTGTCGCAGGTGCGGAAGAACGGCACGGTGCCGTATTTGCGTGCGGATGGTAAGACGCAGGTGACGATCGAGTACGACAAGGACAAGCCGGTCCGGTTGGACACGGTGGTGCTTTCGTCGCAGCATGCTGAGGGTGTCGATCTGGACAAGCAGCTTGCGGCGGATGTGCAGAAGTATGTGATTGATCCGGAGATCGAGGATCTGGGTCTGCAGGCTGAGAATCCGACTATTCTGATCAATCCGACGGGCCGGTTCGTGGTTGGTGGTCCGATGGGTGATGCGGGTCTGACGGGTCGGAAGATCATTGTTGACACCTATGGCGGGATGGC
>NZ_JANBBF010000001.1 GCF_024648885.1 Prauserella salsuginis | reverse complement strand
TGTGGGCGCGTTCGACGAGTTCGAGGACCTCGACCGCCTCATGCGGGTCGACCGGCACCTCGCCCGTGCCGGCAATGGCCTCGGCGAGCCGGCGGTAGAACTCGCCGTAGTCCCCACGCCGCGGCTCGACCCGCCGCGACTCGTCCCGCGTACCGACCGTGGCCCACTGCCCCTCGGCGCGAACCCCAAGCCCGGCATCGCCCGGCCTGGCACCCCCACGCAGCGCATCCTCCTGCGGATCCAACCCCCAGATCGTGAACCCGGCCCGCGACCCCGACACGTGAAACCGCGGCCCCGGCAACGGCGCAACCCCCGACATGATCAACCGTGACCGCGTGCCATTCGCGTGCCGCAACACCACCACCGAATCGTCATCAGCGGCATCCGATCCCCGCGTGGTCACATCAGCCCACAGATCCTCGACCGGCCCGAACAGCCGCACCGCCTGATCGATCAAATGCGTACCCAGGTCGAACAGAATCCCGCCGCCCTCGGTAACACCCGCGCTCGCCTTCCAACCGCGGCCGCCCTCGGGCTTCCACCACTCGAACCGCGACTCGAAGCTGTAGACCTCGCCCAGCTCACCGGAGGCGACCAGCTCCCGCAACGTCAGGAAATCCCCATCCCACCGCCGGTTCTGATACACCGTCAGGATCCGGCCCGCCGCCCGCGCACGGTCGATCAACGCCCGGCCCTGCTCACTCGTCGTCGCGAACGGCTTGTCCACCACCACGTGCAAGCCCGCGTCCAACGCCTGCCCAGCGATGTCCGCATGCGACGCAGGCGGCGTCCCGACCACCACCAAATCCACATCCGAAGCCCGCTCCAGCAACGCAGCCACATCCGGCAACACCACCACCCCCGGATACGACTCCCGCGCCTCCCGCGCCCGCTCCCCATCCCCGGTCACAACGAAATCCAACGAAAACGCATCGTCATGATCCACAAACGGCGCGTGGAAGACGCGGCCCGCGAGTCCGAAACCGATGACGGCCGTACGTACGGTCATGTGCCCACCTTGCTGTTCTCGGGTGCTGCTGTCCTGGGATGTTGCTGTGCTCGGGTGCCGCTGCCCTGCCGCCGGCCGGTGGTCGACAGGGTCCGTCGGCGTCCCGACGCCGGCCGACGATGGTACGCCCGCACCACCGCGGACTCGCGCCACTGCCACGACGCCACCGCCACGGCGCAAGCGGCCGTGCTCATCGCTGCGTGGGGCACACTCAGGCGAAAAGGTTGACGCCGTAGACGGCGAGGATGCCGCACACCACGCCCCAGAGAATGATCGAGATGACCTGCCACAGGATCACCCGGTTCCGCGAGGCACCGAACGACACGATGAGTGCGGACGTGATCTGACTGGGCAGGACCATCTGGCCGAGCAAACTCACCCCGGCCACGCCGTACCTGTCGAACCGTTCCTTGAGCTTCTGCTTCCGCGGCGTCAGCGGGGCCTCTTCGCGGCCGGCCATGACACGGCCGCGTACCGCGTGCGCGCCGAACACGAACGCCAGCATCGAGACGACGTTGCCGCCGATCGCCACCGGGATCGCCACGAACGGCGACAGACCCGACAACACCCCGATGACCGATCCGAGGTACGACTCGACGAACGGAATCGCGCCGAGGGCCAGGATTCCCACCCAGTGGAGGAACCACGGAAGGGAAAGCGCCCACTCCTGCACACTGCTGATCATGTTTTCCCCTGATTCCTCTCATCCCCAGAAAATGCATCCGATCACCACCGGCGCAGTTATTAGTACACTGTACTAAAGTCAGCGGCACAATAGCACGAACCCGGCGTCGGAAACGGCGAAACCACCACGACAAGAACCACCACGACAAGAGGAGCGCCATGGGAGGCCACCGGCAGGGCATCGTGACCGCCGCCCGGGAGATCGCCGTCGAACAAGGCATGGCCGCCTTGAGTGTCCGCGCGGTGGCCGCTCGCGCCGGTGTCGGTGCGAGCACGTTGCGCTACTACTTCCCGACCCAACGCGACCTGTACGACGTCGTGACCGACGCGGTGTTCGACAGCAGACTCGGCGACCTTCGCATCCACGACACTCGCATCCCGGCGGTGGACCGGCTGGTCGAGTGCCTGCGGCAGTTCGTGACGCCCGCCGACGGCCTCGAACAGTGGGCGGCCACCGTGGCGGCGGTGGCCGGGCCGGATTCGACCCCCGATCGCCGCGCGCTGTGGGCATCGGCGGTCCGGCGCGCGCACGAACGCGTCACCGCATGGCTCGAGGTCCTCGCCGCGGAGGACGCACTCCGCAGCGGCGACCCCGCCAGGCACGCCCGGTTGCTGGTGCTCGGCATCGACGGCGGCTCGCTGTGGCTGCTCACCTCGGAAACGGCCGATCTGGAACAGGAGATCGACGAGATCCTCAGGGACCTAGCGGCGACGGTCCTGCGCTGACGCAACGGGGAGGGTGCCCACCGGGCGGCGGGCACCCTCCCCGCCGTCAGACGGAAACCGGCACGGCGGCGTCCGTGCGCGTGCGGCGCAGCAGGACCATGGCCTGCACGGCGGTCAGCACCAGCAGCACGGTGCCGGCCACGGCGCTGATCCGCATGCCCGCGACGAACGCCTCCCGCGCCGTGTCGAGCAACGCCTCGGCCTGCGCAGGCGGAAGTTGCTGCGCCGCGGCGACGGCGCCGCCGAGCGTCTCGCGGGCCGCCGCCGGCGTACCGGCGGGCACCCCGGAGTGGTAGATCGCCATGGCGACGCTGCCGAGCACCGCGGTCCCCAGCGCGCCACCGAGTTCGAACCCGGTCTCGGAGATCGCCGCCGCCGAACCGGCGCGCTCGGGCGGCGCGGTCGACACGATGAGGTCGTTCGTGAGCACCTCCGACAGCGGAACGCCGAATCCGACCAGTACGAGTGCCGACACGACCAGTCCCGGCCCTGCACCGCCGCCCAGCACGGCCACGAGTGCGAAGCCCACCGCGGCGAGCAGCAGTCCCGCGCCGATCAACCGCGGAACCGGGATGTGCCGGGCCAGTCGCGTCACCAGCAGCGACCCTGCGACACCTGCCGCCGTCATCGGCAGCATCCACAGCGCCGCGGTCAGGGGCGGCATCCCCAGCACGAGCTGAAGATACTGCGGGACCAGCAACAACAGCCCCGCCATCGCGAACACGCCCAGCATGTTGGTGCCGATCGACACGCTGAACTCGCGTTTGGCCAGCAGCTGCAGGTCGATCATCGGGTCGGTGAGCATCCGCTGCCGGTGCACGAACGCCGCGCCGATCGCGATCCCCAACCCGATCGCGGCGAGGGGCGCAAGCCCGATCCCGTGCTTGGCAAGGTCCTTGATCCCGTAGACCACGGGCAGCACGGTGGCCAGTGAGAGCGCCGCCGAGAGCAGGTCGAACCGGCCCGGCGCAGGGTCTGCCGCCTCGGGCAGCAGCAGTGGTCCGACGACGAGCAACACGACCATCACCGGCACGTTCACGAGGAACACCGAGCCCCACCAGAAGTGCTCGAGCAGCCAGCCGCCCGCCACCGGCCCCAGCGCCATACCGCCCGAGAAGCCCGATCCCCACACCGCGATCGCCAGCCTGCGCTGCGCCGGGTCGGTGAAGATCGTGCGGATGAGCGAGAGCGTCGACGGCATCAGCGTCGCGCCGCCCACGCCGAGCAGCGCCCGCGCGGCGATCAGCATCGCCGGACTGGCCGCGAACGCCGCGAGCACCGACGCCGCACCGAACACTGCAGCGCCCGCCAACAGGAGCTTGCGCCTGCCGATCCGATCGCCCACCGATCCCATCAACACGAGCAGACCGGCGAGCACGAACGAGTAGATGTCCACGATCCACAGCTGTTCGGCACCCGTGGGGGCGAGGTCCTCACTCAGGTACGGCAGTGCGAATCCGAGCACCGTCATGTCCACGCTGATCAGCAGCACCGGCAGCACCAGCACGCCGAGTGCGACCCAATCGCGCGTTCCCGCCCTGTCCACGTCTCCTCCAGTTTCTGAACCGTCCAGCCGGTACAGTTTGCCGGCCAATCCGAAAGTAGACCGTCTGGACGGTTCAGTCAAGGGCGGTAGAGTGGCCGGCCATGGGACGACCATCCGCACGCGAACAGGTCCTCGACGCCTACGAGGACCTGCTGATCGAGAAGGGCCTGGCCGCCGTCACGCTGGACGCCGTCGCGGCGAGGGCGGACGTGTCGAAGGGCGGGCTGCTCTACCACTTCAAATCGAAGGAAGCCCTCCTCGACGGCCTCATCGACCGACTCCTCGACCGCACCCGCCGGGACATGGAACACGCGAGGAACGCCCCCGAGGGCATGGTGCGGTACCTGCTCAGCACGTCAGTGACCGACGCCGACATGGCCAAGCCGGCCCACCGGACGTCCGTGGCAGCCCTCCGCCTGCTCGGCAGCGAACCGAAAGCCGACGAAGCCCTCGCCACCTCGTTTCGCATGTGGACGGACCTGGCCCACGAATACGTCGACGACCCGCTGACCGCCGAGCTGATCGGCCTGATCGGGGACGGGCTCTACCTGCGCGCCACCCTCATGGGCCGCGACATGCGTACACCCGTCCTCGACGAGCTCCCCGAGGTGTTCCGCCGCCTCGGGATCACCGACAGCCGCGTCACAGGCGGCCAGGAAGGCGACACCGGAGACGAAGACTCCGCAGGGCGCTGAACCACGGCCGAGTCACACCCGGCTCACTCGGGCTCGTCCTCGGTGCGCGGCGACCATCCCGCGACGTCGGGATCGTCATCGGCGGGCGGCTCCGGGTCCCTGGGCTCGTCCGCCCGCGACGGCCGGTTTCCCCGCAGCGCACCTTCCAGCTCCTGTTCGAGCTGGTCGTCCACCCACGGCGCGTGCTGATCACTCTCGCGTTTCATTCGGATCCCTCCGCCCCGGACGGCTCAGTAACGCAACAGCGCCCCGACCCCGTCCGGCAGCTCGACACCGTCGACCACCAGCACGTCCGCCCCCGCCGCGATCGCCGCGGCGGGCAGCGCCTCGTCCGCGCGGTGCTCGCTGACGTCCTGTTCCGACAGCCCGTCCTCGGCCGTCGCGACCCGCAGCAGGTCCTCGCCCCACAGCACGGTGCCGTCGCCGAGCCCGCCGCGGTCCACCAGCAATGTGGCGACCCGGCCGTCCCGCAGCGCCGCGGTCACCGCACGCAGCCCGGATGCCCCTTCGTCCCTGCCCGCGGCGGCCCGGTACCGCTGCACGATGTCGTCACGGTCCTCGGCCTGCTGCCGCGCGACCAGCTCGTCGAGCCACGCGTCGTACTCGTCCAGATCCGGTTCCCCCTCGGCAGGCCCCGCGTTCAGCTCGACCGCGATCTCCGCACACCGCGGCGAGAGCTCGTCGCGCAACGCCGACCGTGTCTGTGCCTCTCCGCCGATCGCGACCAGGCGCGCGCTCACCTTCTGTGCCAACAGATCCGCCTCGTCGGCCATGTCACGGGCGTTGCGTTTCACCGACTCCTCGGCGTACTGCTGGATCCGCCGATGCGACCAGCCACCCCCGCGAGGCTTGTGCACGTGGTAGTCCTCACCGCTGACGTCCTCCGTCGCGACCGGTTCCCCGCTGTGGTCGACCGCCTTCAGCCGCGCCTCCGTGCGGTCGGCGATCACGGCCACGTACGGCACGGGCCGGTCCATCGTCGCCAGCAGCGGCAGCAGGTAGGGCACCTCCGACCTGCGTGCCACCGTCTGCGGCGGCGACGGCAGCCACTCGTCGACGAGCAGGTCCCCGCCCGCGCCGATCAACGCTCTGCCCGCGGTACCGACCGGTGGCTCGCCGCCGGAGACCGCACGGTTCATCGCGTCCACCGTGGCTTGATCTGCGCCCTGCTCGGTCAACTGTTCGCGCACCGAACGCCACTGCAACCGGATCCGGTCGGCTGCGTCCTCGGTGTCGTGGGACGCGTCGAAGTACGCGCACGCGAACGGGCCCTCGGCGGCCAGTACGTCCTGCAGTTCGTTCCTGCGCATCGTCCCTCCTCGCGTCACTCGGGCGGCCGGGGTGCGCGGATCGCGTCCGCCACCGAGCCGCCCGCCTTGTCGGCCTCCTCACCGCGTTCGGTGTCGAGACCGCGCGGCAGGTCCGGTTCCTGTTCGGGAGGAGGTGGCGTGGGCGTGTCCGGTTGTTCCTCGGCCAGCCGCTCGTCCAGCGGTTCGCCCTCGCGCTGCTCGGACGGCGTGGTCCCCCAGCGGTCGACACCGGACCACCGTTCGGGCGGTTCGACGCCGCCCTCCAGCGGGTCCTGCTGCAATCGGTCCTCGTCGAGGTCCTCGGCACTGCCCAGGGCGGCCGGGTCCTGCTCGACGCTGTCGGGTGCACCGGTGTCCTGCGGCGGAGTCGCCGCGTCGAACTGATCGTGCTGCATCGGGCGCTCCTTTCGTGGCCGCCGCTGCAGGAGGGCTCCCTCAGCGTTGCCCGAGCTACGACCGGGTAAACGCGCGTGCCGGGCGCCGCGTTCGCGCTCCGGCCCCGGCGCACGGCGTGGTTCCGGCCTCGGCCGCGGTGGCCGTGGCATCCCGGACGATCCGGCTGCCGGCGACCACCGCGTGCACCCGTGCCGGAGCGCGAGCGCGGCCCGGTTCGTCAGGACGACAATCGCTTCCGCAGCAGTTCCTTGCCCTGCTCGGCGCCCTTGCGGCTGTCGGCCTGCGCCTTGCGGAAGAACTCGGCGAGCTCGGAGTCACCGTCCCGCTCGGCGTCGCCGACGTAAGTCTCCAGTCGCAGCGCGTTGCTCAGGCACGCCTCGACGTACCAGATGATGTTGTAGGTCTTGTCCTTCGTCCCGGTCACATGACCGCTCTCGGGCGTCGTCATCTCCTCCTCCTTCCAGAGGGGCCGTCCGGAGGGCCGGCCGGCATCGTCACCGCCGCGTCACCCCCGGTTCGTGTTCGCCGGCTCCCGCCGGTTTCCCAACGAGGCCGCGAACTAACAGGCCGCGGCGTCCCATCTCGGGGGCGAGGCGTGATGTGACTCGCAGGCCGCGTCCGTCCCACCGCCGGCAACCACCACTGTGGACAGTGCCCGAGGTGGTGGCTCAGTCGTTCCGGTGTTCACCGGGAGCAACGGTGTCCCGCACGGGATACCGCGACATCCCGATCGCCAGTCCCAGCAACGCCGTCACCAGATGCGCGACGTTGTCGGCCCAGGAGAGCGGGAACACCTGTCCCACGTCGGCCGGATCCGCTGCGATCGCCGCGGGTACGCCGTAGGCCACCAGCGCGGTGAAACCGACGAACAGGAACCAGCCGAGCGCCGTGGCCGACGCACGTGGATGCAACGCGGTGAGGCACAACACCCCGACCGCTGCGCGAACGACGTCGAGCAGTGCCCCCGAACTGAAGACCAGCACTCTGCCGGGACCGCTCACCAGACCCGCCACACCGAGGACGAGGTAGCAGGCACCGATGACGCAGACGAGGGTCCGCGCCCACCGGCCGGTGTGCGGCCGGCCCTTGTCCCACGCATCCCTGTCCGACATGTCCGACGTGTTCCCGACATCGCGTCAGGCAAACGCACGCCGCGCACCGCACCGCCCCGTGAGAGCTTCCGGCCAGCACCCGATCCTGCGCGACGAGGTCGATTCACGTCCGCTCCGTCTGGCAATCCCTGCGGCATGACGACTTCCGACCGATCCACGACGCCGACCACCACCCCCTCGGGCGGGGCGCTCCGTGCGGACGAACCGCACCCGACGTCGGATGCCGCCTCCCTCGCCGAGACGGCACGGGTCGCGGCGACGGTCCTGGCCCCGACGATCGGCGCGGGACCGATCACGCGCCGTCCCGCGGTGATGCAGCTGGCCGAACGGTTCGAACTCGACCGCCGCGCGATCACCACACTGCGTGCGCTCCGCCGCGCCCACCACGGCCGCCCGGTGCGGTTGCGGTTGCCGGGGCGTTCGGTCACCGTGCTCCTCGATCACGCCGACGTCGGCCACCTGCTCACGGATGCGCCGGTGCCGTTCAGCCCGGCGACACTGGAGAAGCGAGCCGCACTGAGCCGGTTCCAGCCCCACGGCGTGCTCATCTCGGAGGGCCCGCGCCGGCAGCGGCGACGCGACGCCAACGAGCACGCACTCGAACCGGGACGAGGACTGCACCACCTGGCGGGCGAGTGGGCGGGCCCGATCGGCACGGGTGCCGACGAACTGCCGTCCGGCATCGGCTGGGCGGACTTCTCCGCACTGTGGTGGCGGATCGTCCGGCAGCTCACGCTCGGCGGCGACACCGCAGCCGACCGGGAGGTCACGGATCTGCTCGGCCGGCTAAGGCAGGACGCCAACTGGGCCTATCTACTGCCGAAACAGCGGCGACTCCGGGACCGGTTCCTCGGGCTGGTCCGGCAGCAGGCCGGTCTGGACCGGCGGGGCAGTCTCGTCGCCGCACTCAACGCGGTCGCCGCGGACGCGGAACCGGACGACTCCGGGGTGGACGATACGACCGGGCAGGTGCCCCATTGGTTGTTCGCCTTCGACGCCGCGGGCATCGCCACGTTCCGTGCGCTGGCGCTGATCGCGACCCATCCCGGCGCACACGCCCGCGCACGCGAGGAGGCCGACCAGGGCGACGTCGGTGAGGTGCGGCAGCTGCCGTTCCTGCGCGCCTGTGTCCTCGAATCACTGCGGCTCTGGCCCACCACTCCCGCCCTGCTCCGCGAGGCACGCGCCGACACCGCATGGGGCGGGAAGGGGACCACGTTCCTGGCGTTCGCGCCACTGTTCCATCGCGACTCGGGACGGCTGCCCTACGCGGACCGATTCGAACCCGACATCTGGCTCGACGGCAGAGCACGGGCACAGCCCGCGCTCGTTCCGTTCAGCAGCGGTCCCGCGGCGTGCCCCGGCAGGGACGTCGTGTTGTTCACGACGGCCACCCTGCTCGCCGCGATCCTGCGCCGACGCGAGGTTCGGCTGACCGGCACGGGTGGCGCCCGGCTCGACCCGGGACGCCTTCCCGCCTCGCTCAACCACGTCGCGTTGACGTTCTCGGCCCGGCCTCGCCCGTGACGCGAACGGACCGGTCCCCGGCCGGCACTCGCCGACCGGGGACCGGTTGTCACAACCCCTAGTCCGAAGCGGACGACCAGGCACGCGAGAGCTTGACCTTGCCCCCGGTCTGGAGCAACGAACCCGTGTAGAGCCGGGTCGCCACGGCCGTGATCACGACGATCATGACGGCGATGAGTCCCAGCGACACGAACGGTTCCCAGAGCTGTGCCTCACCGGTGAACAGGCGCACCGGCATCGCGATGGCCGCCGAGAACGGCACGTACGACAGCACGGTCATCGCCGTCGCGTTGTCGGACAGCATGATCACCAGCATGTACGGGCCGAACACCAGTGCCATGACCAGGCCCATCGTCGAGCCCAGGTCCTCCTGACGGCTCACCAGCGATCCGGCGACCGCCCACATGGAGGCCAACAGCACGAACGCGAACACGAGGAACGGCACGTACCAGCCGAGCGCGGGCAGGATCACCTCGAGCAGCGCCTCGTTGCCGCCGGCCTGCAGTGCTATCGGAGCGGCGATGGCCAGCACGATCACCTGGCCGACGGTGAGCAGGGTGTGGCCCACGATCTTGCCCGCCAGCAGCGATTTCACCGGCAACGTCGACACCAGGATCTCGACGACCCTGGTCTGCTTCTCGGTGACGGCGCTCTGCGCGATCGCCGTCCCTCCCATGGCGAAGAGCATGAACACCAGCGCGAACGCCATGATGACGAGCTGCTTCTCGCCCTCGCTCACATCGCCCGGCTCGAGCAGGTTCACCGGCGGTGGCGAACCCAGCGAGGCCATGAGGTCGCTGGGCGGGTTCTCGAGCGCGACGACCTCGACCCCGGTCGCCGACTGGCCCGTCGTGTCCGGCACGACCGCCGCCTCGACCTCTTCGGTGCGGACGAGTTCCTCCGCGGCGGCGACGTCGTCGGTGCGCTCGACGTCGAAGGAGCCCGCTTCGAGCGTCTGCGCCACCTCGGTGCTGGTGACGGCGACCTTCGTGTCGCCGCCGCCGAGCACGTTCGGCAGGATCGACGCGGCGAACAGGCCGATGACGATCGCCGCGAGCCCGATCCAGAATCCCTTCATCTGCACGAACGCCTTGATCTCACGTTCCGCCACGAGCCACGTGGCCTGCATGAACGTCACGCCGCCACTGTCGTTGCGAGACTCGACGGAGGTCCGCTCCTCGACGCTGGTCATCAGATCGCCTCCTTGAAGATCTCGTTGAGCGACGGCACGACCGGCGTGAACGCCCGCACCTCGCCGCGGCGCATCGCCTCCTGCAGGATCCGCTGGTCCAGCGCTTCACCGCCGGCGCGGAAGCCCTCCGCCGAAGCGGGCTCGATGACCGCCTTCGGACCGTCCACACTGGTCACCTTGATGCCCGGAACGTCGCGCAGCCACCCGGCGTCCGACCCGACGACCAGCTCGTATCGCGGGGTGCCGTAGCGCTGCTTGAGCTCGTCCCGTTCGCCACTGGCCCTGATCTCTCCCCCGGAGATGATCACCAGGTCGTCGCACAGCTGCTCGACCACACTGAGCTGGTGACTCGAGAACAGCACCGGCGACCCATCGGCGGCACGCTGGCGCAGCACCCGCAGCACCGTGTCGACCGCGATCGGGTCCAGACCCGAGAACGGCTCGTCGAGGATCAGCAGATCCGGATCGTGCACCAGCGAAGCGGCGATCTGCGCGCGCTGCTGGTTGCCGAGCGAGAGCGCCTCGAGCTTGTCGTTGGCACGCGTGCCCAGGTCTAGCTCGTCGAGCAGACGCTCGGTGGTCGCCGCCGCCTTCGCCTGCGACATGCCGTGCAGCCTGCCGAACCACTGAATCTGGTCCGCGACCTTCATCTTCGGGTACAGGCCGCGTTCCTCCGGCATGTACCCGAACCGCTGCCGTACCGCCTGCGTGACCGGCTGTCCGTGCCACGTCACCGAGCCCGCGTCCGCCTTGAGGACCCCCAGAATGATCCGCATCGTGGTGGTCTTACCGGCGCCGTTGGCCCCCAGAAACCCCGTCATCCGGCCGGGCTTGACGTCGAACGACACCGAGTCGAGGACCCGGTGGTCGCCGAAGCTCCGGCTGACGCCATTCACCTTCAACATACGAGCAGACTAGGAGCACGGCACGGGCACGCGCGTCAGGCTGGCGATGTATCCCGGGCGTCAGCCTCCCGATGGACCCCGCTGCCGGACCAAGCCTGCTCGGCCGTTCACGCGATGCCCGGCGCGACGATCCCGTTCTCGTAGGCGAACACGACGGCGTGGGTCCGGTCCCGCAGATCAAGCTTCGTCAGGACCCGCGACACGTGGGTCTTCACCGTCGCCTCGCTGACGACGAACCGCTCGGCGATCTCCCCGTTGGAAGCCCCCCGCGCCAGCATGACCAGCACCTCGTACTCGCGTTCGGTCAGCACGTCGGGCCTGGTCGCCGGCAGCGGAGCCGCGTTCGGCGCGCTGAACCGGGCGATGACCCGCCGGGTGACCTCGGGCGACAGCAGCGCGTCGCCGCGGGCGACGATCCGCACCGACTCGACGAGGTCCTCCGGCGAGGCGTTCTTCAGCAGGAAACCGCTCGCGCCCGCCTGCAACGCCTCGAACAGGTAGTCCTCCCTGTCGAACGTCGTGAGGATGACGACTTTCGTCGGAGCTGGCGAGTCGGCCTGGTCGCCGAGGATGCGGCGCGTGGCCTCGAGGCCGTCCACCTCCGGCATCTGCACATCCATCAGGACGACGTCCGGGCGCAGCTCGCCGACCAGCCGGACGGCCTCGCGTCCGTCACCCGCCTCGCCGACGACCGACATGTCGGGCTCGGCTCCCAGGATGACCCGGAAGCCCGCCCGCACCAGATCCTGGTCATCCACCAGCACGACCCGCAACGACTCGGTCATCCGGTCTCCTCCTGCGTATGAGGGGACACCGGCCGCGGACCGAGCGGCATGCTCACCCACACCCGGTATCCCCGTCCGTTCTCCCGCGGACCCACCTCGACCTCGCCGCCGTGCACCGCGGCGCGCTCCCGCATCCCCGCCTGGCCGAGACCGCTGCCACCCGCCGACGACCGGCCGTAGCCGTCGTCGACGATCTCGACCTCGAGTGCGCTCGCCAGATACCGCACGCGCACGTCGACCTCCTCGGCGCCGGAGTGCTTGGCGACATTGGTCAGCCCCTCCTGCACGATGCGGTAGGCCGACAGCGCCACCGCGTCCGGCACCGGCCGCTGATCGCCGTACACGCCGTAGCGCGCCTCGATACCGGCGGCGTCCATTCTGGACACGAGTTCCGGAAGATCGCTCAGACCCGGGGATGCGGCGCGCAGGCCGGGGTCTCCCTCGCCGTCGCCGCTCCCGCCGGACACGTCGTGGCCGAGGGCGGCTTCGCCGGCACCCGCCGTGGCGTCGCCGTCGATCTCCGCGGGGTCCGGCTCCGACCGGAGCACGCCCAGCAGTCCGCGCAGCTCGCCGATCGCCGACCTGGCGGTCTCCTCGACCGTCTGCAACGCCTCACCGGCCAGCGCGGGGTCCCGATCGAGCGTGCGGCGCGCGGCACCCGCCTGGATTCCCATCACCGACACGCTGTGCGCCACGACGTCGTGCAGGTCCCGAGCGATCCGCACCCGCTCCGCGACGAGGGCTCCGCGCAGGTTCTCCTCCTGCGACCTGCGCAGCTGGTCGTTGCGTTCCTCCAGCTCGGCTCTGCGCCGCGCCGTCTCCCAGGCCATGTTTCCGAAGAAGTACGCGGCACCGAAGAACACGCCGTTGAACAACAGGGCGTACACGACCGAGGCGAGGACCGGGTCGAACGGCCCTGTCGAACCGGGGAAATCGGGAAAGTCCTCGGCCATCGCCGTGATGAAGGAGACGGCGAGCCACAGGAACATCGCGATGATCACCACGACTCGCGACCAGTGCGCGAGTCTGCGGTTGCGCTCCCACGCGCCCACGCTGTAGCTCGCGAGGAACACGCACACCGACGGCACGGTGTTGTCACCGATCTGGCGCGCCTGCGCGGCGATGAACACCGCGCCGACGACCAGCAGCACCGCGACGGGGAAACGCCGCCTCGCCACGAGCGGAAGCGACAGCGCCGTGCCCCAGACCAGTTGCTCCTGCAGGGACGGCGCGGTCCCGAAGGTCTGGGCACCCATGCCGTTGACCGCCAGCATCACGATGACCATTCCGGCGAACATGCCGGCGGTGATCGCCAGATCCGAGCGCTGGATCGAAGGGTCGGGGCGGGGCCTGCGCCACTCGCTCCACGCCGCTGCGCGGCGCATCACGCCGACATCGGTACGGGCCATGCCCGGTACCGTATCCCGATACCGGCCCGGCCGGAGGCGGTACGCGTCAACGGCTCCGCCGGACGAACACGGCGCGACCGACCGACCACACGGTGTCGAGCACGAAGATGAACGTCCAGATCCGGCCGGCGTTCAGCAGCCAGTGCCCCGAGGAGTTCCAGAAGTACTCCGCCTCGTGCGGCCACCCGATCACGGTTTCGACGGGCCAGCTGTAGCCAGCGATGGCCAGTGCGATCTGCGCGACGACGTACACCGCCGCGTGCACGCCCCACGCCTGCAACGGCGAGGCCTTCTCCCGGTGCCGTGTGGTTTCCGTGTCGTCGGTCATCACCGTCTCCGTTCCACTGTGCGACGTCGTGCCGGTAGGGGGTTCCGTACCGGCGGACTCCGGTTGGCGATCGGGCAGAGCGGCGGACACGGCCGACGTGCCGGTGGTCGACTCGGCCAGGGTTCTCGCCGTCGGCTCCCCCGGTGTCCCCGGCTCCGCTGTGGTGTCCGGCTCCGCTGTGGTGTCCGGCTCCGCTGTGGTGTCCGGCTCCGCTGTCCCCGACTCCGCTGGCGTCGCCGATCCCGGCTCCGCTGCTGTCGCCGGCTCCGGCGAGTCCTCGGTTGCCGCTCCGGGGCCGTCCGGCTGCTCCGCCGGGTCGCCTGTGTCGGAAGCCGTGGCAGGCCCCGCGGCACTCGGCGGGGGCACGGGCCGGTCGGTCACGCCGACCTTCCGCAGTGCGATGCGCATCAGGACCGCGGCCAGTACGAGCACGCCCGCGGCGAAACCGCACGCGAGCTGCCAGCCGCCGTCGACCTCGTAGAGGGCGCCTGCACTCACGGCGCCGGCCGTCGCGCCGAGGAGCACCGCGCTCTCGTACACCGCCATGCCGCGGCCCAGGCTGACGCCCGCCGCCTCGGCGACGGCAGCCTGCTCGACGGGGATCGCCGCCGCGAACGCCGCCGCAGCGAGGATCCACGCGCCAGCGATCACCCACGGGTTCGGCGCGAAGGCGAGCGTGCCCGCGAACACCGCGCTGCAGCTCAGCGCCACCGACACGACGGTCGTCCTGCCCAGGCGCGTCACCACGCCGTGCAGGTACTCGGGGATCGTGCTGTAGACGATGAATCCGGGCAGGAAGACGGCCGCGATCGCGCCGATGTCGAGGTCGTGCCCGCGCTGCAGGTGGAGCATCAGCAGCAGCGCCACACCCGTCTCGGCGACCGCGGTGAGGGCGACCACGCCGAGCAGCGGCCACAGGCGCCTGCCCAGCGCGCGGAACGCAGGCACCGGTTCCCTCGCCGCACTGCGCGGGGATCTGCGGCCGACCAGCACCACCGCTGCGCCGGCCGAGGCCGCGGCGCCGAGCCAGAACACGCCCGCGTAGTCGATCTGCGACACGGCGGTGAGTGCCACGACGAAGGCGATCCACGTGCCGGTGCCCTCCGCGGCGAACAACCGGGCGAAGGCGCTCGAATCGTCGGTGAGGCCCTCGGCGACCCGTGCCCGGAGCGCCACCCAGAACAGCGCGCCGCCGACGCCGCCGACGACCGCCGCGATCATCGCCATGGCCTGCCCGCCCGCCACCGCGTAGCCGGCGAAGGACAGGGCGTACAGCAGTGCACCGGCCGCGGCGACCCGGCCACGATCCGCCCGGTCGGCCATGGCGCCCGCGACGGGGCGTGCCAGCAGTGACACGAGCGTCTCGGTGGCCGTCAGCACGCCGATGGCCGCCGGGGACAGGCCCAGCACGCTCCCCGCCCACAACGGCAGCACGAAGTCCAGGACCTCGACGGGTCCGCGTGCCAGCCCCGCGGCGAGCTCGTTCTCGCGCGTGACACGGCTCCTGCCACCGGTCGACTGCCGACGCTCCTCGTCGCGCTGCGACGCGGCCCGTTGCGTCATGGTCTCCCCCACATCACGGTTTCGGATACGATCGTATCCGAAACGTGGGCTGCGCGAGACGTTCACCCACCCGCCACGATCGTGGGATCGACGGGGAGAGGACAGATGCCGAAAGTCGTCGACCGGGAGGCCCGCAGGCTCGCCGTCGCGGACGCGACGCTGCGACTGGCCGCCACGAACGGACTCGAAGCGGTGAGCATCCGTACCGTCGCGGCCGAGGCGGGAATGTCGCCGGGTGCCGTGCAGAAGTACTTCGCCACCAAGGACGAACTGCTGCTGTGCGCGCTGGACTTGTCCGACGAACGCCTCGTCGCACGATGGAACGCGCTGCCCGACGACGCTCCATTGACCGACTACCTGCGCCAGGTACTGCCGCTCGACGACAACACCCGCGCGGAGAACGCCCTGCTGTGGTCGTTCACCGCGCGAGCGGCCTACCTTCCGGAGTGGGCCGAGCGCATCGCCACGAGCTACGCCCAGCTGCACGAGCGGCTCGTCGCCTCCCTCGACGCGACTTCCACCGGGAAGACCTCCGGCGACACGACCAGCGGTGACACGGCGTGGCGGGACCCGGCAGCACCCGACACGGGCGCGACCGACGAGGCAGCCACGGCCGGCGACACGACCAGCACCGACACAGCGGCTCCGGCCATGGACACGGGAGAGCTGGCGCACGCGATCATCGCCCTGACCGACGGCTTCGCTCACCGGATGCTGCAGCACCCGCCCGGCGCCCCCGAGCTCGACACACTGCAGCGCGCCCTCGAATCCGCGATCGTCACGCTGGCCACCGCGAGCCGGCCCGACTGAGGCGCGAGCACGGGCGTCCGATTCCGACCCGCGCCGCGCGGTCGAAGCAGCCCCTTTCCCCGGTGGACCGTCGGGGGCAGACTGGAACGCGTACCTACTCGACAGTAGATTGCGGGAGGCCAACGGTGTCCGTCGCGAAGAAGGCCGTGCGCTGGGGCGTGACCCATGCGATTCCCCGCGTCGCGCTCCGCCGCGCCGCAGGAGAAGGGGATCTGCAGGCGAGACTGTTCACCGAATCGGCCGAGACGCCGACCAGGGGCCTGACCGGCCTGTTCGACGAGATCCACGGCCGCGGACCGGTCGTCCGGGGGAAGTACTCCTATCTGGTCTCGCGGCATTCCGTCGTCCGTGACGTGCTGACCTCGCAGGACGTTCGCGCCGGGATCGACCGGGTGGACGGCGTGCTCGGCAGGCTGAGCACCTGGTCGGCCTCGGATCACCTGCATCCGGTCGAGCCGCCGTCGATGCTGGCCACCGAGCCGCCCGAGCACACCCGCTACCGCAAGCTCGTGACCCGGGTGTTCACCGCCCGCGCGGTCGAGAACCTGCGCACACGCACCGAGGAGGTCGCCGCCGAGCTGCTCGACGCACTGGAGACCCGAGCGCGGGCCGGCGAGGAGGTCGACCTGGTCGAGACCTACTGCAGCCTGTTGCCGGTGACCGTGATCGCGGAGATCCTCGGCGTTCCCGATCACGAACGAGACAAGGTCCTCACCCTCGGCACCGCGGCCGCGCCGAGTCTCGACATGGGCATGCCGTGGCGACAGTTCCGCGACACCGACCGTGCGCTGACCGAGTTCGACGCATGGCTGGGTGATCATCTCGCCGCGCTGAAGGCGAACCCCGGCGACAACCTGCTGAGCAAGCTCGTCGCGGCACGCGAGGACGGCGTGGGTCTCGACGACAAGGAGCTGCGCGCGACGGCGGGCCTCGTCCTCGCGGCCGGGTTCGAGACGACCGTGAACCTGCTGGGCAACGGGATCGCACTGCTGCGTGAGCACCCGGAGCAGCTCGACAAGGCACGACAGGATCCGTCGTTGTGGCCCGGCGCGGTCGACGAGATCCTGCGGTTCGACCCGCCCGTACTGCTCACCGGCCGTACGACCGTCCGCGACACCGAGATCTCGGGCACGCGCGTCCGTGCCGGCGCGCTCGTGACGACGCTGTTGGCAGGGGCCAACCGAGACCCCGAGGTGTTCGACGATCCGCACACGTTCGACGTGACACGGCCGAACGCCCGCGAGCACATCGCGTTCTCCTCCGGCAGGCACTACTGCCTTGGCGCGGCACTGGCCCGTATGGAGGGCGAGGTCGGGTTGCGCGCCCTGTTCGAGCGTTTTCCCGACCTGCGACTGCGGCCGGGTGCCGAGCATCGGCCGACGCGGATCCTGCGGGGATACGAGAAGCTCCCGGCCCTGCTGACCTGAGGTTCCACCGCGCGCCACCCGTTCGGTCGATATTGACATGCATGGTTGTCAGTTGGATGCTGACCCTCGCCGACCAAGATCAGGTGTGGCATTCGCCGGTCAGCGCGAGGAGGCGCCGATGGGACAGGCACGCGGACGATTCGGCCGCCGGGAACGGACGGTCGCAGGCACGGTCGTCACGATCACCGGCGGCGCACGCGGCATCGGCGCCGCGACGGCGACGGCACTGGCCGAGACGGGCGCCACGGTCGCGATCGCGGACCTGGAACCGGCGGCACTGCCGGAACGGCTGCGGGACCACCCCCGGGTGCACTGCTGGCGGGTCGACGTCACCGACCCTGCCGCGTACACCCGATTCCTCGACGCCGTGGAGGACACGCTCGGACCGGCCGACGTGGTGATCAACAACGCGGGAATCATGCCGCTCGGCCGCATCGACGACGAACCCGACGAGGTCACCGCGAAACAGTTGGCGATCAACCTGCACGCGGTGATCCACGGCAGTCGTGAGGCCGTGCGGCGGATGCGTGCACGCGGCCGTGGCCACATCATCAACCTCGCGTCCGAGGCCGGCAAGATCGGCTTCGAGGGCGCGGCGACCTACTGCGCCACGAAACACGGCGTCGTCGGTTTCTCCGACGCCGTGCGCGCGGAACTGCACCGCACGGGTATCGACATATCGGTCGTCATGCCGTCGGTCGTGCGTACCGAACTGGCGACCGGTCTAGGCGAGTCGCGCGCAATCCGTGCGGTGACCCCGGAGGAGGTCGCGGCGGCCATCCTCGAGACGATCCGCAAGCCGCGGTTCGACGTCTACGTGCCGCGCGATCTGGTGGTGGCCAACGTCCTCGGCGCACTGCTGCCGCGACGGGCCTCCGACGCACTGTTGCGGGCATCCGGCGCGCATCGCGTGCTCGGCGCCGCCGACCACGCCGTCCGCAAGGAGTACGAGTCCCGCGCGGTCGGCGCGGCGCGGGACGTGGGCCACTAGTCCGGCCACGGCCGCACACCCATCACGCGGTCACGCCTGCATCCCGGTTCATCATCCATTGTGGACACCGTGGGAGCGGCGTCCACGGAATCCCCTCTTCGAAGGGACGTTCACATGGTTTCACTGCTGGAACGTACGAACCGGGCGGCACGCGAGCGGCTGTCGTCCGTGCTCGCCGCACCCGCGCCGAAGGCGATCGACGACGCCTGGCTGCGCGCGACGCACGGCCGGGTCACCACGCTCGCTCCACCTCCTGCCGGTAGCGACCTCAAGCCGGTCCCCGGCGACCACGGTCCACCGCTCGTCGGGCACACGCTGAGCTACATCCGGTTCGGCAACGAGTTCCTGCGCGACCGCTACGACCGCTTCGGCCCGGTGTCGTGGATGGGCTCGGTCGGGCCCGCCGTGGTGACCGTCGGCGGACCGGACGCCACCCAACAGGTGCTCGTCAACAAGGACAAGGCCTTCTCGCAGGAAGGCTGGACCCAATTGATCGACGAGTTCTTCCACCGCGGACTGATGCTCCTCGACTTCGACGAGCACCGCATGCACCGGCGGATCATGCAGTCCGCGTTCACCCGCGACCGGTTGACCGGCTACGTCGACCAGATGGGCCCCTCGGTACGCGCCAATGTTCCACAGTGGACCGCTGACCGCCCGGTGCGCATCTACTGGCTGCTCAAGCAACTCACGCTCGACGTCGCGACGCAGGTGTTCATGGGCGGCCGTGGCGGCGACGAGAACCTCGACGAGATCAACCGCGCCTTCGTCGCCGCCGTGCGCGCGGCGACGTCGATCGTGCGATACCCGCTGCCCGGCACCCGGTTCCGCGCCGGTGTGGAAGGTCGCAGAACGCTCGAACGCTACTTCCGCAGGCACCTGCCCGCAGCACGCCAGTCCGACGGATCGGACCTGTTCGCCGGACTGTGCCAGGCCGCGACCGACGACGGCGAACGCTTCAGCGACGACGACGTCGTCAACCACATGATCTTCCTGATGATGGCCGCGCACGACACCTCGACGATCACCACCAGCGCCGCGGCGCACTATCTCGGCAAGCACCCGAAGTGGCAGCAGCGTGCCCGCGAGGAGTCCCTCGCGCTCGGCGACGACGTCCCCGACATCCACGCGCTGGAAAGCCTCACCACGCTGGATCTGATCATCAAGGAGTCGCTGCGGCTCGTGGCGCCGGTGCCCACACTGATGCGGATGACCGTGAAACCGACGGAGATCGCGGGGCACCACATCCCCGCCGAGACGGCCGTCGTCGCGGCGCCGGGCGTGAACCACTTCGACCCCGGCATCTGGACCGACCCCGACCGCTTCGACCCCGACCGCTTCTCCGAATCCCGCCGCGAGGACTCCGGGCACCGGTTCGCGTGGATCCCGTTCGGCGGCGGTGTGCACAAGTGCATCGGGCTGCACTTCGGCACGCTCGAGGTGAAGGCGATCCTCCACGAGATGCTGCGCACCTACACCTGGACCGTGCCGGACGGGGTGCATCCGCGCTGGGACAACACGTCGCTCCCGGTGCCCGCCGACGGGCTGCCGATGCGACTGCACCGCCGCTGACGGCCGTCGCCGGAGGCCGCGTCAGTCCGGGATGACCTTGCCCGGGTTGAGAATCCCGTGCGGATCGAGCGCCGCCTTCACCGCCCGGTGCATGGCGACGACCTCACCGTCCAGTTCCGAGCCGAGACCGTCCTTCTTGAGCAGTCCCACGCCGTGCTCACCGGTGACGGTGCCGCCGAGTTCGAGGGCGTCGCGGATGATGTCGTGGAACGCCTCCTGCGCTCGCTCGCGGGCTGCGTCATCGCCGGGCGGGGTGCTCAGCAGCGGGTGCAGGTTGCCGTCGCCTGCGTGCGCGATGTTGGCGATGCGGGTGTCGTGCCGCTGCGCGGCCGCCTCGATGCGGGCCAACATCTCGGGCACGGCCGCCTTCGGGACGCACACGTCCTCGGTGAGCAGCGGGCCGAGCCGCTCCAACGCCGGGTACGCGAGGCGGCGCGCGGCGAACAGCGCGTCGGCCTCCTCCTGGTCCGTCGACCGCGCAGCCCACGTCGCACCGCCCTGTTCGAAGCAGGCCAGCATGCGGTCCGCCTCCTGCTCCCCCGCGGCCCCCGGCGCGTCGGTCCGGCCGAGCAGCACGACGTCCGCCTCGACCGACAGGCCCATGTTCTTCCACGCGTCGACGGCCGCGAGGCAGTGCCGGTCGACCAGTTCCAGCGCGGACGGTGTGATGCCCGCGTCGGCGACCGCGGCGACGGCCCGTCCCGCATCGACGATCGAGGAGAAGTACCCGGCCACCGTGTGCTCGGGATCGCGCAGCGGCCGCAACTTCACCGTCACCTCGGTGACGACGCCGAGCGTGCCCTCCGAGCCGACCATCAGCCCGGCGAGGTCGTACCCGGCCACGCCCTTCGCGGTGCGCCTGCCCAGTCGGACCAGCTCGCCGGTGCCGGTGACGACCTGCAAGCCGAGCACGTAGTCCCGGGTCACGCCGTACTTGACGCAGCACAGCCCGCCCGCGTTGGTCGCGACGTTGCCGCCGATCGTCGACCACGGCGCGCTGGCCGGGTCCGGCGGATACCAGAGGCCGCGTTCGGCGCACGCCGCGCGCAGGTCGTCGTTGACGACGCCCGGTTCGACGACCGCCAGGCGCTCGGACTCGTCGATCTCCCGCACGGCGGTCATCAGCTCGGTGGACAGCAGCACACACCCGTCGACGGCATTCGCCCCGCCGGACAGGCCCGTGCCCGCACCACGCGTGACCAACGGCGTTCCGTGTGCGAGGCACGCACGAACCACGGTCTGGACCTCTTCGGCAGAACGCGGCCGGACGACCACCTCCGGCTTGCCGCGTGGCGCCCATTCGGCCTCGTCGTGGACGTATCCGGCGACGACGTCGGGGTCGTCCACGAGCCGGTCGGCGGGCAGGTCACGGCGCAGGTCCTCGAGCAGCATGATCCCCACGATAGTGCGAAACCCGCCGCCTGGGGCCGGTCCGTGACATCGGAGTCATCACTGCCACGGGTCCGGCAGCGACATCGCCGACGGTGACGCCGGGCCGCGGCCCCTGGTCACGAGGTCACCAGCCGCTCAGTCGCACGGACACCTCGCCCGCCTCGTCGATCCGCACCTTGGCTGACACGAAGAAGCTCACCGGCATGTCGGTGCCGTCGGACAGCCGGGCGTCCACCAGGCCGTCGCTCTCGGTGTGCAGCCACAACTGCGGCGGCCCACCGCCACCCGACTGCGCGAGTCCCAGCGACCTCACCTCGGGGAAACGGTCGATGGTGGCGCCGGTCATCTCGCTGTAGCCCGCGATGCCGTGCGGACACCGCGGCAGCGGATCGGGCACTGCCTCGGCACACGCCGTGAGCTCCCGTTCCATCTCCGCGGAGACCGCGTTCAACAGTTCTGGGGTCTCGTCGTAGCCGATCCTGGCCAGCCCGTGGGGCGGCGTGTGGTCCGCCGGTTCCCAGAACTGGTCGCCGTCCCACGACCGCTGCACGGCGACCAGCGTCTCCGGCTCGGACGTGAAGTACCGCGATGCGACGCCGCGCACGGTGTACACGCCCGGGTACAGCAGGACGTAGGTGCGGTTGACGGGATCGGCGCCGGGAGCGTTGGCCGGCGCGTGCGCCCCGCCGATCGTGGCTCCCGCCATGCCGGCGACGCCGTCGACCCGGTGCAGCGACGTCTCGAGGTACGCGGGGACGACGAGCGGGTCGATCACCGTCCAGTGTTCCCACACCCCGAGCGTCGATTCGGCCAGCCGTGCGCGCAGTGTGGCCTCACCACGGCGCTCCTCGGCGCCGTCGATGACATAGCTGACGTGAACCTCGGCGATCGCGTCGTCCGGGCTGAACCCCATCGAGCCGGCCGGCTCCCCGTTGATCTCTTCGACCTCGATCTCCTCGACGTTCAGCCGGTCCGCGGAGCCCAGCACGGCATCGGTCAGCAGGGACCTGTCGAGCTCACGGCCGGGGAAGGTCGCCGGGTCCACCATGCGGTTCGCCGCTGCGGCGTCCCCACGCGCGATCGTCTCGACGTAGTCACGCACCGCGTCGGCCGGTGCCGACGAGTTGTGCATCGCCACGACGACGAATCCGGCGACGGCCGCGGTGACCACACCTGCCCCGCCCAGTACTGCGGCCTTGTGCCACCGCTTCGACCGTTTCCACCAGCCGCGCCGATGAGCTGCGACGGATTCGCCGCCTGCTGCTGCCACGGCCGATTCGCCCGGATCGTTGTCCCGATCCGCGGCTGTGTCGCGCTCCGCTGCCGCGCTGTCCCGCTCGGCTACGGCGTCGTCGTCAGGCTCCGCGGCGTGCCGGTCCGCAGCGTTCAGGTTCGCAGCGTTCAGGTCCGCAGCCGTGGTGTCCCGCTCGTCCCCCACCCCGCCCGGACCTCCGCTGCGTCGCTCACTCATCGCCGCGTCCCTTCACCCCTGCTGTGTCATCGGACGGCCCGGAACCGGCCGGGGTTCCGCGAGCGCAGCCCGGGTGTCACGGCGAGTGCGATCACCGCGGTGAGCACCAGCGCCGCGGTCAGGCCCGCAGCCGCCCACGCGGCGAACACCAGCAGACCGGCCAGCTCGGTGCCGACACCGGCGATCGAGGTGACGGTCGCCCGCGCTCCGCTCGTGATGCACTCCTGCAGCCGCGCCTCCGCGACGACGAGCACCCCGCGATACAGCGCGTAGAACACCGCGACGAGCGCCAGGCCCGCAGGCTGTGCCCACAGACCCGCGACGGCGAACAGGCCGATTCCCGCCGACAGCAACGGAGTCGCCCAGGTGTCGCGGATGCGCGCCGCGAGCAGCGCGCCCGCGGCTCCGGCCAGCGCGATACCGAGAACGGCGAGCGGCACCCACTGGACCGGGACGCGCCAGTCCTCCGCGAGCAGGCCGAAGTATTCCTCGATGTTGTCGAACGACGTCAGCAGCGCCACGACCAGCAGCGCCGCCGGCACACCGGGAGTACGCGCCGCGGCGACGACCCCGGCCCGCAACGTGGCGAGGTATCCGGGCCCGGCCGGTTCACCGGCCTCGCCGGTGGCCTCGGCGTCGTCGGCGTCGTCGGCGTCGTCGGCGTCGTCGGCAGGCACCGGCCCGTCGTCGTGACGGGCCGGTTCGGGCAGCCGCGCGGCCACGACGGCGGCGCCGAGGCAGGTGGCGGCACTGACCCAGCCGACCAGTTCGAAACCACCGATAGGCAGCAGCACGGTGGCGCCGACGGCGGCGGGCACCTGGGCAAACAGTTCACACGCGTCGAGCCGGCCGTAGACGCGGCGGAACCGTTCCGGTGCGCCCAGTTCGACGAGGCTGTCGTACAGCCACGCCTCGACCGCACCGGAAACGAGCGTGCCGCCGATGCCCCACAGCACGAAACCGGCCGCGAACGCGGCGAATCCGGGAAACGCCGTCCACAGCACGTAGGCCAGCGCCTGGACGGCACCGCCGGCGGCCATCGAACCGGTGCGGGAGAAACGGTCGGCGAGCGCGCCGGTCGGCACTTCGGCGACGACCCCGGTCAGCGACCAGACCGCCAGCAGCGCGGAGATCTGCGCGTGGGACAACCCGTGCGCACTGAACAGCAACGCGTACAGCGGGTACAGCGGCACCGCGTCCGCGAGCACCGCCCAGGCGCAGGCGCGCCGGGTCAGGCGTGCGGCGGGGTCGCCGTGCTGTTTCTTCGGGCGTCGGTGGTTCGTCGGACGTCGCTGTTTCTTCGGGCGTCGGTGGTTCGTCGGGCGTCACGGTGGAGACATGCCTCGCACGATACCGCCGGCGGACCCGCGCCGACAGGCTTTTCCACGGCGGCTATCGCGTCGGGTGGGCACCGCCGTCGACGTGGAGGTTCTGCCCGGTGAGGTGCTGTGCTCGCGAGGAGAGCAGGAACTCGGTGAGGCCCACGACGTCGTCGGGGACTCCGGTCCTGCCGAGCGTGGTGGCCGCGCGCAGTTCCTCCTCGCGCTCGGGTGTCATGGTGCCGGCGAAGAACTCGGTGTCGGCGATGTAGCCCGGTGAGATGCAGTTGACCCGGATGCCGCGTGGTCCCAGTGCGGCGGCCAGCCCGAGTGCGTAGGAGGAGACCGCGGCCTTGGCCGGGCCGTAGAAGCCCACTCCGTGCTCCGCGGCGATCGAGCCGAAGAGCACGATCGCCGCCCCGGCAGCCAGGTGTCCCGACAGTGCGGAGACGGCCAGGGCGGCCGAGGTGAGGTTGCTGTCGAGGGTGTCGCGCAGCAGGTCGGCCTCGGCATCCAACGTGGCCGCCTCCGGGGTGCCGATGGCCGGGTTTCCGCCCGCGCAGTGGACGAGGCCGTCGACGCGGCCGGCCACCTGCGCGGCGAGCGTCCGCGCGCCGTCCGGCGTCGCGAGGTCGCAGCTGACGGCCGTCACCGCACCACCGGTGCGGGCGACGACGTCGTCGAGCGGCGCGCGCCGGCGTCCGGCGACGAGGACCGCCTCGCCGCGGTGGTGCAGTGACAGCGCGACGGCCCGGCCGATTCCGGTTCCGCCTCCGGTGACGACGTACACGAGGTCTCCTTTAGGTCTAAACGTTTGGATGATTAAGACCTTAATGTAGACTCGTGACCGTGAGCAAACCGGATCGAGCAGCGCAGATCATGGCCGCGTGGAGCAGGGAGCGGCCCGACCTGGACCCGTCGTCGATCGCCATCGTGACCCGCATCTGGCACCTGGCCCACGCATTCGGCATCGAACGGCGGCAACTGCTGAGCAGGCAGGGCATCGACCCGGCGCTGATGGACCTGCTCGGCACGCTGCGCCGCAGCGGCGCGCCGTACGCACTGACCACGCGGCAGCTCGCCGAGTTCGACGGAGTGACGCCCGCCGCGATCTCACAGCGACTGACCAGGGCAGAACGTCAGGGCTGGGTCTCCAGGGAACCCGGTGAGGACCGCAGCGTCGTCGTGCGCCTCACCGACTCGGGGCGCCGGATCGTGGACGAGACGGCCGGTGCGATCTTCGCCCACGAGGACCGCCTGCTGGCCGTCCTCGACGAGTCCGAACGCGACACCCTCGCCGGACTGCTCCACACGTTGTGCCTCGAACACACCGGGGACCTGCCGGTCGACCACGTCGGCAGCGGCAAGCCTGCGCCCCAGGAGTGACGGGCACCGCGTGACCGCGGGGATCGCCGGCGTTAGCCGGGGCTACCGGGTGATGCCGGCGACCGCGCGGACCACGGCGATGCACTGGTCCTCGACGTAGTCCATACCGGCCTCGGCGGCGGTGGCGCGCGCCTCGGCCGAGACGATGCCCTGCTGCAGCCACAGCGCCTTCGCGCCGATCGCGGCGGCCTGCTTGGCGACCCCGGCCGCCTCGGCCGACGGGCGGAACACGTCGACGATGTCCACCGGCTCCGGGACGTCGGCCAGGGTGCGATACACCCGTTCCCCCAGCAGCACGTCGGCCGACGGATGGACGGGGATCACGCGGAACCCGGCGGACTGCATCGCCGCGGGCACCGAATGCGCGGACTTCGCAGGATCCCGGCTCAGGCCCACCACGGCGATCGTCGTGGCCTCGGAAAGCACTCGCTCTGCGTCGGCGGAATCGCTCATGCGGCCCAGCCTACGTGCCGAGCGGCCGCCGCGGCCCGGCCTCGCCGCCGGTCTCGCCGCCTGAGTGAAGCACCGATGCCACCGGTACTGCGATCCCGGGAGACCACGACCCCGCGAGCCCACGAACTGCGACCCGCGAACCTGCGAGGACCCACGAACCTGGGATCCACGAGACCGCGACCCCGGGAAAGCGCGCCCCCGGGAGGGCGCGACCTGTGCTGCCGACCAGGGACGCCCGTGATCTCGGTACCGCCACGGCTGCGCGGGTCAGCGCCGGTACCAGCGGGGCGAGGTGTTCAGCGGCGGCGTCAGCTCGGCGGCCACGACGAGCAGGTTCGGCTCCTCCGAGCGCGTGAACTCCCGCAGCCGCCTGCGGAACGCGCGGCCGAACCCGTCGACCCGGTCGGCGTCGACACCGAACGACTTCGCCAGCCCGACGAAATCCGGCGTCACGAGATCGACACCCTCGTGCGGCAGGCCGCCGCGAGTCTGGTCGTAGCGGAGCATGCCGTACCCGCTGTCGTCGACCACGACCACGGTGATGGGCAGCTTCTCCTGGATCGCGGTGGCCAGTTCGCCGACGCCGTACAGGAATCCCCCGTCGCCGGTCACACACACCGCCCGGCCGCCGCCCGCGGCCGCGACGCCGAGCGACGCGGGGAAGCCGAATCCGAGCGTGCCCCAGCCCATCGGGTAGGCCAGTTTGCGCGGAGCCGGCACCCGGTAGAAGCCGCCGATCCAGTAGCCGGCGACGCACATGTCCGAGACGAGCACCGCGTCGTCCGGCACCGTCTCGGCCAGCGCCGTCAGCAGCTCCGCGGCCTGCGGTTCCTCCCTGCGGATACGCCTGCGCACGCGCGTTTCGATGTCGTCGAGCCTGCGCGAGAGCTCGGTCAGGCCCGCCCGCCGCGGCATGCCGAGCGCCAGGTTCTCGGTGACCTCGCGGGCGTCGCCGGTCAGCTGCAGGTCGGGCGGGTAGTTCTTGGCGGCGTCGGCGGTGTCGACGTTGATCGTGATCAGCGTCGGTGGCTTCGGCATCCGCCAGTTCTGCGTCATCATGCCGTCGAAGTCGGTGCCGACGGCGAGCACGACGTCCGCCTCGTCCCACAACGCGCCGACCTCGGGCGTGTGCACCGGATTCGAGGCCCGGCACGGGTGGTCCGGCGGCACGATGCCCCGCGCGGCGTAGGTGGTGATGATCGGTGCGGCCAGGCATTCGGCCAGTTCCCCGAGCGCCTCACCCGCACCCGCGCGGAGCGCACCACCGCCTGCCCAGATCACGGGCCGCCGCGCCGTACTCAACACTTCACGCGCCTGCAGCAGGTCGGCCACGTCGACGCGGTGGATCACCTCGGTCGACTCGGCCGGCAGCGGATCTGCGGCCTCGGCCGTGAGGAAGTCCGCGGGAATGCCGACGTACACCGGGCCGCTCTGGGGCCGCCGCGCGATCCGGCCCGCCCTGCGGACCACGCGCGCGATGTCGTCCGGCGAATCGGCGGTCAGCGTCGCCTTCGTCACCGGGGCGAACATCGCCGCCTGGTCGGACGTCTCGTGCAGCGACCCGCGCACCACACCCGGAGTGCGCAGAGTGGAGGGCACGTCCGTGGCGATGACGATCACCGGGGACGCCGACGCGTGCGCCTCGCCCACGGCTGCGAGGGTGTTCGCGGCTCCGGGACCGGTCGTCACGACCGCAACGCCGAGCCGGCCGGTGGCGCGGGCGTAACCGTCGGCGGCGAACGCGGCCGACTGCTCGTGGCGCACGCCGATCAGCCGGATCCCCTGCTGCGGCAGCGCGTTCCACGCCGGCAGGTTGTGCACGCCGGGCAGTCCGAACGCCCGATCGACCTCGAGCTCGCGCAGTGCGTCCGCGAGCCGCCTGCCTCCCGTGCATCCTCCGGTCGCTGCCACGCCGAGAGGATACGAGGAGACCTCACGACCCCGAGGTGATGGCCTCCTCAGGGGGCGGCGGTGGCGGAGGCGTACCGTTGCCGAACGGCCGTCCGCCCAGTTCGTCCCTGCCGTGCGCGGTGGTCCAGCCCGACAGGTCCGGACCCTTCGGCACGACGCCCGTCGGATTCACCTGCTCGTGCACCTCGTAGTAGTGCCGTTTGATGTGGTCGAAGTCGACGGTGTCGCCGAAACCGGGCGTCTGGAACAGGTCGCGCGCGTAAGCCCACAGCACCGGCAGTTCGGTGAGCTTGTGGCGGTTGCACTTGAAGTGGCCGTGGTAGACGGCGTCGAAGCGCACCAGCGTGGTGAACAGGCGGATGTCGGCCTCGGTGATCGTGTCCCCGACGAGGTACCGCTGCCGCGACAGCCGGTCGGACAAGACGTCCAGTCGAGTGAACAGCCGGTCGTAGGCGGCCTGCTTGGTGGCGAAGCCGGCCTCGTAGACGGCCGCGTTGACGTCCCGGTGCACGTCGGCGTTGACGGCGTCGATCTCGTCACGCAGCGCCTCCGGATACAGCTCGGGCGCACCGTCACGTTGCAGCGCCGTCCACTCCGTGTCGAGGTCGAGCGTGATCCGCGGGTAGTCGTTGGTGACGAGCTTCCCGCTCGGCACGTCGACGATCGCGGGCACGCTGATACCGCCGTCGTAGGACGGATCGGCCGTTTCGTAGGCCTCGTACAGGAACCCGATCCCGAGCACCGGGTCGACACCGCCCGGATCGAGCGTGAACCGCCAGCTGCGCGAATCCTGGATCGGGTCGGCGACCGCCAGCGACAGGACGCCCTCCAGGCCCAGCAGCCTGCGGACGACCAGCGCCCGGCTCGCCCACGGACACGCGCGGCTGACGACCAATCGGTAGCGGCCTGCCTCGACAGGCCAGCCGTCGCGGCCGTCGGCGGTGATACGGGCGGTGAAAGCGTTGGGCGCGCGGTGGAACTCCCCGGTCTCCGGGTCCGTCGGGATGGTCATGCCGCCGACGCTAGTGCGTACCCGCCTGCCACCGCACGCTCCGACAGTGCCGACTCCGGCGAACGCGTGCCGAATCAGTTCCGGCACACCGGTGTGCGGCACCCGGTGGAAATTCCCGATCGCCGGGCCCGTCGGGATGGCCATGTCACCGACCCCGGTGCGTACACTCCTGCCACCGCACGCTCGTGGCGGCGGTCCCCGACCCGTGGGAGGTGGCGCCGATGTCGCTGATGCCAGTGACCGACTCGATGTTCTTGGCGATCGAGACCCGCGAACACCCGATGCACGTGGGCGGACTGCAGCTGTTCACGCCGCCCGACGACGCCGGACCCGAGTACCTGCGCGAGATCCGGGAAACGCTGCTGCAGCGCACGACCGTCCGCGAGACCTTCCAGCGGCGGCTGCGCAGACCGGTCAACACCGCGGGATATCTGGCATGGCAGCGGGACCCTCAGCTCGACCTCGACTACCACTTCCGGCATTCGGCACTGCCCGGTCCAGGCCGCATCCGTGAACTGCTCGAACTGACGTCCCGCTGGCACAGCACGCTGCTCGACCGGCACCGGCCGCTGTGGGAGGTGCACCTCGTCGAAGGGCTCGCCGACGGCCGGTTCGCCGTGTACAGCAAGATCCACCACGCGATGATGGACGGCGTGTCCGCGTTGCGGCAGGCGACCGGCGTGCTGTCGGACGACCCGGACGACCGCTCGTGCCCGCCGCCGTGGGGCAAACGCGACACCCGGCAACGCGCTCCGCGCAGCGCGCCGGACCCGATGGACGTGCTGCGCACCGCAGCGGGAACCGCGCGGCAACTCGCCGGCGCCCCCGGCGCGGCGCTGTCGATCGCTCGCGAGGCGTTCCGCGAGCGCACCCTCACGCTGCCGCTCGAAGCTCCGCGGACGATGTTCAACGTGCCGATCGGCGGCGCCCGGCGGTTCGCCGCCCAGTCGTGGCCGTTGGAACGGATCAGGATGGTCGCCTCGGCCGCCGGGGTGAGCCGTAACGACGTCGTACTCGCCATGTGCGGCGGTGCGCTCCGCGAGTACCTGATCGAACGGCATGCACTGCCGACCGCGCCGCTCACGGCGATGGTGCCGGTGTCGATGCGGTCGGCGCGCGAGACCGGCGAATCCTCCGGCAATCAGATCGGCGCGCTGCTGGCGAACCTGGGCACCGACCTGCAGGATGCCGACGAACGGCTTACGACGGTCGCCCGGTCGACGGCGGAGGCCAAGCGGGTGTTCCGCGAGCTCACCCCGCTGCAGGCACTACTGCTGTCGGCGCTGAACGTCGCTCCCCTCGCAGCGAGCCCCGTGCCGGGAGTCGCGGGGAACACCCGTCCGCCGTTCAACCTGGTGATCTCGAACGTGCCGGGCCCGAGGAAGCAGATGTACTGGAACGGGGCGCATCTCGACGGCATCTACCCGGCGTCGGTGCTGCTGGACGGGCAGGCGCTGAACATCACGCTGACAACGTCGGGAGACAACCTCGACGTCGGCATCACGGGCTGCCGCCGGAGCGTCCCGCACCTGCAGCGGCTGCTGACGCACCTCGACACCGCGTTGACGGACCTGGAGAAGGCGACCCGCTGACGCCAACGCCCGGCCACCCGCGGTAGCTGGACGCCCCGACGCCTCGGCCTGCAAAAGCCCCAAGGGCACTTTGGTTGCATTGAGTGCAACCAAAGTGCCCTTGGGGGCATGCACCGCCGGTGGCGTCAGGCGATGCCTTCGGGGCTGGCACCCGTCACGGGGACGCCCGCCGCGGTGATGCGCTCGATCTCCGCCAGGTCGCCCGCGGTCAGCTCGAGGTCGGCCGCGCCGACGCTGTCGGCAATGTTGCGTGCCCTGCGCGCACCGACGATCGCCACGTGCACGCCCGGCTGCGCGAGCGTCCACGCGATGGCGAGCTGGCTGACGCTCGCGTTCTTGCTGGCCGCGAACTCCTTCAGCTCCTCGACCACAGCCAGGTTCCGCTTGAGGTTCTCGCCCTGGAACGCCGAGGACTGCGACCGCCAGTCCGACGTCTCGAACGTGGCGTCGGCCGTCAGCGCGCCGGTCAGCAGGCCACTGCCGAGTGCGCTGTAGACCAGCACGCCGATGTCGTGAGACCGCGCGTACGGCAGCGGATCGGCCTCGATGTCCCTGCGCAGCAGGTGATACGGCGGCTGCAGCGTCTCGACGGGCCGCGTCCGGTCGAACGCCGCGAGCTGCTCGCTGTCGTAATTGGACACTCCCGCGTGGCGGATCTTGCCCTCGTCGACGAGTTCCTGCAGCGCCGACGCGGTCTCCTCCGCCGGCGTCCGATCGTCGGGCCAGTGCACCTGGTAGAGGTCGATGTGATCGACACCGAGGTGGCGCAGGCTCTGCTCAACGCCGCTGCGCAGGAACTCCCGCGTCGCCTTCCGCGGCCGGTCGCTGCCCGGTTCGATGCCGCCCTTCGTCGCGATGACGACACTGTCGCGGTCGCGGTCAAGGTCCGGCCGCAACGCCTTGCCGAGCAGCTCCTCGGACGCGCCGAAGCCGTACGCCTGTGCCGTGTCGAAGAACGTCACGCCCAGTTCGCGCGCCTGCCGGATGGCCTCGATCGCCGTGTCCGAATCGAACGAACCCCAGTCACCGCCGATCTGCCACGTCCCGAAGCAGATGCGCGAGACGTCGAGGCCACTCCTGCCCAATGTGATCGTCTGCATGCCTCCAGGGGTACCCCGCGTCGACCCTGCCCGCACCGTGAGGTCCTCCACCTCGGCGACGGGAATAGGGTGCGGCGAACGACCCCAAAATAACTGTTTGACAGTCGGCGTGACGCGCGCGGAGACTGCCGCTCCGTGACCGAAGACAGCCTCGACCGCCTGCGCGTACTCGCCCACCCGCTGCGCATGCGGCTGCTCTCACTGCTGACCGGAGCGGCGATGAGCTCGGCCGAAGCCGCCCGCGAGCTGGGTGAGAAACAGGCCAACGTCAGCTACCACCTGCGCCGCCTGCACGCGGCCGGACTCGTGGAGCCCGCAGGGGAAGCAGTGATCCGCGGCGGGCGCGCCAAGCGCTACCGGCACGACCCGGCGAGCGCCGGCCCGTTCCTCGACCGGGAACCCGAGGAGGAACGCATCCTGCTCAGCGCACTCGCCGACGAGCTCACACGCAGGTCCGCGCAGCGGAAGCAGGGGGCCAAGTACTCGACCACGGACGCCGAGGTGTGGGTCGACGAGCGGGTGTGGCAACGTGCCCGCGCGCTGGCGGGCGAGCTCGGCGAGCTGCTGCACGCCGGTGCGAAGCCACCCCGTACCCCCGGCACTCACCGGATCAGCGCCACGGTCGCGCTGTTCCGGCTCGAACAGCGATGACGGCGACGCCGCCGCGCGAGCCCGCGCCGAACCCCGTGGGGCTGACGGCTCCGCTCCGCCTGCCGGACTTCCGCAACCTGTTCGTCGGCCGCACGTTCGACGAGTTCGCCAACGCGCTCGCTCCGGTCGCACTGGCCTTCGCCGTCCTGGATCTCACCGGCTCACCCATCCAGCTCGGCCTCGTGGTCGGGGCACGGTCGCTGGCCAACGTCGCGTTCCTGCTGCTGGCCGGTGTCCTCGCAGACCGGTTCCCACGGGCGGTGATCCTCCAGGGAACCGGCGCCGCGGCGGCGCTGACCCAGGCGGCCATCGCGGCCAGTGTCCTTTGCGGATTCGCCAACGTGCCGTTGCTGGTCGCGCTGAGCGTCGCCAACGGAGCGGTGGCCGCGATCTCGCTGCCCGCGGCGGCGGCACTGACCCCACAAACCGTGCCGTCGTCGCTGCTCACCCAGGCCAACGCGCTCGTCCGTGCCGCGGCCAACGCCGGGCGCATCGGCGGCGCGGCGCTCGGTGGCCTCCTCGTCGCAGTCAGCGGTCCCGGATGGACACTCGGGATGAACGCGGCCCTCTTCGCGCTGTCGGCGGTCGCGTACCACGGCGTGCACGCCCCGGCGGCAGGCGACGGCTCACGCAGTTCCCCACTGCGCGAGCTCGCCGAAGGCTGGCGCGAGTTCACGGCACGCCGCTGGGTGTGGCTCGTCGTGCTGCAGTTCATGGTGGTCAACGCGGTCGTCTCCGGCGGCCTCGTGGTCCTGGGACCGATGATCGCGGACGAAGGCATCGGGCGCAGCGGCTGGGGCCTCGTCCTTGCCGCGCAGACCGCGGGGGCATTCGCGGGCGGATTCCTCGCCGCACGATGGCGACCCAGCCACGCGCTGCGCATCGGTGTCGGGGTGACGCTCGCCGAGGCAGTCCCGCTCGTGTTCCTGGCACACCTGCCCGAACTCGTGCCCCTCATGGCGGTGATGTTCCTTGCGGGCATGGCGGTCGAGCAGTTCACCATCGCCTGGGACGTGTCCCTGCAGGAGAACATCCCGCCCGACCGGCTCGCGCGGGTCTACTCCTACGACATGCTCGGCTCGTTCATCGCATTGCCGGTCGGCGAGATGGCCGCCGGGCCGCTGGCTGCGCAGTTCGGCAGGCCCGCGACGCTCGTCGGTGGGGCGGTGCTGGTGGCTGTCGTCACCCTGGTCACGCTGACCAGCAAGCAGGTGCGCACGCTCGAACGGCTACCGGAGAGCTGATCGCGCGTCACATGCGCGATCAGCTCCCGGACGGCACGTAACCCAGCTGCTTGTCGACGACGTTGCGCAGCGATTCGCCTGCGCGCCAACGGCGGAAGTTGTCCGTGAAGACACCGACGAGTTCGCGGCGCCAGCCCACGACATCACCTGACATGTGCGGGGAGATCAGCACGTTCTCCATCGTCCACAACGGATGGTCGGCGGGCAGCGGCTCGGTGTCGAACACGTCGAGTGCCGCGCCCGCGATCGCCCCCGACCGCAGCGCGGCGACCAGGTCGTCGGTGACCACCAGCTCGCCCCGGCCGACGTTGATGAACCGCGCGGAGGGCTTCATCGCCGCGAACGCGGCCTCGTCGAACATGTTCTTCGTCTGGTCGGTCAGCGGTGCGACCGCGACGACGTAATCGGTGTCGGCCACGCACTCGGCGAGGCGTTCCGTCGAGTGCACGGTGCCGAAGTCCGGGTCGTCGGAACGCGAGCGCCTGCCCGCACCCGACACCCGCAGTCCCGCCGCGCGCAGCAGCCGCGCGATCGCCCTGCCGATCGGACCGGTGCCGACGACGACGGCCGAGGCGCCGCCGATCCGTTCGGTCTCGCGATGCCGCCAGGTGCGCGCGTCCTGCAGGCGCAGCGAGCGCGGCATGTCCTTGGCGAACGAGAGCACCTGGCCGAGCACGTACTCGGCGATGGAGTCGTCGAACACGCCGCGCGCGTTGGTGAGCACGACGTCGCTCTCCTGCAGTTCCGGGAACATCACGGGGTCGACGCCGGCCGCGGCGATGTGCAGCCACTGCAACCGGTCGGCGGCATGCCACGCCGCCGGCAACACCGTGGACAGGAAGTCGTACATGAACAGCGCGTCGGCTCCCCGCAGCGCGTCGGCGAGCCCGGCGGCATCCGTGTACCGGACCTCGGCCTGTTGCTCGACGGCCGTCATGTCCGGGGGCGGGGCGTCACCTGTCAGCACGGCCAGCACGGGTGTGCCGGTCTCGGTCACCGCATTCACCGTTGACACGCTAGGAGTGGGTCGTAAGATTGTCAACAATCCGGGGCACTCCTCGGATCCCACCGCCGCCACGCAGGCAGCCGCCGTCACTCGGGCAGTGGCCGACGGCCGTGTCCACCGTGGACCCCACGGACGCCGAGGAGGTGCCTCGTGCCCACGATCGGTTTCATCTACCCGGATCACGCCGCGGAGGACGACTATCCGCTGGCCGAACGGATACTCGGTGACGGCACCACGCTTCCCGTGGAGCACATCTACGGCACCGACCTGCACGCGGTGCCCGAACTGCTCGACCTGGGTTCACCCGCGCGCCTGTCCGGTGGAGCCGCGCTGCTGGCGAAGCACGCACCCGACGCCGTCGTCTGGGCCTGCACCAGCGGCAGCTTCGTCTACGGCTGGGACGGCGCCGCCGAGCAGGTCGCCGGACTGTCGGAGGCCGCAGGCGGACTGCCCGCGTCGAGCACGTCGCTGGCGTTCGTCCACGCCGCCCAGACCCTCGGGCTGCGCACCGTCGCCGTGGCGGCCAGCTACCCGGACGACGTGGCCAAACTGTTCGCCGATTTCCTCGGCCGCGGCGGGATCGACGTGGTGTCGGCCTCGGCCGCCGAGATCGACACCGCCGCCGAGGTCGGGAACCTGCCGCCGGAACGGGTCGTCGAGCTGGCGGTGAGCCACGATCACCCGGAGGCCGATGCGGTACTGGTGCCGGACACCGCGATGCGCACCCTCTCGCTCGTCGACGACATCGAGCGCCGACTCGGCAAACCCGTGCTGACCGCCAACCAGGTCACCGTGTGGGAGGGCCTGCGCATCGCCGGCGTCACCCGCGCCTACGACGGGCTGGGCACACTGCTGCGCACCGAGGGCCGCCGATGATCGCCGACATCGAACCCGTCAACCGGGAATCCACGGCCGCGATCATCGCCCGCAGGCTGCGCGAGGCGATCATGGCGGGAACGCTGGCCCCGGGAACGCAGCTCGGCGAAGCGGATCTGGCCTCCCGGTTCCAGGTCTCCCGCGGACCGCTGCGCGAGGCGATGCAGCGACTCGTGTCCGAGGGCCTGCTGCGCAGCGAACGTCACCGCGGCCTGTTCGTCATCGACCTCGAACCCAGCGACATCCAAGACATCTACACCGCGCGCTCGGCGGTGGAACGCGCGGCGGCGACACTCGTCGTGCACGCATCCGACCGGGACGCGATCGCCGCGGTACTGGACGAGGCCGTGGCACGGATGGCCGACGCGGACGCCCAGGGCGACCCGACCGCACTGTCCGAAGCGGACCTGCAGTTCCACGAGGCGCTCATCGAGGCCTCCGGCAGCCCCAGGCTGCGCCGGATGGCCCGCACGCTGATGATCGAGACCCGCATGTGCCTGACGGCGCTGCAGCGCACCTACCCCACCGACGACTACGAGACCGACGAGCGCATCGCCGAACACCACGCGATCATCGCGGCCGTGCGCGCAGGCGACGAACCGGAACTGCTGCGGCTGCTCGACGAGCACATGGCCGACGCCGTGCGCCGCCTCGCGCCGGGTTCCGGCGACGACGCGGCCGACAACGCCTGAACCGGGAGACCGCCGCGAGCTGCGGCCCGGTCAGTCGGTGCCGCGAGCTCCGCGGCACAGGTAGGTCATCGCGGGCGGCAGGTTCCGCCACACCGGCGACTGCACCTCGACCTCCTCGAACACGGCCTCGACCTCGCTGCGGAACCGCTTCGACCCCGGAATCCGCGCGGCGTGGACGTAGGCGAACGTCGTGAACACCGCGTGCGGCGCCATGGCCGTGGAGATCTCACCGAGGATCCGGCGTTGCAACTCCACGGTGAACAGCGACCACGGCAGGCCGCACAGCACCGCGTCGACGCTGGTCACGCCGCGGTCGGCGAGGATCTTCCCCAGTTCGGCGGCGTCACCGTTCACGACCTCGACGCCCGGGATGGTGCGTTCGAGATGATCCGCCATCCGCTCGTCCTGTTCGATGGCGATGTAGCGGCCGCCACCGGCCACGCGTTCGCTCGCCACCCGGGTGAACGCACCGGTGCCCGCGCCGATCTCCACCACGGTCGGAGTGTCGACCCCGTCGGGCACGGCGGAGGCCATCCGCGCCGCGAGCGCGCGCGAACTCGGCGCAGCGGCACCGACGGCCTTCGGGTTGCGGACGGCCGCGGAGACGAACGGAGGGACCGAACGTTTCAGAGCATCGAGCATGACCACACCATCCGCGACAACCCGGCCTTTCGCCTCGTGTCGAACATCACAACAGGTCCTGACCGCCTGATTCCCGGCCGAGACGGTCCGAACGGACCGCCTCACCGAGCATAGCGGCCGCCGGGCCGCCGACGGTGCAGACGTCGGCATCCCGGCGGCCGCGGCCGCATCGCGCCACCGCTCCCGGAGCGGGTCCGGCTTCGCGTCGCGACTCGGTACCCGCTACAGCGACTCGGTACCCGCTACAGCGACTCCGCCACGGCGGAACCCAGCTCGGCGGTCGTCGCACCGCCGCCGAGGTCGGGGGTGAGTACCTCGGAGGCCGCCAGCACCGATTGCACCGCACCGCGGACCGCCTCGCCCGCCGCCTTCTCGCCGAGCTGGTCGAGCATCATCGCCGCGGCGAGGATCTGCGCCACCGGGTTCGCGATGCCCTGCCCCGCGATGTCCGGTGCGCTGCCGTGCACGGCCTCGAACATCGACGGGAACTGGCCCTCGGGGTTGAGGTTGCCGGACGGGGCCATGCCGAGCCCGCCGGTGATCGCCGCTGCGAGATCGCTGAGGATGTCGCCGAACAGGTTCGACCCGACCACGACGTCGAGCAGGTCCGGCCGTTGCACCATCCGTGCGGCCAGCGCGTCGATGTGCATCTGCTCGGCCTCGACGTCCGGGTACTCGGCAGCGACCTCGGCGAAGATCTCGTCCCAGAACGGCATCGTGTGGATGATCCCGTTCGATTTCGTCGCCGAGCACACCCTGCGCTGCCGCGTACGCGCCAGCTCGAAGGCGTAGCGGACGACGCGTTCCACGCCGACCCGGGTGAACACCGACTCCTGCAGCACGAACTCGCCGGGGCGGCCCGCGTTGTGCCTGCCGCCCACCTCCGAGTACTCGCCCTCGGAGTTCTCCCGGACGATCACCATCTCCAGCTCGTCGGCGCCGCGGCCGGCGAGCGCGGACGCGGTCCCCGGCAGCAGGCGCACCGGCCGCAGGTTGACGTACTGCTCGAACGCCCTACGCACCGGGATCAGCAGCCCCCACAGCGAGACGTGATCCGGCACGCCGGGGAACCCGATCGCACCGAGCAGTACGGCGTCGAACGACCGCAACGTCGCGATGCCGTCGGCGGGCATCATCGCTCCGGTCTCGGCGTAGCGCTCGCAGCTCCAGTCGAACTCGGTCCATTCCAGCCCGAAGCCGAACCGCTGCGCGGCGGTGTCGAGGACCTTGCATGCCTCACGCTGGACGTCGACCCCGATGCCGTCGCCGGGGATCGACGCGACGCGGTACGTGCTCACAGGCCACCCACCGCGATGTACTTCGTCTCCAGGAACTCGTCGATGCCGACCGTGCCGCCCTCGCGCCCGAGCCCGGACTGCTTGACGCCGCCGAACGGCGCAGCGGGGTTCGACACCACGCCCTGGTTCAATCCGACCATGCCCGTCTCGAGCCGCTCGCTGACGCGGATCGCCCGGGTGAGGTTCTGCGTGTAGACGTAGCCGACGAGGCCGTACTCGGTGTCGTTGGCCGCCGCGATCGCCTCGTCCTCGGTATCGAAGGTCGAGACCGGCGCCACCGGGCCGAAGATCTCCTCCGACGTCATCCGGGCCTCTTGCGGCACGTTCTTCAGGACCGTCGGCTGGTAGAAGTTGCCGGGACCGTCCACAGTGGCACCACCGGTGAGCACGGTCGCCCCCCGCTGCGCCGCGTCACCGACGAGCGCCGACACCTTCTCGATCGCGGCGGAGTCGATCAGCGGGCCCACCACGATGCCGTCCTCGGTGCCACGACCGATGGGCAGGCCTTCCATACGCTCGGTGAGCTTGCGCGAGAACTCGTCGGCCACGGAGCTGTGCACGTAGAACCGGTTGGCCGCCGTGCACGCCTCGCCGATGTTGCGCATCTTGGCCTGCATCGCGCCGTCGACGGCCGCGTCGAGATCGGCGTCGTCGAACACGACGAACGGCGCGTTGCCGCCCAGCTCCATCGACGTCCGCATGACGGTTCCGGCGCACTGTTCGAGGAGTTTGCGGCCCACGCCCGTCGAGCCGGTGAACGAGAGCTTCCGCGCGCGCCCGTCGCGGATCATCGGCTCCATCACGCCGCCCGCCTGCGTGGTCGTGACGACATTGAGCACGCCGTCCGGCAGACCGGCCTCCGCGAGGATGCCCGCGAGCGCCAGCATCGACAACGGCGTCTGCGCGGCGGGCTTGATGACCATCGTGCAGCCCGCGGCGACGGCGGGACCGATCTTCCGCGTGCCCATCGCCATGGGGAAGTTCCACGGGGTGATCAGCAGGCACGGGCCGACCGGCTGCTTGGTGACGAGGAACCGCCCACTGCCGTTGGGTGCGACGGCGTAGCCGCCGTCGATCCGCACCGCTTCCTCTGCGAACCAGCGGAAGAACTCGGCCGCGTAGGCGATCTCCCCCTTGGCCTCGGCGAGCGGCTTGCCCATCTCGAGCGTCATCAGCAGTCCGAGTTCGTCCTGCCGCGCCATGAGCTTCTCGTAGGCCCGCCGCAGAATCTCGCCACGTTCCCGCGGTGGGTACGCGGCCCAGTCGGCCTGCGCGGCGGACGCGGCCTCGAGTGCGGCGATGCCGTCCTGCGGCGAGGCGTCCGCGACCGCGCACAACACCTCGCCCGTCGCCGGATCGTGGACGTCGAACGTCGCGTTTCCGGCCGCCGGGGCCCATTTGCCGCCGATGAACAGTTCCTTGTTCACCGCCGAGACGACACCGGCTTCACTGACCGTGCTCATGCCACAGCTCCCAAGTTCGTCGAAGATCCCACGTGTGATCGGGGTTCCCGGCCCGCGCACAGACGACCCATAACCGAGTCGTGCCTCTCGCCGGAACTCCTGCCCGTCACGGGCATCGGCTCCGTTCCCACGAGGCGTCATTGCGCCGCCCGCATGGCTATGCTACGAACATTGTTGACAATCTACAACCCCGTCGGCCGCGGACTCCGGACCCGGAACCACGGCCCGATGGCGCCGGGTTCGAGCCTGGACCGGAACCACCGCGTCCGGCAACCGGTGACACCGACGCCGGACGAGGTCAGCCCCCGGAACCCGAGAAGGAGCCCCAGTCATGGCCACGCTGTCCCCTCTGCTCAAGCAGGCGACCCCGGTAGTCGTCGACCACGGCGAAGGTGCGTATCTGTACGACACCGACGGCCGCAGGCACCTCGACTTCACCGCGGGTATCGGTGTCACCAGCACCGGACACTGCCACCCGCGCGTCGTGGCCGCAGCGCAGGAGCAGGTCGGCAAGCTCGTCCACGGCCAGTACACGACCGTGATGCACAAGCCGCTGCTCGAACTGTCGGAGCGACTCGGCGACGTGCTGCCGACAGGCCTCGACTCGCTGTTCTTCGCCAACTCCGGCAGCGAGGCCGTCGAGGCCGCGCTACGGCTGGCCCGGCAGGCCACCGGCAGGCCCAACGTCGTGGTGTTCCAGGGCGGGTTCCACGGCCGCACGGTCGCCACCGCCACCATGACCACGTCAGGCACGCGGTTCAGCGCGGGCATCTCACCTCTGATGGGCGGCGTGCACATGGCGCCGTTCCCGTTCGCCTACCACTACGGCTGGGACGAGAAGACCGCCACCGACTTCGCACTCCGCGAGCTCGACTACCTGTTCGCCACCGCCACCGCGCCCGGCGAGACGGCGGCGTTCTTCATCGAGCCGATGCTCGGCGAGGGCGGTTACGTCCCGGCGAACCCCGAGTTCATGGCGGGCCTGCGCGAGCGCGCCGACGAGCACGGAATCCTGCTCGTGGTCGACGAGATCCAGACCGGGTTCGGCCGCACCGGCAAGTTCTGGGGCCACGACCACTTCGGCGTCCGGCCCGACCTCATCACGATCGCCAAGGGCCTTGCCAGCGGCTTCCCGCTGTCCGGCATCGCCGCGAGCGCGGACCTGATGGCGAAGGCGTTCCCCGGTTCGCAGGGCGGCACCTACGGCGGCAACGCCGTCTCGTGTGCGGCGGCCGTCGCGACCCTCGACGTCATCCGCGACGAGAACCTGGTCGCCAACGCGGCCGAGCGGGGCGAGCAGCTGCTCGCCGGTGCGCGGGCGGTCGCCGAGAAGACGCCGGCGATCGGTGACGTGCGCGGCCTCGGTCTGCTCGTGGGCTCCGAGTTCACGACCGCGGACGGCAAGCCGGACAACGCGACGGCGCAGGCGGCGCAGAAGCTCGCGGCCGAACGGGGTCTGCTGATGCTCACGTGCGGGGCGTACATGAACGTCGTCCGCATGATCCCGCCGCTGGTCGTCACCTCCGAACAGGTCGACGAGGCACTGGAGATCTGGGCCGATGTCGTGGCCGAGGTGACGAAGTAGCGGGCGGGCGCACAGTGAGCAGGTACATCACGATCACACTGGACAAACGCGGCGTGTCCTGCCGCGCGCGCCTGCTGGACGACGAGGCGCCGCGGACGTGCCAGGCCGTGTGGGACGCGCTGCCGCAGAGCGGGTCGGCGTATCACGCGAAGTACGCCAGGAACGAGATCTACACGCTCGTGCCGCCGTTCGCCGACCCGAAACCGGGACGGGAGAACCCGACGATCACCCCGATCCCCGGCGACGTCTGCTACTTCGGCTTCGAACCGTGGGAGATCGGCAACCCGGCCTACGGCTACGACACCGACAGCGAGGCACACAGCGACCGGGGCGCCACCGACCTGGCGATCTTCTACGGCCGCAACAATCTGCTCATCAACGGCGACGCGGGCTGGGTGCCGGGCAACGTGTTCGCCACGATCGAGGAGGGCCTCGACGCCATGGCCACGGCCGCACAGGACATGTGGCTACGCGGTGTCGAGGGCGAGACGATGACGTACGCGCGCGCCTGACACGCGCGTAGCCGCCACCAGCGGGGCGGGCATGCCGACACGGCGTGCCCGCCCCGCTGTCGTATCAGTGCCACGTGTCGTGTCCGCGCCACTGTCGTGTCCGCGCGCCTGGCGGACGCGGACCCGCCGCAGCCACGCGCCACCGTCGTATCCGCGCCACTGTGGTGTCCGCGCCGCCGTCGTCCGCGCCGCTGTCGTGTCCCTCACCCGTGTCCCTGTTTCACCCGCGTCCTACCCGCTGCCGAGTCGGTGCCACCCGTTCCCGGTTCCGCCCCTGCCGCGTGTCCGACCCCGGCATGCCGGGGCGACGACGAGCCGTGCAGCCGGTCCGGCATTCCCTCGAACGAGTGGTTCGATCGAACTCACGTGACGTGATCTCGCGTCACCCTTCGGGGAGGCGACACGCCACTACCGTGGTTCATGATCGTTATTACCGAGCGTGACGACGTCCGTTGTCATCACACATCGTGATCCCGCCACCCCGCGCTCCACCCAGACAAAAACACGAAAGCCTTACATGTTTAGAATGAGAAGATTTCACGTTTCATGACGAGGGTTCGAGCGGCCTTTTGACAGCGGCCGGGGGCGCTGAAAACGTTGCCGTGCTTTCGAAAGCAACGTGTGCGTCGCGAACACACGGATGTCAACGAATCACTCCAGTACGAAGGAGCCCCTCGAAATGCAGCACTTTGCCATGCACGGCGGCGACATCATCACGTCGGTTCTGGCCAACCTCTCGCACCTGCTGGGCTGGCTGGTCTGAACCACCTGCTAGGACACCGAGAGTGACCGAGGGGCCGGTATCGTTGGCGCGGACCGGCCCCTTCGGCTCTCTCCCGGCGCCGGCCCGGTGACACCTCCACGGGCCGGCGCTCCGCCGTCGCAGTGCCCTGATCCGCCGCCAAGCTGTGATCCGCCGCCACACGATGACCGGCCGTCGCGCATGATCTCCGCTCCCGACGGCCCGCCCGCAAATCCGCCGCGGCCCTGTCTCGGAACGGCGGCACAGCGGTAACCTGCAGGCGACTCGGAGCGGAGGTGTCCATGGACGCGGATGTCATCGTCGTCGGCGCGGGACTGGCCGGGCTGGTCGCAACGGCCACGCTGGCCGACGCGGGCAAGCGCGTCATCGTCGTCGAACAGGAACCCGAGGCCTCCCTCGGCGGACAGGCCTTCTGGTCGTTCGGCGGCCTCTTCCTCGTGGACAGCCCCGAGCAACGCAGGCTCGGTGTCCGCGACTCCCACGAACTCGCCTGGCAGGACTGGGTCGGCACCGCCGGTTTCGACCGCGACGAGGACGCCTGGCCGCGCCGCTGGGCCGAGGCCTACGTCGACTTCGCCGCCGGCGAGAAGCGGGCGTGGCTCGCCGCGATGGGCATCAAGTTCTTCCCGGTGGTCGGCTGGGCCGAGCGCGGCGGTTACGGCGCCATGGGCCACGGCAACTCCGTGCCCCGCTTCCACATCACCTGGGGCACCGGGCCCGGCGTGCTCGACCCGTTCGTACGACGGGTTCGCGAGGCCGTCGGCCGCGGACAGGTCGAGCTGCGCTTCCGGCATCGCGTCGACGAGCTGACCACCTCCGCCGGAGCCGTCGACGGTGTGACCGGTTCGGTACTCGCCCCCAGCGACGTCGCCCGCGGCGAGAGCAGTTCCCGCGAGGTGACCGGCGAGTTCGGGCTCCGCGCCCAGGCCGTGCTCGTCGCCAGCGGCGGCATCGGCGGCAACCACGACCTCATCCGCAAGAACTGGCCCGGCCGCCTCGGTGAAGCGCCGCGGTCGATGCTCTCCGGCGTCCCCGAGCACGTGGACGGCCGCATGCTGGGCATCAGCGAGGCCGCGGGCGCGCACCTGATCAACCGCGACCGCATGTGGCACTACGTCGAGGGCATCGACAACCACTCGCCCGTCTGGCCGCAGCACGGCATCCGCATCCTGCCGGGGCCGTCGTCACTGTGGTTCGACGCGACCGGCGAGCGGCTGCCCGTTCCCCTGTTCCCCGGGTTCGACACACTCGGCACGCTGGCGCACCTGCGCCGCACCGGACACGACCACTCGTGGTTCGTGCTGACGCAGAAGATCGTCGAGCGCGAGTTCGCACTGTCCGGTTCGGAGCAGAACCCCGACCTGACGGGCAAGGACCTGCGGATGACACTGCAGCGCGTCAAGCCCGGTCCACCCGGCCCCGTGCAGGCGTTCCTCGACAAGGGCCCCGACTTCGTGGTCGCCGACAACCTCGACGACCTGGTCCGCGGCATGAACGCCAAGACCGACGAGGACATGCTGTCGGTCGAGCAGATCCGACGCGAAGTCGTGGCCCGCGACCGCGAGATCGGCAACGAGTTCACCAAGGACATGCAGATCACTGCGCTGCGCGGGGCGCGGAAGTTCCGCGGCGACAAGCTCGTGCGCGTCGCCTCGCCACACCGCATGCTCGACCCGAAGGCCGGCCCGCTCATCGCGGTGAAGCTCCACGTGCTGAGCCGCAAGACGCTCGGCGGCCTGGAGACCGACCTGGACGGCCGCGTACTCGGCGACACGGGCGAGCCGGTGCCGGGCCTGTACGCGGCGGGCGAGGCGTCGGGCTTCGGCGGTGGCGGCATGCACGGCTACCGCTCGCTCGAGGGCACGTTCCTCGGAGGCTGCCTGTTCACCGGCAAGCGTGCGGGCGAGGCATTGGCCAAGTCCGGTTGACCGAGCGTTCCAGGAAGGCGGCAGGACACGCATGGGCGAGAGCATGACCGGCGCACAGGCGTTGCTGGCCACGTTGGCCGGTGCCGGGGTCGAGGTGGTGTTCGCCAATCCGGGCACGTCCGAGATGCACTTCGTCGCGGCACTCGAGGCGGATCCGCGGGTACGGGGCGTACTCGGGCTCGCCGAGGGCGCCGTCACGGGTGCGGCCGACGGCTACGCGCGGATGAGCGGCACTCCCGGCGTGACGTTGCTGCACCTCGGTCCCGGACTCGGGAACGGCCTGGCCAACCTGCACAACGCACGGCGTGCACACTCGCCCGTCGTGAACGTCGTCGGCGACCACGCCACGTATCACAAGCTGTTCGACGCACCGTTGGAATCCGACATCGACGCCGTGGCGGGCACGCTCGGCCGGGTGCTGCGCTCCGAGAATCCCGCCGACGTGGGACCGGACGCCGCCGCGGCGCTCGCGGCGGCCCAGGACGCTCCCGGCGGGGTGGCGACGCTGGTCCTGCCCGCCGACGCCTCGTGGAGCGACGGCGGAATCCCCTCCGCTCCGGTCGCACCCCGTGCCCCGGCTCCGGTGTCCACTGTGGATCCCATCGCCCACGTACTGCGGAGCGGTGAGGCCGTGACCCTGCTGCTGGGCGGCGTCGCATGCCGGGAACGCGGGCTGCGGGCCGCGAGCCGCATCGCCGAGGCCACGGGCGCGCGGCTGCTCCTCGAGACATTCCCGGCCCGGCTGGAACGCGGCGCGGGCCTGCCCACCGTGGAACGGCTCGGATACGTCGCCGAACAGGCCGAGCAGCAGCTGGATGGTACCCGGCACGTGATCGTCGCGGGCGCGAAACCGCCCGCCACGTTCTTCGCCTACCCCGGGAAACGGGGCGACCTCGTACCGGAGCAGGCCACCCTGCACACGCTCGCCGAGCCGGGTGACGACGTCACCGGCGCCCTCGAGGAGCTCGCCGAGCTGGTCGCTCGCGACACCGAACCCGCGCTCGCGCCCGCGCACCGGCCGGACCTGCCGTCCGGGGAACTGACCGTGGCGAACTGGGCCGACGTCATCGGGGCGCTGCTGCCCGACGACGCGATCGTCGTCGACGAGACCAACACCTCCGGACTGCTGGTCGCCGCGGCCACCGCTGGCGCACCCCGCCACGACGTCCTGTCGCTCACCGGCGGCGCCATAGGACAGGGCATCCCCGTCGCCACGGGGGCCGCCGTCGCGGCGCCGGAGCGGCCGGTGATCAACCTGCAGGCCGACGGCAGTGCGATGTACACGATCTCGGCACTGTGGACGCAGGCCCGCGAAGGACTGAACGTGACGACGGTGATCCTCAACAACCGGGCGTACGCGATCCTGCGGATGGAGCTGCAGCGCACCGGCGCGGGCGACGTCGATCCCGCCAAGGCCGGCTTGTTCGACCTGTCCACTCCGGACATCGACTTCGCGAGGATCGCCGAGGGAATGGGCGTGCCTGCCACGACGGCGACCACCGCGGAGGAACTCGCCGACCGGTTCCGCCGGGCGCTCGCCGAGCCCGGCCCGAACCTGATCGACGCCCGCATCCCGCCGCTGCTGTGACCCCGCGCGCCCACCTCCGAGCGTCCCGAACCCGTGTGTTGTCGATCCAGGGGCCCATGTTGTGCATCCCGGGGCCCGTGTTGTGGCCCGCCGGATTGCAAGACGACACCGACGACGCGCGGCAACGCGGAAGCACTGCGGCGCGGCGGACGATGGCCGACGTCGCAGGCGCCCGAAAGGGGCTGAGCCACACCGCGACCCGCCGGAATCGACCACACGGGCCCTGGAATCGACAACGCGATCCCCGGAACCCGCAACACGGCCGCCCAGAAACGCAACACAGGCCCCGGGAAACGCAACACGACCCCGGGTCGCGGAAGTTCGCGACCCGGGGCCGTGTCGTTCACGCCCGATTCAACCGGCGAGCGTTCACGCCTGGTTCAGGCGCAGGCGATCACTCGTAGATCTCGCCCTTCTCGGCCTTCGCGACCAGCGAGGCCGGCGGCTCGAAGTGGCTGCCGTACCGCGCGGCGAGTTCCTTCGAACGCGCCACGAAGCCCTTGAGGCCACCCTCGTAGCCGTTGATGTACTGGATCACGCCACCGGTCCACGGCGGGAATCCGATGCCCATGATCGAGCCGATGTTGGCGTCCTCGACGGTGTTGAGCACGCCCTCGTCGAAGCACTTCACGGTCTCGAGTGCCTCGGCGAAGAGCATACGCTCCTTGAGGTCCTCGAACGGCACGTCGCCGCTTCCGCTGTTGAATGCCTCGCGCAGGCCCGGCCACAGCTGTGTCCGGTTGCCCTCGTCGTCGTAGTCGTAGAAGCCCGATCCCGTCGAACGGCCCTTGCGGTCGTACTCGTCGATCATCCGGTCGATGATCGCCTCCGACGGGTGCGCATCCCACGTACCGCCCGCGGCCTCGATCGCCTCCTTGGTCTCGAGACGGATCTTGCGCGGCAGCGTGAGCGTCAGCTCGTCCATCAGCTGCAGCGGCGGCGCCGGGTATCCGGCCTGCGAACCGGCCTGCTCGATGGTGGCGGGCTCGACCCCCTCACCGAGCGCAGCCACGGCCTCGGCGATGAACGTGCCGATGACGCGGGAGGTGAAGAAGCCGCGGCTGTCGTTCACGACGATCGGCGTCTTCTTGATCTGCAGCGTGTAGTCGAAGACCTTCGCCAGCGTGGCGTCGGAGGTCTTCTCGCCGCGGATGATCTCCACGAGCGGCATCTTGTCCACCGGCGAGAAGAAGTGGATGCCGATGAAGTCCTCCTGCCGCTGCACCCCCTCGGCCAGGCCGGTGATGGGCAGCGTGGAGGTGTTGGAGCCGAGCACGGCGTCGGGGTTGACGACGTCCTCGATCTCCTGGAACACCTTGTGCTTGAGCTCGGTGCTCTCGAACACGGCCTCGATGACGAAGTCGACGCCCTTCAGATCGGCCGGGTCGGCGCTCGGCGTGATGCGGCCGAGCAGCGCGTCCGACTTCTCCTGCGTGGTCTTGCCCCGCTTGAGTGCCTTCTCCTCGAGCTTGACCGCGTAGCCCTTGCCCTTCTCGGCGTTCTCCTGGGAGACGTCCTTGAGCACCACGTCGATGCCGGCCTTGGCCGACACGTACGCGATCGCCGCACCCATCATGCCCGCGCCGAGCACGCCGACCTTCTTGGCCTGGTACTGCTCGTGGCCGTCCGGGCGCGACTCACCGGCGTTGATGGCCTGCAGGTCGAAGAAGAACGCCTTGGTCATGTTCTTCGCGACCTGCCCGGTGACGAGGCTGACGAAGTAGCGCGTCTCGATCAGACCCGCCGTCTCGACGTCGACCTGTGCCCCCTCGACGGCGGCGGACAGGATGGCCCGCGGCGCCGGCATCGGCGCGCCCTTGAGCTGCTTGCGCAGGTTCGCGGGGAACGCGGGCAGGTTGGCGGCGAACTTCGGGTTCGACGGGCTGCCGCCCGGGATCTTGAAGCCCTTCTGGTCCCACGGCTGCACGCCGCCCTCGGGGTTCTCCTTGATCCAGGCCTTCGCCTTCGGCAGCAGTTCGTCCACGCTGGACACCAGCTCGTCCACCAGACCGAGCTCGAGCGCCTTGGCGGGCCTGTGCCGCTGGCCCTGCACGAGCACGTTCATGATGGCGCTCTGGATGCCGAGCAGGCGGACCGTGCGGACGATGCCGCCGCCACCGGGCAGCAGGCCCAGCGACACCTCGGGCAGGCCGATGGCCGTGCCCTTGACGTCGGCGACGATCCGGCGGTGGCAGGCCAGCGCGATCTCCAGGCCGCCACCGAGCGCCGCGCCGTTGATGGCGGCGACGACCGGCTTGCCCAGGGTCTCCAGCCGGCGCAGCTGCCCCTTCAGTTCGTTGCTCGCTTCCGTGACCTCGGCGGCGTCGTCGGGCGTCGCCTTGATCAGGTCGTTCAGGTCTCCGCCCGCGAAGAACGTCTTCTTCGCCGAGGTCAGCACGACACCGGTGATCGAGTCCTTCTCGGACTCGAGACGGTTCAGCACGACGCCCATCGACTCGCGGTAGTCCGCGTTCATCGTGTTGGCCGACTGCTTCGGGTCGTCCATCGTCAGCGTGACGATGCCGTCGGAGTCCTGCTCCCAGCGGATGGTCTTGGCTTCAGTCATTGTTTTTCGCTCGCCCTCACACACGCTCGATGATCGTGCCGATACCCATACCGCCGCCGATGCACAGCGACAGCAACGCGCGCCGCTCCTGGCGCCGCTCCAGCTCGTCGACCATCGTGCCGAGGATCATCGCGCCGGTGGCGCCGAGCGGGTGACCCATCGCGATGGCGCCGCCGTTGACGTTGACCTTCTCCTCGGGGAGCTTCAGGTCCTTCATCCACTTCATGACGACCGAAGCGAACGCCTCGTTCAGCTCGAACAAGTCGATGTCGTCGGTGGTCATGCCCGCCTGCGCGAGCACCTTCTCGGTGGCGGGCGTCGGGCCCGTGAGCATGATCGTCGGGTCCGACCCCGTGATCGCGGCCGACACGATGCGCGCACGCGGCGTCAGCCCCAGGTCCTTGCCGACCTGCTCATTGCCGATCAGCACCACTGCGGCGCCGTCGACGATGCCCGACGAGTTGCCGCCGGTGTGGACGTGATCGATCTTCTCGACCTGGTGGTACTTCTGCAGCGCCACCGCGTCGAAACCGCCCATCTCGCCGATGCCTTCGAAGGCGGGCTTGAGCTTGGCCAGGTCGTCGACCGTGGTGCCGGGCCTGCGGTGCTCGTCGTGGTCGAGGATCGTCACGCCGTTCATGTCCTTGACCGGCACGACGGACTTGGCGAAGTAGCCGCCGGACCACGCCGCCTCGGCCTTGTCCTGCGAGCGGACGGCGAAGCGGTCGACGTCCTCACGGGAGAAGCCCTCGAGGGTCGCGATCAGGTCGGCACCGATGCCCTGCGGCACGAAGTAGGTGTCGTAGTTCGTCGCCGGGTCGGTGAACATCGCCCCGCCGTCGCTGCCCATCGGTACCCGCGACATGGACTCGACGCCGCCTGCGAGCAGCAGGCCCTCCCAGCCGGAGCGCACCCGCGCAGCGGCCTGGTTGACGGCTTCGAGGCCCGACGAGCAGAACCGGTTGAGCTGCACGCCCGCGACGGTGTCGGGCAGGCCGCCCGCCATCGCGGCGGCACGCGCGATGTCGGCGCCCTGGTCGCCGACCGGCGAGACGACGCCGAGGACGATGTCCTCGATCTTGGCCGGGTCGAGACCCGGGTGCCGGCTCTTGAGCTCGTCGATCAGACCCGTGACCAGGTCGACCGGCTTCGTCCCGTGCAGGGCTCCGCCCTTGTTCTTGCCACGAGGCGTGCGGATCGCCTCGTAGATGAACGCCTCTGTACTCACACCAACGGTCCTTCCTCGCGGCTGACGGCAAGCATGCAGCCGACATGGTCGACAGTGCCCATGCGTGTAGATTCGGTGCTAATCGCTACTAACATAATCCGCCTTATTCCCATGGTGTCAATGGGTTGTCAGCTGAACCGGCCACGCTAAAGTTGTCTCACCTATGGCACGGACAGCACCCAGCGGCAAAGGGCCCCGCACAGGCGACAAGCGGCCCCGTGACCGCAAGACGCAGCTCGCCGCCGTCGCGGCCGAGCTGTTCCGTGCGCGCGGTTACCACGGCGTGGGCATCAACGACATCGCCGCCGCCGCCGGCATCACCGGACCGGCGCTGTACCGCCACTTCAAGGACAAGCAGGCGATCCTCGCGCACGTGCTGCGCGCCGGCCTGGAAGAGATCGAGGAAGCCACCGGCGCGGCGTCCCTGGCGGGCGCCCACCCCTCACCGGACCAGCTCAACACCCTGCTGACCGAGCTGGCAGGCAAGTCGGTGGAACGGCGCGACGCCGCGGCCCTGTGGCGCTGGGAGGGCAGGCACCTCGACGCCGAAACCCAGCGCGACCTGCGGGAACGATCCGGGGCGATGCTCGCGACGTGGACCAAGGTGCTGCTGAGGGTCCGCCCGGAGCTGCCCCCTGAGGACGCCGAACTGCTGTGCTGGGCCGTGCTCTCGGTGTTCGGCAGCGTGTCCGTCCATCGCACGAGCGTGCCGAAACGGCGGTTCGAGCAGCTGCTCGTCGACATCGCCACCCGCGTCCTGCGGGCCGGCCTGCCTACCGGCTCCGCCCCCTCCGGGCCCGACGCGCCGGCCACCGGCATCCCCCACGCGGCGGCGTCCGATGCGGCGGCATCCGGTGCGGTCCCGCCCGGTGCGGTCCCGCCCGGTGGGGTGACGTCCGGTGCGGTCGCGTCCGGTGCGACGGGGACACCCGACCTTGCCGCCGGTGCCGTGGGTGCCGGACCCGCGTCCGAGCCGCTCACGACACCGTCCCGCCGAGAACAGATCCTCACCGAGGCCACCGAGCTGTTCGCCTCCCACGGGTTCAGCGCCGTGAGCATGGACGACATCGGCCGCGCGGCCGGCATCGCGGGGCCGAGTGTGTACCGGCACTTTCCCAGCAAGGCGAGCCTGCTGGGCGCCATCGGCCGCAGGGCGGGCGACCGGCTCCTGTTGGGCGCCGAGGATGCGCTGCGTTCCGACGGCGAGTGGCCCGCGCTGCACCGGCTCGCCGAGTCCTACGTCGCGACGCTGACCGGCCAGCCTGAACTCCTCGTGTCGTTCTCCGTGGACCGCGTGCACATCGACGAACGCGACCGCCCCGAGCTGCTGCGGATCCAGCGCGAGTACGTCTCTCGTTGGGTCCGGCTGCTGGAAGCCGCGCGTCCCGAACTCGACACCCGCGAAGCGAAGATCACCGTGCACGCCGCACTGACGGTGGCCAACGACCTCACCCGCACCCGCCGGGTGAACCGCAGGCCCAACCTGCCCGCCGAGCTGCTCACCCTCATGAGCACCGTGCTGGGCGCCGGCGGCCGCGACACGGCCCCGGCCCGGCAGTCGTCGACACCGGACGTTGCCGGACAGGACGGTCGCTCCGGATACACAGGACGATGACAGGCCGAGCCTGGTAGGGCAGCAAGGACCGAGAATCGGGCCGTCGCGGACCACCTGGGACCCGCCGGGTGGGCCCTGTGGACCGGCTCGCGCGGGTCGGCGTGGGGAACACTGACGGCTCACCTGTCGCGGTATCCGTGCGGCCGGGCAGTCGGTTGTCCCGCCGGACACTGCTCCCCACCTCGACCGACCACGCTCGCCGTGCGCGGCGCCACCTCCGCACTTCCCGCCCCCTACTGGCGAGTCACCGTCATTCGCGTTAACCTACTCGCGAGTAGGTAACCGAAGGGGATGACTGTGGCTCGAGAGAATCCGCAGCAGGGGCGCGACGCCATGGGCCTCGGCCTCGCCGCGCTGAACCGGCTGGCAGGCAGCAAGCTGATCGACCGCGCGGGCCTGCGCAAGCCCGTGGAGGGCCTCGTCTCGTCGGCCACTCGTGCCGGCTTCCAGGCGGCGGGCACGGCGAATCGCACGTTCAAGGCGACGACGCGGCTCGGCAAGCCCGCGCGCCTCGAGAAGGCTCCCGATTCGGGACTGTTCGACCTCGAACCCACCGACGAGCAGCAGATGATCGTCGAGACGGTCGACGAGTTCGCGGCGGAACAGCTCCGACCCACGGCGGCTCAGGCCGACGACAAGCTCGCACCCCCGGACGGCCTGCTGGACCGGGCCGCAGAACTGGGCGTGACCCAGATCGGCATTCCCGACGAGCTCGGCGGCGTCGGCTCGGAGCGCTCGGTCGTCACCAACGCGCTCGTCGCCGAGTCGCTGGCCCACGGCGACATGGGCCTGGCCGTGGCCGTGCTCGCGCCGTCGGCGGTGAGCAACGCACTCGTGCAGTGGGGCGATGCCGACCAGCAGGCGACCTACGTGCCCGCGTTCGCGGGCGAACACGTGCCGGCCGCGGCGCTGGCACTGCAGGAACGCACCCCGCTGTTCGATCCGTTCGCCCCGAAGACGCGCGCGAAGCGCACCCCGAACGGCTATCGGCTGGACGGCGTGAAGTCGCTCGTGCCGCGCGGGGCGGACGCCGAACTGTTCATCGTTTCGGCCGACCTCGAAGGCCGCGGGCCCGCCCTGTTCATCGTCGAGGGGGCCACCGCGGGCGTGTCGGTCGAGGCCGAGCCCGCGATGGGCCTGCGCAGCGCCGCGACGACGAAGCTCGTGCTCAGCGACGTGACGCTGCCCGCGGGCGCACTACTGGGCGGCGGCAGCCGCGAGGTGTTCGCCGACGTCGTGCGCCTGTCGCGGATCGGCTGGGCCGCGCTGGCCTGCGGTACGGGCAAAGCGGTGCTCGACTACGTCATCCCGTACGTCAACGAGCGGGAAGCGTTCGGGGAGCCGATCAGCCACCGCCAGGGCGTGGCGTTCCAGGTGTCGGACATCGCGATCGAGTTGGAGAGCATGCGGCTGACGATGCTGCGTGCCGCATCGCGGGCCGAACAGGGCAGGCCCTACGCGCGCGAGGTCGCGCTGGCCCGCAAGCTCGCGACGGACAAGGGCATGCAGATCGGCAGCGCGGGTGTGCAGCTGCTCGGCGGGCACGGCTACACCAAGGAACACCCGGTGGAGCGCTGGTATCGCGACCTGCGCGCGATCGGCGCCGTCGACGGCATCGTTCTCCTGTAGAGCAGCGCAGAAAGGGCTTGCTGTGATCAACCTCGAGATCCCCAAGAAGGCCAAGGCGCTGGTCAACCAGGCGCACCAGGCGGCCGCGGAAGTGTTCCGCCCGAACTCCCGTAAGTACGACCGGGCCGAGCACGCGTATCCCACCGAACTGGACATGCTGGCGTCCCTGCTGGACGGTCTGAACTCGTCCGGCGAGGGCGGCGCGGGCGCCTCCGGGGTGCGCAAGGACGACAACAACGAGGACAAGGGGAACCGCAACGGCGGCAACCTGTCCACTGTGCTCGGCGCGATCGAGATGTGCTGGGGCGACGTGGCGCTGCTGCTGTCGATGCCGCGGCAGGGCCTCGGCAACGCGGCGATCGCCTCCGTGGCCAACGACGAACAGTTGGAGCGGTTCAAGGGCAAGTGGGCCGCCATGGCGATCACCGAGCCGAGCTTCGGGTCCGACTCGGCAGCCGTGAGTGCCACCGCGGAACTCGACGGCGACGAGTACATCATCAACGGCGAGAAGATCTTCGTGACCGCGGGCGAGCGGGCCGACTGCGTCGTCGTGTGGGCCACATTGGACAAGTCGAAGGGCCGCGCCGCGATCAAGTCGTTCGTCGTCGAGAAGGGCACGCCCGGGTTCGAAGTGGTGCGACTGGAGCACAAGCTCGGTATCCGCGCCTCGGACACGGCGGTGCTGCGGTTCGAGAACTGCCGGGTGCCGAAGGAGAACCTGCTCGGCAGCCCGGAGGTCGACACGAAGACGGGCTTCGCGGGGGTCATGCAGACCTTCGACAACACCCGTCCCATGGTCGCCGCGATGGCGGTCGGCGTGGCACGGGCAGCGCTCGAGGAGACCCGGCGCGTGCTCGAAGACGCCGGTGTCGACATCGACTACGACAAGCCGGCGAACGCCCAGAGCGCGGCGGCCGCCACGTTCCTGCAACTCGAGGCCGACTACGAGGCCGCGTACCTGCTGACGCTGGAGTCGGCGTGGATGGCCGACAACCGCAAGCCCAACTCGCTGCAGGCGTCGATGGCCAAGGCCAAGGCCGGTCGGTCCGGTGTGGACATCACGCTGCGCTGCGTCGAGCTGGCCGGTGCGTACGGCTACACGGAGGAGTCGCTGCTCGAGAAGTGGAGCCGCGACGCGAAGATCCTCGACATCTTCGAAGGCACCCAGCAGATCCAGCAGCTCATCATCGCCCGGCGCCTGCTCGGCAAGTCCAGCGCCGAGTTGAAGTAGAACCCTTCCCGACGACCGCCCGGCTGCCCTCACCCCTGCAGCCGGGCGGTTTTTCGCTCGGTGCCTGTCTCACTCGGTGTCTCTCTGGCCGGGCGTGGTCGTCCATCGACGGCGGTCGATCACCGTTCGACGGTTTCCGGTGGGCAGCACCGCCTACAGTCGCCGAACGCACGCCAGGCGCCGTCACACCGGGATGGCGTCGGAGATGTCGCGAACGAGCAGTCCGACCGAGTCGGACCAGCGCGAGACGATGACCAGTTCGCGGGCCGGATCGACCCACAACAGATGACGGTCGCCGCATCCCCTGGCGCACCGGCCGGTGGCAGGAGCGTCGGCGAACACATGCAGCCGATCGTTCAGCCACCACAGGTAGCCGTAATCCGGGTTGACCGAGCAGGGACGCCAGCTCGCATCGATCCACTCGGTACTCAGCACCTGCTTTCCGTGCCATGACCCGCGTTCGAGGAACAGTTCGCCCAGTAGCAGCAGGTCCGCCGTGGACATCCACAGTCCACCACCCCAGTGCGCACCACCCGAGACCACCGACAGTTCCGTGCCGTCCACCGCAATCGTCGCCTCGCGGTAGCCGTGCCACGACCAGGTCGGCGATGCACCGATCGGGTCGAACAGCTCCGTACGGGCCACCTCGGCCAACGGCCTACGCCACAGCGCTGTCAGAGCGAGTGCGAGCAGGTTGACCCGAACATCGTTGTACGCCCACGCCGCACCCGGCTCGGCGTAGGCGGCAGAACCACCGTCGCGGAGGCTCTGCGCGTCGACGTGAGCCGGCTTCCCCCACAGCTCACCCGCCCATCCGCTCGTCTGCTGCAGCAGATGACGCCACGTCAGATCCGGGCCGAGTCGCACCGGCAGGTCGACCGTGTCCTCGACCGGAGCGTGCACGTCGGGGAGCAGGCCACGGTCGGACGCCGCACCCGCGACCGCGGAAAGGACCGTTTTGGTGACCGAGAAACACATCTCGGGCCGATCGACGTCGCCCCACTCGGCGATAACCGCACCCCGGAAGCTCACCAGGCCGCTCGGACCGCCACCCGGCAACAGTGGTCCGACGACCTCGCGGTGCGCCCGATCGGTGACCTGCGCCGCATGAAACCTGGCGATGTCCTCGATTCCAGGCGTCGCGCGACGTTCGGCCCGCTCGACGGCATCGTGAATCGCGGGCAGCGTGAACGCGAAATTCACCGACGCTCGGCTCGGTCCCATGCCGCAGTAACATGCCACGCCAGGGCCGGCGGCGTCATACCGGAGGCAGTCGGTGTCACGCGGACGCCGGGGTTCGGGACAGCGCAGTGCGCAGCGCGAAGGCACCGAGCACGCCTCCTGCCGTGTAACGCACGGCAGCCATGCCGCGAGGTCGGGCCGCCAGGAATCGCGAGGCCCGCGCAGCCCCCAGGACGACCACGGCATTCACGGCAAGACCCACAATGATCTGCACGGCCCCGAGCTGCAACAGCTGTGTCCATGCGGGACCGGCGTGCGGGTCCAGGAATTGCGGCAACAGTGCGGCGTACAGCAACGCGATCTTGGGATTGAGCAGGTTGGTGACCATCCCCATCGAGAACAACCGCACATCGGAGTCCGGAGTCAGATCCTGAGCCGGGTCCAACGGCGAACGGCTACCCGGCTTGATCATTCCCCAGGCCAGATAGCCGAGGTAGACGGCACCCGCCAACTTGACGACCGTGTACGCGACCGGCACGGCGGCGAACAGTGCGGACAAACCGGCAGCGGTGGCCACCAGGTAGCAGACGAATCCGACCCCGGTACCGGCCAAACTGACCAGACCCGCCCTGCGCCCCTGGGTCAGCGCGCGAGAGGCGAGGTAGACCATGTTCGGTCCGGGTGTCATCGCCATTCCCAACTCGAGGAGCGCCACTCCGGCCACGGCGGTCGTGGTGATCACCTGTCGGCCTCCTGACGCCTCGTCGTCGGGGAACAATCGGCGTCCGATCGTACGGCAGCACACCTGCAGAAACAGGTCGTGCGTCGGTAACTCACGCCACAATGCTCACGCCATAATGCCCACACCACAATGCTCACGCCTCGTCGACGATGGCCACGGCGTGGACCGACACGAAACCGTGGCAGCGCTCGCGCCACCCGTCGCCGCGCCAGCTCGGCGGTCCACTCGCGACAACGGGCGGGCCACCGCGCAGTGCGGCCGCGAGTACGTCCCCCTGCCGCCCGCGCTGCGACGCCGCGATCAGCCGACCGTCAGCACGAGCTTGCCCCGAACGTTGCCTGCCTGACTCACTCGCCACGCAACGGCGGCCTCGGCGAGCGGATAGGTGCGGTCGACGTGCACACCCAACTTCCCGGCGTCGGCCAGCTTGCTCAGTTCGGTGAGGTCCTCGGCGCTCGGCCGCACCCACATGTACCGACCGCCGTACTCGGTCACAGCGGGGTCGGCGATCGACGCCACACGCGTCCGGTCCTTCGTGACCTGCCGGGACACGTCGACCGCTTCCTCGCCGCCGACGAAATCGACCGTCGCGTCGACCCCGTCCGGCGCGACCTCACGCAGCCGGTCGGCCAGCCCTTCACCGTAGGAAACGGGCTCCGCGCCGAGCTCGTCCAGGAACGCGTGGTTGCGTTCACTCGCCGTGCCGATCACCCGCGCACCGAATTCCTTCGCCAACTGGACACCCAGTGCACCGACCCCGCCGGCGGCCGCGTGGATCAGGACCGTGTCCCCGGCGCCGACGCCGAGCCTGCGCAGCGCCTGGTACGCCGTGAGCCCCGCGAGCGGCAGCCCGGCCGCTTGCGCCCAGTCGAGCGCGGCCGGTTTCGGGGCCAGCAGCCGCACGTTGGCCGAGACCAGCTCCGCGTACGAACCGAGTTCCGCGTGGTCCTTACGGACATAGCCGATCACCTCGTCACCGACTGCGTACTCCTCGACGTCCAGGCCGACCGCTTCGACGATGCCCGCCACGTCCCAGCCGGGAATCAACGGGAAACGCGCCTCCATCAGCGGGTCGAGCCCGCCTGCGGCGAGCTTCCAGTCGACGGGGTTGACGCCGGCCGCCTTCACCCGCACCAGCACCTCACCGGGCGCCACCTTCGGGTCGGGGTGGTCGGCCACGGTCACTTCGTCGGGTCCGCCGTATCGGTTGAGAACGATCGCCTTCATACGCCGTGCAACGAGGTCACCGCGGACGCACATTCCCGGTCTTCCGCACCCAACGGTGAGTCGACGGCGAGCCTGTGTCGTCGCTTACACGGCGCCGGAATTTTGCACTCGAGTGCATGTTTGCGGCGTAGGCTGGAGGGCATGCAGCCGGGACTTCGGGAGACGAAACGCGTGCAGACGCGACTCGCGCTGTGCCGCGCGGCCGTCGACCTCGCCACCGAGGCCGGCGGCACCGAGGAGGTGACCGTCGAGGCGATCGCCGAACGAGCGCAGACATCCCGACGCACGTTCTTCAACTACTTCCCCACCAAGGACGCCGCGTTCGTCCGGCCGCTGTACGCCCTCGGCGCCGCGTTCACCCACGCCCTCGCCGAACGCCCGGACGGCGAGCCCGCGTGGGAGGCCGTCCGCCACGCACTGCACGCGGCGCTGACCGTCCCGGAGGCTGATCCGGCGCTCATCGCCGCAGCGGACGCCCTGGTCACCGCCTCGCCCGCCATGGTTCTCACCACCGAGGCGCACGCGCCCGACGAACCGAGCGCTCCCGAGCTGCTCCGCCGGGGGAAGGCCCACATCGCCCGCCTCACCGGCGGCGACCCCGACCGGGACGTCTACCCCCAACTCGTCCTCGAGACGGCGGGCGTGGCCTTGCGCGTCGCGAGCCGAACCTGGGCCGCCCGCGGCGGTGACCCCCGAGGTCACGTCGACACCGTCGTCGACCTGCTCCGCGACGGCATCCGCCCGCAGCACTGAGCACCGCCGCTCCCCGCACCGACCACCTCCGCTCGCCGCCGAACGGAGGATCCGCCGACCGCCCGAAGGAGACCCATGAGCCAGTCCGGCGCGTCCGCCACGGCGGCCGAGTCGACATCGGATCGACGACAGCGACAGCTCGACGAGGCGATCGCCGAGGGCATCCCCCTCGACGTGTTCCGCAGGCGCTGGATCATCGTCGCCGCGATGTGCACGAGCCTGCTGGCCGTGATGCTCGCGAACTCGAGCATGAACCTCGCGCTGCCCGGGATGACGAGCGACCTGCGCATCACCCAGGCCGAGCAGACCTGGATCGTCGACCTGTTCTCGCTGGTGTTCGCGGCGCTGCTGTTCACCGCGGGTGCCATCGGTGACCGTTACGGCCGGAAGCTCGTCCTGCAGATCGGCATGGTGCTGTTCACGGTGCCGTCGCTGTACGCGGGGCTCATCGCCGACAGCGGCGCCGAACTGATCGTCGCGCGCGGCGTGATGGGCATCGGTGCCGCGATGGTCATGCCCTCGACACTGTCGATCATCAACACGACGTTCCCCCGCGGCCAGCGAGCGGGCGCGATCGCCGTGTGGACCGGCGTCGCGGGTGCGGGTGCCGGCCTGGGCACGGTCTTCTCCGGCGTACTGCTCGAGTTCTGGAGCTGGCGGTCGGCGTTCCTGATGAGCGTGGCGTTCGGCCTCGTTGCCTTCGTCGCGAATCAGATCCTGTCCCACGAGTCGAAGGACGAGAAGCAGACACCGATCGACTGGCTCGGTGGAATGCTGTCGACGGTGGGCGTGCTCGGGCTCGTCTACGCGATCATCGAGGGCCCGCACGACGGCTGGACCCAGCCGGGCGTGCTCGTGGCCGTCGCGGCCGCGGTCGTCGGCATCGGGCTGTTCATCTGGTGGGAACAGCGCACGCCGCACCCGATGCTCGACATGAAGCTGTTCCGCAACCCGCTGTTCTCGTCGTCGTCGGCGGCGGTGACGATCGCGTTCTTCGCGCTCGGCGGATCGTTCTTCCTGCTGGCACAACTGTTCCAGCTGGTGCTCGAGTACAGCGAACTGCAGTCGGCGTTGGCGACGTTGCCGATCATGCTGCCGATGCTGCTGCTGTCGCCACTGGTCCCGAAGGTCGCGGCAGCGATCGGATCGCGGTTCACGGTCGGGTCCGGACTGGCGATCATCGCGGCCGGGTTCCTGCTTTGCTCGACGTGGGACGGCGACACCGGCTATTGGGGCATCCTGCTGCCCCTGTTCGTGGTGATCTTCGGGATGGTGTTCGTGATGCCGCCCGCCACTAACCTGATCATCGCGTCGGTTCCGAAGAACCGGTCGGGCATGGGGTCGGCGATGAACGACACGGTGCGTGAGCTCGGCGTCTCGATCGGCATTGCCGTGCTCGGTTCGCTGATCGCACGGGGTTACAGCAGCGGTATCGGTGAGGCGACCAGGGGGCTGCCGCCGGAGGCCGCCGCGGCCGCGGAGACCAGCTTCCCCGCGGCGGTGCAAGGCGTGGCGCCCGCGCTGGAGCAGCAGGCGGGTCCGGCCGTGACGGAACGGTTCGTCGGCCTGGCCACCGACGCGTGGATGACCGGCATGAACTGGGCGATGCTCGCCGCGGCCGGACTCGCGGCGGTGGCTGCGGTCGGCACCCTGGTCGCCATGCCGAACAAGCGGCGTGAGCCCGACTTCATCATCACCCCGCAGGACGCCCAACCCGCCCACGTGTGAGCCGACCCGACCCTCGTCCCCGGGCCTCTGGTTGCCGTGAAGGCAATCAGGGGCCGGGCGGCGACGAGCTCCGCAACACCGCTCCTCACCCATACGAGCGAGCGCGGAGCTGCACGTCTCGGGTGCTCGCGGGGGCGGGAATAGTGCCCGACCACCTGCCGTTAGGGTGGTTAGTTGAACGCACAACTACCTGAGGCAGGGTGACAGCGATGCAGTTCGGGATCTTCTCCGTCGGGGACGTCACCACGGACCCGACCAACGGCACGACACCGACCGAGAACGAGCGGATCAAGGCCACGGTGCGGATCGCGCGCAAGGCCGAAGAGGTCGGGCTCGACGTCTTCGCCACCGGCGAGCACCACAACCCGCCTTTCGCCGCCCCGCCGAACCCGCCCGTGCTGCTGGCCAACATCGCGGCGCAGACCGAGCGGATCATCCTTTCGACGGCGACGACGCTCATCACCACCAACGACCCGGTGCGCCTCGCCGAGGACTACGCCTATCTGCAGCACCTCGCGGACGGCCGAGTCGACCTGATCATGGGCCGCGGCAACACCGGACCGGTCTACCCGTGGTTCGGCAAGGACATCCGCCAGGGCATCCCGCTGGCCATCGAGAACTACGCCCTGCTGCACAAGCTGTGGCGCGAGGACGTCGTCGACTGGGAGGGCAAGTTCCGCACACCGCTGCAGAGCTTCACGTCGACCCCGCGGCCGCTCGACGGCGTGCCGCCGTTCGTCTGGCACGGTTCGATCCGCAGCCCCGAGATCGCCGAGCAGGCCGCCTACTACGGGGACGGCTTCTTCCACAACCACATCTTCTGGCCGTTCGAGCACACGCGCCGGATGGTCGAGTTCTACCGGCAGCGCTGGGAGCACTACGGTCACGGCTCCGCCGACCGCGCGATCGTCGGGCTCGGCGGGCAGGTGTTCATGCGCAAGAACTCGCAGGACGCCGTGAACGAGTTCCGGCCGTACTTCAACGACGCCCCTGTCTACGGCGGTGGACCGTCGCTGGAGGAATTCACCGAGCAGACCCCGCTCACGGTGGGCAGCCCGCAGCAGGTCATCGACCGCACGCTGACGTTCCGCGAGAACGTGGGTGACTACCAGCGCCAGCTGTTCCTCGTCGACCACGCGGGCCTGCCGCTGAAGACCGTGCTCGAGCAGCTCGACATGCTCGGCGAGGAGGTCGTGCCGGTCCTGCGCGAGGAGTTCGCCAAGAACCGCCCAGCGCACGTGCCGGACGCCCCGACGCACGCGTCGCTGCTGGCCGCCAAGAACACCGAGACCGTGACTGCGGGTGAGGCCCGATGAAACTCACGATCGTGTCCGCGGGCACCACGTCGCCGTCGTCGACCCGGCTGCTGGCCGACCGGCTCACGGAGTCGCTCACCAAACAGCTCGGCGACGGCGACGGCGAGGAGCTGGAGGTTCACGTCGTCGAACTGCGCGACGTGGCCGTCGACATCGCCAAGAACATGGTGACGGGCTTCCCGAGTCCGGCACTGCAGGCCGAACTGGACGCCGTGACCGGCGCCGACGGCGTCATCGCCGTGACCCCGGTCTACAGCGCGTCCTACAGCGGGCTGTTCAAATCGTTCTTCGACGTGATCGATGGCGGCGCCTTGGCTGGGCTGCCCGTGCTGATCGCGGCCACCGGCGGCACGCCCCGCCACTCGCTGGCCCTCGACCACGCCCTGCGCCCGCTGCTGTCCTACCTGCGCGCCACGGTGATGCCCACCGGCGTGTACGCGGCGTCGCAGGACTGGGGCGGCGAGGACGCGAGCGAACTCCACACGCGCATCGACCGTGCGGCGGGAGAACTGGCCGACGCCATGGCCGGAACGCCGAGAAGCCGCCGCGCGAGCGACGGCTTCTCGGACTTCGTCCCCTTCGAACAGCAGCTGGCGAACCTCGGTCAGCTCGACGTCTGAGCGAGCAGCCTGCCCGCGCCCGGCACCGTCGCGGGCACGCCGAGTTCGGTCAGGATGCGATAGGTCGTCGCCGTCGCCGCCGAGAGCACGGGCAGCCCCGCCGCGTCCTCGACCGCCTGGATCGACGACAGCGACGGCATCTGCACACACGCCGACAACACCAGCGCGTCCGCGTTCGACAAGTCCAGCTTCTTCCAGTGTTCCCGCAGGTCCGCCGGATCCAGTCTGCCCACGGCGAGGTTGTCGGCGACTTCGAGACTGAGCGCGTCGACGACCTCGATGCCGGCGTCCTCGATGTAGTCGGCGACCATCTTCGTGAGCGGTTTCAGGTACGGCGTGATGATGGCGACCCGCTGCGCGCCGAGAGCGTCGATGCCGTCGAGCAACGCACCCGCGCTGGAAACCACCGGAGCTTTCGCACCCTCGGCGTGCATGGCCGAGGTGATCGCCTCCTCGGCGGTGCAGTGGTAGCCGGGGCCCTGCGCCATGATCGCCACCAGACACGCCGTGGCGACCACGTCGGGCCGCGCGTCCGCCAGCTCGGCGGCCGCGCGTTCCGACTGGGCGTTCATCGCCCGCAGCTGTTCCTCGGTGACCTGCTGCATCCGGGTCCGCGCGCTGTGGAACACGAACCGCTCCGACGGATCGGCCTCCTCCCGCGCCCGCATCATCCGGGGCAGTTCGGTCTCCATCGTCAGATTGGAGCTCGGCACGATCAGTCCGATGTGGTGATCTGTCACGGCGAGCACTTCCCGCCCGGCCGCATGTCCGGCACAACGATGTCGCCGTCCACCACGATCGGCTCGTCGTCGAGGAACAGCGAGCAGCCGCGCATCGGGATGTCGAAGTGACAGGGCGTGTCGTTCGGTCCGCCGAGCTCGTTGTTCGGTCCGATGGAGAACATCACGTTGCCGTAGAAGCTCCGCAGTTCCATCCCCATGCCGCCGGGGAACTGCGTCAGTCCGTGCCACTGCGCACGCTCGTCCAGGCCCCAACCGACGTGCGACATGCCGTAGCCACGCGGGTCGTCGAACGACTTGATGTACGCCGCGAGCAGGTCCGCATCCAGGCTCGAAGCACCGTCGACGCCCCGGATGTCGGTGATGAACCCCTTCTCGATGGTCAGCTTCACCGGGTTCTGCACATAGGTGTTGAAGGGAAGGAGCACATCACCCGGAGCGAGCACGATGGTGCCGTCCACACCGTCGTCGGCGCCGCCGGTGAACACGAAGGCTGCGGGCCAATGGTCCCAGCGGCCCGGGGTGTCGGTGTAGCCGTACTCGGTCATCGTCGGGTAAACGCCTAGCTGGTACGTCACGTCCGTCCCGTGCGGACTCGTGATCCGCATCGTCGAGGCCTTCTTGAGGATCTCGTCGCCGACCTCCACCCGTTCGCGCAGTTCCTTGGTCGGCATGAGCTTGGCCAGCAACGGGGCCGGTTCGACGCACGTGAGGATCCGGGTACCGGCGTCCTGGATCGCGAACTGCTCCTTGCTGAACAGCAGGAACGTCAGGTCCACCAGCATGTCCGCCTGCTTGAGTGCGTCCACCGCGAGCGGGTTGCCCGCCAGCCCGGATTCGCCGACGGCCCATGCTCCCGCCGCGTCCGTCGCATCGGGAAGTCGCATGTGGTACGTGCTCGCGCCGAGCTGTTGCGCGGCGAACATGAACGAGTCCGCGTAGTCCGCACGTTCCGCTCCGCGGGAGAGCACCGCGACGGTCTCCGCCTCGTGCACCCCGCTGAACGTGAGCTGCCGGAGGCAGATGTCGTTGAGCTGGTTGGGATTCATTGGTCCTCCACATTCATCGTGTCGGCGAACTTGCGCTCGTCATGGCTTGCAGGGCGGTGCGCACCGAGTTCAGTGCGCCCTCCGGGTTGTCCCAGAACACCATGTGCCCGGCGTCCGGAATCTCGATCAATCGGGCGTCCGGATTGGACTCCGCGGCCTCACGCGCCCCGTCGGCCGTCACGACGGGGCTCTTCGCCCCGTACAGCAGCACCGGCGCGGCCGTCACCGAAGGCCACGTGTCGAAGAAGTCCTCGTGTTCGAAGCCGTGGTGCGTCGCCGTGATCGCGTCCACCCCGCAGCTGGCCAGCCAGCGAGCCCGCAGCTCGTGTTCCCGCCGTGGCCACGTGGGCCACCATCCGGCCACCTCGTCGGCGTCGGTCCCTCGCTGTGCCTGTTCCAGCTGGGTCAAAAACACCTCGAGCGTGGTGGGATACGGTCCACGACCGGGCCCGCTCATCGGCGGATCCACCAGCAGCGCGCCCTCGACATCCACAGTGGTCGAGATCATCGCCGCGATCCGCGCGCCCATCGAGTGCCCGAGCAGGATCGGCCGACGCAGACCGAGCGCGTCGATGATCGCGGCGGTGTCGTCGGCGTAGTCGCGCAGCGTCGCCGACGGCCCGTCGTCCGACAAGCCACGACCGCGCACGTCCACCACGACCGGGCGCACGAGATCGGTGAGCCGACGGGCCACGAAGTCCATGGTGATCGCCGGACTGGTGATGCCCGGCAGGACCACGACGGGCACCCCGTCGCCGCCGTAGTCCAGGACGTGCAGGCGCAGGCCGTCCCGTGTCACCACCCACCGGCTCGTGGCGGGAACGTCCGCGAGGTCGGCCAAGGCGGATTGGGCGAGAAGGCGTCGCGTCATCATGTGCTCACCGGTTCCGGGTTCGTGAGGTAGTCCAGGGCATCGGCGAGATCGATCACGTCGCCGTACTTGGCATGGATGTCGAACAGGGCCGCATCGTGCGGGCCCGGGGCACGGTCACCGACGCACTCCCGTGGCACGAGCACGGGGAAGCCGGACTGAACGGCGTCGACCGCCGTCGCGCGCACACAGCCGCTCGTGGTCGCACCGCACACCAGAACCGTGTCGCATCCGGCCGCCGCCAGCATCGGGGCAAGCGACGTCCCGAAGAAGGCCGACGCGCCCTTCTTCGTCACCAGGTAGTCGTTCTCGCCGAACGGAAGCCGGTCGTCGATAGCGACCTCGGCGCCGCCCTCCACCAGTGACCGCATGCCCGATGCCTTGTCGAGCCACGGCAATGCGTCACCGCGCGCTTCCGCGGGCGTGTAGGCGATCGTTGTGTACACGACCGGTACGCCGTTCGCCTTCCCACGTTCGACCAGCGCCCCGGTCGCACGGACCACCTCGGTCAGGTCGGCACCCGTCGGGTACTCGTCACGGGTGAACCCGTTCGTCAGGTCCACCACAATGATCGCCGGTCGCCCACCACGGCGGACCGGTGCACCGAAACCCGCCTCGGCGTACGTCTCGTCGGTGTCAGTTCCGTACACGGCGTACCTCCTTGAGCTGCTTGGCCTGCGAACGGACGGTGGCCAGCAGCCAGCCCTGCGCTATCCCGACTGCGAACGCGCCCACCACGGGCAGGTACTTCGTGAGGGGTCCGGCGACCAACGCGAGTCCGTCCAGTTCCGACGGGCCGGATGCCGCTGCCGTGGGCGCCGCGGAGACGTGCTGCTGCGGACCCACGCCGCCCGTTCCCGATTGCCGTCCCGGCGGCTCGTCCCCCGCCAGCAGAGCCGACAGATTCACCGCGAACTGTTCGAGAATGCGATCCGAAACCTTGTTGATCGCGCCCTTGCCGAACTGCGCGATCTTGCCACGGATCACCAGGTCCGTCTTGAGGGAGACCGTGGTGCCCTTGCCGGACTCGGCCAACGTCACCAGCACCTCGGCCTCGGCGTCGCCGTTGCCGTGTGCGTCGGCGCCGCGTGCCTGCAGCCGCAGCGAGAGTTCCGCGTCATTGACGTCCAGGAACCGCACCACCCCTGCGTACTCGGCGGAGATCGGGCCGACCTTCACCTTCACACGGCCGCGATACGCCTCGCCGCCCGTGTCCGCATCCCGCCCCTCGATCGCCGCCCCGGGCACGCATCCGGCCACCCGCTCGACGTCGCCGAGCAGGGCGAACACCTCTCGCGGCGGTGCCGCTACCGAGATCTCGTGTTCGAGGATCATGCGCTGGCCTCCTTCGCGTTGCGCCTGCGCTCGGCGCAGTCCTGGATCGAGTCCACAATGGTCTGATAACCGGTGCAGCGGCAGAGGTTGGACGACACGACCTCCCGAATCTCCTCGCGGTCGGCATCCGGCCGCTCGGCGAGGAATCCTTCCGCGAGCATGAGGAATCCCGGTGTGCAGAAGCCGCATTGAAGTCCGTGATTCGCCGAGAACGCGGTCTGCAGGTCGGACAGCGATCCGTCGTCACCGGCAAGGGACTCCACGGTGCGAATCTCGCTGCCCTCCGCCTGTGCGGCGAACATGAGACAGGAACGAGCCGGGTCCCCGTCGACCAGCACGGTGCACGCACCGCACACGCCGTGTTCGCACGCCACGTGAGTCCCGGTCAATTCGAGGTCGTGCCGCAACGTGTCCGCCAGCGTGCGGCGCGCCTCGACCGCCACCTCGTGAACGGCGTCGTTGACCTTCAGGGTCAGCAGGACCTTGTCGGGTTCGGTCACGGGGCGACCTCCAGTGCGCCGGTCAGCGCGTCGAATACCTGTTGCGGGGTGATCGGCGTGTCGTTGAGCTCCACGCCCGTCGGGCGCAGTGCGTCGTTGACGGCGTTGAGCACGGCCGCGGGCGCGCCGATCGTGCCGCCCTCGCCCGCACCCTTCGCGCCGTTGTCGGTGAACAGGCACGGCGTCTCGATGTGGTGCATCCCGACGTCCGGGATCTCACAGGCCGTCGGCACCTTGTAGTCGAGGAAACTCGCGGCCGAGGGCTCCCCGTTCTCGTCGTAGGTGACCTTCTCGAACAGTGCGCCCGCGATACCCTGGGCGATACCGCCCCTGGCCTGACCGTCGACCACCTGCGGGTTGATCGCCACCCCGCAGTCCTCGACACACACGTAACGCAGGATCTCCACGCGGCCGGTGTCACGATGCAACTCGACGACCACACCATGGCTGGCATTGGAGAACGTACCGTCACCGACGCCGTCGAAGCTCGCGCTCGCCTGCAGTCCCGGCTCGGTCTCCTTCGGTAGCAGGTGAGACTTCAGGTAGGCCACGTCGGCGATGTCCCGATAGGACAGACCACGGGCGGGATCGTCCCGCTGCCGCACTCCCTCGTCACCGAGTTCGACGTTGTCACGCGGGGTTTCGAGCAGGTGTGCACCCAGATCGAGCAGTTTTCCGCCCAGGTTGCCCGCGGCGAGGGCCACCGCCGTCCCGCCGATGGTGATCGACCGGCTGGCGAACGAGCCCCAACCGTAGGCCACCCGGTCCGTGTCACCCTGCTGGATCTTCACTTTGTCCAGGGGCAGGCCCAGCTTGTCGGCCACGATCTGCGCCATGGTCGTCTCGTGGCTCTGGCCGTGACTCATCGTGCCCGTGGTGACGACGACTGCGCCGGCCGTGTCCATCCGGATCTCGGAGATGTCGAAGCCCGGGACGGCCTGCATCTTGCGCTTGGCGAACGCGTCGGAGCCGTAGCCGGTGCGCTCGTTGAAACACGAGTAGCCGATCCCGAGGACCCTTCCCTGATCCGCGGCGGCACGCCGGGTTTCGTACCAGCCCTCGTCGGCGATCACGCGCTCGCACAGGTTGAGTGACTCGAGGTATGAGCCCGGATCGTAGGTCACGTTGTTGACACCCGTGTACGGAAACACCGTGATCAGGTTCCGGCGGCGCACCTCGAGTGGGTCGAGTCCGAGTTCCCTGGCGGCACGCTCGACGAGCCGCTCCATCACCATCACGTGTTGCGGACGGGACACCCCGCGGTAGGGGGCCGTCGGCGCCTTGTTCGTCGCGATGGCACGCCCGCGCACCCGATAGGCGGGCACCCGGTACACGCCCGGCATCTCGGACGACGCCATCAGCGGTTCGATACCGACGGTGAACGGATAGCAGGAATAGGCACCCATGTCGCACAGCACGTCGACGTCCAGGCCGAGGATGCGCCCGGTCTCGTCGAACGCAGCCCGTGCGTCGTAGCGCTGCTCGCGGGCGAGGAAGGACGCCGACAACGCGTCCTTGCGGTCTTCGATCCACTTCACCGGCCTGCGCACGCGGATCGACGCGGCGGCGACGGCGATCTCCTCACGGCCCACCACACACTTGATGCCGAAGCCACCGCCCATGTCCGGCACGAGCACCCGCACCGTGCTCTCGGCCATGCCGAGCGAACCAGCCAGCACCGTGCGCACCTGGTGCGGAACCTGCGTGCAGGTCTGCACCAGCAGTTGCTCCGCCCGCGAATCCCAGCCGGCAACGACACCCCTGGTTTCCAACGGCAACGCGTTCTGCCTGCCCGTCCGGGTGTGCACCTGCACCACACACGGCGCTTCGGCGAAGACGTCGTCGATGCCGTCGGAGGCGAACATCGACACGTCCAGCAGCACGTTGCCGGGCGCCTGCTCATGCACCGCGTTCGCTTCCGGGGCAAGGGCCTGCTCCTCCGACAGCACGGGCGGCGTGACGTCGTAGGTGACGTCGGCAGCCTCGATCCCGTCCTCGGCCGCGTACGGGTCCTCCGCAAGAACCACCGCCACGGGTTCGCCGACGAAACGCACCCGATCGCGCGCCAGGATCGGCATCGACGTCTCGGTGTATTCCTCCGGCGGCCGATCGAGTCGCGGCGTGATGTCCCCGAGGTCGAGATCCTCGGCGGTGAACGCGGCCACGACGCCCGGTACCTCCAGTACCCGTGACAGGTCGACCGACGTGACGTGTCCACTCGCGACCGTGCTGCGCACGAACGCCGCATGCAACATCCGCGGAAGATGGATGTCGTCGACGAACCGCGCGCCACCGGTCAGCAACCGTGGATCCTCCTTGCGCGTCACCGGAGCACCGACCCACGTGCCGTCGACGCGGAAACCCGCTCCCCGCTCTCCGTCTCCTGTCGCCGTTCCGAATGTCACCGGGCCACCGCCTCCTCACACGCACGGACCACGAGATTGCGCACCAGCGCCTTGCGGTACCCGGTGCCCGCATCGTCGTCCCCCGGCGGTTCGACGGCCTGCGCGGCCGCCTGGGCACACGTCTCGAACAGGTCGGTGCCCGCGCGTCCGCCCGCATGCAGCACCCGCTCCGCTTCCGGGACCCGCACCACGGCGGGGCCTACTCCGCCGAGCGCCACCCGGCCGCCGGACACGGTGCCGGAGCTGACGTCGAGGTCGACGGCGGCGGAAACGAGCGCGAAGTCGCCTTTGCGCTCGGCGAACTCTGTAACGGCGGCGTGTGGTGCCGGCCTGCCGAACGCGACTTCCACGATCAATTCGTCCTCCTCCAGCACCGTCGTGTAGAAACCGAGGAACGCCTCACTCGCGGCGATCGTGCGTCGTCGGCCACCGGCGCCGGCGACAACGATGTCCGCGTCCAGCAGCACCGCGAGCAGGCACCACTCCGCGGTCGCATCGGCGTGCGCGAGACTCCCGCCGACGGTTCCCTTGGTCCGGATCGGCAGGTGACCGATCCATCGCATCGTGTCCCGCACGACCTCGAAACCCGCACCGAGATCGGCCGTTTCCACCGCCCGGTGGGTACTCAGCGATCCCACCCGCAGGGACTCCGGGCCCACATCCACGAAGGACAGCTCGCCCAGTCGGCCGATGTCGATGAGGTGCTCCGGTCTCGCGAGCCGGAAGTTCATCATCGGGATCAGGCTCTGCCCGCCCGCGAGGAACTTGGCATCCTCTCCGAGCTCGGCGACCAGGTCGGTTGCACCCGCGACGTCGCGTGCCCGGTGGTACGTGAACGGCGGTGGCTTCATTTGTGTCCGCTCCTCCCTGCGTGCGGGATCTCGCTCAGGCCGCCGGCGTGGGGTCGGGATCCGGCGCTTCCTCCTCGACCCGGTCCAATTCCTTGCCCTTCGTCTCGGGCGCAGCCACGGCCATCCACACCACGGCGACCACGACGACCGCACCGAGCAGGATGAACGTGTTCGTCAGCCCCAGAACCGGCCAGAGCAGGCTGCCGAAGATGAGCGGAATGAATCCGCTGAAGACCCGGCTCATCGAGGACGCCCAGCCGAATCCACTCGCACGGAGGTGAGTGGGGTACAGCTCCGAGACGTAGGCGTACAGCACCGGGATGGCGAGCTGAACGACGAATCCGAAGATACCGAGCCAGATCAAGCCCACGGTCTCCATACCGAGAGTCAGCGAGAATGCCACCAGCACCACGGACGCCAGGGGTGCCGACAAACCCAGCACCCACTTGCGGCCCATCCATTCGACGAGGAACACCGAGGTGGTCACACCGAGAATGCCGATGCCGGTCATCAGGGTCGTGTTCGCGAACGCGGCGTAGGTGTCGTAGCCCTCCTCCTTCAGGATCGACGGCATCCAGGTGAGTGCGACGTAGTAGACGGTCATGACCGTGATGAACAGGACCCATGCGACCGAGGTGATCTTCGGGTTGAAGGTCCAGATCATCCGCAACTGACCCAGCGCGGCGCGCACGCCACCAGGCCCCTCCTTCTTCGGCTCGTCCGCGGTGACCGAGTAATCCTGTGCCGTCGCCCCGGTCTGCGCGACGAGCCGGTCGACCACGACGCGAGCCTCGGCTTCCCTGCCGACATTCGCCAGATACAGCGGCGACTCAGGAATCCCACGCCGAATCCAGAACAACAACAGCGCCGGCACGACCATGATCATGAGCATCCAGCGCCAGTTACCGTCCAGCGGCGAGAGAAAAGTCGCCGAAAGGCCGCACAGCGTGCCGCCGATCGGCCACCAGAGGTCCATCGCGGCGAGCACCTTGCCGCGCACTTTTCGCGGCGAGAACTCCGCGACCAACGCGTAGTCGACCGGGATACACCCACCCAGACCCACGCCCGCGAGGAACCGGAACAGCAAGAAGATCTCGTAGTTCGGCGAAACTGCCCCGAGTACCGAGAACAGCGCGAACAGCGCCAACGTGATGCTGAACGCCTTCTTGCGACCCATGCGGTCGGCGATGGTGCCCCACATGACCGCCCCAACCGCCATACCGACGAGGTTGGCCGTGGCGACCAAGCCCCGCTCGCCGGTGGTCAGTCCGAAGTGGTCCCCGACGAGGGGCGTGAGGAAGCCGTTGAGGATGACGTCCCAGGCATCGAACATGTACCCGAGGCCGCCGATGATGAAGATCTTTCCTTGGACGGACCACTTCCAGGGTAGGTCCTGAACGATCTGCTCGGCCGTTTTCATTGCAGACCTGCCTTTTCTTCCGTGAGTGGGGACGGGAAGTGTGCATCGGCGCCGCTTACCGCCGGCAGTACGTTCCTCAGGGGAAGCAGCTCATCGGGGGAACTGATAGGCGAACGATTCGGCGTCCGGATCGTTCAACGGGGTTCCGCTCCACAACCATTGGTAGGAAACGTGGGACTCTCCGGTGAAGTTCTTCAGCTTCGCGTCCCGTTCCCGCTGATCCGGCCCATCGGGAAGGTGATAGAACCGCTTGTTCTCGAGTGAGGCATCCTGCACCATGGCCGCGTGTTTCGCGCGCCGCGACACATATCGGGTGAGCGCCTCTTCGACGCCGGCCACCGGCACCGATCCGAGCTCCTCGGCAAGCACGGCCGCATCCTCCATCGCCTGCGAGGCACCCTGAGCCTGATACGGGAGCATCGCGTGGCACGCATCGCCGAGTAGCGCGACGTGACCGTCGATCCACACGGGATCCGGCCGCCGGTAGTAGAGGGCGAAAGCCATCGCGTCACCTTCGGTCTTGGACAACATCGCAGGCACTCGGTCATCCCAACCCGGAAACGCATTGACGAGTTCGTCCGATCCGACGGGCGCGCTCCATTTCTCGGCGACCTCGTCACTGCACGGCACGAGGGCGACCACATTGAGATACTCGCCGCCCCGGATCATGTAATGCACAAGATGCCTGCCGGGGCCGTACCAGATGGTGCTCTGGAACCGATCCACCAGCCACCGTGTCGCCGGGTCAGCAGCGATCTTGTCGCCCGGAATCAGCACACGGTAGGCCATTTCACCGGAGAATTCGAGAGTGTCGGGCATTCCGATCAGATCGCGTACCGCCGAGCGGATACCGTCCGCGCCGACCACGACGTCGCTTTCGTACCGCTGACCGGATTCGGTCAGCACAACGGGCCGATGTCGCCGTTCTGTGTCCACTGTGGTCACGCGACTTCCGGTGTGTACCGCAACAGCAGGACCGGGACGTTGCTCGTCGAGGCAAGCCTCGAGCAGAACCTTGTGCAGGTCGGCCCGGTGGTAGTGCCAATACGGAGCGTTGTAGGTCCGCTTGCAATGCTCGCCGAGCGAGGTCAGACCGATGACGCTGCCGTCCTGCCAGCGCCGGCGCACCTGGTCGAGCGGCTCCGTGTGGATCGCCTCCAGCTGCCTGCGCAGTCCCAGACTCGTGAGCACCCGGCTGGCGTTGGGCGCGGTCTGAATTCCTGCACCCACCTCGCCGAGCTGCGGAGCCTGCTCCAGCACTGTCACCCGGAGACCCTTTTGCCGCAGGGCGAGTGCGGCGGTCAGGCCGCCGAGCCCGCCGCCAACGATCGTGACCTCATAGGACTGACTAGCGTGCACAACGCCTCCACATCGCCGTGGCCACGCGGCCGGAAAAACCATCCGCGTTCGGACTGATTTGATCCGAACACGGACTAACTCCGAAAGTCAATAGGGGGACGAAGGTTTAATACGCGGGAAACAGGCGGGTAGCACGGACGTATCCGCGAGCGGCCCGCGGAATCGATCCGGCATCGTGGACCGGCCACGACGTGAAGATCCGGCCAACGTCGATCTTCGACGGCCGCGACCGGCGAAGCGGCGGCGGAGCCGAAGGTCAGTCCTCGACCAGGGATTCCCAATGCTCGGCAAGGGCGTTGAGCTCGGCCAGCCATTGCTCGGTGACGGTGACGTCGTTACCTTGAACGAGCTTCTTGTCCAGATCACGAGCACGGCGGTTCACGCCTGCCAACTGCTCGCGACCCTCCTCGGTCAGGTACAGGAGCTTGCGGCGCGCGTCGTTCTCGGCCGTTTCCCGCGTGATGAGTCCGCGCACCTCGAGACGGCGCACGACGTCGGCCATCGTCGATCGGTCCAGTGCGGCGACGTGTCCCAACGATCGCTGATCCTCGCCCGGGTAATCGTTGACGGCCACGAGCACGGCGAATTGCGGGCCCGTGATACTCGCGTCGACCATGCGCACCCAGGCAGCGAGATACGCCTGGTAGAGCCTGCGTGCGACGTATCCGGGTGCGTCGAGCAGCTCCTGCGGAATCGGCAGTTCGTCGTCAGCCACCACGGCCCTCCTGCCGTTCGCCACTGCGCCACCCCTTCCCGTCGGCAACCTCGGCTCAGACCTTCCGTACCCGGACCATTTGCACCATACCCGGCCGCCGAATGTCCGAGTGACGGATCGTCCTACCGAGGACTCGCGTGTTCGTCGACGAACTCGTCGACGTGGCGCCAGGTCGTACTGCGCGCACGTCGCCCGGTGAGCACACCGAGGTGCCCACCGGGGGCGACGCGGAAACGCGTCTCCGGCGTGTTCTCGAGCAGACCGACCAGTCGTTCCACCGCACGGCGCGGCGCGATGCTGTCGTTCTCGCCGGCGATGACGAGCGTCGGAACGTCCAGCTTCGACAGTGAGATCGTGCGGCCGTCGAGCGCGAACGTGCCCGCGGACAGGTCGTTCGCGCGGAAGAACCGGTGGTAAATCTGTCCGAACGTGCGACCCGGGTAGGCCAGCATGTTGGCCATGAAGTGATCCACCGCCTCGATCTGCGCCAGGTAGTCGCGGTCGTCGAGGTTGCGCAGAATGGCGAGCGGCTTCGTGATCTCCTTGTCGATCCCGGTCGCACGGAACACCTGCGTCACCACGGCCGACGGCGCGCCGCCGAACATGCGATAGAACGGCGTGAGGATGTGCCCGCCGGTGAACTCCACGAGCGGTCGGAACGGGGCCACCAGCGGGATCGCGGTGTAGTCGAACGGCGAGGCGATCGTGGTCAGAGACGCGATCGGCAACTCGGGCCGGTCCGCGGCCGTCAGCACGGAGAAGATGCCGCCGAGACACCAGGCGACGACGTGCACGGGCCGCCCGCCCGCGTCGTCGCTGACCTTGCGGATGGTGCGCGGCAGCACGTCGTCGATCCAGTGCTCGATGCCAAGGTTGCGATCGGCGAACGCGACACTGCCGTAGTCGACGAGGTAGGTGCGCCTGCCCGCGTCGGTGAGGTGCTCGGCAAGGCTGCAGCCGCGCCGCAGGTCGAAGCACAGCGCGGGCGCGGCCAGTGGCGGGACGAGCAGCACCGGGTCACCCGAAGCGGGTGGCTGCTGTCCCGTCATCCGGTAGACCGACCGGTTCGGGCCGCGGTCGATCAGCACCCGCGGCACGGGCCGGAGGTCGGCCACGCCGCCCTTGGCGAACTTGTCGGTGACGTTCGCAGCCACCGACGCCAGCTGCGACGGAATCGCGATCACCGGGACCTCCAGCCGGCTCGGGTTCAGCTCGTGAGCGTCAGGATACGCGGCCCGTCCTCGGTGACGGCGATCGTGTGCTCACTGTGTGCAGTGCGCGAGCCGTCGGCCGACCGGATCGTCCAGCCGTCCGGGTCGTAGACGATGCGGTCGGTGCCGGCGGCGAACCACGGCTCGATCGCGATGGTCAGCCCCGCGCGCAGCGGCATCCCTCGGCCGGGACGCCCCGCATTGGGCACGTGCGGGTCCTCGTGCATGGTGCGGCCGAGACCGTGCCCGCCGAACTCGGTGTTGACCGGGTAGCCGTACCGCGACGCGACCTCGCCGACGGCCGCCGAGATGTCACCGAGCCGGTTGCCCGGCCGAGCGACCGCGATCGCCTCGTCGAGCGCGCGTTCGGTCGCCTCGATGAGCCGCACGTCCCCGCGCCCCAAGTCACCGGGCCGCGGGGTGCCGACGATCACCGTACGCGCAGAGTCGGCCACCCAGCCGTCGATCGACACCGCCATGTCCATCGTCAGCACGTCGCCGTCGCGCAGGTCGTAGTCGTGCGGCAGGCCGTGCAGCACCGCGTCGTTCACCGCGAGGCAGATCACGTTGCGGAACGGCCCCTTGCCGAACGACGGCGCGTAGTCCCAGTAGCAGGATTCGGCACCGCGGTGTTTGACCATGTCGCGGGCGCGGTGTTCGAGGTCGAGCAGGTTGACACCGGGTTCGGCACGCTGCGCCAGGTCGGCCAGCACCTCGGCGACGAACGTGCCGGTCACGCTCATCGCCTCGATCTCACCGGGGGTCTTCAGCTCCACCATCGCCTGCCTCCACCACGGACTCGCACGCCCGCCGCCGAACACGAATACTTATACCGGTATTTCTATCACGACCGGTCGAGTGCGACGACACGCCCGCAGCGGCGACACGTCGACCCGGCGTCACTCCAGGCCGAGCTCACGCGCGATCAGCATCCGCTGCACCTCGCTCGTCCCCTCACCCACCTCGAGGATCTTGGCGTCCCGGTAGAAGCGGCCGACCGGGAACTCGTTCATGAATCCGTAGCCACCGAAGATCTGCGTGGCGTCACGGGCATTGTCCATCGCGGCGTTCGACGAGGCGAGTTTGGCGATCGCCGCTTCCTTCTTGAACCGTTCGCCACGAAGCATCTTCGCCGCCGCCTGGTAGTAGGCCAACCGCGCGGAGTGCACCCGCGCCTCCATGTCGGCGATCTTGAACTGAATCGCCTGGTACGCGCCGATCTTGTTGCCGAACGCCTCCCGCTCGCCCACATACCGCAAGCACTCGTCGACGCACCCCTGGGCCAGGCCGACGCTCAGCGCCGCGATCGCGATCCGACCCTCGTCGAGGATCCGCAGGAACTGTGCGTACCCACGGCCGCGTTCGCCGAGGAGGTTCTCCACCGGCACGCGGCAGTCGTCGAACGCCAGCTCGTGCGTGTCCGACGCGTTCCAGCCGACCTTCGAGTACTTCGGCGCCACCGTGAATCCCGGTGTACCCGACGGCACGAGAATCGCCGAGATCTCCTTGCCGCCGTCGGGTTTCGTGCCCGTGACGGCGGTGACGGTGACGATGCTGGTGATGTCCGTACCCGAGTTGGTGATGAACGACTTGCTGCCGTTGATGACCCAGCGGTCCCCATCGACGACGGCGCGGGTCTTCGTCGCACCGGCATCCGATCCGCCACCCGGTTCGGTCAGCCCGAACGCGCCGAGCGCCTCACCACTGCACAGTGACGGCAGCCAGCGGCGCTTCTGTTCCTCGGTGCCGAACCGGTAGATCGGCATGGCCCCCAGCGACACGCCCGCCTCGACCGTCACCGCCACCGAGGAATCCACCCTGGCGAGCTCTTCGAGTGCGAGACACAGGGCGAAGTAGTCGCCGCCCATACCGCCGTACTCCTCGGCGATCGGCAGCCCGAACAGGCCCATCTCGCCCATCTTCGCGACGATCTCGTAAGGGAACTCCTCACGGATGTAGAAGTCCCCGATCACCGGCTTCACCTCGGCCTGGGCGAAGTCGTGGACGGTCTTGCGCAGCGCTTCGTACTCGTCGCCGAGCCGGAAGTCGATCATGATGTCTGCTCCTGAGGGGTGACCAGTGCAAGCTTTTCGTCGAGCGCGACCTGTTGGCCCGCCCGCACGGGTAGTTCGGTGACGACGCCGTCGACCGGCGCGGTGATCGTGTGCTCCATCTTCATCGCCTCGACGACCAGCAACGGAGTGCCGGCGGTGACCTCGTCGCCGCGGGCGACCTTGACCACCAGCACGGTGCCCGGCATGGGACTCGTCACCGGTCCCGCGTCGACGTCGTCGGCTCGCGCGGCGAGCAGGTTCGGCCGTTCCCCGACCGCCACCGCGACGCCGTCGCAGCTCAGCCACACGGTGCCGTCGGGCGCCTCCGCACGCGTGTACCGCCGAAATCGCGATCCACAGTGGACGTCGAGGCCGCGGGAGGAACGGCTCGCCGAGGCAGCGACCGGTTCGGCGTCACCCACCGTCACCCGCGCACCCGAGGTGGGCCCTTCGACCCGCACCAGCCGTTCCGCATCGCCCGCGCGCAGCAGGAAGGTCACACCGGCGGCGGCTCCCATCCGCCATCCGCTCGGCACGTCCCACGGATCGACCACCGGACCGGTCGGTTCCAGCGCGAGCAGTCGGTCGAGGGCGGCGGCCACGAAGAACTCCTCGGGCACGCCGGAATCGGTGAGTTCCTCGAGTTTCCGCTCCACCAGGCCGGTGTCGAGATTTCCGGAACGCACGTCCTCATCGGACACGAGGCGACGCAGGAACTCCACATTGGTCTGCAACCCGAGGACCGCGGTTCCGGCCAGCGCCCGGTCCAGCCGGTGCAGTGCGGCGCTGCGATCCGGGCCCCACGCGATGACCTTCGCGAGCATGGGGTCGTAGTCGGAGCCCACCCGAGTGCCCTCGGCGATGCCGGAATCGACGCGCACGTGCGGCCCGGCCCCCTCGACGAGGCCCAGGACGGTGCCACCCGTGGGAACGAAGCCGCGGGCCGGGTCCTCGGCGTAAACCCTGGCCTCGACCGCGTGGCCGTCGAAGCGCACGTCCTCCTGGCCGATCGTGAGCGGCTCACCCGCGGCCACCCGCACCTGCCACTCGACGAGGTCGACGCCGGTGACCTCCTCGGTCACCGGATGCTCAACCTGCAGCCGCGTGTTCATCTCCATGAAGAAGAACTCGTCGGGGTTGGTCGCCGACACGATGAACTCGACCGTGCCCGCGCCGACGTAGCCGACCGATCTCGCCGCCTCCGCCGCGGACGCGCCCATACGGGCACGGGCGTCGGCGTCCAGCAGCGGCGACGGAGCCTCCTCGATGATCTTCTGATGCCTGCGCTGCAGGCTGCACTCACGCTCGCCGAGGTGCAGCACGGTGCCGTGGGCATCGGCCAGCACCTGGATCTCGATGTGGCGGGGCGTGTCGACAAAGCGCTCCATCAACAGCCGGTCGTCGCCGAACGCTCCGCGTGCCTCACGCTGGGCGGCCTCGACGGCGCCCGCCAGTTCGCCCGGCTCGGTGACCAGCCGCATGCCCTTGCCGCCGCCACCGGCGGACGGCTTGAGCAGGACCGGATAGCCGACCTCGTCCGCAGCCGCCGCGTAATCCACCACATCGGACTTGCCGGGGACGACCGGGACGCCCGCGGCCGACACGGTGGCCTTCGCCCGGATCTTGTCCCCCATCGCGTCGATCGCCGAGGTCGGTGGACCGATGAACACGATCCCCGCATCGGCGCACGCGGCCGCGAACTCCGCGTTCTCCGCGAGGAAGCCGTAGCCGGGATGTACCGCCTGTGCGCCGGTGTCGACCGCGGCCTTCACGACATCCGGTACGGACAGGTAGCTCCGGGCCGCTTCCGCGGGACCGAGACGCACGGCCACGTCCGCCTCGCGGGTGTGCCGGGCGCCGGTATCGGCATCGCTGTAGACCGCCACCGACCGGATGCCCATGCGCCGCAGCGTGGCGATGACGCGGACGGCGATCTCACCGCGGTTGGCCACCAGAACCGTGTCGAACATGCCTGTCGAACCGTCCTCTCTCACAATGCCTGTTTCCGGGCGAACGCTGCCTGTTTCCGAGTGGGCGCTGTTCGCCTCCTGCGGCCCGTCACCGGTCACATCCGGAAGACGCCGTAGCCGACCGGGTCCAGCGGTGCGTTGGCCGACGCCGACAGCGCCAGGCCCAGCACCGTCCTGGTGTCGGCGGGGTCGATGACGCCGTCGTCCCACAGCCGCGCGGTCGAGTAGTACGGGTTGCCCTGCTGTTCGTACTGCTCTCGGATCGGATCCTTGAACGACTCCTCCTCGTCGGCGGACCACTCCTCGCCGCGCCCCTCGACGGTGTCCCGCCGCACGGTCGCGAGCACCGATGCCGCCTGCTCGCCGCCCATCACGGAGATCCGCGCGTTCGGCCACATCCACAGGAACCGCGGCGAGTACGCCCGGCCGCACATCGAATAGTTGCCGGCGCCGAACGAGCCGCCGATGATCACGGTGAACTTGGGGACCCTGGCGCACGCAACGGCGGTGACCATCTTCGCGCCGTGCTTGGCGATGCCGCCCGCCTCGTAGTCCTTTCCGACCATGAAGCCCGTGATGTTCTGCAGGAACACGAGCGGAATCGAACGCTTGTCGCACAGTTCGATGAAGTGGGCGCCCTTCATCGCGGACTCGGCGAACAGCACGCCGTTGTTGGCGATGATCCCGACCGGGTGCCCGTGGATGCGGGCGAACCCGGTGACGAGAGTCGTGCCGTACTCCTTCTTGAACTCGGCGAACCCGCTGCCGTCGACGACGCGGGCGATCACCTCGCGGACGTCGTACGGCGTGCGCGAGTCGGTGGGCACGACGCCGTACAGCTCGCGCGGATCAGCGGCCGGTTCCTCGACGGGCTCGACGTCCCACGGCTTGGGTTCCCGCGGCCCGAGGGTCGAGACGATCGAGCGCACGATGCGCAGTGCGTCGGCGTCGTCGGTGGCGAGGTGGTCGGTGACACCGGACTGTCGCGAGTGGACGTCCCCACCGCCCAGCTGCTCGGCCGTGACAACCTCCCCGGTCGCGGCCTTCACCAGCGGCGGACCGCCGAGGAAGATCGTGCCCTGGTTGCGCACGATCACGGCCTCGTCGCTCATCGCCGGTACGTAGGCACCACCCGCCGTGCAGGATCCGAGAACGGCGGCGATCTGCGGGATGCCGCGCGCCGACATGGTCGCCTGGTTGTAGAAGATGCGGCCGAAGTGCTCGCGGTCGGGGAACACCTCGTCCTGTCGGGGCAGGAACGCCCCTCCGGAATCGACGAGGTAGATGCACGGGAGGTTGTTGTCCAGCGCCACCTCCTGCGCGCGCAGGTGCTTCTTGACCGTCATCGGGTAGTACGTTCCGCCCTTGACGGTGGCGTCGTTGGCGACGATCACGCATTCGCGGCCGGAGACCCGGCCGATGCCGGTGATGATGCCCGCGGCAGGCGCCTCGTCGTCGTACAGCCCGGTCGCCGCGAGCGGCGACAGCTCGAGGAACGCCGACCCCGGATCCAGCAGCGCGTCGACCCGGTCGCGCGGCAGCAGCTTGCCGCGTTCCACATGCCGGGCGCGCGCCTTCTCCGCGCCGCCCAGCCGGGCGGTGGCGAGCCGCTTGCGCAGATCTTCGACCAACTCACCGTGCCCTGCGACATTGCGGGAGTACGCCTCGCTGTTCGGGTCAGCGTGGCTGGCGAGCGTCGGACCTTCCATGACACACCTCAGGGTTAGCAGCCGTTAACACCGTGTCCGATGTTAGAGGCTACTAACCCTGAGGTCCAGGCGTTCGACAGGAAAACCCCGCCGGAATCGACGTCAGCCGGCCGCACCCGCCAACGCTGACAGGTAACCGTGCTCCTGACCGGCCACGTTCGGGTGATAGGACTCGTCGATCGGCCATTTCACGCTGTGCAACCACCAGTCGTCCGAGCAGATCTCGTGGCCGGCGAACTCGTCACGGACGTCCACGAACGTGAAGCCGGCGGCTGCGGCGCGCTCGGAGACCGCTTCCGCGAGGGCATCGGCACCCGAGTTGATGGCCGCCCGCTTGGTGTCGCTCAGGCCGGCGTTGCAGGAGCCGCCGATCTCGTAGAACTGCGGGTACCCGAGCACGAACACCTCGGCGTCCGGCGCATTGGCCCTGATCTTGTCGTACACGCCGTCCAGCAGACCGGGCAACGTGGTCTCGACGTATTCCTTGGCCTCGTCGACCCGGTCGACACACCCCTGGTCGGAGCTCGTCGTGCAGTCGATCATGACGTCGACGAACCCGGCGTCGTTGCCACCGACCGACACCGTGACGACGTCGGTACCCGAGGAGAGCGAATCGGCCTGCGCGAGCACGTCGTCCGTGCGCGCCCCCAGACAGGCTGCGAACTGGAAGTCACTGATGCCGTTGGCGTCCGCGTAGAGCTGCGGGTAGGCGTTCGCGCTGCGCTTGCAGCCGCCCGAATCGCCGTAGTCGCCCGCGCCGACACCGCTGGAGTAGGAGTCGCCGAGGGCGACGTAACTGTCATAGGCGGTCGTTTCCGCCGCACCCGCGGTGGCCGCACCACCGACCAGTGCCAGCGACGCGATCACCGCCGTGCCGACGATACGGGAACAATTGACCATCTGGGGCCGCCTTTCCGTTTTCCGTTGGCCGGTAGACGAATACCAGCGGAAACGGTCCGGAAAGGAGGGAAAGAGCCGGAGTTACCCCGCACGGCTCATATCGGAAGTCGGGATGAAGTTAGCATTCGCTAACTTCATCCCGTACAGTGACATCATGATCCCCAGTGCAGCGACGTCGCCCGGCGGCGGGAAGCCGTCCCGGCGGGATCAGATCCTCGCCGCAGCTGCCGAGCTGTTCGCTCAGCACGGATTCCGCGGCGTCGGCATCGACGACATCGGCGCCGCCGTCGGAATCACCGGTCCGGCACTATACCGGCACTTCCGCAGCAAGGATGCCATGTTGGGCGAAATGCTCACGGGCATCAGCGAGTACCTGCTCGCGGGCGGCACCGAACGCGTCCGCCGGGCCGGCGACGTCGACACGATCCTCGCCGGTCTCGTGCGCTTCCACGTCGACTTCGCGCTGCAGCAACCCGCGCTGATCACCGTCCACGAACGCAGCCTGGCGAGCCTCGCCGACGAGGACCGCAGACGTGTCCGCAGGCTGCAGCGGCAGTACGTCGAGGTGTGGGTCACGGCGCTACGCGCGGCCGTCCCCCGCCTGGATGAACCCCACGCCCGATCCGCGGCGCACGCCGTCTTCGGCCTCATCAACTCCACGCCGCACAACCGGCACCTGCCCCACGAGGACCTGGCCGAACTGCTCACCCGGCTCGCCCTCGGTGCGCTCTACGCAGCGAAGTAGAACCCCTCGTAACGCCGCAGCGACGATGATCACCCCTGCGGGCGCACGACGATCACGGCGCGTCTGGTGTTTGATGACACCCGTGCACGAGGAAGGAACGCCGTCACGGCTCGTCGAAACCGCCCAGCGGGCGCTGCTCGCCATGCGTCTCGGCGATGACGCCGCTGCGATCGAAGCGGCAGCGCTCGAAGCGCTCGCCACCGACGACACGCGCGCGCTCATGCTGCTGCTGTTCGGCACCTGCAGCGAGATGGTCACGACCCTCGGCGACGGGGGCGCCGCACCCGTCAAGGTGCAGGTATTCGACTCCGAGGGCGAGGAGGTCGCGATCGACGACGCCGAGCCGCCCGTGCGCACGGCCGTCCGCACACTGCTGGCCGAGGTCCACGGCAACACCGACGACGCCAGCCAGCAGCTGGAGATCGCACTCGCCAACGCCTCCCCTGACGAGGTGGAGAGCCTCATCGTGCAGGCGCTGCGCTGGACCATGCGGCTGTCGACCGCGTGCCTGGAACGCGACCTGCCCGTGGAGCCGTGGATCGCCGAGGCGCTCCTCGACTGAGGTCCTGGCGTGTCCGCTCACGGTCGGTCAGGCTAGGCCGGTCGAGGCCAGCCGAGGTCCCGGTCAGCGCTCCTGCAGGGCGAAGCGGTTGCCTTCAGAATCGACGAACGTGGCCCACCAGCCCCACGGCTGCCGGGACGGTGGGCTCGGGAACTCGACGCCCTTGGCCGACAGCTCGGCGTAGGTGCCCTCGATGTCGTCGGCGTAGAAGAACACGTTCGTGTTGGGCCGCTCGTCACCCGACTCCCTGCGGTGTTCGGCCTGCGGATCCGGACTGAGGATCAGGATCGTCTCTCTGTCCGGCGACGTCACCTCCAGCCAGCGGGTTCCCTGGTCGTCGTACGGCGCGTCCGTCGTGACCGTGAAGCCCAGCCTGTCGACCCAGAACTCCTTCGCCCGCTGTTGATCGCTCACGCCGACGATCACCTTCGCCACTCCGCGCACACCCATGTCCGCTCCTCTCCTCGGGTCGGGAAGGCAGGCTCTCACGGTAGGCTGCCGACCCATGACGAGCAGCAGGTCCGCCGGCCGATGATCACCGTCCGCACGGTTGTCGACCGCGTCGGGCCGACGTTGCTCCACGCGCTGCACCTGCCGGACGAGTCGGCCGTGGTCGCCGACGTCGTCATCGCCGAACCGGCCGCCGCGACCACTCCCGGGGCGGGCGATCTCGTCCTGGGCGTCGCCGTACCGGACGCCGGCGCGGCCGTGGCGCTGCTGAAGGACTCCGCCGGCCGCGAGGCGACGGCGGTGCTGGTCAAAGCACCGATCGCGCAGCAGTCCGCCGTGCGCGGTGCCGCGAAGCGCGCGGGCATCGGCCTGATCGAGGTGCACGAGGCGACCGCGTGGGCCCAACTCGTGTGGCTGCTGCGCACCGTGCTGGACGCCGAGGCCGACGAGTCCGACACGCTCGAGGCGGACCCGGCCGCAGGTGACCTGTTCCGGCTCGCCGACGCCGTGGCCTCCGTCGTCGACGCGCCCGTGACCATCGAGGACACGAATTCCCGCGTGCTGGCCTACTCGGCACGGCAGGACCTCACCGACCCCGCGCGCGTGGCCACGATCGTCGGCAGACGCATCCCCGACGACGTACTCGCCCGCTTCCGGTCCCGTGGTGTCTTCCGCGACCTCACCCGCGGCAGGCAGACGATCTTCGTTCCGGGACAGAAGGACGGCACCCTGCCACGCCTCATCGCGCCGGTCCGCATGGGCGGTGAACTGCTCGGATCGATGTGGGCCGTCGTCGACGGCCCCGTCCCCGACGAACGGGCCGCCGCGTTCGCCGACACCGCACCCGTCGTAGCGCTGCACCTGTTGCGGCGCCGGGCCCACTCCGATGTCCGCCGCCGCGCCTACGCCGAGGTGCTGCGGGAACTGCTGCACGGCGAGGCCGGCCCCCGCAAGGCCGTCGCCGAGCTGGGCCTGACCGAGCAACCGCACCGCGTCGTCGTCATCGACACTCCCGGCGGCGACACACTCGACGGCGAGGGCATGCGGCTGGCGTTGCTCGAACGGCTGTCGCAGGGCGTCGGCCGTCAGCCCGTCGCCGCCGAGCACGCCGGCCTGCTGTACGCGGTCGTACCGGAACACGGGGGCGCGGGAACCTGGCCGCAGCTGCGAACGGCGCTCGACGACATGCAGGCGGGCCCGAAGGCCGGCGAACTCCACGCGGCCGCGGGCGGCGCCTACGAGCTCGGCGACATGCCTGCGTCACGGGCCGAGGCCGACGAAGCGTTGGGCCTGCTGCGATCGGGCGTCGTGCCGGGGCGCACCGTCACGTTCGACGAGGTGTGGACCCCGCTCATTCTGCACCGGACGGCCACCGCCGCCCGCGCCGCGAACGTGACCGGCCTGGGCCCCCTCCGCGTCCTCCTCGAGCACGATCAGGCACAGGGCACCGAGTACGTCGACACGCTCTACCACTGGTTGCGCTATCCCGGGGATCCGCGCAGTGCGGCCGCAGCGCTACAGGTGCACCCCAATACGCTCCGCTACCGCATGCGCAAGCTCCTCGACCTCGCCGGTCTCGACCTCGACGACCCCGACGTCCGACTGGCACTCATCGCGCAGCTGCTCACCCTGCGCTGGTCGTGACGAGCACGGCCTACCGCGGCGACGTGGTCACGGATTCACCGCGAGCAGGGTCTTGCCGATCACCGTCCGCGCATCGATGGCGGCGTGTGCGTCGGCCGCACGTTCCAGCGGATGGATCGCGCCGATCCGGGGCCGCAGCCGGCCCGCGGCCACTTCCGCAAGGGCATCGCGTGCACACTCGTGCAGCGTCTCCGGGGTGACGTCGAGTCCGCCCGTGACGGTGACGCCTCGCGCCTCGGCCTCCTCGGCAGGGATGTCGGTCATGACTCCACTCGCCATGCCGTGGACGAGCATGCGGCCGCCCGGGGCGAGCAGACCGAACGCCGCGCGCCCGATGTCCCCGCCGACCCCGTCGTAGACGACGTCCACCCCACCGATCCGTTCCCGCAGTTGATCCGTCCACTGTGGATCGAGATAGTCGACGGCATGGGACGAGCCCGCCTCGCGCGCAAGACGGGTCTTCCGCTGGCCGCCCGCCGCAGCGACCACGACGGCACCCGCGTTGGCCGCGAGCTGCGCGAGCAGACCGCCCACTCCACCCGCGGCCGCCTCGACGAGCACCCGCTCCCCCTGGCGCGGATCCGCACCGCGGTGCAGCAGCATCGCGGTGCGGCCGTCGGCGAGCACTGCGACCGCGTCCGACATCGACACGCCGTCCGGCACCGGCAGCAGCCGGTCCGCCGCCACGACGGCGTGCTCGGCGTAGCCGCCGCTACCCGACAGCCCACTCACCACGCGGGCACCGACGAGCGCAGGATCGACGGCGCCGCCGATCCGCGACACCACACCCCCGACACCGTTGCCCGGAATGAGCGGCGGTTCCCACGCGAACGGCCCGAGCCCGGCACGCAACTGTGTCTCCACGAACGTGATGCCCGCGTATTCGACGTCGATCAGCACCTCACCGCGCCCCGGCGCCGGCAGGTCCGCCTCTCCCGGTTGCAGCACTTCCGGCCCGCCGGGCTTCGTCCACCACACCACTCGCATGACGACCAGCCTGCGACCTCGAGCCAACTGGAGGTCAATTATTTGTCATCGGAAAACCACACTGTCCGCGGATAATTGTCCTCGCAGCACGATGACACCGCCGTCCGGGTGGTTCACCGTGGTCGGAGACACCATTCCCATCCGTTCCCACAAGGAAGCGGAACCGACGTGCGCCGGCCCAGCGGGCGGGCGCCCGCCACCGAGGAGGAAGCCGTGCGCATCGCCGTCCCGAAGGAAGTCAAGAAGCACGAGTACCGGGTTGCACTGACCCCGGCGGGGGCACACGAGCTGACCGCGCGCGGCCATCAGGTCTACGTCGAGACGGGCGCCGGACTCGGTTCGGCGGTCCGGGACGAGGAGTACGCGTCTGCTGGCGCGAAGATCCTCCCGACTGCCGACGACACGTGGTCCGAGGGCGACATCGTGCTGAAGGTCAAGGAGCCGATCAGCGAGGAGTACGGCAGGCTGCGGTCGAACCAGGTGCTGTTCACCTACCTGCACCTGGCCGCGGACCGGGCGCTGACAGAGGCGCTGATGGCGGCGGGCACGACGTCGATCGCGTACGAGACCGTGCAGCTGCCCAACGGGACGCTGCCGCTGCTGGCTCCGATGTCGGAGGTCGCGGGCAGGTTGGCTCCGCAGGTGGGCGCGTACTCACTGATGCAGCCCGGCGGTGGCCGCGGCGTGCTGATCGGCGGTGTCCCCGGCGTGCATCCGGCGCGGGTGGTCGTGATCGGCGGCGGCGTGGCCGGCCTGAACGCGGCGCGTATCGCGCTGGGCCTCGGCGCCGACGTCGAGGTGCTGGACACGAACGTCGACCGGCTGCGGCAGATCGACAGCGACTTCGGCGGGCGGATCCGCACGGTGACGTCCAACGCGTTCTCGCTCGAACAGGCCGTGCTGGAGGCGGACCTGGTGGTCGGCGCCGTGCTGGTGGCGGGCGCGAAGGCCCCGAAGCTCGTCTCGAACGACCTCGTGGCCAGGATGAAGCCGGGCAGCGTGCTGGTGGACATCTCGATCGACCAGGGCGGCTGCTTCGCCGATTCCCGGCCGACGACGCACGACGAGCCGACCTACCGGGTGCACAACTCGGTGTTCTACTGCGTGGCGAACATGCCGGGCGCCGTGCCCAGGACGTCGACCTACGGCCTGACGAACGTGACGCTGCCGTATGTGCTGCGGCTCGCCGAGGACGGCTGGGAGGGTGCGCTGCGGGCGGACCCGAACCTGGCGAAGGGCCTGAACACGCACGCGGGCGCGCTGACGAACGAGCCGGTCGCGAAGGCCCACGAACTCACCTACACCCCGGCCGACCTGTAACCCGACGGTCCTGTCGGTCGGCGCCGGCCGAGCGGCGGCCGAGCGGCGGGGCGGCGCCCACCCGGGCACCGCGCCGCCGCTCAGCACTCTTCACCACTTCGCCGTGATCACACAGGGTGCGCGGACCGCCCGGCCATCCACGCTGTACAGCCTTTGGCCGGGGCCGGGTCGCGGTCGGCCCCGGAAAACACGAGGTTGAGTGGCAGAGGGAGTGCCGGCGCGAAGCGCCACACGACCTCGTCGAAACGTGACGAAGTCACTTGCGGCGGGCCGACAACTCGCACGGCCGCAGGTTCTCGGTGCGCTGCTGACGAGGACAGCGACGACGTGGTGAATCGGCACCGATGAGTGACACCAGAACCCACCGCCCCGGCACCGGCCCACCCGAACGCATCCGCCCACCTACCCGGGGTCCGGGGGCGAAGCCCTCCGGCCGGGCCCGGGGTTGGACCCCGGAAAAGACGAGGTTGAGCGGCGGAGGGAGTGCCGGCGCGAAGTGCCACACGACTAGGGGCGGCCCGCTCAACCAGCCTGGGGGTCACCGGGAGCGGGCCGCCACGTACCAGCTTAAGTCGTCGGTCGGCGGTTCGCCGCCCCGGGGTCGGCAAGTCTTCAGGTTTTTTGTTCACATGCCCGGCGCAGGCCCGGCCAACGGTTGACTTCACACACGGTGAATGCCGACAGCAACACCCAGAGTCGCCGATTTCGGGCATCGGTTCGCTGTCGACGACCGTGAATCTCGCAACCTCCCCACCTGCATCACAGGGCATACGGCAGGATGGCGACCGCCACCGTGACGGGCGCCCGTTCGCGAGCGCCGCGAACGCCCTCACCCACCAGAAGGACGAGGGATGCGCATCGCCGTCACGCGGCGCGACCGCACGCCAGGCGCGGTCGCAGGGGCCACAGCGCACCAAAAGGGGATGGACAATGCACGACGGCAGTGGCCGCATCGCGGTGCAGAACCTCACCAAACAGTTCGGGGCCGTGACGGCGGTCCAGAACCTGAGCTTCACCGTGGAACCGGGTTCGGTCACCGGGTTCCTCGGGCCGAACGGCGCAGGGAAGACGACGACTCTGCGCATGCTGCTCGGACTGGTGACACCGACATCGGGTGCGGCGACGATCAACGGACGCCCGTACACGCAGCTCGGCAACCCGGCGCGGATCGTCGGGGCGGTGCTGGAGAACGAGGGCTTCCACGCGAAGCGCACGGCGCGGAACCACCTGCGGGTGTACGCGGCCGCGATCGGCGTTCCGGATCAGCGGGTGGACGAGTTGCTGGGGCTGGTCGGACTCTCCCCGGCGGCGGACCGCCCTGCGGGCGGCTACTCGCTCGGCATGCGGCAGCGGCTGTCGCTGGCGACCGCGCTGCTCGGCGATCCGCAGGTGCTGGTGCTGGACGAACCGTCCAACGGCCTGGACCCGGAGGGCATCGCGTGGCTGCGCGGGTTCCTGCAGTCGTTCGCCCAGCAGGGCCGGACGGTGTTGGTGTCGAGCCACCTGCTGTCCGAGGTGGAGCAGATGATCGACCAGGTCGTGATCGTCAGCGCGGGCATGACGCGTTACTACGGCCCGCTGGAGCAGCTGCGCGCCTCGCAGCGTTCCCGGGTGCTGGTGCAGCCCGCGGACGCGAACGCGCTGGTGACGGCACTGCGCGAGGCGGGCGTCGGCGAGGTCCAGCCCGCTCACGACGGCCGGGTGGCCGTGACGAACGCGGGCGTGCAGCAGATCGGTGACGTCGCGGCGAAGGCGGGCGTGGCCGTCTACGGCATGGAAGAGGAGAAGGCGGACCTCGAGCAGCTGTTCTTCCAGATGACGAGCCCGCAGTACGCCGGGGGCGCGATGCCGCCGGGTCAGCCTCCGCAGCAACCGCCGCAGCCGCCACCGGGGCCGCCGCAGCAACCACCGGGGCCGCCACCCGGCTTCCAGCAGGGGCCGCCGGCCGGTCAGCCGCAGAATCCGTACCAGGCCCCGGGCTACCAGCAGCCGGGCCAGCAGGGCTGGGGAGGTGGCCAGTGATGGGCAACCTGATCAAGGCCGAGATGCGCAAGATCGTCACCACGAAGAGCTGGTGGGGCCTGCTCATTCCGACGGTGGTGCTCGCCCTGCTGTTCGCACTCGGCTGGGGCGCGATCACCAACGACATCAACGACTACCTCGGCAGCAGCGACGCGCGGGAACTCGGGCGCGCGGCGGGTGTGGAGGTCACGACACTGCCCGTCGGCCTGTTGGCGCTCGCCCACGGGATCAACATCGGGCTGCTGTTCCCGCTGATCCTCGGGATCCTCGCGATCGCGGGCGAGTACGGCAAGAAGACGATCACGACGACGTTCCTCACTGCGCCGAACCGGGTCTCCGCCCTGACGGCGAAGATGCTCACCTACATCCTGTGGGGTGCCATCTACGGCGTGGTCATCGTCGGCTTCGCCAGCCTCGGCACGGTGATCACGGTCGACTCGCCGGGAATCCCGGACGCCGGGTACTGGTTCGGCATCCTCGGCGCGGGAGTGCTGGCTTCCATCCTGGCTACGCTGTTCGGAGTGGGCCTCGGCGCGCTGTGGAACAGCACCACCGGTGCGACCGTGACGTCCATCATCTGGATCTTGATCGTCGAGAACCTCCTCGTGCTCGTCATGTGGGGCTGGGGCGGCATATCGTGGCTCGGGGGTGTCCTGCCCAACGGCACGCTCAACGGCATCGTCGGTGCGATCGGCGCCGAGGCGTTCGGCGCAGCGGGCACGGCGGTTCCCGACGCGATCGACGACGAAGCGGTGTGGCTCATGCAGTTCACCGCGGGTGCGCCGGGTGCGTTCTCGTGGTGGGCCTCCGCGCTGATCTTCTTCGCCTGGGCGATGCTGCTGTTCGGCGGCGGCTGGGCGGCCAATCAGAAGCGCGACATCACATAGCAGCAAGTCGACGAGGAGGAGCCGGGAGTGTCGGGGCGGATCGGCAGCGCGGAGAGCGACACCGCGAACGAAACCGATCCGCCCGGCACTCCCGGACCGTCCGGCCGCCGTAACGGCTGGGTGCGTCGGGTCGCCGCCGCGTGCTGGCGGCACCCGGCGCTCGTCGTCCTCGCGTTCGGTGCCGCCGTCCTCGGCGTCGGCGTACAAGCGGTGAGCCCGCTGCTCATCCGCGAGGGCGTCGACGGCGCCGTCGCGGGCTCGACGGCGAACCTCCCGTGGCTGGCCGTCGCGCTCCTCGCGCTGCACCTACTGGCGTTCGGCGCCGCATTCGGCAGGCGCTACGTCGGCGGCAGGCTGGCCCTCGACGTCCAACACGACCTGCGGCAGTCGGTGTTCGCGGCGGTCTCGAGGCTCGACGGCGGCAAACAGGACTCGCTGCGCACCGGGCAGATCGTCTCGCGTGCCATCACCGACCTGCAGCTCGTGACCGGGTTCCTGATGCAGGTGCCGCTGTCGGCCGGGTCGGTGGTGTTCGCGTTCCTGGCGCTCGGGGCGATGCTGTGGATGTCGCCGCTGCTGACGGTGATCGCACTGATCGTCGGCCCCGCGGTCGCGATCGTCCTCGCGGTCAGCAGGCGCAAGCTGTTCCCCGCGACGTGGTCGGCCCAGCAGCGCGCCGCCGAGATCGCCCAGCACGTCGAGGAGACGGTCACGGGCGTGCGCGTGGTCAAGGGCTTCGGCCAGGAACAGCGCGAGACGGCCGAGCTCTCCCGCTCGGCGCGCACGCTGTTCGCCGAACGGCTCCGCGCCGCCAAGCTGTCGGCAGTTCCGACGGCGACGACCGGGGCACTGCCCGCAGCCGGCCAGATCGCGGTACTGGCGGTCGGCGGCATCCTCGCGCTGCGGGGCGAGATCAGCCTCGGCACGTTCCTGGCGTTCGCCACGTACGTCTCGTCGCTGACCGGGCCTGCACGCATGCTCGCGAGCCTCGTCGTGCAGGCCCAGCTCACGCGCGCGGGTGCGGAACGCGTGCACGAGCTCATCGACGCCCAGCCCGAGGTACGCGAGCGTGCCGACCCGGACCCGGTTCCCGGTGGATCGCTGGACGTCGAACTGGAGGACGTGCGGTTCGGCTACACCCTGTCCGAACCGGTACTCGACGGCATGTCGCTGCGGGCCCGACCAGGCGAGACCCTCGCACTCGTCGGAACCGCCGGTTCCGGCAAATCGACGATCTTGCTGCTGCTGCCCCGCTTCTACGACGTCCACGAGGGTGCGGTCCGCGTCGGAGGGACCGATGTCCGGGATCTCGGCCTGACCGAGCTGCGGCGCACCGTCGGCGTCGTGTTCGAAGAGGCGTTCCTGTTCTCGACCTCGGTCCGGGACAACATCGCCTACGGCAGACCGGACGCCTCCGACGAGGAGGTGATCGCCGCGGCGAAGGCCGCCGAGGCCCACGAGTTCATCTCCGCACTGCCCGAGGGCTACGACACGCAGGTCGGCGAGCGCGGGCTCACGCTGTCCGGCGGCCAGCGGCAGCGCCTCGGCCTCGCGCGCGCACTGCTGACCGATCCGCGCGTGCTCGTCCTCGACGACGCCACGTCCGCCGTCGACACCGCGACCGAAGCCGCCATTCACGACACGCTGCGCGAGGTGATGCGGGAGCGCACCACGCTCCTGATCGCCCACCGCCGCTCCACCCTGGCACTGGCCGACCGGATCGCCGTGCTCGACGAGGGCCGGGTGGTCGACATCGGCACGGCGGCCGAGCTCGAGACGCGCTGCCGGCTGTACCGCGACCTCGTGTCCGGCCCCGGCGACGACGTCGACGAGCCCGGTCACCCCGTGCCGGCCGAACCCGCACCGGGCGGTGTCACCCCGGAACTGTGGCCGCGCCACGACACCGACGACGGAGACGCCGCCAGCGCCGACCGCGACGACCCACACCACGACGGCCCACACCACGACGGCACAGACCACGAGGGCACCGCCGCACCGGCCGCCGCCACGTCCGCGGCCGGTTCCTCGTCGATACCATCGGTCTCGACGACGAGGCCCGCCGCCGCGACCGGCCGAGGTGGCGGCCCCGGCGGCCATGCGTCGCTCGACCTGCCGCCCACGCCCGAACTGCTCGACCGGGTTCGCGCGCTCCCTCCCGCCACCGACCGGCCCGATCTCGGCGACCTCGATCCGACGGCACCGGACCCGCGGTTCCGCCTCGCGAGCCTGCTGCGCCCGGTCCGGGGACTGCTGGCCGCGGTCATCGCGTTCGTGGCGATCGACGCGCTGGCGACGATCGCCGTACCCGCGCTCTACCAGCGCGGTGTCGACGACGGGGTGCGGACCGGCGCCGAGTCCGTCGTGCTCATCGCGGCGGCCGTCGGCGTCGTGGTCATCGCGTTCGACTGGCTCGCGATCGCGCTGCAGACCCGGCTGACCGCCCGTACCGGTGAGTCCGTGCTGTATCTGCTGCGGGTCCGCAGCTACGCCCAACTGCAACGACTCGGCCTCGACTACTACGAGCGCGAACTGTCGGGCCGGATCATGACGCGGATGACCACCGACGTCGATGCGCTGTCGACGTTCCTCCAGACCGGTCTCGCCACCGCGGTCGTCAGCGTCCTGACGCTGGTGGGCATCAGCGCCGCGCTCATCGTCACCGCGCCGGGACTGTCGCTGTACGTGTTCGCCGTACTGCCGGTCCTGATCGTCGCGACGGTGCTGTTCCGCAGACGCGCCTCGGCCGCCTACACCGAGGCGCGCGAACGGGTCAGCGCCGTGAACGCCGACATGCAGGAGAACGTCAGCGGGCTCCGCGTCGCCCAGGCCTACACCCGCGAAGAGCGATCCGCCCGCGATTTCGCCTCCCGCAGTGACGCATACCGCCGCTCCCGTCTGCGCGCACAGCGATATGTGGCGACGTACTTCCCGTTCGTGACGCTGCTGTCGGGAGTGGCGGAGGTCCTCGTGCTCACCGCGGGGGCGGCAGGAGTGGCGGCCGGAGAGCTCTCGCCCGGCGTGCTGATGGCGTTCCTGCTGTATCTCGGGCTGTTCTTCTCGCCGGTGCAGCAGCTCTCGACGGTGTTCGACGGCTACCAGCAGGCGAAGGTCGGCCTCCGCCGGATCGGTGACCTGCTGCGGACGCCGACGTCCGTGCCGCAGCCCGAGCACCCGGTCACCACGGGCGAGCGGCTGCGTGGGGACGTCGAGCTCGACGACGTCGGCTTCCACTACCCGGGTGCCGACACGCCCGCGCTCGCCGGCCTCTCGCTCGCCGTGCCCGCAGGCACGACCATCGCGTTCGTCGGCGCGACGGGCGCGGGCAAGTCCACGGCCGTCAAGCTGCTCGCGCGGTTCTACGACGCCACGACCGGCACGGTGCGGATCGACGGCGTCGACGTGCGGGACTACGACCTCCCGCAGCTGCGCAGCCGGGTGGGCGTCGTGCCGCAGGAGCCGCACCTGTTCGTGGGCTCGGTGGCCGACAACGTCCGCTACGGCCGCCCGGCCGCGACCGACGCCGAGGTGGAGGCCGCCGTCCGCGCGGTGGGCGCGCTCGAGGGCGTCGCCGCATTGCCGGACGGGTTCGCCCAGCAGGTCGGCGAACGCGGGCGTGCGCTGTCGGCGGGCCAGCGGCAGCTCGTGGCGTTGGCCAGGGCCGAGCTCGTCGACCCCGACGTGCTGCTCCTCGACGAGGCGACGGCCGCACTCGACCCCGCCACAGAGGACGCCGTGCTGCGGGCCACTGACCGGCTCGCTGCCACACGCACGACGTTCGTCGTCGCGCACCGGCTGGCGACCGCCGCACGCGCCGACCGGATCGTCGTCCTCGACCACGGGCGGGTCGTCGAGGAGGGATCACACTCCGAACTGCTCGCTGCCGACGGGGCGTACGCCCGGCTGTGGCGCCTCGGTGACGGAGCCGCGGAGCGGCCTCCCGCGGCCGGGACTCCCCTGGCCGGCGCGCCTGCCGCCGAGTGACCCGACCGCCGAACGACCCGGCCGGGTCCCACCGCCCGGCGCCGCCATGACTCCGGTCACGAAAACCGGCGCCGGTCGCCACCGTCGACGAGTCTCGGGTGTACGCCCAGCGACCGGTATCGATTCAGTGAGAAATCCGGGTTGCCCCGCGCCTGCGGATCCGGCCACCAAGTGCGAGTTCGGTGACTGTCCCGCCGGCACGGGGGTTAGCCTGGTACGCGCGTAATTGGCACATCGAGACAGATAGAGGCGAGTCCCAGCCGTGTCCAGCAGCAGCCCTGCGTCACAGTTCGGCCCCAACGAATGGCTCGTCGAGGAAATGTACGACCAGTTCCTCGCCGACCCTTCTTCCGTCGACTCCGCGTGGCATGAGTTCTTTGCCGACTTCTCCCCCACGCAAGAGCGAAAGCCGGACACGACGGAGGCCGATCCGTCGGCCAACGGTCAGCCGCAGGCTCCGGCGCAGACGCAAGGCAACGGCCGGCCCAGCCCGTCGCAGGCCCCGAAGTCCGCAGCTCCCTCGGCTCCCGCCCAGTCCGGCTCGGCTCAGTCCGGCTCGGCTCAGTCCGGCTCGGCTCAGTCCGCTCCTGCCCAGTCCGGCTCCGCGAAGAAGGCGCCCGCCGAGGCCGCTGCACCCGCTGCTCAGCCCTCCACTGCCGGCGAGAAGAAGGCCGCGACCAGCGAGGCGAAGAGCGGCCAGGCGGCCAAGCCCGAGAAGAGCGAACCCGAGTCGAAGGTCCTCCGGGGCCCGGCTGCGGCGATCGCGAAGAACATGGACGCGTCGTTGAGCGTGCCGACGGCAACGAGCGTGCGTGCGGTGCCGGCGAAGCTGATGGCCGACAACCGCATCGTCATCAACAACCATCTGAAGCGTTCGCGCGGCGGGAAGATCTCGTTCACGCACCTCATCGGCTACGCGATGATCCGGGGGCTGCACGCCTACCCGAACATGAACCGGCACTACAAGGTCATCGACGGTAAGCCGCACTCGGTCACGCCGGAGCACGTCAACATCGGTCTGGCGATCGACATGCCGGGCAAGGACGGTGCCCGCAATCTCGTCGTGGCGTCGATCAAGAACTGCGAGAGCATGACGTTCCTGCAGTTCTGGCAGGCCTACGAGGACATCGTCCGCAAGGCGCGCAACAACAAGCTCACCGCCGACGACTTCGCGGGCACCACGATCTCGCTGACCAACCCGGGCGGCATCGGCACGAACCACTCGGTGCCGCGGCTGCAGTCCGGGCAGGGCACGATCATCGGCGTGGGTGCGATGCAGTACCCGGCCCACTACGAGGGCACCAGCGAGAAGACCCTCATCGACCTGGGCGTCAGCAAGATCATGACGCTCACGTCGACCTACGACCACCGCATCATCCAGGGTGCCGAGTCGGGTGAGTTCCTCAAGCGCATCCACGAGCTGCTGCTGGGCGGCGACGGGTTCTACGACGACATCTTCACGTCGCTGCGGATCCCGTACGAGCCGGTGCGCTGGGTCTCGGACATCCCCGAGGGCGAGATCGACAAGACCGCCCGGGTGCTCGAGCTCATCGAGGCCTACCGGATGCGCGGCCACCTGATGGCCGACACCGACCCGCTGAACTACCGCCAGCGCCGCCACGAGGACCTGGACATCCTCTCGCACGGCCTGACGCTGTGGGACCTGGACCGCGAGTTCGCCGTGGGCGGGTTCGCGGGCCAGGAGAAGATGAAGCTGCGCGACGTCCTCGGCGTGCTGCGCGATTCGTACTGCCGCACCGTCGGCGTCGAGTACACCCACATCCTCGACCCCGACGAGCGCCGCTGGATCCAGGACCGCGTCGAGATCCCGCACGACAAGCCCGAGCCCACGGTGCAGAAGTACGTGCTCAGCAAGCTGAATGCGGCCGAGGCGTTCGAGACGTTCCTGCAGACCAAGTACGTCGGCCAGAAGCGGTTCTCGCTCGAGGGCGGCGAGACGGTCATCCCGATGCTGGACACGCTGCTGGACAAGGCCGCCGAGCACAGCCTCGACGAGGTCGTGGTCGGCATGCCGCACCGCGGCAGGCTGAACGTGCTGGCCAACATCGTCGGCAAGCCGATCTCGCAGATCTTCCGCGAGTTCGAGGGCAACCTCGACCCGGGTCAGGCACACGGCTCCGGCGACGTGAAGTACCACCTCGGCGCCGAGGGCAAGTACTTCCGCATGTTCGGCGACGGCGAGACGCGCGTGTCGCTCACGGCGAATCCGTCGCACCTGGAGACGGTCGACCCCGTCCTCGAGGGCATCGTCCGCGCCAAGCAGGACATCCTCGACAAGGGCGGCGACGTCGACGGCTTCACCGTGCTGCCCGTCCTGCTGCACGGCGACGCCGCGTTCGCCGGCCAGGGCGTGGTCGCCGAGACGCTCAACCTCTCGCTCCTGCGCGGCTACCGCACCGGCGGCACCGTGCACGTCATCATCAACAACCAGGTCGGCTTCACCACCGCGCCCGAGCACGCGCGGTCGTCGAAGTACGCCACCGATGTCGCCAAGATGATCGGCGCGCCGATCATCCACGTGAACGGCGACGACCCGGAGGCCGCCTACTGGGTCGCGCGGCTGGCGGTGGACTACCGCCAGGCGTTCAACAAGGACATCGTGATCGACATGATCTGCTACCGGCGGCGCGGTCACAACGAGGGCGATGATCCCTCGATGACGCAGCCGGGGATGTACGACATCATCGACAAGAAGCGCAGCGTCCGGAAGACCTACACCGAGGCGCTCATCGGCCGCGGCGACATCTCGATGGAAGAGGCCGAAGCGGCGCTGCGGGACTTCTCCAGCCAGCTCGAACACGTCTTCAACGAGGTGCGCGAACTCGAGAAGCACCCGGTCACGCCCAGCCCGTCGGTCGAGGAGGAACAGCAGGTCCCCGCGAACCTGCCCACCGCCATCTCCCGCGAGACCGTCCAGCACATCGGCGACTCGTTCGTCAACGTGCCCGAGGGCTTCAACCCGCACCCGCGCGTCAAGCCGGTCATGGACCGGCGCGCCAAGATGGCCCGCGAAGGCGGCATCGACTGGGCCTTCGGCGAACTGCTGGCGTTCGGCTCGCTCGCCCTGGAACAGCGGCTCGTGCGGCTGTCCGGCCAGGACTCGCGCCGCGGCACGTTCACCCAGCGCCACTCCGTGCTGATCGACCGCGACAGCGGCAAGGAATACTCACCGCTGCAGCACCTCGCCGACGAGCAGGGCCGCGTGATGATCTACGACTCGGCACTGTCCGAGTACGCGGCGGTCGGCTTCGAGTACGGCTACTCCGTGGCCAACTCCGACGCGCTGGTGATGTGGGAGGCCCAGTTCGGCGACTTCGTCAACGGCGCCCAGTCCGTCATCGACGAGTACATCTCCTCCGGCGAGGCCAAGTGGGGCCAGCTCTCCGACGTCGTGCTGCTGCTGCCGCACGGCCACGAGGGCCAGGGACCGGACCACACCTCCGGCCGCATCGAACGCTTCCTGCAGCTGTGCGCCGAAGGCTCGATGACGGTGGCCGTGCCCTCGACCCCCGCGAACTACTTCCACCTGCTGCGCCGCCACGCCCTCGACGGCGTCAAGCGCCCGCTGATCGTCTTCACGCCGAAGTCGATGCTGCGGAACAAGGCGGCGACGTCGAACGTCGAGGACTTCACCGGCGACTCGAAGTTCATGTCGGTGATCGACGACTCCGACGTCGACCCCGCCAAGGCGCGCAAGGTGTTGCTCACCTCGGGCAAGCTCTACTGGGAGCTGGTGGCCGAGCGGACCAAGCGCGAGATCGACGACGTCGCGATCGTGCGGGTCGAGCAGTACTACCCGCTGCCCAAGAAGAAGCTGGCCGAGACGCTCAGCCGGTTCACGAACGCCCAGCAGGTCGTGTGGGTGCAGGAGGAGCCGGAGAACCAGGGCGCCTGGCCGTACTTCGGCCTGAACCTGCCGCGCAAGCTGCCTGAGGTGCTGGCGAACCTGGACGTGGTGGCGCGCAGGCCGATGGCCGCACCGTCGGCGGGCTCGTCGAAGGTGCACGAGGTCGAGCAGAAGGCACTCATCACGAAGGCCTTCGAGTAGACCGAGAACCACGGCAAGCAGAAGACCGGCCCGGCGGAGTTCGACTCCGCCGGGCCGGTTTTCTGTATCACCCACCGGTGACGCCTGGGCGAACACGCGACGTGACCACACGATGCCCCCAAGGGAACCTTAGGGGCGTTGAGTGCCACGAAGGTGCCCTTGGGGGTTTTCACGTGACCGCCCGGTCGGGGGTGTAAACCGGGCGGGCGTGCGTCACGCCGGACTTACAGGGTGAGGGTCCAGCTGTTGAGCGAACCGGTGTCCCACGAGTAGGCGTCGGTCACCTTCAGCGTCCACTCGCCGTTCGGCTCGGAAACACCCGACAGGTCGACCGTGTAGGTCTCGTTGATGTCGTCGCGGGAGTCGTACCCCGACGTCTTCAGGTTGTAGTCCGAACCGTCCGGGGCAACCAGGTCCAGCGCGATGTCACCGCGGTAGGAGTGAGTGATGCCGACGTCGACCGTGGCGTCGGCCGAGGCGGCCTCACAGCCGGAGACCGTGACCGTGCTGGTCACCGAGCCGGCGTCCGGGATGTCGGTCGTGTCGTTGTTGGTCACGGCCTCACAGTCACCCGGCTCCGGGTCCGGCTCGTCCGGCGGCGTCGAGCCGTCGCCCACCACGTTCAGCAGCACGTTCGGCGAGTCCGTGCCCGGGTCGGACACGACACCCTCGGAACCGCCCGCAACCAGCGCGTCACCGACCTGCTGCGGAGTGGCGTCCGGGTTCGCCGACAGGTACACCGCGGCCGCACCAGCGACGTGCGGGGTCGCCATCGACGTGCCCGAGATCGTGTTCTCCGAGGTGTCGCTGTCGATCCACGCGGAGGTGATGTCACTGCCCGGGGCGAAGATGTCCACGCAGGAGCCGATGTTCGAGAAGCTCGAACGGGCGTCGGTGTTGGTCGTGGAGCCGACCGTGATGCCCTCCGGAGTACGGGCCGGCGAGGAGTTGCACGCGTCGGCACCGTAGTCGTTGCCCGCGGCCAGACCGTAGGTCACGCCGGAGGCGATGGAGTTCTGCACGGCCTCGTCGATCGCGTCGGAGGCACCGCCGCCGAGGCTCATGTTGGCGACCGACGGACCCGAGGCGTTCTCGGTGACCCAGTCGATGCCGGCGATGACGCCCGCGTTGGTGCCGCTGCCCTGACAGTTCAGCACCCGGACGCCGACCAGATCGACGTTCTTGGCGACGCCGTAGTCGGTGCCGCCGACGGTGCCGGCGACGTGCGTGCCGTGGCCGTTGCAGTCGGTCGCGTCGTCGTCGTTGTCGACGGTGTCCACACCGTGTGTGGCCCGGCCGCCGAAGTCCTCGTGCGAGGTCAGAATGCCGGTGTCGATGATGTAGGCCGTGACACCGTCACCGTCGTTCGGCGAGGAGTAGTTGTCGTCGAGCGGCAGCTCAGGCTGGTCGATTCGGTCCAGCCCCCACGACGGCGGGTTCGCCTGGTCCGCGGTGGTGTGCATGGTCTGCACCTGCTCGACGTAGTCGACGGCAGGGTCCGCCGCGATGCTCTTGGCCTTCGCCTCGGACATCTCGGCCGAGTAGCCGTTCAGCGCGCTCGAGAACCTGTGCTCGACCTTGCCGCCCAGGTCGGCGGCCGTGGTCGTCACGCCGTCCTTCAGTTTGACGATGTACTTGCCGGCGACCGCCGTGTCCGCATTGGCACCGATGATGGTGCCTTCCTGCGGTACGGCGCCCGCGGTGCCCGCCATGCCCAGCACGAGGGCCGCGGCGGCTGTGCCCACCCCGACGGCCGTGCCGATCCTTCGCTTGTCGGTACGCACGCTTTTCCCTTCCGTTCGAACTTTGTCCGGAATGGGCCGAACAGTAAGCGAGAAAGCGGCGAGATCACATCAAGGAAAAGTTTCCCAGAATGGCGACGAAAGTAGTATTCCTACTCCGTTCGACGCAATCACGGCGGCGCAATGGTCCATACGTTCCGGGAAAATGCGTTCAAACCGTGACCAGCAGGTGCAATTCGCGTTGCACCGCCGCGGCAAGAACCATCGTTCAGCCCCCGACGAAGGTCTGCTACCAAGGTCGCACCCCTGCCGTCGTGCGACGGGAGTGGAATCACCGATTCCGGGCCTGCGCCAGGAACTCGTCGGCGATGTCGGCCGGATTGCGTTTCCGCTCCGAGAACTCAACGTTCAACTCCGTCAGTTTCTCGGTCGTGAGGGCTGCCGATACACGGTCGAGCGCATCGCGTTCGCGTTCGGACAGCGATCCTTCGACGGCGAACGGCACGATGTTCTGCGCGGGGAACATGTCGCGATCGTCCTCCAACGGCACGAACCCGTTGGCATACACGGAGGCCGACGTGCTGAACATGTTCGCCACCTGCACTTCGCCGGACCGCAGCGCCTCCACCGTCACCGGCCCGCCCGTGTCCGTCGTGCGGATCTCCTTGAACTCACAGCCGTACAGCTCACGGATCTCCCGACGCCAGCGCTCGCCCCACTGGCCCGGCCCGCCGAACACGAGCCGGTCGCAGCGCGGAGCAAGATCCGAGATCGTGCGCACGCCCTGTGCTGCCAGCTCCTCCCGCACGACGAGCATGTCGGTGTTCTCTGCCGGGGACTGGTCCAGCACCTCCAGCCCCTCCGGCAGCGCACGGGGCAGCTCCCGGTAGACCTCGTCCGACGTCGTCGCGGACGTGTCCTGGTCGAAGTACCGGAGTAGATTGCCGCTGTAGTCGGGTGCGAGCGTCAGCGAGCGGTCCTGCAATGCCTGGACCAGCACCTCACGACCACCGACCGGCGGCCGCACCGTGACGTCATCGGCCCCCGCGCCGCGCAATGCACCGGCGTAGATCTCCGCGAGCAGCAGGCTCTCCCCGACGTCGGAGGCGCCGATGACGATGCGCCCGTCGTCGCCTCCCTCGGCCCCTCCGCGCAACGGGTTGCCGCAGGCGGTGGCCAACACCAGTACCGCGCACACGGCGATGATCCGTCGCCATCGACCGATGACCCCGTGGCTCGACGCACCGATCATGCGGGCCCCTTCGACCTCGTGAGTTCGGCCAACCGCACGCCGCGCGGCACCACGATCCGCTGCAACCCCGCCAGCAGCAGATCCAGCACCACCGCGAGTGCCGCGGTGAGCACCGCACCGGCCACGACCTCGGCATAGTCGAGAATGGCCAGTCCGTCCATGAGATAACGGCCTAGGCCGCCCAGCCCGACGTACGCCGCGACTGCGGCCGTCGCCACGAGCTGCAGCACCGCGTTGCGCACCCCGCCGAGCACCATGGGCAGTGCGATGGGCACCTCGACCTGCCACAGCCGTTGCATCCCGCGCATACCGACCCCACTCGCCGCATCGACGACGTGGGCATCGACCGACTGCACGCCCGCGTACGTGCCCGCCATGACGGGTGGCACCGCCAACACGACCAGTCCCACGACCGCCGCAGGCGTGCTCTCGGCCAACAACAGGAAGAACAGCGTGACCACACCGAGCGTCGGCAACGCACGCACGATGTTGCCGGCCCCGACCAGCAGCACGGCACCTCTGCCGGTGTGCCCCACCAGCAGTCCGAAGGGAACGGCGATGACCAGTGCGATGGCCAGTGCCAGGGCGACATAGCCCACGTGTTCGAGCACGCGGGCCGGCACGCCCCCTGGGCCGCTCCAGTTCGCAGCGTCGCCGAACCACGCGACAGTCTCGGCGATCATGCTGCGACCTCCTCGTCAGCCCGCCTCGTGGGAGCCGGACGCTGCCACGGGGTGAGCACCCGGCGCAGCAACACCAGCAACAGATCCACCACGAGTGCGAGCAGGAGGGTCAGTACGACACCGACCACGATCGGCGCGTAGTACTCGCGCTGGAAGCCGTCGGTGAACAGCCTGCCGAGCCCGCCCACCCCGATGAGCGCACCGACACTGACCAGGCTGATGTTGCTGACCGCCGCGACCCTGACCCCCGCGGCGAGTACCGGCACGGCGAGCGGGAGTTCGACACCGAAGTACCGGCGTGCGGGCCGGTATCCCATGGCTGTGGCGGACGCCGTCACGGCCTGCGGCACGGCGGCGATGGCGTCGAGCATCGGGCGCACCAGCAATGCAGCCGTGTACAGGGACAGCGCGACGACGACGTTGATGCTGTCGAGGATCGTCGTGCCGATGACGCCGGGGATGACGACGAACAACGCCAGCGACGGGATCGTGTAGACGAGGTTCGCCACGACGGCGAGCGTTCCGCGTACCTGAGGCCACGTCTGCCCCAGCCACCCCGCACCGACGGCCAGCACGACACCGAACAGGATCGGCAGCAGGGCCAGGTAGCCGTGCTCGGCCAGCGCAGCCCACAGCTGGGCGCGGGTGTTCGCGCTGCCGAGGTAGGTGCCGAGCTCGTCGATGAGACTCATGTCGCGGTCACGCTCTCGCGGTGCGGCTTGTCGCGGTCGCACTGGCAGGGTGCCGCTCGATCACGTCGAGCACGTGGCGCGCAGTGACGACCCCGACGGCCGCGCCGTCGTCGTCCACCACGACGCCGAGGCTCGCGGGCGAGGACAACGCGGCATCGAGCGCACCGCGCAGGGATGTGCCCCGCCGGTACAGCGAGCCGCCCGCGACGAGATCCGCCTCCGCCAGTGATCCGTCCACTGTGGAGCCGGGTGCGAGCCAGCCGCGCGGCCTGCGCTCGTCGTCGATCGCGAGCCGCCATTCGCCGGACTCTCCGGGCACCGAACCGATCTCCACGGTGACGACCTCGCCGACCTCGAGAGCGCCCGCCGACAGGAACGACAGCCCCCGGTAGCCACGGTCCTTGCCGACGAACTCCGCGACGAAGTCGTCGACCGGATGGCGCAGCACGTCGGCGGGCGTGCCGTACTGCGCCAACCTGCCGCCCACCCGCAGGACGGCGACCCGGTCTCCGAGCCGGACCGCCTCGTCGATGTCGTGCGTGACGAACACGATCGTCTTACCGAGCCGCCGCTGCAGGTCGAGCAGCTCGTCCTGCAACCCCTCCCGCACGACCGGGTCGACGGCCGAGAACGGTTCGTCCATGAGCAGCACCGGTGGATCCGCCGCGAGAGCGCGCGCGACCCCCACCCGCTGCTGCTGACCCCCGGACAGCTGGGCCGGATATCGCGAACCCAGCTCGGCGGGCAGGCCGACCGTGTCGAGCAGCTCACCGGCCCGGCGGCGCGCCGACCTCCTGCTCCACCCGGACAGCATCGGCACGGTCGCGATGTTGCCCAGCACGGTCCGATGTGGAAACAGACCCGCGTGCTGGATGACGTAGCCGATTCCGCGCCGCAACTCGGCCGGATCGATGTCACGCACGTTGCGCCCGTCCAACAGCACGTCGCCGTCGGTGGGCTCGACCATCCGGTTCACCATGCGCAGCGACGTCGTCTTGCCGCATCCGGAGGGACCGACGAACACCGTCATGCTGCCGTCCGGCACGGTCAGCGACAGCTCGTCCACCGCTGCCGCCCCACCCCCGTACCGCTTGGTGACGCCGCGGAACTCGATCGTCATGGTCGTCTCCCTGCTCCCTCGGCACCGGGACCTGCCAGCCGTACCCGTGACGCTGTGAACCGGATCTGTGACCCGGGTGACAGGTCTGCACGACAGTAACCGAGGAGGCCGACAGAATCGCGCCTCGAGGTCGGCCGGGCGTCCGCTCCGCTGCTCAGGGCCTCTAGGGTAGGCGCCATGAATTCGGTGCGTCAGGTGTTCGGCGTGGACGCGAAGTCACTGCGACATGCCATCGCGTTACTGGCCGAGCGCAGCTGGCAGTTCGACGACCTCGTGCGCGAACTGGCCGCTCCCCGGCGCACGGTCGAGGAACTGCTCCAGGCCCTGGGTGACGACCTCGAACGGGACGGCGACCGCGTACGGCTGCGTCCCGACGTCGTCGACGACCACCGGGAGCAGGCGGGCAGTCCGCACACCACCGACGGCCTCGAGGCGGAAGTCGCGCGCCACATCGCGCACGTGCCGCCGCCGCTGCCAGCGCTCGACCACGTGCAGGCGACCGCCGACACCGTGGTGCGCCGCGCGCGCTGGCTCGACGAGCACTACGACCTGCGCACCACCCGACTGACGTTCCTCGGCGATCACGACCTGACCTCCCTGGCGGTGCGTGCGCTGCGCCCCGAGGCCGACCTGACGGTCATCGACGTCGACGATCGCATCCTCGACTACGTCGACCGGCAGAGCTCCCGGACGATCCGCACCGTCCACGCCGACCTGCGGTTCGGCCTGCCGCTGTCGGTGATGGGCAAGGCCGACATCGTGTTCAGCGACCCGCCGTACACCCCGGAGGGCATGGGGCTGTTCGCCACCAGGGGGCTCGAATGCCTCGCCGATCCGCCTGCGGGACGCCTGGTGCTCGCCTACGGCTACAGCCCTCGGCATCCGGCACTCGGCCACCGCACGCAGCGAGCGCTCGTCGGTCTGGGCCTCGCGTTCGAGTCGATCGTGCCCGGTTTCCACCGCTACAGCGGAGCGCAGGCGATCGGCAGCGCGGCCGACCTGTACGTGTGCCAGCCCACCACGAAGGCGCGCAAAGGCGGCAGGAAGACCAGCAAGCAGACCATCTACACGCGCGGGGCACAGTCGCTCGAGGCGGGCGAGACCACGGCCGAATTGCTGACCGCGCTGCGGAGTATCGCGGGGCACAACGGACTCGACGTCGAAGAGCGCGGCGCCGACTGGACGAAACCGGTCACGACGAAGCCCGGCACGGCCGTGGCCGTGGACCTCGGTGCCGATCCAGGGCCGTGGCTGCTGCGCACGCTGTTGGCCGTGAACGCCGACCGGGTGGCGGTGCTGCTGCCGAACTCGCATCCCGACCTCGTCGACGCGGCATCACAGCGCGGGCTCACCGACCTGATCGGCCCGAAGTACCGCCTCCGTCTGCTGCGCAGCACGCCCGACAACACGCACGCGGTGGTCGTCGCCGAACCGCCGGCCAGCGCCACCGGTCACACCGACGCGGCGGCACGGGCCCTGCTCACCCGGGCGCACGGCCGGCTGGGCAACATCTGGCCGGACGCCCCCGACGACGTCTCCGACGACCGGCTCATCGACCTGCCGCGGCACCGCGTCGCCGAGGTCCGCAACGAGCTGGGCGACTGACTCTTCCGACGAACTGCGAGGGCCCCGTGGTCGGCCGGGAACGCCTGACCACGGGGCCCTCGCAGTGCTGAGAGCGTGACCGGCCGGAGGTCAGCCGACGACGCCGTCGGCTTCCGCGGCCTTGGCGACCGCGGTGGCGACCTCCTCGGCGACCCTCGGGTCGAGGGGGCTCGGCACGATGCGGTCGGCCGAGAGCTCATCGGCCGCCACCGACACGATGGCCTCCGCCGCCGCGAGCTTCATGTTCTCCGTGATCGCCCGCGCACCGGCGTCGAGCGCCCCGCGGAACACACCGGGGAACGCCAGCACGTTGTTGATCTGGTTCGGGAAGTCGCTGCGACCGGTGGCCACCACGGACGCGTACTTCGCCGCGACGTCCGGATGCACCTCCGGGTCCGGGTTGGACAGTGCAAACACGATCGGTTCCGGCGCCATCGTCGCGAGCAGGTTCTCGTCGATCGTCGCGCTCGACAGGCCGATGAACACGTCCGCGCCGGCCATGGCCTCGTCGATCCCGCCGCGCAGGCCCGCCTTGTTGGTCGTCTCGGCGAGTTCGTCCTTGATCGCGTTGAGGTTGTCCCGGCCCGCGTGGATGATCCCTCGCGAATCGAGCATCGTCACGTCACCGACACCTGCGGCCTGCAGGATCCTCGCGCACGCCACACCCGCGGCACCCGCGCCGGAGATCACGACCCGTTGGTCGGCGATGTCACGGCCGGCCACCAGGTTCGCACCACGCAGCGCGGCGAGCACCACGATGGCCGTGCCGTGCTGGTCGTCGTGCATGACCGGGCAGTCCAGCGCCTCCTTGAGCTTGTCCTCGAGCTCGAAGCACCGGGGCGCCGACACGTCCTCCAGGTTCACCGCGCCGAACGAAGGGCGCAGCCGCACCAGCGTTTCGACGATCTCATCGACGTCGCTGGTGTCCAGCACGAGCGGGATCGAGTCCAGCCCGGCGAACGTCTTGAACAGAACCGACTTGCCCTCCATGACCGGCAGCGAAGCGCTCGCGCCGATGTCACCGAGTCCGAGTACCGCCGTGCCGTCGCTGACCACTGCCACGAGCCGGTCCGCCCACGTGTAGCGCTTCGCGAGCGCGGGCTCCTGCTCGATGGCGCGGCTGACCTTCGCTACCCCGGGGGTGTAGGCGATGGACAGGTCACGTGCTTGCGTGATGGGCCGGGTGGCCGACACCGAGAGCTTGCCGCCCTCGTGTCCGCCGAAGATGTCGTCGTCACTCACCTGAGCTTGGGACACGTCTATCTCCAGGGCTGAAAAAGGGAACTGCCAGCGGACACTCCGCTGGCTCGTGGGCTCCTTGGTCCCGGCGACTCGGCGCGGTAGCACCGTACTGCCGGCAAGGTGTCCGTCATAAGGCCCTTGGTTCAGGCGTAGCCGCGGACGCGGCGGTTCGTCCAGTGTGACATCTTCTGCGGCGATCGGCCGTGCCGGTGCGGCCCGGATCACAGATATCGACCCATTTGCGCAGGTCACGTCACCGATAGCAAGACGGACGTCCGACTTGGGTGGCTGCCCGACCGCCCACCCGTCACCCACCGCCACCCGACCGGACCCGCTCCGCGGGGCTGCATAGGATCCCGGCATGGAAGCCCGCACGCTGGCCGTCCCGCACGCCGTGGAGTTCACCCCGCCGGTCTTCGGTGACCAGCGCGGCCTGTTCACCGCCCCGTTCCAGGAGCCGACGTTCCTCGAAGCCGTCGGGCATCCGATGACCGTGGCGCAGACCAATCACAGCGTGTCCCGGCGTGGCACGATCCGCGGCATCCACTTCGCCGACGTCCCACCTGGCCAGGGCAAGTACGTCTACTGCCCGAAGGGTTCCCTGCTGGACGTCGTCGTGGACCTGCGCACGGGTTCTCCCACGTTCGGCGCATGGGACACGGTGACGCTCGACAGCCGGACCTTCCGCGGCGTCTACCTCGCGGAGGGCCTGGGGCACGGCTTCATCGCGCTCGAGGACGACACGATCATGTCGTACCTGTGCTCCACGTCGTACAACCCGCCCGCCGAGCACGGCATCGATCCCCTCGACCCGGACCTCGGCCTGCCCTGGCCCGGCGACGTCGAGTACCTCCTCTCCGACAAGGACCGCGCCGCCCCTTCGCTCGCGGAGGCCCGCGACTCCGGCCTGCTGCCCCGGTACGAGGACTGCCTCGCCCGCTACGCGGAGCTACGCGCGAACGCGTGACGCCCAAGGGCACCGTTGGGGCATCGAACGCAGCCACGCACCAGCGTGCCGATGAGGGGCGGTGGCCGGGCCCGCGGACGGGAGCCCCAATTGTTCTCTTTGGGCACGCCACCGCCACCACGGTCGTGACTGCGGTCAGCTGCGGATGTCCTCGGCCAGGATCCGGTCGACGTTGCGCTCCGCCAGGGCGGTGATGGTCACGAACGGGTTCACGCCGGTGCTGCCGGGAACCAGGGCGCCGTCGATGACGTACAGGTTGTCGTAGCCCTTGACGCGCCCGTACAGGTCGGTCGCCTCGCCGAGGACCGCACCGCCGAGCGGGTGGTAGGTGAACCGGTTCTCGAACGCCCGCGTGTCGCCGAACAGGTCGTGGCGGTACACCGTGTTGTTGACCCCGTTGATCCGGTCGAAGTGCACCTTGGCCGCGTCGATCGATGCCTGCCCCTGCTCGGCGGTCCAGTGCAGCTTCGCCGAGTCGGACGCCGCATCGTAGGTGAAATGGCCGCGCGCGGGGTTCTTCGTGATCGCCAGGTACAGGCTGACCCACAGCTCGACACCCGCCGGCATGGGTGCGATCTCGGCGAACACCGGGTTGTCGGGGTCGTCCCAGGCGTCGATTCCCAGCGCGGGCATCCCGGACTGCAGCGTCCCCGTGAGGTCCCACGCGTGGTTGGCGCGCCCGAGCATGACGTTGCCGTTCGGGCCCCAGCCCTGCCCGATCTCCTCGCCGAGACCGGGCAGCGTGCCGGTGTCCCTGGCGCGCAGGAGCAGTTCGGTGGACCCGATGCTGCCCGCACCCAGGAACAGATGCCTCGCGCCCATCTCCCGCCGCGCGACGGTGCCGCCCGTCTCGTCGAGTTCGCGCACCGTGAGCCGATACGTACCGTCGGCGCTGCGGCGGATGTCACGCACCTCCTGCAACGTCTTGATCGTGACGTTGCCGGTGCCCAGGGCTGCGGCGAGGTAGGTCTTGTCGAGCGAGCGCTTACCGTGGTTGTTACCGAAGATGACCTCGGAGTCGAGCGCGGATCGCGGCACCTCCCCCGCCTCTTCGCGACGCATGTAGTCGAAGTCGTAGACGCTCGGCACGAACGCCGTGCGGTAGCCGGCCTTCTCGGCGTGTTTCCGCGACAGCCGCGCGTACCGATACGAGTCGCAGTCCTCGAACCAGTCCCGGTCGATCTCGTTGACGCCGAGTGCCGCGTTGGCGCGCGGGAAATAGGTGCCGTACATCTCGTCGGCGTCGACGTCGGGAAGGATCTCCTCGAAGTACGACCGCCGCGGCGTCACGGCCATGGCGCCGTTGACCAGGGACCCGCCGCCGACTCCACGGCCGAGGTAGACGGACATGTCCCCGTAGTGCACGCGGTCGAGCACACCGGCGTAGCGCTCGATGTTCGTGTTGATGTCGATCCACAGGAACGACGCGAGCGGCATCTCGCTGCGTTCCTTGAGCCACATGGACCGTTTGTCGGGCGAGAGCATCGGCGAGAAGACCGAGCCGTCCGCGGTCGGCGTGTCCCACAGCTGCCCCATCTCGAGCATGACCGTCGGAATGCCGGCCTCGCCGAGCCGCAGCGCCGTCGCCGCAGCGCCGTAGCCCGTGCCGATCACGACGGCCGGGGAGAAGTCCGGCAGGCCGTCACGGCCGTCGGCCGCGTGCGCTGGCCGAGTGGAAATGGTGGTGAGGCCGTAGGCGGCGGCCGAGCTCAGAGCCGCGTACCCGAGGAACTTCCGGCGGGACAACTGTGTCATGGATCGGAATGCTGAACCGCCTACGCGCGAGTAGACAAGCAAAAACGCGAAGACACTTCACATTGAGACGGAAGTTCACTCGGTTGACTTAACAACGAGTGCCCGCGGCCTCACCGATACCGACACGAACCTCGAAGCCGGAACACCTCGGAACCGGGGCACGCCGAAACCTGAGCACACCGAAGTCCGAACACGCCGAGGCCCGAACACGCCGAAGTCCGAACACACCGGGTCCCGAACACGCCGAGGCCCGACCGCACCGACGCCCGGGCACACCGAAACCCGAGGACGTCGAGACCCGAGGACACCAGGAACGGAACGGTCCGGGCATCACACCCGGCCGCCGCCCGGGTCACTTCCTCGCGGTCACCCAGATGGTGATGTCGGCGGTAACGACCGTCCGGCCGGACCGGTCCTGAACGGCGACCGGCACGAGCACCTCGACGCCCTCGTCGCCGCTCTCGGGAAGCTGTGGCAGCTCCGGCAGTTCGGCGACGGCCGTCAGCGACGTCCCCGCCTTCGCGACGTACGACACCGACATCCCCTTCGGAATCCACCGGTGTGTGGCCGGGACCGTCGCCTCCGCGAGCATGCCCATCGCGATCTCGGCGAGATTGCAGGCTGCGATGGCGTGGAAGGTCCCGAGGTGGTTGTGCACGCCCCACCACTTCGGTGCCGCCACCTCGCAGCGCCCCGGCCGCATGTCCCGTACCCGCGGCAGCACCGAACCGAAGTACGGCACACGCAGGCACAGCGCCGCGGAGAACACACCCTTGCCGATCGCCGAGCCGGACAGCTTCCGCCACATCGCATAGGTCGGGTTGATCGCCGGGCTCGCCACATCCTGAGAGGTCATACCCGCATATTACCCGCCAGTAACCGGCCGGTGAGCACGGTGCCGAGATACGGTTCCCCCGTGTCCGAACACTCGATCCTGCTCCTCCGGCACGGCCAGACCGAATGGTCCGCCACGGGCAAGCACACCAGCCACACCGACGTCCCGTTGACCGGCGTCGGCGAGCGCCAGGCGCACGCCGCGGGCCGCACCTACGCCGTCCTGCACGGCGGCACGGCCCCCGCTCTCGTGCTGTGCAGTCCGCGGGTACGCGCACAGGACACGGCCCGACTGGCCGGCATCGACGTCGACGAGACCTGCGACGAGCTCGCCGAGTGGGACTACGGCGAGTACGAAGGCATCACGACCGAGCAGATCCACCGCAACGTCCCCGATTGGACACTGTGGACCGACGGCGCGCCGAACGGCGAAACCCCCGCTCAGGTCGCTGCCCGCGGCGACCGCGTACTCGAGCGCGCCCGTAAGACGCTGACCGACGGCGATGTCGTGCTCATCGGCCACGGCCACTTCAGCCGGGTACTGATCGCCCGCTGGCTCGGCCTCGACGCCGCGCTCGGGGAGGGCTTCCGCGTCGACCCGGCGAGCATCTCCGCGCTCGGCTACGACCGAGGCGCGCCGCAGATCCGCCACCTCAACGTCCCGCCCACCTGAACCGGCACCGACCCGCGGCCCCGCACCTCACACCCGCGGTGCGAAGCTCGAGGTCATGACGATCCGCCGAATCCGCACCGACGACGTCGATGCCGTCGTCGACCTGGTCCACGCGCTCGCCGAGTACGAGAAGGCTCCCGACGAGTGCCACCTGACCTCCGAGCAGCTGCACATCGCGCTGTTCGCGGACAAGCCCGCCCTCTACGGCCATGTCGCCGAGGCTGACGGGGAGGTCGTGGGCTTCGCGCTGTGGTTCCTCAACTTCTCCACCTGGCGCGGCGTGCACGGGATCTATCTGGAGGACCTGTTCGTCCGTCCCGAGCACCGCGGTTCGGGCCTCGGCAAGGCGCTGCTCGCCGCGCTGGCCGCCGAATGCGTCGAGCGCGGGTACGCGCGCCTCGAATGGTGGGTGCTGAACTGGAACCCGGCGAGGGTGTTCTACGAATCGCTGGACGCCGTGGCCATGGACGAGTGGACGGTCTACCGCCTCACCGACGCCCCGCTGCGGAAACTCGCCGACGAAGCGAGCTGACCTCCCGCCGACCTCACGTCCGGCGCAGCTCGTGAGTTGGGAGCGCCTCAGCTGTCACCGGGTTCGTCGCGTTCACGTTCGGCAGCCCGTCCGGACACGCCGCCGCGCCGGGCCGCCTCATCCTCCGTCTCGTCGGGCCGCTGGCCGAGCACCCACGCGCGCGAGTCCCTGCGGAACAGCAGCACGATCACGGCGACACCGGCGATCATGATCGGCACCCCGAACGCCGACTGGTCCGACGGGCCTGCCGCGTACCAGCCGACACCCACGAGGATCATCGCGACGACGAGGGACGGCGACCGCGCCCAGGTCTTGCCCAGCAGCAGCCCCGTCGCACAGGCCAGCACGGCGACCCCGAGCACGACGTAGTAGCTCACCTCGGCGGCCAGGTCGGGGCTCCTGCCGGTGACCGCGAGCATGATTCCGATCGCGATCAGTGCGATGCCCGGCAATGCCGTCAGCAGCCCCGCGTACCGGACTTCGCGGGGCGCGGGCGAGATCTTGTCGGCGAGCGCCACGAGCGGGCCTTCCCTCGGATGTGACCGTGCGTGAACGGTTTCGATGGTATGCCACCCGGACGGCCGTTTTCCGGTGCCCACCATCGGGACAAGGATTCGAGGTGTCGTCGATGAGCCGGCGGTCGTCCGGGGTGCACTCGTCACGGCGAAAGTCGACACGTTCGCCGACCATGCAGGAGGCAGCAGGCGAGGAGAACGGGCTGACGATTCACCTACGCTGGACGAGTGCGCGCAGTTCTCGTCGTGAATCCGCAGGCCACCGCCACCTCACCGGGAGGGCGTGACGTTCTGGCGCACGCCCTCGCCAGTCAGGTGAAGCTCGAGGTGGTCGAGACCGAGCACCGTGGTCACGCGATGACGGTCGCCCGTGCGGCCGCGCGCGGCGAACTCGGGGACGTCGGCCTCGTCGTCGCGCACGGCGGGGACGGCACGGTCAACGAGGTCGTCAACGGCCTCATGGACGGTGCAGGACGCGCTGCGCGCTACGCCTCCGGAGGCCTGCGCGATGCCCGCGACCCCTCAGCGCACAGGGACACTGCGCACGACGACACGGCGCACAGGGACACGGCGCGCGGAGACGTGGGGCACAGAGACTTGGGGCACATCGTTCGGCCGGAGTCACCGGCCGGCCCCGGTTGGACGTCGCCGGTGCCCGCGCCGATGCTGGGTGTGGTCCCCGGCGGTTCCGCGAACGTCTTCGCCCGCGCGCTCGGCCTGCCCCGCGACCCCGTCGAGGCGACCCACCGGCTGTTGCACGCCGTGGACACCGGCTCCACCCGGCGAGTCGGGCTCGGCATCGCCGACAGCGGAGGCACCGCACGCGCGGAGGACACCACGGGCGCCGTCGCGAGCGGAGCGCGCTGGTTCACGTTCAACGCGGGCCTGGGCTGGGACGCGGACGTCGTCGCAGGCGTGGACGCCAAGCGCGGCAAGCGCACGAGCCCCGCGCTGTACACCCGTACGGCCGTCTCCGCCTATCTGAAGCCGCCGCACGGCAGGCCCGCGATGAGCCTCGACCTGCCCGGTGAGGATCCGGCGGACGTGCGGACCGTGTTCGTCTCCAACACCGACCCGTGGAGCTACCTCGGTTCTCGCCCGGTGCACCTGAACCCGACCAGCTCGTTCGACACCGGACTGGGGCTCTTCGCATTGCGCGGGATGGGTATGGCGACGGTGCTGCGCTACCTCAGGCAGGCCTTGCACCAGGGCAAACACCGAGGTCGACGGCTGATTCGCCATGACGACGTGTCATCCGTCTGCGTGAAAGCCGAAAAACCCGTAAACTTTCAGGTCGACGGAGACCTGGTCGGAACGCGCACCAGGGTGGAGTTCCGGAGCGTCCCACGGGCGCTCACCGTCGCGGTATGACTGGTCGCAGCCGGTGAACAGCAACCAGCTGATCACCTCCGGCAAACCCCGGTTGCCGCTTATCGACGCTGAGGCTCCACTCGCCGCAAAGTTCGGTCGACGGGCGGCGTTGCTGAAACGCAAAGCCGCAGGTCAGATCGGCGTTTTGCGGCCGTGACCTGACTCACCGATCCGCCGAAAACACTTGTCGAAGCCCGGGACTCGTGAAAGCATTCACAAGCACCCCGAAAACGACCGCCAAGACGACGTTGGCGCGGCACCCCCGCGTCTTGAGAAGGAGCTCAAGAATGGACTGGCGCAACCGCGCGGCCTGCCGAGACGAGGACCCGGAACTCTTCTTCCCCGTGGGGACGAGTGGCCCCGCTCTCTCGCAAGTAGCCGCCGCGAAGGCAGTATGCCACCGCTGCACTGTCGCTTCCGACTGCCTCGCCTGGGCCCTGGCCAGCGGCCAGGACGCCGGTGTGTGGGGCGGCATGGACGAGGACGAGCGTCGTGCGCTCAAGCGTCGCCGCGCACAGGTCGGTCAGCACAGCAACGCCTGAGCAGACCGTCGCAGGCAATACGACCTGCCTTTTGCCCGGATTGACGTAAATACTTTTACTGGGGCCGTGGCAAAAGGTTTGAGGGCCGGCATCCCTATTCGGGTGCCGGCCCTCAAGCGTGTCCGGGGCAGGTCGGGCGAATGCATTCGGCTGCCCGGTTACCGCGAATGTGCGCGGTTTCCGACGGCGTCGTCGAGCGCGTTCTCGCGCCGTTCCAGCAGTTCCCTGCCGCCGATGTCGTGCCTGCTCACCGGCTACGGACTCACGCCGGAAACGCCCGGCGGCAGAAATCCGGACGCTTTCGCGGAATCCGATTCAGCCGCGACGGTTGAGCGGCACCCGTAGCGTTGCCTCGGTGCCGCCGTCGCTGCCGCCCCGCAACGACAGCGACCCGCGCAGCTCGGATTCCACCAGCGTCCGCGCGATCTGCAGCCCGAGTCCGTCGGCGCGCTCCAACGAGAACCCGGGTGGCAGGCCACGTCCGTCGTCGCGAATGGCGATGTCGAGCCGTCCGGCCGACCTGTCGACCGCGATCTCCACCTCGCCGGCCTTTCCCGGTTCGAACGCGTGCTCCACGGCGTTCTGCACCAGTTCGGCGACCACCATCACCAGCGGCGTGGCGATATCGGCCGCGACGACGCCGAACGAACCGCTGCGCGAGAGCTTCACGTGCGCTTCCGCGGTGGCGACCTCACCGACCATCGGCAACACGTTGTCGAACAACTTGTCGAGATCGACCTTCTCGTCCACCGACATCGACAGTGCCTCGTGGACCATGGCGATCGACGACACGCGGCGCACCGACTCGGTCAGCGCCTGCCGCGCCTCGCCACTGGGCGTCCGGCGGGACTGCAATCGCAACAGGGCGGCGACGGTCTGGAGATTGTTCTTCACCCGGTGGTGAATCTCGCGGATCGTCGCGTCCTTCGACATCAGCGCCCGGTCGCGGCGCTTGACCTCGGTCACATCGCGGGCGAGCACGAGCGCACCGGCCGGCCTTCCGGCAGGGCGCAGCGGCAGGGCGCGGAACAACGCGACGGCGCCGCGACGCGACTCCGCCTCCGCGCGCGTGCTCGGCTTGCCCGCAATGGCATCGAGGATGCGGTGTGAGATCTCGGTCGCGTCGAACGGGTCGCGGATCAGGGATCGCGTCAACGGTGCCAGCCGCGCACCGATCAGATCCGACTCGTACCCCATGCGGTGGTACACGGACTGGCCGTTGGGGCTGGCGAACACGACCGTGCCGTGCTGGTCGACGCGGATCAGCCCGTCACCCACCCGCGGGCTCGTGTGCACGTCGGTGCCGCCGTCCGGGCTCGGATACGTACCGTCGGCGAGCATCTGGCACAGGTCGGCCGCGCTTCCCAGATAGGCGATCTCGAGCGGGCTCGGCACCCGCGGCGACGCCAGGTTCGTGTCGCGGCTCAGCACGGCGACCGCCCGGTCGCCGAACCGCACCGGGATCGCTTCCCTGCGCATCGGCAGGTCGTTGTACCAGTGCGGTTCCTCTTCACGGCACAGCCGCAGCTCCCGCGCGGCCCGCGAGAGCTGCGGATGCTCCTCCGGGGTGAACCGCGTGCCCACCACGTCCTCGACGTGCGCCGTCGGACCGGTCGTCGGCCGCACCTGCGCGACGCACACGAAGTCGCCGTCCCCGCCCGCGACGGGAACCCACATGAGGAAGTCCGCGAACGACAGATCCGCCAGCAACTGCCATTCGGCCACCACGAGTTGCAGATGGTCGACCGCCTCGCCCGGCAGGCCTGTGTTGTCGGCGAGCAGCTCCGCAAGTGTGGACATCGGTTATCGACCACCGCACATCGTCAGGATTCGTACGCGGACCGGTCGTGATCCGCTCTGCCATACTCCCACCCGGCCCGCCCGGCTCCCACCTGTCGGCAGCAGGCATCACAGCCGACGGCCTCCGGCGGGAGCCTTCCCGCCCAGCCGAAGGGACCGCGGAGCCTACATGCGACACTGGAGTCAGCAAGTCATGGAGGAATGAACATGTCGAAGCGTGCACGTAAGCGCCGCGATCGCAAGAAGAACAAAGCGAATCACGGCAAGAAGCCCAACTGCTGATCCGCCGCCCCGAGCGGCCGTCAGCAACGGCGAAGACCCCGGCACTTCCGCGGAAGTGCCGGGGTCTTGCTGTGCTATGGGTGCTGTGACCGTGTCATGGGTGCTGCGACGTCATGAGTGCCGTGACGGGGCCCGTGTCGCGGAACACGACGTCCGCATCGGCTCCGGTCAGGCGCCGTCGGAGCCTCCGCGGATCTGCTCGATCGTCAGCTCCGTCTCGCTGAGCCGCACACCGCCGCGTTCCTCGACGGTCCTGCGGATCGACGCCCGCAGCCGCTCCTTGAGGTCCACCGGCGCCTGCTCCCCGCCACACTTGCGGTGCAGCAGCTGCTTGATCTGGTCGTCGATGCCGTACTCCTCGAGGCACGGCGGACAGTCCTCGATGTGCTTGCGCAGCTGCGCGTCACGTTCGGCGCTGCACTCGCGGTCGAGCAGCAGGTAGATCTCGGCGAGCGCCTCGTCGCAGCACACGTCACGGCCCTGCTCGGGCTTGTGGTCCGGATGTTCCAGGGTGCTCATCGGCCCGCCACCTCCCGCGTCGCGTTCGCGGGCCGGATGAAACCACGGTCGGTGGCGACGTCGGCGAGCAGGTTCCGGAGCTGGCTGCGACCACGGTGCAACCGCGACATCACGGTGCCGATCGGCGTGTCCATGATCTCGGCGATCTCCTTGTAGGCGAAACCCTCGACGTCGGCGAGGTACACCGCCAGCCGGAACTCCTCGGGCAGCTGCTGCAGCGCCGCCTTCACGTCCGTGTCGGGCAGCTTGTCCATGGCCTCGACCTCGGCCGACCGCAGTCCCGTCGAGGTGTGGCTCTCCGCCTGGGCAATCTGCCAGTCGGTGATCTCCTCGGTGGGCTGCTGCAACGGCTGCCGCTGGCGCTTGCGGTAGCCGTTGATGAACGTGTTGGTGAGGATGCGGTACATCCACGCCTTGAGGTTCGTGCCCTTCTTGAAAGAAGAGAACGCCGAGTACGCCTTGAGGTAGGCCTCCTGGACGAGATCCTCGGCGTCGGCGGGGTTGCGGGTCATGCGCAGCGCGGCCGAGTACAACTGGTCGATGAGCGGCATCGCGTCCCGCTCGAACCGCGCGATGCGAGCCTGCTCGTCCTCGGGGCTCTCGGCCTCCGCGGCACGGTCGGGCACGGCCGTCGCCGTCTCGGCGCTCGGTCGCTCGGTTGTCTCGGCGGTTGCGGGCTCGGCAGAGTTCTGCGTGCTCGGCAAACCGTTCCCTTCCAGATCGGTGGCCGGGTCGACGATGATCTCGGCGCTCGTGCTGTGCCTCTCACGCCGGCTTCGGGTCCCCGCCACCGACGGCACATATGTCTCGTTCGAGGATACGCCTCGGGCGCTCTCGGGTCTGGTCAGAATCGTCGGCACACCCCCTGCAACGACGACCCTCGATCGGGTATTCCCACCCCCGGCGGCTGCGTTCCGCGGGTCGCTTAGCCTGCACCTCATGGCGGGCAAGGGGACACCGGCGACGGCACTGTTGGCCAAGCGCGAGTTCGAGCACAGACTCCACACCTACGAGCACGACCCGCGCCACGAGTCGTACGGACTGGAGGCCGCCGAAGCGCTGGGGGTCGAACCGGAGCGGGTGTTCAAGACGCTCGTCGCGACCGTCGACGGCGCGCCGACCGTCGGGGTCGTGCCGGTCACGGGCCAACTCGATCTCAAGGCGCTCGCCGCAGCCACGGGCGGTAAGAAAGCGAAGATGGCCGACCCGACCCTGGCGCAGCGGGCGACTGGTTACGTCGTCGGCGGGATCTCACCGCTCGGCCACCGCTCGCGGCTGCCGCTCGTCGTCGACGCCTCCGCCGAGACGTTCACCACGGTACTGATCTCGGGCGGCCGCAGGGGCCTGGAGATCGAACTCGCCCCGGCCGACCTCATCGCGCTGACTGCAGCGACCGTGGCATCTATCACGTCCTGACTCACCCGTGCGGGTGAGCACTCCGTAGGGCTATCGGTCGGCATGCAGAGCCCGTGGGCCGGTCATGGTCCGTCTCAGGACACGAGCGGGCGGGTCACGCGGGCAAGCCACTCCGAAGCCGCCCGCGCGACGCCGTCGAGGTCGGCCTTCAGGCTGTGATCGCCCTGCACCATGACGATCTCCCGGTGCGGTCCCGCCACCGGCCTGCCGAACGAATCCTTCTCCCCCTGCACCACGAGGGTGGGTACCCGGACGCCGTCCAGCTCGGCCTGCCTCGACTTCTCCGGCTTGCCCGGCGGGTGCTCGGGGAAGGCGAGGCACAGCACCGCATCCGCCTGTCCCTGCTCGGCGGTCCGGCACGCCACGCGCGCTCCCGACGACCGCCCGCCGAACACCAGCGGCAGTCCTTCGAACCAGCGGCCGGACAGCTCCTCGACGACCGCCAGCCACGCCGCGTCCAACTGTTTCGCGGGCGCAGGCGCCTTCCGTCCGGCCACGCGGTACGGCTGCTCCACGAGCGCCACGTGCACACCCTGTTTCCGCGCCGCTCCGGCGACGGCGACGAGGTCCGGCGCGTCGATCCCGCCTCCCGCACCGTGTCCCAGCAGCAGTCCCGCGCCGGCCTCGTCGGCGAGGTGCAGTTCGACCCGCGCCGGGCCGTGCGGCGTGTCCACCTGCGCCGTGGTCATCGCGCACCCGGCACGTCGAACAGGGCGGCCTCCGAGGCCGCCGCACCCTCGCCGTCGAGCTCGACCGCCTCGTCGGCGCGGTCGAGCAGCTGCGGGCCGTTGTTGCGCACGTTGTTCACCAACGTCGACACCGGACGCAGCTCGAGCGTGTCGACGACGTCGAGGCCCGGCGGTTCCAGCAACGACGTCGCGTCCGTGCGGTCGGGGTCGAGCCAGTCGTGCCAGCGGTCCGGCGGCATCAGCAGCGGCATCCTGTCGTGGACCTCGACGAGCCGGCCACGCGCCTCCGTGGTGATGATCGAGCACGTCACCAGCGGCGGAGCATCCGGATCGCCCTTCGGGTCACGCCAGGTCTCCCAGATGCCCGCGAACGCGAGCGACGATCCGTCCCCGCTGGTCATGAAGAACGGCTCTTTCGGCGCCTTCTTCTTCGGCTGTCCGTCCGGAACCGGCCCGACCTTCCACTCGAACCAGCCGTCGGCCGGGATCAGGCAGCGGCGCCGCGACAGTGCCTTGCGGAACGCGGGCTTCTCCGCCGCGGTCTCCGCACGCGTGTTGATCATGCGGTTGCCGATGGCGGCGTCCTTCGCCCAGAACGGCACCAGACCCCAGCGCAGCACCCGCAGGGCACGCTCGGCCGGCGCGTCGGCGTCCACATTGCCCTCGGCGTCACGAGGGTGCCGCTCGACGACACCGACCACGTCCTTGGTCGGTGCGACGTTGTAGTTCTCCGCGGGTGCGTGCCCCTCCGTGCCGTCGGCCGCCTCGAACTCCTGCATCAACGCGGCCGGGCTCTTCGTGGCGGCGTAACGGCCGCACATGGCGTCTCCCTGTGTTCGTCGACGGACTCCTCACCCAGCGTGGCACGCCTGCCGACCCCGGGCGAGGCCGATGAGGGATCATTACCCACCGACGAGCCCGGCGGCAACGCCGTGCGCCGCGGCGGCGCGGGCTCGATCCTCGGTAGGTGAACCGGCAGGAAGGTGAACGTCCGTGGCCCGTGGCGACTGGCGCAGGCTCGACGAGAGCGACGTGCACGTGCGCCCCGGAAAGAGCACCCGTCCGCGCAGCAAACGCCGCCCCAGCCACGCCGACGCCGTACCCGCGATGGTCACGTCGGTCGACCGCGGCCGCTGGCGGTGCGCCGTCGAGTCCGATCCGGACCGTGCCATCACCGCCATGCGCGCCCGCGAGCTGGGCAGGACGCCGATCGTCGTCGGCGATCGCGTGCAACTCGTCGGCGACGTCAGCGGCAAACCCGACACGCTCGCGCGGATCGTGCGCGTCGAGCAGCGCTCCAGTCTGCTCCGGCGCACCGCCGACGACACCGATCCGTACGAGCGGGTGGTCGTCGCCAACGCCGAGCAGCTGCTCATCGTCACCGCACTCGCCGACCCGCCGCCGCGCACCGGGTTCATCGACCGGTGCCTCGTCGCCTGCTACACGGGTGGACTCGACCCGGTGCTGTGCCTGACGAAGGCCGACCTCGCCTCCCCCGACCAGCTGCTGGCCGAGTACGCCGACCTGGCGGTACCCGCCGTCGTGACCAGCCGTGACGGCGACATCGACGACCTCGTCGAACGGCTGGCCGGCCGGGTGTCGGCGTTCGTCGGGCATTCCGGCGTCGGCAAGTCCACGCTCGTCAACCGGCTCGTGCCGGAGGCGGAGCTCGCGACGGGCGAGGTCAGCGCGGTCGGCAAGGGCAGGCACACGTCGGTGAGCGCAATCGCGCTGCCGCTGCCCGGTGACGACGCGGGCTGGGTCGTCGACACCCCTGGGGTGCGTTCGTTCGGACTCGCACACGTCACGGCCGACGACATCGTGGGCACGTTCAGCGGATTCGCCGAAGCCGCTGAGGAATGCCCTTCGGGCTGCGGCCACCTCGGCCCGCCCGCGGACCCGGACTGCGCGCTGGACGACGTCGAGGGAACCGGCGCGCGGCTGGCTTCCCTGCGGCGGCTGCTGGCCTCCCGTGCGGGCCTCGAACCGTGACGAACCGCGACGGCTGAATCACGCGGGGTCGTGCAGGCCGTGACCTCCTCGCGTCGAGGCACCCGCGAAGCGTGGCACAGGCCACGGAACCGCTACCGTGATCGGCACATCGAAGTGGAAAGCGGCGCAGCAGCGCCTGCATCGACGATTTTGGGGATCTCACATGCGCAAGACCTCTCTGGTCGCCGGGTTCGCAGCCCTGGTGCTCACCCTGTCGGCCTGTGGTGGCGGCGACGACAACGCCGCTGGTAACGGCGGCTCGGGCGACGACGGTAACGGCAGCACCTCGGTCGGCAACCTGTTCAAGGACGCCAGCACGCTGGCCGACGCCGCCTCGCAGAGCACGTCCGAGAAGAAGACCGCCAAGTTCGACGGGACGATGTCGCTCGGCGGCCAGGACATGACCTACAAGGGCGAGGGCGAGTTCGGCAGCGAGCCGAAGGTCAGCATGACCATGTCGATGCCCGGCGGCGGCCAGGAGATCGAGACCCGGATGATCGGCCAGACCATGTACATGAACATGGGCGGCACCTGGATGAAGGGTGACATGGCCGAGCTCGGTCAGGGCGGGGCGCAGAGCGCCGAGATGAACGACCCGACCAAGATGCTCGAGTTCGCGCAGAAGGCCGGCGAGATCACCGACAGCGAAGAGACCACGCTGGACGGCGAGCCGACCACGCACTACACGCTCGACCTCGACTTCGCGAAGCTCGCCGAAGAGGTCGGCCAGATGACCGGCGCCAACAAGGCCATGTTCGACGGCGTCGAAGCCACCATCCCGATGGAGATCTGGCTCAACAGCGAAGACCTGCCCGTCAAGGTCACGATGGACATGAGCGAGATGATGAAGCAGGTCGCCGAGAAGGCAGGCGGCAACGCCTCGCAGATGGCCCAGGGCGGCATGACCATGGAGATGAACTACACCGACTGGGGGACTCCGGTGAACGTCGAGGAGCCTCCGGCCGACCAGGTTCAGGAGATGCCGTCGAGCGGCATGCCGAACTGACACACCCCTGCCGGTCTCCGGCGTCCGACGAGCCCCGGGCTTTCGCCGTCGCGCGAAAGCCCGGGGCTTTCGGCTGCGCAGGGGCCGCCTGCAGGTCGAGCTGAGACCGAGACCGGTCAGCCCATGTGCGGGTAGCCGATCGACGTCGGCGCGTCGAACGTCTCCTTCACCGATCGCGGGCTGGCCCAGCGGAGCATGTTGAACATCGACCCGGCCTTGTCGTTCGTGCCCGAGCCACGGCTGCCGCCGAACGGCTGCTGCCCGACGATCGACCCCGTGGGCTTGTCGTTGACGTAGAAGTTGCCGGCCGCGTGGCGCAGCGCGCGGTGCGCCTGGCCGATCGCCGCGCGGTCGTCGGCGAACACCGCGCCCGTCAGCCCGTAGCCCGCCGTCGTGTCACACAGCTCCAGCGCCCGCTCGTACTCGGCGTCGTCGTAGACGTAGACGGCGACGATCGGGCCGAAGTACTCGGTCGACATCACCTCGTGCCGTGGGTCCGTCGTCACCAGCACGGTCGGGTCGACGAAGTAGCCCACCGAGTCGTCGCATCCACCGCCGACGAGCACCTCGAGCGCGGCGTCTCCGTCCACACTCGACAACAGCTCGCGGTGCTTGGCGAACGCGCGCCCGTCGATGACCGCTCCGCCGAAGTTCGACAGGTCGGTGACATCGCCGTAGGTGACGCTGCGGGTCAGATCAGCGACGCGGTCCCGCAGTCCGCCTTCCCACAGCGAACGCGGCAGGTAGGCCCGCGAGGCAGCCGAACACTTCTGACCCTGGTACTCGAACGCGCCGCGCACGAGCGCAGCCGCGACCTTGTCGGAGTCCGCGCTGGGGTGGGCGACGATGAAGTCCTTGCCGCCGGTCTCCCCGACGATCCGCGGGTAGCAGCCGTAGGAGTCGAGGTTGTCGCCGATCGTGCGCCACAGTTTCTTGAACGTCGCGGTCGAGCCGGTGAAGTGCAGGCCCGCGAACCCGGCATCGGTCAGGGCGACGTCGCTGACGGCCTGTCCGTCGCCGGTGACCAGGTTGATCACGCCCGGCGGCAGGCCCGCCTCCTCGAACGCCCGCATCGTGTAGTGCGCCGCGAGCTGCTGGGTCGGTGTCGGCTTCCACACCACCGTGTTGCCCATGAGAGCCGGCGCGCTCGGCAGGTTGCCCGCGATCGCGGTGAAGTTGAACGGCGTGATCGCAGTGACGAAGCCGTCCAGTGGCCGGTACTCCATCCGGTTCCACACGCCGCGCACCGAGTTCGGCTGCTCAGCCAGGATGCGCCGGGCGTAGTGGACGTTGAACCGCAGAAAGTCGATGAGCTCGCATGCCGCGTCGATCTCGGCCTGCTGGATCGACTTCGACTGGCCCAGCATCGTGGCGGCGTTGATCGTGGCGCGGTAGGGCCCCGCCAGCAGGTCGGCGGCGCGCAGGAAAACGGCGGCCCGCTCGTCGAACGGCAGCTCGCTCCATTGCCGGGCCGCGTCCTTCGCCGCCGTCACCGCATCGCCCACGTCCTCACGCGTGGCCTGCGCACTCACGCCGAGCACATGGCCGTGGTCGTGCGGCTGGACGACGTCGAACCGGTCACCGCCCGCCATGCGGCGTTTCCCGGCGATCGTCTGGGTCAGCTCGGCCTTCTCCCCTTCGAGTTCGGCCAGCCTGCGCTGCAGACTCTCACGTTCGGCACTGCCGGGGGCGTACGTGTACACAGGCTCGTTCGCCGGCACCGGTACGGATGTCACGGCGTCCATGGTGGTCATGACGCTCTCCTCTGCTGCCTTGTGGGCGGTTTCCTCTGGTGCCGATTCTGCCGCCGCACCGGGCCGTGAGGGGAGAACAACCGCGACATCCGTTCGGTGCGCATCCGCCTGCGCCGGCGCCGGGTACGGCACCGGACGGCCCGCGGTCACGGCGAGTCGACAGGCGCCACCGTGCGTCAGCGCCCATGTGAGGCGAGGCCCTCGGGAGTGGAGCGGGCCCAGGGCGCGCGGCAACCCGCCCTGAGGGTCGGCGGTCGGGTGACCGGCGGGAGGAACACGCAATACAGCCCCGGCGGGCCCAACGCGGTCACCCGAGCGGCACCGGGCACCGGGCGGTCACAACAGCTCGAGGAAGAACGGCACCTCCTGCGGCGCGTACCAGGCGAGCTCGTGGTCCTCGGCCTCTCCCAGCACGAAATCCGCGTCGAGATCGCCCAGGTCGGCCCGGTCGATCGCATCGGCGGCGGCCACCACGGCTTGTTCGGCCTCCACCGCGTCGACGTGGACCGCGGCGATGTCGTCCAACGTCACCGAACCGGCGACGCGCACCACGGCGCTGTCCAGGTCGGGCCGCGGCGTGACGTCGGATTCCTCGACGTCCGCGGCGATCACCACCCGGCGAGGCGGCTCCTTCTCGTCGATCCCCGACCCCGAGTCCTGCTCGGCGTCGTCGTGCGAAGCCAACAACCGCAGCGACGCCCTCGCAGCGTCGAGCAGCGCGGCGTACTCGAGCTCCTCGTTCGACCCGCTGACGTACGCCTCACGCAGCGCAGGGGTCAGCGAGAACGCCGTCCCCCGCACGGGGGCCAGTTGCCCTTCGGAGACGAGATGCCGCAGCATGCCGATCGTCGCGGGCACGTACACCCTCACCATTTGTTACCCCTCAGCTCTTCCAGCGACTCCTCGATCATGTCGGCGAGGACGTCGACGTCATGCATGGCCTTCCGGTCACCGTTCAGTCCGAAGTAGACGTCACCCTGGTACGAGGTGACGCCCACCGCGAGCGATTGATCCCGCCCGAGTGGAAGCACCGGGTAGATCGCCGACAACCGTCCCGGACCCGCGTACAACGATTCCTGCGGGCCCGGCGTGTTGGCGATGAGCACGTTGAACCCGCGCCGCGGCAGCGAGCCGGCGACCCGGGCGGCGAGCGCGTTCATCGTCGCGGGTGCGAATCCTCCCATCTTCACCATCGTCCTGGCCGTCACCGGCCGGTCCGAGCCGAACTGCTCGGCCATCTCGTGGGCCACGTGCTGCAGCCGCAGCATCGGGGCGGGCTCGCCGACGGGGAGGTCGATCAAGTACGGAACCAGCCTGCTGGTGGTCAGTTCCGCCGGGGAGAACTCGGCGTCCTCGTGCTGTAGCGCCGTGGGCACCAGTGCGCGCACCGAGGCCGATGGCGGCACGTGCTGACCCCGCGATTCGAGCCATTTGCGCAGCGCACCCGTCAATACGGTGAAGATCACGTCGTTGACGGTGCAGTCGCGGGCGGCCCGGATGAGCTTGAAGGAGTCCAGGTCGGTGCGGACACCGGCGAACACGCGCCCGCCCGAGACGCGCGAGTTGAGCCGCCGCGCCGGCCCGGTGCGGGCCGGGGCCGTGGCCGACCGTGCGGCCGCGGCGAACGAGCCCGCCGTCCGTGCGGTCCTGCCGAGACCCGACACGACGTCCTCCGCCAGGAACCGCACGTTCCTGGCCAGCTCGGCGGGCCTGGTCGCGGCGTCGGTGATCGCATCGGTGACGAGCCGCGACCAGCCGGGCATGCGCCGCGGCGTCCACTCGCCCTCGGCCGGTGTCCGGTCGGCGGCGCCCTCGTCGAGCAGCACCTGGGCGAGGTCGACCGTGCGCGCACCGTCGACGAGCACCTGATGCGCCTTCGTCACCAACGCGACACGGTCACCTTCGAGACCCTCGATGTAGTACGCCTCCCACAGCGGGCGTTCCCGGTCCAGCGGCCGCTGCATCAGGCGGGCGACCAGGTCGAACAGCTGGTGGTCGCTGCCGGGAGCGGGCAACGCCGACCGGCGCACGTGATAGCCGAGGTCGAAGTCGACGTCGTCGGTCCACACCGGCGGCGCCAAGTGCCCCGGCACCGGCAGCAATCGTTTGCGGTAGCGCGGCAGGTAGTCGAGTCGCTGCCCGATGACCTGCATCGCCGTATCGAAGTCGAAATCACCGCTTCGGCGCTCGAACACGGCCACGCTGCCGACGTGCATCGGCGTCGAGGGCTGTTCGCCGTACAGCAGGGCGGCGTCCAGCGCAGGCAGACGGTCGGGCATGCCCCGATCCTGGCACAGAGACCCCGCCGGGCACGTGGAACACTCACGAGCGTGACCGACCCGAACGCCGTATCGCCGAAGGACCGGTTCTTCACCGTCTACGGCCGCAAGCCCGTTCTCGAAGCACTCACCGACCCGGAGCTCGAGGTCGACAAGGTGATTCTCGCCGACACGGCGCGGGGCGCCGCCGCATCGGAGATCCGCAGGGCGGCGACCGACGCGGGGGTGGCGGTGCAGCACGCCAGCGCACACCGGGTGAAGGTGCTCGCCGGCAACGGCAAACAGGACCAGGGCGTGCTCGCCGACGTCGTCGCCCCGCGCATGCGACCTCTCGCGCAGGCCCTGGCCGACCGCAACCCGCCCTCGCCACTGCTCGTGCTCGACGGCATCACAACACCCGCCAACGTCGGCATGATCCTGCGGACGGCCACGGCGGCGGGACTCGGCGGCATCGTCGTCCCGCGCAGGGGCGTCGCCGCACTCGACCCGCTCGTGGTCAAGGCCTCGGCCGGGGTCGCGTTCCGCGCACCCGTGCTGCGTACCGGCACCGCGCTCGACGCGGCGGAGCAGCTCACCGACGCCGGCTTCGCCGTGTACGCGCTCGGCTCCACGGACTCGACGTCGACCGATGCGGCCCACGGCACCGGCGAGTCGCTCTTCGATGCGGAGCTGCCGGCCCGGTCGGCGTTCGTACTGGGCGGCGAGACCGAGGGCGTGGACGCCGACGTCGCGGGTTACGTCGCCAGCTGGCTGTCGATCCCCATGCCCGGTGACGTCGAATCGCTGAACGTGTCGGCCGCCGCGGCCGTGCTCTGCTTCGAGCTGGTGCGCCGCGGCAACGCGGGCTGAACAAGCCTCGCCCGCAGGGTCAGCACGACAGCGGCCGCCCCGCCACCGCGTCGAACGGTGCCGGGGCGATGCCGGGACCGAACGGGTCAGAACGGTGCGTCGGTCGAGGGTTCGCGGGGCGTGCCCGCCCGCAGGTCGGGGAACAGCGCCAGCAACTCGCCGATCGTCTCCGCGACGCTGCTGTGCCGGATGCCGACCATCCCCGCCGCGACGGCGCCCCACACGTTGCCCGGGGCGTCGTCGACGAACACGCACGCCTCCGGTGGCACACCGAGCCGCTCCGCCGTGAGCAGGAAGATCTCGGGCTCCGGTTTCATGACGGCGACCTCACCGGAGAACACGAGGTCGTCGAACCGCCCGTGCAGTCGCCGCCGTACGGACCCGCCGCCGGCCGCGTTGGAGAGCAGTGCGGTGCGCACCCCGTGATCCCGCGCGATGTCCACGAGCTCCAGCAGGTTCTCGCCGCCGCTGTCGGTCAGCACGCCCGCGTAGTCGAGCACGATCCCGCTGAGCGTGCGGCCGTCGGTATCCGATCCGGTCACACCGACGAGCGTAACCCGACGGCGCCCTAGCCGATCGTTGCGACATTCGCGGACATTTTCTTCAAATACATCAAACCGGGCGTCTTGGGAATCCGTTCCGGCACGGTGAACCTCTATTCCATAGCGGGTCACGACGAGCCCGCAGGAATTGCGAGAAATTACCCAGAGGGGGAAATGAGTATGACTACTCAGACCGACCGTCCGCGCATTCAATCGCTCGACGAGCGCGAGCACCACGGCGCCGGGGCGACCGGCCACGGCGGGTCGGGTTCACTCCCGGACGTCGATATTGCCGCTCTGTTGAGCGGAATCCCGGATCAGCGCACCGGAAGCAGACCTCGCAGGGACCTGTCGAAGAATCAGGTGGAACGGATAATCGGCGCACTTCTGGAAGTGCACGGTGGACTGCGCGCGGTCGCGCAACTGACGCCATGGCTCTCGTCCGAACTCGCCACCCGAATGCGCGACGACACGCCGCGCAACCGGCCACGATATCAACTGCAATCGGCACATCTGTGCCGGTCGGCCGACGATTCTCTCGAAGTCGCGGCGACCGCACGGGCGCGGGCGCGAACCGTGGCGGTGACAGCACGCTTCGAACGCCGCGACCGGCAATGGCGCTGCAGCCAGTTCGCCGTCCTCGACCCGCGGACGGCCTGACACACCGCCGGGCCAGGGCGCACGTCCCGCCGAACCACGAGTGGGGCCTGTCGGGAACCGTTCCCGACAGGCCCCACTCGAGGCCATGGCGCACCGACGCAGTGACCAGTTCAGCCGAACGGACGGCCGATCAAGCGATCAACCAAAATCCTTCACTTCTTGGCGGACTTCTTGTTCTTCTTGGCTTCCTCGCGTGCGGCTGCGCGGCGTTCGCGCCGGCTGCCGCCCGCTGCGGAGTTCTTGGGCTTGTCCGCACCGGTGCCGCGGGCCTCGACACCGCCGTCCTCCGACGGTCCCGAGTACGTCAGTGCCTGCGGCGCGGCGGCGCCATCGAGCCCCTTGCCCTGCAGCGCGGCCGGTTCGGCCGCCGGCTGCGGCGGGGCCGGCTTCGCGTGCCTGCCCGACCGCGAACCGCCCCCCTGGTTCGAGGCCTGCTGCGAACCCTGGCTCGACCCGGCGCCCTGTGCGGCGCCGGAGACCGGTGCCTCCGCGGCCGCGGGCGCCTCGGCCTGCGGCTGCTGCGCCTCGACCTGGAGGTTGAACAGGAAGCCGACCGTCTCCTCCTTGAGGGACTCGAGCATCCCGGAGAACATGTCGAAGCCCTCGCGCTGGTACTCGACGAGCGGGTCACGCTGCGCCATCGCGCGCAGGCCGATGCCCTCCTTGAGATAGTCCATCTCGTAGAGGTGCTCGCGCCACTTGCGGTCCAGCACCGACAGCACGACGCGCCGCTCGAGCTCGCGCATGGCGCCCTCGCCGACCGTGGTGTCGAGTTCGGCCTCACGCGCCTCGTACGCAGCGGTGGCGTCCTCGAGCAGCAGTTCCTGCAGCCGTTCGGGACTGAGGTCCTCGTCTTCCTCGACCAGCTGCTCCCAGTCCAGCGACACCGGGTACAGCGTCTTCAGCGCCGTCCACAGCTGTTCGAGGTCCCAGTCCTCGGCGTAGCCCTCGGACGTGGCGCCCTTGACGTACTCGCTGACGACGTCGCGGAGCATGTTCTGCACCTGCTCGCGCAGGTCCTCGCCCTCGAGCACCCGGCGACGCTCGGCGTAGATCACCTTGCGCTGCTGGTTCAGCACCTCGTCGTACTTGAGGACGTTCTTGCGGATCTCCATGTTCTGCTGCTCGACCTGCGTCTGAGCGCTCTTGATGGCCTTGGTGACCATCTTGTGCTCGATCGGCACGTCCTCGGGCAGGTTGAGCCGGTTCATCACCGTCTCGACCATCGCGGCGTTGAACCGCCGCATGAGCTCGTCACCCAGCGACAGGTAGAACCGCGACACACCCGGGTCACCCTGCCGACCCGAACGGCCGCGCAGCTGGTTGTCGATCCGCCGCGACTCGTGCCGCTCGGTACCCAGGACGTACAGACCGCCCGCGTCGCGGACGGTCTCCGCCTCGGCCTTCACGCCCGCGGTGACCTCCTCGAGCACCTTCGGCCATGCGGACTCGTACTCCTCGGAGTTCTCGACCGGGTCGAGCCCGCGCTCACGCAGGGTCTCGTCGGCGATGATGTCCGGGTTACCGCCGAGCACGATGTCGGTACCGCGGCCCGCCATGTTCGTCGCGACCGTGACCGCGCCGCGCTGACCCGCCTTCGCAATGATGAGCGCCTCGCGATGGTGCTGCTTCGCGTTGAGCACCTCGTGCGGCACGCTGAGCTTGAGCAGCAGCTTCGACAGGTGCTCCGACTTCTCGACACTGGTCGTGCCGACCAGCACCGGCTGACCCTTCTCGTGCCGCTCGGCGATGTCCTCGGCGACCGCCTCGAACTTGGCCTGCTCGGACTTGTAGATCAGGTCCGACTCGTCGGCACGGACCATCGGCCGGTTCGTCGGGATCTGCACCACGCCGAGCTTGTAGGTCTGGTGGAACTCGGCCGCCTCGGTCTCGGCGGTACCGGTCATACCGGAGAGCTTCTCGTAGAGGCGGAAGTAGTTCTGCAGCGTGATCGAGGCGAGCGTCTGGTTCTCGGCCTTGATCTCGACGCCTTCCTTGGCCTCGATCGCCTGGTGCATGCCCTCGTTGAAGCGCCTGCCCGCAAGGACGCGGCCGGTGAACTCGTCCACGATGATGACCTCACCGCTGCGGACGATGTACTCCTTGTCCTTGTTGTAGAGCTCCTTCGCCTTGAGGGCGTTGTTGAGGAACCCGACCAGCGGCGTGTTGGCCGCCTCGTAGAGGTTGTCGATACCGAGCTGGTCCTCGACGAACTCGACGCCCGCCTCAGTGACACCGACCGCGCGCTTGCGCTCGTCGACCTCGTAGTGGGTGTCCTTCTGCATCAGCGGCGCCATGCGCGCGAACTCGACGTACCAGCGCGACGACTGGTCCGCGGGACCCGAGATGATCAGCGGCGTCCGCGCCTCGTCGATCAGGATCGAGTCGACCTCGTCGACGATGGCGAAGTTGTGCCCGCGCTGCACACAGTCGTCGAGGCTCCACGCCATGTTGTCACGCAGGTAGTCGAAACCGAACTCGTTGTTCGTGCCGTACGTGACGTCGCAGTCGTAGGCCTCCTTGCGCTGCGACGGCGGCATGTCGGCGACGATCGAGCCCACGCTCACCCCGAGGAAGCGGTGCACCCGGCCCATCCACTCAGCGTCACGTTTCGCCAGGTAGTCGTTGGTCGTGACGATGTGGACGCCCTTGCCGGAGATGGCGTTGAGGTAGACGGCCATCACCGAGGTCAGGGTCTTGCCTTCACCGGTCTTCATCTCGGCGACCTGGCCGAGGTGCAGTGCGGCACCACCCATCAGCTGCACGTCGTAGGGGCGCTGCCCCAGGACCCGGTGGGCGCCCTCACGTGCGACCGCGAACGCTTCCGGGAGCAGGTCGTCGAGCGACTCCCCGTCCTCCTGATGCCGCTTGCGGAACTCGTCCGTCTTGGCCGCCAGCTCGGCGTCGGAGAGGCCTGTGACGTCGTCTTCGAGGGTGTTGATGTGCTGAGCGATACGGCTGAGCCGCTTCACCATCTTGCCCTCGCCCGCACGGAGCAGGCGGTTCAGAAGCATCCGGGTCGACCTCGCTAGTTGGTTCGGTTTCTCGTGCGCCACCCCGGCCCGCGCCTGGGCAGCCGAGTCCGCCGCGCGGCGGCCGGCGTTTCGCACACACCCGCGACCACGCAGCAATGCCCATCGTAGGGAATGCGCAGGCCCGTGCGCACACGGCTCGGCATGCGAGTGCGCCGGGTGCGACGAAAGTGCCGTTCCGGGCTCACATCGATTGAACACCGCCCGGCCTGCGCCGCACACGACCGCGGCGGCACCAGCACCCCGGCGCGCCTCCGCCTGATGGCTCCGGGCTCCGGGCTCCGGGCTCCGGGCTCCGGGCTCCGGGCTCCGGGCATGACGGTGGCCCGCGCACACCTGGTGTACGCGGGCCACCGTTGGGCGCATGGCCGGCCGGATCAGCCCAGCCGGATCACGCCGTAGTCGAATCCCTTCCTGCGGTAGACGACGCTCGGCTTGCCCGCGTCGGCGTCGTTGAACAGATAGAAGTCGTGCCCGACGAGTTCCATCTCGGAGAGAGCCTCGTCCACGGTGATCGGTTTGGCCGAGTGCTGTTTCTCGCGCACGATGCGGCCGGGTTCGTGGTCGTCACCGATATCGCCTCGGTCGTCGATCGCCAGATCGTCGAAGCCGTCGTCGAGCCGCTGGGACGGGAGCCTGATGGCGCCGTCCGCGCTGACGGTGTCCGCTGCCGACGACATGACCGCGCCGTTCATGTCCTCGGTCTCCATGGGTGCCTCCATGACGGCGGTCGTAGCGCCGCCGGACCGGCCGTCGGCCCCGCCCGCGGTGGCCTCTGCAACGGATTCCGGAACGCGCCGTCCGTAATGCACCTTTCTACGGTCGTGTGCCCGACGCATCCGATTCTCGAGCTTACTCACCGCGGCGTCGAGCGCGGCGTAGAAATCGCCCGCGCTTGCCTCCGCACGCATGGCAGGTCCCTTACCCCTACCCGTGATTTCCACACGCTGGCAGTTCTTGGATTGGCGTCGATTGCGCTCGTGGAAAAGCTCCACCTCGTAGCGGATGACTTTGCGGTCGTATCGTTCGAGCCGGTCCAGCTTCTCACTCACGTGCTGCCGGTAGTGCTCCGGGACCTCCACGTTGCGGCCCTTGACGACGATATCCATACGCGACCTCCCTCGCAGAATGCGAGTCCATTGCAGCGAACACCGGCACCGGGGAGAAGAAATCGATCATGCCTCATTCATGAGACGTGTTGATCAATTTCGGGGATTTCAGCTTTCCGCCGGCGCCAGGGACATTTACTGGCCACCTCCCTGCTGCCGGGAATTGCTGTTAGCGGTGCACATTAGCCCGGTTCCGGCTCGGAGAACAGCCCCCGGTGCGGGGGACGTCGGACGGTGAACCACGGTCACGTTCCGAAACCGCGAACCGGCATGCAAGCCCTTGTCCGGACTCGATCGGAGCAACATCGGAGTGAACGACACCCGACCGCCGCACGACGAGCACATGAGCGCCTGGCGGATGGTGACGGGGAGGTTGCTCATACCGGGACAACGAACAGCCGGCCGCCACGGTTCCGACTCACCCGATCGCGCGACCTTTGCGGTGAGCGGTACCGCCGGCCACGCACACCGGGTGCGCCGGGCCGCAGGAACCGGCCGCACCGAACCGGCCGTGCGAATCAGGCCGCCGTCAGGGTCAGCGCCGCACAGGGTTCGATTCCGGCCCGCCGTAGCGCGGTACGGCATGCGCCCAGGGTCGCCCCGGTGGTGACGACGTCGTCCAGCAACACCACCGGAACGCCGGGCGGCGGCGCGCCCGCCGCCGTGACCCGGAGCCTGCCCGCGAGGTTCGCCGTGCGCTGGGCACGGTCGAGCCCGACGGCGTCACGCGCCCCCACTGCGAGCCGGAGCGCCGGTGCGACCGCGGCCGGCAGGCCCGCCTCGCTCAGTACAGCCGCGCCCGCCCTCGCGAGGGCCAGCACGTGTGAACCGCCCCGGGCGCGGGCGGCGCTGGGCCGGGACGGCGCCGGGACCAGCCACCAGGTGCCTGCGGCGTCGGGCCTCGCCCCCGGCAGGTGCGGCACGGCTGCGGCGAGGGCGCTGCCCAGCGGGCGGGTCAGGCTTCGCCTGCCGCGTTCCTTGTGCGCCACGACGAGCGTCCTGGCGACGTCGGCGTGCCGCGCGAGCGCATACGTGGGCCCGCCCGACGCGCCGGAATCGTCGACGGCAACGGGCCGCGGGGCGCCGAACGCGGCGAGGCACGACCCGCAGCACGCCTGCCCCGGTGCATCACAGCCCGCACAGCTCTCCGGCAGCACCAGGTCCAGCAGCGCCGCGGCGCCCGCGGCCATCCCTCGTTTCGTCACGTCCGGCAGCATGCCGCTCTGGCCCGACATTTCCGGCGCCTGCGGGCCACCGCCGCGGCCCGTTCCTCGCCGGTTCCCGGGCGCAGCGGGTGGACGTCACCCGGGGTAGAACGGCACCGCTGACGCCGAACGCTGATCGTGCGGACGCCACACGTCGCCGAGGTCGCTCGCCGTCCACAGCCCCGTCGCGTCGGCGACGACCGTGGGCCGCCCCGGGGCGGCGGTGATGCCGCGCATCGGCGCGATGAGGTTCGAACTGTTGAACTGGTCGAGCCGCAGCCCGTCGACCGGCACGCGCACCACGGGACTCGACTCCGACTGGGTGGCGACCGCGAGGGCGTCCTGCCCCGTCCAGTCCAGTGCGACCGCGTCGTCGAGCTCATTGCCCTGGAGCACCCGCGGCGAACGCAACGACACCGACGCCCGGCTGTCGGCATCCCGCACGACCGCCGCGACGACGACCTTCCCGCCGATGACCATCGCGGCCCGCGTGCCGTCGCGTGACAACCGCAGCTCGTCGATGTCACCGATCGGGTTGATCTCGGCCGAGTTCACCGACTGCGTGACCCACCGGCCCTCGGCGTCGGTGACGACCTGCACCACCCGGTCACCGCCGGTGACGGTCCACACCTCGCGCGACTGTTCGCTGCGCGTGGTCGCAGGCACCCACGTCGGCCGGGTCATCGAGCGCGCATCGAGTTCGACGGCCTGTCCTCGCGAACCGTACGGCCCTATCCGCAGCCGCACCCCGCGGTCGGCCTGTTCGACGACGGCCAGCTGGTCCCCGCCGAGCGACTGGGCCGCGCTCTGCACCTGGGCGTTGCCCGACCCCGCGGGCCCCGGGATCGGAGCCCCGTTGCCCAGCGAGAAGACCTTGCCACCGGAGGTCATGAGACCGGGCAGGTCGGAGCTCGGCGTCGCCGCCGCCTGGTAGGACGGCAGCTCACCTGGTCGCCAGTCGCGGTGGTCCTCCACGAGCGGGCTGCCGTTCGACAGCAGCCTGACCCGGCTCGTCGTGACCGTCTGCAGCGACCGCACGAGCTGCGCCACGATGAGTTCCCGGTCGTGGTCGCTCTTGTCCTCGACCCCGGTGAGCGGTACGGCCAGCGCACCATCCCGCGTGGTCGTCACGTTCGTCTTGAGTGAAGCGGTGTCGCCCAGCGGGTTGCGGACCGCTCCGGTCAGCCCGTCCGACGGGCCGGCCAGCAACAGGTCCACCACCCGCGCAGGCAGCCCCGACTGCGGGCTGGCCACGACGTACCGAAGGTCGGGCACCAGCACGTTCGACTCCGGGGCGAAGAAGTACACCGGCACACGGAAGTAGGTCTCGTCGAAGTCCGAGACCGTGATCAGCACGCTCTGCGGCGGATCGATGATCCGCCACTCCCCGTTCTCCTTGCGCAGGCGCACGTTCTGCTCGACGGCGTCGTCGGCGGGGATGAACGAACTGTCGGCGGCCAGCCTGCCGACGTGCCCGCCGCGGACCGTGACCATTTGTTCGTCCGGCGGCGGCGAGGCCGTCGATCCGTCCGGGGGCGACGTCGTGGCCGTCGGGGCCTGCTCGTTGGGACCCGCCGGCCGGGGTGTGCTGCGCGGCGCGGCACCCTGATCGCCGTCCGGGCCGTCGCCGCCCGAGTCCTCGCCTGCCTCGTCACCGCCGCGCTCCTCGCGGCGTTCGCCGGGTTCCGCGTCGGGCCGGGTGGTGGCGGGTCCGCTCGACTCGTCTTCGGAGCCGAAGACGGTGCTGAACTCGTCCTCGATCACGGCGACGGACTGGTCGGGCTGCCACTGCTTCCGTGCCCGCTGCGACAGGTAGGCACGCGCGGCCGCGTAGTCGCTGGCCGGCTCGGCGCTCGCCTCCACGAACTCCCGCACGACCGACAACGGGTCCAGTCCGGGTGCCGGTTCCGGAACGGCCTCGGTCTGCTGCCCCCGCTGCTGCTGCGGCAGGGCCTCCGGCTGCGATTCGGCCGGGATCGCGGCGCAACCGCTCACCAGCAGGGCGGCCATGCCCAGTGCCGCCCACGGGCGCAGCCGGCGCGGACGCGCCCGAGCGCACGAGTCCTGAGTCGTCACACCGTCTCCCCTGGTCGCAGGTCGGTCCGGACGTCGCGGTCCCCTTCGGCATCGGCCGCGGGGCGGGCGTCCTCCGGCGGCAGGGGCAGCGGGTTCGCGGTGTACGCACCGCCGACCCTGCGAGGCAGGGTGAGGCGGAAACACGACCCGCGGTCGGGCTCACCCCACGCATCGAGTGTGCCACCGTGCAGGCGCGCATCCTCCTGGCTGATGGCCAACCCCAGGCCGGTGCCTCCGGTCCGCCGGTTCCGGGACGGGTCCGCACGCCAGAATCGGTTGAACACCAGCTCGGATTCCCCTGGACGCAGCCCGACGCCCTGGTCCCGGATCGTGATGGCCACGGCGCCCGGCCACTCCGCGGGCCCGAGGGACTCGGCGGCGTCCCCGCCTTCGCCGGCGGTGTCGTCCACGGCCTCGGCCGCCGCGGGAACCTCGGGTTCCGTCGCCGCGAGACGCAGCCGAACCGGCCTGCCCTCGCCGTGGTCGACGGCGTTGGCCAGCAGGTTCCGCAGGATCCGTTCGATACGCCGGGCGTCGACCTCCGCCTCGACCGGGCTGTCGGGCAGGTCGACCTCGATCGGACTGCCCATCGACTCGGCGAGCCCGCTCACCTGCTCGGCCGCGCGCTGCGCGATCGGCCGGACGTCGGTGAGTTCGGACGACAACTCCTCCACCCCGGCGTCCAGCCGGGAGATCTCCAACAGGTCGGCCAGCAGCTGCTCGAACCGGTCGAGTTCGTCGGTCAGCAGCTCGGTCGACCGCGCCAGCCCGGCGGGGAACTGTTCCCGCGAGGCGTGCAGCACGTCCGCGGCCATCCGCACCGTGGTCAGCGGGGTGCGCAGCTCGTGGGAGACGTCCGAGGTGAACCGACGTTGCAGCTCGCCGAACTCCTCGAGCTGCCGGATCTGCCGCTGGATACTCGCCGCCATCTCGTTGTAGGCGACGGCCAGCTTCGACAAATCGTCCTCGCCGATGACCTCGAGCCTGCGGTCCAGCTCCCCGTGCGCGAACTGTTCCGCCGCACCGGCAGCCCTGCGCACCGGCTGGACGACCTGCCGCACCACGATGTTGGTGATGCCCGCCAGCAGGGCGAGCAACGCGAAACTGCCCACGACCAGTGTGTTCTGCACCGTCGCGACCGTGTTCTGCTCCGAGGTGAGCGGGAACAGCAGGTAGACCTGGAGCGGGCGGGTCGTCGTCGTGATCGGCGCACCGATCGCGAGGTACGTCGTGCCGTCCGCGGTGTGGAACTCCTTGGCCGGCGTGTTGTTCTCGACGAACCCGCGCAGCCGGTCGGAGACCTTGTCGTAGGGCCCTGCGGAGATCGTGCGGCTCGCGGGGCGTTCCGGGTCGCCCGCGGCGAGCACGGGTTCGAACGTGCCTGCTGCCGAGCTGGACGCGTCCTGTGCCGCGACCGAGCTGGTCGTGATGCGGTTGACCGCGTTCGTGAGCCGCTCGCGCAGGGCGTCGTCCTGGCCCGCGTCCCCGACGAGTTCGCTCTCGACGGTGCGCACCACCGCGTCGAGCTGGGCGGTGGCTGCGTCCTCCTTGGTCGTCATGAGCCGGTCGGTGATCTGATTCTGCAGCACCATACCGAGCACGAACACGACCGCGGCCGACATCGCCAGCGTCGACACCGTGACCCTGAACTGCAGCGAATGCCGCCACAGCTCGCTGAACGCGGTGCTCTTACGCCGCCCGAACGCCGCGACGCGGCGGGCCAGCCCCAGCAGCAGCCCGCCGAGTCCGGTCAGGCGATCTCTCATGAGCCGATTATGGTGGGCCCGCCTTGTAGCCCACACCGCGCACGGTCAGCACGACCTCGGGGTGTTCCGGATCGCGCTCCACCTTCGACCGCAGCCGCTGCACGTGGACGTTGACCAGCCGGGTGTCCGCCGCGTGCCGGTAACCCCACACCTGCTCGAGCAACACCTCGCGGGTGAACACCTGCCTCGGCTTGCGCGCGAGCGCCACGAGCAGGTCGAACTCCAGCGGCGTGAGCGAGATGGGCTCGCCCTCCCTGGTCACCTGGTGACCGGGCACGTCGATGGCGAGGTCGCCGATGACGAGCGACTCGGCCGGTTCCCCGTCGTTGTGGCGCAGGCGGGCGCGCACGCGTGCGACGAGTTCCTTCGGCTTGAACGGCTTGACGACGTAGTCGTCGGCCCCGGATTCGAGGCCCAGCACGATGTCCACCGTGTCGCTCTTGGCCGTGAGCATGACGACCGGGACGCCCGATTCGGCGCGGATGGCCTTGCAGACGTCGATGCCGTTCATCCCGGGCAGCATGAGGTCGAGCAGCACCAGGTCGGGCTTCATCTCGCGGAACGCCGACAGCGCGCGGGAACCGTCGGACACGACCGCGGTCTCGAAGCCCTCACCGCGCAGCACGATGGTCAGCATCTCCGCGAGAGCGGGGTCGTCGTCGACGACCAGCACACGTGCCTTCATGTCGCCCATATTCGCACTGTGGTCCCCCGCGACTGCGGGAGACCCTGGTTCGGCGTGTCCGCAGCATCCGGTCACTGCTCCGACTGGCGTAACGACATGGCCCACGGGCCGCTGGACGGTTACTCGTGCGAGCGGCTGCGGCGGACTCGACAAGGTGATACCTCACATCTACCGCCGAAAGGGGCGATTCTCGTCGCTGTAAGAGTTACTGTTGCGTTATGCGGAACTCCGACGCTGCCCCTCCCGCCGCCCGGAACTCCGATGACTCTCCGTTGGGCGCCGCCGAACCGGTCCGGACCGGCCTCGGCCCCGAACCCGTCGCCGAACCGGACCAGCCCGAAGAGCCGAAGAGCCCGGTGCAGTCCGTCGACCGCGCGGTGAGCATCCTCGAGCATCTCGCCAAGGACGGCGAGGCCGGCATCACCGAGATCGCCGACGAACTGGGCGTGCACAAGTCCACCGCGTCGCGGCTCGTCTCCGCGCTGGAGATGCGCAACCTCGTCGAGCAGGTCAGCGACCGGGGCAAGTACCAGATCGGACTGGGGATCGTCCGGCTCGCGGGCGCCGCGACCAGCCGGATGGACCTGGCCAAGCTGGGCAACCAGACCTGCCAGGGCCTGGCCGACTCACTCGGCGAGACGGTCAACATCGCGGTCGCCGACGGCGGCATCGCGATCAACATCAGCCAGGCCGTCGGGTCGGCGTCGATCACGGCACAGAACTGGACCGGCAGGCGCACACCGCTGCACGCGACGTCCAGCGGCAAGGTACTGCTGGCGTACATGCCGCCCGCGCAGCGGCGCGACATGCTGCGCGGGCGCCTCGAGGAGTACACGCCCCGCACCACGACGGCACCCGACGAGCTGACGGCCGAGCTCAGCCGGATCGCCGACGACGGGTACGCCGCCTGCTTCGAGGAGTTCGAACTCGGGCTGCACGCCGTGGCGGTACCGATCTACGGCGACGGCGGATCGGTGATCGCGGCGATGAGCGCCTCCGGGCCGTCGTATCGCCTTTCCCGGCAGCGCATCCGGCAGATCATCGGCCCGATGCGGGAGGCGGCGATGGAGCTGTCAGCCCAGCTCGGCCACTTCCCCACCTGACGCGCCCGTCACCAGTCCGGCCGTCGTCGCGACGTCACCGTGCACCACGACGGCGCGGCACCGAGCGCAAACGGCCGGTGCCTGCGTCCGCCGGCGACGGCTCGGCGGACCGAACCGTCGCCGTGGAACCGCGTCCCGGGGTCAACAGAACCCGGAGGGGACCTTCTCGCCCTCCCGCTGCACCCCGAACTCCGCAGGCTGGCACGTGGTTTCGAGTACCGACATCCACAGGTCACCGTCGGGATCGACCTGGTTCCGGCGGCTGGTCATCAGCGACAGCGGCACGTGCACGAAACGCCGCCGCCAGCGCGCGACGGCCACCTCGGTCCTGCCCGCCATCGCCGCGTGCGCCGCGGCGTGGGCCAGCCGCAGGCAGTAGACGCTGTCGTAGGCGTTCGCGACGACGCTGCGGATGGCGTAGCTCGGGTCGATGTACCGCATCGTGGGGGCCAGGCCGACCGCGGTCAGGTGGTCGGTGATGCGCTCCTTGAGCAGATCGTCGATCTTGCCGAGCTTGACGTTTCCCGACGCGTCGGTCGCCTTGCCGTTCCGATGGGACAGGTCCGCGTCCTCGAGCAGGTCCTGGCCCGCCCCTTCGGCGAGCACGATGACGACGTAGCCCTTCTTCCGCACGTGCTGCTCGACATAGGCCAACAGCCCTTCTGGCCCGTCGAGCGCGAACGGGATCTCCGGGATCAGGACGATGTCGGCACCGTTGGCCGCCAACGCGGCGTAGGCGGCGATGAACCCGGAGTGCCGGCCCATCAGTTTCACGAGTCCGACACCGTTCGGACTTGCCGCGGCTTCGACCGAAACCGACGAGATGAAGTCCATCGCGCTGGCGAACGCGCTCTGGAACCCGAACGACTGATCCGTGAAAGGCAGGTCGTTGTCGATCGTCTTCGGCACGCCGATGACGGCGATGTCCAGTCCCCGCGCCTCGATCGCGTTGCTGAGGCACGTCGCGGCCCGCATACCTCCGTCGCCACCGATCACGAACAGGACGTCGACACCGTGTTCGACGAGGCTGTCGACCATCTCGTCGGGGTCCTGGTTGCCGCGCGAACTGCCCAGGATGGTGCCGCCCGCGTTATGGATGTCGCGAACATGCTCCGGCGTCAGCTCGACCGTGTCGTCGCGGTGCTCGGACGTCAGGCCGCGCAGTCCGTTCCGGAACCCGAGAATCCGCTTCACCTTGTAGTGCACGGCGAGTTCCTGCACGAGCCCTCGGATGACGTTGTTGAGCCCCGGGCACAGTCCACCGCACGTGAGGATTCCGGCGGTGACCGACGACGGGTCGAAGTAGATCTTCTTGCGGGGACCCGCGGCTTCGAAACTCGGGACCTGTTCCGGAGGAACGTCGTGCCCGGCGAGCATGGACACGGTGTCCTCCAGCAGGACCCGATCGCCCTCCGCGACGTAGTGCGGAGAGGTCTGTTTCGTCGTGAGCATCTCGGAGAGCGGCGAATCGTAACGACACTCGCCGAGATGACGAACGCGGAGGTCGTCGAGATACAGCGTCACCGAAGCTCCCTGGTCGTCATCGAATATGGCGGGTTGCACGGCGAAGCCGATGCGGCCTAACCCGCGGCTTCGTCGAACGTCGTGTGGGCGATGCGGCGAATCTGGTTCCTCGAGATCAGGAGCGATTCGGCGGTCGCCGCGCCTTCGCGGGTCTGTGGCCGCCCGAGAAGGGTGCCCCCGCTGACGCCTGTGGCGACGAAGAAGGCGTCGCCGGCCACGAGCTCGTCGCAGCTGTAGATGCGGTCGAGCGACATTCCCGCCGCGCGGATGGCATCGGCCTCCTCGTCACGTTGGGGAGCCAGGCGACCCAGCATGCCCCCGCCCAGCGCGCCGACCGCCGCGGCCGTCATGACACCTTCGGGGGTGCCGCCGACGCCGAGGAGCAGATCGACGTCGAGCGTCGGCAGGAGTACCGCCAGACTCCCTCCGACATCGCCTCCCGCCGGCGTTTGCACCGACGCACCGGCCTGCACCACACGTTCGATCAGTGTCTTGTGCCGCGGCTTGTCCATGATCATGACGCGAAGCTCACCGACCTGCTTGCCGAGAGCCTTCGCGACGTTGGCCAGCGTCTGCTCCGGCGGGTCGTCGAGATCGATGCTGTGTTTCGCCTCCGGCGGCACCACGATCTTGTCCATGTAGAACCCGGGCCCCGGCGACCACAGGGTGCCCCGCTCCCCGAACGCGATCGTGGCCAGCGCACCGGGAAGATCCTTCGCGCAGAACGAGGTTCCCTCGAGCGGATCGACGGCGATGTCGAACTCGGGGCCGAACCCGTTGCCCACTACCTCACCGTTGAACAGCATCGGGGCGTCGTCCTTCTCGCCCTCCCCGATCACGACGGTCCCCCGCCCGGGCGCGCCGGCCAACGCCTCCCGCATGGCCCTGGTGGCCGCGGCGTCGGCCGCATCCTGGTCGTACCGGCCGACCCACTCGTAGCTCGCGACCGCCGCACTCCGGGTCGCCTCCAGCGCCACGGACTCCAGCGCTCGAATATCGCCACGATTCACCGGGGTGATCTCATTCTGAGACTGCATCATGGTCTCCTGTTCCTGCGGGTAGAATCAGCACAGCGAGATCGCCCGAGCCGCACACCGTCCGAACGAATCGCACATGTCCGCTTTCGGAAAACGATGAATCGCGGCGAAATCGGCGATTATGCCCTCATTCGAGATTCGCGTGGAGGCGCCACAGTTCGCGCGCCTGCGTTCCGCTGGTCTGCCAGAGAGCGTGGAACAGCGCATCGGTGACCAGCAGCACCGACTGCTCGAACAGGCTGCCGCCGTACTGGACGGAGGCGTTCCCGTCGAAGTCCTGCTTGTCCGCCGCAGGCACCACGAGTACCTCGGTAGCGGCCCTGGCGAGCGCGGATTCCGGAGCCGTGGTCAGCGCGACCACCTCGGCGCCCTGCTCACGAGCGGTCTCAGCTGCCCGGACCACTCGCTTCGTCGACCCGGAACCCGAGGCCGCGACCAGGACGTCGCGCGCACCGATAGCCGGAGCGGTCGTCTCGCCGACGACGTGCGTGGCGAGCCCAAGGTGCATGAACCGCATCGCGGCCATCTGCAGAGCGAGTCCGCTCCGTCCGGTCCCGATGGTGAACACCGCCGGCGCCTCGAGCAACAGGGCACCGGCACGGATCCACGCCGCGGACTGCACCGCCGCGCTTACCCTGTCCACCTCACCGACGACAGCACGTGTCGCATCCGAGAAAAGAGTGTCATCAAGCTTCTTCGGCATCGACTTCGTCAACGGAATTTCCCTCCACTTTCGGAACCGGACAACATTCACCGGACACTTGCCTGGTATGGATTACGGGTCATCGGCAAGAACCGTCGTCCGGACGGCCAAGAAAGCCATAACAATGGTCTGCCACCGACTCGGCGGGCAGCAAGGTTCACGGCATTTACAACCATTATCGCGTGATTGGGATAACGAATACTGCCCGCGAGTCCCGCGACCGGGTCCGCCGGACCTCAGCTCGAGCGCGCCAACCGCATGCTGCGCCGTGCCGCCTCGACCACGGCCTCGGCCGTGATGCCGAACTCGCTGAACAATGTCTTGAAGTCGGCCGAAGCACCGAAGTGCTCCAACGAGACGACCTCGCCCGCGTCCCCGGCGAACCGGTGCCACGGCTGCGCGATTCCGGCCTCGACGACCACCCTGGCACGCACCGACGGAGGCAGAACCTGCTCCCGGTACGACCGGTCCTGGTGATCGAACCACTCCACGCACGGCATCGACACGACCCGCGTGGCCACCCCGTCGGCCTCAAGCACGTCCCTGGCTTCGACCGCCAGCTGGACCTCGGAGCCGGTGCCGACGAGCACCACGTCGGGACTGCCCGAGGACGCCTCGGCCAGTATGTAACCGCCGCGGGCGACCCCCTCGGCCGAGGTACCTTCCAGGGTCGGCACATTCTGCCGGGTCAGCGCCAGTCCGGCCGGCCCTCCGGTGTCCTCCAGCACGGCCTTCCAGGCATGCGCGGTCTCGTTCGCGTCAGCAGGCCGCACCATCGACAGGCCGGGGATGGCGCGCAGCGACGCCAGCTGTTCGACGGGCTGGTGGGTCGGGCCGTCCTCGCCGAGGCCGATCGAATCGTGCGTCCACACGTAGACGACAGGCAGCCGCATGAGCGCGGCCAGGCGAACCGCAGGGCGCATGTAGTCACTGAAGATCAGGAAAGTGCCGCCGTACGGACGGGTTCCGCCGTGCAGTGCGATGCCGTTGAGAATCGAACCCATCGCGTGCTCGCGGATGCCGAAGTGCAGGGTGCGGCCGTACGGCTGCGCCTTCCAGGCATTCGTGGAGATCTCTTCCGGGCCGAAGGAGTCCGCGCCCTTGATCGTGGTGTTGTTGCTCTCGGCCAGATCCGCCGAACCGCCCCACAGCTCCGGCAGCACGTCACCGAGCTTCGCCAGCACGGCGGCCGACGCCTTACGGGTGGCGACGCCCTGCTCGTCGGGCTCCCACACCGGCAGCTCGTCCGCCCACCCGGCGGGCAGCTCGCGGGAGCCGAGGCGGTCCAGCAGCGCCTTGCGCTCGGGATTGCTCCGTGCCCAGGCGTCGAACTCGAGCTGCCACTTCTCGTGGTCGGCCCTTCCCCGCTCGGCCACCGCACGGGTGTGGCGCAGCACGTCGTCGTCGACCTGGAAGCTCCGCTCCGGGTCGAAACCGACCGTGCGCTTGAGCCCCGCCAGTTCCTCGCCGCCCAGGGCCGCACCGTGCGCCTTTCCGGAGTTCATCTTCGTCGGTGCTGGATAACCGATCACGGTGCGGAGCACGATCAGGGTCGGCCTGGAGGTCTCGCGCTCGGCCTGTTCGACTGCGTCCAGGAAGCCGGCCACGTCCTCGCCGCCGTGCACCGTGAGCACCTGCCAGCCGTAGGACTCGTAGCGCTTGGCGGTGTCCTCGGACAACGCGATGTGCGTGTCGTCCTCGATAGAGATCTCGTTGCTGTCGTAGATCACCGTGAGGTTGCCGAGCTGCTGGGTGCCTGCCAGCGACGAGGCCTCCGACGTGACGCCCTCCTCGATGTCGCCGTCGGAGGCGACCACGTAGATCTGATGGTCGAACACGCTCGTGCCCTGCTCGGCGTCGGGGTCGAACAGCCCGCGTTCACGACGGGACGCCATGGCCATGCCGACCGCGTTGGCCAGTCCCTGGCCGAGCGGCCCGGTGGTGGTCTCGACGCCCGTGGTGTGCCCGTACTCGGGATGCCCCGGCGTGAGCGAGTCCCACGTGCGCAACGCCTTCAGGTCGTCGAGCTCGAGACCGTAGCCGGAGAGGAACAGCTGAATGTACAGGGTGAGACTCGAATGCCCGGCCGACAGCACGAACCGGTCCCTGCCGATCCACTCCGCATCGGCGGGGTCGTGCCGCATGACCCGCTGGAACAGCGCGTACGCGGCGGGCGCGAGACTCATCGCCGTGCCGGGGTGCCCGCTCCCGCACTGCTCGACGGCGTCCGCCGCCAGCACCCGAGCCGTCTCCACCGCGCGCTGGTCCAGCTCGGTCCAGTCGTCGGGGATCCGCTTGGTGGTCAAGCGAACAACCTCGTCAGCTGATTGGGTCACCCGGTGGTCCGAGACCGACTCGTTTGCTGCCATCGAAACGCACTCCTGTTGATTTCGGTTTTCCTTGACTGCCACAAACAGGCGGCAGGCGTGAACCCCGCCACGCGATCGTTTCCCGCGAATCTCGCCTCACCGATCGAGCGGAATTCCCACTCGCTTCCTCGTGAAACCGGCGGATCCATTTCACGATTCGGTTGCCACGAGACTTCCGGCGGATGGACGGCTCCACCCGCCGGAAGGCCGTGGATGTCGGGTTGTGGTGCCCGGGGGCACGTGGGTGTGGTGGGTCAGGCGTTGGCGCGCTTGCGGAGTTCGCGGGCGGCCGCGCCCGGGTCCGGGGCGTTGTAGATCGCCCCACCGGCCACCGCCACCGTGGCACCGGCCTCGCGCACCGAACCGATCGTGTCCGGACCCACACCACCAGCGATCGAGAACGGCACCCCGGCCTCACGACCATCAGCCAACAACGTCTCGATCGAATACCCCGGCCGCGCCTGCTCGTCCAGACCCGCATGGATCTCCACGAACGACACCCCCATCTTGGCCACCTCACGGATCCGATCCACCCGGCCCTGCACCACCGTGATCATGTCCGCCACCACACTCTTGCCGTACTTGAGGCCCGCAGCCACCGCACCCCGCACCGTGTCGTCATCAGCCGTGCCCATCACCGTCACCAGATCCGCACCGGCCTCGAACGCCAACCCGGCCTCCAACTCACCCGCATCCGCAGTCTTCAAATCCGCGAACACCAACTTGTCCGGATGCGCCGCCTTCACCGCACTCACCGCACCGATACCCGCCGACTTCACCAACGGCGTACCCAACTCCAAAATGTCCACATGCTCAGACACCTGATGCGCCAACGTCAACGCCGACGGCAAATCCACAACATCCAACGCCACCTGCAACCGCACAACAAACTCCTCACCGAAGAAACACAAAAACCGGACCCGCCAACAATCACCCACCACCCCGAAAAACAGCAACAACCAGCACATAAAAAACCCCAACCCCCCAATACACACAACCAATAACC
>NZ_JANBBF010000016.1 GCF_024648885.1 Prauserella salsuginis | reverse complement strand
CCGCTGCCAGCGGCGAAACAGCTGGTAGATCGACTGCCAATGCCCATACCGCTCCGGCACGTCCCGCCACGGAGCACCCACCCGCACCCGCCACCGGATCCCATCCAGCAACTGCCGCCGCGTCCACTTCGGCCGACGACCCACCACCGGCCGAGACGGCAACACGCGCTGCAACGCCACCCATTGCCGGTCCGTCAGATCCTTACGAGCACCGCTCGATACGCTTCCCATCGAGGTCTCCGGATAGATGTTGATCTTCTTGGTCGTTGATCCATCTACCGGAGACCTCTCCTCTTACCTACAGCACCCCTCGTTCCTAAACAGCTCCTAGCCCACCGGCGGTGCCGCGGCCGGCTCGGACTCCTCGGCCGCGGACCGGTCCGACCCGGCTGCCGCTGCGGCGCCGCCCCGCCGCCGGATCTCGGCGAGCACGGCGGGCACCACCTCGTGCACGTCGCCTTCGACGGCGTAGGTGGCTCGCTGCATCATCGGCGCCTCGGGGTCGGTGTTGATCGCCAGGATCACCGCCGAGTCCATGCAGCCCACCCAGTGCTGCGTGGCGCCGCTGATACCGCAGGCGATGTAGAGGTCGGCCGCGATCTTCGTGCCGGTGAGCCCCACCTGATCCCGGTGCGGCCGCCAGCCGTTGTTGGTGGCCACCCGCGAACAGCCGACGACACCGCCGAGTCGCTCGGCCAGTTCCTCCAGGACGACGAACCCGTCGGCACCGCCGACACCCCGGCCGCCCGAGACGACGACCGGAGCGGTCGACAGCGACAGTCCGGTCTCACTCGCGACGCGTTCGGCCACCCGCGTACGGGCCAGTTCCGGCGGAACGTCCACTGCGGATTCGACGACCTCACAGTCGGCAGCCTGGAGCGGTACCTGTGGGGTTTCGACGGCCGCAGCCACCGTCGCCAGCCTCACCGGCGCCGTCAGCTCGGCATCCTCCAGGAGCACACCACCACTACGCGTCCGGGTCAGCCGCCACGTCCCGTCGCCGGCACCGCCGTGACCCGAAGCGTCGTCGGCCGTGAGGCGCACACAGTTTGTCGCCAGCGGCAGTCCCGCACGGGCGGCCGCGTGCGTGAGGATCTCGGTTCCGCGGTGCGTCGCGGGCGCCAGCACCCCGGACGGCCCGAGCCGGTCGATCAGGGTCGCCAGCGCACTCCCCCACGCCTCGGGCGCATAATCGTCGAGCAGCTCGTGCCGTACCACGTGAAGCCTCGCGACACCGTGCCCGCCGAGTTCGCGGGCCAGATCCCCCGCGGGGACCTCGACGCCGGCGAACGTCACCGCCTCGACCGCTTCGTCCCTGCCGGCCACCGACCGCGCCACCGCGGGCAGCTCGGGAACCACGGCCGCATCGGCCACCACGACCAGTTGCATCGTCGTCACACCTTCCCCAACTCGGCCAACACGTCGACGACCGCCGGCGCCGCGTCGGCCCCGCGTCCCAGCGGAATCGCACCGGCCCGGTCGTCCGCGGGCCTGCGCAGGCCGACGGTGTGCAGACCGCCCGGTTCGGGGTCGCACGCCACTGTGCGCAACGCCGCCTTCTTCGCCTTGAGCCGGCCCGGCAACGTCGGGTACCGGGGCAGGTTCAAACCCTCCTTGACCGCCACGACCGCGGGCACCGGCAGTCGGAACACCTCGGTTCCGTCGGGGGTGTCGCGGCTCGCCCGCAGCGACACCGCACCGTTCCCCGCTGCGTCACCGTTCCCGTCGGTGCTCCCGTTCTCGGCGTCGAGACCGGTGATGCCGCCGACGACGGGTAGGCCGCGCGCCAGCGCGACCCGGACGCCGACCTGCCCATGACCCGCGTCGGCCGAGGCGTCGCCGAACAGCAGCAGGTCCGGGTCCGGCTCGTCCGCCAGTCCCGCGAGGACGGCCGTCGCCGTCGCCTCCGGATCGAGCTCGGTCGTGCCCGTGTCGACGAGCACACCCTGATGGGCTCCCATCGCCAACGCGTACCGAAGCTGTTCGCCCGCGTCCTGCGGCCCCACCGTCAGGACCGTGACGCGGCCCCCGTACTTCGCGGTGAGACGCACGGCCTCCTCGACCGCGCACTCCTCGTGGGGGCCGATGGTGAAGCCGAGGTGCCGCGTGTCGACGGCGCTCCCGTCGTCGGTCAGCGGTACCTGCGCTCCGAACGCGGGCACCCGTTTGATGCAGACCACGATGTCCACGACGTCCGCCTCCTTCCGGCGGGTTCGGCTTCGGTGTCTCGGGCCGGTTCACGCCTTCATGCGCGTGTCCTCCGGGTCGAACAGCGGCGTCCTGCCCACCCGTGCCACCGTGACCGGGTACCGCTCGGCCATGTACTCGACCTGCAGCGACGTTCCTTCGACGGCGAACTCGGGCGGCAGGTAGGCCATGAGCAGATAGCCGTCCAGCGACGGTGCGGGCCCGGCGCTCGTGACGAACGAACCCCGGCCCTTGCGGTCCACGATGCGTTCCCCGCCCTGCGTCACGATCGGCTCGCCGCCCTGCGGGTACCGCGCGATGCCGTCCGCGCTGGTGTGATCGTCGACCGTGAGGGTGCACAGGGTCGCCGCGGGGGTGCCCTCGCGTGCGGCCAGGTAGGCGTCCTTGCCGATGAAGTCGGCCGCCTTGACCTTCGGCAGCGCGAGTCCGGCCTCGACCGGGTCGTACTCGCCGTCGAGCTCGGCACCCATGAGCCGGTAGCCCTTCTCGAGCCGTCCCGTCGTGCCGTAGACGCCGATGCCCGCCGGCACGATGCCGTGCGGGCTGCCCGCCTCGGCGATCGCGTCCCACAGCGCCTGGCCGTGTTCGAACGGCGCGTGCAGCTCCCAGCCGAGATCGCCCACATAGGACACCCGAAGGGCGAGCACGGGAATCCCGTCGACGGCGATCCACCGTGCCGTGCCGAACGGCAGTGCCTCGCCGGACACGTCGTCCTCGGTCGCCGCGGCGAGGACGTCCCTCGCCTTCGGCCCCCACAGGCCGAGGGTGCACACGGCCGAGGTCACGTCCACCAGTGACGCCGAGCCGTCGGCGGGAAGGTGGCTCTCGAACCAGTACCGATCGCGTGCGCCGTCCGCACCGCCGGTGATGACGCGGAAGTGGTGCTCGCCGAGACGCACGACCGTGAGGTCACTGCGGAACCCGCCGCCCGGTGTCAGCACCGGCGTGTAGCAGAGCCTGCCGACGGGCCGGTCGAGTTGGGCCATGGTCATGCGCTGCAGGTAGTCGAGTGCCCCTGGCCCGCGTACGTCGAACTGGGCGAAGGCCGTCAGGTCGATCATGGCGGCCCGCTGCCGCAGGGCCAGGTGCTCGGCCTCCACGATCGGCGACCACCACCGGGCGTCCCACTCGTGGGGACGTTCGTGGATCCGGTCGCCGAACTCGTCGAGCAGGCCGCGGTTGGACTCGTACCAGTGCGGCCGTTCCCAGCCACCGACCTCGAAGAACACGGCGCCGGCCTCGCGTTCGCGCGCGTGGAACGGCGAGAGCTTCCTGCCACGGGCGGATTCCCACTGCTCGCGTGGATGCACGATGCCGTACGTCTTGTTGAAGCCCTCGTTCGCGCGGGCACGCACGTGCTCACGCGTGCGCTGGTGCGGGTAGAAGCGGGCGATGTCGGCGCCGTGCATGTCGAACTCGCAGTCGCCGTGGGTGAGCCATTCGGCCACCATCCGGCCGACGCCCGGCCCCTCCTTGATCCACACGGCCGCGGCCGACCACAGCCCGTTCACCTCCGGCGACGGGCCCAGCACGGGCGCACCGTCTGGGGTGAGGGACAGCAGGCCGTTGATGGCGTGCCGCACGCCGGCGTCGGGCCGGTCGAGGATGCTGCCGAACAGTTCGAGTGCCTGCTCCAGTTGCGGGTCGAAGTCGTCGGAGGTGAACGGCAGTTGCGTGGGCGAGAGGGCCGCCGCCTCCAGCGACGGGATCTCGTCGGGCTCGTGCAGGATCGGCCGGTGCGCGTACGACCCGATCTCGAGGTCTGCGCCGCTCTGCCGTTCGTACATGAGCGCGTCCATGTCGCGCACGATCGGATAGGCGATGGCCGTTCCGGTCGATTCGAGCTCCGGGATCGGACCGACGTCCATCATCTGGTGCACCGCCGGTGTCAGTGGGATCTGCGCACCCGCCAGTCGCGCGATCCGCGGGCTCCACACGCCGCACGCGACGACCACGACCGGTGTCTCGACGTCCCCGGCATCGGTGCACACGGCCTGCACCCGTCCTCGGTCCGTGCGGATGCCGGTGACCGCCGTGTTCGCCGACACGGTCAGCGCGCCGTCGGCGATGGCCTGTTCCCGCATGAGCGCGCCGGCCCGCAACGGGTCGACGACGGCCACCGACGGGGTCCAGAACCCGGCGAGCAGAATGTCCGGGTCCACGAACGGCACGAGTTCCGCGACACGGCGCGGTTCGATCAACTCGGAGTCCACACCCCAGGCGCGCGCCGAGGCCATCCGCCGTTTCAGCTCCTCGACCCGCTCCGGCTCCCGCGCCACCTCGACACCGCCGCAGGTGATCAGCGTGCCCAGTTTCTCGTACTGGCGCATGGAATCCGTCGTCAGCGCGGTGATCTCGCGGGAGTGGTCGACGGGGAAGATGAAGTTCGACGCGTGCCCCGTCGACCCGCCGGGATCGGGCAGCGGCCCTTTCTCGATCAGCACGATGTTCCGCCACCCCAGTTCGGCGAGGTGGTGGCACACCGAATTGCCCACGATGCCGGCTCCGACAACGACCACGTCGGCGCGTTCGGGAATCTCGGTCATCTCGATCACTCCTCAGGACAGCCCCACGACCTGGCCCGCCTCGTCGATGTCGATGTTCTCCGCCGCCGGCTGCGACGACAGACCGGGCATGGTGCGCATGTCCCCGCAGATCGGGTAGACGAAACCCGCGCCCGCGGACAGGCGCACCTCGCGCACCGGCAGCGTCCAGCCGACGGGTGCGCCCTTGCGCGACGGGTCGGCCGAGAGCGACAGGTGCGTCTTCGCCACGCACACGGGCAGGTGGCCGAATCCGTGCCGCTCGCACTCGTCCAGCTGCCTGCGGGCGGTGGTGCTGAGCTCGATACCGTCGGCGCCGTACATCCGGCGGGCGAGCGTCTCGATCTTCTCGGTCAGCGAGGCGTCGTCGGGATACAGGTAGGAGAACCCGGCGGGCTCGGCGCACGCCTCCGCGACGGCCTCGGCGAGTTCTGCGGCCCCCTTGCCGCCTTCGGTGGCGTGCGTGGTGATCGCGGCACGCGCCCCTTCCTCCGCGGCGACGTCCACAATGGCCTGCTTCTCACTGTCGTAGTCCCCTGGGAACGCGTTGACGGCCACGACAGGCGTCACGCCGTGCGCGCGCACGTTCGCGATCTGCTTGCGCAGGTTCGTCGCACCGTCCCGCACGTCGTCGGGGTTCTCGGCGAGCATCTCCTCCGGCAACGGCTTGCCCGCGACGACGTGGTAGCGCCCCGTGTGTGCCTTCAGTCCGCGGACCGTCGCGACCACCACCGCCGCGTCGGGCGTGAGTTCGGAGGCGCGGCACTTGATGTTGAAGAACCGTTCCGCGCCCATGTCGGCGCCGAAGCCGGCCTCCGTGACGAGATAGTCGCCGCAGCGAATCCCGATCAGGTCGGCCACGACCGACGAGTTGCCGTGGGCGATGTTGCCGAACGGCCCGCAGTGGACGAGGGCGGGCGTCTGTTCCGTCGTCTGCAGCAGGTTCGGCTTCAGCGCATCACGCAGCTGCACGCACATCGCACCGGCGCCGCGTACGTCCTCGGCGGTCACCGGCTCGCCCCGCCGGTCGTAGGCGACGACCATCCGGCCGAGCCGTGCGCGCAGGTCCGGCAACGACGAGGCCAGCGCGAGGACCGCCATCACCTCGCTGGCCGCCGTGATGTCGAACCCCGTCTGCCGCGGTATCCCGTCCTGGCGGCCGCCGAGGCCGGTCACGATCTGCCGTAGGTCGCGGTCGTTGACGTCGAGCACCCGGCGCCACGCGACCGCCAGCGGATCGATGTCGAGCGCGTTGCCCTTGTGCAGATGGTTGTCGACCATCGCGGCGAGGAGGTTGTGCGCCGACGTCACGGCGTGCAGATCACCCGTCAGGTGCAGGTTCACGGCCTCCATCGGCACGACCTGGGAGTAGCCGCCGCCCGCGGCGCCGCCCTTGATGCCGAACGTCGGCCCCATCGACGCCTGCCGGACGGCGATCACGCCACGTTTGCCGATGTGGGCGAACGCCTGCCCCAGGCCGACCGTGGTGGTCGTCTTCCCCTCGCCGAGCGGGGTCGGCGTGATCGACGTGACCACGACGTACTTCGCCCGCGGCCTGGTCGCGAACTCGTCGATCGCCTCCAGCGCGATCTTGCCGGCGGCATGCCCGTACGGCTCGAACAGCCGCGGTTCTATCCCCATGTCCCCGGCCACGTCCGACAGTGGCTTCCGCAACGTCGCCCGGGAAATCTCCAGGTCCGACGGCATCGACGGCATGACTCACCCCTCCCCTCCTGGGCCGGACGCCGGCCCACCCGTACCGCCGGTCGCGGCGGACAGGTCGGCGATCATGCGGGCGGTCGCCCGCACCTTGTTGAACGTGTAGCAGTGCACCCCCGCAGGAGTGGGTTCGCCGGGCCGGGCGGCCAGGTCGACCACGCCGCGCAACACGGCGTCCCGTCCGCGGCGGGGACGGAGCAACCGTCCGACGATGGACCGGTGAGACGTCAAGAACCGCAGCGAGTCGCCGACCCCGATCCGGCTGCCGACCCGCGCCAGCGTCGTGACGTCGACGGCACCCGCCACGCCGATGACGACCGGCAGGGTGATGCCGTGCTCACCGGCCTGCCGCAGGAACTCCCGGATCGCGGCCAGGTCGAAGCACAACTGGGTGACCGTGTACGTCGCCAGGTCCTGTTTGGACCGCAGGGACGCCCACAGCGTCGCGTCGTCGATCGAAGGATGCCCCTCCGGGTACGACGGCACACCGACTTCGGCGGGCAGCCGGCCGAGATCGGCCATCTCCCGCAGCAGCGCGGCGCCGTCCGGGTACGGCCCCGCCGGTTCCGGCGTGTCGCCGCCGACGACGAACACGTCGTCCACGCCGGCACCGGCGAGCCGGTCGAGCACGTCGATCAGCTCGCCGCGCCCGGTCAGCTGCCGGGCGGCCAGGTGCGGCACGGGCCGGAGTCGCTGCGCCGCGAGCTTCTCGCACAGCTCGACGGTCGCCTCGGTGCCGCGGCGCGGGGAGGCCGTCACGGTGACGACCGTGTGCTCCGGCAGCGTGCCGGTCTCCTCGAGCACCCCGCGCAGTGGCAGCACCTCGAAGCGCGGGCGCGCCAGGACACCCGCCGGTGCCGCTGTCGGCACCGGCGCGTTCCCGGACTCCCGCCTGCGCCTCATCGCTTCGGGGTCTCCTTCCGCGGATCGATGAACGGCTTCTCGACGACCGTTCCCTCACGCATGCCGGACGGTGTGTGGATCTGCAGGGGCGTGCCGAGTTCGCTGAGCCCGATCGGCACCATCGCCAGCCCGATGTTGCGTTCCAGCCGTGGCGACCGGCACGCGCTGGTGACCCGGCCGACCGGAGTGTCCGACCCGGCGTAGACGTCGAACGGCTCGATCATCGACCCGTCGTTGTAGGTGCCGAGCGGTTCGCCGGAGATCTCCACGCCCACCATGAGACGTGAGATCCCTTCCGACCGTGCCCGCGTGAGGGCCTCCTTGCCGATGAAGTCGGCCTCCTGATCGAGGTCGACCATCCACCGGTAGTCGTAGCCGACCTCAAGCGGATTCGTGTCGAGCGTGATGTCGCAGCCGTAGGCGAGCATGCCCGCTTCGATGCGGCGCATGTGGCACGGTCCGATCGGGCGCATGCCGTAGGGCTGGCCCGCCTGCCAGACGGCGTCCCACAACCGCTCCGCGTCACGCGACGCGTCGCGCAGGTACAGCTCGTAGCCGACCTCGCCGGAGTAGCCCGTGCGGCTGACGACGACGCGCATTCCGTCCACGGTGAACTCACGCATGCGGTAGTAGGGCACGTCCAGCACCCCGTCGCCGAACAGGTCGCGCAGCACTTCCTTCGACCGTGGTCCCTGCACCTGCAGCGGTGCCACGTCGGCCTCCGCGATGTGGACGTTCCATCCACCCGCGTGGGCCAGACCCATCGTCCAGAGTCCGACGTCGGAATCGGCCAGTGACAACCAGAAACGGTTCTCCTCGAGCCGCAGCAGGACCGGGTCGTTGACGATCCCGCCGTCGGGCGCGGTGATGAACACGTACTTGCACTGCCCGACCTCGCACTTGGTCAGATCCCGTGGCACGAGCATGTTCGTGAAGTCGAACGCGTCCGGGCCCGAGATCTCGAGCTGCCGTTCGACACCGACGTCCCAGATCGTCACACCGTCGAGCAGCGCCCAGTACTCACCGACCGGGTCACCGTAGTGACGCGGGTGGTAGGTGTGGTTGTACACGCTGTAGCACGCCGCGCCACAGGCCCGGGATTTCCAGAAGTAAGGCGACTTTCGCAGTCGCGTGTAGAGCATCACCGCGGGCCGTTCGACGATCGCGTGGGGCTCCCCCGCGATGTCCGGCCGGGCGGCGGTGTTGAGCACATCCGTCATGAGGGCCCCCTCGGTCTTTCCGGCCCGTTCGATGTATTCCGAGAAGTGGGCGAATGCCCGCCGCCTCGTTGCCTTCACGCAGTTGCCTACCGGCTACCGATGCCGGTTGTGTCATTCGCAACGAGTTCTGCATTACTAAACTGCGTGCTTTCAGCATGCGCCGCACCCCATCGCGCGTCAAGGGGTGCACGAGACCAAAAATTGCGGTCCTACCTGCGGAAACAGCGACCGTCGACGCGCCGCCGCCCGACGTGAGCCGCAAGGTCGACATCGCCGACCGCAGCGCGATCGTCACCCGCGGTCACGGCGTCGCTGAGCCACCGAACGCGCCGCGGCGCACTCCGGGATTACCCTGGGTGCGCTCCGACCACACGCGAGGCGGATCTTCGGGCAGCGCGGCGGCCGCACTCGCGGCGCGCTCAGGACCGTGCGTAGATCCGCTCGGCCACCGCGGCCTTACGGCCCCGCAGCTCCGCCACCGTGTCGGCCGGATATCCGCCCTTCTCCGGCACATCGGGCACGTCGGTTCCCGCAGCGTCGAGGATCGTCCAGCCACTGCCGAGTTCGATCAGGCTGCGGTGCTTCGTGTCGTAGTAGTCCGGCGACACGCTCATCGCGACGCCACGCGCACCGGCCGCCGCGGCGATCAGGTGCAGGTGGAATCGGGTCGAGATCCACAGCTGCCCCTCGAGCGCGGGAACACCGTCGCGCCACAGGTCCGAGAACGGCATGAACGACGCGCCGGGCAGATCGGCCGCGAGCAGGTCGTACACGGCACGGTCGACCCGCGGAATCGCTTCGACGAACGTCACGTCACCCGGTTCGACGTCCCAACTGCGCAGAATCCCCTTCACCCGGCCCGCGAGCGCGGGAGGACCGAGTTCGCCGATGTCCGATTGCACGCACACCATGACCGCGCGCGTGTAGTCCTGGAACCCGGTCTCCGGCACGTCGAGGAACACGTCGTCACACGTGAACCCGGCGGGCGCGGCCACCGCGAGCAGTTCGGCGGAGTCGCGGTCGCGCACGTCCACGACGTCGAACCGGGCGGCGAGCGAGTACAGCAGCTCCGCGACGTCGGGTGCGGCCGGGAGGAACCCCTGCCCGGTCATGGCGAGGCGAGCGCCCGAACGCACGCTCCCGGCGATGGCACCCGCGAGGAGCCCCGCGTGCTGCGGCCACAGCGCGTTGACGTACCCGCCGCCGATCAGGTGGATCACGTCCGCCGTCGCGAGCAACTCCACCCCGGGCCGGCAACGCGGCGCCAACCCGGGGTCGTGGATGACCTTGCGGACCCAGGCCACGACCGCCCACGGTTCGGGATCCGGGGCCTCGACCGCGAGCCGCCACAGCGTGTTCGTACAACGCAGATTGGGGTGCAGTCCGGCGAGCATCACCTGAGCCGTGCCGGGCGTGTGACAGTCGAGCCACACCTCCGCGTCCGGCTCGGTGCGAGCCAGGTATCGGAGCCAGGTCGCGGCGACCAGCTCGTCACCGAAGTTGGGCAGCCCGGTGGGGCCGACGAGATAGATCCGACGTGGTGACGACGGGTCAGCGTGGGACATACCGATGCACGCTAGCACCACGGCGCGATCCCCGGCCGCGCAACGCCTTCATGCCCGGCGGGGTGTCGACCGCCGCGGCTCCTCAGTCCGCGCGGATGCCGCGCCACACCACGTCGGTCAGCTTCGCGACCTCGGTCTTCCAGTCGCCCTGCGGGTCGAGGTGGAACAGTCCGAAAAGGCAGCGGATGACGGTTTCGACCTCGGTGTCCGCCCGCACCTTGCCCGCGTCGACGTTCGCACGCAGCAGATCCGACAGCGCGCAGCGCATCCGGTCGAACGCACTGGCAGGAAGCGAGCCGGATTCCTCGGCAGTCGCGCTGACCCGCCGCAGCGCCTCGGCCAGCCCGCGTTTGGTCATCATGTAGTGCGCGAGGTGGTCCATGATCCACGTCCGGAACGCCACCTCGGGTTCCCGCTCGGCGAGCAGCGCCGGCACTGCTTCGACGATGTGGTCCACTTCGCGTTCGTACACCGCGAGGATCAGCGATGCGGGAGTCGGGAAGTGCCGGTAGACGGTGCCGACACCCACGCCCGCCTGCTTCGCGATCGCGTTGAACGACACCTCGCCGGTCCTCGTCAGCGATGCGGCCGCCGCAGCGAGGATCACCTCGTGATTGCGGCGGGCGTCAGCGCGCCGGCCGCTCACCGACCCGGTGGACATCGCCCCTCCCGCACTCGCTCGCCCCCGATTCACTGACCCGCGTAGCGTACCCGTTGCCGAGCGGATAGGTATCCGCTAGTGTCGTCGGCGTCGCGACCGGATACCTATCCGCTTCCGTTTCTCCCTTCCGCCCTCGAAGCGCATCCGAACTGCGCGGAACGGATCCCATGGACATCGCACTCCAGATCAACGGCACCACCGAACACCTCGACATCGCCCCCGGCGTCACCCTCCTGGACGCCTTACGCGAACACCTCGGCATCACCGGCCCGAAGAAGGGCTGCGACCGCGGCCAGTGCGGCGCCTGCACCGTCCACATCGGAGGAAGGACGGCGCTGTCCTGTCTCACCCTGGCCGCCACCGTGAGAGACCCCGTCACCACCGTGGAAGGACTGTCCACTTCCGACGGCCTCCACCCGGTGCAGCAGGCGTTCGCCGATCAGGACGCCCTGCAGTGCGGGTTCTGCACACCCGGGCAGATCATGTCGGCCGTCGCCGCCGCTGCGCAGGGTATCGACGACCCCGACGAGGTTCGCGAGTTCATGTCGGGAAACCTCTGCCGCTGCTCGGCCTACCCGAACATCGTCGCCGCCGTCCGCCGGGCCGGCGCCGAGGAAAGGCGAACCGATGCGACCGTTTGAGCTCACCGTGCCGGCGACCGTCGACGAGGCCGTCGCGAGCGGACACACCTTTCTGGCCGGTGGCACGACCCTCGTCGACCTCATGAAACTCGACGTCGTCACACCGCCGCGCGTCGCCGACATCACGGCCCTCCCGCTCCGCGGGATCAGCACCGAGGACGGCTTGCGCATCGGAGCCCTCGAACGCATGAGTGACGTCGCCGCGCACCCCGGCGTGCCGCCGGCCATCACCCGCGCCCTGACGCTCAGCGCGTCACAACAGCTGCGCAACATGGCCACCATCGGCGGAAATTTGATGCAGCGCACCCGGTGCGGCTATTTCCGCGACACCACGATGCCGTGCAACAAACGCAGTCCCGGCAGCGGATGCGGTGCGATCGGCGGAACCAACCGCATGCACGCCGTCCTCGGCGCGAGCCGGCACTGCGCCGCCACGCACGCCAGCGATCTGGCCGTCGCCCTCGTCGCGCTGGACGCCGAGCTCCGGATCACCGGCCCGGACGGTACACGCGCCCTCCCGCTGACCGATTTCTACCGCACCCCGGGCGACACCCCGGACATCGAGAACGATCTGCGGTCCGGCGAGCTGATCACGGACGTCCTCGTCCCGCATCCCGAGCACGCGGCCAACTCGACCTACGTCAAGATCCGCGACCGCCGTTCCTACGAGTTCGCACTGTGTTCGGTCGCGGCGACGCTCGAGGTCACCGGCGGCGTCGTCGCGGAGGCGCGAATCGCCGCGGGCGGGGTCGGCACGATCCCGTGGCGCCTTCCCGGGGTCGAGGCCGCGCTACGCGGCGAACCGGCCACCGAATCGTCGTTCGCGGCGGCAGCCGAGATCGCCGCCCACGGCGCGGAACCGCTGGCACACAACGGATTCAAGGTGCCGCTGCTGAAACGGACCCTCGTCCGCGCCCTGCTCGACCTGACCGGAGGAGGCGAGCGATGATCGCCAGGCCGGACGCCCCGCTCAAGGTCACCGGGAGCGCCACGTACGCGCTCGACAACGTCATCGACGGTGCCGCCCACGGCTTTCTGCTGCTCAGTACGGTCGCCCATGGCGAGGTGGCGTCGATGGACGTCGGCGCTGTCCGCTCGGCACCGGGCGTGCTCGGCGTGTACACGCCGTTCGAGCCTCTCACGTTACATCCGGTCAACTCGCCGTTACTCGGTCCGATGTGGCTTCCGCTGCAGGACACGAACGTGACGTTCCACGGCCAGCCGATCGGTTTCGTCGTCGCGGAGACCTTCGAGCAGGCGCGGGACGCCGCGGGGCTCGTCGAGGTCACCTACGACGAGCGGCCGGCGGCCACCTCGTTCGCCGACGGACTCGCGTCGGCCGTCGACGCGCAGCCCGCCGCGAGTGAGGCCCCGCCCTCGCTCTCCGTACTGGCCGACGGGGTCGCCTCGATCGAGGACGCGCTCGAGGCGAGCGATGTGACGATCGACGCGACGTACGAGACCGCAGCGCAGAACCACGCGGCGATGGAACCTCACTCCGCCGTAGCGGTGTGGGCGGGCGGCGAGCTGACCGTGTACACCGGAAACCAGGCCTCCCACCTCGTGGCCTCCGACCTCGCCGGTGGCCTCGGACTGCCCGCCGATGCGGTGCGGGTCGTCAATCCCGTCGTGGGCGGCGCGTTCGGCGGAAAGGCCACGTCGATGCCTGCCGTGCTCGCCGCTGCCGCGGCACGGGAGCTCGGCAGGCCGGTCAGAGCGGCGCTCACCCGCGAGCAGGTCTTCACCGCCACCGCCAACCGGCCCGCGACCGTGCAGCGCATCACCCTCGGCGCACGCGGGAACGGCGCGCTGGTCGCCGTGCGGCACGACTCGTGGTCGTCGACCACGCCGGACCTCGGCTTCGTCGAACCGACCTCGCACGGCACGTCGCGTGAGTGGTACCGCACCGAGAACCTCGAGATCAGTCAGAAGGCGGTGCCGCTCAACATCCCGCCCGCGACCTTCATGCGCGCGCCGGGTGAAGGTCCGGGATCGTTCGCCCTCGAGAGCGCGATCGACGAATTGGCAGCGTCGCTCGGGATGGATCCGATCGCGCTGCGCACGCGCAACAATTCGGCCGCCCCTCCCGGCAAGGACCTGCAGTGGTCCGGCAAACACCTCGACGAGTGCTTCGAGATCGGGGCGGCCCGGTTCGGCTGGGCCCAGCGATCACCCGGCGGCCGGGTCGACGGCGACTGGCTGGTCGGTATGGGAACCGCGACGGCGATGTTCCCGGGTCTGCGATTCCCGGCAACGGTCGGTGTGACACTGCATGCCGACGACACCGCCACGGTCGCGGCCTCCGGGGCCGACCCCGGTACCGGCCTGCTGGGCGTGCTGGGGATCGTGGCTGCCGAGTCGCTCGACGTCGATCGGGACCGCGTCACCCCGCTGCTCGGCGACTCACGACTTCCGCCGGGCGGCCTGTCCGGCGGTTCCACGGCGACCGCGAGCGCGGGTTCGGCGACGATGGTGGCCGCGAGCACGGTGATCGAGCAGCTGCTCACGCTCGCCGCGTCACCCGACGGCCCGTTCCGTGATCGCGAGGTCGGCTACGCCCACGGCAGGGTGTACGCCCTCGACGGCGCGGACCGCGCACCGATGACGTTCGGCGAGGTGCTGCGGTCGACCGGTCGCGACACACTGGGCACCACCGGCACCACCGCCCCCGGGGAGGAGACGACGAAACACTCGTTCGGCTCGTGGGGAGCCCAGTTCTGCGAGGTGCGAGTGCACCGGTTGACCAGGGAGATCCGCGTGTCGCGGCTGCTGGGCGTGTTCGACGCGGGCCGGATCATCAACCCGCAGGCGGCGCGGAGCCAGCTCATGGGCGGGATGATCTGGGGTGTGTCCGCAGCGCTCCACGAGGGCATCGAGTTCGACGCCGACGGCAGGGTCGCCACTCGCGACCTCGCCGACTACCTCCTTCCCGTCAACGCCGACATCCCCGACGTGGACGTGCGGTTCGTCGAGCATCCCGACACCTTGCTCAGCGATCTCGGCGCCCGTGGGCTCGGCGAGATCGGCCTCGTCGGGATGGCGGCGGCCGTGGCCAACGCCGTCCACAACGCCACCGGGGTCCGCGTGCGACGAATCCCCATCCGGCTGGAGGATCTGCTCGACGTTTGAGACGTCCGCCCGCCGCGGGGCGGTTCTGCGGGACCGTTCCGGAGACCCGCCCCGCGGCACGCCACGGTCGCTAGACGTCCCCACCGGTGAGGCGCCGGCACGCGGACTCGGCGACGGCGGCGATCGGTTCGCTGAGGGTGTCGTCCTCGTAGTGCGTGCCCCGGGTGAACGCCGCGACGACCAGCGGGACGCCGTCGGGTGTCCACGTGATGCCGACGTCGTTGCGCACGCCGTACCAGCCCGATCCGGTCTTGTCCGCCAGTTTCCAGCCCGCCGGCACGCCGGAACCGAACACCGGACCGGCGGTCCGGTTCGCCAGCATCCACGTGGTCAGCAGCCGCCGGTCCGCCCTGGGCAGCGCGCTGCCCAGCACGAGTGTTCCGAACGTCCGCGCGATCGCCCGCGGCGAGGTGGTGTCCCGCTCGTCGCCGGGCGCACCGGTGCTCATCTCCGGTTCCCACCGGTCGATCCGGGTGACCGGGTCGCCGACCGACCGCGCGAACCCGGTGACGCCGGCGGGGCCGCCGAACTCGCGCATGAGGAGGTTCGTGGCCGTGTTGTCGCTGACCGTCACCGCCGCCTCGACGAGCTGCGAGACCGTCAGACCATTTCGGATGGTGACCTCGGTGACCGGCGAGTTGATCACCAGGTCGTCGGCGGTCCAGGTGAGCCTTCGGTCCCGCACGCTCGACGGGAAGTCGCGCAGGATCCGCGCGGCCAGCAGCACCTTGAACACCGAGCAGATCGGAAACCTCTCGTCGGGCCGATGTTCCAGCGTCGCACCCGTGCGCACATTGATCGCGACGACGCCGAGGCGCCGCCGGTACGTGCGTTCCAGCTCGGTGAACTCCTCGTCCACGCGTCCCTCGCCACCCGCACTCCGCTGCGGCGCGCTGCCGGCCGCCGCCGCGGCCGGCAGGCCGACCGTCACCGCTCCGGCCGCCGCTCCCGCGAGCACGGCGCGCCTGCTCAGCCCTTCCCTGCTGTCCACCCGCATCTCCTCCCTGTTCGTTCGGAGCGAACGATGGCACCGAGACGGCCCGCCCGTCCAAGGACGCACACGCATGAGCCCATGTCGGCGCGACATACGACACGACTCCGCCCGTACGCGATACTGTGCACTGTGGATCTGGTGCTGCATCTGCGCGGTTTCGTCGCCGTCGCCGAGGAACTCAGCGTGTCGGAGGCAGCGCTGCGACTCGGTCTGGACCAGCCGCTGCTGAGCCGTCGCCTTCGCACGTTGGAGCGCGAACTGGGCGTCGAACTCGTCGACCGATCACGCAGGCAGATCGCGTTGACACCGGACGGCGTGGCGCTGCTGCCACGTGCCCGCCATCTCGTCGAGCAGGCCGATCATCTCGTGCGCACCATCCGCGACGCCGACCCGGCGATCGTCACGCTGGCTGCTCCCTCCGAGTCGGATCCCGCCGCGCTCGCCCGGCTGCTGCGGCTGCTCGACGACGCGCAGCTGGCCGTCGACCTCACATGCGACAACGGAGGTGAGCCACCCGCCGACAGCTCCTGGACGATCGTCCGCTGCGAGCCCGCGTCGGCACGGTGGACGGTGCGGCTCGGTGCCGCGTCCGCACCCGGCGGGAGCGACCGTCCCGTCCGGTTGAGCGGGCTGCGGCCTCGGCGCGGGGCCGCCGCACGTCCCGTCCTCGTACTGCCGCACGATCTGGAGCCCCCGCAGGGCGAACGGCTCCACGCCGCGGCCGACGCCGCCGGCCTGTCGCCCGCGCTGCTGCGGGCGAAGCCACCCCACATCGCGTTCGCCGAGGCGCTGGCCGGCCGGGCGCACCTGTTCTGCACCGCGGCCGAGGCTCGTCGGCACGGTCTGTCGTGGGCACCGTTGGCCGATCCCCCGATGCTGCGGGGATACCGGCTCGCCGAACGCGATCCCCTGCCGGCCGCGCTCGCCCGTGGTCCACTGCGGACGCACGCTCTGGACCTGCTCGGCGCCGCCGTCTCCGCCGAACCGGACACCCCGGTGCCGAGTCCTTCCGACTCACCCGACTCCGACTCACCTGACTCCGGCTCACCCAATTCCGGCTCACCCAATTCCGGGGCGCCCGACTCCGGCTCACCCGGCGCTGTGGCACCCGGCCGCGCGCCACTGCGATCGAAGGAGCGGACGTGACCACACCGCCGATGTCGGGCGATTCGGCCGAGCTCCTCCAACTGGCCGACCACATCTGCAACCGCTGGCGCGACCTCCGTGTCCACGGAGGATTCGTCGCCCGCAACATCGACACCGGCCGCCAGCTCTGCGTCGACCCCGGCCGGCCCTGGCCGCTCGCCTCCGTGGCCAAGGTGCCGCTGGCCCTCGTGGTCGCCGACCGGATCGCGCAGGGCGAGCTGGCCGGCGGCACGATGGTGACCCTCGAGCCCGCGGAACGCAGCCACGGCCCCACGGGACTGTCGGCGTTCCGGCATCCCGCGACGTGCGCGATCGACGACCTGCTGCTCCAGATGATCACCGTCAGCGACAACGCCGCCGCGGACGCGCTGTTCGAGCTCGTTCCACCACCCGAGGTCACCTCCCGGCTGCGCCAGTGGGGCGTGGACGCGATCCACGTCCGCCACCCGATGCAGTTGATGTACGAGGCCGCGACCCGGGTCGCCGGACCCGATTTCACGCTCGGGCGCCGCCTCGCCGTGGAAGGCGCCCGCCCGAGGGGCGGTCACGTGATCGACTCGCTCGACGTGCACCGCGCGACCGTGGGATCCGCCGCCGCACTCGTCGACCTCCTGTGCCGCATCTGGACCGGCGACATCGCCGAGCCGGCCGCCACCGCGACCGTGCGCGAGGCCATGTCCCGGCAGCTCACCAGCCCTCGCATCGGCGCCGACCTCCAGGCCGACGACATCCGGATCGCGGGCAAGACCGGCTCGTTCCTGACGTTGCGCCACGAGATCGGCGTCGTCGAGTACGGCACGTCCCGGGTCGCGGTCGCCGCGCTCACGACCTCCGAACGCACCGCCAGGATCCAGCACGACGTCGACCTCGCCATCGGTGCGGCGGTCCGTGATGCCGTCGAAGCCCTGGCCTGACGACCTACAACGCGACGATCCCGAGCGGAACGGCGACCGCGAGCATCGCGATGCTGAAGGCCCACATCGGCAGGAACGAGTAGCGGATGTGCTTGCCCATGTCGACGCCGGCGAGTCCGATGCCGAGCCACACCGAGGCGTTGAACGGGCTGATGTACGTCCCGATCACGTTGCCGATGAGTACGGCGTACACCACCGTGAGCGAACCGACACCCAGTTGGGCCGCCGCGTCGTGCACGAGCGGCAACAGCGCGAAGTAATGCGCGTCCGTGCTCAGCGCCAGTTCGAGCGGCATCCCGAGTACACCGACGATCAGGTGCAACAGCGGCACGACCGAGTCCGGCAGCAGGTTGATCAGGTCGGTCGCCAGCGACCGCAGCATGCCCGACTCCTCCAGCACGCCGAGGAAACAGCCGGCGGCGAGGATGATCGCTCCGGTACCGAGGGCACCACCGCCGTGGGCGCGGATGCGCTCCATCTGGTCGGACACCCTCGGGTAGTTCACCACGAGCGCGGCGCTCAGGCCCAACATGAAGACCAGACCCGCGGGCAGCACGTCCGCCACCAGGACACCCAGCAGCGTCACGACGAGCGGTCCGTTGAACCAGGGCCGGTACGGCTTGCCCGCCACCGCCTCGGAGTGCCCGTCGCCGGCCACGGAGTCGTCCGCGCCGGTCGACGAGTCACCGGAGCCGCTCGTCGGCTTGTCCGGAACGGCGGAGTCGCCGGAACCCGCGGAGCTGCCACCGGTGCCGGTCGATCGGGCGCCCGCCAGGACCGGTTCCGGCTCCGTCATCGCGACGGCCCGCGCGGCGATCCGCCGGTTCTCCCGCAGTCCGAGCAGCGCGGCCATGCCGAGCAACATGACGATGCCCACGATCTGCAGCGGGATCAGACCCTGCCACAGCTCGATCGGGTCGTGGCCGGTGGACGCGGCGGCGCGGCCCACCGGACCGCCCCACGGCAGCATGTTCAGGATCGCCATGCTGGTGCTGAGCAGCAGCATCAGCAGGTACGGGCTCATCCCGAGCCGCTTGTACAGCGGGAGCAGCGCGGGAATCGCGATCAGGTACGACGTGGCACCGGAACCGTCGAGGTGGCAGACCACCCCGATGATCACCGTGACCATGGCGACGCCGACGACATTCCCCCGGCTGATCCGCACCATCAGGTTGATCATCGGGTTGAACAGGCGGACGTCGTTCATGATGCCGAAGAACAGGATGGCGAACACCAGCATCACGGCCACGTTCAACACCGAGGCGAGCCCCGATTCGAAGAACTCGCCGATCTCCTCGGCGTTGAACCCCGCCAGGAAGGCCCCGACCGTCGGAATGACGGTCAGTCCTACGACGGGAGCGATCCGGCCGAGGATCAGCAGCGTCGATATCGCTGCGATCACCCCGAAGCCGACGATACTGAGCATGGGCGCTTCTCCTGCCTCCGTTGGTCACCGAGTTCGCCCGCCGGCACGCTCCGGGGAGGGTGTTTCACCCGGATGTACGGCGATTTGCGACATCATGAACCGGGCGTGGCCGCGCCCACGAGCGTTGTGTGCATTGGATCGGTAATGGTCGTATTGGTCTCACCCGCATCACCGGCGGCCGTCGCGGAGCCGGCGTCGTGACGGCCCGCCGCATCCGGTGCGGCCGTCCCAGGCTGTCGCTGACGGGGTACCTGTTCCTCTCGATCACGATTCTGCTGCTCGGAGCCCTGCTCGCTGCCGGTACACTGTGGACGGTCAATCAGTATCGCGAGGTGCGCGACGAGTACACCGAACGTGCATTGACGCTCGCCCAGTCCGTCGCCGAGCTGCCGAGCGTGCGGGACTACCTCGCCGACCCCCGGCATCGCGGCGACATCGCGCCGCTCGCCGAGCGCATCCGTCGCGCCGCGGAGGTGCGCTACGTCGTGATCGTCGACGCAGACGGCATCCGCCACTCCCATCCGGACCCGGCCCAGATCGGCGGGCGGCCGCACACCGACCCCGCACACGTGCTCGCAGGCAACACCTGGACGGGGACCGAATGGGGTCCCGCCGGGCTGACCCTGCGCACCCGGGTGCCCGTGGAATCCCGGGCGGGAGACGTCGTCGGCTACGTGTCGGTCGGCGTGCTGTCCTCGCGGGTGTCGCTCGCGGCCACCAGCACACTGCCCACGATCGGCGCGGGGCTGCTGCTCGCGCTCGTCGTCGGCGCGGGCGGTGCGTGGCTCATCTCGCGCCGGATCCGGGCGAAGACGCACGGGCTCGAACCGCGGGAGATCACCGAGCTCCTCGAAAGCAGGGAAGCCCTCCTCTACGCCATCTCCGAGGGCGTACTCGCGGCCGACTCCGACGGAGCGGTGCTGCTCGCCAACGACTCGGCACGCACGATGCTCGATCTGCCCGACGACTGTGTCGGCCGCAGCCCGGCCGACCTGGGCCTGCACCCACGGCTGCGTGCGATGCTGGCGGGCACGGAGGACACGACCGGCGAGCTGTTCCTGCCCGTCGGCGACCGCCTCCTGGTGTGCGAGCACCGGGCCGTGCGCATCGGCGATCAGGGCACGGGCAGGCTCGTCACCCTGCGCGACCACACCGAACTTGTCCGGCTCGGCGGTGAACTCGACGGTGTGCGCACCATGGTCGGCGGACTTCGGGCGCAGACCCACGAGTTCGCCAACCGGATCCACACGGTGAGCGGAATGCTCGACCTGGGTGCCGTCCCGGAGGCCAGGCAGTATCTGGCCGAGCTCTCGGCCACGACGACCGAGGCCTCGACCCGGGTGTCGGAGCACGTCGCCGACACCGCGCTCGCCGCGCTCGTGCTGGCGAAATCCGCACAGGCCGCCGAGCAGGGCGTCGACTTCGAGCTCGCTGCGCTCAGTGACGTGCCCGCAGACCTGCCGCAGCGCCTGCGAGACGACGCGCTGCTCGTCGTCGGCAACCTCGTCGACAACGCGCTCGACGCCGTCGGCAGCGCCGGCTGGGTCGAACTGCTCGTCCGCCTGCACGACGACGACCACCGCCTGCTGGAAGTACGGGTCACCGACTCCGGGCCCGGCATCGACCCCGCGCTCGGGGACGACGTGTTCACCGCGGGCGTGAGCACCAAGGACCGCACACCGGGTGGATACGCCCCTCGGGGACTCGGCCTGGCACTCGTGCGCCAGGCATGCACCCGGTGGGGCGGCTGGGTCGACGTCGACTCCGCCGAGGAGACCGTGTTCAGCGCGTTCCTGCCCGTACGGGAAGATGCGCGATAGCGCGTCCGGCCCCGGCCGGACGCCGCGCCCCGGACCCGCCGAGATCCACGAGAGGTGCCCTGGTGCTGTCGGTGCTCGTTGTCGACGACGACGCGCGCGTGGCCCGCAACCACGCGGACTGTGTCGCGTCGATGCGCGGGTTCGCCGTCACGGCGGTCGTGCACACCGGCGCGGCGGCGCTGGAGGCGGTGGAGGCGCACCGGCCGGATCTGGTGCTGCTCGACCTCTACCTGCCCGACATGTCGGGCATCGACGTTCTCAGGCAGCTGCGGACCACGAGCGGGGCCGGCGGCACTGCGCCCGCGGACGTGCTCGTCATCAGCGCGCTGCGCGACGTCGACAGTGTCCGCAGGGCCATGCACGGCGGCGCCGTCTACTACCTGATCAAGCCGTTCGACCTCGACGCGCTGCGCGAACAGCTGGAACGTTTCGCCGCCACGAGGGACAAGCTCAGCGGCGTCGATCAGGTCACGCAGCGTGACGTGGACAGCGTGTTCGGGGTCCAACGGCCCACCACCCGACAAGAGCTACCGAAGGGCCTCACCGCCGAGACTGCCAGGTTGGTGGCCGAGACACTGCGCGCGGCGGGATCGGACCTGTCGGCCGTCGAGGTCGCCGAACGCGCCGGGATCGCCCGTGTCACCGCGCGCCGGTATCTCGAATACCTGTGCGCCGACGGCCGGGCCGAACTGCGCATGCGTTACGGCTCGGCGGGCCGCCCCGAACACCGCTACCGCTGGGTCAGGTAGCGCGCGGGTCAGCGCCCGCCGTACCGCAGCGGGGGCCCCGAGGCACCGTCGTCGAGGACCCTCCGGACCAGCCACGCCAGGCCGTCGGCAGTGCGCTCCGGCGTGTCCGACGGTTGCATGACATGACTCAGGACGGCGCGCACGACCACGTCGACGACCACGTCGACCTGCTCATCGGACACGCCCGACGGATACGACCGCACGCGCTCGGACAGGAGGGTCGTCGCATCGGTGATCAGCGCGTCGGCCCGCGTCGTCAGCAGCGGCAACAGCTCGGTGTCGGCGCCGTGGGTGGCCGACGCGACGGCACGCAGCAGCACGTTGTCGGCGGCGAGAGCAAGCACGCCCCTGACTGCGTCGTAGACCGCGCCCGGGAGGTCGCGCGGGTGGCGGTCGAACGCACCGCGGACCAGGGCGAGGAACCGGTCGAGCTCGTGGCCGACCATGACCTCGGCCAGCGCCGTCTTCGACCCGACCTCGTTGTACACCGTCTGACGGCTGACACCGACACTCTCGGCCAACCTGGCCATCGTGACGGCCGCCCAGCCCTCACGCGCCGTGATCTCGATGGCCGCGACGACGATCGGTTGCCGATACTGACCGCCGACCGCCGTCGCGGCCGCGAGAGTGTCACCCATGATCACCATTCTAGGCGGACGCTCCCCGGTCAGGTCCGCCGCGAACCGCGTCACGCCCGCGCCGTCCCCGCGACGACGAAGTCGACCTTCTCCCGGACCCCACAGTCCGGGCAGCACCACGAGTCAGGGATCGCCGACCACGGCGTCCCCGCCGGAAAGCCCTCCCGCGGGTCCCCCGTCCGCTCGTCGTAGACGTACCCGCAGCCGGGACACATTCCCCCACCGGTCGCGTCGCCACGGAAGTCGGCGCCCCCTGCCTCGTTCGCGGTCCCCGGCGTCGTGGCCCCCTCGGGCACGGTGGCCTTGGGCACGGTGGCCTCGGGCGCCGTGGCCTCGGGCGCCGTGGCCTCGGGCGCCTCCGGCGCCGTGGCCTCCTTCAGCGCCTCCGGCGTAGTGATCTCCTCGGGCGCCTCCGGCGTGGTGGCGTGCCCGTACCGGGCGAGGACCTTCGCCCGCTTGCTCGGCTGGATGTTGGCGCGGGAGATGTCGCCGTCGAAATGCTCGAGGACCCGAGGGTCCATCACACGCCGCCACAGCGGCGGCACCAGGGCGAGCACGATCATTCCCGCGTACCCGGTGGGCAGCACCGGCGACTCGGCGAAGTCCCGCAGGGTCTGATAGCGGCGGGTCGGGTTGGCGTGGTGGTCGCTGTGCCGCTGCAGGTGGTAGAGCAGCACGTTCGTCGCGATGTTGTTGGAGTTCCAGCTGTGGCTGGGGTCGACGCGCTCGTACCGGCGCCGGCCGGGTGTGCCCCGCTGCTGCCGCAGCATGCCGTAGTGCTCCATGTAGTTCACGACTTCCAGCAGCGAGAACCCGACCACTGCCTGGATCAGCAGGTACGGCAGCACACCGATGCCCAGCCAGGCGATCAGCAGCGCCCACAGCACGGCCGACATGAGCCAGGCATTGAGCACATCGTTGCCGATCCGGTACGGATGCCGGTCGCGCCTGGCGTAGCGCTTGCGCTCGAGTCGCCAGGCCGAACGCAGCGAGCCGGCGACGGTGCGGGGCCAGAACCGGTAGAAGCTCTCCCCCACCCGGCTGCTCGCAGGGTCCTCGGGCGTCGCCACCCGCACGTGGTGCCCGCGGTTGTGCTCGATGTAGAAGTGCCCGTAGAAGCTCTGGGCGAGCGCGATCTTCGACAGCCACCGCTCGTGGCTCTCCTTCTTGTGGCCCAGTTCGTGCGCGGTGTTGATACCGATGCCGCCGACACAGCCGACCGTGATCGCCAGCCCCACACTGTCCACGGTGGACAGCCCGCCACGCATGATCATCCACAGCGCGACGACGAATCCCGCGTACTGGATCGGCAGGAACGCGTACGTGATCCACCGGTAGTACCGGTCGTTCTCGAGCTGTTCGATCACCTCGTCCGGCGGGTTGCTCCGGTCCAGCCCGGCCACGAGATCGAGCACCGGGACGACGATCAGGATCACGACGGGCCCCAGCCACAGCCACACGCCCCAGCCGGTCGCCGCATGCAGGCCGATCGCCAGGAACACCAGAGACGGCACGACCAGACCGATCAACCACAGGTACCGCTTGCGGTCGGTCCACCGCTCCGTCGAGCCGGCGGGCACCGTTGCCTTCGCGCTCATCACAGACCTCCTCGACGTGGCTTTACATGAGACTAAGGGTTGTAAACCTGAATGGACAACCGTGACCCCCTCGTACATCACCCGTACGGGCGGGAAGTCGGGGCGGCCGAGGTGTCGAATATCTGGACAACCACCGGATGTGATCCGGCTTACGTTCGGAGGGACCGCCGTGAGCACCACGAGCTCAAGGAGAGCCCCATGGACCGATTGCGCTTCGGCACTTTTCTCGCCCCGTTCCATCCCGCAGGCGAGAACCCGACGCTGGCACTGCAGCGCGACCTCGAACTCGTCGAACATCTGGACGCCTGCGGGTACGACGAGGCGTGGATCGGTGAACACCACTCGGCGGGCACCGAGTTGATCGCGTCACCGGAGATCTTCATGGCCGCGGCCGCCGAACGAACGCGGCGGATCAAGCTGGGCACCGGCGTGACCTCGATCGCGTACCACAATCCGCTGTGGGTTGCCGAGCGCATGGTGCTGCTCGACCACCTGACGCGCGGCCGGACGATGCTCGGCTGTGGTCCCGGGTCGCTGCCGAGCGACTCGATGATGTTGGGGCTCACGCCGACGGACACGCGTGAGCTCATGGAGGTCGACCTCGACATCATCATGCGACTGCTCCGCGGCGAGGCCGTCACCGAGCAGACCAGGACGCACAACCTGGTCGACGCGCGGCTGCACCTGCGGCCCTACACCGAGCCGTGCTTCGACATCGCCGTCGCGGCGGTCGCCTCCCCGACGGGCCCCCGGCTTGCCGGCAGGTACGGAGCCGGGCTGCTGTCGATCGGCGCCACGATGACGCAGGACGGATTCGACGCGCTCGCCCACCACTGGGGCGTCGTCGAGGAGCGGGCGGCCCACTACGGGCAGCCGGTCTCCCGGCGGGACTGGCGTCTCGTGGGGCTGATGCACGTGGCAGAGACCCGCGAGCAGGCCTACCGCGACGTCGAGTACGGCATCGAGACGTGGTTCGACTACTTCCAGAAGACGGCCGCGTTCCCGCAGATGGCCGTCGAAGGGAACCGCCTACGGGAGATGATCGACTTCATCAACGAGGCCGGTGTCGGCGCGATCGGCACCGTCGACGACGCCCGCGCCCAGGTGCAGCGGCTGTGGGACCAGTCGGGCGGGTTCGGCTGCATGCTGCTGCTCGCCCACGAATGGGCCAACCCGGCCGCGACGAAACGCTCCTACGAACTCATCGCCCAGCACGTGATGCCGCACTTCCAGGGCGGGTCCGTCTCGCACGCGGACCAGACGCTCGCCGCGAAGCAGCGCGCCCGCAGCACCCGCGAGGACTACGCCGCCGCACAGCTCCAGGCCGTGGCGACGATGACCGAGCGTTACGAGCAGGAGAAGGCGGAGCGGTCCTGATCGCCGCAGGCGGGTGACGGCCGGCTGCGTTCACCGGCCGTCACCGGCCACGATCCGCTCGGCCAGCTCCCGCAGCGCAGCCGTGCGAATCTTGGACCCGTTCGTCCCCGCCGTCATCGGCATGTCGTCGATCACCCGCACGTCGTGGGGCACCTTGAACGCAGCGAGCGTCTCCTCGCACCACGCCCGCAACGCGTCCGGGTCGGCGACGGCACCGCCGTCGGGATCCGGTTCGACGAACGCGACCGTGTGCGTCTCGCCGGCGAGCGGCACGCCGACGACCTTGGCGCGGGCGACACTCGCGTGCTCGGCGAGTCGCGCTTCGATCTCCGCGGGCTCGACGAGAAAACCCTTCAGGCGGAGCGAATCGCCCATGCGGCACAGGTAATCGAAACTCCCGTCGGCGTGCACGACACCCAGGTCTCCGCTGCGGAACCAGCCGTCGTCGGTGAACGAGCGGGCGCGGATCACGCCGTCGTCGTCACCGAGGTAGGCGTCGACGACGGGATAGCCACGGAACTGCAGCTCACCCGGCTCACCCTCGGAAGGCGGTTCGCCGGTCACCGGATCGACCGCACGGACCGTGAACCGCTCGGACACCGGCCTGCCACCACCCCGCCAGCGCGCCGGCACCGTGTCGCGGCGGTCCCAGAACGCGGCCAGGGCGAACACCTCGCTGGATCCGTAAACACCCATCGCCGACGTATGCGTCTCGTCCTCGGCCCACGCCGACAGCCGGTGCGAGTCGCCGTAGAAGTCGGCCATCAGCATCCGGCGCCACCGGGGCAGCTCGATCGGGTGTGCCCACCAGGCGGCCGCGAGCCTGCCCACGACGTCGTCCGCGCAGGCGAGGTGGGTGACGTCGAATTCGGCCATGTGCCGCAGCACGAGGTCCGGGTCGAACCGTGGCTCGAGCAGCGCCGCACCGCCGGAGCCGATGGCCGTGATCGCGGGGACGTACCCGAACACACCGGACAGCGGCAGGACCACGAGACTCACCGAGGCGGCGTCCCATCCGCCCGCCGCGGCGACGTTCCGCGCGTGTTCGGCGACCGCGCCGCCGCGGTGCGCCGCGAGTTTCGGCATGCCCGTCGAACCGGACGTCGTGAACGCGACGGCCAGGGCGTCCGGCAGGTGCCGCAGGGTGCCGGACGGCTCCACAGGCCCGGCCTCTCCCATCGGGGTCCACGCACCTGCACCGATGTCGTACTCAGCGAGATCAGTGCCCGACACCGCATCTCCGCCGGGCCCGGCGATCACCGCCACGGACGGGACCGGGACACCGCTCCGCTCCGCGGCGCCGCAGAGCGTGCCGACGAGGTCGAGTCCCAGGAAGTCGTGAGCCACCGCCAGCACCTTCGGCCGCGCGTGGTCGAGGACGTGGGCCACCTCGGCAATGCCGTAGCGGGTGTTGATCCCGATGACGTGCGCGCCCAGTCCCGCGGCGGCGAACTGCCAGACCAGGGCGTCGGACCAGTTCGGCAACCACACGCCGACACAGTCACCTTCGTCCACTCCGCGGGCCTCGAGCTCGTCCCGGACCACGAGGACACGGCGCCACAACTGTTCACGGGTCACGCGACGCGGTTCCGGCCCGCCGTCGATGATCGCGACGGACGCCGGATCGCCGGCCGCGAGCAGCTCCGTCAACGTCGCGGACTCAGGTGTGTTCACGCTGCCTCCCGATGGATCGCAGGGCCAGGTCGTCGAGCCATTCCTGCAGCAGGACCGCGAAGTCCTCAAGTTCCTCCATCGGGTAATGACCGACGCCCTCGAGCACACTGCACTGTGCGTCGGAGATCGCCGCGGCCGTGCTGCGGACGTCGCGCACATCGACCCACAGGTCGTCATCGCCAACCACCAGGTGCACCGGGCAGGCGATCGTGGGCAGCGCCGCGCGTACGTCGTGCGTCGCCCAGCCGATCAGGTCACTGGTCGACACCTGGGGATCCTCCCGGCGGTGCATGCGCGCGATGAGCTCGGCCCGTGCGGCGGGCACGCTCCGTCCGACGACCGCACGGGTACCGAAGTAGGTCCGGTCGGAACGGCTCGGCGCCGCGGCGTCGACCAGTTCCCTGCCCAGACCCCGCACGCTCATTCCAGGCACGTCCGACCCGCCGTGCGCCGCCATGACAACGGCGCCGCCGAGACGCCCGCCCCGCCGTGCCGCCAACTGCAGCGCGATTCCACCACCGATCGAACAGCCGACGACGAAGGGCCGGTCCAGGTCGAGCAGGTCGATGAGCTCCTCACACCACGTCGCGTATTCGGCGAGATCACGGACCGGACCGCCGGCCGCGGGTTCCGACCGCCCGTGACCGGGCAGATCCGCGACGATCACCCGATAGCCGCGGGCGGCGAGCGCGGACTGCGTGTCCCGCCACTGCACGCCGTTCTGCCCGGCAGTGTGCAGACAGAGGACCCCTCGCCCCTGCCCTTCCTCGAGCACGAAAGACCGCGTACCGCCGATGTCGAGATACTCGGCCTTCATCACACCTCACCCACCGCTCGGGCCCGCACCGGGTTCGCGGGCGCCGCACTGCCGATCCGTGCCAGCTCCCGAGCCTCGTCCACCAGTGCCACCAGCGCCGAGGTCAGCCGCAGATACTCGTACCCGCTGCCGCACACCGAGAACTCGCCGCGCATCGTCCGTCCGGTGAAATCGTTGACGGGTCCGGTGATCAGCCGCGTCCAGGTCAGATCGGTCGCCCCGAGGACGAACGTCGGTGCGTGCGGCGTGCGCGTTCCGCACTCCAGCACGCGGCCCCGGTACACCCGGAAGAGCACGGTGTCGTCGCCGAAGCGGAGCCCGATCGTGCCGTCCCATTCGCCGGTCGCCGTCGTGAACGCCGCTGCGGCCTCCAGTCGCTCCGCGAGCGCGTGCGCCCACGCCGTCGTCGGAAACGATCGACCGAGCCGGGTCTCGCCGTCGTCGACGGCATGCCGTGCGGTGACGAGCGCGGAGGTTCGCCCCTCCTGCACCACCTGATCGTGCTGGTTCCGCACCGTCACGTGCCGCCCGATCACCCCGGACCGCAGTCCCGATGTGCGACGCGCCCGGGTCACAGTCATCTCGTAGGTGACCGTGTCGCCGACGTGGATCGGAGCCACGAAGTCCCATTCGGTGCCGAACGCCGCCTCCACGTGCGTCGACAGCCCGAGATCGTGATGCCAGCCGAAGAACGAGGCCAGGACGAGCGGCCCGTGGACCAACGGTCGCCCGTCTCGCGTGCGGCCGTACTCGGTGTGCAGTGCGGCCCGGTCACCGCTGATCTCCGCGAACGCCGCGACGACGTCCGCGGAGAAGGTACGCGCGGCGCCGGTGAACACCCGTCCCACGTCGAAGTCCTCGAAGTAGGGGCCGCTATCGGTGTCGTCCATCGACCACCTTTTCGCCGACATGAACAACTGTTCTTGTTGTCGAGACAACCAGCCTCCGATGCCTGCTGTCAACGCGCCACTCGTGCCCCGTTTCAGTCGGCTACGGTACGTGTATGAATGCTCGTTCGCCCGAAGCTCTCGTCCGTGACACGGGTCGCCGCAACGAGGCCGTGATCCTCAACGCCGCACTGGAGGCATTCGGCACCAGGGGCTTCAACGGAGCCTCCATGCGCGATGTCGCAAAGGGGGCGGGAACGAGCCTGTCGAACCTGTACAACTACTTCCCCTCGAAGTCGAAACTCCTGGCCGCGGTGCTCCGGCACGCCAACGACGAGTTGCAGCACCGCGTGCTGCGTGCGGTCGAGGAGGCGGGGGACGACGCGCCGTCGCAGCTGCGCGAGGCGGTCCGCGCCCACGTGGGCTTCGTCGTCGATCACCAGGTCGCGACGCTCGTGGCCACGAACGAGGTGCGCTACCTCGAGCCCGACGACAGGACCGCGCTCGTGTCGCATCGCGATGCCACCCAGGCGACGTTCGAACGGATCATCGACCAGGGTGCCGCCGACGGTGCGTTCCGGACGCCGTACGCACGCGACGCCGCGCGCGCGATCCTCAGCGCCGTCGCGGCGATCGCGTCGTGGTACCGCCGCGACGGCGCGCTGAGTCGCGGCCAACTGGCAGAGCAGTACGCCCGCTACGCCCTCGCACTACTCGAGGGGCCGCTACCCCGCTGATCAGGTCCGCCGCCCCACTCCGCCGCCCCACTCCGGTACGTCACTCCGGTACCTCTTGCCGCGGACACACCGCTTCGCTAACGTGCACGAACGATCGTTCTTGTCGTTCCCACAAAACTCTCCCGTCCCGGCACCACGGACGCAATGACGCGACCCGGAGGTGGACGCGCATGAACCCGTCGGATCACACCACCAAGATGGGGCGACTCGCCGCAGCGGCGGTATTCGCCACCGCCCTCGAATGGTTCGACTTCCTGATCTACGCCACGGCGGCGGCACTGGTGCTCGGGCCGTTGTTCTTTCCCGCTGCCAGTCCGGTGGCCGGCACGCTGGCCTCGTTCGCCACCTTCGCCGTCGGGTTCGTCGCACGTCCCCTCGGCGGCATCATCGCGGGCCACGTCGGAGACCGATTCGGCAGGAAACCGCCGCTCGTCGCCGCGATGCTGCTGATGGGCGTGGCGACCTTCGCCATCGGCGTGCTGCCCGACTACGCCACGATCGGCGTCTGGGCTCCGATCCTCCTCGTCGTCGCGCGCCTGATTCAGGGGTTGGGCGTCGGCGCGCAGTGGGGCGGGGCCGCGCTGCTGCTCACCGAGCACGCACCGGTCGCACGCCGCGGGTTCTACGGGAGCCTGGTGCAGACCGGCGCGGTTCTCGGCGCCGTCGCGGGCAACCTGTTCTTCGTGTTGCTGACCACCGCGCTGACCGAGGAGCAGTTCACCAGCTGGGGATGGCGCATCCCGTTCCTCTCCGGCCTCCTGCTGGTGCTGATCGGCTGCTATGTCCAGCTGAAGATCGAGGACACGCCCGTGTTCCGCGAACTGCAGCAACAGACCGCCACCGCCAAACACGAAGCCGGGTTGCGGAAAGCGCCCCTGGTGGACGCAGTCCGCTCGCACTGGCGGCAGATCCTGCAGGCGGCCGGCGCGTTCTTCGTCGTGAACGCCACCTTCTACTTCCTCATCAGCGGCATGCTCAACTACGCCACCACACACATCGGCATGTCCCAGGCGACGATCCTGTGGTGCGTGATGATCGCGGGTCTGACGCAGGTGGTCACCATGCCGTTCTTCGGCGCGCTGACCGACCGCATGGGCACCCGCAAGAAGCTGTACCTCACCGGCACCGTGTTGATGGCGGCGTTCGCCTTCCCGATGTTCTGGCTCGTCGACACCGGATCGGTACCGCTGGTGTTCCTCGCCCTGCTGGTCGCCTTCACGATCCACGCGACCATGTACGGACCACAGGCGACGCTCTATGCGGAGATGTTCCCCGCGGACGTGCGCTATTCCGGCGCCTCACTCGGCTACCAGTTCGCGTCCGTGTTCGCGGGCGGGCTCGCGCCGTTCATCACGACCGCACTGCTCGCGGCGACCGGCAGTTCGTGGTCGGTGGCGCTGTACATCATCGCCACCGCCGCGGTCACGTTCGTCGCCGTGGCCTCCATCCGGGAACGCTTCCAGCGGGACCTCTACACCACCTCGGCCGCGGAGGCCGCCACGACCTCACAGCGCTGAGCCGCCGACGCGATGATTCGCCGGCCGCGCTGTGAGGTACCGAGCGAGACCGCATCGGCTCCGCGCGCCGCGACCCGCCGTCAGTGGAGCGTCTGGACGGAGTCCTTGGTGAACGGGACGAGTTCGGATTCGCGACCCGTGAGCACCTTGCGTGCCCACTCCGGGTCCGCGAGCAGTGCCCGGCCGACGGCCACCAGGTCGAACTCGTCGCGTTCGAAACGTTCGATCAGTCCCTCGATGCTCTGCACGCCGGCGCCCGCACCCTGGAACGTCTCCGGACTGAAGACGGCGTCGAGACCGACGGAACCGACGGTGATGACCGGCTTGCCCGTGACCTTGCGGGCCCAGCCGCCGATGTTGAGCGCCGAGTCGTACTCGGGGAACTCCGGCTCCCAGTAACGACGGCCGGATGCGTGGAACGCGGTCACGCCGGCCGAGGAGATCGGGCCGAGCAGCGCCTGCAGTTCGTCCGGCGTCGTCGCGAGCTTCGCGTCGTAGTTGTCGGCCTTCCACTGCGAGAACCGGAACAGCACCGGGAACTCGGGCGACACGCGCTCGCGCACGGCCGCCGCGATGTCGGCGGCGAACTTCGTCCGCGAAACCGCGTCACCGCCGTAGGCGTCGGTTCGCCGGTTGGTGCGCTCCCACAGGAACTGGTCGATCAGGTAGCCGTGGGCGCCGTGCAGTTCGACGCCGTCGAAGCCGATCCGCTCGGCCTGCGCGGCCGCCTCGGCGAACGCCTCGATGATGCGGTCGACGTCCGACGAGGTCAGCGTCTCCCCCGCACGCTCGGTACCGTCGAGCGCCACCCCGGACGGGCCGACCGACGGCGCCTCCGGATACGGCGGTTTCCCGGCGACTCGCTGGATCCCCACGTGCCACAGCTGCGGCATGATCGTGCCGCCCTCGGCGTGCACGGCGTCCACGACGCGCTGCCAACCGGCGAGGGAGTCCTCGCCGTGGAACCGCGGCGCCTTGCCGATGTCGCCCGCCGACGGGTGATCGATGTACGTGCCCTCGGTGATGATCAACCCGGTGCCGGCCGCGGCCCGCCTGCTGTAGTACGCCGCGACATCCTCGTTCGGGACTCCGTACGGCGAGAACGCCCGCGTCATCGGTGCCATGACGATCCGATTCGGCAGCTCCGCCGATCCCAGGGTGAACGGGCGGGCGAGGACCTGTGCCGCGCGTGTGGACATGCTGCTCCTACTGCGTTTCGACGGTGCACTGTCGGGGCCGGACGCGTCGTCGGCGACGGCGCCGCAACCCGAGCCCCGGGACAAAAATTGCTCCCGTCAAACATACATATCCGCACCGGAACTGCAACTGTGTTACATACCATTCGGCGCGCGGGAATGGCTCGGCAGCTCGGCACCGGTACGCTGGAGCCGCGACACGGAGGGCGGTGAACGAGCACGTGCTGGACATCAGATTCTCGAGCGCGCTCAAGGCGCTGCTCTACCTCGCCGTCACCGCCGAGCAGGATCCCGCCGATCCGCCGACGTCGAGTTCGGCCCAGCTCGCCGAGGTCCTCGCGACGAACGCGAGCCTGGTCCGCAAACTCCTGGTACCCCTGGTCCACGGCGGCCTCGTCGAATCGACGAAGGGCCGCGCCGGCGGAGCCCGGCTCGCCAAACCCGCCGAGGAGATCACCCTCGCCGAGATCTACCGGTGTTCGATCGGCGACAAGCCGCTGTGGGCGTGCCGCCCCGACACCGCCGCGTCCTGCGAGGTGACCGCGAACACGGCGGAGTTCTTCAGCCGGCTCAGTGCCGACACCGAAGAGGCCGTCCTCAATGTACTCGGCAGCCGCACCCTGGCCGACAGCCTCGCCGAGGTCCGCGCGCTCGATGTCACGGCCGCAGCACCCGGAACGGCGCGGTGACCCGCCCGACCCCGGCTGAACGCCCGAATCCTGCAACCCGAGCTCCCCGGGCCCGGCGAGCCCCGCGTCCGGCCGCGGCCCGTCCCTCCGCACGGCCGTGGAATCGAGCCCCGGCCGCATCACGGGGAACGGCGCGGCACGGGGCGCGACGGGCCGCGCGGCGATTCAGCCGGTGATCCGCACGACCACCTGACGGTTCGCGTACGTGTAGGCCTCGTAGGTGAACTCGGTGCCCGTACGTTCGACGTACTCCTGCCAGGCCCGGTGCTCGTGCTCCTGCCAGCCCGGGTAGTTGAAGTACTCGTCGAACGCGACGATGCTGCCGGGCCGCAGCCGGGGACCGACCAGATCGAGGACCGTCTTCGCCGAGCTGTAGAGGTCGCTGTCGACGTGCAGGAAGTCCACCGGACCGGGATGCTGGTCGAGGAAATCGGGCAGCGTGTCCTCGAACCAGCCGACCACCAGGTCCGCGCCGGGCACCTCCGGCAGGTCCTCACGCGCGAACGTGCCCGCCTGGATCCCGACCAGCCACGGTTCCGGAAGCCCCTGGAACGAGTCGAACCCGAAGACCTGCTTGTCGTCCCGGATCGTCGTGATCAGCCGGAGCGTGTTGCCGGTGGCCACGCCGAACTCGAGCGCCATACCACCGGTCGGAGCCAGCGACACGGCGTGGCGCAGCGTCTCGGCCGGGGTCCGGAAGTGCTCCGCCCCGATCATGTTCTCCCTGGCGAAATGGTGGCTCTCGAGCGCCGCCTCCTGATCCCCCGCGTAGACGGTGTCGCGCCGCGACCGGATCTCGAACTCCACCACCCGGTCCAGCACACGCCTGACATCCTTGCGAAGTTCCGCCACCTCGGCTTCGAGTCGTTCGACGTCCTGGGTGCGCGCCTGGTCACGCATGGCGCGGTAGACCTCGCGGGCCACCCTTCCTACCTTGTGACGCTTCGCTTCGAGCACGGTGCGGATACCTCCTGCCGGGCGGGATTGACGGATCGGCCTGCGGTGCGGGCACGCCATGGATCGGTCCGCCGCTCACTGCCGCGAGGCGAAACCACGGGAACGGTGACGACGCGGGAACTGCGACGGCCCCGGATGCACCGGCGACCGCGTGCGACCGCACCACAGGACGCCGTCGCGCGACGACGCGGACGACGCCATGGCCGTTTTCTGCGCTATGCCACCGGATCGGCCGATTCGACCGCCGACGACGTCGTTGTCACGGGTTGATCACCGTGTTGTCGCGCCACGATAACGCCCGCCCAGTGGTGTGGACGGGTGGGGCGGCCGTCGCGCCCACGCTCACCACGAGCTCGGCCGTCCGATACCGGTTTCGCCTGCGCATCCCGGCGATCAGCCGCCTGCGGGGTCGGCGGGTCTCCCCTTCCCGCACCCGTCTCGGGGACCGGAACGCCGTCCCGCCTGCTGCCGCCCGCAGCGATTCTCACCCGATCGTGCCCCGACCCTGGGGGCAGTCATCCATCTCGCCGCGGGACGACTGCCTCCCGGACCGCGCCCATCGTGGTCCCGGCGCAGATGTGGCAGGAAGCCGGGTCACACCTGCGATGTGCGCGCGGCGGCCCCGGCCAGCAGGTCAGTGGCCGACCGGCACGCCTCGTCGGTGATGATGTGCTCATCGCCCGGATCGATGCGCACGTCGACCGCGGCACCCGCCCGGCGCAACACGTCCGCCGTCGCCTCGACGCGGTCTCGCGGCACCCACGGGTCGTTCTCGACACTCCGCACCACGGCCGGCACGCCACGCAGGAACCGCTCCCCCTGCACCAGCGGCGGTTCCGTGCCGAGGTAACCACCGGTCAGCAGGACGAGACCGGCCACCGGCCGCGGCGCGGTGAGGATCAGGTGTGACAACAGGCACGCACCCTGGGAGAAGCCCCAGAGCACCACACGCCGCGCATCGAACCCGGCCCGGGCGATCCCGACGAGACTGTCCTCCAGTACACGTAACGACCGCCCGAGCGCGGGTTCGTTGCGTTCGACGGGTTCGAGGAACGACAGCGGGTACCACGTGTTGCCGTCGGCTTCCGGGGCGAAGAACCGGACCGGCACCTGGCCGAATCGCATCGACGTGTCCCGCATGAACGCGGGATCCTGGCCCCGGCCGTGTACGGCGAGCACGGCCAGTTCGGCCCGGTCGGCCGGAACGCCCCACTCCTGCAGCGGCGGGCTCACGTCGTCACCGCCCGTTCGTCGAGCGCGTACCAGGTGCGGTCGCGGTACACGAGCGGCACCTCCGCCGCCGTGCCCGGATCGGCCTCCTCGACGTCGACCACGACGAGTGTCGATCCGCCGGCCGGGACCCGGTCGGCGATCCGGCCCCGCAGCCACGTGCCCACGGTCGAGAGGACGGGTTCACCGGTCGGCAGCCGATGCCACCGGCAGGGCGGTGCGAATCGGTCGATACCACCCGTTGCGAACCGCTTCGCCAACTCGACCTCCCCGGCGCCCAGCAGATGCACCACCACCGTCCCCGCCGCCTCGATGCGCGGGGACGCCGACGACTGCGCCGACAACGAGAAGGCCAGCACCGCGGGACGGGCACTGAGCGAGATGACCGATGTCGCCGTGAGTCCGGCCGGTCCCGCGCCGTCATCGGCCGTGATGATCGCGACCCCGGCGGGATGGGCACGGAACGCGGCCGCGAACCGCTGGGCCAGGTCCTCGTCGCGCTCGGTCATCACGATGCCTCCTGCAGCTCCAGGAACACCCACCGCGCGTTCGGCGCCAGGCCGCTCAGGAGTTTCCCGCAGTTCTGCAGCACCACCGGGCCCGAGGTGACGTGCTGGGTACCCGCATGGAGATCGCGGAAGAACCGCTGCAGCACGCCCCGTCGCAGCGCCGCGGTGGCCGCCCACTTGTAGACGGTCTGCCCCACCGCGTGCACCGACCACGTCGTGTTGTTGAGCATCAGCCGCGTGAGCGTCTCCTGCTCGGTGGTCAGGACCTCACCGGCGTCCAATGTGGCCTCGTTGGCGGCCCAGACGTCCATCGCCCACGCCCACGCCGAACGCAGTTTCGCCTCGGCCTGGGCGTATTCCGCGTAGAACTGCTGGGTGTCCACCGACGCGTTCGGAGCACCGCTCTTCTTGGCCGCCAGTGCCCGCATCTCGTCGAGCATCCGCCTGCCGACCCCGAGCGCCCACCCGGTGTGGCAGATGCCGGACATGTTGGCCAGTCCCATCCGGTAGATCGCGCCGCCGTGGCGGGTGTCCGTGGTCGCGATGTCATAGACGTGACTCTCCGGGACGAAAAGGTTCTCGCAGACGTAGTCGTGACTGCTGGTCCCGCGCAGGCCCATGACGTCCCAGTTGTCGATCACGGTCGCCTGCTCCTTGGGCAGCGTGAAGATCAGCGCCTCACCGGTCTCCTCACACAGCGCGGCGGTGTGGATGTGGGTCGCCATCGAGATCCCCGACGCGAAATGCCAATGCCCGCTGATGCGGTACCCACCGTCGGTCTTCACCGCGGTCCCGAGTTTGGTGCCCTGGCCGGCGATGAGCGCGTACCGGTCGTCTGCCGTGTCCGGGAACAGCTCGGCGATCGCCTCCTGCCCCAGGTACGCCGCGGTCGTCCCGGTGATCATCTGCAGCGCCATGAACGCCCATCCCGCCGAGGCGTCGGCGTAGGACACCTTCGCGATCGTGTCGATCACCTGCCGCGGGGAGAACTCGTAGCCGTCGAGTTCGCGGGGGACGCCGACCTTGAAGACCCCGCTCTCCCACAGCGCCTTCGCCGCCTCGTCGGACAGCCGGCCCAGTTCCTCGCCCTGGTCAGCGTTCTCCTCCAAGACCGGGGTGATGCTGTCGAGGCGCTCCATGAGCGCGTCGAAGTGCTCACTGACGTGCAGGTTGTTCATGATGTCCGTCCTTTGGTCCGTTCCGCGGCCTGCTGCTGCTGCGGCGCGACGGTGGTCAGAATCCAATCGATGACCGGCTTGACGGTCTCGTCCGAGTTGGCCTCGAAGATCAGTCCGTGGCCGTTGCCGGTGATGCCGAGGTCAGGCAGGTGCATACGTCGCGCGGCGGCTCCCGCACCGTTCAGGAAGTCCACGACCTGCGGAGCGAAGTCGGCGAACGCCGAGGCGCCGCCGGTCACCACGGCCACGGGCTTGTCCGCCAGCCCCGGGATCCGCCGTCCCGCAACCTCCTCGGGGAAGCCGGCCGGCGGGTCGCAGGGCATCTCCGCACTCGTGAGTCCCCAGGTGAGCGTGCCGAGCCCCGGGATCTCCGCATACGGCGGGCCGACCGGTTCGATGGCGGCGATGCCGCGGACCCGCCCGGGCCGCGCGGCCGCGGTGAGCCAGCCGACCGGTCCGCCGGCCGAGTGAGTCACCAGCACCGCCTCGCCCACGATATCGAGAAGCCTGGCCAGCCGGTCGGCGTCCAACCGCTGCGATTCGGCCAGATCCGCCGGCAACGGTCCCATCGGGCACACGAGCTGGTCGAGGTGATCGGAGCCGACGTCGCGCTCGCAGATCCACTGCGTCTGGGCCGCCCGCGATTCTTCGGGCAGGAACAGGGCCCGCGCGGCCTCGTACGGCAGCTGCGCGCCCATCGGTGCCACCACGTCGGGGTGGTACGGCGAGCGTCCGTGTCCGCAGCGGTCGACGACGTAGACCGCGAACCCCGCCTCGACCAAGCGCGTCGCCCAGCCAGGCCTGCCGTCCGGCGTTCCGGTCCAGTCGGTGCCCTGGCCGCCCCCGCCGTGCACCAGCACCAGCGGGACGGGGTGGACGCTCTCCGGCGGCGCCTCCCAGGAGACGAACATCGGTGCGCGCTGCACGGTGCCGTAGTCGGTCGCGACGCGCTCGCCGGGAACCCAGAACTGTCCACGGCGGACGGTCAACTCGTGGCCGCCCGCCACATGCGGTGCCGTCATGTCAGCCACCTCACCGGTGTTCAGATGTCGATCGGTTCGAGTCGGCCGAGCAGTTCCTCACGGCGGTGCTCGAACTGCTCGGGCAGCTGGAACCGGCTGCCCAGCTCGTGCGGCGACTCGTCGCACGTCCAGCCGCCGTCGGCGTGCGTGACGGCGAGCTCGAACAGGGCCCCGCTGGGCGTACGGACGTACACGCTCTTGAAGTACTTGCGGTCCTTGAGCTCCGAGATATCGGTGTAGCCCCGTCCTTCGACGGCGAACTTCACCGCATCCTGGTTGTCGAGCGTGTCGAGGTTCCACGCGAAGTGGTGGTAGGTGCCGGCACCATAACCCCAGGTTCCCTGGTCGTCGCGCCGGTTCACCGTGATCTCCAGGTGGTTGCCGTGCTTCGCGTCGCCGATCTGCATCCCGAGCACCGAGCCCTCCTCGGTGAGGCCGCCGGTGGCGAAGAAGGACTCGCCCGCGAACTCGACCATGCGGTCCGGTGTGGCCATGTGCACGCCCACACCGTGGATGCCGTGGATCGCGTGTTCCTGCGGCACCCCGTACCCGGGATTGCCGATCCGCTCGTCCCCGTTGTTGCCGACGAACACGTACTCGATGCCCGAGGGGTGCCGGAAGGCGAGCCTGCGCTTGCCGAACCGTTCGACGTTCGCCACCTCGATGTCGTGGGCGGCGAGCCGGTCGTACCAGAAGTCCAGGGAATGGTCCGGCACCGACAGCAGCACCTCCCGCGCCTGGTTGGTGCCACGGGTGCCGTACAAGCCGGCCTGCGCCCACGGGAACGTCGTCACCACGCTGGAGGGATCACCCGCGGCGTTCGAGTAGTACAGGTGGTAGACGGGCAGGGAGCCGTCGAACAGCACGGTGCGCTTGATGAAGCGCATGCCGAGGACCTTGACGTGGAAATCGACGTCTTCCTGGGCGTCCGCCACGGAGAGCGTCACGTGGTGCGACCCTGTCACGTATGTCATCGCCTGGCTCCTCCACACTGAGAAATCCGTTGAGGCGAACTGTAGGAACGCCGCCTGCCGGTGTGTGACGTCAGAGCGCACGACGATGTCGAACCCGCGCACCACCTCCCGCCCGAAACTCGGTGATGGTGTGCGACACGGCCCGCTGGGTACTGTGTCCCGAACGACGTGCAGTCGTCAGCTGTGGAGATGACAACGATGTCACTTACGTCGCTCACGGAGCAGTTCACCGTGACAGGGCCGTCGCAACACCCGGTCACGTTCCCGTCCTGGAAGGACGCCGTCCGGCGCAGCGTGCTCAGTTTCGAGTTCGACTGCCCCCGGCCCGACCGGTTCACCGGCACGGTCAGGGAGCGATACCTGCACGGGGTCAGTTTCATCGACATGACCTCGGAACCGCATGCCGCCTACCGCGACCACACCACGATCAGCGAGGCCGACACCGGTTTCTACGTGCTCACCCTGCAACTCGACGGGCGGATCCGCATCGAGCAGGACGAGCGGGTCGCCGCTCTCGAACCCGGACTGTTCGCGCTCTACGACTCCAGCAGGCCCGCCGCCCTCACCGTTGGCGAGGGCTACCGCTCGACGTGCATCCGGTTCCCGAAGACGGCGATCGCGCCGCACGACGCCGATCGTCTCGCCGAGCTCACCGCCCGGCCGATGACCTGTGCTCCCGGCCTCAACGACGCCGTCTGGAGCACGATTCTGGGCGTCAACCGCAACCTTGAGGCGCTCGGTGTCCACGGGCACACGACGGTGCACTCGCTGATGACCCTCGTCGGCACCATGCTGCTCAGCGAGCTCGGCCGGCACACTCGGCCGAGCTCGCCCGACGAGCACCAGCTCGAGCGCGTCCTCGGCTACATCGACGCGCACCTGTCCGATGCCGATCTCGGCCCTGGCCGGATCGCGGCCGCCCACTTCCTGTCGCCGCGCGCGCTCCACGCGTTGTTCGAATCGACCGGCACGACCGTGGCGCGGTACATCCGCAGACGGCGCGTGGAACGTTGCCGGCTCGACCTGGCCGACCCAGCGCTCGCACAGCTGGCCGCGTCGTCCGTCGGCGCCCGCTGGGGGTTCGCGGGGCCGTCGCACTTCGGGCAGGTCTTCAAACGCGAGACCGGCCTCACGCCCGCCCAGTTCCGCAGGCAGGCGCTCGCCGAACCATCCGGCGCGGCATGAAGCGCACCGTGGACCACCACCGCCACCGCCGCCGCGGTCGGCCGATGAGAGCCCGATCCGTACCCGCTCCCGTGACCGGAGGACGCCCGTGACCGTGCACGGCCTGACCCGCTTCCACACCGGCGACGTCCCCGAGCGCCGCAGACTGGCGGCGTGGGAGGAGCACAACGTGCGCTCCCTCGTCGGGCTCCGCGCCCGGCCGCTGGGTCAGCGGCCGTTCACCGGGACCGAGCTCAACCTCAGCCTCTCCCGGCTGCGGCTGGCGAAGGTCACGGGCTCACCGCACGTCGTCGAACGCGGCCCCGGGCAGATCGCGACGTCTCCCGGCGACGGCGTCGTCGTTTACTTCGCGCTGTCCGGACAAGGAGCGTTCCACCACCGGGAGGGCCGTGTGGTGCTGTCACCGGGACAGGCGCTCGTGTGCGACGCCGACCAGCCGTTCCGCCGCGACTTCTCCCGCGGGCTCACCGAGCTCGTCCTCGCGGTGCCCCGCGGTGTGCTGCGCGAGGCGACCGGCCGCTCCGGGCTCGCGCGGCCCCGCACGATCGGCATCGGCTCGCCGCACGGCCGTGCGCTCGCCTCGCTCGTGGCGGGCGGGCTCCGCGGCGAGACCGACTGGGACGCGCTCGAGTCGCGCGTCGTCGAGCTGTTGCCGGCGGTCGTGGGATCGGAGCCGGCCGACGGCGGCCATCTCGCGGCGGCGCACGCGTACATCGCCGCGCACCTGGCGGACCCGGAACTGTCCGCGGGTCGTATCGCCCGCGCTGTCGGCGTGTCGGAGCGGCAGCTGTCCCGGCTGTTCGCCGCGGCGGGCGACAGCGTCCCCCGAACAGTGCTCGCCGCCCGGCTCGACGCGGCACGGGCCGCCGTCACCGACCCGGCGACCCGTGGCAGGTCCCTCGCCGAGCTCGCCGCGTGTCACGGGTTCGCCTCCCAGGCACACTTCTCCCGCAGCTACCGCGCGCGCTTCGGCACCACTCCCCTGCGCGACCGTCGGGAGGCCGCCCGCGACTGAGCCACGGCCCGGTGGTTTTGCTCGTTTCCGCCATCGACGCCGCCGCCGGCCTACCCGTGGCCGTCCGTTGGCAGGGTGTCGGCCACGGTCCGGCGACGAGGCCGGACGCCGACGACGGAGGCCAGCAGCCATGGTGACGTTCGACGACGGGCTCGCCGAGACCACTCAACCGACCACGGCCGTGATCGAGACGGATGTGCTGATCGTCGGCTCGGGCCCCGCGGGCGCGTCCGCAGCGCTGTTTCTCTCGACCCTCGGGGTCCGCAACACGATGATCACCAAGTACCGCTGGACGGCGAACACGCCGCGGGCGCACATCACCAACCAGCGGACGATGGAGATCTTCCGCGACATGGGCATCGAGGACCAGGTGCTCGCCGACGCCACACCGCACCACCTGATGGGCGACACGGTGTTCTGCACGGCGATCGCCGGTGAGGAGATCGGGCGCATCCTCACCTGGGGCAATCATCCGGCACGCCGGGCCGACTACGAACTGGCGTCACCGTCGATGCCCTGCGACATCCCGCAGACCTACCTCGAGCCGATCCTCGTGCGAAACGCCACGGTGCGCGGCACACAGACCCGGTTCAGCACCGAGTACCTCGGACACACCCAGGACGCCGACGGCGTGAACGTGCGGGTGCTCGACCGGTTCGCCGGCACCGAGTACACGATCCGCGCGCGGTATCTGATCGGTGCCGACGGCGCGCGGTCGCAGGTCGCCGCCGACATCGGACTGCCTTACGAAGGGCGGATGGACATCGCGGGGTCGATGAACATCACGTTCAAGGCCGACCTCTCCGCCCTCTGCGGTCACCGCCCGTCGGTGCTGTACTGGGTGATCCAGCCCGGCGCGGACATCGGCGGTATCGGTGCGGGCCTCGTGCGCATGGTGCGCCCGTGGAACGAATGGCTCGTCGTGTGGGGCTTCGACATCGACCAGGGACCGCCCGAGGTGACCGACGAGGACGCCGCCGGGATCGTGCGCAATCTCGTGGGCGCCCCGGACCTCGACGTCGAGATCACCGGCGTCTCACTGTGGGGCAACAACGAGCAGTACGCGACGGGCCTCCAGCACGGCCGCGTGTTCTGCGCCGGGGACGCCGTCCACAAGCATCCGCCGAGCAACGGCCTCGGCTCCAACACGTCGGTCCAGGACTCCTACAACCTCGCGTGGAAGATCGCCGCGGTGTTGCAGGGGCACGCCGGTGCGGGCCTGCTCGAGACCTACACCACCGAACGCGCACCCGTGGCCAGGCAGATCGTGACGCGTGCCAACACGTCCGCCCGCGAGTTCGGCGCGCTGTTCACCGCACTCGGCCTCGACACGGCCACCGACGCGGAGCAGATGCAGGAACGGCTGGAGGAGCGTAAGGACGATACGCCCGCAGGAGCTGCGAAACGTGCCGCCGTGCGCGAGGCCATGGCGTTGAAGAACTACGAGTTCAACGCGCACGGCGTGGAACTGGGCCAGCACTACGACGCGTCCGAGTCGGCCGCGGTTGTCGGTGACGGCACCCCACGGCCCGAGCCGACCCGCGACCCTGAGCTGTACTACGACCCCTCGACCCATCCCGGCGCCCGCCTGCCCCACGTCTGGGTGGGCGACAGCAACCGCCGCCGATCGACCCACGACCTGGCCGCCTACGAGGGGTTCACCCTGCTGACCGGCGTCACGGGCGAGCCGTGGGCCGCGGCGGCGCAGAAGGCGGCCGCGGAGCTCGGCGTAGCCGTCCGGCCGGTCGTGATCGGGCCCGGCCGCGAGGTGACCGATCTGTACTTCGACTGGGCCGAACGGTGCGGCGTGGCCGAGGACGGGGCCGTCCTGGTGCGGCCCGACAAGCATGTCGGGTGGCGAAGCCACCACCTCGTCGACGACCCCGAACGCGAACTGCTCGGCGTGTTGCGCCGGATCCTCGACCGCACCGACGGCTCACCGGCAGCATGACCCACCCGACACGGCCGCGGACTCTCCCGAGCCGCCCTCGTCCGACCCGAGAAGGAGCCGACGCATGACCACCACCGACGACTCGTCCACGGCCTCCGCCGGTCCCGCCGGGTCCGAAGCGCAGCGCCGGATCGAGGAGCGGCTGACCGAGGAGGTCGTCGCCTCGTTCGCGGGCGCGGGCGACGCCCGGCTGCGCGCGGTGCTGGAGTCGCTGACCCGGCACCTGCACGCCTTCATCCGCGACGTCCGGCTCACCGAGGACGAGTGGAAACAGGCGATCGACTTCCTCACCGCCACGGGCCACATCACCGACGACAAACGCCAGGAGTTCATCCTGCTGTCCGATGTGCTCGGAGCGTCGATGCAGACCATCGCCGTGAACAACGAGGCCTACCGCGACGCGACCGAGGCGACCGTGTTCGGCCCGTTCTTCGTCTCCGGCGCGCCCCTGGTGGGCAACGGCGGCGACATCGCGGGTGGCGCACCCGGACAACCCTGCTGGGTCGAAGGGACCGTACGCGACACCGACGGCAACCCCGTGCCCGGCGCCCGCATCGAGGTGTGGGAGGCCGACGAGGACGGCTTCTACGACGTGCAGTACGACGACGACCGCGTCGCAGGCCGGGGGCACCTTTTCTCCGAGTCGGACGGGAGTTTCCGGTTCTGGTGTCTGACGCCGACGCCGTACCCGATCCCGCACGACGGCCCGGTCGGGCGGTTGCTCGAGGCCGCGGGCCGATCCCCGGTCCGCGCCGCGCATCTGCACTTCATGGTGACCGCCGAGGGCCTGCGCACGCTCGTCACGCACATCTTCGTCGACGGCGACCCCCAGCTGGAGATCGGCGACTCGGTGTTCGGGGTCAAGGACTCGCTGGTCAAGCGCTTCGAGGAACAGCAGGCGGACACTCCCCCGCCGGACGGCCGCGATCTGGGCGGGCGCCCGTGGACCGCGGCGCGATTCGACATCGTCCTCGCCCCGGACGGCACCGGCGCGTAGCCGGGTGGGGCCCGGCCGCATGCCCGTCGCGGACGGCCCGCCCGTCCTCCGCCGGCGCGGCAGGTCCGACCCGCCGCCCACGGACGGTGAGTCAGGACTCGCCCCCTGCCCCTGCCCCTTCCCCGCCCCGCGTCGGCGGCCGACACCACACACGGCCGATACCCCGGCCGGGTAAGGTGACGTCAATGCGGAACGGGCGATCACGGTGGTGGCTTCTGATGCTGCTGACCCTGTGCGTTCTGTTCGGCGTCGTGGGCATGCATGCGCTCGTCACCCCGCCCGCCTCACCGGCTGCGGCAGGAGCCGCCAGCACCACCGCCGGGCACGAGATCGCGGGGCACGAGGTCGCGGGGCACAGGGCGAACGAACCGCGCGCCGCGGTCACGCAGGAGGTCCAGCCGCAGACCGAGCACGCCCCGCCCGCCGATCACGAAAGTCAGCACGACCTGCTGCTCCATCTCTGCCTGGCGGTACTGGCCGCGGCCGGACTCATCGTGCCGGCCGCCCGGTCGGTGCTCGGCAGAGTCCGGCCGGCGGCGCCAGCGAGGCGATCACCGTCACCCTTCGGCCGGATGCCGGTGCAGCGGCCGCCGCCGGTCTCCCGCCGGCTCGCTCAGCTCTGTGTGCTGCGGACCTGATCACCGCTCGGCGCACCAGCGCCGCAGCCGGACCGATCACATCTCATCCGCACAGGAGCCCACATCATCATGAAAAGCACCAACGTGGCGGCCACCGCCGCGGCACTGACCGCTGCCCTCGTCCTGACCGGCTGCACCGGAGCGGACACCTCCGGAAGCACCCCGAGTTCCGCGCCGGCCGACCCGACCACGTCGGAGTCCGGCACGCAGGCGTCGGCCGAGCACAACGACGCCGACATCACCTTCGCCCGGGGCATGATCCCGCACCACCAGCAGGCGATCGAGATGTCGAAGCTGGCCGACGATCGGGCAGCCAGTCCGGAGCTGCGCCGGCTCGCGGCGAAGATCGAACAGGCGCAGGCCCCGGAGATCACCACGCTGCGCGGATTCCTCGCCGCGTGGAACGCGCCCGAGTCCGGAGTGGACCACGAATCCGGGGGCCACGAGTCAGGCGACCACGAATCCGACGACCACGGCGGCATGTCCGGCATGATGACCGGTGACCAGATGCGACAGCTCGAACAGTCCAGCGGCGCGGCCTTCGATCGGTCGTTCCTGGACATGATGATCGCCCACCACGAGGGAGCGGTCCGGATGGCCAAGAAGCACCTCGCGAACGGGATCAATCCGGAAGCCGGGGAACTGGCCCGGAACATCATCGACACCCAGCGAGCCGAGATCACCGAGATGCGCGGCCTGCTCGACTAGTCCCACGAGCGTCCCGGGCAGCGCGCGAGCACGACCGACGCGCCCGCGCTGCCCGGGAACGTGGTCCCGGGCAGCGTGGTCCCGGGCAGCGTGGTCCCGGGCAGCGTGGTCCCGGGCAGCGTGGTCCCGGGCAGCGTGGTCCCGGGTCCGCACGGCCGCGGCACCGGTGAGCTCGCCGTCACCGGTGAGCTGTCAGGAGCCGCCAGCTCACGTGGCCGCCGACGTCGACCGCTTGCGACCACCCGTCGCCGGGCGCACGCTGCAACAGGGTTCCACTCCACCATCGGGCACTGGTCGATGCCACGACCCGGTCATGCTCGTTGACGAGCACCATGTCCTGGGGAGCCGATCGCAACGATTCGATCAGCAGCCGTTCGACACCCTCGACCGCCACATCGGCGCCCAGCACGTCGACGTAGCCGTCGGAATGGGCCACCGGCACGGCCAACGTGATGGTGTGCTCGTTGGTTCCGCCGAAGTCGACGAACGGGCCCGTGACCGCCGCCCGTCGCGTCGCGCGCGGCAGCGCGAACCACTCCTTGCCGGGGTAGTCGTAGAAGTAGTTGTGCGCGGGGTCGAGGTTGTGACTGACGAACTCGGCCGGCTCCCCGTCCTCGCTGCGCCACCATTCCATCCAGCGTGCCGCGTCGGCGAGGTGGCCGTCGTCGAGCGCGAGCCCCACGCCCTGGACGAATCCACGGTGCCGGTCGATCACCGCCAGCAGCGCCGGCTGGACGTGTGTGAGCGCGGCGCGCCGCAGCGGCCGCTCCGCCGTCGCGAGTGTCCGGATCACATCGCTCGCCGTCTCGGCGAGATCGGCCAGCACACGATCGATGCGCTCCCGGATGCATTCCGCGGAACGGCGCAACGACGCCAGGTCTCCCTCGTTCACGATCCTTCACCTTCTCGCCCGCGCGTAGCCGTCATCCTGGTTCACCCCGCACCGCCAGGTCCAGGTGCAGGTCGAGCAGGTGCTGGACCCGGCCTTCGACGTTGCGCATCACCACGTCACGCGCCGCGTCGGCGTCGGCACCGTCAACGGCCGTGATGAGTGCGGCGTGCGCACTCTCCGTCACCGGGTGATGACCGGCCTCCCCGCCGACCATCCAGAACAGCGATGCCAACTCGTCGTGCAGATGGACGATGGCCTGCGTGAGCCGCGCCGAATGGGCGATCACGCCGATCTCGATGTGGAAACGGCTGTCGGCCCGACGTCGTTCGTCGGCGGTCTCGGCGAGACGGAACTGTTCGGCCAGCGACCGCAGGTGCTCCACGTCCTCACCGACGGCGCGCTGGGCGGCGAGATGCGCGGCACCGCCGACGACGGCCGCGCACGCGTCACCGAGATCACGTAGCGAGTCGGCACTGCGTTCGCGCAGCCGCTTCTTCACGGCTTCGGGCGGCGGCTGCGAGGCGGTCCGTACGAAGCTGCCACCGCCGCGGCCACGGCGAGTCTCGATGACCCCGCGCTGCCGCAGGGTCTCGAGTGCCTGGCGGAGCGTCCCGGTGGAGATCCCCAGTTCGGCCGCGAGTTCCGACTCCGGTGGCAGCCGGTCTCCGTGGCTGAGCAGCCCGACGGCGACCGCCGTCTCCAGTTGCCGGGCCACGTTCTGCGGAAGGCCGGGACCTTCGGTGGCGTCCAACCGCAGGTACGCGGCGAAGCTCGACACCGTTGTGTTTCCTCTGCTCACCAAGCTAGTCCAGGCGGGTTCGACGTGCGGACGGGAACGAATCGCTCGACTGTCACGGTACGGCACCGATTCGGCGACCCCGTGTCACCCGGCTTCACACAGACTTGTCATTTAAATTTAAGTGTTTTATGTTTCCTGCGCCGCCGTCCACTCGGGGTGCCGCCGGCAGGGTTCACCGCAGAATCCGATCCGCCGACTCCGTCGACGAGCCTTCGGGAGCAGGTCCCATGACGACGACACAGTCGGGCCACCGGAACCGGGCCGATGGCCGCGTCCGTCCCCGGAGCCGCCCCAGGGCTCCACGAGGACCGCCCGACATCCGCTCCCCGGACGCGGCACGTCGTGATCGACGCGTCCTGAGCGGTCCCGAACCTGCGGGGCCGCTGCCGGCCGCACTGTCACGCCGCCCTGCTGCGTGGAAACGCGGCCGAGACGCTGACCGAGATCCGCTGCACAAGATCGGAGCATGCACGTGACCGAGCCATCGCTGTCCGCACCCACCAGCTACGACCGGGTCTGGACCAACTGGGCGGGCAACCACACCGTCACCGCGTCCATGTACGCCCAACCCCGGGACGAAGCCGAGGTCGTCGAGGCCGTCCGGTACGCGATCCGACAGGGCATGAACGTGCGCGTCGCCGGAACGGGCCATTCGTTCACGCCGATCGTGCCGACCGGTGGGCTCATGCTCGACCTCACGCAGCTCAGCGGCGTGACGGCGACCGATCCGCAGCGGTTGCGGGCCTCGGCGCTGGCGGGCACCACGGTCGGCAAGCTCGGTGAGCCGCTGTGGAACGCCGGGCTCTCGCTGTCCAACCAGGGAGACATCGACAAGCAGGTCATCGCCGGGGCGCTCGCGACGGCCACCCACGGCTCCGGCATCGAACTGCCGAACATGTCGGCCGCGATGCGCCGGGTGCGCCTGGTCGACGGCCGCGGCGAGGTCGTCGAGATCGGCGAGGACCGGATGCGCGAGCTGCGCGCCGCACAGGTCGCGCTCGGCACGCTCGGCGTGATGCTCGAGGTGGAACTCGAGGTCTCCCCCAAGTACTACATCGCCGAGGAGATCAGCTACCGGCCGTGGCAGGAGATCGAGGAATCCTGGGACGAGCTGATCGCCAATCACCGGCACTTCTCGTTCTTCTGGTGCCCCGCGGACCACTCGGTGGACCTTTACCAGCTGCCGGCACCTCCCGACCAGCCGATGCACAACCACTGCTACGTCAAGATCTACGACGAGGTCGAGGTCACCGAGCCGGACGGGCTCGTCTCCGACGACGTGGGCAACCGCACCGACCGCGCCTACCGGGTCTACCCGGGCGGATACGACGAGCCGTTCCACGAGATGGAGTACATGGTGCCCGCCGAGTACGGCCTGGAGGCGCTCAACAAGATCCGCCGGCTCATGCTCGACGAGTTCCCCGACCAGCTCTACCCCATCGAGGTGCGCTGGACCGCGGCCGACGACGCGTACCTGTCACCGAACTACCGGCGCGACACCATGGTGATCTCCGTGTCCGGCGCTCCCGGCACGGACTACTGGCCGTTCCTGCGCGCCGTCGACCAGCGGCTGCAGCAGTACCAGGCACGCCCGCACTGGGGCAAGATCCACTTCATGACCCGCGATCGGCTCGAGGAGCTGTTCCCCGAGTTCGACACGTTCCTCGCCGTGCGTCGCGAGTTCGATCCTGACGGTGTGTTCCTGAACGACCACCTGCGTCCGCTCCTGCGCTGACCCGTCCCCCACCGGAAGGAGGAGGACACGTGGAGTCCTTCGGGAACCTGATCATCTACATCATGATGGGGTTCGTCGTGATCGGTGCCGTGGCATCGATCCGGGACGACGAGCACGGCCTCGGCAAGGAGTTCAAGGAAGGCCTGCACTCCATCGGCGCCATCTTCATCCCGGTCGCCGGGATCATGGCCGCCATCCCGTACCTGTCCGCCCTCGTCGAGTCCGTCGCCGGGCCGTTGTTCGACGCCATCGGCGCCGATCCGGCGATCGCCGCGACGAGCCTGATCGCCGTGGACATGGGCGGTTACCAACTGGCGCAGGAAACCGCGGCCAGCACCGGCGGCTGGATCATGGCGACCGTGGTCGGCTACATGGCAGGCGCCACCATCATCTTCACCATCCCCGTCGGTCTGGCCATGTTGGACAAACGGGACCACCGGTACATGGCACTCGGCGTGATGTCGGGCGTGCTCGCCATCCCCATCGGCGTGCTGGTCACCACGACCATCCTGGTCGCGAGCTCCACGACGGTGCGCGGTGAGGTCTCCGCCGACAGCGCCTCCGACGCCGCGCTGTCCGGGCTGGACGCCGGTTCGATGCTGCTCAACCTGCTGCCGCTCGCGGTGTTCGTCGCGGCGCTGGCGGCGGCGTTGTGGTTCGCACCGAAGTTCATGATCCGCCTGTTCATCTGGTTCGGACGGATCCTCGACGCCGCGCTGAAACTCGTGTTGGCGGTGAGCATCATCGAGCACTTCACGGGCGTGTTCTCCGCCGTGTTGGGCAGCTGGGGTTTCGACCCGATCATCGCCGACTCCGAGGACCAGTACCGGGCCCTCGAGGTCGCCGGCAACATCGGCATCATGCTGGCCGGCGCGTTCCCGATGGTCTACGTGCTGCGCAAGGGGCTCGCCCGGCCGCTGGGAGCACTCGGCCGCCGCGTCGGGATGAGTACCGAGGGCACCGCCGGGCTCCTCGCCGCCGTGGCCAACGTGCTGGCGCTGTTCCGCCTGATCCGGGACATGCCGCCGAAGGACAAGGTGCTGTGCATCGCGTTCGCCGTCTGCGCCGCGTTCCTCGTGGGCGACCACCTGGCGTTCACGGCGAACTTCCAGCCGAACCTCATCGGACCGCTGCTCATCGGCAAGCTGGTGGGCGGGCTGCTGGCCATCGGACTGGCGGTCGTCATCACGAGGCCGGCCGTGCAGGCCCTGGCCGCCGAGGAACAGCAGGAGGCCGACACCACCCCGGCCGCGTAACCCGCGGGCGGGCCGAGGGATTCGAGGCGGCCGGCGGCGAGGCGTGATCCACGTCCTCGCCGCCGGCCGCCGCTTTCGGTTCACGCCCCGCCGGCACGACCCGTTCCGTTGACCGCGCGGCGCCGACCGGTTTAACCTGAACACCGTTCAGCTGAACACTGTTCAGGTTCAGTACCCCACGGTCGATACCGGAGACGCGATGAGCGACACGTTCCAGCAGCTTGCCGACGCGATCCTGGCCGGCACGCCGGCCACACCGGAGGACGCACTCGCGGTGTTGCGCGCCGACGACGCCGAGCTGATGCACGTCGTCGCCGCCGCCGGCCGGCTGCGCCGCGCCCACTTCGGCAACACGGTGAAGGTGAACTACCTCGTGAACCTGAAGTCCGGGTTGTGCCCCGAGAACTGCAACTACTGCTCGCAGGCGCTGGGTTCCGACGCTCCGATCCTCAAGTACTCGTGGCTGTCCAAGGAGGACACCTTGGCGCAGGCGAGTGCGGGACTGCGCGGTGGGGCGAGCCGGGTCTGCCTGGTCGCTTCGGGACGCGGACCGTCCACGCGGGACGTGGACAAGGTCACCGACATGGTCGAGTCGCTGAAATCGGAGTATCCGGACGTCGAGGTGTGCGCCTGCCTCGGGCTACTCGCGGACGGTCAGGCCGAGCAGCTCAAGGCGGCCGGGGTCGACGCCTACAACCACAACATCAACACCGCGAAGAGCAACCACGCCAACATCGTGCAGACCCACACCTACGACGACCGGGTCGACACCGTGCAGAAGGCGAAAAGCGCGGGGATCTCCCCGTGCTCCGGGCTCATCGCGGGGCTCGGCGAGTCCGACGAGCAGCTCGTCGAGGCACTCGTCGCCCTCCGTGAGCTGGACTCCGACTCGATCCCGGTGAACTTCCTGATGCCCTTCGAGGGCACGCCCCACGAGAACACCTGGGAACTGTCCCCCGCCCGCTGCGTGAAGATCCTCGCGGCCGCGCGATTCGTCTGCCCGGACAAGGAGGTCCGCATCGCGGGCGGACGCGAGATGCATCTGCGGTCGCTGCAGCCGATAGCGCTGCACGTCGCCAACTCCCTGTTCCTGGGCGACTACCTGACCTCCGAGGGCCAGGACGCCCGTGCGGACCTGGACATGATCCGCGACAACGGTTTCGTCGTACTGGGCTCCGAACAGGACCTGGCCGAGCGGGCCGCCCAGCCCGAACCGGCCGACCCCGCGATCCGGCGCCGTGGTGCGGGCACCGACGTCCTTCCCAACGCATGACGGCACCGGCCGAACAACTGCTCGCGTTCGATCGCGAGCACCTGTGGCACCCGTACACGTCGATGACCGGTCCGGCTCCGGTGCGGCTCGTGACGGGCGCGGCCGGCAGCCGCATCACCCTCGACGGCGTCGGCGACGTGGTCGACGGGATGGCGTCCTGGTGGTCGGCCATCCACGGGTACCGGCACCCCGTGCTCGACGAGGCCGCGCACCGCCAGCTCGACCGGATGTCGCACGTGATGTTCGGGGGACTCACCCACGACCCCGCGATCGCACTCGCCCGTCGCCTCGTGGACCTCGCGCCCGGCGAGCTCGACCGGGTGTTCCTCGCCGACTCCGGGTCGGTAAGCATCGAGGTGGCGATGAAGATGGCGCTGCAGTACCAGCGTGGCAGCGGCAGGCCGCAGCGTTCCCGGTTCCTGACCGTCCGCGGCGGATACCACGGCGACACGTTCGACTGCATGAGCGTGTGTGACCCGACCGGCGGCATGCATTCGATGTGGTCGGGCCTTCTGCCGCAGCAGGTGTTCGGCGAGCGGCCTCCCCCGCTCGGCGGCGATGTCGATGCGTGGGCCGAGGGGTTTCGTGCGCTCGCGGCGCGGCACCGGGACGAGCTGGCAGGCCTGATCGTGGAGCCGCTCCTGCAGGGCGCCGGAGGCATGCACCCCTACCCTGCCGAGTGCCTGTCGATCTTTCGTGAGGTGGCCGACGAACACGGCCTGGTGCTGATCTTCGACGAGATCGCCACCGGGTTCGGCCGTACCGGCACCTTCTTCGCCGCCGACGCGGCCGGTGTGGCCCCGGACGTCATGTGCGTCGGGAAGGCCCTCACCGGCGGCTACCTGTCCCTCGCCGCCACGTTGTGCACGGCGGACGTCGCCCGCGGCGTCTCCGCCAGCGATTCCGGGGTGCTCATGCACGGCCCGACGTTCATGGGCAATCCGTTGGCCTGCGCGATCGCCACCGCGAGTCTGGACCTGCTGACCGAACGCGACTGGACAGCCGACGTGCGGCGGATCAACGCCGGGTTGCAGGCCCTGCACGGGATCGACTGCGCCGACGTGCGGGTCCTCGGCGCGGTCGGGGTGGTCCAACTCGACCACGACGTCGACGTGCCCGCAGCCGCCGAAGCGGCACTCGCCCGGGGAGTGTGGCTGCGTCCGTTCCGCGACCTGATCTACACCATGCCGCCCTACGTGTGCACCGACGAGGACATCGCCACCATCTGCGCCGGGATCGCCGCCGCGGCGGAGGCGGCATGACCGCGTGGACGGGGTGGCTGGCCGAGCAGCGGACGACGCGTGAGACGGCGGGGTTGCAGCGCACCCTGCGGCCACGGCAGGCCGCCGAGGACACCATCGATCTCGCCAGCAACGACTATCTGGGACTGAGCAAGCACCCCGACGTGTGCCGCGCCGCCTCCGACGCCGTCCTCACATGGGGTACCGGTGCGGGTGCCTCGCGCCTCGTCACCGGCACGACCACCCTGCACGCCGACCTGGAACGGGCGCTGAGCGAGTTCACCGGCCACGAAGCGGCGCTGGTCTGCTCGACCGGATACCACGCGAACCTGGCCGCGGTGACGGCACTGGTGGACCGGCATTCCCTGATCGTCTCGGACGAGCACGTCCACGCGTCACTGATCGACGCGGCGCGGCTCTCGAAAGCGGCGGTCACGGTCGTCCCGCACAACGACGTCACCGCGGTCCGCGACGCGCTCGCGGAAGCCGGTGGGCGGCGGACCGTGGTGTTGACCGAATCGGTCTTCTCGGTCCTCGGCGACGCCTCGCCGCTGGCGGATCTGGCCGACGTGTGCGCGGCGGCCGGCGCGCTGCTTCTCGTCGACGAAGCGCACGGACTCGGTGTGATCGGTGAGGACGGAGGTGGCGCCGTCCGCACCGCAGGCCTGGCCGGCCATCCGAACGTGATCATGACCGCGACGCTGTCGAAATCCCTCGGCGCCATGGGCGGTGCCGTGCTCGGCTCCGCGGAACTGGTCGACCACCTCGTCAACCGCGCCCGCCCGTTCATCTTCGACACCGGCCTCGCCCCCGCGCCGACGGCAGCGGCGCTGGCCGCCCTGCGGTTACTGCGGGACCGGCGGCTCAGCCCGGCGGGGATCCACCGGCGCGGCGGCGAACTGGCCGAACGGCTCGGCGTGCCACGGTCGGCGGGTGCCGTGCTGTCGGTCCCGATGCCGTCGCCGGGGGCCGCCCTGGCCGCGCAGGCCGACGCACTCGCCGCCGGAGTCCGCGTCGGCTGCTTCCGCCCTCCGTCGGTGCCGGACGGCGTCTCGCGGCTGCGGATCACCACCCACACCGGACTCGACGACGAGAGCTGGGCTCACGCCCTCGATGTCCTGACGGCCGCCGTGCGCCGGTGCCGAACGTGATCACCGTCGTCACCGGGACCGACACCGGCGTCGGCAAAACCGTCGCCACCGCGGCGCTCGCGGTGCGCGCCGGCCCCGGCACGATCGTCGTCAAACCCGCACAGACCGGCGCCGGCACCGACGAACCCGACTGCGCCGTGGTGCAGTGTCTGGCGGCCTGTCCCACCGCCGAGTTCGTCAGGCTCGACGACCCCCTCGCCCCCGACACGGCGGCCCGGCTGCGTGGCGTGGACATCCCTCCGGTCCACGCGCACGCCGCCCGCATCCGCGAACTCGCGGCGCGTCACGATTCCGTGATCGTCGAGGGCAGCGGCGGACTCCTCGTCCGCCTCGACACCTACGGGGGCACACTGGCGGACCTCGCGACGGACCTAACCGGCGATCACGACGTCGAGGTGTTGGTCGTGACCCGAGTCGGCCTCGGCACGCTCAACCACACCGAACTCACCGTCAACGAGCTCCGCTCCCGCGGCATCGAGCCGGCAGGACTCGTGCTCGGCGCCGTTCCGGAGCGGCCCGGCCTCGCCGAGCAGTGCAACCTCACCGATCTGCCCCGCGTCACCGGAGTACCGGTCGTCGCGGCACTTCCGGAGGGCGCCGGCGCTCTCGCCCCGGCACGCTTCCGAGCGCAGGCCCGCTCCTGGTTCGCCGGGTCCCCCGATCTTCACGGGGGCAGGATCGCAGCAGGTGGCTGACGACCACTGAACACCGACTCGCCGCGCGCTATTCCCCTCGGTTCTCGGGACTGCGCCGGACCAGGTTGACGATCGCCAGCGCGAGACCGCCCCAGATCACCAGGATCGCGACCAGCATCATCACCACGGCCGAGACGTCCATCAGCGCACCTCCTCCTCGGTCAGGTCCAGCCTCGTCTGCGACTTCCACGGCGCCAGCGATGCCAGCGCGGCCAGTATGACCACACCGACGACGACGCCCCAGCCGAACGTGGCCAGCATCCACGCCGGATAGTCCTCATACGGCGCGCTGATGTCGGTGATGAGCTGCCGGATCAGCACGTAGAGCAACGCCACCGGTGCCACCACACCGACCAGCACCTTCCACAGTCGACCCAACGGGATCGAACCGCGGTGGTTCAGATGCCTGGCCAGTTCCGGAAGCAGGCGGACACCCCAGGCGAGCACCAGCATGCTGATCACGGCAACCGCCAGGATGCCGAACTGGTTGATGAAGTGGTCCACGATGTCGAGCACGTACAGCCCGCTCGTCGTCGAGAAGAGCACCAGGCTCACCAGAGCGGTCGGGATCACCACGGCCAGCGTCGCGGTCGTGCGGGACATCTCGAACTTGTCCCGCACACCGGAGATCACGACCTCGAGCACACTGATCAGCGAGGTCAGCCCGGCGATCACCAGTGAGCCGAAGAAGAGCACGCCGAGCACCGCTCCTGCCGGTGCTTCGCTGATGATGGCGGGGAAGGCGACGAAGGCCAGGCCGATGCCGTCCGAGGCGACCTCGCCCACGGCCACTCCGGAGGCCTGGGCCATGAATCCCAGTGCCGCGAACACCCCGATACCGGCGAGCAGCTCGAAGCCGGAGTTGGAGAAGCCGACCACCATCGCCGAACCGCTCATGTCGGTCTTGCGCTTCACGTAGGACGCGTAGGTGATCATGATGCCGAAGCCGATCGACAGCGAGAAGAAGATCTGCCCGAAGGCGGCCGCCCAGACCCCCGGTTCGAGCAGCGCTGCCCAGTCCGGAGTGAACAACGCGTTCAACCCGCCGCCGGCACCCGGCAGCATCAGCGCCTGCACCACGAGGGCGAGGAACGCGATCACCAGGATCGGGATGAAGATCATCGCGATGGTGCCGATGCCCCGCTGCACGCCCAGCGCCATGATCACGATCAGGGCCACCCACACCACGAGCAGCGGCACCAGCACACCGGGCGTGAACTCCATGGCCACGCCAGGATCGCCGAGGTGGAGGAAGTCTTCGAAGAAGAACGCCTCCGGATCGTCACCCCAGGCCTTGTTGACCGAGAAGAACGTGTATCGCAGCGCCCAGGCGAGCACGGCCGCGTAGTAGACGGCGATGAAGAAGCAGATCAGAACCTGCCACCAGCCGAGTCCCTCGATGCGCTTGCGGGCGCGGGCGAACGACAGCGGCGCCGAGCCACGGAAGCGGTGCCCCAGCCCGTAGTCGAGCAGCAGGAACGGGATTCCCGCGGTCAGCAGCGCCACGAGGTACGGCAGGATGAACGCGCCGCCGCCGTTCTCGTAGGCGACGTAGGGGAACCGCCAGATGTTGCCGAGCCCGACCGCGGACCCGACTGCGGCGAGGATGAACACGCGTCGGCTGCTGAATCCGCCACGCCGGGTCTCCTCGACCTGCGCTCCCGTCCCCGAGCCGGCGTTGTCGGTCATCCGTCCTCCTCGGTGTCGGCCGTGGAACGTGGTCCACGCATATCGGGCAAATTCTATTCCTCGTGACTCTCCGGAACAAAACGTCGACTACCCGGCCTGTCACGCAGGAAACCCTCGTCGCCCCTGGCGAGAGCGGTACGGTACCCGGCCCGATGCGGCTCGATGATCACCGGGTTCGTCCGCATCGGACCCGGAAATGCGAACGAACGCGGACCGCTGCCGTGGGTGACCTGCGCCGGCCCAGTTCCGCAGCGGCCAGAGCGGCGCCGTGAGCGCCCACCCGCCGGCTTGTCGCCGTCACCGGCCGCGTAGCTCCCGACCACGAGCCGTACCGGGCGCCGCGCACCACCCGTGAGCACCGCGCCGCGACCCCCGACGCCGGTAACATAAAAAACTGCCCACCCGGAAAACCGGGTGGGCAGTTGTGGTGTCCGAGGGGGGACTTGAACCCCCACGCCCGTTACGGGCACTAGCACCTCAAGCTAGCGCGTCTGCCATTCCGCCACTCGGACTTGCTGGCGAATAGAGTAGCGGACACGAGCGACCCCGCGCACAGGGGGGGTCCACCTTTGCGATCCCACGTGTCTCACCTGCACCAACGGTCTCAGTGATAGGAAGGTCCTGTGACCGAGAATCCCATCGAGGCGGCCGCCGACGAGGCCGTGACTCTCACCAGCGAGCTCATCCGCATCGACACGACCAACACCGGTGACCCCGACACGGTCGTCGGTGAACGCGCGGCGGCCGAGTACGTCGCCGAGAAACTCACCGAGGTCGGCTACGAGGTCAGCTACGTCGAGTCCGGCGGGACGAACCGGCACAACGTCGTCGCACGGCTGCCCGGCGCCGATCCCTCGCGCGGCGCGCTGCTCGTGCACGGCCACCTCGACGTCGTGCCCGCCGACCCCGCCGAGTGGTCCGTGCACCCGTTCTCCGGCGCGGTGCAGGACGGCTACGTCTGGGGCCGCGGCGCGGTCGACATGAAGGACATGGTGGGCATGACGCTCGCGCTGGCGCGGCACTACAAGCGCGAGGGCATCGTCCCGCCCCGCGACATGATCTTCGCCTTCCTCGCCGACGAGGAGGCGGGCGGCAAGTACGGCGCGCAGTGGCTCGTGTCGAACCGGCCCGAGCTGTTCGAGGGTGCCACCGAGGCGATCAGCGAGGTCGGCGGCTTCTCGATCACGCTCAAGGACGACGTGCGCGCCTACCTGGTCGAGACGGCCCAGCGCGGGATCCGCTGGATGACGCTGCGCGTACGCGGCACGGCGGGCCACGGCTCGATGATCCACCGCGACAACGCCGTCACGAAGCTCTCCGAGGCCGTGGCGAAACTCGGCAACCACCGTTTCCCGCTCGTCGTGTCGGACTCGGTGCGGGAGTTCCTGGACGGCGTCACCGAGATCACCGGATGGGATTTCCCCGACGACGACCTCGAAGGCAGCGTCGCCAAACTCGGCAACATCTCCCGCATGATCGGCGCGACGCTCCGCGACACCGCCAACCCGACGATGCTCACCGCCGGCTACAAGGCCAACGTGATCCCTTCGGTGGCCGAGGCCTCCGTCGACTGCCGCATCCTGCCCGGCAGGCTGGAGGCGTTCGACCGCGAACTCGACGATCTGCTCGGCCCCGACGTGGAACGCGAGTGGATGGAACTGCCGCCGGTGGAGACGACGTTCGACGGTGCGCTCGTGGACGCCATGAGCGCCGCCGTCACCGCAGAGGACCCCGGCGCGCGGACCCTGCCGTACATGCTTTCCGCGGGTACGGACGCGAAGGCGTTCCAGCGGCTCGGCATCCGCAATTTCGGGTTCGCTCCCCTGCAGCTTCCCGCCGATCTGGACTTCTCGGCGCTGTTCCACGGCGTCGACGAGCGGGTCCCGGTGGACGCGCTCAAGTTCGGCACCCGAGTCCTCGACCGGTTCTTCCGCAGCGCCTGACCGCGCCCGGCGCCGCGACGGCCGCTCCCCCGCCGCGGCGCCGCCGCGCGACCCGCGTGTTCTGCACTCAGACCCGCGTGTCCTGCGTTAAAACCCACGTGTCCTGCGTTCAGACGCGCGCGTTCTCCCCGCTGGATGTACCGACCGCGGACATGGCTCGATGGCGCGCTTGCCTTCGAGTGCGCTCACACCTCTAGCGTCCTGGTCATGGAACCGGACGACACGTTGCGCGAGGCGCTTCGGCTGGCGGTGGATCCGCCGGGCGGGGTCTCGATCGAGGCGTTGCGTGAGCTCGCTCGCGATGACGACGCGACCGCGTGGGACGTCGCGACGACTGCCGCTCACCTCGGGGTGAATCCCCACACCCTCCGCTATTACGAGCGCATCGGCCTGGTCTGCGTACCTCGCGACGGTGCGGGCCATCGTCGCTACGACGCGGCCGCGGTGCGCCGACTCCTGTTCCTCGTCCGGATGCGGACCTCAGGCATGTCGATCAGCGACCTGCGCCACTACGTCGACCTCGTCGACGCGGATCGGGACACGGTCAATGAACGCATGGACATGTTGCTGGAGCACCGCGACACCCTGCGCTCCCAGATCGCCCAGCTCCAACTGGCTCTCGCCGCCACCGAGTACAAGATCGCCACCTATCGGGAAGGCCCTCGACCATGACCGACACGGCCGCTGGCCAACACGACATCGACAGCCCCGGGCAGCTCGCTCGCCGCCGTCACGGACAGTCAGTCCTGTCGCGAATCGACGGACACGCCGGCGAGGCCGTGATCGACTCGCTTGCCGACATCAACCCGGCGCTCGGACACCACATCGCGGCATTCGGATTCGGCGACATCTACGACCGTCCGGGCTTGGATCCCCGGAGCCGCCAACTCGTCACCCTCGGCTCCTTGATCGCGCTCGGCGGCTGCGAACCGCAGCTCAAGGTCCACATCGGCGCAGCACTGAACGTAGGCATCAGCCGGGACGAGATCACCGAGGTCATCCTGCACGCCGCCTGCTACTGCGGATTCCCACGCGCGGTGAACGCCAGCGTCGTGGCACGCGAGGTCTTCATCGAACGCGACACCGCACCCGCCACCTGAACGTCGGCGTTCTGCACCGAGCCGCCGTCGCAGGGTTCACGAAACACGGCGTCACCATCGAACGGACCCTGTCGGACATCGGCTCGGCCTACCGATCCCACATGTGGCGTGGCACTACATCTAGACCCGCGTGTCCTGCTCCCGGCGCTGCCTGCGCAGCAGCCACGCGGTCACCGCCAGCCCGGCGACCAGGAGGGCGATCAGGATCGTGCCCGGGTTGACCCCGAAGCCGTAGGCGAACACGTACCCGAGGCCGCCCGCGAAGACGACGTAGTAGCCCAGTGGAAGCAGGTTCTTCCGGATCACATCGCCTTCCCTGCCCAGCAGACCGACCGTGGCGGACGCGGCGACGACGTTGTGCACCGTGATCATGTTGCCGGCCGCACCGCCGACCGCCTGCGAGGCGACCACACCCTCCGGTGGCAGGCCGACCTGCTCGGCGGTCGAGAACTGGAACAGCGAGAACATCATGTTGCTGATGGTGTTCGAGCCGGCCACGAACGCTCCCAGCGCACCGATCGCCGGTGCCAACAGCGGCCAGTTCCCTCCCGTGATCGAGGCGACCCCCTCGGCGATGGTCAACGGCATGCTCTCGTAGCCGGACAGGTTGATCTCGGAGTTGATGAACACCCGCACCAATGGCACCGCGAACAGCAGCGCGACGGCCACGCCGAAGATCTGTTTGCCCGCGATCCGCCAGGAACCGGCGATCTCGCGGGCGCGCATCCGGTGCAGGCCGTAGGTCGCGAGGCACACCACGATGAGCAGGAAACCGGGCAGGTACAGCGGCTCGATGCTCTCACTGATCTCGGTGCCGAAGATGTTCTCGAAATCCAGCGAGACGCCCGTCAGCAGCTCCTGGACCGGAGTCACCGTGCGCGACACCACCAGCAGCACGGCCAGCAACACGTAGGGAGTCCACGCCAGCAGCGGGTGGATGCGCCGGCCTGCGACGTCGGTCTCCGGCTCCAACGTGCCCGTCCAGCGTGGGTCCCATTGCTCGCGGCCGGGGAACTCCCACGCCTGCTCCGGCATGAACAATCCGCGCCGGGCCGTGGTCACCACGATCGCCAGGCCCGTGAGGCCGCCCAGCAATGCCGGGAACTCCGGACCGAGCACGATGGCGAACACGACATACGGCACGGTCATCGCGAACGCCGAGAACAACGCGAACTTCCAGACCCCCAGACCGTCGCCGAACCGGCGGCGCTCCCCGAAGAATCCGGTCACCATGCAGGCCAGGAACAGCGGAATCAGCGTGCCGATGATGGCGTGCATGAAAGCCACGTCGACACCGATGCGTGCGACGTACTCCGGCATCTCGAGGCCGAGGAACCGCAGTCGTTCGTCGACGGCCGCGCTGCCGCTGAGTCCGTCACCGATGCCGGTGATCACCGGCGTGCCTGCGGCACCGAACGTCACGGGTGTCGACTGGATGACCAGTCCGACCATCACCGCGGCCATGGCGGGGAATCCGAGCGCGAAAAGCAACGGCGCGACGACGGCGGCCGGGGTGCCGAACCCGGATGCGCCTTCGATGAACGATCCGAACAGCCAGCCGATGATGATCGCCTGGACGCGACGATCCGGACTGATGTCGGTGAACGTCGACCTGATCGTGGCCAGGCCGCCGCTCTTGCTCAGCGTTCCCAGCAGCAGCAGCGCGCCGAACACGATGGCCAGGATCCCGACCGCGATGATCAGGCCTTCGACACTGGCCGCGGCGATGACGGCGAACTCAACTTCCCACACCATCGCGGCGATGGCCACGACGGTCACGAAGCCGATGGGCATGGCGTATTTCGCCGGCCATCGGAAACCGACGAGGAAAATCCCGACGACGGCAAGCGGCGCCAACGCGACGAGACTCAGAACGGCCAAGTTGTCCATGGGAAACACACCCTTCGACACACCGTTGTGTCTGGGGACCCGTGTCGTAGCCGTGGGTCGGGTCCGAGTGTTCAGCGGCAGGGATGTTCGACGACTCGCGCGCCGTCTCGGTCCGGGCGGATCAGGACACGGCGTCGGTCACCGGGTACATAGGATGGTTCCTGCGCATCGTCGCTGCGTCCGCCAGGAGTGTGAGCGCCGGCCGAGGGCGTGAGCACAACCTCGAGAGACTCGGGTGGGATCGTCTCGCGCTGCCGTCACAGGGGAAGATCATGAATGCACCTCTGCATCGCCTCGCTCCGCACCAATGGTGTGACCTTAATGAGCCCGCTCCGGCCGGACAAGAGCGTCCTGCCACGAACCGGAGCCGCTCTCGTCCGGCGACCTGGCCCATGGTGAGGAAACGGCCGGTTCCCGAACACCGACGCCACGGCGAGCGCGGAGCCCGCCGCAGCGTCACCCGGTGTCGCAGCGTCACCCGGCGTCACTGTCACCCGGCGTCACGCGCGGTCGGCGTCACTTGCGGTTGTACATCCGCATGGTCAGCGGGCCGAAGATCGCCAGGATGATCCCGGCCGAGACGAACATCCACAGCGTCGCAGAGGCGTCCCACTCGCCGCTCAACGCGCCGCGCACCGCCGCAACCAGGTGCGCGATCGGGTTGACGTCCACGAACCCCTGCAGCCACGACGGCATCGTCCGCGGGTCGACGAACACGTTGCTCAGGAACGACAACGGGAACAGCACCATGGCGCTGACCCCCATCACCGAGCGTTCCGACCGCAGCAGCAGGCCGAGCAGCGTCCAGATCCACGAGAACGCGAACGAGAACACCAGCAGCAGGCCGACACCAGCCAGCACGCCGAGCACCCCGCCGCCCGGCCGGTAGCCGAGGGCCAGCCCCAGCAGAATGATCACCACGGAGGCCAGTGAATAGCGGCACACGTCGCCGATGACCGCGCCCACGAGTGCTGACGGCCGCCAGATCGGCAACGTGCGGAACCGATCGAACACGCCCTTCTGGATGTCGGCGTTCAGCCCGACGCCGGTGTACATCGTGATCATCGCGACGCTCATCACCAGCACGCCCGGCAGCAGGTACTGCAGGTATTCCTCCGGCGAGCCCGCCAATGCACCACCGAACAGGTAGGTGAACATCAGCGTCATGATCACCGGGAACGCGGTGACGTCGAACAGCTGCTCCGGCACGTGCTTGATCTTCAGCATCGCCCGCCACGCGAACGTCACCGACGCCGACCACGCGCTCGGCGGGGTCGGCGGTTCACCGGTGGCCAGCACCGCTCCGAGGTTGTCCGCGACGGGCGTGTCACCGCCGGCGTCCGCGCGCTCCGCGTTCGACGTGCTCGTCATGCCCGGTTCCCCTTCCGGTCCGTCAGGGCCAGGAACACCTCGTCGAGGCTGGGCTGGCCGAGTGAGAAGTCGTCCACGGTGATGCCGTCCTGCGCCAGCCGCGCGAGGGCGCGCGAGGCGTGCTCGGCGGCTCCCCTGCCGGACTCCCCGCCCGCGATCCGGGCGGTCAGCGCCACGGGATCGGCGTCGAACTGCACCTCGGTACCCAGTTCCGCGGCCAGTACGCGTTCGGCCTGGACCCGCTGCTCGCCGCTGCGCAGCCGCACGCGTACCGATCCCGCTCCCACGGACGCCTTCAATTCGCCGGGCGTGCCCTCCGCGATGACCGTGCCGTGGTCGATCACGGCGATCCGGCCCGCCAGGTGATCGGCCTCGTCGAGGTACTGGGTGGTCAGCAGCACGGTGGTGCCCTGGGCGACGATGACCCGCACGATGTCCCACACCTGGTTGCGGCTGCGCGGATCCAGGCCGGTCGTCGGTTCGTCGAGAAACAGCAGGCGCGGCGTGGAGATGATGCTCGCGGCGATGTCGATCCGCCGCCGCATGCCGCCGGAATAGTGCTTCACCTGCCGGTCCGCGGCGGCGGCCAATCCGAACGCGTCGAGCAGTTCCCCCGCCCGGCGCTGCGCCGCCGACTTCCCGTGCCCCAGCAGCCTGCCGAGCAACACCAGGTTCTCGGTGCCCGTCAGGTCCTCGTCGATCGAGGCGTACTGCCCCGTGAGACTTACCTGCTTCCGGACGAGCGCGGCCTCGCCGACGATGTCCCTCCCGAACACGGTGCCGTGGCCGCCGTCCGGCCGCAGCAGGGTCGCGAGCATGCGCACGAACGTCGTCTTGCCTGCGCCGTTCGGCCCGAGAATCCCGTACACGGCCGCCTCCGGCACCGTCAGATCGATGCCGTCGACCGCGCGGGTCGCGCCGAAAACCTTGACCAAGCCGGACGTCTCGATCGCCGGTGCCGACGATGCTGTCATTGCCTCCCCTTTCGCCGCACCCGGATGGGGTGGGCGGTTCCCCCGCGAACCACACTCCGTGGAACGGTTAGATTGCCCCTGCACATTCCGAACCCGCCGCGAGAAGGGCACGCGACATGACCGGCGAGATCCGCGGACTGTACGTCTATCCTGTGAAGGGGCTGAGCCCGCAGGAGCTGCCGTCGGTCCCCCTCGAACCCGGTCGCGGCGTGCCGTACGACCGGGCGTTCGCGCTCGCCCGGCCCGACGGCGACTACACCCCCGGCTTGACCGAGCCGCTGCCGAAGACCCAGTTCTTCATGCTCGCCCGCGACGCGTCGCTCGCGGGGTACCGCACCCGCTTCGACCCGGAGACGGGTGTCCTGCAGGCGGACCGCGACGGTCGCACCGTGCTCGAGGCGACCCTCACCACCGACGACGGCGCTGCGGCCGTGACCACATTCTTCGCCGAGGCGCTCGGCCTGTCCACTCCGCCAGCACTCGCCCGCGTCGACGGCAGGCGATTCACCGATGTCTCGGTGATATCCGACTCGATGATGAATGCCGTCTCGCTGGTGAATCTCGCCTCGGTGCGGGCCCTCGGCGAACGTCTCGGCACGGAACTCGATCCGCGGCGGTTCCGCGCGAACATCTATTACGACGGACTGCCCGCGTTCAGCGAACGCGACCTCGTCGGTGAGGAGATCACGGTCGGCGGCCTCCGGCTGCGGGGTGTGCTCCCCACGAAGCGCTGCGCCGCGACGCAGGTCAACCCGGACACCGCAGAACGGGACATTGACCTGCCGCGGCGCCTGCACCGCGAGTTCGGGCACAACGAGATGGGCATGTACGCCGAGGTCGTCACCGGCGGCACAGTACGCCCCGGGGATCCGCTCGACCATCCGGTCGCCGGCTGACGACGTACTTGTTCCGGCGCTGTCGCGCCGCGTGTCGCGCGATCTACAGTGTGCCGCGTGAGTTCCGACTGCCTGTTCTGCAACATCGTCGAACGGTCCGTGCCCGCCACGATCGTCCACGAGACCGGCTCCGTGCTGGCGTTCCGCGACATCAACCCGCAGGCGCCCACCCACGTGCTGGTCATCCCCAAGGCCCACCACGTCGACGCCGCGTCGATGGCGGCCGCCGACCCTGCGCTGGCGGGTGAGGTGCTGAACGTCGCGGGGACGGTCGCCGCCGACGACGGGGTCGATGCCGCCGGGTACCGGCTCGTGTTCAACACCGGCAAGGACGGCCAGCAGACCGTCTTTCACGCCCACTGCCACGTCCTCGGCGGACGAGGCATGGAGTGGCCCCCTGGCTGACGGCGGCACCCCGACCCGCCGCCGGCCTCCACTGTGGACTGCACCGCCGGCGTGAGGCGCCATCGTCACGGCGTCCCTCCCGCGATGCGGGCCAACAGCTGCGCCGCCTGTACCCTCGCCTCGGCGCGAACGAGGAATCCCGCGTGACTACCGGGCAGCGTGTGCACGGCGAACGGATCGTGAGGCGTGACCGCGTCCGCGTCGGCGATCAGCCGGTCCTGCATCGCGGGCGGCATGGACGTGTCGTCCGCGAGCCGCACGTACGTGTGCGGCACGCGTCCCCATCGGGCGGGGTCGGCACGCTCGCCCGGGTCGAGGATCTCGTCCGGGTCGAGCAGGGCCAGGTAGGCGAGGAGCTCCTCGTCGGTGCCGTCGGCGAGCATCGCGTGTTTGAGCGCCGCGAGCACGTCCGGGTCGGCCTTGCGCCAGTTCATCCGGAGCGCGCCGAGTTGCGCGGGGTCGGCGACGAGCACGTTCGGCAGACCGTTCAATGCGCTGGCGGCGTACTCGGGCACGGCCATGTACTCGGCCACCGTGGCCGCGACCGGGCACCACGCCGCGATGTACACGGCCCGGTCGACCAGCTCCGGCTCGGTGCTCACCAGCCTGGTGAGCGGCAACCCGCCGCGGCTGTGTGCCACCACGACGACGGGCCCGTGCTCGCGCGCCCTACGGACGGCGGCCGCGAGGTGCTCGGCCGCGTCCGCCACCGTCAGCCCGGCGGCCTTCGACGGCACAGCGCCGAGCGCGGCCGTGTCCTGCGGAGCCTGGTAGGCGGCGGGCCAAGTACCGCCGAAACCGTGACCGGGCAGGTCGACGGCGAGCGCCCGCACCCCCAGCAGGGTCAGCTCCCGCAGCAACGGCGCCACCGAGAACGAGTTGCTGTTCGAACCGGGGACGAAGATCAGGGTCGGCGAGGACATGTGCCGACCCTGGCACTCGACCGCCCGCCGGGCCCAGCGATTTTCCGGCCTCCGTGCGTTCTCGGTGAGGGGCACGCCCAGGGTGAGAGAGCGAGGCGGCAGCCAAAAGCGGTGCCGTATAGGTCGTTATACGTCTCTGTCGCCCCGTGCCGCTTGCTCCGCGCACCGCACGAGCTCGTCCCACCCCAGCATCGCGCCGCCGATCACGGCGTGCGCCTGCTCCCGGGTGCATCCGTCACGCGCCTGAATCGAGAGTCCGTGCAACACCGTGGTCCCGTAGGACGCCAATGTGCCGGGATCGGCGTTCGCGGGCAGATCCCCCTCGGCGACCGCCCGGCCGAGACGCTCGAGCAGCTTCCCGTCGTCCCTGGCCTCGACGGTGGCCGACGGAGCGAGCCGCCCCTGGTGGGCCGTCACCGGCATCACACTCGCGATGATCAGCCTGGGCATGCTCACCCACGCGCTCCGCACGGTGCCTGTCGGCACCGCCTACGGCGCCTGGATCGGCATCGGCGCCGTCGGCGTCGCCCTCACCGGCATGGTCCGACTCGGCGAACCGGCTTCCCGCACGCGGCTGCTCAGTATCGCCGCGATCGTCGCCGGGGTCGTCGGGCTCAGTCTCACCGGCTGACACCCGCCCACCGGGTCACCCCGCGCGTTCGCGGCGGCAGGTACGGGCGGCGTGCAGGCTCCACGGCGCGCGGCGCGTACCGGTCAGTGACGTCGGCGCCGCAGCACGCTGCGAAGCGGCGGACTGCGACGATGCCGCGGCCTGCGGCACGGGCAGCGCCGACACGGCGGACTGTGACCCGGCAGGCTCCGACCCGCCGGACCCCGCGGGGATCGGTTCCGGGGCGACGGCCCGCGGCTGCGCACCGAAACAGCCCGGGCACACGAGATACCGGCGCCGAATCGCCACGAGCGTCGCCTCGCACCACTCCAGACACTGCGCGCAGACGAACTCCACGACATCGGCGAGACTGTGCAGTTCCGCGCTCCCCTGCCCCACCGGAACCGAATAGGACGAGAGCACCCGGATCCGCCATCCCCGTCCGTGGAGCGCGCGCGTCGCGGCCTCCCTCACCAGCCGCACCGGCCCGAATACACCGTCGGCCGCCTCACTCGCTTCCGGCGCCATCGTCATACTCCCGGCTTACCCGAACAGGCGACGGCGAAACCATCACGACGCCGGGTGTCCGTGATGTCCGAACCGGACTGGACCGGACCACCGGTGCCGCCAACGACATCAGCCTGCGAGTTCGCCGACGAGCCGGTCCAGAAACACTCGCTGTGCGACGACAAGCCGCCCTCGCGCGGCCTCGACCGTGCACCACTCGACGCGGTCGAGCTCCGGAAACTCCTGTGTGCGACCGGATCCGCGCGGCCACTCCAGCTCAAACGTGCCGGCCTCGACGCGTGCGGGATCGAGATCACCCTCCACCGCCCAGACGGTGACGATCTTGCCGCCGGACTGGCGAACGTCGCCGAGTGACATCGCCGCGCCGTCCGGCACTGGCATGCCGAGCTCCTCGGCGAACTCCCGACGTGCGGCCGCCTCGGGTTCCTCGTCCTCGCCGTACTCGCCCTTGGGGATGGTCCACGCCCCCACGTCCCGACGCGCCCAGAAGGGACCTCCCATGTGCCCGATCAGCACCTCGACGGCAGCCCGATCGCGGCGATACAACAGGATGCCCGCGCTGCGCCTGCCCGGTCCGCTCACACCGGGTCGAAGTCGGCCGACTCTCGTGGGGTCGGCCCCACGAGCGCCTCCGCCGAATCCTTGCCGGGGTGGGTCCACAGTGCGACCTTCGCCCCCTCCTCGGCTCCGGCCGCGCCGATCGGCCGCTGCGCGGAGACGACACCCGTCGCCGGTGCCGGAGCACCGTCCGGCCCGACGGGGAGGAGACCCGCGCGGCGCACGATGTCACACGCGTCCTCGGCTCCGAGGCCGACCACGTCGGGGACCTCGGTGACCGGTCGAGGTCGATGCATGGGTCGATTGTAGGCGCCAGACCTGCCCCGTGGGGCCGTCGACGCGGGAATGATCGAAACCACCACCGGACACGGGTAGAACACCCGTTCGACATCGCGTACCGTCAGGCCCATGGACCTGGCACTTCAGGGATCACTCTTCGACGCGCCGGCCGCCGGAGCCGAAGCCGCGGACCCCGACTCCGAGGCCCGCGGTACCGAGGCCGCACCGGCACTCCGGGCGCTGACAGACGTCCGCCGCACACAGCTCGGCCGCGGCGCCTGGATCGACGTGCTGCCCGGGTGGCTGTCCGGCGCCGACACGCTGTTCCGGACGCTCGCGACGCAGGTCCCGTGGCATGCCGAACGCAGGCGGATGTACGACCGGACGGTCGACGTGCCACGGCTGCTGAGCTTCTACGACGAGCAGGACGCCCTGCCCGACACCGTGCTGGCCGAGGCGCGGGACGCGCTGTCCGCGCATTACGGTGCCGAACTCGGCGAACCTTTCCGCACCGCGGGCCTGTGCTACTACCGCGACGGCTCCGACAGCGTGGCCTGGCACGGCGACACGATCGGGCGTGGCCGGACGGAGGACACGATGGTGGCGATCCTGTCCGTCGGCGCTGCCCGGCCGTTGCTGCTGCGGCCACGCGGCGGCGGCACCACCGCGCGTTACGGCCTGGGACACGGTGATCTCGTCGTGATGGGCGGTTCGTGTCAGCGAACGTGGGAACACGCCGTTCCCAAGACGTCGAAACCCGTCGGACCGCGCATCAGCATCCAGTTCCGGCCCCGCGGCGTGCACTGACACCCGCCCGGCACCGCGCTTCACAACACCCGCGAACGGGACGATCACGACAACTCGCGCGTGCCGTCGTCGCGCCGCCGCGTCACGCCGTCGGCGTCGAGCCGCTCCAGCAACGGCACGGCGATCCGACGCGTGGTCGCCCACACCCGGCGGGCCTCGCTGACTGTGAACGGCCCCTCGAGCCGCCGCAGCTCCACCGCGGCGCGTTCGAGCGAACCCGCCGCCAGCACCACGGTGTCGGTGAGCCGCACGAGCCTGTTCGCACGCTCCGCCGCGGCCAGTTCTCGCTGTCCCAGCCCCAGTTCGGCGAGGTCGTCGGCCTCCGGCGCCCGGAACGGTTCCGCCGACAGGCGCCGTTCGAGCTCCGCCACCGCCCGGTCGACCGCAGCCGGAAGCCCACCGGCCCCGGGGCTGCGGACCAGCCCGTCGCCGCACTCCAACCCCGCGCGATCGACGATGCGGGGCATCAGCACCGCCGGGACATCCAGCTCGCGCCGCAGCGCGTCCACCGGCATGCCCGCCGCGAGCGGGTCCGAGGCGGTGAAGGCGCCGACCCGGTCACGCGCCCGTGCCGGCAGGGCCGCGAGCAGATCGGCGTCGACGTGCAGACCGTCGAGGACCGGCACGTCCGGGTGGAACCCGCGGGCGTGCAGCTCCGCCGCTGCCACGACCCCGCAGCGGCGTACGTAGGCCACGGCCGGGTCCGCCTCGGCCAGTTCCCTGGCGCGCTCGCGAGCCGCTCCGCGCCTGCGCAGGGCGGGCGGATCCGGGTCGAGGATCTCGACACCCGCGGGTACACGGTGTTCGCCCGGATCCCGCAGCAGTCCGGTGTCGCCTCGACGCAACGGCAGCGGCTCACGGAACGTCACCCTCGCCGTGTCGTCACCGAGCGGACGGATCCGGCACGACACGGCGGCCGCGCCGACGTGCAGGACGAGGTCCCGGTGCAGTTCACCCGCCTTGTCACCACGCAGCCGCACGTCGGCCTCCGACGCGGGCCGCCACGCGCCGGGTGTCAGCAGTGCCTCACCCCTCCGGAGCCCGGAACGGTCGACGCCCCGCAGGTTCACCGCCACCCGCGCGACCGCGTCGACCGCGTCCCGATCGCTCCCGAGTGCCTGGAGTCCGCGCACCGTGACCCGCCTGCCGGAGCCGGACAGTTCGAGCTCGTCTCCCACGGCGATGCGGCCCGCACCCAGCGTTCCCGTCACGACCGTGCCCGCGCCACGAATCGTGAACACCCGGTCGGCCCACAACCGGACGTCGGCCCCGGCGTCCGGAGCGGGCATGCCGCGTACCAGGGCCGCGAGCGCGTGCCGCAGGTCGGCAAGTCCCGCGCCGGTGCGCCCGCTCACGGCTACCGCGGGTACGTCGCCGAGCGTCGTGGCCGCCATCCGCGCGCGGGCGTCGGCGATCACCTGGCCGGGATCGGCCCGGTCCGTCTTCGTGACGACCAGCAGCCCCCGCGACACCCCGAAGGCGTCGAGCGCCGCGAGATGCTCCGCCGACTGGGCCTGCCATCCCTCATCGGCCGCCACCACGAACATCGCCGCCGTCACCGGCCCTGCGCCCGCGAGCATGTTCGGCACGAACCGTTCGTGGCCGGGCACGTCGACGAACGCCACGACGTCGTCCACACCGCCCGCAGCGCCGGCGGCGACCCGCTGCGCTGTCACGGCACCCGCCGCACCGTCGCGACCACCGGTCTCGTCACTCGACAGCCGCGTCCAGGCGAAGCCGAGGTCCACCGTCAGGCCCCGCCGCTGCTCCTCCGCCAACCGGTCCGGCTCCATCCCGGTCAACGCGCGCACCACCGTCGACTTGCCGTGGTCGACGTGACCCGCGGTGGCTACGACGTGCACCGCATCACCGCCTCGACCAGCCTGCGATCGTCGCTCTCCGGCACGGTTCGCAGGTCCAGCAGGCAGCGCCGGCGATCGAGCCTGCCGACGACGGCGGGTGAGCCCGCGCGCAGCAGGTCGGCGTAGTGCTCCGGCAGACTCACCGCCGCACTCGGCAGTTCCACACCGGGCGCTCCCCCACCCCCCACGGCGGCGACCGATGCCACGGCCGTGGCCGCCACCCCACGAGTTGTCAGCTCCGCCGCGAGTCGCTCCGCCCGCGACCACAGGTCGTTCACATCGGCGTCCAGCGCCACCACCACCGGCGGGACATCGCCCCGCAGGGTGGCCTCCAGCGCGGCCAGTGTCAGCTTGTCCACACGCAACGCTCGCGCCGCGGGATGCCGCCGCAGTCGTTCCACCAGCGCCGTATCGCCCAGCAGCAGGCCGGCCTGCGGGCCGCCGAGCAGCTTGTCGCCGCTCGCCGTGACCACGGCAGCACCCGCACGCAGCGCCGTCGTCGCATCCGGTTCGTCCGGCAACAGCGGATGCGGCCGCAGCAGGCCGGAACCGATGTCCGCGACCACCGGAACCCCCAGATCCGCCAGCTCGGCGATCGAGGCCTCCGCGGCGAAACCGGTGACCCGGAAGTTCGACGGATGCACCTTGAGCACGCAGCCCGTGTCCGGGCCGATCGCGGCGGCGTAGTCGGCGACGCTCGTGCGGTTCGTCGTGCCGACCTCCCGCAGCCGCGTACCCGCCGAGGTCAGCAGCTCCGGGATCCGGAACCCGTCGCCGATCTCGACGAGCTCGCCCCGGCTCAGCACGATCTCCCTGCCCGGTGCCAACGTCAGGGCACACAGCAGCAGCGCGGCGGCGTTGTTGTTCACCACGTGCACGTCACCGGCGTCCGGCACCGCGTCGGCCAGGGCCGCGAGGGCTCCCCTGCCCCTCCGGGCGCGCCTGCCGTCGGTGAGATCGAACTCGACGTCGGTGTAGCCACCCGCGGTGCGCACCGCCTCCAGCGCCGAGCCCGACAGCGGTGCCCTTCCCAGGTTCGTGTGCACGATGACGCCGGTCGCGTTCACCACCGGTGCCAGGCCCGCAGGCCGCCGTACCGTCGGCGACTCGACACCGGCGAGTGCGGCCTCCACCACGTCCTCCGGAGCGATCTCACCGGCCCTGGCGCGCTGCTGCGCCGTCACGATCGCCGCCTTCACGCGATCCCGGCCCAGTTCCTCCGCCGCCTTCACGAGTCGTGGTTCGGCGAGCAGGGCGTCGGTGCGGGGGATGCGCCGCCGTGGGTCTGTCACGACGCACCCCCGCACCGGTCCCGGCGGAGGCGAACGGGAATCGAACCCGCCAACGGCAGTGTCTGCCGTTCCACGGTGTTGAAGACCGGGCCGGTCACCAGGCCGGAAGCGCCTCCCTGCAGCAATGCCGCGATCACCGACATGCCGTCATCCTCGCAAGGACGATCACGGCTCGCACAGGCAGGATCGGGGTATGACCCCGCGACTGACCCAATACGCCCACGGTGGCGGCTGCGCCTGCAAGATCCCCGCCGGTGAACTCGAGGACATGGTTCGCGGCCTGGGCACCGTCACGCCGCCGGGAGCAGCCGGCGACCTGCTGGTCGGCCTGGACACCGGCGACGACGCCGCAGCGGTGCGGATCGACGGTGGCAGAGCGGTCGTCGCGACGACGGACTTCTTCACGCCCGTCGTCGACGACGCCTACGACTGGGGCCGCATCGCTGCGACCAACGCGTTGTCCGACGTCTACGCCATGGGCGCCGCACCGCTGCTGGCGTTGAATCTACTGTGCTGGCCGAGGGAACGGTTGTCCCCGGACCTGGCGACCGAGGTGCTGCGAGGCGGCGCCGATGTCTGCACGGCCGCCGGCTGCCACCTCGCCGGCGGGCACAGCGTCGACGATCCGGAACCGAAGTACGGCCTCGCGGTCACCGGTCTCGCCGACCCGGACCGGCTGTTGCGCAACGACGCCGGCACGCCCGGCCTGCCACTGTCGCTGACGAAGCCACTCGGCCTGGGCGTGCTCAACGCCCGTCACAAGGCGACGGGTGACCGCAACGAGGCCGCGATCGCCGTGATGACCACCCTCAACGACGCCGCATCCCGAGCGGCCGTCGAGGCGGGCATCCGCTGCGCCACCGACGTCACGGGCTTCGGACTCCTCGGGCACGTGCACAAGCTCGCGCGCGCCAGCGGCGTCACCGCCGTGATCGACGCCGCGGCAGTGCCCTATGTGGACGGTACGCGGCAGGCGCTGGCCGACGGGTTCGTCCCCGGCGGCAGCACCCGCAACCTCGACTGGGTTCGCCCCAGCGCCGACCTGTCCGGTGTGGACGACGACACGGCACTGCTACTGGCCGATGCGCAGACGTCGGGAGGCCTGCTCGTCGCGGGTGAGGTACCGGGCGCGCCCGTCATCGGCGAGTTGCGCCCGCGCGGGGAACACACCGTCGTCGTGCGCTAACCCTCGGACGCCCGGAACGTCTCGTCCCGAGCGTCCAGTCCGGGGCGGCGTCGCACTGGGCGGCAGATGAACTCACCGGCATACTCGGATCTCCGGCACTGGATCTCCGGCACTGGATCTCCGGCACTGGATCTCCGGCACTGGATCTCCGGCACCGGACCCCACAGGCACCGGCGCTCCGCGGCGCTATCGCCCGCCGCCGTTGCCGCCGCCGCCGTTGTTGCCGCCGTTGCCGTTGTTGCCGTTGCCGGACCCGCCGCCGTTGCCGTCGCCGCCGTCATCCGACCCACCGCCACTGTCGTCGCCGCCGTTGCCGTCGCCGCCGTTGCCGGAACCGTCGCCGTCACCACCGTCTCCGTCCGACGGTTCGGGTTCCGGCTCGGGTTCGAGACACACGACGGCGGTCTGCCCCCGGTACACCACGTCGCGCCGCTCGCGGCTGACCACCTCGCCGGTCTGCGAGTCCTTGAAGACCCGGGTGTCGTTGGTGCTGAACCCGCTGGAACCGCTGCTCGGCACACAGGACTCACTCGCGGGCACCACCTCGGTGGGCGGCGACGTGAAGTTGTACCGGCCCCCGTTGACCGATTCGACCTCGTACCGTTTGCTGCCCCACAGCTTCACGGTGATGTCGCTGGGAGTCCAGATGGTCTGGATGACGATGCCGTTCGGCGAGTCGTTCTTGAACTTCAGGTCGATGACACTCGAGCCGTCCGGGTTCTGGTACACGGTCGCCTCGCGGCCCACCGGATAGCGGCTGATGTAGTAGCTGTGCTCCTTGTGCTCGATGTCCTTCAGGCCCGCGAAGTAGTACGCGTTGTACAGCGTCGTCGCGAACTGCGAGATACCCCCGCCGACGGCCCGGCCCGGCTGGCCGCTTGAGATGACGCCCGCCGACACGTACCCCTGCTCGAGGCCGCGCGGCCCGGTGAACTCGTTCAGGCTGAACGTCTCGCCCGGTTCGACGACCGCTCCGTTGACCTCTTTCGCGACCTGCTTGATGTTCAGCCCCGAGTCGTAGGCGAATCCGCCGGTGGTGAACTCGCCGACAACCTCCTCGATCCCGAGGCCCTCGGCTTCCTTCGTGGTCAGTTCGGCGGGCTGCTCGCCATAGGGGGCGGTCACCGCCCGATCGCCGTCGCCGGTGAGCACCCCGGGCAGCTTCTTCGCCACGGCAGCCCAGTCGACGCCGTAGCCGTCGGTCGAGGGTTCGATCTTCGGCTTACCGCCGGCGAACGTGAACCGCGCGTCCCTGCCGGGATCCTCGGTCGAGGCGAGCTGCGGCCCCGCGACGTCACGCAGGATCTCCTCGTCGATCCCGGCCGCGAGCGACCCGTCGTCACGCACGTCGAACGTCAGTGAGCGGGCGATACCGCGCGGCCGCACCGTGGCGGTGGCTCCTTCGCCCCGAATGGTCACCCGCTCGGACACGGCGGGTTCGGCGAGGTCGGTCACCGCGGTACGCACGGTGCCGGGCGTCGAACGCACCTCAATGGTCCGCACGGGCAGTGCGACTCCGCCCGGCGCCGCCCAGCGCGCCAGAATCGCCGACCTCGCCCCGCCCGAGTCGAGCTTGCGGCCCTTCACCGGATCGACCGCGACCGGCGTGGTGCCCTCGAAGCGGATCGTCCCCTCGGTGGCCTTCCGGTCGATGTCGTCGCGGAGACGCTCGATCTCCGCGTCGAGCTGGGCCGTGTCCGCGGTCGAGACGAGTCCGACGTCCTCACCGGTGAACAGCGACGCCAGCCGCGTGAACGGGTTCAGGGGCTGGTCCGTGGCGGCGTCGAGCGTGGCCTGCCAGTCGACGGACAGGCCCGCCGACGCCGGGTCGAGCGTGTGCTCCCCGCCTCCGGTGAGCCGGACCGGCGACTCCTCGTCCAGCTCGTCGCGCAACGTGCGCTCGGCCTCCTCGCGGCTCTGCCCGGCCACGTCGACGCCCGCGACCGTGCGACCCCGCGCCACATCTCCCTGGCTGATCAGCAGGTCGAGGCCGTACAGCACCACCAGCACGCCGACCACGACCGCCGAGATCACACCGACCCTGCGCCACGGCACGTCGAACGGCAGCACGCGGCTCGCAGCCGCGTCCTCCGACGTCGTGGTGGCGGAGGTGGTGTCCGCATCGGCGGCGTCCGGCGGCGCGTCTCCGGCGCCGGTGTCCTCCGCGCCGGTGTCCTCGCTGCCGGTGTCCTCGCTGCCGGCCGTATCCGAGGTGTCCGCGCCGTCGGCCTCCGCGGCGCGGAATGCGCCGGTCTCGGGTGTCCGGGCGTCGGCGACGCCCGACCCGGGCTCGCCGGCGGCGTCCCCACCGGTGGACACGGCTGCGGCGGCTCCCGCACCGGCGATGCCGCGGGTTCCGAGCGCGGCGGCGTCGCTCTCCGACGGCCATGCCGGGCCCTCTTCGGGCCACTCCGGTTCGACCGCGCCTCCCGGATCACCGCCGGGCCTCGTGTCGACGGTGCCCAGCTCACCGCTGTGCCCGTCGGGCGTCGCGTCGCCCGCCCCCTGCTCACCGTCGCCATCGGCGGCGGGCGTGTCACCGCCGGTGTCGTTCCCGCCCGTTGCGGTGTCCTCACCCTGAGGATCGGCTGGACGGGGGTCACCGTCCGAAGCGTCGTCGGGATCCACCGCGGGGCCTGCGGCCTCATCGGCATCGGCGGAGTTACCGGACGACGACTCGGCACCCGAGGCCCGATCCGGCACGTCACCGGTTTCGGACGTCGCAGGGTCGGGCGTCACGGAGTCGTCGTCCTGAGCCAAGGCATCCCTCTGAGGCAGTCAGCTGCAGCAATCGCGACAAAATTACCGCAACGCGTGGGGCCCATCGCAGGGACCTCGGCCCGGTCCCGGCCCGTGAGCACCGGCCGTCCCCCTGGCGCCACCCGGGCCGACCGCCGCGGGCGCCACTACTCGTCGTCCTCGTCGTCCTTCTTCTTGTCCTTCTTCTTCTCGCCGCGCTTCTTCTCGTCGTCCTTCTCCGGCTTCTCGCCGCGCTTCCCCTCGCCCTTGCCGCCGAGGTCGTGACTGCTGACCACCTCGTCGGTGTCGATCAGCGGATCGCCGGAATCGGACACCGTCATCCCCAGACTGTGCATCTCGCGGGTGCGCGCACCGTCGGTGGTCGTGAAGTCCAGCCGGACCTGGACCGTTTCGTCGTCGACGGCGCGAGGGCCGCCACTGATCTCGACCTTCTCGACGCCGTCCCAGAACTCCTCGTACTGTTCCTTGCCCTGGGCGTGCAGGGTCGGGCCGAGCGAACCCCACGCGCTGTCCGCGTCGTCCGGCACCAGCGCGTAGTAACGGGCGACGACGGCCTCCAACTCGGCGCGCGACGGCTGCGGCCGCGTACTCGTGGTCGACGGCGCGGACGAGGACGGAGCCGGCGCGGACGTGGTCGGCGCCGCATCGGCCTCCGAACCGGAGGCGCCCACCGCGCGTACCAGGATCTCGGACACCAACACGCCGGCGGCGACGGCCGCCACCACCGCGGCCGCGACGATCGCGATCCGCTTGCGGTCCCGCCCGGGGCGTTCCGGCTCCGCAGCGGGGAGCCCGACCCGGGTCGCCGGCCGCTGTTCCGCCGCAGCCACCGTCGTCACCGGGCCCGCCCCGGCCACAGCGGGCATCGGCGCAGTGACCGGCGCGGAAGCGGGCACGGTCGGGGGTTCGAGCTGCGGCGCCGCCCCGGCCGCGACCGCCCGAAGCGCCGCCTCGACCGCCGCCATCGACGGCCGCTGGGCCGGGTCCTGGTGCAGCATCGCCTGGAGCGGACCCGTCAGTGGCCCCGCCTGGCGCGGCGGCGTGGCTGCGGACGTGGCCACCTTGTGCAACAACGCGATCTCGTTGTCCAGCGTGCCGAACGGTGGGCCGCCCTCGACCAGCGAGTACAGCGTCGCGCCGAGCGAAAACACGTCGGAAGCCGGTCCGGGGTCGGCACCGCGGGCTGCCTCCGGGGACAGGTACGCGGGAGTGCCCGCAAACAGGCCGGTACTGGTCAGTGTGACGTCTCCGGCCGCCCGGGAGATACCGAAGTCGGTGATTTTCGCCGTGCCGTCGTCGGCGATGAGCACGTTGCCCGGTTTGACGTCCCGGTGCACGACACCGGCGGCGTGGGCGGCCCCGAGCGCCGAGGCCACCTGTGCGCCGAGTCCCGCCACGTCGGCAGGCGCGAGCAGCCGCCCCTCGGCGAGCAGATCGGCCATGCTGCGCGACGGCAGGAACTCCATCACCAGCACCGGCTGGCCGGCGTCCTCGGCGACGTTGTAGACGGTGATCGCGTTCGGATGCTGCAGCCGGGCCGCCATGCGCCCCTCCCGGAACGCGCGTTGCCGCGCGGTCTCGGCCTCGCGCTGATTCAGCCCGGGCGGCAGCAGGAGTTGTTTGACCGCCACGGTCCGATCGAGCCGTTCGTCGACCGCCCGCCAGACCACGCCCATCGCACCGGTACCGATCCGGGAGCGCAGACGATAACGCTCCGCGATGAGACGGCCTTCGTCGTCACTCAACGGCGGCTCCTGAAGTTCCGGCGAGCTACGGGGATCTGCATGGTCCGGACAGCGTAGATGGCCCGGCCTCGGCGCACGGCACAACCGCGCAAGCAGGCGCGACATCACACGCTGTGCGTACGGGCCGGCACGCAGCGACGTTCCCCGCCCACGGACGACCGTGAGTCACGAAGCGCCTGAAGATCCACCCGAACGGGTGGATAGACTACGGGGCCATGAGTTGGTTGATGAACACGTGGCGGGAGTCTGCCGCCAGGCGGGAACTCACCGCGCTCACCGACCGGCTCAGCCGGATCGGAGCCGCACCCGCCCTGCTGCCGGTGGGCCGGCTGGCGGCGGTCGATCAGCACGCGGCCGCGATCCGCGACATTCTGACTCTCGGCGCGGGCGGCCTCTCCCAGGCCCAGCTCGCCTACTATGCCCGCGGCGTGCACGACGCGGCCCGCGACGCGGGCTGGACCCCGCCCGCCGACGAGGAGTCCGCCACGGACTGGGTCATCCTCCGACTGGCCGCCGTCTGCCTGCTGGCCACGGTGGGCGCCGCCGCCGGCGCAGAGCTCGACCCGGCCCTGTTCTCCTGACCCGCCCGGTTCCGCCGAGCGAGACTTCCCGCAAGCCGACGTTCGACCGACCGGCTCGTTCAGCCGGCCGTTCCCGCCGTATCCGGGGCCGCACCGGGGTCCGCACCACCCCGGCACATCCGCGGGCCGCACACACGACGGCGGGTACGCCCCCGAAGGTTCTCGGGGCCGCACCCGCCGCGGCGATGGAACTACTCGTGGGCGTTCACCTGGGGTAGTCGCCCGTGTCGGGCCGGGGCTGTTCGGACTGCATGCCCGAGGCGCCCGGTGCCGTCGGAATCGGCCCGGTGGCAGGCTCCTGCTGGGCCGTCGCGGCACCGGACTGGGCGCGCATCGTGTCCTCACGACCGCGCTGGTAGGCCTCGTCCGACCCGGTCGCGGGCAGCTCCGACTCGGCCCTGCCGAGCCAGCGCTCCCACCGTTGCTGCATCGGCCGCACCATGCCGCCGCCGACCCCGACGACGATCACGCCGCCGACGGTCGCGAGTACCGTCACCAACACCGGCATCGTCACCGTGGTGGCCACGCCCATCTGGTTCAGTGCGGCGATCACACCCAGCGCGACGATGAAGACCTGCGCCACCCTGGCCACGAAGTTGCCCCAGCTGAACGCGCCGAGTGCCGCGCTGGCGATGTCCTTCACCGCGTTGCCGATCGCGGCGGCCACCACCACGATCACGATCGCGACCACGGCCATCGGCAGCCAGGCGACCACGTCGGCGAGAAGCGTGCTGACGGGGTTCGGACCGAAGACCGCGAAGGCCATCTGCAGTGCGATCAGCAGGACCGCGTAGTAGACGATCGCTGCGATCAGATCACTCGCGTCGTACTTCGAGCGTTCGAGCGCCCGCTTGATACCACCACGTTCGACCGCGCGATCGAAATGCAGCCGCTCGAGCACCATGTCGACGACCTTGCGCAGCGCCTTCGCCACGATCCAGCCGACGACGAGAATCACCAAGAACACAGCGAGCCTGGGCAGGAAGTTGATCACCGTGTCCAAGACGCTGCGGAACGAATCACCAATGTTCATCGCCGGTACCATCCTTTCCGGGTGGTTGCGGACTACCCGGAAAATGAGGCTCACACGCGCATCGGCGAAGCGCCTTTCGAGATCGACTAATCACCCCGATCGGGTGAGGTCCCAAATTCTTGAACGATTTTCGCGATCTCGGCTATCTCCGCTGGACACACCCTGCAGCATCCACCCACGAATTGCGCCCCGGCGCGAATCCACTCGCTCACCTGCGCGGGGGAAAAGGTCGCCCGCCCGGTCCATTGACGCGCGGTGGCATCCCATCCGTGGCCACTGTTCGGATACGCCACGGCTGGTTTTCCGGTGATCGCACGTGCCACCTCGACGGCATGGACCACCTCGTCGGGCGCGCAGCAGTTCACCCCAACGCCTACCACGCGGTCGTCGCCCGCAGCGACTGCGAACGCCTCCTCGAGCGGCTGTCCGGCCCGCGTGCGGCCACCCGCCACGGTGTACGACAGCCACGCCGGTACGTCCACCGCGTCGAGCGCGGCCAGCAGCGCAGCGGCCTCGTCGACGTCGGGCACGGTCTCCAGCGCGATCAGGTCCGGCCGCGCCTCGGCGAGGGTCTCCATGCGGGGCCGGTGGAACGCCGTCAGCTCGCGCGCGGTCAGTCCGTACCGGCCGCGGTACTCCGACCCGTCGGCCAGGTAGGCGCCGTAGGGGCCGACCGAGGCCGCCACCCGTCCACCACCCACACGTTCGGCCGCCTGCCGCGCCAGTTCGACGCTGCGCCGCAGGAGCCGCCGCGTCTCGCTTTCCGGCAGTCCGTGCGCGGCGAACCCCGGCACGCTCGCCTGGTAGCTCGCGGTGATCGCGACGGTCGCTCCCGCCCGGAAGAACGCCTCGTGGGCGGCGACGATCTCGTCGGGCGCATCGGCCAGCATCCGCGCCGACCACAGCGAACCCGACAGGTCGTGCCCGCGCGCTTCGAGCTCCGTCGCCAAGCCGCCGTCCAGCACCACGAGCGGAGCACCGCCCGCGTCACCGGTCTCGTCCATGCGGCCAGACTACTGTGACGCCCGCCGCCGGCGCGGCTTCGCTGCGTGGTTCCCGCCGGTGATCCGCCAGAGCGGGGATCACGTCACGCACCGCATCCGACGGCCTACAGTATGGCGCCGACGGTATTGCCGCCCCGCGCGAGTACCCGCCGGCGGGACGACACCCGAGCAGGCCACGGAGGAGGAGCAGCGTGCGCGACGACGACCGGCGCGGCCCGCGACCGGGCGCCGTGGCGGACGAGTCGGCCGGCGGACCCGTGGGCGAGGACCCCGCCGACGGTCACCCGATGGGCGACGGCGCAACGGCCACCGACCCGGCCGACGAAGTCGACTTCTACGACCTGCTCGGTGTCCCCGACGACGCCACCCCGGCACAGCTCAAATCCGCGTTCCGTGCCCGGGCGCGGTCGTGGCATCCCGACGCCGGCGGCGACGCTCACCGGTTCGCCCTGCTGCGCGAGGCCTACGACACGCTCACCGATCCCGTGCTGCGCGCCGCCTACGACGGCACGGACGGCGCCGGCGACGAGGAGGACGAGGAGGACGAGGAGGCTGGCGTGTCCGCGGCCGGTGCGACGACGGATCCCGATCCGGTCCCACCGCCGCGCCGGCCGCGGACGCGCGCCTTCGGGGACGACCCGTCGTTCCGGCCGCCGCGGGTGCGGATCGACCCGGCGAGCATCGCGTGGTGGGACGCCGCGGCCGCGGAGCCGCGCACCCGCTTCTCACCGGGACGTGCGCCCGGGCACGCGGTACCGACCCTCGTACCCGCCGTCACCGTGCTGGTCGCAGCGGCGCTCGCCCTCGCCGCAGCACCCGCCCCGGTCCTCGCCACCGGGCTGGCCGCAGCCGTGGCGGCGGCCGGCTCCCTCGGTGTGTACCTCCACCGGAGGCACACGGCACTGCGGGCCGCGCGGGCCGAGGTGCGCGACGTCGTGTTCGGCCGGCCCGGCGCCGACGACGACCAGATCGCCGAGCGCCGCACGGCCGACCTGCTCGAGCGATACCTGACCCGCCTGCCCGGCGCTCGGATCTTCCACGGCGTGGCCTGGCCGGGCTCGGTGTTCGCCGACATCGACCACGCCGTCCTGTGCGGGAGGCGGCTGCTGCTCGTCGAATCCAAACGTTGGCTGCCCGGTCACTACACCGTCGCCGAGGACGACGTGCTGCAGCGCAACGGGCGCAGGTTCGGCGGAGGAGGCAGTCGGCTCGCCGAAGCCCTCGACATGTTCGAAGTTCTCCTTCCCGACATCGAGGTCCGCGGCGCACTGGTGCTGTATCCCAGCCGCGCGGGCACGATCACGGTCGGCCCGACCGGGGGCTTCGGCACCGGCGGGACCGACATCGCGGTACTGACCCCGCAGCAGTTCGTCCGCGACGCCGGGGCGTGGCTGGCCGACGATCCGTCCACTGTGGATGTCCGAGCCTTCCGCGCGGTGCTCGCCCAGGTCGTGAGCTGATCTCCGGCAGAAGCCATCGCCGGACAGGCACCGCGCCCCCGGCGTCGGCTGCGTCCGTACCTGGGTCGACGCCCCGCCCCGCACCCGACTGTTCCGCCCCACCGGTGGGTTCCGGCTGCCGTCGGTCTCCCGCACCGGCCTTCCGACTGGTAGCTTCCTAAGCGCACGCTTACTCGATGAGGAGGTCCTTCGTGTCGGTGGACAAACCTGTTCCGGAGTCACCGTCCCGTGTCGCGGTCGTGACCGGCGCGGGCCGCGGTATCGGAGCCGCGGTCGCCCGGCGGCTCGCCGAGGACGGCTTCGCGGTCGGCCTGATCGATCTCGACGAAGCCGGCGCCAAGGCGGGCGCGGACGCGATCACCGCTGCGGGCGGCAAGGCGGTCGGCCTGGCCGCCGACATCAGCGACGCGGAGGAGGTGGACCGGGTCGTCGCCGAGGTGGCCGACACGCTCGGGCCGCCGACCGTGCTGGTGAACAACGCCGGCATCACGCGGGACAACCTGCTGTTCAAGATGTCCGAGTCCGACTGGGACTCGGTCATGGGCGTGCACCTGCGCGGCGCGTTCCTGATGTCCCGCGCGGTGCAGAAACACATGACCGACCAGGGCTGGGGCCGGATCGTCAGCCTGTCGAGCACGTCCGCGCTCGGCAACCGCGGCCAGGCGAACTACTCGACGGCGAAGGCCGGACTGCAGGGCTTCACCAAGACACTGGCCGTCGAACTCGGCAAGTTCGGCGTCACCGCCAACGCCATCGCACCCGGCTTCATCGCGACGGATATGACCGCGGCGACGGCCGAGCGGCTGGGCATGGGCTTCGAGGACTTCAAGGCCGCCGCGGCGAAGGAGATCCCGGTGCGCCGGGTCGGTGCGCCGGAGGACATCGCCCACACCGTGTCGTTCCTCGTCAGCGACGGCGCCGGGTTCGTGTCCGGTCAGGTGATCTACGTCGCGGGAGGGCCGAAGGCATGAGCACACCCGAGTCCTCCGAGCCGGAACCGGCCAGGGTCTTCGACGACCTGGACAGTTTCACCGCCGCCGTCGGCGAGCACCTCGGACACAGCACGTGGCACACCGTCACGCAGGAACAGGTCGACCTGTTCGCCGACGCGACGCTCGACCACCAGTGGATCCACGTCGACCCCGAGCGCGCCGCAACGGGACCGTTTGGCGGGCCGATCGCCCACGGGTTCCTCACGCTCTCGCTCGTCCCCCGGCTCGCCAAGGACATCTACCGCGTCGACGGACTGAGCATGGGCATCAACTACGGCCTCAACAAGGTGCGCTTCCCACAGCCGGTGAAGGTCGGCCAGCGGATCAGGGCGAGCGCCGAGCTCGCCGAGGCCACCCCCGCCAAACAGGGCACGCAAGCCATCGTGCGGTGGACCATCGAGATCGACGGCGAAGCGAAACCAGCCTGTATCGCCGAGATGGTCACCGTCCTGGTGCCGTGATGCGCCGGGGGTGTCCGGAGGGCCGGACACCCCCGGACCGACACCGCACCGCTCATGACAAGGAGGTCGGATGAGCGACGCAGATCCCCCCGGCGTGGACCTGGCGCGGCTGCGCACCTATCTGGACCGGGAGCTGCCCGGTGCCGTCACCGGTCCACTGACGGCACGGCTGATCGAGGGCGGCCGGTCGAATCTCACCTACATTCTCGACGACGGCGCCCGCCGGTTGGTGCTCCGGCGTCCTCCGCTGGGTCACGTCCTGCCGACGGCGCACGACATGGGACGGGAGTACCGCGTCATCAGCGGGCTGAGCGGGACCGCCGTGCCGGTCCCCCGCGCCCGCACGTTGTGCACCGACGACGACGTGCTCGGCGCGCAGTTCTACGTCATGGACTTCGTCGACGGCTCTCCCCTGCGCACCGCGGAACAGCTGCGGCCGCGGGGTGAGGAACGGACGAGGGCGATCGTGGACCGGTTGGTCCGCACCCTGGTGGACCTGCACGCCGTCGATCCGCACGAGGTCGGGCTCGGCGATTTCGGCAAACCGGACGGGTTCCTGGAACGCCAGCTCCGGCGCTGGTCGAAGCAGCTCGCCGCGTCCCGCAGTCGTGATGTGCCCGGTATCGACGAACTCCACGAACGGCTCGCGGCGCGCATCCCCGTCTCGCCCGCACCGTCGATCCTGCACGGCGACTACCGCCTGGACAACGTGCTCGTCGGCGCCGACGACCGCATCAACGCGGTCCTCGACTGGGAGATGTCGACGCTCGGTGACCCGCTCACCGATCTGGCGCTACTCCTGGCGTACTCGCAACTGCACACCCTGGACCTGGACACCGTCAGCGACGTCGGCGCCGCGCCGGGACACCCGTCGCCGGACGAGCTCGCCGACGCCTACGCCCGCGCCTCCGGGCGCGACGTGTCCGCACTCGGCTGGTACCTCGGATTCGCACTGTTCAAGCTCGCCGTGATTCTCGAGGGCATCTACTACCGCTACAGCCACGGGCAGACGGTCGGTGAAGGGTTCGACCGCATCGGGGCGGGCGTCGCCCCGCTCGTCGCGCTCGGCAACTCCGCACTGAAGGAGAACTGATGGATTTCGCCCTCGACAGCACCACGGAGGAGTTCGCGGGGCGACTCCGCGAGTTCATGGACTCCCACGTGTACCCGGCCGAGCCGGTGTTGCACGAGCAGCTCGCCGAGCGCAGCGACCCGTGGTCGGTTCCGCCCGTCGTCGAGGAACTCAAGGCCGAGGCGCGCAAGCGCGGGCTGTGGAACTTCTTCCTCCCCGGTCCCGACGGCGGCGGGCTGACCAATCTGCAGTACGCGCCGCTCGCGGAGATCACCGGTCGCAGTCCCGAACTGGCGCCGGCCGCATTGAACTGTGCGGCGCCGGACACGGGCAACATGGAAGTGCTGCACATGTTCGGTTCCGCCGAGCAACAGCGCGCATGGCTGGAACCGCTGCTGGACGGGGCCATCCGCTCGGCCTTCGCGATGACCGAGCCGGAGGTCGCCTCGTCCGACGCCCGCAACATCTCGACCCGTATCGAGCGGGACGGCGACACCTACGTCCTCAACGGACGGAAATGGTTCATCTCCGGAGCCATGAACCCGAACTGCCGCATCTTCATCGTGATGGGCAAGACCGACCCCGACGCCGAACCACACCGGCAGCAGAGCATGGTCCTGGTGCCCCGTGACACGCCGGGGCTGCACGTCAAGCGCGGCATGCAGGTGTTCGGCTACGACGACAGCTCCGGGGGCGGACACGCCGAGGTCGTCTTCGACGACGTGCGCGTTCCCGCCGAGAACCTCATCGGCGAGGAGGGCGGTGGTTTCGCCATCGCGCAGGCCCGGCTGGGGCCGGGCCGCATCCACCACTGCATGCGGCTGCTGGGCATGGCCGAGCGGGCGCTCGAGCTGATGTGCACCCGCGCCGTCAGCCGGGAGGCGTTCGGCACTCCGCTGGCCAAGCAGGGGGTCGTGCACGAGTGGATCGCCGAGTCCCGCGTGACCATCGAATCGTTGCGGTTGCTGGTACTGAAGACGGCGTGGCTCATGGACACCGCGGGCAACAAGGGCGCCCACACGGAGATCCAGGCCATCAAGATCGCTACCCCGCAGGCCGTCGAGTCCATTCTGGACAAGGCGATCCAGCTCCACGGTGCCGGCGGCGTGAGCCAGGACTTTCCGCTGGCGGCACTGTGGGCCTCGGCACGCACGCTGCGTCTGGCCGACGGCCCCGACGAAGTCCACAAGCGCTCCCTCGCCCGCCGAGAACTGAAGAGGTACCAGTCATGACGACCTCCGAGAAGAGCTTCGACGCCGAGGCCCTGCGCGCCCGCGTCGCCGACGTGCTGGCCGCGCACGATCCCGCCACCACCGATCGGCTCGCATTCCTGCGGGCGCGGTTCGACGCCGGACTGGCGTGGGTGCACTTCCCCGTCGGCCTCGGTGGGCTGGACGCCCCTCGGGAACTGCAGTCGGTCGTGGACGCCGAGTTCGCCGCCGCCGGTGCGCCGGACAACAATCCGCGCCGCATCGGCATCGGCCTCGGCATGGCCGCACCGACCATCCTCAAGTTCGGCAGCGAGGAACTGAAGCAGCGGCTGCTCCGTCCGCTGTGGACCGGCGAGGAGGTGTGGTGCCAGCTGTTCTCCGAACCGGGGGCGGGTTCCGATCTGGCCGCGCTCGCCACTCGCGCGGTGCGGGACGAGGACGGGTGGATCGTCAACGGGCAGAAGGTGTGGACCTCGAGTGCGCACACGGCACAGTGGGCCATTCTCGTCACCCGCACCGATCCGGACGTGCCGAAGCACCGGGGTATGACGTACTTCGTGCTGGACATGACCCAGCCGGGCGTCGAGGTGCGGCCGCTGCGGCAGATCACCGGCGAGGCCGAGTTCAACGAGGTGTTCCTGACCGACGCGCGCATCCCGGACGCGCAGCGTCTCGGCGAGGTCGGCGCGGGCTGGCAGGTCGCGCAGACCACGCTGATGAACGAACGCGTCGCGATCGGCGGCAACGCCCAGCCGCGGGAGGGCGGCATGGTCGGCAAGGTCGCCGAGACCTGGCGCGACCGGCCCGAGCTGCGCACCCCGGAACTGCGCGACCGCCTCGTGAAGCTGTGGGCCGAGGCGGAGGCGTTCCGGCTCGCCGGCAGCAGGCTGCGGCAGCAGCTCGCCGTCGGCCAGCCCGGGCCGGAGGGCTCCGGCATGAAGCTGGCGTTCGCGACCGTGGCACAGCAACTCGCCGCGCTGGAACTGGAGATCCTCGATGAGGACGCGTTGCGCTACGACGAGTGGTCCATGCGCAGGCCCGAGCTCGTCGACTTCACCGGCCGCGACGCGGGCTACCGATATCTGCGCAGCAAGGGCAATTCGATCGAGGGCGGCACCTCCGAGGTGCTGCGCAACATCATCGCCGAGCGGGTGCTGGGCCTGCCCTCGGAACCGCGCACCGACAAGGATGTCGCCTGGAAGGACCTGCCTCGATGACCACTGCGGACCTGCTCTACTCGGACGTCGAGACCGATCTGCGTGCTAGCGTGCGCGACCTGCTCAACGATCGCTGCGAGCCCGCCTCGCTGCTCGCCAGGGTGGAGAGCGACGAGCCGTACGACCTGGAGCTGTGGCACACCCTCGCCAGGGAGCTCGGCGCCGCGGGGCTCGCGGTACCGGAGGAGCTCGGCGGGCAGGGCGCGTCGACGCGCGAGGTGGCACTCGTGCTGGAGGAGCTCGGCCGGTCGGTGGCGCCGGTGCCGTTCCTCGGCAGCGCCGTACTCGCCACGTCGGCGCTGCTGGCCTGTGACACGGCGTCCGCCGAGGTCGCGGACCTGGTGCGCAAGCTCGCCTCTGGCACGTCGACCGGCGCACTCGCAGTACCGCTGTCGACGATGGCCGACGCCGAATTCCCCACCGCCGTCACGGCCGCCGCCGACGGCACGCTCAGCGGCACCGTCCGATCCGTCGCCGACGGCGCGGCCGCGGACGTGTTCGTCGTCCCGGCGACCGGGCCGGACGGTCCCGGCCTGTACGCGGTCGAGGCCACTGCCGCCGAGGTCTCGGCTCCGGTGTCGTTCGACTTGACGCGCCCGATCGCCGACGTCACGTTCGGGGGTGCCGCTGCGACCCGACTGGCGGGATCGGACCGCGCGCCCGGCGCGGTGACCGGAGCACTGAGCACCGGTGCCGGACTGCTCGCATCGGAACAGCTCGGCCTCGCCCAGTGGTGCCTCGACGAGACCGTGGAGTACCTGAAAGGCCGGTACCAGTTCGGCAGGCCGGTGGGCTCGTTCCAGGCTCTCAAACACCGGCTGGCCGACCTGTGGCTCGAACTCGTCGGCGCGCGGGCGGCCGCGCGCTACGCCGCCGACACCCTGGCCCGCGGGGACGCCGACGCACCCGTCGCGGTGGCGATGGCCCAGTCCTACTGCGCCGAGACGGCCGTCCATGCCGCCGAGGAGTGCATCCAGTTGCACGGCGGGATCGGTATGACGTGGGAGCACCCGGCCCACCTGTACCTCAAGCGGGCCAAGGCGAGTCAGGTCGCCTTCGGAGCCCCGGGCAGACACCGGGCAGCACTGGGCGATCTCGTGGACCTGCCCGGCTGATCCGGTTTGCCGCCGCGGGTGGAGACGCTCCGGGAGGTGGGGCGTCTCCACCCGCTCGTCCGGGGCGTCAGCGGGTTTCCTCGACCAACCAGGACAGATAGTCCGCGTGGCCGCCCACGACGGGCGTGACGATCACCTCGGGCACGTCGTAGGTGTGCCGCTCGGTCAGCAGCGCCACGAGACTCTCCGCCCGGTCCCCCGCCGTCTTGACCTCGACACGCCACTCCGCGTCGGTCTCGATGGCGCCCTCCCAGCGGTACACGCTGGTGATGGGGCCGACAACCTGCGCGCAGGCACCGAGCCGCGCCTCGACGGCCGCGGCGGCCAGTCCCCTGGCTGCCTCCTCGGAGTCGGTGGTGGTCACGACGACGACGTGTTCACGAGTCATGGCGCCCACCCTAGGACGCCGTGGGCGGTGGCAGCGGGACCGCTCCCCGGCCCCGCTGCCAACCGCCCACGACCCGCTACCCGAGCGAACCGGCCGGCGGGAACGCCGCCGGTGCCGGACGTGCGGCCGCGGCTCGCACCACGGATCCGGTCACGGCGCCGTGCCGCCGACCGCGTCCTCGATCCGCCGTTGCAGCTTGTTCATCCCACCGAGCCAGCGGTCGGTGTCGGTGGCACGTCTGGCGTAGTACTCGGCGACCTCGGGATGCGGCAGGATCAGGAACCGCCCGTCCCGCAGCCCCGCCATGACGGCCGCCGCGACGTCCTCGGGCTCGACGGCGTCGGCGCCGAGCAGTGCCTGCCCCGCCGCACCAGCGTCCTCCAACAGCGCCGTCCGCACCCCTTGCGGGCACACGACCTGTGCCCCGATGCCCCGGTGCCGGTAGGTGGCCACGAGCCATTCCGCGAAGGCGACCGCACCGTGTTTGGTGACCGAGTACGGCGCTGACCCGAGGTTCGTGAGCAGCCCCGCAGCCGAGGCCGTGACGAGCAGGTGGCCGCTGCCGCGCTCGAGCCAGTGCGGCACCAGCTCTCTGGCTGCCCGCACGTGCGCCATCACGTTGACCTCCCACGAACGGGCCCACGCCTCTTCCGGCGCCTCGGGCCCGCCGTGTTCGGCGACGCCTGCGTTCGCGCAGTACAGATCGACCTCGCCCAGCTCCTCGCGGGCACGCGCGACGAGGGCGCGGACGCCGTCCTCACTCGCGGCGTCGCCCGCGACGGCCACCGCCCCGAGGTCGTGAGCGACCGATTCGACGGCCGCACCGTCCCTGTCGGCCAGCACGAGGCGAGCCCCCTCGGCGGCGAAGGTCCGCGCGAGGGCGGCACCGATGCCCCGGCCAGCGCCGGTGATCACGACGCCTGCGCCGGCCAGTTCCACACTCACAGGCCACCGCCGAGCGTGACGCCGCCGTCCAGCACGAGTGTCTGGCCGGTCAGCCAGGCGGCCTGTTCGGACAGCAGGAACGTCACCGCGCCCGCGATGTCCGAGGGCATGCCCAGCCGCTTCAGCGGATACGACGAGGCGATCTCGGCCTCCCTGCCCTCGTAGAGCTGAGTGGCGAACTGCGTCTTCACGATCGCGGGCGCCACGCAGTTGACGCGGATCTGCGGGCCCAGTTCCTCGGCGAGTTCCGAGGTCGCGCGGATGACCGCGGCCTTGCTCACGCCGTACATGCCGATGCCGGGCGAGGTCCGGATGCCGGCGACGGAGGCGACGTTGACGATGGCGCCACCGTGCTCGCCCATCCATGCGTCGCGCACCGCCCGTGTCCATGCCAACGGCGCGAGGACGTTGACCTGGAAGATCTTCGCGGCGGCCTGCTCGTCGCAGTCCAGCAGCGAGCCGAAGTGCGGATTGATACCCGTGTTGTTGACCAGGTAGTCGATGCGCCCGAACTTCTCCATGGTTCGGGAGACGGCCTCCTGCCGGTGTTCGGCGTCGTCGGCCCTGCCGGCCACGCCGAGTGCCACATCGTCGCCACCGAGCTGGGTCACCGCCTCGGCCAGCGGATCGGGTTTGCGCGCGGTGATACACACCTTCGCGCCGCGACGCACCAGATCCTGCGCGATCCCGAAGCCGATTCCCCTACTCGCGCCCGTCACCACGGCGACGGTGCCGGTGAGATCGCCCGGCCCTGCGGTGCTCGTCATGTCGTCGTACTCCAATCCGCGCTGAGCGCTCGCTTACACTGCTGACATGTCTGGGATCTCGTCCGCCGGTCCGCAACCGGCCGACCTGTGGCCGGAGGTGCAGCCCGATGCTGCGCGGCGGCTGATGCTCGCCGGTGTCGAGTCGTTCGCACGACGCGGATACCACGCCACCACGACGCGGGACATCGCGGCGACGGCGGGGATGAGCCCCGCGGCGCTGTACGTCCACTTCCCGTCGAAGGCGGCGCTGCTGTTCGCGATCAGCCGCAGCGGCCACGAGCAGGTGCTGGCCCTCGCGCAGCAAGCGGTCGACGAGGCGGCCGACCCGGCCACGGCCGTCCGCGACCTCGTCGAGCGATTCACGGCCTGGCACGCCAGGCGGCACACGATCGCGCGCGTGGTGCAGTACGAGCTGGAGGCGCTGCCGGAGCAGCAGTACGGCGTCGTGGCGAGCCTGCGCAAGGACATCGAACGGCTGGTGCGAGACGTGGTGGAACGCGGCTGCGCCGACGGACTGTTCACCGTCGGCGACGCCGGTACGGCGGCCCGGGCGGTGCTCTCGCTCGGCGTGGACGTCGCGCGCTGGTACACCGACCGGTCGCGGCTCACCCCGGAGGAACTCGGCAGCGAGTACGGAGACCTCGTCCTGCGCATGCTCGGTGCGGCGGCCACGCCAGGGTCGTGACCACGATGGCCGACGGCACGGGCCAAGGTCACGACCGATCACCTCCGGCTTCCGCGACAGCGCTGTCCTCGCGAAACCCATCCTAAGCAACCGCTCACCTGATGCACCAGGGCCGGCCGGCACCCGATCGGCACGCGGGAGTATCCGCGCACTCGTCCCGCCCGGCCCGAACGCTCGCCTCTCCCGTCCGAAATAGACACACCCGGCCCACCGACACACCGAGGAGCACCCCATGACCTCGCCGACCGCGCCACTACCCGACCCGCACACGCTGCTCGCCCCGGCGAAGGCCGAGGCCCGTGCCGGCGCGGAGGAGGGCGGGGTGCCGATCGGTGCCGCCCTGTTCGACCTCGACGGCACGCTGCTCGGCCGCGGCCGCAACCGCCGGGTCCAGGACGACGATCCGATCATGCACGCCGAGACCGCGGCGTTCCGGAACGCGGGCAGGCGGCCCCATTACCGCGACACGGTCATGGTCACCACGCTCTCGCCGTGCTGGTACTGCAGCGGGCTCGTCCGCCAGTTCGGCATCGGCCGACTCGTCATCGGCGAGGCCACCACGTTCTCAGGTGGTCACGACTGGCTCGCCGAGGCAGGTGTGGATGTCACGATCCTCGACGACGCCGACTGCACCGCCCTCATGGAGACGTTCATCCGCGAACGGCCCGCCCTGTGGTTCGAGGACATCGGCACACCGGCCGACGAGCACTGACACGCCACCCGCGCAGTGAGGCGGCGCACCCGAGGGGAGAGCCGGACCGCAGCGTCACGCCCAGGGACTCGAACCGGCACGGGACGCCCTGGCCGATGTCCGCCTGCGGCTGGACCCGGACGTCGCGTTCGTCCAGGTCCGCGCCGTCGAGTACGGCTGCTTCCTGGTCGAGGTTCGCCGGGCCTGAACCGCGATCACACCGCCGCGTCGAGCATGCGGGCCCACTGCCGGACGATCTGCGCCCGGCGCGGCGCGTCGTCGGTGAGCAGGTTGGCCAGCCCGAGCCCGCGTGCCAGGTCGAGTGTTGCCTGCACGGCTTCGCGCACGCCGGGCCGGGTTTCGTCGGCGCCCAGCAGCTCCACGGCGACGCGGTGCGCCTCCCTGCCGACGCGGGCCTGCAGCGGCACCAGCACCTCCCGCAGCCCCGCGTCGTGCGAGGCTGCCACCCACAGGTCCAGCGCCGCGCGGAACTTCACGCCCGTGTAGAGGTCGAGCAGCATCTCGGCAACCGCCGGGGTCCGTGCCCGCCCGGGCGGCAGCTCGTCGGCCCGCCGCCGCAGTTCGGTGATCTGCTCCTCCCCCAGCTGCTCGACCGCCGCGACGACGAGCGACTCCCGGGTCGGGAAATGATGCTGTGCCGCACCGCGTGACACGCCCGCCCGTTCGGCGACCTCGAGCATCGTCGTGGCGTGCCAGCCGCGTTCCGCGAGCGATTCCACGGCAGCGCCGATGAGTTTGCGCCGGGTGGTGCGGCCGCGGGCCTGCCGCCTGCGGCCGTCGGCTGCGGTCGTTTCCCCGCCGACCGTCTCGTCGTCCGGCACCGGCCTGGGCTCGGTGGCCGCGTTCATCGGCATCCGCTCCTCGTCTCCCGCGGAATCTGACCACTACGTGCTCAGTAGGACTTCGGCAGGCCCAGGCTGTGCTGGGCGACGAAGTTCAGCACCATCTCCCTGCTGACCGGTGCGATCCGGCCGACCCGCACGGCACTGAGCAGCGTGCCGAGACCGTACTCGGAGGCAAGCCCGTTGCCGCCGTGGGTCTGAACCGCCTGGTCCACGGTGCGGGTCGCGGCTTCGGCGGCCGCGTACTTGGCCATGTTGGCCGCCTCGCCCGCGCCGTGGTCGTCACCGGCGTCGTACAACGCGGCGGCCTTCTGCCCCATCAGTTTGGCCAGCTCGGTCTCGATCTTGACCTCGGCGAGCGGGTGCGCGATGCCCTGGTGCGACCCGATCGGAACACCCCACACGCTGCGGTCCTGCGCATACGCCGCGGCCTTGTCGAGGGCGTACCGGGCGATGCCGACCGAGAAGGCCGCACCCATGATGCGCTCCGGGTTGAGCCCGGCGAACAGCTGGGCCAGCGCCGCGTCCTCCGAACCGACGAGGGCGTCGGCGGGCAGCCGCACGTCGTCCAGGAACAGTCCGAACTGCTTGTCGGCCGACACGAGATCCATCGGGATCTCCTTGTACTCGAACCCGGGTGTGTCGGTGGGCACGATGAACAGCGCCGGCTTGAGTTTGCCGGTCCTGGCATCCGTGGTCCTGCCGACGATGAGCACCGCGTCCGCTTCGTCCACACCGGACACGAACACCTTGCGTCCGTTGAGGACCCAGTCTCCCCCGTCCCGGGCGGCGGTGGTCGTGATGCGGTGGGAGTTCGAACCGGCGTCCGGTTCGGTGATCCCGAACGCCATGCGGACACTGCCGTCGGCGAATCCGGGCAGCCACCGCGCGCGCTGGTCGTCGGTGCCGTAGCGGGCGATCACCGTCGCGCAGATCGCCGGTGACACCACCATCAACAGCATCGGGGTGCCCGCGGCGCAGAACTCCTCGCACACCGCGGCGAGGTCGCCGATGCCACCACCTCCGCCGCCGTACTCCTCCGGGACGGACACGCCGAGATAGCCGAGGCCGCCGGCCTCGTCCCACAGTTCGGTCGTCTTCCCGCCACCGCGAGCGCGTTCGATGTAGTAGTCGTGGCCGTACTTCTGTGCCAGCTCCGAGACGGCCTGCCGCAGCGCCTCCCGCTCCTCGGATTCGGTGAAGCCCGTCATGGGTGCCGTCCTTCCTGCGTGTGCCGCGGGCCGTGCGGTGACTCGGCCCGTGTGCGTGCGCCGTGTTGCCCGAGCGTGTTCGGAGCGTGTTGCCCGAGTCGCGTTGCTGAAGTCGTGTTGCCCAAGTCGCGTTACCGGAGTCGTGCTTCCGGTCTCGCAACGGCGGGGGTGTGACCGGGCGTGCTCAGCTCGTGTAGCCGAGCCGTTTGGCCGCCAGTCCGGTGAGCACCTCGGTGGTGCCGCCGCCGATGCCGAGAATGCGGACGTCGCGATAGTGGCGTTCCACTTCGGATTCGCTCATGTAGCCGAGCCCGCCGTGCAGCTGAACCGCTTCGCCCACGACCCATTCCCCGGTTTCGACGGCGGTGTTCTTCGCGAAACACGCCTCGGCGATCACGTCCTCGCCCGCGGCGTGCCGTTTCGCGATCTCGCGGGTGTAGGTGCGTGCCACGTCGACCTTCCGCGCCATGTCGGTGAGTTTGTGCTGCACCAGCTGACGCGACAGCAACGGGCGGCCGAACGTCTCGCGGGTGCGGCACCATTCGGCGGTCACGTCGAGTGCCCGTTGCGCGGTCGCGTAGGCCTGGACCGCCAGTGACAGCCGTTCGCCGACGAACTGCGTCGCGATCTGGAAGAAGCCGCTGTTCTCCGGTCCGATCAGGTTCGCCGCGGGGACGCGCACGTCGTCGTAGAACAGTTCGGCGGTGTCGGAGCAACGCCAGCCCATCTTGTCGAGCTTGCGGCCGACCGTGAGCCCCGGTGTGGGCTTCTCGACGACGATGAGCGAGAGCCCGTGTGCGCCGTCGCCGCCGGTGCGCACGGCGGTGGTGATGAAGTCGGCGCGGCAGCCGGAGGTGATGAACGTCTTGGCGCCGTTGACGACGTAGTGGTCGCCGTCGCGCCGCGCGGTGGTGCGGATCCCGGCCACGTCGGACCCGCCATCGGGTTCGGTGATCGCGAGCGAGCACACCTTGTCGCCGGCGAGCGCCGGCTTGACCCACTTGTCGAGCTGGTCCGGATCGCCGACGGCGGCCATGTGCGGAACGGCGATACCGCAGGTCAGCAGCGATGCGACGAGACCGCCGGAGCCGCCTGCGTCGTGGATCTCCTCGGTCACGACGAGCGCGTCCAGGAAGTTCCCACCGCCTCCACCCGCTTCTTCCGGCAGCGCGACGCCGAGCAACCCGGCCTTGCCTGCCTTCTGGTGCAGCCACCGTGGCAGCTCTCCCGCGGACTCCCATTCGTCGAGGTGGGGCAGCACCTCACGCTCCATGAACTCGCGCACGGTCGCACGCAGTGCGGTGCGTTCCGGGGTGGCGAGCGGATCCGGCTGGGTCACGGTCACTCCTCGTGTCCGGCGGACGGTTGCTGTCCCGCGGACGGTCGCTGCCGGGTGGGTTGTTGGACCCCGGCGGCAGGTGTCGGTGCCGGGGACGGACCGGCGGTGAACTGGCCCGCCGCACGGCCGTCGCCGGGTGGGCCTGCGAACGCCTGGGCGATCCGGAGCCAGTCCTCCGCACCCGGGGTCGCCCGCAGGTCGGTGTCGTCGCGGTGCCGGCGCTGGGTCACCAGCAGGCAGAAGTCCAGTGCGGTGCCGGTGACGCGGTCGGCGGCCTCATCGGGACCGAAGGTCCAGACGTCGCCGTCGGGTGCGGTCAGTTCGACGCGGAACTCGGTGTCGGGCGGGGTCCGGTCGTGGACGAGGTACGCGAAGTCGCGGGTGCGCACGCCGATGCGGACCACGTGCCACAGCCGCGGCGCGGGGGTGCGCACCACGCCAAGGGCGTCGGCGACGTCCTGCCCGTGCGCCCAGGTCTCCATCATGCGGGCGGTGACCATGGATGCGGCGCTCATCGGCGGGCCGTACCAGGGCAGCTTCTGCCCAGCGGGCACGGCGGTAAGCGCCTCCCGGAGTGCGGTCCGGCCCGCGCGCCAGCGGCGCAGCAGTTCGGGCGGCCCGGTGGTCTCGGCGATCTCGCGGGCGCCCGCGTCCACGTACCCTTCGCCGCCGTCGAGTGCACGGGTCAGTTCGGTGCCGAACTCGTCGGGCTCGCGCGCGGCGAGCAGCGCCTTGTCGTCGGTCCAGGTCAGGTGGGCGATCTGATGGGCGATCGTCCAGCCTTCGGCCGGGGTGGGCCGCTGCCAGTCCGCGTCGGGCAGTCCTGCGACCAGCTCGTCGAGTTCGGCGCTCTCCGCGTCGAGGTCGTCGAGGATCGCCTCGAGGTCCGCCACCCGGGTACCTCCTTGTTCCAGATCCGGCCTGTCGCCGGTTGTCGGGGCACCGGCGGGTCCCTGCGTCGTCATCTCCCGGCAGCCGGGAGGGCCATTCGGGGAACGCGGCAGCACCGTAAGCCGCCGTCGCACACCAAATCAAGCACGCGTGATTGTTTTTACCTTGTTGACACGATGCCAGTAAGCCCCGTAGTCAGGTTTCGGCACCTCGCCACCCGCTCACCGCCGCGCTCCCGCGGCACCGGAGCTTCGCCGACGACACCGGGAGAGACCCGTGGGTGACACGACGACCGACTTCACCGAGATCACGTACCGCGTAACCGACCGGATCGCCACGGTCACGCTCAACCGCCCCGAGGCACGCAACGGCTACACGGTCCGGATGGCCGACGAGCTGGCCGCCGCGTTCGACCGCGCCGACCGCGATCCCGAGGTCCGCGTGGTCGTCCTGACCGGCGAGGGCAAAGATTTCTCCGTCGGCGCCGACCTCTCCCAGGGCGGATTCGACTTCGACCCCGACACCGGACCGGACGCGGCCTGGCAGGAACCGGCGGGCCGCTGCTCGAAACGCATCTTCACGATGGACAAGCCGGTGATCGCCGCACTGCACGGCAGCGCTGTCGGCGGCGGGCTCACCATCACGCTGTCGGCCGACTACCGGCTCGCCGCCGCCGACAGCCGCTTCGGGTTCGTCTTCACCCGCCGGGGCATCTACCCCGAGGGCGCCTCCGCGTGGTTCCTGCCGCGGCTCGTGGGCATGGGACGGGCGATGGACTGGATGATCAGCGGCCGCCTCTTCGACGCCGCCGAGGCCGAGCAGGCCGGGCTGGTCCACAGAGTCCACGACCCCGCAGGCCTCCTGGACGCCGCCTACGCTTTGGCGGCCGATCTCGCCGCCAACACCGCGCCGGTGTCGGTCGCCGTGACCCGCCAGTTGCTGTACCGCATGTCGGCGCTCGACTCACCGGCGCCGGTGCACGAGGTCGATTCGAAACTCATCGCGAGCATCGGCACCAACCCGGACGCCGCCGAAGGCGTGCTGTCGTTCCTGCAGAAGCGCCGGCCGCGATTCACCCTCAGCCCCGACAAGGACCTGCCCGACTTCCTCCCCTGGAGCCACTGATGTCCTCACCGCAGCCGCCCCGCCCACTGCCCGCGACCCCGGACACCACGCCGGATCACGGCATGTCGGATCACGCCCTGTCGGAGTACCCGCCCGCCCCGTGGCGCCTCACCGCCGACGCCTACCTGTCATTGTGGACGGTCCCGGTGGCCGACCTGTCGCGCCTGCCCGCCGGGGAACGGCCGGTCACGGTCGGCGGCACGGCGTTCGTGGCCACCGCCTGGTTCGACTATCTGCCGTCGGGGCAGATGTCGTACCACGAGCTGCTCTCCGCCGTCGTCGTCCGCAGCGGTCTCACCCCCACCGCGACGATCACGGAGATCTGGGTCGACAGTCCCGCGTCGAAGGCGGGCGGCCGGAACCTGTGGGCGATCCCGAAGGAGCTCGCCGACCTCGAGTTCGCCCACGGCCGCGGCTTCAATGCCACGGCGGTTGCCGCAGGTGCGGGCGCCCCCGCAGGTGCGGGCGCCCCCGCCGGCGAGGGCGTAGCCGGCGGGGAGGGCGTAGCCGGCGGGGACTGGATCGCCACCGCCGCCTTCTCGCCCCGGCCGGCCCTGCCCGCCCGGGTGCCCGCATCCTTCGCGATCCGCCAGGAATCCGCGGGCGGCCCGCTGACCAGCGCCGTGCGGTCGTCGGCGAAGCCGGGCGCGGCCACGGCGGCCTGGAACATCAACCCACACGGCCCGCTCGGCTATCTCGCCGGCCGCACCCCGATGTTCAGCGCACACCTGTCCGGCGCACGGATCCGGTTCGGCGGCTGAACTCGCGCGGGGACATGCCGTGCCATCGCGCGAACGCGTGGAGGAAGCTCGACGGTTCGCTGTAGCCCAACCTGTTGGAGATCTGCTCGACCGTCAGCGTGCCGTCGGTGAGCAGTTCCTCCGCCCGCCGGCGCCGCACCCCGTCGACCAGGTCGCGATAGCTCACGCCCTCGGCAGCAAGCCTGCGGCGCAGGGTGCGCTCGGTCAGCGACAGCCTGGCCGCGATCGCCGTCATCCCCGCGCCGGGCCCCACCTCGGCGAGCGCCCTTCGGACCCGGGTGGCCACGTCGGTGTCCCGCCGCCGCGCGTCGAGCAGTTCCCGGCACTGCCGCTCACACCACGCCAGGGTGTGGACGCTGGCCTGCGGCATCGGCTGGTCCAGCACCTCGCGGGGAAAGGTGATCCGGGTGCTGTCACCGAACTCCGGAACCACACCGAGAGCCTCGCGGTACGGCCGCATGTCGGCGGGTTCGGGCACACGCAGCGACACGACCGCCGGGCGGAGGTCGGCTGCCGCCTGCTCGCGCACGAGGGTCACGATCGCGGCGATGTCGCGTGCCACCAGGAAACCGCGCACGTCGGCCGGCACCTCGTCGTCCTGGCATCGAAGTTCGGCGAGCCGGCCGGCGATGCGCAGTTCCGGCAGGCAGAAGACGTACGTCAGCTCGATGTACCGCAGGGCCAGCTCGACCGCCTCGCGCACGGTTTCGCAGCTGGTCACCGCGTAGCCCCAGATGCCGTACGACGTCGCGTGATACCGCGTGCCCGCCCGGAGTCCGAGTACACCGGGATCGCGGTCGGCCTGTCGCCGCACCAGATTGCGCACCACGGTCAGTTCCTGCTCGGCGGTCACACACGCCTGTGGATCGCGCAGGGCAGCCGGGTCGAGACCTGTTCCGGCCAGCACGTCGTCGACCGACTGGCCGAGTTCCTCCGCGAACCCTGCCAGCAGCGCCGTGCTCGCCACCCCGCGAGGAAAATCCCATTCGGCCACGTGTCCGAAAATATCAACTGTCCGGAAATGTCAACAGTGTGTCCGTCGATGAGATGGGGCGACCGGCGGTCCGATCCCTAGGCTGCCGCCATGATCACTCGCAGCACCGCGCTGATCGTCGGAGCCGGCTTCGGTGGCATCGCCATGGCCGTCGAGCTGCAGCGCCGCGGCATCGACGACGTCGTCGTCCTGGAGAAAGCCGCCGACCTCGGCGGCGTGTGGCGGGAGAACACGTACCCGGGAGCCGGCTGCGACGTGCCCTCCCCGCTGTACTCGTTCTCGTTCACCGGGGCCACGCGATGGCCTCGGCGCTACGCCGGGCAGCCCGACATCCTCGCGTATCTGCGGCGGGTCGCCCGCGAGTACGGCGTCACCGGCCGCATCCGGTTCGGCCGCGAGGTCGCCTCGGCCGAGTTCGACGAGACCACGGCCCGCTGGCTGGTTCGCACCACCGGCGGCGAGGAGTACGAGACCACGGCATTCATTCCCGCCGTCGGCCAGCTCTCCCGGCCCGCCTACCCGGACATCCCCGGCAGGGACACGTTCCGCGGCACGGCGTTCCACTCGGCCGAGTGGAACCACGACTGCGACCTCGCCGGCAAGCGGGTCGCCGTGATCGGCACCGGTGCGAGCGCAATCCAGTTCGTGCCGCAGATCCGGCCGCGGGCCGGGCACCTGACCGTGTTCCAGCGTTCGGCGCAGTACATCCTGCCCAAGCGCGACCATTCCTACGACCGCTGGTATCACGCACCGCTACGGACCGTTCCTGCGCTGCAGAAACTCGACCGGCTCGGCTTCTGGCTCTACGCCGAGTTCGCACAGGCCTGCCTCTCCCGGTGGCAGGCGTTCACCCCGGTGTTCAGCAGGCAGGCCGCCAAGCACCTGCGGGCACAGGTCGCCGACCCATGGTTGCGCGAGCAGCTCACGCCGGACTATGCGCTCGGCTGCAAACGCGTGCTGTTCAGCAACGACTACCTGCCGGCGCTGACGTCTCCCGCGGTGGACCTCGTGACCGACGACATCACCGCGATCACGCCCGAGGGCGTGCGCACGGCCGACGGCACGCTGCACGAGGCCGACGTCATCATCTACGGCACCGGCTTCGCAGCCCAGGATCTGCTCGCCCCGATGACGATCAACGGCCTCGGTGGCCGCGAGCTCGCCGAAACCTGGCGCGACGGCGCCCGCGCCCACCTCGGCATCACGGTGCCGGGCTTTCCCAACATGTTCCTCATGTACGGGCCGAACACGAATCTCGGCGGCAGCTCGATCGTCTACATGCTGGAGAGTCAAGCGCGCTACATCCGCGACGCCGTCGCGATGCTCCGCAGCCGCCCCGGCCGGTATCTCGACGTGCGCCCCGAGGTCGAGCACGCCTGGGACGAGTCGGTGCAGCGCAGGCTCGCGCGTTCGGTGTGGACCCGCTGCCGGAGCTGGTACCGGGCCGCAGGCGGCCGCGTGGTGTCGAACTGGCCGGGGCGAACCCGGGAGTACCGCACCCGCACCCGGCGGGTGCACCTCGCCGACTTCCGCGTCGGATCCGCCTCACCCCACCCGAGCTGGCCGGCCCGGACCGGCGCGGCCGACTGACGGTGCCGCAAGGGATCCCCGAAGTGCACCCTGGGGGAATTCGTGACCGGAGGACGCCCAGCACCAGCGCATCCCGGGCCGTTCCCTGCGACCGGGCGAACGCCCTTGTCGTTGTGCCAACAGGTGCGGCACGGTGGATGGAGGGTCTCGACGAGGAGATGGTGCCGTCATGGTCGTCACACCAGTCAACGCCGCCCGCGGTGCGACCGCAGCCGCGATCGACCGGGTCAGCACCGTGCTGCGGGAGCGCATGCCGCCGCTCACGGCATGGCCGCTGCCGAGCGCGGTCGACGACCGGCTGCTCGAGCAGCGCTGGCCTGCGCGGGAGCTCGCGAGCCCACCCGAGGGCAGCGGGCTCTCCCCCGTGTTCGGCGACGCGGGCCCGCCGTTGGTGGGAAACACGCTCACGCAGATGCGCTTCGGCGTCGAGTTCGGCCTCCGCCGGTTCGAGCGTTACGGCCCGGTGTCGTGGACCGGCGCGTTCGGCAGGCGGATCGTCACCCTCACCGGCGCCGATGCGACCCAGGCCGCCCTGGTGAACCGCGACAAGGCCTTCTCGCAGGAGGGCTGGCGGTTCTTCATCGACAAGTTCTTCCATCGCGGACTCATGCTGCTCGACTTCGACGAGCACCGGATGCACCGCCGGATCATGCAGGAGGCCTTCACTCGCGACCGGCTCGCCGGCTACGTCTCGAGCATGGGGCCAACGCTGCGGGAGGGCATCGCCGCCTTCCCGTCGTCGCCGCGGCTGTACTGGGCGCTCAAACAGCTGACCCTCGACGTCGCGACCCGCGTGTTCATGGACATGCGCAGCGACGAGGAGGCACGCGAGATCAACCGGGCCTTCGTTGCCTGTGTGCGTGCCGGCACGGCCCTGGTTCGCGTGCCGGTGCCCGGCGGGCGCTGGCGCGCCGGACTCGAAGGACGCAAGCGGCTCGAGCGGTACTTCGCCGACAACCTGCCCGCGAAACGCGCAGGCGACGGCGACGACCTGTTCTCCGCGCTGTGCCACGCCACGACGCCGGACGGCGAGCGGTTCACCGACACCGACGTCATCAACCACATGGTGTTCCTGATGATGGCCGCGCACGACACCACGACGATCACGTCCACGGCCGCGGCCTACTACCTCGCGAAGAACCCGGAGTGGCAGGAACGCGTCCGCGCCGAGTCCCGCGCACTCGGGGACGATCCTCCGGACATGGCCGCACTCGATTCGCTGACGTCGCTGGAACTGGTCATCAAGGAGGCGCTCCGGCTCGTCGCACCGGTGCCGAGCCTGTCGCGCACGGCGGTCAAGGACACCGAGGTGCTCGGGCACTTCATCCCGAAGGGCTCACTCGTCGGCGTCGCCCCTGCGGTGAACCATTTCGACCCGACGTGCTGGACCGAGCCGCACCGGTTCGATCCCGAACGGTTCGCCGCCGGCCGTCGCGAGGACAAGTCGCACCGATTCGCGTGGATGCCCTTCGGCGGCGGCGCGCACAAGTGCATCGGACTGCACTTCGGCATGTTCGAGACGAAGGCGCTGTTGCACGAGCTCGTCCGCTCGTACCGGATCACCGTGCCGAGCGACTACGAGGTCCGGTGGGATTACGTCTCGCTTCCGGTACCCGTCGATGGGCTTCCGGTGCACCTCCAGCCGGTCTAACTACGGAGAGTGACGCACACTGCCTGTAGAACCACCCGTACAGTCGGTAGACACAGCGTGGCTGGCATGATGATGTTGCATGTCTGACGGCCGACTCGACCGCCGATGCACACTCTGCGGTGCGCCATATTTCGTTCTGTGGTGCGCCATAGTTGGACAGCTCCGCAGGAGTTGGGTTGGACAGCTCCGCAGGTTGGCATACGGGCGAGCCGGCCTTTGACATGTCGAGGCCGTGCCCCAGCTCTGTCGGGGCAGCTGAATCGCACGGCTGTGCCAGCTGTGTTCTGGAGAGGCGCACGTTGAGAGAGGTGCACGGTGCCCGAGCCTGGTGACGCACCAGGGTTGTCCCACATCACCCGCCGCTGGGCTGCCGAGATCGCCGCCGCGGCCGGGTCGAGCGTGCCCTCGGCCGAGCTCGAACGCGCCGTCGCCGCCGCGGTCCGTGAAGGGGCCGATGCGGGCACGACCCAGTGCCGCACCCGACACGACTCCGCCGTGGAGCGCTTCGCCGCGCTCTACGCGGCCACGCCGTGCGGCGTGGTTCTCGCCGACCCCGACGGACTGATCCTGGACGCGAACCCGGCGATGCTCGAGCTGCTCGACACCACGCTCGACGAGCTCGTCGGCCGGACTCTCACCGGCCTCGGCACGGAGGAACGCGACGCGGCCGCACTCCGCACCGCGCTCACCGACCTCGCCGAGGACGGCCGCGCCCGCAAGCGCGAGCAGGTACACCTCGGCTCGGCCGAGGAGAGTTCCGCGCTCACCAACGTGACCGTCACGGCACTGCCGAGCAGCGAGGGCGACCGGCTGCACCCGGTCCTGCTCGCCGAGAACATCAACGAGCTGCAGCTGCTGCGCGAGGCGCTGCGGCGGCAGAACACCCACGACCAGCTGACCGGCCTGCCCAACTCGCGCAGCTACCACACGACGCTCGAAACCTGGCTCGGCTCACCGGAATCCGGCCGGATCGCCGTCGTGTACCTCGACATCGACGGCTTCAAGGTCGTCAACGACGGACTCGGCCCCGGCTCGGCGGACGAGGTGCTGCGCTATGCCGCGGGCAAACTCGAGACGGTGTTCCGGGGTCCCGACACCGTCGTCGCCCGGCTCTCCGGCGACGGGTTCGGCGTGCTGCACCGCGGCCGGGTCACGGCCGCGGCGGTGATCGAACTGGTGGAAGCGGCGATGGCCGAACTCGCCGAACCGGTCTACATCGGCGACCGGGGCGTCGCCGTGAGCGTCAGCGCAGGCATCGTCGTCCAGGACGCCGGCACCGGAACGACCGAGGAGATCCAGCGCGCCGCCGAGATCACGCTGCACCGTGCCAAGGAGGCCGGGCGCGCCCAGTGGATGCTGTTCGAGCCCGAGCTGGATTCCGGCGACCGCAAGCGCTACAGCATTGGTGCGGGCATCGGCGGCGGCATGGAGAACGGCGAGTTCGAAGTCGAGTACCAGCCCACGGTGAAACTGGACGGCAGCGACGAGATCGCCGTCGTCAACGCCGTGCTGCGGTGGAACCATCCGGAGCACGGCACGCTCACCGCTGCCGAGTTCTTCCCGCTCGCCGACACCACCGGCATGACGCCGAGTCTCGGTACGCTGCTGCTCACCGAAGCGATGTCGGACGCCGCGGAGTGGTACCGCGACTTCCCCACCGCGCCCGACCTGTGCGTGCGGCTGCCGACGCGGTTGGCCGTCGACCCGAATCTCGTCCGCATCATCCGCGACGAGTTCGAGCGCACCGGCCTGCCGCACCAGAAGCTGCGCATCTGCACCGACAGCCTCGCGCTCTTCGACCCGCGCGGCGAGGTACTGGACACGTTGTCCGTCCTGTCGGATCTCGACGTGAAGATCACCCTCGCCGTGTCCGGCGCCTCGGACCTCGAACTGGTCCACACCCACAAGCTGCCCGTCGGATTCGCCATCCTGTCCGGCCCGCTCGTCGACGGTCTCGCTACCGAGGGCACCGAGGCCGACAACGCGCGGGCACACCTGTACGCGCTGCTCGAACGGGCGCGCGAGCTCGGCATCAAGCGGGTCGGTGCGGACGGTGTCCGCGACGCCGCGCACGCCCAGCGACTCCGCGACGTCGGCATCTTCGCGGGCCGTGGGGACCACTACGGCGGTTCCGCCACGGGCACCGAGATCGCCGCCGTACTCGACCAGCGATACTCGCCGGCATGAACACCGACGAGTTCGCCCCGGACTTCACCCTGCCAGACCAGAGCGGCTCACCGCGGTCGCTCACCGGATTCCTCGACACCGGACCGGTCGTGCTTTTCTTCTACCCCGCCGCGATGACGCCCGGCTGCACGGCCGAGACCTGCCACTTCCGTGACCACGCGGCGGAGTTCGCCGAGATCGGCGCGCATCGGGTCGGCATCAGCCCCGACCCGGTGGACAAGCAGCGGAAGTTCGACACGACCTACGACGTGGGTTTTCCCCTGTTGTCCGACGCAGACGGCACCGTCGCGCGGCAGTTCGGGGTGCGACGGGCGTTCGGCCCACTGGCCACCAAACGGCACACGTTCGTCATCGGCACCGACCGGAGGGTGCTCGCGGTCATCAAGAGCGAACTGCGCATGGCGGTCCACGCGGAGCGCGCTCTCGAGGTCCTGCGCAGCGCGGCCTGACCGCCGCCGGAAGGCGTGGTCGAGACCCCGGTGGCTGGTGCCGTCCGCGGCGAGCCACCGGGGACGCCTCATTCGACGATCGCGTTCTCCGGCACGGGGTGGTCGTTGCGCAACGCGTCGAGCAACGCCGTCGAACGCGCCTCGTCCCACTGTTCCGCCGACGCCGACGAGGTGGGCATCGTAGTGCTGACCACGCCGCCGTCGGAGATGCCGCGCATGGCCCAGGCCAGGGCGACCAGGTGGTGCAGGTGGTCCTCGTCGTCCATCGTCAGCGCATCCGGCGCCTCGGCCAGCAGCGGCACGACGGCGAACGGATTCAGCAACGTGCCCGGACTGGCCATCTGGCTGACCATCTCGCCGATGAACCGACGCTGGTTGACCACCCGGTCCAGGTCCGAGCGCGGGGTCGCCGCGCTGTAGCGCATCCGGACGAAGCCGAGCGCCTGTGCACCGTCGAGTTCCTGCGTGCCGGCCGGGATGGTGATCCCGGTCTTCGGGTCGTGCATCTCCTCCGCGATGTCCATCTCGACACCGCCCATCGCGTCGACCATGCCGGCGAAGCCGCCGAATCCGATCTCGGCGTAGTGATCGATCCGCAGGTCGGTGGCCTGCTCGACCGTCTTCGCCAGCAACGGTGCGCCGCCGATCGCGAACGCCGAGTTGATCTTCCCCGAACCGTGGCCGGGGATCTCCACGACCGAGTCGCGCGGCAGGCTCAACAGGGTCGGCTTGGTGTCGTTGTCCGGCAGGTGCGCGATCATCATCGTGTCGGTGCGGTTACCGCCCGCATCACCGGTGACCAGCGCATCCTTCTGATCCTGGTCGAGCCCCTCCCGGGAATCCGACCCGACGATCAGCCAGTTGGTGCCCGCACCGGCGGCCGGACGCCCTTCGTAGTCCTGGATCGCATCGATACGGTTGATCGAGAACTCCAGGTACAGCCACACGCCTGCCAGCAACAGCACGATCACCATCGCCAGCGATCCGGCGATCTTGCCGAACGACCACCGGCGGTTGCGGCGACCTTCCGGTCGGCGCTGCGGATCGACCGGCCGCTCCGGCGGCGGTTCCTCCGGCGGCGCGACCCGCGTGTGCTGCTGCGGCGGTGCGTGCCGGGCCTGGTCACTGCCCGGCAGCGGCATCATCTGCGCTCGCTGGTGGTCACGCGGCCCGCGCGGACCGGGACGGCCACCGGGCGGTCCGCCACCCGGACGGCCGCCACCACCAGGGCCGCCGGGGCCGGGCGGACCGGCTGGGCCACGCGGCGGTCGCCGGTGTCCGTGCGGCGGCCGACCCTCCGGCCATCCCCCGCCGTACTGCCCGCCCTGCGTCATGGCCGTCTCCCGGTCCGTCTCGGTACTGCTCGGTCTCGCGCCGAAGGCGCCCGGGGTCCACTAAACCGCACGCCCACTGTCGAAGACGCGCGTGACCCCGCTTCGGTTGCGCGGACCGCCCGCACACCCGCGTCCGCGAACGGCCCGACCGCAGGTCACAGTACGTCACAGCGTGATCGACAAGCATGTGGGAGCAGGCTCACACGTCGTGTCGTCGAGATCGACCATCCGCGGCTCGGAGGGCAACTCCAGGCCACGCGCCGTCGCGTCGAGCACCAGCCGCTGCCACACGCCCGGCCTGCGCAGCATCGCGTGCCGCTCGCCGGCGAGGCCCACCCACACGGCGCGCTCGGCGACGGCCGCGGCACGCTCGGCGTAGGCGCGCGACGCCGCCGGGCTCGTGCGCTCGTCCTCCGTACCGTGCGCGATGAGCAGCCTGCGACCACGCAGCGCCGCCACCGGATCGCCGTCGGGCGTCCACGGTGCGAGCGCACACACCGAGCGCACCGCGTCGTCGTCGGCCACGCGGAGCGCGACCCTGCCACCCATGGAGTGCCCGATCAGGGCCACTGGGACACCGGGCCGTTCGTCGCGGATGCGTGCCAAGGCGCGGCGCGCGTCGACCACCGGATCCTGGGAGGTCCCGTTCCAGCCCCTGACCCGGTTACGGAGCAGGTAGACGTCGACGCCCTGCCGTCCGTACGCCGCCGCCAACGCACGCGCGAACGGCACCATCCGCAGGTAAGCCGTACGCCACGGCCGCACCGGTTCGGTGCCGTACTCGGCCCCGCCGTGCAGCACGAGCGCCACACCCCGGACCGCGCCGCGGCCGCGGCGCACCGTCAGCGACGGCTCTGGTGCGCCATCCGCATCACCGGTCGCGCCACCGGCGCCATCGCCCGCGACGGTCACGCCACGACCGCCTCGTCGCCCGCGGGCTCGCCGGTCGGCGTGCCGCCGTCCGGTCCGTCGGCCGGCTCACCGGCGCCGTCCCGGAACTGGGTGCGGTACAGCTGCGCGTACCGGCCGTCGGCGGCCAGCAGTTCGTCGTGGGTCCCCTGCTCGACGACACGGCCCTCGGCGACGACGCAGATGCGGTCGGCCGCCCGGATCGTGGAGAGCCGGTGAGCGATCACGAGCGAGGTCCGCCCGGCGAGGGCCTCGGCGAGCGCCTCCGACACCGCCACCTCGGACTCGGAGTCGAGGTGGGCTGTCGCCTCGTCGAGCACGACCACGCGCGGCTGCGCCAGCAGCAGCCGTGCGATCGTCAGCCGCTGCCGTTCGCCGCCGGAGAGGCGGTAGCCGCGCTCGCCGACCACCGTGTCGAGTCCGTCCGGGAGCGATCGCACCAGCTCGGTCAGCCGCGCCCGGTCGAGCGCGTGCCAGATGTCGGCGTCGGCGACTCCCGGACTGACGTACGCCAGGTTGGCGCGGATCGTGTCGTGGAACAGGTGCCCGTCCTGGGTGACCACGCCGACGGCCGATTTCATGGTGTCGAATCCGAGGTCACGCACGTCGACGTCGGACAGGCGGACCGCGCCCGCGTCGACGTCGTAGAGCCGCGGTACGAGGCTCGCGATGGTCGACTTGCCCGCGCCGGACGGCCCGACGAGCGCCACCATCTCGCCTGCCTCGGCGCGGAAGCTCACGCCGTGCAGCACTTCCTCGCCGCCGCGGTGATCCAGGGCGGCCACGTCCTCGAGCGAGGCCAGCGAGTACGAGTGCGGGGACGGGTAGGCGAACCGCACGGCGTCGAACTCGACCGACACGGCGCCGTCGGGCAGTTCCCGCGGCCGCTCCTTCTCGGTGATCATCGGGTCGAGGTCCAGCACCTCGAAGATGCGCTCGAACGACACGAGCGCGGTCATGACGTCGACGCGCACGTTGGCCAGCGCCGTCAGCGGCGTGTACAGCCGGGTCAGCAGCAGCGCGAGCGACACGACCGTGCCCGCAGCCAACTGTCCGTCGAGCGCGAGCCAGCCGCCAAGGCCGTAGACGAGCGCGAGCGCCAGCGCAGAGACGAGCGTGAGCGTCGTCATGAACCAGCGGGTGAGCATCGCCGTGCGCACCCCGAGGTCCCGCACCTTCCCCGCGCGTTCGGCGAACTCGCTCGCCTCGTCGCGCGGCCTGCCGAACAGCTTCACCAGCGTCGCCCCTGGTGCCGAGAACCGCTCGGTCATCTGCGTCGTCATCGATGCGTTCTGTTCCGCCGACTCGCGCTGCAGGTCCGCCATCCGCCGCGCGATGCGGCGTGCGGGGATCACGAAGATCGGCAGCAGCACGAGCGCCAGCAACGTCACCTGCCATGACAGCGTGACCATCACCGCCACCGACAGCACCAGCTGGATCACGTTCGTCACCAGTCCGGACAGCGTCGCGGTGAACGTGCGCTGGGCGCCGATGACGTCGTTGTTGAGCCTGCTGACCAGGGCGCCGGTGCGCGTGCGGGTGAAGAACGCGATCGGCATACGCTGCACGTGCTCGAACACGGCACGGCGCAGGTCGAAGATCAGGCCCTCCCCGATGTGCGCCGACTGCCAGCGTTCGGCGAGGCCGACGGCCGCGTCGGCGACCGCCAGCCCCGCGATGGCGAGTGCCAACCAGACGACGGCGCTCACGGCGCCCCCACCGACGATCTGGTCGACCACCCGCCCGGCCAGCAGCGGCGTCGACACCGCGATCACCGCGGCGACGACCGTCAGGGCGAGGAAGACCGCCAGCCGTCGCCAGTGCGGCCGGGCGAACGCCGCGACCCGTCGTACCGTGCCCGAATGCAGACCCTTCGGGGCGTCCGCAGCGCGCATCGCGCCGCTCATGAGTGACCAGCTGCCGTCCATCCCGCGTCTCCGTCCGCCCTTCGCAGTCACACCAACCCTCGACATTAGTCGAGCTATGGTCGGCATATGTCCTGCACAACACCGCCGGGAACATGATCCTTCCCGATTCTCGACACGGATTCCCGGCTGCCTCCCGGATGCTGTGACCTCATCGCCTAACCTGACAAGTCATGGGCAGCCGCCTCGTCGGAGACTGGATACGCGTGAGCTGGGACGAGGGGCCGTCCGGTCGCCCCCTGCGGTTCGACCTCGTGCTCTACGCCCTGTGCAGCGGCTACGCCCTCGCTCTCGCCCTCACGGACAAGCACTACGGGTTCCGGGTGTGGGCCGGGTTCGCGGTCGCCGCATACGGGATGGCCCTCGCCCACACGCTGTGGTTGCGACTGTCCCCTCGTGCGGTGGGCCGGCGCGCGTCCCGCTGGACCGGCGTCGGCATCATCGGCGCCGTCGGCATGCTCGCCCCGCTCGGCACACTCCTCGCCCAGCGGCTGACCGGCGGCGACTGGAATCCCGATCCGAACCGGTGGTCCGCCCAGCCCGAGGTGTGGGTGATCGAACGCTCCGCCGACCTGCTCACCACGACGGGGACCCCGTACGTCGACGTCACCGCACTCGGCCGCGCGCCCGTCGTCGACGACTACACGCCGTACGGCCCGGTGATGCCGCTGTTCGGCCTGCCGCGGGCGTGGTTCGGCGGCAGCCCGGCCGGTGATCTGCTCACCGATGCCCGCCTACTGTTCGCAGCCACCGCCGTGGTGTGCGCCTGGGGAGCGTGGCGACTCCTCGGTCGTCCGCGCATCCCCGTCCGCGCCGCACAGCTCGCCGCGGTGTTCCCGCTGACAGCGCTGACGTGGGCCACGGCGGGCCCGGACCTGGCGATCGCGGGCATGCTGATCCTGGGGACGACCCTCGCCGCGGTCGACCGGCCACTGTGGGCCGCACTGGTACTGGCGCTGGTGACCAGTGCGAAACTGATCGTGCTCCCGGCCGCCGTGGTCGTGGCCGCGCTCGTCTGCGCACGCCTCGGCGCGGGCGCGCTCGCCCGGTTCTGCGGCGTGTTCGCGGGCACCTGCGCCGCCGTGCACCTGCCGGCCCTGCTCGTCGACCCGCACGCGATGGCCGAGCACGTGCTCAGGTTCCCGGCAGGGCTCGGCGCGGTCTCGTCACCGGCGGCGAGCCCGCTGCCGGGTCATCTCATCGCCGCAACGGGCGCGGCGGGCAAGGTGATCGCGTTCGTCCTGCTCGGGCTCGCGGCCGTCGCGATCACCTGCTGGCTACTCGTTCGTCCGCCGACCGACGGCGCGGACGCCATGCTCCGCATCGCCGTCGGCCTGGGCGCGTTCACCCTGCTCACACCGGCGACGAGATTCGGGTACCTCGTATATCCGGCCGTGCTGCTCGGCGCGATGCTGTGCCTGCGTGTCCACGACGACACCCGCCGATATCCGGCCGACACCTCCGCGCAGGACCACGACCGAGGCGAGGGCGACGAGGCGCGGAGGTCTGCTGCACCTACTTCGTCGTGACGCTCTTCGTCGTGACGCTCCTACTGCTGCTCGGCGCTACTTCTTCTTGACACGCGTGGCGCCGCCACGACCCCGAAGCTGCACACCGGACTCGGACAGCACGCGGTGCACGAATCCGTAGGACCTGCCGGTCGATTCGGCCAGGGAACGGATGCTCGCGCCCTTCTCGTACTTCTTCTTCAGGTCGGCGGCGAGCTTGTCACGCGTGTTCCCGGTGATACGCGCGCCCTTCTTGAGGTCAACCACGTCGATCCACCTTCCGCCTGTTCGTGTTCTGGGCCACATTCGGCCCCCGTGGTCGCAATGATCGAACACCAACGGCCGGAATGCCAGACGAGAACGGCAAAACTCGGCAGAAGCGCGGAAATGTTGCGCCGATCCGGTATTTGTGCACGTCAACTAACGATCGGCGAGCTTTCTTGGCCACCCGTCAACGACGGTGCGTAGACCCCGAAAACAAGCGGAAAACGCCGCCGTACGGCAATTGCCGTCAGGCCAACTGGACCAGTTCCAGATAATCGGCCGACCAATGATCTTCCGTGCCGTCCGGCAGCAGGATCACCCGTTCCGGTTCCAGCGCCTCGACCGCGCCCGGGTCGTGGGTCACGAGCACGACGGCACCCGTGTAACTGCGCAACGCGTCGAGCACCTGTTCACGGCTCGCCGGGTCGAGGTTGTTCGTCGGCTCGTCGAGGAGCAACACGTTCGCGGCGCTGGACACGAGCCCGGCGAGCGCGAGCCGCGTCTTCTCTCCGCCGGACAGCGTCCCGGCGGGCTGGTCGAGCTGTTCCCCGGAGAACAGGAACGACCCGAGCAGCGTGCGCAGCTCCTGCGCGCCCGTGTCGGGGGCGAGATGGCGGATGTTGTCCCACACCGACGAGTCGTGGTCGAGCGTCTCGTGCTCCTGGGCGTAGTAGCCGATCCGCATGCCGTGACCGGGAATCATCGATCCGGTGTCGGGCTTCTCCATCCCGCCGAGCAGGCGCAGCAGGGTCGTCTTGCCCGCACCGTTGAGGCCGAGCACGACCACCTTCGAGCCCCGGTCGATCGCGAGGTCGACCCCGGTGAAGATCTCCAGCGACCCGTAGGACTTCGACAGGCCCTCCGCGGTGAGCGGTGTCTTGCCGCAGGACGCCGGCGCCGGGAACTTGATCTTCGCGACCTTGTCGGACTGTCGTTCCTCGTCGAGGTTCGACAGCATCTCATCGGCGCGGCGCGCCATGTTCTTCGCGGCCACGGCCTTGGTGGCCTTCGCACCGAGCTTGGCTGCCTGCTGCTGCAGCGCGCTCGCCTTCTTCTCGGCGTTGGCGCGTTCGCGGCGGCGGCGCTTCTCGTCGGTCGCGCGCGCCTCCTGGTAACGCTTCCAGTTCATGTTGTAGGCGTCGAGCTCGCCCCGCGTCGCGTCGAGGAACCACACCTTGTTGACGACCTCGTCGAGCAGGTCGACGTCGTGGCTGATCACCACGAGCCCGCCCTCGTGGGCCTTGAGGAACCCGCGCAGCCAGCTGATCGAGTCGGCGTCGAGGTGGTTGGTCGGCTCGTCGAGCAGCAGCATCGTGCCGGACTTCCCGCCCGCGCCGGATTCGGAGGCGGCGAACAGGATCCGCGCGAGCTCCACGCGCCTGCGCTGGCCACCCGACAGCGTCTGCAACGGCTGGTCGAGGATCCGCTCCTCCAGGCCCAGGTTGGCGCAGATGCGGGCGGCCTCGCTCTCGGCGGCGTACCCGCCCAGTGACGAGAACCGTTCCTCGAGCCTGCCGTACTTGCGCACGGCCTTGTCCCGCTCGCCGTCGTCGACGAGTTCGGCCATCGCCGTCTGAGCCTTCTCCATGTCGCGCAGGATCCTGTCGAGCCCACGGGCCGACAGCACGCGGTTCTTGGCCAGGACGGACAGGTCGCCCTCCCGCGGGTCCTGCGGCAGGTAGCCCACCTCACCGCCGACGGTGACGTCGCCCGCGTACGGTTCGCCTTCGCCGGCGAGGACTTTCAGCGTGGTGGTCTTGCCCGCACCGTTGCGGCCCACGAGGCCGATGCGGTCGCCCGGCTGGATCCGCAGGGTCGTGTCGTCGAGCAGGATGCGCGAACCCGCGCGCAGTTGCAGGCCGGTAGCCGTGATCACAGGAAACTCCGTGGCGTTGATTCGGAAGGTGGAGACGTCCGTGAATGCCGCTGCGCGTGCGGCGCGCACACGGGGCGCGGGCGCACGGGCACGGCGCGAGGGCTACTCCAGCAGAACGACCACGGACCCGAGTGTACGGGGCACGCACAACGGGGTTTCGGCCCCGGTGACCGCGGTCACCGCAGGACCACCTCGACGGCCCGCGCCCGCCGAGCCGCCTCCTCCAGCACGGCCCTGCGGGGCTCGGCCACGTCGAGCACGCGGGACGAGGCGAGCGTGAACACCGGCTGGAGGCGTGGATCGCCGCGCAGCTCGTCGAGCGCCCCGCGGTCGCCGCCGAGCACCACACCGTCCAGTTCGGACGCGGCCGGAGCGAGGACGTCGGCCGCGTCGTCGGCCGCCGCCCGCAGCGCCTGCCGGGCCTGGCCGTCCCTGCGCCGGGCGAAACGCTGCTGGGACCAACCGCCGGCAGCGCTGCGGCCGTGCACGAGGTGCCGGTCGGTGCGGGAGACGACCACGTCCGGCCCCTCCGCGATCCCGACGCTGTGCGCGCCGAGCCGAACCAGCAACAGGCCGATCCGCCGCGGGGCGCACACGTGCTCGACGAGAGCGGCCATGGCGAGACCTTCGCCGACGCGGTAGTCGGCGTCCAGCGGCGGGAACGGCACGTCGACCGTCGCCGTGGTGCCGTCACCCGCGGTCACGACGACCCTCGTCGGTGTCACGGCCGTCGACGCGGCACCACCGTTGCGGGCCGCGAACCGGTCGAACCAGCCGGCGAGACGCTCGGGTTCCACCTCGACGGCCTTCCCGCCACCGCTGACCTGCCGCACCCGTGCCATGACCGCCACCGTATGCGGCCGTCCCCCGCAGCGCGTGCGGAGGCGTTGTGCGTGGAGGTGTTGTGTGTGGGCGGGGATTCCGGCGCTTCGGCGTCACAGGACGAAGGAGTCCGACCACGGCTGGCCGCCGCGGCCGGTGATGGCGTCGAGCATGGTCGCCGCCTGCGCGTCCGTCAGCGACGCGACGAAGTCGACCACCGCGCGGCCACGCGCCAGCCCGCGCACGGCGTCGGCGCCCTCGACCCGCTCCCCCGCAGCGCCGACCAACAGCTCCGGATCCTCACGCACCAACCGGCCGTACTCCGCACTCGCCAGCGCCACCAGGTCGTGCAGCTTGCGGGGCAACCTGCCCGCCTCGTCGCGGTCGCCGAGCCAGCTGTCGAGCGCGTCCACAAGGGACGTCAGCAGGGCCGCCTGCCCGCGCTGGTGCAGCGCGAAATCCGGCCGCTGCAACACGAACTGCCGATGCACGAACTTCAGCACCTGCACCTCGTGCCACTGCGGCTGCCGCAGCGTCACGTGCCCGCTGCGGGTCGTCGGCGACGGCGTCACGACCACCCCGTCGGCCAGCCGCGCCGTCCAACTCGCCGAGAACGTCGCCATCGCCTGTTCCGCCTCGACCGAGCCGTCGAACGGACTCGCCAGCAGGCCGTCGACCAGCTGGTGCTGAACCCGCGCGACCGCGGCGGCGAACACCGCGTCGTCGGCGATCCACGCGTCCTTGGCGTGCATCCTCCTGCGCAACGTCTCCAGCGACCGGCCGGGACGGCCGTGCACCTCACGCAGCGTCTCGTCCGACAGCGCGGCGAACGCGCCCGGCTCCGCGAGCCACCGCCCCAGCTCCGTGGCGACCGAGGCGTGCTGCAACACCCCGATCCGGTGGAAGTCCTGCAGATCATGGATGGCGTAGGCGATGTCGTCGGCGAGGTCCATGACCGACGCCTCGACGGTCTGCTGCCACGGTTCGACCAGCCCGGTGAACGGCGCGCGAGCCTGGTCGACGTCGTCGAGTTCGGTGACGTACGCCGAGAACTTCGCCGATCCGGTGCCCGGCTCCTCACCCTCGGCGGCACCCCGCGGCGGCTCGTCCATCGTCGCCGGATGCGGTTCGGGACGGTGGAGCCGGAACCACGGGTACTTCAGCAGCGCGGCGCGGGTGGCCGCCGTCAGGTTCAGCCCCTCGGGCGTCGGACCGCCCACCTCCGTGGTCGTCACGATCCGGAAGGTCTGCGCATTGCCCTCGAAACCGTCGGACAAGCCGTACCGACGCCGCGCGATGCGGTCCAGCACCTGCTCACCGAGGTGCCCGAACGGCGGATGCCCGAGGTCGTGGCCGAGCGCGGCCGCCTCCGCCACGTCCGGGTCGCACCCGCCGAGCTTGCCGACGACGGTGGCAGCCTCGGACTCGGACCCGAGACGTTCCGCGATCGCCCGCGCCACCTGCGCGACCTTGAGGCTGTGCGTGAGCCGGTTGTGCAACAGCCCCGCCCCACCGGTGCTGACGACCTGGGTGACGCCGGACAACCGGGCGAAGTACGGCGAGCCTGCGATGCGGTCCCGGTCGATGCGGAACGGACTGCTCACCAGGTCCGCGAAGCCTCCGGCCTCCGCTTCGGCGTTCCGTCGTGTCGTGCGCGCGGCGTCTGCAGCTCCCATGCGCGACACACTATGTGACGGCCGGTGACCGGTGGGCCGGTCCGCCCACATCGGTCGATACCCCGGCTACCGCATCCAGCACACGGGGAGCGGTGACCCATAACTCGTTGCGAACATCGGCCCACGTCACAGGCTTGCGACTGACTGATGTGCCAGTCAGCCCCTTGCGATCACCGCAAGCAATTACTACGGTCCAGCGACATGGCCGACACGGATGGACTGCGTGACCGCGTCCGGGGACTGATCCCCGCGAAACCCGGCGCGCAGCGGGAGTTCGCCACGGCGATCGGGCTCGACGAAACGAAACTGTCCAAATCGCTGAAGGGAACCCGCAGGTTCTCGCCCCACGAACTCGTCCGGGTCGCCGAACACTCCGGTGTCACCGTCAACTGGCTGCTGAACGGCAGCGACGACGCCGTGACCGTCACCGCGGTGCCCACCGCGTCGGCGAGCTCCACACAGGACGGTCCGCAACCGGAGACCCGCAGGAGAATCCTGGAAACCGCGTGGGAACTGATCGCCGAGCGTGGCTACCACCACGTGCGCATCGCCGACATCGCGAAGGCGTGCGGCCAGAGCACGGCGAGCATCCACTACCACTTCCCCACCAAGAAGGCCGTGCTCACCGAAGCGTTGCGGCGCAACGTCAAGCTCGCGTTCGACCGGCAGGTCGCCGAGCTCCACACGATCGACAACGCCCGCGACCGGTTGCTGCGGCTCGTCGAGCTGCAGCTGCCCACCGACGGGCTGCTCCACGACGAGTGGTCGGTCTGGCTGCAGGTGTGGAACGAGTCCGCGCTCAATCCCGAGATGCGCGAACTCTACTGGGACTCCTACGACCGGTGGTTCCACACGATCGCCATGACCATCCGACGTGGACAGGAGCAGGGCGTCTTCGCCGAGCGGGACCCCGACGCGATCACCACCCAGCTGAGCGCGCTCGTCGACGGGCTCGGCATCCAGGTGCTCACCGGCAAACCGGGCAGTTCGGTCGACGCCATGCGTGAACACCTGAAGGACTTCATCGACCGCACCATCGCAGGAAAGGGACTGTGAAACCCTCCATGCAGGACAGAGTCATCGTCACCGCCGCACTGACCGGCGCCGGCGACACCGTGGGCAAGAGCGAGCACGTTCCGGTCTCACCGGAACAGATCGCCGCCGACGCCGTCGCCGCCGCGAACGCGGGCGCCGCCGTCGTCCACATCCACGTACGCAACGTCGACACCGGCCAGGGCTCCCGTGATGTCGCCCTCTACCGCGACGTGGTCGGCCGTATCCGGGAGTCCGGTGTGGACGTCGTCGTGAACCTGACCGCGGGTATGGGCGGCGACCTGTTCCTCGATCAGGACGACCCGCTCAAGCCCGTCGACGGCACCGACCTGGTCAACGCCACCGACCGGCTGCCGCACGTCGAGGAGCTGCTACCCGACATCTGCACCCAGGATTGCGGCTCGCTGAACTTCGGCGAGGGCAGCCAGCTCTACGTCTCCACCCCGGACATGCTGCGCACCGGCTTGAAGCGAATCCAGGAGCTCGGTGTGAAACCCGAGCTCGAGATCTTCGACACCGGTCAGCTGTGGCTGGCCACGAAGCTGATCGAGGAAGGTCTGATCGACGCGCCGCCGCTGTTCCAGCTGTGCATGGGCATCCCGTACGGCGCCCCGGCGAACCCCGAGCTGCTGCAGACGATGGTCAACATGCTGCCCGAGGGCGCCCAGTGGGCCTCGTTCGCGATCGGCCGCAACCAGCTGCCGTGGGTGGCCCAGTCGGCGCTGCTCGGCGGTCACGTGCGCGTCGGGCTCGAGGACAACCTCTACCTCGCCAAGGGCGTCAAGGCCACCAACGCCCAGCTGGTCGAGCGCGCGGTGAGCATCGTCGAGGGGCTCGGCGGCACCATCGCCACACCGGACGAGGCGCGCGCCCAGCTGAACCTGAAGGGAGCGGGCCGTGGCTGACACCTCCACCGACATCACCACCGTCGCCTGTGTCGGCGCCGGCGTCATCGGCGGCGGCTGGGCCGCCCACTTCCTCGCCCGCGGCTACCGGGTACGCGCCTGGGACCCCGCGCCCGACGCCGAGGCGAAACTGCGTCGCATCGTCGACGGCGCCTGGCCCGCGCTGACCGAACTCGGCCTCGCCGACGGCGCCTCCCGCGACAACCTGACCGTGCTGCCGACGCTGGCCGAGGCCGTCGACGGTGCCGGCTTCGTGCAGGAGAGCGCGCCCGAGGACCTCGACCTCAAGCGCACGCTGCTGGCCGACATCGACGCCGTCACACCGTCGGACGTGGTCATCGCATCGTCCACATCGGGCTTTCCGATGACCGACATGGCCACGACCGCCGCGAATCCCGCACGGCTCGTCGTCGGCCACCCGTTCAACCCGCCGTACCTCATCCCGCTCGTCGAGGTCGTCGGCGGCGAGAAGTCCGAGCGCTGGGCCGTCGAGCAGGCGAGCGCCTTCTACCGGCACGTCGGCAAGTCCGTCATCACCATGGACCGCGAACTGCCGGGCTTCATCGCCAACCGCCTGCAGGAGGCGCTCTGGCGGGAGGCGCTGCACATGGTGGCCGAGGGCGAGGCGACCGTCGAACAGATCGACACCGCCATCACCGACGGTCCCGGCCTGCGCTGGCCGGTACACGGTCCGTGCCTGACGTTCCACCTCGCCGGCGGTGAGGGCGGCATGGCCCACATGCTGGACCACTTCGGACCGTCACTCGAGGCGCCCTGGACGCGATTGACCGCGCCCGACCTCACGAAGCAGCTGCGCGACGACATGGTCGCCGGCTGCGAGTCCGAGGCCGACGGCCGGAGCATCGCCGAGCTCGTCGCCGAGCGGGACCGCGCCGTCATCGCCGTGCAGCGCGCCGTCGCCGAATCCCGAGGACGCGCCGATGGCTGACGTCCTCGAATACCACGACCGGGTCCGCGACGACTGGATCGACTACAACGGTCATCTCAGCGAGCCGTTCTACGTCATGGTGTTCGGCTTCGCCACGACCAGCCTGATGGACCACGTCGGTCTCGACGAGGCGTACCGCACCGAGACCGGGTGCTCGCTCTACACCGTCGAGGCGCACGTGCGGTACCTGCGTGAGGTCGGCCCCGGCGCCGACCTCCACGTCACCACGTTCGTGACCTCGGTGGCGGCCAAGAAGGCCGTGCTGTGCCACGAGCTGCGCGTCGGCGGCGAGCTCGTGGCGACCGAGGAGTTGACGGCGATCCACGTCGCCGAAGAGGGGGCCGCGCCGTTCCCGGATCACGTGGCGGACAAGCTCCGCCGCCTGCTCCAGCCGGCGCCGGAGTACGCGGGGAGAGCGATTCGCTGTTGACCCGCCCCTGTCCCCGACAGAAAGCCCTTCATGTCCCTCGACAACCACGACACTCGTTTCTCTCGAAGGAAGTTCCTGCTCGGTAGCGCCGCACTGGCCGGCGCCGTTCCGTTCCTGTCGGCCTGCGGCGGGCGTTCCGACGCCGCCGCGGCGCCGACCGGCCCACCGAAGCGCGGCGGCACGCTGCGCGTCGGCGTCACCGGCGGTGGCGCCTCCGACACACTCGACCCGCACTCCCCCGTCACCAACCCGGACATCGCGCGGGTTCGCAACCTCTACGAACCGTTGGTCTACCGCGACCACGACTTCGAGGTCTCCTACCTGGTCGCCGAGAAGCTCGAGCCCTCGGCGGACGCGAGGACCTGGACCGCGACCCTCCGCGAGGGCGTCCGCTTCCACGACGGCAGGCCGGTGACCCCCGCCGACGTCGTCGCCACGTTCCGCCGCGTCATGGACCCCGACGACCCGAAGTCCGGCGCGACCAGTCTGTCGATGCTCGAGAAGGTGACCACCAAGGGCGACCGGCAGGTCGAGTTCCACCTGAACGAGCCCTCGGCGGTGTTCGCCGACTACCTCGGCCAGTACTCGCTCGGGATCGTGCCCGCCGACTTCGACCTCGAGAACCCGGTCGGCACCGGCCCGTTCCGCGCCGCATCGTTCACCGCGGGTCTGCAGAGCCGGTTCGTGCGCAACCCGCACTACTGGCGGCCGGGACGGCCGTACCTCGACGAGCTCGTCCTCATCAACTTCACCGAGGACGACGCGCGGATCAACGCCCTGCTCGCCTCCCAGGTCGACGCCATCGACCAGGTGCCTGTGTCCCTCGTCGAGGTGCTGCGCAGCGACGAACGGATGCGCATTCTCTCGTCGGAGACGGGCACGTGGCTGCCGTTCACCATGCGCGTCGACCGCCCGCCGTTCGACGACGTACGCGTCCGGCAGGCCCTGCGCCTCGTCATCGACCGCGAGCAGATGATCAACCAGGTGCTGGCGGGCCAGGGCCGGGTCGGCAACGACCTGTACGCCCCGTTCGACCCCGCGTACGCCTCCGAACTGCCGCAGCGCACGCGGAACATCGCCGAGGCGCGCAGGCTGCTGGCCGAGGCGGGCAAGTCGAATCTGGACATCGAGCTCGTCACCGCACCGATCCAGGCCGGCGCGGTCGAGGCGGCGCAGGTGTTCCAGCAGCAGGCGAAGGCCGCGGGCGTGAACGTGCGCCTCCGCCGCGTCGACACCACCACCTTCTACGGCGACAACTACCTGAAGTGGGATTTCGCCCAGGACTTCTGGTACACGCGCAACTACCTGCCGCAGGCCGCGAACGGCTCGCTGCCGGACTCGCCCTACAACGAGACCCACTGGGACGACCCCGAGTTCGTGCGGCTCGTCCGCACGGCGAACCGCACGAGCGACACCGGCGAACGCACCCGGCTGCTCAAGCAGGCGCAGCGCATCGAGCACGAACGCGGCGGCTTGATCGTCTGGGGCTTCGTGAACCAGGTCGACGCACATCAGGTCTACGTCGCCGGGCTCGTCCCGGACCGCACCGGCCTTCCCCTGTCCGGTTACTCGTTCGGCCAGGTCTGGCTCGGCTGAGGAGGTGAGGATTTCGTGTTTCGACTGATTCTGCGCAGGCTCGCGATCAGCGTCGCCGTGCTGTGGCTCGTGACGCTGCTGGTATTCGTCGCGACGTTGCTGCTGCCGGGAGACCCGGCCCGAGCCATCCTCGGCCAGCAGGCCACGCCCGAACGCATCGCCGCGCTGAACGATCAACTCGGCCTCGACGCGCCCGTGTGGCAGCGCTATCTCGACTGGCTCGGCGGTGTGGTCACCGGCGATCTCGGCACGTCGGCGGCCTCGCAGGGCCCGGTGACCGAGCTGCTGGGCGGGCGTATCGGCGCCTCGCTGGTGCTGCTCGTCGGCGCCGCGGTGATCAGCACCGTGCTCGGCCTCGCACTCGGCACCTGGTCGGCGCTGCGGCGTGGCCGCGCCGTCGACCACACCGTGTCCGGGCTCAGCCTGGTCGTCGCGGCGCTGCCCGAGTTCGTCATCGGTGTCGCGTTGATCGTCGTGCTGTCGACGACCGTGCTGCCGGTGCTGCCTTCGGTGACGCTGGCGCCGCCGGGCGAACCGGTGTGGTCGCGGCCGAGCCAGCTCGTGCTGCCGATCCTCGCACTGACGCTCGTCGTCACGCCGTACATCACGCGCATGATGCGCGCGACGATGAGCGAGGTGCTCGACAGCGGCTATGTCGAGATGGCCCGCCTCAAAGGCCTGCCCGAGCGTGTCGTCATCACCCGGCACGCCGTGCCGCACGCGATCGGCCCCGTCGCGCAGGTCATCGCGATCCAGCTGGCCTGGCTCGCGGGCGGCGTCGTGGTGGTCGAGTTCCTCTTCCGCTACCCCGGAATCGGACAGGCGCTCATCGACGCGGTCAACAACCGCGACGTCGAAGTCGTCCAGGCGATCACGCTGCTCATCGCCGCCGTCTACATCGTGGTGAACCTGATCGCCGACATCGTCGGCATCATGACCAACCCCAAACTGCGCGCGGAGGTGGCCCGATGACCGCCACGACCACACAGTCCACCTTGCTGCGGCGTGCGTGGGCCCTGCCGCAGGCGAAGATCGGGCTGGCTCTGACCGTGGTCGTCGTCGGCGTCGCGGTGCTCGGCCCGTGGGTGGGGCCCTGGCTGACCGGCCACGACACGACCAGCTTCGCGGGCAAGCCCTTCCAGTCCGGAGGAATCGCCGGCACCGACGGTCTCGGCCGCGACGTGTTCACCCGGTTCCTCTCCGGCGGCCTGACCCTGCTGATCTACGCGGTACTGGCGACCGCGCTCGGCCTGGTGCTCGGTGCGGTCCTCGGCATGCTCGCCGGTTACAGCGGCGGCTGGCTCGACTCGCTGATCATGCGCGGCAGCGATGTGCTGCTGTCGTTCCCGCAGCTGGTGTTCGCGCTCCTGGCGATCGCCATGATCGGCCCGGAGGGCTGGCTGCTGGTGCTGGTCATCGGCATCACCCACGCACCCCGTGTCGCCCGCGTGGCCAGGCAGGCCACGGTGGCGGTCAAGGACGCGGACTTCATCCGCGCCGCCCGCATGTACGCCATGCCGCGCCGGCGCATCCTGCTCCGCGAGGTGCTGCCCAACATCACCGGCCCGCTGATGGTCGAACTCGGTTTGCGGCTGACGTACTCCATCGGTTACGTGGCCTCACTGTCGTTCCTCGGACTCGGCATCCAGCCGCCGACCGCGGACTGGGGGCTGATGATCAACGAGAACCGCATCGCCCTGGTCGTCGAGCCGTGGGGCGTGCTGCTGCCCGTGCTCGCGATCGCCGTGCTGACCGTCGGCACCAACCTGATCACCGACTCGCTCGCCTCGGCGGCCGCCGGCACCTCACAGTCCGGCAAGCCGCAGACAGCGAAGGAGGCCTCGGCATGACCGCTCCCGCCACGTTGACGCACACGCTCGCCGCGCGGGATCTGCGCGTCGACACCGTCGCCGGACACCCCGTGTTGAAGGGCGTGTCGTACGAGATCGCCCCCGGCGAGGTGCTGGCACTGGTCGGCGAATCCGGTTCCGGCAAGACCACCGCGGGACTGGCCGCACTCGGCCACTTCCGCCGCGGACTCGTCCACACCGGCGGCACCGTCTCGCTGCAGTCCGACGACGGCGAGCCGGTGTCCGTCCTGGAGGTCGGCGACCGGGAGCGGCGGTCGCTGCGCGGCAGCACGGTCGCCTACATCCCCCAGGACCCGGCCGCCTCCCTCAACCCGGCACTGCGCATCGGCAGGCAGATCGGCGAGGTGCTCGAGACGCACGGCTACGGCACCTCCGCCGCCGAACGTTCCGCACGCATCGCCGAGGTCCTGGCCGAGGTCGGTCTCCCGGACGACGAGAGCTACCAGCGGCGGTACCCGCACGAACTGTCCGGCGGTCAGCAGCAGCGCGTCGGCATCGCGATGGCGTTCGCGTGCCGGCCGAGTGTCGTCGTGCTCGACGAGCCGACCACCGGACTCGACGTCACCACGCAGACGCTGGTCCTGCGCACGGTCGCCGCGCTCACCACCGAACACGACACCGCCGCGCTCTACATCACGCACGACCTGGCGGTCGTCGCCACGATCGCCCACCGGGTCGCCGTGCTGCGCCACGGCGAGGTCGTCGAGTGCGGCTCCGCCGAGGAGGTGCTCCGCGCCCCGTCGCACGCCTACACCCGCGAGCTCGTCACCGCGGTGCCGCACCTCGACGGCACGGGTGCCACCAGCACATCCGCCGCGGAACGGCCGGAATCAGTCACTCCGGAGAGTGCCGGTTCGAACGGTGCGGAACCTGACGGTGTGGGCTCGAACGGAGCCAGCGCGGACACTGCAGAACCGGACAGTGCGGAAGCGGACAGTGCCGACTCGAACGGGACGCAGCCGGGTGACGCCGCGCCCGCCGCGACCGGCGGCGACCGCGCACGCACCCCGGTCCTGTCGGTCTCCGGCCTGTCCGTCTCGTACGGCGACCACCGGGTGCTGCACGACGTCTCCCTGGACGTGCGCGCGGGCGAATGTCTGATGCTGCTCGGCGAATCCGGCTCCGGCAAGACGACCCTGTCGCAGTGCGTGGCCGGGCTGGGCGAACCGCATGCCGGCACGGTGTCGCTGTCCGGAAGCCCGCTGGCCACCTCGACGCAGCGGCGTACCGCCGAGCAGCTGCGCTCGGTGCAGTACGTGTTCCAGAGCCCGTACTCGTCGCTCAACCCGCGCAAGACGATCGCGCAGTCGGTGGAACTGCCGTTGCGGACCCTGACGGACCTCGACGCCACCGCGCGCCGCGCACGCGTGGCCGAGACTCTCGAACGGGTGCGTCTCGATCCGGCGTTCGGGGACCGGCTTCCCGACGAGCTCTCCGGCGGCCAGCGGCAGCGCGCGGCCATCGCCCGTGCTCTGGTGACCACGCCGGAGGTGCTGCTGTGCGACGAGGTGACCTCCGCGCTCGACGTGTCCGTGCAGGCCACGATCGTGGACCTGCTCTGCGAACTGCGGCGGGAGTTGGGCACGGCGATGCTGTTCGTGACGCACAACATCGCGCTGGCCCGGCACGTCGCCGACCGGATCGCGGTACTGCGTGGCGGGGAAGTCGTCGAATCGGGCACGGTCGACGAGGTGCTCGGCTCCCCGTCGCACGAGTACACGCGTGAACTGCTCGCCAACACGCCGAGGATGTGACGATGACGGTCCTCGGCTCGGTCGCGCCGGGTTTCGACGCCGTGCGGGACGCCTTCGCCGACGTACTCGCCGACGCGCGCGGCGGCGCCTCCTTCGCCGTCGTCCGCGACGGCCGGGCGGTCGTCGACCTGTGGGGCGGGCTCGCCGACCCGGCGTCGGCCGTGCCGTGGCGCGACGACACCCTGTGCGTCCTGTTCTCCGGCACGAAGGGCATCGTCGCCACCGTCGTCGCCGCACTCGACGTCCTCGACCCCGACGCCCCGGTGCGCGAGGTCTGGCCCGGGTTCACCGCCGACGCCACGATCGGCCACGTGCTCGCCCACACCGCCGGTCTGCCCTATGTGGACGGCGAACACGACATGCTCGACAACGCCGCCTGTGCCGCGCTACTGGCCGAGCAGCGTCCCCTGTGGACACCCGGAACACGAGTGGCCTACCACGCACTCACGTACGGCCACCTCGTCGCCGAACTGCTACGCCGCGCGACCGGCCGCTCCGTCGGCACGCTCGTGCGGGAGACCCTGGCCGAGCCGTTCGGGCTCGACCTGCATCTCGGCACACCCGAGTACCTCGACGGCCGGATGGCGCGCCTGCTGCGCGCCCCCGGGTACGCCATCAGCACGGTTCTCGACGACCCGGAGCGCAGGAAGATCGTCGAACGCATGTACGCGGGCCTGCTCGACTCCGACGAGCGGATGAACTCGGCCGCCTACCGCCGCGCCGAACTGGCGGCCGGGAGTGCCACCGGCACCGCACGATCGATGGCACGGCTCTACGACCTGCTCGGCCACGGGCAGGTCGTCCCACCGGACCCGCTGGCACGCGCCACCCGGACCTGGTCCGAAGGCGTGGACGCCATCAACGACCGGCCACTGCGGTTCGGCCTCGGCTACGAACTCGAGGACCCGATCGGCACCTACGGCCCCACGTCACGCTCGGCAGGCGCGTTCGGCCACTCCGGAGCCGGCGGCGGGCGTCACGGCGCGTGGCCACAGGCAGGCCTCGGCTTCTCCTTCGTCACCAACGAACTGCGCAGCGAGAACGCCGACGGCCGCGCCGACCGCCTCCTCGAAGCGCTCAGCGCATCCCTCTGACGTTCGCCGCTCCGGACGCCGTCCTGCCCGAGCCACCGCCCCGGCCGACGCGCCACCCGCCGTCGGCCGGGGCGGAACCCACTCCACCCTCGGCCCACTCCACCCTCGGCCCACGCCACGCGCGGGCACGCCCCGAGCCGACCGCACGAGACCTGCGGCCCCGCAGAAACACGTGCGCCGGACACCCATGAGCGGGTGTCCGGCGCGCGTGCATCGCCTCAGGCCGTGGAACGTCTCAGACGGTGAAGCCGAGGGCGCGCAGCTGTTCGCGGCCGTCCTCGGTGATCTTCTCCGGCCCCCACGGCGGCATCCAGACCCAGTTGATCCGGTAGTCGTCGACCAGCTTGCCGGAACCCTTCAGCACCGACGCCGTCTGGTCCTCGATCACGTCCGTCAGCGGGCAGGCCGCCGACGTCAGCGTCATGTCGATGGTCGCCGTGTTGTCCGGCTCCACCCGAATGTCGTACACCAGGCCCAGGTCCACGACGTTGATGCCGAGCTCGGGGTCGACCACGTCGCGCATGGCCTCCTCGACGTCTTCGACCTTCGCCACGTCGCCGCCCGCCACGGCCTCGGCGGCCTGTGCTTCCTGATCGAGATCGGCCGCGGTCCGGCCCTCTCGCTCCTGCTGCGTGCCGGCTTCGGTCATGCTTCCACCTCTATCTTGCGGGAGTCGGCCTTGGTGAGCGGTGCTGCGCAAGCTCCATTGTCGCTCACCCGGCCTCCACACCGTTCGACGTGCGGGCCAGTGCGTCCTTGAAGGCCATCCATCCCAGCAACGCGCACTTCACCCGCGCAGGATACTTCGCCACACCGGCGAACGCGATGCCGTCCTCGAGCACGTCCTCGTCCGGTTCGACCTGGCCGCGCCCCTGCATCAGTTCGGTGAACGCATCCATCGTGGTCATCGCCTCGTCGACGCTGCGGCCGATCACCAGATCGGTCAGCACCGACGTGGCGGCCTGACTGATCGAACAGCCCTGCCCCTCGTAGGACACGTCCTCAACCTTGCCGTCGTCGGTGACCTTGACACGCAGGGTCACCTCGTCACCGCAGGTCGGATTGACCTGGAACGACTCCCCGTCGAACGGCTCACGCAGGCCGCGGGCATGCGGGTTCTTGTAGTGGTCCAGGATGATCTCCTGGTACATGCTCTCGAGCTGCATGCCTACTCCCCCACTCCGAAGAACCGCTGCGCCTCACGGACCCCCGCAACCAGCGCATCCACTTCGGACGGTTCGTTGTACAGATAGAACGACGCGCGCACCGTCGCCGGCACGCCGCACGCCCGGTGCAGCGGCCACGCACAGTGGTGTCCCACCCGCACGGCGATGCCGACGCTGTCGAGTACCTGGCTCACGTCGTGCGGATGCACCCCGTCGACGACGAACGCGACGGTCGCACCGCGGTCGACCGTGTCGGCCGGTCCGATGATCCGCACGCCCGGAATTCCCGACAGGCCCGCGAGCGCCCGCTCGACGAGCGTGTGCTCGTGCGCCGCGATGCGGTCCACGCCCACACCGTTCAGATAGTCCACCGCAGCGGCGAGCCCGACGGCCTGCGAGGTCATCGGCACACCCGCCTCGAAACGCTGCGGCGGCGGCGCGAACGTCGACCCTTCCATCCGGACCAGTTCGATCATCGACCCACCGGTCAGGAACGGCGGCATCGCCTCGAGCAGTTCCCGCCGCCCGTACAGCACACCGATACCCGACGGACCGAGCATCTTGTGCCCGGAGAACACGGCGAAGTCGACGCCGAGCGCGCCGAAGTCGACCGCACCCCGCCCGTACACGCCGTGCGGCACGGACTGGCACGCGTCGAGCACGACCAGCGCACCGACCTCGTGGGCCCGCCGCACCAACGGTTCGACCGGGTTCACCGTCCCGAGCACGTTGGACTGGTGGGCGAATGCGACCACCTTCGTCCGCTCGGTGATCATCGAGTCCAGCCCCGACAGGTCGAGCCTGCCCTCGTCGGTGACCGGGAACCACTTCAACGTCGCCCCGGTGCGCTGGCACAGCTGCTGCCACGGCACCAGGTTCGCGTGGTGCTCCATCTCCGTGACGACGACCTCGTCGCCCGGCCCGACGGCGAACCGCGCCGACTCCGGGCCCGCCGTGCCGGCGTTGCTCATCGCGTAGGCGACGAGGTTGATGCCCTCGGTCGCGTTCTTCGTGAACACGACCTCGCCCGGCGCGACCCCGACGAACGACGCGATCGTCGCGCGGGCTCCCTCGTAGGCGTCGGTCGCCTCCTCGGACAGCTGATGCGCCCCACGGTGCACCGCGGAGTTCGACGTCTCCACGAACCGCCGCTCCGCGTCGAGCACCTGGGCGGGACGCTGGGATGTCGCCCCGGAATCGAGGTACACCAGCGGTTTTCCGTCACGGACGGTGCGCGACAGGATGGCGAAATCGGTTCGCAGTGCCGTGACGTCCACAGGCAGTGAATCCGTGGTGGTCATCGCCGGCTCCCTTCGGTCCGGGCCTGCCGGAGCGGTGCTGTCACCGCCCCCGGCAGACCGCGCGTGACGTGTCAGACCGCGGCTTCCGTCGTGTACTTGACGTAACCGTCGGCCTCGAGCTCGTCCGCCAGCTCCTTGCCGCCGGACTGCACGACCTTGCCACCGGCGAACACGTGCACGAAGTCGGGCTCGATGTGCTTGAGGATCCGCGTGTAGTGCGTGATCAGCATGACACCGACCTCGTTGTTCGACTTGTAGTCGTTGACCGCCTCCGACACCGTGCGCAGAGCGTCGACGTCGAGGCCCGAGTCTGTCTCGTCGAGGATGGCGAACTTCGGCTTCAGCAGCGCCAGCTGCAGGATCTCGTGGCGCTTCTTCTCACCGCCGGAGAAGCCCTCGTTCACGCTGCGCTCGGCGAACTCGGAGGAGATGTCCAGCTGGCTCATCTCGTCCTTGACCTCCTTGACCCAGTGCCGCAGCTTCGGGGCCTCGCCGCGCACCGCGGTGGCGGCCGAGCGGAGGAAGTTCGACATCGACACGCCCGGCACCTCGACCGGGTACTGCATCGCGAGGAACAGGCCCGCGCGAGCACGCTCGTCGACGCTCATCTCCAGGACGTTCTCGCCGTCCAGCAGCACCTCGCCCGAGGTCACTTCGTACTTCGGGTGACCGGCGATCGCGTACGACAGCGTCGACTTGCCGGAGCCGTTCGGGCCCATGATCGCGTGGGTCTCGCCCGAGCGGATCGTCAGGTTGACGCCGTTGAGGATCGGCTTGTTGCCCTCGTCGGTCACGACGTCGGCGTGCAGATCCTTGATTTCCAGTGTGGCCATGCCTTCTTCGTTTCTCTTCGGCGTTCGAAAGTCGTCAGTGATGGTCCGGCCGCGTTACACGCCGATGGCTTCGAGTTCGGCCTCGATGGCCGCCTCGAGCCGTTCGCGCACCTCGGGGACCTCGATCTTCATGAGGATCTCGTGGAAGAACCCGCGCACAACGAGCCTGCGCGCCTCGTCCTCGGGCAGGCCGCGCGCCTGGAGGTAGAACAGCTGCTCGTCGTCGAAACGGCCCGTGGCGCTCGCGTGCCCGGCGCCGGAGATCTCGCCGGTCTCGATCTCGAGATTCGGCACCGAGTCGGCCCGGGCACCCTCGGTCAGTACGAGGTTGCGGTTGAGCTCGAAGGTCTCGGTCGCCTCGGCAGCCGCGCGGATGAGCACGTCGCCGATCCACACCGAGTGCGCATTGTCGCCCTGCAGCGCGCCCTTGTAGAGGACGTTGGACTTGCAGTTGGGCACGGCGTGGTCCACGAACAGCCGGTGCTCCTGGTGCTGGCCGGAGTCGGCGAAGTGCAGACCCAGCATCTCCACGTCACCACCGGGGCCCGCGAACGTGGCCGTCGGGCTGACGCGCACCAGGTCGCCGCCGAGCGTGACCACGATGTGCTTGAGCCGCGAGTCCCTGCCCAGCTTCAGATGCTGCTCGGAGACGTGGACGGCGTCGTCGGCCCAGTCCTGCACCGACACGACGGTCAGCTGTGCCCCATCACCGAGGACGAACTCGATGTTGTCGGCGTAGGTGCCGGAGCCGACGTGGTCCAGCACGACCGTCGCCTCGCCGAACTGCTCGGCGCGGACCTGCACGTGCCCGTAGGCGGTCTTGCCCTCACCGGGACCGTGGAACCGCACCAGTGTGCGGGCCGAGGCCTTCGTCTCGGCGGGCACCGTCACCAGCGTCGCCTTCTCGAACGACGAGTACGCCTGAGCGGAGATCCGGTCGCTCGGAACGCCTGCCTGACCGAGTCGTTCGTCGTCCCGGCCCACGGTCTCGACCCGCACCTCCGGCGCGGCCTCGAGCTCCAGCTCGGCCTCACCGGTGGCGGGTGCCGAACCGTCGTGCAGGCCGCGCAGGCGCTTCATCGGCGTGAAACGCCAGTTCTCCTCACGGCCGCCCGGGACCTCGAACGCCTCGACGTCGTACGAGGCGAAACGCTCCGCGCGGGAGGCCGCCGGGATCGTGACCTCGGCGGCCTCCGCTGCGTTCGCGGCTGCGGTGTTGTCAGCAACCGTCATGTCAGCCGACGCTTCCTTCCATCTGCAGTTCGATCAGGCGGTTGAGCTCGAGCGCGTACTCCATGGGCAGCTCGCGCGCGATGGGCTCGACGAACCCGCGCACCACCATCGCCATGGCCTCCTCCTCGGTGAGGCCGCGCGACATCAGGTAGAACAGCTGGTCCTCGCTCACCTTGGACACGGTGGCCTCGTGGCCCATGGACACGTCGTCGTTGCGGATGTCCACGTACGGGTAGGTGTCCGACCGCGAGATCGTGTCCACCAGCAGGGCGTCACAGACCACGCTGGAGCGCGAGTGGTGAGCCCGCTTCGCGACCTTCACCAGACCCCGGTACGAGGTACGGCCGCCACCACGCGCCACCGACTTCGACACGATCGTCGAGGAGGTGTGCGGTGCGAGGTGCTCCATCTTCGCGCCCGCGTCCTGGTGCTGGCCCTCGCCCGCGAACGCGACCGAGAGGACCTCGCCCTTGGCGTGCTCACCCATGAGGAACACCGACGGGTACTTCATCGTCACCTTGGAGCCGATGTTGCCGTCGACCCACTCCATGGTGGCGCCCTCTTCGGCCTTGGCGCGCTTGGTCACCAGGTTGTAGACGTTGTTCGACCAGTTCTGGATCGTCGTGTAGCGGCAGCGGCCGCCCTTCTTCACCACGATCTCCACGACCGCCGAGTGCAGCGAGTCGGACTGGTAGATCGGCGCCGTGCAGCCTTCGACGTAGTGCACATAGGCGTCCTCGTCGACGATGATCAGCGTCCGCTCGAACTGGCCCATGTTCTCCGTGTTGATGCGGAAGTAGGCCTGCAGCGGGATGTCGACGTGCACCCCCTTCGGCACGTAGATGAACGAACCACCGGACCACACGGCCGTGTTCAGCGCGGAGAACTTGTTGTCGCCCGCCGGGATGACCGAGCCGAAGTGCTCCTTGAACAGCTCCGGGTAGTCGCGCAGCGCCGTGTCGGTGTCCAGGAACAGCACGCCCTGGGCCTCCAGGTCCTCACGGATCTGGTGGTAGACGACCTCGGACTCGTACTGCGCGGCGACACCGGCGACGAGGCGCTGCTTCTCCGCCTCGGGGATGCCGAGCTTGTCGTAGGTGTTCTTGATGTCCGTCGGCAGGTCGTCCCAGCTGGTGGCCTGCTTCTCGGTGGAACGCACGAAGTACTTGATGTTGTCGAAGTCGATCCCCGACAGGTCCGCGCCCCAGTTGGGCATCGGCTTGCGCTCGAAGAGCTTCAGGGCCTTCAAACGTGCGTCGCGCATCCACTCCGGCTCGGACTTCTTATCCGAGATGTCCGTTACGACATCCTCGTTAAGCCCACGCCGAGCGCTCGCGCCCGCCGTATCCGGGTCCGACCAGCCGAACGCGTAATTGCCGAGAGACTCGATGGTCTCTTCCTGGCTCAACGGCGTGGTGGTGGGATTGCGCTGCTCGGCAGCGGCAGTCATGCGGTCGTCCCTCCATTCGGAGTTCGTGCTTCGTGACCCGGCGCCGGGCCGGGCACGTGCGTCGTGCACACGGCGTCGCCGCGCGCGATGGTGGCCAGTCGCTGCACGTGCGTGCCGAGCAACTGTGCGAAAGCCTCGGTCTCGACCTCGCACAGCTGCGGGAACTCCGCTGCGACGTGGGCCACCGGGCAGTGGTGCTGGCAGAGCTGCGCTCCGGTCCCGGAAGTTCCGGCGCCAGAAGCTCCGGTGTCCGGACCGCCGGCGCCGACCTGCCTGGTCGACGCAGCGTAACCCTCCCTGGTCAAGACGGTGGCGAGGGCCTCCGCCTTGTCCGCGGGAGCACCCTCGTTAGAGATCTGCTCCCGGTACGGATCGACGAGCGCCGCCACGCGCCGCTCGGCGAACGCGCGAACCGCCTCCTCGCCCACGTGCTCGGCGAGGAATCGGATCGCGGAGACCGCAAGGTCGTCGTAGGCGTGCCCGAACCGCGCCCTGCCCTGCTCGGTGAGCAGGAACAGCTTCGCGGGCCTGCCACGCCCCCTTCGGCCACGTCGCGATGCCTCCCTGGTCTCGGCCTCAGCGTCGGCCAGCAGTGCGTCGAGATGCCGGCGCACCGCCGTCGGGCTGATACCGAGCTGTTCGGCCACCGCGGCCGCGGTCATCGGACCCTGCTCGAGCAGGACCCTGGCGACCTCACCCCGCGTGCCACCGTCCGAACCCGGCGGCGGCACGGGTGCCGTGACGGAACCGGGAGGCGCCGGTGGCGTGGTGCCACCCTGCTGATCCTGGTTGCCGTCGTTTTTCACAACATAATTGTGTCTTATTTCCTCGCGGCAGGCAAAGGTGCCTCACCGGCCGTGACTGGAGTCACCACTCGAGACGTGCACCCCCTCGGTACACACTGCCGACACCGGCCGTGGACAGCCCGTCCAGATGGTGGCGGGAGGCAGGCGGGAGCCCCGGAAGGCGCGCTCCGCGCCACGGTGGCCGGGCCGATCGCCTCGAAGGTGCCCCTCGGGGCGCGCAGCAGCCCACGCGCGAGCCCGCAGCACCAGGCCCCGACCACCACCGATCGATGGATGGCTGCCCACCGCTAGTCTCTCGGCGTGGCATTCGGCAGGGGCCCCGTGACTTTCGGCGGGGGACGCAGGCGGCGACCCGGCGACGAGGACGACCCCGCGCCGGCGCGGGAGACCGGCGGTGGCGGCTCCCGGCTGTCCTCACTGGCCGCCTCGACGGTGTGGGTCCCCGCGCGCTCGCCCGCGCATCCGGGCGACCGTGAGCCGCTGACCGCCGACGAGCGACGTTCGGTCCGCCTCGTGCAGACGTTCGGCACCTTCGGCTCGCTGATGCTCGCGTTCGGTTCCCTCGGCGCGGGCGCCGCCCCCGTACTCAACCCGGTGAACACGCTGCCGGTCCTGCGGATCTTCGCGCGAATCCCCACGGTGTCACTCGCGCTGGCGTTCATCGGCATGATCATGCTGATCGTCGGCTGGCTGCTGCTCGGCCGGTTCGCCAGGCCCAGTCGCAAGCGCATCGTCGGCAGAGGGGAACTGCACCGCACCCTGCTGCTGTGGATCGCCCCACTCGTGGTGATCCCACCGATCTTCACCCGGGACCCGTACGTCTACCTCGGTCAGAGCGAGGTCCTCACCCGCGGCATGGACCCCTACGAGGTCGGCCCCGAGGCCCTCGGCAACGACGACCCGCTCGTGGTCGGCGTCGCCAACATCTGGCGCGACACCCCCGCCCCCTACGGACCGCTGTTCCTGCGCATCGGCAGCTGGATCACCGGCATCACAGGCGAGCACGTCTCCGGCGGCATCCTGCTGTTCCGCCTGCTCACCCTCGTCGGACTCGGCGTCGTCGTGTGGGTACTGCCCCGGCTCGCCGACCGGTTCGGGGTCCCGCCGAGCACCGCGCTGTGGCTCGGCGTGGCCAACCCGCTGGTGCTGTTCCACATCGTCGGCGGCGCCCACAACGACGCGCTCGGCATCGGCCTCATGCTGCTGGGCCTCGAGGTCGGCCTCCGGCGCCTGCCGTACCGGGTCCGCGGCGACTCACCCCCGCCGCTGGTCAACGGCGAGATCGGGTTCATCGTCGCCGGTGCCGCGATCATCACCGTCGCCGCCACCATCAAGCTGCACGCCATCGTCGCGCTCGGCTTCTTCGGCGTGATGATCGCCCGGCGCTGGTACGGCAGCATCAAGGACCTGCTCAAGGCCGGTTCCGGCATGCTCGTGATCTGCGCCGTCGTCATGACCGCGGTGACCTACGGGGTCGGCCTCGACTACGGCTGGGTCAACGGGCTCAGCACCCCGACGAAGCTCTGGAACTGGATCGCCCCGACGGCCGAGATCGGCCAGCTCGGCGGCGTACTCGGAGTCACACTCGGACTCGGCAACCACACGGCAGGCATCATCGCCGTGCTCGCCATCCTGAGCTACCTCGCTGCAGGGGCGATCACCGTCAAGTTCCTCTGGGACAGCCTCCACTGGCGGTACCGGCCGATGATCGGCCTCGGCGTCTCCGTCGGCGCGTTCATGTTCCTGCACGTCGCGATGCAGCCGTGGTGGCTGCTCTGGGCGATCATCCCGCTCGCCGCCTCGGCGGGCACGTCCCGGTTCCGCGTGCTCGCCACCGGCATGAGTGTCGTGCTGGCCGTGCTGATCCCGCCGAACGGCAGCCCGTTCGACGGCCGCCTCTACACGTTGCCGCAGGCCTACTTCGCGGGCGGTCTCGTCGTCCTCGGCGCGTTGGCACTGCTGTGGTGGCGGGCACCGGCCGTGCTCTTCGCTCGCACCGATCCCGACGACCTGCTCCACCCGCAGGCGAGCACGATCGGGCGCAGGCACCGCAGGCACTCCACCGGCCCCGTCAGCGCCGGCCCTGCGACGGCCGGCGCCGAGCACGCACCGGAGGCGAGCGGCGCCGCACCACGCGACACGACGCCGCGGAACAGGCCCTGACCGGGTGGCCGGCGCCAGGGCGACGCGAGCACGCGGCCCGCAGGCCGTACCCTTGACATTCGTGAATGCTGCGGCCGTCGAGATCACCGGTCTGGTGAAGCGCTTCGGATCGGTCACCGCCGTCGACGGGCTGGATCTGAAGATGCCGAGAGGCGAGATCCTCGCCCTGCTCGGCCCCAACGGTGCGGGCAAGACGACCACCGTCGAGATCTGCGAAGGATTCCGCACGCCCGACGCGGGCACGGTGCGCGTACTCGGACTCGACCCCGCACGCGGCGGGGCCGCGCTCCGCCCGCGGGTCGGTGTCATGCCTCAGGGCGGCGGCGCCTACCCCGGAGTGCACGCCGAGGAGATGCTCCGCCTGGTCGCCGCCTGCGCGGCCGATCCGCTCGACCCGGCGTGGCTGCTGGACGTCCTCGGCCTCGGTGGCGCGCGCCGCACCCCGTTCAAACGTCTCTCCGGCGGTCAGCAGCAGCGGCTGTCGCTGGCGTGCGCCCTGGTCGGCAAGCCGGAGCTGGTGTTCCTCGACGAACCCACCGCCGGCATGGACCCGCAGGCCCGCAGGCTCGTGTGGGAACTACTCGGCGCGCTCCGTACCGACGGGGTCAGCGTGCTGCTCACGACCCACCTCATGGAGGAAGCGGAAGCTCTCGCCGACGACGTCGTGATCGTGGACGACGGCACCGTCATCGCCCAGGGATCGCCCAGCGCGCTCACGGCCGAACACGCCGAGGACGCCCAGCTGCGGTTCCGTGCCCGTCCCGGCCTCGACACGCGCCTGCTCGCCGCCGCACTGCCCGAGGGGTACGTCGTCCGCGAATCGTCACCCGGCTCCTACCGCGTCATCGGGCACGTCGACCCGCAGGTCGTGTCCACGGTGACCTCGTGGTGCGCCCAACAGGGCGTGCTGGCCGAGGAGCTGCACGTCGGCAGACGCGATCTCGAAGAGGTCTTCCTCGAACTGACCGGACGGGAGCTGCGCACATGACGACGTCCCGCTTCGCCCCCGGCACCTTCACGCCCGCACCCGGCCGCGGCCGGCTCGGGCGCATGCTCGCCGCCCACGCGCGCGTCGAAACGGCACTCACGCTGCGCCACGGCGAACAGATCCTGCTCACGCTGCTCATCCCGCTCGCCCTGCTCCTCGGGCTCAGCCTGCTCGACGTGCTGCCCGCGGGCGAGTTCGCCGACATGCCACGCGTCGACTGGATCACTCCGCGGATCCTCGCCCTTGCGGTGCTGTCCTCGGCGTTCACCGGCCAGGCCATCGCGCTCGGTTTCGACCGGCGGTACGGCGTGCTGAAACGACTCGCCGCCACGGCGTTGCCACGGTGGCTGCTCGTCGCGGGCCGGCTCGTCGCCGCGCTCGTCGTCGTCACCCTGCAGGTGCTGATTCTCGGCGGCGTCGCGGCGCTGCTCGGCTGGTCGCCCTCGGCGGCAGGCATCGCGTTCGGTGTCGCCGCGCTCGTGCTCGGCACGCTGTGCTTCGGCGCGCTCGGCGTGCTGCTCGGCGGCGCGCTGAAGGCGGAGGCGGTTCTGGCCCTCGCGAACATCGTGTGGTTCGTCCTGCTGCTCGCCGGCGGGATCCTCATGGTTCCGTCCGCCCTGCCCGACGCCTACGCGACGGTCGTCGCGCTCCTGCCGTCCGGGGCGCTCGCGGAAGGGCTGCACGCCGCTCTCGTCGACGGGACGTTCTCCGCGGGATCCTGTGCCGTGCTCGCCGTCTGGACGGCCCTCGCCGCCGCGGTCGCCACGAGGACGACGAAACTCACCTGACTCCGGGGCCACGTCACAGGTGCGGCGTTGGATGCCCCAAGGGCGCCTCGGGCACCTCTCCCGCCACCTACCAAAACGAGGCGCTTCGCGCCACCTCTTACGGCCAGCCCCTCTCCCACCACCACCCAACCGGAAGCGCTCCGCGCTGCCCCTACAATCTGTAGTGTGAGCGCATTCGTGGAGCGGTTGTCCTCGCTCGTCGGCCGCCTGCCCTATCCGTCCCGCGCGGTGCAACGCACCATCGCGATCGCCGCGATCATCACCCAGGGCGGCATCGGCGTCACCGGCTCGATCGTGCGCGTCACCGGCTCCGGTCTCGGCTGCCCCACCTGGCCGCAGTGCTTCCCCGGCAGCATGTTCCCGGTCGAGCACGCCGAGTACGCGATGTTCAATCAGTGGATCGAATTCGGGAACCGCCTGCTCACCGGCATCGTCGGCATCGTCGCCGCCCTCTGCGTGATCGTGGCCTGGCGCATCAAGCTCGACCACCCCGGCCGCCGCCGACTCGTCGCACTGGCGTGGACCATGCCCGGTGGCGTCGTCGCCCAGGCCATCATCGGCGGCCTCACGGTCGTCACGGGCCTGTTGTGGTGGACGGTCGCGATCCACTTCCTCGTCTCCGCCGTTCTCGTCTGGCTCGCCACACAGCTGCTGTACGCCCTCGACGAAGGCGACGACGAACCCCGCCCCGTCCTGCCCGCGCGGCACCGGCCGCTGCTGCAGGCACTGGTCGTCTCCCTCGCCGCACTGCTGGCCGCCGGCACCACCGTCACCGGCGCAGGACCGCACGGCGGCGACCCCGAAACCCCGCGGTTCGACGCGCCCATCGAAACGCTCTCGTTCATCCACGGCGGGCTGCTCGTCGTGTTCCTCGCCATCCTCGCCGCACTCGGGGTCGCCGCACGGCGCCACCGAGCACAGACTCCGCCGCCGCCCGCGCTGCGGCGCAGGTACGCGATGGTCTGGGTCGTCGCGCTGGCCCAGGGGGTGCTCGGCAGCGTGCAGTACCAACTCGGTGTTCCGGAGGAGCTCGTGTCGTTCCACGTCCTCGGCTCCGCCGCCGTCATCGTCGCCGTGTCCGCGCTCTGGTGCGCCGCTCGCGACCGCGGCACCGCAGTCAGCCACCACCCCGCCCCGGCCGGTGCCGTGGAGCCCGCGGATCCGGCGGACACTCCGTCCGACACTCCGGCGCCCGGCCCCGCCGCGGGCACCACGTCCCACTGACCCTCGCCCGGCCGCCTGCCGCCATCACCGATGCCACCGGATCGTTCACGCCGGCGCCGACCGCGGCCGACCGTACGTTTCGTCACCTGTCACCACGGAAGTGCCCATGGCCCCGTGGCGGGCCGGTATTCTCCGACCGGCGTCGCCCACCGGCGGCCCCGACGCCCGCCTCCGCCGCGGGCGCGAGACCGTCCCACTCCCCTGCCACCGCATCGAGACGAGGTCGCACCTCCCCATGAGCACTGCCGAACAGGCACCGGAAACCACATCCGGAACGTCCGGACCGAAGCCCCTTCTCGGTGAAGCCCGCACGACAGGGCAAATGCTGGTGCTGAAGACGTTCCTGCTCATCCCGTTCGCCGCGCTGATCATCGCGGTCCCCTTCGCCTGGGGCTGGGGACTCAGCTGGCTCGACCTCGGCCTCGCCGTGGGCTTCTACACGATCGGGACGCTCGGCGTGACCGTCGGCTACCACCGCTACTTCACGCACGGCGCGTTCAAGACCGGCCGTCCGCTGCGCATCGCACTCGCCATCGCGGGCAGCATGGCCGTGCAGGGATCGGTGATCTTCTGGGTCGCCAGCCACCGCAGGCATCACGCGTTCGCCGACCGGGAGGGCGATCCGCACTCGCCGTGGCTGTTCGGCACCTCCCCCGGCGCGCTGCTGCGCGGCTTCTGGCACGCCCACATGGGGTGGATGTTCCAGCGCGACGTCACGAACTACCAGCGGTTCGCACCGGACCTGCTCGCCGACGAGGACCTGAAGATCGTCAACCGGTTCTTCGCCCTGTGGATCGTGGCCAGCCTCGGCCTGCCCGCACTCATCGGCGGACTCGTGACCTGGTCCTGGTGGGGTGCGGTGACCGCGTTCTTCTGGGCAGGGCTAGTCCGCATCGCCTTCTCCCACCACGTGACGTGGTCGGTCAACTCGGTGTGCCACATGGTCGGCGAGCGTCCGTTCACCAGTCGCGACAAGGCCTCCAACTTCTGGCCGCTGGCGATTCTGTCCATGGGCGAATCCTGGCACAACTCCCACCACGCCGACCCGACGTGCGCCCGGCACGGGGTGCTGCGCGGCCAGCTGGACATCTCCGCCCGGCTGATCTGGATCTTCGAGAAGCTCGGCTGGGTCCGGGGTGTCCGCTGGCCCAAGCCCGAGCGGCTCGCCGCCAAGCGCGTCGCCGCCTGACACCGCGAGCGCGTGCTGCCCGCCCGCTGGTGCGGGCAGCACCGTCCGGTCACCTCAGCGCGGCCCGCACCGCCGACGCGAACCGCACGGGTGCGCCGGCGTCGGCCTGACGGAATCCCAGGCTCGGCTCGCTGACCTCCAGCTCCAGGACCGCAGGCTCACCGGCGGCGGTCCGCACCACGTCGACGCGGGCGTAGAGCAACTCGCTACGGCGCAGGCCGAGCCTGGTGGCGGCTGCGTCGAGCGCGTCCTCCGCGAGCGCCCGCCACGGCCCCTCCGGAGCGGCGCTGGCCAGCTTCTCGGTGACGAACAGCCCCGATTCGTGCAGGTCCGCACCGCTGAGCATCGGCCCCTTGGTGAACGCGTGCGAATACTGGCCGCCGAAGAACACCAGCGCCGTCTCGCCCTCGCTGTCGACCGCGGGTTGATACGGCTGGACGAGGGCCGTGTGGCCGTCGTCGTGCAGCGCGCGGAGGTGGCGCGTCGCCGCGTCGCGGCCCGCGGGTGTGAACCGCGCCGCACGCCGCGATCCCGCACCGACGGACGGCTTGACGACGAAGTCGCGGTCCGGCCACTCCGGCGTCTCACCCGGCGCAGCCAGCTCGGTGGGCACGACATCGACACCGGCGGCGGCGAGGTCGAGCAGGTAGGCCTTGTCGGTGTTCCAACGGACCACGCTCGCCCGGTTCGCCAGTCCCGGTACCGACGCGCACCACGCCAGGAACTCGTCGCGCCGCTCCGTGTAGTCCCACGTCGATCGCGGAATCACGATGTCGGCGGCCGCGAAGTCCTCGGCCGGGTCGTCCCAGACGGCCCACCGCGTGTCGACCCCGACATCCGCGAGGGCGTCCGGAACTGCGCGTTCGTCCCCGTCGCCCTGCGGTACTCGGCTGCAGCCGACCAGCAGGGCCGTACGTTTCGCCCCGATCACGCGCGAGCGCGCGGACCGGCCATCGTGCGGCGGTGCTCCGCGCCGATCACCGTGGCGTTCACGGTGTCCGAATCCCATTCGGCGGGTTCGATGTCGTCGATCGCCTCGACGAGCGCCGTGCCGGTTTCCGTGCTCGGCACGACCACGTCACCCATGGCGCCGTCGGCGCCCACCAGCACGACGCGGGCGCCCAGGCGCCCGATCCGCTCCACAACGGCCTTCGTCGGCGCGCCGTGCTCGGCGACGAACCCGCGCGCGGCGGTCACCTGCGCCTTGGTCGGCTCGGCCGGGGTCTGCTCGGTGCTCTCGGTCTCAGCCACGGCGACAGTGTAGGGGCCGGTCCCGCAGTACGGGGCAGGGACGCGCTCCACGTCACGATCATGGTGCGGGCTCTAAGGTCGGAGCCGTCACGTCCGACGAACCTCGCCGAGGAGGAACCCGCATGCCCACAGCCATCCGGATCGAGCGGACCGGAGGTCCGGAGGTCCTCACCCCCGCCGACGTCGAGGTGCCCTCGCCCGGCCCCGGCGAGGTGCTGGTCGATGTCGCCGCCGCAGGGGTCAACTACATCGACACGTATCAGCGCGCCGGCGTCTACGCGATGAACCTGCCGTACACGCCGGGCCTCGAAGGCGCGGGCACGATCGCCGAGGTGGGTTCCGGCGTCACCGGACTGGCGCCAGGCGACCGCGTGGCCTGGCAGGGCCATCCCGGCGGGTACGCGCAGCGGGCTCTCATCCCTGCGAACGTCGCCGTTCCCGTGCCCGACGCGGTGCCCGCCGAGACGGCGGCCGCGGTGATGCTCCAAGGAGTCACGGCGCACTACCTCGTCAACTCGACGTATCCCGTGGCAGCAGGCGACACGATCCTCGTGCACGCGGCCGCGGGCGGGGTGGGACTGCTGCTGACCCAGCTGGCCAAGGCGAAGGGTGCCCGCGTGCTCGGCACCGTGTCGACGGCGGAGAAGGAGACGCTCGCGCGCCGGGCGGGCGCCGACGAGGTGATCCGCTACACGGACCGGGATTTCGCCGAGGCGGTCGACGAGCTGACCGGCGGCGAGGGCGTGGCCGTGGTCTACGACGGCGTCGGTGCGAGCACGTACGAGGCGAGCCTGCGGTGCCTGCGGAGGCGGGGCATGCTCGTGCTGTTCGGCGCCTCGAGCGGCCCGGTGCCGCCGATCGACCCGCAGGTGCTCAACTCCGGCGGATCGCTGTACCTCACGCGCCCGACGGCCGCCGACCACGTCGCCACCCGCGACGAGCTCACGTGGCGTACCGGGGAGCTGTTCTCGGCCGTGGCCGCGGGAACGCTCGACGTCCGGGTCGGGGCGCGGTATCCGCTGGCCGACGCGCGCACCGCCCACGAGGACCTCGAGGGCCGCCGCACCACCGGCAAGGTGCTGCTCGTCCCGTGACGGCCGCGGACGTACGACCGCCCCCAGCGGTGCCTCACCGGCGCGGCTGGGGGCGGGTTCGCGACGTGGGGACGGTCCGCGTCAGGCGATGCCGGTGATCTCGGCCACCACGACGAGGTTCTGACCGGCGAGCGGGTTCCCGCTCTGCTCGGAGTAGCCGAGGTCGGGCGGAAGCACGATGAGCCGCTCGCCGCCCTGCCGGACGCCCTCCAGGCCCTGCGGCCAGCCCTCGATCTCCCCCGCCTGCGCCGACAGGTCGACCGACGCGGTTCCGCTGTCGGCGACGCTGCCGTCGGACCAGCCGAACACGGTGTAGTCCAGCTGCACCGTCGATTGCGGCGTCGCGGCCGCACCGGACCCGGATTCGAGATCACGGGTGAGGACCTGTGCCGGTGCCGCGCAATCACGCGGGATCTCGACCTGCGACTCGGCGGCCGAGGTGTCGACCGTGACGTCGTCGGCCGCACACGTGGCGGCACCGTTGCCCCCTCCGGCGTGCCCGCCGCCGTCGGCGCTGTCGGAGGCGGCGCTCTCGGACACCGACACGGGTGCGGGCGTGTGCGAGTTCTGCTCGCCCGCCGGCTGGTCGGTCGGTTCCTCCAGGGACGGCGAGCACGCCGCGAGCGCCGTGGCGGCGGCAGCCGCGATCAGGATTTTGCCAGCTTTGCGCATGCGCCTACCCTAGCCGCCCGCTCAGTGGGCGATTTCCGCACCTGACACCGCGGCATCGAGCGCGGCGGGCACCGGCCCGGTGTGGACGATCCCCAGCCGTTGGGTGGCACGCGTCAGCGCGACGTACAGGTCGTTCAGGCCACGCGGCGACTCGGCGATGATCTCGTCCGGTGCCACGACGACCACCGCGTCGAACTCCAGCCCCTTCGCCCGGCCGACGGTCAGCACCGACACGCGATCGGTGTCGGCCGCGATCGAGTCGAACGTCACATCCGCCAGGGTCTCGGGCACGACCACCGCTACCGTGCCGCCGTCCACTTCGGCCAGTTCACCATCCACAACGGACCGCAGCACGGGTGCCGGGTCGCCGCGGTCGGCGCGGCACTGCCACGGCAGGACTCCGGTGTCGCGCACGGACTGCGGCGCCTGCAGCTCGGGGTCGATCGCCGCGAGTACCCCGGCCGCGACGTCCATCACCTCGGCGGGCGTGCGGTAGTTCACCGTCAGTTCCCGCAGCCGCCAACGATCGCCGACGTACGGCGAGAGCACCTCGCCCCAGGAGGACGTGCCGCCCCTCGAACCGGTCTGCGACACGTCGCCGACCAGCGTCATCGAGCGGCTCGGGCAGCGCCGCATGAGCGTGCGCCAATCCATCGCCGACAGTTCCTGCGCCTCGTCGACGATGACGTGCCCGAACGTCCATGTCCGGTCCTGCGCGGCCCGCTGGGCGGCGGTCAGGTTGCTCCGGGCCTCCTGCCGTTCGGCGATCATCTCGGCGTCGAGGACGTCACGTACGCGGATCTGGTCCTCGTCGAGGATCTCGTCGTCCTGTTCGAGCACGTGCAGCACGCCCTCGGCGTACGCGCGCTCTTCCCGTTCGCGCCGTTCGCGCCGCTGCCTGGCCTCGGTGTCGTCCTCACCGAGCAGCTCGGCGAGCTCGTCGAGCAGCGGCACGTCACCGGGCGTCCACCACGAGCCGGGGCTGCGCAGGAGCGCGTCCCGGTCGGCGGCGGACAGCGAGCCCTCGGTGGCCGAGGCCAGCCGATCGGCGTCGGTCAGCAAGTCCGCGAGCAGTTCCTGCGGCGTCAGCTTGGGCCACAGCGCGTGCAGCGCGGCGCGCACCGCGCGGTCCTCGGTCAGCTCCTGTCGGATCGTCGCGTAATCGCGCTCGTCGAGCAGCACGCCGTCGTCGGCCTCGTCCTCGGTCAGCGGGACCTGCGGGACGTCGTCGAGCACGCTGGACTCGAGCCGAGCCACGGCCTGCTCCGCGAGCGCGTCCAGCAGCGTGTCGACGAACACGCGGCGCGCCACGTTGTGCGGCTTGAGCGTGGCCCGCGCCTTCTCCCGCGCACGCTCACAGGTGCGCCGCTCCAGCGTCAGCACGTCGTTGTCCTCGGCGTCGATGCGCATCACGTCGTCGGGCACCGTCTGCCGATCCCGCACCGCCCGTGCGAGCACGTCGGCCATGACGATGCGCCCCTTGATCTCCGCGGCCTCCGGGGTGTCCGTGCCGACGGCCTCGAGTCCGGGATACAGCTCCCCGACCGTGGCCAGCAGCACCCCGGTCTCACCCAGCGACGGCAGCACCTGGCCGATGTAGCGCAGGAACGTGCTGTTCGGACCGACGACCAGCACGCCGCGGGTGGTGAGCTGCCTACGGTAGGTGTAGAGCAGGTACGCAGCGCGGTGCAGCGCGACAGCGGTCTTACCGGTTCCGGGACCGCCCTGAACGACCAGCGCACCGCCCATGTCGGCGCGGATGATGCGGTCCTGCTCGGCCTGGATGGTGGCGACGATGTCGCTCATCTCGCCGGTGCGCCGCCGCTCCAACGCGGACAACAGCGCGGCCTCACCCGCCAGGCCGAGGTGGTCGCTGTCGCCCTCGGACCCCAGGTCGAGCACCTCGTCGTCCACGTCCACGACACGCCGGGTCAGGGTGCGCAGGTGCCGGCGCCTGCGCACGCCGTCCGGGGACGCGGCGGTGGCCAGGTAGAACGGACGGGCCACCGGGGCCCGCCAGTCGATGAGCAGCGGCCGGTAGTCGTCGGACTCGTCGAACAGCCCGAGCCTGCCGATGTACAGCGGCGATTCGACATCGCCACGGGCGAGCCGCTCGTCGGTGAAGTCGAGCCGGCCGAAGCACAACCCCTGCTCCACGGACTTCAGCTGTGCCATGCGATCGCTGTAGGTGGTCGTCGCTGCCTCGCGTTCGGCCTGTGCCTGCGGTTCGCCGTCGTCGACGGCGCGGAGGCTGTCGGCCAGCCTCCGGGCGACGAGCTCGCGCTCGGCGTCCAGGGCGGTGTACAGACCGGTGACGTATTCCTGTTCCTCGGCGATCGCGGTGGTCTTACCGGTTTCGGTGGCCCGAGCGTCGGCGGACACGGACAAGGGCGGCGCCTTTCGGACGTGGGGAGGTTCGGCCGAGGTTCAACGACCGCGGCCGCGCATGAATTCCCGGGAGACGGGATGAGTAACCCACCCCGCCCACCCCGCGGGTCGCCCCTCACGCCGGTACCCCGGCGGGCGAGGAGGCGAAGTCGCGGAGCCGAACGCGCGCATCGCGAGGTCAGGGACGCCGGGGCGACGCCGGCAGCCTGGGCGCACGGCGGCGGTGCCGCCTGCCCGAGCGATCCCAGCGGCGCGACAAACAGGTCAGAACGGCAGGCCGAGGACCGGCATGCCGATCGCGGCGTCGACGGCGAGCGCGACGAACACGATCATGAGATACGTGTTGGAACGGTGGAACAGCGCCATCGGCTTGGTCTCGCGACCGCGTTTGACGCCGGCGTACAGGCTGTGGGCGTAGAAGAGGAACCACGCGCCGGCCAGTCCGGCGAAGGCCGCGTAGAGCCAGCTCGTGGCCGGGACCAGCAGCAGCGTCCAGCCGACCATGACCCACGAGTAGATGACGATCTGTTTCGCGACGTGCAGCGGGCTCGCGACGACGGGCAGCATCGGGACGCCCGCGCGTTCGTAGTCCTCGCGGTACTTCATCCCGAGCGCCCACGTGTGCGGGGGCGTCCAGAAGAAGATGACGCCGAACATGACGAAGGCAGGCCATTCGACGGTGCCGGTCACGGCGGCCCAGCCGATCACCACCGGCATGCAGCCCGCAGCGCCGCCCCAGACGACGTTCTGCGGCGTCCGCCGCTTGAGCCCGAGGGTGTAGACGAAGATGTAGAACAGGATCGTCGCGATCGCGAGCAGCCCCGCCAGCAGGTTGACCGTGGCGTAGAGCAGCGCGAACGACGCCGCGCCGAGCACGAGCCCGAAGATCAGCGCATTCGTGCGCGGCACCGTGTCCCGCACGAGCGGCCGCTTCTTCGTGCGGTTCATGACCTTGTCGATGTCGGCGTCGACGACACAGTTGAGCGCGTTGGCACTGCCGGCCGCCATGGTGCCGCCGACGAGCGTCGCGAGCAGCAGCCACGGGTTCGGGATCTCGCGGCCCGCCAGGAACATCGCGGGGATCGTGGTGACGAGCAGCAGCTCGATCACGCGCGGCTTCGCCAGGGCCGCGTAGGCCGCGACGGCACCGCGCACGCCGCGCCTGCCACCCGACGGCCCACCCTCGGCACCGGCTCCCCCACCTCCGGCCACCTCGGCACCGTCGACGTTGCTGTTGCCGGCGCTGGTGTGACCACTGCGCCCATGTGGCGGATGCGCAGCGTGCACCAACGACATGTCGCTCCCTGCGTCAGATTCGGGTCGGACCGTGACGGCTCAGACGCCGTGACGGCCGCGGATCGGCCGTTTCCGTGACAAAGGGTAGTAGAGCCCTGCCGGACCCCGGCGCACGGCACCCCGCGGCGCAGCGCACGTCACATTCGCGGGCACGCAGGCGCCGGCCGTGTCACACCGCGCGCGTCCCGGCGGCGCGCCCGGGCGCGCCGCCGGGACGCGCGGATTACGCTGACCGCGTCGGCCACCCGGCCGGCACCCACCCGGCGAGCACCATGGGCACACGGCGCCTGATCGATTAAGATCGCGGTGTCGGCGTCCACGCGGTCGCAGCACGTGTCCACGGCGCCAACGACGCTCACTGCTCCGACGCACGCTGTGGTGTCCGGAAACACACTCCGGGCACAACAACGTGCGCCGGAGAACAGCGTGCGTCGGAGAACAGCGTGCACCGCAGAACACAGTGTGGTGTGTGCGGAAACAGCCGGTGTGGAAGCACAGCGACTGTCGAAGCACAGCGGTCGCCGGACAACGGTTCGCCGGACAGCGGTTCGCCCCGGCGGCCGTCCGCCCGGCGACGGTTCGCCGGACAGCCGTTCGCCACGACAACCCAAACCGTTCGCCACGACAACGTTCGCCACGACAACACAGCGTCCGCCGACCCGCGGCGCGCACCGAAGACAGCTTCAACCAAAGACGATCAGGAGCCGAGTTCTAGTGTCGGAAAACGCCTCGACCGCGGAGAACAACCCCTTGCTGCGCCGGAACTACCCGGCCGACTGGGCCGATGTCGACACCCGCGCCGTGGACACCGTCCGCGTCCTCGCCGCCGACGCGGTCGAGCACTGCGGCAGCGGCCACCCCGGCACGGCGATGAGCCTGGCGCCGGTGGCCTACTCGCTGTTCCAGCGCACCATGCGCCACGACCCGGCCGACCCGGAGTGGCCCGCGCGTGACCGGTTCGTGCTGTCGGCGGGTCACTCGAGCCTGACGCTGTACATCCAGCTGTTCCTCGCGGGCTACGGCCTCGAGATGGCCGACCTCGAGCAGCTGCGGAAGTGGGAGTCGAGGACCCCGGGCCACCCCGAGTACCGGCACACACCCGGCGTGGAGACGACCACCGGGCCGCTCGGCCAGGGCCTGGCGAACGCGGTGGGCATGGCCATGGCCGCCCGCCGCGAGCGCGGCCTGCTCGACCCGGAGAGCCCTGCGGGCGAGAGCCCGTTCGACCACCACGTCTATGTGATCGCCTCCGACGGCGACATCGAGGAGGGCGTCACGTCCGAGGCCTCCTCGATCGCGGGCAGGCAGGAACTGGGCAACCTCGTGGTGATCTACGACGACAACAAGATCTCCATCGAGGACGACACGAACGTCGCGCTGTCGGAGGACACGGCCAAGCGCTACGAGGCCTACGGCTGGCACGTGCAGGTCGTCGACGGCGGTGAGGACGTCGTCGCGTTCGAGAACGCGATCGCCGCGGCGAAGGCCGAGTCGAACAAGCCGTCGTTCATCCTGCTGCGCACGGTGATCGGCTACCCCGCGCCGACGAAGATGGACACCGGCAAGGCCCACGGCGCCGCACTGGGCGCCGACGAGGTCGCCAGCGTCAAGAAGGCCCTCGACTTCGATCCGGACCGGAGCTTCGTGATCGAGGACGAGGTGCTGGACCACACCCGCAAGGCGCTGGAGCGCGGCAAGACCGAGCGTGCGCAGTGGCAGGAGCGTTTCGACGCCTGGGCCACGCAGAACCCGGAGCGCAAGAAGCTCGCCGACCGCCTGCGCACCCGGTCGCTGCCGGAGGGCTGGGCCGAGCAGCTGCCCACGTGGGAGCCGGACGAGAAGGGCGTGGCCACGCGCAAGGCGTCCGGTCAGGTCCTGAACGCGGTCGCGGACGTGCTGCCCGAGCTGTGGGGCGGCTCTGCCGACCTGGCGGAGAGCAACAACACCATCATCAACGGTTCCGACTCGTTCGGCCCGGAGTCCGCGTCGACGGACATGTTCACGATGAACCCGTACGGCCGGAACCTGCACTTCGGCGTGCGTGAACACGCGATGGGCTCGATCCTCAACGGCATCGCCCTGCACGGCGGCACTCGCCCGTACGGTGCCACGTTCCTGATCTTCAGCGACTACATGCGCCCCGCCGTCCGCCTGGCCGCCCTGATGAAGGCGCCGGTGACCTACGTCTGGACGCACGACTCGATCGGCCTCGGCGAGGACGGGCCGACGCACCAGCCGATCGAACAGCTCGCCTCGCTGCGCGCCATTCCGGGGCTGAGCGTCGTGCGCCCGGCCGACGCCAACGAGACGGCCGCCGCGTGGAAGGCCGCTCTCGAGGACACCCAGCACCCGACCGGCCTGGCACTGACCCGGCAGAACGTCCCGGTGCTCGAGGGCACGAACGCCGGAGGGGTCGCCAAGGGCGGCTACGTGTTGGCCGAGGCGTCCAACGGCAACCCGGAGGTCGTGCTCATCGCGACCGGCTCCGAGGTGCAGCTGGCCGTCGAGGCCAGGGCGGCGCTGGAAGCCGACGGCGTCGCGGCGAGCGTCGTGTCGATGCCGTGTGTCGAGTGGTTCGATCGCCAGGACCAGGCCTACCGCGACGCCGTGATCCCGCCGACCGTGAAGGCGCGGGTCGCCGTCGAGGCGGGCATCGCCCAGCCGTGGCACCGGTTCGTCGGCGACGGCGGCGAGATCGTCTCGATCGAGCACTTCGGCGCCTCCGCCGACTACAAGACGCTGTTCCGTGAGTTCGGCTTCACCGCGGAGGCCGTGGTCGCCGCGGCCCGCCGCGCACTGGACAAGAACTCCTGACCGGATTGGGGAATCATCTGATGAGCACCAACCTTGCGGCTCTGTCCCAGGCCGGCGTGTCGATCTGGCTCGACGACCTGTCCCGCGACCGGATCAACTCCGGCAATCTCGCCGAGCTGATCCGCGACAAGCACGTCGTGGGCGTCACGACCAACCCGACGATCTTCGCGGGCGCGCTGTCCGACGGCGAGGCCTACGACGAGCAGGTTCGCCAGCTCGCGGCGCGCGGTGCCGACGTGCACGCGACCGTGCGTGAGCTGACCACCACGGACGTGCGCAACGCCGCGGACGTGTTCCGCGACGTGTACACAAGCACCGGCGGCCTCGACGGCCGCGTGTCGATCGAGGTCGACCCGGGGCTGGCCCGCGACACCGACAAGACCGTCGCCGAGGCCGCCGACCTGTGGAAGACGGTCGACCGGCCGAACGTGCTGGTGAAGATCCCTGCCACCGAGGAGGGTCTGCCCGCCATCACGAAGACGCTCGCCCAGGGCATCAGCGTCAACGTCACGCTGATCTTCTCGGTCGAGCGCTACCGCGCCGTGATCGACGCCTACTTCGCAGGCCTGGAGCAGGCGAAGGCCAACGGCCACGACCTGTCCGCCATCCAGTCGGTCGCCTCGTTCTTCGTGTCCCGCGTGGACAGCGAGATCGACAAGCGACTCGAGGCGATCGGCACCGATGAGGCACTCGGGCTCCGTGGCGAGGCCGCCATCGCCAACGCCCGGCTCGCCTACGCCGCCTACGAGGAGCTGTTCTCCTCCGAACGGTGGCAGGCCCTGAAGGCCGACGGAGCGAACCCGCAGCGTCCGCTCTGGGCCTCCACCGGTGTGAAGAACCCGGACTACTCCGACACGCGCTACGTCGACGGGCTGGTCGTCGCCGGCACCGTCAACACGATGCCGGAGGCCACGCTGGAGGCCTCGGCCGATCACGCGAACGTCACCGGCGACACGGTGTCCGGCACCGCCGAGCAGGCCCAGGCCGTGTTCGACAAGCTGGCCGCCGCCGGCATCGACATCACCGACGTGTTCATCACGCTCGAGAACGAGGGCGTGGAGAAGTTCGACAAGTCGTGGGGCGAGCTGCTCGACACCGTGTCGGGCCAGCTCGAGAAGGCGAAGGGCTGAGACGCGGAGATGAGCGCTCAACAGATCGGGATCACCGTCGATCCCGCACTCGAGGCCGCTGCGGCACCGTTGCTCGAGAAGCTGGTGTCCGACGGGGTGGCGAGCAAGCTCTCCGCCCAGGACGCGACGCTGTGGGGCTCCGACGCCGAGTCCGAGGCGTCGATCCGTCTGTCGTGGACCGGGCTGCACCGCACGTCGCGTCCGCTGATCGGTGAGATCGAGGCGCTGCGCAACGATCTGCGCTCGGAAGGCGTGGACCGCGTGGTACTCGCCGGGATGGGCGGTTCGTCGCTCGCACCGGAGGTCATCACCGCCACGGAGGGTGTGTCGCTCACGGTCCTCGACACGACCGATCCCGCCCAGGTGGCCGACGCGCTCGCGGGCGACCTGGACCGCACCGTGCTCGTCGTGTCGTCGAAGTCCGGCACCACCGTCGAGACCGACAGCCACCGCCGGGTGTTCGCCGCCGCCTTCGAGGAGGAGGGCATCGACCCGGCACGGCGCATCGTCGTCGTGACCGATCCTGGCTCGCCGCTGGCGGAGCTGGAGCAGTGCCGCAAGGTCTTCCTCGCCGATCCGCACGTGGGCGGCCGCTACTCGGCACTGACCGCGTTCGGCCTCGTGCCCGCCGGTCTGGCGGGGGCGGACGTCGCGCGGCTGCTCGACCATTCGGCGCTGGTCGCCGACGTGCTGGCCGCCGACACGTCGGAGAACCCGGCGTTGCGGCTCGCGGCGGCGTTCGCCGCGGCCCACGACGGTGGTGCCGAGAAGCTCGTGCTCGCCGACACCGGATCGGGGATCACCGGGTTCGGCGACTGGGCCGAGCAGCTCATCGCCGAGTCGACGGGCAAGCAGGGCACGGGCCTGTTGCCGGTCGTCGTCGAAGGCCCGGACGCCCCCGGGTTCGGCGATGCGGGCGGCGACGCCACCCCGGTGGCGATCGGCCCGGCAGGCAACGGCGCACGGATCGCCGCGGAAGGCTCGCTCGGGGCACAGTTCCTGCTGTGGGAGTCGGCCGTCGCGATGGTGGGCAGGCTGCTCGGCATCAACCCGTTCGACCAGCCCGACGTCGAGGCCGCCAAAAAGGCGGCCCGTTCGCTGCTCGACGATCCGGATGCCCTCCACGCGACCTCCGCGCCCGCGGCCGTGGCCGGCGCGGTGGAGGTCTACGCCTCTGCGGGCACGAGCGCCGAAGGGTCGCTCGCCGACATGCTGCGGGAGTTCACCGCCACGGTCCCCGACGGCGGCTATCTCGCCGTACAGGCCTACCTCGACCGGCTGGACGACGCGTCCGCGGCGCTGCTGCGGTCCGAGCTCGCCAAGCGGACCGGGGTGCAGACCACGTTCGGCTGGGGCCCGCGGTTCCTCCACTCGACGGGTCAGTACCACAAGGGCGGCCATCAGAACGGGGTGTTCCTGCAGCTCACCGGCGCGTCCGAGGAGGACCTGCAGGTGCCGGACCGTCCCTACACGTTGGGCACGCTTCAGCTGGCGCAGGCCCTCGGCGACGGCCAGGTGCTCGCCGACCACGGCAGGCCCGTGCTGCGGCTGCACCTGACCGACCGCGCGGCCGGTCTCGCCGAGCTGGTGCGTGCCGTACAGGAGCTCCATCGATGACGCGCAGCTGGACCAATCCGCTCCGCGACCCCAGGGACAAACGTCTCCCCCGCATCGCCGGGCCGTCCAGCCTGGTGATCTTCGGCGTGACGGGCGATCTGTCCCGCAAGAAGCTGATGCCGGCGATCTACGACCTGGCCCATCGCGGGCTGCTGCCCCCTGGCTTCTCCCTCATCGGGTTCGCCCGCCGCGAGTGGGAGAACCAGGATTTCGGTGAGGTCGTTCACGACGCCGTTGCCGAGTACGCGCGTACGCCCTTCCGCGAGTCGGTCTGGAACCGGCTCGCGGAAGGTATCCGGTTCGTGCAGGGCACGTTCGACGACGACGACGCGTTCGACCGGCTGGCGGAGACGGTGCACCAGTTGGACGCCGAACGCGGCACGGGCGGCAACACGGCGTTCTACCTGTCGATCCCGCCGTGGGCGTTCCCGATCGTGACCAAGCAGCTCTCCCGCAGCGGGCTTGCCGACTCCGACGAGGACACCTGGCGCCGCGTCGTGATCGAGAAGCCGTTCGGTCACGACCTCGCCAGCGCCCAGGAGCTCAACTCCGTGGTGAACCACGTCTTCCCCGAGGAGTCGGTGTTCCGCATCGACCACTACCTCGGCAAGGAGACGGTGCAGAACATCATGGCGCTGCGGTTCGCCAACCAGCTGTTCGAACCGCTGTGGAACGCCCACTACGTCGACCACGTGCAGATCACGATGGCCGAGGACATCGGCCTCGGGGGCCGTGCCGCGTACTACGACGGCATCGGCGCGGCCCGCGACGTCATCCAGAATCACCTGCTGCAGCTGCTCGCGCTGACGGCGATGGAGGAACCGGTCTCGTTCGAACCCGGCGCGCTGCGGGCCGAGAAGGTCAAGGTGCTGGGCGCGACGAAGGCGGTCGGCCCGTTCGACGAGACGACCGCGGCCGGGCAGTACGCGGGCGGCTGGCAGGGCGGCAAGAAGGTGCCCGGACTGGCCCAGGAGGCCGGGTTCCGCAAGGAGTCGACGACCGAGACCTACGCCGCGGTCACCCTCGAGGTGCAGAACCGCCGGTGGGCCGGTGTGCCGTTCTACCTGCGCACCGGCAAGCGACTGGGCAGGCGGGTGACGGAGATCGCCGTCGTGTTCAAGCGGGCGCCGCACCTGCCGTTCGACTCCACCTCGACCGAGGAGCTCGGGGAGAACGCCATGGTGATCCGGGTGCAGCCGGACGAGGGTGTCACGATGCGGTTCGGGTCGAAGGTTCCGGGCACCACCATGGAGGTCCGGGACGTGACGATGGACTTCGGCTACGGCCATTCGTTCACCGAGAGCTCGCCGGAGGCCTACGAGCGGTTGATCCTCGACGTGCTGCTGGGCGAGCCGTCGCTGTTCCCGGTGAACGAGGAGGTCGAGCTGTCCTGGAAGATCCTCGATCCGGTGCTGGAGCACTGGGCCGAACGGGGTAGTCCCGAGCCGTACGCACCGGGCAGCTGGGGACCACCGTCGGCGGACCGGATGTTGGAGCGCACAGGCCGTCACTGGAGGCGCCCGTGATCATCGACCTGCCGTCGACGACGACGTCGCAGTTGAACAAGAAGATGGTCGAGCTGCGGGAACGGGGCGGCGCGGTGGCGCTGGGCCGGGTCCTGACGCTCGTGATCGTCGCCGAGGACGACGAACAGCTCGAGGATGCGATCGACGCGGCGAACGAGGCGAGCCGCGAGCATCCGTCGCGGGTGATCGTCGTGGCGAAGGGCGTCCGCACGGCGGCTCCTCGCATCGACGGTCAGATCCGGGTGGGCGGTGACGCCGGTGCCAGCGAGGTCGTCGTGCTCCGGCTGTACGGTCCGCTCGCGAATCAGGGGCAGAGTGCGGTGGTGCCGCTGCTGCTGCCCGACGCTCCGATCGTCACGTGGTGGCCGAGCAACGGTCCCAAGTCGCCGATGAAGGACCCGCTGGGCAAGCTGGCGCAGCGCCGCATCACCGATTCGGCGGCCGAGAAGAATCCGATCCGGTCGCTGCTGTCCCGGTCCAAGGCGTACACCGACGGCGACACCGATTTGGCGTGGACGCGGTTGACCCATTGGCGGGCGCAGCTCGCGGGCGCGCTGGACCTGCCGCCGTACGAGCAGGTCACCGGCGCCACGGTGGTCGGCGAGGGTGACTCGCCGTCGACCGAGCTGCTCGCGGGCTGGCTGGCCGAGTACCTGGACGTGCCGGTCAAGCGGAACAAGAGCTCGAGCGCGCAGGGGATCCTGTCCGTCACGTTGGACCGTCCGTCGGGACCGGTCTCGATCGAACGTCCCGACGGGCGCACGGGCACGCTGACACAACCGGGCCAGCCCATGCGGAAGGTGGCCCTGCACCGGCGCGACAACCGCGATTGCCTGGTCGAAGAGCTGCGGCGGCTCGACTCGGACGAGGTGTACGAGGCGTCGCTGCGTGGCTTGGCGAAGCTGTCGGGTGCCCGGAGCCGCGGTTCGGATCGCGGTTCGGGTCGCAGTTCGTCCCGGACGGCCGCGACGGCGAAGACCGCGTCGGCCTCGGCATCGTCCACCGGGGCGTCGTCCACCGGGGCCACGACCACCACGAAGTCAACGTCGAGCTCGAAGGGTAGGTCGGGTTCGAAGGCCGGCTCGAAGGCGAAGTCCGGGTCGACCCGGTCGCCGGGCACGTCGTCGAAGGCGAAGTCCACGTCCTCGTCGACATCGGCGTCCTCGTCGAAACAGTCCACCACGAAGACAGGAAAGGGCCGGGCATGAGCACCTCCGCCTCGCCGGCAGGCGACGTCGTCGTCCATTCCGATGCCGACGTACTGGCCGCGGCGACGGCCGCACGGCTGATCACCGCGCTCACCGACGCGCAGGCGGCCCGCGGTTCGGCGTCGGTGGTCCTCACCGGCGGCGGTACGGGCATCGCGATCCTGGAACAGGTGCGCCGCTCCCCTGCCAAGGATGCGGTCGACTGGTCGCGGCTCGACGTGTTCTGGGGCGATGAACGGTTCGTCCCGGCGGACGACCCGGAACGCAACGAGAAGCAGGCCCGCGAGGCGCTGCTCGACCACGTGCCGGTCGATCCCGCGCGGGTGCACGCGATGGCGGCCGCCGACGGCGAGTTCGGTGACGATCCGGACGCCGCCGCGGCCGCCTATGCGCAGGTGCTGGCCACGGCGGCGTCCGGCGCCGACGCGCCGACTTTCGACGTGATACTCCTCGGCCTCGGCGGCGAGGGGCACACGGCGTCGATCTTCCCGGACACGCCCGCGGCGCACGAGGCCGAGCGGTCCGTGGTCGCGGTGCGGGACTGCCCGAAACCGCCGCCGACCCGGGTGTCGTTGACGTTCCCGGCGATCCGGCGGGCCACCGAGGTGTGGTTGGTGACCGCCGGGGCCGCGAAGGCGGGCGCGGTCGCTGCGGCGCACCGCGGCGTGGGTGAGGTCGAGCTTCCGGTCGCGGGAGCCCGCGGCACGGGCAGGACGCTGTGGCTGCTCGACACCGAGGCCGCGGCCGAACTTCCCTGGTCACAGCGCGTGTAGGAAAACTACCCGCAGGTGTGACGCCGCCGGCACGCACAGGGGGCGTCACACGAAAAACTTATGCGCGTTGCGTTAACATCCGCACACTTTTTCTCGAATAGGGAGACACTGCGGGGCAGGATGTTCTCTCATGGTGAGGTCCACAAGACGAGAGGTCTCGACCATGACCACAGAGGGAACGTTTCTCCCTGACGTCTCGCTTCAGGGCCCGCGCTCCGTGGCACACCGCGTACGCCTCGCGTTCTCCGCCATCCGAAACTCGCTGTCGACCTTGTGGAGCCGCACCGCGGTCCGGAGCACCGTGATCGACGTCTCGGTGTTCCTGATCGCTGTTCTGGACGTGTGGCTCGTCGTCCCCGCCGACGCGCCGACCTACTCGGTGTACCTGTCGGCACTCAGTTGCGGTGCGCTCCTGCTGCGCCGCTGGTTCCCGTTCACAGTGCTGATGCTCGCCGCACCCGGGTTCATGGCGGGTTGGGCGCAGGTCGCCGCCATGATGGCGCTGGGGTTCCTGGCCACCCGCAAGCAGACCCACTGGCAGGTCTGGGTCGGCGCCTGGGTCGTCTGGATGTGCCGCTTCATCCTCTGGCCGCTGGACGAGTTCGTCGCCCTGAGCTGGCAACTCCACGCTCTCGACATCATCTACAGCACTGTCGTCGCCGGCATGCCGCTGGCGATCGGGCTGCTCATCGGCGCCCGGCAGCAACTCGCCACCCGCCTGGCCGAACTGGCTGCGAGTCGGGACCGAGAACGCAAACTGCACGCCGAGATGGTCCGAACAGAGGAACGCACCCGCCTGGCCAGGGAAATGCACGACGTGGTGTCGCACAACATCACGCTCATCGCGATGCAGGCCGGGGTGCTCACCGCGGCCGCACCGGGCGGTGACGCGGAACGGACCGCGCGCACGATCCGGGAGCTGAGCACGCACACGCTCGAAGAGCTGCGCGGCCTGGTCGGTCTCCTCCGGTCGGGGTCGGCCGAGGACGACGGCGGGTCACCGAAGGTCTGCGAGATCCCCGATCTCGTGCACGGCTGTCAGGTGCCGGTGAAACTCGAGCTCGACACGCTTCCCGCGGATGTGCCCGACCAGGTGTCGGCCGCCGCCTACCGGACGGTGCAGGAATCGCTCACCAACGTCCGCAAGCACGCCCCGGGCGCGACGACCCTGGTGAAGGTGTCGGCCGACGACGAAGCGCTGCTGGTGGAGGTCCGCAACGACCCGCCTGCGAGGACGGCCGACAGCGGCCCCCTGCCCTCGGGTGGTTTCGGGCTGACGGGCCTTGCCGAGCGGGCCAGGATGCTCGGTGGGACGGTCGAGTCGGCGCCCACGGCCGACGGCGGGTTCTGTGTCACGGCTCGCTACCCGGTCACCCCGTTGGGAGACGCCGAGCCGGTGGAGGCGTCGTCGGCGTCGTAGCCATTCGCCGTCCCTGCTCGTCGACACCGCCCACGTGGGCAGGCCAACGGGCGCGAGCGGCCCGCTCGGGCCGGTCGCGCCCGAGCCGAGGTTGCGAGAACCCGCGCGGCCAGCCTGCACCGTGAGACACACGTTCGCCGGCGACGGTCATTCCGTCGCCGGCGAACGCAACGCTTGCCGGCCTCGCGGCCGTGCCAGCCTGTCGCACGTCTCAGACAGGCGGTGCGGGCCTCCGCCCGTCGCCGGTGCCTGTCCGCGGTGGGTCAGGCCCTGCCGCGGCGCTGCCGCAGCTTCTCCAGGGCCTCTTCGAGGAGCGCTTCGCCCTCCTCGTCGCTGCGCCGTTCCTTCACGTACTCCAGATGTGACTTGAACGGCTCCGTCCGGCCCGCCGACGGCGGATTCTGCACGTCCTGCCCACCGGGCAGACCGCACTTCGGACAATCCCATTCGTCCGGAATCTCGGCGTCGAGCGCGAACGACAGCCGCGACTCGTGCCCGTTGGCGCACCAGTACGACACGACACTCCGCGGCGCGGTCTCGCCACGCTCGGATTCGCTCGACGGACCGGCCGCGCCGATGCGCGTCCCCCGGATCGCGTTACCGCCAACCATCAAACCTCACCCACCAGTAACCCGGCGTGCGCTAGGCACGCGACCGATCAGAGTTTGAGGAGCAGGCCGAGCCCGATGATCGCGATGATCCAGACCGCGGCGAGGCCGATCGTGACCTTGTCGAGGTTCGACTCGGCCCGGCTCGAGCCGGCCAGGCTGGCCTGCATCCCGCCACCGAACAAGGACGACAGGCCCCCACCGCGGCCACGGTGCAACAGCACCGCGATGATCAGCAGAACGCTGGTCACGACCAACAAGATTTGCAGGAACAGTTGCATGTCATCCTCTGTCTACTGCGGGTGGCGAGGGCACCCAGAGTAGCGGGTGCCACACGCTGTCAGGGTAGCGGGCCTCCGGCGGCCATCGCGCAGAGTTTCGTGAATTCGTCGCCGTCGAGGCTGGCGCCGCCGACGAGCGCACCGTCCACGTTCTCACAGGCGATGAGATCGGCGATGTTGCCCGACTTCACCGAGCCACCGTAAAGGACGCGCACCCCACCGGCGAGGTCGGCACCGTACTTCTCCGCCAGCGCGTTGCGCAGGGCGGCGCACACCTCCTCCGCGTCGGCCGGCGTCGCGACCCGGCCCGTGCCGATCGCCCACACCGGCTCGTACGCCACCACGACGTCGGCGACCTGTTCGGTCTTCAGGCCCTTGAGGGCCTCGATGAGCTGCGTGGTCGTGTGGGAGATGTGGTCACCGGCCTCCCGCACCTCCAGGGGCTCACCGACGCACAGGATCGGTGTGAGGTCGTTCTTGAGCGCGGCACGCACCTTCTTGCCCACGACCTCGTCGGTCTCGGCATGGTGCTCCCGCCGTTCCGAGTGGCCGACCACCACGTAGGTGCAGCCGAGCTTGGCCAGCATCGACGCCGACACCTCACCGGTGTAGGCACCGGACGCGTGCTGGGACACGTCCTGCGCGCCGTAGGTGAGCAGCAGCTTGTCGCCGTCGACGAGCGTCTGCACGCTGCGGATGTCCGTGAACGGCGGGATGACCGCCACGTCCACCTTCGAGTAGTACTTCTCCGGCAACGAGAAGGCGATCTTCTGCACCAGGGCGATGGCCTCGAGGTGGTTGAGATTCATCTTCCAGTTGCCGGCGACGAGTGGCTTGCGCGTCGTCATACCTGCACCTCCCGGGGGACGAGGGGGGCCGGGTTGGAGCGGAGCTCCCCCTGAATGGACAGCACAGCCAGTTGCCGGCGACGAGCGGCTTGCGCGTCATGCGGCCACCTTCCGGATCACGAATGGTACTTGGGGTGGAACTTCTCGAGGGTGCGTGCCGAGAGCACCGGGCCGTATGGCCTGGCGCCCTCGGCACGCATCGGCACGTGTCCGTGTCGGGTCCGCGCGTCACTCGCCGAGGACCGCCACGCCGGGCAGGTCCTTGCCCTCCAGATACTCCAGCGAGGCTCCGCCGCCGGTGGAGATGTGCGAGAACCCGTCCTCGGGCAGTCCCAGCAGCCGCACTGCGGCGGCGGAGTCACCGCCGCCGACGACGCTGAAGGCGCCGCCGTCGGCGATCGCCTGCGCGACACCGCGGGTGCCACCGGCGAACGGCGCCATCTCGAACACGCCCATCGGGCCGTTCCAGAACACGGTCGCGGCCGAGCCGGCGGCGTCGGCGAAGCGGCGCACGGACTCCGGACCGATGTCCAGGCCCATCCAGCCCTCCTCGATCTCACCTGCCCCCACCGTGCGAGTGGCGGCGTCGGCGGAGAAGGCATCGGCGGCGACGACGTCGACCGGGAGCACGAGCTTGTCGCCCGCCTCGGCCAACAGCCGCTTGCACACCTCGACCATGTCGGCCTCCAGCAACGAGCTGCCGACGCCCTGGCCCTGTGCGGCCAGGAACGTGAAGCACATGCCGCCGCCGACCAGCAGCCGGTCGACCTTCGGCAGCAGGGCCTCGATGACCGCGAGCTTGTCGGAGACCTTCGAGCCGCCGAGCACGACGGCGTACGGCCGCTGCGGATCACCGGTGAGCGTGCGCAGCACCTCGAGCTCGGACAGCACGAGGCCACCCGCATAGGCGGGCAGCTCACGGGCGATGTCGTAGACGGACGCCTGCTTGCGGTGCACCACGCCGAAGCCGTCGGACACGAACGCGGCGCCGGAACCGACCAGCGCGGCGAGCTCACGGGCCAGTTCGCCGCGCTCGTCGGCGTCCTTGCTCGTCTCCCGCGGGTCGAAGCGGACGTTCTCCAGCATGGCGACCTGGCCGTCGGCCAGGTTCGCCGTGACGTCGCGGGCCTCGCGTCCGACGACGTCACCGGCCAGCGGGACGTCGCTGCCGAGCAGCTCACCGAGCCGCGCGGCGACGGGCCGCAACGAGTACGCGTCGTCGGGCGCTCCCTTGGGCCTGCCGAGATGCGCTGTGACGACCACCCGTGCGCCTGCCTCGGCGAGACGACGGATCGTCGGCAGCGCGGCACGGACCCGGCCGTCGTCGGTGATGGTCGCGCCGTCGAGCGGCACGTTCAGGTCCGAGCGGACCAGCACGTACCGCCCGGCGACCCCTCCACCGGCTACGCCCTCGTTGGCGGGGGTGCCCCCACTGGACAGAAGATCGTCGAGTGACTTGACCGCCATGGCTCAGGACAGCTTGGAACCGACGAGGTTGGCCAGGTCCGCGAGACGGTTGGAGTAGCCCCACTCGTTGTCGTACCAGCCGAAGACCTTCACCTGGTCGTCGATGACCTTCGTCAGCGGCGCGTCGTAGACGCAGGATGCCGGGTCGTTGACGATGTCCGACGAGACGATCGGGTCCTCGCTGTAGCGCAGGATGCCCTTGAGCGGCCCCTCGGCGGCGGCCTTGTAGGCGGCGTTGATCTCGTCGACCGTGGCCTTCTTCGACAGGTTGACGGTCAGGTCGGTGATCGAGCCGGTCGGCACCGGCACGCGCAGCGAGTAGCCGTCCAGCTTGCCGTTGAGCTCCGGCAGCACCAGGCCGATGGCCTTGGCCGCACCGGTCGAGGTGGGCACGACGTTGAGCGCGGCGGCGCGGGCACGGCGCGGGTCCTTGTGCGGGCCGTCCTGCAGGTTCTGGTCGGCCGTGTAGGCGTGGATCGTCGTCATGAGACCCTTCTCGATGCCGAACTCGTCGTTGAGCACCTTGGCCAGCGGCGCGAGGCAGTTCGTGGTGCACGAAGCGTTCGAGATGATCGCCTGCGACCCGTCGTACAGGGAGTCGTTGGCGCCCAGCACGACGGTCAGGTCCTCACCCTTGGCCGGCGCGGAGATGATGACCTTCTTCGCGCCACCGGACAGGTGCGCCTTGGCGTCCTCGGCGTTGGTGAAGAAGCCGGTGGACTCCACGACCACGTCGACGCCAAGGTCGCCCCACGGCAGCTTCGCGGGGTCGCGCTCGGCGAGCGCCTTGATCGTCTTGCCGCCGACGACGATGCCCTCGTCGGACGTGGTGACCTCTTCCGGGTAACGGCCGAGCACGCTGTCGTACTTGAGCAGGTGGGCCATCGTGGAGACGTCACCGAGATCGTTGAAGGCGACGACCTCGATGTCGTGGCCGCTGGCCGCCGCGGCACGGAAGAAGTTGCGGCCGATCCGGCCGAAGCCGTTGACGCCTACGCGAACCGTCACGTCTGCTCTCTCCTCACAGTGTTCTCGACCCGGCGCGAAGGCCGGCTTGCACATCCTTGGGACGACCACACCCTAGCGTGGCGACCAGGCCATACCCGGATACCCCGTGCGAGACGTCGCGCACCTTGAACCTTGCAGAAATCGTTCAAGATCGCTCAGGTCACATCGCCCGGTCACCCGGTGACGCCGGATGCCCGCCGACCGCACTCAGTTCCCGTTCCACCGGGGTCCGGAAGCGCGGCACGACCACGGCGTCGGGCAGCCAGCTGCACAACCGTTGCGTGAGCCGTTCGGCCTCGGCCGCCACCAGTGCCGTCCGTTCGGCGCCGACGTCCTCCAGCAGCCGCGTCGCGACCTCTCCCGCGGTGCCCTCGCCGTTCCACCGGTGGGCCCAGCCGCCGACGACGCGGCCGTCGCACCAGATCGTCGGCCAGCCAACGGTCGAGATGCGGGATACCGGTCTGTTCGAGGTGGCGCAACAGCAGTCGCCGTTGCTTGCGCTCGATGTCGACGGCACAACCAGCCTGCACGAGGGGCGCGACGCCGCGGCCGACGACGAACATCGTGCGGCGCATGCCGAGCATCCGCAGCACGGAACGATCCTCGTACAGCGCGTGTTCCACCGCGCCGACCGCATCGACGGCGTGGCCGCCGGGTCCGGACTCGGCGAGGCGGGCCGCCGCGGCGAGGTACACGCTGGCCGGGTCCGTGGCGTGGAACGCGACCACGCCCTCGGCGATCGCTGCGACGCTGTCGGCGGGTGCGCTCAGGAAATGGCGCCACGCGAGACGCGCCCGCCGCTCGGCCGTGGTCATGGTCGGGGTCACGGGCCGTGTCTACCAGCGGTCCCCGACAAGCACGGGCCGGTCAGCCCGAGGCGTGCCGCTCAGCCCGCCGCCGACTTCGTGTACACCCGGGTCGACGTCAGCCGGGCCGTGCCGTCGGGTTCGGGCAGCTCCTCGAGTTGCTTGCGCATCGTCGCGTCGACCGACAGGTACTTGCGGCCCGCCCGCAGGTCCGCGTCGTTGCGCAACCGCACGATGAGCGGAAACTCCGACAGCGCCCCCGCGTCGAACAGGCCGGTCGTGTAGACCAGCTGCACCCCCAGTGCACTCGCGACGGCGCGCTGCAACTCCAGCAGATAACCGGCCGAGGCGCGGCCGATCGGATTGTCGAGGAACAGCACGCCCGAGTGCGGATTCCGCATCCGGCCGCGGTTGTTGGCCCGCAGCGCCGCGAGGGTGCAGTACAGGATGATCGCCGCGGTGAGCTGCTGGCCGCCGGAGAACACGTCGCGGATCTCCGATACCCGCTGGCGTTCGGTGCGGAGCACCGAATCCGGTTTGAGCATGTCCACGCGGAAGCCCTTCGGCACCGCGGCGCGGACGCCGCGCAGCAGCAGTGACAGCCCGTCCCGTTTGACGTCCCTGCCGTCTGCGGTCTTGCCGACCGCCGCCTCGTCGACGACCTCGCCAAGGGCCGTGGCGAGGTCGGCGTCGTCGAGCTCGGTGAAGCGGATGCGGAGGAACTCCTGGCCGGACCAGTCCCCGAGCCCGTCGGGCAGCCGCGACACCCGCTGCGCGGAGCGCAACGTGCGGATCGCGCCTTCGACCATGCTCTGCAGCCGGGTGACGATGCCGGAGCGGTGGCGGTCGATCTGCGCGAGGTCGTCGGTGAGCGTCCGCAGCCGCGGCCGCAGCGCCTCGGCCCACTCCTGCGCGTGCTCGGGCAGGCTGTCGCGGCGGACGGACACGACCTGCTGCCGCACCGGCGTGTCCAGCTGCTCGAACCGCTTCTCCGTGGCGTACTGCGCCAGCGTGTCGGCGGCGGCCCGCACCCGTGCGGCGGCCTCGTCGACCTGCTGCTGCGCCGAAGTGAGACGTCCGGTGAGCTCGGTGGCCCGGGCCTGCGCCTCCTCCACGTCACCGTCAAACGCCCGTGCAGGCTCGCCCGCGGGTACGTACGCCGCGAGCGACTCGGCCAGCAGCCGGAAACCGGAGGCGCTCTGTTTCGCCGCGTCGAGGGAGGCCTGCGCGGCCGCGTGCCGCTGCTGCAGCTCCTCCCACTCCCTCGCGGCGGCCGACACCTCGTCGCCTGCCTCGTCGATGAGCTCCCGGCCGTGGTCGACGTCCCGCGGTCGGGTCACCGTGTCCAGTGGCCCCGACGGTGAGGGCAGCTGTTCCAGCTCGGCCGTCCGGGTGGCGAGCCTGCCGATCACCTCGGTGCGTTCGGCCTCCAGGGTCTCCACGGTCCGCACCACACGCGCCTGGGCGGCCGCGCGCGCCGACGAGTCCGAGCCGTCGGGCGTGTCGAGGAGCTCGGCCGCACGGGCGCGCACGTCCTCGTCGAGGTTCTCCAGTGCGGCTCTGGCCGCCGACTCGGCCGCTTCGGCCTGCTCGAGTTCGGCCCGCAGGTCACCGCCCACTTCGACCCGGGAGTAGGCCTCGGACGCGGACGTGAACGCCCGGCGCAGCGCGTCGACCGGTTCCGCGGGCACCGGGTCGTCGGCCGACACGGACCCGCCGCCGGGCACCTCCGCCAGCTCACCGCGTGCGGTGGTCGCGGTACGCCGGTGGCCGTCGGCCGTGCGCCGGTGCTCGGCGGCCTGCTCCCGCAGCCGGGCTGCCCGCGCCGCGGCGTCGTCGGCGCGCTGGTCCCCCAGCGCGGCCGCTTCCCTGGCCCGCTCCGCCTCCTCGGTCCACTGCGCCATCCGGCCGGTGCGGCCCGCGAGATCGTCGAGCGTGCGCGCGGCGTCCTCGGCGCGGCGGGCCTCCGTCCGCAACGCCGGGACCCGTTCCCGCAGCGCGTCGCGCTTCTCGGTGAGCCGCCCGGCGGCCTGTTCGGCCTCCTGGGCCGCCCGCTCGGCAGCATCCCGTGCCGTCTCGGCTTCCTGGGACTGCTCGGCCAGCACGGCGATGCTGCCGGGCGGGTAGTCCTCGCGCCAGGCGGAGAGCTTCCACGTCAGCGCGGCGTCGCGGCCGATCGACTCCTCCAGGTCGGCGAGCCGGCGCTGCCGGTCGTGCTGGCGGCGGCTGATGGCCTCGCGTTCCGCGTCGGCCGCGTCCTCGTCGTACATCGCGGGGTTCGGCGGCACGAGGAACGCGACCCCGGGTGCCTCGTCGAGATCACGGTCGGCCAGCGCCGCGGTGGTGCCCACGGCGATGGCCGCACCGGGCAGCAGCCGGTGCTCGGTCAGGACCTCCTGGGCACGTCCGAGCTGGGCCGGGTCGTTGAGCAGCACGCCCGACACCAGCTGCGGTGCCCGCTGCACCGCGTCCGCGCGCGTCGAGGCGTCGAGCGTGGACAGGTAGCGCCAGCCGGACCACGCCGTGATGCCGGCCTGTTCGAGGACTTCGAGCGCGGCCTGCAGCTCCTCGGGCGCGGGCAACAGGCCGCCCGAGCCGAGCGCTCCCAGCGCGCGTTCGTCCCGCGACTCCTCCATCCGCAGCGTCGTCTGCTCGCGTTCGGCCTCACCGCGCGCCTCGGCGAGCCGCTCCAGCACCGCCGGCGTGTCGGTCTCCAGCGTGACGGTGTCGGTGCCGAGCAGCTCGGCCAGCCGCGGCTCCGCGGCGAGCGCGTCGGTGCGGCGGTGCGCGCGCGTGAGTTCCTCGGCCGCCCGCTGGGCACGGTCGCGGGCGCTCGCGGCCTCCCGCTGCGCCTCGTGCGCGGCGGTCTGGGCGGCGCCGAGCTCCTCGGCGACGCGCTCCAGTTCCGCTTCCCTCCTGGCCAGCTCGGCGGTCGCCTCCTCGCCCTCGGCCGCGGCCGTCCGGGCCGCCTCGGCGACGTCCGCACCGTGGCTCACCAACCCGTCGGCGGTCGCCTGCGCGATCTCCGCCCGCACCTCGTCCAGCCGTGCGGTCAGCCCGTCGGCCTCGGCGCGGCGGTTCGCAGCCGCCGAGGTCGCCTCGTCCCGTTCCCGCTGCGCGTCCTCGGCCTCGGCCTGCAGCTGGTTCGCCTGCCGGTCCGCCTCGTCAGCCTGCTGCTGGGCTTCCCGCGCCAGGCCGAGCAGGCCGCGCGCCAGCGCCGTCGCGGCGGCGTTCTTCGCCTCCAGCGCGGGCCGCGCCTTCTCCTCCCTGCTGCCGACGAGCTCACGGATGTCGGCGGCCTTCCGCGTGGCGCCCAGGTGCGTCAGCACGGTTCCGGTCTCCCGCCACGCCTCCGCGAGGGTCTTCGCCTCCGTGAGCTCGGCGTCGATGCGCTCGGATTCGGCCTGCGCCTCCTCCCGCAGCATCGCCGCGACCTGCCTGCGCAACTCGGTGAGCACGGCCTGCTTGCGCCGATGATCACCCTCGGCGAGCCGTTCGGCGTCGGAGACCTCCTGCACGTGCGCGGTCAGCGTCTCGAGCCGTTCGGACTCGGCGGCGTTCCTACCCGCGACCTCACCGGCGAGGGTCTCGAGTTCCGCGCGGGCCGCGTCGGCGAGCTTCCGCGCCGCCGCCGCGAGCTTCTCCTCGTCGATCAGCGGCGTGAGCGCATCGAGAGCACCGGCCACGAAGTCCCGCTCGGTCATCAGCTCACCGCGCTGGGCGAGGTTGTCGGCGTAGGTGACCACGACGTCGGCGAGGTCCTTCGGCTCGTCCTCGGTGATCACCGCACGGAGCAGGAATTCGACGAAGGCCTCGTCGGTGTTGAACGCGAACGCGTCCGCCGCCTCACCCTCGCCCGCGTTCATGGCGCGCTGGTAGCGGAACAACTCGGTGTCCAGGCCGAGCTGGTCGAGCCGCTCGGTCCACTCGTGGTGCCTGCGGGTCCAGAACAGCTGCAGTTCGGGCACGTCCCCGTGCAGCGACGTCATCCGGTCGTGGAACCCGGACATCGTCAGCAGTTTGCCCTCGGCGGTCAGCGGCAGCGACTCCAGGCCGACGTCCGCACCGGGGCGGAAGCAGTACCACGAGTCGACCAGATTGGCCGGGTCCGACGAGGCCACGTGGCCGCGCCACTCGGAGACCTTGCCGGTGATCAACCGCTCGCCCGTCTCCACGTGCTGCCATTCGAGCACCACGTGCGCGACGTCCTTCGAGCCGACGAACTTCTCCAGCACGCGTGTGTTGGTCGTGCCGACGACCTGCCGCCTGCCCGGCAGCATCACCGAGAAGATCAGCTTGATCAGCACCGACTTCCCGCCGCCGTTCTCCAGGAACAGCACGCTCGCCGGTGACGGGCGACGCGGCGGCCCGCCCTCGGCATGGTGGATGCCCGCGCCGAACAGCGCATCCTGTGTCAGCGTGGCCACCACGTCGCCGACGCCGGAGAAGTCCAGCACGACGTCCTGGTACCGCGCACCGCTCGGGCCCACCGAGTGCAGCCGCACCCGCGACAGCTCGTACATCCACTCCCCTACAGCGTGTCGGTGGCCGACGCCCGCAGCGTCGAACCCTCACCCGGGACCGAGACGACCCCGAGTGCGAGCAGCTCGTCGAACGCGGCGTCGGCCGCCAGCTCGCGCACCTGCACCTGGTAACGCGGCGTCGTCCGGTACGTCCCGCCCTGCTCGGAACTCACCGGGACGAGGAATCCCTGCTCGGCCAGGAACCGTAGCGCCCGCGTCACCATCCCGCGCGTGGTGTCCGGGGCGAGCCTGCCGTCCTTGGTCGCCGCGGCGGCGGGCCTGCGGGCGTACGCGCGCCACGCCTGTTCCAGTTCCGGCGCGTCGGCGAGCGGGTCGGTGTTCGCCGCGGCCCGTTCGTCGAGGATCCGGCACGCCTCCCGCACGACCCCGTCCACCTGCTCGACACTCACCCTGCCGATGTAGGTGTCGTTGGCCAGGTCGTCGGGTCTCGGATATCCCAGCGCCGCCGTCGCCAGGTGGATGAGCCCGTGCAGGACCTTCTCCGTGTCTCGCCGTTCCCGGATCTTCGACTGCCGCGCGTAGCTGTCCATCTTGATCTCGAAGATCGACTCGTCGGTGGCGGCCAGCACCGCGCCCGCCTGGGCGTTCACCTCGAGCACCAGCAGTCCCAGCCCCGCCGCCACGGAGTGGGTGAGCTGCTTGAACGCGCTGTCCTCGCCGTAACGCCGCACGAGGTCCGCGTAGACCACGTCCCGTCCCGGCACGAGTTTGGGCCGCATGCCGAAGGCGAGCAGCCGCGCCGCCGCCTCGGCGTCGGCCGACGCATGTCCCGTGCTCACAGAGCAGCCTCCTCGATGGCCCCGGTGTCGTCGATGGCCTCGGTGTCGTCGAACAGCGCGGGCTCGCGCTCCGCTCCGCCGCTGCCCGCCTGGTCCTCGCCGTCGCCCGCGGGCCCATCGGCTTCCGTGCCGGTCTCGCCGGTGCCGGGGTCCTCACCCGCGGGGTCGCCGTCGACGACCGCGGCCATCAGCAGCAGGTCGGCACCGCCGATCTCGGGGTCGTCCAGTTCGGTGCCGTCGTCGACGGCCAGCAGCACCGACCCCTGCGACTGCCGCAGCGCACCGCCGACCTCGGGACCGTACGCGTGCACGGCACGCAGGGCGACGAGCCGCGCGACGGCCGGGTCGGCACTGCGGGCCTCCTCCAGCAGGCCGGAGAGCCGCCGCGGCACCTCGGGCAGGTCGAGCAGCGCATCGGCCTGCCGCCACTGCTCGTCGGTGAACGCGTCGGTGTCCTCGGCCGGTTGCAGCTCGGGATCCGGCACCTCACCCACGACGTGCTCGCGTTCCGGAGCGGGCCGCAGCAGCAGCGACACCAGCGACGGCAGGGACGGCACGCTCGGCACCGTGGTTCCGGTCCCCGCCCGGAAGTACGCCTCGACGGGCGCGAGGGCGTCGGCCAGCGGCAGGTCCAGGGTCGGCGTGAGCAACTGCCCGAACACGTCGACGGCGGCGCGCTGAGCCGGGCCGGAGAACTGCTGCCGGTCCTGTTCGGCGCGAAACACCGCACCCGCCGCCTGCAACCGGTTCTGCAGCTGGGTGTGCCTGCGGATGCAGTCCGCCACGATGTCGACGAGCTCGGCGGCACGGCGCTTGTGATCGGGGTCCTCCGCCTCGTCCCTGGCGGCCGTGATGTTCTTCAGGATCGCCGTCTCCGCGCGGAACCGGGATTCGATGTGCGTCAGCGCGGAGTCGAGCAGCTCGGGCAACTCCCGCTCCCAGTCGACCGACCGCACGTCACGCCGGGTCGCGTCGAGCTTGGCGCGCAGGATCTCGCCGTACTGCACGGTGCGGTAGCGCGCCTGCTCCGCGGCGAGCTTCGCGTCGGCCAGCCTGCCGCGCGTGATCAGGTTCTCGAGTTTGACCTCGGCGGCGATGTGGGCCGATTCGACGTCGGTGTCCAGCGCACCGACGAGCACGTTGATCGCCTCGTCCGTCGCACGCAGGTACACCTCGCCGTCCGGCGCGGCCAGTTCGACGAGCAGTTTGAAGTCGAACGCCCGCCTGCGGTACCGCCCGTCGGCGTCGACGGCTCCGTACACGCGGCGGAACCCGCGATCGGTGGTGCCGACGTTGATCAGGTTGTCGAGCACCCACCGGGCCACCCGCGTGTGCTCGTCGGTGGTGCGATCGGGCGCCTGCGCCGCGATGAACGGCAGCAGCCGGCGGGTGACCTGGTGGTGGTCGGCGCCGGTGTCGAAGTCCATCGCGATCGTGACCTGGTCGATCGTGTGCAGCCCGATCTCGGCCATCTGGTAGACGGTCGCATCGGCCCAGTCGAGCTTGGACTTACGCGCGTCCAGGTCGTGCAACGGCGCGGTGCACGCGAGTGCCTTCAGCCGGCGCGCGAGCCCCTCGTCGGGGTCGGCGGTCGTCTCGTCAGCTCGCACGGTGTGAGGTTAAGGCAGCCGCGCCGCGCCGCTTCCGGCGGGGAACCGCGCTCCCGTCTTCTTCGGGCCCGCCGGTTGCCGGACCGGCGAGGGTCGTTTCCGCGTCGGCCGGATCAACCCCGTTCCGGGCCGGTCTCCGCGGGAACCTCGCCCCGGCCGGTCTCGTCGTCCGGGGACTCGGCTGCCGCCTCGCCGGTGGATCCGTGCGCGGGCTCGCGGTGACCGTTACCGCTCACGGCGCCGTCGCCGTGAGCGGCCCCGTTCCCGACGCCGTTGCCCTTTCCGGCGCCGTTGCCCTTTCCGACACCGTTGCCCTTTCCGACACCGTTGCCCTTTCCGACACCGTTGCCCTTTCCGACACCGTTGCCGTCACCCGCAGCCGGACCGACCCGCCCGTTGCCACCGGAGTGCCGCTGTCCGGCGCCGTCCATGGGACCGCCGTCGGGCGCGGGTACGCCGACCGGATCGGCGTCACGCCGCTTCCGGTGCCGCAGCAACGCCGTCAGGGCGAGCACGCCCGCCAACGGCAGCAGCGTGATGCCGGGCAGTTGATAGCGCCACGAGAACTCGAACGCCGCGGCGCCACCGAGCGACACCAGTGCCATGCCGGCAGGCAACAACATCGCCGAGCGCAGGCCGCTGGCCCGTGCCCTGCGGGTCACCCCGAGACCGGCAGCCAGCGCGAGCAGTAGCGCCACACCGAGCACGTTGCCCGGTGTGAAGCCGCCGAACAGCTGGTACCAGCGCAGCGCCGTGCCCAGCGTCGGCCGCGACTCGGGCTCCTCGCCGCTGTAGCGGAGCGCGTACTCCCGGCTCTTCTCCTCGTGGTTGTAGAACTGGTACGTGGACTGGAAGTGCCAGCGTTCCACCGAGACGTCACCCGGGGTGTCGACGCGCCAGCCCCGGAAGCCCTTGAGGAAGTCGGTCATGATCGCGACGGCGACGTCGAACGGCTGCTGCCGGATGACCTCCTTGCCGAAGTCCTGTTGGATCCGGACGATGTTCGTGCCCTCCGGCCACTGCGCCCGCCACTCGTCGTCCGCGCCGATGTGCGCGTACCGGTCGCTGCCCATCCGCTCGTCCAGCGGCTCGTCGGGGCACGCGGGGCGCAGCCGCTCCGCCAGCTCCAGGTTCTGGCAGTCGGCCACCACGGCGCCGCGGGCGTAGAGCACGTTGCCGGTCGACGGGCTGAGCGCGAAGTGACCCGACCAGCTCGCGTAGTAGGCGCCGTAGCCGACGACCACGAGCGCGAACGGCAGCAGGAGCGTGGCGACCCGCACGAGGATCGTGCGCCACGCCGCCCAGGTACCCCAGCGCCGCCAGACGCCGCCCGCGATGAGCAGGAACACCACGGCGGGCAACGCGAGCGGCAGCGCGACCATCCGGAAGATCACCGCGACGCCGAACAGCACACCCGCCACGGCGGTCGCCCACACCGGCGGCTGTCCGCCGCGCTTCGTGCCGAGCAGCAGCCACAGCACCGCGACCAGGATGACCTGGAACCAGACGTCCGACATGATCATCTGCTCGATCTGCACCTCGTAGGCATCGAGCAGGACCGGTGCCGCCGCCAGTGCCGCCAGCCAGTTCCGGCGCACCCCCAGCCGGCGGGCCAGTGCGTAGAGCGCGAGGCCACAGCCCAAGCCGACGACGTGCTGCAGGAACGACACGAGACCCAGCCCGCCGACCGCCAGCACGGGTTCGAGGACGAACAGGTCGTAGCCGATCGGGTGCAGTCCGGTCGGGTTATGCGTGCCGACGTTGTCCAGGTATCGGAACGAATCGCCGTACAGCAACGCGGGCGGGTACGCCAACCAGGCGGCCGCACGCAGGCCGAGACCGGCGACGAACACCACGAGGAAGAGCCAGTGATGGCGGCCGAGTTCGAGGGCACGGCGCTTCAACAGCGCGGGAGCGAGCACGTCAGGAAGCTAGCAACCCGGCCCCTGACTCCCGCGCAGGCCCCCGGGCGCGGCGCGGGATCGGACCGGTGACGTCCGGATGCCGCGCCCGTCAGCCGCCTCGCGGGTCAGGCCGTCCGGCGCAGAGCGCCGCCGCACTCCGACGTCGGCGCGGCCACGTCGCCGCCCCCGGCGTCGCCGGTGTCGCGGGTGACGGCCGCGAGCGGATCGCGCTCCTCGAGGGTCAGGTCGGTCAGCACCAGGTCCCGCTCGACACCGCTGCCCGGTCCGGTCACGCTGCGCTGGAACTGGGCCAGCAACGTCGCGGGCGGCACCGGCATCGACAGCCGGCCGTGCCGGGTCAGGCGGTCCAGCATCGTCAGGATGATCTGCGCGGACATGCGGCCCAGCGCCTGCGTGGTCTGGTGCCGGTGCGTGCGGTGTCCCAGATCGACCTGGGCGAGCGCGTCGAGGCCCCGCCACTCCACCAGGTCGATGAGGTGGCCGATCTCGACGCCGTAGTGCGTGACGAACGGGATGGCCTCCAGCACCTCGCGCCGGCCCGCGTACTCGCCCGCCAACGGCTGCACGAACCCGGACAGCTGCGGCCAGAACATGTTCAGCAGCGGCCGCGCGACGAGCTCGGTGACGCGGCCCCCGCCGTCGACCTCCCTGCGCCCCTCCCCGGCGAGCGGGCGATGATAGAAGCCCTTGACGTAGTCGACGTCCGGCCGGGTGAGCAGCGGCCCGAGCAGGCCGGTCACGTACCCCGCGGTGAAGTCGTAGAGGTCGCCGTCGACGAACACCACCAGGTCGCCGTGGCTGGCCGCGAGACCCTTCCACAGCGCATCACCCTTGCCCCGGTGGCGCGGCAGCGCGGGCAGCACGTCGTCCTGCGCGACCACGGCGGCACCCGCGTCCGCGGCGACCTCGGCGGTCGCGTCCTGCGAGTGCGAGTCGACCACGAGGATCTCGTCGACGAGGGGCTCCCGCTCGACCAGTTCGGTGCGGATCGTGCGCACGATCCCGCCGACCGTCTCGTCCTCGTCCCTGGCCGGGATCACCACGCTCACGGTGCGCCCGCGCTTGGCGGTCACGAGGTCCGCGGCCGTCCAATCGTCGGCTCGGCCGGACCGTTGTTCGAGCCACGTCCCGATCTCGGGTGAGACGGCGAGTTCGGTGCCGTCGAAGCCTGTACCGGTCGCGTGCACGTGATGCCCCCTTTCGTCGAACCCGATCGTGTTCCGCCGCGGGCGGCTTTCCGGGATGAGGTACGAACCGTTCGCCCCCGAGCGTCGGGGCGCCGCGTTTCCGGCCGTGGCTCGGCCGCGCAACCGCTACGTTACGAGATCACGGTCGCCGCGCGGCCCGGGTAACGTGCGCGTAGTCACACTTCCTCGTCGAGCATCTCCGCGGTCACAGCCGACTCCGTATCGGGGATACCCAGATCGGCCGCCTTCTTATCCGCCATGGCGAGGAGCCTGCGGATCCGGCCCGCGACGGCGTCCTTCGTCATCGGCGGGTCGGAGAGCTGACCGAGCTCTTCGAGCGAGGCCTGCCGGTTGGAGACCCGCAGCCTGCCCGCCGTGAGCAGGTGGTCCGGGGCGTCCTCGCCCAGGATCTCCATGGCCCGCTCCACCCTGGCGGCCGCAGCCACGGCGGCCCTGGCCGATCGGCGGAGATTGGCGTCGTCGAAGTTGGCGAGGCGGTTCGCGGTCGCCCGCACCTCGCGGCGCATGCGCCGCTCCTCCCACGCCAGCACGCTCGAATGCGCACCCAGGCGGGTCAGCAGCGCGCCGATGGCGTCGCCGTCCCTGACCACGACCCGGTCGGCCCCGCGCACCTCCCGCGACTTGGCCTGGATGCCCAGCCTGCGCGCCGCGCCGACGAGCGCCAGCGCAGCCTCCGGTCCGGGGCACGTGACCTCGAGCGACGACGAGCGTCCCGGTTCGGTCAGCGAACCGTGGGCCAGGAACGCCCCGCGCCACGCAGCCTCGGCATCGGCGATCCCGCCGGACACCACCGGCGCGGGCAGACCGCGCACCGGGCGGCCGCGCTGATCGATCAGGCCGGTCTGCCGCGCGAGCCCTTCACCGTCCTTGACCACGCGCACCACGTACCGGTTGCCCTTGCGCAGCCCACCCGAGGTGATCATGTGCACTTCGGCCTGATGCCCGTACAGCTCGTGGACCTCTTTACGGAGCCGCCGGGCCACCGAACCGGTGTCGAGTTCCGCCTCGACGACGACCCGGCCCGCCACGATGTGCAGCCCGCCCGCGAACCGCAGCATCGCCGCGACCTCGGACCGCCGTGGGCTCACCTTGGTCAGCTCGAGCCGGCTGAGTTCGTCCTTGACCGCAGCGGTCATCGCCATGAGAGCCCCTCCTTCGCGCTCGTCGCACCGAGCGCGTCTCGCACACAACCGGCCAGCGCATCCGGATCGTGCCGCCCCACCGCACCGGGGGCGGCGATCGACGCCAGATGTGCACGCCCGCCCAGCGCCGCGGCCGCCGAACGCAGCCGCGCCGGCGTTGGCACCGAATCGCGGTCGGCGATCACGGCGTCCACTCCGAGCCGGGGAGCGTGCTGGAAGAGTACGTCCAGGTGCTGTTCGGGTGAGAAGCCCGCCGTCTCCCCCGGCTGCGGCACCAGGTTGAGAATGACGATCTTCGTGGCGGACGTCTTCACGAGCGCGTCGTGCAGCTCGGGCACGAGCAGGTGCGGCAGCACGCTCGTGAACCACGACCCCGGGCCGAGGAACACCGCGTCCGCGGACAGCACGGCGTCGACGGCCTCCCGGCACGCCTGCGGGGGCGTCACCGCGGGCGTCACGCCTGCGCCCGCTCCCGGACTGTCGGCCGGCACCACGCTGTGCAGGGTGATGCGCTGGACCTGCCCCGGGGTGCTGGCGACGGCGACCTGCCCGCGGATGCGGCTCACCGCGCCGTCGGGTTCGAGGCCGGTGACCTCGGCCTCGATGTCGAGCGGGTCGGTCGACATCGGCAGCACGCGGCCGGAGACGCCCAGCAGCCGGGCCGCCTCGTCGAGCCCGGCCACGGGGTCGCCCAGCACCTCGAACAACCCGGCCAGCAGCAGGTTGCCGACCGCGTGGCCGGTCAGCGCGCCGCTACCGCCGAACCGGTGCTGGAACACCTCGGCCCACCGCGCGCCGCCGTCGTCCGCCGCGGCCAGTGCGGCCAGCGCCTTCCGCAGGTCTCCCGGCGGCAGCAGGCCGAGTTCGCGGCGCAGCCGTCCCGACGATCCGCCGTCGTCGGCGACCGTGACCACCGCCGTGACGTCGTCGGTGAGCCGCCGCAACGCCGTCAGCGTGGCGTGCAGACCGTGACCCCCGCCCAGGGCGACCGCGCGCATCTCCGTGTTCACTCCCGGCCCAGGTCCCGGTGCACCACCTTCACGGCCGTTCCATCCTCTTTGGACAGCCGGTTCGCGAGTTCCTCCGAGATCGCCACGCTGCGGTGCTTGCCGCCGGTGCAACCGATCGCGAGCGTCAGGTACCGCTTGCCCTCGCGCTTGTATCCGGCACCGATCAACCGCAGCAGGTCCTGATAGCGGTCGAGGAACTCCTCCGCCCCCTCCTGGCCGAGCACGTAATTGCGCACCTCGGTGTCCAGGCCGCTGTGGTCCCGCAGCTCGGGGATCCAGAACGGGTTGGGCAGGAACCGCACGTCCATTACGAGGTCGGAGTCCATCGGCAGACCGTACTTGTAGCCGAACGAGAGCACCGTCACCCGGGTCTGCGCGGACGCCTCGCTGCCGAACGCGTCCTCGATCTTGGCGCGCAGATCGTGCACCGACAGCGACGAGGTGTCCAGCAGCAGGTCCGCCTCGGCCCGCAGCGGTTCCAGCAGCGCCCGCTCGGCGCCGATGCCGTCGACGAGCCTGCCGTCCCCCTGCATCGGATGTCCCCGCCGCACCTGGTCGAACCGGCGGATCAACACCGCGTCGGTCGCCTCCAGGAACAGGACTCGCGGCTTGTACCCGCGCATGTCCAGACCCTTGATGACCGAAGCCAGGTCGTCGGTGAACGCCCGCGACCGCACGTCCATCACGACCGCGACCTTCGTGATCGCACCCCGCGACTGCGCGCCGAGCTCGACCATGGTCGAGATCAGTTCCGGCGGCAGGTTGTCCACGACGAACCAGCCCAGGTCCTCCAGGCATTTCGCCGCCGTGCTCCGGCCGGCCCCGGACAGGCCGGTGACGACCGCGACCTCCATGCCCGAGCCCCGGCCGTCCTCGTCGGCCGCGTCGGCTCTGTCGGCTGCCGCACTGTTCACTGGTCTGACTCCCCTCGCTCCATGTTCTGTCCCCCTGTGAGCGCCGTGTGCACGGCCTCGGCGGTCCGCTTCCCGAAGCCCGGCACCTGTGCGATGTCGTCGACACTGGCCTGCTTGAGCTTCTTCACCGAACCGAAGTGCTTGATCAGGGCCGACTTCCTCGCCTGCCCGAGTCCCGGCACCCCGTCCAGCTCGGAGGCCTGCACCCGTTTGCCGCGCTTCTCCCGGTGGTACCGGATGGCGAACCGGTGCGCCTCGTCGCGCACTCGCTGCAGAAGGTACAGCGCGTCCGAGGTCCTCGGCAGGATGACCGGCTCGTCGTCGGACGGCAGCCAGACCTCTTCGAGGCGTTTGGCGAGGCCGACCACGGCCACGTCGGTGATGCCGAGCTCGGCGAGGACGTCGGACGCCGCCGTCGCCTGCGGTCCGGCGCCGTCGACGACCAGCAGATTCGGCGGGTAGGCGAACTTCTTCGGCTTGCCCGTCTCCGGATCGATCCCCGGCGGGCCGTCCTGCGCGCCGTCGGTTTCCGCAGGCGCAATACCGGCGGGGGCCGGTTCCCCCGGCGTCGCGTCCGCGGTGCCGGCGTCCCCGGCGGTCTCGCCGTTGCCGCTGTCGGCCGTCTCCTTGAGATAGCGGGCGAACCGGCGCCGGACGACCTCGGCGATCGCCGCAACGTCGCCCTCGTCGGCGGCCTCGCGAAGCGCGAACCGGCGGTACTCGGTCTTGCGTGGCACGCCGTCCTCGAACACGACGAGCGATGCGACGACGTCGGTGCCCTGCGTGTGGCTGATGTCGACGCATTCGATCCGCAGCGGCGCCGTGTCGAGAGCGAGGTGCTCCTGCAGCTCCTGCAGTGCCGCGGACCGGGCGGTGAGGTCACCCGCGCGGCGGAGTTTGTGCTGGGAGAACGCCTCCTTGGCGTTGCGCTCCACCGTGTCGGCGAGCGCGCGCTTGTCGCCCCGCTGCGGCACCCGCAGGCGGACCCGCGAGCCGCGCAGTTCCGACAGCCAGTCGGTCATGGCCTCGGCGTCTGCAGGCAGCTCGGGCACCAGCACCTCGCGCGGCACGGTCGGCCCGCCGCCTCCCGGCGCCTCCCGGGCCAGGTCGAGCTGTTCGGCGTAGAACTGGCTGAGGAACTGCTCGACCAGTGCCGCGACGTCCATCTCCTCGACCTTGTCGATCACCCAGCCGCGCTGGCCGCGCACCCGGCCGCCGCGCACGTGGAAGATCTGGACGGCCGCCTCGAGCTCGTCGTGGGCGAACGCGACGACGTCGGCGTCCGTGCCGTCGCCCAGCACGACGGCCTGTTTCTCCATCGCGCGGCGCAGCGCGGCGAGATCGTCGCGCAGCCGGGCGGCGCGTTCGAACTCCAGCCCCTCCGAGGCCTCCGCCATCGCCTTCTCGAGCCTGCGCACCATCTTGTCGGTGCTGCCGGCGAGGAAGTCGCAGAAGTCGTCGACGATCGCGCGGTGCTCGTCGGCGGTGACGCGGCCGACACACGGGGCGGAGCACTTGTCGATGTAGCCGAGCAGGCAGGGCCTGCCGATCTGAGCGTGCCGGCGGAACACCCCGTTCGAGCACGTGCGGGCGGGGAACACACGGAGCAGCAGGTCGAGCGTCTCGCGGATCGCCCACGCGTGGGCGTACGGGCCGAAGTAGCGCACACCCTTCTTCCGCGGCCCGCGGTAGACGTGCAGCCGGGGGAACTCCTCGTTCAGTGTCACCGCCAGCACCGGGTAGCTCTTGTCGTCGCGGTAGCGGACGTTGAACCGCGGGTCGAACTCCTTGATCCAGTTGTATTCGAGCTGGAGCGCCTCGACCTCCGTGGAGACGACGGTCCATTCGACACTCGCCGCCGTGGTGACCATCTGCCGGGTACGCGGGTGCAGCCCCGCGAGGTCGGCGAAGTAGGAGTTCAGCCGACTGCGCAGGCTTTTCGCCTTGCCGACGTAGATGACGCGGCGCCGCTCGTCGCGGAACTTGTACACGCCCGGTTCGTCCGGAATGCTCCCAGGGGCGGGCCGGTAGGTCGACGGGTCAGCCACGGGCTCCACTCTATGGCGACCCGCCGACACCCTGGTCAGGGGCCACGGGTCACGACCCTGCGACGTCGCGGGTGCGGGGTGCGCGACGCAGAGAGCAGAGTGCGGGGTCCGCCGGGTGGCCGCGCCGTGTGGGAACCCGAGGCCGGTCCGGTTCCCGTGCGATCACCTCGCGGCGCCCGGGGCCGCAACGTAGCCTGGCCGACATGGAACGCGCTGTGCCGAGGCGGCCGTCGGTGGTGCTGTTCGACGTGTTCGAGACTCTGGTACAGCTGGAGCCGTTGCGGGAGCGGTTCGTCGAGACGGGCAGGCCGGGCCACGAGCTGGAGTTGTTCTTCGCGCGCACGCTGCGCGACGGCATGGCGTACACCCTCGCCGGCGAGGCACCGCCGTTCCGTGCCGTCGCCGCGGCGCAGCTCGCGATCACGTCCGGCCACACGCTGACCGACGATGCGATCGCCCACATCCTCGACGGCTTCGGCGACCTCCCGCTGCACCCCGAGGCGGAGACCGCGTTCACCCTGCTCGCGGAGGCGCAGGTGCCCGCCTACGGCTTCACCCACGGCAGCGCCGGCATCCTGGAGTCCATTCTCGACAGACACGGGATGAGCGGGCGACTGCGCGGCGTCCTCTCCGCCGAAGCCGTCCGCTCGTTCAAACCGCCGGCGCGCGTGTACCACTGGGCGTGCGAGCAGGCCGGCGCCACGCCCGGGGACACGGCACTGGTGGCCGCGCACTCGTGGGACACGCACGGCGCGGTGAAGGCCGGCCTGCTCGCGGGGTTCGCCTCGCGCCTCGAAGGTGATCTCACTCCGCTGGTCGAACGCCCCCACGTCGTGGCGAGCCGGGTCGACGAGGTGGTGGCGGGCCTGCTGGCGCTCTAACCGGTGGTGTCCGCGGCGGAGCCGAGGACACCACCGTGGATACCCGACGGTGGCCACTGCCCGAGCCGACCTCCCACGTCCGGGCATGTATGGGACGGTGACCGGCGTGCGACGCCGGACAGCGGCGAAGGACACGGCCACCACAGCGATGCCGTATAGGTCATTATACATCGACCTCGTTGTGCGAGGCTGCCCGCATGCGGATCGCCACCTGGAACGTCAACTCGGTCACCGCCCGTCTCCCCCGGCTGCTCGCCTGGCTCGACTCGGCCCGGCCGGACGTGCTGTGCCTGCAGGAACTCAAGTGCACCGACGACGCCTTCCCCACCGACCAGGTACGCGAACTCGGTTACGAGATCGCCTCCCACGGCACCGGCCGCTGGAACGGCGTGGCGATCCTGTCGAAGGCCGGGCTCGACGACGTCGTACGCGACCTCCCCGGCCAGCCCGCCTACGACGGCGCGGTCGAACCCCGCGCGATCGGCGCGACCTGCGGCGGCGTGCGCGTCTGGTCGGTGTACGTACCCAACGGCCGCGAACCCGGGCACGCACACTACGACTACAAGCTCGACTGGCTCGCGACGCTCAGCCACACGGTGGCCGCGGACACCGCGGCGGACCCGGCACGGCCGCTCGCCGTCCTCGGGGACTTCAACATCGCCCCCACCGACGACGACGTGTGGGACATCGCGCTGTTCGCCGAATCGACGCACGTCACCGAGCGCGAGCGCAAGGCGCTGGCCGCGCTGCGGGACGCCGGGCTGACCGACGTCGTGCCCCGGCCGCTGAAATACGACCACCCGTACACCTATTGGGACTACCGCCAGCTGGCCTTCCCCAAGAACAAGGGCATGCGGATCGACCTGGTGTACGCCGACGCCACCGTCGCGGGCGCCGTCTCGGACGCCTACGTCGACCGCGAGGAACGCAAGGGCAAGAGCCCGTCCGACCACGCGCCCGTCGTCGTCGACGTCGACCTCTGACCCCATCAGCGCGGGCGCGCCACCGGTGACGCGCCCGCGCTGATCAGTCCTCCCGGGCGCGCCGGTGCAGCCTGCGCAGCCCGCGCACGGCCGTCACGGCGCGGTCCCGGTCGACGGCCTGCACCGCGAGCAGCGGGTAGTACTCGTCGTCGGGCAGCTCGAGGCGGGCGAACGAGGCGCCGTCCGGGAAACTCACCGACAGCACCTGGTCCCATTCGAAATGCCGGGTGGTGCCGACGTTGCGCACGTCGATGCCACGGGAGTCGGCGCGCACCTTCGGGGTGCCGAACGACGCGCACGCCAGGCCCAGCAGCAGGCCCACGAACACCATCGCGATCTGGTCGCTGAGGTGGAAGATCGCCCCGCTGTCGGAGCCGCGCAGCAACACGGCCACGACCGTGAACACCGCCAGCAGCGCGATCCCGAGGGAGATACCCATCCACGCGGTCCGCCGCGGCCGGGCCACGACCACGTCGTCGCCGGTCACGCCATCGCCGGAATGTGCGGTCATCTGGTCACCCGCGTTCACACGAAGCCCCGTTCGGTCCACGGCTGGCGCAGGCCACGCAGCACGCCCGCGGTGGTCAGCGCGGCGACGGTGGCCTCCCGTCCCTTGTTCTCCACCGAGTCGGCCAGACCGGCACGGTCCAGGGCCTGTTGCTCGGTGTCACACGTCAGCACACCGTTGCCGACGGGCGTCGACTCGTCGAGCGCCACCCGCGTCAGACCTGCCGTGACGGCATCGCACACGTAATCGAAGTGCGGCGTGCCGCCGCGAATCACCACGCCAAGCGCCACGACCGCGTCGTGTCCCCTGGCCAGCGCCTGCGCCACGACGGGCAGCTCCACCGCACCCGCCACGCGCACCACCGTCGGTTCATCGGCCAGGTTCGCCTCCGACGCCGCGTGCAGCGCGTTCTCCAGCAGGCTGTCGGTGATCGTCGTGTGCCAGCGGGTGGCCACGACGGCGAGCCGCAGATTCTCGCACTCGCGCAGCCCCTCGACGTTCTCGTCCGGCCGTCCTTCGCCACTCACGGCGCTCCACCACCGTCTTCCGTTCCCGTGCCGGCGGCGCCGGTTGCGGCCTCGCCAAACTCGATCAAGCCCGCGCCGACGTCGTCCGCGTTCTCCAGTTGCGCCAGCTCGTGGCCCATGCGGTCGCGCTTGGTCTGCAGGTACCGCAGGTTCTCCGGGTTCGGCGACACCGGCAGCGCCACCCGGCCCGTCACGCGCAGGCCGTAGCCTTCCAGCCCGACCCGCTTGGTCGGATTGTTGGTCAGCAGCCGCATCGACCGCACCCCGACGTCGGTGAGGATCTGCGCGCCCGTGCCGTAGTCCCGCGCATCGGCGGGCACGCCCAGCTGAAGGTTCGCGTCGACCGTGTCGGCTCCGTCGTCCTGCAGCTGGTACGCCTGCAGTTTGTGCAGCAACCCGATACCCCGGCCCTCGTGACCGCGGATGTAGAGCACGATGCCGCGCCCCTCGGCCGCCACGGCCTCGAGAGCGGCCTGCAGCTGCGGGCCGCAGTCGCAACGCAGCGAGCCGAACACGTCGCCGGTCAGGCATTCGGAGTGCACCCGGACCAGCACGTCCTCACCGTCGCCGATGTCGCCGTAGACGAACGCGACGTGCTCGATGCCGTCGAGCAGGCTGTCGTAGCCGATCGCGCGGAACGTGCCCGCGGCGAGCGGGATCCGTGCCTCGGCGACCCGCTCGACCTGCTTCTCCATGCGCCTGCGGTAGGCGATCAGGTCCGCGATCGTGATCAGCCGCAGGTCGTGGTCGGCGGCGAACACCTCGAGCTCGTCCCGCTTGGCCATGTCGCCGTCGTTCTTCTGCGACACGATCTCGCACAGCACGCCCGCCGGAGCCAGCCCCGCCAAGCGCGCGAGGTCGACGCCGGCCTCCGTGTGACCGGGGCGGCGCAGCACGCCGCCGTCCTTGGCGCGCAGCGGAACGACGTGTCCGGGGCGCTTGAAGTCCTTCGGCCCTGTCGACGGGTCCGCCAGCAGCGAGATCGTGTGCGCCCGGTCGGTGGCGGAGATGCCCGTGCCGATGCCCTCTCCGGCGTCGACCGTGACGGTGTACGCCGTGCCGCGCACGTCCTGGTTGGTGTGGAACATCGGCGGCAGATCGAGCCGATCACAATCCTCACCGGTCAGCGACACGCACACGTAGCCGGACGTGTACCGCACCATGAACGCCAGCAGCTCCGGCGTCACCTTCTCCGCGGCGAAGATCAGATCGCCCTCGTTCTCGCGGTCCTCGTCGTCGACGACGACCACGGCCTTACCGTCGGCGATGTCCTGGATGGCCAGCTCGATCGACTCGATGTCGAATCCGGCCGGTGCACCCGCCTGCGACGCCGCTGACGTCTCTGACGTCTCTGTCATGCTCACCCGTCCTCCTTGCCACCGCCATTGTCCACCGGAAGCGACGCTGCTCCACCGGCGGTCTGCTTCTCGACGTACTTGGCGAGGACGTCCACCTCGAGGTTCACGACGTCACCCGGTTCGGTGCGGCCGAGCGTGGTCAGCGACAGCGTCGTCGGAATCAGCGCGATCGTCAGTTCCTCCGGCGAGACGCTCGCGACCGTCAGCGACACGCCGTCGATCGCGATGGAACCCTTCTCCACGATGTAGCGCCCGAGCTGCGGGGGAAACGCGAAATGCGTGAGATCATCGGCGTCACGGTGCAGGAACACCCCCGTGCCGTCGACGTGCCCCTGCATGACGTGCCCGCCGAACCGGCCGCCCGCGGCCATCGCACGCTCGAGGTTCACCGCCCGCCCCGCTTCGGCTTTGGCCAGGCTGGTGCGCTCGAGAGTCTCGGACACGACGTCGACGGTGAACTCGTCGCCGTGGACCTCGACCACGGTCAGGCACACACCGTTCACCGCGATCGAGTCCCCATGCTTCGCGTCTCCGGTCACCACCGGGCCGCGGACGCGCAGTCGTGCCGCGTCACCGCTCCCCTCGACGGCCGTGATCTCGCCGAGCTCCTCCACGATGCCCGTGAACACGTCAGGGTCCTCCTTCACCGGCGGCCGGTACGGCCGTGATCCGCACGTCGTCCCCACTCATGGTGACCCCTTCGACACGCCACCGGTGGGCTTCGGTGATGGTCGACACGCCCGCAGGGCCGAGCGCCGTCGGCCCTGCCCCGAGCAGCGCCGGCGCGACGTATCCCACGATCCGGTCGATCATGCCCGCCCCCGCGAAGGCACCCGCCAGCGTCGGCCCACCTTCGAGCAGCACGTCGACGACCCCGCGCTCGGCCAGTGCGGCCAGCACCTCCCGTGGATCGTGCGTGTGCAGCTGCAGGGTCGGAGCCGCGTCGTCCAACACGCGCGCGGTCCCGGGTATTTCCCGCGCGCCGACGACGACGCGCAGCGGCTGCCGGTCGGCGAGGTCACCGTCGGCGCCGCGGACGGTGAGCCACGCGTCGTCGACCAGAACCGTTCCGGTGCCCGCGACCACCGCGTCGGCCGCCGCGCGGATGCGGTGCACCTCGGCGCGCGACTCGGGCCCGGAGATCCACCGGCTCGTGCGGTCGGCAGCAGCCACGCGGCCGTCGAGCGTGGCGGCGTACTTCCACGTGACGTGCGGCCTGCCCGTGCGCACCGAGTGCAGCCACGCCCGCAGCGGCCCGCCCGCGACCTCGTCTGCGAGCAGTCCCCCCGCCACGTCCACGCCCGCCGCACGCAGCACCTCGGCACCGCCTGCCGCCGGCGGGTTCGGGTCGGTGACCGCGTACCGCACCGCGGCGACACCGGCGTCGCGCAGCGTCTGCGCGCACGGCGGGGTCCTGCCCTGGTGACCGCACGGTTCGAGCGTCACGTACGCGGTGCCGCCGCGCGCCCGCTCCCCCGCTTCGCGCAGGGCCATCACCTCGGCGTGCGGCCCGCCGGGAGGCTGTGTGGCTCCCCTGCCCACGACCTCGCCCCCGACGTCGACGATCACCGCTCCGACGGGCGGGTTGGGGCTCGTCGTGCCGCGTACGCCCTCGCTCAGCGCGAGCGCCGCCGCCATCGCCCCCGCCACACCTGTCCCGGCCTCGCGGTCGGCCGATCCGGCAGGCACGTCAGTGCGCCGAGCGCGCGCCGGCCGCCTGATCGCGCAGCGCCGCGACGGCCCTGCCGGGATCCTCGGCGCCGTAGACGGCGGATCCGGCCACGAAACAATCGACGCCGGCCTCGGCGGCCTGTTCGATCGTGTCGGCGTTGATGCCGCCGTCGATCTCCACGACGAGGGTGAGGTGGCCGGTGTCGACGAGGCGGCGCGCCGTGCGCACCTTCTCGAGCACGTCCGGGATGAACGACTGGCCGCCGAATCCCGGTTCGACCGACATGATCAGCAACGTGTCGTAGTGCTTGAGCGTCTCGAGATGATCCTCGAGCGGTGTGCCGGGCTTGACCGACAGGCCCGCCTTCGCGCCCGCGGCGCGCAGGTTCTTCGCGAGCATCACCGGATCGTGGGCCGCTTCGGCGTGCACCGTGACGTTGTAGGCGCCCGCCTCGGCGTAGCCGGGTGCCCACTTGTCCGGGTTCTCGATCATCAGGTGGCAGTCGAGCGGGACGTCGGTGACCTTCTGCAGCGACTCGACGACCGGGAGGCCGAGCGTGAGGTTGGGGACGAAGTGGTTGTCCATCACGTCGACGTGGACCCAGTCGGCACGGGTTTCACCGTCGCGGGCGACGGCCGCCACCTCCTCGCCGAGGCGGGCGAAGTCGGCGGACAGGATGCTCGGGGCGATCATCGGGTGAAGCGGTTGAGAGGCCACACCGCGAATCCTAGGCAGCGCCCCGCGCCGCGGCCGTCCGGGGAGGGGTTCACCTCACTCCGGAGTGAGGTGAACCGCACCGGAGCACTCATCGGGCACGGGACTCACCGGGCACCGTGCTCATCGGGACTCACCGGGCACCGTGCTCACCGGACGCCGTCGCGGGCAGCCGGTCCAGCAGCTCCGTCCACGGTGCGCCGCCGAGCTCGGCCACGGCCACCCCGGCGCCTGCCAGCGTGTCGAGGTGGCCCTGCCAGGCCGGATGGGCCGGCCTGGTGGGCTGCACCCGGTGGCCCACGACCATCGGCACCACGCCGACGGCGTCGCCGAGCACGGTCAGTGCCTGGTTGTCGGCCAGCCCGAGGGCGAGTTTCGCCACCGAGCCGGCACTCGCCGGGGCGACGACGAACGCCTCGGGATCCGGATGGGGCCGCGGCTGTTCGGGCAACCGCGCGGTCCACCGGACGTCGAGGTCGGTGCTCGCCTGCAGCCGGGCGAGTTGCCGGTCGTCGAACCACGACGCGGCCGTCGGCGTCAGCGTGATCGCCAGCCGCCAGCCCCGTTCGGCCGCGGGTTCGGCCAGTTCGGCCGCCAGCCGGGTCTCCACGCCCCCGCACGCCGACGCGACGAGACCAAGACAGCCGCGTTCGATGCCCGGTGGCTCGCTCGCCGCCGGGCCGGCTGTCGCCGTCACGTGGCGCGGGCGAGGCCGCAGAACATGGCGTCGGTGCCGTGCCGGTGCGGCCAGAGCTGCACCGCAGGGCCGTCGCCGAGGTGCGGCACGCCGGGGAAGAACTCCCGCGCGTCGAGGGGCTCGGCCCCGGCACGCCGTACGGCCGTGGTGAACGCACCGTCGGTTTCGGCCAGGTGCGGGGAACACACCACGTACGCCACGATCCCGCCGGGCCGTACGAGTCGGAACGCCGATTCGAGAAGCTCGGCCTGCAGTTTCGTCAGGTCCGCGACGTCGCTCTGCTGCCTGCGCCACCGCGATTCCGGGCGGCGCCGCAGAGCGCCGAGCCCGCTGCACGGCGCGTCGACCAGCACCCGGTCGTAGCCGCCGTCGAGACCGGGGTCGCGCCCGTCCGCCCGGTGCACGGTCACGGGCAGCCCGTCGACGGCCTGCTCGATGAGCCGCGCGCGATGGTCGGCGACCTCGACGGCGTCCACGGCCACCTCGTCCTCCGCCGTCGCCGCCAGGCAGCCGAGCAACGTCGCCTTGCCGCCCGGTCCGGCACACAGGTCGAGCCAGCGCGCGTCGGACCCGTCGACGGGCGCGCCCACTGCCGCGAGCGTGACCAGCTGGCTGCCCTCGTCCTGGACCGCCGCGAGGTGCTCCTTCAGGGGTTCCGAGGCGGCCAGGTCACCGCTGCCGGCCGGCAGGTGCACGCCGTACGGCGAGTACGGCGCGACGTCGCCACCGGTGATCGCCGCGAGTTCGTCGGAGCTGATCTCGCCCGGTCGCGCGAGCAGGTGAACCTCGGGCCGGGCGTCGTCGGCCCGCAGCGCCGCTTCGAGCTCGTCCCCCGTGTCGCCGAGCGCTTCGGCGAACGCGCGCGCGATCCACCGCGGGTGAGCGGTGCGCATCGCGAGATGGCCGATCCGGTCCGTCTCGATGTCGGGTGCCAGCTGGTCGACCCACGCCTGTTCGTCCTGATCGGACACCTTGCGCAGGACCGCGTTGACGAATCCGGCGACGTGCGAGCCTGCGACGTCGCGCACGAGCTCCACGGCCGAGTCGACCGCCGCGTGCGGCGGGATCCGGGTACGCAGCAGCTGGTACGCACCGAGCCGGAGCCCGTCGAGTACGGCTCCGTCCACGTCGGACAGCGAGCGGTCCACGCAGGACGCGATGATCTCGTCGAGGAGTCCGGCGGCGCGCGCCGTGCCGTAGGTGAGTTCGGTCGCCAGCGCGGCGTCACGCCCGGACACGCGCCGCTGCCGCAGCAGCTCCGGCAGAATCAGGTTGGCGTAGGCGTCGCGTTCGCTGACGGCACGCAGGGCGTCGAACGCCACTCGGCGCGCCGGATCGTCGACCGGCGGTTTGCGCGGACCTTCCTTGCGCGGCGCGGGCCGCCTGCCACGATCCGGCCTGCCGCCCTGCCTGCGCTGTCGATCGTCCTGCGGCCTGCCGCCCCGGCCCCCGCGGCCGCCGGGCCTGCCGCCCGCACCGCTTTGCCCGCCGCGGTCACGGCGACGGCGGTCGCCGCCGCCGTTGCCGCCCTTGCCGTTGCCACCTTTGCCGTCGTCGCTCATGTGAGGCGCTCCCCGTGCTCGATTCTCGTGCCGCGAGCCCAGTCGGTCGCCGCCATGCGTTTCTTCCCCTGTGCCTGCACCTCGCCCAGTTCGACGGGTGCGGTGGCGGTGCCCGCGAGTACGCGCTTGCGCTCCACCAGCAGCTGTCCGGGAGCCAGCTCGGGCACACCGGAGTCGGCCTCCAGCGGCCGCACCGGGCCGAGTTTGCAGCGCGCGTCGCGGAACTGCGCCCAAGCACCCGGGTCCGGCGTCACCGCGCGGATGTGCCGGTCGACGGCGAGCGCGGGCCGGTCGAACTGCACCCGCGCGTCGTCGACGGTGACCTTGGGCGCGTAGCTCACCCCGTCGGCGGGCTGCTCCACGGCGGTGACGGTGCCGTCCTCGATGCCGTCCATCGTGGACACCATGAGGTCCGCGCCCGATTCGGCGAGCTTGCCGAGCAGTGCGCCCGCGGTGTCGGTGGCGCCGATGCGCTCGGTCACGACACCGAACACGGGACCGGCGTCGAGTTCGGGAACGATCCGGAACGTCGACGCGCCCGTGTAGTCGTCGCCCGCGCCGATGGCGGCCTGCACCGGGGCGGCGCCGCGCCACGCGGGCAGCAGCGAGAAGTGCAGGTTCACCCAGCCGTGGGCGGGAATGTCGAGCGCATCCTGCTTCAACAGTGCACCGTAGGCCACCACGGGGCAGGCGTCGGGCGCGAGCGCGCCCAGCCGCGACAGGAAGTCCGGATCATCCGCGCGGGTCGGTGTGAGCACCTCGATGCCGTGCTCGTCGGCCAGCGCGCCGACGGGAGAGCGTACGAGCTTGCGGCCCCGACCGGCGGGTGCGTCCGGGCGGGTGACGACGGCGACGACGTCGTGCCGCGAGGCGAGCAGCGCGCGGAGCGTGGGGACGGCGGGTTCCGGTGTGCCGGCGAAGACGAGCCTCATCGGCCGCCCGCACGGGTCAGCGGTGCGATCATCCTCGCCAGTCTAGAGCGCCGCCCGCGCGTCAGATGAGGTCGAGGGGGTCGAGCCGGATCCGCACGGGCTCCTGCTCCTTGCGGGCTCCTCGCACGGCGTTGAGCGTGTGCACCGCCGCGGCGAGGGCGCGCCCGTCGCCGCGCGGAACCCGCACCAGCGCCCGCTCGCGTTCGGCGTTGCCGTCCTCGTCGACCTCGCCGAGCGGCACCGGGCCGAGGATCTCCGCGCTCTCGGGCGGCTCGAGTTCGTCGAGCGCCGCCGCCAGAACATCGGGCGAGGCGTCGAGGCTGGCCATGCGCACCGCGGGCGGGAAGCCGAGCTCGCGGCGTTCGGCCAGTTCCGACTCCGCGAGCCAGCCGGGATCCCACCGCACCAGCGCCTGCACCACGGGTATGCCCGCCTCGGCACCGACGACCACACGGCCACCAGCCTCCGCGGGACGCACCAGCGCGGCCGCGGCCATCCAGCGGCGCAGCGCCTCCTCCGACGCGCGCAGGTCCTGCCTGCCCAGCAACGCCCAGCCGTCGAGCAGCAGCGCTGCCCCGTAACCGCCGTCGGCGACCGGTTCGGCGCCCGGGGTCGCCACGACGATCGCCGGTGCCGCAACCACCCTGTCGAGCACCTCGCCGCCGCCGGAGGTCCGCACGGGAGCACCCGCGAACGCCCTGCCCAGCTCTTCGGCCGTCCGTTTCGACCCGATGACGACCGCACGCAGCCGCACCGACCCGCACGCCGAGCAGCGGAACGCCGCGTCGGTCACCCCGCACCACCGGCAACGGGGCGAACCCGCTTCCCCGCCGCCGGGTAACGCCAACGGCCCCGCACAGTGCCGGCATCGTGCCCGCGCGCGGCAGTGTGCGCACGCGAGTCCGGGCACGTAGCCGCGGCGGGGCACCTGCACCAGCACCGGCGCCCCCGCCTTCAAGGCGGCGCGCGCCGCTTCGAACGCCACCGCGGGCAGCCGTGCCGCGTGCGCCGCTTGGTCCCGCGCGACGTCGAAGTCCTCGCCGGTCGGGGTCACCCGCGGCGCCCGCGAACGCAGCTGCTGCCGCGGGGCCACGAGCGGCTGTGCCCACCCGGATTCGAGGAGCAGCTGGGCCTCCGCGGTCCGGGCGAACCCGCCGACCAGCAACGACGCACCGTCGGTGTGGGCTCGGACCATGAGCACGTCCCGCACCTGCGGATACGGCATGTGCGGATCGGCGTGCAGGTCGTCGCCGTCGTCCCACACCACGTACAGGGCGGGATCGGTCACGGGCGCGAACATGCTGGCACGCGTGCCGACGACGATGCGGACCGTGCCGCGTTTCACCGCCAGCCACCGGCGGTACCGCTCGGCTGGTCCGAGATCGGCCGACAGTGCGGTGACCGCAGCCGGGCCCGCCAGTTCGGCACAGGCGGCCGCCAGTCGCGTCACGTCCCGGTGGTCCGGCACGACGAGCACGGCGCCCCGGCCCGCCGCGGCCACCGTGGCGGCCAGTTCGGCGAGCCGCCTGGGCCAGTCCTCCCCCGGCAGGGCCTGCCACACCGCGTTGGCCACCCGTCCCGCAGCCAACGCGCCGACATACGACGAGCCCCACTGGTACCGCTCCCACGCCGTCGTGTCGGGTGGCGTGCTGTCCGATGGCCTCGTTCCGGGTGACGTCGCGTCCGGTCGTTCGCCGGTCACATGGCCGGGCTCGGCCGCCTCCTCCGAGCTCGCCGGGCCCGCGACCGCCGCACTCGCACTCCCGCCCTCCGGATCCGAGGTTTCCGGATCCGTGGCCTGTGGGTCCGTGGCCTGTGGGTCCGTGGCGCCCGGATCCGGGGGCTGTGGGTCCGTGGCCTGTGGCGGTGATCCGCGGCCTGCGTCACCGCCGGATCCGACGCTGCCCTCGCCCTCGACGGCAGCGTGGCGGGGCGGGATGGCCAGCCGGGCGACGTCCATGAACGTGCCGCCGTAGCGATCGGCGATCGCCCGGCAGAGCCCGGCCAGCTGAGGGGTCAGGACGACCTCGCTGGAGACGACACGTTCGAGGAAGGCCAGCCTCCCCCGGTGCTCGGTCGTCGCGGCACGTTCGACAACGAAGCCGTCGACCAGCTGGCCGGCGAATCGCACCCGCACGCGGCAGCCCGCGACCGCGCGAGCGTCGAGTTCCGCGGGAACCTGGTAGTCGAACGTCCGGTCCAGATGCGGCAGCGGCACGTCGACGGCCACACGGGCGATCGGATCGCGGTCGGCCGGCTGCTTGCGTCCCTTGGTGCTGCTCTTGCCACCGCCGCGCTTGCCGGTGGTGCGCTTGCCGGTGGTGCGCCCCGCGCCACCCGCGGTCGCGCCGGCACTTCCGGACGCGCCGGAGCCGGCCGCCCCGTCCGGTTTCGGCGCGGGCAGATCGTCCAGCTCCCACAGTGGGGTCGGTTCGGGGCCGCTCACGCCGTCTTCTCTACCAGAGCGCTGCTCACCCTCCGGTGTGCGCTGCCCCCGACCCCTTCGGGGACCGGGACGGCAGCGCATCGATGCCGCGGTTCAGCAACGTGAACGCGGGCTGTTCGACCCACCGGGTCAGTGCCCAGCCCAGCAACACGGCGACCGCCACGTACGCCGGGATCCAGCCGTACCACGGCACGCCCAGGTCAGCGAGGTGACGGGCGACCAGCGACCCCATGACGTAGTGCATCAGGTACACGCCGTAGGAGATGCCGCCCAGCCAGCGGATCGGCCTGGCGAAGTTCGTCAGCAGGGGCGTGTCCCACATGGGCTGGTAGGCGGCCACACAGATCAGCACCAGCGCCACCGCGAACGCCACGACCGAGTCGCCGGGCGGTGGGTGCTTCGTGTGCGCCACGAGCACGACCACCAGCATCAGCAACAGCTGGGTGAACGTCATGCGCTGTTTCGACCACCGGAAGATCGCGACCCCGGCGATCAGTAGGTGCGCACGAGCCAGCCCGGTGCCGTCCATGAGCATGCTGACCCACTCGGGCGCGACCTTCCCGGGACCCATGAACAGGTACCGCAGCGCGAGCGGGAACAGCAGCACACCCCACAGCACCGCCGTCGCGGCCCGCCCTCGCACGCGGCCCTTCCAGGCCAACAGCGCGATGGCGGTGAAGCCGCACACCTGGATCGGCACCGTCCAGTGAGCGCGGTCGATGTACTCGACACCGCCGAGCAGGTTCGGCAACAGCGCGAGGTTGCCGGCGAGGTCGGTGTAGGACGGCCGGTAGAAGCCCTCGGGATGCAGCGCCACGCTCGCCACGAAGATGACGATCACCGCGACGAAGAACGCGGGCAGAAGCCGGGCGAGCCGGCGCAGCCACCACCGCAGCGGCGGCTTCCTGCCGACGGTCATCGCGGCGAAGTACCCCGAGATGACGATCAGCAATGAGGCGCCGAACGGGAAGTCCATCTGCAGCGGGCCGGGCGGCATGTCGTACCCGGGCAGCGTGTGCGGGGTCAGGAAGGTGGCGTGGAACGCCAGGACCGCGACGATACCGAGGACGCGGATGGCGTCCCAGCTGATGTACCGGGTGCCGCGCGGGGGCTGCGGCGTCCCACCCGAGGCCCCGGACGCCGTGTCCTGTACTCCCTGCGTGCTCACCACAAGTTCCGTAGCGTAAGGCACCGCCTCACCCGGACGAGCGGCAGGGCCGCGGCGTGTCGGCCCGTTCACCCGCGACAGGAACTACGCACAGCGACGTGGCCGCCCGGGTCTCGCCGGACGGCCACGGTCGGCCGAGACGCGCTGCGGGCCTGGTCAGCCCACGCTGCGGAGCAGGTCGTCGGTGCGGTTGGTGTTCTCCCACGGCAGGTTCGCATCCGGACGGCCGAAGTGACCATAGGCCGCCGTCTGCGCGTAGATCGGCCGCAGCAGATCCAGATCACGGATGATCGCCGCCGGACGCAGGTCGAACACCTCGTTGATCGCCGCCTGGATCTTCTCCGGCGCCACCTTCTCCGTACCGAACGTCTCCACGAACAGCCCCACCGGAGCCGCCTTACCGATCGCATACGCGACCTGCACCTCAGCCCGATCCGCCAAACCAGCAGCCACCACGTTCTTGGCCACCCACCGCGTCGCATACGCCGCCGACCGGTCCACCTTCGACGGGTCCTTACCCGAGAACGCGCCACCACCATGACGGGCCATCCCGCCATAGGTGTCAACAATGATCTTCCGACCCGTCAGACCCGCATCACCCATCGGACCACCAACCACGAACCGGCCCGTCGGATTGATCAGAATA
>NZ_JANBBF010000015.1 GCF_024648885.1 Prauserella salsuginis | reverse complement strand
ATGAGGTCTCCCACCCGTGATGGGTTAAGGCCCCCAAGAGATGATTGGGTTGATAGGCCAGACATGGAAGCGCAGTAATGTGTGTTTGAGTGGACTGGTACTAATCGGCCGAGGACTTGCCTACAAAGGTTGCTACGCACCCACTCTACGATCCTGAAACACCACACCACCCCACACACGTGGGTTGTGTGTGGGGAGACAACAGTCAGTGTGTTGTTTCGTAGTGTTTCGGTGGTGATAGCGGTAGGGGTACGCCCGGTCCCATTCCGAACCCGGAAGCTAAGCCTGCCAGCGCCGATGGTACTGCATCCGAAGGGGTGTGGGAGAGTAGGACACCGCCGAACTTAACATCAAAAAGAGAAGTGGACGGGCCTCTCGGCTCGAGTCCCCCAGCCGGGGATTCGCCGAGGGGCCCGCCCAATTTTTTCGTGCCCACCACTTTTTCGCGTCCACCCCCCCTTTTTTTGTGTTGTGTCCACACCGTTGTCACACCAGCCCTTCTTTTTTGACGGTAACCCCCTTTTCAGGTGCGGGTGGCGACGTTCGTGTTCTTCCCGGTGAAAGGAATTGTCGAGAGCACGAGAGGCACGACAAACAGGGGTGCGCGACAAATAGGTGCGCGACAGAGAAGCAGGGTGGTGCACGAAAGAATTGGGGGCGTGACTCTGTGAGTCACGCCCCCAATGTCGTTGAGGTACCGGTGTCGGTCAGTCGTCGCGGAGGGGCCGTTCCTCCAGAGCGCCGGCGTCGGCGTCGGCGCGCAGGTGCACGAATGCCGTGAAGCCGGCGGCTTCCATGCGCTTGAGCTGCGCGGCGAACTTGCCGCTGCGGCCGACGGGCGCGACCGACCGGTCCCCGCCACGCAGTTCCCGCGCGGTCGCCAGCACCGTCGATGCCGGCACCTCGTTGTCGTAGAGCACCGCGAGCCGCTCCCGGGCAGGTGGTTCCGACAACAGGTCGACGATCCGCTCGAAACCGATCGAGAACCCGCACGCGGGAACGTCGGTCCCCAGCGACCGGCCGATGAGGTTGTCGTAGCGGCCACCGCCCGCCACCGAACCGGCGGCGCCGGGGGCCGTCACTTCGAAGATGTGCCCGGTGTAATAGCCCATGCCGCGCACGAGCGTCGGATCGAACTCCCACGACACCGAGTTCTGGGCGCCGATGTCGGACAGGCACGTCGCGGTCGTGGCCAGGTCGTCGAGCACGACCTCCGGCAGACTCGGCAGCACGTCGGCGAGTGTCGCGGCCAGCTTGTCGCCGGGCACTTCGCCGAGCGCCTCGATGCGGTCACGGGCGGCCGAGACGACCTCGGAGCCGAAACCGCGCTTCTCCAGTTCGCCGGCGACGCCGTGCCATCCGATCTTGTCCAGCTTGTCGAGCGTGATGAAGAAGCCGTCCTGCTCCTCGGCAGGCACCCCGGCTTCGGTGGCCAGCGTCGACAGGAACCGGCGATCGGAGATCCGCACCGTCGTGCCGGTGAGGCCCACGCGGTTGAGCGCCTGTGTGGTGGCTTCGATCAGTTCGGCCTCGGCGAGCATCCCCGGTTCGCCCACCATGTCGATGTCGCACTGGTAGAACTGGCGATACCGGCCCTTCTGCGGCCGTTCGGCACGCCACACCGGTCCGAACTGGAACGAACGGAACGGCGTCGGCAGCTCGCCGCGGTGCTGGCCGTAGAACCGGGCCAGCGGAACCGTCAGGTCGTAGCGCAGGCCCATGTCGACCAGGTCGGCGAGCTCGGTGTCGGCCTCGACGCGCTCGGGCAGTCCGCGGCGCAGCACCTGGAAGATCATCTTCTCGTTCTCGCCGCCCTGGCCGCCGGAGAGTCGCTCGATGCGCTCCAGGGCAGGCGTCTCGATGCGCTGGTAGCCGTAGCGCCCGTACACCTCGGTGATCGTCGACAGCACATGGTCGCGCACCGCCACCGCAGCAGGAAGCAGGTCACGGGTTCCCCTCGCGGGGCTGTTGTCGATCTTCACCAGGACAGTCCTTGAACTCGGAAACGGGCGTCGAATACCCGCCGAGTCTATCGAGCGCGTCGTGGGCCGGTGAGCAGGGCGAGACCCGCGCCCACGAGGCAGACGATCGCGGTGATCGCGAAGATCTCCGTGTACTGGGTGAGCATCGCGTCCTGGAGCCGGTCCGCGTATTCGGCTGCGGCCCTGTCGAACGCCGCATCGTTCGGATAGAGCATCGGCAGCGGCGTCTGGAGGTCCGCGGTCAGGCTGTGGAACCGGTGCAGTCCCCACGCCGACAGCGCCGAGATGCCGACGAGCATGCCGGTCATCCGCGCCACGACCACCGCCGCCGACGCCATGCCGTGTTGGCCGGCCGGCACGACCCGCAGCACGACCGCCGACAACGGTGCGATGACGAGTCCGAGGCCGATGCCGACGAGGATCAGATCGGTGTCCAGCCGAGGCAGTGTCAGCGGGCCGAGCTCGTGCGGAGTGGACAGCACCTCGGCGGGCCAGTGCGACATCAGCAGGAACCCGCAGGCGGCGATGAGCAGGCCCGCGGCCGCAACCCAGCGTTCCGCCATCCGGTTCGCCAGCAGACCGCCGATCACCGCCCCCACCGGCAGCGCGATGAGGAACCGCAGCAGCAACAACACTGCGCCGTGGTCGCGTTCGCCGAGCAGCGTCTGGGCGAACAGTTCGACGTCGACCAGCGTCACCATGAGCGCCGCGCCCGCCGCCAGGCTCGCGCCGAGGGCGGCGAAGAACGGCCGGAGCTGCACGTTCGCGGTGTCGAGCAGCCGGGTGCGGGCCGTGACCTCCCACCCGACGAACGCCACGAACGCCGCGGCCGCGGCGATCAGCGTCGCTGGACCCCAGCTCGGCAGGACCTGTTCCTGCGGCTCCGGGTTGTACAGCGCGACGACCAGCAGTCCCAGCGCCACCGCCAGCAGGCTCGCACCGACGACGTCGGCCTTCTGCCGCTGGGAGGGACGTCCGCCCTGGATCGACAGGTGCACCACGACCATCGCCAGCAGCGCCAACGGCACGTTCACCCAGAACACGGCCCGCCAGCCCGCGAGACCGGCCAGCGCGATGCCGTACACCGGGCCGAGGACACTGCCCAGTTCCTGCGCACCGCCGACCGCGCCGAGCACGGCGGCCCGCCGGCGCTGCGACCACAGGTCGGCCGCCAGCGCGAGCGTGACCGGCAGCAGCGCACCGCCCGCGATGCCCAGCACCACGCGTCCCGTCACCAGGAGCGGGACCGACTCGGCCGCTGCCGTCAGCACCGATCCGGCGAGGAACACCGTCAGGCACGTCTGCAACAGCGCCTTGCGGCCGAACCGGTCCGACGCCTGGCCGAGGAGCGGCATCGCGGCGACGTAGCCGAGCAGATAGCCCGTGACGATCGGAGTGACCCGCTCGATGCGGTTCAGCGGGACCTGCAGGTCCTCGACGATCTGCCGCAGCAGACCGAGGACGACGTACGTGTCCAGCGCGCCGAGCAGCACCGCGAGGCCGCCGGCGCTGATCGCGAGGCGGCGCGAGCGGGCGGCGGCGCCGGTTCCGGCGCCGGTGCCGGTGGTGTCGGGGGAGGTCACTGCGGAGGCTCGACGGTGACCGGCTCGTTCACGTCGGACAGGCTGATGTCGACGGAGGCATCATCGGAGAACGTCGCCGTGGCCTTGACCGGAAGGCGGGACTGGTCGTCGCGGATCCAGAACGCCACGTCGGCCGCCGACGGCACACCGGGCAGCACCTCCGAGAGCACGTTCCGCGGGAGCTTTCCCTCGACCTTGAAGGCCTCGGCGCCTGCGACCTCCTCCTTGGCGGTGGTCTCGGGGTCCTCGAGGCTGGAGACGAGCTTGGCGACGCCGCGGTCCGGGTCGAGCACCGCCGACGGGTCGTAGATGCTCGACACCATCGACGCGGGCAGTTGCTGGTAGCCGCCGGTCGGCCCTTTGACGTGCAGGGAGTCGGAGGTGAGGACGAAGTCGATCTCCACCAGCTGGCCCGCCTGCGTGATCGTTCCGCTGCCCTCGGCCTCGCCGTCGGCGGTCAGGTCGCCGTCGAGGGACTGGAGCATGAGGCCCTGGATGTTGCCGTTGACCTGGATGGCGAAATGTGTGCTGTCGATGTCGGCGGTGGCGCCTGCGGCGTCGTCGACGAGCGTCGCCGCGTCGGGGAGCGATTCGTCGGAGGCGGAGGAACATCCGCCGGCGGTGACGGCCGCGGCGACCAGTGCCCCGGCGAGCAGTCGACGTGTGCGCATGCCGATGAAAATACTGGGCGCGGAGCGCCACCTTTTGGGCGGTGGTGGGCGAGGGGCTGGCCGTACTGCGACGCGAAGCGTCACCGGGTTGGTTGACGCTTGGTGGCTCGGAGTTCTTACAGCGCGTGAGCGGCTCGCAGGGTGGAACTGCCCCAAGGGCACAAACCTGTTGGGCTGACTGTTGGGCTGAGTGGCGGTCACTCCATGAGGTTGGCGGCCGAGGTGGCGCCGAGTTCCCAGCAGGCGGAGATGTCGTCCTTGCCGGGCTCGCCCACGACGGTCACGGGAGCGGTCGCCTGCTGCCAGCCCAGGCCCGTCGTCACGGTCGTGATGGCCTTCTGCGCACCTTCGACACCCTCGTTGCCGTGCACGTAGTACCCGAACGGCAGGCTGCGCGTGGCGTCGAGGCACGGGTAGTAGACGGTGTCGAAGAAGTGCTTCAGCGCGCCCGACATGTATCCCAGGTTGGCGGGTGTGCCGAGCACGATCCCGTCGGCGGCGAGCACGTCGGACGCGGTCGCCGACAGCGCAGGCCTGCGCACGACGTCGACGCCCTCGATCTCGGGGTCGGTCGCCCCGGACACGACCGCCTCGAACATCGCCTGCAGGCTCGGCGACGGCGTGTGGTGAACGATCAGCAGCGTGGCCACGGCGTCTCAGGGTGCCTCGGCCGGTGCGGACTCGGCAAGCACGCGGTCGAGGTCGCCGCGCAGTGTGTCGAGCCGTTCCGCGGCGCGGCTGCGGGCGGCGGCGAGGTCGCCGCCCGGCTGTTCGGTCACCTCGAGGTACGCCTTGAGCTTCGGTTCCGTGCCGGACGGCCGCAGCAACACCCGGACGCCGTCGCCGCGCAGGCGCAGCACGTCGGCCTCCGGCAGCAGGTCCTCGGCCGTGACAGTGACGCCGCCCAGTTCGGTGGGCGGTGCCGTGCGCAGCCTGGTCATGAGTTCGGCGCGCGCGGTCAGGTCGGCGATGCGCAGCGACACCTGGTCGGTGGCATGCACGCCGTGGCGCTCGGCGAGGCCGTCGAGCACGTCCAGCACCGTGCGCCCTTCCGCCTTCAGCGTGGCGACCACGTCGCACGCGACGAGCGCCGCGGAGATGCCGTCCTTGTCGCGCACGACGTCCGGCGCGACGCACAGCCCGAGCGCCTCCTCATAGGCGAACACCAGGCCCTCGCCCGCGCGCGCGAGCCATTTGAAACCGGTCAACGTCTCGGCGTACCGGGCGCCGTGGGCACGCGCGATCTCGCCCAGCAGCGACGACGACACGATCGTCGTGGCCACCAACGGCGAGTCGGACTCGGTGACGGTGCCGTCCTCCTCGACGATCAGCTCACCGGACCCACTCCCGCCGACGTGATCGAGGCCGGACAGCACGTGTTCGCCGAGTACGACGCCGGTGTCGTCGCCACGGAGCATCCGCCATGCACCGTCACGTCCGGGGACACCGAGGGCGCACCGGTCGGCGTCCGGGTCGAGTGCGATCGCCAGGTCGGCGTCCACCTCGGCGGCAAGCCCCAGCAGCCCGTCGGTGGCGCCGGGCTCCTCCGGGTTGGGGAACGCGACGGTCGGGAAGTCGGGGTCCGGCGCGCGCTGCGTGTCGACCAGGTGGACGTCGGTGAATCCGGCGCCGCGCAGTGCATCCTCCAGGACGTCGGCGCCGACGCCGTGCAGTGCCGTCGCGGCGATCCGCACGTCCCGCGTCCGCCCGCGCGGCAGCGTCGTCGTCGCGGCGAGGTAGGCGTCGAGCACGTCGACCGTCGTCGCGCCGCCGGCCCGGGGTACCTGCCGGGCAGGAGGGGACGCCTCGATGACCGCTTCGATCCGCTGGTCGGCAGGGGGCACGATCTGAACGCCCGTGTGGTCGTAGAGCTTGTAGCCGTTGTCGTCGGGCGGGTTGTGCGAGGCCGTGATCTGAATGCCTGCGGCCGCACCGAGGTGTCCGACCGCGAACGCCAGCAGCGGCGTCGGCAGCGGCGAGGGCAGTACCGACACGGCGAATCCGGCGGCCGACAGCACCTCGGCCGCCGCGGTGGCGAACCCGTCCGACCCGTGGCGGGCGTCCCTGCCGATCACGACGGTCCCACCCGCGTGACCGGAGTCGGCCAGCCACCGTGCGACACCCGCGGTGGTCCGGACCACGACGGCGGTGTTCATGCCGTTCGGTCCCGCCCTGACCGGACCGCGCAGTCCTGCGGTGCCGAACGCGAGCGGGCCCGCCATCCGATCGGCGAGGTCGGCGACCGCCGCCGTATCACCGGCCATGGCGCGTGCGAGTACGGTCTGCAGTTCTTCCCTCGCCGACTGATCGGGGTCGTCGGCGATCCATCGGTACGCGGCGTCGCGCAGGTCGGGCGTCAGTCTGGTGGGTTCTGTGGACTCGGGCACCGGACCATGTTGTCAGGCGATGGCGGGCCTCGATAGCTTTGCCTTGCCTGAGCCGAGTGGGGGTGGCCTGCAGTGTTGTCCAGTGCCGCGCTGGTCGGTCCGGCCGCGCGGGAGGAGCTGGCGCGGATGGCGCCGGCGTTCCGCGAGCAGGCCGGGGCGGTGGCCCAGCGGATCATCGAGCAGATCCAGTACACGATCCCGGAGTACCAGCGGCCGTTGGAGGGCGTGTTCGGCAAGGCCGTCCGTGACGGTGTCGAACAGGGCGTCGTCGACTTCCTCGACCGGCTGCTCGGCAACGTGCCCGTCGACGACCGCACGGACGAGGTGTTCCGCCAGCTCGGCAGATTCGAGGTCGCCGAGGGCCGCGGGCTTGAGGTGCTGCACTCGGCGTTCCGGTTGGGTGTGCGTGTCGGGTGGAAGCGGCTCGCGGAGATCGGTCTCGACGCCGGGCTGCAGGTCGAGACCATGTGTGAGCTGGCGGCAGCGTTGTTCGCGTACATGGACGAGCTGTCCGAGCTCTCCCACGAGGGCTACACCGCGGCGCAGCGGCGTGCGGCGGGCGCGCTCGAACGCAGGCGCAAACGATTGCTCGAGGTGCTCGTGGCGGAGCCGCCCGCGCCGCGGGACGTGCTCGACGAGCTGGCGGGCGCGGCTGCGTGGCCGCTGCCGCAGCGGCTGGCCGTCGCTGTCGTCGACCCGCAGGGCGACGGTCCGGCAGGCTATCCCGAGCTGCCCGACGACGTGCTCGTCGACCTCGAAGGCGATGTGCCGTGCGTGGTGCTGCCGTGGCGCGAGGCGGCCGGCGACGGGCCGGGCGAGGGCGGGCTTGCCTACGCCGCGCTGCGCGGCAGGCGCGCGGTCGTCGGGCCGCCCGTACCGGTGGAGGAGGCTGCGCATTCGCTGCGGTGGGCACGCCGCCTGGCCGAGTTGCGTGCGACCGGCGTCGTTGCCGCACCGGCACCGGCAGCCACCCCGGCACCCACTCCGGCCGGCGTCGCATCCGATGGCGCAGCCCCCGATGACGCAGCCCTCGTCGACGCCGCATCCGTTGAAGCCGCATCCGCTGACACCGCATCCGTTGAAACCCTGCGCGCCGATGCCGTGTTCGACGGGCCCTCGCCCGCCGGCGCCGACGACGTGCTGCGTGCCGACGAGCATCTGCTCACGCTGTGGCTGCTGAGCGATCCGCCGTTGGCGCGGCTGCTCAGCGACAAGGCCGTCGCGCCGCTCGACGGGTTCAACGTGCGCCATCGCGAGCGGCTCGCCGAGACGCTGCTGGCCTGGATCCAGCGGCGCGGCAGCGCCCCGGACATCGCGGCGCAGCTCAACATCCATCCGCAGACCGTGCGTTACCGCATGCACCAGCTCGAGGAACGCTACGGTGACCGGCTCTACGACCCCGACGGGCGCGTGTGGATCGCCACCGGGCTGCTGGCGCGGAACCTGCTCCGCAAGCAGGACGCCGCGCAAGTGTGACTGTCCGTGCACGGCGGTGGGGTCACGTCAGCGCGCGGAACGTGGCGTGCAGCACACTCCCACCTGGTGGCCGGCCATGTCGTGACCGAGGCAGACCAGTGAAAGCGGACATCGCCCGCATGCCGGTGAGCAACGGGCACCGCCGTTTTGTCAGCGCGGTGACAACCGCCTTGGTGCCGCCGTTCGGCTACTCGAACGGGTTATTGTCGGGCGCCACCCCGACGGGGGAGATTGACACCGGCTCGAGTTGGTTCGGCTCGCGAACCGCCCGGTGCGGCGTGCGACGACGGTGTCGCCGCCTCGGTCACCGGGTGCCGAGGTTCGCGGGGACATCATTCCCAGGAAAGGACCCTCGATGACGCGCAGGGAAGTCACGGACGTGCCGATCATCACCGGCACCATCACGTCGAAGTAGTCGCCGACCGGCGCACCTCGTCCGCCGGTCGGCGTCAGGCCCCGTGGGTGCCGGGCCCGGCCGGTGTCAGGCCCTCGCGGCGAGGTCGCGCAGCAGCGATCCCATGCGTTCGGCCGCGGCCCTGCCCGCCTCGATGACCTCCTCGTGGCTGAGCGGTTCGCCCGTGATTCCGGCCGCCAGATTCGTCACCAGCGACAGCCCGAAGACCTCCAGCCCCGCAGCCCGTGCCGCGATCGCCTCGAGCACGGTCGACATGCCGACCAGGTCGGCGCCGAGGGTGCGCAGCATGCGGATCTCGGCGGGCGTCTCGAAATGCGGTCCCGGCATCGCCGCGTACACGCCTTCGGCCAGTGACGGGTCGATCGACGACGCCACCTCGCGCAGCCTGCTCGAGTACAGATCGGTCAGGTCGACGAAGTTCGCGCCCACGATCGGCGACGTGGCCGTCATGTTCAGGTGATCGGAGATCATCACCGGCTGACCGACCTCGAAACCCTGCCGCAGCCCGCCCGCGGCGTTGGTCAGCAGCACGGTCTTCACGCCTGCCGCCGCGGCGGTGCGGATGCCGTGCACGACATTGGCCACGCCGCGGCCCTCGTACAGGTGCGTGCGGCCGAGCAGCACCAGCGCCCGGTTGTCACCGAGCGACACCGAACGCGCGGTGCTGCCGTGCCCCACGGCGCCGGGCTTGGCGAACCCGGGCAGGTCGCCCAGTTCGACCTCGGCGTCGGGCGCGCCGATGACGTCGGCGGCCGGCCGCCAGCCCGAGCCCAGCACGATCGCGATGTCGTGCCGCTCGGTCCCGGTGCGCTCGGCGAGAACGGAGGCGGCCTGCCGGGCCGTCTCGTGGGCCTGATCGGTGGGGGAAGCGTTCGAATCCGTCACGACCGCGCAGGTTACTGCAGGCCCGCACCCTTCCGTGGCGGGAACGCCGGACCCGGCCGGCTCTCGTGGGAGCGCGCGTCCGCCGTCGTCAGTCCGTCTGCCGGAACGTCGGGACGATGCGCTCGAACAGGTGCTGCCTGCCCAGCCGTTCCTGGTCCACCGGGACGGTCACGGCCACCACCCACAGGCCGGTGCTGGTGGGGAACACGTCGGCGGTGGTGCTGCGGTTGATCGCGCGGCCGTCCTCACCGGAGTCCTCGTCGCGGCCGCCGCGTTCGGCGGTGCGGTAGGTGATGCGCAGGCCCTCACCGTCGTGGATGTTCTCCTGCTGCACGAGCGTGAAGTCCGAGCCGGTCCACGACTCGCGCAGCCGGCCAACGTACTGCTCGGCGCCCAGATCCTCGCCCGCGAACCGTTCCACGCCGAGCGTCCGCGCGCCGTCGGCCGAGACGAATTGGATGTGCGTGCTGGTGGGCAGCGTGTCGGCGGGCCGCTGGGTGACGAACCGTTTCCAGTCGGAGGGCACCCGGACGGTGAACAGTCCGCCCTTCGCGCCGCGCATGTTGGTGGCGTCGCCGTGGCGCAGCTGCAGCGGCTGTGGCGTGGCGGACTCGGGCCCTTCGGCGGTGCGCTCGGGCTGCGCCCCTTCGGCCGGAGGGGCGAGCGACTGTCCCGAAACGGTGCGTACCAGCAGGAACCCGCCCGCGACGGCCAGCAGGAACACCGCGATGACCGCCGCCGAGATCAGCACGAGCCGCCTGCGCGAGGCGGGTTCCGGCTCGGCGGCATGGCTCGGGCCCGTCGACGGCGCGAACGGCAGCGGCCCCGGATCTGCGGCCAGCTCACCCGAACCGCCCGACTCGGACCCGTCGGTCGCGGTCGTCTCCGGCGCAGGTTCGGCGTCCTGCGCGGCCGGCAGCCGCGGGATGATCTGCGTGGCGCCCGGGTCGTGTCCGCCGCCGGCCTCCGTGTCGTCGAACAGCGACGCGGGGAACACGTCCTCCCGGTGCGGGGGCAGCATCGGCCGCAACCTGCGGCGCACCTCGGCGAGGGGTGTGCGTGCGCTCGGCTCCTTGGCCATCAGTCCTTGGATGACGACGGCGAGCGGGCCGGGCGACGGGGTCGGCGGGGTGCCCCGCACGACCTCGGTCACGGTGGCGAGCGGGTCGCCGCCCTCGTCGTAGGGCGGTCGTCCCTCCGTGGCGGCGAACAGTGTCGCGCCGAGTCCCCACAGGTCGGCCGCGTAGGTGACGGCTCCGCCCGAGGCGACCTCCGGTGCGATGAACGCGGGGGAGCCGAGCATCATCCCGGTGTGGGTCATCGTCACTTCGGAGACGTTGCGGGCGATACCGAAGTCCGTCAGCTTGATCCGGCCGTCGTCGGCGATGAGCACGTTGCCCGGTTTGACGTCGCGGTGGGTGATGCCCGCCGCGTGGGCCGCCTCCAGTGCCGCCGCGACGGCCTCGGCGACCGTCACCGCCTGCGCCGTGGTGAGCCGCTGGCGATCGCTGTCGAGGATCGAGGCCAGGCTTCGTGAGGGAAGCAGCTCCATGACGACGTACGGATCGTGGCCCTCGCGGACGACGTCGTGCAGCACCACGACGTTGGGGTGCGACAGCGCCGCGATCGCACGCGCCTCGCGCAGCGTGCGTTCGCGCAGCTCGGCGAGTTGTTCGGCGGGCACGCCCGGCGGGACGTGCACCTCCTTCAGCGCGACCTGCCGTTGCAGGAACTCGTCGTGAGCCACCCAGACCGTGCCCATCGAGCCGGCACCGAGCACGGAGTCGAGTCGGTAGCGGCCTGCGACGACACGCGGCTGGTCTGCGGACACGTACACATTCTGTCGGGTGTCGGCGTTCGCGGGTGGCCGGGTACCCGCCCGCCCGCGGGGCCGGGTCGCGATCAGCCTCACACTTGACGGACCGCCGTGGGTCCTACCATCACTCGGTATGACGGAAGTGGCAGGAACGCCAGGTGCGGGCGGCCCGGAATCCCGGCAGACCGGTTCGGTCGGCGGTGCGGCCGCGGCCCCGAGCCTGTCGCTCGCGGCCGAGTTCGACACCCCCGACCACGAGACCTGGCAGCGGCTCGTCGCGGGCGTGCTCGGCAAGACCGGTGCGCTGCCCGAGGGCTTCGACGGCGCGCCGGAGAGCCTGCTGACCACCACGACCTACGACGGCATCGAGATCCAGCCGCTGTACACGGCGCGTGACGAAGCGCCGGACGCGGGCTTTCCCGGGCTGCCGTCGTTCGTGCGCGGCCGCCGCCCCGAGGGCAATGCGGCCGCCGGATGGGACGTCCGGTCCCGTCACGGACACGGCGACGCGGCCGCGGTCAACCGCGAACTGCTCGCAGACCTGGAGAATGGCGTCACCTCGGTGTGGCTGCGCGCGGGCCGCGGGGGCGTGCCCGTGGAGTCGCTGGCCGACGCGTTGCACGAGGTGCGGCTCGACCTGGCGCCGGTGACGCTCGACGCGGGCGCGGACTACGTGGCCGCGGCCGACGCGCTGCTGGCCGTCCACGCCGAACACGGGGTGCCCGACGCCGAAGTCGGAGGTACGCTCGGCGTCGACCCGATCGGCCTGCACGCGCGCACGGGCACCGCCCACGACCTGACGCCGGCCGCCCAGCTCGCCGCGCGCGTCGCGGCACGGCACCCGCTGCTGCGCACCGTCGTCGCCGACGGGCTGCCGTTCCACGAGGCGGGCGGATCCGACGCCCAGGAACTCGGCGCGACGATCGCCGCGGGCGTCGCCTACCTGCGCGCGCTGGTCGACGGGGGGCTCGACGTCGAGGCGGCCGCCGCACAGCTGGAGTTCCGTCTCGCCGCGACGGCCGACCAGTTCCTGACGATCGCGAAGCTGCGCGCCGCCCGCAGGCTGTGGGCGCGGGTCGCCGAGGTGTCGGGCGTGACCGGTGCCGGCGCCGCCATGCGCCAGCACGCGGTCACCTCGCCCGCGATGGTCACCCGGCGCGATCCGTGGGTGAACATGCTGCGCACGACGATCGCCGGGTTCGCGGCGGGCGCGGGCGGGGCCGACGCCGTCACGGTGCTGCCGTTCGACGAGGCGCTGGGCAGGCCCGAGGAGCTGTCGCTGCGCATCGCGCGCAACACCCAGGCGATCCTGCTCGACGAGACCAGGCTGGCGGGCGTCGTGGACCCGGCGGGCGGGTCCTGGTACGTCGAGAAACTCACCGACGAACTGGCCCGGGCCGCGTGGCGCGAGTTCACCGCCATCGAACGGGCGGGCGGCGTCGTCGCGGAGCTGACCTCCGGTGCGCTCGCGGCGCGCCTCGCCGAAACTCGCGGCGCCCGGTCGGAGCGGATCGCGACGCGCAAGGACCCGATCACCGGCGTCAGCGAGTTCCCGCTCGCCGACGAGCAGCTCCTCGAACGCCGTCCCGCCGAACCGGACGGGCTCGATGGCGGACTGCCGCGCCTGCGCTACGCGCAGGAGTTCGAGGCGCTGCGCGACCGCGCCGACGCTCACCTCGCCGCCACCGGCTCGCGGCCGGCGGTCTTTCTCGCCACGCTCGGCACGCTGGCCCAGCACACGGCGCGCGCCACGTTCACCGCGAACTTTCTGCAGGCCGGCGGCATCGAGCCCGTCAACCCCGGCGAGACCGGCTCCGCAGCCGACCTCGTCGCGCGGTTCCGCGAGAGCGGAGCCGCCGTGGCATGCCTGTGCGGCCCGGACACCGGCTACGCCGAGCAAGCCGCCGACGTCGTCGCGGCCCTGCGCGAGGCCGGTGCCACCGAGGTGTGGCTCGCGGGCAAGGCACCCGACGACGTGACCGTCGACGGCACCGTCCACTCCGGATGCAACGCGCTGGCGGCGCTCACCCGCATCCTCGACACGCTCGGCGTCGACGGGCAGGGCAGCGGTGAACAGGACCGCGGTGAGCGGGGCCGTGACAGCCAGGGAGCCGACGAGCAGGGAGCCGCCCGATGAGCATCCCCGACTTCTCCGACGTCGACCTCGGCAGGCCCGCGGCCGGTGACCGCGAGCGCTGGGCCGAGGCGCTGCAGTCGGCCACCGGCAAGGGCTCGGACGCGCTCGAATGGGAAACACCCGAGGGCATCGGCGTCAAACCGCTCTACACGGCCGACGATCTGTCCGATGTGGACTTCCTGAACACGTATCCCGGTTCGGCGCCGTTCCTGCGGGGCCCGTACCCGACCATGTACGTCAACCAGCCGTGGACCGTCCGGCAGTACGCCGGCTTCTCCACCGCCGCCGAGTCCAACGCCTTCTACCGCCGCAACCTCGCGGCCGGCCAAAAAGGACTGTCGGTGGCGTTCGATCTCGCCACCCACCGCGGCTACGACTCCGACCACCCGCGCGTGGCCGGTGACGTCGGTATGGCGGGCGTGGCGATCGACTCGATCTACGACATGCGCCAGCTGTTCGACGGCATCCCGCTGGACAAGATGTCGGTGTCGATGACCATGAACGGCGCCGTGCTGCCGGTGATGGCGCTCTACATCGTCGCCGCGGAGGAACAGGGCGTCGCGCCGGAGAAACTGGCGGGGACCATCCAGAACGACATCCTCAAAGAGTTCATGGTCCGCAACACCTACATCTACCCGCCGCAGCCGTCGATGCGGATCATCTCCGACATCTTCGCCTACACCTCGCAGCGGATGCCGCGGTTCAACTCGATCTCGATCTCCGGTTATCACATGCAGGAGGCCGGAGCGACCGCCGACCTCGAGCTGGCGTACACGCTGGCCGACGGCGTCGAATACCTGCGCGCGGGCGAGGGCGCGGGCCTGGACATCGACGCGTTCGCGCCGCGGCTGTCGTTCTTCTGGGCCATCGGCATGAACTTCTTCATGGAGGTCGCCAAGCTCCGTGCGGCACGTCTGCTGTGGGCCAAGCTCGTCAAGCGGTTCGGCGCGCAGAACCCGAAGTCGCTGTCGCTGCGCACGCACTCGCAGACCTCGGGCTGGTCGCTGACCGCACAGGACGTCTACAACAACGTCGTGCGCACGTGCGTCGAGGCGATGGCCGCCACGCAGGGGCACACGCAGTCGCTGCACACCAACGCGCTCGACGAGGCGCTCGCCCTGCCGACGGACTTCTCCGCGCGCATCGCCCGCAACACGCAGCTGGTGCTGCAGCAGGAGTCGGGAACCACCCGCGTCATCGATCCGTGGGGCGGCAGCGCGTTCGTCGAGAAGCTGACCTACGACCTCGCCCGCCGCGCGTGGGCGCACATCGAGGAGGTCGAGGCCGCGGGCGGCATGGCCAAGGCCATCGACGCCGGCATCCCGAAGCTGCGCATCGAGGAGGCCGCCGCGCGCACGCAGGCGCGCATCGACTCCGGCCGCCAGCCCGTCATCGGTGTCAACAAGTACCGTCCCGAGGCCGACGAGCAGATCGACGTGCTCAAGGTCGACAACGCCGAGGTCCGCGCGCAGCAGCTGGAGAAGTTGGAGCGGCTGCGGGCCGAACGCGACTCCGGCGCTGTCGAGGAGACGCTGCGCAGGCTCACCGCGGCGGCGGAGGGGACGGGGAACCTGCTCGAACTCGCCGTCGACGCGGCCCGCGCCAAGGCCACCGTCGGCGAGATCTCCGAGGCACTCGAGAAGGCGTGGGGACGTCACGCCGGGCAGATTCGTACGATCTCGGGTGTGTACCGCGACGAGGTCGGCAAGACCCAGGGCGACGGCGGCATCGACACCGCACGGGAGCGGGTCGACGCCTTCGCCGAGCAGGAGGGGCGCCGCCCGCGCATCCTCGTGGCCAAGATGGGCCAGGACGGCCACGACCGCGGACAGAAGGTGATCGCCTCGGCGTTCGCGGACGTCGGGTTCGACGTCGACGTCGGCCCGCTGTTCTCCACGCCCGCCGAAGTGGCGGCCCAGGCGGTCGAGGCGGACGTGCACGTCGTCGGCGTCTCGTCGCTCGCGGCGGGCCACCTCTCGCTCGTGCCCGCACTGCGGTCCGAGCTGGCCGCGCTCGACAGGGAGGACATCCTCGTCGTGTGCGGCGGGGTCATCCCGCCGCAGGACTACGACGAACTCCGCGCCGCGGGCGCCGCCGCGATCTTCGGTCCCGGCACCGTCATCGCCGACGCCGCGCTCGACCTGCTCGACCAGCTGGAGCAGGACGGATAGTGCCGCGCCGCAACGCCGTCGACGTCGCCGCGTACGCGAAAGGCGTGCGCGCCGGCGACCGCGGCATGCTGTCGCGGGCGATCACGCTCGTCGAATCGTCGAAACCCGAACACCGGCAGCAGGCACAGGAACTGCTCGTCGAGCTGCTGCCGCACGCAGGCGGTGCCCGGCGGATCGGCATCACCGGCGTCCCCGGCGCCGGCAAGTCGACCTTCATCGACCAGCTCGGCACGCAGCTGACCGAGGCGGGACATCGCATCGGCGTGCTCGCGGTGGACCCGTCGTCCACCCGGACCGGCGGGTCGATCCTCGGTGACAAGACCCGCATGGCACGGCTGGCCGTCGACCCGTCGGCGTTCATCCGCCCTTCGCCGACGTCCGGCACGCTCGGCGGCGTCGCCCGCGCCACCCGCGAGACGATCGCGCTGATGGAGGCGGCGGGCTTCGACGTCGTGCTCGTCGAGACAGTCGGCGTCGGCCAGTCCGAGGTCACCGTCGCGGGCATGGTCGACTGCTTCCTGCTGCTCACCCTCGCCCGCACCGGGGACCAGCTGCAGGGCATCAAGAAGGGCGTGCTCGAACTCGCCGACGTCATCGCGGTCAACAAGGCCGACGGCGAACACGCCCACGACGCCCGCCGCGCCGCCCGCGAACTGTCCGGTGCGCTGCGCATGCTCTACGGCGCCGACGCGACCTGGACTCCGCCGGTGCTGACCTGCAGCGGCCTCACCGGTGAGGGACTCGACGAGGTGTGGGGCAAGATCGGCGAGCACCGCGCCGCGCTCGAAGCCACCGGTGAACTGGAGGCCAAGCGCACCCGCCAGCGCATCGACTGGACGTGGGCGATGGTGCGCGACCAGCTGCTCGACCGTCTCGCCGAGGACTCCGGCGTGCAGGAGGTCGCGGGCGAGGTCGAACGCGGTGTCCGCGACGGCACCCTGACCGCGACACTCGCCGCGGAACGGATCCTTGCCGCGTTCGGGTACGGCTTCGGCGACACACCGAGTGGGGGCTGACCACCCCGCGGATTCGGCGGCAGACTGACGGTGATGTGTGCCTGTCATGTGTCCGCTCCCGTGAGGTCCGCCGCGTCGTCGTCGCGTGCCGGCCGGACGGTCCCCGGCGTCGTGGTCCTTGCGGTGCTTGCCGTCGTGTCCGGTGGCGTGTGGTTCGGTGTGGCGGCCGCCGCCGCGCCCGCCGCGGCCGGTGCCGTTCCCGGTGCGGCTGCCGCTTCCGGTGCGCACGCCGGGGCCGTTTCCGCTTCGGGGACGGCTGCCGTGACGGAGGCGCCCACCGGCGGTTCCCCGTCCGCCGACGACGCGGTGGCCGACGACGCGGTGGCCGACGACGCGGTGGCCGATGTGCGGGCTGCCGAGGTGGCTGCCGAGGTGGCAGGTGCTGACGTGGTGTCGGGTGTCGACGTGGTGGGGTCCCCGCCGGCCGGCCTCCGCACGGCGGACGTCGCAGCGATCGCGCAGGGAGGGGACTCCGGGCCGGAACTCGATCCGCAGACCGAGGCCGACCAGGAGAACGCGAAGAACAAGCTCGTCGTCGGTCTTGCGGCCGCCGCGCTGCTGGGCATCATCGTGTGGGGGCGCATCATCCGGCGTAAGCGTGCCAAGAAGGACGACTGAGCGCCTGCGATCCTGAGCAGGCCGAGTTACTGAGCAGGCCGAGGTACTGAGCGCTGGAGGTACTGCGTGCCGGGGTGCTGAGCGCCCGCGGTGCTTGCGTGCCGGAGTGCTGCGAGCGGGGCGGGGTCCGTGACGTCCGCGTGCCGGTTCACGTCGCGACGACAGCTCGCAGGGCTCGTCACAGGGTCGGGTGAGGCATCGCCGGGCGGTGCGTCTGCGCAGGTCGATGTGCATTCGGCGACGACCAGTGGTCACCCGTCGTGCGGTGGCCGGTAGCGGACGAAATTCGCATCGCCGCTCGCCGCAATCTGCCTACCGTCGGTCTCCCCGCTACGACATCCGGGTCTCGTGCTCACCTGTTCGGTGCAACACTGGAAACAGGATTCATGAGGTGACGTCCGCGCGCCGTGGACAGGGTTCGGCGTCGGTGGGCGTGCGCGGAGGTGTGCGGTGACCGTTCTCGACTCGCGACCCGAGGTGCCGGGTGACCCGGACGGCTCGTCGGACGCGGTGCTCACCGATTCCGGTGTGAGCATGGCGCCGGTGGCCGACCTCGGTGCGGGCAGAGGGCCGGAGTGGCTGGACGACTGGCTGGCCGGCCACGCGGGCGACGTGCTGGCCTGGCGCAGGCATATTCACACCAACCCGGAGCTGGCGCGGCGCGAATACGGTACGACGGAGCTGGTTGCGAGCCTGCTGGAGTCGGCGGGCCTGACGCCGCGGGTCATGTCGTCCGGGACAGGCCTGACCTGCGACATCGGCGACGGGCCGACGTGCGTGGCGCTGCGGGCCGACCTCGACGCGCTGCCCCTGACCGAGGCGAGCGGACTGCCGTTCGCGTCCACGGTCGACGGCGCAGCCCACGCGTGCGGCCACGACCTCCACACCACGATCGTGCTGGCCGCGGGCCTGGCGCTGGCGCGTGTCGCCGACCGACTGCCCGGGCGGGTGCGGCTGATCTTCCAGCCCGCCGAGGAGGTCATGCCCGGTGGTGCCCTCGACGTCATCCGTGCGGGCCACCTCGACGGCGTCGACCGGATCTTCGGCCTGCACTGCGACCCGCGCGTGGAGGTCGGCAAGGTCGGGACCCGTATCGGGGCGCTGACGTCCGCGGCCGACCTCGTCGAGCTGCGGCTCACCTCGCCGGGTGGGCACACGTCCCGTCCGCACCTGACGGCCGATCTCGTCCACGCGCTGGGCACGGTGATCACGTCGCTGCCGTCGGTGCTGTCGCGGCGCGTCGACCCGCGGTCCGGCACGGTGCTGGTGTGGGGCTCGGTGCACGCGGGTGAGGCCCCGAACGCCGTGCCCCAGGACGGCCTGCTGCGCGGCACGTTGCGCACCGCCGACGAGGACACCTGGAAACAGCTCGAATCGCTCGTCGAATCGTCGGTGGAGTCGCTCCTGGCGCCGCTGGGCGTCGGCTACGAGCTGAACTACCAGCGCGGGGTGCCGCCCGTCGTGAGCGGGCAGGACAGCACGGAGCTGCTGCGTGGCGGCGTCGAGGCCGCGCTCGGTGCGGATGCGCTGGTTGGGACGGAACAGTCGTCCGGCGGTGAGGATTTCGGCTGGTACCTGCAGCACGTGCCGGGTGCGTTCGCGCGGCTGGGCGTGTGGCCGGGCGAAGGGCCGAAACGGGACCTGCACCAGCCGACCTTCGAAGCCGACGAACGTGCCCTGCTCACCGGTACGCGAGTCCTGGTCAACACCGCCCTGGCGGCTTTCAAGTCCTGACCCCGGACCCGCGTGTCCTGCACCCAGCACCGCGTGTCCTGCGTCCAGCACCGCGTGTTCTGCACCCAGCACCGCGTGTTCTGCACCCAGCACCGCGTGTCCTGCACCCAGCACCGCGTGTTCTGCACTCAGAACCGCCGGTTCTGCATTCGTGCACGCGCATGTGGATCTGAGTTATCCACAACAGGGCGAGTTATCCACAAATTGGGGATGAAGCCGTTTTCGGCATGATCGATACACCACGCTGACGGCATGACCGAATTGCCGAACAGTGTGCACGGCGCGTACCTCCGCGCCGAACTGGTGGCTGCGCTGGGGCGCTCAACCCTGCGCGTCGCCGTTGATGAGGGAACGCTCGTCAGAGCATCTCGTTCGGTTCTCGTGGAGGCCGACCGGGCTACCGGCTTCGCGACGAGGGCCGCCGCCTTCCAACTCGCGATCGGGCAGGACGCCGTGCTCACGGGGGAGAGCGCCCTGCGGATTCAAGGGTGTGACGCAGCAGAGGCTTCACCGGTGCATCTGGTGGTGCCGCACCACTGCAAAGCACGCAGTCGTCCCGGGCTGCTGCTGCACCGCGGCAATGTCGAGCCGGCGGACGTCGTCGACATCGATGGGCTGCGAGCGCTTGCACTGGACGCGGCGGTTGCCGAGGTGCTGCGGCGCAGTCGCCCACGCGCCGCGTTGGCCTGCGCTGACCAGGCTATGCGCCGGACCCCAGAGGCCGCGCGAGCGGAGTTCTACGCGGACATCGATACCCGTATCCATGTGAGCCCGGATGCGCGTGGCCGACGGCAGGCGCGGCGGCTGCTCCAGTTGACGACCGGTCTCGCCGAATCACCCGCCGAGAGTTCGATGCTGCTCACCGTGGTCGACGGCGGCTTTCCGGTGCCGCATCAGCAGTACTCGGTCACCGATCTCGCAGGCCGTGAGGTGTATCGGCTCGACTTCGCGTGGCCGGAACTCCTGGTCGCCCTCGAATACGACGGCCACGAAGCGCACGAAGGGAAACGCGAGCTCGACGCTGCGCGCGACGAGGACCTTCGACGTCGCGGATGGATGGTGGTGCGGGCACGTGCCGTCGACCTCGCGGAGCCGTCGCGGGTCCTGGCTCAGCTCACCCAGGTGTTCCGGAAACGTGGTTTCGATGTCGGAACGCAGGACACGCGGTGCTGAACGCAGGACACGCGGTGCTGAACGCAGGACACGCGGTGCTGAACGCAGGACACGCGATTCGTGGGGCTCGGCGGTGGGGTTACGGGCCGATGCCCTTGCAAGGGCGGGTGCGCAGGTCGGCCACGTAGTCGGCGGGGGCGCCGGCGGCCTCGGCGGCGTCGGCCAGCACGCCGAGATAGCGCGCCGACGGCAGGCCGCCCTCGTAGGCGTCCAGCACGTACAGCCACGCCAGCACCGATCCGTCCATGGTCTGAACCCGCAGGCGGATCTTGTTGTGCAGACCGAGCTCGTTGCCCTCCCAGCGGTCTAGCTGACCCTCGTCGAGCGATGTGACGTCGTAGAGCACGACGAACACCCTGGAGTCGGGGTCCTCCACGATCGTGGAGAGCGCACCTTCCCACAACAGGTCTTCGCCGCCGAACGTCAACCGCCAGCCTTCCAGCCAGCCCGTTCCCGCCATCGGCGAGTGCGGCGCTCGCTCGGCCATCTGGGAGGGTTCCATGTTGGACCCGTACGCGGCATAGAGAGGCACGGCGACAGCGTAACGGCCTCTCGGGAAGTCGAAACCCGGCCACGCCTAAAGTGGGACCGGACGGCGTGTGAGGAGGCACCAGACGTGACCAAGATCGTGATCATGGGCGGCGGACCTGCCGGGTACGAGGCCGCTCTCGTGGCGGCCCAGCACGGCGCGGACGTGACCGTCGTCGAGCGTGACGGTCTCGGTGGCGCCTGTGTGCTGTACGACTGCGTGCCGTCGAAGACGTTCATCGCCTCGTCGGGTGCCAGGGCGAGTCTGCACGGGTTCCGTGAGCTGGGCGTCAACGTCGACCTCGAGGACACCCGCGTGGACCTGTCCACCGTCCACGGCCGGGTCCGCGGGCTCGCGCTCGCGCAGTCGGCCGACATCCGTGCCCGCGTGCAGCGCGAGGGTGTGCGGGTGATCACCGGCGCCGCGCGGTTCTGCGACGACGAGCCGGGCCTGGCCACGCACAAGATCGCCGTCGAGGGCAAGGACGGCGACGAGGTGCTGGACGCCGACGTCGTGCTGATCGCCACCGGCGCCACCCCGCGAGTGCTGCCGGGCGCCGTTCCCGACGGGGAGCGCATCCTCGACTGGCGCCAGCTGTACGACCTGCCCGAGCTGCCGGAGCACCTCGCCGTCGTCGGGTCCGGTGTGACGGGTGCCGAGTTCGCCTCGGCCTACACCGAGATGGGCGTCAAGGTGACGGTCGTGTCCAGCCGTGACCGCGTGCTGCCGCACGAGGACGCCGACGCCGCGGCGGTGCTGGAGGAGGGCTTCTCCCGGCGCGGTACGTCCGTGGTCAAGCACGCGCGCGCCGACCGGGTGGAGCGCACCGAGAAGGGCGTGACGATCCAGCTGGCCGATGGGCGCACCATCGAGGCCAGCCATGCGCTGATGACGGTCGGTTCGGTGCCGAACACCGCTGACATCGGCCTCGACCGCGTCGGTATCGAGACGGCGCAGAACGGGTCGATCCCCGTCGACCGGGTGTCCCGCACCAGCGCGCCCGGCGTGTACGCCGCGGGTGACTGCACCGGGCTGCTGCCGTTGGCGTCGGTGGCGAGCATGCAGGGGCGCATCGCGATGTGGCACGCCCTCGGAGAGGGCGTCGCCCCGATCCGCCTGCGCACCGTCGCCGCGAACGTCTTCACCCACCCGGAGATCGCCACGGTCGGCATCGGCCAGCAGGCGATCGACTCCGGCGAGGTGCCCGCCCGGACGATCATGCTGCCGCTGTCGACCAACCCGCGCGCCAAGATGGAAGGTGTTCGGCACGGTTTCGTGAAGCTGTTCTGCCGCCCGGCCACGGGCGTGGTCGTCGGCGGTGTGGTCGTGGCGCCGACGGCGAGCGAGCTGATCCTGCCGATCGCGCTGGCCGTGCAGAACCAGCTCACGGTGGAGAACCTGGCGCTGACCTTCTCGGTCTACCCTTCGCTGTCCGGGTCGATCACCGAGGCGGGCCGGCAGCTGATGCAGCACGACGACCTGGACTGATGCGGATCGACGACGCTTGCCCGGCGGGTGCGCCGTGTCACACTGGACGCCAGGAGACGAAAGGGGCGGCCGTGACCTTCCGCGACACCGCCTGGCCCGAGGGCGCGCCTTGCTGGGTCGACATGATGGCCGACGACGTCGACGAGGCCACGCGGTTCTACGGCGACCTGCTGGGCTGGGAGTTCGTCGACACCGGCGAGGACTACGGGCACTACTCGATCGCGATGGTCGACGGCCGCGCCACGGCGGCGATCGGGCCGAAACCGCCGGGAGTGCAGGCACCGTCGGCGTGGAGTACCTACCTCGCGGTCGACGATGCGGATGCGGCTGCGGAGCGGATCACCGCGGCGGGCGGGAAGCTCATCCTGCCGCCGGGGGACGTCGGCGAGGCGGCGCGCACGGCGGTCGCCGTCGACCCTGCGGGTGCGGTGTTCGGCATCTGGCAGGCGGGTCGCACCACGGGCGTGCAGATCGCCAACGTGCCCGGTGCGCTCACCTGGAACGAGTGCGTCGTCCGCGACTATCCGGCGGCGAAGCGGTTCTACGCCGAGGTTTTCGGTTACGGCTTCGACGAGCCCTCTCACGGCGACTTCGAGTACGCCACGCTCCGCGTCGACGCCGGTGACGGCGCCGAGGCGGCCGAGGTCGGCGGCATCGGCACGTTGCCGGATATCGCGGTGGCCGACATTCCGCCACATTGGACGACGTATTTCGCGGTCACCGAGGTGGACGCGGTCGTGACGCGGCTGGTCGATCTCGGCGGCACCGTGCACGGCGGGCCGGTCGACTCACCGCGGGGCAGGCTCGCAGCGGTGGCCGACCCGGGCGGCGCCTACTTCCGGGTGATCGAAAGCTGACGCCGCCGGGCCGGTGCTGCTCACACGACGACCGGGCCGGTGCTGCTCACTCCACCCAGTCGAACGTCTTGGTGACCGCCTTCTTCCAGTTGCGGTACTCGCTTTCGCGGCGCGCCTCGTCCATGGCCGGCTGCCATTCCGTGTCCTTGGCCCAGTTCGAGCGGATGTCCTCTTCGGACTGCCAGAACCCGACGGCCAGGCCGGCCGCGTAGGCCGCGCCGAGGGCGGTCGTCTCGTTGACCTTCGGCCGGATCACCGAGACGCCGAGGATGTCGGCCTGGAACTGCATCAGCAGGTCGTTGACCACCATGCCGCCGTCGACCTTGAGCGTGCGCAGCGGCACGCCGGAGTCGGCGTTCATGGCGTCGATGACCTCGCGCGTCTGGAACGCCGTCGCCTCGAGCACCGCCCGTGCGAGGTGTCCCTTGTTGACGTAGCGGGTGAGGCCGACGATCGCGCCGCGGGCGTCCGAGCGCCAGTACGGTGCGAACAGCCCCGAGAACGCGGGCACGAAGTAGGCGCCGCCGTTGTCGTCGACGGTGCGCGCGTAGCCCTCGATCTCGGCGGCCGAACCGATCATGCCGAGGTTGTCGCGGAGCCACTGCACCAGGGACCCGGTGACGGCGATGGAGCCTTCCAGCGCGTACACGGTGGCCTTCTCACCGATCTTGTAGCAGACCGTCGTGAGCAGGCCGTTCTCGGACAGCACCTTGTCGTTACCCGTGTTGAGCAGCACGAAGTTGCCGGTGCCGTAGGTGTTCTTGGCCTCGCCGGGCGAGAGGCAGGCCTGGCCGAACGTCGCCGCCTGCTGGTCGCCGAGGATGCCGGCGATCGGGACGCCGCCGAGCGCGCCCCGTTCCCGCACCGTGCCGTACACCTCGGACGAGGAGCGGATCTCCGGGAGCATCGACAGCGGGATGCCCATGTCGGCGGCGATGCCCTCGTCCCAGGACAGGGTGGACAGGTCCATCAGCATGGTGCGCGAGGCGTTGGTGGGGTCGGTGACGTGGATACCGCCGTCCACGCCGCCGGTGATGTTCCACAGCACCCACGTGTCCATGTTGCCGAACAGCAGGTCACCCGCCTCGGCACGAGCCCGCACGCCTTCGACGTTGTCGAGGATCCACTTGATCTTCGGGCCGGAGAAGTACGTCGCGAGCGGCAGGCCGGTCTTCTCGCGGTACCGCTCCTGGCCTCCGCCGAGCTCGCCGAGCTCGGTGATGATCCGGTCGGTGCGGGTGTCCTGCCAGACGATCGCGTTGTAGACCGGCTTGCCGGTGTGGCGGTCCCACACGACGGTCGTCTCGCGCTGATTGGTGATGCCGACGCTGACCACGTCGGCGGCCGTGATGTCGGCGTTGGCCAGCGCGCCCGCGGCCGTTGCACGGGTGTTGGCCCAGATCTGTTCCGGGTCGTGTTCGACCCAGCCCGCCTGCGGGAAGATCTGCTCGTGCTCCCGCTGATCGACGGCCACGACGTTGCCGGCGTGGTCGAAGATCATCGTGCGGGTCGACGTCGTGCCCTGGTCGATGGCGGCGACAAAACGAGACACATTTGCTCCAAACTCAGCTCAGGCCGCTGACTGCGAGGTAGAGGAGGCCGGCAAGGCCGGCACCGATGAGCGGGCCGGCGATGGGAACCCAGGAATACCCCCACTGCGGGTTGCCCTTGCCGCGGATCGGCAGCAGCGCGTACGCGATACGAGGTCCGAGGTCGCGTGCCGGGTTGATCGCGTAGCCCGTCGGGCCACCGAGCGAGGTACCGATCACCAACACCACGAACGCCACGCCCGCATAGCCGAGCGCGGCGTTGCCGAACACGGGCTCGCCCTCGGCGTTCACGGTCGCCGCCGGGGTGAGCAGGATCCACGCCAGCAGGATGAACGTACCGATGATCTCGGTGACCGTGTTCCACAGCTTGTTCGGGATCGTCGGGATGGTGGAGAAGATGCCGAGTGTGTTCTCCGGTTCCGGGTGGTCGTCGAACTGCAGCTTGTAGGTCAGCCACGTCAGCGTCGCACCGATCACACCACCGACGAGCTGACCGGCCCAGTAGATCGGCACGTCCGCCCACGCCAGCTCTCCTGCGACGGCGAGCCCGAACGTCACCGCCGGGTTGATGTGGCCGCCCGACGGGTCGGCGATGCTCGCGCCCGCGAAGACCGCGAACGCCCAGCCGACCGTGACGAAGAGGAACCCCGCCCCGTTCCCGAGGGTCTTGCGCAGCATGTTGTTTGCTACGACGGCGGTACCCAGGAGGACGAGCACCGCGGTGCCCAGCATCTCCCAGACGAAAATAGCTCCGGCGTTCATAGGCTCTCAGCCCTCCACCTTGGACGTCGCAGCCGTCGACGCTCCGCCGCGGCCACACCTGACATGTCCGTGCAGGGCGAGCCCGTCGACGGGCGACGCCGCTGCCGTTCCACGTTGGATCAGAACGCTACTCGCCTGTGAGTGATCGCTCAAAGCGACGTTCGGCCCACAACCGGCGCGGGCGACGTGCGAGCGACGGCGAACGTGCCATGCTGGAAGCGTCCCGGTGATCGGGCGCGACGTCGGCGAGGAGGAGTTACGTGACAGCGCAGCGTGGACGCGAGGCGAGGATGTCGGCGAGGGCCGCGGCATCGGCACAGCTGGGCCCTGAGACGCGCGCCGAGTCGTGGCAGCGGCTCGGGAAGGAAACCTTTGACCTCGTCGTGATCGGCGGCGGCATCGTGGGCGCGGGCACGGCTCTCGACGCGGCGACGCGCGGCCTGCGCGTGGCGCTCATCGAGGCGCGCGACCTGGCCTCGGGCACGTCGAGCCGGTCGAGCAAGCTGTTCCACGGTGGGCTGCGCTACCTCGAACAGCTGGAGTTCGGTCTCGTCCGGGAGGCGCTGCGCGAGCGCGAACTGATGCTCACCCGCCTCGCGCCGCACCTGGTCAAGCCGGTGAGCTTCCTGTACCCGCTGACGCACCGCGGATGGGAACGTCCCTACACCGCCGCAGGCCTGCTCCTGTACGACACGATGGGCGGCGCGCGCTCCGTTCCGGGGCAGAAGCACCTCACACGTGCGGGCGCACTGCGCATGGTGCCCGCCCTGAAGCGCGATGCGCTGATCGGCGGCATCCGTTACTACGACGCGCAGGCCGACGACGCGCGCCACACGATGACCGTCGCCCGCACGGCCGCGCACTACGGCGCCGTGGTGCGCAACTCCACGCAGGTCGTCGACTTCCTCCGCGAGGCGGACCGGGTGTCCGGGGTGCGCGTGCGCGACGTCGAGAGTGGACAGGAGACCGACGTCCAGGCGCACGCGGTGATCAACGCGACCGGCGTGTGGACCGACGAGCTGCAGCGCCTCTCCGGCAGCCGCGGGCGGTTCCGGGTGCGGTCCAGCAAGGGCGTGCACATCGTCGTTCCGCGGGACCGCATCGTCGCCGAGAGCGGCATGATCCTGCGGACGGAGAAGTCGGTGCTGTTCGTGATCCCGTGGCGTAACCACTGGATCGTCGGCACCACCGACACCGACTGGAACCTCGACCTGGCGCATCCGTCGGCGACGCGCAGCGACATCGACTACCTTCTCGAGCACGTCAACAAGGTGTTGGCGACACCGCTGACGCACGACGACATCGAAGGCGTGTACGCCGGGCTGCGGCCCCTGCTGGCCGGCGAGAGCGAGGAGACGTCGAAGCTCTCGCGCGAGCACGCCGTCGCGCGCGTGGCTCCCGGACTGGTGGCGATCGCGGGCGGCAAGTACACGACCTACCGCGTGATGGCGGCCGACGCGGTGGACGCCGCGGCCGTCGACGTGCCCGAGCGCGTGCAGGAGTCGATCACCGACAAGGTGCCGCTCGTCGGCGCCGACGGCTATCACGCGCTCGTCAACCAGGCCGATCACCTGGCGTCCGACCACGGGCTGCACCCGTACCGCGTACGGCATCTGCTCGACCGGTACGGCTCGCTCATCGGCGACGTACTCGCCGTGGCCGACGGCAGGCCCGACCTGCTCAAGCCGATCGAGGCCGCGCCGGACTACCTGCGCGTCGAGGCCGTCTACGCCGCCACCGACGAGGGTGCGCTGCACCTCGAGGACGTGCTGGCCCGGCGGACGCGGATCTCCATCGAGTACCCGCACCGCGGGGTCGACTGCGCCGAGCAGGTCGCCGATCTCGTGGGTGATGTGCTCGGCTGGACGCCGGAGCAGCGGCAGCGCGAGGTCGAGGTCTACCGCGCCCGCGTGGAGGCCGAGCGCGATTCGCAGGCCCAGCCCGACGACGAGGCCGCCGACGCCAGGCGAGTCGCCGCACCGGAGGCGAGGGACCGGCTCACCGAGCCGGTCAGCTGACCGCCGCATCTCGCGGCTCACCGAGCCGGTCAGCTGACCGCCGCCGGGCCTGCGGCTGACCGGCGTCGAAACCGTCGGCTGACCGGCGTCGAATCTCGCGGCATGCTCGCCGCGCCGGGGCGATTCCCGGAGCGGCGAGCACGCCGCGCGTGTCCTGCATTCAGGCCCGCGTGTTCTGCACTCGGACCCGCGTGTTCTGCGCCGCCGCCCTGCCGCCAGCCTCCCCTTCAACGCCGCGTCGGGACGCGACTGCGCCGCCGCGAGATGCTGTCGGAGTGTGCCCGTGAGGGCGGCGGAAAGGCCGTGGAGCCTGGTCCGGTCCGTCGCTAGGCTCGGGCGGGTGATCATCGACCGCACGCGGGTGCTGCGCACGCCGCGACTGGTGCTGCGGACGTTCGAGCAGGGAGACCTCGACTCGCTCCATGCGATCCGTTCGCGGGAGGACGTGAACCGGTATCTCTACAGCAGCCCGCTGTCGAGGGGCGAGACGGCGGCGAAGCTGTCCACGCGGATCGAGCAGCACTCGACGTTGGCCGAACCCGGTGACACGCTGCTGCTGGCCGTCGCCCTGCGGGGCCCTGGCGGCGAGGCGGGCGAGGTGATCGGCGACGTCAACCTGGAGTGGCAGCACGGCGAGCACCGGCAGGCCGAGGTCGGCTACGTGCTGCACCCCGAGCACGCGGGCAGAGGCTTCGCCACCGAGGCCACCCGGCCGCTGATCGATCTCGCGTTCACCGAGCTCGGCGTGCATCGCGTGTGCGGACGGCTCGACGGCCGCAACGCGGCGTCCGCGCGCGTGCTGGAGAAACTCGGCATGCGCAGGGAAGCTCACCTGCGGGAGAACGAGTACGTCAAGGGCGAATGGACCGACGAGGTCGTCTACGCCGTGCTGGCGCGGGAATGGGAAGGCGCCGCGTCGTTGTGATCACCGGTCCACATGCGACATCCACTGTGGACGTAATGACGACCGCCCGGGAACGGGACAGGGGCGACGTGACAGGGGCGACGTGGCGGGGGAGTCAGCGGCGGTTGACGATCAATCCGGCCAGCAGGGCCGCCGCAGCGGGGATCAGGAACACGAAGAACCCGGCGCGGGTGACGAAGAACAGCGCGATCGCCAGCACCGCTGCCACGGGGACGGCCGCCGAGGCCAGCCGCTGCCGCCACGGTTGCACGGGCGCCGCCGCAGGCGGGTTCACCCGGGACATCCCGCTCTCCTGCCGCGGGCGGTGTTCGAGGACGCTCGGCCGGGGTTCGGGAAGGTCGGCGAACAACGGTTTCAGATCCTTACGGAACTTCGCCCCGCTGACCTGCACCGATCGCTCGTCGAACTCGGTCAGCTCGAGCCGCCCGGTGCGCACGTGCTCCGACAGCGCATCGAGGGCTTCCTGCCGCTCAGCATCGCTGAGCCGCAACTCGGATCGATCAGCGGCCACACCTCGATCGTAGGCGTGTCGGCCTCGGCGGGGCCACGGTGCCTGCGAAACCGTTGCCGAGTGTTCGCTCCCGAACGCAGCGGGTGGGCCACAGGCCAGTCGCTTACCCGGCGCGTCGGTGCCGTGTGGTGGTCGGGTGCCGGAGTTTCAGGACACGCGCGAAGGAGCAGGCGCGCGTCGGCCCGGTCGTGAGGCGCGGCGACCGGGCGACGGGCGAACGCAGGACACGCGCGCCTGAACGCAGGACACGCGTGTCTGGGTGCAGGACACGCGCCTCGAAACGTGTCAGTCCTTGAGTTCGAGGAGGACGGTGCCCTGGTTGACGGTGGTGCCGGTTTCAGCGGACAGGCCGGTCACGGTGCCGGACTTGTGCGCGGTCACCGGGTTCTCCATCTTCATGGCCTCGAGCACCACGATGAGTTCGCCGGCCTCGACGTGCTGACCGTCCTCGACCGCGACCTTGATGACCGTGCCCTGCATCGGGGCGGTCACGGCGTCGCCGCTGACCGCGGCCGTGCCGCCGCCCGCGCGCTTGCGCGGCTTCGACTTCTTCGCGGCGCCGCCGCCACCGCCCGCTGCGGCGAGGTTGCCGGGCAGCGACACCTCGAGCCGGCGGCCGCCGACCTCGACGACCACGTTCTGCCGCGGCTCCTCGTCGGAGTCGGCGGCGTCGACCGGCGCGACGTAGGGCTCGATGGTGTTCTCGAACTCGGTCTCGATCCAGCGGGTGTGCACCGAGAAGGTCTTGCCGTCGCCGATGAACGCCGGGTCCCGCAGGATCGTGCGGTGGAACGGCAGCACGGTGGCGATGCCCTCGGCGACCATCTCGTCGAGCGCGCGGCGGGAGCGTTCGATGGCCTGGTCGCGGTCGGCACCGGTGACGATGACCTTCGCCAGCATCGAGTCGAACTGGCCGCCGATGACGGTGCCGGTCTCCATGCCGGCGTCGACGCGCACGCCGGGGCCGGAGGGGAAGTCGAGCCGCGTCACCGTGCCGGGGGCGGGCAGGAAGCCGCGGCCCGCGTCCTCGCCGTTGATGCGGAACTCGATGGAGTGGCCGCGCGGTGTCGGGTCCTCGGTGAGCTGGAGTTCGTGACCCTCGGCGATGCGGAACTGTTCGCGTACCAGGTCGAGGCCCGTGGTCTCCTCCGACACCGGGTGCTCGACCTGGAGCCGGGTGTTCACCTCGAGGAACGAGATGGTGCCGTCGATGCCCACGAGGTATTCGACGGTTCCCGCGCCGTGGTAGCCGGCCTCGGCGCAGATGGCCTTGGCGGAGGCGTGGATGGTCGCGCGCTGCTCGTCGGTCAGGAACGGCGCGGGCGCCTCCTCGACGAGCTTCTGGTGGCGGCGCTGCAGGGAGCAGTCGCGGGTGCCGACGACGATGACGTTTCCGTGCTGGTCCGCCAGCACCTGCGCCTCGACGTGCCGGGGCTTGTCGAGGTAACGCTCGACGAAGCATTCGCCGCGGCCGAACGCGGCGACCGCCTCGCGGGTGGCGGATTCGAACAGATCGGGGATCTCGTCGATCGTGCGGGCGACCTTCAGGCCACGACCGCCGCCGCCGAACGCGGCCTTGATGGCGACGGGCAGCCCGTGCTCCTCGGCGAAGGCCACGATCTCGTCCGCGTTGGCCGCGGGGTCCTTGGTGCCGGGCACGAGGGGAGCGCCGGCCTTCAGTGCGATGTGCCGCGCGGTGACCTTGTCGCCGAGGTCGCGGATCGCCTGCGGCGACGGGCCGATCCAGGTCAGGCCCGCGTCGATGACCGCCTGCGCGAAGTCCGCGTTCTCGGACAGGAATCCGTAGCCGGGGTGCACCGAGTCCGCGCCGGAGCGCTTCGCCACGTCGAGCAGCTTGTCGAACACCAGGTAGCTGTCCGCCGCCGTGTCCCCGCCCAGGGCGAACGCCTCGTCGGCAAGTCGGACGTGGGGCGCGTCCCGGTCCGGGTCGGCGTAGACGGCCACGCTGGCGATGCCTGCGTCCTTCGCCGCCCGGATCACGCGCACGGCGATCTCGCCACGGTTCGCGATGAGCACCTTCGTCACCGCGCCTGCCACGACCTTGTTGCCTCGCTCCGGCACGCCTACCTCCATGTCAAGCCGTTCTCGGTCGGAGTCTACGGACCGGCGGACGACCATCGGTGAGACCCGAGTCACGGCCGGGTGATCGGCGTCGTCAGGCCGAGTGGCGCAGCTCCTCGGGAATCTCGGCGTCGACGAGGATCACGTCGTAGGGCTGGGACTCGTGCAGGGTCTGCAGGTCGGAGGTCTGCACGAGCATCCACGGCTGATGCTCGCCGCAGCACTCCACGAGGCGGTCGACGGCGGTGTAGGCGAGGAGGGCGAGGCGGCCGTCGGGGGTGCGGCGGAGCTCGACGTCGGTCTGCAGGGTGTGCCTGCCGTCGTGCGGGCCGGTGGGCAGGTAGACCACGGGCGGCAGCTGGGGGTTCGTCACCGGCGTCACGGTAGTCGTGCGCGGTCCGTGATCCGGGTTGTCCCACGTCCGCGCGATGTGCCACGGATGAGCGGTCACGGGCGGTGCGGAGCTTTAGGCTCGGTGCGTGCGGAGTGAGTCGTCGGAACCGGAGCAGCCGGAGGGGGCCGAGGGGGCGGAGTCTGCCTCGGGCAGGCCGCCCAGGCCGGTGCTGCTGACGGTGGCGCTCGCGGCCGTGGTGGTCGTGGCGTCCCTGGTGGCGGCCGTGCTGCTGCGCCCCGGCGACGAGCACGAGGCGGCCGACGGGCTCTCGATGCCGACGCCGACGGCTGCCGACGGCTGCGGCGGCGGTCCCTGCCGGGTGGTGGCTTCGGCGTCGGTGAACGGTATGACCGTCGAGCTGCTGGCTGCCGAGCGCGGGTCGGCGGGCAGGCTGCGCGCGGGCGGGCCCGCGTCGGCGAGCGTGGCCGAGGTGGCGATCGGCACGATGGGGGTTCCGCTCAACCAGGATTCGCTGCGCTGCAAGGAGAGTGCGACGCCGGTGTGTCTCGTGCGCGGTCCGCACGACGGCGGCATGGTCGGTGAGCTCCACGTGTGGCAGGGCGACAGCTGGCGGTCGGATCAGCGGCCGTACTTCTCCGACGCGGGCAGTGTGACGCTCGACGACGTCGACGGCGACGCCGTGCCCGAGGTGGTCGTCGTCAGTCACGACTGCAGTGACGTCGACAGCGTCGCGGCCTGCCGGGAGGCGCCGGTGTTGGCCGAGGTGTTCGACCTGTCGGGCGGAACGGTCGGCTGTACGGGTACCTACGGCTCGCCGGGGTCGCTGCGGGGTTGGCCCGAGGTCGACGTCGAATCGTACGAGCTCATGGCCTGCTCGTAACACACCGTCACGATTCCACTGGTCCGAACCGGTCACGAGCGTGTGAACCGGATCTCACGGGCGCGTCTTTCATCTAAGGCTTACCTAACGTAGGTTCGGATTCGTTAGGTAAGGCTAACCAAGATGTCGCCGACCGGATGGCACCGACCGGGCATCGAGGTTCGGCTTCGTCCCCGGGAATCGCCGGCGACGAAGCCGGCGGGAAACGAGGAGTGAACGCCGTGTCTGACGAGGGAGTTGTCTGAGTGTCCTCACCGGTCCTGGCGCGGCCCCGGCCCCAGTACGACGCCGCCGACCTGCTGACGGCCTACCTGCCCGGCTCGTTCTACTACTCGTCGCCGCGGGGCACGCTGCTCGCCGACGGGGTGCACGCCGCGGTGGCCGCCGAACCGGGTGCGTCCAGAGCCGAGGCCGCGGCACGAGCACTCGCCGACGCCCGCGCCGCGGGGATGGTCGATCCGATCGTCGCCGGCGCCGTCGGATTCCGGCCGGACGATGAGGCGAGCCTGGTCGTACCGGCTCTCGTCCGCCGCGCGCCCGCACCGGAGCGGACGACCGCCGCCTCGGCCGCGTCGGCACCGGCCCGCGCGAGCCGGATCGTCACGCCCCAGTCCGATCTCGCCGACTACGTCGAGGCCGTCCGCAAGGCGCTGCTGCACATCGAGACCGGTGACATCGACAAGGTCGTCCTCGCGCGCGCCCTCGACGTCACCGCGGACGCCCCGGTGTCCGTGCCGCCGCTGCTGGCGCGCCTCGTGCACGCGGACCCGGCCGCGCACGCCTTCGCTGTCGACGTCACGGCCCCCGGCGACCCCGCCGCCCGCACCCTCTTCGGCGCCAGCCCCGAACTGCTGATCTCCCGGCGCGGCCGCACCGTCACCGTCAACCCCCTGGCAGGCTCCCGGCCGCGCAGCGCCGACGACGCGGAGAACCGCAGGCGCATCGACGACCTGCGCACCGCCGCCAAGGATCGTGCGGAGCACGAACTCGTCATCCGCCAGGTCGCCGACGTGCTGCGGCCGTTCTGCGCCGACCTCGACGTGCCCGAGCCCGAGGTGGTCGGCACGCCGACGATGTGGCACCTGTCGACCCGCATCACCGGCACGCTCGCCGAGCCCGGCGACCCCGCCTCCTCGTCGCTGGCCCTCGCGGAGGCGCTGCACCCGACCCCGGCCGTGTGCGGCGTCCCGACGACCACCGCCCGCGACGTCATCGCCGACCTCGAACCCACGCGCCGCGGCTACTACGCCGGGCTCGTGGGCTGGACGGCTGCCGACGGCGACGGCGAATGGGTCGTGACGATCCGCTGCGCCGAGGCGTCCGGCGCGGCCGTGCGCGTGCACGCGGGCGCGGGCATCGTCGCCGGGTCCGACCCGGATGCGGAACTGGCCGAGACGCGGGCGAAGTTCCGCACCCTGCTCGGCGCGCTGGGGGTGGCCGAATGAACTCCGGACCCGCCGGGAGCACGAGCTCCGTTGTGGACCCGTTCGTGACGGCCGACTCCACTGTGGACGCCGGCCCCGACCACACGCCCTGGCCCGCCGAGGACGCGGCGCAGTACCGGGCGCTGGGCCACTGGCGCGGGCAGACGTTCGGCACCTGGCTCAGCGGCCTGGTCGCGGCGTATTCCGAGCGCACCGCGGTCGTCGGCGTCAGTGCGGCGACGGGCGAACAGGTGCGCTGGAGTTACGCCGAACTCGACGAGCGGTCCCACCGACTCGCCGCCGGGTTCGTCGACCGGGGTATCGAGGCGGGCGAGCGCGTGCTCGTTCAGCTGCCGAACGTCGCCGAGTACGTCCCGGTCGTCTTCGGGCTGTGGCGGGCAGGCGCCCTGCCGGTGTTCGCACTGCCCGCACACCGGCATTCCGAGCTGGTGCACTTCGCCTCGCACGCGGAGGCGGCCGCGATCGTCACGGTCGGCAGCCACGAACGTCACGACTACGCCGCCGAGGCGCGCTCGGTGGCCGACGAGGTGCCGTCGCTGCGGCACGTGTTCGTCGTCGGCAGCGACGAGTTCGCCGACCTGGCAGCCGCCGAACCGCGGCAGCTGCCCGACCCGGACCCGGAGGGCCTCGCGTTCCTGCAGTTGTCGGGCGGCAGCACGGGAATGTCCAAACTGATCCCGCGCACGCACGACGACTACCTCTACAGCGTCCGCGAGAGCGCCCGGATCTGCCGGCTGCGACCCGACAGCGTGTACCTCGTGGTGCTGCCCGTCGCGCACAACTATCCGATGAGCTCGCCGGGCATCCTCGGTGCGCTGCACGCAGGGGCGGCGGTGGTCCTCTCGCCGCGACCGGACGCGGACACCGCGTTCGCGCTCATCGAGGCCGAGGGCGTGACGATGTGCGGAGTCGTGCCGCCGCTGGCCGCCGCGTGGGTGCAGGCCGCGGGCCGCACGGCGCGCGACCTGTCCACATTGGAGGTGCTGCTCGTCGGCGGTGCCAAGTGCGGCAGGGAACTCGCCGAGCGCATCGAACCGGCGCTGGGTTGCCGGCTGCAGCAGGTGTTCGGCATGGCCGAGGGGCTCGTGTTCTACACGCGCCTCGACGACCCGGACGAGCTCGTACTGTCCACCCAGGGCAGGCCGATCTCCCTCGACGACGAGATCCGCGTGGTGAACCCCGACGACCCGGATGCGGGCTCCGACGACGTGGTCCCACCGGGGCAGGCTGGCGCGCTGCTGACCCGCGGCCCGTACACGATCCGCGGCTACTACCGGGCGGCCGAGCACAACGCGAAGGCCTTCACGGCCGACGGTTTCTACCGCACGGGCGACCTGGTGCGGCTCCACCCGTCGGGGCATGTCGAGGTCGTCGGCCGGGTCAAGGAGCAGATCAACCGCGGCGGCGAGAAGGTCGCACCGGAGGAGGTGGAGAACCACCTCATGGCCCACCCCGACGTCCTCGACGCCGCACTCGTCGGCGTGGCCGACGAGTTCCTCGGCGAGCGGACCTGTGCCTACGTGGTCCCGGCCGACGGGGCCGAGCCCGCCGAGGCCGAGCTGCGGCGGTTCGTGCGTGAACGCGGCGTCGCGGCGTTCAAGGTCCCGGACCGGGTCGTGCTCACGGCCGAGTTCCCCACGACCGGCGTCGGCAAGACGAGCAAACGGGAGCTGCGGGCAGTGCTCGCGGCTCAGGCGAAGAACGGGTGATGTCGTTGTCCCTGCCGAAGATCGAGCCCTACGCGCTGCCCACGGCCGGTGAACTGCCGGTGTCGCGTGTGGACTGGCACATCGAGGCGCACCGGACCGCGCTGCTCGTGCACGACATGCAGCGGTACTTCATGCGCCCGTTCGCCGGTGCGCCGATCCCGGAGATGACCGGCAACATCGCCGCGCTCGCCGCGGCGTGCCGGGAGCGGGGCGTCCCGGTGTTCTACACCGCCCAACCCGCGACCCCGCCACCCGGCGAACGCGGGCTGCAGACCGACTTCTGGGGCCAGGGAATGCGCGCCCACGTCGACGACGACCCGCACGTGGCGGACATCGTCGACGAACTGACCCCGGCCGCGGGCGACACGGTGCTGACGAAGTGGCGCTACAGCGCGTTCCAGCGCAGCGACTTCGCCGAACGCCTCGCCGACGCGGGCCGCGACCAGCTGATGATCACCGGCGTGTACGCCCACATCGGTTGTCAGGCGACCGCGCAGGAGGCGTTCATGCGTGACGTGCGGCCGTTCCTCGTCGCCGACGCGGTCGCCGACTTCGCCAGGGACCGCCACGACCAGGCGTGTGCCTACGTGGCGGGTTGCTGCGGGGACGTCGTCGACACCGACACCGCCCGCGGCGCGCTCACCGCGCCCGTGACCGCAGGGGCGCGGTGACGACCGGCTCGCGCCCGGCTCGAGTCCGCCAGACACCGCCACAGCAGACGCCACCACGACAGACACCGCCACAGCAGAGGACAGACCATGGCAGACCCCACGCAGCAGGCGGGCCTCACGGCCGCTTCCGTCCGCGCCGACGTCGCCGACCTGCTCGGCCGTGAGGCCGACGACATCGCGGCCGAGGAGAACCTCCTCGACGCCGGCCTCGATTCGATCCGCATCATGAGCCTCATCGAACGCTGGCGCGCAGCGGGAGCCGACGCGGTCGAGTTCCCGGATCTGGCCGAACGGCCCGAACTCGGCCACTGGATCGCCCTGCTGACCCAGGAGAACGCATGACCGATCATCGCGGCGCTTCCGGTCATGTGGTTCGACCGGGTGCGGGTGTCCCGCAGAACACAGGAGAACGCATGACCGATCGTCGTGGCGCTTCCGGTCATGTGGTTCGACCGGGTGCGGGTGTCCCGTGGAACACAGGAGAACGCATGATGAGCCGAGTCGATCACCGCCACCGCCATCTCGACCGGATCGCGGAGGTGCGTGCGGGCGACGGTGCCGAGAAGGTGGGCTATCCGATCGGGATCCGTACCGTCGAGGTCGTCCGTACCGCGATGGTGGGCTCCGGGCTGATCCGCCTCACGCTGGGCGGTCCCGGCGTCGACGGCTTCGAGGCCCACGTGCCCGACGAGCACGTCAAGCTCGTCTTCGCCGATCCCGACGGCACGCTGCGGCTGCCCGAGTCGAACGGCACCATGCTGTCGTGGCCGAGGCCCTCGCCGACGTCGCGGGAGTACACGGTCCGCCGGTTCGATCCCGACGCGCGGGAGCTCGACATCGACATCGCGGTGCACGACGGCGGCCTCGCCGCGGAGTGGGCGCGCACGGTCGAGGTGGGCGAGCCCGTCCACGTCGCGGGTCCGCCCGGGGGGCTCGTCGTACCCGACAGCTACGACAAGTACCTGCTCGGAGGTGACATCACCGCGCTGCCCGCGATCGCGAGGTGGCTCGAGGAGATGCCGCCGACCGCCGAGGGCTGGGCCGTGATCGAGGTCGCCGACGCCGGTGAGGAGATTCCGCTCGACGCCCCAGACGGCGTCGCGATCCACTGGCTCCATCGCGACGGTGCGCGACCGGGAACGACGGATCTGCTGGAGTCCGCGATCCGGTCCCTTCCCGTTCCCGGTCCGTCCGATGAGGACAGACTCTACGTGTGGCTGGCCGGTGAGGCGGGCACGCTCAAGCCGCTCCGCCGGTGGGTCCGCGACGAACTCGGCCTCGCCCGCCGCGACTACGACATCACCGGCTACTGGAAGCTCGGCGTCGCCGACTACGACGACGACCACGACTGACCGGCGAAGGCCGACAACTGAATCCCCGACCCCACTCGAGTTGTTCAAGGACGAAAACGATGTCTCTGCTCAGATCCCGTCTCGCCAAGGGAGTGGTCACCACGGCCGCTCTCGCCCTGACCGTCGGCATCTCCGGTTGCGGAGCCGCCGGCGGAGAGCAAACCGAGGGCCCCACCCGGCAGTTCGAGGCCGACAACGGCACCGTGGAGATTCCGCAGGATCCGAAGCGGGTCGTCGCCACCGGTTACGCCGTTCCCACGCTCATCGAGGCCAACGCCCCGCTCGTCGGCATCTCCTCGTGGGAACGGGGTGAACCGCTGATGTCCGACGAGGACCTCAAGACCTACAAGGACCTGCCACGGGTCGCCGGTGAGACCGCTGCGGAGACGAATTACGACGCGATCGCCGAGCAGGACCCCGACCTCATCGTCATCGGCGTGCCGAAGCCCATCTTCGGTGAGATCGACGCCGAGCGCCTCGAATCGATCGCGCCCGTCGTGGCCGTCGGCCCCGAGGTGCCGTCGGCGTGGCGGGAGGTTTCCCAGAAGCAGGCCGATGCGGCAGGCGCACTCGAGAAGTTCGACGAGGTCAAGAACGCGTACGAGAGCAAGGCCGACGAGCTGAAGCAGAAGTACGCCGACGTCCTGCCCGATCTCGAACTGGCGCACGTCGGCGGCTACGGCGAGGCCGAGAACGGCAACTTCCAGCGGGAGTTCGACGGTTCCTGGGGGACGAATATCGCCAACGACATCGGCGCGAAGTACTACGGCGAGGTCGAGGAGAAGGGCAAGGGTTCGCGCGCGGTCAGCGAGTACCCGTCGCTGGAGGAACTGCCGTCGGCCATGCGCGAGGCCGACGCGATCACCTACACGGTGGACGCGGACGGGTCCGCACCCCAGCCCGTCAAGTACGCCATGGACTCGAACCTGTGGAAGAACCTGCCCGCGGTGAAGAAGGACATGACGTTCCCGATCAAGTACACCGAGGCGGCGACGTACGGCCAGGCGCAGCAGACACTCGAGGCGCTGGACGAGACGTTCGCACCCCTGCTGAAGAAGTGACGCCGCGGACGTGACGAGCGCACCACCCGCGAGCCCGCCCACGGCGAGGACGGCCCGCCCGGTCGTCCTCGCCGTGGGGCTCGTCGCCCTGTTCGCCGCCTGCGTCGCCAGTGTCGCCGTCGGCTCGCGTGCCGTGCCGCTCGGCGAGCTCTGGCGGGCGCTGGCGGACTTCGATCCGCTCAGCGGTGACCACCTGGTCGTGCGCGACATCCGGCTGCCGCGGACGCTGCTCGGCGTCGCCGTCGGTGCGGCACTCGCCGTCGGCGGCGCGCTGATCCAGACGTTGTCGCGGAACCCGCTCGCCGAACCGGGCATCCTCGGCGTCACCCACGGAGCCGGGTTCGCGCTCACCGTGGGCGCCGCGCTCGGTCTCGCGGGCTCGACGGTCTCGCAGCTCGGCCTCGGTGTCGTGGGCTCGGTGCTGGCGACGGCCCTCGTGTACGCCGTCGGCAGGCATTCCACGTTGCGGCTGCTGCTCGCGGGTGTCGCGTTCTCCGCGGTACTGATGGGCGTGTCGCTCGGAATCCGGCTCATGTCTCCGGACACATTGGACAAGTACCGGTTCTGGTCGGTCGGCTCGCTGGCAGGACGGGAGCAGACGGACCTCACGGTGCCGCTCGTGGCGATCGGCGTCGCCCTCGTCGGCGCGCTGGTGATCGCGCGGTCGCTCAACGCGGTCGCGCTCGGCGACACGGTCGCGCACACGCTGGGGGCCAACGTCGCGCGCGTCCGCACGCTGACGCTGGTGCTGATCACCGTGCTGGCGGGCGCGGCGACCGCGGTCGCGGGGCCGATCCTGTTCGTCGGCCTGATCGTGCCGCACCTGCTGCGCAGGTTGACGGTGGGTTCGGTGCCGTGGCTGGTCGGCCTGTCGGCGGTCGTGGGGCCGGTGTTGATGCTCGTGGCGGACACGATCGCGCGGGTGCTGCTGGACACCGGCGAAGTGCCGGTCGCCATCGTCACCGCCTTCCTCGGCGGTCCGATGCTGATCTGGGTGGTCCGGCGATACGGGGCGGGATCGCTGTGACCGACATGCAACGACCGGACACGCCGCGGCAACACACGCAGTCGCAACACACGCAGCCGCCGGACACCCAGCCGCAGGACACCCGGCAGACACCGGAGGCGCCGCTGCTCCGGCGCACCTCGACGGTGCGGGTTCCCGTGCGCGGCCGCGCGTGGTTCGTGGAACGGCGCACGATCGGACTCGTCGTCGGCTGTGTCGTGGCGATGCTCGGACTCGGCTTCGTCGGCCTGTCGTACGGCACGAGCTGGGCCACGCCCGGTGAGGTGTTCGGTGCGCTGACGGGGCTGGAGCCGTCCGTGGTGATCGCCGAGTGGCGCGCGCCCCGCGTGGTGGCCGGGATCCTGTTCGGCGCCGCGCTCGGTGTGGCCGGCGCGATCTTCCAGAATCTGACGCGCAACCCGATGGGCAGTCCGGACATCATCGGTCTGGACGCCGGTGCCTACACCGGCACGCTGCTGGTCATGACCGTGTTCGCGGGCACGTCGGTCACCGTCGCGTTCGGGGCGGTCGCCGGCGGGCTGGTGACCGCGGCGCTGGTGTACTCGCTGTCGCGGTCGAACGGACTGTCCGGCATGCGCCTTGTCGTCATCGGCATCGCCGTCAACGCCATGGTCACGGCGCTGAACAACTGGCTCGTGCTGCGCGCGGAACTCGAGGTCGCGATGGCCGCGGTCGGCTGGAACTCGGGCTCGCTCAACGGCATCGACTGGGAAGACCTGATCGTGCCGCTGGCCGTCATCGCGGTGCTGTTGGTCGTCATCGGTCTCCGGGCTTCGGCCTTGCAGCAGTCGGCGCTGGGCGACTCGATCGCCGTGTCGACCGGTGTGCCGCTGGAACGGCAGCGGCTGCTGATGGTGCTGGTCGGCGTCGGCTGCACGGCGACCGTGACCGCGGTGGCGGGCCCCGTCATGTTCGTGGCACTGGCCGCACCGCAGATCGGCCGCCGACTCGCGAGGGCGCCCGGTATTCCGCTGCTGCCCGCCGCGCTGACCGGCGCGGTGCTGCTGCAGCTGGCCGACATCATCGCGCAGATGCTGCTCGCCCCCGTGTCCCTGCCCGTCGGCGTCGTCACGACGGCGATCGGCGGCGGTTACCTGATCTGGCTGCTCGCCCAGGAGGTGAGGCGGAGATGACCACTCGACTGTCCGCCCAGGACGTGACCCTGAGCTACGGCGAACGGGTCGTGTCGACCCGGCTCAGCCTCGACGTCCCCGACGGTGCGTTCACCGCGGTCGTCGGGCCGAACGGCTGCGGGAAGTCGACGTTGCTGCGGGCGTTCGTCCGGCTGCTGAAGCCCGGTGAGGGCACGGTGTCGCTGGATTCGCGTTCCGTGTCGGACTTCCCGGCGAAGGCCCTCGCACGCGAACTGGCGTTCCTGCCGCAGGACCCGCTCGCGCCGGAGGGCATCACGGTGCGCCAGCTCGTCGCGCGCGGCCGGTATCCGCACCAGTCGCTGCTGGCGTTGTGGACCACGGCCGACGAGCAGGCGGTGGCCGAGGCCATGGTCACCGCAGAGGTGGAGGACTTCGCCGACCGGCCGGTGGCGGAACTGTCGGGCGGGCAGCGCCAGCGCGTGTGGGTGGCGATGGTGCTGGCGCAGGACACGCCGTACCTGCTGCTCGACGAACCGACGTCCTTTTTGGACATCACGCACCAGTATCGGCTGCTGGCGCTGCTGTCGCGGCTGCGGGACGAGGGCCGCACGGTGATCGCGGTGCTGCACGACATCAACCAGGCGTGCCGGTACGCCGATCATCTCGTCGCGATGAAGGACGGCCGGATCGCCGCGGAGGGCACGGCCGCCGACGTCGTCGACGCGGCACTGATCAAGGACGTGTTCGACCTGCCGAGCGTGATCGTCGCCGACCCGGTGAGCGGCACGCCGATGGTCGTGCCCGAGTAGCCGCAGCCGCCGACCGGCCGCACCGGCCGGTTCTGCCCAAGGCGTTCGTGAGGAGCGAGTGTTGTCACCGTCGGAACACGCGGAATCCGCGGCACCTGCCGCCGAGCTGTTCGAGTTGACCAGTGCGCAGCTGGGCATCTGGAACGCCCAGCGCCTCGAACCGGATTCGCCGTACTACGTCGTCGGTGACGTGGTGCAGCTCAGCGGTGAGGACCCGGTGGACGTCGCGCTGCTGGCCGAGGCGATGACCGGCACCGTCGGCGACGCCGAGTCGCTGCGGCTGCGGCTCGCCGACACCACCGACGGGCCGCGGCAGTGGATCAGCGACGAACCGGTGCCCGCACCGCGGGTGGTCGACGTCAGCGGTGCGGCCGATCCGCGGGCCGCAGCGGAGGAGCTCGTGGCGGCGGAGCGGTCCGCGCTTGCCGAATCGTCGCGTGGCATGACCGGCCGCCCGCTGTACACCCAGACGGTCATCACGCTGTCCGCCACGGACGTCTGGTACACGCAGCTGGGGCACCACCTCGTGTTCGACGGGTACAGCGCGGCGATGCTGGCCCGGCGCACCGCCGCCCGGTACACGGCGCTGGTGCGGGGCGAGGAGCCGCCGAAATGCCCGTTCAGCCCGTTCGCCGATGTCGTCGCCGCCGACCGTGACTACCTGGCGAGCGAACGGCCCGAGGCCGACCGCGCGTACTGGGTCGACCGGATGACGCCGTTGCCGGACCTTCCCGAGTGGACCGCTCCCGGTTCGGGCCTCGCGGACACCGTGTCGGCGAGCGCGGAGCTGCCTGCCGAGGACATGGCAGAGCTGCGCGCGTGTGCGGACCGGGAGGGCGTCACGTGGGGCGACGCCCTCCTGGCCTGCTACGCCGTGTTCCTGCACCGCGCGCTAGGCCGCACCGATGTGGTGTTCGCGCTGCCGCTGATGTGCCGCACCAGCGGGGCGGAACTGCGCACGCCGAGCATGGCGGTGAACGTGCTGCCGTTGCGGCTGGAGGTGCGAGGCGGCGACACCCTCGGAGTCGTCGCGCGGCGCGTGGCCGAGGCGATGGCCGAACTGCGTGCCCACCAGCGCTACCGCGGGGAGAACCTGCCGCGCGACCTGGCGGCTCCGGGGGCGGGGGCGATCCTGCACGGGGCCGGCGTGAACCTGAAGGCGTTCGACCTGACCCTGGATTTCGCCGGTTCGCAGGGCGTGATGCGCAACGTCGCGGGCGGACCGCCGGAGGACATGGGGCTGAGCGTGCTGCCGAGTCGCGGCGGTGGGTTGTTGCTCGGCTTCGAAGTGGACGCCCGCACTCACACGCAGTCCGATGTGGATGCACGGCTCGACGCGGTACGGTCGATCGTCCGGCAGCTGTCCGCCGATCCGGATGGGACGGCGGAGGGCACGGCGGGACGCGTCTCGCTGCTGCCCGGCGAGACCCGCGCCGCGGTGCTCGAGGCCTGGACACCGGCCGCGATCCCGGGAGAACCGGCTGCGGTGCCGGACGTCCTGGCTGCGCTGGCGACGTCCCGCGGCGGCGAGACGGCGCTGGTCTGCGGCGGCGAACGGGTCACCTACGCCGAGCTGGCAGGCAGGGTGCACCGACTCGCGCGTGCGTTGCGGGCGCGCGGCGCGGGTCCCGACGACGTGGTGGCGGTCGCCCTGCCGCGGTCGGCCGACCTCGTCGTGGCGCTGCTGGCCGTGCTCGACGCGGGGGCGGGGTTCCTGCCGCTCGACCTCGACCACCCCGACGAGCGCCTGCGTCTGCTGTGCGACGACGCGCGGCCCGCGCTGGCGATCACCGACCCCGCGCTCGGCCGTGACCTCGGCGCCGTGCCCACCCTGGCGGTCGCGGACGCGTCCGGTTGCGACGACCGTCCACTGTCGTCCGGCGAACTCGCCCGCGAACGCAGGCCCGACGACCTCGCCTACGTCATCTACACGTCCGGCTCGACCGGAACGCCCAAGGGGGTGCTCGTGCCCTCGGCCGGCCTGCGCGCGCTGCTGCACCATCAGCGCGCGACCGTCGTGGCCGACACCCAACGCAGGGCCGGCCGCAGGCTGCGCGTCGCGCACACGTACTCGTTCGCGTTCGACTCCGCCCTCGACCAGCTGCTGTGGCTGCTGTGCGGGCACGAACTGCACCTCTACGACACCCACGTCACCAAGGACGCCGACGCGCTGCTGGCCGCCTGCGAACGCGACGTGATCGACGTCGTCGACACCACGCCGTCGCTCGCCGCACCGCTGCTCGACGCCGGCCTGCTCACCGGCGCGCACCGGCCGTCGCTGCTCGTGCTCGGCGGTGAGGCGACACCGCCCGCGCTGTGGCGGCGCATCGCCGAATCCGATGTGGCCGGACGGAACATCTACGGCCCCACCGAGGCGACCGTCGACGCGGCCTACGCCGACATCGTCGGCGACACCCCGGTGATCGGTAAACCCTTGGCGGGGATGCGCGCGTACCTGCTGGACAACGCCCTGCAGCCGGTCGCACCGGGCGCGGTGGGGGAGCTGTACCTCGCGGGGTCGCAGCTCGCGCGCGGCTACCTCGGTCGGTTCGCAGGAACCGCTGAACGCTTCGTGGCCGATCCGTACGGGCCCGCAGGCGGCCGGATGTACCGCACCGGCGACCTCGCCCGGTGGACCCCCGAGTGCGGCTTCGACTATCTGGGCCGCGCCGACGGCCAGGTGAAGATCCGCGGCCACCGGGTCGAGGTCGGCGAGGTCGAGGCGGAACTCGGCGCACTGCCCGGGGTGAGCGGCGCCGCCGCGATGGTCCGCCGCGACACGACGACGCCGCGGCTCGTCGGGTACGTCGTGCCCGAACGCGGCGCGGCCCCGACCCCCGACGGGATCCGCGACGGCCTCGCCGAGCGGCTGCCGGACCACCTGGTGCCGTCGGCCGTCGTCGTGCTCGACGAGCTGCCGCTCACCGTGGGCGGCAAGGTCGACCGTGCCGCCCTGCCCGCGCCGCGCGTCGCGACGTCGGGCAGGTCGGCGTCGACCGAACGCGAACGGTTGCTGTGCGCCGTCGTCGCCGAGGTGTTCGACCTGGCGGCCGACGACGTGAGCCCGGACGACGACTTCTTCGGCCTCGGCGGCGACAGCATCAGCGCGATCAGCGTCAGCAGCCGCCTCCGCGGCCACGGGTTCGAGCTGCGCCCGCGCGACCTGCTGGCCCGGCGCGACCTCGCCTCGCTGGCGACGCGCATGTCGGCCTCCGGCGACGAGGCCGCGCCCGCCATCCCCGATGAACCGGTCGGCACGCTGCCCGCACCGCCGATCGCCCGCGGCCTGCTCGACCCGCATCCCGACCCGGCCGCCTTCGCGGGCTACGCGCAGTGGACGGTCGTCACGACTGCCGCGCCGCTGGCACCCTCGAGCGTGGTCACCGGCCTCGGTGTCGTCCTGGACACGCACGCCGCGCTGCGGCTGCGGTTGACCGGCCGCCGGGAACTCGAGGTACGGCCCGTCACGGATGTCTCCGCCGAGGGCATGGTGTCGGCCGAACCGGCCGGCGCCGATCCGGCCGACGTGGCCGAACGCCTCGCGGCCGAGCTGGACCCGGTCGCCGGCGACGTACTGCGGCTGGCCCTCGTCGGCGACGACCGGCTCGTGATCGTCGCCCATCACCTCGTCATGGACGGTGTGTCCTGGCGAGTGTTGCTGCCGGACCTGCGGGCCGCCTGCCGCGGCGACGCGCTGGCCCCCGTGGGAACGTCGTGGCGTGCGCATGCGCTGGCGCTGGCCGAACAGGGTGGCTCGGGAGAGCGCCGCGGCGAACTGGACCACTGGCGCGACGCGGCCGATCCGGAGATCCGGCCGCTCGGCCTGTCTGAACTCGATCCCGCACAGGACACGGCCGCGACGGCCCGCCGTGACGTCACCGTCCTCAGTGCACGGTCGTCGGCCGCCGCGTTGACGGCGCTGCCCGCGGCGTACCGCACCGGAACCGACGAGGTGCTGCTCGCGGCACTGGCCCTGGCGCTGCGGGTCGTGCGGTCGGCGGGCGCGCAGGCGCGTCCGCGCCGCGACGCGTTCGGGATCACGGTCGAGAGCCACGGCCGCGAACCGCTCGCTCCCGGGGCGGACCTCTCGCGCACAGTCGGCTGGTTCACCGGCGAGTTCCCGGTGCGCGTTCCCGTCGAGACACTGCGGACCGGCGCGGAACTGCGCGATGCCCTAGCAGGCGGCGAAGCCGCCGGACGACTGTTGCGCGCGGTCAAGGAGGCTCGCCGCGCCGTGCCCGGCGGCGGCCTCGGCTACGGCATCCTGCGCCACCTCGACGACGGCGCCGAACTCGCCCCGGAACCACCGGAGGTCCTGCTCAACTACCTCGGCAGGTTCGCCGCACCCGACGGCGGCGACTGGCGCCTGCCCGAACGCGAGGCCTTCGGCGTCCTCGAGCCCGAGGACAAGGCGCTCGAGCAGGTCCTCGCGCTGAACTGTTTCGTCCACGAGCACGCCCCCGACGGTGACGCTGCCGACGGTGGCGCTGCCGACGGTGACGGCGGCCCGCGGCTCGCCGTCGAATGGACCGCCGCGGGCAGGCTCGTCGACGCCGACCTCCTCGCCGAACTGCAGCGGGCCTGGACCGAGGCGCTCGATGCGCTCGCCGCCCACGCCGAACGCATCGGCCCCCACGGTGGTGGGCTCACGCCGTCCGACCTGCCGCTCGTGTCGCTGACCCAGGCCGACATCGACGCGCTCGAACAGGCGCGTCCCGTGTCGGACGTGCTGCCCGCGACGGCGTTGCAGGCCGGGCTCTCGTTCCACACGATGGCCGCGGGCGACACCGACGCGGACGTCTACGTCGTGCAGGCCGTGCTCACCCTCACCGGAGAGCTGGACCGGCAGCGGCTCGCCGACGCCGCGGCGGAACTGCTGCGCAGGCAGCCCGCCCTGCGCACGCACCTCGCCACGACCTCGGCGGGTGAGGTCGTGCAGGTCGTGCCCGCCGAGGTCGACCTGGACTGGCAGCACGTCGACATGTCCACAGTGGACTCAGGCGACGGCGATGTGGAGGCGCTGTTCGCCGAGCGGTGCCGCGAGGAGCTGGCGCGCCCGTTCGACCCCGAGGTGCCGCCGCTGATCCGGTTCCGCCTCTTCCGGTTCGGCCCGGCCGAGCACCGGCTCGTGCTCACCAACCACCACGCGCTGCTCGACGGCTGGTCGATGCCGCTCACCGGGCGGACCCTGCTTGGCCTGTACCGCGAACTCGGCGGCGGACCTGCCGTCGCGCCGTCGGCGTCGCTGCAGGACTACCACCACTGGCTGGCGAGCAGGGACCGCAACGCCGCGCTCGACGCATGGCGCGACGCGCTGTCCGGTGTGGACGAGGCGACCCTGCTGGCTCCCGCCACCGCGCGGCGGGAGACCGCTCGGCCGCAGCACGTCACGCTCGATCTGGGGGAGGAGTTCAGCAGGCGGCTGAGCGCCTTCGCCCGGGACCGCGGCGTCACCGTCGCCACCGTGCTGCAGACGGCGTGGGGACTGCTGCTCGGGAGACTGACCCGCAGGCGCGACGTCGTGTTCGGCTGCCCGGTGTCGGGCAGGCCCGCCGAGGTGGACGGCGTCGAATCGATGATCGGCCAGCTCGGCAACACGATTCCCGTGCGGGTGCGCTACCGCCCGGACCAGCGGGCGGCCGAGCTGCTGGAGACCGTCCACGACGAGTCCGTCGCGCTCGCCGAGCACCACCATCTCGGCCTGCCCGACATCCAGCGCGCAGTCGGCGTGGGCGAACTGTTCGACACGATGCTGGTGATGGAGAACTTCCCGTTCAACGGCGCGGGCCTCGCCGTTGACGAGTCCGTCGCGCTGGCCGACGTCGACATCACCGACGCGACGCACTATCCGCTCACCGTCATCGCGCTGCCCGGCGATCCGCTGCGGCTCGTGCTCAGCTACCAGCCGCACGCGCTGCCCGCCGACACCGTGCGCGGGTACTCCCGGTGGCTGCACACGCTGCTGACCGAACTGGTCGCCGCACCCGACCGGCCAGTCGGCAGGCTGCCGATGCTCGACGCCGGCGAAACGGCCGCGGTGCTGCACCGGGGCACGTCACACCACCCCGCGACACCGCGCGACGGGGTGCTGGAGACGTTCGCCTCGTGGGTGGCCCGCACCCCCGACGCCGAGGCGCTTGTGTGCCGCGACCGCAGCCTGACCTACGCCGAACTGGACCGGCAGGCCAACCGCCTCGCCCACCGCCTGCTGGAGGCGGGAGCGGGGCCGGAGACGCCCGTCGGCATGCTGCTGGGCCGGGACGTCGAGATGATCGTCGCGCTGCTGGGGATCCTCAAGGCGGGTGCGGTGTACCTGCCCCTCGACCCGGACTACCCGAGCGACCGGTTGGCCTACATGATCGGCGATGCGCGGCCGGCCGCGTTCGTCACCGACGCCGACGCGCTGGCCAAGCTCGGCGGGGAGGTCCCCGGTGACGGCGTCGTGGTGCGCATGGACACCCCGAACGCGCAGACCGCCGGCCGCGACGACGACCCGGCGGGCGCCCGCGCGTCGCTGACGCCGGACTCGCTGGCCTACATCATCTACACGTCCGGCACGACGGGTAAGCCCAAGGGTGTGGCCGTGACTCACCGCGGCATCCCGGATCTGATCGCGCTGCAGGAGGAGGTCGTCGGGGTCACCGAACGCGACCGCTACCTGCACTTCGCCTCGACCAGCTTCGACGTCGCGTTCTGGCAGACGATGGTGCCGCTGGCCTCCGGCGGAACTCTCGTCGTCGCGCCGGAGGAGGTGCGCGTGCCCGGCGACGAGCTGCTCGACTACATCGCCGAGCACCGGCTGACCGGCGTCAACCTGCTGCCGTCGTTCCTGTCGGCCGTGCCCGAGGACCGCACGGTGCCCGACGACGTCTTCTTCGTGGTCGGCGCCGAACGCCTCGACCCGGAACTCGCCGACCGCTGGGGCAAGGGCAGGCGCGCGCTGTTCAACGCCTACGGGCCGACCGAGGTCACCATCAACTCGGTCACCTGGCACTACGAACCGGGCGAGACCGGCGCCGTCCCCATCGGACGGCCCGACCCTAACGTGCGTGCCTACGTGCTCGACGACGGCCTGCAGCCCGTCGGCACCGGCGTGCCCGGCGAGCTGTACCTGGCGGGGCCGAAGCTCGCCCGCGGTTATCTCGGCAGGCCGGGACAGACGTCGCAGGCGTTCGTGGCCGATCCGCACGGCGAACCGGGATCGCGGATGTACCGCACCGGTGACGTCGTGTACTGGCGCCCCGACGGGCAACTGGTGTTCCTCGGCCGCGCGGACCGGCAGGTCAAGGTGCGCGGATTCCGGATCGAGCTCGCCGAGATCGAGACGGCGCTGACGCGGCACCCCGACGTGCGCGGATGCGCCGTCGTCGTGCGCGGCGGCAGGCAGCTCGTCGGGTACGTGATCCCCGCAGAGGGTGCGGAGTTCGATCCGCTGCGGCTGCGGGAGGACCTGCTCGGCGAGCTGCCCGACTACATGGTTCCGGCCGCGTTCGTGCGGCTCGACCGGTTGCCGCTCACGCCGGGCGGGAAGCTCGACGAGCACGCATTGCCCGCACCCGACCACGCCGGCGGAGGCGCGGGACGGGAACCGTCGACCCACGCCGAGGAGGTCCTGCTGGGCATCGTCCGGGACGTGCTGGGCGCGGGCGACATCCGCCTCGACGACCACTTCCTCGAGGTCGGCGGTGACAGCATCGTCTCGCTGCAGGTCGTGTCCCGCGCGCGCAGGCAGGGCCTGCGGCTCGGGCCGCGGGACGTGCTCGACGGCGGGACCGTCGCGGGCATCGCCGCGCGCTGCAACGCCGCCGTGGACGGCGCCGGCACCGGACCGTCCACAGGGGATGCCCCGTTGACGCCGGTCATGCGCGACCTGCTCGACCGCGCACCCGAGCCGGGCGATTTCTGCCAGTGGACCGAGATCTGCGTGCCAGCGGGCGGCGACATCGCCACGTGGTCGCGAACGGTGGACGCGCTGCTGCGGACCCACGACGTGCTGCGGGCACACCTCGCAGCGGAAGTCGACGGCACGGTGCCGGGGAACCGGGTGCTGCGGATTCCCGAACCGGACGCCGTCACCTCGGCGGACGTGCTCACCCGCGTCACCGCCACCGGAGACGTGCGCGGTCTCGTGGACGGCTGGATCGCCGACGTGCGGGAGCAGTTCGACGTCGACCACCCACCGCTGGTGCGGGTGCTGTGGGTCGATCGTGGCCCCGCCGAGCTGGGCAGGCTCGTGATCGTGGCACACCACCTGCTCGTCGACGGCGTGTCGTGGCGGGTCATCCTCGACGACCTCGCCGACGCCCACGACGGCAGGGAGCTCGTCAAGCCGACGCCGTTCCTGGGCTGGGCACGTGCACTGGACTCGGCCGCCGAGGCGAGGTCGGGCGAACTGCCGCACTGGCGCGGCGTCGGGCGGAACCCGCAGAAACGGCTCACCCGCGCCCGGTTCGACCCGGTGCGGGACACTGCCGCCACGGCCGTGCACCACGAGTTCTCACTGGACCCCGAGACGAGCAGGACCCTGCTGACCAGTCTGCCCGCCGCCTACCACGCGACGCCCGACACCGTCCTGCTGACCGCGCTCACCAGGGCGATCGCCCGATGGCGGGACCGCGAACCGGACCTGTACGTCGCCTTGGAAGGGCACGGCAGGCACGCGCCGGACCCGGCCGGGGAGTTCGACCTGTCGCGCACGGTCGGCTGGTTCACCGCCGTCCACCCGGCGCGGATCACGCTGCCGGAGGATGATCCCGCCGCGCAGCTGAAGGCCGTCAAGGAACAGCTCCGCGCCCAGGGCGACGGTCTCGGCCACGGAATTCTCGCCGCGGCAGGGCAGGTGAGCCCGGTGCGGCCGGACGTCAGCTGGAACTACCTCGGCCAGTTCACGTCGCCGCCCGAGAGTGAGCGCGCGTGGCAGGTGCCGCCGGGGTCGGCGCCGTTCGGTTCCGGCGGCGACACGATCCCCATGCCACACAGTCTGCTGTTCAACGCGATGACCACCGGCGGCGATGACGGCCAGGAGCTGCACGTGCGGGTGAGCTGGCCACGGGCCGTGCTGACCGATGCCGACGTCGCCGGGCTGGTGGAGACGTTCCGGGAGGAGCTCACCGCGTTGGCCGCAGATGAGGACGCGCGGGCGGGCGGGGGCCGCACGCCGTCCGACTTCGAGCTCGTCTCCCTCACCCAGTCCGATGTGGAGGCTCTCGAGCGGCGGTACCGCGTGGCCGACGTGCTGCCGCTGAGCCCGTTGCAGGAACTGATGCTGCAGCACTCACGGCGGGTGCCCACGGGCGAGCGCGATCCGTACACGGTGCAGGCGGCGTTCTCGCTGACCGGTCGAGTCGATGTCGACGCGCTCCACGCCGCGGCCTGCGACCTGCTGCGGCGGCATCCGAACCTCGGCGCCGCGTTCCCGCCGGGGCTCGACGTCGCGGTCCTGTCCGCCGACGCGGCACCGGATCGCCGCTATGTCGACTCCTCGACCGAGGCCGACGTCGACGCCGCGGTCGAACGGGTGCTGGCCGCGGACCTGGCGGAACCGTTCGACCTGGCCGAGGGGTCGGCGGTGCGGCTGACCGTCGTCCGCCGGGCCGCCGACCTGGTCGAACTCGTCCTGACCACGCATCACGTGCTGTCGGACGGCTGGTCGGCCCCTCGCATGCTCGGGGAGATCTTCACCGCCTACACCGCGCGGACCGCGGGCCCGGAGACGGTCGAGCAGTCGGAACCGGTGCCGTTCACGCGGTACCTGCGGTGGCTGTCCGAACGCGACCGCGCCGCCGACGTCGCAGCATGGGCGGGCGAGCTCGCGTCGGTGGACCGGTACGACAGGGCGCTGCCCGACACCCCGGCCTCCGGTGAGGCCGCCGGGGACGTGGCTGCCGCGGCGGCGGCAGCGATGCCGGAACCGGTCACGTTCGACCTCGAACCGCAGTTGGTGCGCGATCTGGCGGCGACGGCAGCCGCTCGCGGAATCACGCCGGCGACCCTGGTCCAGGGCGCGTGGGCGGCCGTGCTGACGGCGCGAAGCGGGCGCAAGGACGTGCACTTCGGAACGATGGTGTCCGGCAGGCCGCCCGAGGTGGACGGTGTCGAGGAGATCATCGGCCTGCTGGCGAACACCGTGCCGGTGCGCGCGAACCTCACCGGCTCGCTCGACGGCGTGCTGCGCGACCTGCAGGATCGGCAGCAGGCGATGGCCGAACACCACACGGTGTCGCTGCCCGCACTCGAACGGTCGGTGGGAGTGAAACGGCTCTTCGACAGCCTGTTGGTGTTCGAGAACTACCCGGTCGACCCGGACCGGCTGGCCGAACCCGCACCCGGCCTGCGGCTCACGGGTATGCGGTTCCGCGAGTTCACCCACCACCCCGTGACGGTCACCGTGATGCCGGAGGGCGCCGGCTGGCGCGGCATCGTCGCGTGCCGGCCGGGCATGGTGGCCGAGTCGGCGGGAACCCTCGCCGCCGCATTCGAACAGGTGCTGCGGGCGCTGCCGGACCTGCTCACCGGTGACGGTGCCGCGGCCGAAGCCCCGGCCGGCGCCGAGGCGGCGGTGCGGCTCGCGAGGCGGTCCCTGCGGGCGGGTCCGGAGTGACCGCGCAGACCGGCAGCGACGGTCCCGCCGCGCCGGAGGTGTCCGACCGCATCGGCGGCCGGCTGCTGGCGATGTCGCTCGTGCTGGTGCTGGGCACGTTCATGGCGTCGCTGGACTCGACGATCGTCAATGTCGGGTTGCCGGTGCTGAGTGTCGAGTTCGGCGCGAGTGTGACCGAGGTGCAGTGGGCGAGCACCGCGTATCTGCTCGCCGTGGTCGCGGCGGCGCCCACATCGGGGTGGCTGGCGGAACGGTTCGGTGCGCGCCGCGTGTGGCTGGCCGCAGTGGCGGTGTTCCTGGTCGGGTCGCTGGCGTGCGCGCTGGCGTGGTCGACCGCGTCGCTGGCGGCGTTCCGCGTGCTGCAGGGCCTCGGCGGCGGGTTGCTGCCCCCGACGGGGCAGGCGCTGCTGGCGCGCGTGGCCGGCAAGAGCCGCACCGGCCGGATCATGAGCATCGTCGGTGTGGTGCCGATGCTGGCGCCCGTGCTCGGCCCGCTGGCAGGCGGCACGCTGCTGGAGGTGGCGGACTGGCCGTGGCTGTTCCTCGTGAACCTCCCGGTCGGTCTGATCGCGATGCTGCTGGCCGCGTGGCTGGTGCCGCACGTGCCCGCCGCGGACCGGGCGTCGCGGTTCGATCTGCGCGGGGCCATGCTGCTCTCGCCGGGACTGGCCGCGGTGCTGTTCGGCCTCACCGACATCGGTTCCGCCGGCCGCAACACCCCGATCGCCGTGACGGCGTTGGTCGTCGGTGCGGCGCTGCTGGCCGCATTCCTGGCGCACGCGCTCCGCGCGGACCGGGTGCCCCTGGTGGATCCCCGGTTGTTCCGTACCCCGCCGTTGGGCGCCGCGGTGCTGGCACTGTTCGTGGCTGCGGCGTCGGTGTTCGGCACGATGTTCCTGCTGCCGATGTACCTGCAGTCGGGGCGCGGACTGTCGGCATGGGACGCGGGGCTGATGCTCGCCCCGCAGGGCGCCGGTGCGGTACTGGGGTCATTGCTGGTGGTCAAGCCGCTGATCGACCGGGTGGCGCCGCGCACCATCGTGGTGACCGGGTTCGCCCTGATCATCGCGGCGACGGTGCCGCTGACCCAGCTCGCCGCCCTCTCCGACGGCTGGCTGGTCGCGGCGCTGCTCGTCCGCGGTCTCGGCACCAGCATGATCGCCTCACCCGTGATGACGATCGTCTACACGGGAGTCGACCCCGAATGGCTGCCACGGGCGTCGAGTGTGCTGAGTCTCGTCAACTACGTCGGCGGGGCGATCGGCACCGCGGGGCTGGCGGTGTTGCTGGAGCTGCGGCTCACCGCGACGGGCGATGTCGCCGCGTCGTTCAGCGAGGCGTTCTGGTGCGTGCTGGGGCTGTGCGTGCTGGCCCTCGCCGGTGCGCTCCGACTACCCAAGACGGCGCCGTCCCGCTAACCGCCCGGTTCGACGGCCCGAGTGGCGCATCGGTGGGGCTGCGCGTGTAACACGGGCCCCAGGAAACACCGGCGCGTGCTGGCGTCGATGAGGAGTGGTGGCCGGGCTACGGGCGGGAGCAGCACACGGCCCCGTAGAACGCAACACGGCCCCTGGAGAACGCAACACGGGCCCTGGAATCCGCACACGGGCCCGGAATCACCGTCGCGCGGTAGCGGGCCGATGAGCGCGGTAGCGGGCCCATGAGAGGGCGGTGGCCGGGCGAGGAGTGGGAGCGACACCGCGGGTGGGGTCAGCGGAGGGTGGCACCGCCGTCGACGTAGAGCTCCTGCATGGTCACCTGCCGGGCCCGGTCCGAGGCGAGGTAGAGGACGGCGTCGGCGACGTCCTCCGGATCGGCGATGCGCCGCAGCGGAATGCCGACCCGGTAGTTCTCCGGATCGCCCTTGAGTACGGGATCCGGGCCGCGGCCGTCGTACTCCCACATCGCGCGCTGCATGGGAGTGTCGGTCGACCCTGGGCAGACGACATTGCAGCGGATGCCGTGGTCGGCGAGCTCGAGGCCCAGCGACTTGGTGAACATCGTCGTGGCCGCTTTCGACGCGGCGTACGCCGCCATGCCCCGTCGCGGCACGCCACCTGCATTCGACGACACCGTGACGATGCAGCCGCGTTCCCGTTCGATCATCCGCGCGCTCACGGCCCGCGACACGTGGAACACGCCCGTGGTGTTGACCCCGAACGTGAACTCCCAGTCCTCGTCCGAATAGGACGCGACGGATCCCTTGACGAGGACGCCCGCGACGTTGGCCAGCACGTCGATGGCGCCGACGGTCTCCTCGGCCTTCGCGACGGTGTCGTCGACCTGTGCCGAGTCGGTCACGTCGCAGGGCAGCCCCGTGATCCCGGGTTCGCCCGCGTAGGTCTCGACGACACCGGGGGAGCGATCGGTGGCGACCACGGTGGCACCCGCGTCCCGCAGCGCCCTGGCCACTGCGGCGCCGATACCCTGCGCCGCACCCGTGACGAAGGCGACCTTGCCGGCGAATTCCTGCTGATCCACGGAGCTCCTTCGAACGGCCGGGCTCGCACGAGCCGTTGGCGGGGACGCGTGCGACATTACCCCGGCACACCGCCGATGCGCTGTTGACGAGACCACAGCTCGGCACCGGGCCTGCTCGAAGACGTGCCCTACACCGCGTTGCCGGTCCCGGACACGCGAAATCCCCGGGGTGGTCCGGCCACCCCGGGGATTTCGCGGCTACGCGGTATCGAGCGCCGCGGTTGTATGGAGCTCCGCTGTTGTACTGAGCTCCGCTATGCGAGCTCGGTCTCAGGCGCCCAGGATCGACGGGATGGCGCCGGCCCAGGCGGAGCTGACCAGGCCTGCGGCGCCGCCGCCCAGGTGAGCACCGGACTCGTTCCAGGCGTTGACGTAGTCGGCGCCGGTCGGGTTGGACGGAACCTCGGGAACGTCGACCGTGCCGGCGGATGCGACACCCGCGGTGGCGGTCAGGGCGCCCAGAGCGATGGCGGTAGCGGCAGTGGTACGGGCCAGGGTCTTACGCAATTTCCAGTCTCCCTAGGAATCGGGGTGCTTGAGTTGTCGGGTCGTCGGGCTGTCGTCGACCCGGCTCCAAGATCATCGAACCGATTCGTCGCTGGTCGCAAGGGTAGCCATGCGATCGAGACATGGGGGAACATGAACGAGTGACACGTTGTCACACTCGGTTTTCACTGCTCCCACTGACGGTGTCCCACTGTCGAATGAAGACAGTTCAGAGTGGAATGTTGTTCATGTTCGAAGGTTGGCCTGTCCACGCGGGAATGGTGTCCAGTGTGTCCACATTGGCTGAGTCGGGCAGCCCCTGAACGGGTGACCACCGTAGCCGCCCTCGGGTCGTCTCCGGTGGCGAGGTCCACTCCGGACTTCGACGCGGGGCGTCGGTCAGCGGTTCCAGAGGTCGACGACACTGACACCGGCCTCGCCGAGCAGCCGGCGGGTCAACGGCAGGCTGATGCCGATGACGCTGGACGGATCGCCGTCGATGCCCTCCACGAACCAGCCACCGAGTGCGTCGAGCGTGAACGCCCCCGCGACCTGCAGCGGCTCACCGGTGGCGATGTAGGCGTCGAGCTCGTGCTGGGCGGGCTCGGCGAACCGCACCGTGGTGGTGCACGTGCCGCTCGCCTCGGCCGTGACCGTGCCGCCCGAGAGGCGCAGCACCGAGTGCCCGGTCAGCAGCTCACCCGTGCCGCCCGCCATGTCCGTCCAACGTTTGCGCGCGACCTCGGCCGTGTGCGGCTTGCCGACCAGGGCGTCGCCGATCGACAGCATCGAGTCGCAGCCCACCACGACGGCGTCCCCGTCGGCCATATCGTCGTCGGAGCCTCCGCGGACGTCGAGGTCGGCGGCCACCGCGCGGGCCTTGGCCGCGGCCAAGGCCGTCACCGTCTCGGCGGGCGTCGGATCGGTGAGTTCCGCCATCACGGCGTCCTCGTCGACCCCGGAGACGATCACGTCGGGCTCGACTCCTGCGGCGCGCAGTACGGCGAGGCGGGCGGGCGAGGCGGAGGCGAGAACGAAGCGCACGGGACCCAGATTACGAGGAGGCCGCCGCCGGTCGCCGGGTGGTCGCCGGCGACGGTGCCGCCGTGAGCCGTGAGCCGTGAGCCGTGAGCCGTGAGCCGTGAGCCGTGAGCCGTGAGCTGTGAGTTGTGAGCTGTCAGCTGTGAGTTGTGAGCTGTCAGCTGTCGAGCAGGGCGCCGTGGGTGCCGCTGATGTGCGCGGTGAGCGTGCTGCGGAAGCCGGCCGCGTCCCCTCCTTCGAGCAGGCCGCAGAGGCGGTCGTGCTCGGCGAGGATCTCTTGCCGCCGGTCCGGCACGCGGCGCAGTGCCGACGTGGCCATGCGCACCTGCCGGTCGTGCAGTCCGGAGTAGAAGTGCGAGATCAGGCCGTTGCCGGCCGCGTCGACGAGCGTCGCGTGGAACTCGCGGTCCAGCGCCGAGAATCGGGCCCGGTCGTCCGGCACGTCGAGCTCGCGCTGCCGGTCGAGCACGGTCCGCATGCGGGCGGCGACCTCGGCGGCGTCGCCGCGGTCGATCACGCGCTCCGCGGCGTGGCTCTCCAGCAGGATGCGCGCCTCGGTGACCTCGTCCACCTCGTTCGGCGACACGGGGACGACGAGGGCGCCGCGCTTCGGATACAGCCGCAGCAGTCCTTCGACCTCGAGTCGCAGGAACGCTTCGCGCACCGGCGTGCGGGACAGGTTCAGCGCCGTCGCGGCGTCTCCCTCACTGAGCAGTTCGCCACCGGGCAGCCGGCCGTCGAGGATGCGCTCCTTCACCCAGTCGTACACCCGCTCGCCCGCCGGGCGCGGCGGTGACGGTTCGTCGGGACGTCGCGGGTCCGGTTCCCCGCCGGTCGCGGGCGAGTCGGTGGCCGGTGCGGGCGGGTGTGACCGGTCGCTCGTTGACATGTTCCGCAGTCTAGTCGGATCGTTGAGTGCAACATAGATACAAGTTATGTACGTGTAATGTTCATGCGCTCGGGACTGTCGAACGAGGGGGTGGGTGTGCGCTTACTCGGGTCGCGTCCCGCTGTGACGCCGCACAGGAAAACGCTGCAGAGGAAAACGCCGCAGAAGAGTGCGTCGGTGCGGGCCGCGGCGGGGCGGGCCGCGTCGGGCGTCGCGGCATCGGGCGTCGCGGTGCCGCGGGAGGCACCCGCGTCGCGGGCGGGATCGCCGGGTGCGTTCGTGCCGTGGGCGATGTGGGCGCTCGGCGCGCTCTGCTACCTGACGGCGATGTTCCACCGGATGAGCCTGTCGGTCGCGGGGCTGACCGCGCAGGAGCGGTTCGACATCGACGCGACCGGCCTCGCCGCGTTCTCGGTGGTGCAGCTGACGCTGTACGCGCTCCTGCAGGTGCCCGTCGGCGTCGGCAACGATCGGTACGGACCGCGGGCCCTGTTGCTCGGCGGTACCGCGCTGATGGCCGCGGGGTCGGTGGTGTTCGCCCTGGCGACGGCGTATCCCGCGGCGATGGCGGGCCGCGCGCTGATCGGCGCGGGCGACGCGTGCATGTTCGTCAGCGTCCTGCGGATCACGCGCAACTGGTTCCCGGGCCACCGCTACGCGTTCGTCTCCGCCCTCACCGGCATGATCGGCGGGCTCGGCCAGATCATCGCGACCTCGCCACTGGCTTCGCTGCTCGATGCGGAGGGCTGGACGGGGGCGTTCCTCATCGCCAGCGTCGTCACGGTCGTCGTGCTGACCGCGACAGCCGTCGCCCTGCGGGAATCACCGCAGCCCCGCGTCGTCCCTGACACCGCAGCGCCGGCCGGCGGAAGCGCGGGCAGTGCGGCGCCGGAGGGTACGGCGGCTCCCGTATCCGAGCGGTTGCGGGACACGTTGCGCCTGACCTGGCGTTCGCCCGGGGTGCGGCACGCACTGCTGACCCACTTCGTCCTGATGGGCTCGTTCGTCTCGTTCACGGCGGTGCTCGGCCAGCCGTACCTCGTCGCCGTGCACGGCCTGTCCGGTGGTGCCGCGGCCGGGCTGGTCATGGCCGTCGTGCTCGGATTCGTCGTGAGCAGCACGGCCGCGGGACGGCTGGCGTCGCACCGGCCGCACGTGCGCGGCCGCCTCGTGCTCGGTGCAGGTGCGCTCGCCGTCGCCGGGGCAGTGGCGCTCGTGGCCCTGCCTGCGGGAGAGACGGCCGCGACGTTGCTGCCACCGCTGATCGCACTCGGCGTCGGTGGGGGCGTCAGCATGCTGGCCTTCGACCTGGCGCGCTCGGCCAGCCCGGAACACCGTGCGGGCGTGGCCAGTGGGCTCGCCAACATGGGCGGGTTCACGTTCGCGGTCGTGTCGCAGCTCGGGGCCGGCCTGGCGATCGACGGGCTGCTCGCCGCGGGCGCGGGCCAGGCGGCGGCCCACCGCTACGCGTTCGCGATCCCGCTGGCGATGGCCGCCGTCGGGGTGGTCGGGATGGTGCGGCTGCGGCGGTTCGCCGGGGCAGCGGGGACCGATACGCCGGCGGTCCGGGAACCGGACCCGGACCTGGTACCCCTCCCTCTCGGTGGCGTCGCGGCCGCTCCGGTCGAGCGGCGTCACGACCAGAAGGTCAACGCGCCGGCTGGCGAGAACCGGACGGTGTGATCGGCCGCGGCTGCCGATGCCCGCGCGCCGCCGTACGCCGTCCGGGGTGCGCCGACGTGGGTTCCGCCGGCCGAGGTCAGCGGCGCAGCGCCGACGCGCGCCACGCCCCCGGTCCGGGGGTCAGCGGCGCGCGCACGAGCGCGGCCCGGTCAGCCCACCGGGACCGCGGCGATGCGCCGTCGTCCCCGCCGCCGTCGCCGGCCGCCAGGCCCGCCACCACCGCGGTCAGCGCGGCGAGCTCGGCGTCGTCCGGCTCCCCGCGCACGACCCTCAGCAGCGGCCGATCGTTGCCGGAACCGTCGGTCTCGACGTCTGCCGACGCCGTCTCGGGAGTCTCGTCGGAGGCGCTCACAGCGGAATGTTCCCGTGCTTTTTCGGGGGCAGGTTCTCGCGCTTCTCCCGCAGCATCCGCAACGCGCGCGTGACGTGCCCGCGCGTGTGCGCGGGCGGGATGACCGCGTCGACGTACCCGCGCTCGGCGGCCACGTACGGGTTGCACAGCGTGTCCTCGTACTCCTGGATGAGCTCGGCCCGCAGCTGCTCGACGTCCTCGCCGCTCTCGCCCGCGGCGGCGAGCCGCTTGCGGTGCACGATGTTGGCCGCGCCCTGCGCGCCCATGACGGCGATCTGCGCGGACGGCCACGCGATGTTGATGTCGGCGCCGAGATGCTTGGAGCCCATGACGTCGTACGCACCGCCGTAGGCCTTCCGCGTGATCACCGTGACCAGCGGAACCGTCGCCTCGGCGTAGGCGTAGAGCAGCTTCGCGCCGTGGCGGATGATGCCGTTCCACTCCTGGTCGGTGCCCGGCAGGAAGCCCGGCACGTCGACGAACGTCAGCACCGGCACGTTGAACGCGTCGCAGGTGCGCACGAACCGTGCCGCCTTGTCGGAGGCGTCGATGTCGAGGCAGCCCGCGAACTGCGTCGGCTGGTTGGCCACGATCCCGACGGCCTGGCCCTCGACCCGGCCGAAGCCGGTGATCACGTTCGGTGCGAACAGTTCCTGCACCTCGAGGAACTCGCCGTCGTCCAGCACCCGGCTCACGACCTCGTGCATGTCGTACGGCTGGTTCGGCGAGTCCGGGATCAGCGTGTCGAGTTCCCGGTCGCCGTCGGTGACGTCGTCGGCGATCGCGCCGCCGGTCGGTTCCGGTGCGTCGAACACCGGCGGGTCGGCCAGGTTGTTCGAGGGCAGGAAGCTGAGCAGCTCCTTGACGTAGGAGACCGCGTCGTCCTCGTCGGAGGCCAGGTAGTGGGCGTTGCCGGACTTCGCGTTGTGCGTGCGCCCGCCCCCGAGGTCCTCGAACGTGACCTCCTCGCCGGTGACCGTCTTGATGACGTCGGGGCCCGTGATGAACATGTGCGAGGTCTCGTCGACCATCACGACGAAGTCCGTCAGCGCGGGGGAGTAGACGTGCCCGCCCGCGTTGGTGCCCATGATCAGCGAGATCTGCGGGACGACACCGGAGGCGTGGGTGTTGCGGCGGAAGATCTCGGCGTACAGGCCCAGCGAGACGACACCCTCCTGGATGCGCGCGCCACCGCCCTCGTTGATGCCGATGATCGGCCGGCCGGTCTTCATCGCCAGGTCCATGACCTTGGTGATCTTCTCGCCGTAGACCTCGCCGAGCGCGCCGCCGAGCACCGTGACGTCCTGGCTGAAGACGCACACCTCGCGGCCGTCGATCGTGCCGTAGCCGGTGACGACGCCGTCGCCGTACGGGCGGCTGGCCTCGAGTCCGAAGTTCGTGGAGCGGTGCCGCGCGAGCGCATCCAGCTCGACGAAGGAACCCGGGTCGAGCAGCATGTCCACGCGCTCACGCGCCGTCTTCTTGCCCTTGGCGTGCTGGCGTTCGACGGCGCGCTCCGACCCGGCGTGCACGGCCTCGTCGTAACGCAGATACAGGTCGGCGAGTTTGCCTGCCGTGGTGTGGATGTCCGGTTCTGTGTTCGGTGCGTCAGGCGCGTCCCCGACCGGCTCCGTTGCGCTGCTCATGACACGCGAGCTTAATCATGGCGTCGGGGGCTCTGGTGTGGCGTGGGCTACGTCCCCGGTGCCTGTCCTACGTGGGTGTTACGTGCTCCGGCGTCCCGGCGGCGTCGCGGGTGGGTGGCCGGTACGACGACGTCGTGGCCGCGCTCGACGCCGCCGACCCGTATGGGACGTGACCGGCCCACGGGCACCGGAGTTAGGGTTCCGCGCGTGCCGAATCGCATCGATGGAGCCCGCCTGCGCGGTGAACTGGCCGCGCCGGTGGGGCCGTACGCGCAGGTCGACGTCGTCGCCAGTACCGGGTCGACGAACGCCGACCTGCGGCAGGCCGTGGTCGACGGCGCACCGGACCGGACCGCGCTCGTCGCGGCCGAGCAGACCGCCGGGGTCGGCAGGCGGGGCCGGACATGGGCGTCGCCGGGTTCCGGGGTGTACGTCAGCGTGCTGCTACGGCCGACGGGCGTGCCGATCGCGGGCGTGGGGTCGCTGTCGATCATCGCGGGGCTGGCCGTGCTCGACGTGGGCGACGCACTCGGGGCACGGGTCGCGCTCAAGTGGCCCAACGACGTCCTCGCCGCCGATGCTTCCGGCAAGTGCGCGGGGATCCTGTCGGAGGCGGCCTCGTCGGACGAGCTGGCCGTGGTGCTGGGCATCGGCCTCAACGTCACGCGCGTGCGCGCGGACGTGGCCACGCCCGCGGGTGCGCTGCCTCCGGTGTCGTTGGCCGAGCTCGGCGCGGCCACCAGCGATCGCACCGACGTGGCGATGATGGTGCTCGCGGCGCTGCACGAACGGGAGGTCGCGTGGCGCGAGGCGGCTGGCGACCTCGTCGACGCCGGCATGCTCGACGAGTACCGGCAGCGCTGTCTCACGCTCGGCCAGGAGGTCAAGATCGTCACCGGTGGCGGCAACGTGGTCGGCGACGCCGTCGACGTCGAATCCACCGGCGCACTGGTCGTCGAACTCCCCGGTGGCACACGGCGGAGTGTTTTCGCCGGAGATGTCGTGCATCTCCGTCCGACCGATGGGTGAAACACGCTACGGAGCGGTACTGTTGCCCGCAGAAATGATGACCGCGTTTCGGGGAGTGGCCAGCGGTGGCGTATCCACAAAGCCTGCTCAGTGAGGGCGAGAGCGTCGTCGTCCACAAGCATCCGCACTTCAAGATGCTCATCTGGCCGGTGCTGATCCTGGTGATCACGCTGGCCGTGGGGATCTGGCTGGCGTTCGTCGTCGCGCCGGGTTTCGATGCGCCGTGGGACATCGTCACGCAGATCGCCGTCGGCGCCGTCGCGCTGATCCTGCTGATCTGGCAGGTCTTCGCGCCGTTCGTGCGGTGGCGCACCACCCACTTCATCGTGACCACCGACCGCGTCATCGCCCGCGAAGGCGTCGTCAAGCGCACCGGTATCGACATCCCGATGGCGCGCATCAACAGCGTGCGGTTCGAGCACGGCCTGCTCGACCGCGTCTTCGCCTGCGGCACGCTGATCATCGAATCGGCGTCGGAGGAGCCGCTCACCTTCGACGACATCCCGAGCGTCGAGAAGGTGCACACCTACATCTACCGCCAGGTCAACGAGAACCCGTACGACGACTTCGACTACGACCCGTCGGGGCACGCGCCGACGGTCCAGCAGCAGCCGCCCCAGCCGCCGTATCAGCCGGGGCAGCCGCCCCAGCCCGGCCCGCAGCAGAGGTGACGCGCGTGGGTGTGCGAGAACTGGGGCTGCCCGAACGCCTCACCCGTCACGACGACCTGCCTTCCCGGGTGACGATCTGGGAGGTCGGCCCTCGTGACGGCCTGCAGAACGAGGCGGACACGGTGCCCGTCGACGTCAAGCTCGAGTTCCTGGACCGGCTCGCCGGCGCGGGCCTGACGACCCTGGAGGCGACCAGCTTCGTCCACCCGAAATGGGTGCCGCAGCTCGCCGACGCCGAGGAGCTGCTCTCCCGGCTCGACCGCAGGGACGGTGTGCGCTACCCGGTGCTGGTCCCCAACGCGCGCGGCCTCGACCGTGCCGTCGACGCGGGGATCGCCGACGCGGCGGTGTTCGCCAGCGCCACGGAGTCGTTCGCCCGGCGGAACCTCAACTCCACCTTCGACGACCAGTTCGCCATGTTCGAACCGGTCGTGGCGCGTGCCCGCGACGAGGGCATGGCCGTGCGCGGATACCTGTCGATGTGCTTCGGCGACCCGTGGGAAGGCGTCGTCGACCCTGGCCGGGTCGTCGCGGCGGGCAAGCGCCTGCTCGACGCCGGGTGCTGGCAGCTGTCCCTCGGCGACACCATCGGCGTCGCCACGCCAGGACAGGTCGACCGGCTGGTCGACGCGTTCGCCGCAGCGGGCGTCGGCGTCGACGCGCTCGCCGTCCACTTCCACGACACCTACGGGCAGGCGCTGTCGAACACGCTCGCCGCGTTGCGCCGCGGCGTGGCCACGGTCGACTCGTCCGCGGGCGGCCTGGGCGGCTGCCCCTATGCTGAGTCGGCCACCGGGAACCTCGCCACGGAGGACCTCGTGTGGATGCTCGACGGGCTCGGGGTGCAGCACGGCGCCGATCTCGACGCGCTGGTCGCCACGAGCACGTGGATGGCCGAGCAACTGGGCAGGCCGAGCCCGTCACGGGTCGTGCGCGCCCTCGCCGGCTAGCGCGGGCATCCTTTCCGGGGGCGCCGGGAACCGCGGGCCGGGCCGCCGCGTCCGAACTCCAGCCGGGCTGCATGCGGCCGCACTGAACGACGTCGGGAGAGCGCCGTGACCGACCATCGCGACGAGGTGGAGCAGTTGCTCGCCGAGTACCGGCGGAGCCGGGAACAGCTGGCGGACGTGCAGCAGCAGCTCACGGCCATCAGCGAATCCGCCAGCAGCGACGACGGCCTCGTCACCGCGACCGTCGGTGGGCGCGGCGTACTGACGGGCCTGACGATCGCCGACGCCGCCTACGAGCGTTACCGGCCCGCCGAGCTCGCCGCCCAGATCGTCCGCCTCACGGGCGCGGCGACGGCGAAGGCGTTCACCGGTGCGAGCGAGGCGCTGGCTCCGGCGCTGCCGCAGGACACGGACCCGCAGGCGCTGCTGCTCGGCACGGCCGACCTGACGGCCGACGAGATCACCCCGTCCGGGGAGAACAGCGCCCCGACCGCGGACGACTTCGACGACGACGAGAGCTTCGAAGACGCCAACTGGATCGACGACTCCGAATGGCAGCGATCACGATGAGCGGTCCCGGTCACCACGGTTTCGAGGCCGACGCCGAGCGGCTCGGTGAGCGCGCGGCGGAGTTCGACGGGCTCACCCGGCGCGCGGAGGAGATCGCACGGACGTTGCGTGAGGCCGTCGCGTCGTCGCCGTGGGGCGACGACGAGGTCGGGCGGGCGTTCGACGGACGGCATCGCACGCCCGCCGACGAGACGGCCGGGGTCCTCGACGGACTGTCCGGCGGACTGACAGAGATGGGCAGCGCGTTGTCGCGGGCGGCCGAGGCCTACACGGCGGGCGACGAGGCGGCGCAGCAGTCGATCACCGACGCCGGGCGCGAAGGGTAGGCCCGCGACATGGGGATCGAACTGCCCGCGGAACTCGCCGACATCGCCGCCGAGACCGGTGTCGCGTGGCCCCAGGCCGACGAGGACGCGATGCGTGAGCAGGCGCGGTCGTGGCGGCAGGCCGCGGGCGAGCTGCAAGGGCTCGCCGGCGATGCGGACACGGTCGCGGGCCAGGCACTCGGCGCGATGAGCGGGGAGGCGGGCGACGCCGCGCGCCGGACGTGGTCGGGGTTCGTCGACCCCGAACGCGGCAGTCTCAGCCAGGCCGCGCAGGGCGCGGGCGACGCCGCCGACCGGCTCGACCGCGCCGCCGAGCAGGTCGGCCGCACGAAGGTCGAACTCGTGCGCAAGCTGCGCGACGCCGCGGTGGCGCGCGACGCAGCGGGTACGGCCGCCGATGCGGGCCACCCGGCCGCACTCGCGGGCATCGACACGGTCGTTCAGGGCACCGCAGCCAACATGCGGGCCATCACCGGCGGGCTCGCCGACACGGTCGGCGTCGACGGCGCGGGCCCGGGCGTGGCACCCGATGTGGTCAACGACCGCCCCGGTGCCGCCGGTGGTTCCGGTTCGGGCGGTGGTGGCGGTCTGCTCGGGGCGCTCGGCCTGCCCGACGTGGCGGACACGGCCGCCGCTCCCGGCGACACCGTGTTCGAGGACGCATCGGGCCTGTTCGGCTCCGGCCGGGACGAGGGGCAGCCGCTCGGCCAGGGCGGTCCGCCCGTCGGGGAGGGGCTGCCGGTCGGACCCGGCTCGTCGCATCAGCAGGGTCCGCTGGGGCCGGTCGACGACGTGCTCGGCCAGGCACCCGGGATCGGATCGGGTGGAGCGCTCGCCGACGCCTCGGACGTGCTGGGCGACGATGCCTCCCCGAACGGTCCCGGCGGCGTACTCGGTGGCGGTGGCGGCGCAGGGACGGCCCAGCCCGGCCGTGACCTGCTGGACGGCGTGGAGGAACTGCTCGGTGGGCCGGACGCGGGCGAACACCCCGGTCAGGGCCCCGCCGGCGGACCCGGTGGCCAGGGCGGGCCCGGTTTCCCCGGCGGTCCGGGGTTCCCGGGTGGACCCGGTGGTCCGGGTGACGCGGGCACACCGCCGTTCGGTCTGGGACAGGGTCACTCCGACGGTCCCGGCGTCCAGCCGGCGCCGCCGTTCGCCGGTGGTGACCGCGGTACGGGCCCGATCGTCCTGCCGGACGCACCGACTCCGCCGGGAGGCATTCCCGTCGGTTCCGCGTGGGGGCCGCCCGCACCGGGTGGCGACGCGCCGACGCCGCCGACCGGCACGAACCTGTCCGGCTTCAGCGGACCGCCCGCGGGTGGCGCACCTCCGCCGCAGCCGGGCGCCGTTCCACCGTCGATCGGCGGGCAGCCCGGCGGGTTCGGTCCGCAGCCGGCACCGCCACCGGCCGCCGGTCCCATGGCGGGTGGCGGCCCCGTGCCCGGTCCGGTCGCCGGTGGCGGCGCTGCAGCGGGCGGACCGGTGCCACCCGCGGCGGGCCAGCCGGGTGGCGCGGCCCCGTACAAGCAGCACGGCCAGGGCCAGAATCCGTACGGCAGGCCGCAGCCGGGCCAGCCGTATCAGGGGCAGCAGCCGCAGGGACAGCAGCCACAGGGACAGAGCCCGTACGGCAGGCCGCCCGGGGGACAGCAGTACCCACCGCAGGCACCGGCGGGTCAGCCGCCGCAGCTGCGGAACGCACCACCGGGGCCGGGCGCCGGGCCCTACGCTGCCGCGCCGGGCGCGCCGCAGCAGTACGCAGCGCCGCAGCAGTACGCACCGCAGCCGGCCGCGCCGCCACACCAGGCGCCGTCACCGCCGCCACAGCAGGCACCGCAACAGCAGGCTCCGGCGTTGGGCTCGCCGCGGCAGGAGCGGGAGAGCGTCGTCGCGCTGTTCCTGGTGCACATGTTCCCGATCGGACACCTGCCGGTCGCCTCCGACCGTCCCGCGCGGCAGCTGCCCGCGCCCGAGCCGGACCCCGCTGTTCCCGCCGTGGCACGGTTCGAACCGCACGACCATCCGAACTCGGACATCATCGAGCCGGACCAGGCCCTCGAACTGCTACGGCAGGGAGCCCGGCAACCTGCGCCGCCGCCCGTGTCCGTGCTGCCGTGCCCGCCACCCGGTGTCCGCGACGGCTACGATCCGCTCGGCGGGATGCACGAGCGCGAATGGGACGCCCGGTTCCTGGCTCCCGAAGCAGCCGCCGGTGAGGCCGCCGCTGTTGGTGAGACCGACGCCGGTGGTGTCGCCGACGGCGATGCCGGGGCCGCGGCTGCGGCGGGGTTCGACGGTCCGGCAGGGGACGGTCGCGGCCCTGCCGACGGCGATCCGGCCGGTGACGACGCGACGTCCGGCGCCGCGACCTCCGGCGGCGCGACCTCCGAGGGTGAGGCGACGTCCGAGGATGAAGCGACGTCCGAGGATGAAGCGACGTCTGAGGGTGAGGCGACGTCCGAGGGTGAAGCGACCGGGGACGACGACGGTTCCGCCGGTGACAACCGGGCTGTCGGCGCTCCGGCCGGTGACGCGGTACCTGCGTACGTGTGGCCACCCGCCGACGAATTCCCCGAAGGCTGCTCCGCCGAGGGAGAGCCGGAACTGCTCGCGGCCGGCACGATGCTGGACCGGTTCGGCACCGCTCACGGGCGAGTGTTCGCCGCCGCAGGCACCCCGTTCGAGCAGCGCTCGCAGCCGCCGTCCGATCTGGACGCGGGCTACCGGCGCTACCGCGTGCTGCGGGAGGTGCCGATGTGGCGCGGCGTGTCGGCCCCCTGGTTCGGACAACCCGGTGGCGGCGCGCGGTATCGGGCCGTCTGCAGCGCCGCCGAACTCGTGACTCTCGGATACCTGGCCGACGCGACGTTCGAAGCCGTCGACTCCACCCCTGCCGTCCCGGACGGGGATACCCCGGCGGTAGCCGACGGCCTGGCCGCTCCGGACGCGACAGTCACCGCCACATCGGACACCGAGGATTTTCGGGACACATCGGACGGTGGTGCCACCGTCAGCGCCGTACTCGACGGCCGCGACAGTGACAGCGACAGCCCGGCCAGCGACAGCTCGGACAGCGCTGCCGGCACCGACGGCCGCGACAGCCCCGACACCGACACCGACGGCCACGGCGGTGCGGCCGCCGAGCGTGCAGGCAGGAACCCGAGGGAGGACGCGCCGTGAACACCGAGTCGATCATGCGCTGGCTCGAGTCCGTCGGCGTGCCGCCCGAGGTGGTGTCGCTGGGCACCGAGGTCGACAACGCCTGGTGTGTGTTGCGGGAAGAGGACGTCGACGACGCGGGCGGGGTCGCGTGGGAGGTGTTCTGGAGCGAGCGGGGCAACCGTTACGACTGGGCGAGGTTCACCAACGAACAGGTCGCCTGCTACTACCTCTTCGGCAGGCTGACCTGGGCGCAGGTCGCCAGGGGAGCGGTCGGCGTGCTGCCCTGAACCCTCCCGCGTGTCCTGCACTCAGACCCGCGTGTCCTGCGTTCAGACCCGCGTGTCCTGCGTTCAGACCCGCGTGTTCTGCACTCGGTCCCGCGTGTTCTGCGCTCAGGCCGGTCGTGATGCGACCCCGGCCGCACGAATGCATGACACGCGCGGGAGTGGTCGCGCGGTGGCGTGCCAGTACGTGCACGAATGCATGACACGCGTGCGCGGGTGCAGGACACGCGTGCACGAATGCAGGACACGCGTGCACCGGTGCAGGACATGCGCGGGTGCAGGACATGCGCGGGTGCAGGACATGCGCGGGTGCAGGACACGCGTGCGCGGGTGCAGGACATGCGCGCACGCGTGACGGTCAGCGGCGGCGGAGGTGGGCCAGCGCGGCGTCGTGGACCAGGCCGTTGGTCGACAGTGCCGAACCGCGGTCGAACCGGGCCGCACCGTCGAGGTCGGTGAATCGCCCGCCCGCCTCGGTGACGAGCACCTGAGCCGCGGCGACGTCCCACGGGTTCACCACGGGCTCGGCCGCGACTTCCAGCGCACCCTCGGCCACGAGACAGTGCTGCCAGAAGTCGCCGAACGCGCGGGTCTCCCAGCACGCCCTGGTCAGCGACAGGTAGGCCTCCTGGGTGCGGTGCTCGGACCAGCTGTTCAGGTCCGTTGTGGACACGTAGGCGTCGGCGAGCTGCGGCACCTGCGAGACGGCCAGCCTGCGCTCGCCGGCCGAGTCCCGCAGCCACGCGCCGCCGCCCTGGCTCGCCCACCAGCGGCGGCCCAGCAGCGGAGCGGTGATCATGCCGACGACCGGGACACCGCCGTCGAGCAGTGCGATCAGGGTCGCCCAGATCGGTACACCGCGGAGGAAGTTCTTCGTGCCGTCGATCGGATCCAGCACCCACACGCGGCCGGGGGCGGCGATCGACCCGCCGCGTTCCTCGCCCGCCACGCCGTCGCCGGGCCGCCTGGCGGTGAGGACGCGACGGATCGCGTCCTCGACGTCGGTATCGGCGTCGGTCACGGGCGTACGGTCGGGCTTGGCCGTCACCTGCAGATTCTGGGTGCGGAAGCGTTCGACGGTGATCGCATCGGCCGCGTCGGCGAGCTCGGCCGCCAACGCTGCATCGTCGGAGTAACGGGACACATAACGATGGTTCCACGTGCCCCCGCCGTAAGGTTGACCAGGTGAGCATGGTCCTACTCGCCGAAGACGATCCAGCGATCGCGCAGCCGCTGTCTCGCGCGCTGGAACGTGAGGGGTACGAGGTCGTCGCCGTCGCGGACGGTTCGGCGGCGCTCGAAGCCACGGCGTCCGAACGTGTCGACCTGCTGGTACTCGATCTCGGTCTGCCCGAGATGGACGGACTGGAGGTGTGCCGCAGACTGCGGGCGTCGGGCGCACAGACACCGGTGCTGATGCTGACGGCCCGCACCGACGAGGTCGACTTCGTCGTCGGTCTCGACGCGGGCGCCGACGACTACGTCGCGAAGCCGTTCCGTCTCGCCGAGCTGCTCGCACGGATCCGCGCGCTGCTGCGCAGGCGGTCGCCGGGCGCGCTCGACGCCAGTGGCGTGCGCATGGACGTCGCCGCGCGGCTGGTGACCGTCGAAGGTGAGGAGGTGCAGCTCGCGAACAAGGAGTTCGAGCTGCTGCGGGTGCTGATGAGCAGGGCCGGTCAGGTCGTGAGCCGCGAGGAGATCCTCGCCGAGGTGTGGAACGACCTGGACACCGAGGCGCTCAAGACGTCGAAGACGCTCGACATGCACATGTCGTGGTTGCGCAGGAAACTCGCGGTGGCGGCGGGCCGGGATCCGCGGAAGTCGAACGAGGAGCACATCGCGACGGTGCGCGGCGTCGGATTCCGGTTCAACGTCGAATGACGGCGAGCCGGGCGACGGCGGCGCCTCCCGGCAACGCCCGCGTGGTGCGGTGCCACCGGCAGGCGCGGACTCCGGCCGCTCCCGGCCGCGACCCGGCGCACTGCGGGGCGGAACCGCGGGGCGGAACCGCTGGGCACCGGTACAGGCAGCCACCGGCACGGTGGGCGACGGTATAGGCAGGGCGAGGGCATAGGCGGCGTATGCGGCGGCGAATACTCCTGGCGATCCTGTTGGCCGTGCTGGTCACCGGGGTGGCGCTGGGCGCACCGCTCGGGGTGACGGGCGTGCTGCTGGTGGAGAACTTCCACCGGGAGGAACTGACCAACAGCGCGCAGCGGATCGCCGCTGCCCTCGACAACCAGCTCGCCAACCGGCACAACCTCAACCTGCGGCACATCCGCTCCGCGATGCCGCGGGACGCGCACCTGGTCGTTCACCACGACTCGGCGGCGATCATGGAGGCGGGACCGTCGACGGGCGACGACGTGATCAGCGAGCAGCAGCCGATAGCGGGCGGGCACATCGTGATGACGCAACCCGCCGGCGAGATGCGGACGCAGCAGACCCAGGTCGCCGTGGCCGTGGTGTTCGTCGTCGTACTGTCGGTCGGCATCGGCACGTTCGTCGCCACCGTCACGGCGAACCGGCTGGCACGGCCGCTGCGGCACGTCGCCGACCGCGCGGCCCGGCTCGGCGCCGGCGACTTCCGCCCCGACAACAGGCGGTACGCGGTCGCCGAGCTGGATATGGTGGCCGACGCGCTCGACTCGTCGGGCACCGCGCTCGCGCAGTTGGTGCAGCGCGAGCGGCAGCTCGTCGGCGACGTGTCGCACCAGCTACGCAGCAGGCTCACGGCGCTGCAGCTGCGACTGGAGGCGCTGGGACTGCACCAGGACCCCGAGGTCACCGAGGAGGCGCACGCGGCGCTGGAGCAGTCCGACCGGCTCGCCGGGGCACTCGACGAACTGCTCGCCGCTGCCCGCGCCGCCAGCGAGGTCGGCACCGAACCGGTGTCGCTGACGACGATGCTGCCCGAGGTCAGCGACGAGTGGCGGGACGTACTCAAAGCCGAGGGACGGACGCTCCGGCTGCGGATCGCCGACGGCCTCATGGTGCGCGTCACGCCCGCACGCCTGCGCGAGATCATCAGCGTGCTGCTGGACAACGCGATGCGGCACGGCGCGGGCACGGTCACGCTGGCGGCTCGGCGCGGCGACACCGACGGCACCGTCGTCGTGGAGGTCAGCGACGCGGGACCGGGGGTGCCGGACGAACTGGCTCCGCACGTGTTCGACCGCGGGTTCTCAGGAGCCGGATCGACGGGTGTGGGGCTCGCGCTCGCGCGGGCGCTGGCCGAGGCCGACGGCGGCAGGCTGGAGTTGTCGACCAGGGCGCCCGCGACGTTCAGCCTGTTCCTCCGCGTGCCGACCGCGGGCGACGTCCCCGCCGTCGAGTGGCCCACGGAACGAGTGCCTAGATAGAGAGCCTGTTTCGGGAAGGTTGATCGCCGGGCCGTGTGATGTTGACTGGGTGGCAGGTGCACCGCTGTGTTGGGTGGTGGCGGGCGACGGGTGGGCGAGTGCCTAGGTAGCGGGTTCCGTTTCGGGAGGTTCGACTGCCTGGTCGGGTGGCGCCGGCCGGTCGTGCCTGCCTCCCTGGGCTTGGCGGAGGGTGACGGGTGGGCGTCAGCGGCGGGCGAGGGTTTCGCGCCGGATTCCGCCGAGCTCGTCGGGGAAGACCCACTTCCGGAATCCCCAGAAGCGGAACACCATCGCGAGCAGCATGCCGATCACCGAGCCGCTGATGAAGTCCGCCGTCTCCTGCACGAACAGTGACACTTCCGGTCGCTGCAGGTGGAGTACGTAGCGTGAGATGAGCAGCGGCACCAGGTTCACGGCGACCGCGACGCCGCTGATCACGAAGAACAGCGTCGCCTCGTGGCCGGTCTCCCGGCCGCCGCGGGTGCGGAACGACCATTCGCGGTTCAGCACGTACGACACGATCGTCGCCACCAGGATCGCGATGGCCTTCGCCGTCGTCGGCTTGTCCATCAGGACCGTGAACTTCAGCAGGTACCAGACGCCGTTGTCGACCAGGAAGGTCGTGCCGCCGACGACAGCGAACTTGAGCAGTTCGCGGTGTTTCAGCAGCAGCGAGCGCAGCGGCCCGGGTACGCGCTCCAGCACGGTTTCGACGACGGACACACATCGCAGTGTAGCCATCCGCGTCGGGTGAGTCCGCCGAACGGTGGAACGCCACTCGTCGGACGTCTACACCACAGGACCGCCCACGCGCCGTCGAGAGTGCAGCTCAGCGCAAGTTCGGTGCACCGCACCCGCGACGTACACGTGGGCCGCGGCACATCCGCGATGCGTGGGTCCCGAGACGGGCGTCACGTTCCGGGCAGGGGCGACGCGGTGCGGCTGATCCGTGCTGATCGGCGCGGCTGATCGGCGCGGCTGATCACTGCGGATCGCGGTGCCGCGCGCCCTTGTCGCGGTCCTTGTCGTCGTCGTGCTTGTCGCCGTGGTCCCTGCCGTTCCCGTGCCCCGGCGGCCCGGGCCACGGGTCGGACGGTGGGGCTGGCAGATCCGTGGACTCGGGCTCCGTTGTGGCGGTCGCCGACCCCGATGCCGGGTCCGACGTGGGGTGCGTGGCGGTCGCCGAACCACTCGGCCGCGACCCCGGAGGTGCGGTCGCCGAACCGGAGCCGGTCGGTGGCTCGGTCACCGACGCCGAGCCCGAGGCGGGCGGGGGCGTCGTCGCCTCCGCGGATCCGGATCCGCCGGGCGCCTCGGTGGACGCGCCGCCGAGACACAGGAACGACGGCGGCCAGCAGTCCGGGAACGACACGGTCGCGCTGTCTGCCGCGTCCCCGAGGGTCGCGGTGAACGTGACGTCGTCGCCGTTGCCCCGGCCGAAGCCGTTGCCCTCGCCGCCACCGTTGCCGTTGCCGTTGCCGTTGCCCTGGCCGTTGCCGTTGCCGGGGCCACTGCGGTCGTACACGGTGACGTACACGGTCCTGTCCTCGCCGGGTTTGAGCGCGTCGGTCGAGGTGCACGACAGCGGTTCGGCCCAGCGGTCGGTGCAGTCCATGCCGCGGCCCACACCCGCCGCGGGCCGGTCGGACGTGAGCGTGACGTTGTCGGTGGTGTCGCCGGTGTTACGGATCTCGACGGACGCGGTCGTGCCGAAACCGTTCGCCTGAACCCGGACGCCGTCCTCGGCGGGCGGCGGGGGCGGGGTGGGCTTCGGCTCGACCCTGACCGGCACCTGGAGCGACACGTTGACGGCCCCTCCGCCGCTCAGGTGGCCTGTGACCTGCCCGGACTCGGCGTCGGCGGACGCCTGCAGCCGGAACACGAGCGTCATGGACTCGCCGGGCCGCAGTCCCCGGCCCGTGGAGCACGTGACGGTGCCCGAGCCGCCGGGGCAGGTGATGCGCTCGCCGCCACCGGCCTGGCGGAGCGCCCCGCCGGACGGTGACGCGCCGCCACCCTGCGGCGCCGTGGCAGGGCTCGACTGGTCGGTGCTGCGCGGGGCGCCGGCCGCTCCTGCGGTCGTTCCGCCGCCACCGCCGCCGAGGGCGCTCACGCCGCGTGGCAGGTTCAGCGTCACGTCGATGGGGTCGGACAGCGTGCCGCCGTTGTTGCGCACGGTGATCGGCAGGTCGGCGGGGCCGCCGCCGGCGACGAGCTCGACGTCGTCCTGGGCCACGGTAGCTCCGACCGAGGCCGGTTCCGGCGATTCGGGCTGCGTCACGTCCGGTGCGGGCGGCGGCTGTTGTGGTGCCGGTTCGTTCTGCGCAGGCGGGTTGTCCGGCGCCGATTGCCCGGGAGGCGGGTCGGCGGGTTCGTTCGGCGCCTGCGCGGCCGGTGGCTGCTGCTGCGGCTGCTCGGCGGCCGTCGGGATCTGCTGTCCGCCGCCACCGGCGGTGAGCGCCAGTGCGACGGCCGCGGCCATCGCGACACCGGAGCCCGCCACGCCGACGAACTCCCGGGGCGCGCCCGCCGCGGCTCCCGCGGCGCCTCCGGAACCGCCGGCACCGGCGGCGGCACCTGCGGAACCGGCCGCGGTGCCGGCACCGATCGCGGTCGCCGCCGCGGCCTTGCCCCCGCCCGCGACCGCGAGGTAGCCCAGTACTCCGCCGCCGAGGACGAGCGGAGCGATGACGGCCCGCAACGCACCGTTGACGTCGGCCAGCTCGGCGGCGAGCGCCTGGCAGTCGGAGCAGTCGTCGAGGTGCGCCTCGACCTGCGCGCGTTCCCGTTTCGACAGTCCGTCGCGGGTCCAGGCGCCCAGCTTGTCGGCCGTCGCGTGGCACGTGCTCGCGCTGACCTCGGCGAGATGCACCTGCAGATACGCCTGGCGCAGACCTTCCCTGGCGCGGTAGGCCAGTGCGGACACGCTGTTGGCCGTCAGCCCCAGCAGTGGTGCCACCTCGGCAGGCGTGGCGCCTTCGATCTCGGTGTGCCACAGCACGGCCTGCCAGCGTTCCGGCAGCTTCGCGAACGCCTTCGCGGCGAGCGTGCGCTCCAGCCCCTCGAGTGCCGTATCGGAGAACTCCACGGTCAGTGCCTCGGCGCCGGCGCCGCCGACCGTCGTGACGGTGGTCATGTCCTCGGCGAGGTCGAGCTTCTTGTCGCGCCGCGTCTTGTCGTAGGCGCCGTGGCGCACGGCCGTCAGCAGGTACGCCCGGAACGCGCTGTCGGGGCCCTTCCCGCCGCGGAGTGTGTCGAGGACCTTCGAGAAGGCGTCCGAGACGAGGTCGTCGGCTTCCATCGACGTGCGCGCGAGTTGCCGCGCAAGGTTGTACGCAGCGGATACGTGACGTTCGTACAGCGTCCCGTAGCACTCGAGCTGGCCCGCGCGTACCGAGGCGATGAGTTCGGCGTCGCTCATGCCCTGCGGGTCGGTGGGTGCGGTGCTCACGGCTCTCCTCTCAGGTCGTCCCGGATGGGGGACGCACTGCGGAGCAAAGTGTGACGGACATTCGGGGAAGCGTCACGCCGAGGGTCGCCACTTCACCCGGTTCACTCGCACCGCAACTTTTCGTGTCCGTCACCGTCATGCAGGGCGGCTCCGCACGTCTCACCTCCGACGAGCCGACAAGGAGGCGCGAGTGGACGTGAGTGCTGGCGACATGGAAGGTGTGCCGTTCGCTCTGTCGGACGAACAGGGCGGCGGATCGCCCCCGGGCCGGCAGCCGCACGCCGTGCGGGAGGCGCAGGCCGTGCGGGACCCCCGCGCGGTGCTCCGGCGGCGGTGGCGGACGGCGAGCCTGGCCTGCGGCTGGCGGTTCCCCGACGACTGGGACGTCGCGGAGGTCGACCTCGTGTGCTCGGCCGTGGTGCGCTCCGGTGGCCTCGACGGTGCGGGTGCGGCGCTCGTGGCGTTGGCACACGCCCGCGCGGCCGCGGGCACGGGACTCGAGGAGACCCTCGGCGATCTGGCCGCGCTGCACGCTGTGCTGCAGGTTCCGGCCGGTGAGGCGAGCCATGCCGATGCGCTCGACGCCATCGCCGAGGCCGCCGACGCCGACGCGCTGCCCACGCGGCTGCTGCGGATCACCGCCGTGGCGTGGGCCGAGGTCGCGCTCAACCACGTCGGGGCGACCGAGGTGCACGATTCGCTCACGGGACTGCCGACCCAGGCATACCTGCGGACCCGGCTGTCCGAGCTGTACCGGCAGGCGGCGCGGGACGGCGTGAGCGTGGCCGGCCGGCAGGTGCTGGTGGTGATCTCGCTCGGCTTCGACGACACTGCCGTCTACCTGCGGCCCGCGGGCATGATCCTGGCCGCCGACGTGCTGCGGCAGGTGTTCGACGGCGGTGAGAGTCACGCCGTCCTCGGCGCCTCGACGGTGGTGGCCGTCGTCGCGCGATCCGACGACGTGGCCCACCGCGCGGTGCGGCTGCGACGTGAGCTCACCGAGCGGTTCGCCGTCGACCCGCAGCTGGTCGAGTCCGGATCGGCGCGGGTGAACGTCGTGCGGCTGCCCGCCACCCACGACGACGCGTGCGTGCTGCTCGAGTCGCTCGCGGCGCGTTAGTGGCGCCGCCGTGCGGCGCGGCAGGGGAGTGGCCGACGCCGAACTCACACCCGGTCATGGTTTCCTAGAAAGAGTGAGCACCCCAGACCTGCGCGAGGCCGAGACGCCGGCAGGCTCCCGTCCGGAGCCCGCCGGGGCGGCGGCGTTGCAGCTGCGTGCCTCGGCCGAACGCCTGCTCGCGCGGCCGAGGTCGCTGGCGCTGGTGCTGGCACTGCCGGCGCTGATGATCGTGGCAGGCGTCGTGGGCTGGCTGCTGGACCTGCAGCTCGGCGTCGACTCCGCGGTCTACCGCGCCGGTGCTGTCACGCTGCTGCAGGGCGATCCGCTCTACGAGAGCAACACCCTGGCGCCGGAACCGTTCTGGGCGCTGCTGCCGTTCACCTACCCGCCGACCGCTGCGCTGCTGTTCGTGCCGCTGGCCGTGTTCCCGGTGCAGGTGGCATGGGGCGTGCTGTCGGCGGTGTCGCTGCTGGCGATGACGGTCGTCATCCGGGTGGCGCTCGGTGCGCTGCCGCGCCCGAAGGGTGAGCTGCCCGTGTGGGCCTCGCCCGCGCGCGTCACGCTGTTGTCGGCCGTCCTGTTCTTCGCGCTCGAGCCCGTGTGGCGGACGATCTTCCTCGGCCAGATCAACCTCATCCTGATGGCGTTGATCGTGCTGGACGTGCTGGTGATCAGCGCCCGCGGCAGCCGGTGGGGCGGCATCATGGTGGGCGTCGCGGCCGCGGTGAAGCTGACCCCGCTGATCTTCATCCCGCACCTGCTGTTCACCGGGCGCCGGATGGACGCACTGCGCGCGATGGCCACGTTCTTCGCCCTGCAGGCGCTGCTGTTCGCGCTGATCCCGTCGGACGCGTGGCGGTTCTGGACGCACACCGTGTTCAACGCGGGCCGCATCGGGCCGATGCACTGGGCCGGGAACCAGTCGCTCAACGGCCTGTTCAACCGCATGACCGATCTGGCTCCGTGGGCGTCGAACGCGGCGATCGTCGTCGGGTTGGCACTGGCGCCGCTGGCGGTCTGGCTGATGCTGCGGTTCCACCGCAGTGGCCGACCGCTCGAAGCGCTGCTGGTGACGGCGTTCTACGCGCTGTTGCTCTCGCCGGTGTCGTGGTCGCACCACTGGGTGTGGGCCGTGCCGCTGATCATGGTGCTCGTGTCGAAGCTGCCGCACGCCGATCCGGTGAAGACGCGGAAGCGGTGGATCGCGGCGGGCGCGGTGTTCGTCGTGTTCGTCAGCTGTGTGCTGCTGGTGCTGCCGAACGGCCGCAACCTGGAGCTGCACTGGGCGTTCTGGCAGTACATCCTCGGCAGCGCCTACCTGATGGTGCCGATCGTGCTCGTCGCCGTGCTCGCCGGCCGCTGGCTGTGGCGCAACCGCGAGCCCCTGCGCGGGGCGTTGCACGACCGAGACACGCTGATCGCCGTATTGCGCGGCAGGACTGTGGTGACGGCGCGCGACGACGCTCAGCCGCCGGCGGCCGACTCCGCAGAGTCCAGCCAGGTCGGTTCCGACCAGCGGTAGACCGGAGCCTCGGCGAGGCCGGGATACGCCACGGCCATCCCGCGTTCGGGAAGCATCGACCACAGACGGAGGCGGTCCGACGTCGCGTGCTCCCGCCAGAATGCCGACCACGCGGGTACGTAACGCTCGTAGATCCGGTGGACCCGGGTGAGGTCGCGGGATGCGAGAGCGGCGGGACCGGTCGCTCGGAACTGTCGTACGTCGTGCGGCGGCGAGAACGTGGCGATGAGTACGGACACCTCGCGACCTGCGGCAGCCGCGGCGAGGAACGGTGCCGGCTTGTCGACGGGGCTGTGGAACCACAGGCAACCGTCGGCGAACAGGAACCACATCGTCGCGAGCGCGGGGCGCCCTCGTTCGGTGACCGTCGAGACGGCCGCGGGCCGCCCCGGTTCGTCGAGGAACGAGTGAATGTCGAAGTTCGGCATGCGAGTGGATGCTGCGACCTCGACCTCGACCGCGATCGAGGTCAAGCGCGAGAGCGGAATGTGTTAATATGCTTTTATGCGCACGACGGTGGAGTTGCCTCCGGAGCTCATGCGGGCGATGAAATCCGAAGCCGCGGCCCGCGGGGAGACTGTGAAAGAGTTCTTGACTCGGGCAGTAAGCCATGAGTTGGGTACAGCGGAGAGCGGTCGGTCGCGTAAACGGGTGAAACTCCCGCTGGTCCCGGCAACGAAGTCGCGCAAAGTCGACATCACGAACGACGACATCGAAGCGATCTTCGCGGCCGAAGATGCCGAGAAGTACCGGGCACAGTAGATGCTGCTGGATGTCAACGTCTGGTTCGCGTCGGTGTGGGAAGAGCACAAGCACTATGCCGAGGTGTCCTCGTGGTTCGATGAACAGGACGGCGAACTCAGGTTGTGCCGAGTGACGCAGATGGGGTTGCTCCGCTTGTTGTCGAACCAGCCGGTTATGGGAGAGGCCGCGTTGAGTCGCGCAGAAGCGTGGCGGGTTCTCGATGAGCTTCGCTCGGACGAACGTGTGGTCTGGACTGCCGAGCCGGCTCACCTTGAGCAGGTCTGGCGCGTGATCTCCGCCCGTGAGGACCGAAGTCACAAACTGTGGACCGACGACTATCTGGCAGCGTTCGCCCAGGCCCTCGGGTGCCCTCTCGTGACACTGGATCGCGGTTTCGTCACGCGGTATCCGTCAGTGGCGGCGGTGACACTCGGGGGCGGTTCGTGATGCGGCCGGAACGGGTCCGCTTAGGCTGAGCGCGCTATGGATACGCGTACCGGACTTCCCATCGTCGGCATGGTCGGCGGCGGCCAGCTCGCCAGGATGACGCATCAGGCCGCGATCGCACTCGGCCAGTCGCTGCGAGTGTTGGCCGTCGGCGAGGGCGAATCCGCCGGCCTCGTCGCCGCCGACGTCACCCACGGCCACCACACCGACCTCGACGCGCTGCGCACCTTCGCGCGCGGCGTGGACGTGCTGACGTTCGACCACGAGCACGTGCCCGGCGAGCACCTGCGGGCCCTCGCCGACGAGGGCGTCGTCGTCCGCCCCGGGCCCGGAGCGCTGGCGCATGCCCAGAACAAGCTCCTCATGCGCGAGCGGATGGCCTCGCTCGGCCTGCCGAACCCCGCGTTCGTCGAGGTCAAACAGGTCTCCGACGCCGTGAAGTTCGGCGACGACCACGGCTGGCCCGCGATCCTCAAGGCCGCGACGGGCGGCTACGACGGCAAGGGCGTGTGGCAGCTCGACTCCGCCGACGAGGCGCGCGCGCAGATCCCCGAACTCCTCGACGCGGGCATGTCGCTGCTGATCGAGGAGCGCGTCCCCATGGCCCGCGAACTGTCGGCACTGGTGGCGCGGTCACCGTTCGGGCAGGGCGCCGCGTGGCCGGTCGTGGAGACCGTGCAGTCCGACGGCATCAACACCGAGGTCCTCGCGCCCGCACCGGGACTGTCCGAAGCCGGCACGCAGCGGGCACAGGGCCTGGCCCTGCGCATCGCCGAACAGCTCGACGTCGCCGGGGTCATGGCCGTCGAACTGTTCGAGACCCACGAGGGCGGGCTGGTCATCAACGAGCTGGCGATGCGCCCGCACAACTCCGGGCACTGGACGATGGACGGCAGCCGCACGTCCCAGTTCGAACAACACATGCGCGCCGTCCTCGACTACCCCCTCGGCACGACCGACCTGCTGTCGCCGACCGTCATGGCCAACGTCCTCGGCGCTCCCGAGACGCCGACGATGAGCGTGGACGAACGCCTGCACCACCTGTACGCGCGCTATCCCGACGTCAAGGTGCACCTGTACGGCAAGAGCGAACGTCCGGGGCGCAAGCTGGGACACGTCAACGTGGGCGGCCCGATCGACGAGTCGACGCGGGCGAAGGCGCGGGTGGCGGCGCACTGGCTGTCGGCCGCCGAATGGCCGGACGGCTACAGCATCCACTGACGTACCGGATCGACTGCGACGGCAGCATCCACTGAGGCACCGGATCCACCGGGCACCCGGCCCCCGGCCGGACTCAACCGCCACGACGAACCTTGCGGGAGGCAGGACGTGAGCACACCGGACGTCGGCGTGATCATGGGCAGCGATTCGGACTGGCCGACGCTGGAAGCGGCGGGCCAGGCGCTCGACGAGTTCGACGTCGGCTACGAGGTCGGCGTCTACTCGGCGCACCGGACGCCGCAGCGGATGCTCGACTACGCCCGCGAGGCCGCGGGGCGCGGACTGAAGGTGATCATCGCGGGAGCCGGCGGCGCGGCGCACCTGCCCGGCATGGTCGCGTCGGCGACGCCGTTGCCGGTGATCGGCGTTCCCGTGCCGCTCAAACACCTCGACGGGCTCGACTCGCTGCTGTCGATCGTGCAGATGCCCGCTGGTGTTCCGGTGGCGACCGTGTCGGTCGGCGGCGCCCGCAACGCGGGCCTGCTCGCCGTCCGCATGCTCGCCGCGAGTGATCCCGAGTTGCAGCAGCGGATGACGGCGTTCCAGGCCGACCTCGAACAGCTCGTCCACGACAAGGACGCCGCCCTGCGCGCCAAACTGGCCGACTGACCCCGGCCGACCGCCCCTGGTGACCGGCCGCGTGTCCTGCGCTCGGGCACGCGTGTCCTGCACTCAGACACGCGTGTTCTGCATCCAGGGGCGCGTGTTCTGCACTCGGGCACGAATGTTGTGCGTGGTGCCGCGTTGTGGTGCCCAAGGGCACCTGTGAGGGCATCACAACGCGGCGGATCTTCCCTTGATCATGGTGCAGGATCAGCGATCGCATCACGCGGCAGCGATCACGGGACAGGGACGCCACGAACCGCGACCACGCGGCAGCGTCACCACGCGGCAGGGACGCCACGGGTAGGACTCACAGGGCAGCGTCACCACAGAGCAGTGCCAGCACGCTGCAGCACGCTGCGGCGACGTCACGGTCCCGCGACGGTTCGCAGCACCTCGAGGGCGCGGACTGCGGCCGGGTGGTCGGCGACGGTCTTCTTCACCGACACCGCGATGTTGCGCACCGGCTGCGGCGAGACGAGCCGTACGGTCGTCAGCCCTGGCGGCAGGTCGCCGATGCCGAGCCGGGGAACCACGGTGATGCCGATTCCCGTGGCCACGAACGGGATCGCGGTCTGGTAGTCGTGCGTCTCGACGGCGAACTGCGGCGAGAATCCGGCCTCCGCGCAGGCGTCCAACAGGACGCGTCGGCAGGCGCCGCGCTGCAGGTCGTTGTCGACCCAGCGCCGGTCGGCGAGCTCGGCGAGCGGTACCTCGCCGCGGGCCGCGAGGGGATCGGTGGCCTGGACGACGGCGAGGAACGGATCGTCGACGACCGGGTGAACGTCGGCGTGCGTGGCGTGTTCGATGCCGGGTGCGTCGACGAACAGGTCGATGTCCGGTAGTTCCAGGCCGTCGCGCTGTTCGGTCATGCGCAGGTCGAGCCGGAGCTCGGGGAACTCGGTCTGCAGTGCGGCCGCCACCGGCGGCAGCCAGGTGGCGCCCGCCGAGGCGAAGTAGCCGATCGACAGGCTGCCGACCCGTCCCGCGCGCAGGTCGTCGACCACACCGTCCAGCGCCGACAGGGCGCTGAACACTTGTTCCGCCTCACCGGCCAGTGTGCGGCCGGCCGACGTCGGTTCGATACCTCTGCCGACCCGGTCGAACAGCCGGAGGCCCGTGTCGCGTTGCAGCGCGGCGAGCTGTTGGCTGACGGCCGACGGCGTGTACCCGAGTCGTGCAGCCGTCGCGCGGATCGACCCGGTCGCGATGACTGCCCGCAGCAGCCGCAGTTTCGCCACGTCCAGCATGGGACAACTGTATGTCGCTGCTGAACACTACGGCGCGAACATTTCCCTGAGCTGTCGTGTTCGCCCGGTCACACGGACCCCTACGCGCGGGTAACATTCGTGGGGGTCGATACTGCGGTCAACGACTACTGCGGCCAACGACACAGACAGGCGACGTGAACCACGCCTAACATCGGTGCGAGAACGGACGCAGAAGGTTTCGGACGAAAGGTGACGCACGTGAGCGAGGGCCCAGGCCTCTACCAGCTGGCGGAGGAGCACGAGGAACTGCGCGCGGCCGTGCGGGCGCTGGCCGAGAAGGAGGTCGCTCCCTACGCCACGGAGGTGGACGAGCAGGAGCGGTACCCGACGGAGGCGCTGGACGCACTCAACAAGGCCGGTTTCAACGCGGTGCACATTCCCGAGGCCTACGACGGCCAGGGGGCGGACGCCCTCGCGGCGTGCATCGTCATCGAGGAGGTCTCGCGCGTCGACGCGTCGGCCGGCCTCATTCCGGCGGTGAACAAGCTGGGCACCCAGCCGATCATCCTGTCGGCATCGGACGAGCTGAAGAAGCAGGTGCTGCCCGACATTGCTGCAGGCAAGGGGGCCTCGTACGCCCTGTCCGAACGCGAGGCCGGTTCCGACACGGCGTCCATGCGCACGCGTGCGAAGCAGGACGGTGACGACTGGGTCCTCAACGGCACCAAGTGCTGGATCACCAACGCGGGCGAGTCGACCTGGTACACGGTCATGGCCGTCAGCAATCCGGACGCGGCGAAGCCGTCGCAGGGCATCTCGGCGTTCGCGGTCCACGTCGACGATCCGGGATTCTCGGTGGGCCCGAAGGAGAAGAAGCTCGGCATCAAGGGATCGCCGACGCGGGAGATCTACTTCGAGGACTGCCGCATCCCGGGCAATCGCATCATCGGCGAGCCGGGCACGGGTCTGAAGACCGCGCTCCTGACGCTGGAGCACACGCGCCCGACGATCGGTGCCCAGGCACTCGGCATCGCCCAGGGTGCACTCGACGCGACGGTCGACTACGTCAAGGAGCGCAAGCAGTTCGGTCAGGCCATCGGCGAGTTCCAGGGCGTGCAGTTCATGCTCGCCGACATGGGCATGAAGGTCGAAACGGCCCGTCACATGGTGTATGCGTCGGCAGCGGCCAGCGAACGCGGTGACGAGCGGGCCTCGTTCATGGCGTCGGCGGCGAAGAAGTACGCCTCCGACATCGCCATGGAGGTCACGACCGACGCCGTGCAGCTGTTCGGCGGCGCCGGCTACACGCGTGACTTCCCCGTGGAGCGCATGATGCGCGACGCCAAGATCACCCAGATCTACGAGGGCACGAACCAGATTCAGCAGCTCGTGATGGCACGGAGCCTGCTCAAGGGCTGAGTTCGACGGCCGAGCTTGCGACGGGTGGGGCCACCGGTGACGACATCGCCGGTGGCCCCATCCGTCTCGCGTGTGTCCTGCGCCCGCCCATCGCCCGACGGCCACCCCACAACGGCGCGCTGACGCGCAGCTGCGCTCTCCTGCGTGTTCTGCACCCAGGCCCGCGTGTCCTGCGTTCAGCCCCGCGTGTCCTGCATGCACGACGCCAGCGTCCATGTTCGTCCGCCGGGTCGAACGATGCGCGACCACGTCCCGTCGGGGCCTCTCGCCGAGCGGGTCATCGGTGGCCGGTGACCAACCGGTGGAGCACGTCTGCCACAGTGCCGACGTATGGACCGCGAAGCATCAGCCGAGGCGTCCGAGTCGACCACCCACGGCACGCGTAGGCCGTCGTATCACGTGCTGGCCATCGCGGCGGCCTGCGTGATGCCGGTGCTCGCCGTGCTGCTGCGGGTGCCGATCGCGCAAGGACTGTGGGCGCTGGGCGGTGGCAACGTCCGTGGGCTGATCGTCGTCGTGGGTGTCATGGCCGCGATAACGCTTCCGATGGTGTACGGCATCCACCTGCTCGCGACGCGACTCGGCGCCCAGTGGTGGCTGCTCGGCGTGGTGCCCGCAGGGATCGCCAGCGTGCTCGTGCTGTTGGTGCCCGAACGCACGCATGTCGAGGACGTGGTGCGCGACATGCAGATCGGACCGTCGGCGGGGGCGGCGAACGCGCTGATGCCGACGTGCCTCATCGCCGTCGCGGTCGTGTTCGTGTCCGCGGTGTACGTGTTCGGCATCCTCCGCGGCGACCGCGACACCCCGCGTGGCGGCTGGCGCACCCTCGGCATCGTCCACGTCGTCGGCTGGGCGGTGCTCACCACGGCACTGGCGTTCACCATGGTCTGAGTGCCGGCGGGTTTCTACTCGAGTTCGCCCTCGAGGAGGCTCATCAGGACCATGTCGTACCAGCAGCCGTCGCGACGGAACGCATCGCGGCCGCGGCCATCGGTGCGGAATCCGACCTTCTGATACGCCCGGATGGCCGCGTCGTTGTCGGCCACGACCCACAGCCGGATCGAGTGCAGTCGCATCGCGGCGAATCCGTAGCGGCAGATCGCGGCCACGGTGTCGGTGCCGTAGCCGTGGCCGCGATACCGTTCCTCGCCGATGTAGACGTCCAGCTCGGCGAGCGCGGTCTCGGGTGTCGCATCGCGGAGCGCCACCGTTCCGATCAGCGTGCGGTCGGCGAGCGTTTCCACGGCGAAGGCAGTCGACGAGTACGAATTGACCGGCCGCTCGGCGAAACGTTTGCGGATCTGCGCCAGCGATTCGTCGTAGTCGTGTGCGAGCCACCGGGTGACAGCTGGGTCGCGATGCCAACGCCAATACGTGTCCGCGTCCTCGGGTTCGATCGGCCGCAGCGTGACGAGGTCGCCAGTGATCATGTCTGCGATTCTGCGGTGGCCGACCACTCGGCGGAAGGTGTTTCCACAGCGTCGGCTGGGCTGCGCTCACCACGGGACGGGCGCCCACCATGCTGTGACTGCGGTGGATGCACCTCTGGTACCCGGCCCGCTGCCTTGTCTCGATGCAGGACACGCGTGCCCGAACGCAGGACACGCGGCATGGGGGTCACTCGGCATGGGGGTCACGCCGGGATCGTGTGCTGCCACGGTGGGCTGCGGCGCGATGGCAAGATCGACTCATGCCCGCCCCGATGTCACCGCAACCGCCCCCGCCGCCGAAACCGTCGTTCACGATCACTCCCGCGGCTGTCGACGCCGCCGATGCGGTGCCGGTGCTGCGTGCGTACTTCACCGAGCTGTGCCGCCGCTACTACTCCCGGCCGATCACCGACGAGGACGTCGACGCCGCCATGGCCGACGAGCCCGGTGCCGACCTGCGCCCGCCGACCGGCGTGTTCCTGCTTGCCCGGCAGAGCGGCGTCGTCGCGGGGTGTGTCGGTGTGCGGCTGTTGGATGCCTACGCCGAGCTGACGAAGATGTTCGTGCTGCCGGAGTTCCGCGGCACGGGCCTGGCACCGCGGCTGCTGACGGCCGCCGAGGACCACGCCCGCGCGCACCGCAGCCCGGAGATGCGCCTGGGCACGCGCCTGGACCTCGTCGAGGCACGGAGCTTCTACGCGCGCAGTGGGTATCGCGACATCGACCGATACGGCGACGACCCGTACGCCGAATGCTGGTTCGCTAAGCCGCTGGTCGCAGCGTAGGCGTGACGGCCAAGGATGATCCGCATCGCGGGCGGACGCATGCGACCTCCCGTCCCGCCGGTCGAGGCCAGACAGGCAACGCGGATCCCGAGTCGCAGCCCGGCCCTGGGATCCGCAACACGGTCTCCGCAAAAGCGCAACACGGGCCCTGGAATCCGCAACACGGGCCCAGCAGGCAGGTCGGGGTGAGTGACGGGTGGGAGCACCAGGCGTCCGGAGTGCAGGACACGCGGTGCTGAGTGCAGGACATGCGACGTGTGCTCGTGGGGCGTGTGTCGGGTTATTCGGGTTTTACACGACCCCTGTCATTATCGTTGAAATTTCAACAGTATTGTGGTCGTCACGGTAACGCGCGCTCAGGCAGCACGGTGAGCGCGGGCAACAGGTATGGCTGTGCGGTCGTTGGGCCCACGGCCGGTCAACCAACTGGCGGAGGTCAGGCATGTACGCACGCATTCAGGACGTCGCGGCGCTGATCGGGCGCATCGCGGTCGGCGTCGTGTTCCTCGCCCACGGGCTCGACAAGTGGAACGCGGGCGTCGACGGGACGGCTCAGATGTTCGAGGCCGTCGGCATTCCACTGCCCACCGTCGCCGCGGTGTTCGTCATCGCCGTCGAGGTCATCGGCGCGATCATGTTCATCGTCGGCTTCGCGACGCCGCTGGTCGGCATCGGCTTCGCGGTCGTCGGGCTCGGCGCGACGTTCGCGGTCCACCTCGACGCGGGGCTCACCGGCGAAGGCGGTTACGAACTCGTCCTCGTGCTGGCGCTCGCCGGCCTCGCACTGGGCTTCAACAGCGGCAGGCTGGCACTCGACCACGTGCTCGTCGGCCGCCGTCGCAGCAGCGACAAGGCGGCCGAACCGGTCAGCTGAGGTCGACGGTCGCGGCCTCGGCGGCGCGGTGCGCGTCCAGCTTCGCCGGGTTGGACACCTGCACCACGTGCGCACCCGCCGCCAGCGGCGCGACCAGCGCGTCGAGCACCCCATCCGGCAGGGTCCACGCGCGCGTCGACAACACCCGGTCGCCCGATCCGATGCCGAGCTCGCCGGCTCGCACCCGGGCGGCCGCCAGTACGTCGTCGGCCGTATCGCCCAGCAGCGCGGCGGTGTTGCCGGGCACGGGGATCAGCGGCGTGAAGTCGTCACCCGCGGTGCGCGCGTCCGACAGGTAGTCGAACGCTCCGTTCGGCGCCCCCTGCGGTCCGAGGCCGCGGCCGAGCGGGTCGAGCGCGACGACGGCCGTGTCATCGGCGATCCCCGTCGGACCGTCCGGGCCGGTGAACGCGACCCGTGCCCCGTCGGGGTCGGAGACCACGTGTCCGCCGCACCACCACGTGCCCAGTAGCACGCCCGCGGTCTGCCAGTGCGCGGGCAGGTCGACGGCCACCGGATCGCCCGGCTCGACGTCGAACTCCTCGACCAGCCAGTTCGCCGTCTTCGCCGCCCAGTTGGTCAGCGTCGCCACGGACAGTTCCACGCGGCTGCCCACGGCGTCGTCGTAGTGCGTCACCGCCGGGCGCGCGGCCGATGACAGCAATGGGCGCAGCAGCTGATCGGTGAGATTCACGCCCGTGATTCTCCCTGCCGGACGCGTCAGTTGACGCAGGGGACCTGGTCGGGTGCCTGGCTGAGCGCGTCACCACCGGTGACACCGCGTGCCGAGCTGCCGGCACCCGCGGCGTCACCACCGGCGGCCGCGCCGCCACCGTTCGGCGCGGGGACGTCGTCGGCGGTGCTTGTCGCTTCCGGCGAGGAGCCCCCGCCGTCGCTCGACGACTCGCCATCCTCTCCGCCGGATCCGTGCGCCAGGTCGCGGATGAACGACCGCACCTGCTGCAGATCCACGGTGACGATGCTCTGCCCGTCCCCGCTGCGGGCGGCGATGTCGGCGACGGGGATCGTCTCGAATCCCATCCCGTCGCCCAACAGGTCCTTGGCCTGCTGGGCGAACCCGAGCACGTCCAGGTCCGGGTCGAGCACCAGCGAACGGCGGACCGTGTCGATCAGACCCGAGAGTTTGTCCGGATCCGTGAGCGTGCCCGTCGACATCGCCTTGTCCAGCGCAGACGAGAGGAACGTGTGCTGCCGGACGATGCGGTCCAGGTCACCGTTGGGGAGGTTCTTGCGCTGCCGGACGAACGACAGCGCCTCGCCGCCGGAGACGGTCTGCACCCCGGCCTCGAAGTCGGCGCCCGAGTCCTTGTCCTTCGTCGGTGCGTTCAGGCACACCTCGACGCCGCCGATCGACTCCGTGAGCAGGTAGAACCCGAGCAGGTTGATCTCGGCGTAGTGGTCGATGTGCACCTGGGTGAAGTCCTGCAGCGTGCGCACCAGCGCCCGCCTGCCCGCCTGGTTCGAGTCCCGTTCGAGCTGTGCCCCGTCGGTGACGCCTTCGGCCTTCAATCGTCCCCACTCGGCGTTCTTCGCCGCGCCGTACGCCGAGTTGACCTTGTCCTGGCCGCCGTGGGGCACGTCGACCCACGTGTCCCGCGGAATGGACACGCCGACGGGATCGCTGCCGTCCTTCGGGATGCGCAGGATGATCATCGTGTCGGTCTTGATGCCGTTGGTGCTCTCCGTGCGCAACGCCTTCAGTACCGACAGCGGCAGCGGATTGCCCTGCATGTCCGTGCGCGAATCGGCGCCGACCAGCAGGATGTCCGTCGCGCCGTCGTCCTTCGGGGGCGGCGGCGGAGCCTCCTCGTCACCGCTCGACTCGTAGTGCCAGTCGTCGAGGGCGTCCGTGGTCTCGATCGCGTCGTGGAGCTGGTCGAGCCGCGCGTACGCATAGCCGGTGACGCCGAGCGCGATCACCGACAGCAGCGTGATGACCGTGCGCCCCGTCACGCGGCCCGTGCGGCGGAGCCTGCCTTGGCGAGTCGCGCCGGCGGGGGATGTGGCGGCGGCCGTAGCGGTCGCGGGCGAGGCCGCCGTGGACGACGAGGCCGCCGTGGACGACGAGGCCGCCGTGGACGACGAGGCCGAGGCTGTCGTGGTCCGCGTGCGGCGATGCGGTGTCGGCCGTGGTGCAGCCCTGTGCCGCGCCGTTCCGGCGGTCTTCTCGTCCGAACCGGTGTCGGCCGCCGCTCCGGCGTTGCTGCTTTCGCCGGTGTTGCCTTCGCCGGTGGTGGCGCTCCCGGCGGCGTCGTCCGCCACTGCGCCGTCCGCCACTGCGTCGTCGGCCACTGCGCCGTCCGAGTTGCCGTCGGCAGGAGCCCCAGCGTCACCAGACCCGTGGGGCGCGTCTCCGGCGGCTGCGCCGCCGTCGGCGTCCGCCACTGCGTCGTCGCCGCCCGTCCCGGTCGCTCCGGTGCCGGCTGCCCCCGTGCCGGAGCCCTGCCGGGTCCGCGGCGTGGTGTCGCTGTCCTCGGAGCCCTGGCGCTCGGCGTCCTGCTCCTCGCGCTCGTTCACGCGGCCCCTCCCCATCCGGCGTGTGCTGCTCAGGCCTGCCGTAAGCCTAGTTCACGCACGGGATGCCACCGGCGGTGATGGGTTCGGTCGGCTCATCGGATTCATCCGTTTGCGCCGGTGCGGGCTGCCGCGCTCCGTGTGGAGCTCCCTGGCCGGTCACCACGGGCTCCGACAGGGACGCGGGCGCCACCGAACGGGACGTCTCCGAGCCCCCGGCCGGTTGCCCGGGGACGAACCCGGCGTCGACGTGCACCTCGAGCTTGCCCTCCGGAAGCGCGGAATCCTCCTCGACGCCGACATCGGGTCCGAGCAGTGCCGCGGCGGCCTCGGCGGCGTCGTCTTCCCCCGGGGCGTGCCGGACCACAGGCTCGGTGACAGTGTCCACAATGGCTGAACCTTCACCCTGGAATCCGTTGTCCCGCAACAGCGATCGCACCGACTCGCCGTGCGCCGGATCCGTCGCCGCACTGTAGACGTCCACCGTGTACTCGCCGGCGTCCACGTCGGGTGCCGACGAGGAGTCCCGCTCCTCGTCACCGACGACCTCGTCGACGAACGAGCGCACCTCGTCGACGTCGATCTCCAGTGCCAAGGCGTTGCCGAACCACGCGTTGCCCTCCACCGGGATGGTGCGGAACTCGATGTTGCCACCCGACATGTTCCGCATCTGCGCGGCGAACTGCATCAGGTCCCAGTCCTCCGACAGCACGACCGACGACTGCACCGCCTTGACGACCTCGCCGATCTTGTTCGGGTCGAACAGCACGTCCGGTGACAGCATCTTGCGCACCAGGCCGGACAGGAACGCCTGCTGGCGCGCGATGCGATCCAGGTCGCCGTTCGGCAGGTTGTAGCGCTGGCGTACGAACGACAGTGCGTCCACGCCCTGCAGCGTGTGCCTGCCCGCGCTCAGGTCGAGGCCCGATCGCTTGTCCTTGACGTCGTTGTTCAAGCACACGTCCACGCCGCCGAGCGTCGAGGTGATCTCGTGGAAACTCGCGAGATTGACCTCGGCGTAGCGGTCGATCATGCCCGGCCGGTCGATGAGCTTCTCGATCGACGCGATCAGGTTCTTGCGGCCCGCGACCTGCGCGCGCTCCTCGATCTCCTCCTCGTCGAGGTCGTCGCGGGCGTGGAGCTGCTTCGACGTGTAGGTGTAGGCGCGGCCGAATGCGCTGTTGAGCTTGTGCGTGCCGTACTCGTTGGCGAGGTCGACCCAGGCGTCGCGAGGGAACGAGATCGCCGTGGCGCCGCGCCCGTCCTGCGGGATGTGCACCAGGATCATCGTGTCGGTCTGGCGCTCGCCGTCCGCGTCGCCCGCGTGCAGTTTGTCGAGGACCTTGCGGGGCAGCGGGTTACCGTGGGCGTCGGTGCGGCTGTCCTGGCCGACGAGGAGGATGTCGATCGCGCCGTCCATCGGTGCGGCCCCGGCCCGGTCCTCGTCGAAGACGTCGGTGGTCGACAGCCCGGAGTTGACGTCGCCGATGAACTGCCAGCCGTACCAGGAAACGACCATGACCACGGCCGATACGAGCGCGACGACGGTCTTGCCACCCCGCCGCGCCCACGTGGCCGTGCTGCCCCGCCGTGTGGCGCCGGTGTCATGCGGCGGCTCCTCGTCACCGTGACGGCTGTCCTGCCGCCTGCGGCGCCGTCCCCACAGGCTGCGCTTCCTCCACTGACTGCGCTTTCTTCGCTGACTGCGCTGTCGGCGGGAGCCGGCCACGACCGCTGTCCCCGGCCAGTCGGTCACCTCTAGCTCCTCCCGGATGGCTGCCTCTTCTCACCCTACTGATCGGTGTGTGTAACGCTTGTTCGGCCGCACAGCCGTTGCGACCTTGTTGTCGAGTTCCCTTCTTTCGGAGGGTTTGAATCGGCCGTCTGCGGTCCGCGGTGGCGGTCCGCGGTGGCGCTGGCGGGCACGCTCGCGCCGGTCACAGGTACGGGAGGACACATGCGGGTGCTCGTCACGGGCGGCGCCGGGTTCATCGGGTCGCACTTCGTGAGGCAGACGCTCGGCGGGGCCTATGCGGAGCTGGCCGACGCCGAGGTCGTCGTGCTGGACAAGCTGACGTACGCCGGCAACCGGGCCAATCTGGATCCGGTCGCCGACAACCCGCGGCTGCGGTTCGTGCGCGGCGACATCTGCGACCCGGGCGTGGTCACCGACGTCATGCGTGGTGTGGACCTCGTGGTGCACTTCGCGGCCGAGTCGCATGTGGATCGTTCGATCGCAGGGTCGGCCGACTTCGTGCTCACCAACGTCGCCGGGACGCAGACGCTGCTCCAGGCGGCCGTCGACGCCGGCGTCGGCCGGTTCGTCCACGTGTCCACCGACGAGGTGTACGGCTCGATCGAGGAAGGCTCGTGGCCCGAGGACCACCCGTTGCTGCCGAACTCGCCGTACTCGGCGTCGAAGGCATCATCCGACCTGCTGGCCCGGTCCTTCCACCGCACCCACGACCTCGACGTGTGTATCACTCGGTGTTCGAACAACTACGGTCCGTATCAGTTCCCCGAGAAGGTCATCCCGCTGTTCGTGACCAACCTGCTCGACGGCAAGCAGGTGCCGCTGTACGGCGACGGGCTCAACGTGCGCGACTGGCTCCACATCGACGACCACTGCCGAGGCATCGCACTCGTGGCCGCCTCGGGACGGGCAGGCGAGATCTACAACATCGGCGGCGGCACCGAACTGACCAACCGTGAGCTCACCGAACGCCTGCTCGCAGCGGTGGGGGCGGGCTGGGAAAAGGTACGGCCCGTCGAGGACCGCAAGGGTCACGACCGCAGGTATTCGGTCGACATCACCAAGATCAGCACCGAACTGGGTTATCGTCCCCGCATCGACTTCGAAACCGGACTCGCCGACACGGTGCGGTGGTATGCCGAGAACCGCTCGTGGTGGGAACCGCTGAAGAACCGGTGACGTGCGTCGCCCGCTGTCTGTCGTTGTATGAGGTGATCGGATGAGCCGCCTCGCGGTGCTGGTGCCCGGTGGATCGGGCCAGCTCGGGAAGGATCTGTCGGCCGTCGGTGCGGAACGCGGCGCCGCCGTGCACGCCCCCGGGTCCGCGGAACTGGACATCACCAAGCCGGGCGCCGTCCTGGAGGGCGTTTCTCGGCTGGTGGACGGGGCGCGGGCCGACGGCCGCGTGCCCGTGGTGATCAACGCGGCGGCCTACACGGCCGTCGACGCTGCCGAGGACGACGAACAGCGCGCGTTCGCCGTGAACGTCGACGGGCCGCGGGTGCTGTCCGCGGTGTGTGCGTCCCGTCGGGTGCCGCTGCTGCACGTGTCGACCGACTACGTCTTCAGCGGGGACGGCGAGACTCCCTACGAACCGGATGCGCCGCTGGGGCCCCGCAGTGCGTACGGCCGGACCAAGGCGGCGGGAGAGGACGCCGTGCTCGGCTCCGGTGTCACGGGGTGGATCGTACGCACGGCGTGGGTGTACGGCGCCGGTGGCGGAAACTTCGTCAAGACCATGGCGCGGCTGGCTTCGGAGGGGGTGAACCCGTCCGTCGTGGATGATCAGCGCGGGAGTCCGACATGGACGGTCGATCTCGCGTCGGGCCTGCTGGAGCTGGCGTCGGCGGTCGCCGGCGGTGCGGGTCCGCAGCGCCGGGTACTGCACTGCACGGGCGGCGGCGAGACCACCTGGTACGAGTTCGCACGCGCGGTGTTCGAGGAGGTCGGCGCCGACCCCGACCGCGTGTCACCGTGCACGACGGCGGATCACCCGCGCCCCGCCCCGAGGCCCGCGTACTCGGTGCTGTCGAACGCCGCGTGGCGCGAGGCGGGGCTGACCCCGTTGCGCCCGTGGCGCGAAGCCCTGCAGGCTTTCGTCGCCGACCACCGGAGCGCCCTGGCCGACTCGTAACCTCGCGTGTCCTGCACTCGAACGCGCGTGTTCTGCACTCGGGTACCGCGTGTTCTGCACTCGGGCACGTGTTGCCCCACCCGTCACCCGACCACCAACCCTCGTCGACGCGCTAGAGCGCGACGGTGCCTACTCGGGCCTGTGTTGCTCCCTCGCGCGCCGTCCAGTCACGCCTAACCATCGCCCGCGACGACACGTTGACGTGCGGCGGTTCCCGACGGGGCCGGTGTCGAGTTTTCGGCGCCGAGGTCTCCGTCGGTCGTCCACGGCAGCGACGCGCTGGCGGCGGTGGCCGAAGCGCACCGGCGCACGATGGAACGGTGCCCGCGACCGGACTTTGACGGGGGCGGTGCTGACCCTGTCCGATCTCGCCGGTGGCCCCGGCTCCTGTCCCGACGTGCCGTGCGCCGAGAACGCAGAATACGCGGTGCTGAGTGCGGAACACGCGGTGCTGAACGCAGGACACGCGGTGCTGAACGCAGAACGAGCGTCCGACTGCAGGACACCGGCCCCTGGAAGGCGCAACACGCGGGGTTGGTTGGTCAGGGGGTGCCCGCGGCGGTGCGGTAGGCGGCCAGGGTCGTTTCGGCGCAGCGGAGCCAAGTGAAGTTGCCGGCGTGGGCGCGGCGCGCGGCTGCGGTCGACGCGGCGTTGGGTTCGTCGACGGCGGCGCGCAGCTCCGCGGCGAGCGCGTCGACGTCGCCGTACGGCGCGAGGTGCGCCAACCCGCCCGCGACCTCGCGGAGTGCGGGTACGTCCGTGCACACCACCGGAGTGTCGCACGCCATGGCCTCGAGCACCGGCAGTCCGAAGCCCTCGTCGCGGGAGGGCAGCACGAGCGCGGACGCCCCGGCGACCACGCGTTGCAGGTCCACATCGGACAGGTAGCCGACGTGGTGCCGCCGTTCGCCGCGCGGAAAGCGGCCAGGGCCAGCGAACACCAGTGGCGGCAGCGAGGGGTCGGCGGCGTGTGCCTTCAGCAGCCAGTTCAGCCCCTTGCGTGGCCCCGGCGCACCGGCGAACAGCAGATACCGCGACGGCAGCCCGAGCCGTTGCCGCGTCCGCGAACTCGGCGGACGTCCGGTGAACCAACCGGCGTCGACCCCGAGCGGCGTCACGACGATCTTGTCGCGATCCACGTCGAGCCGCTCCGCGACGGCGTCGGCGACGGCCTCGGTCGGAGTGCAGATCACGTGCGCCCTTGCGGCGCCGCGGCGTACGAGCTCCGGCAGTTCGGCGTCGCTCGGCGCCAGCTCCTCCGGGGCGTCGAGGAACGCCAGGTCGTGGATCGTCAGCACGCCCGCACCGCGGATGCTGGCCGGCAGCACGAAGTTCGTGCCGTGTACGACGTCGTAACGGCCCGCGAACAGGCCCACCGGCGGCAGCGGCGAGCGCACCCACAGCTTGCGCAGTATCCGTGCGGGGACCGGCATGCCGCGTGCCGCCACGTCGTGCGGCAGCACCGTGCGCAGTTTCCGCCAGCCTCGGAGGGTGAACGCGACGGCGCGCAGATCGACGTCGTCGGCCAGCGAGGCGAGTTCCTCGGAGAGCGATGCGGTGTACCGGCCGATTCCCGTGCGGTTGCCCAGCAGCGGGGTGCCGTCGAGTAGCACTCGCAACGGCTTCCCGCTCGACGTCCTGTCCGGTTCAGCCACGGCCCAGCCTCGTCCGTACGATCTTGCGCACCCGGCCCGCGGCCCTGCGAGTCAGCTCGGCGGGGCCGCCGTCGGAGAGATATTCCTTGACCAGCGCCACGTCGCGGCGCACCTTCTGCGCCCGGTTCAGCGGCGGTTCCCTCGTGAGGTCGGCCGCTCCCGCCAGGCGGTCGGCGGCCGGCCGCGGATCGCGTACGAACTTCACCAGCGGGTCGAGCACGTTCGGCCAGGTGTACCGCTGGGCGACCACGGCGATGCGCTCGCGGCAGCCGTCGACGAAATCCGTGTCGTACAGGCACTTCTCGAGCGCGTCGGCAAGCGCCTCGGTGTCCTCGGCGGGAACGACGACGCCGAGTTGCTCGCGGCGCACCAGGTCGGCGAACGCGTCGCCGTCGGTCGTGATGATGGGCAGCCCCGCCCACAGGTAGTCCAGCACGCGGGTGCGGAACGCGAACGTCGTCTCGATGTGCTCGAAGTGCGTGGTGACACCGCAATCGGCGTCGAGCAACCAGTTCTGACGGTCGTCGTAGGCGACCCATTCCTGGTTGAAGAACACGTGTTTCCCGGTCAGGCCGAGAGTGTCGGACAGCCGCATGGTCCGTGCGCCGATGTCCATCTCGGTCACCTCGGGATTGGGGTGCTTCATGCCGAGGAACACCAACCGTGCGTCGCCGCGGCGGTCGCTGAGACGTTCCACCGCGCGCACGAGCGTCAGCGGGTCGAACCAGCTGTAGACACCGCCGGCCCACAGCACCACCCGGTCGCTTTCGGACAGTCCGAGCGAGGAGCGCAGGCCCGCGCCGGTGCGCTGCGGCGGCCGGTCCGACAGTCCGAACGGGACGACCGACAACAACGACTGCGTCGTCGGGTCCGAGTCGTAGAGCCGCGGGGTGAGCCTGCCCGTTGCGGCGAGATGGCCGAGCCACAGGTGTCGTTGTCGCTCGGATGCGCACAGGAAGAAGTCGCCGCGCTGCAGCTGGGCGTCCAGCACGCGCGTGACGCCGTCGAGGTCGGCCGCGCGGCGGTCGTCGGGTACGTCCTTGGTCTGCTCGAGCAGTTCGAGGTGCATCGGGTCGTACAGGTCGCACACGACGATCTTGTGCGCGTACTCGTCTTTCAGCGCAGGCGCCATCTCCAGCACGTGCCCCTGCAGGATGACGACGTCGGCCCACTCGACGGGTTCGGCCAGGTCACGCCTGCGGGCGGCGCTCACGGGGAACGGCGCGGGCGGCGGCTCGGCGAGCGGGTTGACCGTCACGAGGCGGACGTCGTGTTCGCCGGAGAGGACCTCGGCGATGTTCCACGCCCTGATCGCCGGGCCGGCCATGCGCTCGGTGATCGCGTCGCCGGTGAGCACGAGCACCTTGCGGCGGGTGCCGAACGCCCGCTCGAGGCCGAAGGCCTCGACGAGGATGTCGTGTGCTGCGAGGTATCGGGGGAGGGGATAGGCCGGTTCGAAGGCGTTGCGCAGCAGCGGCAGCAGGTCGGCGTCGGTGCGGACGCGCGCGGCCTGTTCGACGGCGCGGGAGCGTGCCAGCGACGGCAGTTGCTCGACGAACTGATCGACCGCCAGGACGCCGGCGAGCGTGCTGCGCGGCACCGCCACGGGCGAGGTGTCGGCGGGGCCGGTGCCGTGTTCTAGGTCGAGTTGCGTCGGGTCGAGCTCGCCCCGCGCGGTGGCCCGGCGCACGGTGAGCGCCAGCGCCGCGGGCAGCGCGGCAGCGAGTGTCTCGTCGGAGACGTTCTTGTACAGCGCGGCCAGGGCGTTGCGCTCCAGCAGAAACGTCTCCCGGCCACCGTCCGGCGAGTCCACTTCGGACATCGTGGCGTGGTGCCGGTGATAGGTCAGCGACTCCGGCACGTAGCGCACGCGCCAGCCGCGCAGGTTCAGCCGCCAGCCGAGATCGACGTCCTCGTAGAACATGAAGAAGCGCTCGTCGAAGCCGCCGAGCTCGGCGAACACCGACGAGCGCACGAACATCGCCGACCCGGTGGCGAACAGCACGTCCTTGGTGACCTCGTGCTCGGCGCGTGGCACGTCGGCGATCGGCCCCCCGGAGCGGGGCTTGTAGCCCATGCCGAACCAGGTGAGTCCCGCGTCGACGAAGTCGGTGCCCGTGCCCTCCCAGTCGAGGACCTTGCTTGCGACCGCGCCGACGGTGGGCTCGGCCCGCAGCGTCGCCACGGCGGTCCCGACCCAGCCGGGCGCCGGCCGGGCGTCGTTGTTGAGCAGCGCCAGCACGGTGCCGTTCGCCTCGCGTGCGCCGAGGTTGCAGCCGCCCGCGAATCCGCGGTTCGTCTCCGAGGTGACGAGCCGGACCCCCGGCACCGCGTTGCGGATGCGCGCCACGTCGTCGCCGCCCGAGGCGTTGTCGACGCAGATGACCTCGAGGTTCGGGTAGTCGTGCTCGGCCAGCGCGCGCAGGCACGCGATCGTGTCGTCGGCGCCGCGATAGTTCACCACGACGACCGAGACCAGCGGTACTGCCGGGTCCTGCTGCGGCACGGGCACTCCTTCCCCTCAGTCGCCCCAGCTTATCCGCCGGCCCAGCGCCGCCAGAGGGAGCCTCGGCCGACCGTCGAGCGGCGCGTGACGTCCCGTCGGGTGCGCCGCACCCAGCCCGACCTGCGGGTGAGGTCGGCCAGCACGCGCAGGCGCAGTCGCGGGTCGAAGTTCGCCGCGTCGGGCACGTCCGGGTGGCGGGGTCGGAGCTGCGCGGTCAGGCTGCGCAGCGGCAGCAGCGCGGTGAGGGCGGCGAACCGTGCGAGTTCGCGCAGCGCGACCCCGGTGGGAGCGCAACGAAGGAGCATCAGCAGGCGGTTGCGCTCGTTCCACCGGTGGAAGGCAGCCGAGCCCGGCCGCGTGCTGGCGCCGTGGCGGTGGTGGACGTCGGTCTCGGCCACCGCGATGTCCCAGCCCGCGAGGCGCAGTCGCCAGGACGTGTCGGTGTCCTCGTAGTAGCAGAAGAACTCGGTGGGCACGCCGCCGACGTCGCGGAGCGCGCGGGTGCGTACGAGCGCGGCGCCGCCGCAGAAGCCGAACGGCGTGGTGGTGGTGCGGTCGGTGAGGTCGTGGCCGTGCCCGTCGGCGGTGAGGCCGACGCCGGTGGACTGCACCGTGCCGTCGGGGCGGATCAGCCGGGAGGTGACGGCGCCCGTGGTGGGGCCCGCGGCGGCTTCCAGGTCGGCGAGCCAGCCGGGCTGCGGCACCGCGTCGTCGTTCAGCCACGCGACGAACTCGGTGTCGACCACCTCGAGCGCGGCCGCGATGCCGCCCGCGTAGCCCGTGTTGGCGCCGAGTCGCAGCACCTCGGGGGCGCTCGGGTGCTCGGCGAGGATCCGCCGGGTGGCGTCGTCGGCTGCGTTGTCGACCACGAGTGTCCGATGTGGACGTGTCTGTGCGGCGAGCCCGTCGAGGCAGTCGCCGAGGTGGGCAGCACCGCGCCAGGTCACGACGACGACGGTGGTGGCGGGCATGGGTAGCACCGTAGCGACCACGGCGGCCGCACGGCGGGCGGGAGGTCACCGTGGGTGGGGGGCACCGTGGGCGGGAGGTCACCGTGGGCGGGAGGTCACCGTGGGTGGGAGTGCACTGCGGGCGAGCATGATCAGGGAAGAATCGGGGCTCCCGCCCGCCGGTCCGGCCACCGCCCCTCAAGGGCACGCAGCCGCGTGACTGTGTTCAACGCCCACGGGCACCTTCGGGGCACTCAACGCCCCGAAGGTGCCCTTGGGGGCAGAATGGCCGCGTGCGGGAGTTGACGGTCGTCGCCGAGCAGATGTTGGCGCCGGTGCCCGGCGGAACGGGCCGGTACACGGCGGAGCTGCTCCGTGCGCTGGCCGAGACCACGCCTGAAGGCTGGCGGGTGGGCGGCGTCGTGGCACGGCACCGCGACGTCGAGGCCGCGCGCGTGGCCGGTGTCGCGGGCCCGCGGGTGCTGCCGGTGCCTCGGCGCGTGCTGACCGAACTGTGGCGACGGGGAATCCCGTGGTGGCCAGGTGGTGACGCCGTCCACGCACCGACGCCCCTCGCGCCGCCCCGTGCGCCCCGCGGCCGCACGTTGTCGGTGACCGTGCACGACACCGTCCCGTGGACGCACCCCGAGACGCTGACCCCGCGCGGCGTCTCCTGGCACCGCGCCGCGATCACGACGGCGCTGCGCCGCGCGGACGCCGTGGCCGTGCCCACCCGCGCGGTCGCCGACGACCTCGCGCGCCACGTCAGCGGCCCCGCTCCCGTGCACGTCGTCGGCCACGGCACGACCACCTGGCCCGAACCGGCACAGCCCGAACCGGCACGGCCGGCATCGACACGGCCCGCATCGGCGGAGCCCGCATTGGCGGAGCCCGCATTGGCGGACCGCGTATCGGCGGACCCCGTATCGACGGGGTCCGAACCGGCAGGGTCCGCACCCCGACCGGCCGGCCTGCCGGAGCGGTACGTGCTCGCCGTCGGCACCGTCGAACCGCGCAAGGGCATCGACGTCCTGATCCGCGCGATGACCGGAGTCGGCGACGCGGCGCTCGTCCTGGCGGGCCAGCCCGGCTGGGGTGGCCTGGACCCACGCCGCGTCGCCGCCGATGCCGGCCTGTCGCCCGAGCGCATGCGCGTGCTCGGGCGACTCACCGACGCCGAACTGATCACCGTGCTACGCGGCGCGAGCGCCCTCGCCGCACCGAGTCTCGCCGAGGGTTTCGGTCTGCCCGTGCTGGAGGCGATGGCCGAAGGCGTGCCCGTGGTGCACTCGGACGCGCCCGCGCTGGTCGAGGTCGCAGGCGGTGCGGGCCGGTGCGTGCGCCGCGGCGACGCCGATGCGCTGGCCGCGGCGTTGCGGGAGGTCTTGGTCGGCGGCGAACACGCGAGGACGCTGGTGCGGGCGGGGCGTACGCGTGCGCGGGCGTTCACGTGGCGCGCCGCCGCGCAGGCGATCTGGCGGCTGCACACCGCGTCCCGCGACGAACTCACCGCGACGGCGGACGCCTGATCGGGGTCCCGCGGTCGCCGCCGACGTGGCCGACACGTCGCTGACCGGCTGTAATACCCCCGTGACCCCGTCGTGATTTTGGTGAACACCCGACACGCGCCGGTCGCGGAGTCGTACCCTGCTCGGGTGGCCGATCCCAGAGTGCTGATCGACGCCACCGCTGTGCCTGCCGACCGCGGTGGCGTCGGCAGATATGTCGACTCCCTGGTCGCCGCCCTCGACACCGACGGGGCGGCGATTTCCGTGGTGTGTCAGCCACGGGACACCGAGCTCTACGGCCGGCTCGCCCCGCACGCCGAGGTCGTGCCCGCCGCCGAGTCGACCGCCACCCGTACCGCCCGGCTCACGTGGGAGCAGACCACGCTCCCGCGCCTCGCCGGCAGGCTCGGCGCCGACGTCGTCCACTCCCCGCACTACACGATGCCGCTGGCCAGCCGCGCCGCCTCGGTGGTGACGCTGCACGACGCGACGTTCTTCACCGACGCCGTCCTGCACTCGTCGGTCAAGGCACGGTTCTTCCGCACGTGGACGTCGACCGCGCTGCGGCGGGCCGACGTCTGTGTCGTCCCCAGCGACGCCACCGCTCACGAACTCGCCCGCGTCACTCCGGCGGCGAGTGCCCGGGTGGAGGTCATCCACCACGGTGTCGACGAGGAGCGGTTCCACGTCCCCTCGCCGGACGAGACCAGGGCCGCACGCGAGGCGATCGGCATCGGCACCACTCCCTACGTCGCGTTCCTCGGCGCACTCGAACCGCGCAAGAACGTGCCCGCCCTGGTCCGCGGGTTCGCCCACGCCGTCGCGGACATGGCCGAGCCGCCCGCGCTCGTACTCGCCGGACAACCCGGCTGGGACCGGCAGGTCGAGTCCGCGCTCGATTCCGTGCCGCACCGGCTGCGGGTGATCCGCGCCGGTTACCTGCCGTTCGACGCCCTGGCCGGATTCCTCGGCGGCAGCGAACTCGTCGCGTATCCGAGCCTCGGGGAGGGGTTCGGGCTGCCGGTGCTCGAAGCGATGGCGTCCGGCGCCTGCGTCCTGACGACGCGGCGGTTGGCATTGCCCGAGGTCGGCGGCGACGCCGTGGCCTACTGCGGCGTCGGGGCCGGCGATGTCGCGGCCTCGCTGCGGGAGCTGCTCGACGACCCGGCGCGCCGTTCGCGGCTCGCATCGGCCGCACAGCGCCGGGCGAAGGACTTCTCGTGGTGTTCCACCGCCGAACGTCACCGGGAGGCCTACGACAAGGCGGCCCACGCCGCGGGCCTGCGGATCTGACGAGGCCGTCCCTCCGCGCGTGTCCTGCGTTCTTGCGCCGTGTTGAGTTTTCCAGGGCCCGTGTTGCGTTTTCGGGGGTCCGTTGCGCCTTCCGGGGCCGTGTAGCTCGCGCATAGTTGCCCGGCCGGCAATGTCGTGGCGCCGAGCGCGGGGAGGTTCGTGGCGTTGAACACCCCGAAGGTGCCCTTGGGGGCATCGGGGCATCGGGGGCATCGGGGGCATCGCAGAGCGGCGGGTGCAGAATGTGCGCGTGACCGAGCCGAAGACCTACGGTGACGGCGTCGCGGTGGTGACCGTGACGTACTCCCCGGGTGCGACCCTCGAACGTTTCCTCGACACGCTCGCCACGGCGACCGACCGTGACGTGCAGGTCGTCCTCGCCGACAACGGATCCGTCGACGGGGCGCCGGAGAAGGCCGCCGAGCGGGCGAACGTGCGGCTCGTTCCGATGGGCGAGAACCTCGGCTACGGCGCCGCTGCCAACCGCGGTGTCGCCGAACTCGCCGACGACGTCGGCTGGGTCGTCGTCGCCAACCCCGACCTCGAATGGGACGCCGGTTCCCTCGATGCGCTGCTCGACGTCACGCGGCGCTGGCCCCGCGGCGGTGCGTTCGGCCCGCTGATCCGCGAACCCGACGGCTCGGTGTATCCGTCGGCGCGGTTGCTGCCGTCGCCGGGCCGCGGGATCGGCCACGCCGTGTTCGGCAAGGTCTGGCCGTCCAACCCGTGGACCCGTGCCTACCGCCAGGAGAGCGGCGAGCCCACCGAACGCACCGCGGGCTGGCTGTCCGGGTCGTGCCAGCTGATCCGCCGCGAGGCGTTCGACTCGGTCGACGGGTTCGATCCGCGCTACTTCATGTACTTCGAGGACGTCGACCTCGGCGACCGCATCGCGAGGGCGGGTTGGCTCAACGTGTACGCCCCGTCGGCGGCCGTGATGCACATCGGCGGGGAGTCGACGTCGAAGGCGTCGGCGACGATGCTCGCCGTGCACCACGACAGCGCGTACCGCTATCTCGCGGACCGGCACCGCGGGCCCCAGTGGAAGCCGTTCCTCGCCGCCGTCAAACTCGGCCTGAAACTGCGGCTCAAACTGGAGACCCGCCGCGCCTGATCACTCCCAGCGGAACAGCCGCGCCGACACCGCCGCGGCGACCGCGGTGACGCCCGCGAGCGCTGCCAGCTGCGTGATGTCGAGCGGCCCGCCCGTCCATGCGGCCATCAGCGTGTCGAGCCCGGCACCGAACGGCAGGTACTCGCCGACCGCCGCGACGCCGTCGGGCAGGTTGCCGCGCGGGCCGAAGCCGCCGCCCAGCGCCATCATGGCGAAGAACGACACCAACCCGATCGCCAGCGCGGCATTCGGGGTCGGCGACACGGCAGCGACCAGCATGCCCAGCGCGAACATCGCCGCCGTCGTCAGCGTGAGGGCGAGTGCGAGGCCGAGCGGGTCCGCGGGCGCGGACAGTCCGAACAGCAGCGCTGCGACCACGACGACCAGCACGATCCCCGCCGCGGCCTGAGCCAGGCCGACCACGGCCTGTGCGACCAGCACCATCGCGGGTCTCGCCGGGGTGACGGCCAGCCGCCGGAGGATCTTGTACCGGCGGTAGGTCGCCAGGAACGACGGCATGTTGATCACGCCGACGGTCGCGATCGTCAGCACGATCACCATCGGCAGCACGTAGGCCAGCTGTTGCGACATGCCGCCGAGTCCGGGCACCGGCGGGGAATCGCCGTTGCCGTTCATCACCAGGAGCAGCAGCGGCAGACCGAGCGGGATCACCAGCCCTGCGGTGTCCCGGCGGACCATGCGTCCCTCGTGCGCGATGAGCGCCCGCCACGCCCGCAGGCCAGGGCCTCGCGACGTCGTCTCGGTGCCGGTCATGACCGCACCTGCCCGTCCGTGCCATCGGTGCCTGCACTGCCGAGGACATCGTCGAGCGCGATACCGCCGATTTCGGCACCGTCGTCGTCCAGCGAGTCGGAATCGGTCACCGCGAGGAACGCCTCGTCGAGGGTCGCGCCGGTGGCGTGGGTGCGTGCGACGAGCCCGTCCGGTGTGTCCAGTGCCGCGATCCGCCCACGGTCGAACACGGCGATGCGGTCGCACAGCCGCTGCGCCTCGTCCATGAAATGGGTGACCAGCAGGATCGTCACGCCCGCGGCCCGCACCTGCTCGATCAGGTCCCAGGTGTCACGCCGGGCGCGCGGGTCGAGCCCGCTGGTGAGCTCGTCCAGTACGGCCACGCGCGGTCTGCCGACGAGCGCCAGTGCGATCGACAGGCGCTGTAGCTGCCCTCCGGAGAGCTCGTCGACGAACGTGTCCCGCTTGTCGTCGATGCCGAGTTCCCCGAGCAGCCGTTCCGGATCGGCTCCGTCGGCGTAGAACGAGCGGTACAGCCGCACCAGTTCGCCCGCCGTGGCCTTGTCCGGCAGCGTCCCCTCCTGGAGCTGGACGCCGAGCACGGTGCGCACCGCCCTGCGGTCGCGCACCGGGTCGAGTCCGAGTACGCGCACCGTGCCCGTGTCGGGCGTGCGCAGGCCCTCGATGATCTCGACCGTCGTCGTCTTGCCCGCGCCGTTCCTGCCGAGGACGCCGAAGATCTCGCCCTGTTCGACGTCGAAGTCGACCCCGTCGACCGCGATCGTCTCGCCGTAGCGCTTGTGGATGTCTCTGACCTCGATGACGGCCATGCCGCCCGCCTTTCGTGAGCCGGGAGCGCCCGGTCGGCCTGCTGTCACCGGTGAACGTAGGGGCGGCACCGGGTCGTCGTCTGCTGCCGAAGGTCACGGTCGGCGGGCATGACTTTCGGCAGGTGTCCGCGCGCGGGCGTACTTCTAGACTCGGCGAATGGGCAAGGAACGCCTCGAAGTGGCGGTAGCGACGGCGGGCCTGGCGATCTACCTCGTCATCGGGCTGCCGATCATCGTCGTCGCGGTCTCGGGAGACGCGGCGGAGCCGGTCACGCGTGGCCCGTTCTGGCTGTGGCTGGTGTGTTATGCCGGGTTCCTCGTCGCGTTCGCGGCGACGGCGGTCACGGGTGAGCGCGGACACCGGGGCGGAGCCGCCGGGGGTGCCCTGCTCACCATGGTGTGCGGCGCCGGTGTCGTGCTGCTGTCCGGGGATCGTGGGGTGACGCCGATCCTGCTCGTGTTCGCCGCCGCGATCGCGGCGCAGTACGTCTCGGCGCGGATGGCCGTGGGGATCGTCGCGGGCAACACCGTGGTCGTGGCCGCCGCGGGACTGTGGCACGGGACCGGCGCACTCGACCTGCTGCTGACCACCTGCCTGTACGGCGTGCTGCAGGTGCTGTACCTGTTCACGACCTGGGCAGCGCAGCGTGAGCAGGAGGCCAACGAACGCCTCGCCGTCGCCCACGCCGAGCTGCGCAGCGCCACCGCGTTGCTCGCCGAGTCGAGCCAGTCCCAGGAGCGGCTGCGTATCGCGCGCGAGCTGCACGACCTGCTGGGGCACAAGCTCTCCGCGCTGGCACTGCAGCTGGAGACCGCGTCGCACCGCGTGACCGGGCCCGCGGGCGAGGACGTGGAGCGGGCGCGGTTGCTGGCGAAGGAACTGCTCACCGACGTCCGGTCGACGGTGGGGGAACTGCGGTCACGCCCGCCGGAACTGCGCGCGGCGTTGGAGACCGTCGTCCGCGAACTGCCGCGCCCCCGCGGTCACCTGACGGTCGCCGAGGACGTCGAGGTGGACGAGCAGCGGATCACCGTGCTCGTCCGCTGCACACAGGAGATCGTCACCAACGCCATCCGCCACTCCGACGCGGACAACCTGTGGCTCGACGTACGCGCCCGCCCCGGCGGCGGCGTGCTGCTCCGCGCCCGTGACGACGGGCGCGGCACCTCCGCGTTGCGGCTCGGCCACGGGCTCACCGGACTGACCGAACGGGCCGAGGAACTCGGAGGCTCGGTGACGTTCGACGGCCTCGACGGCTTCGCCGTCGAGGTCGACCTGCCGTCCTCGGCGGTGCCGGTGGCCGCCTCGTGATCGGGGTCTGCGTCGTCGACGACCAGACGCTCGTCCGGCAGGGCATCCGCAGCCTGCTGGGCCTCGCCGACGACGTCGCGGTCGTGGCCGAGGCGAGTGACGGCGACGAGGCCCTCGACGTGCTCGTCCGCGAACCTCCCGACGTACTGCTGCTCGACCTGCGTATGCCCCGGCGTGACGGCATCGCCACGCTCGAAGCGATGCGACGGCACGGGATCGACGTTCCCGCGCTGATCCTGACGACCTTCGACGACGACGAACTCGTGCTGAAGGCACTCCGCGCGGGAGCACGCGGCTACCTGCTGAAGGACGTCACGCTCGACCGGCTCGTGCACGCGATCCGCACCCTGGCCGGCGGCGGCTCGCTGGTGCAGCCCGCGCTCACCGAACGGCTCGTCCGCGCCGTCGAGGCCTCGGGCGAGGTCCCCGACTTCGCCGACCTGCCCGCCCCCGAACCACTGACCGAACGGGAACTGGAGATCCTGCGGCTGCTCGCGGGCGGTTTCAACAACCGCGAGATCGCCGACGCCGCCGGGCTCGCCGAGGGGACCGTGAAGAACCACGTGTCGAACGTGCTGATGAAGCTCTACGTCCGCGACCGCACCCGCGCCGTCCTCCGAGCCCTCGACCTCGGCCTGCTCACCGGAGGTGACGGCTGACGGTCCGGAACCCGCAGCCGGGCCGGGTGGTGCAGATCGGGCCGTGCACGCCGGGCGAAGCCGGTACGGACGGCCGCCGCGGCGGTAGCGGCACCGGCACGCGCCGGCCCGTTGTCACAGGCCTTCGAGCCGGCGGGCGAGTTCGGACGTGCCGGTGCCCGGTTCGACCTTCGTGGTGGGCACGAACCCGCCTCCGGCGTCGCCGGACCCGCTTCCCGCGTCCTCGCCCGTGGAATCGGCGGTGTCCGGCCCGTCGCCCGGCGTCCGGGAGGCGTTCGGGGCCACAGGGGTCACCGGAGCGCCGGTGAACGTCATGTCCGGCGGCGCGTCCGCGGTGTCGACCGGCTGGGCTCCGTGCGTGGCCAGCGGCTGGGTTCGCGCGTTCTCCGACAGTGCCGGCGCCGGGTCGCCCGGCCGCGCGTTCTGGGGAGCGGTGTTCTGGGTCGCGGCGTTCCCGGCAGCGGGGCCGGCGGTCCCGGCAGGCGACTCCGCGGCGGCCGCCGCAGCCTCCCGCTGGTTCAGCGGCACGGTCGGCGACGGCCGGGAGAGGTGACTCTCGTCGTTGCGCTCGATCACCGACGCGGGCACCTTGGCCGTGGCGTCGGGGTCCTGTTCGGCGGCGCTGCGGACGACCGAGGACGGGATGACCTGAGTGTCGGACGAGTCCATCGGCGACTGCATGTTGTCCGGCGTCACCACGCCCGAGCGCCGCTGCGCCCGAGCCAGTACGGCGTCCGCTCGATCGCGGGGGTCCATGCCCTCGCCCTCCCCGATGGTCGACCAGGCCCTCTCGGTGAAAGGGCCGCCGGATTCTGCCACTAGGGTAGGCCCTCCGGTTCGATACCGTCAGCGTTTCCCCCGGTTTGTCGCCGGCTGGCACGAGAAAGGGTAGGTGCAGGCTCGAATGGGGTCCTCGTCCGGAGGCGGTGCGGTCGACGCCGTGGTGCTCGTCGGCGGCAAAGGCACCAGGTTGCGCCCGCTGACCCTCTCCGCGCCGAAGCCGATGCTGCCGACGGCGGGTGTGCCGTTCCTGTCGCACCTGCTCTCACGGATCCGCGCGGCGGGGATCACACATGTGGTTCTCGGCACGTCGTACCAGGCCGAGGTGTTCGAGGAGCACTTCGGTGACGGCGGCGCGCTCGGCCTGGACCTCGAATACGTCGTCGAGGACGAACCGCTCGACACCGGCGGGGCGATCCGCAACGTCCACGAGCGGCTGCGCGGCGACGACGTCGTGATCTTCAACGGTGACATCCTGTCCGGGACCGACATCGGCGCGCTCGTCGGCACGCACCGCGACGCGGGCGCCGACGTCACTCTGCACCTGCAGCGCGTCGCCGACCCGAGCCGGTTCGGCTCCGTTCCCACCGACGCCGACGGCCGGGTGAAGGCATTCCTCGAGAAGACAACGAATCCGCCGACGGACCAGGTCAACGCCGGGTGCTACGTGTTCCGGCGCGAGATCGTCGGCGGGATCCCGGCGGGCAGGCGGGTGTCGGTCGAGCGGGAGACGTTCCCCGGACTGCTCGAGGCGGGCGCCCACGTGCACGGGTTCGTCGACGATTCGTACTGGCTCGACGTCGGCACCCCCGAGACGTTCGTGCAGGGAAGCGCCGACCTGGTGCGCGGTGTCGCGCCGACGTCGGCACTGGCGGGGCCGACGGGGGAGTCGCTCCGGCTCGCGGGCGCGTCCGTGGCGGCCGACGCGGAGGTCACGGGCGGGTCCACGCTCGGTGCGGATTCCGTCGTGGGCACCGGTGCGCGGGTCGAGGGGTCTGTCCTGTTCGACGGCGCCGTGGTCGAGGCGGGAGCGGTGGTGGAGCGGTCCGTGCTGGGCGCGGGTTCCCGCGTGGGCGAGGGTGCGGTGTTGCGCGGTGTCGCCGTCGGCGACGGTGCGGGCGTCGGCGCGGGCTGTGAACTCCTCGACGGCGCGCGCGTGTGGCCGAAGATGGACCTGCCACCCGGTGCGATCCGGTTCTCCAGCGATGTGTGAACGCCGGTGGCGGCCCGAATTCGACGTCGACCTCGACGCCGTGCTGGCGCCGCTGCGGCGCGGACATGCCGACCCGTGTTTCCGGCGTGACGGCGGAGTTTGGCTGACGGCGAACACCGCGGGCGGTCCCGCGACGCTGCGTCTGTCGCGATCCGATGTGGACATAGTCGGCATCGCGTGGGGTGACGGTGCCGAGGCGGTCCTTGACGGACTGCCCGCCTTGCTGGGCGCCGACGACGATGACTCCGGTTTCGTGTCCCATCACGACGCGGTCGCGCGGGCGCGGCGGGCACTTCCGCGGCTGCGACTGGGTGCGACGCGGCGGGTGTGGGACGTGCTCGTGCCCGCGGTGCTGGAGCAGAAGGTGACCGGATACGAGGCGCGCCGGTCGTGGCGTGAGCTGTGCCGCCGGTTCGGGGAGCCCGCTCCGGGGCCTGCGCCGGGCGGTATGCGCGTACCGCCGACGCCTGCAGCTGTTTTGTCCATTGTGGATTGGAATTGGCACCGGTCCGGTGTGGATTCGGCGCGCAGGAGGGCGCTGCGTGCTGCGGCGACCGTCGCGGGGCGTCTGGAAGAGGCCGTGTCACTGGGCGGTGCGGAGGGCCGGCGCCTGTTGCGGACCGTGCCGGGTATCGGCGTCTGGACGGCCGCAGAGGTGGCGCAGCGGGCGTGGGGCGACGCCGACGCGGTCAGCTTCGGCGACTTCCACATCCCTGCGGTCGTCGGCCACGCCCTGCTCGGCCGCGAACTCGACGATGCCGGTATGCACGAGGTCCTCGCCCCGTACGCCCCGCATCGCCACCGCGTGGTGCGCTACCTCGAAGCGGCGGGGCACACGCGCCCGCGTTACGGCCCCCGTTATCCGATCCGCGACTATCGAGCCATCTGACGCGCGTGTCCTGCACCCAGCACCGCGTGTCCTGCGTTCAGTACCGCATGTCCTGCGTTCAGACTGCCCGTGGTGCCCCGCCCGTCGCCAGGCTGCCGGCCCCTCATCGACGCGTGCCCGCGCGATGTGCCCAACGGTCCGTGTTGTCTTCTCCAGGGGCCGTGTTGCGTTTCCCGGGGCACGGACTGTCCTCCATGCCTGCACTGGGCCGCGATGGCGGCGGGCATCGCGGATCGCGTGTGGGATGTCGGCGACGACATCATGACCTCGGCGCGCTCCTTGCATCGGTTCCGGAACAGCACGGGCCCGCGTTCTCGGCGGCACTCGAGACGCGGGCGGAGTACCTTGCATCCCGCCCGCGGCCGGACGTATCCCTCACGTATTCGGCCGCAGAACACGTGTGCCTGAATGCAGGACACGGGCGTCTGAGTGCAGAACACGCGGGTCCGAATGCAGGACACGCGGGAGAGCGTCAGGCGAAGGCGTCCAGGAGTTGCCGCTGGGCCGTGGTGAGGTAGTCGTCCAGGGCGTGGGCGGCGGCGTCGAGGTCGCCGTCGGCCAGCAGGCGAGCGATGCGGCGGTTCAGCTCGATGTACGGCTCGTGGAACCTGCGCAGCGCCGACGTCGCGTGGAAAGCCAATCGCAGTTCCGCCGTCAGCTGCTGCATGATCTCGTCGGCCCGCGGGCTGCCGGCGAGCGCCGTGATCGCCTGGTGGAAGCGCATGTTCGCGGTGCCCACGTCCAGCCAGCGCTCCTTGGCGGCGGCCTCCTCGGCCGCCGTGATCGCCGAGGTGATCGCCGCCAACCGCTCCTGCGGGATGTCCGATGCCGCTCTGATCGCTCCCGTCTCCAGTAGGCGGCGGGTGCGGTACAGGTCGGTCACGTCGTCGGCGTCCAGCACGCGGACGAACACGCCGCGGTGAAATTCGTGCACCAGGAGCCGTTCGTGCACCAGCAGCCGGAACGCCTCGCGCAGTGTGTTCCGTGACACCCCGAGTGCCTTGCCCGCGCTGTGCTCGGACAGTCGGGTGCCCGGGCGCAGCCGCCCGTCGATGATCCACTGCCGTAGCGCATCGGCGACCCGCTCGGCCGTGCTGGTTCGGTCGAGCACCGAGCGGTTATCCGCGAGCAGGTCGGACCAGGGGTCGGCGTCGGCCTGGTCGGGTGTGCTGGGGCTGCCCATCGGCGGGTGTCGACCTCCGTGTGTCGGGACCACGAAGTGTACCAATCAAATTGCCCCCTTGTCGGATTGTTGAACAACTCGCTACCGTTTTGCGAAACCCCTCGACCCCGGGAGACCGATATGGCCGACCACGTGGGCAGCGGCGAAGACCGCAACAACGTCGGCGACAACGACGACAACGGCGACCGCGACGACGGCACCACCGGCGGGAACAGCGCCGGCACCGACGAGCAGACAGGAGCCGGCGCGCCGGCCGGAACGGACGCGAAGACCGGCAAGGGCGCGCTGGCAGGCGCCACTTCGCGTGGGGCACTGGCCGGTGCGATCTTCCTGATGGCCACGAGCGCCATCGGGCCCGGCTTCATCACCCAGACCACCGAGTTCACCGCGCAGCTCGGCGCAGCGTTCGCGTTCGCGATCCTCATCTCGATCGTCGTCGACATCGCGGTGCAGCTGAACGTCTGGCGCGTCATCGGCGTCTCCGGGCTGCGCGCGCAGGAGCTCGGCAACAAGGTGCTGCCCGGCATCGGCTATCTGATGGCTGCGCTCGTCGTGGTCGGCGGGCTCGTGTTCAACATCGGCAACGTCGCGGGCACCTCGCTCGGGCTCGACGCGCTGTTCGGGCTCGACGTGAAGATCGGCGGGACGATTTCCGCGGTCATCGCGATCGCCATCTTCGCGAGCAAACGCGCGGGCGTCGCGATGGACCGGCTCGTCGTCGTGCTCGGCTTCGTGATGATCGCGCTGACGACGTACGTCGCGGTCGTCTCGTCCCCGCCCGTGGGCGAGGCCATGACGCAGGCGGTCGTGCCCGACACGATCGACGTCCTGGTGATCACCACCTTGATCGGAGGGACCGTCGGCGGCTACATCACGTATGCGGGCGCCCACCGGCTCATCGACTCGGGCGTCAGCGGCCCCGACGAGGTCGCGCGCGTGTCCCGCAGTTCCGTGACGGCGTTGCTGGTCACGGGTGTCATGCGGGTGGTGCTGTTCCTGGCGATCCTCGGTGTCGTCGCCGGAGGCGCGACGCTGGCGGGCGGAAACCCGACCGCGGAGGCGTTCGGCCACGCGGCGGGTGAGGTCGGCATGCGCCTGTTCGGCATGGTGCTGTGGGCGGCCGGCATCACGTCGGTCATCGGGGCGTCCTACACGTCGGTGTCGTTCCTCGTGTCGTTCTCGCCTGCGTTGAAGCGGCGGCAGAATTGGCTCGTCGCCGGGTTCATCGTCGTCTCGGCGGTGGGCTTCGTCCTGCTCGACCAGGCACCGACGACGCTGCTGATCCTCGCGGGCGCGCTCAACGGGTTGATCCTGCCCGTCGGGTTCGGCGTGGTGATGTGGGTCGCGGGGCGGCGCAGCGATCTGCTCGGCGGCTACCGGTATCCACGCTGGCTGCTGGTCATCGGTGTGGCGGCCTGGCTGTTGACGTTGTATCTCGGGTGGCATTCGCTCAGCGGCGTCGCGGACCTGTGGAGCTGACGCGACCGGGCGCCGGGCTGGAGGAGCCGATGGACACGACCACGCTGCGGGTGCTGCCGTGCGGGGACACGGCGCTGCTCGTCGAGGCGGCCGGACTCGACGACGTCCTGGCACTGCACGCGGCGCTCGACGCCGACCGGCCCGCCGGTGTCGTCGACCTCGTCCCGGCGGCCCGGACGTTGCTGTTGCGGTTCGATCCCGGCCGCACCGACGCCGCCGCCGTGGAACGGGCCGTACGAGAGGCGAAACCCGTTGCGGTGGCGCGGTCCGACGGCGAGCTGCTGGAGATTCCCGTCGTCTACGACGGTCCCGACCTCGCCGACGTCGCCCACCACACCGGACTGTCCGAACGCGACGTGATCGCCGAACACACCGGACACGACTGGACGGTCGCCTTCGGCGGGTTCGCACCCGGCTTCGGCTACCTGACCGGCGGGTCGCCGAGGCTCGAGGTGCCGCGCCGCGCCGAGTCACGCACCCGAGTGCCCACCGGAGCCGTCGCGCTGGCCGGCACGTTCAGCGGCGTCTACCCGCGCTCCTCACCCGGCGGATGGCAGCTCATCGGCCACACCGACCTCGTGACCTGGGACGTCGACCGCGACCCGCCGGCACTGCTGCGGCCCGGCGTGCGCGTGCGGTTCGTGGCGGTCGAACCCGGACAGCCCGCGGACTCGCGAACGGCTCGGACGGCAGGAGGTGACGCGTGACGGGTCTCGACGTCCTCGCCCCCGGTCCACTGGCGACGGTGCAGGATCTGGGCAGGCCGGGAAACGCGGGCATCGGCGTCGGTGTCTCGGGCGCCGCCGACCGCGGATCGCTGCGGCTGGCGAACCGGCTCGTCGGCAACGACGAGGACGCGGCCTGCGTCGAAGTCACCTTCGGCGGATTCGTCGCCAGAGCGCAGGGGCCGCTGACGGTCGCGGTGACGGGGGCGCCGTGCCCGGTCACCGTGGCGGGCCGCGGCGCGGCGCCGGACAGCGTGCTGCGCGTACCCGCAGGGGCGGAGATCCGCCTCGGTGCGCCCCCGCGTGGCCTGCGCAGCTACCTCGCCGTGCGCGGCGGACTGGCCCCGGCGGCCGTGCTCGGATCGCGGTCGACCGACCTGCTGTCCGGCCTCGGCCCGCAGCTGCTGCGCGAAGGCGACGTGCTGCCCGTCGGACCCGCGCCCGCGCGGTTCCCCGTCGTCGACGGTGCCCCGGGACGTCCGATCGCCGAGGCCGAAGCGACGCTGCGGGTCGTCACCGGCCCGCGCGACGACTGGTTCACCTCCCGTGCCTTGCAGACGTTGCTGACCGAGCCCTACATCGTGACGTCGGAATGCGACCGTGTCGGCGCGCGGCTCGACGGTCCCGAACTGGCACGCGCGGGCGTGGGCGAACTGCCGAGCGAAGGCATGGTGCCGGGCGCATTGCAGGTGCCGCCCTCGGGGAAGCCGACCCTGTTTCTCGCCGACCATCCCGTCACCGGTGGTTATCCGGTGATCGCCGTGGTCGTCGCCTCCGATGTGGACGCCGCGGCCCAGCTGCGGCCCGGGACGCGGGTGCGATTCGTCCGGGCCCGCACATCGCACCCCGCCACACCGCGATCAGGCGCCGTGTGGCCGTCCGCGAACCGGTCTGCACCGTCGAGCTCAGGGAGGCCGTCATGACCGCATCACGCACCCCGGACGCGTTCACCGATCCGCGCGAGGCACGGGGCGCCTACCGTGACGGCCTGCGGACGCCAACGGCCGGTCACTGTCCGGGATGGACACAGGCGAACCTGATCTCGCTGCCGCAGCCGATCGCCGAGGACTTCCACCGCTTCGCCACGCGCAACCCGCAGGCGTGCCCGGTCCTCGGGGTCACCGAGCCCGGCGAGGTGTCGCTGCCGATCTTCGACGGTGACCTGCGCCGCGACCTGCCCGCCTACCGGGTGTACGAACACGGCGAGCTCGTCGGCGAACGCACCGACGTCGTCGACCTGTGGCGCACCGATCTCGTCACGTTCCTCATCGGCTGCAGCTTCACGTTCGAAGCCGCGCTGCTGGAGACCGGTGTGCCCGTACGGCACATCGAGGACGGCGGCAACGTGCCGATGTACACCACGTCGGTGGCGTGCCGCCCGGCAGGTCGTATGGCGGGGCCGCTGGTGGTGTCGATGCGCCCGATCCCGGCAGGCCTGGTCGAGCGGGCTGTCCGGGTGACGGCGCGTTACCCGCGGGTGCACGGTGCGCCCGTCCACGTCGGACAGCCCGGGCTCATCGGGATCGACGACCTCGCGCGGCCCGATTTCGGCGATCCGGTGCGCATCGAACCCGGCGAGGTGCCCGTGTTCTGGGCCTGCGGGGTGACCCCGCAGGCGGCGGTGATGCGTTCGAAGCCGCCGTTGGCGATCGGCCACGCGCCCGGGCACATGGCGATCACCGACGCCCGCGACACGGACTACCTCGTCGGCGGCTGACCCGCCGGACGCCGCTCCGGCGGCGCGGCCGGGCTCGGGAATCCGCAACCCGCAACCCGGTCCCGGGAACCGCAACCCGGTCCCCGCAACCCGCAACCCGGTCCCCGGGAACCGCAACACGAGCTCCGGAAAGCGCAACACGACGGTTGCCGCCTACGGGTCACCCGCGACTTGTTCGCGGCTGCCTCGTCGGGGTGGGCGACGGGTGGGAACAACCCGGGGTTCCGCGGGAGGACAGGAGCGTCAGTGGGAGCGGATGGCGGCGGTGACGATGGCGATGGCCTCGTCGTCGCTCAACCCGAGCTTGTGTGCCGTGTCGGCGTACCGCCGGGCGGCGTCGCGGGCGCGGATCCGCGTGCGGTCACCGGTGGCGGCGACGAACGTGCCCGAACGGCCCTTGGTCTCGATCAGGCCCGCTTCTTCGAGTTCGCGGTAGGCGCGGGCGATCGTGTTCGCGGCGATGCCGACCTCGGCGGCGAGGCTGCGCACGGTGGGCAGTTTCGTGCCGACGGCGAGCGCGCCGTCGTTGATCTTCGTGGCGATCTCGGTGCGCACCTGTTCGTACGGCGGCACCTTGGACTCCGGGTCGACGCCGACCAGCGGCTCCGTCTGGCTCATCGCCGGAAACCCTCGCATGCCCGGGTTGACGCGGGCAAACTCGTCACGTCCTGTCGAGCGCGGCGGCCACGAGCTCGGTGAGGTCCTCGGTGCCGGGCGGCAGCGCGCGCACCGGCCACCAGCGCAGGTCGTCGGACTCGTCGCTGGCCACCGGCTCGGCGCCCGCGGGTGCACGCACGAGGAACTGCACGTCGAAATGCCGTGTGGGTATGCCGAGTGAGCAGGTGATCGGGTGGACGTCGAGCCGCAGCGGGTCGTCCTCGATCGTCAGCCCGGACATGCCCGATTCCTCGGTCGCCTCCCGCAGTGCCGCCGCGGTCAGCGACGGGTCCTCGGGTTCACAGTGCCCGCCGAGCTGCAGCCATCGGCCGACCCGCGGATGCAACGTCAGCAGGACGTGCTCGCCTGCGGTGTCCAGCACGATCGCCGACGCCGTCAGGTGGCCCGCTTCGCACGAGCGCGCACACGCGTCCGGGCGTGCGGCGAGAAGGCCGAGGTAGGCCTGCCGCAGCGATTCCTGGGCGGCCGTGTCGGGTTTCCAGGTGTCCAGTGTGGACGTCGCGGCGGTGTGCAGGGCGTCCATTCACAGCTCCAGGTATCCGTCGTCGAGATCACGGGGTGGGCGCGGGGCGAGCGGTTCGGGCGGATGTCCGACGGCGACGGCGCCCAGCGGCCGCCACGACGGGTCGATCCCGAGGCTCGTGTGGACGACGTCGGCGGCGAAGATGGTCGAACCGATCCAGCACGAGCCGAGTCCCTCGGCGGCCAGCGCGACCAGCAGGGCCTGGACGGCCGCGCCGCCCGCGACCGTGAACATCGTGTTCTCGCAGGCGCCCCGCCGCTCGTCGGGATACGTGTGGGCGCCGTCCGGCACGAGGAAGGGAACGATCACCTCGGGCGCTTCGAAGAGGATGTCCCCGCGCTGCAGGCGTTTCTCGATCTGTTCGTCGGTGAAGCCGTCCGCCGTCAGGTCGCTGCGCCACGCCTCGCGCATCGCTTCGAGCAGTTTCGTCCGCGTGCCCGTCTCGCGCAGCCGGACGAACCGCACCGGGCGGGTGTGGTGCGGTGCGGGCGCCGTGAGTGCCGCGCCGACGGCACGCCGCAGCGCCTCGGGGTCCACGGTGTCGCCGGTGAACTCGCGCACCGACCGCCGTGTCAGCACCGCTTCCCGCCTGCCCTGGGCGATCGCCTCGTTGGTGCCGAGCCGGAACAGGTCGTAGTCGGCGGGCCGCACCAGGTCGCGTGCCGTCGACTGCTCGTCGCCGACCTCCAGGCCGCGCACCACCGCGACCGGTAGTCCGCCGAGCTTGCCCTTGACCAGGTCGGCGGCCGAGGCGATCTCGTCGGCCACGGCGATCTCGGTGACCGCCAGCTCGTTGCCGTGGTCGTCGACCTCGCCCTCGTAGGCGTGCAGGACGCGCAGCCCGGAGGCACCGATCGTCTCGTCGGTCTGGCCGTTGCGCCATGCCCGGCCCATCGTGTCGGTGATGAGCACGGCGACCTCGACCCCGAGACGCTCGCGCAGGCCGCGTCGCAGTGCGAGCGCCGAGGCGTCCGGGTCGTAGGGCAGGAGCGCGATCTCGTCGAGGTTCACGTTGGACGCGTCGACGCCCGCGGCGGCCTGCACGATCCCGTTGCGGTTCTGGGTGATGAGTGTCCGCCCGATCCGCGCCAGGACGCGTTCGGACTCGGCGTCGATCAGCTCGCGCCGGGCGGCGTCGCGCTCGTCCGGATCGGACGGCACCCTGACCAGCCTGCCCTCCGCCTTGGACACGATCTTGCTCGTGACCACCACGACGTCGCCCGAGCGCAGCCAGGGCGCGGCGGCGGCGATCGCACCCGTGAGGTCGTCGCCGGGGCGGAACTCCGGCAGTCCCTCGACGGGCAGGATCTCGACGCGCCCGCCCGCGTGGTCAGTCAAAATGCACCCCGGCCAGTTCGAGCGCGTCTCGCGCCATCTGCGCTGTGGCGTCCACATCGGACATCATGATCGGCACCGCGCGCACCGCGACGCCCGGCACGTCGACTCGCTCGCCCGAGTGCACCAGCCAGCCGTCGAGCAGGCCCTCGTCGGAGGTCTGCCGCGAGCCGTAGTGCGCACCCACGGCCTCGGCGGAGGTCTCCACCCCGATCGCGGACAGGCACGCGTCGCCCATGCCGCGCAGCACCTTCCCGCCGATGATCGGGGACACGCCGACCACACCCGCCTCGGTCTTGCGCAGTGCCTCACGGATGCCGGGCACGGCCAGCACCGACCCGATCGACACCACGGGGTTGGACGGCGCGAACAACACCGCGTCCGCCTCGGCGATCGCCTCGAGCACCCCCGGCGCCGGAGCGGCCTCCTCCGCGCCGACCGGCACGATCGAATGCGCCGGCGGCTCGGCCCGGTGCCGCACCCACCACTCCTGGAAGTGGATGGCCTTCCGCTTCGTCGCGTCCTCGGGGTCGTCGATGACGATGTGCGTCTCCACCCGGTCGTCCGACATCGGCAGCAGCCGCACGCCGGGCTGCCAACGGGCGCACAGCGCCTCGGTGACCGCCGACAGCGGATAGCCCGCGCGGATCATCCGCGAGCGCACCAGGTGTGTGGCGATGTCCTTGTCGCCGAGCGAGAACCACGTCGGATCCGCGTTGTAGGCCTCCAGCTCGGCCTTCACCGACCACGTCTCGTCGGCGTGACCCCAGCCACGCTCGGTGTCGACGCCGCCACCGAGCGTGTACATGCACGTGTCGAGGTCGGGGCAGATCCGCAGCCCGTGCATCCACACGTCGTCGCCGGTGTTCACCAGCGCCGTGACCTCGTGTTCCGACCCCGCGTCCGGTTCTCCCGTCGGCGGCAGCCCCAGCGCGGCTTTGACCCCCAGCAGGAAGCGGGCACCGCCCACTCCGCCGACCACGACCACGACCTTCACGACCCTGCCTCTTTCGTCGCCTGTGCCTGACCCCTCGTCTTCCCTACAGCGCTCGATCCTCGCACGGCACCCAGTAGCGATATCGGTGGTGTTCGCGGAAACCGAGCCGGTCGTAGAGGGCCAGCGCGCCGGCGTTGTCGGCGGCGACCTGGAGCACGCACGCGGAGGCGCCGTGGCGCCCGCCCCAGGTGCCGATCGCGGCCATCAGTGCCCGCGCCAGGCCCCGCCTGCGGTGCTCAGGGCGCACGGCGAGGCGCGCGACGAGCAGCAGCCCGTCGGCGACGGCTCCTCGCACGGCCGCGCGGGCTCCGTCGGGACCGTGCACCAGCCCGTAGCCGACCGCGTCGCCGCCGGTGAGGACGGCCCGTTCGGCGTCGGTGGGCCCGGACCTGCCGATCGTCAGCTCCCACCAGCCGGCCAGCGGCTCGGCGAGTACCTCGACGCGGTGGTCCGCGGGCTCCGCGTCCGGCCTGGCCTCGGTGGTCGGCGGTCGCCCGGTGCCGCGGGGGTCGCCGCCCCGCGGGACGGCCGGGCCGAGCAGCACCGCGACGTCATTGCCCGCGGCGTGGTCCTCGCACGGTCGCCACCCGAACCGAGGCAGGTCACGTTCCACGGGCGAGTTCTGCACGGCCTGCAACATCGGAGGGATGGCATGCTGGTGGGCGAAGTCACACACTGAGGCCAGTGCGTCGGGCAGGGGCAGGCCGGGATCGTCGACGGCGAGGGCGCTGTTGGCACGGCCGGTGAAACCGCCGGCAGCCCGCAGTCGCCACTCGCCGAGCGGCTCGTCGACCTGGGCCGGCCACGCGTCGGCACAGGCCCGTTCGATGCGCATCGCACTGATCACACCGACATGGGTACCGCGCACGGGCGAGAGGAGAGGCATGAATATCTCGCGCAGGGACGACCGTCACAACGCCGACCTCGCGAAGGAGATCTCCGACAGCTTCAACCGCGCCATCGGGCAGCGCAGGACCGACGACCCCGAGACCGGCGAGAACCCGGACGACACGGAGAGTGCCGGCGCCGAAACCCAGGAGCAGCTGTCACCACAGTTCGTGATCACCGGTGACCGCCGCGATACCGGACGTAAGCGACGCTCGTGAGCGTTGTTCGTCACGTCGTCGTTGTCGCCCGGATAAGGGTGGCCTGGCCGTAGGATGCCTGCCGACACCACGTAATGTCCGAAGGTGGCCGCCATGATGCGGACCGGCCGAGGCTGCTAAAGGAACACAGCAACAGCAGGAGAACGCAGTGACCTACGTTATCGCCGAGCCGTGCGTCGACTTGCTCGACAAGGCATGCATCGACGAATGCCCCGTCGACTGCATCTACGAGGGCGACCGGATGCTCTACATCCACCCCGACGAGTGCGTCGATTGCGGTGCCTGCGAGCCGGTGTGCCCCGTGGAAGCGATCTACTACGAGGACGACGTCCCCGACGAGTGGGCCAGCTACACCAAGGCGAACGTGGACTTCTTCGACGAGCTCGGTTCGCCGGGAGGGGCGTCCAAGGTCGGCAAGACCTCGCACGACCCGCAGTGGATCAAGGACCTGCCGCCGCAGTCGCACGAATGACCCGGCTCCAGCTGCCCGGCTTCCCCTGGGACTCGCTGGCCGGACACACCGCACGGGCGAAAGCGCACCCGGACGGCATCGTCGACCTGTCGGTCGGCACACCGGTCGACCCGGTGCCCGGTGCCGTGCGGGACGCGCTCGCGTCCGTGTCGGACCTGCCCGGCTATCCGACCACGCACGGCACGCCGGAGCTGCGGGAGGCGGCCGTCGCGGCGCTGAGCCGCAGGCACGGCGTCACCGGTGTGGAGCCGGACTCGGTGTTGCCCACGATCGGTTCGAAGGAACTGGTCGCGTGGCTGCCGACGCTGCTGGGAGCGGCCGCGGGCGACGTCGTCGTCATCCCGGAACTCGCGTACCCGACGTACGAGGTCGGGGCGCTGATCGCCGGTGCGGCCGCCCGCCGCGCCGACAGCCTGACCGCGCTCGGGCCCGAAACGCCCGCGATGGTCTGGCTGAACTCCCCGTCGAACCCGTCCGGCCGCGTGCTGGGCGTCGATCACCTGCGCAAGGTCGTCGACTGGGCCCGTGAACGTGGTGTCGTCGTGGTCTCCGACGAGTGCTACCTCGCGCTCGGCTGGGATGCCGAGCCCGTGTCGATCCTGCACCCCGACGTGTGCGGCGGCAGCCACGAGGGGCTGCTCGCGGTGCACTCGCTGTCGAAGTCGGCCAACCTCGCGAGCTACCGCGCCGGCTTCGTCACCGGAGACCCCGCGTTGGTCGCCGACCTGCTGGCCGTCCGCAAACACGCGGGCATGATCGTGCCGCGGCCCGTGCAGGAGGCCATGCGCGTGGCGCTCGCCGACGACGCGCTGCTGGACCGGCAGCGCGAGCTGTACCTCTCCCGGCGTGAGCTGCTGCGCGAGGCACTGACCGGTGCGAGCTTCCGCATCGACCACTCCGAAGCGGGGCTGTACCTCTGGGCCACGCGGGGCGAATCGGCCGACGACACGGTCGCGTGGCTCGCCGAGCGCGGCATCCTCGTCGCTCCCGGCACGTTCTACGGCCCCGGCGGCGGTTCACACGTGCGGGTCGCCCTGACCGCCACCGACGAACGCGTCGCCACCGCCGCGAAACGCCTCTCGGAGTAGTCCGCCGTACCGGCTGCGGCCGGGTAGCGCGCACCTGTCGCGCCCGCCCCTGTTGCGCCCCCCGGGCCCCGTGTTGCGCTTTCCGGGGATCGTGTTGTCGTTTCCGGGGACACGCGCGGAAACGACAACGCCGCCGGGCTCGCAAGCCCGGCGGCGTCCTCGTTCGCGGTTCCGGTCAGTCGTTGGCGTGCAGGGCCTCGTTGAGTTCGATGCCCGTGCCGTTGCGCGGCACCACTTCGACGGCGCCGGTGGCCGAGTTGCGGCGGAACAGCACGTTCGAGATGCCCGACAGCTCGCCTGCCTTCACGGCCTTGCCGTCGACGAGCACCTTCGTGCCCGCCGTGACGTACAGGCCCGCTTCCACCACCGAGTCGTCCCCGAGCGAGATGCCCACGCCGCCGTTGGCGCCCAGCAGGCAGCGCTCACCGATGGAGATGACCTCCTTGCCACCGCCGGACAGCGTGCCCATGATCGACGCGCCGCCGCCGACGTCGGAGCCGTCGCCCACGACGACACCCGCCGAGATGCGGCCCTCGACCATCGACGCACCGAGCGTGCCGGCGTTGAAGTTCACGAAGCCCTCGTGCATCACGGTCGTGCCGCTGGCGAGGTGCGCGCCGAGGCGCACACGGTCGGCGTCACCGATCCGCACGCCGCTCGGCGTCACGTAGTCGACCATGCGCGGGAACTTGTCGACGCTGTACACGGTCACCGGGCCACGTGCGCGCAAGCGCATGCGCGTCGCCTCGAAGCCCTCCACCGGGCACGGCCCGTGATTGGTCCACACCACATTGGACAGGAAGCCGAACTGCCCGTCCAGGCTCACCCCGTGCGGCTGCACGAGCCGGTGGGAGAGCAGGTGCAGGCGCAGGTAGACGTCGTGCCCGTCGACGGGGGCCGTCGCGAGGTTCGCCGCCGTGGTGCGCACGGCCACGACTTCGACGCCCCGGGCGTCGTCCGTGCCCAACAGCGAGGCGACCTCGGGGCCGAGCGACTCCGCGGCCTCCTCGGTCGACAGCCGTACCGTGCCGGACTCGGCGGCGGGTTCGGTCAGCCGCGGGTGCGGGAACCACGTGTCCAGCACCGTGCCGGACGCCGTGACGGTGGCCAGGCCGACGCCGCTCGCGCCGGTCGTTTCGGGATCAGGGGTCTGCTCACTCACGCCGTAACGGTAACCCGCACGTCAGCCGCCCTGCCCGGACACCTCGGGCAGGCTCTGCATCTCGGACTGCACGTCTCCGAGGGCGCTGGCGATGTCCTGCAACGTCTGCGTGCACGCCTCGTCGTCGGTGCTGCCGCCCGCGCTGCGCCCGCACTGCGCGCTGTTGTACGTCGACAGGGCCTGGTCGAGGGTCTTCGCGGCCTCGGTCAGCCCCGCGTGGTCTTCGCGGCCGTGCTCGCCCCGCGCGACGTCCCGCGCCGAGCCGGCGATGCTGCCCAGCTGGGTGACGTACTTCTCGCACGCCGTCGGTTCGATGTCGGCGGGCGAGCGGTAGCAGACGTCCTCGGTCAGCGCCCGCACCTTCGTCGCCAGGGCCGCGGGCCCGGGATCCTCGCCGCCGCCTCCGCTCGGCATCGGACCGGCCTCGCGGGAACACGCCGATGCCAGCACCACGAGTACGCCTGCCACGGCCACGAGCAATGTCCGGATACGCACGTGTTCACCGTACGCATCTCCCGCATGTGACCGCCGCCACCCGTGCCGTCGCTTCCGCCGGTCGCCCACGGCCGCCACGCGGTCGGCGACGTACGCCGCACGACTAGTGTGCTCACCATGGCCACGCTCGATCTGCACGCCGACCCCGTCGACCTGACCGCCGCTCTGGTGGACATCCCGTCCGAATCCACCCACGAGCAGACGATCGCGGACGCGGTCGAGGCGGCGCTGCGCAGTCAGGCGCCGCACCTCGAGGTCGTCCGGAACGGGGATGCAGTGTTGGCCAGGACGAACCTGGGCAGGCCGTCCCGGGTCGTGCTGGCGGGCCACCTGGACACGGTGCCCGAGAACGCGAACCTGCCCAGCCGCCGCAGCGACGACGGCACGACCATGTACGGCCTCGGCACGGTCGACATGAAGGGCGGCGACGCGGTGTTCCTGCACCTGGCTGCGACGCTCACCGAACCGGAGCGCGACATCACGTTCGTCTTCTACGACTGCGAGGAGATCGACGCCAGCCGCAACGGCCTCGGCCGCATCCAGCGGGAGGCGCCCGAGTGGCTGCGCGGAGACCTCGCGATCGTGGGGGAGCCGTCGAACGCGTCGATCGAGGCGGGTTGCCAGGGCACGATGCGGGTCGACGTGACGACCTCGGGCGAGCGGGCGCACACCGCGCGTGCCTGGATGGGCGTCAACGCCATTCACGCGCTCGGCGAACCGCTGCGCAGGCTCGAACGGTACGAACCGCGGGTGGTCGACATCGACGGGCTGACCTATCGCGAGGGTCTGCAGGCCGTGCGGGTCGGCGGCGGCGTGGCGGGCAACGTCGTGCCGGACGCCGCGGTGCTGGGAGTCAACCACCGGTTCGCCCCGGACCGCACCACCGAGGAGGCCGAAGCGCACCTGCGCGAGGTGTTCGAGGGCTACGAGGTGACGGTCGTCGACGTCTCACCGAGCGCGCGGCCCGGGCTGTCGGAGCCGGCGGCGAAGGAACTCGTCGCGGCGGCCGGCGGCACGGCGACCGCCAAGCTCGGCTGGACCGACGTCGCCCGGTTCTCCGCACTCGGCATGCCCGCGGTCAACTTCGGCCCCGGCGACCCGACGTTCGCGCACACACAGGCCGAGCAGGTCGCCGTCGCCGACATCACACGGCACGCCGACGTGCTGCGGCGGTTCCTCACCGGCGGCTGACGAGCGGCTCGCCCGAACACCAGCGCACCCGCGGCGCCTCGTAGGCTTTGAGGGGTGACCGACGTCGTGAACAACCCCGGTGACCCGGGCGAGAACGAATACCCGTCCGAAGCGTTCCGCGGGCCGATCGTGCTGCGCCGCGAGCAGAAGACCGGCCCTGGTTCGACCACCGACCAGCGCCTGCTCGACTCGCGCGGGCCGAGCGACTGGGTGCACACCGACCCGTGGCGGGTGCTGCGGATCCAGGCGGAGTTCGTCGAGGGTTTCGGCGCGCTCGCCGAGGTGCCGCGGGCCGTGACCGTGTTCGGCTCGGCGCGCACGGACCGCGAATCCCCCGAGTACGCCGCGGGCGTTGAGATCGGTGCGCAACTGGCCCGTTGCGGGTTCGCCGCGATCACCGGTGGCGGTCCGGGTGCGATGGAAGCCGTCAATCGGGGCGCCTCCGAGGCCGGCGGGCTGTCGATCGGTCTCGGCATCGAGCTGCCGTTCGAGCAGGGCCTGAATCCGTGGGTCGACCTGGGCGTGAACTTCCGGTACTTCTTCGCCCGCAAGACGATGTTCATCAAGTACTCGCAGGCGTTCATCTGCCTGCCGGGTGGGTTCGGCACGCTGGACGAGCTGTTCGAAGCGCTGACGCTCGTGCAGACGAAGAAGGTGACCAAGTTCCCCGTGGTGCTGTTCGGCACCGAGTACTGGGGCGGGCTGTACAACTGGATCCGCGACACGGTGCTCGACAACGGGAAGATCGGCGAGCACGACGCCGACCTGCTGTACCTCACCGACGACGTCGACGACGCGGTGAAGGTCGTGCAGGAGTCGTACCAGGCTTGGGAGGACACGCACTAGTGCTGAGGCGGATCTGCGTCTTCTGTGGCTCGTCGGCGGGCGGCGACCCGGTGTACACCGAGGTGGCGGCCTCGATCGGGAAGTTGCTGGCCGGCCGGGACATCGGCGTCGTCTACGGCGGCGGTGACGTCGGCCTGATGGGCACGGTGGCCGACGCGGCGCTCGAGGCGGGCGGCGAGGTGATCGGTGTGATCCCGGAGCACCTCGTGCGGGCCGAGGTGGCCCACCGCGGCGTCACCGAGCTGAGGATCGTCGAGGACATGCACGAGCGGAAGGCCACGATGGCCTCGCTGTCGGACGCGTTCCTCGCGCTGCCCGGCGGCATCGGCACGCTCGAGGAGCTGTTCGAGATCTGGACCTGGGCCCAGCTCGGCCTGCACACGAAGCCGGTCGGCATCGTCGACGTGGCCGGGTACTACGCCAAGCTCGGCGAATTCGTCGACCACATGGTGGATTCCGGATTCCTGGGCACCTCGAGTCGCGAGCTGGTGCGGCTCGACTCCGACCCGGAGAAGCTGCTCGAGGCGTTCTCGCGGCACGAAGCCGTCGTGGTCGACAAGTGGGACGGCTGAGTCGGCGGTTCTCCCGTCGGATTCCCGCGGCGTGCGGTCCACGAATCCTGCTCGGCGCATCGCAGTGATTGTTCGACAGCGCCGAATTCGGTGACAATGTCCGTTGTGGCCATCCGCGGTTCGTCCGTTGTCCGTCCCTTGTAGACAACTGGAACGGGATGAGGTCGCGTCACAGCGGCATTGTCCGTGGTGAGCTCGATCATCGCGATGGTAGGGAACCGGTCCTGCGACCCCCCGGTTTCACGGGCGAACATCGATTCGCCGGTCGAGTTATTGGGGGTCGACACGGTTTCCGGTTCTGCAAACCCTGAGTCGACCGCCGCGCGACGGCGCCGTCGCCCGGTGCTGAGCGCGGAACACGCGGTGCTGAGCGCAGAACACGCGGCGGTCGAGTGCAGAACACGCGGTGCTGAGCGCAGGACACGCGGTGCTGAGTGCAGGACACGCGGTGTCGCTCAGGCGGCGTCGCCCTCGGGGCGCTTGTGATAGGCGTCGACGTACTCCTGGCCGGACAGTTCGAGGATCGCGTACATGACCTCGTCGGTGACGGCACGCCGGATCGGCGGCGACGCGGCGAGGCCGTCGTAGCGCGAGAAGTCGAGTGGTTCGCCGAACCGCACCGTGACGTTCGCGAGGCGGGGGATCTTCTTGCCGACCGGCAACAGGCCCTCGGTGCCGGACAGCGCGACCGGCACCACGGGCGCGCGGGTGGCGAGCGCCAGCGCGGCCACGCCGGTGTGCCCGCGGTGCAGCTTGCCGTCCAGCGAGCGCGTGCCCTCCGGGTAGATACCGAACGCACCGCCCGAGTCGAGCACCTTCTGCGCCGCGCCCAGTGCCGCGAGCCCCGCTGCCGCGTTGCCGCGCTCGACCGGCACGTACCCCAGTGCCGAAAGGAACGCCGCGCGTAGCCGGTCCTTCGGGCTCGCGCCCTGGAAGTACTCGGCCTTACCGAGGAAGGCCACGGGCCGCGGCGCGACGAACGGGATCACGGCCGTGTCGATCGCCGAGCGGTGGTTGGACGCGAAGATCACCGGCCCGTCGGAGGGCACGTTCTCGGTGCCGCGGACGTCCGGTCGCCACAGCATCCTGGCCAGAGGGGCGACTCCGCGGCGGATCAGCAGGTGCAGCACCCCTCAAGCATCGCACGACGCGGCAAGGCGACGTGAGGTCCGCGCGCGCAATGGAGGCCTGTGCCACGATCGGCGTGTGACCACCGCGCTCATCTATCTGCTCGTCATGTTGCTCGTGGCGGCGGTCGTGTTCCTGCTCGCGGCGCTCGTGTTCGGCCGCGGTGAGCAGCTCGCACCGCTGGCGCAGGGGGCTTCGCCGACGAGGCTGCCCGCCGAGGACATCACCGGCGACGACGTGGCGGCGGTGAAGTTCCAGCTCACCGCCCGCGGCTACAAGATGTCCGAGGTGGACTGGGTGATCGCACGGCTCGGCGGTGAGATCGACGGCCTGCGCGCGCGGATCGCCGACCTGGAGACCGAACTCGACGCGCGGGCCGCCCGTGGCGAACGCTCCGGCGGCCCCGAACGCTCCAGTGGCCCCGAGCGCTCCGGCGGCCCCGAACATCAGGGGGCCGCCGAGGATCCCGGCTCCGCGGGGCAGGACATGAACAGGGCATCGCGGTGACGGCGGGCGAGACCGAACTGCCCGCGGCCGGCGTCGAGGAGCTGACCGGTCCCGACGGCGTGGCCCGCTGTGCGTGGGGCAACACCGCGTCCGACTACGCCGAGTACCACGACACGGAATGGGGCGTCCCGCTGCGCGGCGAGACGGCGCTGTTCGAACGGCTGTCGCTGGAGGCGTTCCAGTCCGGCCTGTCGTGGCTGACGATCCTGCGCAAGCGGGAGGCGTTCCGCAGCGCGTTCGCCGGGTTCGACCCCGGTGCCGTGGCGGCGTTCACCGACGACGACGTCGCGCGGCTGCTCGCCGACGCGCGCATCGTCCGCAACCGCGCGAAGGTCCACGCCACGATCGGCAACGCCCGCGCGATCGCCGAGTTGGACACCCCGCTGGACGACCTGCTGTGGTCGTTCGCACCGGACCGCCACGACCGCCCGGCGTCGATGGCCGACGTGCCCGCGGTGACGCCCGAGTCGACGGCGATGGCCAAGACGCTGAAGAAGCGCGGGTTCACGTTCGTCGGGCCGACGACCTGCTACGCGATGATGCAGGCCACAGGCATGGTCGACGACCACGTCGCCGGCTGCCACCGCGCGGTGTGACCCGTGGCCGGCGCCACGTCGGAACCGGCACGTCGGAACCGGCACGTCGACACCCGGCCACCGACCCGGAGCCCGCAACACGGGCCCCGGAACCCGCAACACGGCGGGTGGGTACCGGGCGCCCCGTTTCGCAGGAATCCGGGGCGCCCGGCCGGTGAGTGGGCCTCGGGTGTCGACCCCGGCTACTTCCCGGTGAACACCGGCTTGCGCTTGTTGACGAACGCGTCGACGGCCTCGGCGTGGTCGGCGGTGCTGCCGAGCACGGTCTGCGCCGCGTCCTCGGCAGTCAGCGCATCGGCGAGCGTGCCCTCGGCCGCCGTGGCCAGCGTCGACTTGATCTTCGAGTAGGCCACCGTCGGACCCGCCGCCAGTTTCAGGGCGACCTCGTGGACCCGGCTGGCCAGTTCGTCGTCGGCGACGACCTCGCCGACCATGCCGATGCGCAACGCCTCCGTGGAGTCGACCTTGCGCGCGAGCATCATCAGCTCCATCGCGCGGCCGTACCCGACGAGGCGCTGCAGCGTCCACGACGCGCCGCTGTCGGGTCCGAGCCCGACGCCCGCGAACGCCATGAGGAAGCTCGCCGACCCGGCCGCGATTCGCAGATCCGACGCGTACGCCAGCGCGGCGCCCGCGCCCGCGGCCGACCCGTTCACCCCGGCGATCACGGGCTTGGCCATGCCGGTGATCGCCTCGATGAGCGGGTTGTAGTGCTCGGCCACCGTGCGCAGCGGTGCGTCGTCGCCGGACCGCAGCAGGCCGACGTGCTCCTTCAGATCCTGGCCTGCGCAGAACGCCTTACCCGCCCCGGTGAGCACGACCGCGCGAACCCCGTCGTCGGCCGCCGCCTCACGCAGCGCGGTCAGCAGGCGCTCCTTCAGCTCGACCGTCAGCGCGTTGTACGCCTCGGGACGATTGAGTGTCAGCGTCCGCACCCCGGCGGGGTCCCCACTGTCGGTCACCTGCAGGACGTCGTCTGTCGTCACGGGAAAGCCCTCCGAATCGTTGTCTCGGCCGCGAGTCTGTCAGTCCTGTGAAGCGCATACCAGCGCCTATGCTCCGGCGCTAAGATCGGTCCGGCGTTCGCCGCCAACGGCCGATGGGGGACAATGGTGGGTGAGGTGCTTGACCCGGCTTATGACACGAACGCGAGCCGGGTGCTGGCTGAAGATGGAGGGAGCACGCTATGGCGGCCATGAAGCCCCGGACCGGAGATGGTCCCCTCGAGGTTGCTAAGGAGGGACGGGGCCTCGTGATGCGTGTACCGCTGGAAGGCGGCGGGCGCCTCGTCGTCGAGCTGACGGCCGAGGAGGCCAAGGACCTCGGCGCGGCCCTTCAGGAGGCCACGAGCTAGTCCGTCGTTCCCCGTAGTCCCCACCGCCGGTCGGGCAGTTACGTAGCCCGACCGGCTGATCTTCTTGTGCCTGGAGGGTCTCACATGGCGCGTGCCGTCCTGCCGCCCGTACCGAGTCCGATCGTCGAGGTCGAGGCAGGCGGTGCCGCCCGGCAAGGTGAACGGCTCGCCGTCGTCCACGCCGGTCCCGACGCCCTGACCGGGGCCGGTTACCCGCACGCCGACCTGGCGGCGGACCTGCACGTCACGGGCAAGGCGGGCGAGGTCGTCGACGTCCCGGTGACGGCCCTCACCGCCCGGTCCTCCGGCGCCCGGTCCGCTGGCGCACCGTCCTCCACCGCACCGTCCTCCACCGCACCGTCCTCCACCGCACCGTCCTCCACCGCAGCGTCCTCCGCGGCCGAGTCGGTCGGTGACGGGGCGCCGATGCCGACGTGGTTCGTGGGCGTCGGTGACGGTGAGCCCGCGCGGTACCGCTCCGCGGGAGCGGCGCTGGTGCGCGCGGCGCACGCGCTGGCCGAGGCGGAGTCCGACGCAGGCAGGCGCGTGCCCTCCCAGGTGGCGGTGCAGCTGCCCGCGGGTGTCGACGCCGAGCAGGCCGCCGCGTTCACGACGGGGGTCGTGCTGGGCGGCTACCGGTTCCGCGTGACAGGGGAGAAGCCGAAGCCGGCCGTCACCGCGGTGCGGTTCGACGGCGAGCCCGACGAGGAGCTGACCGCGGCCGTTGCCCGCGCCCGCGAGGTGGCCGCGGCGTCCGCGCTCGCACGGGACCTGGCCAACGCCCCCTCCAACGTCAAGAATCCCGCATGGCTGGCCGACGTGGCTGCTCGGGTCGCCGAGCAGACCCGCGGCCTGACCGCGACCATCCGCGACGAGACGTGGCTCGCCGAGCAGGCGTTCGGCGGGATGCTCGCCGTCGGCGGCGGCTCGGCCAGTCCGCCCCGGCTCATCGAACTCGCCTACCGGCCGCGTGGCGCGACGTCGCACCTGCTGCTGGTCGGCAAGGGGATCACGTTCGACACCGGCGGCATCTCCATCAAGCCCGCCGCGGGCATGCACCTGATGCGCACCGACATGGCCGCGGGCGGTGCCGTCATCGCCGCCATGCGCGCGATCGCCGCGCTGCGCCTGCCGGTGAAGGTCACCGCGCTCGTGCCCGCGGCCGAGAACCACGTCTCCGGCTCGGCCTACCGGCCCGGCGACATCGTGCGCCACTACGGCGGCCGCACCAGCGAGGTCGGCAACACCGACGCCGAGGGCCGCATGGTGCTCGCCGACGCGCTCGGCTACGGCATCCAGCGGTTCCGTCCCGACGCGGTGGTCGACGTCGCGACACTCACCGGCGCCATGAAGGTCGCGCTGGGCCTGCGCACCGGCGGTGTGTTCGCCACCGACGACGCCCTCGCCGAGAGCGTGTGCGCCGCAGGGGATCGGGCGGGCGAGCAGTGGTGGCGGATGCCGCTGCTCGAGGACCACATGGGCGACGTGCGCAGTGAGATCGCGGACGTCAAGCAGGCCGCTCCCGGGCCCGGCGGGGTGACGGCGGCGCTGTTCCTGCGTGAGTTCGCGGGCGGACTGCCGTGGGCACACCTCGACATCGCGGGGCCCGCGCGGGCCGAGAAAACCTACGACGAGGTGGTGCCCGGCGGCACCGGTTTCGGTGCGCGCACGCTCGTCGAGCTCGCCGCGTCGTACAGCTGAGCCCCTACCGCTGAGCTCGTTACCGCTGAGCGATTCCCCGGTCCGCGTCGCCCGTCGAGGCGGGCGGCAGGGGCGCGCGGGCGCGCACATGGTCGCGGAACGCCGCCACGACCGGTGGCAGCGGCCGGTCGCCGTGCCAGGAAAGCCCGACGGTCCTGGTCACCCGCGGTCGCAGCGGCACTTCGACCACGCCGGCCGGGGTGCCCGGTTCGAACTTCGGCAGCAGCGTCACACCCAGTCCCGAGGCCACGAGCCCGCGTACGGTCTCCGATTCCTGCCCCTCGAACGCGACGACCGGCTCGAACCCCGCCTGCGCGCAGAGGTCGTCGGTGATCTGCCGGAGGCCGTAGCCGTGCTCGAGCATCACGAACACCTCGCGTTCGAGCTCGCCGAGGCGTACGTGGGAGCTGCCGGCGAGCCGGTGTCCCTGCGGTAGGGCGACGAACAGTTCCTGTTCGGTCAGCGGCAGCGAGTCGAGGCCGGGACCGTCGGCGGGCGGCGCGACCAGCGCGAGGTCGAGTTCGCCAGAGCCGAGCCTGTCGACGATGTCCTGGCGGGAACCCTGGACCAGCGTGAAGCGGGTGTGCGGGCGGGTTCGGCGGAACTCGCTCACCAGTCCGGGGACGAGGGATCGCCCGAGCAGGTGCAGGAAGCCGAGCGTGATGTGCCCGCGTTCCGGGTCGACCTCCTCCCGCAGCCTGCGCACGCCGTGGGCCAGCTCGGCCGCCGCCCGTTCGGCGGCGTCGGCGAGCAGCGTGCCCGCACGGGTGAGGCGGATGCCGCGGCCGTCCGGTTCGGTCACCGGTGTGCCCAGCAAGCCGGTCAGCGCCGCGAGTCGTCTGCTCGCCGTGGGCTGGGGCACGCCCAGTTCGGCGGCCGCGCGGGTGAGGTTCCCGGTGACCTTGAGCACCCGCAGCAGCGCCACGTGCGGTGCCAGCTCGGCCGTGACCCGCGCATCCTCGGATTCATGCACCACAGCATCGATTGTGGACCATATCTGCATTGGACGTATCGGTCGGCGGATACTTAGCGTCAGAAACCATGTCCGTTCGTACGTCCGCACCGGCCGGATCCGGCCCGCCGATCACCGCAACCGCGGTCCCGGTCCGCCGCGTGACCCTGGCGGTGACCGCGGCAGGGCTGTGCTCGTTCGCCCTGCTCTACGCGCCGCAGCCGCTGCTGCCGCAACTCGCCGAGCAGTATGCGCTCGACCCCGGCCGCGCGTCGCTGGCGATCAGTGTCGCGACCGGTGCGCTGGCGGTCGCCGTGCTGCCGCTCGCGGTGCTGTCGGAGATCGTCGGCCGCAAACCCGTGATCGTGGCGTCGGTGCTGGTCTCCGCGGTCCTCGGGCTGTTGCTTCCGCTCGCGCCGACGTTCGACGCGCTGCTGGTGATGCGCGTGCTGCAGGGCGTGGCCATCGCGGGTTTCCCCGGGGTGGCAGCCGCCTACCTGGCCGAACGTCTCGGGGCGGCAGGCGTGGCAGGGGCCGTCGGCGCGATGGTCGCCGGCAACACGCTCGGCGGGCTGTCGGGACGGCTCAGCGTCGGGTTCACCACGGACGCACTCGGCTGGCACGGCGCGCTGGCCGTCGTCGGTGGAATCGGCCTGGTGTGTGCGCTGATCACCGCGACCACGCTGCCCGGACTGCCCCGTCGCGCCACGCGGCCCCGGCTCGCCGATGTCGGTCGCGGCCTGGTCGCGGCCGCATCCGACCGCGTGCTGCTCGCCCAGTACGTCGTCGCCATGGTCGCGATGGGCTCGTTCGTCGCGCTGTACAACGTCGCCGGGTTTCGGCTCACCGGCGACCTGGGCCTGCACCCCGCGACCGCCTCGTTGGTCTTCCTCGCCTACGCGGGCGGCGCGGTCGCCTCGAGCAGGGCGGGACGGCTGGTCGCGCGGTTCGGGCGCCGGTCAACCGCGTGCGCAGGGCTGATCCTGACGATCGCCGGTGCGGCGCTGACTCTGCCGGACTCGGTGCCGCTGGTCGCGGCCGGTTTCGTCGTGCTCACGCTGGGCTTCTTCACCGCACACTCGGTCGCCAGCGGGTGGGCGGCCGCCGACGCCCCCGCCGCGGGACGTGGGCAGGCAGGCGGGCTCTACAACGCCTGCTACTACCTCGGCAGCAGCGTCGGGGGAGCGGCGGGCGCGGTCCTGTACGGCCACGCCGGGTGGGGCGGGCTCGTCGCAGCGGTCGCGGGCGCGCTCACGGTCGGCATCCTCGCGATCCTGTCCGCCGGCCGCTGAGTCCGACGCCCCGAAGGGCACCTCCGGGGCACGTGGCGGAGCGGCCGGGGTCAGGTCGAGGGGCCGACGACGGCGGCCGCGAGCAGCCCGCCGCCCAGGGGCAGCACGGCAGGGCGGAGGCGGTCGTCGTCGCGCATCGTCCTGGCGACCTCGCGGAGCGCGAGCAGTTCCGGGTTACGCCTGCCGTGGTCGCCGATGTGCACGTCGGCGAGCACGTTGTGGAGCACGATCACCCCGCCGGGCCGCAGCAGCTGCACCCCCTGGTCGAAGTAGCCGGGGTACTCGACGAGCGTGGCGTCGGCGAACACCAGGTCGTAGCCACCCGAGGTGAGCCGCGTGAGCACGTCGAGAGCCCGGCCCGTGATGGTGCGCACCCGGCCGGACGGGTAGCCCGCCGAGGTGAACACGCGGCGCGCGGTCCGGTGGAACTCCGGTTCCCAGTCGATGGTCGTCAGGACCCCGTCGGGCGCCATGGCCCGCAGTAGGTGCAGCCCGCTGACCCCGACGCCGGTTCCGATCTCGACGACCGACCTCGCCTGCACCGTCGTGGCCAGCAGTCCGAGCGCGGCGCCCGTCGCGGGCGACACCGCGGGGCAGCCGAGCTCGCGGGCGCGTTCGCGAGCTCGGCTGATCACGTCGTCTTCGGCTGCGAAGCCGTCGACGAACCCGCTGACGGCATCGGCGAGCGCCGCAGTGGGATCGGTCTCCGAGGTCACGCGCGAAAGGTTAGCGTGCCCCCTGAGCAGGCCCGACCACCACGGCGCCACCCGGCCGCCATCGGCGACCGGCCAGGTTCTCAGGTCATTCTCAGCCGCACCTCATCGAATCCGTAAGGAAACCGGCAAGACTACGTCTCATCCACAGGAAGTGGCGGCCACGACCGATCCGCTCGGCGGAAGACGGGCGGCCCTCGGAGCTCGACTCACGGGGGAAATACAGGTCCGGCGGGAACATGGGGATCACGCCGGACGTTGAACGGCTAACGAAGGGGATCAGGCCGATGGAGGTGCCTCAGCTGTCGCAGAGCAGCACGACGCAACCCACGCAGGAGCAGCCGAGCGCGGCGGCGGTCGCCGAGCGGGTCGGCGGTGACAACGCGCCCGCGGCCACCGCTTCGGACGCAACCGGGAACGTGACGTCGGCGCCTGCCGCGTCGCCCGGCGATGTCGCCGCGACCTGGACCCCGCCGACGTGGGACGAGGTCGTCCGCGAACATGCCGACCGCGTCTACCGGCTGGCCTACCGGCTCTCCGGTAACGCCCACGACGCCGAGGATCTCACGCAGGAGACCTTCATCCGCGTGTTCCGCTCCCTCGCGTCGTACAAGCCCGGCACGTTCGAGGGCTGGCTGCACCGCATCACGACGAACCTGTTCCTCGACATGGCCCGCCGCCGTTCGCGCGTGCGTATGGAGGGCCTGCCCGAGGACACCGACCGCATCGTCGGCGACGATCCGAGTCCGGAACAGGTCTTCTCCGAGACGCACCTCGACCCCGATCTGCAGACCGCGCTGGCCGAGCTGCCGCCCGAGTTCCGCGCCGCCGTCGTGCTGTGCGACGTCGAAGGACTGTCGTACGAGGAGATCGGCGCGACCCTCGGCGTTAAGCTCGGGACCGTGCGCAGCAGGATCCACCGTGGCCGTCAGGCACTGAAGGCGTCGCTCGAGCGGGCGGCCGCCACACGTGAGCGGGAGGCGCTGGGATGAGCCGTCACCACGGGTCCGGCGGGTTCGGCCTTCCCGAGTCGCACCTGCTGCCGGACGCGGTCGTGGCGTTCGTCGACAACGAACTCTCGACGGGCGCCACCGAACGCGCCGCCGAACACCTCGCGCACTGCCCGTGGTGCGCAGCGGACGTCGAGGCCCAACGCCAGGCGCGGTCGGCCGTGCGTGATGCCGACGAACCGTCGATGTCGGCGGGCTTCCTGGCCAGCCTGCGGTCCATTCCCCAGGACACCGAACTCGACGAGACGCCGGACAACCTCGCGGTCACCGAGGACGGCCAGCTCGTCGCCGTGCAGCGACCCGAACGGGTGGCCGGCCTGCGCAGGCGTTCCGTCGGCGGGGCGGAGCCGCTCGGCGGTGGTTCGGCACCCCTCGGCGGTTCGACACCGCTGGGACAGTCCGACGCCGTGCTCGGCGGCGGAACCGGTGGAGGCAGGCGCCGTGCCGCGCAGGGGGCGGGCGTCGTCGTGTCCGGGCTAGTGCTGAGCGCACTCGCGCTCGTGACGACCACCGGCGGTACGTCCACCGATCCCGAGCGTCCCCGTCCCGGCGGGGGTGAGGTGAACACCAACGTGCTGCGTGCGCAGTTCGGCGGGGCCGGTTCGGCGGACTCGACGGGGGCACGCACGCCGACGTCGACACCGGCGGCGGCTCCGCGGTCCGGTGACCCTGCTGCCGGCACCACAGCGGCCGGCAGCACGGCCACCGGTGACGCACCGATGGTGACCACGTCGGCCCCGAACGAGGCGGCCACGACCTCCGGCGGTGCCGCAGCCACCGCCCCGGCGCTCACCCCGGCCTCCAGCGGGCGCTGACCGGCGCCGGCTCCGGCAGGCCGGGGCCAGAGGGGCCCACACTCATTTCACCGGTTTCGCGGCAGGATCATCTCGAGGTGTCTCACGGTGTGTGGGTACGGCGCGCCACGCACGCGTACTCTCCCTGCGAGGCACGAGCACGCGACGAACCGGATGCCGGGGGAAGATGAGCCAGCCACCGAACCCGTCCCACGAGGGCCCGTCCCACGAGGGGGACGAGCCACGGCTCCGGCCGCGTCCCCTCGCGCGCCCGTCCGTGGACCCGGCGGCCGCCTCGGCGTTCGGCAGGCCGCGCGGTGTGGAGGGCTCGTTCGACGAGCTGTCCCGCCCGGGCACGGCCACGGGTAATGGCAACGCGGCCGGCAACGGGAGCGGCCCCGTGCTGGCACCGCCGACACCGGAATCGCTGGCCCAGGCGTTCGGCCGGCCCGCCGGCGCTCGCGACGTCGTGTTGCAGCGTCCCGACGGCAGTGACGGCACCGCCAAGAACACCGCCACCGGCGCGGGTGATGAGGACGAGGACCCATTGTGGGCGTCGGAGGAGGATCCGTGGCGGGATCCGGGCGCGGCCGCCGTCCTCGGCAGGCCCGCCGTCACCGGCGACGAGACCGGCGACGACACCGAAAAACCCCAGGGCGCGCAGCTGAGCCTGCCTGAGGTGCTGTTCGGCAGGCGCGTCAAGCCCGTCGCGTTGGCGACGCTGGCCGTGATCGCTCTGCTGATCGGCGCCGCGGGCGGGCTCGTCGGCTGGGGAGCCGCCAGCACGGGCGACGAACTCACCGGCGAACTCAACGTCGCCGAGGCCGAAGCCGCGAAGGAACGCCCCGCCGGGTCGATCGCCGGTATCGCGAAACGCGTGGCGCCCGCGGTCGTGTCCCTGGAGGTCACGTCGGGCCAGAACGGCGGCGTCGGCTCCGGCGTGATGATCGACTCCGACGGTTACGTGCTCACCAACCACCACGTCGTCAAGCAGGCCGCGGATTCCGACGAGGCCGACATCACCGCCGTGTTCACCGACGGCACCAGGGCGAGCGCCGAGGTCGTCGGCACGGATCCGAAGACCGACCTCGCCGTCATCAAGGTGAACGTCTCCAATCCCGTCGTCATCCAGGTCGGCAAGTCGTCCGACATCGCCCCCGGCGACAGCGTCGTGGCCGTCGGATCGCCGTTCGGCCTGGACAACACCGTCACCGAGGGCATCGTCAGCGCCGTCGATCGTCCCGTCACCGCACCCGGACAGAACGGCGACGCCAACGTCACCTACGACGCCATCCAGACCGACGCCGCCATCAACCCCGGCAACTCGGGCGGTGCGCTCGTCGACTCCCGCGGCGCGCTCGTGGGCATCAACTCGATGATCCGCACCGTCGGCGAAGGCGAGGGCGGCAGCATCGGCCTCGGTTTCGCCATTCCCGTCGACCAGGCCATGCGCATCGCCGAGGACCTGATCAGCGACGGCAAGGTGCAGCACGCCGACATCGGCGTCAACGCCGCATCGGTGTCGGCGGGCAGTTCCGAAGGTGCCCAGGTGCAGAACGTGCGCGGCCAGGGACCCGCCGCCAAGTCGGGTATCAAGGAAGGCGATGTGATCACTCAGGTCGGCGAGCGGCAGGTGCGTAACGCCGCCGAACTGACCGTCGCCGTCCGCGAACACGAGGTCGGCGACACCGTTCCGGTGCGGCTCATGCGCGACGGCCGAGCACTTACCGTCGATGTCACTCTCGGTTCAGACTGACCTTGTAGGCTTGGCGGAGCGGCCGAGGAAGGCGGAGGTTCCCAGGTGTTCGAGAGCGTTGGCTGGTCCGAGATCCTCGTGCTGCTCGTGGCTGCCCTGTTCATCCTGGGCCCCGAGCGGCTGCCCGAGGCAGCGGCCTGGATGGGCCGGTCCGTACGCAAGGTCCGGGACTTCGCCACCGGCGCCCGGCAGCAGCTCAAGGACGAGATGGGCCCGGAGTACGAGGAGCTGCGCAGACCCATCGAAGACCTGCGCGGGCTGCGTAACTTCGACCCCAAGCGCGCCGTGACGCAGCATCTGTTCGACGGCGACCCCGACCCGGCCGGCCTGAACAACATCAACGGCACCCGGCCCGTCGGTGGTGACGGTGCGCAGACCACGCCGTATGCAGGCGGTACGCACGGCGGTGTCGGTGGCATCGGCGCGGGCAGTGCGGGAACCGGTGCGGCACCCGCCACGAGCCCTGCTCAGGAACCGCTCAAGTCGGGGGAGAAGCCGCCGGTCGACCCGGACGCCACCTGACCTGCCACGCGTAGCACCGCGTGCGCCCGGTGCCGGACCTCCCACCACGCCGAGATCTGCACTCAACCCCGCGAGATCTGCGTTCAGTCCAGCGAGTTCTGCGTTCAGTGGGCTGATCTCTGCGTTCGGTCCCGTCGGATCCGCACTCGGCCCCGCGGGCGCTGTGTCCGTGCCCTCGCGGCCCGCATCCGCTCGGGTGACACCTGCTCTCGTTCCGTCGCCGGACCACCGTCGCCCTGCCACCACGGAGCAGCCCGGCCCCGCGTCACGGGATCGGCGCCGCCCGCGACCCCCTACTTTCGTCGGGTCCTGCGCCCGGTCGGCAACCTTCGTCGGGTCGGATGCGTGAACCTCGTGTCCGACGGTTACGTGCCCGGACACCGGCCAGGGCCGAGGGCCTGACCGGCAGGTGGGTGACACCGGTTGCGGAGTGCGGCCAGCCACGGCAGGCGGTGTTCCGACCGGGGGAGCGCATGCGCGGATCGTGCACGCGCGGGTGGTCCCGAGGCATCCCTCGCACTGGGGGTGGAGGCCTCGGGACCACCGCTCACGCTCTGGTCACCGCCGCGGCATCGGCCGAGTGCAGGACACGCGGACGGGCACAGTCGCGCGTCAGCGCGTCCGTGAGGGGCGGTGGCCGGGCGACGGGTGGGCGCAGGACACGCGGGTCAGCTGCCTGCGGGGGAGACGTTCAGCATCATCCCGGCCAGGCCACGTGCGCGGACCGACAGCTTCTCCGCCGCCGCACGCATGACCTCGGAAGCGGTGGCATCGGGGGCGGACAGCACGAGCGGAGTCCCCTCGTCGCCCTGTTCCCGCAACCGCGGGTCCAGCGGCACCTGGCCGAGCAGCGGCACCTCGGCGCCGACGGACTTCGACAGCGAGTCGGCGACCGTCTGCCCGCCGCCGGATCCGAAGATCTCCATCCTCGACCCGTCCGGGGCCTCGAACCACGACATGTTCTCGATCACGCCCGCCACGCGCTGGCGCGTCTGCAGCGCGATCGCGCCTGCGCGCTCGGCGACCTCGGCCGCGGCCTGCTGCGGCGTGGTGACGACCAGGATCTCGGCGTTCGGGATGAGCTGCGCCACGGAGATCGCGATGTCGCCCGTGCCCGGGGGCAGGTCGAGCAGCAGGATGTCGAGGTCGCCCCAGAAGACGTCCGCGAGGAACTGCTGCAGCGCGCGGTGCAGCATCGGCCCGCGCCACACGACCGGGGTGTTGCCGGGCGTGAACATGCCGATCGAGATGACCTTCACGCCGTGTGCCTGCGGCGGCATGATCATCGACTCGACCTTCGTGGGCTTCTCGTCGGCGCCCAGCATGCGGGGCACCGAGTGGCCGTAGATGTCGGCGTCCACGACACCGACCTTGAGGCCGCGCTCGGCCATCGATGCTGCCAGGTTGACGGTGACGCTGGACTTGCCGACGCCGCCCTTGCCGGACGCGACGCAGTACACGCGCGTCATCGAGCCGGGCTGGGCGAACGGGATCACCGGCTCCTCGGCGTCCCCGCGGAGCTGCTTGCGCAGCTCGGTGCGCTGCTCGTCGCTCATGACGTCGAGCTCGACGCGCACTTCCGTCACACCGGGCAGTTCGGCCACGGCGGCCTTGGTGTCCTTGGTGATCGTGTCCTTCATCGGGCACCCGGCCACCGTGAGGTACACCTCGACGGTGACGACCCCGTCCTCGCCGACGGTGATGTCCTTGACCATGCCGAGCTCGGTGATCGGCTTGTGGATCTCCGGATCCTGCACCGAGTTCAGTGCGGTGCGGACGGTTTCGACACTGGGCTGTTCTTGCGTGGTGGTCACTGCTCGGGCACCGACCTTCTGTCGCTGGCGGCCTGCGGTTGCCTCCCCATGCTACGTGGCTGCCCGTCGAGGTCTTCGCGTAACTTGTCCAACTCGCTGCGCAGGTAATCCCGGGTCGCCACCTCGCCGACGGCCAGGCGCAGCGCGGCCAGCTCGCGTGCCAGGAACTCGGTGTCGGCCTTCGTCTGCGCGGCGCGTGCCCGGTCCTCCTCCAGGGAGACTCGGTCGCGGTCGTCCTGCCGGTTCTGTGCGAGCAGGATCAGCGGCGCCGCGTACGCCGCCTGGGTCGAGAAGGCCAGGTTGAGCAGGATGAACGGGTACGGGTCCCAGCGCAGCGTCACCGCGGTGAGGTTGAGCGTGATCCACACGACGACGAGCAGCGTCTGCCAGAACAGGTAGCGCCCGGTACCGAGGAAGCGGGCCAGGCGTTCGGCCGTGCTGCCGAACGACTCGGAGTCCAGATTCGGGGTGAACCGCTCGAAGCGGCGCGAATGCCGGGGTTGGTCGAGGCGCCTGCGGCTGGTCAGTTCAGGCATGGTCGCTCTCCGCGGGACTGTCGGGGGACGCCGGGGTCGCCGGGTCGAGGTCGCGCAGGCCGGTCTCGCGCCAGCCGTCGGGCAGCAGGTGGTCGAGCACGTCGTCGACGGTCACGGCGCCGAGCAGGTGATCGCGGGTGTCGACGACCGGTGCGCACGTGAGGTTGTAGGCGGCGAAATACCGCGTCAGCTCCGCGAGCGGGGCGGCGGGCGGCAGCGGCGGCAGGTCCGTGTCGGCGACGGAGGCGACGAGTTCCGCGGGCGGCCTGCGCAGCAGCCGCTGGAAGTGGACGCAGCCGATGTAGCGGCCCGTCGGGGTGGCTTGTGGCGGGCGGCACACGAACACCATGCTCGCGAGGGCCGACGTCAGATCGGGGTTGCGGATGTGGGCGAGCGCCTCGGCGACGGTGGCGTCGGGGGCGAGGACGATCGGTTCCGGGGTCATCAGCCCGCCCGCGGTGTCGGACGAGTAGGCCAGCAGCCTGCGCACCGGCCCGGATTCGTCGGGGTGCATCAGTTCGAGGAGCCGGGTCTGCTCGGTGGGCCCGAGTTCGCCGAGCAGGTCGGCGGCGTCGTCGGGGCTCATCGCTTCGAGCACGTCGGCCGCCCGCTCGTCGGCGAGGTAGTCGACGAGCTCCTTCTGGTCGTCCTCCGGCAGTTCTTCGAGGACGTCGGCGAGCTTCTCGTCGTCCATCGCGTCGGCGACCTCGTGCCTGCGCTTGAGCGGCAGGTCCCGCAATGTCGCGGCGACGTCGACGGCGCGCATCGTGTCGAACAGCATCAGCAGCTGGCCCGCGCCCTGCGGCTGGGTGCCGAGGTCGGCCAGGCCGAGGCCCGAGACGTCCTCCCAGCTCAGCACCTGCAGTCCACCCCTGCGGCCGGTGAGCTTCAACGGCCCGGTCCGCGGTTGCCGGACCGCCAGTTTGGCCAGCACCCAGTCGCGGGTGCGGGTCGGTTCCATCGCCGCGTCCACGACCGTGAGCCGTGCGCCCGAGGAAGCCAGGTGCGCGCGGGCGTCGAGGAGCTGGCCGAGCACGAGGACCTCGTTGGGCCGCTGGTGGAACCGCCGCATGTTCACCGAGCCCGTGGCGAGGGTGACGGCGTTCGACTCGATCGCCGTGACGCGCAACATCGGGACGAACACGCGGCGCCGGGTCGAGACCTCCACGACCAGTCCCAGTACCCGCGGCGGCTGGTGGTCCAGCCGGAGGCCCGCGACGAGGTCGCGGGCCTTGCCGATCGACTCACCGTCGGGTCCGAAGACCGGCAGTCCTGCCAGCTGAGCTGCGAAAACCCGGTTGACGGCCGCCATGGGGCCAGCGTATGCGCGCCGTGGCCGGACTGCCCAGTGGTGATCACCTCACGGCGTGGCGCGGCCCCGGCGTCACGCGCCGCGCGGCTTTCGCGCCGCGTCCGGTGATCACCCCGGCCCAAAAGTACGTATTGTTGTGGAGGATTCGCCGTTTCGCCCGGGTGCTCCCCGGGTGGGCGAACACGCATGAACGAGGACCACTGCGGGTACCCAGCCAGGTGGGCCGCTGCCTACAGTGCTGACAACGCAGCGAAGTCGAAAGCACAGGTGATGATCGTGACCGGTCCACTGTCGTCAGGCCGTCAGGCGCCCGGACAGCCGAAGCTGCCCACGCCGCCGACCGGGTGGCCGATCGGTTCGTACAACACCTACGAGGAAGCACAGCGAGCGGTCGATTATCTGGCGGACAACGACTTCGCCGTGCGTGACGTGACGATCGTCGGGGTCGACCTGATGCTCGTGGAACGCGTCATCGGGCGGTTGTCGTGGGGCCGTGTGCTCGGCACCGGTGCGGCGTCCGGCGCGTGGTTCGGCCTGTTCGTCGGCCTGTTGTTGAGCATGTTCAGCACCGCCGAGGGCATGGCGGCGGCGCCGATCCTCATCGGACTCCTCGTCGGTATCGGATTCGGTGTCGCGTTCGCGGCGGTGAGCTACGCGTCGACTCGCGGCAGGCGGGATTTCTCGTCGTCGAGTCAACTGGTGGCCGGCCGTTACGACGTGCTGTGCCAGCCGCGGAACGCCGAACAGGGCCGCGATCTGCTCGCGAAGCTGAACATGGGTACCCACGGCTGACGAGTACCGGCCCGGAGCCGACGAGTGTGGGCATCCGGAGCCGAGGTGATCGCGATACGCGCGGGCGCGAACGGCGTCCGCGCGTAGTTCTTTCGTCGGTAGTTGCCCGCGCCTTCGCCCCGAATCGTTACAGAGTGCGCTTGCCCTCCGTGATCATTGGGAATACCTTTCCCAATCGATCAATCGAGCGGTCGCAGGACCGTGAATTTCCCGGATTCTCATGCACGACGCGGTGCGGAGGCGGATTCCTCCGATCCGCGTGTATGACGTGGAGGAGGAGGAAATGGCGAAACGGCGGACGCGGCCCCGTCGGCACCGGCCACCCGCACGGGCGGCGGGCCTGGCGTGTGCTCTGGTCACCGGCGCAGGCCTGGTCACCGCGTGCGGCACCGACGACACCAGAACCATCGACGTCTACTACGCACCCGAGGACAACTTCCAGACGGTCGTCGACAACTGCAACGAGCAGGCCGACGGCCGCTACCGGATCGTCTACCACAAGCTGCCGCGTGACGCCGACGGCCAGCGGGAGCAGATGGTGCGCAGACTCGCGGCGGGCGACGAGACGATGGACGTGCTGGGGCTCGACGTCACGTGGGTTCCGGAGTTCGCCGAGGCGGGCTGGGTCGAGGAGTGGACCGGCGACCGCAAGGCGGAGGCACAGCGCGACGTCCTGCCAGGGCCGCTGGCGACCGCGAAGTGGGAAGGCAAGCTGTGGGCCGCGCCGAAGAACACCAACGTCCAGCTGCTCTGGTACGACGACCGCATCACACCGGAACCGCCGTCCACATGGGACGAGATGATCGAGGATTCGAAGCGGCTCAAACGTGAGGGCGAGCCGCATCAGATCCTGTTCACGGGCGCCCAGTACGAGGGCCTCGTCGTGGTCTACAACTCCATTGTGGAGTCGGCGGGCGGCCGGATCCTCTCCGATGACGGCAAGCGTGTGGTCATCGACGACGGTGCGGTCGAGGCGTTGCGCATCCTCAAGGAGGTCACCACCTCCGGGTTGACGGATCCGTCGCTGACGAACCAGCAGGAGGACGAGGTCCGCCTCGCGATGCAGCAGGGCCGCGGCGCCTTCGAGCTCAACTGGCCGTTCGTCTACGCCTCCTACGCCGCGGAGGAGCCGGACACCCTGCAGCACTTCAAGTGGGCGCCGTACCCGAGCGTGCAGCAGGGCGAGCCGGGCCGCAGCACCATCGGCGGCTACGACCTGGCCGTCTCGTCGGCGTCGACGAACAAGCCCGCTGCGTTCGACGCCGCGCTGTGCCTGCGCAGTGCGGAGCATCAGAAGTTCTCCGCGCTCTCCGACGGGGTGCCGCCGACCATCGAGTCGGTCTACGACGACACCGAGCCGCTCGACCCGTCGAAGTCGGCCGACCCCACCGGCAACCCGAGCATGGCGACCGAGTACCCGATGCGCGGCGCCATCAAGGAAGCCCTGCAGAACGCGGCGGTCCGGCCGTTGACGCCCGCATACCAGAATCTGTCCACGGTGATGGCCAAGGTGCTGTCACCGCCGTCCGACATCGACCCTCAGCGCACGGCGGAGCGTCTCCGTGAAGAGCTCACCGCCGCGCTCGACTCGAAGGGCGTGATCCCATGAGCCACGCGGTCACCGACGCCCCGGACGAGGGTTCCGCGGCGTCGCAGGCGAAGTCGAAGAAGGCCAAGCTCAGTGAAGGGAAGAAGGCCGAGCGCAGACTCGGCTGGCTGCTGTGCGCACCCGCGGCGATCGTCATGCTCGCCGTCACCGGGTATCCGATCGTCTACTCGATCTGGCTGTCGCTGCAGCGCTACGACCTGCGTTTTCCCGGCGAACAGGAGTTCGTCGGATTCGACAACTACATCGCCGTCCTGACGAACTCGTACTGGTGGACCGCCTTCGGCACGACGATGCTGATCACCGTCGTCACGGTGGCCATCGAATTCGTCCTCGGCATGGCGCTGGCGCTGGTCATGCATCGCACCCTCGTCGGCCGCGGGCTGGTTCGGACGGTCGCGCTGATCCCGTACGGCATCGTGACCGTGGCGGCGGCGTTCTCGTGGTACTACGCCTGGACACCGGAAACGGGATACCTCGCCAACCTCCTCGCCGAGGGCGGAGCCCCGCTCACCGAGTACGGGCCGTCGCTGCTGATCATCGCCCTGGCCGAGGTGTGGAAGACGACGCCGTTCATGGCCCTGTTGTTGATGGCGGGGCTGGCGCTCGTGCCGGACGACCTGATGCGGGCTGCCTCGATGGACGGGGCCAACGCGTGGCAGCGGTTCACCAAGGTGATGCTCCCGGTGATGAAACCGGCGATCCTCGTGGCGGTGCTGTTCCGCACGCTCGACGCGTTCCGGATCTTCGACAACATCTTCGTGCTCACCGGCGGGTCGAACGACACGTCGTCGGTGTCGATGCAGACCTACAACAACCTCATCAAAGGACTGAATCTCGGTATCGGATCCGCCATGGCGGTGCTGATCTTCCTGACGGTGGCGCTGATCGCGTTCGTCTTCGTGAAGGGCTTCGGCACGGCGGCACCGGGCAGTGACGACGGAGGTAAGCGCTGATGGCAATGCAGACGGCCACGGCAGGCCGCAAGGCGCGCTGGGCGCTGCTCGACATCATCGTCGTGGTGTACGCGCTCGTCCCGGTGCTGTGGATCGCGTCGCTGTCGCTGAAGTCGAAGGACACGATCGCCGACGGCAATTTCATCCCGCGCGAATGGACGCTGCAGAACTACAAGGACATCTTCGCGACCACGGAGTTCATCCGGCCGTTGTTCAACTCGATCGGCATCGCCCTCATCGCCACGTTCGTCGCGGTGATCCTGGGCATGATGGCGGCGTACGCGGTCGCCCGGCTGGAGTTCCCCGGCAAGAAGCTGCTCGTGGGGGTTTCGCTGCTGATCGCGATGTTCCCGCAGATCTCGCTGGTCACGCCGCTGTTCAACATCGAACGGGAACTGGGCCTTTTCGACACGTGGCCCGGCCTGATCCTGCCGTACATCACGTTCGCGCTGCCGCTGGCGATCTACACGCTCTCGTCGTTCTTTCGCGAGATCCCGTGGGAGCTGGAGAAGGCGGCGAAGATGGACGGCGCCACCCCGGCGCAGGCCTTCCGGAAGGTGATCGCCCCGCTGGCGGCACCCGGGGTGTTCACCACGGCGATCCTGGTGTTCATCCTGTGCTGGAACGACTTCCTGTTCGCGATCTCGCTGACCTCCACGGAGGCGTCGCGAACCGTTCCCGCGGCCCTGTCGTTCTTCACGGGTGCCTCGCAGTTCGAGGATCCGACGGGGACGATCTCCGCGGCCGCCGTCGTGATCACCATTCCGATCATCCTGTTCGTGTTGTTCTTCCAGCGCCGCATCGTCGCGGGGCTGACGTCCGGTGCCGTGAAGGGGTAAGGCAATGGCAGAGATCGTGCTCGACAAGGTGACCAAGCGCTATCCCGACGGGGCGCAAGCCGTGTCCGAGATGAACATCGAGATCGCCGACGGCGAATTCATCATCCTCGTCGGCCCGTCGGGGTGCGGCAAGTCCACCGCGCTGAACATGATCGCGGGCCTCGAGGACATCTCGGGCGGCGAACTGCGGATCGACGGGCAGCGTGCCAACGAGAAGTCGCCGAAGGACCGCGACATCGCGATGGTGTTCCAGTCCTACGCGCTGTATCCGCACATGAGCGTGCGGGAGAACATGGCGTTCCCGCTGCGGTTGGCGAAGGTCGACGACGCGACCGTCAACGAGAAGGTCGAGGAGGCGGCGCAGATCCTCGACCTGAACCAGCACCTCGACCGCAGGCCCGCGAACCTGTCCGGGGGACAGCGGCAGCGCGTCGCGATGGGCAGGGCGATCGTTCGCAGTCCGAAGGCGTTCCTCATGGACGAACCGCTGTCCAACCTGGACGCCAAACTGCGCGGTCAGATGCGCACGTCGGTGTCGAAGCTGCAGAAGCAGCTCGCCGTGACGACCGTGTACGTCACGCACGACCAGACCGAGGCGATGACGCTCGGCGACCGGGTCGTCGTACTGCGCGGCGGTCACGTGCAGCAGATCGGTTCGCCCCAGTTCCTCTACGAACAGCCCGCGAACCTGTTCGTCGCCGGGTTCATCGGCTCCCCGTCGATGAACTTCGTCCCCGGCACGCTTGAAGACGGGGTGCTCAAGAGCGTCCTCGGCACGACGGTGCTGACCGACCGGGTGCGCAGGCTCGTCGAGGCGGCCGGCGGACCGCGTGAGGTGATCGCGGGCATCCGGCCCGAGCACTTCGAGGACGTCTCGCTCGTGGACGAGAAGCACCGCGAGGCCGGTGCGACCTTCCGCTCCACCGTGGACGTCCTGGAATCGATGGGCGCGGAGAAGTATGCGTACTTCTCCCTCGACGAGCAGCTGACCGGCAGTGAGGAACTCGCCGAACTGGCCGCCGACGCGGGTTCGGCGGACGTGCCCGGCAGCGGGTCGACGATCGTGACCCGGCTCGACGCGGCCTCGGCCGCTGCCGAGGGCAGGGAGCTGGAGGTCTGGTTCGACCCGGAGCGGCTCCAGCTGTTCGACCCGAAGTCGGGCAAGAACCTGACCTTCGACGGCTGAGCGGGCGGCCCGCTGCCGGGACCGCCCACGCGGCGAAGGTGTGTCCCGCCGGGACGCACCTTCGCCGATTCGGCCGTTGCGGGGTCAGCGGCGCCGGGAGCGGATCGCTTCGATGACGGCGTCGTCCCACGAATGCGTCCGGATGAGCCGGTAGCGCTCACCCGCGACCCACAGGTACGCCTCGGCCTCGGTGCGCGACCCCACCAGGTCGGCCTGGCGCAGCATCCGAACCACCGGTTCGTACTCGTCGGTGTACCACCGCGCGGCGATCGTCGCCCGGTCGAGGAACACGCCGGAGTCCTGCATCAGCCGGAACCCCCACGCCTCGACGTGTTCGCCGAGTTCCGCGTAGTCCCACGGGTCGGTCACCACGACCGAGGCGCGGGCCTGGCCGGTGAGCGGCACGCGTTCGAGGAACAGCCGCCGGTAGTCCTTGACGATGAGGTCGCCGCGGTGGCGGATGCCGGCCGGGTCGAGTTTCGTGCGGACCTCGGTGACGAACGCGTCGATCGTGTCGAGCCCCAGGGCGTGCGCCACGGACACCCGGTGATGACCGTCGATGACGAAGTGCAGTTCGCCCACGCGGTACACCTCGATCGGCGGGATCGCCTCGCCGCGGCGACTGGCCAGCGCGAGGCGTTCCCAGCGCTGGCGGACCCGGCCCGAGGTCGGCCGGAACCGGCGGTCGAAGTCGGAGTCACGGTCGACACTGCCGACGATGCTGTCCAGCTTGATCACACGCAGGCCGAGGCGGCGCTGCCCCTCCCAGCCGAGCGCGGCGACCACCTCGCCGAACGGCAGCGTGATGTTCACGTCGTCGGGTTCGCGGCGCAGCCAGGTCGCGAGTCGCGACAGCACCTGCCGCCTGCGGGCGCGCAGGAAGTCGTGCTCGGCGTCGGCGCGGGGGAACCCGGTGTCGCGGTTCATGCCGAGCCCACCAGCGACCCGAGTTCGAGCACGTGGCTGCCCACGACGTTGCGCACCGTGGTGCCCGCCAGTCTGCGATCGCCCGCGGCCTCGCCCCAGGGGTGGATGTGGCCGTGCAGCAGCCACCGCGGCCGCAGTCGCCGGACGGTCTCGTGTAGACAGTCGAAGCCGTGGTGGGGCGGATCGTCGCGGTCGCCGACCCCGCGCGGCGGAGCGTGGGTCAGCAGGACGTCCACGGGCCGACCCCGGCACCGCCGGACCAGCCTGCGCGCTCTGCGTGCCTGCGCGCGCTGCGACCACTGGTTCGGCCCACCGTTGTAGCGCACCGATCCGCCGAGCCCTGCGATCCGCAGGCCCGCGGCCGTGACGACGCGGCCGTCGGCGTCGATCCCGCCGGCGGGCCCCGGCCAGGCCGTCGGGATGCCGCCCCGCAGCGGCAGGCCACGGTGACGCGTGAATCCCGTCAGATCCGGGTCGTGGTTCCCCGGCACGAACACCAGCGGCACGTCGAGCAGGTTCGCGAGGTGCTCGAGGTAGCCGAACGGCAGATCGCCCGCGCCGAGCACCACGTCGACCCGCGGGTCGAGGTCACGGCCGCACCACAGTGACTCGTCGACCTCGTCGGCGACCACCAGTGCTCGCACCATGGCGACAGGGTACGCCGACGCGGGCGCAGCACACGCGGTTCTGAGTGCAGGACACGCGTGGCTGAGCGCAGGACACGCGCGACGACGTAGCCGCGCGTCAGCGCGTCGCTAGGGGGTGGCGGCCGGGCGACGGGTGGGCGCAGGACACGCGCGACGTTTGGGTCAGCGCTGCCGCGTCAGTGGGTCACCGCGGCGGCGTCGGGGTTCATCGCGATGAACGCGATGACCACGACGAGCCAGGCGATGCCGAGCATGACGCCCCAGAACTTCAGGTCGGTGAGCTTGCGGATCATGACAACTCCCCATGAATGATCGATCGAACCCGGATGTGCCCCTCAGTGCCGGCCCGAGCGCGTGCTCAGAGCCAGCGGTTCTTCCGGAATATTCGATAGAGCAGCAGACAGAGGCCGAGAATGATCGCGAGCACCAGCGGATAGCCGAACTTGAAGTTCAGCTCCGGCATGTATTCGAAGTTCATGCCGTAGATGCCCGCGATCGCGGTCGGCACCGCGATGATCGCCGCCCAGGCGGTGATCTTGCGCATGTCCGAGTTGAGCTGCAGCGTGATCTTCCCCAGCGTGGCGTCGACCAGGGTCGTCAGCAGCTCGTCGAACGACTCGACGCGCTCGGCGACCGTCGTGACGTGGTCGTGCACGTTGCGGAAGTACGAGCGCACGTCCTCGGGCACCAGCCGGGTGTAGCCCTCGGAGAGCCTGCGCAGCGGCGTCGCCAGCGGCGAGACCGCACGCCGCAGCTCCAGCACCTCACGTTTGAACAGGTAGATCTGCTCCGACGTGACGCGGCTGCGCGGGGCGAACACCTCGGCTTCCATCTCGTCGATGTCGTCCTCGATCTTGTCGGTGACGTCGAGGAAGTGGTCGACGACGTGGTCGGCGATCGCGTGCAGGACGTCGGCCGGCCCGTTCTGCAGCCGCTCCGGATCGGCGTCCAGCTCGCGCCGCAACTGCGCCAGCCCCGTGTGGTTCCCGTGTCGCACGGTGATGATGAAGTCCTTGCCCAGGAACGCCATGAGCTCGCCGGACTCGACGATCTCGTTGGCCGTCGTCGGCGAGGAGTGCTCCACGTAGCGCACGGTGCGGAACACCATGAACAGCGTGTCGTCGTAGCGCTCGAGCTTCGGCCGCTGGTGCGCGTGCACGGCGTCCTCGACGGCCAGCTCGTGCAGGCCGAACGTCTCGGCGATGCCCTGGATCTGGGGTTCGGTCGGCTCGTGGAGGCCGATCCACACGAAGCCGTCGTCGCGGCCGCGGACCTCGTTGACCGCCTCTTCGTGTGTCCAGGTGCCGGGCTTGCGCTGGCCACCGATGTAGACGCCGCAGTCGACGACGGAGGCCGACAGCGGCTGCGGCCGGCGCTGCGGGGCCTGCGCCGGGGCGCGGCGCCCACGGGCGCCTCTGCCGCCACGGCCCCGCAGGTTGCCGAAGGAAGGAATCGCAGGCATGGCTTCTCCAGGCTGAGTGTCGCCGGATCATCACTGAGGTGCCACGCCCGGCCGGTGTTCAACCGGTCGAGCTCGGCGGGTGCTCAGGACCGCTTCCGCGCTGGAGCGAACAGGGCTGCCACGGCGAGTGGACTCGCCGCCTGCAACCCGTGGCGCATGCCGCTCGCGGCAAGGGGAGGTGCGACTGGCCGACGTGGTCGGTCCGGACGCTGCTCGCCGGAGGGTCAGGCCGATTCGGGCCGGCGTGAGGAAGCGGTGCCCGTACTGAGCGGGCTGGCGGTACTGAGCGGACTATCGTCACTGCTCATCTGCATTCCTCACCTCCTTCGGCCGGTCTGCACGCGACGTGGTGTTGCTCGCGTTGACGCATTGCGCGCCGATGGTCAAGGGTACCTCTAGGGTTGTCTCGCATCATCGCTGGGGGATCTTCGAGGAGGGCTCTGACGTGCGGTTCGGAACTTGGGTGATCGTCGGGCCGGAGCGCCGGCATGGCTGATGTCGGCACGGTGAAGGAACGGCTGCGGCGGTTCGCCGACCACGAGGCGGCCGGGATTTCGCCGCTGTACTCCCATCTCGCGGGCCATGCCGCCGAGGACGACGACGTCGCCGCGCTGCTGTCGGAGGCGGGCACCGACGGGGACACGCACCCGACGTTGCTGCTGGCGGCCGCGCACCGGCTGATCCAGGCGGAGCCGATCCACCCGCTGTCGCGGTACTACCCGTCGCTCGGCGGGATGGACGGCGTGGACGGTGCGACCTGGCCCGAGTTCCGCACGTTCCTGCTCGAACGCGCCGACCGTGTGGCGGACATCGTGCGCACCCGGTTCACCCAGACCAACGAGGTCAACCGCGCGGCCGTGCTGTATCCGGCCGTGGCGCGTGCGGCGAAGCAGGCGAAGGGCAAGGTCGGCCTGCTCGAGGTGGGCTGCAGCGCCGGGTTGCTGCTGGGGATGGACCGGTTCGCGTACCAGTACCGACTGCCGGGCGGGGAACAGCTCACGGCGGGTCCGAAGAAGACACCCGTCGGCCTGCACTGCGCGGTCGAGCTCGCCGAAGGGGCCGGGCCGCCGACGGTGCCGACGAAGCTGAACGTCGGCGCGAAGGTCGGCCTGGACCGCAATCCGGTCGACGCGCAGGACGACGACGAACTCGCCTGGCTCGAGGCGTGCGTGTGGGCCGATCAGCCGGACCGGATCCGCATGCTGCGCACGGCAGCGGCGGCCCAGGCCAAGGACGTCCCGGAACTGGTGGCGGGCGACGCCGTCGACGACCTGGCCGCGGCCGCGGCGCGGGTTCCGGAGGAACTGCCCCTCGTGCTGTTCAGCAGCCACGTGATGGCCTACATGGCGGCCGACCGGCGCGAAGCGTTCGTCACTGCGGTGGGTGAAATCGCCGAGAAACGACCGGTGTGGTGGGTCACGCTCGAGTCGTACGAGGCCGGGCTCGACGTGGTGCTGCCCGGCAGGGACGAGCTGGCCTACGGAGTGACGGCGCGTCCCACGCTCGGCCTTGTGACCTGGAAGAACGGCAGTCCCGACGCGCAGGCGCTCGCGCTTGCCGATCCGCACGGGCAGCGGATGACCTGGCTCGGCCCGTGAGACACGGGTCCGCGCCGGACGCCGGTGGCGTTCGCTACGGACCCGGCTCGAGTCCTCACTGAGAGTCGTGGGGCAGCATGTCCCATGCACGCAAAGTGTTGACCAGGTTTTCCGTCAACTCGTCGTGGTCGTCCATCCGAGTGAGTTCACGGTGGTCGACCCACCGGGCGTCGGACGCGTCGTCGCCCGGCGTCAGCCGCCCACCGCGAACGAGACAGCGGTAGTCGTTGATCAGGTACGGCTCGCGCATGATGCTGCCGACGAACGGACCTGCCTCGACGGCCAGTCCTGTCTCCTCGGCGAGTTCCCGCACCACCGCGGCGCGGTCGGTCTCGCCCGCTTCGACCCGTCCGCCCGGCAGTGACCAGCGGCCCCGTGCCGGATGATTCGCCCTACGGATGAGCAGCAGCCTGCCCGCGGCGTCGTGCACGATCCCGCCCACGCACCGGATGTGATCCATCCCGCTCCCGTCCCTCGGCCGCGACGAGCGGGCCGTCGTATCCGTCCTGCCGGCCTCCGGAAGCCCCGCGTGCAGGAGGTCAACGCGATGCGGCGGCGCCCGCCCCTGTGGTCACGATGGGTAGCGATCACGCTACGATCACCGCGCGTACTGCCCCAAGCGCAGGACTTACCTCCCGTAGCGACAGGTAGTGCGGTACAAACTTAGTGGCACCTCACCCAACAGGTCCAAGCAACTGGTCTGCACTCGAGAGACGGGATTGATCGCCGTGAACGCGAAGAAGCTCGCAGGAATTGCCGCTGTCGCGTTGGTTCTGTTCTTCGTGATCGCGCAGCCAGGTCAAGCTGCGGGTTTTGTCAACAACATCATCGGCTTCCTGCGCGACGCCGCCGAGGCCGTGATCACGTTCGTCAGCAACATCTTCACCTGACGCGCGTTACCCTCGGTTCATGTTCGCACCACGCGACCCAGACGAGTACCTCCTCGACACCGAACGTCGGGTGATCCGCATCCGACGCCATTGGGCGTGTCTCGGGTGGAACGTATTCGAGGCCATCGCCATGATCGCGATCTGCGTGATGATCTCGTACATCCTCCCGCCGTCGATGTGGGTCGTACAGAACCTGCTCTGGTACGCCGCGCTCGGCGTCGTCCTCTGGTTCTCGTACAAGGTCATCGAATGGTGGGTGGAACGCCTCGTCGTGACCGACAAGCGGTTCATCATGACGACCGGCGTCTGGACCACGCAGGTGCTGATGATGCCGATCACCAAGGTCACCGACCTCACCTACGAGCGGACCTTCGGCGGGCGCATCTTCGGGTACGGCACGACGGTCATCGAGTCGGCCGGCCAGATCCAGGCGCTCAACAAGATCCGGTACCTGCCGGAGCCGGAGAACTTCTACGACACGATCTCGGAGCTCGTCTTCGGCGACAAGCAGAAGCAGGCCGAGCGGTTCTCCATGATCAAGGCGCAGCGCGCCGCCCGCGGCAAGAAGGTCCGCGGCTGACGGTCCTGCGTCGTCGCTGCAGCGCAGGACCACGTGCTGCGGTCGTCGCGGTGCCTGCCGCGGGGGCGCCCCGCACGCGTGTTGGACAATGGACGTCGTGCGCATCGACCTGCATACCCATTCGACCGTCTCCGACGGCACGGACGACCCCGCCGAGCTCGTCGCCGTCGCGGCGGCCGCCGGGCTCGGTGTCGTGGCGCTGACCGACCACGACACGACCGCGGGCTGGCGGCCGGCGGCCGAGGCACTGCCGCTGGGGATTCGGCTCGTGCCAGGGGCCGAACTGTCGTGCGTATCCGACGACGGCCGCGGTGGGCGGGTCAGCGTGCATCTGCTGGCCTACCTGTTCGACCCCGACGCCCCCGCCATCGTCGCCGAGCAGCGGCGACTGCGGGAACAGCGACGGTCGCGCCTGCGGGCGATCGCCGACCGGATGGCCGCCGACGGGCTGCCGGTGGACGCCGACGAGATCCTGGGCAGCCTCGGCCCGGACGCCCCGGCCGGTAGGCCGCACCTGGCGCAGGCGCTCGTGCGTGCGGGGCTGTGCGACACCGTCGACGAGGCGTTCGCGAGCTATCTGGCGACCGGTCGCGGGTACTCGGTGCCGCGCCGGGACACCCCGGTCGAACATGCTATCGACATGATCGCCGAGGCGGGCGGTGTGACGGTGCTGGCGCATCCGTTCGCGTTCCAGCGTGGCCCGACGGTGACGGCCGAGGTCGTCGAGACGCTGGCACGACGCGGTCTCACCGGGGTCGAGGTCGACCACCCCAATCACGACGCGCGCACTCGCGACGAGCTGCGCGCCCTGGCGAAGGATCTCGGGCTCGTGCGCACCGGGTCGAGCGATTACCACGGAACGAACAAGTCGATCCGGATCGGCCAGGAGGTCACGCCGCCGGAGGAGTTCGACGCACTGGTCGCGCAGGCCACGGGGACCGACGTCGTGGTCGGCGGCTGAGGCGGCGATGGACTACTTCAACCTGACGCTGTTCACCGAGGCTCTGATCACGCTCGTGGTCATCATGGATCCGCCCGGCACGGTGCCGGTGTTCTTGAGTCTCGTCGGCCGCAAACAACCGTCGGCGCGGGCGCGGGCCGCGTTGCAGGCGGTGCTGGTGTCGTTCCTGGTCGTCGCGCTGTTCGCCGTCGCGGGACAGGCGATCCTGGCCTACCTGGGCATCGGCATCCCGGCGTTGCAGGGCGCGGGCGGGCTGCTCCTGCTGCTCGTCGCCCTGGACCTGCTCACCAGCAAGGGCGGCAGTGAGCCCGAAGTGGCCGACGACGTGAACGTCGCACTGGTGCCGCTGGGGACTCCGCTGCTGGCCGGGCCGGGTGCCATCGCCGCGACGATCGTGTTCGTCCGCGAGGCCGACGGCGATGCCGGCGGCTACATCGCGCTGGCGTGCGCCATCGTGGCCGTCCACGTGATCATCTGGGTGTGCATGCGCTACTCCGGAGTCCTCATCAAGGTGCTGCGGGAGAGCGGCATCACGCTGCTCGCGAAGATCGCCGGTCTGCTGTTGGCGGCGATCGCGGTGCAGCTGGTGGCGGATTCGGTGCGCGGCTTCATCGCCGGCGCGTGAGGTGTCGGGGACTGTCGGTACGGTGCGCGTGATGGAGCAACTGGGGTTCGACTTCGGTGTGACGCCGCGTCGCCTGATGAAGGTGACGCCGGCGCGGTTGTCGACGTTCGACGATTGCCCGCGCCGCTACCGCCTGGCGTACGTCGACCGTCCGACGCCGCAGCGCACGGGGCCGTGGGCGCACAGCACCCTCGGCGCGGTGGTGCACAACGCCCTGCGTGCCCTGTTCGACCTGCCCGCTGCCGAACGCACACCTGCCCGCGCCGCCGTGCTCGTGGACCGGCACTGGAAGGGCGCCGGGTTCGCCGATTCCGAACAGGCCGGGCGGTACCGGCGGCTCGCGAAAGAGTGGACTTCCCGGTACGTCGCCGACCACGACCTGAACACCGACCCTCGTGGCGTCGAGCGGTGGGTGTCGGCGCCGGCGGCGGGTGGGGACGGTCCGGCGTCGATGATCGTGGAAGGTCGCGCCGACCGGATCGACGAGCGTGACGGCGAACTCGTGGTCGTCGACTACAAGACCGGCAGGCGTGCGCCCGACGAGCACGAGGCGCGTTCCTCCCAAGCGCTTGCGTTGTACGCCGTCGCGGCCGAACGGACCCTGCACACGCCGTGCCGGCGCGTCGAGCTGCACCATCTGCCGAGCGGCACGGTCGCTGCGGCCGAGCACACGTCCGACAGCCTGAGCAGGCAGCTCACCCGGGCGGAGGAGACGGCCACCGACCTGCAGCAGGTCACGGATAAGCTGGCCGACGGCGGCGACCCGGACGAGCTGTTCCCGGCGCGTACCGGCCGCCGTTGCGCGTGGTGCGATTTCCGTCCGAGCTGCCCCGCCGGACAGCAGGCAGGCCCGGCGGCGCGGTCGTGGGATCTGCTCGCTCCGCTCCACGACGATGCCGATGACGACCGCACCGGGGGCTCCGGTGACGGCACCGGCGGCGCTGGGGACGGCGCGGCCGGTGACGGCGAGCGCGGCGGGGACGGGACTTCGGCGCGCGCCACGGCCGGAGCCGACCGATCATCAGGGGGTGTGTCGTGACCCGGGCTCCGGGCTGGACGAGGACGACGGCAGCGGCCGACCGCACCGAACCACTGGAGACGCCCGTGACCGAACCGGACGCGCCGGGGGCGGGCGGGCGCGCGTGGCGGGGCTTCACCGGCTCGGTCGCCGCGGGATTCACGCTGTTGGCGGTCGTGGTGCTCGTGGTGGCGCTCGCCACCGACGGCGGGCCGGGCATGGCGGTCGTCGTGTGGCACCTGCTCGGTGCGGTGGCGGCACTCGCGCTGCAGGTGGTGCTGGTCGACCGGGGACGGGGCCCGGCCGCGGGGCTGGCGGGCGTCGGCGTGGTCGGTCTCGCCGGCATCGTGCTGTGGACGTGTTGGTGGGCATGAGGTCCGGCCTGCGCCGAGGTGAGTCCGCGGCAGCCGGGCAGTCGGCCGCTGAGCCGCGGCCGGCCGCGATGAGGACTACGTGCGCCCGCAGGCCGTGAGAACGGTGGTGGCGGTTCTGCCGATTCGGGCCGAGGTGGCCGGGGTTGGAACGGCGGCCGCTCGAGTGCCGTGAGAACCGGCGCGTGTCGGTTGTAGCGCGCTGCGGGCGGCAGGGGACACGGACCGCCGGAGGGGCGGCCAGGGGTCATTCGATCGTTCTGATCACGTGGGCGGGGACTCCCGCGACCAGGGTGCCTGCGGGTACGTCCCGGGTGACGACGGCGCCTGCGGCGACCACCGAACCGGCTCCGATGGTCACTCCCTGGGTGACCACGGCGGCCGTCCCGATCCACACGTCGTCTTCGACGACGATCGGGGCGAAGGAGAGGTACTCGCGACGTTCGGCGAGGCGCAGCGGGTGGCCTCCGGTGATGAGGCTGACCTTCGGGGCGATCATGACGCCGTTGCCCAGGTGGATTCCGCCTTTGTCCATGAGCGTGCACCCCTGGTTGATGAACACGTTCTCCCCGAATGTCGTGTTCAGTCCGTGTTCGGTGAACAGCGGCGGATAGATGGTCACCGAATTCGGGAGTGGGCCGCCGAAAACAACGGAAAGTAGTTCGGCGCGCTTCTCGTGGTCGCTGAACGGCAGCACGTTCAGCCGAGACGTCGCGTCGGTCACCTCGGCGATCCGTTCCGCGTGGTGCGCGAACTCGGGCGTGTGGACGTACATGACCTGGTCTGTGCGGGTGGACATGCGCTGATCCCACCACCGCACGGAAGTCGTGATCAAACAACACTACGCCGCACGCGATACAACTGACGGTTGTGAAAGTACGGTGACGATGTGGATATCGACGCGCTCCGGACGTTCGTGACCGTCGCCGAGACGGGCCAGTTCCAGGCCGCGGCGGACGAGCTGTGGATCAGCCAGCAGGCGGTCTCCAAGCGGATCGCCGTCCTGGAGCGTCATCTCGAGGTCTCGCTCCTGGTGCGGACCTCCCGCGGCTCCCGGCCGACGCTGGACGGGCAGGTCTTCCTGCCGCACGCCAAGAACGTCCTCAACGCTCTAGATCAAGCCGAGCTAGCCGTGCGCCCCGGCAGCAGGCCGTTGCGGGTCGATGTCCTCAACCGGCGTATCGCTCCGGCCCAGGCCGTGTACCGGTTCTACCTTTCCCACCCGGAGATGAACCTGGACGCGGTCACGTTGAGCGACGAGAACGCGGTCCAGGCCGCCCAAGCCGTGCTCGACGGAACGGTCGACGCGTCGTTCCGCGCCCTGCCGGCATCCCAGGTGCCTGCCGGTATCCGAGCCGAACGACTGCTGGACGCGCCGCTGGAGCTATTGGTCGGGCCCGGCCATGCGCTGGCGAGCGAGTCGTCGGTCAGGCCGGCGGACCTGGCCGGCCACCGCATCTGGATCCCCGGGATCAGGCGGGGATCTGAGTGGGAGGCGTTCTATCGGGCGCTGTCCGAGGCCTTCGGGTTGAGCATCGACGCGTTGGGTCCCCACTTCGGTGACGAGGCACTGATGGACGCGCTGGCCGACTCGGCCTCGCTGGCCAGCCTCGTCGGCAGCGGGGATCGGTACCTGTGGCCTCGGAATCACGACCTGCGGCGAATCCCGTTGCGCGAACCCACACCCGTGTACCCGCATGCCCTGCTGTGCCGCAGTGGGGATCAGCACCCGCTGCTCGCCGCACTGCGCGACCATCTGCGCACTACACGGCCGCGAAGCCCGGACGGTGCATGGACACCGGACGATGCATGGACACCGGACCGGATGGGCGACTGACCGGCCACGGCGGCGCCCGGACCACCGCCGAGCGGCCACACAGCATTTCCGGCACCCGGAAGCCGCAACACGGGCCCCGGAAGCCGCAACACGCGGCTGAATGCAGAGCGCTCGGGCGTGAACGCAGAACACGCGCGGCTGAACGCAGAACACGCGGGTCCGAATGCAGAACACGCGGGGGGCGACGACCGGCTACGGCCGTGGCTCCCGAACGCCCCTAGATCCAGGCTCGCCATTCGGCGAGCAGGACGTCGAGCAGGACGTGCGGGTTCTCGGTGTTGGGCGAGTGTGCTGCCTGCGGAACGACCGTGAACGCTGCGGCGAGTCTGCGGGCCATGTCTTTCTGCTGATCGACCGACCAGGCGTCGTCGTGTTCGCCCGCGACGACCAGTGCGGGGCGGTCGCCGAGTGCGGCGGCGAGCTCGTCGGTGCGGTCCGGTTCGGTGCGCAGGCCCCTGGCCATACCGAGCAGGCCGGCCGCGCTCGAGCTGACGAACCGCGTGCGCAGGAACGCGCGCAGTTCCGCGGCGGGCAGGCCGCCGAGCTGTTCGCGAATTGCGTAGACGGCTTCGACACCCTGGGCGCGCAGCAGCGGTTCACCCGCTTCGAGTGCCTGTGCACGGAGGCCGTGCGGCAGCCGGGCGGGACCGCTGTCGAGCAGCGTCAGCCCGGCGACCGGCGCGCCCGCGAGCACGGCGCCGCGGGAGACGAGCCCGCCGTAGGAGTGGCCGAGCAGCACGACAGGGCCGTCGAGCGAGGCGATCAGGTCGGCGACGACCTCCCCGAGCCGGTCCGGCAGGTAGGCGGTCTCGTCGTCGGGTCCCGGTGACTCGTACTGGCCTGGCAGGTCGATCGCCAGCGGATGCAGGCCGCCGTCGGCGATGCCGTCCAGAAGCGGGGCGAAATCCTCCTTCGACCCCGTGTAGCCGGGTACGAGCAGTGCGGTGCCGCCCGCATCGGCCGGCGCGGGGCCGGACAGCGCGGCGATGCCGCCGGGAAGGTCGATGCGCCTGCCGCCGTGCGGGGACAGCTGGGAGAACGCGGTCATCGGGGGTCTCCCGTCATCGCAGTGCCACCACCTCGTCGCCGCGGCGTTCGAGCACGACGGGGCCCGCGGTGGCCATGGTGATCTGACCTCGATGGTCGTCTCGGTCGACGGCGATCGTGCGGACCGCGTCGCCGCTCGCGGGGTCGAGCACGGCCAGGCCGCCGCCGATCGGTGCGAGATACCGGCCCGCGTACGACGTTCCGGCGCCGCGCGTGTTGTGCACCGTCCACTGCGGAGTCAGGTCCGCCGTGGACAGTGCCATGGTGCGGGATCCGGTGAACCAGTAGACGTTCCGCGGTCCGCGGACGGTGGGCATCACCCCGTCGCGCGGTTCGCGGTCCAGATCGGACCGGGGAAGGTCGAGCGGATACCGAGTCCGCTCCCGGCCCTTGGCGTCGTACAGCACCAGTTCCTTCGCCTCGGGCAGCAGCACCGCCGAGCCGCCCGGCACCATCGCGACGAGCTTGGCGCCTCGTTCGGGCAACGTCTGGGAGAACTCCTGTTCCGGCTGGTCGGACTCCTCGGGCGCGGCCTTGAGCACGGTCAGCAGGGCACCGGTGCGGCCTGGGCAGCGTTCGATCACGCCGACCCGGCCCGACGCCGCGGCGACGGTGCCGTACCGGCAGTTCGGCCGCGGCTGGTACCCCGCGTTGACCTGCGCGTACACCCGGCCGAACTCCATGCTCTTCACCAGATCGTCGCGCCAGGTGTTGAGCAGTCGATCGCCCGTGGTGGTCACGTATCCGCCGTCGCCGAGGAGCCTGGTGCCGCGTTCGGCGTCACCGTTGCGCTGCGCGGTGCGCGTGCCGGTTCCCGCGTCGAGCTGGGTGACCTCACTGCAGCCCGCGTCCTTGCGGTAGACGGCGAGTGCGCGTTCCCACTCGGCGCCGACGGTGCACAGCGGCAGGTCGCGGGCGTACCGCCAACGGACCGAGCCGGTCTCGGGGTCCCTGCCGGTGACCTCGCCGCCGTCGCCGGTGATCACGGTGCCCGCGGTCGCGACGGGCGCGGGGGTCGCTGCGCTCGGCGCCCGCCACGCCTCGTGGAACTCGGCGGGCACGGACGCCGGCTGGGCGGGGGTGTTCGCGGGCGGGGGCGCGGTCTCGCTGATCGTGGCCCTGCTGTCGCTGCCGGCCCAGACGACGAGGCCCGCCACGACGGCCGCCACGCCGAGCAGCGCCGCCGCGATGCGGTCGCGGCGGCGGTCCCACGGCGAGCGGCGGCTCCGCACCGTGGTCGATGCGGAGCCGCTGTTGTTACCGACCGTGTCGCCGGTCGTGCCGCCGGAGTCCGGCGGGAATGATCCGGTGGAGCTCACGGATGTCAGTCTGCCGTGGCGGACGTTTCGCTCGTGTTGGTGGTCTGCGCAGCGTTGTCCTGCGTGGCCTCGCCGCTGCCCCGGCCGCGGCCGCCACGGCGGCGACGCCTGCGCGCGGGACGCTGGCCGCCGTCGGCCTGGGCGTCACCGGAGGCGGCGCCGTCGGCCGAGGCGTGGCTCTCGGTGGCGGGCTTCGAACCGCTGCCGCCACTGCGGGTGCGGCGGCGCGACCGCGACCTGCCCGAACCGGACGAGGCCGTGGCGCCGTTCTCGCTGTCGGCCTGCGACGTCGAACCGGAGGACTCGGCGGAATCGCCGTCGGCGGACTGGCCGCCACGGGTGCGCCTGCGGGGCTTGCGGTTGCGCGAACGGGTCGCGCCGCTCTCCCTGGACCCGCCGCGCTCGCGGGACCCGCCCCGCTCGCGCCGCTTGTCGCCCAGGTCCTCGGCGTCCTCCGCGGCCAGGCCCTCGCGGGTGCGCTTGCTCAGCGGCAGGCGGCCCGTCGCGTCCTCGGCGATGCCGAGGTCGGAGAAGAGGTGCTTGGACGTCGAGTAGGTCTCCACCGGCTCCGGCTGGCCGAGGCCGAGCTCGTCGGAGATCAGCTTCCAGCGAGGGATCTCGTCCCAGTCGACGAGCGTGACCGCCACGCCGGTCTTGCCCGCACGGCCGGTGCGGCCGATGCGGTGGACGTAGGTCTTCTCGTCCTCGGGCATCTGGTAGTTGATGACGTGGGTCACGTCGTCGACGTCGATGCCGCGCGCGGCGACGTCGGTGGCGACGAGCACGTCCACCTTGGAGGAGCGGAAGGCGCGCAGCGCCTGCTCCCGCGCGCCCTGGCCGAGGTCGCCGTGCACGGCCGCCGCGGCGAACCCGCGGTCGGTGAGCTCGTCGGCGACCTTCTGCGCGGTGCGCTTCGTGCGCGTGAAGATCATCGTCAGGCCACGGTCGGTGGCCTGCAGCACCTTCGCGACCAGCTCGGGCTTGTCCAGCGAGTGTGCCCGGTAGACGAACTGCGTCGTGCGCTCGTGGATGGCACCCGCGTCGTTCTCCTCGGCGCGGATGTGCGTCGGCTGGGTCAGGAACGTCCTGGCCAGGGTGATGATCGGGCCGGGCATGGTGGCCGAGAACAGCATCGTCTGCCGCTCGTCCGGCACCATCCGCAGGATGCGCTCGATGTCGGGCAGGAAGCCCAGGTCGAGCATCTCGTCGGCTTCGTCGAGCACGAGCGAACGCACCTTGCCGAGCACCAGGTGGCGCTGTTCGGCCAGGTCCAGCAGCCTGCCGGGGGTGCCGACGACGATGTCGACGCCGCGCTGCAGCGCTTCGATCTGCGGTTCGTAGGGCCTGCCGCCGTAGATCGACTCGACGGTGATGCCGAGGTTCGCACCCGCCTCGGCGAGGTCCTTGGTGACCTGCACGCACAGCTCGCGGGTGGGGACGACGATCAGCGCCTGCGGCGTGCCGTCGCCCGGCGTGTCGAGCCGCTGCAGCAGCGGGACCCCGAAGCCCAGGGTCTTGCCCATGCCGGTCCTGGCCTGCCCGATGACGTCGTCGCCCTTGAGGGCCAGCGGCAGCGTAAGCGCCTGAATGGCGAAGGTGCGGTGTTTGCCCGACGCCTCGAGCGCCGAGATGATCTCGGGCTTCAGGCCGAACTCGGCGAAGGCCGGCGTTTCGGCTTCCGCCGCGGGCCGGGAGACGTCGGGTGCGACATCGGTGGCGGGACCGTCGGCGCTATCGGTGCCGGCGGTCTGGTTCTGGTCCTGGATGATGGGAAATCGCCTCTCTCATACCGGCGCGCAAGCCAGGCATATACCGCGATGGCTCGACCACACTCACATCCGTGCTTTCGCGTTCATGACCAGCGAAGAAATACGGTGTGGGAACATCGCCGAGGCGTGCACGCACATTGCTTCTCACCTGCGTGTTCACGTGCCACGAATATGTCTTTCGCGGCGTTCACGAGTGGTGAAAATCGCTCTCGGTTCTCAAGTGTACAGCGAAGACGCCGACATATCGTGATGCCTGCCGCATTCGATCACGTGTCGTTGGTAACTGCTGGCCGGTTTGCGCTCTCGACTACGGTGAACGGCGTGACGGAGGCGCGTGCGGAAATCAGTAGCGGCGTGGTCGACCTGCTCGGGGTCCTGGCCTACGGCGAGTTGTCGGCGTTCGACCGGCTGGCCGAGGATGCGCGATCGGCTCCGACCCTGGCCGGGCGGGTCGCACTGGCGTCCATGGCAGGCGCGGAGATCGGGCACTACGAGATGCTCGCCAACCACCTGTACGCCCACGGTGCTTCGGTCGAGGAGGCGATGCAGCCGTTCCGCAAGCACGTCGACGCGTTCCAGGAGTCGACGGCGCCGCGGACGTGGCTGGAGTCGCTGGTCAAGGCGTACGTCGTCGACAACCTGGCCGCGGACCTGTACCGCGAGCTCTCGACCGTGCTCGACGACGAGGTGCGGCGCATCGTGCTCACGGTGCTCGACGACACCGGTCATTCGGCGTTCGCCGAACGCGAGGTGGCGGCTGCCATCGAGGCCGACAGCACCCAGCGCGACCGGTTGTCGCTGTGGTCGCGGCGGCTGCTCGGGGAGGCGCTGACGCAGGCGCAGTACATCGTGGCCGAGCGGGACGGGCTCGCCGAGCTCATCGTGGCCGGTTCGGTCGACCTGTCCGGGATCGCCGCGTTGTTCCGCAAACTCCAGCAGGGACACGCCAAGCGCATGCAGGTCCTCGGCCTCGGCTGAGTGGAACACGTCCGGCGCGCTAGCCTGGACGGGGAACGAACAGGCTCAACTTTTTCGCAGCGGAGGTTGCACGTGGAGGTCAAGATCGGCATCAAGGACACCCCGCGGGAGCTGGTGGTGTCCAGCGGCCAGACGCCCGAGGAGGTCGAGAAGCTGGTCGCCGAAGCGCTGGGTGCCGACGACGGCCTGTTCAGCCTGACCGACGACAAGGGCCGTAAGTACCTGGTCCCGTCCGACCGCATCGCCTACGTCGAGATCGCGCCGTCGGACTCCCGTCGCGTCGGCTTCGCCGTCGGCGGCTGATCCGCCGCCCCTCGAACCAGCGAACGCCGCGCCTCCCGGATCGGGAGACGCGGCGTTCGTCGTGTGCGGGCAGGTTCAGTGCGCGGTCGCCTCGACCTCTTCGAGGGTGGTCGGCACCGCGAACGGCGGGGTGCTCGTGCCCATGATCCGGTACCGGTCCCACGGGTCGGGGTCGGAGATCTCGCCCTCGGCGGTGCCCTCCGGGGTGCTCAGTCGCACCTTCCGCTTCTTGCCGCCGGTGAGGGTCATGAGCTCGTCGTTGGGCTTGATCCGGCCGTACCAGTGGTAGTAGCCGTCGATCGGCTGGAAGTGGCCGCGCAGGTGCACCTCCACCGCCACTTCGGTCTCGTCCACCAGCAGTGTCGCCGCGCCGGTGTAGCCGTCCTCGTCGTGTTCGCTCATTGTGCTGCTCCAGCTTCGTCGATGGGGCGTGCGGTGTCGTCGCCGGCGTCCTCGCTGCGGCTGAACTGGACGATCTTGTTGGTATCGACCGGCCGGTCGGGGTCGATCTCGATGCCGTGCTGCCTGGCGAGGCCGTCGATGGCCGCCCAGATGATCTGGGTCAGGTACTCCACCACGGCGTCGCGGCTCATGCTGCGCCTGGCCAACCACCATTCGCCGGTGTTGTGGACCAGCCCGACCACGCCGTGCGCCCAGGGTTCGGCCGCGCCGGAGTCGACGTTGAACATGCGCAGGTAGTCCCCGAGCAGCGCGGTCAGCGCGTTGGCGATGAGCGCCTTGTCCTCCGCGACGACGTCGGTGACCTCCGAGTCCAGCGGGCGGTCGGCGAACCGTCTGCGCGCGAGCAGGCGGTAGAGGTTGGGGTGCTCTTCGAGCACGGTGAAGAACGCGTCGAGCGCCGTGCGGATGCGGGGTACCGGGGCGAGCTCGGTGTTGATCGCGGGCATGAGGCGTTCGAAGAGGATCTCGGTGCCGCGGTCGCCGAGGGCGAGGTAGAGGTCCGCCTTGTCCTCGAAGTGGCGGTAGAGCACCGGCTTGGTCACGCCCGCCGCGGCTGCGACGTGTTCCATCCCGAGGTCGGGGCCCTGCTCCTCGAGCGCGGCGAGTGCCGCGTCGACGAACTCGGCCCGGCGTGCGATGCGGTGCTTGCGCCAACGGTCCTTACGGGCGTCACCACTTCCGGGTGTTGCCTTGTCGGACGACTTCTTCTTGCTCGACTTGACAGGGTCCGGCATGCCTTTCATGCTACCAGAAGTAACTGTTACTGGAAGTTACATGAACTGCGACAGGTGCTCCCGGAGCAGCCCCGGATTGCGGGCCGGCCGGGGAGCAGCCAGCCGTCAGCTGTGAAAGGTGGTAGGCCGCAATGACGCGGACCCTGGGCGATGCCGGGCGGGAGAAGACCGCTGAGCGTCTTCTGAAGTCGTCGGCCAACAAGTTCTACGACCCTGAAGTCGACATCGACTGGGACGCTCCCCTCGTCGAGGGCAAGCGGTTCATCCCCGAGGAACGTTCGAGCCTCTACGGCACCGAACTGTGGGACAGGCTCACGCCCGAGCAGCGCATCGAGCTCGGCAAGCACGAGATGGCCAGCATCGCCACGAACGGCATCTGGTTCGAGGTCATCCTCATGCAGCTGCTGCTCAAGGAGGTCGACAACGGCGACCCGACCACGAGTCACGCGCAGTACGCGCTGACCGAGATCGCCGACGAGTGCCGGCACTCGACGATGTTCGCGCGCATGTCCAACAGGTTCGACTGCCCGCACTACGGTCCGGTGAAGTGGCGGCACCGACTGGCCAGGATCCTCCCGATCATCGGATACGGCCCCGCGCTGTACGGCTCGATCCTGGTCGCCGAGGAGATCCTCGACCGGCTCCAGCGCGAGCAGATGAACGACCCGCAGATCCAGCCGCTGGTGCGCATGGTCAACCGCATCCACGTGCTGGAGGAGGCGCGGCACGTCACGTTCGCGCGTGAAGAGGTGACCCGCCGGATCAAGGGCATGGGCAAGGTCGAGCTGGCCTACCAGCGCTGGATGATCGCGTTCGTGTCATGGCACATCTGCCGCAGCCTGATCAACCCGCACGTCTACAAAGCCGTCGGCATCCGCCCCAAGGAGGGGTACCAGGCTGCGCTGAACAATCCGCACTGGCGGGCCACGCTGTTGTTCTCGGGCGAGAAGATCATGCCGTTCCTCGACGAGGCCGGCCTGGTCGGCGCGCCCGGCATGAGGCTGTGGCGCAGCGCGGGCCTGCTGCCGAACAAGTGAGGGCATCCGTGGTGACGACCGTGACCGCGTCGGACGGCGCGCGCATCGCCGTCGAGACCAGCGAACCGGAAGGCGGCGGCGACCATCGGGTCACGCTCGTGCTCGTGCACGGGTGGACCCAGGATCGGCGCACCTGGGACCGCGTGGTGGGCGAACTCTCCCCGGGGGTGCGCACCGTGCGCTACGACCTGCGCGGTCACGGCGACTCCGACCCCGCGGGGCCGCGGTCGGCGACGATCGACCGGCTGGCCGACGACCTCGCCGAGGTCATCGCGACGCAGGTGCCGTCGGGCCCGATCGTGCTGGCAGGGCATTCGATGGGTGGCATGACGATCATGGCGCTCGCGGACCGGTACCCGGACCTGGTGGCCCGACGCGTCGCCGGGGCGGCGTTCGTGGCGACGTCGTCGGGGAACATGGACCGCCTCACGCTCGGCTTTCCGGGCGCGCTGGGCAGGGGTGCAGCGCGCCTGGAACGCCGGCTCGCCAAGCTGCTGGTGGCCTACCGGCGGGAGCGGCTGCCGGTGGCACGGCCGCTGGCGGCACTGGGCGGCCGGTTCCTGGTGTTCGGCAAACGGCCGCGGAAGGACGACGTGCGCTCGGTCGCGGAACAGCTGCGCAAGGCACATCCGCGCAGTATCGGCGGGTTCCAGAACGCGATCTCGCTGCACAACCGTGTGACCGCACTGGCGGCGCTGGCGACCGTGCCGACGGTGGTGCTCGTCGGTGACCGGGACCGGCTCACGCCGGTGGAGCACGCGGAGGCCATCGCCGAGGAGCTGCCCCATGCGCGGTTCGTGCTGTTCCCGGGTGCGGGGCACATGATCACGCAGGAGCGCTGGACCGGTGTCGCCGATGCGATTGCCGGTCTGATCGCCGACGCCGGTACCACCGCCGTGCCCGGGGGCACCGCAGCGGACGGTGCCGCTACGGACCGTGCCGCTACAGGGGGTGCCGCTACAGGGGGTGCTGAAGCGGGAAGCCCGCACCGATCCCGCGCCACGCCAACGTCGACGTGAGCCGTACGGCGTCGTCGCGGCTGACGTCGCTGCCGCGATCCAGCCAGTAGCGCGCGCTGACCTGGCTCATGCCCACGAGGCCGACGGCCAGCAGTCGCGCCCGCTCCGCGTCGAGCCCGGCGTCGGACATGATCGTCTTGGCGATCGCGTCCACCGTCGCGCTGGTCGCCCTGTCGACGGCCCGCTGCACGTCGGGTTCGCCGCGGAGATCGGATTCGAAGACCATGCGGAACGCACCGGCGTCGCCGTTGACGAAGTCGAAGAACGCGCCGACGGCGTTCTGGACCCGCTGCTTGTTGTCCGTGGTGGACGAGAGCGCGTCCTCGACCGCGCGCACCAGGTCGTCGACGTGGCTTTCCAGCAGCGCGATGTAGAGCTCGAGCTTGCCGGGGAAGTGCTGGTAGAGCACCGGTTTGCTGACACCCGCCTGTTCGGCGATGTCGTCCATGGCCGCCGAGTGGTAGCCGTTCGCAGCGAACACCTGTTGTGCCGCGGTCAGCAGTTGGGCACGTCGCTGCGTGCGGGGCAGCCGCACGCCCTTGCCGTGCGCCGTTTCGGTCATCTCTTGCCTCCAGACTTCCCAGGGCACATTACTCGCCAGTATGTAAGTAACGCCAAACATCGAGTTCATGCGGCATGCTGGACGTCGTGTTCGAGACCGCATCGTCGACGAGTGCCCCGATCCCGCAGCACCGGCAGCGCCCTGCCGTCCGGCCCGCGGACACGCGCCGCGGGCCGTTGACACACGTGCCCCTGTCACGGGCGTCGCTGCCCGCCTACGACCCGATGCTGCCCCCGTGGGAGGGCTCGTGGGAAGCCATCGGCGGAGGTGACGACCGCGGCCAGGACGGAGCGCGGCTCCACGTGCGGCGCACGCCCGGCCTGCCGGACCGGACGGCGGTGTACGTGCACGGCCTCGGCGGCTCCTCGACGAACTGGACGGATCTGGCCGCACAGCTGGCGCCGCAGGCCGAGGGGATCGCGCTGGACCTGCCCGGATTCGGCTTCTCCGAGCCGCCCCGCGGGTTCCCCTACAGCCTGGACGCGCACGCCGACGTCGTCGCCCGCTACCTCGAGTCGCTGGGACGTCCGGTGGACCTGTTCGGCAACTCGATGGGCGGGGCGGTCTCACTGTTGCTGGCCGCGCGCAGGCCCGAACTCGTGCGCACGCTCACACTCGTCTCGCCTGCGATGCCCGACCGCAGGCCGGACCCGCGCAGACTGTCCGACCCGCGGATGGCACTGGCGATGCTGCCCGTGATCGGCACGCCCGCGCGCAGACAGCTGGCGCGGCTGACCCCCGAGGAACGGGCGCTGCAGACGATCCGGCTCGTCTACGCCGACGCCGACCGGTTCCCGCGGCACCGGCTCACCGAGCAGGCCGAGGAGTTCGCGGCGCGCTCGAAGTACGCGTGGGCAGGTGCCGCGCTGGCGCGCAGCACGCTGGAGATCTTCCGGTCGTGGTTCACACCGGGGCCCGGATCGCTGTGGTCGGCCGCGCCGCAGGTGCAGGTGCCGACGCTCGTGGTGTGGGGCACCGAGGACAGGGTGATCTCGGTGCGACGCGCCCGGCGTACGGCCGATGCGATCCCGTCGGCTCGGCTGCTGGTGCTGCCCCGCACGGGGCATGTCGCCCAGATGGAACGTCCCGTGACCGTGGCGCGAGCGGTCCTGGGAATGTGGGAACACCTCACCGACGGCCGCTGGTAGCCCGCCGGGTGAGACCGCATGCGGCGCGAACGGTGTGGCAGTCTGGACGGCGTGGACAGGGTGTCGCACGAAGCACGGCGGGAGGATGAGCGGACCGGGTATTCCGGCCGCGGCCCCGGTCGCGCACGGCGCCCCCGCGCGCCGGGCGCGCGGCCGCTCGACGAGCGGTACGGGCCCGGAGTGCGCAGGCCGGGTGAACCGCTGCGAGCGTCGTGGCGGCCCCACGACCACGACTACGACCCCGACGCGGAGCTGCGGGAATCCCACTCCGATATCGATGTGGCTGCCGACCACGACGCCCACGGGGCGGATTCCGGCGGCGAGCGACGGGGCGGGCGTCCGAAGAAGTCGAAGTCCGGTCTGCGCAAGCTGATCGCCACCTACGGCTGGCGGGTGTACGCGATCCCGGTGCTGCTCGTGGTCACCGCGCTGGTCGTCGTCGACACCACCAAGACCGATCCCGACGAACCCGGCGCCCAGGCGGGCGACGCGTCGGTTGCGGCCGACGCGGGCGAGAGCGGCGGCCGCGGCGGGGTCGACGAGATCCCGGCGGGAAAGCAGGACCTGAACATCCCCACGGCCGAGCTGCCCGACGGCAGCGAGTTCACCCGTCGGGGGCAGGGCACGTGGCACGTCGTGCCGGGCGGCAGCGATCCCGTCGGCGCGGGCGGCCGGCTGCTGCGCTACACGATCGAGGTCGAGGACGGTATCGACCCTGCGGGCATCGCGGGGGAGGACAGCTACGCCTCGACCGTGGAAGCCATCCTCGCCGACGACGACCGCGGCTGGGTCAGCAGTGGCGACGTGCGGCTGCAACGAGTCGACGACAGCGGACCCGAGGCCGACTTCTACGTGAGGCTCACCACTCCCGAGACGGCGAAGGACGTCTGCGGCGACGCGATCCCGTACCCGGCGTCGTGCCATGTCAACGGCGAGGTCGTGATCAACCTCGCTCGCTGGGTGCGAGGCGCGAAGGCGTTCAGCAGCGACCTGACGGCGTACCGCCAGTACGCCATCAACCACGAGGTCGGCCACGCTCTCGGCAATGGTCACGTGGGGTGCGCCAAGGAGGGCGCGCTGGCGCCCGTGATGATGCAGCAGACGTTCGGCGTCGCGAACGACTACGTCGCGAAACTCAACGACACGCAGGGCGGCGACGCCGGCAGCGTGCCCGCCGACGGCAAGACCTGCCGTCCGAACGCGTTCCCGAACCCGCAGGCCCAGTGAGCCGGATCTCCCGGAAACTGTCCACGATGTGGACACCGGGAAGGTTCCGGGGCCCGGACCCGTTATGAATGGATGAACTGCGACAAGCGCGAGATGGAGGACGTGATGTCGACTGCGCTGCCGCCGCTCGTCGAGCCGGCTGCCGAGCTGACCAAGGAAGAGGTCGCCCGGTACAGCAGGCACCTGATCATCCCGGATGTCGGAATGGACGGGCAGAAGCGGCTGAAGAACGCCAAGGTGCTCGTGATCGGCGCGGGCGGGCTCGGTAGCCCGGCGCTGCTGTACCTCGCCGCCGCGGGGGTGGGCACGCTCGGCGTGATCGACTTCGACGTCGTGGACGAGTCGAACCTGCAGCGGCAGGTGATCCACGGTCAGTCGGACATCGACAAACCGAAGGCCGTCTCGGCCAAGGAGTCGGTCGCGGAGGTGAACCCGTACGTCGACGTCGTGCTGCACCAGGAGCAGCTGACGAACGAGAACGCGCTCGACGTCTTCCGCGATTACGACCTGATCCTCGACGGCACCGACAACTTCGCCACGCGCTACCTGGTGAACGACGCCGCGGTGATCCTCGGCAAGCCGTACGTGTGGGGCTCGATCTTCCGGTTCGAGGGCCAGGTCAGCGTGTTCTGGGAGGACGCGCCGAACGGCCGCGGCCTGAACTACCGGGACCTGTACCCGGAGCCGCCGCCTCCCGGCATGGTCCCCTCGTGCGCCGAGGGCGGCGTGCTGGGCGTGCTGTGCGCCTCGATCGGTTCGATCATGGTCACCGAGGCGGTCAAGCTCATCGCCGGCATCGGTGAGCCGCTGCTCGGCCGGCTGATCAGCTACGACGCGCTCGAGATGCGCTACCGCGAGGTCAAGATCCGGAAGGACCCGGAGACCCCGAAGATCACCGAGCTGATCGACTACGAGTCGTTCTGCGGCGTCGTCTCCGACGACGCGCAGCAGGCCGCCTCCGGCAGCACGATCACGCCCGCCGAGCTGAAGGCCAAGTTCGACGGCGGTGAGAACTTCGAGCTCATCGACGTTCGCGAGCCGCACGAGTACGAGATCGTCAACATCAAGGGCGCGAAGCTGATCCCGAAGGACCGCATCCTGTCGGGGGAGGCGCTCGCCGAGCTGCCGCAGGACAAGCCGGTCGTGCTGCACTGCAAGTCGGGCCAGCGCAGCGCCGAGGCGCTCGCCGCCCTGCACAAGGCCGGTTTTTCGAGCGCAACGCACCTCGGCGGAGGCGTTTTGGCATGGGCGAAGCAGATCGACACGAGCTTGCCTACATACTGATAGGTGGCAGCGCCTGCTGAAGGCGTCGTCTTGTGCTGCCGGCTGAGACTTGCTCAGGCCATCTGGCCGGTTGCAGGGTGCGGCGGAGGCCCCGGAGCTGGAAACCCCAGCGCCGGGGCCTTCGTCTTTCCAAAGGGCTGTCTTTCCAAGGGGCTGCTGTCTTTCCAAGGGGGCTGTCCTTCCAAAGGGCTGTGTCTGTCCCGGGGGCTGTCTTCGTCCGGGCTGTGTTTCCCGGCTCGTCGTTCGTGGACCGGTGTCGCCGGGGCGTCCTCGTCGGCGTTCGTCCTTCCCGGGACGGCGTCGGCGCCACCGGCGGGTCGCTCACCCGGCCGTGTGGTGTCGGCGGTAACGTCCGTCGGCGTGGGGTATGGAGCCGAACGTCCGCCGTCGCATGTGCGCGCGGCCTTCGGCCTGAGCACCGCTGCCGCCGAGGACGGTGAGCAGCTGTCGGGCGCGGCCGCGTGGCGTTACGGCGACGTGGTGCTGCGGAAGGTCTCCGACCGGGCGCACGCGGTGTGGCTGGCGCGCACCCTCGCCGCACTCGACGCGCCGGAGCTGCGCATCGCGCGGCCGCTGAACACCACCGACGGGCGCTGGGTGATGGGCGGCTGGGCCGCGAGCCGGTTCGTCTCCGGCAGGCCCGAGAACCGCGCGGACGACACTGTGCTCACCGCGATCAAACTGCAGCGGGCCATGGCCGACCTTCCCGAACCCGACTTCCTGTCCGGCAGACAGGGCCTGGCCGCGGACGCCGAGCGCATGGCCTGGGGCGAGGTCGACCTCGAGCTCGACGAGTCCAAGGGCGGCCGCTGGTTCGAGATCCTTGCCCCCGCCCGCAAGCCGCTGTCCTCACCGCCGCAGCTGGTGCACGGGGAGCTGTTCGGCACGGTTCTGTTCGACGGTGACGCCCAGCCCGGCATCGTCGACCTGGTGCCGCACTTCCGGCCCGCCGAGTGGGGAGCCGCGGTCGCCGCGATCGACGCCGTGGCGTGGGGCGGGGCCGACATGGCGTTGTTGCACCGCTGGTCCTACCTGCCCGACTGGTCGCAGTTGCTGCTGCGCGCGACGCTGTTCCGGCTCGCGTATCACGCGCGGTACCCCGGTTCTGCCGACGTCGAAGCCACCCGCCTGCGCGCCGCAGCCGCCCAGGTCAGCGAACTGCTGTAGGCCTTACGCGGTTCCCGGCGGGCACGGCGGTGACGAACACCCGCCACGCCCCACGGTGACGGCCGCACCGCACGCGACGTCGACACGTCCCCGGCGCGTGCTCACCGCGTCCTCGCGCAGGTCGCGGAGCAACGTCAAACGCCTGAAACATCAGCGCATCCCCGGGTAACACGCGCTTCCTACGGTCGCCGGAACGCAGGCGACCAGCAGGAGGTGCCCGTTGACGCTGCAAGCCGTGACCCCGCCAGGGCCGGACGTACCGGCCCTGCCCGCTCCTGCCGGCAGGACGGCGACACCGGACGGCGACGGGACGCGGACCGACACGCACTGCCCGTACTGCGCGCTGCAGTGCGGCATGACGCTCACACCGGCGGCCGACGTCGCGCCGCGCGAGTTCCCCGCCAACCGCGGCGGACTGTGCCAGAAGGGCTGGACGTCGGCCTCGCTGCTGGACTCCCCGGCGCGGCTGACCACCCCGCTCGTGCGCACCGGCGGCGAGCTGCGGCCCGCGAGCTGGGACACCGCACTCGACGTGATCGCGGCCAGGCTCACCGAGCTGCAGGCCGCCCACGGCAACGACGCGGTGGCGGTCTTCGGCGGCGGCGGGCTGACCAACGAGAAGGCCTACCTGCTGGGCAAGTTCGCGCGGGTGGCGCTCGGGACCTCGCAGATCGACTACAACGGCCGGTTCTGCATGTCGTCGGCCGCGGCGGCTGGCCTGCGGGCGTTCGGCGTCGACCGGGGTCTGCCGTTCCCGATGACCGATTTGGCCGGCGCCGACGTGATCGTGCTGGTCGGGTCGAACCCGGCCGAGACGATGCCGCCGTTCCTGCAGCACCTGCAGGGCGCGGCCGCCGCGGGCGGGCTGGTCGTCATCGATCCGCGGCGAACGCCGACCGCCGAGCAGGCGAACGTGCACCTCGCACCCGCGCCCGGCACCGATCTGGCGCTGGCGCTCGGCGTGCTGCACGCGACCGTCGCCGAAGGGCTGCTCGACGAGGCGTACGTGGCCGAACGCACCGCCGGGTTCGATGCGATGTGGCGGACCGTCGCCCGGTACTGGCCCGAGCACGTCGAACGCATCACCGGGGTCAGTGCTGCGGATCAGCGGGCGCTCTCCCGCAGGCTCGCCGGTGCGCGCAGCGCCTTCGTGCTCACCGCGCGCGGCGCGGAACAGCACGCCACTGGCGTGGACACCGTGAGCGCCTGGATCAACCTGGCGCTCGCGCACGGACTTCCCGGCAGGGCGGGATCCGGGTACGGCTGCCTGACCGGCCAGGGCAACGGCCAGGGCGGCCGGGAACACGGGCAGAAGGCCGATCAACTGCCCGGATACCGCAAGCTCGACGACCCCGCCGCGCGGGAGCACGTGGCGGGCGTGTGGGGCATCGCCCCGGAGTCGCTGCCCGCGCCCGGCCGGTCGGCCTTCGAGCTGCTCGACGCGCTCGGCCAGCCGGAGGGGCCGAAGGCGATGCTCGTGTTCGGCAGCAACGTCGTGGTGTCGGCGCCGCGCTCGCAACGGGTGGCCGAGCGGTTGGCGGCACTCGACTTCCTCGTCACCGCCGACCTCGTGCTGTCGGAGACGGCCGCGATGGCCGACGTCGTGCTGCCCGTGACCCAGTGGGCCGAGGAGGACGGCACGATGACCAACCTCGAAGGTCGCGTGCTGCTGCGGCGCAAGGCGATCGACCCGCCGGACGGGGTACGCAGCGACCTCGACGTCCTCGCCGGTCTCGCCGAGCGGTTCGGCCAGCCCGCGGGCCGGTTCCCCGTCGACGCGGAGGAGATCTTCACCGAACTGCGGGCCGCGTCCGCGGGCGGCGTGGCCGACTACTCGGGCGTGACCTACGACCGGTTGCGCGCCGGTGAGGCGCTGCACTGGCCGGTGCCCGCGGTCGATCACCCCGGTACGCCGCGGCTGTTCCTCGAGGCCTTCGCCCACGCCGACGGTCGCGCTCGCTTCGTGGCCGTCGACCACACCGGCCCCGCCGAGCCGCCGGACGCGGAGTTCCCGCTGCAGGCCACGACCGGGCGACTGTTGCAGCACTACCAGTCGGGCGCGCAGACGCGGGCCGTGCCGGAGCTGGCCGAGGCCGCGGCCGAGGCGTGCATCGAGGTGCATCCCGACACGGCCGCGCGGGCCGGGCTCGGCGTGGGGGACGTCGCGACCGTCGAATCCCGCCGCGGCGCGGTGACCGGCCGGGTGCGATGTGTCGCGTCGATGCGGCCGGACGTCGTGTTCGTGCCGTTCCACTTTCCCGGCGGGCAGCGAGCCAACCTCATCACCAACCCCGCGCTCGACCCGACGAGCCGGATGCCGGAGTTCAAGGTGTGTGCGGCCCGGCTCGTCCCCGCCGACGCTGAGCCATCGGCGACGCAGCCGGAAGCAGTGACGCAACAGAAACCGGTGACGCAACAGAAACCGGTGACGCAACAGGCATCGGTGGAGCTGCAGAAATCGGTGACGCAACAGGCATCAGGGACGCAACAGGCATCAGGGACGCAGCAGAAGTCGGTGGAGCAGCGGGAAACGGGTGGTGCCTCGTGACCGCGCGCAGGGTGGTCGTGCTCGGATACGGCATGGCGGGAGCCCGGCTCGCCGACGAGATCCGCAACCGGGATCCGGAGGCCGAGCGGGTGGCGCTGACGGTCGTCGGCGCGGAGCCGCACGCCGCCTACAACCGGGTGTTGCTGTCGGCGGTGGTCGCCGGAACCATGCAGCCCGACAGCGTCCGCCTGCACGACGAGGGCTGGGCGCAGCGCAACCACGTCGAGCTGCGGCTGAACGTGGCGGCGCGGCGCATCGATCGCCGGCATCGGACGGTCCGGCTGGACGACGGCACCGCGCTGCCGTACGACTCGCTGGTGCTGGCCACGGGCAGCAGGCCGTGGCTGCCGCCGGTCGAAGGGCTCATCGGCGACGACGGCGAGCCGACCGACGGCGCGCTGGCGTTCCGCAGCCTCGACGACTGCGATCGGATCCTCGATGCGGCGAGAGTGGGTGCCCCGGTTGCCGTGCTCGGCGGCGGGTTGCTCGGCCTCGAAGCCGCGCGCGGTCTCGCCGGACGGGGCAATCGGGTGACGGTGGTGCACCCGGCACCGCACCCCATGGAACGCCAGCTCGATCCCGGTGCGGGGCGCGTGCTCGCCGGCACGCTCGAAGCGTCCGGCATCGACTTCCGGCTGGGCAGGGGAGCGGCCAGGTACCTGCCGGGCGACGGGCTGAAGCTCGACGACGGCAGCCACGTCTCGGCGGAGCTGCTGGTCGTGTCGACCGGTGTGCGTGCCGAGACGGCGCTGGCCGCGGATGCGGGGCTCGCCGTCGAGGCGGGGGTGGTCGTCGACGACCAGCTGCGCACCAGCGACGGCCGCATCCATGCCATCGGTGACTGCGCACAGCATCCCGCCGCCCCGGGTGGGCTCGTCCAACCGGCGTGGGAGCAGGCGAGTGTGCTGGCGGATCTACTCACCGGTGCCGACACCGCGTCGCGTTATCGCGGGACGTCGGTCGTCACGCGGCTCAAGGCGAAGGGCGTCGACGTCATGGCGCTCGGTGACACCGTGGTCGCCGCGGACACGGCAGCCGAGGACACCGAGGTCCTGTGCGTCGACGATCCGGCGCGTGGCCGCTACGCCAAGTTGGTGGTGCGCGACGAGAAGGTGGCGGGCGCCATCGTGCTCGGCTTCCCCGACGCCGCGGCGACGATCACGCAGCTCTACGACCGCGGGGTGCGGGTGCCGGAGGACCGGCTCGCGCTGCTGCTCGGCCGGGCACTGCCCTCGGCGTCACCCGCCGCGGCCAGCCCCGCGGATCTGCCCGGTTCGGCGATCGTCTGCCGCTGCAACTCCGTCAGCAAGGCCAAGATCGTCGACGCGTACCGCGGCGGAGCGTCCACAGTGGATGACATCGCACAGCGGACCCGCGCCGGCACCGGCTGCGGCGGCTGCCGCGACGCCGTGTGCGGCATCGCCGAATGGCTCACCAGTACCGACTAGCAGCTCCGCGCGCAGGCGGTTCCGGAACGGAGCCGCCCACGACGCCCGTCACGCCGAAGGAGACTTCCATGACGCTCGCACCCGAGAAACCGGCCGACGAGCCCACGCTCGCCCGACGACGAGGACGATGGATCGACAACTGGGAGCCCGAGGACCCCTCGTTCTGGAACGCCGTCGGCCGAAAGGTCGCCTGGCGCAACCTCGGCTTCTCGGTCCTCGCCGAACACCTCGGCTTCAACGTGTGGATCCTGATGAGCATCGTCGTGGTCAACCTCGGTGACGCCGGGGTGCACTTCGGGGTCGGGCAGACTTTCTGGCTGATCATCGTGCCGAACCTGGTGGGCGCTCTGCTGCGGGTGCCGTACACGTTCGCGATCCCGCAGTTCGGCGGACGGGTGTGGACGACGATCAGCGCGTCACTGCTGCTGATCCCGTGCGCCATGCTGGCCGTCGCGGTGACCACGCAGGCGCCGTTCTGGTTCTTCCTGCTCACCGCGGCCGCGATGGGTTTCGGCGGCGGCAACTTCTCGTCGTCGATGAGCAACATCTCGTTCTTCTTCCCCGAGGGCAAGAAGGGGCTCGCGCTGGGCCTGAACGCGGCGGGCGGCAACCTCGGCGTCGCCGTCACACAGCTGCTGGTGCCCCTGGTGATCAGCATCGGCACCGGCGTCAACCTCGCCTACGCGGCGCTGATGTGGATGCCGTTGATCGTCGTCGCATCGGTGTGCTCGTGGACGCTGATGGACTCGCTCACCTCGGCCAAACCGGACGGCAGTTCGTACCGCACGGCGTTGCGCAACAAGCACACCTGGGTGATGTCGTTGCTCTACATCGGAACGTTCGGCTCGTTCATCGGCTTCTCGTTCGCGTTCCCCTCGCTGATCGACCTCACGTTCACCGGTTACGGCGAGTTCGTCGGGCTCGCGTTCCTCGGCGCGCTCATCGGGTCGATCACGCGGCCGTTCGGTGGGTGGCTGGCCGACCGGCTCGGCGGCGCTCGCATCACCCAGTGGAACTTCGCGGGGCTGGCGGTCGGCACCGTCGGGGTGATGATCAGCGTCGCGCAGGAGAGCTTCGCGTTGTTCTTCGGCTCGTTCATCCTGCTGTTCGTGCTGACCGGGATCGGCAACGGTTCGACGTACCGGATGATCCCGATGATCTTCGCCGAGGAGGCCAGGAAGAACGCCGGAACCGGCGCCGATCCGGACACGGTCGCCAAAGCGGCCAAACGGCAGGCGGGCGCGGTCGTCGGGGTCGCCGGTGCGCTCGGCGCGTTCGGTGGCGTGCTGGTGAACCTCGTCTTCAAGTTCTCCCTCGAAGGCGGCGGAACCCTGACGCCCGCGCTTATCGCGATCCTCGCCTGTTACGGCGGGTGTATGGCGACGACGTGGTGGTTCTACCTGCGGACGAGTTTCGCCGTGGACCGAGCGCCGAGTCTCGCGTACGCGCGGGTGTGAGCGCCGCGCAGTGGATGCAGTGGATGCAGTGGATGCGGTGGATGTGGCACACCGGACCGGACACGTGTGACGCGGGTGTGCCGGCCGCCGCATCGCCGTCACGGTCGCCGAGCTGGGAAGGGAACTGTTGGTAACGCACCGGAAACACGACGGAAGTGGTCAGGACACGACCACTGGTGAGCATGGAACGCAGGCATCGGTGGAGGTGTGAGTCATGAGTCGAACGCTGGTGGTCGCGGGGCACGGCATGGTGGCCCACCGCCTGGTGGAGGCGCTGCGCGGCGGCGACGTCGACGGAACGTGGCGGGTGGTCGTGTTCGGCGAGGAGCCGCGGCCCGCCTACGACCGCGTGGCGCTGACGTCCTATGTGGACACGTGGGATGCCAATGGGCTGGCCCTTCCGGGGTCCGAGTACTCCGGCGACGACCGCGTGGAGCTGGTGCTGGGTGACCCGGTCGACGCGATCGACCGGCAGGCCAACCGCGTCACGACACGGAGCGGGCGGGTGCAGGACTACGACGCGCTCGTGCTGGCCACGGGGTCGCGGCCGTTCGTGCCGCCGGTCGAGGGGAAGGACCTGCCCGGTGTGTTCGTGTACCGCACCATCGAGGACCTCGACGAGATCCGCGCGGCGGTGGCGCGTGCCCGCGAGCGCAGGGGCAGGCCCGCGGCGGCGGTGGTCGGCGGCGGGTTGCTCGGTTTGGAGGCCGCGAAGGCGCTGCGCGACCTGGGCCTATCCCCGCACGTGGTCGAAATGGCGCCGCGGCTGATGCCACTGCAGATCGACGACGGCGGTGGTGCGCTGCTCAACCGGCTGATCACCGACCTCGGCGTCACCGTCCACACGGGAACGTCCACGGCGGCGATCGCGCAGGACGGCGACCGGCTGCAGGCACGGCTCGGCAACGGCACCGAACTCGACGTCGACCTGCTCGTGTTCTCCGCGGGGGTGCGGCCACGGGACGACCTGGGCCGGGAAGCGGGCCTCGGCGTCGGCGAGCGCGGCGGCGTGCTCACCGACGCGGCGTGCCGCACCAGCGATCCGCACATCTTCGCCGTCGGGGAATGCGCCTCGGTGGAGGGACGGGTGTACGGCCTCGTCGCGCCCGGCTACTCGATGGCCGAAGTGGTGGCGACGACGTTGCTGGGCGGCGACGCGGAATTCCCCGGCGCGGACACCTCGACCAAGCTCAAGCTCATGGGCGTGGACGTCGCCAGTTTCGGTGACGCGCACGCCGCGACCGAGGGCTCGCTCGAAGTCGTGGTGAACGACCCCGTGAACGGGTCGTACAAGAAGCTCGTCGTGTCCGACGACGCGACGACCCTGCTCGGCGGGGTTCTCGTGGGTGATGCGAGCGAGTACAACCTGCTGCGCCCGCTGGTCGGCGAGGAGCTGCCGGGCGAGCCGGCCGCGCTGATCGGTCCCGCCGGTGGCGGCGGCGAGGCGGTCGGTGTCGAGGCGCTGCCCGACGACGCGCAGATCTGCTCGTGCAACGCGGTCACGAAGGGCGCGATCAACGGGGCGATTCACGACGACGGCTGCGACAGTGTCGGGGCGATCAAGAGTTGCACGCGGGCAGGCACGTCGTGCGGCTCGTGCGTGCCGATGCTCGACAAACTGCTCGCAGCGTGCGGTGTCGAACAGTCCACGGCGCTGTGCGAACACTTCACGCAGTCGCGCGCCGAACTGTTCGAGATCGTCCGCGCCACGCGGATCACGACGTTCAGCGAACTGATCGCCGAACACGGCACCGGCACGGGATGCGCCGTCTGCAAACCCGCCGTGGCCTCGATCCTGGCCACCCTCGGCAACGGCCACGTGCTCGGCGGGGAGCAGGCGACGCTGCAGGACACCAACGACCGGTTCCTGGCGAACATGCAGCGCAACGGCACGTACTCGGTCGTGCCACGCGTGCCCGGCGGGGAGATCACGCCGGATAAGCTGATCGTGATCGGCGAGGTGGCCAAGGATTTCGGCCTCTACACCAAGATCACGGGCGGGCAGCGCATCGATCTGTTCGGTGCGACCGTCGAGCAGTTGCCCCGGATCTGGCGCCGGCTCGTGGACGCCGGATTCGAATCGGGTCACGCATACGGAAAGGCGCTGCGGACCGTCAAGTCGTGTGTGGGTACGACGTGGTGCCGGTACGGCCAGCAGGACAGCGTGGGCCTCGCCGTGGAACTCGAACTCCGTTACCGCGGGCTGCGGTCGCCGCACAAGCTCAAGGCCGGGGTGTCGGGATGTCAGCGCGAGTGCGCCGAGGCCCGCAGCAAGGACTTCGGCGTCATCGCCACCGAACACGGCTGGAACCTGTACGTCGGCGGCAACGGCGGCGCGGTACCGAGGCACGCGGACCTGCTGGTGTCCGGTGCCGGCACCGACGAGCTGATCCGGATCATCGACCGCTTCCTCATGTTCTACGTCCGCACCGCCGACCGGTTGCAGCGCACCGCGGCGTGGCTCGACGAACTGGACGGCGGCCTCGACCACCTGCGGGCGGTGGTCGTCGACGACAGCCTCGGCATCGGCGACGAGCTGGAAGCCGCGATGGCCGAGCACGTCGCGAACTACGAGGACGAGTGGAAGGGCGTGCTGGAGGACCCGGACAAGCTGGCGCGGTTCACCTCGTTCGTGAACGCACCCGGCACGCCGGATCCGACGGTGGCCTTCGAGACCGAACGCGAGCAGCCCGTGCCCGTGATGCTGGGCGTACCGGAGGTGGCGAACCGATGACCGTACTGTCCGAAAAGCGGTCCGCCGGGGCCGAGGTGTGGACGCCCGTGTGCCGGGCGGAGCAGGTGCCGCGCGCCGCGGGGGTGGCGGTGCTGCTCGACGACGGGGTCCAGGTGGCCGTGTTCCGCACCGTCGAGGGCGACGTCTTCGGGCTGTCCAATGTCGACCCGTTCTCCGGCGCCGCCGTGCTCTCCCGCGGCATCGTCGGCGATGTGGGCGGCGTCCCGGTGGTGGCCTCGCCGGTCTACAAGCAGAACTTCGACCTGCGCACCGGACAGTGCCTCGACGACGCAGGTGTCCGGATCGAGGCGTACCCGCTGCGTGTCACCGACGGCATCGTCCACGTGGGAGTGCGATGACCGACGTCCTGCCGCTCGCCGGGTACGCGATCGGCATCACCGCGGCACGCCGGGCCGACGAACTCGGCGCGCTGCTGGTGCGCAAAGGTGCCACGGTGCGCTGCGGCCCGGCCATCCGGATCGTCCCCCTCGCCGACGACTCGGAGTTGCACTCCGCCACGCGGTTGCTGCTCGACGAGCCCGTCGACGTCGTCGTCGTGACCTCCGGGATCGGGTTCCGTGGCTGGGTCGAGGCCGCCGAGGGCTGGGGAATCGGCGACGAACTGATCGACCGTCTCGGTGCTGCCCAGGTACTGACCCGTGGGCCGAAGGCGAAGGGCGCGGTGCGGGCGGCGGGACTGTCCGAGGCGTATTCGCCGGGGTCGGAGAGCAACGCCGAACTGCTGCAGTATCTGCTCGACTCCGGAGTGGATGGGCAACGCATCGCGGTGCAGCTGCACGGCCAGCCGCTGCCGTACTTCGTGGAATCGCTGCGTGCGGCGGGTGCCGACGTCGTCGAGATCCCGGTCTACCGGTGGGTCGGGCCCGCCGATCCGGGGCCGCTGGACCGGCTGATCGACGCGGTGATCGACGGTGCGATCGACGCGATGCCGTTCACCAGTGCGCCCGCCGCGGCGAGCATGCTGGCGATGGCCTCGCGCACCGGCCGGCACGCGGGCCTGGTGGATGCGCTCAGCAGCAGGGTGCTGGTCGCGTGTGTCGGCCCGATCACCGCCGGTCCGCTGGCCGCGGTGGGCATCCCGACCGTCCAGCCGCAGCGAGCGCGGATCGGCGCGCTGGCACGCGAGGTGGCGGACACGCTCGTGGCGCGATCGCCCCGGCTGGCTGCGGCGGGCAGCGAGATCGAACTGCGCGGCCAGGCCGCCGTTGTGAACGGGCAGCTGCGGGAGGTGGCGCCCGCACCGATGGCGGTGCTGCGCGCGCTGGCCCGGCGTCCTGGTCATGTCGTGTCGCGGCGCGAACTGACGGCTGCGTTGCCCGGTGGCGGCGAGGAACACGCCGTCGAGACGGCGATCGGCAGACTCCGCACCTCGCTCGGGAAGGGAACACTGGTGCAGACGGTTGTCAAACGCGGCTATCGCCTGGCCGTGGCGGCGGGAGGCGACGGGTGATCGTGCTGACCGCGCACGGCACGCGCGACCCCGCTGGAGCCGAGGTGATCGCCGAGCTGGCGGGCCGCGTGCGGGCGCGGGGCGCGGAGGTCGCGGTCGCCTACGCCGACGTCCGCGAGCCCGACGTCACGACCGTCCTGAACGGACTGGCCGGACGGTCCGGTTCCGCCGATCCCGTTGTGTTGCCTGCCTTTCTGGCCGCCGGCTACCACGTGCGGACCGACATCCCGCAACAGGTCGCGGCGAGCGCACTGCCGCGTGCGCCGGTGGCAGAGGCGTTCGGCCCCGCACCGGAACTGATCGACGTGCTGGTCGATCGCGTGCGGCAGGCCGGCTATCGGCCGGGCGACGCCGTGGTGTTGGCCGCCGCGGGGTCGAGCGATCCGCGAGCGCTGGACGAGGTGTCGACGGCGGCACGGATGCTGAGCGCACGCCTGCGTGCGCCGGTGCGGATCGGTTACGCCGCCACCGCCGACCCGGATGTCGCCGCCGCCGTCGCCGAGGCACGCCACTCCGGCCGCCGGGTGCTCGTCGCGTCGTGGCTGCTGGCACCGGGGTTGTTCCAGCGGCGGCTGGAGGCGACCGGCGCCGACGCGGTGTCGGCCCCGCTCGGTGCCCACCCCGCGGTGGCCGACCTGGTGGTGCGCCGCTGCGCCGAAACCCCCGACACTCGGGCGGAACCGGCGGGATGGGACCGGACGGTACGGCTGGCGGTGTGACCGCCGCGGTGACGATCCGCGCAGCGTCGGCCGGACTCGGTGCGCACGTGCCGCGGCGGCCGATCGCCGGTGCGCCGACGCCGGCCGGGCCGCTCCATCGGAGTGCAGGACGACCGGACTCGGGGCCGGCCCTCAGTCGAACCGGTAGTCGAACGTGTACCCGATCGTCGCGGTGTCGCCCTTCGACGTGCCGTGTCCCGTGATGCCGGCGAGGTCGCCGGTGCCCGAGCCGGGGACGACCGCCCATGTGTCGTCGATCCCGTCGGCGCCGTAGCGCACGTCGTGCCGCACGACGAAACTGCCCGTGCGCCCGGCGACGGTGCCCTCGATCCGTTCGATGCCGGGGGAGGCCTGCCCGCCGTCGGTGAAGCCCTCGCCGGGGTAGTAGAGCAGGTAGTCGCAGGTCGATGTGCCGTCGATGACGCCCGTGTAGGCGAAGGTCGCCCGCGCGTGGGCGTAGCGCGGCGCGCCCTCGCCACCGGAGGCGACGTGTTCGGTCCAGGTGCTCGTGGTGAAGGTTCCCGTGTTCATGGCAGCCACTCTCACGGGCTTTCCTGCCATCTTCTGTCAGGTTTTCCGAGCAGAATGGGTGGCATGCGCGCGGGCCGGTTGCTGTCGATCCTGCTGTTGCTGCAGAACCGCGGGCGGATGACGGCGGGCGAGCTCGCCGCCGAGTTGGAGGTCTCCGTCCGCACCGTCTATCGCGACGTCGACGCGCTGTCCGAGGCAGGTGTCCCGGTGTACGCCGACCGCGGTCGGGCAGGTGGCTTCCAGCTGCTCGGCGGTTACCGCACCCGGCTGACCGGGCTGAGCGAGGACGAGGCGCGGTCGCTGGCACTGGCCGGGCTCCCCGACGCGGCGGCGGAACTGGGACTCGGCACGGTACTCGGCGCAGCGCAGCTGAAGCTGTTCGCGGCGCTGCCGGAGCAGCTGCGCGCCGGTGCGGGTCAGGTGGCGGAGCGGTTCTACCTCGACGTCCCCGGTTGGCACCGCGAGATCGAACGGATCGCCCAGCTGTCCGACGTCGCCGACGCGGTGTGGCGCACGCGGCGGCTGCGCGTCGACTACCACCGGTGGGACGGCTCCGCCGTGACGCGCACCCTCGAACCGCTCGGCCTCGTGCTGAAGGCCGGCGTCTGGTACCTGGTCGCACGGTGTGACGGCAGCGACCGCACTTACCGCGTGAGCCGCATCGTGACGATGTCCGACGCGGGCGAGTTCGCGCGGCCGGACGCGTTCGACCTCGCCGAGTACTGGCGCGCGTGGTCGGAGGGCTTCCAGCAGCGGTTGTACCCGGAGACCGCGACCGTGCGGCTGTCCCCGTTCGGACGACGACTCGTGCCCGTGTACCTGGGGAGCGTGGGCGCCGAGGCAATGAAGACGGCGCAGGCCGAGGGCGCTCAGCCCGACGAGGACGGCTGGTGCACGGTGCGACTGCCCGTCGAAGCAGGCAGGCCGGGCGTGGGGGAGCTGCTGCGGTTCGGCCCCGACCTGGAGGTCCTCGAACCCGAGCGGCTGCGCACGGCCGTCGCCGACGCGATCGCGGCGACCGCGGCCCGCTATGCCCGGTGAGCGCCGGGACGGCGGCCCGGCCCCGCGCGACTCGGCCGCTCAGGCCGTGGCGACGTCGACGAGCCCGTCGACCGCAGCGAAATCGGCCGGGTTGCGGGTCACCAGACGCGCGTCGTGGGCGTGTGCGGTGGCGGCGATCAGCAGGTCCATGGTGCGGGCCCGCGGCTGCCGGCCGGACCTGGCCACGGCCGCGGCGAGTTCGCCGTAGCTGGCGGCGACGGCGTCGTCGACGGGCAGCGGGTCGAACCGTTTGGCGAGCGTGGCGAGCCGCTTCAACCGGTGGGCGCGGGTGTGTTCGTCGCGGGCGACCAGCACACCGAAGTGCAACTCGGCCACGGTGGCGGCACTGATCGCCAGTTCGCCGGGGATCGGCTCGACATCGGCGGCGATGACGATGCCGGTGTCGAGGACGGTTCTCACTCGGCGGTTCTCACTCGTCTGTCCACGGGTTGCGCACCGTCTGATCGATCAGATCGCGGTCGCGAGCCCACTCGGGGTCGGCCGTGCCGTCGAAGAGGTCCGCGACGTCGTCGTATGTTCGCCACCTGCGGGGGCCGTCGATGGGCACGAGGCGTGCGCTCGGGCGGCCCGCAACGGTGATCGTCACCTCACCGCCCGCCTCGACCCGGCGGACCAGCTCGGAGGCGTTCTGCCGCAGTTCACGCAGCCCCACCGAGTCTGCCGCTGTTTCCATGGCCACGATTGTAGCTCATGTGCTACTGCGCGGAGGCGGGATATCGTGGCCCTTCGCGAGCAGCGGGTGAGAGTGGGGAAACATGGCAGAGCTCGACGACGTCGCCATCGGCATCACGGCGGAGCGGCGCTCCGGCGAGTTCATCGACGCGCTGGAACGGCGGGGCGCGTCGGTGTGGCACGGGCCGACGCTGCACATCGTCCCGTTGGCCGACGACGACCGGCTGCGCGCGGCCACCGAGGACGTCGTCGCGGGCGGAGTCGACCTGGTGGCCGTGACGACCGGCGCGGGATTCCGCGGGTGGTTGTCGGCCGCCGAAGGCTGGGGCGTCGCCGACGAGCTGACGGGCGCGCTGTCGCGGGCTCGGCTGTTCGTGCGCGGGCCGAAGGCGAAGGGCGCGGTCCGCGGGCACGGGCTGACCGAGGAGTGGTCGTCGCCGGAGGAGAGCAACCGGGAGCTGTTCGCGCACCTGCTCGACCGCCTCACCGACGGGAAGGGCTCTGACGGGAAGGGTGCCGACGGGAAGGCTGCCGACGGGAAGGGCTCTGGCGGGCAGGACGTTGGCGGGCCAGGTCCCGAGGGTCGCCGGGTGGCGGTGCAGCTGCACGGGCAGGCGCTGCCGGAGTTCACGGATCCGCTCCGGGAGGCGGGTGCGACAGTCGTCGAGGTGCAGCCGTACCGGTGGCAGTGGCCCGTCGACCTGGCGCCCGCTCGGCGGCTGATCGACGGGGTGCTCGACGGTCGGCTGCAGGCGTTGGCGTTCACCAGTGCGCCCGCTACGGCGAACCTGTTGCGGCTCGCCCGCGACGACGGCCGCTACGAGGAACTGCTCGCGCGTCTCGGCACCGACGTGCTGTGCGCGTGCGTGGGACCGGTGACGGCGGCACCGCTGGTCGACGCGGGCGTGCGGGTCGTGCAGCCGGAGCGGCAACGACTCGGCGCGTTGGTGAAGCTGCTCGTTGCGGAACTCGGGTAGTCCCCGCAGAAGCCGGTCAACCGGGCAGCGTGTCGAGGATGTGAGCGGCCACGCGCTCGGCGAGTCGGCACGGGTCGCCGTCGGTCACCGCGCTGACGTCGGCGTGGAAGGTCTGCGCATCGTCGTCGGGAACGAGCGCGACTTCGACCATGCACGAGGTGCCCCGTGGCTTGATCCTCATCGCGGTGGCGGCGATGCCGCGCACCTCGGAGTCGCTGAGCTCGACGTTCGCCGTGTCCGTCGTCAGGCTGATCCCCGACCCGATCGTCACGGAGTCGCGTCTTCGTAACGCCGTGGAGTGCTAGCTCGCCGAAGCCGAAGCCGAAGCCGAAGCCGAAGCCGATGTTGCAGTCGATGTCGAAGTCGCAGTCGACCCGGCGAGATTCTCCCTGCCGACCTCTTCCTCCGAGCGGCCCTTACGCCAGTATCCGGTGAACGTGACGGCGCGCTTGTCGACGCCGCGGTCGCGGACCAGGTGGCGCCGCGCGAACTTGACGAGCTCGGCCTCACCGGCCAGCCACGCGTACGGCGTGGTGGCGGGAAGGTCGGCCGCGCGGACCGCGTCGAGCACCGCGTCGCCGTACGAGCCGGGGTGGCGGACGATCCAGCGGACGTCGACGTCGGCGGCCGGGCTCGGGAGGTTGAGCCGGTCGGCGGGGTCGCCGACCTCGATGAACACGCGGGCGCAGGCGTCGCGGGGCAGCTGTTCCAGGATCGCGGCGATCGCGGGGATCGCCGACTCGTCGCCGACGAGCAACTGCCAGGTCGCGCTGTCCGGGACGGCGTAGATGCCGTGCGGGCCCATCAGTGCGATCTCGTCGCCCGGGCGTGCGCCCGAGGCCCAGGTCGAGGCCGGGCCGCCGTCGGGGTGGAGCACGAAGTCGATGTCCAGTTCGCACTGCTCGGGCCGGAACGCGCGGACGGTGTAGGTACGCATCGGCGGGCGGACGTCGTCGGGCATGGCCAGGTAGGTGCGGTACCACGACGTGGTGTCGCCCTCGATGGGAGGCGGCAGGTCCGGGCGGGTGCGGCCGCTGTGGGGGAAGAAGACCTTGACGTACTGGTCGGGTGCGGCGGTGACGAAGCCGTCGAGGTCGTCACCGGTGAAGGTCACGCGCACCAGGTGCGGGGTGAGCTCCCGGGTCGCCGACACCGTCAGGCGTCGGAAGGCGAACTGCGGCCGGGCGGGCGTTGTGGTGACCTCGGCGTGCGTCGTGCCTGCCCGGGTCGCGGAACTGGTCGTGGCTTCGGTGTCCTGCACGGTCGACTCCGGCGCGGCCGGGTCGTGCGTGCCCGGACTCGGTGCGGTCGGACTCGGTGCGGTCGGGGCGGGAGCCGCGGTCGGGGCCGCGTGGGACTGCGCCGTGACGGTCATTAGGCAAGCCTAACCGAATGCGCAAGCCCCTGGTGGTGATGTGGCGGGACTCTCGGACTACTCCGGCCGCCACCGGTAGGTGCCCAGATCGATGCGCCGCCCGTCGGCGAGGACGCCTTCGCCGCGAAGTAGTTCGAGTTGCCGGCCCGCGATGTGCGGCGCCGGGGTGCCGTTGGCGCGCAGCACGCGATGCCAGGGGATGTCGGCGCCGTCCTCGGACAGGACCCGGCCGATCATCCGGGGCGTCGGGGCGCCGGCGAGGGCGGCGATGTCGCCGTACGTGGCGACGGTGCCGGGCGGGATCGTCGTGACGGCGTCGCGGATCCGCTCGTGCAACTCCTCGTCCATGCCGCTGAGCTTAGGTGTGGGCCGGACTCGCCCCCAAGGGCATCTTGGGCATCGAACACCGTCCCCCACCTCCACCCAACCGGAGGCGCTCCGCGCGGCAGTGTTCGACGGGTGCCCCGTTCGACGGGTGCCCCGTTCGACGGGTGCCGTGTTCGACGGGTGCCCCGAAGGTGCCCTGGGGGCGCTCCCGTCGGCCCGGTCACGCCTCTCGGTGGGGCGGCTGTTCCCGAATGCCCCGGTGGGCCGACGCCGTGGCCGCCGGTGAGTCGACGCGGGCGGCGGGGCTGTCGGGGTGGCGTGGTTCCATCGGAAGCCGTGAGCAGGAGTGGTCTGAATGCCCGGTTGGTGCGGCTGTCCGTACCGGCCGTACCCGCTCATGTCTGGGAGCCCGAGGTCGCCCGGCTGTTCGAGGCGCCTGCGGGGTTCGTCCGGGTCGTCGGCGGGCCCGGCACCGGCAAGACGGCGCTGACCGCGGAACTCGCGGCCGAGCGAATCCGCTGCGGGGCCGACCCCGAGAGCATCCTCGTCGTGACCTCGTCCCGGCGTGCCGCGAATGTCGTGCGCAGGGACATCACGCGCCGCATCACGGCGGTCGACACCGCGGACGACCCCGACGCCACGGGAACCAACCGCACGGGAACCCACCACACGGTGCGCGAACCGATGGTGCGGACGGTGCATTCGTACGCGTTCGCCGTCCTGCGGCTGCAGGCGAACCTCACCGGGCAGCCTGAACCGCGGCTGCTGTCCGGGCCCGAACAGGACGTCGTGGTGCGCGAACTCCTCGCGGGCGACCTGGAACGCGGCGCGTACGACTGGCCGGAGCGGCTCCGTCCCGCGCTCGGCATCGCCGGGTTCGCGGAGGAGTTGCGCGACCTGATCCTGCGTGCCGCCGAGCGCGGCCTCGGACCCGAGGATCTGGTCAAACTCGGCCGGTCCGAGGGCCGCGAGGAATGGGTCGCGGCCGGGAACTTCTGGCGGCAGTACGAAGAGGTCACGCTGTTGCACGGGTCGGGCGGCCACGCGATGGGCACGCCCGGTGCGCCCGCCATGGACGCCGCCGAACTCGTCGCCAGCGCGCTCGTCGAACTGGAGGGCGACCCGGAACTGCTGGAGCGTGAACAGCATCGCCTGCGGCACGTGCTCGTCGACGACGCCCAGCACCTCGACCCGCTGCAGTTGCGGCTGCTGCGCCTGCTGGGCGGCACGGCCGACGACTTCGTGCTCGCCGGCGACCCCGACCAGTCCGTGTTCTCCTTTCGTGGCGCGGATCCGACGCTGCTGTCCGGTCTCGACGGGGCCGAGACCGTCACGCTGACCCGCACCCACCGGCCCGCGCCCGCCGTGCACGACGCCGTGACCCGCATCGCGCGCGGGTTCGCGGGCACCGGCCTCGCCCGCGACACCCGGATCGCCGAACCCGATTCGGACGCGGAACCGGGCGCGGTGCGGGCACGGCTGTTCCCGACGCCTGCCGCCGAGGCGTCCTGGCTCGCCGACCGGCTCCGCCGGGCACACCTGCTCGACGAGGTGCCGTGGGAGGAGATGGCGGTACTGGTGCGGTCCCCGACCCGGTCGATGCCGGTGCTGCAGCGTGCGCTGGCGGCCGCGGGCGTGCCGATCGCGTCGGCCGCCGAGGAGGTCCCGCTGGCCCGCCAGTCCGGGGTGCGGCCGCTGTTGGAGATCCTGCGTCTGGCCACCGACCCCGACGCGCTCGACGCCGACGTGGCCGAGATGTTGCTCGCCTCTCCGCTCGGCGGTGCGGATCCGCTGGCACTGCGGCGGTTGCGGCGCGGGTTGCGCCGCTTGGAGCTGACCGGGGGCGGCGAGCGTTCCAGCGACGACCTGCTCGTCGAGGTGTTGCGCGGCGGCGACATCCTCGCCGGCCTTGCCGACGCCGAGGCGGCACCGGTGCGCCGCGTCGGTGGCCTGCTGGCCACGGCACGGGAAGCGGCGCAGAGTGGTATGGACGTCGAGAACGTGCTGTGGCGTGTGTGGCAGGCGAGCGGACTGGAGAAGCGGCTGCTCCGGCAGATCGAACGCGGCGGTTCGCTCGCCGCGCAGGCCGATCGCGATCTCGACGCCGTCGTCGCCCTGTTCGACGTGGCGGGTCGCTATGTCGACAGGTTGCCGAAGGCGAGCGTCGGCGGTTTCGCCGAGTACCTGACCTCGCAGCACATCGCGGGGGACAGTCTCGCGCCCGTGGCCGCGCGGGGCAGCGGCGTCTCCCTGCTGACGGCACATGCCGCGGCGGGTCGTGAGTGGACGGTCGTGGCCGTCGCGGGTGCCCAGGAGGGCGGCTGGCCTGATCTGCGGCCACGCGGCACCCTGCTCGGGGTGGAGCGGCTCGTCGACCTGTTGTCCGGAGTGGACGGCGACGGTGTTTCGGTGATCGCGCCGCTGCTGGCGGAGGAGCGACGCCTGTTCTACGTGGCCGCGAGCCGGGCTCGTTCGGAACTGCTGGTCACGGCGGTGCAGGGGGAGGACGAACAGCCGTCGCGGTTCGTCGAGGAACTGCTCGCCCACGAGGACGCTGCCGACGCGGGCCCGGACGTGCGCGTCTACCGGCGCGAACGGGCGCTCGTGCTGCCGGAACTGGTCGGCGAGCTGCGCTCGGTGGTGTGCGACGACGGGGAAACCCCCGACCGCCAGCGGCGCGCCGCGACGCAGCTCGCCCGTCTCGCGCGGGCTGGTGTGCCAGGAGCGCACCCGAGCCAGTGGTACGGCCTGCACGAACCCAGCACCGTCGAACCGCTCCGCAAACCGGGCGAACCCGTGCGTGTGTCCCCGTCCACGGTCGAGGTGCTCGCGAAGTGCCCGCTCCGCTGGTTGATCGAACGACACGGCGGTGCCGACCCGTCGCAGCTCGCCGCGGTCACCGGAACGCTCGTGCACGCGCTCGCCCAGGCGGCGGCATCCGGCGCCGACCACGCCGAGATCACCGCCGAACTCGACAAGGCGTGGACCAAAGTGGACGCCGGCGCGCCGTGGTTCTCCCGCCGCGAACGGGTGCGGGTCGAACAGATGGTGCAGAACTTCCTGAACTGGTTGCAGCAGAGCAGACAGGACCTCACCCAACTGGCCGTGGAGCAGGAGATGTCGGTGGAGCTGCCCGCGACCCTCGACGCGGCGGTCGGCGACGGCGACGCGGACAGTGACCCCGATGATCCCGACGACCCCGACACCGACACGGCTGACACCGACGACGCCGACACGGCCGGTGTGAACGCAGCGGGCGACGACGGCGCGGACGCGCAGCTGCGGGTCACGCTGACCGGCCGGGTCGACCGGCTCGAAGTGGACGGCCAGGGCAGGCCCGTCGTGGTCGACCTCAAGACCGGCAAGAACGCGGTGAGCGCCAAGGACGCCGAGCAGCATCCGCAGCTCGCGGCCTACCAGCTGGCGGTGCTGCTCGGTGCGTTCGAGCACCACCTGAAGACCACGCAGGCCGCGCGGAACCCGCAGTCGGCGCAGGCGGCGGCCAAGCCCGGCGGTGCGAAGCTCGTCTACGTCGCCAAGTCCCACACCAAGACCGGTTCCAGCGAACGGGAGCAGCCGCCGTTGGACTCCGGCGGCGAGGTGCACTGGCTCCGGCTGGTGCGGGACGCGGCGGCCGCCACCGCGGGACCGTCGTACGAGGCGCGGGAGAACCAGGACTGCGACCGGTGTCCCGCGCGGTCGTCGTGCCCGGCACGTCCGGAGGGCAGGCAGGTGACGGGGCCGTGACGCAGCTGGTGAGCCCGGCCGAGGTCGCCCACGCCCTCGGCCTGCCCACGCCGACCGACGAGCAGGCCGCGGTGATCGCGGCGCCGCCTGAGCCGTCGCTGGTCGTCGCCGGTGCGGGCGCGGGCAAGACGGAGACGATGGCCGCGCGCGTCGTGTGGCTGGTCGCGAACGGCCTCGTCACGCCGGAACGCGTGCTGGGACTGACGTTCACTCGCAAGGCGGCGCGGCAGCTGGCCGACCGCGTGCGGGCCCGGCTGCGGGTGCTCGCGGGGTCGGGGCTGCTCGACCGCATCGATCCCGGTGGCACGCGGCGGGCGTCGGTGCTGGCCGGCGAACCCACGGTGCTGACGTATCACGCCTACGCGGGGCGGCTGCTCGGCGAACACGGTCTGCGGTTGCCGGTGCAGCCGGGTGCGCGACTGCTGTCGGAGACCGCGTCGTGGCGGCTGGCGCACCGCGTGGTGTCGACCTGGGATCACGACCTGGACACCGATCTGGTGCCCGCCAGCGTCACGGCGCAGTTGCTGGGGTTGACGGGCGAACTCGCGGAACACCTCGTCGACGAGGAACCGCTTGTCGAGCACACCACGTGGCTGTGCGAGTTGATCGAGAACGCGCCGCGGGCGAAGGGCCAGCGTGCGGCGATGCCCGTCGACCTGCAGAAGATCCTGACGTCGCAGCGGTTCCGGCTCTCGCTGTTGCCCCTCGTGGAGGCCTACAAGCAGCGCAAGCGCGCCGAGGGGGCGCTCGACTTCGCCGACCAGATGTCACTGGCCGCCCGCCTCGCCGAGGGGCACCCTGAGGTCGTCGCCACCGAACGCGATCGGTACGGCGCCGTGCTGCTCGACGAGTACCAGGACACCGGCCACGCTCAGCGGGTGCTGCTGCGGTCGCTGTTCGGCGGCGCGGACGCCGACGCGTTGCCGGTGACTGCCGTGGGCGATCCGGCGCAGGCGATCTACGGGTGGCGCGGCGCGAGCGCGGCGAACCTGCCCCGGTTCACCACCGATTTCCCGCGCGCCGACGGCGAGACCGGACGTAGCCTGCCCGCCCGGGAGTACGGCATGCTGACCAGCTTCCGGAATCCGCCCGAGGTGCTGACCCTCGCCAACGCCGTCGCCGAACCGTTGCGTGCGGGCGGGCTCGGCGTGCAGCGGCTCCGCGCCCGCGACGGTGCGCCCGCCGCCGACGTCCGATGTGGACTCCTGTCGGACGTGCGCGCCGAACGTGAGTGGCTCGCCGACGAACTCGCAGGCACCTGGTACGCCGAACGCGACGCGACGGGCACTCCGCCCACCGCCGCCGTGCTGGTGCGGCGCCGCGCCGACATGGCCCCGATCGCCGAACGGCTGCGTGCCCGCGGGCTGCCCGTCGAGGTCGTCGGCCTCGGCGGGCTGCTCGACGAACCCGAGGTGGCCGACCTCGTCGCGACGTTGCGGGTGCTGGCCGAACCGCTGTCCGGCACCGCCGCGGCACGGTTGCTGACCGGCGCGCGCTGGCGGATCGCCGCCGCCGACCTCGGCGCGTTGTGGCGCAGGGCCGGCGAGCTCTCCGCCGACGGCGACGACATCGTCACCGAACGCGCCGAGGAGGCCGGCCTGGTCGACGCGCTCGACGACCCCGGCGACCCGGGGCGGTACTCGGATACGGGCTACGCGCGCATCACGCGGCTCAGCAAGGAGCTCGGCGCGCTGCGCAGGCGACTCGACCAGCCGTTGCCCGAACTGGTCGCCGACGTCGAACGCACCATGCTGCTCGACGTGGAGGCCATGGCCCGTCCCGGCGGCGCGGGCCGGGCGCATCTCGACGCGTTCGCCGACGTCGTCACCGAGTACGCCGAGAACTCGCCCACCGGCACGCTGCTGTCGTTCGTGGACTATCTCGCCACCGCCGAACACGCCGAGGACGGGCTGCCGCCCGGCGAGGTCGAGGTCGCCGCCGACCGGGTGCAGGTGCTCACCGTGCACTCGTCGAAGGGCCTCGAATGGCGGGTCGTGGCCGTGCCACATCTGGTGAAGGGCGTGTTCCCGGGGGACCGGCGGTCGTCGTCGTGGCTGCGGACCGTCACCGAGCTGCCCGCGCCGCTGCGCGGCGACCGCCAGGACCTGCCGGACCTGCACCTGCGCGGAGACGAGAACCGCAAAGAGGTCCTCGACGCCTGCAAGGAACACGAGGCCGCGTTCGTCGACCGGCACGCCGAGGAGGAACGCAGGCTCTGCTACGTCGCACTGACCCGCAGCGAACAGCACCTGCTCGTATCCGGCCACTGGTGGGGCGAGACGAGCGGGTCGCCGAAGGGACCGTCGGCGTTCCTGACCGAGGTCGCCGAGACCATCACCGAGGACGAGCGCATCGGCACGATCACCACGTGGGCCGAGGAACCCGAGGAGGGCGCCGAGAATCCCCTCGCCGGGGAGAACGCCGAACCGGTGACCTGGCCCGCCGACCCTCTCGGCGCGCGCAGGGACGCCGTTCGTGACGGTGCCGACGCCGTGCTCGCCGCGATCGCCGCGCTGGACGAGCCCGCCGGTCCCGGGACGTCCCCGGAGTCCACCGTGTCGGAGTTCGCAGCACCGGAGCTCGCAGCGCCGCAGTCCACCGCACCGGAGTCCACCCTGTCGGAGTTCGTAGCGCCGGAATCCACCGTGGCTGCGGACGAGCACGATCAGCTCGCGTTGCCGCTGGGTGGTGAGCCGTACCCGGAGCCGGCCGAGCCTCCCGAGGACGACCCGCTTTCCGGGGACGAACCCGACGCCGATCCCGAAGGTTGGGCCGCCGACACCGACGTGCTGCTGGCCGAGCGCGAACGCGCCTCCGGGCGCACCGAGGACATCGCCCTGCCGGGGCAGCTGTCGGTGAGTCAGCTCGTCGAGCTCGCGGGCAGGCCAGACGAACTGGCCCGGCGGCTGCGGCGGCCGCTGCCGTTCCCGCCGAACGCCTACGCCCGCCGCGGCACCGCGTTCCACGGCTGGCTGGAACGCCGATTCGCTGGTGATCGGCTGTTCGACCTCGACGACCTGCCCGGCGCGGCGGATCAGGGCGAGGCGCCGGACGAGGAACTGGACGCCCTGCGCGAGGCGTTCGAACGCAGCGAGTGGGCGCACCGCACGCCGCACGACGTCGAGGTGCCGTTCTCCACCGTCGTCGACGGCGTCACGGTTCGTGGCCGCATGGACGCGGTGTTCGCCGATGCCGATGGCGGGTGGACCGTCGTCGACTGGAAGACCGGTGGGGTGCCGGACGAGTCGGCGATGCAGGCGGTGTCGGTGCAGCTCGCGGCGTACCGCCTCGCGTGGGCGGGCCTGTCGGGTGCGCCGCTGGAGAAGGTGCGCGCCGCGTTCCACTACGTACGCCACGACCGCACCGTCCGCCCGGCCGACCTGGCCGATGCCGACGGTTTGCGTGCGCTGCTGCGATCGGTGGACGACAACGGCTAGGGTTGCTCAGCGTGATCAAGGGACTGCTCCGGCAGCGGCCGCTGTCCGAACAACCGGGCCACGCGCTGGTCGGCGTCATCCGGATGCCGGATGCCAAGGTCAGCCCGCTCAACGCGATCGCCCGACGCATCGTCGGCGCGGTGTTTTTCCTGTTCGTGGCCGTGGTCATCGTGTACATCGGCCGCGACGGGTACACCGACAGCAACGGGGACGGTATCTCGTTCCTGGACGCCGCCTACTACGCGACCGTGTCGCTGTCGACCACCGGCTACGGCGACATCTCGCCGGTGACCGATTTCGCGCGGCTGACCAACATCGTTGTCATCACCCCGTTGCGGGTGGCGTTCCTGATCGTGCTGGTCGGCACCACACTGGAGGTGCTGACGGAGCGTTCGCGCCAGGCGCTGCGGATCCAGAAGTGGAGGAACAAGGTGCGAGACCATGTGGTGGTCATCGGATTCGGCACGAAGGGCCGGTCCGCGATCAACGCGCTCCTGGCGGAACACGACGTCGAGGCGAACCAGGTCGTGGTCGTCGACACCGACCAGCAGGCGCTCGACGCCGCCAGCGCGCTCGGCCTGATCACCGTCCACGGCAGCGCCACGCGAGCGGACGTGCTGCGGGTTGCCGGGGTGCAGCGTGCCCGGTCGGTGGTCATCGCACCGAACCGCGACGACACGGCGGTGCTGGTCACGCTGACTGCACGGGAGCTGGCGCCGAAGGCGAGCATCCTGGCCTCGGTGCGGGAGGCGGAGAACGTGCACCTGCTGAAGCAGTCGGGCGCCGATCAGGTCGTGGTCTCCAGCGAGACGGCGGGCAGGCTGCTGGGCATGGCCACGCGCACCCCGCTGGTGGTCGACATGGTCGAGGATCTGCTCACCCCGGAGACCGGCCTGGCCATCGCGGAGCGGCCGGTCACCCCGAAGGAGGAGGGCGGTTCCCCGCGGCATCTGCCCGACACGGTTCTCGGACTCGTCCGCGCGGGGCAGCTCTATCGGGTGGATGCGCCCGAAGCCGACGCGCTCGAACCCGGTGACCGCCTGCTGTATGTCCGTCACACTACGGGATCGGATGACGACGACGAGCGCTGACGGGCGCACGCGGGCAGCTCCTCACCCGGCGGCTCTCCGCTGCCACCGGATGGGCTGAGCTGGGAAAACGGCTTCCCGTGCGGTCGTAGTCGGACGAGCCGCCGGCGGTCACACTGCGCGGTCACGGTGTGATGTTGGCTGCCCCGGCTTTTCTGGGCCGGTGCCGGGATATCTGCGACGATTGGGCGCGTGCGGCAACAAGCGGAATCGGGCAAACCGGCGATCGCCGTCGGCTGGCGGTCGGCCGGGCTGGCGGTCGTGGCCGGCCTCGTGATCACGGCGCTGGCGTGGCTGGCGGGCCCGTCGCTGTTCGCCACGGCCGGCGGCGCGGATCACCGCACCGTCGAGGCCACCGTCACTGATCCCACGGACTGCACCGACGCGGCCGCGGGGGAGACCGTGCGGTTCACCGACGGCGGCACGACCAGGACGGGCACGCTCAGTGGCTGCGGGCACGACAAGGACGAGACCGTGCACATCGCCGTGCCCGACCAACCGGCCGAGCCCGCCGGTGAACCGATCTCGGTGCACCTGGCCAGCACGGATGCGGGAATGGGTGAGCTGGGCAGGCCGCTCGGCATGGCGCTGCTGGTGCTGAGCTGCGCGGCGGGCGGCGTGTACGCCTTCCTCGTGATCCGCGGTCCCCGGCAGGGCGGTCTTCCCGGACGGTTCGCGTAACGCCGGTGCCGGATCACGACACCTTCGACGCCGGGGCGGTGAAGGTGTTGCAGTCGACGATGCGGTTCGACTCCGCCCCCGCCCGCCACCAGGCCGCGTAGTTGGCGTTCGAGCCGTGGTCGGTGGTTCCCGACGTGTCGTCACCGCGGGTGTCCTGGTCGTACCAGGCGGCGTCGAACATCTGCTGGGTCACGCCCTCCGGGCCGCTGCGGCCGGTGTGGGCGCCCATGAACATGCCGGAGAAGCACTGTGCCTGCAGTTCGCGCCTGCGGGACAGGTCCTGACCCCGTTCACTGTGCTGGCCGGCCGCGTTGATCTGCGCCCACACGCCGTCCATGATCCCCGCGACCTCCTGCACATGGTGGCCGTACTCGTGGGCCAGCACCGACAGGTAGATGCCGGCCTGGCGGCCGTAGTAGTCGGTCTGCAGGCCGTCGAACGGCACGTAGAGGTTGTCGTTGCAGTAGTAGGCCGCGGTCGTCACGTCGACGCGGATGTCGCCGCACGGCGTGCGGAACGAGGGGCCGTCGGGGAAGTGCAGTGTCGGCTCGCGGAACGGCAGGTCGTAGCGACGCAGGAACGGCTCCCACGCGCGGTTCAGGCAGTCGGTGGCGACGGTGAAGAACCGTTGCGCCGCGGCCGGGTTGCTCCGCCACTCGGGGAGCGAACACGACACGGCCTGCAGTCCGGCGTCGGGGTCCTTGAGCATCGGCCGGTCGCCGAGCGCGCGGATGTCGCCCGGCACCGTCTCCGTGGCTCGGGCCGAACCCGCGTTGCCGCCACCGGACGGTGCGCCGCCCTCGTCGTCGCCGGTGAAGGCGACCAGTGCCAGCACGCTCGCCAGTGCCAGCAGGACGACCCCCGCCAGTGAGAACACGACGACCGGCACGCGGGTGCGGGTGCCGCCGCGCCGCGCGTGGCCCGAACTCGGCATGTCGCCGGAATCCTCACCGGACGCCGCGTCCGGTCCGGGATCTGTCATGTCGCGGCCCCGTCCGCCTCACTGGTCGCTCCCATCACCATAGCCGGGCACCCTAGGCGCAGGCCGGGTGTGCCCGGTGTCGACGCTCCGTGAGGCGCTGACGCGGGCGGGGAAAACTCGGACACCGGCTGTGCGAACCGGACAGTCAGGACACCGAGCCGGCCTCGGCGAGCCAGGTGTTGCACTGGTACAGGCGGTTGTCGCGGCTGCCCTGTTGCCACCAGGCCGCGTAGTTCTCGTTCGAGCCGTGGTCGGTGGTGCCGGAGGTGTCGTCGCCGCGTTCCTGCTGGTTGTACCAGGCGTGATCGAGCATGGTCTGCGTGACGCCGTCGGCGCCGCTGCGACCGGTGTGCGACCCCATGAACATGCCGGAGAAGCACTGTGCCTGCAGCTCCATCCGGCGCGACACCGCGTCCCCCTTCGTGGTGCCGAGGCCGCCGGCGTTGTTGATCTGCTGCCACGCCGCGTCGAGGATGCCGGACACGTACTGCACGTGGTGGCCGTACTCGTGGGCCAGGAGTGCGAGGTGGATGCCCGGTCGGTTGGGATAGTTCTCGAGCTGTAGCCCGGCGATGGGCACGTACAGGTTGTTCTCGCAGTACACGGCGGCGCGCTTGATGCTGACCTGTTCCGTGCCGCACGGCGTGTTGTACGACCGGCCGCGTGGGAAGTGCAGCGTCGGCCGTTCGAACGGCAGGTTGTAGGCGCGCAGCAGATCGCCCCACGTGGTGTTCAGACAGTCGTTCGCGGCAGTGAGGAACGCTTTCGCCGCCGCGTCGGTGTCCTGCCACGCCGGCAGTGGGCACGCGTTCGCCGTGAGACCGCCGTCGGTGTTCTGGAACAACGGATGCTGGCCCAGCTTGTAGACCTTCTCCGGACCGGCAGGCGCCTCGACCCCGGATTCCTCGGTGAACGTGACGATGCTGCCCGTCGTGCTCGACTCGGTCTCGCTCGACGGCGAGGTCGTCTCGGTGGAGGTCTCGGTGGTCGACTTCGACTCGGTGGTGGTCGATGCCGGTGCGTCCACGCCGCGGTGGGCGTACCGCTCGGACGTGTCGTTGCCACTGGTCAGCGTCGCGATGAGGACCACGACCACGGCCAGTACGCCCACCCCGCCGAGAGCGGCGGCGATGGCCGGGCCGTTCGACTTCGGCGGACGCGGAGGACTGTACGGGGGTGGTCCGTACGGGGGTGGGCCCTGAACGGGTGACCCCTGCGGGGGCGGGCCGTACTGGGGAGCGCCGGGGTGTTGTGGACCATGCTGCGCGGGTCCCTGTTGAGGCGGAGGCCCCTGAGGCGGCGGAGTGCCCGGCCACTGGCCCCCGGCACCGGGCGGCCCCTGCGGCCCTTGTGGACCCTGCGGGCCGGGCGAGGCCGGTGGGCCTTGGCGGCCGTACGGGTCGCCGCCGGGCGGGCCGGGCGGTGGCTGCGTCATGCGGTGTGCTCCCCCAGTGGTGATCGCGTGCGCGCCAGAGCATAAGTGAAGCCGGACGGGGCCACGGCGCGGTCGCCCGGTCAGCGTGGAACCCGGATGGCAGGATCGGCGTTATGAGCGATTCGAGTGGCATGTCGAACGGTGACTCCGAGCTGCCGCGCTACCCGTCGTCGGGCGGCGCCAACGACGGGCGGCAGCCCGGGGTGATCCCGCTGGAACCGCTGCGGCTGGGCGAGGTCGTCGGCGGCGCGTTCACCACCATGCGGTCGTACGCCGGCATCGTGTTCGGCACGTCGTTCGTGATCGCGGTGATCAGCGGCGCAGTGTCCTACTTCGTGACGCGGTCGATGCTCGCCGACGTCGCGGAGATCGACCCGGCCGCCTCGCCGGAACGGCAGATGCAGCAGCTCGAGAACATGCTGGGGGACATGCTGCCCGCGTTCGCCGTCCAGCTCGCCGTCATGCTGCTGGTGCAGGCCGTGCTCACGGGTCTGCTGATGACGGTGGTCGGCAGGGCGGTGCTCGGCAAGCCGATCACGTTCGGCGAGGCGTGGGCCGAGCTCAAACCACGCCTGCTGTCGGTGCTCGGCCTTTCGGTGGTCGTCACGGCTGCCCAGGTGATCGTCGCCGGGCTGTTCGGCGCCTTGCTGATCACGGCGATGGGCGCCTTCGGCGTGCTGTTGACGCTCCTGCCGGTGATCGCGCTCTGGGTCTACCTCAGCCTGGCCACGGCGGCGCTGGTGCTCGAACGCGGCACCATCGGTTCGGCGATCAAGCGCTCGGTGGCCCTGGTCAAGGGTTCGTGGTGGCGGGTGTTCGGGTTCCTGCTCGCCGCCGTGGTCATCGGTGTCGGCGTCAGCCTGGTCATCGGCCTCCCGTTCTCGTTGGCTGCGCCGCCGCCCGGCCAGGCACTCAGCGGGGGTGACGTGTTCATCCAGGAGATCGGCACCGTCATCACCAGCACGATCGTCACCCCGTTCATGTCGCTGGTCGCCGGGCTGATCTACATCGACCAGCGCATCCGCCGTGAGAACCTCGCACCGGAGCTGCGCCGCGCCGCCAACATGTGACCGCGGGCCCTGGGCGTGGATCGGCGTGGCACACCCCGTGACAGTCTGGGTGGTATGGACGATTCGAGCGGTATGCCGCACGGCGACCCCGGGGAGCCGCGTCACCCGTCTCCGGGAGACGGCCCGGCCCCGGGCGAAGCCGAGGCGCCGCAGCCCGGGGTGATCCCGTTGCGCCCGCTGCGGCTCGCCGAGATCACCGACGGTGCGGTCGCAACGATGCGCAGGCACGCCGGCGTCGTCTTCGGTGCGGCCGCCCTCATCGCCCTGATCCACGTGGTGCTGGTGCAGGTTGCGGAGCTGTATCTGCTGCCACAGCCGGGGCGGGTCTGGGAGATGTCCGTGAACGCGCTGGCCGTCAACGCCGCGTTCGCGTTCGTCGACCTGCTGGCACACGCGCTCGTCGTCGGCGTGCTGACGGTGGTGGTCGGCCGCGCCGTCGTGGGCGAACCCGTGACCGCCGGTGACGTGTGGGCCGAGTTCAGGCCGCGGCTCCTGCCGGTGCTGGGGCTGACGATCGTCGTCACGGCGGTCACCGTCGCAGGACTGGTCCTGCTGGTCGTCCCCGGCGTCGTGGCGTACGTGTTCCTCGGCCTGGCCGTGCCCGCACTGGTGCACGAACGCCACAGCGGGGTCACCGTCGCAGTGAGGCGGTCGGTGAACCTGGTCGCCGGCGCATGGTGGCACGTGTGCGGCCGGCTGTTTGCGGCGTTGCTGATCACGCTCCTGATCAGCGTGATCATCCAGCTGCTGGTCACCCAGCTCCTGCCGCTGGGGGCAGGCACGCCGTCGTTGGCCGACGGCACGCTGGCCGGACATCGGCTGATCCTCGGGATCGGGAGCGTTGTCGCCCAGACCGTCGCGGTGCCGTTCAGCGCCGCCGTCACGGCGTTGATCTACCTCGATCAGCGGATGCGGCGCGAGCACCTCGACACGGCGCTCCGGCTCGCGGCGGACCGTTCCGGCTGACCGGCGCCCGATATCGGTGAAGGCGACGTGACCACGCGTGGGCCTCCCGTAGGGTGGCTACATGGCCGAACCCGTTCTCCACAGACTGACACTGGACAACGGCCTGCGGGTGGTTCTGGCGCCAGACCGGAGCGCCCCGGTCGTCGGCGTCAGCGTGCACTACGACGTGGGTTTCCGTTCCGAACCCGAAGGCCGCACCGGCTTCGCGCACCTGTTCGAACACCTGATGTTCCAGGGCAGCGAAAGCCTGGAGAAGCTGGCCCACTTCCGGCACGTCCAGGGCAGCGGAGGCTCGTTCAACGGCTCGACGCACCCCGACTACACGGACTACTTCGAGGTGCTGCCGTCCGCGGCGCTCGAGCGCGCGCTGTTCCTCGAGGCCGACCGCATGCGCGCGCCGAAACTGACCGCCGAGAACCTGGCCAACCAGATCGACGTGGTCAAGGAGGAGATCCGCCTCAACGTGCTGAACCGGCCCTACGGCGGATTCCCGTGGATCCTGCTGCCGCCGGTGCTCTACAACACGTTCCCCAACGCCCACAACGGCTACGGCGACTTCACCGACCTCGAACAGGCCAGCCTCGAAGACTGCGCCGCGTTCTTCGACACCTACTACGCACCCGCCAACGCGGTGCTCACCGTCGCGGGCGACATCGAGGTCGACCGGGCGCGCGAACTGATCGAGAAGCATTTCGGCGACGTGCCCGCACGCCCGCGGCCCCAACGGCCGTCGTTCGCCGAACCCCGGCCGACGAGCGAGATCCGCGAGACACACGCCGATCCGCACGCTCCGCTGCCCGCACTGGCCGTCGGCTACCGCATGCCCGACCCGGTCGGCGAAATCGACGCCTACCTGGCGCACCTCGTACTCGCCAGCGTCCTCGTCGACGGCGACGGGTCCCGGCTGCAGCAGCGACTGGTGCACGGCGAACCGCTCGTCACCGACATCAACGCCGGGGCGGGCCTGTTCGGGCCGTTCGAGGCGCGCGATCCCGACACGTTCTCGATCACGGCGATGCACACCCCCGACGTCGGGGTGGACCGCATCCTCGGAGCCGTCGACGAGGAACTGGAGTCGCTTGCCGCACAACCGCCCACCAGTGACGAACTGGCGCGGGTGACGGCGCGTTGGAGCGCGATGCTGCACGCCGAGCACGACCGCCTCGTGAACCGCACCCTCGGCTTCGGTTCGTTCGAACTGCTCTACGGCGACGCCGCGCTCATGCACGAGGTCGCCGACCGGATCGCCGCCGTGTCGGCGGACCAGGTGTCGCACGCGGCGAAGGGGCTGCGGCCGGATTCGCGCGCCGTCCTTCTCGTCGAGCCCGCGCAGGGAGGTACCCAGTGACCGCATCGCAGACCCACCGCACCGCGGAGGAGATCGGCCGGACCCCGGTGGGGCCCCGCGAACTGCCGCCGCTGGGCGAGCAGCGGTCGGCCAGTCCGCCGGAGCACGTCGACGCCGAGATCGGCAACGGGTTGCGGGTGCTGGCGGTGCGCAAGCCCGGTTCGCCGATGGCCGAACTGCGCATGGCGATCCCGTTCGCCAGTGACGACCCGATGCACCCGGCCACGGCGGAGGTGCTGGCCGACACGATCGCGACCGGCACGCGCCGGCGGGACCGGGTCGCGATGGACACCGACCTGGCGCTCATCGGCGGCGACCTCGGCGTGGCCGTCGACCCGGAGCATCTGTCCGTCTCGGCGAGCGCGCTCGCGAGCGGCCTGCCGACCCTGCTCGACGTACTCGCCGACATCCTCACCGAAGCCACCTACGCCGACCACGAGGTCGAGCTCGAGGCGGCACGACTGGTCGAACGCCTGGCCGTCGCGCGCACCCAGCCCCGGGTGATCGCGAGGGAGGCGTTGCAGCGGCAGCGGTACGGCGACCATCCGTACACCCGCGAGATGCCGCGACCCGAGGACGTCGAGCAGGTGACACCGGAAGCGGTGCGGGCACTGCACCCCGCGGCGGTCCTGCCGCGGGGCTCGGTGCTGGTGCTCGTCGGTGACATCGATCCGCAGACCGCGGTCACCGAGGTCGAGCGGGCTCTCGACGGCTGGCGTTCCGACGTCGTGGCACGGGAACTGCCCGAGTTGCCCGACCTCACGGGCGGGGATCTGGTGCTCGTGCCGCGTGCCGGCGCCGTGCAGTCGCAGCTCCGCCTGTCGGCGCAGAGCCTGCCGCGCACCGCGGAGCGTTATCCGGCGGCGCAGCTGGCGAACCTGACGTTCGGCGGCTACTTCTCGTCGCGGCTCATGGAAAACATCCGCGAGGACAAGGGCTACACCTACGGCGCCCACTCCGGATTCGAGTTCACCAGAGGCAAGGCGACGGTGCAGGTCGACGCGGACACCGCGAGCGATGTCACCGCGGCCGCGCTGCTGGAGACTCGCTACGAACTCGGCAGGCTCGGCCTCGTGCCGCCGACCGACTCCGAGGTCGAGACGGTGCGGCAGTACGCCACGGGCTCGATGCTGATCGGGGCGGCGTCGCAGGCCGGGTTGGCGAACCAGCTGATCGGCCTCACCGCGGTGGGCCTCGGGCTCGACTGGCTGCTCGGCCACCCGGAGCGGCTCGCCGCGGTGACGACCGAACAGGTCGCCGAGGCGGCGCTGGAGATCTTCGCACCGGTCCGTTTCACCGGTGTCGTCGTCGGGGACGCCGATGTGCTCGGCCCGCAGCTCGAGGCCCTCGGCGGTGTGCGCGTCGCGGACCCGGAATCGTGAGGCCGTTCGAGCTGCAGGAGGTTCCGGCGCTGTCGCGGTCCACAGTGGACCGGCAGGAGGCGTTGCGGACGGACCCGCAACGCCTCACCGCACGGTGGCCGGACGCGCGGATCATGGTCATCGATCACGGGGGCCGGACACCCGTCCGGCGCGAGGACGTCGACTCCGGACCCGCCTCCCTGAGCACCCGGAAGGCCGCCGAGTTCGCAGGGGAACCGCCCGCCGGGGCGTCGTTCCTCGGCGAATGGGAAGGCGTCGACTACTGGATGCTGCCCGTTGACCCGCCGTCCGAATCGGACACGATCGAACTCGACGGTGGCTGGGGTGTGCGACAGGAAGTGCCGGTCAGCGCCGACGAGGCGTGGCTCGATCTGCGCGGTCACGGCGCACTGCTCGACGACACGTCGGCCGGTCTGCTGACGACCGCGGAGGCGCTGCGGAACTGGCACCGACGCGGCACGTTCTGCACTCGGTGCGGTTCCGCGGTCCGACTGGTGCAGTTCGGCTGGATCTCCCACTGCACCGGATGTGACCGCGAGGAGTACCCGCGCACCGATCCGGCGGTGATCTGTCTGGTGCACGACGACATCGGCGTCAACGGCGCCAACGTGCTGCTGGCGCGGCAGCCCGTGTGGCCGCCGAAGCGGTACTCGGTGCTGGCGGGATTCGTCGAGGCGGGCGAATCGCTCGAAGGCTGCGTCGAACGTGAAGTACTCGAGGAGGTCGGCGTCGCCGTCACCGACGTGCGCTACCTGGGCAGCCAGCCGTGGCCGTTCCCCCGGTCGATCATGCTCGGATTCGCGGCACGGACCGTCAACGGCGCCGAGCTGACGCCCGCCGACGGGGAGATCGAGGAGGCACGCTGGTTCAGTCGCGCCGACGTGCGCGCGGCCATCGACGGTGAGCACGACGAGCTGCTGCTGCCCGGCAGCACGTCGATCGCGTCGGTCATGATCCGCTCGTGGGCCGCCGCGGAGCAGTAGCGCCGACCGAGGATCGGGGCGTCGACGCGGACCCCGCGAAGCGGCATCGCGGCCCTCGGTAGGCTGCTGCGTAGCTTTACCGGTTTGGGGGTTTCGGATCGTGAGTGCGCATCGAGCCGTCGGGCTGCTGCTCGGCGTGGTTGCGGACGGTCTGATCGGCGAGCCGCGGCGGGCCGGCCCGCCCCGTCCGGTCGCCGCGTTACCGCAGGCCGCCGACACACTGGCGCGGCGCATCGGGACCGCCGGCGCGACGACGGTGGTGACCACCGGCGCCGTCGCCGTGGGCATGCTGGTCGAACGCGCGGCGGGTCGTCACCGGTTACTGCGTACGCTCGCGGTCGCAGCGGGCACGTGGTCCGTCCTCGGTGGGGCGCGGATCGCGTCCGACGGCACCGAACTCGCCCGCGACCTCGAGAACGGCGACTTCGACACCGCACGCGCACGCATCTCCACCGTCGACCTGCGCTGCACCGAGGACCTGGACCTGCCCGGTTTGTCGCGGGCCTCGATCGAAGTCGTCGCGGACCAGACCTCCAACGCCGTCGTGTCCCCGCTCGTCTGGGGCGCCGTCGCGGGACTGCCGGGAATGCTGGCGGCCCGCACCGTCACCGTGCTCGGCAGGCGGCCCGGCATGGAACTCGACATCGCCTCTGCCCGCTCGGCCGATCCGGTCGCACGGCGCCTCGACGAGATCGCGAACCTCGTGCCCGCCAGGCTCACGGCCACGCTGACCACGGCGGCGGCACCGGTCGTCGGCGGTTCCGCGCGGAGTGCGTGGCAGGCGTGGCGCCGCGACACCGCCGCCCACCCCAGTCCGAACGCGGGGCGCGCCGAAGCCGCATTCGCCGGGGCGCTCGAGATCCGCCTCGGCGGCCGGACGGTCTACCCGCGTGGTGTGGCGGAACTGCCGGTGCTCGGTGCGGGACGCAACCCCGACGCCGGTCACGTGACGCGCGCCGTCGAACTGTCCCGTGTGGTCGGGCTCTGCACGGCAGGTGTGTCGGCCGTGCTGGCGGCCGTATCCGGCCTCGGCAGGCGCCGCCGCTAGGAAGGCGACGGCGCGTCCGTCGGCGTCAGCAGTTCGGCGCAGAGCTGTACGGGGTGCGGTCGTTGGCCACGTGGACGTGGTCGTTGTGGCCCTCCGCGCCCGGCCCGATGATCTCGGTGAACCCGGCCTCGTGCGCGGCGTCGTACAGCGTGCACTGCGGGTGTTCGTTCGCCCCGATACCGAGGTCAGCCGTCTCGCCGTACATGTGCCTGCTGGTGCTCGACCCGCCGACCGAGTCGTTGCACGACACGCTGCGGAAACCGGATGTGATGCCGAGCGGGACGTCGCCGAGCTTGTGGCGCATGGCCTCGAGCTGCCACATGACGCGGCGGGAGTTCTCCTTCGCGGTGGCGGCGTCGACCTTGCCGCCCTCGAAGTTGTTGGCGCCGCAGTTGTCGTCGAACTCGGAGTAGGAGAAGTGCTCGGGAGTGCAGTCGTCCTGCCCGAGGGCGTGCAGCACCTCGCGTGTCTCGGCGTCGACCACCCCGGACGGTGCGACGTCGTAGCCTTCCTGGAAGCGTTCGACCGCGGCCTCGGTCGCCGGGCCGAACTCGCCGTCGATCGTCAGATGTTCGCCGCGGCTCACCCAGCCGGCGACGCGGACCTGCAGCTCTTCGACCGCGGCGCCGCTGTCGCCTTCGGACAGATCGCTGTCGAAGGTGAAACAGCCGTCGGCTGCTGCCGTCGCCGGGTTGACGAGCGTCGCGGTCGTGAGGCCGCCGGCCGCGAGTGCGGCCGCCGCCACCACGGAGAGAACTCGGTTGCGCATGGCACCTCCAGGGTCGTTGCCGACGTGCCGACCGGTCGGCACATCCGGAACCTTGGCGTGAGGAGTTGACGAAGGGCCAGCGATTCCGGTGAATGCATACCAACGGCGGGGTGCGAAAGTCGGATTCGCGGAGTGCGGGAAGCGCGAACCGCGTCGCCAGCGTTCGTCACCGCATCCGCACACGAGAACGGGGGTGGTCCCGGTGCGGCACCAGGACCACCCCCGTCACAGGGGTGCGAACAATCAGCAGTTCGGGGCACTGCGGAACGGGCTCGGATCGTTGGCCACGTGGACGTGGTCGTTGTGGCCGCTGTAGCCCGGCCCGAGGATCTCCGTGAAACCGGCCTTCCATGCAGCGTGATACAGCGTGCACTGGGAGTGAACATTCGCGCCGATGCCCATGTCGGCCGTCTCGCCGTAGAGATGGCGACTCGACGACGAACCTCCAACAGCGCTGTTGCACGAGTAGCTGCGGAAACCTGACGTGATGCCGATGGGCCGGTCGCCCAACTTGTGACGCATCGCCTCGAGCTGCCACATGACCCGGCGGGTGTTCTCCTTCGCGGTCGACGCCGACACGGCGCCGCCGTTGAAGTTGTTGGCACCGCAGTTGTCGTCGAACTCCGAGTAGGAGAAGTGAGCCGGAGTGCAGTCACTCGACGTCAGGTCGTAGATCTTGCTGAACGTCTGCGGACCGGCCACACCGTCGGCGCCGAGGCCGTAACCGGACTGGAACCGCTTGACAGCCGCCTCGGTCGCCGGGCCGTACACGCCGTCGATGACGAGGTGCTCACCGTGGCTCACCCAGCCCGCAACCCGGATCTGCAGCTCCTTCACGTCAGAGCCGCTATCACCGCGCGACAGGGTGCTCGACCATTCGTAACACGAGGCCGCGCTGGCAGGTGCCGGCGTCGTCACCGCCGTGGCGGCCGTGAGGCCGGCCGCAGCAACGGCCGCGGCAGCCAGAAGGGATAAGAAACGTTTACGCATGGGACCTCCGCAGTTGTCCAGGTGCCGCGTTGGGGGATTCGGCACGCGATAGGCAATCTGCCCGAGTTGTCCCGGTCCTTTGGTGGGGATATGAAAGAAACCGACGAACGTTCTAGGTAGAAAGTGGGAAACAGCCGTCCGAAGTCACGGAAAGCACACGCAGGCGTTACCGAAAGACGTCGCTCAGCGGAGTGCGTCGGCCTCGTCGTCCTCGGCGAGGATCTGTGCCACCGACTTGCGCTTCTGCTTGCCCGGGTGCTTGCCCTGCTGCTGTTGCCCTGCCGACTCGGCGGTCGTGGGCTCGGCCGCGTCGCCAGAAGCGGCCTCTGCGGAGTCGGCGAGGGCGCCGCCCGGGCGGGCTTCACGGATCGTGAAGTAGAGCCAGCCGAGCAGCGCCATCGCACCGAACGCGATCCACTGCAGTGCGTACGAGAAGTACGGCCCGGCCTCGAGCTGGGGGAGCGGCAGTGCCGTCAGCACCCCGGGCTCGCCGGGTTCGAGCTGATAGTAGCCCGGCTTGATGTCCAGACCGGTTGCCCGAGCCACCACCTGCGAATCCACCGAGTAGGAGTGCAGCCTGCCGCCGGTGGTCTCGTCGGCGAACGCATCCCGGTTCGACGGATCGTTCTCGTCGATGCGCACGCGGGCCTCGACGGTGACGCGGCCCTGCGGCGGGGCTGCGAAGTCCGGAACGCCCGTGTCGTTCGCGGGACGCACGAAACCGCGGTTGATCAGCACGATCGGGCCGCCGGTCGTGCGCAACGGCGTGAGCACCTCGAATGCCGGTTCGCCCTGCACGGTACGAAGCCGCGCGATGACCTCGTCGTCGGGAAGGTAGGTGCCCTCGATGACGGCGCGCCGCCATTCGGTGTCGCCGTCCGGAGCTGAGTTGCCGGGCAGCAGTTCCGCCAACGGTTGGGGAGAGGCGGCAGTGGACGAGGACACGGCGTTGTTCCGGGCGGTACGTTCCTCGTGCCGATCGAACTGCCACGGGGCGAGCACGGTGAAGCACAGGGCGGCGAAGACGAGCACCACCACCGTCAACGCCAGCCAGCCGGGCTTGAGTAGGAACTTCCACCGCACACCCACTACGGTAGGCGGCCACGCCGGGCGCCTCATCGAGTGGTCGTGTCTTGCGCGGTGTGCGTCTCAGCGAGTGGTGCGGAGGGCCTGCTGTGCGGCGGTCAGTGCCTGGCGAGCGTAGCCGCCGCCGAACAGCACCGTATGGACGAGGAGAGGGAACAGTTGGTGCAGGCCGACGCGGTCCTCGTGGCCGGTGGCGAGGGGATTGCCCGCGTCCGTGGCGGTTTCGGCGTAGGCACCGAGGATGCGGTCGAGGTGCGGCGCTCCGAACAGTCGCAGCATCGCGAGGTCGGTTTCGCGGTGGCCACCGTGGGCGGCTGGGTCGATGAGCCAGCCGCGGCCGTCGGTGCCCCAGTGCAGGTTGCCGGTCCATAGGTCGCCGTGGAGGCGTGCCGGTGGTTCGGTGCCCGGTTGCAGTTCGGGGAGGCGGGTGCAGACTGCGTCGAACACGGCAGCCTCGTCCGCACCGAAGATGCCTTGGTCGACGGCGGTGCGGACGTACGGTTCGATTCGGTCTCGGGCGTAGAAGGTGGCCCATGTGCCGTCGTCGTGCGTGGTGTCGTTGGCCATCGGGGCGAGGCCGATCCAGGCGTCGACCGGTCCGTCGGGTGGTGGGGAGCCGAAGGCGGGTGCGCCGCGGAGGTGCAGGGCAGCGAGGCCGCGCCCGAAGGATTCGACTGCAGCCGGCGAGGGGGAGCCGCCGGCGGGTTCGATGTAGTCGAGCACCAGCCAGTCGTCGTCCCAGCCGTGCGCATGCGGTACGGGCACGTCGCCGGGTTCGGCCAGCCAGCGCAGGCCTGCGCCTTCGGCGGCGGTGGCGTTCGGGCCTGCTGCGGGCTTGGCCACCACGGTGGTTGTGCGGTCGTCGAGGCGTGCGACGACCGCACCGCCGCTGAGCGGGCGGATGTCGGTGGGCTGGGCGTCGGTGTGGCGGACGATCGCGTCGTAGGCGGTCACAGTCGGGTGCGTGCCCATGAGATCAGCTCCGGCATGGCGCGTTCGATCATGTCGAGGACGTCGGTGAAGCCATCGTCGCCGCCGTAGTACGGGTCGGGCACTTCGGCGTCGGCGGGCGCGGACGGGTCGAAGTTGCGGAGTAGAGCGACCCGGCTGGGGTCACCTGCGAAGTCGGTGACGTCGCGCAGGTGGCTCTTCGTGGCGACGACGAACAGGTCCGCGTCGTCGTGGTGGCTGCCGAGTTGCGCGGCGACGTGGTCGTCGGGGTAGCCGGCGGCGCGCAGGGTGGCGCGGGCGCGGGCATCCGCGGGCTCGCCTACGTGCCAGGGCCCGACGCCTGCGCTCGTGACCGTGACGTTGTCGGTGAGACCTGCGTCGTCGAGTTGCTTGCGGAACACGAGCGCTGCCATTGGGGAGCGGCAGATGTTGCCCGTGCAGACGAAGCAGATGTGGAGGTTGCCGTCGGGGCGCTGCTGGTCCATCACGGTCTCAGTCTGCCGAATCGGCCGGCGCGTTCGTCGGTCCGGTCGTCGTCACGGGCTTGCGTCGCGCGCCGGGTCCGTTCGCCGGGCGGGGCCGTCCTGCGGAGTGGCGTCACCCCGTGGACGGCGCCTGCGCCGATGGCGTGTCTTGCCGCGTGGTCGGCCACCGGTGTGGGGTTCGGGCCGTCGCCGCGGTTCCTGGGTGCCGGGACTGTCGCCGGCGCTGCCGGCGCTGCCGGCGCTCGTGCGCCGGGTGCCGAGGTCCTTTTCGTGTGGTGGCGGCGCGGTGATCCGCCGGTCGGTGGGTGTCGTGATGTGGACCGTGCCGTCGGCTTCGAGCCGGAAGGTCCAGCCGGGGCTGTGTTTGACCTGGTGGTGGTGTCGGCAGAGTCCGATGAGGTTGGCCGCGCAGGTGGGTCCGTCGCAACCGTGGGGGATGACGTGGTCGAGGTCGACGTGGTCGGAGGGTCGGTGGCATCCGGGGAAGCGGCAGGTGTGGTCGCGGACTTTGACGTAGTCGGCGAGCGCTTTCGGTGGCCGGTATCGGGTGCGTCCGACGTCGAGTGGGACGCCGGTGTGCGGGTCGGTGATGATCCGCCGCCAGGTCGAGGCCGGGTCGTGCGCGATCGCTCGCGCCACAGGGGCGGGCAGTGGGCCGTGTCCGGCGAGCTCGGCCGGTTTTTCCGTCAGACCGACGAGTGTTGTGAGGTCGATGTGGACGAACACATCCGCCTTCGGGGGCGGGGACGTCACGGCTGGTGGTGACGGTGCCTGGGTGGGCAGGGCGGCGGCGACGGCAGTCTCGTCGCGGCCGAGCAGCAGGTCGCTGTAGACGTCGGCGCGGAGCTGGTCGAGGCTCCGGCGGTCGCCGCCGCGGCGCAGGGTCCGGGCCGTGGTGTCGACGCGGGCGTATGCGGCTTGAGCTGTCTCGGCGGGCAGTTCGGCTGCCAGGGTGGCCGTGCTGCCGTCGTTGTGGCTGAGTCGAACGTGCCGTTGGGCGCGTTCCTGCTGAGCTCGCTCGGCCTGGCCGTCGGGATCGACGTCGAGCACGGTCTTCTTGACGAGCCGCTGTATCGACCCGGCGGTGGCGCCGTCGAGTCGTCCCGCCACCAGCTGGTCGACCCGGATCGCCAGGGTGTCCGGCAAGGTCGAGGTCGGGCCGGCGACCTTCGACGCCTTGACCAGGTCGACCTCGCCATGGGTGAGCGCGTCCAGCGTGTGCGGTAATCGTTTCACCAGTTGTTCGGCGAGATCGAGTCGCTGTCGGGCGAATCTTCCGGTCCAGCCGAGTGCGACGCCGACCTCTGCGGCGGATTCCTCCGTGTGTCCGCGTACGGCGACGAATCGCGCGGCCGCGTCCACGAAGCGTGCGTGTAGTCGTGCGACGGCCCGTTCGATGCGGACCATCTCGTCGAGTTCTGTTCCCCCATCCATCACCCCGCCGACGCTACCTACGCCTACGCGGCATTGCGAACACCTGTTCGGGTAATCGGCGGCTTCGGACCGTGGCCGCCGTGCCGCGGTGGATGGCGCGCGAGTGTCACCACTCGTGCGCTTCCGCAAAAGTCCGACGGTGCATCGGCCGTGCCGACCTCGGAGAACGTGTCGTGCCTTGTCGAGACTATCGGTCTCGTCTGACTGGGCCGGTCAGGTGTCATCCGGACAGGTACCTCCGGCAGGCACAGCCGCCCCGGCCCCGTCCAGCTCCGCCCGACATCAAATGGCCCGACGACCCGTGGCGTTCCTTCGGCGGCGTGCCTGCGCGGAAACGGCCGCATGGGAGGATCGCGCCATGCCCGCCACCAGTCCGAACTCCCCCGCGCCGGCCGTCGCCGACGTCGTCGCCGCACTGGACACGGCGTATCCCCGCGAGCTCGCCGAGTCGTGGGACGCGGTCGGCCTCGTGTGCGGCGATCCGGCCGACCGGGTCGACCGCGTGCTGGTCTGTGTCGACCCGGTCGCCGCCACCGTCGACGAGGCCCTGGAACTCGGTGCACAGCTGATCGTCGCCCACCATCCGCTTCTGCTCCGTGGGGTGCACGGCGTTCCAGCGGACACGTCGAAGGGCTCGCTCGTCCACCGCATGATCCGCGAGGGCGTGGCGCTGTTCTGCGCGCACACCAACGCTGATTCCGCCAGCCCCGGTGTCTCCGACGCGCTCGCCGCGGCCATCGGACTCGACGTCCAGCGTCCACTCGTCCCGCACGTCGACGGCGCCGACACCGGGCTCGGCCGCATCGCCGTGCTGCCGGAACCGGAACCGTTCGCCGCGTTCGTCGATCGCGTCGGCGCGGCACTGCCGGCCACCGCCCCCGGCGTGTACGGCGCGGGGGACGCCGACCGCCTGATCCGCACCGTGGCGGTATCCGGCGGCGCGGGCGACGGTTTTCTCGACACGGCGACGGCCGCGGGCGTCGACGCGTACGTCACGGCGGACCTGCGGCACCACCCTGCTGGAGAGCATCTCGAGCAGCCCGGCGCGGTCCCCGCGTTGGTCGGTCTGACGCACTGGGCGAGCGAATGGCCGTGGTGCGGGCAAGCGGCCGACGTGATCGGGCAGGCGGGTAACGTCGAGGTTCACGTCTCCACACGGTGCACCGATCCGTGGAACGTCCGAGCGAACGGGAGTACGAAGTGAAGGCAGACCCGTCCCTGCAACGCGAGTTGCTGGACCTCGCCGAAGTGGACGCGGAGCTCGCACGTGTCGCCCACCGGCGCCGGAACCTGCCGGAGCTGGCCGAGATCGAGGGTATCGAGAAGACCCTGCGGGACAAGCGTGATGCGCTCGTCAACGCGCAGACATCGGCATCCGATCTGGAACGTGAGGTGACGCGGCAGGAACGCGAGGTCGAGTCCGTGCGCGCCCGCGCGGACCGAGACCGCAAGCTCATGGAGTCCGGTTCGGCCGGGGCGAAGCAGCTCACCGAACTGGAGCACGAGCTGGAGACGCTCTCGCGCAGGCAGCAGGTCCTCGAGGACGATCAGCTCGAGCTGATGGAACGCCGTGAGGCGGCCGACATCGAGGTACAGCGCGCGGCGGCCGAGGTCGACAAGGCGGAGCAGGACCTCGAGGACGCCGTGACGCGCCGCGACGAGGTGCTCGCCGATCTCAACGCAACTCAGGCGCGGCGCGACGCCGATCGTGCCGCGCTCGTGCCGAAGTTCCCGGAAGCTCTGCTCAAGACGTACAACCGCGTGCGTGAACAGCGGGGTATCGGTGCCGGGCTGCTGCGCTCGCGCCAGTGCGGCGCGTGCAAGCTGGAACTCGACCGCAGTCAGCTGTCGGACATCAAGAACGCGGCCGAAGACGACGTCATCACGTGCGAGAACTGTGGCGCGATCCTGGTCCGTACCGGGGAGTCGGGCCTGTGAGCAGACGTGTCGTCGTCGAGGCGGACGGTGGTTCGCGCGGCAATCCAGGGCCCGCCGGGTACGGCGCGGTGGTGAAGGACGCCGACACCGGCGAGGTGCTGGCAGAGCGTGCGGTCGGCATCGGGACGGCCACGAACAACGTCGCCGAGTACAGCGGTCTTGTCGCGGGGCTCGAAGCCGCGGCCGCCACCGGCGCGTCCACTGTGGACGTCAAGATGGATTCGAAACTGGTCGTCGAGCAGATGTGCGGTCGGTGGAAGATCAAGAACGCCGCGCTGCAGCCGCTCGCGCTCGAGGCGCGTGACCTCGCGGGCCGGTTCCAGCGGGTGACCTACGAGTGGATTCCCCGCGCGAAGAACTCTCACGCCGACCGGCTGGCCAACGAGGCCATGGACACTCAGGCCGCCGTCGGCAGCACTGAGCCCGTCGGCAGCACTGAGCCCGTCGGAGAGCAGGAGCCTGCAGCGGAGGCCGAACAGACCGCGCTGCCGCTGGCCGCGGCATCCGCCACGACCACACCCGCCCCGACAACACCCGCCACGACGGTGTCCGCCGACGCGCCGACTGTCGAGGCACAGACAGTCGAGTCCGCAGGTCGCGCACCGACCGGGTGGACGGGCGCGACGGGAACACCGACGCGGCTGCTGCTCGTCCGGCACGGCCAGACGGAGATGTCGGTCGACCGGCGCTACTCCGGGCTCGGCGATGTCGCGCTGACCGAGACGGGCCGGTGGCAGGCGCAGGCCGTGGCGAAACGACTGGCCGGAATGGACAGTGTTCGTGACGTCGACCCTGTCGTCGTCTCGTCACCCCTCACGCGTGCTGCGGCGACCGCACAGGCCGTGGCCGAGGCCCTCGGCGCGCGGGTCGAGACGCAGCAGTCGTTGCGGGAAACGGACTTCGGCGCATGGGAAGGGCTGACGTTCGCCGAGGCCTCGCAGCGCGACCCGGACGTGCACGGCCGGTGGATGAGCGACACGTCGGTGCCGCCGCCGGACGGCGAGAGCTTCGACGCGGTGTACGTGCGCGTTCAGCAGGCATACGAGCAGCTGCTCCGGAAGTACCAGGGCCGGACGGTCGTCGTCGTCAGCCACGTCACGCCGATCAAACTGCTGCTGCGACTGGCGCTCGACGCCGGTGCGTCGCTGTTGTTCCGCCTGCATCTCGACCCGGCGTCGCTGTCGATCGCCGACTTCTACCCGGACGGCAACGCCAGTGTGCGGCTCGTCAACGACGTGTCCCACCTTCGGTGACACCTGCCCGAGGGTACGGAGTAACCTGAGTTCGAGGACGAGTTGGCAGGGCGGCCGCGACGCCGCGCCCGAGTGGCGTGGTTTCGAGGAAAGTCCGGACTCCACAGGGCAGGGTGGTTGCTAACGGCAACCCGGGGTGACCCGCGGGAAAGTGCCACAGAAAGCAGACCGCCCGGCGGTGCTGCGCCGGTGCCCGTGGCGCCGGCGCAGTGGCCGGGTAAGGGTGAAACGGTGGTGTAAGAGACCACCAGCGTCCCGGGTGACCGGGACGGCTCGGTAAACCCCACCCGGAGCAAGGTCAAGAGGGAGCCCCAGGGTTCCTGCGCAGGCGTTCGAGGGCGGCCCGTCCGAGGCCTGCGGGTAGACCGCTGGAGCCTGTCGGCAACGGCAGGCCGAGATGGATGGTCGCCGCCCACGGCTGGGCCGTGGGAACAGAATCCGGCTTACATGCCAACTCGTCCTCCCAGCACTGGCGGCGCGGATCGGCGGGTTCGATGGCAGCGGAGGTGGCCCGTGTCGGCAGCTGACGTACGTGACGCCTACGGCAGGCGGGCGGTCGAGTACGCCGACTTCGCGTGCGCTCCCGAACTCATGGCCGAACCGGACCGGAACCTCGTCGCCCGCTGGGCCGCAGGCGTCGACGGCCTGATCATCGACGCCGGATGTGGCCCCGGGCAGTGGACCGACTTCCTTCGCCGCAGCATCGGCGGACCCGACAGCGCCGGACCCGACAGCGCCGGACCCGACAGCGGTGGCCCCGATATCGACCGCACCGGCAGCGATGATCGCCGCGTCGAGGGTGTGGACCTCGTTCCGGAGTTCGTCGACATCGCTCGCACGCGGTTCCCCGCCAACCCGTTCCGCGTCGCTCGGCTGGACGCACTCGGCGTCGCCGACGCGTCGGTGGACGGCATTCTGTCGTGGTATTCGATCATCCACACCGAGCCCGCTGTGGTACCTGGCGTGCTCGCAGAGTTCGCGCGTTGTCTGCGCGGCGGCGGCAGCTTGCTGCTCGGGATGGCTCGCCAGGTCGACGGCTCGCGGGTCGAGGCGTTCCCGCATGCCGTGACGACGGCCTACTTCTGGCCGGTCGACGTGATGTCGCGGCTGCTCACCGGCGCGGGTTTCCACGTCGAGGAGGTCGAGACCCGCGACGACCCCGGTCACCGTCCCCACGCGGCCCTCGTCGCTCGCCGGGTGCTCGACGTGTCGTGACCGGTCGTCACCCGGGCGTACCGGCCGACGTCGCCGTTCGCCCGCCGACGTCGGCCTGTCGCCCAGCACTGCGGGCAGCCGCCGGAGGTAGGTTGGCCGCATGACCTTCGCCAACGTGGGCACGCTCGGTGCGGTGCCGGGGCGACGCGACGAGCTCGCCGCCCACCTTTCCCGGCGCAGCGACGTGCTGGCCGAGGCGGGCTGCCTGCTGTACGAGGTCGGTGTCGGCGAGGATCCCGACACGGTGTACGTCATGGAGTTGTGGACCAGCGCCGAGGCGCACCAGGCGTCGTTGCAGCTGCCCGCCGTCCGGGAGTCGATCGAGCAGGCGCGCCCGATGCTCTCCGGCGTGTTCGGCGGCTTCCGCTTCGACGTCGTCGGCTCACCGCTCCGCGACACTCCGTAGGCCGCCCGCGGCCTCTCCGCAACGCGCTCCGGCCCGGTTCCGGCGGTCGCGGTCGCACCGCCATCCGGTTGAAGCACCGCCCTGTGGTCGAAACCGACCCGAACGGGTGACCAAACCACTTACGGTGGTTCTCCGCGCGGACTGAGTGGCGCGACGGGGTCGGTTTTCACCGGATCGGTCAGATCGTCCGGTTCGGACGTCTACACAGGGCCTTTACACGGTGGAGCGCTGTGATGCGGCCGAATGGGTCATGATTCACTAGTCGCGCCGGCGCATCCCGTGACACGGCCGGGTACGGCGGAACTCAGCGTGAGGTCGATCTTGGCGTGTGAGTGAGGCCATCCGCACACTAGGAAAACCGGGTGGCCACCGTTAACCCTGGAGCTTCGGGCAGCGATGATGGAGGTCGGACGAGGTGGGTGTGCACACGCGCGACGCCCACGGAGGCGGGACCCTCCCTTCGGGGTCGCGCTGCGGGTGTACGGGTCTTTGACCGCCACACCTCGTCACGCCATGATGTTGTTCGAACACGGGAAGTGCTGGACCACCCGCGCGGTACGGACCATCCGTACCGGCACCACACTCCAGGCACTCGGGAGTAGGCGATGACCACGATGACGCTTGCGGCTCTGGCGCAGCAAGGCGAGCTCGGCACCGGAGGAGTCCGTACCTGGCTCCTCGACAACATTGTCCCGCTCGTGCTGCTCGCCGTCGCGCTGCTGCTGCTCTGGCTGGGTGGCGGCAAAGGCGACAACGCCGGCGTGATGCGCAGGCTCGGGGGCGTCGTGATCGCCCTCGCGCTCATCGGTCTCGCCGTCAGCGGGCTCGGTGTCGACGTCGGCGAGTGGCTCGCCGGCCTGTTCACAGGCTGACCGGGGCTCGCGGACGTGCGCATACGTACCGACGACGAGATCTACCGGGTCGACGCCGTCTGGCTCGGCCCGCCGAAGGCGACGTTCCCGTGGCGCGCGCGGTACGTCGCCTGGGGCGTCGGCATCCCGATGTTCCTGGTGATACTGGGCATCGAACGCCAGGTGGGCATCGGTTTCGGGTTCTTCAGCACCGCATGGGCGTTCGTCCTCGCCATCGCGATCACTCGGATGATCACCGCGAAGATCACGCACGAGCGGCCGCTCTCGGCGGTGTTCGCGATGTGGTTGCGCGAGTTGCATAGCCCGAGGGAGAAGACCCGTGCCGACGGCGGTGCCGTCAGCGCGAGCAAGATCAAGGTCAGGGCGGAGCGACCCCTGCCGAAACACAAGCGCGGCACTCGCGGGGCACGTCCCCGCGGGGGCGCGTATCCGGTCCGGCCCGGCGGGCCGGCGTCCGGACGCCCGTCGGCAGACAGCACAGCACGAGCGCACCGGCGCACCGGCCGCATGCCGGCGTCGGTCGGGAGGTAGGCCTTGTTCGGTCGCGACCGAAGCGGCACCAGCAGGAACGCCGCGAAACCGGCACCGTCGACGAAGACCGACGGCCGGGGCCGCAGACTGCCCGGTGAACAGGCGATCCCGACCTACACGCCGTCGATCGCCGCCCGCTCGATCGACGGACATCTGCTGCGCACGGGCAACGAGGTGTACGCCTGGTACCGGCTCGCGCCCCAACGCTGGTCGTTCCGGTCCGACTCCCAGCGACAGGACCTGATCGCGGCGATCGCGGGCCAGTACGCCGAGCTGCAGGGCCGGTGGATGCACCTGCGCGTCACCACCCGCCCGTACCCGATTCGCATGTGGGCCGAGGCGCACGTGCACAACGCCCACGACCGGCCCGCGGACGTGCCGGGTGCGCCGTCCTTCGACGACTACCTCGTCGGGGAGCAGCAGCAGCTGATGGGCCGGTCGATGGCGGAGAAGGAGGTCTACCTGGGGGTGCAGGTCCAGACCCGCCGCGTCATGGACCGCGCGGTCGAACGTGCCGCGCCGCTGCTGCGCAAGATCCTCCCCGAAGCCGTCGACGCCGAGCTGTCCGCCCTCGACTCCGAGGTCGAGCACCTCGACGGGGTGATCGGCTCGTCCGGCCTCGAAGGCAGGCCGGTCAGCGCCGACGAGATGTCCTGGCTGATGCACCGCTCGTGTTCGCTGGGGCTGCCCGCGCCGCGCACGATGCCCGCCGTGCCGACGTCGACCTGGGAGCCCGAGGACCTCGCCAGCTTCACCGACGCCGCCGACTTCCACGCCGATCCGTACGCGCCCACCGTCACGGTGCGCGGCCGTACCGGATCGAACGCCGGGGTGAAGCGTCACGTCGCCGTGCTGACGGTCGGCCAGATGCACGGCCTGCAGATCCCCGAGGTCGACGATCCGTGGGTGCAGCACGCCGACCGCCTGCCCGCGCCCGTGGAGTGGTCCGCGCGCATCTACGTGCGCAGGCCCGAAGAGGTGGCGGGCGAGCTGCAGCGGCAGATGAACAAGGTGCGCTCGCAGGTCAAGCACTACACCGACGAGCACGAACTCGAACCGCCGCAGTCGTTGGCCCGGCAGGCCTCGCGGGTGCTCGAGGTCGACGACGAGATGACGTCCGGCTTCACCGCCCTCGCCACGCGCGTGCGTTCGTGGTGGCGCATGTCGGTCTCGGGCAGCAGCGAACGCGAGGCCCTCAAGCTCGCGCAGCAGCTGCTGGACCTGTACAAGCCGAAGATCGCCATCGAACACCCTGAGGCGCAATATGCCCTGGCCAGGGAGTTCATCCCCGGTGAGGCGCTCGCCTCCGGGGCGTACCTGCGCCGCGGTTCGGTGGTCTGGGCCGCCGCGTCGGTGCCCACGGCTACGGCCGAGGTCGGCGACCGCCGCGGCATCCTGCTCGGCGAGACCTGCACCGCCACCCGCCGCCCCGTCGCGTGGGACCCGTGGATGGCGCAGGAGATCCGCGACGGCTCCGGGCTGACGTCGATCGTCGCCGGTCTCGGTGGCGGCAAGTCGTTCCTCGGCGGTGGCATCGTCTACAAGACGCTCCGCGCCGGCGCGCACTGGACCATTCTCGACCCGTCCGGTCCGCTGTCGCGGTTGTGCGAGCTGCCCGAGCTGCGTCCGTATGCGCGGCCGATCAACCTGCTCAACGCCCAGCCCGGCATCCTCAACCCGTATCGCGTCGTCGCCGAGCCGCAGCTCGAGCACTTCATGGATGAAGAGGACCCGGAACGCGCGTGGCGCAGGGAACGCGCCCTCGCCGGGGCGACGCGCAGGCGGCTCGTGCTGGACGTGCTCACCGGTGTGCTGCCTTACGACGTCGCACGCATGCCGCAGACCCGCATCGTGCTGCTGCGTGCGGTCCGCATGGTCGGCGGACGGCACGACGCCGATCCCGGCCAGGTCATCGACGCGCTGCGGCGTGACGCCAGCGAGCACCACGACCACGCCGTCGTCGTCGCCGACTTCCTCGACGAGCTGCGCGAACGCATGTCGCTGCTCATCCCGGAAGCCGACGCCGATCCGTACACCGACCAGCGGGACGACCGGCTGACCGTGCTCACCATGGCGGGGCTGACCCTGCCGAAGGAGGGCGTCGGCCGCGAGCACTGGACCGACGCCGAAGCGCTGGGCGTCGAGATGATGAACCTCGCCGCGTGGCTGACGGCGCGCTCGGTGTACGACAAGCCCAAGTCGGCGCGCAAGGGCGTGTGGATCGACGAGGCGTTCTTCCTGTCGGAGGTGCCGACGGGCCGGGTGCTGATGAACCGGTTCGCGCGTGACTCGCGTAAGTGGAACGTCCGAGTGCTGTTGTCCTCGCAGATCCCCGCGGACTTCCTGAAGATCCAGGGTTTCGTCGCGCTGCTGGACTCGGTGTTCGTCGGCAGGCTCGACGACGACGAGGCGCAGGCCGACGCGCTGCGCCTGCTCAAGGTGCCCGTGGGCGCGGGTTACGAGCAGGTCGTGTCCGCGCTCGGCCGCCGTCCCGGCGGGCAGCGCGAGGCCGAACGCGACCGTGAGCCGCGGCAGTTCATCTTCGGTGACGGTGCGGGCGGTGTGGAACGCATCCGTGTCGACTTCACCGGACCACACCTGCAGCAGCTGCGTGATGTCCTCGACACCACGCCGGGTGGGACTCCCGAACGGCCGGCGCAGCCGCCCGGTGCCGATACGCAGGCCGTCGAGAGCCGACCCGCCGACGGCGGTGAGGCGGACCGGACGGCGGAGCGGGCGCCGTCACGCTCGGCGCCGACGGAGCCGGTGCCGGCGTCGCCCGGCCGTGAGCCGGAGGAGGATCTCGAACTCGAGGCCGAGTTGGAGGTCGGGCTCACCGAGGACCAACTGCTGTCCGACACCGCGTTCGACGAGGGCGGCTTCGACGACAGCCGTTTCGACGAGGGCGGCTTCGACAAGGACGGCGTGGACGAGGGCGGCGACACCGGCGCCGACGGCGGGCAGGAGCCCGCCCGCGCCGGCGGCCGGGGCAAGAACGGCACCGGCAGGGACGCCGCATGATCACGATGACGGTGCTCGCCGCACTGGTGTGCGCGTGGGTGTGGCTGCGTGCGCGTCGCCGGCAACCGGGCCGCCCGCAGGTCGCCCGGCGCGGACCGGCGATGCTGGCCACGGTCGCGGTGCTGGTGTGCCAGGCGTTGCTCGCCTCGCCCGCGCAGGCGCAGACCGGTGGCTCCGGTTGTGAGGCGCCGAACCCGGAACGGCCCGGTTCCGGCATGGTCGGCGCGATCGACACCCCGGAGGGCAACGGCGAGGCCGGCAGCGCCTACGCCGACTACAGCTACGCCGGCATGGTCTGGCACGTCCACGACTGCGACAGCGGCGTGATGGGCGGCATGACCGACCCGAGCACGACCGTGGACACGTGGCTCGGAAACCAGCTGTTCAACGTCGCCAAGAACATCGTGGGGGCGACCAACGCGCTGCATTACGAGGTGCTCGACGGCGGTGTGCTCCAGCCGCTCACCGAGGCCGTCTCGCGGGGCGCGGAAGCGGTCTACAACAACGTCTACGCCCAGCTGTTCGGGCTCGCGGCGCTGCTGCTGGCGATCTTCCTGTTCCGCAACATCTGGCGCGGCGACCTCGCGACGGTGAGTAAGCGGGCGCTGTTCGCCATCGGCGGTCTGTGGCTGGCGGCCTCCTCGCTGGCCCTGCTGCAGTACCACGACGAGATCGACCACGCGATCGTCCAGACCACCACCAACATCCAGGCCGGTTTCGTCGACGAGGAACAGGACCGCGTCGTGCGGCACATCCTGCCGACCGAACTGCACGAGGAGGTCGTCTACGACAACTGGCTGCGCGGCACGTTCGGCAACGACCAGCAGGACGAGGAGGCCAAGGAGTACGGCCCCGACCTGCTCGACGCGCAGGCGTTCACGTGGGACCAGATGAGGGCGGGCGATGACGGCGACGAGAACGTCATCAACGAGAAGAAGGCCGAGTTCGAACGCATCGCAGGCGAGCTGCAGGCCTCGAGTGGCTACTTCAGTGGTGAGGACGGCTCGCGCGCGGGCACGGGCTTCCTGGCGATGTTGCAGAGTCTCGCGTATTCGCTGTTCCAGCTCGTCGCCAAGCTGGCCGTGCTGTTGGCGCAGATCCTCGTGCGGCTGTTCACGCTCACCGCGCCGCTGATCGGCCTGCTCGCGATCCTGCAGCACGACGTGCTGCGCAAGGTCGGCCGGGTCATCGGCGGCGTGGCGTTCAACCTGCTCGTGCTGTCGGTGCTCGCCGGTATCCACGCGCTGCTGCTGCAGGCGATCTTCGCCGCATCCGGAATGGACATGATCGTGCAGCTGGCGATCGCGGGCCTGGTGACGATCATGATGTTCGTCGTCGGCCGGCCGGCGCGGCGGCTGTGGCAGATGGTCGAGACATCGGTCAGCCTCGTGGGTTCCGCCGTGCCGAGCCAGGGTGGCGGGCTGTTCTCGCGCTTCCGTAAGAAGTCGTCCGAGCCGACCCCGCAGGACGAGTTCTGGCAGACCGTCAAGAACGACGACGAGGCCGAGGGTGGCGCGGCCACCCGCGGTGCCGGAGCCGCCGGTGCGGGCGGCCGGTTCCGTCCCGAGGCGACGATCGCCAGTGCCCAGCGGCTCGACGGGCCGCAGACCGGTGCCCATCCGGCATCGCACTGGCCGGGTGCGCGCCAGCAGGTCGGCGGGGCGAGCCCGGCGCTGCCCGCGGGCGGCGGCGCGGCACCGCCGGTGTTCAACACGGCCCCGCCGAGCCGTGGGTCGGGCGACCAGCAGCCGATGGTGGTGCCGAGCAGACGGGTCGACACGGCGCCGGTGACCGATCGCGGGATCGACCGCGCCGACGATCCGGATCCGTTCGTCGTGCCGTCGCGGATGAACCAGCCTGCGGGAGCGTTCGACACCGGGCGGACCGGTGGTCAGGGCGGTGCGCAGGCCGTGCCGACGCCCGCGCCTGCCGCACCGGCACCGGCCGCGCCGGAACCGCGGCGCGCCGACAGTGAACTGGTCGCGGGCAAACCCGTGTACGTGCTGTACCGGCCGTCGCGCGGGCTCGAAGTGCGCCCGGACGACGTTCGCGACACCGACCGTGCGGTGCGGTAGGGGCGAGCGGACATGCCGATTCGCACCAACCGCGGCCGCGCGGCGATCTACCGGCGCCTGTGGAGCTGGCCGATGCGGTCGCCGTCACATCTGGTCGGCACGATCATCCTGTTCGTGGCGCTGATCGTCGCGGCCGGCATCGTCGTGCCTCGCCTGGTTTCCGACGGACAGGCTTCCGGGGCGACCCGGCCCACGTCCGAATCCGGCAGCGCGCAGCCGGGCGAGCCCGGCGCGTCGAACGGTTCCGGCGATTCCGGCGGTTCCGGGCTGCCGCCGGTCACCCGCTTGACCGAGCCGCGTGAGACTCCCAGTGAGGCACCGGCGGCCCCGCAAGCGCTGCGCGTCGCCGAACAGTGGGCCACAGCGTGGGTCGACCACGACGACGACACGACCGCCGACGCGTGGCTCGACGGTCTGCGCCCGTACACCACCGCCGAGTTCCTGCCCGTGATGCGCAGCGTCGACCCGGCGAACATCCCGGCGACGAAGGTCGAGGGTAAGGCCGAGGCAGGCGAGTCCTATCCCCGTTCGGTCGAAGCGAGGATCGCCACCGACGGCCCGGACCTGTCCATCACCGTGATCAAGACCGAAGAGGGCTGGCGCGTCTCCGACTACAACCGGGTGGGCTAAGCCGTGCGCGGGGGATTGCTGTTCGGGTGTGTGATGGCGGCGGCACTCACGGTGGTGCTGGCGGTCGGGCTGATCACGGTCATCGACGGGTCCCGGCAGCAGGCCATGAGCGGCGACGTGACGGAACTGTCGTGTGATGCCGCCATCGGGCCGACCAGGCCGGGCCAGGCCGGCAACGGTGCGGCCGACGCCGAGTCCCTCGACGGTGAGCAGCGCGAGATCACATCGCTGATCATCAAGATCGGCAAGGAACGTGGCATGTCGCCCCGGGCGTGGCAGATCGCCATTCAGGCGGGCATGACCGAGTCGCGGCTGAAGAACCTGAACTACGGCGACCGCGACTCGCTGGGCATCTTCCAGATGCGCCCGTCGATGGGCTGGGGCACGCCCGAGCAGGTCACCAACCCGCCGTACCAGGTCAACAAGTTCTACGACGTCCTCGAAGACGTGCCCGGCTGGCAGCACATGCGCCCGGGCGAGGCGGCGCAGGCCGTCGAGCGGTCGGCGTTCCCCGACCGATACCACGAGTGGGAACCGATGGCGGTCCACCTCGTGCAGAACGTCGGGGAGATCCGCAACGCGAGCGGCTGCGGCGAAGCCCGCGGGGACGTCGTGCTGGCGTCGAACTCGTCGGTCCAGCAGGCGATCGACTTCGCGATGGGCGAGCGTGGCAAACCGTACGTCTGGGGTGCCACCGGGCCCGATTCGTACGATTGCTCCGGGCTCATGTTGCGTGCCTACGAGGCCGCAGGTATCACCATTCCACGGGTGTCGCGCGACCAGTACAAGGCGGGCTCGATGCTACCGGTGGAGCAGGCACAACCCGGTGACCTGCTGTTCTGGGCGTACGATACGGCCGACCCGAGCACCATTCACCACGTGGCGATGTACCTCGGGAACGGCAAGATGGTCGAGGCGCAGCAGAGCGGCGTCCCGGTGCACGTACGTGACGTGTCGTGGGACGAGGGTGAGCTCGTCCCGCAGGCCGTCCGGCCTGGTGTGTGAACGCAGGAGGGTGTCTCGTGGGCAAAAAGTGGGGTAAGCGCGGAAAGAACGCGGGCCGCGGCAGCGCGCAGATCGACCCGTTCGCGATGCAGGCACGTCCGCCGGCCCCGCGGCACGCGCCGCCCGCGTCGAGCACGCCGCTGTCGGACTACCTGCGACGGGAACAGCCCGGCGTCACCGACGGTTACGTCGTGCTGCCGCGCGCTCTCGTCGAGGACATGCCGTTGCCGTGGCAGCAACAGCTGGTGAACCTGCTCGCCCAGTTCCACGACGGCCACGCGCGACTGGACTGGCCCGCCTACCGGGTCGTTCCCTCGCGGCCCGAACGTCTCGTGGACCTCGACGAGGAGCAGCTCGCCGAGGCCGGCTACCTCGTCGAGATCGACTCCGAGGGCGAGATGGTCTACCGCGAACGCAGCGGCCGGAAGGTCGACGACCCCGATTCGGTGACCGTGCTCGTGTCCTGTTTGGATCCCGTGGTGCAGGGGAGTCGTCCCCGCACCGCGCCCGCCGTCCCCCAGCAGGGGAAGGCTGCGCCCATGAACATCGGCCCGCAACCGGTGTGGGAGACACCGCCGTCGGGTTTCGTCGCCCCGTCGGCGGGCACCGCCGCCGCACCCGGATCGACCCCACCCGGATCGGCTGGGCAGGGGTCGGCGCCCACGGCGGAATCCGGGACACCGACCCCGCCGTCCGGCACCGCCGTACCGGCGTCGCCGGCTGGGCAACCGCAGCCGGCCCAGCCGCCGCAGTCACCGCCGCAGCCGTCGCAGCCATCGCAGCAGGTTCCCCCGGCGGCGGGGCCTGTCACGGCGAGCGGCTCGTTCCCGGCGGTCCCGCCACCGGGCGCCGCACAACCGGATGCTGCACGGTCGGATGCCGCGCAGCGGGACTGGTTCGACGAGATGCCGGCCGACGGCGCCGGGGCGTCGGCTGCCGAGGGTGCCGACGGAGACGGGGCCGTGTTCGGACCGACCGGTGCCGAACCGACGGAGATTCCCTACCGCTTTCGCAGGTGACGAGGGTTGTGCCACGCTCGAGGCATGGGCTGGCGCAAGAAGGACCCGAATCCGCCGTCTGGCTGGTGGTACAACACCCGCACCGGAGAGATCGAGCACGGCGAAGTGTCGCGGTCGATCGACCTGCTCGGACCGTATCCGGATGAGGCCACCGCCCGGCAAGCCCTCGAGATCGCGCGGGCGCGCACCGAGGCCGCCGACGAAGCCGACGCCGAGTGGGACGCCGCCGACGACGACGGCAGCGGCAGCGACGGTGGCAGGAACTGACCGGTAGACCGGCCTACACGCGAGCCGGGGGAGCGGGCACGAAGTCCGGGTCGACCTGGTCGGCGAGTTCGGAACCGGCCCACGCCCGGACGTTGCGCAGGTGCAGTTCGACCGCCTGCGCCTGGTAGGCCTCCCAATCGCGTTCGACGGCGTCCACAGTGGAGCGCATGGTGTCGAGTACCGCGAGGTTGGCGGGCTCCAGCTCGCCGATCGGGCGGTGCCGGCCGCGTTCGGCGGAGCGAACGTGCCGCGACGTCGACAGCCAGCCGATCAGGTCGTCGCCCACTTCGTCACGCAGGAACGCGACGTCCTCGTCGTCGGCGACCTTGTTGCCCACGACGGCGAGGCGCACGTCGAACTCGCGCGCGTACTCGGTGTACTGGCGGTACACGCCGATACTGCGCATCGTCGGCTCGCACACGAGGAACGTGACGTCGAAGCGCGTGAACAGACCGGAGGCGAATGCGTCGGCGCCCGCGGTCATGTCGACGACCACGTACTCGCCCGCCTCGTCGACGAGATGGTTGAGCAGCAGCTCCGCGGCACCGGTCTTCGAGTGGTAGCAGGCGACGCCGAGGTCGTCATCGGTGAACCGGCCGGTGACGGCGACGCGCGCGCCGCTGATCTCGCGCATGCACGCGTCGGTGATCGGGTTGTCCTCGCGCGGGGTCATCAGCCGTGAGCCGCGCCCCGGCGGAGTGGTCTTGATCATGGCGTCGGCGTTGGGGATGCGGGGGTTCTCGCCCCGCAGGTAGTCCTTGATCAGCGTCAGGTTGTCGCCGAGGGTCGGCAGCGCGTCCGCCTCGTCCGGAGTCGCGCCGAGTGCGACGGCGAGGTGCTGGTTGATGTCGGCGTCGATGGCCAGCACCGGGGCGCCCGAACCGGCGAGATACGAGGTGAACAGGCCGCTGAGCGTCGTCTTGCCGCTGCCGCCTTTGCCCACGAACGCGACCTTCATGAAAACCCCCAAATGGATGTCATTTTCATCAGTGGCCGGCACGGTACCGAGGGGAGCGGTTACCCGATCGGGTCGGGGGTGGATGGACGTCGGGGGTGGATGGACGGATGGACACTGTGGGGCAACATGGCGCCATGACGACGTTCACCGACGACCTCGGCGCCGATGTGCCGTTGCCGGACCCGCCGCGACGGGTCGTCTCGCTCGTGCCGGCACTGACCGAGGCCGTCGAGTACACGACGCCGGGTCTGATCGTCGGCGCGACGGACTACTGCACGCACCCGCCGGACCTGGATGTCCCGCGGGTCGGTGGCTCGAAGTATCCGACGGCCGGCGCCGCTGCCGAACTGCGCCCCGACCTCGTACTCGCCAACGCCGAGGAGAACCGGCCACAGGACGTGCAGGCGCTCCGCGACGCCGGGATCCCGGTGTGGGTGATGGAGGCGCCCGCGACGGTGCCCGCCGCGCTCGCCTCGCTGCGGGCACTGTTGACGGGACCGCTCGCCGGCTGCGCCGGAACACCGGCCGATGGCGTTCCGGCGTGGCTGGCGGAGGCCGAACGGCTGTGGCTGACGGAACCCCGGCCGGTGCGGGCGCGTGCGGTCGTGCCGGTGTGGCGCAAGCCGTGGGTGGTGCTGGGTCGCGACACCTTCGGTGGTGACGTCCTGCGCAGGCTCGGTGTCGACCACGTCTACACCGGCGCCGACGAGCGTTACCCCCGGCCCAAGCTCGACCAGCTGCGGCAGCGGTTCGCCGACGGCGAGGCGGACCTGCTCGTACTGCCTGACGAACCGTGGGAGTTCACCGACGGCGACGGCCCCGACGCGTTCCCCGGCGTGCCGTACGTCCTCGTCTCCGGCCGGTACCTGACGTGGTACGGACCGTCCCTCGTGGCAGCCCACGGTGAACTCTCGGCCGTTCTCCCGTGAGTGCTCCTGGCGTGTGTCCCGCTAGTCGAACGTGTGCTCTGCGGCCGGGAACTGCCCGCCGCGGACGTCGGCGGCGAACTCCTGGGCGGCGCGGGTGAGCTCGCCCGCGACGTCGGCGTAGCGCTTGACGAACCGCGGCGCCCCGCCGGTCCGCAGCCCCGCCATGTCCTGCCACACGAGCACCTGTGCGTCGCACTCCGGGCCGGCGCCGATGCCGACGGTCGGGATCGCCAGCTTGCGGGTCACCTGCCGTGCGGCCTCCCCCGGCACCATTTCCATCACCACGGAGAACGCCCCGGCGTCCTGCAGCGCGAGCGCGTCCTCCAGCAGCTCGACACCTGCCTCGCCGCGGCCCTGCACCCGGTAGCCGCCGAGCGTGTGCTCCGACTGCGGCGTGAACCCGATGTGGCCCATCACCGGCACACCCGCTGCCGTGATCGCCTCGACGTGCGGGGCGAACCGGCGCCCGCCTTCCAGCTTGACGGCGTGGGCGCGGCCCTCCTTCATGAACCGCACCGCCGTGGCCACGGCCTGCTCGACCGACACCTGGTACGAGCCGAACGGCAGGTCGGCCACGACGAGCGCGTGGGTGGCCGCGCTCGAGACGGCCCGGACGAGCGGCAGCAGCTCCTCGACCGTGACCGGCAGCGACGTGTCGTAGCCGAAGACGTTGTTGGCTGCCGAGTCGCCGACGAGCAGTACCGGAATGCCCGCTTCGTCGAACAGCTTCGCCGTGTACATGTCGTAGGCCGTCAGCATCGGCCACGGCTGCCGGGCTTCCTTCCACTGCCGCAGATGGTGGATGCGCACCTTCTTCCGCTCGGGTGCGCGGCCGCCGTGATCGCCTGTCGGGCCGGCGGGGGAGCCGTACGGTGCGGGCTGCTGGTCGGCGGAGTCGCCGGGTGTTTCGGAAACGGACATCGTCGTCGACCGTCCTTCCCTCGAGGCCTGCGCGGCAGGTCCCCGGGTCGTGGATCGTTACCCATTGAGCGTGGCAGCACCGCCGACAGGCCAGGAAGCTCGGTGCGAGCAGCTTCACAGCCCCGGGGAGCACACATCACTGCCGCGTAGTGGGGTCATTACGCTGTGTGCGACACCATTTCGGGTTTCGGTTCGGCCGATAGCGTGATAGGTAGTTCGCTATGCTGCCGGAGCTCCGCGGTTCGACGACCCTCACCGCGGTGCGTAGAGCGGGGATATCCCTGCTGGTCATCGCCATCATCGGCCAGCTCGGCTGGTTGGCGGAGTTCGTGCTGCACACCCACATGTCCTCGTTGCGGACGGTGACGTCGGCCCTCGCGGTGCCCGGCCAGCCTCATGCGCCGCTGTTTCGCGCGGCGGAGCTGGTGGCCGGGGTTGCGCTGGTGCTGGCGGTGCCGCCGTTGCTGCGGATCACTCCGGTGCACAGCAGTGCCCGCGCCACGATGGTGCTGGTCGGCATGCTCGGTGTGCTGTATCTCGTCCGGGGTGTCTTCCCGCTGGAGTGCCGCGTCGTCGCGGGAGGCGGGTGCGCGCCCGACCCCGATCCGTCGCTGGGCGGCCAGCTCCACATCGCGGCGTCGATCCTGGTCAACGTGTTCTGCTCGGCAGGTCCGATCGCGCTGCTGCTCTGGTGGTACGGCCGGTGGACGATCGCACCGGCGATCGGCGTCGGCCTCGGCACGCTCGCGTGGCTACTGCTGGTGCTCGACGATTTCGTCGGCCCCGGCGAGTTCGCCGGTCTGGCTTCCCGCGGGCAGATGATCAGCGCGAGCATCGTGCTGGGCGCTGGGGTCGCCTACCTCCGCAAAACCGGAGGCGACCGCACCGCCCGCATGGCTTGAACCACCGGCGCCGGTTCAGAACAGCGTGGGCGGTGTGAGATGGACGCCTTCGGTCTCGAGAATGCGCTCCTTCGTCGCCAGCCCACCCGTCGCGGAGAAACCGCCCGGCTTGCCGCCGGCGGCGAGAATCCGGTGACACGGCACGATCGGGGCGAACGGATTCGCACCGAGCGCCTGCCCGACGGCCTGCGCCGCTCCCGGTTCCCCGAGTCGCCGTGCGAGCTCGCCGTACGTGGTGGTCGTGCCGCGCGGGATCGTGCGCGCGAGTTCGTACACCCGTGCGTGGAACGGCGGCACCGACCGCAGGTCCAGCGGAATTGTCGACAGGTCGACGTCCTTGCCGGCCAGCGACGCTCTCACCGCCTCGATCGCCTCGGCAACCCACGTCGGCAGCGAGGTGCGCGCATCGTCACCGGCCGGAGCGGTGCCGCCGTGCTCCGTGCTGTCGTGTTCGGTGGCGTCGTGTTCAATGGCGTCGGGAAACCGGGTCCGCAACCGTGTCCGCGTGCTCGCTGCGTCGGTCTCGGGCAGCTGGCTTCCCACGACGGCATCGGTCGGCTGCCGGGTCCAGGCGAGACCGCAGTGCCCGAGCGACGTCGGGAACACCGTGAAACCGCCGCCGCTCATGACGTCAGTGGGTCTCGCGCCAGCGGTTGGTCATCGGCAGCCTACGGTCGCGGCCGAACGCCTTGAACGTGATCTTCGTGCCCGGCGGATACTGCCTGCGCTTGTATTCGGCCCCGTCGACCATGCGCACCACGCGGTCGATCACCTCGGGGTCGAACCCGGCGGCGAGCAGGTCCGCGTAGCCGCGGTCCCCTTCGATGTAGTCGTCGAGCACGTCGTCGAGCAGCTCGTAGTCCGGCAGCGAGTCGGTGTCGACCTGGCCGGGACGCAGCTCGGCCGACGGCGGCTTCGAGATCGAGTTCTCCGGGATCGGAGGTGTCTGCCCGCGCTTGACGGCCTCGTCGTTGCGCCAGCGCGCGAGCGCCCACACGTGCGTCTTGAACACGTCCTTGATGGGAGCGAAGCCGCCCACCGCGTCGCCGTAGATCGTCGAGTAGCCGACGGCGAGTTCGGTCTTGTTGCCGGTGGCCAGCACCAGGTGTCCGTCCAGGTTGGACAGCGCCATGAGCAGCATGCCGCGCACCCGGGCCTGGATGTTCTCCTCGGCCAGGCCCTTCAACGACAGCTGGTCGACGTACACCTGCACCATGTCGGTCACCGGTTCGAGCCGGAAATGGCAGCCCAGCCGCTCGGCGAGATCGGCCGCGTCCGATTTGGAGTGGTCCGACGAGTACACCGACGGCATCGCCACGCCGTACACCTTGTCCGGCCCGAGCGCGTCCACGGCCAGTGCGGCGACCACGGCCGAGTCGATCCCGCCGGACAGGCCGAGGATCACCGAGCCGAACCCGTTCTTGCCGACGTAGTCGCGCAGTCCGAGCACGAGCGCGGACCAGACCTCCGCCTCGTCCGGCAGCGGTTCGCCGATCGCCGGACCGCCCAGCGGCTCGCGCGGGGGCGCCTGGCCGTCACTCAGCGTCCGCCGGTGCACGGTGAGCCCTGCGAACTCGCCGTCGGCGGTGTGGCCGCCCGGCTGCACCTCGACGTCGGTGACGAGCAGCTGCTCGGTGAACTGCCCGGCACGCGCCAGTAGCGTGCCGTCGGTGCCCACGACGATCGAATCGCCGTCGAACACGAGATCGTCCTGCCCCCCGACGCAGTTGGTGTAGACCACTGGTGCGCCGGCTTCGCGGGCCCGCGAAGCGACCAGCGGCAGTCGCACGTCGTCCTTGGCGCGTTCGTACGGCGACGCGTTCGGCGACACAACCAGGTCCACCCCTGCTTCGCCGAGCGCCGCGACCGGGCCGCCGTCCTGCCACAGGTCCTCGCAGACGACCATGCCCACGTCGACCCCGTGGAGGCGCACGACGTCGAGCTCGGTGCCCGGCTTGAAGTTGCGGCGTTCGTCGAACACCCCGTAGTTCGGCAGGTGGTGCTTGTACTGCCTCGCCACGACCCGGCCGCCGAGCAGGGCGACGACGGCGTTCCGCGGACCGGCTTCGTCCTGGTCGAGGTAGCCGACGTACGTCAGCAGGTCGCCGCAGCCGGCGTCGGCCAGCCGCTGTGCGACCACATCGACCTGTTCGCGGCACGCGCGCGCGAACGTCTCCCGCAACGCCAGGTCCTCCACCGGATAGCCGGTGAGCGTCATCTCCGGGAACACGACGACGTGCGCTCCGGATTCGGCGGCTTCGCGGGTGCGCTCGACGATCAGGTCGGTGTTCCCGGCCAGGTCGCCGACGGTCGTGTTGATCTGGGCCAGTGCGATGCGCAGGTGCGGCATACCGTCATTGTCGCGCACCCGCGCAGCGCTCCGCGCGTGAGATCGGGTTCGCCCGTCAGCTGCGCTTCTTGCGCAGCATCCCGCGCACCTTCTTCAACGCCTGCTCGGCGTCCGAGTCGAACGGGTTGTCCTGCACCAGGTACGTCCACGTCGATGTCGGCCTGCGCACGCCCGCCGCCGCGAGGTCGACGCCGTCGGACGTGATCTCCGCCGACGCGAGGGTCTCCGCCGACCGCGACTCCACTCTGCCGCGGATCTTGTGGAACTCCGGGATCGCGACCCGGTGGAACTCGTCCAACGGCTGCTCCCTCGCCATCGCCCGCAGATGGATCGTCTCCCGCACGTTGTTGAGGAACGCCAGGTGATCGGCCCACAGCTGATCCATGTGGAACAGCATGATGCGGCGGCACACGGTCGTGAGCTCCTCCTCGCCGAGCTTGTCGGCCAGCTCGGCGAGACGCGCCTCGTCGAGCTGCTTCGCATCGGCTTCCGCGGCGTCCCCGGCATCGTCCGTGGCGGCGTCCGGGGCCGCGGCATCGTCGGAGGCCGTGTCGCCCTCCGTCTCGTCGTCGGATACCGCGTCGGCCTCCGCTGCCGCGTCGTCGGATGCCGCGTCGTCGGCGGTCGAGGTGTCCACCTCCGCGTCGTCGGCGGACTTCCTCTTCTCCTTGTGCTTCTTCGTCTCGCCGGTGGCCTTGTCCTCACGTGCGGCGTCCTCACGTGCGGCGTCCTCACGTGCGGCGTCCTCACGTGCGGACGCGAGCTCGGCGAGGACCTTCTTGGCGGCGTCGGTGCGCAGCACCTCGTCGCGCCATTTCAGCAGCTCGGAGCGCTGGTGCTCGATCAACCGGGTGTAGCGCCACGTGTTGCGGTGGATCTCCAGGTCGACGCCTTCGGCGACGCGCTGGGCATGGTTGATCTGCCGGTGCGCGGCATTGTCGGTGACCTCGCCGGTCTCGGGGTCGGCGTCGATCCCGTCCGGCACGTCCGGTGCGTGGCCGAGCACGAGTTCGTCGTTGAGGCTGGCGAAGAACACCGAGCTGCCCGGGTCACCCTGCCTGCCCGCGCGGCCGCGGAGCTGGTCGTCGAGCCGGCTGCTCGGATAGCGCGCCGTGCCGATGACGTGCAGGCCGCCCAACTCGGCGACGCGTTCCCGGTCGGAGCCGTCGGCGCCGCCCAGCCGGATGTCGGTGCCGCGGCCCGCCATCTGGGTCGACACGGTGATCCGCTCGTAGGTGCCTGCCTCGGCGATGATGGCCGCTTCCTCGGCGTCGTTGCGCGCGTTGAGCACGACGCAGGGCAGCCCCGCCTTCTCGAGTTTCTCGGCGAGTTCCTCGGACTCGGCGACGTCCTGCGTACCGACGAGGATCGGCCGCCCGGTGGCGTGCACCTCCTCGATCTCGGACACGATCGCGCGCAGCTTGTTGTTCGGCGCCGCGTAGATCCGGTCCGTGGTGTCCTCGCGCACGTTCGGCGTGTTCGGCGGGATCACCGCGACCTCGAGTTCGTAGAACTCCCGCAGCTGTTCGGCGACGGCCACGGCCGTGCCCGTCATACCCGCCACCTGCGGATACCGCGCGACGAGCGCCTGCACCGTGATCGAGTCGAGGATCTCGCCCCGGTCGGACGCCGGCAGCTGTTCCTTGGCCTCGACCGCAGCCTGCAGCCCGTCCGGCCAGCGTTGCAGTTCGGCGACGCGGCCGCGGGAGGCGTTGATCAGCTGGACCTTGCCGTCGCGCACCAGGTAGTCGACGTCCCGGGTGAGCAGCGCGTGCGCATGCAGCGCCACGTTGACGGCGGCGAGGCGGTCGGCCCCGTCCTCGGCGTACAGGTCGATGCCGCCGAGGGACTTCTCCACCACGGAGGCGCCCGCCGTCGTCAGCCACGCGTTGCGGCCGTCGGGGTCGGTCTCGTAGTGCAGCCCGACACGCAGCCTGCGGACGATGTTGGCGACCTCAAGGTCAGCCACTCCCGCGTCGACCGAACCGGCCATCACCAGCGGCACGCGCGCCTCGTCGACGAGCACCGAGTCGGCCTCGTCGACGATCGCCACCTCCGGCTCGGCCTGCGCGAGCTCACCCGCGTCGGTCACGAGGCGGTCGCGCAGCACGTCGAAGCCGATCTCGCTGACCGCTCCGTAGCAGATCTCCGCGCCGTACGCGGCCCGCCGATCCGACGTCTCCAACGACGGCTCGACCCAGGCGACGGACACGCCGAGCAGGTCGTAGACGGGCCGCATCCACTCGGCGTCACGGCGAGCCAGGTAGTCGTTGACGGAGATGACGTGCACCCGCTTGCCCTGCAGCGCGTAGCCGGCTGCAGCCAGCGCACCGGCGAGCGTCTTGCCCTCACCGGTCTGCATCTGCACGACATGCCCGGTCAGCAGCCCCATCGTGCCCAGCAGCTGGACGTCGAACGCCCGCTCGCCCAGACCGCGGCGCGCGGCCTCCCTGCCGAGTGCGCACACCTCGATGAGTTGCCGGTCACTGAAAGTCCCGGTGGCGGACAGGTCGTCGCCCAGTTCGGTGGCGGCGGCGGTCAGTTCGCTGTCGTCGAGCTTCTCCAGTTCCGGCTCACGCTTCTCGATCCGCGGCAGCAACGCCTCGTACCGCGTCAGCTCCACGCTCGCCGGACGCTGGATGATCCTGCGCAACCGCTTGCTCACCCGGCTCATCAACGCCACGCGTGGTCTCCCATCTCGCTCCTCGTGCTGCGATGGCACGATCACTTCCGTGCCTTCTGTCGAACGCTACCTGGCCCTCGCCACCTGTGTACTCGCCTTGGGCGGGCTGACGACCGCCTGCTCTTCCGATCAGCCCGAGCAGAAGGGCCCGGTCGGACCGGTGCCCCAGGGCCTGGATCGGTTCTACGGGCAGGCGCTCGACTGGGGTGAATGCGAGCCGTACGCCACCTCCGAGATGGCGCGTTCGTCGTTCGGCGCGGAAGGGCTCGAGTGCGCGCGGCTGACCGTGCCGCTGGACTACGACGAGCCCGACGGCCCGGAGATCGAGCTCGGCCTGCTGCGGCACCGGGCGACGGGTGACGACCGGATCGGCTCGCTCGTCGTCAACCCGGGTGGGCCCGGCGCTTCGGGAATGCTGAGCGCGGCGTCGATGGCGGGCCCGACGGCGGACACGGAGATCGGCCAGCGGTTCGACCTCGTCGGCTTCGATCCGCGCGGCGTCGGTGCGAGCGAACCCGCGCTCGAGTGCCTCACCGACAACGAACGCGACGCCGACCGCGCGGACGATGTCGAATACGACGGCAGCAGGCAAGGGGTGCGGGCGACCGAAGAGGAGGAACGCCGGTTCGCCGCCAAGTGCGCGGAGCGCACGGAGCACGGTGAGGACATGCTCGCCCACCTGGGCACCCGCGACGTCGTCCAGGACATGGATGTGCTGCGGTCGGTGCTCGGCGACCGCAAGCTCAACTACGTCGGCTATTCGTACGGCACGCGCATCGGCTACACCTACGCCGAACGGTTCCCTCGCAACGTCCGGTCGCTCGTGCTCGACGGTGCTCTCGACCCCGAACAGGACTCCGTGGAGTCGCTCGTGTCCCAGGGCGAGGGGTTCGGCAAGTCGTTCGAGGAGTTCGCCGCGTGGTGCCAGGAGCGGTCCGGCTGCCCGTTGACCGGCGACCCGACGAAGGCCTACCAGGACCTGGTGCGCCCACTGCTCGACGACCCCGTCGACGTCGGCGGCCGCGTACTGTCCTACGACGACGCCACGACGGGCACCATCCAGGCGCTGTATTCGGAGCGCATGTGGCCGCAGCTGAAGTCCGGTCTCGCCGAGCTGTCGCAGGGCAGCGGTTCGACCCTGATGGCGTTGGCCGACATGTACAACGAGCGTGACTCGTCCGGTAACTACGCCAACACGCAGGACGCGTTCGTCGCGATCCGCTGCGTCGACGACCCGCCGGTGGAGGACAGGGAGAAGATCCGGGACGCGCAGCGGCGGTACGCCGAGGTGGCGCCGTTCCTCGACCCGGGAACCCGCCCGTCGGCGGCCCGCGACGCCTGTGCGTTCTGGCCCGTGGACAGCACGTCCGAACCGCACCTGCCCGATGTCGACGGCGTGCCGCCCGCGTTGGTGGTGTCGACGACCAACGACCCCGCGACGCCGTACCGGGCGGGAGTGCAACTGGCGAAGGCCCTCGACGGGAGGCTGCTCACGTTCGAGGGCAATCAGCACACGGTGTTCCTGCAGGGCAACCAATGCGTGGACGGGGCGGGTGCGCGCTACCTGATCGACGGCACGCTGCCGCAGGAGGGCAAGCGCTGCGGATGATCGGCGCGGGCGGCAAGGGGCTGCGCCGGCGGCCGCGTCAGCTGCTCGGCGCCGGCGCCGAGCTGGAGACCTCGATCGGCTGGTTGTGTTCGCTCAGCCCGAGTTCGATCATCGTGGCGCCCTCGTTCTGCTTCCGCGGCGGCACCTGCAGCCAGACGCGTAACAGCGTGCGCTCGGGGTTGTCCGTGACCCAGAACTTGACCGCGACGTCGTCGGGTACCCCTGGCAGAAGTTCCGAGATGTCGGCCTGGGGGAGAGTGCCGCTGACGCGATAGGTCGGCACGTCGCCGATGTCCTCGCGGCTCTCGGTGCTCAGTTCGGTCGCGTCGCCGAGTAGATCGTGCAGGCCGCCGTCGCCGGCGAGCAGGTTCGCGGGGGTGAACCGTTCCGGTACGACGGAGGTCGTCATCACGTCGTCGGAGTCGGTCAGTGTGACGGTCGTGTCGCGGGCGGCTTCGGCGCTGCTGCCCTCGGGGACCGCCGACGTGGCCGAACCGCCGGAGGAGGACGCGCCCTCCCGATGGCCGAGTTCGTACTCGTACTGCACGCGTTCGGTGGGCAGCTGCATGTCGACCTCGCCCTTCGACCAGCCGGAGCGGGTGGCCACGCCTTCGATCGACCGGATCGGAAAGCCGGGCAGTGCTCCCTGGGTGCGCAGGTCGAAACGGACGCTGGTGACGTCGCGCAGCGCGGCCGAGGCGTCGCGGACCAGCGAAGCGCCTGGCGGCTCGCTCTCGGGTGCCTCGGGTGAGGAGGTGCACCCGGCAACGAGCGTGAGCACAGCTGCGGTGACGACCAGAATCCGCCGGGACATGCCTGAGGACTTTACTGCCGGGCGAAGCCCGTCGGGTTGGGCGGTGGCGGGTGAGGGGTCGGCCGTACTGCGGGCAGGAGGCTGTCGGATGGCGTGGTGACGGGCCGGGTCACCGGGTGTGGGCCGGTTCGTCGGGATGGGTTCCTGCGGCGTCGGCCTGTGCTGCGAAGGTGCGCCGGTAGGCGAGCGGGGAGACGCCGATGGCGGTGCGGAGGTGTTTGCGCAGCGATGCGGCGGTGCCGAGGCCCGATTCGGCGGCGACCCGGTCGACGGGCAGATCGGTGACCTCGAGCAGGTGCCTGGCGTGCAGGACGCGCTGGCGGGTCAGCCACGTGTGCGGCGGCAGGCCGGTTTCGTCGCGGAACCGGCGGTTGAAGGTGCGCATGCTCATCCGCGCGTGTGCTGCGAGCGCGGCCAGGTCGAGGGGTTCGCCGAGCCGTTCCAGCGCCCATGCCCTGGTGGGTGCGGTGCTGCCGGTGACTGCGTCGGTGAAGGGGCGGTCGATGTACTGCGACTGGCCGCCGTCGCGCCAGGGCGGGACGACGCAGTAGCGGGCGGCACGGTTGGCGACGTCGCTGCCGTGGTCGGAGCGGACGACGTGCAGGCACAGGTCGACGCCCGCGGCGAGGCCTGCGGAGGTGAGCACGTCGCCGTCGTCGACGAACAGCACGTTCTCGTCGAGGCACACCTCGGGGTAGAGCGTGCGGAGCCGGTCGGCGTGCGCCCAGTGTGTGGTGGCGGGGCGGCCGTTCAGGAGGCCTGCGGCGGCGAGGACGAACGCGCCGGTGCAGATCGACATGACCCGGGCGGAGGCGGGGATGCGGGCGAGTGCCGTGGTGACGTCGTCGGGAAGTGACCCGTCGCGGCGCGGGCCCGGTAGCCGGGTGCCGGGCACGATCACGGTGTCGGCGTCGTCGAGTGCTTCGGGGCCGTGGTCGAGCAGCGCGGAGTAGCCGGAGGACACCCGCACCGGTCGGTCGTCGACCCCGCAGACACGCACGTCGTACAGCGGCCGCCCGCCCTGTTCGGCGCACGCGAAGATCTGCGGCGGAATCTGCATGTCGTAGCCGACGACCTCGCCGACGGCGAGGACCACCACCCGGTGCACACCCATGGCAAGATCCTCGCACATATTGGCATTCGTGCCACTCGTCGCGGCGGCAGCGGTTGATCATCCTCGAATGTCGTGATGACGTTGCGTACTTCCCGGCGGTCGGCTGTCCGGCCGCGGTTGCACTGGGCATGGCTCGTCGCCGCGGCGGCGTTCGTGGCGCTGCTGGCGGCGGGCGCGTTCCGTGCTGCGCCCGGCGTGCTGATCGACCCGCTGCACGCCGAGTTCGGCTGGTCGCGCGGCACGATCTCGCTCGCCGTGTCGGTGAACCTGCTGCTCTACGGTCTGATCGCACCCTTCGCGGCTGCGCTGATGGAGCGACTGGGCATGCGGCGGGTCGTCGCGGGCGCACTGGTGCTGGTCGCGGCGGGCAGCGGGCTGACGGTCCTGATGACCGCGAGCTGGCAGCTGCTGTTGTGCTGGGGTGTGCTCGTCGGGGCGGGCACCGGATCCATGGCGCTGACGTTCGTCGCCACCGTGACCGGTCGCTGGTTCGTCACCCACCGGGGCCTGGTCAGCGGCATCCTGACGGCGGCGAGTGCGGCGGGCCAGTTGGTCTTCCTGCCGCTGGTCGCCGGGCTCGCGACGGGACACGGCTGGCGGTGGGCGTCGTTGCTGATCGCGGCGGCCGCGCTGGGGGTCGTGCCGGTGGTGCTGCTGTGCCTGCGGGAACAGCCACGCGACGTCGGCACCGTGGCCTACGGCGCGTCCGGCACCGAAGACATGGGGGACACGGCCGCGCCGCCGGCGGGTGGCAGCGCCGCCCACGCGCTGCGCACCCTGCGCGGTGCGATGCGGACACCCGCGTTCTGGCTGCTGGCGGGCGGTTTCGCCATCTGCGGGGCGTCGACCAACGGACTGATCGGTACGCACTTCGTCCCGGCCGCGCACGACCACGGTATGCCGGCGACGGCCGCCGCGGGCCTGCTCGCGGTGGTGGGGATCTTCGACGTCGTGGGCACGGTCTTCTCCGGGTGGCTCACCGACCGCGTCGATCCCCGCGTGCTGCTCGCCGTCTACTACGTGCTGCGCGGCCTGTCGCTGGCGATCCTGCCGCAGTTGTTCGCACCGACGACCGAACCGCCGATGTGGGCGTTCATCGTCTTCTACGGATTGGACTGGGTCGCCACCGTCCCGCCGACCGTGGCGCTGTGCCGCGAACGGTTCGGGAACGCGGGGCCGATCGTCTTCGGCTGGGTGTTCGCGTCCCACCAGATCGGAGCGGCTCTGGCGGCGTTCGGTGCGGGGTTCGTACGCGACCAGCTGGGCTCCTACGACCTCGCCTGGTACGTCGCAGGCGGGTTGTGCGCGGTGGCGGCCGTGATGTCCGCGAACATCCGCCGAACCGGCGTGACCCACGAAACATTGCGTTAACACAGTGCGCATAGGGTCACGCCCATGGATCGTCAGCAGGAGTTCGTGCTGCGCACGCTCGAAGAACGCGACATCCGCTTCGTGCGGCTCTGGTTCACCGACGTACTGGGCTTCCTGAAGTCGGTGGCGATCGCCCCCGCGGAACTGGAAGGCGCGTTCTCCGAGGGGATCGGGTTCGACGGCTCCGCCATCGAGGGCTTCGCGCGCGTCTACGAGTCGGACATGATCGCCAAGCCGGACCCGTCGACGTTCCAGGTGCTGCCGTGGGAGCAGGCCGACGGCGGGCACTACTCGGCGCGGATGTTCTGCGACATCGCGATGCCCGACGCCTCGCCGTCGTGGGCCGATCCTCGGCACGTGCTGCGCCGTCAGCTGTCGAAGGCGGGCGAGGCCGGCTTCACCTGTTACGTCCACCCGGAGATCGAGTTCTATCTCCTCCAGGATCTGCCTGAGGACGGCAAGGAACCGGTGCCCGCCGACAACGGCGGCTACTTCGACCAGGCCAGCCACGCGACGGCGACGCACTTCCGGCGGCACGCCATCGAGGCGCTCGAGGCGATGGGCATCTCGGTGGAGTTCAGCCACCACGAGGGCGCACCGGGGCAGCAGGAGATCGACCTGCGGTACGCCGACGCGCTGACCATGGCCGACAACGTCATGACGTTCCGGTATGTGGTCAAGGAGGTCGCGCTGACCCAGGGCGTGCGCGCGACGTTCATGCCGAAGCCGTTCACGGCTCACCCGGGCTCCGGGATGCACACCCACGTGTCGCTGTTCGAGGGCGACCGTAATGCCTTCTACGACCCCGAGGACCCGTACGAGCTGTCGGAGACCGGCAAGGCCTTCGTCGCCGGGCTGCTCTACCACGCGAGGGAGATCTCGGCGGTCACGAACCAGTGGGTGAACTCGTACAAGCGGCTGATCGTCGGCGGTGAGGCTCCGACGGCCGTGTCGTGGGGCAGGGCCAACCGGTCCGCACTCGTGCGGGTGCCGATGTACTCGCCGGGGAAGGCGTCGTCGCGGCGCGTCGAGATCCGTTCGCTCGACTCGGCGTGCAATCCGTATCTGGCGTACTCGGTGATCCTGGCTGCAGGCCTGCGTGGCGTAGAGAAGGGCTACGAGCTCCCGCCGGCGGCGGAGGACGACATCTGGGCGCTGTCCGAGGTCGAGCGGAAGGCGGCCGGCTACAAGCAGCTGCCGCAGAACCTGGGCGAGGCGTTGGCGGAGATGGAGAACTCGGAGCTGTTGCCCGAGGCGTTGGGCGAGCACGTCTTCGACTTCTTCCTCCGGAACAAGCGGACCGAGTGGAACAACTACCGGAGCTCGGTGACGCCGTACGAGCTCCGGACCCTGCTCCCTGTGCTCTGACCTGCGGTTTTACGTAAAGGGGACCCCCCTGTTTCAGGGGGTTTCGCGGACGTGTAATGTTCTCTTCGTCGCCAGGGAGCGGACGGGACGAGGCGGAGGTTGACTCCGCGAGACGGACCGGGTAAGCTTCTTGGTCGGCCCTCAAGGGGGCGACAACCACTAGCAACGAATCTCCACGAGATAAGTTCCTGTGGTGGGTGGCGCTCTCGAGGCGAATAACCAACTGCGTGTTGTTTGAGAACTCAACAGTGTGTTTGTGAGCTTTGTTTTGTTGCTTTGTGCCCCTTTTTTTGGGGTTTCTTTGAGCTAGCGCAGGGCCATGGTTGATCACGGTTTGTGGTTGGTTGTGGTTGTGTGTTTTTTGCTTGGATTTGATTTTTCAATGCATTGTTGGAGAGTTTGATCCTGGCTCAGGACGAACGCTGGCGGCGTGCTTAACACATGCAAGTCGTACGCTGAAGCCCGCGCTTGCGTGGGTGGATGAGTGGCGAACGGGTGAGTAACACGTGGGTAATCTGCCTTGTACTCTGGGATAAGCCCGGGAAACTGGGTCTAATACCG
>NZ_JANBBF010000014.1 GCF_024648885.1 Prauserella salsuginis | reverse complement strand
TGGGCGAGCGCGCACCCGCCCGGCACGAGTGCTGGCCGACAAGGCCTACTCTTCCCGCGCTAACCGGGACTATCTGCGCACACGTGGCATCGCGGCAACGATCCCGGTTCCCAAAGATCAAGCCGCCCACCGCCGGGCCCGCGGCTCAGCCGGAGGCCGACCGCCTGCCTTCGACCCCACCACCTACCGACAGCGCCACGCCGTCGAATGCGGCATCAACCAGCTCAAACACCACCGCGCCGTCGCCAGCCGCTACGACAAACTCGCCGTCCGCTACGAAGCCACCCTGCACATCGCCGCCATCAACATCTGGCTCGCCGACCTCACCAAGATCAATTCCTAAACAGCACCTAGCCCGCCACGTGGGCCGAGGACGATTACGTACCGAGGGCCGCCGCGAGACACCGGATCCTCCGGATCTTCGCTCCGCCACCGGCGCTGTAGGAGCCTGCCCGGTTCGCCTCGGCGACCTATTCACGAAGCGCTTGTCGCGGTCTTGGCGCGTGACTTCCCGATACTTCGCCACTCCCGACCCCACCGGAGGTGTGAGATGACCGGAACGACACCCCTTTTGGCCAGAACGCTGACGTTGCCCAACGGGGCAAGAATGGGAAATCGCTTGGCCAAAGCGGCTATGTCGGAATGTCTCGGCGATCTCGATCTTGCGCCGACGGAAGGGCACGTCAGACTTTATCGTCGTTGGGCCCGTTCCGGCGCCGGCTTGCTGATCACCGGCAACATCATGGTCGAGCGCACCGCCATCGGTGAGGTCGGCAATGTGGTCGTCGACGACGAACGGGATATGGGCTTGCTGCGCCGATGGGCTTCCGCGGGGAAGGAACACGGCGCACATGTATGGGCGCAGCTCAACCATCCGGGTCGGCAGATCCCGGTCACTCTCAACGCTCGCCCAGTGGCACCGTCCGAGATCCCCGTCGCGAACACTGCCGGGTTGTTTCGGAGTCCCCGTGAACTGACGCATGGGGAGGTCGAGACGCTTGTCACGAAGTTTGCCACTACGGCGGGGATTCTCGTGAGGGCGGGTTTCACCGGAATCGAGATCCACGCCGCCCATGGTTACCTCATCAGCCAGTTCCTTTCACCCGCCACCAACCGCCGCACCGATGCCTGGGGTGGCGACCGCGATCGGCGGCGACGGTTTCTGATCGAGATCGTCCGGGCGGTCCGATCCGAGATCGGCGAGGTAGTACCGCTGGCGGTGAAGTTGAACTCCGCGGACTTCCAGCGCGGCGGGTTCGACCAGTTCGAGTCGGCCGCGGTCGTCAGTGCGTTGGCCGATGAGGGGATCGATCTGCTCGAGATTTCGGGTGGCACCTACGAATCGACCGCTTTCATGGGTCTTCCCGCGGAGCCGGTGAAAGCCAGCTCTGAAGAACGAGAGGCATACTTCCTCGACTTCGCTCAGCGAATCCGTCAGCAGGTGTCGCTGCCACTTCTCCTAACCGGAGGATTTCGGACGACGACCGGCATCGCGGACGCGATCGGCTCCGACGAGATCGATGTAGCCGGCCTCGCCCGGCCGCTCGCGCTCGAACCTGACCTGCCAGCGCGAATGCTCGACGGAACCAGCACTGCGAGCACGGTCAGACACCGCACACTCGGCATCCGCCGCCTCGACGGGGCCAGTGATCTGCTTTGGCACACGACTCAGCTCTGGCGTATGGCCGACGGAAAAGACCCCGCACCGGGCCGGCACCCCCTCATAACCATGGCGCACTACTTCTCCCGGTTGGCGCCGTACACTCTGCATCGCATCGTCCGCGGAACGAGGTCGACGTCGCGTGATGGCTACGTGGTACGAACGCGTGGTCCCGCCGAGCACTGAGCACAACCTGACCGTTCTCGCACTCATCGAAGGGAACCCATGGCCCGCACCAACGTTCGCGAGAAGCTGATCGCCGCGGGGCTCGACGTGTTTCACACACAGGGATTTCACGGCACGAGTGTGCAGGACATCACTTCTGCGGCCGGCGTTCCCAAGGGATCGTTCTACAACCACTTCGACGGCAAGGAAGCGCTGGCGGTTGCGACGATTCACCTGTATCTCAGTGAGAGTCCCGTCCAAGTCCTGCTGGACGACTCGGCCGGCGCACCGCTTGACCGGCTCCGCGAGCATTTCGACGTCCTCGCCCAGCGACTTGTCGACTCCGAGTTCACCCGCGGCTGCATCATGGGCAACTTCGCCAACGAGATCGCCGATCACAGCGAACCGGTCCGCGCGACGCTGACCGCCGCGTTCGACGCATGGACAAACCTGATCGCCGCGGTCCTGGCCGAAGCTCAAGAGGTCGGGGCGCTCTCGGCCGATACCAATACCTCGGATCTGGCGAACTTCATCGTGAACTCCTGGGAAGGAGCTTTGACGCGGGCTCGCGCAACCAAGAACGCGCAGCCGCTACGGTCCTTCTTCGACATCACGTTCGGTGTCATGCTGCCCTAGGTGTGCTGTTCGGGCTCGTTGGTGACGGTTCGGCACGGGGTTGATGATCTTGATGTGGGTGAGGGCCTCCGGGTTCGGTGTGGATCACCACGAACACACGCCGACCCGAGGAGGCCCTCTGGTGGTCCACCGTAACGCTCCGCTGACTCCGACCGGGCGGCTGCGGCTGGCCCGGTGTGTTGGTGACGACGGTTGGCCCGTGCGTCGGGCCGTGGAGCGGTTCCAGGTCGCCCACACGACCGCGGCCCGCTGGGCCGGCCGGTACCGCCACGGCGGCGAGCAGGCTATGGACGATCGCTCCAGCCGTCCACATCACAGCCCGCACCACACCAGTCGGGTCGTCGAGGACGAGGTCCTGCGGCTTCGTGACGAGCACAAGATCGGGCCGCTGCGCATCGTCGGCCGGGTACCGGTCGCTGCCTCGACCGTGCACCAGGTCCTGCGCCGCCACCACCGCCCGAGCCTGGCCACGTGCGACCGGGCCACCGGCCAACCGGTGCGCCGCTACGAACGCCACCACCCCGGCGAGCTCGTCCACGTCGATGTGAAAAAGCTCGGCCGGATTCCCCAGGGCGGCGGCCATCGCGTCCTGGGGCGCGCCGCCGGTCGGGGCAACCAAGCCCGCGCCTGCGGTGGTGGATATCTGTTCCTGCACACCGCACTCGATGACCACTCCCGACTGGCCTACACCGAGGCCCTGGCCGACGAGAAAGCCGCCACCTGCGCCGCATTCCTACACCGGGCACACGCCTGGTTCACCGGCCACGGCGTGACCATCGAGCGAGTGCTCACCGACAACGCCTGGTCCTACCGCAAAAACACCTGGCAACAAGCCTGCGCCGACCTGGGCATCGCCCGACGGTTCACCCGCCCCTGGCGCCCACAAACGAACGGGAAAGTCGAACGCTTCCACCGCACCCTGCTCGACGAATGGGCCTACCAACAGCCCTACCACTCCGAAAACGAACGCCAGCGAACCTTCGCCGACTGGCTCGACTGGTACAACTTCCACCGACCCCACACCGCAATCCACGGAGCCCCACCAGCCGACCGCGTCACCAACCTCTCCGAATCACACAGCTAGGGCGCCGATGGAAGACGGATGGATCGAGTGTGCCGAGACCGGTGTCTCCGGGCCTCGGTCCGGGGGTCGGAGAGTTCCGTTGGACTCGCCCCGTGGGTGTCGTGTGGTGTGGTGTGGGTGTACGGAGGTGCCGCATCGCGCCCTCCTGTATTCGGTCGGCCCGTCGGGGCCGGGTGTCGACCCGTCACCAGGGGCCGGTGTGCCGATCCCGGTTGCCCACATAGCACTGCAGGAAGATCTGGTGGCCGTCGGCCCGCTCCTCGTTCGCTCGTCGGCTGTGCGGTGACGCTGAGTGACTGGTCGCGGACCGCGTTGCCGAAGCGCGGTCCGCTGTGCCGGAGCCAGGTCGAACTCGCTGGCGTCGAGGGACACGGTTCCGGCCAGAGACCGTGCTCGGTGGCTCACCGAGCGCTGTGCTGCCGCAGGTGCTCATCTGCGGGCTATTCGCGCCGAGGGACACGATGGCGCCGGTGCTCGACGCCCTGGCCGGTGTCCTTCCGCTGCCGGGCGCGGTCGAGGCGATCGACTACGTCGCCGACTCCGGTTCGGACGCGGGCGTGATCACGCAGGACATCCTCTTCCTCGCGGGCTACACCGTCGTCACCCTCGCGTTCGGCGCGGCGACCCTGCAACGGAGGACGGCGGACCGGGCACCGGTGCTGCGCAGGCTCTTCGCCAAGGCCCGGGGTTCTCGATCCGAGCCACGCGCCGGGGCTGCGGGAGTGTCGCCCGGGCGCGTCGCGGGCGACGAGGCGTCGGTCAGCTGGTTCGAGCTGTATCAGGACTCCGCCGGGCAGTACCGGTTCCGGTTGCGCAACGGTCACGGCGTGCTCGCGGGCAGCGGGGCGTTCGACACCCGGTCCGAGGCGGAGGACGCCATCAGGGCGCTGTGTGAGGGCGTCCCGAGCGGTGGCATCGACATGCAGCCCAACGGGGTGGTCCAGACGTGACGAGTTGAGAGAAGCCAACGGGGACCAAATCGGCCCCTACCGCGTTTCAGTCGGTAGGGGCCGATTCTTCGTGTCTGCTGGTCCAGGTGGGCGCCCCCGGCAGGATTCGAACCTGCGACACCCGCTTTAGGAGAGCGGTGCTCTATCCCCTGAGCTACGAGGGCAAGGCCGTGCGGCCCGGGCACAGCCTACCCGTACCCGGGTGAATGTTGGTAAGTGGACCATACGGAAGCAAACGATCACTTACTCTGGGCCCACTACCGACAGGTAGCACCCCTGTCACCGACGGCGAAGACCTTGTCCATCCCGTCCCCCCTCCGGGAGGCAACCGTTGATCACAGTCATGTTGGCCGATGACGAGGAGCTCGTGCGTCAAGGCCTGCGCGCGATGCTTTCCGCCGCACCAGACATCGAGGTCGTCGGCGAAGCGGCCGACGGCAGATCGGCCGTGGAGACGGCCAGACGGCTGCGACCTCAGGTCGCCCTGCTGGACATCAAGATGCGCCAGCCCGACGACGGCATCCGTGCGCTGCGCGCGATGCAGGGCCTGCCCGAGGCTCCCCGGATGGCGATGCTGACGACGTTCGACGTCGACGAGTACGTGAGCCTGGCGCTGCGATTCGGCGCCAACGGCTTCCTGCTGAAGGACATCGAACCCGGCGTGCTGGTGCGTGCGGTACGTGACCTCGCGCGCGGCGGTGCCGTACTCGACCCCAGCGTGGCGGCGCGGATGGTGGACGCCCAGCGGGACGAGGCCCGCGCGGCGGCACCGGCGCGGCGGCTGCTGGCGTCGCTGTCCGAACGCGAACGCGAGGTCGTGTCCCTCATCGGCCAGGGCATGTCCAACGCCGAGATCGGCGGCAAACTGCACCTGTCCGAAGCCACCGTCAAGGGATACGTGTCCGCGGTGCTGTCGAAGATCGGCGCGGCCAACCGCGTGCAGGCGGCCCTGCTCGCCTACCGCGGCGGCCTGGTGGACTAGGACCGGTCCACCCGGGTGCCGGTCCGGTACGTGATCGGGCCGACACCCGGGCGGGAGCGGGTGTTCAGCCGCGTCTCAGGCACGCGCGACACACTGGATCTCATGCGCATACTCGTTGTCGACGACGACCGGGCCGTGCGGGAGTCGCTACGGCGTTCCCTCGAGTTCAACGGCTACCAGGTCGACGTGGCAGGCGACGGTGCTCAGGCGCTGGAGAAGGTGTCGAGCGACCGGCCCGACGCGATGGTGCTCGACGTCATGATGCCCAAGCTGGACGGGCTCGAGGTCGCCCGCCGTCTGCGCGGCACCGGGGATGACCTGCCCATTCTCGTGCTCACCGCGCGGGACGCCGTGTCGGACCGGGTGTCCGGGCTCGACGCGGGCGCCGACGACTACCTGCCGAAACCGTTCGCGCTGGAGGAGCTGCTCGCCAGGCTGCGGGCACTGCTGCGGCGCGCCGCAGCCGAGGCCGACCCGCAGGGCGCCGCTGCGCTGGTGTTCGCCGACCTGACCCTCGACCCGGACACCCGCGAGGTGCGACGGGGAGAGCGGGACATCAGCCTCACCCGCACCGAGTTCACGCTCCTCGAACTGTTCATGACCTACCCGAAGCACGTGCTGACCCGCACGCGCATCCTCGAGGAGGTCTGGGGCTTCGACTTCCCCACGTCGGGTAACGCGCTCGAGGTGTACGTGGGCTACCTGCGCCGCAAGACCGAGGCCGACGGCGAACCGCGGCTGATCCACACCGTCCGCGGCGTCGGATACGTGCTCAGGGAGACCCCGCCGTGACCGGATCCGCCCAGCCCGCCATCGGGGTGGCCGGCGGCGCCGCAGGTGACGGTGCGGAACCGGACCGGACGCCGAAGCGCATCTCGCTGCGCACCCGCGTCATGCTGTTGGCCACGCTGTGCGTCGGCGGCACCGTGGCGCTCGTGTCGCTGGTGACGTACCTGACTGTGCGGGACAACGTCTACGACCAGTTCGACAGTTCGCTGACCCAGCGGGCGCACGCGGCCGCCCAGAGCGTGCCCGTGGCTTCGCAGTTCCAGAACCTGCCCACAGCTCTGTTCGCCAGCGGTGACATCCAGATCGGCCTGCTCGAAGCCGACGACACGCTCGTCGTGCCGCGTGGTGCGGCGAAACCGCCGACCGGCGAACCCGAACTGGCCGTCGCCCGCGGGGGTGCGGAGTGGTCGCTGCGCACCGACAAGGCGAGCGAGATCCGGGTCGTCGCCGTGCCCTCCGGTCACGGCCAGGCGCTCGTGCTGGGCCAGTCGCTGGCGCAGACGGAACGAACCCTCGGCGACCTCGCACTCGTGCTCATGCTGTTCGGCGGGATCGGTGTCGTGGTCGCGGCGGGCGCGGCCACGGCCGTCGCACGGACCGCGTTGCGGCCGGTGGAGCGGTTGACCTCCGCGACCGAGCGGGTCGCCGACACGATGGACCTGCGGCCGATCCCCGTCACCGGGGACGACGAGCTCTCGCGCATGACGCAGAGCTTCAACACGATGCTGGGCGCCGTCGCCGAGTCGCAGGCACAGCAGAGCAGGCTCGTAGCCGACGCTGGTCACGAACTGCGCACGCCGTTGACGTCGCTGCGCACCAACCTCGAACTGCTGCTCTCGGCGGACCGCAGCGGCGCGCCCCCGCTCGACGAGACGATGCGCAGCGAGATCGAAGCCGACATTCGCGGGCAACTCGACGAGTTGACGCAGCTCATCGGTGACCTGGTGGAGCTGGCGCGCGACAGCGGACCGCAGGAGATGATCGAGCGGGTCGACCTGGCTGAGGTCGTGGAGCGGGCGCTCGACCGGGCGCGCAGGCGCGCGGGCGACACGGAGTTCGAAGTCCGGCTGCAGCCGTGGGAACTGACCGGCGACCCCGGCGTGCTGGAGCGTGCCGTGCTGAACCTGCTCGACAACGCGGTCAAATTCTCCCCGGCGGGGGAGACCGTGCACGTGGGACTGCGGCCGCTCGGTGACGGCACCGCCGTCGTCGAGGTGGCCGACCGCGGCCCCGGGATCTCCCCAGGGGACCTGCCGCGCGTGTTCGACCGCTTTTACCGTTCGGCCGAGGCCCGCACCCTGCCCGGTTCGGGGTTGGGGCTTGCGATCGTCCTGCAGGCCGCGCAGCGTCACGGTGGTGGGGCGTTCGCCCTGGCGCGCGAAGGTGGCGGCACGGTCATGACGATCCGCCTTCCGGGCGTCGCCACCGACCGGGACGAGTAGCCGCCCGGGCGCCCACTGCGGCCGCACGCCTCGTCACGTCGGCCTTCGACGATCACAATCCAGCTGGCTGTTGAATGATGTAGGATTTTGTTCAGTTAGGTTCGGTTTGTGGGCGTCGGTGGTGGCCGGCGCCGGACGGCGGGAGACGGTGTGCTGGCGCGGCAGCGACAAGCGATCATCCTCGAAGAGGCACGGCGCAGCGGCGCGGTCCGCGTGAGCGACCTCGTCCAACGGCTCGGTGTCTCCGACATGACCGTGCGCCGCGACCTCGACGTACTCGCGGGCCGGGGACTCGTGGAGAAGGTGTACGGCGGAGCCACGACCATCGGCGACCGCAGCACCGACGAGCCCGGTTTCGAGGCCAAGTCCGTGCAGCAGCAGGACCACAAGGAGGCCATCGCCGCGCGCGCTGCCGAACTCGTCCACCCCGGCAGTGCGATCGGCCTGTCCGCGGGTACGACCACCTGGACGTTCGCCCGCGCGCTCGCCGGCATCGCCGACCTGACCGTGGTGACCAACTCGGTGCGGATCGCCGACGTGCTCCACGAATCGCCGCAACCCGGCCGCACCGTGATCCTCACCGGGGGCGTCCGGACCCCCTCCGACGCACTGGTCGGTCCGGTCGCGGTGCAGAGCATCCGCAACCTGCACCTGGACATGGTGTTCCTGGGCGTGCACGGCATGGCCGACGGTCCTGGCTTCACCACCCCGAACCTCACCGAGGGAGAGACCGACCGTGCGCTGATGGAGTCCGCGCGCAAGCTCGTCGTCCTCGCCGACCACACGAAGTGGGGCACGGTCGGCATCTCCACCATCGCCGACCTGGCCGACGCGAGCGTCGTCGTCAGCGACGCCGACCTGCCCGACGATGCGCGGGCGACCCTGTCCGAACACGTCGGCGAACTGATCATCGCCGACGTCCCGTCGAATCCGGAGGCAGGCGAATGAGTGTCCTGCGGAAGACGTCGCGCCGCCTCGCCGACGGCCGGGAGATCGTCTACTTCGACGACACGCCGGACGTTCCGGAGCGCACGGCCGTGGACTCGCGCGACCTCCCCGAGGTGACCGCGGCCTCGGAGATCCGCCGCGACCCGTTGACGGATGAGTGGGTGGCGATGGCCGCGCACCGGCAGACCCGCACCTACAAGCCGCCGGCGGACCTGTGTCCGCTGTGCCCCAGCTCGCCGGGAACACCGAGTGAGGTTCCGGAGAGCGACTACGACGTCGTCGTGTTCGAGAACCGGTTCCCGTCGTTCTCCCAGGGGGTCGACGACCCGGGAGAGGGCACCGTGGACGGGGCGGGCATCGTTCCCTCCGCTCCAGGCAGAGGCCGGTGCGAGGTCGTGTGCTTCACGAGCGACCACACCGGCTCGTTCGGCCGGTTGGCCCCCGAGCGCGTGCGAACGGTCGTGGACGTGTGGGCCGACCGCACGGCGGCACTGTCCGAGCTCGACGGCGTGCGGCAGGTCTTCCCGTTCGAGAACCGCGGCGAGGAGATCGGGGTGACGCTGTCGCACCCGCACGGGCAGATCTACGGCTACCCGTTCGTCACCCCGCGTACGGAGCGCATGCTGGCGACGGCCGAGGCCTACCGGGACCGGTACGGCCGGCACGTCCTCGGTGACGTGCTCGCGGCCGAACGCGCCTCGGGCGAGCGGGTCGTCGCCGAAGGGGAACACTGGACCGCGTTCGTGCCGCCCGCCGCCCGGTGGCCGGTGCAGGTGCAGGTCGTTCCGCACCGGCAGGTCGCCGACCTGACCGAGCTGACAGAGGCGGAGCGGGACGACTTCGCCCGCGTCTATCTGCAGGTCCTCGGCCGGTGCGACGGGCTGTACGGCAAACCGTTGCCGTACGTCGCCGGCTGGTACCAGGCGCCGCAGGGTACCGACCGGAACCTGTCGTGGCTGCACCTCGAACTGCTGTCGGTACTGCGGTCGGCCGACAAGCTCAAGTACCTGGCCGGTTCCGAGTCCGGGATGGCGGTGTGGATCAACGACGCGACCCCGGAACAGATCGCCCGGCGCCTGCGCGCGGTCGGCGACGTCGACCACGGCACGGGGGCGGCGGGCTGAGTCGCAGTCCCGCGAACCCACGGGCGGCCCACAGCCGGATTTCAGCGATCTCTCAGGACCATGACCCATGATGGGGGGCATGAGCGAGAACGACCCCACCTTCTCGGACAACACCGACTCGGACAACACGGCGACTCCTTCGTCCGGATTCCCCGCGCAGGGCGGGCCCGAGCAGTCCCACGGTGCGGCGGGCGCGACGCCCAGTCCGTGGTCGGCGGAGGGGGCTGGGCAGGCCGATCCCGCTCGGCCCCCGCAGCAGCCGCAGCAGTCCGGGCAGGCGCATGCGCAGGACATCCGGTACGCACAGGGCGAGCAGGCGGCCCCCGCGGCGGGGTATGCCGGTGGTTCGCAGTACCCGCAGGCGGCGCAGGAACAACAGGCCGGGCAGCAGAGCGCGTACGGCAACCCGTACGCCCCACCGGCTGGTCAGGCGTACCCCGGCGGGCCGAACGCGGGTGACCCCACCGGAGCGCAGGGGCACGGCGTTCCGGGGATGGCACCGGTACCGGCGGGTCCGGAGAAACCCCGGCGGAGCGGTACGACCAAGCTCGTCATCGGGGTGGCCGTGCTCGCGCTGCTGGTGGGCGGCGGTGCCGGCACGCTCGGCGGCTACCTCGCGGCCGACGGGTCGTCGGGATCGTCGGTCAGTTCGCTCGACCAGCAACGGCCCGCCGAACAGACCGGCAACGCACCCAAGGGTTCGGTCTCGGCGGTGGCGCAGAAGGTCAGCCCCAGCGTGGTGCAGCTCAAAACCGTGAGTTCGCAGGGCGCGGGCGAGGGCTCCGGCTTCATCATCAGCGACGACGGCTACGTGCTGACCAACAACCACGTGATCGCCGGTGCCGCCGACGGCGGCCGGATCCAGGTGGTCTTCAACGACGGGCAGACGACGTCGGCGACCGTGGTGGGCCGCGACCCGACGACGGACATCGCCGTCGTCAAGGCCGAGGACGTGAGCAATCTGCCGGCCGTCGAGTTGGGCCGCTCCGACGACCTGCGCGTGGGGCAGCAGGTGGTCGCGATCGGTTCGCCCTATGAGCTCGCCGGCACTGTGACCTCGGGCATCGTCAGCTCGCTGCACCGGCCGGTGTCGGCGGGAGGCCAGGGCGACCAGACGACGGTCATGGACGCCATCCAGACCGACGCCGCCATCAACCCGGGCAACTCGGGCGGGCCACTCGTCGACATGAACGGCCGGATCATCGGGATCAACTCGGCGATCTACAGCCCGTCCACGGGTACCTCGCAGGAGAGCGGCAACGTCGGCATCGGGTTCTCCATCCCGATCGACCAGGCCCGGCGTACTGCGGACGACATCATGCAGGACGGCCACGCCACGCAGACGTTCATCGGGGCGATGGTGCGGGACGGCAGGCAGGGTGGTGCCGCGATCGCCGAGGTCGAGTCGGACAGCCCGGCGGAGAAGGCTGGGCTGAAGGGTGGCGACGTCGTGGTCAAGATCGGCGACCGTCGCGTCGAGGACTCCGACACGCTCGTGGCGGCGATTCGCACCCGCGCACCCGGCCAGAAGGTCACGCTCACCCTCGAAGGTGGGCGGACGGTCGAGGTGACCCTCGGCGGTCAGCCGGTGCGAGCGAACTGACCTCCCAGACGCTCGGCCGCCACGGGCGGCCGAGACCAACAGCCGCAGGCCGCGGCGCCATGCGCCGCGGCCTGCGACCGCCGCGCGCGGCTCACGCGCATCCGGCGGACGGACCACTACGGTAGGGATCATGGAACGGAGTGCACAGCGGCTCGGCCGCGCGCTGGTGGTCGTGGTCGACGACCGCACCGCCCAAGGGGAGACCGACGATGCGATCGGCCCGCTCGTCACGGAACTGCTCGAGGAAGCGGGCTTCATCGTCGACGGGTCCGTGGTCGTCCGCGCCGACATCGTCGAGATCCGCAACGCGCTCAACACCGCGGTGATCGGCGGCGTCGACCTGGTGCTCACGGTCGGGGGGACCGGCGTGGCGCCCCGGGACGTGACGCCCGACGCGACGTCGGGAGTGCTGGACCGTCCGGTGCCGGGCATCGCCGAGGCGTTGCGTTCGTCCGGGCTGGCGGCGGGTGCCGTCGACGCGGGAGTGTCGCGTGGGCTCGTGGGCCTGTCGGGCAGCACGCTCGTGGTCAACCTCGCCGGGTCACGGCCCGCGGTGCGGGACGGCATGGCGACGCTGTCGACGTTGCTGCCGTACGTGATCGGCGAGCTGTCCGGCCTCACCGGCGACTGAGCTGCGAGAGCCCACGACCGTGACCGGCCCGTCGACACCCGAGTCCGCCGCATTCGAGCCCGCCGCATCCGAGCCGGCCGCATCCGAGCCGGCTGCATCCGGGTCGGCCGCATTCGAGGGCACCGCGTCGTCGGATGCGCCGACGTCGCCGGACACGCCGGCGGAAGCAGCGGACCCGGAAGCGGCGGATCCGGAAGCGGCGGAACGCTCGGAGACGCCCCGTCGCGCGCCGGCTGCGCGGCGGCGAATCGCCGAGGTGTTCGGTGAGGTGCTGCCGGAGACGACCTCGGACGAGCGGGACCCCGCCGCGCGTTCCGCCACGTCCGAGGACTGGTACCTGCAGAACCGCCCGCCGCATCACGACCGGTGACGTCGCGACCGGCAGGGCCGTCGCCGGTCAGCTGCGCGGGTCGCCCTGCCGGTCCCTGAGCAGATCGCGGATCTCGGCGAGCAGCTCCGTGTCGGTCGGCGCCACCTCCTCGGCCTCCTGTCCGCGCTTGCGGCGTTCCTGCAGCTTCTGGAACGGAACGACGACGAGGAAGTAGACGACGGCGGCCACGATGACGAAGTTGATCGCCGCGTTGATCACGGTTCCGAAGTCGAGGAATGTGCTGGGGTTCTCCTCGAGGATCCGTATCCCGAGCCCCTGGGCGCCCTCGCTGCCGCCCATCGCGTTGATCAGCGGCTGGATCAGACTTTCCGTGAACGCAGTGACGATCGCGGTGAACGCCGTGCCGATCACGACTGCGACGGCGAGTTCGACGATGTTGCCGCGCATCAGGAATTCCTTGAAGCCCTTCAGCACGTCCTGCTCCCTTCCACATTGGACGTCCTTTGACTAGCGGAGCGTAACCGTGACGGGCTGATCTGCGGCGACGGCGGCAAGTCGGGTCGCGGGCTCCGGCCGGGCTGCCACGAGCACGAGAGGTCCCTCGTCCGATGAGCCCGGTGCGGCACGGTCCGGGGAGCCTGGCATGAGCACCGACAACACGGGAACCTCGCTGGCCAGGACCTGTTTCGCAGGTCTGTCCGCGGTGCCGGTTCCGGGTACCACTATGTCCACATGAGACCCGGAGTGCAGCAGCGGAGCAACGTCCGGATCGTCCAGTCTGACCGGAACGGTCACGGTGCCCGCCGGTGTGGGAGCGCGATCCAGCAGCCGTGCATCCGTGACAGGTTCACCCTCCCGAGCGACGCCCACCAGGTGCTGGCCGATGATTTCGTCCGGTTTTCGCAGCGCACCGGAGGGTCGAAGGTCGACCGGAAGGGCGGAGACACGGACGTCGCCGGCTCGCAGCGTGCTGCCGAGCGGGACGTCGCGGGCGAAAACGAGGGTTGGCCGGGTCTGGGTCTCGTCGTCACCCGCCGTGGCGGGGCTGGCGGCGATCAGTACCGCCAGCAGGAGGAGCGCGACTGCCAGAACCCGCCGCAGCACCGGCACGGGCCGCGCACGCAGCGCTGTCGTCAGTTGCGCGGTTCGGCGCGCGAAGGGAACGGCCACGGATGCCTCCTCGTCGGATCGGGCCGGACGAGGCCGGCCTCGGTTCGATCGACGTTAGGGAGGCATCGAGGCGGCGCGGAAGAGCTCGGCTGCCGGCCTGTGGATAACCGGGTCCTTGTGGACAACTTCACAGCGGAATCCGCCGGGCCGGCGCCGGGCATGAACAAGCCCCCGGGCGCGGGTGACGCATGCCCGGGGGCTCTGGGGTGCAACCGCCTGCAGGTGCGAGGCCTGCGGGGAGTCGGTTCGCGGGGTGCGCCCGCGCGTGCTCAGGAGGCGGCAGACGTCGACGCGGAGGTCGTCGACGAGCTCGTCGACGAGCTGCTGTTCGAGGACGTCGACGAGGAGGAGTCGGTGGACGAGGAGGACGAGGAGGACGAACTCGAGTCGGAGGTCGAGCCCGAGTCGGAGCTCGTCGAGCCGGACTCGGCCGACGACTTCGCGGGCGCCTGCGAGCTGTTCGAGCTGCTGTTACCGGATCGCGAATCGTTGCGGTAGAAGCCGCTGCCCTTGAAGATCACGCCGACGGCCCCGTACAGCTTGCGCAGCATGCCCTGGCACTCCGGGCATTCGGTGAGGCTGTCGTCGGAGAACGACTGGACCACCTCGAACTGGTGGTCGCACTGCTTGCAGGCGTATTGATAGGTCGGCACAGGTGCTCCTTCAGGCGTTGGCACTCGACTCCTAAGAGTGCTAACGAGATTGTGCTCTACCGCATTCCGGCATGGCAATCAGGCCCAGGTCACACCGCGATCACCGACTCGGGCGTGCCGCCTGCGGGGAAGGTCGGCCGAACTACGCCGCCGGCAGTGTGACCAGGCCGTTTCCGGGTGTGAGCACCGCGTGCATCCGCACGTCGTGCGACTCGGCGGGTAACCGGTCGACCAGCTCGTCGTCGCGCACGACCGCCACCAGCCGGACGTCGGGACCGGTGAACACCAATGATCGGTCGTAGAACCCTGCGCCCTTGCCGAGCCGCGCTCCCTGCCGGTCGACGGCCAGCGCGGGCACGAGCACCAGGGCCGCATCCTCGATCGCCGCCGCGCCCAGTCGCGGTCCGCCCGGTTCGAGGATGCCTCGATACCGCCCCGGGACCAGGCTCGCCGTGCCCGTGTACTCGGCCCACTCCAGCGGACCGGGCTCGTCGGGAACGATCGGCAGCAGCACGCGGGCACCGGCGTCGCGGAGCACGTCGAGCAGGCCGATCGAGCCGGGTTCGGACCCGAACGGGACGTAGCCGCACACGGTCGGCGACCGCAGTCCGTCGAGCAGGCCGGGAATCGCCGCCGCGAGCGCGCCGGCCTCGGCGACCTGCTGCTGGGCCGACACGGCGGAACGGGCCGCGCCGATCTTGCGACGCCATTCCCGCTTGTCCGGACCTCCGGTCGGATGCTGGGGCGTGTTCACGGCCTTCCTTTCCGGGGGCGGACCCTGTGTCGGTGGCGACATCGAGTCGGCGACGCGCCGGTGAATGCGCCGCGAATGGGGTCTTGTGCGCATTTCATCGGTCGCCGACTGTCGCCGCCAGCCTGTCATTGTCGGCTTGAATCGCACGTTCAGGCTAGGCTTCACGCCTATGACCGGTCCCAATACTACGAACACCTTCCGCACGGCCATCGTCCCCGCGGCGGGCCTCGGGACCAGATTCCTTCCGGCGACCAAGGCCGTCCCGAAGGAACTGCTGCCCGTGGTGGACACGCCGGGTATCGAGCTGGTTGCGGAAGAGGCGGCCGAAGCCGGGGCGCGGCGCATGGTCGTGGTGACGTCGCCCGACAAGCAGGCGGTCGTCGACTATTTCCAGTCCCGCCCCGACCTCGAGGACGCACTCGAGAAGAAGGGCAAGAAAGCACTGCTGGAGAAGGTGCGCAGGGCCCCGGGGCTGATCGACGTCGACGTGGCGATCCAGCAGGAGGCGCTCGGCCTCGGGCACGCCGTGGCACAGGCCGGGCCTGCGCTGACCGACGACGACGATGCGGTGGCCGTCCTCCTGCCGGACGACCTCGTGCTGCCCTCGGGCGTGCTGACGAAGATGGCCGAGGTGCGCGGGCGGCACGGCGGCAGCGTGCTGTGCGCGTTCGACATCCCGAAGGCCGAGATCTCGCCGTACGGCGTGTTCGACGTCAGCGACACCGACGACGGCGACGTCAAACGGGTGCACGGGATGGTCGAGAAGCCGGCGCCGGAGGATGCGCCGTCGACCTACGCCGCGGCGGGCCGGTACCTGTTGGACCGTGCGATCTTCGACGCACTGGAGCGGATCGGCCCCGGCAGTGGCGGAGAGCTGCAGCTCACCGACGCGGTGGCGCTGCTGATCGAGCAGGGACATCCGGTGCACGTCGTCGTGCACCGCGGCCACCGGCACGACCTCGGCAACCCGGGCGGGTTCCTGCGTGCGGCCGTGGACTTCGCGCTGGCCGACGACGACTACGGCCCTGCGCTGCGTGACTGGCTGAAACAGCGAATCGAGAACGTCGACTGATGAGCGAACTCGAGCCGACCACCACGGTGACCGCCGTTCCGGATCTGCCCGCCGAGGACTTCCGGCCGGTCGCCGAGCAGCTGAACCGTGCCCTCTCGGCGGCAGTACGTCCGAATCCGGTGCGGGTTGCGATCTCCGAATCGCAGGGACTGCCGTGTGCCGAGGAGGTCGTCGCCGAACAGGCGCTGCCCGGTTTCGACCAGGCGGCGGTGGACGGTTACGCGGTGCGCAGTGTCGACGTGCGCACCGCGGGTGAGGAGCCGGTGCAGCTGCCGGTGGTCGGTGAGATCCAGGCCGGGTCGCGGCAGCCGCGGCGGCTGCAGCCCGGCCAGGCGGTGCGGGTCGCCACGGGCGCGCCGTTGCCGACCCTCGCGGACGCGGTGGTGCCGACGGCGTTCACCGACGGCCACCAGGCGAACGTCACCGTGCAACGGGCGGTGCCGTCGGCTGGATACGTCCGCCGGACGGGCGAGGATGTGCAGATCGGTGACGTCGCGGTGCGTGCGGGCGACACGATCGGCTCGGCCCAGGTGGGCCTGCTCGCCGCGGTGGGCAGGTCGAAGGTACTGGTCTACCCTCGGCCGCGGGTGTCGATCATCTCGGTGGGCGACGAGCTCGTTGACGTCGACCGCACCCCGTCGGTGGGGCAGGTCTACGACGTCAACTCCTACGCACTGGCGGCCGCCGCGCGCGATGCGGGTGCGGAGGTCAGCCGGGTCGGCATCGTGCCGCTGGACCCGAAGCGGTTGCGCGAGACGGTCGAGGGCAGGCTGCTGATGTCCGAGGTGGTCGTCGTCGCCGGCGGGGCGGGCGGCACGACGGGCAACGAGGTGTACGCGGCCCTGTCCGATCTCGGCGACCTGGACGTGCGCCGCATCGCCATGCACCCCGGTTCGGTGCAAGGGTTCGGCAAGCTCGGCCCCGACTCGGTGCCGACGTTCCTGCTGCCGGCCAATCCGATGAGCGCGCTCGTCGTCTTCGAGGTCATGATCCGTCCGCTGATCCGCGCGGCCCGCGGCACCAAGAATCCACACCGTAGGGCCGTCGACGCGCGGCTGCTTTCGCCGGTCGCCTCGACGGCGGGCCGCAAGGGGTTCCTGCGTGGTCAGCTGCTGCGCGACGAGACCAACGGCGAGTACCTGGTGCAGCCGCTCGGCACGTCCGGTGCGCATCTGCTCGCCTCGCTCGCCGAGGCGAACTGCCTGATCAACGTCGAGGAGGAGCTCACCGAACTGCCTGCGGGCGAGCAGGTCAAGGTGACCTTCCTGGCCCAGCGGGCCTGAACCGGGAGCGCCGCGGGCGATGTCGGAGCGGGAGCCGCTCGGCGAATCGCAGCACCCCGGTTGGCCAGCCCGCCCGGTCCCGCTGGTCGTCGACGGGGCCGAGGTGCGGCTCCGGCCCGTGCGCTGGCGCGATGCGAGCGCGTGGAGCCGGCTGCGGCTGCGCGATCGCGACTATCTCGAACGCTGGGAGCCGACCGCGGCCGGGTCGTGGGAGGAACGCAACTCGGGATGGGCGTGGCCGCCGCAGTGCACGTCGTTGCGTGCGCTCGCCCGCCGCGGCCAGTGTCTGCCGCTCGCGATCGTCGTGGACGGTGAGTTCGCAGGTCAGATCACGGTCGGCAACATCGTTCGGGCGGCGTTGCGGTCGGCGTGGGTCGGCTACTGGGTCACGTCCGACCTGGCGGGAAGGGGCATCGCGACGGCGGCGGTGGCGATGGTGACGGACCACGCGTTCGGTCCGGCGCGGCTACACCGGCTGGAGGCCACGGTGCGTCCCGAGAATGCGGCGAGCGTTCGGGTGCTCAGCAAGGTGGGTTTCCGCCGGGAAGGCCTGTTCGAGCGTTATCTCAACGTGAAGGGTGAATGGCGCGATCACATCGTCTACGCCATCACGGCTGAGGAAACGGGCGATGGCCTGGTGGAACGGCTCGTAGCCGCGGACCGCGCGGCACACGTCCATTCGAGTTAATCAACCGCGCTACAGCTACCTGATCCAGTGACAGGAATCAAAGATGACCCCGGCGCGTCTCCGGGTCTTCTGTTACTCGTGTGACTAACGTGGTGATTTGTCAGCGTGGAGACAAAGCGCTCTGCGGACAAGGGGAGTGGGGCGGCCCGAGGGCTGCGCGGCAACGCGAACGACCGACAGGTCGGGAGGTGACGGGAGATGCCAAGCTCGTTGATCATTATCGGGCTCGCCGCTGCGTGGCTTGTCGTTCTCGTTCCCATGGTGGCGCGGAAGCGTCAGGAGGTCGCACAGACCAGCGATGCGGCGCTGGCCGGCCGGATCGTGCGGAGCGGTACGCGCAACAACGGGCGAAGGGAGTTCGCCATGACCCGGAACGCCGGCACCCGTGGCGGCCGTGAGGACGACGAGTTCGACGACTCCGTCGACTACGCCGACGGCGACACGGACCACGACACCGAAGACGACTCTGCCGCCGGCATCGACGACTACGACGAACGCGACGAGGCTGACGACGAACCGGTGGACAGCCGGGAGCGCAGGTACGGCCGCCGCGCCGACGCGGGCGAGGCCGATCTCGACGAACCCGGCGACCGCAGGCCCGGCGAACCCGGCGCGAGGCGCTACCGCCCCGGTCGCGGCGGGTTCGACCCCGAGGCCGCCGAGATGGACGCGCGCGCCAAGTACGCGTACCGCCAGCGGGTCGTGCTGATGCTGTTGATCGCGGCCGTCGTGAGCGCGATCGTCGCCGCTGCAGTGCTGCCGATGCTGTGGTGGCTGCACGGGGCGATCGACGTCGCCCTCGTCGGCTACCTCGCATACCTGCGCCGTCAGGTGCGTATCGAGGAGGAGATCCGCGAACGCCGGATGGCCCGCTACTCCGGCGGTCCCCGGCGGCGTGCCGCCGAACCCGAATGGGACGACGAGGCGTGGGGCGACGAGGACGACGGTGGCCGCGACACCCGCGACCGTGACACCCGCGACACTGCCGAGCCTCGCCGTGGTCGTCCTGCCGAACGCCCCGAACAGCCACGCCAAGGCCCCGAACTCGTCAATGTCGAACGGCGCCGCGCGCCGCGGCCGCCACGGAATGCCGTCGTCGTCGACATCGACGACGAGGACCCCGCTTTCCACGAGCTCGGCGACCCGGGCGAACTGCCCTATCGGCGGGCCGTCGGCGAATAGGGGCCCCCTCGCTCGATGGGCATGGCGACCTTGCTATGCTCATCGAGCACTCATCAAAGAGGGCAACAACTTCAGGGGCTGTAGCGCAGTTGGTAGCGCGTCTCGTTCGCATCGAGAAGGTCAGGGGTTCGATTCCCCTCAGCTCCACAGATGGAAGGCTCGTGCTCGCGGAGAGCGCGAGCCTTTTCTGTTTCGCCGATCGGGTCTGAGGCCGACCCCCCCCCACAGTGCGTGCTCCTGCTGACCTCGCGTGGGTGCGTTGTGCGCGGACCAGCCTCGGGTTGATTCGTTGTGCAGCCTGGTAGTCAGCGGTGGTGCATCGACCAGCACCTGATTCGGTGCCTAAGCGAGCGACATCTCGTGTTCCGAGGTCGGGCGGCCGAGTCGATCGAGGCGGTTGAAGTCCTCGTCGGGCAGCTCGAGATCGACCGCTCCAACGTTCTCCTCGAGGTGGTCCCGAGAGGACGTACCCGGGATGGGAAGTATGACCCGGGACCGGCGCAGTAGCCACGCCAGCACGACCCGAGCCGGCGTGGAGCCGAGCCGGCCGGCCACCTCGGTCACCGGCGAGTCCGAGCGCACACTCGGCGCGATCGGCAGCCAGGGCAGGAACGCGATGCCATGCTGCTCACAGTGCGCCAGCACGCCCTCCGAGCGCCGGTCGCGCAGGTTGTACCGGTTCTGCACGCTCGCGATCGGCGTGATCCGCCCTGCCTCCACGATCTGTTGGACGGTGACCTCCGACAGTCCGACGTGCCGCACCTTCCCCTCGTCCTGCAGCTGCCGGAGCGAGCCGATCTGGTCCGCCAGCGCGACAGTGGGGTCGATCCGGTGCAGCTGCAACAGGTCGATGCGCTCCACCCGCAGCCGTCGCAGGCTCAGCTCGGCCTGCTGGCGCAGGTATTCCGGACGCCCGAGCGGGATCCACTCGTCACCGGGGTGACACTGCCCGGCCTTGGTGGCGATCACGACGTCGTCGGGATAAGGGTGCAGGGCTTCGGCCAGCAGCTCCTCGTTGCGGCCCAGCGCGTAGGCGTCGGCCGTGTCGATGAACGTAATGCCGAGCTCAACCGCGCGGCGCGCCAGCGCGTGCGCCGCGGCCGGGTCGCCGGTGGGCAGTCGCATGGCGCCGAAACCCAGCCGGTGGACCGGAAGGTCACCGCCGAGGACGAGGTGGTGGCGATCGGCTTTCATAACGTCTCCTTCTGCGTGTCGGCGGGGTACGGAGCCAACACTGCCGCCGCGGTGCAGATAAGACAATCGAAACATTCTTGGGATGATCGCGTAGAATCACTAATGTGTTGAACCTGGAACGCCTCCGGACGCTTCATGCGGTCTCCACTACGGGGTCGGTGCGCGGCGCCGCCGAGGCGTTGCACGTGACCACCTCGGCGGTGTCCCAGCAACTGTCCAGGCTGGAACGTGAGGTCGGCCAGCAGCTGCTGGAACGGCAGGGGCGCGGCATCCAGCTCACCGACGTCGGCGGCCTGCTCGCCGAGCACGCCGCGAGGCTGCTGCAGCAGGTCGAGCTCATCGAAACCGACCTCGCCGACCATCGCGGCGCGGTGGCCGGATCGCTCTCCGTGGCCGCCTTCGCCACGGCCGCCCGCGGCCTGCTGCCGCCGATGCTGCACACACTGCGGCAGCGGCACCCGAGCCTGACGGTGCGGCTCGCGGAACTGGAACCCACCGAGGCGATCGCAGAGCTGCGCCACGGCGCCGTCGACATCGCGGTCGTGCAGGACTGGCCGGAGGAGCCACTCCCGGTGCCCGAGGGAATCTCGCGCGTCTCGCTACTGGAGGACGTGCTCGATGTGGCACTGCCGGTGCAACACCACTTCGCCGGGCGAGACGTCGTCACCCTGGACGAGCTGCGCGACGAGGACTGGGTGAGCTGGCCCGACGACGAGATCTGCCACGGCTGGCTGGAGAACACCCTGCGGCGCAACGGAATCGAGCCCCGGGTCAAGCACACCGCCTCGGAGCACTCCACCCAGCTCGCGGTCGTCGCGGCCGGAAGCACGGTCGCGATCATCCCTCGGCTCGGCCGCGGCCGGACACCGGCCGGCGTCCGGTTCGTGCCGTTGAGACCGGCACCTCGACGACGAGTGTTCGCATTGTGGCGCAACAGCACCACGAACCGGCCCGCCTTCCAGGCGGCGCTCCGCGCGTTGCAGGACAGTGCCCGCCAGTGTGACACCGACACTCCCGCGTAGTGCCGCCGACGAAGGTCGGCGCCGGGCGGATGCGACGGGGTTCAAAGCGGGAGAATGTCGTCCGTGTTCGACGAGGTTAACTGGCCACATTGGACGCAACCGGATAGTGACGGTTGACCTCGACGTCCACGCCGAGTGCGGTCACGAATCCGGGCCGCTTCGGTAGGTCCTCGCCGATGCTCCGGTATGGACTGTCTTCGGCGGTGGGTGAGCGTGCTGTGCCGGATCGAGCGATTACCGCAGAATGCCGAGTCCTCCGGGCCTGCGTCGCTCTCCCTGCCGTACGGCTGCTCGTAGCGGTCGTCCCGCGGTAGCAACGGATCCCGGCGGGGTCCCTGCCGCAACGGCCTTTCCGGTTCACGCGATCAGGCCGCCGGCGAGCAGCGGGACACAGTGCCGCCGGTTTCGTCATCACAGCCGGGCTGCCGTGGCGGCGATCAAGCGACGGCGTCATGGAACCGCACAGGCTTCCGCGGCATCACAGTGACGTATTGCGATAGGAAAGCTGCGAACAGTGGGGGTCTGATGAGCTGGTCATGGCGCCGATTCTGGGCGGTGGTCGCCACAGGGGGACTGCTGGCCGGAGCGACCTCGTTCGGGTCTGTGGCGACAGCCCAGGAACAGGTCGAAAAGCCGGCGCCGGTCATGGTCACGGTGGATGCTTCGGGATCGATGGCCGACGCGCTGGGCGATGGCAGGACGAAGATGGATGCCGCGAAGGGGGCGCTGAACACGCTCGTCGACGGCGTGGAGCCGGACACGCAGATGGGCTTGCAGGTCTACGGATCGCGCGGCGCGGGAAGTGGCTCCGGCAAACCGGATTGCGACGCCATCAGCACCGAGGTGCCGGTCGGTCCCGTCGATGCGGAGGATCTCAAGTCGAAGGTCGACGGGCTCCAGCCGGCGGGCGAGACACCGATCGGCGACTCCCTGCGGGAGGCGGCCGATGAGCTTCCCGACGAGGGGCCACGCGCGATCGTGCTGATCTCGGACGGAATCGACACGTGTGCACCGCCGGATCCGTGTGAGGTGTCGAAGGAACTCGCCGAGAGCGGCGTCGACCTCGCCGTGCACACGGTCGGCTTCCAGATCGACGACGAGGCTCGCGAGCAGCTGTCCTGCATCGCGGAGTCGACCGGTGGCAGTTACACCGACGCGCCGGACGCCAAGTCGCTGGACGAGCAGTTGCCGCGCGTCGTCGAGCGCGCTCAGCGCAGCTACGAGGTGAAGGGCACTGCCATCACCGGCACCGAGGAGTTCCCCTCCGCGCCGACCATCGAGGCCGGCCAGTACGTGGACACGATCGACTCGGGCCAGACCAAGTACTACAAGGTCCGCATTCCCAAGGACTTCACGGTGCACTTCGCCGCGACGGCGGTGCTGCCGCGGGACGAAGAAGGTGGCTGGGTCGAGGTGACCACACAGCTCGTCGACCCGCAGGGCAAGGTGTGTGAGGAGCAGGATGAGGATGTGCACATCGCTTCTGCGTTGCGTAAGTCCTCGGCCGCGCACGCCACATCCGCGTTCAGTGTGGACACTCGTGAAGACTCGGACTGCAACGCCGATGAGGAGTACTACCTTTCCGTCGAACGGGACGGTCCGAGCGAGGCGAAGTACTGGACGTGGCAGACCGAACTGCTGGTGACCCTCGAGCCGCCGGTCTCCGGTTCGACCGGCCCGGCAGAGAACACCGCGGAGGTGCCGTTCGGCAACCCCGGCGGAGCGGAGCAGGCGGTCACCGGCGGCGGCAGCTTCAACGACGCCGTCGAACTGGACGGCAGTGGAATCTATGCCGACACGCTGCTGGTCAACGAGATGGCCACCTACAAGGTCAAGCTCGACTGGGGCGAATCGCTCGCGGTGCAGACCCATGCGCGGAACGATCCCAAGGACTGGGCCGAGGTGACCTACGACATCTACGACCCCGTCCGCCAGCAGGGATCACGCAACTGGAACGAGGATTTCAACCTCTACAACGAGGCGGATTCCGGCGACCCGATCGCCACCTCGCGGGTGCTCTACAACAACCGGGAGGAAGGCAAGCAAGCGAGCGTTCCCGGGTGGTACTACATCACGGTCCACGTCGGTTCGAGCACCGACGAGTACACCGAGTTGCCGATTCGGCTGTTCGTCAGCAAGGGCGGCGAGAAGGTGGCGGGCCCGGAGTACGTGAGCACCGACGGTTACCCGCAGGGCCTCGTCACCGGCGGTTCGGACGAAGGCGACGAGCGTGAGCAGGCGGTGCGGCAGGCGGCCACCGAGGACGAGGTCGGAATGCCGCTGTGGGGCTGGCTCGCCATCGGCGGCGGTGCGCTTCTCTGTGGTGGTGCCGCAACGTTCGTGGCGCTGCGCCGCAACACACACTCCTGAGGGATTCGACAGGAACAAGCCGTGCGGGGCGGTCTGCCGTGGTGACGGCGGGCCGCCCCGCATTGCGTGTGGGTGCCGCTGAGAGCGGCGAGGCGGGGCTACGGCCACTGATGTTCGCGCCACGCCCTGGCTTCCGGTGCCGGCGGCTCCCGGTGTCGGCGCCACGCTCTGGCTCCCGGCGGAGGCCCGCGGTTCGGCACGTCGCCGGAGGGGTCGACGGGATCCCGCATTGACGCGACCCGACTTCAATCATACAGTTTCTGAAAATCTGTATGATCAACACGGAGGTCGGTCCGATGGTGCTCGGCAGTGTGGCGGTGGTCCTCGGGGGTAGTGTCGGCGGTCTGTGCAGCGCAGGGGCGCTCGCTCCGCACTTCGACCACGTGGTGGTGCTGGAACGCGACGAACTGCCCGCCGACGCTCAACATCGGCGCGGAGTGCCGCAGAGCAAGCACCCGCACTTCCTGTTGAACTCGGGCAGGCGGGCGATCGGGGAGCTGTTCCCCGGCTTCGAGGACGAACTCATCGCCGCGGGCGGGCTTCACCTGATGCCCTCCATGGATGCGGCCTACCTCGACGGCGAGGGATGGTCGGCACGCAAGAGCAGTGCGATGACGATGATCTACAGTTCGCGCATCCTCATCGAACGGGTGCTGCGCGACAAGATCCGTAGCTTGTCCAATGTGGAACTGCGCGAAGGTGTCGCCGTCCACGGGCTCTCGGTGCACGACGGCGCGGTCACCGGCGTGCAGATCTCCACGTCCGCAGGCGATGAGCGCATCGACGCGGACTTCGTCGTGGACGCGATGGGGCGTGGTTCCTCGGTCGGCGACTGGCTGGTGGCCGCAGGATGGCCGGCACCGCCGGTGCAGACGCTCGATGCCAAGGTCACCTACACCTCACGCTGGTACGACCTGCCCTCGGCGGAGCAGCGCCCCTCCTCCTGGTGGTGGCAACACCTCGTGATCATGCCGACCCCCGACAAGGGGCAGCATCCCGCCGAGCACGACTTCCTGGTGAACTTCTTCCCGGTCGAGGACAACCGCGTCATCGCCTGCATGGGTTCCTGGGGGCATCCGATGCCCCGCAGTACCGAGGCGTTCCTCGAGTCGGCCCGTCGGGTGCGGACACCGCTGTTCGCCTCAGCCATGGATCGGTGCACCCCGACCTCACAGGTGCATCTGACCCGGTCGACCGGCAACAAGTGGCGGCGGTACGACCGTTGGTCGACGCCTCCGAAGGGGCTGGTGTTCGTCGGTGATTCGATCTGCGCGTTCAACCCGTTCTACGCGCAGGGCATCAGCTCCGCGGCGAGTTCGGCGCTTCTGCTGCGAGAACACCTCTCCCGCGCCGGGAGCGTCGACCGGAGGTTCTGTGCCGGATTCCTGGCCGAGCAGCGCAAACTGCTCGGCGTGCCGTGGCGGCTCGCGATGGCGCGGGACCAGGGTTACGAGTGCGCTGTGGGTACCGAGCAGCTGCCCGAGTGGAAACGCCGGATTCTCGCGGCCGTCTCGGGTCCCGCGTTCAGTCTCATCGTCGGCGCCGCCCGCGAGGACGCCGTCGTCGACGAACACTTCTCCAAGGTGTTCAACCTCGACGAGTCGCTGGGCCAGATGATGACGAGTCCGCGGGTGCTCGCCGGGCTCGTGCGCTATCGCATCCGTGCGGCGCTGGGCCGCGAGCGGGTTCCCTACGGATTCGATCCCCAGGCCGAACCACCGGCCACCGACTACTCGTCGGCCGACACCGCGCGTACGGCGGCGCGGACCGGGACGCAGGTATGACCGACACCATGTGTGGACCGCACGCGGCGGAGTCCACGCGCGTGCTCGGTTTCGACTGCGCCGACGTGTCCACGGTGGCTTCGCTGCGGTTTCCCTGGGATCTCACGAACTGGACGATGCCGCTGCTCGAATTGCTCGTCATCGGTGGCGCCGTTTTCGCACTGGTGCACGCTGTTCGCCGTTACCGCAACGGCGATCCGGTGAATCTGGCGTTGTGGTGCGCTTCGCTGGTCTACCTCTTCGTGATCGAACCACCCCTGTACTTCCCGGAATGGTTCGGCCTTGACGAGCTGTACGGGTTCATCTTCGCCCATAACCGGTTCTCCGTGCAGTTCATGGCGGATCGGCTGCCGCTTTACATCGTGGCGTTCTATCCGATGATCAGCCAGCTGGCCTACGAACTCGTGCGGGCGCTCGGGATCTTCCGGTGGCGCGGCGCACTGGCAGGTTCGGTGGCCGTGGCGCTCGCCTGTCAGGTCTTCTACGAGATCTTCGACCACGTCGGTCCGCAGCTGAAGTGGTGGACCTGGAACGACGACAACCACATCGTCAACCATCCGGCGATGGCGTCGGTGCCGATGACCAGCATGCTGCTGTTCGCGTCGGTCTCGATGGCGGCCATGACCTACCTGGTCGTGCGCCTGACGGGGCGGCCTGCTGCGGACGGCAGGCCGCGGCGCGGGTGGGACCTCGTGTTGCGCGTCCTGCTGGCCGGAGTCCTGACCCCGGTGGCGATGGTGATCGCCAACATCCCGTCGAGCCTGTTCGGCGGCGCGAACCCCGATGTCACCGCCCAGGCGTGGATCCTCGGCATCGAGCTCGCCCTCATCTGGCTGGCCGGTGGCTGGGTCGTCGTCGCGCACCTGAGTTCGCCGAACCGCGGACCCGGCGAACCATTGTCGGCCTTCGCCCGCTTCTACCCGGCGATCTATCTCGGGGCGATGGCGGTGTTCTGGGGGGCCGCCCTGCCGCAGTACCTCGGCGCGGAGGATGGCATCACCCGCGACGGCACCCCGACGGGGAGCGGAATCTATGCGCTCGCCTGCTTCCTCGGGGCCGGTCTGCTCCTCGTCGCGCTCCATCGCACGCAGCGAACCCGCCGGACGGATCCTGCCGGTGTCTGACCTTCCCCTTCGGGGAAGATGACACCCATGGGACACCACGGATGGCAGGGAAACCCGCCTGGTGCGGAGGATCAGGCACGTCGCCGACTCGTCGAGGCGGCGATCGCCTGCATCGGCCGCACCGATGTTTCCAAGATCAGCTTGTCCGATGTCGCCAACGAGGCCGGCGTGACACGGCAGACCGTCTATCGCTACTTCCCGAGTCTCTCGGAGATCCTCAGGGCCGTCGGGCAGGCGGGCGCCGACGAGTTCGCGGAGCGGATGCAGCAGCACCTGGCCGCGTGCGAAAGCCCTGCCGAGGCCGCGGTGGAGTCCGTGGTGTTCGCCGTCCGAACCGTGCCCGACGAGCCCTACATGGGCCTGCTGCTGCAAGCGGGCGACCCCGACTTCTTCACCGCCGGGTCCACCTCTCCCGCGGCCTTCGGCCTCGGCGCACGCATTCTGCGGAACGTGCCGGTGGACTGGCGGGCCGTCGGGGTCACCACGGACGAGGACCTCGAAGGGCTCGCCGAGGTCCTGATGCGGCTGTTCATCTCCTTCCTCCAGTACCCCTCGAGCCCGCCGCTCACCGACGACCGGATCCGTTCCCTCGTCCGCCGCTGGGTCGGACCGGCTCTCGGCGGACTCCCGCCCCGGCACGGCGAGCCGGACGACCTCACGCAGGGGCCACCAGCCCGTTAGCCGGTGGGCAGGGATGCCGGTGATGAGCACCAACCGTCTCGCGGAGCAGCACCAAGCCGCACACGTCAGGTGTGCACGGCACGGCGTGCGATGACCGTCGGAGAGTTGCCGGTCCTGTCGGCGCGCGGGAGCCGGGCGGCTCATGACATGACCGAGTCCCACACCGACCGGCTGCCGGAGTGCCCCGCGAGGATCAGCACGGTCATGTTCCCGACGGCCACGGCGATGACCGCGAGGCCGAGGAGCGCCGAGCCGATCGTTGTTGCGCGTGTCCGCTGCGCTCGCCGAAGGGCTGCCGTCGCCCACCGGAACCAACCCCACTGTGCGGTCGCGACCAGGACGAGACCGATCGACCATGGGAGCAGCATTCGCCCGTAGCGTTCGTGTTCCAGCACCGAGGGCAGCGGGCCGACGGCGCTCGCGAGTGACTGCCCGGCGGCGATCGTGACGGGCACGAGGGCAGCGACAAGCACCGCTGCAAGCGGGGTGACCAGGCCGAGTCGGCGGCGAGCAGCCGGCCAGAACTGCGCGAGCAACAGCGTGAGCACGGCCAGCGGAACCAGTACGACGACGGCGTGGACGAGCAGCGGATGGAGGGGAAGGCCGAAGAGTGTCCCGGTATCGTCCATAGCGGGAGACACGAGGCGCGCACCCGCAACGTTCACCGGAGGGTGAACCGTCGGACACTCCGCACCGTGTTGTGGATATGGGCGAGGGCAACACCGGCGAGGAGCGACGGTCGGGTCGGTCGGGAACCGACACGAGCCGCGTCGAGGTGCTGCGCGACCTGCACGACCGCTATGCCACCGCGCTCTGGCGGTATGTGGTGTCGCTGACGAGAAGGCCCGCCGATGCCGACGACATCGTGCAGGAGACGTTGCTACGAGCCTGGCGCACGCCGAGGGTGATACGGGATGACCCGGTCCGGGTCCGTGGGTGGTTGTTCGCCGTCGCCCGCAACCTGGTCATCGACCAAGCGCGCAGTGCGAGCCGGCGCCACGAGCAGACGACTCCGGAGGCGGCGGAGGAGGTCGCCGAGGATCGCGTGGATCGGCTGTTCGACGCGATGCTGGTCACCGATGCTCTCGCTGCACTGGGCCCGCACCACCGGGAGGTGATCGTGCGGGCCTACTACGGGGGACTGAGCACGGCCGAGCTGTCCCAGGAACTCGGTATCCCCGAGGGGACGGTGAAGTCGCGGCTGCATTACGGGCTGTGCGCCTTGCGCCTGGCGTTCCAGGAGAGAGGGGTGACCCGATGAACCGGCCGGACCACGAAGGCTTCGCCGAATGGGATGCCGCCTATGTGCTCGGCGCGCTCACCCCGACAGATCGGCGGGCCTATGAGGAGCACATGGAACGGTGCCAGCTGTGCCGCGATGCGGTCAACGGTCTCGCTTCGATGCCCGGTCTGCTCGCACAGATCCGGCCCGGATCCGAAGGCGACCTGCCTGATCAGCACCGGGAGCCGGTCGATCTGATGGACGCCATGCTGCGCAAGGAACACCGGCGGAGTGGCCGCCGCCGGCGCCGGCTACTCGCATGGGCAACCGCTGCAGCCGTTGTGCTCGTGCTCGTGCTCGCGATACCGGCTGCCCTGGTGCGTCCGGCTGCTGACGATGCCGTGTCGGTGGACCTCGAGCCGGTCGGTTCGGTTTCCTCGGAAATGGACGTCGACGTCACGCTCGCCTCCGAAATCTGGGGAACCCGGCTGTCCATCGAATGCGACTACCCCGCCCGGCTGGACTACCAACGGCAGCAGACCTGGTACGCGCTCGTCGTGACCGACGCCGACGGCGCCAGCACCCAGGTGTCGACCTGGCAGGCCGTCCCCGGTGAAACCGTCGTTCTCGGCGCCGCCACGGCCGTGAGCCTCGACGACGTCGCCTCCCTCACCGTGGTCACCGGCGGCGGCGAGGAAGTGCTCAGCGCGCCGGTTCCGGAGCAATAGCGGCCGACTCCGCATCCGGCGGATGAACCGCACCGGCTCGCGCCTCGTGTTTCACGAGTGCCCCGAACAGTGGGCCAGCACCCGCGAGGACAGGAAGGCGTGAACCATGAAGACCAGACGCACTCTCAAGGCCGTGGCGGTGCCATTCCTCCTGCTCACGCTCACTGCATGCGGTGGAGGCGAGGGCGGCGACGGATCGTCGACGGACTCCGGTGACACCGGCAACGGGCGTTACGGAGCACCCCCGGCGACCGGCGACGGGGACTCCGGCGGCGCCCCGGGACTGCGAACCGCCGATACCGAACTCGGCACGATCGTGGTCGACGACGACGGCATGGTTCTCTATCAGTTCGACAGCGACGACCGGGGTTCCGGAACCTCGACGTGCGAGGGGCAGTGTGCGCAGAACTGGCCCGCGGTCCCGGGGGACGAGACGCCCGACGTCGAGGGAATCAGTGGCGAGATCGGCACCATCACCGGCGTCGACGGCAGCCCCCAGCTCACCCTCAACGGATGGCCCCTTTACTACTACGCCGGCGACCAGGAGCCCGGCGACCTGAGCGGACAAGGTGTCGGAGACGTGTGGTGGGTCCTCACACCGGAGGGTGAGCCGGTCCGAGGCTGACCTCGTCGACCAAGATCAAGACCTTGGTCGACGAGCGGTGTCTCACAGCCGGCCGTTCGCGTTGCGCTTCGGTCGGTTACGGCAGGTCGTCGCCGGCGCCGAGGGTCGCCGCCCCAGGGCTCCCGGCTGCGGACGGGAAGCCCCGTCCTCGTGTTGCGCGGCGGTCAAGACCACCCGCCGGTGAGGCTACTCACCCCGCTGGCCTATTTAAGTAAGCCTAACCTTTGCTAGCGTGCCAGGCGTCGACAACGCCCGTTCCGGCCGCTCTAGCAAGGGAGAAACGTGGCTACTGCCGCCGACACTGTTGCCGAGCCCGACGAGTCGATTGCCGAATCCGTCTTCGACTGTGTCGGAAATACCCCGGTCGTCGCACTGAACCGGCTGTTCCCGCAGCCGGAGTTCGACGTCCTGGCGAAGCTGGAGTTGATGAATCCGGGCGGCAGTATGAAGGACCGCTCGGCGCGCTACATCGTCGACTCCGGCCTGCGCGACGGGTCGATCACGCCCGGCTGCCGCCTCGTCGAGAGCAGCTCGGGCAATTTCGGCATCGCGCTCGCGATGGCCGCGCGGGTACGGGGACTGCGGTTCACCTGCGTACTGGACCCCAAGACGACGACCGCGAACATCGCACTGCTGCGCAGCCTCGGCACGGACGTGGAGATGGTCGACGACGTGGACGAGGCAGGCGGCTACCTGCACTCGCGCATCCGCAGGGTGAACGAGCTTCTCGCCGCCGACCCCGACGCCGTGTGGATCAACCAGTACGCCAACGACCGCAACTGGCAGGCGCACTACCACGGCACCGGGGCGGAACTGGCCGAGCAGCTGGTCCGCCCGCCGGAGTACCTCTTCGCCGCGGTCAGCACTACCGGCAGCATTCTCGGGTGCGCACGCCGGCTCCGTGAGGAGTTCCCCGGGATGCGGGTGATCGCGGTCGACGCGGTCGGCTCCGTGATCTTCGGCGGCGCTCCCGGCCCACGGGACATCCCCGGTATCGGATCCAGCCGCGTGCCCGAGCTGTGCAGACCGGAAGAGATCGACGAGGTGGTCTACGTCGACGACGTCGCCGCTGCGAAGGGATGCAGGGAACTCCTCGCCACCGAGGGTGTTTTCGCAGGCGGCTCCACCGGTGCCGTGGTGGCCGCGATCCAGCGGACGCTGCCACGGCTCGACCGCCCTGGACGGATCGTCGCGGTGTTTCCCGATCGGGGTGATCGCTATCTCGATCTCGTCTACGACGACAACTGGCTCGCCGGCGTCCACCAGCGCCGTACGGAGCATTCATCGTGAAGGAGGAACCGGTGGAAGACACCGTCCGGATGCTGTATCTGTCCCGGTCCGATGTCGCCGCGGTCGGTGGTGAGCACTCCGACCTGTACGTCGGCGCGCTGCGCGACGGGCTCATCGCCCACGCGCGCGGCGAGACCGTGCAGCCGCTCAAGCCGTACCTGCGTACCGACGGTCCCGGCGGGCACATCGCCGACCGCATCATCGCGATGCCCGCGCACGTCGGCGAACCCGGTATGTCGGGGATCAAATGGATCGGCAGCAAGCACGACAATCCCACGCGCGAGGGCAAAGAGCGCGCCAGTGCGCTGATAGTGCTCAACGACCCGGCCACCAAATACCCGGTCGCCGTCATGGAAGGCAGCTTGATCAGCGCCTGGCGCACCGCGGGCGTCACCTGCCTGGCCGCCCGGCACCTCGCCGTGAGCGGCTTCACCGATGTCTCACTGGTCGGCTGCGGCCTCATCGGCAGCACGCAGGCCACCGCGCTGCTGCAGCAGTTCGACCACATCACGACGGTCCACCTCTACGACGTGAACCAGGACGCGGCGAATGCGCTGTCCGAACGGATCATGCGGGAGCACCCGAACGTCAAGGCCGTCGTGGCCGGCTCCGCCGAGGACGCGGTCGGCCAGGGTGATCTCGTGGTTCCGTGCACGGTCACCGACAAGCCCTACATCACGTTCTCCTGGCTCAAGCGGGGAGCGCTGTTGTGCAACGTGTCCATCATGGACGTCCACAAGGATGTGTTCCTCGGCGCCGACAAGGTCGTCGTGGACGACTGGGAGCAGAGCAACCGCGAGAAGAAGATCATCAACCAGCTGGTACTCGAAGGGTCCTTCTCCCGTGAGCAGCTGCACGCCGAACTCGGCGAGATCCTCGCGGGCGAACGTCCCGGCCGGGATAACGACGACGAGATCATCGTGCTGAATCCGATGGGTATGGCGGTCGAGGACATCGCGTGCGCAGGTGAGGTCTACCGCAGAGCCGCCGAGTCGGGTACCGGCACGTGGCTGAGCCTGTACTGAATCGGTGATGGCTGTGGTCTCAGTGATCGACGACGACGCGGACGAGCTGGTGCTGCGTGATCTCGTGGATGCCCTGATCCAGGAGAACGTATCGGGTTTCGGCGATGCCCGCGTGAGTGCCGACGGAACCCTCAGCGTGCCGGTCGCCGGCGGCGAGATCTCCGTCGCCGTGCGCGACGGCGGCGCATTGCAGCGATACCGCCTGGATCAGGGGCCGGCAAGTCACAACGGCAGGCCTGTGAGCCCGGATGAGCTGTTGCGACTGGCCGTCCCGGATGCGTCCCGGGTCGCCGGGGTGTCCTGCGATGTCGCGACCGCGATCGCACACGCGTCGACGGTGCTCGCCGCGCGCCGCCGCGGTGACACCGTCGACCTGCTGGAAGGCGAGCGCATGGCCGCGACGAGGAACCGCCCGTTCCACCCCACCGCGCGCGCCGCGGCGGGATGGACGGCGGCGGAGCTCGCACAATACGGCCCCATGCGGGAGAAACCGCTCGGTCTCGACTGGGTCGCGGTGCGCACGCGGTTCGTTCGGGCGGGCGAGGACCCACGATCCGCGGGCCTTGCAGCCCTGGTCCTGCAGACCGACGAACTGGCCCACCTGCAGGAAGCGATCGGGTTCGCCGGAGTCGACACCGCCAGGTACGCGATCCTGCCGGTACACCCCTGGCAGTACGAGAACGTGCTGATGCGGGAGTTCGCCGACGAGTTCGCCGCCGGCGCGATCGTGCCGGTCACGCGCGACCTCGGGCGTTTCCACCCGACGGCGTCGCTGCGCACCGTGGCGATGTCGGAGCCCGGTACGCGCCACGTCAAGCTTCCGCTGGGCGTGGCCACGCTGGGTGCGCAACGGCTGCTTCCGCCGCGGTACCTCGACAACGGCGACAAGGCGCAGCGCACGATGCGGGCCGTCATCGACTCCGATCCGGTGCTCCGGGAGCGCGTGCGCCTGTGTGACGAGGGCGTCTGGTGCGGGTGGTCCGACGGTGACGAGTTCGCCGACCGGCCGGGTCAGCTCGCCGCACAGGTGCGGACGTATCCGGACCTGGGCGATGCAGTCGCCGTCCCGATGGCCGCACTCGCCGCGCACGAGTGGCACACGCTGGCGCCGACCCTGGTGCCGGGCGGCGACCCGATGCGGTTCTTCGCCGGGCTCGCGGGCGCGTTCTGCGAGCTCGGGATGGGCTTCCTGCGCCACGGCGTGCTCCCCGAACTCCACGGGCAGAACGTCGTGGTCGCGTTCGACGGCGGGGACGCGCCGGTGTTCGTGCTGCGCGATCACGACACACTGCGGTATGTGCCGGAATGGATGTCCGCCGCGGGCCTGCCCGAACCGGGCTACGCCATCAAGCCTGGCGCCAGGCAGTCGCTGCGGCTGGACACCGGCGAGGAGCTGATCGGCTACTTCCAGACACTCGGCCTCCAGGTGAATCTGTACGGCATCGTCGACGCGCTGTGCCGGTACTTCGAGCTCGACGAGCGTGCACTGTGGACACAGTTGCGACACGCGGTCGTCGCGTGCCTCGACCGGATGGAGTTACCGGGCGGGCTCGGCGACATGATCGCCGAGCGGCTGCTGCGCGCCCCCACCTGGCCGAGTCGCACGGTGCTCGGTCCGTTGCTGGACCGGGGGCCTTCCAACGGTGTCTCCATGCCTGCCGGTACCGGGTCGGTACCGAACCCGCTGGCCGAGGTGCCCGCATGACGGAGCAGAGACAGACGTTCGCGGTGCTCTGGCTCGGGCAGTTCGCAGCCACGGCGGGACTGACCGTCGTGGTCCCGCTGCTGCCGTTCTACCTTGCTCAACTGGGCACGCCACCCGGGGACATCGCGCTGTGGACCGGGGTCTCGCTCGCCGCGCCGGCGGTGACGCAGATGATCACCGGGCCGCTGTGGGGAGCGGTGGGAGACCGGTACGGGCGTAAGGCCATGGTGGTGCGGGCACACGCCGGTCTGGCGATCTCGCTGGTGCTCATGGCGCTGGCCACCACCCCCGGTGCCTTCCTCGCGTTCCGCCTGTTGCAGGGCGCGTGCGGCGGGGTGGTGAGCGCGACCGCCACGTACGCCAGCACGCTCGCCGCCGAGGACCGGCGCGGACGGGTGCTCGGCGGGTTGTTCGGCGCCACCGCGGCCGGCGCCCTGTTGGGACCACTGGCAGGCGGAGTGCTGGCGGGAACATGGGGATTCGGCCCGATCTTCGTGACCGTGGCCGGGCTGCTCGCGTGTTCGAGCGTGGCTGCGGCATGGCTGCTGACCGAACCCGAGCGGCTACCGGCATCGGGTGAGCGCGCGCCGCTGCGCGCCGCCGCGGGTGTGCTGTTGCGCCGGCCCGACACGCGCAACGTGCTGCTGGCCGGGCTGGCCGGCCAGGCCGCGATCTACGCGCTCGTGGTGGTGTTCGCACCGCAGATTCACCGCATCACCGGCTCGATCGCCGACGCGGCGATGTGGGTCGGCGTGCTGCAGGCGACGACCTGGGCGGCGTCGTGGGCCGGGGGACCGTGGTGGGGCCGGTACAACGACCGTGCCCTCGCCCAGCGCGGGTTCGCGATCGCGGCCGCGTGCTGCGCGATCGCGGCCACCCTCCAGGCCGTGGTGACCTCGGTGGAGCTGCTGATCCCGCTGCGCATGGTGCAGGGATTCTGCTTCGCCGCGTTCCTGCAGTCGGTGCTGCACGTGACGAGTGCGCGGGTGCGCGAGCGGCTGTCCGGCACCGCTTTCGGATTCTCCACCGGCGTGCTCGATTTCGGCCAGGTGGTCGGGCCGCTGTTCGGGGCGGTCATCGCGGTCACTCTCCCGCCGGTGGGAGCGTTCGGCGCCATCGGCGTCCTGCTCGGCATCGCCGCGCTGCTGGCCGTGCGGAGTGCCGGTCGACACAGCCACGCCCCGATCACCGTTGCCCCCGAACCGAGGAGCGCTCATGTCTGACACCGACGCGCAGGCAGCCACCCGGCAGCGACTCGTCAACGCCTTCCTTCGCGAGATCGGGCACGAGGTGCACGGACCGACCGTGCGCGTACCGCTGCAAGCGATCGACGACACGCTCGTGATCGAACTCGCCCACGTCTCACCGTTCGGGCACCACACTCCGACCGCTGCGATACGCCTCGACAGCGATTCCGAGGTGCTCGCGCACGACCGCGTCGTCGACGTCCTGCTCGACGAGCTCGTGGCGCGGCACGGCCGTGCGGAGGGACGAGACGCGCTGGCACGGCAGATCGCCAACAGCACCCAGCACATCGCGCGTTTCCTCGCACGCGACGAACCCGCCGGGCCGCGTGATGCCCGGGGGTTCACGCGGCAGGCGGAACAGTCGCTGTTGCGCGGGCACCCGTTCCATCCGACGCCGAAGAGTACGGAAGGCTTCGACGAGCAGGACCTGCGGCGCTATGCGCCTGAGCTGGGCGCCGAGTTCAGACTGCACTTCTTCGCCGTCGACCCCGAGCTCGTGCATGCGGAGCGTGTCGCGCGGGGGCCGTGGCTACCGTCCGGTGTCGAGGCACCGCCGGGCCGGGTGCTGTTGCCGGTCCATCCGTGGCAGGCCGACTTCCTGGTCAACCAGCCCGGCATGCAGCCGTTGCTGGACCGCGGTGCCATCGCGGCACTCGGCCCGGCCGGATCGCCGGTGTATCCGACGTCGTCGGTGCGTACCGTGTGCGATCCCGCGTCGGCCGTCACCTGGAAACTCCCGTTGCACGTGCGGATCACGAACTTCATCCGGAACAACCCGGTCGAGCATGTCCGCAGGTCGGCCGATGCCGGGCGGCTGATCGCCGGACTGCGCCACCGGTGGCCTGCGGAACTCGGCGTGCTCATCGAGAACGGATACCGCATGGTGGATCCCGTCGTCGTAGGCGATCTCGCGGCCGAGACCGCGGTGCTGTTCCGGGAGAACCCGTTCCCCGGATCGCGATGGGCACCGCGCGTCGTAGCCGGACTGCTGGAGCCCGGAACGGGTGGGAAGGAGCCCGCGCTGGCCGCCCTCGTACGGGAGTCCGGCGCCGACCCGGCCGCGTGGCTCCGGCAATACGCATCGATCTCGCTGCGCCCACTGCTGTACGCGTTCACCCGCGACGGTGTGAGCTTCGAAGCGCACGTGCAGAACTCGCTGGTGCACACCGAACACGGCTGGCCGACCCGGTTCTGGGTGCGCGATATGGAAGGCACCAGTGCCAGCGCGGACCGCGCGGACGTGCCGCAGGACAGCCCGCTGCGCTACAGCGACGACGAGGCCTGGCTGCGACTGCGCTATCACCTGGTGACCAACCACTTCGGACACCTCGTCCACGTACTCGGAACATGCACCGACGTGGGGGAGGAGGCGCTGTGGGCCCAGTTGGCCGACTTCCTGCGCGATCACTGCCCCGGCCGCTACGCGGCCGACCTTCTGGCCTCGCCGACGCTGCCGGCGAAGGCGAATCTGATGAACCGGTTCCTCGGACTCGGGGAACGGGCGCTCTACGTCGAGGTGGGAAACCCGTTGCACGAGGTGAGGACGTGACTGTGGAGTTCGTCGAGCGCGCACTGACCGGACCGGGCTTCGGCACGGTCCGGCGCAGGGTGTTGCGTCAGCTGCTGGAATCACTGGTCTACGAACAGGCGATCAAGGTCGAGGAGGTAGGGCCGCGCCGTTACCGCGTCGACGGGGACGGCGTGTCGTACGAGTTCACCGCGTTCCGCAGACACGGCTTCGGCCGGGTGGGGCTCGGCCGGGATCCCGTCCTGCGCATCGCCGATACGACCGAGGAGGCCGAGTCGGCGTTGCGATTCCTGCACGAGGTGCGCGACGCCGTCACCGCGGATCCCGACTGCCTGGTGAGATTCGCACGCGAGCTCGCGCGGACAGAGCTCAACGACGCGCTGGCGCAGCTGGCCCGCGCCGAACGCGGTGACGTGCTGGCGGATTCCGGCTACGACCGGCTGGAGTGTGCCATCACCGACGGCCACCGGTACCACCCGACGTACAAGTCCCGCATGGGTTTCGACGTCGAGGACAACCTCGCGTTCGGCCCGGAGTTCGCCCCCGGGATACGTCCACTGTGGCTGGCCGCGCGCCGGAGCATCGCCGAGGTGTCGAAGGTTTCCGTCGTGGACGAGCGGGACTACCTCCGCGCGCAGCTCGGCGAGGAGGTCTACGACGAATTCACGCGGCGCGCCGACCCGGGCGAGTACACGTATCTGCCGGTGCACCCGTGGCAGTGGCGTGAAGTGGTGACGGGCGCCTTCGCCGAGCAGCTGGCGAGCGGCGACCTGGTCGTGCTCGGCGAGGACCCCATGAGGTTCTCGCCACAGCAGTCGATTCGGACATTGTCCTGTGACGGCCGCCCCTACCTCAAGCTCGCACTGTCCATTGTCAACACCTCGACAAGCCGGGTGCTCGCGCCCCACACCGTCGCCAACGCGCCCCGGATCTCCGAGTGGCTGCGCGGGGTGGTCGATGGCGACCCGTTCCTGCGCGAGGAGTGCCGGCTCATCGTGCTCGGCGAGGTGATGGGGACGGCCGTCAGCACGGAGACCGTCTCCGGTGAGACCTACGGCACCGACACCTATGGCACACTGTCCTGTATCTGGCGGGAGAACCTGCACGACATGCTCGAGGACGGTGAGCGGGCCGTTCCGTTCAACGGGCTCACCGCGTGCGAGCTGGACGGCACACCGCTCATCGACCCATGGGTCAGGCGGCTGGGACCGGCCGAGTGGCTCAAGCGGGTGGTGGATGTCAGCGTCCTGCCGGTGATCCATCTGCTGTGCCGGCACGGGATCGCGGTCGAATCGCATGCGCAGAACATGGTGCTGGTGCACTCCGACGGGGTGCCGACACGGGTGGCGCTCAAGGACTTCCACGATGGCGTCCGGTTCTCCCGCGCGGAGTTGGCCGATCCGGAACGGTGCCCGACACTGCGGGATACCCCCGAGGGCCACGGCAACCGCAACTCGTTCGTCGAGACCGATGATCTCGGCCTGGTCGCGGACTTCGTACTGGACGCGTTCTTCTTCATCAACATCGGCGAGCTCAGTATCTTCCTCGCCGACGCCTACGGGTTCGACGAGCGGGAGTTCTGGGCGATCGTGCGGGAGCGCATCGGCGCCTACCGGCAACGCTTCCCCGAGCTCGCCGAACGCTTCGTGACCTTCGACGTGGCCAAGCCCGGCATCGACGTCGAGAAGCTGACCACCCGCAGGCTGCTGCCCGACACCGAGCTGCGGTTGCAGACCGTGCCGAACCCTCTTGCCGAGGAGGGCTGATGCTGACGACGAACGCGGTCAAGCAGAAGATCCAGGCGGGCGAGGAGGTCTACGGGCTGTTCTGCTCCACGCCATCGCCGGCGATGGTGGAGATGATCGGCTGTGCCGGGTACGACTTCGTCATCATCGATACCGAGCACACGCTGGTCGATCCGCAGCAGGTGGAGAACATGATCAGAGCAGCGGAGGCGGTGGGCCTCACGCCGTTCGTGCGGCTCGCCGAGGGGGACGCGGCTGGCATCCTCCGCGTGCTCGACGGCGGTGCCATGGGCGTTGTCGTGGCCCACGTCCGACATCGATCCGATGTGGACGACGTCGTCCGGGCAGCCAAATATGCGCCCGAAGGTATGCGAAGTCTGAACGGCGGCCGCGTGCCGGGTTTCGGCAGGCTCGATCTCGCCGAGTACGTGCGCAGGGCGAACGAGGAGACCATGGTTGTCGCGATGATCGAGGACGCCGAAGGCGTCGACGACATCGAGTCCATTCTCGACGGTGGCGGCATCGATCTCGTCCTGGAGGGCGCCGCCGACCTGTCCCAGTCCTACGGCGTGCCGTGGCAGACCCGGCACGAGGTGGTGCGCGAGGCGGTCCGGAAGGTCAGTGCGGCGTGCGACGCACGCGGAGTGCCGTTCTGCGCCATTCCGCGCGAGCGGGCCGACCATGCCGAATGGCTGGCAGCTGGGGTGCGCACGTTCGTGCTCGGCGAGGAACGGGGGATCGCGGCGCGGGCGCTGCGCTCGCACCTGGACGACCACCGGAGGCGGGGATGAACGACGTGCTTGCCGGCCTGCTCGCCGAGCGTGCCGAGGGCGCGGACCCGGTGTGCCTCTACGGTTACGACCTGGACGCGCTCACCCGGCACGTTCACGCCACCGTCTCGGCGCTGCCCGAACCGTTCCGCATGTTCTACGCGATGAAGGCGAACAGCGCGCCGGAGATCCTGGAGGCGTTGGCGCCGCATGTGGCGGGGTTCGAGGTGGCCTCGGGCGGCGAGGTGGCGAAGGCTCGCGGCGCCGGTCCGGACTCCGTGGTGATCTTCGGCGGCCCCGCCAAGACGGAACGGGAGATCGCCGACGCCATCGGACACGGCGTGCGGCGGTTGCATGCGGAGAGCGTGCTCGAGCTCTACCGGATCTCCGAGGTCGCCACGCGCATGTCGGCCCGGGTGGATGTGCTGCTGCGGGTGAATCTCGCGGGGCCGTTCCCGTCGGCGACGTTGGCGATGGCCGGCCGCCCGACGCAGTTCGGCATCGACGAGTCCGTGCTCGGCGAGGCGGTGACCGCGGCGAAGAAGTTGCCGGGTATCCGGCCGGCCGGGTTCCACCTGCACTCCCTGTCGAACAACCTGTCCGCCGCCGCGCACCTGGAGATGCTGGAGCTCTACCGCGCCAAGGTCCTCGCCTGGGAGTCGGAGTTCGACATCCGGTGCGAGGTGCTCAATGTCGGTGGCGGCATCGGCATCAACTACGCCGACCTCGGGGCGCAGTTCGACTGGGAGGGCTTCACGCGCGAGCTGACGAGGTTCGCGGACCGGTTGCCGGAGCGGTGGGCCGAAGTGGACTTCGAATGCGGGCGGTACCTGACCGCGGCGTGCGGCTACTACGCGGTCGAGGTGCTGGACGTGAAGACCAACCACGGCACGCACTACGTGATCGTGCGGGGCGGCACGCACCACTTCCGGCTGCCCGTGTCGTGGCAGCACAACCACCCGTTCACCGTGTTCGGCGTGGACGAGTGGCGCTCGCACGCGCCGAGGCCCGAGGTGCGGGACGCGCCGGTCACGGTCGTCGGCGAGCTGTGCACGCCGAAGGACGTCTTCGCCCGTGACGTCCCGTTGTCCCGAGTGCGTGCGGGGGACGTGCTGGTCTTCCACCACGCGGGCGCGTACGGCTGGGACATCTCCCATCACGACTTCCTGTCGCATCCTCATCCGGAACACGTCTACTTCCGGACGAGTTCGTCGGCGTAGCGGGGCCGGTCGGTTCGCTCCGCGCGCCGGAGCACCGCCGGTCGGCGTGGCGGCCTCTCACATGGCCGTGGGTCGCACGGGAGGTCCGTGCCTGCAACGGCAACGGACCTCCCGTGCGGTTCACCTACCGGGTCCCGCGGCGAGCGCCGGGTCGTCGACCCCGCACCAGGCGGGCGTACGGCGGGTCACAACCCGATGCCCAGGATCCAGGCTCCCAGCGTGTAGGTGCCCAGCGTCACGAGCACGATGCCGATCACGTTCAGCCAGACACCGCCCTTGATCATCTGCCCGATGGTGACATGCCCGGAGCCGAACACGATCGCGTTCGGCGGGGTGGCGACCGGCAGCATGAAGGCGCAGGTCGCGGCCAGCGCTGCGGGCACCACCAGCAGCATCACGTCCATGCCCAGCCCGACGGCCACTGCGCCGAGGATCGGGACGAAGATGCTGGCCATCGCGGTGTTGCTGGTCAGCTCAGTCATGAACAGCACGATCACCACCGCGGCGGCGACGAACAGGATCGTCGGCAGCACGTCGAGGTTGGCGACCTGATCACCGAGCCAGGTCGCGAATCCGGTCTCCTCGAACTGCTTGGACAGCGCGAGACCACCGCCGAAGAGCAGCAGAATGCCCCACGGCAGTTGCTTGGCGGTGTCCCAGTTCATGGTCCGCACACCCCGCCGGACGGGAAGGATGAACAGCACCACCGACGCGATCATCGCAATCACGCTGTCGTCGGCGTACTCCAGCCAGGTGAGTGCGGCGTCGCCCATGATCTCCTCGTCCGCGAGCAGCGGCAGGATGATCCAGGCCGCCGCCGCACCGACGAACACGGCGAGGGCGTTCTTCTCGCCGCGCGACATCGGGCCGAGTTCGTCCAGCTGCTGGCGGATCAGATCCCGGCCTCCCGGCAGCTCACGGAACTTGGGCCGGTAGACCACCTTGGCCAGGATCAGCCAGGCGAGGAAGAGAAACACGATCGCGATCGGCAGGCCGAACAGCATCCACTGGCCGAACCCGATCGAGATGCCCTGTTCGCCGAGGTAGCCGACCAGCACGGCGTTGGGCGGCGTGCCGATGATCGTGCTCAGCGAGCCGATCGACGCGGCGTAGGCGATGCCGAGCATCAAGGCCGTCGCGAAGTTCGGATCCCCCTTGCCGCTGCCCAACTGCAGTACCAACCCGAGTACCGACACGCCAACGGGCAGCATCATCACGGCGGTCGCGGTATTGCTGACCCACATGCTCAGGAACGCGGTGGCGATCATGAAGCCCGCGATCAGCCGTACCGGGCTGGTGCCCACCAGCAGCACGGTGCGCAACGCGAACCGTTTGTGCAGGTCCCAGCGCTGCATGGCCAGCCCGATGATGAACCCGCCCATGAACAGGAAGATGATGTCGCTCGCGTACGGCGCGGTCACATCGCCGATCTCGGCGACACCGAACAGCGGGAACAGCACCAGTGGCAACAGGGCGGTTGCCGCGAGCGGGATCGCCTCGGTGACCCACCAGGTGGCCATCACGACCGCGATCGCGGCCGCCGCCTTTCCGTCCGCCGACAACGAGTTCGGCAGCAGGACATACAGCAGGGCTGCGAGCACGGGGCCGAGCCCCAGTCCGATCCACCGTCGCGTGTTGGCACCGTCGGCGTCCGCCTCGCCGACCGTGGTTCCCGATTCACTACCAGTCTGTGACATGGAACACCTCCCGATCTGGTCGGGAAATGTACCGTGATCGGCTCCCGATGTGTCCCATCCGGTACCGCCTCGTTGTACGAAACGTCGCGGTAGCCTCCGCGGCAGGCGCCGGCCGAGGCCGCGCCGAGGTAGCGCGGCTCGTCCGAGTACGGGGCACGGCGGCACCCTTCGGTGCACCGTGCTGCGGGGATCACGGCCGCCCGGCGGTTACGTGCGCTCCGGGATTACGGCTACCGGGCGATGGTCAGCGGATCGCAGAACGCAAGACTCGGGTCGCAGAACGCGAGACCGGTGGCCGAGAGTGCACCGGTGATGACCGGGCCGGCCGTCAGCAGCGCGAGTGTTGTGGTCAGCAGTGCGCGGGCTCGCCAGCGTTGCGCGAAGCCGACTGGTTCGGCCAGGCGTTCGGCACGGTCGAGCACACCGACACCGGTCGCACCGAGTGCACCGGTCGGCAGGGTCGCGGCGCCGGAGAGGGCGAGCAGCGCACCGAGCACGGTCTGCCGGCCGTGTGCCCGGGCGGCGGTGTCGTCGGCGCACATCTCCAGCAGGCGGGCGACCTCGGCGGCGCCGGTGGTGAACAGTGGGACCTTCGGCAGCGTGCCGGCAAGGCCCCGGGTCGCGGCGAGTACCAGGTGGTGGCGGCCGTCGAGATGGGCGCGTTCGTGGGCCAGGACGGCCGCGAGATGCGGTGCGTCCAACGTGTCCAGCGCGCCCTGGGAGACCACGATGGCGTGCGGGCGGCCGGCGACGCAGTAGGCGAGCCGTTGCGGGGATTCGACCACGACCGCGTCGGAGCCGGGCAGCTGTCGGCCTGCCATACGGGCCATGCGGGCGTGGTCGTGTGTGCGGGCGCGTGCGGCGAGGAGCCAGCGGACGATGCGCGTGACGAGGAAGCCCGCGGCCGCAACCGCACCCGTGGTCAGCGCGAACAGCCCGGCTTGGAGTGCCACGCCCGCGTCACCCGCCGCCACGGCTTCGAGCGCGGCGAGACAACTGTCGAGGATCCGGACGGGTTGGTGCGAGCCCAGTGTCGGCGCGACGAGTGCGAGAACCGCTGCGGCTGCCCACGAGGCCGGGACACTGATGATCGCGACCAGCCACACGGCGACACCGAGCCGGGGAGCCACCCCGGGCCGTGTCCAGCGGGTGAGCAGCCGGGGACCGAGCGTGGCCACCACGAGACCGTAGAGGAGCAGGCACGCCGCGATGCTCATGCGACCTCCCCGGGAGTGGGCGCGCCGGCGGGGGTCAGCCGGAGTCCGTGCCGGATGCCCATCGCCGCACCACCTTCCGCAGCCGGGTGGACTCGCCGTCGTCGATCTGTTCGAGGAATCGGGTGAGGACGAGTCCGGGATCGCCGCCGGAGTCCATCGCCTCCCGCATCAGCCGGGCACTGTATTCCTCGCGGCTGAGCGCGGGCCAGTACAGGTAGGCCTTGCCCTGTCGGTCGCGGTCCAGCCAGCCCTTGCGGTACAGGTTGTCCATTGTGGACATGACCGTCGTGTAGGCGATCTCCCGGGTGGTCTTGAGCCCTTCGAAGACGTCGCGCACCGTGACCGTGTCGCCGCTGTCCCATATGCGGTCCATCACGACCGTTTCGAGTTCGCCGAACCCGCGCATCCGTCCTCCCGTGTCGCCTCAGCGGCATCCAGGGTACGTGGCATCGGGAGAGCTCGGTTCTCCCCGGCCGTCGCCCTGCGGAGGGGTTTCACGCAACATGTCGTCGGGCCGCGCTGTCACCGGTCCCGGCTTCAGATCGGCAGGGTGAACCCGGCGATCGGACCTTGCAGCCACGAGATGAACGCGCCCCACAGTCCGCTCACCAGTGCGAACCCGATGGCGAGCAGGAACGCACCGCCTACCTGTTGCACCCGGCGTATGTTGCGGCGCAGCCATCCGGTGGCGCGTACCGCCCACCGGGTGCCGAGTGCCAGCAGCACGAACGGAAGGCCGAGGCCGAGGCAGTAGGCGAGGATCAGCAGGATTCCCCGCGCGGTGGTCGGCCCGATCTGGGTGCCACTGGCCAGTGCGATCACCCCGGCCAGCGTCGGGCCGAGGCAGGGTGTCCACCCCAGGCCGTACACCGCGCCGAGCAGCGGCGCGCCCCACAGTCCGTCGCGCGGCTTGTGTTTCGGCTTCATTCCGCGCTGCAGCGGGCTGAACGCCCCGAGGAACACCAGCCCCATGGCGATGGTGATGATGCCCCCGGCGCGTTGCAGCCACTGTTCATTGGCGAACAGTGCGTCCGAGAGGCCGAGTACGGCGACGGTCGCGCTGGTGAACACGACCGTGAATCCCGCCATGAACAGCAGTGCGGCACCCGCGACCCGCCACCTTCCGTTCATGGGTCGTGCCTGACCCTCGGTCGTCGGGGGCGGTTGGCTGCCGACGAGTCCGGCCAGGTAGCCGAGATATCCGGGCACCAGTGGCAGACAGCACGGCGAGGCGAACGACACGGTTCCGGCGGCGACGGCCAGTAGTGCGGCCACCAGTAACGGCCCGGAGACGGCCAGTTCCGTCAGCTCCACTGCGACCTGCCCGGTCGTCGACGGCTCGTCGTCATGCCGCACCCTCCGCCATTCTGCGTACCTACGTCGTAGAGTAGTAGAAGTCGATGAGCGTCCATCGCGGCCCCACGTCCGGTGAGTTCGGCGAACGAGGTGAGAAGCAGGCATGCCTGAGCTGCCGGTGTCACGCCGGAGTGTGTTGTTGGGTGCGGTCGGTGTCGCCGGTGCGGCAGCGGCCGGTGGCACCTGGTGGGCGCTGAGTCCCGGTGACGCCCCGGGGAATGGGCGCGTGACGGCATCGTCCGATGCGGTCGCGCGGGTGGAGCAAGCCCGGCGGAGCCGGGGTTCCGGGCGCACGGTTCGGGCGAAGCTGACCGCCGAGTCCGCCTCGGTGGACCTGGGCGGTCGTGTGGTGCGCACGTGGGCCTACGACCAGCAGGTCCCGGGGCCGGTCGTGCGCTGTTCGGCCGGGGATCAGCTCGTCGTCGAGGCCGTCAACCGGCTTCCGGAGCCGACCACGGTGCACTGGCACGGGCTGCGGTTACGTAACGACATGGACGGCGTGCCGCACCTGACGCAATCGCCCATCCCGCCCGGCGAGAACATGCGGTACGCGTTCACCGCGCCCGATCCGGGGACCTACTGGCTGCATCCCCATGTCGGTGTCCAGCGGGAGCGCGGGCTCTACTGTCCGCTGATCGTCGACGACCCCCGCGATCCCGGCGACCACGACGTCGAGTTCGTGGTGGTGCTCGACGACTGGATCGACGGTGCGGGTGCGACTCCCGGTGAGGTGCTGGACACGCTCAAGGCCGGCGACATGGACGCCAGGTACCGCACCGACGTGCAGGTCGGCGCCGTGAGCGACCGCTCCGGCTCGTGGCAGTACGACCGCCCGGCCGAGCTGGCTAATCCGCCGCGCGGTATCACGCCGGAGTCCCCGGCTTCCCGCATGGCCAGCAGTGTGGAGTTCCCCTTCTACCTGCTGAACGGGCGGTTGCCGACCGCGCCGGAGACGTTCCGCGCCAGGCCGGGGCAGCGCGCCCGGGTCCGGCTGATCAACGCGGCGGGGGCGTCGGTGTTCCGGGTGGCGCTCGGCGGGCACCGGCTGACCGTCACGCACACGGACGGATTTCCCGTCGATCCGGTCACTGTGGACACTCTGCACATCGGTTCCGGTGAGCGCTACGACGTGTCGGTCGACCTCGACGACGGCGTGTTCCCACTCGTCGCGGTGGCGGAGGGAAAGGGTGCGCAGGCTTTCGGCGTGGTGCGCACCGCCGGTGGTGAGGCTCCAGCGATGACGGTGCAGCCTGCCGAACTCGGCGGACGCCTGCTGAAACTGTCGGACCTGCGTGCCACGTCGGCCGTTCACCTCGCGTCACGTTCGCCCGAGGTGACCCACACCGCGTACCTGACCGGCGACATGAACAGCTTCGCGTGGCGGATCAACGCCGAGACGTACCGCCACGACCGTCCGTTCGACGGCATCACGCCACTGACCGTGCAGGAGGGTCAGCGGGTGCGGCTGGAGATGGTCAACCAGACGCCGATGTACCACCCCATGCATCTGCACGGGCACACATTCGCGATTCGCGCCGTCAGTGACACGGCAGGCGGCAACGCCACCCGGCTTCCGGAGGGCACCCGAAAGGACACGGTGATGGTCGGTCCCGGTGAACGGGTGGTCGCCGATCTGCTGGCCGACAACCCCGGTCAGTGGCTGGTCCACTGCCACAACGCGTATCACATGGCGACCGGTATGGCCGCGGTCGTGTCGTATGTATCCGGTGGCTGACCGGGGCTCGACGATGATCTACGTATCTATGTAGTAGGATAGTAGATCACCGAAACTCCGACCCTGGGAAGTCGATGCCGAACCCCGAAAACCCTGTGACGCGCAGGTCGAGGCTGTCCACGAACACCGTCCTGACTCTGGTCGTGCTGCTGGCCGCCGCCGTCGTATTCGGTGGAGTTCTGCTGTTCAACGGCAGCAAGAGCGACGGTGCGGACGGCACTCGCAGCGGAGGCTCCACCGTCGCAGCCGACGTGCTCCGGAAACCGGACAGCAACACGCTGCTGGACAAACCCGGCGCCGAAGTGACCATCGTCGAGTTCCTCGACTATCAATGTCCCGCGTGCGCCGGCTACTACAAGAAGATCACCAAGAAGCTCGAGGAGGACTACGCGGGACGGATCACCTTCGTCACCCGCAACTTCCCGTTGGACATGCATCCGCTGGCCGTGCCGGCCGCGCGGGCTGCGGAAGCCGCGGCGCTGCAGGGCAAATACCGCGAGATGTACCACGAGCTCTACGACAACTACCTGTCCTGGGCGCGTACGGCCGACGGCAGCCAGGCGAGCGCGGACCTGAACGGCGCACAGGCCCGGTTCGACGAGTTCGCCCGCCGGATCGGCCTCGATCTCGACCGGTTCCACCGTGACCTGAACTCCGAAACCGTCACGCAACGGATCGAACGGGACCGCGCCGACGGTCGCCGAGCCGGCGTGTCGGGCACGCCCACGATCTTCGTCAACGGCAGTGAGTTCTCGCCGTCCGGGGAGACGTTCGCCGACGTGGAGGAGCAACTGCGCGAGCAGATCGAACAGGAACTGGCGCGATGACCGCCGAACGGGCGGGCGCACCTGCCGCGTCCGAGGCGTCGTCATCGGTTCGCCGGTTGGGCTGGCTGTACGTCGTCGGCGGCGGCGTCGGCCTGGCGGCGGCGATCGCCTTGATACTGGAGAAGCTCGCCACTCTCGCCAATCCCGACCACGTGCCGACCTGCACGCTCAACCCGGTCGTCTCGTGCGGGTCCGTGATGGACAGTCCGCAGGCCACCGCGTTCGGGTTCCCGAACCCGCTGCTCGGCATCGGTGGTTTCGCGGTCGTGGTCACCGTGGGCGTGGTCCTGCTGTGTGGTTTCCGGCCGCCACGCTGGTTCTGGCTGGGAATGCAGACGGGCACGACGTTCGGTGTCGGATTCGTGCACTGGCTCATCTACTCGAGCCTCTACGACATCGGCGCGTTGTGCCCGTACTGCATGGTCGTGTGGGTCGTGACCATCCCGATCTTCTGGTACACGACACTGCACAACCTCACCAGCGGTCACCTCACCCCCGGCGGGCGGCCGGTCGCGCTGGTGTTGGCCCGCTATCACACGGTGGTGCTGACGCTCTGGTACCTGGCGATCGTGGTTCTCGTGTTCGAGGCGTTCTGGTTCTACTGGCGCACCCTGCTCTGAACACCTTCCTTCCGCATGCCCGGGCAGCGGGACGGGCACTCACGCGGACAGGCACCCCGACGGAGAGGCGGTGGTCGACATGATGGACGGCATGATGGGCATGGGCTGGTGGATGGCCCTGTGGGGAATCGTCGGCCTGGCCGTGCTCGTGCTCGTCGTACTGGGTGCGGTGTGGCTCGCCCGCAACCTCGGCGACGGACGGGACCGGTCCCGGGTCGACGGGGCCGAACAGGAGGTCCGCCAGCTCTACGCCGCGGGCCAGATCGACCGCGACGAGTACCTCCGCCGCCTCGACGACCTCCGGAACCGGTGACCCCTGGGTCGTGCCTCCGGCGTGAACGGCCCGATCTCAGGACGTCGAGTGTGTTGTCGAGCTGCGTCCGGCATCGGACTGCCAGCAGTCGAGGTCGCCGAGCCCGATCGAGGCGGGGACGAAGGTCGGATCCAGTCCGCGTCGTCGCTGTGCGTCGAAGTCACGCAGGGCTCGCAGCGCTGGTTTCGCCAGCAACAGCAGGCACAGCATGTTGACCCAGGCCAAGGAGGCGTAGCCGATGTCCCCGATCGCCCAGATCAGGTCGGCGGACTGCACCGCGCCCCAGAACGTCATCGCGAGGAGGGCGGTCTTGAGCACGGCGGTGGCAGCCAACGGGGTCCGGCGGAGCACATACGCCAGATTCGTCTCGCTGATGTAGTAGAACGCCACCAGCGTCGAGAAGGCGAACAGCGCGAGTGCCACCGCGACGAAGGGGCCGCCCGCCCCGGCGGACACCGAATCCATCGCGGCCTGGGTGTAAGCGGGTCCGGCTTCCGTGCCGGGAAGGTTCGACGCCAGGGCGGGCCCTTCCGCAGGCTCGACGTTGTACGCACCGGTCACGATGATCATCAGTCCGGTCGCCATGCAGACGAACAACGTGTCGATGTAGACGGACAAGCACTGCACCAGACCCTGTTTGGCCGGGTGGGACACCTGGGCGGCCGCGGCGCTGTAGGTGCCCTCACCGACTCCGGCGACGTTGGAGAACAGCGCGCGGCGCACGCCCCATGCGATCGCCGCGCCCAGAATGCCGCCGTACACCGAGTGGGCGCCGAATGCGCTGGAGAGAACCAGGCCCACGGCCGAAGGCAGCGCGGTCACGTTGAACGCGAGCACGACCACGGCCGCCAGGATGTAGGCGCCTGCCATGAACGGGACGATCACCTGGACGAACTTCACGATGCGTTTCCGGCCGCCGACGATGATGAACGCCAGCGCCACGGTGATGACGATCGCGCTGATCAGCGGGTCGATGCCCAAGGCTGAGTCGAAGCTGCTGGAGATGGCGTTGGACTGGATGCCGGGCGCCAGGACCGCGTAGAGGACCGCCGCGACGACGGCCGCGCCGACCGCGACCTTGCGTAGTCCGAGGCCCTTCTCGATGTAGTACGGCATGCCGCCACGGAACTGGCCGTCGATGCGGCGCTTGAAGATCTGGGCGAGTGTGGACTCCACGAAAGCAGTGGCTCCGCCGAGGAAGGTCATCATGGCCATCCAGAACAGGGCTCCGGGGCCACCCGCGGCGATCGCCGTCGCGACGCCGGCGATGTTCCCGACACCGACGCGGCTCGACATGGCCAGCGACAGCGCCTGAAACGGGGAGATCCCCTCGTCGGACTGCCGCTGCTCGCTCCGCACGAGTTGTCGAACCATCGTCGGGAGCAGCCGGATCTGCATGCATCGGGTCAGGAAAGTCAGCAGCAGTCCGAAGCCCAACGCCACGACCACCAGTGGCGTCCAGAGCCACTCGTTGACCTGTGTCAACAGTTCCATTCGCGAGTCCTCCTCGTCGAGTCGGCGAATGCGGTGTGCCATGTAACATTGCACAACCATGAGATGTCCAGGGTGATCTGCAAACACATCGCGCTGTGATCGCATTGATGCTGCAGGTCGCGTGCGGGCGGCGGCGCGTCGTACGCCGGCCGCACGCCCGGTGTTTCACTCCGGGGGAAGCGAGGTCGGCTTCCTCCGAAGCGGTGATGGCGTGCTGTGTCACGAGACAGTAGGCCCTTGCGGACGACAGTGCAATGTCACATACTACGGCCGTTACGCTTTTCGTTCCCAATGAAGGGGAGGCTCGATGACCGAGCAGCTCAAGCCCTGGCGCGGCATCCATGTCGCCTCGGCACTGCAGTTCAACGACGACCTGTCGGTCGACTACGACGGCTTCGCCGAGCACGTCCAGTGGCTCGCCGCCAGCGGCATGCACGGCATCACGCCGAACGGCTCACTCGGCGAGTACCAGACACTGACCGCCGAGGAACGCGCTCGCGTGGTGACCACCGCGGTCGAGGCCGCCCCCGACGGTTTCCACGTGATGCCCGGCGTCGCGGCGTACGGTGCCCTCGAAACCCGCCGCTGGGTGGAACAGGCCGCCGAGTCCGGAGCGCACTCGGTCCTGCTGCTGCCCCCGAACGTCTACCGCGCCGACAAGGCCGCGATCGTCGAGCACTACCGCATCGCCGCGGAGGTCGGAATTCCGATCGTGGCCTACAACAACCCGTTCGACACCAAGATCGATCTCTCTCCCGCGCTCTTGGCCGAGCTGCACGCGGAGGGGCACATCGTCGCGGTCAAGGAGTTCACCGGCGACGTTCGGCGCGCCTACGAGATCTCCGAGCTCGCACCGGATCTCGACCTGCTGGTCGGCACCGACGACGTCGTTCTCGAACTGGGCCTGGCCGGAGCGGTCGGCTGGATCGCCGGCTACCCCAACGCCCTGCCCACCGCGAGTCTCGAGCTGTACAACCTGGCCACGTCGGGCGACCCCGCCGACATCGCCAAGGCATTGCCGATGTATCGCGACGTGCACTCGCTGCTGCGATGGGACTCCAAGACCGAGTTCGTCCAAGCGATCAAGCTGTCCATGGACGTGGCCGGCCGCAAGGGCGGCACGTGCCGCCCGCCGCGCTCCCCGCTGGCTCCCGAGGTCGCGGAGCAGGTCGTCGCCGACACCAAGAACGTCCTGGCCAAGGGCTACAAGTAGGCGGCTGTGGGTGGGACGGTCCGCGCCGTCCCACCCACATTCGGCGCCCCGGGACGAGAGCCGGCCGTCCACGACCCGCCCGGGTGCGCCCTCGTCCCCACCGAGTCCACGCGTAACCGCATGGGAAGGCACCACCGATGACGACCACCGACAAGGACCTGGCTCGCGAGCTCACGGCTCCGGCAGAACCGACCACGGCCGAGGAGGTGGACCGGATCGCTGCGGCGTCCGCCGAAGCCGGCCGCTTGTGGGCGCGTACGGACCGCGCCGAACGCAGCCGCGCGCTCGAGGCGGTCGCCGATGCGCTCGACGACGCCGCCCCGGTGCTCATCCCGATCGCGGGGCGCGAGACCCACCTCACGGAGGGCCGGCTGGCCGGTGAACTCGCACGCACGACGTTCCAATTGCGACTCTTCGCCGAGACGGTCCGCGAGGGCTCCTATCTCGACGCCCGAATCGACCATGCCGACCCCGACTGGCCGATGGGCGCGCCGCGACCGGAGCTGCGCCGCTCCCAGGTGCCGCTGGGGCCGGTCGTGGTCTTCGCCGCCAGCAACTTCCCGTTCGCCTTCAGCGTCGCCGGTGGTGACACCGCCTCGGCGCTTGCCGCCGGCTGTCCGGTGATCCTCAAGGCGCACCCCGGACATCCGGACCTGTCCGCGACCACCGGTGCCGTCGTCCGCGCCGCGCTGGAGAACGCGGGTGCGCCGGTCGGACTGTTCGACCTCGTCTGGGGGGCCGAGGCCGGTCGGGCCGCGCTGTCGCACCCGCAGGTCAAGGCGGGGGCCTTCACCGGTTCCATCGAGGGCGGTCGTGCACTGTTCGACATCGCCTGCTCCCGGCCCGAGCCCATCCCGTTCTTCGGCGAGCTGGGCAGCGTCAACCCGGTGTTCGTGACCCGCGCGGCCGACGCGGCGAGGGGAGCCGAGATCGCCGCGGAGTTCACCGGCTCGTTCACCCTGGGCGCGGGACAGTTCTGCACCAAACCGGGCCTGCTGCTGGTCCCCTCCGGAGCCACCGTCACCGAGGTACTGCGCGACACCGAACTCTCGCAGGCCGCGCCTCTGCTGGGCGATCGCATCGTGGCGGGCTACCACGACACCCTCCGGCGACTGAGCTCCGAATCAGGCGTCGAGGTCCTGCGTCGCGGATCGAAGCCGGAGGGGGAAGCCCCGACCCCGACTCTGTTGGCCACCCACGTCACCACGCTGCTCGCCGACCCGGACCGGCTCGTCACCGAGTGCTTCGGTCCGACCGCTCTGGTGGTGACCTACGACGACGAGACCGAACTCGTCGACGTCGCCAGGGCCATCGACGGACAGCTCACCGCGACGCTGATCGCGGAGGAGACCGACGACGTGGCCGCGGACCTCACGCGGGTCCTGGTGGACAAGGCCGGCCGGCTGCTGTGGAACCAGTGGCCCACCGGGGTCTCGGTGACCTACGCCCAGCAGCACGGCGGGCCGTACCCTGCAACGACCGCCCCGGCGACCACCTCGGTCGGCACGGCCGCGATCGACCGCTTCGTGCGCGCCGTGGCGTTCCAGAACTATCCGCAGCACCTGCTGCCCGACGAACTGACCGATTCCCCCGCCGCACCCGTCCTCCGCCGGGTGGACGGCGTTGCGCAGAACTGATTCATCCGCCAACCGGCCCGGCCCGGTTCGTAGTCGAGAGGAGCGGTCGATGAGGACCGGTCGTGTCCTGCATGCCGTCGATTCCCACACCGAGGGCATGCCCACCAGGGTCGTCACCGGTGGCGTCGGGGTCATTCCCGGGGCGACGATGGCCGAGCGGAGGCAGTGGTTCATCGAGAACAGCGACGACCTGCGCACCCTGCTGATGTGCGAACCGCGCGGGCACGCGTCGATGTCGGGTTCCATCCTGCAGCCGCCCACTCGCGCCGACGCCGACTGGGGTGTGCTGTTCATCGAGGTCTCGGGCCTGCTGCCGATGTGCGGTCACGGCACCATCGGCACCGCCACGGTGCTGGTCGAGACCGGGATGGTGACGGTGACCGAGCCCGTCACCCAGGTTCGCCTCGACACTCCCGCTGGCCTGGTCGTCGCCGACGTCGCGGTCCGGGACGGGCACGCCGAATCGGTGACGATCAAGAACGTGCCCTCGTTCAGCCATGCGCTCGATCAGCGGATCGACGTCCCCGGGCTCGGCCCGGTGGTCTGCGACATCGCTTTCGGCGGCAACTTCTACGCCATCGTCGACCTCGAGGCGCTGGGACTGCCGTTCGAACGCGCGGCCAAACAGCAGCTCCTCGATGCCGGTCTCGCCATCATGTCGGCGATCAACGAGCAGGCGCCACCGGTGCATCCCGAACGGCCCGACATCTCCGGCTGCCACCACGTCTATCTCAAGGCTCCCGGCTCGACGGCGGCACACTCGCGGCACGCGATGGCCATCCACCCGGGCTGGTTCGACCGTTCGCCGTGCGGCACCGGCACCAGCGCCCGGATGGCGCAGTTGCACGCCCGCGGTGAGCTCGCCCTCGACACCGACTTCGTCAACGAATCCTTCATCGGCACGACTTTCGTGGGCAGACTCGTCGAGCAGGCCGAAGTCGGTGGGCGCGTCGCGGTGGTCCCGACGATCACCGGACGCGCCTGGGTGACCGGAACCGCTCAGTACATGCTCGATCCCTCCGACCCGTTCCCGGCAGGCTTCGAACTCTGAAGCGGCAGCCACGCGGAAACGTCCCTGTGTCCACAATCGACAACCGGAGGCAGCGATGGCCGACACCGCCGACGTCGTCATCATCGGCGCGGGTGCCCTCGGCGCGGCGTGCGCCTACTTCGCCACCGAACAGGGCCTGCGTGTCCACATCGTCGAGCGCGGCGAGGTCGCAGGCGGGACCACCAGTGCCTGCGAGGGCAACCTGCTGGTCTCGGACAAGGAAGCGGGCCACGAACTCGACCTGGCGTTGTATTCCAACCAGGTCTGGCGCCGCGATCTCGCCCCGCACAACCACCTGTGGGAGTTCGAGAACAAGGGTGGCCTGATCGTCGCCGCCACGGAGTCCGGTGCCCAGAACCTCGCCGAGCTCGCCCGGCGTCAGCGTGACGCCGGGATCGATGTCACCGACGTCGCGGCCGACGAGGTGCATGCCTACGAGCCTCACCTCACCAAGAACCTGACCGCCGCCGCGCACTATCCACAGGACTGCCAGGTCCAGCCCATGCTCATGGCGGCGCAGCTCATCCGCATCGCCCGTGAACGCGGCGCCCGGATCTGGACTCGTACCGAGGTCACGGATCTGCACCGGGACGGCGATTCGGTGACCGGTGTCGTCACCAGCCGCGGCACGATCCATGCCGACCACGTCATCAACGCCGCCGGGACCTGGGCCGGCGACATTGCACAGCTCGCCGGCGTGCACGTGCCGATCCTCCCGCGCCGCGGGTTCGTGCTGATCACCGAACCGCTTCCGCGCACGGTGTTCCACAAGGTCTACTCCGGCGACTACGTCGCCAGCACCACCTCGTCCGACGAGGGATTGCAGACGTCCACGGTCATCGAAGGGACCCGGGCGGGCACCATCCTCATCGGATCCTCTCGCGAGCGGGTCGGTTTCGACGCCACCGTCTCGCTTCCCGCCCTGCGGCAGATCGCGGCGAAGGCGCTGATCCTGTATCCCGTGCTGGCGAAGACCAAGATCATGCGCAACTACCACGGATTCCGTCCGTACTGCGCAGACCATCTGCCCGTGATCGGCCATGATCCGCGTGCGCCCGGGATGTGGCACGCCGCGGGGCACGAGGGTGCAGGCATCGGGCTCTCGGTCGGCTCGGCGAAGCTGTTGGTCCAGCAGTTGACCGGCCGGGAACCGGATCTCGACCTGACTCCGTTCGCGCCCGAGCGCTTCGACCTCGTGGAGGCATCATGAGTCCCGCCCAGCAGCACGGCACCCCCGACGCGGCCACCACCGAGCCCGAGCGGTTCGAGGTCGTCTTCGACGGCCGCCCGTTACCGGCGATCGCGGGGCAGAGCGTCGGGTCGGTGCTGACCGATGCCGGGATCCGGTCCTGGCGAACGACCCGCACTCAGCTTCGACCGCGTGGCCTGTTCTGCGGTATCGGCGTTTGCTACGAGTGCCTGATCACCGTCGACGGCGAGCCCAACCAGCGCGCGTGCCTGGTCCCCGCCCGGCCCGGCATGGCGCTGTCGAGCACCGTGCTCGGCAACGGTCCCTTCGACACGGCAGGTGAGACCGATGACTGAGCACCCCCGCGACATCACAGCCACGAGCCCCCGCTACGACGTCGCCGTGGTCGGAGCAGGCCCGGCCGGACTCGCCGCCGCCGTCACCGCTGCCGAGGCAGGGTGCCGGGTCGTGCTCGTCGACGCAGGCCAGCAGCCCGGTGGTCAGTACTGGCGCCATCCCGACGAGACCGCCCCGCGCGGTGACGAATCGCTGGGCCATCACGACTGGTCGACGTTCGCGGGGCTGCGCACCCGACTGCACGGGCTCGTCCGGCGGCAGCGCATCACCTATCTGCCTCGGCGCCAGGTGTGGTTCGTGCAGCGTCCGTCGACCGGTGACGAACCACCGGCCCACACCCTGCACCTGACCACCGCGTACGCCGGAGCGGACGGGGGTGACGACGGTCCGGACGCCGTCACCGGGGATGCGGTGATCCTGTGCCCCGGCGGGTACGACCGCCAGTTGCCGATCCCAGGGTGGGACCTTCCCGGTGTCATGGCCGCGGGCGGGGTTCAAGCCCTGCTCAAGGGGCATCGCACCGTGGCGGGCCGCCGCGCGATCGTCGCCGGAACCGGGCCGTTCCTGCTGCCGGTGGCCACCGGTCTGGCTCAGGCCGGTGCGGACGTCGTGGCCGTCTGCGAGGCAGGGTCGATCACCGGATGGTCCAGGGACCCGCTGGCCGCAGCCGCGGTTCCCGGCAAGGGGCGGGAGGCCCTCGAATATGCCACCGCGCTGATCCGGCACCGCATCCCGTACCGGCAGCGGACGGCGATCACGGCGATCCGCGGCACCGACACGGTCCAGTCCGTCGAGCTGTCGCGGCTGGACCGTGAGGGCCGCATCCGCAAGCAGGCGGGCACGGTCGACGTCGACCTCGTCGCGCTCGGGTGGGGCTTCACGCCGTCGCTGGAGCTCGTCACGGCGACCGGCGCCGCGACCCGCAAGGACATCGACGATTCGCTGGTCGCGGTCGTCGACGAGGAGCAGCGGGCGACCGTGCCCGGGATCTACGTGGCCGGTGAGGCCACCGGCGTCGGGGGTGCGGTGCTGGCGGTCGCCGAAGGCGAACTCGCCGGCCTGATCACCGCGCGGGACCAGCGTGCGGCTGTCTCCCAGGAGAGCGTGCGGGCGCTGCAGAAACGCATCACGCGCCATCGGCGCTTCGCCGCAGCGATGCACACCGCCCACCCGGTTCCCCGCCACTGGCACGACTGGCTGCACCCCGAGACCACGGTCTGCCGTTGTGAGGAGGTCAGCTACCAGCAGGTGTGCGGCGCCCGTGACGATCTCGGCGCCGGGGACGCCCGCACGGTCAAGCTCATGGCACGCCCCGGGATGGGCTGGTGCCAGGGCCGGGTCTGCGGGTTCGCCTCGGCCAAGCTCGCCGCTGCTCGGGAGGGCAGGGCACTCACCGCCGACGACCTCCGGCCGACGGCCAAGCAGCCCTTCGCCGCGCCCATTTCGCTCGAGCAGCTCGCGGAGGGTCCGCAACACGAGTGAACCGAGCCCGCGGGGTGAGAACTCGCGGTACCGGCTGTGCGACGTCACATACTATGGCCGTGAACAGATCGTGGAGGTAGTAGTGGCTCCGAAGCTGGTCCAGATGGAGAAGGTCAGCATGCGTGACCGCGTCGGTCGGGCGCTGCGGGCGGCGATCATCTCCGGTGAGATGGAGCCCGGCGTCGTGTACTCGGCGCCATCGCTCGGTAGTCGGTTCGGGGTCTCCGCCACCCCGGTCCGTGAGGCCATGCTCGACCTGGTGCGCGAGGAACTCGTCGAGATCGTGCCCAACAAGGGCTTCCGGGTGACGGAAATCAGCGAAACCGACCTGGATCAGATCACCGAGATCCGGTTGCTCATCGAGCCCCCTGCGGTCAGCAAGGTCACGCCGATCATCCCGGACGACGACTTCGCCGAGCTCAGGGAGCTCGCCCAGAACATCGTCACCGCGGCCGAAGCCGGTGATCTGGTCGAGTACACCGAGGCGGACCGCGTGTTCCACCTGCGGTTGCTCTCGTACGCCGACAATCCGCGCATGACCAACCTCGTGTCGGACCTGCGTGCCCACACGCGCCTGTTCGGATTGGCGGCGCTGCGCGAGCGCGGGGAGCTGGTCGACGTCGCGCAGGAGCACCACACGATCGTCGATGCTCTTCAGGCACGTGACCAGACCGCGGCCGAATCGCAGATGCGAGCCCACATCAGCCAAGTCCGGGGGCGCTGGGCCAGCCCCGGCCCGGACTCGGCTGATTGATCCGACTGCCACGCGGTTCTCGCTCAGCCCGCCCGTTTCCTGATTTCGCCGTTTCGGCCGAAACGTCAGGGATGCGCCGATATGATCAAGGGCATGCAGAGGTTCGTTTCATTGCGGGGTGCGCTGGCCGTCGGCCTGCTGATTCCCGCGCTCGCGGCCTGCGGAGGTTCGAACGAGGGCGGGAATCAGGACGGGGCGGACGGCACGGTCGACGGCATTCCGCAGCAGTGGCTGACGGCGACGGCCGACGGCTGGGAAGGCTCCAAAGGGCAGGCGAACGGAGTGCTCACCGTCGATCACGACAGTGATTGCCTCGTGCTTCCCGACGGGGCGACCCTCGAAGGACAGCCCCTCACGCCCGACGGTGCGGGCTGGGGCCCCGAGGGTGACGCCGGCTACCGCTATCAGTGCGAGACCGAGACCGATGACCACATCGCCACGTCGCTGTCGCTGATCCGGCTCGACGACGCCGCGGCGGTCGACGAGTACGTGGCGGGTTTCCTCGCCACCGGTGACAGTTCCGTGCAGGACAACACCACGGAAACGCTGACCGCCCGGGGCGCGGAGGTGCACGTGCTCGTCACCGAGTACATCACCAACCCGAAGGCGGGCAGTGACTACACGGCCGTGTTCGCCGATCCGGAGTCGTCGGCGCTCGTCGAGCTCGAGGTGAGCAGCCTCGACGACGACGAGCGCGAGCGCTATTCGACCCAGAACGTCGCCGACGACCTGGCCGGTGTCATCGCGGCCGGCGGATGACACGCCGGCCACCGCGTGGTCGAGGCCGCCGCGGCTGACGACCACGCGCCGGTGGGTCCCTGAGGAACGAGGTCTCGGGGCAGATCGTCCCGGTGTGACCGGGTCTCGGTGGAACCTCGTCCTAGCGTGACCGGGTTTCGGCGGGACGGCGTCGAGCGCGGGCGTTCACTCCTCCGTCATCAGTAGGTCGGCCAGTACCTGTGCGTGGCTGTGCGCGACGTCCCTGGTCGCTGTCAGCAGGGTGAGGCCCGTGGATTCCGCGCTCTCTCGTAATCCAGCCAGTGCCGCCCCGGCCTCCGGTGAGTCCAGTTCTCGCAGGTAGTGGCGGCGGAACTCGGCGAACTTCCCGGCGTCGTGCGCGTACCACTTCCGGAGGGTGGTGGAGGGCGCGACGGCCTGGACCCACTCGTCCAGTCGTGCGGACTCCTTCTTCATGCCGCGTGGCCACACGCGGTCGACCAGCACGCGAGCACCGTCGTCGTCGCGTGGGGTGTCGTACACGCGACGCACCCGAACCGTTCTCGTCGTCACCCTCTCGGCCCTCCTCGTGGATCGTGACGTTCGGGCGGCTCTCCCGGACGTAGGCCGGTGGTCCACGTTCGTGGTGCCGCCGGTCGCGGACTACCCGGTGAGCGGCGGCCACGACGCCGGCGCGCACATCCGACCACTTGCGACGGTCGCACCACCTGATGATGCCGCCACCGATGACTCCACCCGACGACCACCGCGGTGCCACGTGGTGCACGGACACTCTCGCCGACATCCGCGTCGTCAGGGAGAACTGATGAGCGAGAACGGAAACCGTCGTCGGGGCGCAGTGATCGCTCCTGGTCTGACATGGGGCCGGCCAACCCGCTAATGCAAACGAAAACCATTTTCGATTACTGTAGGGTGGTCCTACCGGAAAGGAGTGGTGATGAAGGCTCGCAAGTCGCTGCGCTCGTTGAAGCAGAAGCCCGGCGCGCAGGTCGTACGCAGGCACGGCAGGGTGTTCGTGATCAACAAGAAGAACCCGCGGTACAAGGCACGCCAGGGCTGACGCGTGCGGGCCCTCGCCGGGTGTCGGAGAGCGGCCGAGTTCCGGTCCCCGACACCCGGCCGACTGTGCTTGTCCGCCGGAGGCTGCTTGCTTGCTCTTCGGAAACACGTTGTCTCCGGAAACACGAAAACGAGGGTGTGTCCGCCCATCGCGGCGGACACACCCTCGTTTCGATTACGCCGATCTACGTGTCGTCGCCGTAGCGGTGGTAGTAGGCGACGAGCCTGCGTGGCACTAGCTTGCGCTCGCCGCGCACCACGATCGGCACCAGGTCCGGGGCCTTCGCCTTCCACTGTGACCGGCGTGTCCGGGTGTTGGCGCGCGACTTCTTGCGTTTGGGTACCGCCATGGTGTGTTCCCCTTCGATGTGTTCAGGACTCGTAGCGTCCGTTATGGACTGACTCCGAATTGGAGTCGGCGTCTTCGGTGTCGTCGCACGGTTCTTCGTGCCAGGCGCCGAACGGGTCGGGATAGCGGGCCCACGCGTCGCGGCCCGTCGCCAGTTCCTCGTCGGTCAGCAGTGCGCCGCGAAGTGTTTCCTCGACGAGCTGCGGGTCGGCCTCGTGGGAGATCACGACGATCTCCTGGTCCCGATCGCCGAACAGTGGGTCCCAGCGCAGCGACGCGAGCGTGCGGCGCTCAGCCGATACGTCCGTCCATTCCGGAGCCTCCGGCGAGTCGAGCCATGGGCCGAGATGGCCGACGCCGAGGCCGCCGCCCGCCGATTCCAGCCACAGTGCGACATCGGGCTGGCTGGCGATCCACACGCGACCACGCGCGCGCAGGACGCCGTCGAGCAGTACGTCGATCGCGTCGTGAAGACGTTCCGGGTGGAACGGCCTGCGTTCGGAGAAGACCGTGACGGCCACGCCGCAGTCGGAGTGCAGCGGCGGTTGGCCTCGCAGCAGTGCTCCGTGAGGGTCGTCGCCCGTGCCGCGACGCGCGTCGGAAGGCATCGCCGCCAGTAGCGTGTCGCGGTCGGTCACCGTGAGGTCGAGTACGGGCGCCGCCGGGGCGGTGCGTTCGAGGATCGCGTTCGTCCTGGCCGCCGACCATGCGTCCTCGGGACGTCCGGTGGATACGACCACATCGGCGAACTCGGCCTGGGCGAGGGCGACGTGGGCGATCGTCCGCTCGTCGTCGGCGGAACCCTGCAGGCCGCGTTCGGCCATGGTCGTGTCGCCCGTGACGTCGTGGACGAAACTCTCGGCGTCGATCGCGGCGATCACGGCTGCCAGCTCGACGTCCTCGCTCACCGGGCGGTCGCCGACCACGACGTGCTCGATCGTCAGGCACACCTGCTCGGGGTCCATGGCCTCGTCGAGCTGCAGCACGATCCGTTCCACGGCGGTGTCGGCCGACAGTCGTCGCAGCAGGGGGAGCAGGTCTTCGCGCACGGTGCACGTGACGCAGCCGTGGGCGAGTTCGACCGTCGTCGCCGTCTCCCGGGTACCGAGTCGCACGGTGCGCCGCACGATGCCGGACGAGACCTGGCGGAGGTCGTGGTTGACGACCGCGGTGGCCGGGTCTTGGTCCTGGAGTCGCAGCGCGACGTCGCGGCAGGCGGCGGGACAGATGCCGCTGACGACGATCACGGGGGTTCGAGGGTGGTCCGTCACGACTGACAGCGTAAACGATAGTGAAAATCGTTTCCAATAAGGTGGGCAATTGGAGCTCGCACGCAGGTCGGCCGCCGGTTGCCGGGCGGCTTCGGCAGATCGCCATCCCTTTCGCTCGTGTTCGCCGGTTATGCGGAACCTGTTCAGGATCGTCCGGAATGGTTGCTCCTCGCCGGTCACCGGGCCGGTCAACGGTCCCCGACTCATCGGAGCGCAAACGTATGTTCAGGTCCGCTGAAGGAGAACGCAGAGCCGTACGCGCGGCCGTCGCGGCGTGTTCGGCCGTGGCGATTGCCGCGACGTCGGCCGCCGTCGTCGCGCCTGCCGCAGGCGCGCAGCAGGAACAGGCCGACGACGGTGTCTACCGCGGCGCGGTCGAGGTGGTGCCCGCATCGGAAGGATCCGCCGAACGGGACGTGCTGACGGGCACGGTGTTCGTCGACGAGAACGAGGATTCCAGCGCAGGCGACGGCGAGCGCGGCCTGGCCGGCGTCGTCGTGTCCAACGGGCGCGACGTCGTCAAGACCGACAGCGAGGGCCGCTACCGGCTGCCCGCGTTCGACAACATGACGGTCTTCATCACCCAGCCGGACGGATACCAGGTTCCGGTTGATGAGTACAACGTCCCGCAGTTCCACTACAACCACCTGCCGGAAGGCTCGCCCGACCTGAAGTACGGCGGCATCGAGCCCACCGGCCCGCTGCCGTCGGCCGTCAACTTCCCGGTGGCCGAGAGTGCCGGCACCGCGGCGCCCGAGCAGAGCTGCATCGTCGCCGGTGACCTGCAGACCTACAACCGCGAGCAGGTCGAGTACGCGCGCAAGGGCGCGATCAACGACATGGCGCAGCGTGACGACTACGCGAGCTGCGGTTCGCTGTTCGTCGGTGACGTCGTCGGTGACGACCTGTCGCTGTACCCGGAGGTCAAGGAGCTCACCAAGCAGACCAACGGCCCGGCGCGGTTCCTGCCCGGTAACCACGACCTCGACTTCGACGCCGCGACGACGGCCCACTCGTTCGACACCTTCCGTGCGCAACTGGCGCCGACCTACTACTCCTACGACGTCGGCGACGTCCACTTCGTCGCGCTGAACACTGTCGAGTACCCGTGCACATCGAACGAGGACAACCTCGACGGCATCGGCTCCCACTGCGACGACCCGGAGGGCGACCCCAGCTACAACGGTTCCATCGACGACGAGCAGCTCGCGTGGCTCGAGCGCGACCTCGAACACGTCGCCAAGGACAAGCTGGTCGTCGTCGCCAGCCACATCGGCCTGATCAACTACAACGACCAGGCGAGCCCGGTGCACCAGACCGACCAGGCACGCGAGGTGTACGACCTGCTGAAGGGCCGCAAGGCCGTCGCGGTCTCCGGCCACAGCCACACGACCGAGAACATGAAGAAGGGCGACTCGGCGAAGGGGTGGCAGGACACCCTCGGCCTCGACAAGCTGCCGTTCCCGCACATCACCGCGGGCGCCATCTCCGGTGACTGGTACTCCGGCGAGGTCACCGAGGACGGCTACCCGACGGCGATCGGCAAGGACGGCGGCCGCCCCGGACTGCTCACGCTCGACGTCGACGGCACTAAGTTCCAGGAGCGCTACACCGTCACCGGCGAGGACGACACGGTGCAGACACAGCTCGGCATCAACAGCCCGACGTTCCGCGACTGGTCCGAGGACCGTGCCGAGTGGAACGAGAACCCGCAGGGTGACGCACCGGAGCTGGAGGAGCCGCTCGTCGTCGACTCCGCCGACCTGGCTGGCACCACCTGGCTCACCACCGACTTCTGGATGGGGGCCAGCGGCTCGTCGGTGAAGGTCGCTCTCGACGGCGGCCCGGCCAAGAAGGCCACCCGTACGCAGGAGATGAAGGGTGAGGCGAAACGGAACGGGCCGGAGTGGTCGGACCCGTACGCCGTCGCCCAGCAGCTCGTGCACGGCGGCAGCATCGCTGATTCGTCGATGCACCTGTGGCGCTACGAGCTGCCCACCGACCTCGAACCCGGTGAGCACAGTGCCGAGGTGACGGCCACCGACTCGTACGGCCGTGAGTACACCGATTCGCTGACCTTCGAGGTCGTCGAGTAACGCGATGTCCGACGCCGGGTCTCGGCCGGGTGCACCCCGGCAGGGACCCGGCGTTCTCCGTAATCGAGAGCGGGTGGGATACCCGGGCCGAAACCGTCGCCGGTGTACCTGTGCGGGCAGGACGTGTAAGCTTGGAGGTGGCGGGCCATCCGTACACAGTCAGCAACTGTGATCAACGTCGACCGTGTGAACGACGCCGAGCTTCGTGACCTGCCCTGAACCTACTTATTCGAACGGACCTCGCTACGCAGCGAAGAGCTGCGCAGTGAAGAGTCGAGTTCGCTCATTCCGTACGCGTTCGCGTACAAGCACAGAACCGGCGGCCGAGACCCCGTCGCCGCCAAGGAGTTCCCCCATGTCCACCGCTCACGTTCAATCACGTGTTTTCGGTACCACCGTCGCCCCCGTGGTCTTCAGCCACGTGTCGGCACCCGTGTCCACGGCATCGCCGGTGACCCCTGCGGCGGCCGAACGCGCGCGCCGCATTTCGTTTTCTTCTGCCCCCGCTGCGTTCGGAGGGGAAATTCCCCGATGACCAACTACGCCGAAGCTCCCGCGAAGGCCGGCGGTGAGTACGCGGCCTTGCTCCATGAGGTGCGCGAGGCGGGCCTGCTGCGCCGCCGGTACGGCTATTACGCGCTTCGAATTGCCGCCAACCTGCTGGTCCTAGCCGGCGCCTGGGTGGCGTTCGCGTTCCTCGGCGACAGCTGGTGGCAGCTCGGCATCGCCGCCGTGCTGGCCGTGGTGTTCGCCCAGCTGGCGTTCATCGGCCACGACGCGGGGCACAAGCAGATCTTCCGGACCCGCAAGCCGAACGACGTCATCGGCACCGCGCACGGAGGGCTCGTCGGGATGAGTTACCGCTGGTGGGTCAGCGGGCACAACCGTCACCACGCGAACCCCAACCACGAGGAACACGATCCGGACCTCGACATCCCGGCGTTGGCCTTCACCAGCAAACAGGCCCGGCTCAAGCAGGGTTTCCTGCGCTGGATGGCCAAGCACCAGGCGGTGCTGTTCTTCCCGCTGCTCACGGTCGAGGGGTTGAACCTGCACTTCAACGGTGTGAAGGCGGTGTGGCAGGGCAAGACGAAGGGCCGCAAGGTCGAAGGCGCTCTGCTCACGGCCCACTTCGTGGCCTATCTGACCGCCGTGTTCCTGGTGCTGTCGCCGGGGCTCGCAGTGGTGTTCATCGCCGTGCACCAGATGCTGTGGGGCGTCTACATGGGATGTTCGTTCGCGCCCAACCACAAGGGTATGCCGACGATGACCGGCCAATCCGTCGACTTCCTGCGCAAGCAGGTGCTCACGTCACGGAACGTGCGGGGCGGCTGGTTCACCGACTTCCTGCTCGGCGGTTTGAACTACCAGATCGAACACCATCTGTTCCCGAACATGCCGCGGCCGCACCTGCGCCGTGCTCAGCCGATCGTCCGCCGCTTCTGCGACGAACACGGCATCCCGTACAGCCAGACCGGGCTGTTCCGTTCGTACCGGCACGTCCTCGAGCACCTGCACGAGATGGGCGCACCGTTGCGAGCGGCAGACCGGGCCCGCTCGGCCGCGTAGCGGCGGCGGGCCCCGTCAGTCCGAGACGTAGGCGGAGAGGCGGACGGCGAGGGCGTGTCGATCGACCGCCCTCGCCGTCGTGTGCGGCGGAGCGGTCTGGGTGGTTGTCGTCTGGTGAGGTGCGGTCTGCGGCCGGGAACCGGCCAGCGTGGTTTCGACCCAGCGGGACACCACACGCGGTGACGGAACCGGTTCACCGCCCAGTCTCGCGATGACGACCGCGCGTTCCGCGGGCGTGGTCTCCACCGCGATCGACCATCCCGCTCGCTCGTCCCAGATCAGCATCAGATCGTGGCCTGGCCACGACGGCCACCGTGTCGACAACCCGAGATACGCCGTCGCGGTGTCGCTGATCTCGAAGCTCATGCTTTCGGCAGGGACCTCCAGTTCATCGGCGACCGCTCCGATGTAGCCGTCGAGCCCGCGCCGCAACGCCGGGGTGCTGTCGATGTCGGTGTCGGTCTCCATATGCGCCTCGTCCTCCGGGCCTCGGGTGTACATCCGCGACGGGGTGTGTGCCGCGGAGAACGCCGCCCCGGCTCCGTGCGCGCACGACCGGGGAACGCGGCACCTTCTCGAGTGAAACCGAGCCGCGTCGCCGCGGCCCCGTGCGGTACCCGGTCACCCCGACGTTACGCCATTTCGCGCTGAGAAGCAGGCCCACCACGGCAGGTGATGATCATCGCACGCGGTGATGAAGACGCGTAAACTTGCAGGTATCGGCGGCATTCCGCACGCGAGTGACAGAGTTCGTGTCGCCGGCGACGAAACACCACGGCGGCCGCATCGCGGCCGGGACGGAGCATCGACATGATGTCGATCCCGCACACACCGACCATCGACACATTGGCCCCCTCAGCCCCACGGCGGCATGCGCGGCTGCAGGTCAAGTCCGAACAGCGCGCCACCGGACACGTCGACGGCGCGTGGTGGCCCTGTTCCCGTGATCTGACCGCGGAACTGCCGGAGCTGCTCGAGGACCTGGCAACGACATGGGGCCCGTGCGAGCGGGTCACCTACAGCCTGCCGATGTGGGAACCCGTCGCGCGCAAGCTGGTCGTCGACGGCCGGAGGGTCCGGGTGGAGGGATTCAACTCCCAGCCACCGGAGACCGTGACGGTCATCGGGGGCCAGGGCCGTGGCCGGCTGACGCTACTCGTGGTGCCGCCGGAGACCGCTCCGGCGTCGGCGCGCGCATCGCTGGCCGCTGCGTCGCAGGGCGGGAACACCGACACCGTCGACAGGCTGCTGGGTTTCGTCGACACGGCCGACATGGCGGCGTCGACACAGCGTTGGGAGCTGGACGGCGGACTGGTCCGATGAACACCACGAGCACGCCCCGGCGGGCGGGTGCGAGCCCGGCCGTGGGGGTCGACGAGGAGCTCCGCATGACAATGAGGCACCAGCCAACCGAATTGTTGCGGCCTTCCCTGATCACGCCCAGGCTGCGGCTGCGCGGCTGGCACGTCGCGGACGCGCCCGACGCGCTGGCGATCTACCAGCACGAATCGGTCACCCGCTGGCTCAGTCCGGCCATGGCGAGAGTGCCGGATCGAACGGAGATGCGGCGGTTGCTGCGGCAGTGGATCGGTGACACAGCATGCCTGGACGTGCCTGCCGGACACTGGGCCCTCGAACGGCGCAGCGACGGGCGCGTCATCGGGGGCGCGTCGGTGCTGCCGCTTCCGCCGGGCAACGACGACCTGGAGATCGGCTGGCAGCTCCACCCGGACTTCTGGGGTCTCGGCTACGCCGGGGAGGCGGCGTTCGCGCTCGCGGGCTGGGCGTTCGAGCACGACGTGGACGAGCTGTACGCGGTCGTGCGTCCCGACAACACGCGGGCAGCGGCGAGCGTGCGCCGCAACGGCATGCAGTGGGTCGGGGAGACCGACAAGTACTTCGGCATGACTCTGCAGGTGTTCCGCCTGCGCCCGGCAGATCTGGAACGGGCAGCGCCACTCGGCCAGCTGCCGCCCGCCTATCAGGACGACTGACGGCGGCCGCCATTCGGGCCGGGCGGATCTTCGTCCGGCACGTCGGCCGCCGCTGCTGCAGGATGGACGGCGTAAGGGAAGACACGCGCAGGAGGACTGCATGAGCGACGCTGCGGACTTCAACCGCCGGACGATCGAGGAGTTCCGTGCCAACAACGGCAAGGTCGGCGGCCCGTTCGAAGGCGCACCGCTGTTGTTGCTGCACACCCTCGGCGCCCGTAGCGGCAAACAGCGGGTCAACCCGATGATGTACCTGACCGACGGCGACCGCTACCTCGTGTTCGCGTCCAAGGCGGGCGCCGACACCCACCCGGACTGGTACTGGAACCTGCGCGCCAACCCGAGCGCCCGGATCGAGGTCGGCGACATCGACCTGGACGTCGAGGCCATCGAACTGGACGAACCCGAGCGCACCGAGAAGTACCGGATCCAGGCCGAGCATTACCCCGGTTTCGCCGAGTACGAACGCCGCACCGACCGGGTGATCCCCGTCGTGGCGCTCAGCCCCATCGGCCAGATCCCGTGATCGGCGGCGCTCAGCCGTCCCGGTGCAGTCGCAGCCCGTCGAAGGCCACTGTGGCCACGGCGTCGGCCAGCGTCTCGGCGTCGACACCCCCGCGCGGCCGGTACCACTCGACCAGCGAGTTCACCATGCCGAACAGCAGCCGGGCCGACGTCGCAGGGTCGACGTCCGGCCGCAGGTCGCCGTCGGCAGCTGCCTTGCTGACCAGGTCCGTCACGATCTGGTCGAACTCGCGCCTGCGCGCCAGCGCGGCCTTCTCCACCTTCGTGTTCCCGCGGATGCGCAGCAGCAGCGTGACGAACGGCAGCTGCTGCACCAGCACGCCGACACTGGCCCGGACCAGCCGTTCGAGCTTGTCGATCGCAGGGCCCTCGACCTCGTCGAGGTGCTCCACCTCCGCGAACAATCCGTCGAGGGCGCGATTGACCGCAAGCTGCAACAGCTCGTCCTTGCTGCGGACGTGGTGGTAGATCGCCGACTTCGTGATGCCCAGCTTGCGCGCCAGGTCCTCCATGCTGGTGCCGTCGTAGCCGCGCTCGTTGAACAGCTTGACCGCGACCATCAGCAGGGACTCGAGGTCGTAACCGGGTCTGCCGCGCCTGCCCCGGGGCCGTGGTGGTTCGGTCATGGCGACATCATCGCAGGTCGGATCACTGTGACGGCCGCTGGTCGACCACCCGGCGAAGCTTGCCCACCGAGCGTTCGAGCGACTCCGGATCGACGACCTCCACGCCCACGCTGACGCCGACGCCGTCCTTGACCCGCTGGGCGATCTCGGTCGCCGCGGCCTGCCTGCGCTCCTGCGGCGCGTCCGGATGCGCCTCGACCAGGACGGTCAGGTGATCCATGCGGTCCTGCCGCGTCAGCCGGAGCTGGAAGTGCGGTGCGAGGCCGTCGGTGCCCAGTACGATCTCCTCGATCTGCGTGGGGAAGACGTTCACGCCCCGCAGAATGATCATGTCGTCGCTGCGTCCGGTCACCTTGTCCATCCGCCGGTACGCGGGCCGCGCGGTGCCGGGGTGGAGGGCGGTGAGGTCGCGCGTGCGGTAGCGGATGATCGGCAGGGCCTGCTTGGTGAGCGAGGTGAACACCAGCTCGCCCGTGACGCCGTCGGCCAGCACGGTGTCCTCGAGCGGATCGATGACCTCGGGGTAGAAGTGGTCCTCCCAGATGTGCAGGCCGTCCTTGGTCTCGACGCACTCCTGCGCCACGCCCGGTCCCATCACTTCGGACAGTCCGTAGATGTCAACGGCGTGCAGGTTCATGCGCTCCTCGATCTCGCGGCGCATGTGCTCGGTCCACGGTTCCGCACCGAAGATGCCGACCTGCAGGGACGTGGTGCGCGGATCGATGCCCTGCCGTTCGAACTCGTCGAGCAGCGTGAGCATGTACGACGGCGTCACCATGATGACCTCCGGCCGGAAGTCGGTGATGAGCTGCACCTGCCGAGCGGTCATGCCGCCCGAGGCCGGAACGACGGTGCAGCCGAGTTTCTCGGCGCCGTAGTGCGCACCGAGTCCGCCGGTGAAGAGCCCGTATCCGTAGGAGACGTGCACCTTGTGGCCCCGGCGACCGCCCGCGGCGAAGATGGAACGCGCCATGACGCTCGACCAGTTGTCGATGTCGGACGCGGTGTAGCCGACGACCGTCGGTTTGCCGGTCGTTCCGCTCGAGGCGTGGATGCGGCTGACCTCGGTCTCGGGGACCGCGAACATGCCGAACGGGTACGAGTCCCGCAGGTCCTGTTTGGTCGTGTACGGGAACTTCGCGAGGTCGGCGAGCTCGCGGCAGTCGTCCGGGTGCACTCCCGCGTCATCGAACTTGTGGCGGTAGAGCGGAACGTTGTCGTAGGCGTGCCGCAGTGTCCACTGCAGACGCTCGAGCTGCAGCGCGCGGAGCTCGTCGGTGCTCAGCCGTTCGGGCGCGGACAGGTCGTCGAGCGCGGGTGCCGTGCCCAGCCGCTGCGTGCTCGGCACCTCGTTGTGCGTGGTCGTCATGGTCGCGGGGCTCCTCAGGACTTGATCTGACCGACGGTTCTGCTGCGGCCGCGGAACTCGGCGACGGTTTCGCGGCCCGCGGCGGTCTCCCGGTGCACGGTGACGTCGTAGATGCCGTTGCGGCCGTACCGGGTGCGTTCGGTGGCCTCGGCCACGAGGGCGTCGCCGAGGCGGACGCTGGTGACGAACGAGATCTCGGCTCCCGACGCGACGGTAACGGGGCCGTGACTGTTGCACGCGGCGGCGAACGTCGTGTCCGCCAACAGGAACAGGTACCCGCCGTGTGCGATGCCGTGGCCGTTCACCATCTGCTCGGTGATCCGCATCGTCGCGACGGCGTTGCCGTCGTGGGCCCGTGTGACGTCGATACCGAGTGCGGCCGAGGCGGTGTCGGACTCGAGCATGGTCCGGGTGGCTTCACTGACGTGCGCCGCCGAGGGGGCCGTCGCCGAGCCGCCCGCCGCCTGACCGTCTGATGCCGCGACGTCCGGTACCTGGCCGTCCGTCTTGGACACGTGTGCCGCCGGATGGGACACGAGGCTTCACCGCCTTGCCTGTTCGCCGAGGCTCGCTCGCCGTGGCGCGCTCACCTGACCGGCTCGCTCGTCGAGCGGATTGCGTACTGGCCGGGTATTGCTTACTGACCGAATGGCCGGTAATGAATTCGTGTGAAGAGTAAAGGTCAGCCCGAGAACCGATGTCAAGAGGAGAATCGCATGAACGAGGCGTCCGTGCCCAACGGTCCGGCGACGGTCGGGGTGATCGGCGGTGGTCGGATGGGGGCTGGGATCGCGCAGGTCTTCGCGGCACTCGGCTCCCGGGTCGTCGTCGTGGAGAGCGGTGAGGAGGCCGCCACAGCCGCGCGGCAGCGGATCGCCGACGGCCTGGCCAAGGCCGCGGAGCGCGACAAGCTCGACGAGCGTCCCGAGGTGGTGCTCGAACGGGTAACCCTGGTCGAGGACGTCACCGGCCTGCCCGGCCACGCGGAGCTGGTCGTGGAAGCCGTGCCCGAGCTACCCGAGTTGAAGGTCGAGGTGCTCATCGGTGCCGAAGCGGTGATCGGCGCCGACACCGTGCTCGCCAGCAATACGAGCTCGCTGTCCATCGCCGAATTGAGTGCCCCGCTGGCCCGGCCCGAACGTTTCCTCGGCATGCACTTCTTCAATCCGGTTCCTTCGTCCAAGCTGGTCGAGGTCGTCACCCCGCCGCAGGTGGCCGACGACGTCGTCGGCCGGGTCACCGGCTGGGTGCGGGCGCTCGGCAAGACCGACGTCGTGGTGCGCGACTCGCCCGGGTTCGCCACGAGCAGACTCGGCGTGATGCTCGGTCTCGAGGCCATTCGGATGCTCGAAGAGGGGGTCGCCGGCGCCGAGGCCATCGACAACGCGATGGAGCTCGGCTACCGCCACCCGATGGGGCCGCTGCGCTCGACCGACCTGGTGGGGCTCGACGTGCGGCTCGCGATCGCCGACTACCTGCATTCGACACTCGGGGAGCGGTTCGCCCCGCCGCAGTTGCTGCGCGACAAGGTCGCCGCCGGGGACCTCGGGCGGAAGACCGGTAAGGGGTTCCACGACTGGAGCTGACGAACCCCGGGTGAGCCGGAGGTCTTGCCGCGGTGGACCGGCTCGCGCTAACATTAATTCCCGACCGTTCGGTTAGTAATTACGAGAGCTCATGACTCACCGGAGCCGTGGGCCACGAGAGCGAGGATCGATGGGCAACGGAGCCGAGTCGAACGCGGGAGGATCGAGCCCCGGCCTGCTGCGCAGCTACGTCGGCGGGCACTGGCAGCGGGGCGCGGGCGACGGCGCGCCGGTGTGCGACGCCGTGACGGGCGCCGAGGTCGCCCGCGTGTCGTCGGACGGCATCGACATGGCCGCCGCGCTCGACCACGGCCGCCGGGTGGGCGGTCCCGCGTTGCGGGAGCTGACCTTCCACCAGCGCGCGGCGCTACTCAAGGCACTCGGATCGCACCTGCGCGAGCACCGCGACGAGCTCTACGCGCTGTCCGCACGTACCGGCGCCACGCGCGGCGATTCGAAGTTCGATGTGGACGGTGGGATCGGCGTCCTGCTCGCGTACGCGAGCAAGGGCAAGCGTGAACTGCCGAACGACACCGTGTACATCGACGGCGAGGTCGAACCGCTCAGCAAGGGCGGCACGTTCGTCGCCCGTCACGTCGCGACGCCGCTGCGCGGCGTCGCCGTGCAGATCAACGCGTTCAACTTCCCGGTCTGGGGCCCGCTGGAGAAGCTCGCACCCGCCTTCCTCGCCGGTATGCCGAGCCTGATCAAGCCCGCGAGTCAGACCGCCTACCTCACCGAGAAGCTCGTCGAGCTGATCGTCGAGTCCGGGATCCTGCCCGAAGGGTCCCTCCAGCTCGTCTGCGGCAGCGCGGGTGATCTGCTCGACCACGTCACCGAACAAGACGTCGTGTCGTTCACCGGCTCCGCCGACACGGCGCGCAAACTGCGCAGCCACCCCGCGATCGTTCGGAGCGCGGTGCGATTCAACGCCGAGGCCGACTCGCTGAACTGTTCGATCCTCGGCCCGGACGCCACGCCGGGTACGGCCGAATTCGACCTCTACGTCGACCAGCTCGTCACGGAGATGACCGTCAAGGCGGGTCAGAAGTGCACCGCGATCCGGCGGGCCTTCGTGCCCGCGGCGCTGCTCGACGACGTCGCCGAAGCTGCAAGGCAGCGGCTCGCGAAGGTGACCGTCGGCGACCCGGCGAGTGCCGACATGGGCGCGCTGGCCAGCCTGGAACAGCGCGAGGAGGTTCGTCGCAGCCTGAAGGCGCTGCAGAGTGCGGCGACCGTCGTGTTCGGCGATCCCGAGCACGTCGAAGTCGCCGGTGCCGATGCCGAGCGGGGCGCGTTCCTCTCCCCGGTGCTGCTCTCCGGTGATCCCGCGCGGGCCGAACCGCACGAGGTCGAGGCGTTCGGTCCGGTATCGACCCTGCTGCCGTACACCTCCACCCAACAGGTCGTCGAGTTCGCCGCGCGAGGCAAGGGCAGCCTGGCCGGTTCGGTCGTCACGGGGGACAAGGAGTTCGCACGGGAGGTCGTGCTCGGTGCGGCCCCTTGGCACGGCAGGCTGCTGGTGCTCGACGCCGACGACGCGCGCGAGTCGACCGGGCACGGCTCACCGATGCCGCAGCTCGTGCACGGCGGTCCCGGGCGTGCCGGCGGCGGCGAGGAGATGGGCGGGATCCGCGGCGTGCTGCACCACATGCAGCGCACGGCCGTGCAAGCCAGCCCCGCCGTCCTGACGGAGGTGACCGGCCGGTGGACCCAGGGAGCCCCGCGGACGACCACCGACGTGCACCCGTTCCGCAAGTCCCTCGCCGAACTGCGCGTGGGTGACGCGGTCGTCGCGGGCCCGCGCACGGTCACGGCCGAGGACGTCGCGCACTTCGCCGAGTTCACCGGCGACACGTTCTACGCCCACACCGACGAGGCCGCGGCCGCGGAGAACCCGCTGTTCGGCGGCATCGTCGCGCACGGCTACCTCGTGGTGTCGCTGGCGGCGGGACTGTTCGTCTCGCCGGAACCCGGCCCCGTGCTCGCCAACTACGGGCTCGAGAACCTGCGTTTCCTCACGCCCGTCAAGCCCGGTGACTCGCTGACGGTGACGTTGACCTGCAAGCAGATCACCCCGCGCGAGAACGCCGACTACGGCGAGGTGCGTTGGGACGCCGACGTGACCAACGCCGACGGCGATTCGGTCGCCAAGTACGACGTGCTCACCCTCGTCGCGAAGGAGGCGGCATGAGCGAAAATCGCGGAGCCTGCGGAGCTTCGCTCATCGGCGCCGACCGGGTTGAGCCCACGCTGCGGCATGCTCTTTCGCCGCAGCGGGGGAGGGTGCCCCACAAGACACAGGAGGCGGCATGACCGTCACGGAACCGGCACCGTCCGAAGCGGAGCTGGAGCGGCACTTCGAGCACACGATCGCCAAGGACCAGCGGATCGAACCGCGGGACTGGGTGCCCGAGGCGTACCGCAAGACGATGATCCGGCAGATCGCGCAGCACGCGCACTCCGAGATCATCGGCATGCAGCCCGAGGGAAACTGGATCACCCGGGCGCCGTCGTTGCGCCGCAAGGCGATCCTGCTCGCGAAAGTGCAGGACGAGGCGGGTCACGGGCTGTACCTGTACTCGGCGGCGGAAACCCTCGGCGGTGACCGTGACGACATGACCGAGAAGCTGATCAGCGGGCGGCAGAAGTACTCGTCGATCTTCAACTATCCGACGCTGTCGTTCGCCGATGTCGGTGTGATCGGCTGGCTCGTCGACGGCGCGGCGATCTGCAACCAGGTGCCGCTGTGCCGCAGCAGTTACGGGCCCTACGCCCGCGCGATGATCCGCATCTGCAAGGAGGAGTCGTTCCACCAGCGGCAGGGGTACGAGCTGCTGATGACGATGATGTCCGGCACCGAGCAGCAGCGGGAGATGGTGCAGGACGCGGTGAATCGGTACTGGTGGCCGTCGCTGATGATGTTCGGCCCGCCCGACGACGATTCGCCGAACACGGCGCAGTCGATGGCGTGGAAAATCAAGCGCCACACCAACGACGAGCTCCGGCAGCGGTTCGTCGACATGACCGTGCCGCAGGCCGAGGCGCTCGGCGTGACACTGCCCGACCCGGACCTGGCGTGGAACGCCGAACGCGGGCATTACGACTTCGGCGCCATCGACTGGGACGAACTGAAGCAGGTCATCTCCGGCGGCGGGCCGTGCAACACCGAGCGGATGGAACGCCGCCGCAAGGCCCACGAGGACGGCGCATGGGTGCGCGAGGCCGCGGCCGCGCACGCGCGGAAACAGCAGCAGCGGAAGGAGGTCGCGGCATGACGGGCGAGTGGCCGCTGTACGAGGTGTTCGTACGAGGCAAGCGGGGACTGAACCACGTGCACGTCGGATCGCTGCGGGCGGCCGATGACGACATGGCCTTGCACAACGCCCGTGACCTGTACACGCGGCGCAACGAAGGCGTGAGCATCTGGGTCGTCAAGGCCGCGGACATCGCCGCTTCCAGCCCCGACGAGAAGGACCCGTTCTTCGCTCCGTCGGGCGACAAGGTCTACCGGCATCCGACCTTCTACGACATCCCCGAGAACGTCCCCCACATGTAGGTGGCCGGGGCGGGGATCCGCCTCACGAACGAGGGAACGACCATGGCTTTCGACAATGCCTACGAGGCGCTCGCCGATGCGCACGACGACGCGCGGTGGGCGTTCGGCACCGGATTCGAGGATCCACTGTCTGGAGTGGACACCACGGTTCCATCCGGTGTGGACGGCGATGACCTCGCGCGGTACTGCCTGATGCTCGGTGACGACGCGCTCGTGCTCTCGCACCGGCTGCAGGAGTGGTGCACCCGTGCGCCCGAGCTGGAGGACGAGGTCGCGATCGCCAACATCGGGCTCGACCTGCTCGGCCAGGCGCGGCTGCTGCTGGCGCGTGCGGGCAAGGCCGACGGCAGCGGCCGCGGCGAGGACCACTACGCCTACTTCCGCGGCGAGCACGAGTTCCGCAACGTCCGTCTCGCCGAACGCGAACACGCCGACTTCGCACAGCTCGTCGCAGTGGTGCTGGTGCTCACGACGTGGCGGCTCGCGGTGTTCCAGCGACTGCGGACGTCGGCCGACCCGGTGCTCGCGGCGATCGCGCAGAAGGGCGTCAACGAGCTGACCTACCACCGTGACTACGCGGCGCAGTGGGTCGTGCGGCTCGGCGACGGCACGGAGACCTCGCACGCCACGATGGTCGCGGCGTTCGACGACGTGTGGCCGCTGGTGGCCGAGTTGTTCGAGACGCACGACGTCGAGCGGCGGCTGCCCGGGGTGGCCGCCGACCCGGCCGAGGTGCGCGGCGAGTTCGACGACGTGCTCGCGCAGGTGCTGTCGGCTGCGACCCTGGAGACGCCACAGGTCCGCGCGAAGGCCGGCGTCGCGGGTGGCAAGGGCCGCGACGGCAGGCACACCGAGGCGATGGGATACCTGCTGGCGGAACTGCAGAGCGTCGCGCGGGCCCATCCGGAGGCGACATGGTGACCGCGAGGACCGGTGAGAGCACGGGGACCATCGCGTCCGCGAGGGAGGTCGCGGAGACGGTGACCGACCCGGAACTGCCGATGCTCACGTTGGCCGATCTCGGTGTGCTGCGCGAGGTCACCGAGACCGCGGACGGGGTCACGGTGTCGATCACGCCGACCTACACGGGTTGCCCCGCGATGGACACCATGCGCGACGACCTCGTGCATGCACTGCAGCGGGCCGGTTTCGAGGATGTCGAGGTCCGCACGGTGCTGCATCCGCCGTGGAGCACGGACTGGATCACCGAGCGGGGCCGCAGGCGACTCGCCGAGGCGGGTATCGCACCACCGGGGCCCGCGCCGCAGCGGGGCGCAGGCCCGGTTCCGGTGCAGCTGCTGCCGCCCCGACGTCAGGTGAGCTGCCCGCACTGCGGGGCCGTCGACACCGAGGCGGTGTCCGAGTTCGGGCCGACCGCGTGCAAGGCGCTACGCCGATGCCCGGCGTGCGCCGAGCCGTTCGAGCATGTCAAGGAGATCTGAGGTGACCGCATCCACCACGCCCGTCCGGTCCCGGCTGCGCGGCGAGTTCCACACCCTGACGGTCGCGGGCGTCGACCGGCTGTGCGACGACGCGGTCGCCGTCACGTTCGCCGTGCCGCCCGAACTGGCCGACTTCTACGATTTCCGGGCGGGGCAGTCGCTGACGGTGCGGCGGACGATCGACGGTCGCGAGGAGCGCCGGTCGTACTCGATCTGTGCGGCGGAGGGACACTCGCTGCGCATCGGCGTGCGGGAGGTGCCGGGCGGGCTGTTCTCCGGTTGGCTGGTGCGCGAGGTGCGGCCCGGTGACGAGGTCGAGGTCGGCGCGCCGACAGGCACGTTCACCCCGGCGGACACGGCGGGACGGCACGTGCTGATCGGCGCCGGCTCGGGGATCACCCCGCTGCTGTCGATCGCCTCGACCGTGCTGCGGGACCCGGCAGCCACCGTGACACTGCTGTACGGCAACCGCCGCAGCGACACGGTCATGTTCGCCGACGACCTGGCCGACCTGAAGGATCGCTACCCGCAGCGACTCGAACTCGTGCACGTACTGTCCAGGGAACCGCGCGAGGCTGAACTGTTCACCGGCAGGCTCGACGCGGACAAGCTGCGTGCGCTGCTGACTCTCGTCGGCGATCCAGCGGCGATCGCGCAGTGGTGGTTGTGCGGGCCGTTCGACATGGTTGCGGGGGCACGGGAACTACTCGGCGAGTTGGGCGTGCCGGGCGACCGTGTGCACACGGAACTGTTCTACGCTGGCGATGTCCCGCCGGAACCGGTACGGCACGTCGAGCAGCAGTCGGCCGCCGACGCCTGTGACGTCACGGTCGTGCTGGACGGCAGGCGCACCACGACCGCACTGCCCGGTGATGTGTCTATTCTGGATGGTGCGCAGCGGGTGCGCCCCGACCTGCCGTTCGCGTGCAAGGGCGGAGTGTGCGGCACGTGCCGGGCGAAGGTCACCGGCGGTGAGGTGTCGATGCGCCGCAACTTCGCGCTCGAACAGGCCGAGGTGGATGCCGGGTTCGTACTGACCTGTCAGACGGTTCCCGTCTCCGGCGAGGTCACAGTGGACTACGACGTGTGATCCGCGGCGGGGCCGCCGGTCGCCGGCCCGGCAGGTCGTTCTAGGACATGTCCTAGAACGGTGGGCTGTCGTCCTTCTGGTGCTCCGGGTCGGTGGTTGTTCGCCCCGGTGCAGTTCGGGCCTCATGCCGTGCCTGGGCAGGGCATGTCGAGCTGTCGCGTCCCGGTATGCGACGTGCCGGGGCAGCGCGTCTCGGGTTGTGGCCTGCCTGGTCGCGGCGTGTCGGGGCAGTGCGTGTCGGGGTGAGGATGGGGTGGCGGTGTGCGGTGTAAGTCGCCCCGTGCGGCGTCGTCACGCGGGTGTTGCCGTGGACGGGGTCGTAGCGGGTGTTCCAGCCGGGCTGGTCTTTCAGCCGGTGGTGCCGTCGGCAGCGCGGCCCGCCGTTGGCCACCGAGGTCGAACCACCACCGCCGCCGTCGTCGGTTGTGGCCCAGGGGTGTTCGTGGTCGTGGTCGCAATGCCGGGCCGGTCGGTGGCACCAGGGCATGACGCATTCCCGGTCCCGCACCCGCACCAACTCGCGGATCACCGCACTCGGCCGCCGCCTGCGCCCCAAATCCACCGGATCACCCGTGCCGGGATCGCACAACACGGCGCGCCAGATGCTGCGCTCGTTGGTCATGATCTCCCGGGCAATCGGAGCCGGGATCGGCCCGTACCCGTCCAGCTCACACCCCTCGTCGGAGATCGCCAGGGCCGTGTTGGCCGGTACGTGCACGTAGACCATGGCCGCCGCCTCCGGCGGCGCCACCCCGGGATCGCGTCCCAACAGCAGGTCGGCGGTCACGTCCGCTCGCAGTTGATCGAGGGTGCGCCCGTCGCCGCTACGGCGCAGTGACCTGGCCATCCCATCGACTCGTGAGTAGCACGCGGCCGCGACCTCCGCCGGCAGGCTCGCTTCGAGTGAGGACATGACGTGCTCGCCTTGGGCGAGTTCGAGCTTCCGCTCCGCCCGTGCCTGCCGGGCACGTTCGACCTGCCCGCCGGGGTCGACTTTCTCCACCAACCGGCGCACCCGCTGGGCCAGGTTCCCCGGCTGCCACGCCGTCTCCGGCGCATCCGTCAGTCTTTCCGCCAGTAGGTCATCGACCTGGCGGGCCGTGTCGTCGTCGAGCGGGTCGACCGCGGCCAACACCCGCCGCGCACCATATGCTTCGAGTTCGCCGGCCCGCATCGAACTCAGCAGCTGCGGCATCCGCCCCGCCAACGACCTGCCGTCGTCGATGCGGCGTTCGACCTCCCGCGCCGAGACCCGCAGCACCGGCGTCAACTCCTCCGCCAACCCCCGATCATCACCCACCGCCGCCGACAACTCCGCCAGCAACGCCAACTCCTCAGCGTCCAGCCGGGCCCGCCGAGCACGGATCTCCCGCACCCGCTCGACCTTGTCACCAACGCCGTCACCAACGCCGTCACCAACACCGTCCCCCACGTCATCCACAACACCCACGCTATCGAACTCGTGGTCGAAACAACAATTGAACAATAGGGTGAACCGACTCCGGCGACACGTACAGACAACTCGACACCACCTCGATCGCGCGGAAAGGGCCACACCGCGATCACGCTCGAGACGCACGAACGAACCATTCCAGTGAATCGGACGTGCAAGGGGCTGACCCTCGCTGACCCCAAGATCGGCACTGCGGCGGGGAATCGGTGCTGCTCCAGCGCGACGGCCGGGGCGTCGAGATCCGGTTCGACGGCGGGTGTGCGATGTTCATGCCGATGCGTGACCACAGCAATGTCGAACCGCCGACGACCCTGGTGGATGCGGACTCGTCGGCCACGGTTCACGCGGCTGCTCAGGTCCCTTTGAAGGTGTGGGAGGAATCGGTGTCGTGGTTTATGTCCTCGCTGAACCGGCCGGAGGTCACGACCTGTGGGTTCTGTTCTCCCTGGACACGCAGTGCACGCCGACGGCGACGTGTTCACTCCACCGGACCGCTCACGCGTCACCGTGGACGGCGAGGGCGGGTTCGGGGAGTGTGAGCAATTCGGCCTGTATCGCCTGTGGGACGAAGTCGAATGCGCGGGCGCGCTGTGGTGGGACCTCGGGCAGTCGTTGTGGGCAGCCGTTCGGGCCGACCGTGACCGCCAGCGCGCAACCGGTGTAGCTCGATGACCCGGTGCAGTCGGCGTGGTCGAGCCCGCTACCCGCGTAGCAATGCGAGCACGGGTTCAACCGCGAGGGCCGCCGCGAGGTGGACTACCGGTCAGCCGGCAGGGGGCAGGTTCTTCAGCACGGCGTTGGCGATGGACTCGGCCTGCTTACACGGCTTGGCCTTGTCGTCGCGGGGTGTGTAGGTCACGCGGACGGTTTCGATCGTCGGCATGACCTGGTCGGATTTGCCCTCTTCGAAGTCGCGGTGCTTCCACTCGAGCGCGCAGCTCGACGAGCGGTTGCTGACGTATCCCGTCACTCCGTCGAGCTGGACCGGTTCGACGTCCCGGTAGCTGTTGTTCGGCCCGAACGTCTCGGCGTAGGTGAGTTCGGCGCGCAGATTGCCGCTGCCGTTGATGGCGTCGATCCGGCAGGTGCTGAGGTCGTCGGCGGTCTTCGACTGGATCACACCCAGCTGTTGCCTCGCCGCGTCGTCGTCGACCAGCGCGCAGATGTCGGTTCGCGCGAGGCTGTCGTCCGGGAGATTCTGCTGCGGCGGTTCCGTGCGCAGCTTGTCGACGGCCACGTCCAGCGCCGCCGACAGGTGATCGCACAGGGGGGACTCGCCGGACACGTCGATCGTGATCGCCTGCTGCGGCGAATCCGGCAACGCGACCGCGCTGCTGCAGCCCGAACTCGTGCTCTCCTGCAGCACAGCCTGGCCCGCCACCTGGTCACCGGTGGCGGTCATGCGTGAGCGGTCGATCGTCGCGCCGAGTTCGAGGTTGAGCGAATCGGAGCTGAACCCGCCTTCGCCGAAACGGCACCGGTGCAGGTACGTCGAGTAGCTCGACGGCTGCAGCGTCGTGTCACCGAAGGTCTCGTCCTCCAACAGTGCACACGCGTCGATGTCGCGCAGCCGGTCGACGCTGAGCGCCTGTGCCACCGGCTCGCGCTGCTCCGGTTCGATCACCGTGCCGGAGACGGGCGCCATACCCTGCGTGACCGCGAGGGCCACCACGGCCGCGCCCGCGCCGATCAGTGCGGTCACCTTGGGCCATCGCGGTTTGCGCGGAGGCGGCGGCGGTTCTGGTGGTGGCAGGGCCAGCACGTGCCGGACCTCTGCCTCCTGCTTGTCGATCAGCTGCTGGATGGCGACGGGCCAGACCGGGCCTTCGTGGTCGATCGGCCCGACCAGGTCGAGCAGCTGTGCCGGTGTCGGCCGGGCCTCGGGCTCACGGGCCAGGCAGGCCTCGATCACGGGCAGCATCTCCGGCGGCACCCCGTCGAGCTGCGGCGGCTCGTGCACCACGTTGTAGAGGGTCTGCGCGGCGGTCGTGCCGGTGAACGGGCCCTGCCCGGTCGCGGCCATGACCAGCAGCGTGCCCAGCGAGAAGATGTCGCTCGCCGGCGTGAGGTCCTTGCCCTCGGCCTGTTCGGGCGACATGTACGCGGGGGATCCGACGACCGTTCCGGTGCTGGTGAACTCGGCACCCTCGGCGGCACGGGCGATACCGAAGTCGATCACACGCGGGCCGTCGGAGGTGAGCAGGACGTTGCCCGGCTTGAGGTCGCGGTGGATCAGCCCGGCGCGGTGCACGTCGGACAACGCGGTGGCCAGGCCCGCGATGAGCCGCCGCATCGACGGCACCGGCAGCGGCCCGCTCGCATCGATCGCGTCCCGCAGCGACGGCCCCGCCACATACACCGACGCCAGCCAGGGCGCTTCGGCCTCGGGGTCGGCGTCCATGACGGCTGCGGTGTAGGCACCCGACACCCGGCGGGAGGCCTCGACCTCCTGCCGGAACCGGACGCGGAAGCCGTCGTCCTTCGAGAAGCTGGGGTGGATGCGCTTGACGGCGGCGACGCGGCCGTCCTGGCCCAGGCACAGGAAGACCTGGCCCATGGCACCCTCGCCGAGCAGCACCAGCGGGCGGTAGTGGCCGATCGGGTGGGACTGGTCGGGCTGCAGCGGCTTCATGACGTCGGCAGCCCTTCCATCACGGCGTCGGCGAGTTTGCGGGCGCGCTCACATGCGAGGTCGGCGGTGGTGTCCTGGTCGTCGTACCGCCCCCGGTAGGACACCTCGACCACCTGTGCGTAGTAGTCGGAGTCCTCACCGGAGACGGGCGCCTCGGGCCATTCGACGCTGCAGGAGGCGGAACCGGTCGAACTCGGCCGCTGGTAGACGTCCTTGCCGCCGACCTCGATCTTCTCCGTGCTCTCCGAGGACGATTCCTCCGGATTTCCGCTGATGTCGAGAGCGACGACCGCCTCGCCCCCGCCGCTGTAGGTGCACTCGCGGAGATAGTCCGATTCGACCGACGGCGTCTGCCCGAACACGTCCTGCGCCCGCTGCCTGCTGATGAGCAGGCACGGGTCGACCTCGGCCAGCGTGCGGTACTGCTCAGCCCACGTGCCGTCGCCCTTACGGGCGGCCTTCACCGCTTCCCCGAGGTACTCCCGTCCCGCCTCGCACGGCTTGTGGTCCTTGCCCGGCTTCCCGTCGCCGTACCAGCTGACGCTCACCTCGATGCCGTTCGTCGGCATCTGCGGGAGCACGCCCGCGACGGCGCACCTGCCCTCGTCGGGACCGTTGACCAGCGTGGTCAGCCCCGCGGTCTCGCCGCCGGAGCTGTTCGAACTCGACGTGATCCGCGAACCGAGCTCCAACGTGACCGACATGTTCTCGCTGACGTCGAACCGGCACTCGTCGTACTCCGTGCTGCCGTCGGAGTTCAGGCTGGGGATGAGCTTGCACGGGTCGAGCTTGCGCAGCGATGTGGGCGCCAGCGGTCCGGTGGGCGCCTCGGTCGTCGGGATCGGATCGGGCTCCTGGGCGGCGACGGTCGTGGCGGTGCCCGCTTCGGGGTGCGTGACGCCGATGAGGGCGGTCACACCGAGTGCCGCGACCATGATCAGCGAGGCGAGCGCGACCACCAGGCCGCTGCGTGACTTCCGCAGGTCCGAGCCGACGAGGACGGCATCGACGTCGTCCTCGCAGCGGCGGATCTCCTGCTGTACCCGCTCGGGCCACGGGTTGTTCGTCGGCGGGAGGCTGCCGATCAGCCCGCGCAGCTGGTCCGGGGTCGGCCGCTGGGCGGGGTCACGCGCCAGGCACGGGCCGATGATCGACATCAGCTCCGGCGGCACCTTGCTCAGGTCCGGCTCACCGTGCACGACGTTGTAGAGAGTCTGCGGCGTGGTGTTGCCCGCATAGGGGCTCTTGCCGGTGGCCGCCATCACCAGCAGCGTGCCGAGCGAGAAGATGTCGCTGGCCGTGGTCAGGCTGCGGCCCTCGGCCTGCTCCGGCGAGGTGAACCCGGCGGAACCGACGACCGAGCCGGTGCTCGTGAGCTCGGAGCTGCCTTCGACGGCTCGCGCGATGCCGAAGTCGATCACCCGGGGGCCGTCCGAGGCCAGCAGCACGTTGCTCGGCTTGAGATCGCGGTGGACGAGGCCGGCGCGGTGGATGTCGGCCAGCGCGGACACGAGGCCCGCTGCGAGGTGCCGCACCGCCATGGGCGGCAGTGGCCCCGCGGTGTCGATCGCGTCCTGCAGCGACGGTCCGGCCACGTACACCGAGGCGAGCCACTGTTGCTCCGCCTCGGTGTCGGCGTCCATGACGGCCGCGGTGAACGCGCCGGAGACCTGCCGCGACGTCGCGACCTCGCGGCGGAAACGCTCCCGGAACCCCTGGTCGTGCGAGAACGCGGGATGGATGCGCTTGAGCGCCGCCGGTCTGCCGTCCGGCGCCATGGCCAGGTACACCCGGCCCATGCCGCCTTCGCCGAGCATCGCCAGCAGGCGATAACGCCCCGCGTACTCCCGGTCGCCTTCCCCCAGGACCTTCATCAGCGCGCCACGCCCGTCAACCCGATCGCCTCGCGCACCTGCGACAACACGCGGCCCGCGCGGTCCCGCGCCTTCTGCGCACCCTCCGCGAGCACCGTGTCGAGTTCACTGCCGGGCTCCATCAGCGCCTCGTAACGCTCCCGCAGCGGGGCCAGCTCGGCGTTGAGCACCTCGAACAGCACGTTCTTGAGCTCGCCCCAGCCCATGCCGCCCGCTTCGAGGCGTTTGCGCGTGTCCGCGACGACGCCCGCGTGGTCGGCCGACGCGAACTGTTCGAGGATCTGGAACGGCGCCGAGGTGTCCGGGTTCTTCGGCTCGTCCACCGGCGTGCTGTCGGTGGGGATGCGCCGCACGAGCTTGAGGAGCTTCTTCTCGGGCAGGAAGAGCGGGATCGTGTTGTCGTACGACTTGCTCATCTTGCGGCCGTCGAGGCCCGGCAGCGCCTGGCCGTGGCTCTCGTCCGGGACGATCGCCTCGGGCACCTTGAACCTGTAGTTCTTGCCGTAGACGTGGTTGAAGCTGCCTGCGATGTCGGCGGCGTACTCGACATGCTGCAACTGGTCCCTGCCGACCGGCACGACGTCCGACTCCATGATCAGGATGTCGACGGCCATGAGGATCGGGTAGTTGTACAGGCCCATGTTGACGCCCGCGTCCGGGTCCTCACCCGCCTCGACGTTCTTGTCGCGGGCAGCCTTGTAGGCGTGGGCGCGGTTCATCAGGCCCTTGGCCGTCATGCACGACAGCGCCCAGTTGAGCTCGAAGATCTCGGGCACGTCCGACTGCACGTAGAACGTCGTGCGCTTCGGATCCAGGCCTGCGGCGAGCCACGTCGCGGCGACCGAGCGCGTGTACTGCCGCAGCTCCTGCGGGTCGCGCACGCTGGTGAGTGCGTGGTAGTCCGCGATGAAGTAGACCGAGTCGTACTCCTCGGTGAGCGTCAGCGCGGGCCGGATCGCGCCGACGAGATTGCCGAGGTGCGGCTCACCGGTCGGCTTGATGCCGGTCAAGGAGACTTTCGCTCCGCTGGTTACGGCCTGTGACATGGGGGTCATCGTACTGGCCACCGCTCATGCGATTGCCGGAAGGCGGCAACTCGTGCCGGGGCGCGTCACCGTCAGGCGGGCCGTGGTGTGTCGCGGTCGACGGACAGTAGGTCGTCGAGCACGGGTCGCAGTTGCGGCCGCTTCGGAGTGAAGCCGTCGCCCGAACAACGGCCGGTGAGGTAGTTCGTCACGCGGGTGCGCGCCGTCGGCAGCACCGAACCCCAGACCCACCGCGCGTGCGCGAGCGGACCCGGCGTGTGGGGAGCACCGGGGAGCGGGGCCAGCCAACTCGGGTCGTATCGGACGTCGAGGGTGTCGAGCACGTGCCCCGCGACCCGCCGGTGGCCGTGTTCGCTCAGGTGCAGCCGGTCGCGCCCGAAGTAACGCAGATCGTGGACCGACTGGTCCGGCCACAGGTCGACCACGCGGGCGCCGTGGGCGTCTGCGGCGGAACGCACCGTGTCATTGAACGCCTCGATGCGCGAGCGCATCCACCGGACCAGCGGCAGCCTGCCGGACACGTCGGAGAGCGTGAACACCACCACCTCGGGAGCGATGTCGGTGAGCAGCCGCAGCGCGGCGCGCACGCGACTCGCCACGACCTCGCGGTCGTAGCCGCGGGTCGCCATGAGGTCGTTGGCCCCGCCGCAGAGTGCGACCAGGTCCGGTTCGAGGTCGGCGGCCGCGGGCACCTGCTCGACGACGATCTGGTCGAGTCGCTTCCCCCGCACTCCCAGGTTGGCGTAGTGCAGTGTGGGTTCGTCGCAGGCCAGGCGTTCTGCGACGAGGTCGGCCCAGCCGCGATAGACCGGCCTGCCGGGGTACGGGTCGTCGAGACCTTCGGTCAGGCTGTCGCCGAGCGCCACGAAACGCTGGTAGGACATCTTCCGCTCACACCCTGTTCGGTTCGGCTTCGCTCACGGTTCGGGGCGGCGTTGCCGCTGCCGGTGGAGTGTCGCCACGAATGGCGTAAACGTTACCGCCCTGTGACCGGTGTTGCGGTTTCGGAACCGATGCCGTGGGCAGGCGCGGGTGCGAGCCCCGTCGTGGACTCCGTCAGCGGAACGGCGAACCGCCGAAGTAGTCGTCGTCATCCGGAGCGTCGGCGTCGCGGCCGCGAGAGCCCGCGCCGCCGGTGCCCGTTCCGCCCGCAGTGCCCCGGGGGCGATCGGTGCCCGGGTCGCCGACACCGGGGTCACCCGTGCGGGGATCGCGGGACCCGTCGGAGGCTCCGCCGGCAGCCGGGCGGTCGTCGGCACGGGAACCGCCCGTGTCGCGGCCGCCGCGGAAGATGTCCCGCTCGGCCGCGTCGTCCGGCTCTTCGGTGTCTGTGGCGCCGTCGTCGGGATTCGACGTCGGCACGGCCGGCCCGCCGGACTCGATGATCTCGTCGAGCTCATGCCCCTCCCGGACCATCGTGTAGGCCGACTGCATCCCCGCGACGCCGTGTTCGAGCGCCGCGCGGACCTGCGGATCGTCCAGGAACCGGCCCGCGGAGATGTCCTGCCACGACAGGTCGCCGCGGTCCACGCGATCCTGGAGCTCGCGCAGTTCGCGTGGCGCGTCCTTGCTACGGGCGTGCTGCTCGATGAGCTGGATGTCCTCCTGCGACAGGCCGCCCTTCGGCAGCTGCTCCGCCAGCTGTCCCGCCTGTGCGACGCGGGTGTCGAGGTCCACCTCGGCCTCCTCGAGTTTGGCCAGCGCGTCCCTGATCTGCGGCGTCATCCAGGCGTCCGGATTCGTCACGGTCACTCCCCTTCGGCCGTGTCGACGGCCGCGAGCCGCGGCCGGTTTCGTGCGGTCACGGTGCCGGCCGGACGGAATGCCCGGCAGGCACGACGGTGGGCGGGCTCACCTGCGACGCCCGCCCGCGGTGATGCGGCCGCCGTCATCGGGGCGGGGGAGTGCCGTGCTGGCGTTCCATCGCCCCGAGTCCGCTGGCACCGGGCCGCTGCGGTCCGGTGGACGGGGCGGCCGCATCGCCGGCGTTCGGACTCGCCGCCTCTCCGGTGAGATTGCCGCGCGCCTGATCCAGGTGGCCCGAGTTGAGCGCACCGTCGCCGCCGGACGTGTCCGGAGCGGGGCGCGCCGGTCCCGAACACGGCGCGAGACCGAGCGGGTCGTAGGCGTGCACCGGGTTCGCGACGTAACGATGCGGGGTGACACCGCCTTCGAGGCCGATCGGATCCGCCGCCGAGTACCCGCCGATCGCCGGGTCGTAGAAGCGGAAGCAGTTGTAGTTGTCGCCGGTTTCCGGGTCGTGATACTGCCCGGGGAACCGCAGCGGACAGTACGGCCCACCCTGCGGCCCGCCGGTCACCGACTGTCCCCAGATCGTGGACCGGCTGTGCCACGCGAGGTCGCCGTCGGGATCGATCATCTCCAGCGGAGTGCCGACCAGGTCCGTCACCAGCGCATAGAACTGCCGGTCGACCCATTCCTGCGAGCCGCCGGCTGCGGGTGTTCCCGCGGGCGGGTGTCCCGCGGGCGGTTGTCCCGCAGGCCCGATACCGGTCGGGCCTGTGCCCACCGGAGCGCCACCCACCGGAGCGCCACCCACCGGAGCGCCACCCACCGGAGCGCCACCCACCGGCCCCGGTCCGACGGGGGCGTCGAATCCTGCGCCGCCCGCCGGGATCGCGGGGCCGTCACCGCCGCGGGTGCGTTCCCGTTGTGTCACGGGGCGGAACGAGTCGGGTTCGAAGTCCCACGTCGTGGTCGAGGACCGGCCGGGCGTGTAGCCGTCCGGCGAAGGACCCGTCGCGGTCTGCTCCGCGAGCGTGACGCCGTCCCAGTGGAAGGCGACCGACTCGGCGACCGCACCGGAACTCGACAGCCGCTGCTTGGCGATGCGCCTGCCGAGCGGGTCGTAGACGTACCGCCAGCGGGTGCCGTCCGTCGTCGTCACCGTCGTGAGCCGGTCCTCGGCGTCCCAGGTGAACGTCGAGGACCGCTCTGCGCCCGACGGCGCCGCCGCCCGCCGTCGCACCACGCGGCCCTGCGCGTCGTGCTCGTAGGCCACGGCTCCGGCGCGCCGGATCAACGTGCCGGTGTACTCGCGCGGCCCCTGCGCCTCCGGGGAACCCGATCCGTCCGGAGTGGACGGCCACGAGCCGTGGGTGATGTTGCCGGACGCGTCGTAGGCGTACTGCTCGGCCCAGCCGTGGCCGCGCACCACGGTGATCCTGCCCGACGAGTCGAGGTCGAAGGTACGGGAACCGTCGATACGGTCGTCGACCGCTGCGAGGAAACCGTCCTGCCGGTAGCGGTACGCGCGTTGCTGCACCACCCGGCTCGGGCCGCCCGGCGTGTACAGGTTCGGCGCCGTGAGCGTCTGCGAGGCGAGCCGGTGGTTCACGTCCCACGCCTGCACCAGCTCGGCGCCCGCGTCGACCCGGCGGCGCACCTCGCGGCCCGCCGCGTCGTACGAGAACCGGATCGTGTGGCCGCCGCTCGACAGCTCCTCGGGGCGGCCGTTCGCGTCGTAGCTCCACCTGGACTCGGCGCCGCTCGGCGTCACCCGCGCGACCCGGCGGCCCAGCTCGTCGTAGGACGAGCGCACCGTGGCGCCGTTGACCGTCTCGGTCAGTACGCGGCCGCAGCCGTCGCGTTCGTACCGCACCTCCGCGTCGGGCGAGGTCGCCGCGACGAGCCTGCCCGCAGGGTCGAACTCGAATCGGGTGACGCGCTCCGTGCCGTTGCCGTCCACACCGGACTTCTCCACCACGTTGCCGAGCGCGTCGCGGGTGAACGTCACGGTCTCACCCGCGCCGTTCGTGCGCGACACCAGCGCACCGGTGCGATCGTGACGGTAGCGCAGGGTGCGGCCGTTGAAGTCCGTTTCGGACGTCAGCCTGCCCGCGGCGTCGTAGGTGTAATCCCACGTCAGACCCTCGGGATTGCGCACCGACACCAGGCGCAGCGCCGCGTCGTGGCGGAACTCCAGGCGGGTGCCGTCGGGGCGGACCTGCGCGACCGGCAGGTCGAAGTTGCCATACTCGGTGCGGGTGCGCATGCCGAGCGCGTCGACGTGCTCGATGACGTTGCCCTCGGCGTCGTAGCGCCACCGTTCGGTCGTCCCGTCGGGTTGCGTGCGCGAGAGCAGTCGACCCTCGATCGTCCACGCCATCCGCAGCCTGCCGCCCGCCGGGTCGACGACCTCGCCGACCCGGCCGAACACGTCGCGGATGTACCGCGTGATGCCGCCCCGCCCGTCGGTCACCGTCACGGGCAGGCCCGCGCCGTCGGTGCGGATCCGGCGGGTCCCGCCGAGTGCGTCCGTCACCGATTCGAGCGCACCCCGAGGGCCGTAGGTGTAGCGAGTGAGCGTGCCGCCCGGATCGACGACCGACGTCAGGTTGCCTGCCGCGTCGTGGAATCGCTGTTCCGTGCGGCCGTCGGGGCCGGTGATCCGGGTGGGCAGGCCGAGTTCGTTGTACTGCGTGACGACCGTGGAACCGTCCGGCATCGTCGTCTTCGTGACGTTGCCCGCGTCGTCGTACTCCCACCGCGTGGTGCGGCCGAGAGCATCCGTTTCGGACAGCAGCTCGTTGTAGCTCGTCCACTGCCGGGTCGTGGTGTTACCGAGCGGATCGGTCTCGGAGACCAGCTGCCAGTGCTCGTTGAACCCGTACGTCGTCGTGGCGCCGAGCGCATCGGTGAACGTCCGGGTGCGCGCCGCGTCGTCGTACTCCCAGCGGCCCACGAGTGCATCGCCCGCGCCCTCGCTGGAGGTGACCCGGCCCGCGGCGTCGTAGTGGTAGCGGTACCACTCGCCGTTGCGGTCGGTCCACTGCGTGATCGAGCCGTACTCGTCGTAGGTGAACCGCATCGGCCTGCCCGACGAATTGTGCACGGCTACCAGGTTCCGGCCCTCGTCGTAGCCGAATCGCGCGACGACGATCGCCTCGCCGCGTGGATTGGCCAGCCGGAAGCCGGTGATCAGACCGTCCACGGAATCGACCAGCACCCGGTAGCCGCCGGAATGGACCACTTCGGACGGAACGGCGTCGCCTGCCGTGTCGGCTCCGGGCTCGCCGTAGCGGACGTCGATGCGGTTGCCGTTGCGGTCGGCGATCGCCGACAGGTGCCGTATCCGACCGCTGCCGGTGAACGTGAGCGTGCGCCCGAGCTTCGGCTGTTGCAGCGTGAACACGTCGTCGGCGGACCGGGTCAACGGCCACAACGATCCGGTGGCGGGAACCACCGGATCGCCGCCGGTCGTGGGTAGCGCGTACCGGAGGCGGCCGCCGTCGGCGCCCGCGACGTACACGGCATCGGCCTCGACCTCGATGCGTTGGTCCAGAGTGGACGCCCAGCCGGGGCCGAACAGCCTGCCCACCCGGTAACCGGAGAAGTGCGTGCGCTCGAGTACCAGTGGCAGCACTCCGGCGAGTTCGAGATCCTGCTGTGTCAGGAACATCTGGCCGGTGGCGAGATCGACCGGGTCGCCGGAGCCGGGGACGACCTCGCGCGGTCGTGCCTCGGTCTCGGTGTGCCCGGCGTTGGTCGCCATCGACGTGTCGGCGGGAGCGGCCGGACGGCGCGCCGGGGTAGGACCGCCCGAGTTCGCGGTGTCCGAGGAGGCCGCGCTCGTGGCCTGCTGTTGCTCGGCGCGGTGAGCCGAGCGTTCCCGGTCGAGTCCTTCGACGTTGTCGTTGTAGCTCAGTCCCGACTTGACGTAGTCCTTGCTCGCGCTGGCGATCGACGTCTTCGCGTCGCTGATGCCCTCGCGTCCGCTCTGGACCTGGGCGATGCCCTTGCCCGTCTCGTTGGCGACGCCGATGACGTCGTTGAGGTTGTCGGCGCTGCCCAGTTTCGACAGTGCCGTGCCCGTGGCGACGATGCCCTGGATGACCTCGATCGAGCTGGTGATCAGCTGGGTGATTCCGTCGATGAGGTCGAGGACCGCGTTCACGATCTGGATGACGTCGACGACGATCTTGACCGCTCTGCCCCAGCCGACGACCGGGATCGGCAGCATCGCCGCGGCCTCGATCAGCTTGTTGACGATCGTCTCGATGAGCCCGAGTGCCTTGTCGCACGCGGCCTTCGAGCCGTCGGCGACCTTCGCCAGTGCCATGCCGATGAGCTTCGCGGCCTGCGCGTCGGCCTCGAGGCCGATCGTCCACTGGAAACTGACCTCCGAGCTGAACGACTCGGCCGCGCCGCCCTGCCACGCGCTCTGCAACGGTTCGAGTCCGCCGTTGAGGTTGTTGCGCACCGCCTGCAGCGCGTCGCGCACGTTGTTCCACTGTGCCGCGCCGCGGGCGATCTGTTCGAAATCGCCCGTGATGGGCGTGATGAGTGTTTCGACGAGGCTTTCGCCGACGACCTGTTCCCACACCCAGTTCACGGCCTGGACCTGGATGCCCGCGTTGGCGATGGCGTCCTCGATCTTGGCGCCGCCCTCGAGACCGGGGTCCTTGGCGAGGATCGCGACCGGGTCTTCGAGCTGTTGGTAGCTGCCCCCTGCCATCAGTCGCTGCCCCGAACGTTGGTGTCGACCGCGTCGAGCTTGCCGCCCAGAGCCTGGATCTCGGCGTGCTGATCGGCCTCGTTGCCCTCGTATTTGTCCGCGGCGCCCGCGACCTTCTCGGTGAGCTCGTTCATCTTGCCGTGCGCGAACTCGAGCGTTTCGCCGTACAGTTCGACGACACCCGTCACGACCGGTGCGAGCAGCGCGAGCAGGCCCGTGTAGCCGCTCGTGTCGCCGCCCTTCTCCCGCGCGTGGTGGCCGATGGCCTTCAGATTGTTCGCCTGGCGCGCGGTCAGGCTCGCATAACCACGCAGCTCACTGGTCTGGACCTCGTGTCCGGACGTCATGACGTCGCACCTCCCCCAAAGTCGCAAGTCGTCGCGATTCCCGGCCCGTACTGTACGACGGCCCCGTCGACCGTGTCCGCGCCCTCACGAAAGTGTGGCGGGACACGGCCGCCGGGGCCGTGTGAGGAACCGCTGCGGCCGGCGCGTCACCCGTCGGTTCGCAGTACGGGTTTCAGCGCCGTGAGCACCTCCGGGTCCTCGATCGTCGACGGCACCGGTTCGTCCCGCCCGTCGGCGATGCCGCGCATGGTCTTGCGCAGGATCTTGCCCGAGCGGGTCTTCGGCAGCGCCTGCACGACCGACACCTCGCGGAACGCGGCCACCGGGCCGATCTCCGAGCGAACCGCCTCGACGAGCTCGGCCCGCAACCGTTCCTCCGTGATGTCCACTCCCGCCTTGAGTACGACGAACCCGCGCGGCAGCTGTCCCTTCAACTGGTCGGCCACGCCGATCACGGCGCACTCGGCGACCGCGGGGTGGGCCGCCAGCACGGCCTCCATCGACCCGGTCGACAGCCGATGGCCCGCGACGTTGATGACGTCGTCGGTGCGCCCCATGACGAACAGGTAGCCGTCGGTGTCGAGGTAACCGGAGTCGCCGGTGAGGTAGTAGCCGTCGTAGCGGGAGAGGTAGGCCTCCTTGAAGCGCTCGTCGTCGCCCCACAGCGTCGGCAGCGCACCCGGAGGCAACGGCAGCCGGATCGCGATCGCACCCTCCGTCCCGGCCGGCAGTGCCACGCCGTCCTGGTCGAGGATCTGCACGTGCCAGCCCGGCACCGGCATCGTCGCCGACCCCGGTTTGACCGGCATCGGTTCGAGCCCGCGCAGGTTGGCCGCGATCGGCCAGCCCGTCTCCGTCTGCCACCAGTGGTCGATCACCGGTACGCCGAGGTGGTCGTGCGCCCAGTGATACGTCTCCGGGTCCAGGCGCTCACCCGCCATGAACAGCGTCGTGAAGCCGCCCAGGTCGTAGTTCGCGAGCTCGGCCGCGTCCGGGTCTACGCGCTTGACCGCCCGCAGCGCCGTCGGCGCCGTGAACAGGGCCTTCACCCCGTGCTCGGAGATGACCCGCCAGAACGCGCCCGCGTCCGGCGTGCCCACCGGCTTGCCCTCGTACAGCACGGTCGTGGCGCCGATCAGCAGTGGCGCGTAGACGATGTAGGAGTGGCCGACGACCCAGCCGACGTCGGAGGCCGTCCACCAGACGTCGCCGGGGTGGATGTCGTAGACCGCGCTCATCGACCAGGCCAGCGCCACGGCGTGGCCCCCGTTGTCCCGCACGACGCCTTTCGGCTTACCCGTCGTGCCGGAGGTGTAGAGGACGTACAGCGGATCGGTCGCGGCGACCGGCACCGGATCGGCGGGCGCCACGCCGGAGACCAGGTCGTTCCAGTCGACGTCGCGGTCGGTCATCGCGCAGCGGCTCGCCTCGCGCTGCAGGACGACCACGTGATCCGGCTGATGCGCCGTGGCCGCCAGCGCGTCCTCGACGATCGGCTTGTACTCCACGACCCGGCCCGGTTCGATACCGCAGGAGGCCGCGACGATGGCCTTCGGCTTCGCGTCCTCCACGCGTGCGGCCAGCTCCTTCGGGGCGAACCCCCCGAACACCACGGAGTGCACCGCGCCGAGCCGTGCGCAGGCCAGCATCGCGATGACGGCCTCGGGCACCATCGGCATGTAGATGATCACCCGGTCGCCCTTGTCGACGCCGAGCGAGCGGAGACCGCCCGCGAACCGCGCGACCTCGTCGCGCAGCTCGGAGTAGGTGTAGGTGCGCTGCGACGAGGTGACCGGCGAGTCCCAGATCAGCGCGGGCTGGTCGCCGCGGCCGCCTTCGACGTGCCGGTCGAGCGCGTTGTAAGCGGTGTTCAGCTCGCCGTCGGGGAACCACCGGTACAGCGGAGCGCGGGCGTCGTCGAGCGCCTTCGTGGGCGCCGTCGTCCAGCTCACCCCGCGGGCGGCGTCGAGCCAGAAGCCCTCCGGGTCGGTGATGCTGCGCTCGTAGGTGTCGGCGTAGGCGCCCATCGCGGCTCTCCTTCGTGCTCTGCGCTGAGTCCGGTGAGTGTTGACCGTAGGACGTTGCACCTGCGCTGCACTAGAGCAACGCGGAGTGAGGCGGATGCGTCCACACCGACGGCGGTCGACATACTGTGTGGACCGGCCGCCGCCCGGGGCCGAGCACACGTCATCAGCGACACGCACGAAGGAGCGAGAGGTGGAATCGATCGCTGGCTCGTTGTTGTCGCTGGCGTACCGGATCTTCCAGCCCGGGTTCTGCCCCGGCGACTGGGTGTGGGCCACCAGCATGGCCGGCCTGCTCATGGGCCTGTGGCCCGTGTTCGGTGCGCTGGTCATCGCGATCGTCCGCAAGTTCACGGGCAACCGCTACACCGGGGCGCCGCTGATCGCGATCGGCGCGATCGCCGTGGTCACGGTGCTGGTGATGCCGTGGCTGCTTGCGACGGGCATCTCGGGCATCTTCCGCGACGTCTTCGCGGGCGGCACCGGCGGGCTCACCCAGACCGACGTCGCGAACCTGTCCCAGGAGTACTGCTTCGTCGGCCCGCAGACCGAATACCTCGGGGGCGGCCAGAACGTCTACGAGACGCTGTTCTACCCCTCCGGGGACTCCCTGGCGTACGGCTACTACCTCGGCGGCCTCGTCGGGCTGCCGATCCTGACGCTGCTCGCGGTCATGCTGCTGGGCCGGGTCGCGCTGCGGCGCGGGCCGAAGTGGCCGGGCCGGTTCATCTGGGGCTCGTACCTCGCGTTCGTCCTGCTGTCGGCCGGTGTCGAGGCCAACACGGCCGTCCACCTGTGGCTGGGCTTCCTGCCCGCCGTCATCCTCGGGATCATCCCGGTGGCGATCGTCGGCGCGCCCAGCTGGTCGACCATCCAGCGGTCCGACGCCCCGCCGGAACCGCGGCCGGCACCGCGTCCCGAGCCGCCGCGGCGCCCCGAGCCCGAACCGGAGCGCCAGTACGCGCCCACGGCAGTCGCACCGTCGCCTCCTCCCGTCGCCGCGGCCGCCGTCCCGCCCGCGGCGTCGACCGGTTCGGACGGCCGGTTCGAACGGATCCGCAGGCTCGGCCAGGGCGGGTTCGGCACGGTGTGGCAGGCGCGCGACACGCAGCTCGGCCGCACGGTCGCGCTGAAGATCGCCCACGTCACCGACCAGGAGACCGAGGAGCGCATGCGGCGCGAGGCCCGCGCGCTGGCGATGCTGTCGCACCCGAACTGCGTGCGTGTCTACGACCTCGTCGAGGAACACGACGGCATGGCGTTGGTCATGGAGTACCTCGAAGGCCGGTCGCTGGCCGACACCGTCGACAACGGCGGCGGGCTCGACGACATGTCCGCGGGCAGGCTGTGGGCCACGCTCGCGGGTGCGTTGTCGGCCGCGCACGAGCAGGAGGTGCTGCATCGCGACATGAAGCCCTCGAACGTCATCCTCGACCCGCAGGGCATGCCGCACCTGATCGACTTCGGGATCGCCCGCAGCAAGGATGACGCCAAGCTGACGGCCACCGGCATGATGATCGGCACCCCGGACTACACCGCCCCCGAGATCGCCGAGGGGTCGACCGCGACTCCCGCATCGGACGCCTGGCAGCTCGCCGCCACCGTCAGCTACGCGCTGTCCGGGCATCCGCCCCGCGGCACCCGCGAAACGCCGATGGCCGCGCTGATGGCCGCCGCCCGCGCCGAACCGGCGAGCCACCTTCCCCGGCAGAGCGTGCACGCCCGGCTGCTGCGCGCCTCGCTGGACCCACAACCTCGGAACCGGCCGACGCTCGCCGCCGTGGAACGGGAGATCGGTGGCTGGCTCTCGCGGATCGGCTCGTCCGCCGACGGTCCGGTCACGCAGATCGTGCCGCGTTCGCAGTGAACCGGTCCTCGGCCGCTCCCCGGGGCGCCGTAGGGCCGTCCGCGGTACTTGCCGGTACGTACGCCGCGATCGGTGTGGTGCACCTCGTCGTGCAGCTCACCGGTCCCGGTTGGTTGTCAAGGCCGACGCAGGTGCTGCTCATGCCGCTGCTCGCCGGCTGGTTGTGGTGCGCGGCTCCCGAACGCACGAGGCTGGTGCGGCTCGTGGTGGCGGCGCTGGCGCTGTCGTGGCTCGGCGACACGCTGCCCGCGGCGTTCACGGGGGACGCTGCGTTCCTGGCCATGGTCGGCGGATTCCTGCTGGCCCAGGTCACGTACATCGTCGCGTTCTGGCCGTACCGGCACGCGTCGCTGCTGCGCACCCCGGCCGTGACGGGCTACGTCGTCGCGTTCGGCGTGCTGTTCGGACTGTGCGCACCGGGCGCGGGCGGGATGCTCGTCCCGGTCGCGATCTACGGCCTCTGCCTGACGGCGATGGCGGTGCTCGCCACCGGGGTGGGCACGCTCGCCGGGCTCGGCGGTGCGGTGTTCTTCGTGTCGGACGGGCTCATCGCGCTGGGTGCGTTCGCCGACTGGTACGACCCGCCCGCGCCGGGCTTCTGGGTGATGCTCACCTATCTGGCGGGCCAGGCGTTGCTGGCCGTCGGCGCGGTCCGCGCAGGCGGCGTCACCGCCACGACGGGAGCCACAGCTCCGCGTTCCACCGCTCCGGAGTGATCGGTTCGCCGACGAGGATCGGCCACAGCCAGACGAAGTTCGCCACCACCAGGCCGGTGTACAGCGACACCACGAGCAGTCCCGTGCCGCGGCGTTCGAAACTCGCCTTCGCGCGGCCCAGCAGGTGGCCGAGCACCAGCGTGAGCCCGAGGATCAGGAACGGCGCCAGCGGGGTGGCGTAGAAGAAGTACATCTGCCGGTCGAGGTTCACGAACCACGGCAGCAGCCCAGCGGCGTAGCCGACGAGCACGGCGGCGTAGCGCCAGTCGGCGCGGAAGACCGTCCGCCACAGTCCCCAGCCGAGCACCGGCAACGCGAGCCACCACATCGCCGGGGTGCCGATGAGCATCGTCGCCTGAACACAGTCGCTCTGCCCGCAGCCGTCGATCTGGTTGCCGGACTCGTGGTGGTACAGCATCGGGCGCAGGCCCATCGGCCACGTCCACGGCTTGGACTCCCACGGGTGCGGATCGCCGTCCGGTGTGGCCAGGCTGCTGTGGAAGTCGAGGACGTTCAGCGTGTACAGCACCAGTTCGCGCAGGGCGCCAGGCAGGAAGGCCAGCGAACCGTCGCCGCTGATCTCGGCGTAGTGCCGGTCGGTGGCCGTTTCGCTCGCGAACCACGCCCACCACGTGGACAGGTAGACCAGCACCGAGATCACGCCGATGCTCCACAGCGCCGGCGCGAGATCGCGGCGCAGCATGCCCACCCACGGCCGGGCGATGCCGGCGGTACGGCGGGCGGCGACGTCGAACGCGATCGTCAGCAGGCCGAACGCGATCACCCAGTACATGCCCGACCACTTGATGCCCGTCGCCAGTCCGAGCATCACGCCGGCGCCGAACCGCCACCAGCGGAAACCGAGTCGCGGCCCGAACGGGGTGTTCCAGGCCCAGCCCTCGCCGGCGGCCGTGGCGAGGCGCTCGCGGACCTGGTCGCGGTCGAGGAGGACGCAGGCGAACGCAGCGACGACGAACAGCGCCTGGAAGATGTCGAGCATCCCCATGCGCGACTGCAGGTGCAGCACACCGTCGCAGATGACGAGGACCCCGGCGACCGCGCCGAGCAGCGTGGACCGGGTCAGCCGCCGGGCGATGCGGATGACCAGCAGGATGATCAGCGTGCCCGCGACGGCCGCCGTGAGCCGCCAGCCCCAGCCGTTGTAGCCCAGCAGCCACTCGCCGGCCGCCATGAGCTGTTTCGCCAGTGGCGGGTGGACGACGAGTTCGTAGCCGTAGTTGTCCTCGTAACCGCCGTTGCGCAGCATCTGCCACGCCTGCGGGACGTAGTGCTTCTCGTCGAAGACCGGCGAACCGCCGTCGGTGGGGTGGCCGAGGTTCCACAGGCGCAGGACGCCGCCGATCGTGGTGATGACGAGCGTGACCCACAGCGCGCGCATGCGGTCGACCGGCATCGGCGTGCCGAGCAGCGCGGCCTCGCGGTCCGACGGCGGCTGCCCGGCCGGACCGGTTCCGGCGCGGCGCGGTCGCGGCAGTACGGCGGTCACGGAGGCCGATCTTACGGGCGGCGATGTGAAACCCCGTGCAGCCCGTGGCGGGGCCGACGCGCCCCCAAGGGCGCTTCGGGGCGTTCAGGCACAGTCACGCGTCAGCGCGTCCTTGAGGGGCGGTGGTCGGGCGGGAGGCCCGAATCTTCCCTTCGCGCGTGCGACGACGCCGAATCGCACCATCGGTCGGGGATCGCGCATCGGTGGTGGCGGGCGCCGGATAGCCTCGCGGCATGCCGTTGATCCTCGCCGGAACGCCGCTCGGCGACCGCAGTGACGCCAGCCCCCGTCTCGCGGAGGCGCTGCGGACCGCCGACGTCATCGCCGCCGAGGACACCCGCCGGCTGCGATCGCTGGCCACGGCACTGGACGTCGCACCGGCGGCCAAGGTCGTCAGCTTCTACGAGGACGTCGAGAGCGCGCGGTTGCCGAAGCTGCTCGACGCCGTCCGCGAGGGCGACACGGTCGTGCTCGTGACGGACGCCGGGATGCCGAGTGTGTCCGATCCCGGGTTCCGTCTGGTGGCGGCGTGTGCCGAGGAGGACCTGCCCGTCAGCTGCGTACCGGGACCGTCGGCGGTGACCACGGCGCTGGCGTTGTCCGGGCTCGCGCCCGACCGCTTCTGCTTCGACGGCTTCGCGCCACGCAAGCCGGGTGAACGTGCGCGCTGGTTCGCCGAGCTCGCCGAGGAGAAGCGGACGACCGTGTTCTTCGAATCGCCGCACCGGCTGGCTTCGCTCCTGGCGGATGCGGCGGCGCGACTGGGCGCCGACCGTCGCGCGGCCGTGTGCCGTGAGCTGACCAAGACGTACGAGCAGGTGCGCCGCGGCACGCTGGGCGAGCTGGCCGAGTGGGCCGCCGACGGGGTGCGCGGCGAGATCACCGTGGTGCTGGCGGGGGCCGCGCCGCGCGACGTGAGCGTCGCCGACCTGGTCGGTGAGGTGACGCGGCGGGTCGAGGCGGGCGAACGGCTCAAGGCGGTCGCCGCGGAGGTCGCGAAGGAGACTGGCGTGTCGAAGAAGGAGCTCTACGACGCCGTCGTGGCCGCGCGGCCGGACTGACGCGACGGCGCCGCACCACCGGCACCCGCGTCATCGCCGGGAGGGGTGGCGAGCAGCGTTTCCAGGGGCGCCGCCTTGTCGAGGCATTCGTGCCATTCGGCACCGGGATCCGAATCGGCCGTGATGCCGCCGCCCACGCCGACGTGCACCTCACCGGCCGCGATCTCGAAGGTGCGGATCGCGACGCTGAGCTCCGTGCCCGCGACCGGCGAGGCGAGTCCGACGGCACCGGTGTACAGCCCGCGTGCGACCGGTTCGAGCTCGGCGATCAGGTCGAGTGCCCGGATCTTCGGCGCGCCCGTGACCGATCCGGGCGGGAACGTCGCGTGCAGCAGCGCCGTGTCGTTGGCGCCCGCGGTGAGGGTGCCGACAACCGTCGAGTCGAGGTGCCACACGCCCGGCGCCGGCCGGACCGCGAGCAGTTCCGGCACGCGCACGCTGCCGATCTCGCACACCCGGCCCAGGTCGTTGCGCACCAGGTCGGTGATCATCACGTTCTCGGCCACGTCCTTGACCGACTCGCGCAACAGGTGCGCTCCCGCGTCGTCCTGCGGTCCGCGGCGGGGCCGGGTGCCTTTGATCGGTGTCGACCGCACCGCTGTGCCGTGACGGGCGACGAACAGCTCCGGCGACATCGACACGGCCGCACCCCACTCTCCGGCGAGGTAGGCGGCGCGGGCCGGGTGCAGCCGGCGAGTGCCCTCGGTGAACAGTGCGAGCGGCGAACCGTCGAAGGTGCCGGTGAACCGGGTGCAGATGTTGGCCTGGAACACCTCGCCGGCGGCGATGGCGCGTACGCAGTCGGCGACGGCGCGTTCGTGGTCGCCGCGCGGTGGGCGGCGCAGCGACGTCGCGTGCCAGGTGTGCGCCGCGGCCGGGTGCGCTCCGGCGGCCGCGGCGGCGAGCAGATCCCGGAACTCGCCGGCGTCGGCGTCGCCGCCCGGCGAGCCGTCGAGGGCTTCGAACCACCAGCGGCCCTCGGCGTCCAGGCGCAGCACGTGGCCTGCCCAGCCCCACACCGCGGGCGGCAACGGGCCGCGGCGGTGGGAGGGGTCGGACAGGTCGTAGGACAGGTAGCCGAACCAGCCGCCGCCGACCGCACCCGTGTCGTCGGCGGCCGCCGCGATGCCGGAACCGTCGGTACCGGCGGGAAGCCGGGCCGGCATGGCCAGCGCGTCGGAGGGATCCGGGACGGGATCGAGGTGAACCGACGGTGCGAGCACCGCGCGGGAGCCGAACCAGTCTCCGGTCAGCGCGGCCGGTCCCGGCAGGGCGTGGTCGCGGGCGCGGTGTTCCAGCACCGTGAGGACCTGCTCGGGGGACAGGTCGCAGTCGAGTGCCGTTCGCCGCAGCCGCATGCCCGGCATTGTCACCCGATCGGCGAGAGAAACCGAATCGAAGGTGTCGAACGCGACGGCCGCGTGTGTTCCGCCTGATCGACACGGGCGCGGTGGCCGGGTCGCCGCTACGTTCGCGGCATGGACGTCAGGCCCGTGGAGACCGAGCGGATCGCGAAGGTGACCGGGGCGGACTCGGCGAACCGCACCGCCGCGAGGTTCGCCCTCGCGGCGACCGACCTCGGCATCCTGTGGGATGCCGGCGGTGGCCGGGTGTTCGCCCTGTTCGGCGACACCTTCGGCCAGGGTTGGGGCGGCCACGGCGCCGGTCCGGGTTCGGCGGACTGGCGCAGCAACGTGCTCGCCTGGTCGACCGCGCGCGACGTCTCCGGTGGGCTGCCGTTGGACGGCGTCGTGGCGCGGGCGGGCGGCGGAGCGGCGCAGGTCATCCCGTCGGGCAGGGGCGAGGTGACGGTCGTGCCGAACGGTGCGATCACCGTCGACGGCGTGCACTACGCGCACTACATGTCGGTGCGGGAGTGGGGCGAGCCCGGCCACTGGCGTACCAACCACGCGGGTGTCGCGGTGTCCCGCGACGACGGATGCACGTGGCGCAGACCGAGATCTGCGAGGTGGTCGAACCGCGACGGCCGCAGCAGGTTCCAGGTGGGCGCGTTCGCCCGCGACGACGAGTACGTCCTGCTGTTCGGCACGACCAACGGCCGCCGCGACGTGCCGTATCTCGCCCGGGTTCGCCCCTCGGACCTGCTGCGGGTGCGGGCGTACGAGTACTGGGACGGATCCGGGTGGCGCGGTGACGAGAGCGCAGCGGCACCGCTGTTCGACGGCTCGGTCGGGGAGATGTCCGTCGGCCGTCACCGAGGCTGCGGCCGCTGGCTGATGCTGCACCTCGACGAACCACGCCGCGGCATCGTGGCCCGCACCGCCCCCGCGCCGACCGGCCCGTGGACCGAGGGCGACGTCGTCGTCTCCGGCGACGAACATCCCGCGATCTACGGCGGATTCCTGCATCCCTGGTCGCTGGACGGGACGCCGGCCGAAGCTCCCGGTCCGTCCGGCGGTTTCGACGTCTACTACCTCGTCTCCCAGTGGGGTCCGTACAACGTCTTCCTCACCCGAACCCGTTTCGAGGTGCGATAGTCACTCACAGCAGCACGTCGGCGAGGGTGAACGGGTAGACGAGCGCCGATGTCGCGGCGGGTCCGTCACCGGTGTGCTGGTGGACGCCGAGCCTGCTGTGGAACCAGCCGGGACGTCCGGGAATGCCGTTGCGGCGCACGAGCCACAGCACGACACCGGAATCGGCCCACTTGTCCGGGTGGAACCGGTGCTGCCAGTCCTCGAACTCGGCGTAGACCAGCACCTTGCCGATACCGGCCTCGCCACGGATCGTCTTGATCCACGCCTTGACGAACCGGTCGTCGATGCCCGCCGCGCGGGCGTCGAGTGCGGGCGCGAGCACGCCGGGTGCGAACGCACCGAGCGGCGCGCCCGTGCGCACGACGTGCCGCGCCTGGTCGATGGCCCCGCCTTCCCTGGCGAGGTGGCGGATGCCCGCGTGCACGCCCGCGTCGAGCGCACGCGTGAGCTGCTGCGCCGAACCGGAGTCACTCCAGTTGTGGTTCTCGGTGACGGTGATCGACGCGAACGTGACGGCCCGGCCGCGTAGCGCCGCCCAATCGGGCACGGATTCGCGCAGGTGCAGTCCGACGCCGCTCGCGCCCGCGGGCTCCGTCACGAGTCCCCCTAGCTGCCGGAAGCGATGGTGACGGCCACCCTACGTGCGTTCGCGCACGTCAGGCGGCCATCACCCGCGGCGTGTCAGGCGTTCTCGCGCCGGAACGTCCGCGCGCCCCAGAACACGCACAGCGACATCAGCACGACCAGCACGATCGAGCCGGTGAGCATCGCGTCGACGGAGAAGTCGCCGCGGAATCCGGCGCGTCCCGCGTCGACGATGTGCGTGAACGGATTGACCCGCGAGATCGCGTACAGCCAATCCGGAGCGAGGCCGGTCGTGATCGGCACGAGAATCCCCGACAGCAACAGCACCGGCATCATCACCGAGTTCACCAGGGCCGGGAACGCCTCCTCGTTGCGCAGTGTCAGCGCCACGGCGTACGACGCCGACGCCAGCGTCACCGACAGCATCGCCACGATCAGCAATGTCAGCAGGATCCCGCCGAACGGGGCCGACAGGTCGAACACGAGGAACGCCAGCGTCGTGATGATGATGGCCTGCGCCACGGTGGTCAGCCCGTTGGTCAGGACCTTGCCGAGCAGCAGCGCCACGCGGCTGGCCGGGGTGACCCGGAGCCGTTCCACCACGCCGTTGCGCAAATCCGCCAACAGTGAGAACCCCGCGGTCGTCGCGCTGAACAGTGCGAGCTGGATGATCAGCGCGGGCGTCAGGACCGTCCAGCTGCTGCCGGGCGGGAACCCGGGTGTGCTGGTCACGATCCGCTCCATCAGCGGGCCGAACAGCACCAGGTACAACACCGGCTGCATCACGCCGATCGCCAGCCACGCCGGATTCCGGGACAGCAGGATCGCGTCGCGCCGGAAGATCAGCCAGACGTCACGCAACATGGGTCGGCACCTCGTTCCTGTCGCTGTCGTCGTTCCTGTTGCTGTCCTCGTCGGTCGCCGTCTCGTCGGGCTGGTCGGCGTCACCGCCGCTCTCGGAGTCGCGGAGGCTGCGGCCGGTGAGGGTCAGGAACACGTCGTCCAGCGTCGGCCGCTGAACCTGCATCGACTGCATCGTCAGTCCCTCGGAGTCGAACGCCCGCAGCAGCGCGGGCAGCGCCGTGTCACCCCGCGGCACCCGGAATCGCACCTCGCCAACGGCCGTGACCAGGTCGTGGGCGCCGTCGACCCGGCCGACGATCTCCGCGGCCCTGGTCGTGACGTCGTCGTCGACCCCGAGCACGACGCTGTCGCCCGACACCCGCGCCTTGAGCGCGTCGGGGGATCCCTCGGCCACGATCTCCCCGCCGTCGATGACGAGGATGCGGTCACACAGCGCGTCGGCCTCTTCGAGGTAGTGCGTCGTGAGGAACAGGGTCACGCCCTGTTCGGAACGCAGCATGCGGATGTGCTCCCACAGATTCGCCCGGCTCTGCGGGTCGAGGCCGGTCGTCGGTTCGTCGAAGAACACCAGTTTCGGCGAGTGGATCAGCCCGAGTGCGATGTCGAGCCTGCGCCGCTGGCCGCCGGAGAGCGTCTTCGTCAGCCGCTGGTCCAATCCGGACAGGTCGAGCTGTTCGGTCAGCACCTTGCCCCGTGCGATCGCGTCGGCCTTGCTGAGCCCGTACAGCCTGCCCTGCAGTTCGATCTCTTCGGCGACCTTGCATTCCGGACCGGTACCGCCGCCCTGCGCGACGTAGCCGATGCGCTTGCGCACGCCGACCGGATCGGCGCGCAGATCGCACCCGGCGACCTCGGCTTCGCCCGCCGTGGGCGTGAGCAGGGTCGTCAGCATGCGCAGCGTCGTCGTCTTCCCCGCGCCGTTCGGGCCGAGGAATCCGACGAGCTCGCCCTCGGTGACGTCGATGTCGACGCCTTTCACCGCATCCACTGTGCGCCCGCGCGACGTGAACCGTCGCTGCAGGCCGCGTGCCTTGATCAAGAAAACCCCCGTCGAAAGTGATGTGCGGATCCGCCGCAGTTGCCGGACGCGGCAGGCCGCATGGTCCGGCCGATTCGGCCGTCGACGCCCAACTGTCCTCCGCACGCGGCATCTAGTCAAATTTGATTAGACAACGATGGGCGCGCTACGATGAGCGTGGCGCAGGGAGGACGGATACGCGAAGAGTTTTCGCCCCGTGGGCGTCCGCCGAGTGGGAACGGTGAGCGTGTCGCGCGAGATGTGTGCGGCCGACGCGGTGTGCCGCGCAGCCACGTTTCACCACAGCCACGTTCTGCCGCGGCCACGTTCCACCACAGTCGCGTTCCACCACAGTCGCGTTCTGCCGGGGCGGAGTTTCCGTAGGCGCCCTTGTCGTAGATATCCGTTTTCCGCGGGCGTCCGTTACGCCCACGTCCGTCTCGTACGGGGTGTCGTCACGACAGGGGCAGTACCCCCTGACCTCAGGTAGTTGCGGCGATCGCGGAGTTGTGTACTGCCTGTCGCTGTCGTCGCGGTGGTGCGGAATCAGGACGTGGCGCTCGGTGTCGCGGAACCGAAGTTCTGGCCGGCGTCGTCGGCCATCACGTACTCGCCCGCGCGCAGCCGTGCGACGAGGTCCGTGGTCCACGAGATGTCGGCGTCGCAGTGGGCGAGCCACAGCCGGTACAACTCGTTGACGTGCGCGGGTTGGCCCCAGTCGGTGCCCTTCTCGAGAACGGTCGCTACGTTCTTGCGCTGACCGTCGAGCTGGACGAGTCGGTAGTCGAGCAGGTCGAGCGCCAGTTGGCGGGGCAGGCACGTGAGGAATACCAGCGCCGCCGCGAACCCGGACGCGTTGGCCGCATCGTCCGCCACGTCGGCGATCCGCTGTTGCAGTTCCTGTTGGAACGCATGCTCGCCCGCATCGGTCAGCGTGTAGGCGAGCCGGTCGGGGCCTTTGCCCTGCGGAGTCTCGACTTGCTCGAGCAAGCCTTCCAGCGCGAGCTTCTTCAGGGCGTGGTAGATCGAACCCGGCTGGACGTTCGCCCACTTGTCCGCCGACCACGACAACAGCTCGCGTCGCACCTGGTAACCGTGTGCGCCGCCCGATCCGCCGTGCATCCGCACCACGCCGAGCACGAGCAACCGCGTCGCCGACACCGCTTCCGGCCTCCGTCCCTGGTCGCATCGCCGAGAGGCACCATCCTCCCACCCGCAGGACCGGCCACGACGCCGAAGGTCGCCGGGGCGCCCGCCGTCCTCAAGGAAGCGCTACGCGCCGCGGGGTTGGTCCACCCGCCTGCCCGGCCCCCGTCCCTCAAGGAAGCGCTACGCGCCGCAGGGTTGGCCCACCCGTCGGTCCTGCCCTGCCTCTCAAGGAAGCGCTACGCGCCACAGTGTTGGCCCACCCGTCGCCCGACCGCCGCCCCCCAACGTGGCGCTACGCGCCGCAGTGTTCAATTTCTAGTATGAGCACCTCAGTGTTGACCGCGGTGGCCTGGCCTTACGCCAACGGTCCCCGCCACATCGGTCATGTGTCCGGTTTCGGCGTCCCCTCCGACGTCTTCTCGCGCTACCAGCGCATGGCCGGCAACCGGGTGCTCATGGTCTCCGGCACCGACGAACACGGCACGCCGATCCTGGTGCAGGCCGACAAGGAGGGTCTTTCGCCGCAGGAGACCGCCGACAAGTACACCCGCCAGATCAGCCAGGACCTGCGCGGCCTCGGGCTGTCCTACGACCTGTTCACCCGCACCACCACCGGCAATCACGCCGAAGTGGTGCAGCAGATCTTCCTGGCACTGCACCGCAACGGGTACGTCGTGCCGAAGACGACCACCGGCGCGGTCAGCCCGTCGACGGGACGCACGCTGCCGGACCGCTACATCGAGGGCACCTGCCCGCTCTGCGGTTACGACGGTGCCCGCGGGGACCAGTGCGACAACTGCGGCAACCAGCTGGACGCCGCCGAGCTGAAGAACCCGCGCTCGCGCATCAACGGTGAGAAGCCCGAGTTCGTCGAGACCGAGCACCTGTTCCTCGACCTGCCCGCCTTCACCGAATCACTCGGCAACTGGCTCTCGACCAAGACCGACTGGCGCCCGAACGTCCTGAACTTCACCAAGAACCTCGTCGACGACATGCGCCCCCGTCCCATCACGCGCGATCTCGACTGGGGTGTGAAGGTGCCGCTCGATGGGTGGCGGGACCAGCCGCTCAAACGGTTCTACGTGTGGTTCGACGCGGTCATCGGCTACTTCTCCGCCAGCGTCGAATGGGCCCGCCGCACCGGTGACCCAGACGCGTGGAAGCCGTTCTGGACGGACCCGGACGCCCAGTCCTTCTACTTCATGGGCAAGGACAACATCACGTTCCACGCCCAGCTGTGGCCCGCCTTCCTGCTCGGCCACAACGGCCAGGGCGACAAGGGCGGCGAGACCGGTCCGTACGGCACGCTGAACCTGCCGGGCGAGATCGTCTCGAGCGAGTTCCTCACCATGAGCGGGTCGAAGTTCTCGACCTCGCGCGGCACGGTCATCTACGTCGAGGACTTCCTGCGCGAGTTCGGCCCCGACACGCTGCGCTACTTCATCAGCGTCGCCGGACCGGAGACGCAGGACACGGACTTCACGTGGGACGAGTTCGTGCGGCGCACCAACTTCGAACTCGCCAACGAGTGGGGAAACCTCGTCAACCGGTCGATCTCGCTGGCGCACAAGAACAACGGCGGCGTGCCGGCGCCGACCGCTCCCGCACCCGCGGACGAAGAGCTCAAGGCGCTCGCCAAGGGGGCGTTCGACACCGTCGGCACGCACCTGCGGCATTCGCGGTTCAAGCAGGCGGCCGGCGAGGCGATGCGCGTCGTGTCGGCGGCCAACAAGTACCTGTCCGACCAGGAGCCGTGGAAGCTCAAGGAGGACCCGGACCGGCGGGACGCCGTGCTGCACACGGCGCTGCAGGTCGTGTCGGACGCGAACGCGCTCCTGACACCGTTCCTGCCGCACGCGGCGCAGAAGGTCCACGAGGCGCTCGGCGGTACGGGTGTGTGGGCGGCGCAGCCGGAGTGTCACGACGTCGAGGACCTCGACATCCCCGGCCGGACGAATCCGATTCTCACCGGTGACTACGCGAGCGAGCAGGCGACGTGGGAGTCGACGCCGGTGGAGGTGGGCCGTCCGCTCGAGAAGCCGTCGCCGCTGTTCGCCAAGCTCGACGCGTCGCTGGGCGAGACCGGTCCGGAGTGGGCGCCCATCCAGAGCTGAACCGACCGTCCACCCAGCCGGGAGAAGACGTGAGCCGCAAGAAGGATCGTGACGCGCCGCCGCCGGTGCCGGAACGCCTGCCCACCCCTGCGGTGGACGCACACACGCACCTCGACGCCTGCGGGGACGGGACGGCCGCCGATGTGACGGCATTGCTCGACCGCGCGGGCAGGGCGGGCATCGAGCGCGTGGTCACCGTCGCCGACGACCTCGCCGCCGCCCGCTGGGCCGCCGAGGCCGCGACGTGGGACGAGCGCGTGTTCGCAGCAGTGGCGATCCATCCCACGCGCACCGCGGATTTCGGTGACGTCGAGAAGGCCGAGATCGAACGCCTCGCGGCCGCCGAACGCGTCGTGGCGGTGGGGGAGACCGGTCTGGACTACTACTGGGACTACTCGCGCCCGGACGCCCAGCAGGAGGCCTTCCGCTGGCACATCGACCTCGCCAAGCGGATCGGCAAGCCCCTGATGATCCACGACCGCGAGGCGCACGAGGACCTGCTGCGCATCCTCGAGGAGGAGGGTGCGCCGGACACCGTGGTGTTCCACTGCTTCTCCGGGGACGCCGACATGGCGCGCCGCTGTGTCGACGCCGGCTACGTGCTCTCGTTCGCCGGCACCGTCACGTTCCGGAACGCCAAGGGGCTGCACGAAGCGGCGAAGCTCGTGCCGCCGGAGCACTATCTGGTCGAGACCGATGCGCCGTTCCTCACACCACACCCGTTCCGGGGACGCCCGAACGAGCCGTACTGCGCGGCCTATACCGTTCAGGGGCTCGCGGAGCTTCGTGGGGAGCCGGTCGACGTGGTCGCGGACTCCGTTCGGAGTAATGCCGAGCGGGTGTTCGGCCTTCCTTCGTCGCAGACGGTCACGTCGACGTGAACGGGCTGCGACAACGGCGTGGGCGTTACAGTCGATCAGCCCAGGTGATGAAGGTCACGGGATCGCGCGCCGTGTTTGCGCAACCCAACGGCACCCGTTACGGTCCCGTGACCGTGCCGGTTGAGATCGACTGTCTCGATGCGGCACGCCCACAGTCACGTCGGTGTTCGTCGGGGACGACATCGCCCGCGGGGCAACGGCCCGCGCGGGAATGTCAGGGGACGACGCTGACTGCGGGAGTCCTGGCCATGCGTGAAAGGGATCGACCCTGTGACTGGTAGCTACGGGCGCGCAGACGCGAGCTCGTCGTCGGCTTCGGCCGGCTCGACGGCTCTGCTCGACCGACCGAGCGACCCAGAGTTCTCCTCCGACCCGCGGATCACGCGGGACGACATCCTCGCCGTGCTCGGCCCCGACGCCGATGCGCTCATGGACGAGGCCAATGTCGACGTGGACGAACTCATCCGGCTGATCAATGCCGAGACGACGATGCTCCCGGCGATCGTCGACACCCCCGTTGAGCCGACCGCGGCCGCGGGCACGAGTGTCGACGAGCCCGACGGCGGTCTCGCGGGCGCGGTCAAGACGTGGAAGAAGCGTTTCCTCAAGGGATCGGTTCTCGCCATGCTGATCACGCTCACCGGTGGCGGTGCGGCGGCGCTGGCGATGAACAAGAGCGTCACGCTCGACATCGACGGCAGCGAGCAGACGGTCCGCAGCTTCGGCGACACCGTCGGCGAGGTCCTCGACGACGCCGATATCGACGTCGGCAAGCACGACGCGCTCTCCCCCTCGCCGCAGGCCGAGGTCGGCGACGGTGGCGTCATCACGCTCGAGCGCGGCCGCCACATGACCGTTTCGGTCGACGGTGAGCAGCGTCAGGTGTGGGTTCGCGCCACCACCGTGGACGAGGCACTGGGCCAGCTCGGCCTCGAGGACCTCAAGAACGAGGGCGCCAAGTTCTCCGCGCCGCTCGACAGCGACGTGCCGCTCAAGGGCATGACGCTGGAGGTCAAGACGCAGAAGAGCGTCACGGTCTACGACGGCGGCGAGAAGCCCCGCGAGGTGACGACCCACGCGGTCACCGCGGGCGAGCTGATCGACGAGCTCGACATGAAGCTCGGTCCGCAGGACCGGCTCGAGAGCGGTCCGAAGGCGAGCCTCAAGGACGGCGCCGAGGTCTACATCAGCCGCACCGGCGTCTCGGTGGTGAAGCAGAAGGAGACCATCGAGCCCGAGGTCCGCACCATCGAGGACCCCGAGATGGAGCAGGGCAAGGAGGTCGTCGAGAAGCCCGGCAAGGCGGGTGAGGAGCTCGTCAGCTACCGGGTCACCAAGGAGAACGGGGAGGAGATCGCCCGCGAGGAGATCAACTCCAAGGTTCTCAAGGAGGCCAAGGACAAGGTCGTGCGCGTGGGCACCAAGGAGCCCCCGCAGCCGCAGATCATCGGCGGCGCCGTGTGGGACCGGCTGGCGAACTGTGAGGCGACCGGCGACTGGTCGATCAACACCGGCAACGGCTACTACGGTGGCCTGCAGTTCGACAAGCAGACCTGGGACGCCTACGGCGGTGACCAGTACGCGGCGTATCCGCACGAGGCGAGCCGCGAGCAGCAGATCGCCATCGCGACCCAGGTGCGCGACGATCGCGGCGGCTACAGCGCTTGGCCGCACTGCGCCGCGCAGCTCGGCCTGCCGACGTAAGGTTCGCGAACCGGTGAACGATCACAGCGGCCCGGTACCCCTTCGCGGGGTGCCGGGCCGCGTTGTGCTGAACTCATTGCCGTGACCGCTGAACCACCGGGACTGCTCGGGCCCGCCGAGATCCGGAAGCTCGCCGCAGAGCTCGACGTCCGCCCGACGAAGAAGCTCGGCCAGAACTTCGTGCACGACGCCAACACGGTGCGCCGGATCGTCGAGCTCGCCGAGGTCGGATCGGACGCCGCCGACACCGTCGTGCTCGAGGTCGGCCCCGGACTGGGGTCGCTCACGCTCGGCCTGCTCGGCACCGGGGCGTGGGTGGTGGCGGTGGAGATCGACCCGGCGCTCGCGGGCCGACTCGAACGGACCGTCGCGGCACACGCACCGGAGGCCGCGTCGCGGCTGACGGTCGTCGCCGACGACGCGCTGCAGGTGGACAGCGGGCGGATCGGCGAGCCCGACGCGCTCGTGGCGAACCTGCCGTACAACGTCGCGGTCCCGGTGGTGCTGCACCTGCTGGCCGAACTGCCGTCGTTGCGGCGGGTGCTCGTGATGGTCCAGACCGAGGTGGCCGACCGGATGGCCGCGGCGCCCGGTGGCCGGGTCTACGGCGTGCCGAGCGTCAAGCTCGCCTGGTACGGCACGGCCCGCAAGGTCGCCGCCGTGCCGCGGTCGGTGTTCTGGCCCGTGCCGAACGTCGACTCCTCGCTCGTGGCGTTCGACCGTGGGCCGGAGCGCACCGACGCCGACCGCGACGCGGTGTTCGCGGTCGTCGACGCCGCGTTCGCCCAGCGGCGGAAGACGTTGCGCGCTGCGCTCTCGTCGTGGGCGGGATCGGCCGAGCGGGCCGGGGAGATTCTGGCCGCCGCCGGTGTCGAACCGCGCGCCAGAGGCGAACAGCTCGGCATCGAGGAGTACGTGGCGATCGCCAGGGCCGCCGCGGAAGCATGACGTCGGCGCGGCCGTCAACCGTGCCGGGTTCGATGTGATCTACGGCCCGTCGGCTTGCCTTTCCGGCCGGGTTTCCGGTCTACTATGTGGGAATTCCATCCCGAGCGACCGAGAGACCTGGCTCGTCGACGTCGCAGCAACCTCCCTCGAGGACGGTGCTACCGCCAGGAGCGATGGAGGAACGCGATGTATTTTTCCGAGCCGCTCACCCGGCGTCTGGTAGTCGATCACCGGCGGCGCACCGTGTCTGCGTGTCGTCGCTCCGCCGACTTGGCCTGAGCGCGCAGCGTCGCGAACCTGCCCACGGAACGGTCGCACCGTCATCGCGGCCAGGGACAGGGTCCACCTCGCCAGAGTTGTGAACCGGCCGGCTCCGAGCCGGACGTCGCAGCGCGAGGTCGGCGCCGCCCGATCCGATCTTCCGCCGTTTTCTCCCGGCCCCGGTCAGTGACCGCGCGGGCCGGTGAGCCCATGAGCTGTCTTGGAGCTGCTGTGATCACCGTCGAGAACGTCAGCAAGTCGTTCCGCAATACCGAGTCCGATGCACCCGTGCAGGCGCTGCACGAGGTCAATCTGGACGTCGGAGCAGGCGCACTGTTCGGTGTCGTCGGCGAAGCCGGTGCAGGAAAGTCGACGCTGGCGCGCTGTGTCGCCCTGCGGGAGCGGCCCGACCGCGGCTCGGTCCGCTACGACGGGCTGAACACGACCACGTTGGACGGACGCAAGCTGCGGGAGGCGCAGAGCCAGGTCGCCGTGGTCGACTCGCGGCTGCGCCCGGAGCGGACCGTGGCGGGCAACATCGCCGCCCCGTTGGAGCGTGTGGGCGTGGACGGAGCGCGCAGGCGGCAGCGCGTCGCCACGCTGCTGGACGTCATCGGGTTGAGCCGCGCGGCGGCGCAGGTGCCCGCCGACCTGTCCCCGGGGCAGCAGCGCCGGGTGTCGGTGGCGCGGGCGCTGGCCGGCGGGCCGGCCGTGCTGCTCGCCGACGATCCGACCGCGGGAGTGGACGCGGACGAGAGCGGCGCCGTGCTGTCGGTCCTGGACCGCGCACGTGCCGAACTGGGCGCGACCGTGCTGCTGACGACGTCCGACGCAGGCGTGGCGCGGCGCGTGTGCGACGACGTGGCGCTGCTGGACCACGGTTCGGTCGTCGAGAGCGGCAACCTGCTGACCCTCGCGGGTACGCGCGGCAGCCGGATCGCCGACGAGCTGCTGCCGTCGGTCGAGACGTCGCCGTCCGAGGCGGCGCGCTTCGACGTCGTGGTGGACGTCGTGCTGGTCGGGTTCGCCTCGGTCGGTGCCCTCCTGCCCGAGGCGAGCGGCCGGTTCGACGTCGAGATCGCGACGATCGGCGGTGGGCTGACGCGGTTCGGGGACACGCCGGTGGCGCGGTTCCGCATCGGCCTGCGCGGGCAGCGGGCCGACGCGGCGCTGGCGTGGATCGCCGAGCGCGGCGCCCACGTCACGCACACCCTCTGCGGCCTGCGCACCGTCGCGGCCTGACCGAGCCGCACGTGTCCTGACGCCCGCCCGACGTTGCCGGCCTGCCGTTTCCGGACGACGTCGAGGACGCGTGGGAGCGGTGACACGGCGCGGCTTGCTCGACGCGCTGACGCGCGGCCGCGCCGGAACCGGCGGGGCGCCAAGTACCCTGGGTATGTGCTTGCCGTCGTACCGACCCCCGTGACCGTCACGGTGCCGTCCAAGATCAACGTGCACCTGGCGGTGGGACCGGCGCGTGAGGACGGATACCACGAGCTGACGACCGTGTTCCAGGCGTTGTCGCTGACCGACACCGTCACCGTGTCGGCAGCCGAGGAAACGTCGTTGCACGTCCGCGGCGAGGGTGAGAAGACCGTGCCGCGTGACGAGCGCAACCTGGTGTGGCGCGCGGTCGACGTCCTCGCCGAACATCTGGACACGACCCCGGCCGAGCTGGGCCCGGTGCAGATCGCGCTGGACAAGAACATCCCGGTGGCAGGCGGCATGGCGGGCGGCAGCGCCGACGCGGCCGGCGCGCTTCTCGGGCTGGCGACGCTGTGGAAACTCGACCTCTCGCGTGACGAGCTCACGCGGTTGGCGGCGAAGCTCGGCAGCGACGTGCCGTTCTCCCTGCTCGGCGGTACGGCGCTGGGCACGGGCCGGGGTGAGGAGCTGCTGCCGGTCCTGACGCGGCACACGTTCCACTGGGTGCTCGCGTTCGCTCAGCGTGGTCTGTCGACGCCCCGTGTGTACCAGGAACTCGACCGACTCCGCGACGCCGGCGAGCCTCCGCCGGCCGCAGGCGATCACGACGTGGTCATCGAGGCGCTGGCCTCGGGGGACCCGCACCGCCTTGCCGAACTGATCGGCAACGACCTGCAGATCGCGGCCGTGTCGTTGCGCCCCAATCTGCGGCGCACACTGCGCGCGGGTGTCGAGGCAGGAGCGCTGGCCGGTCTGGTGTCCGGTTCGGGTCCGACGTGCGCATTCCTGTGCGAGGACGCCGAGGCCGCGGTGCAGGTGTCCGCGCGGCTGTCCGGGGCTGGTGTGTGCCGGACGGTGCGGGTCGCCAGTGGTCCGGTGCACGGGGCGCGGGTGGTCGAACCGGACGGCGGCCCCTCGGGCGGCGAACCGCCGTGGGACCCGACCCCGCCACAGGCACACGCATGACGCTCGCCGCGCTCCCTGCCGGCCCCTGCGGTCCGGTGGTCCTGGTTCCGCGCGAGGACCTGCGGGAGGCGGCGGGCCGCACTGTCACCATCGACCACGCGACCGGCGTGGTCGCACAGCGTTTCCGCATCGCGCGAGAGGTTTGTCTGACGCATGGCCAACCTGGTCAATCTCGAATCGGTGAGCAAGTCCTACGGTGTCCGGCCGCTGCTGGACGAGGTGTCCCTCGGCGTGGGTGAAGGGCAGCGCATCGGCGTCGTCGGGCTCAACGGCGGCGGTAAGACGACGTTGCTCGAGGTGCTCGCGGGCATCACCGAACCCGACTCGGGGCGGGTGAGCCGCATGCGCGATGTGCGCATGGGCGTGGTCACCCAGCGCACCGACCTGCCCGACGGCAGCACCGTGGGCGAGGTCGTACTGGCGCGTTTCGACTCCGAACACGAGTGGGCCTCCGATGCGCGGGTGCGCTCGATCGTCGACGGGCTGGGCATCGCGGCCATCGGGCTCGACACTCCGACGGCCACCCTCTCCGGTGGGGAACGCCGCCGGGTCGCGCTGGCGGCCACGCTCGTGGGTGAGCTCGACCTGATCGTGCTCGACGAGCCCACCAACCACCTTGACGTCGAGGGGGTGCGCTGGTTGGCCGATCACCTGCTCGCGCGCAAGTCCTCGCTCGTGGTCGTCACGCACGACCGCTGGTTCCTCGACACCGTGTGCGGCCGGACGTGGGAGGTCACGTCGGGCCGCGTCGAACAGTACGAGGGCGGCTACGCGGACTGGGTCTACGCCCGTGCCGAGCGGGCCAGGTTGGCGCAGGCCGCGGAGGAGAAGCGGCAGAACCTGGCGCGCAAGGAGCTCGCGTGGTTGCAGCGCGGCGCCAAGGCGCGTACCTCGAAGCCGAAGTTCCGGATCGAGGCCGCCGAGGCGCTGATCGCCGACGTCCCGCCACCGCGCGACACCGTCGAGCTGATGAGCTTCGCCAAGCGCAGGCTCGGCAAGACGGTGTTGGAACTCGAGGACGTGTCGTTGAGCGTCGCCGACCGGACGCTGCTCGACCACGTCACGTGGCGGATCGGCCCCGGCGATCGGATCGGCCTCGTCGGCGTCAACGGTTCGGGCAAGACGACGTTGCTCAAGCTGCTCGCGGGGGAGCGTGAACCCGAGACCGGCAGGCGCATCGAGGGCAAGACCGTGCACCTGGCGCACCTGAAGCAGGAGCTCGACGACCTTCCTGCCGAGTTGCGGGTGCTACAGGCCGTCGAGCAGGTCGCCGCCCGGGTCCAGTTCGGCAAACACGAACTGTCGGCGTCGCAGCTGGCCGAAAAGCTGGGTTTCCCGCCGAAACGCCAGTGGACTCCGGTCGGTGACCTGTCCGGCGGTGAGCGGCGCCGACTGCAGCTGGTGCGGCTGCTGATGGCTGAGCCGAACGTGCTGCTGCTCGACGAGCCCACCAACGACCTGGACATCGACACCCTGCAGCAACTCGAGGACCTGCTCGACGGCTGGCCGGGCACGCTGATCGTGGTCTCGCACGACCGGTACCTCACCGAGCGCGTGTGCGACAACGTCGTCGCGCTGTTCGGCGACGGCACGATCACCGACCTGCCCGGCGGGATCGACGAGTATCTGCAGCGCAGGCAGACCATCGCCGATCGGCCCGCGGCCGGGCCGGCTCCGGCATCCGGTGTCGAGTCGCAGGTGGACGCGAAGCAGGATGCGCCGAAGCTGTCCAACGCCGAGTGGCGGGCCATCACCAAGGAGCTCGGCAAGCTGGAACGCAAGCTCGACGCGATCGGGGAGAAGGAGTCGAAGCTCCACGCGGCGCTGGCCGACGCGGCGACCGAGCCCGATCGGCTGATGGAGCTCAACAACGAACTGAAGGCGTTGCAGGCCGAGAAGGACGAGCTGGAACAGCGGTGGCTGGAGGCATCCGAGGCCGTGGAGTGAGGCACCCGGGTTCGGATGCGTGGCCTGTCCCCGCTTCCGTGTAACGCTTGGTTACAGTCTGTGTCATGAGCCGGTTCGTGGACACGATGGTCGCCAACGCGCAGGCAGGCGGCACGCAGCGAGGGATGGTCACGGGTGAGCCCTCGGAGCCCGTGCGCAGAACATGGGCGGAGGTGCACGGGCGTGCCCGTCGCCTCGCCGGCAGCCTCGTGGGCGGCGGATTCGAGTCGGGTGGTGCGGTGGCCGTCCTCGCGGCCGCGCCGGAGCTGATCGCGCCGACCGTGCAGGGCGTGTGGCTGGCCGGCGGCAGCGTGACGATGCTCCACCAGCCGACGCCGCGGACCGACCTCGCGCACTGGGCGGCCGACACGCTGCAGGTGCTGCGGATGATCGGGTCCGACCTGGTGCTGCTCGGCGAGCCGTTCGGCCAGCTGGCGCCGGTGCTGGACGAGAACGGCATCCAGTACCGCACGATCGAGACCCTGCTCGAGGCCGAGCCGATCGCCGAGCCGGTGTCGGCCGCCGAGGAGGACCTGGCGCTGCTGCAGCTCACCAGCGGTTCCACCGCGGAGCCGAAGGCCGTGCGGATCACCCACGGCAACCTCTTCAGCAACATCAGCGCCATGGCGCGGCGTTCCGAACTCGACCCCGGCAGCGACGTGATGGTGTCGTGGCTGCCGACGTTCCACGACATGGGCATGGTCGGCTTCCTGACCGTGCCCATGACCTTCGGCGTCGAACTGGTCAAGGTCACGCCGGTGGAGTTCCTGAGCGCGCCGCTGCTGTGGCCGGACCTGATCACCCGCTACGACGGGACCATCACGGCCGCGCCGAACTTCGCCTACGCCATCGTGGGCCGCAGGCTCGCCCGGGTCGACGACGGCGACGCCTACGACCTGTCGAAACTGCGCATCGCGCTCAACGGCGCCGAGCCGATCGACGACACCGCGGTGGCCACCTTCACCGACGCGGGTGGGCGGTTCGGCATGCCCGCCGAGTGCGTGTTCCCCGCGTACGGGCTCGCCGAGGCCACCCTCGCCGTGTCGTTCGCGCCGCTGTCGACCGGATTGACGGTCGACGTCGTCGAGGCCGGTCCGCTGGAGTCGGAGAACCGCGCCGTGGCGGTGCCCGAGGATGACGAGCGGCGGGGCACCGAGCAGGTACGCGGATTCGCCGTGCTGGGCAGGCCGCTCGACGGTATCGAGGCACAGATCGTCGGTGCCGGCGGCGACGTGCTCGGCGAACGCGAGGTCGGCGAGATCCGGCTGCGCGGCGATGCGATCACGCCGGGATACCTGACCGTCGACGGACCCATGGCGACGCAGGACGCCGAGGGCTGGTTCGCCACCGGCGACATCGGCTATCTGGTCGACGGGCAGATCGTCATCTGCGGCCGCAGCAAGGACGTCATCATTCTGGGCGGCCGCAACGTCTACCCGACCGACGTCGAGCGTGCCGCGAGTTCGGTCGACGGGGTGCGGGCAGGCAACGCCGTGGCCGTGCGGATCGACGCGGGCACCCGCCGCGAACGGTTCGCCGTCGTGCTCGAATCCAAGGCCGCGGGCGACGAGGCCGAACAAGCGCGCATCGTCAAGGAGGTCACGGCGCGCGTACGGGACGCGGTGGACGCGCGGCCGTATTCGGTCCTCGTCCTGCCGACGGGCAGCCTGCCGAAGACGCCGTCCGGCAAGGTGCAGCGCGGCGCGACAGCCGAGCAGTACCGCGACCGGATGGACGCCGGCGCCTGATCCGTCGGGAGACCAGGCGCCGGGCGGGTCGGTGCGAATCAGCCGTCTCGGGAGCGCCCCGGCGTCGAATCGGCTGCTGGCAGGTTCACGACCGGGATGTCGGCGGTGGGGACGTCGGTGACCGCGGGCGATTCGGTGCGTGCGGTGGGCACGTGATGCGCACCGCCGGTGACTCCGGTGCGTGCCAACAGCGTGTCCTCGACGCGGTCGAGGAACTCGTCGACGCTCTTCTCGTCGTACCCGCGCTTGCCGATCGGCGGGCGCGCGAACTGGCTGTGATGCACCTCTGCCGCCGTCAGATCGTCCTCGTCGGACAGGGTTGCCACGACCCGGTCGATCAGCGCGTCCACCTCGTGTTTGGCGTAACCGCGCCTGCCGAAACCGGAATCGGGGAAGGCGATGGTGCGCGCCTCGTCTGCCGTGATCGCCATGACCTGCACCTCCACGTCGGGTCACTCGCGGCCTTCTGTGATAGCCGTGGCAGTGAGACGCCGGGAAGGGCGCAGCTATGATGCGACTCGTTCAGGGGTACGGGACGACCCTGTTGGGTTAGTTTGCGTGACCGATGTGACCCTCCGTGCCCGCCTGATCGGTGAAAGACGGGGCGAGCACGAGAAACCGTTAGGAGCTGTGGAAGGCGTTCTGCGCCGCCGTCAGCCCCCGGGAAACAAGCTCCTCGACGGCGTCGGCGCAGCGGTCGACGTTGAGCGGCAGCTCGCGCCGCTCGGTCGTCGAGAAGTCCTTGAGCACGAAATCCGCGGCATCCATCCGGCCCGGCGGCCTGCCGACACCGAAGCGCACCCGGAAGTACTCCTTGGTGCCGAAGGACTTCGTGATCGAGCGCAGTCCATTGTGCCCGTTGTCGCCGCCGCCGAGTTTGAGCCGCAGCGAACCGTAGTCGACGTCGAGTTCGTCGTGGATCACGACGAGACCACTCGCATCGATCTTGTAGAAGCGGGCGGTGCCCGCGAGCGGGCCGCCCGAGAGGTTCATGTACGAGCGCGGCTTCGCCAGCACCACTTTGCGACCGCCGAGGCGTCCCTCGAGGACCTCGGCACCGCCCTTGTGCGCCTTGAACTTCCCGCCGATACGGGACGCGAGCTCGTCGAGAACCATGAAGCCCACGTTGTGCCGGTTGCCGGCGTAACGGGGCCCGGGATTGCCGAGGCCGGCGAGCAGCACCTGCTCGCCGGCCCCGGGAAGATCATTCGTCATGTCGCGTCGGACGGAGTGAGCGTCAGCTCTCCGAGCTCTCGCCGCCCTCGGCGTCGGACGGCTCCTCGGTCACACCGGCGCCCTCGGCGTCGACGTCGGCCTCCATGGCCTCCTCGGTCGGCGCCTCGTTCACCGCGACGACCAGCACCTCCGGGTCGGTCACCAGCTCGGCGCCGCGCGGCAGGGTGACGTCCGAGGCGTGCACCGTGTGGCCCGCTTCGGCACCGTCGATGTCGACCTCGAACTGCTCCGGGATGTGCAGCGCCTCGACCTCGATCTGGATGGTGTCGACGTCCTGGTTGACCAGTGTGCCCGGGGCGGCGGTGCCGTTCAGGACGATCGGCACGTCGACCGTGACCTTCTCGCCGCGGCGCACGACGAGGAGGTCGACGTGCTCGATGTAGTTCTTGAGCGGGTGGACCGTGATGGTCTTGGTCAGCGCCAGCTCGGTCTTCTTGTTGTTCGAGCCGTCGACGTCGAGGGTCAGCACGGCGTTCTGGCCGTTCTCACGCACGACGCGGGCGAAGTCGACCGCGGGCAGGGCGAGGTGCCGCGGGTCCTCGCCGTGGCCGTACAGCACCGCCGGGATCTTGCCGGCACGGCGGGTGCGGCGAGCCGCTCCCTTGCCGAACTCGTTGCGGGGTTCGACGGTAAGGCGTACCTCGGACACGGTGATGCACTCCTCGCGGTGGGGCCCTGGTGGGTGGGGCTTTACTTGCTTGGGCTTACTGGGGCTTGCGTTGTCGGCTGCTGGTAGGTGCCAGCGGTTGTCACGCGTGTGGCTCCTCCGGCGGCGAGTACCACGACGTGCGCGCACGGGTGGCCTCTCAAGCCGCCGCGTCGATCACGTCGGGCGCCGGACTCGCATCCGGCCCCGCCTCGCCGAGACAACTCGCCCAGTGTAATCCAGCCGGAACCGGTGCTTGACCCCCGCCCCGGTCTGTGCAAACGGCCGCGTCGGGGGACCGGGTGACACCCGACGATCAGCAGCCGCGGAGCGCCGCCATCACGGGCGCGAACGTCTCCATCGCGGGTTCGAACACGGTCACGTATGTGAAGCCGTACCGCTCGCGCCGGCCGACCAGTTGCTCGGCGATCTCGTCGACCGTCCCGGCGAGCAGTTGCGGTGCGGCGGCGAGGCCGGCGGCCGACAGCTCGAGGCCCGGCACCCCGTCCTGCCAGGCGGCGAGTGCGGCGGCCGGCTCATCGGTGACGGCGACGTGCTGGACGAGCAGGTTGAACGACGCCACGTCCGATCGCCTTCGGACCCGATCCGTCCGTTCGGCGAGTTCGTCCGCACCGGCGAGCGTGAAGGTGCCCGGCGGCTGGCCTCGTAGCTGACGCAGGCCCGAGAAACCCACGATGTCGGCCTCACGCGCCGCGAGGTCCAGTACGGCGTCGCTGTTGCCTGCGACCAGCAGCGGCGGCATGGCGTCGCCGAGCTCGGCCCGTAGCTGCGCCAGCGTGTCCGACAGTTGCGCGACCCGTTCCCGCGCGGGCCGCCACGGCAGCCCGGCCGCGTCGAACTCGGCCTTCATGTGTCCCGCGCCCACGCCCAACTCGAACCGCCCCTGCGCGATCTCGCCGACGGTGTGGACGTCCCGCGCGAGGAGCGAGGCGTTGTAGAACGGCACGTTCAGCACGAACGGCGTCAGGTGCGCGCGTTCGGTGACGGCCGCGGCCGCCGCGAGCGCAGGCACAGGGCCGAGGTTTCCGGTCCCGAGATGATCGGCGACGGCGATGACGTCGTAACCCAGCGCCTCGGCCCTGCGGCACCGGCCGAGCCAGTCACCGTCGTGCGGACGGATGCTGACACCGAAACGGAAGGACCCCATGGCGGAACCGTAGGTCGCCACGGGGTCCTTCCGACACGTGTTTCGCCGGCGGCGGACACCGCAGGCGATCAGCTCCGGATCACGCGCTGCCGTCGAAGAGGCTCGTCACCGAGCCGTCCTCGAAGACCTCCTGGATCGCCCGCGCGAGCAGCGGGGCGATCGACAGCACCGTCATCGTCGGGAACCGCTTCTCCTCCGGGATCGGCAGCGTGTTGGTGACGATCACCTCGCGCGCCTTGGAGTTCGCCAGCCGCTCGGTCGCCGGGTCCGACAGAATGCCGTGCGTCGTGGCGATGACGACGTCGGAGGCTCCCTGGTCGAGCAGCGCCTCCACGGCCTTGCTGATCGTGCCGCCGGTGTCGATCATGTCGTCGATCAGCACGCAGAGACGGCCCTTGACGTCACCCACCACGCGGTTCGCCACCGCCTGGTTCGGCTTGTCGGGATCACGCGTCTTGTGGATGAACGCGATCGGCCGGTCGCCCAGCTGTTGGGCCCACTTCTCGGCGAGCCGTACCCGGCCGGAGTCGGGGGAAACGACGGTGATGTCGTGGTCGCTGTAATGCTCGTTGATGTAGTCGGCGAGCACGTTCTGCCCGTGCAGGTGGTCGACCGGGCCGTCGAAGAAGCCCTGGATCTGGGCAGTGTGCAGGTCGACCGTCAGGATGCGGTCGGCGCCCGCAGTCTTGAACAGGTCCGCCACCAGCCGCGCCGAGATCGGCTCACGGCCCTTGTGCTTCTTGTCCTGCCGCGAATACGGGTAGAACGGCACGATCGCCGTGATCCGCTTGGCGCTGCCCCGCTTGAGCGCGTCGATCATGATGAGCTGTTCCATCAGCCACTCGTTGATCGGCGGGGAGAAGCTCTGAATGACGAAGGCGTCGGTGCCACGCACGGACTCCTGATACCGCACGTAGATCTCGCCGTTCGCGAACGTGTGCACCGTCTGAGGGGTGACCGTCACGTTGAGGTTCTTCGCGACCTCTTCGGCGAGCTCGACGTGTGAACGCCCCGAGAAGAGCATCAGGTTCTTCTTGGGTGTTCCGGACTTCGGACTCATGCTGGCGACTCCCCGTCGGTGTCGGTTTCCTCCTGGTCGGCGACGGCCTGTTCTGCAGCCTCCGCCGCTGGGGTACCCGGCCTGCGCCGCGGCACCCAGCCTTCGATGTTGCGCTGCGGTGCCCCTGATACCGCGAGCGCTCCGGGCGGGACGTCCTCACGGATCACCGTGCCGGCGCCGCTGTAGGCGCCGTCCCCCACGGTGACCGGGGCGACGAACATGGTGTCCGAACCCGTCCGGACGTGCGAACCGATCGTGGTGTGGTGTTTGGAGATGCCGTCGTAGTTGACGAACACGCTCGAGGCGCCGATGTTGCTGTGCTCGCCGATCGTGGCGTCACCGACGTAGGTCAGGTGCGGCACCTTCGTCCCGGTGCCGATGTCGGCCTTCTTCGTCTCGACGAACGTGCCGATCTTGCCCGCCTCGCCCAGCTTCGTGCCGGGGCGCAGATAGGCGAACGGTCCGACCGACGCGTCGTCGCCGATCACGGACTCGCTGCCGTGGGTGCGCACGACGCTCGCGCGCTCGCCCACCCGCACGTCCGTCAACGTCGAATCCGGCCCCACGGTCGCGCCCGTACCGACGGTCGTGGCGCCGCGCAGCTGCACCCCGGGCTCGATGACGACATCACGGGAGAGCGTGACATCGAGGTCGATGCGCGTGGCTGCGGGGTCGACGACCGTGACGCCCTCGCGTTGCCAGCGGGTGACGATGCGGCGGTTGAGCTCCGTGCCGAGCGTCGACAACTGGACGCGGTCGTTGACACCCTCCGTCAGCCACGGATCGGCCACCGGCAGCGCGCCGACCCGGCGACCGTCGCCGCGCGCGATGCCGAGGATGTCGGTCAGGTAGAGCTCGCCCTGCGAGTTGTCGGTCGACAGCCGCGACAGGCCGTCGGAGAGGACCGCGGCGTCGAAGGCGTACACCCCGGAGTTGATCTCGGTGATGGCGCGCTGGGACTCGTCGGCGTCCTTGTGCTCGACGATGCCCGTGACGTCGCCGTCGGCGTCGCGCACGATGCGGCCGTATCCCGACGGATCGTCGACCACCGACGTGAGCACGGTGACGGCGTTGCCGTCGCGCTCGTGGGCGGCGAGGAAGTCGGTCAGCGTCGGGGTGTCGAGCAGCGGCACGTCGCCGTAGGTGACCAGAACCGTGCCGGAGTCGCCCGCGGGAAGTGCCTCGAGGGCGCAGCGCACCGCATGACCGGTACCGCGCTGCTGCTCCTGCACCGCGGTCTTCACCGCGGTGCCGATCGCGTCGGAGACCGTGTCGAGGTGCGCGCTCACCTGCTCGCGGCCGTGCCCGACGACCACCACGAGCTCGTCGGGTCCGAGACCTGCCACGGCCCGAACGGCGTGTTCGACGAGGGGGCGCCCCGCGATCGGGTGCAGCACCTTCGGAAGGTCCGAACGCATGCGGGTGCCCTCGCCTGCGGCGAGGATGACTGTGCTCAGGGGCCCGGGCACGGCACTCCTTGGATTCACCGGGGACGGGATTCACCGGGGATTAATCTCGGCCGGTTAACGATCCTACGTCCGCTGGCCGGCGTCGGACGTGGGGCCGCCCTCTGGTGCGGTCTCCGTCTCGTCATCGGCCTCATGACACGACGCGATCTGGTTTCCGCCGCCGCGTTTCGCCTGGTACATCGCGGCGTCGGCGCGGGAGAGCACCTCCTCGCCGCGTTCGCCGGCTCGGAGGGTCACCAGCCCGACCGACAGGGTCACGCCGTGCGACAGGTGCCGTGGCAGTTCGTCGACCGCCGTCACCGCGCGGTTCATCGCCTGGTGGGCCGCCGATAACGTGGCACCGGGCAGCAGGGTGATGAACTCGTCCCCGCCGTAGCGCGCGACGATGTCGTCCCCGCGCAGCGAATCCCGGAGCGTGCTGGCCACGACCCGGAGCACGTCGTCACCGTCGGCGTGCGAACGCTGGTCGTTGACTCCCTTGAAGCCGTCGAGGTCGATCAGTGCCACGGCGAGCGGATCGCTCGACGCCGAGGTCGCGAACCCGCGGAGCCGTTCGTCGAGTGCCCGACGGTTGGGCAGACCGGTCAGCGGGTCCTGCAACGCCTGCTGCGTGACCGCACCGTGCGCGGCCGACAACCGCTCGTGTTCGCGACGGGTGTCGAGGGCGGCGCTCTGCGACTCGCGCATGGACCACAGTTCCGCTTCAAGCGCTCCCGCGTAGTCGGCCAGCTGGGCTCGGGGGTCGCCGAGGTCGTACCGGTCGGCGAATCGGGCGAGCTCGTGGATGAGGCCGATCCGCATCGACGGCTGCGGATACTCCTCGGGGATGTGGTGGCGATCCTCCATGAGCAGCCGGAACGCCTCTTCGTGCTCGCCGACCGACTCCAGGCAGCGGGCGAGTGCGATCGCCAACAGCGGGTTGTCGTACGGGTACAGCGGCGTGGCCCGCAGGCTGCGGAGCCGGTCGATGTGCGCGTCGCTCGGGGCGGCGAGTGCCAGCGCGGACGCCAACGACGCGACCTGGTCGACGGCCGCCACTCCGGCCTTGCGGGGGAACAGGGACTCGGCGAACGGTGCTTCGACGGCGATCGCCATCGAAGCGGCCGTGCGGAACCGCTCACCCGCCTCGTCGCTGCGGCCGATGCGTTCGAGTCGCAGGCCCCAGCCGAGCAGCATTTTCACGCGGTTCATCAGCAGCATCGTGATCTCGTGCGGCCCTGCACTGTCGCGGACGGCCTGGTGGGCCCGCGTGATCACCTCTTCGGCGACCTCGTAGACGCCCAGCTGGTTCAGCACGATCCAGCAGTCGTTGAGCGCGGTGGACAGCAGGCGGTCCCAGGCGCGCCTGCCCAGCCCCAGTTCCTGTGACGGCGGATCGTCGAGTAGCGCCAGTGCCCTGGCGATCTCCGTCAGTGCCGCGTCCTCGTGACCCGCGAGCACGAGACGGCGGCCACGCAGGGCGTGCGCGTCCGCGCGCAGCAGCGTGGCGCCGTGCCTGCGAGTGTGCGCGAGCATCTCGTCGAGTTGCCGTGCGGCGTGGTCCTGTGCACTCGCGCTGATGAGCCGTGACAGAGCAGCGGCGCGGAGCATCTGGGCGACGAGCAGCGGTTCGCCGCGTCGCTGGGTCTCGTGGAGCAGCTCGTCCAGTCTGGTGATGATGTCCTGCTGCTCGTGCTTCTCGCTGCGCTGGACGAGGGCGATCAGTTCCCGGGCGCGCCCGAGCAGCCAGGCGTCGGACTTGTCGCCGAGTGCCGGGTCCGCTGGATCCTGCGGCGTCGTGCCGACGGCGTGCGCACCGGGGTCGGCTGCGACTCGGGTGCTCGCGGCCGCGGCGGCTGAACCCGTGCCGCATGTTGCGGCCGCGCCGCCGGGGGCGGCGCCGGGCTCGGCCGCGACCTTGGACTCTTCGCCGTCCAGCGGACACACACCCCCTGGGCTGCCGGGATTCCGCTCTGCTCCGCCGCCAGGGCTCGAACCTGGACTGTCAGAACCAAAATCTGAAGTGCTGCCAATTACACTACGGCGGATTGCGCCTGGTCAGGATATCCACTGCAGGTTGCACGCTGCGCGCAGGTCCGAAGCCGGTGTTTTCGCCTCTCCCTCAGGTGGGAAACCTCCTGTACCGTAACTTACGCAATCGTAGGTTAGGTGACCCTTCCACCGTCACCGTTGACTCGCCCAAGGGGCTGGTGACGGCGGTCCTCGTGGAAAGAAGTGACGTGCATGACGGCAACTCTGGACGCGGACGAAACACCGAAGGCCGGTCGCAAGCCGATCCTGGACGGCCAGCGCACGGCCGGCCTTCAGTTCGCGGTCTATCTCGGTGTGCTGGCTCCGCTGGCAGCGCTCATCGCCGCGGTCCCCTTCGCATGGGGCTGGGGCCTTTCGTGGGTCGATGTCGGCCTCTTCGTCGTGTTCTACGCCTTCTCCGGCCTCGGTATCACCGTCGGATTCCACCGCTACTTCACGCACGGCTCGTTCAAGGCGAAGCCGTGGCTCAGGGCGCTGCTGGCCATCGCGGGCAGCAGCGCGGTGCAGGGGCCGGTGATCACGTGGGTTGCGGATCACCGCAGGCATCACGCGTTCTCCGATCGCGAGGGTGATCCGCACTCGCCGTGGCTGTTCGGCACGACGCCGGTGGCCGTCGCGAAGGGCTTCTGGCACGCCCACATGGGCTGGCTGTTCCAGCGGGATCAGAGCAACCATGAACGCTTCGCCCCCGATCTGCTCAAGGACAATGCGATCAGCAGGATCGACAAGCTGTTCGGGCTGTGGACGCTGCTCACGTTCGTCCTGCCGGGCATCATCGGTGGACTCGTCACCTGGTCCCTGTGGGGATTCGTGACGGCCTTCTTCTGGGCGGGCCTGGTGCGGGTCTGCGTGCTGCACCACGTGACCTGGTCGGTGAACTCGATCTGCCACATGCTCGGCGAGCGGCCGTTCAGCGCGCGTGACCGTTCGGCCAACTTCTGGCCGTTGGCCATCGCCTCGTTCGGCGAGTCGTGGCACAACCTGCACCACGCCGACCCGACGTCGGCCCGTCACGGTGTGCAGCGCGGACAGATCGACATCTCCGCCCGCGTGATCTGGGTATTCGAGAAGCTCGGTTGGGCGCACAAGGTGCGGTGGCCCTCGGCCAAGCGCCTGGAGAAGCTCTCGACCGCGTGAGCGTGACCGGGTGCCTGTACGGTTCGGCAAATGGCAGGTCGACGGCGCGCTAAGCGAGACGCGGCCGCCGCAGGGGCTCCGTCGGACGCCCCCGCGGTGGCGCGCGTGCGCATGACGGGCACCGAGCGCAGGCAACAGCTGCTGAACGTCGCTCGGGCACTGTTCGCGGAGAAGGGCTACGACGGCACGTCCGTCGAGGAGATCGCGCGGCGCGCGAACGTCTCCAAGCCCGTGGTGTACGAGCACTTCGGCGGTAAGGAAGGCGTTTACGCGGTCGTCGTGGACCGCGAGGCGCAGGCGATTCTCGACCGCATGGTGTCGAGTCTGCATGCCGACCACCCGCGGGCGATGCTCGAGCAGGCCGCGAGCGCCCTGCTCGGCTACGTCGACGAATCGCACGAGGGATTCCGGATCCTGGTGCGGGACTCGCCGGTCGCGAGTTCGACGGGCACGTTCTCCACGTTGCTCAACGACATCGCCAGCCAGGTCGAGGACATCTTCGGCGAGGAGTTCTCGGCACGCGGCTACGACGGAAAGCTCGCGCCGCTGTACGCGCAGGCTCTCGTCGGCATGGTCGCGCTCACCGGGCAGTGGTGGCTCGATGCGCACAAGCCGAAGCGGGACGAGGTGGTCGCGCATCTGGTGAACCTCGCGTGGAACGGTCTGTCGAATCTCGAGCACAAGCCGAAGCTGCGCGTGGCCGAGTGAGTCGAGCCGAGTCCGCACCGCCGACTCGGGCGCCGTCGGTGGGCGACCGTCGACGGGGACGTAGGCTGGGAACCAGAACCCCATAGTTCGACGATTCGAGTACCTGTGCCCGGTTTTCGCCGGGCACAGGCGTGTCCGCGTGTTCGCACCCGAGGGAGACGCTCCGTGTCCCAGCCGACGTTGGCCGGTCTGTTGTCGGCCACCCTCCCCGATCCCGCCCTGCGCACGGTTCTCGAGCGCGCGGGCGGACCCTTTCTCGACCTGGACGGCGCGCCGGCGACGCGGCAGCTCGTGCTGTCGGCTCTCGCGTCCGACGCGGGCGCGGACAAGCCCGTGCTGGCGGTCACCGCGACCGGCAGGGAAGCCGACGAGCTCACCGCGGCGCTCGGGAGCCTGCTGGGCGAGGACGTGGTCGCCGACTTCCCGTCGTGGGAGACGCTGCCGCACGAGCGGTTGTCGCCGCGGGCGGACACGGTCGGCAAACGATTGGCGGTGCTGCACCGGCTCGCCCAGCCCGGCAACGGCGGTCTGCGCGTCGTCGTGGCGACGGTGCGCAGCCTCATCCAGCCGATGGCGCCCGGCTTGGGCTCGCTGGCCCCGGTCGATCTCCGGGTCGGCGAGGAGCTCGATTTCGAAGGCGTGCTCGAGCGGCTCGTCGAGCTCGCCTACACGCGCGTCGACATGGTCGAGAAGCGCGGCGAGTTCGCCGTCCGCGGTGGCATCCTCGATGTCTTCGCGCCGACCGACGAGCATCCGCACCGCATCGAGTTCTGGGGTGACGAGGTCAGCGAGATCCGGGCGTTCTCGGTCTCGGACCAGCGTTCGCTGCCGGGCGAGATCCCCGAGGTCGTCGCGTCGCCGTGCCGGGAACTGCTGCTGACGGCGGATGTCAAGGCGCGTGCCGCCGAACTCGCCGAAGAGCACGCGGCGGACGCACAGCTCGCCGAGATCCTCACCAAGCTCGCGGACGGCATCCCTTCGGAGGGCATGGAGTCGCTGATCCCGGTCTTGTGCGAGGGCGAGCTCGAACTGCTCACCGACGCGATGCCGGAGGGCACGCACGTCGTCCTCTGTGATCCCGAGAAGATCCGCGCGCGTGCCGCCGACCTCGTACGTACCGGGCAGGAATTCCTCGAGGCCTCGTGGACGTCCGCCGCCGACGGCGGGCGCGCTCCCATCGATCTCGGGGCTTCGGCGTACCGGGGGCTCGGCGAGGTCCGCACGCATGCGACCGGGTCGAACCGCCCTTGGTGGACGTTGTCGCAGCTGACCAGCGAGGACGACGCCGTTCACATCGGGATCGACCAGGCGCCCGCCTATCACGGCGAACTCGAGAAGGTCGTCACGGATCTGCGAGCGCACACGGCGGCGGGCGGTGCGGCCGTGGTCGTCGTCGCGGGCTCGGGTACTGCGCAGCGTGCCGTCGAGCAGTTGTCGGCGGGTGAGGTGCCCGCCACCTACGCCGAGTCCCTCGCCGAACACCCGAAGCCCGGCGTCGTCACGGTTACCTGCGGCGCCATCACCGATGGGTTCGTGGCGCCGGAGAGCGCCCTCGTCGTGCTGAGCGAATCGGACATCACCGGCCGTGGTGCCACCGCAGGACGTTCGGGGCGCGACCTGAACACCAAGATGCCCTCTCGGCGCCGCAACGCGGTGGATCCGCTCGCCCTCAAGGCGGGGGACTACGTGGTGCACGACCAGCACGGCATCGGCAAGTTCGTCGAGATGGTCCAGCGCACCATCGGTGGGGCCACGCGCGAGTACCTCGTACTGGAGTACGCGGCGTCCAAGCGGGGGCACCCGGGCGACCGGCTGTTCGTGCCCAGCGATCAGCTCGACGAGGTATCCCGATACGTCGGTGGGGAACTGCCCACGCTCAACAAGCTCGGCGGTTCCGACTGGAAGAACACGAAGGCGAAGGCCCGCAAGGCGGTCAAGGAGATCGCGGCCGAACTGGTGCAGCTCTACGCCGCGCGGCAGGCCGCGCCCGGCCACGCGTTCGGTCAGGATTCCCCGTGGCAGGGCGAACTGGAGGACGCGTTCCCGTTCGTCGAGACGAACGATCAGCTCGCGGCCATCGACGAGGTCAAGACCGACATGGAGCGCAGCGTCCCCATGGACAGGGTGATCTGCGGTGACGTCGGCTACGGAAAGACCGAGATCGCGGTTCGCGCGGCGTTCAAGGCGGTACAGGACGGCAAACAGGTCGTGGTGCTGGTGCCCACGACGCTGCTGGCCCAGCAGCACCTGAACACCTTCACCGAGCGGATGGGTTCGTTCCCGGTGACCATCCGTGGCATGTCTCGGTTCACCGAGCCCGCCGAGGCGGACAAGACCCTCGAGGGCCTCGCCGCCGGGGAGGTCGACATCGTCATCGGTACGCACCGGCTGTTGCAGAGCGGTGTGCGGTACAAGGACCTGGGCCTGGTGATCGTTGACGAGGAGCAGCGGTTCGGTGTCGAGCACAAGGAACACATCAAGGCGCTGCGGACGCACGTCGACGTGCTGACCATGTCGGCGACCCCGATTCCCCGCACGCTCGAGATGAGCATGGCAGGCATCCGGGAGATGTCGACGATCCTCACGCCGCCGGAGGACCGGCATCCGATCCTGACCTACGTCGGTTCCTACGACGACAAACAGGTCGCCGCGGCGATTCGGCGTGAGCTGCTGCGCGACGGCCAGGTGTTCTTCGTGCACAACCGGGTCTCGTCGATCGAGAAGGCCGCGACGCGGCTGCGTGAACTCGTGCCGGAGGCACGGATTGTGACCGCGCACGGACAGATGCCAGAACACAAGCTGGAACAGGTCATCCAGGGCTTCTGGCAGCGGGACTTCGACGTGCTGGTCTGTACCACGATCGTCGAGACCGGTCTGGACATCTCGAACGCCAACACGCTGATCGTCGAGCGGGGCGACATGATGGGTCTGGCTCAGCTGCACCAGCTCCGCGGTCGTGTCGGCCGAGGCAGGGAACGCGGCTACGCCTACTTCCTGTATCCGCCGGAGAAACCGCTCACCGAGACGGCCCACGACCGTCTCGCCACCATCGCGCAGAACACCGAGCTCGGCGCCGGTATGGCGGTGGCGATGAAGGACCTCGAGATCAGGGGTGCGGGCAACATCCTCGGTGCCGAGCAGTCCGGGCACATCGCCGGCGTCGGCTTCGATCTGTACGTCCGGCTGGTGGGCGAGGCGGTCGACGCGTTCCGACGCAGTACCGGTGCCGAGTCCGCCGAGGACGAGGCGCCTGCCGAGGTCAGGGTCGACCTGCCGGTCGATGCGCATCTGCCGCACGACTACGTGCCCGGTGAGCGGTTGCGGCTCGAGGCCTACCGCAAGATCGCGGCGGCGACGGACCAGTCCGAGTTGGACAGTGTGCTGGAAGAGCTCGTGGACCGCTACGGCCAGCCGCCGGAGCCGGTGCGCAGGTTGCTTGCGGTGGCGGCCTTCCGGCAAACGTGCCGCAAGGCGGGCGTGACCGAGGTGACCGTGCAGGGCAACACGATCCGTTTCACGCCGCTGCCACTGGGCGATTCGCAGATGGTGCGGCTGAAGCGGCTCTACCCCAAGGCCGCGTACAAGGCGGTGACGCACACGGTGTCGGTGCCGAAGCCGACCGAAGGGCCCGCGGGCGGCCGGATCGGCGCGCCCCCGCTGCGTGACGAGGCGCTGATCGACTGGTGCAACAACCTCCTGACGTCGATGACGCAACAGCCTGCGGCGGTGTGAGCACGCGTGATGCCTGCCGCGACCCGTCCGTGGGTGGGCGCGGCAGGTCGTCTCCATCGTGACAGCGGTTTCGAACTTGCGGTCGTATCGTTCTGAGTTCCTCGCTCGGGGCATGGCCCCGACGGTAATCCGCATTGTTGCCGAATAGAATTCCCGAAAACGGCGATAATTTCCGGATAGAATTCGACACTCGTGACACGTCAGCGCCCGCTGCGGGTTGGATGGCGGTCGGCGGAACCCGTTGCACTCCAACGGGTTCAGGTTCGATTCCGACTGTCAAATCGCGACGGTCGGGGGCCCCTTCGGGTAATTCCCAGTCCGGGACCGCCGCGTCCGGGTTCTTTCACGCGGCCACTGTGATGCGACGACTGTGATGCGACGACTGCGACGCGACCACCCGGTCGATGGTCGCCACCGTCTCGTCGAGTCTCACCTCCTCGCACGATTCCACCGGCTCGCGCTGTGCGAAGGCATGCGAGTGGCGCCGCACAGCGCCACGGGCGCCATCCGGACGGAAGTAGGTGCATGCCGGTCACGTGGTTGCGTGGAACGGTGGGGTGTGTGCGAAGCTGCCGCTTGTGATCCGGATCATGCGTCGCCCCATCGCGTTGTTCACCGCTCTGCTCGCAGGTCTCGTGCTGGCCGGATGCGGCTCGGGGCCGAGTCAGGTTCACTCGGCGGCCATCGTCGGTGACCACTCGGTGCCACTCGACGATGTGCAGCAGGAGATCGACTGGCTGCTGGACAACGTGCCGCAGGCACAACAGGCGCAGCGACAGAACAAGGTCGACATGTACGCGCGCGAGGTCGTCCGCGGCCGTGTGATCCACGAGCTGGCGCAGATCGCGGCGAAACGCGAAGGCGTCCGGGCTGATCGGGCCGAGGTCGACGAACTGATCCGGGGTAGCGGCGGCGCGGAGGAGGTGTCCCGCTCGGCAGGTGTCGAACCTGGCCGGGTGCGTGATCTCGCCTCGGACCAGGTCGTGCTGCAGGAGCTCGCACGCAAGTACCTCGGCAGCCTGTCGGTGGATCTGCTCGGCACGGTCATCAGCGGCGACGAGCCCGGCAACAGTGCCAAGGAGAAGGCGACCGCGCTCGGCAGGCAGATCGCCGACGATCCGGACGGGGCACGGGCGACGGTCAGGGAAGCCGGCCATCAGCTGGTCGACGAGGAGCTCGACTTCGCGGAAACGCTCCAGAACGACCCGGAGCTGGCAACGACCGCGGTGTTCGGTTCGCAGCAGGGCACCGTGGTGGTCGTCCAGCCGAGCAGGCAGCGGGCGGGCTGGCTGGTCGGGCTCGTGACCGAACGCCGGACCGATGAGCAGGCGGATGCGGCTGCGCCACAGGTCAACCCCGAGTATCTCTACTTCGCGGGCCTGCGCATGCTGCAACCGGTCGCGGAGGACGTCGGCGTGCGGATCAACCCGCGGTACGGCGTGTGGGACGAGGCGGCATTGGCTCCGGCTCCGGACGAGGACGAGCTGACCGGGAAGCTGTTGCGGTCACGTACCGTGAACTCATGACCTGGCGATCGCCGACGGTGGTGCTGTGCAGTCCGGCGCTGCCGGACCACGTGCCCGCTGCCGCCTTGAGCGTGGTTCGCGGGGCGGAACACGTCTACGCGGCCGTGGGGCTTCCCGACACGCTGCGCGCGGCGCTGGATGCGAAGCCGGCTCCGCACCCCGACGAGCTGACGCGGCAGAGCGGTGTGGTCCTCGTGGCCGCCGACGCCGGCGATCCCGGAGCGGCGGAGCTCATTGCCGAGGGCGCCACGGTGATCGAGGCCCCTGCGCCACCGCTCGAACGGGCCGTCGAAGTCATGGATCGGCTCAGGTCCCCCGGAGGCTGTCCGTGGGACGGGAGTCAGACGCACGAGTCGCTGCGCCGGTACCTCGTCGAGGAGACCTACGAGCTGCTCGAGGCGATCGAGGACGGCGACCGGACAGCGCTCCGCGAGGAACTCGGGGACGTGCTGCTGCAGGTGCTGTTCCACGCCAGGGTCGCGGCCGAACACGAGACCGATGCGTTCGACGTCGACGAGGTCGCGACCCAGTTGGTGGCCAAGCTGGTCGGCAGGCATCCGTATCTGTTCACCGGCGCGGGCAGGGTCGATTCGGCGGAGCAGCAGCAGCTCGAGTGGGAAGAGCTGAAGCAGCAGGAGAAGCAGCGCGAATCGCTCGTGGACGGAGTGGCGCTGGGACAGCCCGCCGCCGCGCTCGCTGGCAAGCTCGGCCAGCGGACCGGTCGTGCCGGGGTGCCGTTCGATCTGATGCCGGCGGGCGCGGACGACGGGTCGCGGTTGTTCCGGATCGCGGCGGCGGCCGCGCGTACCGGCACCGATGCCGAGGGTTCGTTGCGCGGAGTCGCCAAGGAATTCGCCGCGCGGGTCCGCGAGGCCGAACGTGCCGCGCGGGCCGCGGGCAGGGAACCGGCCGAGCTGGATGCCGACGGATGGCGGGAGTTCTGGCCGGCGTCATCCGCGTAGCCTGGCCGGGTGAGCGAACGCCCTTCGTCCTCTACACCCCGTGGCGATGGCGGGCCGTCGTGGCCGTTGCCCGGTCCGGCGCTGTCGCGCATCGCTCTCACCCTCGGCCTCGTCGCGACCGGCCTGATCCTCGTGTTCACCGTCGGGATGAACCGCGGCGGGGAACCGAACGCCGAAGGTGCCGCGCCGCCTTCCCAGCCGGAGTCACGGCCGGAAGCACGGTCGAACCCGCAGCCGACCGTCCCGGCGAAGGCCACGGCCGCGCCGGTGGATCGGCCGTCGGAATCGGATGAGGACGAGCTCGACACGTGGTCCCGGCAGATCGCCCGCGCCACCGGGATTCCTGCGCGTGCCGCGGCCGCCTACGGGCGCGCGGAGATGTGGCTGCGCGGAGATCGGCCGGGGTGTCACCTGTCGTGGAGCACCCTCGCGGCGATCGGGCAGGTCGAGTCGCGGCACGGTGCCGCGGGCGGCGAACCGGGGATCGGCGTCGACGGGGTGCCCGCCACGCCGATCGTCGGCCCGCCGCTGGACGGGTCACAGGGGCGCGCCGAGGTGCAGGACACCGACCGCGGCGAGATCGACGGGGACGCGACGTGGGATCGGGCCGTCGGGCCGATGCGGTTCCTGCCCGCACAGTGGGAGCGCTGGGGGAAGCGGGCGACCGGCGACGGGCGTGCCGCCGATCCGCAGGACATCGACGATGCGGCGCTCACGGCGGCCCGGCTGCTCTGCGCCGAGAAACGCGACCTGGCCACGGCCGACGGTTGGTGGAACGCGGTCGGAGGCTTCCGGGGGCCGGTCACTTCCGGGGGCGCCGACGAATACGCAGGCAGGATCGCCGACCAGGCGGACGTCTACGCGGGTCAGGCTCCGGGCTGACGAGGTGCGTCCCAACCGGGGCAGCGTCCCAACTGGGGCAGCGTCCAAACCGGGGCAGCGCGTCGCCGGCCAACGCGCAGAGCGCGCCGGGGCGGATCCCGCTGCCGCGCCGGTGCGGATTCAGTTGCCGCCAAGGGCGAGACGGGCCGACACCTCGCCGATCGCGTCCTGGTACTCGGCCTGCGGGTGCATCGCCGAAGCCATCCGCAGTTGACCGAGGGCCTCGGCGAACCGGCCGAGTCGTTGCAGCGTCTTACCCAGCACGAACCGGGCGTAGTGGTCGGACGGGTCGTGTTCGATGACCTTGCCCAGGGCGTGTTCGGCCCGCCGCAGCTGCGCGGAGTGGAAGTAGGCGCGCCCGGCGAGCAGCTGAACGCTCGGCTTGTCGGGTTCGGCTTCGAGGACCGGTTCGAGAGCCTTGAGCGCGTCGAGCGGGCGACGCCGTTTCACGAGGGCTTCGGCTTGCCGGAATGCGTGGACAGGGGAGTTGCCGGTGTGGGTCGCCGGCCGGCCGGCAGGACTCGGGGGCCTGGCCGGAGGTGGATTCGATGGCGTCGATTCACCCATGGTTCAGCGACGGTACCCGCGTCGAAGGCGGTTATCGAGACCTTGACCCCGCGCCCGTTCGATGATCAACCTGGTGGCGGAGTGTGTGCCAGGGGTGTGGCGACGCCCCGGGGGCATGATAGGTAGCGATCATTCGTGTGGTGGACTAGCCCGCCATGAGCGACCCCGCGATGACAGGCGACGACCCGAGGTATCTCGGCATCGCGCCGTACCTCTACTACACGGACGCCACCGATGCGGTGGAGTGGCTCACCCGCGTGTTCGGGTTCACCGAGAAGGTCCGCTACGTCGACGCGGCCGGCGAGGTCTTCCAGGCGACCCTGAGCGCGGGCGGCTCCGACATCCACCTCGCCGGTGTCGGTGACGACTACTGGCCCGCGAAGGGCGTCGACGGCCCGGTCGGCCAGCTGAACGTGGTGTACGTCGACGATGTCGACGCCCAGTTCGAGCGGATCAACGAGGCGGTCGGCGACGGTGTCGAGGTGTCTCGTCCGCAGGACCAGCCCTACGGGGCGAGGCTGTTCACCGTGCAGGACGTCGGCGGCAACAGCTGGACGTTCTGGCAGCACATCTCGGACACGGCCGATCTGCCCGCAGGCTGGCGGGAGATTCGCAACGGTGAGACGGTCTCCGGCAGTGCCGACCCCCTCACCGATCCCGACGCCGAACCCGCCGGTGAAGCCGGCGGCGAGGACACCGGCAGTGGGGAGCGGGACGGCGCCGACGGGGCCGGTGAGCGTCCCGTCGGCTGATCCGCTCGGGAACTGAGATGTTCACCACTCGCCGTTCGAATCGCCATCTGTGCACGTCGGCGTGCGCGTGCCTCCAACGGGTGACCAACGACGCCCGATACGCTGCTGTTCAGGCGACTACGTTGAGTGCCGTCAGAACGGCACAACCGGGTGAGGAGCAAGTGTGGCGGTGATCGAGCAGGTAGGCGCGCGGGAGATTCTCGACTCTCGTGGCAACCCGACGGTCGAGGTGGAGGTGGCCCTCGACGACGGAACGCTGGCGCGGGCCGCGGTTCCGTCGGGTGCGTCGACCGGTGAGCACGAAGCCGTGGAACTGCGGGACGGCGACCCGAATCGCTACGGCGGCAAGGGCGTCGAGCGCGCCGTGGCCGCGGTGCTGGATGAGATCGGCCCCGATCTGGCCGGCGTCGACGCGGTCGACCAGCGCATCGTCGACCAGAAGCTGCTGGACCTCGACGGTACGCCGGGCAAGTCGCGGCTGGGCGCCAACGCCATCCTGGGCGTCTCGCTGGCCGTCGCGAAGGCCGCGGCCGATTCGGCCGATCTCGAGCTGTTCCGCTACCTCGGCGGACCGAACGCCCACGTGCTGCCGGTCCCGATGATGAACATCCTCAACGGCGGTGCCCACGCGGACACCGACGTCGACATCCAGGAGTTCATGATCGCCCCGATCGGCGCCGAGTCGTTCCGGGAGGCGCTGCGCTGGGGCACGGAGACGTACCACGCGCTGAAGTCGGTGCTGAAGTCCCGCGGCCTCGCGACCGGGCTGGGTGACGAGGGCGGCTTCGCCCCGAGCCTGAGCAACAACCGCGAGGCGCTCGACATCATCGTCGAGGCGATCAAGAAGGCCGGCTACCAGCCGGGCAGGGACATCGCGTTGGCGCTGGACGTGGCGGCGACGGAGTTCTACGCCGATGGCGTCTACAACTTCGAGGGTTCGAAACGCAGCGCCGAGGACATGAGCGCCTACTACGCGGAGCTGGCCGATGCCTACCCGCTGGTGTCGATCGAGGACCCGCTGTCGGAGGACGACTGGGACGGCTGGGTCACGTTGACCTCGCAGCTCGGTGACAAGCTGCAGCTGGTGGGCGACGACCTGTTCGTCACGAACCCGGATCGGCTCGAGGACGGCATCTCGCGTGGCGCGGCGAACGCGCTGCTGGTGAAGGTCAACCAGATCGGCACGCTGTCGGAGACGCTGGACGCCGTGGCCCTGGCGACGTCGTACGGCTACAAGTCGATGATGAGCCACCGTTCCGGCGAGACCGAGGACACCACGATCGCCGACCTGGCGGTGTCCACGGGCGTCGGCCAGATCAAGACCGGTGCGCCCGCGCGCAGCGAGCGTGTGGCGAAGTACAACCAGCTGCTCCGCATCGAGGAGACCCTCGGGGACGCGGCTCGCTACTCGGGCGACCTGGCCTTCCCACGGTTCACGCCGGAGAGCTGACGCGACAGTGGCCGACCGGGGGAGAACGCGGACCAGGCGCGGTGGGGGCCGAGCACGCGGCTCGGCCCCCCGCGACCTGCGGTCGTCGCAGCGCACTCGGCGTTCCGTCGACCGCAGGTCGGCCCTGCGCCGCCCCGCGGCTGCGAAACGCGCGGCGAGTGCCGCCAGGGTGCTGGGGATGTCCACGACGCGCCGTGCGGCTGTCGTGGCGATCGTGGTGTGCGCGCTGGCGTTCACCATCGCCGTGCCGTTGCGCACGTACCTGTCGCAGCGTGCAGAGGTCGCCGAACAGGAGGCCAGGCAGGAGCAGCTGCAGCAGCAGGTCGAACGCCTCGAACAGCGGAAAGCCGAATTGTCCGACCCGGCGCAGGTCGAGGCCGAGGCGAGGCGCAGACTTCGGTATGTGATGCCGGGCGAGACGCCGTACATCGTGCAGCTTCCCGAGGATTCGGCCGCCGAACCGGAGCCCGCACAGGGAGACGGCTCGCCGCAGCGTCACGGAGCCTGGTACGAGCAACTGTGGAATGGCGTGACCGAGGGTGAATAAGACCGATTTCGAACCGGTGACCGACGCGGACCGGGAGATCATCGCGGAGCAGTTGGGCAGGCCGCCCCGGGCGCTGCGGGCAGTCGCGGCGCGCTGCGCGAGCGGGCACCCCTGCGTTGTTCAGACCAGTCCGCGCCTCGAGGACGGTACGCCGTTCCCGACGTTGTACTACCTGACGTGCCCGAACCTGAGCTCGCTCGTCGGCGGGCTCGAAGCACGCGGTGTCATGCGGGAGATGACCGAGCGGCTCGAGCGGGACGAGGACCTCGCCGCGGCGTATCACCGTGCCCACGAGGCATACCTCGCCGAACGTGATGCGATCGATCCGCTGGGCCACGAAGTCACCGCGGGCGGAATGCCCCGCAGGGTCAAGTGCCTGCATGTCCATCTCGCGCACACGCTCGCGCGCGGCGAGGGTGTGAATCCGTTCGGCGATGAGACGTTGCGCCTGCTGCACGAGCTCGGCTGGCCGAACGGAGACTGCGCCGCTCGATCCTGAGCCGACGCCCCGGAACCGGGTGACGCCACCGGCGATAGCCCGACCGGACCAACCTCGCGAGTAGCAACGCCTGCGCGTGTGGGAGAAGTGCCCGTTGGGCATTCCTTCGACGGATGCGAGCGTCGCCGGCGCACGCGAGGAGGGGGCGTGGACAGACCGCGAAGAGCCCGATTCCGGGAGAAATCAGCTGCCATCGTGTTGGCGGGATCGCTAGCGGTAGTGCCCGCGGCGTTGTCGAGTGACCGGGCGGAACTCGCCTACGGCCGGACGGATTCCGAGCCCGCGGCGGAACCCGGCAACGGCGCAGGCAATACCGAGAGCAGGAATCGAGTGGGGGTCGACGGCAGCCTGCCGTCCCCGCCCGTGCCCGGCGAACTGATGATCGAGATGCCGGAGCCAGGTCCGTTGGGGATCCCCGGCAGCATGCTCCAGGCGTACCGGGAGGCCGCGCGCTCGCTGGGTGCCGAACGGCCGGACTGTGGTGCCGACTGGGCACTGCTGGCCAGCATCGGCCGGTCGGAATCGAACCACGCGCGGGGCGGGTTCGTCGACGCCGCGGGCACGACGCGGGAACGGATCACCGGTCCGCCGCTGAACGGCGGTCCGGGCGTTGCCACGGTCCGCGACACCGACGGCGGCGCGCTCGACGGCGATACGACGTGGGACCGGGCCGTCGGCCCGATGCAGTTCGTGCCCGGCACGTGGCGCACATACGGCGTGGATGGCAACGGCAACGGCCGGGCCGATCCGAACAACGTGCACGACGCGACGCTCACCGCAGGCCGGTACCTGTGCACGGGCGGGGTGGACCTGCGGTCGGACGGCCAGTTGCGCTCGTCGTTGCACCGCTACAACGATTCGCGTTCGTACGTCGAGACCGTGATCCGCTGGGCGCAGGCATATCGCGACGGTGTGCTGCCGATCCCGGACAGCGACGTGCCGCTCGGGGCGCCGCCGGAGCTCGTGGCCGAGCCGGGTGAGCCGCCGCCGCATCCCGAGCAGCAACCACCACCGCCCGACGTGATCGCCGAGCCGGGCCCCGAACACGAAAGGCCTGGCGGCGATTCGGGAGATGCGGGCAGGCCAGACAGCGGGGGCGGCCAGATCACGGTGACGAAACCGGGGCCGCCGCGTCCGCCGAACGGCCCCGGTGTCGGCAATGGCAACGGCGACGGCAGTGGCAACGGCGACGGCGACGGCCATGGCGGCGGCAATGGCGACAGCGGCCATGGCAACGGTGATGGCAACAGCGGCAATGGCGGCAACGGCGACGGCGACGGTAATGGCAACGGCGACGGCAACGGCGACGCGCCCGACGGCGGACCGACCACCACACCGCCGGACGTGCCGCAGCCACCGACACCGGACCCGACCGAGACACCCGACCCGACCGAGACACCGGACCCGACACCGTCGCCGACGGAGCCGACCGAACCACCGACCGGGCCGACCGGGCCGACGGGGCCGACGGAGCCACCGACCGAACCACCGACCGGGCCGACGGGGCCACCGACCGGGCCGACGACGGATCCGACGACGCCGACCACGGATCCGACGACGCCCCCACCGGAGGAGTGCCCGACACCGAAGGAACTGGAGACGATGGCCGAGGAGGGTACGCAGCCACCCCCGTTGTGTCGGTGTCCCGGCGACCCGGACAGGGCTGGTGACGACGAGGTGCTGCCACCCCACGAATGCGAGTGGCCCCCGGGAGAACCACGGCCGAGTCCGGTGCCGTCGGCGCGGCCGGAAGGCCGGTGACCGTCTCGCCGCGGGCACTGCTGCCCGGTGGCGGTGAGCGTTTAGTGTTGGCGCATGCCTCGTGTAGCCGCCATCGACTGTGGGACCAACTCGATTCGCCTGCTGGTCGCGGAGCTGACACACCGCCACGACGGCAGTGTCGACCTGCGTGACCTGCACCGGGAGATGAAGGTGGTGCGGCTCGGTCAGGGCGTGGACGCCACCGGCCGACTCGCGCCCGAAGCGCTGGAACGCACCAGGGAGGCGCTGGCCTCGTACACGGTCGCCGCCCGCCGGAAGGGCGCCGAGAAGGTGCGCATGGTGGCCACGTCGGCAACGCGCGACGCGAGCAACCGTGACGAGTTCTTCGCCATGACCCGCGAGGTGCTCGGCGTGGAGGCCGAGGTCATCACCGGGGACGAGGAGGCTCGTCTGTCGTTCACCGGCGCGGTGGGCGAGCAGGACCCGGACGACGGGCCGTTCCTCGTCGTGGACGTCGGCGGCGGATCGACCGAGCTCGTGCTGGGCACATGGGACGGTGCGCAGGCCGAGATCCTGGCCGCCAAGTCGGTCGACATCGGATGCGTCCGACTCACCGAACGGGCGCTGCCGAACGATCCGCCGACGGCCGAGGACGTGGAGGCCGCCCGTGGGGTCGCCCGCCAGGTGCTGGCCGAGGCGTTCGAGCTCGTCGACGTCGCGAAGGCGCAGACGTGGATCGGCGTGGCGGGAACGGTCACCACCCTCTCGGCACTCGCTCAGGACCTGCCGGAGTACGACTCGCAGGCCACCCACCTGTCGCTGCTGTCGCACGCCACGATCGACCGGATCACCGCCGAGCTGCTGGCCGCCGACCACGACGCGCGCGCGGCCAGGAAGGTCATCCACCCGGGCAGGGTCGACGTCATCGGCGCGGGTTCGCTCGTGGTGCAGACGCTGGCCGAGGAGCTGCAGGCCCGCGGGGGCCCCGACTCGCTGGTGGTCAGCGAGCACGACATCCTTGACGGCATCGCGCTGTCGCTGGCCTGAGCACCCGGTCGTGGGTGAGCACAAGGAGCGCATGCTCCGCGGCGAGTGGTACCTCGATGAGCCCGAGCTCGCCGAAGACCGGCGCCGGTGTCGCAGGCTCGTCGACCGCTTCAACGCCGCAGCCGCGGACGAGGACGCGCTCCGGCGTGGCCTCCTCACCGAGCTGGTCGCGCTGCTCGGTGACGGCGCTGCGGTGGAACAACCGTTCCGTTGCAGCTACGGGACGCAGATCCGCCTCGGTGCCAGCGCCTTCGTCAACAGCGATGCGATCTTCATGGACGATGCGCCGATCACGATCGGGGACGACGTCCGGATCGGCCCGCGTGCACAGCTGCTCACGGCGTTGCATCCGATGGACGACCACGAACGGCGGCGCGCCGGCTGGGAACGGCCCGAGCCGATCACGATCGGCGACAACTCGTGGCTCGGCGGCGGAGTGATCGTCTGTCCCGGCGTGACCATCGGTGAGAACGCGGTCATCGGTGCGGGCAGTGTCGTCGTGCGCGACGTGCCCGGTCACGTGTTCGCGGCCGGGAACCCGGCTCGGGTGATCCGGAGCCTGGATGGCGGCTGACCGGACGCGGCTCGGTGGGACGAGCGTGCACCCCCGCTGCCCGAGTGCCGAGAACGGCCCCGCACGCCGTACTCACGCCGACGTGCGGGGCCTGTTCCGCGTCCCGGCGTGGACCCGCGGCGGTGCCACGGGTCCACGCCGCGCCGTCAGCGGTTGGACGCCGACTTCACGAACGCCGCGAGGTCCTTGCCCTGCTGGACCCGTGACTCGGGGTGGACGTACATCATGTGCCCTGCCGGGTAGTACGCCGTTTCGACGTTCTCCCGCAGCTGGTCGGGGATCTGCAGCTGGGCGATGACGTGCTCGGCGGCGTAGTACGGGGTGGCACCGTCGTAGCGACCGAGCGCGACGTGCACCTTCAGGTGCGGATTCTCCCGCATGGCACCGCTGAGCGAGTCGACGACCGACACCGCGCGCCCTTCGAAGTCCGAATAGGACCAGGCGCGGTTCACGTCGGTGGACAGGATCTCGTACGGCAGGTCGCTGCCGTACTCCAACTCGGCGCGCACGTAGTGGTTGAACGCGGCGGAGTAGGCGCCGATGATCCGGGACACCGACGCGTCGTCGCTCATGTGCTCACGCCCGCCGTCGGGCTCCCACGTGGTGAACCGGCCGTCCATGCGCCCGGTGACGAGCCCCTCGTCGCGCAGCAGCTCGGTGAAGAACCGCACGTGCTCGATGCGCAGGTTGACGCGGTCGACGTAGGCCTCCGACAGCCCGGTGAGCTCGGCCAGTTTCGCCACGATCTCGGCGCGCTCGTCGGCGTCGAGGCGGGCACCGCGCTGCAATGCCCACGGCAGGTCGCGGGACGCGAACTCCTCGGCCTCGGCCAGCACGTCCGAGAGCTCGCGGTCGCCGTGTTTGCCGTGGTGATGCGCGATGGCGGCGTAGGTGGGCACGAACAGCGAGTACGGCAGGTCGTTGCCCTCCGTGAACCGGATCGTGCCCATGTCGAGCACGGACGAGATGAGCAGCAGCCCGTTCAGGTACAGGGCGTGGCGGCTCTGCAGGTGCGCAGCGAGCGCTGCCGCGCGCAGGGTGCCGTACGACTCGCCCGCGACGAACTTCGGCGACAGCCACCGCTGATTGCGCGAGGTCCACAGCCGGATCACCTCGCCGACGGATTCCACGTCGGGCGTGAAGCCGTGGTAGTCGGCGGGCTTCTCGCCGTCGACGGCCCGGGAGTATCCGGTCGACACCGGGTCGATGAACACCAGGTCGCTGTGGGTCAGCAGGGTGTCGGGGTTGTCGGCCAGGCCGTACGGCGGCGGCTCCGGGGCGTTCACGTCACCGGCCACGGCGCGCCGCGGGCCGAGCACGCCCAGGTGCAGCCAGATGCTCGACGAGCCGGGACCGCCGTTGAACGCGAACGTCACGGGCCGCGTGGTCGGGTCCGCACCGTCGAGCGTGTAGGCCGTCACGTGGACCTCGGCCTTCGGCTTGTGCCCGTCGAACGTCCCGTCGTTGAGGACTTCCTTGCGCAGCACGATCCGCCCGGTCTGTGCCGTGTAGGCGAGCTTGCGGCGTTTGACGGTGATCGAATGCCGGGTCGTGACGAGGTCGTCGGTCGGTTCGGCCTGCGATTCCGGCGCCGTGGTGTCGGTCTCGGCAGTGCTCTTCGCAGCTGTGTCAGAGGTTTCTGGCATGTCCCCAACCTATGCGTTCACCGCGGCCTGGTGCTCCGAAATTCGCTGTGCCCGACATCGCCGGTGCTGCGAGGATCCTCGGTATGCATCTGGTCATGGTCGGCGTCACCGCGCCGAGTCACGTGTATCCCGGACTCGGGCTGATCGCCGAGCTCGTCGCGAGGGGACATCGGGTGACGTACGTCGTCGGTGACCGGCTGACCGACCTGGTCGCCCCGACGGGCGCCGAGGTGGTCACGCACCCGTCGATCATGCCGACGGCCGACGAGCACTGGCCCGAGGACATGGGCGAGGCGATGCAGGTGTTCCTCGACGACGCGATCACGGCGCTGCCCGTCACGCTCGGCATCGACCGGCCCGATGCCGTGCTCTACGACATCGGCGGGTTCGCGGGCCGCGTCGCCGCCCAGCACTGGGGTGTGCCTGCCGTGCAGCTGTCCACCGCGTACGTCGCGTGGGAGGGCATGGCCGAGGAGATGGCCGAGTTCAACGAGGCGCTCAGGGCGTCACCGTCGGGGGAGAAGTACTACACGACGCTGCGCGCGTGGCTCGACGAGAACGGCATGGACATCGGGGCCGACGAGTTCACCGGAACGCCGCCGTCGTGCGTGGTGCTGATCCCGCGGGTGCTGCAGCCGAACGCCGACCGTGTGGCCGACCGATACGTGTTCGCGGGCCCGTGCGTCGACCCGGCCCGTCGCACCGGCTGGGAACCGGAGCCAGGCGATGAGCGGCCGCTGGTGTACGTCGCGCTGGGCACGAGCTACACCGAACGCCCCGACATCTACCGGGCCTGTATCGACGGGTTGGCCGGCGACTACCGGGTCGTGCTGGCCACGGGAAAGGTCGACCCGGCAGACCTCGGCGAGCTGCCGCCTGGCGTGACGGCCGCTCGCGCGCAGCCGCAGCTGGACGTGCTGGAGCACGCGTCGGTGTTCGTCAGCCACGCGGGGATGGGCAGTGCGGCGGAATCGCTGTGGTTCGGCGTGCCCACGGTCCTCGTGCCGCAGGCCGTCGACCAGTCGGCCAACGCGGGCATGCTCGCCGAGATCGGAGCGGGAATGCTGCCCGAGGAGCCGTGGGACGCGCCGACCCTGCGTGCCGCTGTCGACGCCGCTCGCGGCAAGGCCGACCGCACGCGCGAGCTGCAGGCGCAGGTACGCGCGGGCGGCGGCATCGACCGGGCCGCCCACGCGGTGGAACGGCTGGGTGCGCGGTCGTCAGGCACGAGCGGTTGACGGGTGAGAATGGCGCGTGTGGGACGGACGCTGGCTGAACTGGATGCGGACCTGACCGAATGCCGTGCGTGCCCGCGGCTGGTCGAGTGGCGGGAGCACGTCGCGGCGACCAAACGAGCCGCCTACGCCGACGAGACGTACTGGGGCAGACCGGTCCCAGGGTTCGGTCCTTCGGACGCCGCGCTCGTGATCGTCGGGTTGGCGCCCGCGGCCCACGGCGCCAACCGCACGGGCCGAATGTTCACCGGGGACCGCTCCGGTGACGTGCTGTACCAGGCGTTGTACGACGTCGGTCTCGCGTCGCAGCCGACCGCGACCCATGCCCGCGACGGTCTGGAGCTGTACGGCACCCGGATCACGTCGCCGGTGCACTGCGCGCCGCCCGCCAACAAGCCGACGCCGGCCGAGCGCGACACCTGTGGTGGTTGGCTCGCCGAGGAGCTCGATCTACTCGCGCCGAGCATGCGCTCGATCGTCGTGCTGGGCGCGTTCGGCTGGCAGGCGTTGCTGCCGGTGCTCGCGCGGGCGGGCTGGGAGGTGCCGCGGCCGCGGCCGACGTTCGGCCACGCCGCCTACGTCGAGCTGGCGGGCCCGGCGCCGCTTCACCTGGTCGGCTGCTACCACGTCAGTCAGCAGAACACCTTCACCGGACGGCTCACCCCGGCGATGCTCCGTGACGTCCTGACCAGGGCGAAGGGGCTGGCCGGTCTCGACGGCGGTTGACGTGACCGAACCTGCACCCTCCGGACGCGGCGGAGCCGGTCGGGCAGCGTCGAACTGCTGCCGCGCAGCGTTGAGGTGCCCACCCGGCGGGAGCCGATCGTCGAGGGGCGGCGCTCGGCAGAGACTCGGGAGGTGCGATCCGCGATGACTGCTCCGCGGTGCGAGTTGCGCCCGCTCGACGCGCGCAACCTCGCCGACCTGCTGGCCGTCGCCGTCGCCGAGACCGACCCGCTCGAGGTCATGCCGCCGGTTCCCGGAGAGCCGGGCTGGAACGAGACGCGGCGGCAGGCGTTCCGCGAGTTTCACCTGACCAGGTCGATCGAGGCGACGGAACCGGTGGAGCGCACGTACCTCGTCGTGGTCGACGAGAGGGTGGCCGGTGCCGCGCGCATCGAACCGGTCGGCGCCGACGTCGAGATCGGGATGTGGCTGGGGCGGCCGTACCGCGGCCTGAGCCTCGGCGGCACAGTGCTGGCCGAACTGCTGACTGTGGCGCGTGCGACGGGGGCGCGGCGCGTGGTCGCGAGCACCACCACGGCCAACGTCGCGGCTCGGCGACTGCTCGGCGACCGGGGAGCAGTGCTCACCGTCGACGGCTACCGGGTGGAGGCGGTACTGGACCTGTCCGGCGGTGTGTGAGTAGGGGAAGGCATGCCGGAGCCCTTGCGTTCGCCGCATATGACGGTGTAAAGCTCATGTCAACTGAATCGTTTGCGTTAAGGCGGCGACACCGATCACACCTGGCCAACCCGGTTAGTGGGTACTGGCGGTTAGTGGGAAACTTAAGCACATGGCAGTCAAGTCGGAACCGACGAGGATCCTCATCCTCGGCGGCGGATACGTCGGCCTCTACACGGCGCTGGGCCTCCAGAAGAAGCTCAGGGCCAACGAGGCGTCCGTGACGATCGTGGATCCGCAGCCGCACATGACCTACCAGCCCTTCCTGCCGGAAGCGGCTGCCGGGTCGATCGAGCCTCGGCATGTGGTGGTGCCGCTGCGCCGGGTGCTCCGACGCTGCCACGTGCTCACCGCACGCGTGAACAAGATCGAGCACGAGCGCAAGACCGTGACGGTCGAGGCCGCCGACGGGCACATCGAGCAGCTCGGCTACGACGTGCTCGTCGTGGCGCTCGGCTCCGTGCCGCGCCTGCTGCCGATCCCCGGCCTCGCCGAGCAGGGCATCGGCATCAAGACGGTCGGCGAGGCCATCTACCTGCGTAACCACGTGCTCACCAAGCTCGACGAGGCGTCCAGCACGCTGGACCCCGACCTGCGCAAGCGCCTGCTGACCTTCACGGTTGTCGGCGGCGGCTTCGCCGGCATCGAGGCGCTGGCCGAGCTCGAGGACATGACGCGGGACGCCTCGAAGTACTACGAGAACATCGATCCCGACGACATCCGCTGGGTGCTCGTCGAGGCCGCCGGGCGGATCCTGCCGGAGGTGCGCGACACCCTCGGAGTGTGGACGGTCGAGCAGCTCGAGAAGCGCGGCATCGAGGTGTACCTGTCGACGGCGGCGAAGTCGTTCGAGAACGGCCACGTCGTGTTGTCCGACGGCACCGAGTTCGACAGCGACACCATCATCTGGACCGCGGGCGTGAAGGCCAACCCGGTGGTCGCCGAGTCCGACCTGCCGACCGACAAGCGCGGCAGGCTCGAGGCGACGGCCGCACTCAACGTGGTGGGCCACCCGGACGTCTGGACCTCCGGCGACGTCTCCGCCGTGCCGGACCTCTCGCGCACCGAGGAGGATCCGACGGCCACGTGCCCGCCGAACGCGCAGCACGCCGTGCGGCAGGCTCGCCACCTGGCGAAGAACATCATCGCCTCGCTGCGCGGCGGCAAGCCGACGGACTACTACCACAAGAACCTGGGTGCGGTCGCCGGTCTCGGCCTGCACAAGGGTGTGGCCGACGCGATGAAGATGAAGATCAAGGGCTTCCCCGCCTGGCTCTTCCACCGCGTCTACCACGTCCACGCGATGCCGACCTTCAACCGCAAGGTCCGCATCCTGCTGGACTGGGCGCTCGGCGGACTGTTCAAGCGCGAGACGATCTCGCTCGGGCAGATCAACAACCCGAAGGAAGAGTTCACTCGGGCGTCCAAGTCCTGACCGCTGCGCGCGGTGTGAACGTCGAATGCGGCCCCGAGGTGAACGACCTCGGGGCCGCATTCGTTGTTCGGTGGTGGGGGTTCACGGCCGTTGCGGGTGCGCAGGGCCTTAAGCTGCTAGGTGCCCCCGTAGCCCAACCGGCAGAGGCAGTCGGCTTAAAACCGATCCAGTGCGGGTTCGAACCCCGTCGGGGGCACTTCGAGGATGGGAACAGTGCTGCCCGACGACATCCTGAGGCTGATCGGCTGGGTCGTCCGGCCGCGGACCGGTAAGGGCCTCGGCGCGTGCCCTCGATGGTTCCCGTCGCCAAGCGGCACACGTGCGCGTGGATGCGTTTGCGGTCCCCTGGGAACACGCTCTCGCTCTCCCATGTTTCGTCCAGGTCGACCCACTTCGATGGCGGCCCAGCCTCACCGCTGAGCGGCACATCACGGCTTATGACACCCCCATAGCTCAGGCGCAGCGTCGGTGCCCAGTCGGCACGGAAGGACCGGACTGCCGCCGCGGCCAGCGCAGACAGTAACTCGGCCGCTACGCCGGTTTCCTCCACGAGTTCACGGGCCGCAGCCGCCCGCGGTGTCTCGCCCGGCTCGACCTTGCCGCTGGGCGGCACCCATGCGCGCACGCGGTCCCGTACGAGCAGGGATGTGGCTGCAGGCCGGGTCGGTGACCCCAGACCTCGGCCGCGAGTGGCTCCGTCGGCGTCCGATGAGCGTGCAGCCACGCCGGTGCGTCATCGCACCCCGCTGCCGCGAGGCCGGCATCGGCGACCGGCGTCCACGGTCAACTGGTCGATCCCGACCAAGGCTGAGCGCGTGTCGCGGCTGCCCTCGGACATTGCGGAGAGCGCCGCCTGGTATTCCAGCCCGCAACTGTAGGGCTGTGCTCGACAGACCTGAGATCGTTTGCATCTGCGGCTGCCCGGTTCGCAGACGAGATGCGCGCGGCGAACCGTGATCCAACGTTCGCAGGGTGTCATCGTCGTCGCGCCTGGCGAAACAGACGAGTTGATCAACGATGAGCAGCAGGCTTCGTCAGACGCCCGCCACCTGTGCAAGATCGACCTGGCTGACCGGGTTCCGGGCGTCGACCCGGTGGCTACGTTGGCGAGTCCACGACTAGGGAGATCGCGTATGCCCACGCCGCCGGCAAGCCGATCTCGTTCACTGATCCCCGTCTGATCGGTAGACGTTCGCGGCGCGCTCGTGCTGCGGTGAGCGCACCCGTGTTGTCAGAACAGGGTTGCCGGTTCGACCGGCTCCGGCTCGGGCAACGGGTCGAGGTCGGGCACCAGGGTTCGGACATCGTGGTGGAATCGGCGGGCCAGCATGGGCGCGTCGCGGTTGTCGGGAGTGTGCAGGAAGACCGTGGGTGAGCGGCCCTCGCGTAGCCAGTCGGCTACCACCGTGGTCCACGGCTCCCAGCCCGCGATCGTCTCGTCGACCGCGTCCCTGCCGAGGTAGCGCACGATCGGCCGGTCGGTCAGCGCGCGTGTTCGCCGCGGCAGCCGTGGTTTCTGGCTCCACGCTTCCCGTTCGGCGTCACTGGTCGGCGGGCTGCGGAACAGCAGGGTCGTGTCGAAGGGGACCCACTCGGCGTTCGCGCCCGTGAGCGTGGCCTCGAGTCGGGAGGCTGCGTCGGCGTCGGTGAAGAACACGGGATCTCGCACCTCGACCGCACGCGGGAGGTCGGGCGGGAGCCTGCGCAGGAACCGGCCGAGCGCGTCGAGCGCAGGCGGGCCGAACGACCGCGGCAGCTGTGTCCACAGCACCGCGCGCTCGCCCAGCGGTTCGATCGCGTCGAGGAACGCGCGCATCTCGGCCTCGACGCCGGCGAACCTGCGCTCGTGCGTGGCGATCTTCGGCAGTTTCAGCACGAACCGGAAGTCGGAGTCGGTTTGGGCCGCCCAGCCCGCGACGGCCTCGCGCGTGGGCGTGGCGTAAAAGGTGGTGTTGCCCTCGACCGCGTTGCACCAGCCGGCGTAGGCACGCAGGCGTCGCGCGGCCGGCAACGACGGCGGCACGAACCGGCCCTGCCAGGCCTGGTGTGTCCACATCGCACAGCCGACATGAAGACGTGCCACCCGATCAGCTCCCTTCGACCGTCATCGACGCCGCCACCCGTCGATGACTACGCGCTATGCCTGTCGCCCCGCGCTCAGTGCCAGCCGAGTGCCGGCGCCACGTGGGTGAGGATGCTGCCGAGGATATGCGCGTTGTAGTCGACCCCGAGCTGGTTGGGCACGGTGACGAGCAGCGTGTCGGCGGCAGCGATCGCCTCGTCCTCGGCCAGCCGCTTGACGAGCACGTCCGGCTCACCGGCGTACGAGCGCCCGAAGACGGCGCGGGTGCCCGCATCGAGGTAGCCGACCTTGTCCTCGGACTCGCCTGCGTCGCCGAAGTACATGTCGTCGAGGTCGCTGACGATGGGGAAGATGCTGCGGCTGACCGAGACTCGCGGTGTGCGTTCGTGTCCTGCCGCGTGCCACGCCTCGCGGTAGGCCTCGATCTGTTTGCGTTGCTGGACGTGCAGCGGCTCGCCGCTCTCGTCGTCCTTGAGCGTCGAGCTCTGCAGGTTCATGCCGAGCCGTGCCGCCCACTCCGCCGTGGCGTTGGAGCCCGAGCCCCACCAGACGCGCTCGCGCAGGCCGTCCGAATGCGGCTCGACGCGCAGCAGACCGGGCGGGTTGGGGAACATGGGGCGCGGGTGTGGCCGCGCGAAGCCCTTGCCCTCGAGGGTCGAGAGCAGCGTCTCGGTGTGCTCGCGGGCCATGTCCGCGTCGCTCGCGCCCTCCCGGGGCTCGAAGCCGAAGTAGCGCCAGCCGTCGACGACCTGCTCGGGCGACCCGCGGCTGATGCCGAGCTGCAGCCGCCCGCCCGCGATGAGGTCGGCGGAGCCGGCGTCCTCGGCTGTGTAGAGCGGATTCTCGTAGCGCATGTCGATCACGCCGGTGCCGATCTCGATGCGGCTCGTGCGCGCGCCGATCGCGGCCAGCAGCGGAAACGGCGACGAGTGCTGCCTCGCGAAGTGGTGGACGCGGAAGTAGGCGCCGTCGGCCCCGAGCTCCTCCGCCGCGACGGCGAGCTCGATCGCCTGAAGCAACGCGTCCGAGGCCGAGCGTGTCTGCGAGTGCGGCGCGTCGGACCAGTGGCCGAAAGACAGGAACCCGATCTTCTTCACTACCGGTGCAACGCCGCACGACGAGATTTGTTCCGCCGCACGGCGACGGCCTCGCGGCGTTCGGGCCTGGAACGCCCGATCCGGGCCGGTCATGACGAACCCGGATCGGACGACCTGGAGAGGGGCGGATACGGCGTCTACCGTCACAGTGCAGGTGAGGAGTCCCTTGTCGGCGCTGTTTCCATTCGTTGCAGACCCGACTCGGGGCACCGGCGAAGTCGCTCCCGAGTCGGGGCGGCGCCACAACTCGTGCCCACCGCGCCGGGGCCGGCGTTGTCGTGATGATCGGCCCGTTCCGCACGATGGGCCGCGACGCTCTGTTCTCGGGCGCTCTGTTCTCGGGCGCTCTAGTTCTCGGACGCTCTAGTTCTCGGGCACGGTCGTGGGTGTCCGGAGCGGTGACAACGACCCCGGAATACCCACGACCGCGTCCTGTTACCACACCTGGTCGAGCACCCTCAGGATGTTGCCGCCGAGCACCTTCGCGATCTCGTCGTCCGAGTAGTCGTGCGCGACGAGCCATCCGGTGATGTGGTGGAACTCCTCGGCGGGGTTCTCGATGCCGTCGACGTACTCGACCTTGTCGAACTCGGGGCCGTCGTGCGCCGCGGAGATCGACAGGTGCTTGGCGAAGGTGTCGTGGAGGCCGACGTGGTCGCCGAAGAGTGTGTCCGGCCCGAACGCCACGTGGTCGATGCCGACCAGGTCGACACAGTAGGTGAAGTGCTCCATGAACGCATCGAGGTTGTGGGCCGGATGGTTGGTGCTCATGGTGGTGTGCGGCGCCGCCTCGATGCCGATCACGCCGCCACGCTCCGCGCAGGCGATGATCACGTCGTCGGGCTTCATACGCTTGGTGGGCCACACCGAGCGAGCTCCCGCGTGAGTGATGAAGATCGGTGCCTTCGACGCCTTGATCGTGTCCATGCTCGTGCGGTCGCCGGAGTGCGACACGTCGATGGCGATGCCGAGTTTGTTCATGCGCTGCACGGCCTTCTCACCGAAATAGGTGAGCCCGCCGTCGTGACGTTCCCGCAACCCGGTGCCCAGGGTGTTGGACTCGCTGTAGGCGATACCCGACTGACGTACGCCGAACCCGTAGAGCACATCGAGGCGGTCGACCTCGTTCTGGATCGGCGTCGCCGCCTCGAGCGCGGGCACGAGCGCGATCTGGCCGTTCGCGCGCGCTGCCGCGATGTCGCTGACGCGCTCGGCCCTGATCACGAAGTCCTGCTTCGCGATATCGGAGTAGCGCATGCCCAGATCGACGAGCACGTCTTCCCACTTCCACCCCATCTGCGAGGTGATGCAGCAGGTGCCGTCCATGAAGTTCTCGAAGACGGCGTCGATACCGGACAGCGAAAGACCCTCGTAGCCGGTGTGGTGCCTGCCGGTGCGGTTGTAGTCGAAGGTCTCGGTGATGTCCTCGGGGAACACGCTGGTGTGGTCGTGCAGCGAGATCACGGTGTTGTCTGCCAGCAGCTGTGCGACCCGGCTTCGCTGCGCATCCGAGAGCTCAGGTCCTCGTGAGGGAACCCGGCCGATCTCCTTCGCCAGCGTGAACTCGCGATAGTCCTCACCGGGGGTGAGGTGGTCGAAAGATCGGTAGCCCTGATAACGCAAAGGCTGCGCACCGCTCTTCTGTGACATGTGGATGTTCTCCTTCCAGGGGTAGCGGCTCAGGCCGTGGTGACGGCCCCGTGGTCCTCGGGGGGTCGAGTGGGGTTGTCGAAGAAGAGCGTCAGGTCGTCGGGGCGCATCGGCTTGGTCGCGAGCGAGCCGATGATCATGCCCGCGAAGCCGGCGGCCACGCCGGGAACGATCGGTTCGACGACGGGACTGCCGAGCACGTACCAGGCCAGGCACGTGCCGAAGCCCGCAACCATCGCGCAGACGGCACCGACGCGGGTGGCCCGCCGCCAGTACAGCCCCAGCAGGATCGGGGCCGTGACCGTGCTGCCGAGCAGCGCGGCGTAGCTGAGGACGACGAACTGAACGATGTCGAGTTCCTGCAGCGTGAGCAGCACCGGGAGGGCGCCGATCACGAGCGTCGCCCAGCGGTTGATGCGTGTCCGCTCCCGTTCGGACGTGCCCGGCCGGATCAGGGCCGTGTAGATGTCATGCGAGATCGCCGGTCCCGCCACGAGCAGCACGGAGTCCACTGTGCTCAGTACGGCCATGACGACCGCGGTGAGCAGCAGCGCGCCGACGAACGGGGGAAGTACCTCGGACGACAGCACGGTCGACGCCGCGTCGGCGATGGAAAGGTTCGGGTACAGCACCCGCATGACCATTCCTGCGACGCCGATGCAGATCCCGGTGAGCAGCACGAAGAACAGTGCAACCCCGGATGCCCGGCGGCATGTGCGGTCGTCGGGCATCGCATAGAACCGCAGCAGCAGATACGGCGCGCACAGTGCGGCCAACCCGAATCCCAGCCAGAAGCCGCCGATCTCCCTCCAGCCGAAGCTCCAGCCGATGAAGTCAGGCGCGATCGCGGGCAGCGATTCCGTGAGCGCCGAGAACCCGCCGGCGTGGCTGATGAGCAGCGGCAGGCCGACGACGATGCCGATGGCCATCATGATCTGCTGCAGGAAGTCGGTGCGGATCACCGCGGTCATGCCGCCGATCACCGTGTATGCCACGACGAGGACCATCAGGATCACCGCACCCCAGTAGAACGGGATACCGAACGCGGTTTCGAGGATGACGCCGCCCGCCTGATACTGCGCCGACATGAACACGAGATAGGACAGAACCAGCAGCACGGAGATCACGGCGCGGGGGATTTTGCCGCCGAAGCGGTCGGCGATGAAGTCCGGGAAGGTCAGGGCGTTGCGCTCGTGTGCGTACCGGCGTAGCCGCGGCGCGATGACGTACGCGGCGATCAGGAACGCGACCCAGATACCCGCCCAGCCCCACATGAACGACGCGCCGGTGAGGTAGTGGATCCCGACGGTGCCGACGAAGGTGCCCGCGCTCATCTGGGTGGCGGCGATGCTGGCGCCACCGGCCCACGCGCCGACCTTGCGGCCCGCCACGAAGTAGTCCTCCTCGCCGCTGCTGGCGCGATACGACCGCCAGCCTTCGAACACGAGCACGATGAGGAAGCCGGTCAGCAGCAGGAGGAATGCGGTGCGGAAATCCATCACCGATCACCGCCGTCGCGGTCGGCTGTCTTCCGGGGCCTCCGGCCGGCGAGCGCGACGCTGAGGATCGTGAGTACGATTCCGGCGATGACGGCCGTGTCGAACGGCACGCCGAACGGGGTGATCAGGGTTGCGGATGCGAGCGCGTTCACCTGCGGACACGCTCCTTTCGGAAGCTGTGGTAAGCCCAGGCGATGATGACGACGGTGACGAGCACGAGGCCGACCGTCGACGACCAGAACCCGATCGAGGCCCGTGAGGTGTTCCCGTACTCCGCGACCAGTACGGACGGGAGCGAATGGCCGCGGTGGTGCAGCACGGTCCGATCGTCATCGGAGGTGCCGGAGTTGTACGACGGCAGGGAATCACCGGTCAGCCGCATTCCCGGCGGCAGCGTGATCTCGATGTTCACGTTCGCGGTGCGGGCGGTTGCGATGTCGGGGATCGCCAGTGGCAGGCCGTGTTCGCCGTCCGCGCGCCGTACGCGTTGCTCCACTGTGTACTCCGAGGTTCCCGCGGGAAGCGTGGCGTCGGCGCGGATCCCGTTCGTCGGACCCAGCTCGGTCAGCCCACTCACCGCGGTGAGTTCCGTGATCTCGGCGTTGTCTCGGGGGAGCAGGAGCAGCGTGACCGGCGTCGCCTCGGTCGTGGGTTCGCCGAGCTCGTAGGTCGCGCGCAGGACATCGTCGGCGCCGTCGTTCATCGTGACCGAGACGTCCGCACGCGTGAGGGTGGTCGTTGCGGATTCCTCCTGGGCGGCCGCCGGTGAGGCGATACCGAGCATCGCGCCGACGGCGAACACCACGGGTATGACGGTTCTTCTCGTCATGCGGTGACCTCCATGGGGTGTTCCGCTTCGCGCAGCAGGCCGGTGTCGACGACGTCGTCGGCGAGTGCGGGTGGGCGGGGGTAGGCGCGCCTGCTGTGGGACAGGCCCATGCGGTGCAGCGTTTGCGCATGGTGGATCGCGGCGCGGATCGGGTTGATCACGGGCACGCCGAGTTCCGCCGTCAGCCGCTCGGCCGCGCCGAGGAAGCCCATGCTCATGCAGCCGAGGACGAGGGTGTCGGCCTCGCCGGCGGCGAGGGCGTTCGCGCATTCGGAGCGCAACGCCGCGTAAGCCGCATCGTGGTCGGAGTTGAGGGCGAGAACCGACAGCTCCACGGAGCGAACCTCGTGGAGTGCGTCGAGGACGCCGGTCTCCCACGCGATCCGGCGCAGGAGCGGGCGGACACCGTCGGCGACGGTGACGACCGTGAACCGGTGGCCCAGCGTGCAGGCCAGCGACATCGCCGCGGCTGCGGGCCCGACAACCGGCGAGCTGGCGATCTCACGCAGGCCGTCGAGTCCGGGATCGCCGAAGCAGCCGAGCACGACGGCATCGGCCCCGTCGTGTTCGGCGCGTCGCAGTGCGGTGCCCATCGCCGGAACGGCCAGATATTCCTCGTAGGCGGACTCGACCGAGGCCGGGCCCCGGTCGACGGCGGTCACGGTGATGCGAGTGTCGTCGCCTGCCCACTGCTTGAGCAGGTCGGCGCGGCGTCGCATCTCGGTTTCGCCGAGCGGTGTCACGTGCATCGGCGCTGGGAGCAGGTAGGTCAGCTGCATCGGACCTCCAGGATGGTCTGGACCGGCTCATTCGAGCGTGAACGGCCGGTAGGCGCGCTTGTGGTTCTCCAGTTCGAGCGCCACGTCGATGGAGCGGATGCCGGGCAGTGCGCCCAGCACCCGTGTGGTGAAGGTGTAGATCTCCGAGGGCTGCGGGAGGATGACCTCGCACACGAGGTCGGCCGAGCCTGCCGTCGCGGACACGTACCGCACCTCGGGCCGGGCCGCCACGAGCTGGGCGACCTCGTCGAGGCGATCGGCGGCCACGCGGAGCCAGAGCAACAGCTCGGTGCGGAAACCGAGCGTCGTGGGCGAGACGAGCGTGCTGAACACGAGGGCGCGCTCGGCCACGAGCCGTTCCACGCGCCGGCGTACGCCGGTCTCGCCGAGCGTGAGCGTTTTCGCGATGTCGCGGTACGGGCGTCTGCCGTCCTCCGCGAGCACCGCGAGGAGGCGACGGTCGACGTCGTCGAGCTCCACTCCGTTCGGGGCGTCCGTGGTGCCCGGCTCCGGTGAGTGATCGACATCGCCGAGCAGGTCGCGACTCCAGTCGTGGCGCATCGTGAAGTTCTTGGTGATCAGCGCCGATGACGAGCGATGTACGCCTGGTAGTGCTCCCAGCTCGTCGATCAGTGTCGTGACCAGTTGGTGCTGGGACGGCACGATCAGTTCGGTCACGACGTCCCAATCGCCGGTCGTGATGGTGAGAAACCGCGTGTCGGTGCGTTCGGCCAGAGTGTCGACGACGTGCCGCACGGAGTCGGGGGCGCAGGCGAGCTGCACCAGCACGGGTTGCCCGAGGCCGCAGACGAGCGGATCCGCGACGCCGACCACGTGCACGGTGCCGTCGTCGAGCAGTCGGCCACCCCGGCGCGATGCCGTGCTCTCCGTGGTGCCCGCCAGTTTGGCGACGTCGGCCCACGAGCTGCGGCCATCCAGTTGCAGCGCCGCGACGATACGGCGGTCGAGGTCGCTGAGTTCCGGCACGTTGAGTTCCTCCGCGGGTGCACACCCAGCCCTAGTTGCTGGGTAATTCAGGCCTGATTTGGATGAACTTACGTGATTGGGGCTCATATGTACATATCTATGCATGATATCGGCCTTCGACCGCGGTTGTGCCGAAGTGTGCGGCGGTACGAGGTGGCCGGGTGCGCCGTGACCGAGTGCGCCGTGGCCGAATGCGCCGTGACCGGGTGCGCCGTGACCGGGTGCGCCGTGACCGGGTGCGCCGTGACCGGGTGCGCCGTGACCGAGTGCGCCGTGACCGAGTGCGTCACTTCCAGGCGAGTTGCGCACGGATGTCGGTGAGGCCCCGGCAGTGCCGCTGCCCTCGACGTCTCCGGCGCACGGGCGCGCGCCCGTATCGATCACCGCGACGGATACGCCCCGGCTGTCGGCGTCGCAGTTGACTGTTCGCTTTGCAAACGATTAGTTTTTCTTGAAACGTTTCAACGACGAGGCGGGTGGAAATGCTCAATCGCAGGCAGTTCATCTACGGCGGAGCGTTGACGGGGATCGCGGTGGTCGGCGGTGCGGCGCTGCCCGCGCAGGCGGCGCAGGGGGTGGCTCCGGGCGGTGGGCCGGGTTCGCTCAGCTGGCCCGCATTCGATCGCGAAACACGACCGTGGACCCGCTGGTGGTGGCTGGGCAGTGCAGTCACCGAGGACGGTCTTCGCGAGGAACTCGATCAGCTCGCGGGCAACGGTTTCGGCGGAGTCGAGATCCAACCCATCTACGAATCCCAGGGCGACGAGGATCGGATCCGCTGGTACCTGAGTCGCGAATGGTTCACCGCTCTGGACACCGCGCTCCGGTCGGCGGCGGAGCGTGACCTGGGTGTCGACCTGACCTCCGGTTCCGGCTGGACTTTCGGCGGGCCGTGGATGGACGTGCGGCACAGCGCCGGTCGTGCTCTCGTCGAACACTGGGAGCTGCGGGGCGGGCAGCGGCTCGACGAGCCGGTGAAAACGATTCATCCGCCGCATCCGGATCTGGTCGACGAGGAGCGACTGTCGCGCCCGGACCTGCGCCCGCCGATGCCGCCCATTCCCGAGCCGGACCTTGCCGCGCTCGTGGCTCGCGAGGTCGAGACCGGCGACACCGTGGATCTGACCGCGCGCGTGGACGAGAACCGGAAGCTGGACTGGACCGCCCCGCCCGGCCACTGGACTCTCACCGGTGTGTTCAACGGCTGGGTCCTCAAGCGGGTCGAACGAGCCGGACCCGGTGGTAAGGGCCTGATGGCGGACTACTTCGACGACAGCGCGATCCGGCGCCATCTGGACCACTTCGGCGACGCGGTCGGTGACCGCAACGGGATCCGCGCGCTGTTCCACGACTCCTTCGAATTGGGCGGAATCGACTGGACTCCGACAGCGCTGCGGGACTTCGCCCGACTCCGCGGCTACGACCTCACGCCGCACCTGCCGGAGCTCTTCGATGAGCACGCCGCGCCCGAGAAACGGGCCCGGCTGTTGACAGATGTCCGGGAGACCTTCTCCGATCTGTTCCTCGAGCGTTTCGCGCGGCCGTTCACCGAGTTCAGCGGGAAGCGCGACTGGCTCACCCGGAATCAGGCACACGGCTCGCCCGCGAACCTGCTCGACATCTATGGTGCGGCAGACATTCCGGAGACCGAGTACACCGGCGGTGAGAACATCCCGATTCCGGGGTTGCGGCACGGCGCCGGTCCCCAGGATCCCGTTCCGCTGGTGTGGCGCATGGCGTCCTCGGCCGCCCACCTGAACGGCGGCAAGCTCGTCGGCGCGGAGACGGTCACCTGGCGCGACGAGCACCATCACGTGTCGTTGTCCCAGGTGAAGCCCGCCGTCGACATCCTGTTCGCCGCCGGGATCAACCACGTGGTGTTCCACGGCACCACGTACTCGCCGCAGGAAGCCCCGTGGCCGGGCGTCAACTTCTACGCGGCCACCCAGCTGCGACCGGAGAACCCGTGGTGGCGGTACGTCTCCGAGCTGACCGGATACATCACGCGCTGCCAGTCGATCCTGCAGCACGGCCGGCACGGCAACGACGTGCTCGTGTACTGGCCGCAGCACGACGTGTGGGCCACGCCGAACGGCGGCGGTATGCGGGAGCAGGACGGCGAGCTGACCCCGGACTATCACTGGGACGGCGAAGGCTGGATGTATCCGCATCCGAGCGGCGCCGACGAGGTCGTCGGTGGTCTGGAGCGCAGCGGCTGGCAGTTCGACTGGGTGTCCGACCGGCAGTTGGCCGAGTTCGACGGCCGCCGTGGCGGTGTCTCCAATGGACGGTCCGGTTATGCGGCTGTCGTTGTTCCCGGCGCCGAGTTGATGCCGGTGGGCACGCTAGCGAAGCTTCACGAGCTCGCCGCCGCCGGAGCGACGGTGATCTTCGTGGGCGCACCGCCCCGAGACGTTCCCGGCTTGGGCGGGCTCGACGAGCGTCGCAACAGGCTGCGGGATTTGACCGCCGCGCTGACTGCGGGTACGGACTCCCGTGGGACGCGCCGGGTGGGCGCGGGCCGGGTCGTGGTCACCGATCGCGGCGGTGTGGACGATGTGCTCGCCGATGCCGGCGCGGTGCGCGAACCGTTGGCCGACGCGGGTCTGCACGTGGTGCGTCGGTTCCACGACGACGGCGCGGACTACTTCGTGGCCAACCTGACCGCGGAACCGGTCCGTGGCTGGCACACGCTCGGAACCACGGCGGAGTCGGTAGCCGCGCTCGATCCGCTGCGAGACGAACGTGGCCGCGCCCGGCACCGGCGTGCGGGGCAGGGAAGCCAGGTGCAGGTGTCGCTCGACCCCGGCGAGAGCATCGTCCTCAGAGCGTTCGAGCGGCAGCGCATCAGCGCACCCGGTTACCGCACGTCGAGCCCCACCGGAGAGCGCCGCGACCTCCGCGGCCGGTGGTCCCTGGAGTTCCTGGACGGCGGTCCGGACCTCCCACGTCGGCGCATGCTGGACGAACTCGTGTCGTGGACCGAGCTGGGCGGACCGGAAGCGGCGTTCTCGGGAACCGCGCGGTACTCGCTGACGTTCACGCTGGCGCCCGAGCACGCGAAACGTTCCTGGGCGCTGGACCTCGGCACCGTGCGGGAGACGGCGCGGGTGACGGTGAACGGCACCGAGGTCGGCGTCGCGTGGGCGATCCCGTTCCGGATTCCGCTCGGGGAGGCGCTCCGGCCCGGTGAGAACGTGTTGGAGATCGAGGTGACGAACCTCGCGGCGAACCGGGTCCGGGCGATGGCGCGGGGCGGGACGCTGCCCGACGACTACTTCATGAGCTGGCGGACCACGCCGCCTGCGGAGTGGGACGTGCAGCCGTCCGGGCTGCTCGGCCCGGTGCGGCTGGTCGAGGTCGAGGGGTGAGGTCGCGAACACCCGACAACCCACAGTCCGGAAAACCCGTCGCACGTGCCCGGCGCGCCGGGTACGGTCGCGCCTCGTTGCCGCCGGGCCGGCGAGCCCGTCGCGGTGGCCGTCCGCTGATCCCACGGTGAAAGTAGGTTTCGTCCATGGCGTGTCGTATGGGTGAGCTCGTGCTCGACTGCCGCGACCCCGAGGTGCTGGCGCGGTTCTGGTGCGAGGTTCTCGACTTCGTCGAGCTCGGCCGCGAGTATCCCGACGACGTCGACGGCTACGCCATCGAGATCGGCCCGCGCGAAGGTTTCGGCGGTCCGCAGCCGACGATCATCCTGCGCACCGGTGAGCCGGCCGAGGCGAAGTCCAACCTGCACATCGACCTCAACCCCACCGACCGTGACCCCGACGCCGAACTCGAACGGCTCCTGGAGCTCGGCGCGCGGCAGGCCAACATCGGCCAGAACGGCGGGGAGCCGTGGAACGTGCTCGCCGATCCCGAAGGCAACACCTTCTGCCTGCTCAAGGCTCGCATCGACCCGCTCTGACGACCGCGGGTCCCGGCAGGTCCCGGTGTTCCTGCGTGTCTATCGGGGCCGGTAGGCACGCAGGAACACCTTCACGCCTGCCGTGACGATCGCGTCGCGTTCCGCGTCGTCGATGGGCAGGGCGCCGTAGTAGGTGCGGCCCTGTATCTCACTCCCGACCAGCGCGACGAAGTGCCGGGCCGCGCGGTGGGCGTCGTCGATCTCCAGCAGACCACGTTCACCCAGTTCGGCCAGCCGTCGCGCGAGGTCTCCCTGTACGGGCCCCGGCCCGGTCTCCTGCCACGACCGCAGCACGTCGTCCGGGACGTGCCCGATCTCGGCCTGAATCTGCCGCACCAGGGCGAAATGTGCGCCGAACCGCGGCATCACGGTCGTGAAGGCGCGGCCGAGTGCGATCAGGTCCGCCTCCAGGTCGACGATCTTGCCGAGGTGCCGCTCTAGGTCGGCGAGTTGCACCTCGCGAACCTGCTCCGCGCTTTCCAGGATGACCGCGCGGAACAGCTCCTTCTTGTCGGCGAAGTGGTTGTAGATGGTGCGGGTCGACACCTCGGCCTCGCCGGCGATCGCGCCGATGCTGGCGCGGCTGTAGCCGTCACGTCCGAACACCTGGCGGGCGCCGTTGAGGATGGCCTGCCGCTTCGCCGCTCCGCGTTGCGGTTCGTTTTCCCTGCTCAAAGCACACTCCCATCAGATAAGTACAACGACTATTGCACCTAGTGCAATACATGTTGTACTTTACCAGTTGTCAGCATCCCGCACCTCGACATCCAGGAGTGTCCATGTCTGCCCTGCGCCTCGCCGTCATCGTCGGAAGCAACCGCGAAGGCCGTTTCGGCCCGACCGTGGCCGACTGGTTCGCCGAACAGGCCGCACAGTTCGAGGGGATCGACGTCGACGTCATCGACGTGGCCACGATCCCGCTGCCCACCGTCATCGACTTCGGGGCCGCACCGGACCCCCACGTGAGCGCACTCGGCGAACGCCTGGCGGCGGCCGACGCCTACGTCGTCGTCACGCCCGAGTACAACCACAGCTTCCCCGCGCCGCTGAAGAACCTGATCGACCTGTACCGCTCCGAGTGGCAGGCCAAACCGGTCGGCTTCGTCTCCTACGGCGGCATGGGTGGCGGCCTGCGCGCCGTCGAACAGCTGCGCCTCGTCTTCGCCGAACTGCACGCGACGACCGTGCGCGACTCCGTCAGCTTCCACAACGCGTGGAACCACTTCGACGAGTCCGGCGCCCCGCTCGACGAGGGCTGCAACGCCGCCGCCAAGGGCATGCTCGGCCAGCTGAGCTGGTGGGCCCGCGCGCTGCGGAACGCGCGCGCCGTCGACCCGTACGAAGCGTGACGAGGCGGAGGCCGAGAAACAGTGAAGAACAAACTGACCCTGGCCGTCGTACTGCTCGGCTATCTCACGCTGCCGATGTCGATGTCCGGGGCGACCGTCGCGTTGCCCCGCATCGGCACATCGCTCGAGGCCTCGGGGACCGTCCTGCAATGGGTGGTGACGGGCTACTTCCTGACCGCGTCGTCGTTCATGCTCGTCGCCGGGTCGACCGCCGATCTGTTCGGCAAGCGCCGGATCTACCGCATCGGAGCGGTGACCTACGCGCTCGGCAATCTCGTCGCGGCCCTCACGCCGGGCATCGTGCTGCTCGACGTGGCCCGCACGATCACCGGGGTCGGTGCCGCCGGCGTGATGGCGGGCGGCGGCGCGATCCTGGCGTCGACGTTCACCGGGAGCGAGCGCACCAAGGCCTTCGCCGCGATGGGGACCATCGCGGGCGTGGGCATGGCGATCGGCCCGACGCTGGCCGGCTGGCTGGTCGGCACACTCGGCTGGCGCGCCACCTTCGGCACCTTTGCCGTCGCGGGCGTACTGCTACTGGCAGGCACGCTCGCGATGGCCGAGTATCGCGCCGCACAGCGCACGCGTGTGGACTGGGCGGGCGCGGTGACGTTCATCGCCGGGATCGCCTCGGTCATGTTCGCCATCACCCAGAGTTCCCGCGTCGGGTGGACGAGCCCGCTGGTACTCGGACTGTTCACGAGCGGCGCGGCGCTGCTCACGGCGTTCGTCGTCGTCGAACGGCGCAACGCGCATCCGGTGCTGGACCTGACGCTGTTGCGGAACCGGCGTTTCGTCGGCTGGCTGCTCGCCGGTGTGGTGATGGTGCTGGGCTTCGGCGGGATGCTCTCGTACCTGCCGACCTACCTCCAGGGTGCCGTCGGGATGTCGGCACGGGACTCCGGATTGATCACGATGATGTCGACGGTCCCGACACTGTTCCTGCCCGTACTCACCGGACGGCTGGTCAACCGGGGCGTGCCGCCACGGCTGCTGATCACCACGGGACTGCTGCTGATCTCGGCGGGCAACGCCTGGCTCACCCGGCTGCACCCCGGGATCACCGGCTGGGAACTGCTCGGCCCGCTGCTGACGATCGGTATCGGAATCGGTCTGGCCACCGGTCTCATCGACGCCCAGGCCATGAACCAGGTCGAACAGTCACGCACCGGCATGGCCGCCGGACTGCTCAACACCGTCAGGGGCGGGACTCAGACCCTGGTCATGGCGCTGTTCGGCTCGGTGCTCATCACGCTGCTGAGCGGCACGGTCGGGGACGACGCCGGCGCCGTCGCCACGGGCACGCTCACGAACGGGGAGCACGCCCTGTACCTGACCGACGCCTGGCACGCCATCCTCTGGGCCGTCGCGGCCCTGACCGCACTCGGCGCGGTGGCGGTCAGCACGCTGCTGGCCCCTGTCCGCCAGCTCACCGGGAACGCACCGGCGACGCCGGTGGCGACGTGACCGGCAGGTGCCGGGCTCCGCAGCCGCACCGGTCGCGCATCGACGTCGTGGCGACATCCCGGGTGCAACACGCGCGCGAGGATGCCGCCGCTCGTCGAGGGGCGGCGCCGGGTGACGGGCGCAGAACACGGGGGAGTCGGCGCTTCTCTTGGTGCGAGGAGCGCCGTCTCAGTCGCGTTCCCGCAGCCGCGACGGCCACCAGATGCGCCCGCCGATGTCGATGGCCAGGGCCGGGACGAGGAGCGACCGCACGATCAGGGCGTCGAGCAGAACGCCGAACGCGACGACGAACGCGATCTGCGCGAGGAAGAGGATCGGCAGCACCGCCAGGGCCGCGAAAGTGGCGGCCAGTACGACCCCGGCGGAGGTGATGACACCACCGGTGACCGTCAGGCCGCGCTGGACACCGGCCCTGGTGCCCCGCCGGAGCGTTTCCTCCCGGACTCTGGTCATGAGGAAGATGTTGTAGTCGATGCCGAGCGCGACGAGGAACACGAACCCGAACAGCGGCACGACGGGATCGGCACCGGGAAAGTCCAGTATGTGGTTGAACACGAGAGCGGAAACGCCCATGGTCGCGGCGAACGACAGCACGACCGTCGCGATCAGCAGCAGCGGCGCCAGCAGTGAGCGCAGCAGCAGCGCGAGCACCGCGAAGATCACCACCAGCACTATGGGCACGATCAGAGTGCGATCGCGCTCCGAGATGTTCTGCGTGTCGAGGAGGGTCGCGGTGCGTCCGCCGACCTTCGCATCGGCGGACGGCACCGCGTGCACGGCGTTGCGCAGTCGCTCCACGGTGGCGACGGCCGATTCCGAGTCGGCCGGATCGGAGAGGGTCGCCTCGATACGGGTCAATCCGCCTTCCGTCCGGGGCTTGCCGTTCGGGCCGGTCGTGATCGAGACCTCGGAAACGCCGTCGACCTGTGCCGCGGCTGCCACGTCGGCCACCCGGTCCGCGTCGCTGATGATCACGGCCGGGCTGCCCGAACCCGCGACGAAATGTTCGCTCAGGACCTCCTGGCCGGCGACCGAGTCCACCTCGTTCAGGAAGACGTCGGACTCGGCGGTGCCGGAAGCGCGCAGCTGCGGGAGGAATGCCGCTCCCACAAGCAGCACCACAGTGGTGGCCACCCAGATCAGCCGTGGTGACGAGCCCACCCGGGCCGCGATCCGCCGCCAGAAGCCGCTCTCCTCGGGATGGGGTGGGCCCAGTTTCGGCCGGTACGGCCAGAACGCCGACCGGCCGAACACGGCGAGCACGGCCGGCAGGAACGTCGTTGCCGCGACCAGAGCGGAGCCGATGCCGATCGCGGCTACCGGGCCGAGGCCCTGGTTGGACCGGAGGTCGCTGAAGAGCAGGCAGAGTACGCCGAGGATCACGGTGCCGGCCGATGCCGCGATCGGCTCGATGGTCGCCTTCCACGCGGCCGCCATCGCGGCCAGGCGGTCGTCCGAGTCCCGCAACTGCTCCCGGTACCGGGAAACCAGCAGCAGCGCGTAGTCGGTCGCGGCACCGAACACCAGGATGAACAGGATGCCCTGGCTCTGCCCGTTGAGGTCGATGACGCCGTGGTCGGTCAGCAGATACACGACCAGACTGGCTAGTCCCAGCGCGAACACACCGGACAGCAGCACCAGGACCGGCAGGAGCGGACTGCGGTAGACCAGGATCAGGATGAGTGCGACGACCGAGCCCGCGACGAGCAGCAGGAGCCCGTCGATGCCCCCGAAGGCTTCTCCCAGGTCGGCGCCGAGCGCCGCGGGCCCGGTGACGAGCACCGTCAGGCCTTCGGGTCGGTCGGAGGCCAGCAGCTCGCGGATCTGCTCGACAGCGGTGTCGGGTGCGACGTCGGCGGCGATCGGCACCACCAGTTGCAGAGCCCGACCGTCGTCGGAGGGGATGGGCGGCGGAAGTTCACCCGGCACGCCGGGTATCTCGGTGAACTCCGCGGACGTCTCGGCGAGGAACCGTCGGTCGGCGCGTGTCACATCGGCGGTTCGTTCGGCGACGACGATGGCGGGCACCGATTCGTCGTCGGTGAACTTGCGCTCGAGTGCTGCGACGTTGGTCGACTCGGCCGTCTCGGGCAGGAACGCGGCGTTGTCGTTCTCGGCGACCTCACTCAGTTTGCCCGCGAACGGTCCGCCCACTCCGCCAACGATGAGCCAGATGATGATCAACAGTGCGGGGGTCAACCATCGCAGGATGCGACGGCGCCGCACTCTGCCATCGGCTTCATCATGGCCATCAGGTCTCATCGTGAGGCTCCCGGTCACCGTGCCCGCAGGGTATTTCGATCGTCAAACTACATTGCCTGAACAGCGGCGGCAGCGAGGAGGTAGCGCATGGTGGACGGGGAAACCGCAAGTGGCCTGTCGGATCCCGAGGATCCGGACGCCGTGCTGATTCGTCTGTTGCGCCAGCTGAACGTGGAGACCGATCGGTTCGCGGAGATGTTCGGTGAGGCACACGGGTTGTACCGGACGGACCTCAACGCTCTCGTGGTGATCATGGACGCTGTCCGCGGGGGCGATTCGATCTCGCCCGGAGAGCTGGCCAGGGCGCTGCAGCTGAGCGCTTCCGCGACCACCGCGGTGCTCGACCGCCTGGAGACCGCTGGGCACGCCCGGCGACGCCGGAGTGCGAACGACGGCAGGCGGATCGAACTCCAGCTGCCGGAGACGACGTGGCGACTCGGGGACGAGCTGTTCCGGCCACTCGGCGCGGAGCTGGAGCGAGCCTGGTCGTCGTTCGACGCCGACGAACGCGACACGATCGTCCGGTTCCTGACGGCCAGCATCCGCGCGACCACGACTGTCCGAACACGACTGCAGGAGGACGTCGAATGATGCCGGACGAGCCAGCGGAAGTGCCCGTGTGGAAGTGTCGCTCGCTTGCCGGCGCACAGTTGTCGGGGGAGGCAGGACACGTCGGCCCTGCGTCCCCCGACCCCGGTGCATCGATCACTGCTTCCCGGGCTGCAGCACCTCATCGATGACGAAGACGGTGGCGTTGGCCGTCGGCACGTTGCCGCACAGCACCTTCGCTCCGTTGACCGTCGGAGCGTCGGCAGTGCCGCCGATCTTCACGTCGCCACCCTCGACGCTCTCGACCGAACCCGCCTCCACGAGCCCGGCGGCGTCCATGCGTTCAGGTACGACGTGGAAGGTGAGGGTCTTGGTGAGGTCGTCCTTCTTCTCGGGGTCGTTCAGCAGCGCGTCGAGCTGGTCGGCCGGGATGGCCCCGAACGCGGGGTCGGCGGGTGCGAACACGGTGTAGTTCGCGTCCTGCTTGTTCAGCGTGTCCACCAGACCTGCGGCCTTGACCGCGGCGGTGAGCTTCGTCAGGAGGGGGTTGTTGCTCGCGGCCGTGCCGACCGGATCGTCGACCATGCCCTGCACGGAACCCTCGTCGTTCGGGTCTGTGGGCACCTGGGAGCAGCCGGGTCCGAAGACGTCGTCGGCGGTGGTCATACCGGCGTTCATGCCTCCGTTGCCGGACGAGCTCGGCGGAGCCGACGACGATGCCTGATCCTGGCCACCGCCCTGCTCGCCCTGGTCCGCGGTGTCCTCGGCGCCACCGCACGCGCTCAGCCCGAGTGCGAGTGCGGCGACCGCACCGGTCACCACGACCTGCCGACGGATGGTCCTCATTGGAATCAACTCCTTGTTTCAGTTCCCGAAAATCCCGGGCTCTGATCGGCATTCGAAGCCGCCGCCCGGATCGATTGGTGTCCGAAGTGGAAAAACCAGGAAAATGTTGCTAGGTGGCGGTGCAGAAGATCGAGTGCCAACCCGTCGCACCGTCCGGCACCGTCGGTACCCGACGAGACTGCTGGGTGTAGCCGGAAGCGTCCGTGGCGCGGCACTCGATGTCGTGTCCGCCCGGTGCGAACTCGAGCTCCGCCCGCCACATCCGCCAGGTCTGTTCGTTGACCTCCGTGGAGAGCTCGGCCTGCTGCCACGGGCCACCGTCCACCCGCACCTCGACCCGTTCGACGCCGGTGGGTTGCGCCCATGCGACACCGGCGAGGGTGAACTTCCCGGCGGGGAACTTCTGGAACGGCTGCGGGCGGTCGATTCGGGACTGTGTCTTGATCGGCGCGCGTTCGGCCCAGCCGCGCTGCTCCCAGTAGGTCTGTTTGTCGAATGTCGTCAGCTCCATGTCGACGAGCCATTTGGTCGCCGACAGGTAGCCGTAGAGGCCCGGCGTCACCATTCGCACCGGGAAACCGTGCTCGACGGGCAGCGCTTCGCCGTTCATTCCGTAGGCGAGGAGTGCGCCGCGATCGGCCTCGCGCAGTACATCCAATGGCGTGCCTGCGGTGTAGCCGTCCACACTCGTGCTGAACACCTGCTCGGCGCCGTTTCGGACGCCGACCTCGTCGAGCAGATCCCGAATCGGGACGCCGGTGAACGTCGCGGTCGACACGTAATCGCCACCGATCTGATTGGACACGCATGTCATCGTGATGGTCCGCTGTTCGATCCTTCGAGTGATCAGACCGTCGAAGTCGAGCGTCAGCTCCCGGTCGACCATGCCGTGGATGCGCAGCCGCCAGTCGTCCAGTCGGATCCCGGGCACGGACAGCGCGGTGTCGACCCGGTAGAAATCCTTGTTCGGGGTGATGAACGACGGCGTTCCCTGCGAAGCGAAGTCCGCACCGCGCGGGACGGGCGGATTGGCCGGAACGAGGCGTCCGACCTCGGTGCGGGCCGCATCCACTCCGGATCGGTTCGCGAGCAGCCGCCCGCCGGCCGCGGCTCCGCCGGCGGCCGCCGCGACGCCGGCCACCGCGAGTACGAACGTTCGCCGCGATGCGGCCGTGGCCGCAACCACCGTCGCATCGCCGTCCGGACCTCGGTCCCTGCTTGTTCGCGAATCGGCCGCGCGGCCGGAACCGTGCTCCTCGGAGCCGCTCTCCTCGTCGGCGCCGCTGGGTACGGAGTCCGCTGAACCGGTGCCGGCGTCGCGGTCGGTGTGTTCGCCCGTGGCCTTGTGGCCGCGTGGGCGGATCGGCGCCGCCGAACGCGAAGCGAGCCGGTGGAGCCCCCCGAACGCTCCGATGCCGGACACCAAAGCCGCAACGGCGGGAAGCGTGTCGAGGGCGGTCAGGTCGCGGCGTAACAACGCGGCGATCACCCCGATCGCGCCGAACGCTCCGATCACCGCGAGGCCGGGCGTGGCGGTGCGCCGTGAAAGCACCCCGGCGACCACCGCGAGCAGCAGGATCACCACACCCATACCGCCGAGCAGGACGAGCTTGTCCGAATCGCCGAACTGTCGGATGGCGAACTGCTTCACCGGCTCCGGCGTGAGGTCGATCGCGGTGTTGCCGACGGCGAGGTACGGCGACGCGTTCGGCTGGGTGAGTCCCGACGTCAGATGCCCGATACCGAGGGCGAACGCCACCGCGGAAATGCTCGCGAACATCGCGCGGAGCGCACCGGGCCGGCGAGCGGCCGTTGGAGTTGACATACCGATGATTCGTTTCCGATGCGGCCGACGATTGGTTGCGGGGTCAGCCTTTCTTGGGCGGTAGAGGGAGGAAACCGCTTGTCCGGGAGACGTAGTCGGGGTAGCCGGACCGGGTTTCCCGCAGCCGACGTTCCGTCATCGGCTTTCCGGTGCCGCGGGCGAGCAGCCAGGTCATCAGTACCGGGGAGAGCACCGTCGCGGCACCGGGCGGCTGCTGGGCGGCGATCAGGTACAGCCCCCACCACACGCAGGCGTCGCCGAAGTAGTTCGGATGCCGGGTGTAGCGCCACAGCCCTCGATCGAGCACTCGCCCCTTGTTCGCCGGGTCCGCGGTGAACCTCCGCAGCTGCTCGTCGCCAACCGCTTCGAAGGTCAACCCGACGCACCACACCAGCGCGCCGAGAATGCCGAGCACACCGATCTCGGCCGGCCGTTGCTGTGCGAAGACCACCGGGAGCGAGACGAACCACATCACCCCCGCCTGGGTCAGGTACGTACGGAAGAACATCCGCGCCCCTGGATGCGATCTCGCCCGTGCCGACATCGCCCGGTAACGGTGATCCTCGCCCTGCCCGGCGTTGCGTAGGTGAAGGTGCACCGACAGTCGGATGCCCCAGACGATGACCAGAACCGTCGCCAGCAGCGGACTGCCGGCATCGGTCGGGTCGGCGGCGAAGCCGACGGCTGCGATCACTGCGAATCCGGCGCCCCAGGCGGTATCGATCGTGTCGTAGCGGCCCCGCAACCGTGCGACACCGAAGGTGACCACGACGACGAGCAACGCCACACCGAGTGCGAGCGCTGCGGCGGCCACCAGGTTCATCGGGCCCCCTCCCGGATCGCGGTCGTGCCGCCGGTTCCGTCCAGCTCCACGGCGGGCATCCGGTCTACGCCCGGCCTGTACTGCCCGGAGACGACTGCCCCACCCGCCGGACGCCGCGCCCGGGAGACCTCGCCCTCGAGTAGGCGGGCGGCGTCTCCCCGATCGCGATGTCGGCTGTCGCAATGCCCATATCGAGCATTCGGAGCCGGGGTCGTGGCGGATCGCCCGCGTATATGTGCGCGTCGTCACATCGGCAATCGCTTCGCGGAGCGGCTCCGAATGACGGGCATGCACATCGCTGAACCGGAGTCCCGGGCAGCGCCCGACGGCACGGCTCCACCGCCCGGTGTTGCTGCGTCCCCGGCCCACGGTGACCGGTCGTGCGGTCGTGTTCCGTTCCGGACGAGGAACTGGAGGGCGGCATGACCGAACCGACCGTGGCCGTGATCGGTGCCGGGGTGTCCGGGCTGACCGCCGCCTATCTGCTGAGCCGTCGTTACCGAGTAGTGCTGTTCGACGCCGACGATCGGCTCGGCGGCCACGCCCAAACGCACGACGTCGTCGCGGCCGGTGGCAGGGCGATCGCGGTGGACAGCGGATTCATCGTGCACAACGATCGCACCTACCCCAATCTGACGCGCCTGTTCGACGAGCTCGGGGTGTCCACGCAGGGCACGGAGATGTCGATGAGCGTCAGCTGCGTCGAATGCGGACTGACGTATGCCGGCGCGAAGGGTTTCGACGGGCTGTTCGCGGAGCCATCGAACCTGGCTCGCCCGGCTTACCTACGGCTGCTCGCGCAGGTACGCAGGTTCCACCGGAGCGCGAACGAGCTGCTGGACGTGGGCGCTGATGACCACCCGACACTCGGCACCTTCCTCGCCGACGGCCGCTACTCGCGCTACTTCGTCGACCATTTCGCGGTTCCGCTGGTGTCCGCGGTGTGGTCGGCCGGGCCGGACACCAGCCTGCGGTACCCGGCCCGCTACCTGTTCGAGTTCCTGCGCAACCACGGCATGCTGTCGGTCGGCGGGTCGCCCGCCTGGCGCACCGTCGTCGGTGGTTCGCGGAGTTACGTCGATCGCATCGGCAAGCAGCTCCCGGCGGTGCGAGTGGCCACACCGGTGCGCTCGGTGCGGCGGTCCGCGCGCGGAGTCGACGTGCGCGACGGGAGCGATCGGGTACACGAGGTCGCCCACGCGGTGATCGCCACCCATGCCGACGACGCGCTGGCCATGCTCGCGGCACCGACGCCTGCCGAACGGGAGGTGCTCGGTGCGTTCGAGTACTCGCAGAACCAGGCCGTGCTGCACACCGACGCGCGACTGGTGCCGTCGTCCCGGCGTGCGCGGGCGTCGTGGAACTACTGGAAACCTTCGTGTGCGGCGGGGACGGACGAGGTCCGGGTCAGCTATGACATGAACAGGCTGATGCAGCTCGCCGAGCCCGAGGACTACATCGTCACGCTCGGCGATGTCGGGCGGGTCGACCCGCGGACGGTCATCGCCGCACCGACCTATCGACATCCGATCTACACCCGTGATTCCGTCGCCGCGCAGCGCAGACTTCACGAACTCGGCGACGATCGCGTCAGCTTCGCAGGTGCGTACCACGGCTGGGGATTCCACGAGGATGGCTGCGCCTCCGGGGTACGGGTCGCCGAGAACCTCGGTGCGGGATGGGGTTCGCCGTGACCGCGCCCGCGCTCTACGACGCCGTGGTGACGCACACCCGCCATACCGGCCTAGTCCGTTCGTTCCGCCACCACCTCTACGTCTGGCTCGTCGACCTGGACCGGCTGCCGCGGCTGCCGTGGTGGTTGCGCCCGTTCGCCGGCTTCGACGCGCGCGACCACCTCGGAACGAAAGGCGAACCGATCCGCCGCGACCTCGATCGGTGGCTCGCCGCTCACGGCGTGCACCTGGAGGGCGGCCGGGTGCTGATGCTCGCGCACGCCAGGGTGCTGGGTCACGTGTTCAACCCGATCACGGTCTACTGGTGCCATTTCCCCGACGGCGAGCAGGCCTGCGTGGTCGCGGAGGTGCACAACACCTACGGGCAGCGGCATCGCTATTTGCTGTCGCCGGACCCGGGCGGCCGCGCCGAGGCGGACAAACAGCTCTACGTGTCACCGTTTCTGCCCGATCACGGCCGCTATCGCATGCGGCTGCCGCGGCCGGGCGAGCGGCTGGCGATTCGGATCGAGCTGGGCGACGCGGGGAAACGGTTGCTCAGCGCCACCATGACCGGGACCCGCAGCCCCGCGACCGAACGTGTACTGGTGAGCATGCTGCTGCGCAGACCGCTTGTGCCGCAACGGGTTTCCACATCGATCCGTCGCCACGGCGTGGCGCTGTGGCTGCGGAGAGTTCCGATCACCCCGCGCCGTCCACGGCGCCGTCAGGAGAACCGATGAGTACCACCGACGCCGGACCCCACAACGCTGGATTCCATGAGGTTTCCTCCGACACGGTTGCCGCGCGACCGATGTCGCCGTGGCAGGACGTTCCCTGTGCACCGCACGCGCCGTTGCGTGCCGCCGCGGCCGGCAGGCTCTTCCGGCACGCGGTCCGCAGGCTGCCGGTCCGCATCGCACTCGCGGGCGGGGAGCGGCTCGGCGCAGGCGGTCCCGCGGCGCCCCTGATGCGCATCGAGCGGCCGACGGAGTTCTTCCATCGCCTCGGAGTGGACGGCAAGATCGGTTTCGGGGAGGCGTATCTCGCCGGGGACTGGTCGAGTCCCGAACTCACCGAGCTGCTGACCCGGTTCGCGGCGCAGTTGCCCAGCCTGGTCCCGGCGCCGTTGCAGGTCCTGCGGCGTTGGGTGGACGCCACGCGGCCGGAGTCCGAGCGCAACACCGTTTCCGGCGCACGCAGCAACATTCACCGCCATTACGATTTGTCCAACGAGTTCTTCGCCGGCTTCCTCGACGAGACGATGACCTACTCGGGTGCACCCCTCGAGCCCGGCGGCGACCTCGAAGCCGCACAGCTGTCAAAACTCGACTCGATGCTCGATCTGGCGGGAGTCCGGGCGGGCACGAGGATGCTGGAGATCGGCACCGGGTGGGGGTCCCTGGCGATGCGCGCTGCGCGCCGCGGTGCCAGGGTCACGACCATCACGTTGTCGGAGCAGCAGCGGAGACTCGCCGTCGAGAGGGTGCGGGCCGCTGGATTGGGCGACGTCGTCGATGTGCAGCTCCGCGACTACCGGGAGGTCGACGGCCGCTACGACGCCGTGGTCAGCATCGAAATGATCGAGGCGGTCGGCTGGGAGTACTGGCCGTCCTACTTCGCCACGCTGGACCGGCTGCTGGCTGACGGCGGCCGGGCGAGCGTCCAGGCGATCACGATGCCGCATGATCGGTTGCTGGCAACTCGCGACTCATACACCTGGATCCACAAGTACGTCTTTCCGGGCGGGCTGCTGCCCTCGGTGCGGGTTGTGGAACGCAATGTCGAGGTGAACACCGGTATGACCCTGGCCGAGCGGCGCTGCTTCGGGCCCGGCTACGCGGAGACCCTGCGGTGCTGGCGGGAGCGGCTCGCCGAGCGGCACGCCGACGTCGCCGAGCTCGAGCTGGGCGAAGCGCTGCCGCGGGTGTGGGAGTTCTACCTCGCATACAGCGAGGCGGGCTTCCGCTCCGGTTACCTCGACGTCTGGCAGTTCGGCCTGCACAAGGCCGCACGTCGCTGAAGAATGTTCGAGCGGCGTGACAGACGTCGCGGAGATGGGAGTTGATCGGTGTGGACGAGGAGCCGCAACGCGCCGAGCGGCCGCCGGGCTGGTCGGCCGACCCGCAGCCGGCCCCGGACGCGCGCGCCCTGCTGGCCGAGGTCGCCAAGGGCGACGAGGCGGCGTTCGACCAGCTCTACGAGGTGATCGCCAGGCCGGTTTTCGGGCTCGTGCGGCGCCTGCTCCGGAACGCCGCGCAGTCCGAGGAGGTCACCCAGGAGGTGCTCGTCGAGGTGTGGCGCACCGCGACGCACTATCGCCCCGACAAGGGCAGTGCGATGACCTGGGTGCTGACCCTCGCACATCGTCGCGCGGTGGACCGGGTGCGATCCGAACAGTCTGCGGCCGACCGCGAGGCCAAGGTGGGTTCCCGGTCCGGTGCCCGGGCATTCGACGAGGTGAGTGAGTCTGTGCTCGGTCGCCTGGAACAGCTCCAGGTGCGCCGGTGTATGTCCACATTGACCGAGCTGCAGCGGGAATCGGTGCTGCTGACCTACTACCGCGGATACACCTACCGGGAGGCGGCCGAATTGGTGGGATCGCCGATGGCCACGGTGAAGACCCGCCTACGGGACGGGCTGATCCGCCTGCGCGATTGCCTGGGGGTGGGCTCATGAGCACCGAGATGTCGAGTCTCACCGGCGCCTACGCCGTGGATGCGCTCACCGGGCCGGAACGCGCCGAGTTCGAGCACCATCTCGCCGAATGCGAGGAGTGCGCGCAGGAAGTGCGGGAGCTGCGGGAGACGGCGGGTCTGCTCGGCGTCGCCGCCGCCGAGGAGCCACCTGCGGAGCTGAAGGGCCGGGTATTGCACGAGATCGCACACACCCGGCAGGAACCGCCGATGGCCGAACCGGTGCCGATCGGCACCCGGAAGAGGCGGGAGGCGTCCCGGTGGGGGACGCGGCTGGCGGTGGCCGCCTCGGTGGTCGGGATCGGACTGGCCGCCGTGTTCGGTGTCGCCGCGTGGCAGTCGCAGCAGGAACTCGACCAGGCGCGGCAGCGGATCGAGCAGGCGGGTACGCGTGGTGCCGAGATGGCCCGCGTGCTGCACGCCCCGGACGCCCGGGTCATCCATGCCTCCGAGGGAGGAGCGGTGGCGACCGTGATCGTGTCGGCCGACCTCGGCAAAGCCGTGTTCATGAGTGAGCACATGCCCGCCGCGCCCGAGGACAAGGTGCACCAGCTCTGGGCCATCGACGAGCAGGGAGCGACCTCGATGGGTGTGCTGACCGACGGCGACGTGCCGGTCACGGCGGACATGCCCGGCGGTACCGCGAAGCTCGGTGTGACGACCGAACCCACGGGCGGGTCGCCACAGCCGACCACCGACCCGTTCATGTTGCTGTCCCTGCGCGCCTGAACCGGAAGGGTCTTCCTACGATGCGGACCTCGATCGCGCTGTTCACCCGAGATCTGCGCGTCAGCGACAACCCGATGCTGTATGCCGCTGTGGCCGGGGCCGACAGGGTCGTGCCGTTGTTCGTGCTCGACCCGAAGCTGCCCACGCCGCCGAACCGCGCGGCGTTTCTCCTCCGATGCCTGACCGACCTGGACGATGCGCTTCGGGACCTGGGCGGGGCGCTGATCGTGCGGCACGGCGACCCCGTCACGGAGGTGTCGCGGCTGATCGCCGAGCACGGGGTGTCAGATGTGCACGTCTCGGCGGATGTCAGCGGTTACGCCCAGCGCAGGCAGGGCCGACTGGAGGCGATACCCGGCGTCGGCGTACACGTCCACGAAACGGTCACCACCGCCGCGGCGCCCGGCTCCCTCACGCCTACCGGTGGAGGTGATCACTTCTCCGTCTTCACACCGTATCTGCGGCGGTGGCAGACCGCGGCGAGCCGGATTCCGCTGCCGCCGCCGTCCCGGATCACGATTCCGGAGGTCGAATCGGCGGGATTCCACGACGTCGCGTCCGGGGAAGGGCTGCCCGCTCCGGAGCTCGCCGAGGGCGGGGAGCGAACCGGCCGCGCGTTGCTGTCCGAGTGGGTGGACGGTCCGGTGGCCGGCTACGCCGACGGGCGTGACGACCTGGCGGGCGACCGCACGTCCCGGCTTTCCCCACACCTGCACTTCGGCACGCTCTCGCCGGTGGAGGTGTTGTACCGGGTGGGTCGGGACTCGCAGGGAGCGCGGGAGTTCGGCAGACAGCTCGCCTGGCGGGACTTCCACCACCAGATGTTGGCCGCCCGGCCACGTACCGCGCGTGAGGACTACCGGCCCCGCGGTGACCGGTGGCGTGATGCACCCGAGGAACTGGCCGCGTGGCGGGAAGGCCGCACTGGCTATCCGATCGTCGACGCCGGGATGCGCCAGTTGCTCAGGGAAGGCTGGATGCACAATCGTGCCCGCATGATCACGGCGAGCTTTCTGACCAAGACCCTGTATGTGGACTGGCGGGAAGGAGCACGGCACTTCCAGCAGCATCTGGTCGACGCCGACGTGGCCAACAACCAGCTGAACTGGCAATGGGTCGCCGGTACGGGGGCCGACACGCGGCCGAACCGTGTGCTCAACCCGCTCCGGCAGGCGATGCGGTACGACCCGTCGGGCGACTACGTGCGTCGGTACGTTCCGGAGTTGGATTGCATTCCGGGCGCTGCGGTGCATGAACCGTGGAACCTGCCCGTACCCGAACGCAGGGCGCTGACCTACCCGGGCCCGGTTGTCGACCTCGCGGACGGCAGGCAGCGTTTCCTGTCCGCCCGGAACGCCTGAGAGGCGGACGTCCCGCCGGATCGGCGACCACGGCGGGCAGTGTCTGTGCGCAGCCGTCGCGATCTGCGGGGCCGTTGTTGGCCCGGTTCGACCGGGGGTGCCCTCTAGAGTGGTGAGCATGCGGATCGAGGTGCTCGGCCCGGTTCGGCTCGTCACCGACGCGGGAGATCCGGTCGACGTGCCCGAACGTAAGCTGCGGCTGCTGTTGGCGTCGCTCGTCGCTGCGAACCGCGAGCCGGTGTCGGCCGATGCGCTGATCGACCGGCTGTGGAGCGACACGCTCCCGGCGAACCCCAGGAAGGTGCTGCGCGCCAAACTGTCCCGGCTTCGCACCCTGCTGGACGAGGCGAAGCCCGGTGCCCGCGACCTGCTGACGCACCACGCAGGAGGCTATCGCCTCACCGGCGACTCCGAGATCACCGACGCTGCCCGGTTCAGGGAGGCGGTCGAACACGCGCGGCGCATGCAGCACTCCCAGCGGCGGGTCGAGGTTCTCACCGAAGCGGTGGGGCTGTGGCGCGGCGAGCCGTACGGCGACGTCGCGGAGGAGGTCTGGCTGGCCCCGACGGTCGCGCAGCTGAAGGAGCGGCGGGGCGACGCGGTGGAGATGGTGGTGGAGACCCTGGTTCGGCAGGGTTCGCCGGAGGAGGCGATCGGCTTCGCCGGCCGAGTCGCCGACGACTACGCGACGCGCGAAGGACTGATCGGCGCGTTGATGCTCGCCCTGTATCAGGCCGGCCGACAACAGGAGGCGCTGGCGACGTTCGAGTCGCTGCGCCATCGCCTCGCAACCGACCTCGGCGTCGATCCGGGGCCGCGTATCCGCGAGCTCCACGGCCGGATTCTGCGACAGGAACCGGCGCTCCAGCGGCAGGAGCCGGAAACGGCCACACCATCCGGTACGCGCCGGTCCAATCTGCCCGCCGAGACCGCATCGCTGATCGGACGCCGTCGCGAGGTCGAGCAGACGACGGCGTTGCTGGGGCGGTCCCGGTTGGTCACGATGACCGGCATCGGCGGTGTCGGCAAGACCAGGCTCGCGCTGCACGTGGCCCGGGAGCAGGCGGAACGGTTCGAACGCGGCGTCTGGTTCATCGATCTGACGCAGTTGAGCGCGACGGCCGGGCAGCAGTTCGGCTCGGGCGAGCGCATCGCGGCCCTGGTGGTCGATGCGCTGGAACTTCCCGTCCAGACCACGGACGAGGGCGCGCTCGCGCGACTGCGGGAAGCACTCGGAGCGCGGTCGGCGCTGCTGGTGCTGGACAACTGCGAGCACGTGGCCGACGAGGCCGTGGCCCTCGCCGGCGAGTTGCTGCGCCACGTGCCGGGGGTGCGGCTGCTGGCGACCAGTCGCGAACCGCTCGGCCTGCCGGAGGAACAACGCTACGACGTTCCCGCGTTGAGCACCGAGCCACCCGCAGACGGCGGCGCCAGTGCGGCGATGGAGTTGTTCGTCGCCAGGGCCAGGGCTGGTGATCCGACCTTCAGCCTCGACGACGGCGCGTTCGATGCCGTCGCCGAGCTGTGCCGCCGGCTGGACGGGCTGCCCCTGGCGCTGGAACTGGCCGCCGGCCGGATTCGTGGTCTGCCGGTGCCGGAGCTGCTGCATCGCCTCAACGACCGGCTGAACCTGCTGCGCCGCCCAGGGCGAGCGATGCCCCGGCGGCAGCAGACCCTGCGCGGAATGATCGACTGGAGCTGGTCGTTGCTCAGCGGGCCCGAGCAGGTCGTGCTGCGCCGGCTCGCCGTCCATCCGGGAACGGTGAGCCTGGCTGCGGCCGAGGCGATCTGTGCCGACGAACCCGGCGAGCAGCTCCTGGAACGGGCGAGCACGGCGGATCTGCTGACCGGGCTCGTCGATCGCAGCATGGTCACCACCGTTCCCGCGGAAACGGGGATGCGTTACGGGCTGTTGGAGTCGATCGCCGCCTACACCGCGGAGAAGCTCGACGAAGCGGGTGAACGTGCCGCGGTCACCCGTCGTCATCTCCGCTACCACCTCGACCTGGCTCGCGAGGCGGACCGGCATCTGCGCGGTCCGCGGCAACGACGGTGGCTGACCGAGCTCGAGGCCGAACGTCACCAGTTGCGACACGCGTTCGATGCAGCCGTGAACGCGGGCGACGGTGGTAGCGCCGCGGCACTGGCCGTGCGGACCTTCTGGTACCAGTGGATCGCCGGACATCAGTCCAATTTGGAACACGATCTGACCGTGGCGACCGCTCTCCCGGGCCCTAGGGACGACACCCACGCAGCGGCGGCCACGCTCGCGGCGTGCCTGAGCGTCCATCGACAGCCGGGGCAGGAGGCACGCCGTGTCGAAGAGGCTCTCGGGCTCTTCCACGACGATGTCGCCCGTGCGCAGGTGCAGTGGTTCGCTGGTGCGTCACTGCTGGCCGTCGGCGTGCGTGAGGCAGGGGAGAAGCACATCGAGGAGGCCATCGCGATCCTGCACGCTCGTGGGTTCGAGTGGGACGTAGCCGTGGCGGCGAGTCAGCGGGACTGGTTCGCCGTGAGCATGTGGGGTGCCGAGCCGTGGGGTCTGCCGGACGGTCGCGACCCGGAAACGGTGCTGCGCGCAGTCGGCGACGGCTACGGTCTGTCGCAGGTGTTCGGTGTGCAGCACCGCATCGCCGAACTGAACGGCCAGCATGCGCGTGCCGCCGCGGCCGCCGAGCGTGCACTCGACATCTGCCTCGACCTGGACCTGCGGGTCGAGGCTTCCTACTGGTTGAGTGCGACGGCTGTCGCTGCCGTGCACTCCGGCGACGTCACGCTGGCCGAAGAACGCTTGGCAGCGGCGAGGTCGATCTCATCCGACATCGCCGATGCACACGGCCTGCAGTTCGCCGATTTCGCGGAGGCGAACGTCGCACGCTTCACCGGAGATCCGGCGACCGCCCGAATTCTGCTGGATCGCTGGCTGACCGGCGCCGGGCCGACGGCCTCCCACGATTCCGCGACGCACTTCGAACGGGGTTTCCTGGCGGTCCACGAGGGGGACACGGCCCAGGCGGAGGACGCCTTCCGCCGCCTGGGCGCATTGCTGGTTCCCGTTACCGACGTACCTGCGACGGCACGGCTCTTGGAGCTGGGGGCGGCGATACACCTGCTCCGTGACGAGGCAGAGGTGGCCGCGGGACTGCTGGGAGCAGCCGCCGCGCTCCGGACCCGGGTGGGAATCGAGCCCTCGGCCCCGGAACGCGAGGACATCGACCGGGTGCGCGCCGGGGTCCACGAACGACTCCCCGAGCAACGCGCTGCTGCCGCCTTCCGCCGAGGAGAAGCGTGCGAGCCCGCCTCACAGCTGGACGCGGTCATCGGCCCGCTCGTCTCCGCCGGCCGCCCGTGAGGGACGACTGCCCAAGGCCAGGACGAGTATTGCGCTGATGCCGACGGTGGCAGCACCGACAACCGGATCGGGCCTTCGTTCGTGGACAAGACGGTCTCCTCACGTGGTGGGTTCGAGAGCTGCGCTCGTCGACGCGGCGGAAGGGGAGGGGGCCGGGTCGTGTCGCGGACGGTCCGGGTGTGCGGTGTCGTCGGTGCTGGCATCCGGCTCGTCCGGGGCCGTATCCAGCCGTGCCCCGCGCAGGCCGCGGACCACGAGCACGATGGTGGCGATGCCGAGCACCACGGCGGTGCCGTAGGCGGCGACCGTGCCCCAGGACAGTGCGTCATGGGCTGCGGTGAGCAGAGCCTGACCGTCGGCGCCGCCGAGGTCCCCGGCGACGGCGACCGCGCTCCCGGGGTTCTGTGCGGCGGTGTCGAGTTCCGCTCCGGTGAGACCGTCCGCTGCCCCCGCCGTCAGCACCCGGCCGAACACGGCCATGGCCAGACTGCCGATGAACGCCATGCCCAGCGCGCCACCCAGCCCCGCACTGATGTCCTGCACGGCCACGGCCGAGCCGGTGCGCTTGGCCGGCGCGGCGGTGACGATGAGCTGGGCACCGAGCATCATCAGCGGCGTCACTCCCAGCGAGACGACGGTGGTGCCGGTGATGGACAACCAGGTCTGCTGTGTGCCGCCGGCGATCGACCAGATGACGGCCATCGCTCCGACCAGCGCCAGACCCACCCCCGATGCCATCAGGCGTGCCGGTTCGACCCAGCGCGCCAGTATCGGTGTCACAGCGGTACCGAGGACGGCGGCGATCCCCGGAGCGGCCAGCAGCAGGCCGAGCCGGTCGGTCGGCACCCCGGCCACGATCTGCAAGTACTGCAACAGGAGGAAATCCACCGCTACGAAAGCCGCTGAGGACAGTACGAAGGCGATCGCCGTCACGCGAAGTGTGCGGATGGCGAAGAGGCCGAGATCCAGCAACGGGTTGGCGAGGCGCCGTTGTCGGCGGACGAACCATGTGCCGAGCACGAGGCCGACCAGGGTGGCGAGCACGTAGGGCACCGCCGGCCCTCGGTCGGCGATCTCCTGCAGCCCGAACACCACCAGAATGACCGCACCCATGGACAGCACCACGCTGGTCATGTCGATCCGTTCGGCAGTGGTTCGTCCGCCCTTGGGGAACACCCACGGACCTCCCAGCAGGACCACGGCGGCGACCGGCACGTTGATGAGGAACACCGAACCCCACCAGAAGTGCTCGAGCAGCATGCCACCCATCGGCGGGCCGAGTGCGCTGCCCGCCGAGAACGTCCCCATGAGCACCGCGAAGGCGATACCGAAGTGCCGGGAGCCGCCGAACAGCGAACGCAACATCGAGATCGCCGCAGGGGAGGCGGCCGCTGCGGCCAGTCCGATGAGGACTCGCGCGGTCAGCAGCGTCTCGGCGTCGGGTGCGAACGCCGCCAGCGTCGATGCCGTGCCGTAGAGCACGATCGCGACGAGCAGCAGGGTGCGTGGTCCGATCCGGCCGGTGAGCCAGCCCATCGCGATCACGAAGCCGGCCGCGACGAACTCTCCGATGTGCAGGATCCACAGCGTCTGTGTGGTCGAAGGCAGGAGGTCGGCGGTGACGGCCGGCATGGCCAGGAACATCACGGTGAAGTCCGTGGCCATCATGAACAGGGGCAAGGCGAGCAGGGCCAGGCCGGTCCAAGCCCGCCAGGTAGGGCGTGCCGAGGTGGACGTCGTCGTGCTCATCGAGATCAACTCCAGGAGTGCGGCGCGGAGCCGGGCCGTCGGGTCCTATTCGGACGCCGCGAACGGGTAGGGCCGCCCGGTGCGGGCGTCACGCAGCGCCTGTGCCCACCAGGTCAGCTGATCGAGGAAGCCGCGGGCGAGTTCCGCGGTGCGTTCGGCGTTCACGGGGCGGCCGTCGTGGTCGAAGACCTCCCAGAAGTTGGCGAACATGATCGAGTCACGGAGCGGAACGCTGTGGAACTCGGTGAACACCCCGCGCAGCGCGTCGATGGACTGCAGGCCGCCGGTGATGCCGCCGTAGGAGACGAACCCCACCGGCTTGAGCTGCCATTCGTCGTAGAACCAGTCGATGGCGTTCTTCAGCGAAGCCGGGTAGGCGCGGTTGTAGACGGGTGTGACCACGACGAAGGCGTCCGCCGAGGCCAGCCGCTCGCCCAGCGCGGCCACCGGTGCGGGCGGGGGAGCATCGGGGTCGTTACCGCCCAGGACGACCGGCAGGTCGTAGTCGGCCAGGTCGACGACGTCGACCTGCAGGGCGTCACGCTTGCGGGCATGGTCGGCGATCCAGTTCGCCGGGGTGGGGCCGAACCGGTCCGCGCGGATGCTGCCCACGATCACGGCGAGTCGCGTGGGGGCGCCCGTCCGGTCGGCGGTGTCCTGGTCGGTCGTGCTGGTGGTGGTCATCGGAATCGACTCCCTTTCGGTCGGGCTGTGGTGTGTCGATCCCGATCGTCGAAGGGAGGGGCTCCGGCAGGGTTTCGGAAAGGCTTCGGCCCACGCCGCGGTGCCGGCCGGGGCAGTGTCGACCGCCGGATACGTGTCGTCCGCCGGATGCGTCGACCGGGTTCTCACCCATGTCGCCGGGCTGCGGCGGACGTCGCCGGACGGGGTGGAATCACCCGAGTGCTGGGGGTGCCGTCAACGGGCCGCACCGGACCGTGCTTGTCGGCTACGAGCCGGCGACGCTATGACGTCCCGCGTGCAGGACATGCGAACGGATGCCCCCATTCAACGCCGGCCGAACGGCCAGTGACGAGTGGGGGCAGGACACGCGAGCCCGAGTGCAGGACACGCGGGGCCGAGTGCAGGACACGCGGGGCGAGAGCTCAGCACTTCTCCTTCGGGACGTAGCCCTGCTCGCAGGCGTACTCGAGCTGCGCCTCGCCAGCCGTGTCGCCGCGGCCTCGCCCGCCGGGGTCGAGATGCCCCTGGTACTCCTTGCAGTCCGGGTTGAACTCGCCCGCCTCGACGGCCCGCTCCCCGCAACCGGGTCCGGTGTCGGTGTCGCCCGCGCGGGCCGAGGGACCGCCCGGCGACGTCCGCGGCTGTTGCGAATGCGGCGCCGAGCCCGACGGCGGTGCCGCGGACGCGGACGTGCGGGACGTCGGTGCGGGGTTCGGGTCGTCCGTGCACGCGCCTGCTCCGGCCAGCACGACGGCAGGCAGCAGGAGTGCCGGTACGAGTCGTGCCCAGGTCGTCATTCACCCATTGTGGGTCCACCCGACGGAGGATGTCGGTGCGGGTGTCCGCCGCCGATTGAGTACCGCGGCGCTCACCTGCAGCGCAGCCCGTTCATTCCGGCGCAGGGCGTCCGAGGGAGCGGGGTGTTCAGGACCGGAGCGCCTGATGTGAAACCCCTCGTTCGGGCGATGTCGGCGGCGTGAACGGCAGCTCCGCCCACACGACCTTGCCGTGGTGGTCGATCTGGTCGACGCCCCAGTCGTCGGCGAGAGCCGCCACCAGCAGCAGGCCACGACCGTGGTCGACGTCGGGTCCAGGGTGCAGCACGACGGGACGCCGTGGGTCGGTGTCGGACACTTCGATGCGCAGCCGCTCCGACCTGGCGTGCACGCGCAGTCTGCACGGCGGGCTGCCGTGGATGACGGCGTTCGTCGCCAGCTCGGTGACCAGTAGCAGCACGTTCTCGCGCGAGGACTCGTCGCCCGCGCCGAGCGCGGCGTCCACGGCGTGGCGGGCGTCGGTGGGTCCCCTGAGGTTCATGTCCAGTGCGATGTCGACTACGAGGGTGTCGGCCGCGACGCGGCTCTGCTCAATCATCATCGTCAGCCCCGTCGGCTCGGTGGTTCTCGCCGTGGATGAGGCGGAGTCGACCGGCGGGTGGAACACCCGGTGTCCGGTGACTCCGCCGATCGGGCGTCGACCGCGGAATCGTTCACAACCTCCGTGTGCCCTCTGTCGTGGATCGGTACACGCACCCGGACGAACTTCTCGCATTGCGCTGCATGGGTGACACCCACAATGGCTACGACGAGACATCTTCGCTGGCAGCGGGCATAGTGGAAGCCGGCTTGTTCGGAGGTGAGTCCCGGTGAGCGTCGAGCGTGAGCTGAGCGGTCCGCTCAGCGCGGAACTTGCCAGGGCGGTGCGTGCGGGGCGGCTGCCTGCCGATGCGTGGGCGGTGCTGGCCGAGGTGCTCGAGAGTCTGGACCCCGCGGTGCCCGTCGGGCACGTCGTGGAGTCATTGACCGACATCGTGCCCGGCGAACTGGGCGAGGCCGAGCTGCCGTCCCAGGAGGTGCGCGCCCCTGCCCGTGGCAGCCGCGATCGGGACCTGCGGTGGCGGCTGGCCGACAAGCCCATGGTGGGGTCGCCCTCACGTGACGACATCGACCGCACGGCCTTCTTGGACGAAGTCAGCCGTGCCTCCGCGACGTCGCTCAACAGTGCCGAGATGCTCTCCCAGATCTCGGCACTCGTCCAGTCGCACCAGCTCGCCGACATCACGCGCGTGTGGCGCTCGACCGACGACGGTCTGCGGTGCGTGACGCCGTCGTCGGGTGACGCGCGCCCCGACCTCACCGCCCAGCAGGCGTTGATCACACGACGGTCCGTTCGTACCGGATCGAGCAGGCTGAGCGTGCCGCTGCTGGCTGGCCGCCACGCTCTCGGGGTGTTGGATCTTGAGCGCAGGCACCGCGGCTTCACCTCCGACGACATCTCGCTCGCGCACGCCGTGGCGGGCCGTACCGCGCTCGGCCTGCGCAACGCCTACGAGTACGAGCGGGAGCACGAGCTCGCGGAGCGGCTGCAGTACGCGATGCTGCCGGCGCTGGCCGAATTGGACGAGTTCGACATCGCAGCGCGGTATCGGTCGTCGACCCGCGGTGTCCACATCGGCGGTGACTGGTACGACGCGTTCAGCCGTTCCGACGGGACGGTCGTGCTCACCGTCGGCGACGTCACCGGGCACGGGCTCGACGCGGCCGTCGTGATGGGCCAGCTGCAGAACGCGCTGCGCGCCTACGCACTGGAGGGGCACGGCCCGGCCTCGTCGCTGCGGCTCGTGCACGAACTGCTGCGGGAGGGCCGCGGCTCGCTGTACGCCACGGCCGTCGTGGTCGAGGTGCAGCGGCGCAACGGAATGATCCGGTGGGCGAGCGCGGGGCATCCGCCGCCGCTGGTGCAGGACGCCTCCGGCGACGTCGTGTATCTCGACGCCGATCACGGTCCGATGCTCGGCATCGACCTGACGCCGTCGATACCCGAGCACCGGCGTTCCCTGACGTCGGACTCGTCCGTGGCGCTGTACACCGACGGCCTCATCGAGCGCCGCAGGAGCGACATCGATGCCGGGATGGCGCGTCTCGCTGCGGCGTTCGAGCGGTGCGGCGATGGCAAGGTCGACGAGCGCACCGACAACGTGCTGCACGAGATGCTGGGCGGCACCGATCACGACGACGACGTCTGCCTGCTGTTGTGCCGCTGGCTCGGCCCGTCCTGACGGCCCGTGGTGCGCCGATCGCCCACCGCCGCGGCCGCGGGCGGGTCCGTGACTGCCGGCCGCCGTGTCGAGGTTCATCACACAGGCTAGGTTTTTAACTTAGGCTTGCCTATCTTGGTCGACATGTCTGGAACACTGCCCGGTCCCTACCGGATGTCCCGCCGCGGCCTGTTCACCGGTGCCGCCGCGCTCGCCGCCACCGGATTCCTGTCCGCCTGCGGCCCCAACACCTCGGACGACGAGAACGGCGGTGGCGGTTCGGGCGGCTGGTCGTTCACCGATGATCGCGGCGAGAAGGTCACCCTCGACCGCACGCCGACCCGCATCGCGGGCCTCAACGACGCCATCGCCTCCCTGTGGAACTACGGCATCGTGCCCGTCGCGTCCTTCGGCTACACCGGTCTCGACGCCGACGTGAACTTCGACGACAAGGACACCTCGAAGGTCACCGAGGTCGGCGCCACCTACGGCGAGATCAACCTGGTGCGCCTCGAGGCGCAGAAGCCGGATCTGATCATCACGCACGCCTACCCCGAGGACGACTCCGGCAAGGTCGACCCGAAGAAGCCGCTGTACGGCTTCAAGGACCTCAAGCAGCAGGAGGATGCCGCGAAGATCGCACCCATCGTGGCGCTGTCGATGACCGGCTCGGCCGACAAGGTCGTCGAGCGCACCACCCAGTTCGCGAAGTCGCTCGACGCCGATCAGAAACTCCTCACCGAGAAGAAGCGCGAGTACGACTCCGCGCGCGACCGGCTCCGCGAGGCCGCGTCGTCCGGCCTGACCGTCATGGCCGTCGCGGCGTACGAGACCGACGGCGTCCACATCGCCAAGGCCGAGGACGATCCGGCGCTGCGCAGCTACACCGAACTCGGCGTGAAGTACCCCGACCCCGGCGGCGACACGTACTACTGGCGCCAGGTGGCGTGGGAGAACATCACCGATTTCCGCACCGACGTCGTGCTGTACTCACTGCGCGCGATGAGCGGCGACGAGATGCTCAAGCAGCCGACGTTCGCGAACATGCCTGCCGCCGAGGCGAAACAGGTCTACCCGTGGGAGTTCAGCGCGATGGACTACGTCGCGCAGGCCGCCACGATCAACCGCCTCGCCGAGAACCTGGAAGGCGCCCGCAAGGTCGTCTGACACGTCTCGTGGTGGGTCCCCGGTTGCGGTGGGCCCACCACGACGGCGACTGCGGCGTCACGCCGGGCGGCCGCCGCACGCCGGCGTCACTGGGACGACGTGTTCTTCGGCCCGGGCGAGGGGCGCTGTGCCGGGGTGCTCGGAGTCGTCGTCTCGCTGGACGAGTCCGACGAGTCCGACGAGTCCGATGAGTCCGCTGCCTTCTCCGATCCCGCGGCCGCATCGTCCGAGTCGGTGCCCGCGTCGCCGGAACCCGCCGCGTCCTCGCCGGACGTCGCGTTGTTCGTACCGACCTTCACGGGCTGCTGCGTCGGCCGGGTGGCCTCGGCGTCCCCGGAACCGTCCGACGAACCGGACGCCGCGTCGCCCGCGGCACCGTTCCCGGTGGCGTGCGAGAGCTGGACGGCGTTAGCGGTCTTGGCCGCGTCGAACGGCGCAGTCAGCGACTCGGGCAGTTCCGAGAGCTCGGTGTCCTCGTCGTCGACGGGATCCAGTGCCGACTCACCAGCGTGCAGCGCATCCTCCGCCGCCTTGAGTCGGGCGCGTGCCTCGTTGCGGATCTTGGTGAGCCGTTCGACGACCCCGTTGGCCTCGGCCGTCCGGCGCTCGGCGTCCGCGGTCGCGTCGTCGACGAGTTTCTTCGCCTTGGCCGTTGCCTCGTCCACCATGCGCTTGGACTCGGTGGTCGCTTCGGCGATCCTGCGCTCCGCGGCGTTCTTGCTGGCTTCCTTCGTGTCCGCGACGTGCTTCTCGAGCGCGGCCTTCTCGGCGGTCATCTTCTTGTCGAACTCGCGCTCGATGGTGCGGCGCTTCTCCTCGGCCTCGCGGTCGAGCCGCTCCTGCCGCTCGGCGGCCTCCGAGGTCATCTTCTGCACGTCGGCCTTCGTGGCCGCCAGCGCATCGGTGTGCTCGCGCTGCAGCTCCTCCGCGTGCTGGTCGAGGGTCTCGACCAACTTCATGTAGCGCTCGTGCAGCTTCTTCGAGACCTCGCCGCTCTCGGCCCACGTCTTCGTGGCGGCTTCCTCGGCGCGGCCCACGATCTCCTCGGCCCGCGTGTTCGCGAGGTCGACGGAACGCTGCATGCGCTCGTCCAGATCCTCGGGCCGCTCCGGCGGCTTCTTCAGCTCCTCGACCCGGTTCTGCAGTCGGGTCACCTCGCGGCGGGCGTTCTCGAGCTCGCGGGACAGCGTCGTGAGCCGGGCGTTCGCGTTGTCGCGGTCGGCCACGATCCGCTGCACCTGAGCCTCGAGGTGCTCGACGTACTGCAGGACCTGGGCGCGGTCGAACCCGTGCCACGCCTGGCTGAATTCCCGCCGCAGCGGCAGCAGTCGGTTGTCGTGCTCGGAAGCCATACTCAAGACCGTACCTTTGCGAGCGCCGGCTGTGGTGACAGGACACCTGGCCCGGTGTCTCGCGGCGGCGACCCGGCCGCGGGCCGCCGCCGCGAGCGCTCAGACGGGTTCGGCGATGACGACGCGGTTCTCCTCGTAGCCGGTCGTGCCGCCCTGCCAGTTGCCGCCACAGGTGACCAGTACGGCGCGGTGCCTGCCGCTCTGCCCGAACAGCTCGCTCGCCCGCGCGGGCACCTCGTCCTTGTCCAGCGTCAGAATCCGCGAGACCTCGTAGCGGAACTTCTTCCCGCCGTCGTCGGCGATGGTGACGCGCTCGCCGACTCGCACCTGCCACAGCTCGGAGAACGGGCCTTCCCTGCCCTGCCAATTGACGTGCCCCGCGAAGACGCTGGCACCACTCGGGGCGCCGAGCCCTGCGCCCCACCACGTGGCCTCGCCGAGATTCTCGGGGACGGGCAGCACAGCGTCGGGGCCGAGCTCGTGGCGGACGAGCGCCGCCGATCCGCCGTCCGGCAGCAGGATCGTCCCGGGGCGTTGACCGCTCGGCGCGGGCGTCACGTCCGGTTCGGGGTCGCGATCCCGTTCCTCGCCCGATTTCGGTTCGTCACGGGATGTCGCGTTGTCGTCCGGTTCTTCCGATGTTGTCGGTTCCGACTGCTTTGCCCCGGTCTGCTGCCGTTGCACGGTCTTCCGCTCGGCCGCGGGCTCGGCGGTACCGGCGACGGCGTCGGTGGGCGGCATCAACACCGCCGCGCCCACCAACGCCTGCGCCACCAGTACCGATGCCGCGCCCAGTAGGTAGGCGGAGACCCGCTCGCGCCTCGCCACGTCAGTCCCCGGACAGCTGCCGGCGACGCACCAGGAGTCCGGATGCGACGGCCACCGCGAGCGCCAGTCCGCCCATGCCGACGAGCGCACCGGTCGGCGTCGACGTCGTCGTCGGACTCTGTGCCGTCGGCTGGCCCTGTTCACCGGCGGGGATCACGGTCGGCACCTGGTCGGCCTTGTTGCTGATCGTCAACTCGAGCGTGCCGCCGGGCTGTACCTTTCCGCACGCCGACGGTGGATTGTCCGGATCGAACGCGTCGGCGTAGCCGTTCGGCGGGCTGACTTCGATGACGCAGATCCGCTGCGGCGCGCTCAGCTCGTCGACCGTGGCGGCGCCGCCGTCGCCCTCGGTCGTCACCACGGCGGGCTTGCCGTCCTCGCCGACCAGCGGCTTGCCGTCGTCGCCCTTGGCCGCCGATTCCTTGTCGCCTGCGGTGATGCGCAGTGGGACGCCCGCGATGCCCTTGTCGGACTCGGCGTCGACCTTCGTGACCTCGACGCCGCCGGGAGCGTTCTTCGCCGTGCCCGTGGCCGAGGCCGTCAGCTCCTGCTCCCCTCCGGTCGAGACCACTCGCTGGGTGTTCGCGGTGACCGGGTCCTGGACGTACGGCCGTGCGGCAGGGGCCGACATCGTGGCCGTCACCGAAGGCTCCTCGGCCTGCGGCGTGACCGGGAACGTGGCGGTGCCGTCCTCGCCGGTCGTCACGTCGGCCCGCTCGCCGCCGACCTGCGCGCCCTCGGCGGACAGTGTCACCGGAACGCCCGGCACGCCCTTACCTGCGGCATTGGTCACGGACACGGACCATTCGCCCGCCTCGCCGATGGTCTGCTCCTGTTCCGGAGCGGTGACCTCGGCCGTCCAGGGACCGCGGTTCGCGTTGGCGTCGGCGCGGAGGCGTTCCACCGCGTCCTTCGCGCCCTGCGGAAGCTTCGCGAACTGCCCGTCGACGTTGTAGGCGATCCGGTCGAACGGCAGGTTCCGATCGAGGTCGGCGGGCGTGCGCGGGGCGGCCGTCCACGAGTGCAGCAGGTGGGCGAGAGCGGCCGCCTCGTCGGCGTTCTGCGTGTCGCCGTAGCGCAGCAGCAGGTACGAGATGTTCGCGGCCGTGTCCTCCGGGATCTTCTCGCCCCACTTGGTCAGCAGCTCGTCACCGGGCCGGTACTGCTCGCCCGAATCGGGTGCCTTCAGCGCGAACTGCACGCAGAACACCTGCTTGCCGCCGACGACATAGGAGCCGAGCCAGTCGCTCTCGCGGTCCTGTCCGCCGTAGGGCTGGCCCGGCGTCGTGGTGTGGCCGTTGCCCTCCTTCACTTCGGCCGAGGCCGCGGGAGCGACGACGACCAACGAGAACGAGGCGAGTGCGACCGCCACGAGCAGTCGCACCGCCACGGCGGCGCGCCGGGTGAAGCCGCGGCGAAGCACGGCGGCCGATAACAGCGAGCCTGCGGCGCTCTGCGCGCCGGCGGGGTCGGCAGAGCCTCGGCTGCGGGAAGGGCGCAGGGTAGGCGCCACGAGAAGTCCCCCTAAGGTCACAAAGGCGCCCCGCCGTGCACCACACCCCCAGAGGCGGCCGAGCGTCCCGGTCGGGGCTCGTCGAGGTGACCCCGGTCGACTGCTCGGTTGGTACAGCTACTCGCGCGGTACAGCTACTCGGGCGGTACAGCGGGCACGCGTTCGGTAATCGGTCGGATACGGCTCGTGATACTCGCTGCCCGCTGCGCAACCGGCAATCGGCCACTTGAGTGGACCTGCTTGGATCGCAGTACACGATGTTCCCCACGTCCCTACCACCCTTCCCGGGGATCGTGGGTAAAGTCGGTTTTACCGACCTACGGGAACCGGCCGGCGAGCCCGGTCGTTGTACCGGTGCAAGGCCAGTAGATCCAGGAGGATCAGTGCGAACCTCAAGCAACCCCGCCTTCCGCAACCTGCCGCAGGGCGCGGCCGGTCAGGCGTCGTACGCGGGTTTCCAGCAGCCCCAGGGCGGCGTCCCCGGCTACGGAACCCCACAGGCCCCCTCGGGCGAGGCCGACCGCCCGATGACGGTCGACGACGTCGTCATGAAGACCGGCGCCAGCCTCGGCGTGACGCTGCTCATCGGCATCATCACTGCGATCTGGGCCCAGGGGCAGATCGCGGCCGGCTCGATGGGTGCCGTCACCGGCGCCATGATCGGCGGCATGATCGTCGGCCTGATCCTGGCCCTGGTGATCATCTTCAAGCAGATGGTCAGCGCGCCGATGACGCTCGCCTACTCGGCGGCCGAGGGTGTGTTCCTCGGTGCGATCAGCGGCGTGTTCGAAATGATCGTTCAGGGCGTCGCCCTGCAGGCCGTCGTCGGCACCGCCGCGGTCTTCGTCGTGATGCTGGTCGTCTACAAGACCGGCGCCGTGAAGGTCACGCCGAAGTTCCGCAAGTGGATGATCGGCGCCATCGGCGGTGTCGCCGTCCTGATGCTGTTCAACCTCGTGATGAGCCTGTTCGGCGTCAACGTCGGCCTGCGCGACGGCAGCACCATGGCGATCATCTTCAGCATCGTCTGCATCGGCGTGGCCGCGTTCAGCTTCCTGCTGGACTTCGACATGGCCGACCAGGCGATCCGCCAGGGCGTTCCCGCCAAGTTCGCCTGGTACGTGGCCTTCGGCCTGATGACGACGCTGGTCTGGCTGTACCTGGAGATCCTGCGCCTGCTGACCTACCTGCAGAGCGAATAGCTCCCGCCACGTCTCCCTCCTGCGGCAGTCGCCCGGCCGAATCGGCCGGGCGACTGCTGTCGTTCAGGGGGTGTACCGGGGAGGTCGCGGGCCCTGGCGCGGTCCGGTCCGGCTCGGCGAGTGCCGTACAACACCACCCGGATGTCCGCCGACGAAGGTAGGCATCCGGTCGAGTGAGCGCCCACGGGTTCCGGTGCTTCCGACGAGCCCGGCCCCGGCGCACCCGGCCCCGAGCCGGAGCCCGCTCGGCAAAGACCCGGCTCGCGGCGAGCGCGCCCCTGCGGAGCCGGCTGTGAAGGGGAGAGCCGGCCGTGAAGCCCTGCCCGCGAAGCCCCCTGCCCGTGGCGAGTGCGCCTCGGGCGAGCCGGCCGCGCAGCCCTGCCCGCGACGAAAAGCGGCTCGCGACGAAGCCCTGCCCGCTACGGAAAGCGGCCCCCTGGTGACGGTCACGCCACCAGGGGGCCGCTCTTCGTCGGCGCCGCTCGAGTTGCGCCGCTGCGTCAGCTACGCAGAGCCGCTCAGATCATGCGCTTGGCGCCGGAGAACTCGTCGTCGGTGTCCCATTCCTGCCAGTCGACGATCGACACCGACTCGGACGCGTTGGGCGCGTGGATCATCTTCCCTTCCCCGATGTACATGCCCACGTGGTGCACGCGGCCGACTCCGCCGGGCTGGGCGAAGAACAACAGGTCACCGGGCTGCAGATCCTCGACGGCGACGTCCTGGCCGTACTCGGCCTGCGCCGACGAGTCCCGCGGGATCGACACGCCGTGTGCCCGGTGGACGCTGTAGGTGAAGCCCGAACAGTCGAACCCGTACGCGGACACACCCGCCCACAGGTAGCGCAGGCCCAGGAACTGCTTCCCGGTGGCGACCAGGTCCTCACCGGTCGGCGCGGCGGGCTGCTCGCCCTGGTCGTGCACGTCGACCGCGTCCTGCTCGAGCCACGCGCGCGAACCGTCCGGCAGAGCGACCCGCACCGCTTGCGGGGTCTCGGCGAGCACGGGAAGTCGCGTGTTGAAGCTGATCTCCGACAGCGGCTGCGCGCCGGCGGGGGTGCCCGTCAGCCATGTCTTGTCGCCGGTCACCTGCGCCCACGGACGGGTGTCGACCAGGGCGTCGAACTTGTCGTTCTCGACGAGCTGGTCGACGGGCATCCAGCCGGGGTAGCCGCGGTCGTCACGCGGGGTGTCCTGTCCCTCGACCACGACGTGGGCCCAGTCGCCGTCGACCTCGGTGACCTCGACCCCGGAACCGAGCACGGCTTGCGTCTCGAGTTTGCCGGTGAGCCAGCGCCGCGTCTCGGTGTCGGCCATGTTCCGGTTCCACTGGTCCAGGTCGACCGGGTTGGTCAGCGACGGTGCGTCGACCGGCCGGTCCAGCCCCGGCTCGACCCACAGGGTCGCGGTGGTCACGTCGACGAAGGCGTGGTCACCCGCTTCGATGCCGTGTCCGTGTGCAGCCCCGTGCGGCGTGGCTGCCGCTGTGCCGGCGCTCGCGCCGACCAGCCCCGTGACCAGCAGTGCGACCGTCGTTCTGCGGAGGTTCATTCCTGTTCTCCTTTCACCCATGGAGCGAAACCGATTCCCGGACCGGGATGGAGATGCATCTCGCTGCCGCGCAGGGTGTAACCGCCGCTGAGGTCGGGGTCGTCGATCCACTCGGCCGAATCGAGGTCGACGAGGGTGACCGCGGGATGGGCGGCTGCGAGGTGGGCGGCCGCCGCGATGGAGATCCTCGGCTCCATCATCGCGCCGACCATGCATTCGATCCCGGCTGCGCGTGCGATGTCGGCGATGGCGAGTGCCTCGTCGATCCCGCCGCACTTGGCCAGCTTGATGTTCAGCAGGTCGGCCGCCCGCCGCTGCACGATCTCCAGCGCGCTGTGCGGCGAGGACACCGATTCGTCCGCCATGACCGGCACGTCGACCGCGGCCGTCACCGCGGCCATGCCCGCCAGATCGCGGCTGGCGACCGGCTGCTCGACCAGCTCGAGGGGGATCCCGGCATCCTCGATGGCCCTGATCACGCGGATCGCCGATTTCACGTCCCAGCCCTGGTTGGCGTCGAGGCGGAACCGCACGTCCGGCGCGGCCTCCCGGACCGCGCGGAGCCGGTCCAGGTCGGCGCGCCAGTCGTTGCCGAGCTTGATCTTCAGCACGTCGAAGCCGTCGCCGACCGCTTCGACGGCGGCGTCGGCCATGCGCTGCGGAGTGTCGAGGCTGACCGTCATGTCGGTGCGCAGTACCGTGGCGGTGTCCCCACCGAGGGCCTCGGCCAGCGGCACGCCGAGCGTTCGGGCCCACGCATCGTGCAACGCCACGTCGGCCGCCGCCTTGGCCGCGAAGTTCCCGACGCAGGACCCGGCGATGCCCGCCGCGACCTCACGCCGTCCGGTGCTGGCCCGTTCGGTCAGGGCCTGTTTCACCGGCCCGTTCAACACCGCCAGTACCGAATCGACGGACTCGCCCGTGACGCCGAGGGACTGGCCCGCCGAGCCATGGCCGACGGTCCCGTCGGCCAGCTCGATCTCCACGAGCACGCCGAGCATCGTGTCGACACGTCGACGAGCCGTGATGAACGGGCGCGTCAGCGGCGCCGAATAGGGCCGCGCCCGCAGGGCCGCGACAGCGGGCAGCACCTCAGATCACCCCCAGCACGTTCACCGTCGCCAGGCCGACGAACGTGCCCGAGAACGCGCCGATCAGAGCGAAGAGCACACCCACCGGGACCATCTGCCGGTGGAAGGCACTGGCCACGACCGGCGCGGAGGCCATGCCGCCGAGGTTGGCCGTGCTGGCCACCGCCAGGCTCGCCAGTTCGGACTTCGTGAGCTTGGCGTAGACGACCATGACAGTCGCGTGCACGATCAGTGCGATCACGCCGATCAGCAGGTACAGCGGCGCCTCTGCCAGCGACGAGAAGTCGGAGCCGGAGGCGATGATGCCGATGATCACGTACAGCATCACCATCGCGAGCTCGGACGAGCCGGCCGTCCTGCCGAACCGGGTCGAGGCGATGACGAGGCCGAGCACGCTGACGATGAGGATCGTCCACGTGGTGCCGGTGACGACGTCGCCGAGCTCCGGAAGCAGACCGCCGACCCAGGTCGCGAGCGCGGACACGAGCAGACTGAAGCCGATCAACGTCATCAGTGACGTCAGGTCGATCGACCGTTCCTGCTCGTCGGCCGCGTGTCCGTCGAAGTTGATCGCCTTCGCCTTGGCCCACTGGTTGAACCGGTCGGCGACGCCCACGGAACTGAACATCACCAGCAGCCACAGTGAGTAGAGCACCGTGTCGACGATGAGCACGTAGCCGATCAGCGTCTCCGGTGCGTCCACGATGGACTGCACCGCGACCAGGTTCGCCGAACCACCGGTCCACGACGCGGCGAGCGCACCGAGTGCCTTGTACGCCTCGCCTTCCAGCGTCGCCTGGAAGATCAGGAACGCGATGACGAATCCGACCGCGATGCTGAGCGCCGAGATCACGAACGTCAGCAGGAGTTTCGGACCGAGCTTGATGATCTTGCGGATGTCGCATTTGAACAGCAGCAGCAGGATCATCGCCGGCAGCAGCGCGTCCTTCACCGCGTCGCCGGTCGCGTCGACCGAATCGGACTCGCCGAACACGCCCACCGTGTTCAGCAGCGCCGCTCCGAGGTAGAGCAGCACGAAGCCGGGTACGTACTTGAGGAACCGGTACTGCCTGCGTTGGGTGACGTAGACGATGACCGCGGCCAACCCCAGTAGCACACCGAGATAGAGGAACCCGTCCGTAATCATGTTCGCGTCGCCGCCGTCCTTTCTTCCTTACACGCAAAAAAAGTCGGAAACACACGCCCGACCGAGGTGGTCGGGTGCGTGTTTCCGACTGGGTCCGGCCCGATCAGGGGCCAGGCAATCGCTGGGTCTTACGGAGACGTCAGCCGGCGGTGAGACCGACCGCGCTGCGGTACTTGGTCGCGGCGTGGTGCAGTGCCGCGATCAAGGCTCGCTGCGACGAACCGTGATAGCGCGCGGAGATGCGCTCCGTAAGAAGACCTTCCTCCGTGATGCACTCTCGAACGAACAAGCCTTTGACGAACCGGTTCGTCAGGGCCAACGTCGCCGAGCACTCGGCATCAAGGATTCGGTGTGTGTCCGGGTCGATCTCGAAGGCGATGAAGAACAACCCGTACTGGTTGGTGATCGGGTTGTTCGAGGGTGCTTTGGCCTCGCCCGTGACGAAGACCGACGTGGACATGGCGAGACATTAGGACAGGGCCACCGTCTCCCGGTAGTCCTCGCAGGAGCTCACCGGCAGACGTTACTCAACCGTCACCTGCACCCGCATGCACGCTGCCGCGCAACATGCATGCGGGAGCAGGACTCATGGGGAAGTGACGAAGTCGCTTTCGGCCCGGCCGTCCCCTCGCGCCGCCGCAGGTTCCCAGCACGCCCCCGGCAAGGACAGCCCCGACGTGGTGAACTGGACATTCATGAGTCGGTGATCCCGGAGCCGGTGGCGCGCTGAGGTTCTGCCACCTGCACCGCTACGCAAGTCCGGCAGCAAACCTTGCCTTCGTTTCAGCTGAGGCGTTCGAGGACCATGGCCATGCCTTGACCGCCGCCGACGCACATGGTTTCGAGGCCGAACTGCTTGTCGTGGTGCTGCAGCGAGTTGATCAGCGTCGAGGTGATGCGGGCGCCGGTCATGCCGAAGGGGTGGCCGACGGCGATGGCACCGCCGTTGACGTTGACCTTGTCGAGGTCGATGCCCAGGTCTCGGTAGGAGGGGATGACCTGGGCGGCGAAGGCTTCGTTGATCTCGACCAGGTCCATGTCGCCGACGGACATGCCGGCGCGGGACAGTGCCTGCTTCGAGGCCTCGACGGGGCCGTAGCCCATGATCTCGGGCGAGAGTCCGGACACGCCGGTGGACACGATGCGGGCGATCGGGGTGAGGCCGAGCTGCTTGGCCTTGGTGTCGCTCATGATCACCAGCGCGGCGGCGCCGTCGTTGAGCGGGCAGGCGTTGGCTGCGGTGATCCGGCCGTCGGGGCGGAACACCGGCTTGAGGCCCGCCACGCCTTCGATCGTCACGCCGGCGCGGGGGCCGTCGTCCTTCTCGACGACCGTGCCGTCGGGCAGGGTCACGGGGGTGATGTCCTTGGCCCAGAAGCCGTCGGCGATGGCCTTCTCGGCGAGGTTCTGCGACCGCACGCCGAACTCGTCCATCTCCTCGCGCGAGATGCCCTTGAGTCGTGCGAGGTTCTCGGCGGTCTGGCCCATGGCGATGTAGACGTCGGGCAGCTGGCCGTTGGAACGCGGGTCGGTCCAGCTGTCGGTCTCCTTCTCGGCCGTGGCGGCGGTGCGGGCCTCGGCGTCGGCGAACAGCGGGTTGTGTGTGTCGGGCAGCGAGTCGGAGTTGCCCTTGGCGAATCGGGACACGGCCTCGACACCTGCGGAGATGAACACGTCGCCCTCGCCCGCCTTGATCGCGTGCAGGGCCATGCGTGTGGTCTGCAGGCTGGAGGAGCAGTAGCGGGTGATGGTGCAGCCGGGCAGGTGGTCGTAGCCGAGCAGGGTCGCCACGACGCGGCCCATGTTGAATCCGGACTCGCCGCCGGGCAGGCCGCAGCCGAGCATCAGGTCGTCGATCTCGGCCGGGTCGAGCTGGGGCACCTTGTCGAGGGCGGCGCGCACCATCTCCGCGGCGAGATCGTCGGGACGTTTGTCCACCAGCGAGCCTTTGCCCGCCCTGCCGATGGGCGAACGGGCTGCGGACACGATCACGGCTTCGGGCATGGTGGACACTCCTTCGGATCAACCTAAGCGGATGCTTACGTACATCCTGCCTGTCGGTTCGCGCCCTGGCCAGTGGCGGGCGCAACGCATCACTTCGGTGTCATCATCACGCCGTGTCGAATCACCGGAGCACAGCGTTACGGCCACGGACGATCGCACTGTGGGCCGTCGGACTGTTGCTGGTCGCCACTGCCGCGGCCACCACGATGCTGTCGCTGCTCGGCGGTGGCCGGCCCGAGGACCGCGCCAGACTGGACGCCCTGCGTACCGCATCGAGTCTGGTCATCGGGACGGGCGGCGGAGCCGCGCTGCTGCTGGCCGCCCGGCGGCAGCGGTCCAACGAGCTCGACCTCGAACAGCGTGACCACGACGCCACCGAACGCCGCATCACCGAGCTGTACGGCCAAGCGGCCGAACAGCTCGGCCACGAGAGCGCCGCGGTCCGGCTGGCGGGCATGTACGCGCTGGAACGTCTGGCCGCCGACCACCGGCCGCAACGCCAGACGATCGTCAACGTGCTCTGCGCCTATCTGCGCATGCCGTTCGACGATTCGGCCGAGGAACGGCAGGTCCGCTTCGCGGTGCAGCGGATCCTGCAGTTGCACCTGCGCCCCGACGTCGAGGACGCCTTCTGGGACGACATCGATCTCGACCTCTCCGGAGCGCGATTGCCGTGGTTCAACTTCTCGCGCTGCCGGATCCGCTCGCTGAACTGTCGCGGGGCGGTGTTCACGGAGCTCGCCACGTTCCGCGGAACCGAATTCGGATCCAAGGCCGATTTCGTCGAAGCACGGTTCCTCGATGACGCGGACTTCCGCAACGTGGACTTCGGACGGAACGGAAGCCAGTTCCGCGGCGCGCGTTTCGAGGGGCCGGTGCGGTTCGGCGAGCACACCGCCGCGAATCTCGCCGGCGCGGTGACCAGGACCGGAGTGGGACGCAGCTGGCCGCCGGGGTGGGAAGCGTGCGAATCGGAGGACGATCCGGGATGGGCCGACCTGCGGCAGGTCGAAACCGGTGAGTCACTCGGCGCGTCGTAGTGAACACAGTCCGCGAGCAAGGCCTTCGACACCGGAAAGGAGAGGACCGATGCGTGTCATGGGCAGCATGCCGGGCGGGGCGTCGGCGCCGCTTGTGGTGGTGAGCCGGCGGGGCGCGCGGTCGTGGCAGGCGGACTTCCGGCGTCGATCCGTGGTTTGGTGATGGCGGGGCGACGCGGGAAGCCCGCAGGCTCCCCGCGCCGCTCCGTGGCTCATCAACCGGTTGTGGTGATGCGGCCGTTGCCGCCCTCCGGGTACTGCTCGGCGGTGACGGAACCGTTCAGGCCCTCACTGGCGTAGCCCTCGACGGCCTGCTGGTAGGTGGTGCCGACCGAGGTGAAGTCCAGGTCGCCGAACGGGTAGCCGTCGCCGCCACGGGCCGAGAAGTCGTTGGTGGCGACCGAGATCGGCGCACCCTCCACGACCTGGCCGTTCTCGACCACCACGGTGCCGTCGTCGAGCGTCACGTTCTGCACCCGCTCGCCCGGCTCCAGCACCTCGCCGCTGTTCTCGTCGACGACCTGGGCCTTGGCGTTCGGGTCGTAGGTGAACTTCACGCCCGAGACCTGCATGAACGCGCCGGAAGCGTCGGGCGAGGCCGCCACGCCGCGCTCGAGCAGCTGGCGGAACACCTCCCGCGGCACCTCGGGCACGACCGCGACGAAGTTGGAGAACGGTGCGACGTCGTAGGTGTCCAGCGCACTGACATCACCCGCGGGCAGCGTCGAGTCGTTGCGGATACCGCCGCCGTTCTGGATACCGACCTGCGGTGGCGTCACGCCGTACTCCTCGGCCTGCTGTTCGCCCGTCCAGCGCAGGCTGTCGGCGACGAGGTTGCCGAGGTTCGTCTCCTTCGAGCGCACGTCGTTCCGGACGCCGTTCAGCGGCACCTCGCTGGTCGCCACGGTGGTGTCGGCCAGTTCCTCCAGGTGTTGTGCGACCGGCTCCTCCACCTCGGAACGGACCTTCTCGTCGCCGCGGACCGCGTCGGGGCCGACGCCGGACACGCGCACCGGGCCCGACTCGGCGTCGTCGACGCCGACGACCTCGCCGCGCCAGTTGAAGTTCAGCACCAGCCTGCCGACGTACTTGTAGTCGCCGGTCGTGGTGACGACGGGCACGCTGTTGCCGTTCGCGTCGTCGGCGTACAGCGGGAAGCCCCGCTCGGCCTCGTCACCGGGGATGAGCCGGTCGTCGTCGCCGGCGAGGATCTCACCGCCGCCCGCGCCGACGACCGCGTCCACGCCCTTCAGCTGCGGCACCAGTTCGAGCTCGTTGTCGATGTCCTGCAGGTGCGAGACGAGCAGCACCTTGTCGATACCACGGTCGGCGAAGTCGGAGGCGAGCGCGTTCGTCAGCTTCGCCATCCGGGGGTCGACCTCGACGTTCCTCGGGCTCGACAGCGACGGCAGTTCCGGCGTCGTCAGGCCGATCATGCCGATGCGCTGGCCCCGCGAATGCAGCACCTTGCTCTTGAGGATCGTGCCGTCCTTGGCGTGCGCGTCGAGCGTCGGCTCACCGGAGACGTCGACGTTCGCGCTCACGAAATCCAGTGAACCGTCGAACGCGGAGATGAAGTCGGCGAATACTTCCGGTCCGAAGTCGAACTCGTGGTTGCCGATCGTGGTCGCGTCGAAACCGATCTCCTCGACCGCGCGGGCGTCGTAGAACGGGGCACCGTCCTGCTGGCTGGCCGAGAACTCGGGGCCGGCCAGGAAGTTGTCGCCGCCGGATATCGAGACCTCGCCCCGCCACAACGCCTGGCCCGGCTTCGGCCAGCCCGTGACAACGTCCTTGCGCAGGTCGTCCATCACCGTGGCCATGCGCGACGGGCTGCCGTAGGGGTTCTGTCCGCCGTCGACGATCTCACCCTCGTCGGTGCCGTCGCCGGGCACACCGAGCAGCGCGGATTCCATGTCGTTGGTGAACAGGACGTTGAGGGTGAACACGGGGGCGTCGTCGAAGAAGCCGAACGCCTTCGCGTTCGGTGCGGCTCCGGCGACGCCACCGGACGTCGCCAGCAACGCGCTCGCGAGGGCGGTGGCGGTGGCAGCTCGCGCCACCCGCTTGTGCCGTCTCGGCAGGGCTTTCACGGCGGGGACTCCTTGTTACGGACGTGACGGTCGAAACGCCGTGAGCTAATCACAGTGGTCCTTTTCGGACAATGAAATCGAAAAGAACCCCGACTAACGATGTGCAACGGTCATCGGCTGATTACTCTGGCGGCATGGATTACGCCGAACACGTCATCGACCTCGTGGGAGACACCCCGTTGGTCAAGCTGAACTCCGTGACCGACGGAGCAGGCCCCCTCGTGCTCGCCAAGGTCGAGTACGTCAACCCCGGTGGCAGCGTCAAGGACCGCATCGCGCTGCGGATGGTCGAGGCCGCCGAGGCGTCCGGGGAGCTCAAACCGGGCGGCACGATCGTCGAACCGACGTCCGGCAACACCGGCATCGGCCTCGCGATGGTCGCGCAGCGCAAGGGGTACCACTGCGTGTTCGTCTGCCCGGACAAGGTCAGCGAGGACAAGCGCAACGTTCTCGAGGCCTACGGCGCGCGGGTCGTCGTCTGCCCCACCGCCGTGCCGCCCGAGCACCCCGAGTCGTACTACAGCGTCTCCGACCGGCTCGTCACCGAGATCGACGGCGCGTGGAAGCCCAACCAGTACGCCAACCCGAGCAACCCCGAGAGCCACTACCACTCGACCGGCCCCGAACTGTGGCGGCAGACCGAAGGCAAGATCACTCACTTCGTCGCGGGCGTGGGCACCGGCGGCACGATCTCCGGCACCGGTCGTTACCTCAAGGACGCTTCCGAGGGCGCGGTCAAGGTCGTCGGCGCCGACCCGGAGGGTTCGGTGTACTCGGGTGGCGCCGGTCGGCCGTATCTCGTCGAAGGCGTCGGCGAGGACTTCTGGCCGGAGACCTACGACCGCGACATCGCCGACGAGATCATCGCGATCTCCGACGCCGATTCGTTCATCATGACCCGCCGCCTCGCCGCGGAGGAGGGGCTGCTCGTCGGCGGCTCGTGCGGCATGGCCGTGGCGGCCGCGGTGGAACTGGCCAAGCGGTGCGACCCCGACGACGTCATCGTCGTGTTGTTGCCCGACGGTGGCCGCGGCTACCTCGGCAAGGTCTTCAACGACTCGTGGATGGGGGCGTACGGGTTCCTGCCGCCCGACTCGACGGACGCAACCGTCGGCGACGTGCTGCGGCGCAAGGACGGCACGCTGCCGGACCTCGTCCACACTCACCCCCACGAGACCGTGACCGAGGCCGTGGCGATCATGCGCGAGTTCGGCGTGAGCCAGATGCCGGTCGTCAGCGCCGAGCCGCCCGTGATGGCCGCGGAGGTCGTCGGCGCCGTGAACGAACGTGATCTGCTCGACAAACTGTTCGGCGGCGAGGTCGCGCTCGCCGACATGTTGCAGACCCACATGTCCCCGCCGCTGCCCACGATCGGCGCCGGGATGTCGATCACCGCCGCCATCAACGCGTTGACCTCGGCCGATGGTGCGCTGGTGCTGGAGGGTGGCAAGCCCGCAGGCGTCGTCACCCGGCAGGACCTGCTGGCGTTCATCTCCGGACGCGAGTGACTACAGCTCGTTTTCGCACGCTGCCCAGCGGGGCGTTCCGGGTCACGATTAGGTGTATCCGCTAGCGTGTGCTCGAGCTAGAGACAGAAGGTCCTCGTCAAGGGGGTTCAAGCCCACATGAGTGCTCCGCAGCCACCGAACCAGCCCGGGGGTGGCGAGCAGCAGCCGCCGCAGGGGCAGCCGAGTGGTTCCCAGCCTGCCCAGGACGGCCCGTTCGAGTCGGCCGAGCCGACGCAGGTCGTACAGCCCGGCCAGTCGGATCAGGGTGGCCAGGCGCCGCAGCAGCCCGCCGATCAGGCAGGCAACGCGGCCCAGCCGCCGCAGCAGCCCGCCGACCAGGGCGGGGAGGCGACCCAGGTCGTCCAGCCTGCGCAGCCCGGTCAGCAGCCACCCCAGGGCGGCTCCGAGTCGACGCAGCTGGTGTCGCCCGACATGCAGCCGCAGGCGTCGATTCCGTACGCCCCGCCGCCGAGTGCGGCGGACAACCCCGCTGCGGTGAACCCCCAGGGCTACGGCGCTCCGCAGGGCCAGCAGGGGTACGACCCCTCGCAGGGCCAGCAGGGCTTCGGCGCACCGGGCCAGCCCGGCGGCGGCTTCGACCCGTCGCAGGGTCAGCAGGGGTTCGGTGCACCGGGCCAGCCCGGCGGCTTCGACCCCTCGCAGGGGCAGCAGGGCTTCGGCGCTCCCGGCCAGCCACCGCAGGGTGGTTTCGGCCAGCCGCCTCAGGGCTACGGCCCGCCTCCCGGTCAGCCGGGCGGCTTCGGCGGACCGCCTCCCGGCCAGTTCGGCAGCCAGCCCGGCTTCGGCGGCCAGCAGGGTGGCGGTAATCCGCAGCTGTTCGCGTGGATCGCCGGCGGTGCGGTCGCGCTTCTCGGTCTCATCGGCACGATCATGGCGATCACGTTGTTGTCCGAGCTTGCCGGTTACGTCGGCTACATCACGTTCTACTGCTGGATGTTGTTGCTGGGTGGCCTTGGGGCGTTGGCAGGCGGTGCGATGCATGCCATGGCGATGATGAACCCGATGCTCAAGAAGATCGCTCCGATCGCCGAGGCGGCCGGCGGGTTCTTGCTCCTGCTGTTCGCCATTTTGTTCCTGGCCGAGGGTGCTGGATCGTCGACGCGGATCGTGTTCGAGTTGATCTTCGGCTTGCTGGTGGTCGCAGTCGGGGTTGTCGGGCTCATCCCGCAGTCGGCGCAGTTCGTCGGACTCGGCAACACCGGTCAGGGAGGCCCTGGTGGTCCGGGTGGCTTCGGCGGCCAGGCCGGTGGTTTCGGCCAGCCGCCGCACGGCCAGCCCGGCGGGTTCGGTCAGCCGCCGCAGCAGCCGGGCCAGCCCGGTGGTTACGGTCCGCCGTCCGGTGGGTTCGCCCAGCCTGGCGGCCCCAACCCGCAGTCGGGCGGCTTCGGTCAGCCCGGTGGGTCCAACCCGCAGTCGGGCGGTTTCGGTGCTCCCGGTCAGCCGCCGCAGCAGCCGGGTCAGCCCGGTGGTTACGGTGGTCCGCCGCCGCAGGGGCCGCCTCCCGGCCAGCCGCCGCAGGGCCAGCCGCCGCAGTGGTGAGGCGCTGATCAGTAGCGCTCATCCGCCGGGTACGGACCGATCGTTGGTGAAAGGGTTCACGGACGCATGAGTGCGCCACAACCGCCGAACCAGCCGGCCTGGCCGGGACCGCCGCCCCACGGTCCCGGCGCACCGCAGGGCTTCGGTCTGCCGCAGCAACCAGGGGTCGGCGTACCCGGCGGGGCGGCTGCCGGACAACCCGGCGGCTTCGGTGGGCCACGACCCGGCCATTCGGGTCCCGGCGGCGGCAACTCGAACGTCGGCGGGTGGATCACCGGAGGCGTTGTCGGGCTCCTCGGTCTCGTGACTTTGATCCTTTCGATCACGCTCTGGGTGGACATCGGAAGCGCCCCTGACGTGCCGGAGGCCTCGGGGCAGGCAGACATGACCTACGAGCAATGCGTCCAGCAGCTTGGCGAGGGCCATGCGACCTGTGATCAGCTGCGCAATCTCCAGGAGGACGCCGAGGACGCGCGGGAACAGGCTGAAAGCACGGCCGCGACGCTCACGTTCTACGTCGTCATGTTGCTGTTTTCCGGCCTCCTCGCCGTCGCCGCCGGTGCATTGTGGGCGTTCAACGACAAGTTAGCCACGCCGCTACGTAGGAACGTGCCGATCATCGCTGCGGCTGGTGGCGTCGTGATGCTGGGGTTCTCGATCATGTTCCTCGACGAGGCCGGCAATGTGACGCGCGTTGTGCTCACCCTGATCTTCGGGATCCTGATCACTCTGGCGGGACTTCTCGGTTCGATGCACGGCACGGCTCGGATGCTCGGCGTCGGTCCGAAGCCCGGTGCCGGTGCCGGTGCTCCAGGGTCACCGGGTGGCTTCGGACCGCCGGGGCAGCCCGGACCGCCCGGCGGCTTCGGTGCTCCCGGTCAGCCGCCGCAGCAGCCGGGTCAGCCCGGTGGTTACGGTGGTCCGCCGCCGCAGGGCCAGCCGCCGCAGGGCCCGCCGCCGCAGTGGTGAGGCGCTGAACAAGAACGCACCACGACGCCCCGGTCGCTCGAGCGGCCGGGGCGTCGGCATTTCCCGTGTCGGGGTGTCCGACGCGCGTGGCCGCAATAGGGTGGGCACATGTCCCACGAATCCGCCGACACCGGCTTCTCCACCCGCGCCATCCACACCGGTCAGAAGCCCGACCCGCGAACCGGGTCGGTCATCGTGCCGATCTACCAGACCTCCACGTACGCCCAGGACGGTGTAGGCGGCACCAGGGAAGGCGACTACGAGTACTCGCGCACCGCCAACCCCACGCGCACCGCCCTCGAGGAGGCGCTCGCCGCGCTGGAGAACGGCCGCCACGCGCTGGCATTCGGTTCGGGCATGGCCGCCAGCGACGCCGTGCTGCGCACCACGCTGCGGCCCGGTGACCACCTGGTGCTCGGCAACGACGTCTACGGCGGCACGTTCCGTCTCATCGACAAGGTCCTCACCGGCTGGGGCGTCACCTACAGCGTGGCTCACCTGTCCGATGTGGACGAGGTGCGCGCTGCAATGCGCCCGGAGACGAAGCTGATCTGGTGCGAGTCGCCCACCAACCCGCTGCTGGGCATCTCCGACATCACCGCGCTCGCCGGGATCGCGCACGAGGGCGGGGCGAAGCTGGTCGTCGACAACACGTTCGCGACGCCGTACCTGCAGACGCCGCTCGACCTGGGGGCCGACGTCGTCGTGCACTCCACGACGAAGTACCTCGGCGGTCACTCGGATGTGGTCGGCGGCGCGGTCGTGACCGGCGACGACGACCTGCGGGAGCAGCTGTTCTTCCTGCGCAACTCGGCCGGAGCCGTGCCGGGGGCGTTCGACGCGTGGCTGACGCTGCGCGGCCTGAAGACGCTGTCGGTGCGTATGGAACGGCATTGCGACAACGCCGAGCGCATCGCGGCGATGCTGCAGAGCCACCCGAAGGTCTCGCGGGTGTACTACCCGGGCCTCGCCGAACACCCCGGACACGACGTCGCGGCCAAGCAGATGCGGCGGTTCGGCGGGATGGTCGCGTTCGACCACGTCGACGGGGAGCAGGCCGCGCTGAAGGCTGCCGCGGGCACGAACGTCTTCATCCTTGCCGAGTCGCTGGGCGGGGTGGAATCGCTGATCGAACACCCGGGCCGGATGACGCACGCCTCGGCCGAGGGGTCGTTGCTGCAGGTGCCGGCCGAGCTGGTGCGGCTGTCGGTGGGGATCGAGGACGCCGAGGATCTCGTCGATGATCTGCGGCAGGCGCTGGGCTGAGACTGGTGGCCCGGGTCGGTGCGGCGCAGGCGTCGGCCGCGGTGGCCCGGGCGAGCGCGGCAGTAATGGCTACGGCCGGTAGTTGCGGGGCGCCTCGTCGTTACCGCCGGCCGGGCCGTGCTGCTCGCCGGGACCGGTGGCGGGCAGGTCCTCACCGTCCACGCAACCGCCGATGAACTGCACGTTGTCGGCGTGGCGCACGTACTGGCCCTGATCGCCGCACGAGGCATAACCCACTGTGAACACCGCCGCTCCGGCCAGTGCCATGGCCGACACGATGCCGGCGAGCAGCGGTGTGACACGGCCCTGCGAGCGTGCGTCCCGCGGTGCCGACGGCCGTGCCATGCTGATCCTCCGGTCGTGGATTCGTCCCCCTGGGTCGGCTCCAGGGTACCCAATGCTCACGCGCGACATACACGGAAGCTCCGATCTCGGAGGGAGAGTCGTCACAGTCATGACCGCCACGCGGCTCGTCGACCTTGACCGCATTCTGCAAGCACGTGACCTGCTGGGCGGTGTCGTCCGCGTGACGCCGATGGAGCACGCGCGCGAGTTCGCCGACTCGTTCGGCGGTCCGGTCCATCTGAAGTGCGAGAACCTGCAGCGCACGGGCTCGTTCAAGGTGCGGGGCGCGTATACGCGGATCCACGGGCTCTCGTCGGAGGAACGGGCCCGCGGTGTGGTCGCGGCGAGCGCGGGCAACCACGCGCAGGGTGTCGCGCTGGCCGCGTCGCTGGTCGGCACGCAGGCGACCGTGTTCATGTCACGGAAGGCGCCGTTGCCGAAGGTCGCCGCCACGCGGGGCTACGGCGCGGACGTGCAACTCGTGGGCACGGCGTTCGAGGAGGCGTTCGCGGGCGCGGTCGAGTTCGCGGAGCGGACCGGTGCGGTGTTCATCCACCCCTTCGACCACCCCGACATCATCGCAGGCCAGGGCACGGTCGGACTGGAGATCCTGGAGCAGGTGCCGGACGTCGGCACGGTGCTCGTGTCCACCGGCGGGGGCGGGCTCGTGTCCGGTGTGGCGAGCGCGATCAAGGCGAGCAGGCCCGAGGTGCGGCTGGTCGGGGTGCAGGCGGACGCCGCGGCGGCGTTCCCGCCGTCGCTGGCGGCGGGCGCTCCGGTGGGGTTGGACAGCACGCACACGCTCGCCGACGGGATCGCGGTGGCACGGCCGGGGGAGCTGACGTTCGAGCACGTGACGGCGCTCGTGGACGACGTGGTGACGGTCGGCGAGGAGGCGCTGTCTCGGGCAGTGCTGAACTGTCTGGAGCGCCGCAAACTCGTCGTCGAACCCGCGGGCGCGGCACCGGTGGCGGCGCTGCTCGAACACGAGGGTGCTTTCGAACCGCCGGTCGTGGCCGTGCTGTCCGGCGGCAACGTCGATCCACTGCTGCTGATGCAGATCATCCAGCACGGTATGACCGCCGCGGCGCGGTACCTCTACGTCCGGCTGTGGGTGCCGGATCGGCCCGGATCTCTCGCGGGCGTGGTGACGCGGCTGAGCGAGCTCGGCGCGAACATCGTCGACATCGAGCACTCGCGCATCTCGGGCAGGCTCGGCATCGGCGAGGTCGAGGTGGCGTTGAAACTGGAGACGAGGGGGCCGCAGCACTGCGACGACGTCATCGCGGAACTGCAGCGCGCCGGCTACACGGTCGCCGCCGCCGACCACTGACGACGCACAGTAGTGCCCCCCCCCAAGGGCACCTTCGGGACGTTCAGCGCCCCGAAGGTGCCCTTGGGGCTTTTCTCCCTCCCCCGGGTCAGAGGTTGCCGCGGCGTTCTTGTTCCCGCTCGATGGCTTCGAAGAGGGCCCTGAAGTTGCCCTTGCCGAAGCCCAGCGAGCCGTGCCGCTCGATGAGTTCGTAGAACACCGTCGGGCGGTCGCCGATCGGCCTGGTGAAGATCTGCAGCAGGTAGCCGTCCTCGTCGCGGTCGACCAGGATGCCGTGCTCCTTCAACGTCTCGATCGGCACGCGCACCTCGCCGATCCGTGCCCTGAGCTCGGGGTCGTCGTAGTACGAGTCCGGGGTCGGCAGGAACTCGACGCCCGCTGCGCGCATGGCCTGCACGGTCGCGATGATGTCGCCGGTCGCCAGGGCGATGTGCTGGCAGCCCGCTCCGCCGTAGAACTCCAGGTACTCGTCGATCTGCGAGCGCTTCTTACCGACGGCCGGCTCGTTGAGAGGGAACTTGACGCGGTGGTTGCCGTTCGACACGACCTTGCTCATCAGCGCCGAGTACTCGGTGGCGATGTCGTCGCCGACGAACTCCGCCATGTTCACGAAGCCCATCACGCGGTGGTACCAGTCGACCCAGTAGTCCATGTCGCCGAGTTCGACGTTGCCGACACAGTGGTCGACGGCCTGGAACAGCCGCTTCAGGGCCCCCTCGGGACGGGGCACCGTGGACGTCCTCGCCACGTACCCGGGCAGGTACGGGCCGGTGTAGCGCGAACGGTCGACGAGCGTGTGGCGCGTGTCGCCGTAGGTCGCGATCGCGGCCATGCGCACGGTGCCGTGCTCGTCCGAGACGTCGTGCGGTTCGGTGAGCACGGTCGCTCCCTGCTTGCGGGCATGCGCCACGCAGCGGTCCACATCGGACACCTCGAGTGAGAGGTCCGTGACGCCGTCGCCGTGCTTGCGGTGGTGGTCCAGCAGTGCCGAATCGGGCCGCACGCCGCCGTTGATCACGAATCGCGCCGAGCCGGACTTCAGCACGAACGACTTGCGTTCGGCGTCACCGGTTTCCGGACCGGCGTACGCGACGAGCTGCATACCGAACGCGGCCTGGTAGAACCACGCCGTCTGGGTCGCGTTGCCGACCGCGAACACGACGGCGTCCATCGCCTTGACCGGGAACGGGTCGGCCGAGTCGTCGTGGTCGACCAGGCCGACGAGCCGTCGTAGCTGGTCGTATTCGATGTCGTCGATCGCCTGCTCTGCGGGGTTCATCGCTGATTCGGTCGTCATGGGGTGAGCATGAACCCGACGTGCAGAGTGAGCAATTGTCAGCGAAACAGCTGGACAATCTGCCGAGTTGTGTCACGGTATGTCAGATCAAAATGAGCAATCTGTCCAGGAGAAGTTCGCGATGGCCTTCGACGCGCTCGACGCCCGCCTGTTGTTGCTGTTGACCGATTCGCCGCGGCTGGGCGTGCTCGAGTGCGCGCGGCGGCTCGGCGTGGCGCGCGGCACCGTCCAGGCCCGCCTCGACCGGCTTACCACCGACGGGGTGCTCACGGGGTTCCCGCCGGAGCTGCGCCTCGACGCACTCGGCTACGGCCTCACCGCCTTCGCCGTGTTGGAGATCGCCCAGGGCCGGCGAGGGGAGGTCGCGGAGGCGCTCGCTGCGATCGACGAGGTGTGCGAGGTGCATGCGACGACGGGTCAGGGGGACCTGTTCGTTCGCATGGTCGCCCGCTCGAACGACGACCTGCAGCGGGTGATCGACGAGGTCGTCGGGGTTCCCGGCGTGCGCAGGACCTCGACGTCGATCGCGCTGTCGACACCCGTCGCGCCGCGGGTGCGGCCCCTGCTGGAGCGGATCGCCCGCGGCGAACGACCGTGACTCGCCGGTCGGCGACCGCGCCGGGGGTGCGGTGGCCGCGTGGTGGTGCCTGCCGGCCTCACCCGGACGTCTGCTGCAGGTACAGCGCCACCGACCGGTCGACGACCCGGCTCGCGCCGCCAATGATCGTCGCGTCCCACCAGGCGCCGTAGATGTCGTCGAACGCGAAGCCGGCGAGTAGCTGCCCGGCGCGGCGCACCACACTGGGCCGCTCGGGAATGTGGTTCGGGTAGCTGTACATGAACGCGACGAGCTCCCGGTTGGGCACGACCTGCACGATGTCGCCACTGCAGAGCGCGCCCGCACCGCCTGCCCCGTCGGTCCAGTGCAGCACGGTTCCGCCCGCGAAGTGCACCCCGAGGTTCACGAGTGTCAGGTCGTCGGCGAGGCGCAGCGTGTCGCCGTCCCAGAACTGGATGCGCTCACTCGGCCTTCCGACCCACTGGCGGTCATGTTCGTGCAGGTAGATCGGCACGTCGAAGGCGTCGGCCCAGTCGACCATGGTCGTGTAGTAGTGCGGGTGGCTGATCGCGATCGCCGTGATCCCGCCCAGCGCGGTGACGCGCCGGATCACCTCGTCGTCCAGATAGGCGACGCAGTCCCACAACACGTTCCCCGACGCGGCGGGGACGACGAGCGCGCGTTGGCCGATCGCGAACCGCTCCCGGGTGCCGACGCCGTACACGCCGGGCGCCTGCGGCTCGACCGCGACCGTGTAGTCGGCTGTGCGCAGCCGGGCCAGACTCGTCCACTGTTGACCGGACGACGGCACGTACTGACGTTCGTCCTCGCAGACGGGGCAGTCCGGCCGAGGCTCGGCGTACTGCGTCCCGCAGGTGAGGCAGATGGGCAGGTCGGCGCTCATGGCACCAGCCTGGCAGACCTCGCGGCGGCCGACCTGCGGGAAACGACCCGGTCCGGCGAACGGGCCGTGCCGACCCGAGTCGCGCAGGGCAGAACCGAGTCGACGGGACTCCCTCCGACGGGCCCGCGTGCGGTGCGGCATCGCGGACCGATGCGATCGCCGGGCGATGCGGACCCGATACGACAGCGGCTACCCGATACGACAGCGGCTACCCGATACGACAGCGGCTACCCGATACGACAGCGGCGCGTCCCGGATCCGATCCGGGACGCGCCGCTGTCGTGGTCGTCGGTGGTGTCGTCAGCTGGCGCTGTAGGGCACCGCCTTGAGCAGCTTGACCTTCTCGGTCTTGCCGTTGGGCAGCGGGTACTCCCGCGTCTCGCCCTCCTTGGCGCCGAGCAGCGCCTGCCCGAGCGGGGAGTCCGGCGAGTAGATCTCGAGCTCGCCCCCGCCGCCTTCTTCACGTGTCGCGAGCAGGAACGTCTCGGAGTCGTCATCGCCGTCGTACTGGATGGTCAGCACCATGCCCGGCTCGGCGATTCCGTTGTTGGACGGAGCCTCGCCGACCTTCGCACTGCGCAGGAGCTCCTGCAGGTGACGGATGCGGGCTTCCTGCTGGCCCTGTTCCTCACGGGCCGCGTGGTAGCCACCGTTCTCCTTGAGGTCGCCTTCCTCGCGGCTGTCGTTGATCTTCGCGGCGATGACCGGACGATTCTCGATCAACTCATCGAGCTCGCTCTTGAGCCTGTCGTAGGCATCCTGGGTCAGCCAGGTCACCTTGGTGTCGCTCACGGTCACCATCTCCTCCTAGCCTGCCGAGCCTGGGTGTGCAGGCCGGCCGCCACGCTCGACGGCGTGGTTCGAAATAAGGAAAGACACGGCCCCGCTAGGACCGTGCCGATGATGAAGACTACCACGAAACCGGGACCGAATGCCGCTCAGCACAATTACCGGCGGGCACTCGGCGAGCGTTTCACTCCGTTGGCCGCTAGGGGCTTGACAGATATCGCGGGATATCGTAGCTGCAGCCGTACACGTCCGCCGTGACGGGTCGGCCGATGCTCTGGATCACCGTGGAGACGCGTTCCAGGCCAGGTGCGACCAGTATCTCTTTCCGTCCACTTTCCTGGCCGGACTGGTTGCGCGCGCGTACGATGCACACCCCTTTCTGGTCGGGGTCGTTGCGGGAGACGTCGATGGTGATCTCCACGGCGTTGCCCGGCCGCTCCTCGTAGGTCACGCGCTGCGCTTCGATGGGCGCGCCGGCCAGGTTCTGATAACCGACATAGGCGGCGATACTGCTCGCGACCAGCGCGATCGCCGTGAACGTCCACACCTGCCACCGCCGCCGGCGTCGGTTCGGCTTCCGCGCCGCGCCGTACCGGTCGGCCAGCACGTCCCGCGTGTGCTGGGCGTCCGGCGGCGTCGCGTCGCCCGCCGTCGTGTCTCGGGCGGCGTCGTCGGACGTGGGCTCCTCGGGCAAAACGGAGGCCTCCCGGTCGGGACTGTCGTGGCTACCAGGAAGATGGATGTCATCCCCGGCGTTATGAGTATCCGGGGAGGCCCGCCGCGCGCGGGTTCGGGGTCGGCAGGCCGGTCTCGGCCCGCCGGTGAGGCCGCGCAGTGGGGCGCGGGAAGCGGGCCGGCGGCGGGACGTCGGCCCCGCAGTGGACAGCAGCGGATACAGCACAGGTGTGAGAGGGGTCTGGTCGGTCATGACTGGATCGAACGGAACTGGATCGGTCGACACCGGGCAGGCGGAGGCGAGCAAGGGGTTGCGGCTCATGGCCGTGCACGCCCATCCCGACGACGAGTCGAGCAAGGGCGCGGCCACCATGGCCCGGTACGTCGCCGAGGGCGCCGAGGTGATGGTCGTGACCTGCACGGGTGGCGAGGCCGGTGACGTGCTCAACCCGGCGATGGACCGCCCCGAGGTGCACGAGCACATGGACGAGATCCGTCGCGAGGAGATGGCCACCGCGGCGAAGATCCTCGGAGTGCAGCACCGCTGGCTCGGCTTCGTCGACTCGGGCCTGCCGGAGGGTGACCCGCTGCCGCCGCTCCCTGAAGGCTGCTTCGCCAGGGTGCCGTTGGACGAGCCGACCGAGGCGCTCGTGCGGGTCATGCGCGAGTTCCGCCCGCACGTCGTGGTCACCTACGACGAGAACGGCGGCTACCCGCACCCGGACCACATCCGCACGCACGAGGTGTCGATGGCCGCGTTCGACGCCGCCGCGGATCCGGACCGGTTCCCGGACGCGGGCGAGCCGTGGCAGGCGCTGAAGGTCTACTACGTGCACGGTTTCTCCCGTGCCCGCATCACCGCGTTCCACGAGGCGCTGCTCGAGGCGGGGCAGGAATCGCCGTGGGCCGAGTGGCTCGAGCGGTGGGACCCGGACAAGCCGGACATCATGGAGCGGGTGACCACGCAGGTGCCGTGCTCCGAGTGCTTCGAGCAGCGTGACGACGCGCTGCGCGCACACGCGACACAGATCGATCCGACGAGCCGGTGGTTCGCCGTTCCGCTCGAGACCCAGCGCGAACTGTGGCCGACAGAGGAGTACGAGCTGGCCCGCTCGCTTGTCGACAGCACCGTTCCGGAGGACGATCTGTTCGCGGGTGTGCGAGAGAAGGTGAATCCCTGATGTTGCCTGCGGCGATGACCGGACCGGCGATGACGGCGACCGAGGTGCTGACGCAGCAGCAGGACACCGGCGGGCAGGGGCAGGACTTCGGCAAGTCCTCCCCGGTCGGGCTGTTGCTGATGCTCGTGTTCCTGATCGCGGTCGTCTTCCTGGTGCGGTCGATGACCAAGCACCTCAAGCGGGTGCCCGCGAACTTCGACGACTCCGGAAATGACGCCGGGGAGGGCGCCGACGAGGACGGCTCCGGGGAAGTCGGCGGTGACGGCGATGCCGCGGGTGAGGCCGAGACGGTGTCGGCCGGGCCCGGCGACAAGGCCAAGCCCGACGAGTCCTGACGTCCGCAGGCGCGGCCGCGGTCGTCAGGCGAACAGGAAGACGTGCCCGGACGGCAGCCGTAGGGGCGCGAACGCCGTGGCAGGCCGGTCGGCGACCTGGATGACGGCCGTCCACGCCGGCGGTTCGCCGGTCCGGGTGCTGAACACGGCGCCCGTCAGGGGAAGTCCGAGGCGGTCGCGGTAGAAGCCGGCCGCGGCGGTCGGGGTGATCGACGTGTGCACCATGCGTCGCGGCGCACCAGGGATCGCCGGATGTGTCCAGCCTGCGAACCTGCCGGGCTGCCACAGTGAGACGGTCGCGCCGAACGGATCGACGACGGTGGCGAGTACGCCGAGGCCCGCGATCGGCGACGGCGGAATGACCGAGGTGGCGCCCTCGTCGACGGCGGCATCGTGTGCGTGGACGGCGTCGACGACCGCCACGTAGTAGCTCACGTGGGGTTCGGTCCCCGGCGGATAGGCCCCGCTGTGGAGACTGCTCAGTCCCGCCATCCAGTGGCCCTCGAACCGGGCTTTCCGTGCCGTCGCGGGGTCCCGTCGGTCCTCCGGGTCGACGACGCATTCCCAGCCCAGCACGGCATCCAGTTCCCGCCCCGTTGCGTCGAGGTCGGGCGTCTTGATGTCCATCCAGCAGAACTCTCCGGCCGGGCGCATATCGAGGATCGTGAACGTCCGATTGGTCCGGTGCAACCGGAATGTTCTCGTCGCTGTCGGCAGCGGCGCGGCCGCGGTCGTGAAGGACCGCATCGTGCTGTCGCCGAGGCTGTCCATGACCGATCGCTCGGTCAACGGGTTTCGGTGGCCGGCCGTCGCAGGAAGAAGATGATCAGCTCACGTAGGCGTGCAGAGTGCCGACCGTGCGGAAGCCGAGACGTTGGTAGAGCGAGAACCCGTCCGGACTGGACTGCAGGGTGGCTGTCCGCTGCCCGCGCCCTCGCGCCTCGGCGAGGAGGACCTGCAACAGCCGGGCACTCAAGCCCTGGCGCCGGTGATCGGGATGAGTGACCACCCACTGCACCGAGGTATCGGAACCGACGTCGAGGGCGACTGCGGCGCTGACGAGCCGGCCGGAGTGGTCGCGGATGCCGTAACCGTGTCCCACCTCCGGCGGGAATGCGGCCAGGAGCGGCCCCAACGCCTGCTGCCGGTAAGCCAGATCGTTGAGTGCGCCGATCTCGCCGAACTCGGCAGCGCCCACGGTGCCGGCTTCGTTCCGCTCGGAACCGGTCTCCGGCTCCGGCAGGTCCCGTGCCATGGCAGGCATCGCCACCTCGGGTTGCTCGCGACGACCGTCCGGCGCGCCGGAGCTCGTCCACAGGCAGTGCGGGAGATGCTCGCCGGTGGACGGAGTTGTCGTTCCGACCGGGACGGCTGCGGCGTCGATCCAATGGTGGTTGTCGGCCCAGGGCACTACGGCGCCGAGCGCATTCGCCCTGCGGATCTCGGTGGCATCCGAGCCGTAGCGGCCCAGCGCCGCGAGGGCTTCGCCCAGGCCGGCCACCGACTGTCGGAGCAAGGCCTGATCCTCGGATTCGGTACTCGACATGGCGCTCACGCTAGCCGGGCACGTCGATGTTGACCATGGAACGGAGAGGATCGGCGGCAGGACGGCGAGTGCCTGCGGGGGAGCGCCATCGGCGGACAATGTGGTGTCCGTCGGCCTCGCGCCGCCGAGCCGCGACCGGATCCCGCTCCGAGACGGGTGTGCGGCCTCGGAGCGCAGCGTGTGACCGAGCGGCTCGGACCGGGTACGTCCGCGGCGGCGGGCACACGTGCGTGGCGCGCGGTGACAGGGGAGACTCTCGGTATGGCCAATCGCCTTGCGAACTCGACGAGCCCGTACCTGCTCCAGCACGCCGACAACCCGGTCGACTGGTGGCCCTGGTGCCCTGAGGCCCTGGCCGAGGCGGCCGAACGCGACGTGCCGATCCTGCTGTCGATCGGCTACGCGGCCTGTCACTGGTGCCACGTCATGGCGCACGAGTCGTTCGAGGACGACGACATCGCCGCGGTGATGAACGAGCACTTCGTGAACATCAAGGTCGACCGCGAGGAACGTCCGGACCTCGACGCCGTCTACATGTCCGCCACGCAGGCGATGACCGGCCAGGGCGGCTGGCCGATGACGTGTTTCCTCACCCCGGAGGGCAAGCCGTTCCACTGCGGCACCTATTTCCCGCCCCGGCCGGTGCACGGCATGCCCGCATTCAGCCAGGTGCTCGACGCGGTGGCGAAGGCGTGGTCGGAGCGACGGGACGAGCTCGTGGAGGGCGCGGGCAAGGTCGTCGACCACGTCGTGGAGCAGTCGGGCCCGTTGCGCCAGCAGACGCTCGACGACGAGGCGCTCACCGGTGCCGTCGGAAAGCTGCGGCAGGAGACCGACCCCGGTTACGGCGGCTTCGGTGGGGCGCCGAAGTTCCCGCCGTCGATGGTGCTGGAGTTCCTGATCCGCCACTACGAGCGCACCGCCAACCCGGCCGCGTTGTCCATTGTGGAACTGACGGCCGAGGGGATGGCGCGCGGCGGTATCTACGACCAGCTCGCCGGTGGGTTCTCGCGGTACTCGGTCGACGGCCGTTGGGTCGTACCGCACTTCGAGAAGATGCTGTACGACAACGCGTTGCTGTTGCGGGCGTACACGCACATGGCGCGCCGCACCGGCCATGAGGGCGCTCGCCGTATCGCCATCGAGACGGCCGAGTTCCTGCTGCGGGACCTGCGCACCGAACAGGGCGGTTTCGCCGCATCACTCGACGCCGACACCGACGGTGTCGAAGGGCTCACGTACGTGTGGACGCCGCAGCAGCTCGTCGAGGTCCTCGGCGACGACGACGGAGCGTGGGCCGCGGAGGTCTTCGCCGTCACGGAGGAAGGCACGTTCGAGCACGGCACCTCGACGCTGCAGTTGCCCGCCGACCCGGACGACACCGAACGCTGGCGGCGCGTGCGCGAGACGTTGCTGGCGGCGCGGGACCGGCGACCGCAGCCTGCGAGGGACGACAAGGTGATTGCCGCGTGGAACGGGCTGACGATGGCGGCGCTGGCCGAGGCGGGTGTGGCGCTGGCCCGCCCGGAGTGGGTCGAGGCCGCGAGCGAGGCGGCTCGGTTGGTGCTGGACGTCCACGACGTCGACGGGCGGCTGCGGCGCAGTTCCCGTGACGGCGAGGTCGGCGATGCCGCCGGCGTGCTGGAGGACTACGCGTGCACCGCGGACGGACTCCTCGCACTGCATCAGGCGACCGGCGAGGCCGCGTGGCTGACCGAGGCACTGCGACTGCTCGACGAGGCGGTCGACCGGTTCGCCGCCGAGGCGCCAGGGGCGTTCCACGACACGGCCGACGACGCGGAGGAGCTGTTCAGCAGGCCTGCCGACCCGACGGACAATGCGAGCCCGTCGGGCGCGTCCGCGTTGGCGAGCGCCTTGTTGACGGCGTCGGTGCTGGCGGGGCCGGACCGGGCGAGCCGGTACCGGTCGATCTGCGAACAGGCCGTCGCGCGGGCGGGTGCGCTGGTCATGCAGGTGCCGCGGTTCGCGGGCAACTGGGCGGCGGTGGCGGAGTCGCTGTTGGCAGGGCCGGTGCAGGTCGCCGTGGTCGGGGAGACGGAGTCCTCGCGTTCGGAGCTGCTGGCGACGGCGTCGGAACGCGTGCCGGGCGGCGCGGTCGTCGTGGCGGGCGAACCCGAGTCGGGTGGGGAACTCGACGCGGGCGGGGTGCCGTTGTTGGCCGACCGGCCGCTGGTCGACGGCGAACCCGCTGCGTACGTGTGCCACGGGTACGTGTGCGACCGGCCGGTGACCGACCGCGAAGACCTGGTGCGTGCGCTCGCCCGCTGACTCCGGGGCCGGAGCTCGGCAAGCCGAGTCCGGTGCGGCGACACCCGTGTCGCCGGGCGCCGCCGCCGTCGCCCGAGTGTCCACTGTGGTGCCGCGCGGCAGGGTGAAGCCTGCCGGGGCGCGGAGCGTGTCACAGTGCGCTCGCCCGGCCCGTCCGGCACGCTGGCGGCATGAACTCCCTGACAGACGTCCTCGACGGCCGGTGGGCGGGTATCCGCCGTGACGTGCGTGCGCAGGTGGCCGGTACGGCCCAGCCCGATGCCTACGGCCTCGACCGCGAGGAGCACCGCGCGCAGGTGCTGGGGCAGCTGCACGAACTCGCCGCGACGGGCAGGCCGCATCTGGGCTTTCCCGTCGCCTACGGCGGTAAGGGCGACATCGGCGGGACGATCGTCGCGTTCGAGATGCTCGGGTTCGGCGACCTGTCGCTGATGGTCAAGGCCGGCGTGCAGTGGGGGCTGTTCGGCGGCGCGGTGGAACTGCTGGGCACGACGGAGCACCACGAGAAGTACCTCCGGTCGATCATGGACCTGGAGTTGCCGGGGTGCTTCGCGATGACGGAGTACGGCCACGGTTCGGACGTGCAGAACCTGCGCACCACGGCCACGTACGACCCGGCCGCCGAGGAGTTCGTGATCCACACGCCGGACTCCTCGGCGCGCAAGGAGTACATCGGCAACGCCGCGAGGGACGGGCGGATGGCTGCGGTGTTCGCCCAGCTCGTCACGGGTGGCGAGAGCCGTGGGGTGCACGCCTTCCTGGTGCCGATCCGTGACGACGCGGGTGTCGCGATGCCGGGTGTGACGATCGAGGACTGTGGGCACAAGGCCGGGCTCAACGGCGTCGACAACGGACGGCTGACGTTCGACGAGGTGCGCGTGCCGCGGACGGCGCTGCTGAACCGCTACGGCGACGTCGCCCCTGACGGCACGTACGCCAGCCCGATCGAGAGCGACGGCAAACGGTTCTTCACCATGCTCGGCACGCTCGTGCGCGGCCGGGTCAGCGTCGCGGGCAGCGCGGGCAGCGCGACGAAACGGGCGTTGACGATCGCGGTGCGGTACGGCGATCGGCGCACGCAGTTCGAACGCCCCGGCACCGACGACGAGGTAGTCGTGCTCGACTATCTCGGCCACCAGCGCAAACTCCTGCCCGCGTTGGCGACGACGTACGCGCTGCACTTCGCGCAGGAAGAACTCGTCGCCACTCTCGACGAGCTGCAGCGCACCGAGGAGCCCGACGAACGAGCTCGCCGGGAGCTCGAATCGCACGCCGCGGGTGTGAAGGCGGTCGCGACGTGGCATGCGACGTCGACGATCCAGGCCGCGCGGGAGGCGTGCGGCGGGGCGGGCTACCTCGCCGAGAACATACTGCCGCAGCTCAAGGCCGACACCGACGTGTTCACCACGTTCGAGGGCGACAACACGGTGCTGTTGCAGCTCGTGGCGAAGGGTCTGCTGACGAGCTACAAGCAGGAGGTGCAGGACCTCAGTCCACTCGAGACCGCGCGGTTCGTGGCGGAGCAGGTCGTCGACACCGTGATCGAACGGACCTCGGCGCGCAAGGTGATCGAACGGATCATGGATGCGAGCCCGCGCCGGGACGACGAGGACTCGTTGTTCGACCGCGCCTGGCAGATCGCTGCGTTCGAGGACCGCGAGGAGCACGTGCTCGACAGTCTCGTGAAGCGGTTGCGGAAAGTGGGCCGTGACAACAGTTTCGAGGTGTTCAACAGCGCGCAGGACCACGTGCTGCGGGCGGGTCGCGTGCACGTGGACCGGATCGTGCTGGAGGCGTTCGTCGGCGCGATCGACCGGTGCGCCGACCCGGACGCCAAGGCGTTGCTCGAGCGCGTGTGCGACCTCTACGCGCTGGCCAACATCGAGGCCGACCGGGCGTGGTTCCTCGAGCACGGCCGGTTCACGGCCCAGCGGGCGAAGGCCGTCGTGGCGGCGGTGAACGAGCTGTGCGGCGAGTTGCGCCCGCGGGCCCGCGAACTCGTCGACGCGTTCGCCGTCCCGGAACAGTTCCTGGCCGCGCCGATCATCGCGGGATAGCGGCAGGTCTCACACGGGGGCGTCTTGTCGTACCCGTGTGGTTGCGCGCCGGCTGGCGGTCCAGACGAGGAATCCGCAGAGGGCGAACGTTCCACCGAGAACGGCGGATCCCGTCCATCCCGCGACGGCGTACAGCGTGGTGGTCGCGGTTGCTCCGAGTGCGGAGCCGAGCGAATAGAACAGCATGTAGCCGCCGATGGCGCTGCTCGTCCGGTGCGCATACGCGTCGGTGAGTACGTGCTGGTTGCTGACGTGCACCGCCTGGACCGCGAAGTCGAGCAGGACGACGCCCACGACGACCAGCCAGAGCGACCAGGTCGCCTGTCCGGACGCCAACCACGACACCGCCAGGAGTGCCAGCGCACTGCCCGTGACGACGTTGGCGCGACCGGCGTCGGCCCATCGTCCTGCTCGTGCGGCTCCGAGAGCCCCCGCGAGTCCGGCGATTCCGAAGAGGCCGATCTGCGCCGTGGTCAGCCGCCACGGCTGCCCTGCGAGGGGCAGCGCGAGTCCGCTCCAGAGCGCGCCGAAGGAGGCGAACAGGAAGAACGTGATCAGCCCGCGTGAGATGAACAGCCGCTCGCGGAACAAGGCGCCGAGTGAGCGCAGCACCTCGCCGTACGTCCCGTGAACGGAGCGTTGTTCCGCAGGCAGCAGCTTCAGGACGAGGACGGTGAGCCCGACGAGGAGCGCGGCGAGTGCGATGTAGCTGCTGCGCCATCCCCAGAGTGCAGCGAGGCCTCCCGCGAACACGCGGGCTCCGAGAATGCCGATGATGACACCGGAGGTAACGACTCCGATCGTGCGGCCCCGGTCGGTGACGGCTGCGAGATCGGCGGCGTACGCGACGGTGGTCTGCACGACGACCGCGAACAGGCCTGTCATGGCAAGTCCGGCTAGGAGGAACCAGGGCCGGCTCGCGGCCGCCGCCACCGTCATGCCCGCTGCGGCAAGGAGTAGCTGGCCGGCGATGAGCTTGCGCCGATCGAGCATGTCGCCCAGCGGTACGAGCAAGACAAGGCCGACCAGGTAGCCGACCTGTCCCGTCGCCACGATCCATCCGAGGTCGGCTGCCGGTACTCCGAGGTCGTGGCCGAGCTGAACGAGTACGGGTTGCGCGACGTAGATCGTCGCAACGGCGACGGCGCAGATGGTTGCGAGCAGCATCCTCCGGCCGAATGTGAGACTCACGGAACCTCCAGTTGGTAGCAAAATGCAACTGATCGCACCGTAGGGCAGAATGGTTTCAATCAGCAACTCATCAGGAGTAGTGATGGCTCACGCCGCTCGTTTCGTCGACATGGACTGGACGGACGCGTCGTGTCCGGTCGCGCGCACGCTCGATCTGGTCGGAGACCGGTGGATCCTGCTGATCGTGCGCGACGCGATGGACGGCGCACGATCGTTCAGCGACTTTCAGCACCGCACCGGAATCGCACGCAACATCCTCAGCGACCGGCTCCGGCGCCTGCTCGAGCGCGGCGTCCTCGACCGGCAGCCGGCTCCTTCGGGACGCCGGCAGCTCTACGTGCTCACCGACGCCGGCCGTGACCTCTTCGCCGTCATCGTGGCGATGCGCCAGTGGGGCGAGCGACATGCGTTCGGCCCGGGCGAGTCCCACTCCGTTCTCGTCGGCGAGAGCGGGCTGCCGCTTGCCGAGCTACGCCCGACCGACTCCCGCGGCTCCACCGCGACCGTCGATACGACGACCGTTGTGCGGGAGGATTGAACGCTCGGAGCACCGCTTCCAGCGGAGTCACGGCACCGGCGAGGCGGCTCGTCCGGCACTGCCACCGCGACGATCTCCTGCCCCGCAACGACTAGACGTGCTCGAGGCGGTAGGAGGCGGCCGCGTCCGGAGCCGATCCTGTGCCCAGGGCGTCGAGTGCGAGGCGGGTCGCAGGGAAGAGCGCGTCGGGCAGGTCGTCGTCGGGGAACCACTGCCAGCTGCGGAACACCTGCGGTTCGAGTACCTGCGGTTCACCGTGGACGTCGCGGGCGACGGCCACGGCGGTGGCCGTGACGCTCGGTGCGGGCGAGAGCAGGAGGTGGGTGACCTGCACCGATCCCGCGATCAGGCCGGTTTCCTCGGCGAGTTCGCGTGCGGCGGCGCTTTCGAAGCTCTCGCCGGGGTCGACCGCGCCGCCGGGCAGGCACCAGACGGTCGGTTCGCCCGCCTTGTCCCGGAGCCCGAGCAGCACGCGTTCGTCGGCGTCTCGCACCACGACGCCGACGCCGACGGTGCCGTTCCCGCTCGCCATCAACGCAGCCAGGTGGCGGAATCGACGTCGGTCAACGGCTCTCCTCGAACGTCCGGGCGGTCTCCGGCCGCAGTCTACGTGTCGTCGCGTCAGTCCCGCGCCTGTGACGGCGGCCTGCCGTACCGCTTGCGATACGCCGCGGCGAAGCGGCTGGCGCTGGAGAATCCCCAACGTGCGGCGACGTCGCTGACCGTCGGCGTCGCAGGGCCGACCAATTCGGCGTGCGCGCGCCGCAGGCGGACGTCCGTCAGGTACTCCGTGGGCGTGGTCCCGACCCAGCGGCGGAATCCCTCCTGCAACCGTCGCACGGTCGTGCCCGCGATGGCGGCCATCTCGCCCGCCGTCCACGCGCGGCCGGGGTCGTCGTGCAACTGGTCGAGCAGCTTGCGGATCGCGCGTGGGCGTGCCGGAGCACCCGCCCCAGAGTCCGGACAGCTCGCGAGCAGGAACCCCGCGGCGACCGCCCCGGCGAGCTGCTGGCGAACCGGTGCGACGTCGGCGAACAGTTCGGGACTCTGCAGATGCGCCGCGAGGCTGTCGACGACCTGCCGCCAGGCGTGCGCGCGGCCCGCGTCGACCTGCAGCTGGTCGGGCAGCTCCGCGCGCAGTCCCGCCCTGTCGGTGCCGAGCACCCGTTCGGATTCGCGGTCGAGCCAGGCGCTGTCGAACTTGACGCCCAGCACGGTGCACGTGGCGTCCCAGTGGCTGATCAGCGACGGCGTGTCCGCACGGAAGACGGTCCCCTGGCCGGGAACGGACGACACCGGGCCGTGCCTGCCGCGGCTCTCCAGATGGCCGGTGAGCGGCAGGTTCACCTCGTAGGCGCCGGGGTAGTCGCACTCGATACCGACGTCCGCGCCCCAGCCGACATGTCCGACCAGTACCGGGCCGAGGTCGAGCGTGTGCAGCGTCAACCGAGGCTCGCGGCCACCACCCAGCGGCCGGAGCTCGTGGGGAAAATACGCGTCCGCCACCTCCCGGGACGCCTGGTCCCAGTCGTGCGGTGCGCGACCACGTCGTGCGCGCATAGCCATAGACCGTACCCGAGGCACAGATCACCGACCAGCGATGTTCCCGCGGCTCGACAGCAGGCGACGTCTTCGACTCGGCGGCCGCGCGCCGAGAAATCCGTGCTACTCGCGCGATCGGTGTCGTGGGCGCGCGAACCGTGTCGCCGGGAACGTGCGGGCGGCCCTACCTTCCGTGCTCATCCCGGACAACGACGTGGGAGGAGACGCCCTGATGACGACGACCGAACGGCCCGACCTGTCCTGGCTCGACGAGGTCACGATGGCCGATCTGGAACGCAATCCGTACGCCACCTACGAGCGGTTGCGTGCCGAGGCGCCTCTGGCATATGTGCCCGTGCTGGGCTCGTACGTGGCCTCCACCGAGGAGGTCTGCCGCGAGATCGCGACGAGCCCCGACTTCGAGGCGGTCATCACGCCCGCGGGCGGCCGCACCTTCGGCCACCCGGCTGTCATCGGTGTCAACGGTGACGTGCACGCCGACCTGCGCACGATGATCGAACCCGCGTTGCAGCCCGCCGAGGTTGACCGGTGGATCGAGGACCTGGTGCGGCCCATCGCGCGTCGCTACCTGGAACAGTTCGAGGCCGACGGGCAGGCCGAGCTGGTCGCGCAGTTCTGCGAGCCGGTCAGTGTGCGTTCCCTCGGCGACCTGCTGGGGCTGCAGGACGTCGAGTCGGACAAGCTGCGCGAATGGTTCGCCAAGCTGAGCCGATCCTTCACGAACGCGGCGATGACCGAGGACGGCGAGTTCGCCAACCCGGAGGGCTTCGTCGAGGGTGACGAGGCCAAGGCCGAGATCCGGTCGATCGTCGACCCGCTGATCGACAAGTGGATCGCCCGCCCCGACGACAGCGCCATCTCGCACTGGCTGCACGACGGCATGCCGCCGGGACAGACCCGGGACCGCGAGTACATCTACCCGACGATCTACGTGTACCTGCTCGGCGCGATGCAGGAGCCGGGCCACGGCATGGCGTCGACGCTCGTGGGCCTGTTCAGCAGGCCGGAGCAGCTCGAGGAGGTCGTGGACGATCCGACGCTGGTGCCGCGCGCGATCGCCGAGGGGGTGCGCTGGACGTCGCCGATCTGGTCGGCCACGGCGAGGATCTCGACCAAGCCGGTGACGGTCGCCGGTGTCGACCTGCCGGAGGGTACGGCGGTGATGATGTCGTACGGCTCGGCCAACCACGACACCGGTCGCTACGAGGCGCCGACCACCTACGACCTGCACCGCCCGCCGCTTCCGCACCTCGCGTTCGGCGCGGGCAACCACGCGTGCGCCGGCATCTACTTCGCCAACCACACCATGCGGATCGCCCTGGAGGAGCTGTTCGAGGCGATTCCGAACCTGGAGCGCGACACCCGCGAAGGCGTCGAGTTCTGGGGCTGGGGTTTCCGCGGGCCGACGAGCCTGCACGTGACGTGGGAGGTCTGACATGACGTTCGCGGTCACCGTCGGCGGGCGCAGCGTCGAGTGCGATGAGGACCAGGCGCTGCTGGACGCCTGCCTGCGGGCGGGTGTGTGGATGCCGAACTCGTGCAACCAGGGCACATGCGGTACGTGCAAGCTGCACGTCGTCGCCGGCGAGGTCGACCACGGCTCGTCGCCGGTGGAGACACTGTCCGACGAGGAGCGCTGTGCGGGAATGGCGCTCGCCTGTCAGGCGCGGCCGCGCGGCGACGTCGAACTGCGCCCACAGGGCACGAGTGCGGCGCGGACGGCGAATCCGTTGCGGGACATGGTCGCCACGGTGCGGGAGGTCTCCGACATCGCCCGCGACACGCGGCGGATCCTGCTCGGGTTGAACGAGCCGTTGACGTTCGACGCGGGCCAGTACGTCGAGTTGGTCGTGCCGGGTTCGGGCGAGCGCAGGCAGTACTCGCTGGCCAACACGGCCGACGAGGACAAGGTGCTCGAACTGCACGTCAAGCTCGTGCCCGGCGGGGTGGCCACGCACGGCTGGCTGTTCGACGGCCTGGCCGAGGGCGACGAGGTGGACATTTCCGGCCCGTTGGGCGATTTCCACCTGCCGCCGGAGTCCGAGGACGACGGCGGGCCGATGGTCCTCATCGGCGGCGGCACCGGCCTGGCACCGCTGGTCGGCATCGTGCGGACGGCGCTGCGCAGGCACCCGGAGCGGGAAGTCGTGCTGTACCACGGCGTTCGTGGCGAGGAGGAGCTGTACGACGGCGAGCGGCTGACCGAACTGGCAGGGCAGTACCCGAACTTCCGGTTCGTCCCGGTCCTGTCGCACGAGCCGGTCGACGGTTACCGCGAGGGGTTCCCGACCGATGCGTTCGTCGAGGACGTCTCCACGGCACGTGGCTGGACGGGCTGGCTGTGCGGCCCGCCGGCGATGGTGGAGGCCGGGGTGAAGTCGTTCAAACGCAGGCGGATGGCGCCCCGGAACATCCACCGGGAGAAGTTCACCCCGGCCGACGGGTAGCCGGTGTCGGGCGGTCGTCGTGTGGTGATCACCGAGTGCTGCGGAAGTTGTCCGCGGCGACATGGACGGAGTTGCCGTCGGCGAAGTCGACGGCAACTCCGTCGGGATCCCACCGGACATGCCGGACGCGTGGTTCGGCGCCGCCGAAGTGCAGTTCGACCGGGTAGTGGTACGTGTCCGCGCCGGGGCCGAGGCGGAGTTCGTACGAGGTTCCGACGATGCGCGTGACCTCCACGAGAAGGAGATCGGCGGCGTGCCGTGTCCCCTGATACGGGTATGTCACGCCGGCGCCGGCCGAGGAACTGCGGTGCAGGACGTCCTCCCGCAAGGACACGGCCCGGCCGGCCCCGATCACCGCCGCCACCAGGACGGCCCCGGCACAGATCACGACCGCTGCGCGGACCGCCCGCCGCGCGGGGGTGTTGCGGGACATGCTGGAACCTGTCGCTGTCACACGGGTGATTGTTCCGTGGCAGGCGGGCGGATGCGGCCGATTTCCGTGCGAGGATCCCGGCATGCGCAAACGTGGCGAGAAGGATCACCCGTCGCCGGTGCTCGCCCACGACCACGTGCGCGACCTCCTGGTCGAGCGCAACGGCGAGGTCGGCGCGGCCGGTGGTGCGATCGGAGGGGCGGCGGGCGGCGGCGTACCGGGGTCTCGGGGCGGCGCCTCCGGCGGCAGAACGGGCGGACGCCTCGGCGCGCGTCTGTTCACCCGAGTCACCGGACTGAGCCGTAGTCTCGCCGTGCCCTGCACCGACGACGCCGTGGCGCGAGCACGAGACGTCGCGGCACCGCTGCTCGACGAGGCTGCCTTGCCGCGGCGGGACGTCGCATCGCCGCTCGTCCTCGTCGGGATGGTCGGCGCGGGTGCGATGGGCATGAACTCCGCCGTGGTGCAGCTCGTGTGGCATCCCGGGCGGCTCGACGTCACCGCCCACGCGCTGGAGGGCATCATCGATCAGCGCACCGCATCGGGGGCCATCGACAAGCTGGAGGAAGCGCTCACCCCGTTCCTCCGCACGGGTTAGTGGTCACACCGCTGTGGCGGCCAGCACGAGCACGAAGGCGCCGACGATGATCGCGACACGGACGTAGTGCAGGCGGTCCCAGCGCCGGTGCTGTTCACGCCAGTCCGGCGGATGGTGGTCGGCCGTCCACGTCGCCGATCTGTTGTTGATCGGCACGAGCAACACGACCGACATGACCACGCTGATCATCAGCAGCGCTACCGCGACACCGGCCGGGGCGGCCGGAGCCGTCCCCCACGTGACGGCCGTGAGGGCTGCCGTGAGCGCGAGTGAGGCCGCATACCAGACGGGCATGGCGCGGCCGAGTATGCGTGCCCCGTCCGCACGACCTTCGAGTGAGGCTCCCACCGGCAGTCGGAGCAGGATCGGGTTGACGACGAGCGCGACGGCGAGTTCCACGCCGACCATCAGGCCGACCACGGTCGCGGTGACGACGGCGAGTACCGGAGTCATGGGCAAATCCCTCGGTCTAGCGATGCTAGAAAACCTAGCACCGCTAGACTAAACAGGGCTGCCGTGGACGGCAAGGAGGAGAGATGGCCCAAACCGCGGCGCGCCGGCGTCGTACCGAGGAACGACGCCGGCGGATTCTGGACGCTGCCCGCGCCAGGGCCGACGCCGACGGATGGGATGCCGTGACGACGCGTCACCTGGCCGATTCGATCGGCTACACCCAGCCGGTGCTCTACGGGCACTTTCCGGGTGGCAAGACCGAGATCATGCGCGCCGTCGCACTGGAAGGGTTCGTCGAACTGGCGCAGACGTGCCGTGCCGCCGTGGGCGGGAACCGCGGCCGCAGGGCCGTCGAAGCGGTGGCCGTCGCCTACCTGGACTTCGCAGCCTCCCACCCGGCCCTGTACGAGGCGATGTTCCAGTTGCCGCTCGATGCACGGTTCGCGCAGGAGGACGCGGAGTCGGAACTGCGCGAGGGATTCGCCGCGCTCGCCGACGCGATCGGCGACGACGGCGACGGCACCGTGACCGAGGTCCTGTGGGCGGCAATGCACGGCCTCAGCCTGCTGGAGCGAGCCGGACGGCTGCGCGCGGAGCATCGCGACGACCGCGTCGTCGAGCTCGCCGCACGCTACTGCCGGTGACGGGCGTTCCTGCGCATACGCGAGCGGGTGAGCGGCGTCCTGTCGACTGCTCGGGTCGCACCCGTGGCGTTACGGCCCGATCCGAGAGGGTCGGTGTCGAGGCAGACCGCGTGACCCGGTCCGGCTCTGTCAGTACATCGAGAGCCAGATGGCGATGTAGTGGCAGATCGCGGCCAGGACGGTGCAGGCGTGGAAGAACTCGTGATACCCGAAGGTCTTCGGCCAGTAGTTCGGCCAGTGCGTCGCGTAGAACACCGAGCCGAGCGTGTACAGCCCACCGCCGACGAGCAGCAGCACCAGCGCGGCCACACCGCCGTTGGTGGCCAGTTCGGGCAGCACGAACACCGCCACCCAGCCGAGTGCCACGTAGATCGGCACGCCGAACCAGCGCGGTGCCGTCGGCCACAGCATCTTCAGTGCCACGCCCGCGATCGCGCCCGTCCAGACGACCGTGAGCACGATGTAGCCCGTGGGCTGCGACATCGCGAGCAGCGTGAACGGCGTGTAGGTGCCGGCGATGAACAGGAAGATCATCGAGTGGTCGGCGCGCTTCATCCACTGATAGGCGCGCGGGCTCCAGATGTGCCGGTGATACAGCGCGCTGACGCCGAACAGGCCGAGCACCGTCGTGCCGTAGATCGACGTCGCCAGCGCGGCCAGTCCCGACACCGTCGACGCAGCGAGGGCGATGAGTGTGGCGCCCGCGGCGACGGCACCGAAGAAACTCCAGAAGTGCAGGTGGCCCCGCAACCGCGGCCGGTTGTCGACGGATTTCTCCGGACGCTCGTGCTTCGCCGGGTGCTCGCCGCTCAGAGTGCTCACACAGCCAGGTTAGGGGCGCGTGGGTGCCGGGTGCACCCGTGAGGTGTGAACGTCACGTTCGGAAGTGATGACGAGCTCGCACCATGCCCACGCGGGCAGGCGTACGCTGCCTGGACGTGAGTCTTCGGTCGTTCGCCTCCAAGGTCGTGTACCGCCTGTACTCGTGGCGGTTGCAGCAGCAGTCCGGCGGGAAGCATCCCCAGCACATCGGCATCATCCTCGACGGCAACCGCCGGTGGGCCAGAGAGGCGGGCTTCACCGACGTCAACGGCGGTCACCGCGTCGGCGCCAAGCGGATCGCCGACTTCCTCGGCTGGTGCAGCGAGGCGAACGTCGAGGTCGTGACGCTGTTCCTGCTCTCGACCGACAACGTGCGCAATCGTGCGAACGAAGAGGTGCAGGCGCTGCTGCAGATCATCCCGGACGTCGTCGACGAGCTGGCCGCGCCCGGTAACCCGTGGCAGCTGTCCATCGTCGGCGCGCAGGACCTGCTGCCCGCCGACGTCGCGACCCGCCTCACGGCCGCCGCGCAGCGCACCGACGGCCGCAAGGGCATGGTCGTCAACGTCGCCGTCGGCTACGGCGGCAGACAGGAGATCGCCCACGCCGTGCGCAAGCTGCTCCGGCAGCACGCCGACGAGGGCACGTCCATCCGCGAGCTGGCCAAGATTCTGGATGTCGACCATATCTCCGAACATTTGTATACTTCGGGGCAGCCGGACCCCGACCTCATCATTCGGACGTCCGGAGAACAGCGCTTGTCCGGTTTTCTGCTGTGGCAATCGGCGCACTCCGAATTCTGGTTTACCGAGGCTTACTGGCCGGCTTTTCGGCGTGTCGACTTTCTCCGCGCGTTGCGTGACTATGCCGTGCGGAATCGTCGGTACGGTGGCTGAGCGCGTCGCGGGTTCTCGGTGGGAACCGGCCCCGGCCAGTGGCGCGCGAAATCCCGCCCGGTGCAGGTATTGACCTGCGGATATGGTGAGTGCTACACGCTTGTTGATCACCGTCTCGGGGTACTGATCTTGCCTGTCGGTGATGGTTCCTGGTATGGCGATCCGCCATTGCCGCGCGGGCTTTGTATCGGGCGCTAAACCGTTGGTCTTTCCCAGTGAAGAAAGCAGTGCCGGTACCCGGGTTTCGTGACTTTCGGTGGCGAGTCACGGGGCGCGTGTGTCCCGTGTCCGGCGGCGACATGACAAATCGGTGAATCACCTGGCTGGATGCCTGCGTTTATTGACGGTCGGCGGTAGTTTCGCGGGTGACGGACCACGAACCGATGTGGTTCGTCGCGGGAGGCCCTGGTCGTGGCAGTGACACAGCGGACGGCGAAGCCGTTCAAGCACACGAGGGGGCCGGCACCGGGCCCTCGTGGCCGTGTGACCTGACGCTTCCGGCGTCGGATCAGCGACCAGCCAGGGCAGTGCCCGGCCCAGCGAGTGCGGGCGTGGTGCCAACGCCCCTGAGGGAGATGCCGTCGTGACTGCGCAGCGTTCGCCCCAAGATGCCTCCGGCCCCGCTACCACCGGCGCCTCGGGCTTCGACCCCGACGCCGCAGGATCCCCAGGTCAGCCCCGGACCTTCGTGCTCGACACGTCGGTGCTGCTGTCCGACCCGTGGGCGATGACGAGGTTCGCCGAGCATCCGGTGGTCCTGCCGATCGTGGTGATCAACGAACTCGAAGGTAAGCGGCACCACCCCGAGCTGGGCTGGTTCGCGCGCGAGGCCCTCCGGCTGCTCGACGACCTGCGACGCAAGCACGGCAGGCTCGACGCCCCGGTGCCGATCGGCGAGCAGGGCGGCACCCTGCACGTCGAGCTGAACCACTCGGACCCGACGGTGCTGCCGCCAGGGTTCCGCACCGAGGCCAACGACCACCGCATCCTCGCGTGCTCGCTCAACCTGTCGAACGAGCGCGACGGTGGCGTCACACTGATCACCAAGGACATCCCGTTGCGGGTCAAGGCCGGTTCCGTGGGGCTGGACGCCGACGAGTACCGCGCCGAGGAGGTCACGCCGTCCGGCTGGACCGGCACCGCGGACCTCGACGTGCCCCAGGAGGCCATCGACCAGATGTTCTCGAAGGGCTCGGCCGACCTCGCCGACTTCGGTGTGCCCGACGCGGCCGAACTGCCCTGTCACACCGGCCTGCGGCTGCTGGCCGGCACGTCCAGTGCACTGGGCAGGGTGACGCAGGACAAGCAGGTCAAGCTCGTACGCGGCGACCGCGAGGCGTTCGGGCTGCACGGCCGCTCCGCCGAACAGCGGATTGCGCTCGACCTGCTGCTCGACCCGGAGGTCGGCATCGTCTCGCTCGGCGGCCGTGCCGGTACCGGCAAGTCGGCGCTCGCGCTGTGCGCCGGACTCGAAGCGGTGCTGGAACGCGGGATGCACCGCAAGGTCGTCGTGTTCCGGCCGGTGTATGCGGTCGGTGGTCAGGACCTCGGTTATCTGCCCGGGTCCGAGAACGAGAAGATGCAGCCCTGGGCACAGGCGGTGTTCGACACACTCGGCGCGCTGGTCAGCCAGGAAGTCGTGGACGAGGTGCTGGACCGCGGCATGCTCGAGGTGCTGCCGCTGACCCACATCCGCGGGCGGTCGCTGCACGACTCGTACGTGATCGTCGACGAGGCGCAGTCGCTGGAGCGGAACGTGCTGCTCACGGTGCTGTCGCGGCTCGGGTCGGCATCGCGGGTGGTGCTCACCCACGACGTCGCGCAGCGTGACAACCTGCGGGTCGGCAGGCACGACGGCGTCTCGGCGGTGATCGAGAAGCTGAAGGGCCACCCGCTGTTCGCGCACGTCACGATGACGCGCTCGGAACGCTCACCCATCGCCGCCCTGGTGACGGAGATGCTCGAGTACCACGGCTGACCCACGTCCGCCCGTTCTCACGCCCCCAAGGGCACCATGGTTGCACTCAGTGCGACTTTTCTTCCCCTCGCTTCCAGCACCGTGGCCGCGGGGTGCGAGGGGAAGATTGGTCGCGTTCAACGAAACCAAAGTGCCCTTGGGGGCACGTCACTTCACGTCACCAGCCGCCGGGTAGGGGGCGGCCCTCGGCGAAGCCCGCCGCGGACTGGACGCCGACGACGGCGCGCTCGTGGAACTGCTCCAGGCTCGTCGCGCCCGCGTAGGTGCACGCCGACCGCACACCGGCCGTCACCGAGTCGATGAGGTCCTCGACGCCGGGCCGCGTGGGGTCCAGGGCCATCCGCGACGACGAGATGCCCTCCTCGAACAGGCTCTTGCGGGCACGCTCGTAGCCGTTGTCGGTCCGCGTACGCGCGCTCACCGCACGTTTCGAAGCCATGCCGAACGACTCCTTGTACGGCCTTCCTTGCTCGTCGTAGCGCAGGTCGCCGGGGGATTCGTACGTGCCGGCGAACCACGAGCCGACCATCGCTGCCGACGCGCCCGCCGCGAGCGCCAGCGCGACGTCGCGCGGGTGCCGTACGCCGCCGTCGGCCCACACGTGCTTGCCGAGCGCCCGTGCCGCCTCCGCGCACTCGCGCACCGCGGAGAACTGCGGCCGTCCGACCCCGGTCGCCATGCGCGTGGTGCACATCGCGCCCGGCCCGACACCGACCTTGACGACGTCGGCGCCCGCCTCGATGAGGTCGCGCGTGCCCTGAGCCGTGACGACGTTGCCCGCGACGATCGGCACCGTCGATCCGGCAGGCAGCACCGACCGGACGGCCTTCAGCGCGGCGATCATCTTCTCCTGGTGGCCGTGCGCCGTGTCGACGACGAGCACGTCGACACCCGCCTTCAGCAGGGCTTCCGCCTTGGCGGGGACGTCGCCGTTCACGCCGATGGCTGCCGCGATGCGCAGCTGGCCCGCGTCGTCGGTCGCGGGCGTGTAGATACCCGCCCGCAGTGCCGCGACCTGCGTGAGCACGCCTGCGAGCCTGCCCTCGTCGTCGACGCCCAGTGCGAGCCGTCCACCGTGTTCCTGGACGCGTTCGAACACCTCGCGAGGAGGCGTGTCCATCGGGCACGTCAGCACGTTCTCGTCGATGATCTCGCCCAGGCGGGCGAAGCGGTCGACGCCGGTGCACGCCTGCTCGTCGACGATTCCGACGGGCTTGCCGTCGGAATCGACGATCGCGACCGCGCCGTGGGCGCGTTTGCCGACCAGGTTGAGCGCGTCGGCCACGGCGTCACCGGGGGTGAGCACGAGCGGTGTGTCCCACACGGCGTGGCGGCTCTTCACCCAGGACGTGATGTCGGCGACGGCGGCCGGGTCGACGTCCTGCGGCAGCACGACGAGGCCGCCGCGCCTGGCGACCGTCTCGGCCATGCGGCGGCCTGCGACCGCGGTCATGTTGGCGACGACGAGCGGGATCGACGTGCCGGTGCCGTCCGCCGTCGAGAGGTCGACGTCGAAACGGGACTCCACCGCCGAGCGGTTCGGCGCGAGGAACACGTCGTCGTAGGTCAGGTCGTGAGCGGGCCCGTGGCCATCGAGAAACTGCACGAGACTCCAGCGTACTGGACACGGCGGCCGAAAGCGGGTGGTACCTGTTCAGTCACCCGGTGCCGTTGCCATGCCGGACAGCCTGCGGGCCAGGCGGTCGGCGGCCTCGCGCAGCTCGGGCGGTCCGAGGATCTCGCTGTCGAACGGGAGCCGGGCGAGGTGCAGGGCGATCAGGTCGAGGTCGTCACCTCCCGAGACGAGCAGACAGCGCTCACCGGTCCCGGGCTGCTCGCCGGTCTCCGGGGTGACGCGGGCGGCCTGTGGCGGCACGTAGGCGGCGACTCGGTCCGCGCTCGCATGGACGCGTACGCGCGCGGTGTGGCGGTAGGGCGAGGCCGTCACCGATTCCTGCACGTAGGCGACGGGGTCGGGATGTTCACGCGGGTGGAAACGCCAGGTCGTGGCGGCCACGTCGTGCATGCGATCGAGGCGGAACGTGCGCCAGTCGTCCCGGTCGACGTCCCACGCCATGAGGTACCAGCGATGGCTCGTGGCGACCATGCGCACGGGTTCGACCGTGCGGGTTCCGGCGTCGCCGCGCATCGTCGTGTAGCCGAACCGGGCGCGGACGGTGTCGCGGCACGCCCTGGCGAGGGTGAGCAGGATGTCGGGGTCGACCTCGGCTCCGGGGGCGACGAGCGTGTCGGTCGCGGTGTGCACGGCGCGGACCTCGCTGCGCAGGCGGGGAGGCATCACCTGGTCGAGCTTGGCCAGCACCCGCAGCGCGGCCTCGCCGGTGCCCGCGACCGTGCCGCCGGACGCGATCCGCAGGGACACGGCGGTCGCGATCGCCTCGGCGTCGTCGAGCAACAGCGGCGGAAGGCGGGTGCCCGCGCCGAGCTGGTACCCGCCGCCGACACCCGCCGTGGCCTGCACCGGATAGCCGAGTGCACGGAGGCGTTCGACGTCGCGGCGCACCGAGCGGTTGGTGACGTCGAGTTCGGCGGCCAGTTCGCTCGCGGTCCAGACGGGCCTGCGTTGCAGCAGCTCCAGAAGTCGCAATACCCGTTCGGTGGTCCCCTCGACGGTCATGTCCGGATCCTGGCACACATTGCGGACGGCAACTGTCCGCATTTCACGCGAGACTGGCGTCATGACCGAATCGACATTCACGAGCGACCCCACGATCCGGCACGCAGCCGGTACGTGGAACGCCGTGCTGCGGGATCAGATCACGTGGCACTGGGACAACCAGCTCCGGCCGCGCCTGGGCGGGCTGACCGACGACGAGTACTTCTGGGAGCCCGCTCCCGGCGCGTGGAACGTCCGGCCGCGGGGCACGAGTAGTGCACCCATCCAGGGTGGCTCCGGTGCGATGACCATCGACTTCGCCGCTCCGCCGCCCGAACCCGAGCCGGTGACGACGATCGCCTGGCGGCTGGGGCACGTGATCGTGGGCGTCCTCGCCATGCGCAATGCGGCGCACTTCGGCCGCACTCCCACCGACTACGCCGCGTTCGAGTACGCCGAGACGGCCGAGGGTGCGCTGGCACAGCTCGACGCCGAGTACGCGACGTGGGTCGGCGGGGTCGAGGCATTGGGCGACGAGGGGCTCGCGCAGCCGTGCGGTCCGGCCGAGGGCCCGTTCGCCGGCAGCTCGATGGCCAGGCTCGTCCTCCACATCCACCGGGAACTCATCCACCACCTCGCCGAGGTCGCGCTCCTGCGCGATCTCTACCTGCACACGGAGCGCTGACATGGCACGACACCTGCAGATCACCATCGACGCCGCGGACCCGGAAACCCTCGGCACGTTCTGGGCGGAGGTGCTCGGCTACCGGCAGATGGATCCACCGGGCGGGCATGCGACGTGGAACGAGGCGCTCGCCGCGATGGGCGTGCCGGAGGAGCGGTGGAACGACGCGAACGCGATCGTCGACCCGGACGGCGAGGGTCCGCGGATCTTCCTGCAACGGGTGCCGGAGGAGAAGGCGGGCAAGAACCGGCTGCACATCGACGTACGCGCCGCGCCGGGTCTCGAAGGGGAACCGCGGATGGCCGCGCTCGAGCAGGAATCGGAGCGGCTCGTCGTGCTCGGTGCGAAGCGGCTCGAACGGTTCGAGCCGGCCCCGCCGCTCGGCGCCGGGTGGATCGTGATGACCGATCCCGAAGGTAACGAGTTCTGTTTGGACTGACGGGTGACCGTCGGCGACGGTATCCCGAGGGGCGTGTCCCGAGGGGCGAAACAGGCCGTCTCGTGGGTCGATACCCCGGATTAGCCGGCCGCAGTCATGTCGACCGTGTCCACTGTGGCCGGTCGCTGCCGGGCTCGCGCGTCCGAGTGGTCCGGCCGTGCCGCCGACGGTGTGCCACGCGCGGCGGCCCGCTCGGGTCGGCGAACGCGGGACGCCCGGTCACCCGGTGATCGGGCCGGCCGCGGTGGTGATCGGGGTCAGCATGCGATGGGGACGTTCCAGGGCGCGGGCGACCCGGTCGCTGCGGCGCATCGCGTTCGTGCCGGGGCCGGGCCGCACGACCAGGTCCTCGGGGTCGGGGACCTCGCCGCACGTGTGGCATCGCCCGACGTCGTCGATGTCGGTGCCGCACGTCGCGTGGCTGAAGAGCCGGGCCGGGTGCGGTCCGCTCGTGTGCCGCTCACCCCATTTGGACAGGGAGAAGATCGTGGGCCACAGCGCCCGGCCGGCCTCGGTGAGCAGATACTCCGGATGACCGTCCGAGTCCTCGCGGATCAGCACGCCGTGCTCGATCAGGGTGTCCAGCCGGTCGGTGAGTACGGCTCGGGAGATGTCGAGGTGCTCGCGCAGGTCCGTGAAGCGGCGCACGCCGTAGAAGCAGTCGCGCAGGATCAGCAGGGTCCAGCGTTCGCCGACGACTTCCAGCGCACGAGCGAGGTGACAGGCCTGCTGGTCGTATCCGGTTCCCAGTGCCACGCCACCATCGTACCGACGGGTCGGTCTGTTCACCAGACCAAACCTGTGTCATCGTGGTCTTGTGAGCAGACCAAATCTTCGTCCTTCCATGCCCCAGGGCACCGGCGGTGCACGTGGGTCGTTCGCCGCGGCGCTGGCGCTGACGTCGCTGAGCACGTTCGTGGCGATGCTGGCCTATTCGGGCCCACTGGGGAACGCGGCGACGGTCACCGCCGCGGTGGCCGCCCCGTCCGGGGCGACCCTGTGGATCCTGAGCTCGATGAGCACCGGTCTGGCGTTGAGTCTGCTGACGGCAGGCGCGCTTGCCGACCAGTCCGGCCGTCGCAGGGTCTTCACACTCGGTGCCTGGATCTTCGCGGCAGGTTCGGTGGTCTGCGCCACTGCGACCACGGCGACGCAGTTCGTCGTGGGGCGAGTCGTCGAAGGCGTCGGCGCGGCCGGGCTGATCGCGACCGGACTCGGGCTCGTGGCCGCGGTGACGGGGGACGCCGCGGCCCGATCGACCGCCGCCAGTTGGTGGGGCGCCAGCATGGGGCTGGGCATCGCGCTCGGCCCGTTGCTGACCGGCCTGTTCGACCTCGTCGAGCTGTGGCACGTGCCCTACTGGCTGCTCGCCGTGTCCGGGGCGGGCATCGCCGTCGCCGCCCGGTGGTGCTTCTCCGAGACCGCGGTGATCGCGGGCAGACGGCTGGACCTGCTCGGCGCCGCGTTGCTGACCGGCGGGCTCGGACTCGGGCTGGTCGCGTTGGTCGAAACGCGCCAGGGCGGTCTCGCCCCGGCCCTGATCTGCGGCGGTGGTGCGGTGGTCACATTGGTGGCCTTCACGATCAGCCAGTTCCGCGGCCGGTCACCCATGGTGGACTTCGGTCTCTTTCGCCGAGGCGACTTCGTGGCCGCGACGGTCGCGGCGACCGCCACCGGTGCCGGTGTGATCGCCCTGCTGTCGTTCGCCTGCACGTTCCTCGTGACCAGCATGGGGATGACGACTTTCGAGGCCAGCGCCCTGCTCGTGCTCTGGTCCGGCACGAGCGCTGTCTCCGCGGTGCTCAGCCGCGGGTTGGCCGCGTGGCTGGGCGGAACGGCGCAGCTGGCGATCGGTCTCGGGGTCACGGGTGTCGGCCTGCTGCTACTCACCGGGCTGGAGGTGGGCTCGACCGGTGCGCGTCTGGTTCCCGGTCTGCTCGTCGCCGGCGTGGCCACCGGTGTCCTCAACGCCGGTCTGGGGCGGCAGGCGACCGCCACGGTTCCGCCCGAACGCGCCGCCGTCGGGGTCGGGATGAACAACACCACCCGTTACGTCGGTGCGTCTATCGGAGTCACCGTCGTCGGTGTGCTCGCCGCCGCTCCCGCCGGTGACCTCGCCGCCCAGCTGTCGGGCTGGAACCACGTGGCCGTACTGACCGGAACGCTCTCCCTCGTCGGGGCGGCCGTCGTGCTGGCGCTGTCCCGGAGTGCGTCGGCGCGAACCCCGGGATGAGACCGATCCGGTGGGCCTTCGGGGCCGTCCACCCGGCCGCTCGCCCGCCGGGGCTCGCGCTGTGGCTGGCCTCGGCGGGTGTCGTGCGTTAGGAAGGGGCGTACGGCACGCGCCGGGACGGGGCGGCTCGATCGAAGGAGGTCCTGTGGACGTCGTCGACTTCACGCCGGAGCCGGAGCAGTACGCCTGGACGTTCGGCGGCGTGCCGCCGACGCACCGGATCGAACCGGGAACGCTGCTGCGCCTGTGGACCGACGACGCCTTCTGCGGTCGGCTGCGCGACGTCACGGACCTTCCCAGCGCCTCGCTGAACATGCCGTACGTGAACCCGCAGACGGGACCGTTCCACGTGGAGGGAGCCGAGCCGGGGGACACGTTGGCACTGCACATCGTGGACCTGACGCCGGCGAGAGGCTGGGGCGCGTCCACGACCATCCCGCTGTTCGGCGGACTGACCGGCACGGATCGCACGGCGTTGCTGCAGGAACCACTACCCGAGAAGACGTGGATCTACGAGGTGAACAGCGACCGCGGCACCGTGGAGTTCGCCGCCCAGTCCACGGACCTGACGCTGGAACTGCCGTTTGCCCCGATGCTCGGCACCGTCGGTGTGGCACCCGCCGCGGGGGAGGCTCGCTCGTCGCTGGTGCCGGACGTCTTCGGCGGCAACATGGATACGCCGGAGATGAAGCCGGGCGTGACGTGCTATCTCGGAGTCAATGTGGACGGCGGGTTGTTCTCCGTCGGAGACGGCCACTACCGGCAGGGCGAGGGCGAATCCTGTGGCACGGCGGTGGAAGGTGCCATGCACGTGACGCTGCTGGTGGACCTGATCAAGGGTGGCGGCCCGGCGTGGCCCCGGATCGAATCAGACGAGTATCTCACCGTGATCGGTTCGAGCAGGCCGCTCGAGGACGCGTGGCGCGCGAGCCAGGTCGACATGATCCGCTGGCTCGGCGAGTTGTACGGCCTCGACGCCATGGACGGCTATCAGCTGGTCACCCAGATCAGCGAGTCGCCGCTGGCGAACGTGTGCGACGCCAACTACAGCGCGGCCACGAAGCTCGCCAAGAGCCTGCTGCCCACCGCCGCCCCTTACGAAGCCATGCACCGCAGCCTGCGGGAGCGTGCAGCGAACCTGTGAGGCCCGGATACCGCGACGATATGGAGGACGACCCATGGACCTGGGACTCGACGGACTGAAGGCGCTCGTCACCGGCGGCACCAAGGGAATCGGTGCCGCGACCGTCCGCGCGCTCGCCGGCGAAGGAGCGGCTGTCTCGCTGTGTGCGCGCACGAAGTCCGATGTGGAAGCGACGGTCGCGGATCTGCAGGGCAGCGGGTACACCGCGACGGGCAGCGTCGTGGACGTCGCCGACGCCGACAGCATCGGCAGGTGGGTCGAGTCCAGTGCGGAGGAGCTCGGCGGGGTGGACATCGTCGTGGCGAACGTCAGCGCGCTCGCGATCCCGGACTCGGAGGAGAACTGGAACACCAGTTTCCAGGTCGACATGATGCACACGGTCCGCACGGTGAACGCCGCGATGCCGTACCTGGAACGCAGCAGTGCGGGCTCGATCGTCACGATCTCGAGCGTGTCCGGGCGTGAGGTGGACTTCGCCGCAGGTCCCTACGGCACGTTCAAGGCGGCGATCGTGCACTACACCCAAGGGCTGGCCCACCAGCTCGCGGACAAACCGATTCGGGCCAACAGCGTCTCCCCGGGCAACACGTACTTCCCGGGCGGGATCTGGGCGAGCAACGAGGAGAACAATCCCGAGCTCTTCGAGTACGCCCTGTCGCTGAATCCCACGGGCCGCATGGGCACCCCGGACGAGGTCGCGAAGGCCGTGGCGTTCCTGGCCAGCCCCGCGGCGAGCTACATCACCGGCACCAACCTCGTCGTGGACGGCGCGCTCACCCGCGGTGTCCAGCTCTGACGTTGCCGTCGAGAACACTCGCGGGACGACGAGCCGCTGCGCACGCCGGGCGGGGGCAGGCGACCGTGCTCAGCGGCCGCAGCGGTCCACGCGCTGCCACGGCCACTCGGCGGCGAGCCAGGTGGCGACCGCCTCGGCCAGCCGGTCGTCGAGCTCGGCCCTGTCCGCCCGCACCCACGACTGGACGGTGACGTCGCGGTCCGGGACGGACGTGGGATACAGGTAGACGCAGCCGATGACGTCATCACCTGCCGGCTCGAGGACGGTGTAGGTGAACCCGACGCGGTTCGTGAAGTCGGCGGCGTGCCGCACCAGGTCCTCGTGGTTGGCTTCGAGCGACATCCCCTCGAGCGGTGGCCAGTCGCCGTCCGGGTAGCCCGGCGTCGCCCGGATGTGGTCGATACTGGAGGTCCACGCTGCGTGGTCGGCTTCGTTGTGTTGCGGCCCCAGTGGTTCGAGGCGGAACGAGTCCGTGACGAGCGGTGTGGGAGGTTCGAAGCCGTCAGGGACAAACGCTGCCGAGGTCATGGCGGGACGGTAGCGGGCACCGGCCGCGCCGTGCGAGTGAGTTTCGCCGGGGCTCCGTCGACGGCGGTGGTGATCAGCCGCGCAGCATGGCGCGCACGTCCTCGATGGTGTCGGCCTCGGCGGGGTCCTTGTCCGGCCGGTAGCGCACCACCCTCGCGAACCGCAGTGCGACGCCGCCGGGGTAGCGGGTGCTCGTCTGCGCCCCGTCCAATTCGATCTCCACGACCAGCTCGGGTCGCAAGTGGACCGTCCAGTCGTCGCTGCCTCGCTCCAGTTCGGGGAAACGGCGGGTCTGCCACGCCAGGAGCTCGTCGGTCAGCCCCTTGAACGTCTTGCCGACCATGATCGGTTCGCCGCCTTCCGGGTCACGCGCGCCGAGGTGCAGATTGGACAGATAACCGGTTCGTCTGCCGTGGCCCCATTCTGCGGCGAGGACGACGAGGTCGAGCGTGTGCGACGGTTTCACCTTCAGCCACGCACGCCCTCGCCTGCCTGCGGCGTACGGGGTGTCCGGGTCCTTCACCATGACGCCCTCGTGTCCCGCGTCGAGCGACGATTCCAGCAGTGCCGCGGCGTCGGCCGGTGCCATCTCGCCGGGGACCACGTGCTCGCCCGCGACCTGGTGAAGTGCCTCCCGCCTGCTGCGGAGCGGCACGTCGAGCAGGTCGGTGCCGTCGAGGTGCAGGCAGTCGAAGAAGTACGGTCGCAGCAGCAACGCCCTGACCTGCTCCTCCCGCGTGCTGCCGAAGCGCGCCATCGTCTCCTGGAACGGCCGCGGCCTGCCGTCGTCGGTCAGCGCGAGCGTCTCCCCGTCGAGAACCACCGACGTGCAGGGCAGACCGCGTACGAGATCGGCGAGTTCGGCCGCATGCCGCGTGATCTCGCGCAGCGTGCGGGTGTAGACGTGCACCTCGTCGCCGTCGCGATGTACCTGGATGCGCGCGCCGTCCATCTTGTATTCGACGATCGGTTCGGCGATGCCGTCGACGGCCTGGTCCAGCGAATCGGCGGGGGAGGCGAGCATGGGTCGAACCGGTCGTCCGAGTTCGAGGCCGAAGGCCAGTAACGCCTCCTGCCCGCCTGCGGCCGCCGCCGCTGCGGTCGTGGCCAGGTCACCGGAGAACATCACCGCGCGGCGAACCAGATCAGCGGGGACGTCGGTGGCCGACGCGATGGCTTCGATCATCACGCCCTCCAGTGCGCCCTGTCGGAGCTCGCCGGTGAGCAGGCGCAGCAGAAAGTCCTGCTCGCCGGCGGTGGCCCGGCTCAGCAGGTCCGAGAGCAGCTCGGAGCGACGGGAGGCTGATCCGCTGCCAGTCGTGGCGGCCACCTCGCCGAGGACCGCGTCGACGTCGGTGACGCTCAGGGTGGCCGTATCCGCGGGCCGTCCCAGCAGGTCACGCACAGTTCGCCACCCCACGCCGATGCGGCCCTGCGTGGGTGTGCCGGTCAGGAACGCGACCGTGGGCGCGAGCTCGCCCGTCGCTGCGCGGCCAAGGACGTCCGCAAGGACCGCGGCCTTGGTCTTGCGTGATCGCGTGGCGGCCAGCTCGCCGGAGGCGCGGACGACGTCGTCGAGGCGCAAGGAGTCGGCGGGCCGGGTTTCGTGGTGCACGGAGTCTCGGTGCATGGCTCCATCGTCGCGCGCGGGGCCGACATTTCGCGTGGTGAGCGCAGCGCGAGCAGTACGGCACCGAAGCAGACCACGAGACCCGCCAGGCCCTGGACCGTCACCGGCTCGCCGAACATCAGCAGCGCGGCGAGCATCGTCGTCGGCGGGGTCAGGTACAGCAGCGTGGACACGCGGCGGACCGACCCACGCCGTGCGACGGCCCAGTAGAACCCGTAGCCGCCGAACGTCGACAGCACCACCAGCCAGGCGATCGCGAACCAGAACTCGCCCGACATCGGCGGTGCCGTCTCGCCCGTGAAGCCGGCGACGGACAGGAACACCACGGCCGACAGCGCGGCCTGGATCAGCAGCGATTCGGGCAGCGAGAGGCGGGAGGGGAGCCTGCGCTGAGCGAACGTGCCTGCCACGAGACTGAGCATCGCCAGCAGCGGCAGCGTGTACGCGAGGGCCGGAGCGCTGCCCGCGAGGTCGCCCGACACGACGAGCGCGACGCCGCCGAGTCCGAGAACGAGGCCGAGCCACTGCGTCGCGGAGGTGTGTTCGCCGAGCAGTGGGCCCGACAGTGCCGCCGCGACGATCGGCTGCAGCGCCGCGATCAGGGCCGAGGTGCCGGCGGGCACGCCCAACTCGGCCGACCACACGACACCCGACAGGTAGCCGACCTGGGTGAGAAGGCCGAGCAGTGCGTGCACGCCGAGGTCGCGCAGTGGGATACGCCGACGGCGAAATACCAGCCACCACAGGCCCAGCAGTGCGGTCACCGCGGCGAACCGCCACGCCAGCAGCGTCGCGCTGCTCGCGAGGGCGGTGCCCATCGTCGCGCCGATGAAACCGGAACTCCAGAGCAGTACGAAACCCACCGCGAGTCCGGTGTCGGTACGTGACGTTCCCACGAATCCTCCTCGGGATTGGCCGACGCGAGTAAACTGACCGGTATACCTAGTCGTACTATACCGATCTGTTTACCGTCAAGGAGGCCGTCGCGGTGTACGGTGGTGTACGCCCACGCGTCTCCCACCACCGCCCAACCGGGCGCGCTCCGCGCGGCCGCATAGGATTCAGATATGACCGAGCAGCAGGCGATGACACCCGCGGCCGAGCGGGTGCTCGAGGTCGTGGAGCAACTGTTCTACGACAAGGGGATCCACGCGGTCGGCGTGGACATGATCGCCGCCGAGGCCGGGGTCACGAAGAAGACGCTCTACGACAGGTTCGGCTCGAAGGACGCCATCGTCCGGCTCTATCTCGAACGCAGGGACGCTCGGTGGCGCGACCACGTGACCGCGATCGTCGAACAACCCGGCAGGTTCGGTCCCCGGCGGCGAGTGTTGCTGATGTTCGATGCCCTGGAATCGTGGATGGCCGCGGAGAATCCGCGTGGCTGCGCGTTCGTCAACGCGCTGGCCGAGCTGCCCGATCCGGATCATCCCGCGCGCCCGGCGATCGCCGACGAGAAACAGTGGGTGCTGGACTATCTGCGGCAGCTCGTGCGTGACACGGGCGCGCGCAACCCGCGCAAGCTCGCGGCGTCCCTGTTCATGCTGTTCGAAGGTGCCGCGGTGGCGGCTTCGCTGGACGTCGTCGCCGGGGCGGTGGCCGGCGCCAGGGACGCGGCACGGCAGCTGCTCGACGCCGCCCTGTGAGACGCCTCGGTGTCAGTCGAGGCGTGCCTGCACGCCGTCGAGGATGACTTCGAGGCCGAAGGTGAAGTTGTGCTCCGGGTCCGTGGCGGCCTGGAACTCCGTGCCGACCGTCGCGCCGACGCGGCCGGACACGGGGAGGTTCTCGCCCCGCATCACCTGATCCAGCACGGGCGAGACGGTGTCCCACCACTCGACATCGGTCATGCCGGTGTTCTCCCGCACGTGCTGTGCGTGCGTGCGGGCCGAATCCGCGACGTGTCCGAGGATCAGCGCCAGCACGCTGTCCATTTCCACGTCGGACAGTCCGATTCCGTCGAGCGGGCGCAGTTCGGCCTCGTATTTGCCGACGACGCCGGGGCCGAGGTCCGGCCGGGGTGAGCGCACCTCGAGCAGCCACGGGTGCCGCTCGTACAGCTCCCAGTTGCGGCGTGCGACGAACCGCATCGCCTCGCGCCAGTTCCCCGCCTCGGTGGGCGCCGTGACGTCGTCGTACAGCTCGCCGTAGGCCGCGTCCGTCATCAGCGCGGTGAGGTCCTCCTTGCCGGGGACGTAGCCGTACAGCGACATCGCGCCCACGCCCAGATGCTCGGCGACCTTGCGCATCGACACCGCGGCCAGTCCGTGGGCGTCGGCGAGCTCGGTGCCCGCCTCCACGATCGCGGGGACGGTGAGCCCCGAGCGGCCGGGTTTCGGGTGGTGTCCCCACAGCAGATAGATGCTGCGCGTCAGGTCGGCGACCGGCGTTCCTCTGGCCACGTCGGGTTCCTTCCGGCTGGCGTTTGCCTTTCGTCGGCAACCTACCGTACGGTGTGACGTACGCTGTACGGTAAGCCGTACGAAAATCTGGAGGGGTAGATGTCGGAACATGCGCGTACACCCGCCGTCGAGGCGGTCGGTGTGCGCAAGGCGTATCCCGGTGCCGCGGCACCTGCACTCGACGGCCTCGACCTCACGGTCGACCGCGGAACCGTGCACGGACTGCTGGGCCACAACGGCGCGGGTAAGACCACCGCGATCCGGATCATGACGACGCTGCTGGAGCACGACTCGGGAAGCATGCGCGTGGCCGGGCACGACGTGCGTACCGACGGCCGTGCCGTGCGGGCCCGGATCGGTCTGGTCGGCCAGTACTCCGCCGTCGACGAGGATCTCACCGGAAGGCAGAACCTCGTCATGTTCGGCAAGCTCGGCCGGTTGTCGGGAGCCGGAGCAGCCCGCAGGGCCGACGAGCTGTTGGAGCGGTTCGGACTGGCCGATGCCGCGGGCAAACGGCTGGCTGCCTACTCGGGCGGGATGCGCCGCAAACTCGACCTCGCGGCTGCCCTGCTCGTGGCACCGGAGGTGCTGTTCGTCGACGAGCCCACCACCGGACTCGACCCGGCCGCCAGGCGGGACGTGTGGGACGCGGTACGGCACCTCTCGTCCCGTGGCACGACGGTGCTGCTCACCACCCAGTATCTGGAGGAGGCCGACCGGCTCGCCGACCACATCTCTCTCGTCGCCAACGGCAGGGTGGTCGCCGAGGGCACGCCGGCTGTGCTGAAGGCCCGCGTCGGAGACGACCGGCTCGAACTGGCCCCGGCCGTGCACGCCGATGCCGACCGGGTCGCCGTCCTCGTGCGCCCGTTCGCGAGCGGTGAGGCCCACGTCGTCGACGGAAGGGTGAGCGTGCCGGTCACCGACCGCGGCCGTGCGCTGGCGGACGTCGTCGGCGCCGTACGGGACGCCGGGATCGACCTCGCCGACGTCGCGATCCGCACACCCACGCTCGACGACGCGTTCCTCGAACTGACCGGTTCCGGCGCGGAAGGGAAGGTGCTCGCATGACGACGACCTCGACGGCGTCCCCGACAGGGGATGGGTTGCGCCAAGGACTCGCCGACGTCGCGACGATGAGCCTGCGGGAGCTGCAGCACTGGCGTAACCGACCCGGCGTCATCGTGTTCGGCTGGCTGTTCCCGGTACTCGTGCTGGCGATGTTCGTCGGACTGCTCGGCGGGGCGCTCGGCCAGTCGACCGGCGGGTCCTATGTGGACTTCGTGATGCCGGGAATGCTCGCCGTGACGATGTTCTTCGGACTGGATTCCACGATGACGGCCGTGTCGCTCGACGCGTCCCGCGGTGTGACCGAGCGGTTCCGCTCGCTGCCGGTGTCCGGCGCGGCCGTGCTCACCGGGCGGTGCGCGGCCGATCTGCTGAACTCCATGGTCGGACTGGCCGTGGTCGTCGTCGCCGGGCTGCTGTTCGGCTGGCGTCCCGAAGCCGGCCTTCCCGCGTGGGCCGCCGTGGTGGGACTGCTGGTGTTGCTGCGGCTGGCGATGCTGTGGATCGGCATGTTCGTCGGCCTGCGGGTGCGCAGTCAGGAGGCCGTGAGTGCGGTGCAGGTCGCCGTGTGGCCGCTGCTGATGCTGTCCGGCGTGTTCGTCGACACCGCCACGATGCCGCGCTGGCTCGGCGTGGTCGCCGAGGTCAACCCGCTCACCGGCACCGTCGCCGCGGTGCGTGACCTGCTCGGCGCTCCCGGCGCGGGAAGTTCGTGGGTCGGCAGCGCCGCGCCGTGGCCGGCCGTGATCTGGCCCGTCCTGCTGACGGCGGTCTTCCTGCCGCTGGCCGCGGGAACCTGGCGACGGCTCCGCCGCTGACGCAGAGGTGAGGCCGCCTCGACCGGGCGGCCCCACCCCGGGCATCACTTCCCGCCGCGTGCCATGCCGAGCACGTCGAGGGCCTCGTCGAGCTGGGTCTCGGTGAGCTTACCCTGCTCGATGTAGCCGCGTTCGATCACGACCTCACGGATCGTCTTCAGTTCCTTGAGGGCCTGCTTGGCCACGGCGGCCGCCTCCTCGTAGCCGATGTAGGCGTTCAGCGGCGTCACGATCGACGGCGACCCCTCGGCGTATGCCTGCGTGCGCTCGGTGTTGACGGTCAGGCCCGCGAAGACCTTGTCGGCCAGCAGCCGCGCCACGGCCGACAGCAGTCGCGCGGACTCCAGCACGTTGCGCGCGATCACCGGCAGGTTCACGTTCAGCTGGAAGTTCCCCTGCGAGCCGGCGAAGGAGACGGCCGCATCGTTGCCGATCACCTGCGCCACCACCTGCAGGGTCGCCTCCGGGATGACCGGGTTGACCTTGCCGGGCATGATCGACGATCCCGGCTGCAGATCCGGCAGCGCCAGCTCGGACAGGCCCGTGCGCGGCCCGGAGCCGAGCCAGCGGAGGTCGTTGGCGATCTTGTTCAGCGACACGGCAACGGTCCGCAGCTGCCCGGAGGTCTCGACCACGCCGTCCTGCGAGGCTTGTGCCTCGAAATGATCGCGCGCCTCGACGAGCGGCAGGTCGGTCACCTTGGCGAGTTCGTCGGCGACGGCCGAGCCGAACCCGGAGGGAGCGTTGAGCCCCGAGCCGACAGCGGTGCCGCCGATGGGCAGTTCGCCCAGCCGCGGCAGACCACTGCGCAGGCGCTCGATTCCGAACCGGACCTGCGAGGCCCACGCCCCGGCTTCCTGGCCGAGCGTGATCGGCACGGCGTCCATCAGGTGGGTGCGCCCCGACTTCACGACGTCGGACCACTCGGCCGCGCGCTGCTCGATCGTCGTGGCCAGGTGTTCCAGCGCCGGGACGACGTCGGTGAGCACTGCCTCGGTCGCGGCGACGTGAATGGTGGTCGGGAACGTGTCGTTCGACGACTGCGAGGCGTTGACGTCGTCGTTCGGGTGCACGTCGCGACCGAGGGCGCGCGAGGCGAGCGTGGCGATGACCTCGTTGGCGTTCATGTTCGACGACGTGCCCGAACCGGTCTGGAACACGTCGATGGGGAAGTGGTCGTCGTGCCGGCCCTCGGCGACCTCGTCTGCCGCGCTCGCGATGGCCGCCGCCGTCTCGGCGTCCAGCACCCCGAGGCGGGCGTTCACCCGGGCGCACGCCGCTTTGAGGAGCCCCAGCGCCCTGATCTGCGCGCGTTCCAGCGTTCCGCCGGAGATCGGGAAGTTCTCCACCGCCCGCTGCGTCTGTGCGCGGTACAGGGCCTCGGCCGGGACCCTGACCTCGCCCATCGTGTCGTGTTCGATCCGGAATTCCTGCTCTGCCATGTCCCCAGTCTGCTCCCACAGCGGCCGGACGTGCCCGGTGTCGTCGGGCACGTCGCCGGGACGGGGACGTGACAGGCGGTGTGTCGGCGGTGGCGCACGGGAGTCGGGCCCGCGGGTGTCGCGAGGAATGTAGCGGCGATCACAACACCGGTGTCACGCTATTACGATCAAGGGAGCGCTTCAGCCATCAACGGCGGAAAGGGCGGTGCGCCCCATGGCCGAACCGACGGAGAACCCCGAACCGACCAACTCCCCGGAACCGACGGAGACCACCGATGTCGACGTGCTGATCGTCGGTGCGGGCCCGACCGGGCTGTTCGCGGCCTACTACGCGGGGTTCCGCGGACTGTCCGCGGCGATCGTCGACTCCCTGCCCGAAGCCGGCGGCCAGGTCACGGCCATGTACCCGGAGAAGATGATCTACGACGTGGCCGGGTTCCCCGGGGTCCGCGGGCGTGACCTCGTGAAAGGCCTCGTCGAGCAGGCGAACCAGTGGGATCCGCGGTATCTGCTCGGCCGCAAGGCGCACGCCCTCGACGACGACGGTCAGCGGCTGACGATGACCCTCGACGGCGAGGCGGGTGCGGAAACCGTGCGTGCCAGGGCCGTGCTCATCACGGCGGGCATCGGCGAGTTCACCCCACGCCCGCTGCCTGCGGGCGACGGCTGGCTCGGCAACGGCATGGTGCACTTCGTCCCCGCGCTCGACGAACACGCGGGAAAGGACGTCGTGGTCGTCGGCGGCGGTGACTCGGCGTTCGACTGGGTGCTGGCGTTGCACCCGGTCGCCCGCAGTGTGACGCTCGTGCACCGCAGAGCCAAGTTCCGCGCGGCGGAGTCGATCATCCGGGAGGCGCGCGAGGCCGGGATCAGGATCATCACCGACGCCGAGGTCGTCGAACTGCGCGCCGGTGCCGACGGTGTGCTCGCCGAGGTGTCACTCGAGATCAAGGACCCGGACACCAAGGAGATCCGGCCGGAAGTGCTGCCCGCCCAGACGGTCGTCGCGGCTCTCGGCTTCACCGCCGATCTCGGGCCGATCGAGGACTGGGGACTGGAGATCCACCAGCGTGCGATCAGCGTGGACTCGACCATGACGACGGCGCGCCCGAGGATCTACGCCGCGGGCGACGTCGCCGCCTATCCGGGCAAGGTCAAGCTCATCGCGACGGGTTTCGGCGAGGCGGCCACCGCGATCAACAACATCGCCGTCGAACTCGACCCGTCCGCCCACCTCTTCCCTGGCCACTCCAGCGGCTGACCGCTCAGCCTGCGGTCGTCTCCTCGATCCACCCCGTGTACGCCGGAGCCGACGTGTAGATCGACGGGCCGCTGCCGCAGACCGGATCGTTGTTACCCGCGCGGCTCGACACGCCCACCAGCCGCCACCGCTCGCCCGAACGCACCACCTGTGGCCCGCCCGAGTCGCCGTAACAGGCACCTGCGCCGTCCGGGTTGCCCGTGCACACCTCGGACGCCGGGTCGAATCCGGCGGCACACCGCTCGCCGTCGACGATCTGCGTGTCGACCTGCTGCAGCTTCACCGGAGCGTCGCCGCACCCGTTCTCGGGGCAGGTCTGGCCCCAGCCGAGCAGCCTGGTCGGCGTGCCCGGATCGGTCGACGTGGCCTCGCCGGGAGGCGTGTCGCCGTCGGGCGCGGCGATGTCGATGGGCTGGGCCGACACGGGCTCGCTCAGCCGGATCAGTGCGATGTCGCCCGTCGACCCCGGGTACTCGAACGACGGGTGGACGACGACCTCCGCGGCTTCGGCGAGCTCGCCGCCCGCGGTCCGGTCATTACTGCCGATACGCGCCGTCAACGGCCCCGAATCCTGATCCGCGCCGCCCTGACCGGTCGGTCCCTGGACGCAGTGTGCGGCGGTGACCAGCCACGTGGGCCGCACCAGCGCCGCACCGCAGCCGTGCTCGCCCTGCTCCTGCAGTGACGCCATGAACGGATACGTCCGGTCGGCGGGCGCACCACCCACCAGGTCGGGCTGCACGGACGCCGGTGCCGGCGCCGCCTGCCGGTCCGGTGCGGCTTCGGCAACCGCGGCCGACGCCGTGGGCGCCACGACACCGGCCAGGCAGGCAGCGGCCGCCGCGGCGGCGGCCGCGCAGCGGGAGAGCCGGCCCCGCATCAGGGGAGCGGCGGGACGGTGGTGTCACCGTCGGCGTCCGGGGCGCCGTCGAAGTCGACCGTCGAGAACGTACGCAGCTTGTTCAACCGGTGGTAGCCGTCGATCAGCCGCACGGTGCCGGACTTCGACCGCATCACGATCGACTCGGTCGTCGCGCCGCCCGCGCGGTAGTGCACGCCGCGCAGCAGGTCGCCGTCGGTGATGCCGGTCGCGCAGAAGAACACGTTGTCGCCGCGCACCAGGTCGTCGGTGGTCAGCACCCGGTCCAGGTCGTGGCCCGCATCGACGGCCTGCTGCCGCTCGGTCTCGTCCTGCGGCCACAGCCTGCCCTGCAGCTCGCCGCCGAGGCACTTGAGCGCGGCGGCGGCGATGATGCCCTCCGGGGTACCGCCGATGCCGAGCAACATGTCGACACCCGTGGTCGACCGTGCCGCCGCGATCGCGCCCGCGACGTCACCGTCACTGATGAAGCGGATGCGGGCGCCCGCCTCGCGGACCTCCTTGACGATCGACTCGTGCCGGGGCCGGTCGAGGATGCACACCGTGACGTCCGAAACGCTGCTCTGCTTGGCCTTCGCCACGCGCCGGATGTTCTCCGCGATCGGCGCGGAGAGGTCGACGACCCCCGCGGCCTCCGGGCCGACGGCCATCTTCTCCATGTAGAACACCGCCGACGGGTCGAACATCGCTCCCCGCTCGGCCACCGCGAGCACGGCCAGCGCGTTCGGCATGCCCTTGCTCATCAGCGTCGTGCCGTCGATCGGATCCACCGCGACGTCACACTGCGGGCCGTCGCCGTTGCCGACCTCCTCGCCGTTGAACAGCATGGGCGCCTCGTCCTTCTCGCCCTCACCGATCACGACCACGCCGGACATCGACACGGTGCCGATGAGCTGGCGCATGGCGTCGACCGCCGCGCCGTCCCCACCGTTCTTGTCGCCCTTGCCGACCCAGCGGCCCGCCGCCATCGCCGCAGCCTCGGTGACCCGGACGAGCTCCATGGCGAGGTTGCGATCGGGCGTCTCGCCCCGTCTCGGCGTGCTGTTGGTCATGCTGCCTCCCGAGGTGGGTGTCGCGTGATTACGCGCTCGACGAAGATCGGCGCGGACACTGCTTACAGTCTGCGCGAGCCTGCGTTCATGGAGTTGTCGCGGACGTCACGGTGGGTGTCACTCCGGTGAGCCACCGCCCGAGCCACCCGCGGCGTCGCCCGCGTCGGAATCGTCCTCAACCGTAGCCAGCGCGGCTTCGATCCGCTCGCGGGCGCCGGCGAGATGGGTTTCGCACAGGCGCGCCAGCTTCTCGCCGCGTTCCCACAACGCCAGCGACTGTTCGAGGGACAACCCGCCCGCCTCGAGCTCACGCACCACCTCGACCAACTGGTCACGGGCCTCTTCGTAGTCCAGGCCGGACAGGTCGTCGGGGGCGCTGTCGGGGGTGTCGCCACCGGATTCGCTCACGTCGCGGTTCGCCTCACGTCTCGGATGCGTGCCTGCTGGACACCGTGCCCGCGTGGGGCCGGGTCCGGGCGCACACTATCGCGTGGTCGCCGAGATCGCGCCGTCGGTGACCCGCACCCGCAGTTCGGTGCCCTCGGTGACCTCGTCGACCGACCGCAGCACCTTCAGCTGCCCGTCGGGGTCGACGTACTGCACCACGGCGTACCCGCGTTCGAGCGTCGCCGACGGGCCGAGCGCGGTCAGCCGGGCCCGCGCGGCGGTCAGGGCGCTCTGCTCGTGTGTCAGCGTGGTCATCACCGCCCGGCGGGCGCGTTCGACGTGCATGGCGGCGTCGGCCTCCCTGCGCTCGACCGGACCGAGCGGATCGGCCAGACAGGGACGGCTGCGCAGCTGGTCGAGCTGCCTGCGCTGGCCGTCGACCCAGCCGTGCAGCGCCCGGCGAGCGCGGTCGCGCAGCTGGTGCACCCGCGCGGTCTCCTCCCCGACGTCGGGCACGATCGTCTTCGCCGCGCCCGTCGGCGTCGAGCAGCGCACGTCCGCCACGTTGTCCAGCAGCGGCGAGTCCGGCTCGTGGCCGATGGCGCTGACGACGGGCGTGCCCGCCGCGGCGACCGCCCGGCACAGCGTCTCGTCCGAGAACGGCAACAGGTCCTCGACGCTGCCGCCGCCGCGGGCGATCACGATGACGTCGACCTCGGGGTTGGCGTCGAGGTCCGACAGGGCCTGCACGACCTGCGGCACGGCCTTCGCCCCCTGCACCGCCGTGTTGACGACGTGGAACTTCACGGCCGGCCAGCGGTTCTGCGCGTTGGCCAGCACGTCGTGTTCCGCCGCTGAGGCACGGCCCGTGATCAGGCCGATGCCGCGCGGCAGGAACGGCAGCGGGCGCTTCCGTTCCTGCGCGAACAGGCCTTCCGCGGCGAGGAGTTTGCGGAGTCGCTCGATCCGCGCAAGCAGCTCGCCGATGCCCACCGCGCGGATCTCGCTCGCCCGCAGACTCAGCGTGCCGCGGCCCAGCCAGAACGACGGCCGCGCATGCACGACCACACTCGCGCCCTCGCGCAGCGGCGGATCGATCGAACGCAGCATCCGCTGTTGGCACGTCACCGACATGGACACGTCGGCGGCCGGATCGCGCAGCGTCAGGAACGCCGTCTGGGTGCCGGGGCGGGCCGAGATCTGCGTGATCTGCCCTTCGACCCACACCGAACCGAGGCGGTGGATCCAGTCGGCGATCTTCCGCGCGACCGTGCGGACCGGCCACGGGTTCTCGGCCGTCGACGGCTGCGCGCCTGCGTTCTGGGCACCGTCCTGGGCACCCCGCGCGTCGGTGCTCACGACGTGGTGGTCTCGCCGGTCGCGGCGTCGTCCGTGCCGTCACCGGCTCCGCCGTCGGAGGAGCCCTCGGCCGCGCTGTCGGCCGCGGCCTCCGACTCGGCCCTGACGTTGGCGATCCGGCGGGTCAGCATGCCCGTGAACGACGGCCGGTTCTCGTGGTCGCGCTCGTAGTCGAGGAGCTGCTGCAGCTCCTCGGAGGAGAACGAGCGCAGCCGGGAACGCAGCTCGGGCAGGCTGAGAGCGTCGTAGTCGTCCACTCCTGCGGGACCCGCCGTTGCCGACGGCGCCGACGTCGAACCCGTGACCACGCTGCTGCCGAGAGGGGCGCCGGAAGCGGTGGGACCGGCAGCGGTGGCCGCGTCCGCACCGCCGGCCGTCGTGGTCCCGCCGGTGGGTGCTGCGTCCGTTACCGGTGCCGCGATCCGCGGGTCGGTGCTGTCGAATTCCCCGTCCTCGTGTGCCTCGCCGAGGGCCTGCGATTCGGCGTCCCACGGGTCGTCGAACGTGGCCGCCGCTCCAGGTGCTTCGGCCCCGCGCTGGGCCTCGGACCCGTGTTGTGCTCCGGACCCGGGTTGCGCCTCGGCCTGCGCGGCCGCGGGGTCGTCGTCCTCGTCGAACGTCGCCCAGTTGGGTTCGTCGTCGACTCCGCGGAACGCCGCGAGCGCGTCATCGCCCTTGATCGCGAGCTCGGTGACGTGCTGCTGCACCCGCATCGAGGTCTGCAGCACCTGGCTCGCGACCGTCACCGGCAGCTCGGTGAGGTGTTTCGGCAGGTCACGAACCGTGTCGGCGGTCGAAGCGGCGAGGCCGGCCGCGACCCGCACCGGGAACGGGAAATGCTTCATGCGCCAAGACTGCCGCACGCGGCTCCGCGTGCCCAGCCCCACCCCGTTACCCGTCCGCACGCGCGGGGCCACCGCCCGCACCGCACAGCCGCGGCACCGCACGCGGCGATGTGGCGGTGCGGGCACCGCCACATCGCTCGCGCGATGACGGCCCTTCCCTGCGATCCGTACCCTGGGAGCCATGAGTGCAGCCAGCCCCAGCGGCGACCAGAACGGCAAGCGTGTGCTGCTCGCGAAGCCGCGCGGGTACTGCGCCGGTGTCGACCGTGCAGTGATCACGGTCGAGAAGGCGCTCGAGATGTACGGCCCGCCCGTCTACGTCCGCAAGGAGATCGTCCACAACCGCCATGTCGTGGACACGCTGCGGGAACGGGGCGTGATCTTCGTCGACGAGACCACCGAGGTCCCCGAGGGTGCGCTCGTCGTGTTCTCGGCGCACGGGGTCTCGCCTGCGGTGCACGCCGAGGCCGAGAAGCGGAACCTGCGCACGATCGACGCGACGTGCCCACTCGTGACGAAGGTGCACAAGGAGGTCAACCGGTTCGCCCGGGACGACTACGACATCATGCTGATCGGCCACCACGGCCACGAGGAGGTCGAAGGCACCTCCGGTGAGGCGCCCGAGAACGTCCAGCTCGTCGACACCCCCGAGGACGTGGCGCAGGTACAGGTGCGCGACCCGGAGAAGGTCGTGTGGCTCTCCCAGACGACGCTGAGCGTCGACGAGACGATGCAGCGCGTGGACCAGCTCCGCGAACGCTTCCCCGGGATCGCCGACCCGCCGAGCGACGACATCTGTTACGCCACGTCGAACCGCCAGGTGGCGGTCAAGGCGATGGCGGCCGAATGCGACCTCGTGCTGGTGGTGGGCTCGCGCAACTCGTCGAACTCGCAGCGGCTCGTCGAAGTGGCGCTGCAGGCGGGTGCGAGCGACGCGCACCTGATCGACTACGCCAGTGAGGTCGACCCTGCGTGGCTCGAGGGCGTCACGACCGTCGGGGTGACCAGCGGTGCCTCCGTGCCCGACGTGCTCGTGATGGAGCTGCTGGACGACCTCGCCGGACGCGGCTGGGAGGACGTGCAGGAGGTCACCACGGCCAACGAGAAGATCTCGTTCGCGCTGCCCCGCGAGCTGCGTTCGGACAAGGAGACGCGCAGCAGCGTGCGCTGATCCCCGCCGGCCTCGGCACCGCGCCGGTGCACGCCGGGCGGCGGACGATCCGGGTGCGGCCGTGACTCGGACCTTCGGCCGCGAGGCCTTGCCGCAGGACGAGGCCTTGCCGCAGGACGAGGCCTTGCCGCAGGACGAGGCCTTGCCGCCGGACGGGGCCCGCCACCGAAGGGGCCCGCCACCGAACGAACAGCCCTGGCCGGTGGCAGCGGACAACAGCGCTCGAACGGTGGCTTTCGGACAGCGGCTTCCGAATGGCGGTTTCCGAATAGTGGCTTTCGAACAGCGATGAGGCCGCCCCTCCCCGGTGCGGGGAGGGGCGGCCTCATGTGTGTCCACTGCGGTCGTCACGGCGTCCACTGCGGTCGGTGCGACCCCGCTCGTAGCGGCACCGGTTGTCATGGCGCCAGTTGTTGCGGCGGCCGGTCGTCGCGTTGTCGGCCGGGTGGTGTGGACCCGGGTACCGCGTGGATCAGTCCTCGGCGTCCCAGGGGCGCCGACGTGGCTGGTCCCGGCCGGGCCGGTCGCCACGCGGTGGTTCGGACCCACGGGGACGCTTGGGCCGCTGTGGAGGCTCCGGTCGCTCGCCCCGCGGTGGCCGCTGCGGACGCTTGGGGCCGGGGATCGCGTCGGGCCATTCGTCGATGCGCCGTTTGCGTTCCGCGGCGTCGGGCGGCGTTCGTGGCGGCCGGGCGGGCCGTCGGTCCGGAGGTGGCGTGCGCGGTCCACGGTCGGGTTCGGCGGACCTGGGCCTGCGCGGCGGGGGAGCGTCCTCCGGTCCACGCGGGCCGCGGCCGCCGTCGGCGGGACGGGGCCTACGTGGCGGTTCGCCGCGTCCGTCCTGGGCATCCGGCCGGTCCTCTGGCGGGCGAGGTGTGCGACGGCGCCCGGACGTGCCGGCATCGTCGGCAGGACCCCGGCCGCCGGCCACGCCCGCGGCCTCGGCAGCTGCCGTGGCGTCGGCCGGGCCTGGGGTCTTGCTCTTCGCCGGTCGCTTCTCCTTCGGGGCGGGCCCGCTATCACCGGTGTCGTCGGCACGGCTGCGCTTCGACGTGTCCTTGAGCGGCCGGTCGGGATCGCGTTCGCGGTAGATGCGCAGCACCCCGAGGCCGACCGTCAGTGCCGTCGCGATCGCCATCACCGGAAAGTTGTTGATCAGCGGCGTGCTGATCGCCAGCACATCGGCGAGGGTGTCGTTGCTTTCCGGCAGCGACGTGTCGGTCAGCACGACCAATGGCACGGTGGCGGCCATGACCAGCGGTGGCTGGACCATCGGCCCGAACAGGTTGCGTCGGCGCACCCCGGCGACAGCGGCGAGCACGCCCGCGACGTAGATCAACTGGAACGGCAGGCCGAGCCCGTCGCTCACCTGCATGCTCAGTACCGCACCCGCGATCGCCGTGACCAGGGCGAGCAGCACAGCTCCCCACCAGGGCAGACCGCGCCGGGCACCGAACGCGAGACGTTCGTCCCACGGGACGGGCTCGTCCTCGTTCGCGGCGTCAGGATCGCTGCGGCGATCTCGTGTGGCGGTCACAGGGCAACACCGTAGCCGGTAGATCGGCCACGACTGTTAAGGATCCTCGACGTTCGTTGCACCGGGTGGTCGGACGACCTTCTGTCCGGTGACGTCCCCCACAGTCGCCGGGCGTCGTGTGAAGACGGCATGAACCCGTGACGCGCGGCTCGGGCGATTCGTCGGAGTATCGGTTCGGTCACAGCCTCCCGTCATGTCCCCGTCGTCGGCGCGGCCGTGGTCAGTTCGCAGTGGCCTCGTCGCTCTTCCTGATGGAGGGCACCGGAGCAGGGCTGGCAGCGGCCTCGGTCAGCGGGGCGACCGTGCCGCGGAAGTTCTCGAGTGCTTCCAGCTCCCGTTTGCGGGCGGACAGGAACCGCTGCAGATGCGTGCTCGACAGGTTCACCGCGTCGACGGCACCCGCGGCCGCCCGGTGCGCCGACGCCGCGGAGGCCCGCACCTGTTCGACGTCGTCCAGCAGGGTGCGTTCGGTCGCGGCGAACATGGCGGCCGAGGCGATGACGGCGAAACCGGTCGGGCCGCACAGGAACACGCGCCGGTCGAGCATCCACCGCAGCAGCTCGGGGTCGGTGTCGAGCGCGGCGACGACCGCGGCGTCCGACGGCACGAACATGACCGTGCCGTAGATCGCGTCGGCCCAGCGCTGGTAGCCCTTTCCCGCCAGTTCGGTCGCACGGGAGCGCAGGTTCCGCACGTGGACGCGCAGGGCGTCGATGCGCTCGTCGGGGTCGTCGGTCTCGACCGCTTCGGCCCAGATCGCGAGGCTCGCCTTGGCGTCGACCGGCACCGTGCGGTCACCGCCGACCCGCAGCACCATGTCCGGCTTCGCCGCGCCGCCGCCCGCGAGGTCCGTCTGCAAGGTGTAGTGCAGGCCCTCGCGCAGGCCGAGTGCACGCGCGGTCTCGACCAGCACGTGCTCGCCGAGTTCGCCCCGGCCGCTGATGGAGGCGAACGCCACCTCGTACCGGCGCAGCGCCGCCTGCTGCTGGTCGAGCTTCGCCCGTTCCGCCTCGACCTGCCTCGCGGCGTCGTCGGCACGGCGCATGCCGTCCTGGTACAGCCGCCACAGCAGGACGACCGCGCCCGCCAGCAGCGCGGCGGCCACCGTCGCGACCGCCGCGAACACCGTCGAAGCCACAGGGCACGCTCCTCGTTCGTCGATCCTCGTCCGGGCGAGCCGGCCCCGGACGAGTCTGTGTGCGGGCCGGTCGCCGGTTTCCGGTCACGTTCCGGGCCCGGTCGCATCATGGCGCACGACCCCGACAGAAACCCGGTGGCCGGACCCCGGAGCCTATTGGGAACACACGTTCTAGTGACACGCCGGGTGGGTGTGCCGGGTTCTGTCGGAGTGGGCACCTAGCGTTGATCGCGTGCGAATGCTCCATACCTCCGACTGGCACGTGGGACGAACCTTCCACGGCGCGGACCTGCTCACCGAGCAGGACGCCACCCTCGAGCACCTCGCCGGCCTCGTGGCCGACGAGGCCATCGACGTGGTCCTCGTCGCGGGCGACATCTACGACCGCGCCGTGCCGTCCGCCGAGGCCGTGCGGGTCGCGACCGCGGGTATGCGGCGGATCCGCGAGGCCGGGGCGGAGTTGGTGCTGACGTCGGGCAACCACGATTCCGCCGCCCGGCTCGGAGCGTTCGCCGAGTTCGCGTCCGCGGGCGGGCTGCATCTGCGCACGACGGTCGCCGGTATCGCGGAGCCGGTGGTGTTCGAGGGCGGTGACGCGCCGGTCGCGGTGTACGGGATCCCGTACCTCGAGCCGGAGACCGCCCGGCACGCGCTCGGTATCGACGGCAGGGGGCACACGGCGGTACTGACCGAGGCCATGCGGCGGGTGCGGGATGACCTGGACGGCAGGTCTGCGGACACGCGGTCGATCGTGCTCGCGCACGCGTTCGTCACCGGCGCCGCGGGATGTGATTCGGAACGGCCGATCGCCGTCGGCGGCGTGGAGCAGGTTCCCGGATCGGTATTCGAGGGCGTCGATTACGTCGCGCTGGGGCATCTGCACGGGCCGCAGGTGCTCGAGGAGCGCATCCGCTACTCGGGAAGTCCACTCGCGTACTCGTTCTCCGAGATGGCGCAACGGAAATCGGTCTTCCTGTTCGATGTGGACGGCGACGGTGTCGGCGAGGTGCATCGTCGGGAACTGCCGGTGCCGCGCCCGCTCGCGACGATGCGCGGACGGCTCGACGACCTGCTCGCCGAGCCCGAGCACGCGGAGCACGTCGAGAGTTTCGTCTCGGCGACGCTGACCGACCGGGTCAGGCCCGTCGACGCGATGCGCAGGCTCCGGGAACGGTTCCCGTACGCGGTGCACCTGGAATGGGAGCCGGAGGGCGCGGAGACGGCCACGTTGCGGTACGCGGAGGCCGTCCGTGGCAGGTCGGACACCGAGATCGCGCGGAGTTTCGTCGAGGACTGCCGCAACGCACCGCCCAACGACCGTGAGGAGGCACTGCTCGTGGCGGCGCTGGAATCCGCGGGCAAGCACGATCCGGGGCAGGACGGTGAGCCGCGATGAGGCTGCACCGGTTGGAGGTCTCGGCGTTCGGGCCGTACGCGGGCCGCGAGGTGGTGGACTTCGACACGCTCGGTGCCGACGGGTTGTTCCTGCTGCACGGTGACACGGGCGCGGGTAAGACGACGCTGCTGGACGCCGTGGCGTTCGCGCTGTTCGGCAAGGTGCCCGGTGCACGGGCGGAGGCCAAGCGGTTCCGCTGCGACGTGGCCGAACGCGGCACGCCGACCGAGTTGACGCTCGAGCTGACGGTGCAGGGGCACCGGTTCCGGATCGTGCGCAACCCCGAGTACGAACGGCCGAAGCTGCGCGGTGACGGCACGACGAAGCAGCAGGCGAAGGCGTCGCTGACCTGGCTCGACGATCCGCCGAGCGGACAACCGCCGGAGGGTGTCACACGCATCGACGAGGTCGCGCGCACCGTGGAGCGGCTGCTCGGCATGACCGCCGACCAGTTCTTCCAGGTCGTGCTGCTCCCGCAGGGCGAGTTCGCGCGGTTTCTGCGGGCCGAGACGAAGGACCGTGAGGAGCTGCTGGAGAAGCTGTTCGGCACGCAGCGGTTCTTCGAGGCCGAGAAGTGGTTCAGCGAACGGCGCCAGACCAAGCGGCGGGAACTGGCCGAGCGCAGGCAGTCGGTGCGGGAGTGGTTGGCACGGATCGGGCAGGTCGCGACGGAGGAGCCGCCCGAGGACGGTGCCGCCGACTGGGTGGCCGACGTGCGTGGCAGGGCGGCCGAGGCCGTCGCCGCGGCCAGAACCGTGGCCGACGAGTCGGCCACGGCGCGGCAGCGGGCCGCGGACGTGCTCGACGAACGTCGGGTCGAGGCCGAGCGGGTCCGCCGGGTGCGCGGTGCCCACGAGAGCCTGGCTGAGCTGGCGAAGGAAGCGGACCTGCGCGCCGAGTGGAAGACCGAGCTGACGGCTGCGCGGCGGGCATCGGCCGTGACCGGTCTCGCCGCGGAGGCGGACCGGCAGCGCACCCGGCTGGCCCGGGCGCGTGAGCGTGACCAGCTGGCCCGGGAGACGCTGGCAGCCTGCGGGCGCGGCGACGGTCGTGTGGGTTCGGAGCTCGAAGCCGGCGACCCGGACGTCCCGGAGTTGCGCACACGCGCGGGCGAGGTCCGTGAGGAGGCGGGCGCGCTGGCCGGGCTCGTCGAGGAGGCGGAGCAACAGGGCCGCGACCGCAAGCGATTGCAGCAGCTGGTCGAGACCGCCGAACACGCCACGGCGCAGGCTGCGGCGCTGGGTGAGAAGCTCGCAGGGCTGCCGGAACGCACGCGGCAGCTCCGCACCGAGCTGGACGCCGCGGCGCAGGCGGCGGTGCGCCTCGACCCGGTCCGGACGCGCGAAGCCGAACTGGCACGTGCGCTGGCTGAGGCCGAGCGCGTGCCGACCCTGGAACAGGAGGCCGCGCGTGCCCGCGAGGCCGAACAGTCGGCGATCGACGCGCATCAGACGGCGCGCGAGGAGCTGCTCGACCTGCGGGCGCGGCGACTCGCCGGAATGGCAGGCGAACTCGCCGGGCAGCTGCGAGACGGCGAGCCCTGTGCCGTGTGCGGCTCGGCGGACCATCCTGCGCCGGCCATGGGCACCGACAGCGTGGGAGAGGCGGAGGAACGGGCGGCCACCGAGGCCGAGCAGGCCGCGGAGCAGCGCAGGAGTCGGGCGGCGACCGCGCGGCACGAGGCCGACACGGCCCTCGCGGCCGTCGTCGAACGGCTGGAGGACCGCACCGCCGAGCAGATACGCACCGAACTCGGAGAGGTCCGCGCGGAGCTGACGACGCTGACCGATGCGGCCGGCAACAAGGACCGGCTCGAGCAGCTCGTCCGTGCGGGAGAGGCGGAACACGAGGACCTGACCGCTCAGCGGACGTCGGCCGAGCGGGAGGCGGCCGCGGCCGAGGAACAGCGGCGCGCCCTCGCCGAGCAGGTCGACCAGCGGCAGCGGCGGCTCGAGGAGGCGGCCGGCGAGTTCGCCGACGTCGCTGCGCGGCGGGCGCACCTGATGGAGCTGGCGGGTGCCCTTGACGGACTGGCGGATGCCAGGACCGAGCTGAGGGAGGCCCGTGAGCGTGTCGACGAGCACGCGGCGGCAGCGGCGGAGGCCGCGCGCACCGCCGGCTTCGCCGATGTCGACGAAGCCGGGCAGGCGGCCCGCGACGAGGAGCGGATCGCAGAGCTGGAGCAGTCGCTGGCGGACGCCGAGCAGGCGGAGGCGACGGCCCGCGCCGTGCTGGCCGAACCGGAACTGTTCGGCGTCGAGCCGGATCGCGTGGTCGACGTGGAATCGGCTCGGCAGGCGGCCGAACAGGCGCGACAGCAGGCTGAGCAGGACGCCGCGACCCTGCAGGAGCACACGCGGCGTGTCCGCGACCTCGACACGCTTGCGGCCGAACTGGACGCCGTGCTGCGTGAGCTCGCACCGGCGGAGGAGGAGTTCGCCGAGCTGGATGCGCTCACGGACGTGGTGAACGGCCGTGGACAGAACGCCCGCCGGATGTCACTGCGGTCGTACGTGTTGGCGGCCAGGCTCGAGGAGGTCGCGGTCGCGGCGACGGTCCGGCTGCGGTCGATGAGTCACGGGCGGTACTCGTTCGTGCACTCGGACGCTCCGGGCAGCCACGGCAAGAGCGGCGGGCTGGGCCTCGACGTGCTCGACGACTACTCCGGGATGGTGCGGTCGGCCAAGACGCTGTCCGGTGGTGAATCGTTCCTGGCTTCGCTGTCGCTCGCGCTCGGACTGGCCGACGTCGTGGCAGCGGAAACCGGCGGGGCGCTGCTGGACACGCTGTTCGTCGACGAGGGCTTCGGCACGCTGGACGGGGAAACCCTCGACGTGGTCATGGATGTGCTCGACGATCTGCGTGCCGGCGGCCGTGTCGTCGGGCTGGTGTCGCACGTCGAGGAACTCCGGCAACGCATCCCGACACGGCTGCGGGTACGCAAGGCCCGCACGGGCTCCAGCGTGCGGATCGAGGGCGGGCTCGACGGCGATCTCGGCGTCGCCTAGTCGTCCCGGCGCAGGAGCTTCGGTGCAGGAGTCCCGGCGCAGGAGCTTAGTGGCAGGTCCGAATGCTCCTCGGCGGGTCGGCTCAGCGCATCGGGGTGCGGAGATGGATCCGTTCGCCCGACTTGCCGAAGAGGCTGAGGACTTCCACGCTTCCGCGTCCTGCGGCGCCGAACCAGTGGGGGATCTGGCAGTCGAATTCGGCTGCCTCGCCTGCGCCCATGACGAAGTCCTGGTGGGCGAGCCTGACGCGGAGTTGCCCTCGTAGGACGTAAAGCCATTCGTGACCGGCATGGGTGCGCAGGTGCGGATCCTCGTCGTGGGACGGGATGACCATCTTGTAGGCGCGGGGTTCGCCTTGTTGCCGCGACAACGGGATCAGTACGCGGCCGTCCTTCTTGGTGGGTTGCTGGGGCACGCGTGGGTCGGCGATGCGGGGTGCGGCGACGATCTCGTCGAGCGGAACACCCAGGGCGGCCGTGATCGGAAGGAGCAGCTCGAGACTGGGCTTGCGCTGGCCTGATTCCAGTCGGGAAAGAGTGCTGGTCGAGATGCCCGTGGCACGGGCGAGGCCTGCCAGGCTCAGATCCTTCTTCTCGCGGGCATCGCGCAGGCGCGGAGCGATCTGTTCGAGCACGGCGCCGACGCTGGGCTGATCGTCCACAACCGCCAGTCTGTCAACTCGTCCCGGAATCGGCAACGAAAGTTGTCGATTCCGGTATCCACCTCGGACTCTGTCGGCGGAGGTGACCCATATGGACACAACGCCGTTCTCGATCCACCCATGCGCCCGGAGCGTCACCGCTGCGCTCGCCGACTCGGCGATCGGCAGCGCCGTGTCGACCCGGTTGCCGGCCCGCGAGCTGGCCGGAACAGCCGACCGATTCGGGAGTGAACGCTGATGGCCGACACCAGTACGGAGACGTCCCGGAAGTCACGGTCCGGCAGGCTGCCTGCCGGTGTGTATCTCCTCGGGTTCTGCCTGTTCGCGATGGGAAGCGCGGAGTTCCTCCTCGCCGGAGTTCTCCCCGCGGTGGCCGCCGACCTGGAGGTGTCGCTCTCGTCGGCCGGATATCTGATCACCGCGTTCGCGCTCGGCGTGGTGATCGGCGGTCCGCCCTTCGCCGTGCTGAGCTCGCGCTGGCCGCGGCACACCACCCTGGTGATCACGCAGGGAGCCTTCGCGGCCAGCATCGCCACGGGGCTTGTCGGCAACTACTCGGTCCTGCTCGTCACCAGAGCCGTCGCCGGCGTCGCCTATGCGGGTTTCTTCGCCGTCGCGACCGTGACCGCCATCAGCCTCGTCACCGCGGACCGCAACGCCCGCGCTTCGGGGGTCGTGGTGAGCGGCCTCAGTGTCGCCATGGTCGCAGGCGGCCCAGCCGGCACCCTGCTGAGCCACTACACGGAATGGCGAGGCGGCTTCTGGGTGGTGGTCGCCCTCACCATCGCCGGCGCAGTCGGATGCGTTCTCGTCATCCCGAAGGTTCGACCCCGAACAGGCCCGGCCGCCGAATCAACGGTTACGCGCGAACTCGCCAACCTGCGCAACCCGATGCTCTGGGGAATGTGGACGATCACCGTCCTGACGACCGCGGCCTACATGATCACTTACAACTACCTCGCCGCAATGCTCGCCGACATCACCGCCCTCTCGGAAGCCTGGATTCCGGCGGTACTCACGCTCTTCGGGATCGGTGCCTTCATCGGCCTGTCCGTGGGCGGTCGCATCTCCGACCGGAGGCCGCACACCGCGTTGCTCTCGGGATCCGCGGCCGTCGCGGTCCTTTCGCTGACGATGGTGGCCGCGATTCAGCAGAGCTGGGCTGCGGCGGCGGTCGCATTCCTGCTGGGCATCGCGGCGTTCGTGTTGAATCCGGCCATCTACGGCCGGGTTTTCGCGCTTGCCGTACACGCACCCACTCTCGCGGGTGCCGCCACGGTGTCGGCATTCCAACTGGGCATCAGCCTCACCCCGGCCCTCGCCGGAATCGCACTCGGCCACGGGGCTGTTCTCACCGTCATCTGTGTCATCGGGGCAGCGCTCGCCATCGGCGCGGTTCCGCTGATCCTCAACGATCGTGTCCGGCAAGGTCGTCAACCGTGACCCATTCGAACCGCCCCTCGGCATCGCAGGGCGCAGTAGCCGACTCGCCGAGCACTGAGCTCCCAGGGAAAGGGCGCAATCGTCGCGCAGTCTGTCGCCGGGACGAGGGTCCGGTTCCATTGCGCGCGGCATCTCACTGCGCGGCTTCTCACTGCGTGCTTCATCAAACCGCAAAGACTCGTGCGTCGATTTCGATACTTTACTCGGGTATCAGACCCGGGCGCGTACGCTTTCGCGCAATGACTTCTGACGGCACCGAACAACCGACCGGGATCGTCGACGGCGATCAACACGAGGCGTCGGACGAAACGCAGCACCCGGAATCCTCTCCCCAACAGGTCGTCGTGTCCGACGTTCCTGCCGCAAGTGCCGGTGCCTCCGGTTCTGCCAATGGCATTCTCGGCGGTATCGCAGTGGTGAGTGCCGGGCTCGGGTTGAGCTCGCTCATCGGCAATCCGCTGAGTGACATGCTGCGTGCCCGCCAAGAGATCGTCGGCCAGATCGAGGCCGGCGCCGGAGGCGGCGGCGATCAAATCGAAGCGTTCTACGGCGCTCCGTGGCACACGACCGCGCTGGTCAACGGGGTCATCGCGCTCGTGGCCGCGGTCGTAGGGGGCATTGTGCTCCTCGCGTACGCGCGACGTTCCGACAAGCGGCCGTGGGTCACGGCCTTGGCCGTGGGCGGTGTCGTCCTCGGCGTGCTCGGGTTGCTGCTCGCGGGTGGCATGTATCTGGATCTGTTCGCAGCCCAGCCCGAGCTTCCCGCCGCGCCCCAACTCGGCACGGGCGGCTGACCCGCCTGCCGCCTGGGCGCTGTCCAGAACGCCGGTCCGCAGGCGGGACCAGGTTGCGGCCGGTGTGAGCCGGCCGCCAGACAATCCGTCCCTTTCGGATCAGTCCCTTCTCGGCACCTCTTCGCAGCACACGCCCTCCGGCTGGGGAAGAGGATCGCCGATCGGGGGCTGGGAGGAGCCACCGACGACGCGGGGGCGGCCAGCGCACCTACGACATTCGGAGGTTCCGACATGCGACCTCACCTGACATTGCTCGCCACCGTCGCGGCGGGGGCGATCGCGCTGACCGGTTGCGGTGGGGAGGCGAGTGACAACGCCGGCCAGCAGGACGGGTCGGCGGGCAGTTCGGCGTCGAGCTCGGCAGGCCCGGCCCCCTCGCAGTCTCAGCAGGGTGGCCAGGGCGGCTCCCAGGTCAACGAGGAAGGCGTCCGCTGGATGGACGGGTTCTGCGGGAGCCTCGCCGAGTTCTCGGCGTCGTCGCAGGGCACGCCGAAGCCCGAAACGCAGGACCCGGCGGCTCTCAAGAAGTCGATGAACACGATGCTCGGCAAGATCACGCAGAGCACCGACAAGTTCCTGTCCGATATGAACGCGATGGACTCCTCACCCACTGACGGTGGCGACAAGTTCCTTTCGACCGCCAAGGACTCGTACCGGAACCTCCGCGAGACGGCGAACGAGGCGAAGTCGGAGCTCGACAAGGCGCCGGCCTCGGACAAGCAGGCGACGAGCCAGGCCGTGCAGGCGGCGAGCAGCAAGCTGCAGCAGGTCGACCTGCAGAAGCCGATCAAACAGCTGCAGGGCAACCAGCAACTCTCCGGCGAGTTCCAGCAGGCCCCGAAATGCCGGGAGCTGCTGCAGGCCGCGCAACAGCAAGGCGGTGGCCAGCAGCAGCCACCGCAGCAGCCACCGCAGCAGCAACCGCAGCAGCCGGGAAACTGAGCCGCAGCGGGAAACGAGCTGCGAGCGGGGACACTGAGCTGCGGCCGGGCAGCTGAGCCGCAGCCCGGTAGCTGAGCCACGGCCGATCGTTTCGGTTCGGGCGGGGCGACGACCGTCGCCCCGCCCGAACCTGTGTGTGGCCGGCCCGGTGCGCGTCAGGCGGGGCGTTCGTGTGCGAGCAGTCGCCGTTTGACGTCGACGCCCCAGCGGAAGCCGCCCATGGCGCCTCCGACGCGCAGCACGCGATGACAGGGCACGAACAGGGCGCAGGCGTTGCGCGCGCAGGCCGACGCCGCGGCGCGGACGGCGTCCGGGCGTCCGGCGAGCGCGGCCAGCTCGGTGTAGGTGACGGACTTTCCGGCGGGCACGGTGCGCAACACGTCCCAGGCGTGGCTGAGGAACTCGCCGGACCGCTGGCGCACGGCGATCGCGTCGACGGCGTCGAACTCGCCCTGGTGGTAGCGGCGGACCGCGGTCGTGACGGTGCCGAGGTCGCGCTTCTCGCGTAGTTCGCCGGGGCGCAGCGACGGCGACATCACCGGCACGAGTTCGTCCACATCGGACGTCCATCCGGAAGCGAGGACGGCTCCGTCCGGGGCCACGATCGCGGTGAACGGTCCGGCATGGGTGTCCTGTGTGGACCAGTGGGCGGTGGTCATGGCGTTCCTTCCTGAACGTCGGTTACCGGTCGTGTCCGGTCGAGGTGACGGGGCGTGTGTCGGTGTCGGTTGTCCTGCCGCGCGTTCAGAGTGGCCGCACTGGTCCTGTTCGCGGCGGCGTCGTTCGCGGCGTCGTTCGGGGCGACTGCCCTGTCCGCGGTGGCCGCCGAGCGCCAGAGGTGCATGCCCGCGTAGGACCGCCACGGTCGCCAGGCGAGCGCGCGCTCGGGCAGCTCGGCCGGGTCGATACCGGCCGCGGCGGATCCCGTTCGCAGTGCGAGGTCGCCGTCGAGCAGTACGTCGGGCCGGCCGAGTGCGCGCATGACGACGTAGTCGGCGGTCCACGGCCCGATGCCCGGCTGGGCGAGCAGGTCCCGGCGCAGCTCGTCGGGGTCGCGGCCGGCGTGGACGTCGAGATCGCCGGACGCCAGCGCCCCTGCCACGGTGCGGATCGCCTCGATCCGGGTACGAGGTCCACGGAGGACGTCGGTGGCGTGCTCGGCGACCGCGGACGCGGTGGGGAACAACAGGGCGGTGCCACCCTGGCCGTCGGCGGGATCGTCGCCGGCGGGGTCGTGGCCGGACCGGTCGTCCCCGGTCAGGGCGTCGCCCGGCAGAGTCTCGCCGGGCAGGTTCTCGCCCAGCTCTGCTGCGAGGCGGCTCGCCGCGGTACGGGCGGCGGCGACCGACACCTGTTGGCCGAGCATCGTCCGCAGGACGAGTTCCGGTCCGTCGACCGCGCCGGGGACACGGATGCCGGGGCGAGCGGCGACCAGCGGCGCCAGCGCGTCGTCGCGGCGCAGCGCGTCGTCGACGGCGACCGGGTCGGCGTCGAGGTCGAGCAGTCTGCGGACCCGGGCGACGCCTCCGGCGAGGTCGCGGACGTCGGTGAGCCACAGTTCGCACGGCACGTGCGCGGTTTCGGTTGCGGCCGTCGCGGTGGCCGGTTCCACGGTTATTCGCCCTGGGCCGTGGGGCAGCCGCAGCGTGCGGGTGTACCGGGCCGGGGTGGCCGACTCGACGCCGGTGACCGCGCGGGCGGCGAGGAAGGACAGCAGGCCGTCGCCGTCGAACGGTGGGCGCAGCGGCAGCCGCAGGGTGAGCGTCGCGCCGGACACCGGCGCCGGTGTCCCCGTGTCGCCGACCTGGCGGGAGGTCGCGCGTGTGCGCAGGTCGGACGGGGTCAGGCCGAACACGGCGCGGATCGTGTCGTTGAACTGGCGCACGCTCGCGAAGCCTGCGGCGAAGGCGACGTCGGTGAGCGGCATCGCGGAGCGTTCGATGAGCAGGCGGGCGGCGTGGGCCCGGTGGGCGCGGGCGAGGGCGAGCGGGCCTGCGCCCAGCTCGGCGGTGAGGACCCGCCCGAGCTGGCGTTCGGAGTAGCCGAGCCGCCGCGCCAGTCCGGGAACGCCTTCGCGTTCGACGGTGCCTTCGGCGATGAGCCGCATGGCGCGCCCCGCGAGGTCGGCGCGGACGTTCCAGTCCGGTGAGCCGGGCACCGCGTCGGGCAGGCAGCGGCGGCAGGCACGGAAGCCGCGGGCCTGGGCAGCGGCGGCGGTGGCGAAGAACTCGACGTTGCCGCGCTTGGGCGTGATCGCCGGGCACGAGGGGCGGCAGTAGATGCCGGTGGTGCGGACGCCGGTGATGAACCGGCCGTCGAACCGGGCGTCGCGCGAGCTGACGGCCGCGTAGCAGCGGTCGGTGTCGTGCCAGATGCCGGTGGTGGCCGTCTCGGTCATGCCGTCGATACTGCCACCAGGTCAGCGCCGTGACTCGCGGAAATCGGACACGGCGGCCGGGGCGTCGGTACGGGACGCGAGTGGCAGGCAGACGGCACGTACACTTGCGAGCCGTGAGTTTGACCCTCGGCATCGTAGGCCTGCCCAACGTCGGCAAGTCGACCCTGTTCAACGCCCTGACGCGGAACGACGTGCTCGCGGCGAACTACCCGTTCGCGACGATCGAGCCCAATGTCGGTGTCGTGCCGCTGCCCGATTCGCGCCTGGACAAGCTGGCCGAGATGTTCGCCTCGGCGAAGACCGTCCCGGCGACCGTGTCGTTCGTGGACATCGCGGGCATCGTCAAGGGCGCCTCCGAGGGGGCGGGGCTCGGCAACAAGTTCCTCGCCAACATCCGTGAGGCCAACGCGATCTGCCAGGTCATCCGCGTGTTCGACGACCCCGACGTCACGCACGTCGACGGCACGATCGATCCGCTGTCGGACATCGAGACGATCAACACCGAGCTCATCCTCGGCGACCTGCAGACGCTCGAGAAGGCGTTGACGCGGATGGAGAAGGAGGCGCGCACCAAGAAGGAGGCGCGCCCGGCCCTCGAGAACGCGAAGAAGGCCAAGGAGATCCTCGACTCCGGCCGCACGCTGTTCGCCGCGCAGCAGGAGGTCGACGTCGAGCTGCTGCGGGAGCTGAGCCTGCTGACGATCAAGCCGTTCCTGTACGTGTTCAACGCCGACGAGGGCGTGCTCGCCGATGAGGCCAAGCGTGCCGAGCTGACCGAGCTGGTCGCGCCCGCGGACGCCGTGTTCCTGGACGCGAAGGTGGAGGCCGAGCTGCTCGAGCTGGACGACGAGGAGGCGGTGCAGGAGCTGCTCGAATCGGTCGGACAGGAGGAGCCGGGGTTGAACGCGCTGGCCCGTGCCGGGTTCCACACGCTCGGTCTGCAGACCTACCTCACCGCGGGCCCGAAGGAGGCGCGCGCGTGGACGATTCCGCAGGGCGCCACCGCGCCGCAGGCGGCGGGCGTCATCCACACGGACTTCGAGCGCGGCTTCATCAAGGCCGAGATCATCTCGTACGACGACCTCATGGCGGCGGGCTCCATGGCCGACGCGCGCTCCGCGGGCAAGGTCCGCATGGAGGGCAAGGAATACGTCATGCACGACGGCGACGTGGTCGAGTTCCGCTTCAACGTGTGACCTGGTCAAATGGTGCCATTATCGCCCCTGGTCACGGGTATCAAACGAGCAGGTCAGGCACTAATACCTATGCATGACATACCCAGATGTGGCATGAAGTGCTCCCTAGTGTTCTCGGGAATGTGCTGATTTGGTGCTGACTTCCTGAGATGTAGAGAGGCCCTGGCCTTTGCAGGCCGGGGCCCTCCGGGGAAGAGTCGCTGTCGGGACGGTCGGCGACTAGTTTGCCTTCTTAGCTTCCTTGGCTTTCGCTCTGGCCTCAGCTCTGGCGGCCCTATCGTCTGTCCTGACCCTCTTCACTCGGGCGCGCAGGTCCTTCTCTAGGCGGCTGTAAAGGACGTCAGAAACGCCCTTCAAGCGGTTCAACTCGAAGATTGCCTCAGTACCCTTCGCTTCGCCGAGGTACTTGATCAAATCCTTGTGGAAGCTCCTCTCCGCGGCCCGCTGGAGCATGTCAACGGCTTCCTGTTGCTGCTGTTGATGTAGCAACTTCTTGCCGGACTTGTCCTGTCGATGCCAGGTGAACGGACCCGGCAGATTGAACCCGAAGGGCATGAGTACTCACCTCACCTCATAGGAAGCGGAATACCCGCTTGTGGTTGACGGCACACTGCCCCGACCGCAGGAGACTGTCGGAAGTTGCCCCGGTGAGTCAGCGGGCCGTTACGCTAGGCTTCCGTTGGCCTATGAAGTGATGGGGAGCGCTGGGCATGGCAGACGACGTGAGCGCGTCTGGATCGGGTACCGAGGGTGACAGTTTCTGGGACCAGGCAGCCTTCGCGATCAAGGGCGATAAGGGCATCGCGACTCAGGGCGGCTGGGCAATGGGTGCAGTCACGTCCGGGCCGATCGCCGGTGGCTTCATGATGGACCCCGAGACCGCTGAGGGCATGGTTCGGAAGGCCAAATGGGCCGCCGACCGAGTGAGGCAAGCGGTCGAAGACTCTGAGCGCCTGCGTAACGCCCAACCGCCTGCTGAAGACACAGCAAGTCGGCACTTCCAAGACGTCGCGGTGGAGATGTTCCGAATAGGGGCGGATCACCAGTATGTCTTGTGGAAGCGCTACCGCGACATTGCGGACAAGCTACAAAAGGCGCTCGACGTCTACAACGAGACCGACGAGCAGGCGGGCAAGGACGTGAAGAAGTCCGGTGGAGACGATGGAGGAGGACTCTTCAATTGAAGCGTGCACTTGCCACGCTGGCGGTCGGTTCGCTGGCGGTGCTGGCTTCCGCATGTTCTGGGGAGGATGGGCAGGCCGAACCGCAGGGCTCCCCTGCGCCTTCGGTCCCGTCGTCGGCACCCGCTAGCAGTGAAGCAACATCGGACCTGCCGCACAGTGGGGCGCCTGCCGTAGACAACCCGCTGCCGGAATCGGCTGTTTCCGGCGACCCGTGCGACACGCTGACGCGAGAGCAGGTCACGACCGCTCTCGGAGAGGGCGCAGAGCCGGGCAAGCGCACTGATAAGGAAGAGCTCGGCACGTCATGCCGATGGACTCACTTGTCCGCTCAATCCTCGTTTATCGTCGGCTTTCTGACGGAGACCGGCGAGGGACTCAGCTCGACGTATGCCAACGCCAAGCCGCAATCCGAGGTGTTCAACGAAGTTGCACCCGTGGAGGAGTACCCGGCAGTGACGTACAAGTCGCGCGCCGAAGCCCCGATGTGTACCGCCGTGGTCGGTATCGCCAACGAATACGCCGTATCGGTTACCGGCACGTTGGGGACGGACGCGGAGCGGGAGGGCAAGGACCCGTGCAAACCCGTTCAGGAGGTCGCTAGCTGGGTTGTGAGCAACCTGAAGGCGAACGGCTAATCCGAACGGCGGGGCCTTGCGGCCCGGTGCCGTAGGTTGCCCGCCTGGGACGGCGTCAGTCAGCCCAGGGCCAGCTCGGGGACTGGTGAGGACCACGGATGTCAAGAAGGCCGTGGTCCGGATGACTACCACTGGCGGTAGATATATAGCTCGCCGAGCGCTGCGTCGTACCTGCCCCAGACCTTGAAGGCTTCGGACATCGTGAACCAGCAGACCGCTTCGCGACCGTACGACAGGCGTAGGCCGAAGATGTTGAGCTGTGGCACGCTTCGATACCGGGCATCGGGCAAGGGCGCCCAGTGGTGAGCTGACCCGTGCTGACTTTGCTAGATCAACAGGGCGTATATGCAGGTCACAGCATGGCATCAGACGTTCCGCTTCAACGTGTGAGGAATGCCGGGCTGACGTCTGGGGCGGGGCGGTCCCGTCTGCACGTAGAGTGCTGGCGAGCCGAGCTCAGGGTCGTGTCGACCCGCTGGTTCACGTCATGCGCCGGGCAGTCGGGAACTGGGACGGCTGAGGGCGGCCCGGAGGAGTTCCCGAATGTCACAACGCGGTAAGCGGCGCACGCGGAACGCGGATCCACAGGGTGTCGGCCCGGAGGCGCGGACCTGGGGAATCAGCCTGGGTTGGGGCGTGCTGTGGGCGCTCGGGGCGGCGCTCGGCGCGGTTGGCTGCATCGTGATGTCGATCGCGGTGCTCGACATGGGGGACGCCGCCCGGCTGATGCTCGTGTTCTGGATCTTTGCCGTCGTGTGCGGGCTCATCGCGTGGTTCCATGTGTCTCTCGTCGTCGTGGAGATCCGGGTGAGGCGAAAGGAGCGCGCCCGAAGGGGCCTCGGCACACGGCCCCCGGAGTGAGGCGATGTTCCAGCGCTCGACATGGAGGGAAGACCGCGTCGGATCCGCGATTCGCTCTGGGCGATGACCATGCGGTGTTGGGCGCGGCTCTCGCGTCAGAGGTTGATCGGTTACGGAACGTGGTTGAGGTCGGATTCTCGGCGATGATCTGATCGCCCCGCGCTGTGTGGCTCATCATGTTGAGCAGGGTGCATCAACAAGCTCATCGACGCCTGCCTCCAAGAGTCGTTCTCCGGGATCGGCAAGCCTGAGCAGCTCAAGTATGGCGCGCAGGGATCGTGGTCGCGGCGCATCACCGACGCGCACAGACTGGTATGCCCCGTCGACGGCGAAGACCTGGTGATCCTGCAGGCCGCTTCCACTATTGAGCCTGGATGTCCCTACGCGTGGGCACGTGGGTGGAGTTCCGCTTCAATGTCTGGACCAGCACCCGACGCGGTTGTCGTCCCGGCCCCTCACAGGTCGGCGACGGGTGCTGGTTGTGGGGCCCTGCCGGCTCGTGGGACGAAACGTGACGGTGGTGCGCCGAACGCGCGTGTGAATGCCGCGGTGAACGCCGCGGGTGAGGCGTATCCGAGCCGGGCAGCAACGTCGGTGATGGTCGAGGCAGGCAGTTGTCGTAGGCCGGCGAGGAGACGGGCGCGGGCTCGCCACGCGGCGGGACTGCTGCCGGTCTGAGCGCGGAAGTGGCGGTCGAACGTCCGCGGGCTCTGCTTCGCGGCTTGTGCCCAGGTCTCGTTGGTCACGGCCAGGTCGGGGGAAGCGAGGTAGCCGCGACACAGCGAGCGGAACGCCTCGTCGCGGGGTAATGAGATCGCCAGTGCCGTCGGCGTGAGGCGGCGCAGCTCGTGCAGCGCCAGGTCGATGACGGCGCCGTCACGTCCCGCGACGTCGTAGTCCGGAGCGAACTCGTTCGCTGCGCGTAGAAGCTCGCGCAGCAGGGGGCCGATCTCGGCGACCATGCAGCGGGTCGGCCACCACGGCACGGCGTCCGGCTCGATGTACATGCTCCATGTCGTCACCTCATCCATCAGCACCTCGTGCGCGACGCCCGGTGGGATGAGGACAGCGCGGTCGGTGGGGACCGTCCACGACCCGTCGTCCGTCTCGACCTGCATCACTCCGCTCGCTCCGTACAGCAGCTGCGCCCGGCGATGCGTGTGCCGGGGCAGCTGGTGAGCAGGCGGGTAGTCCGTCCCGATCGGGAGCACGTCGATCGGCAGGTGATCGACATCGTCGAGGCAGATGTTGTGCACGACACCACCCTAGTGGCGAGAACGCGAAACTTCTCGATCAACAATCGATTGCTCGCCTGCGTAGGCGCGCGGTCGGATGGGAGCGTGTCAATACTGGTTCTGTTCCTCGTGGGCGCGGCCGTCGGAGTGACAACGGTCCTGTTCGGCTTCGGGGGAGGCTTCGTCACCGTCCCGATCATCCTGTTCGTCGACGCAGCGCGGGGGCCGGACGCGTTACGCATCGCGATTGCGACGTCGGCGCTGGTCATGCTCGTCAACGCGGTCGTCGCGACCTCGGCGACGAGGCGGAGCGTCCTCGCCCATCTCCGCGGGCGGCGGTCGCTGTTCGTTCTGCTCGCCCTCGGCGGAGCGGTAGGCGGGGTCGGAGCGCTGTTCGTGCCGGACGTCGTCCCGCGCTGGGGATTCGTGGCCTACATCGGCATCACCGTCGTCGACCTGCTGCTCCGCCCGGGATTCCTGTCCTGGCGTGGGGCGGAGCGACGGCCGAAGACTCCCAGCGGCCGTCCGCTACCCGATGGCTGGGGCATACCGATCGGTGGAATCGCGTCGTTTCTCGGCGTCGGCGGGAGCGTGATGACCGTCCCGATGATGCGCCGGTCCGGAATGGACATGAGCGTGGCGACCTCGCTCGCGAACCCGTTGACCGTTGCGATCGCGGTACCGGCGATGCTCGTGGCGTCCGCGTTCGGGAGCGCCGTCGCCTCGGCCCCTGGACTGGTCGGGACGGTCGACGTCGTCTCGGCGCTTGCCCTGCTAGCCGGCGCGATCCCGGTCATCGTCCTGCTGCGAAGGCGGCCGCCGAGGATCCCGGATGCGGTACACAGCTGGGCCTACCTCGCGTTGCTCGTGGTAGCAGCGACGGCCGTGGCCGTGACGGGATGATCCGCAACAGGCCGGGTACGCAGGACATAGCCCCACGTGTGGCGAGTCCGCGGCCACGGGTGGCTGGGCGCCGTTCGATCTTCGGTGCTGTTCGATCTGCTGAGTGTTCGCTGCTCAGTGTCAGCCGTGAGTGGCAGAAATGTGCGCGACCGTGGACTCCCGAGCTGCGTACGATCGTTCTCATGAGCGACGACGTCGTGCTCCGAGACACGAAGGGCGTGGGGGAGTATCCGCAGCTTGTGAAGGTGTGGCGTACTGCTGTTGATGCCACCCACGGTTTTCTAGCTGCGGAACACCGGGCAGCGATCGAGGCACGCCTTGCGACCGACTACCTTCCACAGGTGAGCATCACTGTCGCGGAACGTCGCGGAACTCCGATCGGCTTCGCGGGGACGGCGGACGGCAAGCTGGAGATGCTGTTCGTCGACGCCGACCATCGCGGCGGCGGCATCGGCACGAAGCTGCTGAAGCACGTGCTCGTCGCAGACGGCGCGACGGCGGTTGACGTCAATGAGCAGAACGAACAGGCGGTGGGCTTCTATCAGCGCGCCGGATTCGAAGTGACGGGCAGGAGTCCGGTGGACGGCGAGGGACTGCCGTACCCCTTGCTGCACATGGTGCTGGCGACAGCAGCCGATCACGAGTAGGCGCCGGGGCGGCCGAGATGTCGGCCCGTCTGAACTCGGTGGCGCAGCGCCGCGCGCTCCACGCTGTCGCGCCGCTGGACCGTGTGCACAGTGTCCACAATGTACTAATGGGCCGATGGTTTCCTCGACGCTGTCGCGGTTCCGTAGCTGACTGAGCGACTACGTCCGCTGCGGCGTAGCGCGTCGGCGTAGCGAGTCCCCGTCGAGATCACGTCGCGGAGCGGTCCGCAGTGCCGTGGCCGTGTCGCCCAGGTTCGGTTCGGCCACGCCGGCGTGGTGCGGAGTGCTCGCGGGTACGGCCGTCCCGCAGCGGCGTTCCGCGGTTAGCCGCCAGTGGTTCGGAGCATCTCAACAGCGGGGTTCTCGCGCGCCAACGCAGCTCGACGGGGCTTCGGTCACGGATGATGCCGGTGGTGAGCCGGGTTCGACTCGGCGGACTCCTCCATCGCGGCAGCGGATTCGCGATAGTGCGTTCGTGGCCGCGACATTCGCGTGGGGGCGGCATGTCGGCCGCGTGCTCCCGGTCGACGAACCATGGGTAGGCCTACGAACCGCCGGTCTCCACGCGAGCCGATTCGATGCGAGGCGAGTAGCTGCGACCACCCGAACACCGGATGCAGCTGCTCGAGGGAACGGGTTGCGGCGTGACTGGGGCGGACCTACGTTCGGCAGGAAGCGATTGCGACGGACGACCGGTCGTGGGGGTGAAGACGTGTGGGAGCGCTGAGTTACACCGCGACCATGTCGCTCGACGGTTACGTCGCCGATGCGAACGGTGACTTCGACCGGTTGGGCCCGAGTGCCGAGGTGTTCCAATCCCATGTCGACCGCATGGGGATGGTGTCGACCGAGGTGCTGGGCCGCAACACGTATCTGCTGATGCGGTACTGGGAGTCCGCGCCGGCCGACGGCTCCTGGGGTGCCGCGGAGCACGAGTTCGCCCGCCGATGGCGCGGCATCGAGCACATCGTGGCTTCCTCGACCCTGACGCGAGACGATCTCGCGTCCGAACGGGACCGGCTCGTTCCCGATCTCGATCTCGGCGAACTCGAGCGGATCGTTGCGCAGGCTTCGGGCGAGGTCGAGATCTTCGGGCCGACGACGGCGAGCGCGGCGATCCGCGCGGGTTTGGTGCAGAACTTCCGGTTCTTCGTTGTGCCCAAGGTAGTGGGCGGAGGGCTCCGGGCCGTGCCGGAGGACACGCAACTCGACCTGCGCCTCGCCGAGCACCGTATCTTCGACAACGGCACCGCGTACCTCCATTACACGCAACACTAAGTCGAGTGCGCGTGCGGATGGTGGACGGCTGGAGCGGAGGGCCGGCGCATCACCACGGTCTCCCAACTCCGTGTGGCGCTCGCCGATGTCAACGGCAAGGATCGCAACGCGTCGGTCGGAGCGGCGTGGATGCACGGCGCACCGAAGTGTCCCGTGGCCGCGGCGTGCCAGGACGAAGCGGCGGTGACCTGCCGGTGCCGATCGGGGAACCCGCCAGCCCGTACCGCGTTCACCACTCGGCCGTCGAAGAGGGAACGTCCGGGAGGCACGCGACCACGAACGGAGGAGAGAGCGCATGACGATCCTGAGCGAGCAGTACACGCTGTCGAACGGTGTCCAGATCCCCAAGTTGGGCTTGGGCACGTGGTTCATCGCCGACGACGAGGTCCCGCAGGCGGTACGCGACGCCGTCGAGATCGGCTATCGCAACATCGACACCGCTCAGGCCTATGGCAACGAGCGTGAGGTCGGCGAAGGCGTGCGCAGCAGTGGTGTACCTCGTGACGAGCTATTCGTATCGACCAAGCTGGCCGCCGAGATCAAGGACTACGACGAGGCGGTCGCCGCGATCGACGGTTCCCTCACGGCTATGGGGCTCGACCACGTCGATCTGATGCTCATCCACAGCCCGCAGCCGTGGCACGACTTCCGCGGCGGCGCCTACGCCGAGGGTAACCGCGCCGCGTGGCGTGCCCTCGAAGAGGCCTACCGGTCGGGCAGGATCCGCTCCATCGGTGTGTCCAACTTCCAGCAGAAGGACCTGGAGAACATCCTCGACAACTGCACGGTCGCACCGCACGTGAACCAACTGCTGGTCCATGCCGGCAACACCCCGGCCGACCTCGTCTCCTACTGCGAGAGCAAGAACGTCCTCGTGGAGGCGTACTCGCCGATCGCGCACGGGGCGGTCCTGGACAACGACGAGTTGCGGTCGATGGCCGCGCAGTACGGCGTCTCCGTTCCGCAGCTCTGCATCCGCTACACCCTGCAGCTGGGCACCGTGTCGCTGCCGAAGACCGCCAACCCGGAGCACATGCGCTCCAACGCCGCGGTGGACTTCACGATCTCGGACTCCGACATGGCCGCACTGCGGGAACTGAGGGCGCAGGACTACGGTGAGCACAGCGTGTTCCCGGTCTACAGCGGACGGTGACACGGGTACGGCGGGAGCGCCGGTACTCGCCGAGCCCGGTCCGTGCCGACACGTCGTGACGTTAGGCTCTGCGTGTAGCCGAGCCGCCGGAGCGCGAGGAGCCCCGGACAGGTCGGCTCGGTGCGTCCGGCCGTGGATGCAGAAGCAACGCGGAAAGCTGCGGAGGTCATGCCATTCTTGCCTTCGCGTTCTTCCTGCTCGCCGTGGGTGCGGCGTTTACCGCTGCCGGAGTGCTGAATTACCGGGGAGTCTGGCGCCCTTACACCTATCTCTATCCCTACCTGGGCTCGGGCATGCTCTTCATGGGGATCGGTGTCGTGGGAGGCGGCCTCGTCGCGCTGGTCGTCGTTCTCGTCCGGGCCCCGTCCGGTGGTGAGCTTCCCGAAGCGCTGCAGTGGATTCTCACCGGCGTCGGGTTCGTCGCCGTGCTGTGCTTCGCCGCCGGATGCTTCTTCGGCTCCACCCACCTGCCACGTCGGTTACGGCCGCCCTGGATGACCGACGGCGAAGGGCACACCGTCCCGATCGTCGGCGGTGTCCCAGCCGGCCTGCCCCGGTGGTGCTCCGCGGTGTGCGGCACTCCGCTGGCTGCGAGCCGGGGCCCCGTACTCACGCCAGAGGCCGTCGACTGGCTCTATCGTGGCTGGTCGGCGCAGGGATGGTCACGGTTCGCCGCGAGCGTGCGCGCCGCGCCACTGCGCGCACTCGGCATGGTGCACGATGCCGGGCGACCGGCCCCTGCCGTCGTCCTCGCCGCTCAGCCCCTCCACAGCGATGCGGTGCCCGTCTACGTGGTTGCGCAGCGCATGCGCGGTGAGGACGGCGGCGAGGCGGCCGAGCTGATCGTGCGCGTCGGGCCCCGCAACGCCGTCGCGTTGTGGCAGGACGAATTCTGGCCCACGGACCAGTGGAATCTGCCGGACCAGCGGTCGTGGCGACAGCGGCTCGGGATGTTCGTGGGGCCCGGCAAGCGGCGGCGCGTCAACTCGGCCTATCGCGTGGATTTCGTGGACTGGCGAGACGTCGGCGCGTGGGTCGCGGACTTCGTGTCTGCTACCGGTGGGCCGGGCGCCGTGTGGCATCTGTACGTCGACGGCGACGATGCTTTCGAGCTGACTCCGGGCGGCGCTCCGGGCGAATTCTGCAATGCCACGGGAAACAGTGCCACGGGAAACAGTGCCACGGGAGACAGTGCTACGCGGAAGACTGGCACGGGAAACGGCGGAGACACCGGAAACGCCATGAATCATGCGTCCCTGGTCCACGCGGTGAACCAGCGGATCGCCGGAAGGCTCGCCATGCTGTGACGTCGGTCCGCCGTGGACAGCTCCTGGCGCCGCACCGGATCGACGGCACGCCGGGCGAGCGGGCAGTCCGGACCTCCATCCCGGCGAGACCCGTTTGACGGGCGATGCCGGCGGGAGGACGTTGGGGACGTGAAGATCCTCGAATTCGATCACGTCTCCCTGGCCGTCGACGAGTTCGGCGACCGGAGCGCTCCGCCGGTGTTGCTCATGGCCGGTGCCACGCAGTCGATGGACTGGTGGACGCCTGAATTCTGTGAGGTCCTCGCCGCGGAAGGGCTCTACGTCGTCAGGTACGACCAACGGGACACGGGGCGGTCGACGACGAGCCCGCCCGGCCTGCCGGACTACACGGATGTCGACTTGGCGACCGATCCGGTACGGATCCTCGATGCACTGGGTGTCGACACGGCGCACCTCGTGGGGCTGTCGATGGGTGGCGGGATCGCGCAGTACCTCGGTGTCCACGCTGCGCACCGGGTGCGGACACTCACCTTGATCGAATCGTCACCGGCCGGAGGGGACCCAGGAGACCTGCCCGCACCCGAAGCGGCCGTGGGTGAGGCGGAGAGCGCACTCCCGGGGGTCGGTGACTGGACCGACCTCGCGGCCGTCGTCCACCACCGTGTCGAGGCCGAACGTCCCTACGCGGGCTCGCTCGGTTTCGACGAGGAACGTTTCCGTGCGATCGCCACCGAGGAGGTGGGCCGGAGCCGGAACATGGAATCGTCGTTGACGAACCACTTCCTCGTCGCGGGCGGCACCGATACGGACCCCTCCGCGATCACGGCACCGGCGCTCGTCATCCACAGCGACACGGATCCGCTGTTCCCGCTGGCCCACGGTGAGGCGCTCGCCGGCATGATTCCGGACGCCACCCTCCTGCGGGTCGAGGGTATGGGGCACGAGGTGCCACCGCCGCCGGTGTGGGACGTGGTGGTGCCCGCACTCGTCGACCATGTGCGGGGCGAGTACGGGAGCACCACGGCAGGAGTGAGCTCCTCGCCTCAGTAAGATCTCCGCTATGTCGGTTTTCTGGGGTGTGCTGGCGGCGATCGGTGCGATCATCGTGCTCGTCGTCGGGGCAGGTGTGACCGCGTTCGTCGTCGCCCGGATGCGGCTGCGCCGTCAGCTGGCCCGGCAGCAGAAGGAGAGTGCCGAGTTTCCGGCGTGGGCTCGCGATCACGGCTACGAGTACGCCGAGGAGTACCCGGAATCGGAAGTCGAGCGGATCCGTGGCATGGGCGCCCTGCGGCCGTTCAGTGACTTCGCCCTGTCCCGAGCGCATCATGTCTTCTACGACACGGAAAGCGAGAAGGCGCGGTTCGTCTTCCAGCTGACCGTCTACAGCGATCCGCACGCCGACGCGCCGCCTCGAGGCGCGCTCACCGTCGCCGTGGCGGAAGTGCCGGCCAGGAAACCGCCGCATGCCGAGGACATCCACGTACGCACGAAGAATCGCCGGGAGCCGAGCATTCACGCGCACGGCCGGTGGGTGACGAGCTACGTCGGTGGCCCGCTCACGTTCGCGTCGATGGAAATCGTCACCACCGGCCTCGAACGGCACCTCGACACCACGTGAGACGCGCCGCGGCGTGGGCGGGCAGACCGGCCGCGCCGCTACGCGAGGCCGAGTTCGTCGACCACCCCGGCGATCGCGGCCCGTTGCGGATCACCGAGCCCCCGGACGGGCAGCGGCAGGCATTCGCGCGGGGCGAGGCCGAGATGTTCGGCGATCGCGGCGACCACGCGCAGGCTGCCGCCGAACGCTGCGAACAGGTCCCACAGCGGTGCGAGCCGGTCGGATTCCGCGGTCGCGTCGGCGCCGCGTCCTTCCTGCGCGGCACGCGTGATCGTCAACGCCGGTGACGGCAACGTGCCGCCGATGACCGAATACCACGCATCGCAGCCCGCGTTCAGTCCGGCAGCCGCGACGGCGTCCCCGGAGACGCCGATCGTCACGTGCTCGCCCACGGCCGCCCGGATCCCGGCGACCCGGGCGCGGGCCGCCGCGGGATCGGTGGGCACACCGGGGATCTTGATCGACGCGATCCCCGGCAGCTCGGCGATGCGGGCATAGAGGTCGGTGGTGAAGGTGAAATGGGTGGTGCCGGGATTGTCGTAGACGATGACCGGCAACTCGGTGTACTCGGTGACGGTGCGGAACAGCTCGAACACGTCGCTGTCGGTGAGCGGCTGGTAGGTCATCGGGGCGAGCAGGATTCCCGCCGCGCCCGCGGCTTCCGCGTTGTCGACGTGCGCGAGGACATGTGACGTCCGCAGGTCGCCGACACCGACGAACACGGGCACGCCGTCGGCCTGCTCGACGGCCAGGCGGGCGACGCGGGCGCGTTCCTCCCTGCCGAGGTAGGCGTAGGACCCGGTCGAGCCGAGCGCGGTGATCGAATCCGGCCCCGCGGCCACGAGCCGTTCGACCAGTCCGACGAACGCGGCCTCGTCGACGGTGTCGTCCCGCAGGGGAGTGAGCGGGAAGGCGCTGAGTCCGGTGAACGCGCCGGTCGCGTCCGGACGTTGCCCTCGGGTGGTCATACGGTCTCCTTCGCCGGATTCTCGTTTGCCGGTGTCTCGTTTACCGGGGTCTCTTTCGGCGGAGTCACTTCCGGTGCGGCGCCGATCAGCCGGCGTGTGACGGTCACTCTGTCACCGAGCATGCCCACTGCGTCGGCGAGGTCGTCGGCCGCGGAGGTGAGCTCTTCGTCGGTCATGGGTGCGAGCGCGTCGAGGATGAACAGCGCCGTCGTCGTGGCGTCGGTGAGTCCGGTGCGGCGGCCCTGCCGCCAGTTCCACCGGCGGCACGTCACTCCCGAGCCGTCACACCACACGACCTCACCGGGCTGCGGGTGCTCGAGGACGGTCTCACCGCCCGCGGCCGTGTCGAAGGGCTCGTCGCCGGTAGCTCTGGTCAGCCGTGCCGGCCCGTCGTAGGCGTGGAAGTCCTCGCCGCCGAGCGGAATCTGGCGCAGTACGGACACGGCGTTGTAGACGTCGGTGAGTGCGTTCACCCGCGGCAGCCCCTTCTCGGCTCGCCGGGTGAGCGCTTCCAGACTGTTGCGGGTGCGCTGGGGCTTGGCTCCGAACGCCCGATAGGCCTCGCGCCAGGCGGCGATGTGCGGCAGCTCGTCGACCGGCGTGCTCGCCAGCAGGGTGCGGGCGTGCGCCTCGGCGGAAGCGATCAGTTCGTCGGCCGCGTCGACGGCGCCGTCACTGTTGTCCGGTGCGAGGCCGTCGACGACGAGCAGCGCGGCGCGGTAGTCCGGTCGCAGCTCGAACACCTCCGGCTCGACGGTGCAGGCCGCCAGGAAGTCGTCGGGCGTCACGAGGTCAGGCATCGGGTTGCTCCGTTCTGTGTGTCGTCCCCACGCCCGGTTCGAAGACCGTCAGCGAGAACCGCGCGGACTCGTCGTGAGGGTTCGCGTAGGAATGCGGGACGTCGCCGTGGAAGGTCAGCGCGTCCCCGGTGCCGAGTTCGTGGACCTGGCCGTCGACCTCGACGGTGATCGCACCCTCCTGAACGTGCAGCAGTTCGCGGGTGCCGTCGGCGTGCGCCTCGCTCTCGTGCCGCTCGCCCGCGGCGAGGGTCCAGTCCCACAGCTCGACCACGTCGGGCGGGTGCGTGCCGGCCACCAGGGTGCCGCGGCCGGCCGACTCGCCCGTCCACAGCACGGCGCCCTCGCCGGCCCTGGTCAGCTTGGCCGTGCGGGCGACGGGTGGTTCGACGAGGGAGGGAAGTCCGACACCGAGTGCCTCCGACAGTCGCAGCAGCGTGCTCACGCTCGGGTTCGCCGTTCCGTGTTCGACGTTCACGACCATGCGCCTGCTCACCCCGGCATGCGCGGCGAGCTGGTCGAGCGTCCACTCGCGGGCACGCCGTTCCTGCTTCACTCGCGTGCCGATCGCACGAGCGAGCGTCGCTGCACCGTCGTCCATGGAGTGCATCATAGTGCACTGAAAAGGCACCGATTGCGGGAGGTGTCGTTCGCCGATTCCGGCGCCGTGAATCGGTCAGGGGCCCTCGTCCCTGGGCTCACGGTGTCCTGGGGTCACGGTGTCCTGGGTTCGCTGCGCCTTGAGTTCGCTGCGCCTTGAGTTCGCTGCGCCTTGAGTTCGCTGTGTCTTAGGTTCGCTGCGATCTGAGCTGCTCGACGAGGATGTCGCCGTGGCCGGCATGGCGGGCGAACTCGGCGATCATGTGCCCGTAGATGTAGCGCAGATCGACCGGGCCGCGCCGCCACGAGAACTGCTCGTCGAGGTCGTGATCCGCCGCTACGGCACGGGAGTGCGCGCACGCGTCGACGAACGACCGGCTGACGGTTTCGATCGTGTCCTCGGCAGTCAGCACGAAACTGTCGTCGACGCTGTCGGGCAGTCCCAACTCGGCCCGGGGCACGCCGGCCACCCGGGAATGGAACCAGACTCGCTCCACGAAGACGGCGTGTTTGACCAGTCCGAGCGGAGTGGTCAGCGACGGCACCAGTCGCTCCCGCGCCTCCGATTCGTCGAGGTCGGCCAGGATGCCCAAAATCTGTTCACGCTGTTCGTCGAGTCTCGCCTCGAGCTGTGCGCGTTCGTCCGCGACGTGGATCTCCATGGGGAAACCCTGGCACGGACTGCCCGTCGACGGGGGTGCGCGAGGCCGTTCGGCCGCTCCGAGCGGAGACGATGCGTGACGTCGATCGTTGGCTCCGCGACTTTCTCGCGCTGTCGTGATGGCGGTCGGCGTCGCCGCTCCACATCAGGCGGGACGGTGAGCCTCGATCAGGTGGCGGGTCGAGTGAGCGATGCACGGCGTGCCCTCGCGTAGTCCGCTGTCGAGCTCGCGGAGCTTGTCCGAGTACCTGGTGACGGAGAAGTCCGGCACCCACCACACGCATTTGCGCAGGATCCACACGATCGCCCCGACGTCGTGGAACTCCATGCGGCACCGCGCCGTCCGGACGGAGTCGACGACGAGGCCCGCCCACCGCGCCGCCTGCGCTTCGTCATCCGGATGGCGCTGCTGCCTGGCCTCGGGCAACGGGCCGAGGAAGAATTCGATGAGTTCGAACGCCGAGCCAGGGCCGACGTGCTGCGCGACATAGCGACCACCGGGAGTCAGCACCCGGTGGATCTCGTCCCAGTCGGGCCGCACCGGGTGGCGCGAGGTGACGAGTTCGAACGACCGGTCGGGAAGGGGCAATGGGCCGCCGGCGGTGTCGAACACCTCGACACCGCGGGGTCCGAGCCGTGCACGGGCGCGTTCGGCGTTCGGCGGCCAGCTTTCGGTGACCGCCATGTGCGGCGGAAGCTTCGGAGCTTCGGCGACGACTTCACCGCCGCCGGTGTCGATGTCCACAGCGGACCCGACCTCGCCCAGCAGTCGGGCGAGCATGCGCGCGTACCCCCACGGCGGCCGTTCCTCCGTGGCCCGGCCCGTGAGCCAGTCGAAGCCCCAGCCTGTGACGTCGGCGTTCACCGCCTCCGTGATGAGTTCCTCGTATGTCCGCACGCGAGCAGATTGCACAGGCAAGGCAGGGAGCCGCAACGCCGTTTCCGTCCAGCCGGGCACGCGGTGGCCACGTGGACGCGACCGGATCGGGCAGGAAAGATCGGGCGGACGGACGTCGCGGCTCGTGAGAATCGATCGCGAAGGGAGCAGTCGTGATCGAGATTCTGAACCGCCTCGTCTCCGCGGTGGAGCAAGACCTCGGCGAGGACCTCGACGTCGATGCGTTCGCCCGCCGGTCGGCGACCACGGAGTACCACCTGCGGCGCATGTTCTCGTCCCTGGCGGGGATGCCGGTGTCGGAGTACGTCCGGCGTAGGCGCATGACCGTCGCCACGGCCGACGTGATCGGCGGGGAGGATCTGCTGACGATCGCCGTCCGGTATGGGTACGGCTCGACGGAGGCCTTCGGCCGAGCGTTCCGCTCCGTCCACGGCGCCGGTCCGGCCGAGGTCCGCCGCGACGGCGGCCCCCTTCGCAGCCAACCGCAACTCAGGTTCCGCCTGACCGTCGAAGGGAGCACCGCCATGAATGCCCGCATCGTCGAACGACCCGATCTCCGCCTCGTCGGACACGCGGCCCGCGTACCGCTGATCCACGAAGGGGCGAATCCGCACATCCAGGACCACATCACGTCGCTGCCGGCCGCCGAGCACGACCGTCTCAAGCAGTTGAGCAACGCGGATCCGGCGGGACTGCTGCAGGTCAGCGCCGACGTCGACCCCGACTACACGGAGGGCAGCGAGCTGACCTATCTGCACGGCGTGGCCGTCGACGCCGAGACACGTGTCCCGGACGACCTCGACGCGATCGACGTGCCGGCGGGCACGTGGGCGGTGTTCCGTACGTCCGGCGAGCACCCGAAGGCGCTGCAGGACGGGTTCGCGGCGACCGCGACGGAGTGGTTCCCCGCCAACCCGTGGCGGTTGCGGCCCGGCCCCTCGATCGTGTCGGTGATCGACCGGGCCGACGACTTCAGCACCGCGACGTGCGAGATCTGGATGCCCGTCGAACGCGACTGACGTAGCGGTCCGGCGGTAGGCTGCGCGCGTGGTCACCGTCGTCCAGCTCAACCTCGTCGTCGCCGACCTGGAGCGCAGTCGCGGCTTCTACGAGCGGCTCGGCTTCGCGTTCCGCGGTCGGAACCGCGCCGGAGAAGGCCCTGCGGAGGCGTGGGTGTCGGTGAACGCCGGTCTCACACTCGTGCTGCACTCGACGGGATTCGCCGCATGGTGGGACGAGACCGCACCGCAGCCGTCGGCAGGCGGCCCGCAGGTCGACGTCGAACTCCGAACGCACGAACGGCTCGACGGGCTCGTCGCGGATCTGGATCGGGCCGGTGTGGTCGTCGTCAAGCCGCCGACCGACATGCCGTGGGGACAGCGGTTCGCGATCGTGCGTGATCCTGACGGGCACCGGGTCGGGCTCAAAGCTCCACTGTGAACGTCCGCCTCCGGGTTTCGTTGGCGAAGCAGCCAGGCAGAGGTCGACGGAGGAGCACATGACAGATCACGAGGTTCGCCGCAGTGAACCGCCCGAAGGAATGCCCCGGTACCGGGTTCTCACCGGCCCGGACGATGCGTCCTTCTGCCACCGGGTCAGCGAGATGCTGGACCTCGGGTACACGCTCCACGAAGGGCCGTCGGTGACGTTCGACGGCGAGACCGTGATCGTGGCTCAGGCCGTCGTCTGGGCGGGAACCTCCGAATGAGCACGGCCGGTGAACCGGCCTCGTGGCGGGTTCACCGGCCGCTGTGTTCCCGTGCGAGGTCAGAGATCGGATTCCCGGCTGTTCCGTGCCCGTGCACCACTCGACGTCGGCTACGTGCGGACCGAGGCGCGTGGTCTCACGGATCCGGCGGGTCGGTGGGGATCGGGTGATCCGCGCGTTCGGCGGCGCGGTCCCGCCACAGTGAGAGCGTCAGCGACACGCACAGTCCGATCAGGATCACGGCGAACGGCGCCGCGGCGATGACGGCCGAGCCCTGCAGTGTCGTCGCGCCGCGCCCCAGCAGCAGGACGGCGGCGAACGCGGCCGCGAACGCCCACATCAGCCGCAGCGGCTTCGGCGGTTTCAAGCTCCCGCCCGAGGTGGTGCTGCCCAGCATGAACGACGCCGAGTCCGCGGATGTGATGAACAGCAGCGCCAGCACCGGCACGAGCAGGACGAACGTCAACGTCGCACCGGGTAGGCTGCCCAGCACCTCCACGGTCGCGACGGCCTTGGTATTGCCCGCGACGTGGGACACGTCCACGGCGCCGGCTTCCTCGCGCTGCAGCGCGGTTCCACCGAAGACGGAGAACCAGCCGACGCTCACCGCGGTCGGGACCAACACCACTCCGGCGACGATGCTGCGGATCGTACGGCCGCGCGAGATCCGGGCGATGAACGTTCCGACGAACGGGGCCCAGCCGATCCACCACGCCCAGAAGAAGTAGACCCACTCCTGATTCCAGGTGTCACCCTCGGCGCCCTCCGCCGCGAAGCTCATCGGCAGGAAACTGCCTACGTAATCGCGGAGGCCGGTGCCGAGAGTGCCGAAGATGTGGGCCGTCGGTCCGAGGATGAGCACGAATCCGAGCAGCACCCCGCACAGTGCGATGTTGACCAGGCTCAGCACGCGGATGCCCCTGCCGAGCCCCGTCATGGCCGAGATGGTGCTGACGGTCATCAGCCCCGCGATGATCGCGATCTTGGCGCCGTACGACTCGGGCACGCCCAGCGCGTGGCCCATGCCCGCGTTCAACTCGCGGGTGCCGAGCCCGAGTGACGTCGCGACCCCGAACAGGATCGCGAACACCGCCAGGATGTCGACGACCTTGCCGACCGGGCCGTCGGCCGTACGGCCCAGCAGCGGCCGCAGGGCTGCGCTGACCAGCAGTTTGCGCCCGTGCCGGAAGCTGGAGTAGCCGACCGCGATCCCGACGACGGCGTAGATCGCCCAGGCGTGCAGCCCCCAGAACAGGAACGAGTAGCGGATGCCCACGGCAGCGGCCTCGGCCGACCCGGGCTCCGCGGTGCCACCGGGCGGGTCGGCCAGGTGGATCAGTGGCTCGGCGGTGCCCCAGAACAGGAAACTCAGCCCGACACCCGCGCTGAGCAGCATCGCGATCCACGACACCCAGCCGAACTCCGGCCGCGTGTCGGCGGTCCCGAGTCGCATCCTGCCGAACGGGGTCAGTGCGAGCGCTGCCACGAACAGCAGCAGCGCCAGGACCGTGACCGGATAGGCCGGGCCGAACGTGTCGACCACCAGCTGCCGTGTCGCTTCGAGGACGTCGGCCACGCGCGACGGCACCGCGACTCCGACGACGATGAACGCGACGGATGCGGCGAGCGACACGTAGAAGACCGGTCCCAGCCGCGGGTTGTCGGCCGCGGTGCCGGGTTGTCGGTCGCTCATGTGGGACGAGTGTAAAGTCTCGCGACTCTGCGAGCTGGGGTTTCGCCGACGCGAGCAGCTCGACCCGCATCGGGGTGATACCGAAGTCGAGGCCCGCCGTCGCGGCCTGCCGATCGGCGGTCAGGGCCTGCCCGCGTGGGCGGCGTGCACCCGCACGGACCGCAACACGGCTTCGCGTGCCGAGGTCCGCGCATCCTCGTGGAAATCGGGTGCCGTGCACAGGTACAACGTGCGGCCGTCCGCGCCGCCGAGCATGCACGCGAACACGCCGGTGCCGGGCCGGATCTCGTCGACGATCTCGCCACCCGGGCGCACGCGGATGGCACGGTTGCCCGTGGCATCGGCGATCCACAGGGCACCGGCGGCGTCCAGACAGCAGCCGTCCGCGGCGACGAGGACCTGCGGCAGTGCCTTCTCGATCTCCCGCTCGGTGGGCGGATCACCGAACGCGGCCCAGACGCGCCGGTTCGTGAGCGTGCCGTCGGCGGCGATGTCGAACGCCGCCACCCGGTTGGCGAGGGTCTCGCACACCAGCAGCGTGCCGTCGTCGGTGATGACGCTGCCGTTGGGGAAGTGCATGTCCTCAGCGGCCGTCGTCACCGTGCCGTCCGGATCGACCCGCATCAGGTTCGTCGGACGCGCCGGCGCGCCGCCCATGAGATCGAATCCGAAGTCCCCGACGAATGCGCGGCCGTGGTCGTCGACGACGAGGTCGTTGAGGTGCCCGCCCACGTGGGCCGACAGGTCGGCGTGGCACACGAGCCGGCCGTCCGGTTCCCGCCGCAGCAGGCGGGCGTCCCGCATCGAGACGACGAGCAGACGCCCGTCGGGCAGCCAGCCGAGTCCGGACGGCTGCTGCGGAACCTCCGCCTCGACGCGCAGATCACCGCCGTCCTCGGCCGCGGAGTAGACGCGATGGGTGTAGAAGTCGGACACCCAGATCCGGCCGTCGTGCCAGCGTGGGCTCTCCAGGAATGACAGGTCACTCAGGACGGTCGTGACGTCGTGACTCATGGTCCCGCAGGACACCTCCAGTGGCGCCGTTCTCGGAGTCATCGTTCTCGGAGTCATCGCCTGCCGGCCCCGGCTGCCGAGCGCTCGGTCACCAGCCTTCGCGACCGTACGGTGAACCACCTCATAGTCGCAAGGCGTGTCCGGTCCGGTGCACGCTGTGACGGTCGATCAGGCCGGGAGGGGGCGGTGCGGCACCGCGGGACGCGGCAGGCGGCACGGCGTGAAACGTCGGTGGGCGCCGCTACGGTGAGCCGCGAACGCCGAGAACGGAGCGACGATGGCAGTGGAGATCACCGGTACCGACGCGTGCGGCAACTCGCCGAAGAACGTGTTCGTCGCGCGGTTCGAGGAGCACCTGGCACGCGGCGACGTCGAGGCGCTGGCCGAGGTTCTCGCACCCGGGTGTGTGCTCGACGTCGTCGGTTCCGATGGTCTGCGCACCGTCGAGGGGCGCGAAGCGGTCGCGACCGCGCTGGCGGAGATCGTTCCGGCCGGGCTGACGGCCGCACACGTCGAGGCCGCCGTCACCCACGGCAAGGCCGCCGCGGCCTGGGGATCCTGGACCCGCCGCGGGGACACCGTGCAGTGGTCGCACGTGTTCTGGTTCCGCACCCTCAAGGCGCAGGATTTCGACCGCATCCGCGTCTTCGGTTCCTGAGCTTCCGGGGCCGGCTGAGTGCCGCCTGGGGCCTGAGCCTGTCTAGCCGAGCGTCCGGGTGCTCGGGTGTCCGGGTGCCTGGGTTTCGAGTGCCGGGATTCCGAGTGTCGGGGTTCCGGGTGCTCGGAGGGGTCGTGAGGTTCGGGGGCTTGAGTGCCTGGGCTCTTCGGTGGCCTGGCGTGTGCGGTCCACCCCCTCCGTTCGTCGGTAGTAGCAAAGTAGGGACTTTCGGGCTTTCCGGACTTCGCCTCGGTCGACTCGCCTAGCTTCGCGATCTGCGAGCACGGGCCGTCACCCGCGGACGGCACGCGCCGTAGAGACATCGCTGCCGTTCCCTCCCGGAGGAAGAATGCCGACCGACCAGAACCCGAATCCCCCTCGAGGCCTTTCCCGTCGGCGCATGCTCGCCGTGACGGGCAGCACCGCCGCGGCCGCCGTCGTGGGAGTGCCCGCTCTCGTCCGCGGTGGCCTCCCCGAGGCCGCGGCTGCTTCGGTACCGGAGTACCCGGGCGCCGACGACTGGGTGGCCGCCGGTTCCAACGCGCTGGGTGACACCCGTTCCAGCGTCAGTGCCGTGGTCATCCACACCACGCAGGGCAGTTACCGCGGTGCGATCAACCACATGGCCGGTGAGAACGGCGTCGCAGCCCACTACGTGGTCCGGTCCTCCGATGGGCACATCACCCAGATGGTGCGGGAGAACCGCATCTCGTGGCACGGCAACGGTGCCAACGACTACTCGGTCGGCATCGAGCACGAAGGCTGGGTCTCCGAGCCCGGCCAGTTCTACACGGCGGAGATGTACCGCGAGTCGGCGAAGCTGGTGCAGCACCTGTGCTCGCGCTGGGGCATTCCGAAGGACAGGGACCACATCATCGCCCACTCCGAAGCTCCCGGCGCCACGCACACCGACCCGGGGCCCGGCTGGGACTGGGACTACTTCATGAAGCTCGTCCGCGGTCAGTGGGTGCCGTCCCAGCCGCCGGCGCCGTGGACCGTCGCGGACTCCGGGTTCACGACCGTCTCGACGAACCGGACGACCCCGCCGCAGACTGCGAAGACCGTGCAGCACCTGCTCAACGAGCACGGTGCGAACCTGGAGGTCGACGGCGTGTTCGGATCGGTGTCGGCCGCTGCGGTCAAGGACTTCCAGCAGGCCGAAGGACTGGTCGTCGACGGTGTCGCGGGCCCGAAGACCTTCGCGGTGCTCGTCGTCACGCGCAAGAGCGGCCACGGTGGGGACGCCGCGCAGGCCGTGCAGACCGGCCTGAACAAATACGGCGCCCGGCTCGTCGAGGACGGCGACTTCGGGCCGGCCACGGCCGAAGCCGTCAAGGAGTTCCAGACCGCCAACGGCCTGGTCGTCGATGGCGTCGTCGGCCCGCAGACGTGGGAGTGGATCGCCTGATCGGCCTCCGCTGACCGGCTGCCCGCCACTCCTTCCGGCGCCGTGTCCGGGGTTCGGAGCCCCGGGCCTGGCGCCGGTGTCGTTCGGTGCCGGGCCCGACGGATGTCGGGTCAACGGGTGCCGGGCCCAACGGGTGTCGGGGTGCCGGGTCCTCGACGGGTCAGCTGCGCGGCCGCCAGCGCTTCCACACGGCGGTTCCCCCGGCACGCAGTTTGCCGCCGTGGTGGATCTCGCAGACGACGGTCATCTCCGGTTCGTCGATCGCCGTCAGCTCGGCGGTGATCTCCAGCGGCTCGTCCAACGGGGTCGGCCTGCGGAACCGCACGTCGAGCCCGGCGGTGACGTAGGCCAGGTGCTGCCCCGGAGCCGGCTTCCAGTCGCGGCGGTCGGCCTCGAGCATGACGGCTGCGGCGCCGTGGCAGTCGAGCAGCGTCGAGATGATCCCGCCGTTGAGGTAGCCGCCGCCGTTGTCGTGCTGCGGCCACGGGGTGAAGGTCGCTCGGATGGCTCCGTCGACCTCGTAGCTGCTCAGCCGGAGACCGTCCGGGTTGGCGGGGCCGCAGCCGAAGCACGTCATGTCGGGGAACAGCAGCTGCTGGATGCTCGGACCGCGGGTCTCGTCGGTCGCCGCGGCCTCGGTGCTCATGGCGTTCGTCATGGTTGAGGTCTACCGTCGGCGGTGAGCCGGTCGCGACCGGCCTGCTGACGATGTGAGTCAGGAGACACTCGCCATGCCCGAACCGGACAGGAACACCGAACCGGAACCGCGTCCCGGTGCAGGGGACCGACCGGGCATCGACTGGTTGCCCGGTGCGGAGGGGAACCCGGGGACGCAGCAGAACCCCGGACCGCAGCGGCCGCCGGGGGAGCGGCGGCACGGCTCCGACCTGCCGCCCGACCATCCCGGCCCGCAGGAGCCGTACCCGCGCCGCCGCAAGCCCGACGGTGCGGCCGACCAGTACCCGCACGAGACTCCGCGGCGTTACCCCGGCGGCGGTGCCCACATCGACGGTGTTCCGGAGGCGCCGTCCCGGCGTACACCCGACGAGCGGTGACCGCGGTCGACCGGCTCGCCATGGCCACTCGGGAGCGCACCGAGCTGGCCGAGTTCCTGGCGACGCTGACGCCGCAGGAGTGGGAGAAGCCGAGCCTGTGCGAGGGCTGGCGGATCCGCGATGTCGTCGCGCACATGATCAGTTACGACGAGCTGGGCGTGGCCGGGGTGCTGCGGCGGTTCGCCCGCGGGCGGTTCAAGCCGGGTGCGGTCAACGAGGTCGGCGTCGCCGAATACGCCTACGAGCCGGACCGGCTGCTGGCGCTGCTGAACGACCACCTGACCCCGCGGGGGCTCACCGCGCTCGGCGGCGCGCGGATCGGCCTGACCGACGGTCTGATCCACCACCAGGACATCCGCCGCGCACTGGGCAGACCGCGGCAGGTACCGACCGACCGGTTGGCTGCCGTCCTGCCCCTCGCCGTGGGCGCACCGCCGCTGCGTGCGAAGCAGCGCCTCCGGGGTCTGCGCCTGGTGGCCGACGACGTGGACTTCTCGACCGGAGACGGCGACGAGGTGCGCGGCCCCGCGGAGCCGTTGCTCATGGCGATCGCTGGACGTCGCGGCGTGATGGACGAACTCGACGGGCCGGGGCGGCCCACACTCGCGGCGCGGATCGGTTGAAGGGCACCGTCAGGCGGTCCGGTCGCCGGCCAGCACCGCGAGGACGTGGACGTCGGTCCGTCCGCCGCTGGTGACAACCGCCTCCCGGCGCGTGCCTTCGCGCACGAAGCCCGCCGCCTCGTAGGCCTCCCTCGCGCGGACGTGACACGCCGCCACCTGCGTCTCCACCCGGTGCAACCCGGCCTCGTCGAGTGCGTAGCCGAGCAGTAGCCGGGTGGCCTCGTCGCGGTGGCCGTCGCCGTAGGGGCCGAGCAGGCCGATCCGGCACCGGCACGACGCGTTGTCCCGGTCGAGCTCGGCCAGTACCGCCTCGCCGATGAACGACCCGGTCGCCCGGTCGACGACGGCGAGGTCGACTCGGTCGCCGCGCCGCCCGCAGGACGCGTACCACTGCTGGGCCGCCGCGAGGTCGTCGAGCGCGGGTACCCCCGTCCCGCGGCCGGGGCACCACGTGAGCGCCTCCTCCCGCATCAGCGCGACCAGGCCGGGAGCGTCGTCGGGCAGCGCCGGACGCAACTGCACCAGCTCGCCGGTGAGGACGGGCTGGTGAGCGAAGGCCGGTGCCGTCATCGGGTCCGCGGGTCGCCTGCTCAGTGCGGTTGCGTCTGCCTGCGGTGACCCTTGGCCGTGTAGTACAGCACGGCACCGGCCAGGCCGATGATCATCACGAACGCGGTGCTGCCGACGACGAGCGCCTGGGTGAACGCGTCCCACGGGTCGGGGGCAGCCTGCCGCTTCTCCTCCTGCTCGGCCAGCGCTGGCGTCGCACCCGCCAGCAGCGAGCCGAGCACGGTCAACACCGACAGCGTCGCCGCGGCGGTCGCGCGCCGCAGTCGCCTGCCGGCCCCGATCGCGGACACGGTACGGAAATCGTTGGTACGTAAGGCGATTCGGCTCATGCGCACTCCCTCCCTCTGCTGTCGGATACCCGTGCAACGCCGCGCCACACCGGAAGGTTGCCGGATGACGCGCACGTCACAGGACATGGGTGAGACGGGGTCAGGAGGTTTCCATGATGGCGTCTACGGCACCGTCGATCTCGGCCGCCAGTGAGACATCCTTCTCCGTGAGCCCGCCGGCACTGTGTGTGCTCAGACAGAAACGTAACGTGCGCCAGCGGATGTCGATATCCGGGTGATGGTCTGCGCTTTCCGCCATCTCGGCGACCCGGTTCACCACCTCGATAGCGCGGGGGAAGCTCGGCAGTTTCGCCTCGCGCACGATCGCGTCGCCGTCGCGGTGCCAGCTGGGAAGGTGTTCGAGTGCCGCCTGGATGCGGTCGTCGCTGAGTAACTCCGTCATGTGTCCATGGTGGTGCCGGGAGGGGTAGGCTGCACAGTCGCAGTCGGGCATGTCGGCCGCATCGCGTCGAGATCACCGTTTCGTGATCACGGCGGGTGATCGCGGTGTCTTGATCAAGGGATGACGTGCCCGCCGCCACGGGAGTCCGGTGAACCGGCCGGACTGAGAGGTGGGCGCCGAGCCCACGACCGTTCGCACCTGATCCGGGTCATGCCGGCGCAGGGAGGCAAGCTCCGCTCGAGCCGTCACACGCCGGGCCGCCTGCCCTCCGGATCGCCTGACCGCGGGCCGGGCGCCGCGAACGGTGCCGACGAGGAGAGCCGATGTTGCCGCGCCGCTTGAGCCAGCTGACCGCCGTTACCGTGACCGGGCTGTTCACAGCCGGGTGCACCTTGATCGGGGGCGGTGACGGCGGTGACGACGACGCATCGTCGGCGACGACGGTCACGCTCGCCACGCACGATTCGTTCGCCGTCCCACAACGGGTGCTCGACGATTTCGAGTCGCGATCCGGGATCCGCGTCGAGGTGCTCAACCAGGGTGACGCCGGCGCGCTGGCGAACAAGCTCGTGCTGACGAAGGCGAACCCCGTGGCCGATGTCGCCTACGGCATCGACTCGACGTTCGCCTCCCGCACGCTCGCCGAGAACGTGTTCGCCCCGTACGCCCCTCCGGCCGCCACCGAAGGCCCGCAGCGCTACGCGCTCGACGACGCTGGCGACCACGGTTCGGGTGGTGACGGCGCCCGGCTGACAGCCGTGGACGTCGGCGATGTGTGCGTCAACATCGACACCGAGTGGTTCGCCTCGCGCGACATGCCCGCCCCGCGCACGTTTGCCGACCTGGCCCGGCCGCAATACAGCGAGCTGCTGGTGACGCCGAGCCCTGCGACCTCCTCGCCGGGCCTGGCGTTCCTGCTCGCGACCGTCGCCGACCGCGGCGAGGACGGCTGGCAGGACTACTGGCGCAAGCTCAAGGAGGGCGGGGCTCAGGTCGTGAGCGGCTGGAGCGAGGCTTACACGCAGGAGTTCTCGGGATCTTCAGGCAACGGCCCGCGCCCGATCGTCGTGTCGTACGCGTCCTCGCCGGCCGCCGAGATCGGCGACGACGGCACGCCGCGCACCGAGGCGCTGCTGGAGACCTGCTACCGGCAGGTCGAGTACGCGGGAGTGCTCTCCGGCACCGACCGCCCCGACGAGGCGCGCCGGGTCGTCGACTTCCTGCTCTCCCCGGAGTTCCAGCGCACCGTTCCGGAGAACATGTACGTCTACCCGGCCAGGTCCGACATCGAACTGCCCGGTTCGTGGCAGCGGGCCGCCCCGCTCCCGGACGACCCGGCGCAGCTGCCGGCCGACGAGGTCAGCGAGGGTCGGGAGCAGTGGATCGAACAGTGGCGCGCGCTGTACGAGGGCTGAGCCGAGGCGGGCGGCGCGGCCCCGGGGCCGGGCGGGCGCGCGGGGCCGGTGTCGTCGCGCTCGCCGCCCTGCCGATCGCGTTCCTGGGCGTGCTGTTCGCCTGGCCGGTCGTGGCGATCCTGCGGCTCGGTGTCACCGACGGCGAGGTGTCGAGGGCGCTGGCGCAGGCGCAAACGTGGGATCTGGCCGCGTTCACCCTCGGGCAGGCGGCCGCCTCGACGGCCGTGGCGGTGCTCGCCGGCATGCCGGTGGCGTTCCTGCTCGCGCGGGTGCGGCTGCGCGGGGCCGGATGGGTTCGGACGTTCCTGCTGGTGCCGTTCGTGCTGCCGACGGTCGTCGTGGGACTGGCGTTCAAGGCGTTGTGGCCCGGCGGCGGCGTGGCGACGATCGTGCTGGCCAACGCGTTCTTCAACGTCGCCGTCGTGGCGCGCACCGTCGGCGGGCTGTGGGCGCACCTCGACCGGCGCGCCGAGGACGCCGCCCGCAGCTTGGGTGCGTCGCCGTGGCAGGCGTTCCGTACCGTGACGCTGCCCGCGCTCGCACCCGCGCTCGCGTCGTCGGCCGCGGTGGTGTTCCTGTTCTGTTCCACGAGTTTCGGTGTCGTGCTCATGCTCGGCGGCGGGCGCTATCGCACGCTCGAGACCGAGATCTATCTGCGGACCGTCGAGCTGCTCGACCTGTCCGGCGCGGCGGCGTTGTCGCTGGTGCAGCTCGCGGCGGTGGTCCTGGCGCTGGTCGTCGGCGGGGTGGCGCGGCGACGACGGGAACGTGCCGCACCGCTTCGTGCGCCCGTGACGACCGCCCGCAGGCCTGCGGGGCGGGAGTGGTGGGTCGTCGGAGCGGCGCTGACGGTCGTGGCGGGCCTGCTGGTGCCGATCCTGGCCCTCGTCGTCCGCTCGTTGTCCACACGCGACGGCTGGGGGTTCGACGGCTACCGCGCGCTGGCTGGCTCCGGCGACGGCGCGTTGAGCGTCACCGGTTGGGAAGCGGCGCTGAACTCGCTGCGGACCGCCTTCGACGCGACCGTGTTGGCGATGATCGTCGGGGTGCTCGCCGCCGTGGCGCTCGTGGCGGCGGGACGGGCCCGCGGCCGTGCCGCACGGCTGGCCGGGGAGACGCTCGACGCAGCGTTGATGCTGCCGCTCGGCGTGTCCGCGGTGACCGTCGGCTTCGGCTACCTCGTCACCCTCGATGCGCTGCCGGGTGACCTGCGCACCTCGCCGATGCTGGTGCCGCTGGCCCAGGCGCTCGTCGTCGTGCCGCTGGTGATCCGGATGGTGCTGCCCGTGCTGCGGTCGGTCGACGACCGGCTGCGCCAGGCCGCCGCGACGCTCGGTGCGGCCCCCGTGCGGGTGTGGTGGACGGTCGACGTGCCGCTCGCGGCCCGGTCCCTGGCGGCGGCCGCGGCGTTCGGCTACGTCGTCGCGCTCGGCGAGTTCGGCGCGACGAGCTTTCTCGCCCGGCCCGAGGCGCCGACGTTGCCTGTCGCGATCAACGAGTTGATCAGCAGGCCGGGCGAACTCAACACTCAGCTGGCCTACGCGGCGTGCACGCTGCTGATGCTCGTCACCGCGGGCGTGGCCGCCGTCATCGACCGCCTGCGGGCGCCGCACGTCGGGGAGTTCTGAATGCTGACCGTGGATCGGGTGACCGTCACCTACGACCGCACGCCCGCGGTGCGTGACGCGTCGCTGGAGATCGCCGACGGCGAGGTGCTGGCGCTGCTCGGGCCGTCCGGGTCGGGCAAGTCGACGCTGTTGCGTGCGATCGCCGGTCTCGAACCGGCCACCGGTGCGGTCCGCTGGGACGGCGACGACCTCGCGGGCGTACCCGTGCACCGGCGCGGCTTCGGACTCGTGTTCCAGGACGGCCAACTGTTCCCGCACCGCGACGTCGCGGGCAACATCGCGTTCGGCCCGCGGATGCAGGGCATGCCGGCCGGCGATCGCGACCGGCGGGTCGCCGAGTTGCTCGAACTGGTCGGGCTGGCGGGCTACGAGCGACGGCAGGTCACCGAATTGTCCGGCGGCGAGGCGCAGCGGGTGGCGCTCGCCAGGGCACTGGCGCCCCGGCCGCGGCTGCTGTTGCTCGACGAGCCGCTGTCCGGGTTGGACGCCGAACTGCGGGAATCGCTGGCGCTCGACCTCGTCGGCGTGCTGCGCCGCGCCAAGGCCACGACCTTGCTCGTCACGCACGACCAGGAGGAGGCGTTCACACTTGCCGATCGCCTCGCCGTGCTCGACGAGGGGCGCATCCGGCAGTCCGGCGACGTCGTCGACGTCTGGCGCGCGCCCGCCGACGAACGTGTGGCCCGCTTCCTCGGCGTCACCACCGTGGTGTCCGGCGAGGTCGCCGACGGGCAGCTGCGTTGCGCATTCGGTGTGGCCGACGTTCCGTGGGCACTTGCCGGACCGGTGACCGTCGGCCTGCGGCCGCATGCGTTGCGCGTCGCCTCCACCGGCGTGCCGGGCGAGGTGGTCGAGCGGGCCAGGCGCCGCGACCACACGCGGGTGACGGTCGACGTGTCGGAGACCGTGCCGGATGCGTCCACTGTGGATGCGGTGGCGACGATGGCGGACGGGGTGCGGCCCGGCGAGGAGGTCCGGCTCCGCCTGGACCCCGGCGGCGTGGCCATCGTCGGTTAGCGAACTCGACGGTACGGCGGTCGCGGGCCGTCGTACCGCCGGAGTCCGGACATCGGATCAGCCGTCCTTGGACACCAACCGCGCGTACGCGAGGGACAGGCCGATCGCCAGGTAGCACGCGGCCTTCAGCCCGCCGTCGATCAGGTCGGCCGCCGGCACCGGGTCGCGCAGTACGTCGACCAGCGACCACCACACCTCGGTGAGCAGGAACGGATGCAGCCACGACAACGCGTCGAGACTGCCGAGCACGGTGAACACGATGACGCCGCCGAGCACGGAGGCGAGCACGACCATCGGATGTTCGGTGAACGCCGAGATCGCGAGCGCGATCGCGCCGACCGCCCACAGCTGCAGCGTCACCCAGCCGACGGCCAGGGCGACGCGGCCGACTGCGTCCGGTATGGACAGTGTCGTCCCCGACAGTGTGGACAGGGTGCCGTCCCCGTTGATCACGAGTGCGGTGAGGATCCCGGTCGCCGCGATCACAGCGGCCGCCGCGAGCGTGAACGTCGCCACGCCCAGCGCCTTCACCAGCAGCAGTTTGGCGCGCCCGACCGGTGCGAGCAGCCAACCGCGGAGCGTGCCGGTGGACGTCTCTCCGGCGAGCGCGTCCGCTCCGGACATCGCGGCGGCCAGCGGCAGCAGCATCTGCAGCGTCATCGTCAGTGCCGCGATCGGCAGGACGAGGACACTCGCTGCTGCCGCCGGGAGGAGGTTCCCGCCGTCGTTGCCGGGAGGGCCGCCGGACGAGGCCGCCGTCGGGTCGGCCACCGTCAGCGCGATCCCCATGATCACCGGGATCAGGGCCAGCAGTCCGAGCACGGCGAGCGTGCGCGGCCTGCGGAAGATCCAGCGCAGTTCGGCGCGCACCAGCCGTGACGCGGGAGCCGTGCGCCGGGCCGGTTTCGTCATGACGTCCATGTCGGCGCCTCCTCGCTGTCCTGGGTCAGCCTGGCGAACAGGTCTTCGAGGCCGGTGCGGCTGCGCCGCGCCTCGTACACCGGCACGCCCGCGCCGACGAGGGTGGCGATCACGTCGGGTGCGGCGGCCCGCGTCAGCTCGACGCGTACGCCGTCCGGCGTGGGCCGTGCGGCCAGGTGCGCCGCGCGCAGGGCCTCGACCGCCGCGGTCACGTCCGTTGTGGACACTTCGAGGCCTGCCGACTCCGATTCGAGCAGTTCCGTCAGGTCGCCCTGCGCGACCAGCGCGCCCTCGTTGAGCACGGCCACGTGCGTGCACGTCGCCTCCACCTCGGCGAGCAGATGGGACGAGACGAGCACCGTGACGCCGTCGTGGTGCAGGTCGGCGATGACCGACCGGATCTCCCGCGTGCCCGCGGGATCGAGCCCGTTGGTCGGTTCGTCCAGCACCACGAGCCTGCGCGGCACCAGCAGCGCGCCTGCCAGCCCGAGCCGTTGCTTCATACCCAGCGAGTAGCCGCGGTACCGGCGGCCGCCCGCACGGCTCAGGCCGACCCGTTCGAGCGCATCGTCGACCGCGGGTGGAATCCCGGCGGCCGTCAGTCGCGGTTCGGCGGCCGCGAGGCGCAGCAGGTTCTCCCGTCCCGACAGGAACGGGTGGAATCCCGGCCCTTCCACGAGCGCTCCCACGTCCGGCAGTGCATCGCCCGCCCGCTCCGGCATCGTGTGGCCGAGCAGCTGGACTTCGCCCTCGGTCGGTTGCACCAGACCGAGCAGCATGCGGATCGTCGTCGTCTTTCCCGAGCCGTTCGGACCGAGCATCCCCAGCACCGCGCCCTCGGGGACATCGAGGTCCACGTGATCGACCGCGACCGTCCGGCCGTAGGTCTTGCGGAGTCCTCGGGTGCGGGCCGCGAGGGCGGGCCCCTCCTGCTGGGAGGGGCCCGCCACCACGGGCTCGGCGTGCGCGGTCACCGGTTCTCCAGTGCCTGGCGCAGGACCTGCTCGGGCACGGCGCCGGCCGCGAGCCGGCCGTCCTCGGTGATCAGCGCGGTGCCGATGCGGGTCTCGATGACGTGCCCCGAGCCGAACTCGCCCTGCACGGGCTTGCCGAAGCGGTCGAGCATGCCCTCGACGTCGGCGCCTTCGCCCTGGGCGCGATCGCGCATCTCCTGCGGCACGCGGGTGAGCACGACCGTGTCCCAGCCGTCGCCCGTGACCCGGAACTGCGGTTCCTCGCCGGACTCGCCGCGGGGTCCGTCGGGCCGCCCCGCCTCGGACTCGGTCACCTTGGTGCCCTCCGGCGGGGAGAACTCGAACAGCCGCTCCGGCTGCGGACCGAACTCGATCTCGGAGAAACCGATCTCGAACGCGGGGTCGGTCGTGCCGTGCGTCAGCACCGACATGCGCAGCGGCAGTCGCTTCTCGGCGTCGACGGCCACCCGGACCTCCCGCACCAGCGTTCGCTCGTCGGGTTTCGGCGTCAGCACGAGTTCGTACGCCGCACGGCCCGCCACACGCGCCGTCCCGTCGACCGAGACGGTCGACGACTCCTCCAGCCGGTCCACCACCTGCGCCGCCGTGCGGGTCGGGTCGGCCCCGGCCGCCTTCGCGCTCCGGTGCTTGTCCCGCGCATCGGCCGGCAGCGCGGTCCGCGTTGCAGTGCCCTCCGCCGAGTCGTAGGACCAGAACTCCTTGTCGCCGAGTACGTACGTCAGTTCGCTCGACTGCTGCTCCATCGCGACGCGGCCCTTGCCGTCGCCGTCGTAGTAGACGCGTGCGGACTGCGCGTCCAGCGCGGGCACGCCCGGCATGGCGGGGAGCCCGAGTTCGTTGTCGACCGTCGCCGTGCCCGACATCGCGGGCGGCTCCGTCTTCAGCACCGAGCCGACCAGCTGCTGTGCCCCGATCTCGGGGAGTTCGGGAGCGCTGTCGGCGCCCGCAGGCATCGCCAGCAGGCCCAGCCCGAGCGCGCCTGCCGCCGTCCCGGCCACCGCCACCGTCGCCGCTTTCCGTTTCGTGTTCACGAGTCCTCCTCGCCCCCGGTATGATCGCCAGTTTCCCAGTCACCGGCGTTTCCTGACACCGCTGAGTCTTCGCGGCCGGTGCTGAGACCGGGCTGAGAAGACCCGCCACGCTGAGAGAGCGCTGAGAGATCCCGCGCCGACGCCGGGAAAGCGGCATCCTGACACCTGTGGAACCACGAGTGTTGGTCGTCGACGACGAAGCGGGTGTGCGCAAGGCGCTGAGCCGTGGCCTCGGCGCCGAGGGCATGGACGTCACCGTGGCCGCCGACGGTCCGACCGCGCTGAGCCTCGCCGGGACCGGGGCGTTCGACGTCGTGCTGCTCGACATCATGCTGCCCGGCCTTTCCGGCTACCGCGTGCTCGAACGCCTGCGCGCGGACGGCGTGACGACGCCGGTGTTGCTCATCTCGGCCAAGGACGGCGAGATCGACCAGGCGGACGGTCTCGACCTCGGCGCAGACGGATACGTCGTGAAGCCGTTCTCGTTCGTCGTCCTCGTCGCGCAGGTGCGTGCGACGCTGCGGCGTACCGCGGCCGAAGGTGTCCGCGGACAGTTGCGGATCGGCCCGCTCGTGCTCGACCGCGGACGCCGTGAGGTGTACTGGCGGGACGAGCCGGTGCCGCTGAGTCCCAGGGAGTACGCGTTGCTGGAGGCGCTCGCGGGCCGCGCGGGCACGGTGGTGACCAAGGAGGAGCTGCTGCAGTCGGTGTGGGGTGACCAGCGGGCCGCCACGCGCAACGTGGTCGAGGTGTACGTGGGCTATTTGCGGCGCAAGCTGGACGCAGTGGGGGCGACCGCGTTCGTGCGCACCGTGCGCGGCCACGGGTACGTCGCGGGCGACCCTGCCTCGGATTCTGCGACCGGCGCGTGACGAGCCCGGCCCGTCGCATGAAGGATCCGCGTCGCTGGTGGCGCAGGAGGAGTCTGCGGCTGCGCATCACCGCGGTGGCCACCGTTGTCGCGGCGGCGGTGCTGCTCGTGCTCGCTCTCCTGGCGGGGCGCCTCGTCGGCCCATGGCTGCTCGGCGGGGTCGATACGGACCTGCGCGCAGCGGTGTCGACGGCGGCACGGGCAGTCGAGTCGGGCACGGCACCGTCCACGTCGGACGGGCTGCGGGTGCGGGTGCTCGACACCGCAGGCGATCCGGTGGACGGCGGTGGACCTCCCGCGCTCGGTGACGCCCACGTCGGCGATCTCAAGGCCGGTCTCGCGGTGACCGTCGAGGGCCCGGACGATGCCGTGCCCACGCGCTGGGCGGGCACCGTGGCCACGGCGCCGGACGGTGCGCAGCGCCTCGTGGTGGCCGAGGACCCGCTGGCCGGCGCCTCGGCGGTGATCGCCGACGGCGGCATGCTGCTCGTCGGACTCGCAGTCGCGGGCGCGGTGCTCGTGGGCGCCACGACGTGGCTGGTGACCGGTGCAGCACTGCGCCCGGTCGGCCGGATGCGCCGGTCGCTGCCGGCGCTGCCGAGCGGCGGGCGGCTGCCTGAACCGGGGTCGGCCGACGAGCTCGGTGCGCTGGCCGCCGAGCTCAACGACCTGCTGGCCCGCTACGACGAGGTCGGGGAGCGGCTCCGCAGATTCACCGGCGATGCCGCGCACGAACTGCGGTCCCCCGTGGCGTCGATCCGCGTGCAGGCCGAGGTCGGCGTCGCCGCTTCCGACGGCGACCTCGCACAGGAGACGCTCGCGGACATCCTCGTCGAGACCGAACGTCTGTCGACACTGCTCGACGGCCTGCTGACCCTGGCGCGCGCCGATGCGGGGGAGGTGCCCGCGGCCGAACCCGTCGAGCTGGTCACCGAGGTGCGTGCGGCGGTCGAACGGCTCGGTGCGGAGGAGCCCGACATGCGGGTCAGTGCGCTCGTGCCGTCGGCGTGGGCGCTGGCCGCCCCGTCGGAGGTCGAACTCGTGCTGGACAATCTGCTGCGCAACGCCTGCAGGCACGCGGCGAGCAGCGTCGTCGTGTCGGTACTGGCCATGCGTGCGTGGGTGCGCGTGGTGGTCGACGACGACGGTCCGGGCATCGAGCCGGAACACCGGGGGCACGTGTTCGACCGGTTCTACCGGGCCTCCGACGACCGGGCACGCAGTTCCGGCGGAACGGGGCTCGGGCTCGCGCTCGTCGCCGAAGCGGTGCGCCGGCGCGGCGGACGGGTCGTCGTCGGCGAGTCGCCCGACGGGGGTGCTCGGTTCGAGGTGAGCTGGCGCAGGCACGACCGCCGATCGTGAGGAGCGGAGATGGACGGGGTGATCGTCGGGGCGGCGATCGTCGACGACGGCAAGCTGCTCGTCGGGCAGCGCGCCTATCCCGACGACGTCGCCGGGCTGTGGGAGCTGCCGGGAGGACGCGTGGAGCCTGGCGAGTCCGAGACCGAGGCGCTGGTGCGGGAATGCCACGAGGAACTCGGCGTCGATGTCACCGTCGGCGTGCGCATCGGTGGTGACATCGCGTTGCGGGGAGGGGCGGTGCTGCGCGTCTACGCCGCCGCGCTGGTCGACAGCGGCGCCACCCCGCAGGCCGCCGAGCACAAGGCGCTGCAATGGGTCGGCGCGGACGAGGTGGCGGCCGTCGACTGGTTGCCTGCCGACCGCGCGCTGATTCCCGAGCTCGAGGAGCTGCTCGGCTGACCTCGAGGTCTTCCCGCTCAGCCTGCTGCCGGGCCGCGCCGAGGCACGCCGCGGTGCTGAGTGCAGGACACGCGGTGCCGGATGCAGGACACGCGGTGCCGGATGCAGGACACGCGGTGCTGGGTGCAGGACACGCGGTGCTGAGTGCAGGACACGCGTCGGCGTGTCGTCGAGACCTGGCGGGTTGGTGGCCGGCGCAGCATATGCGCCGGTTTTCCACGCTGCGCTGGGATGGTGGCGGACGTACTGTCGAGATATGTACGTCGTATTGGTCACCTACACGGCCCCGGTCACGGACGTGGACTACGCCTTGCCGGACCACGCCGAGTGGCTCACCAAGCAGTACGAACAGGAGCACCTGATCGCGTCGGGACGCAGGGACCTGCATCGCGGCGAGGTGATGATCGTGCGCCCGATGTCGAGGTTGAAGCTGGACGCGATGTTGGCGTCCGATCCGCTCTCGATCCGGCATCTCGTGTCGTACGAGGTCATCGAGTTCGCCGCGAGCCGTACCTGTCACGAGCTCCACGAGATCAACGAGCTTCTGGCCGGCTGAGGTCGAGCGCGTGAACCGAGCGGGGCACCGGTCCCGCCCGGGCGAGACAGCACGGCCCGACACGGGCTCCGTCCGGAACGTCGTGCCGATGTGACCGGTCCCGCGGCGCCGGGCCCGACGCGCGTCGGCCGGCCGTCCGGGTCAGGCTGCCTTCGACACCTTCGACTGCATCGTCTTGGCCGTCTGCAACGCCATGACCGGGCACTTCTTGCACCGCGGTTTCGACTTGCAGCACTTCTTCTTCAGCTGACCGGCCTTGATCATTCCGCGGACCGCGGACTTCGGGTCGTCCTCCTGTGCGAGCGCCACCGCCAGCTTGGTGCTGGCTTTGATGTGCTTGCCGGACTTGCTCTTCTTGCCCACGGGCACGCTCCAGGGGCGACGTCGATTGCCCCTGTTAGGTTAGGCCAACCTCAGTTGTTGTGAAGAGTGGCGCTGACCACACCGCGCCGCGGGCGGTGTCGTGGCCGCCTGCGACCACCGGTCCGGTGGCCGCCGACGACACGGTCCGGCCGCGGCGGCGTGCGCTCCGGCGGGGTGGTCCCGAGGTGTGGCGCCGGGCACATCGCCGCCGCCGGTACGCTGGGAAAAGACCGGGCGTCGCCGTGACGGCGCAGGTCACCCCAACCCTCTTCGCATCAGGAGTTCTCGCGTGCCTGCACTCACCTCCGAGAAGGTCAGGACAGACCTCCGGAACATCGCGATCGTGGCTCACGTCGACCACGGCAAGACGACGCTGGTCGATGCCATGCTGCGGCAGTCGGGCGCCTTCAACGAGCGCGACGAGCTGGTGGACCGCGTCATGGACTCCGGCGACCTGGAGCGGGAAAAGGGCATCACGATCCTGGCCAAGAACACGGCCATCCGCCGCAACACCCAGGACGGTCCGGTGACGATCAACGTCATTGACACCCCGGGCCACGCCGACTTCGGCGGTGAGGTCGAACGCGGCATGTCGATGGTCGACGGCGTCGTGCTGCTCGTGGACTCGAGTGAGGGCCCGCTGCCGCAGACGCGGTTCGTGCTGCGCAAGACCCTCGAGGCCGGTCTTCCCGTGGTGCTCGTGGTGAACAAGGTCGACCGGGCCGACGCCCGCATCGCCGAGGTCGTCGAGGAGACCCACGACCTGCTGCTCGAACTCGCGGGCGACATCGATGGCATGACCGACGATGCGATGGACGCCGTGCTGAACATGCCGGTGATCTACGCGGCCGCCCGCGACGGGCGCGCGAGCCTGGAACGGCCCGCCGACGGGCAGGTGCCCGCCAACGAGAACCTCGACCCGCTGTTCGACGTCCTGCTCGACCACATGCCGCCGCCCGCGGCCGACCCGGAGGCGCCGCTCAGCGCCCTCGTGACCAACCTCGACGCCTCCAGCTTCCTCGGCAGGATCGCGTTGGTGCGCGTCTACGCGGGCAAGATCCGCAAGGGCCAGACCGTCGCGTGGATCCGTGAAGGCGGAGAGGTCCAGCAGGTCCGTATCTCTGAGCTGCTGGTGACGCAGGCCCTGGAACGGGTGCCTGCGCAGGAGGCGACCGCGGGCGACATCGTCGCGATCGCGGGCATCCCCGACATCACCATCGGCGACACGCTCGCCGATCCGGAACACGCCGACGCGCTGCCGCGGATCACGGTCGACGAGCCCGCGATCTCGATGACCATCGGCGTGAACACCTCGCCGCTGGCAGGCCGCGGCGGCGGTGACAAGGTGACCGCGCGCCTCGTGAAGGCGCGGCTCGACCAGGAGCTCATCGGTAACGTCAGCGTGCGCGTGCTGCCTACCGAGCGCCCCGACACCTGGGAGGTGCAGGGCCGCGGCGAACTGGCGCTGGCCGTGCTCGTCGAGCAGATGCGCCGCGAGGGTTTCGAGCTCACCGTCGGCAAGCCGCAGGTGGTCACCAAGACGATCGACGGCAAGCTGCACGAGCCGTTCGAACGGCTCTACATCGACGCACCCGAGGAGTACATGGGTTCGATCACCCAGCTTCTCGCCGCCCGCAAGGGCCGCATGGAGGAGATGGAGGGCTCGGGCACGGGCCGTATCAAGCTCGAGTACGTGCTGCCCTCCCGTGGCCTGATCGGCTTCCGGACCGACTTCCTCACCGAGACCCGCGGCGCGGGCATCGCCAACCATGTCTTCGAGGGCTACTTCCCGTGGGCGGGCGAGATTCGCACGCGGAACTCCGGTTCGCTGGTCGCCGACCGCCCCGGCCCGGTGACGACGTACGCGATGCTGCAGCTCGCCGACCGCGGCGAGTTCTTCGTCGAGCCCGGCGCCGAGGTGTACGAGGGCATGGTCGTGGGCGAGAACCCGCGCGCCGAGGACCTTGACATCAACATCACCAAGGAGAAGAAGCTCACCAACATGCGCTCGGCCACGGGCGACGAGCTCGAACGCCTCGCCCGGCCGCGCAAACTCGGCCTCGAGGAGGCGCTGGAGTTCTGCTCGAGCGACGAATGCGTCGAGGTGGCGCCGAAGGCCGTCCGAGTGCGCAAGATGACGCTCGACGGGCCGCAGCGGGCCAAGGAGCGCTCCCGCGCGAAGGCCCGCGACCGCTCCTGAGCCGGTCGCGGGCGTGCGGGACACTCGTCCGGGAAAGGGCCGGACGGTTCCCGCGCGGGAGTTCTCGCGTGTGCGGACCGCGGCCGGGCCGTCGTCGGGGGAACCGGCTGACCCGGTCGTGCGTCGGCAATGGTGGCCTCGCCGGGAGTTGACAACCGGTCTGGCAGGCTCGAACCGATCCGGTTGCCGAATCCGCGCCGGAGGAACGGACACGCGAGGGGAGTAGCGGCAGGTGCGCGCGATCATTGGGGGGCGAGCAGGCCGGAAGCCGGCCGTGCTCGTGTTCGCGCTGGTGGCCTTGCTGGTGACGGCGTGTACGAACATGCCGCCTCCGCCGGTGGTCAGCTCGCCCGTCGCGGCGACGTCGACGGCGGCTCCCGGTGACAGCTCGGACATCGCCGTGGCCGTCGACTCCATCGGCGGCGGCTACAACCCGCACAACCTCGCCGACCAGTCGACGACGACCCAGGCGCTGGCGACGATGTTGCTGCCGTCGGTCTTCCGGGAGGGTGACGACGGCGGGCGGGTGCTCGACGAGCGGCTCATGAAGTCGGCCGAGGTCACCGCGCACGACCCGTTCACCGTCTCCTACCGGATCCGTCCCGATGCGTCCTGGTCCGACGGTGCGCCCATCGCTGTCGAGGACTTCGTCTACCTGCACGAGGCGATGACGTCACAGCCCGGCGTCGTGGGCGATGCGGGCTACCGGCTGATCTCCGAGATCCGTCCTGCGGACGGTGGCAAGCGCGTCGACGTCGAGTTTTCCGAGCCGTATCCGGGGTGGCGGACGCTGTTCGACCACCTGCTGCCGCAGCACCTGATGAAGGACGTTCCCGGCGGCTGGCAGAACGCGCTGAGCGACAGCTTCCCCGCATACGGCGGTCCGTTCGCGATCACGACGATCGACTCGGCCCGGGGCGAGATCGTCCTCGAGCGCAACGAGCGGTACTGGGAGAACCCCGCCGCCGTCGACCGGGTCGTGCTCCGCAGGGCCGACCCGTCGGCGCTCGCGGGCGCGTTGGGCAGTGGTACCGACCAGCTCGCCGTCGTCGGCACCGACGAGACGGTCAGGCAACGACTCGACGGCCTCGGCGACGACGTGTCGGTGTCGGAGGTGCCGCGGCCCTACGTCGTCTCCACGCTGCTGCGTCCCGTCGCCACGCTCGCCGACGACCAGGTGCGGGAAGCCGTCGAGGCCCTCATCGATCGTGACAAGCTCATCGAGGCGGGCGCCGAAGGCGGTCCTTCCGGTTACGAGCGGGCGGGAGCGCACGTCCGGCCGCCCTCGGACGACGACTACCGCGCGACGTTGCAAGCCGACTCCTCCCCGCGGCGCCCGCAACCGCGGAAGGCGCGCATGCTGCTGGAGGAAGCCGGCTACGAACGGGTCGCGGGCACCTGGACCCGCGACGGGCAGCCGTTGTCGCTCGCGCTGGCGGCACCGGGCGAGCGCCAGCCGTTCAAGGCCGTCGCCGACGAGTTGACGCGCCAGCTCGTCGAATCCGGCATCGAGGTCAGGGACGCCACGCCGCAAGCGCCGCGGGAGCTGTTCAACCGGCTGCTGGCCCCCGGTGAGAACTCCGACGGTGCGGTGCAGGTCGACATGGCCGTCGTCGGGCGCCCTGTCAGTGGCGATCCGGCGTCGTCGCTCGCCTCGTCCTACGGCTGTGCCCCGCTCGTCACCGGTGGCTCCTCCGGCGGCGATGAAGACGAGGACGGTTCCGGGGCGGGAAATACCGACGAAAGTTCGGAATCGGCCGACGGTCGTACGGAAGAAAGTGAGCCGGGCGACTCCGGTGACGGTTCCGGATCCGGCGAAAGCGAAACCGGCGAATCCGGCGGATCCACCGGCGACGCGTCCGATTCCGATACCGGATCGAACGAGACCGAAACCGCGCAGAGCGACGATTCGGACGGCGATCCGATACGGCCCGCGAACCCCGCCGGGTACTGCGACCCCGAACTGCAGTCGATCATCGTGGATGCGCTGACCGGCTCGAAGCCGCTCGACGAGGCGTTGCGCACCGTTGAGCCGGCGCTGTGGGACGCCGGGGTGACGATTCCCCTGTTCCAGCCCACAGACACGGTCGCCGTGACGGCCGATGTCGAGGGCGTGCGAGCCTCGCCGATGCCCGCGGGCCCGTTCGCCTCAGCGGTCGAGTGGAGCCGCGGCGAGAAGTGAGCCGGACGGGCGGCCGGGGCGCCCGTCGAACATTTCCGCGGTTTCGATACCCGAGATTCGGTCTCAGGGTTTACATTGCTCCTCACATGCCACTCGGTGGGCGACAAATGTTTACCGAACGTAAGAAGTGGATGTCCGGACGCTAGGCGGAAGTCACCCTTTGGTCACGATCGCAAGGCAGATGGTGACTCGCAGTGCCTCCGGTTCCTAGCGTTCCTCCGCATATGCGCCAAACGAGTGGCTTGGCGTGTCATATGCTCCGGTCAGACCGGCCGGAGGGTGTGGACTCTGCGGTGCGGACAACCGCAGAGTCTTCAGTGCTAGGAGGGCACACGAATGAGGAGATCCAAAGCAATCTCCGCCATGGCTGTGACGGCTGTGTCGGCTCTGGTGCTGACCGCCTGTGGCGGCGGAGGAGGAAACTCGGACGGCTCGTCGGGCGACGTGTCGAGCATGGCCGAGGGCAAGGCACAGGAGGGAGATGTCTTCAAACTCGCCGATGTGCCGGAGATGGACCCGGTGACCGTCGCGATCGACGACAACTTCACCGCCTACAACAACGACACCGCGGACGCGAACAGCTCGTACAACAACTACGTGCTGACCTCGGTGCTCACCGCCCCGACCTTGCTCGACGGCAACAACGAGGTCCTGACCAACGGCGACGTCATGGAGTCGATCGAGGTCACCTCCGAGGACCCCTACACCGTCGAATGGAAGATCAAGGAAGGCGCCAAGTGGTCCGACGGCGAGCCGTGGGACTGCTCCGACCTCTACCTCGCCTGGCTGTCGCACTCCGGTAAGGCCGAGGGGTTCAACGTCGCCTCCAGCACCGGCTACGAGCTGATCGAACAGCCCGAGTGCAAGGACGCGCAGACCTTCACCGCCGAGTTCTCGCAGCCCTACATCGACTACAAGGGCCTGTTCTCCGCAGGCGCCGTCCTCCCGGCGCACGTCCTGGAGGAAGGGACGGGAATCGACGACATCACGTCGATCAAGCCGGACTCGCCGAAGGTCTCCGACGTCGCCGAGTTCTGGGCCGGCGAGTGGAAGGGCTTCGACGCCGAGAAGATGCCGGGCTCGGGTCCGTACAAGATCAAGAGCTTCGACCGGAACTCCGGCAACGTCGTGCTCGACAAGAACCCGGAGTGGATCGGCGCCAAGGGCGGTCCCAAGGAGATCACCGTCCGCACGATCCCGGACACGCAGGCCATGGCCACCGCGTTGGAGAACGGCGAGATCAACGTCGCCGCGTCGACCCAGCCCGACTCCACCGCGGCCACGACGATGCAGAACCTGGAATCCCAGGGCGTCACCTACGGTTCCGCGCCGCAGCTGACCTACGAGCACCTGGACCTGAACTTCAAGCGCATCTTCGCCGACGAGGCCGCCCGCAAGGCGTTCTTCGCGGTCGTGCCCAGGCAGCAGATCGTCGACAAGCTGCTGAAGGGTGTCCAGCCGGACGCCGAGGTGCTGCAGAGCATCGTGTTCTTCCAGGGTGAGGACGGCTACCAGGACGTCTACAGCGACAAGGCTGACCAGGGCGCCGAAGAGGCCGAGAAGATCCTGCAGGAAGCTGGCTGGGAGAAGGGCAACGACGGCATCTACGCCAAGGACGGCAAGCGCCTCTCGATCGAGATCTCCCACAACGAGAACGCCCGCCGGAAGCAGACCGTCGAGATCATCCAGTCGGCGGCGGCGAAGGCCGGTATCGAGGTCAAGGACGACCAGGACGCCAACTTCCTGGCCGGCCGGGTCGACAAGGGTGACTACGACGTCGCGCTGTTCGGCTGGTCCTCGGAGCCGTTCAAGACCACTCAGGCGGACCTCTACTCCTCCGACGGCGGTCAGAACTGGCAGGGCCTGGAGAGCAAGGAGGTCGACGAGGCCTACGAGTCGGCCGTCGCCGCCACGAAGGAGGACGAGGCCCGGAAGCACTACCAGGAGGCCGACAAGGCACTGGCGAACGAGCACGCGACGCTCCCGCTGTTCGCCACGCCGTCGATGTGGGGCTTCCGCGGAATCGACCGCGTGTACATGCAGTCCTACAACGGTGCGCTGTGGAACGCCGGCGAGTGGGAAGCCGCCGAGTGATCACTCGGCTTCTTGCTCACTGACAGTGGGTGAGACCACTCGATCGCGCTGACGTGGACCGTCGGGGGTCGGACAGACCGTCCGGCCCCCGACGTCCGACGTAAGTACCTGTTTACTCTGCACTCGGAACCACTATCGTGGCGCGAGCAGTAGCGCATGATTCCGGGCGGCGCTCGGACTAGGAGCAAGTCGTTGAACCTGGTTGTCTACATCCTTCGCCGATTGGCGATTTCGATTCCGATCCTGTTTGTCGGAAGTTTCCTGGTTTTCTGCATGGTCGCGGCCGCGGGTGATCCTCTCGGCGAACTGAGAACGCAACCAGGGGTGAGTCAGGAGTCGATCAATCAGCTGTCGCACCAGCTGGGGCTCGACAAGGGCATCGTGCCGAGATACTTCGACTGGCTCGGTGGCTTCCTCACCGGCGACTGGGGTATTTCCATCGCTCAGGGCTCGAACATGGAGCCCGTGTTCCCGAAGGTCATGAGTGCCTTCGAGGTCACGATCCAGCTGATCCTCGCCGCGGAGATCATCGCGCTGCTGCTGGGTGTGGCCGTCGGTGTGCTCGCGGCGGTGAAGCAGTACTCGCCGATCGACTACATCGCCACGACGCTGGCGTTCATCTTCTTCTCGATGCCGATCTTCTGTGTGGCGATCGTGCTGAAGATGTACGGCATCGACCTTAACGTGATGATCAACGACCTGGGCTGGGATTCCTGGCTGGGCAATCCGTTCCTGAAGACCACGAGCCCCGAATCGCTCAGCGGGGACGGCTTCTTCGGCTCGATCATCACCTACATCGGCGGGTTGCTGCTGCCGACCCTGTCGATCATGTTCATCAGCTTCGCGGCCTACAGCCGCTTCCAGCGGTCGTCGATGCTGGAGACGATGAACATGGACTACGTCCGAACGGCGCAGGCCAAGGGCATTTCGCAGGGTCGCGTGATCATGCGGCACGCCTTCCGGAACGCGCTGATCCCGGTGACGACGCTGTTCTCGGTGAACTTCGTGACGGTTGTGACCGGCGCGATCATCACCGAGCGGGTGTTCGCGTGGAACGGTATGGGCTCGGTGCTCGTCGAGGCCGTGAACAAGAACGACCCGAACACGCTGATGGGCTGGATCGTGGTCATCGCCATCGCGGTGGTCGTCGCCAACCTCATCGCAGACCTGGTTTACGGCATTCTGGACCCGAGGATTCGCGTTGGCTGACTTGAACTCGATGGAGGCCGGTGTCGAGTCCGGCCACGGCAAGAACACCGGCGGGAGCGCCCCCGAGGCGCTTCCGGAGGCCCGCAGTCAGGGCAGGATGGTGCTGCGGAAGTTCCTGCGGCACAAGCTCGCGATGGGCAGCGTGATCGTACTCGCGCTGATCATCCTGGCGTCGATCATCGTCCCGCTGTTCTATCCGCACAGCTTCGCCGACGCGTCGTTCTCGTCCTATGTGGATCCGAGTGTGGAACACCCGCTCGGCACCACCCAGGTCGGCAAGGACATGATGGCCCAGGTGCTCAGGGGAACCCAGTTCTCCCTGCTCATCGCCATCACCGTGGCCATGCTGACGACGATCATCGGCGTCGTCCTCGGTGCGCTCGCCGGCTATCTGCGCGGGTTCACCGACTCGGCGATCTCCCGGCTGACGGACCTGTTCCTGATCGTGCCGTCGATCGCGGCCGCGGCGATCATGGTGCGGGTGCTCAGCGGCAGCTGGTACGTCGTGGCACTGGTGCTGGCGATGTTCGCGTGGATGCCGATCGCCAGGATCACCCGCGCCGAGGCGATGTCACTGTCGCAACGCGAGTTCATCGAGGCCGCACGTGCCTCCGGTGCCGGTACCGGACGGGTCGTGTTCAAACACCTCGTGCCGAACATGGTCGGCACCATCACCGTGAACGCCACGCTCGCCGTGGCGCAGGCGGTGCTGGCCGAGGCGGCGCTGTCGTTCATCGGCCTGGGCGTGCAGATCCCGGACACCTCGCTCGGCCTGGTGATCTCGGAGAACTACGAGCAGATGCAGGGCAGGCCGTGGCTGTTCTTCGGTGCGTTCACGGTCCTGGTTCTGATCTCGCTGACGATCAACTTCATCGGTGACGGGCTGCGGGACGCCTTCGACCCGCGCCAGCGGGGCGTAAAGGCGTGAGGCCGACGACGGGCCGCCACCCCACGGGGTGGCGGCCCGTTTCGGTTCCGTAGCGGGCCGCCGGGGATTGAGCGCCGGGGGCTCAGCCTGGCCGGGGATTCACTGCCGCCGAGGATTCAGTGCCGCCGAGGATTCGGTGCCGCCGGAGACTCAGCGCCGCTGGGGCTCGGTGCCGCCGGGGACTCGTAGCGGATCTCCGGGCGTGGCCTCGGCGCTCGGCGAAACGGGATGTGCCGGAGGACGGGCGCGAGGATCTCCTCGCGCCCGTTTTCGTGTGTTCGAGGGATTTTCCGGTGCCGGGTGCCCATCCGCGCGGGATTCGGTGCCCGCTGAAAAACGGGGCGGTGGCCGTTCCTTTCGGAATCGACCACCGCCCCGTTCGCCTGCTGCGGCTATCTCATTCGGCGAGCGTGTAGCGGCCCGCCTCCCAGGCTTCGCGGCGTTCGCGCTGCTTCGTCGGGTCGGCCACCGGGGCGGCGGCCAGCAGGCGCTTGGTGTAGTCGTGCTGCGGGTCGTGCAGCACCTGGTCCCGTTCGCCGACCTCGACCAGCTCGCCCTTGCGCATCACCGCGACCCGGTCGGCCAGCAGGTCCACGACGGCGAGGTCGTGGCTGATGAACAGGCACGCGAAGTTCAGGCGCTGCTGCAGGTCGAGGAACAGGTCGAGGACCTTGGCCTGCACCGATACGTCGAGCGCCGACGTCGGCTCGTCCGCGATGAGCAGCTTCGGGTCGAGCGCCAGCGCGCGTGCGATCGCGATGCGCTGCCGCTGACCACCGGAGAGCTCGTGCGGGTAGCGGTTCCGGTAGTGGCCGGAGAGCTGCACCTGGTCGAGCAGGTCGGTCACCCGCGAGGTCAGCGCCGTGCCGGAGAGCACCTTGTGCAGCACCAGCGGCTCGGCGATCGATTCGCCGATCGTCATCTTCGGGTCCAGCGTGGAGGCCGGGTCCTGGAAGACGATGGAGAAGTAGCGGCGCAGCGGCCGCAGCTGCTTCGTCGACAGCTTCGTGATGTCACGGCCGCCGACGGACACGGTGCCGGAGGTCGGGTCGAGCAGCCGGGTCGCACACCGGCCGACGGTCGATTTGCCGGAGCCGGACTCGCCGACCAGGCCGACGATCTCGCCTCGCTGGATGCTCAGCGACACGTCGTCGACGGCGCGGACCTTGTTCTTGCGGCCACGGCCGGGGAACTCCAGCACGATGTTCTTGAGTTCGAGAGCGGGTGCCTCGTCCTTGACCTCGCTTGCGAGTTCCTCTTCGACCGCTTTGAGCCGTTCCGCGACCTCGGAATCGGAGATCTCGGGCTCGGACGTCGCGGCAGGCTCGGACTCGAGGAGCCTGCGTCCCGCAGGGCGCGATCCCAGCACGGGCACCGCGGACAGGAGGCGCCGCGTGTAGTCCTCCTGCGGGTTCGCGAACAGGTCCTCGACGGGCGCCTGTTCGACGATCTCGCCGTGGTACATCACGAGCACGCGGTCGGCGAGGTCGGCGACGACCCCCATGTCGTGGGTGATCAGCACGATCGCGGTGTTGAGCTCGTCGCGCAGCTTGCGCAGCAGCCCGAGGATCTCCGCCTGCACGGTCACGTCGAGCGCCGTCGTCGGCTCGTCCGCGATGATGATCTTCGGGTCGCAGGAGATCGCCATCGCGATGACCACCCGTTGGCGCAGACCGCCCGAGAGCTGGTGCGGATACTGCGTGATCCGCGTTTCGGGCTCGGGGAAGCCGACCAGTTCGAGGAGCTCGACGGCGCGCTTGTCGGCGGCGGCCTTCGACATGTTCTTGTTGTGCGCCCGCAGCGACTCCCGCAGCTGCCAGCCGATGGTGTACATCGGGTTCAGCGCGGTCATCGGCTCCTGGAAGATCATCGCGACGTCGTTGCCGCGGTGCTTGCGCAGCTCCTTGGGTGGCAGCCCGCCGAGGTCGAGGTCCTCGACCTTGCGCGCACCCGTGATCGACGACGTCTTCGGCAGCAGCCCGGGAACGGACATCGAGGTCACGGACTTACCCGACCCGGACTCACCGACGATCGCGAGGATCTCCCCGGGTTCGACGTCGAAGCTGATGCCCTTGACGGCATCGACCGGACCGTCCTCGGTCTTGAACGAGATGTTGAGGTCCGAAATGGACAGGACTGGCCCGGTTGTGCCGGCGGCCTGCGGTGATTGTGTTTCTGTGCTCACCAGATGCCCTTCGAGTGCGGGTTCGGGTGCCACGTTCGGTGGTCGTGGACGTGGCCGCGAGGATAGTCGACATGGGCCGTTCGAGGGACGGGCCGAAGGAACTAATGTTGAGCTGTGATCTCGGACGATGAGCGCGGGACCGACCGGCAGCGCGGGACCGACGGGCGCAGGGTCGTGCTGGTGCATGCGCATCCGGACGACGAGAGCATCACGACGGGCGGCACGATCGCCCGCTACGCGGCCGAGGGGGCACATGTGACCGTGGTCACGTGCACGCTCGGTGAGGAGGGCGAGATCATTCCGCCCGCCCTGAGCGAACTCGGCGCGTGGGCGGGCGACCAGCTGGGCGGATACCGCAGTGCGGAGCTCGCCGCTGCGGGACGGGCCCTGGGCTGGACCGCCCACCGCTACCTCGGCGGCATGGGCCGTTGGCGCGATTCGGGGATGGCGGGCACGCCGTCGGCGGAGCATCCGCGCGCGTTCGTCGGCGGCGACCTCGACCAGCAGGCCGAACAGCTGACGGCGATCCTCGACGAGCTGCGGCCCCAGGTCGTCGTCACCTACGACAGCCACGGCGGGTACGGCCATCCGGACCACATCCGTGCCCACGAGATCACCATGGCGGCGGCGCCGCGGGCAGCGTCGGTGCAGCGGGTGTTCCACACGGTGTCCTCGCGCAGGGCGGTGACCGACGGCCTGGCCGCCCTGCGCGCCGCGGGCGACGTCGGGTTCCGGGTGCCCGCCGACGACGAGCTGCCGACGACTCCGGACGAGGCAGTCACGACGGTGGTCGACATCCGCGCGCACCGGTGGCGCAAGTTCGCCGCGCTCGCCGCCCACGAGACGCAGGTCGACGTCGGGCCGGACTGTTTCGCCCTGTCCAACGGCATCGCCCAGCCGGTTCCCGGGGCCGAGCACTTCGTGCTGGCCCACGGCCCGGCCGAGGGTGCGGAAACCGATCTGTTCGGAGGGCTGCGGTGAGTGCCGAGCGGCCGCGGATGGCCACGGCTGCCTGGCTCGTCCTGCTCTCGGTCGACGCTGTGCTGCTGGCGCTGCTCGAACTGTTCTTCCTGCCGATCCGGCTCGACGGAACCCTGCTGCCGCGTTTCGGCGACGTGCCGTTCCCGATCGTGGTGGTACTCGCTGCCCTGACGACGCCGTGGCTGGTGGCGGCGGCGAGCAGGCTCGGTGAGCGCAGGTTGGGCATGGTGCCGCTCGGGGTGTGGGTACTGACGGTGTTGGTGGTGGGCATCGCGGGCCCCGGCGACGACCATGTGCTCGTCGCGGACCTGCGTACGCTGCTGCTGCTCGCCTGCGGGGCGCTTCCCGCGGCGCTCGTGCTCGGCGGTGTCCTTGGCCGCGCGGCACGGGACGCGAACCGGCGGAAGTCGTCGGTGCAGGAGAAGCGCACCGGGCCGAGCCCGACACCGACACGGAGGTAGACGCGGACATGGCCGAGCACATCACCGACGCCTACGTGGTCAGCGTGCTGCGTCCCTACGTGCGTGCCACGGGGCCGCTCGTGGACGCCCTGCGGGAGAAGGACCCGTTCTCGGTGCTGGCGCGTGAAGCCGAGGACCCGGTGATCGACGAGCCGCGGGTGCGCGACCGGCTGCTGCACGGGCTCAACGCCATGAAACTGCCGGGCACCGCCGCGTGGACGGACATGGACACCGAGGCGCGAACGAAGTGGTGGACGGGCCGGGTGGGCCGGTTCACCTCGTTGCTCGCGGCCGTCCCCGGAATCGCGGGCGCGGTGTCGGACCTGTTGCCGGTGCAGGACACCATCGGCGCGGCGGGTCAGGGCCTGCTGCTGTGTGCGCTCGCAGGCGAACGTGGCCACACGGATGTGGCCACGCGGGTGCGACTGATCGCCTGGGTGCTGTTCGAACGGGACATCCCGGCCGAGCTCGCCGAGGGCAGGAACGCCGACCGTGACGCCGAGGACGCCGAGACCGAGCGCCTCACCGAGGAACTCGACGGCGAACGCTCCGCGCGTGGCAAGGCTTCGCTGAAGACGGTGGCCCGCACGCTGTGGCACCTCGGCCGGTCCCTGCAGGAGATCCCGGACGAACTGGAGAAACGGCCGAGCGGGCGCTTTTACCACAAGGCGTTCGGGCTGCTGCCCGGTATCGGCATGGCCGCCGACTATCTGGGTGAGCGGTCCGGCCTCAAGCGGGTCGCGAAGCGGGCGGACAAGTGGTTCGCCGCCCATCCGGCCCCGGCCGCAGGCCGTGGTGACGTGCCACCCGGCCGCGACTGACACGCCGGGATCGACACGCTCGGATCGACACAACGGAACCGACACAACGGAACCGAGGCACCGGGACCGGTGTACCGGAACAGGTGTACCGGCGGGATGCAGCCGGCGGTGAGCCTGGGCTCCGTTGCGGCGGGGTTGCGGCGGGGTTGCGGTGGGTCAGCGCCAGAACATGAACGCCAGCTGGCCGAGCTGTGCGGCGATGTCGCTGCCGCCGACCGCGCCGAAGATGGCGCCCGTGACGTCCCACAGCGCGGCGCTCACTCCGGGCACGGCGATGATGAAGGCGAACAGCACCAGCGGAGCCCATGGTCGGGCCTTCGCACCGAACTCCCGCGCCTGCGGCGACAGGTACGGCTCGATCGCGCCGTAGCCGTCCAGTCCCGGCACGGGAAGGATGTTCAGCACGAACGCGAGAATCTGCACCGAGGCCAGGTAGGACAGGCCGATCATGAGTCCGGCGGGCAGCGGGGCGAGCACGACGACGAGCGTCAGCAGGATGCCGAGGGCGAGGTTGCTCAGCGGACCCGCGAGCGACACCCACGACGACACCTTGCGCGAGCGCAGCGCCCACCGGTTGATCCACACCGCGCCGCCGGGCAGCGGGATACCGCCGATGGCGAGGATGATCAGCGGCAGCACCAGCGACAGCACCGGATCGGTGTACCGGCGGATGTCCATCGACAGGTAGCCCTTGAGTGCGACCTCCCTGTCACCGCCGCGGTAGGCCACGATCGCGTGACCGAACTCGTGCAGTGTCAGTGACACCGCCCAGCCGCCGAGGACGAGTACGACGACGCCGAGCGTGCCGACGACGTCGCGGTCGACGCCGTCGAGGCCGACCGACAGCGGCGGGAACAGTGCGCAGAGCACGCCGCCCACGGCTGTAGTGGCGAGCAGGGCGTAGAAGAGCGGGCTGGGCCGGACCACCGAACGTTGCACGTGCCCATCCTCGCGCATCGGGTGCATGGCCGGTGTAAGTGGCGGGGGCGGCTGCGACCGGTGGTCCGGTCCACACGTCCGCCGATCGGTGCGGCCGGGTCGACGGAGGCTCGTTCACCGTGGTGGGATCGGTTGCGGAACCAGGTGTGAGATCGGCGTGTGGTTCGCTCGGCGTGTCCGCTTGCAAAACCGCCGCGATCTATCCCCCATCCTCGCTACTCCGCTTGACCTCGCCGCACTACACAGGTGTAATCACATTGATGTCATTCGCTGCCGAAGGGGGGCAGTGCAGGGCAGGTTCGCACTGCGAACCGGTCTGACGGGCTCAGGGGACGAACACCGCCAGCCTGGGAGTGCGTGAAAGCGAGGAGGCGGACGTGCGGTTGGACATGACGGGAACCGAGCGGGGGCGGCCGGTGGACCGGGCGGCTCAGGCGGACGGCGAATTCGAGGCTCTCGCGGAGCTGCTCGACGTCACCGAAGAGCAGGAGTGGCAGGAACGCGCTCTCTGCGCGCAGACCGACCCGGAGGCGTTCTTCCCCGAGAAGGGCGGTTCTACGCGCGAGGCCAAGCGGATCTGCCAGGGCTGCGAGGTCAAGGACGACTGCCTCGAATACGCGCTGGCGCACGACGAACGCTTCGGCATCTGGGGCGGACTGTCCGAACGGGAGCGCCGCAAGCTGAAGAAGCGCGCCGTCTGACGGTCCGCGCGACTCACTCGTACGGGCAGGCGTAACGTGCGCACGCGAGTGCGCGCGAGGGGAGAGTCCGAGGCGGGTGCCTGCGACGTTCACACGCTGACGCTGCGACGGGTGATCCGCTTGTAGGTCATCCGTCGCGGTCGGTGATTCCCCGCGCTGGTGATCCTCCCGCGCTGGTAATCCTCGAGCCCCGGAGTGACTCAGTGTCCCGAACATCGCAGTCCGGCCCTGCCGAATCCGACGGCCCCGGTTCCGGCCACGACGAAGCCGATTCGGCCGCAACCACCGGTTCGGACGACGTGGCCGGTGTGGACGACGTGGCCGGTGTGGACGACGTGGCCGGTTCGGACGAGGCGGCTACGGACTCGGTGCCGCCCGACGTGACCGCTGACGGGGACGAGCAGGCTGACGGAGACGAGCAGGCAGGCGCGGACGAACCGGTGGGCGCCGACGAACCGGTGGGCGCGGACGAGGCCGCCGACGAGGAACCGCCGGACGTGACGGCCGGTTCGGACCACTCCGACGACCCGGACGAGACACCGGAATCGGCCGGGACACGGCAACCGGACGAGGCACGGCCGTCGGACGACTCCGTGCCACAGGCCCGGCCGGACACGCGGCAGGACGGGCCCGCGTGGCGACGATTCCTGATCGCACCCCCGACCGTGCTGGCCGGATCGCTCGCGGTGCTGTCCCTGCTGCTCCACGGAATCGTCGGGGACCGCCTCGGGTTCGATCTCGCAGGCGGCGCGCTGCTGCCCGTCGGCGACCTCGGCGCCGTGTGGTCGGCCTATCTCGACGCGTGGCACGGGGTAGCGGGCGGCACGACGAGCGCCGGCTCGCCCGCGCTGGCCGTCCTGGGGGCTGCGGGCGCGGTGCTCGGCGGCCCGGCCGTGGCCGTGTCGCTGCTTCTGCTGCTCGATCTTCCCGCCTCGGCGCTCGTCGCCTACGCGGCGACGCGGCGCCTCACCACGCGGCGGTGGGCGCGTGCGGGCGCGGCCGCCGCCTACGCGCTGGCTCCGGCTGCGGTCGACGCGGTCGCGTCCGGGCGGATCGGTGTGGTGGTCGTCCACATCGCGTTGCCCGCGGTCGTCGCCGGCATCGCGTCGCTGCTGACCAGCAACGACGTGCGCAGACTGCCGCTCGGCGCGTGGTGCGGGCTGGGCATGACGTTGATCGGGGTGTTCTCCCCGATCAGTTACGGCATGGTGCTGTTGGGGCTGGTCGTCGCGTTCGTGACGTTGCCCGTCCCGGGAGGCCGGTCCTGGCAGGGGCTGCCCGCGCTGACCATGGTGGTGTTGCTGCCGCTCGCGCTCGCCCTGCCGTGGCTGCCCACGCTCGTCAGGCATCCGGAGTTGCTGTTGCACGGGCTCACGGGCCCCGCCGACGCGGCATCCGCGGTGGGCCTGGTCGGGTTGCATCCGTCGGGCGGCGTGCCCCTCGGGCTCGTACTGGTGGTCGTCGCCGTGGTCGCGGTCGTGGTCGCGGCGTCCGTGCGGATGGCCGCGGGGGCGATGCTCGTGGTGATCGGCTGCGCGGGCGCGGCCGTGACGCAGCTCGTGCGGGCCGAACCGGTCACGGGCGGTGACGCCATGCCGGGATACGCCGGGGCGCCGCTGGTGATCGTCACTGCCGGGCTCGTCGCCGTCGTGCTCGGCGGCCGGCTCGGCGCGGGTGCCCGTGCGGGTGCCGGTGCGCCGAGGACCGCGGTGCTCGGCGGCTCGGCCGTCACGCTGGCCGTGCTCGCGACGGCCGCGTTGCTCGGAGGTGCAGGCGAGGTGCGCACGGGCGGCGGTGTCCGCCTGCCCGCGGCGCTCGATGACGAGCTCGACGACAGTGGACGTGGCGTCCTGGTGCTCGGCCACGACGGGCCGGGCGGGTCGGCGCCGGACCGGTTGACGGCCGGGCGCACCCCAGGGTTCGGCGACGACGCACTGTCTCCCGTCGGGGGCATGGCCGAGCGGCTCGAAGGCTGGCGCAACGGGCTACTCGGCGGCTCCCGCGACGCCGTGACGAACGCCGCCGCGGCCGGTGTCGAGTTCGTCGTGCTGCCGCCCGGCGAGAACGGCGACGCGCTGCGCAGCGACGCGAGCGATCTCGTGCGTTCCGCACCTTCGGCGTCCGACGGCCGCGCGGTTCTGCGCCTGACCCCCGAGGCGGGCCAGGTCACGCTCGTGTCCCCGGAACAGGCTCATCGTGCGGTCAGTGGAAGCGCCCCGAACGACGAGCTCATGCGCGGTTCGGCGATCGCGCCGGTGGACGCGCGCCTGCCCGACGCGCGTGTCCGCGTCTCCGAAGGGCCGGACGGCAGGCTCCTGGTCCTGGCCGCGGAGTACGAACCGGGGTGGAGCGCCACGGTGGACGGCGAGCCGGTGCCGATCACGCCCGCGTGGGGGCACCAGGTGTCGGTGGCGGTACCGGAGTCGGAATCGGAGGTCGTGGTGCGCTACACCGCGCCGTGGCACTCGGTGTTCCTGCTCGTCAGCGTGGCCGCGCTGCTGTTCGCGGCGCTCACGGCGGTTCCGGGGAGGGCGCGGACGTCCCGCGGCCGGTGATGCGGTGGCGGGTCAGTGGCCGCCGTCGATAATGTCCGGCTCCACCCCGATGTAGGCGGCGATCTGTTCGACCAGCACGTCGTGCACCAGATCGGCCAGGTCGGAGGGGTCCTGGGCGCGCGCTTCGAGCGGCCTGCGGTAGAGCACGATGCGCGCGCGGGTCGGCAGACCGGAACGGTCGACCCCCGCCGGGACCAGCCGCGACAACGGCACGGCCCCGTCGTGCAGCACCCCTTCGTCGACGGTGCCCGGCGGGCCGTCCTTGACCTCCGGGACGTCGTCGACAGCGACGTCGAGCTTGGTCAGCTCGCTGCGCCAGCGACCTTCGATGGGTTCGAGTGCGTCCAGCACCAGCGAGTCGAACCGCTCGGCGGGACTCGACGCGGCGGGCAGGCTGGCCGGATACAGCGGGCCGCGGAGGCCCCGCCCGTGGCGGTCGCGTCGCATGCGCCGTCGAAACCGTGCACCTCGAGCCGTCGTCACCGGGCCAAGGGTACCTATCCGCCCACCCCGACCGCACCAACCTTCCCGGCGACCCACTCGGCGGGACCACCTATCGGGATTGCCGACGCCCGTACGCGTCCACCGCACGCGATTGGCACTGCCGGGATGGGCGGTGGTGGGAGACCGGTGGGCGCCTACTGCTGGGTGTCGGTATGTCGTCGCAGGGATGGCCTGGGTCCGTACTCGACCACTGCACGGGGGCGGCACTGCCGGGATGGGCGGTGGTGGGAGACGGGTGGGCGCCTACTGCTGGGTGTCTGTATGCCGTCGCAGGGACTGCCCGGGTCCGTAACTGACTACTGCACGGGGCGGCACCGGCGCGATGGGTGGTGGTGGGCGACGGGCGGGCGGGCGTGTCAGCTACCCCTCTTGCGGGAGGAAGGGCTATCGTGATCAACCGTGCGGAGCGTACGGAAGTGTTCGCGGACGGGCTGTCATGAGCCCGCCGTCGCTACGCTGACCTACGCCTACGGCGACTCGACGGCCGTGGTGGGTCCGCTCGCGACCTCGTCCGAGCCGCACTCCTACGACCTGTGCGAGGCGCACGCGATGCGGTTGACCGTGCCGCGAGGCTGGGAGGTCGTGCGGCACGAGGGTGACTTCTCACCGCCGGAGCCGACGGTCGACGAGTTGACTGCGCTGGCTGAGGCCGTACGGGAGGCAGGCCGTCCGGAGCCGGTCGAGCAGCCGGCCGCGGTGACGGACCGTTCCGGGGAGTCGGGCGCGATGGGCACGACGGGTACGGAATCGGGCAGGCGCGGACATCTGCGCGTTCTCCCCGGGCACGCCTGACCCGCCTGACCGATTGCGCGATGCCGGTGGTGCCGGCTGCGACGGCGCACGCCGACGTCGGCTTCGGGTGATCCCGTCACCGGCGGAGCACGCTCCGTGATTCCGGCCGCGTGGCGTCACCGCTCCGTTGGGTTGATCGGGCGAATGGGTAGGCTCCGGGGCGAGATTTCAGGCTCTGGGGAGTCACCAATCGGATGATCTGGGAGTGAGGCGTGTCAGACCTGTCGGCCATCGTGAAGGCCTACGACATTCGTGGCGTCGTCGGTGACCAGCTGGATGCAGGCCTGGTGCGGGACTTCGGTGCCGCGTTCGCCCTGCTCATCAAGCCCGACTCGCCGTCGGTGGTCATCGGGCACGACATGCGTGATTCGTCGCCGGAACTGGCGTCCGCCTTCGCGGACGGGGTGACGTCGCAGGGTCTCGATGTCGTGTCGATCGGCCTGGCCAGCACCGACGAGCTGTACTTCGCCTCGGGCAAGCTGGGTATGCCCGGTGCGATGTTCACCGCGAGCCACAACCCGGCGGAGTACAACGGCATCAAGCTCTGCCGGTCCGGCGCCGCTCCGGTCGGCCAGGACACCGGTCTGGCGGAGATCCGCGACACGGTCGAGCACGGTGTGCCCGAGTTCGCGGGCCAGGCGGGTGAGATCACCGAGCGTGACGTGCTGTCCGAGTACGCCGAGTACCTGCGGTCACTCGTGGACCTGACGGGGATCCGCCCGTTGAAGGTGGTCGTCGACGCGGGCAACGGCATGGGCGGCCACACGGTGCCCACCGTTTTCGACGGACTGCCCATCGAGGTCACGGCGATGTACTTCGAGCTCGACGGCACGTTCCCGAACCACGAGGCCAACCCGCTCGACCCGAAGAACCTCGTCGACCTGCAGGCGAAGGTCCGGGAGACCGGTGCGGACGTCGGCCTGGCCTTCGACGGCGACGCCGACCGCTGTTTCGTGATCGACGAGAACGGCGACCCGGTGTCGCCGTCGGCGGTCACGGCGCTCGTGGCGACCCGGGAACTGGCCAAGGAGCCGGGCGGGGTCGTCATCCACAACCTGATCACGTCGAAGGCCGTGCCGGAGATCGTCGCCGAGCAGGGCGGCACGGCGATCCGCACGCGCGTGGGCCACTCGTTCATCAAGGCCGAGATGGCGCGTACGGGCGCGGTGTTCGGTGGCGAGCACTCGGCGCACTACTACTTCCGCGACTTCTGGCGTGCTGACACGGGCATGCTGGCTGCGCTGCACGTGCTCGCCGCGCTGGGTGAGCAGCCGGGCACGCTGTCGGAACTGACCGCGCGGTTCTCGCGGTACGCCGCCTCCGGCGAGATCAATTCCACGGTCGAGGACCAGGCAGGCCGGCTCGCCGCGGTGAAGAAGACCTACGAGGGCCGCAGCGGTGCGTCGGTGGACGAGCTGGACGGGCTGACGGTCGACTTCGGCGACCGCTGGTTCAACCTCCGTGCGTCCAACACCGAGCCGCTGCTGCGGTTGAACGTCGAGGCGCCCGACGAGGAGGCCGTGGCGGCGCTGACCGACGAGGTACTGGCCATCGTCCGTGCCTGAGCGGTCCGCGGCGGAAACCCGACCGGCCGCGGACGAACAGTTTTCGACTGCCCTCCGAGAGGAGGGCCAACCGTGGTAAATAGGAAAAATGGCCGTCACTCTCGATCCGCAACTGCTCGACATTCTCGCGTGCCCGTCGGCGGACCACGCCCCGCTGACGGCCGGCACGCCGGATGACCCTGCCGCCGACGTGCTGACCTGCACGTCCTGCGGCAGGCAGTACCCCGTGCGGGACGGCATTCCGGTGCTGTTGCTCGACGAGGCCGTCGGCGGCGATCCGGCCGCCGACCCCGCTGGCGCGGGCGATTCGCCGGCCGGCGGCGATTCCGGGGCCGGCAGTGCTTGACGACACGCTGCTCGACGACCCGCGCCGGCTCGACGACGCGGACACCGGTGGTGTGTTGCGCGCGGCAGCGATGGCCGGCGCGCAGGTGCGGTCGACGATCGAAGCCGCGACGGAGCTGGAGCTGGCCGAACGGCTGGACATCGGGCGGCCCCGGTCGCTGGTGATCATCGTGCGGCCGGGTGCTGGCCACGGCGCGGCGCAGCTGCTCACGGCCCTGCTCGCGCCCGCCTGCCCGGTGCCGACGGTGGTGACCGACACGGTGCCGCCGTGGATCGGGGCGCTCGACGTCGTGCTGGCCCACACCGACGACCCGTACGACCGCGATCTCGCGGCGTCGCTCGAGCGTGCCGCCCGCTACGGCGCGACCGTGGTGCTGTCGGCTCCGCCGGAGGGCCCCGTCGCGTCCGCCGTCGCGGGCCGAGGCCTGGTGCTGTCACCTCGGGTCGTCGGACCGCCCGAGTTGGCGTTCCCGCGTGCGCTGACCACGGGCCTGCTCACGGCGGGTGCGCTCGGCCTGCTGGTGTCCGACGTCGACGGCCTCGCGGACCGGCTGGACAACGAGGCGGCCCGCGGGCATCTCGAGCACGAGTCGTTCGTGAACCCGGCGAAGTCGTTGGCGCTGCGCCTCGCCGACCGGACGCCGCTGCTGTGGGGGCTCGACCACGCGGGCGTGGCCGTCGGGCAACACGCCGCGTACGCGCTCGGGGCGCACGCGGCGGTCGTCGCGGACGTGTCCGATTACCGCCAGGCGCTCGCGCGGCCCGCGTTGCACGCGCTGGCCGCGCGCGGGGGCAACGAGCGGGACATCTTCGCCGACCCGGATCTCGACGAGGCGAGCGGTGCCGCGCCACCCCGGGCACTGCTGTTGTCGGTGCGCAGCGGCCCCGCGACCGATGAGGCGCGATTCCGGGTGGGTGAGACCCTGCCCGCCGCGGACGTGCTCGCACCGGCGGAAGAGCTGGCCGAGGCCGACGACGTCGCGTGCGCAGCCGTGCTGGCGTTGCGATTCGAGTTCGCCGCGGTGTACCTGGGGCTCGCGGCTGGAACCATCGGGGGAGCCGGCCGCGTCGCGCCGCTGTCACTGTGACGGTGGCACGGCCGGGCGAGGCCGGCGAGGAGTGGAGTTGACCGTGGAGCTGCTGCAGGGCGCGGTGCGGGCATATGCGTGGGGGTCCCGCACGACGATTCCGGAGCTGCTGGGCCGCCCTGTTCCGTCTCCGCATCCGGAGGCGGAACTGTGGTACGGCGCTCATCCCGGCGACCCGGCGCGCGTACGGCGGGCCGACGGCTCCGAGGTCAGTCTGCTGGAGATCGTCGACGCCGATCCGCACGGCCAGCTCGGCACCCGGTGCGCCGACCGGTGGGACGGCAGGTTGCCCTTCCTGTTGAAGATCCTCGCGGCGGAGGAGCCGCTGTCGATGCAGGCACACCCTTCGGCGGAACAGGCGGCGGAGGGCTACGCACGGGAGGAGGCTGCGGGCATCCCGCGGGACGCGGCGAACCGCAACTATCCCGATCCGACGGCGAAGCCGGAGCTGGTGTGCGCGCTCACGGAGTTCCACGCGCTCGCGGGGTTCCGCGATCCGTATCGGACCGTGCGGCTGCTGCGCGAGATCGAGACGCCCGGCCTGGCCCACTACGTCGAACTGCTGGCCGGGCAGCCGGATCCGGACGGATTGCGGGCGTTGTTCACGACGTGGATCACGTTGCCGCAGTCGGCGCTCGACGAGCTGCTTCCCGAGGTGCTCGACGCCTGCGTGCGGCACGTCAGGGAAGGCGGCGAGTTCGCCGTCGAATGCCGCACCGTGCTGCAGCTCGGCGAGGCGCATCCGCGTGATGCGGGTGTGCTGGCTGCGCTGCTGCTCAACCGCGTGACGCTGCGTTCGGGCGAGGCGCTGTACCTGCCCGCGGGGAATCTGCACCTCTACCTGTACGGCACGGCCATCGAGATCCTCGCCAACTCCGACAACATCCTGCGCTGCGGGCTGACGCCCAAACACGTCGACGTGCCCGAACTGCTGCGGGTGGTCGATTTCCAGTGCGGTGACATGCCGGTGCTGACCGGCGAGCCCGACGGCTCGGCCGCGGTGTACCGAACCGGGACGCCGGAGTTCCAGCTGTCGCGGGTCGACTGGGACTCCGTGGACCGGCGCGAGGTGGAGCTCGACGGTTCCGGGCCGGAGATCCTGCTCTGCACCGCGGGCGAGGTGCTGCTCTACGACGACGAGGGGACGAAGGTCGAGTTGCGGCGCGGTGAGTCCGTGTGGCGGCCCGCCTCGGACCCGGCGGTACGGGTGCGGGCCGTGGGCGAGGAGGTCGCGCAGCTCTTCCGCGCCACTTCGGGAACCTCATTGCGCGGGCATTAACGCCCCTTTACTCACCGTGTTCGCTTGGTCACCCTGACGGATGCCTTGCCGGCCGCGGACTCTAGGCTTCCGCCGTCACGTCGAGAACGCCGGAGGTTGAACTGTGGCGGCAACTGGGGGAACGAAGGCGATCCTGGCGGCGCTGGTCGCGAACGCCGGTATCGCGGTGGCGAAGTTCGTCGGTTTCGTGATCACGGGTTCGTCGTCGATGCTCGCCGAATCGGTGCACTCGGTGGCCGATACGTCGAACCAGGGATTGCTGCTGCTCGGCCAGCGGACCGCCAAGCGGAAGGCGACCAGCGAACATCCCTTCGGATACGGACGGGACCGGTACTTCTACTCGTTCATCGTCGCGCTGATGCTGTTCACCCTGGGTGCCGCGTTCGCGCTGTACGAGGGCGTGCACAAGGTGCAGCACCCCGAGGAGCTGAGTTCGCCACTCGTCGCCGTCGTCATCCTCGTCGTCGCCATCGCACTCGAGACCTACAGCTTCGCCACGGCGATCAAGGAGTCGAAGGCGATCAAGGGTGACCGCAGCTGGTGGGGGTTCGTCCGCCAGTCGAAGACGCCCGAGTTGCCGGTGGTGCTGCTCGAGGACGCGGGCGCCCTGTTCGGCCTGGTGTTCGCGCTGATCGGGGTCGGACTGTCGGTCGTCACGGGTGATCCGGTGTGGGACGGCATCGGCACGCTGATGATCGGTGTGCTGCTCGGCATCATCGCGATCACGTTGATCATCGAGATGAAGAGCCTGCTCATCGGTGAGGGCTCCGGCGAGGAGGAGCTGGACACCATCGTCGGTGAGCTCACGGTGGGTGAGGTCGAGCGGGTCATCCACATCCGTACGCAGTACATCGGCCCGGACGAACTCCTGATCGCGGCCAAGCTCGCGATGCGGCGGGGGATGGCGCTGACAGAGGTGGCTGCGGCGATCGACGACGCCGAACGTCGCGTCCGCGACGCCGTCCCCACGGCGCGGTTGATCTATCTCGAGCCGGACCTGGACCGCACGCCCGCATAGACGCCGGTGCTCTGCAGGGCACGGTGCAGAGCAGGATTCGTCGAGGCCCGGGTTGTCCAGGGCCGGTTCCTGACGGGCGGGTTCCGGTACGTCACGGCGCTCGACGACGCCGGGAACCGTCCGCCGTTGCGGCGAGGCGCCGACCAATCGCCCGAATGTCACGGTGAGTGATATATCTGCTGTTGCTCTGCGGGAAAGCTGATCCTTCGTGGGAAAGCTGTGACTCGATTAGATTACCGATTCGGCCCGAAGTGATCACTTCGGTCGTGATCGTCTAGGGAGTATCACCCGGTCGGGTCTAGGGTCCGGGCGGTCATCTGCCCGTTGTGGATGTTTTGTCCCCCCGTGTTCCCCCGCGTCCGATCCCCCAGGAGTCTCCTGATGTCTGTTGGTCCGCGTTTCCGCCTGCGCGCGCTCGTCACCTCGGCGATGGCGCTGGGCGTGCTGGCCGGTTCGATGCCGCTCGCCGCGGCGCACGACAAACCGGAAGAGGATCCCCGAGCCGTGGCCGTCGACGGCAACGTCGACGAAGGCATGAAACGCGCCTGTGAGCAGGCCGGATTCGACGGCGTGCCGATCGACAAGGCCGACGTCGGTTTCACCGGCGGTCCGGCGGAGACGTTCCTGACGATCACCGAGGTGCCGGCCGGCGTGGAGGTCACCGGAATCCTCGTGAAGGGCGGCCCCGCCTACAACCTTTACGAACCGGGTGAGCGGGGGCTGCCGCAGGATCCTGCGTGGGAGAAGCTGCGGTCCCCGCTGAACAACGGCGGGAAGATCGCGGCGATCAGCCACTGGTTCCTCTGCGGCACGGGCGCCCCGACGGAGACGACGACACCGCCCGAGTCGACGCCGCCGCCGGACACGACCACCCCGCCCGAGTCGACGACGCCTTCCGAGTCGACCACCCCGCCGGAGACGACCACGACCGGTACGGACACGACGTCGCCGGAACCGGATTCGAGCGGTCCGTCGTCCACGACCTCGAACGCGGGCGCGGCGACCACGACCTCGCAACCCGCCGTCGCGCCCGCCGGCGACACCGACGACCTGGCCTCGACCGGCTTCGGCGCGGGCTGGCTGCTCGGCCTGGGTGCCCTGCTGCTCGCCGGGGGCGGTGCGCTGGTGACGCTCACCCGCAAACGGCGCACGACCTCCTGACGGACCCCTCATCGGCGCCTCCCGGCCCTGCGGCTCGGCGCGGCCGGGAGGCGGTGTCGTCATCGGAAGGCGACCGTTCCCTGCGAGCCCACCCGTGGGGATATCCTCACCGGGTTGGTTGCTGTGAGGCCAGCGACTTGCCGGAGCGTTCCATGCCGGAACACGCTCGGGCGGCAGTGCGTGGCCGATCAGCCTGCGGCCCAGGCGAGGCAGGAGGCAGTGGCATCGTGGCCGGTAACGGGATCTGGCGCACCAAGTCCGTAGAGCGGTCGATTGCGGACACCGACGAGCCGGGGACTCGGCTGCGCCGCAACCTCAGCGCGTGGGACCTGACGGTCTTCGGCATCACGGTCATGGTCGGTGCCGGTATCTTCACACTCACCGCCCGCACCGCGGGTGACCTGGCAGGCCCTTCGGTGGCGGTCGCATTCGTGCTCGCCGGAATCGCATGTGGTCTCGCCGCCCTGTGCTACGCGGAGTTCGCCTCGACGGTGCCGGTGGCGGGCAGTGCCTACACGTTCTCGTACGCCACGTTCGGCGAATTCCTCGCGTGGATCATCGGCTGGGACCTCGTACTCGAGTTCTCGGTCGCGGCGGCTGCGGTGTCCAAGGGCTGGTCGGTCTACCTCGAAGAACTGCTGACCTCGATCTTCGGCATGAACGTCGCCACGACGATCGAGATCGGCGGCATCAGCGCCGACTGGGGTTCGCTGCTGCTCGTGGTCACGTTGGCGGTACTGCTGACGCTGGGGACGAAGCTGTCGTCGCGGTTCAGCATGGTGGTCACCGCGATCAAGGTGCTGATCATCCTGTTCGTGATCGCGCTGGGCATCGCCTACATCACGCCGGACAACTACACCCCGTTCATCCCGCCTGCGGCCGAGGGCGAGGATGCGGGCGGCGGCATCGAGCAGTCGCTGTTCTCGCTGCTGGCAGGTGGTTCCGGCAGTGTCTACGGTGGATTCGGCCTGCTGGCCGGTGCGTCGCTGGTGTTCTTCGCCTTCCTCGGGTTCGACATCGTCGCCACGACCGCGGAGGAGACGCGCAACCCGCAGCGGGACGTGCCGCGCGGCATCCTCGGTTCGCTGGCGATCGTCACGGTGTTGTACGTGGCGACCTCGCTGGTGATCGCCGGGATGGTGCCGTACAACGAGCTGTCGACCGCCGCCGAACCCGAGGGCCGCAAGACGCTCGCGACGGCGTTCACCCACCACGGCGTCGACTGGGCCGCACACATCGTGTCGATCGGTGCCGTCGTCGGCCTGATCACCGTGGTCATGGTGTTGCTGCTCGGTCAGCAGCGCGTGCTGTTCGCCATGTCGCGCGACGGGTTGCTGCCACGCGGACTGGCCAAGACCGGGCAACGCGGCACGCCGGTGCGGGTGAACGTGCTCGTGACCGTCGTGGTCGGTGTCGCGGCGACGTTCTTCGACGCGAGCCAGCTCGAAGAGATGGTCAACGTCGGCACGTTGTTCGCGTTCATGCTGGTGTCGGCGGGCGTGATGGTGATGCGCAAGAAGCGGCCCGAGCTGCCGCGCGGCTTCCGGGTGCCGTGGGTGCCGGTGATTCCGATCCTGGCGATCGGCGTCTGCCTGTGGTTGATGCTGAACCTGACGGTGCTGACGTGGCTGCGGTTCGTGCTGTGGATGGCGCTGGGCGTGGTGATCTACTTCGTTTACGGGCGGCGGCGTTCGGTCCTGGCGAGGGAGTCTAAGGAGGCCTCGACCGACTCGGCCGGTTGAGGCACTGAGTTGCATCACCCGGTGTAGGTGCAACGTACGAAAGATGGTCCCGACACCACTCGTACGCGGGTAAAGTTCCGCCCCGGCACATCACTGCCCGTCACTGCGGGTGGCGTGATGGATCGACCTGCCGCCGGACCGTACGGAGTGCCTCATGCGCGTGACCCGTTCGTTCGCCCTGGCCGTCGTGACCGGTGCGGCCGTGTTCGGCTCCGCGGGCGTCGCTGGTGCCGGTCAGGATGCCGGGCATCCTCGCGGTGACGGCGGCGTGATCGTGCGGGGTCTTGACGATCTCGGCCCGGTCGATCCCGGCGAGGGCCCCGGTGAGCCCGCCGGCGGGAAGGGCGATCGGGGCGGCGGTGACGACGACCGCGGCGGCGGTAAGGGTGGTCACGAGCGTCGCGGCGGCGATAACGACCGGCCGCTGTGTGAAGACGAACGGATGCACCGCGGTGAGCTGGCAGTCGACCCCGATCGTTCCCGTCGCGGTCAGGTGTTCGATCGGGAGACGTCGGACTGGGACCTCGGCGACGGTGGTCCGGGCGGCACGCAGGGGTGGTTCAACCACTGGAAGCACTGCGTCGAAACGCCGCCCGCACCGGAGAATCCCGGGCAGCCGCCGAAATCCGAGCCCGACGCCGATGTGCACGCCGACCCCGACCGTGGCGGCACCGGTGACGACGGTGCGGAGTCCGAAGCCGGGCCCGGCACCGAGCACACGGCGCAGCCCGAGTCGAGCGTGGACGGTGCGCCCGCGGAGCCGCGGGGGCAACCGACCGCCGGCCGGCAACCGCAGGCTCCGGCCGGGGAGGAGTCGGAGAACCACCTCCCGTCGTCCGCCGCGCCTGCGCCCTCGGCGCAGCGGGCGGACGCGGATTCCGACGCTGGTTCCGACGCTGGTTCCGACGACGGCGCTGCCGCGGCGGGCGCTGGTTCCGACGACGGCGGAATGGGTTTCGGCGGCGGGCTGCTGCTGATCGGCGGCGGCGGTCTGCTGGCGGCTGCCGCAGCGGCCGTCCTCGCCGTCCGCACCCGCCGCGCCTGAGACGGCCGCGCCTGAGACACAGCCGGGCTGGTGTGCCCGGGCGGGTCCCGTGTATCCAGCACGGCCGATCGCCGGTCACGGCGCCGCGGGCACTCGCACACGCCGGCCCCGGCGCCATTCGGGGCCGCCATTGCCGCGCGTTCGCCCCGTGGGGCCGTAGCAGCCGGACGGCTGATCGTCGCGCACGAGGTGTCGCAGCGTGCCGCACCGAACGTCGCAGGTGAGGTGCTGCGCCCTGCCCGCAGCGCGGCCGCGGCGTGGACGGCCGCGCGCGGCCTCCGGTGCACGTCGTTCGGTGTCCAACGCCGCCCGCAATCCGTATCAATCAACATCGCACACTTTCAATTGCTGTAACTGTGTGACTGTGTTGACTTCTGGGTGTTTCGGTTCCAAGGTGAAGATGATCGAGGAACGGAGTGGTTCACCGATGTCCCTGACCGGGCCGGGCAAGCGAGTCAACGACGATCAGCCGGCGGAGTCCGGCGCTTCCCGCGGGGTCAGCCGCCGCGGGATCCTGGGTGCGGGCGCTGCGGTGCTCGGCGGCCTGGCGGTGCCGGGCATGTCGGCCGCGTCGCTGCTGCCGTGTGCACCCGTTGCGGCCGCGCAGGAGGGCGGCCGCAACGACTATCCGGAGTGGAACAACAATCTCGAGCTGTTCGACGTCGGCTCGGAGCCGCCGCACACGACGCTCATGCCGTACGCCGGTCTGGACCAGGCGCTCGCGGCCGATCGCACGCAGTCGCCGTTCCGGCTCGACCTCGACGGTGAATGGCGCTTCCGGCACGCCGAGAACCCGGACTCGCGCGACCCGGAGTTCTACCGACGGGGCGCAGGCGACCGTGGCTGGGACACGATCCCGGTACCGGCCAACTGGCAGCTGCACGGGTATGACTTCCCCATCTACACCAACATCACGTACCCGTGGTCGGGAGCCAACGGCAAGGGCGAGAACCCGGAGCCGCCGTTCGCGCCGACGAAGTTCAACCCGGTCGGACAGTACCGGCGGAGCTTCACGATGCCGCCGAACTGGCGCGGCCGCCGGACATTCCTGCACTTCGAGGGCGTCAAGTCGGCGTTCTATGTGTGGGTCAACGGTGAGCTGGTCGGGTACCGGGAGGACTCGTACACCTCGTCCGAGTTCGACGTGACACGGCTGGTCAAGCCCGGCCACAACGAGGTCGCGGTCGAGGTGTACCGCTTCTCCGACGGCGACTGGATGGAAGACCAGGACATGATCCGGCTGTCGGGCATCTTCCGGTCGGTCTACCTGTTCTCGACCCCGACCGTGCACGTGCGGGACTTCCGGGTCGACACGCCGCTGCGCGACGGCTACACGAACGCGGACTTGGCCGTCACGGCGAACGTCCGGGACTACACCGGCTCGGAGCAGGGCGCGTTCACGGTCGAGACGCAGCTCTACGACGACGGCGGGAATCCCGTGTGGAGCGAGCCGCTGCGGCAGTCGGCCGACTTCGGCGCCACACGGAAGGACGCCACACGGGAGGACACCGCACGCGAGGACGAGGTCGTCGCACGCGGCAGCAAGCCGGTCCGTGAGCCGAAGTTGTGGTCGGCAGAGCATCCGAACCTCTACACCGCGGTGCTCGTCCTGCGCGGACCGGCCGGTGATGTGCTCGAGACACTGTCGACCCGGGTGGGTTTCCGCGAGTTCGCCATGGTCGACGGACTCATGCGTATCAACGGCCGGCCGATCACGATCAAGGGCGTCAACCGGCACGAGCTGCACCCGGACCGTGGTTCGGCGCTGACCCGCGAGGACATGGTCGCCGACATCCGCGTCATGAAGCGGATGAACGTCAACGCGGTGCGGACCTCGCACTATCCGAACGATCCGCTGTTCTACGAACTCGCCGACGAGTACGGCCTGTACGTCATGGACGAGACGAACCTCGAGACGCACGGCATCCGTGACGACTACCCGGGTTCGCATCCGGAGTGGACGAACGCGGTCGTGGCGAGGGCGAAGAACGTCGTGCACCGCGACAAGAACCACGCCAGCGTCATCATCTGGTCGCTCGGCAACGAGGCGGGTGGGGGCAGCAACTTCGTCGCCATGCACGACTGGATCCGCTCCTACGACGACATGCGGGTCATCCACTACGAGGGCGATGACCGTCCGGAGGTCAGTGACGTCCGCTCGGCGATGTACGAGAGTCCGTCCAGAGTGGAGGATCGGGCGGCCGAATCGGACACTCGCCCGTACGTGATGATCGAGTATGCGCACTCGATGGGGAACTCGACGGGCAACTTCCGCGAGTACTGGGACATCGTGCGGGCGCACGATGTGCTGCAGGGCGGCTACATCTGGGACTTCGCCGACCAGTCGCTGCGCCGGTCGGTGCCGAACGGTCGGGGCACGTACTTCGCCTACGGCGGCGATTGGGGCGACGACCCCAACGACGGCAACTTCTGCGCCAACGGCGTCGTGACCGCCGATCGGGCCGCGGGCGGCAAGGCCGCGGAGGTCAAACACGTCTACCAGGACATTCTGCTGTCCGCCGACGATCCGAGCTCGGGCCGGGTGACGATCACCAACGAGCACCTGTTCACCGGCGTCAGCGCCTATGCGGGCACGTGGGAGGTGATCGCCGACGGCGAGGTCGTCGAGACCGGTGAGCTGACGCGCGAGCAGCTTTCGGTGCCGCCGTCGTCGAGCGCGGCCATCACGGTGCCGTTCACGAAGCCGGCGAACCCGGCTCCAGGGGCGGAGTACTTCCTGCGGCTGTCGTTCACCACGCGCGAGGGCACCCGGTGGGCCGACGCCGGGTTCGAGGTCGCCAAGCACCAGTTCCCGATCGACGTCGGCAGTCCCGAGGTCGAGCCGGTTCCCCTCGATTCGGTGCCCGCGCTGGCTGTGGATGATTCCGGCGGCTCGGTGACGGTGACGGGCGAGGACTTCACGGTCGCGATCGCGCGGGACACGGGCGTGATCACGTCGTACGTCGCGAAGGGGCGAACGCTCGTCGAATCCGGTCCGGTGCCGAACTTCTGGCGGGGTTCGACGGATAACGACCTCGGCAACGACCAGCCGGATCGCAACGGGACGTGGCGGCACGCGGGTGCGCGGCGCACCGTGACGGACGTGTCGGTCGAACCGGTGCGGGACAAGGCGGTGGTCGTCACGGTCGAGGGCACGCTGCCGACGTCGACGGAGTCGACCTACACGACCGTGTACACGATCTTCGGCAATGCGGAGATCAAAGTGGACAACACACTGCACCCGGGGTCGGCGGCGCTGCCGTACATCCCGGAGGTCGGCACGATCCTGCGGGTCCCTGCGGGCCTCGACACCATACGGTTCTACGGCCGCGGACCCGAGGAGAACCACTGGGACCGAAAATCGGCCTCGGAGGTGGGAGTGTACGACTCGACGGTCGACGAGCAGTGGACTCCGTACATCCGGCCGCAGGAGAACGGCAACAAGACCGACGTCCGCTGGCTGGCGCTGGTCGGTTCCGACGGGTCCGGTCTGCTGGCGACGGGGGAGTCCCTGCTGGAGATCAACGCCTCGCACGTCACGCCGGAGGACCTGTCCGGGGACGCACGGCACGACTACCAACTGGAGTCGCGGGACGAGGTCGTGCTGCGGTTGAATCACCGGCAGATGGGCGTGGGCGGGAACGACTCGTGGGGTCAGCAGCCGCTCGACGAGTACAAGCTGTTCGCCGACACCGACTACGCGTACACCTACCGGCTGCGTCCGCTGCCGAATGTGGACGATGCGATGACGCTGTCGCGCAAGCCGACGGCGAACCCGTGACGGCGGTTCGCCGCGGGCGGAGCACGGTCGGCGGCGAGGACTCCGACTGAGGCGGCTTCGGGCGGGTGGGAGCGAGGATCGTCGTTCCCACCCGCCCGAACCGTTCGCGGGCCGTCGTGACTGCGGGGCAGGCGGCGTCCGTGGGTCAGGCGGCGTCCGGCGGGTGGGGGTACCGCTGGTCGCCGATCTGCCACCCGGGCCCGCTGTCGAAGTATTCGGCGAATGAGACGGGGAGTTCGCGGGTACGTTCCACCGCGGCGAGCATGCCGTCGTACCAGCGCGCGTAGTCCGGATCGGACACTCGGCTGGCCAGCGCGGGTACCGCGGCCTCGAGCACGTTCGCGACCTCGGCGGGTGAGGTGGCCGCGGTGACCTCGGTTCCGTGGACGTTCGTTTCGTCGCCTGTCGAGTAGCTGAACCCCGCGGGGGAGCCCTCCGGCCACACGGACACGCGCCAGTACACACCGGAAGGGGCCATACCCGGCCTGATGCGTGCGTGTTGCGCGCCGCGTCGGTGCAGCACCCGAACCGCCTGCAGAATCCGCAGCGGGGTCAGGCACATGACCGCGAACCGCATCGACTCCCAGGCGTCGTCGTCGAAGGCGACGAGCCGGACGTCGGTCACGTCCGTGCGGGTGATGGCGACCGTGTACGCCGCGGTAAGTGCGGCCTCCCGCAGGGGCCAGCCGTAGGCGCCCGCGCTGACCAGCGGGAAGGCGACCGTGCGGGCGCCGAGTTCGTCGGCGACCTCGAGCGACCGGCGATAGCAGGCCTCGAGCAGGCCGGGGTCGTGCTCACCGGCACGGAGATCGGGCCCGACGGTGTGGATCACCCACCGTGCGGGCAGTTGCCCGGCGGTGGTCCAGCCCGCGTCGCCCGTCGCGAGGCCGCCGGGAAACCGCTGGATGCAGTCGTCGAGCACGGCGCGCCCGCCCGCGCGGTGGATGGCACCGTCGACTCCGCCGCCACCTCGCATGCCGTTGTTGGCTGCGTTGACGACGGCGTCGACGTCCTGCTGCGTGATGTCACCGCGCACGGGCGTGATGGTCGGCATGCGGCCGATTCTCGCGCAGGCCCGGTGGGTGCACCTACGTGGTGCAGCGCGGTTTGCCGAGGATGTCGCCGAACAGTGACACCTGTTCGGCCAGGCCCGCGGACAGGTCGGCGTCCTCGAGGCCCGCCGCCATGACGACGGCGCGGTCCCATTCCGGATCGCCGATGTAGTCGGCGTGGTTGCGGACCCCCGCGGCCCAGCGCCTGCCGGCCACCGGCTCCCGCATCGGATCCGGCAGCCAGTGGTCGCCGCCGAGCACGAGTACGCCCGTCGGGCCCTGGACGGCCGGTTCGACCGCACCGATGCTGCCGTCGCCGCAGTAGCCGACGCCGAGGAGCATGCCGCCCGCCACCTGGTGCCGCCACGTGGTCGCTCCACCGCCGAACGCGTCCGTGCCGCGGCACAGTCCGCGCCACCGGCCGCCCAGCTCTCCGTTGAGGCGGGCGAGCGACTCCGAAGGGAACATCGCAGGGAAAGCCCGCTGATACCCCCACTGCAGCGGGGCGCCCGCGGTCAGCACCCCGAGGCGCTCCCGGTCCTCGTCCGGCAGTTCGTCGGCCAGGCGTGCGGCCGCCAGCACCGTCAGCAGCCCGCCCACGTGATACCCGGCGAGGACCACCCTCGCGTTCGGCTCGTCCAGGTGTGTGCGCGCCCGCTCGGCCAGTTCCGGCACGACCTTCAGCGCGTAGGACGGCGGAACCACCGGATGGGCGGCTCGCGGCCAGAAGCACGCCAGGTCGGTGAAGGCACCCAGGTGCCTGCTGCGCTGATCCCCGGTCGCTGCGGTGTAGACCGCGCGGAGCAGGCCTGCCGCGAGCGCACCCAGCGCCAGCACACCGACCGCCGACAACGGCGCGAGCCATTCGGGCACCGGGCCCACGACGATCCGCAGCGTCACGAGCGCGACCGCGCCCGCACCCAGCGCGCACGCGAAGGTCAACACCAGCCGGTGCAGATACTTGCGCTCCCAGCCCGCGCGCGCCCACGCGGACGAAGCGTCCTCGTCGTCGGCCGCCGGAGCGTCCTCGCCCTGTAGCAGCGTGACGATGTCGGGAACGCCGCGGCGCGCGCGGCGCAGCGCCGACCCGGCGACGGCCCAGATCGCGAGCAACCCCGCGATGACGAGTCCGCCGCCCCACAGCATCGTGATGAGGTCGTACCCCTCGGGCAGCTGTAGTCCGTTGGCGCCGAGCAGCTGCCGCAGTGCCACCGCGAGGCCCGCACCGAACCCGCCGCCGAGCAGGCCCGCCAGCGCGAGCGTGGGCGCCGCCGCCCAGCCGCCGGCCCACGGGCGGAGCCTGCGCGGCAGGTGTGCCCACTCGCGGCGCGCCAGCAGCACCGTCGGGACCAGCACCAGCGCGAACACCGAGCACGCGGCGAGCAGCGCGGCGCCGACGGCTTCCACCGTGGCGTTCGTGCCGGGCAATGTCGCCGACAGCGGTGCGGCCACCACGGCGGCAGCCCCTGTCAGCGCGATGGCCACGACGAACAGCGTCGTCCGCACCGGCGCGGGCAGCAGCCGCCGCGCCGGGGTCACGCTCACCAGCAGTACCGAGCCCAGCAGGACGAGCGTGAGGATCCACAGCACGGCCCCGGCGGTGCCGGGCGGCATCGTCGACGGGCCGCCGAGCAGCAGCAGCGCCGTCACGCCGAGTGCTGCGACGACGTGCACGCAGCGCAGCGCGGCCGTGTCGGCGACGTCCGACAGCCCACCGCCCAGATGGTCGCGCAGCGGTTCGACATGCTGACTCGGCCGCCAGCTCGTCCGGGACACCCCGAAGAGCACGGCCGCGACCGCCAGCAGCGGCAGCAGCCCGGCCGCGGTGCGCAACCCCGGCACGTCGCCGAGCCACGACGGCGCCGCGTCGAGACAGCCCGAGCCCGCCGTGAGGCACTGTGCGGCGAACAGATCCAGCGCGACCACTCCGAGCTGCGCCACGAGCAGCATTGTCAGCAGTACCGCCGCCACCCGGAGCAGCCCGCGGCACACCCGGTTCAGCACCGCCGAGGCCCGCGAATCCTCCGGGACCGGCGGCAGCATCCAGTGCGCCACGTTGGCCAGTGAGAACGGGAACAGCAGCGCCCACGTCGCCTTCGCCGCGCCGCCGGAGGTCATCCGGTTCCACAGGTAGCCCTCGAGAGTGCGCGGCATCGACCGGCCCAGGGCCTGCAGCACGGGACCGGGCGCGGGCCTGCGCAGCCGGTCGGACGGGCGGACGATCCGCCCCGTGCCGTCGCCGTCGACATCGACGGTGTCGACGGAATCGAGCAGCGACTCGCCGGTCGTGCCGACCAGCCCGGGCACGCGAAGTTCGACGACCCGGGTGTCGGGGCCGGGGAGAGGCACGTGGCACGCCTCCTAGCTGGGTTGACGCTTGCTGTCATGGCCGAACTGCCACGGTAAACGCCGAACGCGAGTGTGAGCGTGCCGACTCTCCAGCGCGTCCGCCGGTTAGCCCACCCGGGTGGTGTGGTGGGTCGCCCGACCGCCGCCCCCCACTGAGGCGCTTCGCGCCGCTGCCTAGTCTTGGGGCGTGGGTCGATTGGTGGTCATCGAAGGGCTGGACGGCGCGGGGAAGCGCACGCTGACCGACGCGTTGACGGCGGCGCTGCGCGACGCGGGCGCGAGCGTGGCCGCGACGGCCTTCCCCCGGTACGGCGTGAGCGTGCACGCCGACCTCGTCCGCGAAGCACTGCACGGCGACCACGGCGACCTGGGCGAGTCCGTCTACGGCATGGGCCTGCTGTACGCGCTCGACCGTCGCGGCGCCGCCGACGACATCCGTGCTCTGCTCGCCGACCACGACGTCGTACTGCTCGACCGGTACGTCGCCTCCAACGCCGCATACCAGGCCGCACGCCTGCGCGAAGGAGTCGACAGCGACGTCGTGCGCTGGGTCCGCGAGTTGGAGATCGACCGGTTCGGCCTGCCTGTGCCCGATGCGCACCTGCTGTTGCGGGTGGCCCCCGACGTCGCAGCCTCCCGTGCACGAGACCGGGCCGAGTCGGACACGGCGAGAGCCCGCGACGCGTTCGAAACCGACGACGACCTCCAGTCCCGCTGCTCGGCCGTCTACGACGAGCTGGCCGCGGTGAACTGGCTGTCGCCGTGGCACGTGGTCGACGGTGCCGACCGCGTCGACGCCGCCGACCTGGCGAAACGCCTCCTCGCCTGAACGGCTTCGGAGCCGCTGCCGGCAGCGGCTCCGCCATGTGAAGGCGGAGACGGAACCGGCGATTGCGAGGGGAAGATGTGGGCTCCCGCCCGCCGGCCCGGCCACCACCCCTCAACGACACGCTGACGCGTGGCTGTGTTGATGCCGCGTGCCCTTGGGGCACTCACCGCATCGGGAGGGTGTGGTTCGCCAGGACCGCGCCGCTGGGGTCGATCCGCTCCCGGAGCCGCACCAGCAGGTCCGCGGTCGCGGGGGTGAACGCCGAACGCACCTCGTCCGGCGTCGACGGACCGAAGGAGAACGACAGGTTCGCGCCGAGCGTCTCCGATGCGAACGGCGTCAGCACATCGGCGTGCAGCGCCGCCACCTCGGCGTCGGTGGCCTCCGACGTCGGCGCGACGGGGGAGAGCACGGACACGAGGTAGTTCGCTTCGCGGTGCCCGATGGCTCCCGCCACCCGCGGTGACCGCGCGAACGCGCCGCCGAGATGCCGCAGACCGGCCACGCACATCACCGGCGCCGCAGGTCCCACCGCCGCGGGCAACCGGGCGAGCGCGCCGGGATCCAGCGACCGCAGCATCGCGGCCCGCGACCGATAGGCGTGGGGTTGGTCGGGTTCGTCGAAGATCGCACCGGAATCCGAGAACGGCCGCGTGCACAGCGTGTCCCGCAGGACAGGTACCGCCTCACACAGCCGCTCGACGCTGCGCATCCCTTCGATACCGCGCAGCTCGTCGCCACCGCGCGCTCCCGTTCCACTGCGCAGCCCTTCCGCACCGCCCGTTGCCACGCAGATCTGCAGCTGCGCGACGTGACGTCCGCGCAGGGCCGCAGGCACTCCGGGCACGTCGGGGAAGACGAGCATGGCAACGCCGGATGTGACCTCGTTCGGAACCGACGTGGTCCACCGGCGCCAGCGTTCGAGGACATCACCCGCCGCGGCCACGTCGACGTACAGACTGCCGCCGTAGACCTCGGAGACCTCCACGAGGTCGATCTCCATCGCCGTGACGACGCCGCCACCGGCTCCGCCGCCGCGCAACGCCCAGAACAGCTCGCGTTCGAGCGCGCTCTCCGACGTCGACGTCACCCGGCGGAGCGCCCCGTCGGGGGTCACCACCTCCAAGGCGCGCACGTGATCGGCGGCGTAGCCGTAGCGCCGTCCCAGCAGTCCCACGCCGCCGCCGAGCGTGTACGGGACCGCGCCGACGCGCGGGGAGCTGCCCGACAACGGTGCGAGGCCGTGCGGGGTCACCACGTCGAGTACGTGCTGCCACGTCGCGCCGCCTTCGACCCTTGCGGTGCGCCTGGCTGGGTCGACCTCGACCCGCGTCAGCCCGCGCAGGTCGACCAGCACCCCGCCGTCGAGCGCTGTCGTCAGGCCGTGTCCGCTGACCTGGGCGGATACGTGCAGCCCGTGGGCGGCCGCGTGGTTCACGGCGGCGCGCACGTCCGCGGTCGACCGGGCCGACACGACACAACCGGGCCGATGCACGGTGGCGCGCTGGTAGCCGGCGCATGCGGCCTCGAACCCGTCGTCGCCGGGCAGCCGGAGGGCGCCGTCGAGGTCGGGGAAGGCGGTGCCGAAAGGGGCGGTGCCTGAGGAGTCGGTGTCGTAGGAGGCGGTGTCGTAGGAGGAACTGGTCGAGTCGGTCGTGTTCGTCATGACGGCGACCGTAGAGACGCTCGAGGACACAACTTGTCCTCGAGCCGTGGCAGTGTGGTCGGCATGTCCGTTCGTCAGGAGATGCCCGGCAGACTGCTGCGGCTGCTGGCCCTGTTGCAGAGCAGGCGCGAATGGCCGGGAGGGGAACTCGCCGAGCGGGTCGGCGTGACCACGCGAACGCTGCGCCGCGACATCGACCGGCTGCGCGCGCTCGACTACCCGGTGGAGAGCACGGGCGGTACCGGCGGTGGCTACCGGCTGGGCCGGGGCGGCAGACTCCCGCCGCTGGTGCTGGACGACGACGAGGCGGTCGCCGTCGGCGTGGCGCTCGCCGCGGCCGCATCCGTGACCCCGGACCTCGGCGAGAGCGCGACGCGGGCACTGGCCAAGCTCGGGCAGGTGCTGCCCGCGCGCCTGCGGCCGCGCCTGGCGGCCGCGGGTTCGATCGTGGCGGCACCGCCGCGCGGCGTACCCGCCGACGACCTGCCCGACGGGGCCCACGCGGACGGACCGGCTCGCGACGCAGACGCCGGGCTCCCAGGCGTCGACCCCGACCGGCTCGCGCTGCTCGCGGCCGCGTGCCGGGACGCCGAGGTCGTGTCACTGCGGTACGTGAGCAAGGGCCGCGACACCGCTCGTCGGGTCGAACCGCACCGCCTCGTCCTCGCCGAAGGGCGTTGGTACCTGTCGGCCCACGACCTCGTGCGTGACGCTGCACGGATCTTCCGGCTCGACCGGATGCACGATGTCGCGGCCACGGGGCGGCGGTTCGCGTCGCGGCCGCAGCCCGAGGATGCCGTGGCGCAGCTGAGGGAGTCGTTCGCCGCGGCGACGTACCGCCACACCGCGCACGTGACGATCGAGCTGCCCGAATCCGAGGCCCGCCGGTGGGTACCCGCGCTGCCGGGGGAGGTGGTGGCCGAAGGGCCTGACCGGTGCCGGGCCCGGATCTCTGCGGACTCGGCCCCACTCGTCGTGCAGTACACGGCCCTGCTCACCGCGGTGGCCGCGGCCCGCGGTGCCGCGGTGACCGTCGACGCCGAGGCCGCCGTCGCCGAACCGCTCCGCAGCCTGGGCACCACGCTGACGGCCATTCCGTGACGGTTGGCCGCCAGGGGTCGGTGGCTGTGTGCATGAGCCGACGCCGGGTGGGCAGCGCCTGTGCGGCCGCCCATCCGGCGTCGGGTCCCCTCGGATCGGTTCAGCTCAGCACCGGGCGACCCAGCGGCAGGGGCTTGCCGCCCGTCGCGGTGGAGAGCGCACCGATGAACAGATAGATCCCGAGTCCGGCGAACACGAACGCCACGTAACCGGCCGTCGTGATCGCGGCGGGCTGTCCGGCCACCGTGCCGTACAACACGAGTGCGAGCGCGACGGTGATCAACGCGAACAACAGCGTGAACGCTGCGGGCAGCCGCAGGGTGCCCAGCGTCAGCACGCCGATCGTCACGACCCAGGCCACCAGGAACAGACCCTGGGTGGCGATCGCCGCGTCGTCGGAGATGCCGAACCAGCCGTGGGTCAGGCCGAGCACGAGTGCCGCGTAGCTGAACCAGAATCCACTGAACACGCCGAACACCGCGGCGACGGCACCCTGGCCCAGGGCCACCGCCCACAGCGCGGCGACGAACTGGCCGACGCCGGTGGCGGGTACGATGATCGCCATCGAGGCGCCGACCGCGTCGGCCGGAACGTACCCGGTCTGCACCAGGGCGAGTGCGAGCGCGCCGACGATGAAGGTGGGCAGACCGATCAGGGCTGGGTCGCTTTCGGGCACGGCTCGGGCCGGTGCCTCGTTGGCAACTTCAGTGGCCATCGTTACTCCTCTTTGAGCTGCGAATGATCCTCGACTGCGGTCCGTACGGCGACCGTCTGGGATCGGTCGCCATGGGCGGGAGCCGGCATCGTTGGAATGCCCCGGAGAATTCGGTCACCGTGGTCACGCCGAGATCGTCGTAGGCCCGATGCCGAGCCTGCCGCCCTTCGGGACGGTCGGCGGTACTGCGGGCCGGGAGAACCGCGCCTGCCTGCTATGCGGCCTTCGGCCAGAGCGGAGACAGTTCAGGATGGTCATTGTCGATCACGCGATGTGCCAAGGCGATCGCCTCTTCGGGATCAACCTGATCGCCCGCGGGGTCACTGTGGGCGACACATTCGAAGAGGTACGCCAGTCCGTCGGCCTCCACAGCGGACAGACAGGTTTCGCGTTGCGCTTCCACGTAACGCATCCGCAGTACTGTTGCGGCCTGCAGCAGCAACGAGCAGTACGTATCGGGTGCGCCGCCTTCGAGCCGAACTCGTGATTCTGTGCCTTTCACGCCGACTCCTTTGTCTGGTCGCGTTGATCTGGTCGCGGCTACGGGTACGGCTCACCGCGCCGCCGAACGATGCATCACCGTCGTTCGGCGGCGGGTGGGTGGATGTCGGGTTGTGGTGCCCCGGGGGCACGTGGGTGTGGTGGGTCAGGCGTTGGCGCGCTTGCGGAGTTCGCGGGCGGCCGCGCCCGGGTCCGGGGCGTTGTAGATCGCCCCACCGGCCACCGCCACCGTGGCACCGGCCTCGCGCACCGAACCGATCGTGTCCGGACCCACACCACCAGCGATCGAGAACGGCACCCCGGCCTCACGACCATCAGCCAACAACGTCTCGATCGAATACCCCGGCCGCGCCTGCTCGTCCAGACCCGCATGGATCTCCACGAACGACACCCCCATCTTGGCCACCTCACGGATCCGATCCACCCGGCCCTGCACCACCGTGATCATGTCCGCCACCACACTCTTGCCGTACTTGAGGCCCGCAGCCACCGCACCCCGCACCGTGTCGTCATCAGCCGTGCCCATCACCGTCACCAGATCCGCACCGGCCTCGAACGCCAACCCGGCCTCCAACTCACCCGCATCCGCAGTCTTCAAATCCGCGAACACCAACTTGTCCGGATGCGCCGCCTTCACCGCACTCACCGCACCGATACCCGCCGACTTCACCAACGGCGTACCCAACTCCAAAATGTCCACATGCTCAGACACCTGATGCGCCAACGTCAACGCCGACGGCAAATCCACAACATCCAACGCCACCTGCAACCGCACAACAAACTCCTCACCGAAGAAACACAAAAACCGGACCCGCCAACAATCACCCACCACCCCGAAAAACAGCAACAACCAGCACATAAAAAACCCCAACCCCCCAATACACACAACCAATAACC
>NZ_JANBBF010000013.1 GCF_024648885.1 Prauserella salsuginis | reverse complement strand
TACAAGGCAGATTACCCACGTGTTACTCACCCGTTCGCCACTCATCCACCCACGCAAGCGCGGGCTTCAGCGTACGACTTGCATGTGTTAAGCACGCCGCCAGCGTTCGTCCTGAGCCAGGATCAAACTCTCCAACAATGCATTGAAAAATCAAATCCAAGCAAAAAACACACAACCACAACCAACCACAAACCGTGATCAACCATGGCCCTGCGCTAGCTCAAAGAAACCCCAAAAAAAGGGGCACAAAGCAACAAAACAAAGCTCACAAACACACTGTTGAGTTCTCAAACAACACGCAGTTGGTTATATCGTCAGGGCTGCGTCGAGCCCCACTTGAATCTATCAGATCCGAGTTTGGGGCAGAGCGCCACCCTGGGGATCTCTCCCCTGCCTGGTAACCCGGGGCTTCCGACTTGGCCTTTCGGCTTCCGTCTGCCCGGTCTCCCTGGCGACAAAGAGAACATTACACGGCTCGAATACCCCCTGAAACAGGGGGGTCCCCTTTTTGCGAAACCGCAGGTCAGGAGTTGATCACGGCTCAGACGGACCCGTACTGACGGTCGCCGGCGTCGCCGAGGCCCGGCACGATGAAGCCCGATTCGTTCAACCGCTCGTCCACCGAGGCCGTCACGACGCGCACGGGAAGGTCGGCCTTCCGGACGTGTTCCAGACCTTCGGGCGCCGCGAGCGCGCACACCGCCGTCACGTCCGTGGCCCCGCGATCGGTGAGCATGCGGATCGTGTGCTCCATCGAGCCGCCCGTGGCGAGCATCGGGTCGAGGACGAACACGGGCCTGCCCGCGAGCGATTCCGGCAGCGACTCCATATAGGGCGTCGGCAGGAGCGTCTCCTCGTCGCGCGCCAGGCCGACGAACCCCATTTGCGCGTCCGGGATCAGCTTGTGCGCCTGGTCCGCCATCCCCAGCCCCGCCCGCAGCACCGGCACGAGCAACGGCGGCGACTCCAACCGGTATCCGTCGGTGCGCGCGACGGGCGTGTGGATGCGGTCGATGACGAGCGGTGCCTCGCGCATCGCTTCGTAGACGAGCATCACCGTCAGCTCGTGGAGCGCGGCGCGGAAGGCCGCGCTGTCGGTACGGGCGTCGCGCATGGTGGACAGGCGCGCGCGGGCCAGTGGGTGTTCGACGACCTGGACGTCCATGAGCGTCAGCGTAACGACGAGGGTCGCGCGGGCCCGGCGAAAGTGGGGAAAACGGCGGGTCGTGCCACTAAGGTGACCGAACATGACCGAGGACCCCGGGCCAGCCGAGCCCCATCGCATCGAGCCGGCGCAACTGCGCGCCTCGGACGCCGACCGGGAACGGGTCGCGCAGCAGTTGCACACGGCCATGGGCGACGGCCGGATCACGATGGCCGAGCTCGAGCAGCGGCTCGGCATCGTGTACGCGGCGAAGACGCTCGGCGAGCTCGAGCCGGTGCTGGCCGACCTCCCCGGAGCCGTCTCGCCGGTCACCTCGTCGCCGCAACCGCCCGCGCCGGTGTCTCCCCGCGCTCCGGAGAGCCGGATCGGCGGCACGCCCGGGTCCGCGACGTCGATCGCGATCATGTCCGGCACCGACCGCAAGGGCAGCTGGGTGGTGCCCCGGCAGCACAACAGCTTCGCGTTCTGGGGTGGGGTCGAGATCGATCTGCGCGAGGCTCGGTTCGCCGAACGCGAGGTGACGATCACCGCGGTGGCGATCATGGCCGGGATCGACGTGATCGTGCCGGACGACGTCCATGTGCGGGTGACCGGCATCGGCGTGATGGGCGCGTTCGAACAGGTCGAGAAGAAGGACCCGCGGCCCGAGGACGAGGTGCCGGAGGGCGCGCCGGTGGTGACCGTGAACGGACTGGCCTTCTGGGCGGGCGTCGAGGTGCGCCGAATGCCGCGGCGGAAGAAGGTGGAGGGCGGCGGCGACAGGCGGCTCGAATAGCCGTACCCGGCGGCAGGACCCGGGCGCGACCCGACCGGGCACGAGTCACGGCCGAACCACCCGCCCGAGCGAGTCGAGCCGGAGCCACGGCGTGGCCGGACCGCGTGGCGGAGGCGGATCGACGGCCGGAGCCGGCCCCTGACGGAGCGTGCCGCCGGCATGGCCGACTGGGACCCGGCGGCGCCGGTCGACAGCTACGCTCACGGGCATGGCAACAGCTAGTTCGCCGGCAGAGCTCGCCGACGCCACCCGCGACGAGACGAGCCTCCGCCGGTTTCTGCAGGGTTTGCCCGGAGTCGATCAGGTCGGCGTGGAGGCCAGGGCCGCGAGCCTCGGCACCCGCAGCATCAAGAAGACCGCGAAGCTCTGGGCGATCGACACCGCGATCTCGATGGTCGACCTGACCACGCTCGAGGGCGCCGACACCCGTGGCAAGGTGCGTTCGCTGGCGGCGAAGGCACGCAGGCCCGATCCCGACCGGCCGGGCACTCCCGCCGTGGCGGCCGTGTGCGTGTATCCGGACATGGCGGCGACGGCGGTCGAGGCCCTGGCGGGTACGGGCATCGGCGTGGCGAGCGTGGCGACGGCGTTTCCCTCCGGCCGGTCGAGCCGCGAGGTGAAGCTGGCCGACGTGCGGCTGGCCGTCGAGGCGGGCGCGACCGAGGTCGACATGGTGATCGATCGCGGGGCGTTCCTCGAAGGCCGGTACGGCTACGTGTTCGACGAGATCCGCGCGGTCAAGCAGGCCTGCGGAGACGCGCACCTGAAGGTGATCCTCGAGACCGGCGAGCTGGCGACCTACGACAACGTGCGGCGGGCATCCTGGCTCGGCCTGCTGGCGGGCGGCGACTTCATCAAGACGTCGACGGGCAAGGTCTCCCCCGCGGCGACCCTGCCGGTGACGCACGTGATGCTGCAGGCCGTCCGCGACTGGTACGACGCGACGGGGCAGCTGCGCGGCGTCAAGCCCGCGGGCGGTATCCGGTCCACAAAGGATGCCCTCAGGTATCTCGTCGCCGTGCACGAGGTGGCCGGCGAGGAATGGCTGACGCCGGAGCTGTTCCGGTTCGGCGCTTCCAGCCTGCTGAACGACCTGTTGCTGCAGCGGCGCACCCAGCACGACGGTCACTACAGTGGCCCCGACTACGTGGCGGTGGATTGATCCGATGAGCGTGTGGGAATACGCGCCCGCGCCCGAATCGCGCGACCTGGCGAATCTGCAACCGAACTACCGGCCGTTCATCGACGGCGAGTTCGTCGACGGCGGCGGCGATCCGCTGAAGTCGGTCAACCCGGCGACCGAGGAGATCCTGGCGGAGGTCGGTACCGCATCCGAGTCCGATGTGGACGCCGCGGTGCGAGCGGCGCGGCGGGCGTTCGAGCAGGTATGGGGACCGATGCCGGGCGCCGAACGTGCCAAGTACCTGTTCCGCATCGCCCGGCTGCTCCAGGAACGCGCACGCGAACTGGCCGTACTGGAGACGCTGGACAACGGCAAGCCGATCAAGGAGTCACGCGACTCCGACCTCCCGACGGCCGCGGCGCACTTCTTCTACCACGCGGGCTGGGCGGACAAGCTGGACTACGCGGGCTACGGGCCCGATCCGAAGCCGCTGGGCGTCGCGGGGCAGATCATCCCGTGGAACTTCCCGCTGCTCATGCTGGCGTGGAAGATCGCACCGGCGCTCGCCACCGGCAACACGGTGGTGCTCAAACCCGCAGAGACCACGCCGCTGAGCGCACTGGTGTTCGCCGAGATCTGCCGGCAGGCGGGTCTGCCGGCGGGCGTGGTCAACATCGTGCCGGGTGCGGGCGACGTCGGTTCGCTGCTGGTGCGCCACCCCGGCATCGACAAGATCGCGTTCACCGGCTCGACCGCCGTGGGCAAGGAGATCCAGCACGCGGTGGCGGGCACGCCCAAGCGGCTGACCCTGGAACTCGGCGGCAAGGCGGCCAACGTCGTGTTCGACGACGCCCCGCTCGACCAGGCCGTCGAAGGCATCGTGGGCGGGATCTTCTTCAACCAGGGACACGTCTGCTGCGCGGGTTCGCGCCTGTTGGTGCAGGAGTCGGTGGCCGACGAGCTGCTGGGCAAGCTGCGCGCGCGGATGTCGACGTTGCGGCTCGGCGATCCGCTCGACAAGAACACCGACATCGGCGCGATCAACTCCGCCGAGCAGCTGGCGAAGATCCGCGAGCTGACCGCGTCCGGCGAGGACGAGGGTGCGCAGCGCTGGACCAGCCCGTGCGAGCTGCCCGAGCGCGGCTTCTTCTTCGCCCCGACGGTGCTGTCCGGCGTCGAGCAGTCGATGCGGGTCGCGCGCGAGGAGATCTTCGGGCCCGTGCTGTCGGTGCTGACGTTCCGCACCCCGGACGAGGCCGTGACGAAGGCCAACAACACGCCGTACGGCCTGTCGGCGGGCCTGTGGACCGAGAAGGGATCGCGCATCCTGTGGCTGGCCGACCGGATGCGCGCCGGCGTGGTCTGGGCCAACACGTTCAACCGCTTCGACCCCGCCGCTCCGTTCGGCGGCTACCAGGAGTCGGGTTTCGGCCGCGAGGGCGGTCGCACCGGACTGGAGGCGTACCTGCATGTCTGACCGGGTGAGCGTCGCGAAGACGTACAAGCTCTACATCGACGGGAAGTTCCCGCGCTCCGAATCCGGGCGGACATACCCGGTGACCGACTCCGCGGGCGGGTTCCTGGCCAACGCCTCGCACGCCTCGCGCAAGGACGTGCGTGACGCGGTGTCGGCCGCGCGGAAGGCGTTCGGCGGGTGGTCGGGCGCGACCGCCTACAACCGCGGCCAGGTGCTCTACCGCGTCGCCGAGATGCTCGAAGGCAGGCGGGAGCAGTTCGCCGCCGAGGTGTCGGCCTGCGAGGGCGTGTCCGCCGCGGCGGCCTCGTCCGTCGTGGACGCAGCCGTCGACCGGTGGGTGTGGTACGCCGGGTGGACCGACAAGATCGCGACCGTGCTGGGCGCGGCCAACCCCGTGGCCGGGCCGTACTTCTCGTTCACGGTTCCGGAGCCGACCGGCGTCGTCGGGGTGCTGGCGCCGCAGTCGTCGTCGCTGCTCGGGCTGGTCAGCGTGCTCGCGCCCGTGGTGGCGACGGGCTGCACCGCGGTCGTGGTCAGCAGCGCCGACCGGCCGCTGCCCGCGATCACGCTGTCCGAGGTGCTCGCGACGTCCGACGTCCCCGGCGGTGTCGTCAACGTGCTGACCGGGCGCGCCGACGAGCTCGGCCCCTGGCTCGCCTCGCACGCCGACGTCAACGCGATCGACCCGACCGGCGCGAGCCCCGAGGCACGGATCGACGTCGCGCAGCAGGCGTCGGCCACCGTGAAGCGGGTGCTGACGGTGCCCGGGGACGAACCCGACTGGACCCGGCGTCCCGACATGTCCCGCCTCCGGCACTACCTCGAGGCCAAGACCGTCTGGCATCCGAAGGGCACGTGAGCCGGCTCCCGACTCCCGGCTAGGGCGCGGCGACGGTGAAGTGCCGGTCGGTGCCCGGGTTCTCGAGCTCGTCCAGCGCGGCGACGGCGAGGTCCTCGGCGCTGATGCGGGACGTGCCGTCACGTCCGATGAGGAGCGTGGTGGTGCCGCGGCGGTAGCTGCCGGTGCGTTCGCCGGGTTCGAGGACCGCGGGCGGGCTGAGGTACGTCCACGTCGGCGTCGGGTGAGCCTGGCAGGCGTGCAGCTGCGCGGTGCTCGCCTCGGCGAGGCTGCGCCACGCGTCCGGTACGTGTGCCGGGTCGGCGGCGACGATCCGGCCCGGGTCGGCAGGCGACCGCAGCGGCCCCGCACCGCCGATGACGAGCAGCGGCGTGCCGGCGTCCGCGGCGGCGTCGAGCACTCGCGTCGTGGCAGGGGCGAGCAGGTCCTCCTCGCCCGCGGCCGCGCGGACGGTCAGGACGACGGCGTCGGCCCCGGCGACCGTGGCCCGGAGATTCCGCCCGGTGTCGACGTCGACGGTCGACGTCGAAACGCCTGCCCGCTCCGACGGCTGCGGCCTGCGGGAGGCCGCCGTGACGCGATGTCCGCGGTTCAGCGCTTCGGCGGTGAGGCGGGTGCCGACCATGCCGGTCGCACCGATGATCGTCAGGTTCATGAGACACCTCGCAGTCGGACGTCGTCGCGGCCGGTGTCGGCTGTCGTGATGGCGCCGGTGGTGGTGGCGGACAGGGTGCCGGCGGGATCCGCGGCCGGTGATGCGGTGCTTCGCGGCTCGGACCGGGTGGTCTGGCCCGCGACCATCGCGGTGAGCGCCAGCGCGAAGCCACCGAGTTGCACGACGCTGAGCACCTCGCCCAGCACGAGCACTCCGAGTGTGGCCGCCACCAGCGGTGACAGCAGGCCGAGCAGCGCGGTGGCGGTCACGGGCAGTCTGCGCAGGCCGTTGAACCAGACGGTGTAGGCCAGCAGCCCGCCGACGATGCCGAGCCACGCGTAGCCGGCGACACCCGCCACGTCGATCCGGCCGGGAACGCCTTCGATCACCAGTGCCGGAACGAGCAGCACGAACCCGCCGGCAGCCAACTGCCACCCGGCGAAGGACAGCGCGCCCACTCCCTCGGGACGTCCCCATCGTTTGGTGAGCGTGACACCGAGGGCCATCGACACGGCGCCGCCGAGTCCTGCCGCGCTGCCGAGTGGGTCCAGCGCGGCCTCCGGGCCGAGCACGACGAGCGCCACCCCGGACACGCCCACCACGCCCCAGCCCAGGCGCGGGAGCGACAGCCGCTGCCCCAGCACACCGACTACGGCCAGCGCCACGATGATCGGCTGGGTCGCGCCCAGGGTGGCGGCGACACCACCGGGCAACCGTTCGGCGGCGAGGAACAGCAACGGGAAGAACGCACCGATGTTCAGGGTGCCGAGCACCGCGGCCTTCCACAGCCACTCCCCGCGAGGGAACTTGCGCGTGAGGAGCATCGCCGCCAGCCCGGCGGGCAGCGCCCGCACGAGCGCAGCGAACAGCGGGTGTCCCGGTGGCAGGAGCTGTGTCGTCACGACGTAGGTCGTGCCCCACACGGCGGGGGGCGAGCGCTGTCAGGGCAGTGAGCGCCACGCGGCCGTGTGCCGCGGGAACGGGGATTCCGGTCATCACCCGTCCAGCATCGAGGCCACCGCGTCGATGAGTCCAACACATCGTTTTCATCGCAGCGATCGGATGTGACCATGGATCGATGGAACTGCAGCAGCTGCGGTACGTCCTCGCCGTGGCCGACACCATGAGCTTCACCCGCGCCGCGCAACGGTGTTTCGTCGTCCAGTCGTCACTGAGCCACCAGGTCAAAGCGCTGGAGAACGAACTGGGCGTTCGCCTGTTCGCCAGAACCAGCCGCCGCGTCGAACTCACCGACGCCGGTGCCGCGTTCCTGCCCGCAGCCCGCGCCGCCGTGAACTCGGCCGAGCGTGCGGCCCAGGACGCCGCAGCCGCGGCGGGTGAGATCCGCGGACACCTGACACTCGGCACCATTCCGACGCTGACCGCCGTCGATCTGCCCGGCGCGTTGCGGCGGTTCTGCCGCCGGCACCCGCACGTGGTCGTGACCTCACGCACCGGCAACAGCGACGACCTCGCCGCGGCCGTCCGCACCGGCGAGGTCGACGTCGCGTTCCTCGGCCTGCCCGACACCGCCGAACCCCGGGGCGGTCGTTATCGGCGCCTCGCCAGGGAGCGGCTCGTCGCCGTCGTTCCGCGCGACCACCCGATCGCGGGCCGCCGTCGCGTTCACCTCAGGGACCTTGCCGACGAGGCGTTCGCCGACTTCCCCACCGGGAGCGCGGGCCGCGCGCAGAGCGACAACGCGTTCACCGCCGCCGACCTCACCCGCCGAGTGGCGTTCGAGGCGACCGACGCCGCCCTCATCGTCGACCTCGTCGGCAACGGCCTCGCCGTCGCGCTCCTGCCCACCGGGGTCGTTCCGGAGCGCGCCGAACTGTCGAGCCTGCCGGTCGTCGACGGTCCGAGCCGCACCGAGTATCTGATGTGGAGCGACTTCAACCCCACACCCGCCGCGACGGCGTTCCTGGCCGAGCTGGCGGTGCAGACCTGACGCCCGCCGCCGCCGTGGACAGCGACGCCGGGTCGCGGTGGCGACGAACGGGCACCGCTCGGGGACCTGCACCCCCGAAGGGCGGACCGGCGGTGCCTCGACGGGCGGACCGGCGATGCGCGTCCTCCGGCCGTGGATCCGGGCCGGCGATGCGGCACATCCCGGAGCCCGCACCACGGGCCGAGCAGGACCGCGCACGGTGCGGGTGATCACGGGCGGCACGGGGAAGCCGGACGTCGGCCGGGAACCGGCGCGGTCCCGGAATCCGCAACACGATCCCTGGAGGCCACAACACGGCCCCTGGAAAACGCAACACGGGCCCCGGAGGGCGCAACACGGCCTGGGGGTCAGCCGGAGAGCGGGCCTACGTCGGTGATGCGGAGCACCGGGGCGCCCGTCTCGTCGGAAGCGTCGAGATCGATCTGGGCGCTGATGCCCCAGTCCCGGTCACCCTCGGGGTCGTCGAAGATCTGCCGCACCTTCCAGATCCCCGGTTGCTGGTCGATGATCAGCATCGCGGGGCCGCGCGCGTCGGGGCCGGTGCGGAGCTCGTCGTACTCCTCGAAGTACTCGTCGAGCGCGTCGGCCCAGTCGTCGGCGTCCCAGCCGTCGTCCAGTTCGCCGAGTGCGTCGTAGGCCTCGCGCGCGGCGAGTTCGACCCGGCGGAACATCTCGTTGCGCACGAGCACGCGGAAGGCCCGTTCGTTGCGGGTGACCGGCGGCGGTCCCTCGGGCAACGACCGTTCCGGATGGCTCGCGGCGACCTCCTCGTCCGGGTGCCGCAGCGCCTCCCACTCGTCCAGCAGGCTCGAGTCGACCTGGCGCACGAGTTCGCCGAGCCATTCGATGAGGTCGCTCAGCGGTTCGGTCTTCGCATCGTCGGGAACCGTGCGGCGCAGCGTGTCGTAGGCGTCGGCGAGGTAGCGCAGCAGGACGCCTTCGGAGCGGGCGAGGTTGTAGTGCCCGATGTACTCGACGAAGTTCATCGCGCGCTCGTACATGTCGCGCACGACCGACTTCGGCGACAACGCGTAGTCGGCGACCCACGGATGGCCCTGCCGGTACGTGGCGTACGCCGCCTCGAGCAGTTCGGTCAGCGGCTTCGGATAATCGACCTCTTCGAGCAGGTCCATCCGCTCGTCGTACTCGATCCCCTGGGCCTTCATCTCGGCGACGGCCTCACCGCGCGCCTTGAACCGCTGCTGCGACAGGATCTGCTTCGGATCGTCCACCGTGGACTCGATGATGGACACGACGTCGAGCGCGTAGCTGGGCGACTCCTCGTCGAGCAGTTCGATCGCGGCGAGCGCCAGCGGCGACAGCGGCTGGTTGAGCGCGAAGTCGAACTGCAGATCCACGGTCAGCCGCACGCGGCGGCCGTCGGCGTCGGGGGTGTCGAGCCGTTCGACGACCCCCGCGGCCAGCAGTGCGCGGAAGATCGCGATCGCCCGCAGGATGTGCCTGCGCTGCGCGGCCCTGTCCTCGTGATTGTCCTCGAGCAGGTGCCGCATGTGGGCCAGTGCGTCGCCGGGCCTCGAGATGACGTTGAGCAGCATCGAGTGCGTCACCGTGAAGCTCGACGTCAGCGGCTCCGGCTCGGCGGCGATGAGTTTCTCGAACGTCGTCTCCGTCCAGTTGACGAAGCCCTCCGGCGCCTTCTTGCGCGTGATCTTGCGCTTCTTCTTGGCGTCGTCACCCGCCTTCTCCAGGGCCTTGGCGTTCTCGATGACGTGATCGGGGGCCTGTGCGACGACGTAGCCGTCGGTGTCGTAGCCGGCGCGGCCCGCTCTGCCCGCGATCTGGTGGAACTCGCGTGCCTTCAGGTGCCGCTGGCGGGTGCCGTCGAACTTGGTCAGCGCCGACAGCACGACGGTGCGGATGGGCACGTTGATGCCGACGCCGAGGGTGTCCGTGCCGCAGATCAGCTTCAGCAGGCCGGCCTGCGCGAGCTGTTCGACCAGGCGCCGGTACTTGGGCAGCATCCCCGCGTGGTGCACGCCGATGCCCGCACGCACGAGCCGGGACAGCGTCTTGCCGAACCCGGCCGAGAACCGGAAATCGCCGATCGCCTCGGCGATGGCGTCCTTCTCCCCGCGGGTCGTGACGTTGATGCTCACCAGGGCCTGCGCGCTCTCCACGGCCGCGGCCTGCGAGAAGTGCACGATGTAGATCGGCGCCTGCCCGCCGGACAGCAGCTCGGTGACCGTCTCGTGCATCGGCGTCATCGCGTAACGGAACGTCAGCGGCACGGGCCGCTGCGCCGACGTGACCACGGCGGTCGACCGGCCGGTGCGCCGCGTCAGGTCCTTCTCGAAGAACGAGACGTCGCCCAGCGTGGCCGACATGAGCACGAACTGTGCCTGCGGCAGTTCGATCAGCGGCACCTGCCAGGCCCAGCCGCGGTCCGGTTCGGCGTAGAAGTGGAACTCGTCGGCGACGACCTGGCCCACATCGGCGTCGGATCCGTCGCGCAGTGCGATGTTGGCGAGGATCTCCGCGGTGCAGCAGATGATCGGCGCGTCCGGGTTCACCGAGGAGTCACCGGTCACCATGCCGACGTTGTCCGCACCGAAGGTCTCGACGAGCGAGAAGAACTTCTCCGACACCAACGCCTTGATCGGCGCCGTGTAGTAGCTCCGGCGGCCATCTGCCAGCGCCGCGAAGTGCGACCCCACCGCGACCAGGCTCTTACCCGACCCCGTCGGCGTCGAGAGGATGACGTTCGAGCCCGAAACCGCCTCGATGAGCGCTTCCTCCTGCGCCGGATACAGCTCGATACCGCGCTCGAGTGTCCAGTCGGTGAAGGCCTCGAACAGCGTGTCCGGGTCGGAGTCGCCGGGTAGGCGGTCGGCAAGGGAGTCAGTCATCGTGACCTAGATGGTGTCATCGCGACTTTCGGCCGGTGAGGGGTGATCGCGGGAACCGGGCGGAACCCGTACGCTTCGAGGCGCGCCCCGGCGGAGTGAATCCCCCGCCGAGCTGGGCGCATCAGGTGTGTGGCGGAGGAAGTAATGGCACAGGACATCATCCCGATCGAACTCGGGCTGCCGCAGGGCGACCTGGTCACCCTGTGGGCCCCGCGCTGGCGGGAGGACGGCGAGGAGTGGGAAGCCTTCCTCGGCGATGAGGAGGACCTGTACGCCTTCCCCGACGCCGCGCACCTCGCCGCCTACGTGCGCACGGCCGAGCAGCACGACCTGATCGACCACCCGGCATGGCGCACCGTGCCCGCGCTGAACGCGCCCGAGCTGATCCCGGACGACGACCACTCGTACGACCTGGTCGGCGTGCCGGAGATGGTGGCCGAGACGCCCGATTCGTGGACGCTGTCCGAACTCGCGGAGATCGTGGGCATCGTGCGCTCGCTCGCCGACGTGTGCGAGCTCGACGAGGTGCACGAGGTCCTCGACAGCTGCGAGGGCTTCTCGCTGCTCGACCAGGGCACGCTGCCGTTCAGCGGCCGTGAGGGCGGCAAGCTGTGGACCGACCTGTCGGAGACGGTGTCCGAGAAGTGGGACACGATCCTCGACGCGGTCGACGATCTCGTGACCGTGCCGGAGGTCGACGCCGCGACGCTCGAGACCACGGCCGAGGAACTCGCCGCGTTCCACGAGGAGTCCGCCGAGTCCGAGGCGGGAGTGGACTCCGAGGCCGAGGAGATCGACCCGGTGAGCGGTTCCGACACCGACGACGAGGACGGCGACGACGAGGAGGAGCTCGGCTTCTGGGGCGAGGTCGGCATCGACCCGATCAAGATCGTCACCTCGAGCCGTGAGTACTACACGCTGCGGTGCTACCTCGACGACGATCCGGTCTTCCTCGGTTCGAACGGCACCATCGAGGTCTTCACCTCGTCGAAGGCGCTGGCCCGCAAACTCGCCGAGCCGGGCGAGCTCGCCGACAGCGAACTGGCCGACGTGTCCACGTGGGACGACGTGCTGACCGCGGCCACGGGCGGCGAGCTGGAGGTCGAGGTCGAGGCGGCCAACACCTATGTGCTGGCCTCGCTGGACTCCGACCTCGGCGAAGGCCCCGACGCGGTCGACCCCAACCAGCTCGAACTGGCCGTCGAACTGCTCACCGACGCCGCCGACTGGTCCGGTGACGACAGCGTCGGCGAAGCGCTCGCGACGTCGGAGCGACTCGGCTGGCTCGTGTCGTACATCCTCAAGCCCGACCCCACGCGGCTCGCGCCGAGCGGCCCGTTCGACGACGAGCAGAAGACCTGGCGCGGTCTGGTCGACGACTTCGAGGACCGCCTCCACGTGAACTGACCCCGCGGCGCCGTAGTAGCAGCGATGCCCCGAAGGGCACCTTGGGGCACCGAATGCAGCCACACGCAAGAGTGCCCTTCAAGGGCGGTGGTCGCACCAACGACCTCCCGCGGTCACCTCCGGGATGACGTCACCGTTCGCTGCGCACCGGGGTGAGCCAGATCGCCAGCACGGGGAAGATCGCCGCGACGCAGAAGCCCAGCGCGTAGCTGCCGTCGCCGATCACGAGGCCGAGCAGCGGGGGCGTCAGCACGGCGGCGAGGTTCTGCGTCGTGTTCTGGACGCCCATCGCGCGGCCCGCCCAGCTGAGTCCTGCGAGTTCGGCCGACGCGGTGAAGCCGAGGCCGTTGTCGCTCACGGTGACGACGGCTGCCAGCGTGAGCGCGCCGACCGCGAGCCACGACCACGTGGCGTCCCCACCCGCCAGTAGCAGCATCACCATCGCGCTGGCCAGCGCCAGTGTCCGCATCGGACGGAGGCGGCTGTGCACCCGGTCCGACCAGTACCCGGCGACGAGTCTGCCCAGCGCACCGAGGCCCTGGCCGACGGCGAGGAACGCTCCGGCGGCGAGCGCGCTCCAGTCGTGCATCGTCACGAGGTAGACGGGCGCGAACGCCGACACGGCGAACTGCGGTACGACCAGCAGCGCACTGGCGCCGTGCACCCGCCACAGCGTCGGGCCTCGGTACGGCGATCGCGGGCGGTCGGGACGCGTGGGGTCGGATTCTGGCCGCGGCGGGTCGACCACGAGCCATGCGACGAGCATCGCGACGACCAGGGCGAGCACCGCAGGCAGCAACATGGCTCCGCGGTACCCGCCCTGCTCGGCCAGCGCCGGCAGCGACAGCGCGGCGATGCCGACGCCGATCGGCTGCGCGGTCTGCCGGATGCCCATCGCGACGCCGCGCTCGTCGGCGGAGAACCAGCCCATGACGACCCGGCCGCTGGCGGCGTTGACGGAGGCGGTGCAGGCGCCCGCAGCGACCAGTAGCGCGAACAGCACCGGTAGGGACGGGGCCGTGAAGCCCACCGCGAGCAACAGCACGCCGGAGGCGCCGAGGCCGAGCGCCATGACGAGCCGTTCGCCATAACGGTCGGCGGCGGCTCCCCAGAGGATCAGCGTGAGCAGCAGCCCGATGCTCGGGGCGACGACCACCGTGCCGGCCTGGCTGAGCGTGAGGTTCTCGGCCTGCTGCATCGCCGGGACCAGGAACGGGATGCCGAACAGGAAAGCGCAGCTCGCGGTCTGGGCGCTCAGTCCCAGCGCGAGGATCCGCCAGCGGAACCAGCCGGCCCCGCGGCCCGTGGCGGTCGTGGCATCGGTTCCCACGGCACCGGCCTGATCGCCGTGGTTGCCGTCGCCGGCACCGCGGCTGTCGCCGCCATCGGACGGAGGTCCCACCCGCGTCATCGACTCCCACCATTCAAGACGAGCATCCTGAATGATGGACTTTAGTTCGCGTGGCTAACCGTCACAAGCGAGCGAATGGGCCTCGCGGAGATCACGACCCGTGTAGGTGTGGGTGGCGAGGCCGCCGACGTGGTGGTCGGCGTTGACGGCCACCGAGACCGGCACCACACCGAACAGCGCCACGTCCGAGGACGAATCGCCGTAGGCCACGCAGTCGCCACGGGTGACGCCGAACGCCGCACACAGCTCGTCGGCGATCCGCACCTTGGAGTCGGGCGTGTGGATGCGCTCGGGATCGACGGGTTCGCGGAACGGCACCGCGGGCCACGGCGAGCCGTGCGCCGCATGCGCACCCCACGGCAGCAGCCGCTGGACGAAGAAGCTCGGTGAGATCGAGATGACGGCGCAGTGCTCGCCCCGCGCGCGGATGCCCGCCCACGTCTCGCGGATGCCATCCAGCCAGGGCGCACCCTCGAACGCCGCGGAGACGTGCTCCTCGGTCAGCTCACCCCACAGCGCCTGCGCGCGGCGCGCGAACTCGCCGGTGCTCAGCAGCCCGTCGGCGAAGGCCCGTTCCAGCTCAACGATCTCGCGCTCGACACCGATCTGCTTCGACAGCTCGATCGCAGCCGCCGAGTCGTGGATCAGGGTCCCGTCCATGTCGAACAAGTGCAGTCGCGTCATCGCGACGCACTGTAGCCGCAGTAGCCGCGGCGACCCGAACGAGTTTCCGTCGACGGGAGGATCCGGGATCCGGCCGAGAAACTGCGCGGGACGGGCGCGCCGGGGTCGGGTGCCCACCGGCCACCCACGCGACCCCGCCCGTGGGACGGGGCGGCCGCGATACGGGCATCCGGGCCCCGGTCGCGCGGATCAGGCCATCAGCTCGGCGTATCCGGGCTTGATGACGTTGTTGATCACGTCCAGCCGCTGGTCGAAATCCATGAACGCGGATTTCATCGCGTTGATCGTGAACCACTGGAGATCGGCCCAGTCGTAGCCGAACGCATCGACGAGTGCGGCGAACTCCGACGACATGGAGCAGCCACTCATCAACCGGTTGTCGGTGTTGACCGTGACCCGGAAACGCAGCTTCGCGAGCAGGCCGAACGGATGCTCGGCGATCGATGGTGCAGCACCGGTCTGAACGTTGGACGACGGGCACAGCTCCAGCGGAATACGGGTGTCGCGCACGAACGAGGCGAGTCTGCCCAATTGCACCTCACCGTCGGCGGAAATCTTCAGATCGTCGGCGATCCGAACGCCGTGACCGAGCCTTTCCGCCCCGCAATGTTGAATCGCCTCCCAAATGGAGGCGAGCCCGAAAGCCTCACCCGCGTGAATGGTGAAATGGCCGTTGTTGGAACGCATGTACTCGAATGCGTCGAGGTTTCGCGTCGGAGGATATCCGGCTTCCGGTCCGGCGATGTCGAAACCGGCCACGCCGGTGTCGCGGTGCCGGATGGTGAGCTCGGCGATCTCGGAGGCGCGGGCGTGCTGGCGCATCGCACACAGCAGCTGCCGAGCCCGGATGCCGTGGCCCTTGGCCTTCGCCTTCCGCTCACCCTCCGTGACACCGTCCGTGACGGCCTTGACCACCGCATCGAGTGACAGACCGCGTTCGACGAACAGCTCGGGGGCGTAGCGCAGCTCCGCGTAGACCACACCGTCGTCCGCCAGGTCCTCCACCGCTTCGGCGGCGACCCTGGCCAGCGCGTCCTCGGTCTGCATGACGCCGCAGGTGTGGGCGAACGTCTCCAGGTACTTCTCCAGCGAACCGGAGTCCGCGGCATCGGCGAACCAGCGGCCGAGCTCGTCGACGTCGGTGGTCGGAAGCCCGTCGTAACCGGTGCTGTCGGCGAGCTCGACGACGGTGCGCGGGCGCAATCCGCCGTCGAGGTGATCGTGCAGGAGGACCTTGGGGGCTTGCCGTAGTTCTTCCCAATTCGGGGCACTTGTGGTGTCCATGTACTGACACTACTCGCCGGCATCCGGCCACGCCCTGCTCCACGCCGACGAGACCCGGCACGGGATCCCGGCGATTCCACACCATGAGGAGGCGGAGTGTGCCCCAGGCACGCCCCGCCCATCCGGCGCGCGCACTCCCACCGGCGACCGCGCTCCCATCCGACGACCGCACTCCCGCCGACGACCGCGCTCCCACCAGCACCGACCCCCGGACATCTGGCCCACACACCGCAATGCCGAGCGACACGGCAGGCACGGCAGGCACCGGACATCCCGGACACAGTGGCGCGAACGGGCCGTGTCAACTTTCGGGCAATATGTTGACCCGTTCGTTATTCCCGCGGTTGCGCCGCCGTATACCGGCATATGCCACACCGGGTCCGCACAATTTCCCGGGGGCGCTGGCCGCACCATTTCGGGGATGGATAGGCTGCCGATCACGTCCCATCCTTTCCCCGCCGATGAAGGACTCGCAGTGACGACTGACAACCAACTCGCAGCTCCGTCCTTCGACCGGATGCGCAACATGCTCGTGCGCGCGGCCGAAGTCCGAGAGAGCGAACAGCAGCAGATCTTCGACGCGCTGGACGACATCTACGCCCGGCTCGCCCCGATCGACTCCCTCGGCGCGGTGCGCAAGCGGCTGGGTGAGCTGCCCGACCGTACCGAGGTCGGCGTCCTCGCGGAGCGCCTCGACGAGGCGATGACCCGCATGGAGGCGCAGGACAACGCGATCGCCGAGCTGGGCAAGAACATCGAGGCGGTCGTCGACAAGCTCGCCAAGCCGTTCGCGCAGCTGGACGGGCGGCTCGACAGCATGGCCGCGAAGTTCGAGGCGGTCGCGGGCCGGATGGACGGGCTCGAGGACAAGCTCGAGAACATCCACCGCCGTATCGACGAGCTCGGCGGGCACCTCGACAAGCAGGACGACAAGCTCGAGGCCATGCCGACGACGGTCGGCAACCCGGTGCGCGAGCGCATCGACACCCTGGAGACCGGCCTCAAGGAGCGCGTCGAACGGCTCGACGCCGACAACAAGGAGCGGCTGAGCAACTCCACCGACGCGGTGAAGACGTCGGTAACCGAGGCGGCGGAGACGATCGATCCGACGGCGCGGCTCGACAAGGTCACCGACAAGCTCGAACAGGTCACGAGCAAGCTCGACGACCTCGGCACGCGGGTCGACAAGGTCGAGGACGACCTCACCGGGCGGCTGGGCGACCTGGACGGGTCGGTGCGCTCCGGCTTCGCGGGCGTCGAAGGCACGCTGTCGAAGCAGCCCGAGGCCGACGACGTCGAGGCCGTCGTGCAGAAGAACAGCGAGGAGTCGGTGCGGCGCATCGGCGGCCAGCTGGACGAGGCGATGGCCACGTTCGCGGAGCTGATGCTCGGTGGCGGTCCGGCGCAGCAGACGGTGGCGGTGCAGCCGCCCGCGCCGCGGCAGCCGCGTCGCCGCAACGGCGGAAGCCGGCAGAAGGCGGACGCCAAGACCAAGAACAACGGCTCGTCCGACGCCGACGCGGAGGAATGAGCGGCAGCGCCACAGCGTGAGAAGCCCCGGGACACCTGGTCAGGTGCCCGGGGCTTTTCACGTTCCGCACGGTCACACCGGCCACCACGAGTGACCCGGTCGGTGAGGGGAACGGTCGTGAGCGGCGCGGCCGTGAAGGGGTGCGGTCGTGAAGGGGTCCGGTCGCGAGGGTGCGGTCGCGAGGGTGCGGTCGCGAGGGTGGTGCGGTCGCGAGAGGCTTGGCGGTTCCGGGGGGGCTTGGCGGTTCCGGGGGGCTTGGCGGTGCCGAGGTGCCCGGCGATGAGGGGAACATTCGGGGCGTTCAACGCCCCCAAGGTGCCCTTGGGGGCACTGCACTGGAGACACGCGCGACCCGCTCGGGCACGAACCTCCGTTACGAGCGGACGGTGTCGAGGACCGTCGTGGACGGCCACGGCGGACTCTCAGGAGCCGCGTCCGACACCTCGATGCCGCCTTCCAGCACCGCGAGGGCTGCGGGCACCGCGTCGGGCGTATCGGTGTGCAGTTCGAGCAACGGCCTGCCTGCCTCGACCCGCTCCCCCGGTTTGGCGAGGCAGCGCACGCCTGCCGCTGCCTGCACCGGGTCCTCCTTACGCACCCGGCCCGCGCCGAGCCGCCAGGCCGCCAGGCCGACGGCACGGGCATCGAGCGTCGTCAGCACGCCGGACTCGGGTGCTTCGACGACGTGGACGTGCTCGGGTTGCGGCAGCGGCGCCTCCGGGTCGCCGCCCTGGGCGCTGATCATGCGGCACCACGTCTCGTAGGCCTCGCCCGACGCGAGGACCGGGCCGGGGTCGACGTCGCCGTGTCCGGCGAGCGCCAGCATCTCGCGTGCCAGCGCCAGCGTCAGGGCCACGACGTCGTCGGGACCGTCGCCGCGGAGCACGTCGACGGCCTCGGCCACTTCGACGGCGTTGCCGACGGCCGCGCCGAGCGGGGTCGACATGTCGGTCAGCAACGCCCGCGTGGGCAATCCGTGTGCAGTGCCGATGTCGACGAGTGTCTTCGCCAGCACCCGCGCCTCATCGAGTGACGCCATGAACGCCCCCGAGCCGACCTTCACGTCGAGCACCAGGCCGCCCGCGCCTTCGGCGATCTTCTTGCTCATGATCGAGCTGGCGATGAGGGGCACCGATTCGACGGTCGCCGTGACGTCCCGCAGCGCGTACAGCTTCCGGTCCGCGGGGGCGAGCGTGTCGGTCGCGGCGCAGACGACGGCGCCGATGTCCTCCAGCTGCTTTCCGATCGCGTGCGCCGACAGCTGCGCCCGCCAGCCGGGGATCGATTCGAGCTTGTCGAGCGTGCCGCCGGTGTGTCCCAGCCCGCGGCCGGACAACTGCGGCACCGCGGCACCGCACGTGGCGACGAGCGGTGCCAGCGGCAGCGTGATCTTGTCGCCCACGCCGCCGGTGGAGTGCTTGTCGACCGTCGGGCGCGAGACGTGCAGGGCGAGCCGCTCCCCCGAGTCGATCATCGCTCCGGTCCACCGCGCCGTCTCGGCGGTGTCCATGCCGCGCAGGTAGACGGCCATCGCCAGCGCGGCCATCTGCTCCTCGGAGACGACGCCGCGCGTGTAGGCGTCGATCACCCAGTCGATCTGTTCCGGCGTCAGGTTCCGGCCGTCGCGTTTGGCGCGGATGACGTCGACTGCGGCGAACGGTTCGTACATGACGACAACCCTATGTCCGATCAGGTCCGCTCGGCGCGCTCACGCGTCGAGGACGCAGAACTCGTTGCCGGAGGGTCGGCGAACACCAGCCAGGGAAGACCGTCGCCACCGAGCAGGCTCGCGCCCATGCCGAGGAGCCGGTCGGTCACGTCGGCCTCCCCTGCGTCGCGGCGGACGTCGAGATGGAGCCCGTTCTTGCCGCGTTTCGGTTCGGGTTCGGGACACAGTTCGAGCAGCGGCCCCACACCGGCGGGGTGGCGCAGCGACGGCATGTGTCCGCTCCCCTGACACGGCACCCAACCGGTGATCGACGCCCAGAACTCGGCATCGCGGTCGGGGTCCGCGCTGTCCAACGGCAGCGCCGCGATCGGCCCGGAATCGCGGAAGACCTCGCGCTCGTCCATCACGCAGAACGCGTTGTCCTCCGGATCAGCCAGCACGACCCATGACTCGTCACCCTGGCCGATGTCGACATGGGCCGCGCCCAGCTTGAGCAGACGGTCCACGACCTCCTCCTGCCGGACGCCCCGCAGATCCGGGTGGAGCCGCGGGGGCGACGACGACTTCTCCGGCACCTGCGGGAAACACAGGTCCAGAAAGACCTCGTCGGTCAGCTGAACGCGCGCCTCGAACAGGTCCGGCCGATCCGTCAGGGGCTCGGCGTCGAGGGCCGCGGCCCAGAACGCGCCGAGCCGCCGCGGGTCGAGGGCGTCCCACACGATGTTTTCCAGGCGCATGTGCGCGGCCTCCGGGTCACTGGGCCCGCCCTGCGGCGGGTCTCACGTGGGCAGGTCGGTCGGTCCGAACGCGTCCGGCAGCACGGCCGACATCGGCAGGATGCCGCTCGGGGTGTCGAGGAGGCACTCCGGGCCGCCGAGTTCGTACAGGATCTGCCTGCACCGGCCGCACGGCATGAGCAGCTCGCCCGAGCCGCCGCGGCAGGCCACGGCCGTCAGCCGCCCGCCGCCGGACAGGCGCAACTGGCCCGCCATGGTGCATTCGGCGCACAGTCCGACGCCGTAGGAGGCGTTCTCGACGTTGCAGCCGGTCACCACGCGCCCGTCGGTCACCAGTCCGGCCACCCCCACGTGCAGGCCCGAGTACGGTGCGTACGCCAGCGCGGCCGCTGCCTCCGCCTCGGCGCGCAGCGACTCCCAGTCCGGAGCCGTCACGAGTCTTCCCCTCGCCGGTACTGTTTGCCGATCGCCTTGGGCACCCGCAACCGCTGTGCCGCGACGGCCAGCACGATGATCGTCACGAAGTGCGGCGTGTACGGGATCAGGTCGCTCGGCAGCTCGTCGCTGGTCCAGTAGATCCAGTACAGCACCACCGCACCGGCGACGCCGCCCGCAGCGGCCCACCAGTGGCGCCGGATCAGCTGCAGCACCACGATGATCGCCAGCAGCAGCACCGCGCCGTAGCAGAGCGCCAGCACCGCCGCACCGCCACCCGACAGCTGCAGGCCGTCGGCGTAACCGAACAGCGCGGCACCGCCGAGCAGGCCGCTCGGCCGGTAGTTACCGAAGATCATCGCTGCGAGGCCGATGTAGCCGCGGCCGTTGACCTGGTTCTCCAGGTAGTCCGCGCCGCCCTGCAGCAGCACCAGCGACGCACCGCCCATGCCGGCGAATCCGCCGGACGCGGCGACGGCGATGTACTTGTGCAGGTAGACGTTCACGCCGAGCGACTCGGCGGCCACCGGGCTCTCGCCGCACGACCGCAGCCGCAGCCCGAACCGCGTGCGCCACAGGATGAAGTAGCTCGCCGGAACGAGCAGCAGTGCGATCATCGCCAGCGGCGACACGTGCGTCACGAGACCCCGCAGCAGACCGGCCACATCGGACAGCACCACGCGTTGTTCGTCCTCGAGGGCGCCGAGCCAGTCCGAGAGGAACGTCGCCGAGTAGGTGTCGAACTTCTCCACCGACGGCGATTCACGCGGGTTGCCGGAGATCGGTTCGAACACGAGGGTCGCCAGGTACTTCGCGACCCCGAGTCCGAGCAGGTTGATCGCCACACCGGACACGATGTGGTTGACGTTGAACGTCACGACCGCCACCGCGTGCAGCAACCCGCCCAACAGTCCGAACAGGATTCCCGCGGCGAGTCCGACCCAGACGCCGCCGTAGTAGGCGCCCCAGGCCGAACCCCACGTGCCGAGGATCATCATGCCCTCGAGGCCGATGTTCATCACGCCCGCGCGCTCGGCCCACAGCCCGCCGAGCGCGGCGAGCAGGATCGGCAGCCCCAGTCGCAACGCCGTCTGCGAGGTGTCGCTGGAGGTCAGGATCGGCATGTCCGTCAGATACGACGCCGTCGACAGCACGCCGATCGCCACGACCGCCCACAGTGCGCCGCGTGCCCAGCCGGGAAGCCTGCGCCTGGCCGTCGTCGCCGTCGGGTCCGGCCTCTCCATCACCGTGCTCACACCGCACCGCCTTCCGCGACGCCCGCCGGCTGACCGTTCCGCCCGGCGCGGCCGACCCGGCGCTGCTCGGCGGCGAGGTCGGCGCGGCGGACGATCTCGTACGCCACCACGACGGACAGGACGATCGTGCCCTGCATGATCGTGGCGATCTCACTGGGAATGCCGATCGACTCGAGCGAGACCGCCGACCGGTCGAGGAACGCCCACAGCAGCGCACCGAACGCGATGCCCGCCGGGTGGTTCCTGCCGAGCAGCGCGACCGCCAGGCCCGTGAAGCCGTAGCCCTGCGTGGCCGTCATGGCGTACACGTAGTCGCGGCCGAGCAGCTCCGGCATCGCGACCAGACCCGCGACCGCTCCCGAGAGCAGCATCGCGGCCAGCGTCATCTTCCTCGCGCTCACCCCGCCCGCGGCTGCGGCCGTCTTCGACTCGCCGCTGGCCTTGAGTTCGAAGCCGAACCGCGTGCGGGTGAGCATGAACCAGTAGCCGTAGCCAAGCGCGCCCGCGATGACGATGAAGCCGAACAGCGTGCCCGCCTCCCCGAGCGGAATGCCCGGAATCCGGCCCGACGGCGCGATCTCCGCGGTGGAGAGGTTGTTGCCGTGCAGCACGCCGAACTGTTCCGGGTTGATCAGGAAGGCGACGATGCCGAACACGATCGAGTTCAGCATGATCGTCGTGATGACCTCGCTGACGCCGCGGTAGACCTTCAACAACGCAGGCAGCAGGGCATACAGCGCGCCGGAGAACATCGCGACCACCAGGATCGCGATGACGTGCAGCACCGGCGGCAGCTCCATCCACGCACCGACGATCGCCGCGACCACCGCGGCGAACCGGTACTGGCCCTCGACGCCGATGTTGAACACGTTCATCTGGAAACCGATCGCCGCGGCCAGACCCGCCAGGTAGTAGACGATCGCGAGGTTGACCGTCGAGACGGCCGTGTTGCCGTGGAACAGCTGCGCGCCCATCGTCGCGAACGCCTCGAGCGGGTTCGCACCGGAGATCAGCAGCGCCACCGACGACAGCAGCATCGCGAAGATGATCGCGAGCGCAGGCGGCAGCAACGCGGTACGCCAGTTGATCATGCGGCATCCTCCCCTGTCCTGCGGGGCACCCTCCCCTGCTGCGGCGAAAAAGCATGCCGCAGCGGGGGCCCAACCCGGTCGGCCGTCGCGAACGCCGCTCCGCAAGCTCCGCAATTCTCGTTCACGCGGCCTCCTCCCCCGCACCCGTCATGGCGGAACCGAGCTCGGTCGGCGTCACGGTCGCCGGGTCGGCCTCACTCACGAGACGCCCGCGGAGCATCACGCGGATGGTGTCGGACAGTCCGATCAGCTCGTCCAGATCCGCCGAGACGAGCAGCACCGCCAGCCCGTCGTGGCGGGCCGCGCGCATCTGCTCCCAGATCAGCGCCTGCGCCCCGACGTCCACGCCGCGGGTCGGATGCGCCGCGATGAGGAGCACCGGCTCACCCGAGAGCTCCCTGCCCACGATGAGCTTCTGCTGGTTCCCGCCCGACAACGCGCCGGCCAGCACCTCCACGCCCGGCGTGCGGACGTCGTACTCCTCGACGACACGCTCGGTGTCCCGCCGCGCCGCGCCGGGATCGATCAGCCGGCCGTTCGAGACCGGCTTACGGGTCTGATAGCCGAGGATCCGATTGCTCCACAACGGCTGCCGCAACAGCAACCCGTGCCGGTGGCGGTCCTCGGCGATGTAGCCGATCCCCGCCTCCCGCCTGGCGAGCGTGCCCAGGCGCGTGATGTCGCGCAGCTCGCCGTCGCCGGAGGCCAGTTCGACCGTGCCCGCCGACGCCTTGCGCATGCCCATGACGGTCTCGACCAGCTCGGTCTGGCCGTTGCCCTCGACACCCGCGATCCCGAGGATCTCGCCCGCGCGCACGGTCAGCGACACGTCGTCTAGCACCGCCCGCTCGCTGTCGTCGGCGTCGAGCCGCAGCCCGCTGATCCGCAGCACCGGGCGGTCGGTCACCGTCGACTCGCGGGTCTCCGGGCTCGGCAGCTCCGATCCGACCATCATCTCGGCCAGCTCACGCGAGGTGACCGTGGCCGGGTCGACGGTGCCGACGGTCGTGCCGCGCCGGATGACCGTCACCTCGTCGGCGATCGACCGCACCTCGTCGAGCTTGTGGGAGATGAAGATGAACGTGTAGCCGTCGGACCGCATCTCGCGGACCGTCTCGAACAGCGCGTCGACCTCCTGGGGCACCAGCACGGCCGTCGGTTCGTCGAGGATGACGATGCGCGCGCCGCGGTAGAGCACCTTCACGATCTCGACGCGCTGCCGGTCGGCGACGCCGAGGTTCTCCACCAGCGTGTCCGGGTCGGCGTGCAGGCCGGTCCGCTCGGCGAGCTTCGTCAGTTCGGCGCGCGCCTTGCGGCCCATGCCGTGGCGGCCCTCCGCGCCGAGCAGCACGTTCTCCCGCACCGTCAGGTTGTCGGCGAGCATGAAGTGCTGGTGCACCATGCCGATGCCTGCCCTGATCGCGTCCTGCGGGTTGCGCAGCTCCACGACCTGGCCGCCGACGGAAATGGTGCCCTCGTCCGGCTGCTGCATCCCGTAGAGGATCTTCATCAGCGTGGACTTGCCCGCGCCGTTCTCGCCGCACACGGCGTGGACCTCGCCGGCGCGCACGGTCAGGTGCACGTCGGAGTTGGCCACCACGCCGGGGAAGCGTTTGGTGATACCGGTGAGTTCGACCACCGGTTCCGGTTCGGTCATCTGTTCTTTCGCCTCGTTCGAGCGGGCTGGATTGGCAGAGTCGCCGCAGGCGGCGGACCCCGCATGGCGGCGAGCCGGTGGGCTCCATTGCCACGCGGAGCGATCAAAGCAGATACACGCGCTCCGGTGCGGGAAAAGCGCCGGAAAGCAGCGCGTGGGGCTCGCCGACGGCGTCATACCGCCCGCGAGCCCCACGCATGGTCAGACCTGATCCGGCCCGACGTCAGCCTTCAGGGGTTTCGGAAACCTCGACGTCACCGTCCACGATGGCCTTCTTGTAGCCCTCGAGCTCCTCGGTGATGTCCTCGATGTCCGGGTTGGACTTCGAGTAGCCCACGCCGTCCACCGACAGGTCGAACCGCTCCGGCAGATCGTCCGGATTGCCGTCGGCGACGGCGGCGATGTAGTCGTACACCGCGACGTCGACCTTCTTGAGCATCGACGTGACGATGACGTCCTTCACGTCGGCCAGCGTCTTCTGCTTGTACTGGTCGGAGTCGACACCGATGCCCAGTGCGTCGCCTTCGGCGGCCGCCTCGAACACGCCCTGCCCGGACGCACCGGCCGCGTGGAACAGCACGTCGGAGCCCTGGCTGATCATCGACTTCGATTTCACGTTGGCCTTGGCCGGGTCGTTGAAGCCGCTGATGTCACCCGCCGGCGTGAGGTACTCGCTCTTGACCTCGATGTTGTCGCCGCCTGCGGCCTTGACGCCCTGTTCGAAGCCGGCCTGGAACTTCTGGATCAGCGGCGTCTGCACGCCGCCGACGAAGCCGACCTGGCACTCCGACGTCTTGTACGCCGCGGCCACGCCGGCGAGGAAGGAGCCCTCCTCCTCGGCGAACACCAGCGGAGTCACGTTCTTCTCGTCGACGGAGTTGTCGTCGACGAGCGCGAACTCGGTGTCCGGGTACTGCGGCGCGACCTTGCCGACGGCCTCGGCGTAGGCGAACCCGACCGCGATGATCGGGTTGTTGCCCTGCTCGGCCATCTGCCGCAGCCGCTGCTCCTTGGCGGCTTCCGACTCGCTGCCCGCGGCAGGGCTCTCGCTGCCCTTCTCGGCGCCGAAGTCCTCGACCGCCCTGTCGACGCCCGCGGCCGCGGCGTCGTTGAAGGAGGCGTCGCCCCGGCCGCCGACGTCGAAGGCGAGGCCGATCTTGTGGTCGCTCGCATCGATGTCGCCGTGCTCGGTGGTCTGCTCTTCCCCATTGCCCTCGGGCGCGGCGGGAGCCTCGTTGGTGACGCAGCTGCCCGGTTCGCCACCGCCGCCCTCGCCCGCTGCCTGGTTCCCATCGCCCCCGGAATCCTTGGCGCAGCCCGCCATTGCCAGCACGCCGGCCATGGCGATTGCCGCCAGCGCTCCACCACGCTTTCGACGCACGGTGTCACTCCCTTCCCGCCTTGCGGGCGGACGAACTGAAGATGTGCCCGGTTCATCGGGCGGACTGGCGAACCGTACCGCTCCGTGACCTACACGGCAGCCACACGGAACTCCGTGTAATCCAAATGTTTAAGTTCCGGCCAATCCTGCCGTGTAGGGCTCACGCAGTGTTACCCCCGAACGTCGCGAAACCCCGAGGGTCGATGCTGCCCCGAAGGGCACCGTTGGGGCGCCCGCCAGCCCGACCACCTCCCCTCTCGGACACGCTGACGCGTGGCTGTGTTCGAGGCCGAAGGTGCCCTTCGGGGCACGTCGCAACGGCGGCGAAGCTCCGACAACCCGGGCACGCGAGATGCACGCGAAGGTGTGACCAGCACGACCTCACAATCGGCTCGGCCTGCGGTAGGGCGCGCGGGCGCGCTGTCTGGTCGATCACAGCTGGGAACCCGAGGTTGAGCCCGCTATGTCCGGCAGGTCTAGCATTCGGCGCGTATATGACGCTCGGGTCACCATGACCTCGGAAAAAGACGCGGTCCTGCCGGGCGGAGAAGTCCATCAGTGACGTTGGAGGCCGTACACCGATGTCCACCACTGCGAGCACTGCCGCTGAGGCCGGTGCGAGTGATCGGGCGGGCGCCTCACGCCGGAGCGGAACGTTCTACCGCGGCGACCCCGGCATGTGGTCCTGGGTAGCGCATCGCGTTACCGGGGTGCTCACCTTTTTCTTCCTGTTCGTGCACGTGCTCGACACGGCGCTCGTCCGGGTTTCCCCGAACGCCTATGACGAGGTCATCGAGACCTACAAGACGCCCTTCGTCAACCTCCTCGAGGTGGGTCTCGTCGGCGCCGTGCTCTACCACGCGCTGAACGGCATCCGGGTCATCCTGGTCGACTTCTGGGAGAAGGGACCCAAGTACCAGCGCCCGATGTTGTGGACGACCCTCGGCATCTGGGTACTCGTGATGATCCCGGGCACGTACTTCATGCTCGCGCGCACCGTGAGCGAAATGTTCGGAGGCGGCCACTGATGAGCGAATCGCTGACTCTCGACAAGCCGCGTTCCCCGCGGCGCCCCGCGGCCCGCCGGAACAACTTCGAGCTCTACAGCTGGGCGTTCATGCGGATCTCCGGCCTCGCGCTGGTGATCCTGGTGCTGGGCCACCTGTTCATCATGAACATCCTCGACGACGGCGTGCACCGCATCAACTTCGCCTTCGTCGCGGGCCGCTGGGCCTCGCCGTTCTGGCAGTTCTGGGACCTGGCGATGCTCTGGCTGGCTCAGCTGCACGGCGGCAACGGCCTGCGCACGATCATCGACGACTACGCGCGTAAGGACACCACGCGCTTCTGGCTGAAGATGCTGCTGTACGTCGCCATGGCCGTCATCCTCGTGCTCGGCACGCTGGTGATCTTCACGTTCGACCCGAACATCACGGCCTGAACCCCACCACACGGAGACTTCTCATGCAGTTCCACAAGTACGACGTGGTGATCGTCGGGGCTGGTGGCGCCGGCATGCGCGCGGCGATCGAAGCCGGTCAGCGCTCCCGCACGGCCGTGCTCACCAAGCTGTATCCGACGCGGTCCCACACCGGCGCGGCGCAGGGCGGCATGTGTGCCGCGCTGGCGAACGTCGAAGAGGACAACTGGGAGTGGCACACCTTCGACACCGTCAAGGGTGGCGACTACCTGACCGACCAGGACGCCGCGGAGATCATGGCCAAGGAGGCCATCGACGCGGTGCTGGACCTGGAGAAGATGGGCCTTCCGTTCAACCGCACCGAGGAAGGCAAGATCGACCAGCGGCGCTTCGGCGGTCACACGCGTGATCACGGCAAGGCCGCCGTGCGCAGGGCCTGCTACGCGGCCGACCGCACCGGGCACATGATCCTGCAGACGCTGTACCAGAACTGCGTCAAGCACGGCATCGAGTTCTACAACGAGTTCTACGTCCTCGACGTGACGATGTCGACCAACGAGGCCGGCGAGCAGGTCGCCTCCGGTGCGATCGCCTACGAGCTCGCGACCGGTGAGATCCACGTCTTCCAGGCCAAGTCGATCGTGTTCGCCACGGGCGGTTTCGGCAAGGTCTTCAAGACGACGTCGAACGCGCACACCCTGACCGGCGACGGCATGGGCATCTACGCGCGCAAGGGCCTGCCGCTGGAGGACATGGAGTTCTACCAGTTCCACCCGACCGGCCTGGCCGGCCTGGGCATCCTGCTCACCGAGGGCGCCCGGGGTGAGGGCGCGATCCTGCGGAACGAGTCGGGCGAGCGGTTCATGGAGCGCTACGCCCCGACGATCAAGGACCTCGCGCCGCGCGACATCGTCGCCCGTTCGATGGTGCTCGAGGTGCTCGAAGGCCGGGGTGCTGGCCCGCACAAGGACTACGTCTACCTCGACTGCACGCACCTCGGCGAAGAGGTCCTCGAGACCAAGCTGCCGGACATCACCGAGTTCGCCCGCACCTACCTGGGTGTCGACCCGGTGCACGAGCCGGTGCCGGTGTACCCGACGGCGCACTACGCCATGGGCGGCATTCCGACGAACGTCAAGGGCGAGGCGCTCAAGGACAACGACACCGTCATCGGCGGCCTGTACGCGGCCGGCGAGGCGGCGTGCGTGTCCGTCCACGGATCGAACCGGCTGGGCACCAACTCGCTGCTGGACATCAACGTGTTCGGCCGTCGCGCGGGCATCGCCGCGGCGGAGTACGCCAACGGGATCGACCACGTCGAGCTGCCCGAGGACCCGGCCAAGATGGTGCAGGGCATGGTCGACCACCTGCGGACCGCCTCGGGCGGCGAGCGTGTGGCCGACATCCGCAACGAACTGCAGCAGACGATGGACACCAACGCGGCCGTGTACCGCACCGAGGACACGCTGAAGCAGGCGCTGTCCGACGTGCAGGCGCTCAAGGAGCGCTACGGCCGCATCGCCGTCCACGACAAGGGCAAGCGGTACAACACCGACCTGCTCGAAGCCGTCGAGCTGGGCTTCCTGCTGGATCTGGCGGAGATGCTGGTGAACGCGGCGCTCGCGCGCAAGGAGTCCCGCGGCGGTCACGCCCGCGAGGACTACCCGGACCGCGACGACACCAACTTCATGCGGCACTCGATGACGTACAAGATCCTGCCGGAGCAGGAGGACCCGGACGCGCCGCTGGGCCTCACCGGGTTCACGGCCGACCTGCGGCTGGACTACAAGCCGGTCGTCTTCACCCGGTACGAGCCCATGGAGCGGAAGTACTGATGCGTACTGCCGCACCGCACGCGGAGGATGTGAAATGACAGCGGTAGCTGAACCCACCAACGACACGTCGCAGATCCCGGCTCCGGAAGGCTCCGTCACCATCACGGTGAAGATCCTGCGGTTCAACCCGGAGATCGACAACGAGCCGCACTGGGAGTCCTACGACGTCCCGGCGCTGCCGACCGACCGTGTGCTGAACCTGCTGATGAACATCAAGAACTACGCGGACGGCACGTTGTCGTTCCGTCGTAGCTGTGCTCACGGCATCTGCGGGTCGGACGCGATGCAGATCAACGGCATCAACCGGCTGGCCTGCAAGGTCCTGGTCAAGGACCTGCTGGCGAAGGACGGCAAGCAGACCACGGTCACGGTGGCCCCGATCAAGGGCTTGCCGACGATGAAGGACCTCTATGTCGACATGGAGCCGTTCTTCGAGGCGTTCCGTGCGGTCAAGCCGTACCTGATCGCCTACGGCAACGAGCCGACCAACGAGCGCTACCAGTCGGTCGCCGACCGCGAGCGGTTCGACGACACGACCAAGTGCATCCTGTGCGCCTGCTGCACCTCGTCGTGCCCGGTGTACTGGGCGGACGGCTCGTACTTCGGCCCGGCCGCGATCGTCAACGCGCACCGGTTCATCTTCGACTCGCGGGACGAGGCGGCCGAGGAGCGGCTGGACATCCTCAACGACACCGAGGGCGTGTGGCGCTGCCGCACGACGTTCAACTGCACCGACGCCTGCCCGCGTGGCATCCAGGTGACGAAGGCGATCCAGGAGGTCAAGCGCGCGCTGCTGTTCAAGCGCACGTGAACACCTCGATCACGACGAGAAAAAGGGCGTTCCGGCTCGCGACGAGCCGGAACGCCCTTTTTCTCGTCCGCGGGCCCGTGTTGCGGGTTCCGGGGCCCGTGTTGCACGCACCACCTTCGCCGGCCAACACTTCGCCACCGGCCCGGCGCGGTCACAGGTCGTCGCAGGCCGCCCGCATGCCGGTGACCGCTTGTCGGAACTCGGGAGTGTCGTCGGCCATGGTCTGCCGGACGAGCAGATACGGCTTCGCGAACGCCTCGGCGAACTGCTCCAGCGCCGGGTCCTCCTCCGCGGCCGCGTTCGCGAGCTCGACGGCCGCGGCCCACCGGCGATACTCGCCCATGTTCTTCTCCGACGGCACGCCCGGCTCGACCCGCTCGGCGACCGCACAGGCCGCGGCCGCGTCGGCCTCGGCTCCCTCGCCCGGCCCCGACGTCAGCCACCACGTCAGGCCCACACCACCGCCGCCGAGTACGAGTCCGGCCACGACCGCCACCACCAGCGGAACCCGGCGCACGCACCCGTTCTGCTGCGGCTGCCGGAGAACCTGTGGCTCATACGCCTGTCGATGAGGCTCGGCCCGGTAAGGCTGCGCCGGATACGACTGCGCCGGATGCGACTGCCCGCCGGCCTGCGGCACCGCTGGTTGCCCGTGCGGCGGCGTCGCCGCATCCTGCCCTGCGGCATCCTGACCGTTCGGCTGCGACGACGGTCCAGGGCTCTGCAACGCCCCATGGCCTTGTGACGTCTCGGGCGGTTGGGACGCATCAGTGCCCCGCGGCGGCTCCGGCTGCTGCGGCGACTGCTGGGACGACTGCGGCGGCGGACCCGGCTGCCGCGGGTTCCAGGACGATTCGGTCATGTCACTCCGACCGCCTCGGTCGCCCGCGCGTTGCCTCGGACCGGAGTCGTCACCCAACCGTCATCAACGGCGGACGTCGACTGCACTCGACGGGCCCTGCACACCCGGCCACTGCACTCAACGGGCGCTGCACGCCCGGCCGCTGTACTCAGCGAGCCCTGTACTCAACGGGCTCCGTACTCAACGGGCCCTGCAACTCAGCGGGCCCTGCACCACCCGCTTGTGCTCCCCGGCGCCGCGCTCACGCGGCAGAAGCGAACACAGCGGGCGCCGGGAGCGGTGCGGGATCTCATCCGTTGTCCGGCGAATCCCGCCGCGTGCGCAGGGCGCGCAACCCTCGCCAGCCGAGGACACCGATGATCGTGCCCAGTACGAACGAGACGATCGCCAGCACCAGGTGCACCCAGAAGAACGGCGTCGGCGACCCGTCGGCCGCCCACGCGTTGTCGCTGCTCCACAGGTTGCGGGCGAACGTGATCCAGATGACCCACGACCACACGCCGAACGCCAGCAGGAACGCCGAAACACCGCGAGACATGCGCATGGGAACCAGTCTCCTCACATGACGCCCGTCACCCCACATCGGGGGATTCATCTGCTTGGCGCCACCGATCCGTGGCTAACCTTCCCAAGTGCATACAGCTCGGATCCGAGGTCTGGTGGTGGCCGCGCTCGCGGCTCTCGTCGTGACGAGCGCGCCGCTGGTGCCGGCAGCGACGCCCGCGGCACGTGCCCAGTCGAACTGCCCGAACGCGACGTTGCCGCCGCCACCGGTCGACGAGTCGGAGGAACCCGAGCCCGGGCAGCGCGCTCCCGCGCCGTTGCCCGTGCCCGCCGAAACTCCGGGCGGCGGCAGGCTCGGTGAGTGCGGGTTCGTCCTGCCGGAGGGCGCGCCGCAGCCACCGCAGCCGCTGACGGCGAAGAACTGGCTCATCCAGGACCTCGACAGTGGGCAGGTGCTGGCCGCCCGGCACCCCCACGGCAGGCAGCGGCCCGCGTCCCTGATCAAGACGTTGCTCGCGCTGGTGGTGATCGACGAGCTCGCCCCGGAGCGCGTCATCAGGCCGACGAAGGAGGACGCCGACCAGGAATGCTCCTGTGTCGGCATCGAGGCAGGCTCGCCGTACACGGTGCACGACCTGCTGATGGGCGTGATGATGAAGTCCGGCAACGACGCGGCGCACGCGCTGGCCACGGCGCTCGGCGGGCTCCCCACGGCGTTGCGGAAGATGAACCGCCTTGCTCACCGCCTCGGTGCGACCGATACCCGCGCGGCGACGCCGTCGGGGCTCGACGGGCCGGGCATGGTGACGTCCGCCTACGACCAGGCCCTGCTGTACCGGTACGCGATGACGAAGCCGCGCTACGTCGAGGCCGTGAGCACGCGGCGGATCCAGTTCCCCGGTGCGCGGGGCGAGCCGTCGTACCCCGTCACCAACGACGATCGGCTGCACACCGAGTACCCGGGCTTCCTCGGCGGCAAGACGGGCTTCACCAGCGATGCGCGGCACACCTACGTCGGCGGCGCGGCGCGGGGCGGCCGCCGCATCGCGGTCGTGCTGTTGCGCGGTGAACAGCGGCCGATCAAGCTCAGCGAGCAGGCGATGAACATGCTCGACTACGGCTTCCAACTCGCCGCAGCCGGCACGCCCGGCGTCGGCCGGGTCACGACCGCCCCGCCTCCTCCCCCGCCACAACCCCGACGCACGGACGCCCCCGCCGACACGGGTACCGGGAACGAGACCGGCGCCGCGGGCGGCAGCCACAGCGCCGCCGCCGGCGAGAAGGGGTCGTCGGCGGGCGTCGGCTGGATCATCGGGATCGTGATCCTCGTGGCGGTCGCGACGGGCGTCGGTATCGCGCTCACGCGGGACGAACAGCTCTGACGTCGGGCCCGCCCGATGCCGGGCGGGCCCGCACCGGGGGTGTCCTGCCCCGCGCGGGACCGCACGCGCGACGGCGTCGCCCCCGGGCCGCAGCCCTCGCCGCGCCTCAGCCCTCGCCGCGCCGCAGCCGTCGCCGCGCCTCAGTCGTCGCTCGCCGCGCTGTCGGCGGACCGGGTCACGGCGGCACGCTCGGCGGGAGCGTCCTCGGCGGGGCCGACCTTCGACGGCAGCGTCTCCTTGGCCAACAACCACAGCACGAACGCGCCCGCGGCGATGACCCCGGTGACGGCGAACGCGGCGGGGAACGACCACTGCTCGGCGATCGCACCGGCCGCCAGCGGGCCGACCACCGCACCGACGTCGGCGGCCATCTGGAACCCGGCGAGCACCGAACCTCCGCGCGCCTTCGACCCGAGGACGTCGGCCAGGGCCGCGTTGTGCGACGGGTTGAGGAATCCCGCGCCGATACCCGTCACCACGGTGGCGGCCAGGAACAGCCACGTGTTCTCGGACAGTCCCAACGACACGGTGCCGACGGCGAGCAGCGCCAACCCGGCGAGCGCCGGCGGCTTGCGGCCACGGGTGTCGGCGAACCGGCCCGAGCCGAGGAGCACGAGCGCGTTGGCCCCGGCGAACAGGGCGAGCGCGAGCCCGGTGAACGTCTCGTCCTTGCCCAGGACCGCAGCGACGAACAGCGGGATCAGCGACATCCGCACGCCGAGCACGACCCAGCCGTTGGTGAGGTTGGACGTGAGCGCGGCGCGGTAGGTGGGGTGGCGCAGTGCCTCGCGGAACGTCATCGTCGGCGCATCGTCCTCGTCGGCCCGTGAGGCCAGGTCGGAACGGCGCAGCTGCCAGTACACGAGCACGGTCGCGGCCACGAGAGCCACGCCGTAGACGAGGAACGGCGCGCGCAGCGACACCGCGACCAGCCCGCTGCCCAGCACGGGGCCCGCGACGCCGCCGAGAAGGAAGCTCGTGCCCCACAGTCCCGAGGCACGGCCACGCAGTTCCGGTGGCGAGATTCGGATGAGCAGGCCGATCGCCGAGACCGTGAACATCGTCGACCCGACGCCGCCGATGGCGCGGAACAACAGCAGCTGCCAGTACTCGGCGGCGAAGGCGCACAGGATCGTCGAGGCGGCCACGATCGACACGCCCCACAGGTACGTCGGGCGCTCGCCGAACCGCGTCACCAGACGTCCGCTCACGGGCGCGAACAGCAGCCGCACCAGTGCGAACGCGCTGACCACGAACGACGCCGCGGTCAGGCCGACGTCGAAACTGTGGGCGAAGTTCGGCAGGGCGGGCCCGATGATGCCGTAGCCGATCGCGATGAGGAAGCTCGCGCCGACCAGGACGTACACCTCGCGGGGCAGGCGCACCGGAGCCGGGGCGTCGTCGGTTGCTGCGCTGGAGCCGCGGTCGGCGGAGACGTCATCAGGGGTGGCGTCGGATGCGTCGCCGGAACCGGTTCCCGGAGCTGGATTGGTCACTGCACACTCCTTCCGGAGCGAGCCTAATGACCTTCGCGGGGAAACGGCCCGGGGTCCACGGTGCCCGCACCCGCCGCGGTCACGGCAGGCGGCGGTCGGCCGTGGTCGCGGCCCGCGCCACCGTCACGACGTCACGGAGTCACGGAGTCACGGAGTCACGGACCACCGGATGCACAGCCTCAGGAGTCAGTGCCGTCAGGAGTCAGTGTCGTTTGCGGCCGAGCCAGCCGAGCAGCGCGCCGATGCCGAACGCTCCCGCGGCCGTGCCCACGCCGGGGCCGCGGCGGACGGTGACGTTCGGGCGGACGATGGTCGCGGGCGGTGGATCGACGACGCGGACCTGGTTCTCCCGCGCGGTCGCGGTCCAGGCGGTGACGAACAGCAGGAACCGTGACACCAGGTTGGCGAACACGAGCAGACCGATGATCGGACCGAACAGGGCACCGCTGGGCGAACTCGTGACGCTGGCGAGGTAGAACGATCCCACGTTCTTGAGCAGTTCGAACCCGAGCGCTGCCAGCACGGCGCCCTTCACCGCGCTGCGCGGGTTGACCTTGTCCCGCGGGAGTTGGGAGATCACCCAGGTGAACACGAGGACGTTCGCGGCCAGCGACAGCACGACCGTCGCGGCGCGCAGGGCGTACTGGGCCCAGACGAACTCGTCGAGGCCGACGAGTCCGAGCAGCCACGCTCCCGCGGCACCGCCGACCGCGGTGAGGCCGAACGACAACACGAGCGCCGCGCCGAGGCCGACCAGCGCCAGCAGGTCCTTCAGCTTCGTGGACAGGAACGGTTTCTTCGCCGGCTCCTGCGCCCACTGCGCGGTGAGCGCGTCGCGGAGGTTGCCCATCCAGCCGAGCCCGGAGTAGAGCGCACCGAGTAGACCGATCACGCCGAGCCCCGTGCGAGCCCTGGTGACCGAGTCGACGATCTGATCCAGGAACCCCTGCAGCCCCTCGGGAGCCGACGTGACGATGCCCTGCCGGAGTTCGTCCATCAGGTCCTGATTGCCCGCCAGCACGAAACCTGCGACCGAGAACGCGACCATGAGCAGCGGAAACAGTGACAGCACCGAGAAGTAGGTGATCGCGGCTGCGTAGTGGTTACCGTGCCGCTCGGTGAAGGCGTCATTGGCTCTGATCACGTGGTCCAGCCACGGATACTTACGCCGCATCCGCGGCAGGAACCCCTCTTTTTCCGCCTTCTGCTCTGTCACGCGCAGGAAGCTAACGGCGCAGGACTTACGGGTGCAAACCGACGCGCACACCGTCGCCGTGCACCACCCACCCGGGCGGTGCACGGCGACGTCCGGTCGTGACCGGCTCGTTCCCCAGGGACACCCCTGTTACGTCAACCGCAGCCGCCCGCCGATGGAGCGGCGCGAGCACGCCGACGGGCCCCAAGGGCACCTTTGGGGCGCTGAGTGCCCCAAAGGTGCCCTTGGGGGCATTCCTACACGGCGGGCTGCAGGGTGCGGCCGTAGGTCGTGCCGCGCTGCCTGGCCGGACGGCCCGCCAGGTCGGCGAGCTGGCCCAGTTCGTCGGCGGTACGCGACGAGCCGTGCTCCGAACCGGCCATCCGCGAGATGGTCTCCTCCATCAGCGTGCCGCCGATGTCGTTGGCACCGCCCCGGAGAATCTGCGCCGTGCCCTCGTCGCCGAGCTTGACCCAGGAACACTGCACGTTGTCGATCAGCCCGTGCAGGGCCAGCCGCGCGAAGGCGTGCACCGCCCGGTTGTCCCGCATCGTCGGCCCCGGACGTGCCACGCCGGCGAGGTAGATCGGCGCGTTGTGGTGTACGAACGGCAGCGCGACGAACTCGGTGAACCCGCCGGTCTCCCGTGCGATCCCGCCGAGCACCCGCAGGTGGCCGAGCCAGTGGCCGGGGTGGTCGACGTGGCCGTACATCATCGTGCTCGACGACGGGATGCCCACGCGGTGCGCGGTCGTGACGACGTCGATCCACGTCTTCGCGGGCAGTTTGCCCTTGGTGAGAACCCAGCGGACGTCGTCGTCGAGGATCTCGGCGGCCGTGCCGGGGATCGAGTCGAGGCCGGCGTCGCGCAGTTCGGTGAGCCACTCCTGGATGCTCACGCCCGCCTTCGACGCCGCCGAGACGACCTCCATCGGTGAGAACGCGTGGACGTGCATGTCCGGCACCGCCTTCTTGATGGCGCGCACGATGTCGGCGTAGTAGCTGACCGGCAGTTTCGGGTCGATGCCGCCCTGCATGCACACCTCGGTGGCGCCTGCCTCGGACGCCTCGACGGCCCGTGCGGCCACTTCATCGGTGGACAGCCGGAAGGCGTCGGCGTCCCGCTCCCGCTGGGCGAACGCGCAGAACCGGCAGCCGACGTAGCAGACGTTCGAGAAGTTGATGTTGCGGTTGACGACGTAGGTGATGTCGTCGCCCACGACGTCGGCGCGCAGTTCGTCGGCGAGCCGCGTCATGGTCTCCAGTGCCGGACCGTCGGCGGTGAGCAGTGCCATGGCCGCCTCGGCGTTGGACTCGTCGAGCAGCGCGACCGGGTTCTGCTCGGCGAGCCGGAGCCCCTCACGCGCCTCGGTGTCCAGTCGCTGCGGTCCGTTGTGGACGCTGTCGCGGAGGACGTCCCAGTCGCCGTAGACGCTGTCGAAGTCGCCCCGCCGGTCGGACGTCCTGCCCGCGGTGTCGATCGTGGCGTTCAGATCCGAGCGGCCGACCGTGTCGAGTCCGCCGTCGGGCTCCTGCCACTCGCGGCCGATGACGGTTGCGGATTCGTCGGCCAGCCCATCCTCAGTGGACAGTGCACGGACGTGGCCGTGCAGCCGGATGTCGATCCACTTCTCCGCGTCGCGCACGTACTTCGGATATGCGGTCAGCCGCTCCCGCAGGTCGAATCCGCCGTCGGCGGTCCAGCGGGTGAGCTCGTCGACGTGCGGCCACGGCGCCTCGGGGTTGACGTGGTCCGGCGTGACCGGCGAGACGCCGCCCCAGTCGTCGATGCCGGCACGCAGGATCAGCGCATGCTCGTCACCGACGAGGTTCGGCGGTGCCTGCACACTGACCCCCGGCGGCATCAGCAGCCGCGCGACGGCGACGGTGGCGGCGAGCTCGGCCAGGTCCGCGTCCTCGTGGGAACGCATCGCGGTGTCCGGTTTGGACCGGAAGTTCTGGACGATGATCTCCTGCACGTTCCGGTACTGCCGCGCACGCTTGCGAATCTCGTGGAGCGACTCGGCGCGTTCGGTGATCGTCTCGCCGATACCCACGAGGATGCCCGTGGTGAACGGAACTCCGACGCGACCCGCGTCGTCGAGCACCCGCAGCCGAACGGCAGGCTCCTTGTCGGGACTGCCGTAGTGCGGACCGCCCTTCTCCGACCAGAGACGCTGCGCGGTGGTCTCGAGCATCATGCCCATGCTCGGCGCAACGGGCTTCAGGCGCTGCAGCTCCTCCCAGCTCATGACACCGGGGTTCAGGTGCGGCAGCAGCCCCGTCTCCTCGAGTACGGCAATGGCACACGACCGCACGTAGTCCAATGTGGATTCATACCCGCGTTCGTCGAGCCACTGCCGGGCCTGCGGCCAGCGTTCCTCCGGCCGGTCGCCCAGCGTGAACAGTGCCTCCTTGCACCCCGCGGCGGCACCGGCACGGGCGATGTCGAGCACCTCGTCGCGTTCGAGGTACAGCGATTCGGCCTTGCCCGGCACCGTGACGAACGTGCAGTAGTGACACCGGTCCCGACACAGATGGGTGAGCGGGATGAATACCTTGCGACTGTAGGTGACGACGCCGGTTCTGCCCTGGTCCGCCAGGTGGGCTTCGCGGACGCGGCTCGCGATGTCCAGCAGCGCGTTCAGATCGTCACCGCGGGCGTGCAACAGGACGGCCGACTCGGTGACGTCGAGCGAGGAACCGTCGGCGGCCCGTTTCAGGGCCCGGCGCATGGCCGACGACGACGGTGCGGGTTCGGGAGGGGGAAGCGAGATCTGGCGAGCCATGCTCCCGACAGTATTCGCCGGATCACCGTGACGCTAAGACTGAGAACTCACACCCGGCCGGAGCACGAACGGGGGTAGCGTACCCGGCTCGGCGGTCAGTCGACCGTGACGCTCGTCCTGGCGGAGTCCGCAGCGGCACGCGGGCCGGGAGGCCGGACCGGGGCGGGACCGGCGGTGTCACCGGCCACGGTCGGGACCGCTGCGCCGGCAGCGTCGGCCGTTGCCTGCACGGCATCCACCGAGGCGGATTCGGCCCCGGCTGCCACGGTCGCGGTCTCGCGGGCCTTCTTACGACGCTGGCGGATGACACCGGCGACCATGCCGATGACGCCGAGCACGATCGCGGCCAGCCCGACCGGGCCCAGCATGCCCAGGGCCATCGCGTTCGGGGCCGGCTGGGCCACCGTGCGGGCCGCCGGAGCCGCCGCCGCAGGGGCGCTCACGAGGGTCACCACGCCGAACGTCGTCAGTGCGGTCACGACCACGGCCGACACGCGTACCGCGCGCGTCGGATGAGCCGGCTCCCGGTCAGAACTGCCCACCGCACGTCCTCCTGCATCACCACACCGCCCTTCACCCGCAAGGTGAGGTCGGCCACGAAGAGACTACTGACAGTGTCGCCAGTCGCCATCGGCGCCACGACGCGGGTGAGACTAGCGACCCGCTCGGGCCAACGTATGCGCGGGGGCAGTAGCTGTTGTGTAAACCCGGCCCGGTCCCGTCGAACGCCGTCCGGACGGTCGTGGCGCCGATTCCGCCCGGGTCGACCTCACTCCGGAGAGCGCCGACCCATGGTTCGGACGTGTGACGTCCGAACCATGGGTCGGCGGAAACCGGCGAACCGCGCGATCCCGACGATCAACCGACGATGATGCCGCGGTTGTACCTGGCGGCCGCTTCGAGGCGGCTGCGGGAGTAGCTCTTGATGCCGAGGCTGGCGCGCCCGGGGTCCGACACGTAGAAGTCACCGGCCGAGTTGGTGCCCCGCGCGACGACGTAGTGCCCGTAGCTCGGCGCACCGCCCAGCAGGACGCCGTGGTTCACGTTGAGGATCACCGGCTTCCCGTCCGCTGCGGCGGCGAGCGCGCTGGCGTAGTCCACCTTCCGCGCGTTCGTGTCGTACGCGCCCAGCCCACGGATGAGGTGGCTGACGTCGGAACCCCACGTCCCTGCCGGGATCTGGCAGGCCTCACGCATGTTGATCACCGCCTGCTTGTGCGTGCCCGACGGCGGCCGGTCCAGGGCGTACAGCGTGATGACCGCTGCGGTCGGACCGCAGTTCTCGTCGCTCTTCGGACCGGTGTCCATCTGGTTGATGACGACCAGCTCGCCCGAACCACCGGGGTCGGGGTCCGAGCCCGAGCCCTTCTTGCGCTGGACGCCGAGCGCGGCCATCGTCTTCGCGCCCGCGTAGCCGTCGACGGCGAGCCCCTTCGAGCTCTGGAACTTCTTCACCGCCGAGATGGTGACGGAGCCGTAGTCACCGTCGGCGACCACACCGACGGCGGACTGCACGGCCTTGACGACCTTCGCGAGCTCGCCCTGGGTGATCGGACCCGGGTCACCGTCGACCACGAGGCCGCGGTCGGACTGGAACGCCTTGACCGAGCTGATCGTCATCGGGCCGAGGTCGCCGTCGACCACGCCGCGGTAGTAGTAGAGCCCCTTGAGCGACTTCTGGGTGTCGGCCGTCGACGCGGCGTTCGCGGAGGTCGGAATCAGGAGGCCTGCGGCAGCGGCCATCCCGGCCACGGCGGTTCCCCTGAGCATGGAACGGCGGGTGACGGTCCTGAGATTCTTCACGGTGCTTCCTTCGTTCGTCGTGCCAGAACGCGCCGGAGACACCGAGCAGCGGTATCACCCGTTCGCAGCATGAGTGAACCAGCGGAAGAACACGGACAGTACCGACGGAAGTCGCCGTAGCGTCAGTGACCTCCGTTCGTCGGGAAGAGACACATCGCCCCTATCAGGGCGCCCGGGCACATGTTTCCGTCAACAGCTCGGTCAGCAGCTCGGCATTCGCGTCGAGTGCCACACGCGCATTCGCCGAGTCCGGTGCGTCGGGCAACCATCGATCACGGTTCGCCCGACCGTCGCGGTACCGACCGTTTCGACAGAGACCGGATGTGCACTGGCGGTGTTGACGGTGGTCACACCGGTGAGCTCGAGGTCGGGATGGAGTGCCGCGAACATGAGCGGGACGGAATCGTCCGCTCCCGTGTCCACGTCCATGATCAGCTGCGCGCCATCGAACCTCCAGAACCGCCGGACAACCGCGCTGGCCCCAGCCGCCACGCTCAGGGACGGAAACAGGAACGATCACGACGCCGCGACGCGGCTTGTGGGAGCGACTGCACTCAGGAGTCGGGCGCCCAGTCGAACGTCGCCGTCACCGGGGCGTGGTCGGACCAGCGCTGGTCATACGACGGCGCCCGCTCGACCACCACCGAGCTGCACGTCTCCGCCAGACCCGGCGTGGCGGCGATGTAGTCGATCCGCCAGCCGGAGTCGTTGTCGAAGGCCTTCCCGCGGTACGACCACCACGTGTACGGGCCAGGGCCCTCCGGGTCGAGGCTGCGCTGCACGTCGACGTAGCCCGCCTCGCCGAACACGCGGCTCATCCACTCGCGTTCCTCCGGCAGGAAACCCGAGTTCTTCTTGTTGCCCTTCCAGTTCTTCAGGTCGATCTCGGCGTGGGCGATGTTCCAATCGCCCATCACGACGACCTCGCGCCCGTCGGCGGCCGCCTTCTCGCGCAGTTCGACCAGGTACGGCAGGAAGGCGTCGAGGAAGCGCTCCTTCTCGTCCTGCCGCGGCGTGCCGACCTCACCGCTTGGCAGGTACAGGCTCGCCACGACGACGCCCGGCAGCTCCATCTCGACGTACCGCCCGCTCGCCTCGAACTCGGCCTCGCCGAACCCGATGCGCGTGGCCTCCGGTTCGGACCGGCTGTACAGCGTCGCGCCGTTGCGGCCCTTCACCTCGGACACGGCGTGGGCGGCGTGCCAGCCGTCGGGCTCGACGAGCGCCTTCGGGATGGCGTCGAGGTCGGCGCGCACCTCCTGGCAGGCCACGACGTCGGCGGGCGTCTGCCCGAACCACTCGGTGAAGCCCTTCTTCGCGGCCGCGCGGATGCCGTTGACGTTGACGGTGGAGACGGTGAACACGCGCCCCAGGCTATCCGGCCGCCCCGACGATCCCGCGGCCGGAACGCGGCGCCGCGAGGGAAACCGGTGGGGCGCCCACCCGCCTCCCACCACCACCCGAACGGACACGCTGCGCGCGGCGGTGCCGACACACATGCCCGGAACGGCGGCGCCGCAGGGGGAGAGATTCGGGGCGCCCAGTGCCACCAAGGTGCCCTTTGGGGCATGGGCGCGCCCCGGAGTGGGTCAGCAGGAGGCGCCGTCGGCGGGTTCGAGGAAGTCGTCCGCGGCCCACTCGCCGTCGGCGAGTTTGCGGAACCCGTCGCGGACCTCGGTGGTGGCGTCGGTTTCGGCGTCCTGTTCGAGCTTGTCGACGATCTCGTCCCCGGTGGAAGGTCCGGAGCGCACGTTCAGCGCGTCCGCCTCGACCGTCATACTGCAGCCGCCGTCGCCGTCCGAGCCCTCGGCCTCCGAGCTCAGCTCACCCCCGGTCATCGCGTACAGCACGATCACGGCGATCAGCGCGACGAGGATGAGCAGTGTCCGCTTCGGAATCCCGAGTATCACGAGTGCTCCTTATCCGTTCCCGACCTGCACTCAGCCCGCAGGGTACGGCCCGCGTTTCCCCGTCCGTAAGACCCGGACGTCGCAACCACTCGGCTCGGCGAACACCGACCACACACAGCGACGGGCCCCGGCAGGAGGTCGTCCTGCCGGGGCCCGTGGGAGCGAAACGGCCGCTCTCAGCCCTGAGCCATCTTCTTCTGGAGGTTCTCGTCCAGGGTCGCCAGGAACTCCTCGGTGGTCTGGAACGGCGTGTCACCACCGACCAGCAACGCGAGGTCCTTGGTCATCTTGCCACTCTCGACGGACTCGATGACGACCTGCTCGAGCTTGTTGGCGAAGCCGATCAGCTCGGAGTTGCCGTCCAGCTGGCCGCGGTGCTCGAGGCCACGGGTCCAGGCGAAGATCGACGCGATCGGGTTCGTCGACGTGGCCTTGCCCTGCTGGTGCTGACGGTAGTGCCGGGTCACCGTGCCGTGCGCGGCCTCGGCCTCGACGGTGCGGCCGTCCGGGCTGCGCAGCACCGACGTCATCAGGCCGAGCGAGCCGTAGCCCTGCGCGACCGTGTCGGACTGCACGTCACCGTCGTAGTTCTTGCAGGCCCAGACGTAGCCGCCGTCCCACTTGAGCGACGCGGCGACCATGTCGTCGATCAGCCGGTGCTCGTAGGTCAGGCCCTTCGCCTCGAAGTCGGCCTTGAACTCCTTCTCGTAGATCTCCTCGAAGGTGTCCTTGAACATGCCGTCGTAGGCCTTGAGGATGGTGTTCTTGGTCGACATGTAGACCGGGTAACCGCGGTCGAGGCCGTACTGCAGCGAGGCACGCGCGAAGTCTTCGATGGACTTGCGGTAGTTGTACATGCCCATCGCGACGCCGCCGCCCTCGGGGAAGTTCGCCACCTCGAACTCCATCGGCTCGGAGCCGTCCGCGGGCGTGTAGGTCATCGTGACCGTGCCGGGGCCGGGGACCTTGAAGTCCGTGGCCTTGTACTGGTCGCCGTGGGCGTGACGGCCGACGATGACCGGCTTCGTCCAGCCCGGCACCAGCCGCGGGACGTTCTGGATGACGATCGGCTCGCGGAAGATGACGCCGCCGAGGATGTTGCGGATCGTGCCGTTCGGGCTCCGCCACATCTTCTTCAGGCCGAATTCCTCGACGCGGGCCTCGTCCGGCGTGATGGTGGCGCACTTGACGCCGACGCCGTGCTTGTTGATGGCATTCGCCGCGTCGACCGTGATCTGGTCGTCGGTCCGGTCGCGCTCCTCGATCCCCAGGTCGTAGTACTCGAGGTTCACATCGAGGTACGGGTGGATCAGTTTGTCCTTGATGAACTGCCAGATAATGCGGGTCATCTCGTCGCCGTCGAGTTCGACGACGGTGCCCTCGACCTTGATCTTGGCCATGAGCTGGCGGCGCTCCTCTCGCTTTCGCGTCGCGGATCTCGCGTTCGTCTTCGCCTGATACCGCTGCGCATTAGCCGTTGCGTAGCGGTACAAGCGTACTGCTGAATGGACACCGGCCCGGCGCCCCCTGGTTACTGGCGAGTACGCCCTCCGGACCACAGTGACGCCGACAAATCGCAGCTCACCACGCAATCTACGTGCCCGAAGCACCCGAGTGGAGACATCGCGGCAGAATCGATCACGTGGGATCAACCACGCTCCACAGCGCCCCGCTGCCCACGGCGACGGACGCGACAGGACTGGCTAGGACTGGCATCCATGCGACTGGGAATCAAAACCAAGCCCGAGCACACGTCGTGGCAGGAATTGCTCGACACCTGGCGGACCGCCGACGACATCGAGCTGTTCGAATCGGCGTGGAACTGGGACCACTTCTACCCGCTCTCCGGTGACCTGACCGCACCGAACTACGAGGCGTGGACGATGCTCGCCGCCATGGCGCAAGCCACTCGCCGGATCCGCATCGGCTGCCAGGTCAGCGGCATGATCTACCGCCACCCCGCGGTGCTGGCCAACATGGCCGCCACCACCGACGTCATCTCCGGCGGCAGGCTCGAGATCGGCCTCGGCGCCGGGTGGATGCGCCAGGAGTGCGACGCCTACGGCATCGAACTGCCGCCCCTGCGCGAGCGCTTCGACCTGTTCGACGAGGGCGTGCAGGCGATCATCGGCCTGCTGTCGCAGGAGGTCACCGACTTCGCGGGCACGCACGTGCGCCTGACCGGGGCGCGCTGCGAACCGAAACCCGTGCAGCGGCCGCACCCGCCGATCGTCATCGGCGGCACCGGTCCGAAACGCACGCTGCGAGCGGCCGCGCGGTGGGCGCAGCAGTGGCACGCGGGCGCCCGGTCGCCGCAGCACTGGCGTGAGCTCGACGACGTGCTGCGCGCTCACTGCGCCGACGTCGGCCGGGACCCGGCCGAGATCACCCGGTCGGTGAACGTTCGCGTCCACGCCGAGACCGGCATCGGACCGGCCGTCGAGGAGGCCGCCGCCTACCGCGACACGGGCCTCGACCTGGTGGTGTTCAATCTGCCCCACCACGTGCCTGCGGGGTATCTCGAGCAGCTGGCCGAAGCCGCCGAACCACTGACCACCCGGCCGTCCGGCGACCCGGCGTGATCGATTCGCCCGGCGATGCCACCGCTCCTACGCTGGGCTGCACCGGCAACCGCACTCAGCGGAGGTGAACGTCATGCAGGCAGTAGTCGGCGACCGGATCCGCGTGCACGGCCGGGTCGTGGGCGAGCCCGAACGGCTCGGCGAGATCGTCGAGGTTCGCGGCGATTCGGGCGGCCCGCCCTATCTGGTGCGCTTCACCGACGGTCACGAACGGCTCGTCTTCCCCGGCCCGGACTGCGAGGTCGAGGACACCCACACGCAGCAGTCGTCGTAACCCTGCACGCCTCGCGCGACGAGGCGGGGCGCGCACCGACGCACACCCGTGAGGCCCTGGTCACGGGCCTGCTCCGGGCCCGAGCGCGAGCCCTGACCAGCAGGCCCCGGCGCACCGGCACGGAACTCCCGGACGAGGCCGCCGGCAGGGCCCGCGCGTTACCGCCCGGCGTCGTGGCGATCGTCACCGGCCGTGGGCACGGCGCCGGGATGACAGCCGGACACCGATACGTTCACACTTGAGTAGAGAGCAGTTATCCGCGACGGCCCGCGGTCGACTGTTCTTTTTTTGCGACGTCACTTGAACGATCCAGTCGAGTCGACCCCCTGAACCGTCGAGCCGACCGAACAAGTCCGTCACCCCGCCCCGCCCGCGCGCCCGTGCACGTCACCGCGCGGACGCAAGCCCGGCCCCGATCAGCGACGACCACCACCGGGCTGCCCCGACCCGACCCGCTCCCCCGAGAGGAGAACCGTGCCCGTCGCGCTGCTCGCGCTGGCCATCGGTGCCTTCGGCATCGGAACGACCGAATTCGTCATGATGGGCGTGCTGCCGCAGGCCGCCGCCGATTTCGGGGTCTCGATCCCCGCAGCAGGCCACCTGATCTCCGCGTACGCACTCGGCGTCGTCGTGGGTGCTCCGCTGCTCACCGCCGTCGCCGTGCGACTGCCCCGCAAGACGATGCTCATGGCGATGATGGGCCTGTTCATCGCCGGCAACACCCTGTTCGTCCTGTCCCCCAACCACGACCTGGGCGTGCTGTTCCGGTTCGTCGCAGGCCTGCCGCACGGCGCCTTCTTCGGAGCGGGCGCCGTCGTCGCCGCGAGCCTCGTCGACCGCGGCGCCAAGGCCAAGGCCGTGTCGATGATGTTCATGGGTCTGACGCTCGCCAACGTCGTCGGCGTGCCGCTGGGAACGCTGCTCGGCCAGCAATTCGGCTGGCGTGCGACGTTCGCCGTCGTCGCGCTGATCGGCGTCGTCGCACTGGTCGCCGTGATGCGCCTGGTGCCGTACCAGGGAGCGCCCGCGGGCGCCTCGCTGCGCGGCGAGGTGGCCGCCTTCCGCAAGCCGCAGGTGTGGCTGGCGCTGGCGATCGTCACGTTCGGCATGGGCGGCGGCTTCGCCTGCCTCAGCTACGTGACGCCGATGATGACCGACGTCGCCGGGTTCGACCCCGCGACCGTGACGCTGCTGCTGTCGCTGGCCGGTGTCGGCATGACACTGGGCAACTTCCTCGGCGGACGGCTCGCCGACCGCAACCCGACGCCCGCGCTGTGCGGCGCGCTGGGCAGCCTGGCCGTCGTGCTGGCGATGTTCACCGTCACCGCGGGCAGCAAGATCGGCGCGACGGTCACGATCTTCCTGGTGGGCGTCACGTCGTTCATGGTCGGCCCGATCCTGCAGGCCCGCGTGATGGAGAAGGCGGGCGGCAGCCCGTCGCTGGTGTCGGCGGCGATCCAGTCGGCGTTCAACATCGCCAACTCGATCGGCGCCTACCTGGGCGGCCTCGTCATCGCCGGCGGACTCGGCCTGGTCTCCCCCAACTGGGTGGGAGCACTGCTGGCCGCGCTGGGACTGAGCCTGGCCGCCGTGGCTGCGGTCACCGAACGCCGGGAGCGGGCGGCCACCGTCGCCGCCCGCGCCGAGGAACCGGCACTGGTGTGACCCCGGCTCGCGGGGTACGCGACGCGCCGGTCGCGTACCCCGCGGGTCAGCCGAACGGGCCGCCCGTGATCGTCAGCGCGTCGAAGACGATCAGCCCGCCGAGGGTGCCGTAACAGAGCACGTCGACCACCCGGCTGCGGATCGCGAGCAGACCGGCCTGCGCGTCCGAGAGCACCACCCGCAGCACGGCGGAGACCAGCAGGGCCCCGCCGATCAGCGCGGTGCCCTGGCGCCAGTGATACATGCCGATCCGGACCCCGCCGATGGCCACGAGCAACAGCACCGCGGCCAGCGGCGCGTGCACGAGCCACGCCCGACGGCCGGCGCCGTCGCCGCGCTCGGAGTGGTCGGGGGCGGTCACGCCTCAGCCCGCCGCGCGCTCGGCGGCCTCGACGACGTTGGAGACGAGCATCGCGCGGGTCATCGGGCCCACCCCGCCGGGGTTGGGCGACAGGTATCCGGCGACCTCCTCGACACCCGGTGCGACGTCGCCCGCGAGCTTGCCGTCGACCCGCGAGACGCCCACGTCGAGCACCGCGGCACCCGGCTTGACCATGTCCGGCGTGATCAGGCCCGGCGACCCGGCCGCCGCGACGACGACGTCCGCACGCCCGACCTCGCTCGCCAGGTCACGGGTGCCCGTGTGGCACAGCGTGACGGTGGCGTTCTCGCTGCGGCGCGTCAGCAGCAACCCGATGGTGCGGCCCACGGTGATCCCGCGGCCCACGACGGTGACGTTGGCGCCCTTGAGCGGCACGTCGTATCGGCGCAGCAGCTCGATGATGCCGAGCGGCGTGCACGGCAGCGCGCCCTGCTTGCCCAGCACGAGCCGGCCGAGGCTGGTCGGCGCGAGCCCGTCGGCGTCCTTCTCCGGCGGGATGCGTTCGAGGATCGCGTTCTCGTCGAGGTGCGCCGGCAGCGGCAGCTGGACGATGTAGCCCGTGCACGCCGGATCGGCGTTCAGCTCGTCGATGACCTTCTCGAGCTCGACCTGCGTCGTGTCCTCCGGCAGGTCCCTGCGGATGGAGTTGACACCGACCTTCGCGCTGTCGGCGTGCTTGGCCTTCACATACGAGTGCGAACCCGGGTCGTCGCCCACCAGCACCGTCCCGAGGCCGGGCGTGATGCCCCGCTCGGCGAGCGCGGCGACCCGAGGGGTCAGTTCCGCGAAAATGGCGTCCTTGGTGGCCTTGCCGTCGAGAATCGTCGCCGTCACGTCGTTCAGTCTCCCAATCCCGCTAACCGTGTTTCCGCCCGCCCGGCCGTTTCCGCCCACCGAGCGATGCGACGCCGATGGCGAGCAACGCCACACCGCACGCGACGACCGTCGACGTCGTCAGCCCGTTCCCGCCTGCGGGCAGAAACGCGTCGAGCAGCATCGACCCGACGAGCTGCCCTGCCACCGTGCTCAGCCCGAGCAGCAGCACGCCGATCCACGACACGACGAACGAGGCGACCGCGATGAACACGATGCCGACGAGCCCGCCGAGGTACAACACCGGGTTGCCGGGCAGCCCGTCCGGCAGGCCGTGCAGTGCGAGCGACACCAGCCACGCGAGCACCAGCATCGCGGTACCGGTGGTGAAGTTGACGAGCGCCGCGGTGAGCGAGCTGCCCGAGGCCGCCCCCACGTGCCCGTTGAACGCCTGCTGCACCGCCATGCCCGCACCGGCGGCGAACGGCAGGATCAGCAGGGCGATGCGCCCGGGACCGGCCGCGCCCGCGACGTCCCCGGCCACGGCACCCGCGACGGCGGCCATGGTCATCACCGCACCGGCCACCCGCAGCAGCGTGGTGGGCTCCTTGCCCGACGGCCCCAGTCCGAGCCGGTCGACGAACAGGCCGCTGACGGTCTGTCCCGCAACGACGCCCACGGTGAACAGCGCGACGCCGATGAGCGAGACGGTGAGCGACTGCCCCAGCACATAGGTACCGCCGGCGATGCCGCCCAGGAAATGCCAGGGGCGCAGCCTGCCACTGCGCAGCGCGGCCACGGCGGCACGCGTCCCGTCACGCATCGGCCGTGACACGGCGAGCCAGCACAGCAACAGCAGCAGGCCACCGCCGAAGGAGATGACGGCAGCGAGCGCGGAGTCCCCGAGTTCGAGGCCGAGCTGACCGTTGACGCGGGACTGCAAGGACATACCGAGCCCTGCGGATACGGCGAGCACCACGCCCCACAGCTGCCGGTTACCGGAGGTGGGCGTGGGCGCGGTCGACGTGGCGGGATCCGGTGCCGGACCCGCACTGGCGGTGGCCATCGCCCGCCATTGTGCGCGCACCGGTGATCCCCGCTGCGGGTGTCACCGCCGGAGTGTGTCCGCCCCCACTCCGGACTCGTCGCAGCCGCTGACAGCCGCGCCACAGGGTGAGACGCACAGCTCATGTACCCGGTGGCCGTGCATTCGCGAAACGTATTAGCCAAGATGTGGGCGTGGCACTTCCGACCCAGCTGAACGCGACCGAGCAGGACACGCTGGTCAAGCAGATCGGCCTCTCGCTGCTGCGGGCCGCCCCGCGGGACTGGCGCAGGGTGACCGCGGTGTACCGCGCTGTGGGGAGGTATCACGAGCTGACCGGCGAGGTCGTGACCGCCGACGGCACAGCGCAGGAGTGGGTGGCGACCCATGACATCGCGACGCTGTTCGGCAAGCTCCGCGCCGGCATGTACCGCGAGGGCCGCGGCACGTGGTTCAACGCGCGCTACCAGCTCGACCACCCGTCGAGCTACAACCTCGAGTACGACCGTGACGAACCCTCCTGGGACCTCGCACCGCCGTCGCAGGCCTACGCCGACGAACTGCGCATGTTCCCCCGCTCCGAGGAGAACGTGCCCGACTGGCTGATGCGCCGCATGGCGGGCCTCGGCCCGGAGCGTTCCGGGCCGCGGTTCCGCATGGCCCGGATTTTCGACGGCGCAGGCCCGAACGGCCCCGTCATCACCCGGCCGGAGCTCGATCCGGACGAACGGGACCGCGTGCTCGCCTATCTCGACGGCGCCCCGACGGTCGGGCCCGCCCGCGGTTACGACGTCGACCGGCTCGACCCCGACCAGTCCGCCGAGGTGCCGATCGCGTTCCACAGCGACGGATCCTGGATCTGGCCCGCCGCCGTGCCCTACTACCTGCGTACCCACGGGGTCGCACCGGAGGCGGATCTGCTGCAGCACATCCGCGCTGCCGGGTTCACGGTTCCCGAGGTGCCCGACGAGACCCGCCAGGCCGCGGCCGCCCACGTGGCGCACGGTCAGGGCCCGCAACAGGGTCCGCCCCAGGTGCCCGGTGCCGAAACGGCACAGCCGACGACCCAGACCCCGCCGGTCGCCCCCGAACAGCCCCAGCCGCAGGAGCAGCCCGGCCGCGCCGCCGACGTGCCGGCGGAACCGGTGTCGGGCTCGGACAGCTCCGGCGCGGCGGCAGCGGGTGCCGCGGGCATTGCGGGAGCTGCAGGCGCCGCGGGTGCGATGGGTGCGGGTGCGATGGGTGCGATGGCCGCCCGGAACGGCACGGAGATCGGGGACGAACCCGTCCAGCCGGACCCGGCCGACCCCGACGCCCCCGAACTGCCGGTGCGCCGGCCCGGCAAGGCCGCCCAGGAACTCGACGAGCAGTTCAACGGCATCAACGGCACGGACCACGCCAGCAGGATGAGTCCGGTGTCGCCGTTCACACCGGCCGACCGCGACGAGACGCCGGCCGCTCCCGGCTCCGGTGAGGACATCGCCGCCGGCGGCTTCGCTGCCCAGGCCAGTGGCAGGATGCCGGGCGGCGACACCGACACGGCTTTCGAGCCTGCAGGCTTCGACACCGCGCCCGCCGACACCGCGCCCTCCGACACCGCGCCCTCCGACACCGCGCCCTCCGACACCGCGCCCGCCGACACCGCATCCTCAGACACCGCGCCCGCCGACACCGCATCCTCAGACACCGCGCCGTCCGACACCGCGCCGTCGCAGCCCGGTGCCGACGACTTCGTCGACCCGGAGGCCGAGACCGCGGCCTACACGCTGCCCGGCCGCGGCGGCGACTCCGGCCCGTCGGACCACGACGAGACGTGGTCCGACGACGCGCCGACGACCGCATTGGGAGGCGGGTACGACATCGACGGGTACGGCGCGTCCGCACCCGATCGCGACTTCGGCGACGAGCCGTTCGGCGACGCCTCCCCCGGCGAACCGCTGCACGAGCAGGGCACGGCCTTCACCCCGATCCCCACGTTCGGCGACGGTCCGCGGTCCGGCCACGCGGCGGACGACGACCCGGCCGTCGACAGTGATGCGGCGGCACCGAACGGTTCCGACCCCGACTTCGACTCGGGGCCGCCGACGACGATCACCTCGCCGGTGCAGGGGGACGGTCCGCCGCCTGCGGACGCGAACCAGGACATGGCGACTCCGCCGATGGACCGGCCCACCGGCGGACCCGGCCAAACCGGCCCGCACCAGGCCCGGCATCCGGACCAGGAGCCGCCGACCGAACTGGACGAGGAACGGACCGCCCCGACACCGCGGCAGGACTTCGACCAGCCGGCACCCCCCACGGCATCCGGGGTGGCCGGCGCCGTCGGTACGGCCGGGGCACTCAGCGCGGCCGGTGCCGTCGCGAGCGGCTTCGCGGGCCGTGACGACGCAGGCGAGTACGACGACCGCGCCGCCCCCAGGGACCGCGGAGGCTACGAGGACCGCGGCGGCTACGACCCCCAGGGTTACGACGACCGGAACTACGCGGAACCGCCCTACGAGGACCGGCGGGACTTCGACGATCCTCGCGGCTACGGCGACCGCACGGAGTACGGCGATCAGCGCGACGTCGACGACCGGGGTGGCCGCGGCTCCGCCGTCGAGCCGGATCCCGGCCCGCCGACGCAGATCGGCAACATGCCGCCGCAGGACCCGGAGCTCGACGACCTGCAGGACAAGCTCGACGAGCTCGAGGTGCCGGACGAGTACTACGCGCTGGGCATGCCGTCCGACTACGGATGGAGCCTCGAACGGGTCAGCGACGGCTGGCGGGTCGGCTGGTACGACGGCGAGCTGAAGAGCACGGCCGTGTTCGGCGACGCCGCGGACGCGAAGGCGTTCATGTTGGGCAAGGTCCTGCTCTCCCCCGACGGCGTCGACGAGGTTCCCGGGCAGCCCGACCACGGCGACCCGGAGTTCGAGCAGGCCGCGCCGGAGCCGTCGGACGCGGGGGCGTCCCGCCCGCTGCTGGCGACCCTCACGCCCGAGATCGCCACCGGAACTCGTCAGGTCCCGGAGGAACCGGTCGCCCAGACGCGGACGGTCTCGCCCGCCGACGATCCCGCAGGCCGCGGCGGCCCGGTGCCGCAGGCGGCACCCGCACCACCGCGGGAACCGGTGGCCCAGCAGGCCGCGGCGACCCAGCACCGGCCCGCCGCGGCTGAGCCGCAGCAGGCAGCGCGCCCGCAGGCCGGACAGGGCGGACAGGCGGGACAGCCGTCGGGTGGCCAGCAGTGGCCCATCCAGCCGTTGCCCGGCGAGCCACCGCTGACACTGTTCCGCGGCAAAGAGATGCGCACCCTGCCCGTGGGCAGCGAGCTCGACCGGTTCGGCGGGGCGAACGGCAACCTGACCTACGCAGCCGGCACACCGTTCGAGGAACGGTCGCTGGTGCCGGAGTGGGTCAACCGCCCGTACCACGTGTACCGCGTCCAACGGCCGCTCGAAACGCTCGCGGGCGTCGCCATCCCGTGGTTCAACCAGCCCGGCGGTGGTGCGGCGTACATGCTGCCGGCCTCCATCGAGGAGTTGTTGGCCGACGGCGACATCATCGAGCTCGAGCCCGGCGAACCGCCGGTCGACTGAGCCCCGCCGGCCGGCGGGCCCCGTCGGTCGGCCGGGCCCCGCCGGCCGACCGGGCCCCGTCGGTCGGCACCAAGGCCGCAGCCCCGCTCGAAGCCGCGGCATCGACGGGGAACGCGCCCGCGTGGACGTGCCACGCGGGCGCGTTCCTGTCCGGGCCGCTTTCCCGCGTAGCCGTTCAGCCGTGTTCCTGTGCAGGGCCGTGTTCCCGTGACTGCGCACCCGTGCCCCTGCGCGGGGCCATGCCCGTGCAGGGGCACGGGTATAGAACCTTCCCTTGCATCCGCCCCTGTGCCGCCGTGCCGACGTGCAGAGCGCGTCCCTGCGCGGGGCCGTGACCCTGCGGATGGACGTTCCCTGTGCAGGGCCGTGTCCCGGTGCGGAAATCCGCGGGCCCGGCACAGCGCCGGGCTGGTGGTCCGGCTCGCGCCGGGTGTTCAGCTCACGACCAGGCCGTGGGCCGCGGCGAACAGGACCGCCGTGTCGACGTCGACCCGCGTGCCCGACATGTCGGCCGCTGCCAGGGCGGGCGCATCCAGCCGCGCACCCCGCAGGTCCGCGTCGGTCAGTTTCGTTTCGGTCAGCCTGGCGCCGGTCAGGTCGGCCTGCCGCAGGTTCGCCCTGCGGAGATCGGCACCGGTCAGGTTGGCCTCGCGCAGACGCAGCCCCGACAGGTCCATACCGCGCAGCACGGCGCCGGACAGGGACACGAGCGTCAGGTCGCAGTCGGTCAGCGTGATCGTGCGGAGGCCGCAGTCGACGAACACGCTGCCGAGCAGTGAACACCCGGTCCATGCGGAATCGCCGAGCATGGTGCGGTCGAACGTGCACGTGCGGAACGCCGAGCTGCGGTGCACCGACTCGCCGAAATCGGCACGGGTGAAGTCGCAGTGGTCGAATGTGCACCCGGACGTCGTCAGTTCGCGCAGGTCGGCATCGGTGAAATCGCAGCGGACGAACCGTCTGCCCTGCCACCGCTGCCCGGAGAGCACGGCATCGCGGTAGTCCTCGCCGGACTCCGCCACGGTGCCGGGACCGGCGGGATCGGGACGGGTCGGATCGGAATCGGCGGAGTCGGAGGAGCGCACCCCGCCAGAATCGCACACCTTCTCGCCGCGGCCCGGTCACCGGAAATCCCTCGACTTCGCGGTGATCCGCATCGGCAGATGCTGCAACCGGTCGGCGCGCAGACTGACCACTCCGTCGGCACGTTCGACGACACCGCGCACCAGCATCGCCGAACTCGACCGCGCCACCCGGTGATAGCGCTCCCACAGCCCCTGTGTGCAGACCACGTTGACCATGCCCGTCTCGTCCTCGAGGTTGATGAACGTGATGCCGCCCGCCGTTGCGGGGCGCTGGCGATGGGTGACGGCTCCTCCGACGAGCACGCGCGTGCCGTCGGCAACCCGCTGCAGCCCCTGCGCAGGGACCACCCCGAGTGCGTCGAGCCGGGGGCGGATGAACTGGGTCGGGAAACTGTCCGGGGACAGTCCCGTCGCCCAGACGTCCGCGGCCGCCAGATCGACCTCGTCCATACCGGGCAGCGCCGGGGCCTCGGTCGCCGGCGTGGTGCCGGGCAGATTCTCCGGCCGCTCCTGCGCCGCGGCACCCGCGGACCAGAGCGCCTTGCGCCGGTCTCCCCGCACCTCGTCGAAACAGCCGAAGGCACCGGCCGTGGCGAGTGCCTCCCACTGCGGAGTGGTGAGCCGGACCCGCCTGGCGACGTCGGCCATGTCGCGGTACGGACCGTGAGCCTCCCGTTCGGCCACGAGTTTCTCCGCCACGGCTGTGGGAATCGTGCGCACCGCACCGAGTCCTATTCGGACGGCGTGGGTGGCCGCGGCCGTACCACCGGAGCCGGTTTCGGAATCGGCCGCGGCGGCGGCCGTGGAATCGGCCGGAGCGGAAGATCCGGCCGTGGCTGTCGCTGTGGCCGTGGCTGTCGCTGTCGCTGCGGCTGTCACTGTGGACCGGACCGCGGATCCGATCGCTGCGCCGTCATCCCCCGGCGACGTTCCGGATTGGCCATTTCCTTGCCACGACAGTGGTTCCAGGCGGGCGAGGGAGTCACTGGCGTTGATGTCCGGGCCGCGGACCTCGACCCCGTGCCTGCGAGCATCCGCCGTCAACGACTGCGGCGAGTAGAACCCCATCGGCTGCGCCCGCAACAGCCCCGCGCAGAAGGCGTCCGGGTGGTAGTACTTGAAGTACGCACTGGCGAACACCACGTACGCGAAGCTCAGCGCATGACTCTCCGGGAATCCGAAATGGGAGAACGCGCGCATCCGCTCGAAGATGTGGGCGGCCATGTCGCGATCGACCCCACGTGCTGCCGCACCGTCGTAGAACCGCTGCCGGAGGCGTTCCATCTTCCGCTCGGACCGCTTCGACCCCATGGCGTGGCGTAGCGTGTCCGCCTCGGCCGCGGTGAATCCGGCGACGTCGACGGCGAGCTGCATCATCTGTTCCTGGAACAGCGGCACCCCGTAGGTCTTGCCGAGCGCGTTCGCCAGCAGTGGATGGTCGTGCTCCCATTCCTCGTCCTCGTTGGCGCGCCGGATGTACGGGTGCACCGAACCGCCCTGGATCGGGCCGGGGCGGATCAGCGCGACCTCGATGGCCAGGTCGTAGAACTTCTTCGGCTTGAGCCGGGGCAGGGTCGCCAGTTGCGCCCTGCTCTCCACCTGGAACACGCCGATGGCGTCCGCACGCTGCAGCATCGCGTAGACGTTCGCGTCGTCGAGCGGCAGGTCGCTGAGGTCGACGTCGATTCCCTTGTCCTCGTGCACCATGTCGCGCATGTAGTGCAGGGCCGACAGCATCCCCAGGCCGAGCAGGTCGAACTTGACCAGCCCGCCCCACGCACAGTCGTCCTTCTCCCACTGCAGGACGCTCCGGTCCTCCATGCGGGCCCATTCGACCGGGCACACCTCACTCACCGGGCGATCGCAGATGACCATGCCGCCGGGATGGATGCCGAGATGCCGCGGCGCGTGCTCCAACGCGCCCGCCACGTCGAGCACTCCCTCCGGGATGTCGTGATCGGACTGCTGCCGGAGCCTGCGGAGCGGACCCCAGTGGTCGATCTGCTTGCTCCACGCGTCCTGCTGTCCCGGCGAATACCCCAGTGCTTTCGCCGCGTCGCGGACCGCCGACCGGGGACGGTAGGTGATCACGTTCGCGACCAGCGCGGTGCACAACCTGCCGTACTTACGGTAGACGTACTGGATCACCTCTTCCCGACGGTCGGACTCGATGTCCAGATCGATGTCCGGATAACCGTCGCGATCCGGAGCGAGGAACCGTTCGAAGAGCAGTTTCCACTTCACCGGGTCGACCCTCGTGATGCCGAGCGCGTAGCAGACCGCGGAGTTCGCCGCCGATCCTCTGCCCTGGCAGAGGATGTCGCTGCTGCGGCAGAACTCCACGATGTTCCAGACGATCAGGAAGTACCCGGGGAAACCGAGGCGTTCGATGACGTCGAGTTCGTGGTCGAGTTGGGCGTACGCCTTCGGGTTCCGCTCCCGCGGGCCGTAGCGCTGCTCCGCTCCCGCGAGGGTCACCGCGCGCAGGTGGCTCGCTTCGTCGTGGCCGTCCGGAACGTCGAACGGCGGCAGCTTCGGCGCGAGGATCTCCAGCGGGAAGGCGTACCGTTCGGCGAGCAGCGCGGCGCGCTGAACCGCTCCGGGATACCGGGCCAACCGGGTCTGCATCTCGGCACCGGACCGCAGGTGCGCCGCCCCGGATGCGGCGAGCCAGCCCTCCATCTCGTCGAGGCTGCGCCGCGCCCTGATCGCCGACACCGCCTGCGCGACGTGGGCCTGTTGCGGCCGTGCGTAGTGGACGGCACCCGTCGCGACGGTCTGCACCCCCAGGTCGGCAGCGATCTCAGCGAGGCGGTCGTTGTGGGCGCTGTCGAGCGGCCCGCCGTGGTCGACCAGTTCGACGTACACGTCGTCGCGGCCGAACCGGTCGATCAGCCCGCGCAGGGCCTCGGCCGCGGCATCCGGCCCGCCTTCGGCGAGACCGCGCCGGACGGAGCCCTTGCGGCACCCGGTGAGCACGAGGCACCGGCCCACGACCTCCTCGGTGATCTCGTCCAGGTCGTAGACCGGCCTCCCCTTCTCCGCCCGCTGCCCCGGAGGCGGCTCGTGGTCGTGGCCCCGCAGCTGGCCGGACGTGATGGCACGGCACAGGCTCGTGTATCCGCCTGCGCCCTTCGCGAGCAGCAGCAGGTGTTCCCCGCCGGGGTCGGCGGCCCCGGCCGGGGGTTCGGAAAGGCCGAGGCTCAGCTCCGCCCCGAACACGGTGCGCATGCCGACTTCCTTGGCCGCTTCGGCGAAGCGTGCGGCGCCGTACAGGCCGTCGTGGTCGGTGAGCGCGATGGCGTCGAGTTCCAGCCGCGCGGCCTCCTCGACCAGGTTCTCCGGATCACTGGTGCCGTCGAGGAAGCTGAAGTTCGAGTGGCAGTGCAGTTCGGCGTACGGCACACGGCCCGCGGCTCCGGTGTCGTCGTGGCCTGGCGGGGGCAGGTTCGCGGGCTTGGCGTACTTGTCCCGTCTGCGCCCCCATGCCGGGCTGTCGTTCCCGTCGCCTGCCTGGTCCTGCCGGCCGTCGGTGCCTCCGGGCAGTGGACCGCGTCCCGAAAGGGTGCGTTCCAGGTTCCGCCACGGGACGGGCGGGTTGTTCCACCCCATGATTCAGTTCCACCCCATGGCTCATTCGCCTTCCGGGGACCGTCTCGGTTCGGGAATCAGCTGCCGCAGCAGGGTCGCCGAATCCAGCAGGGCCGCCGGGTCCCGATATTCCTCGCCGGGCCAGGGATCGGCGGCACCCCGCAGCGACTCGTCGTACATCAGTCGTACACCCCTTCCACAGTCCATTTCGGATTCCCTTGTTCCTGCCACCGCAACAGCACGGCGACCGGCTGCGAACCACTGCCGGATTCGAGGACGACCTGCAGCCGGACACAGCGGCCCCGGTCACCGGGCACCCACCAGCGCGCCGTGACCGGCCACGGACCCGCCCAGTTCTGCACTCGGCGCGGCCTGCCGTCGCCGAACGCGACGGTCCACGGCCATGCAGTGAGCCGGTGCCGGTCGGTGACGTCGAGCTGCCGCCCGTCCTCCCCCGCGACCACGGCGGGACACGGCGCCTCGAACACGGTCGCCGGCGAGGGGCTCGGCAGCCGCTGCGGCCACGGCGCGTCGTGACCGTCCGCCGGGGTGCGGCGGTCTCCCCACGGCACGAGCCGTACCTGCTCGGCGGGGCCGCGGCCGCCGTCGAACACGGCGGTGCAGACTCCCTCGGGACCGATCAGTCCCTGGACGTGCACCAGCGCCCGGGCCGCCTTGTCCGCTTCCGGCGTGTGCTCGGCGCCGGAGCCGCCCGCCCACAGGCCCAACTGCAGCGCGCTGCCCTCGACCGTCTCCTCCGGTTCGAGCCGCAGCACGGTCACCCCGGACGTCGGCGTGTCCCCTCGGCCGCGGGTCAGCCAGCCCTCGAACTGCCACCGCACCCGGTCCGCGATGCCGTCCGGGGTGAGCGGTTCGCCGCAGCGCCAGCTGCGGCCGAGCTCCTCCCCGTGTTCGGTGGTGGCGTGGATACCCAGCCTGGTGCAGGCGAGGCCACGGGCCGCCAGCCCCGCGTGGAAGCGGCTCGCCAAGGTGCGGGCCAGGAACGCGGCGGCATCGACCCGTTCCAGCGGCGGGTCACAGGTTTCCGTCACGGCGAGATCGGGCGCCGGGCGGCGCCTGCCGGGAGGTCGTTCGTCCCGGCCGCTCGCCAGTCGGTGCGCCAGCACCCCGTCGGCCCCGAACCGAGCGAGTACGTCCCGTTCCGCCAGCTGCGCGAACGCACCGAGTGTGCGGATTCCCAGGCGCCGCAACAGATCCACCAGATCCCCGCGGCCGCTGCCCGGCTGGTCGAGTTCCTGCACTCCGAGCGGGGCCAGGAACTCCGCGGCCGCACCCGCGGGCACCGGCCGTGCACGGTGCGCGGCCAAGGTCGCGGCGAACAGCCCTTCGGAGACGCCGACCTGGCATTCGGCCCCCGTCCGCGCCGACACGTGGTCGACGAGCCGTTCCAGCAGCGTGCGTTCGCCGCCGAAATAGCGGGCCGCCCCCGCGACCGGCACGGCCACCACACCGGGGCGCACCACCTCCACCCCGACGATCAGCTCCTCGGTCGCCGTCGCCACGGTCTCGAAAAGCCGGGCGTCACGGTCGGCATAGTCGGCGAACACGGCCAGTTCGGGGCACCGGGCCTGGGCCTCGCGGCGCCGCATGCCGCGCCGGATCCCGGCCGCACGCGCCACCGCCGAACACGCCACGACCCGGTTCGCAGCCAGTACCGCGGCGGGTTCCGCCGCGGAGATACCCGACTCCGCAGCAGCTGCCACCACCGGCCAGTCCGGGCACCACAACACCAACAACCGCGGCGGCGATGACTGCCGGCGCTGCGACTGCTGGCGCTGTGGTCGCCGGTGCTGTGGTTGCCGGTGCTCCGAGGTCGGACTCTCCGGGAAGGTCCTCATCCTGCGCGCACCTCCCTCAGTGGCTGTGTTCCGGCGGGTTCGGCCCGCGCGATCGTTCCGTCCGGCCCCGGCAGCAGCAGGGGAACTCGTTTCGTCCGCGCAGCACCCCGCCTGCCCGTCGCCTCGACGAGGATCTCGCGCTGTGCGAGATACCCGTAGCCATCGTCCACTCCGGACCAGTTCGCCGCCGCACAGCGCAGTTCGACTTCCGTACCCGGCCACGAACCGGCCGTCAGCAGCACCGCACCGCGGTTCCTCGCCCGCGCCGACAGTCGCCGGGCGAGGTTCGGATCCCGGGTCCCGACCGCTCCATCCGCGGGAACGACCACCAGGTCGATCCCATCCAGCAGGGCCGCTGTCACCTGGGGAAGTTCCGCGCCGGGACGGGGAATCAGCGCGAGCCGGTGCACCGCCACCCCGAGTTCCCGCGCCGCGAGCACACCGAGTTCCGGCATCCCCACGACCGCCGCCCACGATCCGCGGGTGGTCGCCTCGGCCAGGAACGCCAGCAGCAACGACGTCGACCCGCTGACCGAGACCGTGCTGCCACGGCGCAAGCCGCCCCACGGCACCAGCTCCGCCAGCGCGGAAGCCACGGGAAGCACCCTGTCGCCGGCATCCGCCACCCCGGCACCCGTTGCTCCGGACCCCGTTGCCCCGGAACCCGTTGCTGTCCCTGCGGCGAATTCCGTATCCGCGCCACCGTCGATCGCCCCGCTGCGCCCACGGCCGGGACCACGGCCCGTAGGCGCAGCCACCTCGGACTCCGGCGGCTCCGCATCGGACACCGACCGCGCCGCCGCCGCGAAATCTCCCGCCGTGCCCACACCGGGCAACGACGCCAGCCTGGCCACGGTGTCGGCGACACTCCCACCGCCCGCGGGCGCCGATCCCCCTGGCGACCGCGACTCCGCCGCAGCCCCCGCAGCCCCGTCCGCCGCAGCCCCGTCCCCCGTGCCCGCAGCAGGACCATACGCAGCAGGGTCGTCCACAGCAGGTGTGCCGATCGCGGCAGGCGCCGAGACGGACATCGTGCTCACCCCCTCACGCCCGGAGACCCGCCCGTACGACCGCGGGGACGTACGCGCCGACGGCCTCGGGCCCGTCTACCCCCGAACCACCTGACTAGAACTCTTGTTCGACAACCGCTATAGAACACGAGTTCGAAGAACGTGTCAAGCAGGCCCTGTCACGGCGCTTCCGGCGCGCCTCCGACCGTGCTGGCGACCCGCAGGTCGGGTACAAAACACCGTGGGCACCGTCGGTGTCGTCACGGTTTCGGGACAGGATGGATAGATGGGCGAGCGAACGGCACGGGTGTTCTCGTGGATCGCTGCGGCCGCCACCGACGGTGAAGGCGACGGCCGCATCTCGGTGGCGGCGTTGTGCCGTGCCGCCCACCTGCGATTGGGTGTCGACGGGGCGAGCGTGACGGCGATGAGCGGGAACGGCACGCACACCCCGGTGGCCGCCTCGGGCGAGCTGGCCGCCGAGCTGGAGGAACTACAGGTCACCCTCGGCGAGGGCCCGTGCCTCGCGGCGTTCAGGTTCGCCGCTCCGATGTTGGTGCCGGACCTGGCCGAGGCCACGGCCCGCTGGCCCGGGTTCGCCGGGGCCGCCAGGCAGCGCGGCGTCGGTGCGGTGTTCGCGTTCCCGCTGCACGCCGGCACGATCCAGCTGGGCGTATTCGAACTTCACCGCGCCGCCGCGGGACCACTGCCGACCGAAGCCCTCGGAGACGCGTTGATCTTCGCCGACCTCGCGTTGCAACTGCTGCTCGACGACGCGTCCGGCACGGTCCGGCCGCTCGACCGTCATCCGATCGACGACACCTCTCGCGGCCGGAACGCGGTACATCAGGCGACCGGCATGATCGCCGTGCAGCTGGGGGTCGACATGGCCGAGGCACTGTCGCGGCTGCGAGCCCACGCCTTCACCGGGGACACCCCGCTGAGCGAGGTCGCCGCCGACGTGGTGGCCCGCCGACTACGGTTCCGGCCCGAGGTCGAACCGGACGAGACGCTGTAGGTCCGCAGGCGCAGGGCAACCCGGATGTGCCAGGCAGAGTTAGGCCGTAAGGTGGAGGGAATGGCAATGCGGGAACAGCGAGTGGCCGACACGTTCGTGGAGCTGGCGGATACCTTGGTCGCCGGCTTCGACGCGGTCGAGTTCCTGCACACGTTGACCGAACGGTGTGTGGAGCTGCTCGACGCCGACACGGCGGGTCTGCTGCTCGCCGACGAGCGCGGCTCGCTGCGGCTGGTCGCCGCTTCCACCGGCCAGACCCAACTCCTGGAGCTGTTCCAGTTGCAGGAGGAAGAGGGCCCGTGCCTGGATTGCTACCACAGCGGCCAGGTCGTGACCCTGCCAGACGTCAGCCAGGTGGCGGGGCGCTGGCCCCGGTTCTCGGCGATGGCGACCGAGCTGGGGTTCGCGGGGGTGCACGCCATCCCGATGCAGCTCCGAACGCAGATCATCGGCACCCTGAACCTGTTCCGGATGCATCCGAACGGGCTCGACGAGACCGACGCGAAGCTGGGCAAGGCACTGGTCGACGTGGCCACCATCGGCCTGCTCTCCGAACGGGCGGTACGCCACCAGGAGATGGTCACCGAACAGCTGCAGACCGCGCTGAACAGCCGCGTGACCATCGAACAGGCCAAAGGGATCCTCGCCGAACGCCATTCCGTGGACCCCGACCAGGCTTTCACCGCGATGCGCCGCCACGCTCGCAGTCACAACCGGCGCCTGGGCGAGGTGGCCGGCGAGATCATCGCGGGCACGGTCAACGTCACCGATGCCGTCGCCGACGTCCGTGCCGGGAACAGCGCCCGCCCGTGACCGCCGCCCGGGGAGCCCCACGATCCGGCAAACCCACGGCCCGGCAAACCCACGGTCCGGGAGCCTCGCAGCCCGGCGAGCCTCCCGCCCCGGCACGCAGTGGCGGGAATCGCGCTCATACCGTAGAGCGGCCATTTCTGTTAGATTCACTCCGGGTGCACAACCGGCCATCGCACCGCTGCACCTGCCACCTCACCACCCCGGACCCCGGTGGTATCGCACCTCCCCGAAGGGTTCCGGCATGTGCGCTTCATTTCCGTTCACCCAGCGTGCCCTTAGCCGTTCACCGCACCCGTCCCGATCCGGTGCCGGTGAGGCCGCGGGGGATTCGTTGCTGCGATGGGACATCCGTTCCCACGGTCACCTCGTGGTGGCGACCGTCGACGGGGAACTCGACCTCGCCACCGCGCCCTCGCTCGCCGACGGGCTCTCACCGGGCGTCACGGCGGGCAGTCACGTTGTCCTCGACGTCGCACGATTGACCTTTTGCGGAGCCGCCGGGCTGAACTTGTTCGTGACGCTGCACCATCACGCCGAGCTCACGGGCGGCTCGCTGCGGCTGGCAGGCCCGACCGCCGCGTTGCGGCGGGTGCTCGTCCAGGTCGGACTGGACGACGTCCTGTTGACGGCGCCGGACGTCACCAGCGCCACCACTTTGGCGGGAGGCAGGCGGAATCCCGCTAGCCTCGGGGCCTCGATGCGAGCGCACTCGCGTGGCGGGCCAACCAGGTGACGGCCCATTCGAGCGGGCCCCGGCCCACGAACCGTCGCCACGCCATGGCGAACGCGACGGCGACGGCGACCTGCACGAGATAGCCGCGACGGCGCCGAACCGGTCGAGCGGGGAGTTCAGGAACACGATGTGCGCCGAGTACACCGTCAGAGTAAGCGCACCGACGGCTGCCAGCGGAGCGACCAGGATGCGGGCGACGGCGGTCAGCCTCGAGGCGTTCGTGAGCAACAGCAGCGCGCCGAGCAGTGTCGCCGCGAATCCGGTGGTGTGCAGCAGGTCCAGGGGCGTGCTCGAGTGGCGCGCGTCGACGGCCAGCCACCACCAGCTCGTCGTGGGGGTCGTGCCCGGCTCGCCGAACTGCAGCGCGCCCTCGACGACGGCACGCTCGTCGACGGCGACGAGACGGTCGAAACCGCCGAGCGGACCGAGCAACAGCCCGGACAGGGCGGAGGCCGCCGCGGCGAGTGCGGCCCCTCCCGCGAGCAGCCACGCATCGACGGTCGTCGACGACAGCCGGAGCCTGCCGATGGCGAGCCCGGCGCAGAGGTAGGTCACCCAGGGCAATGCGGGGTAAACGCCGGTGACCGCGAGCTCGGACAGCATGCCGAGCGGGTCGTCGAGCAGGTAGCCGTACGAGGTGGCGAAGCGTGGTTCGGGCAGCGCGTCCCGGAACAGGTGGCTGAGCACGGGAACGAGCAACGCCACCGCGGCGCCCGTGATCACCAGCAGCCGCGTGCTCAGGAACACGAGCGGGATCGCGAGCAGGAACAGGACGGCGTAGAACGGCAGGATCACCGCGGCGATGTCGCTGTCGGTGTAGCCGAGCGCAAGGCCCAGCACACCGACCGCGAGCGCACGCGCGGCCAGCGACGCCGTGACCGGCCGCCACCGCGCCCGCGGGACCCGCTCGCGGCGCGTGGTGAAGGCGATGCCGACGCCCGCCAGCACGGCGAAGGTCGCAGCCGACCGGCCGGACACGATCGAGTACCACCAGGTCGGGTCGCCGTCGCTGCCCACGATGTACAACGCGTGCACGGCCATCATGCCCAGCACGGCGATGCCCCTGGTCGCGTCGACACCGATCAGCCGCGACGTCGCCGACGCCGTGGGAGCGGATCTCGTTTTGGCGCGCATCGACGGTGTCACCTCTGGTCGAGCGTGAGCGCCGTGCAGCGAACCCCGCCGCCGCCCTTGGCCAGTTCGGTGGTCGACAGCTCGACGACGTGCAATCCGCGGGACCGGAGTTCGGCGGCGAGACGCGGCGCGCTGCGGGTCATCGTGACCGTGTCGCCGTCGCTGATGAGGTTGAGGGCGAAGTGCTCGGCCTCGCCGCGCGAGACCTCGATGAGGTCGAGCCCCAGGTTCTCGATGCGGTCGCGGCTCGGGCGGTCCAGTGCCTCGGGACACCAGGCGAGGGTGTGCGGATTGCCGATGACCGCCACGGCCAGGTCGAGGTCGTACCAGCGCCGGTCGACCGTGTGCAGCGGCACGACGTCGTAGCCGAGGCTCCGCCGCCCGACACGTCAGGACTCCGACACGTCGGGACTCCGGGATTCCGCGTCGCCTGGCGCCCGCGCGGCCGGGGCAGAGCAGAAAACGGCTCAGTGAGCGAAGTGGCGCGTGCCCGTGAGATACAGCGTGACGCCCGCGGCCTCGGCCGCAGCGATGACCTCGGCATCCCGCACCGACCCACCGGGCTGCACGACCGCGCGCACGCCGGCGTCCAGCAGCACCTGCAGGCCGTCGGGGAACGGGAAGAACGCATCCGACGCGGCGACCGAGCCCTGCGCCCGCTCCCCTGCGCGCTGCACCGCCAGCCGCGACGAGTCGACCCGGTTGACCTGTCCCATGCCGACACCGACGGTCGCGCGGTCGTGGGCCAGCAGGATCGCGTTCGACTTCACCGCCCGGATCGCCCGCCACGCGAACCTCAGGTCGGCGAGGGTGCGTTCGTCCGCGGGCGTACCGGTCGCGAGGGTCCAGTCGGCAGGATCGTCACCCTCGGCGTCGATCCGGTCCGCGCTCTGCATCAACATGCCGCCCGAGATGGGCCGCAACTCAACCGGGCTCGCCTCCGGGGCGGGCAGCGTCAGCAGGCGGACGTTCTTCTTGCGGGTCAGCACCTCGAGGGCGTCGTCGTCGAACGCCGGGGCGAGCACGACCTCGGTGAACACGTCCGCGATCTGTTCGGCCATCGCGAGCGACACCGGACGGTTCGCCGCGATCACCCCGCCGAACGCCGACACCGGGTCGCACGCGTGCGCGTTGCGGTGCGCCTCGGCGATGTCGTCACCGAGCGCGATGCCGCACGGGTTGGCGTGCTTGATGATCGCCACGGCGGGTTCGTCGAAGTCGGCCGCGGCGCGGCGGGCGGCGTCGGTGTCGACGTAGTTGTTGTACGACATGGCCTTGCCGTGCAGCTGCTCGGCGTGAGCGATGCCGGGTTCACCGGCGCGGCGGTACATCGCGGCCGTCTGGTGCGGGTTCTCGCCGTACCGCAGCACGTCGCCGCGCTCCCACGTGGCGCCCACGAAGTCGGCGTACCCGGAATCGTCCGCCTGCGCGTACGAACTCGCGAACCACGACGCCACCGCCGTGTCGTACGACGCGGTGTGGGCGTACGCCCGCGCGGCCAGCCGCTTGCGCTCCGCCAGCGTGAACCCGCCCGCGCGCACGCGCTCGAGCACCCACTCGTAGTTCGACGGGTCGACGACGACACCCACACTGCCGTGGTTCTTCGCCGCGGCGCGCACCATCGCGGGGCCGCCGATGTCGATGTTCTCGACGCAGTCCTCCGGGCTCGCACCCGAGGCGACCGTCTGCTCGAACGGGTACAGGTTCACCACGAGCAGGTCGAACGGCGCGATGTCCAGCGATTCCAGCTGCGACTCGTGTTCGGCGCTGGTCCGGTCGGCCAGCAGGCCCGCGTGGACCCGCGGGTGCAGCGTCTTGACCCGGCCGTCGAACGACTCGGGGAACCCGGTGACCTCCTCGACCTTCGTCACCGGCACGCCCGCGTCGGCCAGCACCCGCGCCGTGCCGCCCGTCGACACGATCTCCACCCCGGCGGCATGCAGACCGGTGCCGAGTTCGAGCAGGCCCGCCTTGTCCGACACCCCGATCAGCGCACGCCGAATCCGGCGCTGTCCGGCTCCAGGAGTCTGCTCGCTCACGACAACCTCACCTTTCGTCCGTCCACCGTGCACCCCGCACGGGCCAGCTTCGCGATCACCTCCACGAGCAGGCGACGCTCGGTCACCTTGATGCGCTCGTGCAGGCTCGACTCGTCGTCGTCGGGCTCCACGACCACCGGGTCCTGCGCGATGATCGGCCCCGTGTCGACGCCGGTGTCGACGAAATGCACCGTCGACCCCGTGACCTTGACCCCCAGTGCGAGCGCATCGGCGACCGCGTGCATGCCCGGGAACGCGGGCAGCAGCGCCGGATGCGTGTTGATGACCCGGTTCGGGAACGCTTCCAGGAATGCCGGTCCGAGCAGCTTCATGAACCCGGCCGACACCACCAGATCGGGCTCGTGCACCGACACCGCTTCGGTCAGCGCCGCGTCCCACGCGGCGCGATCGGGGTGGTCGCCGGTACGGACCGTGAACTGCGGAATCCCGGCCCGTTCGGCTCGGGTGAGCGCTTCGACATCCCCGCGATCGGTACCCACGGCCACGACGGTGGCCGGGAACGATGGCTCGGCGGTCGCATCGAGGACGGCCTGCAACAGGCTGCCGGCCCCCGAGGCGAGAACGACCAGTTTCGCCGGTGCCGGCAACTCCAACCTGGTAACCAGAACGCTTCTCCTCGCCGGTGGTGCACGACCGCGCACATCGCATGACCTGGTGACCCCACCCTAACGCCGGGGTTTCGGCCGGCTCGGCGAGGGCACGGACGAGGGGCGCCCGTCACACCTTTCGCTCTCCCCCACCGTTCGAGCCGCCCGAATCACCGGGCTGGTCCGAACCGTCCGCGTCGTCGCCGTCAACACCGTCGCCGGCAGCACCGTCGTCGGCAGCACCATCGCCGGCAGGACCGTCGCCGGCAGCGCCGGTTCGATCACGGGCCCGGTCACGGCTACGAGCGTCGGCCCGGGGTGTCGTCGTTGTCGGCGTTGTCGGCCCGGTCGTCGTTGTCGACCCGGTCGGCGTTGTCGGCGGCGGAGTCGTCGGGCAGGTCCAGTTCGTCGTCGAACTCGTCGGGCTCGTCGAACTCGTCGGGCTCGGCCGGCTTGCGCCCGGCTGCCGCGTCGCCACTGTCCGCGCGGACCGCGGCACCGTCGGCACCACCCGGCTCGTCGTCGACATCCGCCTCGCCGGAGTCGTCCAGATCAGCAGAGTCGTCCAGATCAGCGGAGTCGTCCAGATCACCGGGGTCGTCGGCACTGTCGGCGCTGTCGGCGCTGTCGAGGTCTCCGGTCTCGTCGTGATCGTCGTCCGGTTCCCCGGCGTCGTCGTCCGCAGTGTCGTCGTGGGCGGTGTCGTCGTCGGCGGTGTCGTCGTCTGCGGCGGTGTCGTCGTCTGCGGCGGTGTCGTCGTCTGCGCCGTCTTCCCCGGCGTCGGCGTCGTCCTTCTCGTCCCGTTCCTCGGCATCCTCGCCGTCGGGGTTCTCGGCCTCGTCGGCATCACCCGGCTCGGCGCCCTCGGCGTCTTCGTCATCGGCGGCATCGTCATCGGCGGCGTCGGCATCCGCGTCGTCGACGTTGTCGGCGTCAGCGTCGGCATCGTCATCGGTGTCCGCCTCATCCGCGTCGCCCTCGGCGTCATCGTCGGCGGCCACGGGGCGCGGACCCGCGAACCAGGCGACGAGGCCACCGGGGACGGCGATCCACAGGAACGCCGCGATCGACACGAACCCCAGCGGGATCCCCACCGGATCGAACGGCCCCGCCGCGAGACGACCGCCCGCGAGGAAACCCGCGACGACGGTGCCGAAACCGACCAGCGCACCAGCGACGCCGACGGTCCGCAACCGGGCCACCGGATCGTCGTGGCACTTACGCAGCCACCAACCGACGCCCGCACCGACCGCGGCGGGCAGCAGCATCAGCACCGGCCACCACAACGCCTGCTCGTCCGGCAAAGCGCCGAGCAGCGGGAACGGAGGCACCCCGCCCCCGCTGAACGACATCGGCCCGATCTCGACACTGCCGAGCTGCAGGCCGGGCCCGGTCACGAAGCCCATCGACATGATCACCGCGTTCGGCACGTAGCCGAGCGTCACCAGCCACAGCCCGGTCGCGCTGCCCGCACCCGGCGCCACCTCGGCGAACAGGTCCGCCACCGTCGACGCCGACAGCGCCGTGGCCAGCAGCAGCGTCACCGCACCCGCGGCGACGAGCCCTGCCAGGCCCAGCGCGCCCGCTCGCAGACCTGCCACGGCGAGCGGATCGAGGTAGCGGCACGCAGCGGTCGTCAGACCACACGGCTTCGCAACACCCACGGCCACCGCGAGCCCCGACACCAGCGCGGGCACGAACCCGGCCGTCAGCACGTCGACGGTGATGAAGGCGTCCCCGGCCAGGATGCCGACCACGGCGCCCACCACGGCGTGCGTACCGGCCACGACACCGATCAGCAGCGGCGCACGGTCCGGCGTCGAACAGCCCAGCCGCCCCGCCGCGCCGGACGCCGCGCGTGCGATCAGCACGCACACCAGCAGCGTCGGCAGCAGCGGCAGCACCCCGAGTGGCGACCCGTCGATCTCCAGCGGCACCTGGTACGCGGCGAGCCAGACCGGCCCTGTCGCCGACAGCACCGCGCCGGTGGAGAAATTCGACGACGTGGCGATCGCGAGGATCAGCGTCAGCAACGCGGCCGTCGCCAGCAGACCCGTCACGATCGGGGCCAACGCGGCCATCGCCAGCGCCCGTACCCAGGTGGAACGGGATACCGGCTCGCCGTCCGCATACGCGGAACGGAAGGTCGAGGCGAGCAGGCTCATGCCCTCGACCATCGCAAACGACCCTGGGCCGCAAGGAACGCCACGCCGCGCGAGGGGATCTGACGAGAATCACGTTCGCCCGACCGGGTCTCACCCAGAAGGCGAACGCCCACGGCCGATATCCGGCCGTGGGCGTTCGTCGTGGAAAGAAATGTCGTGGGGTCAGCTCCCCTGCTGCGGACCCTGCTGACCGGGCTGGCCCTGCTGGCCGCCCTGCGGCTGCTGGCCGCTCTCCTGCGGCTGGAAGAACTGGCCCTGCTGCGAGGCGTAAGCCGTCGGCTGCTGGTGCGGGTTCACCGGCTGCGGCGGCTGACTCGGCTGACCCGGCTGGCCCGGCTGGCCCGGCTGACCGGGCTGGCCCGGCTGCTGGAACGCACCGGACTGCGGGGCCTGCTGACCGAACCCGCCCTGGCCCTGCTGGCCGAACTGACCGGGCTGCCCCATGGGCTGCGGCGACGGCTGCGGCGGCTTGATGATGTTCTCGTCGAACAGGTACGCCGCGATCGCCACCAGCGTCTGGATGATGCCGAAGATCAGGATCATGATCGCGCCGGCACCGTACGAACCCTCGCTGGCGAAGGTGATGAACAGGAACGGAAGCAGCACACCCAACGAGAACAGCGCGGGCCACGGGCCGGGCTTGTGCTCACCCGGCAGGATCGTCAGCAGTGCGGCGAGACCGCTGAGGAAGAACATCATCGGCAGCCACGCCGCATGACTCTCGTAGAAGCCGACACCCGGGCCCGGGTCGTACCCCTCCGGAGCTCCTTCCGGGACCTCGGACACCTGGAAGTTCGCGAAGCCGAGGAACAGGTTCAGCAGGCCGAGGCCCGCCGTCGCGAGGAAGAGAATCTGCGGCAGGCTGATCTTCATGCCCCCACCGCCGGGCGGCGGTGCAGACGGACCCGGGAACTGTTGTTGCGGCTGCTGCGGGCCCTGGCCGGGGAATCCACCCGTGCCGGGGCCGCCGCTCGGGAAGCTCATCCGTTGTTCTCCTGTCGTGATTCTGCTCGCGAGCACGGCCGATCGGTCTCACCTGCCGTGCCTGACCCGGGATACGCGGCCGCGCCGTGCCGACGGCCACAGCACGGACGTTAGCGCACCGACCTGAGACGTTTGCCGTTAGACGGATGATTCGCCCGACCGGTTTCACGCCCAGGCCGGCTGATCGACTCGGCCGCATCGACAACGGCGTCGCCGCTCATGCTCCGCCCGACCGGACGCCGCGCGTCCGGTCCCCGACACACAACGAGGGACCGAGCACGAAAGTGCCCGGTCCCTCGTGGAGTCTCCGGAATACCCCGGCTCCGCACCGCCGTGTGGCCGGATCGGCCTCACGGCCTCACCGGCGCTCCGGCCGGCCGCGCAGCCGTGGAGTGCGGAGCCGCGTGCGCTCACAGAGCCTTGTACAGCTCCCGCGCCAGGTCGGCAGTCTCGGTCGGCGTCTTGCCGACCTTCACGCCTGCGGCCTCGAGCGCTTCCTTCTTGGCCTGCGCCGTGCCCGCGGAGCCCGACACGATGGCGCCGGCGTGGCCCATCGTCTTGCCCTCGGGCGCGGTGAAACCGGCGACGTAGCCGACGACCGGCTTCGTGACGTTGGCCTTGATGTAATCGGCCGCGCGCTCCTCGGCGTCGCCACCGATCTCACCGATCATCACGATGACGTCGGTCTCCGGGTCGGCCTGGAACGCCTCGAGCGCGTCGATGTGCGTGGTGCCGATGATCGGGTCACCGCCGATGCCGACGCAGGTGGAGAAGCCGATGTCACGCAGCTCGTACATCATCTGGTACGTCAGCGTGCCCGACTTCGACACCAGGCCGATCTTGCCGGGGCCGGTGATGTTCGCCGGGATGATGCCCGCGTTGGACTGCGACGGCGAGATGATGCCCGGGCAGTTCGGCCCGATGATGCGGGTCTTGTTGCCCTTCGACTTGGCGTGCGCCCAGAAGTAGGCCGCGTCGTGCACCGGGATGCCCTCGGTGATGACGACGGCCAGGCCGATCTCGGCGTCGATGGCCTCGATGACCGCGTCCTTGGCGAACTTCGGCGGCACGAAGATGACGCTGACGTCGGCGCCCGTCTCCTTCATGGCCTCGCCGACGGAGCCGAACACGGTCAGCTCCTGCTCGGCGATGGTGACGGTCTGACCGGCCTTGCGAGCGTTGACACCGCCGACGATGTTCGTGCCCGCGGCGATCATCTTGGTCGCGTGCTTGGTGCCCTCGGACCCGGTGATGCCCTGGACGATGACCTTGCTGCTGGAATCGAGGAAGATCGACATGTCTCTTACGCTCCTGCCGCCAGCTCGGCGGCCTTGTCCGCCGCGTTGTCCATGGTGTCCACCTGCGTGACCAGCGGGTGGTTGGCGTCGTTGAGGATGCGGCGGCCTTCCTCGACGTTGTTGCCGTCCAGGCGCACGACGAGAGGCTTGGTCGCGTCGTCGCCCAGGATCTTCAGCGCCTCGACGATGCCGCTGGCGACCGCGTCGCAGGCGGTGATGCCGCCGAAGACGTTGACGAACACGCTCTTGACGTCCGGGTCGCCGAGGATGACGTCCAGGCCGGCGGCCATGACCTCGGCCGACGCGCCGCCGCCGATGTCGAGGAAGTTCGCCGGCTTCACGTTGCCGTGGTTCTCGCCCGCGTAGGCGACGACGTCGAGGGTCGACATGACGAGACCGGCACCGTTACCGATGATGCCGACCTGACCGTCGAGCTTGACGTAGTTGAGGTCCTTCGCCTTGGCCTTCGCCTCGAGCGGGTCCTCGGCCTCCTTGTCGACGAGCTCCTCGTGGGCCGGGTGCCGGAAGTCGGCGTTCCCGTCGAGAGTCACCTTGCCGTCGAGGGCGACGATCTTGTCCTGCGGGTCGCGCACCAGCGGGTTGATCTCGACCAGCGTGGCGTCCTCGGCCACGAAGGTCTCCCACAGCTTGACGACGACGTCCGCGGCCTCGTCCTTGACCGCCTCGGGGAACTTGCCCTGCGTGAGGATGTCGAGGGCCTTCGCCTTGTCGACACCTTCGAGCGGGTCGATCGCCACTCGCGCGAGCGCGTCGGGACGCTCCACGGCGAGCTGTTCGATCTCCACGCCGCCTTCGGCCGAGGCCATCGCGAGGAAGGTGCGGTTCGCGCGGTCGAGCAGGAACGAGAAGTAGTACTCCTCGGAGATGTCCGACGCCTCGGTCACCAACACCCGCCGCGTGATGTGACCCTTGATGTCCAGACCGAGGATGGCCTCGGCCTTCTCCTTCGCCTCCGCGGAGTTCTCGGCCAGCTTGACGCCGCCCGCCTTACCGCGGCCGCCGGTCTTCACCTGCGACTTGACGACGACCTGCCCGCCGATCTTCTCGGCCGCGGCCTGTGCTTCTTCCGGGGTGCTCGCCACGGCGCCGGGCAGTACCGGCACGCCGTGGGCGGCGAAGAGATCCTTCGCCTGATATTCGTAGAGGTCCACTACTTCAGTCTCCTGACGACACACGCCACTCTGGTTTGCAAGACATGATGGTTTTACAAACCGTGCTGCCGGACGTGAACGACCCTATCGAGCCACCCGCGACACGCCGCGGCCACCTCCGGTGAACTCGGTCACCGGACCGCCTCTGAGCTGGGGAATGTGGCGCAGATCGCCTTCGGCTGAAACCATTCAGCGCACACGTCCGCGCGGTTACCGAAGAGTAGGTCGACGTGGTGCGTCCGGCGATGCCGCGGCATTATCGTTTCCGCCTTCCGCCCTGGGCGTCCGCGTCCTCTCGCACGGGCCGTACGAGCGCCGCCGCCATGGCGGCCACCAGCACCGCAATCACCGTCGCGAACGCGAACCAAAACCCCGGTCCCGCACTCACCCCCGCGATCTCCCCGCGGCTCAGCGGGAACGACGCCGCGTGCAGTGCGAGAACCGCGCCGACGCCGCACAGCAGGCCGACCGCCGGGGCCTGCCTGCTCCGGGCCGCCAGGACGAGCGCTCCGACCGTGACGGCCGCCCCGGCGAGCAGCCCCCACGACGGCGTGCCGAAACGAGCCCACAGGCCTGCCGGGACGTAGTCGGGCGCGGTGAACACGGGCATGCCGAACCCCACGACCGTCAGGACTCCGGCGACGGCCAGCGCAGCGAGCAGTACGGCCGACATCCGCCCACCCCCGGAACCGGCGCCGTCGTCGGCGCTGCCGTCGTCGGCATCATCGAGGCCGGCGTCATCGAGGTCGTCCCGTTCCACGGCACCTGCGACCACGGACGAACACGCAGCCACGGCAGCAGCGACCATCGCCACCCACGTCCAGACCACGCCGGGACCGGAGGATGCGACACCGCCGGCCGAGCCGGTCGCGATCACCGCGGTGTCCAGGACGGCGGTGCCGGCGACGAGCACGGCGACCCACGCCACGGACAACACGGGCCGGACGAGTACCGCGATCCGCGGCACGAACATCGCCGCACCCAGCACCCCGACGACGACGCCTGCCGCCAGCAGCGACCACCGGGCCGGACTCTCCGGCGCCGCGATCGGCCCCTGCGTCTCCAGCTGCGGGGTCACGGCGCCGATCACCGCGCACGCGCCCGCGGCGAGGGCGGCGGCACCCGCTCCCGCCCGCAGCCGCACGCTGCCCGGCAACCGCATCTCCGCCTCGCCGGTGTCGGGGACGTCGGCCGCGGGAATGCGCACTAGTGCTGCGACGACGAGCACCGCCAGCCCGACGAGCGCCACCACCGGCCCCGCGGCCAAGCCCACCGTGCCGATGCCGAGCGCCGCGACCACCGCGGGCACGGCCACCGCCGCTCCGCCCGCGGCCGCACCGAGGAGACCCCCGCGCATCAGGTCCGAGTCTCCCGACGACACCGCGATCGCCGCGGTCACCGGGAGCGCCGCGGCGACCAGCAGGTACCCGGCCATCGCGACGACCGGCCCTTCGAACGCGTTCTGCGCCAGCAGATACACCTCTGTCGATGTGAACGGCTGCATCACCAGGCCGATCCCGGCCACCACGGCCGCGGACACGGCGACGGCGAGCCGCCTTCCCGGATCGCCCGCGTCACCGGCGGCCACCTCGCCCGCGGCACCCGCACGGGACCGCAGGGCCAGCACGCCGGCCACCACGGTCAGCACGTGTCCCGCGACGAGCAGCCACAGCCCCGGCGCCGCGGAATGGGCGTACAGATCCGACGGCAAGTACAGCTCGGGACGTGAGGCCCGCGACGGGTCGGCGGCGAGTTGCAGGTCCAGCACCGCCCTGCCCGGAGCCAGCGCGGCAGCGCCGGCAAGCACCCCGGCGGCCGAGACCGTGCCGCCCCGCAGGGCGAACGCCGCGGCCAGCGCGAGCGGCAGCACCGCGAGCACCACCAGGACCACCGGACCGGTGGCCAGGCCGCGTTCGCCGCCGTCGACGACGGGCACCAGGGCGCCCGCGGTCAGCGACAGAAAGGCCAGCACCGACGCCGCCAACGCCGCGGGCAGGGCCGGCGCCGCACCGCTCGCACGAAGGTCCCGCAGAACGCCCTCGTCACGCGCTTCCGGGGTCACCGCCGTACCGCCCGCCGACGCGACACCCGCCGAGACATGGCCTCGCCGCACAGGGCCTTTCCGTACAGGTCCTCGCCGTACAGGTCCTCGCCGTACGGCACGCGCCGCCACGAGGCCGACGGCCACACAGCGAGGACGGCATCGCCGGCGGCCACGGCACCACCGGAGGTGACAGCATCACCAGAGGTCACATCCCCGGAGGCGACAGCACCGGTAGCCGCATCACCGGCTACCACCGGACCGCCGGGGACGGTGGCACCGCCTGAGGTCGTGGCACCACCGGGAACGGCATCACCGGGGACGGCCACGCCAGGGGCAGCGGCATCACTGAAGCAGCGACGCCGCGCGAAGAAGGACCGGGAAACCGTCATCGACGTCGACGCTAGCAACGGAGCGACCCGGCGGCCGATCCGACCGACGTCCCCGGCGCGCGTCCCCACTCCATCACCCTTCCGCTCGCCTTTCGTCCGCCCTCCTTGTGACGTCCTTACTACTGCGCCTCCTCGGTGGCGCAGTCCTCGGTAGTGCCCTACCTGGTGGCGCACCAGGAGGCGCCGTCCATCACGCCGCCGCAACGGCGGCCCGGAAGTGCGCCGGCCCCGAACAGGATCAGCCCAGAACGGCATCGACCCGGAAGGACGGACCCCGAAAGACACCGACCCGGAACAACACCGGATCCCACGTCCGCACTCGCCCCACAACACCGGGTCCACAAACACCGGGGCCGACAACACCGGGGCCGACAGCACCGGGGCCGACAGCACCGGGGCCGACAGCACCGGGGCGCAGCACCGGCCCGTGGCGTCCCGCGGCCACCCTGCGCGAGCGCCGTGGGCCCCGATGTCCAGACCACGGTTGCCCGGATGTAACCCAACTCACACGAGTAGACCAATTGCCGCCGTACCTTGCGTGATCGCACCCGGCGGACACCGCGCCGATCGTCCCCGTCCGGTCGATAGACACGGCGAGGCCTTGCCCCTTGCGGCGGCACTTCGTTACTGTCCCGCAGTCCCCATTACGGTCAGATCACGGACATTGCGTGGTGGTCCGCCTCCCCGAGAGGCCGGTACCGCTGCCAGGGCGATCACCCCCGAGGTCGTCCACCGGGTTCCCCCGCCCGGCGTTCGCGAACTGACTCCCCCGAGTAACGGAAGAGGCCCCTGCCTTGGCTCGACACCGCTCTCATAGCGGCCAAGCCACCTCGCCTGCGCTTGAAGACGCGCTGGACGGAATGGATGACGACTCGTTCGTCCGCACGCGTGGCGCCCACCGGCTGCCCGCGCCGTCCTCGGCGCTGCGCGGTCGTGTGATGGTCGCGGCCGTCGCCGCTGGCGCGTTCGCCGCTGCCGCGGCGGGTCAGACCCTCCAAAACACCTCCTCCAACGAAGCTCAGTCCGGTTCCGTGGACACCAGCACGGATGTGACGCCGCTGGCGAACTCCCATGACGCGAGTGCGGCCATGGGAATGGGTGGCGACGCCCCGGTCGCCACTCCCCAGCTGCTCCAGGTGCGGGACACGGCCGACAAGGCCGCCGCCACGACCGAGGCTCAGAAGCTGAACCGGAGCGCCAAGGTCACCGACAAGCGCCTGGCCGCCGAGGCCGAGGCCCGTCGACTCGCCGAGATCGAGGCTTCCCGCCCGAAGGTGGTCAAGCCCGCCGAGGGTGTTTTCACCTCCGGCTTCGGCGCCCGGTGGGGAACGACCCACTACGGCATCGACCTCGCCAACTCCATCGGCACCCCGATCGTCTCCGCCGTCGACGGCACGGTCATCGAGGCAGGTCCGGCCAGCGGTTTCGGCCAGTGGGTGAAGGTGCAGCGCGACGACGGCATCGTCACGGTCTACGGCCACGTCTCCAGCTTCTCGGTCCACGAGGGACAGCGGGTGAAGGCCGGCGACGAGATCGCCCTGATGGGCAACGAGGGCCAGTCGACCGGTCCGCACCTGCACTTCGAGGTCTGGAACTCCGACGACGGCGAGAAGATCGACCCGTCGACATGGCTCGCCGAGAACGGCATCCACGTCGGCTGACCGACTCCCCTCGCAACCGGCACACCCCGCCACACTCCCGAACCGGGTGACCGCGACACGCCCCGCCGCCGCGGCACACGGTGTCGCTGCAGCGCAGTCTGCCGATCCCGCACGTTCCACCGGTTCCGCACGCGCCGCCGATCCCACGGACTCGGCCGGTGCTACGTGTCCTGATGACCCCACGGGCGCTGCCGACATACCGCGCCGCCCCGACTCGGTGGCTGCTCTCGGTTCAACCCGCGCGGCGTCGCTCGACCGGCGACTCGTTCGGCAACCGGCGCAGAAAGTATCCGACGGCGACCTGCCAGACGGTGCAGAGCCTGCGGTCCTGACGGGGCCCGCACACGCGGCACCCGCCGTCCCCGGTGCGCTCGTGCAGCCGCAGGAGCAGCTGCCACGCGGCGACCAGTCGTTCGACCTCCGGAACCTGCCGGCCACACCGCGCGGACGCCCTGGCGGGTAATCCGCCGAGCACCTCGACGACCCCCGCGCGGACCGCCAGAAACCACCGCTCGGGCCCGATGTCGCCCCGCCGCGCCCGACGACCCCGATGCCGCGGGCGACCGCGGTCACGCAGTCTCCGCCGCGCGAACGCACCGCGGACATCCGCGCACACACGCGACCGAACACTTCTCGCCAGCGTCTCACCGTTCCTCGCGCGGTCCACACCTGTCATCCCCCATCGCCGACCTGCTACGAACTCCTGTTCGAGATAGAGGTTATCGCGAGGGGGCGACAGAATCGGAACTCGACGTCAGTCATCACCCGAACAGACGATCGAATGTCGCCTTCAACAGTGGACCAGCAACGGGAAGCGGCCCCCACGGGAACCACCGCGAACCACCCGGCACCCACCAGCACGTCGAACACCCCGGCCAGCGCGCCTCACCGGCCGTATTCCGGGCCACAGCCCCGAAATACGGCCTACAGCTTCACCATCGGCACGCTGCCGATCAGCATCAACCGCACCGTGCCCGCCGTGCCGAAATCGATCGTCGCCGTCGCGCGCGGGCCCGAACCGTCGGTCGACACGACCGTGCCGAGCCCGTACTTGTCGTGATTCACGCGGTCACCGGCATCGAGTTTCAGCGCGACCGTGTCCTTCCAGTCATTCCCCGCACCCTTGAACCCGGTCGTGCGCATACCGCCGGAGGCGATCCGCGACTGGGCCGAGTCCGAACCGGTTCCCGGCCTGCCGCCCCAGGTCGTCGCGGCTCGCGGCGAACCACCACCGCCCGACGAGGGGGCCTCACGGCGCCAGTCGATCAACTCGGCGGGAATCTCGTCGAGGAACCGCGACGCGGGATTGGCCGCGGGCTGACCCCACTGCGTCCGCACGAGCGCCCGCGAGACGTACAGCCGCTCACGCGCCCGCGTGATCGCGACGTACGCAAGCCTGCGTTCCTCGGCCAGTTCCTTCGGTTCGCCGAGCGCGCGCAGATGCGGGAAGACGCCGTCCTCCCAGCCGGTGCCGAACACGACCGGGTACTCGAGGCCTTTCGCGGTGTGCACCGTCATCAGCGTGACCACGCCCGCGTCGTCGGCCTCCTCGTCGTCGTCAGCGTCACCGCCGTCCGACTCGGGGATCGAATCCGCGTCGGCCACGAGCGACACCCGTTCGAGGAACGCGGGCAGCGAGCCCGGCTCCGGGACCCCCCCGTCGGGCTCCTCGTCGGCGTCCGGCTCCGGGGCGAGCGCGGCGGCCTCGGCGGCCGACTCGGTGAACTCGCGCGCGACCGTGACGAGCTCGTCGAGGTTCTCCAGCCGCGAGGCGTCCTGCGGATCGTCGGAGGCGTCCAGCTCGGCGCGGTATCCCGTGCGGTCGAGCACCGCCTCCAGGATGTCGGCGACCTCGACGCCGGAGTCGACCAGCTCGTACAGGCCGTCCAACAGCTCCACGAACGCCGTGATCGCCTTCCGCGAACGCGGGTTGAGCATCGGCACCTTGTCGGCGACCGCGTCCCGCAGCGCCGAGACGAACGAGATCCGCTCCCGCTCGGCGTGCGTGGCCACACACGCCTCGGCCCGGTCACCGATGCCGCGCTTGGGCACGTTCAGGATGCGCCGCAGGCTGACGGTGTCGTCCGGGTTCGCCAGCACCCGCAGGTACGCGAGCGCGTCGCGGACCTCCTTGCGCTCGTAGAACCGGACGCCGCCGACCACGCGGTACGGCAACCCGAGGCGGATGAAGATCTCCTCGAACACCCGAGACTGGTTGTTGGTGCGGTAGAACACGGCGACGTCGGAGTACTTCGCCACGCCCTGGTCGACCAGCTCGTCGATCTCACCCGCGACGAACGCCGCCTCGTCGTGTTCGTTGTCGGCGACGTAACCGACGACCTTCTCGCCGTCGCCCTCGGACGTCCACAGGCGCTTGTCCCTGCGGTTCGGGTTCCGCGAGATGACGGCGTTGGCCGCCGACAGGATCGTCTGCGTGGACCGGTAGTTCTGCTCGAGCAGGATGGTGCGGGCGTCCGGGAAGTCCCGTTCGAACTCCTCGATGTTGCGGATCGTCGCGCCGCGGAACGCGTAGATCGACTGGTCGGCGTCACCGACGACACACAGCTCCGCGGGTTCGACCCCGGACTCCGTCGGCTCCCTGCCGACCAGCTCACGCACCAACGTGTACTGCGCGTGGTTGGTGTCCTGGTACTCGTCGACCAGCACGTGCCGGAACCGGCGGCGGTAGTACTCGGCGACGTCGGGGAACACCTGGAACAGTTCGACCGTGCGCATGATCAGGTCGTCGAAGTCCATCGCGTTGGCCTGCGAGAGCCTGCGCTGGTACTCGACGTAGACCTCGGCGGCTCTGCGTTCGAAGTCGTTCGTCGCGTGCGAACCCGCCGACTCGGAGTCGATCAGCTCGTTCTTCAGGTTCGAGATGTGGGCGGCCAGCGCCCGCGGCTGGTACCGCTTCGAGTCGAGATCCAGGTCACGGGCCACGAGCGTGAGCAGCCTGCGCGCGTCGTCGGCGTCGTAGATGGAGAAGTTCGACGACATCTCGAGGGTCTTCGCCTCGCGCCGCAGCACCCGCACGCACATCGAGTGGAACGTCGACACCCACATCGCGCCGGACCGGCGGCCGACCAGTTCGCCGACCCGCTCCCGCATCTCGGCGGCGGCCTTGTTGGTGAACGTGATCGCCATGATCTGCCCGGGGTGCGCACTCCGGGCGGCCAGCAGGTACGCGATCCTGCGGGTGAGCACCCTGGTCTTGCCGGAGCCGGCACCGGCGACCACCAGCAAGGGCACGCCCGCGTGCTCGACGGCGGCGCGTTGCGCCGGGTTCAGGTCGCCGGTCAGATCGGCGTGGGAGCCCTGGTCCGGGGGAAGATCGAAGAGGGTGCTCATTGTGACTTCACGCTACCTCGCACCCCTGACACGGCCGGAATGTGCCATACTCGCGCCGTGGTCAACGCTACGTGCCGATTTTTCTACGGGACCCGGACTCCGGCTCCCGTGATCGCGTGCTGACCCAGCCATCACCTCAAGCCCCGGAGTCCTCGGACCCGGGGCTTTCGTCGGCTCGGGGTCCGGGTCCGGAGCCACGCCGACACGACCGGAGGGTCACATGAACGCCCAGACTCACAATGATTCGCAGGCCGCCGACGCGCAGTCGGCCGATGCGCCGGCCGCCGAGAGCGAGTCGACGATCGACGACCTGCGCCAGGAGATCGACTGGCTCGACGCCGAGATCCTGCGCCTGATCAAACGCCGTGCCGAGGTCTCCCGGACGATCGGGGCCGCGCGGATGGCCGCGGGCGGCCCGCGCATCGTCTACAACCGTGAGATGGACGTGCTCGCCCGCTATCGCGAGCTCGGCCCGGAGGGCAGGCAGCTCGCGCTCGCCCTGCTGAACCTCGGCCGCGGCAGGCTCGGGCACTGACACCGGGCCCGGCCGGGCGTCAACGCGCGGCCGGTGATCCGCCGGTGCGGTGCGGCCCGCCGACCGGCCACCCCGACCCGGTTCCGACCTACCCGCGGTAGAGGCCACACACTTCCGCCCACCGGCACGTCACCGCATTCGGGCACACTGGACACATGGAAACGATCATCAACCTGATCGCCGTCGTGGCCGCTCTCGCCAGCGTCCTCGCGGCGCTCGGTCACACGGGTTATCTGGCGCTGCTCAACAGTGCGGCGACCAAGCGAGCGGGCGGCGGGCCGATCGCCGACTACGTGCGCAGCCGCTGGCCGGTCGCGGGCGGCACGACGGTCGCGTCCCTGCTGGCGCTGCTGTTCACCGCGGGCGGCCCTTTCCTCGACGTGGTGGCGATCCTCGTCGCCGTGGGCAGCGGGGCCGTCGCGACGAAGGCGTTGCAGTCCACCCGGACCAAGTACCGCTCCGGCAACTGACGCAGTCGCTTACACAGTGAAACCAGGGTGCGCCCGGTGGAGTGATATCGGTGCACTAACGGTTCCAAGCTCCACGAACGGCGGCTGAAGCTCCTACCCTGGTTCGAGTGAGGGTTTCGAGGGGCACCGTGCGCGCTGCAAGTTGCCGCGCACGTGCATACGGCCGTGCAGTTGCGCGTGCCCCGAGCCCCGAATCCGGCGTGGCCACCCGCACCCCCGGCCGCCGCCGGCCTGTGCGCAGCGAAAACCGCGGCACGACCGGCCCGGATCACGACACGATAGACCCGGGCCGGCGCACAACCACCCCGGGCGCTGCTCCGTTCGGACGAAACGGGGCGTCCCCGGCGTCAGGAGGCACGCGGGAAGGGGTCCGCACCACATGACCGCCGGCTCGCGCGACGCATTCGACTTCTTCGACCCGACCCGGACCACAACCGATCACGCCTCGGGCGGAGGCCGTTCACGCGGTCGCCACGCCCGGAACGACGACCCCACCCCACCCGGCGACGACCGGGCCGAGGGGTCGATGTCGGGCACCCTGCCGTCGATCCCGGCGCAGGGAACTCCGCCCGCCGAGCCGGCCCACCCCACCGAGACCACCGCGCCGATCTCGGCCGTGCCGGCGCCGCAGGCGGGCACCGCCGAGAGCGCAGGCCCGCAAGCGGCCACGGCCGCGCACCGGTACGCACCACCGCCGAAGAGCAGCGGGTCGTACGCAGGGGCCGCGAGCGAAGGGACGCCGCACGTCGGCTCGCCCGCGCGCAGCGGGCACGCTGGCGGGCAGGTGCCCGTGCGCCGACAGCGTGTCGCGCTGTCGGAGACCCCGGCACAGGCCGCCTCCGGCACCGCATCCCGTCCCGAGCCATCCACACCCGCCACGCCCGGACCGAAACCCGGCGGGACCGACGTCAACGAAGCCGACGACGGCGCGAGCGTGCACCCCGTCGACGGGCTGGGCACGTTCGACCTGGGATCGGTGCCCGCCTCGGTCACCCCGCCGTCGACGTGGCGGAAGGCGGCGTGGTTCGCGAGCCTGTCCTCCGGTGCGGTCGTCGTGGCGCTGCTCGTGGCGGGCACGCTGCTGGTCGGCCCGGACGAGCAGTCCGCGGCGGTCGACGGCTGGCCCGACCGCAACGGCGCCGTCGCACCACTGCTGCCCGAGGAACGCGACGACCGCGGCGGCAGGCACGAACAGGGCCCGCCCGGGACGTCGTCCACCTCCGAGTCCTCGTCCACCTCGGCCGGCCCGTCCGACACCCGCCACGGCACGGAGTCGCCGGCTCCCGTGCGCGACGGCAGGCCCCAGGGCGGCGCTCCTCGACCCACGGAGTCCGCCCCGCCGGGGTCCAACCCGCCGGGGTCGAACCCGCCGAGCGGCCCACCGTCCGGGTCCGCCCCGCCGTCGGCGTCGCCGACGAAGCCGTCACCCACTCCTGCGTCCACGTCGACGTCCAACCGGGTGTACTTCGGCAGGGCGCACGACACCGAGGCCATGGCCCAGCGGTCGCAGGCGTTCTTCGATCGGGTGACCGAGGATCCGCGGGCCGCACACGAGTTGACCAGCGGTGAACTGCGCGAGCAGGGTGCCGAGGGGCTCGAGCGCACATACGCCGGCATCGCATACTTCGAGGTCGAGCACATCGCGATCGACCAGTACGAGGGCGTCTCGGACAACACCCTGCGGGTGACGTACGAGGACGGCAGCACGGCCCGGCAGACTCGCCGGCTGACGTTCGACGACTCCGAGAAGATTTCCGCCGACGGGACGTGATCACGGGAGATTCCCCACGTCGGGGCCACTTTCCTGCACATTCCGTCGCACATCCGGATGCACGTGCATGCGTTGAGCGGTCGCAAATTGCTCTAACCGAGTGATCTCGATGACCGCTCGTCGTACGGCCTCAACCCTCCACCGACACGGCCTGGTGATCGACGACGACAGCCGGTTACCTGGTTGGCAGGGGTCCGCACGAAACCGAACCACGAGACGGAGCAGACAGGGCCGAAACAGTGCACGAGCGCCGACACGCGAGCGAGGACTGCGTCGCAGTCGAGGACGTCATCGACCGGGAGATCCTGGACGACGACCTCGTCGACGACGCCTACCTTCGCGAGGCCCTCGCCGAGCCCGGCCGGTACCTGCCCCCGCCCAGCGTGCAGGCCAACCGCGAGCCCGAGCCGGTGACGGCGGACCCCGAACCGGAACACCCCGTCGCGCGCCGCGCGAAGCTGATCGCACTCATCGTGGCGACGCTGATGGTCGTCGCATCCATCATCGCCGCCGCAGTCGTCACCGGTGAGGATGACAACACCGCCGCAGGTGCCGCCGCATCGCTACCCAGAGCAGCCGCGACAGAGCCGGTATCATTCGTCTCGGTGGCACAACCTTTCTAAACGCCGCGCGTCCTTCTGGGCGGAGCGAACTACCGTGCGCGCCAGTGCCGCCTTCGTGTGCACAGCGTGAGCGGCCTAACCTGTGCTGAGTGGTCGAGACGCTCGACGGCTGCGTCTCCGGACCACACCCAGCCAGCTCGGTCGGATCGGTGTGCCTACGCTCCACCACCGGAGACACCAGCCCCCGAAGGAGGTCGCGTGAGCGACGAAGGTCGCCTGATCGCGGGCCGCTACCGTGTCTTGAGCCGGATCGGTTCCGGCGCCATGGGCGCCGTGTGGATGGCGCAGGACGAACTGCTGCACCGCACGGTCGCCATCAAGCAGCTCCTGCTCCAGTCCGGACTCGAAGAGCACGAGATCGACGACGCGCGCGCCCGCACGATGCGCGAGGCACGGATCGCGGCGCGACTCCACCACCCGAACGCCATCAGCGTCTTCGACGTCGTCACCGACGACAGCGGCCAGCCGTGCCTGGTGATGGAGTACCTCGAGTCGACGAGCCTCGCCCAGGAGCTCCAGGGCGGCCGGACCCTGGCGCCGACCGACGTCGCCCAGATCGGCGCCCAGGTGTCCGCGGCACTGAAGGCCGCGCACGCGGTCGGCATCGTCCACCGCGACATCAAGCCGGGCAACATCCTGCTCGCGCCGAACGGCATGGTGAAGCTCACCGACTTCGGCATCTCACGTGCCAAGGACGACGTCACGGTCACCAAGACCGGCATGATCGCCGGCACCCCCGCCTACCTGGCCCCCGAGGTGGCCATCGGCGGCGACCCCGGACCCGAGTCCGACATCTTCTCGCTCGGGTCGACGCTGTACGCCGCGACCGAGGGCCAGCCGCCGTTCGGCCTGTCCGAGAACACGCTCAGCCTGCTGCACGCCGTCGCGGCGGGGCAGATCAACCCGCCGCGCCAGTCCGGCCCGCTGACCAGCGTGCTCGCCGTCATGCTGCACCCCGAGACGCAGCACCGGCCCACCGCAGAGGAATGTGAGGAGCTGCTCGAAGCCGTCTCCCACGGTGAGACGCCTCTCGGCGGCCCTGCCGACGAGCAGGACGATGCCGACCGCACGTCGGTGCTCGGCACCGCAGGTGCCGCGGCCGCCGGTGGCGCGATCGGCGGCGCCCTGGGTGCCGGGGTCGCAGGTGCCGCGGGCGCCGGGGAGGACCTGCCCGCGGGGCACTCCGGCACACTCGGCTCCGGCGCGGGTGGTCACTACGACGACCACGGCGGTTACGACGACTACGCCGCGGCCGGCGGTTATCCCGTGCACGACTACCCCGAGCACGACTACGACGATCCGGCGTACCCGGCGACCGCCTACGACAGCTACGGCGACTACGACGAACGCACCCGCGTCGCGGCCGCTGCTGGCTACGGCGCTTACCCGGACGATCCGTACGACCACGATCCCTACGACGACCCGGACGGCACGCGCGTGGCAGCCGCCGGAGGCGGTGCCGGTGTCGCAGGCGCCGGGGCGGTCGACGAGGACGACGAGAAGCCCAAGTGGAAGGTGCCCGCCCTGGTCGGCGGTCTCGTCGTGGTCGGCCTGGCCGCGTTCGCGGTGTGGCTGTTCAGCGGCCCGAGCGGCGACGACCCGGAACCCGCGGGCAACCCCGCACCGGCCACGACGTCGACGTCGCAGCCCACGAGCTCGTCGGAACCGACGACGAGTTCGCCGGAGCCGACGACGGAGGAGCCGACGTACGTCGAGCCGGAGCCGACCTACGAGGAGCCGGAGCCGACGTACGAGGAACCGACGTCCAGCTACGTCGAGCCCGAACCGACGACGGAGCCGTCGCCGGAGCCGCCGCCCTCCTCCGAGGAACCGCCGCCGACGTCGTCGGACACGCCGGGACCGTCCGACACCAACACCACGACAATGGTTCCCTGACCAGGCCCGAGGCACTGTGTGAACTACGCGGAAGGCACTGTCGTCGGTAAGCGGTACCGGCTCGACCAGCCGATCGGACGCGGTCGGGCCGGCATCGTGTGGCTGGCGTTCGACACGATGCTGCACCGGACGGTTGCGGCGAAACAGCTCTACATCGACCCGTCGCTGACCGGCGAGGCGGCCGACCACGCCCGCCGGACGGCGCTGCACGAGGCGCGCCAGGCCACGCGGGTCGTGCACGCGGGAGCGGTCGCCGTGTACGACGCCGTGCGGTACGAGAGCGACGTGTGGGCGATCATGGAGTACGTGCCGTGCCGCAACATGGCCGACTTCCTCGCCGAACACGGGGAGCTGACCCCGCAACAGGCGGCGTACCTCGGTCACCGGCTGGGTGCGGCGCTGGCCACGGCCCACGCGATCGGCGTGACGCACCGGGCCGTCGAACCCGGGAACGTCCTGCTGTGCGACGACGGCGGAGTCAAACTCACCGACATCGGCCTGTCCCAGCCGCCCGCCGATCCGGCCTACCGCGCACCCGAACTGGCCAAGGGCGTCGAACCGTCACCCGCGTCGGACGGCTTCTCGCTCGGCGCGATGCTGTTCGCCGCGGTCGAGGGAGTGCCACCGTTCGGCGAGGACGGCACGGGAACACCGGTCGTGCCGCGCCGCTGCGGCGCACTGACCGGAGCGCTGTTGAAACTGCTGCGCGACGACCCCGAGCTGCGGCCCACGATGCAGGACACCGTGCAGGCGCTGCGCGCGATCACGAAGGGCCGCGAACAGGGTCTCGTACCGCCGACGGCTCCGGCGATGCCGACGGTGCCGGTGCTGCCGCAGGTCGTCAGCGTGCCGGCACCGCCTCCACCACCCGCACCCCAGCGCACGGGTTCGATGGGCGCAGGTTCGATGAGCGCAGGGGCGATGCGCACGTGGCTGCTCGTCGGCGCGGCCGCCGTGCTGTTGGTGATCGTCGTCGTCCTCGTGCTCGTCCTCTGAACGTCGGCGTCACACTCGTCCGCCGAGCCGGCCGGTCCAGTCCGCTGAGCCCGCAGGCCCACCCGTTGACGCCGGCCAGTCGTCGCGGAGGACCCCGCCGCCAGTACCGATCGCGCCGCGGCGAACAACACCTCCACCTGCGAGCCGGTCAGCGCGTGAGGGACGGCTCGGGTTCGAGCACCGGCTCGGGCCTGCGCAGCGCGGCGCGGATGTGCGGCACGATCGAGAAACCCGCACCGGTCAGGCACAGCGCCCCGCCGACGACGGCCAGCAACGGCGGCACCTCCGCCAGCGCGATCCACGACAGCAGGACCACGAGCGCAGGCACGACCAACGACGACGAGCTGAGTACGCCCGCCGGGATGTTCTTCAGCGCGTAACCCCAGAAGTTGAACGCCAGCGCGGTCGGGAACAGGCCCAGGTAGACGACGGCCAGCACCGACCCGGGCGGCGCGGCCGGCAGGTCGTCGGCGAGGTCCCCGGAGAACGGGGTGCACGCCACCATCGCGCCGACGATGCCGATCAGCGTGACCGCGTACGAATCGCCGCCGGTCAGTCGCCATTTCTGCAGCAGCACGCTCCCGGCGTACAGCACCGCGGCGATCAACGACAGCACCACGCCCGCCATCGTCAGCTGGCCGGTCGTGGTGGCGAGGGTGATGACGACGATGCCGGTCATCGACACACCGATGCCGACGAACAACCGCGCGGGCAACCCCTCGCCGAGCAGCACTCCCGACGCCAGCGCGACCAGCAGCGGCGCGACGTTGACGAGCATGGCCGTGGTTCCCGCATCGATGTGGTGTTCGGCGAGGTTGAGCACGACCGTGTACACGCCGAACCAGGACACGCCCCACAGCAGGATCCAACCCCACGCCGCGGCCGTACGGGGCCACCGTGGCCGGTAGATCACCGCACCGATCGCCAACGCGACCGACGCGACGACCAGCCGCAGCAGCGCCATCGAACCGGCCGAGAAGTGCACGCCGACGCCGCGAATGACCACGAACGACGACGCCCACAACACCATGACGGCCAGCGCGGCGACCCACGGCAGTACGGCAGCTTTCCGGGACCCGAGGTGCATACCTTCAAGCTTCGCCCACCACAACTAATGAGGACAAGCGAACAGTTCTGAACCCTGTTTAAGTTAAACTACATTTTCAGGGTCCCCGAGGGCACCTTCGGGCGCTCAACGCCCCAAAGCTGCCCTTGGGGACATTCAGACGAGGACAGTGGTCCGTGGGGGGCGTTCAGACGAGGCGGCGGTCCGTGGCCCAGCGGGAGAGTTCGTAGCGGTTCGACAGCTGCGTCTTCCGCAGCACGCTCGACACGTGGGTCTCGACCGTCTTCACCGAGATGAACAGCTCCGACGCGATCTCCTTGTACGCGTAGCCACGCGCAAGGAGCCGCAGCACGTCCCGTTCCCGGGGCGTGAGCTGGTCCAGCTCGGGATCACTGATCGGTTCGGCACCCGGCCGCTCGGCGAACGCATCCAGCACGAATCCGGCCAACCGCGGCGAGAAGACCGCGTCACCGCCGGACACTCGCACGATCGCCTTCACCAGTTCCGCCGACGAGATCGTCTTCGTGACGTATCCGCGCGCACCGGCCCGGATGACCGCGATGACGTCCTCGGCCGCGTCGGACACCGACAGGGCGAGGAACACCACGTCCGGCAGCTCGCCGCGCAGCCGCCGCAGCACCTCCGCACCGCCACCGTCGGGCATGTGCACGTCGAGCAGCACCACCTGCGGCCGCATCCGCGTGATACCGGCGACGGCCTCGCCGACCGAACCCGCCTCGCCCACGACGCGGATCTCGTCGCTGATCGACTGCAGCTCCGCCTTCGCACCGGCGCGGAACAGGGCGTGGTCGTCGACGAGGAACACCGTCACGGGCCCGGGCGACTGCTGGCCCGCCAGCTCCGTGTCGCCACCGGTCTCGGCGGGGCCGTCGGTGCTGGTGTGGCCCGTGTCGTCGGTCGTCATGAGGCTGCCCCCTGTGCTGCTCGGTCGGATGCGTGCGCGGCGTGGCGGTCGTGCGCGGCGGCGGTTCCCGTGTCGCCGCCCGCGCCGCCGCTGCCGGTGTCGGTGCTGCCCGCGCCGGACGCGCGCGGCATTTCGAGCTGAATCTCGGTGCCCTCGCCGGGACTCGTGCGCACCCGGCAGGTGCCGCCGCCACGTTCCATCCTGCCCCGGATCGAGTCGGAAAGCCCGTGGCGGTCGTCGGGCACGGCGTCGGGGTCGAACCCGGAGCCGCGGTCGCGGACGAACGCCGTCACCGACGTGGGTTCCACCTCGGCGTAGACACTGACCTCGTCGACCCCGGCGTGTTTGGCAGCGTTGACGATGGCCTCGCGCGCGGCCTGCACGAGAGCGGTGAGGCCGTCGTCGAGTTCGACGTCGCCGACGACGACCTGCTGCACCGAGATGGCGAACGTGTCCTCGATCTCGCCGCACGCCGCTGCGACGGCCTGCGCGAGCGTGGCCGGCGCCGACTCCGTATCGCCCACGGCGCCGTCGGCGGGCGCAGTGCCGTCGCGGTTCCCGGAGCCGTCGCGGTTCCCGGAGCCGTCGCGGTTCCCGGAGCTGTCGCGGGTCGGGGTGCCGTAGCCGTTCGGACCGTAGAGCCACGCGCGCAGCTGACGTTCCTGGCCACGGGCCAGCCGGGTGACCTCGCGCGGATGGTCGGAGCGCTTCTGAATGAGCGCAAGCGTTTGCAGCACGGAATCGTGCAGGTGGGCTGCGATCTCGGCACGCTCCTCGGTGCGGATGCGCGCGCGGCGTTCATCACCGAGGTCGCGCACCAGCCGCAGCCAGAACGGCACCGTCAGCAGGGCCACGCCGATGAGAGTCGCGAGCACGGAGACGAACGCGAACTGCACCTGGGCGAGGCCGCTTCCCCGCAGCATGATCATGCCGATGCCCGCGATGACCAGCACCACGCCCGCCAGCACGCGGATCGTCGCCGACACGCCCCCGCCGCCGAACACCACGCCGGCCACGCCGGACTTCGCGCCCTTGCGCCAGCGCCGCCGCTGCGTCTCGTCGGCCTCCCGCCACACGACGGCGACACCGACGAGCACCACCGCGACGGGCAGCCCCGCCCAACCGGTGAGCACGCCGCTGAGCACCCCGCCGACGACGGACAGCCCGACGCCGAGTGCGATCAGCCCGTAGGCCTGCTGGCGCTGGCGGCCGGTCAGCTCCTCGCGGGCGGTGTCGCGCCGTTCCTGCGGCACGAACGCCCACAACAGGCCGTAGGACATCAGCCCAAGGCCGCCGAGGCCCGCGAGCACGGCGAACGCGGCCCGCACCCACAGGACCTTGACGCCGAGGTGGTCGGCCAGGCCGCCCGCGACGCCGGCGAGCGCGCGCCCGCCACGCCTGCGGTACATCTTCGGGGGTGTCTGCCACGCGTCTCCGGCGCCGCCGTCGCCGCCGGTCACCGGGCCGGTGGGCAGTGCACCCGTGGCCTGCGCGCCCGTGGCCTGCGGGCCGTCGGCGGACACGCGGGTGCCGGCGTCCGGCGCGTCGGCCCCACCTGTCGGCCGTGACCTCGCCGGCCGCCCGTCCGCGGCTTGTTCCTGCACGTCATCCATGGTCGCTGTCCATCGTCACAGACTTCGGGGCCGGAATCATCAGGGAAACCCCTGAAGCGCTGCCCGGAGACGGGTACCGGTCCGCGCCGAGCACGCGGGGCCTGCGGCCGTGCCGACCTCGGGGACGGTTTCAGGGTGCTCCCCGATGTGCCGGAGCCGCCGCGAAGCGCATGCTCGTTGTCATGAACAGCACGAGCGGTGCGACCCGGCACCTCGACGGGTTCGAGGCGACGGTCAAGGACTTCTGGGCGAGCAGACCCCGCCGCCCCGCGCAGGGGCGCAAGATCGCGGGTGTCGCCGCGGGGATCGGACTGCGGTACGGCATCGACCCGATCGTCATCCGCGTGGCACTGGTGGTGCTGACGTTCTTCGGCGGCGTCGGGCCTGCGGTGTACCTGCTGGGCTGGCTGTTCCTGCCCGGCGCCGACGACGAGGTGTCGCCGTTCGAGGCGCTCCTCGGCCACGGCGGTAGCGCGACGTCGAAGGTCCTGACGTTGCTGTTGTGCGCGGCGTGCTTCCCGGCGTTCGGATTGGCGTTCGGCGGCACGTGGCTGGACGGCGGCGGCCTCATCGGCCTGGCACTCGTGGTCACGGCGCTGTACCTGATGCACCGCGGCCGCGGGCACCTCAACCGGCCCGTCGCGGCTCGTGCGGGGACGTTCGCCGACCCGACGGCCCCTGAACCCGGCACCCGCGTCGACACGGCCACGGCCGACTGGGACGCCCTGGGTGCGAACCCGATGGGCTGGCATCTCGCCGACCCGTCGACACCCGTTCCCTCACCGCCGCCCGAGGAACCGGAGCGCCCACCGCAGCAACGGCCGCGGCGCCGGCGCTGCGTCTCCAAGGTCACGCTCGTGACGCTGGCGCTGGCGGTGATCACCGCGGGTGTGACGGCGAACGTCCTCGACGCGGCGTGGGGCCCCGCCGAGGTGGCCGCGGCGACGCTGGCCGTGCTCGCAGGAGGGCTGCTGGTCGGCGCGTTCACCGGAGGCGCACGCGGGCTGATCTGGTTCGCCGTGCCGACGGCAGCCGTGGCCGTGCTGACGAGCGCGTGGCCCGCGGGCGGATATCCCGGCGGCGTGGGCGAGATCATCGAGACGCCACGGACCGCGGCGCAGCTCGATCACACTTACGAACGCACCGCGGGTGCGATCGACATCGACCTGACCGAACTCGAGATGGACGAGCGGGCCACTCCTTCCGGCACGGTCCCCGTCGAGGCGCGGGTCGGCACGGGTGACATCACGTTCACCGTGCCGCGCGACGCGGACGTGACCTACGACTGCACGGCCCACACCGGGTCGGCGATGTGTCTGGGAAAGTCGCAGAGCGGCGTGAGCAATCAGAGTCTGGTCGGACGCGACAACGGTGACGACGGTACCGGCGGACCACGGTTCCACCTGGTGCTCGAGACCGGTGTCGGCAACGTGGAGGTGCGGCGCCATGGCTGAGCAGAACCCGTTCGAGCACCCGACCGACTCGGCTGCCACCGGCACGTCCCCCAGGCGGCGGTTCGATCCGCTGTCCCTCGTCGCCGGATTGGCGGCACTCGGCGGCACGGGGTACGTGTTCCTCGACGGACCGGCGTGGATCGGGCACGTCGACCCGCGCTGGCTCATCGCCGGTATCGCGGTGCTCATCGGCGTGGGCATGCTGGCGGCATCACTGCGCAAGGACCGCTGACGCCTCCCGTCCGGCTGTCTCCCGTCCGGCGCGGAGCCGCTCACGCGGCGGCGCCGAACCAGCGCGTGAGCCGCTCCCGCAGGGCGGCGGGACTGCCGCCCGCCCACACGATGTGCCCGTCCGGGCGCAACAGCACCGCAGGCGGAACGCCACACGCATCGCCGTCGGCTGCTGCGTCGCCGTCGGCTGCTGTGTCGGCTGCGGCTCCGTCGGCTGCGGCATCTCGGAGCACGGCATCTCGGAGCACGGTGTCGCCTGCCCGATCGCGTCCGGCGGCGCCCACCCCGGCGGGCTCGGCTCCCCCTGGCTCGACTCCTGGCACACCCGCTCCTGCCGCCCCCGCTCCTGCCGCATCGACCGCGGCGAGCTCGGCGACGTGGTCGACCCGGTCGGCCCACCCTTCGATCGACAACTCTCTCCGCGGGTCGAGCAGCAGTCCCCGCCCCGCGCGGGTGCGCTCGTAGAGCCTGGCGCCGGCCAACGGCACGTCCCGCATCCGCAGGCCCAGCAGGTCGGCGCGTTCCCCGTCGCCCGCGTCGCCGACGTCGTAGCGCACCGCGGTGGCGACGATCTTCTCGGTCAACCGCCGGTTCACCTCGTCGATCTCAATCAACTCGGCGACGAGCCTGCGCACCGCCTGCGACCGCGCGTCGGTCGCCATCAACACCGTCTGGGCTCGCGTGTTGTCGAGCACGTCGGCTGCCACCGGGCGCCGCTCCGACTCGTAGCTGTCGAGCAACCCCTCCGGCGCCCACCCCGCCACCTCGGCGGCGAGTTTCCAGCCGAGGTTGAACGCGTCCTGGATGCCGAGGTTGAGCCCCTGCCCGCCGAGTGGCGGGTGGACGTGCGCCGCGTCGCCCGCCAGCAGGACACGGCCGACGCGGTAGCGCTCCGCGAGCCGCGTGGCGTCGCCGAACCGCGACAGCCACCGCGGTGAATGCACCCCGAAGTCGGTACCCGCGACGGCGACGAGGCGGCTGGCGAGCTCGTCGAGAGTCGGCGGTGTGCGACCGGCTGAGACACCGGCCGCGGGCACGGTGACGCGGTGGACGCCGTCGCCGATCGGGCCGATTCCGAACCGCAGCTGTGTCCTGCGCACCTCGGTCACCACGACCGCCAGCTCCTCGGGCGGGGCCGTCACTTCGACCTCCCCCAGCAGGTTCTCCGTCCGCGTCGGTTCACCGGGGAAGCCGACGCCGAGCAGTTTCCGCACGGTGCTGCGGCCCCCGTCGCAGCCGACGGCGTAGCGGCCGCGCTCGGTCGTCCCGTCGGCCAGCTCCACCGTCACGCCGCCCGCATCCTGCGCGAGGCCGGTCACCTCGTGGCCGCGGCGGATCTCCGCACCCGCCGCTGCGGCGTGCCGTTCGAGCAGCAGGTCGACGACGGGTTGCGGCACTCCGAGGATGTAGGGATGCGTCGTGTCGATGTCGGGCACCGGCCCGGGGATCGCCGCGAACTGACCACCCAGCGGACTCCGCCTGCCACGCTCGAGCAACGGCTCCAAGAGCCCGCGCTGATCCAGCACCTCGATGCTGCGCACATGGAGCCCGAGTGATCGCACCACCGGCGACGGCTCCGGGGCCCGTTCCAACACCAGCACCGACACCTCGTGCAGGCGCAGTTCGGCGGCCAGCATCGCCGCGGTCGGCCCACCGCCGACGACGATCACGTCGTACATGGAAGTCCCCCTGAACAATTGCCGGAAATCGGATTCCCGGCCGGATTCGACGAGACGCAAGTCTGCGCCGCACACCGGGGATTGCCGCAAGCCCAGGGATGCGCTATACCGTGAACATGGCGGGGAAACCCGCCTTTCTCGGCTCTCCCGCTTCCCGCCGCCGCCGGACGCCGGCCCTGCATGCCGCCGATTTCCGGCCACCATCGGGTTTCCAGCCGCACCGGCTCCAGCCACACCGGTTCCAGCCGCACCGGTTCCGGCGGCGTCGGTGCCGACTGCCCCGGTTCTCCGCGGCACCGATTCCGGCGGTCCTGGACCCGGCTACATCGATTCCGGCTACCCCGGTTCTCGACTACTACCCCGGTTCCCGGCTACACCGCCGCCGAACCACAGGACCCGAAGGGCCCGCCAACGCGAAAAACGCCGTGGCCGGCCGGAAACATCTCCGACCTGCCACGGCGTGAACGGATCGCCGACTCGGCGGTTCCTAGGTGACGATCTGCGCGACGATCAACCCGATGCCGATGACGACACCGGCGACCGTGCCGAGCGCCAGCAGCTTGTGCTGCGTCTCGCGGGACTTGCGCAGTTCGCCCTCGGATCGGGTCGAGACGATGAAGTGCCCGCCGTCGGACGGCTTGCCGATGACCAGCGGGCCGATCTTGTCGTGCACCTCACCGAGGACGTACAAGCGGCGCCCCGGGCGGACGATCCACTCCTTGTACTTGTAGCCGATCGTCCGGTTGCCGCCGCCGAAACTGGGCAACCGGATGCCGAACAGTTCGAAGCTGTCGCGGCCGCCTTCGGCCGGTTCGAACCGGTCGACGACCTGTTCGGGGCTGTCGGGGCGTTCGCCGCTCGGGTCGACACCGATGGTGCGGCCCGCCTCGTCGAGCACGGCGAAGCCCGCGTTGGACGAGTGGTCGGTCATCTTCTCGGTACGCCTGCGCGTGCGGCGGTCGCCGTCGCGGTATTCGACGTGCTCGTACTCGCGCTCGACGGTGTAGCGATACCAGACGCATTCCTGCTTCGACAGTTCCGCCGTCAGCACGCCCTCCGGCCGCGGATGCGCCGCACCGACGACCTCGGCGACCTTGCGGAACGACCCCTTCGCACCGAGCTCGTCGGAGACCTTGCGTTCCGCTTCGAGGTCCGGGATCGACAGCGTCTCCGTGCCGATCATCGCGTGCAGCTCGCGTTTGGTGTGCTGCATGAAGAAGAAGGCGGCGACACCCGCCACGATCAGAATCGCGCCTGCGATCCACACGTCCGCTACCCCCGGTTCGTTTCGCGCGTCATTCCCATTCGATCGTGCCCGGCGGCTTGCTCGTCACGTCCAGCACGACCCTGTTGACCTCGGCGACCTCGTTGGTGATGCGCGTCGAGATGCGCTCGAGCACGTCGTAGGGTAGCCGAGTCCAATCGGCTGTCATGGCGTCTTCGCTGGAAACGGGACGCAGCACGACGGGGTGGCCGTAGGTGCGGCCGTCGCCCTGTACGCCGACGCTGCGCACGTCGGCCAGCAGCACCACGGGGCACTGCCAGATGTCGCGGTCCAGTCCGGCGGCCGACAGTTCTTCGCGCGCGATGGCGTCGGCGGCACGCAGCGTGTCCAACCGGTCGCCGGTGACCTCGCCGATGATGCGGATCCCCAGTCCCGGCCCGGGGAACGGCTGGCGCTGCACGATCGTCTCCGGCAGGCCGAGCTCGAGGCCGACGCGGCGCACCTCGTCCTTGAACAGCAGCCGCAGCGGTTCGACGAGCGTGAACTGCAGGTCTTCGGGCAGGCCGCCGACGTTGTGGTGGCTCTTGATGTTCGACGCACCGGTGCCGCCGCCGGATTCGACGACGTCCGGATACAGCGTGCCCTGGACGAGGTACTCGGCGTCGCCCTTCTCCTTCAGGTCACGCGCGGCACGTTCGAAGACGCGGATGAACTCGCGCCCGATGATCTTGCGCTTCTCCTCCGGGTCGCTGACTCCGGCGAGCGCGGTGAGGAACTGGTCACGCGCGTCGACGGTCACGAGGTTGACGCCCGTCGCGGCGACGAAGTCGCGTTCCACCTGCGTGCGTTCGCCCGACCGCAGCAGGCCGTGGTCGACGAACACACACGTGAGCCGGTCCCCGATCGCGCGCTGCACCAGCGCGCCCGCGACGGCCGAGTCGACACCGCCGGACAGGGCGCAGATCGCGTGCCCGTCGTCACCGATCTCGGCCCGGATCCGCGCAACCTGGTCATCCACAATGGACGATGTGGTCCACTGTGGACGAATGCGGGCGATCTCGTGCAGGAACCGACGCAGCACCTCCTGGCCGTGCGGCGAATGCGCCACCTCCGGGTGGTACTGCACCCCCGCGAAGCCGCGGCCGACGTTCTCGAACCCGGCCACCGGCGCACCCTCGCTGCTGGCCGTAACCTCGAAGCCCTCGGGCGCCTTCGTCACACAGTCACCGTGACTCATCCACACCGGATGCCGCGCAGGCAGTTCCTCGTGCAGCCGCCCACCGGAGACGTCGACCTCGGTGCGGCCGAACTCGCGCGTGCCCGTGTGCTCGACCGTGCCGCCCAGCGCCTGCGCCATCACCTGGAAGCCGTAGCAGATGCCGAACACCGGCACGCCCGCGTCGAACAGCGCCGGATCGATACTCGGCGCATCGCCGGCGTACACGCTCGACGGGCCGCCGGACAGGATGATCGCCGACGGATTGCGGTCGAGCATCTCCGCCGCTGTCGCCGTGTGCGGCACGACCTCCGAGTACACCTGCGCCTCCCGCACCCGGCGTGCGATGAGCTGGGCGTACTGCGCCCCGTAGTCCACGACGAGGACCGGGCCCTCGGTGGCGGCGGCCGGACCGGCGGACGTGTTCTCGGGCACGAGCAGGACCTCCTCGCTGCGACATTCGGCTGGCTTCCATCGTCGCAGGTGAGCCGACGACCGTTGCCGCCAGGTGGGCAGCTTCGCCCGGGTGGCACGGCGGGCGTTCGGCGTGGGTGAGCGGGCACACATAGGGTGCGGCCATGAACACAGCAGGCTCGCCGGATTTCGACTTCGATCCCGATGCCGACGACCACGACGAGGCGTACACCCCTCGTCCGCGCGAGGCCTGGATCGCCGGGCGCGCGGAGCAAAGCCCGGACACGACACCCGTCACGCACCCCGCCGACGACACCGAGGTGGCCACCGTCGCCACGCCCTCGCCGGAGCAGATCGCACGCGCCGTCGCCGCGGCGGTGCAACTCGGCCGCATCGACGACGAGGAGCTGCGCACGGGTGCACTGCAGATCGCCGCGGGTGAACTCGAAGCCCGCCACGAAGAGCTGTCGGAACTGATCACCGCGGAGAGCGGCATTCCGCTGCGCTGGGCACAGCAGGAGGTGCACGACGCCGTCGCGGTGCTGCAGTACGCGGCGCGGCATCCATTGCCCCGCGACGGCAGGGTGAGCAGCAACGGCGGGGTGACGACATTGATCCGCGAGATTCCGCGCGGACCGGTGCTCGGCGTCGTGTCACCGGAGGCGCCGTTGCGCAGCGCGGCCCACGCCGTGGCGGCCGCGTTCGCGGTCGGCTCACCGGTGGTCGTCGCGGCGGGCACGGCGACGCCGCTGTCGGCATTGGCACTCGGCGAGGCGCTGGGCGAGGTCGGCATGCCGGAGGGGGCATTCTCGATCCTCCCCGGCGCCGAGCCGGCGGACGGCGACCTGGTCCGGTTGGAGACAGCCGCTCCGCCGCGGGGCGCGGCCGTGGTCGTGACCGACCTCGCCGGCACCGCCGACCATGCCGAGATCGCCGAGCGCATCGCCGTCGCCGCCACCCGACAGGGCGGGATGCGACCGGAGGCGGTGCGACGGGCCGTCGTGTCCTCGGCGGTCGCCGACGCACTGCTGCCTGCACTGACGTCGGCCGTCGAAGCCCAGCCCACCGGCAACGCCTACGACACGTCCGTCTCGGTGAGCCCGCTGCCCGCCGACGTGACCGAGCAGACCGCAGCATGGCTGACCGACACCGTGGCCGCAGGCGCGACCGTGCTGGCGGGCGGCACCTCGGGAGAACCGACGCTGGTCACCGGTACCGAGAACGAACCGGCGGGCGGGCCGGTGTTGGCCGTGACGGTCGCCGACGAGCCCGAGGAGGCACTCGCCGCGGTCTCCGCACCTGGAGCGGCCGCACCGGCGGTGGGACTGTTCACCGGCGACACCGCACTCGCGATGCGTGCGCAGGCCCAGCTGGACGCCGCACGCGTGGTCGTCGGCGACGTTCCCGACTACGACCCGGCCACGGTCCGCATCACCATGCACGCGATCACCACGCCCCAGCTGACGACCCTGACCTGACGCCACCCCGCGTGCCCGTGTTGCGGTCCCGGGACCCGTGTTGCGCTCCCCGGGGCCCCCGAGGGCGCTCCCCGGGGCCCCGAGGGCGCAACACGGCGTCACAGGTGCAGGACACGCGTGCCTGGGTGCAGGACACGCGGCCGGCGGGGGCTACGCCGGGGTGATCGGGAGGCGGAGGGCACCGGGGGCTTCGGCGGGAACGGCCGGGCGACGAGGAGCGACCGGGTCGATCCGCCGGTACGGCTCGCCCTGCGGCGGGCGCGGATCCGCCTCGCCGGCGTTCGGCCAGAACGAGAACGCCCGCTCCGCCTGTGCCGTGATCGTCAGCGACGGGTTCACGCCCAGGTTGGCCGTGATCGCCGAGCCGTCCACGACGTGCAGGTTCGGATAGCCGAAAACCCGGTGGTACGGGTCGATGACGCCTTCCTCGGCGTTCGTGCCGATCGGGGCACCGCCGATGAAGTGGGCGGTCAGCGGGATGTCGAAGATCTCGCCCCACGTGCCGCCCGCGACACCGTCGATGTGTTCCGCCGTGCGCTGCGTGGCCTCGTACCCGGCCGGGATGAACGTCGGGTTCGGCCGGCCGTGCCCCTGCTTCGAGGTGTACCTGCGCCGCCCGAACAGACCCCGCTTGGTGAACGTCGTGATCGAGTTGTCGAGGCTCTGCATGACGAGCAGGATCACCGTCCGCTCGCTCCACTTGTAGCCGTTGAGCATCTTCATGCTCTTGAGCGGGTGCTTGATCATGTACTTGGCCAGCTGCTTCCACCGCGGCTCGGCGAGGCTGCCGTCGGTGGCGATCGTCTGCAGCAGGCTCATCGCGTTGCTGCCCTTGCCGTAGCGCACCGGCTCGACGTGGGTGTCCTCGTCGGGGTGGATCGACGACGTGATCGCGACGCCCCGGCTGTAGTCCCGCTCCGGATCGACGTCGGTGCGTGCGGCGCCGAGGATCGCCTCGGAGTTGGTGCGCGTCAGCTCGCCGAACCGGTTCGACAGCCGCGGCAACGTGCCGTTGTCGCGCATCGCGTGCAGCAGCTTCTGCGTACCCCACGTGCCCGCAGCCATGACGACGTGGCCCGCCGTGACGGTCGTGGTGAACTTCTTCGACGTCGTGCCCGTCTTGCGCAGGTCGACCTCGAACGCCCCTCCCCCGCCGGCTACGCCCTCATTGGCGGGGGTGCCCCCATTTCCACGGGGCCGCACGGCCGTGACCGTCGTCATCGGCACGACATGCGCCCCGCCCTGTTCGGCCAGGTACAGGTAGTTCTTGACCAGCGTGTTCTTGGCGCCCACGCGGCAGCCGGTCATGCAGGACCCGCATTCGGTGCAGCCCGTGCGCGCCGGGCCGGCACCGCCGAAGTACGGGTCGGCGACGTCCTCGCCCGGTTCGCCGAAGTACACGCCCACCGGTGTCGCGTGATACGTATCGGAGACGCCCAGATCCGCGGCCACCTTCTGCATGACCTCGTCGGACGGGGTGACCGTCGGGTTGACGTTCACGCCGAGCATGCGGCTGGCCTGGTCGTAGAACGGCGCGAGCTCGGACTCCCAGTCGGTGATGTGCGACCACTGCGGATCCCGGTAGAACGGCGCGAGCGGCCGGTACAGGGTGTTCGCGTACACCAGCGACCCACCGCCGACCCCCGACCCGGCGAGGATCATGCAGTCGCGCAGCAGGTGAACCCGCTGGATGCCGTAACACCCGAGCTGCGGAGCCCACAGGTAGTTGCGCAGATCCCACGACGTCTTGGCGAAATCCTCGTCGGTGAACCGCTTACCCGCTTCGATGACGCCGACGCGGTAGCCCTTCTCGGTCAGCCGCAGCGCCGCGACGCTGCCGCCGAACCCGGAGCCGACGACCAGTACGTCGTAGTCGAGGTCAGTCCTGCCATCCCCAGCGATGGTGTTACGCGAAGTCACACAAAAACTGTAACCAGCCGGGCAACTTCTGACCAGAGGTAAGTTACCGCCGGGTCAATTCGCATCGTCACATCGCGTGACGTTCTGTGAACACGATGCCGCCGAGGCAGCGAGAGTGCGCATGCCCCAAGGGCACTGTGGTCGCGCGTATCGGGGACAGCCGTGCGGAGCGTGACCGATGAGGCGGCGACGAGAGGCGGGGCACCACGAATCTCCCTCCGTTCCGACGCGACAGCACCGAGTCGGCGGTCCGGTAACGAGGGGAACATTCGGGACTCCCGGCCGCCTCCCGTCTCCACCCAGACGGACGCGCTCCGCGCGGCAGTACTCGAGCTATGCCCCCAAGGTGCCCTTGGGGGCGCCGGCCGACCGGTGGCTCGCTCAGTGACGGACGGTCAGCCCGACGCGCTGGAACTCCTTGAGGTCGGAGTAGCCCGTCTTGGCCAGTGCCCGCCGGAGCGCGCCGAACAGGTTCACCGTGCCGCTCGGGTCCTGCGACGGCCCGTGCAGCAGCGTGCGCAGGTCCACCCCGGTGTGCTCGACGGAGCCGGCCGGGGCCACCCGCGACCGCGGCAGCGACGGGTGCGCCGCTGCCGACGTCCAGTACAGCCCGCGGCCCGGTGCCTCGCTCGCCGCGGCCAGTGGCGCACCGAGCATGACGGCGTCCGCTCCGCACGCGACGGCCTTGGCGATGTCGCCCGAGTGGCGGACCCCGCCGTCGGCGAGCACGTGGACGTAACGGCCGCCGGTCTCGTCCAGGTAGTCGCGGCGCGCGGCCGCGGCGTCGATCAACGCGGTGGCCATCGGGACGCCGATGCCGAGCACCTGGTCCGTGCTGGTGATGCCGGGCGCAGCGCCGTGGCCGACGATGACGCCCGCCGCGCCGGTGCGCATCAGGTGCATCGCCGTGCGGTAGTCGCTGACGCCACCGGCGACGACGGGCACGTCGAGGTCGGCGATGAAGTCCTTGAGGTTCAGCGGGTCGGTGTCGCTCTCCCCGTTGTCCTCCCCCACGTGCTCGGCCGACACGATCGTGCCCTGCACGATGAGGATCTCCACGCCCGCGGACAGCAGGTGCGGAGTGAGCTCGGCGGCGTGCTGGGGGCTCACCCGGGCAGCCACGGTGACGCCCGAGTCCCGCACGGTGCGCACCGCTTCGGTGATCAGGTCGTGCCGGACGGGGGCGGAGTGCAGTTCCTGCAGCCGCTGCACCACCTCGGACGGGGCCGCACCGTCCTTCGCGGCCTCGGCGACCCTGGCGAGCGCGCTGTCGGCGTCGGCGTGCCGCGCCCACAGGCCCTCGGCGTTCAGCGCGGCGAGTCCGCCGAGCCTGCCGATCTCGATGGCCGTGTGCGGCGAGACCACCGCATCCGTGGGGTGCGTCACGAGCGGCAGGTCGAACCGGTAGGCGTCGATCTGCCAGCCGGTCGACACCACCTTCGACGACCGCGTCCGCCGCGACGGCACGATGTCGATGTCGTCGAAGTCGTACGACCGCCGGGCGGTCCGTCCCATGCCGATCTCGACCAGATCCCGCACGTGTAGTCCTCTCTCGCTTCCCGGATTCCGCCGCATCTGCGACGTTCCCCGCTGTCGGGCGGGAACGTGCGGATGCGGCGGCTCAGCCGTGGTTTCGTCGGCGCGTCAGCGCGTCGTGTAGTTCGGCGATTCCACGGTCATCGTCACATCGTGCGGGTGGCTCTCCTTGAGCCCGGCCGCGGTGATCCGCACCAGCTGCGCCCGCTGCATCGCAGGGATCGTCTGCGCTCCCGCATAGCCCATGCCGGATCGCAGCCCGCCCACGAGCTGGTGGACGACGCCGGACAACGGCCCGCGGAACGGGATGCGCCCTTCGATGCCCTCGGGCACCAGCTTGTCCTCGGACAGCACGTCGTCCTGGGCGTAGCGGTCCTTCGAGTACGACCGCGCACCGCCGCGCGAGCTCATCGCGCCGAGCGAACCCATGCCGCGGTAGGTCTTGAACTGTTTGCCGCCGACGAGCACGACCTCACCGGGCGCCTCGGCGGTGCCCGCGAGCAGGCTGCCCAGCATCACGGCCGACGCCCCGGACGCGATGGCCTTCGAGATGTCACCCGAGTACTGGATGCCGCCGTCGCCGATCACCGGCACGCCCGCGGGCCGGCACGCCTTGTCGGCCTCGTGGATCGCCGAGATCTGCGGCATGCCCACGCCGGCGACGACCCGGGTGGTGCAGATCGAGCCGGGGCCGACGCCGACCTTCACGCCGTCCACGCCCGCGTCGACGAGCGCCTGCGCACCCGCGCGCGTGGCGACGTTGCCGCCGACCACGTCGACCGCGTCGCCGAGCTCCTTCTTCAACGTCGCCACCGTGTCGACCACGCCCCTCGAGTGGCCGTGCGCGGTGTCCACGACGAGCACGTCGACGCCCGCGTCGGCGAGCGCCATCGCGCGCTGGTGCCCGTCGGCACCGACGCCGACCGCGGCGCCGACGATCAGCCGCCCGTCGTCGTCCTTGCTGGCGTCCGGGTACTGCTCGGTCTTGACGAAGTCCTTCACCGTGATCAGCCCGCGCAGCTTGCCCGCGCCGTCGACGATCGGCAGCTTCTCGATCTTGTGCTTACGCAGCAGGCCGAGCGCCGCCTCCGCGGTGACGCCGACCTGGGCGGTCACCAGCGGTGCGGGCGTCATGACCTCGCGCACCTGCTTGGAGTGGTCCAGCTCGAACCGCATGTCGCGGTTGGTGATGATGCCCACGAGCTGGCCGGACGCGTCGGTGACGGGCACACCGGAGATGCGGAACCGGGCGCACAGCGCGTCGACCTCGGCGAGCGTGTCGTCGGGCGAGCACGTCACCGGATCGGTCACCATGCCCGCCTCGGAGCGCTTGACGATCTCGACGGCCTGCGCCTGCTCGTCGATCGGCAGGTTGCGCTGCAGCACGCCCATACCGCCCTGGCGTGCCATCGCGATGGCCATCCGCGCCTCGGTGACGGTGTCCATCGCCGCCGACAGCAGCGGGATGCGCAGCGACACGTTGCGGGACACGCGGGTCGACGTGTCGACGGAGCTCGGCACGATGTCCGACTCGGCGGGCAACAACAGCACGTCGTCGAAGGTCAGCCCGAGAAGCGCGAACTTGTCCGCCATCACGGCGGCGTCATCTGCACCACCGGGCACGGCGGCACTGGAGTCGGAGTCGGTGAACTCGCTCGGCATAGGGCGGCGGACCTTCCTCGATGCATGGGGGATGCGGGTGGCTGCACGGGGCGAAACGCCTCGTAATCGATGGTAGCTGGACGGATGGGGGTACCTTCCCGGTACCGTGCAGCCCGTGCCGCACGACGTGTTGCCCCCAGACCCATTCGCCGACGACCCCGACGACCCGGCAAAGGAGATCGCCGAACTCGACGAGCAGTCCGGTGAGCCGATCTCCGAGGAGGAGCGCACCGAACTCCTCTCGGACCTCGCCGACCTGGCCGTTTACCAGGCACTTCTCGAGCCGCGCGGGGTGCGCGGAATCGTGGTGGACTGCGGTGAGTGCGACCTGCCGCACTACCACGACTGGCATCTGCTCCGCGCCAGTCTCGAGCAGCTGCTCGCCGACGGCCGCATGCGTCCCCACGAGCCGGCGTTCGATCCGGACCCCGCCGACTATGTGACGTGGGACTACTGCCGCGGCTTCGCCGACGGCATCACCACGACGGAGAGCGCCTACTGAGCCGCCGCTCCCGCCTGCCGACCGTCCACTGACCTGCGACGGGACGGCCACCGGGTGCGGCGCGACTCCGCGGTACGCCGCGACGAAGCGAGCCAGACCGGCCCGAACCCGGGTGCGCCCGCGACGCTTCTCACACCTGTTCGCGTGTAGCGAACACGAGTGGACGATCCCGGACACGTGCGGTCGGCGACTCGTACCTCTCGCGGTCGGCGGTGGTCCGGGGCACCGCGACCACATCACCGCGGCCGGATGGCTGCGGCCACATCACCGCGACCGGGTGCTCACTACCGGCCTCGAGCGCGGATGACCGCGGGCGCGGGTGGAACAGGGCACCGGCCGGAACGGCCACGATCGGGACGAACACGGCCGGAACACGAAAACGCCCCCGAGGTCACGTTGTGGACCTCGGGGCGTTCCGGTGTCGCAGTCGTTTCAGTTGAAGCAGTCGTCTCAGTTGGAGCTGCCGGACAGGGCGGGCGACACGTATGACCCGCTGTCGCTGCCGCCCGACGAGCGATCCGGCTCGTCGCTCGTCTCCGTGGACGGAGGCGGAGTCTCCGAGCTCGGGGTGCTCGAGGTGGTGTCGTCCGGCTCACTGGTCGTCGAGTCGTCCGGGTCCGTCGGCGTGGTGTCGGTCGGGTCGTCCGGCCCGGGCTGCGGGTGGGACCCGGTCGGCGACGACGAGTCCGGCGACGAGGGGTCCCGCGAGGTCGAACTCGACGACGAACCGTCGGTCGACGATTCCGGCACAGGCCGTTCACCCTCGTCCGGGTGCCCCTGCAGCCGTTGCATCAGCTGCATGTGCCGCGCCTTGAGCTGCGCGGCCTCCTCGGTGGCGGTGACGTTCTTCAGGTCCTGCTCGGCCTGGGAAAGCGCGGAGCGGGCCTCGTCGTACCGGTCCGAAGCGAGCGCGAGCCGCGCATCGTCCATCGACGAGCGCACCGACGCGGCCGCCTCGACCGATCGGGCGTGGTCGGTGTAGAGCACCTTGCTCAGGCCCCACAGGGTGTCGCCGGGCTGGGCGTCACGTGCGGCGAGAGCCGTGCCCGTGAACCCGATGGCCAGCACCGCGGCGGCCGCCGCGACCGGTACCATGAACCGCCGCTTGTGGCCGCGGCCCGCGTGCCGCTTCGCCAGCGAGGCGGTCCTGATCTCCGTGGCGGCGGTGTCGGCGTCGATCAGCTCGGGGATGCGTTCACTGTCGATGTCCCTTCGCCACGCGAGCAGCAGTGCGCCCAGCTCGGCGTCGCCCATTTCGTCGGCGACCTTCGCGTCGGGCCCGCCGAGCGCGTCGAGCAGCGCGTCGTCGGCCTGCACAGCCGTCAGGTCCGCGGCGGCCGTGGCGAGTTCGGCACCGTCGGTGCCGTTCACCGGCTCCCCGGTCTCTGAGTCCCCTGCCTCGAAGTCCCCGGTGTCGGTGAGCTGGGTGTCGGCGGGCTCGGCCGCCCACGCGGGCGTGATGGTGACCACCCCGGCGAGGTCGTCACCGTCGGCGGCGTCGCTTGCCTCGGTGTCGCTTGCCTCGGTGTCGCCCGTCTCGGCGTCGCTTGCCTCGACGTCGGTCGTCTCGGTGTCGCCTGTCTCGGCGCCATCAGCCTCAGCGCCCTCGGCCTCGGCCGCATCGGCGCCGGCAGCGTCGGTTCCGGCTTCGTCGGTTCCGGCAGCGTCGGTTCCGGCTTCGGAGTCGTCTGCAGCGTCCTGGTCCGTCGCGGCCTCGTCCGTCGCCGGGTCGGACGCCGCGTCGTCCGCGCCACCGGCGGTGTCGCCGGCCGCAGCGGTGTCGCCGGCCGCAGCGGTGTCGCCGGCCGCAGCGGTGTCGCCGGCCGCGGCCGGGTCGGCAGCGGTGCCGGCGATGTTGGTCTCGGCGTACTCGACCGCTCCGGCGTCGGCGGCGTCGCGTTCCGGCTCGTCGGCCGAACCGGCAGGACCGGTGTGTTCCGTCACTCAGACCACCTCCTCAGCGGCCAGCACCTTGCGCAGCCGCGCGAGAGCACGGTGCTGAGCGACCCGGACCGCGCCGGGGGTCGAGCCCACGGCCTCCGCGGTCTCCTCCGCGGACAGTCCGACGACCACACGCAACACCACGATCTCGCGTTGTTTCTCCGGCAGGACCTGCAGCAGTTTCGTCATGCGCTCGTTCAGTTCACCCTGGATGGCGAACTGTTCGGGGCCGACGTCACGCTCCATCTCGTCCGGCACTTCGGCGACCGGCTCCGCCTTGTTGCGGTGGGCCGCGCGGTGTGCGTCGGCCACCTTGTGGGCGGCGATGCCGTAGACGAACGCCAGGAAGGGTCGTCCCTGGTCGCGGTAGGAGGGCAGAGCGGTAAGCACCGCGAGACACACCTCCTGAGCCACGTCGTCTGCCGAAGCGTACGAACGCTCCTGCCTGCCAACACGGGCGCGGCAGTACCGCACCACAAGGGGGCGGATCGAAGCGAGCAGTCGCTCGACCGCTTGTTGATCTCCCTCAACAGCGGCGGCGACCGACTCGTCCAGTCCATCCCCCACAGTGGCCATCGCAGACAACGATCCCGGTGTTACGTCTCGGTGTGCATGAAAAGCGGCGCGCGGGCTTAGCGGTCCCTCACGCCGGTGACGTGACCACAGTACCCGGCCACTCCTTGAGTTCCGCGTGAGTTCCCGGTGGTCGCTCGAGCAGGTGACATGGCCCACGAACGGGCTACCGCCGGGACGTTCCACGTCTCACGCGAACACACTGCGTCCGTCGTGACGGGCGGCCGTGTGGGCGATGCAGCAGCGCTCACAGCATCGCCGTCGGCCACGGTACCGGCTACACGCACACGACGGGGCGTGGCATGTCGCCATGCCACGCCCCGTCGGCGTCGTCCCCGGGCAGCGGGTTACTGCGGCAGCAAGTGCCTGTGGTGCAGAGTCGGATCAGGCCACGTGTCAGGCCACGAGGCCACGACGGAAGCCGTGCGCGACGGCCTGCGCCCGGTCGCGCACGCCGAGCTTGCGGAACAGCCGGCGCGCGTGTGTCTTCACGGTGTCCTCGGACAGGTACAGCTCACGGCCGATCTGGCCGTTGCTCTTGCCCTGGGCCATGCCGCGCAGCACCTGCAGCTCGCGTTCGGTGAGCTGCACGCCCGGGTCGGCGGGCTGCCGCTGAGCAGGCACGGACGTGCTGGCGAGCGTGTGCGCAAGGGCGGCGACGAGCTCGGGGCGCGAGGCGTCCCAGCGCAGGTAGCCGCGGGCGCCGCCCGCGATGGCCGCTGCAATGCTGCCCGCGTCGTCCGGGGCGCCGAAGACGATCACGTTCGCCTGCGGGTTCGCCGACACGAGACGACGCGTGGCCTCCACTCCGGTGGGCACGGCGCGCTGCGTGCCCACGAGCACGACATCGACCGGCTGCCGGGAGTACCGGGCCAGCAACTCGTCACCGTGCGCTACGCAGTCGATGCGGCTGACGCCAGGCACAGCGGACATCACGCGGGTGAGGCCTTCGCGGACACTGCGTCGGTCGTCGCAGATCAAGACCGTAGTCACGGGGGTTCCTTCCTGCAGCCGGGTGACGTACTACCCCCACTATCGGACGCTTTAGGCCGGACCTTGACACGATCTGGTGGCTTTTTTGAAATTTCTCTGACCCGGATGCCGGAACGGCAGGTCGCGGGCTCACGCCGGGACCCACGGCGACTCCACCGCGAGTCTGCGCAGTTCGGGATCGACCCTCGGTAACAGTGCGTGTACCTCACGCGTGGCACGGCGGCGATGCTCGTCGGCGCCCGCCGGATCGGTCTCGGCGGCGAGCAGCCGGGCCGGCCACGACAACGACACGAACCCGTGGGCGTCGATCACCGTGAGCGCCGAGGCCACCAGTTCCGCGGCCCGGGCCGGGTCGGACCCCGCCGCCAACAGTGCCGCGGCGAGCACGAGTTCCGTCTTGGCCCGATGCCGCACCGGTGTCGCGCGGGATCCGGAGCGGAGGAGGTGCAACGCGGCCTCGGCCGAGGCGACCGCCGTCGCCGGGTCGCCACCGGCGAGCGCCGCTTCGGCCCCGACCCACGCCGCGCGCACCCGTGAGCGCACGCTGCCGCCACCGTTCCCGAAGGCCGCGTCGAGTCCGGCCGTGACCTCTCCCACGAGACGGCGTGCCAGCGCGGGCCTGCCGAGCGCGAGCTGGTCGGCGGCCAGCCCGAGCAGGGCGTCGGCCCACGCGCCGGCGACGTCGACACCGTCCGCGTCGGCCGCGATCCCCACGGCGTCGGTCCCGGTCGCGGGGCCCTGTCCGGCCACGGCGTTCCGGCCCGCAGTCCGGCCCGCGGCCTTCCGGCCCGCTGCCTTCCGGCCCGCAGTATTCCGGCCCGTAGCGTCCCCGTCAGCGGCGTTCCGGTCCGCGGAGTCCGCGTCTACTCCCGCAACGGATTCCCCGGCCGCGGGCACGAGGGGCAGGCCCGCCACGGCGGCGAGTGCCGCACCGTCGGCGGGCAGGGCCGCGGCGTGCCCGCCGAGCTGACGGCGGTGCGAAGCGATCGTGCTCGCGGCGAGAGAGGCGATCACGACGTCCCGGCTGTGCCGCAGGCGGCGCAACAGCGTCGTCGCGGCGGCATACCGGCCGCGCGCGCCGAGCACGACAGCGGCCAGCCAGCACTCACGGTCGGTGCGAGCGCCGGAAGCCGTACCGGCGATCCGATGATCCGGTGTGGCGGTCGACTCACCCGGGTCGCCAAACGCGATCCGGCGAAGGTGGTTCTCGAGAGTCACCGCCTCATCCTGCCGCCGAACACGCTCCGTGCCACAGGCCGGCCACGGGCCGCCGGGCGAACGAGGAACCCCGACGAAAAACCAACACTGTGTCTGCTATCACACCTGCGGGGGATGCCTAACGAATGAATCCTCTTGTCAATCACTTGAACAACTTTTGCCACACTTCTAACGTGCACCTCGTTGCACCGAATGGAGTAGTCGTAGCTGATCCGGTTACGTGGAACCGGATTCGACGAGGGGACACCGATGGCGGATATCCGCAGGCTTCCCGGCCCGAATGCCGATATCTGGGACTGGCAGCTCGAAGGATCGTGCCGGGGCATGGACAGCGGCTCATTCTTCCACCCCGACGGGGAGCGGGGCCCGGCAAGGGCGCGACGGGAGGCCAGAGCAAAGGCGGTGTGCCGAGCGTGTCCGGTGCTGGAGCTGTGCCGGGAGCACGCCCTCGCGGTCCACGAACCCTACGGCGTGTGGGGCGGTCTGTCGGAAAGCGAACGGGAGCACATCATCCGTAACGAACAACGCTCGCTGACCGTCGTAATGTGAACCTCTTTTCGGAGGGGGATGAAGAAAGGGGCGCCCGGCCGGGCGCCCCTTTCTTTTCGCCGAACTGTCTTTCTCGCAAACTATTCGCCAAACTATCTTTCCCGCGAGCGATCTCGCCGATCGGGCCAGGCGTTCATCGCGATGTCGACAATCGATCGCAACTCGTCCGCCGAACGGCCATCCCGCGCCAGATTCGACAGCCCGTTCCGGACGGTCTCGCAGAAGCCCACGAGCGCGTCGAGGTCGACATCGGCAGGAAGTTCACCCTCCGTGACCGCCCGCCGGAGGCGCGCGGCGATCCGCTCCCGGGTCGCACGCCGCTGCCCCGCGAGGAACTCCCGCACGGCGTCGTTGCCGGGGGCACAGTTCGTCGCCGCGTCCACGATCATGCACCCGCGAGGCAGCGCCGGATCGGTGTAGAGCCCGACGTTCGCCAGGAGCATCGCCTCGACGGCGCGCCATACGGCCGGTTCCCGGTCGAGCTCGTTCACCGCCTGCCAGCCGTAGTGGCGCACGTAGTGCTCCACGGCCTCCCGGAACAACGCCTCCTTGCCACCGAAAGCGGCATACAGGCTGGGGGATCCGATCCCCATCGCCGCGGTGAGGTCGGACACCGACGTGGCCTCGTAGCCGTACTCCCAGAACACGCGCATCGCGGTGTCGAGCGCGGCGTCCCGGTCGAACGCCCTCGGGCGACCTCGGGGTGACATAGCCCTCTTTCTGTATGGATCGACACAAAAAAGCTTGACCCAGTCATCCTACGCGCCCTATTTGTATATCGATCGACACAGAAATGGAGCTCGTGCATGACACTGGCAGGCAAGGTCGCACTCGTCAGCGGCGGCAGCAGGGGTATCGGTGCGGCGATCGCCACCAGGCTCGCCGCCGACGGTGCCGACGTGGCGTTCACCTACACCTCGGCGGAGCAGCAGGCAGGCGAGGTCGCAGCGCGGATCGAGTCGCACGGCCGGAAGGCGCTGGCGATCCGCGCCGACAGCACCGACGCCGACGCGGTGGCGGACTCGGTCCACCGCACGGCCGAGACTCTCGGCGGCGTGGACATCCTCGTCAACAACGCGGGCGTCTTCCCGACCGCGACGATCGACGAGCTCACCGTGGCGGAGATCGACCGGACTCTGGCGATCCACGTCCGCGCCGTGCTGGTGGCCACCCAAGCCGCAGCCCGGCACCTCCCCGACGGCGGCCGGGTGATCAACATCGGCAGCGGCCTCGCAAGCCGCGTGCCCGGTCCCGGACTCAGCCTCTACTCGGCGAGCAAGTCGGCACTCGACGGGCTCACCCGCGGCCTCGCCCGCGACCTGGGCCCGCGCGGTATCTCGGCCGTCGCGGTGCACCCGGGTTCGACGGACACCGACATGAACCCGGCGGGCGGCCCGCGTGCCGAGGCCCAGAAGGCCGGACGGGCACTCGCCGAGTACGCGACGCCCGGCGACGTCGCCGCGACCGTGGCGCATCTGGCCGGTGAGGGCGGACGGTTCATCACCGGCAGCGGCATCCTGATCGACGGCGGCGCCAACGCCTGAGCACGCGGTACGCCCGTGCCCACGCCCCCCAGCGTCATCGAGGACAGCACCGGTTGCGGCCGGCACCATCACGGACAACGCCGCCGCGGACGGCGTCATGGTGCAGCCGGTGCCGTTCGCGGACACGACGCTGGTGGTCACCGCCGTCGTGGACACGGCACCCGCGGGCGTGGGCGCGCCGACCTGCGCTGGCACGGCGCTCGCCGAGGCCCGCACCCGCCGTGCGGACACCGCCGGAAACACAAGCGGGGCGGCACTCCGAGTTGGAGTGCCGCCCCGCCGGGGTGTGTCTACGCGAGACGTCGCCGAAGTGACGTCAGTGCGCGTGGCCGTGACCGTGGCCGGCGTCCTCGTCCTCGTCCTCCTCGGGCTTCTCGACCACGGAGCCCTCCGTGGTGAGCACGAGGCGGGTGATGGACGCGGCGTTGGCCACCGCGGAACGCGTCACCTTGACCGGGTCGACGACACCGGCCGCGAGCAGGTCCGTGAGCTCGCCGGTCGCGGCGTTGAGGCCCTGGCCCCACTCCTGCTCCTTGACCTTCGACACCAGCACCGCGGCCTCGTGGCCCGCGTTGCTGGCGATCCAGTACAGCGGAGCGGTGAGCGCCTCCCGGACGATCTTGACGCCCGTGGCCTCGTCGCCGGTGAGGCCGAGGTTGCCCTCGAGCTCCTTCGACGCGTGGGCCAGCGCGGAACCACCGCCGGGCACGATGCCCTCCTCGACGGCCGCCTTGGTGGAGGCCACGGCGTCCTCGATGCGGTGCTTGCGCTCGTTCAGCTCGGTCTCGGTGGCCGCACCGACCTTGATGACCGCGACGCCGCCGCCGAGCTTCGCGAGCCGCTCCTGGAGCTTCTCGCGGTCCCAGTCGGAGTCGGTCGCCTCGATCTCGCTGCGGATCTGGGAGACCCGGTCGGCGATGGCATCCTTGGAGCCGGCACCGTCGACGATGGTCGTCGCGTCCTTGGTGATCTCGATGCGACGGGCCTGGCCCAGCACGTCGATGCCCGACTCGGACAGCTTCATGCCGATCTCGCTCGAGATGACCGTGCCGCCGGTGACGACGGCCAGGTCGTCCAGGAACGCCTTGCGGCGGTCACCGAAGAACGGCGCCTTGACGGCCACGGCGCTGATCGTCTTGCGCAGCGAGTTGACGACGAGCGTGGACAGCGCCTCGCCCTCGACGTCCTCGGCGATGATCAGCAGCGGCTTCTTGGTCTCGGCGACCTTCTCCAGCAGCGGGAGCAGCTCGTTCAGCGACGAGATCTTCTCCCGGTGCAGCAGCACGTAGGCGTTCTCGAGGATCGCCCGCTGCTCCTCCGGGTTGGTCGCGAAGTGCGCCGACAGGAAGCCCTTGTCGAACTGCACGCCCTCGGTGATGTCGAGCTCGGTGGCCATCGTGGAGGACTCCTCCACGGTGATCACACCGTCCTCACCGATCTTCTCGACGGCCTCGCCGAGCAGGGCGCCGATGTTGGCGTCCCGCGACGTGACCGTGCCGACCTGGGCGATGTTGTCGCGGCCCTTGACCGGGGTGGCCTTGCTCTTCAGGAACTCGACCACGTGGTCCGCGGCCTTCTCCATCCCGGCGCCGAGCGCGGCCGGGTTCGCACCGGCGGCCACGTTGCGCAGGCCCACCTTGACCAGCGACTGTGCGAGCACGGTCGCCGTCGTGGTGCCGTCGCCCGCCACGTCGTTCGTCTTCGTGGCGACGCTCTTGGCCAGCTGGGCGCCGAGGTTCTCGAACGGTTCGTCGATCTCGATGTCACGGGCGACGGTCACGCCGTCGAGCGTGACCGTCGGGCCGCCGAACTGCTTGTCCAGGACGACGTGCCGGCCACGCGGGCCGAGCGTCACCTTGACGGCGTTGGCGAGCTTGTCGACCCCGCGCTCGAGCGCGCGACGAGAATCCTCGTCGAAATTGATCTGCTTAGGCATTGAGGAACCTCTCTCCGGGCACGCGAAACGCCCCGACCCCCGGCGTCAGCGGGGCCCGGGGCGTCAACGCATAGCGGGTCGTCAGTTGACGACGGCCAGCACGTCGCGGGCGGACAGGATCAAGTACTCCTCGCCGTTGTACGTGACTTCGGTGCCGCCGTACTTGGAGTAGATGACGACGTCGCCCTCGTTCACGTCCACCGGGACGCGGTTGCCCTTGTCGTCGACACGGCCCGGGCCGACGGCCAGAACCTTGCCCTCCTGGGGCTTCTCCTTGGCGGTGTCCGGGATGACGAGACCGGAAGCCGTCGTCTCCTCGGCCTCGCTCCTCTGGACAACGATCTTGTCCTCGAGCGGTTTGATGTTCACGCTCACCGGGTTGACCTCCACGGGTCTAAGAAAGCGTTGGCAGGTACCTATTGGGTACGGCGCCTACCACCCCGCCGTCGCGGGTGCCGGGGCGTGTGTGGTGCCGTTTCGATTAGCACTCTAGCCATGGGAGTGCTAGCCGCGCAAGCAGGGTCCACAACCGGCCCGATCGGCGCCTTCGCCGCGCGCGCACTCCCCGTGATGGCACGTCGTCACTCGTCGCGCGGTGCCCTGCGCCCCGCGGGCCCGCCTACCGTTGACGGCCTCCCGGTGGACGACACGGACAAGGGACGGTGATCCGAATGGGTGGCTGCAACTGCTGCAGTGCGTGTACCGGCCACGGATGCGGGTGCTGCGCCAGCTGCTGCTGACGGCCCCGCGTATCGACGGCCCCCGACCACACGTCGGGGGCCGTTCGCCGTCCGGGCCCCGGTTTGCGGGCGCCCCGGTTGCCCCAAGGGCACCGCCGTGTCATGCGGACGGGCGATACGTCCCGGAGGAAAGTTCGTTCCACGATGCACGGACTGTCGGTACCTTCCTCACACCACATCGCCGGTGAGGAGTGAACGCATGGACACCTTCCCTCGACGTACCGCGCTGCGCGCCGCCGGAACCGCCGGCCTCGCCGCAACGACCGCGGGACTGTCCGCCATGCCCGCCGCGGCAGACGTCGCGGGGAGGAACGCTCGCCAGCGTGCGTTCACCGCGGCCGCTGCCGAGTTCGGAGTACCGGAACGGGTACTGCTGGCCGTGTCGTACCTCGAGTCACGCTGGGACGACCACGGCGGCCGCCCGAGCAGCGGCGCCGGGTACGGCCCGATGCACCTCACCGACCTGCGCACGGCCGCGGCGGGCGGCAGCCACCACGACAGCCACGGCAGCGCGGCCACGGGCGGCGACACCGCCGTCGAGGATCCGCGCGGCGACACCGCACGGACCGCGCTGCGGCCCACCTCGCCCGCCGACGGGCAGCCGGCCGCACGGTTGCAGACCATCGACCTCGCCGCCGAACTCACCGGTGTCGACAAAACGACACTGCGCACCGACCCTGCGGAGAACATCCGCGGCGGCGCCGCGATCCTCGCCGACTACCACCGCCGCACCGGGGCCGCGGCTCCGAACCCGGCGACTTCTACGGCGCGGTCGCCCGCTACAGCGGCGCCGACGACGAGGCGACGGCGGCCTTCTTCGCCGACGAGGTGTTCACCGTCCTTGCCGAAGGTGCCGAGCGCGTCACCGTGGACGGCGAAACGGTGCGGCTGACCGGGTCCGCCGCGCGCCCCGACCGCACCCAGCTGCGCTCCCTCGGCCTGCGCACCGCCCCCGCCGCGCCACCGGAGGGCCCCGACGACCTGCCCGTCGAGTGGATCCCCGCGCCGTACGAGCAGCTCTCCGACGACCCCGGCCACTACGGCAACCACGACCAGGCGCGCCGTCCCGGCAGCCAGCGCATCACGCACATCGTCATCCACGACACCGAATGCGAGTACGACGTCGCACTCGGCCTGGTGCAGGACCCGGAGTACGTGTCGTGGCACTACACGATCCGCTCCTCCGACGGCCACGTCGCACAGCACGTGCGCACCGAGGACGTCGGGTGGCACGCGGGCAACTGGTACCTCAACGCCAAGTCGATCGGCATCGAGCACGAGGGGTTCGCCGCCGAGCCCGCCTGGTACACGGAGGCGATGTATCGCGCGTCGGCGAAGCTCGTGCGGCATCTGGCGCGCCGGTTCCGCATCCCGCTGGACCGCCAGCACATCATCGGGCACGACAACGTGCCGGGCACCACCCCGGACAACGTCGCCGGCATGCACTGGGATCCGGGCCCGTACTGGGACTGGGCGCACTACTTCGAGCTGCTCGGAGCCGAGCTGCCGACGTGGCGCGCCGACACCGGGCTCGTGGTGATCCTGCCGGACTTCGACACGAACCACGTACCGTTCCACGGCTGCGACGCCGACGATCCGTCCGCCGCCTGCCCCGTCACCGGCTCGGCGATGGTCATGCTGCGGACCGAACCCCGCGACGATGCGCCGCTGCTGAGCGACCCGGCGCTGAACCCCGACGGCTCCCCGCAATCGATGCACCTGTCCGACTGGGGCAGCCGCGTCGTGACCGGCCAGGTGTACGCGGTCGCCGGGTCGGACGGCGACTGGACGGCGATCTGGTTCAACGGCACGAAGGCGTGGCTGAAGAACCCTGCTTCGGCGCGCGTCGCACGGCCGGCGCTCGGCGTGGTGGCCGCGCCGAAGGCCGGTTCGGGGCGGATCCCCGTCTACGGGCGGGCGTATCCGGAGGAGAGTGCCTACCCCGACGACGTGCCGCCGCAGGAGCTCGCACCGCTGCAGTATTCGATCCCCGAGGGCCAGCGCTACGCCGTCGGCCCGGTCCTGGACTCGGAGTACTACCACGCGAAGACCTACGACGAGTCCCAGCACGTCGTCGTCCGCGGGGAGAAGTACGCCCAGGTGCAGCTCGGCCACCGCGTCGCCTACGTCAGGCTCGCCGACGTCGACACCTGGCACGTCTAGGGCTAGCCTCCGGGCCTCCTGCACTCAACACCGCGTGTCCTGCACTCAACACCGCGTGTCCTGCGTTCAGCACCGCGTGTCCTGCGCTCAGCACCGCGTGTTCTGCGTTCAGAACGACGACAAGCCCCGCACCGCAAGGCTGCCGATCATGCCGCCCCCGAATACGACGAGGAAGCCGCCGGCTGCCTTCGTCAGCCACGGCAGGACACGTTCCATGCGCGCGAGCGCCCGCCGGGAACCAAGCACGACAGCGACGAAGACGTCCCAGCCGAGAACGATCGTCACCATCCACGCGCCGTAAAGCACGAGGGCCGGTGGCCGAGCTGCGGCGACCGCGGCGGCGAGGCTGACGTAGAACAGCGCGTTCTTCGGATTCAGCAGGCCGGAGGTGATTCCGAGTCCGGCGCCGCGCAACCACGTCACCGATGCCATACGCGGACCCTGTTGCATGTCGATCCGGACCGGCGACCTGACGAACGCGACCCCGACGACGAGAAGGAACGCCCCGCCCGCCACCTGGATCCCGTCGAGGAGCACGGGATGCGAGAGCAGGGCGACGCCGGAGAACGCCGCCGCGATGAGGATCCCGTTGGCGACGGCGATGCCCAGGCAGACACCGGTGGCGTTCCGCCACCCGCTTCTCATCGCGGTGCGGGCGATGAGGAAGAAATCGACCCCGGGAATCAGCAGGGCGAGGAAATGCGCGGTGGCGACGGCGGCGAACTGCTCCATGTCCCCTCACAGGTCTCGGCGACGAACGCACCGAGCATGGGCAGCAGCGGGGACGGGGGTCTTGTACGTTCTTGCGCTCAGCCGCGGTAGACGCCCGGAGATGCGGCGACGTGTGCACGAAAAACGCGGTGGAAGTGGCTCTGATCGGTGAATCCGAGCGCCTGCGCGGTGTCGGCGATCGGCAGCCCGGAGCGGAGCAGGTGCCGGGCTCGCACGATGCGGGCGTTCTGCCGCCACGCCAACGGCGCGAGACCGGTCGCACGCCGCATCGCCCGCACCAACTCGTACCTGGTCATGCCGACCAGCTGCGCCAGCTCGTCGAGCTGCGGGTTCGCCTCGTCACGGCGAAGGCGGTCCATGACCGGCCGTAGGCGCGTGCGCAGGGTGGCATCCGTGCCGCTGGGAACCAGGTGCTCGGGTGTCGCGGCAGCCAGGTCGCCGAGCGCGGCAGCGAACTCGGCTTCGATGTGGGCGGACGGCTGATCGGCGAAGACGACCTGCATCGCCGCGGCGATTCGGTCGTGCAGGTCGTCGCGGCGCAGCACGCCGACCCCGGACAGCAGCCGGTGCGCCGCACACCGAGGCACGAGGGACACCGCCCACTCCTGGTCCATGTGCGCCATCCGGTACAGCCACGGGCCCTCCCCGGGGTTGCAGGCGTGGACCTGCCCTGCCGGGATGACGACGACGTCACCCGGCTGCAGGCGGATCGTGCCGGCGGACGACCCGGTGAAGACGGAGGAGCCGTTGTCGATCAATCCGATCGAGAACGTGTCGTGGAAGTGCGGGCGATAGCACGTGTTTTCCCGGCACGAACGGCGCACCTCCAGATGCGGCACCGCCGTGCTACGCCGGAACTCACCCATGCTCTCGACCGGGCCGCTCAGACCAGCACCGTGTCCACGGGCAGGCCGGGGTTGGCGGACAGGTCGAGGGAACTGGGCTTGTGGCCGCAAGTCGCACGGACGTCGAAGTTGGCAGCGACGTGGGTTGCGCCGGGTGTCACTCCAGACCCGCGCGGTCCAGGACGTCGTTGAGAAAGTCGACCCAAGGCTCCATGTCGTCAGGATACAGCGGGCCTTGCCGCCAGGTGACGATGTCGGTGCCGTGGAGCAGGAGATTCGCGTCATCCTTGCGTCGCCGCAACATTGACCGCACGTCGTCATTCAGCAGTGTCGCCGCGAAATCCTTGTCCGCGGTCTTCACGCCGTAACGGCGGTCGAAATAGTCGTCACCGGTGCTCTGCCCCAGGCCGGCGCGCTGCGCGAGGCGGCCGAGCGTCCCGCGCGGGCCGACTTCCAGCGTCGACACGTCGTCGGCCAGGCCCACGACGACGACCTGCCAGTGCTGCCGTTTGGACCGGCCTTCGGTGTACTCGAAATCCGCACTGTACTGGAAGACGACCAGCCGGCGGCCACGATGCGAGCCGTGGAAGACGTGGTCCGCCCGCGGGCGTTTCCCGTCGTCGAACGGGGAGTACTTGCGGTAACGGGAGTTGTAGTCGGTGCTGTACTTCTCGTAATGCCAGCCCAGCCCCGACGCCAACTGCGCGTACTCGCTGTGGGTCTTCTGCTTTTCCTTCCATGCGATGTAGAAGTAGATCCCGACGACGACGGCTGCGCCGACGTACCAGAGCCAGTGCGGCATACCTCAGTCCTTCAAGCTGGCCAGGGCCTTCTCGGCGATGGCCGTGGCGATCTCACAGGGCCTGTCCGCCGGGTCGACTTCCGAGATGGCCGTGTTCAGCATTTCCACCGGTGCATCCGAACCCAAGGGCACATCGACCAGGCACTGGTCACCTTCCGGCGGCTGCCCCTGGACGGCTTCGGCGCCGCTGATCGTGATCTTCTTCGTGTCGAGGTGGTCCGCCACGGTGTCCAGACCGGTACTTACGCTCGCGGTCGAGGCGTAGTCCGCTGTAGCGAAATCGCAGACCGGACCTCGCTTCTGCCCCTCGTTGAACGAGATGCCCGTCGCCTCCTTCAGCTCCGCCGCCGTCACCAACTCACACGGAGAGATCGGCGAGACCTGGGGTGTGGACGGCGTGCTCGACTGATCGCCCGCGGCACCGGACGTTTCCTGTCCGCAGGACGCCAGGGCGACCCCGCCTGCCACCACGCCGGAAACAACCGAAATCTTCCGCAAGAGCGATCCGCTCTCCATCCACACCACCTTCTCATTTCCTCCGAGACACATTACTACCGCAGCCCTACCGAAACAATGACGAACTATCAAAGTATTCATCATCGTCCATCGGTGCTAATTTTTGATCGGAATAGTTAGCATTAATCCCCTTTTCCGTGCCTTCTTCACAAAACCCGGAAGCCTGATCTGTAATGGCATCTAGTTGCTCCGGAGTGGAAACACGAGGATTCGACCTGAACGCTTCGACAACTCCTGAATCGTGCGCAAGCGACCCGTTCGCGACGGACCTCCACGTCATTTCCCCGCTTTCGACCCTAGCTACCACTGCGTCCCATTCAGGGGTGTTTCCGGGCCCTGTCACATAGGACACAAAGAGATCGATATCCTCGTCAGTTCGCTCTACCCCTTCGTTATCAACCTGTAAAAGAAGCTCCTCCGACGCCCTGATATCCGATGCAACATCATCGAGCACTGCGTCAAGGGAACGCCGAGCTTCCATCATATCCGGCGAAAACTGCACACCAGGTCGCTCAATTCTCATTTCACCGACCCGCCCTTCTCCACCGAATCAGGCCCAGGGTTAAGTGTGTCGTCAATCCTAGACTTTCGCTCCTCTAACTTCCCCTTACTTTCCCGGTACTCCCTAGATTGTTTTTCCATGTCGGTCGTTCCATCACGAATGTCCTTAATCACAGCAAAACCATCTTGGGTTGAATTTATATCCGGAATCGCCTTGAAGGCATCGAATACCTGGACAAAGGACGTTATGTACTTCTTCACAACATCGGTCAACTTCTTAATCGTCTTATGGATACCTAGGACCTGGTTTATGATCGCGCTAATCTCCCGAACGTCTTCCCAATAGGGGAACTTCTCAAAACCAGTGGCCACCCACTCGACCGTCTTGGCAATAACACCACCCAGGCTGCTGATGGCACGGGCCGCGAGGTCTTTGATCTTGTTGACAATCTTTTTCAGGAGCTTTACGACAGTCTCGGCCAGATTCACGAGGCCTTCCGACAGGCTGACGAACCCCGCGCCCATGAAATCCGACATCTCTTCGGCCACAAAAAGAGCAGGGCTCCAAATGTTCTCGACGAGAGATTGAAAAGCCTCGGATGCTTGACCCTGACTCCAAGAGTCCCGCAGAACAACATGCGCGTTATCAGTAAGATTCGCGGATATTCCACGGAAGTTGTCGGCTACATGCTTCCATGCTTCACCGTTCTCCGCAATTCGGTTGAAGTCGCCGGCAATGGGTTCAACTAGCGTCGCATAGAGACCTTTGTTCTCGTCGCTGAAAAAGTTGCGCCAAAACCAGTCGACTTCATCCAAGAGGAAGTAATCTTCCTCGAATTGCTCGGCGAGCGGCTTTTTGGAAACCGTCGGAAAGAATCCCTTGATCTCTACAGTGTCCTTAAACTGCACTAAAACCTCCCCCTTCCGCCGGTCGCTCGATTCGCTCTTGCGCCTCAGCCTCTGCGAGGCCATACTGCTCAGCAGCAGAGAGCAAGCTGTCAGCCATCTGATTCATCTTCGTAGTGGCCATCTCAGCAAGCGGACCTAGTGTTTCTTGCCCGAACGCGGAAAACGAATCACCAATCGGCGCGAGCAAGCCAGTAAACCCCTTGACACTCAGCCCTTCATGCTGCGCATCAATACGGATAACCTCAAAACTCGTCGCCAAATTAGAGATATACTTGGCAAGGTCGCGCAGAACAAGCGGGTCGACTTCGTGGCCCCCCATAGCAGACATAATCCCCTCCGTAGTCGAACTACGGTCGCAGGCTACTGCCCACGGTCGCCGTGTCAACTCCGCCATGCCCGAAATTAGTGAACGGCGTTTCCTACGACAACGCGCATCCACACCACCCTGAACGTCCCAAGTGCGCCGCTCAGACCAGCACCGTGTCCACGGGCAGGCCGGGGTTGGCGGACAGGTCGAGGGAACTGGGCTTGTGGCCGGCGGCGGCGACGTGGGCACCGAGGGCGGCGATCATCGCGCCGTTGTCGGTGCACAGCCGGGGCCGCGGGATGCGCAGCTCGATACCGGCCTCGGCGCAGCGCTCCCGCGCCAACGCCGACAGTCGCGAATTCGCCGCCACCCCACCGGAAACGACCAGTGTGCCGATGCCGGCCTCGGTCGCGGCACGCACCGCCTTCGCGGTGAGCACGTCGGCGACGGCCTCCTGGAACGAGGCTGCGACGTCGGCGACCGGGACCTGCTCGCCACGTCCCTGTGCACTCTCGACCCACCTGGCGACCGCGGTCTTCAGGCCGGAGAACGAGAAGTCGAACGGTGCGTCCCGCGGGCCCGTCATTCCGCGGGGGAACGCGATGGCGTGCGGGTCGCCGTCGCGGGCGGCCTTGTCGATCGGCGGGCCGCCGGGGTACGGCAGGTCGAGCAGCCGCGCGACCTTGTCGTACGCCTCCCCCGCTGCATCGTCCACAGTGGAGCCGATTTCGGTGATCGCGCCCGCGATGTCGTCGACCCGCAGCAGTTGCGTGTGCCCACCGGAGACGAGCAGCGCCAGGCACGGCGTCGGCAAGGGTCCGTGCTGCAGCGCGTCGACGGCGATGTGGCCCGCGAGGTGGTTGACGCCGTACAGCGGCACGTCGAGCGCCGCGGCGTAGGCCTTCGCCGCGGACACGCCCACCAGCAGCGCGCCTGCCAGGCCGGGACCGGCGGTCACGGCGACCGCGTCCACATCGGACATCGAAAGGCCCGCGGCGTCGAAGGCGCGGCGGGTCGTCGGCACCATCGCCTCGAGGTGCGCGCGGCTGGCGATCTCGGGCACGACGCCGCCGAACCGCGCGTGCTGCTCCACGCTGGAGGCGACCTCGTCGGCCAGCAGCTCAACGGTGCCGTCGTCGTGGGCGGCGACCAGCCCGACACCGGTCTCGTCGCACGAGCTCTCGATGCCCATGATGATCCTTGCCATCAGTGGCCGTCCTCCCGTCGCTCACCGGTGATCGCGTCCCGGCGCATCGTGTAGGCGTCGGCGCCCGAGGGCTGGTAGTAGCCCTTGCGCACGCCGAGTCGTTGGAATCCGTGCTGCTCGTACAGCCCGATCGCGCTGTCGTTGTCGGTGCGCACCTCGAGCAGCACCGGCGCGGCCAGCTCGTCGGCCTTCGCCAGGACCGCACGCAGCAGCGCCTTGCCGAGGCCGGTTCCCTGGTGCTCGGGCCGCACCGCGATGGTGTGCAGGCTCGTCTCGTAGTCGCCGCGCTTGCCCATGATGGCAAGGCCCGCGTATCCGAGCACATGCTCGTCGCCGTCGCGAACGGACCCGTCCACCGCGACGAGGTAGTGCCCGCCGAGGTCGAGTTCGCTGTGGAACGCGGCGGGCGGCCACGGACTGTCCCGGGCGAACAGCACCTGCTCCAGCTCCGCGCACGCGCGCACGTGCCGCCTGCGCATCGGCTCCAGCCGGGCGGAGACGTCGCCGTGGGGCGCAACAGCGTCGGATGCGGCGCCGTCGGATGCGGCGCCGTCGGATGCGGCGCCGTGGGGTGCTGTGGCGTCGGGATTCCTGCCGTCGTGGCTCGCGGCGGCGCTGTCGCCGGGGGTCACGCCGTCACCCGCTTCCTGGCGGCCGGTTCGGCGGCGTGGGGCCTGCGCAGGTACAGCGGTGTCAGCGGCCCGGGCTCGCGGGCCGCGAGGACGTCGGCCGCGACCGCGCGCACGATGCCCACCGGGCTCGGCTGTTCGTGATCGGCGAGGCGGCCCGCCGGCTCGGGCACGTCGGCGCGCGACCCGACGTGCGGACCGTCGGTGCGCGTCCCCTCCGCGTCGTAGGTCGCCCAGTACACCTCGCGGCGCCGGGCGTCGGTGACGACCAGCGCAGGGCCGCCGGGACCGGCGGCGATCGCGTCCAGTGTGCACACCGGGTACGCCGGAACGCCGAGGCTGTGCGCCAGCGCCGCGCCGGTGACCAGGCCCGCACGCAGCCCGGTGTACGGCCCTGGACCGACACCGACGGCGACGGCGCCGAGGTCGGCCAGCGTGATCCCGGCGTCGGCGACGGCGTCGAGCACGTGCGGGGTGAGCAGCTCACCGTGCGCCCGAGGGTCGACGGTCACGCGCGCGGCCACCTGCTCGACGACAGGAACCGCACCGCCGGCGACGGCCGTGGTGCCGGCGCTCGTGGTGTCGCTGCTCACGGTGCCGGCGCTCGCGGTGTCGGTGCTCGCGGCGGTGCCCGCGGGACCCGTCAGCCGGACGATCCCGGCGGTGACCGCGGGCGTGGCGGTGTCAAGGGCGAGAATCAGCACCCTTCGAGCGTACGACGTCGCAGCCGATCACTCGCGCGCGTCTCCGCCTGCGGCTCCCTCGTCCCCCTCTTCGGGGTTCCATGACAGCAGCCGCACCTTGGCGACGGTGCGCAGGTGTCTGCGCATCGCGGAGGCCGCTCGCCTGCCGTCGCCGAGGCTGATGGCGTCGAGGATGGCGACGTGCTGGTTCAGCGAGCGCGACGGCCTACCCGGCTGGCGCAGCGATTCGGTGCGGCTCTCGGTGATCTGCTCGGCCATGGAGTTCATGAACTCCGCGAGGATGGCGCTGTGCGCCGCCTCGGTGACGGCCGCGTGGAATCTGCGGTCGCCGTCGACGCCGTGGGCCCCCTCCGCGATCTCCGCGCGCATGTGGTCGACGGCGGCGGAGATGGCGTCGAGATCGGCCTTCGTCCTGCGCTGCGCCGCCAGCTCGGCGAGTTTCGTCTCGACGGCCTCGCGCGCATCGAGCACGTCCGGCAGTCGTTTCCTGCGCTCGACCAGCTGCTCGACGGGTTCGGCGTCGAGCGTGTCGCCGACCAGATACGTGCCGCCGCCGTGCCGTGCCTCGACGAGCCCCTGCACCTGCAGCACGACGATCGCCTGCTTCACCGACGTCCTGCTCACGCCGAGCCGCTGCGCGAGTTCACGTTCGGCGGGCAGTTTGTCGCCGGCGCCGAGGCGTTCCTCCGCGACGTACTTCCGCAGCCGGTCGATCACCTGCTCGTACAGCCGCGGCCGGGACATCGGCCGCAGAGCGTCGGACACGTTGGGGCCTTTCGATAGCTTCGATAGCGCTGACCTGCGATGCTCGCCGTCAGGCTAGCAGCCACCGGCCTCCCGGCAGGCCGACAGCCGCAGGCCGTGCAGGCCGGCCGAGTGGACTACCCACTGAGCCATTTCCTTCTTGACACGGTCAGGCATCGCGCCGCAAAGTGGTCCAGCCACTGGTCCTCTGGTCCACAGCCGAGCACGACGGCAGCACTCGGGGACCACCACGGCGACGGCCCGACGCACCCGGCGGACGGCCGACGACAGCGAGCCCAACGACGGGAGATCCGCATGTCCGCCGAACTCGTCTCGATCCTCGTGCTGGTCGTGGTATTCGTGATCGCCACGACGCGGTCCATCAACATGGGTGCGCTGGCGTTCGCCGCGGCCTTCGGGGTGGGCACACTCGCCGCCGGCATGGACGCCGACGGAATCTTCGCCGGCTTCCCCGGCGACCTGTTCGTGGTGCTCGTCGGAGTCACCTACCTGTTCTCCATCGCGCGGGCGAACGGCACGACGGACTGGCTGGTCCACGCCTCGATCCGGCTGGTCGGCGGCAGACTCGTGCTGATCCCGTGGGTGATGTTCGCGATCAGCGGCACGCTCACCGCGATCGGTGCCGTGAGCCCGGCCGCGGTCGCGATCGTCGCGCCGATCGCGCTCAACTTCGCCTCCCAGTACCGGATCAGTCCGCTGCTGATGGGCGCGATGGTCGTCCACGGCGCTCAGGCCGGCGGCTTCTCCCCGATCAGCATCTACGGCACGATCGTCAACGGCATCGTCGCGCGGGAAGGCCTCCCCAGCACCGAGCTCGTCCTGTTCCTCGCCAGCATCGCGATGAACCTCGTGATCGCGGTCCTCGTGTTCGTGGTCTGCGGCGGCCTCAAACTGGCCCGCACCGCCCAGCGCATGGACCGGCCCGCGATGGCGACCGCCGCCGCGGCCCCTGGCGGCGGATCCGCGACCGCTGGCGGATCCGGCGGCTCGGGCCCCGACTCCGGCTTCGAAGACTCGGGCTCCGACGGCTCCGATTCCGACGGCGGCGGTTCCGCATCACTGCGCCTCACCCCGGCCCGGATCGCGACGCTGGCCGGCCTGGCGGCACTGGTCACCGGGGCGTTGGTGTTCGACCTCGACGTCGGCCTGTCGGCGATCACGCTCGCGGTCCTGCTCTCGATCGTGTGGCCGGACACCAGCAGGCAGGCGATCAACCACATCACGTGGCCCACGGTGCTGCTGATCTGCGGCATGTTGACGTACGTCGGCGTACTGCAGGAGATGGGCACGATCGACTACGCGGGCGAGGCCGTGTCGGACGTGGGTATTCCGCTGCTCGCCGCCCTGCTGCTCTGCTATATCGGCGCGATCGTGTCCGCGTTCGCCTCGTCCGTCGGCATCATGGGCGCGCTGATCCCGCTGGCCGTGCCGTTCCTGGCCGAGGGCACGATCGGGCCGATCGGCATGGTGTGCGCACTCGCCGTCGCGTCGACCGTCGTGGACGTCAGCCCGTTCTCCACCAACGGTGCGCTGGTGCTCGCCAACGTCGACGACGACGTGGACAGCGGCAGGTTCTTCCGGCAGCTGATGATCTACGGCGGGCTCGTCGTGGCCGTGGCGCCGGCCGTCGCGTGGCTGATACTCGTCGTGCCGGGCTTCGGATGACCGGCACCGACCGCCCGCTGCCCGGAGTCGTCGAGCCTCGACGACTCCGGGGACAGGATTCGAGACAAGACCCGACCGAGGAGATCGTGTGAGCGTGCCGCCGTTGTTCCCGTCCCTGCCAGCCCCGCCAGCGAAGACCGCGGTGCGGTTCGGCGAGCGGACCCTCAGCTACGACCAGCTGGCCGGGGCCGCGGGCGCGCTCGCGGGCAGGCTGACCGGCGTGGGCCGGGTGGCGGTGTGGGCGACGCCGAGCCTGGAGACCGCGGTCGCCGTGGTGGGTGCGCTGCTGGCGGGCGTGCCCGCCGTGCCGTTGAACCCGAAGATCGGCGAGCGCGAACTGGCGCACATCGTGTCCGACAGCGAACCCGGCCTGGTGCTCGCCGCCACCGGGGACGAGCTCCCACACGGCCTGGCCGACGTGCCACGCATGGACGTCGACGTCCGTGCCGCCGCGGCCGAGCTGCCGGCCGAACCGGACGCCGAGGCGCCCGCGCTGATCGTCTACACCTCCGGCACGACCGGCGCCCCGAAAGGCGTCGTGCTGCCCCGCCGCGCCATCGCCTCCACTCTGGACGCACTTGAGGACGCGTGGCTGTGGACGTCGGACGACACCGTGGTGCACGGGCTGCCGCTGTTCCACGTGCACGGGCTGATCCTCGGCGTGCTCGGTCCGTTGCGCCGCGGCGGCACGGTGTGGCACCTCGGCACGTTCTCCACGGCAGCCCTCACCGACGCGCTGGCAGGCGGTGCCACGATGATGTTCGGCGTCCCCACGATGTACCACCGGATCGCCGACGAACTCGACGCCGATCCGGCGCTGGCCGGGGCGCTGCGCGGTGCCCGGCTGCTCGTGTCCGGGTCCGCCGCGCTGCCGGTGCACGACCAGCAGCGCATCCACGCCGTAACGGGCCAGCGGGTCGTCGAGCGCTACGGCATGTCCGAAACGCTGATGAACACCAGCGTGCGCGCCGACGGCGAGCGCAAACCGGGCACGGTCGGTGTGCCGCTGCGCGGCGTGGAGCTCCGGCTCGTCGACGAGTCCGGCACGCCGATCGGGACCTGGGACGGCGAGACCGTCGGCGAGATCGAGGTGCGCGGGCCGAACCTGTTCACCGAGTACCTCAACCGTCCCGACGCCACGGCCGAGGCCTTCCACGACTCGTGGTTCCGCACCGGCGACATGGCCGTCCGCGACGCCGACGGCTACGTGAAGATCGTGGGACGCAAGGGAACCGACATCATCAAGTCCGGTGGTTACAAGATCGGCGCGGGCGAGATCGAGAACGCGCTCATCGAACATCCCGGTGTCGCCGAGGCGGCCGTGACCGGCGAGGCGGACGACGACCTCGGCGAGCGGATCGTGGCATGGGTCGTACCGGCGGGCACCGCGCCGACCGAGGCGGAGCTCGCCGACCACGTGGCACGGCTGCTGACGCCGCACAAGCGGCCGCGGGTGGTGCGGTTCCTCGACCAGTTGCCGCGCAACGACATGGGCAAGTTGATGAAGCGGTCCCTCCATGGCTGACCTGCCCGATTCCGGCCGCGAGGTGATCGGGCTCGTCGCCTCGGCGTTCACCGAACTGCCCGGCACCGACGGCACACCTCCCGCGGAGGTGGACGGGCCCATCGGCTGGCCGGGCTACCACGCGGCATGCGACCGCGCCCGGCAGCGGACCGGCGAGCGCGAGTCGGTCGTGGCGGGCACCGGCGTGATCGACGGGACCGAGGCCGTGCTGATCGCGTTCGACTTCGGCTTCCTCGGCGGTTCGATCGGCCGGCGGACGGGCGACCGCATCGAGGCGGCGTTCGCCTGTGCCCGCAGGACGGGGCTGCCGGTGGTGTCACTGATCGCCACCGGCGGCAGCCGGATGCAGGAGGGCATGCGCGCTCTGACCCAGCTGCAGCGCATCGCGAGACAGGCGGCGTTGACGCGCGGCGAGGGCCTGCCGCAGGTCGCCGTCCTGCGTAACCCAACGACCGGCGGCGGATGGGCGACGCTGGGTGCCGGTGCCGACGTCGCGCTGGCTGTCGGCGGCGCACAGGTCGGCTTCGCGGGGTCCCGCGTGCGGCCGCCCGGTGATGCCGGCGCCTACACCGCGGAGGGACAGTTCGCCGCGGGACACGTCGACCAGATCGTCGAACCGCAGCTGCTGCGCGAGCGGCTCGGGAGGTGGCTGCGGCTGCTCACCGCACCGTCCGCGGAACCGCCGCCCCCGCCTCGCGCGCTGGCAGCGCAGGTGGCATCGGTGGAGCCGCCCACCACCGGCTGGGACGCGGTGCTCCGCGCACGATCGGCCGACCGCCCGGCTGCTCGGTCCTATGTGGAGGACTACTTCGACTGGCGCGAGGACATCCGCGGCGACCGAAGCGGCGGCGTCGACGACGGGGTGCTGTGCGGTTTCGGCCACCGCGACGGCGCCACGGTGGCGTACGCCGCCCAGTGCGGCACGGCGACCACTCCCGCCGGATTCCGCACCGCGGCACGACTGGTGCGGCTCGCCGACCGGCTGGGCATCCCCGTGCTGACGCTCGTCGACACGCCGGGCGCGGCCAACGACTCCGAGGCCGAACGCGCCGGTGCGGGCCCCGCGATCGCCGAGCTGTTCACGGCGGTGGCGTCGGCGACGGTGCCGGTGACGACTCTCGTGATCGGCGAGGGCGGTTCCGGCGGAGCGCTCGCGTTCGCGGCCGCCGACCGCATGTGGATCACCCCCGACGCCTACTTCTCGGTCACATCCCCCGAGGCCGCCGCACGGATCCTCAAACGCGACGCCGACGACGTCCCCGAGACCGCCGACCAGCTGCGCCTGCGCCCGCAGGACCTCGTCGACCTCGGCATCGCCCGCGGCATCGTCGACTGAGCACCCGGAGTCGACAACACGGCGGTTGTTCGCCTGCATCTCGAGGTCCGAGTGCAGAACACGCGCGAGGACACAGCCGCGCCCAGCGCGTGGTTGAAGGGTGGTGGTCGGACGACGGGCGGGAGCAGAACACACGGGTCCGAATGCAGGACACGCGGTGCCGAGTGCAGAACACGCGGGTCTGAGTGCAGGACACGCGGGGTCAGAGGAGGGTGTCGGAGCGGGTCTTCCAGGTTCCGTGGGGTTCGAGGGTGACGGTGCGGGTGTCGTCGGGGTGGCGTTCGATCCGGACGACGAGGCGGTCCTCCGACAGCGGTTCGGCCAACCCTTCGCCCCATTCCACGACGACGGCGGAGGATTCGAGTTCCGCGTCGAGATCGAGGTCGTCCAGTTCGGACAGATCGCCGCCGAGGCGGTAGGCGTCGACGTGTACGAGCGCGATCCCGTCGCCGGGAGCGGGGTGCACGCGCGCCAGCACGAACGTCGGGGAACTGACCCGACCGGAAACGCCCATGCCGTCGGCGATTCCGCGTGTCATCGTCGTCTTCCCCGCACCGAGCGGGCCCGCCAGCAGCACGAGATCCCCCGCGCGCAGCTGCCGTCCCAACGACCGTCCGAATCGGATCGCATCGTCGGCGGTCCTCAGTTCGATGGTCACCGGCGCCACCACCTCGACTTCCGTTTCGCCTGTCCCTGCCCCGTAACACCGGCGCACTGCTGCACCAGGTCGATCACGTGGCTGTTCACCTCGTCCGGCTGTTCCAGCTGCAGCATGTGGCCGGCGCCGGGCAGTCGCAGCAGCGAGGCGTCCGGCAGCTCGGCGACGATGCGCTCGGTGTGCGAGTACGGCGTGATGCGGTCGGCGTCCCCGCCGACGACGAGCGTGTGCACGTGTTTCAGCCCGGCCAGCGCGGCGTACCGGTTGTGGGTGCCGAACGTGTCGGCGAAGCCGGCCAGCTGTTTCACCGACGACACCGCCAGCATCTCCTGCATGAACGACACGACAGCGGAGGGCACGTCGTGCTTGCCGAACGCGAGGTGCCGCACCGCGGTGCGGGTCAGCTGACCGCCAGCGGCGCGCACGAACTCGACGATCCCCGGCTGCCATCCGGCGAGCTCGCCGACACTGCGCGTGAGCGGATTCTTCCGCGACAGCAACGATCTCGGCAATCCGTGACTGCCGACCTCACCGGCGGCGGTGGCCAGCAGTGCGACGCCGCGGACCTGCGAGGCGAACAGTTCCGGAGCCTGTTGGGCGAGCTCCATGATCACCATGCCGCCCATCGAATGTCCCATCAGGACGATCGGCTCGCGGGGCGCGACGGTGCGGATCACGACGTGCAGATCGGCGGCGAGCTGTTCGATCGTGCTGGAGTCGGGGTCGGCGGGACCGGATTCGCCGTGCCCGCGGTGGTCGTAGTACACCTGGCGCACGTGCGGCCGGTCGAGTGCGGTGAGCGCGGCCCGCTGGAAATGCCAGCTGCGCCGCGAGAGCGCGAACCCGTGGACGCCCACCACGGCCAGCTCCGCGTCGCCACCGGAAGGCGTGACCTCCTCGACGATCAACGGCGTGCCGTCCTCGGCGGCGACTCTCGAGACCCTGCCGTCACCCGGCGAACCCAGCACGCCCCCGGGGTCGTGCTGGCCGGCGTCCGCGGTCACGAATCCGCTCCCGTGTACGCGCGCTGCACGCGCGGCCGGTACATGCCGGTGACGATCTCGTAGTCGATGGTCCCGATCTTGTCCGCCCATTCGCGCGCGGTCGGGCCGCCCTCCGAACCGGTGCCGAACAGCACGACGTCAGTGCCGACCTGCGGTTCGTCGTCGCCGCAGTCGACCACGACCTGGTCCATGCACACCCGGCCGACGACGGGCCGCCTGCGCCCGCCGAGCCACACGTCCATCCGGCCCGACAGCGTGCGCGGCACGCCGTCGGCGTAGCCGACGGGCACGAGCGCGACGGTCGTGTCCCGGTCGGCGGTCCAGGTGAGGCCGTACGACACCGATTCCCCGGCCGCGATGCGCTTGGTCAGCACGACGTGCGAGGAGAACGTCATCGCCGGGGTGAGCTGTTCCTGCTGCGGCACGGGGTTGAGGCCGTAGATCGCGATGCCGGGGCGGACGAGGTCGAAGTGCAGGTCCGGACGGGTGAGCGTGGCCGCGGAGTTCGCCAGGTGCCGCAACGGGTTCAGGCCCGCCTCGCGCGCGAGGGCGTAGGCGTCGGCGAACCGCTGGGCCTGCCGGTCGATCGACGGGTGGCCGGGTTCGTCGGCCGCGGCCAGATGCGACCACACGGCGACCACGTCGATGCCCGGCTCCCCCGCTGCGGACTTCACCAGCGCGGGCCACAGTTCGGCGGGGCAGCCGTTGCGCGAGAGCCCTGTGTCGATCTTCAGGTGCACCCGCGCCCGCCTGCCCGTACTCGCGGCGGCGTCGGCCACCCGCGCGAGTTCGGCCACCGACGACACCGACACGTCGATGTCCGCCTCCAGCGCGGGGGTGAAGTCGGTGTCGACGGCCTCGAGCCAACTGAACAGCGGCGCGTCGATCCCGGCCTCGCGCAGGGCGACCGCCTCGGCCATCGAGCACGCACCCAGCCAGGTCGCGCCGCCGCGCAGAGCCGCACGAGCGACCTGTTCGGCGCCGTGGCCGTAGCCGTCGGCCTTGACGATCGCCATCGTCTCGGCGCCCGACCCTGCGGCGCGCGACGAGAGCAGCGCGACGTTGCGGCGGATCGCGTCGAGGTCCACGGTCGCCAGCGCCCGCGCCGGCCGGGTGTGTGCGGTCATGAGTTTCCTGTGCTGCTGTCGAGGGCCGCCGAGGGGCGGCGGGCTGTCGTCCGGAGTGTGCTGTTGCCGGTCAGGGTCGCTGCCCCCGGGTCACTGCTTGTCGGTCACTGCTTGTCGGGTCACTGCTTGTCGGGTCACTGCTGTCGAATGCCGGGTCACGAGTTCGGGACTGCTCGTTCGAGGGTGCGGGCGCGTGGCTGCGGACCGGGGGGCGTCGCCGCGGTTCACGCGTTGCGCGAGCCATCGTCGCACAGTGCGCGTACCTGCCGGATCGCCTCCGGCACGGCCATGAGCACCTGCGATGCCGAGGTCGGGGCGCCTGCCGCCGCGATCTCCCCCGCGCGGGCGTGGACGTCGGCGGCCGCGCCCGCGGCCAGCCACGGGTCGAGCCCCGCCGCGAGCAGTCCGCCGAGGATGCCGGAGAGCACGTCGCCGGACCCCGCGGTCGCGAGCCAGGCACCGCGTGGCCGGTTGACGAGCACCCGCCCTTCGGGCGCGGCGACGAGAGTGCAGTGGCCTTTCAGGAGCACGACGGCGTCGAACCGGCGGGCCGCGTCACGGGCGGCGGCCACGCGGTCGGCGCCGGGGCGGTCGCCGGTCAGGCGGGCGAACTCGCCGTCGTGCGGGGTGAGCACCAGCGGCGTGCCGGGGTCGCGGGCGTCGAGGACCTCGGGGCGCGTGGCGATGAGCGTGATCGCGTCGGCGTCGGCGCACACGGGCACGCCCTGTCCGAGGACGTGGGCGAGGACGTCGGAGCCGTCGCGTCCAGTGCCGAGGCCCGGCCCCGCCGACCACGCCTGCACCCGTCCCGCGTCGCCCACCGACCCGGTCGCGACGACCTCCGGCCACCATGAGCGCACCTCGTCGGCGGCAGGCCCGGCATAGCGCACCATGCCCGACGTCGCCCGCACGGCGGCGCCCGCGGCGAGAACCGCCGCGCCGGGATAGGTCGCCGAACCCGCGGCGATACCCGCCACGCCCTGGGTGTACTTGTCGTCGGCCGGTGCCGGCGCCGGCCAGGCCGCGGCGACGTCGGCGAGGTCGAGCTGCCACAGGTCGGGAGCGCGGCCGTGCTCGGCGCCCAGGGGCAGGCCGAGGTCGACGAGCGTGACGTCGCCGCACCGCCGGGGGTTGAGCACGTGCACGGGTTTGCGCGCGCCGAACGTGACCGTGGCGGTGGCCTGCACGGCGGGCCCGTCGACGGCCCCGGTGTCGGGGTCGACGCCGCTGGGCAGGTCGACGGCGAGCACAGGTGCGGTGACCCGGTCGAACACGTCGGCGGCCGCGGGCCGCAACGGGCCGCGCGCGGAGATGCCGACGACGCCGTCGACCACCAGGTCGGCCCGTTCGATCCACTGTGGAACGTCCGATTCGGACACCACGCGGCCACCGGAACGGCGCAACGCGGCCAGTCCAGCCGCGTGCGCCTTCTCCGGGGCCAGCAGCACCGCACCGACGCCCACGCCCCGCTTGCGCAGGAACGCACCCGCCCACAACGCGTCGCCGCCGTTGTTGCCAGCCCCCACGACCAGCAGCACGCGGCGGCCCGCAATGCCGCCCGTGTGCTCGGTGAGCATCGCGGCGGCCCGCAGCGCGACGGCGTGCGCGGCACGGCGCATGAGCGCGCCGTCGGGCGTGCGGGCGAGCACCTCGTCCTCGGCCTCCCGCACCCCGGCGGTGGTCCACACGCCGCGCACGGCGGCTACTCCACCGTCACGGACTTGGCGAGGTTGCGCGGCTTGTCCACGTCGAAACCCCGGGTCCGCGCGATCTCGGCCGCCAGCACCTGCAGCGGCACGGTCGACACCAGCGGCTGCAGCAGCGTCGACACGGCGGGCACCTCGATGAGTTCGTCGGCGAACGGGCGCACCGTCTCGTCGCCCTCCTCGGCGATGACGATGGTGCGGGCGCCGCGGGCCTGGATCTCGCTGATGTTCGACACCAGCTTCGCGTGCAGCACCGCGCGGCCCCGCGGCGACGGCATCACCACGACGACCGGCAGGTCCTTCTCGACCAGCGCGATCGGACCGTGTTTGAGCTCGCCCGCGGCGAAGCCCTCCGCGTGCATGTACGCGAGTTCCTTGAGCTTGAGCGCGCCTTCGAGCGCCACCGGGTAGCCGACATGCCTGCCCAGGAACAGCACGGCTTTCGACTCGGCTAGCCGCGCACCCAGGTCGCGCACCTGGCCGACGGTCGTGAGCACCTGCTCGACCGCCTTCGGCATGGCTTCCAGTTCGGCGAACTCGCGGCCCACCTCGTCGGGGAACTTGGTGCCGCGGGCCTGCGCGAGCGCGAGGCCGACGAGGTAGTTGGCCGCGATCTGCGCGAGGAACGCCTTCGTCGACGCGACGCCGATCTCCGGCCCCGCGTGCGTGTACAGCACGGCGTCCGACTCACGCGGGATCTGCGCCCCGTTGGTGTTGCAGACCGCCAGCACCCGCGCCTTCTGCTCCCGCGCGTGGCGGACGGCCTCGAGGGTGTCCATCGTCTCGCCGGACTGGGAGACCGCCACGACGAGCGTGTCGCGGTCCAGCACCGGGTCGCGATAGCGGAACTCGCTGGCCAGCTCCACCTCGACGGGCAGCCGGCACCAGTGCTCGATCGCGTACTTGGCGACCAGCCCCGAGTGGTACGCCGACCCGCAGGCGATGACGAACACCTTGTCGATGTCGCGCAGATCCTGGTCGGACATGCGCTGCTCGTCGAGGACGACCCGGCCGCCGGAGAAGTGACCGCGCAGCGAATTGGCGAGCGCCTCGGGCTGCTCCTCGATCTCCTTGAGCATGAAGTACTCGTGGCCGCCCTTCTCGGCGGCCGACAGGTCCCAGTCGACCGTGAACGGCTTGCCCTCGGCGAGCTCGCCGTCGAAGTCGCTGACCTGGTAGCCCTCGCGGTTGATCGTCACGAGCTGGTCCTGGCCGAGCTCGACGGCCTCGCGGGTGTGCTCGATGAACGCGGCGACGTCGGAGGCCACGAACGTCTCGCCCTCGCCGACGCCCACCACCAACGGCGACGACCGGCGCGCCGCGACGATCTGGTCCGGGTGGTCGGCGTGCGTCACCACCAGCGTGAAGGCGCCTTCGAGCCTGCGGCACACCGCGCGGACGCTGGCCGGCAGGTCACCGGCGGTGTCCGGGTCCTTCTCGTAGGCACGCGCGATGAGGTGCGCGGCCGTTTCGGTGTCGGTGTCGCTCTCCAGCTCGACCCCGTCGGCCTCGAGCTCGGCGCGGAGCTGGGCGAAGTTCTCGATGATGCCGTTGTGCACCACCGCGACGCGTTCGGCCGCGTCCCGGTGCGGGTGCGAGTTGCGGTCCACCGGTGGGCCGTGCGTGGCCCAGCGCGTGTGGCCCATCCCGGACGTGCCCTCGAACCTCGGCCGGCCCGCCTCGTCCAGCGCGGCCTCCAGGTTCGCGAGCCTGCCCGCCTTCCGCTCGACCGTCAGGCCACCCGTCCCGTCCAGGACGGCGACGCCCGCCGAGTCGTAGCCGCGGTACTCCATGCGTCGCAGCCCACCGAGCACCACATCCAGTGCGTCCCGGTGCCCGACGTATCCGACGATTCCACACACGCCCTCCAGCGTATCGACACGACACAGCGACGCCCTCCCGGCCGCATCCGACGGGCGTGGTGGCGGCACGGCGGGTGTGCCCCGAAGGGCACCTTCGGGGCGTTGAGTGCCCAAAAGGCGCCCTTCGGGGCATGAACACCGCGATGCCCCGGCCGTGACAATGCGGATCGCGGACCTGTGTCGGCCGTCTCGTCACCGCAGGTTGTCGAGTAATCTGCGCGGCATGGCCAAGGCGAAGCAGTTGCTCGAGGACCTCACCTTCCCGGGACCGCACCACGTGCTGCGCGGTGACCTGGCTCTGGTCGGGTTGCCGGGCGTCGTCTACACGCCGAAGGAGGGCCGCGGACTGCCGGCCGTCGCGTTCGGTCACGGGTGGCTGCAGCCGACCGGCCAGTACCGCGAGCTGCTGCGGCACCTGGCGAGCTGGGGCATCGTCGCGGCCGCACCGTCGACCCAGGGTGGGCCGCTGCCGTCGCACCGGCTGCTGGGCGACGACCTGCTGTCGACGTTGGAAATGATCACCAACGTGCGGCTCGGACCGGGTGCGATCAGCGTCGACCCGGAGAAGGTGGGCGTCGGCGGACACTCGACGGGCGGCGGCTCCGCGGTGTTGACGGCCGCGAAGGAACCGGAGGTCCGCGCGGTCGGCACGTTCGCACCCGCCCAGACGATCCCGTCGGCGTCGACCGCGGCCCAGCAGGTGCGATGCCCCGGACTGCACCTGGCGGCCGAGGACGACCTCGTCGCACCCTCCCTGGGCAATGCCGAGGCCATCGCCCGCGCCTGGGCCGGTCCGGTGCAGCTGCGGACCATGCCGAAGACGTCACACCTGGCCATCACCGAGGGCATGCACTGGAGCAGGCTGCTCGTGCACGGCAAGCCCAACCGGGCGGCGCAACGCACGGTGCGAGCACTGCTGACGGCGTTCTTCCTGACCCACCTGACCGGCACCGACACGTACCGGCCGCTGCTCGACGAGAGCGTGAAGGCCGCCAAGATCGTCGACCTCGAGGAGCAGGACGCCGGTTCCGACAAGGCCGTGACGGCGAAGGCGCGCTGACCCCGGTCAGTACACGCGCAGAAGTCCGCAGCCGACCGTGCCGTCCTCGTCGACGGCGGTCACGAGTGCCACGCCGGGGCGATCAAGCAGGAGCGTGACCTGGAACGGGCCGGCCGCGGCGCCCGTGTCACCGAGGATCTCGCCCGGATCGCGCACGTCGGCCCGAGCGGCGGTGCGTGCGACGGCGTCGCGTTCGGCTCCCGCGAGCGGGCCCGGTGGTCCGGACACGGCGACCGCGCCCACGTCGCCCCCGGTCAGACCCGCGCGATCGAGCGTGCGGCGGATGCAAGCGTCGAGCGCCGCCGCGGGATCGTCGTCGACGTCCACCCGCGTGTCGACGCCCAGCAGTTCGGCCAGCGGGGTGCGGCCGCCGGCCCCGTTCGCGTCGTGGTGGTTCGCGTCCTGGTGGTGCGCGTCGCGGTGGTGTGCGTCCTGGTGGTGTGCGCCGTCACCGGAGGCCGCCAAGGGGTCGTCGGCCGCGGGTTCGAGGAGCAGGACGGCACCGCCCTCTCCCAGTGGGCGGCGGCCTGCGGCAGCGGGCGTCCGCTGGTCGGCGAGCCACTGGCGGGCGGGTCCGTACTCCTCGACGGCGCCGCACAGCACGGCGTCCGCGCGGCCGGTGGCGAGCAGCCGCGCGCCGTAGCGAAGGGTCGACAACCCGGACATGCGGCCGCCCGCGATCGTCGTGTTCGGCCCGGTGAGGCCGTGCCAGATAGCCGTCTGGCCCGCGGCACTGTTCATCAGCGCGAACGGCATGAGCGCCGGGTTGACGCGGTACGGTTTGGAACGTGTCAGCGATTCGCGCGTGAAGTCGAGCTGTGTCTGCGCGCTCCCCGACGTCGTCCCCAGCACCACTCCGGTGACGCTGCCTTCCGGAACTGCGTGGGCGCGCTGCCCGGCAGTGAGCGGCTCCGCCGCGACGGCGACGGCGATGCCGCTGCACCGGTCCATCGACGAGGTGCCCTTCGGTCCGAGGGCCTCGGTGACGTCGAAGTCCGCGGCCACGTGGGCTTCGCCGGGCACCGGATCGCCCACCGGAGTAGGCGGGGGTCTGCGGGCAGGGTCGCCGTACGCCGCGCGATGGGCGGCGGCGCCGATGCCGCACGCCGAGATCGCCGACCACGCCGTGATCACCGCGCCGGTCATGCGGGCCTGCCCAGCACGAGCACGGCGTTGTTGCCGCCGAACGCGAGTGCGTTGTTCTGCACTATGCGCAGCTCGGCCTCCACGGATGTGTTGGGGACGCAGTCGACGGCGCACTCCGGGTCGGTCTCGGTGTGGTTGATCGTCGGCGGGATGAAACCGCGGTCGATGCCGAGTGCGCACGCCACCGCGGCGAGCGCACTCGCCGCACCCATCGTGTGACCGAGCATCGACTTGACCGACACGGTGGGCGGAACGTCACCGTCGGCGCCGAAGACGCCGTGGATCGCACCGCACTCGGTGGCGTCGTTGGCCTTGGTGCCGGTGCCGTGGGCGGAGATCAGGTCGACGTCGCCCGGCGCGACGCCGGCGTCCTCGAGTGCCAGCGCCATGCAGCGGGCGACGCTCTCGCCGTGCGGGGCGACCTGGTGGTGGGCGTCGCAGTTGAGGCCGTAACCGAGGACCTCCGCGTAGATCCGGGCGCCGCGGGCGAGCGCGTCCTCACGGGGTTCGAGCAGCAGCACGGCGCCGCCTTCGCCGGTGTGGATGCCGCGGCGGTCGACGTCGAACGGCCGGCAGCGCTCGGGGTCCACCGCGCCGAGGCGGTAGAAGCCGGTGAACGTCATACGGCACAGCGCGTCGGCGCCGCCGCAGAGGGCGTAGTCGACCTCGCCGGTGCGGATCGCGTCGACCCCGCCGCCGATGGCGTAGTTACCCGCGGCGCACGCGGTGGCGACGGTCGACGTCTCGACGTCGGCGAGCCCCAGGTCACGGGCGACGCCGGTGGCGAGGCGGCTCGCGGGCACGCGGCGCGCGGCGGCCGGGTCGGTGGCCGCGGGGCCGTCGTGGACGAACGCGGCGGCGAGCCGTTCGCCGTCGTCGGAACCACCGTCGGTGGTGCCGATGGACACGAGACCGCGCCGGTCGCGCAGGTCGTCCTCACCGATCCCCGCGTCGTCGACCGCCATCCTGGCCGAGGCGATCGCGAACTGTGCCGCCCTGCCCGCTTCCGCAACGGGTATCCGCCGCAGCCACTGCTCCGGGTCGAACCCGACGACCTCACAGCCGGTGGCGTGGGCGAACCCCGTGGTGTCGAACGCCTCGATCGGCCGCGCCCCGCTGCGGCCCTCCCGCAGCGCACGCGCGTAGGCGTCGGCGCCGGTGCCGATGGACGACACGACACCGACGCCCGTCACGACCACGCGGCGCCGCTCGGCCCGCGAACCCGAACCGGTCACGCCTACGCGCCGGCGACGTCGCCGAGCACGTCGTACACGCCCTGCAGATGCACCAGCCGGTCCAGCTCGTCCTCGTCGATCTCCACGTCGAACTCGATCTCCAGGTGCGACAACAACTCGATCAGCTTCATCGAGTCCGCGCCCAGGTCATCGACGAACCGGTCCTCGAGACCCACCGCATCCGGCTCGGTCTCCAGCACCCGGCACACCAACGCCTTGATCTCCCCTGCACGTTCGCGGACCACAGGATTCGCCACGGCCGGCACACCGGCACTCTCGTCGACATTCATGTCGGGGACGCTCATTTCAGGTAGGTCTCGTTGGAGAAGTCCTCGTCATCCTCGTCATAGGCAGGCGAGGCCCTGCGCACCGGTTGTGCCTGCGGTGCCGACGGTGCGGCCGGCTCCGCCTGCGGAGGTGCCGGGTGCTGGGTGGACCGCTCCGCAGCGTACGTCGGCCGCTCCGCCGTGTAGTTCGGCCGCTCCGCCGTGTAGTTCGGCCGCTCCGCCGTGTAGTTCGGCCGCTCCGCGGGGTAGGCAGCCCGGTCCGTGGCGACCTCCTCGTCCTCGACGTCGAACTGCAGCACGTGTTCCTCGTCCTCCCGCGAGCGCCCGGTGTCGAAACCGCTGTTCGCGCGCTGGCGTTTCGCCAGCTCGATGAGGTGTTTCGCCGACCGCTCGGCGACCTCGCCGCGCCGCGCGAGGTTCTCCGACGCGCGCTGCTTCGCCTCGGCCGCCTTGCGCTCGCGCAGCGCCTGCCGGTCGGCCAGTTCCCGGTTGATCTGGTCGAACCGGGCGAGCGCGGCCGCCGCCCTGCCCTCAGCCATGAGCCTCTCCCGCTGTCATGTCCTCACCTGCCGCCGTGTCACACGCCGCCTGTCGCAGCACACTCACTTGTCGCAGCGCACTCACTTGTCGTAGCGCACGGCGGGCGGGTCGTCGCCGATCGTGCCGGTGATGGCCTGCGGGGACTCCGAGCCGTCGAACAGGCCACCGTCGATGCGGTAGCTCGACGTCCGCTCCTGGCCGCCGCCCTGACCACCGGCGCCGGCGCCGCCCATCGGCGCACCCATCATGCCGCCGCCCATACCGCCGCGGCCACCGCCCGCTCCACCACCGGCGTCACCGCCCGAGGGGGCGGCGGCTGCCGCGGGCGCCCCGCTCGCGGGAGGTGCGGTCGTGCCGCTCGTGCGGGAACCCTCGTCCAGCGGCTGCTGCGGCTCGCCCTCTGCCGAGAACCCGCCGCCACCTCCGCCGCCGACCGAGCCGGCACCGGCGCCGATGGAACCGGCACCCGCGCCGATCGAATCCGAACCGCCCACGCCGCCGGCGCCCACACCGCCGGCGCCTGCTCCGGCTCCCGCGGCGGTGTCGCCGAGGTCACCCGAGATCGACGAGGACGGCGTGAAGTCGCCGGACAGCGAGCCGATCCCGCCGCCGGAACCGTCGTCGAGCCCGTCGAGCGTGTAGGTCGTCGGCTCGCCCTCGCCGTCGTCGACCGTGACCAGCGTCGGGCCGCCGGGGACGTCGGGCCGCTCGGCGACGATCTTCATGTCGCCGTCCTCGATGCGGATCTTGCCGTCCGGGTCGGGCCGGTACACCTTGTCGCCCGCTGCCCCGTCACCGGCGCCGCCGGTGCCCTTCGGACCGAAGTCGCCAGGCTCACCGGTACCGGCCGCGTTGTCGTCAGCGCCGAAGTCGAGCTGGTAGTCCTTCAGCGGGCCCTCGCCGCCGTCGACGGAGATCTCCATCCTGCCGTCTTCGTCGGGCTCGGTGATCTCGAGCTTGTTGTCGCCCTCTTCGACCGTGAGCTTGTCGCGGTCGCCGCCCGGCGTGCCGAGCAAGCTGTCGGGCTCGCCGTCGGTGTCGAGGTCCGCCTGCGGCGTCGTCACGTCCGTGTCGCTGCCGTCGGAGTTGCCGGGGCCGCCGGTGCCGGGGCCCGGCGTCTCGAACTCCGGCATCTCCGGCGATTCGGGGGTCGGGACCTCCGGGGTCGGCGTGGCGGGGGCCCCGCCGCCACCGCCCGACGCGCCACCGCCCGGCGCGCCGCCACCTCCGCCCGGGGTGGACACGCCCGGGCCCGGGGTCGGCACGTTCGGCGTCCCCGCTCCGCCTCCCGGAGTGCCGGCGCCCGCTCCGGGGGTTCCGACGCCCGCGTCGACACCCGGTTGCTGGCCGCCCGGTTGCTGGCCGCCCGGCTGTGCGGGAAAGCCGTTCTCGTACTCACCGAGGTATTCGTTCAGCGTGCCGTAGGCCTGGTCGACGGCTTCCTTCGTCGAATCGCACAGCGACTTGAACGACGCGTACAAGTTCTCGTACAGGTCGACGTTCCACGATTCGCGGATCCACGTCTTGGTCTCGGTGATGACGAGTTCCTTGTTCTCGTCGTTGAGGCCGCAGTCGTCCGCGCGGATCGTGGATTCGAGGTTGGAGCCGCACACCGAGTCGACCCACGCGGCTACCTCGAGTACCTGGTCCTGGTTGTCGAAGTCGCCGCGGGCGAGCTTCATGACTTTCCGTGCGACGTCGGGCGTGGCCTGGCCGACCGTCGGGGTGTAGAGCTGAATGACCTGTTCGGCCTTGTACTTGACCGTGTCGAACACCGTGCGGACGGCGGTCTCGATCACCTCGGATGCCCCCGACAGGTGCTCGATCAGCTCATTCGAGTTCGGCTCGATGTCCTCGCTGTAGCGCTGGTACGACGCGTTCGCCGCGTCGCCGGTCCAGTCGCGGTACAGCGAGTTGAGGTCCTGCTGGGTGCTCTTCTGCAGTTCCTGCAACGTGCCGTGTGCTTTGCGCAGCTGCTCGGCGTCGTCGAGGAACTTCTGGAAGTCGATGCCACCCTGTTCCCAGTAGCGCTCGCGGATGTCCGAGGCGTAGTCGAGCGGACCGTCGATGTGCTGCGAGTCGGCCGGGGCCTCCGCGTCGATCGGCAGGAACTTGTGGAACGTGTCGAGCGCGTCCTTGGCCAGTTCGAGCAGTTCGTCGGAGGTGGTGATGCTCGTCGTCGACGAGGACGACGACCCGGGTGGCTGGGCCTGGTCGAGTTCGCCGCTGTTGTCCTCGAGCTTCGACTCGATCTGACGGCCCCGGTAGCTGCCCTCCTCCGATTCCTCGCGCGCCCGCTCGTAGGGGTCCTTGTCGCTGTCGTAGCCGTCGTAGTTGCCCCACGAGCCGCCGCCGTAGGGGTCGCCGCCGTAGCCCCCGGGGTACGGGTGAGGAGTGACGTTGTACTTCTCGTAGTAGTCCTCGGCGGCATCGTTACCGTCGCCGCTCATGGAGTAGCGGCCGAGAACCGCCTGTTTGGTGTCGGCGGAGACGTACGGATCGTCGAGGATCTCCTTCGTCTCCTCCCAGGTGTACTCGCTCACAGTCCACTCCCCGCCTGGTTGGCCGCCTGCGCCTGCGATTCCTCGGCCGCGCCGTACTGCTGCCCGGCGGCACCGACTGTGCTCGCGAACGACGTCAGCGCGCCGCACATGGCCTGCGCCGCCTCGCCGATCGTCTGAAAGCCCGTGGTGTAGTCACCGCTGAAATCCGTGTGCGCCTTGCCGAATCCGCCCTCGCCGACGTTCGACGTGCCGACGTCGGAAACCTCCTCCTGCGCACTCGCCGCGGCATCGCTGATGCGCGTGGCCTGGTTCGACATCGAACCCTGGTCGGCCGTGTAGCCGTCCGGCGCATTGACCCCGCTCACCGTCGACACCCCCTGGAAATCATCTGTGGTCATCTGCCGCATAGGACGCGAGAAGTACCGGATCGGTGCCGTCGCATCTGCACACGAAATGTACCGGCTTGGGAAGATCGGAGGAACGCGAAACAGCCGCTACCACCCGGAGAGGAACAGCGCCGGCGAATGGTGTGGACGACGCGGGCGGTGTGGGGTGCGCAGGCCGGGTTGGTGACCGGTGCAATGGTGATGCGCTGCGGCGTCGGTGGTGGTGTCGACGGCTGCGGGGTTGACGAGGGCAGGTGGGTGGTGGTCCTGGTGGAGAAACGGCGGCGGCCGACCGGACCGTGGTGATCCGGACGACCGCCGCCGTGCGTGCTGTCGTCAGCGCGTGGTGTCAGCGCGTGGTGTCAGCCGGGTAAGCGCGGCAGGCGGGCACATCGCCTGTGCGGGCCACTAGACGAACCAGTCGCGATTGGCGAAGTCCTCGTCGTCGTCCTCGTCGGTCCGGGGACGAGCGGGAGGCCGGGCCGGTTGGGTGGACTGCTGCGGAGGTTCCGCGACCGGCGGCTGCGGAGTCGGTGCGGTGGGCTGCGCAGGTGCCGGGTCGACCGGCGCCTCCTCCAGCTCGTCGCCGGCAGGACCGAAGTCCATCGTGCGACCGCCCCCGTCGTCCCGCCGCTGCAACCACTCGTTCTTCGAGTTCGGATCCTCGCGGGCTTCCTTGTTGGCGGCGGCCTGTTCATCCAACTCTTTGCAACGCTCCAGGCTTTCCTGCCGCCGCTGCTCGGCCGCTTCAATGATCTCGCGTTCCTGCCGCTCCGCACGCTCACTGATCTCGGCAGATGCCGCTTCGAATTCCGCGCGATTCTCGGCGAGCGCCTCTAGCAGCTCGGGACTTGCGCTCTCGGTCATCGTCGACTGCCTCCTGGTCTATCAGTGTGCCGTTACCGGCTGAACGACACGGCGGACTCGACGCCGTCGCCGATCGTGCCGCTGATGTGATTCCCGGCCACGGCCTCGCCGAACAGATCGCTGACGGCGTTGAGGATGAACTGGCTCTGCCGTTCCTCGTCGCCGCCACCGCCGCCACCTCCGGCGCCGCCCATGCCTCCGCCCATCATGCCGCCGCCCATACCGGCACCACCGGAGCCGCCACCGCGGTCGCCGGAGCCACCAGGGCCGCCGTTGTCGCCGTTGTCGCCGTCACCGGATGCGGCCGCGGAGTCGCCGCTCGGACTGTCACCCATGTCTGCGTCACCGAGGCTGCTGCCGTCCGCCTCGCCGGCACCGCCGCCGAGTGCGTCGTCACCCAGGGATGATCCGAGGCTGGATGCGGGTGCGGTGGAGTCGTCGGGACCGCTCGCGCCGCCGGCGTCACCGTTCGCGTCCGGCTGGTCGGCCGTTCCTGCTGGGCCTGCCTGTGCCGCATCACCGGCTGCAGATCCGGACGCACCACCGTCAGCCGAGTCCATACCGTCGGGCATCGCCGCGGGCCCACCTGCGGTTGGGTCGGAAGCCGCACCGGCCTGCATCGCTTCGCTGCCTGCGTCGACAGCCCCGCCTCCACCTTCGGCGGCGAGGTCTCCTGCCGCCTGCGCCGCGCCGGTGGAACCACCGTCGAGTCCGGGTTCCTGGCCGCCGGCCGCCGGGTCCATGCGTGCGTTCTGGGCCAACATGTCGGTGTCGCCCGGGGCGTCCCCTGCCGGACACAACCGGTCACCACCTGCCTCGGACCCGGCCGTCTCGTCCTCACCGAGGGTGTAGGTGGTCGGCTCGCCCTTGCCGTCGTCGACGGTCACCTTGGTCGGCCCATCGGGTCCGTCGGGCTGCTCGGCCACGATCTCGGTGTCGCCGTCCTGGATGCGGATCTTGCCGTCCTCGTCCGGCGTGTAGACCTTCTCGTCCCGGCCGCCGCCCTGGGCGCCACCGGCCCCGTCACCGGCGCCCTGCGGACCGAAATCCTGCCGACCCTGTTCACCAGGGTTCTGTCCCTGGCTGACACCCGGACCCTGGCCTTGTCCTCCGGATCCCTGGCCGAGCCCCTGATTCTGGCCGCCGGCCGGTGCCGGGCCGCCGTCGGCCGGCCCACCCGGCTGGGCACCTCCGGACGCGTCCTCACCGTTGCCAAAGTCGAGCTTGTAGTCCTTGAGCTGCCCGTTGCCGTCGTCGACGGAGATCCCCATCTCGCCGTTGGCGTCGGGCTCGGCGAACTCGAACTTCTTGTCGCCCTGTTCGACCGTCAACGTGTCGCGCTCGGCAGCGTCCTTGACTGCCTCACCGGTCGCCGGGTCGATCGGGTAAGGCTCGCCGGTCTCCGGGTCGGTTTCGAGCTTGCCGCCCGTGACAAGGTTCTTCCCGTCACCCGCTTCGCCCGGTTTCGGCTGACCGTTCCCGCCCTGACCTGCTTCCCCCTGCGCCTGCTCACCGGCGACAGGGCCACCCCCACCGTCCATTTGAGGCGGCGTGAAACTGCCACCGGCATTGCCTCCACCCCCTCCGGGAGGAGTGGAAGTTCCACCTCCGCCACCTCCAGGCTGCTGATTACCAGCACCACCTGGATCCGTGATGGCCTGAGCGCCAGACCCCTTGCCATCGCCACCCGGGCCACGCTGGCCGGTAAACGCGCCTTCCAGGTCCTTACCAAGCTGCTGAATCAGGGTGGAGTAGTTCTTCTGGATCGCCTTGCCGGCATTACGCCCCTGGTCGTGAAATCCCTTTACCTTCTTGTCGTAACCATTGGCGAAATCCAGAAGCTTCTGCTTCGTATCAGCTTGGGCCTGCTTGATCTTGTCACGTTCCGCGTAGATATTCTCTTCGGTGATCTGGTCGGCGACAACGTAACCGAGTATGGACCCAACCGGCCCAAGCGCCCCTTGAAGCAGCGAAAACGGGCTCGTCAAGAAGTCGCCGATATGGTCCCACATGCTCTTGTTTTCCATCTCCTGGATGGCATTATTGAGCTCGCGCAGGGCGTTGGGAATCTCCTCGTGCGCCTTGATCAGGTCCGCAACCTGTTGCTGGGTGAGACCGGTGATTTTTCCATCACCGTAGACCTGCAGGACGGCCTTGGCATACTCGACTACGTTTTTCTTGTTGTCACCACTTACCGTCTTGATGTTCTCCGGCGCGCGACCCAAGGCTTCCGAGAGCTTGTCGGCGTTGTCGACGATCGCCTTGTTCTGCTGTTGCGCCGCCTGCTTGGCATCGCCGGTCCAGTCCTGGGTACCCTGCCCCCACGCCGTGTCGAGCGACTCCTTCGCCTCGTCAATCGCACTTGAAGCGGTTCCCAGCATGTTCGCGTCCTGACCGAACGCACCGAAGTTCATGCCGCGGAACTCGTCAAGACCCGCGCGAATCTGCTGCGGCGAGCCACCGGTGTGGGTGTACTGACCACTGCCGGGGCCTGAATTCTTGTCCTCAGTCAGGTCTGATTCGACATACTCCGGCTTCTCATTACCCTGACCATCCCCAAGATTCAGCTGCTTTACTTGTTTGTAAAGCGGATGAAAGTTGTCAAAGAGCTTGATTGCCGGATCAACCTCGCCAATGATCTCGTCCGAAGTCTTGAAGCCGCCTTCGTCCAGGTTCTTTTTAGCGTCCTTGATTTTTCCCTTGTTGACGTCGTCAAGACTCTTACGGGCGTTCATAAGGTTCTCGAGCGGAGCCTCTCCGCCCTCTTTGATGTCTTCCGCGTCGTATCCGTACTTGCTCGAATACTTGTCGATCTCCTGATGACTGACCATGCCCGCGTTGGATAGAGCCATCAACATTTGACCACGCTGCTGCGATGAAATGTCTGGATCATCGAGCAGAGTTTTCATCTCTTTCAGCTCTGCGTCTGTGAAAACCGAGTTGGCCATTTGCTGGACTGCCTTGCCGCGAGCTTCGTCACCTCGCAGTCCACTCAGCGCAATAGAGGCCTCGCGGTCCATTTCAGACCCCCTTCTTCGCGATCGACTCGGCGCTGACAGCCTCACCGTCTTCGTACGACTTCGCGGCCTTGCTGAGTTTGTCGCCCAAGTCCCCTACTTGTTCGCCGTACTTTTTGACCGCGGTTTGATACTGCTCAATGGCATCCGCATACTTCTCGGCCGTCTCCGACCAGAGGTTGCCAATCTGTGATTCACCGACTCCGGCTTCGATCTTTTTTCCGGCTTCGCCGAGACCTTTTCCTTCTTGGGTGTAGTTCTTACCCACCTGTCCCAGTTTGCCCGGGTCTACCTTGTGTCCACCGGCCATCGGTTCCTCCCCCTGTTGCGTGGTCGTGCGGGTCGAGCTTGCTCCTCACGGTTCAGACGCAACACGATGACGTCCAGTGCCGTTACAGATGCACAGCGAAACATACCGAATCGGCCGGGTCCACGACACGAGAACAACCACACCAGCCGTGCATGACCTGCACCGCAGGGCCCGACAGCCGGGGAGCGGGTGAGCTCCGGGAGCAGTGCAGCGAGTTGCACGCCCCGGCCAACCGCCAATCGACGTTCAGCCCAGGGTTACGGCACCCGACTACCGCCGGTCGACCGCCCCCGGTCGACCGGCGTCCAGTGATCGGTGTCGGCCGCCTTCACGCCACGGCGGCGACGACTCCCGCCAGCCGGTCGGCGGCGGCCTGCGCCGTGGCCTCGGCCTTCGCCTCGACCATCACCCGCACCAGCTGCTCGGTTCCCGACGGGCGCAGCAGCACGCGCCCCTCCTCGCCCAGCTCGTCGGTCACCGCCTCGACGGCGTCCTTCACGGCCTGCGACGCCGCCACCGCGGCCTTGTCGGCCACCCGGACGTTCACCAGCACCTGCGGCAACCGTTCCATCACCGCCGCCAGCTCCGCCATCGGCTTGCCCGTAGCCGCGGCCCTGCTCATCAGCCGCAACGCCGTCAGCAGCCCGTCACCCGTCGTCGCGTGCGCAGGCAGCACCACGTGCCCCGACTGCTCCCCACCGAGTGCGAACCCGCCGGCCCGCAGCTCCTCGAGCACGTACCGGTCGCCGACGGCCGCCGTGCGCAGCGCGATGTCGTGTTCCTTCATCGCCAGGTGCAGGCCCAGGTTGCTCATCACCGTCGCCACGAGCGTCGTGTGCGCCAACTCGCCGCGTTCTGCCATGTCCAGCGCGAGCACCGCCAGGATCTGGTCGCCGTCCACCAGCCGGCCCGCGGCGTCCACGGCCAGGCACCGGTCGGCGTCGCCGTCGTGCGCGATCCCCAGGTCCGCACCGCAGGCGACGACCGCCTCCTGCAGCCGCTCCGGATGCGTCGAACCGCATCCGTCGTTGATGTTCAGCCCGTCCGGCTCGGCGTTGATCGCCACCACGTCGGCGCCGGCCTTCCGGTACGCCTCCGGTGCCGCCGTCGACGCCGCGCCGTTCGCACAGTCCACGACCACCTTCAGGCCCGACAGCGCGTGCGGCGTCGCCGCCACCAGGTGCGACACGTACCGCTGCACCGCGTCGTCGACGTCGACCACCCGGCCGATCTCCGACCCCGTCGGGCGCACCCGGCCGGGACCGTCGCCCGCGAGGGCCGCCTCGATCTCGTCCTCGATGCTGTCCGGCAGCTTGTGCCCACCCTCGCCGAACAGCTTCACGCCGTTGTCCGGCATCGGGTTGTGCGACGCCGAGATCATGACGCCGAAATCCGCACCCAGGTCGCCCACGAGGAACGCCACGGCCGGAGTCGGCAGCACACCGACCCGCAGCACGTCCGCACCCGCCGACGCGAGGCCGGCAGCCACCGCCGCCTCCAGCATCTCGCCACTCGCGCGCGGATCCCGCCCCACAACAGCCACCGGGCGGTGGGACCGGTCGTGCGCAGCCAACACACCCGCGGCTGCAGCCGCTACCGACATCGCCAACTCCGGTGTCAGCTCACCGTTCGCGAGACCACGCACACCATCGGTGCCGAACAGGCGGGCCATACGTTCCTCCAACTGCCAGTTTCTCGCGTCTCACGACGCTCCCGAGCCCACGGTGGGCACTGCGCGCCGCGCCGACAACTTAGCGACACACGCGCGGGCGATACCGGCGGGTCGCCGATAGCGCTACCGCCGGTGCCCGCACGACGACGTTCCGCACCTCACCCGGCACTCAAACCCGCCGACACTCCGTCGATCGGCAGGCCGAGCCGAACCGGACACCGCGCCGCCACCGACACACCCGCAAGCCGCCGCACCGACACCCCGGCGCACCGGTCACCCCGGCGCACCGGTCACGATCGGCAACCGGCGACGATCGGCAACCGGAGATGCCCGAATGCGCGGTCGAGCGCCGGCGTCGACGGAAGCGCTCCAGGCGCGACACGCACCCGGAGGACGCAACACGCTCCGGAGGCCGCAACACGGCCCCCGGGAAACGCGACACGGCCCCCGGAAAGCGCAACACGCGCCACTCCGGTGCGGACACGCGAAAGCGCCCACCCGTATATCGGATGGGCGCTTTCGCGTGTTGCCGCGCGCGCATGTGACGCACGCGACCGGAAACCTTCGCCGTAGGTCAGCGCTTGGAGTACTGCGGCGCCTTACGGGCCTTCTTGAGGCCGTACTTCTTACGCTCCGTCGAACGCGCGTCACGCGTGAGGAAGCCGGCCTTCTTCAGCGCCGGACGGTCGTCGGCGTCGATCTCGGCGAGCGCACGGGCGATGGCCAGGCGCAGCGCACCGGCCTGACCCGACGGGCCGCCGCCACGCAGGTTCGCGGAGATGTCGAACGACTCCGGCTTCTCGACCGTGACCAGCGGCTCACGGATGAGCTGCTGGTGCACCTTGTTCGGGAAGTAGTCCTCAAGCGGCTTGCCGTTGAGCTTGAACTGGCCGCTGCCGGGCACGAGGCGCACCCGGACGACGGCCTCCTTGCGCCGGCCGACCGTTTGCGCGGTGCCACCGGCGGCACGAGACGGCTTCGGCGCGGCCGGCGTCTCGCTCATCACAGCCGCTTCGGTGGCGGCCTCGGTCTCGGTGCTGGTCACAGGCTGTTCCTCACTCACTTGGTCACCTGAGCGATCTTGGTGATCTCGTGCGGCTGCGGGTTCTGCGCGGCGTGCGGGTGGTTCGGGCCGGCGTACACCTTCAGCTTCTTACCCATGGCACGGCCGAGCTTGTTCTTCGGCAGCATGCCCTTGATGGTCTTCTCGAGCAGGCGCTCCGGCTTGTGGTCCAGCAGCTCGCCGAACGACTGCTTGCGCATGCCGCCCGGGTAGCCACTGTGGCGGTACGCGAACTTCTGCTCGCGCTTGTTGCCGGTGAGGGCGACCTTCTCGGCGTTCACGATGATGACGAAGTCACCCGTGTCCACGTGAGGAGCGTAGGTCGGCTTGTGCTTGCCGCGCAGCAGCGTGGCAACCTCGGTCGCGAGCCGGCCGAGCACGACGTCCTGGGCGTCGATCACGTGCCAGGCACGGGTGACATCGCCGGGCTTAGGGCTGTACGTGGGCAAGGGTCTACCTCGTCGTCAAGATTGCTTGTGGGTACGTGCGGGCTGGGCGCAAACACTCGGCGCGCGCACAGACTACGAAGATACCCGGTCGCTTCGGAGCGCATGGAAGCGGGGTCGGGTCGGCCGGTCATCTTAATGTCGGCGGCCCCGCACGCCGAGGAGGCCGCACCGGCGCGTCGACATCCGGCGCCGACGCATTTTACGTACCACCGCCGGGCCGAGTGAAGCCCCTGTGGCACCTCAACTACGCCGACCCGACCACACCCCTCGACGGCACGCCGGCGCGTGACTGTATTCCGCCCGTCGACCCGCCGGCCACACTTCGACGGCACGACAGCGATGGGAAGACCTGAGGCCCTCCCGCTGGCCCACCACCCTCGACGGCACGCCGACGCGGGGCTGTGTTCGATGCCCCGAAGGCGCACTCGGGCACGCGCCACGCAGCCGATTCCGGAGCCGGTGGCACGCCCACCTCCTCCGGACATGAGAAAGCGGGCCCGGCGTCAGCGCCGGACCCGCCTCAACACAGCGTCGTCAGCTGCTCGGCCGAAGCCGTCTCAGCCGAACATGCCCTTGATGCCCTGCTCCGTACCCTGGTACGAGTCGGCGATCTGCGGCAGCGCGGTGGCGATCTGCGCGAGAACCTGCTTCAGCTCGTCGAGCGAGTTGTTCCAGTTCTGCTGCAGCTCCTGCCATGCCGCCATGGCGTCACCTTCCCACTCGCTGGTGAGCGGGGCCAGGTTGCTCTTCAGCTGCTCGAACAGGGCCTCCAGCTCCGAGCCGGTGGACTTGCAGTCCTCGGCTGCCGTCTGGATTGTTGCGTAATCAACCTTGATTCCGGCCATGGTCTTCTTCCCTCCAGAGAAAGTTTAAGAAATGCGGTGGATCAGGATGTGGGAGCGTCTGCTCAGAGGCCGCCGAGAACGTTGCCGATGTTGCTGATGGCGGAGTTCTGCTCCTCTTCAGCCTGCTGGTACTTGTGACCGGACTGCTGGAGCAGGTCCGCGATGTCCTGCAGCGCCTGGTTCAGCTTGTGGTTCTTCTCGTCGAACGCGGCCATCACGTTCTGGAACGCACCGGCTGCCTCGCCCTGCCAGCCGGCCGACGTGGCCTCGATGTTCGAACGCAGCTTCTGCATGTTGGCGTCCATCTGCCCCTTGGTCTCGGACACGTCCTGGAACGCCTTCTGGAACTGCTCCGGTGTACCTGCAAAACCGCCAGCCATTGGGAATGACCCCCTTCGTAAGTGGTTCGGTCGAGTACTTCCTCGTTCGTACTGACCCTACGACGAAGACCCTGCCACGATCGGTTCCACGATGTCCCACCGGACTGGGAAGTAGTTGCTCCCGTAAACGCAACTGGTTGGAACCAGCAGGAACCGGTCGTGTTTTCGCAGGTCAGAACCATACGTACGGTCATTTGCATTCGTTTTCGAAGGGCCTGCGACCACGGACGGGTTACCGGCGGAGGATCGATTCCCGGGTTCTCCGGCCGTGGTTTGCGAATGCGACAACGCTGATTCGCAAACGCGACTCCCGCAGTTTGCGAACGAGACTCCCGCAGCCGCAGTGCAAGGCCCCTGCAGGCCGCCATCGGGCGTCAGTTGGTGAACTCCAACGTGCCGACGATCTGGTTGCAGCCCGATTCGAGCCGCTGCTTCATCTCCACGACGCGGCATCCGATGCTGACCTGCGCCCTGCCGTTGGCCTGGACGTACCACTTGATGACCACGCCCTCGGACGGGAACTCCTCGTAGTAGATGGTGTCCTTGTCCGCATAGGTGTGGTGCTGGCGGAAATTGCGGTACTTGCCGGGGCTCTGCGCGTTCGCCTGGTCGGCGTCGGCCCGCAGCGTGTCGTAGAGCTGCCGATGCTGCTCGCCCGCATCGAAGTCCTGCTCGATCTGCTGGACGACGACCCGGTCCGAGCCGTCCGAGCCCTCCGGAGCGAACGCGACCCTCGCGCGCTGGGTGTCCTCGAGGACCTTCTCCCAGCCCTCGGGGGCCACGAACGAGTAGGAGAACCGCGCGATCTCCGTACCGGGCGGCCGGTCGTCCCGCAGGAAGAAGAACCAGCCCGCCGCACCGGCCACGAGCACTGTGAAGACGGCGGCCGTCGACCACACCAGCCCGCGACGTTTCCGCTTCGGCCGGCCCTCACCGTCACCGCCGTCGGCGGTCTGCGGGCCCGGCTGCTGGCCGAAACCCTGCGACGGCTGCTGACCGAATGGGCCGTACGGCGCCGACTGCTGGTGCTGACCACCCGGTTGCGGCTGCTGCCCGCTCGGTTGCTGGTGCGGCAGCGGCCCGCTCGGCGGATACGCCTGCGGACGTCCCGGTGCCTGATGGTTCGGTCCCGGCGCTGCGGACGGGTTCGCAGCCGACCGTGCCTGCGGGCCCTGCTGGCCACCGACCTGCTGGTTCGGACCTGCCGGATGTGGTGCCTGCGGATTCGGTCCGCCGTGCCAGCCCTGCGACCGGCCGGCCTGCCGCCCCGGCGCGCCCCGCGGTACCTGCCCCGCTTGGCCGGAACCCACCGGTCCCGAAGCCGGCCTGCCCTGCACGGCCCGGTCCGCCTCGTCCCGGCCGACGACCGTCGTGGTCTCACTGCCACGGCCCGGCAGCGCACCCGGCACGGCGCCGCCGCGGTCGGGGATCACCTGCACCGCCCGCAGCGCACCGCGAGCCACTACCGTTTCCGGCTGGTCGAGCGTCGTCGGCACCACGCCCGTGCGTTCGTGCACCAGCCGGGACATCATCGGGATCCGGCTCGACCCGCCCACCAGGAAGATCGCCGTCAGCTGCTTGGCCCGCAGCTTCGCATCCTCGATCGTCGCGAGCGTCAACTCGACCGCCCTGCCGAGCGGCGAGGCGATCAGTTCCTCGAGCTGCTCACGCGTGACGTGCGCGTCGGCGAACGGCGGGGGCATCGGCACGTCGGTGTAGGCGTGACGCGACAGCGTCTCCTTCGCGCCACGGATGTCCTGCCGGAGCACCCGTCTGCGCCTGCGATCCGCCAGCTCACGGCCCTGCACCAGCTCGTCCCACGCCTCACGGTCCGCTGCGGGCACGAGCGACCCGACGTGCTCGAGCAACGCCTGGTCGATGTCCGCACCACCGAACCCCGGATCACCGCGAGTCGCGAGCACCTCGAACGCCGTCCGCCGCTGCTGCGACTCCGTCCTGCGCACCACGCTGACGTCGATCGTGCCGCCGCCGAAGTCCAACACGGCCAGCGTGTCACCGGGCGTGCCCGTGAACGCGACGGTCTTCTCCGGGTTCTCGCCCTTCGCGGGCGTGTAGGTCGCCGCGTGGAACACCGCGGCCGCCACCGGTTCCGGCACGAGCGCCACCTCGTGACCCAGCCCGGACGCCGCCTGCCGCAGCAGTCGCGTGCGCACCGCGCCCCAGTCGGCGGGATGGGTCAGCACGAGCAGGTCGACATCGGCGTTCGCCGCGAGTCTGCGCGCCTCGCCCACCGCCCGCGACAGCACCGTGCGGACCACGTCGACGACCGGCAGCACCGTGTCGCCCAGCAGCAGTTCGCCTTCGTCGATGCGCCGCTTCGGGGTCGGCTCGAATCGCGCGGGGTCGACCGCGGCCTGGCGTTCCGCCTCCTGCCCGACGAACAGCGTGCCGTCGCTGTGCGCGTACACCGCGGACGGCATGAGCGGCTGGCCGTCGATCACGACGACCTGCGGCTGCCGTTCGCCGATCGCGGCCACCACACAGGTGCTGGACGTGCCGAAATCGATCGCGACGCGAAAAGTCACCGGCCGCCTCCGATGTCAGAGGCGACCGGTGACCGGTCCGACATCGCGGTGATCACTCGGGATTGATCCACGAGACGTGCATGAGCTGCTTGCCCACCTTGCGGCTGACCAGGTTGCCGCGGCCCGGAGGCATCGGCCCGGCCTTGACGTTGCCGAGCAGCTGGCCCTCGTCCTTGGAACCGTTCATGACGATGCCAGGCATCGCCAGCTCCTTGAGCTTGCCGAGGATCGGGTCCATACCGGTCCGCGCAGCACCACCGGTGCGGCGGGCGACGATCATGTGCAGGCCGACGTCCTTCGCCTGGGCCAGGTACTCGCCCAGCGGCCGCAGCGGGTTGTTCTGCTGCGTCGCCACAAGGTCGTAGTCGTCGACGACCACGAACAGCTCCGGCCCCTGCCACCACGAACGGTCCCTGAGCTGCTGCGGCGTGACGTCCGGGCCGGGCAGCCGCTTCTGCATCGACCCGGTGACCTCCTTGACGATGCCTTCGAGCTGGTTGGCCGAGACCACGTACGACAGCACCTGGTCGCCCTCGACGAACCCGAGCATCGTGCGCCGGTAGTCGACGAGGATCAGCACCGCTTCCTTCGGCGTGTACCGGTCGGTGATGCCGCGGACGATCTGCCGCAGCAGGTTCGTCTTGCCGGACTCGCCGTCGGCGTAGGCCAGGAAGTGCGGATCCGCGTCGAAGTCGAGGTACACGGGCGCCAGCTCGTCCTCGTTGACACCGATCGGCACCAGCTTCGAGTCGCGGCGGTTGTCCATCGCCAGCACGTCCTCGTACGGCATGAGCTCCGGCAGCAGCCGCACCTGCGGCGCGTGCGGGCCGTGCCACGCGGCGTTGATCTTCGCGACGGCGTCGCTCACACCCTCACCGATGGTCTCGTCGTCGCTCGACCCGTCGATCCGCGGCAGTCCACCGAGGAAGTGCAGCTTGTCGCGGGTCAGACCACGACCCGGCCTTCCTGCGGGGATGTTCACCGCGGTGCGGCGGTCGATGTCGGACTCCGTCGGGTCACCCAGTCGCAGCTCGAACCGCGTACCGAGCATGTCCTTGATCGCCGGGCGGATGTCGGCCCACCGGTTCGAGGCGATGACCACGTGAACGCCGTAGGCCAGGCCCTGCACCGCGAGCTTCGTGATCTGCGGTTCCAGCTCCTCGAAGTCGTCCCGCAGGGCACGCCAGCCGTCGACGACGAGGAACGCGTCGCCGAAGGCGTCCTGATCCGCGGTGATGTCACCCCGGCGCTTGCGGTTGCGGAAGTCGGCCATCGAGTCGACCTGCATTTCGCCGAACCGCGACTCGCGCTCGTTGGCGAGCGTCGTCAGCTCCGCGACGATCCGGCGGGCCTTGTCCGGATCCCGCCTCGCCACGGCGACACCGCCGACGTGCGGCAGGCCGTCCAGCGAGGCGAGCGTGCCGCCGCCGAGGTCGATCGCGTAGAACTGCGCCTCCTGCGGCGTGTGCGTCAGCGCCATCGACATGATCAGCGTCCGCAGCAGCGTCGACTTGCCCGACTGCGGGCCGCCGACGATCGCGCCGTGGCCCGCGGCACCGGAGAAGTCCGCCCACATCGGGTCGCGCCGCTGCTCGTAGGGACGGTCGACGATGCCCAGCGGCACCTGCAGCTTGCCGTTGCCGAAGAACCCGACCGGGGACAGGCCGCGTTCCTCGGTGGGGTTGAGGTTCGGCAGCAACGTGTCGAGCGAGTTCGGCTCGGTCAGCGGCGGCAGCCACACCTCGTGAGCGGGCGGGCCCTGGCCGACGAGCCTGCCGACGATGACGTCGAGCTCACTCGGCTCCACGGCCTCCTCGGACTCGGGCTGCTGCGGTTCCGGTTCCGGCTCCGGTTCGGGTTCCGGTTCCTTGGGCAGTTCGATGTAGTCCGGCACGAACAGCTGCGGCCGCTTGTCGGCGCGCACGACCTTCGCGCCCGGCGCCGCGGCCTTGATGCCGGCGGGCCGGTACGGACCGGACACGTACGAGGCCTTGAACCGTTCGAGCGTCGACGTGTCGTACTTGAGGTAACCGCCGCCGGGCACCGACGGCAGCTCGAACGCGTCCGGCACACCGATCGCGGCGCGTGATTCCGCGGCCGAGAACGTCTTCAGGCCGATCCGGTACGACAGGTGCGAGTCCAGACCACGCAGCTTGCCCTCCTCGAGGCGCTGCGAGGCCAGCAGCATGTGCATCTGCAGCGACCGGCCCAACCGGCCGATTGCGACGAACAGCTCGATGAAGTCGGGCTTCTCGCTCAGCAGCTCGGAGAACTCGTCGACGACGATGAACAGCGCGGGCAGCGGATCGAGGTCGGCACCGTTCTCGCGGGCCTTCTCGTACTCCCAGACGTTCTTGAAGTTGCCGCCGTTCTTGAGCGCCTCCTGCCGGCGGTTCATCTCACCGGCCAGCGCGTCCTTCATACGGTCGACCAGCGTGACCTCGTCGGCGAGGTTGGTGATGACCGCCGACACGTGCGGTGCCTTGTCCAGACCGAGGAACGTCGCACCACCCTTGAAGTCGACGAGCACGAAGTTCAGCGACGTCGACGAGTGTGTGGCCAGCATGCCCAGCACGAGGGTGCGGAGGAACTCGGACTTACCGGAACCGGTCGCACCGATGCACAGGCCGTGCGGGCCCATGCCCTCCATCGCGGCTTCCTTGATGTCCAGCTCGACCGCCTGGCCCATCTCGCCGACGCCGAACGGCACGCGGTAACGGTCGCGCACCGGGCGCGGCCGCCACGCCTGCTGCACGTCGAACGTCATCGGGTCGCCGGGAATACCCAGCAGTTCGAGCAGCGACGGGTTGGACAGCAGCGGCTGTTCCTCACCGTCCTCGGCGGCCGCCGTGCCGATGCGGTACGGCGACAGCTTCCGCGCGAGCGCCTCGGTCTCGACGAGGCTGAGCGTGTCGGGCGCGCCGAACCACTCGACACCGCCCGCGCTGCGTGCACCGAGCCGCTCGGGCTCGGCGACCAGGCGCAGACCACGGCGGGCGGCGAGGTTGCCGATCGTGTCGGACAGGTCGACCAGCGTGACGCCGACCAGGCCCTCCTCCAGCAGGATCCGCTCCTCGCCGGTGACGTCGGCGTCGTCGAGCACGATCACGATGTGGGGCTGGTCCGGTGGCGGCGTGGCGTTGCGCGAGAACCGCTGCCGGTCGCGCAGCTCCTCCTCCAGCCACTGCTCGATCTGCGCGAGCGAACCGGCCATCATGCGCAGCTGGCCGATGCCGTCCGACAGCGTCGGGTGCTGGCTGTGGGGCAGCCACTTGGCCCACTCCCACTCCGCCTTCGACCGACCGGTCGACGCGACCGCGATGAGCACGTCCTCCGGGCTGTGGAACGTGACGAGCTGCGCCAGCGCCGCACGCGTCAGCCCGCGGACGAGCTCGCGCTCCCCCTGCACGCCGACGGCCGCGAACCCGCGCAGGGTGATCTGCGTCGGCAGGTCCGGGACGATCGAGTGCGCCCGCACGAATCGGCGCAGCGCCAGCGTGGCGATCGGCTCCAGCTCGTCGACGGGGCCGGTCTGCGGCGGCACCAGGCGCGTCGCCAGCCGGTGCGCGCTGCGGCCGACCCGCAGGTGAAGGAAGTCCTGGTCGTTCTGCCTGCGCTCCCACATCCGGCGCGTGGCCGCCATCGACCACAGCGTCTGCGGATCCGGGTGCACCCACTCCAGCGAGGCGCGCTGCTCCTCCATCGCCTCGCGGGCGCGTTCGCGCATCTGGCCGAGGTACCGCAGGTAGTCCTTGCGGTCCTCGTTCATCTCGGCCTTCTTCTGGCCGCCTCCCCCTTTGCCGCCACCTGCGAACATGCCGACCATCGACATGATCATCATCATCGGCATCATCAGCATGAACGGGCTCGGCGCCTGCCCCTCCTGCAGCCGCGGCACCATGATCAGGCCGACCATGCCGAGCATCGCCACGATCATGACGACCGGCAGGATCTTCATCATGATGTTGCCCGGAATTGCGCGGGGCACCTCTGGCGGCGGCTCGAGATGGACCTCGCCGCCCGGCGGGCGGGGCGCAGCAAGACGTGGCGACCGCTTGAACTGCAGCGTGCTCACCGAAAAGACCCCTCTTCAACTCGGCTGATCAAGTCGCCGTGCGACCGGCCACGAGCTGGCCGAGACCACACGGTAGCGAACGAGAGCAACCGGCGATCCACAGACCGGCGAAGTCACTGCCGCCTGGAGCGAATCCGTCCCATCGCGGCGCCGGGTGCGCTAGAAACGGCACACATCCGCAGCTGCGCGTGAGGTAGCCGTAGTCGTCCGGGCGGGCGAACGGTAAGTTCCCGTGCGCGGTATAAGTACCGGGTCAGCGAACATCCAAGTAGGGGGACAACAGGTGGCAACGGGCACGACCGTATTCAGCCGGGTCACGGTGGTCGCACCGAGCACCCGCATCGACGTCGCACTGCCGGCCGACGTGGCCGTTGCGGACCTGATGCCGATGCTGCTGGAGATGGCCAAGGAGGTCTCTCCCGACGGCGGCGCTCGGCACGGCGGCTGGGCGCTGGCCAAGCTGGGCGACGCACCGCTCGATCCGAGCCGCACGCTCGCCTCTCTCGGTGTCGTCGACGGCGAGCTGCTGCAGCTGCGCAAGCGCAACGAGAACCCTCCGCCACCGCTCTACGACGACGTCGTCGACGCCATCGCCGAGGCCGACCCGGACGGCTTCCGGCCGTGGAGCAAGGAAACCGCCCGCAAGATCGGCCACGCCGCGGGCGGCCTGTCGGCCGTGCTCGCCGCGCTGGCGCTGTTCCTCGGCGGCATCGGCGGCTACGCGCTGTTCGCCGCGATCGCAGGCGGTGTGCTGGCCGTCGCGTGCGTCGCGCTGGGCGCCACCCTGGTCCGCGCCTACCAGGCCATCTCGACGGGCGTGCTGATCTCCGCCGCGGGCGGCCTGCCGATGGCGTTCGTCGCCGGGTTCTTCATCGTTCCGCTGGACGTCTCGGTCCGGCCGAACCTGCTGCTGGGCAGCGCGCTCGTGGTCGTGGTCGCCGCCGCCTCGATCATGATCATGGGCACGGGCCTGACGACCTTCATCGCCGCCGCGACCGCCGGCGTGTTCGGTGTCCTCTCGTTCCTCGTCGCCACGCTCGTCGACCACCCGGCGCCCGGCATCGCCGCCGGCACGGCCGCCGTGGCGCTCGGCTGCATCTCCATGCTCCCCCGCGCGACGATCTGGCTCGCGAAGCTGCCGCTGCCGACCGTTCCCGGCACGGCCGACGAGCTCAAGGAAGACTCCGAGATCCCGGACTACTCCGACATCGAGCAGCGCACCAGCTCCGCGCACAACTACATGACGGGCCTGCTCGTCGGCTGCGGTGCCGTCACCGCGCTCGCGGCGATGCTCACCGCGACCTCCGGCGACATCTGGGGCATTCTCACCGGTGCCGTGGCCACGGTCGTGCTGCTGCTGCGCGCCCGCACCTACGCCAACGGCGCACAGGCCGTCGCGCTGCTGGTCACCGGCATGGTCTCCGCCGCAGGCATCCTCATCGGCTGGCTGCAGGGCGCGGAGCCGTTCGACCAGCTGCTGTGGGCGACCGTGGCGTTCGCCGTGATCGCCGCGGGTTCGGTCGTGCTGGGTGTCGTGATCCCCAACCAGCGGTTCTCGCCGCCGGTGCGGCGCACGGTCGACATCCTGGAGGCCATCTGCATCGCGGCGGTACTGCCGCTGGCGCTGGCGGTCATGGGCCTGTACTCGTTCTTCCGCCACCTCGATCTACTCGGCTGACACCGGTGCGGGCGCCGGCCGCCCGCACCGGCACGCCGAACAGGTGCAGCCACAGCGACACGTGCAGGCACGGAAACAGACGTCAAGGGGGTTTCGGGTGCGTTCGGTCGGTCCACACGTCACCGGGTCGAGACCAGCGGGCCGGGTCGGCACCGGTTCCCGGACCGGATCGGCGCGCCGGATCTCGGCGATGCTGCTCACCGCGGCCATCGGCGCCACGACGGCGCTCGTCCCGGCACTGCCCGCGGCCGCCCAGGCCGACAGCTGGTCTCCCCCGCCCGACACCAATCTCCCGCCCGTCGGTTCGCTGAAACTCGACGGTCCGAATGAGACCTACACACGCAACACCGAGTGTGTGCAGGCCGCCGAACTCGAAGAGGCCGACCGCCTCCGGCAGGCACCGTGGGGCCAGCTGTACCTGCGCCTCGAGGAGGCCCACCGCATCCTGGCCGCCGAGGGCAAGCAGCCGGGCGACGGACAGACGGTGACCGTGATCGACACCGGTGTCGAGGACGGCCACCCGTACCTGGCGGGCCCCGACGGCAACAGCAGGGTCAACGGCGTCGGCGAATACGTCCTGAAGGACGGCGGTCCCGGTGTCGTCGACTGCGACGGCCACGGCACCGAGGTCGCAGGCATCATCGGCGCGAACACCCCACCGGACATCGGATTCCAGGGCGTCGCACCGCACGTGCAGATCAACGCGATCCGCCAGTCCAGCCAGTACTACGAGAAGAGCGAGGAGCCGGAGCAGCCCGAACCGGGCGGCGACGGCGGCGGCGACGGTGGTGACGGCGCCGGCGGCGGCCAGGACGGCGGTGACGGCGGCGCAGGCGGTGACGGCGGCGCAGGCGGTGACGGCGGCGGTGGTGACGCCGGTGGCCAGGACGGTGGCGGCGGTGACGCCGGCACCGGCGAGTCGTCGGCCACGGGGACGTCACAGCGGCAGGCCGACAGCGACGAGGGCGCCGGCACACTCGCCACACTCGCGGCCGCGATCATCAAGGCAGCCGACACGGCGCCCGGCAGCGTCATGAACGTGTCGATCAACAACTGCCAGCCGTACTCGGAGAACATCGACGTCGAGAACCAGAAGCTCCAGGCTGCGGTGAAGTACGCGCACAAGGAGAAGGACGTCGTCGTCGTGAGCGCGGCGGGCAACGTCGGCGAGAACTGCCAGCAGAACACCGACTCGGACCCCAGCAAGCTCAACTCGGTCGTCTCGCCGCCGGTGTTCGCCGACCACGTGCTGTCGGTGGCCGCGACCGGCGAGGAAGGCACCGCGCCGTTCAGCATGAACGGCCCGTGGGTCGGCGTCGCCGCGCCCGGCACGAAGATCATCTCCCTGGACCCGGCGGAGGACTCGGACCGCATCGTCAACCAGACGATCGACCCCAGTGGCAATGCGGCCCCGATCGAAGGCACGAGCTTCGCGGCACCGTACGTCTCGGGACTGGCCGTCCTGGTGCGGCAGATGTACCCCGACCTCAACGCCACCCAGGTCATGGAGCGCATCAAGTACACCGCGCACCACCCGGCCACGCCCGACGGCCACGATCAGTACATCGGCGACGGCGTCATCGACCCCGTCGCCGCACTGACCGCCGACGTGCCCACTGAGATGGGCATCCAGCCGATCCAACAGCAGCCGCTGCCCGACGACCTGCCGCCCGCGAACGTGCCCAACTGGACACCGTTCGCCGTGGCCGTCACCGGCTCCGCCGGCGCACTGGTGGCCCTCGGCGTGACGATGTTCGTCGTGCACACCGTGCGGCGCAGGCAGAAGACTGCCGCCCCGTCGGCCAAGGCGCCGTCCTCCGGCTCACCCGGCTGATCCACCAGGGCCTGCCGAACCGGCCGGCCGTGACCACCCGAGCATCCGGCCCGGGCCGCCCCACGTGCGGCCCGGGCCGCTGACTGTGACGAGCCACGTGCCACCGGCTCCCGGATGCGGCGCCGTCGGACACGTCCGAAGCTGCCGGCCCGCGTCCGGCCGTTATCGGGCTCTTCCGGTGTGCCTGGCTTTTCCGGTCTGTGGCGGGCTTTTCCGGTCTGTGGCGCGCTTTTCCGGTCTGTGCCGGGCTCATCGGGGCCGTGCCGGCTCGTGTGCGCCGTGCCGGCGCGTCCTGCCTGCCGGGCTGTCCAGCCCCCGCGACCCGCCCCAGACCTACCTGTGCCTCTCGCCGCCTCCTAGGCGTGCCAAGCACTTCCGGGACGTTCCGGGCCCCATCTCACGCCGCTGGCCCGTTTCCCGCCCCTGGAGGGCGCCTGGGACGCCTCCGCGGCACCGGACGTGACCCGGAAGCCGCCTCCCGCGCTTGCGAGGCATCTCGGCACGCCGAGGTGCTCGCGCTGCCCCACCCTCCGGGCCGCGAGCCCGTCCGGACCGAACCCGATACGACACGACCGTGGCCCCGCGGCTCGGCGAAGCGAGCTCACGGGGCCACGATCACAGCGCCGACATCACGGGGCCGACGACACAGGGCCGACGTCACAGAGCCGACGTCACAGGGCCTTGGACGAGATCAGGTCAGCCGCCTGCGGCGGCCGCTCCGTTCTCGACTCCGGGCGTCCGCACCTGCACCGAGTCGTACGTCTGGCGCACGTCCTGGTAGTTCAGCGAAGAGCCCGCGGGCAGCATCTTCAGGATCGTCTCCGGTGCCGCCTTGAACATGTTCCCGGACAGGCCGAGCCACTCGGCCGTCGTCACGTCCGGGATGCTGTAGCGGATACCGCGGTCGGAGACCAACTGCAGCGGCCCGCCGTCGAACGTCTCCTGCGTGGTCGCCGCGCGGACGACCGCCGCGTGCCCCGGCTGCATGTAGAACTGGTCGACCTGGTTGTAGCCGTCGGGCGCCGGGGTGCTGACGTCGATCGGGTTCGCCCCGTTCGGCAGCGGCGAGGTGTTGTGCACGTACAGCCTCGTGACCGAGTCCCGGGCACGGCCCTCACCCTCGACGCTCCAGCCGAGGCAGGTGTGCGGGGTCAGCTCCTGGTCGACGACCTCCAGGTCACCGGTCACCGGCAGGTGGTCGAGCTCGAGCCAGCCCTGGTCACCCTCGGCCACCTTGGGCGCGCTGGCGATCCCACCGGGCCCGACGCGCCGCGCCGTCGCGGCGTTCTCATCGGCGGCGAGGAGGACGCTGGCCGCACCCTCGTTGATCTCCTGGACGCCCTGCTGCAGCACGACGTAGTAGGTCGTCGAACCCGCGTCCTGGACCTCGAGGACCGATCCGATCCGCGCCGAAGCCACGTCGAAGTCCTGCGGCGAGCTGCCCGCGCCGGGGACGTCGGGGGCGATCAGCTCACCCGACGCGTTCGGGATCGCTTCCAGCAGGCTCGGCGACATGTTGCGGATGCCGTCCTCGCTCAGTCCGAACGCGTTCACGATGGGGTCGTTGGGTGCCATGTTGACCGGCGCCTTCACCGCGTCGCCCTGACCGGCCTGGGTGTCCGCCTGCCGGTAGATCAGGTAGACGGTGCCGTCGTCGCCCTTCGAGGCCTTGGCGAGGATGGCCTGGTTTCGCGGCAGTTCGTCGCGTGAGGAGCCACCGGACTCACCCGCGAGCACCTGGCTCTTGACCACGGCTTCCTGCCGCGCGGTCTGATCGGGCAGCGAACTGTCGTAGTTCAGGTTGTCGCAGACGGCCCACTGCTGGCCGATCGCCTGCTCACCGGTCGGCAGCAGGGGTGGACCGTCCGGAATGCCCCGCAGTCGTTCGCGGCCGATGTCGACCAGCTGCGTGTCGGGCACGACCTGCGGTTCGAGGTCACCGGGTTCGGGCGCCTGCGGCAGCTGTCCCCCGCCTTCGCCGCCCTCGCTGCCCTGCTGGGCCTGAGCCATGCTCAGCAGCTTCGCCGACGCGACGTTGAACGTCGGGATGAGCCGCTTGTCACCGCCCTGCGCCTGATGCACCACGTAGACCTGGCCGGACTGCTCACTGATGACGATGCCGCTGTCGGGCACCTTCGGCGCCGGCTTGAAAATGCCGAACACGAGGAAACCGAGGCAGCCGAGCGCGCCGAGGACGACGCCGACCGTCGTGGCACGTCCATGGGTCCGCATCGGGTCGTGCAGCATGACCGGGTCCTTGCGCACCAGCGCCGACTGCATCCTCCGCAGCACGAACCGGTACGCCTGAACCTGTGACTTTGTTGTCGGTGTTGACGGCATTCTCGCCCCACTGCCTCCCCATCGCGATACGGTCCCGCAGGATAGCCGTGCAGGACCGGCTGGTGTTGGTTTCTACCAACACCCGCTAGTCTGCGACTCCCCGGGATGGCTGTTTCCGCTGCGTGACCGTCACACGCGTCCCGCAGCGGACAAACCAGGCTTCGCCTGCGGCCGACCGGGCACACGCGAGGGACAAGAGGGGAAGAAGCCAGCGGATGTCCGTCACCACTCCACGTTCATCGGGCCCGCCTCCGGGAGGGAGGCCGCAGGGCCCGGGACCGCAGCGCCCGCAGGGACCCGGAGGTCCCGGACGGCCCGGCCCGGGCGGACCCGGTGGACCCGGCGGTCCCGGCAGGCCCGGTCCAGGGGGGCCCGGTGCGCCTGCGGGCCCGAACCGGCCGGCAGGTCCCGGCGGACCGGGGGCTCCAGCGGGCCCCGGTGGGCCCGGTAAGCCGGGTCCAGGACGGCCCGGTCCCGGTGGCCCCGGCGGACCTGGCGGCCCCGGCGGGCCGAACGGCCCGGGTGGTCCCGGTGGACCGCCCAAGCCGAGCGGCCCTGCGGGTCCCGGTGGCAGTCCCCAGGGGCCCGGCGGCCCCGGGGGTCCCGACAAGGGCCCCGGCCCCGGTGGCCCGAACGGCCCGGCGGGTCCCGGTGGGCCGAAGGGCCCCGGTGGCGGCGGGCCGGGTGGCCCCGGCGGTCCCGGTGGGCCGGGGGGTCCCGGTGGGCCCAGCGGTCCGCACGGTTCCGGCGGCCCCGAACCGACACCGCCGGAACCGCCGAAGCCTCCGGAACCGCAGCCCCGGAACGCACCGCCCGCCCGCAAGCGGATGCTCGGTGCGAGCCTCGGCCCACTGCCGGTGATGAACATCGTGCTGATCGAGGTCGGGCTCGCCATCGGGCTGGTCCTGGTGGCGATCAACGAGTCGCTGCTGTGGGTCGGCGCCGGTGTCCTCGGCGTGACGGTCGTCCTGGCACTGCTGCGCTGGCACGGCCAGTGGTTCACGCAGTGGGCCGGCCTGACGTCGCGGTACACGTTCCGCTCGCGCGCCAGGACGGCGACACCGCCGCCTCCGAAGTCCATCGAAACGGTGGCCGACGAGGAGGAGACGGTCATCGGCGACGACGACGTCCGCGTCAACCTGCTGCGGCTGGCGATTCCCGGCCTGGTCGTGGCACACGGCAACGACCACGAGCACTCCGACGTCGGCCTCGCCTGGCACGACGGCACCTGGACGGCGGTGCTGCTCGTCGAACCGACGCCGGCGCTGATCACGCAGGCGGGCGGCGCGCCCAGCCTGCCGCTGTCGGCGCTCGCACCGTGTCTCGAAGACCGCGGTGTGGTGCTCGACTCCATCCAGATGACGTGGCACTGCTACCCGGGCAGCGCCGCACTGCCCTCCGACTCGCCCGCCCTCAGCTCGTACATGGAGGTCCTCGGCCCGCTCCCCGCGGCGGCGCGGCGGACGACGTGGATCTCGCTGCGGCTGGACCCGAAGCGGTGCGCCGCCGCCGTCCAGGAGCGTGGCGGCGGTGTCGTCGGTGCGCACCGCGCCCTGATGGGTGCGCTCTCGCGTGTTCGCAACGCCCTGGAGTCGAACGGGGTGCCCACCCGCCCGTTGGACGCCGACGAGCTGCTCCGCGCCGGCATCTCCGCCGCCGAGCTCACCGGCGTCGTGGGCTCGGGCCAGAAGGTGTCGCTCAAGGAGAAGTGGACGGGCGTCACGGCCGCGGGCATCGGCCACGCCAGCTACGCCATCACCGGCTGGCCCAAGGGCAAGGTCACGCAGAACCTGAACGCCCTGACCAGTGTGCGCGCGCTGTCGTCCACGGTCGGCATGGCGATCTCGCCCGCCGAGGACGAAGGCAAGGTCACCCTGCGCGGCATCGTCCGCGTCAGCGCCCGCAACCCGCGTGAGCTCGACGCCGCCGACCAGCGGCTCGGCACCCTGGCGGACAAGGTCGGCGTCTCGCTGACCCCGCTGCGCGGAAAGCAGACCGACGGACTGGCGGCGACGATCCCGCTGGGAGGCACCGCATGACCCGGCTTCAGGACCCCACCAAGGTCGACGGGGTCGCACCCGAGTTCGTCGCGGACCCGGCGCTGCTCGACGCCGTGAGCCCGTCCGGTGACCGCGGCGGCATCATCCTCGGCTCCGGCCTGCAGGGCGAGCCGCTGACGGTCTCCGCGCTGCGATCGGTGCCCACGCGCATCGTGGTGGTCGGCGGGCTTTACCTGGCGCGGCAGGTGGCGATGCGCGCGATGGCCGTCGGTGCGTGGTGCATCGTCGCCACGGGCCGGCCCGCCGCGTGGCACGTGCTGCAGCAGGCCGCGGGCACGCAGCGGGACGGCCAGCCGTCGCCGCTGGTGCAGATCCGCAGGCTCTCGCCCGTCGAACTGCCACGGCCGTCGGAGGACGCACCGCTGCTGGTCGTCAACGACGGCGGGCCCACACCGCAGGACCTGTTCCCGCCGCGTTCGCCGTGGCAGACGACGGTGTACGTGCTGCCGTACCTGCACCCGCAGGCCACGGCGGTCGCCAACGGCGCCGATCTGGTGCTGATGCAGCGATTGCCCGCGGGACAGGCAGACCTGGCCGCGCAGATCTGGCGACTGCCGCAGCAGATGACCCGTCAGCTGACGACGTTGAAGGACGACCAGGTGGTGGCCCTCGGCCGGAACCTGTGGCGCCCGCTGCGACTCGTCACGACGAACAAGGAGCAGGCGATCCTCGGCCCCATCCGCCGAGGCGACTGACAGCCCGCCGACCACCCTTGGGCGCACTCGTCGAGTGCCCCCAAGGGCACCTTGGTCGCACTCAACGCAACGAATCTTCCCCTCATGCGCCCCGGTCGGCCCGCCCCGCGGTCCCCGTCCTACGAAGCCCGCGGCCCTGTGCGAGGGGACGTTCTGTCGCACTCAACGCAACCAAAGTGCCCTTGGGGGCCTTTTCGCGTCAGAGGGCGTCGCGAACGTTGCGGGTCTGCTCGGCGCGGGCGGCGAGCTCGTCGTCCGGCGGGTAGTCGATCGCGACGAGCGTCAACCCGTGGGCAGGCGCCACCGAGCTGGCGCGCACCCGGCTGTCCAGCACCCGGTGCGGCCAGTCGACGTCGCGCCTGCCGTCACCGACCATCAGCACAGCCCCGACGAGGCTGCGCACCATGGAGTGGCAGAACGCATCGGCCGACACCTCGGCGTGCACGTCGTACTCACCGACGCGACGCCACGTGAACCGCTGCAGCTCCCGCACCGTCGTCGCGCCCTCACGCTGCTTGCAGTAGGCGGCGAAGTCCTGCAGCCCCAGCAACGCCTGAGAAGCCTCCTGCAGGGCGTCGACGTCCAGCGGGCGGTTCCAGGCCAGCGTGTCCTTGCGGCGCAGCGGATCGACGCCCCACGGCGCGTCGGACACCTGGTAGCGGTAGTGCCTCCGGACGGCGGAGAACCGGGCATCGAAACCGTCCGGGGCGGGAGCGACCTCGAGCACGCGCACGTCCGGCGGCAGCAGCCGATTCCACCGGTGGCGCATGCGGTCCAGGTCGGGCAGCCCGCGCTTGTCCACGGTGAGCCTGCGCGACGTCGGCTGCCCCTCGTAGGGCTCCACGTCGACGTGCACGACCTGCCTCGCCGCGTGCACGCCGGCGTCCGTCCGGCCCGCGACGACCACCGACCGCGGCACCGCCGCGCCGGGCGGCTGCGTCGCCAGCGCCTCCTCCAGCGACCCCTGCACGGTGCGCCTGCCGGGCTGCCGAGCCCACCCGGAGAAGTCCGTGCCGTCGTAGGCCACCTCGAGGCGCAGACGAACGAGCCCGCCCTCCCCAGTGGGAACGGCGGGCTCGTTCGATGCGTGACTGCCTGTCAGGCTTCGTCCTTCTTCTCGGCCTCGGCCTTGTCGTCGGACTCGGCGGCCGGGCTGTCGGCCGAATCTGCCGAGTCAGCCGAATCGGCGGAGTCGGCGCTGTCGGCGGAGTCCGCGGACTCGGCGCTCTCAGCGGACTCGGCCTCTGCCGCCTTCTCGTCGGCCGCGAACTTCGTGCCGCGAGCCTTCTCGGCCTCCGAGGTCACGGTCTTCTCCGCCACCAGTTCGATGACCGCCATCGGGGCGTTGTCGCCCTTGCGCGGCAGCGTCTTGGTGATGCGGACGTAACCGCCGTTGCGCTCGGAGAAGTGCGGGCCGATCTCGTCGATCAGCTTGTGCACGACGTCCTTGTTGCGGATGGTCCGCATGATCTGACGCCGGTTGTGCACGTCGCCGCGCTTGGCCTTCGTGATCAGCTTCTCCGCGAGCGGCCGGACACGCCTGGCCTTGGCCTCGGTGGTCGTGATCTTGCCGTGCTCGAACAGCGACGTGGCCAGGTTCGCCAACATCAGCCGCTCATGCGACGGCGATCCACCGAGACGGCGTCCCTTGGTGGGGGTGGGCATCGGTTCTCCTCGTTAGCTCTCAGCCGTGGGACCCGGTGGCCGGCGCGCGCCGGCCACCGTCGTGGGTCCTACAACTGCTCCGTCTCTGCGTAGTCCTGGCCATCGTCGTGGCCATCGTCGGACAGACCACCGGGGACGCCGACGGACATGTCGTCGCCCCAGCCCTCGCCGTCGTCGTAATTGGCGGCCGCGGTCGTCGGGTCGAACCCGGGCGGGCTGTCCTTGAGCGCGAGGCCGAGACCGACGAGCTTCATCTTCACCTCGTCGATCGACTTCGCACCGAAGTTGCGGATATCGAGCAGGTCGGCCTCGCTGCGCGAGACCAGCTCGCCGACCGTGTGAATTCCCTCGCGCTTGAGGCAGTTGTAGGACCGCACCGTCAGGTCCAGGTCCTCGATCGGCATCGCGTAGGCGGCGATGGTGTCCGCCTCCTGCGGCGACGGGCCGATCTCGATGCCCTCCGCGTCGACGTTCAGCTCCCGAGCGAGGCCGAACAGCTCGACGAGCGTCTTGCCCGCCGACGCGACGGCGTCCCGCGGCGTGATCGACGGTTTCGTCTCCACGTCCAGGATCAGCTTGTCGAAGTCGGTCCGCTGCTCGACACGCGTGGCCTCGACCTTGTACGTCACCTTCAGCACCGGCGAGTAGATCGAGTCGACCGGGATCCGGCCGATCTCGGCACCAGCCTGCTTGTTCTGCAGCGCGGGCACGTAGCCACGGCCACGCTCGACGACGAGCTCGACCTCGAGCTTGCCCTTGTCGTTCAGCCAGCCGATGTGCAGATCCGGGTTGTGCACGGTCACCCCGGCCGGCGGCACGATGTCCGCCGCGGTGACCTCACCCGGGCCCTGCTTGCGCAGGTACATGGTGACGGGCTCGTCCTCCTCGGAGGACACCACGAGCTCCTTGAGGTTCAGGATGATCTCGGTGACATCCTCCTTCACCCCCGGAACGGTGGTGAACTCGTGCAGGACGCCGTCGATGCGGATGCTCGTGATAGCAGCACCCGGGATCGACGACAGCAACGTACGCCGGAGCGAGTTGCCGAGCGTGTAGCCGAAGCCCGGCTCGAGCGGCTCGATGGTGAACCGGGACCGGGTCTCGTTGACCGTCTCTTCGCTCAGAGCCGGCCGCTGGGAAATCAGCACTGTTCCTTGTCCTTTCCTGCCGGCGCCCGCCATATGACGCCGAAAGGGATGGCGGAGCGGCGGCGCGGATCTGCCGCGCCGCCGCCGGCGATCACTTCGAGTAGTACTCGACGATCAGCTGTTCCTGCACGGGGATCTCGATCTGCGCCCGCTCCGGGAGCTGGTGCACGAGAATCCGCAGCGTCGACGGCACGACCTGCAGCCAGGCCGGGATCGGACGCTCGCCCAGGGCCTCCTTGGCGGCCACGAACGGCAGCATCTTCGCGGACTTCGGCCGCACGTCGATGATGTCGAACTTGGAAACCCGGTAGCTGGGCACGTTCACGTTCTTGCCGTTGACCGTGAAGTGGCCGTGGCCCACGAGCTGACGGGCCTGGCGGCGCGTACGGGCGATGCCCGCGCGGTACACGACGTTGTCCAGCCGCGACTCGCAGATCTGCAGCAGGTTCTCGCCGGTCTTACCGGAACGCCGTGCGGCTTCCTCGTAGTAGCGGCGGAACTGGCGCTCGAGCACGCCGTAGGTGTGGCGGGCCTTCTGCTTCTCCTGCAGCTGAAGCAGGTACTCGCTCTCCTTGACCCGGCCGCGGCCGTGCTGGCCCGGCGGGTAGGGACGACGTTCGAAGGCCTGGTCGCCGCCGATGAGGTCGGTCTTGAGACGACGCGACAGACGCGTCGCGGGGCCGGTGTAACGAGCCATTTGTGTCTACTCCTCCCCGTTCCTCAGACCCGACGACGCTTCGGCGGGCGGCAGCCGTTGTGCGGCTGCGGGGTCACGTCCTGGATGGTGCCGACCTCGAGGCCGGCGGCCTGCAGCGAACGGATCGCGGTCTCGCGGCCCGAGCCCGGGCCCTTCACGAACACGTCGACCTTCTTCATGCCGTGTTCGGCGGCCTTGCGGGCCGCGTTCTCGGCGGCCATCTGGGCGGCGAACGGCGTGGACTTACGCGAGCCCTTGAAGCCGACGTGACCGGACGAAGCCCACGAGATCACAGCACCGTTCGGGTCGGTGATCGAAATGATCGTGTTGTTGAACGTGCTCTTGATGTGAGCATGCCCGTGGGCAACATTTTTCTTCTCTTTGCGGCGCACCTTCTTGGCGCCGCCACTGCGGGGTGGCATTGGGTGATCTCCTCGTTAGCGCGAGTGCTTCTCGTCGGCGGCCGCGGCGGCTTCCTGCTGCCCGCGCCGGATGATCGTTCCGGCGTCGGAGTACAGCTCGCGCAGCGCCATCGGACGGGCGTACAGCGACTTCGGCGACGTCGCGTGGTTGCGACGCGAGCCGACGCCCGCGCGCATCGCGCGCCGCTTGGTCCGTACGACGGTCATCAGCGGCCCGCCTTCTTCTTGCCTGCGACCGTCTTCTTCGGGCCCTTGCGCGTACGCGCGTTGGTCTTGGTGCGCTGTCCGCGGACCGGCAGGCCACGGCGCCAGCGGAGACCCTCGTAGCACCCGATCTCGATCTTCCGACGGATGTCGGCGTTCACCTCGCGGCGGAGGTCACCCTCGACCCTGAAGTTCTCTTCGATGTGGTCACGCAGCTTCACCAGGTCGTCGTCGCCGAGGTCCTTGACCCGGGTGTCCGGGTTCAGATCCGTCGCGACGGCGATCTGCTTGGCGCTGGTACGGCCGATGCCGTAGATATAGGTCAGCGCGATCTCCAGCCGCTTCTCGCGGGGGAGATCGACGCCAGCGAGTCGTGCCATTGGCGCTTGTGCTCCTTCTGATTCGTCTTCAGGTCTTCTCCCCGACCACTTCCGGGACGACTCGCGTCTCCACCCGCTCTCGCGGGCGGTGTCCCGGCCCCGGCCTGAAGTCCGGGGGTCGGCCCTGTCCGGCTCGTCGCCGGACAGGGCAGGTTCGGGGAGGCTGTGGCCGTCACAGTGTTCCTGTGACGTGCCAGTGCTCTGATGTCACAGTGTCAGGTCACTGTCGACAAGTGGACGAGCTGCTCAGCCCTGCCGCTGCTTGTGCCGCAGGTTGTCGCAGATCACCATGATCCGGCCGTGCCGCCGGACCACCTGGCACTTGTCGCAGATTCGCTTGACGCTCGGCTTGACCTTCACGTCTCCTGCTTTCGTCGTGTCGAATAACCGCGCGCCCTACCGGGGAGGGCACCTCAGGCATCCGCCACGCCCTCCGTGATCACTTGTAGCGGTAGACGATGCGACCACGAGACAGGTCGTAGGGCGACAGCTCCACGACCACCTTGTCTTCAGGCAGGATGCGGATGTAGTGCTGCCGCATCTTGCCGCTGATATGGGCCAGGACCTTGTGGCCGTTCTCCAACTCGACACGGAACATCGCGTTGGGGAGCGGCTCGATCACGCGGCCTTCTACCTCAATGGCCCCGTCTTTCTTCGCCATGTACTCCGCAATTCGTGATTGGTTGAGCGATGGTGCTTACCTGGACTGACGCACGCTCCACGCTGCGTCCGAACACGTCGAGTGGCCGGGAGGATTCCGGAACCGGAAATCCGCACCTGCCCCTGTCGGGCGTCGGAGAACAGCATGGAAGGCACGCCAGCTGTACAGTCTACGCACCTCGTGTCACGACTCCCAAACCGGGGCCGGTTGTGATAGGTGCGTGCGGCAAGTGTGCGCCGCGTGAGTGAACCCCCACCCGGCCGGGGGAGGCTGCACGCCCGGCCGGTTTGCGCATCGTCCGGATCGTGCTTCGTCCGGATTATTCGTGCTCCGGGGCGTTCGTGCTCCGGGGCATCCGGGACGTCGCCACCGAACCGCGACGAGCACCGAGCCGGGAAGACCACCGGCCAGGTACGGCCACGAAGTGCAGCTCGGCTATTCGGCCGAAGCGGACTCCGGAGCCGTGAGCACCCACGGGCCGTCCTCGGTGACCGCCACGGTGTGTTCCCAGTGAGCCGCGCGGGAACCGTCGTCGGTGATGACGGTCCAGCCGTCGTCGAGCTCCACCGTGCCACCGGAGCCACCGGTCAACATCGGCTCGATCGCCAGGGTGACCCCCGGGCGGAGCTCGGGCCCGCGGCCCGGTTTGCCGACGTTCGGCAAGAACGGCTCCATGTGCATCTCGCGGCCGATGCCGTGCCCGCCGTACTCCTCGATCATGCCGTACTCGATCCCGTCGTCGAGGATCTTGCCCAGCGCCTCCATCTCGATGGCGTGCGAGATGTCGGTGAGTCGCGACCCCGGCAGGGCCGCGTCGATCCCGGCCTGCATCGCGGCCTTCGTCGCCGCCGACAGCTTCCCGTCGGGCTCGCTCACCTCGCCGACGGAGATCGTCACGGCCGAATCGCCGTGCCAGCCCTCGAGGATGGCGCCGCAGTCCACCGACAGCAGATCACCATCCGCGAGGACCAGCTCCGACGACGGGATGCCGTGCACGATCTGGTCGTTCACCGACGCACAGATCGACCCCGGGAAACCGTGGTAACCCTTGAACGAGGGAACGGCGTCGGCATCCCGGATCAGCTGCTCGGCCAGAGCGTCGAGCTCGAGCGTGCTCACCCCCGGCTTGGCCGCGTCGGTGACGGCCGCCAGAGTGCGCGAGACGATGAGGCCGGCCGCGCGCATGGCCTCCAGCTCACCACGCGACTTCGTCTCGATCGAACCGCCGCGGCGCATCCACCGCGGCATCCGCAGGCCGAGCAGGTTCACGAGCTCTTGCCGAGCGCGTCCAGCACGCGCTGCGAAACCTCGTCGACATCACCGATGCCGTTCACGGTCACCAGGATGTCGGCGTAGTACTCGAGCAGCGGCGCCGTCTCCTCGCGGTAGATCTCCTGGCGCCGGCGGATGATCTCCTCGGTGTCGTCGCTGCGGCCACGGGCCAGCAGGCGCTCGACCAGTTCGTCCTCGCTGACCTTCAGCTCGATCACGTTGTCCAGCGCCGTGTTCTGCGCCCCGAGCATCTCGCCCAGCACGTCGGCCTGCTTGGTGTTGCGCGGGAAACCGTCGAGCAGGAAACCGGCCTTGGCGTCCGGCTCCTCCAGCCGTTCGCGCACCATCTCGTTGGTCACCGAGTCGGGGACGAGCTCGCCGGCGTCCATGTACCGCTTCGCCTCGAGACCCAGCGGCGTCTCGTTGCCGACGTTGGCGCGGAACAGATCACCTGTCGAGATGTGCGGAACGCCCAGTCGCTCGGAGAGAGAGACCGCTTGCGTCCCCTTGCCCGCTCCGGGAGGACCCACAAGGAGCACACGCGTCATCGGAGGAACCCTTCGTAGTTGCGCTGCATGAGCTGGCTTTCGATCTGCTTCACCGTGTCCAGTCCGACACCGACCATGATCAGAACCGCGGTACCGCCGAGCGGGAAGTTCTGGTTCTGGCCTTCGCCGGTGAGGGACAGGAAGAAGTTCGGCAGGATTGCCACGATGCCAAGGTAGATCGATCCGGGCAACGTGATCCTGCTCAGCACGAAGCGCAAGTACTCGGCGGTCGGCCTACCCGGACGGATACCCGGGATGAAGCCGCCGAACTTCTTCATCTCCTCGGCGCGATCGTCAACGTTGAAGGTGATCGTGATGTAGAAGTACGTGAAGAAGATGATCAGAGCGAAGTACAGCACCATGTGCAGCCAGCTGCTCTGATCACTCAGGTACGTCTGGATGAACTGCGTGAAGCCGCCCGGGTTCTGCGGGTCGCCGGTGAGGTTCACCAGCAGGTCCGGCAGGTACAGCAGCGACGAGCCGAAGATCACCGGAATGACACCGGCCTGGTTGACCTTGATCGGCAGATAGGTCGACGTGCCCCCGTACATCCGCCTGCCGACCATGCGCTTGGCGTACTGCACCGGGATCCGGCGCTGTCCCTGCTCGACGAAGACGACGCTCGCGATGATCACCAGCGCCAGCAGGCAGACGAACGCGAACACCGCAGGCGAGTTCTGGTTCAGGATGTTGGCGCCCTCGGCCGGGATCTGCGCCGCGATGTTCAGGAAGATCAGCAGCGACATACCGTTGCCGACACCGCGTTCGGTGATCAGCTCACCGAGCCACATCATCATGGCCGTACCGGCGGTCATCGTCAGGACCGTGATGGCCAACGTAGCGACGCCGCCGTCGGGGAAGATCGACTCGGTGCAGTTCGGGAACATCCCGCCGCGCTCTGCCAGCGCGATGACGCCGGTGGCCTGGAGGATGGCCAGCGCGATCGTCAGGTAGCGCGTGTACTGCGTCAGCTTGCCCTGACCGGACTGGCCCTCCTTCTTCAGCTCCTCGAAGTGCGGAATGACCACCGTGAGTAGCTGCACGATGATGCTCGCCGTGATGTACGGCATGATGCCCGTCGCGAAGACGGAGAGCTGAAGGAGCGCACCGCCGCTGAACAGGTTCAGCAGCGTGAAGAAACTCTGACCCTCGACCTGCGCCTGACAAGCCTGAACGCTGTTGTACGAGACGCCAGGTGCTGGAATGACCGCACCGAGCCGGTACACGGCCACGATCATCAACGTGAACAGGATCTTCTTGCGCAGGTCCGGCGTGGCGAGAGCCGAGCGGAAGGCGCTGAGCACGCGGGGGACCTCCTCAGGCGTCGCCGGCGGTTCCGGCGAACGGCTTGGCCGACGGTCTCGGACGCCGGCGGGACGACTCACTTCGCTGGCGGACTGGCCAGACGGACGCTTGAAGACAGGGGACGTCCCCAGGCGCCTCGACGACTCTAACAGCCGCTCAGGCTGGCGATTCACCGAGTTGCCGAACTGACCGCAGGCTACCTACGGAAGTTGCGCAGCGGTCCCGCCCGGCGCCGTCGACGCGACGAACGCCACACCGCGCCGCCCGCCGGGCCTCTCGCCGCCTGCCGTCTCCCGACCTACACCGCGGCCGCACGCGCCCTGCCGCGCCCCACTCACTGGGTCCCTCTCACTGAGTGCCGGTCACTCAGCCCCGCGTGTTCGGTCCGCACGCGCCAGGATTCCCGCACGCACGCGGACACCTCGTCACCGCGCGCACGTATACGCACGACGCCGACCGCACTCACACCCGCGGGCCGTCGCCGCCCCGCCACGCCGAGCGTCGGCATGGCACATGCACAACCGGCGCACACACAACAGCGGCCCGCCCGGCTGTTGCCGGACGGGCCGCTGCCGCGAACCTTCGAGCGTCAGAGCGTGGTGGCCGAGCCACCCGCGGCCTCGAGCTTCTCCTTCGCGCTCTTGGAGAACGCGTCGGCCGAAACCTCGAGCTTGACGCCGTCGACGTCACCGTTGCCGAGGACCTTGACCAGGTGGCCCTTGCGGACGAGGCCGCTGCCGACGAGCTCGTCCTTGCCCACCTTGCCGCCGTCGGCGAACACGCGGGCGATGTCGCCCACGTTCACCGGCTGGTACTCGGTACGGAAGCGGTTCTTGAAGCCACGCAGCTTCGGGAGCCGCATCTGGATGGGCATCTGCCCACCCTCGAAGCCGGCGGGCACGTTCTTCCGGGCCTTGGTGCCCTTCGTACCGCGACCGGCGGTCTTGCCCTTCGAACCCTCACCACGGCCGACACGCATCTTCTCGCGCTTGGCGCCGGGGGCGGGCTTCAGGTCATGGATCTTGATGGTCATGAGTTGACCTCCTCCACGCTCACCAGGTGCCGCACCGTGCGAACCAGGCCGCGAACGTCGGGAGTGTCCTCACGTACCACGGACTGGCGGATCTTCCGCAGTCCCAGGGTACGCAGGGTCTCCCGGTGGTTCTGCCGCGTGCCGATCGTACTCTTGATCTGGGTGACCTTCAGCTGCGCCATCTCAGACCTCCTGACCCGCACGCTGGCGCAGCATCCGCGCCGGCGCGACGTCCTCGAGCGGCAGACCGCGACGGGCCGCCACCTCTTCCGGACGGGACAGACCCTTCAGCGCGGCCACGGTCGCGTGCACGATGTTGATCGCGTTGTCGGAGCCCAGCGACTTCGACAGCACGTCGTGCACACCCGCGCACTCCAGCACGGCACGCACCGGGCCACCGGCGATGACACCGGTACCGGCGGAGGCCGGACGGAGCAGCACCACGCCGGCGGCGTCCTCACCCTGAACCGGGTGCGGGATGGTGCCGCCGATGCGGGGCACGCGGAAGAAGTTCTTCTTGGCCTCCTCGACACCCTTGGCGATCGCCGAGGGCACCTCCTTGGCCTTGCCGTAGCCGACGCCGACCTGACCGTCGCCGTCACCGACCACGACCAGAGCGGTGAAGCTGAAGCGACGACCGCCCTTGACGACCTTGGCCACGCGGTTGATCGCTACGACGCGCTCGAGGTGCGGGTTCTTGTCCTGGGCCGCCCCGCCACGGCCACCGTCACGACGGTCCCTGCGGTCCCGGCCGCCACCGCGCTCGCGGTTCTGCTGCTCGCCGGGCCCGCCCTGGCCGCCGGATTGCCGCGTACGTCCCGGCATCAGGCGTTCCTTCCGTTCTCGAACTTGTTCACCATCAGAATTCCAACCCCGCTTCGCGAGCGGCGTCGGCCAGCGCCGCGATCCGGCCGTGGTAGGCGTTGCCGCCCCGGTCGAACACCGCGGACTCGACACCCGCGTTCTTGGCGCGGGAGGCCACCAGCTCGCCGACCTTGGCGGCCTTGGCCTTCTTGTCGCCCTCGACGGCGGCCACGTCGGCCTCGAGCGTCGACGCCGAGGCCATGGTGTGGCCCGTCACGTCGTCGATCAGCTGCACGTAGATGTGCCGGGAGGAACGCTTCACCGACAGCCGCGGACGCTCCGCGGTGCCGAAGATCTTCTTGCGCAGCCGGTTGTGCCGGCGAGCCTTGCTCACGCGGCGACGGGTCGAGACGTCCTTGCCGATCGGCCTGCGCTTCGTAACCGTTTCGCTCATGATCACTTACCCGTCTTTCCGACCTTGCGACGGATGCGCTCACCCTCGTAGCGCAGGCCCTTGCCCTTGTACGGGTCCGGACGCCGCAGCTTGCGGATGACCGCAGCGGTCTGGCCGACCTTCTGCTTGTCGATGCCGGCCACCGAGAACTTCGTCGGGCTCTCCACGCTGAACGTGATGCCCTCCGGAGCCTTGATCAGTACCGGGTGGCTATAGCCGAGGGCGAACTCGAGGTCCGAGCCCTTGGCCTGCACGCGGTAACCGACCCCGTGGATCTCCATCTTCCGCTCGTAGCCTTCGCTGACGCCGACGACCAGGTTGTTCACCAGCGTCCGCGTGAGGCCGTGCAGTGACCGGTTCTCACGCTCGTCGTCCGGGCGCTTCACCACGATCGCGCTGTCCTCGTCGCGCTCGACGACGATCGGCTCCGGCACGGTGTGCTCAAGGGTGCCCTTCGGGCCCTTCACCGACACGTGCTGGCCGTCGATGTTCACCTCGACCCCGGAGGGGACGGTGATCGGCAGCTTTCCAATGCGTGACATTGCCTTGTCCCCTCCCTTACCAGACGTAGGCGAGGACTTCGCCGCCCACGCCGTTGCGCATGGCCTGACGGTCGGTCTGGAGGCCGCCGGACGTCGAGATGATCGCGACGCCGAGGCCGCCGAGAACCTTCGGCAGGTTGTTGGATTTCGCGTACACACGCAGACCCGGCTTCGACACGCGGCGAAGGCCGGCGATGCTGCGTTCACGGTTCGGCCCGAACTTGAGGTTCACGACGAGGTTCTTGTGCTTCTCGCCGGGCTCGGTGCTGTAGTCCGCGATGTAGCCCTCACGCTTGAGGATCTCGGAGATGTTCTCCTTGATCTTCGAGTGCGGGAGCGTCACCTCGTCGTGGTGCGCCGAGTTCGCGTTCCGCAGACGTGTCAGGAAGTCTGCGATCGGGTCGGTCATCGTCATGGTGACCTGTCAACCTTTCTCGCCCTGGTTCCCCGGCGCGGCCGGGGCCTGTGGCGAAGTGGGAGTTATCGGGGCGCCTTCACCAGCTGGACTTGCTCACGCCGGGAAGCTGTCCCGCGTGCGCCATTTCCCGCAGGCAGATACGGCAGAGGCCGAACTTGCGGTAGACCGAGTGCGGCCGGCCGCAACGCTGGCAACGGGTGTAGGCCCGCACCTTGAACTTCGGCTTCCGAGCGGCCTTGGCGATGAGGGACTTCTTAGCCATGGCTCACGCCTCCTTAAAGGGGAAGCCGAGCTTGCGGAGCAGCGCACGGCCTTCGTCGTCGTTGTTGGCGGTGGTTACGACCGTGACGTCCATGCCGCGCGGGCGGTCGATGGAGTCGGGGTCGATCTCGTGGAACATCGACTGCTCCGACAGGCCGAACGTGTAGTTGCCGTGCCCGTCGAACTGCTTGCTCGACAGTCCGCGGAAGTCGCGGATACGCGGCAGCGCGATGTTGAGCAGCCGGTCCAGGAACTCCCACATGCGGTCGCCGCGCAGCGTCACGCGCGCACCGATCGGCATGCCCTCACGCAGCTTGAACTGCGCGATGGACTTGCGGGCCTTGCGCACCTCGGGCTTCTGCCCGGTGATGGCGGCCAGGTCACGCACGGCGCCTTCGATGAGCTTGCTGTCGCGGGCGGCGTCGCCGACGCCCATGTTCACGACGACCTTCGTGACACCGGGAATCTGGTGCACGTTCTTGAGGTCGAACTCCGCGCGCAGCTGGCCCGCGATCTCCTCGCGGTAGCGGACCTTGAGCCGCGGGGTCGGGTATGTCGTCTCTGCGGTCGTCATCAGATGTCCTTGCCCGTCTTACGCGAGATCCGAACCTTCTTGCCGTCCTCGTCGAAGCGGTAGCCGACCCGGGTCGGGTTGCCGTCGGAGTCCACGACCATCACGTTCGACACGTGGATCGGGGCCTCCTGGGTGACGATGCCGCCGGACTCGGCACCACGCTGGTTCTGGGAGATCCGCGTGTGCTTCTTGATCCGGTTCACGCCCTCGACGAGGACCTTGCTGCGCTCCGGGTCGGCCTTGATGACCTTGCCCTTCGCACCCTTGTCCTTGCCCGCGACGACGAGAACGGTGTCGCCCTTCTTGACCTTCATTCAGAGCACCTCCGGCGCCAGCGAGATGATCTTCATGAACTTGCGGTCGCGCAGCTCGCGACCGACCGGTCCGAAGATGCGCGTGCCTCGCGGCTCGTTGTCGTTCTTGATGAGCACCGCGGCGTTCTCGTCGAAGCGGATGTAGGAGCCGTCGGGGCGACGCCTCTCCTTCGCTGTACGGACGATGACCGCCTTGACGACGTCACCACGCTTCACATTGGCGCCCGGGATGGCGTCCTTGACGGTGGCGACGATGACGTCGCCGAGGCCCGCGTAGCGCCGCCCCGAGCCACCGAGCACGCGGATGGTCAGGATCTCCTTGGCACCCGTGTTGTCGGCGACTCGCAGTCGCGACTCCTGCTGGATCACGTCAACTCCTGTATGTCGCGCCGGTTCTCGGGGGTTGATACCGAGCCTGGCGGAACGAATGGGGCTGCTTCTGCCCCCTGATTACTTGGCCTTCTCGCGGATCTCGACCAGCCGGTACCGCTTCGTGGCGGACAGCGGGCGGGTCTCCATCACGATGACGCGGTCGCCCACGCCGGCCGTGTTCTGCTCGTCGTGCGCCTTGACCTTCTTGGTCGAGCGCATGACCTTGCCGTACAGCGGGTGCTTCTTGCGGTCCTCGAGCTCCACGACAATCGTCTTGTCCATCTTGTCGGACACGACCAGGCCCTCACGGACCTTCCGGTAGTTCCGACCGGAGTCAGCCTTCTGTACCGGCTCGCTCATGCGGCACCTTCACTCTCGTCAGTCTCGTCAGGCGCGATCGAGAGACCGAGCTCGCGCTCACGCATCACGGTGTAGATGCGCGCGATGTCCGCGCGGACCGTGCGAAGCCTGCGGTTGTTGTCGAGCTGGCCGGTCGCCATCTGGAACCGGAGGTTGAACAGTTCCTCCTTGGATTCCTTCAGACGCAGCACGAGCTCTTCCGCAGTAAGCTCACGCAGCTCCGACGCAGCAACTCCAGCTGCCGCCATCAGAACTCACCACCTTCACGGCTCACGATCCTGCACTTCATCGGCAACTTGTGGATCGCGCGGCGCATGGCCTCACGGGCCACGGCCTCGTTCGGAAAGCTCATCTCGAACATCACGCGGCCCGGCTTGACGTTGGCGACCCACCACTCGGGCGAACCCTTACCGGAACCCATGCGGGTCTCGGCCGGCTTCTTCGTGAGCGGACGGTCCGGGAAGATGTTGATCCAGATCTTCCCGCCACGCTTGATGTGGCGCGTCATGGCGATACGAGCGGACTCGATCTGCCGGTTCGTCACGTAGGCGTGCTCGAGCGCCTGGATGCCGTAGTCACCGAAGGTGACCTTCGTGCCGCCCTTGGCGGCACCCTTGCGCTTCGGCGCGTGCTGCTTACGGTGCTTGACCTTGCGTGGGATGAGCACGCCTCAGCCCTCCGTCTTCTCTGCAGCGTCCGGCGAAGCCACCTCGGGGGCGCTTGCGGACGCGACGTCTGTGTCGGCCTTGGCGGCACGGCCGGCCTCGGTCGACGTCGGCGTGGTACCGGAGGCACCACCACGACGCCGCTGCGGACGCTCGCGGCGCGGCTGGCGCTCGGCCGCCGCGGCGGCGTCACGCTCGGCCTTGGCCTTCAGTCCGCCGACGAGCTCGCCCTTGTAGATCCAGACCTTCACGCCGATGCGACCGAACGTCGTCTTGGCCTCGAAGAAGCCGTAGTCGATGTCGGCACGCAGCGTGTGCAGCGGGACCCGGCCGTCGCGGTAGTGCTCGGAGCGGGACATCTCGGCGCCGCCGAGACGACCGCTGCACTGCACGCGAATGCCCTTGACCTGCGGCGACCGCATGGACGTCTGGATCGCCTTGCGCATGGCACGCCGGAACGCGACACGGTTGGACAGCTGCTCCGCGATGCCCTGCGCAACCAGCTGGGCGTCGGCCTCGGAGTTCTTCACCTCGAGGATGTTGAGCTGCACCTGCTTGCCGGTCAGCTTCTCCAGCGAACCGCGGATGCGGTCGGCCTCGGCGCCGCGGCGGCCGATGACGATGCCCGGCCGCGCGGTGTGGATGTCGACGCGGACCCGGTCACGGGTGCGCTCGATCTCCACCTTGGAGATGCCCGCCCGCTCCATGCCCGTGGACAGGAGCTTGCGGATCTTGACGTCCTCGGCCACGTAGTCCGAGTACTGCTTGTCGGCGTACCAGCGAGACTTCCAGTCCGTGGTGATCCCGAGCCGGAAGCCGTGCGGGTTGATCTTCTGGCCCACTACCGGCCACCTGCCTTCTTGCTCTTCTTCGCCTCAGGACGGGACTCGACCTCGACGGTGATGTGGCTCGTCCGCTTGCGGATCCGGAACGCCCGCCCCTGGGCGCGCGGCTGGATACGCTTGAGCGTCGGACCGTCATCCGCGTAGGCGTTCTTCACCCACAGCGTGTCGGGGTCCAGGTCGAGGTTGTTCTCGGCGTTGGCCATCGCGCTCGCGAGGACCTTGGACAGCTGGTACGCCGCGGCCTGCGGCGAGTACTTCAGCGTCGTCAGAGCGTCGTTCGCGTTCTGACCCTTGATCAGCTCGATCACCCGGCGCACCTTGGTCGGCGAGTCCCGGACGAAGCGAGCCCGCGCGAAAGCCGTCGGCAGGGTCTCCTGCTCGGCTACCGCGTCGTTACGCGCGTTCATCGTTACTTCCTTCTCTTAAGGTGCGCTGCTTCAGCGGCGACGAGATTTGCGGTCGTCCTTGACGTGACCCTTGAAGGTCCGCGTCGGGGCGAACTCGCCCAGCTTGTGGCCGACCATGGCCTCGGTGACGAAAACCGGAACGTGCTTGCGGCCGTCGTGCACCGCGAGCGTGTGGCCCAGCATGTCCGGAATGATCGTGGACCGGCGGGACCAGGTCTTGATCACGGTCTTCTTGCCCGACTCGTTGAGCGCGTCCACCTTCTTGAGCAGGTGGTCGTCCACGAAGGGGCCCTTTTTCAGGCTACGCGGCATGTTCTTCTACCTCCCTGCTCAGCGCTTCTTCTTGCCGGTCTTCCGGCGGCGGACGATCATCTTGTCGCTTTCCTTGCGACGGCGGGTGCGGCCTTCCGGCCTGCCGTTCGGGTTCACCGGGTGGCGACCACCGGAGCTCTTACCCTCACCACCACCGTGCGGGTGGTCGATCGGGTTCATGACGACACCACGCACCGTCGGGCGCTTGCCACGCCAGCGGTTGCGGCCCGCCTTGCCCCAGCTGATGTTGGAGTGCTCGGAGTTGCCGACCTCGCCGACCGTGGCGCGGTTACGCACGTCCACGTTGCGGATCTCGCCCGAAGGCATCCGCAGCTGGGCGTACGGGCCGTCCTTGGCGACGAGCTGCACGCGGGCGCCTGCCGAACGCGCGATCTTCGCGCCGCCACCGGGGCGGAGCTCGATCGCGTGCACCACGGTGCCGACCGGGATGTTCCGGAGCGGCAGGTTGTTGCCCGGCTTGATGTCGGCCGACGGGCCGTTCTCCACCGTGTGGCCCTGCTTCAGCTTGTCCGGCGCGATGATGTAGCGCTTCTCGCCGTCCGCGTAGTGCAGGAGCGCGATACGAGCCGTCCGGTTGGGGTCGTACTCGATGTGCGCGACCTTGGCGGGGATGCCGTCCTTGTCGTTGCGACGGAAGTCGATGATCCGGTAGGCGCGCTTGTGGCCACCGCCCTTGTGACGGGTGGTGATCTTGCCGCCGGAGTTACGACCACCGGTCTTCGTCACCGGCTTGACCAGCGACTTCTCCGGCGTCGACCGAGTGATCTCGGAGAAGTCGGCCACGCTCGAGCCGCGACGGCCCGGAGTGGTCGGCTTGTGCTTACGGATACCCATGTCTACTCAGTCCCTTACGCGCCTGCGCCGAAGATCTCGATCGGCTTGCTCTCGGGCGACAGCGTGACGATCGCGCGCTTGGTGTCCTTGCGCTTGCCGAAGCCGTAGCGGGTGCGCTTGCGCTTGCCCTGCCGGTTGATCGTGTTCACGCTGATCACCTTGACGCCGAAGACCTTCTCGACCGCGATCTTGATCTGGGTCTTGTTGGCGTCCGGGCGGACCACGAACGTGTACTTGTTGTCCTCGAGCAGCCCGTAGGACTTCTCGGAGATCACCGGCGCGATGAGGATGTCACGCGGGTCGGGGATGGCCACCGAGCTCACTGCTGGTCACTCCCTTCCGAGACCTCGCCGGAGGTCGCCGTCGCCTTCGCGCCCTTGCCCTTGACCGGGCCGGCGAGGAAGGCGTCCAGCGCCGCCTTGCTGAAGACCACGTCGTCGTTGACCAGCACGTCGTAGGTGTTGAGCTGGTCCGCCGTGATCAGGTGGACGTTCTCGAGGTTGCGGGCCGACAGCCACTGCGTTTCCTCGTCGCGGTGCAGGACCACGAGGACGCGCTTGCCGCTCGTCAGCGCGGCCAGCGTCTTCTTGGCCTCCTTGGTCGACGGCGTGTCACCGTCGATCAGGGCGGTCACCGCGTGGACCTGGTCGTTGCGCGCCCGGTCCGACAGGGCACCGCGCAGCGCGGCGACCTTCATCTTCTTCGGGGTGCGCTGCGCGTAGTCACGCGGCGTCGGACCGTGGACGGTGCCACCGCCGGTGAACTGCGGCGCGCGCTCCGAACCCTGACGCGCACGGCCGGTGCCCTTCTGGCGGTACGGCTTGCGGCCACCGCCGGACACCTCGCCACGCGTCTTCGTGTCGTGCGTGCCCTGCCGGGCAGCGGCCAGCTGAGCCACCACGACCTGGTGCATCAGCGGGATGTTCGCCTGGACGTCGAAGATCTCCGCGGGCAGCTCGACGGAGCCGTCTGCCTTTCCGGCCGGGGTCTTCACCTCGATCGTCGCGGTCATGCGGTCACACCACCCTTCGCGGCGCTACGGACGAAGAGAAGGCCGCCCCTGGGGCCGGGAACCGCGCCCTTGATCAGCAGCAGACCGTCGTCGGCACGCACCTGGTGGACCTTGAGGCCCTGGGTGGTGACGCGGTTGCTGCCCATCCGGCCGGACATGCGGACACCCTTGAACACACGGCCCGGCGTGGCGCAGCCGCCGATGGCGCCCGGCTTGCGGTGCGTCGCCTGGTTACCGTGGCTGGCGCCCTGGCCCGAGAAGCCGTGGCGCTTCATGGTGCCGGCGAAGCCCTTGCCCTTCGTCGTGCCGGTGATGTCGACGACCGCGCCGTCCTCGAACACCTCGGCGGTCAGTTCCTGACCGACCTCGTAGGTGTCCGCGTCGGACGTGCGCAGCTCGGCGACGTGACGCCGCGGCGTCACACCGGCCTTGTCGAAGTGGCCCGTCTCCGGCTTGTTGACCTTGCGCGGGTCGATGGCGCCGTAGGCCAGCTGCACGGCCGAGTAGCCGTCCTTCTCCTGATTGCGCACCTGCGTCACGAGGTTCGGCCCGGTCTGCACGACGGTCACCGGGACGACCCGGTTGTTCTCGTCGAAGACCTGCGTCATGCCGAGCTTCGTGCCCAGAATGCCCTTCACTTGCCTGTCAGACATGAGTCTCTTATCTCCGCCGCTCGCCCAACGCTTACTGGATGTTCACGTCGACACTGGCCGGCAGGTCGATGCGCATGAGCGCGTCGACCGTCTTCGGCGTCGGGTCCACGATGTCGATCAGCCGCTTGTGCGTGCGCATCTCGAAGTGCTCGCGCGAATCCTTGTACTTGTGCGGCGAGCGGATGACGCAGTAAACGTTCTTCTCAGTGGGCAGCGGCACCGGCCCAACCACGGAGGCGCCGGTGCGCGTGACCGTCTCGACGATCTTGCGCGCACTCGAGTCGATCGCCTCGTGGTCGTAGGCCTTGAGCCGGATGCGGATCTTCTGTCCCGCCATGGTGGCAGCTCGTTCCTTCGTCTCGTGCCGCTTGTCTGAAGCCTCGCAAGGTCCTTATCGGACCCAGTTGGAGGTTTCCGCACGTCAACGATCCGGCCTCCGGTCCACGCGGTCGGGCGTGTCGCCCTTGTCGCGCAGACGGATCCCGCAGGATCATTGTTGTGCCCTAGGTCTTTGCTCTATGAAGTGATCACTGCCGGAAAGGCAGGCGGATCACTCCCGACTCACATTCGACTACTGCCGCTGTGAGCCCAGGACGCTCGCGCCGGGGCGGCCGATTCCCGTGTACTCGTAGAATCGGCCGCCCCGCGTCGAGCAACCTAAATAGGATGCCATACCGAAATATGGCTCCCGCACCCGGGGGTGCGAATTACTTGTTGATCTTGGTGACCTGGCCGGCGCCGACGGTACGGCCACCCTCACGGATGGCGAACCGCAGACCCTCGTCCATGGCGATCGGCTGGATCAGGCTGACCGAGATCTCGGTGTTGTCGCCCGGCATGACCATCTCGGTGCCCTCGGGGAGGGTCACGACGCCGGTCACGTCGGTCGTCCGGAAGTAGAACTGCGGACGGTAGTTGTTGAAGAACGGCGTGTGACGGCCACCCTCGTCCTTGGACAGGATGTAGACCGAGCCCTCGAACTCCGTGTGCGGGGTCGTGGTGCCCGGCTTGACGATGACCTGGCCACGCTCGACGTCCTCACGCTTGATACCGCGCAGGAGCAGCGCCGCGTTGTCACCGGCCTGGCCGGCGTCGAGCAGCTTGTTGAACATCTCGATCGAGGTCACCGTGGTCTTGGTGGCCTTCTCGCGGATGCCGACGATCTCGACGTCCTCGTTGAGCTTGATCTCGCCACGCTCGATACGGCCGGTGACGACCGTGCCGCGGCCGGTGATCGTGAAGACGTCCTCGACCGGCATCAGGAACGGCTTGTCGACCTCACGCTCCGGGTCCGGGATGTTGTCGTCGACGGCGTTCATCAGCTCGATGACGGCGTCGGACCACTGCTCGTCGCCCTCGAGCGCCTTCAGGCCCGAGACCTTCACGACCGGGGCGTCGTCGCCCGGGAACTCCTGCTCGGAGAGCAGCTCACGGACCTCCATCTCGACGAGCTCGAGGATCTCCTCGTCGTCGACCATGTCGGCCTTGTTCAGCGCCACGACGATGTAGGGCACACCGACCTGACGGGCGAGCAGCACGTGCTCACGCGTCTGCGGCATCGGGCCGTCGGTGGCGGCGACCACGAGGATCGCACCGTCCATCTGGGCGGCACCCGTGATCATGTTCTTCACGTAGTCGGCGTGACCCGGGGCGTCGACGTGCGCGTAGTGACGCTTCTCGGTCTCGTACTCGACGTGCGAGATGTTGATCGTAATACCGCGCTGCTTCTCTTCCGGCGCGTTGTCGATCTGGTCGAACGCACGCGACTGGTTGAGCTCCGGGTAGCGCTCGTGCAGCACCTTGGTGATCGCCGCGGTCAGCGTGGTCTTGCCGTGGTCAACGTGACCGATGGTCCCGATGTTGACGTGCGGCTTGCTCCGCTCGAACTTCGCCTTCGCCACTGGAATGTCCTCCTGGACTGTACTTGCTCGCTCCCGGCGTGGCTGCGCCGATTGCGACTCGATCTGGTCGGTTGTGCGGACCGTAGGGGAGGCCCCTTTTCCGCCCGCTTTGGGTGCTGGTGGGAGTTACTCCCCTGTCGCCTTGGCGATGATCTCCTTCGCGACGTTCGACGGAACCTCGGCGTAGGAGTCAAAGACCATCGTGTAGTTGGCACGACCCTGGGTCTTCGACCGCAGGTCGCCCACGTACCCGAACATCTCCGACAGCGGCACGAGCGCCTTGACGACGCGCGTGCCAGACCGCTCCTCCATGGCCTGGACCTGGCCACGGCGGGAGTTCAAGTCACCGATGACGTCACCCATGTAGTCCTCGGGTGTGGTGACCTCGACGGCCATCATCGGTTCCAGCAGTACCGGGTTCGCCTGCCGCGCGGCGTCCTTGAGAGCCACGGAGCCGGCGACCTTGAAGGCCATCTCCGAAGAGTCGACCTCGTGGTACGCACCGTCCAACAAGGTGAGCTTCAACCCGACGAGCGGGTAGCCGGCCAGCACGCCGTACTGCATGGCGTCCTGCGCGCCCTCGTCCACGGACGGGATGTACTCCCGCGGGATGCGGCCACCGGTCACCTGGTTGTCGAATTCGTAGAGAGCACCATCGCCGGTGGTCAGCGGCTCGAGCTTGACGATCACCCGCGCGAACTGACCGGAACCACCGGTCTGCTTCTTGTGGGTGTACTCGAACTTGTCCACCGTCTTGCGGATGGTCTCACGGTAAGCGACCTGCGGCTTACCGATGTTCGCCTCGACCTTGAAGTCGCTCTTCATCCGGTTGACGAGGACCTCGAGGTGGAGCTCGCCCATGCCCTCGATGATCGTCTGACCGGTCTCGTCGTCCTGGCTGACCCGGAAGGTCGGGTCCTCCTCCGCGAGCTTCTGGATCGCGGTCGAGAGCTTCTCCTGGTCGGACTTCGTCTTCGGCTCGATCGCGACCTTGATGACCGGCTCCGGGAAGGTCATCGACTCGAGCACGATCGGGTTCTGCGGGTCCGCCAGGGTGTCACCGGTGGTGGTGTCCTTCAGGCCCTGAACCGCGTAGATGTGGCCGGCCTGCGCGTCGTCGACCGGGTTCTCCTTGTTGGAGTGCATCTGGAAGATCTTCCCGATGCGTTCCTTGCGCTCCCGCGTCGCGTTCATGACCTGGGTGCCGGAGCCGACCTTGCCGGAGTACACGCGGATGTAGGTCAGCTTGCCGTAGAACGGGTGGACCGCGATCTTCGACACCAGCGCCGCGAACGGCTCCTGCGTCGACGGCTTGCGCTCGGCGGGCGTCTCGCCGTCGAGCAGCGTGCCCTGAACCGGCGGCACGTCGAACGGCGACGGCAGGTAGTTGACGACCGCGTCGAGCATGGGCTGCACGCCCTTGTTCTTGAACGCGGAGCCTGCGAGCACCGGGAAGGCCTCGCGGGCGATCGTCAGCGTGCGGATACCCGCACGGATCTCGGCCTCGGTCAGCTCCTCGCCGCCGAAGTACTTCTCGAGCAGCTCCTCGTCGGACTCGGCGACCTGCTCGATCAGCTTCTCGCGGTACTCCGCGGCACGATCGGCCAGGTCGGCCGGGATGTCCTCGATCTCGTACTGCTCGCCCTTCTTGACGTCACCACGCCAGGTCAGAGCCTTCATGGTGACGAGGTCGACGACGCCCTCGAAGTCCGACTCCGCACCAATCGGCAGCTGCAGCACGAGCGGCTTCGCGCCGAGGCGGTCCTCGATCGTGCCGACGGTGAAGTAGAAGTCGGCGCCCAGCTTGTCCATCTTGTTGACGAAGCAGATGCGCGGGACCTCGTACTTGTCCGCCTGACGCCAGACCTGCTCGGACTGGGGCTCGACACCCTCCTTGCCGTCGAACACGGCGACCGCGCCGTCGAGCACGCGGAGGCTGCGCTCCACCTCGACGGTGAAGTCGACGTGGCCCGGGGTGTCGATGATGTTGATCTGGTAGTCGCCCCAGAACGTGGTGGTGGCAGCCGAGGTGATGGTGATACCCCGGTTCTGCTCCTCCTCCATCCAGTCCATCGTCGACGCACCGTCGTGGGTCTCACCGAGCTTGTAGTTGATCCCCGTGTAGAACAGGATCCGCTCGGTAGCGGTGGTCTTACCGGCGTCAATGTGGGCCATGATGCCGATGTTGCGGACCTTCTTCAGGTCGGTCAGCACGTCACGTGCCACTTGAATGTTCCCCTGTCTCAAGCGTGGGGCCCGGCACTGGCTCGATCATTCACGTCGACCGGGCGTCGGTTTGCTTCAGTGGTGGCGATTCACCAGCGGTAGTGCGCGAAGGCCTTGTTGGACTCGGCCATCTTGTGCGTGTCCTCGCGGCGCTTCACGCTGGCACCGAGGCCGTTGCTCGCGTCGAGCAGCTCGTTCTGCAGGCGCTCGACCATCGTCTTCTCACGGCGCTGGCGCGAGTACGTGACCATCCAGCGGAGCGCAAGGGTCGTCGAGCGACCGGGCTTGACCTCGATGGGCACCTGGTACGTGGCACCACCGACACGACGGCTCTTCACCTCGAGGGAAGGCTTCACGTTGTCGAGGGCGCGCTTCAGCGTGACGACCGGGTCGGTGCCGGTCTTCTCGCGAGCGCCTTCCAGGGCGCCGTACACGATGCGCTCGGCCAGCGAGCGCTTGCCGTCGGTCAGCACCTTGTTGATCAGCTGCGTGACGAGCGGCGATGCGTAGACCGGGTCAGCGATCAGCGGCCGCTTCGGGGCCGGACCCTTGCGGGGCATTAGCTCTTCTCCTTCTTAGCGCCGTACCGGCTGCGCGCCTGCTTACGGTTCTTCACGCCCTGCGTGTCGAGCGAACCGCGGACGATCTTGTAGCGGACACCGGGGAGGTCCTTCACACGACCACCACGCACGAGCACCATCGAGTGCTCCTGCAGGTTGTGGCCCTCGCCCGGGATGTAGGCGGTGACCTCGATGCCGCTGGTCAGCCGGACACGCGCGACCTTGCGGAGCGCGGAGTTCGGCTTCTTCGGCGTGGTGGTGTAGACGCGGGTGCACACGCCGCGCCGCTGCGGGCTCCCCTTGAGCGCCGCGGTCTTCTGCTTGGCAGCCTTGTCCTGGCGGCCCTTACGGACCAGCTGCTGGATCGTGGGCAATGGACCAGCTTTCTCTCGCGTCTGTAAAAGCTTCTGCAGCTTTACTGTGGCTCTGTCTGTGTGTGGCTCTGTCTCCCCGGTCCCCGCGGTCGGGCGTGTCGGCCCGCATCAGGGTCATGATGACCCGTGAACTCCCGTCGAGGTTTCCGGAGTTACGACTTCCGGAGCTCCGATCCACCGTTGTGCTGCAGAGTGCTGCTGACGCGGTCCGGACATGAAAATCCGGCCCGTGAGCACTTCGGCGCACGGAGCAGCCCGGCAGCGTGCCGGGCACAGATGTCAAAGATACCCGCCCGTGCCGACAGCGACGACTCGGGGGTCCCTAACGGCCCCGGCGGCCGGCTACGACGGCGGTGGTCATCGGGTACGGTACCGCGATCACCGCTCGGGTCGGCGTGAGATTCGTGTACGCGCAGACGCGGAGATGCCGACGCTCAGCTTAACGCGACAGGCCGCCGGTTTCGAGCATCTCGGGCCGATCCGCGCGCCGGCACGGGCGGAACGCATCGGAACCGAGGGGAGTCTCAGGGGCATGCATCCGGCGACGTTGATGATCATTCTACTGGGGCTGTGCGCCGTGGGCGCGGTCGTCGCGTTCGCCGTTTCCCGGCGGAACGCGGGCAAGAAAAAGGTCAGCAGGGAGGAGTTCGCCCGCCGAATCGGGGCGGTCGAGCACTACTACGACCAGGGAACTCGGCCCAGCTTCGGCGTCTTCCCGGAGAAGGACCGCGTGACCGGCAAGCCGTTCACCTACGCGGTGGAGTTCCCGTATGCGGGCTACCCCGTCGTCGCAGCCGAGTGGCGCACGGGTGGGGCCAACGTTCAGATGCGATACACCGGCAACATCCAGGTGCCGAGCGGTCTGCCCGCCGACGCCCCGTACCTCATGATCGGCGAGTACATGCGCTACGGGGTCGACCCGGAAACCGGCGGCAGGCTGCCGGCACTGAAAGGGTTCGCCGACGAGCGGCTGCGGGTGCTGTGTCCCGACGAGGCGTTCGCCCGCCGGATCGTCACACCCGAACTCGCCGCGATCTTCACCGCGAACCGGCGCAGTCGCATGATGCCGCGGGTCACGTTCGAGGGCGGCGTGATCCACACGCTGGCCGCGCAGCGGCTCGACCCCGACGGACTGTTCCGGAACGCCGAACTGCTCACCCAGATCGCGCGACTCCTCGCCGCGCAACAGCAACCACCCCGCTGAACGCCGCCCGGCCAGGAACGGCCGTCGCGGCCGTGCCCGCGACCGTCCGAGGCGGGCACGGCCGACGAATTTCCATCCCGAGGGAACCGTTCGCCGGACACGGCGGTCGAAACGGTCAGAGTTTCCAGGAGGCGGGTATGACGGGATTCAACGTCGAGATCGAAGCCCTCGAGGGCTACGGCAACAACCTCAAGTCGTTCAAGGACCAGGCCAGCACCTTCGAAGAGCTCACCGGCCGCGCCGATGTCGGCGATGAGTCGTGGGGCGTCGTCGGAATCATGACGAAGGGCAAGTACGACGAGGCCCTCGCCGAACTGAAGAACCTGATCGACGCGCTCAAGACGGGCCTCGACACGACGTCGGAGAAGATCTCCACGGCCGCGAAGGCGTATCGCGATAACGACGATCAGCACGTCGTGACCCTCGGCGACTACCAGGGCAGCATCGACACGACCGACACCCCGCGGGTCTGAGGAGGACGGCCATGACCGAGGTCAACGACGTCGCAGGCGACATCAGCCTGAACGCGGACAAGGAATCGGGGTTCGGCGACTACGCGATGGACGTCGCCAAGAACACTCCCGGTGTCGAGACCGCCATCAAGGGCGTCGACACCGTCAGCAACTACTGGCAGGGCCTTCCCGACGACCCGGACGCGGCCGACGTCATGCTGCACGGGGCCAACTGCGCCACCGACACGGCGGCGTTCATCGCCGAGTGCGGCACCGAGGCGGCGACTGCGGTGCTCGACCCGGTCGGCTGGCTGGTCGGCCACGGCCTGGACTTCCTGCTGAACCTGATCACGCCGCTGCAGGACGCACTGCACGCCGTCACCGGCGACGGCCCCGCGCTCGAGAAGGCTGCACAGGACTTCCAGGGCATCGGTGACGGACTCGTCGAGTACGCGGACGAGTTCCGGCGGGTCGCCGACGAGGCCCTGGCCGACTGGAACGGTGACGCGGCCGGCGCGGCGAAGAACGCGCTCGCCGACTTCTCCAAGGGCATCGACGGCGTGTCGACCAGCGCGGGCGGCGTCGTGGAGATCCTGAAGCTGTCCTCGATGCTCATGAAGGTCATCGAGGAGGTCATCAAGGCCATCATCACCGAGATCGTCAGCTGGCTCATCGCACTGTGGGTGCCCGCACTCGCGGCCGCGGTGCCGACGGCGGGTGCCTCGACGGCGGCGGCAGGCGCGGCCACGGCGCCGAAGGCGGCCGCCACGATCTCGAAGGTGACCTCGAAGCTGGGCAAGCTGGGCAAGATCCTCGACGACATCTTCGCGTTCTTCCAGAAGTTCGGGTCGACGATGGTCAAGCTGGGCAAGCGGCTCGGCGTCAAACCGAACACCCTCGCGGGCAAGGCCGACGAACTCGCCGAGATCACCACGAACGCCGGCAAGATCGGGAAGATCGCCGCCGAGGCAGGCAAGGCGGGAGCCGGCAAGCTGGCGCAGGAGACCATCGGTATCGACCCGACGAGCCCTCCCGGCGACGATCCGCTCCAGGCTGCCAAGCTCGTCAACGACCACTACGGCAAGCTCACCGACAACACGCAGGGTCTGAAGGAAGCCGCAGACGGCTCGAACACGGGCAGTGGCGCGTCGGCCGAGGAGACCGAGGACAACCTGCGCATGTGACGTCCGCACCACCACGGCCGTCCTCCCCCGACCTTCCGGCGCGCGCTGCGCACCCCACGGCGGTGGAAGGACGGCCGTCTCGCGTCCCGGCCACGACGGTGTCGCGGGCGTACGCTCCGTCCGTGCCCGCCGGCCGGTCGGGCACGATGTGCCCGGGCCACCCCGCTCACGAGCGGCATACCGGGGAAGATGGAACCTGCCGCCCCGGATGAGGCGTCCCATCCCGTAGTCGCCGTCCACACCTTTCGTCGAGGGAGAAGCAACGTGTCAGCTGAGTTCGACCGGCTCGTCGCGGAGTTCGAGAAGTTCCAGTCGAAGATGAAGCACGTCGACCAGCAGATGGCCGGCGTCGCAGACATGCAGAGCGAACTGGCCGAGCTCGAGGCGACGGCCTCGAACGCCGACCGTTCGGTCACCGTCGTCGCCGGTCCGGGCGGTGCGATCAAGGATCTGCAGCTCACCGACAAGGCGATGAACCAGCCGCCGCAGGCGCTCGCGGCCGCCATCAAGTCGACCCTCTCCGAGGCCGTCGCCGAGGCCGCGCGCAAGCAGGCGGGCATCGTCGACAACCACATGGGCGGCATGGGCATCAACGCCACCGACCAGGTCATCGAGACCCAGGCGGAGGCATTCGGCATCCCGGCCGAGGAGCTGCGCCAGCGCATGGCCGAGGAGCAGCCGGTGCGCAAGGAGGTTCCGGTCGAGGAGGAGTACCAGGAGGACTACTCCCGCCAGAGCGTCTTCGGCGAAGAGGACGACGGCCGCGCCGCTCCCCCGCCCGCATCAGGCGGCGGTTCGGCGGGCGACGAGTTCCTCAAGAACCTGTTCGACGAGGACGACCGCTGAGCCGACCTCGCCCACGGCGAGATCGGCAACCGGATCGGCATCGACAACCCACGGCTCCCGGCCCACCGCTCGTGACGACGGCCGGGAATCGCCACCACCCTTTCGAGGCGGCGCTCGCAGCTGGCGGGCGCCGCCCTTTCGGCGTTCACGCCGTCAGCGGCTGACGCATATTCGTCCCGCGGCACGGTCCGGTAGGTGCGGGTGGGTGTCGGCGTACACACTCCTCCGTCCGGCCGACGAGCACCACACGTCCGAGGTCTGCACCGCCGATGGGCACGGTCGGCTGTCGCGTCCGAGACCGAAACGGCATCATGTCCTGGCAGACGCGCGCCGAGCCGCCGCAGGCGCCGCGCGCGACGGCAGGCAACGAGGAGGGGGCCATGAGCGGCTTCGACGTCAATGCGGACGAACTGGATACCTATGCCGGAAAGCTGGGCGGTCAGCGGCAGACCGCGAACCAGATCTCCGGCCTCGTCGACAAAGCCGATGTCTCGAACGAGTCCTGGGGCGTCGTCGGCATCTTCGTCTTCGACAACTACAAGGAGATGCTCGGCGATCTCAAAGACCTGTTCACCAGCCTCGACGAGGGTTTCGCGTCCGGTGAGGACAAGTTCAAGAACGCGGCCAAGGGCTATCGCGACAAGGAGCAGGCCGTGAAGGAACTCCTGGACACGTTCGACATCGACATGGGGGGCAAGTAGCCATGGCGGAGGAGAAGACCGAGGCCGGCGGCGTCGAAATCACGACCGGCGACAAGAGTGTGGGCAAGACGGCGCTCGAGTCCACCCCGTTCGTCGGCGGAGCGCTCAAGACCTTCGAAGCGGGCGGCAAGCTCACCGACGGTGCGGACCCTTCCGAGATCGGCGGGTTGCTCTCCGAGGGCACGAGCTTCATCTCCTCGTGCACCGGCGCGGCGTCGATCGCAGCTGATCCGATCGGCTGGCTGGTCGGGCAGGGCCTGGATTTCCTCATCTCCGTCTGCCAGCCGATCCAGGACGCCATCCACATGGTCAGCGGCGACGGCCCCGCGCTGCAGCAGGCGGCCGACAACTTCAAGGCCATCGGCGAAGGCGTCCAGAAGCTGAGCGACAAGTTCAGTGAGGAACTGAAATCGTCGCTGCAGAACTGGGGCGGCGAGGCATCCGAGGCGGCGGGCACCAAGCTCGCCGACTTCGCCAAGGGCATCGACGGTGTCGCCGGTCAGGCGGGCGACCTCTCGTCGATGCTCCAGATGTCCAGCATGGTGATGACGGTCATCGAGGAGTTCATCAAGGCCATCCTGACGGAGCTGATCACCTGGCTGATCATGATCTGGGTTCCGGCACTCGCTGCCGCGGTGCCCACCGCGGGCGCCTCCACCGCCGCCGCGGGAACGGCCACCGGGGTCCGTGCGGCGAGCACGGGCAGCCGGGTGTCCCGCATGGTCCAGAAGCTGAAGGACGTGCTGAACAAGGTCATGGACTTCCTGCGCAGGATGCGGACCAGGATGGGCAACCTCAAGCAGGGCGTTCGCCAGGCGATGGACCATCGGAGGATGCGGAGCGGTCTGGCCGACCTGGCGGTCAGAGACGGTAGCGCCGGTGCCCGGGAGAAACTACTGAGCAGCAACGGCCTGGTCGGGGAACAACTGCAACAGGGCTTGGGCAGGTCCATGTGGGAAGCGGGCACGGATTCGCTCAAAGACCAGGTCGGAATGGGTCCGAACGGCAAGGGCAAGCTGGTCGGCAATCTCGGCAAGATCGCCGGAGCCGCTGAGGGTGAGGGAATCGGCGAAGACCAGTCGAAGAGCGAGACCGAAGACCACCTGGACATCTGAGGCATGGAAACTCTGCTCAAAATGTGGCCGCTGCTGCTCGGCCTGGCGGCCATCGGCTTCGGCGGCCAGTACCTCGCCACGCGAAAGGACCGGCGGAAGGACGACGTCCACGTCGCCGCACTCCGGGAGATGGCCGCGCCGCTGAACGGCGCCGTGCTGACCCGCGGCCAGGCCGACGGCTGGTCGGCCGCGCTATGGCCGCCGTTCGAGATGACGACCCGTGGTCTGCGCCGGTTCTCGGTGCGGCGCAAGCCGCGATTCGACGTTGCCGTGGAGTTCACCCGCGGCCCGTGGCGGGTGCGCATCAGCGAGGCGTCGATACGCCAGCGGTCGGCCAGCCGCCACGTCAACACGCACTACGAGCACCGCATCGACATCGTTACGGCCGACCTCCCACCTCTCAAGGTCGCCGAGCGGCGGGACACGGACTTGATGGGCAAGCCGCTGGACCCGAACAGCGAGGTAGCCCTGCTCGGCGCCCCGATCATCAAGGAACCGCCTGCCACGGTCGCCCAGCGGCAGGATCATTGGGTTCAGGCCGCGATCTCCGCCCCGGCGAACCAACACCTCGCCGCGTTCACCAGTGACCACGCCGCGGCAGCACGGATGCTGAACGCCCATGCCACGTCGTGGCTGCTCGACCGGCAGCGCAGGCAACCGCACAGATACACGTTCGAATCCGGCCTGCTCTATACCACGTCACCCGGCCGCATCGATCCCTTCGAGGCCACCGAGACCGTCAACACGATGCTCGGACTCCTCGACTGCATCCCGGGAGCGGCACCTGCCGGGGCCGTGGCCGGGGCAGTGACCGGGGCGATGCCTGCTCAGGCGGATCATGCGACAACCGTGCAGGCTCAGGTCGAGGGCGAGAACCACCTGATCGCCGAACCCCCGCCGTCGGCGGCCGAAGTCGACGAACAGAAGTCCTCGCAGATCTCCACCCTGGGCTTCATCGGCATCGCGATCGCCGGGGTGGCGCTGCTGCTCGGACTGTTCGGCTACGGCAGCGTGAACCTGATCAACGGCGTCGCCACGGCGGCCGGACTGACCAAGAGCGTCGACGTGCGCGTCATCTCGGAGCTCGAATGGACCTCCGCCCAGGACCGCAAATCTCCGAACGCCGTCGGCGAGTACACGGTCGAGGGCCGGACACACCAGGTCGGCCTGGGCGGCGGCGAGGTCGGCGACGTAATCGAGGGACACTTCCCGGCACTACCGATCGACTGGGTCGGATTCCCCGACGAACCGATGACGGGCTGGGGGCCGTTCTGGTCCATCGTGGTCGGCCTGGTCTGCTTCGCCTTCCTGGTGCTGCCGTTCATCCTCGCCCGCGGCTCGTCGGCGCAGCCACAGGTCTCCTCCGCACCTCGGGATCCGACACAAGAGCCCACGACGCGACCGGAATGATCGGCCGCCCTGATCACGTGCCGAGCGCCGCGGCGAGTTCGTGGAGTCCACCGAATTCGCCATCGAGGACGTCGGTCTCCGCGGGCGGATCGCCCACCGGACGCGCGACGTAGGCCGTGCGCATGCCGACGGCCCGTGCTGCTCGAAGGTCCCACGCGTGCGCGGCGACCATCAGCACACGCTCCGGCAGGCGGGCCACCACGTCGACAGCCATGCGATAGACCTCCGCCGCCGGCTTGTACGTCCCGGCCTCGTCGGCCGACAGCACCTGATGCCACTGCAATCCGGCATCGGCACTCAGCCACAGCAATGTCGAACGGTCCGCATTGGACAGTCCGATGACCGGCTTTCGCGACGCGATCCGGACCAGCGCGTCGACCGAGTCCGCCCACGGCGTCAGGCTACGGCTTGCCTGAGCCAACCGGTCGACGAGCGCACCATCGGCGATGTTCGCGTCGCCGGCCACCCGTTCGGCCGCTTCTCGATCCAGGGCGGCACTGCTCGCATAGCCACGCTTACCGGCAACGATCCGGTGCTGTTCGCCCTCGATGTGCCGCTGCCACGTCGCCAGCAGCTCGGCGACCCGGTCGTCTCCCGCGTCCGGAACCGCTTCGCGGATCGCTCGCCGGATCCCTCCCGGTTCGTCGACCAACGTGCCCAGCACGTCGAAGACCACCGCATCGACATCCTCCATGCCACCCTCCCACCGTCACCGCTTCAACTGGTGACGATTTTGCGTTCCCCCGCGTCACCGGTCAAGATGGTGACGTGCACTTCTCCTTCGTCAGCGGCGATCCGGCACTCGACCTGGCGGCGACCATCGGGTATCGGCGGACGGAACCCGTCGACCTCGTGCAAGGCCCTGCTGACCTGGAACGATGGGTGCGCGCCTGCGAGGAACTCCCGGCGGAGATCGCGGCAGACCTGGAGAGTTTCGACGCGGCAATCACCTTGCGCGAGGCGGTGTACAGCCTGGCACTCGCACGCACCCGCGGTCATCCGTTCGACCCCGGCGACGTGGAGGTGCTCAATGCCGCCGCGAACGGACCGGCGCTGGCTCTCGAACTGGTCAACGACGGCATGTGCATCACCGGTGGCATCCGTGCTGCGCTGGCCCACGTCGCCCGCAGCGGCATCACCGTGCTCGCCGACGCCACGACTCCGATCAAGGAATGCGCGCGCCCCGAGTGCACCCGCCTCTACCTGGACCGCTCCCGCGGTGCGCGGCGCACCTGGTGCGGCATGGCCGAATGCGGCAACCGCGTCAAGGCCGCCGCCTACCGCGCCCGGCGACGCGCGGCGGGATAGCGCCATCAGCGCGTCCCTGCCGGACGCGACCGTAGCCCGACTGGCTGTGTTTCGGCGTGGACGCCCCTCGCCTGCGACAGCACCGCTGACCAACCGTGCGAACGAAAACAGCCGCGTACGGGAAGGCCGCCACAAGAGAATCGGCCCCACAACAAGAGAAACGGCCCCCGGTCCGATGTGGACCGAGGGCCGTTCTCGCTACTGCTTACCGGAAGTCGCGACCGAAGTCGTAGTCGTCCAGCGGCACCGCGGCACCGGTACCCGTACCGAACACGTCCGGGGTGTAGTAGCCGTCGTCGTAGGACGGGATCGCGTACGCCGCGACCCGGGCCTCCTCGGTCGGCTGCACCTGGATGTTGCGGTACTTGTTGATGCCCGTACCGGCCGGGATCAACTTACCGATGATCACGTTCTCCTTCAGGCCGACCAGGGAGTCGCTACGGCCGTTGATCGCCGCGTCGGTCAGGACCCGCGTGGTCTCCTGGAACGACGCCGCCGACAGCCACGAGTCCGTGGTCAGCGAGGCCTTCGTGATACCCATCAACACCGGGCGACCCGAGGCCGGCTCGCCGCCCTCGGCCACCGCCTGCCGGTTGGTCTGCTCGAAGCGCGTGCGCTCCGGCAGCTCGCCCGGCAGGAACTCGGTGGCACCCGAGTCGATGATCGTCACGCGGCGCAGCATCTGCCGCACGATGACCTCGATGTGCTTGTCGTGGATGCCCACGCCCTGCGCCCGGTAGACCTTCTGCACCTCTTCGACGAGGTGCATCTGCGCCTCGCGCGGGCCCATCACGCGGAGCACCTCGTGCGGGTCCGGCGTGCCCTCGAGCAGCGGCTGGCCGACACCGACGTGGTCGCCGTCGGCGAGCGGACCGTTCGGGCCGACGGCGAGGCGCTGACGCTTCGACAGCTTGTCGAAGACGATCTCCTCGCTGCCGTCGTCCGGCACGAGCGTGATCTTCCAGAACCGCTCGCTCTCCTCGATGCGCACCCGGCCGTCGACGTCGGCGATCGGCGCCTTGCCCTTCGGGACACGGGCCTCGAACAGCTCCGTGACACGCGGCAGACCGGTCGTGATGTCGTCACCGGCGACACCACCCTGGTGGAACGTACGCATCGTCAGCTGCGTACCCGGCTCACCGATCGACTGGGCGGCGACGATGCCGACGGCCTCGCCGACGTCCACCAGCTTGCCGGTGGCCATCGAACGGCCGTAGCAGGTCGCGCACACACCGACCGACGACTCACAGGTCAGCACGCTGCGCACCTTGACCTTGGTGATGCCGCTGGCGATCAGCTTCTCGATCGCCGGGTCGCCGAGGTCGTCGCCCGCGTTGAGCACCACGTTGCCGGAGGCGTCCACCGCGTCGGCGGCGAGGCTACGGGCGTAGGCGCTCGTCTCGACGTTCTGCCCGCGCACGATGCGGCCGTCGCCGAGGTCCTCACCGACGACCATGTTGATGCCGCGGTTCGTGCCGCAGTCGACCTCGCGGACGATGACGTCCTGCGAGACGTCCACCAGCCGACGGGTCAGGTAGCCCGAGTCGGCCGTACGGAGGGCCGTGTCGGCCAGACCCTTACGGGCACCGTGCGTGGCGATGAAGTACTCCGCCACCGACAGGCCCTCACGGAAGTTGGCCTTGATCGGGCGCGGGATGTACTCACCCTTCGGGTTGGACACCAGACCACGCATACCGGCCAGCGACCGGACCTGCGTCATGTTGCCCGCCGCACCGGACTTCACGATCATCGAGATCGGGTTGTCGTCCGGGAAGTGGTCCTCCATGACCTTGGCGACGTCCTCGGTCGCCTGGCCCCACACCTTGACGAGCTCGTTGTTGCGCTCGGAGTGCGAGAGCTGACCGCGCTGGTAGCGCTTCTCCACCTGGGCGGCCTTCGACTCGAAGTCGTCCAGGATCTCCTTCTTCTCCGGCGGCACGAGCACGTCGGAGATGGCGACCGTGACGCCCGAGCGCGTGGCCCAGTGGAAGCCGGCGTCCTTGAGCCGGTCCAGGGTCTGCGCCACCTGCGTCATGGAGTACCGCTCGGCGAGGTCGTTGACGATCGCACCCTGGCGCTTCTTCGCCAGCGGCTCGTTGACGAACGGGTAATCCGCGGGGAGCAGGTCGTTGAACATGACCCGGCCCAGCGTCGTCTCGGCCAGCCACGACTGACCGGGCTCCCAGCCCGCCTCGCGCAGCTTCGGCTCGTCCTCGCGGGAGGGCTGCCGGTCCGTCACACGGATCTTGATCGGCGCGTGCAGGCCCAGCTGCTGCATGTCGAAGGCCATGATCGCCTCGGCCTCGGAGGAGTACGCGTTGCCCGCACCGGTCGCGTTCTCGTCGAGACGGGTGAGGTGGAACAGGCCCGTGACCATGTCCAGTCGCGGCATCGCCAGCGGACGACCCGAGGCAGGCGACAGGATGTTGTTCGCCGACAGCATCAGCACGCGCGCCTCGGCCTGCGCCTCCGCGGACAGCGGAAGGTGCACGGCCATCTGGTCACCGTCGAAGTCGGCGTTGAACGCCTCGCAGACCAGCGGGTGCAGCTGGATGGCCTTGCCTTCCACCAGCTGCGGCTCGAAGGCCTGGATACCGAGACGGTGCAGCGTCGGAGCACGGTTCAGCAGAACGGGGTGGCCACTGATGACCTCTTCCAGCACGTCCCACACGGCCGGCTTCGACCGCTCCACCATGCGCTTCGCCGACTTGATGTTCTGCGCGTGGTTGAGGTCCACCAGCCGCTTCATGACGAACGGCTTGAACAGCTCGAGCGCCATGTCCTTCGGCAGACCGCACTGGTGCAGCTTCAGCTGCGGGCCGACGATGATGACCGAACGGCCCGAGTAGTCGACGCGCTTACCGAGCAGGTTCTGCCGGAAACGGCCCTGCTTGCCCTTGAGCAGGTCGGACAGCGATTTCAGCGGCCGGTTACCGGGACCGGTCACCGGGCGACCGCGACGGCCGTTGTCGAACAGCGCGTCGACGGACTCCTGCAGCATCCGCTTCTCGTTGTTGACGATGATCTCGGGCGCGCCGAGGTCGATCAGTCGCTTGAGGCGGTTGTTGCGGTTGATGACCCGGCGGTACAGGTCGTTCAGGTCGGACGTGGCGAAGCGGCCACCGTCGAGCTGCACCATCGGGCGCAGTTCCGGCGGGATCACCGGCACCGCGTCGAGCACCATGCCGCGCGGGTCGTTGCCCGTGGCCTGGAAGGCCGCGACGACCTTCAGCCGCTTGAGGGCACGCAGCTTCTTCTGGCCCTTGCCGCCGCGGATGACCTCGCGCAGCGACTCGGCCTCGGCGTCGACGTCGAAGTCCTCGGCCAGCTTCTGGATGGCCTCGGCGCCCATGCCGCCGGTGAAGTACTCGCCGTAGCGGTCGATGAGCTCGCGGTAGAGCAGCTCGTCGACGATCAGCTGCCGCGGCTCGAGCTTGGTGAAGGTGTTCCAGACCTCCTCGAGGCGGTCCAGCTCGCGCTGAGCCTTGTCGCGGAGCTGGCGCATCTCACGCTCGCCGCCCTCCTTGACCTTGCGCTTGACGTCGGACTTCGCGCCCTCGTTCTCCAGCTCGGCCAGGTCGGCTTCCAGCTTCTGCGCGCGCTCCTCGATGTCGGAGTCGCGCTTGGCCTCGATGTTCTTGCGCTCCACGCCGATCTCGCTCTCGAGCGTCGGCATGTCGTTGTGGCGCAGCTCCGTGTTCACGCTCGTGATCACGTACGCCGCGAAGTAGATGATCTTCTCGAGGTCCTTCGGCGCCAGGTCCAGCAGGTAGCCCAGCCGGGAGGGAACGCCCTTGAAGTACCAGATGTGCGTGACCGGGGCGGCCAGCTCGATGTGGCCCATGCGCTCACGCCGCACCTTGGCGCGGGTCACCTCGACGCCGCAGCGCTCACAGATGATGCCCTTGAAGCGCACGCGCTTGTACTTGCCGCAGTAGCACTCCCAGTCCCGGGTCGGGCCGAAGATCTTCTCGCAGAAGAGCCCGTCCTTCTCCGGCTTGAGGGTGCGGTAGTTGATGGTCTCGGGCTTCTTGACCTCGCCGAAGGACCACTGGCGGATGTCGTCGGCGGTGGCCAGTCCGATTCGAAGCTCATCGAAGAAATTGACGTCCAGCACTAGTCCGCCCCTCCGGAACGTTGCAATACGAAGAAAGTGTTACGACACATGGCTTTCCTTTGGCCGGCCGCGGGGCGGATCCGCAGTGGAACCGCCCCGCGGCCATGGCGGGCCGTTAACCCTGGACGATCTCGTCGGCGGACGGCGCCTCGTTGCGGGACAGGTTGATGCCGAGGTTCGCCGCGGCGCGCTCGAGGTCCTCGTCGTCGGAGTCGCGCATCTCGATGGCGGCACCGTCGCTGGAGAGCACCTCGACGTTCAGGCACAGCGACTGGAGCTCCTTCAGCAACACCTTGAAGGACTCCGGAATGCCCGGGGACGGCATGTTCTCGCCCTTGACGACGGCCTCGTAGACCTTCACGCGGCCGAGCACGTCGTCGGACTTGATGGTGAGCAGCTCCTGCAGCGTGTACGCCGCGCCGTAGGCCTGCATCGCCCAGCACTCCATCTCACCGAAGCGCTGACCACCGAACTGTGCCTTACCACCGAGCGGCTGCTGCGTGATCATCGAGTACGGACCCGTCGACCGCGCGTGGATCTTGTCGTCCACCATGTGGTGCAGCTTCAGCATGTACATGTAGCCGACGGCCACCGGGTACGGGTACGGCTCGCCGGAACGGCCGTCCAGCAGCGTCGCCTTGCCGTCCTCGCCGACCATGCGCTCGCCGTCACGGTTCGGCTTGGTCGACGACAGCAGACCCATCAGCTCGGCCTCGCGCGCACCGTCGAACACCGGCGTCGCCGTGTTGGTGCCCGGCTCGACATCCAACAGGTCCTCCGGCAGCTGCGCGGCCCACTCGGGGGCACCCTCGACCTTCCAGCCCTGTGAGGCCAGCCAGCCGAGGTGCAGCTCGAGGATCTGCCCGATGTTCATACGACGGGGCACACCGTGCGTGTTCAGCACGACGTCGACCGGCGTGCCGTCCGGAAGGAACGGCATGTCCTCGGTCGGCAGGATCTTGCCGACGACGCCCTTGTTGCCGTGCCGGCCGGCGAGCTTGTCGCCGTCCTGGACCTTCGACTTCTTCGCCACGTACACGCGGACGAGCTCGTTGACGCCCGGGGGCAGCTCGTCGTCCTCCTCGCGGGAGAACACGCGGATGCCGATGACCTTGCCGGTCTCGCCGTGCGGCACCTTCAGCGAGGTGTCGCGGACCTCGCGGGCCTTCTCCCCGAAGATCGCGCGCAGCAGGCGCTCCTCCGGCGTCAGCTCCGTCTCGCCCTTCGGCGTGACCTTGCCGACCAGGATGTCGCCGTCGCGGACCTCGGCACCGATGCGGATGATGCCGCGCTCGTCGAGGTCGGCCAGCACGTCCTCGGAGACGTTCGGGATGTCCCGGGTGATCTCCTCGGCACCGAGCTTGGTGTCGCGGGCGTCGATCTCGTGCTCCTCGATGTGGATCGAGGTGAGCACGTCGTCCTGGACCAGCCGCTGCGAGATGACGATGGCGTCCTCGTAGTTGTGGCCCTCCCACGGCATGACCGCCACGAGCAGGTTCTTGCCGAGCGCCATCTCACCGTTCTCGGTGGACGGGCCGTCGGCCAGCACCTGGCCCTGTTCGACGCGGTCGCCCTCGGTGACCACCGGGCGGTGGTTGAAGCACGTGCCCGCGTTGGTGCGGCGGAACTTGTAGAGCCCGTAGGTCTTCCGCGTCCCGTCGTCGTGCATGACGGTGATCATGTCGGCGGACAGCTCCTCGACCACGCCCGCCTGCTCGGCGACGACCACGTCACCGGCGTCGACGGCCGCGGTGAGCTCGACACCCGTGCCGACCAGCGGCGACGAGGACTGCAGCAGCGGCACCGCCTGCCGCTGCATGTTGGCGCCCATGAGCGCACGGTTGGCGTCGTCGTGCTCGAGGAACGGGATCATGCCGGTCGCGACGGAGACCATCTGCCGCGGCGACACGTCCATGTAGTCGATGTCCTGCGGGTCGATCAGCTCGACCTCGCCGCCCTTACGGCGACCGAGGACGCCTTCCTCGGCGAACGAACCGTCCTCGTTCAGCGGCGCGTTGGCCTGCGCCTTGACGTAGCGGTCCTCCTCGTCGGCGGTCAGGTAGTGCACCTCGTCGGTGACCCGGCCGTCGACGACCTTCCGGTACGGCGTCTCGATGAAGCCGAACGGGTTGACGCGCCCGTAGGAGCACAGCGAGCCGATCAGGCCGATGTTCGGACCCTCAGGGGTCTCGATCGGGCACATGCGGCCGTAGTGGCTGGGGTGGACGTCTCGCACGTCCATGCCGGCGCGCTCACGGGACAGACCACCCGGGCCCAGCGCCGAGAGGCGGCGCTTGTGGGTCAGACCCGACAGCGGGTTGTTCTGGTCCATGAACTGCGACAGCTGCGAGGTGCCGAAGAACTCGCGGATCGCGGCGACGACCGGGCGGATGTTGATCAGCGTCTGCGGCGTGATCGCCTCGACGTCCTGGGTGGTCATCCGCTCGCGGACCACCCGCTCCATACGGGACAGGCCGACGCGGATCTGGTTCTGGATCAGCTCGCCGACCGTGCGCAGGCGGCGGTTGCCGAAGTGGTCGATGTCGTCGGTCTCGACCGGAACCTCGGTCTCGCCGGGCTGCATCGTCTCCTCGCCCGCGTGCAGGCGGACGAGGTACTCGATCGTCGTGACGATGTCTTCCTCGGTCAGCGTGCCGGTCTCGTACGGCAGGTCGATACCGAGCTTCTTGTTGATCTTGTACCGGCCGACCTTGGCGAGGTCGTAGCGCTTGTCCTTGAAGAACAGGTTCTCCAGGAGCGTCTGCGCGCTCTCCTTCGTCGGCGGCTCACCAGGGCGCAGCTTGCGGTAGATGTCCAGCAGCGCTTCGTCCGTGCCGGCCGTCGAGTCCTTCTCGAGCGTCGCGAGCAGCGTCTCGGAGAACGAGAAACGCTCGCGGATCTGCTCGGTCGTCCAGCCAAGGGCCTTCAGCAGGACGGTGACCGGCTGGCGGCGCTTGCGGTCGATGCGCACGCCGACGGTGTCGCGCTTGTCGACGTCGAACTCGAGCCACGCACCACGACTCGGGATGATCTTGACGCTGAAGACGTCCTTGTCCGTCGACTTGTCGATGGCCTGGTCGTAGTAGACGCCGGGCGACCGGACGAGCTGCGAGACGACGACACGCTCGGTGCCATTGATGATGAACGTGCCCTTGTCGGTCATCACGGGGAAGTCGCCCATGAAGACCGTCTGGCTCTTGATCTCGCCGGTGTTGTTGTTGACGAACTCGGCGGTGACGAACAGCGGCGCCGCGTACGTCATGTCCTTGTCCTTGCACTCCTCGACCGAGGCCTTCACCTCGTCGAAGCGCGGGTCGGAGAAGGAGAGGGACATCGAACCGGAGAAGTCCTCGATGGGCGAGATCTCGCCCAGAACTTCTGCGAGGCCACCGAGCGGGTTCTCGTCGCCATCGTTGACGGCGCGTTCGAACCACGCCTCGGAACCGGTGAACCATTCGAAAGACCGGATCTGCACGTCGAGCAGGTCAGGAGTAGCCAGCGGTTCACGGATCTTCGCGAATGAGACCCGCTTCGGTGCTCCTGGAATTCCCGTTGACGAGCGCGTCGAGGTGGTCGCAGCAGTGGCCTGATTCGCGGGAGAGACTGCCAAGATGCGTCCTTCCGGGGACATAAGCGGTTGAGCAGCCGCGTAGCGACGAGCAACACGAACTGTCAAGGGTGCGGTAGTGCCGACCATCCTAGCTACCACGAATGGGCAGCCTGAAAGTGGGCAGCGCAAAGAAGCAGTCTAGCCCGGAAGACGGCGAGTTGTCGAGGGGGCACGCCCAAGACGTGGGGCCCAGCCTCGTTCGCTCGTCTCCGGCTCGCCTCCCGCAAGGCTCGCCATTGCCTGTAAGCGTGAACCCCCGTGAGCGCTGAGTCAAGCATTCACACGCCGGTTGCGCCTGGCGGACGAGTACGAAATAGATCACCTGTGCCCGGCTCTGGACAGCCGGACCACCGGTATGGCAGTCCGGCCGCCGGAGCGAGCCGAATCAGTTCCCGCCCTGCTCACCGCCGTTCTGGCCGTCCTGACCACCCTGCTGACCACCGTTCTGGCCGCCCTGCTGGCCATCTCCCGGCAGCGGCGCGCCGGACGGGTCCTGCGACTGTCCGGGTGCGGGCGCCGGCTGCTGCGCGGCGTACGTGTCGAGGTTGGTCACCTTCCACGTGTCGCCCTGCTTCTGTGTCTCCAGCCACATCGCCGCGCCGCCCACGGCGGGCTGCTCGTCGGACGGCCGCGTGGCCGCCTGGTCGATGAACACCATGACCCGTGCGCGCTCGTCGTCGAGATTGACGACCGCGCTGCGCGTGGCGTGCACCGTGACGACGATCTTCTGCTCCGGCGCGAGCCGCTTGATCTCGCCCATGAGCGCGTCGTACTTCTGCTTGACCTCACCACCGGCCAGCAGCTCGTCGGCGGCCTTCTCGGTCTTGTCGAGGTTGTTGTGGTCGATGGAGAACAGGCGCTCGGCCGCCTTCCCCATCGCCTCCTTCACCTCCGCCGTGGCCGGACCGTCGACCAGTGCGGAGTTCGACGTCGCCGCGCGCGCCTCACTGCCCTTGATCTGGAAGAACACCGCGGCGCCCGCCAACAGCAGGCCCGCGACCACCAGCACCGCGAGCACGGCGTATCCCGGCCGCCTGCGCGAGGTACCGCCCTTGCCGCCCTTACCGTTCTTGCCGCGTGCCGACGTCGCGACCGCGGGCGTTCCCGGCTCTTCGGCGTCGATGCTCTCGGCCTCGTCGAGACTCGCCGGCTTCGCACGCCCGTCGTCCTTGGCCTTCCGGCGCGGCCCCGGCCTCGGCGCCGGCTTCCCCGCGTCCTCGCCGGCGCTGTCCTCGCCGGCGCTGTCACTGTCGGTGCTGTCCTCGCCGGCGCTGTCACTGTCGGTGCTGTCACTGTCGCGGTCACCGACCGGGCCCGTCTCGTCCTCCGGCTCCGATGCCGCCGACGCACCGCGCCCCGCTCGACCGGCGCCACCCGCGTCGCCGGCCCCGGCGGACTGGCCCGCTTCAGCGGCCTCCGCGGTGTCGGTGGTGTCTGCGGCGTCTGCGGCGTCTGCGGCGTCTGCGGCGTCGGTGGTGTCGGTGGTGTCGGCGGCCCCGGCCTGCTCAGATGTCTCCACGTCCTCGGTGGAACCCGGCTTGCGCAGGCCCGCGACCTTGGGACGGCGCGTCGGCGTCGGCCGCTGCTGCGGGGTGGGCTTACGACGGTTCGGTGACACGGTAGGACTCCGTTCTGGGCGCTGCTGCGCGGTTCGTGGGCGCCGGGCGATGCGCTTACTGCTGGCCGCCGCCGGTGACGGGCACGTCGCCGATCTGCGACACCTTCCACGGGCCGTCCTCGCCGTCCCGCGAAAGCTGCACCTCGAGTCGCATGGTCTTCATGCCCTCCTGGTCGCCGCGCTTGATGTCGGCGCTCGCGGCGACGATGGCACTCGCCTTGCCCTCGCGGTCGTTCAGCTCACTGACGGCGACGTCGTGGACGGTCGTGGTCACCTTCGACTTCGCCTTGGTGATCGCCTCGCGATAGGTCTTCTCGGCCTGCTGGATCTGGTTTGCCAGCTCGCCGGTGCTGAGTTCCTTCTGCCTGCTGAAGTACTCGTCCAGCTTCGTGTGGTCGAGTTCGGTGAACGCCGTGACGGCCTGTCCGGCGACGCGCGTGACGTCCTGCCGCTGCGCGGCGACCTCGGCGTCGTCCCCGGTCGCGCTCACCAGCCACCACACGCCGAACACCGCCGCCACGATGAACGCGGCCGTCGCGAACGCGGCCGCACCCAGCAGTGCCCAGCGCGGCGGCACCGACCGGCCCTCCTCGGCCTCGTCCTCGGCCTCGGTGCCGTCGCCCTCGGTGCCGTCGCCCTCGGTGCTGCCGCCCTCGGTGCTGCCGCCCTCGGTGCTGTCGCCCTCGGTGCCGTCGTCGGCGACACCATCGTCGGCACCGCTGTCGACGTCGTCATCGCCGTCGGTGTCGGCCGGCTTCTCCGCCGCCGAGTCGGCGGACGACTCCGCCGACTCCGAGGCCGCCACCGTTTCCGCACCGTCGACGTCGCCGTCCGCGGTCCCCGGAACGTCGGCCCCGGCCGCGCCGGTGCCGTCTTCCGTCTCGCCGGTGGCGCGGGCCTTCTCCGGCTCGTCCGAACTCATAACGCTCCAGGGTATTGCGGTCGTGTCAGCTTGCTGTTTGTCGCCCTGACCGGCTCACGGCCGGGCCAGGCCTGCGAGCTGGTCGAGGCTCGTGATGTCGAGCCCCGGGCTGCCCGCCACGCCGGGGGTGCCGCGCAGCGAGGCCAGCTCCTCCTCGTCCCGCGTCGAGTTCTCCTCCAGCTGTTGCTGGCTCGGCTTGACCGGGACGCCGTGGTACGGCGCGTTCTGCGAACCGCGCACGTTGATCGGGCTGCCGACCGGCTCGGCACAGTACGCATCGCCCTTGGGATCCCGCTCGGAGGTGTCGTTGCCGGGACGGTACTCGTCGGGCGAACGGTAGCCCTTGGTGCATGACGGCGGGTTGAACAGGTTCAGCGCGAGGCCGAGGTGCGCGGTGCCGTCACCGGGTGTGACCGAGTAGGCGCCGCCGGTCACCATCGGGTAGGCGATGAACATCATCTCCAGCCCGTCCTGCCGGGGGACCAGCAGGTTCGACGTCGTCAGCAGATTCGCCGTGAGCGCCGACAGGCCCGGACCGGTCTCGGCCAGCACCCGCTGCACCTGGTCGCCGACCTGCGGAGCGACGTCGACGAGCTTGCGGACGTCGGCGTCGGAGTCCTTCAGCGTCTGCGACAGCTTGCGCAGGTCGCGACTGAACGAGCGCATCGACCCGGCCATCTCGTTCTGCGTGCGCAGCACCTTCGTGCCCGAGTCAAGCAGCTCCACCGTCTGCGGAACATGCTCGGAGGCCACCTTCGTGAACTCCTGCGTGGTGTCCATCAGCTGCTGCAGGTCGCGGCCGGTGCCGTTGAACGCGTCGTAGGACTCGTCGACGACGGTGCGCAGCGAATCGGTCGGCACCGACTTGGCCAGCGACGACAGATCGCCGATCAGTTTCTCCGTCGGCACGGGCGTGGTCGCGTTCCGCGAGTCGATGACCGAACCGGCCTCCAGGAACGGTCCACCGGAACTCCGCGGCTGCAGGTCGACGTACTGCTCACCGACCGCGGACCGGTTCGCCACGACGGCCTTCAGATCGGCGGGCACGGGCGGCGCGTCCGCTTCGATGTCCAGCTCGGCCTCGGTGCCGTCCTCGGTCAGGCTCAGTGGGCCGACGGTACCGATGTTGAAGCCGCGGTAGGTCACCTCGGCACCGGTGAAGATCCCGCCGGACTCGGCCAGCTGCAGCTGCACGCTGTAGCCGCCCTGACCGAAGGTCTCCTCGACGTCGGTGAACCGCACGAGCGCGTACACGACGGCGACCACCGAGATGATCACGAACACCACGAGCTGGATCTTGGTCTTGCGCACCAGCATCAGCTACCGCCCCCTGACAGGCTCTCGAAGATCCCCTCGACGCCCGACGACGACTGTTGCGAGGTCCGCCCGTCCTGGCCCCCGGACTGCTGCGACCCGGGTTGTCCGGACGATTCGCCCAGCGGCAGCGGCGGCGGGTTGTCGCCGGTTCCCTCTCGCGGTGACGTGAGGTTGCCCGGCAACGAGGCGTCCTGGAGCGGGTTCTGCCTGCTGCGGCCGAGGTTGGCCAGCACTTCCTGCAGGTCCAGATCCAGGTCGACGTAGAGGTTGAAGTAGTCGCCCTTGGCGCCCTTCACGGCCTGGTCGGTGAACGGGTAGCTGAGCATCAGTTCGAGCGCCTTCGGCAGGTCCGAGCCCGCCTCACCGAGCTTGCGCAGCACCGGCATGAGCGACTTCAGGTTCGCAACCAGGTCCTCCTGGCTCTGGTTGATCGTCCTCGTCGCGACACCGGACACGCGGTTCAGCGCCTGCAGCATCGTCACCAGCTGGCCGCGCTGCTGCTCCAGGACCTCCAGGCCGGGGCCCAGGTTGTCGATGGCACCCGCGATGCGGTCCTTCTGCCCCTTCAAGTTCATCGACAGCCGGTTCAGACCGTCCAATGCGCTGGTGATGTCGCCCGACTGTGCGTCGAGCGCCGACACCAACTGATTGGCGTTGCGCAGCAGGCCCTTGACGTCCTGCTCGTTGCCGGACAGCGCGGTGTTCAGTTCCTTGGTGATGTTGTTCAGCTGTTCCACGCCGCCGCCGTTGAGCAGCATCGACAGCGCGCCGAGCACTTCCTCGACCTCGACGCTGCGGTCGGTGCGCTCCACCGGGATCGTGTCGCCCTCGGCCAGTTCGGCCTCGGCCGGATCCTGGCCCGGAGGGCTCAGCTGGACGTACTTCTCGCCGAGCAGGCTCGACTGGCGCAGGTTCGCGATCGCGTTGGCCGGCAGTTCGACATCGTTGTTGATCAGCAGCGTGACCTCGGCCGTCCACCCGTCGCGGGCCAGGCCGATCTGCTCGACCCTGCCCACCGACACCTCGTTGACCTTGACGCCGGACTGCGGCACGAGGTCGAGGACGTCGCGGAACTGCACCTTCACGCGGTACGGGTCGTCGCCCAGGTCGGCGCCACCCGGCAGCGGGAGGTCGTACACGCCGGAGAACCCGCAGCCGGACACGGCGAGCATCGTGGCGGCCGCACCCGCGGACAGCAGCTTGCGGAACTTCACTGGCCACCTCCCGAGGACAGCACCTGCTGCGTGATCGGGAGCGGCAGCGGCGGCAGCTCACCGTTGTTCAGCGCGTGCACCGACTGCGCCAACGACGGCAGCGGCACGTTGTTGTCCACGACGTCGGCCACGCCCTGGCACACGTTGCCGACGGCGTCGAGCGCGTCCGGTGTCTGCTTCAGCAGGTTGCACACCATCGTCGCCGGCGGTTGCGTGAGCTCGTTGAGGTTCGCCCTGGCGTCGAGGGTTCCCGACGAGGCGTTGTAGGTGTTGGCGAGGTTCGTCAGCGCCAGCGGACCGATGTCGAGCGTCTCGGCGAGGGCGCCGCGCTGTTCGACGAGCACCCGCGTGACACTCGCCAGCTTGTCCACGTTGGACTTGAGCTTGCCCCTGTTGTTCTCGACGAACCCCTTGACCGAGGTCAGCGCCGTGCCGAGCTGCTTGACGGTCGCCGACAGGTTCTCCCGCTCGCTCGAGAGGTAGCCGCTGATGTCGGCGAGCTGCTGTTCGAACCTGCGCACCGTCTGGTCACTGCCGGCGAGCGTCGTGGACAGCTTCCCCAGGTTCTCGACCGTGGCGAACAGATCACCCGAGTTGCCCGACAGCGTGCCGGAGGCCTTGCCGAGCTCGGTGATCGTGTCGTGCAGCGCCTTACCGTTGCCGTCGAGGTTCTCGGCGGAGGTGTCGAGCAGGTCCGACAGCGAACCGTTCTTGTTGGCGCCGTTCGGGCCGAGCGATTCGGACACCCGGCTGAGGCTCTCGGCGAGCTCGTCGACCTCGAGCGGCACCTCGGTGCGGTCCTGGCTGATCGTCGCGCCCGCGTCGAGCGTCGGACCGCCGGTGTAGGCGGGTGCGAGCTGCACGTACCGGTCCGAGACCAGCGACGGCGCCACGAGGATCGCCTTCGCGTCCGCCGGGATCTGCACGTCACGGTCGTAGGTCATCTCCACGAGCACGCGCTCACCCTGCGGCTCGACGTTCGTGACCTCACCCATCTCGACACCGAGCACGCGGACGGTGTTGCCCTCATACAGGCCGATCGCGCTCGGGAAGTAGGCGCTGACCCGCTTGCTGCCCGCGTCCTTGAGCGTCCACCACAGTCCGCCCGCGACGACGAGCGCGAGCACGATGGCGATCGTGACGCCCTGGGCGAGCCGCTGACCGAATCGAGTGGTGATCATTTGACGTTGCACCCCTCTTCGTTCACCGGACCGACGGACGGGAGCAGGAAGCCGCAGATGTAGTTGTCGAACCAGCGGCCGTTGCCGATCGTGTTGTTGAAGACGCGGACGAACGGCGCGAACTGGCGGATGCCCTCGCTCAACGATTCCTCGTTGCGTTGCAGCATGCCGGTCAGCCGGTCGAGCTTGTTCAGCACAGGGCCGATCTGCTCGTTGTTGTCGGCGACCAGGCCCCGCAGCTGCGTCGACAGCTCCTGACTGCCCTGCAGCATCGTGGTGATGGCCTGCTTGCGTCGCTGCAGTTCACCCAGCAGCGACGAGCCGTCCTCCATCAGCTTCACCAGCTGCTCGTCGCGGCCGGCGAGCGTGCCCGAGATCTGCTTGGTGTTCTTCAGCAGGCTCTTGAGCTGCTGATCGCGCTTGGCGATGGTGTTCGACAGCTTCGACAGCCCGTCCAATGCGCCGCTCATCTCGTCGGGCGTGTCGGAGAACGTCTCGGACAGCACGTCGAAGCTCTGCGCCAGCTGGTCGGTGTCGACCTCGTCGACGGTGCCGGACAGGTCGCGGAACGCCTCGAGCACGTCGTAGGGCGCCGTGGTGCGCTCGCGCGGGATCGTCGACCCCGGGTCGAGCGGGTTCTCCCCCAACGGGTCGAGTGCCACGTACTTCTGCCCCAGCAACGTCTTGATCTTGATCGTCGCGGAGGTGCGGTCGCCCAGCCAGGCGTCGCGCACCTTGAACGACACGTTCACCCGGTCGCCGTCGAGCTCGACGTCGCTGACGTTGCCGACCTTCACGCCGGCCACGCGCACCTCGTCGTCGGGCTTGAGTCCGGCCGCCTCGCTGAACTCGGCCTGATACGTCGTGCCACCGCCGATGAGTGGCAGGTCCTCGGTGTTCAGCGCCGCCACGATGCCGAGCACGATCACGATGATGCCGGTGATCGCGATGGGGATCGGGTTGCGCTTCTGGAAGCTCTTCATTCGCTGGTGCACCGCTCCCTATTGACCGGCGCGATCGGCACGTTGACGGGCTCGGACATCAGCCCCGGGATCCGGACGTCGCCGCTCGCACTGCACAGGTAGAAGTTGAACCACGAGCCGTAGTCAGCGGTCGCAGCCATCCGCTTGGCCTTCTCCGGCAGGAACTGGATGAAGTGTTCGACGACCTGTTCCTGGTCGTTGAGGTTTCCTGCCAGCTCACCGAGGGCCTTGACGTCCTGCTTCAGCGGCTCGCGGCCCTCCTTCAGCAGGCCCGCCGTGGTCTGCGCCAGCCCACCGAGCGCGTCGATCGACTGCCCGATCGGCTCCTTGTCCTTGGCCAGTCCCGACACCAGCTTCTGCAGCCGCACGATCAGCTGGTCCAGCTGCGGCGTGCGTTCGTTGACCGTCGTCAGCACCGTGTTCAAGTTGTCGATGACCTGGCCGATCACCTGGTCCTTCTCGGCGAGCTTCGTCGTCAGCGACGCCGTGTGCGACAGCAGGCTTTCGACCGTGCCGCCCTCGCCCTGCAGGACCTGGATGATCTCGTACGACAGCTTGTTGACGTCGTCCGGCGACAGCGCCCGGAACAACGGCTTGAACCCGTTGAACAGTTCGTTCAGGTCCAGCGCGGGCGTCGTCTGATCCAGCGGGATCGTCTCGCCCGGCTGCAGCGTGCCCTGCGGACTCCCGCCGCCCGGCTGATTGCCGCCGCCCTGGTACGCGGCCTGCTGCACCTCGCCCTGGCCGGCGCGTTCGAGCGCGATGTAGCGCTGGCCGACGAGGTTGCGGTACTTGATCGACGCCTGCACGTTCGCGGGCAGCTCGCGGGCGGCGTCGATCTCGAACTCCACCTCGGCGAGCCTGCGGTCCACGATCTCGACGGAGCTGACCTGGCCGACGCGCACGCCCGCGATCCGGACGTCGTCGTTGGGGATCACCATCGTCGCGTCGGTGAAGCGGGCCTTGTACGTCACGGTGTCGGACAGGTTGATGTTCGCGATGCTGACCGCGAGCACACCCGTGACCAGCACCGTGACGGCGATGAAGGCACCGAGTTTGACCAGTGGTGCGGTGAGTCCGCGCATTATTCGACCGTCACCTCCGCTCCGCGGTACATCGGGGCAATGAGCAGGGAGCCCCAGCCGGGCATCTCGTCGGCGTCCATGCCGAGCCGCGGCGCGGTCAGCTGCGAGATCAGCCGCAGCTCACCCGGCGAACCGGCCGGGTCGCCGCCCGCGATACCGGGAGCGGCGCCGCCGCCACCGTTGTTGTTGTAGCCGCCCGCGTTCGCCTGGTCGTCGGCCTGGCTGAGGCCGTTGTTGGACGAGCGCGCAGGCGGGGGCGCCGTGCTGCCGTCCTTGACGGGCCCGTCCGGTGGGTACTGCGGGAACGGATCCGGCCGCTCGGCGAAGTCGTAGCAGCGCGGGCCGCGGTGGTCGTTCCACTCCGGTTCGTCCTGCCCCGGCTTGTACGGACCGCGGTTGTTGGTGATCTCGATCGTCGCGTGCAGGCCGGGCTCGTTGGTGCCCTTGCCGAACGCCTTGTCGATCCGCGGCACCAGCTCGGCCATCTGCCCGAGGAAGCACGGGTACGACGGCGCGTACTTGGCGAGTAGTTCAGCCGTCGGCCTCGCGGTCTCGCCGAGCTGGATGAGGTTGGACGAGTTCGCCTTCAGCCACGAGTGCAGATCCGTCGAGGCGCCCGTGATGCTGGTGTACATGTTCGACAGCGCCTGCCGCTTCTCCACGATCGTCTTGCTCGTCGTGGTGAAGTTGTCGAGCGTCTGCACCAGATCCGGGGTGACGTCGGAGAGGTTGTGCGAGAACTTCGCCAGTTCCCGCAGGTTCTCCTGCAGCTTCGGCACGTGCGGGTTCAGCTCGCCGAGGTAGCTGCCGAGGTCCGACAGCGTCTGGCCCAGCTGCTCACCGCGCCCCTCCAGCGCCGTCGAGATCGCGCTCAGGGTGGTCGAGAGCTTCTGCGGCTGCACCGCCTGCAGCACCGGCATCAGATCCTCCAGCGCCTGTTCGAGCTGGATGGCGCTCTCGGTGCGGTCCTGCGGGATGACGTCCCCCGACCGCAGTGCCGTCGCCTCGGCGCCGTCCGGGATCTCCAGGTTGACGAAACGCTCGCCGAAGAGCGTCTTCGGCAGGAATCGGGCCGAGACGTTCGCCGGCACCAGGTCGGCGTGCTCCGGGTCGAGGTTCAGCGTCATCTTCGTGGCGCCGCCCGCGACGGGGGTGATCTCGCCGACGTGACCGACGATCAGCCCACGCACCTTCACGTCGGAGTTCTCCGACAGCTGGTTGCCGAGCTCGTCCGCCTCGAGCGTCACCGTGACGTACGAGCTGAAGGCCTTGTTGTAGATCGCCACGCTCAGGGCCACGCCGCCGACCAGCAGTCCGACCAGCAGCAGTCCCAGCAGCCTGCGACGCAGCGTTGCCCACATCCCTGTCGCCGTCATCCCGCGATCCTCACCGTCGTGTCGGTTCCCCAGAGCGCGAACCCGACGAAGAAGTTGACCACCGCGACCGTGACGATCGACAACCGCACGGCACGGCCCACGGCCACACCGACACCCGCGGGGCCGCCGCTGGCCTTGTAGCCGTAGTAGCAGTGCGTGAGGATGATCAAGACGCTGAAGATCAGCACCTTGATGAACGAATACAGCACGTCCTGCGGTGGCAAGAACATGTCGAAGTAGTGGTCGTAGGTACCCGCCGATTGGCCGTAGACGTAGATGACCACGGCCCTGGAGGCCAGATACGACGCCATCAGGCCGATGACGTACAGCGGGATGACCGCGACGAACCCGGCGATGATCCGCGTCGTGACCAGGTACGGCAGGCTCGGCACCGCCATCACCTCGAGCGCGTCGATCTCCTCGGAGATGCGCATCGCGCCGAGCTGCGCGGTGAAGCCGGAACCGACGGTCGCCGACAGCGCGAGACCCGCCACCAGTGGTGCGATCTCACGGGTGTTGAAGAACGACGTGAGGAAGCCGGTGAACGCCGACGTGCCGATCGAGTCCAGGGCCGAGAAGCCCTGCAGACCGACCAGCACACCGGTGAACAGCGTCAGGCCGACCATCACGCCGACGGTGCCGCCGATCATGGCCAGCGAACCGGAGCCGAAGCTCACCTCGGCCAGCAGGCGCAGCACTTCCTTCATGTACCGCCGGATCGTCCGCGGCGCCCACGCGAGGGCGCGCAGGTAGAACGACATCTGGTCGCCGAGATCGTCGAGCGTCTCGAGCGGGCGGTTCGCGATCTTTTTCGCGCGCTGGGTCACGGAGGCCATCGGTCAGCCCAACTTCGGCGGGACGAGCTGCAGGTAGATCAACGTGATGACGACGTTGACCACGAACAGCAGCAGGAACGTGATGACGACGGACTGGTTGACCGCATCGCCGACGCCCTTCGGCCCGGGTGGCGGGTGCAGGCCCCGGTAAGCGGCCACGACGGCGGCGAGGAAGCCGAAGATCAACGCCTTGAGTTCGCCGACCCACAGGTCCGGCAACTGGGCCAGCGCGGAGAAGCTCGCCAGGTACGCACCGGGCGTGCCGTCCTGCAGCACGACGTTGAAGAAGTAGCCGCCCAGCACACCGATGACGCTGACCATGCCGTTCAGCAGCACCGCGACGAGCATGCACGCCAGCACGCGCGGCACGATGAGGCGCTGCACCGCGGAGACGCCGAGCACCTCCATGGCGTCGATCTCCTCGCGGATGGTGCGCGCGCCGATGTCGGCACAGATCGCCGACCCGCCCGCACCGGCGACGAGCAACGCCGTCACCAGCGGCGCCGCCTGCTGCACGGTGGCGAGCACGCTGCCCGCACCGGTGTAGGACTCCGCACCGAGCTGGCTCGCCAGCGACCCGAACTGCAACGAGATGATCGCGCCGAACGGGATCGCCACGAGCGCGGTCGGCAGGATCGTGACGCTGGCGATGAACCAGGCCTGCTGGATGAACTCCCGCAGCTGGAACGGGCGCTGGAAGATGCCCCGGCCGATGTCGAGACCGAGGGCGAACAGCTTGCCCGTCTCCCGCAACATCCCCATGCCGGGGACGGTGGCCGTCCGTGCGCTCATGCCCCGCCTCGCCGCGGTCGCAGCGGCCGGGTCGGTGCGGACTGCTCGGCGCCCGGCCAGGCGGGCGAACCGGGCAGGTCGGCGACCTCGCCCGCGGGCAGATTGCCGCGATGGGCCGGCGTCCGGCCACCTGCGGTGACGGCCGGTTCGGGAATGCCGTAGTGCCTGCGCTCCTCGGGCGTCAGCGAGGCGATGATGCCTTCCCGAGCCGGCTCGGGAAGGGTGTGGAGCACCTGCACCACGCGGTCCTTGCGGCGGATCGCGCCCTGCCGCTCCGGCAGGCCGGGTGTGGGCTGCAGCTGGGGCACGATGCCGCGCACGTCCTCGGTGGACCCGTCGTGGTGGCCCGCGTCGGCCTGCTCCTGCTCGAGCGCCATCTGCGCCGAGTCCTTCTCCTCGCTCATGCCGATCGGGCCGAGTCGGCGGCCGTTGAGGAACTGCTCGACGACGGGCTCGTCCGAGGTCAGCAGCACCTCGCGCGGGCCGAACATGACGAGTTCCTTGCGGAACAGCATGCCGATGTTGTCCGGCACGGTACGGGCGAGGTTGATGTTGTGGGTGACGATCAGGATCGTCGCGTCGATCTGGGCATTCAGGTCCACCAGCAGCTGGGAGATGTACGCGGTACGCACCGGGTCGAGGCCGGAGTCCGGCTCGTCGCACAGGATGATCTCCGGGTCGAGCACCAACGCGCGGGCGAGCCCGGCGCGTTTGCGCATACCGCCGGAGATCTCACCGGGCAGCTTGTCCTCGGCCCCGGACAGACCGGTCAGCTCGAGCTTCTCGAGCACGATGTTGCGGATTTCGGTTTCCGACTTCTTGGTGTGCTCCCGCAGCGGGAACGCCACGTTGTCGTAGAGGTTCATCGACCCGAACAGCGCACCGTCCTGGAACAGCACGCCGAACAGTTTGCGCGTCTCGTAGAGCTTGCGCTCCGAGCACCTGGCGATGTCGACGCCGTTGATCTCGCACTTTCCCTTGTCGGGCTTGAGCAGACCGATCATCGACTTGAGGAACACCGACTTGCCGGTACCCGACGGGCCGAGCATCACCGACACTTCCCCAGGCGGCAGGTTCAGCGTCACGTCACGCCAGATGGCCTGCTTACCGAAGGACTTGGTCAAGCCCTCGATGACCACCTCGGCACCCATCGCACCCTCCCGGAGCGGTTCCGCGGCCGCGGCCGGTGCCCCGCCCGTTCCAGCGGGTGCGCCCGGCGGACCGCACCTCCCGGGAGGTGTCGACCGCCATGTCCGCAGCGTCTTCCTTCTACGAGCAACGACCGAAGCCCGCGTAAGTTACTCACTAGTTCACATCAGGTTCGCGCGCCCGGAGTAATCCCGGACACAGACCGTGTGATGTGGATGTGCAAGGTAACCCACGCCCCACGCACCCGACGACCGCCCACACCCACGAATGTGATGAATGGACACACCCCGTGTGCGCCGTGATCGAATTCCGCCGCAAATTCTTCCGACATACGAAAACGCCCGCCGCCGCGGAATGCCCCGGAGGGCATCTTTGGGATGCCACGAGAACATGAAAAAGCGGGCGGACACCCCGTGGGATGTCCGCCCGCTTTCGCTGTAATCGAAAACGCCGTGAGGCGTCAGATCACTTGAGCGAGACCTTGGCGCCGGCCTCCTCGAGCTTGGCCTTGGCGGCCTCGCCGGCCTCCTTGTCGACCTTCTCGAGCAGCGGCTTCGGGACGCCCTCGACGAGCTCCTTGGCCTCCTTCAGGCCGAGACCGGAGATGACCTCGCGGACGACCTTGATGACCTGGATCTTCTTGTCGCCGGCGTCCTCGAGGACGACGTCGAACTCGTCCTGCTCCTCCTCGGCGGCGGCACCGGCGTCGGCGCCCGGGGCGGCGGCCACGACCTGGGCGGCCGGGGCGGCGGCCGTGACGTCGAAGGTCTCCTCGAACTTCGTCACGAACTCGGACAGCTCAAGCAGCGTCAGCTCCTTGAAGGCGTCGAGCAGTTCGTCCGTGCTCATCTTCGCCATGGTGGCGTTCCTTCCTTGCTTGCGACTCGGGAGTCGGGTGGGTGGTGTCGGTCAGCTCTCGGCGTCGGACGCGGAGCCGGATTCGGACTTCTGCTTGTCCTCGAGCGCAGCGGCGGCGCGGGCCATCTTCGACAGCGGCGCCTCGAACAGCGACGCGGCCTCGGACAGCTTGGCCTTGAACGCACCTGCGGCCTTGGACAGCAGGACATCGCGGCTCTCGAGCTCGGCCAGCTTGTTGATCTCGCTGACGCTCATCGTGCGGCCATCCATGTAGCCGCCCTTGATGACGAGCGCGTTGTTGTCCTTCGCGAAGTTCTTCAGAGCCTTCGCGGCCTCGACCGGCTCGCCCTCGATGAAGGCGATCGCGGTGGGGCCGATGAAGAGCTCGTTCAGCTCCTCGACGCCCGCCTCTTCGGCGGCACGCTTGGTGAGGGTGTTCTTCGCGACCCGGTACTTCACGGTGGAGCCGAGAGCGCGGCGCAGCTCGCTGAGCTTGGACACGGAGAGGCCGGAGTACTCGGTGATGACCGTGGCCGAGCTGTTGCGGAACCGGTCCGCAATCTCGGCGACCGCCTCCACCTTTTCGGGCTTCGCCATGGTCGCCTCCTCTCTTGGCTGGTGACCACTGAGCTTGCCCGCGACTACCCTGGAAACGACGAAACGCCCCGGCGCGCGCGGCGAAATCCAGCGCAGCAGGCTCGGGGCGTCGATACACACGGGTACCCGTGTGGCGATCCTCGTTCCTCCCTGCGCGGGTCGCCGCCCGTTCGGCGGACCTTCGTTCCCGAGGTAGCCCCGGGAAGACCAGCGGTCTTCGGTAGAACCGTCGCCGACTATACGCCCACGTGGCGGCGGCCCCGACACCCGGGTCCGCACACGGCTCCCGCACGCGGAGCGTGAGCAGGCATCATGGGCGCGTGACGGAACAGCGAACCGATCCGGCGAGTGGCGAACCGGACCGGCCCGGCGATTCCCCGGACGCCTCCTCCCCTCCGGAGGCAACCGCCCCGGCCGCTCCCGAAGGTGCGAGCGATGCGTCCGGCGGCGCGCCCACCTCTGAGGAGGTCGCCCGCGGCGGTGGTGTCGTCAGCGGCACGGACGCGGGCGGTGGGACGCCGCCCGCCGGTACGGATGCTGTCGAAGGTACGGGCGCGATCGACACCGCGGCCACGAACCACACCGCGGCCACGAACGACGCTGCTGCCACGAACGACGCTGCTGCCACGAACGACGCTGTTGCCATGAACGACGCTGCGCCGACGCCGCCGTCCGGCACGGACCTCCAGCCGTCGGCCGCCGGTTCCGTCGACACCGCCGGTTCGGCCACCGGTTCCGCCGACGAGGAGCAGCTGCGGCAGTTTCAGCAGTTCCAACAGTTTCAGCAGTTCCAGGAGTTCCTCAAGTTCCAGCAGGCCCAGCAGACCGGGCAGCCGCAGCAGGGCGGTGAGGTCGTGCCCGGAACGCCCGGCGCACCACTCGTGCCGGGCTCGCCGCAGGCGGCCCAGTACCCGCCCGCCCCGTACACACCGCCGCAGCCCCCCGCGGGTCCCGCCGCCGACCACGCGGCGCTCGCCAGCACGGGCGAACGGCTGCCCGAACCGCCGCAGCGCCCGCGCAGGCGCCCGCCGCGATGGCTGACCTGGCTGGGCAAGAAGCTCCTCGGCTGGCTGGTCGCGTTCCTGCTACTGGCGCTCGCCGCGACGTGGGCCTACAACCACTTCTTCGGCAGCGGCGACAGCGATCAGACGACCGAGGAGTACGCCCGCGGGGGCGGCGGTTCGTACCACGCGACCGAACTGCTGGCCGACAATCCGTACTCGGCGGTGCGATCGGTGTACGACGCGATCGCGCAGGCCGATCCGGATACCGGTATGCCCGACGCGGACAAGGCGTGCGGGCGGTTCGACGAGGCGACGCAACAACGGTTCGCCGACAACCTCGGCTTCGGCGACTGCCGCCAGGCCGTGAACGCGCTGCACGAACAGGTCACGCACGTCAACTCCTACGCCGAGTCCATCTATCCGCGCGGTTACCTGCCGACGTCGACGACCGAGCGGATCGACTCCTGCTCGTTCACCGTCAGCGGCGGGCCGGCGCTCGGCGTGTTCACCGTGGACAAGGTGGAGAAAGACCAGTGGCTGATCACGGGACACGAACGCGGACCGGAAACGTGTCCCGGCCAGGCCGCACCGTCACAGCGGCAGCCGTCGGACTCGGCCCCGCAACCGGGTAACTGAGCCCTTTCCCGCGGACGCTCCCCCACCTGCGACGGCCGCGGCGACCGTGTCCGCGCCCTCGACGTTCCCCACGGACGCATCCCGGCTCGGCGCCGCCCCCGGCAGGCGCCGAGGAGCCGGGATGCGGCACAGCGCCCGCGGCCGGGATGCGGCACACATGCAAACGGGGCGGCCCACCCGCAATGGGTGAACCGCCCCGTATCGGCGCTGTGCGTCCGGTGACGCCTCAGGCGTTGGCGTCCTCCGCGAGGAGGTCACGCGTACGCGTCGGGTCGACCGGGATGCCCGGGCCCATGGTCGTCGTGAAGGTGACCTTCTTGACGTAGCGGCCCTTGGCGGCGGACGGCTTCGCACGCAGCACCTCGTCGAGGGCCGCGGCGTAGTTCTCGACCAGCTTGTCCGTGTCGAACGACGCCTTGCCGATGGCCAGGTGCAGGTTCGACTGCTTATCGACGCGGAAGCTGACCTTACCGCCCTTGATCTCCGAAACGGCCTTGGTGACGTCGGGCGTCACCGTGCCCGTCTTCGGGTTCGGCATCAGGCCACGCGGGCCCAGCACGCGGGCCACGCGGCCCACCTTCGCCATCTGGTCCGGGGTCGCGATCGCGGCATCGAACTCGAGCCAGCCACCCTGGATGCGCTCGATCAGATCGTCGGAACCGACCACGTCGGCACCGGCGGCCTCGGCCTCTGCGGCCTTGTCACCGGTGGCGAAAACAGCGACGCGGACGGTTTTACCCGTGCCGTGCGGCAGGTTCACGGTGCCGCGGACCATCTGGTCTGCCTTGCGGGGGTCGACGCCGAGCCGCATCGCGACCTCGACCGTGGCGTCCAGCTTGTTCTTGCCGGACGTCTCCTTGGCCAGCTTCACCGCGTCGAGCGGGGCGTACAGCCGGGTCTGGTCCACGAGCTCGGCGGCCTGACGGTAGGCCTTGCTGCGCTTGGTCATGCTCTGTCCTTACATGCGAAGTGGATCAGTTGTGGTGCGGGCCAGCGCCTGGCCCTTCCACGGTGCGCCTCGAGACGAGGCGGTCGAGACTCAGTCGACGACGGTCAGGCCCATCGACCGGGCGGTACCGGCGATGATCTTGGCCGCCTGGTCCTCGTCGTAGGCGTTGAGGTCGGTCTTCTTGGTCTCGGCGATCTCGCGGATCTGGTCCATCGTGACCTTGCCGACCTTGTTCTTGTGCGGCTCGCCGCTGCCCTTGTCGACACCCGCGGCCTTCAGCAGCAGCTTGGCTGCCGGCGGCGTCTTGAGCTTGAAGTCGAACGAGCGGTCCTCGAACACGGAGATCTCGACCGGCACGACGTTGCCACGCTGGTTCTCCGTGGCCGCGTTGTACGCCTTGCAGAACTCCATGATGTTGACGCCGTGCTGACCGAGCGCGGGGCCGACCGGGGGCGCCGGGTTCGCGGCACCCGCCTGGATCTGCAGCTTGATGATCGCTGCAAGCTTCTTCTTCTTGGGTGGCATTTCCGTTTCCTAGTTCAGCGTTGCTCTCCCCACGCACCTGCCGTGGCGCGGGGGCCTTCCGGCGTGCTCCCGACTGCGGGAGCGGCCGTCAGATCTTGGAGACCTGGTTGAACGACAGCTCGACCGGCGTTTCCCGGCCGAAGATCGAAACCAGGACCTTCAACTTCTGGCCGCCGGCGTCGACCTCGCTGATCGTCGCGGGCAGCGTCGCGAACGGACCGTCCATGACGGTGACCGATTCGCCGACCTCGAAGTCGACCTGCACCGCGGAGCCGGACGACGACGGCGCGGCCTGCGTGTCCGGCGCGGCGGACTCGCCCTTCGCGGCCTTCGCGGGCGCCTCCTTCTCGACCTGCGGCGCGAGGAACTTCAGCACCTCGTCCAGCGTGATCGGCGACGGCCGCGACGTGGCACCGACGAACCCCGTCACACCGGGCGTGTTGCGCACGGCGCCCCACGACTCGTCCGTGAGCTCCATGCGGACCAGGATGTAGCCGGGCAGGACCTTGCGGTTCACCTGCTTGCGCTGGCCGTTCTTGATCTCGGTGACCTCTTCGGTCGGCACCTCGATCTGGAAGATGTAGTCCTCGACGTCCAGCGTCTGCCGCCGGGTCTCGAGGTTGTTCTTCACGCGGTTCTCGTAACCGGCGTACGAGTGCACGACGTACCACTCGCCTGGCAGCGACTTCAGCTCGGCGCGCAGCTGGGCCACGGGGTCGTCGGCTTCGCCCGCGTCGGCACCGGCCTGGTCGGCACTCTCGGCCGAAGCCGCAGCACCGTCGGCGACCTCGGCCGCGTCGGCGTTGTCGTCGGACTCTGCGTTGTCGTCGGCGCTCGCGGCGTCGGCCTCACCGGCGGACTCGTCAGCACCGGCCGTCTCGGCGGTGCCGGCCTCCGCGTGCTCGTCGACCTCTGCAGTCTCGGCGGCCGGCGCAGGCGTGTCGGCGGCCTCGGCCGGGTCCACGTCGGTGGCCGCGAGCACCTGCTCGTCTGAGCCGTTCTCGGAGGTCACTTTCCGTCCTCTCAGTTGATCGCGTGTGTCGTCACGGGCGCGGCGATCCGCTCCCGCCACCCGCGAGGCCTGGCCAAGGCGCTAGTTGCCGAATACGAAGTCGACTCCCTCGAGGAAGACGAAGTCGAGCAGGTAGACCAGGGCGATCATGAAGGCCACGAACACCAGCACAACGCCGGTGTAAGTGATCATCTGCTTGCGGGTCGGCCAGATGACCTTCCGCAGCTCGCCCCAGACCTCGCGAAGGAACCGCACGATCCGGGCGAAGAGCGAATGCTTCTCGGTCTTCTCTTTTGTCGTGCCGCTCCGCTTCGGCGTGGGCCGGTCCTTGCCGGCGGTGGTGCCCTTGCCGGGACCGGAGCCCGCCTTCCCCTTGGGGGCGGACTTGTCCGCCTTGGCGTCACTGCCCGTGCCGGAGGCAGCGCGGCGCCGCTCGCGGCGAGCGGCGGCGGTGTTCGGACGGGAGGCGGAGCTCTTCTGCCCCTCCCCCGGGTCCTTCTCGCCGTCCTCGCTCACGAGCCACTCCTCTGCCTAACCTGACACATCAACGCAGGGGCGACAGGACTCGAACCTGCGACCTGCGGTTTTGGAGACCGCTGCTCTACCAACTGAGCTACACCCCTTCGAACGTTCACGCAGTTCATGCCTCCATCCCATCGCGACCCTTATCCGACCGCGAGAACGAGGGCAGGAACAACCGTCGAACGTTCCAAGTGCAGTAGTCTACGGCAAGGCCGATCGCGCTCTGCAACCGAGGCCCGTTTCACCGCCGACCACTCCCCGCGCACCCGCGTCGCCCCAGGTGACGCGGGACGGACGGGCGCGTGGAAAACTGTAGCCATGGCCACACCTGGAACCACATCCACCCGTCCCCGTTCCCGAGTGTCCGCGCGGATCGCGGGCATCACGCCGTCCGCGACGCTCGCGGTGGATGCGAAGGCGAAGGCGCTCAAGGCCGAGGGCCGCCCGGTGATCGGATTCGGTGCGGGGCAGCCGGACTTCCCCACGCCCGACTACATCGTCGAGGCCGCGGCGAAGGCCACCCGCGAGCGGGTCAACCACGGCTACACCGCCGCGGGAGGACTGCCCGAGCTGCGCGAGGCGATCGCCGAGAAGACGCTGCGCGACTCCGACTTCCGCTGCGATCCGGCCCAGGTGCTCGTGACCAACGGCGGCAAGCAGGCCGTGTACTCGGCGTTCGCGACACTGCTCGATCCGGGCGACGAGGTGCTGCTGCCCGCGCCGTACTGGACGACCTATCCCGAGTCGATCACGCTCGCGGGCGGTGTTCCGGTGCAGGTGACGGCCGACGAGACGACCGGCTACCTCGTCACGGTCGAGCAGCTGGAGGCCGCTCGCACCGAGAAGACGAAGGTCCTGCTGTTCAACTCGCCGTCCAACCCGACCGGTGCCGTCTACCCGCGCGAGCAGGTCGAGGCCATCGGCAAGTGGGCGCTCGAGCACGGCATCTGGGTCGTCACCGACGAGATCTACGAACACCTCGTCTACGACGGCGTGACGGCCGCGTCGATGCCGGCGGTCGTGCCGGAGCTCGCCGACCAGACCCTGATCCTCAACGGCGTCGCCAAGACGTACTCGATGACCGGCTGGCGCGTCGGCTGGATCGTCGGACCCGCGGACGTCATCAAGGCCGCCTCGAGCTTCCAGTCGCACCTGTGCGGCAACGTCTCCAACGTCGCCCAGCGCGCGGCCGAGGCCGCGGTCGCCGGGTCGCTGGACGCGGTGCACTCGATGCGCGAGGCGTTCGACGCGCGGCGCAAGAAGATCGTGTCGCTGCTGTCGGACATCCCCGGTGTCGAGTGCCCGACGCCGGAGGGCGCGTTCTACGCCTACCCGTCGGTGAAGGCGGTTCTCGGCAAGGAGATCCGCGGTGAGCGGCCCGAGGACACGGTCGCCCTGGCCGATCTGATCCTGCGCGAGGCCGAGGTCGCGGTCGTGCCCGGCGAGGCGTTCGGCACGCCCGGCTACTTCCGCTTCTCGTACGCGCTCGCCGAGACCGAACTGGTCGAGGGCGTGAACCGGGTGGCGAACCTCCTCGCCGAGGCGAAGTAGGAACAGAGCAGCGCGAAGTCGAAACCCGGCCCCGGAGCCACCGTCTCCGGGGCCGGGTTGCTGTCCGGGGCCGCCGCCCGTACACAGGCACCGGGCGACCTCCGTGAGCCATACTGATCCCGTTCGACATCTGACAACAGGGGATTGAAGTGGCCCGGCCCCACTGCGCACGGCTGGTGTCCGTGCTCACGATCTGCGCCGCACTGACCGGCTGCACCGGCCTACCCGACCGCGACCAGGAAGTGGAACGCCTGGAGACCGAGCTCGGTTCGATGTCCGGCGTCGACGACGTCTCGACGATCTACTCCAACGACTTCACCGCAGGCGCACGGCTCACCCTCGAACTGACGGTGGAGACGGCATCCGAGGACGAGCTGGCGAATCTCGCACGACGCATCAACGATCTCAAACAGGACCACTTCGAGGGCTACACCCAGACCACGGAGTTTCTCGTGGCGCCGAGGACCACCGCGAGCTTCGGCGCCACCCCCGAACCCGCGCAGGTAGCCGAACGCGCGCAACAGCTCCGGAACGTCCGCGCGGCGGTTCCCGGCACGGAAATCAACTGGTCCCGTACCGAGCTCGCGCTGAGGGATTCTCCCACCGCCACCACGTCGTTGGCTGCCGTACGCAGCGAGTTCGCCGACGAACGGATCCAAGCGACCGTCATCGCCCGCGACGACAGCCCGGTGTGGACCGTCGCGTTCCCCTTCCGCCTACCCGACGAGAAACGCATTCGGGACCGGCTCTCCGGCTTCCACTCCGAGGTGAGCTCCGTGACCGTCGAGGACGGCGCGCTGACCGCACTGACCGTGGAAGTGCGCAGCCCGAGATCCGCGCGCGAGGAACTCGACGCGATCATCGATGCCACGCAACCCACGCCCGAACGCCCGTTGATGCTCGACTGGCACGCACCGGAGCCCGAAGACGCGCCGCGTGAGTTCTCCGGCGCGGTACACGTGGCCGCCTGCAACTATCCGAACTCCGCCGGCGAGGAGAATCCCCGAGACCATTACACGGCCGAGGCGATCGAGCTCCAGCGCCAGCTGCGCGCGGAGTACGACACCTGCCGTTGATCCTCACGCGCTGCCTGTGAACGAACTGCGCGGGCGAACTTCCACGGCCGCTGCGTCGAACACGACCCGATGCCAGACCACGACCTCCCAGGTGCCCCCGTGAACGCCTGGGGACGGTCACCCCGGAGACGCTATCCCAAGTCTGCGTTTGTTCTAGTACAGTTAGAACTATGTTGATCCGCATCGACCCCGCGTCGACGGCCGCCCTGTTCGAGCAGGTCGCCGCGTCGGTCCGGCGCGCGCTGGCGGCGGGCGATCTCGCACCGGGTCAGCAGCTGCCACCCGCCCGGGAAGTGGCGACGTCGCTGGACATCAACGTGCACACCGTGCTGCGCGCCTACGGCGTTCTGCGGGACGAAGGGCTGATCGAACTGCGACGCCGACGCGGAGCGGTCGTCACCGGCGCAGCCGACACCCGCGCGCGACTCAACACCCTGGCCGGAGAGCTGGCCGACGAGGCACGTCGCGTGGGCGTCGACCTCGACGAGCTCACCGAGATCGTGAAGGAGAAGTTCGCATGAGGACAGCCCGGCTCACGCTGGCCACCGCCGGTATCCCATTCGTCGTCCTGGCGGTCGCCTACGTGTTGCGGACGGCGTGGGCCGGCCGCCTCCCCGACACGATCGTGTCGCACTGGGGCACCGGCGGCCCCGACCGCGGGACAGCGCTGACGTCGATGACCGCCTGGACGCTCGGACTGGGCGCCGCAGCGGCGGTCGTCGCGACGGTGACCGCGCTGGTGATGCGGCACCGCGGAGCCTTCGTCCCGCGCACCGCCATCGGGTTCGCCGCCTGGCTCGCGACGCTGCCCGCCGGGGTGTTGATCGCGTCCATGTGGGCGACGCTCGACGTCGCGTCCTGGCAGCAGGCCCGCAGCGCGTGGGGCGCGGTCACGCTGGCGATCGGGCTGAGCGTGGCGGCGGGTGCACTCGCGACACTGCTGACGGGACCGACTCCGCGAGCAGCCATCCCGGAGCCGCGCGACCTCCCCTCGGCCGGCCTCGCGCCGGGCGAGCGCGCCGTGTGGATCGGCGCGGGAACGAACTACCCGATGGCGTTCGCGGGCATCGGGGTCATCGGACTGTTCCTGGTGTTGCAGCTGAGCCTGGACGACCTCGACGTCATGCCGCACGCCCTGATTCTGATCGTCGCCGTCCTCGCACTCGCTGCGACCTGCCGCGTGCGGGCGCGCGTCGACGCGACCGGCGTGACGCTGACGCTCGGACTGTTCAGGTTCCCTCACCGCACGCTGACGTTCGACGAGATCGCATCGGCCCACGTGGAGCAGATGTCCGTGTGGAGCGCCGGCGGATACGGACTCCGCAGGGGATTCGGTTACACGGCGTTCAAGGTGCGCGCGGGAGAGGCCCTGGCCGTCACGCTGACGTCGGGCCACGTCGTCAAGGCCACCGTCGACGACGCCGAGCGGGCGGCGGGCCTCGTCAACGACCTGGTCGCCGCCGAACGCCCCTGAGGCGGCTACGCGCGCACGATCGCCTGAGCCTTGCCGAGCACTGTCTTCCCGTCGAACTTGGCCGTGATGTCGACGCGGGCGGTGCCGTCGTCGCGGACCTCGGCCACCTTGGCCGTGAACTCGACCTCGGCGCCCTCGTCGTCGTCCGGCACGACGACCGGCCGGGTGAAGCGCACACCGTATTCGACGACCCGTCCGGGGTCGCCGAGCCAGTCGGTGACAACGCGCCCGCCGAGCGCCATGGTGAGCATGCCGTGGGCGATGACGTTCGGCAGCCCGACCTCGGTGGCGAACCGTTCGTTCCAGTGGATCGGGTTGAAGTCCAGCGACGCACCGGCGTAGCGCACCAGCTGGTCGCGGGTGACCTGCACCGTCAGCCCGGGCAGTTCGTCTCCGACGTTCACGACTGCTCCCCCCTGACGACGAGCTGGGCGTAGGTGGTGCAGACGGGTTCTCCCTCGTCGGTGGCGACGTCGGCGTGGACGCTGAGGAAGTCGTTGCCCGCACGCACGAAGATGTCGTCGATGTGCACCGTGACCTGCAGCCGATCGCCCGCCCGCGCCGGCCGGTGGTGCACGAACCGCTGATCGCCGTGGACCATGCGGTCGTAGTCCAGCCCGAGTTCAGGGTCCTCGACGACCGCGTTGATGGCACGGATGTTGATGATCGTCAGGAACGTGGGCGGCGCGATCACATCGGCGTACCCGGCACCCTTGGCGGCCTCGACGTCGCGGTAGAGCGGGTTGTCGTCGCCGATGGCGCGTGCGAACTCGGCGATCTTGGCGCGGCCGACCTCGTAGGTCGTTTCGGGCGGGTACGTGCGCCCGATGAATGACGGTTCCAAAGGCACGGCGCAGACTCTACCGGCCGGTGAATCCTTCACCCACTGGACCGAATCGGCCGGCCGGTCCTGCGCACAGAATCGCCCCCAAGGACACCTTCGGCCTCGAACACAGCCACGCGCAAGCGTGCCCTTGAGGATCCGGGCCGGCGGGCGGGAGCCACAGGTGCCCTTGGGGGCGTGAGGAGTTGGCGAAGTATCGGTCAGTTCAGGGACATGCCGTAGGCGGACAGAGCCTCGGTGACGGGCTGGAAGTAGGAGCTGCCGCCGCCCATGCCGGAGGTGATGCCCACGCCGGTGCTGCCGGAGAACAGGCAGCCGCCCGAGTCGCCGGAATCGACCGCTGCGGAGGTCTGGATCAGTCCGTCGACGGCACCCTCGGCGTAGTTGACCGTGACGTCGAGAGCCTGGACGGTGCCGCACGTCAGCTGCGTCGTCGAGCCGCTCTTGCAGATGTCCTGGCCGACCGTGGCGTTGCCGGCCGACGTGATGTCCTGCGTGCTGCCGTTCCACAGCGTGACAGCGCCGGGTGCGCTGCCGGTGTCGTTGCGGATCAGGCCGTAGTCGTTGCCGGGGAAGCTGGCGTCGACCGACGGGCCGACGTTCCACTGCGAGACGGCGCCGGTGCAGTGGCCGGCGTCGAGGATGTAGTTCTGGGAGGAGTCGTTGACGTTGAAGCCCGCAGAGCAGCGACTGCCGCCGCCGGTGATGGCTTCGCCGTTGTAGATGCTCTGCTGCATGCCGCCTGCGACGTGTTCCACGCGCACGGTGTCACCCAGTTTCGCCGCGGCGGCGGTGAGCTTGCGCGCGCCGTCGTCGGCGGCCTTCTCGCCGATGGTCAGCACGAGCTGGTTCGCGGCCGGGTCGAGACCGAGCGAGGTGTGCGCCACGGTGGGCAGTGATTCGAGTTTCGCCCGCGCGGCATCCAGCTGCTCGGTGGTGTGTTCGGCGACCTCGGCGGTGACGCCTGCGGCCTCGGCCGTGGCTGCGGCCGCCTGCGTGGCGACGGTGACGACCGGCTTGCCTGTCGCGTCGAGGTGTTCGCCGACGAGGTCGCCTGCGATGGCGGACCTGACCTCGTCGAGCGTTTCGACGCTCTCCTGCTGGGTCTGGAGCAGGTTCGCGGCGGCTGTCTCGCTGATGCCACGTTCACTCGTCAGTGTGGTGATCGCTTCATCGGCGACGACGTCCGAGTAGCCCTCGATACCCGGGACGGATGCGGATGCGGCCGGGGCGAACAACCCCAGGGCCAGCGCACCCGCGGCGGCGGTGATGGCGCTCTTGCGCGACGTGTTCATGACCGACAACTCACTTTCCCGCAGGGTTGGGATGTGTCACCGAGGAGTGTGAGTTGGCGATCAATCGCCGGGTAGGTCCTTTCGAGGGGATCTTTCTCACTGGGGTTGCGATTGCTCAGAAACTGACAAGTCGTCCCGCGGGATGTGTGTGGTCGTGACAACCAGCCGGTGGGGCCCTGGACACAAAGAACCGCCCTCGCCGGTGTGGCGAGGGCGGTTCGAAGGCTGTCGGCCGGGAGGCCGCTGGAGTCAGCGGGTCTCCTTGTGGGCACGGTGCGTGCCGCACTTGGGGCAGAACTTCTTCATCTCAAGACGGTCCGGGTTGTTACGCCGGTTCTTCTTGGTGATGTAGTTGCGGTCCTTGCACTCCTCGCACGCGAGGGTGATCTTCGGGCGAACGTCGGTGGAAGAAGCCACGGTTTTTCCTCTTTCAACGATGAGTGGGCCACCGCCGTGGCCGTATAGTCCGAGTAGCGGGAGCGGGACTCGAACCCGCGACACCACGATTATGAGCCGTGTGCTCTAACCACCTGAGCTACCCCGCCCTGCCTACCCCAACCTAGCCCAAACCCAGCCGAAACGGACGTTCCTGTGGCGCGCCCCGCACAAGAACCGCACCGCAAACCCGTCCGCCGACTTCAGGTCCGGGGGTCCGGGGGCGAAGCCCCCGGGTGGGGTGTGGGGGCTACGCCCCCACAATGATCAGCGAACGATCCAGGCCGACGCAGTCCGTCGGCAGACCACTCCCAATCGCGAGCCCCTTAACGGGTTCGAACCGTTGACCTTCTCCTTACCATGGAGACGCTCTGCCACTGAGCTAAAGGGGCGTGCTCAACGAGCCTCGAATAGAGTACCCGAGGACCGAGGTCGCTCGAACACGGGGGTGGCGTTCCCTACCGTCGCCGGTGAAACCTCAGGTCAGCCGCCCGGCCTCCGGCGGAGCCCTCGTCGGCATCCGCATCGGCGGAACCCCTCCACGGTGGCGTCTCGGACCGTGACACCCACCGTCGGCCCTGCCGTCGCAGCGACGTCTCCCACGGCCACAGCCGCGGCGATGACCGGCCACAGTCGCGGGACCGGCGTCCGCGCTGCGGCGACGTCATCCCGTCGGCGCACTCCTCCGGCAGCACCGTCACAGCGGCACCGTCACAGCGGCACTGGCGGCACCAGCGCGGCAGCATCCGTCACGTCAGCAGGGTCAGCACCGTTTCGTCGCGATGGCCCGACGAGCGCGCCGTGCGGGCCACCAGCCACGCCTCAAGGCGGTCCTCGGCCAGCGGCCGCGAGATCAGATACCCCTGCGCGACGTCGCAGCCCATGGCTTCGAGCTGGTCGCGGGACGAGTCGTCCTCGACGCCCTCGGCGACGACGGACAGTCCGAGCGAGTGGCCGAGCTCGACGATGGAGCGGACGACGGCGAGGTCACCGAGGTCGCTGCTCATGCCGAACACGAAGCTCTTGTCGATCTTCACCTGGTCCACGGGGAGCCTGCGCAGGTAGGCCAGCGACGAGTAGCCGGTGCCGAAGTCGTCGACGGCGAGTTCGATGCCCAGGTCGTGCAGTTCACCCAGGATCGGCAGCGCCCGCTGCGGGTCGGCCATAACGGCGGACTCGGTGATCTCGAAGGTCAACAGCCGCGCGGGGACACCGTGCCGGGTGAGGGCGTCGGCGACCTCGTCGGCGAAACCCTCGTCGGCGAGGCTGCGCACGGACAGGTTGACGGCGACGGAGATCTCGATGCCCTCGTCGAGCCACCGCCGCACCCGGTCGAGCGCCTGGTCGAGCACGAACGAGGTGAGCGCGCCGACGAGTCCGGTGGCTTCGACGGCGGGCACGAACTCGTCGGGGTTGACCCGGCCGAACTCGGGGTGCACCCACCGCACGAGGGCTTCGACGCCGACGACGTTCTTGTCCGGCAGCGACACCTTGGGCTGGTAGTGGACGCTGACCTGGCCGTCCTCGAGCGCCTGCCGGAACTGGGTGACCAGCTGGAAGCGGCGGAGGAAGATCTGGCCCATGCTCGGCACGTAGCCGCGGACCTCCTCACCGCCGCGGGTCGCGCGCACGGCGACGTCGGCGCGCTGCAGGAGTGCGTCGACGTCGGGGTTGTCGCCGTCGTCGCCCGCCACGTTGCTGCAGGCATAGCCCACCATGGCGTTGGCTTCGACGCTGAGTTTCTCGACGGGATACGGATCGGACGCCTCGGCGCGCAGGCGTTCGGCGACGGCGTGAGCCTCGTCCGCGGTCCGGTCGAGCAGCAGTGCGGCGAACGACGCGCCTTCGAGCCGGGCCAGCGGCACCTCGGGGCCGAGCACGTCGCGGATACGACGGCCCGCGGCGACGACCATACGATCGGCCCAGGCGTAGCCGAGGGCGTCGCTGACGGTGGAATAGACGTCGAGGTCGAGGCGCAGCACGATGGCCTGCGCCTGCGCGTTGGCCTGCGCGGGAGCAGCCGGCTCGGCGACGCGCTCGGCGAGCGGTTCGGCGGCGATCTGGCGGAAGCCGGGCCGGTTGAGCAGCCCGGTGAGCGGATCGTGATACGCGTCGTGACGCAGCGTGGCGAGCAGCCTCCGGTTGTCGAGCGCGGTGGCGAGGTGGCTGGCCATGGTGCCGAGGAGCTGCACGTCGTACTTGCCGAAGCCACGCCAACGGGACAGTCGGTCGTGCGCTTCGACCAGGCCGAGGAGCTGGTTACCGCTGCGCAGCGGTACGACGAGGGCCTCCTGGGCGCCGCGGGCGCCGAGCGCGGCCCTGACGGCGACGTTGCCGTCGGTGAGCCGGAAGTGCCGCACGTTGGCGCCGGGCAGCCGCAGCAGCGGATCGTCGGGCCGGAGCTGTTCGTCCGGCAGGTCACCGCCGACGACGAGGACGTGCATGGGCTCGTCCGGTTCGAGTCGCAGGCGCAGCACGACGCGGCCGGCGGCCAGCTGGTCCTTGATGCGCTCGGCGATGCTGTGCCACTCGTCGAGATCGAGACCCGTTTCGAGTTCGCCCGGTTTGCCCGCGGGCTGAGCGGCGACCTGGTGGTCGGAGCGGGCCACCATGAGGCTGACGTCGAACAGCGCCTCCATGTCGCGCTGTTCCCGCAGCAGGTCGGAGTAGGCCCAGTACAGCGCGACGAGGCCGATGCTCACGGCGACGACGATCGGCCAGGCGCCGGGAGTGCCTTCGATGACGAGGTAGCCGGTCAGACCCGCAGAAGCGTTGACGAAGCCGACCACGAGGATCCGCGCGGCGAGGCGGACGACGGTGCCGATCTGCATGCGCCGCCGCAGCACACGCACCGCGGCCATCGCGAGGATCGTGCTCGCCAGCGGTGCCGCGAGGGTGCCCGCGAGCGCAGCGGGCCACGGCATGCCTCCGGGCTGGCCTAGCGCGGAGGCCACGACGTGGGCGATGGCGAACGCGCTGGTGACCTCGATGAGGAACGCACCGGCGTTGTACAGCACCCGTCCGGTGACGCGGCGCGCGAGCAGGGTCGTGACACCGGCGACGACGTGAGCGGCCAGCACCACTTCGAACGGCGCGACGAAGAAGCCGATGACCAGCGGTATCTCAGTGAAGGAGATCGTCCACGAGATGCCGCTGCGCACGTCGACGTTGACGCCGAGCTGTTCGGCGGCCAGGAACGACACCGCCAGCAGCGGGCCGATCCACCACAGGTGCGCCGAGCCCTCGAACGGCTGCAACTCGGCGACGGAGATGGCGCCGAGGATGCCGACGGCCAGAACGAACGCGGTGTAGAGACGGAACCGGAACTCGTCGCCACGCGTCGCAGGGGTGGTCGACGACCCCGGGGATTCGGGACCGGACCGCTCCGCGGATCGGGACGGGTCGTCGGAACGGGCCGGGTCGTCGGAACGGGCCGGGTCGTCGGAACGGGCCGGGTCGTCGGAACCGGATCGGTCCGCGCGGCCGGGTCCACCTGCGGCGGATCCGGCGGGCTTGCCTGCCTGCGCGCTCGTGCCCGCGGGCGCGCGGCGTGCCTGGCCCATGCCACCTTCCCCTTCCTTGACCATCCGCGTTTCACTCGTCGGCTGGATGTCCCGATACGGACGACAACTGTCCGCGAACGAGGCATAAACCGTACCCCGCACGACGGACAAAGCATCTGATTTGACCACCGTCAGGTCAACTCGGCGTGAGCCCGACATGAACGTAAGGCTTCGTTAACCGCATGCGAGTGATACCCCATCGGCGTCGATCGCGGCCAGTAGCAGCTGCTGATCACCCATTGGATGTCATGATGTGCACTCGGTGAGATACGCCATAGAAGGCGGTCGAGCCACGATGCCTACAGGGAGGTGGGACATGCAGGCACAGCCGGCCCACGACACCGGATCCGACCACGAGGCCGAGCGCGACAGGAACGCCCAGCACGGCAGGAACGGAGCCCGCGGCGGCGCCGATCGCGACACGGCCGTCCTCGACGGCTACGCCGAGCGCATGGCGGCCACGGACCCGCTGCTGCCCACGTTCACGAATCCCGCCGCATCGGCGTCGGCCGTACTGCGGACCCGCGACGGCATCGCGTTCGCCACCCGGTCGGCGGTTCCCCCGCGGTCGATGGGGTCGCTCTGGCGGCCGTTGGTCGAGTACCGGCTGGACCTGCGGGTGGCCGGCAGCGACCCGGGCGCCGCCGTCGACGGGCTGCTTTGCCGGTGGGAGGACCAGCTCGCGGAGGCCGTGTCCTACGACGAGGGGTACGGCTGGGACAGCGCCGCCGTCGTCACGCGGCCGAGCAGGGACACCACGGGCACTACGGCGTTGTTACGCCGCGGATTCGCCGCCACCCGCGTGCTCGCGGTGCGGCCCGCCAACCGGTTGGGGGCCGGCCCGCCCGCCGTACCGGGAGTGCGCATCCGCGCGGCCGAGGAGAAGGATCTGCCCGCCCTGACACGGATGCGCGCCGAACTGCACGCCTACGACGCGCAGTTCGGCGTCGTCACCGCGCGCTCGGACGCGCTCGAACAGCTCACCGAGGACGCGCGCGCCCAGCTCGCGGCCGACAGGCCGGTGCCGCAGCTGTGGATCGCCGAGCTGTACGGCAGGCCGCTCGGGTTCCTCGAGATCGAACTGCCTCCCGAGGCGAACTGGATCGCCGGCTACGTGCACGCCGACCGCGTGGCCTACCTGGCTTCACTGCACGTCGCGGAGGAAGCGCGCAGCAGCGGCGTCGGCTCTGCCCTGGTCGCGCACGCCCACCAGCTGTTCGACTCCGAGGACATCGAGGCGGCGTTACTGCACCACGCGCTGGAGAGCCCGCGTTCGACGCCGTTCTGGTACGCCCACGGCTACCGCCCGCTGTGGACGTCCTGGTACCGGAGACCCGCCGTCGGCTGACACCCAGACCCGCGTGTCCTGCACCCAGACCCGCGTGTCCTGCATTCAGACCCGCGTGTTCTGCGTTCAGACGCGCGTGTCCTGCGTTCGCGTCGACGTGTTGCGGGTTCCGGGAGCCGTAGTCTGCTGACCGCCGCCCCTCACGGGTGCGCCGTCGTCGCCACCGGTCCCGCCGGGACGCCCGCGCGACGACGAAGCGCTGCGATCACGGCCGCGCGAACCTACCGTCGAAAAGGGACCGTCCCCCGCCGCAGGTGAAGGTACTGGTGGAGGTGCCACCGTGACCACGCACTCGGTAACGCCCCCGACCGAGGTGACCCCGACGCGGATCTCCCGCGACGAGCCGCCACCGCGCAAGGGCGGGCTGCGCATGCTCAGCCTCGCGCGCACGACGGACCACAAGGTCATCGGCATGATGTACATGGCCACGTCGCTGGCCTTCTTCATGGCCGGCGGGTTGATGGCCCTGCTCATGCGCGGCGAGCTGGCGCGGCCCGGACAGCAGTTCCTGTCGCCGGAGCAGTACAACCAGCTGTTCACGATGCACGGCACGGTCATGCTGCTGCTCTACGCGACGCCGGTGGTGTTCGCGTTCGCGAACCTGGTGCTGCCGCTGCAGATCGGTTCGCCCGACGTGGCGTTCCCGCGGCTGAACGCGTTCTCGTACTGGCTGTTCCTGTTCGGCGGGCTGATCGTGCTGAGTTCGCTCATCACGCCCGCGGGGTCCGCCGACTTCGGCTGGACGGCCTACGCGCCGTTGTCGCGCGCCCAGTTCTCCGTCGGCGTCGGCGGCGATCTGTGGATCATGGGACTGGTCGTGTCCGGCCTCGGCACGATCCTCGGCGCGGTCAACATGATCACGACGATCGTCTGCCTGCGCGGACCGGGCATGACGATGTGGCGGATGCCGATCTTCACCTGGAACATCCTGTTCACCAGCGTCCTGGTGCTCGCGGCGTTCCCGATCCTGACCGCGGCGCTGCTCGGCCTGTACGCCGACCGCATGCTCGGCGCGCACGTGTTCGACCCCGCCAACGGTGGCGCGATCCTGTACCAGCACCTGTTCTGGTTCTTCGGCCATCCCGAGGTGTACATCGTGGCGCTGCCGTTCTTCGGCATCGTCACCGAGATCATCCCGGTGTTCAGCAGGAAGCCCCTGTTCGGCTACCGGCTGATGGTGCTGGCGACGATCGGCATCACGGCGCTGTCGTTCGCCGTGTGGGCACACCACATGTTCGCCACCGGCGCGGTGCTGCTGCCGTTCTTCTCGCTGCTCACGTTCGCGATCGCGGTGCCGACGGGAGTGAAGTTCTTCAACTGGATCGGCACTCTGTGGAAGGGCCGCATCACGTTCGAGTCGCCGATGCTGTGGTCGCTGGGCTTCATGGTGACGTTCCTGCTCGGCGGGCTGACCGGGGTGCTGCTCGCCGCGCCGCCGATCGACTTCCACGTGCACGACAGCTACTTCGTCGTCGCCCACTTCCACTACGTCCTGTTCGGCACGATCGTGTTCGCGACGTTCGCCGGCATCTACTTCTGGTTCCCGAAGTTCACCGGCAAGATGATGAACGAACCGCTGGCCAAGCTGCATTTCTGGCTGACGTTCGTCGGCTTCCACACGACGTTCCTCGTGCAGCACTGGCTCGGGTCGGAGGGCATGCCGCGCCGCTACGTCGACTACCTGCCCAGCGACGGCTTCACCGCGCTCAACACCGTGTCGACCATCGGCGCGTTCATCCTCGGCGCGTCGATGCTGCCGTTCGTGTGGAATCTGATGCGGAGCTGGCGGTTCGGCGACCCCGTCGAAGCCGACGACCCGTGGGGCCACGGCAACTCCCTCGAATGGGCGACCACGTGTCCGCCGCCGCGGCACAACTTCCACGAGCTGCCACGCATCCGCTCCGAACGGCCGGCGTTCGAGCTGCACTACCCGCACATGCTGGAACGCATCCACGGCGAGGGCCACATCACGTTCACCGGCAAGGTCAAACCCCACGACTCCACGCCGAAACCGGCGTCGAAGCAGACCACGGACGCGGCTGGGTCCGCGGATCCGGACTCAGCAGGACCGGACACCGAGCGGCCCTGACCGAGCCGGCTGCCGACGTCGCGGGCTGTGGCATGGCCGGGGACCGTGGTCGCGGGCCGTGGTCGCGAGCTGTGGTCGCGAGCTGTGGTCGCGGGAAGTGGCCGCGGGAAGTGGCCGCGGGAAGTGGCCGGGGCGAACTCGCCCACGATCGCGCGCGAACGGGCGTGTCAGACTCGGGGCGTGAGTGGACGGCTGCAGCGTGACAGGGACGAGGAAGGCAGGGCGCGGAACGCGCGCCCGCGCGACGGCCTCGGCAGGCCGTTGCCGTACGGAGCGGCGGGTGTCGAGCGAGCGCCGGAGGGTGTGGAGCGCACCCCGGAGGCGACGGTCACCGAAGCACAGGAGCTGCTCGACGACGGCAAACCGTTCCACGCGCACGAGGTGTTCGAGGACGCCTGGAAGTCGGGGCCGGATGCCGAACGCGGATTGTGGCGCGGACTGGCGCAGCTGGCGGTCGGACTGACCCACGCGGCGCGTGGCAACTTCACCGGCGCGGCCTCGCTGCTCACGCGCGGCGCCGAGTCGATCGAACCGTTCACGAGCGAGGCGCCGCACGGAATCGACATCGCAGGACTGTGCGAGTGGGCGACGACCCTCGCCTCCGGCATGCCGGCTCGCACCGAACCGCCCGACGCGTCGACGATCGCCCCGCGCCTGCGCCCGTGACCGTTGCGCCCCTCGGGCCGCGCGTTGCGGATTCCGGAGCCCGTGTTGCAGATCCCAGGGCCCGTGTTGCCGATCCCGGGGGCCGTGTTGCGGATTCCGGGAGCCGTGTTGCAGATCCCGGGGGCCGTGTTGCGCCGCGTCACGCCAACAGGCGGCGGCGCAGGGCCATGAGGTCGGCGTCGTCGGCACCGCCGGCATGCAGCACACCCTCGACATCGAGGCCGGCATGCACGTCGAGGAACGCCTCCCGCGGCGTGGTGCCGTGACGGGCGAGCAGGTCGAGGATCTTCGGCTCGTCGCCCGGTCTGCCGAGCTGCGCCCACAGCGGACGGAGCCGTTCGCGGCTGAGTTCGTAGTCGTCGGCGATCGCGGCACCGGGCACGCCGACGAGGCTGAGCAGGATCAGTACCAGCAGGCCGGTGCGATCGCGTCCGCTCGCGCAATGCACCAGGACGCCGCCCGGCCGGGCGGCCGCCACGGCGCGCACCGCGGTGACGACGAGGTCCGGACGCCGGTCGACCAGCTCGCGGTAGCACAGGGGCGTGGCGTGCAGCCCGGTTTCGGCGTAGTAGGCCCAGAAGTCGTCGCCGACCGGGTCGAGCGGTGCGTGCACCACATCGATCCCGCTCGGCACGACGACGTCGGCGCGTTCGTCGTCGTTGCGCAGGTCGACGACGGTCCGCACCCCGTGTTCCCGCACCGCCTGCCACCCGGCCTCGGTCAACAGCCGCGGTTCCTCCGACCGGACGACCGCACCCCACGTGATCATGCCGCCGTCAGCCGTCGGCAGGCCGCCGAGGTCACGTGCGTTGTAACTGCCTTCCCATCCCACATGTCGTTCCATGCGGAGTGGACGCGTCGCGTCCGGCCCTCGTTGCGCGGCGGGAGTGCCCAGTACGCGAACCACGCGCCAAGCTCACCGGAGCGCCGAGCGGGCGACAGGCGACGCAACGCGGCCCCCGAACCCGCAACACGGCCCCCGGAGGGCGCAACACGGCCCCCGTAAAACGCAACACGGCTTCACACTCACGGCTGGGGTGCGGTCGCGGCGGTCGCATCCGCACCCCAGCCTGCCGAGCCTCCCAATCTGCCCAGCCGCCGCGGCCTGACCGGCCGCCACGGGTCGGGGGTGTCAGGCCGCCGGGGCCATCCCGTGCGGGTCGATGACGAACTTGCGGGCCACGCCGCTGTCGAACTCCTGGTACCCCTGCGGCGCCTCGTCGAGCGAGATCGTGGTGGCGTTGACGGCCTTGGCGATGTCGGCCTTGCCACTGAGGATCATGTTCATCAGCTTCCGGTTGTACTGCTTGACCGGGCACTGGCCGGTGGTCATCGAGTGGGACTTGGCCCATCCCAGCCCGATCCGCACGCCGAGCTGGCCGACCTTGGCGTTCTCGTCGGGAGCGCCGGGGTCGCCGGTGACGTACAGGCCGGGGATACCGAGCGATGCGCCCGCCCTCGCGATACCCATCACGTCGTTGAGCACGGTCGCGGGCTGTTCACCGGCGTCCTTGCCGTGTCCGCGCGCTTCGAAGCCGACGGCGTCGACGGCCGCGTCCACCTCGGGTTCACCGACGATCTGCTCGATCATGTCCGCCAACGGCGCGTCGTTGCGCAGGTCGACCGTTTCACATCCGAAACTCCGCGCCTGTCCGAGCCGCTCCGGGATCATGTCGCCGACGATCACCGCCGACGCCCCGAGCAGTTGTGCGGCGTGTGCGGCCGCCAGTCCGACGGGTCCCGCACCAGCCACGTAGACGGTCGAGCCGGTGCTGACCCCAGCCGTGTACGCACCGTGGTATCCGGTGGGGAAAATGTCGGACAGCATCGTCAGGTCGCGGATTTTCTCCAACGCCTGGTCCCGATCCGGGAATTTGAGCAGGTTGAAATCGGCGAACGGCACCATGACATATTCGGCCTGACCGCCGATCCAGCCGCCCATGTCGACGTATCCGTAGGCCGCGCCGGGGCGTGCGGGATTGACGTTGAGGCAGATCCCGGTCTTTCCCTCGTTGCACATCCGGCACCGGCCGCACGCGATGTTGAACGGCACCGAGCAAATGTCACCCTGGTTGACGAACAGGACGTCCTCGCCGGCTTCCACGACCTCGCCGGTGATTTCGTGGCCGAGACTCTGGCCGACGGGCGCGGTCGTGCGCCCTCGCACCATGTGCTGATCGCTGCCACAGATGTTCGTCGTGACGATCTTCAAAATAGCCGCGTGCGGCGCTTTCTTCTTGATTCCGAGTCCTTCGACAACGTCGCCGGGCAATTCCAGTTTCGGGTAATCGATCGATTCCACCGCGACTTCACCGGGCGACTTGTAAACGACAACGCGATTGTCCGGCATTTGCGAACCCCTTTGTCTGCTGGCCGGTTGGATGCGTATCCACGCATACGTCAACGTAGTAGCGCGGCACGGTGAACACCATTCGGCGAACAACCACTCGGCGATCGCCACGCCGGCCACGCCGCCGCACGGGCGGACCGGCCTGCACGAACGCAGGACACGCGGGTCCGAACGCAGAACACGCGCGAGGGCACAGTCGCGCGCCAGCGCTTCAGTGAGGGGCGGTGGCCGGGCGACGGGCGGGCGCAGGAGACGCGCGCACGACTGCAGGACCCGCGGGCCACGAGGTCACAGGTTCGTGCCGCGCACCGCGCGCCAGGTGAATCCTCCCGAGAGGCCGAGCAGCGCCGCGGTCACGAGGAACACCGACCCGGCGCCCGCCACTCCTGCGATGCCACCCGCGCCGAGCGGCACGAGCACCTGCCCGAGGCGGTTCCCGGTGAGCCGCAGCGACAGCGCCGAGGCGCGGCTGCGCTCGGTCACCAGGCTCACCACCCAGCTCATCGTGAGTGGCTGCCCCACGCCCCAGAGGAACCCGACGACCACCAGGAACACACCGATCACGACCGGGTTCGGGATCACAGGGATCAGCGCCATAGGAGCGGCCGAACACAGCGTCGCGGCCAACAGCATCCACCGCCGCGGCACCACGCGCAGCAGTGCGGGCAGGAAGGTGCGCGCGACGATCGCGGAGCCGGTACGCAGCATCAGCAGCACGGTCACGGTCAGCACACCGAAGCCGTACTGGTGGCCGAGCACGGGCAGGAACGCGGCGAGCACGTCCATCGACGTCAGTACGACGAGGCTGCTGAACATCGCGGGGCGCATACCCGGTGTGGCGAGCATGGTGGGCACCGACTGGGCGGCGCCGTGCTGTTCGGCGCGTGCCCGCTGTGCTCCCACGACGGGCATCAGCAGCGCCGACGGCACCGCGAGCGCGGCCAGCACCGCGAGGGCCAGCAGCCCCGCCGTGGTCGACACTCCGCCGGAATCGCTGCTCGCCGAGGTCACGAGGCCCGCGACGGGCAGTCCGGCCGTCTGGCCGATCGACGTGGCGAGCGCCCAGCCCGCGAAGCGGCGGTCGATGTCGCGGGCGTCCGACAGCAGCGGGATGAATCCCTGCCCCGCGACCGTGACGAGGATCTGTGCGAACCCGAGGAGGATGTTGCCGGCCGCGAGCACGACGAGGTCGGTGCTGAGGGCCAGCACGAGCAACGCCGCGACGGTCGCGGCCACCCCGGCCCGCAGCACGCCGGCGGGATGGCCGTTGTCGACCGCCCTGCCGACCGGCACCGCGACGACGAGCGGCAGCAGCGCGAACAGGGCCGTGATCACCCCGAGCGCCGTGCCGTCGCCGCCGAGCTCGAGCACGCGGTAGGACACCAGCATGCGCGCGGCGTTGTAGGCGGCCTGCGTCAGCAGCGTGCCCGCCCACAGGTGCGGATACCAGCGCGCGGTGCGACCCGACTCCCCCGGCACCGCGGCGGTCACGCTGCCGTCTCGGGCACCGCGTTCCCTGACGTCGCACGCCGGGAGGCCGTCGCCCTGGACGTCACACCCCGGGACACCGCACCTCGGGACGCCGCACCCCGGGACGCCGCCGCGCGGGACACCGCTGACACGGACACCGCCACCCGGCACACCACGGCCCCGGGCTCGCCGCGGTGCGACGGGACCGTCCTGGACGCCGCCGTCCGGTCGGTGCCTGCCCGGCCTGCGTCGGCCACCCGCTCGGCGTCACCGGCCCGATCGATTCCCCGTGTCATCGAGGCCCCCTGCTCATGATCGTGTCGACCCCTGGCGGCCTCAGTATGCGGCGGCGCCCTCCCCGGCTGCGGTGGGGAGGGCGCCGCCGACGGGTCAGCTGACCGATTCGAGGAACGCGTCCCTCGCGTCGGAGGCCGTGTGCTGCGGCCACAGCGCGTGCAGCGGGACGTGGGCAGGGGGCGCCAGTTCCAGCACCCGCACGCCACCGCCCGCGGCGGGTCCCGGTGCCGCGGTGACGAACGCGACACCGCCGGTACCGGTCACGGCGGTGACGGGCGGTGTGCCCTGCACCGGGTTCCGGCGCGTGTGCGGCTCGAATCCCGCGCCACGGCACAGGCCGATGAGCAGGTCCGTGTATCCGGAACGTCCCGGTTCGCCCCAGACGATGATCTCCTGGTCGGCGAGCTCGGAGAGCTGAACCTGGGTGCGGCAGGCCAGCGGGTGCCCTTCGGCCACGGCAACGTGGAGCCGCTGCCGCACCACGAGCGTGCGGGCCAGGCCGCGCGCGGGTGGCATCGCGCGGCACAACCCGAGGTCCAGCTCCCCGGAGAGCAACTCGCGGGTCAGCTCGTCCGGGTACCGCTGGTTGACGCGCGTGTCGCTGCCCGCGGCCGGCAACAGCGCGGTCACCTCGTCACCGGTGACGGCGGGCGTGTGCCCGATGCGCAGCGTCTCGCGCTCGCCGCGGCCGATGCGGCGTGCCCGCTGCACGGCCGACCGCGCGACGCCGTGCAGCACGCGCGCGTCGGCCAGCAGCGCTTCCCCCGCGGGCAACAGCGTCACGCCGGCGGAACCGCGTGCCAACAGGTCGACGCCCACTTGGCGCTCCAGCGCACGGACCGAAGTGGACAGTGCCTGCTGCGACATGTGCAGCCGTGCGGCCGCTCGCGTGAAGCTGCCCTCCTCGGCCACGGCGACGAGGTGGTCGAGCTTGTACAGGTCCAGACCCACGCGTCAGCCTTTCGCAGCGATCAGCGGGTGGTGTAGCCACCGTTCGGGAACATCGTCTGACCAGTGAACCACCAGCCGTCGGTGGCCAGGAACAGGATGATCGGCACGATGTCCTCGATCTGGGTGAGCTGATTGCCCATCGCCTGCGACTTGTGGAACTCGACCCGCTCGGGCGTCTCCTGCGGGTAGAAGAACGGCGTGTCCATCGGACCGGGCGCTACGACGTTGACCGAGATACCGCGGTCGGCGAACTCCTTGGCAGCGGCGCGGGTGAAGTGTTCCAGCGGCGCCTTGCCGCCCGCATAGGTGGAGTAGCCGTCGGTGAACGCGGCGAGCAGCGACGTCCCGAGGCTGATGATCTTGCCGTTGTCGCTGAGCCTGCGCCCCGCCTCCTGGATGAAGAAGTACGCCGCCTTGGAGTTGACGGCGAACATGCGGTCGTACTCCTCCTCGGTGGTCTCCAGGATCGGCTTGCGCAGGACCATGCCCGTGGTGTTGACGGCCACGTCGACCCGCCCGAAGCGGTCGACCGCGGCGTCGAACACGGCGCGCACGTCGGCGACGCGCGTGAGGTCGCCCTGCGCGGTCACGGCTTCGCCGCCCGCCGCCGTGACCTCGTCGACGGTCTTCTCGGCGTCGGATGCGGACGCGTCGCTGTGGTAGTGGACGACCACCTTCGCGCCCAGCTGCCCGAGCCGCCTGGCGAGCAGCCCTCCCAGGTTCTTCGCGCCGCCTCCGAGTACGACCACCTTGTCGCGCAGGTCCGTTTCGGCCATGGTGTGACTCCCTCGTATCGGTTTCGCCGTTGTGACGTCACCGACGCTAGGAGCGCCGCGACGACGAGGGGAAACACGCGATTCGCGTGGGCCCACAAGCGGCGCGGATACCCGGCGGCTCACCTGCGGTTCTCCCGGCGGTTCTCCCGGCGAGGACCGCCGCGCGTGTCCTCAAGCGGGCCTTCAGCCTCCGCGGGGCGACTGCGGCGGCACGGCGGCGAACACCTCGGTGGCCGGGCCGGGGTCGGGATCACCACCGGCCCCTTCGGCCGACGCCGCACGCAGCCTCAGGTCGGCGAGCGTCGCACTCGGCCCGATCGTCTGCACGCACGGCGCCGCGGGCGCGGTCGTCACCGTGTAGCTGCCGGGAGCGACGGCGCCGAACCGGTAGCGGCCGCCGTCGTCGGTCACGGTCGAGCTGACGACGGCGCCGTCGGCACCGCGCAACAGCAGCCGTACGCCGGACAACGGCCAGCCACCGGACGTGACGACCCCGGTGAGGGCTCCGCGCAGCTCCAGTTCCAGGTCCGCGTCGGTGACCGGGCCTTCGTTGAGCGCCACGACCGTCGCGACGGGATCGGCCAGGGGCGCCGCGGCGACCAGCGTGATCTGCGGGGCATCGACGCCCGCGAGGTAGTAGCCACCGTCCTCTCCGGACACGGTGCTGGCGATGACCTCGCCCGCCGCACCGATGGCGGTGACGGTGGCGCCGGGAATCGGCCTGCCGGCGATACGTTCCCGCACCGTGCCGCCGATACCGGACGTCGGTTCGAGCGTGATGTCGAGACGCGACGGCATCGGCCCCGGCGGCACGACCGTCGCCTGTGGACGGTAACCGGCACGCGCGAACACCAGTACGTAACTGCCGGGTTCGAGCCCGGACACGTGGAACACGCCGCTCGCGTCCGTGGTGGCCCGCGCGCACTGCGAGCCGGTGCGGTCGGTGACGGTCACCGTGACCTCGGGCAGCGGACGCTGCCCACCCTGCACGACGCCGGACAGCACCGTCGTCGGCTGCTGTCCGCCCAATGCTCTCGCGCGCATGCCGCGGAGCCCGCTGATGCTGCCGAAGTCTCGGACCATGCCGTCGGCACCGGCCGCGGGCTCGGACTCGCCGGAGAGGCCACTGCCGCCGAGGTCTTCGCGTTCACCGGCGTCACCACGCTCGTCGAAGAGTCCGAGGTCGGCGAGAGTGCCGGACTCCACGGCGTGGTCGTCGGATTCGCCGCCACGGGTGCTCGACTCGTCGTGCACACCGGTGCCGTTCACGCTCGCCCCGTTGTTGCCGGCCCCGTAGCCACCCGATCCGTTGATGCCGCTCCCGTTAATGCCGACGGTGCCCGCACCGAACCCGTTCGATGGCGGTTCCTCCTGCGGCCACTGCGGGTATTCGCCTCGCGCGCTCACCGGGGAGCCCTCCTCGGGAACGCGGGCAACGCGATGTCGTGCCGCTGATCGCCCGCACGGACGACGACCTCCTCGTGCACCGCGGGATGCTCCACGGCGACGAGAGTGAGCGGTTCGGCGGGCAGGCCGTCGAGTACGTATGAGCCGTCCTCACTCACGGTGCTGCCCGTCACGGCGCCGTCGCGGCGGTACGCGGTGACGGTGGTGACGGCGGGCAGTGTCTGTCCACCGTGGGGCGGCTGCCCGGCGTGGGGTGCGGCGGCCTCGGCGTGGAGTACGCGGCCGCGAACCGTGCGGGCCGGCGGCTGTGCGTGGCCAGGTGCGGGGCCCGCCTGCGATTGAGGGACGGGGGCGGGCTCGCCGGCGGCGTGGAGGTCGGGAGCCGTGGCGGGCCGGAACGCCGTGGGGACATCGCGGCTCGCTTCGGCGGGCGTCGCATCCGGCGGAGTGTCCGCCTGCCGTGACTCGGCCGCGGCGGAGCGCCGCTTCCACAACCTCACACGTTCCTCCACAGGTCGTCCCGACTTCCGGCCGCACACCGACCCGGACACACGGTGACGCCGGGCGGTGACGGGCCCGGACACCCGTACCCGGGTTTGCAACATGCAGCGATTCCACCGGATGAGTGACGCGAGTACCGGTATTTACCACCCTTGCGACAGCTAAAGCAACTGTTTGACACGGGACGCGCACGCTCCGGAGGCGGCGCACACCGGGGTGGCGATGTGAGCTTTCCTCTGCTGATCCCGCCGCCACCTGGGCCGACGGCGAACTCTCACCGAACCGACACCGATCCGACACGGGCGCGTGACACGCGAGCACGTCGCGCTACACACAGTCGACCGGCGGAATTCGGACACCGGATACTCACCCACAGGGGGCACGTCTACGGCAGTCACGTCACGATTCGTAACGAACCCCGCTGACCTGGCGTAACGTGTCGGAGATGGCGTTCGTGCCGGGCACGGACGTCGGCGCGGTGCGCGCCCGAAAGGGAGAAACGCGGGAACCTCGGTGAGGGGGTCACGGGTGACGACGTCGGACAACGCCGCCGGGAAAACGGTGCAGCCGCCCGCCACGGGATCGACTCGCGAGATCATTCTCGCCACGGCGGAGCGGCTGTTCGCCGAGCAGGGCGTCTACAACGTGTCGAACCGGCAGATCAGTGAAGCCGCGGGCCAGGGAAACAACGCGGCCGTCCACTACCACTTCGGCACGAAGCACGACCTGATCACTGCGCTGGTCGAACGGCACCAGGATGCGCTCGCCCGCCGCCGCGCTTACCACGTCGCGCAGGTCGGCGACGACCCGAAGCTGCGGGACTGGGTGGCGTGCGTCGTACTGCCGGTGACCGACCACCTCGCAGAGCTGGGCAGGCCGACGTGGTTCGCGCGGTTCAACGCCCAGCTGGTGACCGATCCGATGCTGCATCCGATCCTGGACCGGCGGTTCCGTGCGGATCCGGCCATGGCGACGGCGGTGCAGGGGCTGCACCGGTGCGTGGCGCACCTGCCTCCGGAGGTATGTGCCGAGCGTTCCGACATCACGAAGCACCTGATGATGCACATGGTCGCCGACCGGGAACGCGCCCTGGCGCAGGGAACACCGACACCGCGCGATACCTGGTCCGACGCCGCAACGGGGCTCGTCGACGCGATCGTCGGGGTCTGGCAGGCGCCCGTGAGCTGACCTGCGCGGGGTTGTCCGCAAGGTCCGTGCCCCCGTTCCGGTCGCAGGTTCGACCGGAACGGTGGCCGTCACATCCAGTTGACGCCGTCGCGTTCGTATTCGCTGATGCGGTGGACGATCATGCGGCGCAGCAGGTCCTCGGGGATGTCCTGCGTGTGGCCGATCTTGACGGAACCCTTGCCGGGGTTGAAGTCGCCGAGTTCGGCGTCGAACGCCTCGCGCGTGCTGGGGGTGAAGACGACACTGATGTGCTTGGCGTAGCCGCCGAGCATGAACAGGATCGTGCCGGAGGCGTGAATCCACGCGGGTTCGCCCCACTTGACGGCTTCGGTCGTGCCGGGGGCCGCCTCCCGAGCAAGCTCCCGCACCGTCTCGAGGCGTTGCCGCACCACCGGGTCGAACCTGTCGAGGTACTCGTCGACGCTCTGCGCGCGTGCCATGGACCGACTGTAGCCCCCTCAGCCGTTACGGGGGCTACAGCCGAACGCCACCCACGGCCCCGGAGTCGCGGGCCGCGGGTGGTCACGGCCCGCGCCGCTCGTGGCGACGTCGCCGGAGCGCCCGTTCAGCCGCCGGCAGCGGCGGCGACCAGGCCGCCGTCGATGACCAGGTCCTGCCCGTTGATGTAGGACGCCGCCGGGGAGGCGAGGAAGGTGACCGCGGCGGCGACGTCGTCGGCGGTGCCGAGGCGACCGGCGGCGATCGAACCGACCACGGCCGCGTGCGCGTCGACGTCGACGTTCTCGTGGAACATCGGCGTTTCGATGTAGCCGGGGCTCACCGAGTTGACCCGGATGCCCTTCGGACCCAGTTCGGCCGCGAGCGTGTGCGCCAGGTTGTGCACGGCTGCCTTGGTGGCCGCGTAGAGCGACCCACCGGCCATACCGCGGTGCAGCGTCCAGGACGCGTTGATCACGACCGAGGCATGTTCGGACAGCAGTGGCAGTGCCTTCTGGATGGTGAAGAACATGCCTTTGAAGTTGATGTCCACCGTGCGGTCGAAGTCGGCCTCGGTGATGTCCTGATTCGGCTGGAACGAGGCCACGCCTGCGTTGGCGAAGAGCACGTCCAGTCGGCCGTACCGGTTCCGGATCTCGGCGATCAGCTCGTCGAGGTCGGCGAGGTCGGACACGTCACCGCGCACGCCGAGCACGCGGTCGCCTCCGCCGAGCTCGGTGACCGCGGCGTCCAACCGGGTCCGGTCTCGTCCGGTGATGATCACCCGGGCCCCCTCCCCGAGTAGTTGCCGCGCCGTGGCGAGGCCCATGCCGCTCGTGCCGCCGGTGACGAGTGCGACCGTGCCGTCGAATCGTTCGGTGCTGTGTGTCGCGGTGCTGTGGTGTGCCGGGGTGCTGTGTGTCGCGGTGCTGTGTGTCATGGCTTCGAGTTTTCGCGCAGGGACACGGGGCAACCAGTGCGCATTCAACGTGGGACCGGCAACACCACCCTCGGCGGATCAGGCCGGCGCGGGTGATCGCGTCAGCCGCGCCAGCGGCTCGTCGGTTCCGGTGCCGGGCCGCGGGTTGTACAACTCCAGGTACCAAGCCGGCTGGTCGGCGACCACGAGCGTCGTCGTGTCGAAGATCAGGTCACCGACCTCGGGGTGGTGCACCGCCTTCACCGCCTGCACCGGCACGCCCACTTCGTGCCGGGCCCACAACTCGGCGAATTCTGGGCTGGTGGCGCCGAGTTCGTCGACCACCCGTCCGAAGCCCGGGTCGTCGGGGAAATGCGCCGCGTCGGCGCGGAACGCGGCGACCACAGCCGGAGCCACGGATTCCCAGTGCGCGTGCATGCTGCGGTACCGCGCGTTGCTGAAGAACGAGACGAGGCAGTTGTGGTCGGTGTCGTCGTAGCCGAACACGGTCCGCGTCGCATCGTTGATGGCGAGCAGGTTCCAGGCGCGGTCCCGCAGGATGGCCGGCCGCGGCGACCACGTGTCGAGCAGGTTCCGCAGTTCCGTGGTGACCCCGGAATCGCGCGCCCTGGCGGTGTCGGCAGGTGGGTTGAGCCCGGCCAGCAGGTAGAGGTGTGCGCGTTCGGGTTCGGTCAGGCGCAGCGCCCGGCTGACCGCGTCGAGCACATCGGCAGAGACGTTGATGTCACGGCCCTGTTCGAGCCACGTGTACCAGGACACCCCGACCCCGGCGAGCGAAGCGACCTCCTCGCGCCGCAACCCGGGTGTCCGGCGCCTGCCCGCCGTCGCGATGCCGACGTCACCGGGCGTGAGCCGTGCCCGGCAGGTACGGAGGAAGTCGCGGAGCTGTTCCCGGCGGCCGGCAGGAGATGCGCTGGTCATGAGGCACGGTAACAACGCGGGTCCACGACAAGGCCCGCGTCGCGGACGGTCGTGATGCGAATCGCCCCGTGACAGCGGCATTCAGGGTCATGCGGCATCGACCGTTCCGCTCCGAAACGCCCGCCTCGACCCGGTCGGTGGTGTCAGCCGAGAAGCATCCCGCCGTCGACGACGACCGACTGCCCGGTCATGTAGTCCGCGTCGGCGGAAGCGAGGTAGGACACGACACCGGCCACGTCCTCCGGGCGTTGAACGCGTCCGAGCGGGATCTCGGGGACTGCGCCGGCGATGACGTCGCCCGGCTCGCCGCCCTGCAACGCGACCATCTCGCGGTCGAGGTCGTCCCACATGCTCGTGTGCACCAGGCCGGGCGAGTAGGCGTTGACGACGATTCCGTGCTCGGCCCATTCGAGCGCGGCGGCCTGCGTCAGCGCGCGTACGGCGAACTTGGATGCCGAGTAGTGGCCGACCAGCGCCGAACTCTGGTGCGCGGCCACCGAGGCCGCTCCGATGATCTTGCCGCCGTGTCCCTGCCGGATCAGCTGGCGGGCCGCTGCCTGGTAGGACACGAGCGCGCCGCGCGCGTTGACCGACATCACGCGGTCCCATTCCGCCGTCGACAGCTCCAGCAGCGGCACCGCGCTGACGATTCCGGCGTTGGCCACCATCACGTCCAGGTCGCCGAGAGCGTCGACGGTCGTCTCCACCAGACGTGCCATGTCGGCCTCGTCGGTCACATCCGCAGCGAGCGCATGCGAGAGCACACCGCGGGCGGCGAGTTCACCGGCAAGTTCGTCGAGTTGCGGTTGCGTCGACGCGAGGTCGCTGACCGCGACGCGGAAGCCGTCGTCGGCCAGCCGCCGCGCGACGGCTCGTCCAATGCCTCCGGCCGCGCCGGTCACGATGGCCACCCGGGTGTCGTTCATGCCTGCCTCCACTCCGTCTTGCTCCGTTGGGCGGGCATCACGCTAAAGTCTCACATCAGTGTGAGGGTCAAGTGACGAAAGCAGCGACGAAGGCAGCGACGAAGGCAGTGACGATGCGGATCGGTGAACTCTCCCGGCGGACCGGCGTCAGCATCCGGCTGCTGCGCTACTACGAGGAGCAGGGACTGCTCTCACCCGAGCGAGGGGCGAACGGCTACCGGAACTTCCGCGACAGCGACGTCGGTGCGGTGCGCCAGATACGCACGCTGCTAGCCGCCGGGCTGCCGACGCACACGATCGCCTGGCTCCTGCCGTGTGTGCGCGACGAAGGCGAACGCCTCGTGCTGTGCACCGAGATGGCCGAGGACCTCAGAGGCGAACGCGCTCGCATCGACCGTCAGATCGAGACCCTCATGGCCTCTCGCGAACTCCTGGACGACGTCATCTCCGCCGCACACGACTGAGAAGACGGCGGCGGCGCCGTCGCTGTCGCGGTGCGGCGCTGTCCCGCCCGTCGTCACGCACACCGCGGGGTGAACCCGTCACTCGTCGACACCGCGCGCTCCGGAGCAGCCGACGACAGCTTCGAGCGGGCGCGCCGGGCCCGACATCGTGATCATGCTGACCTTGCTCGCTCCCCCTGTGCCGCGAGGGGGCACGCATGCCGGATGATCATCGCCGGGTTTCTCCGAACGTTCCACGTCCCGCCGAAAGGTTCCGATGAGCACGCGCACCCGCACCAAAGCCCTCGTGACCGCCGTCGTCGCGGTGTTGGCCGCGGGCGGCTACTACCTGTCCGGCGACCTCGACCTCAACGGCGACGACGTTGGCGACGCCGCCGCGACGGGGACGGCGGACCTGTCCGAACTGACGGTCACGCCGGAAGACACGGGTGCCCACTACGACCGCGACGACTGGCCTCATTGGAGCTCGGTCGGCGACGGTTGTGACGCTCGAGACGCCGCCCTGCGCAACCAGGGCCGCAGCATCGACGTCGGCGACGACTGCGACATTTCCGGGGAATGGACCAGTATCTACGACGGCGAAACCGTCACCGATCCGTCCGAACTGGACATCGACCACTGGGTGCCGCTCGCCGAGGTGGCCCGTTCCGGTGCCCGTGACTGGTCCGAGCAGCAACGTGAGGAGTACGCGAACGACCCCGACGTCCTGGTGCCCGTGACCGCCTCGTCGAACCGGTCGAAGGGCGACCAGGACCCGGCGACGTGGTTGCCGGACGAGGACCGCTGCGGCTATGTGACCAAATGGGTGCAGATCAAGCAGCGCTACGAACTCACGGTCGACAGGGCCGAAGCCGAAGCGATCCGAGGAGTTCTGGCCCGCTGCGAGTGACGTCGGCCGTGGCACCCGGTGGCCCGGTGGCGCCCGGAGTCCGAAGTGACCACCGGGAGAGGTCCGAAACCGGGGAGGACCCTATCGCTCCGTAACCGGTCGATCACACGGTTTCGGCGGGAATCTCCAGGTAGACGTCGCGGAGCTGCTGCAGCATCTTGTGCTCGGTCGGCCACTCCGTCGCGTCGATGGCGGCCACGGGCCGGATGCCGGTCGCGGCGTTGGTCGCGAAGGCCGCGTCCATCGACGGCAGGTCGGCGAGCGTCAGCGGCTCGGTCGAGATGGGCTCATCGAGTACCTGGTTGATCAGCGTCATCGTCGTACCCGGCAACCACTCGGAGCGCGGCCAGATGATCCGGCCGTCACGGATGAACCCGACGTTCGAGGTCGCCATCTCCGAGATCGTGCCGTCCGGGTTCAGGAACAGAACGTCGTCGTAGCCCTCGCGCTGCGCTTGGCGCCGCTGGTGCATCGCGCCGAACAGGCCGACGTGCTTCACCGCGGGCAACTCGCGCCGGTAGGACGCTGCTCGCAGGCGCCACGGCGCCGGCTCGGCCGACGACGCCCCACGCGTGGTCACGAGCACCTGCGGCTGCGCGTCCTCCCCGATCGTTCCCAAACCCATCTCGGGGTCGTAGATCGTGACGCGAACGGTCACCGGCTGGTCGAGGCCCTGCAGCGCGTGCCGGACGTACTCGCGCACCCGCTCGGTGTCGAGTTCGGCGCCGAAGAGCGTCCGGCAGTCCCGCGTCAACCGTTGCAGGTGCAGCGAGAGCCCGCGCACACTGCCGTCGTCGACGAGCATCGACGTGAAGTGTCCGTAGTTGGTGAGCGCGAGGGCTTTGACCTGCTCAATCGTTGCGGGGACGCCGTTCAGTTCCATGCCTACAGACTCCCACCGGCGCGTCAGCACCTTGCGATCGCCGGGCACGGTGAGGTGTTCGGCGAGACAGCAGGGCCGCATCTTCCGACCCGAGCTCCATCCTCCCGGTGAGAGGCACAGGTAACCGGGAGCCGACGACAGCCCGGCAGCGCCTGGGCTACGCACCTACCTGGCACGGCGGCATACCGCGACGCTGCCCGCACGCGGCTCGGCAATGGGGGTCCGGGGGTCGCCCCGGGCGGGGTCTGGGGCTGCGCCCCAGAAGACACGACGATGATCGGAAACAGCGAAGGCGCCCCCAGCGACAAGCAGGGGGCGCCTTCGATCGAGTGGCGGGTGAGGGATTCGAACCCCCGAAGGCAGTGCCGGCTGATTTACAGTCACCAGGCGATACCCGCTCTGAACTGCATTTTCTCCTCAAACACGGCCTGCTTGGGGTAGCACTGGGGCCATCGCGGGCTTGCATCGGATGTGGAGCCCACCTGTCGCTGCATCGTGCCTTCCTGATCGTGGCACCCGTTCCGACGGGAGCACACCACCTGAAGCTCGCCTACAGCCCTCAGTTCTTGGGACACTTTGCGTTGTGGAGGAGCAACAGCAAGCGCATGACACCCCGAAACTCCCAGAACTTCGATGGGGCTGGGTCTGGCTGGCGGCGGTTCTAACAGTCATCGCCACGGTCGCGGCGGTCTTGGGGCTTGTATCTTTCGCTCGCAGCGGCGGCGCGCCCCAGCAGGTGACAGCAGAACTATCAGCACTTCGCACGGCCCTCACAATCACGGTCGGCGGCGGCGGCGCTATAGCGCTGTGGTTGGCCGTTCGACGACAACGCTCGTCCGAGCTGCAGCTACACGAGACCCGGCGTATCGAAGGCGAAAGGGGCCGACGGGAAACGGCAGCAGCTGCAGCAAACGAAGAAGACGCTCGCGAGCGCCGCATTACCGAGCTTTACTCAATAGCTGTCGAGCAACTCGGCTCAGAAAAGGCACCAGTCCGCCTTGGAGGAATTTACGCCCTCGAACGCCTGGCTCTCCAAAATGAAGAACATGAGCAAACAATTATCAACGTGCTATGCGCATACCTTCGGATGTCATTCGAAGTGAGCCTGGACGCCGGGACTCTTTGGAAGCCAGAGATTGCTTACTCGCCCACAGACAACGAGGACGTGGATTCTGATGAGCTGCAGGTCAGGATTGCCGCCCAGGAGGCCATTCGGGATATAGTTGCTGCCAACCACTCCGACACCCCCACTGCCGAGGCGAAGATTTTTGTCAACCTTGCAGGGGCCACCCTCGTGAATTTCATGCTGCGCGATTGTACGGTAGCACACCTAGAGTTCTCGTACGCAAAATTTCTCGGAATAACAAGCTTCTATGGGGTTCAAGCCAGACGCTGGACGATTTGCACCTCTGCGAGATTCTTCGGACCTGTCGACTTCTCTTCGTGCGCACTCGGACTCGTAAATGACTTTTCCAGCTGCAGGTTTGACTGGCCCCCGAGGTTTGCAAATACATCCTTTGGCTACGTCAACTTCCTCCAATCAGACTACAGGGAATCTACAGTTGAGTTCTATAATACGACATTCAAAGGGCTCAATTTGAATACGGTACACTACAAAGGAAGTCCGTTTACCCTAGACCAAGAACCAGGCCTATTCCGGTTTCATAACGCCCACGCCGAAAAGGACGCTGCACTGGAGGAAATGCAACCGCCGCTCGGCTGGAAGATGGATAACCGGAAGCTGGTCCGTGACCATGAAGGCACGGCGGTTGGGCTACGTTAACAGTGTTCAGGCCAGCCGATGTTCCCAACTGCTAGCGGGCAACGGTCTGCTACTCGAAGTCCTCGACGGGCGCCACGCAGCGGAAGCCCGTGTCGTCGTCACACATCGCCTCGGCCGCGTCGTTGAACGTCGAGGGTGTGCAGCGCTCGAACGGTGTCGTCCACCAAGCCGCCCTTGAGCTCGCGCCGGCCGGGCTTGGAATCGGTCGAGCGCCACTCCCAGGTGTTGCCGCACAGGTCGTAGACGCCGTCACATTAGGACCACGGGCCCGGCGGCACGACACTCAACTACCCGCGGGGCACGTCACGCGCGACCCGCACGATCCGGGAGACGCTCGGCTGCGGCGGGCTGAAGTCGTCGCCCGTAATCGTCGTGACGTCGCTGACCGTGAACTCCGGTGGAAGCCGGCTGAAATCTGAGTTCTGGCCGGTGGCGAGCACGGCCGTGCGGAACGAGAGCTGCGGTAGCAGGTCGATCAGGGACTCGGTCACGACGTTGGGCAGGTTGCCGATCAGCACGTCGTAGTGGAGTTCCTGGGCGATCTGCAGCGCATCGCCCTGTCGCACGTCTGCGTGTGGCACTTCCCGTCGAAGTGCGTCGATCAGCCGCGTGTCGAGCTCCACGACGGTCAGGCTCGCGCATGGCGGCATGTTGCGCGCGACCGTGCCCGCTCCCGCTCCGACTTCGAGAACCACGTCGCTCGGTCGGATGTCGGCTGCGGTGAAGAGCAGGTTCAACTTGCTCGGTGAGACAAGGAAGTATTGCTCGAAAGCCGGGTCGGCCAAGGCTCGTAGCTCGTCCCTGTTCACAGGACCTCCAATGCATCCGCGTCGTCCAACGCTATGCCCAGCTTCGCGATTCCGGCCTGTATTCCGCCCGGGACCTTTTGTGCCCCACCGGCAATCTTGGCGATCGATTCCCTGAGGAGCACCTTGGTGCGCGTCGACTCAACCTGTGGAATGAGGGGCAGCAACGTGTTGATTGTCTGTTCTGCTTCGCTCCAGGAAGACGCGCTTATCTGGGCCTGTAACAGGTAGGCGCGGTGGAGGTACTGGCTCCGCATCTCGTTCGGGTCAGTTGCTTCAACAGAATGCTCGAATTCCGGCAGCGCCGCGCCACTGGGGTGCAGTGCATCGGTCGCCATCGCCTTGTGCCACGCAAGTTCCCGTTCGTCGATCCACCATGCCCACATCGGATCATCGTCGCGGACACCTTCGAGGTAGAGCGACGTTATTTCCCCAAACAAGGGCAGCGCGCCCGGATCTCCCGCCTGCGCCAGTGCACGGGCCTTTCGGGTGAGGAACAGGGCACGCAGCCGGGGCGAGAGATCGAACCCGTTCAGTACACGATTCGCGAGCTGCAGCGCTTCGTTCGGACGACCCATCGCGCCAGCGTGCATGCTTGCGTTCTGCAGCGTCAGAAGCTCGATACTTCGGTCGCCGGCGAGCTGCGTGTAGTACAACGCCTCTTGGTTCAGCTTGCGTACCAGGTCGTGCCGTTCGGCGTCGTACGCGAGCCAGCCGCCCAACTCCGCGATCTCGCCTGTAACCGCCTGCAAGTCACGCTCGATGCTCGGGTCGTATGCACCGGTGCCCAGCAGGTCTTTGAGTGATTTGAAGTACCGCACGGCCATCGGCACGATGTCGGCCGCGCCGAACCGGTTGTCGAGTGCGACGAGGTGGCTGAGATAGCCGCGGGCGGATTCGAGGAAGGCGTCGTCGCCGTACTCGGCAACGCTCGGCAACGTCCGGGGAATGGCCAGGGGCGCCTGAGCGGGTTCTTCCTCCGCGATACCGAGCGCTGCGGGTGACATCTCGAAGACGGCGCACAGCTCGTCTATCCAGTCGGTCGGCCGCTTCTTACCACTCTTCCAGTCCTGGAACATTCGCTTGATGCTGTCGGGCTTCGGTGGATACCCGGGTTTCATCTCGGCCCGGGCCCTGGAGAGGCGACGACACACCTCCCCCAAGGACCACTCTTTGGCGAGTCGTGCCCGCTCAAGCTTGGACGGTTCATCCCCCAATTTCAGCCCCCTACGTTGACTTTCTGCTGGTCAAGAGGGGGTGACTCGGTACGGCTCCCCAACGAGTCACCCCCTGATCATCTACCTGGCTCGATCGTTCTCGCGGAGTCTTGTTCTCGACGGCGACAACGCCGAGAGACGAACGAAGCAAGGAGAGAACGATGGGCAAGAAGGACCCCCTGCAGGCACTGACTGGCGGCGGAAGCGGCGGCGGGCTGAAGAAGGTCGTCGGGATCGCGATCATGATCGCGCTGTTCGTGATCATCGTGAAGTTCCCCGGTGAGGCGGCCGACTGGGTCGGCGACCTCTGGGACATCGGCGAAGGCGCAATCGACGGCATCGTCAGCTTCATCCGGCAGGCGGCGGCTTAGTGATCGGACCGCTCGATCGCGCTGACTCGCTGCTCCAACGCCGCGAGGTCACTCCGCAGGGTCGATACGGTCTCCCGGAGCTCGGCGAGCGTCTCGGAGCGCTTCTGCTCGGGAAGCGGATCAGCGACGAAAACGCCGACCGAACCACGAGACACGAGCCAGCCTTCCTCTCGGAGGACACCGACGGCGCGCTGCAGCGTGGGCAACGAAACCTCGTATCGGTCGGCAAGGGCCCGGTTACTCGGGAGCTGGTCGCCGGGTGACCACTCGTTGCCGGTAACTATCGCGTCCCGAATTGCGGCGGCGACCCGCTCGAACGGGGCAAGGCCCGGAAGTGCGCTCTCCATGCGCCCAGCTTACTGATTTGACCAACCCTGACCAAAGACTCACTCGGTTGGCCTAACGACAGATTGACCAATGCTGACTAATGTCAACCTTGGTCAACCCAACGGAAGGAAGCGAATGCACACGGCACGGATCACGGACCGGACCGCTCGTGAGGCGGTTGAGGTCGCGGTTGATGAGTACATCTACGCAGCTCAGGAGGAGGAACGAGCGATGGATGAGCGCGAGGAGGTTGACCGGCTGATCGAGGAGGTCGATCGCGAGCTCGCTGAGGAAGAGGAGATGGCCGAGTGGCGGGCGCGGCGCCGGTTCAACGACGCGGCGCGGATTCACCGGGCGCGTCGCCGGGCCGAGCGGGAGCACCTGGCATTGCTGGAACAGCAGCAGGTGATCGCCGGAGTGCCTGGTCAGGGCAAGTCGAGCCCGGAAGCTCTGCGGGCGCTCGTTGCACAGCACGTCTCCGACGGGGAGGTGGCGGCCTGATGCGAGGCATCGAGGTGCGCGGGTTGGCGCTGTTCGCGGCGCTGCAGGCGACGTTTTCGGATGTGCATCCGTACTGCGATCATCTCGTTAGCGCGGCGATCACCGTGTCCAGGAAGAACCGTGTCGAGGTTGCGGTGCCGAAGTCGTGTGCAGCGACCAGGCGTTTCGCAGCTGCCGTGTCTCGATTGTCGCTGCCGATCTCCGTGTCGGAGATCACCCGGTCGGGGACAGCGGTGACGATGTGATGGCCACCGTCGACGAGCTGATGACGTTGGCGACGTTCGCCGCGAGCGGCGTCGTTCTGTTGGTAGGCCACAACTTGGCCGATCACGTGACCGGCCAATGCGATTGGCAGGCCGCGAACAAGGGCGCTCCGAAGCCGGAGGAGGTTGCGGCCGGCGCGAGCCCGCATCGCGGGTGGCTGGCGAACCTGGCGCATGTCGGCCAGTACCACCTTTCCTTGCTCGTACTGGGGTTCCTGGCGTGGCTGGTGTTGCCGTTGCACTGGTCCGCTCCCGGCGTGGTGAGCGCGCTGGCGTGGTCGGCCGGAACCCATGCGCTGCTGGACCGCCGTTGGCCGGTGCGGTGGCTGTTGGAACGCACGGGCTCGCCGGACTTCGCCCGGCTCAACGCGGGCGGCCTGAACGGCATGTATGCGGCTGATCAGGCGCTTCATGGCCTGGCGCTGGGGGTTTCGGCGGTGTTGCTGGCGGTGCTGTAACCGTCGGCCCGCTCACCAGGGTTTCTGATCTTTGCCAATTCCGGAGCGGCGGCGCTAGTGGCGGTCTGCGGACCGCCAGCAGGTGGCAGGGGAACCAGGCGATGGTTCTGGTTCCCCTGCTGCGCAAGCAAGTTGTGCGCGTCGGCCAACTGCCGACGTTGCCGTTGGATGGTGTCGTCGGCCGCGGCGAGCGCGGACAGGGCCTGCCGATGCGTGGCCCGCAGCGTTCGCAGTTCGGCGTGGGTGGCGGCGAGCTTGGTCGTGAGTCGGCTGGTGCGCTCGCGCAGCGCCGCGATCCGTTGTTCGCGCGGGTCGGGCTGGTCACCGGCATCGAGCTGGGCTTGCCGACGGCGCTCGAATTCCTCCTTGAGGTGGCCGTAGGTGCGGTAGAGCGCTGCGCGGGAGATGCCCGCCTCGCGGGCGAGGGTCTTGACGTCGCAGCCGCCGCCGGGCGGGAACTGTCCGGCCAGCAGCCGGTCGATCGCGGCCCGGATCTGCCGTTCGATCCGGTCCCGCTGCGCGGGTGACAGCGGCATGCTCACCTGCTCCCGTCGTCGCCGGCGGCGCGGTCGATCTGGTCGATCACTGCTCGTGCGCGTTGATGTTCGGCCTTGAGCCGGTGCTTCTCGCCGGCGGGGATGCGGCGGCTGTCCAGCAGCTCGCTGGTGTTGTCGGCGATGGTGACCCAGACCGGCCGGTGCTGTGCGTGGTGCGTGGCCTGCGGGCAGCGGGCGCTGTCACACATTCCGGCCAGCGGCGTGCTTGCTTCGGTGACACCAGCGAGCTTGAGGCAGAGCGCCTGGCTGGGGTCATCGAACCAGCAGTAGTTCGCCGCGCCCGGATGCAGGGTGGCGGCCTTGGCCTTGAGCAGCAGCTCGACCTGCCGGTCGCTGTCGACCACGGACGGATTCGCGCGGGCCTGCTCGGCCAGGGCGGCGTCGACGGCGGTGAACGTCTCGACCAGCCGCGCGGCGCCGGGCCCGGCGGGCATCTGCCCGGCCTGGAATTCGCGGAACGCCTCGACGGCCGACCGCAGGTTTTCCTTGGCCGCGGCGGCTTTCCACTCGGCGTGGAACACCGCCTGCGCCCCGTCCGGCCGGTGCGAGTAGCCCTCGGTGGTGCTGATCGAGATGTGTTTGAGCGCCACCTTCGCCGCGATGACCCCGCCGGGGCGTGCGGCCAGCTCGAGCGCGAGCGTCCGGCGCAACGCTCGCAGCGTGACCGGATGGTCCGGGATGGGGGCCAGCCCGAGCCGGCCGCCGCCGGCCGGATCGTTCACCCAGTCCCGGAAGTGGGCGTAGAGGCCGTGCCGGAACGAGCTGAACCGGCCGAACAGCGCGGCGCCGGGCTCGGCAGGGCGCCCGCAGTGCGCGGCGAGACGTTCGGCGAACTCCGCGGCGCGGTATGCCTGCTCGACCACGACCCATTCATCGGGCTCGCCGCCCCAGCGGCGGCCCTTGACGACCTTGCTGTGCAGGTAGTGACGGGCCAGGTCGTCGGCGACCTGCTCGGTGTGTCGTCCGCCGATGGTCAGCTCCATCAGCTCGCTGTTGCGCATCCCGGTCAGCGCGGCAACGGCGATCAGCGCCGCGTTGAAACACAGCCAGCGCAGCCCGTCCAGCTCGGGGCCGCCCTGCCTGGGCTCGCTCCAGGGCACCAGGGTGCCGTCGTGTGCGCGGGCAACCGTGGGCGCGTCGCGACACCACGGCGGGGCCAGGCCCACCTGATCCAGCGCGGCCCGAATCGATGGGCGGACCAGCTCGATCTCGGGCCCGGTCAGCCGCTGGGCTCCGAGCTGGTTGGCCAACGGCGCGAAGTTGACCCGCAGCAGCGGATCCTCCGGGGACCACCCGCGTTCCCGCAGGCGTCGGCGGATGCTGCCGGTGTCCAGCTCGGGCAACGGACGGTTGGGCTCGACGTACTCGCGCACCAGCAGCCGGGCCATCACGCCGGGCAGGACCTGGTCCATGCCCGGCGGCAGGTTCCGGCGCAGCCCGGCGACCCGGTTCCGCTGCTCGGCCACCGTGTTCAGCAGGTCCAGCAGGTGCGGGCCGAGGGTGTCGACGATGTAGAGCGCAGCGGACAGCACCGGGTGCAGCACCTCGTCCGGCAACGGCGGCGTGCTGTTCGGCGGGCGGCAGGGAGTCCCCAGAACCCGTCCCGGCGTGCGCGCGCCCCAGGGTCGGAAGTCGTCGCGGTAGCGGTCGGCCGACAGCAGCGGCGCGTAGTCCGCGATCGACTGGATCACCTTGACGATCGTGACCAGGGTGCGGTTCTTCTTGGCGCGCAGCACATTCCCGTCCGCGTCCTTGATCTCGCTGTAGTCCCGCAGGAACACCTCGACCTCGTGCTGGCCGACCTCGGCCAGGCTGCTGATGCCGCGGTCGGTCAGCCAGTTGAACCAGAACGTCAGGTGGAACAGCCGGGAGTGGCAGGTGCGGGGATGACACGCGGTGCGGCGCGCAGCAGGCAAGATCACGACCCGTTCGTCGGCCGGATGCAGCCAGGCCAGCGCCAGTTCCTTGGCGACGGTGCGCCAGCGCGGGTTGCGGATCAGCCCGAACTGCCAGCGTTTCTCCGCTGCGCGCATCTGCATTGAGGCGTCGGCCCAGCCTTGAAACGACCAGGTGTCCTGCTCGAATCGGGGGCGGGCGGCGCCGGGTGTCCAGCGCAGCCCGGCGAACTCGGCGACGTCGACCCCGGCGAACAGCGAACCACCGGCCACCGCTCCCTCGGGAGGGGACAACGGGGTCACCACGCGGCCTCCTCGGTGGCTTCCTCGGGCCGCAGCGGCAGCTCGGCATCGACGTCGGCGACCTGCTGCCCGGCCTGCTCGATCGCGGCCGGGGCGAAGCGGGGCAGGACCTCGGCCGACAGCCGGTGCGCGTAGGGGCCGAACACGGCGGCGAACTGCTCGCGCGGCATCTGCCGGAACTGGCGGGCGAAGAACGCCTTGAGCCGCAACAGGTTCGGCAGATGCCGGGGCGCGAACACCGCCAGCGGGCAGAGCAGGCAGACCCACGGCCTCGCCGGGCAGGGCTTGCCCTTCGGGCCGTGCAGCCCGACGAGCTGGTCCGCGCAGGCCGCGGTGAACACGTCCCGCTGACCGCCGACCAGTTCCCGCAGCACCGTCTCGTCCAGCACCAGCCCGGCGGCCTGCTCCGGGAACTGCGCGACCAGTTCGACGGTGTCGTCGTCGGTGAGCACCGTGGGGCGTTCGGCCCGGCGCAGCAGGTCGGCCTGCGCGTCGGTGATGATCGCATTCACCGCCGCCTGCTGCGCGGGCGTGGCCACCGCCAGGTAACGGTCGCCCTCGGCCTGCGCGGAGTGGTTCGGGTCGATCGTGGCGTGCCCGGACCAGCCCTGGGTGGCGCGTTCGGCATGGTAGGTGGTGCGGACGCGATGCTTGTGCAGCGTCAACGGCTCCCCGTCGTCGCCGCGCACTTCGTGGTGGGCGATCCACTTGCGCAGCATGCAGTCGCTGAATCCCGGCGGCGCGGCCGTGCGCTGGTAGGTCGCGGCCAGCCAGAACCGATCCCGGACCTCCGGCGCGGCGTGGCCGCGCAGCAGCTCGCTGTGCCGCAGCCACTGCCGCAGCAGCCGACTCGCCCGCGGAGACAACGTCAGGCTCTCGTCGCCAGTGCGGCCCTTGAGGTAGCTCAGCAGCACGGTGTCGTCCCCTGCCCAGTCGATGTCGCCGAGGTCGAGCCCGTCCAGGCCGTCCGGGACGATGCCGGTGTAGGCGCCCAGCAGCAGCCGGTAGGCGATCACCACGTCCATCGCGGGGAACAGGGCGTCCCGGACCTCGGGCAACCCGCCCAGTATGCTGATCCGCCGGATCGTGGTGCCCAGATGCTCAGCCACCGCCGGGCGGCCGACCGGCCCCCAGCGACGCAGCAACCACGCGATGTTCGGCTCCGACCACCCGGCCACCGCCGGGTCGGCGCCGGCCTCGGCGATCGGGACGATCCGCTGGTGGGCTCGCCAGGACTGGCGGATCAGCACCCGGCAGGTGTCCAGCAGCCGGGACCACTCGCCGGGGGTGTAGGGCGGCAGCGGCGTGTTCGGCGGCGGCTTCTTGAAGTTGCGCCCCAGCACCAGATCGCGGGTCTCCGGCGGCAGCACCGGGGCGGCTTCCTCCAGCGCCCGCAGCATCCGCCGGGTGCGGTGCTCGACGCCGTAATGCCCGCGCAGCCAGTAGGCGACCAGCACTGTGCGGCGCAGCTGCGCGGCCCCGCCGATGAACCCCTCGGCGTGCAGCTCGCGCACCATCCGCCGTGCCGTCCGGACGTACTGGGTCGCCGTGCCCGCGCGGGCGATCGGGCCGTGCGGATGCGCCAGCCGCGTCACGCCCACCGCCAGATCCCGCGCCAGCGCCGGGTTCGGCAGGTCGTCCAGTCCCATCGTCAGCGGCTCGTCGCGCGGCAGCCGGAAGGTCACCGCGAGCGGATCGTCCAGCACCCAGGCCGGCATCAGACCTCCTCCCCGGACTCGCCGAACTCGTCGGCGAACTCCGCATCCACCTCGGCGTCCACAGCCGGGTCCACCTGCCCTGCGCGTTGCCCAGCGCGTTCGTATGCGGCCCGGTAGATGCGGTGCACGTCCAAGCGCTTGAGGTAGATCTCCGTTGTGGTCACCGACGAGTGGCCGAGCAGGTCCCGCAGGATCTCCAGCGGGTCGGCCTTGGTCAGGTAGAAGGCGAGCGCGGCGTCCCCGCCCGCCGCGGCCACCAGCTCGGCGGCCCGCTGGTAGTGGCCGGTGACCAGCCGTTCCAGCGTGGCCATCGCGAACGAATGCCGCAGCCGGTGCGGGTGCACGTCCGGGAACCGCGGCTCCACGCTCGCCCGGATGCGCCGCGAGGCGCGGCGGAACACCGTCGCCCAGTCCAGGAACGGCCGACCGCCCCGACTGATCGCCAGCAAACTCGACCCGCCACCAGGCTCGACCAGACGGCGCCGTTCCGCCGGGGTCAACGCCGACCAGGCCGTGCGCCGGCCGTTGACCCGAGCGCCGAACAAGTCCGGCTCGGTCACCACCAGCGGGTCCTCCGGCCGCCAGGACGCCGACGCGGCGGACACGGCCCGCTCCAGCCGCATGTAGGTGTGCACCGCGACCAGGGCGTCGTAGTCGATCCAGGTCAGGCGGGGCCTTCGCCCTTTCGCGGCCAGCTCGGGCACCGGGAACAGGATCGGCACCTCGGTCGGCTCGGACGGCAGCGGCGGCACTTCGTGCACCAGCAGGTGAGTGAACTCCCGCCGGCGCAGCCCGGTGGACAGCACCAGCCGCGCCACTGCGGAGTTGCGGCCCGGATACCAGCCCCGGAACGCCGGGTTCTCCATGCCGTCCGGGGCCAACCCGGCCAGCGACCGGCAGAACAGCTCAGCGAAATCGGCCTGCACGTACTTGATCCCCACGTGCGGCTTCGCCCGCCGCAGCTTCGCGTAATTCCGACGAACCGCCCGCACCCGCTCATCGGTCACCCGCTGCACCACCGCCGTCGTGAACGGCGCGGCCTCGGCGTAGCCCTCGGCCTCGGCCCACTCGTAGAAGGCGGCCACTGCCGTCATCTGCACGCCCCACGACGACCCCGCCAGCCGCTCGGACACCGGCCCGCACAGCCGGCGATCCGCGTACGTCCCCAGCGCCGCCACCAAATCCACCCGACACGAGAAAGGGGAAAGCCCATGCAAACCCAGATGTACCAACCAATCCCGCAATGCCTGCGCGTACACCCGCCAGGTGTTCGCCGCCGGCGCTCCGCTGGACGGCAGCGACCGCAGCCACGCGTTCACCGCACGACTCGGCCGCGGACCCGCCGCGTCCTCGAACTGGAAGTCCTCGTCGATCAGCACCGGCATCCCCTCCGGGATCACCGGGCGCTCGCCCACACCCCAGGGCTGCCAGCCCGTCGACTCGTAGAAGTGCAACAACACGCAGCGCAACCTACGAACGAGACACCCTCACTGTCAGCAGCTAACAACCGTGTCGCGAGCAGCCAACCGACACATCCGCTACACGACCAAGAAGCAGCGCCAAAGATCGTGCAGTCCTCGGCGGATGCCGCGGGTAAGGGCGAGCCGGGCCGCGAGGGTGCCAGGCACTGCGCTCGTCATGTGGCGACCTACACCGCGGGTCAGGCCGCGGCCGGGTGGGCCGTGACGCGGGTACTGGGGCATCGGGTGCCGGTGCGGGCGTGGCTGACCGGCCACGCGATCAACGCCGCCACGCACTACGTCATCGACCGGCGCGAGCCGTTCAAGAAGTTCCTGCGCAGCAAGCTCGCCAACAAGGGCGGCTACCTGGCGCACGCCACCGTGCAGCGCCGGGAGGGCGTCGTTGACGAGGGCGGCCCGGGCACGGCGTTGATGGAGATGGACCAGGCCGCGCACCGGCTGATCTCGGTCGCCGCGTCGCTGGTGACCACGGCGGTGGCGCTGCGCTGCGGCGAGCGTTCGGGGCGGTGGTCCTGATGCGCGAGCAGGAACACGCCCAGCAGGGTGCGGCTCGGTTCGCGGTGGACGCCGCGGCGGGTGAGGTGCAGGTGCGGGCCGGGCAGACCGACACCGCCCGCGTCACGCTCGAACCGCTGACCCCGGGCGATGCTGCTGCGGAGCGGCTGATCGAGCGGGCCCGCATCGACTCGGAGGGCGACCGGCTGTCGGTGCGCCTGCCCGACGACGACGGCGGCAGCGTGCAGACCGTCGGCCCGACGGGCCCGACCTCGATCGGCGGCGGTTCCTACGTCGCGGTCGGCTCGTCGAACGTGGTCAACACGGTGATTCAGGGCAACGGTTCGGTGGTCAACACCGGCGGCGGCACCGTCGTCAACGGCGCGGTCATCTCCGGCGGCTCGACGGTCATCTCGAATGGCCAGGTCATCTCGGGTGGTTCGTCCGGGGTGCGGGTGGTGGCCCATCTGCCCGAGGACTCGGCCGTGAAGCTTTCCGGCGGGTCGGCGAGCCTGCACACCACGGGCGAGTTGGCCAGTGTCGAGGCCGCCACCGTCTCCGGCGGGGTGGAGGTTGACCGGGCCCGCAGTGCGGAGGTGCGCACCACCTCGGGGCGGGTGTCGGTCGCCCACACCGGCGATCTGCGCGCCCACAGCGTGTCCGGCGATGTCGCGGTGCGCTCACTGGCCGGAACGGCCCACGTGCGCAGCACTTCCGGTGACGTGGCGGTGCATGCCACCGACGACTCGACACTCAATGCCCGCTCCACCTCCGGTGACGTGACCGTCTCGGCCCTGGAGGGCGTGCACGTCGACGAGTCGGTCAAGACCGTCTCCGGCCAGGTCCGCCGCCGCACCGTCCCGCGGCCCGCCCCGGCACCGGACCCCACCCCCGCACCCGCGCCGACACGAGGCGCCGACGCGAGTTCCCGTCCGTCTGCTTCTTCTGGAGGTTCTGCCATGACCGGCATTGACGAGGTCCGCGCCGTGCTCGCCGCGGCTGCCGAGGGCAACAGCCAGCACGAACACCTGCTCAACCGGGCCGCCCTGTCCTACGAACTGGCCGCCGCCCACGTCGAGGGCGCCGCCGCGGGCAGCTCGGCCCCGGCCGTGGCCGAGGCCATCACCGGATACCGCGCACTGGCCGAGCAGATCCGCGAACTCGTGGCCCGTTCCGAGGCCATCGCCGCCGCTCTGCACGACTACACCAACACCCTCTGACCACCCGCTTTTTCGCCACACACAAGGGAGAACACACACCCCATGTCGAGCATCGACGAGATCCGCGCACACCTGGCCGCCACCAACGAACAGGCCACCGCCGTACTCGGGCTACTGGCCCAGGCCACCCAGGAACTGGACACGATCCGCGGCCAGATCGCCCAGGCCGCCCAGGGCAGCAACCACCCGGCCATTGCCGAGGCAGGCGGGCTCTACGGCACCGGTCTGGAACAGCTCTCGCAGCTGCAGCCGCTCGTGTCGGCCGCCCAGGACGCCACCGCCACCTACCTGCACAACCTCTGAGGGAGACACCGCCATGGGCAAGAAGAACCAACCGTTGGTGCACCTGAAGAAGCACAAGTCGTGGTGGTCAGGCCGCATCACCGCACTGTGCGGGGCCACCGCCGAAGCCGGTGAGTACGAGACCGAAACGTGGCGGCTGTTCAAGCTGCCCGGTCCGCGCTGCCCGGCCTGCGACCGCATCCACAAGGAGGGCAAGCGATGACCCGCCTCCTGCTCGCTGATGACCCCGGCGCGGCACATCCGACCAAGAACGCCACCGCGCCGGGGCTTCCCAACCAGACACGAACACCTTCGAAGGGAAGGACCCCGATGCTACGCAACCGCACGCCGCACGCGACGACCGACGAGGTGGTCTACACCCCGGAGGCGCTGAACGCCCTGATCGAGCAGGTATCGGCCGCTCGTGTGGCTGAGCGGCTGCGTGAGCGGGCCTTGGCGCACTGGGAACGGGCCAAGTTGTGGGAGCACGCCACCGGCGATGTGGCCGACCCACAGGTGGTCTTCCACGCCGGCGAGGCCGAGGTTCTCGAACTCATGGCCGCGATGGAGCTGCAGCGCGCCGACCTCGATGCGGGACGGAGCGTGTGATGTCGAGCTTCGACGTACTGGCCCGCTACGGCACCGGTGCGCTGCTGCGCTTCGCCGCCGCGGTCGCCCTGTTCCTGGTCCTGCACCTGATCCGCATCCCGCTCGTGCTGGCCGCGCGGGTGCTGGAGGTGGGCATGCGCCGGGCCGACGGGTTCGCCACCCGCCAGGCCAGCCAGGCGCCCGACGGGCCGATCAACCACTTCTTTGCCGAGAACACCACGACTTCCCGGGAGGACACCCGTGTCTACGCCTGACAACACCCACCCGGCCGCCGAGGACGCTGAGACGTGCGAGTGCGGCGCGGAGGTGGTCACCGAGGCTGACATCGACCGTGAGGACGGCATCGAGGCCGTGCAGGCGGTGCTGTTCGCCGCTGCTCTGGCGATGGTGCTGTGGCTGGTCACCCGCGAGACCGCGGGCGGCTGGACCACTCCGTCGCTGGTCGGGCTCGGCGTGATCGCCGGGACCGCGATCTCACCCGTGCTGACGCTGCTGTCGGTGGCTTTCCACGCGACCCGAAGGGCGGTGATCCGCAAATGACCGAGCTGCAGCCGTATCGGCGCGGCGAGCTGACTGTCCACGACGGACGTGAGCACGCGCCGACCCGCACCGACCAGGCCGTGGCGTGGGTGGGCTGGCACATCGCCGAACTGGCCGCGATCGGCCTGCCCCTGCTGCTGGCGGTGACGGTGGCGTGGTGGCTGGCCGGGATTTCGGTGCTGGCCGGGGCCCTGTGGGTCGGCCACGAAGCCACCCGCCGTCAGCGCGGCGACAAGACCGAGGGACGTCCGCTGCAGGCCGTGCCCAGCGGTGACACGTCCGACGTGAACGGGGAGGGGATCGCCTGATGAGCTGGGCAGAACTGCGGGAACAGAAGCGGGCCGACCGCCAAGCCGAGGCCGAACAGGCACGCCTGGACGCCGACGCCGCGGCCGAGCGCCGCATCCGCCAGCAGCAGGCCCGCGCCGAGCAGCAGCGCCGCGAGGCCGAACAGGTCGCCGAGCAGCGCCGCCAGGCGAAGGCCGAGGCTTCCGCGCGGCGGGCGGACCGCTGGCGGGCCCTGCGTGGCTGGGCCGCCGAGCATGTCGTGCGGCTGCTGATCTGGCCGCTGGCGCTGGTCTCGGCCGTGATGGCCGTCCCGGCGATGGCCGAGTACGGGCTGGGCCTCTACGCCGGGGCGACCGGGTTGGCGTTGCCGATCCTGACCGAGCTGGGCATGTGGGCCTTCGCCCTGGCCGTGGAGGTGTCGCGTAAGCGGACGCCGGGCGCGCCGGTGTGGGCGCTGCAGCTGGGCGTGTGGGTTTTCGCCGGGGTGAACTTCACCCTGAACGTCCTGCACGGCCTGGACCGCGGATGGAGCGCGGGTGCGGCGATGGGCCTGGTGTCGGTGGCCGGTGTCATCGCCCACCAACTCACCGTCGCCGGACCGCGCCGCACCCCGGCCGAACGGCGTGAGGCCACACTCGCCCGCCAGGTCGAGCGCAAATGCCTGCGCGTGCGCCGGGCCGCCGTCCGGCAAGCACCCGTGGCACTCGACGAGCACGGCACCGCCACCGTGGTCTACGCCCCGGGCCGCTACGTCCTCACCGGCCACGGCCGCCGGTTGGAATCGGCAATCGACCCGACCCCGGCGGATTCGACGTCGGGCGTGCCGGCCGGTGACCCCGCGTGGGATGTGGCGCTGGCCGATCTGATCGCCGACGCCGAACGCCAGAACTCCGACCACGAGGAATCGACCCCGGATTCCGGGGGTGGCGTGGCGACCCTCGATGTGGCCGGTGACCAGCAGGAATCGAGGGCGGATCGGGGCCCGATCCGGGGCCGCGTGAGCCGCACCCTCGATCAGCTCCGCGCCGAGTTCACCGCCGCGATCGAGGCGGGCGAGCTGGACCCGACGTCGGCCGAGTCGATCCGTAAGGCGCTGCGGTGCGCGCCGAAATACGCCCGCCAGCTCCGCGACGAACACCAGCGAGGTGAGGCCCGATGAGCACCCGAGACGACGAGAACCAGAACGAGAACGAGACCGAGCGGCGGGAGTTGGCGCCGGTGCACTACCTGCCGTCGACCCAGCACGCCGATACCGGCGTGGACGAGTCGGAGGTGATCGAGGGCGAGATCGTCACTGCCGAGCAGTACCGGGAGCTGCAGAAGCAAAAGGCGCTGGAGCGGTACCGCGCCTACCGCCGCGACGCGGTCGTCGTCGGCCGCGTGGTCAAGACCGTCACGACACATCAGCGCACGAAGACGGTCATGCGGCACGCTCTGGCCTACCCGGTCGCCGGCATCGGCGTGACGTGGCGACGGTGGCGCGACACCCACGGCGCCTCCCGGTATGAGCGGCAGATGCGGGCCGCCGAGGCGGCGGGCGATCAGGAAGCGTTGCGGTACTGGCAGGAAGCTGACGTCGCCGAGAAGCACCGTCGCCACGCGCGGGTCATGGACTGGATCAAGGCGCCGGGTCAGTGGATCAAGGCCGGCGTGGTCGGACTTCTTGGCCTGGCTGGGTTTCTGCTGGTGATCGGGTTCCTGCTGTTCGCCAACTCCGGCGACATCGCCGACGTCATCGCCCCGATCCGGGCGGTGGTGGACGCGGTGGCGTTCACCGTGTGGTTCATCGCGGCCTACGGGGTGTTCGGTGTGCTGGGCGGGTCGGCGCTGGGTCTGTTCTACCTGTACAAGCAGGGCCGCGAGCACGCCCAGGTGCCGACCTGGCTTTCCCCGCCGGCCGAGGGCGATGTGATGGACGGTTTGCCGGACGAGAACACGATCCTGAATGCCCTGCACAACCTGAACATTCGCGGGTTCAACCAGGCCGTGAAGGAGGGGTGGCGGATCAAGTTCATTACCCCGCCCACGATCGACGGCAAGGGCTGGCGTGCGCAGGTTGCGCTGCCGCCGGCGTGCCCGGTCGAGGAGATCGTCAAGCGCAAGGCGACCTTGGCGCACAACCTGGTCCGGTATCCGATCGAGGTGTGGCCCACCGAGCCGGAACCGGCCGTGCTCGATCTGTGGGTGGCCAAGCGGGGCGCCCTGTCCGGCCCGGTCGATCCGTGGCCGCTGCTGTCGGACCTCGACCGGGCCCAGACGGATTACTTCGCGGGCGTGCCGGCCGGGATCACGATCAAGGGCGATGTGGTGCGTGGCCGGTTGTTCGAGGCCAACTACGTCTTCGGCGGCATGATGGGCTCGGGCAAGTCCACCCTGGCGATCACGCTCGTGCTCGGGGCGATGCTCGACCCGATTGTGGACATCGACGTCGTGGTCATGGCCGAGAACGCCGACTTCGAGCCGATGAAACCGCGGCTGCGGAGCCTGCACACCGGCGCCGGTGACGAGACCGTCGACGCCTGCATGGACATCCTGACCAGTCTCTACGAGGACTTGTCGGTGCGGGGTTCGGCGCTGCGTGAGCACGACGCCCGCGCGGTCACTCGCCAGATCGCGGCCAAGGACGCGCGGCTGCGGCCGCGGGTCGTGGTGATCGATGAGTGCCAGAACCTGTTCCTCGGCAAGCACGGCAAGGACGCCATCGAGGTCGCCTCGAAGCTGATGTCGACCGCGCGCAAGTACGGCATCACGCTGATGTTCCTCACGCCCGAGCCGTCGAAGGACGCCCTGCCGCGGAAGATCATCTCGGTGGCCTCGAACAAGGCGTGCTTCGCCATCGGTGACCAGAACGGCAACGACGCCGTACTTGGCACCGGCTCCTACAAGACCGGCATCTCCGCGGTCGGGTTGGAGCCCAAGACCGACGAGGGTCCCGGCGACATCGGCACCTGTATGCAGCGCGGGTTCACCGCCAAGCCCGGCCTGCTCCGCTCGTTCTACGTCGACCAGAACGACGCCCACCGCGTCACCCGGCGAGCGATGCAGCTCCGCAACCAGACCGAACTGCCCGAGCCCGAACCCGAGGAAGGCACCCAGCTCGACCCGCTGGCCGACATCGCCGCCGTGATGGGCGACAAGCCCCGGATGCGCACTCAAGAGGTGCTGCAGCGCCTCGCCGAGCACAACCGGGCCGCCTACGGCGAGTGGACGCCCAACCGGCTCACCGAGTACCTGGCCGACTACGACGCCGAGCCCTACAAGTCCGGCGGCCTGATGCAGGTCGCCGCCGACAAGATCCGCGACGCGATCGCACAGCGTGACGACAACGGCGAGTCCGACGAACCGACGTGACCAACTCGCCGGCCGGGGAGGCCACCACATCCGAGGGAGTTCTCCCTCACCGCCTCCCCGGCACCGGCTCCCTGCGTTGATCAGCACGAACAACCACAAGGGAAGCGAGGGAGTCGGCCCAGCACACGGGCCGAAACCCCGGCCAGAACGGCAGTTCAACGCCGCCGGCACGGCTCCCTCCCTGCGACCTCGCACCGGACCGCCGGCGCCCACTTCGACTACCGAACGTGACGACGGAAGGCACTGCGATGACCACGCGCACCCGCGCCACGACGACCACACCGACCGTTCCCAACCTCCGCGGAGGTGATCAGTGATGCACCCGACGGCCTCACCCGCGCTGACCGAGTGGGCCCTGTACTTCGCGGCGATGGGCTGGCACGTGTTCCCGCTCGCCCCGCGGGACAAGCGCCCCGCGATCAAAGCGTGGGAGGGACGCGCGACGACCGAGGTCGAGCGGATCACCCGGTGCTGGCAGGCCGGGGCGTTCAACATCGGCATCGCGACCGGCCCGTCCCGCCTGTTGGTGCTCGACCTCGACACCGCCGACCCCGGCGACACCGACCCCGACGGGACGGTGGGCATCGCGCGGGTGGCCGAGGAACGTGGGGTGCCGCTGCCCGAGACCTACACCGTCGCCACGCCCTCGGGCGGCCGTCACCTGTACTTCGCCCTCCCTGAGGGTGTGGAGCTGCGCAACACTGCCGGGCAGCTTGCCCCGCACGTCGACACCCGCGCCGGAGGCGGCTACGTCGTCGGCCCCGGCTCGACCCTGCCCGCCGGCGGCTACGAGCTCGTTGACGACCGTGATCCGGCGCCGTTGCCGCCGTGGCTGTTGCAGGTGCTGTGCCAACGGCCCGCGTTCGAGGGGCCGGTGCGGTCGGTGCGGGCGGTCACCGAGCCCGGCAGATACGCCGCGGCCGCCCTGCGCGGCGAGTGCGAGGCCGTCGCCGCCGCACCGGCAGGCCAGCACAACGCCGTGCTGTCTCGCGCGGCCTGGCGGGTCGGCCAGCTCGTCGGCGCCGGGCTGTGCGAGCCCGACCACGCCCGCGGCGAGTTGCTGCACGCGGCGCAAACCCTGATCGGCGCCGACTGCGGGTGCACGCCCGGCGAGATCGCCCGCGTCGTTGACGCCGCCCTGACCAAAGGCGCCCAGCACCCGCGCCACGTCCCGAACCGAGAGGCTGCCTGATGTCCATGCCCGCTCGCCCGCTGCGCGCGGTCCCGGATGCCGACGAGTTCGACACTCGCGCGGCTGCCGCCGTGGCTCGCGCGCGGTCGTGGCTGCCGAGCATCGATGACCGCGCGTTCGACTGCTACCTCGGCCACGTGGTCCACAAGATCGCGCCGACCAGCGAGGCCGACCCGGTGGCGATCCTCGGCTCGCTGATCTGCGCGGCCGGGGTGCACCTCGGCGATGGTGCCTACGTCCGCGCCGGCGACGACGTCCACCCGCTGCTCGTGTGGCCGATGGTCATCGGCCACACCAACACCGGCAAGAAGGGCTCGTCGTGGTCGGCAGCCAAACGGCTGATCGCCGAGGCCGACGGCGACTTCGCGGTCAACAACGTCAAGTCCGGCCTCACCTCCGGTGAAGGTCTGGCCCAGCGGTTCGCCCTCGGCGACGAATCGGACCCGGACGCCGCCCCGCCCGATCTGCGGTTGCTGGCGTTCGAGAACGAATGGGGAGGAGTGATGGCCAAGATGAAGCGTGAGGGCAACAGCCTGTCCCAGATCCTGCGCGCCGCGTGGGAAGGCGGCGACCTGTCCACCCTCACCGTCAACGCGCGGGTGGCGCCCAAGTCGCACGTCGGCGTACTGGCCCACATCACGCCCAAGGAGTTCCGCACCAAGCTCTCCGAGGCTGACATGGCCGGCGGCACCTACAACCGCTTCCTGCCCCTGGCCGTGGCCTGGTCTCAGGCCCTGCCCGACAGCCAGGGCGCCGACCCCGGCATGACCCTGTCCCTGGCCGCCGGCCTCGCCGACCGCCTCGACGCCGGCGGCCGGCTTGGCCTGCTCGACTTCGCCGACGACGCCCGCGGCCTGTGGCGCGAGCTCTACCTCGAGTTCAACACCGACGCCCACCAAGAACCCGTCGCCAGCTTCGTCTCGCGCGCCCTGCCGTACTGCAAGCGCATCGCCGGCATCCACGCCGCCCTCGACGGCACCCACGAGATCGGCCTCGCCCACCTCGACGCCGCCGCCGCGCTCGTGCGCTACTCCATCGACTCCGCCCGCGCCCTGTTCCTCGACACCGCCACCCCGGCCAAGTTGCTGGCCTGGATCACCGAGGCCGGCCCCGACGGGCGCACCCGCAAGGACATCACCAAGGACTACTTCGGCGGCAACAAACCCGCCGAGCACATCACCGCGCTACTGGACCAGCTCATCGACGCCGACCGCATCCGCCGCGAACTCCGCAAACCCGCCGGCGGCAAAGGCCGCCCCACCGAGGTCTACATCGCCACCGCCGACCACGACCCCACGAACCATACGAACTAACGAACTAAATCGCTGACCAGCACAAACACCCGAACCCCGCCGCGACTTAGTTCGTACGTTACGAACTAAGTCCCCACCCCACCCCAACAAAACCCCAGGTCAGCGCATTAGTTCGTAAGTTCGTTTCCTCCGTGCACCCAGACAGGAAGGAGTCACCGTGTTCGTCGCCTCCCCCGCCCGCACGCACCTCAGGGAGACCCGCACATGGCTACCCGCCGCTTCCTCACGGTCCGCGAGTTCTGCCACGAGCTAGGCATCGCACCGTCGACGTTCTACGACTGGCGCGCCAAGGGACGCGCGCCGAAGTACATCAAGTTGCCGAACGGGGAGATCCGTATCCGCCACACCGAACTCGAACGCTGGCTCGACGAACGGGAGGTCGCAGCGTGAGCGCCACCTCCTACGACGTCCGCGTCCACTCGATCGAGAGCCGGAAGAACCAGGCCGGCAAAGTCACGAGCCACCGCGTCCGGTGGTCGTCGGCGGCGAGCGATTCGGCGAGTCGTTCAGCAAACGCCCGCAGGCCGACAGCTTCCGGTCGGACCTGAAGGCCGCACAGCAACGTGGCGAAGCGTTCAGCAAGAGCAGTGGGTTGCCTGCGTCGATGAGCGGCGCAGACAAGGACATGACCTGGATCGACTTCGCCCGGGACTACGTGCACATGAAGTGGGCGGATTCGTCCGCCAACCACCGGCGCAGCACCGTGCAGTCCCTCATCCCACTGACGATGGCGCTCGTTCAGAAACCGATCGTCAACGACGCAGGGACTCGGAAGCAGGTCACCGAGATCCTGCGTGCGGCCGGCCGAGCCGAGGAGATGAATCCGCACCTGAGCAAGGCATATGAACGGCTCAACCGGGCGAGCATGCGGGTGCGAGACCTGGAGAATGCCGACGTTGCTCGCGCGGTCCTTCGAGCGATCGAGCAGAAGCTGGACGGCACCCGAGTATCGGCCAATACGTCGCGACTTCGGCGCGTGACTTTGTCGAACGCAGTCCAGTACGCGATCGAGAAGAAACTACTCGCCGCCGACCCGTTCGCCGAGATCCGGACGAAGCGAAGGAAGGCATCCCCGACGACCGTGGAACCGACGTCCGTGGTGAATCCGGTCCAAGCCCGGACCCTTATCAACGCGGCCGGCGAAGTGAACAGCACCGGCAAGAAGCTCATGGCGTTCTTTGCCCTGCTCTATTACGCAGGGTTGCGACCGGAAGAAGCTGTGAACCTGAAGAAGCAGAACCTCTCGATGCCCGCGTCCGGATGGGGCGAGCTACGTATTGAGGATTCCCGCCCAGAGGTCGGCCGAGGCTGGACTGATTCCGGCGAGGTGAGCGAGGAAGGCGCGCTGAAACACCGCGAGGCCGGCGAAAGCAGAACCGTTCCGGTTACCCCCGAACTCACGGAGATGCTGCACAACCACTTGTTCGCGTACAGCACCGCGAGGGACGGCCGGTTGTTCCGCGGTAGCTGGCGGCAGGACACGATGCTCAGCAGCTCCGTCTACGCCCGCACGTGGGCCGCGGCTCGCGCAGCGGTCCTCACCCCTGAGGTTGCCGCAGGCCCGCTCGCGAAGCGTCCCTACGACCTTCGGCACGCTTGTGTCTCTCAGTGGCTCAGCAGCGGCGTGGAGCCGCCGCGAGTCGCCCGGTGGGCCGGCCACAGCCTGTCGGTCCTGCTCCGCGTGTACGCCAAGTGCATCGACGGCGGAGAACAGGCCGCCCGGGAGCGCGTCGAACGCGGGCTACGCGGCTGGTAGCCGTGGGGACGCATTGGGGACAGCCAGCCGGATCGGACCGGATCGAGCCGGAGACAGCCGGACAACATGGAAATGCCCCGGCGACCTGTCTTTCCAGGTCACCGGGGCATTTCCCGATGTGTGGCGGGTGAGGGATTCGAACCCCCGAAGGCAGTGCCGGCTGATTTACAGTCAGCTCCCTTTGGCCGCTCGGGCAACCCGCCGGGTGCCGGCTCCGTGTCCGGCAAGATGACAGCGTACCGCCTGCGCCGGGCGCGTCCGCACCCGGGTACCCGATGGCTGCACCTACCCGATGCGGCCACGTTCACGGCCGCGTCCGATCACCCCACTCACGCATCGTCGGCTTCGCTGGGAGCTGCCGGAGTTGGGTCGGCGAACAGCGCACAGGTCCGTCGAGTCCCGCATGACGGATCAGGCGACGTCCGGCCCATAACGCTCGGTGTCGATCATGACTTCGCTGATGTCCATCACGATCGACCTGGTCGTCTGATGACGCACGAGCCAGGTGCGCATCAAGAAGGGTGGGTCTGTCAGCTGAAGCCATGACCAATCAGGGAGCAATCGAGCGGCGCTCGCCTCGGTGAGCAGTACTGCGTGGGCGTCGGCGGCCAGCGCGCATGCCAACGCGTTCTCACTGAAGTGGGCGAAGTGCCACTCCGGAGCGATGCCGAGGTCGTGGGCGGCGGCGACCAGCCGGTCGTGTTCGGTAGGTACCTGATCACGGGCATGCGCGAGTACGCGCATCCCGTCGAGATCTGCGAGGCGGCAGCCGGTCCGCCCGCGCAGCGCGTGGCCTGGCCGGATGGCCAGCCCGAACGGATCCGCGAAGAGTTCCCTGTGCTGCAGACTCGACGGTGGGGTCTGGTGGACCAATCCGACGTCCAGGTGCCCTTCGCGGACCATGCGGAGCTGAGCGGTACTACTGGCGTCGGTGAACGCGAGTTCCGCCATCGGCACGCGGCGCCGGGTTTCGGCCAGCACTCGCTGCACCCAGCCGGGCGGGAGCCCCGGCGGCAGACCGACACGAACCATTTCCCGTGCGGGGCCCGCGGATTGTGCGACCCGGCGGCAGGCATCTGCCATGCTCAGGATCTGCAGCGCGTGTTCGTGGAGTGCACTGCCGGCCGCGGTAGGGCGCACCCCGGTGTGGATGCGTTCGAACAACGTGGCGCCGAGTTCCTGCTCGAGCTGCCGCAGTTGCCTCGTCAGTGCGGGCTGCGAGATGAGCAGCCGCTCTGCTGCCCGGGAGAGCGAGCGTTCGGTGAACACCGCCGTGAAGTAACGCAGTTGCCTGAGTTCCACCGTGCCTCCCAGTGCCCGTGCCTCCCAGTGCCCGTGCTTCCCAGTGCCCGTGCCTCCCAGTGCCCGTGCTTCCCAGTGCCGGAGTGCCGCTGAGGCGAAGCCAATGACTTCTGACCATCTATAACTTCTGGTTATGCCCGCCCTGTTCAAGCGGTATTGGATATCACCGCCGGCACGGCGTCAAATGTGTCGAGACAGCAGGTCGGAGGCTACCGGCGGCCCCAGCGGACGGGAGGAGCACAGTGGCAGAGGTCGAGCATTTTGACGTCGTTGTTATCGGCGGTGGTGCGGGTGGCGTCGCTGCGGCCGCCGGTGCGGCGCGGGCAGGGGCGCGCGTGCGGCTGGTCGAGCAGTATCCCTACCTGGGCGGTGCGGCGACGATCAGCTCGGTGCTCACGTTCTGTGGCTTCTACGATCAACGCGGCACGCAGGTCGTTGCCGGCATCGGCCAGGACGTGCTCGAACGCCTCCGCGCGCGGGGCGTCTACGAGGAGAAGACGATGGGGTGGACGGGCAACCGCATCGTGCTGCTCGATCTCGAGTCCACGAAGATCGTCTGCGACGAGTTGCTCGCGGACGAAGGCGTGGATGTTCGGCTGCACAGCCGGCTGATCGACGCGACCCGTCACGAGGACGGCATCGCCGAGGTCGAGGTCCATCATCGCGGTGGCCGCGAACGCATCACCGCGGCAGCTTTCGTGGACGCCAGTGGAGACGGTGCGCTGCTGTCGTGCGCGGGCGTCCCGACCCGCGTCGTCCCTGTCGAAGACAGGCAGACGAGCACTCTGGTGTGCCGCTTCGGTGGAGTGGCCCAGGATGCCGACCTGTCCAGGGAAGGCCTGCGTTCCGCGGTCGCGGCCTATAGCCACGAGACCGGGGTGTCATTGGCGCGTGACTACGGCATCGCCGTACACCTGCCGGTCAGCAAGGACGTCATCGCACTGCTCGTCGACGAGCAGGTCGACGCGCTTGATGCAGCGGCGATCAGCAGGGACGAGGCCAGCGCACGGCGACAGGCATGGTTGTATCTGGACGCGTTGCGCAAGCACCTGTCCGGGTGGGCGCAGGCGTATCTCGTGGAGACCGGGCCACAACTGGGCATTCGCGAGAGCCGGCGGCTGGACGGACGCTGCCAGCTGAGCGAGGCCGACGTGCTGCAGGCGGTCAAGCGCCCGCAGGATTCGATCGGTCGTTGTGGCTGGCCGATCGAGGATCACTCGGGGCCGGGCGTCACGAACTACCGGCCGATCGACGGTCGCGGTTGGTACGACATTCCCTACGGAGCGATCCGAGCGCGAGAAACCGACAACCTGTGGGCGGTCGGCAGGCTGACCAGTTCCGACGACGAGGCATACGCTTCGGTTCGGGTGATGGGTACAGCGTTCGCGACGGGACATGCCGCCGGCGTCGCCGCCGCACAGTACAGCCAAGGGGAACGGCACGACATTGCCCGGATTCGCGCCGAGCTGCGTCGTCAGGACGCGCTCGTCTGATCAATCTCCGCGCGGAGTCCTAAGGCGTTCGCACTGAGCTGGTTTCCATCCCATGACAAGGAAGTCTGGAGAATCGATGATGCGCTCGAATCACGACTCCCCGTACCGCTGGGTCGTTCTGCTGCTGTGCTGGGCGGCATTCACCATGACCTCTGTGGACCGGTCGACGTGGGGTCCCGCTTCGGCCGCGGTGAGCGACTCGCTGAACGTCCCGCTCGCCGCATTGGGCATCTTCGCGACGTGTTACTACATCGGCTACGTCGTGGCCAACGCCGCCGGCGGGTTCTGCAGTGACTGGCTCGGCGGTCGACTGACACTGGGAGTGACGTCGCTGGTCGCCGGTGGACTGATGATGTTGTTCGGTTCGACGACCTCGATCGGCGTGGGACTGGCGATCCAGGCTGCACTCGGCCTGTTCGCGGGAGCCGACTTCTCCGCCGGACTCAAGCTCGTCGCCGCCTGGTTCCGGCCTGAAGCGCGGGGTTTCGCTGCGGGCGTGTTCATGACGGCGACGTCGCTCGGCACGGTCGTCGCCAACGCCGTGGTTCCCGGTCTCATCGTGAACTCGGGCTGGGAGACCTCGTACCACCTGTTCGGAGCGGTGACGATCGTCATCGCGATCCTCTGCCTCGCATTCATCCGCAATGGACAGTACGACGGCACGAGCGACGCCCCGGCACGGCGGGCGGTACCCGACGTACGTCCGCTGCGGCGTAACCGCGACCTGTTGTTTCTCGGGCTCGCCGGGTTCGGCGGCCTGTGGGGCACCTACGGTTTCATCACGTGGTCCAACACCCTGATGGTGAGGGGCAACGGCATCGACCCCGTGGACGCGGGAGTGGTGGTGGTGATCTTCGCCGGCGTGGCGATCGCGGCGAAGCCGTTGGTCGGGGTCGTCACGGACCGACTCGGATCCGGCAGGCGGATCCCGATCGCGATCATCCTGGCCGCGTTCGGAGTCACGCTCCTGGTGTTCGGCACGTTGGACAGCTACACCGCGTTCCTCTGGGTGGCGCCCGTACTCGGACTCACGGCGTACGCATACAGTCCGCTGACCGCCGCCATGACACCGACTCTGGTGGGACAACATCTCACCGGCTCGGCGGCCGGCGCGGTCAACGCCTTCTGGCAGCTGGGCAGTGTCGCTGTTCCTGCCGTGGTCGGTCCCATCTTCCAACTCACGGATTCGTTCTACGCCGCGTTCGTCACGCTGGCTGTCGGGCCGCTCATCGGCGCAGCGGTCATGCTGCGGGTGCGAGATGACCGGCCGCGCACCGAGGCCGAAGCATCCGCTGCTCGCCCAAGTGCGGCGTGAAGTATCTGGTGTCGGGCCTTCGGCCGCGCGGCCGAAGGCCCTTCGCCGTCACCATGCCTCACTGTCGCCATGCCGCAGAGCTTGCTGGGACGTCACATCCGGCCCTCGGGTCCCGGGGTCGTCTCGGAGGACGCGCCACTTCCCGCCGACGACGGCGTTGCCGGACGAAAGGGTCCACCATCAGCCCGAACACTCCGAAACCGAACGCCGAGCACACCTCACCGACCGATCCGGCCGATGCAACGCCCACCGGCCCCACACCCCGACCGCGTCACCAACATCCCCGGACCGCACAACTACGCTTACCCGATGTGACTGCGTCGGCGGTCACATCCCGAATACCCCCGGAACCAGACAGCGAGGTGCTTCAGTCGTGGCGGATCCATCGTTCGACGTGGTGAGCAAGGTCGACCGGCAGGAGGTGGACAACGCGGTGAACCAGGCGGCCAAGGAGCTGTCGACGCGGTTCGACTTCCGGGGCACGGGCGCGTCGGTGGCGTGGTCGGGTGACAACGCCGTCGTGGTGGAGGCCGAGACCGAGGAGCGGGTGAAGGCCGCGGTCGAGGTCTTCAAGGAGAAGCTGGTCAAGCGTGGCGTGTCGATGAAGGCGTTCGACGCGGGTGAACCTGCGGTGTCGGGCAAGACGTACAAGGTGTCCGGTTCGATCGTCGAGGGCATCGACCAGGACAAGGCGAAGCAGATCTCCAAGTACATCCGGGACGAGGGCCCGAAGGGTGTCCAGGCGCAGATCCAGGGGGATCAGCTGCGCGTGTCGGGCAAGAAGAAGGACCACCTGCAGGACGTGATCGCGCTGTTGAAGGAGAAGGACTTCGGCATCGCGCTGCAGTTCATGAACTACCGGTGAGGCCGGGCAGGGCACGAGCGGTGCCCTGGGTCGGCGATCGCGACGTCGCCGGCCGTCCGCGGACAACCCGCCGCCGGGCACGGCAGAGCCACCCCGATGCGGGACCCCTGACGAAGGACATCGCTCTGCCGCCCCGGTGAAAAGATCGTGAACCATTGACCATTCTTCACCTGATCGTGTTTGAATCCCCCGGTCGCTGTCGGAGACCGGGGGTTTTTCGTGCACATCCATCCGCCGACCAACCGTCCTGCCAGTAGCCCGACCACCGGACCGGACGGTCCGTCGAGCACCGAGCCGGGCACTCCGTCCGGCGGGCCCGGCGGCACGACATCGGCCGGCGGCCCGCGCGCCTGGCGCCGCGCTGCGCGGATCCGCTCGCACCTGCACCGCGCATTCGCCGTCGCCGCCGCCGCGCTGCTGTGCCTGACGCTGACACCCGCGGTGGCACAGGGCACCGACCGGCAGTTGCTGCACGACGGCTACGGCTCCTACCCGCGGCTCATCCGCACCCAGCACGGCCACGCCGATCACAACGGCCGCATCCTCGCCACGGTCACCAGCAGCGACGAGGCCGGCTACTACGCGCCGGTCTACGAGAGCACCGACGAGGGCCGCAACTTCCGCCAGGTCGGCGAGGTCCGTGACCCCGAGGGCCGCTACGGCAGCGGCATGTGCTGCGGCACGCTGTACGAACTGCCGCGAACCATCGGCCGGTATCCGAAGGGCACGCTGCTGTGGGCGGCCAGCTACCGGCAGAAGGCCCCGCGCGACACCCGCAGGATCGGCATCCGAATCTGGGCGAGCACCGACACCGGGCGCTCGTGGGACTTCGCGGGCGAACCGGTGACGTCCTACGGCCCGCCCGGCGTGTGGGAGCCGGAATTCGACGTGGACGACTCCGGCACGCTGCAGATGCACTACGCCGACGAACGCGGCGAGCGCGAGTTCGACCAGTTCCTCACCCGCCGCTCCACCGACGACCTCGTCGACTGGAGCAGGCCGACCCGCACACTGACGATCTCGCCGTGGGAGGTGCGTCCCGGCATGCCGATCGTGCGCGCACTCCCCGACGGGCGGCACTACTTCAGCTACGAGATCTGCAACTTCGGCGAGCGGTTCTGCGATCCGTACTTCAAGATCTCCGAGGACGGCGAGGACTTCGGTCTTCCGACCGACCCGGGCACGCAGGTCGCCACCCCGCAGGGCCGCCACTTCCGGCACTCGCCGACGATCTCGCTTTTCCCCGGCGGCCCGAACGGCACGCGGGTCCTGCTCATCGGCCAGATCTACGCCGACGCCGACGGCACCCCCAACGCTGGCAACGGCAAGACGATCCTCGCCAACGACGACCCCGGCTCCGGTGAGTGGTACGAGGTGCCCGCACCGGTCGAGGTCGCCGACCCGGTGGACGACCCGTGCCCGAACTACAGCCCGTCCCTGCTGCCGGTCGACGGCGGGGACGCCGTGCTGCAGGCCACCGCGGACCGCGCCGACGACGGCTGTCGGGTCTTCTTCGGCACCGGACCGTCCCGCTAGCCGGTACCCTGATCCCCCGGAAGGCTGAGCCTCTCGGCGGATACGGCATGAAGGGCGGGCGATGAAGGGCATCGTGCTGGCGGGTGGCAGCGGAACGCGGCTGCACCCGATCACACAGGCCGTGTCGAAGCAGCTGCTGCCCGTCTACGACAAGCCGATGATCTACTACCCGATCTCCGTGCTGATGCTCGCCGGCATCCGCGAGATCCTGATCATCTCGACGCCCTCGGACCTGCCGAACTTCCAGCGTCTCCTCGGCGACGGCAGCCAGTTCGGCATCGAACTCTCCTACGCCGAGCAGGCCGCACCGAACGGCCTCGCCGAAGCCTTCGTCATCGGCGCCGACTTCATCGCCGACGACGACGTGGCACTGATCCTCGGCGACAACATCTTCTACGGCCAGGGCTTCTCGCGGACGCTGCAGGCCGAGGCCACGGGGCTCGACGGCTGCGTGCTGTTCGGCTACCCGGTGAAGGACCCGCAGCGCTACGGCGTCGGCGAGATCGCACCGGACGGCACGCTGCTGTCCATCGAGGAGAAGCCGGCGGTGCCGCGGTCCAACAAGGCGATCACGGGGCTGTACCTCTACGACAACCAGGTGGTCGACATCGCGCGCGGGCTGAAACCGTCGGCGCGCGGCGAACTGGAGATCACCGACGTCAACCTGACGTACCTGCGCCAGGGCCGCGCACGGCTGGTCGAGTTCTCCCGCGGGTTCGCGTGGCTGGACACCGGCACGCACGACTCGCTGCTCGAAGCGGGCCAGTTCGTGCAGGTGCTGGAACACCGCACCGGCGTGCGCATCGCCTGTCTCGAAGAGGTCGCGCTGCGGATGGGCTACATCGACGCCGACGAATGCCACCAGCTCGGCGCGAAACTCGCCAAGAGCGGCTACGGCGACTACGTCATGGACATCGCGAAGGCCGCGGGCGCCACCGGCTGACCTTCCGGGGGCCGTGTTGCGGGTTCCGGGGGCCGTGTTGCGCCCGCCCGACCGCCCCTCATGGCCGCGTTACTGCGTGACCGCGTCTCCGGGGTCGTGTTGCGCCCACGCCGACGGGCAGCACATCATGCCCGAGCGCGGAACACGCGGTGCCGAACGCAGGACACGGCGTCCCGGATGCAGAACACGCGCCCCGGAAAGCGCAACACGCGGGGGCGGGGTCAGAGCTGTCGGCGGGCCAGGTCCTCGAGACGGCGGATGCGGTCCTCGATGGGCGGGTGACTGGAGAACAGCCGCGACATGCGCTCACCGGGGCGGAACGGGTTCGCGATCATCAGGTGCGACTGCGACACGAGCTTCGGCTCCGGCGCCAACGGGGCGGCGCTCGTCCCCCGCTCGAGCTTCCGCAACGCCGACGCCAGCGCCAGCGGATCACCCGTCAACTCGGCACCCGAGGTGTCCGCCTGGTACTCGCGCGAACGGCTCACGCTCATCTTGATGATCCCCGCGGCCACCGGCCCGAGCAGCGCCAACAGCAGCATGCCGATCGGGTTGCCGCCCTCGCGGTTGCCGCCGAACATGCCGGCGAACATCGCCATGTTCGCCAGGAAGCTCACCACACTGGCCAGCGCGCCGGCGACCGACGAGATGAGGATGTCGCGGTTGTAGACGTGGGCGAGCTCGTGGCCCAGCACGGCGCGCAGCTCGCGTTCGTCGAGGATCTCCAGGATGCCCGTGGTGCAGCACACAGCGGCGTTGCGGGGATTGCGCCCGGTGGCGAACGCGTTGGGCGCGCGGGTCGGGCTCACGTACAGCCGCGGCATCGGCTGGCGCGCGGACGTCGCCAGTTCACGCACGATGCGGTACATCGCGGGCTGCTGCGCCTGTGACACCGGCTGCGCGCGCATGGCCTTCAGCGCGAGCTTGTCGGAGTTGAAGTAGGCGTAGCCGTTCATCGCCAGCGCGAGCAGCAGTCCGATGATGAGCGCACCCCTGCCGAACAGGCCGCTGATGCCGATGATCAGCGCGCTCATCAACCCCAGCAGCAGTGCCGTCTTGAGGCCGTTGTGGTGCCTGTGCACCGGCTCACCCTCCTCCCGGTCCGCGAGCGGGAACCATCCCCGCGAATGCCGCCACCACATGTGGCCGGCGTACGGTTCAACGTCCGAAGACCCGGCGAAGTTCCACGTCAGCGCGGTGTGAGTCTACTTCGGACGAGATAACGAGCCGTGTATCACGCCACACCGACGGCCGTGTTCGCCTTGTCGTACAGTAGAGTTCGGCGCACCGAAATTCGAGGGTGGAGCATGGACGACACTGGTGACGGGCATATCGCCACTGCAACCGCCGACGAACGCCACCGGCGGGCACAGCGGCGCAGTCGCGCCCGCAAGCGCGACCGGCGCACGCTCGTGACCCTCGGTGTGGTGTTCGTCCTGGCGATCTCCGGCGCCGTCGGCTACGCACTCCAGCCGGTCGGCGCCGTCGGGCCGGTCGGTGGTGACGACCCGCTCCGCCTCGTCACCACCACGACGTTCCTCGACGACACGGTGCGGCACATCGGCGGCGAGGACGTCGAGACCGTGCGGTTGATGGGCCCCGGCGTCGACCCGCATCTGTACCAAGCCAAGGCCGGGGACCTGCGCGAGATGCGCCGTGCCGACGCGGTGATCGCCGTCGGGCTCTACCTGGAGGGCTCCCTGCAGCAGACCCTCGACGAGGTCGGCCGCACGAAGCCGGTGCTGCTGGCGGGCGAGGCGGTGCCGGCCGACGAGTTGTTGAGCCCACCCGCGGATGCGGCGCCCGAGGAGGAACACGACCCGCACATCTGGCACGACCCCGCGCTGTGGACGCACGTCGTCGACGCCGTGGCCGAACGTCTCGCCGAACTCGACCCTGATCACGCCGCCGACTACCGCCGCCGCGGCGCGGCCTACAACGACGAGATCCGCGCCGCGGCCGACGCGGTCCAGCGCACGATCGACCGCATCCCCGCCGACCGCCGCACGCTCGTCACCTCGCACGATGCGTTCCGCTACTTCGGTGACGCGTTCGGCATGGACGTCGTCGCCATCCAGGGCATCTCCACTCAGCAGGAGGCGACGACCGCCGACGTCGCGCGCGTGGCCGAACTGCTCGCCGACGAGAACCTGCCCGCCGTGTTCCTCGAGACGAGCGTGTCGCGGCAGACCGTCGACTCGATGATCGCGGCCGCCCGGCACCGCGGCGGCGACGTGCGTGTCGGCGGTGAGCTGTACTCCGACTCCACCGGCCCCGACGGCAGCTACCTCGGCATGCTGCGTGCCAACGCGGCGACCCTCGCGGAGGGACTGACATGACCGACGACGTACTTGCTCCCGCGGAGGCGGCAGGTGGCACCGACGACGTACTTCTTCGCACGGGAGGCGGACGCATGACCGAACCGGCACTCCGACTGCAGGGCATGAGCGCCTCCTACGGCGGGCGACCCGTGCTGACCGGCGTCGACGTCGAGATTCCCGCCGGCGTGCTCAGTGCCGTCGTCGGGCCGAACGGGGCGGGCAAGTCGACGATGGTCAAGGCGGCGCTCGGGCTCGTGCCGTCGGTGCGTGGGACCGTGCGCTGGCTGGGACAGCCGTTGCGCCGCGTCCGAAAGCGCGTGGCCTATGTGCCGCAGTCCGATGCCGTCGCGAAGGACTTCCCCATCACTGCCGTGCAGGTCGTCGAGATGGGCCGCTACCCGCACCGGGGTTGGCTGCGCAGGCTGACTCCCGCGGACGACGACTGCGTGGCGGGCGCGATGGCGCAGGTCGGGGTCGCGGACCTGGCGGACCGGCCGCTCGACGAACTTTCCGGTGGGCAGCGGCAGCGGGTTTTCCTCGCGCGCGCACTCGCCCAGCGTGCGGACCTCATCGTGCTCGACGAGCCGTTCACGGCCGTCGACGCGCGCACCGAGAAGGCGCTGCTGGAGATCCTCACGAGGCTGTGCCGTGAGGGTGTGTCGGTCATCGCGGTGCACCACGACCTGCGCGAGGTGCTGGACAGCTTCGACCACGCGGTGCTCATGGCGGGCACCGTCGTCGCGGCCGGAGCGCCCGCCGACGTGCTCACCCCCGAACACCTCGAAACTGCCTACGGCATGGCGCCGTTGGCGGCCCGATGAGCGGGACCGTGACCGGCTCGCTGCAGGCCGGGCCGCTCGGCGGACTGCTGGAGTCGCTGCCGTTGTCCTACCCGGACGCCGTGGTGGTCGTCGGCACGGCCGTGGTCGGGTTCGTCGCGGGGCTCCTCGGGCCGCTGGCCGTGCTCCGGCAGCGGAGCATGTTCGGCGACGCGATGAGCCACGGAACCCTGGCGGGCGTCGCGGTGGCGTTCCTGCTCACGGGGGCCAAGGTGCCGGAGCTGCTGCTCCTGGGCGCGGCGATCTCGGCGACCCTCGCGGCGTTCGCCATGATCGCCCTGGAACGCGCGGGGCGGCTGCGGTCGGACGCCGCCATCGGTGTCGTCCTGTCGGTGTCGCTGACGCTCGGCATCGTGCTGCTCACCGGCATCTCCGACAGCGGCAACGCACAGCAGTCCGGCCTGGACGAGTACCTGCTCGGCCAGACCGCCGGCATGGTCGAACGCGACATCGTGGTGGCGCTCGCGGGCGCCGGCGTCGCTGTCGCGGTGGTGCTGTTGGGATTCCGGCTGCTGCGGTCGGCGACGTTCGATCCCGGGTTCACGGCCGTGGCGGGCGTGCGCACGTGGGTCGTCGACGCGGCGAGCACGGGACTGCTGGCTCTCGCCGTGGTGCTCGGCGTGCGCACCGTGGGGGCGATCCTGATGGTCGCGCTGCTGGTCGCACCCGTCGTCACCGCACGGCAGCTGACCACCCGGCTGGCGGTCCTCCTGCCGCTGTCCGCCGTCATCGGGGCGGTGTGCGGCGCGGTCGGCGGACTCGTCTCGGGGCGTGCCGAACTGCCGGCCGGGCCGGTGATCGTGCTGCTCGCGACGGCCCTCGCGGTGCTGTCGGTCGTGCTGGCGCCGCGGCGCGGCGTCATCGCTCGCGCCCGTGCGGGCAGGTTGAGGGAGGAGCGTGGCCGTGTCGCCCGATGACGTGATGATCATCGTGATCGCCGGGCTGCTGTCGACGTCGTGCGCGGTGCTCGGCGGATTCCTCGTGCTGCGCGGCCAAGCGCTGCTGCCCGACGCGGTCAGTCACGCCGTGCTGCCCGGCATCGTGTTGATCTTCCTGCTCACCGGCGAACGCGCCTCACTGTGGACGGTCGTCGGCGCGACGGCGTTCGGCGTGCTGTGCGTACTCGGCTCGGACTGGCTGCGGCGCAGCGGCGTCGTCGAGTCGGACGCCGCGCTTGCGCTGGTGTTCCCCGCACTGTTCTCGCTGGGCATCCTCGGCATCAGCCGGTTCGCCTCGGGAGCGCACATCGACCTGGACTCGGCGATCTACGGCGACCTGACGTTCGCACCGCTGCGCACGATCTCCCTGTTCGGTGCCGACGTGCCGCGGTCGCTGGTGATCACCGGCATCGCCACGGTCGCCGTGGTGGCGCTCGTCGTGGCGTTGTGGCGGCCGCTGCAGGCCGCGTCGTTCGACCCGGCGTTCGCCGAGCTGGCAGGGTTGCGCGGCCGGCTGACCGGCCAGGTGCTGCTCGTCGCCGTCGCCGGGCTGGCCGTCGTGGCGTTCGACAGTGTCGGCGCGATCCTGGTGATCACGTTCTTCGTGGTGCCCGCCTCGACGGCGCGGCTGCTGACGGCGCGGCTCGGGTCGATGCTCGTCGTGGCCGCGGGATGCGGATGGATCGCGTCGGTGGCAGGCCACGGCGTCGCGGTGTCGCTGGACACGTCGATCCCCGGCACGATCGGCCTCACCAGCGGGGCACTGTTCGCGCTCGCGCTGGTGCTCGCACCCCGCCGCGGCCTGCTGGCCCGATGGAAGGCCCGCACCTGACGCGTGTCCTGCACTCAGCCCTGCGTGTCCTGCACTCGGGCGCGCGTGTTCTGCACCCAGCCCCGCGTGTCCTGCACCCAGCCCCGCGTGTCCTGCACTCGTGCACGCGTGTTGCGTTCTCGAGGGACTGTTTTGCACATTCCGGGGACCGTGTTGCGGATTCCGGGGGCGTGGTGGAGCGTGCTACGCGTGCTGCACATCGGGACGGTCGTCATGGGAGCCTCCGACGTCCGCAGAGCCGCCGCATTCTGGAGCGCCGCGCTCGGCTACGCACCGCGCGACGGCGTGGTCAACGACGACTTCGTGGTGCTCACTCCGCAGGACGGCCACGGCCCCGGTATCGCCCTGGACTCGAGCGATTCGCCGGTCCAACTGCACCCACGCGTGCACCTCGACCTCTACGCCGCCGACGCCGACGAGCAGGCGGCCGAGGTCGAACGGCTGGTGTCGCTGGGCGCCTCGCGGGTCGACTGGGATCTCTACCCTGCCGACCCGGACTTCGTGGTACTCGCCGACACCGAGGGCAACCGCTTCTGCGTCATCGACACCTCACACGCCGGGTAGCGCCAGCGCCCGGGTGACGGCCACCCGACCACCCCGACAACGTCTTGAACCGCCGTCGACGACGACCCTTGGCTGCGCGAATGCCGAGTGATCAACTGCTGCTCACGGGGCTGGGGGTCGGCCACGCCGTACGCGACGGTCGACAACCCCTGCTCGGGCTACCTCGTCACGAGCGACGCCACCCGCGTCTGGGTCGACGCGGGCGCCGAGCGAGACCTTCGCGGTCACCCGGACGCAGAACACGCGTGTCTAGGCGGTCGCGCGTCAGCACGGCGGCGGGAGCGGTGGTCAGGCGACGGGCGACGCCCTGCAGAACACGCGTGCCCGAGTGCAGGACACGCACGTCCCAGTGCAGAACACGCGCGTTACTTGCGGATCTCCAGGGTGCAGCACTTCGGACCGCCGCCGGCCTTGCGCAGCTCCGAGATGTCGACGAACCGCACCTCGTAGCCCCGCGCCGTGAGCCGTTCGGCAAGGCCGGTCGCCTCGATCGGAAGGACGACGTGGCGGCCGTCGGAGATTCCGTTGAGCCCGAAGCACTCCGCGTCGGCCTTCGTGGCGATGACCGCGTCCGGGAACAGCCGCCGCAGCACGCGCCGTGAACCCGCCGAGAACGCCTCCGGGTAGTACGCGATCTGCGCCCGGGAACCGACGCCGGCACCGCCTCCTGCCCCGGAACCTGCAACGCGGCCCCCTGGAGCCGCAACGCGCGCCCCGGAATCCGCAACACGGGCCCCCGAGGCTGCAACACCGGCGTCGACCTCCGCACCGGCACCGCCACCGGCACCGGCGTCCACAGGGCCCGCACCGGCGGTGTCTCCGGACAGTACGAACAGCGCCGTGTCGAGGTGGTAGTAGCGCTCGTCGACCAGCTGCAGCGACACGACCGGCACCCCGAGCGCCTCCTGCGCCTCGGCATGAGCGCCGGGGTCGGTGCGGAAGCCGGTGCCGGCGAGCAGCACCCGGCCGGTCCAGACGAAGTCACCCTCGGCCTCGTTGATCTGCCGCGGCATCGTGACGTCACGGAACCCGTTCTCGACGAACCAGCGCCGGAAGTGTTCGGCCTCGGCGGCACGCTCCGGTGCGCGGAACCGCGATCCGAGTACGCGGCCGTCGACGACCGTTCCCGAGTTGGCGGCGAACACCATGTCCGGCAGACCGGGCTGCGGCGGCACCTCGTCGACCGTGTGGCCCAGTTCGCGGTAGGTGTCGCGCAGCGTCGTCCACTGCCGCATGGCCAACTCGGCGTCGACGGGCTGGTCGGGGTCCATCCACGGGTTGATCGAGTACTCGACGGCGAAGTGCCGCGGCGGGCACATCAGGTAGTGGCGGGGTGTCGGGACACGTACGGGCAGCGCGTGATCGCCTGTCATACTTCGAATGTAGAACCGCCTGGTCACGCAAACAATCGACGAAGATTGCGCATCAGTGTGCTAATCATTGCGCATGAACACGTTGGACCAGCGGATCGTTTCTCGCCTCGTCGCCAATGCGCGGTCGAGCTACGCCGAGATCGGCAAGGAGGTCGGACTGTCGGCGCCCGCCGTGAAACGGCGTGTCGACCGGCTGCTCGACGACGGCGTGCTGCGGGGCTTCACGGCGGTGGTCGACCCCGAGGCGCTCGGCTGGGGGACGGAGGCGTTCGTCGAGGTGCACTGCCACGGCAACGTCTCCCCCGGACGCATCCGCTCCCACCTGGAGCCGCTGCCCGAAGTGGTGGCCGCCTACACTGTGTCGGGTGCTGCCGACGCGATCGTGCACCTGCGCGCGTCCGATATCCACCACCTCGAATCGGCACTCGAGCGCCTCCGCGGCCTGGAGATCATCGACCGCACCGTGTCGACCGTCGTCTTGTCGACATTGCTGGAGCGTTCCCCAAATCCAGGCGAATGATTACCCTGAAACATGCGCTTCGCGCACGGGCACCCGTCTCAGGTCGTGGAATCCGGGGGTCATCACTCGTGCACCATAGGTAAGGCAAATCACACCCGTCCGCTCGCCCTGAAAACAACAAGTAATCTCGAAGTATTGCGCGCTGGGCGCGCCAGTCGTCAGAGAGGGATTTCCTGGCCCATGAGCACGAGTGCGAACGGCAGCGCAACAGCCGGCACCGAGGCGCTTTCGGCGTCCCGACCGACAGAGGTCAACCGGCTCGAGCGTGTCGTGATCCGGTTCGCCGGCGACTCCGGCGACGGCATGCAGCTGACCGGCGACCGGTTCACGTCGGAAGCCGCCGCGTTCGGCAACGACCTCGCGACGCTGCCGAACTTCCCCGCGGAGATCCGCGCACCCCAGGGCACCATCCCCGGCGTCTCGAGCTTCCAGGTGCACTTCGCCGACTACGACATCCTCACCCCCGGCGACCGCCCCGACGTGCTCGTGGCGATGAACCCGGCGGCCCTCAAGGCCAACATCGGCGACGTGCCCAAGGGCGGCACCGTCATCGTCAACACCGACGAGTTCGGCAAGCGCAACCTGGCCAAGGTCGACTACGAGTCGAACCCGCTCGAGGACGACTCGCTGTCGGCGTTCGAGGTGCACGAGGTCGCCATGTCGACCCTCACCCAGGGTGCGCTGGCCGACACCGGCCTCGGCAAGAAGGACGCCGAGCGCTGCAAGAACATGTTCGCCCTCGGGTTGCTGTCGTGGATGTACCACCGGCCGACCGAAGGCACCGAGGCGTTCCTGCGCGAGAAGTTCGCCAAGAAGCCCGAGGTCGCCGAGGCCAACGTGCTCGCCTTCCGCGCAGGCTGGTACTACGGCGAGACCACCGAGGCGTTCGGCACGACGTTCGAGATCGCCCCCGCCAAGCTGCCGCAGGGCACCTACCGGCAGATCACGGGCAACACGGCGCTGGCCTACGGCATCGTCGCGGCCGGGCAGCAGTCCCAGCTGCCAGTGCTGTTGGGCACGTACCCGATCACGCCGGCCTCCGACGTGCTGCACGAGCTGTCCAAGCACAAGAACTTCGGCATCACCACGTTCCAGGCCGAGGACGAGATCGCCGGCATCGGAGCAGCCCTCGGCGCCGCCTACGGCGGAGCGCTAGGCGTCACCTCGACGTCCGGTCCCGGGATCGCGCTGAAGGCCGAGACGATCGGGCTCGGCGTGATGACCGAGCTGCCGCTGGTGGTCATCGACGTGCAGCGCGGCGGCCCGTCGACCGGACTGCCGACCAAGACCGAACAGGCCGACCTGCTGCAGGCCTACTTCGGCCGCAACGGTGAGTGCCCGGTACCGATCATCGCCCCGGCCACCCCTGCCGACTGCTTCGACATCGCCCTCGAAGCGACCCGCATCGCGCTGACCTACCGCACGCCGGTGCTGCTGCTCTCCGACGGCGCGATCGCCAACGGCTCCGAGCCGTGGCTGATCCCGGACGTGTCGACGCTGCCCGACCTGTCGGTGACGTTCGCGTCCGAGCCCAACGCGCCCGACGGTTCCGGCGAACACTGGCCGTACCAGCGCGACCCGGAGACCCTGGCCCGCGAGTGGGCGCTGCCCGGCACGGCGGGGCTGCAGCACCGCATCGGCGGTCTGGAGAAGGCCGAGGGCAAGGGCAACATCTCCTACGACCCCGACAACCACGACAAGATGGTGCGGCTGCGCCAGGCGAAGGTCGACGGCATCGAGGTGCCCGACCTCGAGGTCGACGATCCCAACGGCAACGCGCGCGTGCTGGTGCTCGGCTGGGGTTCGACCTACGGGCCGATCGGCGCCGCGGCGCGGCGGGTACGGGCCAAGGGCATGCCGATCGCCCAGGCCCACCTGCGCCACCTCAACCCGCTGCCGGCCAACCTCGGCGAGGTGCTCGCCTCGTACGACCACGTGGTCGTACCCGAGATGAACCTCGGCCAGCTGTCGATGCTGCTGCGCGCCAAATACCTGACCGACATCCAGTCCTACAACAAGGTCGCCGGGCTGCCCTTCAAGGCCGAAGAACTCGAAGGCGTCTTCACCGACATCATCAGGGAGGTCACCGCAGTATGACCGCCACCGACCTGGGCCTGCCCAGCATGGGCGGACTCGATCTGGTCCCCACGACCGACGAGCCGCAGAAGGCCAAGGAGTACAAGTCCGACCAGGAAGTGCGCTGGTGCCCGGGGTGCGGTGACTACATCGTGCTCAACACCATCCAGTCGTTCCTGCCGACGCTGGGCCTCAAGCGCGAGAACATCGTGTTCATCTCCGGGATCGGCTGCTCGAGCCGGTTCCCGTACTACATGAACACCTACGGCATGCACTCGATCCACGGCCGCGCGCCGTCGATCGCGACCGGCCTGGCCACGACCCGGCCGGACCTGTCGGTGTGGGTCGTCACCGGCGACGGCGACGCCCTCTCCATCGGCGGCAACCACCTCATCCACGCACTGCGCCGCAACGTCAACCTGAAGATCCTGCTGTTCAACAACCGGATCTACGGTCTGACGAAGGGCCAGTACTCGCCGACCTCCGAGCCGGGCAAGGTCACCAAGTCGACCCCGATGGGATCGGTGGACACGCCGTTCAACCCCGTCTCGCTCGCGCTGGGTGCCGAGGCCACGTTCGTGGGCCGCGCGATGGATTCGGACAAGAAGGGCCTCACCGAGGTGCTCACCGCCGCCGCGCAGCACCGCGGCAGCGCGGTCGTGGAGATCTACCAGAACTGCCCGATCTTCAACGACGGCGCGTTCGACATGCTGAAGGACCCCGGCGAGGCCGCACAGCGACTCATCCCGCTCACCCCGGGTGAGCCGATCCGGTTCGGCCCCGAGGGCGAGTTCGGCGTCACCACCACCGGGTACGGCGGCCTCGACGTCGGCAAGGTCGCCGACATCGGTGAGGACAACCTCGTCGTGCACGACCCGTCGATCGACGACACGGCGTACGGGTTCGCGCTGTCCCGCCTCGGCGACCAGCACCTCAACCACATCCCGACCGGCATTTTCCGCCAGGTCGACCGCGAGACCTACGACGACCAGGCCCGCGCCCAGGTGCGGCAGGCGCAGGAAGCCAAGCCGGGCGACCTGCAGGCCCTGCTCACGGGCAAGGACACCTGGACGGTCGAATAGCGTCACGGACACGGGCGAGGGCCCCGTCGGCCGATACCGGCCGACGGGGCCCTCGGCTGTCCCGTCGTCGAGCACGCCGCCCGCGTAGAGCCGGTTTCGCCGAAGTGCGGACCGGGAAGGACTCGGGCCGCACACTGACTCGTCGAAGGGGCGCCGATGGCACGAACCCGAGTGGTGATCGTCGGTGGCGGATTCGCGGGCTATCACGCTGCGCAGCACCTGACGAAGAATGTGGATCACGACGAGATCGAGATCGTTCTCGTCAACCCCACCGACTACTTCCTGTACGTTCCGCTCCTGCCTGAGGTGGGATCGGGGATCGTCGACCCGCGCTCGATCACGATCTCGCTGCCGGGAACGCTGCCGAACGTGCGACTGGTCCTCGGGAACGTCACCACGATCGACCCGGATCGGCAGGAACTGTCCTACGACGACCCCGAGGGCAACGCGGACTCGTTGTCCTTCGACCGGCTGGTGCTGGCCGCCGGCAGTGTCAACAAGCTGCTGCCCATCCCGGGAGTGGCCAAGCACGGGCACGGCTTCCGGGGCATCCCCGAGGCGCTGTACTTCCGAGACCACGTGACGCGGCAGATCGAACTGGCGGCCATGACCGACGACCCGCAGGAGCGCGACGCTCGCTGCACCTTCGTCGTGGTCGGCGCCGGCTACACCGGAACCGAGGTCGCCGCGCAGGGCCCGTCGTTCACCGAGACGTTGGCCGCGCGACACCCGGAACTGCGCGATCAGCCGATGCGCTGGAAGCTACTGGACCTCGCGCCGCGCGTACTGCCCGAGCTCGACCGGCGGCTGTCACGCACGGCGGACGATGTCCTCCGGGAGCGGGGAGTCGAGATCCTGACGGAAACGTCGATCACCGAGAGCACGGAGGAAGGCGTCACGCTCAGCAACGATCAGTTCGTCCGCACACGGTCGCTGGTCTGGTGCGTCGGCGTCCGTCCCGATCCGCTCGTGGAATCCCTCGGCCTGGAAACCCAGCAGGGCAGGCTCGTGGTCGACAAACACCTGTCGGTGCCCTCCTACCCTCATGTGTTCGCGTGCGGCGACGCCGCCGCGGTCACCGATCCCCACCACCCGGAACGACTCACCCCGATGACCGCCCAGCACGCCGTCCGGCAGGGAAAGCTGGCCGCCCGCAACGTCCTCGCCTCGCTGGGACACGGAACGTTCGCCGCCTACCGGCACCGCGACCTCGGTTTCGTCGTGGACCTCGGTGCCGGCAAGGCCGCCGCGAACCCGTTGCACATACCGCTCTCCGGGCTGCCTGCCAAGACGGTCACGCGCGGGTATCACCTGGCGGCCATGCCGACCAATCGGCTGCGGGTCGCCATCGACTGGGCTCTGGACGCGGTCGCGACCCGGCCTCGCGTGCAACTCGGGTTGGTCCGCTCCGGAACCGTGCCGCTGGACACGGCCTCCCCCGAACTGCCGGATCTGCGCTCGGAGCGGGCGAACGCCGAGGCCGAAGCGAACCCCGGCGGCGAGGCCCGGTCCTAGCCGGGCATGGTCTCGCCACCGACCGGGGCCAGCACTTCGCCCGTGTAGTACGACGACAGCTGGTTCGCGGCGAAGAACACGTACGAGGGTGCGATCTCGTCCGGGTCCGCGGCCCGTCCCATCGGCGCCTGCTCGCCGAAGTTCTCCACCTTCTCCTCCGGCATCGTGGCCGGGATCAGGGGCGTCCACACCGGACCCGGTGCGACGCAGTTGACCCGGATGCCGCGGTCCATCAAGGACTGGGCAAGCGAATACGTCAACGACTGCACCGCCCCCTTGGTGGCCGAGTAGTCGATGAGCTTCTTGTTGCCGCGCAGGCCGTTCACCGAACCCGTGTTGATGATCGCCGACCCGGAGCCGAGGTGCGGCAGCGCCGCCTTGGTGACCCGGAAGAAGCTGTGGATGTTCACCTCGAAAGTGCGCAACCACTGCTCGTCGCCGATGTCGTCCGGCCGGTCGAAGGGCTCCTGCGTGGCCACGTTGTTCACCACGACGTCGAGCCAGCCGAGTTCGCCGACAGTGCGCTCGACGACGTCCACGCAGTGGTGAGCGTCGCCGAGGTCGCCGCGCAACGTCAGGCAACGGCACCCCTGCTCCCGCACGAGTGACGCCGTGTGTTCGGCATCGCCGTCCTCGGACAGGTACGCCAGCGCCACGTCGGCACCCTCCTTGGCGAAGGCCGCGCAGACGGCTCGGCCGATCCCGGAGTCACCGCCGGTGACCAGCGCGACCTTCCCGGTGAGCAGGCCACGGCCGGTCCAGTCACGCATCTCGTCCCGCGGCTGCGGGTCCAGCCCACCGCTGCCGCCGGGCGGGTCCTGCTGCTGCGGCGGGGGCGAGTCCTCGGGGCTGGTGCTCATGTCTCCTCCTGACGATCGGGACGTCCGACCTGTGCACACGGCGCCTGGCCGTCTCTCGGTGCGGTTCGGCGTGGTCGTCGGTTCCGTCTCCGGATCCGCCTCTGCGCGCGCCTTCCGCACGGCTTCTGCGGCGGCGGACGGGGACGGCGTCTGGATCGGAGTGCGCTCGGCTCCACCATTCCGGATACCCGCGGTGCGGCTCAGGGCATAGTCGATCCGTTTGTCGACCTCCTCGCCGAAGTACTCCTCGATGGCACGCGAGCCTGTCGTACCCATAGCCACGCGGGCGGAAACAGCGCGGACGCATGCTCCCGCGCGACGAGGCCGATACGACGAAGGGGGCCGCCGGAACGTGTCCGGCAGCCCCCTTTCGAAAGCCGCTCCGCCTGGCCCTGGATCAGCAGACGCTCGAGCCTTTCCGCGCCGACGCCGTCGCCGGTTCCGGGTCACAGCGGAACCGGCGACGGCTCGTGGCAGTGGACCGGCGCCTCGCGGTTGCGTTCGCCCCGCGCGTGACCGTCGTCAGGTGAGCGGGCGGAAGCCGACGCGTTCGGCGTCTGCGGGGCTGCGGAACCAGACCTCGGCGACCATGCGCGGGTACTGCGGCGAGGCGTCCGTGACATACCGCAGCGCCGTGACGCTCGCCTTCACCGTGAACTCCGGCGACGGGCTGCCACCGCCGGGCAACGGCATCGCCGAGCCCGGGCCGAACGGACCCGGCCTCGCCTCGGCGTCCGCTCCGTCGGCTCCTCCCGTGTCCGCGCCCTCGGCGGACACGGAGCCCTGAACCGCACCGGCCTGGCCTGCGCCTGCCTCGTGCGCGCCTGCCTCGTCGGAGGTGAGCTGCCCGGACACCGCCTCGTCACCGGTGGGCACCTGCCCGCTCGGCGTGACGAACTTCGTCAGCTGCTGCGATTCGGGCGGTGCCTGTCCGGTCTGGGATGCCACGTCGGTGGCGGGTTCGGCTGCCGGCTCGGACGAGGCCGAGTCCCCCGGCGAGGTCGGTTCGAACAGCGAACCGCTCTGCTGCGCACCCGTGTCCGGCTCCCTGCGGGTGATCGCCCGCATCGACGGCTGGATGGGCTTCGGTGCGTCGAACCCGCCCGGCGGTCGCTGCCGCGGCGTGCGCTTCGGCAGCACATTCGTGGACTCGGCCGGGTCCTCGTCGGGACCCGCACCCGGTCCGCCGAACGCGTACGCGGGCGGATCCTCGGGGTCAGCCGCCGACCCGTTCGACGCCGCGGCTCCAGCCACCGACTCCGCGGCTCCGGCCACGGGGTCCGCCGTGCTTGCCGCCGGCTCCGCAACTCCAGCCGCCGGCTCCACAGTGCCCGCCGCCGGCTCCACAGTGCCCGCCGCAGACTCCGCAGCGCCCGCCGCAGACTCCACAGTGCCCGCCGCGGCCGTGTCATCGGCATCGACGTGGCCGGAAGCCGGGGCTGTTGCTCCGGAGACACCGGCGTCGGGGGCGTCCGCGCCACCGGTGCCGCCGGCCGGGGTCGGTTCGAACAGGCTTCCCGGCCGTTCGGACCGGCCCGTCGCCGGTCCGGAGTCGCTCTCGTCGGAACCGCGGTCCCGATCCCCCGCGGCCGGGTCCTGCCGGCCGGCGCCCGTGGTGTCGTCGACGCCACCGCTCTGGAGGCCACCGCCCTGGAGGCCACCGCCCTGGAGGCCACTGTCCTGGAGTTCGCGGTCCTGAAAAGCACCGACGGGAAGCTCGGTGGTCGCATCGAACGATGTGACGGGCCGGAACGGCGCGCCGAGGTGCAGCGCGGGGTCCGCCGCCGCGGACGTGCCGGTCGGGCCCGTCCCGGGGTCGTCGGCCGTCGCGGGGCCCGTCTCGTTCGCCTCGGACGCACGCGCGTCGTCGGCCTCACCCGTGCCGGACCGGTCGTCCGGGCCGATCAGCCCAGTCGACTCGGACTCGGCCGCATCGGCACCGGCGTCGCCGGGGACGCTGCGCATCTCGTCCGGGTCGAGGACCGACGAGACCGGCGCGTCATCGGCGGCACCCCGGTCGACGGCCATGTACTGCGTCCGGTCGTCGTACCCTTCGCCGAACCGGCCCTCGTCGTCACGGTCCTCGTCGTCACGGTTCTCGCCGTCATAGCCGTAACCGCCATAGCCGTAACCGTCGTGGCCGTAACCGTCGTGGGTGTCGCGCTCGGCGACGCGACGGAGGGCGGCGTCCACGTCGTCGGCGCCGTCCGGCTCACCCGAACCGCCACGGTCGTCGTACCCGGCATCGTCGTACCCGGCATCGTCGTACCGGTCGTCGCCGGCGAAGGCACGGTACGTGTCGGAGTATCCGGCGTCGTGGGCGTGCCGGTCGCCGGAATCACCGGGGATCTCCAGGTCGTCCGGCCGGTCGGCCAGGTCGAAGTCGTCGGCCTGGTCCCCGTAACCGCCACCGGCATAACCGCCGCCCGCGTAGGCGCCGCCGAGGCTGTCACGTTCGAGCCACGACGTCTCGGGCTCCGGCTCACCGGGCACGTCCACATCCGGGCCGCCCCCGTATCCACCGGTGCCGGCCAGGGCTTCGTCGGCGTCGCTGAACGGATCACTGCGCTCTGTCCGCGTCTGCGCCGTACCGGCCGCGCCGAGCGCGGGTTCGGAGATTCGGCGGAGGTCGGCCTCGCGGGCCACGAGTCTCTCCTCGAGGCTCCTGATCTGCTTACGCGCGGGCCGAACCAGGAAAACCCAGGCCAGGAAGGCGCCCAGCACGAAAGCGATCGCGCTGAACACCCAGACCTGCCCGAAAATGGACATTGGTGCGGTGTCCTCCCTCAGTGGGTGCGTGCGACGAGGTAATCGGCGACCGATTCGCAGGCATCCCGCGCCGGAGTCGGCGGCAATGCCTCCAGCTCCGTCCTCGCGCGCTGAGCGTAGCCTGAAAGAGTGGTGCGTGCGCGTTCCAGGCCACGCGATGAACGCAACAGTGTCAACGCCTCGCCGACCTCGGCGTCGTCGGTGATCGGGCCGCTGAGCAGCTCCGTGAGCCGCGGATCGGGCCGGTCCTCGGCGAGTTCGTAGAGCATCGGCAGCGTCTTCACACCTTCACGCAGGTCCGTGCCCTGCGACTTCCCCGACTCGGCCGACGGCGAGTCGATGTCGATGATGTCGTCCGAGATCTGGAACGCCGTGCCGATGAGGTCGCCGAACCGCCGCAGCGCCTCGATGTGCTCCGCCGACGCGTCCGACAGCATGCCGCCGAACCGGCCCGACGTGGCGATCAGCGACCCCGTCTTCTGCCCGATCACGGTCAGGTAGTGCTCGATCGGGTCCTCGCCCTCGCCGGGGCCGACCGTTTCGCGCATCTGGCCCGTGACCAGCTCGCCGAACGTCTCGGCGATGATGCGCGCCGCGTCGGTGCCCAGGTCGGCGACCAGCCGGGAGGCGTGCGCGAACAGGAAGTCGCCGGTGAGGATCGCGACCGTGTTGTCCCAGCGGGCGTTGACGCTCTCCGCACCGCGGCGCATCGTCGCCTCGTCCATGACGTCGTCGTGGTACAGCGTCGCCAGGTGGACGAGCTCGACGGCCGCGGCGGCGGTGACCACGCCCTCGCGCGCATCCTCACCTGCCGTGCCGAACTGTCCCGCCAGCAGCGTGAACAGTGGACGAAAACGTTTGCCCCCGGCTTCCACCAGGTGCCGGGCTGCCTCGTTGACCGCTGCGACGTCGCTGCGGACGACCTCCCGCAGCAGCTGCTCCACCGCGCCCAGACCGCCCGCGAGGTCGGTCAGCAGCGCTTCGTCGTCGATCTGCAGCCCGACTGAGGCGCGCAGTTCCTCGATGGCGCCGTCACGCACTGACACTGCTCGCTCCGCCCTCTCGGCACTGGGTTCCACGGCCGGTTCTCCTCCGGGCGCCGGGTCGGGCGTCCGGTCAAAACCGGCCCCAGCCTACTGGCAAGTCCTCACCGGGCGATCACGCATCAGCCCTGCTCAGACGTGACCGTCGACACCGCCCGCATCACCGGCGCGCCGCGGTCACCCGCCGAGCGCGAAACCACCTGCTCCCGCCCAGTCCAGAGCGAACGTCGGCAGCACGCCCAGCAGCAGCGTGATGATCACGCCCAGCGCGATCGACGCCGTGGTGAACGCACCCGGCACGCTGACCGTCGGCCCGTCGGACGCAGGCTCGGAGAAGTACATGAGCACGACGACCCGAAGGTAGAAGAACGCCGCCACTGCACTGAAGACGAGCGCGATCACCACCAGCGGGGCCATGCCGTCGGACAGCGCCGCCGAGAACACGACGAACTTGCCGACGAACCCGCTGGTCAACGGAATACCGGCCAGCGCGAGCAGCAGGAACGTGAACACGCCTGCCAGCAGTGGCGACCGCTTCGCCAGGCCTGCCCACGCCGACAGGTGCGTCGCCTCGCCGGAGGAGTCCCGCACCAGCGAGATCACACCGAACGCGGCGAGCGTGGTGAACCCGTAGGCGAGCAGGTAGAACAGCGTGCCGGACAGGCCCTCCTCGGTCAGCGCCATCGTGCCGATGAGCAGGAACCCGGCGTGCGCGATCGACGAGTAGGCGATCATCCGCTTCAGATCGGTCTGCGTCAGGCCCAGCACGGCACCGATGGCCATCGAGATGATCGCGACGGCCCACAGCACGCCACGCCACTCCCAGCTGGTCGCCTCGAACGCCACGGTCAGCACCCGCAGGATCCCGCCGAACGCGGCGACCTTCGTGCACGCCGCCATGAAGCCCGTCACCGGCGTCGGCGCGCCCTGGTAGACGTCGGGCGTCCAGGTGTGGAACGGGCCGACCGAGCCCTTGAACAGCAGGCCGACCATCAGCAGGCCGAGACCGGCGAACAGCAGCGTGTCCGAGCGGTCGGTGCCCGCGGACGCGGTGGCGATGTCGGCGAGCTTCACCGAGCCGGCGTAGCCGTACAGCATCGCGAGGCCGTACAGGAAGAAGGCGCTGGCGAACGCCCCGAGCAAGAAGTACTTGACCGCCGCTTCCTGCGACAGCAGCCGCCGCCTGCGGGCCAGCCCGCACATCAGGTACAGCGGCAGGCTCAGCACCTCGAGGGCGATGAACATCGTCAGCAGGTCGTTGGCCGCGGTGAACGCCATCATGCCGCCGAGTGCGAACAGCGCGAGCGGGAACACCTCGGTCTGCATACCGGTGGACTGCACCTGTGCGCGGTCCTGCACCGTGCCGGGCGCGATGCCGGCCTGCGCGACGAACGAACCGCCCGGCTCGACCGACCGGTCGGCGATCATCAGCACCGCCGCGACACTCAGTGCGAGCAGCGTGCCCCACAGGAACAGCGCGGGCGTGTCGATCGACAGCGTGCTCCCCATCGTGACCACGCCGTGCTCGGGTCGTGCGCTCACGTACGCGCCGAGCGCGATCCCCGCCGCGGCGATCGAACCGAGCGTCAGCACGACCTGTCCGGACCAGCGCTGGTGCTTCGGCACGAACGCCTCGATCAGCACCCCGACGCACGCGGCGCCGAACACGATCACCATGGGCAGGATCGCGCCCCAGTCGATCCCCGGGGCTTCGACGGGCTGCAGTTGCTGCGCGAGAAACGGATTCACGATGGCCGGTTACCTTTCCTGCACCGCGGTGATGGTCTGTTCGACCGACGGGTTGACGGTGTCCAGCACGGGTTTCGGGTAGAAGCCGAGCCCGATGATCAGCACCACGAGCGGCGCGAGCGCCGCGATCTCCCGTCCGCCCAGGTCGCGGATCGTCTTGCGGGCGCCCGCCTCCGGGGCCTGCACCGTGCCGGGGCCGGGCGCTGCCGCGAGCATCGCGTCGCCGCGCACGGGGCCGGTCATGATCCGCTGATAGAGCCACAGCACGTAGGCCGCGGCCAGCACCATGCCGACCGTGGCGACGACCGCGTACGCCGGCCGGGTGTCGAACGCCCCCAGCAGCACGAGGAACTCGCTGATGAACGAGTTCGTGCCGGGCAGCGACAACGCCGAAAGGCCCGCGATCAGCAGCATCGCCGCCAGTACCGGCGTCACCTTGGCCATCCCGCCGTAGGCGTCGATCCGGGTGTCGCCGCCGCGGCCCGCGACGATGCCGAGCACCAGAATCAGCATGCCCGTGGCGAGACTGTGGTTGAGCATGTACGTCGCCGACCCGGCCACGGCCTGCTGGGTGAAGGCGAAGATGCCGAGCGCGATGAATCCGAAGTGGGCGATCGACACGTACGCCACGAAGCGCCGCATGTCGGTCTGCCCCGCGGCGAGCATCGAACCGTAGATCACGCCGACGACCGCGAGCACGAGCACGACCGGGGCGAGTTCGGCGCTCGCGTCGGGTGTCATCGGCAGGCTGTAGCGCAGGAAGCCGAACGTGCCGACCTTGTCGAGCACGCCGACGAGCAGCACCGTCACGCCCACCGGTGCCTGGCTCGCCGCGTCGGGCAGCCAGGTGTGGAACGGCACCAGCGGCGCCTTGATCGCGAACGCCAGGAAGAAGCCGAGGAACAGCCAGATCTGCGTCTCGAGCGGCGCCTCGCTGACGACTCCCGCCAGCGTGGCCCAGTCGAACGTGCCCTCGCCGAGTTCGTCGGCGGCCAGTGAGTAGGCGCCGATCGCCGACGCCAGCATGATCAGTCCGCCGAGGAAGGAGTAGAGGAAGAACTTCACCGCCGCGTACTGCCGCCTCGGCCCGCCGTAGCCGCCGATGAGGAAGTACATCGGGATGAGCATGATCTCGAACAGCACGTAGAACAGGAACACGTCCGTCGCCGCGAACACGGCGATCGTCAGCGCCTGCTGCAGCAGGATCAGCGACAGCAGTCCGCCGACGTCCTTGCCCTCCGGCAGTTTGTCGGTCGACCGCAGCAGCGCGATCACGACCGGCACCAGCAGGGCGATCACGGCGATCATCAGCAGTGCGATGCCGTCGATACCGAAGGAGATGTGCACCCCGAACGCGGGGATCCACTCGAGCGACGACACCTGCTGGAGCCGTTCGCCGCCCGGGTCGTAGCTCAGCCACAACGGCAGGATCAGCACGAGCTCCACAATGGACACCGCGAAGGCGGTGATCATGGCCAGCCGGTCGTCGCGGCGCAGGAAGGCCACGGCCACCGCACCGAGCAGTGGCAGCAGGATCAGTGCGAGCAGCCAGGTCATCCGAACCTCACCAACAACAGTGCGCCGACGATCAGGAACGAGCCGCCGAGCATCGACAATGCGTACGAGCGGACGAAACCGGTCTGCATCCGGCGCAGCCGTCCGGAGCCGCCGCCGAACGCCGCGGCGAGCCCGTTGACGGCGCCGTCGACGCCCCGGTTGTCGAGGAACACCGCGGACCGCGTGAGCCACATGCCCGGCGTCGCGACGAGCGCCTCGTTGAGCGCGTTGCCGTACAGGTCCTTGCGCGCGGCGCGCACCGGCCACGACACCCGCTCCGGCCGCTGCACCGGCGTCTCACGACGACCGAACAGCGCCCACGCCCCGAGCACACCGAGCGCCGACACGAGAACCGTCAACCACGGGATCAGCGCGTGCGGCAGCACGCCGTGGTGGCTTTCCTGCAACGCCCCGACCGACGGGCTGAGGAACTCGGCGAGCGTGTCCCCGCCGATGAGCAGCCCACCCGCGGCGACCGAACCGATCGACAACACGATCATCGGTGCCGTCATCGTCGGCGGAGATTCGTGCGGATGGAACTCGCGGCCGTCGGCCGACGTCGTCTCCCGCCAGCGCTCCTTGCCGAAGAACGTCAGCAGCATCAGGCGCGTCATGTAGAAGCCCGTGATGCCCGCGGCCAGCAGCGCCGAACCGCCCAGCACCCAGCCGCGCCAGCCTTCCTGGCCGAACGCCGCCTCGATGATGGCGTCCTTGGTGAAAAAGCCCGACAGGAACGGGAATCCGATGATCGCCAGGTAGCCGAGGCCGAACGTCACCGCGGTGATCGGCAGCTTCTTCGCCAGCCCGCCGAACTTACGCATGTCGACCTCGTCGTTCATGGCGTGCATGACCGACCCGGCGCCGAGGAACAACCCGGCCTTGAAGAAGCCGTGCGTCAGCAGGTGCGCGATGGCGAGCGCGTAGCCGAACGGGCCGAGCCCGACGGCGAGCATCATGTAGCCGATCTGACTCACCGTGGAGTAGGCCAGCACCTTCTTGATGTCGTCGTAGGCGCAGCCGATGATCGAGCCGAGCAGCAACGTGAACGCACCGACGAGTGCGACCACCAGCCTGCCGTCCTCGGTCAGGTTGTAGATCGGAGCGCCACGGGCGATGAGGTAGACGCCCGCGGTGACCATCGTCGCGGCGTGGATCAGGGCCGACACCGGCGTCGGACCCTCCATCGCATCCGGCAGCCACGCCTGCAGCGGGAACTGGCCGGACTTACCGCACGCACCCAGCAACAGCAGCAGCGCGATCGCCGTGACCACGCCCGGCGAGACGTCCCCGATGCCGGCGAACACCGCGTCGTAGCTGGTGCTGCCGATGTGCTTGAACATCAGGAAGATCGCGATCGCGAGGCCGACGTCGCCGACGCGGTTCATCAGGAACGCCTTCTTCGCCGCGGTCGCCGCGGCGGGGCGGTCCGTGTACCAGCCGATCAGCAGGTACGACGCGAGACCGACGCCCTCCCAGCCGAGGTACAGCATCACGAAGCTGTTGCCCAGCACCAGGATCAGCATCGAGGCGACGAACAGGTTCAGATAGGCGAAGAAGCGCCTGCGATCCCGGTCGTCGGACATGTAGCCGATCGAGTAGACGTGGATCAGCGCGCCGACGCCCGTGATCAACAGGACGAACGTCATCGACAGCGGGTCGATCCGCAGTCCGAAGTCGACCTGCAACGCCTCGACCGGGATCCACGACCAGAGCGTCGTGTCGGCCGCCTGGCTCAGCGATTCCGACGCGAACAGCGCCAGCGCGTACACGAAGGACGCCGCGACGGTCGCACAGCCGAGCAGGTGGCCCCACGAGTTCGTGCGCTTGCCGCCGACCAGCAGCACGAGCGCACCGAGCGCCGGGAACGCGACCAGCAGCCACGATGATGCGATCACAGTTTTTTCCCCTTGCCCCTAGTACTTGAGCAGGTTGGTGTCGTCGATGGAGGCGGACCGTCGCGTGCGGAAGATCGCCATGATGATGGCCAGTCCGACCACGACCTCCGCTGCGGCCACGACCATCACGAAGAACGCCATGACCTGTCCGTCGATGTCGGCGTTGATGCGCGCGAACGTGACGAGCGAGAGGTTCACGGCGTTGAGCATCAGCTCGATGCACATGAACACGACGATCGCGTTGCGCCGCACCAGCACGCCGACCGCGCCGATGCTGAACAGCAGCGCCGACAGCAGCAGGTAGTACGTCGGGGTCATGCCTTGTCCTCCGTGGCCGTCACCGCGTCCTCCGTGGCCGTCGCCGTACCACCGGCGGCTTCGCCGTCACCGGCGCCGTCCTCGGGGCCGGCGAGCGCGTGCGTGTCCGGTCCCGCCGCGCGGCTCTCGAGCTGCTTGCGGTGGGCCTGCAGCTGCGCCGTCGGCGTCGATTCGATGAGGTCGGACAGCGACTCCGGCGCGATCGAGCCGTCCGGCAGCAGCGCGGGCGTGGCGACGGAGTTGGACGTCGCGTACACGCCGGGGCCGGGCTTCGGCGAGGGACGTTCGTACTCGCCACGGAACCGCGCCGCGACGAGCTCGCGCTGGCTGCGCCTGCCCTGCTTGGAATGCCGGTCGGTGAACGCGAGGACCATCGCGCCGACGGCCGCGGTGATCAGCAGCGCCGAGGTCAGCTCGAACGGGAACAGGTAGTCCTGGAAGATCACGCGGGCGAGCCCGCCGGCGCCGCCGCCCTCCGGGGTCCACGGGTTCATCGCGGGTGCGGGCGGCACGTCGGCCAACGCGCGGGTGAGCGCACCCGCGAGCACGCCCGCGATGCCGATGCCGAGCACCGCCGCCATGAGCCGCTGGCCGCGCAGGACCTCCAGCACCGAGTCCGACGACTCCCTGCCGACCATCATCAGCACGAACAGGAACAGCATCATGATCGCGCCGGTGTAGACGATGATCTGCGTGAAGCCGAGGAACGGCGCCTGCTGGAGTATGTAGAGCATCCCCAGCGACAGCATCGTCATCACGAGCCACAACGCCGAGTGCACCGCGTTGCGCGCGAAGATCATGCAGAGCGCACCGGCCACCGCGATCGGGCCGAGCACCCAGAACGCGACGGCCTCGCCGGTGGACACCGTCGCGTCGGCCCCGGCCTGAGCCAGCACCAGCGGTGTCTCCGCCCTCATCGGACCGCCTCCTCGGTGTCGGTCTCGACCGTCTCGTGTTCCGGAACACCGCGGCCGCGGGCGAGTTCCGGGCCGTTGACGTAGTAGTCCTGCTCGTCGTCACCGAGTCGCATCGGGTGCGGCGGCTGCTCCATGCCGGGCAGCAGCGGGGCGAGCAGGTCCTCCTTGGTCCAGATGAGGTCCTGCCGGTTGTCGTCGGCCAGCTCGTAGAAGTTGATCATCGTGAGGGACCGCGTGGGGCATGCCTCGACGCACAGTCCGCAGCCGATGCAGCGCAGATAGTTGATCTGGTAGTCCGCGCCGTAGCGTTCACCGGGCGAGTACCGCGCTTCCTCGGTGTTGTCGCCACCCTCGACGAAGATCGCGTCGGCGGGGCACGCCCACGCACACAGCTCGCAGCCGACACACTTCTCGAGCCCGTCGGGATGACGGTTCAGCTGGTGCCTGCCGTGGTACCGCGGGGCGGCGGGCGCGCCGATCTCCGGGTACTCCTCCGTGGCCACCTTCTTGAACATCATCCCGAAGGTGACGCCGAATCCCTTGACCGGATCAAAGATCCCCATGGGACTCTCCTTCCTTCGAGCCTGCGCCGGGCGCACCCGGCGAGCCCGCCGTCGACGGACTCAACTCCGCCTGCCGCTTCTCCTCGGACCTGCGCTTGGCCTCGAGGGCCTTCTGGCGCGGCGTGGTCTCCGGGACCTTCAGGTCCAGCGGGGGCACCGGGTGCCCGCCGCCGGTGGTCGTCACCGCTGCCTCGTCGTCCGGGATCTCCTTCTCCGGGATGAGCAGCATCAGCAGCACGACCACGACGATCGCCACACCGCCGATGATCAGGATCTGGCCGGTGGAGACGCCCTCGGCGTTGCGCAGCGCCCTGACCGTGGCGATCAGCAGCAGCCACACCAGCGCGGCGGGCACGAGGACCTTCCAGCCGAGCTTCATGAACTGGTCGTAGCGGAACCTCGGGAGGGTGCCGCGCAGCCAGATGAAGCCGAACAGGACCACGCACATCTTCGCCAGGAACCACAGGACGGGCCACCAGCCCTGGTTGATCGCGGCGTCGGCGCCGAAGAACGGGAACATGCCGCCGCCGAGGAACAGCGTCGTCGCGAACGCCGACACGATCACCATGTTCGAGTACTCGGCGAGGAAGAACATCGCGAACTTCATCGAGCTGTACTCGGTGTGGAACCCGCCGACCAGTTCGGACTCGGCCTCGGGCAGGTCGAACGGGGCGCGGTTCGTCTCGCCGACCATCGAGATCATGTAGATGACGAAGCTCGGCAGCAGCAGGTAGAAGTACCAGCCGCCGTCGGCCTGTGCTGCGACGATGCCGCTGGTGGCCATCGACTGCGAGTACAGCACCACGCCGATGATCGACAGGCCCATCGCGATCTCGTACGAGATGACCTGCGCCGCGGACCGCAGCCCGCCGAGCAGCGGGTACGGCGAACCGGAGGCCCAGCCGCCGAGCACGATGCCGTACACACCGATCGACGCACCCGCCAGTACGAGCAGCACGCTCACCGGGAGTTCGATCAGCTGCAGCACGGTGGGTTCACCGAAGATCGTCACCTCGCCGCCGAACGGGATCGCGGCGAGGCCGATCAGCGCGGGAACAACCGCGATCACCGGCGCCAGGAAGTAGATCTTCCGGTCGGCCGTGTCGGGGATGACCTGTTCCTTGAACGGCAGCTTGATCGCGTCGGCGAGTGACTGCAGCAGGCCGAACGGGCCCACCCGGTTCGGGCCGGGACGGTTCTGCATGCGGCCGACGATCTTCCGTTCGCCGACGATCAGCGCGACCGTGAATATCGGGCCGATCAGCATGACCACGACGGCCTTCAGCAGGATCAGCCACAGCGGGTCGTCGGCGAGCAGCTCGGCCCGGTTGATCGGTTCGGTGGCAGCCTGCGCGAGAAACGGGGTCATCACCGGTCACCCCCGGCGATGTCGACGACCGCACCGTGCCCGGCACCGAGCGTCGCGCGGAGTTTCGAACCCGGCGAGTTCCCCGGCAACCACACGACGCCGTCCGGCAGGTCCGTGACCTCGACGGGCAGCGTCACCGACCCGCGGTCGGTCGACACCGTCACGTGGTCGCCGAGCCCGTCGGCGGTGGCCTGCGACATGCGGGCGACGACGCGTCGCGCGGTGCCGGCGAGCGCGGGCTCGTCGATCTGCAGCGATCCGTCGTCGATGAGCTGCCGCCACGTCGCCAACAGCGCCTGCCCCGGCCCGGGCGTCGGCGGTGCGACGGACGGGTGGTCCGGTGCCGCCGCCCGCACGCTCGACGCCGGCAGCCGGTCGAGGTCGCCGAGTGCGGCGTCGGGCGTCTGGGTGAACAGGTCCGTGTCCATCTCGACGCCGAGAGTGTCGAGCACCCGGCAGTCCGGCAGCGCACCGGTGCCGTCGAGCGTCACGGTGAACGGCCTGCGGCGACCCTCCCAGTTGACGAACGTGCCGCCCTTCTCGTCCACCGGAGCGATCGGCAGCACCACGTCGGCGTACGGCGTGACGGTGCTCGGCAGCAGCTCCAGTGACACGACGAACCCGGCCGCGTCGAACGCCTTGCGGGCGAGTGCCGGGTCGGGCAGGTCGTCGAGGTCGACGCCGCCGACGAGAAGTCCGTCCAGGTCGCGGGTGACGATCGCGTTCAGCATGCCCGTCACGTCACGTCCCGGCTCCGCCGACAGGGTCCCGGCCTCGAGGCCCCAGTGACGTTCCACCTCGGCGCGGGCGTCGGCGTCGGCAACGGGCCGCCCACCCGGCAGCAGCGTGGGGAGCGTGCCGGCCTCGACGGCGCCGCGTTCGCCCGCCCTGCGCGGGATCCACGCGAGGCGCGCACCGGTGCGTTCGGCCAGCCGGTGCAGCGCTGTAGGCAAGCCAGGCACCTCGGCTGCCCGCTCGCCGACCAGCACGACCGCACCGGCGGAACACAGTGCCTCGTCGAGGTCGGGGGCGTGCTGGGCGATGCCCTCGACGGCGTCCGCCTCGCCGCCGGGCGGGCACGCGAGGAGTTCGCCGAAGGTCTTCTCCACGGCCGGCGACGACCACTGTCCGATGTGGACCACCTTGATGTCGCCCGTACGAGCTCCCTTGCGGAGCCGCAGAAAGACGGCCGGCGCCTCCTCCTCGGGTTCGAACGCGACGCACAGCGCGACCGGCGCCGACTCCAGGTCGGCGAACGTCACGCCGCCGCCCGCCGGACCTCCGTCACGGGCGACCCGGGAGGCCAGGAAGTCCAGCTCCTCCGCCGAGTGGGCCCGCGCGCGGTGGTCGACGTCGTGCGTGCGCAGTGCCACCCTGGCGAACTTGCTGTACGCGTAAGCGTCCTCGATCGTCACGCGGCCACCGGGCAACACCCCGACGCCCTTGCCGTCACGCGCCTTCGTCAGCCCGGCGGCCGCGGCCCGGAGCGCCTCGGTCCACGAGACCTCCTCCAGCTCACCGGTCTCGGCGCTGCGCACCAGCGGCCTGCGGATGCGCTGCTCGGCGTTGGCGTAACGGAAAGCGAACCTGCCCTTGTCGCAGATCCACTCCTCGTTGACGTCCGGGTCCTCACCAGCGAGCTTGCGCATGACCTTGCCGCGCCGGAAGTCGGTCCGCTCCGCACAGCCCGACGAGCAGTGCTCGCACACGCTCGGCGTCGACACCAGGTCGAACGGCCGCGAACGGAACCGGTACTGGGCACTGGTCAGCGCGCCGACCGGACAGATCTGGATGGTGTTGCCCGAGAAGTACGACTGGAACGGCTGCCCGCTCGAGGTGTGCGACGCCGCGTCGAGCACGTCGGCCGTCTCGGCGGTGCCGATCTGCTGATGCGCACCCCGTTCGAGCAGGTCGATGAACGGATCCCCCGCGATCTGGTCGGAGAACCGCGTGCACCGCTGGCACAGCACGCAACGCTCACGGTCGAGCAGCACCTGCGACGAGATCGGCAACGGCTTCGGGAACGTGCGCTTCTTGTCGACGAAGCGCGAATCGGCCCGGCCGTGGGCCATCGCCTGGTTCTGCAGCGGGCATTCCCCGCCCTTGTCGCAGATCGGGCAGTCCAGCGGGTGGTTGATGAGCAGCAGCTCCATCACGCCCTGCTGCGCCTTGTCCGCGACCTCCGAGGTCACCTGCGTCTTGACGACCATGCCGTCGGCGACCGTCATCGTGCACGAGGCCTGCGGCTTCGGCATCGGACGGCCGTTCATCTCCACCTCGACCAGGCACTGCCGGCACGCGCCGGCCGGGTCGAGCAGCGGGTGGTCGCAGAACCGCGGGATCACCGTGCCGAGTCGTTCGGCGGTGCGGATCAGCAGCTCGCCCTGCGGTGCGACGACCTCCTCGCCGTCGATGGTGAGCTTGACGTACCCCTCCGGCACGTCCACATCGGACTTCTCCGGTGCCACGGTCATGCCTGTGCTCCAACCGGTTGCGCGGCCTGGGAATCACTGCCCTGCGCCGGTTCGGGGGACTCGGCCGCCCCCGCCGCCTCGGGCCTGTTCGACTCGCACAGCGCGAGGAACTCGTCACGGAAGTACTTGATACCGCTCTGGATCGGGCTGACCGCGGCGTCGCCGAGTGCGCAGAACGAACGCCCGCCGATGTTGTCGCAGACGTCCAGCAGCGTGTCGATGTCCTGCTCGCTGCCCCGGCCGTCGACCATGCGCTCCAGCACTTGCGCCAGCCAGAACGTGCCCTCGCGGCACGGCGTGCACTTGCCACAGGACTCGTGCTCGTAGAACTGCGTCCACTTCATCACGGCCCACGGGACCGACACCGTCTCGTTGAACACCTGCACGGCCGTCGTGCCCAGCATCGACCCGGCCTCCGCGGCACCTTCGAAGTCCAGCGGAACGTCCAGGTGGTCGGCGGTGAACAGCGGCGTCGACGAACCACCCGGCGTCCAGAACTTCAGCGGAACGCCGTCTTTCATCCCACCGCACATCTCGAGCAGCTCCCGCAGCGTCGTGCCCAGCGGAGCCTCGTACTGGCCGGGCCGCTCGACGTGACCGGAGACCGAGTAGATCTTCGGACCGGGCGACTTCTCGCTGCCCATCGCGCGGAACCACTCGGAACCGCCGTTGACGATCGACGGCACCGTCGCGATCGTCTCGACGTTGTTGACCGTCGTCGGCGCCGCGTACAGACCCGACGCCGCGGGGAACGGCGGCTTCAGCCGCGGCTGGCCACGACGGCCCTCGAGCGAATCGAGCAGCGCCGTCTCCTCACCGCAGATGTATGCGCCGGCGCCCGCGTGCACCGTGATCTCCAGGTCGAATCCCGAGCCGAGGATGTCGTGCCCCAGGAAGCCAGCCTGCTTCGCCTCGCGCACCGCCGCGTACAGCCTCCGCATCGGGTGCAGTGCCTCGCCGCGGACGTAGATGAAGCAGTGGTGCGAACGCATCGCGTACGCCGCGATGATGCAGCCCTCGATGAGCGCGTGCGGGTCCGCCATCATCAACGGGATGTCCTTGCACGTGCCGGGCTCACCCTCGTCGGCGTTGATGACCAGATAGTGCGGCTTGTCGTCGTTCTTCGGCATGAAGCCCCACTTCACGCCCGCCGGGAAACCCGCGCCACCACGACCACGCAGGCCCGCATCCTTCACCATCTGGATGACCTGCTCCGGCGAGGCGCTCAGGGCCTTCCGCACCGCGGTGTAGCCCTCGAGCTTCTCGTACGTCTCCAACCGCCACGACTGCGGCGACAACCACCGCTTCGTCAGCACCGGCGTCAACGGCGCCTTCTCCGAGGTACTCATTTCGCCTCCACCCGTGTCCTGCGGGACACCCGCACCCGGTCGGCTCCATGAACAATGAGTGCGCGATGGTCGTTCATTTCGCCTCCACCTCCGGCATCGGCACGTCCTCGGGCGCCGGCGGGGCCGTCCAGTTGCGGTCGGCGGCCAGCTGGGCGCCGCGCACCGTCTCGACCGCCTGCGACGGTCCGTCCACTTCGGTCCAGAACTCGTCGTCGTCATCGGGCAACAGGCCGGCGAGTCGCCGCTCGACGGTCTTGAAGTCCGACAGCGGAGCACCGCGCGTCGGATGCGGCTTGTCCCCGCGCCGCAACGCGTCGACGAGCTCGACCGCGCTCTGTTCGGTCTGGTTGTCGAAGTACTCGTAGTTGACCTGCAACACCGGAGCCAGGTCGCACGCGGCGAGGCATTCGGCGTGCTCGAGCATGAGCGAACCGCTCTCGCCGGGCGTGCCCGCGACCTCCTCGTGGCCGAGCGGCGCGCCGTCGGAACCGAGATGCTCCTGGAGTCGCTTGTAGATCGCGTCGCCGCCCATCGCCGCGCACAGCGTGTTCGTGCACACGCTCACCAGGTGCTCGCCGCACGGCTTGCGCTTGTACATCGTGTAGAACGTCGCGACGGCCGCGACCTCGGCTTCCGACAGCCCGAGCTGCTGGGCGCAGAAGGCCATGCCCTCCTGACTGACGTGCCCTTCCACGGACTGCACCAGGTGCAGTAGTGGCAGCAGCGCGGACCGCGACTGCGGGTACCGCGCGATCAGCTCCCGCGCGTCGGCGATCGTGTCCTCGCCGAACGTGGCGCCCGTCCTCGGGGCACCGCCGCCGGTGGTGTCGCTGCTCATCGGTCCACTCCCCCCATCACCGGGTCGATCGACGCGACGGCCGCGATGACGTCGGCGACGAGGCCGCCCTCCGACATCGCGGGCATCGACTGGAGGTTGACGAAGCTCGGTTCGCGCACGTGCACCCGCATCGGCCGCGTACCGCCGTCGGAGACGAGGTGGAAACCGAGTTCGCCGCGCGGCGACTCGACCGTCGAGTACACCTGGCCCGGCGGCACCCGGAATCCCTCGGTGACCAGCTTGAAGTGGTGGATCAGCGACTCCATGGACTGGCCCATGATCTTGCGGACGTGATCGAGCGAGTTGCCCATGCCGTCACTGGAGACCGACAGCTGCGCGGGCCAGGCGACCTTGCGGTCCTCGACCATCACCGGACCGGGCTCGAGCTTCTCGAGGACCTGCCGGATGATCCGCAGCGACTGGCGCATCTCCTCGACGCGCAGCAGGTAGCGGGCCCAGCAGTCGGCGTCGGTCGACGTCGGCACCTCGAAGTCGAACTCGTCGTAGCAGGAGTAGGGGTCGGTCTTGCGCAGGTCCCACGCCACACCGGCCGACCGCAGCACCGGACCGGTGATGCCGAGAGCCAGGCACGCGTCGAGCGGCAGGTAACCCACGCCCTTGAGCCGGTTCCGCCAGATCGGCTGGCCGGTGAAGAGCTTGTCGTAGAGCGGCAGCCGCTCGTCCATGACCTTGCAGAACTCGGTGACCTTCTCGACGAAGTCGTCCGGCATGTCCTGCGCCAGCCCGCCGGGCCGGATGAACGCGTGGTTCATCCGCAGGCCGGTGAGGTGTTCGAGCAGGTGCAGCACCTCTTCCCGCTCGCGGAAGCCGAGCGTCATCGCCGTCGTGGCGCCGAGCTCCATACCGCCGGTGGCGATGTAGACGAAGTGCGAACCGATGCGGTTGATCTCCATGAGCAGTACCCGCAACAGCTGCGCACGGCGAGGAACCTCGAGTTCCAGCAGCTTCTCCACCGCAAGGCAGTAGCCCATCTCGTTGAACAGCGGAGACAGGTAGTCCATGCGCGTCACGAACGTGACGCCCTGCGTCCACGTGCGGTACTCGCAGTTCTTCTCGATACCCGTGTGCAGGTAGCCGATCACCGAACGGAGCTGGGTGACGGTCTCGCCCTCCATCTCCAGCACCAGGCGCAGCACGCCGTGCGTCGACGGGTGCTGCGGCCCCATGTTGATGACCATGCGCTCGTCGTGCGAGGCATCGGTGAGCACGTCGTCCCAGTCACCGCCGCTGACGGTGTAGACCGGCCCCTCGGTGGTCTCCCGCGGCTCGGCGTACGGGGCGCTGTCCGACCCCTCCGGAGTCGTGTCCGTGCCGGTGGACACGTCGGCGATGTGGTCGCTAGTGGTCATTGCGCCTCCATCGGGACGAATGCGGACGGTGCTCTCCGCGCCTCCAGCGGGAGCACGTACTTCGGCGGTGTCCTCCGCGCCTCCAGCGGGAGCACGTACTTCGGCGGAAAGATCACGAGTACGACCTCCGGGTTTCCGGCGGCGGGATCTCGGCGCCCTTGTACTCCACGGGGATGCCGCCGAGCGGGTAGTCCTTGCGCTGCGGATGCCCTTCCCAGTCGTCGGGCATGAGGATGCGGGTCAGCGCGGGGTGGCCGTCGTAGACGATGCCGAACATGTCGTAGGCCTCGCGCTCGTGCCAGTCCGCCGTCGGGTAGACCTCCACGATGGACGGCACGTGCGGATCGTCGACGTCCATCGTGACCTCGAGGCGGATACGGCGCCGATAGGTCATCGACAGCAGGTGGTACACCGAGTGCAGCCGCTGCGGCACGTCCTCGCCGTAGTCCACACCGGACACCGAGCTGCACATCTCGAAGCGCAGCCCCTCGTCGTCACGCAGCACGCGGCACATCGCGACGAGGTGGTCGCGGTCGACGTAGAAGGTGATCTCACCGCGGTCGACGGTCACCTGCAGGACCGCCTCGGCCGGAATTCCGTTCTCCCCGAGCGCGGCGTAGAACTCGTCGGCGAAGTCGTCGAACCAGCCGCCGTAGGGACGTTCCGCGGGCGGGGGCGTGTACGCGGGCAGGCGCAGTCCGCCGTACCCCGACGTGTCACCGCTGCCGGAAACACCGAACATGCCCCTGCGCTCGTGACCGGCGACCACGCGGGCCGGTTCCGAACCCCACGGTTCGAGACCGGACTCGGCGCGTTCGGCGCTGGAGTTCTCCCCTCCGGTCCGGGGGTTCTGCGTGTCCTCGTCAGCCATGGCCTCGCCCTACTTCTTCGCGTACTTGATGGACGACGGGACGATCTCCGTCTCGGCACCGCTCTCGGCGCGCAGCTGCGCACGGCGGGCGTTGATCGGTTCGTCCTGCACCTTCGCGTGCAGCTTGAGAATCGCGTCGAGCAGCATCTCGGGCCGCGGCGGACAGCCGGGCAGGTACATGTCGACGGGCACGATGTGGTCGACGCCCTGCACGACCGCGTAGTTGTTGAACATGCCGCCGGACGAGGCGCACACGCCCATCGCGAGCACCCAGCGCGGCTCGGCCATCTGGTCGTAGATCTGCCGCAGGACCGGCGCCATCTTCTGCGTCACCCGGCCCGCGACGATCATCAGGTCGGCCTGCCGTGGCGTGGCGCTGAAGCGCTCCATGCCGAACCGCGCGAGGTCATACCGCGACCCGCCGCTGGTCATCATCTCGATGGCACAGCACGCGAGGCCGAACGTCGCCGGCCACATCGAGTTCTTGCGCGCCCAGTTGACGACGCCCTCGAGCGAGGCCAGCAGGATTCCGTTGGGGAGTTTCTCCTCAAGACCCATGGCGCATCAGTTCCAATCCAGGCCGCCGCGGCGCCACACGTAGAAGTCGGCGATGAAGAACGTCGCGATGAACAGCGCCACCGCGCCGAGACCCCACAACCCGAGCGCGTCCGCGGCGATGGCGTACGGGAAGAGGAAGACCATCTCGATGTCGAAGAGGATGAACAGCATCGCCGTGACGTAGTAGGCGACGGGCATCCGGCCCGCGCCGGCGACCGGCTGCGGCGACGGTTCGATCCCGCATTCGTAGGCGGCCGTCTTGGCCTTGTTGTAGCGACTGGGCCCGACGAGCGGGCCCAGCAGCACCGAGAAGACGCCGAATGCGGCCGCGAGAACGATCAGCAGCACGAGGGGCAGGTAGATCCCGATGTCGGCGGCCGCTTCCTGGGCCAGTACCTGCCCGCCGGCCAGCACCTGATCGGCCGGTGTCTCGGTGAGACCCGGGCCTGCCGGCGCGTGCTCGGCCGGAACCCGGGTCGCCGAAGCGAATCCGGCCGGCGCGAACGTGACGTTCACTGCGGGCACCATCCTTTCCGCGGCGTTGCGTTCGGACGTGTTGGGGCTGACGGTCCGCCGGCGGACGTGACCCGGGCTACGGCCCCGACCACGGCGTCGGCGGTGCAGATCACAGCGATCTGCGTGGTCGTGCGTGCGCCCTTCGTGGCACGTCACGCACTGACGTCGTGAAATCGTTCACAAGCACTCCGTCGTGGTTGTGAACCGCTTCACAAAGCATGGGGTCAGTGTAGGACGCGAGTCACACGCTGTCGCTAGCCCCCGCCACATCCCCGGCATATAAGGCAAACCTAAGTCGACGCCCTGCACAACGTCCGCCCCCATGGCCGCACCTGCCATCACCAGCACAAAAGGAACACCGACGGCAGCGGCCATGTCGATCATGAAAACGGACGTGATCTATCACACGTGTCACCCCTGCTCGCGAGTTCGCGGCGCGGGGCTCAGACAGTCGGTTCAGGCAGTCGGTGTGACGCGCGAGGCGGCCGCGATGATGCGGTCCACCACGTCGCCGCCCTTCGCGTCGTAGCAACCCGACAAGCCCTTGTAGACGAGCGGAATGATCGGGTTGACGCGCAGTCCGTACTTCGTTGCTGCGCGCATGACCTTCGGTTTGCCGATGAGCTTGGCGAACGTGTTGCCGAGCCGGTAGTAGCCGCCCATCAGCTCGGCCACGGCACGCGGATAGCCGGCGAGCGCGCGTTCCCGCGACGGTCCCTCCGGCCGGGCCAGCGCCTGCACCACGTGCTCGGCCGCCAGCTGCGCGGACTCCATCGCGGCCGAGATGCCCTCGCCGTTGAACGGGCTGACCATGCCGCCCGCGTCGCCGAGCAGCAGCAGCCCGTCCCGGTAGTGCGGCGTGCGGTTGAAGCCCATCGGCAACCCGGCGCCGCCGATCTTCCCGACGGCGTTCTCCTCGCGATAGCCCCATTCCTCGGGTGTGCCGTCGAGCCACGAGCGCAGCAGCTGCCGGTAGTCGATGTTGCGGAACGACTTCGACGTCGACAGCATGCCCAGCCCGACGTTGACCGTGCCGTCCCCGAGCGGGAAGGCCCACCCGTAGCCGGGCAGCAGCTTCGGGTTCGCCGGGTCCGCGCGGTCCCACAGCTCGAGGTGGCCTTCGATGTAGTCCTCGTTGTGGCGCGGGCTCTTGTAGTAGCGGCGGACGGCAACGCCCATCGGACGCTTGTCGCTCTTCTCGATGCCCACCGACAGCGCCAGCCGCGCCGACACTCCGTCGCACGCGAGCACGAGCGGGGCGCGATAGCTGACCGGCTGTTTGTCGGGACCCGCCTTGCCTTCCACACCGATCACGCGTCCGGTGCGTTCGTCGGTGAGTGCACCGGTGATCGTGGTCCGCTCCTGCAACCGCGCGCCCGCTTTGACCGCGGTCTGCGCGAGGAGTTCGTCGAAGTCGTGGCGGGTGCGCGCGACACCGTACGGTGGGTAGCTCGTCAGGTCCGGCCAGTCGAGCTGCAGGTGCAGGTCGCCGGTGATGATCCGCAGGCCCTTGCTGTACGTCCAGCCCGCCTCGGGGCTCATGTCCAGGCCGAGGTCGATCAGTTGCTTGACCCCACGCGGGGTCAGCCCGTCCCCGCAGACCTTGTCGCGGGGGAACGTGGTCTTCTCCAGCAGCAGCACGTCCACGCCCGCACGGGCGAGGTACGTGGCGACGGTCGATCCCGCGGGCCCTGCTCCGACGACGATGACCTCGGCATCCTGAGTCATGGTTCCAGTCTTACAGCCGTGCGGAGCACGGCATTGGGGGGTGGTGGTCGGGCGACGGGCGGGAACAGTCGCGCGGAGCGCGGCGTTGAGGGGTTGGTGGTCGGGCGACGGGCGGGCCAGCCGTGCGGAGCACGGCATTGGGGGGTGGTGGTCGGGCGACGGGCGTGTCACCCCGGAAACCACAACGCGCAACACAGAACCCTGGAACCGCACCACGCGCCCCGGGAACCACGACACCGGCCCCGGGAACCGCGACACGGGCCCCGCAATGCTTAACACGAGTCCTGCCACGCAGGGGCCAGGTCGGGTTACGAGAGCTCCGGGAGCTGCTGCGACTCGGGTTTGCGGGCCCGGTGGATGGCGACGGCGCCGAACGTGAGGTTGAGCCATTCGACCTGCGTCCAGCCTGCCGAGGCGATGACCTCGCCGAGTGAGCGCTGGTCGTACCAGGTCAGCATCGATTCGGCGAGGTAGCCGTACGCCTCGGGGTTGGAGGCGGCGCGACGGCCGAGCCAGGTCAGCAGCCGCAGAACGATCTTCCGGTACACGAATCGGATCGGCGCGAACGTCGGCGTGGACACCTCGCAGATCACGAGCCTGCCACCGGGCTTGACGACCCGCATGATCTCGACGAGTGCGGCCTTGGTGTCGACGAAGTTGCGGAGCCCGAAGGAGATGGTCACGGCGTCGAAGGATTCGTCGGCGAACGGCAGGCGGAGCGCGTCCGCTGCGATCATCGGCAGGCCCCGGTCGCGGCCGTTGCGGAGCATCTCGAGGGAGAAGTCGGCCGCGACGCACCAGGCACCGTCGCGGGCGTACTCCTCGGTGGACACGCCGGTGCCCGCGGCCAGGTCGAGCACCCGCTCGCCTTCGCGTGCGTCCAAGGCTCCGGCCGTGGTGGTCCGCCAGCGCCGGTCGAAGCCGAACGTCATCACCGAGTTGGCACGGTCGTAGCCCGCGGCGACACCGTCGAACATGGCGGCGACCTCGCGAGGGTCCTTGTCCAGCGACGCACGAGACATGGTTCGAGAGTAGGGGGCCACGCGGAGCGTGTCTCCTTGGGTGGCGGTGGGAGACGGGCGGGCGTATGCGGCCACGCGGAGCGTGTCTCCTTGGGCGGTGGTGGGAGACGGGCGGGTCTGGGCCCGGGTTCTGGGGCGCGTGCGGCGTATCCGCCGAGCGCCCGTGGTCTACGGAGTGCGCGGCGGGATGCCGAGCAGGGCGGCGGCCAGGTTGAGCGCGGTGTCGATCTCGGGCTCGGGCTTGCCGAGCAGCGGTGCGTAGAGGTGTGCGTCGCACATGCGGATGATGGCCTGTCCGAGGACGTCCGGTGGCAGCGTCAGTTCCAGCCTGCCCGCGGCGTGTTCCTGCGTCAGCAGCTCTGCGACCAGCCGCGTCGACGTGTGTTCGACGGGCCCCGGCATGAGCGCGACGCGGACGAACAGCAGCGGCTCCCGCTTCGACAGCGCTTGCAGCGGCGCCGCGTCGGACACGGCGCGCATGAACCGCCCCAGCACGGCGAGAACGCGGTCGGCTCCGGTTTCGGCCGCGGCGACCCGGGCGGCCGTGCGCTGAAACGTGAGCTCGGTCTGTTCGGCCAGCACGGTGGCGATGAGTTCTTCGCGGTTGCCGACCAGCCGGTAGAGCGTGGATCGGCCGATGCCGAGCTCGGTGGCGAGTGCGGACATGTCCAGCGGTGAGCAGGCCAAGTAGTGACGCGTCGCGGCGTCGACGACAGCGCGTCGGCTCAGCTGGGTGCCGAGGCGTGCGCCCGACCGGTTCTGCAGGTCGCTCATGGAGCGAGTATGGGACAAACCTTGACTGTGTGTCACTGCCAGGACAAACTTGCCGACTGTCCCGATGTGATCCGCGATACATGATCCGCGGTGCATCGTGCGCTTCAACGAGGAGGCATTCAGATGACGGAGGTCCCGAGCGTCCGCGGTCCGGTACCCGTCGATCGGCTGGGGAACACGCTCATGCACGAGCACGTGTTCGTGCTGGGCGAGGAGATGCGGCAGAACTACCCGAACTATCCGAACCGCTGGGACGAGGACCGCCGGGTCGCGGACGCGGTCGACAAACTGCAGCAGTGCAGGTCCCGCGGAATCGACACGATCGTCGACCCGACCGTGATCGGCCTCGGCCGTTACATCCCGCGCATTCAGCGGATCAACGAGCAGGTCGACATCAACATCATCGCCGCGACCGGCTTGTACACCTACAACGACGTCCCGTTCCAGTTCCACTACACCGGTCCGGGGCTGCTGTTCGACCGGCCGGAGCCGATGGTCGAGCTGTTCGTGACCGACATTCGCGAGGGAATCGCCGAAACACGGGTCAAGGCGGGGCTGTTGAAGTGCGCGATCGAGGAGCAGGGCCTGACCCCGGGCGTGGAACGCGTGATGCGGGCGGTCGGGCAGGCACACGTCGAGACGGGCGTGCCGATCACCGTGCACACCAACGTCCACACGCAGTCGGGGCTGGTCGCGCAGAAGGTGCTCGCCGAGGAGGGCGTGGACCTGAGCAAGGTCGTCATCGGGCACTCGGGCGACAGCACCGACCTGGACTACCTGTGCGCGCTGGCCGACGCCGGGTCGTATCTCGGCATGGACCGATTCGGACTGGATGTGCTGCTGCCGTTCGAACAGCGCGTCGACACCGTGGCCGAACTCGCCAAGCGCGGCTATACCGAGAAGATGGTGCTCTCGCACGACGCGTCGTGCTTCATCGACTGGTTCTCCGAGGAGGCGAAGGCGGAGACGGTCCCCAACTGGATCTACACGCACATCAGCGACGACGTGCTGCCGGCGCTGCGTGAGCGCGGGGTCACCGACGAACAGATCGACACGATGCTGGTGCGGAATCCGCGGCGGTACTTCGAATGAGCCCGTCGGACGAGATTCGCACGAGGCGCGCGCGACCGTACGAGACGTGGACGACGCGGGATCGCGACGGCGTCGCCGGCAGTGTCGGGTTCTGATCGAGGAGGGACAGCGACGATGACTACCCGTCCGGCAGTGATCGAGATTCCACGCAGCCACAACCCGTTCCCGACCGACGGTGTGTCGCGGCGCGACGGTGAGCCGCACTACGACGACCTGCCGGCGACCCTGCTCGACCTGCTCAGGGCGCAGGTCGACACGCGCCCGGACAGCGAGGCCGTGGTGGAGCTGGGCGCGGAGCGGCTGACCTACCGGCAGTTGTGGGACCGCGCATCCCGCGTGTCCGGAGGACTGCGGGCGCGCGGTGTCGGCCCGGGTGACCGCGTGGCGGTTCGCTACGCGGCAGGCACGAACTGGGTGCTGGCGTTCTGGGGAGCGGTGATGGCGGGCGCCGTGGCGGTCGCTGTCAACACGCGTTCGGCGCAGCCGGAGGTCGACTTCATCCTGTCCGACTCCGGAACGGCGGTGGACCTCGCAGGCGATGTGCCGCTGCCGGACGGCGAACCGTACGTCACCGAGTATGCGACGGCCGACGACGTGGCCGCGTTGTTCTACACCTCCGGCACGACCGGCAAGCCCAAGGGAGTGCCGACCACACACGAGGCGTTCGTGACCAACGCCGAGAACATGGCTCGCGGCCTCGGCGTCCCACGCGACGTGGGCGAGGAACTGCGGACGCTGATCTCGGTGCCGCTGTTCCACGTGACGGGCTGCAACTCGCAGTTGCTGACCGCCGTCCACCTCGGCGGCACCGCGGTCATCATGCCGTCGCTGGACGTCGGGGAGCTGATCTCCGCCGTGTCGGAGGAACGCATCTCGCTGCTGGTCACCGTGCCAGCGGTGTACGCGTTGGCGCTGCGGCACGATGCGTTCGCCGGCGCGGACGTCTCGGGCGTGCGCTGGGTCGGTTACGGCGGTGCGCCGATCGAACCCTCGCTGGTGGCCTCGCTCAAGCGGGCGTTCCCCGGCGCGCAGGTGTTCAACGGGTACGGCATGACCGAGACGGCGTCGCTCATGACGATCCTGCCCGATAACGAAGCGGTCGATCACGCCGACTCGGTGGGGTACGCGGTCCCATCGGTCCGACTGGGCATCGCACCCGTCGGCGACGACCCCACGGTGGGCGAACTGGTGGTGCGCGGCGCCAACGTGACCCGTGGCTACTGGAATCGCCCCGAAGCCGATGCGGCGACCATTGTGGACGGTTGGCTGCACACCGGCGACGTCGTCCGAGTCGACGACGCGGGACGCGTGCACATCGTCGACCGGATCAAGGACATCATCAACCGGGGCGGCGAGAACATCTCCAGCATCGAGGTCGAGGCCGCGCTGGCGGCCGCACCCGGCGTCGCCGAGGCCGCCGTGGTCGCCGTGGCCGACGAGGTGATGGGTGAGAAGGTCGGCGCGGTGATCCACGGCAGCGGTGAGCGGATCGACGTCGACGCGGTCATCGAACACTGCCGCGAGCAGCTGGCCGAGTTCAAGATCCCGCAATACGTGGTGGTCTCCGACCAGCCGTTGCCGCGGAACCCCGGCGGCAAGCTGATCAAGGACCGGTTGCGCAAGGACGTCGAATGGGGCGATCCCCTGCGGTGACGTCCCCGAGGACCGTGGCACGGACCCGGCGGCCCCGCCGCCGAGGTCCGACCTCCCGGTCAGGGCAGCGACTGCCAGGTCGCCAGGAACGTTTTCGTCAACGTGCCGGCATCGCCCGGCAGGCAGTGGAGTCCACCGCCGGGGTCGGCGAACGTGACGACACGTCCCCGATCCCGGATGTCGATGACGGTGAACGGTTTACTGCTGCGGTAGCGGCCGTCGGACATGCGGCCCCCGACGTACACCTGGTGCACGCCCAGCCGCGGTGCCTTCATCGCGTCCTCGAGCTGCTTTTCCGGGCTCTGTTTCGCGGCGAACATGTCGTGGTTCTCGTCGCGCTGCGCGAAATCCTGTTTCGTGGTGTGCAGCGGTGGGATCGACGCGGGCCGGAATTCGGGAAGCTCGGAGAGAAAACCGTCGATCAGGTCGTTCTCGCCGGCGGTCGCGAGCGTCACCAGGTCACCGTCCACTTGCACCCCGACGGTCACGCCACCGCCGGACGCGGCGGCGAACCGGACTTTCCCGCGGGCGGTTTCGCTGTAGCAGTACAGGTCCCGGATCGGTGAATTGAGCACCCGCAGTGCGACGCGGAATTCCCGGGTGGGCGTTTCACCCTCGGCGAGTCCCAGTTCTTCCAGCACGCGGAAGCATTCGCGGTTCGTCTCGCCCGTGAGATCCATGGGCACGTACTTCGTGCGCGCGCCGAGAACCGGGTGGGTGTCGCCGAGCCCTTCGAGTTCCCACACGCGCAGCAGGGTCTCCCGCCGAATCACGACGGGGCGGTGCAATACGGCCATGCCGGGTCACTCGCCGATGGTGGGCGGGGTGACGACGTGGCCCGTGACCGGGTCGCGCAGTACCTCGCCCTCGTCGGTCAGCGTGAACGCCTCGTCGGTGTCGGCGAGGTACTTGCGCTGGTGTTCCTCGTCGTCGCCGCCCTGGCCGCCGCGGCCCGCGCCGCCCATGCCGCCCATCATTCCGCCGCCACGACCACCGGCGCCGGCACCCGAACCACCGCCCGCGGCGGCCGCCCCGCCGGAACCGGTCGGGCCGAAGCCGCCGGGGGACGCGCCGGTCATCTTGCCCGAACCCGGTGCCGCACCGGAGCCGGGCGCGCCGCCGCCACCTCCGGCGCCTGCGCCGGAGTAGCCACCCGCGCCACCGGAATAGCCGCCCGCGCGTCCCATGCCGGGCGCCGAGAACCGTCCGCCCGCGCCTCCGCTCGACGAACCGCCGGGGCCGAACCCACTCGTTCCCGGTGTGCCCCTCGGGCCGAACCCTGTCGGGCCGAAGCCCGTGCCGGGGCCGCCACCGTTCGGGCCGAAACCGGTGTTGCCCGGCGCACCGCCGGGGGCGTTCGGGGACGGATAGTTCGCCGCGGGCGGGGTCACCGTGCTCGGCGGCGTGTAGCCGGAGGTGCCGGTGTTGTCGTTCGGCGAGTTCGGGCCGGTCGGCGACTGGTATCCGCCACCGGGCGGGACGGACGTGCCACCCCGCTCCGGACCACCGCCGACCGAACCGTCGTAACCGCCGGGACGACTCGTGTCGCCGCCTTCACCGGAGCCCGGAATGTCGATGACTCCCGAGCCCGAGTCGGAGCCGGAGTCGGAGCCGCCACGCTCCATGGACCCGAAGTCGCCGCCGAGGTCCTTCATCTGCCCGAAGTCGGCCTGCATGTCGTAGGCGGACCGGTGGATATTGCCCTCGTAGCCGGAGTACATCGACCGGGCGGCCTCGACGTCGGCCTTGTACTTGTTGGCCGCGTCCTCGGCGTCGGTGTCCCATGGCGTGATGGTGTCCCAGGCGCCCGTCTCGGGCTCCTTGGCCGGCACGTCGGGAAGCCGGTTCTTGATGTCCTCGAACTGCCCCGAGTTCGTTCCGAGGTGGTCAGAGTTGCGCTGGTAGATGTCGGCCGCGTCCTGCGTCACCTTGATGCTGGAACCGATGGCCTGGGAGGCGGCGTCGGCGCCTTCCCCGGACCAGGAGCTCTCCAACGACTGGAGCATCTCCCGCCCCGCGTTGGCGGCCTCCTCGTTGCCGGCTGCGACGCCGAACATCTCCTCGGCCGTGGTCTGCCACTTCGCCGCGTCCCCCTCGCGGACACGGCGCACCAGCTCGTGCAGGTCCATCGACCCCGAGAACGGGTTGACCTGCTCCAGCAGGATCTTCGCCTTCTGGTCGGCCAACTCGTCCTGGGGTCCGAACAACTTCCCCATCGTGTTCCCCCTGTGCCCCGCAGTCCTGCTACGTCCCGCGGCAATCCTCACTACGCGGCATCATGCCAGATTCGTACGGTTCAGGCTTTCGCCTTCAGATTGCCCACGACCCGATCCATCACGGTGCGCGCAGCCTCGCACGGATCGTCGCCTTGTTCAGCGCTATCAGTTCCGATGGTCAGGCTCATGACCAGGCCGTACTCGTCAGCCAAACCGACGAACGTATTGCAGTTGCGCTTCTGCCCGTCATCCCAGTACTGGGCCGCGGGAAAGCCTCCGATCGGACCGATCTCGGCGAAGTTGTCCACCTTTGGTTTGCTATTGGCGTACACCGCGCTCAACCCTTGGCCAACATTGACGTCGTAGTTCAGCGTGAACCCCGCCATAGCGTCGTCATTCGACCAGCTACATCCCGGCCCAAGGTCCTGCGAATCATCATCCTTGCTCGTGACTGCGTCGCCGAAGAAATTCTTGGCCTGCGCCTTCGTCAGCGCATCGGTACACGGATCACCGTCGAGGACAGACTTCGGAAGCGGGTTCGTGACGGCAGGCGCACCGCTGTGCGGCAGTTCCTGGCCGCCGTCCGCAGCACTGCTCGGTGCGGCGGACGCGGTCGAGGAGGGACTGGAGGGCTCGGGCTGCGCCTGGCCGTTGGACTCACCGCCCGAACACGCCGTCGCCACCATCGCCACGGCGGCCAACGCCGCGGACCTGACCAGGTACCTCAACCGAACATCCCTCCACTGGACTTCTTCGCGTCCTTACCCGCCTGCTCGTCCACCTCGTGGTACACGTCAAGCGCCTTCTGCAGCTTCTCGGCGATATCGGTATAGCGCTGCCACTGGGCCTTCAGCGCATCCGAGCCCAGCTCGAACATCCCCCGTGCAACCGACTGAAACGCCAGGCTGGCCGTGTCCGTGGCGGGCGGGTCGCTGTGGATCAGTGTCCCGGCTCGTTGATAATTTTCACGCATCTGGTTCGCGATCCACTTGCCTTTGCGGACCATGCCTTCGGCGGTCTCCGGGTCCATCATGAATCCCCCGGCGACCGCTCCCGAGGTCACTGCGCCCATCGCCCAGCCGTCGGCGGTCGCGGTGCCCTTGGCGCCCTTGACCGCGAAAGTCGCTTGATCCCAGAACCCGCCGTCCTTGGTGCTGCCGCTCGCACTGGCTTCGGCGCCGGCGAACGCAGCGGCGCCCACGTTGTCGCCCTCGGCCATGACGGACCCTCCCCCGTTGTTCACGTCAGGTCGTGCGGCGGCCCAGCGTAACGGAACGCTGACCGACCGGGGCCGGAATACCGGATATCGCGACCGGAACCACACGGGCCGCGTACCCACCTGCCGTACCTTCGACGGCTGTTCCGGAGGCACGTTCCGCGGCGCGGCCCGCACCACTCGATCAGCCCACCAGTCGGACCACCGCTCAGACCACCGGTCGCGCCTCACGCGGAGGTCAGGACACGCAGCATGCCGTCGACGGAGCGGGGCCAGGTGAACTCCTCGGCCCGTGCCCTCGCCAGCCGTCTGCGCACCGGCTCCGGGCTGCCGAGCAGGCCGGTCACCGCGCCCGCGAACGCGCAGGCGCGGTCGGCCACGGCGGCGCCGCAGCCCGGTTCGACGATCTCCCGCAGCGCCGACGACTCGGACACGACCACCGGCGTGCCGGACGCCAACGCCTCCAGCGCGGCCAGCCCGAACGTCTCGTGTGGCCCCGGCGCGAGCGACACGTCGGCGCTCGCCAGCAGCCGCGCCACGTCGTCGCGCCGCGGGAGGTGACCGAGGAACCGCACGGGCAGCCCGCGCGCACGGCGTTCCAGAGCTCGCCGCCGCGGACCGTCCCCCGCGATCACCAGCCGCACGTTCTCCCCCGACTCGGTCAGCTCGGCCACCGTGTCCACGCTGCGTTCCACGTGCTTCTCGGGGGACAGGCGTCCGCAGTGGACGATGAGCGCGTCGGCGCCCGCCGCCAGGTCGCGCCGCCATTCGCCGTCCCGCCGGTCCGGGGTGAACGTGGCCAGGTCGACGCCGAGCGGCACGCGCCGCACGTTCGGTGCGCCGATGCGGTCGAACTCGCCGCGCGCGAACGTCGTGGTGCACACGACGGTGTCGTAGTGACGCGCCATGCGACGGTTCGCGGCGTCGGCGACCCGCTCGGCCAGCGGCCGCGGCAGCAGGAACTGTTGCAGCAGGCGGTCGAGTCGTTCGTGTGAGATCACCACGCTCGGCACCTGGTGCTCCCGTGCCCACGCGCCCATGCCGCGCAACGTCAACCGGTCCGACACCTCCAGCAGGTCCGGCTGGAGCTGTCGCAGCAGCGTACGCACCCGCAGCGGATCGACGGCCCGGTAGCCGCCGGTGCCCGGGATCCGCGGTGCGGGCAGCGTCAGCCTGCGCACCCCGTTCGGCAGGGTCGTGTCGTCGTGGCCCGGCCCCGGCACGACGAGCGTCACGCGATGTCCGCTGGCGACGTAGCCCGCGCCGAGGTGGTGCAGCGCCGTGCGCAGGCCGCCGGAGCGTGGCCCGTAGAAGTTGGCGAGCTGGACGATGTGACTCGACCCTGCCGCTGCGAATTCCCGGCAGCTGCCACCGGCCACGACCACGCGCATCCCCGGGCGGCCCTCACGCGGCTCGCAGGATCTGGCCGCGAACCGCGTCGTAATGGCCCGTCAGTTTCCGGCAGACGGCGGGCCACGTGCGGCCGAGCACCGCGGCCCGGCCCGCCTCGCCGAGCCGGGTGCGCTGCCGCCGATCCCGCAGGTCGTCGATCGCGCCGGGCAGCACGCGGGTGAACGCGCCGTGGTCGGGAGGGAGCAGATACCCCGTTCGGCCGTGGTCGACGAGGTCGCGCGGGCCGCCCGCCGCGGGCGCGATCACGGGCAGGCCGGAGGCCATCGCCTCCTGCACGGTCTGGCAGAACGTCTCGTGCGGTCCGGTGTGGACGAACACGTCGAGGCTCGCGTAGATGCGGGCGAGCTCGTCGCCGTACCGCACCCCGAGGAACGCCGCATCGGGCAGCGCCTCCCGCAGCGACTCGTGCTCGGGCCCGTCCCCGACGATCACCACCCGCACCCCGGGAACGTCCGCCAGCGCGGTCAGCCTGCCGACCTCCTTCTCCGGGGCGAGCCTGCCGACGAAGCCGACGAGCAGTTCGCCGCCGGGTGCCAGCTCGGCGCGCAGGCCGGGGTCGCCGTGGGCCGGGTCGAACCGTTCGACGTCGACGCCCCTGCCCCAGCGGTGCACCCGCGGCACGCCGTGCAGCCGCAGCTGGTGCGCCGAATCCGACGACGGCGCCAGCGTGCGGTCGGCCCGCGAGTGCAGCCTGCGCACCCACCGCCACGCCGCCCTGGCGCCGAGCCCGAGGCCGTACGCCTCGGCGAACCCGGGAATGTCGGTCTGGTACACCGCCACCGTCGGCACGCCGAGCCTGCGGGCGGCCGCCAGCCCCCGCGCGCCCACCACGAACGGCGAAGCCAGATGCACCACGTCCGGGCCGAAGGCCGCCAGCGCCGTCAGCACGGTTCGGGTGGGAACGCCCACCGGCAACGTGTTGACCACGGGCAGGTCCACCGCGGGCACCCGCACCACGGGCGCACCGCAGTACTCCTCCGGTCCGGCACCCGGTGCGACAACCAGCACGTCGTCACCGCGGGCCGTCAGGTACTCCACGACCCGCAGCACGGAGTTGGTCACGCCGTTCACCTGCGGCAGGAAGCTCTCGGTGACGATGGCAACGCGCACGGCCCCAGCGTCGCCTGCCCCGACGGCCGTCCCACTACCCGCGCGTAACGCGCCGTGGAACGGTCGCCGAACACTGTCGCCGGTGCCGTATCGCCGGAGTGAGCCGTCGAGAGGGGAGCGAGCAGTCGCGAGGGGAAGATTCGGGGCGTTCAACGCCCCCAAGGGCACCCTCGTGGCGTTCAACGCCACCAAGGTGCCCTTGGGGGCTCCCGCGGGAGCTCCCCACGCCCTTCCCCCGGTCGAGTCGTCGTCGGATCGCGAGCGGGGTGTCATCTGCACGTCGCATGCAGGACACTCGCGGCCGCCACATTGAAGCGGCATGACCCTCTCGTCCCGAACGCTGCGCCCGGTCGACCCCGGCCTGCTCTCCCAGGCTCTGGAGGTGGCGGGCAGGCTCGCCACCGATGCCACCGACGTGATCACCGCGACGGCGGGCCGCGGCGCACGGCCGACCACGAAGGAATCGCCGTTCGACTGGGTCACCGACACCGACCGCACCCTGGAACGGCACACCCGGCGGGTGCTGGCGGCGGAGTTTCCCGACATCCCCGTGGTCGGCGAGGAGTACGGCGACGACACGGGATCGGAGGACGCCGAGTACCGCTGGGTGGTCGATCCGGTGGACGGCACCGCCAACTATGTGGCGGGCATCCCGTGGTGTTCCTACAGTCTCGCGCTGGTCGACGCGGACGGCCCGGTCGTCGGCGTGGTGGCGGATCCGTACCGCGGACAGATCTACACCGCGGGACGCGGACGTGGGGCACGCGCCAACGGCTCGCTCGTGCGGGTGCCGGGACGCACCCGCACGGCGGGGTCGATCGTGTGCACGGAGCTGAGCGGCGGCAGTGCGTGGCCGGGCCTGTCAGGGTTCCTGGAGAGCGCCGCGGCCGCGCACACGGGCACGCGCGTGCTCGGCTCGTCGGCGCTGGCCGTCACCCAGGTCGCGCTCGGCCACGCGGTCGCCGCGGTGCTGCACGGGTACCGCGAATGGGACGTCGCGGGCGCGCTGGGGGTGGCCGTGGAGGCGGGCGCCGTGGTGCTCGACCGCCGCGGCAGCGGTGCGACCCTGCCGCTCGACGGGGTGCTCGTGGCGGCACCGGACGTGGCCGACGAGGTCCTCTCCTGGTGGTCGGGCTGCCAGGACTGACCGCGCGGCACTCGGCCGGAGCGTGCCCGGCGCCGGGCACGGCGATGCAGGCGAGGACCGGCGTAACAGGACCGAGAGCGACAGGCCGGGACTGACAGGTCAGGCCGCGGCCTGCCTACGGCGGCGGCGCGGCATGATCCGGCCGCCCGCCTGCCGCCGGAGGAACCACAGCAGCGGCCCGGCGACCAGCCAGGTGAACAGCGCCGTCGTGCCCGTCGGCAGCAGCGTGAGCACCCACGTGCGGCCCGCGACCTTCACCAGGTCCGGTTCGGTGGTGTCGTACTCGACGCGCACGAGCTGTCCCTGGCTCAGTCCCTCCGGGTACAGCACGCCGAGGTCGGGGTTGTGCGATTCGCCGTCGGGGGTGTCGAAGCGGATGAGGGTGCGGTCCCAGGTGACCTGTTCGACCTGCGCGACCGCGGCCCCGTGGTTCTCGGCGATGTCCCGGTCATTGACCCACGCGCCCGCGGACAGGACGGCGCATTCGAGTGTGATCAGCAGCGCGAGCCCGAGCACGGCCCACGCGCCGATGCGCCACGCGCGTTGCCTGCGCGGATCGGAAGGGGTCACGGCACGTGATCCTAGTTCTCCCGCCAGCCCGTCTTCCTCCACCACCCACGCCGAGAGACGACCACCACCGGCTCGACACCCACCGGGGCCACGCGCCCCCGACGTCGGGCAGCGACGGCGGCCGTGGGCGCACCTGGTGGTTGCCCCCAGGGGCACTCTGGTTGCGTTGAATGCAACCAAAGTGCCCTTGGGGGCGCCCTGCCGCACGCCCGGTCGGCGTTCCACAGGTCGTTGCACACGCGGTACCGGCTCAGCGGGAGACGGCCGCCGTCACCGCTTCCCGCAACGCGGCGTGCAGATCGCGGTGACGGCTGCGGTCGGCTCGCACCTCGATGACCCGCAGGCCCGGTTCGGGGGCCAGCGCGGCGCGGAACTGCTCGAGGTCGTCCGCCGTGCGGTGGGGCACGCCGTACGCGGCGCACAGTGCGGCGAGGTCGGCACCGTGCGGGGTGCCGAAGATCCGCTCGAACCCGTCGCGGTGTTCCGGCGCGCCCTGTTCGAGCAGCGAGAAGATGCCGCCGCCGTCGTCGTTCACGACGATGATCGCCAGGTCGGGGCGGTCCTCGGCGGGGCCGAGGAGCAGGCCGTTGCTGTCGTGCAGGAACGTCAGATCACCGAGCAGCGCGTACGACGGCCCGCGGTGTACGCAGGCGGCGCCGATGGCGGTGGACACGGTGCCGTCGATGCCCGCGACTCCGCGGTTGCGGTGCACCAGCACGTCCGGTCGCCTGCCGCCGACGAGCGCGACATCGCGTGCCGGGTTCGACGAACCCACCACGAGCAGCGAATCCCGCGGCAGGCCGTGCACCAGTTCCTGGGCGACCCGCAGCCCGCTGGGCCACGGCTCCCGGCCCAGGGTGTCGCGGACCGCCTCGACGGCCGCCGCGTCCGCACACTGCCAGCGCGCGAGCCACTCCGGGTCGGACGGTTTCGTCGGCGCGTCGAACCACTGCCCCACCTGGCGCACGTTGTGAGCGGGCGCCGGCCAGTCCGAATCGGGACGGACGAGCAGCACCTCGACGGCCGGGTCCGACAGCAGCCGCTGCACCTGGCGGAACACCGTCGGCCTGCCGATGCACAGCACCTGTTCCGGTTTGTGCTCGGCGAGGAACTCCTCGACGCCGAGCAGCCACGGACCGCCCGGGATGGCCGTGTCACCGCCCAGGCCGAGCCCGCCGGTCTCCGACAACACGGGCCAGCCGTGTTCGGCCGCCCATTCGCTCGCGGCGTGCACCCCGGCGTCACAGGCGATCACCAGCCCCTGCCGCGCCGACGGCACGACGAAGGACGGCAGGGCGCCGTACTCGGGCAATTCGGTCCACCGCGCGCCGCGGGGCCTGCCGTCCAGCGGTTCGTACCACTCGGCGCCGCCCGCGACACCGCCCGCCGCGCCGCCACCGCCGTCGTCGGCGTCAGGCACGAGCGGTTCGCGGAACGGCACGTTCAGGTGGACCGGACCGCACCGCCACTCGCCGTACGCCGCGTTCCAGGCGCGGCAGATCTGACTGCGCCAGTAGGCGTTCTGCCCGGCGCGGCGTTCGGCCACGGCGAGTTCGTCGAAGTAGCGCACCGCGCCGCCGTAGAGGTGCTGCTGGTCGATGACCTGGTTGGCACCGGCCGCGCGCAGTTCCGGTGGACGGTCGGCGGTGAGCACGATCAGCGGCACCCCGGCGCGGTCGGCCTCGAGCACCGCGGGATGGAAGTTGGCGGCGGCCGTACCGGAGGTGCACACGAGGGCGACGGGACGTCCGGTGCGCGCGGCGATCCCCAGCGCGAGGAATCCGGCGCCGCGTTCGTCGATGCGCACGTGCAGCGTCAGCTTGCCCGCGGCCTCGGCGTCGGACAGCGCCAGCGACAGCGGTGCGTTGCGCGATCCGGGACACAGCACGACGTGCGACACGGTGTTGCGCACCAGCTCGTCGACGATGACCCTCGCCTGTGCGGTGGAAGGGTTCACGTGCGAGCCCCCTCGGCTGTACGGGTGGAACGGCCTATTGTCCCAGGCGTGCATGACACCCAGGTATCCGAACTGTTCGACCCGGCTTCGTGGACACCCGTCGAAGGGTTCGACTTCACCGACATCACCTACCACCGTTCCACCGAGAGCCGCTCGGGCAAGCACGTCGTCCGGGTGGCGTTCGACCGCCCGGACGTGCGGAACGCCTTCCGCCCGCACACCGTCGACGAGCTGTACCGCGCGCTGGAGGACGCCCGGACCAGCTCCGACGTCGGTTGTGTACTCATCACGGGCAACGGCCCGTCGCCCAAGGACGGCGGCTGGGCGTTCTGCTCCGGTGGTGACCAGCGTATTCGGGGCCGGGCCGGGTATCAGTACGCGAGCGGGGAGACGTCCGACACGGTCGACCCGGCGCGCGCGGGCCGGCTGCACATCCTCGAGGTGCAGCGGCTGATCCGATTCATGCCGAAGGTCGTCATCGCCGTCGTTCCCGGCTGGGCCGCGGGCGGCGGGCACTCGCTGCACGTGGTGTGCGACCTCACACTCGCCTCGACCGAACACGGCCGGTTCAAGCAGACCGACGCCGACGTCGGGTCGTTCGACGGCGGGTTCGGCTCGGCGTACCTGGCGCGGCAGGTCGGGCAGAAGAAGGCACGGGAGATCTTCTTCCTCGGCGAGGCGTACTCCGCGGACGATGCAGAGGCGATGGGCGCGATCAACAAGGCCGTGCCGCACGCCGAGCTCGAGTCGACCGCCCTGCGGTGGGGGCTGAAGGTGCTCGGCAAGTCGCCCACGGCCCAGCGCATGCTCAAGTACTCGTTCAATCTGATCGACGACGGTCTCGTCGGTCAGCAGCTGTTCGCCGGCGAGACGACACGGTTGGCGTACATGCAGGACGAGGCGGTCGAAGGCCGGGACGCGTTCCTCGAGAAGCGCGACCCCGACTGGACCGACCACCCGTACTACTACTGACGCGCGGGCTCACCGTTCACCCGGCACGGGCGGTGCCGGGTGAACACGGTCCGCAGCGGCGCGGCCTACGCTGGTGCGGTGCAGGTCGTGTTCACGGACGGTTCGCCCGCATCGGTCGCAGCGCTCGACGAGGCGTTGCGCAGCGCACTCGACGGCGGCGAGACGTTGCTGCCGCTGGACCCGCGCAGTCCGAGAGCCGAGAGCCTGCGCGAGGCCATGGCCCCCGGCGAACCGGTCGAACCGGACACCGCGGTGATCATCCCCACGTCCGGGTCGACGGGCGAGGCGAAGGGCGTACTGCTGTCGGCGTCGGCGCTGCTGGCTTCGGCGCGCGCCACGCACGCCAGGCTCGGTGGCCCCGGCCGCTGGCTGCTCGCCACTCCCGCGAACTACGTCGGAGGACTACAGGTCCTCACGCGCGCACAGCTCGCGGGCTGCCCGCCGACGACACTGGACATCGCGGGCGGCTTCCGCCCCGACGCCTTCGTTGCCGCGACCGACGAACTGCTCGGCGCGCCCGGCCCACACTCCGAAGGGCCGTACTACACCGCACTCGTGCCGACCCAGCTCGCCCGGCTGCTCGCCGCGGGCCCCGACGCCGTGCACGCCGCCGCGGCCTACGACGCGATCGTCCTCGGCGGCGCCCGGCTCGACGACGAACTGGCCCGGCGCGCGGCGGACGCGGCCGTGCGGGCCGTGTCGTCGTACGGCATGAGCGAGACGGCCAGCGGCTGCGTCTACGACGGGTTCCCGCTGGAAGGCGTGTCCGTCCGGCTGGGCGACGGCGACCGCATCGAGCTCTCGGGCGCGACGCTGAGCCACGGCTACCGCCTGCGCCCCGAGCTCACCGCGCACGCGTTCACCGCCGACGGGTGGCTGCGCACCAGCGACGTCGGCTCGTTCCACGACGACGGCGCCCTCGTCGTCCTCGGCCGGGTCGACGACATGCTCAACACCGGCGGTGTGAAGGTGCCCGCGGCCGGTGTCGAGGCGGCGCTGACGGCCCACCCGGAGGTCCGCGCAGCCTGTGTCGTGGCGCTGCCGGACGCCGAGTGGGGACAGCGGATCGCGGCCGTGATCGTGCCGGAACCCCGCGAGCCGGGCCCCGCCCAGCCGGCAGCCGGTGATGAGGCGCCCGGCGACCGGACTGGCCGTGCGCAGCCGCGCGACGATCTCGACGAGCAGCTGCGTGCGCTCGTCCGCGAACGCCTCGGCCGTGCCGCCGTGCCGAAGCTGCTGCGGCAGCTGCCGGAACTGCCGCTGATCGGCCCGGGCAAGGTCGATCGTGCCGCCGTCCGCGCCGTCTTCGACGACTGAACCGACTGGAGCGCTACGGCTTCCGGATGCTCGTCGACCCTGCCGACCGCTCGCTGTCCTCCGGCCCGCTCGACGACGGGCCGCTCGGGAAGGCGCATCAGAGTCGGCTGGGGACGTCGGGAACGCGGATTCGCGCTGCGTGAGGTCGGACGATCATGACCGTACGCGCCGGACGGCGTTCCAGCAGAGTTGGCGATGGCCGGGCTGAGGGAGGGCGCTGAATTGCCCCCAAGGGCACTTTGGTTGCGTTGAATGCAACCAAAGTGCCCCCGGGGGCTACGCCCGGCCTGCCGATGGCGCGGCATACGGCTCGCGAAAGAATGCGGTCATGGCGACAGTCGCACAGTGGATCGAAGGCGCACGTCCGCGCACGCTGCCCAACGCCGTCGCACCCGTCCTGGCCGGCGCCGGCGCGGCGGCGCAGCTGGGGGCATTCTCGTGGTGGCGGACCCTGCTGGCCCTGCTGGTCGCGCTGGCTCTGATCATCGGCGTGAACTACGCCAACGACTACTCCGACGGCGTGCGCGGCACCGACGCCGACCGCGTCGGCCCGCTGCGGCTGGTCGGTTCGGGCGCGGCACTGCCGATCCAGGTGCTGACGGCCGCCGTGACCTGCCTCGGGGCGGCCGCGGTGTTCGGCCTGGCCCTGGTGATCGCGACGGGGCACTGGCGCCTCCTACTGCTGGGTGGCATGTGCCTGGCCGCGGCGTGGTTCTACACCGGCGGGCGCAGCCCGTACGGCTACAAGGGCTTCGGCGAGGTCACCGTGTTCGTGTTCTTCGGCCTGGCCGCCGTGCTGGGCACCGTGTACGTCCAGGCGTCCACGGTGAGTTGGGAGGCGCTGGGATGCGCGGTCGCGGTGGGGGCGCTGTCGTCGGCGGTGCTGGTGGCCAACAACCTGCGCGACATTCCGACCGACACCGAGTCGGGCAAGCGGACCCTGGCGGTGCTGCTCGGTGACACGCGTTCGCGCTGGCTGTACGTCGCGTTGGCCGCGGTGTCGGTCGTGGTGACGGTGGCTCTCGGGCTGGCGCATCCGCTGGCGTTCATCGCGCTGGCTGCCGTGTTGCTGTTGGTCAACCCGGTCCGGGTGGTCGCTGGTGGCCGCACCGGTCTGGACCTGGTCCCGGTGCTGCGCGATACGGGTCTGGCGATGTTGGCGTGGGCCGTCCTCGCCGGAGGGGCCCTCGCTTTCGCGTGAGCTCGCCGCCTTCGGGGCGGCAGGGACCGGCCGGAATCGGTTCGTCCCAGCCGCTCCTCCTTTAGCCACGCCGCGCGCACCCACCCGGCCTCGACGTCGGCCGCCACCCGGTTGTGAATGCGGTATAATAAGCGGCACGGTTGAAAACGCCAGCCGGCTCACTACCCATTGCGGGTGGCCGCTGGCGATCTCGTACTAGATGTTCGGACGGCCCAGCACTCGGACGGCCCAGTGTTCGAAGGGCCCAGTGTTCGAAGGGCCCAGTGCTCGGACGGCCCAGCACTCCGACGGCCCAGTGTTCGAACGTTCCAGTGTTCGAACGGCCCTGTTTTCGGACGACCGGCTCCGCGGCTGCCTGCCAAGGTATCCGAAAGGAGACTTGTTGTCCGTATCCATCTCGGGAGGAAACGCCTCGTTTCCGCAGTCGGCCGGCTCGTCGGTGCCGCCCGCTGTTGACTCCGAACCCCGTGGCCGGGACGTAGTCCGTCTCGAAGGAGAGATCGACCAACTCTCCGTCACGGCAGCTGCCGACACGATCTTCAGCCGTCTCGACGAAGCGGCCGGCCCACTGGTCGTCGACCTGAGCGCCGTCAGCTTCCTGTGCGTCGACGGTCTGCGCATACTCGCGCAGGCCGCCGACCGTGCAACGTTGCTGGGCATCGAATTGCGCGTAGTCTCGGGCGGTGCGCGTGCGGTCGAGCGCGGACTACGCGCTGCGCAGCTCGAGCACCTGCTCGCGGACGACTCGTCCTCCGACAGCACGACCGCGCAGAACGGTAGTACGGCAGTGGCTGGAGGACCACGAGGATGAACGCACCGGACAGCGCGAACGGAGAATCCGCTCCGACGACTGTCGCCGACATGGTCGCGGGACTGGGGACGCTGCCCAGGATCATGCTCAGCACCGACGCGATCGACGAGGTGATCTGGAAGACCGCCACGCTCGCCGTCCGAGCGGCCGACGACGTCGACGCGTGCGGGGTGACGGTCGTGCGCGACGGTGGGCCGATCTCCATACTCCGCGCCGAGGCCGAGTACTCCGATTTGGAGGAGCTGCAGTACTCCGCGGAGGACGGCCCGGCGATGCAGGCGATGCGTGATCGGGAACCCGTCCTCGTCACTGACATGGACAGCGAACACCGCTGGGGTGACTACCCGGGCCGGGCGGCCGCACGGGGCGTCGGATCGTCGATGTCCATCCCGCTGATCGCCGGCGACCAGGTACTCGGCTCGCTCAATTTCTACGCCAAGCGCGACGAGGTGTTCGGCCCGTCGTTCATTCTCGGTCAGCTCGTCGCCGACCTGGCCGCGAGCGCATTGTGGTGCCTGCTCAAGCACGCCGACAAGCAGGAACTGGGTGACCAGCTCGAACAGGTCCTCACCTCTCGTGAAGTCATCGACCAGGCCAAAGGAATCCTCATCGCGCAACAGGGTTGCGATGCCGACGGCGCTTTCAAGCTGCTGCGGCAAGCCAGCCAGAACCGCAACGTCAAACTCCGCGACATTGCCGCCGAGGTCGTCCGCAGCCAGACACAGCAACGCTGATGTGCCCGGCAGCGGCGCCGACGCGGCCGTGTTCGCCGCCCGGCTCCGCGACATGCCGGCGCCAGGCGAGGCCCGGGCCCGGCGTCGCCGCCGGCGTGTGTCGGTTACCGCCGCCGGTCCGCTGACCGGAGCCGACGGCGGTGACCGCTACTTCTCGTCCTGCTCGCGCCGTTCGCGGGTTTCGCTCTCGGCGGCCCGCTGCCGGGCCTGCTCGGCCTCGGCCTCCTTGCGCTCGGCCTCCTGCTGTGCCTGTCCCTTCTCCCGCTGTTGCTGCCCCTCGCGTTCCAGCGAGTCCTGGCCCGCCACGGTGCCCGCCGCTTGCTTGAGGCGGCCCTTCACGGATTCGACGGCACCTTTGATGCCGTCGGCCTGGTCGCGGTCACGGTTCTCCACCATGATCGATACTCCTTTCGTCGGGCCGGACGCCGCTCGACGCCCGGTGGGTCAGCGATCGGTGCTCGCGGCAACAGCCGAGACAGACCTCGACGTGTCGCTGCTCTCTCCGCAGCACCCCGCGCCGCGGAGAGCGGAATTCCACACGGACGTCAACCGGACGTCTGCTCGGGCCGCTGGGGCACGGCCCTAGCCACCTCGTCGCCGTTTCCGTAGTCGCGCTCGGGCAGTGCACGCAATGCCCGCAGGGTCCGTGGATCGGCGTCACGTTCCTGGGCGTAGGCCACGAGGGTTTCCTTGTCGGCCGGAAACTGCACGCCTTGAATGGCCTTGCGTACCCGGCGGTCGTCTGCATCGGTCATCGACCCTCCTCTTGTCGGTGTCGGTGTCGGTGTCGGTGTCGGTTGCGGTGTCGGGCAGTGGGCTGACGTCGCAGTGCTCGACGAATTCCGGACGTACGAATCCCTCCTATCCGCGTAGTGATCCCTTCCACAGCAATGATCCTTTTCGGACTCATCGCGAAATGACACGATCACGGCATTCGAGAAACGCTGGGGTATTCCGTAACCGCAGGGATTCCGTAGTCGCAGGGAGTCCGCAGCCGCTCGGGCCGGCGGCCCGACAGCGTGAACCGCTGCCGTAGTGCGATCGCGTTCCCGTCCACAGCAGACGAGTGTGTGCGCTGTCCGGCGCACCACTGCAGGAAGCTGCTACCCGGAGACCAGGGCTCGGACACGGTTAAGAGATCGGACACGGATAAGAGACGAGCGCAGGTACAGTATCGCAATCAGAAAACGCGGCCGTACGGCGAACGTCGTCCGTCTTCCGAAAACCCCCGCCAGCTGGCCGCGAAGCATTCAACTGACGCGCTGTTGTCCATAGATTACCACCGGAAATCGGTGGTGCAACCCGCTGCCACGCTCGCACCGCTGTCGACCGCCGTGCAGCTGACTCGGCGCAATCCCTGGCACGACTCCGCAGAGGCGTAGCGCTCCAGCTGCCGTCGAAGATCCGGACAGTCCAGTTCGGACGGTGATGCCGACCCGACAGGGACGCCCGCGAACGCCTTCTTGACGAAGGCGACCACATCACCCGGAGACGGAAGCAGTGGGGCGCCGCGATAACTCAAGGCGAGCACTGTGGCCGCACCACCGTATTCGACACCGACCGCCCAACCGTGGCTCGCATTCCACACCAGCGCGGCATCGCGGTCCGGTACCCACGGCAGTCGGTTTTCCAGGGCCACGTAGGCGCGCGCTCCGACATCGAGCTCACACCAGGTCGACTCCGGGCCGAGTCCGAGACCCGCCGCCACCGCGTGGATGTATCTGCGCAATCCCCATTCAGCGCGGGGTTCCATCGACGCGCTCCTCTCCAGCACATCGATGACGGGACCCCGGGAGCTCCACCTGAGCCGAACCGAACGGTATCCCGCATCGATACTGTTCCGATCCAGCTGGTGTTCCACTGGTGGATTCGAGATTACCCGATTCCGCGTATCGCTCCCACGATCCACTCAGCGCGTTGTCGACGTAGCGCGCTCGCTTGTCGGCATCTACCCGTGAATCGATCGGCCGGGTTCGGCGGTTCCGGCGGGCGACGAGGACCGCGACACCACCGGTCATTCCCTGCACGCCGGAGGACCCGTCGCGCCAGAGGCGCGAATGCTTTACGGTCGGAGTTAGATCCCCGCGCGGTCGAAGCGTGCGCCGCGCACCGCGGGACCCGGCACATCCGGCACGTCCGACAAGCCCGGCACATCCGATAAGCCCGGTGCGGTGCGGTCCGCGAGCCCGGCCAGGTCGTGACGCCCGGACGGTGAGCGCAACTCCCGATGCGCACGGCACTGCCGATGCGCCACTTCCCGCGATGTCCGATCGACGTTTGCATCCGCCCTTTCTCGGGTACCAATCGGCCCTGACACGTATGGAGGCTCGCATGAGGTTGGCCGCGCTGCGGCACGTGTACGAACAACCCGGACCGTTCGCCACGGTCTACCTGGAGGGCCGCTCCCCTGCGGAGGACGCCAGAGAGCAGACGCGGCTGCGTTGGCGCGAGTTGCGCGAGCGGCTGCATTCCCAGGGTGCGGCGGAGAGTGCGCTCGAGGCACTCGACGACGCACTGGCGGCCGCGCTCTCCGGGGAAGAACAGGCAAACGGGAGAATACTGGTCGCGAACGAGGACGGCGTCACGTTGCACGCGCGTTGGGACGCGGCACTCGGAACCGGCGACGGCGCCGTCTGGCAACAGCTTCCCGACCTGGGTTCCTACGTGCGCGAGCACGCACGTGCGATTCGGGAACTCGTGGTCACGGCAAGCCAGAAGGGCGCAACGGTGCGCCAATTGGTGATCGCGGAACAGCACGAACCACGTGAAGTACGTGCCGACGACATCGAGGGCAGCGCCAACGAACAAGTGCACAAGCCGCGGGGCCAAGGCGAATCGCACGGCCGGATCCAGCGCCGTGCCGACGAAGCGGCCAGTCAGAACGCGAAGGACGTCGTCGAGCGGCTGCGCAAGATCAGCTCGAACTTCCAACCGCACGCCCTCGTGCTGGCCGGGGAAACCCAGGGCCGCCAGGCAATCCGAGCCGAACTGCCCGACGAACTCGGCGACATTCTGTCCGAAACGGACCGTGGCGGTGACGGCGCCAAGGAGTCCGACAGTGCGCTCACCGACGAACTCCTTGCCATCGCCGAGAGGACGAGCGAACACAACGCCAGTCAGCGCAGCGAGCAATGGCAGGCGGCGTTGGCACACGAGCTCGCCGCACAGGGCGCACAGTCCGTCGCGCGCGCGGCTGAAATGGGCGCGGTCGAGACACTCCTGCTCGAACCCGGCAGGGAGGCCACCCGCGAGGCGTTCCTACTGAAGACCTGCAGCGACACCGACGCAGCCGTCGACCTGGTGGCCACGGGCACCGAGCTCGACGCGGGCGTGGGCGCGATCCTGCGCTACCCCGTCAACTTCTGACAACACCGGCGGCGGCGATGCGAATCGCAGAAAGGAGATAGCAATGCCGACGGCACGAGAAATCATGACCAGCGGCGTCGAATGCGTCGACACGGACCAGACCGCGGCGGACGCCGCGCGGCTGATGGCGCGGCACCGCGTGGGTGCCGTGCCGATCTGCGGTCCGGACAACAAGCTCAAAGGAGTCGTCACGGACCGCGACATCGCCGTCAAGGTGGTCGGCCAAGGCAGGGACGCCGGAACCTTCCCGGCCGGCAACCTCAATCAGGCGGAAGCGGTCACGATCGGCGCCGACGACTCCGCCGACGAAGTGCTGGCGACCATGACCCGGCACCAGGTACGGCGACTCCCGGTGATCGACAACGACCGGCTCGTGGGGATGATCAGCATCGCGGATGTCGCCCGCGCGTTGCCGCAGGACGCCACCGGCGAACTGGTCGCAGCGCTCTCCGCCGAGTGAGCGTTCACGGCTGATCTCGGTCTCACTGCCGCCGAGGCCCCACTCGCGGGCCTCGGCGGCCTACGGGAAGCGGCCCGTGTCCAGGAAGCGATGCAGGGCGGCGAGGTGCGGTTCCAGGTCGAAACCCTGCTCGGCGATCCAGCCGTCGTCGTAGTAGGTGTTCGCGTAGCGCTCGCCCCCGTCGCAGAGCAGTGTCACCACGCTGCCGCGTTCCCCCGCGGCGAGCATGCGCGCGATGACCGTGAACGCGCCGTGGAGGTTGGTCCCGGTGGAACCGCCCGCCCAGTGCCCGGTGCGTTCCCGCAGGAACCGGATCGCCGCCATCGACGCCGCGTCGGGCACGCGGATCATGTCGTCGATGATCTCCGGCACGAACGACGGCTCCACCCGCGGTCGCCCGATGCCCTCGATGCGGGACGGCATGCCGGTGGCGTAGTCGCGGGCACCGGTCTCCCAGGCTCCGTAGAACGCCGAGTTCTCCGGGTCGACGACCGCGATGCGGGTGTCGTAGCGGCGGTAACGCGCGTAACGGCCGAACGTGGCGCTCGTCCCGCCCGTGCCCGCGCCGACGACGATCCACGCGGGCACCGGGTGCCGCTCCAGTTCCAACTGGGCGAACACGGATTCGGCGATGTTGTTGTTGCCCCGCCAGTCGGTGGCCCGCTCGGCGTAGGTGAACTGGTCCAGGTAGTGCCCGCCGCATTCGGAGGCGAGCCGTTCGGCCTCGCTGTACATCGCGACGGGGACGTCGACGAAGTGACACCGCCCGCCGTAGAACTCGATGAGGTCGATCTTCTCCTGGCTGGTCTTGCGGGGAACGACGGTGACGAAGTCGAGTCCGAGCATGCGCGCGAAGTACGCCTCGGACACGGCGGTGGATCCGCTGGAGGCTTCGATCAGCGTCGTATCCGGGCCGATCTGCCCGTTGACGAGCCCGTACAGCACGAGCGAACGGGCGAGGCGGTGTTTGAGCGAGCCTGTCGGGTGGACGGATTCGTCCTTGAGGTACAGGTCGATGCCCCACTCGGGCGGCAGCGGGAAGACGTGTAGGTGCGTGTCGGCGGAGCGATTGGCGTCGGCCTCGATGATGCGGACCGCCTCGCGCACCCACTCCCGATGCGCCGGTGCCGCGGTCACTCGCGGGTCCTCTCGCCTGCCGGATCCTCGCCTGCCGGACCCTCGTCGGGTCCGTCCTGCTGGGCGCCGTCCTGAGAGGTCTCACCCTGAGAGGCCGCCCTGTCGTGAGAGGCGTCGTCCTGGGAGGCGTCGTTCTCGGAGGCCTCGTTCTCGGAGACGCTGCCCCGCGAAGCGCCGTCCGCTGTGGCCTCACCGGCGGAGCCGGCTGCGTCGGCGTGGTCGGCTGCGTCACCGTTCCCGCCGCGGGCTTCGGCGTCGGCGGCGTCCTCGGTGTCGGCGTCCTCGTCTGCGGTCACGGCGGAGTCGTCGGCCGGTGCCGGTGCGACGCGCTCGCCGCGCAGCTCGGCGCGCAGCCGGGCGCGTTCCCTGGCGCGGTGCTTGTTCCGATCGGCGAGCCCGGCCGTCACGCGGGCGTTCAGGCCACGAAACAGCAGCATGCCGAGCGGCAGGCCGACGACCAGGGCAACGAGTACCGACACCAGCAGCGGCACCCCGACGACGGTGAGCAACGCGGCGATCGCGGCGACGAGCACGAACCGTGCGAGCAGGTACAGCGTCAGGTCGCGGCCCAGCCGTGACGGGGCCGAGGCGGCCGAGGATGCTGGTGCGTTCACGTTTTACGAGGTTACGCCGTCGTCGTCGGCGTCGAGTAAACGGTTGTTGGGCCTGCCCTCGAAGCGGGTGGACAGCACGACGGTGGTGCGGGTCCGCGCGACACCGTCGATCCTGCGGAGCCTGCCGAGGGTGTGTTCCAGCTCGTCGACGGTCTCCACACGCACCTTGACGACGAAAGCCTCGTCACCGGCCACGGCGTAGCAGCTCTCCACCTCGGCGAGGCCGACCAGTTCGTCGGCGATCTCGTCGTTGGAGCCGGTGTCGGTGGGCTGGATGCCGACGAGAGCGGTCACGCCGAGTCCGACGGAGCGCGGGTCCACCGTCGCGTGGTAGCCGGTGATGACACCCGCGGCCTCGAGTTTGCCGACCCGCTCGTGCACCGACGACGGCGACAGTCCCACGGCCCTGCCGATGTCGGCGTACGTCGCCCTGCCGTTGTCCCGGAGGGCGGCGATGATCTTGCGGTCGAGACGGTCCACGCGGCCACGTTAAAGCCCACCTCACACGAGGCACCCCTCCGGGTTCGACCCGGCAACACCACGACCTGGGAAAATGTCCGAACCGGCCCGTTTGTCCATTACCTCCTCTTTACTCGGCAAACACCGTTCGAGTACCCGAAGGGCGGAGTGCAACGATTGCGGAACAGTCCTGCATCTGGACAGACATCAACGGTGGTTCAAAGGAGGCGGATTCGTGACCGCAACCACAGGAGGACGGCTGCTCACCCCGGGTGAGGTCGCTGCGTTGTTCCGCGTGGACCCGAAGACGGTGACGCGCTGGGCCACGGCGGGCCGGATCGGTTCCATTCGCACCCCGGGCGGACACCGCAGGTTCCGGGAGGCCGAGGTCAACGAGCTGCTCGCGGAGCTGACCACCGACCCCGACGGACCACAGAACTCCTGAGGTTCTCCTCGCCGGGAACGCGCCCGCCGTGTCCGGACCGCCCGTTGCGGACCGGCTACTGCCGCGGACACGTTAGGCTGGTGGTAGTCAGCCCATGGGAAGGAGCGGGCATGTTGTATTTGCTCGCGGTGGTCGGCGCCATCACGATCTCCGTCGTGGTGTGGCGATTGCTGAGCCAGGAGCGCGTCGGCGCAGGAACCCGGCCGAACCGCGCCAACCCGGTCGCGCCGGACGACGACCCGGAATTCCTGCGAAAGCTCGGCGAACAGAAGCCGAAACGCCCCGACCCCCAGCGCCCCGACGAGGACGACACCAAGTAGCTGCAAGCGCGTCGGCCGCGGTCACTGTTCATTCGGACAGGGCCGCGGCCGACGTCGTTGTCGGCATCCGGCACCGCGGGAGGCCGCGGTCTTCACCGCGCCACGGGTGCCGCCACCCCGCGCGGCGCTGACGGCTCAGTGGGCCATGCGGTCCATGGTGAACCCGTCAGCGACGGTGGCCGCCAGTTCCAGCAGCGCCGTACGGGTGGCCTTGTCCAGTCGCTCCAGATCGATCTCGGCGCCCTCTTCGAGGTGCGGGTCGAACGGCACCTTGACCACCCCGCGCGTGCGGGCCGAGAAGTGCGCCGTGAGCTTGTCGAGATCGACCGATCCGGACTTCGGGCGCACCGAGTTGATCACTGTGATCGAGCGCTGCACCAGCTCGCCGTAGCCGTGCGCGTCGAGCCAGTCGAGCGTCGCGGACGCACTGCGGGCACCGTCCACCGAACCCGACGACACGATCACCAGCGAATCGGCGAGGTCGAGCACACCCTTCATCGCCGAGTGCATCAGTCCGGTGCCGCAGTCGGTGAGCACGATGTTGTAGAAGTGCTCGAGCAGATCGACGGCCCTGCGGTAGTCGTTCTCGGAGAATGCCTCCGACACGGCCGGATCCTGCTCACTGGCGAGGATCTCGAGCCTGCTGCCGCCCTGTGAGGTGTACGCCCGCACGTCGCTGTACCGCGTGATGCGGTCGGCGTCCCGCAGCAGATGACGCACGGTCGCGGTCGTCTCGATCGGGATCTTCTGCGACAGGGTGCCGCGGTCGGGGTTGGCGTCCACTGCGATCACCCGGTCGCCGCGCAACGACGCGAACGTCGATCCGAGTGTCGTCGTGGTCGTCGTCTTGCCGACACCGCCCTTGAGACTGAGGATGCCGATCTTGTAGCAGCCGCGCAGCGGCTGCTGGACCCGCGCGGTCAGATCCCGCTCGGCACGGTCCGCCGGGCCTTCGCCCGGGTTGACGAGCTTGCCCGTGCCGACGTACAGCGCCTTGCGCCAGCCGGACCGCGGCGGCCGCTTGGTCTGCCTGACCAGGCTGTTGCCCGCCAGGTCGGCGGGACCGCCCTGTGCGGAACGCTGCGGCTGCGGCAACGGCGGCAGCCCCTGCTCCCCCGGCTGCCCCTGTGGCACGGCCTGCGGGTGCTGCCCTTGCTGTGCCTGCTGCGGGTGCTGGGCTTGCATCGGCTGCTGCGGCGGGGCCTGCTGAGGCTGGCCCTGTTGCGGCTGCACCGGCCTGCCGAACTGGCCCTGCTGTCCTTCGAAGTACCGCTGCGCGTAGGACTCCCGCGGCGCCTCCGGCGGCTGCGCGTACTGCGGCGGCTCGTATTGCGGCTGCTCCGGTTGCGCATGCTCGGGGCGAGCATGGTCGTAGTGCGGCTGCCCCTGAGCCGCCTGCTGCGGTGCCTGCGGAGCCTGCTGTGGCGGGCGGCCGTGCGGCGCGTCGTGCTGGGCGAACTGGGAGTATTGCGCGTACGGGTGATACGCCGCTGCGTGCGCCTGCTGACCGTCACCGGCGGTCTGGTCCGGGGTCAGCGGCGGCAGGTTCGGGTCGTACGGCTGCTGGGCCGGGTAGTGCACCGCGGGCTGGGTCTCCTCGGCCGACGGCATCTGACCGCCCTGCGGAGCCTGCGCCTGCTGACCCGGCGGCGGGCTGACGCGCTGCGTCACCTCGGGGCTGTCCGGCGCACTCATCGGATCCATGGGCGCCGGATCCATGGACGCCGGATCCATTGGCGCCGCGGTGGAATCGGTGGCATCACCCGCCACATCCGCGGCGTCGCGGATGTGGTGCGCGCCATGAGGCTTCTGCGGTTCCTGCCCGTTGGGGTCGTTCGCTGCGGTCACCGCTTCAATCCTTCGCATGGTCGTCGTACCAGGTGCGACGCTACCCGGCACTCGACGGTTCCGTCAGCCAACTCCCGCGTACGAGTGGAGCCCGGTGGTCACGAGATTGACGAAGAACAGGTTGAAAACCGTCACTGCGAAACCGATCACATTGATGACCGCGGCACGGTTCCCGCGCCAGCCGGCCGTCGCGCGGGAATGCAGATAGGCGGCGTAGACGATCCATGCGATGAACGCGACCGTCTCCTTCGGATCCCAGCCCCAGAACCGGCCCCATGCCGCTTCGGCCCAGACCGCGCCGCACAGCACGCCGAAGGTGAAGATCGGGAACGCGAACACCGTCGTCCGGTACGCGATGCGGTCGAGCACGTCCTTGGCGGGCAGTTTCGCCGCGAACTTCGCGAACTTCTCCGGGTTGCTCTCGTTCCGCGCCTTGACCAGGTAGAAGATGCTCGCGACGCCGGGCACGAGGAACACGCCCGAGGACGCCGCGGCGGCCGCCACGTGGATGATCAGCCAGTACGACTGGAGCGCGGGCTGCAGCGGCGCGGCGACGGCGTAGAGCCACGTGCCGCCGATGAACATCAGGATCACGTTCGGCAGCAGAACGAACATCGACAGGTGCCGCACCGGGTGCTTACGCAGCAGCACCAGCCACGCCGCGACGGCGACGAAGCACGTGATCATCACGTACTCGTACATGTTGCCCCAGGGCACACGGTTCGTCGCGAGCCCGCGAAGCACGAGTGCCGAGGCGTGCAGCAGCAGCCCCAGCACGGTGAGCGCGACGCCCATGCGGCCGAACCGCTCCGCCCGCGTCGGTGCCGCGCCCGTGTTGTCGGTTCCGGAGGTCGTGTTGTCGCTTCCGGAAGCCGTGTAGCTGTTCCCGGCGCGGGCGCCGACGAGTTCACGGCTGCGCGTGCGCTCGGCGGCCTGCTTGCCGCGTCGGCCGAAGGACTGCTCGACGAGGAAGAACACCATCGCCAGGATGTAGATGACGACGGATGTGGTGTACGACCAGTCGCTGTACTGCGACAACGTCTCGTTTACCGGCATCTCCAGGCCCTTCTACTTCCGGCCGAGGAGTTCTGCCGCGATGCGCGTGAACTCCTCGCCGTACCCGGCTTGATCGGTGCGGGCGAGCCCGCCCACTTCTACTACGGTACGTCGTTCATTGGTGCCGGTCCCACCCGCCGCTGCGTCGTCGGCCTCGGTACCGGTCGCGGTGTCACCAGCGGCGTCCTCCACCGCGGTGTCACCAGCGGTGTCCGCCACGGCGGTGTCATCCGCGGGGACTCCGCGTGCCTGCGTGCCGGCCGGGTCGTCGTCACCGCCCACGGGAGTGGCGCGCACCCACAGCCTGCGCCGCTTGATGAACAGCGACGCCCCGAGCCCGGCGAACATCACCACCGCCGACGCCAGCACCCAGTTCTGCAACGGGTCGTGCGAAACCTGCAGCGACACGAACCGCTCGACGCCGTCGAACCGCACCGTCGTGCCGTCGTCGAGGGCGAGCGACTGGCCGACCTCGAGGTTCTCGCGTGCGACGCGTTCAAGCCTGCCCGCGTCCACCATCGACTGGTCGACCTCGAAGATCGACTGCCCACGTCCCGAATCGACGCCCAGGTCGCCCCGCATGATGTCCACCGCGACCGTCGGGTCCGTCAGTTGTGGCCCCGCCGACGAAAGGATCTTGCCGTGCATCGACGGTGTCGGCGCGAACAGGCCCGTCACCGCGAGCTGCCGTTCCCGGCGTTCGGCCGGGTCCGTGATGCCCGGCTCCTCGAACTTCGTCGCACCCTCGGACAGGAGCGTGGTCTCGTCGACCGGCCGCCACTGGATGGTCTGCGTCCGGCTCTGCCCGTCGGGGAACGTCACCGTGAACGTCGGCGCATAGCCGTGGCCGAGGAGGTACAACCGGTCGCCCGCGGTGCGCAGCGGCTCGTTGACGGCCAGGTCGTACGGCTGCCAGTCACCCTCGGCGAGATCGTCGCCCGACTGGAAGTCGATGCCGGCGTTGTAGGCCACGGGCTGACCACGCTCGAACTCGGCGTGGAAGTCGTTGACCCGCACGCAGAACGGGTTCAGCTGGGTGCCGTCGACCTGCAGCCCCGGTTCGAACGAGTCGAAGTTGTAGATACCGGCGTTGCAGAACTCCGAACCGTCGGCCAGGACGATGACCTGGCCCTCGTACGAGTACAGCGCCCCGCCCGCGAACGAGATGATCACGCCGAGCATGCCGAAGTGGAACAGCAGGTTGCCGGTTTCGCGCAGGTAGCCGCGTTCTGCGCTGATGCTGCGGGCGCCGCCCGCCTCCTCGCGTTCGGTCAGCCGCCACCCGCGCAGGCGCTTGCGCGCGGCGGCCATCACGGCGTCGACGTCGTCGGTGGTCTCGGCGCGGTCGTGGTGCGGCAGCCTGCGCAGGTTGCGCGGCGTCAGCACCGGCTTGGAGCGCATGCTGCGGATGTAGTCCGACGTCCGGGGCACGAGACACCCGATGATCGACACCATCAGCAGCAGGTAGATCGCCGAGAACCAGACACTGGAGTAGACGTCGAACATCTGCAGGCCGTCGAGCAGACTGCCCCACCAGCCGTGCTCGGCGAGGTAGCCGTTGACGTTGCGCTCGTTGACCGACCGCTGCGGCAGCAGCGCACCCGGCAGCGCGGCGACGGCCAGCAGGAACAGCAGGATCAGCGCGGTGCGCATCGACGTCAGGCCGCGCCAGGTGTTGCGGACGAACGCCCACGCCTTGCGCAGCGGTGTCGCGCGGTAGGAGGGCGTGGGGTCGTCGGCCTTGTCGGTCCGCTGGGGCGGCGCTGGGGTCACAGGGGCAACCTCGTGTCGGTGATGAAGGCGTCCCGCAGCCACGACGTGAGCTCCATCCACAGCCCCGTGACCAGCATGATCCCCACGACGAGCAGCAGGGCGCCGCCGAACAGCTGCACGCGCCTGCCGTTGCGGCGCAGCCACGCCGTCGCGGAGACGGCCCACTTCGTGCCCGCGGAGATGAGCAGGAACGGCAGGCCGAGGCCGATGCAGTACACGAGCACCAGCACGAAGCCGCGCGCGCCGGTGCTGCCGCTGGCCGCGGAGATCGCGAGCACTCCCGACAGCGTCGGCCCGATGCACGGGGTCCAGCCGAGGCCGAACACGGCGCCCAGCACAGGCGCGCCCCACAGGCCCGCGCGCGGGACGTGGTGCGAACGCACCTCCCGCTGCAGTCCGGGCACCAAGCCGAGGAACACGAACGCCATGAAGATCGTGATCACACCGCCGACGCGCTGCAGCGTCTCGGCGTTCACGAGCAGCGCGTCGGCGAGCCAGACGAGGCCGCCGACACCGGCGGTGAACACCACGGTGAAGCCGAGCACGAACAAGGCGGTCGCCCCGACGACGGGACGTTTGCCGCGTTTCGGTGTGTCGGCGGCTTCCTCGGCGTCGACGGCAGGGGCGTCGGAGCCGACCAGTGCGGCGAGGTAGGCGAGGTAGCCCGGGACGAGCGGCACCACGCACGGTGAGGCGAACGAGATCGTGCCCGCGAGCAGGGCCACGGCTGCGGCCAGCAGCAGCGGCCCTGACATCGCCAGCTCGGTCGCGTTCACGACACCCAGACTAGGGAATGGGGTCGGTGTTAAATCGCCGCCCCCTGTCTCCACCTGCGAGAATGCGGCGCCCGTCACTATCGCCGACCCGGGGCCACGCGATCCGGCCCCCACCGGGATCAGCGAAGGGTGGACGCACCGCACCGTGGGAGCACGGTCGCCCGCCGTTGGCGGGCGGTGGCCGGAAAGCCGGGCGGGCACAACATGGCCCCCGGAATCCGCAACACGGCCCCTGTAACCCGCAACACGGTCCCTGTAACCGGCAACACGGTCCCCGGAGTCCGCAACACGGCGGCTGCCTACGAGCCGCGTTCCTCCGCCAGGTCGCGGACGACAGGGAGGATGTCGTCGGCGAGCAGGTCGCGCAGGTAGACCGCGGCGACGCGACCCTGCCTGTCGACGATGATCGTCGACGGGACGACGTTGCGCGGATATCCCGTCAGCCCGATCAGCGACCGCCCTGACGGGTCGTAGATCGACGGGTACGTCAGGCCTCGGTTACGCATGAAGTCCTGCGGCGCCGACCGGTCGAAGTCGCGCACGTCGATGCCGAGCACCCGCACGCCGTCGTCCTTGGTCTGTTCGTACACCTTCTGCAGTTCCGGCGCCTCGGTGCGGCACGGCCCGCACCACTGACCCCAGATGTTGATGACCAGCACCTTGCCGTGGAAGTCCTCGCTGGAGATCCGCTTGCTCTCGTCGAACAGATCCTCGCCGCTGATCTCCGGCATCTCCTGCCGGTCGGCGCCGGTGTAGGTGATGTCGGTCTTGCCGCCGGGGGCGACGAAGTTGAACGAGGCCGTGTCTGCTGCGGCACCGTCGCCCGTGCTGCAGCCGGTGAGGGCAAGGCCGCCGACCAGCACCGCGGCCGCCAGCCGCGTGCCGAGCGACCTGCGGTTGCTGCCGCCGCGCCCGCTCATGCGCCGGTCACCGTCGGGTCCGTCGCGCCTGCGGGTTCGCTGTAGACGATGTCCACGAGCTCCTCCTCACGGAACACGAGACTGGTCAGTGAAGCCAGCGAGCACTGCCGGGCCCGCGGGTCGTGCCAGAGCCGTTTGCCTTCGAGGAACCGGCGCACGGTCCAGATCGGCAGCTGGTGCGACACGCACAGCACCTCGCCGCCCTCGGCTGCGGCCCGCGCCCGGTAGACGGCACCGAGCATGCGGCGCGCGATGTCGACGTACGGCTCACCCCACGACGGCACCACGGGATTGCGCAGCTTCGGCCAGTGCTTCGGGCTGCGCAACGCCCCGTCGCCCACGCTGACCCGCATGCCTTCGAACACGTTGTCCGCCTCGATGAGGCGTTCGTCGGTGACGACGTCGAGCCGGTGGCCGCCCGCGATCGGTGCGGCCGTCTCCTGCGCGCGCTGCAGCGGCGAGGCCACGACCCGCACCAGGTTGTGGGGCTTCAGCGCCTGCGCGACGGTCACCGCCTGCTGCCTGCCCCGCTCGGACAGCCCGTAACCGGACAACCTGCCGTAGAGGATGCCCTCGGGGTTGTGAACCTCACCGTGCCGCAGCAGGTGGACGACCGTGCTGGTCATACCCGCTCCGGCGGGGTCGCCGATGCGGCGGCGCGGGCCGCTGCGGGTGCGGCCGCCTCGATGACCTCGAAGGCCGCGTCGTCCATCGCGGAGTTGACGAACCAGGCCTCGAACGCGCTCGGCGGGCCGTAGACCCCCGCCTCGAGGAAGGCGTGGAACATCGGGCCGTAGCGCCACGTCTCGGTGGCGGCGACCTCGTCGAAGTTCGTCGGCTGCCGGTCGCCGAAGAAGACGGTCACGAGGTTGCCCGCCTGCGACACGGTGTGCGTGACGCCCTCGGCCGACAGGGCGTCGCCGAGGATCGAGGCGACCCGCCCCGCGTTGGTGTCGAGCTTCTCGTAGACGGACGCGTCGGCGTGCTGCAGCGTCGTCAGGCCCGCGGCCACCGCCACGGGGTTACCGGCGAGCGTGCCCGCCTGGTAGACGGGCCCGAGCGGCGCGAGCTTGGCCATCACGTCGGCGCGGCCACCGAACGCCGCCGCGGGGAGCCCACCTGACATGACCTTGCCGAACGTGTAGAGGTCGCCCGCGACGCCGTCGAGGCCGTACCAGCCCGCCGACGACACGCGGAAGCCCGTCATGACCTCGTCGATGATCAGCAGCGCGCCCTCCTCGTGGGCGATGTCGCGCAGCGCGGCGTTGAACCCTTCGACGGGCGGGACGGCACCCATGTTGCCCGCGGCGGCCTCGGTGATGACCGCGGCGATGTCGCCGGGATTCTCGGCGAACACCTTCCGCACGGCGTCGAGGTCGTTGTACGGCACGACGATCGTGTCGGCCGCCTGCGCACCGGTGACACCCGGCGACGTCGGCAGGCCCAGCGTGGCCACACCCGAGCCCGCCTGAGCGAGCAGCGCGTCGACGTGGCCGTGGTAGCAGCCCGCGAACTTGACGATCTTCGCGCGCCCGGTGAACGCGCGGGCCAGGCGGATCGAGCTCATCGTGGCCTCGGTGCCCGAGTTGACAAGGCGCACCTGCTCGACCGGCTCGACGCGGCGGATGATCTCTTCGGCGAGCTCGACCTCACCGGTGGTGGGCGTGCCGAACGACAGGCCGTGCGACGCGGCCTCGCGCACCGCCTCGACCACGGCGGGATGGGCGTGCCCGAGGATCATCGGCCCCCACGAGGACACGAGATCGACGTAGCGGTTGTCGTCGGCGTCCCACAGGTAGGGACCGTCGGCCTTCACCACGAATCGCGGGTCACCGCCGACGGATGCGAACGCGCGCACCGGGGAGTTGACGCCACCGGGGGTCGCCGCGGCGGCCCGCCGGAACCAGGACTGGGACTTCTCGACCGTGCTCTTGCCACCTGTCACGTCCGCCAGTCTCGCAAAACGGCCGCGGCCTGCGACGACTGCCTCCGGCGGGAGTGACCGCGGGCATGCTCCCGAGCGACCGGGCGGCTCGGTGTGCCTGCCGGTGGGACTCGGGCTTGGACCGCGGACGGGCTCCCGAACGGGCGCGTGTGGTGTTCAGTCTCGTGCGCGGGCCGCGCGCCCGGCACCGCCGCTTTCCGCACCGTCGCGGTCCCCTTCGGGACGGTCCGGGTCGGGAACGTCCGCATCGGGGTCCGGCTGCTTACGCTTCTTCGGCTTCTTGCCCTTGGCCGCGACGCCGAGCATCACCTGGCGGACGGCGTCGATCACCAGCACGGCCGCCAGCGCTCCGAGCGCGACGGCCAGCGCGATCCGGTCACCCTCGTAGACGCGTGAGGTCAGCGCACTGCCGTCGTCGAGGCGGACGGTGACCTCGCGGATCGCCGACCCCCACAGCGGGAAGGCACCCCACACGGCCACCGCGGCCACGACGAGTTCGACGACGGCGACGACGATCCGCCACGGCTGGTGCAGCCTGCCGCGGCCCGCTCCGGCCCTACGGCGGCCCCGTGGCCGGGGCGCGCGCGGCGCCGCGGACGCGGCCGGCCCGGCCGGCGCGGCGGAGTCGGTGGCGGTGCGATCCGCGGATTCAGTCACGGCGTGAGTTTCGCATGGCCGTCCGCAACGCTGCCGTGAACGTCTCCGAGTCCTGCGACCACGCCTGCACATGCTTGCGGCCCACCAGCTTGAGTCCGACGGCCTCGTACCGGCGAGGCACGGTCTGGCCACCGCCGAGCACGCGGGTGCCCAGCTTGGGCTCGCGGGTGAGCACCGAGGCGATGTCCGCGATCGGCAGCGTCTCGGTGCCCTGCACCAACTCGGTGTCGGTGACCCGGACGCGCAGGAACTTGCGGCGAGCGAACACCCAGAGGCCGTTCAGCCACAGCAGACCGACGCCGGTGATGATCCACATCAACCAGTGCGGCGGCTGGCCGAGGATCAGCTCCGTGACGAACCCCAGCGCGGCCAACGCCGGACCGAGCCCGAGCCGCCACAGCGTCGCGCCCGGTTCTTGGTAGTGAACCGTGACCTCGTCAGGGACTGCAGCTGTGTCCTCGGCGCGTGTGTCCTCGGCGGCCGTGCCCTCGGCTACCGAGGACACGGTGTCGGAGTCATCGGTGCCCGAGTCATCGGTGTCGGAGTCCTCGGCGTCGGCGGTGTCGGCGGTGTCGGCGGTGTCGGCGGTGTCGTTGTCCCCGGCGCGTGTCCCCTTGGCGGCCATGTCCTCGGCGCGTGTGTCCTCGGCGTCGTTGCCGGTCACGGGTTCTTGACCACCCTCGGGAAGTACGGGTCGACGCTGGGTAGGTACATCAGCGATGTGCCGCCGAGTGCGAGCAGCACCGCGCCGATCACCGTGTAACCACCACCGAGCAGCGAGAACAGCGCGATCACGACGACGAGCACGGTCACGACGGTGCGCGCGGAACGGGTGCCCTGCCGCGCCTTCCAGGCGAACAGCACGATCAGGCCGCCGACCGCGGCCGCCCCGACGACGAGTGCCCACAGCATCGATTCGACACCTGCAGCGATCTGGGCATTGGTGACGTTCTCGTCGGTGTTCTGCGAGATCAGTTCCTCGGTGAGCGCGTCCTTGTCGAGCAGCTGCAGCACGAAGGCCAGGACCAGCACCACCGCCGCGGCCACGATCAGGCCGAACCCGACGTTGACGGGCTTCGGCGGCTCGGGCAGCTCCCGGTCGGGGTCGCCGGGCAGGTGCGGCGAGGGCGGCAGACCGCGTGCCCGCCGTTGGTCGTCGCTTTCGTCGGCTTCGCTCATGCCCCCAAAGAGTAGGGGCCGCGGAGCGGCGCATTGGGGGGCGGTGGCCGGGCGACGGGCGGGCGACTGCGGCGACTGCGGCGACTGCGGCGACAATACAGTTGAATGGGATACTGGTCAGCCGTATTGTCGACATGTGGTTCAAGCCGATGAAGCGGTGGACAGACCGCCGGGCGACCTGACGGCGCGCGCCAGGATCCGCGACGCGGCGCTGACTCAGTTCGCCGAACGCGGTGTCGCGGGCGCGACCATGCGGGGCATCGCCGAGGCGGCCGGCGTCTCACCGGGCCTGGTGCAGCACCACTTCGGGTCGAAGGAGGCCCTGCGGCGCGCATGTGACGACGCCGTGGTCGACGCGTTGGGGCACCGGTTGGCGGCCGCCGCCACGGCCGGTTCGCTGGTGGAGTCGGGCCTGCTCGCCGAACTCCTCGCCACGAGCGGCCCGCTGTTGCGGTACTTCGCCCGCGCCACGGTGGACGGGTCACCTGCGGCCGACACTGTCTTCGACCGCCTCGCGGCGGGTACCGCGGAGTTCCTCAGCACCACGTGGCCGGACCGGTTCCCGCCGGATTCGGCGGCGGCGAACAGTGCCGCGGCGGTGATGACGGCGATGCACGCCGGCACGGTCGTCCTGCACCGGCACATCGGGCGCCACCTCGGCGTCGATCCGCTCGACCGTGCTCACCCGCATCGGATCGGCGCGGCGATGTTCGACGTCTACGCCGCCATGGCCGACTTCGCGGCCTCGCCGACCGGGGAGCGGATCCGCGCATCCACCGCCGAGTACCGCACCGACGACCGGGGAGGCGAGCCGTGACCCTCGTGTCCATCGACCACCTCACGCCGATGCAGAAGACACTGCTCATCACGCTGAAAGGACGGGCGGTCGACAGCCAGGGCGCCAATCCTCTCCTGGGCGACGCGCTCGCCACCGACGTGCTCGGCCGGCTGGATTACGACACCGGCTCGGTGAAACTGATGGCGGGCGTTCCGGAAGCGGTCGCCATCCGCAGCGCGATGCTCGACCGCGCGGTCGCCGGGTTCGTCCGCACCCATCCGGACGCCGTCGTCGTCGAGCTCGGCAGCGGACTGGAGACGCGCCGGTTCCGCGTCGACCCGCCGCAGACCGTCGACTGGTACGACGTCGACTTTCCCGAGGTCATCGAGCTGCGGGAACGGCTGCTTCCGGACCGGGACGACGCGCACGGCGTCGGCGTTTCACTGCTCGACACGCGCTGGACCGACGGGATTCCGCGGGACCGGCCGACGATCGTCGTCGCCGACGGGGTCGTCGGATTCCTCACCGAGGAGCAGAACCGGCGGCTGCTGCCGCACATCACCGATCACTTCGCGAGCGGCGAACTGATCTTCAACGCCTACAGCACGCTGGCCGCCCGGATGGCGGGCCGATACCTGCGGACGGTCGGCATGCCGCCGGACTACCGCACGTTCGGTATCGGCGATCCGCAGGACGTCGTGGCCCTCGCGCCGGAGTTGACCTTCGTGGAGGAGCAGTGGGGCGATGCCGCACCGGAGCGGGAGCGCCTGCCGCTGGCGTACCGGCTCATGGCGCGGACGTTCGCCCGCTGGCCCGCGCAGGCCCGCCGCGGCGCCTGGATCGTCCGCTACCGCTTCTGATCACGTCGCACCCCCGCAACACCGCTGGCGCCCCCAAGGTGCCCTTGGGGCAGCCGCCAGGACCGCGAATGTTGCAGCTCCGCACCGGTGCGGTGGTTCAGTCGAGCCAGGTGGCGGCTTCCGCTGCCCAGTACGTGAGGATCATGTCGGAGCCTGCGCGGCGAATCGAGGTGAGCACCTCCAGGATCGTGCGCTCGCGATCGACCCAGCCGCTGGCGGCCGCGCCTTCGATCATCGAGTACTCGCCCGAGATGTTGTACGCCGCGACCGGGACCGACGAGATCTCCGACGCCGCCCTGATGACGTCCAAATAGGACAGCGCAGGCTTGACCATGATCGCGTCGGCGCCCTCGGCGAGGTCGAGTTCGATCTCGCGGCTCGCCTCGCGGATGTTGGCCGGGTCCTGCTGGTACGCGTTGCGGTCGCCCTGCAGCTGGGAGTCGACGGCCTCGCGGAACGGCCCGTAGAACGCGCTCGCGTACTTGGCCGAGTAGGCCAGGATGCTCACGTCGCCGAATCCGCCGTCGTCGAGCGCACGGCGGATCGCGCCGACCTGTCCGTCCATCATGCCGCTCGGCCCGAGCCAGTGCGCACCCGCGCGCGCCTGGGCCAGCGCCATCTCGGCGTACCGTTCGAGCGTCGCGTCGTTGTCGACCCGGCCGGCGTCGTCGAGCACGCCGCAGTGGCCGTGGTCGGTGAACTCGTCGAGGCACGTGTCGGCCATGAGGACCGTGTCGTCGCCGAGATCGGACCGCAGGTCGCGCAGCGCGACGTTGAGGATGCCGTCGTCGTCGGTCCCACCCGAACCGACGGCGTCGCGTGTGGACGGAACGCCGAACAGCATCAGCCCGCCGACACCCGCCTCGACGGCCGTCGCCGCCGCGGCACGCAACGAGTCCCTCGTGTGCTGCACGACGCCGGGCATACTGGAGATCGGCTTCGGCGCACCCGCGGCGTCGGCCTCCTCCGAGACGAACATGGGCAGGATCAGCTGACGCGGGCGGATCGTCGTCTCGCCGACGAGCCGGCGCACGGCCGGCGTGGTCCGCAGCCTGCGTGGACGATGCTCGGGAAACACATCGACACCGTACTCCCGCGCGTGCGCCTACCCTGACGGCGGCAAGATCCCCGGCCCGCCGGCCCGGCGGGACCGACACCGCCCCAGCGGAAGGACATCGTCATGAGCCCGGACGTGCTGAGCCTGACCCGAGAACTCGTCGCCGTCGACACCATCGATCACGACGAGAGCCGCACCCTCGCCGTGGTGGCGCCGCACCTGGAGGAGGCGGGCTTCGACGTCCGGACCGTCGAGCACGAACCGGGCCGCGGCACGCTGATCGCCGAGTGGCACACCGATGCGCAGACACCGCCGCTGTGCCTGTCCGGGCACGTCGACACGGTGCCGCTGGGCAGCGCCGAGTGGTCCCACGACCCGTTCCGCGCCGAGCCCGACGGCGACCGGCTGTACGGCCGCGGCACGACGGACATGAAGGGTGGGGTGGCCGCGATCGTGTGCGCGGCGATCGGTGTCGCGACGTCGACTCGCGCGCCGCGGGCTGGGCTGCGCCTCGTGCTCACAGCCGCTGAGGAGACCGGCTCGCACGGCGCGCGGGGCGCCCTCGACGTGCTGCGCGGCAAGCCGTCGGGTCCGCTGCTGATCGCCGAACCCACGGCGGGCGCCGTCTTCCACGGGCACAAGGGCGCGCTGTGGTTGTCCACGCGGGCCGAGGGCGTGACGGCCCACGGGTCGATGCCGCACCTGGGCGACAACGCCGTCTACAAGCTGGCCCGTGCGGTGGGAACGTTCGAACGGTTCGCCTTCACCAAGCAGGCGCATCCGGCGATGGGCGCGCCGACGCTGAACGTCGGCACCTTCCACGGCGGGCTGAACACGAACTCCGTGCCGGACTCGGCGGTCGCGACGGTCGACATCCGCACCGTGCCCGGCCAGGACCACGCCACGATCACCGACGACCTGCGGAGCCGGGTCGGCGACGACGCGGCACTCGAGGCGCTCATCGACCTGCCCGCCGTGTGGACGGACCCTGCCGACGACTGGGCCGCGTCCGTCGCCGCGATCGCCGCCGACGTCACCGGCCGGCCTCAGGGCAGCGAGCCGCGGGCGGCGACGTACTTCACGGACGCGTCGGTGCTGACGCCGGCGCTGGGCGGCGTGCCGACCGTCGTCTGCGGCCCGGGCGAACCCGAGCTTGCGCACGTCACCGACGAGTGGGTGTCGATCGCCAAACTCCGCGAGTCGGAGGAGACCATCCGCCGGGTCGCCGCCCAGTGGTGCGAAGCATGAGCACCGCCTGATCGCGTGTCCTGCACTCAGCACCGCGTGTCCTGCGCCCAGCACCGCGTGTCCTGCACTCAGCACCGCGTGTCCTGCACTCCGACACCGCAACACGGTCCCCGAAGCCGCACCACGGGCCTGGACAGCGAAACGCCCCGCCGCACGGGGTGTGCGGCGGGGCGTTTCGGCGAGACTCAGGAGCGGCGCGTGCGCTTGGCCTTCTTCGGCGGCGGCAGGGCGCCCTCGGCGCGCAGCTTCGCCGCGTGGGCGGCGAGGGCGTCGACGAGCACCACGGCGTTCGGCGTCTCCGGCTGCACGTCGACGCGCAACCCGAACTCCGTCGCCGTCTCGGCCGTCTTGGGGCCGATGCACGCCACGAGCGTGCGGGCGTGCGGCTTGCCCGCGATGCCGACCAGGTTCCGCACGGTGGACGACGAGGTGAAGCACACGGCGTCGAACCCGCCCGTCTTGATCATCTCGCGGGTCTCGGCGGGCGGCGGCGCGGCACGCACGGTGCGGTAGGCCGTCACGTCGTCGACCTCCCAGCCCGCGTCGGTCAGCCCGGCCGACAGCGTCTCGGTGGCGATGTCGGCGCGCGGCAGCAGCACGCGGTTCACCGGGTCGAGCACGTCGTCGTAGGGCGGGAACTCCTTGAGCAGGCCTTCGCTCGACTGCTCGCCCTCGGGCACGAGCTCCGGCTGGATGCCGAACGAGCGCACCTTCTCGGCCGTCGCCTCGCCGACGCAGGCGATCTTCACGCCGGCGAACGCGCGGGCGTCGAGGCCGAACTCGGTGAACTTCTCCAGCACAGCCTTCACCGCGTTGGCCGAGGTGAACACGATCCACTGGAACCGCCCGTCGACCAGGCCCTTCACCGCACGCTCCATCTGCGCGGGGCTGCGGGGCGGCTCGACGGAGATCGTCGGCACCTCGTGCGAGGTGGCGCCGTGGCTGCGGAGCCGCTCGGCCATGTCGCCGGCCTGGTCCTTCGTGCGCGGCACGAGGACCTTCCAGCCGTACAGGGCGCGGGACTCCCACCACGACAGCTGCTTGCGGTCCGCCACGATCGATCCGACGGTGACGATCAGCGAACCCGCCAGCTCACCTGCGTCGGCGCCGAGCGAGGCGAGGGTCGTCTCGGTCGTCCGCTGCGTGTTGATGGTGCCGTTCGACGTGACGGCCACGGGCGTGTCGGCGGGCACACCGTTGTCGACGAGCTGCGAGGCGGCCTCGGCGAGGTGGCTCGACGTGCCGTGCAGCACGATCGGGCCCTGCGCCTGCGCGACGCCCTTCCAGTCGACGTCGCGGGTGAGGTCGACCTCGGTGTGCGTGCCGCCGAGCGGCAGGCCCGCGTACGCCGGGACCGCGGTGCTCGGCGCGACACCCGGCACGATGTCGAACACGACCTCGGTCTTCGACACGGCCTGCACCTCGGCCACGACCGCGGGCTGCGTCAGCGGGTCACCCGCGACGAGACGCAGCACGACGCGGCCCGACTCGGCCTCGGTGGCCAGGTCCTTGGCGACGTCCCCCGGCTCGCCGACGGCGGGACGCGCCTCGGCCTCCTCGCGGGCGTAGGCGAGCGCGCCCGCCGGCACGTCCGGGTCGGTGACGACGACGTCGGCCTTGGCCAGCAGCTCCTGGGCGCGGACCGTGAGCAGTCCCGCGTCACCGGGGCCCGAGCCCACGAAGGCGACGCGCCCCGTGGTCTTGCTTGGGGGGGTCATGTGCTTCGTCTCTCCTCATGCAGCGGCCGCACCGAGGCCGGCGGCCGAACTCGTACTTGTCCTTCTGCGGTTCTCTGACGTTCCCGACGCGAATGTCACGTCCGTTACGTGTTGCCTGCGTGCTCCGGCTGCGGCGCCTGCACAGCGCAGGCGCCGGCCACGCACCCGACGCCCACCGGGTTCCCGCCGCGGCGGAAGCGAACGCGCCGACTCAGGACGAGAGCGCGCCTGCGCCCAGGTCGAGCAGCTCGGCGGCGACCGCGCGGCCCAGTTCGTCGGCGTCCTTCGTCTCGGCGATCGCCGAGGCCTTCAGGATGTTCACGGAGTCACCGTCGACCCCGGTGGCGGCGATCCCGCGCAGCGAGAGACGGTCGACGACCTGTCCCTCGCTGTCGAGGTCCTCCACGACATCGGCGAGCGCTCCCACGGGTGCGCTGCAACCGGCTTCGAGCGTGGCCAGCACGGCCCGCTCCGCCTTCGCGGCGACCCTGGTCGCTTCGTCGTCCACAACGGACCGAAGCAGTCGCTCGGCCTCGACGTCCTCGACCCGCGTCTCCACCGCCAGCGCTCCCTGTGCGGGCGCGGGCAGCATCTGGAGCGGATCGAGCGTCTCGGTGATCTCGTCGACCCGGCCGACCCTGGCGAGACCCGCCCTGGCCAGCACCACGGCGTCCAGTTCCCCGGACGTGACCTTGCCGATGCGGGTGTCGATGTTGCCGCGAATCGGCACCACGGTCAAACCGAGGCCGAGGGCCTTCAGCTGCGCGATCCGGCGCGGCGAACCCGTGCCGACGACCGAACCCGGCGGCAGTTCGCCCAGCGTCAGGCCGCCGCGGGCGATCAGCGCGTCACGCGGGTCCTCCCGCGGCGGCACGGCGGCCAGCACGAGGCCGGACTCCGGCGCCGTCGGCAGGTCCTTGTACGAGTGGATCGCGACGTCGATCTCGTCGGCCAGCAGTGCCTCGCGCAGCGCCGACGTGAAAACGCCAACGCCGATCTCCGCGATGGGCGCGCTGGAGCGGTCACCGGGCGTGGAGACCGTGACGATCTCCACCTCGTGACCGGCTTCGGTCAGCATGTTCGCGATCGTCTGCGTCTGCGCCACGGCGAGCTTGCTGCCGCGGGTGCCGATGCGGATCGGGCTGTCAGTCACGGGGTGTCACCGTCGATCTGGTCGGTGGTGGTCATGGGGGCCGACGGGCTGGACACCGTCTTCGGCGCCTGCGGGTCGAGCTCGAACAGCTCGCGCAGCGCCGTGGCGTAGTCGGTGTCGCTGGTCTCGGCGGCCAGCTGCTTCACACGCACGGTCGGGGCGTGCAGGAGCTTGTCCACGACGCGCTTGACCGTGCGGCCGACCTCCTCACGGGTGTCGGCGTCGATCTCGGGCAGCCGCCGGTCGAGCCGGAGCAGTTCGGCGTCGACGACCTCGGCCGCCCGCTTGCGCAACGCCGTCACCGTGGGTGTGACGGCAGCGCTGCGCTGTCCCGCCAGGTAGGCGCGGACCTCGTCCAGGACGATGCCCGACGCCTTGGCGGTCTGCTTCTCCGTGGTGCCGCTGCCGGAGTCGTGCATCCGGCGGCGCACGGTGTCGAGGTCGACGAGGCGCACACCGTCGAGGCCGCCAACCTCGGCGTCGACGTCACGCGGCAGGCCCAGGTCGCACACGACCAACGGGGAGCTCCGCGGCCCGACGTGCCGGGTCTCCAGCACGGTGCCCTTCGCGCCGGTGCACACGACGGCCACGTCGGCGTCGGACACGGCGCCTGCCAGCTCGGCGAGCGGCACCGCCGTCGCAGGCACGCCCTGCTCGGTGACCGACGCGGCGAGCCGTTCGGCGTTCGCCTGGGTGCGGTTGGCCACCACGATGCTCGCGATACCCGCCTTGCGCAGGTGGGACGCGGCGAGCGCACCCATCGAGCCCGCGCCCACGACGAGGGCCCGCTTGCCCGCGAGGTCACCGCCCGCGTCCTCCGCCTCGGCCAGCGCCGCCGACACCACGGACGCGCCCAGTTGGTCCAGGCCCGTCTCGCTGTGCACGCGCTTGCCGACGCGCAACGTCGTCTGCACCAGCTCGTGCAACGTCCGCCCGACGGTGCCCGCCTCGCTCGCGGTCGCGTACGCGGCCCGCACCTGGCCGAGGATCTGCGTCTCCCCCACGACCATCGAGTCCAGGCCGGACGTGACGTTGAACAGGTGCTCGACGGCTGCGCCCGCGTAGTGGACGTAGAAGCTGTCGTAGAGCTCGTCGGGAACCATGCCGGCCTGACGGGCCAGCACCGACGCGATGTCGTCGAGGCCGCCGTGGAACGTCTCGACGACGGCGTAGACCTCGATGCGGTTGCACGTCGAGACGGCCATGACCTCGGAGACGTGCTCCGCCTGCTGCAGCTCGTGCAGGACCTTCGGCACCTCGGGCGCCGGGATGGACACGCGTTCGAGCGTGGTCAGGTTCGCCGTCCGGTGGGACAGGCCGAGCGCGAGGATGCTCATGACGGCACCACCGCACTGCTCGCGTCCGTCGCTTCAGCCCCAGCCGCTTGGCCGTTCACCTGTCCGTCCGCCCTTCGTGCCACGTGGAAGGAGAGGATCTGCAGCTCCACGGCAAGATCCACCTTCCGAACCTCGATGTGTTCCGGAACCTGCAGCACCACCGGCGCGAAGTTCAGAATGCACTGCACTCCGCCTGCGACGAGCCTGTCGCACACCGTTTGTGCTGCGGTCGGCGGCGTCGCGATGACCCCGATGGAGATCTCCCGCTCCGCGCACACCTCGGGGATGTCGTCGAGGTGCGAGACGGGCAGTCCGCCCACCGGCACCCCGATCAGATCCGGGTCGATGTCGAACAGCGCCTCGACCGGGAAACCGCGACCGGGAAAGCCGCCGTAATTCGCCAACGCATGTCCGAGGTTACCGATTCCCGCGACCGCGACGCGCTGCTGCTTGTTGAGCCCGAGGGTGCGTTCGATCTGGCCGATCAGCACCTCGACCTCGTATCCGACGCCCCGCGTGCCGTAGGAACCGATGTAGGAGAGGTCCTTGCGGAGTTTGGCGGAATTCACACCCGCGGCGGCCGACAGCTCCTCGCTGGAGACCCTCGTGCTGCCATGCTCCTGCATGCTCGACAGCACGCGCAGGTACACCGCCATGCGGCCCACCGCGGCTTCGGGAATGGCCTTGACCGGCGCCTCGCCGTCGGTGACGGCGGGCAGCTCGGTGGTCGGGGTGTTGTCGTCGAACGCCGCGGCGGCCCTGGCGCCGGTCGCCGGTTTGGCATTCGCTCCGGCCTTGCCGCCGGCGGCGGCTTTACCGCTGGTGGCCGCCTTGCCATTGGTGGCCGCCTTGCCATTGGTGGCCGCCTTGCCGTTGGTGGCCGCCTTGGCGTTGGCTGCGGCTTTACCGCTGGTCGCGGCGCTGCCGTTGGCCCTGGCGTTCGGGGCCTTGCCGTCTGCCGTGGTCTTCGGGACCCTGGCCTTGCCGTTCGTGGCGGCCTTGGCGCCGGTGCTCGCCGCATCGGTTGCGGATTCGCCGTCGGCTGTCGTTTTCCCGTTCGCGGCCGATTTCCTGGCGAGGACCTTCTTGGCCGGGCTCTTCCTCCCCGAGCCCGGCTTCGCGCGCTTGTTCGCGCCGCCCTGCGCGGAGCCGGGCTCCGCGGCATCGTGCTCGGCGACATCGTTTGCGGCGGCCTGGTGCTCGCCTTCGGCCTGGGGGTCGACCGCGCCGCCGGACTGAGCGTCCGCGGCCGGAGCGGCATCGGCCGGGGTGTCGGCCGGAGCGTTGTCGGACTGCGCGATATCGGGCAGCGGGTTATCGGGCAGCGCCGTATCGGCCGGTGTGCCGGATGGGTCGACATCGGCGGGCGTGGCCTCGGGGGATGCGTCGGATTTCGAACCGGATTTGTTCGCGCGGCGCGACCGGGCCAGGCCGCGGACGGAGGAGGCGATGTTCCGCCGGCTCCGCTGTGCCATCACGCTCCGACTCCCGTCCCTCGGATTTTTTCGAGACGAATCCCTTGACCAGCAGGCGGCGACCGTGTTCGATGCACGGCGCGTCACCGGCGTGGAGAACACGGTAGTTCATTTGTGAACGCGTGCACAAAACAGCAGGTAAGGGCGTTGACCTGCGCCACAGCCCCCGTTTTCCTGACGCGTTGTCATTTCCGGAGGCGGCCGCCGACCGCCCCCACCCTTCGACACGACCCATGCACGCGTGTTGCGGATTCCAGGGGCCGTGTCGCGGATTCCAGGGCTCGTGTTGCGGCTTCCAGGGGCCGTGTCGCGCGTGTCCTGCACTCGGCACCGCGTGTCCTGCACTCAGCACCGCGTGTTCTGCACTCAGCACCGCGTGTCCTGCACTCGTGCGTCTCCGCGCTGATCCCGCCCGTCGCCCTCCTGTGAGCCCGCGGACTACTCCGCGGTGAACGTGATCGTGTGGTGGCCGGTCGCACCGTCGGGCAGCACGCCCATGCGCTCGGAGGTCTGTGTGTAACCGGACTTGTCGGTCGCACGGCAGGCGAGCCGATGGTTCCCGGGCCGGTCGACGTCGAGCGCGATGTGCCACATCCGCCACGTGTCGTCGGAGACATCGGCCGAGAGGGTCGCCTCCTGCCAGCGGCCGCCGTCGAGCCGCACCTCGACCTTGGCGATCCCCGTGTGCTGCGCCCAAGCGATCCCCGCGGCGATCACGCGCCCCGTGGGCATCGTGGCGCCCGACGACGGCCGGTCGATGCGCGACTGCGTCTTCACCGGCGCCTCGCGCGCCCACCCGCGGTCGAGCCAGTACGCGCGGCGCTCGTTCCACGTCGTCACCTCGAGGTCGGTCACCCACTTCGTCGCCGACACGTATCCGTACAGACCGGGCACCACGAGCCGCGCAGGAAACCCATGCTCGAGCGGCAGCGGCTCGCCGTTCATGCCGAGCGCGAGCATGGCGCCGCGGTCGCGCTCGAGCAGCACGTCGATGGGAGTGCCGCAGGTCCAGCCGTCGGAACTCGACGAAAGCAGCTGCTGCGCGCCGTCGCGCACGCCGGCGTCGCGGAGCAGTTCACCCAGGTCGACTCCGGTGAACGTCGCCGTGGAGATCAGCTCCCCGCCGACCTGGTTGGACACACAGCACAGCGTGATCCGGCGTTCGATCAGACCGCGGCGGCGCACGTCGTCGTAGGTGAGTTCGAGTTCACGATCGACCATGCCGTGGATGCGCAGCCGCCAGTCGTCGGCGGGGACCTGCGGCACGGACAGCGCGGTGTCGATGCGGTAGAAGGCGTCGTTCGGAGTGAGGAACGTCGGCGTGCCCAGCTTGGCGAAGTCCGCGTCGTGCGGCGGTGCGGACAGCCGCCGGGTCCCGCGCAACGGCGGCGCCGACGCGCGGGACGACGTCGCATCACGGGCCCCGCCCACGAATCCGCCCGTCAGCCCGGCCACTCCCGCGACTGCGGCCGCGCCACCGGCCGCGACGAGGAACCGCCGCCTCCCGGGTAGGGCCTCCGAGGCGCGGGGACCGTGCGGCGGCGCGTCGTCGGCCTGCCCGGTTTCGGCGTCAGCCGCGTCGTCGGCCCGCCCGGCGTCAGGGTCGGCTGCGTCGGGGTCGGCTGCGTCGGGGTCGGCCGTGTCGGGGTCGGCCGTGTCGTGAGGGGTGACGGTCGTCGCCGCGGTGGTGGGGGCCGGGGGCGCGGCACGACGGTGGAGCAGCAGCCACGTCGCCACCCCTGCGGCGAGACTCGCGAGCGGGGCGAGCGCGGCGAGCCTGCCGACGTCCGGGCGCGTCACCACGGCGACCAGCCCCAGGACGCCGACGGCGACGATCAGCACCGTGCCGGGCGCGGGGCCGCGTCGTGACGCCAGCGCCGCCGCGACGGCCAGTCCGAGCAGCACCCCGCCCATGCCCACCAGGAGTGCGAGCTTGTCGGCCGTGCCGAAGGTGGCGATCGCGAAGTCCTTCAGCCACGACGGGGTCAGGTCGATCGCCGTGTTGCCGACCGCCAACAGCGGCGACGCCTGGGGCCCGACGAACGCCGCCACCAAGTGACCGGTCGCCAGCGCCGCAGCCAGCGCCACGACCGCCGCGATCACGAGCCGCGCTCGCGGCACGCGCCGGGGTGCCGTCGTTGCCGGCTGCGCGGATTCCTGCGACGGATCGTCAGTCGTGGCCATGCCTTCATCGTGACGCCGAAACCGGCGCGTGTGACCAGGTCAGACCCTTACGACTCCCTTACACTCACCTGCCGCGAACCGCTACCGCCCGTGTTGCGGGTTCCGGGGGCCGTGTTGCGTTCCCCGGGGCCCGTGTTGCGCCCGCCCGTCACCCGACCGCCGCCCCTCATCCACCCACTGACGCGCGACTGCATCCATGGGCCCCGTGTTGCGGGGGCCGCAGGCAGGCGCATGTGCTGCGCTCAGCGTCCGTGTCCGAGCCCGCCGCCGCGTATGTCCTGCGCTGAGCCTCAGCCTCAGCCTCAGTCGCGGGCGAGGGCGTCGCGGACGGCGTCGTCGGTGCGGGCGACCACGGCGGTGCCGTCGTCGGCGGTGATGATCGGCCGCTGGATCAACTTCGGATACTCGGCCAGCGCGGCGATCCACTTCTCCCGCCCGGAGTCGTCCCGCGGCCACTCGGTGCGGTCCTTGAGGACCAGGTCCTTCGCGATCTGCTCCTGCGTACGGGTGATGTCCCACGGTTCGAGGCCGAGCCGGTCGAGGACATCGCGGATCTCGTCGGCCGTGGGCACGTCCTCGAGGTACTTGCGCACGGTGTACTCGGCGCCTTCGGCGTCCAGCACGCCGAGGGCAGTCCTGCACTTCGAACAGGCGGGGTTGATCCAGATCTCCATCGCTGCCTCTCGTGGTCGCAGGCCGGGTGCTGCAGTGAGGTTAGCCAGTGGCAGCGGGAGACGGCGACGTCGGACGCGGCCGGGATCAGGACACGCGTCGTACGTGGAGCTGCTTCTTGTCGGTCCTGGCGACGAGCCCGGCGGCGAACAGGGCGTCGTCTGCCTCGATCCGCGCCGTGTCGTCCTTGCCCACTTCGAGACGGCGGCGCAGCAGGGTGTGTTCCTGGGTGGCGAAGCCGGGGCTGCCGTCGACCCAGCGTTCGTACTCACCCGCGTGCGGATCACCGTCCCGCCACGGCCAGGAGTGCCGCTCGAACGCGGACCGCAGATCGCGTTCCCGCAGGTCCTGGGCGCCCGGCAGGCGCACCGGTGCGGCGTCCCCGCGGAGGAACACGAGCGTCGCGCGGTCGCGGAATACGGCCGTCGTCGTGGCCCGTTCGGTCCATGCTTCACGCCCCTCGACCTGGGACTCCACGTGGTCGTCGAGCACCCGCAGGGACAGCGCCTCACGGAAGGTGAACAGCATCAGCACGACCCCGACGGCCACGCCGAGCCCCGTCATGACCGTCACCGACCAGCCCTGCGGCAGGTCACCGAGCAGGTGCAGCCATCCCGGAGCCCCGATCGGCGTGTCTTCCAGCACGTTCGCCAGGCCGCGGAACAGCGGCCCGCCGGCGAATCCGAGCAGCACCCCGACCGCGACCGGCACCGCGATCACGAGGGCCGGAATCGCTGCGGGGATGCGGACGTCGGTGACGGAGTCGGCGGCGTAGTCGCTGGTCACACGCGGAAGAATGCCAGATCGTCCCGCATCGCGAGGTCGTGGCCGGTGGGTTGGCGTTCACCGGGCTGGGCGATGCGGGCTGGGCGATGGTGGACGGCGAACGGAAGCGATGATGGGTGCATGCATCACGTCACCGTCATGACGCGCGCAGGATGCCACGCGTGCGAGATCGCCGAGGCCGACGTCGCCCGGATCTGCGGGGAGCTCGGCGCGACGTGGTCGGCCGTCGACGTCGACGCCGACCCCGAGCACCAGGCCGAGTACGGCGATCGTGTCCCCGTGCTGCTGGTCGACGGCGATGAACACGGGTATTGGCAGGTCGAGGAGGGCCGGCTCCGCGCGGCCTTGAGCTGACGCACGCCGGGGTACGCCGCGTTCGCCGCGCTGCACCCAGCGGCCGCTCGTGCCCGAGTGCAGAACACGCGTGGCCGAGCGCAGAACACGCGTGGCTGAGTGCAGGACATGCGAACGCCCACCGGGATCCGTTACACGGCGGGTTACGTGCGGAGCTGCACCCTGCGGAGCTTGCCGACCGCGGTGTAGGGCAGTTCGTCGACGAACTCCACCCTCGAGGGCACCTTGTACCGCGCGAGCCGCTCCGTGCAGACGTCGACGATCTGCTGCTCCGACAACGCCGCGCCGGATTCGGGACGCACCACGGCGCGCACGGATTCGCCGGTGCGGTCGTCGAGCGCGCCGACGACCGCGACCTCGGCGACCCCCGGCAGCGTGAGGATCACGTCCTCGACCTCACGCGGGTAGACGTTGAAGCCGTTGACGATGATCAGGTCGTTGGCGCGGTCGACGAGGTGCAGATCGCCGTCGGCGTCGAGGTAGCCGACGTCACCGGTGCGGTACCAGCCGTCGGCGTCCGGGCCGTGAGCACCGTCGGGCCAGTAGCCGCTGAACAGGTTGGCGCCGCGGATGGCGACGAGCCCGGTGAGGCCGATGTCGTCGCCGAACGCGTCGTCGGGGTCGGCGGGGTCCAGCGGTGCGTGCGCCGCGGAGCCGTCGCTGTCGACGAGGCGCAGCTCGACGCCCGGCAACGGCCTGCCGACCGAACCGGCCTTCGCCTGGCCGGTGACGAGGGTGGACGTGACGACGGGTGCGGCTTCGGTGAGGCCGTATCCCTCGTAGACGGCCTGCCCGGTGGCGTCGGTGATGGCGTTCAGCACGCGGGGATGCAGCGGTGCGGCGCCGGACATGAAGATGCGGACCGTGGCCATCGCGTCGGCGAGTTCACCGGCAGGCCTGTCCGCGAGGTCGGTGTACATCGCGGGTACGCCCACGACCGTGGTGATCTCGTGGGCCTGGCAGGCGTGCAGCGCGTCCCGTGCGTCGAATCGCTGGGCCAGCACGACGGTGGCTGCGGTCGCCGTGGGCAGGAGCAGGCCGGGGCCGAGGCCGTAGATGTGGTGCAGCGGCACGGCGAGCAAGGTGCGGTCGGGCCGGTCGCCGGTGGGCAGGACGGCTGCGAGCTGCCGCACGTTGGCCAGCAGCGCCCGGTGCGACAGCATCACGCCGCGGGCGGGGCCGCTCGTGCCGGAGGTGTAGAAGATCGCGGCGATGTTCTCGCCACCGGCCCGCGGCTCGACGGGATGCGACGGCCGGGGCTCGGCGTCCGGTGACTCCGCGGTGGGCTCGTCCGCGGGATCGGCGGGGTGGCCGAGGTCCGGGGCGATGGCCGGCACGTCGCCGAGGTCGGCGTGCGCGACCAGGAGCCGGGCACCACAGTCGTTGAGCCGTTCGCGGGCCTCGGCGTCCGGGGCGGCGGGCGAGACCGGGACGGCGATCGCGCCCGCACGGAACACGGCGAACAGGCCGACGACGAGTTCGCCGCAGGTCGGCAGCCGCAGGCCGACGCGGTCGCCGGGGCGCACGTCGGAGTCGAACAGGCGGCGCGCGAACGTATCGACCGCGTTGTCGACGTCGGCCCAGGTCAAGGTGGCCGCCGAGGAGGGGTCGACGACCCCGTCGGCGTCGGGGCGCTGCCGCGCCGCAGCCACGACGAGGTCGGCGACGTTCTCCCCCGCGACCTCGGTGTTCACGTCCTCGGTGCTCCCACCCCCGGCAGCCCCGGGGCTTATGTCTCCGCTGTCCGGTTCCTCAGCGCCCGCTGCCATCCGCGAACCTCCTCATCCCCCGCCCAGTGTGCCCGTCACGGTCGCGCGTCATAGCGGCCCGACATCACCGTCTCCCGATTGCAACGAGGACACCACTACCTACTAGGCGGTAGCTACGCGTATGCTCCCGTGACGACGTAGTGGCGGTGATCACTCAAGATCACGAATGCGTCCGGGAACGACCCCGGAGGAGGTGCAACACGATGAGCCTGCCAATCGCTGTTGCTGCTGGTCCAGCACGTACCCCCCTGCATGTCGTACCCGATCCCGCCCCCGAGGCACCGGATCCGACGGCCGAGGGCTGGGATCTCGTGCACGCCGCCCAGAGCGGCGACCGGGCGGCGTTCGGCCGGCTCTACGACCGCTACGTCGACGGCGTGTACCGCTACGTCCTCCTCCGAGTGGGTGATCGCCACCTGGCCGAGGACGTCACGAGCGAGACGTTCCTGCGCGCCCTGCGGCGGATCACGTCGATCAGCTACCAGGGCCGGGACGTCGGCGCCTGGTTCACCACAATCGCCCGCAATCTGGTGCTCGACCACGTGAAGTCGAGCCGGTTCCGGCTCGAGGTCGTCACCGACGAGGTTGCCGACCCCACGACACCCGGTGCCGCGGTGGCGGGCGCGGCGGGAGCACCGGGACCGGAGCAGCAGGTGATCAGCCGCGACACGGGCGACGAACTCGTCCGCTGCATCAGCGACCTCGGCGACGACCAGCGCGAATGCGTCATTCTGCGGTTCATCCAGGGCTACTCCGTGGCCGAGACCGCGCGGATCATGGACCGGGGCGAGGGTGCGGTGAAGGCGCTGCAGCATCGCGCGATCCGCAGGCTGGCGAAGCTGCTGCCCGACACGTTGCGCTGATACCCCCCGCGTCCTGCCGCTGGTCAGGTCACTCCGTCGGCCACGCGCTGTAACGTGCGCCACCCACAGGGTCGACACCCCGTAACCGATACAGCTGCGACGTCGTTGTCCCCGGCAGACACACCGAGACGTCCAGGACCGGCCACGCGCCGGCGAGCCGGGAGGCGTTGCCACCGTGGAGCCTCCACGAATCCTGCGGTCATTCCGCGCGCGGCGATCCCGCGCCTCCCGTGACGAGGACGAACGCTTCGCGCGCGCCGTCGAGACCGGAGAGGCCGGCCGCAGCGGCGAGTTCGCCGACGAGCTGGCGGTCATCGCGGCGCTGCGCAACCTCGGCAACCGCGCCCCCGGCGGCCACGGCACCGGAGGCCACAGCACCGGAGGCCAGAGCACCGGTGACCGGAGCGTCGGCGACCACGGCACCGCGGCCGGCGACGAACGCGACGGATCGCTGACCCCCGCGGCGCGCATGCGCATCACGGACCGCGTGCTCGCGCCCGGGCCGCACCCGACCGCCGAACGCCACGTCGCAGGACCACCACCGCAACCACAGCCGGAACCGCAACCGGAATCGGAGCACCCACGACCGGGCCCACAGCCGCAGCCGGCACGCGGCGAACACCGGCCCGACGGGAACTCGCGGCGCCGGGTGCCGGCCGTCGCAGCGGGCGTCGCCGTTCTCCTCGGGGTGGGGGCCGCCGCACTCACCGCGTCCGGCGACGCCAGGCCGGGCGAGTCGTTCTACGCACTCAAACAGCTGCGCGAGGATGCCTCGCTGGCCATGACCTTCGACGACGAGGACCGCGCGTTCCAGCGGCTCGACTACGCCTCCGACCGGATCGCCGAGCTGAGGTCGCTGGCCGACGACGGCGCGCTCGACCGTTCCGCCCTGCACACGGGCATGTCCGATTTCACCGAGCACGCCCGTTCGGCCGTCGCCGCGCTGACGTCCCTCGCCACCACTTCAGGCGGCGACCAGCTCGACCGCCTGCGCGGCTGGGCCACCGCCGAGACGTCGCGGCTGACCCCGCTGCCAGGCACGGCCGACGGGACGCACCTGCTGGTGCGCATCCAGCAGCGGGCGGAAGCACTCGACGAACGCATGTCGTGCCTGCAGATCACCTCCGGCCGCGCCGACGACCTCGGCGCGCTGCCCACCACCGGCGACTGCCATCCCACGACACCCGGCGGCGGACGACCGGGCGACGGCGACCACTCCGCGGCGCCGGACGCCACTCCGGGCTCCGGTGACACGCGGCCGGGGCCCACCCCGGACGACGACACGGCCACCCTGGCCGGTTCCACGACGACGGACCCGGCCGGGACGGCAGAGCCGGTCACGGCCGTCCGCGCGACCCCGCCGTGGTCACCGCCCGCGGACGTGCCATCGGCGCACGTGGTCCGCACGGTGCCCGAACCGCCCACCGGACCGCGCCTGCCTGCCGAACGGCCGCAGCAGCCTGCGCCGGTCTCGGTGACGGCGATCCTGTCCGGCCTCACCGGCCTGGACGCGGATCACGACTGACGGGCCGACCGCATGCGATGCTCCTCGACCGGCCGAGCGGAGTAACGGCATAGCCCGGGGTGAGCACCGAAAAGCACTCCGCGACCAACCGTTATCCTGACTACTTCAGTGCACAGCCAGGTGAAGGCCGAACTCGACCGTGGAGGCGGTGTGCGTGGCACTGTGGCGGGCCCGCAGTAAGAAACAGGAACGCGAACGGCTCGCTGCCCTGGCAGGTGAGGCGTCGGCCGACGCTGCCGTGGCGATGGAGGCCGAAGCAGCCCAGGCCGAAGCCGAAGCAGCCCACGCTGAAGCCGAGGCCGCACAGGCAGGCGGCACGACACGGTCGGACAGCACGCTCCAATCCGATGACACGGCGCCGGGTGCCGGTACGGCAGTGGCCGAGCCGCTGGAGGCAGGCAGAACCGAACCGGCCGGCGAACTCACACCGACGCTCGACACCGCCGAGAGCGCGGACGCCACCGACGTCGACGAGGCTCCCCCGCCCGCACCCCCGGACCTGACCGCCGCGGCGTTCTTCGACGTCGACAACACCATGATGGTCGGCGCCTCCATCTTCCACTTCGCCCGCGGCCTGGCCTCGCGGAAGTACTTCACGGCATCCGACCTCGCCGGGTTCGCGATGCAGCAGCTGCGGTTCCGTGTCGGCGGCAAGGAAGGCAACGTCGACGGCATCCGCGAGCAGGGCCTGTCGTTCGTCGCCGGGGCCACGGTCGAGCAGCTGACCGAGGTCGGCGAGGAGATCTACGACGAGCTCATGGCCGACAAGATCTGGGCGGGCACGCGCGCGCTGGCGCAGATGCACCTGGACGCGGGCCAGCGTGTGTGGCTCGTGACGGCGACGCCGGTCGAGTTGGCGGCGATCATCGCCCGGCGCCTCGGGCTGACAGGTGCGCTGGGCACGGTCGCCGAAAGCATCGACGGCGTGTACACGGGACGGCTGGTCGGGGACTTGCTGCACGGCAGGGCAAAGGCACACGCGGTGCGAGCGCTCGCCGCGAGGGAAGGGCTGAACCTGCGGCGGTGCACGGCCTACTCGGACTCGCAGAACGACGTGCCGATGCTGTCGGTCGTCGGCACCGCCGTGGCGGTCAACCCGGACGCCGAACTGCGCGACACGGCGCGTGCGCGCGGCTGGGAGATCCGCGACTTCCGCACGGGCCGCAAGGCGGCGAAGATCGGCGTTCCGTCGGTCCTCGGTGCGGGCGCGGTCGCCGGTGCGGTCGCGGGCGCGGTCGCCCACCGCCGCCGCTGAGCCACCACTTCGTCATGCCCGGTGACCACCACCGCGGTCGGCTCGTGTCGCTAATGCCCCCAAGGGCACTTTGGTTGCATTGAGTGCAACCAAAGTGCCCTTGGGGGCGCTCAACGCAATGCGTGGCAGTTACGAAGAGTCGTCAGCCGCTGAAGATGTTGCGGCGGCGGGCGAGGCGCCGGTACAGCATCTGCTGGATCGACTCGCGCACCTGGTCGTTGAGGTTGAACACGCTCATCGGATCGTCGACGGCCTCGGGGCCGTAGCCGTCGGTCGGGATGGGCTCGCCGAACTCGATCGTCCATTTCGTCGGCAGCGGCACCGCGCCGAGCGGCCCCAGTAGTGGGAAGAACGGCGTCACCGGGAAGTACGGCAGGCCCAGTAGCCGAGCGAGCGGCTTGATGTCACCGATCTTCGGGTAGATCTCCTCGGCCCCGACCACGGCGACCGGGATGATCGGCACCCCGGCGCGCATGGCCGCCGACGCGAACCCGCCGCGTCCGAATCGCTGCAGCTTGTAGCGCGCCGAGAACGGTTTGCCGACGCCCTTGAACCCCTCCGGCCACACGCCGACGAGCTCGCCGGCCCGCAACAGGCGTTCGGCGTCGGGGTTGCAGGCCAGCGTCTGCCCCGTTTTGCGAGCGAGCGTGCCCAGCACCGGTGCCTTGAACACCAGGTCGGCGCCGAGCATACGCAGGTGGCGCCGCTGCGGGTGCCGTTCGCGGACCGCGAGCGCGGTCATGATCGAGTCGATCGGCAGCACGCCGGAGTGGTTGCCGACGAGCAGTGCGCCGCCGTCGACGGGCAGGTTCTCCCCGCCGACGGCGGCAACCCGGAACCACTTGTCGTACAGCAGCTTCAGCGGCGGCAGGATGAGCGTGTCGGTCAATTCGGGGTCGAAGCCGAACTCGTCGACGGCGTAGTCGCCGGTGAGGCGCCGGGCAAGGAACGTCAGCAGCCGGCCCAGCGGATCGTCCGCCCCGTCGGCGGCCGACTCCGACGCGGGCGCGGTGGGCAACTCGACGACCGACGCGTCCCGATCGGCGTCGCCCGCGTCCGCCTCGCGGGCGGGATCGCCGCCGGGCGCCCCGCCGGTGTGCAACCGGATGACCTGTGCCGACGACCCGCTCGACATATCCGTTCCCTCCTACCGCCTGCCCACCGCCGTGAGAACCCCTGCGAGGCGCTCGCCGTCGACGACGGGCCGGATACCGCGCCCGGTGAGGAAGTCGTCGAACGCGTCGCGGGTGTTCCAGCGGGGCGTGTAACCGAAGTCGTTCTTGAGCCGGGTGGTGTCGACGACGCGGCCGAAGTTCAACAGGCTGACCTGGTCGGCGGAGAAGTCGACGATGCGGGCGCCGCGCAGGACCTTGCCCACCGACGGCAGCGCGGTGCGCGGTAACGGCAGTTCGACCCTGCCCGCGCGGCGGATGGCCTGCCCCAGCGTGAGCACCCCGTCCGCGGCGACGTTGTACACGCCCGGCCGGTCTTCCAGCGTGGCGATCTCGAGGGCGGCGAGCGCGTCGGACGAGTGCAGCATCTGCAGGCGTGAGTCGAACCCGAGCACGGTCGGCACGACGGGCAGCGCGAAGTAGCGCGTGAGAACGGTGTCGACGTCGGGGCCGACGATGTTGGCGAACCTGCCCATCGTCACGGTGATGTCGGGCCTGCGCCGCATCAGCCCGCGGACATAGCCTTCCATCTCGACGGCGTCCTTGGCGTAACCCGACGGCGAGGTGGGGCCCAGTTCGGTGTCCTCATCGAACACCGCGGGCGAACGCGCACCCGCCCCGTACACCGCGGCCGAGGACTTCACGACGAGCTTGCGCACCAGCGGCGACTTCTGGCACGCGGCGAGCAGCCGCATCGTGCCGATGACGTTGACCTCTTTGACCGCCACCCGACGGGTCGGTCCCGCGGGTTGGGCGTGCGTGGAGGCGTGGACGACCGTGTCGACCTTCGCCGAGCTGATGATCTTCGCGATCAGCGGGTTGCGGATGTCGGCGCGCACGAACTCGGCGTGCCCGGCCCTGCGGAGCAGCTCCGGCCGGGGCGGCGAGGTGTCGACGCCGATGACGCGGTCGAGTTCCGGGTTGTTACCCAGTCGTGCGAGCAGCCTGCTGCCCAGATCTCCGGCGACACCGGTCACGAGAACGTTGCTGGGCGGCATAGGCGGCATTGAACCCCCTGGGTACGGCTGGCTGACGCTCGAGAACTCGGCGTCGGCACTGATCGTACGCGCTGGGCGCCGCACCGCAGAGCTGATCCCGCGCACGGGTTGATCACACGCAGCCGACTGGCCACAAGCGGGGGCCGATCACACGCAAGACACGAGCCCGGCCGGTCCGACCGGGCTCGCCATCACTTCAGGAGGTGCCTTTCGGGCGCACCACCGGCGAACCCGCGCGTCCGTCCGGGGAACCGGCGGACGCGCGGGCGCGGAGTCCCTGGGCTTACTTGCCCTGCTTGCGGCGCTGGACGCGCGTGCGACGCAGAAGCTTCCGGTGCTTCTTCTTGGACATACGCTTGCGGCGCTTCTTGATGACCGAGCCCACTCAGAACTCCTTCAACCGATAGATCGTGACGATGCGCGGGCGCCACACGAACGCCGGCACCACGAGTTCGCGGCGGCCTGCCGAGTCACGTCCGGGTGCGACGGGTGTCGCGGAACGTGACTCGTGCGTGGGGCGAGGCGCGCGCACGGCCTACCAGGTTACCCGGGGCTCGCCGCGCGTTTTCGAGCCGGTCCTCTCCACGCTCATCCGACGTCGAAGTACGCGTTGTCCAGATAGTCGTGGACAGCCTGTTCCGGCACCCGGAAGGACTTGCCGACGCGAACGGCCGGTAGCTCCCCCGAATGCACTAAGCGGTAGACGGTCATCTTGGAGACGCGCATCAGCGACGCCACCTCCGCGACCGTCAAGAACTGGACCTGCCGTGGTCCTGGCAGGTCGTCGTTACCTTTCGCCGGCATAGGTCTCACCGTGTCCCTTTTCGGGCACGTGTCCCGCCACGCGGCTTCCCCTCCGTGTGGCTTCGACACGTACGTGCTAATGCGAGGGTAGCGGGACTGGTGTGGCGGATGCGACGGCCGTCGAGGCGATGGCACGAGTGTGTGGTTACTCCTCGTGGGCCTTGCCTAACTCGACGGAGCGATCACGGGCCGATTCGATGGCGTCGAGCAGGGCTGCGCGCACACCGTGCTTCTCGAGTTCGCGAATGCCATTGATAGTGGTGCCACCCGGTGAGGTGACGTTCTCGCGCAGCATGACGGGGTGCTCGCCGCCTTCGTCGAGCATCTTGCCCGCGCCGACGGCCGCCTGGACGATCAGCTGCTGCGCCACGGCGCGGGGCAGGCCGAGCAAGATGCCCGCGTCGATCATTGCCTCGACGAGGTAGAAAAAGTAGGCGGGCCCGGAGCCGGACAGCGCCGTGACAGCGTCCTGCTGTGACTCCGGCAGCACGACGACCTTGCCGACCGACGACAGCAGCCGCTCGACGATCTGCAGCTGTTCGTCGGTGGCGTGCTTGCCCGGCGACACGGCGCTCATGGCCGCGCCGACGAGCATCGGCGTGTTCGGCATGACCCGAATCACGGGCGTGCCCGCGGGCAGCCTGCGTTCGAACAGCGAGGTCGGCAGGCCGGCGCACATCGACACGACCAGCGAGCCGGGGCCGATGAGATCGGCCAGCTCGTCCAGCAGCGGTTCGATGTCCTGCGGTTTGACGGCGACGACCAGCACGTCGGCACGTGTGGCCGCCTCGGCGACCTCGACGCCCTTGACGCCGTAGCGGTCGGTCAGTTCCGCGGCCCGCTCCGGATGACGCTCGGTGAACAGCAGGTCGCCGGCGTCGTACCCGGCGTCGAGCAGTCCGGACAACAACGCCTCGCCGATCTTCCCGGCGCCCAGCACGGCAACAGTCATGGTTCCGAGCCTAAGAGTCGCGCGGAGCGCGTCCGTGGGGGGTGGTGGCCGGGCCGGCGGGCGGGCGCAGCGGCGCGAAGCGCGTCCGTGAGAGATGCTGAGTGCCCCGAAGGGCACCTTCGGGGCACTGAGCCGTCGCGGTCGGGTGGTCGCTCAGCCCAGCGGGGCCAGTGCCAGTTGGCGGGCCTGGCAGACGATGCGGTTCTGGGAATCGACGACCAGGGCGTCGGAGTCGAACCAGCCTTCGTGGACCGACCGGCTCTCGACGTGGATCCGCAACCATCCCGGGGCGGGACGGGTGCGGACCAGTGCGGTCAGTTGGGCTGTCGGTGCCCAGCCGATGCGTCCGAGGTTGAGCACCACGGGCGGGTTGATGTCGCCGGCGAGCAGCGCGAAGTACGGGTCGGCGACGCCGCCGCGTGGCCGCACCCACAGCCGCAGTCGCGGTGGATCGCCCGTGCGGCCCGCGAGGTATCCGGCCGTGCTGGGGTCGATGCGCACGTCGCAGCCCTGTGCGAGGTGGAACACGCCTTCGGGGTCGTTGCCGTCGAGCGTGACGCAACCGGCCGGGGGTTCGGCGGGCGCGGACGGGGCGTCGTGCCAGTCCGGTTTCCGCACCGGGAGCCGGCCTGCGGTGACGCGCGCTTCGACGCAGCTGCGGCCGCGCTGTTCGAGCGTCACGGCGACGACGGTGGCCCGCCTGCCGACCTTGCGGACGTCGGTGCGCAGCAGCACCGGGCCGATCGCGGGCGGGCGCAGGAATTCCGCGCTGACAGCGAGCGGGTCGATGGCGGGTTCGCCCGTTTCGCGGACCGCGGCGAGTGCGGCCTTCGCCAGCAGCGCGATGAGGAATCCGCCGTGCGGGTGCGTCCCGATGGACCATTCCTGTCGCAGGTCGGCGGTGAAGGTGCCGTCGCCGAGGGAGCGCGCGTCACATGCCGCGCCGAAGTCCGCGGCCGTCTCGGGGGTGCTCACGGACGGCCGGCCGCCGACACGACGCCGGATACCGGCGCGCCACCGGACGTCACGGTGCGGGCCGCTGCGTTCCCGGCCGTCGCGAGGCCGGTACGGATCGCCGTGGAACGGATATCGACGCGCACCTTCTCCCCTTCCCCCTCCGGCGCTGGCCGGGTCGGCGTGCGGCAATCGGCGGCCGAGACCTCCCTGGTACGGCCGTACCGGCTCCCGTGCCCGCGCAGGATAGGCAGAGTCGGACGGTGGTGCCCACCGAAAGCGTTGCGGGCACCCGATTCGAGCAATGTGTTCACACCACGTGCACGCAGCATCACATCGAAAACGATACGGATGGTCACTGCGCGCAACACCCCCACCCGTCGGAAAAGTTGATCTTGAAACTGCCGGTGACGCACCTACATTGCGCCTCACGGGTGGCTGCGATGCGAAGCCGACGTGGCAGACAACACGCCGTCGTGCCTGCGGACGACCACCGCCGCGACCCGCGCCCGCCGCTCCGGCAGCCGGTCCCGGGAGCCGTCAGCCCAGGTGCAGGCGAGTGAACAGGAGCGCCTCGCTGAGCATCTTGGCGCGCTGGTCCTCGGTGCGGGCGCTACGCGTGTTCACCTCGAGGACGATCTGCCCGCCGCGGGCGCCGAAATCGTCCGCGCCGAGCTCTTCGAGCAGTTCGGCACACGGTTGCGTGCCGCGGCCGGGCAGCAGGTGCTCGTCCTTCGCCACCCCGGTGCCGTCGCCCATGTGGACGTGCGTGAGCCGGTCACCCATCCGCTTCGCCAGCGCCAGCGCGTCCATGCCCGCGGTCGCCGTGTGCGAGAGGTCCAGCGTGTAGTGAGCGTGCCCGACGTCGGTCGGATCGACGGACGGGCGGAACGCCGACACCTCGCGTCCGCGCGGTGTCCGCACCGGGAACATGTTCTCCACGGCGATCCGCACCCCACTCGACGATTCGAGCTCGGCGACCAGGTCGGCGAACGCCTCGGCGTACCGGCGCTGCCACCGGAACGGCGGGTGCACCACCACGGTCGGCGCCTCCAGATCGACGGCCGCCTCGACCGACCGCCGCAGCCGCACCACCGGATCCGGCGACCACACGCGCTGAGTGATCAGCAGACAGGGCGAGTGCACGGCCAGCACCGGCATCCCCGTCGAGGCACTGTGCCGCCGCAGTGCGGCCACGTCCTGACTTTCCGGATCGGCCCAGACCATCACCTCGACGCCGTCGAAACCCAGCGTGCTGGCCAGCTCGAACCCGGAGCGGGCACGGAGCGGCCACACCGATGCCGTGGACAGTCCGATCGAGGTCACGCGCTACTTCGTCACCAAAAGCAGCGCCGCGGGCGAGACCGTCACAACGAGGCCGACGAGCACGGCGAGCACCGTGGTCTGCAGGTCGTCGGCACGGCGGACCTTACGCACGACCAGCACCAACCCGACCGTGACGACCAGCGCGGCGATGAGCGCGGCGGCGGGCAGCTGACCCCACAGCCAGTTGAACCCGAGCCACACGGCGGCACCGCCCGCCACGCCGCCCGCGAGCTGGGCGCCGAGCGCGAGCCACTGCTTCGCCGGCGACGGTTCGTCGGCCGGCTCGTCGCCGGCCGGTGAGCGGCCCGCGGCGAGGTCGTCGTCGGCGTATCCGTCGTCGTAGGCGTACGGGTCGTCGTCGTACGCGAGGTCGGCGTCCCGCGGATCGTCGCCGTAGCGATCGTCCGCGTAGTCGTCGTAGTCCTCGGCGTACTCGTTGTCGTAAGCCCGATCGTCGTAGGCCCGCTCGTCGTAGGCCCGCTCGTCGTAGGCCTGGTCGTCGTAGGCGTATCCGTCGTACGCCGGGTCGTCGTAGGGCGCAGCATCGCCGTAGGCCTGCTCGTCGTAGGCGTACGGGTCCTCCGCGTAGCCGCTCGCGTACCCGTGGTCGTAGGCACCGGACTCGTCGTAGCCGTCCTCGTAGCCCGCGTAGCCGGAGTCGTAGCCGCCGCGGGTGTCGGCCGCGGCGGCCTGTGCCTGACTTCCCTGCGCGGCACTGCCGATGGCGGCGCCGATGCCCGGTTGGGCGGCCTGCGGGTCGTCGTCATCGTCGTCGAAATCCGGGACGAAATAGCCCGTCGAAGGGCCTGCGTCCGGGTCGTCCGCGGGAGCCGCCGCCCCGGGAGCAGCCGCCTCGGGAGCAGCGGCACCTGCCGCGGCACCGGTGTCGGCACCACCCTGCTGCTGGGCGTCGAGCGTGGCCGGGTTCGCGGGCTCGGGCGGGACGACCGGTGTCACTCCGACTTCGGTGTCCTGCTCGGCACGCTGCTGTTCCCTGGCCTGCGCCTGCCGGCGCTTACGGCGCCAGTTGGCCAGCCCGGCGGGCGGTTCGTCACCCCGCACCGGACCGGGCGCGGGTCGCTGTCCACCGGCAACGGCGGGGAACTGTTCGGTGTTCGACTCGGGCTCGGCCGGCCTGCCACCACCACGCCACGGCCTACGCCTGCGGAGCGGCGGCGCGGGCGGTGGCGGAGCGGCCTGGGCGGCGTCGGCGCCGTCCGAACCGGCCTCGGGCCCATCGGCCTGCACAGCTGGCTCGTCCGGCGGCTCGTGCTGCGGCGAGAAGAAGAACCCGCCCGAGGACTGCTGCGAGGCAGGCGGCGCGTCGGCCGCCGGCGGAACCGGCGGCACGCCGTTCCGCGTCGGGGCCTCCGGCGAGGCCTGCTGTGGGGACTGTGCCGGGGCGGACGGGGCTTGGGCGGACGGAGCTTGGGCGGCGGGCGCCTGCGGGGGCTGGCCCGGTTGCGGCGGCGCCTGCGGGGCTCCTGCCTGCGGCGCCGCGAAACCACCCGAGTTCTGTTGCGGCCCGCGGGCGCCCGGCTGGGGCGGCCTCGCGGCGTCGGGAGCACCGTTCGCGGGCGGCATTCCGGGAGGCGCACCGTTCGGGTTCACACCACCGGGTGTACCGCTCGGCTGGGCCCCGTTCGGTTGCGGACCGCCGGGCGGGACCGCACCCGGCCTGCCGGCGTGCGGCTGAGCACCGCCGGGAGCCCCGTTCGGTGGTGTGGACGACTCGGCCGGCCCGCCCTCCGAACGCACCCGTTCGATGATGGCCTGCGGGGCCGTATCGGTGATGCTCGGCTGCTCACCGGTTTCGTCGGCAGCGCGACGCCGCCGCCGGCGCGGTGCGCCGCCGGCTTGTCCGCCGTGTTGGGCGAGCAGTTCGGCAACGGTCTTCTGCTGCCGATCGCCGTCGCTGTCTCGAGTCATCCCTTCCACCGTGCCCGTCGCCAATCGTCTACGTCCAGTGTGGCCCGAACGCGTCTCATCCCCGGCCCCGGCCGGTCACAAGCGCAGTCTGGTCCTCGCCGTTGGAAAGGTCCAGCCTGCGCAAGATCACGCCTTCGCGCAGCGCCCACGGGCAGATCTCCAACCGCTCGAGCGACAGTGCCCGCATCGTGGCCTCGGCCACGAGCGCACCCCCGACCAGCTGATGAGCCCTGCTCCCGCTGACGCCCTCCAGCTCGGCCAGGTCCTCCGAGGACATCCGGGTGATGAACGAGAGGAGCTGCCGGAGTCCCGTGTCGGTCAGGACGCGGGCCACCCGCGGTCCCGCCGACGACGGCGCCGCGCCGGTGAGCCGGGCCAGCGACCGGAACGTCTTCGATGTCGCAACCACCCGATCCGGTTCCCCCACGCCGCGGATGCGCTCCGCGAGACCGGAGAGCTGTTCGTCGAGCCACGCCGTCGTCGCGACGAGCTCGGAACGCTTCGGCGGATCGTTCGAGAAGCGCGTCCGCGTGATGCGGCCGGCACCGAACGGCAGCGACTCGGCGAGCTCGGGGCGTTCGTCGATGCCCATCGCCACCTCGAGCGAACCGCCGCCGATGTCGAGCACCAGCAGCTGCCCCGCCGACCAGCCGTACCAGCGACGGGCGGCAAGGAACGTCAGCTTCGCCTCGTCCTCGCCGGTAAGCACGCGCAGCTCGACGCCCGTGGAGTCGGCCACCGTGGCCAGGACGTCGTCGGTGTTGTGGGCCTCGCGCACCGCTGAGGTCGCGAACGCCATGACGTCCTCGCACCCCCACCGCTCGGCCGAGACCTTCGCCTGCTCGACCGCGTCGACCAGGCTGGCGATGCCCTGCTTCGTGAGCTCACCGCGGGAGTTCAGCTGCTCCGCCAGCCGCAGCACCGTCTTCTCCGAATGCATCGGTGTGGGGTGCCCTCCACGGTGCGCGTCGACGACGAGCAGATGGACGGTGTTGGAACCGACGTCAAGAACCCCTAGGCGCACGAGTATCCACGGTACCGGGCCTTGCGTTCAGGCCTCGAACTTGTAACCGAGGCCACGCACCGTCACCAGGTACTGCGGCTGGCCGGGGTCCGGTTCGAGCTTGGACCGGAGCCGCTTGACGTGGACGTCGAGGGTCTTGGTGTCACCGACGTAGTCGGCACCCCACACCCGGTCGATGAGCTGGCTGCGCGTGAGCACGCGGCCCACGTTGCGGAGCAGGTATTCGAGCAGGTCGAACTCCTTCAGCGGCAGCGAGATCTCCTCGGTGCCGACCGTCACCACGTGCCGTTCGACGTCCATCCGCACCGGCCCGGCCGACAGCACCAGCGGCGCGGCCTCCGGCTCGGCGGCCGTCGTGTCGCCGCCCCGCCGCAGCACGGCGCGGATCCGCGCGATCAGTTCGCGGGCTGCGTAGGGCTTGGTGATGTAGTCGTCCGCGCCGAGTTCGAGGCCCACGACCTTGTCGATCTCGCTGTCCCGCGCGGTCACCATGATCACTGGGACCGACGACCGGGCGCGCAGCTGTTTGCACACGTCCGTGCCGCTCATGCCGGGGAGCATGAGGTCGAGCAGCACGAGATCGGCACCGTTGCGGTCGAACTCCTCGAGCGCCTGCTGGCCGGTCGTCGCGAGGGCGGCGGTGAAGCCCTCCTTGCGGAGCATGAAGGCCATCGGGTCGGCGAACGACTCCTCGTCCTCGACGATCAGAACCCTGGTCACTGCGTTGTTCCTCCCGGTTCGGTGCGTTGCCGCACGCTGGTGACCAGCGGCTGCCCGGTCGGGTCGTCGCTGCGCTGGTCGGGGGTCTCGGTTGTGGGGGCCGTACTCACGGCCGGAACGCCTCCGGTGTCGTCGGAGTCGGAGGCCGTGGCCGAATCGACCGGGTCGGCCACGACGGCACTCGTCCGCGCGGGGATCCGCAGCGTGAACGTCGACCCGACGCCCGGCCTGCTCCACAGCCGCACCTCGCCGCCGTGGTTGGCGGCGACGTGCTTGACGATCGCCAGGCCGAGGCCGGTGCCGCCCGTCGCACGGGAGCGGGCCTTGTCAGCGCGGTAGAAGCGCTCGAACACGCGCTGCTGCTCGTCGAGCGCGATGCCGAGACCTCGGTCGGTGACGGCCAGCTCGACGTGGCCGTCGGTCAGTCTGCGACTGATGGACACGGGGCTGGACTGCTGCGAGTAGGCGATCGCGTTGTCGAGCAGGTTCGACAGGGCCGTGACGAGCAACGTGCGGTCCCCCTCGACCTCGAGGCCGCTGGCCCCGTCGGTCGTGACCGTGATGTCGGAGGTCTCGGCGGCCAGCTTGGTGCGCGACAGCGTCTCGGTGACGACGCCGTCGACGTCGACGACCGTCATCTCCGGCAGCTTCTCCGCCCCCTGCAGGCGTGACAGCGCGATCAGCTCGGTGACGAGCTTGCCGAGCCGGTTCGACTCGCGGAGGATCTTCTCGCTGAACCGGCGCGCCTCCTCGGCGCTGTCGGCGTCGAGTACGGCCTCGGCCAGCAGCGCGATCGCCCCGACCGGGGTCTTGAGTTCGTGACTGACGTTGGCCACGAAGTCACGGCGCGTCGCCTCCAGCCGGACCGCGTCGGAGTGGTCGACGGCCTCCACGATCGTGAAGCCGTCGCCCAGCGGCCGCAGCTGCGCCACGACCGCCTCCGGCTGCCTCCCGCGGACCTCGTCGGGCGAGATGTCGACCTCGAACGCCTCGTCACTCTCGACCACGCGCTGCGCCGCGTCCCGCACCCGCCCGTCGACCTGATTGCCGCGCAGCAGGCCGAGCTCCTCGGCACGCGCGTTGTGCAACACCAGGTCGCCGAAGCGATTGAGCATCACCACGCCGGTCTCCGACGACCGCACCGAACGCAGCAGCAACTCGGCGGCCGTGGGGCCTGCCGGCTCGGGAACGTCCCGGCCGCGGGTGCGGAAGAAGAAGAAACCGACAGCGATGCCGACCACCAGAGCGGCAGTGGCCAGCAGGACCGATCCGGACGCCGTCACGCTTCGCATCGTAAGCATTCGCCCGGGTGGTTGTCCTAGTCTTGGAGGCCGAGCGGTGACCGGCCTGACACTCCTGGGCCACGTGTTCGCCACCAGGCAAGATCCAGTTCACCTGCCGTACCCCGAACGCCGTTGCCGCCACCGTTCGACCCACCCGCTGCCGCCTCACGTACCCGCGCTCCGCCCCGCCCGTGTTGCGGATTCCCGGGGGTCGTATCGCCCCGACCGTCGCCCCTCGTCGATGCGCTGTGCCACGTGCCGACGACCGACCAGGAGCCACTCGCCGGGGCACACCCTGCCGCCGACACGCGTAGGGGCCGCCCTCCCGTTCGGGAAGGCGGCCCCTACGACGTTTCCGCGGTGGTGCGGCCTCAGCGGCCCTGATTGGCGACCGCGGCCGCCGCCTTCTCGGCCGTCTCCGGGTCGAGGTAGGTACCGCCGGGGTTGGTGGGCTTGAGCTCGGCGTCGAGGTCGTACCGCAGCGGAATCCCGGTCGGGATGTTCAGCCCGGCGATGTCGGCCTCGGAAACGCCGTCGAGGTGCTTGACCAGCGCGCGCAGCGAGTTGCCGTGCGCCGCGACGAGCACGTTCTTCCCCGCCCGCAGGTCGGGCACGATCGCCGACTCCCAGTACGGCAGCAGCCGCACCACGACGTCCTTGAGGCACTCGGTCAGCGGCAGGTCGCCGTCGATGTCCTGGTAACGCGGGTCGGCGTCCTGGCTGAACTCGCTGCCACGCTCGATCTCCGGCGGCGGCGTGTCGTAGGACCGGCGCCACAGCATGAACTGCTCCTCGCCGAACTCGTCGGCGATCTCCTTCTTGTTCTTGCCCTGCAGCGCGCCGTAGTGCCGCTCGTTGAGCCGCCAGCTGCGGCGGACGTCGATCCAGTGCCGATCGGCGCCGTCGAGCGCGATGTTGGCCGTCGAAATCGCCCTGCGCAGCAGCGACGTGTGCACCACGTCCGGCAGCAGGCCCGCCTCGGCGAGCAGCTGCCCGCCGCGCGTCGCCTCGTCCTCGCCCTGGTCTGACAACGGGACGTCGACCCAGCCGGTGAACAGGTTTTCCGCGTTCCATGTGCTCTGCCCGTGGCGCAGCAGCACGAGAGTCCCAAGTTCGGCCATGTTTTCAGCGTGCCATGCTCCGCCGATTCGAGTAGCGCGACCTCGGCCACTGCGTTACCGGGTTCGTCCGCACTACCACGTGATCTACACAGAGTGTCTTCAACGCGCGGAGAACTCGATACGAACTCTCGATCGGGGCGTATCTCTACAGGTCAACGACGCTAACGAGGCCGCAGTGTGTTCAACCTTTCGGCGAAATTCACTCGAATAGAGTAGCCAGTAGTCTTGTGATTACAGTGCCGAGTCTGACAAGTTGACACTTGAGCCCGCACGGCCCGGAACCACGCACTCCCCGGGCCGAGCAACGCGGGAACAGATCGCAGCTCGTCTCCCCCTGCCGAGCTGCGGCCCGCCGGCCCCGTTGGCATCCCCCTCGTCACCGGGTCCGAACAGGCGGGAAGGTCCACGGGGCGGCTCGAGTTCGCGACTCCCCCCTCCCTCGAGCCGCCCCGTCGACCGCTCGGGGCAGCCTGCTCGCGGAATGCGCTCGCCGGTGCGTGGTCTCCTCGCCGAGCCCAGGGGCCGAGCCCCCTGGAACCCCACGGTGCGTGCTCCTCACCCCGGCGAGCGCCGGGCACGATTCGTGCGAACCAGCGTCGGAACCGTGCGAACACGGAGACGCTGCGCCCGTGTTGCGACCTCCGGGGTCCGTGTTCTGCATTCGGGTACGCGTGTTCTGCACTCAGACGCGCATGTGCTGCATCCGGACGCGCGTGTGCTGCGCCCGCCCGTCGCCCGACCCCCACCCCTCAACGCCGAGCTGTCGCGCGACTGTGCCGGCACGCGTGTCCTGTGACCCACGCAGGCGTGTCATCGCAGGGCTCCGCCGGACGTGTTGCTCCGCCGGCCGTGTTCAGGAGCCGACCGCGACCGACGCGGCCGGTGTCAGTCCTCCGTCAGCGTGCCCGGTTCGTGGTTCGAGGCCGGTTCCACCAGGTGCTTGAACGCCTGCAGATTGGCCAACGACTCGCCGCGGCTCACGCGCCAGTCCCACTCCCGTCGGATCGAACTCGCGAAGCCCAGCTCCAGCAGGGTGTTGAAATCCCCGTCGGCTGTTTCCAGCACCTGCCCCAACACGGTGTCGACCTCGTCGGCCGAGACGGTGTCCAGTCCCAGGCGGCCCACCAGGCAGATGTCGCCGGCCGAGTCCAGCGTGTAGGCCACGCCGTACAGCTTCGCGTTGCGCCGCAGCAGAAACCGGTAGACGTCCTCGTAGGCCTCGTCCGGACGCCGGCAGACGAACGCCTCCACCGCCAGCGAATGCTCCCGCACCACCAGCCACGCGTTCGTCTGCAGCTTCTTCACGCCCGGCAGGGTCACGAAGTACACGCCGTCGCCCCGCCGGTCGTACGGCACCTCCGAAGCATCCAGCGCCGACTGCACGATCGCGTCGACGTCCCGCGCGTCGCGTTCGCTCACACCGCCACCTCCAGGGCTGTACGGCGGAACGCGCCGCGGGCGTCGGCGTAACTGTCGAGCAATGCGTCCGTCGTCCGCTGCCACGAGAACCGCCGGGCGTGCCGCAGCGCACCCGCGGCGAGCGTGTCCCGGCGGCGCAACGCCGCGTCGGCCAGCGCACCGGCCCAGTCCGGCGCCCGGTGCGATCCCACGAGCAGCCCCGACGTGCCGTGGTCGACCGCAACGGGCAGCCCGCCCACGGATGCGGCGACCACCGGCGTCCCACAGGCCTGCGCCTCCAGGGCCACCAGGCCGAACGACTCGTTGTGACTCGGCACCGCCACGACGTCCGCGGCGCGGTACACGTCAACGAGCCCCTCGCCGGCCTGCGGCGGCAGGAACCGCATCAGATCGGCGATGCCCAGGTCCGCGGCCAGTGCCTTGAGCGACTCCGGCTGTTCCAGACCGGTTCCCGACGGTCCGCCCGCGATCAGCACCACCAGCCTGTCGCGCAGTTCGGGGCGACGCCCGACCAGTTCCGCCGCCGCACGCAACAGCACGTCCGGCGCCTTCAACGGCTGGATGCGGCCCGCGAACGCCAGCACCACCGCCTCGTCGCTCAGCCCGAGGATCCGCCGCGACCGCGCCTGCGATCCCGGCCGGAACCGTTCCAGGTCGACGCCCGGTGACACGGTCCGCACCGCGCGCGGGTCGGCGTCGTAGAGGTCGACGAGCTGCTCGGCCTCGACGCCCGTGTTGACGATCAGCTGGTCCGCCTCGTCGACGACCTGCTGTTCGCCGATCACCCGCGTGCGGGGTTCCGGTGTGTCGCCCTCGGCCAACGCGGCGTTCTTCACCTTGGCGAGAGTGTGGGCGGTGTGTACCAGCGGCACGCCCCACCGGTCGCGTGCGAGCCAGCCGACCTGGCCGGACAGCCAGTAATGCGAATGGATGAGGTCGTAGTAGCCCGGTTCGTGGAACGCCTCCGTGCGCAGGACGCCGTTCGTGAAGGCGCACAGCTGCGCGGGCAGTTCACCGCGCGACAGTGGTTCGAACGGGCCGGCGGGGATGTGGCGTACGAGCACGCCTGGGGCGAGTTCGGCGACCGGTGGCTGGTCCGACGACGTGGCGCGCGTGAACACCTCGACCTGCACGCCGCGCCTGGCCATCTCCTGGGCCGTCTGGGCGATGTAGACGTTCATGCCACCCGCGTCGCCGGTGCCCGGCTGCTCCAGCGGAGACGTGTGCACGGTCAGCACCGCCACCCGGCGCGGCTGCTGCGTCGCGGCCGCCTGCCGGTACGCGTCCGCCTGCCGGTACCAGGGGATCTTCACCGGTTCACCTTTCTGTACGCGTCGCGGGCGAAGGCCACCAGCTCCTCGCCGAACGTCTGCGCGTCCTCTGCGAACGGAAGATGGCCCACCCCAGGCAACCAACGTCGGCGGGCCCCCGGAATCTTCCCGGCCGCATACTCGGCGGCGGTGATGTCGACAACGGCGTCGCGCTCGCCGTGCAGCACGAGCGCGGGCACGTCGACGGCTTCGAGCACGTCGGCAGAGCCGATGTCCCTGCGGAACAGGCCCGCGCGCACGTGCGGGGGCACGGCGAGGATGCCGTCGACGAGCGATTCGCCGTCCGATCCCGCCGTCATACCGCCGCACAGCCGCTGCACGGCGGGACGCGCGAGGTCGACGTCCGCCGAGAGCGCATCCGGCAGCGCCTCCCGCATCGCCCACCCGACGGCGCCACCCGGGTGACCACGGCCCAGCTCGGTGATCGCGCCGGCGTAGACGATGCCCGCCAGCCCCGCGGTGCCGTGGACACGCAGGTAGTCGGTGATGACGAGCCCGCCGTACGACCAGCCGACCACCACCGCCGGCCTGCCGGCCAGGTCCAGCACCGCCGCGAGGTCGTCGGCCCACACCCGCGGGTCGTCGTAGCCGTCGTCGGGGACGTCGGAGCGGCCGTGCCCACGCAGGTCCATCGCGACCATGCGGAACTCGCCGGCCAGCCGTGGGTCGGACAGCTGCAACTGCCATGCGTCCGCCGACTGGGCCCAGCCGTGCACGAAGACGATCACGGGCGGACCGCCGTCGGCACCTGCCGCGTCTGCTGTGTCCGCCGCTGCGCCGTCGACGATCGCGCCGATCCGGACCCCGTCTGCACCTGTGACCTCGGTTCGCACCCGGGCAGTCTCTCACCCGCTCTCACCCGGTCGAGCAATCCCGGCCGGAGGCGGACGCCACGACGGCGTCGCCGAACGCAGCAGCGCACGGTGCGGCCGCCGGCGACCGGCGGGCCGGGGCGGCCCCGACGGACATCACACCCGGTCGGAGCCGCCCCGGGTTGGCAACGGCGGGCGTCATACCGGACACTTGACCGCAGAGGGGAGTACTTCCGCCCTGGACCTCGCCGGTCAATACGAACGCACGGATTGCGTTCTCGGCAGGTCGCCCGCGAGCCGCGGGTGAAGGAGACCTCGAACGCTGCAACGTTCGCGGAGGTCTGTGTGCTCGTCCAAGCCGCCGGTTCCGGCTCTTCCGGAGCCGCCGAAACCATGGGTTCGCCCATGCTCTGGACGATCAGCATCGCGGTGCTGGTCGCCCTGCTCGTCGCCGACTTCGTGATCACACACAAGCCGCACGAGGTCTCCATGAAGGAGGCCGTCGGCTGGTCGGTGTTCTACCTGGCGCTGCCGTTCGTCTTCGCGCTGTTCGTGTGGCTGGCCTACAGCGGCGGCCAGGCGACCGAGTTCGTGACGGGTTTCGTCGTCGAGAAGTCGCTCTCGGTCGACAACCTCTTCGTGTTCATGCTGATCCTCACCGGGTTCGCCGTTCCCGCCGCGGTGCAGCAGCGCGTGCTGCTCTACGGCATCGTCGGCGCGCTCGTGCTGCGCGGCATCTTCATCGCACTCGGCGCGGCCATGCTGCAGGCGGGCACCTGGGCGTTCCTGGTGTTCGGCCTCATCCTGTTCGTGTCCGCGTTGAAGATCCTCGTGGAAGCGCTCAAGGGTCACCAGGACGAGAAGGACCCGTCCGAGATGCGCTCGGTGAAACTGATGCGGCGGTTCACGCACGTCACCGACGACTACCGCGGCACGAAGATGGTCGTCCGCGAGGCGGGCAAACGCGCGCTCACGCCGTTGGCGATCGTCGTGGTCGCCGTGTTCGCGACCGACATCGTGTTCGCCGTCGACTCGGTGCCCGCGGTGTACGGCATCACCGAGGACCCGTACCTCGTGTTCGCGACCAACGCGTTCGCCCTGCTCGGCCTGCGCGCCCTGTACTTCGTGCTGCAGGCGGTCCTCGCCAAGCTGATCTACCTCAACCACGGCCTGGCGATCATCCTCGCGTTCATCGGCGTGAAGCTCGTGCTGCACTGGGCGCACACCGTGTGGCCCGCGGTGCCGACCATCCCGACGCCGATCTCGCTGCTGGCGATCATCGGCATCCTGGGCGCCGTGACCGTGCTCAGCCTGCGGGTGTCCAAGCGCAACGAGAACCGGGAAGCGGCCGACGCGAAGGCGTAGACTGGGCCGCTCAGGCCCTCACCGGCACCTCAACGACGAGGAGTCGACCATGGTTCTCGATATTCTGATCGTCGCGATCGTCGTCCTGGCGGCCATCATCACCGCTGGGTCGCTCATCGAGGTCCACAAGGACTGACGAGCACCCTCCCGGCCGCCGGGACGACGGCCGCAGACTTCGCCCGCGCCCCGCGGGATCCGTTGTCGCGGCACCCGTCGCCAACGGGCCGGTTGTGGACCGACTCTCGAGCCCCGAATGTCAGCGCCGGCGTTTCGGCGCCGGCTCGTCAGCGGTGGCTTTTCTCGTGGCCGCTCCCGGGAGTTCCCGAGCCGGGAGTCCTCAGCCGGCCATCCCTCAGCCGGCCGTCACAGCGCCGGCCGTCACAGCGCCGACTTGGACTTCCACGTCTCCCAGTCGAGCAGCCAGTCCATGACGTCCGACGTCGTCGGGAAGTCGGCCTTCGAGCCGGTGACCTCGACGGGGTCGCCGAGCATCGCGGAGTCGAAGTACGCCTTGGCGTCGTCGGGCAGCAGGTTGACGCAGCCGTGCGAGGTGTTCCGCTTGCCGATGTTGGCGGCGTTCTCCTGGTTCTCGTGGATGTACTCGCCGTGGTTGGAGATGCGGCAGCACCAGGTCTTCTTGACGTCGGTGTAGCCGTACTCCTCGTTGTCGAAGATCGACGTCGGCTCCTTGGTCATGACGATGACCGTGCCGTTGGGCGTGTTGAGGTCGGGGTTGGCGTCCTCACCGTTGCTGCACGGATAGTTGGCGACCTCGGCACCGTCGCGATACACGCGCATGCGGTGCTCGGGTGTGTGCACCTTGACGACCTGGTTGCGGCCGATGCTGAACTTCGTGGTGACGTCGGCCTTGCCGTACGCGCCGCCGCCGTAGTGCACGCCGTAGAGGTTCGCGGCGACCTCGACCTCGGTGTTGGCAGGCCAGTACTCGCGGGGCCGCCAGTCGACCTGCTGGTCGTTCAGCCACGCCCACGCACCCTCGACCTGCGGTTCCGTCTTGACCGACAGGGCGCGCTGCGCGGCGGCGCGGTCACTGACCGGGGCTTCGAACTTGACGGTGACCGGCTGGCCGACACCCACGACCGCGTCGTCGCCGGGGTACAACGTGGCGCGCACGACCGCGGACGGCTGGACCGTGCTGAACGAGCCGTCGAACTCGGCGGTGCGGCCGTCGCTGTCGGCCGCCTTCGCGGTGTAGGTGTAGCTGCGGCCGTAGCCGAGGGATTCGCCGACGGTCCACTCGGTCTTGTCGTCGTTGAGGCTGCCTTCGACGGCTTTTCCGTCCTCGTTGGTGAGCGTGACCTCGGTGAACGTGCCGTCGGTGACCGTGAGCTTGACCGGCGCGGTGACGTCGACGTCGGTGGCATCTGCCTGCGGCTTCGCGGTGATCTTTGCCTGCGGCTTGGCCGGGGTGTCACCGTTGCCGCCACCGGTGCCTGCGCCCGTGGTGTCGTCACCGCCAGTGCACGCGACGAGCACCCCCGCGGGTGCTGCCACTGCGGCGGCCTTCAGCACTCTCCGCCTGCCGACGGCGCGTTCGCTTCCCCCGCTTTGTCCGAACCTCACGTGTGCCTACCTCCCTGGCCGCGCCAGCACCCCCGCCAGCACCACAACATTACCTGGCAGCATGCCAAGCATGAGCACGCGAACCGCAGTCATCACAGGTGCCAGCGCCGGGATCGGCGCAGCCGCAGCCCGTTCTCTCGCCCAGGCCGGATTCCACGTCGTCCTCGGTGCGCGCCGCCGCGACAAACTCGAGGCGCTCGCCGCGGAAACGTCAGGCACCGCCCTGACACTGGACGTCACGGACGCCGATTCCGTTGCCTCGTTCGCCGAACAGGTTTCGGAGTGCCACGTGCTGGTCAACAACGCGGGCGGCGCGTGGGGCCTCGAACGGGTCGACGAGGCCGACGAGGACCACTGGCGCTGGATGTGGGAGACGAACGTGCTCGGCACCCTGCGCATGACCAAGGCCATGCTGCCGAAGCTCGTATCCTCCGGTGACGGACACGTCATCACGGTGACGTCGATCGCGGGGCACAGCGTGTATCCCGGCGGCTCGGGCTACACATCGGCGAAGCACGCCCAGGCCGCGCTGCACGAGACGCTGCGCGCCGAGCATCTGGGCGACCCGGTGCGGTTGACGGAGGTCGTTCCGGGCGCGGTACAGACCGACTTCTCGGTCAACCGGTTCGACGGCGACGCCGACCGGGCGGCGAAGGTCTACGACGGGTACCAGCCGCTGACGGCCGAGGACGTGGCCGACGTCATCTCGTTCGCCGCCACGCGGCCGTCCCACGTCAACCTCGACCAGATCGTCATGAAGCCGCGCGCCCAGCTCGACGGCAAGACGTTCCACCGCGAGTGAGGGGTTCGGCGGGCGGTCCCAAGGGCACCTTGGGCATTGAACGCAGCCACGCGTAAAGCGTGTCCGTGAGGGGCGGTGCTCGGGCCGGCGGGCGGGCGCCCCGAAGGTGCCCTTGGGGGCGTTCAACGCCCCGGATGTTCCCTTGATGTTGCCGCTTACCGTGGCCGTACCGCTTGCCGTGGCCACGGCGAGGGCCTGCGTCAGGGGCGCCGGGACACGCCCGCCGACACTCCCCGAGCGCTCACAGCTCGCAGTTGATGAGCAGCGGTTCCGGGCGGAGCGTGACGCCGAACGTGCCGGACACACCGTCACGCACCTCGCGGGCCAGCGCGAGCAGGTCCTCGGTGCGCGCCTCGCCGCGGTTGGTCAGGGCCAGCGTGTGTTTCGTCGACAGCGACACCCGCCCGCCAGGGCCCTCGCGTCCCTTGGTGAACCCTGCGCGTTCGATGAGCCACGCCGCGGAGAGCTTCACCCCGTCGTCGGCGGGGTACTGCGGTACGGACACGTCGTCGCCCACGACGCTGGCGATGCGGCTCAGCACGTCACCCACCTGCGCCTCGGGCACGATCGGGTTGGTGAAGAACGAACCCGCGCTCCACGTGTCGTGGTCGTCGGGGTCGAGAACCATGCCCTTGCGGCGGCGCAACCCCAGCACCGCCTCGCGCGCCGCCGCGGCGGGCACCCGGTCGCCGACCTCGACGCCGAGTGTGCGGGCCAGTTCGGCGTAGCGGATCGGCGCGGACAGACCGTCCTCGCGAAGGTGGAACCGCACCGACAACACCACGCCGTTGTCAGTTCCCTTGAGCATGCTCGTCCGGTAGGCGAAGCCGAGTTCGCCGGCGGCGAGGGTGCGCACCTCACCGGTGGTGCGGTCGTAGAGCTCGATCGAATGCAGCACGTCGCTGATCTCACAGCCGTACGCACCGACGTTCTGGATGGGCGTGGCGCCCGCCGATCCGGGGATGCCGGACAGGCACTCCAGCCCGCCGTAGCCCTCGGCGACGGTCGCGGCGACGTAGGCGTCCCAGTCCTGCCCCGCCCGCACGGTCGGCCCGTCCCATCCGGTGTCGGCGATGCGCACGGCGGTGCCGTCGAACCCGTCGTCGGATACGACGAGGTTCGAGCCACCGCCGACCAGCAGGACGGGCTCACCGGCCGCGTCGAGGTCGCCGACGAGGCCGGCGAGTTCGGCCGACGTGGTCGCCGTCACGAACCGGCGCGCGGGCCCGCCGAGGCGCAGTGTCGTGTAGTTGCGCAGGTCGCGGCAGGTGGACGTTTCGACAGTGCTCACAACCCGCAACGGTACTGTCCCGGTCATGGCTTCCCGTATCGAGCATCGGGCGACGTTCCCCGCCTCCGTCGCCGACGTCGTCGCCGCCCAGTCCGACGAGGCCGCGTTGCGCGCGCGGCTGGACGAGATCGGCGGCGTCGGTGCCGCGCTCGAGGATCACGCCGTCGACGGTGACGAGGTGCGGTACACGCTGGTGCAGGGCGTCCCTGCGGACAAACTGCCGTCGGTGGCTCAGAAGTTCGTCTCGGGTGACCTGATGGTGCGCCGCGAGCACACCTGGAACGGGGCCGAGGGCACGATCCGCGCGCAGGTCGACGGCATTCCGGGCGAGATCACCGGGACCGTGTCGGTGGAGCCTGGCGGCGACGCGAGCGCGCAGCAGGTCACGCGCGGCGAGGTGACGGTGAAGATCCCGCTGGTGGGCGGCAAGCTCGAAGGGCTGATCGCGGAGCAGGTCACGACGCTGCTCGAGCGGGAGGCCGACTTCACGACGTCGTGGCTCGCGCGCAGCTGAAGCGCGCCGAGCCGCTCGGCTCGCCGACCAGAGGAACCACGAACCCGAATCGCCTGCGGCGCGTCGACCGCTGGCTGGTCACCGACCTCGGGGTGCGGCGCGCGCTGCGCGCCGAGGCCTCGCCACTGGTCGTCGACCTCGGCTACGGCGCGTCGCCCGTGACGACCGTGGAGTTGGCGACGCGGCTGCGCACGGCGGTCCCGGACGTGCGTGTGCTCGGGTTGGAGCTCGACCCGGAGCGGGTGGCCGCGGGCGAGGCGGTCGCCACTCCGCCAGTACTGGACTTCCGGCGCGGCGGATTCGAACTGGCAGGCAGCAGGCCGGCGGTGGTTCGGGCGTTCAACGTGCTGCGGCAGTACGACGAGTCGGACGTCGAACCGTCGTGGCGGGCGATGCTCGAACGGATCGCACCGGGTGGGCTGCTCGTCGACGGCACGTGCGACGAGATCGGCAGACTGTGCACGTGGGCGACGGTGTCGCATCGAGGCCCGGTGTCGCTGACGCTCTCGTGCCGCGTCGCTTCGCTGGACCGTCCGTCCACTGTGGCCGAACGCCTACCGAAGGCGTTGATCCACCGGAACGTTCCGGGTGAACGCATCCACGATCTACTGTCCCGATTGGACCAATGCTGGGCGACGGCAGCGCCGTTCTCGGCGTTCGGCCCACGGGCGCGGTGGACGGAGACGGTGCGTCTGCTCGCCGCGTCCGGTTGGCCGGTCCTGAGCCGCCCGGCGCGGTGGCGCCTCGGCGAACTCACCGTCCCGTGGACGTCGATCGCCCCACGCTGACCCGCACGTCCTGCACAGGGCACGCCATGTTGCGTCTTCCAGGGCCCGTGTTGCGGTTTCCAGGGGCCGTGTTGCGCTTTCCGGGGCCCGTGTTGCGGTTTCCAGGGGCCATGTTGCGTTTCCCAGAGACCGTGTTGCGCACTCCGGGCAACGACCTCCGCACGCGGCCCACGGACCTGGCCGCCACCTACGATCGGCGCATGGAGAACCGTGATCGCGCGTTCCTCGCTGCCGGACGAATCGCGCTCGGCCTCGTCGGCGACCCCGCCGTCGAACGGAACTGGGATTCCGACAGCTCCCTCGAGCGGATGACGGTCGGCATGCTCGCCTGCCACCTCGGCAGGCAGGTCGTGCGGGCCGCGGAGATCCTGCCCGTGCCGGCGACGGACCCGCCGATCGACAAGACCGCGGACCACTACCGACGTGCCGCGTGGGTGCTGGCCGATTCACTCGACGACCCGGCGAACGACCGGACCCGGGACGAATCCGAGGCCGCTAGCGGGTTCGACGCCATGGTGCGCAGATGCCGAGAGGCTTTCGACCAGGTGGACGATCTCCTGCGCAGCAACCGAGCCCAGCGGACCGTCACGATTCCTTGGCAGGGGTGGAGCCTTCGCCGCACCGACTTCCTCCTCACCCGGCTGGTGGAGATCGTCGTTCACTCCGACGACCTCGCACGCAGCGTCGACGTCGCCACGCCGACTTTTCCCGCGGATGCATTCGCGCCGGTGCTCCACCTCCTGGCAGATCTGGCCACGGAACGTCACGGTCAGGCTCGGTTGATCAGCGCGTTGGCCCGCACCGAGCGGATGCCGACGACTGTCAGCGCCTTCTGATCGACGCCAGCGGGGTCGTGTTGCGTTTCCCAGGGGCCGTGTTGCGCACTCCGGTGGACGTTTTCGTTACGCGGCCCCGCCTTGTGCTGCGGGATTCCCGATGCGACAGTGCCGCGACAGGTCGCCCCGGCCGGCAGGTGCGGCACTCGGACGAGCCCGGGTGCCGATCTCTTCGTCCCGGAGGGGGCGATCTCGACGTGGTGAGCGCAGAACTCTCGCCGGCGAGCGCAGCAAGTCGAGGTTCCGAATGCAGAACACCCGGTGCTGACTGCAGCAGTCGAGGTTCCGAATGCAGAACACGGGTGGCCGAGTGCAGAACACGCGGGGTGCAGAACACGCGCGACGAGCAAGACGTCGGCCGGCCTTGGTGGGGGTAGCCCCACCAGGGGTCTCGGGGTCCGCCCGGACATGTCCCTGACATCGGCCGCATCCCCTGGTCAATGCCGTTTCTCCGGTGTTTTTCTCCTCCTTGTACGCATTCGATGCACACCCGAGGAACGGAGAGCGCCATGCCCGTGTTGTCCACCGCGGCCACGCGGACCTACACGGCCCGCATCGCCGACACCCGAGACGAGGTCCGTGCCGCGCAACGGCTCCGGACGGCCGTGTTCGCCGGCGAACTCGGCGCCGACCTGACAGCCGCTCATGCCGGCGAATCGCAACACCAGCACCGGAATCTGCAACACGGCGACACGAATGCAGAACACGCGGGTCTGAACGCAGGACACGCGGTGTCGAATGCAGGACACGCGGTGCTCGACGCCGACGCGTTCGACGAGCTGTGCGATCACCTCATCGTCACGCACGAACCGACCGGCGAGATCGTCGGCACGTACCGCATCCTTCCGCCGCACCGCTCGCCCGTCCCGTACTCCGCCACCGAGTTCGACCTCGGTGCCCTCGACCCCCTCGCCGGCGAGATCGTCGAGGCGGGCCGTTCCTGCGTCGCTCCCGCTCACCGCAACGGTTCCGTCATCACGCTGATGTGGTCCGCACTCGCCAGGTACACGCTGCTGGCAGGCCATCGCTACCTGGGCGGTTGCGCGTCGGTGCCGCTGGCCGACGGCGGCCACGCGGCGGCGACCGCCTGGCATCTCGCGGCCACCCGGCACGCTTCACCGGCCGAGTACCGCGTGCGCCCGTACCGTCCCTGGCTGCCACCGCACCGCGCCGACCACCCGCGGTACGCCGACCTTCCACCACTGCTGCGCGGCTATCTGCGCCTCGGTGCCTGGGTCTGCGGACCGCCCGCCCACGACCCGGATTTCGACGTCGCGGACTTCTACGTGCTGCTGCGACTCGCCGACGTCGACGACCGCTACCTGCGTTACCTGCGTTACCTGCTCGGAGACGACCGGTGAACGCGGGAGCGGGCCCGTGGCAGGCGAGTTCACCATGCACTCCCCGCTGCGTCACGCACCAGTTGCCGCCGGTGTCGACCATGGAGAGCGTGCGGCGAACCGTGGCCCTCGCGAAAGTCCTGACCGGCACTCTCCCCGACGACACCGACGGTGACCACGACACCGGCGACACCATCCGGCGCCGAGCGGCGGCGGCCCTCGACACCCTGGGCGTCACGCTCACGGCGACGGGCCCGCTCGCCGTGGCGGGGTCTCCACGGCGCACCGACGAGTGCCCGGCGACCGGGTGGCACCCGGGGACAGCGGCGCACGAGTGGGCACAACACGACCGCATGGCTGCAATCGCGCGGCAGCGCGTCGATGAGAGGCGGCGGTCGGGTGACGGGCGAGCGCAACACAGCCCCCGGGAAACGCAACACGGCGGCGTCGGGACGCTCGTGGTCGCGAATCACGTGTCGTGGCTGGACATTCCGGCGTTGCTGGCTCTCGAACCGTTGACGTTCCTGGCGAAACGTGAGGTCGCGAGCTGGCCCTTCATCGGCAGGCAGGCGCGGCGGATGGGGACGTTGCTGCTCGACCGGTGGTCGCTGCGCGGGCTGCCGGCCTCGGTCGACGCCGTCGCCGAGCGTCTCCGCGCAGGCGAGACCGTCATGGCCTTCCCCGAGGCGACGACGTGGTGCAGCGGCCCGGGCGGCCCGTTCCGCCGGGCCGTGTTCCAGGCCGCGCTGGACGCCGGCGCACCGATTCGTCCCGTCACGCTGTCCTACCGCCAGCGCGGCGAACCGTCCACGATCGCGGCGTTCGTCGGCGACGACGGCCTCGCCTCCTCGCTGCCCCGCGTGATCCGTGCCCGCGATCTGACGATCCACGCCGAGTGCCACCGCCCCCTCGAACCGGCAGGCGACCGCCGCGCGCTCGCCCACCGCGCGCAGCGCGCCGTTCAGGGCGAGTCTCAACGCCTCACGCGCGCCGTCCACGCGACGGGTTCCCGCGGGCACACCGGCACCGACGCCGGGGCCGCGCATGTTTGACGTGCTGCACGACATCACCACGCTGCTGCAGAGCCACCTCGACGAGCCGTGGCTGTGGCTGGTGGTGTTCGCGATCGCCGGGCTGGATGCACTGCTTCCGTTCATGCCCAGCGAGTCGACCGTGATCACGATGGCGGTGCTGCTGGGTACCTCCGACGTGACGGCGCTGGCCGGTCTGACCGCGGTGGCGGCGTTCGGCGCCTGGGCGGGTGACTGCGCGGGCCACGGGATCGGCCGCGGGCTGGGCCCGTTCGGCATCTCGCGGCTGGTGCGCAGCGAACGCGGCAGGCGCAACTACGCGTGGGCCGCCGACCGGCTCGACAGGCACGCTGTGGTGTTGATCGTCGCGGGTCGCTACTTCCCGGGCGGGCGGGTCGCGTCGGCGCTGGCGACGGGCGGGCTGAGGTATCCGTTCGGCCGGTTCGCGCTGCTCGACCTCGCGGGCACGACGATCTGGGCGGTCTACTCGGTGCTCATCGGGGCGGCGGGTGCGGCGAGTTTCGCCGACGATCCGGTTGCGGGACTGCTCGCCGCGTTCGCACTGGGACTGCTGACCTTGGGTTTCGTCGAGGGTGGCAGGCGGCTACTGTCGCGCCGTGAACACCGACGCGGCAAATCCGAACCACACCCCCAGCCCGCGGAGCAACGACCGTCCGCGGAGCAACGACGGTCCGCAGGGCAACGACGGTCCGCTGAGCTACGAGACCCTGTTGACGGCGTTCGACGAGCAGGGCGACGCGTTGCGGGAGGCGGCGCTGGCGGCGGGCCCGGAGGCGACGGTGCCGACGTGTCCGGAGTGGACTGTCGCGCGCCTCGTTAGGCACGTGGCGGCGGTGCAGGCGTGGGTGCTGGCGTGCATCGCCGATCCGCACGGCGGTGAACCGCGCGGCGAGCGCCCGCCGAAGGAGTGGGACGAGATCGTCCCGTGGTGGGACGGCACCCGCGCGGAGCTGCGCCGGGCGTTCGACAGCGGCCCGGAAACACCGGCCCACATGCCGTTCCCGTGCTACGAGGCGAATCTCCGCGCATGGGCCCGCAGGCAGGCACACGAGGCCGCCATCCACCGGCTCGACGCCGAACTCGCCGCAGGACGGGACGCCACGACGTTCGACACGATGTTCGCGGCCGACGGCGTGGACGAGGCGTTGTCGATGATCATCCACCGCAGGAGGGCGGACTGGTCGGCGGTCGAGGCGCGCGGCACGGTGCTGGTGCACGCCGAGGACGCCCGCAGGCTGTGGTCGCTGGCGCTCGCGCCGGGGCAGCCGCCCGCACTGACGGGCCCCGCCGACCCCGACGTCACCCTCAGCGGCGGTGCGGACGCCGTCTACAAGCGGCTCTGGCGCAGGCCTGCCGACGTGTCGATCACCGGCGAAGCCACGCTCCTCGATCCGCTCGAGACCCCCTGACCAGCGCGAACTCCGTCGGCGGATAATGGGTGGCCGTGCCCGATACGCGCAAGTACGTCATCAAGTTCGGCTGCCCCGACCGCACGGGGATCGTCGCCCGCATCTCGTCGTTCCTCGCCGAGCTCGGCGGCTGGATCACCGACTCGGCCTACCACACCGACCCGGACACGGGCTGGTTCTTCACGCGGCAGGTGGTGACCGCCGAGTCCGTCCCGTTCGACATCGACGAGCTGCGCGCGCGGTTCGCCGGTATCGCGCGGTCGCTCGGTGCGGAGGCCGACTGGAAGGTCTTCGACAGCGCCGAACGCAGGCGCGTGGTGATCCTCGTGTCGAAGGAGGGCCACTGCCTGTACGACCTGCTGGGCCGCGTCGCCTCCGGGGAGTTGGACGTCGACGTCGCCGCGGTGATCGGCAACCACGAGCACCTCGCAGACATCACGCGTGCGCACGGGATCCCGTTCCACCACGTGCCGTTCGGCACCGGCCCCGAGTCGAAGGCCGAGGCGTTCGCGCAGGTGGCGAAGCTGGTCGACGCCCACGACCCGCACGCGGTGGTGCTGGCGCGGTTCATGCAGATCCTCCCGCCGGAACTGTGCGAGGCGTGGCAGGGCCGCGCGATCAACATCCACCACAGCTTCCTGCCGTCGTTCATCGGCGCGCGCCCGTACCACCAGGCGCACCTGCGCGGCGTGAAGCTGGTCGGCGCGACGTGCCACTACGTGACGGCCGACCTCGACGCGGGGCCGATCATCGAGCAGGACGTGATGCGGGTCGACCACACCGATTCGGTCGACGACATGATCCGCAAGGGCCGCGACGTCGAGAAGGTGACGCTCTCGCGCGGCCTGCGGTGGCACCTAGAGGGCCGCGTCCTCGTGCACGGCAACCGGACCATGGTGCTGTGACGCGGGCTGCGCGTCCCCGCCCGTCGATCCAGGCACCGGCTCCTGCTCCGTCGAGGCCGGTGTGGCCGCGGACGCCGAGCGGGCGGTGCGGGCCGCGGGGACGATCATCGGCGTGCCGGTCTCGGGGTCGTCGATGACGCGGCACGACAGGCCGAACACGTCCTCGACGAGGCCGGCGGTGACGATCCGCGACGGCTCGCCCTGCGCGGCGACGATCCCGCCGGGGCGCATGACGACGAGGTGCGTGGCGTAGCGGCACGCCTGGTTGAGGTCGTGCAGCACGGCCACGAGGGTGTGCTCGCCGTCGTCGTGCAGGTCCGCACACAGGTCCAGGACCTCGATCTGGTGCGCGATGTCGAGGAACGTCGTCGGCTCGTCGAGCAGCAGGATCGGCGTCTGCTGGGCCAGCACCATCGCCAGCCACACGCGTTGCCGCTGCCCGCCGGACAGTTCGTCGACGACCCGCTGCGCCAGGTTCGCGACGCCGGTGAGCCGCATCGACTCGGCCACGACGGCCTCGTCCTCGGCCGACCACTGCCGGAGCACGCTCTGGTGCGGGTACCGGCCGCGGGCGACGAGGTCGCCGACGGTGATGCCGCCGGGCGCGGTGGACGACTGCGGCAGCAGGCCCAGCCGCTTGGCCACGTCCTTCGACCGCCGCGACGTGATCGCCTTGCCATCGAGGTGCACCGTGCCCGCCTTGGGTTTGAGCATCCGCGCGAGCGCTTTGAGCAGCGTCGACTTGCCGCACGCGTTGGGGCCGATGATCGCGGTGAACGAACCGTCGGGGATGTCGACGGACAGCTCCCGCGCGACGGTCGCCTGGTCGTAGGCGAGCGTGAGGTCTTCGGCGCGCAGCCTCGTCATGCGTACCTGCCCTTTCCGCGCCATTCGGACGCCAGCAGCCAGATCAAGTACAGCCCGCCGACACAGCCCGTGGCCGTTCCGACGGGTAGCTGTGCCGCGGGGAACAGTTGCTGCACCAGCAGGTCTCCCGTGGCCAGCAGCAGTGCCCCGACGAGCGCGGTCGTCACCAGACCCGGCGCCGACGTGCGTGTGAGCCTGCGCGTGAGCTGCGGCGCGGCCAGCGCCACGAACGTGATGGGTCCAGCGGCGGCGACGGCGAACGCGGCGAGCAGCACGCTCACGCCGATCAACAACGTCCGGTCACGCCCGGTGCGCACGCCGAGCGCACCCGCGGTGTCGTCGCCGAGTTCCATCATCGACAGCGACCGCGTGCGCGACAGCGCCACCGGCAGCAGCACGGCCAGCGTGACGGCGGCCGCGACGACGTGTTCCCAGCCGCGAGAGTTGACGCTGCCGACGAGCCATGCCTGCGCGGTGAGCGCGTCGTGCAGGCTCGCGCGCGTGATGAGCATCGAGTTCGCGGCGACGGCGAGCGCGTTGATACCGATGCCCATCAGCACGAACCGCAGGCCGCTCACGCCGCGGTGGTACGCGAGAACGTAGATCAGCAGAGCTGCGACGACGCCGCCGGTCAGCGCACCGAGCGAGACCTGCAGCATCGTGCCGCCGAGCACCGTGATGACGACGAGCGCGCCGGTCGCGGCCGCACTGGTGAATCCGATGACGTCGGGGCTGCCGAGCGAGTTGCGGGTGACGGTCTGCAGGATCGCACCGCTGACGGCGAGCATCGCGCCGACGAGCACCGCCACCAGCAGCCGCGGCAGCATCAGCGTGTAGACGACGAAGTCGCCCGTCTCGTCGCCGCGGCCGGCGAGGGAGGCGAGCACCTGGCCGAGGGTCAGCGAGTACTCGCCCGCGGTCAGCGTCACGACCATGACGGCGGCGAGCAGCGCCGCGACGACGGCGCCGACGACGAGCGTCCGCGGTGCGATGCGCAGCGAAAGGCCGCCCGCACGGACGACGCGACCGGTGACGGCCCGCGCGTCGGTGGCCCGGGTGCCGGCGGCATGCGTATCGACGGCCCGTGGGTCGGCGGGTCCGGTGTCGGCGGGTCCGGTGTCGGCGGGTCCGGTGTCGGCGGGTCCGGTGTCGGCGGGCCGGGTGTCGGCGGGGTTCGGCGGCGGGGTCACAGGGCTGCCAGCTTTCGTTTGCGGCACAGCGCGAGGAACACCGGCACACCGACCACCGCCGTGACGATGCCGACCTGGATCTCCGCGGGCGGTGCGATGACTCGGCCCACGAGGTCGGCGCCGACGAGCAACGTGGGCGCCAGCACGAGCGAGTACGGCAGCACCCAGCGCTGGTCGGGTCCGGCGAGGAACCGGGCGACGTGCGGGACGGCCAGTCCCACGAACCCGATCGGCCCGACGGCGGCCGTCGCCGCGCCGCACAGCAACGTGATGGCGACGGCTCCGGCGATGCGGATGCGGTCGGGGTGGGCGCCCAGTGCGCGGCCGAGGTCGTCACCCATGGCGAGTGCGTTGAGCGGGCGCATCAGCAGCAGCGCCGCCACGATGCCGACGGCCATGAACGGCAGGACCGGCAGCAGCACGTCGTAGTAGCGGCCGGACAACGAGCCGACCTGCCAACGCCGGAACTCTTCGAACGCATCCGGCGCGGTGAGCATGAGGCCGCTGTTGACGGCGAACAGCACCGCGGTGACGGCTGCACCCGCGACGACGAGACGTTCGGGGGTGGCGCTACGCGAACCCGCGCTGCCGAGCGCGTAGACGACCACACTGGCGACGGCTGCCCCGGCGAACGCCAGCCACACGTAGCCGAGCACGGTCGTGATGCCCAGGTAGGTGAGCGCCAGCGCGACACCGGTCGAGGCGCCCATCGTGATGCCGAGCAGCCCGGGATCGGCGAGCGGGTTGCGGGTGAGCGCCTGCATGAGCGCGCCCGCGAGGCCGAGACTCGCGCCGACGAGCACGGCGAGGATCGTGCGCGGGATGCGGTACTCGTGGATGACCACGGCCGCGTCGGAGCCGTCGCTGTGCCACAGCAGGTCCCAGGTCTGCAGCAGCGGAATCCCTTTCGACCCGAACCACACGCTCGCCAGCGCCAGGAACAGCAACGCGCCCGCGGCCACCAGGAGCCCGGCGCCCCGCGCCACGGTCCCCCGCGTGGTGACACCGGTCGCCGTGACGGACCCGGTGTCCGTGGCGGTCCCGCTCGTGGCGGACGGCCCGGACTGGGCTCGGGGTCCGGGCTCGGCTTCGGTCCCGGCGGTCGACGGCATAAGGTGAGGCTAACCAATCGAGTGACTCACCTCGACGTGTGCCTCCCCACGCCCCGTGTTGCGTTCTCCGGGAGCCGTGTTGCGTTTCCCAGGGGCCGTGTTGCGTTCTCCAGGGGCCGTGTTGCGCCCTCCCGTCGCCCGACCACGACCCCTCACCGACGCCCTGCCGCGCGGCTGTGTTGATGGGGCCACGTTGTTGACGGGGCCGTGTTGCGCCTTCCGGCCCCTGTTCTTCGCTCGGCGCATCCGGCGCGGACGCGAAAATCCGTTGCCCCGGTTGGCAGCACACCCGCAGGGTGTGCACATGACCTGCCCGCGCACCGCGCTCGACGCCACCTCGGCCACCCGCGCACCCGTCGTCGGCGTACCTGCTGTCGTCGGCGTCACGGTGCAGCGACAGCAGCCGAGCGGCATCGGGAGGTCGACCACCGCGCAGCCGTGACCGGGGCGCTGCTGGCAGGGCTCGTCGCCGGATACGGCATCGCGATCCCCGTCGGCGCGGTCGGCGCGTACCTGGTCACGCTGGCGGCTCGCACCCGGAGGAGCGTCGCCGTGGGCGCGGCCCTCGGGGTGGCCACCGCGGACGGTGGATACGCGCTGCTGGCGGTGGTGGGCGGTCGCGCCGTGGCCGCCGTCCTCGAACCCGTGGCGACGCCGCTGCGGTGGACGTCCGCGGCGGTGCTGGTGGCGATCGCCGTGACAATCGCAGGCTCGGCGATCATCGAACACCGGCAGCGCACCCGTGGGCGGATCACGTCGCCGGCACGCGGGACACCCGCCACTCCCGGACGCGCCTACGCCGTGTTGTTGGCGATCACGTGCCTGAACCCGACCACGCTCACCTACTTCGCCGCGCTCGTCCTCGGCGACGGCGCCGGTATCGACCGCGCGGGTCCGGCTGGGCCGGTGGCGTCGGCGGTGTTCGTCGCCGCGGCGTTCGCGGCGTCGGCGAGCTGGCAGCTGGCGCTGGCGTTCGCGGGCTCGGCCCTGGGCCGCGTCGTCTCGGGCCCGCGGGGACGGCTGCTGACGGCTGTGGTGTCGAGCACCATGGTGATCGGGCTCGCTGCCATCACGGCGCTGAGCGTGTAAAACCTGTCGTAGGACCCGAATCAGGGTTCCCGGACGAGGGAGCCGTACCCGGAAACGCGACAAGACGGCCGTCGGAAGGGACCTGTCATGTCGTGGCTGATCCTGATCGTGTCGGGGCTGTTCGAGGCCGTCTGGGCGACCGCACTGGGGAAGACCGCGGGGTTCACGCGGCTGGGGCCGTCGATGGTGTTCCTCGCCGCTCTCGTGGTGAGCATGGCCGGGCTGGCGTACGCGATGCGCGACCTGCCGACCGGAACCTCCTACGCCGTGTGGGTGGCGATCGGCGCCGTGGGCACCGTGGTCTACGCCATGGCCACCGGGGACGAAGTGGTGTCCCCGCTGAAGGTGCTGTTCCTCGTCGGCATCATCGGCTGCGTCGTCGGCTTGAAGGCCGTGAGCTAACGGATACTCGAGGGGCGAAGATCGGTCCACTCGGCGTCGACGTAGCGCAGGCAGGCCTCGCGGGTGTCCTCACCGAACACCATGCGCCAGCCCGCGGGAACGTCCACGAACGACGGCCACAGCGAGTGCTGGTCCTCGTCGTTGACGAGCACGTAGAACCGGCCTTCGTTGTCCTCGAACGGATTCATCGCTCACTCCTCATGTCCGTTGTCCACTGTGCAGGGACCGCTTTCCGGGGGATGGTCCGGAGATCGTCCTCGGCCATGTCCGTGTTCGTCACGACCCGCTGACGGCGAACTCGGCCGTCACCCGGGAGCTGCGTCGCTGCAGGACGGAGTCGAGGATCTCACCGGAACGGATCGCGTTGTTCGACAGCAGTGACGACGTGATGCCGTGGGTGTGCTCGGTGGCGCCGCCCTGCAGGTACACGCCGGCCGACAGGGCGGCACCGCCGTGCACCCGGTAGTCGCGTTCGATCCGCGGCCTGCCCGCCGGATCACGCGTGACGTGCGAGGCGAGCCCGTCCAGCTGGGCGTCGACGTCGGCGGGCAGGTATCCGGTGGCGTACACAACCACGTCGGCGTCGAGTACCGATTTCTCCCCGTTGCTGAGCGATTCGACCGTCGTCCGGACACCGTCGGCGGTCTCGACCACGTCGGTCGCGCGGGAGGCGTGAAAGAAGCGCAACCGCTCCTGCCCGAGCACCCGTTCGCGATACAGCCGCCGGTACAGGTCCTCGATGAGTTCCAGATCGACGACGGAGTAGTTCGTGTTGGCGTGATAGTCCATCAGGCGGTCCTTGACATCCTGGGGCGCGCCGAAGAACTCGTCGACCGATGCCGGGTCGAAGATCCGGTTGGCGAGCGGGCTGTCATCGGAGGGGCTGTAGCCGAAGCGGGAGAACACCGCGCACACCTCGGCGTCCGGGAACGTCGAGTGCAGGTGCGCCGTCACCTCCGCCGCACTCTGCCCCGCGCCGACGACGACGAACCGCCGCGCGTCGCCCGGCACGGACGGCACGCGCTGCAGCAGTTCGCTGTTGTGCCAGACGCGATCGGACAGCTCGGCGCCGTCCGGTATCCGCGGCCGCAATCCGGTCGCGAGCACGACGTTCCGCGCTCGGTACACCGCTCCGGAGGAGGTGCGCACATCGACGCAACCGATCTCGTCGCCGTCGAACACCGGCTCGATCCCGGCGACCCGGGTGCCGTACGAGACCATGTCGCCGACCTGCGCGGCCGACCATCCGAAGTAGTCGTGGAACTCGGCCCGTAGCGGGAACAGCGTCTTGTGGTTGACGAACTCGACCAGCCGCCCGCGGTCGTGCAGATAGGACAGAAAGCTGAAGCGGCTCGTCGGATTCCGTAGCGTCGCGAGGTCCTTGAGGAACGACACCTGCATGGTTGCGTCATCGATGAGCATGCCGCGGTGCCAGCCGAACGAGGCCTGCTGTTCGAGGAACTGTGCCGTGACGGGCTCGGCCGCGTCCTCGTTGTACTCGGCGACCGCGATGGCGAGGGCCAGATTCGACGGCCCGAAACCCACGCCGACGAGGTCGTACACCGGTACATCGCCTGCGAGCCCCTGAGTCATACCAGTCCTATCGCCGAGACAGCCAGACAGAGGCTACCCTAACCTAACTAAGGGCTGCCTCAGTTAGACCTTTTGAGGGTGATCCTCGACTCCGACGTCAAGGGTTGTCAGCTTAGGCAAGCCTTGCTTCACTGGGTGCGTTTCGCCCACGACGTTACGGAGGACCGATGCGGGTCGTCATGTTCGGCTACCAGACGTGGGGGCACCGCACCCTGCGTGCGCTGCTCGATTCGGAGCACGTGGAGGTGGCGATGGTCGTCACGCACCCGAGGTCCGAACATGCCTACGAACGGATCCTGGCCGACTCGGTCGAAGACCTCGCCAGGGAGAACGGTGTCGAGGCGGTACTGGCGCAGCGACCCGACGACGCGCTCGTCGACAAGCTCCGTGAGGTGGCGCCCGATCTGATCGTCGCCAACAACTGGCGCACCTGGCTGCCGCCGGAGATCTACAACCTGCCCACCCACGGCACGCTCAACATCCACGACTCACTACTGCCCGCCTACGCCGGGTTCTCCCCCATCATCTGGGCGCTCATCAACGGCGAACCCGAGGTCGGCGTGACCGCCCACATGATGAACGAGGAGCTCGACGCTGGCCCGATCGTCGGCCAGAAGTCCGTGACCGTCGGCCCGCGCGACACGGCCATCGACCTGGTCCACGCCACGGTGGAGAAGATCGAACCACTGGTGGCCGAGGCGCTGGAGTTCATCGCCGGCGGGCGCACCGACTGGACTCCGCAGGACCGGTCGAAGGCCAGCTTCTTCCACAAACGTTCACTCGAGGACAGCCGCATCGACTGGACGTGGCCCGCCGCGGACCTCGACCGGCTGGTGCGCGCGCTGGCCGACCCGTATCCGAACGCCTACACGTACTACAAGGGCGAGCGGATCCGCATCATCGAGGCGTCCGTGTCGGACGGCAAGTACGGCGGCACCCCGGGACGCATCTTCTATCCCGAGGGCAAGGGCGTGGCGATCGTCGCGGGTGCCGACGCGCGCTTCGGCCGGAACCACGGACTGCGCATCGAACGGGTGCGCACCGAGGACGGCACGGAATACGCGGGCACGGAATTCTTCACGAAGATGGGCGGCTACCTGACCTCGCACCCGTGAGGTGACGCCCCAAGGACACCTCGAGAACACACCCCGAGGACACCGAGACGCGCCGCCGGTTCGCGCCCCCGAAAAGTGCGCGAACCGGCGGCGACCACTGTCGAGCCGAGGCAGCACCGGTGGATCTCCTCGGCGACCGAACCCGGCGGACGCGGCGACCGGGCCGACGGATGTCACCGGCAGCGCCGGTCGCCGTCAGCGGAGTAGTTCGACCTTGCAGTTCAGTCCGGGTGCGCTGCTCAACCTGATGTCACCCGTCAGCAGCGGCATGTCCAACGCGGACGCGAGCACGACGTAGAGCCCGTCGTAGAACGTGATCGTGTGCCGCAGTGACCAGGTTTGTTCCAATAGGACCACCTGGTCGTACCGATCGTCGACGAGTCCGCGCAACGCCCGCAGGCCGGTCAACGCCTCGTCCCCGGTGATCTCGCCGCGCCGCTCGAGGGCCCGCAGTGCCTGACCGACCTCGGCGTCGATCAGATACGGCGCATGCACCCGACTGTCGGCGAGCAACTTCCGCAACGCCGCGCCGACGCCGTCCTTCCGCGTCAGCGCCGCGACGAGAGCCGACGCGTCGACGACGTACTCACTCGCGGTCACTCGCCACGCGCCTCGCGAAGCACCTCGTCGATGGAGCCCGCCGTCGCCCCCGGCGTCGCACAGGCGGCGAGGTTCTCCTCGACGGCCCGTACGTAGTCGGCCTTCGCACGTTCACGCGCAGCCTCGATGAGGTACTGGCGCATGTACGCCTGCAGCGACTGCCCCGCCTCGGCCGCTCGACGGCGGAACACGTCCGCGACCTCGTCGGGCACGTCTTTGACCTGGATGGTGGTCATGACATGACCATACCGAGATCGGCGCCGAAATGCATGCACTTCGGCGCCGATCCACCACCGTCTCACACGCGGACGAGCATCTTGCCCGTGTTGGAGCCGGCGAGCAGGTCGAGGAACGCCTGTGGCGCACTGCGAATGCCGTCGACGACGGTCTCGCTGTAGACGATCGATCCGTCGCCGACCAGCGGCGCGACCTCATCGACGAACCGCGGGCGCGCGTCGAGGTGGTCGCCCACCAGGAAGCCGCGCATCGTGATCCGCTTGGCGATGAACTGCACCAGGTTGCGCGGGCCCGGCTGCGGCTCGGTCGCGTTGTACTGCGAGATCATCCCGCAGATGGCGATCCGCCCACCGAGGTTCATCGAGCCGATGGCCGCTTCGAGGTGCTCGCCGCCGACGTTGTCGAAGTAGACGTCGACGCCGTCCGGCGCAGCGGCCTTCAGCTGGTCGGCGACGGGCCCGTCCTTGTAGTTGAACGCCGCGTCGAACCCGAGCTCCTCGGTCAGCCACCGCACCTTCTCGGCGGACCCGGCACTGCCGATCACCCGGGACGCGCCGCGCAGTTTCGCCAGCTGGCCGACCATCGACCCGACCGCACCGGCCGCGCCCGACACGAACACGGCGTCACCCTCGGCGAACCGGGCCACGTCGAACAGACCCGCGTAGGCCGTCAGCCCCGGCATGCCGAGCACCCCGAGGTAGGCCTGCGCGGGCGCCGACGTGACGTCGATCTTCGCGGCGTTGTCGGTGTCGACGATCGCGTGCGTGCGCCAGCCGAGCTGGTGCAGCACCGTGTCGCCGACGGCCAGGCCGTCGGCGTTCGACGCGACGACCTCGCCGACCGCACCACCCGTCATCGGCTCGCCGACCTCGTAGGGCGCGGCGTAGGACTTCGCCGAGCTCATCCGCCCGCGCATGTACGGATCGACCGACAGCCACGTGTTGCGCACGAGCGCCTGACCGGGCCCGGGCCGACCCGCGTCGACGTCGGCGATCTCGAAGTTCGCCATCGTGGGCTCGCCGTGCGGCCGCTCGGCGAGCCGGATCTCCACCGCGTTGTCACCGGACTCCGTCATGCCGTGGCCACCTTTTCCAGGTTGTCGAGCACACCGTCGTAGATGCGCTTGAGGCCGGCCGGCGCGAACGTCTTCTCGAAGAAGCCGCCGATGCCGCCTGCTCCCTGCCAGGTGGTTTCGATGCGCACGGTCGACTTGTCGCCGGCCTCCTCGACGGTCCACGTGGTGACCATGCTCGAGTTGGCGTCGGTCTCCACGATCGTGCCCGGCTTCGGTTCGGTGACCGTGGCGGCGACGTCGCGCACGCGCTTCGACGTGGCCTGCAGCTTCCAGGTCGCGACCGTGCCCGCGCCGGTGCCACCGTCGCTGACGGCGTAGTCGCGGTAGGCCTCGGTGAGGATCTTCGGCCTGGTGTCGGTGTAGTCGGCGACGAGCGTGCGCACCGTGTCGGCGGGCGCGTCGATCGTCCGCTCGGCTATGGCGGTGACCTGTCCCATGTGCTCTCCCTGTTGATCGTGTGGCGGGTCGCGTCCGGCCGGGCGCTGACCCGGTTCTACTTGGCGAGCTCCTCGATGACCTCGGCTCCCGGCAACGCGGCGAGTGCCGACCCGGTGACGAGCAGTTTGCTGCCGCGGATGCCGCTGCCCACGATGAGTTCCGGCGCACGGGCGACCGCGGCGTCGACGAGGACCGGCCAGTCCGAAGGCAGGCCGATCGGCGTGATGCCGCCGTAGGCCATGTTGGTCAGCTCGACAGCCTCTTCCATCGGGGCGAACGACACCTTGCGCACGTCCATGCGCTTGCGAATGACGTTGTTGACGTCGGCGCGGGTCGTCGCGAGTATGAGCGCGGCGGCGTAGCGCACCTCGCCAGCACGTTTACCTGCGACGACGACGCAGTTGGCCGACGCTTCGAGCGGCGACGAATACGCCTCGCAGAACGCGGCGGTGTCGGCCAGCTCCGGATCGATCTCGGCGACGCCGACCGGCGCCTTGACGGAGTCGAGCGCGCCCGCGACCGGTTCGGCCATGAGGTCGGGACGCTCGACGGCCGACTGCACGGTGAGCGTCCCCGCGATGTTCCAGTCGTTCACATCGCCACCGTAGGTCACCCCGTCAGCATCGAGTCGCGGCGCATCGACGCGCCGAGCACCACCGGGTCGGCACCGGGACATCACCGGGTCGGCGCCCGGGTCACGGGACGACGCTCGGGATGACAGGACGCGTGCCCGGAGTGTCGCCGGGCCGAGGATCAGCGCGTCACCAGGAGGAACCGCCGCGCTGGACCTCGATCAGCTTGGGGCGCACGTCGACGATGTAGACGAGCGCAGCCACGATGCCGGCCAGCCAGAAGATCAGCCCGGCGCCGTAGAAGTTGAACAGCAGCATCGCGAGCGTCGCACCACCCGTGATGCCCAGCCACATCGGCTTCGTGTGCCGGTCGGCTGCGGTGTAGGCGTCGGAGCGCTGGGTCAGCGCGTGTACGAAGGCGACCAGGCCGACGAGAGTGCCTGCCCAGTCGATGGCGAACACGATCCAGTACGCGAGATACGGCACGCCACTCAGCGTACGTCAGACGCCGAACACACTTCGGGCTCCGGTTGCGGTAACAACCGGAGCCCGAGGTGTGGACGGTCAGCTCAGTTGTCGCTCTTCGAACCGGTGGAGCCCGTCGACTTCTTCGCGGCGCTCGTGGTGCGGCGCGTGGTGGTCGATTTCGCGCTCGACGTGGTCGACGACTTGGTGGTGGTCTTCGGCTTGGCGGGCGTGGTGGCCTCATCGACGCTCGCCTCGGCCTTCTCTGCGGCGTCGGAGATCTTCTCCGCGGTCGCCTCGACGACCTCACCGGCGTCCTCGCCCGCGCCGCGCACCGTGGACGTCACCTTCGAGACGACGCCGTCGATGCCCTTGCGCACGTCGGCCGTGGCACCGTCGACACGCACCTGCACGGTCTGGAACGTCTCGCCGAGCTGGTCGGTGGCCTTCCTGACCTGCGGCTGCGCGAGCAGCTTGTCCCAGGCCTCCTCACCGGACTCGGCCAGCCGGTGGTACAGCTTCAGCGCGGCGTCGGTGTACTCGTCGAGCAGCTTGCGCAGCTCGGCCGGGTCGAGCTTGTCGCGGAGCCCCTCGAGCTCAGACGGCAGCTCCTCGAGGTTCTTCTTCGCGTCCTCGAAGCCCTTCTTGGCGTCCTCGACGCTCTTGCGGACGACGTCGCCGCCGTCGGTGTAACGCTCCTTGGCCTTGGCCAGCGCGTCGTTCACGGCGTGGCTCGCGAGGTTGCCTGCGCCCAGGGCGGCGAGCAGCGGGGTCTTGAGCTGGTCGACGGGGGTCTTGGCGCCGTCGTTCTCGGTCTTGGCGGATTCGGTCTTGGCGGTCTCGGTAGCCATGTCGGCTCACTCCTCGGCGTGCGGCTGTTCGGGTTCGGTTCCGGGCGTGCTCTCTTCGCGGTTCTGCCTGCGGAACGACTCGTAGACGTCGAGCAGAACCGTCTTCTGGCGCTCGGACAGCTCGGTATCGGCGCGGATCGCGTCGAGCACCGGGCCCCCTTCCGGCAGGTCGTCGAGAATTCCGGCCTGCACGTAGAGCGCCTCCGCCGAGATTCGCAACCCTTTGGCGATCTGCTGCAGGATCTCCGCGCTGGGCTTGCGGACCCCGCGTTCGATCTGGCTCAGATACGGGTTGGAAACACCGGCCAGTTTGGACAGCTGCCGCAGGGAGATCTTGGCGCTGCTGCGTTGTTGGCGGATGTACGACCCGATGTCCCGGCCGAGGTCGGCCATCTTGTCCATCGGTCCGGTCGCATCCTCATCCGTACCGGCGCCGGGTCGGCCGTCGCGGTCGCCGTCGACATCGTCGTCACGATGCTCGGCACCGTCCGACTTCCCCGTCACGCCTGCCACCTCCCTACGACGTTTTCCACGGTAACCACGAGTGCTAGCTATTGCAAGCACCCTGCTTGCACCCTTCGCGTGTGACGCCGAACACTCGTGACCGATCCGGGTGGCCCCGCCTCATCTGCGCCTTCCTCCGCAGGTCAGGTGTTACGGTCCCGACCGCCATCCCGGGGGAGCGCGCACCGCGCGGGGATACGAGGAGGGGGACATGAGTGACGGTTACGCCGTCAACATCGCCGAGCTGGGCACACTGATCAGGACACTCGAGGACGGCGCCGAACAGGTCCGCGACCGTCAGTGAGGCCGCGTGGCCGTTGGTCGCCGCGCAGACCCGCCGGATCGCCGACAGTCTCCGTTTCGACCTGCAGGCCGAGCGGTCGCGATGACACAACCGGCCACGACGACGTCACAGCAGGCCACGACAGGATCGAGTTGATGGTCACGGCACACGATTCGTTGCAGGACACGGTCGCGTTCGCCCTGCGGGACAAGCCGTTCACGTGGCTGCGGACCGAAGAGGTCACACCCAGTCCGCAGCACGTCGACACCGTCGCGCGGCAGTTCGGTGCGTCGGTCGTCCGCGCACTCGGCTTGCCACCCGGGCCGTTTCTCATGTTGATCAGCCGCGTTCCGATCCGGTCCATCCAGGACACATGCGTGCCGTACCAGAAGCCGTTCCGGTCCCATCGACGGCGCTGCATAGCAGCCGCCATACCCATGGTGCCGTTGCTGAGGATGCTGGCCCTGAGCCTAGGGGCTACGACCGGCGAACCAGGTGTGCTGTTGGGGCTCGTTGCAGTCGGTGCGCTGCTACTTCCGGCATGGACGGCCGCGTTCGTGCTCAAGTTCCGCCGCCCCGGGCCGACCCTCGATCACCTGGTCTCCGCGCTGATCCGCGAGTTCGACGGGCGGAAGAAGGTGCGGATCTACGCGTTGTCGTACCGATTGCCCAGCAGAGATCTCTACTGCGCGGTCGCCTGGGAGCTCGGCTACACGCTGAAGAGCTACTACCGCAGCTTCGCGTTGTGGGGTGGGGACCGCAATCTCGTCAGGCTGACCTTCGAACGCCGCGACCGTGCCGACAGCGCGGAACCGGCACCTGCTCCGTACCAGGCGGGTTAGAACGACAACCGCCGAAGACCCGCCACCACTGATCACCGCACCAGGAGCGACGAGGGGTTCGATGACGGAACCGACCAGTGAACAGCTCATCGAACAGGCACGCGCCCAGGTACGACAGGCCCGCAACAAGCAGGCCGAGTTCGACGAGCTGCTGTCGACTCTGGACGAGGCGAGAACACAGCTCCATTCTCTACGAGCCACGGCGACCTCCCCCGACGGCACGGTGACCGTGACAGCCGGGGCCGGCGGCATCGTGCAGTCCGTGGAACTGTCGGACAACGCGCTGAGTAACACCAACGCGTCATCCCTGGCGTCGTCGATCAACGCGACGATCGCTCAGGCGATCCGGCAGGCCACCGAGAAGCACGTCGACCTCGTGCACCGGCACGTCGGCCAGGACGTCGGCATCGCCCGCATCCTCGGCCCCCAGGCAGCCTTCGCGCCGAGCAGCGGATCCGCTCCCGCCGAACCGCGTTCGGACACGCACCGCGGCCGGCGTGACGACGACACGGATCCGTTCCACGACCCGCTCAAGCTGGACTGAAACCTCACAGACGGGCCTCAGCAGACGGGCCTCAACAGGCGCAGAGGCAGAACGGGTGGCCGTCCGGGTCGGCGTAGACGCGGAAGGTCTCGGGCTTGTCGTCGAGCAGCCGCGCACCGAGATCCAGCGTCCGCTGGTGTTCGGCGTCGAGATCGCCGACCGTGAAGTCGAGGTGCAGCATCTGCGGCCGCTCGTTCGACGGCCACGTCGACGGCCGATAGTCGGGGTCGCGCTGGAAACTGATGTCCGCCCCGCCGTCAGGGTTCACGAGCGTCACCCACTCGTCGTCCGAGTCGGGGTCGAGCTCCCAGCCGAGGAGCTTCCCGTAGAAGTCCGCGAGCCGATACGGCTCCGGGCAGTCCAGGGCGACACAGCCCAACGTCACCGATGTACTCATTCAGCGCCTCCTTGCGCTCGATTCACCCGACGGAACGGCGTCACAGCGGCACAGCCCGGTCACAGCTCCACAGCTTGGTCACAGCAGCACAACACGCCGCCCCCACCACCAGGCCGACACCGTCATAACCAATGAACACATGATGCCGGTTACGAAAACCGGACGCAACCACTGTTTCCAATACACTGGTGACGTGGACGCGGACGTGAGGCTGGTGCTGGACTTCCTCAACACCGTCGACGTCGAGAAGGACGTCGACGTGCTGCGCTCCGTCACCGAGTGGCACGCGTGGACCCACGCGCGCGAGTTGACGCCGGGCTCGATCGACGACGCGTTCCGCGCCCGCCGGGTCCTCCGCGAGGCCGCGGGCGAGCCGGCAAGTGATCCGGTCGCCGGGACCGATACCTCGCACACCGCGCGCGAGCTGCGAATACCCGTCGACGTCGCGTTCCGGCTCTCCCCCACTGCCGACCCGCAGCTGATCGCCGACGACGCCGTCTCGGCCGTGTTCACCGCGGCGATGCGGCTGGCCGTACTCGGCGACTGGCGCCGCATCAAGATCTGCCCTGCCGACGACTGCCTGTGGGCGTTCTACGACGAGTCCCGCAACCGTTCGCGCACGTGGTGTTCGATGCAGGTGTGCGGCAATCGCGTCAAGGCGCGCACGTTCCGCAAGCGCACCGGCTCAGCACCCGGCGAGGACTCCACAGCCGGTTGACCACAACCCACCGGACCTGTGGATAACTACGTGGATAACCCCACCCACTGTGGATAACCTCCCCCTCTCGGGTGGCCTGGACCACACTACGAGTGGATCGGACCAAGCCCGGCTGCAGCCACACGGTCACGCACCGCGACCGGCGGCAGGGCACCCGGGGCGACCGAGCATGGGCCGACCGGGCATGGAGCGACCGAGCGTCCACCGGAGCCCGCCCACGCCCACGCCCACACGACGAATCGAGGCCGGCGCGGGGCTCCAGGTCGACGGGGTAGCCCGCCCTGCCCCGCACCAGCACCAGCACCAGCACCAGCACCAGCACCAGCACCAGCACCAGCACCAGCACCAGCACCAGCACCAGCACCAGCACCAGCACCAGCACGGGAATCAGAACAGCAGCTCACCGACCGTGTAGATGACCAGGCCCGCCAGCGCGCCGACGACCGTGCCGTTGATGCGGATGAACTGCAGGTCGCGGCCCACCTGGAGCTCGACCTTGCGCGAGGTCTCCTCGGCGTCCCACCGTTCGACGGTGTCGGTGATGATCGTCGTGATCTCCCGCGAGTAGTGCCGCACGACGTGTGCGGCGGCGTCCTCGATCCAGCCGTCGACCTTCCTGGCCAGCTCCGCATCCGCCTGCAACCGGCCGCCCAGCGTCTGCAGCCCTTCCCGTACGCGCGTTCGCAGTTCACTCGACGGATCCTCGGCTGCGGTGAGCAGCATGTCCTTCGCGGTCGCCCACGCCGAGCCGATCAGCTTCTTCACCTCGGGGTGTTCGACGAGCTGACGTTTCACGGCGTCCGCGCGCGCCATCGTCTCCGGGTCCTTCTGCAGGTCCTGGGCGAACTCGCTCGCGAACCGGTCGAGCGCCAGCCGCATCGGGTGGTTGACGTCGGTCTTCACGGCCCAGGCGAACGTCAGCACCTCGCCGTACACCTTGTCGGCCAGCATCTCGTCGACGAACCGCGGCGACCACGACGGCGCCCGTTCCGACACGACCCGCAGCACCGTGGCGTGGTTGGTGCGCACCCAGTCGTACGCGCGGTCGCACATCAGGTCGACGAACCGGTAGTGCGCGCCGTCGGTCAGCACCTGTTCGAGGAGCTTGCCCAGCGGCGGACCCCACTCGCGGTCGACGACGCGGCGGACGACGGCCTGTTCCATCACGACCTGCACGTCCTCGTCCCGCAGCACCGTCACGGCGCCGCGCACGACGGTCGAAAGTTCCGCCGTCACCCGCTCGGCGTTGTCGGGCGCCGCAAGCCACTCGCCCGTACGCCGCGACACCTCGAGGCGCCGAAGCTTGTCCCGCACGACGGGTTCGGACAGGAAGTTCGCCCCGACGAAGTCGCCGAGGCTCTCCCCCAGCACGTTCTTCTTGTTGGGGATGATCGCCGTGTGCGGGATCCGGATCCCCAGCGGATGCCGGAACAACGCGGTGACGGCGAACCAGTCGGCGAGGCCGCCGATCATGCCGGCCTCGGCCGCGGCGCGCACGTAGCCGACCCATCCGGGCCAACCCTCGCTCTCGGCCCACCTGGCCAGCAGGAACACCACCGCCGCGCCGAACAGGAACGCGAGCGCCACCTGTTTCATCCGGCGCAGGCTCTGCCGTTTGGCCTCGTCGCCGGCGAGGCCACCGGACGGCGCCGGTGCCGGGGCGGCGGCACTCGACACCGGGGGCCCGGACGTCCCGGCGCCGGAAGTCACGTCGTCACTCGGTTGCTCCACACCCGCATTGTCCGTGAGGATCGATTCCCGTGCGCCCACCTCTCGTTTCCCGCCTCCAACCGTTCACGTCGACCGTCTTCGCGGAGATGACGGCACTGGCCACGCGCACCGGCGCGGTCAACCTCGGCCAGGGCTTTCCCGACACCGACGGGCCCACCGGAATGCTCGACGCCGCCAGGGACGCGCTGTACGGCGGTGCGAACCAGTACCCGCCCGGGCCCGGACGCCCCGAACTGCGCAAGGCCGTCGCCGAGCACCGCACGCGTTACGGCCTCCACTACGACCCCGACACGGAGGTCCTGGTCACGGCAGGCGCCACCGAAGCGATCGCCGCATCCCTGCTCGCGCTGGCCGACCGCGGCGACGAGGTGATCGCCATCGAGCCGTACTACGACTCGTACGCCGCCGCGATCGCCATGGCGGGCGCGCAGCGCCGCACGGTCCCGCTGGCCTCCGACGGCGAGCGATTCGCACTCGACGTCGACGCCCTGCGCGCCGCCGTCACCCCAGACACCCGCGCGATCCTGGTCAACTCGCCGCACAACCCGACCGGCACCGTGTTCACCCACGACGAGCTGACCGCCATCGCCGAGGTGTGCGTCGACAACGACCTGATCGCCGTGCAGGACGAGGTGTACGAACACCTGACGTTCGACGACATCGAGCACACCCCGCTGGCGACGCTGCCGGGGATGCGCGAACGCACCGTGTCGATCTCGAGTGCGGGGAAGACGTTCAACTGCACCGGCTGGAAGATCGGCTGGGTGTGCGCACCCGCGGAGCTGGTCGCGGCGGTGAAGACCACGAAGCAGTTCCTCACGTTCGTCTCCGGTGGGCCGCTGCAGCCTGCCGTCGCGTACGCGCTCGAACACGAGCTCGGCTGGGTCGAGCAGCTGCGGACATCGCTGGCGGCCAAGCGCGACCGACTGTCCAAGGGCCTCACCGAGGCCGGCTTCGCGGTGTGGCCGAGTGCCGGCACGTACTTCGTGTGCGCCGACGTGCGGCCGCTCGGCTTCACCGACGCCGAGGACCTCGCGTGGCGTCTCCCCGAGCTCGCGGGCGTCGCGGCGGTCCCCGTCAAGGTGTTCACCGACCACCCGGACGAGTGGAATCACGTGCTGCGGTTCGCGTTCAGCAAGCGTGACGAGGTGCTCGACGAGGCTGTCGAACGCCTGCACCAGCTACATCGGGGCTGAGACGTTCGGCCGGTCACGCACCCGCGATCGGTGGAACCCCCCGCCTCGGTGCTAGAAAGACCGCGGCCGGACCTGCGACGATCCCGGCCACCGGCCGACCGCCGGAAACGGCCAGACCGCGGGAGTGTGCGATGGGAAAGACGGTGGGCGTACGCGCCGCCGTCGTCGTGCGCGCTTTCGTGGTCGCCGCGTTCGCGCTGATCGCCTGGCTGCTCGTCACCGGATCGGCGTCGGCTTCGACCACGTCCCCGGGGCCCACTCCGCCGTCGGGATCGGCCGTCGACACCGGCCCTGTCACCGCCTCCGACGACACGGCGGATCCTGCCGACGACGCGGGGCTGGGCGGCATCGCGACCGGCGACACCGACAGCACACTCCCGCATCGGGCCGAGAACGCAGCGCTCAGCACCCCGGACGAGCGCGAACCCACCACTCCCGCCGCACCCGAGCCCGCAACCGGCGAGCCCACGACCGCGGACGTCCCGGAAGGCACGGCCGAGTCCGATACGGCCACCACCAGCGATGCGGCCACCACCGATACGGACACCGCGCAGGTCGGAGCGGACGTGGCCGAGCCGGCACCGGATGCCGAGCCGGAGCCTGCCGTACCGGCATCCGGTGACTCCGGCGGCGGTCTGGTCGCGGACCTGACCGGCGACCTCGCCGACGGGCTGACGGGCCGCGACGAGGACGGCGTGCTGCACCGCGTGACCGACACGGTCGACCAGGTCGACCGTGTCGTGCGCGACAGCGTGGCGCAGGTCGAGCGGACCGTCACCGGCACGGTCGACGACGTCGCGGCACCGCTCGTTCCGGCACCGCAGCCGCAGCCGCCCGCCGACCCGGCCGACTCCGAGCCGACGCGCGATCCGGCGCCGGTCGAAACGGCACCCGTCCAGGCGGACTCGCCCGCCCCGGCACGCCCGGCCGCTCCGGCGACACCCGCCCAGCCCGCACCACCCCGTGCCACGGGCACCACGGCCAACACGATCACCGGGCAGACGGCTCCGGCGCCCCAGGCCCACGGCGAGCCGACGTCACACGCGTCGCCGACAGTCCCGGCGCCGACCGTCCCGAAGCCTGCGCCCGCGAGCTCGATCGCCGGCGCGAACTGCGACAACGGCGGCGGCCGCAGCCATCAGGGCGTACTGCCGTCCACGCCCGCAGTCGAGCGGCTGCACGTCCTCGGCGCCGCGAATGCGAGCGACGTCGACGTCGACGCGGTCCACCTGGGCCTTCCTCCCACCGCGCCGGACTGACCCCGACCGGCATCTCCCTCGGGCAACTGTGCCCATCGGGCGGTTTCCGCCCGCTTCCGTAGTGACCCATCGCGTGTGCCGCAGTGCGTACACGTGTCCGTTTCGGGGTAATCCGCATGTATCGACGACTTCCCGCTCGGCCGACCGCGCCTGGCCGAGACGGGTCCTGGCTCCGGCGCCGCGCTGCCCCCGCGGCGCCGGAGCCGTGTTCGGGTGCGCGCCGCATCGCCTCGCTCACCGCGCCAGGTGGGGCGATGTCGCCGCTGCGCACCTAGCCGCCGGGCGGACCGGCATAGCGAGGGGCGATGCCGGTTCCGCAGGCGGCACTCCGTGTCCGCGTGACACGGATGGAGCCGGTGCGCTGGGTCTGACGCCGTTTTCTGGAGTGACGGCACCCCCGGGATCCAGCGCACCGGCTCCGCCTTTTCGCACACCTCCCGGAGTGACCGGCGTCCCACTGGCTGAACCCGATGGACCGCGCCGCCCGAGGCAGCCGATAGTGGTCCGTGTGGCGGCCACGGCGCAGTTCGAACTTCATCCGGTGACAGTGCGCCATGACCCGGCGCGGCGGTTGATCCAGCTGGTCGTGGGGCTGGTGCTGTTCGGCACGAGCATGGCGATGATGTCGCGATCGTTGCTCGGCCTGAACCCGTGGGACGTGCTCCACGAGGGCCTGATGCACCGCACCGGACTGACGTTCGGCACCGTGACCGTGGTGACGGCGGTGACCGTGCTGCTGTTGTGGATCCCGCTGCGACAGCGTCCGGGGATCGGCACGATCGCGAACGTCGTGCTCATCGCCGTATCGGTCGACCTGGTGCGGCTGGTACTACCGCCGCAGGAACACCTCGCGGTACAGATTCCGCTGCTGCTCGGCGGGGTCGTGCTGAACGGTCTGGCGACGGCGATGTACGTCGGAGCCCGACTGGGCCCGGGTCCGCGTGACGGCCTGTTCACGGGGCTGACGGCACGCACCGGTCTGTCGGTGCGCCTGGTGCGGACGGCGCTCGAAGTGTGCGTACTCGGCGCGGGCTGGCTGCTCGGCGGCACGGCCGGCGCCGGAACGGTGTTGTTCGCGCTGTCGATCGGCCCGCTGACTCAGCTGTTCCTGCCGTGGGTCGTGTGGCGTCCGCGCACGTGAACCGTCATACGGTGTTCCTGCGCTGCAACAATGCGCGGCGGAGCCGATCAGGGGATGCGCCTACGGCTGCGAGGACGTCGGCCGCCGGCCCCGGCACGGTGGCGAGCGCCGACAGGATGTGCTCGCCACCGATGGCGTCGTCGCGGACATCTTGCGCCTCCCGGAGGCTCGCTTCCAGCACGCGTTTCGCATCGTCGCCGAACGGCAGGTGCCAGCGGTTGCGACGCCGGCCAGGGTCCCCGGCGTCGGCCGTTCCCGCCGCCAGCGCACCCTCACCGTGGCGGTCTTCGACCCGGGCGACGACTGTGTCGACGTCGATGCCGAGGTCACGCAGGGCTCGCCGATCGGCTTCGCTCAGCCCGCCGTAACGGCGCAGTTCACTCACTCGATCGGTGATGACGCCCGGCCGCGCGTCGATCGCGGCGAGCAGGTCGAGGGCGCCGGTCCCGGCGGCGGTTCGGCCGGAGTCGACGACCGCGGTGAGCAGGTGCAGCGCATCGACCCGTGCGGAATCGTCGGCCTCGGCCCAGCCGACGGCCGTCGTGACGAGACTGCGTGCGTCCTTCGTGAACCGCTCGAACACGGTCATCGCCTCCCGTGCTTCTTGTGGACCGCCTGCCTGCTGACACCGAGCTCGTCGGCGATCTCCTGCCAGGACCAGCCGTGCACGCGCGCGCTGCGCACCTGCACCGCTTCGAGTCGCTCGAGCAACCTCCGCAGGGCAGCGACGGCGCGCAAGCCTGTACGGGGGTCGCTGTCACCCGCCTGGGTCGCCAGTTCGGTCGCGTTCGTCATGGTGTCAATTTAAGTTGACATAACACGCTTGTCAACAAGAGTTGACAACTATGGTGGTCCGCGTGCCACGGATCGAGATCGCCGAACAGGCCGGGACAGACCTGCGCGGCGATCCACGTCCGACCGAGGACCGCGTCGTCGTGGTCGACTCGGGCGGTGAACCGCAGACGGGCGCGATCGCCGTGCTCGACGGGGCGACCGAACAGCGTCCGGGACTGCCGAGCGGCGGCTGGTACTCCGAACGCCTGGCAGAGCGCCTGCGTGAGACGCTGCTGCGGTCATCCGACCCGGAGGCGGCACTCGCGGAAGCGATCGACGTCGTCGCACGCGACCACGCTCTGCAGGCCGGGGCGAGCCCGTCCAGCACGGTCGCGCTCGCCCGCTGGTCGCCGGACGTCGTCGACGTGCTGGTCCTGGCCGACAGTCCGGTGGTGAAGTTCGGGACCGACGACGTCGAGGTCGTTGCGGACGAACGACTGCCCCGGCTGCGCACAGCAGGCCGGTTGCGCACTCGAGCGGCGGTGGACGCACTGCGCAACCACGACGGCGGATTCTGGGTGGCCGAGGCCGACCCGTCGGCTGCGGCGCACGCCGTCCAGGCGCAGTGGCCGCGTGCCGAGGTGGAGACGTTGATTCTCGCGACCGACGGCGTCGCCGCGGGCGTCACCGACTACGGGCTGTTCGACTGGCACGGTCTGCACCGGCTCGCGTACACGCAGGGGCCGCAAGCCGTACTGGACACCGTGCGCGACGCGGAACGCTCCGACCGCGACCGGACCCGGTGGCCGAGACCGAAGATCCACGACGATCAGGCGCTCGCCGTGGTCGACTTCACCGCCCGATCCGGGTGATCTCAGGGGTTTACCCGGAACACACCGCTATGTCCGATGCGTTTATATGGACGTATGTCCAGCCCACCGTCGCACGCCAAGGTCCACACCGCGGACGTCGCGCGCACCCGTGCGTGGACGATCGCCGCGGCCGCAGGACTCGGCTGGGCCGTGTTCACGCTGGTCATCCTTCATTCGGTGAGCTCGTTCGACCCGTTGACCGACCCGCTGAGCCGATACGCCTTCACTGATCGCGGCGCCGGCATGCTCGAGGCGAGCCTGCTGTCCGCGGCCGTGGGCGTCGTGGCGGTGCGCGGCGCCGTGCTGTCCGCAGGTCTGCCGGTGAGCAGGACGACCTCGACGCTCGTGTACGCGACATCGACGGGCTTGGTCACGGCCGCGTTGTTCCCGGCGACCTTCAGTTCGGAGATCGACCCGGTGAGCGGCCGCATCCACCAGTACGCGAGCGTCGTGGCGTTCGCCAGCCTGCCTGCGATCGCCCTGTCACTGCTCGATGTCATGCGAGCGACCCCCGTTCTGGCTCGTGTCGCCTCGGCGTTGACGTTGCTGCTGCGGGTCGCACTGGTGAGCCTGGCGCTGTTCGGCGTCAGCTACGTCGCCGACGCGCTCTCGGGCGTACCCGGCTTCGCCGCGGTCGCCGACACCGTGTCCGTCGGGTTCACACAACGGATCGTCTTCATGGTGGACTTCGGCCTGCTCGCGGTGCTCCTCGTCGGCGCGATGCAGGGCGCCCGCGGATCCGCCACGGCGCCGACCTCGATGCCAGTGTCGACCCCTGCACCCGCGACCGCCTCGCCTGCCGGCTCCCCGATAGCCGGGCCGCCGGCGGCAGCATCTTCGGCCGCGGGGCTCACCGTCGGGCATGTGTCCGCTAGCTCCGCCGCCGCACAGCATTCACCAACGGTTGCGTCGCCCACGGTCGCCTCGTCCACCGTTGTGTCGCCGGCAGCGCCTGCGGCCACGGGACCCTCGCCCGCAGGCTGCCCGGCCGGCGAGTCCTCGCCTGCCGGCGACTTCGGTAGCGCCAGCGGGGAGTCCAGCCACTCCGTCACCCGCGAGACCGTCGACGACGACGCGAGCCGGTACGCCCAGCGCGGCTTCGGTAACACCGATCGGCAGCGCAGCGACAGGACCAACGTCATCACCTGATCAGACCCGGCCCACGACACTGTTCGTGAAACGACGTCCGTCACACACCGTCCACATCGGACCTTAGTTGTCCACGGCACATTTTCCGGCCGATCGGGAAACACAACGTGTGGCTCATACGTTTAACGGGTAGCTGCAGGACGCAGCCGGCACACGATTTCGGGGAGTAAACCGTGAACGCACACAGCCCGACCGCTCCGACCCAGAACCCGCAGCCGTCGCTACCCCGCGTCGACGAACCGGACGCCGCGCAGCGCCGCCGGGCCGTGCGCGCTATCGCATCGGCGGCACGCGACGCCGAGGACTGCGCACTGCTCCTCGACGCGCTCGGCTTGGATCCCGAGGAGGGACGGACCACCCTGCCGTCGCAACGTGATCAGTGACGCGCGGACAGTGACCGAACGCCGGTCCCACCACGCTCAGTCGATCCACGCTCAGCCGATTCACGCTCGGTCGATCCACGCTCGGTCGATCGCGTCGCGGCGACTGCATCGCTCCGACCACGTCGCGCCGACGGGCGTTCTACCGACCCGCGCATAGCCGGCCACGTGGCACCGCGACCCCTTTGCATCCGACCCGGTACAGCTGAGCTGACCCGGATGTCGGGGCCGCCGCGTACTGCACCAATCCGAACACGAGCTGCCGCTGACACGTGAGCCGTGCGCCGCATCGAACCGAGCGTTCGGTTGCGAACGTCGTCGACGTCAGGACTGAAGAGTCTCGACCACAACACACTCGACCACAGCACACTCGACTGGAGCGCACGCAGGCCGGAGCACGCAACCTGAAGCGAGGTCGGCGTCTGGCGTCTGGGCAGTTCTGGATGCGGAACGGGGCCGTCACCCCACAGGCCCTACGACGCTTGCAGCAGCTGATCCTGTGGAAAGTCCGCCCCCATCGCCGACGGATCCACCTGCCCGAGCAGGTGCAGGTGCGCGGCACACCCGCAGCCGCCCTCCACTGCTTCGCAGTCAATGACCAGAGAGTGCCGATCAGCCCCGAAGCTGAGACAGGCCATGTCCGTGCACTCGACGAACCCGGACACGTGTTCCACCAGCGTTCCGTGGCAATGGTCGATGCCGGCCTCGCAGCTCGAACAGGTCATGGCTCCTTAGTACCACCGCCTATCCGCACCTCCGGGACAGACACGCCCGCATGTGACGACGGCCCGCCCGAACCACCCATGCCGTTGGCCCGAACTGCACGATCGAAACCCGAACGACACGGCCGAACGACGCACTCGGCAGTCGCATCACTCGAACGCTCGGGGGGCCACGGCACCTCAGACGGACTTGCGGGCGGACCGGCTCGAACCGCCACGTGGCGCCTTCTCCGTTCCGGAGGTTTGGCCATCCGACGCAGTGGCCTTGTGACCCGCCCCGGATCCACTCGAGGGCCGGCCACCCGAGGACTCGCTCTCCGAGGGTTTGCTTCCTGAGGTTTTGCTTCCTGAGGTTTTGCTTCCTGAGGACTTGGTCTCCGAGGTTTTGCTTCCCGAAGTTTTGCTTGCCGAAGTGGTCGCCGAACCCTTGGCGCCCGACTTCTTCGCCCCCGACGACTTCTCGTTCGACGACTTCGCGCTCGTGGAGCCGCTGCCCGAGGACCTCGCGCTCGTCGTTTTCGTTTCGGCCGACTTGGAGCCCCGCCCCTTGCCGCCGTCCGCTTTGGAACCCGCGGACCGGGCTCGCGCAGTCCTGCCTGAGCTTGTCGATCCTGCGTTCTCGTCGGAACTTTCGCCCGCGTCGCCGGCCTCCCCGTCGTCCGCCCGCGAGTCGTCCGACTGCTCCGACGAGGTTGTTGATGCGGCTCCGCCATCGGCCGAGGCCGCATCCCCGTCCGACCCCGCACCCCGCGCCTCCTTCGCAGCCGTCACGCTCGCTTGCAGTGCCGACATGAGGTCGGTGACCTCGGGTTCGGATGCGGTCTCGGGTGGGTGTTCGGTCTCTTTGCCGTCGATCTTCGACTGGATCAGGTTCAGCAGCGCCTCGCGGTAGCTGTCCCGGTACTTGTCGGGTTCGAAGACACTGTCGGAGAGCGAATCGATGAGTGAACTCGCCATCGACATTTCCTGTGATCGAACCTCCGGCGCGTCCTCCCGCAGGAACGGAAAATCGACCTCGCGCACCTCGTCGGGCCACAACATCGTCGTCAGCACCATGACGTCCGAGACGACCCTCAGCACCGCCAGCGATTCGCGCTGCCGGATGGCCACCTTCGTGATCGCGACCTGTCCGGATTTGTGCAGCGCATCGCGCAGCAGCACGTACGGCTTGATCGCGGCTTTCTGCGGCTCGAGGTAGTAGCTCTTGTCGAAATAGATCGGATCGATCGCTTCGAGCGGAACGAACTCCTGCACATCGATCGACCGCGAGGTCGAGATCGGTAACTCGGACAGTTCCTTGTCCGTCAGCACGACCATGCCGCCGTCGGAGAGTTCGTAGCCCTTGGCGATATCGGCGTACGGCACTTCCTCGCCGTCCACCGTGCACACACGTTTGTACTGAATGCGTCCACCGTCGGCCTCGTGCACCTGGCGCAGCGACACGTTCTTGCTTTCCGTCGCCGCGTACAAGTGGATCGGAATCGTCACGAGCCCGAAGGACACCGCACCCTTCCACATGACGCGCATACCGAGAACGGTACGCGTTTTCGCAGTTCATCGACACCGATCACCGCCTGACCCTTCGGTCGATGGCCTCGCTCCGGACGTGCTCGACCTCCGAATTCACGCCGTCGACCTGCGCCGCCAGTTCCGGATGACTGTCGCGCAGATGGGCCGCTGCCGAGACCATCGGACCGATCAACAGCACCGGATCGTCCTTGCCGAGCGTCCGCGAAACCACATCCACGTACGGCCTCGCTTCGTCACCCACATCGTCGAGTGACCCGACCAATGCCGCGAGCTTGCGGACCACCTCGGAGTTGTCCTGAGCCCACGCTCGAACCGCCCGGTGCCCGGCTCGGCGATCACGCTCGGCCTGCACCCGCCCGTCGGCCGTCAACCCGAGTTCGTGTTCGGGTTTGTGCAGCCGCAGATACCGCCGTTCCGCGGCCTGCCTGCTCGCGACCCCCAACGCAGGTGCGAGGTCGGCCCAGCTCACACCCAGCCGACGTGCGGCACCGATCAGAAGCGGCTCCCAATCGGTGAGCTCGTCACGCAGCTCGCGCAACACTGCGAGTGCGGACACCACGTCGTCCGCACTCTCCACGTCGTCGTCGACGGCTCGTTCGACCGTCTCACGCAGTCCCTCGTAGCGATCCACATCGTCAACGTAACGACGACATCGAGCACTTGTCAACGGATCGACGACAGTGGTATCAATGGAGTCCAAGCAATCAGGGCTGCGGCCACACCGCCCGCAGATCCCCGGCAGCCACAGTGGGCGACGCTTCGGCAGTGACAGGTCGCCCGGATCGGGGTTGACTCACGGGGCCTCGCCGGAACTAAAGTTTCTTGTGACGATATTGAAATTTCATATTCCGAAAAAGGAGATATCAGTTCGGAGTCCGTCGACTTCCATCCCTCGACGTGGTACCCGGGAATCGGAACCCACGGACACCGGAGAGAAGAGCGGACCGGACCTGATCCGCCCGCCCGAGCCCCTCAGTCTCGGGCCGACGTTCGAACGCAGACGGTTCGGACACCACCGCACGATTGCGGAAGGAGAGCGACGATGCTCGACCGCGCAGCCCACGACGCACTGGTCGCGGCCGTCGGCACGGAGAACGTCATCTCCGATCCGGTACAGCTACGCAGCTACGAATGCGATGGCCTGACCGGCTTTCGGCAAATACCTTCACTCGTCGTACTCCCACGCGCCACCGAGCACGTCGCAAACGCCGTACGCGCCTGTCATCGGCACGGCGTCCCGTTCGTCGCACGCGGCGCGGGCACCGGACTGTCGGGCGGTGCAATGCCGGTCGCCGACGGCGTCGTGATCTCACTGCAGCGAATGCGCGAGATCGTGGACATCGACCCGGTTGACCGAAGAGCGGTGTTGCAGCCGGGCGTCACGAACCTCGACATCACGAAAGCTGCTGCCGCCCACGGGCTGTACTACGCCCCTGACCCGTCGAGCCAGCAGGTTTGCACGATCGGCGGCAACATCGCGGAGAACTCCGGTGGTGCGCACTGCCTCAAGTACGGCTTCACCACGAATCACGTGCTGTCCATGACCGTCGTGCTTCCCGACGGGGAGATCGTGACACTCGGCGGTGACACCGACGAACAACTCGGCCCCGATCTACGAGGTGTGGTCATAGGTTCGGAGGGGACGCTCGGCATCGCGTGTGACATCACGGTGCGCCTTCTCCGCACTCCGGAGACCGTGCGCACACTGCTCGCGGACTTCCCCTCCGTGACGGCGGCGGGCGACGTCGTCAGTGACCTCGTCGCCGCCGGCATCATCCCCGCGGCGGTCGAGATGATGGACAATCTGGCGATCCAAGCCGCAGAGAAAGCGGTCGGCGCGGGATACACCCTGTCGACGCCTGCGGCGCTCGTGGTCGAACTCGACGGGCCCGAGTCCGAGTGCGAGGCTCAGTTCGCCGAAGTCCGCGCGATCTGTGACCGGCACGGCTGTACGCGGCTGCACATCGCCGAGACCGCAGCGGAGCGGGCCAGGATCTGGAAGGGCCGCAAGGCTGCTTTCGCCGCGGTGGGGCGAATCAGCCCCGATTACATCGTGCAGGACGGGGTCGTTCCGCGGACACGACTCGCGGAAGTGCTGAACCGGATCGAGAACATGGGCCGTGATGCCGGTCTGCGCGTGGCGAACGTCTTCCATGCGGGCGACGGCAATCTGCACCCGTTGGTGTTGTTCGACGAGGATGCGGGCGAGCTGGAACGCGCCGAAGAACTGTCCACCGACATCGCGGAACTGTGCGTGGAACTCGGGGGCTCGCTGTCCGGCGAACACGGAATCGGCACGGACAAAGCCTGCTCCATGCCGCGCATGTTCGGCGAGGCCGACCTTTCCACGATGGACAGGGTGAGGACGGCATTCGATCCGCAGCACCTGTGCAATCCGGGCAAGCTGCTGCCCACACCGAGACTGTGCGGAGAACAGCCGGGCCGGTACCGGCCGCACCCGCTGGAAGAGGCCGGGGTGATCGAGCGTCTATGACCGCCACGATTCTGACACCGACGGACCTGCGTTCGGCGTGCGAGGCGTTCGCCGAGACCGGGGGCACGGTACGAATTCAGGGTGCCGGCACAGCCGCCTCCTGGGCCGGCACCACCGGCGCGGCCGACGTCGTCGTCGACACGACGGGCCTCACCGGGATCCGGTCCTACAACCCGGCCGACATGACGGTCTCCGTCGGCGCAGGCACACCGCTGGACCAGCTACAGGACGAGGTCGCCCAGCACGGCCAGCGCGTGGCATTCGACGCCGCGCGAGTACGTCGGGGCGCGACCGTCGCCGGCCTGATCGCAACCGCCGATTCGGGCCCACTGGCACTCGGCTACGGATCCATGCGTGACCTTGTCATCGGAGCGACCGTGGTGTTGGCGGACGGCACCCCCGCCAGGACGGGCGGGCACGTCATCAAGAACGTCGCGGGCTACGACCTGGCGAAGCTGATGCACGGCTCGTACGGCGCATACGGCCTGATGGCCGAGGTGGTGTTGCGCTTGCATCCCGCTCCGGAGGCACAACGCACCGTGGCGCTGGACTGCACACTGCCCGAAGCCGCCGACCACACGCGGTCATTGCTGGCCGAGGCACAGGAACCGGTGTCACTCGAGTGGGCCGACGGCACGCTGCTCGTCCGCATCGAGGGCACGACCGACGGCACCACAGCCAGGGCGCGAAGGCTCGTCGAACTGACCGGAGGCCGAGCGCTGTCGGATGACGAGGCAGCGGAATCATGGCAACGGCACGCTCGGTTGGTCGACGACGCGACGGTACGGGTCGGCTGCAGGCCGAGTCGCCTACCCGGTGTCCTCGGCCGGTTCGACTCGCCGGCGGTGGCCGGGCTGGCCACCGGTGTCGCGACGCTCTCGGTACCTGCAGCGCAGGTCGACCACGTCCATGACGCCGTCACGGAAGCAGGAGGGACCTCCGTGCGGCGGAGCGCGAGCGGTGGGCAGGCACGGTCGTGGGGGCAGCAGCCGTCCGCATTGCACGTGCTGCGGGCGATCAAACGCGAACTGGACCCGGCCTTCCGGCTGGATGCCGAACGTTTCGGAACGTGGCTCAAACCGGCCGCAGCCGCATCGGCCGAGCCCGCCGGCAGGGACACGAGCACCGGTACGACTCCGTCGAGGGCGGCGTCTCGGACCGCGTCGCCGACAGCATCCGGAGATTCCGCCGACGAGACGGCGCACGGAGCGGTGACCCCGGACGACGCGGCGTTGCGGCCGGTGGCCAGGACCCAGGCACCAACCGACTCCGGTGGGACGGAACCTGCCGGAACGGAACAGGAGGACTCGTGACGGACTCGAGTTTCGACGCGACCAACCCGCCGTCGCGCGAACTGCTGAACGACTGCGTCCACTGCGGGTTCTGCCTGCCGACCTGCCCCACCTACCAGTTGTGGGGTGAGGAGATGGACTCGCCGCGCGGACGGATCTACCTGATGGATCTCGCCGAGCGCGGTGAGATCGAACTCGAGGGCGCGTTCACCGAACACATCGATGCCTGCCTCGGATGTATGGCGTGCGTGACGTCGTGCCCGTCCGGCGTGCAGTACGACCGTCTCCTCGAGGCGACGCGGCCGCAGGTCGAGCGGAACGTACCGCGTGCCCGATCGGACCGTTGGTTCCGGAACGGAATCTTCGCGCTGTTCCCCTACCGGCGCCGGCTGCGTGCAGCGGCCCTCGGCGGTGCGCTCTACCAGAAACTGCGCCTGCCGGCGCTCGCCGCACGGATACTACCGCCGCGGCTGCGGGCAGCACAGGCGTTGATGCCGCAGGTCCGACTGCGGTCGGCGTTCGCGAGCCTGCCGCGTCGGGTGCGCCCGGCCGGCGCACCGCGCAAACGTGTGGCGTTGCTGTCGGGGTGCGTGCAGGACGTGTTCTTCCACGAAGTGAACACTGCGACCCAGCGTGTGCTCGCGGCGGAAGGCTGCGAGGTCCTCACTCCACGCGAGCAGGGATGCTGCGGCGCACTCGGACTGCACGCCGGACGTGAGCCGCATGCCCGCGAACGTGCGAAGCAGACGATCGCGACGTTCGAGAAGCTTCCGGTGGACAACATCGTCGTGAACGTGGCCGGATGCGGATCCTCGTTGAAGGAGTACGGCCACCTACTCGCAGATGATCCACAGTGGAGGGAGCGGGCAACGGCTTTCAGCGAGAAGGTACGGGATGTCACGGAGCTGCTCGCCGAGCTCGAGCCACGGGCAGAACGGCACCGTATCGACGCGAAGGTGGCATACCACGACGCGTGTCATCTCGGCCATGCACAGGGAATCCGGGAACAGCCCCGGTCGGTGTTGCGGACCATCCCAGGCGTTGACCTGGTCGACCTGCCCGAGGCCGAACTGTGCTGTGGCTCCGCCGGGATCTACAACATGACCAACCCCGAGCCGGCCGAGGAACTCGGCGAACGCAAGGCGCGGAACGTGCGAGCGGTCTCCCCCGAACTGCTGGTCACGGCCAACCCGGGTTGTCTGCTCCAGTTGCGGCGTTTCCTGGACGACGTGCCGATGTTGCATCCGGTGCAGCTGCTCGACGCATCCATCCAGGGCCGCAGGCCGACGGAGGCGCCGATGACCGAATGATCACGACACGGCTCAGGACGGTGCCGAATGGGCCAGGTCGTACTGGTGCATGACGTGTTCGACGAGCGCGATCAGCACATCCCTCGACGACGCGCGGTCGCGCGCATCGCACAGCATGAGCGGCACGGTGGGTGCGATGTCGAGAGCGTCCCGAACCTCGTCGACCGTGTAGCGGTGGGCGCCGTCGAAACAGTTGACACCCACGATGAACGGCACGCTGCGCCGCTCGAAGAAGTCGACCGCCGGAAAGCACGCCTCGAGACGCCGGGGGTCGGCCAGTACGACGGCACCGATCGCACCCTCCGCAAGCTCGTTCCACATGAACCAGAACCGGTCCTGCCCCGGCGTACCGAACAGGTACAGAATCAGCTCAGGGCTGATCGTGATGCGGCCGAAGTCCAACGCCACGGTGGTACTGACCTTCGACTCGACGCCGGTCAGATCGTCGGTGCCCGCGGACGCCTCGGTGATCGCCTCTTCGGTTCGTAGTGGCGGTACCTCACTGACGGAACCGACCAGGGTCGTCTTACCGACGCCGAAGCCGCCGGCGATCAGCAGTTTCGCGGCCGTGGTCTCTCCACTGCCGGGTTCGGGCTGTCCGGGTGTCATGGAAAACCGCCTGCGTACGTTTCGTGTTCGGATCCGCCGGAGCGTCCTCGCGGTAGTGGCACATGTTCGCAGGCGATCCAACCACGCGGGCGGCGACGTGCCGACCGCGAGGGTCCGTCACGTCCGAGGTGCCGCGCTCAATACCGCACCGACTCGCTTCACCATCATGTTCATGGAGTAGGCCACCATGCCCATATCCGCATCGGCCGACGTCAGAAGGGCGAGACACGCCCCGCTGCCGGCAGCCGTGACGAACAGGAACGCGTGGTCCATCTCCACGAGGGTCTGCCGCACGCCACCACCACCGAACTGGCGGCCGGTTCCTTTCGCCAGGCTTTGGAACGCCGACGCGACCGCCGACAGGTGCTCGGCCTCCTCGGCGGCCATGTTGCTGGAGTTGCCCATCAACAGGCCATCCGCCGACAGCACCACCGCCCTGTCGGCGCCGGCGACCTGCTGCACCAGATCGTCGAGCAACCAGCCGAGCTCACTACCCCTGCTTGTCATCCTGGTCCTTCCCCACTTGCGAAAAGGCCGGTGCCTTCTCGCTTCCCCTGATCCTGGCGCGCACGTTGCGTGCCACGCTGGAATCCCGCGAACCTGTTCCTCGCCGCGTCGGCGTTCGCGCCCCGGTCCTCCGTCCCCGGCTCCGACGACTCCGGCGCGTCCTGCGGCGCTTCCCGAAGCTGCGGAGCGAGGTTCTCCTGCTTGCGCCTCCGCGGCAACGGCGGTTTCGAGCGTGCACCGCCGACCCCGGCAGCTCCCCCAGCGCCGGTACCTCCCGCAAGTCCGGCCGATCCCCCGCGTCCACCGGCCCCCGTGGCCCCCGCCGGCGGCACTGCGGGCTGCTGGCCGGAATGGTGCAGTGGGTTCCGCGGTCGCGGCGGCATACCGCCACCTGACGACTCCCCCGGCGACTGTGGCTGCCCGGATGCCGCCGAACCCGACGTCGACGGCTCGGCCGGTGCCGCAGACCCAAGTGCCTGCGAACCAAGTGCCGCCGAACCGGGTGCTACCGAACCGGGTGCCGGGCGCCGTGCTTCCGCCCATCCTGCGGCCGTCGACGGCCCCTCGGACTGTTCAGTCGGCGACTGCCCGGCCGGTGACTGCACCTGCTGCTCTGGGTCGGCCGGCGATTGGGACCGCCGCCGGCGCGAAGGCTCCTGCCCGGGCTGCCCACGTGATGCCGCCCTGTGGTCGCCTGCCGAGGACTCATCACCGGCATGTTCGTCGCGAAGGAAGCGGTCCTGTACCGAAGGGGCGCGCCCCGGCCGGCCAACGGGACGTTCCACACCCGAGGACGGCCACGATTCGGAACGCTGGTCGGCCCACGGCCGCTGACGCGAGGCACGACGCGGCTGTGGTTGCTGCCGGCCAGACTGCCCGTGCGGTTGCGGTGACTCCGCGTGCCGTGGCTCCTCGTGCGGTGACTCCGACTGCTGGGAATCCGGCTGCTGGGAATCCGACTGCCTCGACTCGGACCAGTCCTGCGACCGGGTGGACTGCGACGACCGGGATTCCAGCGGCGACCGAGGGTCGGGCCGTTGCTGCGGCTCCGCGACCTGCCCCTGGGCCGACCGCCCGGGATCCGGCCATTCCCTCACCTGGCCGTCCGGTGCGGCCGGCAGCTCCGGCGTCCCCTCTCGTGCAGCTCCAGGTACCTGCTCAGCACCGCCGTGTTCCTGCGGTGCGGTGTGTTCCTGCTCCGCACCCGGTTCCTGATGTGCGGCCTGCTGCGGGTGTGCCTGCCGTTCGTCGCCCTGTCGGGCCGGCTCCTGCTGGGCCGACGTGCTCGTCGAACCGAACCATCCGGCTCCCGGCGCTTCGACCTTCGGCTGGGAGCCGGACAGGATCGCGCTCACCGATGCCGCGGTCGCGAATCCGTGGCCCGGAGCGGCGCCGCCTGCGGCCTCGTCGCCCCCGGATCGGCCGTCGCGCGCGCCACCGGTCCGGGGGTCGGCCTGTGCGGCACCCGTCCGCGCGGAGCCCGCCGCATCGGACGGCTCCGCGGTCGGCCAGCCGACGGCCGTATTGGAGCCGGTGTCGGGGCCTCGGCCGCCGTCGCGGCGGTCGTGTTCGGGCAGCGTGCCGAGCAGCTCGGGGTCCAGCCGCACGACGGCGCGAGTACCCCCGTGAATCGCTTCCCGGAGCCGCACCTGGATGCCGTGCCGCGCGGCCAGCCGCGCGACCACGAACAAGCCCAGCCGTGGCTCGTCGGACAGCGCCATGAAGCTGAAGTCCGGCGGCTCGGCCAACAGCGTGTTCAGCCGTTCGGCGTCCTCTTCCTCGATGCCGAGCCCCTGGTCCTCCACCTCGAGAACCACGCCCTTCGCCTCGGCCGCGTCGCCGCGCACCACGACGCGCGAATCGGGCGGGGAGAACGCCGTCGCGTTGTCCAGCAGTTCCGCCAGCAGATGCACGACGTCACCGACGGCCGGACCGATCACGGCGACGTCCGGCAGCGTCGCCACGTCGACCCGCCGATACTGCTCGATCTCGGCGTTCGCGCCGCGCACGAGATCGGCGATCGACACGGGATTGCGCCACCGCCTGCCCGGCTGCTGTCCGCCGAGGATGATCAGGTTCTCGGCGTTGCGGCGGGCACGAGTGGCGAAGTGGTCGACGCGGAACAGCATCTCGAGCTGCTGCGGATCGTCCAGGTGCTCCTCGGCGTCGTCGATCGCCTTGAGCTGGCGATGCACGAGCACCTGGCTGCGGTGGGCGATGTTGAGGAACACCGTCTTGGTGCCCTCGCGCACCCGCGACTCCTCGATGGCCGCGGCAACCGCGGTGCGCTGCGCTTTCCGGAACGCATCGGCGACCTGGCCGATCTCGTCCTCGCCGTGGTCGACCGATTCGAGTTCGACGACGTCGACGTTCTCGCCTGCCCGCACGCGTCCGACGAGGTCCGGCAGCCGGTTGTCGGCGAGGTCGAGCGTTTCCTCGCGAAGCCGCACGAGCCGCCGCACCAGCCATTGCGCGAGCCGCCACGCGAAGAAAATCAGCAGCGATCCGACGACGAGCGAGGCACCGCCTGCGACGAGTGCGCCGACGAGGGTGCGATCGGCACGCTCGACGCCTTCGTTCGTGGCGTGGGTGCTCTGTTCGATGTACAGCGACATCAACGCCCCGCCGACCTCGCTGGCAGCCTCGTGCCACCGCTCGGGTGACACCGGAACCTGCTGGGTGCCGCCTTCGAGGAACGCGTTCTCGACCCGGGACACGACCCGCCACGCGTCGCTGCCCACGAGCCGTTCGTACTCGGCGCGCACCTCGGGAGTCATTGACGACCGCGCGAGCTGCGCACGGTAGGCGCCCACCTGGCCCGCGTAGGTGCGGAACTCCTCGTCGGTCAGTCCGCCTGCGACGTGCCCGGCGGCGGCAAGCGCATCGGCTCGTGCCATGCCGTCGGCCGCCGTGAACAGGGGCATGGACTGGACGCGCAGGTACGCCGTCTCGGCGTCTGGGGTCAGCCTGGCCACTCCGGTGAGCCCGGCCGCGACCGTGTCGATGATCCGGTTGTAGAGGTCATAGGCGTCCTGCAGTGAGGGGCCGTTGGGTCCGCCGGCGCCGTCGACCTGGCCACGGAACCGCTGGAGTTCGCCGAGCTGACCTCGCAGCTGTTCGATGACGCCGCGGATCTCGTCGGATGCGCCGTCGACCATGCCGTCGACGTCGTCCATGAGGTTGCTGGTCGCCGCGTCGGTCGCGGTGCGTTGTTCGGCGAGTTCCCGTTGCGAGGGCGATCCGGCGAGGGCTTCGAGGGTGAGTCTCCGTTCGGCACGGATCGCACCGAAGAAGTCGACACCGGGCTCGGCCGCCTCGTGCACCCGGACGACGAAGTCGCGGCCCTTGACGGCGTCGTAGATCAGGTAGCCGGACACGACGACGCCGACCACCAACAATGCCACGCTGGGTATAAGCGCGGCAGCGAGCACACGCCCGCGGAGTGAACGCCTGGAAGGCTTGGTGACCACGCCTCGAGGCCCTTTCATCGACGCCGGATGACTGCCCAGGGCCCCCGCCCCCATCGAGCTGATTACACGTCGGGCCGGGTCGCCAACTGCCGCGGGCGGCCCGACCACGCAGCGCGGAGGTTATGCAGCACGACCTGGAGAGTCAACGCTGGTGACTCGACCAGTTCGAGGATTCTCGGCATACGCGAAGCGAACGAGCTGCGTTTTCAACCTTCGAACACGCGGCGAAGTAGTAACTCGACGTGATCAAGGTCATGACCCATCCGGTGGACGACGAAGGTCGCTTTTCAACTCGGCAGTAACCCTCTCGGACGCCCCAGCGATATGCATACCGGACACCGTCCCTGGCCCGCAGCTGTCCCCTTGAGGAGGTGAGCGATGCTCCGGCGCCCCTTGAGTGACCTCCGATTCCAGCAACCGTCTGCCGAGCGAGTGCTGTTCGTGTTGCTCTCCGTAGCGTTCGCCGTCACAGCGGCACTGCAGTTCTTCCTGGCCGACGCGATGTCGGTGTGGTGGCCGATCGTGCTGGCGGCGGCGCTCACCGTCGCAGCGATCATCTGCCTCTACGCCGCGTTCCGCGACACCGGCGACTGACCGAGCACCGACCGTCGTCAGGACCCACACGTCACTCGCTGTGACACCCCCGACACGGCGGCGCCACCGAGCCGCAGCGAACTCCCCGATGCGAGCACGTGCGGCGACTGAAACCCACAGGCCTACGGAAGTTCGCAGGCCCACGGAAGTTCGTAGGCCTACGGAGTTCGCAGGCCTACGGAAGTTCGCAGGCCCACGGAAGTTCGTAGGCCCTACAGACCCCACACGCCCGACAGCGCCGCTGCGAAGGGCGGCCGCCGTCGACTACGAGGTTTCCGCCAACCGGAACCGAAAGTCTCACCGCACCGACCCCATGTGGCCGCGCACAGTTGATGTCGGCCCACGGTGTTGACGTGCTTCGGCCGCGTCTCCACCATTGCGTTATAGGCAACTGATTGTGCTATGCGCAACAACGCTCCGAAGAAGTGGCCGCGGGTCGAAGGAGTCGCCGCGGGCGCGTCTCCCACGCCCACGCCGATACCCCCACAGGTTCGTCGCGCCGAGAGAAGGTGGCCGATGAGGATCCTTGTCGCCGACGCGTTCCCGGACGAATACCGCGCCGAACTCGCCGCATACGGACATGACTGCACCTACGAACCCGAAACCACGGCCGAAGAGCTGACCCGGGCACTCGCCGGCCACGACGCGCTGATCGTGCGCAGCACCGCGGTGACCGCCGACGCAGTCGAGGCCGCCGACTCGCTGCGCCTGGTGATCCGTGCCGGCTCCGGCACCAACACGATCGACCGCGACGCCGCGGCACGTCGAGGCGTCTACGTCTGCAACGTGCCGGGTCGCAACGCCATCGCGGTCGCCGAGCTGACCATGGGGTTGCTGCTCGCGTTGGACCGCAGCATTCCCGACAACGTGGCCGATCTGCGTGCCGGCCGCTGGGACAAGAAGCGCTATTCCCGGGCACGGGGTATCCACGGCCGCAAGGTGGGCGTCGTCGGACTCGGTGGTATCGGGCTGGCGTTCGCCGAACGCGCGGCTGCGTTCGGCGCCGACGTCCACGCGGTGGCCAAACCGGACCGCGACGAACGGACCCTGGAACGGGCACGCGCCATCGACACGGTCTTCGTCGACTCGCTGGACGAGCTGGCCCGCACCTGCGATGTGCTGTCGTTCCATGTGCCCGCCACCGCCGACACCCGCATGCTGGTCGACCGGCAGCTGCTCTCGCAGCTGCCGCCGGGGGCGATCGTGCTGAACACGTCTCGCGGCGACATCGTCGACGAGGACGCGCTGATCGAGGCGATGGAGAGCAACGGTGTGCGAGCGGGTCTCGACGTCTACGCCGACGAGCCCACCTCCAGCACCGGGACCGTGACTTCCCGGCTCGCCAAGCACCCGAACGTCTACGGCACGCACCACATCGGCGCCTCCACGGAACAGGCCCAGCACGCGGTCGCCGCCGAGGTGGTGCGGATCGTCACCGCCTTCACCGCCGCAGCGCCCTCGGACGCCCCGCCACACTGCGTCAACCTCGACGCGCTCGAACAGGCCGCCCTGTCCTCCCCCACCTCCACGACCTCGGGTGGCGGGCCATGACCGCGCCGCAGCCGCTGCCCGCCCACGAGCTGACCGCGCTGCACGGGGACGACTGGAACGCGGGTGTCACGACCCGGCCGCCGCGCGTGCTGGTGCTGAACCCGCAGCGCGCCGCGTACCTGCCGGAACCGGCGACCGCCGGGCACCTGCCCGGCCTCCTGGAACGCGGCGTGCTGCACCACGTCCCCGACCCCGCCGTGCTGGTCTATCGGGTGACCAGCGGTGCGCATCAGCAGACCGGCGTCGTCGTCGAGGTCGCGGTCGACGACTACCGGACAGGGCGGATCCGCCGGCACGAGGCCACCGACCACGACCGGGAACGGCAACTGGCTGAGCTGACCGAACGCTGCGGCGTCGAGAAGCTGCCCGTCACGCTCGCCTATCCCCAGCGTCCAGCCCTGCATGAGCTGATCACGCGCGTCGCCGCGGGCGAGCCACACGTGCGCGTCACCCGCGAACACGAGGAGCACGCGGTGTGGATCGCGCAGGACGCGGAGACCGTGCGGGCCGTGTACGACGAGCTGGCCGCGCTCCCGGTGCTCTACATCGCGGACGGGCATCACCGGATGGCGGCCGCCGAGCACAGCGCCGCCCCGACCGGGTCGTTCACGCTCGCCGCGCTGTTCCCGAGCGATCAACTCCGCATCCTCGGCTATCCCCGGTGCGTCCGGCTCCCGGCGGACGCACCGGCGCCGGTCCTGCTCGATCGGCTGGCTCGGCAACCCGTGGTGGCGCGAATCCAGGAGATCGCACCCTCCGACGAGATCCGGCCGGACCACGGGACGGTGTCGATGTACCTGGACGGCCGCTGGTACCGCCTGTGGCTCCGCCGGCCGAGCAGCGCCACGCCTCCCCCGACCACCGTCCACCCGCTATCCACAGTGGACACGGTGCTGCTCGACGAAGCGATCATCGCGCCGGTACTGCCGGCCGGGGAGGGCGGTCACACCCCGCTGCCCGGTCACGTCGGCACCGCGACCATCGCGAACTGGTGCGACGAGCACGGCGCCGTCGGGTTCCTGCCGAGTCCGCCGCGGTTCGACCAGGTCATGGCCGTCTCCGATGCCGGTCACGTGATGCCGCCGAAGTCCACCTGGTTCGACCCGAAGGTCTGCCACGGCCTGTTCCTGCGCCCCGCGACGGGCGGTCGATGAACCGCCCCGGTGGACGTCAGCCTTCGGCGAGCAGCGGTTCGAGTTCGAGTTCCGGGTTGGCGCGCAGGAGGATGCGCATCGACATCTCGTCCTCGAACACGGCCAGCTCGGTGCCGTCGGCGCGGTCGAGGACCTCGCTGCGCCTGCCCGCGTCGACGATGCCGCGCTGCGACGAGTCACCCAGTTTCCGGACGGCACTGTAGGACAGCCGGTCCAGCTTCACCGGAGCGTTGAACTCGTGCTCCATCCGGTGGGTCGCCACCTCGAACTGCATCGGGCCGACGGCAGCGAGCACCGGGGCGCCCTCGCCGCGCAGATCCGAGGTCAGTAGCTGCACCACGCCCTCGGCGGCGAGCTGGTCGATGCCCTTTCGGAACTGTTTGGCCTTGCTCAGGTCCGACGGTGTCGCGACGGCGAAGTGCGCGGGCGCGAACTGCGGCAGTCCGGGGAAGCGCACCGCGGGTTTGCCGGAGTACAGGGTGTCGCCGACCCGCAGCGCCGTGGCGTTGACGAGGCCGATGACATCGCCGGGGTACGCGGTGTCCACTGTGGATCGTTTCTGCCCGAACACCTGCTGCACGTATTTCGTCGCGAACGGACGTTTCGTCGTGGCGTTCGTGACGACCATGCCGCGTTCGAACACGCCGGAGCACACCCGGGCGAACGCCACCTGGTCGCGGTGCGCGCGATCCATCCCGGTCTGCACCTTGAACACGAACGCCGAGAACTCGCCGTCCAGCGGCCGCGGCGCGCCGTCGGCATCGTCCCGCGGAGCCGGCCGGGGCGCGAGGTCCACGACGAGGTCGAGCAGGTGGCGCACGCCGAAGTTGAGCACCGCGGCGCCGAACAGCACCGGCGTGGCGCTCGCGTCGCGGAACCGCTCCTCGTCGAACTCGCCGCCGGATTCGAGCAACAGGTCGTACTCTTCACACGCGGTCGTCCAGTCCTCACCGACCTCCGCCTCGGCCTGCTCGGGCGACAGGTGCTCCTCGGGGGCGGCCTTCGCGCCGCCCGCGGTCCGCGCGTAGCGGACGAACTGCCCCGTCGGCACGTCCAGCACTCCCTGGAAGTGCCCCGGCGATCCGACGGGCCAGGTCAGCGGCATGGGCTGCAGTTCGATGCGCTCGAGGAGCTCGTCGCACAGTTCGAGCGCCTCCCGGCCGGGCCGGTCCCACTTGTTGATGAACGTCAGCACCGGAATCCCCCGATGCCGGCACACGTCGAACAACTTCAACGTCTGCGGCTCGAGCCCCTTGGCCGCATCCAGCAACATCACCGCCGAATCGACCGCCGACAGCACCCGATAGGTGTCCTCGGAGAAATCCGCGTGACCCGGCGTGTCCAACAGGTTGATCACACACTCGCGATACTCGAACTGCAACGCCGCCGACGTGATCGAGATACCACGCGCCTGCTCCATCGACATCCAGTCCGACACGACGCCCTGTCGGCCACCCTTGCCGTGCACGGAGCCGGCCTCGGAGATCACGCGCGCGTGCAGCGCGAGCGCCTCCGTCAGCGTCGACTTACCGGCGTCGGGATGGCTGATGACGGCGAACGACCGCCTGCGCTGCGCCTCGTGGAGGGGAGCGGCGTCGTGAGGAGTGGACACAGTCCACCAGGCTACTCGCGCGAACAGCCACCCTCCGATGTGCGGGTCGCATGCCCGCCGGCCGCCGGCTCCGCGTGCGCCCGCGAAGCCTGCCTGCGGACGGCCTCGCCGGTCCACACCCTCCCGAAGTTATCGAGAACATGTTCTACTTACGGGCATGCGCCACGGGATCGTCATGTTCACCAGCGACCGCAGCATCGCACCCGCCACGGCGGCGCGCCTGGCCGAGGAGGCCGGATTCGCCTCGTTCTGCGTGCCCGAACACACGCACATCCCGGTGCGCCGCGACGCCGCACACCCGCGCACCGGCGACTCCTCACTGCCCGACGACCGCTACGTGCGCACGCTCGACCCCTGGGTCGCACTGTCGACGGCAGCCGCCGTCACGAGCCGCATCCGGCTGGGCACCGCCGTAGCCCTGCCCGCCGAGCACGATCCCCTCGCACTGGCGAAGGCGATCGCCTCGCTCGACCACCTCGCGGGCGGGCGCGTGACACTCGGCGTCGGATTCGGCTGGAACACCGATGAGCTCGCCGACCACGGCGTACCTCCCGGCAAACGGCGCACGGTGCTTCGCGAGTACATCGAGGCGATGCGCGCGCTGTGGACCGCCGACGAGGCCACCTACGACGGCGACTTCGTGTCGTTCGGGCCGAGCTGGGCCTGGCCGAAACCCGTCGGCGACGTGCCGATCGTCGTCGGCGCCGCGGGCACCTCGAAGACGTTCGACTGGATCGCCCGCACCGGCGACGGCTGGATGACCACACCCGGCGAGGGCGACATCCGCGACAAGATCACCACTCTCCACCGCACCTGGCGGGAGGCCGGCCGCGTCGGACTGCCCGAGGTCGTCGCGCTGGCGGGCAAGCCGAACCTCGAACAGCTCGACGAGTGGGCCGCCGCAGGCGTCACCGAGACGCTGTTCGGCCTGCCCGACCGCACCGAACCGGAGGTCGCCGAGTACCTGCACCGTCTCGCGGGCACCCTCGCCGACCGGTGACGCCGGACGGCAGCGCGACCCGATCGCCCCGCACCTCGTCGAACGTCGACCCGACCTGGGTTTTCGACGTCCGGCATCCGGGTATTCCTCAAGACTCGCCCGCTCGGGAGTGGCGAGAATGCGCCGGCTCTCACAAGCCGGCGGGGAACCCGTCGCCGTCGGGGGCGACGGGTTCCGCGCTGCCGGGCCGGAAGGGCCGGCGGGGCTGGCGGGGCGCACCGCCGGCTGGGCCGCAGGCGGCTACTTGACCGCCATCTCGCCCAGTTCCGACCAGTCGTCCTGGTCGACCGTCGTGTTGACCACCCGCGGGGTCGCGGCGAGGTACGGCGGCAGCGTCTGCTGTGCGGCCTTGAAGTGTTGGGAGTTGACGTGCGCGGCGCCGGCGTCGCCGTCGCGGAACGCCTCCACGAGCACGTACTCGTTCGGGTTGTCGAGGCTGCGCGACCACTCGAACCACAGGCAGCCCGGTTCGTTGCGCGTGGCGTGGGTGAAGGCCTTCGAGATCTCGGGCCAGCGATCGGCGTGCTCGGGTTTGACCCGGAACTTCGCGGTAATGAAGATCATCGCTTCGTCTCCTCGTCGTCGGTGTCAGGGCGTGAGGACGGCGCGGCCGCGGATCCGGCCCGCCTCCAGGTCGTCGATGGCATCCTGGAACCGCTCCAACGGGTACTTACTGGTGTGCAGCCGCACCTTGCCTTGTGCAGCAAGCACCATCAGCTCGCACAGGTCGTTGTAGGAGCCCACCAGGTTGCCGATAAAGTTGATCTCTGTCGAGATGATGTCGATCGTCGGGACGTCGATGTTCTCGCCATATCCCACCACGTGATAGTCACCGGCGCGACGCAGCATGCGCACCCCCTCGGCCGTCGCCCCGCCCTCGCCGACGAAGTCGACGACGACCTCCGCACCGTTGCCGCCGGTCAGCTCCAGCACCCGCGACACGTGCGTGCCGTCGGCGACGACGCCGTGATCAGCACCGATGGACACCGCCAACGTCACGGCGTCCGGATTGCGGTCGACGACGATCAGTTCCGCGGCGGTGAGTGCCTTGAGCACCTGGATGCCGATGTGCCCGAGCCCGCCCGCACCGATGACGACGCACCGATCGCCGGGCCGCAACCTCCCGGCCGCCTTGGCCGCCGCGTGATAGGCCGTCAACCCCGCATCGGCGAGCGCGGCCACATCGGCGGGCTCCAGCGAGTCGTCGAGCCGCACCACACTGCGCGCCGACGTCTTGAGGTACTCGGCGTAGCCACCGTGCGTGTCGATGCCGGGGAACAGGCTCTGCCCGCAATGCACGTCGTCACCCGACCGGCAGGCCCGGCACAGACCGCACGTCACCAGCGGGTGCACGATCACCTTGTCGCCCTCGGCCACGTTGGTGACCGCGCTGCCGACGGCGTGCACCCAGCCTGCGTTCTCGTGCCCGATCGTGTAAGGCAGCGTGACGCCGGACTTCTCGGCCCACTGGCCTTCGAGGATGTGGACGTCGGTGCGGCACACGCCCGCGCCGCCGATCTTCACCACGACGTCGTAAGGCCCCGTCGGCTCCGGCATCGGCACCTCGGCCTGCCGCAGCTTCTCGTGGTAGCCGACCACCTGGATCGCTTTCATGACACCTTCTCCTGGAATGCTCGGGGCGACTGGTCGGCCGCCGAATCGGGGTAACGGGTACGCAGCAGACCGCGGCAGAAATGCGCGTTGCCGTCCATCGACACGCGCAGCGAACGCGCGACCCGCAATCGCCACGGCACGTCCTCCGGTGAGCAGGACTCACCGTCCGGGCCGATCAGCGCGGGCCGGTCGGCCGCGGTGGACAGCCCGAGCGTGCGGCGGTGCCGCAGCAGCGCGCGGGTGGCGTCGTCGGCGGGCAGGTCGCCGAGAGTGACCGCGTGCAGGCCCTCCTCCGGCAGGTCGGGATGGGCACGCAGGTACCGCGTGAGCGCCCGTTCCATCGCCGCGGTGTGCGCTTTGCGGCGGAACGTCAGCCGCAGGTCGTCGAGGTCCTCGTCGGCCTCGTCGCCGAACGTGCCGCGGTAACCGGCGTCGGCGGCCAGCCCGCGGTTGATGATCTCCGAATCGTGGTGGTCGTCGAGCCGCACCGTGGCCGCGACGCCGAGTGCGAGCAGCGCGTCCTTCGCGTCCGACGCCATGAGGTAGGCGAAGTTGGGTGCGCAGAACGACGTCGGCAGCCGCAGGTGCACCACCAGTTCACCGTCGGCGACGTCCATCGACCGGACGAATCCGAGGTCGGTGATCGGCTCGTCGAGTTCGGGATCGACGACGGTGCCCAGCGCCGCACGTGCCCGCTCCAGCAGCGGCGCATCAGCCGCGGATCCCACCACGGCAGCGGCATCCGCGCCGGCCGGCTCGTTCGTCGCGGCACCCATCAGGCCACCGCCACGGCTTCGGTCTTGTTGCCGGTGGAGTCCTCGCCGGAGGGCAACCGGCATTCGGCGGGCACGTCGATGTCGTACATCTTCGCCGCGTTCAGCCCGAGGATCTTCTTCTTCTGCGCCGTGGTCAGCGGCGCGTACTCGACCATGTCCTCCGGGATCTGGAAGTCGACGAACTGCTCCACGAGCCACTTCGGCGTCCAGATCGCGTAGTCACTGGAGAACTGGATGCGGTCCTCGTCCAGCCAGTACAGCAACTCGCCGATGATCTGGGCGAAATAGCGCGGCCGCGAGTGGATGAACGGCATGGCCACCGCCAGGCCCGCGTGCACGTTCGGTTCCTGCGTGGCGATCCAGCAGAAGTCCTCGAGCCGCGGCAATCCGCAGTGCTCGACGATGATGTTCAGATCAGTGAAGTCCGTGGCGACCTTGTCGATGTCGGCCACGTCGAAGGCGTCTCGGTCGAGCGGGCGGATCGTCGGGCCCTTGTGGATGTGGATGTTGCGGATGCCCAGTTCCTGGCAGGCCTCCAGATACCGGTACGACCACGGGTCGTCGAGCTTGTAGCCGCGCGAATCCCCCTGCCACTCGGCCGTGTAGAGCTTGACGCCCTTCAGCCCGAACCGCTCGGCGTCGCGCTTGAGCTGGTCGAGTCCCGCCTGCTCGAACCGCGGGTCCCAGCAGTGGTTGTAGGTCAGCTTGTCCGGATGCCGCTGCGCGAGCGCGAACGCCTCCTCCGTCTGGCCGAACCCGTTGTTGTAGAACGCGCTCAGCAGCGCGGGCTGGAAGATCGCGTGGTCCACGTAGCCGTCGGTGAACAGGTCGCGCATCAGCCGCTCCCCGCCCTGATACAGGTACTCCTCGTACGGCCACACCTCGGATTCCGGGCTGAGGTTGCGGTGATAGTCGTAGAAGCAGTCGATGAACTGCTTCCCGTGGATGTTGCGCTGATTCTCGGGACGGGCGTCCCAGAGTGCTACGTGCGCGTCGAGAATGAAGTACTTCTCGCCGTCCTTGGTGTACATGGGTCTCCTCCCGTACGTGGCGCCGGTGGCACGTGGTGCGGGAACGCTACGAGCGCCCGGGAGTCCCCGGGACCCCATGCGTGTCTCACTTTGAGACACCTGGACCGCTGAGGTTCGGGGCACGCTGTGGTTGTCTGACTCGGGAAGGCGCAATGACGCGCTCGGGAGGCTCACATGCACCGCGACGACTTCGCGCTCTCCGCGGGCCCGCAGGGCGGAGCACCACGGCTCCGCGCATCCTGGCGCCGCAGCGAGCGCTACGGCCTTGCGGCCGACGAGATCCGGCCCGTGTTCACGGGGTCGGTCGACACCGAATCGCTGCTGTACGAATGCGGCAACGAGGTACTGCGCGGCCTGCAGCGGACACTGGCGAACGAACCGGTCAGCATGATGATCACCGACCCCGACGGGCTCGTACTGAGCAGGCTGTCGGAGGACGCCACGATCAACCGCTCACTGGACCGCGTGCACCTCGCCCCGGGTTTCTACTTCGCCGAGCGCAACGCCGGCACGAACGGCCTCGGACTCGCGCTGGCCGACCGCGCGCCGTCGCTGGTGCGCGCCGACGAGCACTACTGCACCGGCCTGCGCGGATACACGTGCGCGGCAGCACCGGTGGTCGACCCCACGGGCGACGTCGCGGGCAGCGTCAACCTCACGACCTGGTCCGATTCCGCGCCGGAACTGCTGATGGCGCTGGCGCAGTCGGCGGCGGCCAACACGTCGGCGTTGATGCTGGCCAGGGGAACCGGCAGGGCCGCTCCTCCCACCCCGCACGGCGAGGTGTTCCGCGTCTACGCCGACCGCTCGCGCGCACCCGAGGAGGGCCTGCCCACGGCGGGATGGCGCAGCGCGTTCGCCGAGGCGCGCACGGCGTTCCGGCGCGGCCTGGCGGTCGCCGTGGTCGGCGAACCGGGTACCGGCAAGACCGCACTCGCGTCCCTGGCGCGCCGCGAACTGCGCCGCGAACGGGTACTGAGCGCTCGGCCGCCCACGCCCGAGGACGTCGAGTCGTGGTTCGAGCTGTGGGTTCCCGAACTCGGTAAGGAGAGCACCTGTGTGATCGTGTCCGGGGTCGACAGCCTACCCGCGTGGGCGACGACCGAGCTCGCGCAGTTGTTCACCCGGGTGCGGGCCACCGACGGCGTCCAGCCCTACGTGGTCACCGCCGCCTCGGCGGACACGCTGCCGACCGAGCTCCGCGAGCTGGTCGACGTGGTCGTCGAAGTGCCGGCCCTGCGGTTCCGCCCCGCCGACATCATGCCGCTGGCCAGGCATTTCGCCCACCAGGCCCGGGGTCGCGAGATCGACTTCACCCCTGCTGCCGCCCGGACGCTGACCGGCTTCGACTGGCCTGGCAACGTCCGCAGTCTCCGCCGGGTCGTCCGCGAGGCCGCGGCCAGGACCGACCGCATCGACCTCCACCACCTGGCAACCGAAGTGTTCACCGGACCGGGCCATCCGCTGACCAGGTTGCAGTCGGTGGAACGCGACGAGATCGTTCGCTGCCTGACCGAACCGGGCACGACCGTCAGCGAGGCGGCCGAGCAACTGGGCCTCGGCAGGGCCACGATCTACCGCAAGATCCGCCAGTACCGCATCACGGTCCCCGACCGCGCCCCGTGAGCGATCCGGGACGCCCGCCCTCGAGCGCACCTTGGGGGTGGAGAGCGATCCTGCCGCGCGGAGCGCGTCCGTGCGGGTGGCGGTGGGCGGGAGCGACAAGTCCTCCCCTCGCCGGAGCGCAGCCCACGGCATCGGGTCCCGACACCGGATCACGGTGTCGGGCCAGGGTGTCGGGTCGCGGTGCCGCGCCGCAGGCGAAACGTGGCACGAGGCCCGCCCGCCGGTACGTCCATAGTGGACTCATCGGCGGACGGGCCTCGCGGGTCGGGGTGGGCGGGGTTCGAGGATCGGCCGGACAGCCGGGGTCAGGACCGTCCGATCTCGGCGAGTTCGTCGTCGGTCAGCAACCGCGAACGGATCAGGAACCGCACGCCCTCCGGCGCCTCGAGCGAGAATCCGCTGCCACGCCCGCTCACCACGTCGATGGTCAGGTGCGTGTGCTGCCAGTACTCGAACTGCGCCCGCGACATCCACACCGGAACGGGATCGGCCACCCCGGCGACGTCGAGGTCGCCGAGGTGGACGTCCGCCTCGCCGGTGCGGAACTCACCGGCCGGATAGCACATGGGAGCGCTGCCGTCACAGCAGCCGCCGGACTGGTGGAACATCAGCGGCCCGTGCTCGCCGGCCAGTTGTCGCAGCAGGTCCGCCGCGGCGTCGGTGAGATCCACTCTGCTCATGGCCGTCAGAAGAATCCCTGCGCGTCGGGCGAGTACGACACCAGCAGGTTCTTCGTCTGCTGGTAGTGGTCGAGCATCATCCGGTGGTTCTCGCGGCCGATACCCGACTGCTTGTACCCGCCGAACGCCGCGTGTGCGGGGTAGGCGTGGTAGCAGTTCGTCCACACGCGACCGGCCTCGATGTCGCGGCCCGCGCGGAACGCGGTGTTGCCGTCCCGCGACCACACGCCCGCGCCGAGGCCGTACAGCGTGTCGTTGGCGGTCTTGATGGCGTCGTCGTAGTCGTCGAACTTCGCCACCGACACCACCGGCCCGAAGATCTCCTCCTGGAAGATGCGCATCTTGTTGTCGCCGGCGAACACCGTCGGCTTGATGTAGTAACCGCCGGACAGCTCGCCGCCGAGGTCCGCCTTCTCACCGCCGGTGAGGACCTTCGCGCCCTCCTGCCTGCCGATGTCGATGTAGGACAGGATCTTCTCGAACTGATCGTTCGAGGCCTGCGCACCGATCATCGTGTCGGTGTCGAGCGGATTGCCCTGCTGGATCTTCTCGACGCGGGCGACACCGTCGGTGATGAAGCTGTCGTAGATCGACGACTGCACCAGCGCACGTGACGGACAGGTGCACACCTCGCCCTGGTTGAGGGCGAACATCGCGAAGCCCTCCTGCGCCTTGTTGTAGAAGGCGTCGTCGGCAGCGGCGACGTCGGAGAAGAAGATGTTCGGGCTCTTGCCGCCGAGCTCGAGCGTCACCGGAATGATGTTCTCGCTGGCGTACTGCATGATCAGCCGGCCCGTCGTGGTCTCACCGGTGAAGGCGACCTTGCGGATGCCGGGGTGCTGGGCGAGCGGCTTGCCCGCTTCGGCGCCGAAGCCGTTGACGATGTTCAACACGCCCGCGGGCAGCAGGTCGGCGATCAGCGACAGCAGCACGTGGATCGAGGCCGGGGTCTGCTCGGCGGGCTTGAGTACCACGCAGTTGCCCGCGGCCAGCGCGGGAGCGAGCTTCCACGTCGCCATGAGGATCGGGAAGTTCCACGGGATGATCTGCCCGACGACGCCGAGCGGCTCGTGGAAGTGATACGCCACGGTGTCGGCGTCGAGCTGCGAGATCGAGCCTTCCTGCGCGCGGATCGCACCGGCGAAGTAGCGGAAGTGGTCGACGGCGAGCGGGATGTCGGCGACGAGCGTCTCGCGGACGGGCTTGCCGTTCTCCCAGCTCTCGGCCACGGCGATGGCCTCGAGGTTGGCCTCCATCCGATCGGCGATCTGGTTGAGCAGCACCGCCCGCTCGGCGGGGGACGTGCGGCCCCACGCGTCGGCGGCACCGGTCGCGGCCTTCACCGCGCGGTCGACGTCCTCGGACGTGCCGCGTGCGATCTCGGTGAACACCTTTCCGGTGACCGGTGTCGGGTTTTCGAAGTACTGACCCTTGGCCGGCGGCACGTACTCCCCACCGATGAAGTGGTCGTACCGCGGTTCGAACGCGACGACGCTGCCTGGCTGTCCCGGTGCGGCGTAAGTGGTCATCCGAAAAGAGCCTCTCTGCTCGATTTCACTGCCTTCGACGCCGAACGTAGGAAGCGCCACGTTGCAGGCGCGTTGCACCAGCACGCCTGCGACGTGCGGCGCACCGGGCGGGTGGCACCAAGGGGCACCTCGTGTCATTTGCTTGCCCTCGGCAGCGCGAGCGGGGCATGCTCGAACGACAGCACCGCCCGTCACCGTCGCCGTAGCGGAGTGTCCATGAGATCCCAACCCGCCCCGAACGCACTGCACAGCGCGTCGGATCCGATCGCTCAGCAGCGAGTGCTGCAGCAGATCCGCGACGCCGCGCTCAGTGACGAGGAGATCGGCGGCGCGAGCGGTCGGGCGGCACCGCGGACGGTCATCTCGGAGTCCTGGCGCCGGTCACTGGCGACCGGCGTGGATCCCGACGACTATCTGCCACCGCTGGTGTACGACGACGACGAGATCGACGACGTGCGCGAATCCCACCCCCTGCACACGGTGCTGCCACCGCTGCGGGAACTGCTGGTGAGCATCGCCGACGAGGCGCAGCACATCACGATTGTCACCGACGCCGACGGCACGATCCTGTGGCGGGAGGGCCCTTCCGGAGTGTGCAGGCTGGCGGACTCCGTCGGGCTGCGCGAGGGCACGCGCTGGGCCGAGTCGGCGATCGGCACCAACGCCATGGGGACCGCCCTCGCCACGAACACACCGGTGCAGATCTACTCTGCCGAGCACCTCGTGCGCACCTACCACTCGTGGACGTGCGCCGCGGCCCCGATCCACGACCCCGACACCGGCAGGGTGCTGGGCGCCATCGACGTCAGCGGCAGGCTGGACACGCTGCATCCGGCGATGGTGTCGCTGGTCAACGCCACCGCGCAGGTCGCGGAGAACCACCTGCGGCTGCGTATGGAGGACGCCGACGAACGCCTGCGCAGGCGGAACCTGCCCCGTCTCGAACGACTCGGCGGCGAACCGGGCGCCCTGCTCACGACGTCCGGCAGGGTCATCGCCGCGAATCCGCTCGGCACGTTCCCCCACCGCGTCGCCGTCGACCCCGACAGCGACCGGATCGACCTGGACGGCCGCGAGGCGCTGCTCGAACCGCTGTCGGGCGGGTACCTGCTCCGGCTGCCGCGCAAGGGCGGGAAGACGATCTCCACGCGCCCGGCTGCGCCGACCCTGCGGCTATCGTTCCTCGGCTCGGCGCCCGAGGCGCAGCTGGGCGGTCGCACCGTGCCGTTGACGCTGCGCAGGGCGGAGATTCTCGCGCTGCTGGCGCTACATCCCGGAGGGCTGACCGCGGAGCAACTGGCGTTGCACCTCTACGGCGACGCAGGAAACCCCACGACGGTGCGCGCCGAGGTGCACCGGTTGCGTACCGAGCTCGGCGATGCGTTGCTCGCCAAGCCGTACCGGCTTTCCGCCGACGTCGACGCCGACTTCCTGCGAGTACGCGACGCCCTCGCCGCGGGCGAGGTCGTGACCGCGGCCTCGATCGCGACCGCACCGCTGCTGCCCCGGTCGGAATCGCCGACGATCAGGGCGGAACGCGAACAGCGCACCGTGGCCCTGCGCACGGCCGTCCTCGACAGCGGCGACCCCGATGCCCTGTGGTCGCTGTCCGAGGGGGAACCCGGCCGCGACGACGTCGAGGTGTTCGAACACCTCACGCGCGTCCTTCCGGCGGGCGACCCGCGTCGCCCGGTCGCGGACGCCCGGCTGGCCTGGCTGCTCGACAGCGACGACGATGACTGACGAGGCGTGCGGTGACCGTTGACGGTCCCCGCAGGCCGACGGTCGACGGTGGCCACCCACGGGCCGCCGTCGGCGATCCACAACCGAACACCGCGTACGACGCGGGGCGCCCGCCACGTCGGGTGCAACGTTGGTGCAACGTCCCCGAACCTAGATTCGCTGCACATAGATTCGACACCCGATACCGGCTTCACAGACGAAGGCAGGTGATGGCGGTGACGCTTCCCGACCAGGTGGAACTCGACCCGGGGCGCGACTATCCGCTCGCGGCCCATCGGCCGGAGCTGCTCCGCACTCCGACGGGTAAACCGATCGACGAGCTGACAATGCAGGCTGTGCTCTCCGGCGACGTCGCCGCCGAAGACCTGCGCATCTCCCCTGACACGCTGCGGTTGCAGGCACAGATCGCCGAGCAGGTGGGCCGTACCCAGCTGGCACGCAACTTCCGCCGCGCCGCCGAGCTGACCGCGTTGCCGGACGACCTCGTCCTGTCGATCTACAACTCGCTGCGACCGAACGCGTCGACGAAACAGCAGCTGACCGACATCGCCGACCGGCTCGAACGCGAGTACTCGGCGACCCTGTGCGCCGAACTGGTGCGCGAGGCCGCCGACGTCTACGAGCGCCGCGACATCCTGGCCTGACACCACCGGCCAGGGCTGCCGCAGTCGGGACGACTCGCCACCGGGTAGGGGCACGCGTCGCCCAGCTGGCGAATCGGCTCCTTCGGGAGGGTGTTCCTCCGGCACAGCTCCACAACCCGGCACAGCTCCACAACCCGGCACAGCTCCACAACCCGGCCCAGCTCCACAGTCCGGGAGAGCGCAGCCCCGAAAAGGCTCAGCTCAGTCCCACTGCAGCCCAGCCCCAAAACAACCCAGCCCCGGAACAGCTCAGCCCCGGAACAACTCAACCTCCGCACGCAGCAAGGAGATCCGACGATGACTGCGGAACCGCTTCCGGTATCGAGTCCGAAATCCAAGCGCACCGAGGCGCTCGAAGAGCGTCCGGTCAACCTCGACGGGTTCGTCGAGGAGTGGCCCGAGGTCGGCATGGTCGCGATGGACAGCCCGTACGACCCGGCGCCGAGCGTGCGGGTGACCGACGGCGTCATCGTGGAGATGGACGGCAAGCCGCGTGCCGAGTTCGACTTCCTCGACCAGTTCATCGCCGATCACGCGATCGACGTGTCGGTGGCCGAACGCGCCATGTCGCTCGAACCGGTCGAGGTGGCGCGCATGCTGGTCGACCCCACGGTGACGCGGTCGGAGGTCGTCGAGGTCGCGGGCGGTCTGACGCCCGCCGCGCTGCTCGAGGTCGTCAAGACGATGAACGTCGTCGAGATGATGCAGGCGCTGCAGAAGATGCGCGCCCGGCGCACACCCGCCAACCAGGCGCATTCCACGAGCGCGCGCGACAACCCGGTGCAGGTCGCCGCCGAGGCGGCCGAGGCGTCGCTGCGCGGGTTCCGGGAGTTGGAGACGACGCTCGGTGTGGTGCGCTACGCGCCGCTCGTGGCGATCGCGCTGCAGGTCGGAGCATTGGCCGGCACGCCGGGCGCGCTCACCCAGTGCGCTCTCGAAGAGGCCACGGAGCTGGAGCTCGGCATGCGCGGCATCACCGCCTACGCGGAGACGATCTCCGTCTACGGCACGGAGCCGGTGTTCTGCGACGGCGACGACACGCCGTGGTCGAAGGCGTTCCTGGCTTCGGCGTACGCCTCGCGGGGCATCAAGATGCGCTTCACCTCGGGCACCGGCTCCGAGGTGCAGATGGGCAACGCCGAGGGCCGCTCGATGCTGTACCTGGAGATCCGCTGCATCCTCGTCGCGAAGGGCGCAGGTGTGCAGGGGCTGCAGAACGGTTCGATCAGCTGTATCGGCGTGCCGGGCGCCGTACCGGCGGGTATCCGCGCGGTGCTGGCGGAGAACCTGCTCGCCAGCACGGCCGACCTCGAATGCGCCTCCGGCAACGACCAGTCGTTCTCGCACTCGGACATGCGCCGCACCGCGCGGCTGCTGCCGCAGCTGCTGTCGGGCACGGACTTCGTGTGCTCCGGCTACTCGGCGGTGCCCAACTACGACAACATGTTCGCCGGCTCCAACCTGGACTCCACCGACTACGACGACTGGAACACCATCCAGCGCGATCTGCAGGTGGACGGCGCGCTGCGGCACGTTCCGGAGGAGGAACTGCTGGCCGCGCGTAGCAGGGCCGCCCGCGCGTTGCAGGCCGTGTTCGCCCAGCTCGGACTGCCGGCCATCACCGACAAGGAGGTCGAGGCAGCCACGTACGCGCACGGCAGCCAGGACCTGCCGATGCGGGACGTGCTGGAAGACCTCAAGGCCGCCCAGTCGGTCATGGACCGGGGGATCACCGGACTCGACGTGATCAAGGCGCTCGAGGCGTCCGGCTACAGCGACATGGCCCGGACGTTGCTGTCGGTGCTGCGGCACCGGGTGTCCGGCGATCTGCTGCACACCTCGGCGATCCTGACGCCCGAGCTGGAGACCCTGTCCGCGGTCAACGATGCCAACGACTATGCGGGCCCCGGCAGTGGTTACCGCCCCGCGGGCGAACGCTGGCGCGAGATGAAACGCCTTCGCCATGTCGTCAGTGCCAGCAATCCCGAAGAGGAAATCGGCTGAAAGGACACCTCCTGCCATGACGAGCATGGAAGCGCGACCCGAGCGGGTGCTCGATGCGGTCGAGCGTGGTGAGGCCGCGGTGGGTACCCGTCCGGACGAGGTCGTCATCGGCCTCTCCCCCGCGTTCGGGGACTTCTTCACCAAGACGATCGTGGAGATCCCGCACGCCGAGGTGCTGCGCGAACTCCTCGCCGGGGTCGAGGAGCAGGGCGTGCACGCGCGGGTGGTCCGATACCGCGGTGGCTCGGACCTCGCGGTGATCGCCCACGCTGCGGCGCGGCTGTCGGGCTCGGGCATCGGTGTCGGCGTGCTGTCACGCGGCACGACGATGATCCACCAGAAGGACCTCGTCCGACTGTCCAATCTGGAGTTGTTCCCGCAGGCGCCGCTGCTCGATCCGGAGACCTTCCGCAAGGTCGGCCGCAACGCCGCGCGGTACGCCAAGGGTGAGTCGCCGGAACCCGTGCCCGCGCGCAACGACTACATGGCCCGGCCCCGCTGGCAGGCCAAGGCGGCGTTGCTGCACATCAAAGAGACCGAGTTCGTGACGCCCGGTGCGCCGCCGGTCGAGCTGGACGTCCGGATCCGGCTGGCCGACGCCGGTTGAGGCCGTGACACTGCTGGCCGGCGTCGACATCGGAAACTCGACCACCGAGGCGTGTCTGGCCGAGCTCGGCCCCGACGGCCCGCGCTACCTGGGCGGGGCGCTCGCGCCGACGTCCGGGGTGAAGGGCACGGCCGAGAACGTGCCCGGCGTGGTCAAGGTGGTGCAGGAGGCGCTGTCGGCGGCGGGGCGCGGTCCGCACGAGCTGTCGGCGGTGCTGGTCAACGAGGCGACACCGGTGATCAGCGGGCTGGCGATGGAGACGATCACAGAGACCGTGATCACCGAGTCGACGATGATCGGGCACAACCCGGACACCCCTGCGGGTGCGGGTCTCGGCACCGGCACGACCGTCGCGTTCGCCGAGCTCGGCGCGTGCACGCCAGGCGAGCAGGTCATCTGCGTGGTCGGCGCGGGCGTTGACTTCGAGGACGCCGCCGCCGGGATCGCCGCCGCCCGCGACCGCGGTGTCGAGGTGACCGGTGCGATCGCGTGCGCCGACGACGCGAACCTGATCGTCAACCGGCTGCCCGCGCCGATCCCGGTGGTCGACGAGGTGACGCTGGTCGAGAAGGTGCCGCTGGGCATGCCCGCGGCCGTGGAGGTGGCCGAACCGGGCAGAACGGTGCGCACGCTGTCCAACTCGTACGGCATCGCGACGCTGTTCGACCTCGACCCCGATCAGACCCGCCTCGTCGCACCCGTGGCCAGGGCGCTGGTGGGCAATCGGTCGGCCGTCGTGGTGCGCACGCCCTCCGGCGACATCGCCGACCGCCGGATCCCTGCGGGGACGCTGACGCTCATCGGCGAGCACGCGCGGCTGTCGGTGGGCATCGACGCCGGCGCCGAGGAGATCATGGCGACCCTGCGCCGGGTGGCCCCGTTGGCCGACGCGACCGGCGAGGCGGGAAGCCACGTCGGCGGGATGCTGGCCACGGTTCGCGACGCCATGGCGGAAACGCTGTCGGACACGGCCGGTGAGCAGGAGGTGCGCATCCAGGACGTGCTGGCGGTCGACACGTTCGTCCCGCAGCGCGTCACCGGCGCGCTGGCGGGCGAGTTCGCGCTGGAGAACGCGGTCGCGCTGGCGGCGATGGTGCGCACGAGCCGTGCTCCGATGGAGGTGCTCGCCGAGCAGCTGCGCTCGGCGCTCGGCGTGGCCGTGCTGGTCGGCGGGGTCGAGGCCGACATGGCCGTGCTGGGTGCGCTGACCACCCCTGGCACCGAGCGGCCGCTGGCGGTGCTCGACCTCGGCGGCGGCTCCACCGACGCCGCGCTCGCCACGGGCGACGGCGAGGTCCGCTCGGTCCATCTGGCGGGCGCCGGCGACCTGGTGACGAAGCTGATCGACTCCGAGCTCGGACTCGACAACCGCGAGGTCGCCGAGGACATCAAGAAGAACCCGCTCGCGAAGGCCGAGAGCTTCTTCCACGTGCGCATGGAGGACGGCACGGCGCGCTTCTTCGACGAACCGCTGCCCTCCGAGGCGTTCGCACGCGTGGTCGTGCTCGGCGAGGAGGGCATGCGGCCCGTGCCGACGCGGCACTCACTGGAGAAGGTCCGTCAGGTGCGCAGGTCGGCCAAGCACAAGGTGTTCGTCGTCAACGCTCTGCGTGCGCTGGAACGGGTCGCACCGGGCGGGAACCTGCGGGAGATCGGGTTCGTGGTGGTGCTCGGCGGTTCGGCGTTGGACTTCGAGATCCCGGACATGATCGCCGAGGCGGTGGCGGGCGCCGGGATCGTGTGCGGCACGGGCAACGTGCGCGGCCGCGAAGGGCCGCGCAACGCCGTCGCGACCGGCCTGGTCGACGACCACGCGGGACGCGCCCGATGAGCGGCGTCGTCGACCGCCGCGGCCAGCGGGACCGCCGGTCACCACCGGCCGTCGTCGCCCACTGCGCCTGCGAGCGCGGCGTGCGTGAGCTGCTGGCCGGGCTCGAGGAGGAGGGTGTGCCGGTGCGCCTCACCGACGGCGACCCAGGGTCGGCGGCCACGGCGGTCGAGCTGGCGCACGCCGCAGCCCGGGAGTCCCCGCTGGACGTGGGCGTCGGCATCGACGCCGAGGGCCGCGTGTGCGTGCACCACGCGAAACGCCCCGCCGACCGTCCCGTCGTCACCACAGATACCGCCCGCGCCCGATGGTGCGGGCACAACGCGGCCCGCCTCGTCGTCGGGCTGCCGTTGAAGGACGCCCCCGAACGGATGGAGGAACCGTGGCCGCACCACTGACACTCGCGGACGCCAAGGCCGTGCTCGAGGCCGCCCTGGCCAAGGCCGAGGAGATCGGCCAACCGATGAACGTCGCCGTCGTCGACGCCGGGGCGCACCTGGTGACGTTCGCCAGGCAGGACGGCGCGATCCTGGCGAGCATCGACATCGCGACCCGCAAGGCGCGCACGTCGGCGCTGCTGAAGATGACGACCGCGCAACTCGGCGAGGCCGCACAGCCGGGCGCACCGCTGTACGGCGTCGAGGTGACCAACGGCGGCCTGGTGATCTTCGGCGGCGGCATCCCGCTGAAGCGCGACGGCGAGGTCATCGGCGCGATCGGCGTGAGCGCGGGCAGTGTCGAGCAGGACACGGAGGTCGCCGAGGCCGGCGTCGCAGCCCTGCCCTGACGGTCCGGAGCGGCGGTGCCGGCCCACCGCTGCTCCGTCCGCGGATGCTCCCGTCCGGGGTTGCTCCACGCGGGCGGGTTCGACGGAGGTAGCCGTCTGCCCCTGGGCCCGCGGCCGGGCACCGAACTAGCGTGAGCGTATGGCGCGCGAATCACTCGACGCGGAGAGGCTGGCCGCGATGCTGGTCCACGGGCCGACGCCGACCCGCGTGGAGATCGTCGACTACGACCCGGACTGGCCGCGGCGGTTCGCTCGCAGGGCCGCCGAGGTGCGCGAGATCCTGGGTGAGCGGGCGCGGCTGGTCGAGCACATCGGGTCGACATCCGTGCCCGGGCTCGCGGCCAAGCCGGTGGTCGACATCGTGGTCGGCATCGACGACCCGGACGACGAACCCGCCTATCTGCCCGACCTGGAGGCCGCGGGGTACGAGCTGCGGGTCACCGAGCCGGGACACCGCGCCCTACGGGCCGGCGACCCGGACGAGCCGGTGAACCTGCACTGTTATGCGCCCGACGACGTCGAAACCCGCCGTTACCTGGTGCTGCGCGACCACCTGCGCAGCCACCCGGACGACCGCGACCGCTACGCCGCCGTCAAGCGGGAACTGGCCACCCGCGAGTGGGACGACATGAATTACTACGCCGAGGCGAAAGGCCCGGTCATCTGGGACATCCTCGGCCGTGCGGGCTGGGTCGAGCCGTGACCCCTAGCCGTGACCGCCGAGTCATGGCCGTCGCGTTGTAGCCGCCAAGTCGTGGCCGTCGAGTCATGATCACCGAGCCGTCGTGTTGTAGCCGTCGAGCCGTGATCACCGAGCCGCCGTGTCAGCCGTGTCAGCCGTCGGCCGGGCTACTGGTGAGGTAGGTGGCGGCCATGTCCTCGTCGCCGTGGTCGGCGACGCCCTCGCCGAAGCGGTGCCGGATGGTGCGCAACATCGGCAGGTCGAGTCCGGCCTCGTCGGCGGCGGCGTCGATGAGCCGGGCGTCCTTGGCCGCCAGGGCGAGCTTCATCGACGGCTCGAAGTCGCGGGCGATCATCATCGCGCCTTTCGCCTGCAGGTAGGGCAGGTCGAGCGGGCCGCCTGCGACGGCGTCGAGGAACTGCTGCGGGTCGACGTCGAGGCCTTCGGCGAGCGCGACCGTCTCGGCGGTCGCTTCGACCAGCGACATCACCCACGCGTTGGCGACCAGCTTGAGCCTGCTGCCCGCGCCGGCCTCGCCGACCCAGATCGTCTTCTTGCCGACCGCGTCGAACACGGCGCCGGCCCGTTCGCGGACGTCCTCGGGGCCCGAGGCGAGCACGACGAGGTCGCCGCGCTCCGCGGGCGCCTTGGTCCCGAGCACGGGGGCGTCGACGAACGCCACGTCGTGCGCCGCGGCCAGCTCGGCGAGTCGCTGGGTGCCGTCGACGCCGACCGTGCTGGTCTGCAGCCACACCGCGTCGGCTGCCAGGGAGTCCAACTCGTCGCCCAGCGACTCGATGATCGCGCCGGTGTCGGCGAGCATCGTCACGACCACGTCGGCACCGGTCAGCGCGGTGGTCACGTCGTCGGTCACGACCACACCGTCGGCGGACAACGACTCCGCCTTCTCCCGCGAGCGGTTCCATGCGCGCACCGCGAAGCCCGCCTGGGCGAGGTTGCGCGCCATCGGCAGGCCCATCAGTCCACCTGCGCCGAGGAAGGCCACGGTCGCGGCGCCGGCCTCGGCGTTCGTGGCGCCGGTATTCTTCGTGTCGGCCACGGGATCGTCCTTCCACCTGCGACGACACCTCCGGGTCGGGCGCCGCCGCTGTTCGTACTGCTGCGCTCCATGGTCGGCCATCTGCTGCACGCGCGCCTGCCGAGACGATCCAGCGGTTGACCTCTACCTTGGTGAAGGTTCTACGTTCGGTCCATGACACTCACCTTGACCACGACCGAAGTGGACTACCTCCGCTCGCAGCGCATCGGGAGGCTGGCGACCGTCGACTCCCACGGCGCGCCGCAGAACAGCCCGGTGGGCTACTGGCTCGACCGGAGCGCGAACACGATCGACATCGGCGGCTACAACCTGGCCGAGACCCGCAAAGTTCCGGAACGTCCGCGGCAATCCGTACGTCTGCCTGGTGGTGGACGACCTCGCGTCGGTGGATCCGTGGCGGGTGCGAGGCGTGGAGATCCGCGGCACGGCCGAAGCCATCGAGAACACGGAACCGCCGGTGGGCGTGATGAGCCCCGAGGTCATCCGCATCACTCCACTGTGGATCGGCAGCTGGGGAATCGACGAGGCGAACCCCGGCCTCCACGTCCGCAGGGCCGCCGACGAATCCGTGGCCTGAACCCGGCGGCCCGGGACAGTCCGGTACACCGCTGTCGCGTCCTGCCGCGACACCCGTCGTCAGGGCCGTGATCGGGCCCCGACGCACCGCATCACGACTCGGCGAGCCGGGCGAGGCGGTCGACGGAGGCCTGCAGCTCGGCGCTGGTCGTGGCGCTCGCCCGCGCGAGCCGGTTCTCGTCGGTGAGCTGCGACCAGTCGTAGGTGTGGGTGACCAGCGTGGAAGTGGCGTCGACCGGTTCGAGTTCCCACCGCCACAGGTGCCCCGGCGGCGCGTCACCGGGGTCGGACGGCAGCCACGCGATCCGCCGCCCCTCCGCGAACTCGACCACCCGGTTCTCACGGATGCCACCGTTCGTCAGCGTCATGATGAACACCTCGCCCACCTCGCGCACCCGCTGCCCGGCGGGCGCCTCGGCGAGGTTGTCGTTGCCGTCCCAGCGAGGCTGGAGCGACGGGTCGGCGATGAGGTCGAAGATCCGCTCGGCGTCGGCGGCCACCGTCCGCTGCGCGGTGACGACGTACGGGCTCGGCGTGGTCATGTCCACGATTGTGCCGCCCGTGGCCTACCGGGGCGAGGGGCCACGTGCGGTGTCTCCTACAGGGCGGCCGTCGCCACGTCGGGTCAGCGGCCGAGGTCCTCAGGGTTGCCGCCGACGCGCGGCTGCGACGAGGAGGCCGCCGAGCGCCACGAACACCAGGCCGACTCCCGCGAGTTGCGGATGGGCGCCACCCGTCTCGGCCAACGACGACGGACCGGATTCGTCACTCGATACGTTCTGTGCTCCCTGGTCGAGGGGCGGCTCCGGCGGTCCGGCGCCTCCGCTGGGACCGTGATCGAAGCCGCCGCCCCCGTTGTCCGGCCCCGTCGTCGGGTCCGGGGTCGGATCGGGCGTCGGATCCGGGGTGGGATCCGGGGTGGGATCCGGGGTGGGATCCGGGGTCGGGCCGGGCTCGGTCGGCGAGTTCTCCATGACGACCTCGACCGACAACGAGTCGGCCGAGACCTCCACCGATCCGGGGTCGGCGGCCGTGTAGCCGTCCGGTGCGGCCGTCTCCTCGATGAGATAGTCGCCCCATTCCAGATCCGACCACGTGTACGTGCCGTCGGTCGTTCCCGTCGGCGCTCCGACGGCCGTGTCGGTGGCGGGGTCGAGCTCACCGTCGCCGTCGTCCAGCCAGAGCTGGAACGTCCCGCCGTCGAGCGGTTCGCCGGTGGACTCGTCCCGCTTGCTCAGGGTGATCTCACCGGGAAGTCGCTGGTCGACGACGTCGACGACCGCCGTGTCACCGGCCGTGACCGTTGCCTCCGTGGGCTCGGGAGCCGGGGCGTAGCCCGGCGGAGCCTGCACCTCGGTGACCGTGTACACGCCGGGTTCGACCGCGTCGAACTCGACGACGCCGTCCGCGGTCCCGTCCGGGTCCTGTGGCCCGCCATCGGTCACCTGCAGATCCGGCTCCTCCGCACCCGCGATGGGATTGGGCTCCACGACGAACTCCGCACCCGGCAGGAGCGGCCCGTCGGCGGTGGTGTCGTGCTTGTCGATCCGCAACGCGCCGCAACCGTCGGGCACATCGGCCTGGAGTGGGGACACGTAGTCCTTCAGGTGCGACGTCATCGCCGTCCCGGCTGCGGACCGGACGTTGATCGTGGTGAGCGGAATACCGGGGCACGCGCCGGCTGCGCCGTACAGCGCACTCAGATCGACGGCGACCTCGGCGAACGCGAATCGTTCATAGGTACTGCCGTCGAACGGGTCCTGCACCGGCGCGTCGTTGTTGCTGCTGCCGACGATCGAGCCTGCGGGTGGTGGCCCGAGATCCGTCCAGCTCGCGCCGTCCCATTGATACAGGGTGTCGACCTCGACGCCTTGCGTGCTCGAATGCTGTTCCAACACGAGAAGGTAGTCACCCGCCGTGCGTTGCGGCACCGACATGCCCTGAGCGTTGGTCGTGTTGGGTTGCTGGTTCAGTTCGATCCGGAACGTCGTCGAACCCTGCGAAGCGGAGCGTTCGAACCCGAAGAAACCCCATTGCGATCCGTCCACGAGCCGGCTGTGCAGGTAGACGTTCCCGATGTCGTCGGATGCCGGTTCGACCGCTCCCTGGGCCGGTACCCACGTCTGCGGGTCCTCCTCCTCGGTGCCGCCTCCGAAGTGGATGTCGTCCGGGCTGGCCAACGGGTCAGCGGCTGCCGGCCCACTGACGACGTTCGCCCAGTCGTCGCCGTCCGCTCCGTCGTCGCCCGCGGTGAGATTGCCGTCGATCTCGAACCCGCCGAGCGTCTCCGCCTGCGCCGTACCTGTCATCGTCAACGCCGTCAGAGCCACTGCCAGCAGCAGCGCCGCGCTTCTACGCGGGCCCTTCGATCGGATCGTGCGCACGCTCGCCCTCCCACCAAGATCCGCCTGCACGCTCAGTGTCGAACAGGTCACGCCGCGGCGCAGTTTCACGGCTCGCGTGCAGGTGACGCGTGGGGCTCCGAACATCACGAGGCAGCGCCGGCTCGTTCCCGGGTAGCGTTGCCCACGTGCAGATTCGCGAGTTCACCGATGCCGACTGGGACACCGTGTGGCCGATCGTCCAGGAGGTCATCAAGGCAGAGGACACCTACGCCGTCGAGCCCGATCTGACATCGGAGCAGGCGTACGAGTTCTGGGTGGCGGGCCAGCACACCGTCGTGGCGGTCGACGACACCGGCATCCTCGGCACCGCGCACATGAGCCCGGTCCGCCCGGCACGCGGAAGCCACATCGTGAACGCGAGTTTCATGGTGTCGAGCGCCGCGCGCGGCAAGGGTGTCGGCGAGGCGCTCGTGCGTTATGCGCTGGACCGCGCCCGCGCGGACGGTTACGCGGGGATGCAGTTCAACGCGGTCGTCGAGACCAACACGTCGGCGGTGAAGCTGTACGAGCGGCTGGGGTTCCGCATCATCGGCACGGTGCCCGGCGGGTTCGATCACCCGGTGCAGGGCCGAGTGGGCCTGCACATCATGTACATCGACCTGTGACCGGCGGCGGGTAGCCGCGTCCCGGTCACGCCGTGGCGAGGTGCTTCGCGAACCGCTGTCCGATGCGGTGGTGTGCCTCGCCGTCGGGGTGGAGCGCGTCGGAAAGCGGCAGTTCGTCGTGGTCGTCCGGCCCGTACAGGTCGAGACCGTCCACATAGAACAGATTCGGGTCGTGAGCCGCCCGTTGCTCGACGATCCGTCGCAGCGCGTCGCGGACGACCGTCAACGTCAGCCGCCCCGCCTTGACGTCACTGGGATCGCCGGTGGCCGCGAACCGGATCCGGCCCTCGCGCAACGCCTCCACGTCGAACGTGCCGGGACCCGGCGTGTCCTCGTGGATCGGACAGTACAGCGGCGAGACGACCACCAGCGGCTTCGCCGGGTGACCGTCGCGGACGGTGTCGAGGAAACCGTGGACGGCCGGGGTGAACGCGCGTGTGCGCATGGCGTCGGCGTTGACGAGATTGATGCCGATCTCGAGGCTGATCAGGTCGGCAGGCGTGTCGCGGACGACGCGGGCGGCGAACGGGTCGAGCATCATGGCGCCGCTGTAGCCGAGGTTGATCAGGTCGACTCCGCCGGACGCGGCGGCCAGCGCCGCCCAGGTGGCGGACGCGCTCGCGGCGTTCGATCCCTGGCTGATCGAGCTGCCGTGGTGCAACCACACGCGGCGGCCTGCGCGGGGCACCGGTTCGACGGGCGCGTCGGTGCGCAGGTCGACGAGCTCGGCCTGTTCGTTGTGCGGCAGCCACAGCTCGACGTCCTTCACGCCCGCGGGCAGGCCGGTGAACGCGAGGGTGCCGACGTTGCCTCGTTCGACGTGCGACTGGCCGGTCGTCATGTCGACCTGGATGACGTCGCCGCCGGGCGCGGTGGCCTGCTCGGTGAGCTCCCCGTCGACGAGCAGGTCGTAGACCCCGTCGGGCCGGGACGGGACCCCGCGGATGACCTTGCGAGTGCGGAGGACGTCGAGCTCGATCGAGGTCGCGGAGGTGCGCAACGCGAGGCGCACCCCGGCGGGCTGAACCTCAGCCTGGGCCAACTGAGCACCCTCACCCTGGCCGTCGAAACACTGCCCGCGCGCCCACGAGGGCAACCGGTGCGGCAGCACGCCGCGTTCGGTGCGTTCGAGTTCGAGAGCCCCGAGGACGAGCTCGTCGGCGAGCGGGACACTGACCGGACCGGACGTCATGTCCACACCTTGTCACGCACGGACTCCGCCGCGCATGCGGATATCGCCGCCTCGCCCGGGGCGGAGCCTGCGCCGGGCGGTTCTGGCATTGATCGTCGAAATGTCTCAATGAGCACAGAATTAGTATTTGTGTCGATATTTGACCACGCTTAGCGTTTCCCGGACGACAGGGTCGGCGAGGACCCTGCCCGCGACCGAGGAACCGCCCATGACCGTTGGCCAGGAACGCACCGACGACCGTTCGGTGCACACGCTCTCGACCACCAAGAAGGTGGCGCTGGCCGCAGGCCCGATACTGGGTATCGCCTGCTATCTGCTGTTGCCCGCCGATCTGGCGGCGCCGGCTCGCGCCGCCGCCGGAGTCGGCGTGCTGATGGCCACGTGGTGGATGACCGAGGCGGTGCCGATCCCCGTCACCGCTCTCCTGCCGCTGGTGCTGTTTCCCACACTGGGTGTCCTGGAAACGGACGCAGCGGCCGCTCCGTACGCCAACCCCGTGATCTTCCTGGTGCTGGGCGGCGTCCTGCTCGGCCTCGCCACCCAGCGCTGGAACCTGCACCGGCGGATAGCACTGCGCACCGTTCTGCTGATGGGAACCAGACCGTCACGGCTGGTGTTCGGGCTGATGGTGGCGAGCGCATTCATCTCGATGTGGGTCAGCAACACCGCGACGGCCGTGATCATGGTGCCGATCGGACTGTCCATTTTGCAGCTGGTGTCGAGCCTCGACGAGCGCGCCGCAACCGGGAAACTCGGTTCGGCGATGCTGCTCGGCGTCGCCTACGCCGTCACCATCGGTTCGATGGCGACTCCGATCGGCCAGCCTCCGATGGCGCTCATGAAGGCTTACCTCGCCGCGACCCACGGTTTCGACCTCGGCTTCGGACAGTGGATGCTGGTCGGGGTGCCGTTCGGCGCCGTGTTGCTCGGTGTGGCGTGGCTGGTGCTCACCAAGCTGGTCTTCCGCTCGGAACTGGACGAGATCCCGGGCGGGCGTGGGCTGATCCGGTCCGAATTGGACAAGCTGGGTCCGCTGAGCGGCCCGGAACGCAGTGTGTTGCTCGTGTTCGCGGCGGCGGCCTGCTGCTGGGTCGTGGTGCCCACCTTGGCCGAACTTCCCCTGCTGGCGTCGTGGACCTGGCTGGGCAGCATCTCCGACACCGTCGTCGCCATGGCGGCGGCGATCGCACTCTTCCTGATCCCCGCCGGGCGGCGGCACAACGGACCGTTGCTGGAGTGGAGCGCGACGAGCGAGGTCCCGTGGGGCGTACTGCTGCTCTTCGGCGGTGGTCTCAGCCTGTCGGCGGCGTTCTCCGAAACCGGATTCAGCGAATGGCTCGGCCAGCAGGTGGCCGGCGTGCCGGTGCCCCCGGTGGTGCTCCTGCTGATCGCCGTCGTCACGGTCATCCTGTTGACCGAGCTGACCAGCAACACCGCCACCGCCGCCGCCTTCTTCCCGATCATGGGATCGGTCGCCGTCGGCGTCGGCATGGACCCGCTGCTGATGACCATCGCGGTGGCGATGGCCGTGTCCTGCGCGTTCATGTTGCCGGTCGCCACGCCGTCCAACGCGGTCGCGTTCGCCACGGGAGAGCTGCCGATCAAGCACATGATCCGGGCCGGCGTCTTGATCAACCTCGCAGGCATGGCCCTGATCATGCTCACGATGGTGACGCTCGTGCCGCTCGTCTTCGGAGTGAGCCTCTGACGACGTCCGCACCGGCCCACCCTGTGCAGTACGAACTGACCCCGGGCAATACCCACGGCGCAGCGAGCTCGTCACCCTGAGGCATTCCGGGTGGCTGCTGCCGACGGCAACAGCGGGTCCGCACCCTTTCCCGCCCAGGCTCCGCCGCGCATGTGGACCTCGCCGTCACGCCCGGGCGGAGTTCCACACCGAGGCACGGAACTCCGCCTGGGCGTCGCCGCGGCCGTCCGCCACTGCGAAGGGCACGTACCGGCGGTTCAGCCGACGAGGGCCTGCCAGGTCACCGGCCCGCACACGCCGTCGACGTAGAGGCGGTTGACGCTCTGGAACGAACGGATCGCCGATACCGTCACCGAGCCGTAGTCACCGTCGATGCGCAGGCCCGCGCTGCGGATGTTGAGCGCCGTCTGGGCTGCCTTCACGTGGTTGCCGTCCGAACCGGAACGCGCGGTCGCCACGAGCTTCGCCCACGTCTTCGGGCCGACCTGCCCGTCGACGTACAGCCCCTTCGACGACTGGAACGACTTCACCGCGGAGACCGACACCGGACCGTAGTCGCCGTCGATCACCAGGGAGGTGCCGCGGTGGCGAATCAGGTACTGGATCACCTTGACGACGTCGCCGGACGCGCCGGGATCGATGGCCGGCCAGCCGCCGCCGAGGTCCACGCCACGCGCGCGCATGAACGACACCGGGTCGACGACGCCGTTCAGGCCGCCGCGGTGGGTTTCGAAGTGCAGGTGAGGACCGGTCACATTGCCGGTCGTGCCCATGTCGCCGATCCATTCGCCGGCCGACACCGAGGAGCCCTCACTGACGCGGAACCGGCTCAGGTGGCCGTAGTAGGTGTAGGTGCTGTTGCCGTGGAAGAGGATGATCCCGTTGCCGGTGCGGCCGGAGAGCACGCCCCAGCCGACGCGGTAGGCACTGCCGCCCGCGGCGGCGTACACGGCCGTACCCGTCGAGTTGGTGACGTCCTGACCGGCGTGGGGCACGCCGCCGCGGTCGGCCCCGAAATGCCCGCCTGTCGGGAAGTAACCCTGTGCGGGGTTGCGCCAGGCGCCGTTCTTGAGCGATGCCGCCGACGCCGTACCGGTCGCGCTCATCAACCCGAAGGCCAGTGCCCCGGCTCCCACCGCCGCGCCGGACAGCATCGCCCGCCGCGATACGCCCCGCCGCTCGTCGGATTCGCCGTCCGGTCTGTCGTCCGGCACTCCACACTGCTCACACATGTCGCTGCCCTTCCGTAGCCGGTAACCCTCGTCACGCTACAAATCGGACAAGTCGGGCGACACCTACGAAGGATCCGAGACCATCCGGGGGCCGGTGAACGATGGCGGACCGCCGGTCGAACGACACGCGGCCACGGCTGGCCGGCGCGGGCCTGCGGTTCGCGGCCGACGGCGGCGAACGGTCACGTGGTGGTCGAGCGGGGGCTCAGGACGGCGACGAGGAACTCTGACTCCGGGGAGAACGGCCTCAGATCCCATGTGGACAGCGCAAGCTCGGTGTCGAATCCCGCTTCGGCGGAGTCGGTGAAGAAGTCGTCGGCCGTGTATCCGCGGTCGGTTCCGAAGCCCACGGCGACCCTGCCCTCGGAGGCGACATGCTCGCGGAACCGCTGCAGGACGGTGGCACGGGTGCTGGGTGCGAGGAACGGCATCACGTTCCCCGCGCACACGATCACGTCGAACGGCGTCGTGATTCCCCTGGCGGGCAGGTCGAGTTCCGCCAGGTCGCCGACCAGCCACTGCGGCCCGGGATGGTCCTGCTCGGCTGCGGCGATCAGGGTCGAGTCGACGTCCACGCCGACGACGTCGTGACCCGCCGCTGCGAGCGCAGCGCCGACGCGTCCTGGGCCGCATCCGGCGTCGAGGATGCGCGCGCCGCGCGGGGCCATGGTGTCCACGAGCCGCGCCTCACCCGCGAGGTCCTCGCCTGCGCGCGCGAGGCCGCGCATCCGCTCGACGTACCAGTCGGAGTGGCCCGGGTTCTCGGCCACCTTCTGCATCCAGAGGCTCGTTTCCACCACGAGGCCATTGTCCAGGTGCCGGCCCCGGGAGCCCCTCGCCCCTGCCGAGCCGCCCTGATCCGCGGGCGCCGACCCTCCCGTCGACGGGCTCAGTACGCCTCGGCGGCCCCGTTCCTCCTCGGATCGGCGCACGACCGCAACAGGCCGGACCCCGCATCGAGCGTGACGCCCTCGAAGTTGCCCGTGAGCGAATGCCACGGCCCGAGGTCCGACAGCCATCCCCCGCTGGCGGCCCATCGGCGGCGGAACTCGGTGTCGACGTCGGCGGGGAATCCGTGTTCGAGCGTGACGCCGGGCAGCCATCCGTGCTCGGGCTCGTGCGGGCGGGCACCGAATCGCGGCATCGCGACGACCTCCTCGATGGGCAGGCCGAAATCGACCAGGTGCACGAGGTTCTGCAGTAGGCACGCCACGAGCGAGACGGACGGCGAACCGGACGCGAGCACCGGCCGCCCGGCGGAGAGCAGCAGGTTCGGCGCGAGGTAGACCCGGGCTCGCCGGCCGGGCTCGGGCATTCCACGCTGGAAGAACGACCCGCCGCCGGACAGCTGCGTTCCCTCGGCGAACAGGCCGTTCACCCACGGTGAGGCCATGTGCGAATGCGTGATCGACGCGATGTTGCGCCGCTCGTCCACCACGGTCACGTGGATGGTTCCCGGTGAGGGCATCCGGCCGTGCCGCGGCCCTCCCGCCGGGGCTGGTTCCTCCCCGGTCCGCGCCGGCGCGTAGTAGACGTCGTTGTGCACGCGGGCGAGCAGTTCCAGCGTGTCGGCCGATTCCGTCGCGGGCCCCATCGACGGCACGTCACAGGTCTCCAGCCGGTGCAGCGCATCGACCAGCTGAGCGCCACCGTCGTCGGGCGGGGCCGACGCCACCACCTCCACACCGCGATAGCTGCCACGCACCGGTTCGTACCAGCCCGGTTCGTAGGCGTGGAAGTCGTCCGGGGTGATGACGCCCCCGCCACGGACGCATTCGGAGGAGAAGGCGCGGGCGAAGTCGCCGAGGTAGTAGTCGAGGTCCTCGTCGCGCAGCCGCTGCAGCGTGCGGCCGAGGCGTTCCTGCCGCAGCGTGTCCCCTGGTGCCACGAGACTGCCGCCGGGCAGGTAAGCCTCCCGCGCCTGCGGATGCGCGCCCAGCTCGGCTCGATGCGCGTACAGCTCGCCGAACAGGTACGGATGAACGGGGAAGCCGTCGTGCGCCAGCTGGACGGCGGGTGCCAGCAGCCGGTTCCGGGTCCCCGTGCCGAACCGGGCATGAGCGGCGCGGAACGCGGGCCACCAGCCGGGCACGGGGACGCCGCGGCCGGTGCTCAGGTCGGCACCGCCGAAACCGGCCAGCCGGGTCAGCGGCGCCGCGACGTTGCCGTTGAGATACGACGACGTGGCCGATGCCGCGTCGTGATACAGCATCGACAACCCGCCCGTCACCGCGGTCATATGCGGTTCGACGACCAGTTGGGCCGCGGCGGCCGCCAACGCCGCATCGCATGCGTTGCCGCCCTCCTTCAGCACGTCCGTTCCCGCGCGGACGGCGAGCGGATGCGAGGTGACGACGATGCCGCGGCGGCCCTCGACGGGTTCCTTCCTGCCGAACCGGGCGCGCAGGCCCAGTTCGGCCACGGTGGCGCGATCCATCACGCGCTCCGCACCTCGGTACGTCGTTGTTCGTCGACGGCCGCCGGCATGGCGAACAGCGACACGAGCACCGACACGACACAGATCGCCGTCATGTACCAGCCGAAGGCGGTGTTCGTTCCGGTGAGGTCGAACAGCCACACCGCGACCAGCCCGGCCGTCGACCCGAGCATCGTCGTGCCGATGTTGTAGTTCAGTGCCGAGGCACTCGAACGCACTTCCGGCGGGAAGCTCATCACGTACGCGGTCGTCAACGGCGCGCCGACGAAGTTGTTGATGAACGTGAACGCCACGACGGCGACGATCGCGAGCCCGAGGGAACCCGAACCGATCGCGACGAACGTCGGCACGGTCAGCACCACGAACAGGCCGTATCCGACCACGAGCGGCAGCTTCGCGCCGTAGCGGTCGGCGACCTTGCCGCCCCAGATGGCCGGGATCGGCCCGATCGCGTAGGTGAGCAGTGACGCGAGCAGGGCGTTCGACGCGGCGAAGCCGGCACTGACCATCGCGGTGACGAAGTAGGCCTGGATGACGAACGAGCCGACCCGCTGGCCCGCACCGAGGCCGATCGCCTTCAGCATCTCCCGCCAGTGGTACCGCACCGCGGTGCGGAACGGTGTCTGCTTGACCTTGCTCCGCTTGGCGGCCTCGGCGACCTCCTTGAACTCGGGCGTTTCCTCGACGTGCCTGCGGATGTAGATGCCGATCAGGGCCATCGGGATCGACAGCAGGAACGGGATCCGCCAGCCCCACGAGTTGAACGCCTCTTCCGGCATCGCGGAGATCGCGAGGTAACAGGCCAATGTGGACAGCAAGGGTCCGACGGAGGTGGATGCGACGCTCAGCCCGGCGAGGAAGTTGCGTCGATCCCCGCGGTCGTGTTCGAAGATGAAGTTGGCCGCCGTCGTGTACTCCACGCTCGCACCGATGGCCTGCAACACCCGGCACAGCAGAATGAGGATCGGCGCGAAGATGCCGATCGCCGCGTAGGTCGGCATGAGGCCGATGCCCGCGGTGCCGATGCTCATCACTGCGAGGGTGAGGATCAGGACGAACCGGCGTCCCTTCAGGTCGCCGACCGGCCCGAGCACCATGCCCGCGAGCGGACGCAGCGCGTAGGCGAGCACGACACCCGCATATGTCGACAGCAGTCCCACCGCTGCGTCGCTCTCCGGGAAGAACTGTCTGGAGATGATGACGGCCAGTGTTCCGTACAGACTGAAGTCGTAGTACTCGACGACGTTGCCGAGCATGGCCGACACCAGCACCTTCTTGCGGGCGCGTTCACCCCCTTTCGGCTGCGGTGCGGGGGCGGTCCGCTGCGGATCGTCGACGGTCACGGTGGTCTCCTCCGGGCTCGGGCCCGCACCCATGAGTGCGGGTGCGGGCGGCGGTGTTCAGCGCTGAAACCGCTCCGGGCGGAACGGGGCGAGCATCGGGTGATCGGAGCCGGTGCCGAGCTCGTGGGCGATCAGTTCGCCCGCGATGAGGCCGAGTGTGGCTCCGGAATGAGTGAAGGCGACGTAGCAGCCCGGCGTCTCGGAGAGTCGTCCGAACACGGGCTCCCCGTCGCCGGGGATCGGTTTGGGACCGAGCTTCCACGAGGCCGCGGTCAACCCGGTGTCGCCCGCGAGCACGTTGGCCGCCTCGGCGACGAGCTCCTTCACGACCGCCTCGTCGACCGTGTACTCGCCCGCCGCGGAGATCGCGATGCGGTCGGTGTACCAGTCGTGGTCGAGCGCGAACGTCCCGCCGGGGTTCGGGCGCACGGCCACCCGCGGCGTGTTGAGCACCGCCGGCAACGGCACGGGAGCCGGTTCGGTCACCACGAGCATCGCCGGCGGCGAGGCGCCGGGCACGGTCGCACCCAGCTCCGCGGCGACCTCCGGGGTCTGCGCGCCGCACGCCACGACGACCGTGTCGCCGTCGACGTCCCTGCCGTCCGCGGTGCGGACGCCGGCGGTCCTGCCACCCGCCGTCCGCACGCTCGACCGGCCTGCGCCGGTGACGAGCTCACCGCCCGCGTCGACGAACTCGGTGGCGAGACTCTCGATCAGGTGCGGGAGCGATACCCAGCCCTCACCGGGGTTGTGCACGGCGGGCCCGCTGACGGCTTGCGGATCCACGCCGGGCACCGTGCGCGCGGCCTCGTCGGGAGTGAGCAGGTGCGATTCGTAGCCGTGGCGCAGTTCGGCCTGATGCCGCCCGTGGGCCTCGTCCGGTGACGGCTTCCAGCAGAGACCGCCGTCGAACCGCAACCAGTCACGGGTGGGATCGGCGGCGAAGAGCGTGCGGTACCGATCGATCCCGGCGACGCGCAGCGCGTGGTACGGCGCCGACCGGCTCCCCGCAGAGTTCAGCCATGACAGCGATCGGCCCGAAGCACCGCTCGCGAGCTCGTCCTCGGTCACCAGCACCGTCGGGACGCCGCGGCGGCGCAGGTGCGTGGCCGTCGAGACACCGATGATGCCGCCACCGAGCACGACGACCCGTTCGGCGGGTGCGTTGCCTGTGGGCATGGAGATATCCACCTTCTTCTCTCTGCGATCGCTTCAGCGCCGGGTCGGGTGGCTGTGGGCGCGTTCGACGAGTTCGAGGACCTCGACCGCCTCATGCGGGTCGACCGGCACCTCGCCCGTGCCGGCAATGGCCTCGGCGAGCCGGCGGTAGAAC
>NZ_JANBBF010000012.1 GCF_024648885.1 Prauserella salsuginis | reverse complement strand
CCGGGCTTATCCCAGAGTACAAGGCAGATTACCCACGTGTTACTCACCCGTTCGCCACTCATCCACCCACGCAAGCGCGGGCTTCAGCGTACGACTTGCATGTGTTAAGCACGCCGCCAGCGTTCGTCCTGAGCCAGGATCAAACTCTCCAACAATGCATTGAAAAATCAAATCCAAGCAAAAAACACACAACCACAACCAACCACAAACCGTGATCAACCATGGCCCTGCGCTAGCTCAAAGAAACCCCAAAAAAGGGGCACAAAGCAACAAAACAAAGCTCACAAACACACTGTTGAGTTCTCAAACAACACGCAGTTGGTTATATCGTCAGGGCGCAGTCAGCACCGCACCAAACCTACCGGCTTGTCTTGGGCTGATCGCTCCGACTTGGGAACACCCACTCTACCACGTCTGTGGGAGCTTGGTTCATGTCCCCTCGCCTGGTAACCCGGGGCTTCCGACTTGGCCTTTCGGCTTCCGTCTGCCCGGTCTCCCTGGCGACGAAGAGAACATTACACGTCCGCGAAACCCTCTGAAACAGGGGGGTCCCTTTTTGCGAAACCCCTGGTCAGCGACCTGATCATGCCAGCAGGCGCAGTCCGGCCAGGTTCCGCTTGCCGCGACGCACGACGAGCCACTGCCCGTGCAGCGCGTCGGACTCCGCAGGGCCCCACGTGTCGTCGGTGATCTTCGTGTTGTTCACGTACGCCCCGCCCTCCTTGACGGTGCGGCGCGCGGCGCCCTTGCTCTCCACCAGACCGGTGGCCACGAGCACGTCCACAATGGTCGGCTCGTCGGACAACGTCACCTCGCCGACGGGTACCTCCGCGAGGGCAGCTCGCAACGTCGGTTCGTCGAGCCCGGCCAACTCGCCCCGGCCGAACAGCGCCTGGCTCGCCGCGACGACCTGGGCCGTCTGCTCCGGCCCGTGAACCAGATCGGTCAGCTCCTGCGCCAGCCGCCGCTGCCCCGCCCTGGCGGCGGGCCGCTCCGCCGTCGCCGTCTCGAGTTCGGCGATCTCGTCGCGGTCGAGGAAGGTCAGCAACTTGAGGTACTCGGACACACTCGCGTCCGGCAGGTTGAGGAAGTACTGGTACCAGGCGTACGGCGAGGTCAGTTCCGGGTCGAGCCACACGTTGCCGCCGCCGGTGGACTTGCCGAGCTTGCGGCCGTCGGCGTCGGTGACCAGCGGCGTGGTCAACCCGTGGACCTGCGCACCGTGCACTCGCCGGACCAGGTCGACGCCCGCGACGATGTTGCCCCACTGGTCGGACCCGCCGACCTGGAGCGTGACCCCGTGCCGCTCGTAGAGCTCCCGGTAGTCGTGCGCCTGCAGAAGCATGTAGCTGAACTCGGTGTACGACATGCCGTCGCCTTCGAGCCTGCGCTTGACCGTGTCGCGGGCCAGCATCGTGTTGATCGAGAAGTGCTTGCCCACGTCCCGGAGGAAGGTCGGCAGGGACATGGATCCGAGCCAGTCGAGGTTGTTGACCTCGACCGGCTTCAGGTCGGGGTCGTCGAAGTCCACGAACCGGGCCAGCTGGCCGCGGAGGCGCTGCGCCCATTCGCGGACGGTTTCCTCCGAGTTGAGCGTGCGCTCCCCCACGTCCCGCGGATCGCCGATCAGGCCGGTTCCCCCGCCCGCGAGCAGGACGGGCCGGTAGCCGGCGTTCTGGAAGCGGCGCAGGGTCAGCATCTGCACGAGATGCCCGGCGTGGAGGCTGGGCGCGGTCGGGTCGAATCCCGTGTAGACGGACACGGGGCCGGCGCTGAGATCGCGCCGCAGCGTCTCGATGTCCGTGGACTGGGTGATCAGTCCCCGCCAGGTCAGCTCGTCAAGGATGTGCTCACTCACGCGCCCATTGTCCCCGGCCCGCCGCCGCGGACCGCTGCGGCCCCGGTCACCGGCGCGCGCGACCGCCGCGCCGGTAGGTGCTCACGGCGGGCGACCCGTCGATCCAGAACCGCCACGGCACGTCCTGGGCCGCGGCGACCCCGACCCGCGGCCCGGTGCGGATGCGTTCGGCCGCGACGTCGTCGCCCTGAAGCAGCCGCACCGGCGACGCCCCGTCGGTGAGATCGACGCCGTTGTGCGCCGCGTCGAGCCCCAGCAGTGAGGTCAGGACCGCGGGCCCCTTGGCGACGGCACCGTTACCGCGGGCGGTGGGCCGCCGCGATCGCGCCAGCTCCCGGCCCTCGATCACCTCACCGGCCCGCACGAGCACGGCGCCCGGCTTGCCGTCGGTGAGTCCCACGACATTGGCACAGAAGTGCATGCCGTAGACGAAGTAGACGTACAGATGCCCGGCCGGGCCCCACATCACGTCGTTGCGGGGCGTCCGGCCGCGGTAGCAGTGCGACGCCGGGTCGTCGAGTCCGCGGTAGGCCTCGACCTCGGCGAGCCGCACCCGCACCGTGCCCTCGTCGCTGCGCGATTCGAGCACACAGCCCAGCAGCCACGGCGCCAAGGCGACCGGATCGACGGCGAGGTCGTCACGGCTCACCACCCGCACTGCGTCGTCGATCATGCCGGGCAGGATAGCGTCATCGTCACGGCCGCCCGTCCGCCCGCGCGGGCGTGGCCGCCCACGCCCGGTGCCCGGAGGCACGTTCGACGAGCCGGTCCCGCTGCTCGGCCACCCTCGCCGGGGCGGTCCCGCCCTTGGCGTCACGGGAGGCCACCGAGCCCGCGACGGTCAGCACCTCGCGCACGTCCGCCGTCAACTCCTGGTGGATCGCCGACAACTCGTCGTCGGTCAGGTCGTCGAGACCGACACCGCGTCCTTCGGCCACCCGGACGCACTCGCCCGCCGCCTCGTGGGCGCTGCGGAACGGCACCCCCTTGCGCACCAGCCACTCTGCGACGTCGGTGGCGAGCGTGAACCCGGCCGGCGCCAGCGCGGCCATCCGGTCGGTGTGGAACGTCAGCGTGCCCAGCATTCCCGCGAGCGCGGGCAGCAGCAGCTCGAGGTGCGCCACCGAGTCGAAGACCGGCTCCTTGTCCTCCTGCAGGTCGCGGTTGTACGCGAGCGGCTGCGCCTTGAGCGTCGCCAGCAGGCCCGACAGATTGCCGATGAGCTTGCCCGACTTGCCGCGGGTGAGCTCGGCGACGTCCGGGTTCTTCTTCTGCGGCATGATCGAACTGCCGGTGGCCCACGCGTCGTCCAGCGTCACGTAGCCGAACTCCGCGGTGTTCCAGAGGATGACCTCTTCGGCGATCCGCGACAGGTTCACCCCGAGCATCGCGACGGCGAACGCGAACTCCGCGGCGAAGTCCCGCGACGCAGTGCCGTCGATGGAGTTGTCGACGCTGCCGTCGAAGCCGAGTTCGGCGGCGACCGCCTCCGGGTCGAGACCGAGCGACGACCCCGCGAGCGCACCCGATCCGTACGGCGACTCGGCCGTGCGGGCATCCCAGTCGCGGAGCCTGCTCACGTCCCGCAGCAGCGCCTGCGCGTGTGCCAGCAGGTGGTGCGCCAACAGCACGGGCTGGGCGTGCTGCAGATGCGTTCGGCCCGGCAGTACGGCGTCCGGATGCCGGTGCGCCTGCGCGACCAGCGCGTCGACGACGTCGAGGGCGCCGGTCACGATGCGCCGGGCGGCGTCCCGCAACCACATGCGGAACTGGGTCGCCACCTGGTCGTTGCGGGACCGGCCCGCGCGCAGCTTCCCGCCCAGCTCGGCGCCAGCCCGCTCGAGCAGCCCCCGTTCCAGTGCGGTGTGCACGTCCTCGTCGGCGATCGTCGGCGTGAACGCGCCGGAGGCCACGTCCTCGGCGAGTGTGTCCAGCGCCGCGAGCATGCTCTCCAGTTCGCCGGAGCTGAGCAGCCCGGCACGGTGCAGCACCCGGGCGTGCGCCCGCGATCCCGCGATGTCGTACGGAGCCAGCACCCAGTCGAAGTGCGTCGACGCCGACAGCGCAGCCATGGCGTCGGCTGGGCCGCTGGCGAACCGCCCGCCCCAGAGCTTGACGTTGTCGTTCATCAGTCGGTCCCGTACTCCATGGCGGCCTCGTCGAGCGGCGTGGGTGTCTCGCTCGAGGCCTCGGGGTTGTCGGTGATGCGGTCGGCGCCGCCCGAGGGCAGTTCGCCGAACAGCGTGCCGTTCTCGACGAGCACCTGGCCCTGGTCGAGCGGCTGCTGCGCGTAGAACTCGAGCTTGTGCCGCGAGTCGGCGATGTCGAGGTTGCGCATGGTCAGCTGGCCGATGCGGTCGGTGGGGCCGAACGCGGCGCCCTCGACCCGCTCCATCGACAGGCGCTCGGGGTGATACGAGAAGTTGGCGCCCTCCGTGGCCAGGATCGTGTAGTCCTCGCCGCGGCGCAGTCGCAACGTCACCTCGCCGGTGACCAGCGAGGCGATCCATCGCTGAATCGCCTCCCGCATCATCAGCGCCTGCGGGTCCAGCCACCGGCCCTCGTAGAGCAACCTGCCGAGCTTGCGGCCCTCGGTGTGATAGTTCTCGACCGTGTCCTCGTTGTGAATCGCGTTGAGCAGCCGCTCGTAGGTGATCCACAGCAGTGCCATGCCCGGCGCCTCGTAGATCCCGCGGGACTTGGCCTCGATGATCCGGTTCTCGATCTGGTCGGACATGCCCAGGCCGTGGCGGCCACCGATGGCGTTGGCCTCGACCACGAGCGCGACCGGGTCGTCGAAGGTCCGGCCGTTGATCGCCACCGGCCGGCCCGCCTCGAACCGCACCGTGACGTCCTCGGCCGGGATCCGTACATCGTCATCCCAGAACTTCACGCCCATGATCGGGTCGACGGTCTCCAGCGAGACGTCGAGGTGCTCGAGGGTCTTCGCCTCGTGCGTGGCGCCCCAGATGTTGGCGTCGGTGGAGTAGGCCTTCTCCGCCGGATCGCGGTACGGCAGGCCGTGCTCGGTGAGCCACTCGCTCATCTCCTGGCGCCCGCCCAGCTCACGCACGAAGTCCGGGTCCAGCCACGGCTTGTAGATGCGCAGCTCCGGGTTGGCCAGCAGGCCGTAGCGGTAGAACCGCTCGATGTCGTTGCCCTTGAACGTCGAGCCGTCGCCCCAGATGTCGACTCCGTCGGCCTGCATCGCACGGACCAGCATCGTGCCGGTGACCGCGCGGCCGAGCGGTGTGGTGTTGAAGTACGCCCGCCCACCGGAACGCAGGTGGAACGCACCGCAGGCCAGCGCGGCCAGCCCCTCGTCGACCAACTGCCGCTTGCAGTCGACGATGCGGGCGATCTCCGCGCCGTAGTCCTTCGCGCGGCCGGGCAGGCCGTCGATGTCGTCCTCGTCGTACTGCCCGATGTCGGCCGTGTAGGTGCACGGCACCGCGCCCTTGTCACGCATCCACGCCGCGGCCACGGATGTGTCGAGACCGCCGGAGAACGCGATGCCGACGCGCTCGCCCTTCGGCAGGGACATGAGAACCTTGCTCAATTTCGCTTCCTTACGTTCTGGGGTCAGTCGGGGTCGGTCGGGTGACGGTCGGCCAGCTCGGTCAGCAGGCGGGCCAGTGCGGGGCCACCCGCAGGTTCGCGGGCGATCACCATGACGGTGTCGTCGCCCGCGATGGTGCCGAGCACGTCGCCCAGCGCCGCCCTGTCGATCGCGCTCGCCAGGAACTGCGCCGCACCGGGCGGGGTGCGCACCACGGTGAGGTTGGCCGAACCCTCCGCCGACACCAGCAGCTCACCGAGCAGCCGCGACAGCCGCGACGTGCCGCCCTGCACGCCCTTGACCGGACTGCCGTCCTCCGGGATCACGTACACCGGTGCGCCGGAGTCGGCACCGCGGAGCTTCACGGCGCCCAGCTCGTCGAGATCCCGCGACAACGTAGCCTGTGTCACCTCGACGCCTTCGGCCGCCAACAGCTTCGCCAGTTCGGTCTGGCTACGGATCGCCACGGTCGACACCAGCTCGGTGATCCTGGCCTGCCGCGCCACTCGGGAATGAGTCATCGTCGTGTCCTGCTGGACACCCTCCCCTGTTGTGGCGCGAAAGCGTGCCACAACAGGGGCCCAACCCGGTCGGCTTTGGTGAGCCAGGCTCCGCAAGCTCCGCCATCGTCGCTCACGCAGCCTCCTCACGGTCCATCAACCACGTCAGCAGCGCCTTCTGGGCGTGCAGCCGGTTCTCCGCCTCGTCCCACACCGCGCTCGCCGGGCCGTCGATCACCTCGTCGGTGATCTCCCAGCCGCGGTGCGCGGGCAGGTCGTGGAGCACGATCGTGTCCTTCCCCGTGCGGCGGAGCAGATCGCCGTTGACCTGGTACGGCCGGAACGGGGCGACCCGGTCCTTGCCGTCGTTCTCCTGGCCCATCGACGTCCAGGAGTCGGTCGTCACGACGTCGGCACCGTCCACGGCCGCGTGCGGATCGGTCAGCACCGAGGCGCTGCCGCCCGTTTCGGCGGCACGCTTTTGCACCGCGTCCAGCACCCACGGCATCGGGTGGAACCCCGCGGGGGCCGCCACCCGCACATGCATGCCCGCGGTGACCCCGCCCAGCAGCAGCGAATGGGCCATGTTGTTGGCGCCGTCCCCGAGATAGGTCAGGGTCAGCCCGGCGAGCGAGCCCTTCCGCTCCCGCACGGTCTGCAGGTCGGCGAGGATCTGGCACGGATGGAACTCGTCGGTGAGCGCGTTGATCACCGGCACCGTGGCCACCGACGCGAGCTTGTCGATGCGCGCCTGGGCGAACGTACGCCACACGACGGCGTCGACGTAGCTGGCCAGCACCCGCGCGGTGTCCTCGATCGTCTCCTCGCGCCCCAACTGCATGCTGCGCCCGTCGACGACGACCGGATGCCCGCCGAGCTGGGCGATGCCCACCTCGAACGAGAACCGCGTGCGCGTGGAGTTCTTCTCGAAGATCACCGCGATGGCTCGCGGACCGGCGAGCTGATCGCCGTGCGGCCGCTTCTTCAGTTCGTCGGCCAGATCGAGGATCGCGGACTGCTCGTCCGGTGTCAGATCGTCGTCACGGAGGAAATGGCGTGGCATGTCAGTCCTTTGCCTCGAGCGCCGAGGTCAGCACGGCCGGCAGCGCCGACACGAGCTCACCGGCCTGATCCCGGGACAGGACCAGCGGCGGCGCGAGCCGGATCACGTCCGGCTGGATGGGGTTGATGAGGAAACCGGCTTGCTGGGCAGCTGCCGCGGCCTTGCCCGCGACCGCTTCGGTCAGCTGCACACCGAGCAGCACGCCGCGGCCGCGCACACCCGCGACGAGCGGATGGTCGAGCGCCTCGACACCGGCGGCGAGATCCTTGCCGACCGTCTCCACGTGATCGAGCAGCCCGTCGGTGGAAATCGTGTCCAGCACGGCCAGGCCCGCGGCGCAACACACCGGGTTGCCGCCGAACGTCGTCCCGTGCTGACCGGGCTCGAACAGGCTCGCCGCGTCACCGAAGGCCAGGCACGCGCCGAGGGGCAGTCCGCCGCCGAGGCCTTTCGCGAGGGTGACGATGTCCGGCGTGATGCCCGCCTGCTGGTACCCGAACCAGCTGCCGAGCCTGCCGATGCCGGTCTGCACCTCGTCGACCACGAGCAGCGCACCTCGGGCTCTCGTGATCTCCCGTGCCGCCTGCAGGTATCCCTCCGGCGGGACGACGACACCGTTCTCGCCCTGCACCGGCTCGACGACGAACGCCGCGGTGTCGTCGTCGATGGCTGCCTCGAGCGCGGCGACGTCGCCGTACGGGATGTGTTCGACACCGGGCACGAGCGGTTCGAACGGCTCCCGTTTGGACGGCTGGCCGGTGAGCGCGAGTGCGCCCATCGTGCGGCCGTGGAACCCGCCGTCGGTGGCGACGACCTTGGTGCGGCCGGTACGCCGGGTGAGCTTGAACGCCGTCTCGTTCGCCTCGGCGCCCGAGTTGCAGAACAACGCCTTGCCGCCGGCAGCACCGGACAGCTCCAGCAGCCGTTCGGCGAGCGTCAGCGCAGGCTCGTTGATGTAGAGGTTGGACGTGTGGCCGAGCGTGCCGACCTGGCGCGTCACCGCCTCGGTCACAGCCGGGTGCGCGTGGCCGAGCGCGTTCACCGCGATGCCGGTGAGGAAATCCAGATACCGCGTGCCGTCGGCGTCCCACACCACCGCGCCCTCGCCGCGCGCCAGCGACAGCTGCGGAGTGCCGTAATTGTTCATCATCGCGGCCTGCCACCGCCGCTGGTAGTCCTGATTGGACATTACAAGCCCTCCTGCGAACCGTCGGGCAACACCATCGTGCCGATGCCGCGTTCGGTGAACACCTCGAGCAACACCGAGTGCGGGATCCGGCCGTCGATCACGTGCCCGCTGCTGACACCACCGCGGATGGCGCGCACGCACGCCTCCATCTTCGGGATCATCCCGCTGGCCAGCTCCGGCAGCATCACCTCGAGCCGGCTCACCCCGATCTTGTCGATCAGCGACGAACGGTCCGGCCAGTTGGCGTACAGGCCTTCGACGTCGGTCAGCACGACGAGCTTCTCGGCCCCGAGCGCATCCGCGAGCGCACCCGCCGCCGTGTCGGCGTTCACGTTGTGCACCACACCGTCGGCGTCCGGGGCGACCGTCGACACCACGGGGATCCGACCGGCGTTGACGATGTCCTGCACCGCATCCGGATTCACCCCGGCGACCTCGCCGACCAACCCGATGTCAACACTCTCGCCGTCCACCGTGGCCTGTTTCCGTTCGGCGGTGAACAGGCGCGCGTCCTCCCCCGAGATACCGACCGCGTACGGACCGTGCGCGTTGATCAGGCCCACCAGCTCCCTGCTGACCTGGCCGACCAACACCATCCGCACCACGTCCATGGTCTCCGGCGTCGTGACGCGCAACCCGCCCTTGAACTCGCCATCGATGCCGAGTCGGTCCAGCATCGAGCTGATCTGCGGCCCGCCACCGTGCACCACGACCGGGTGCACGCCCGCCAGCCGCAGGAACACCATGTCCTCGGCGAACGCGCGCTTGAGCTCGTCGTCGACCATCGCGTTGCCGCCGTACTTGACGACGACCGTCGCGCCGTGGAACCGCTGCAGCCACGGCAGCGCCTCGATCAGCACGCCCGCCTTCTCCGACGCCGTGGCCAGGCGCTCGTCGGCGGGGACCAGGGATTCCGGATCACTCATGTCGAATACGCCGAATTCTCGTGCACGTACGCGTGCGTCAGATCGTTGGTCCAGATCGTGGCCGACTCCGTCCCCGCCTTCAGGTCGACCGTCACGCTGACCTCGCGCTCGTTCAGGTCCACCAGTTCGCGCGAGTCCCCCGGCTCGCCGCCGCGGCAGATCCACACGCCGTTCATCGCCACGTCGAGCTCACCAGGCTCGAACACCGCGCCGGTCGTCCCGACCGACGCGAGGATCCGGCCCCAGTTCGGGTCCTTCCCGAACACCGCCGCCTTGAACAGGTTGCTCCGTGCGACCGACCGGCCCACCTCGACCGCGTCGTCCTCCGACGCCGCGTTCACGACCTCGATGGCGATGTCGTGATTGGCACCCTCCGCATCGGACAGCAACTGCTGGGCCAGGTCGTGGCACACCTCGGTCAGCCGCGCCGTGAACACCGCCTCGTCGGGCTTGACCCCCGAGGCGCCGCTGCTCATGAGCAACACCGTGTCGTTCGTGGACATACAGCCGTCCGAATCGAGGCGATCGAAGGTCACCCGCGTCGCCGCCCGCAACGCGCGGTCCGCCACCGCGGAATCCAGCTGCGCATCGGTCGTGATCACCACCAGCATCGTGGCCAGCGCCGGGGCGAGCATGCCCGCACCCTTCGCCATCCCGCCGACCGTCCAGCCGTCGCCGGAACGCTCCGACTCCTTGCTTCGCGTGTCCGTCGTCATGATCGCCTCGGCAGCCGCGGTCCCACCGCCGGCCGACAACGCATCCGCCGCACGCTCGATACCCGCCGAAAGCTTGTCGCGGTCCAGCTGGTCACCGATCAGGCCCGTCGAACACACGACGACGTCGATCGCACCCATGCCCAACCGCTCGGCCACCAGCTCGGCACTGGCATGCGTCGTCTGGAATCCCTCCGGCCCCGTGTAACAGTTCGCACCACCGGAGTTGAGCACCACGGCCTTCGCCCGGCCGTCCGCGGTAACCTGCTCACTCCACAACACCGGATTCGCCTTGCACCGATTCGACGTGTAGACACACGCCGCCACATCGGACGGACCGTCGTTCACCACGAGCGCCACATCGGACGTGCCACTCGCCTTCAGCCCCGCCGTGACCCCCGACGCCCGAAAGCCCTGGGGAGACGTGATCGTCATGGTGTCGCCTCCAACGTTCGCGATGCGGCCGCAGCCCCCTGCGCCGCATCCGCGCCTACAGGTACGTCGGCGGCATGCTCCACCGCCTCCGCGGGAACAAATACGTCGGCGGCATGCTCCACCGCCTCCGCGGGAACAAGTACGTCGGCGGTCACCCCGGCCGCCTCCGCGGGAACAAGTACGTCGGCGGTCACGGCGCGACCCCCGCCGTCGGCAACCCGGTCGTCTCGTCGAGACCGAGCGCGATGTTCATCGACTGCACCGCACCGCCCGCGGTGCCCTTCGTCAGATTGTCGATCGCCGCCACGACCACCAGCCGGCCCGCCTGCTCGTCGACCGAAACCTGGAGTTGCACCGTGTTCGACCCCACGGTCGCCGACGTCGTCGGCCACTGCCCCTCCGGCAACACCTGCACGAACGGTTCGTCGGCGTAGGCCGCCTCGTACACCCGCCGAGCCGCGGCCGCGTCGCCGGTCAGCGGTGCACTCGCCGTCGTGAGGATCCCCCGCGGCATCGGAGCCAGCACCGGCGTGAACGACACGGTGACCTTCCGGCCCGCGACCGCGCTCAGGTTCTGCACGAACTCCGGGGTGTGCCGGTGCGCGCCGGCCACGCCGTACGCACTCGTGCTGCCCATGACCTCGGATCCGAGCAGGTGCGGCTTCAGGCTCTTACCGGCCCCCGACGTGCCCGTCACCGACACGATCGTCACGTCCGTCGTCACCAACCCCGCGGCCACGGCTGGCGCTAGCGCCAGCGAACCGCCCGTCGGGAAGCAACCGGGCACCGCGACACGGCGCGTCCCGTGCAACCGTTCGCGGGCACCGGGCAGCTCCGGGAGGCCGTACGGCCAGGTACCGGCGTGCTCGCCCCCGTACCAGTGCTGCCAGTCGGCGGCGTCGCGCAACCGATGGTCCGCGCCCAGGTCCACGACCAGTACATCCGGACCGAGCTGCTCCGCGATCGCACCGGAATGACCGTGCGGAAGTGCGAGGAACACCACGTCGTGCCCGCCGAGCGTGTCGGCCGACGTCTCGCCGACCACACGGTCGGCCAACGGCGGCAGATGTGGTTGCAGACTTCCGAGCGGGGTACCCGCACTGCTGGCGGCCGTCAGCGCGCCGATCTCCACGTCCGGGTGGGCTAGCAACAGCCGCAGCAGCTCGCCACCGGCATATCCGGTGGCGCCGGCCACCGCAACCTTCACCGTCATACGAATGATTATGCATGCCGATGCAAGTCCAATACAGTCGGGGCGACGGACACCACGCCATCGGATGAGCACCCGCCCCGCGCGAGCGCTGCAGCTCGGCTTCACCACAACGCGACGTCACCCCCGCGCCCCGCGACGACGTCACCCCCGCGCCCCGCGACGACGTCACCACGGCGCCCCGCGACGTCACCACCGCGTCAGGACACCCCACAACGTCAGGGCGCCTCACGTCACAGCACCACACGTCACGGGTTCGAACACCAGGGACGCAACGGCGTCAACTCACCACAGCGCGCTACGCAACCGCGACTCAACCACACCGCGACTCAACCACGCCGCGACTCGACAGCACAGTCTCGTCAGCGCCGCTGTGGATCAACCCCGCAGCGCCACAACCCCGCAGCGCCACGACACCGCAGCGCCACAACCCAGAAGTCGATCCACCGCGCGGTGTCTCAGGCGTGCTGTGCCACAACCGGACAGTGCCTCAGCTGCGCAGCGTGGCGCCGAACCGTTCGGTGACCGCGGCGACCGCGGCGTCCCGCGCCTCGTTGGCTTCCTCGGCCGTGAGCGTGCGGTCGCCCGCTCGGAACCGCAACTTGTACGCCAATGACCGCTTGCCCTCGCCGACCTGCTCGCCGGTGTAGAGGTCGAACAGCGCCACGTCTTCGAGCAGCTCCCCACCGCCGTCGCGCAACGCCGCGGCCACCTGCGCCGACGGCACGTCCGCGTCGACGACCAGCGCCACGTCGAGCAGCACGGGAGGGAACGCCGCGATCGACGGCGCGGGCCGCACCTCTCGCAACGGCAACCCGTCGAGGTTAAGCTCCATCGCGACCGTGCGCTTCGGCAGTTCCAGTGCCTCGAGCACCTTCGGGTGAAGCTCGCCGGCGTAACCGACGGTCTCGCCGTCGGCGATCAGCCGGGCACAGCGGCCCGGGTGCCACGGCAGCGTATCGGCGGCCTCGATCTCCAGATCGGTCCTCGCCGCCGCAGCGACGAGGCGCGCCGCCTGGATGGCGTCGGCCCAACCCGCCGGTTCGCCTTTGCCCCACCAGCCGTCACGCAGCCGCTGCCCCGCGAGGACCACAGCGACGTGCCGCGGCTGTTCGGGCACGGCGGCCTCGAGCGCCGCCAGCTCGTCGGGGTTCGGACGACCGTCGACTCCGGGGTCCGGCGCGGCGGCGCGCTCATCGCCGCCCAGCACGACCTGTCCGATGTGGAACAGCGAGACGTCCCGTGTGCCGCGGGAGATGTTGCGCTGCACCGTGTCGAGCAGCCCCGGCAGCAGCGTCGTCGTCAGCTGGTTCTTGTCCGCCTCGAGCGGGTTCCGCACCGCGACGGTGCTGCGCCGGGGGTCGTCGGCGGGCAGGGACAACGCGTCCCACACCGATGCCGACACGAACGGGAACGGCAGCACCTCGACGTAACCTGCCTCGGCCAGCGCCCGCGATACGGCGCGCTCCCGCCGCTGGGCCTCGGTCAGCCCTCGTCCCGCGGGTGCGGGCGGCAGCTCCGACGGAATGCTGTCGTAGCCCTCGAGCCGCAGCACCTCTTCGACCAGGTCGGCGGGCTGGATCAGGTCGCTGCGCCAGCTCGGCGGTACGGCGTGCACGAGGGTGGTGCCGTCGTCGGCCGTGTCCACGGCCACCTTGCAGCCGATCTGCGTCAGCCTGCCGACGGTGACGCCGCGCTCGTAGCGCACGCCCGCGACCCGGTCCGGCAGGTTGATCGGCATCGTCACCGCGGGCGCGGGCTCGACCTCGCCGACCACGGTACGGCCGGGCTGGATGCTGCCGTCACCGTGCTGACGCAGCAGCTTCGCCGCCCGCTCCACCGCGGCCTCGCACAGCTGGGGATCGGTGAACCGCTCGAACCGCTTCGCGGCTTCGGAGAACAGCCGGTGCCTCCGCGCGGTGCGGCTGATCGACGCGGGATCCCAGTGGGCCGCTTCCAGCAGCACGTCCGTGCTCTCGGTGCCGATCTCCGTGGTGGCACCGCCCATCGTGCCGGCGAGCGAGATGACGCCCGTGTCGTCGGCGATCACCACGTCGTCCGGGTCGAGAGCACGCTCGGCGTCGTCGAGCGTCGTGAGTTTCTCGCCCTCCTCGGCCCTGCGCACCACGATGTCGCCCTTGATCGCGCCGGTGTCGAACGCGTGCAGCGGATGGCCGAGCTCGAGCATCACGTAGTTCGTCACGTCGACGGCGAGCGAGATCGGTCGCATCCCCGCGAGCAGCAGCCGGCGGCGAATCCACCACGGCGTCGGCGCGCCCGCGTCGAGGCCGGTCACGCGGCGCAGCACGAACCGCGGGCAGCCCTGCGGATCCTCGACCCGCACCGGCCACGCCTCTCCCTCGGGCTCGGGCACGTCGAGCTTCGCCGGATCGCCGAACGGCACGTTCAGCGCGCACGAGAGCTCCCGCGCCAGCCCGCGTACCGACAGCGTGTAGCCGCGGTCCGGCGTCGGCGTCAGCTCGAGGACCGTGTCGTCGAGGTCGAGGATCTCGCGTGCGTCGTCGCCGGGCGAGGCTGTGCCGGGGGGCAGCACCAGGATGCCGGAGTGGTCCTCACCGATGCCCAGTTCTCTGGCCGAGCAGATCATGCCCTGGCTGAGGCGCCCGTAGGTCTTGCGCTCGCTGATTGTGAAGTCACCGGGCAACGTCGCACCCGGCAGCGCGACGACGACCAGGTCGCCTTCCGCGAAGTTGGTGGCGCCGCACACGATGCCGTTGGTCCGCGGCTTCGGCAGCCCGGCATCGACCTCGGTCTCGTCCGCGTCGTCGCCCTCGGCGTCCGCCGTGTCCGCCTCGTCGGTGTCATCGGTCTCGTCGGAACCGGCCTCGCCGATCTCCACCCGGCAGTAGCGGATCGGCTTCTTGAACTCGGTCAGTTCCTCGACCTCGGCGACCCTGCCCACCACGAGCGGCCCGGTGACCTCGCCGACGCGCTCGACCGACTCGACCTCCACACCGAGGTTCACGAACGCCTCGACGAGTGTGTCGGGGGTGACCTCGTCGTCGAGCTCGAGGTGTTCGGTCAGCCAGCTGACGGGGACTCGCACTACGCCTCCTTGCTGCCACGGTGCGGACGCATCGGAATCCGCATCGCAGGGTTACCGGAACGGTGGTGGGAACGGGCGCCGGTCACGGTGCCGTGCCGGGGTCCGGGGCGGGCCATCAGGCCTCCGTCCCGAACGGCGCGGTGAACCGGATGTCGCCTTCCACCATGTCCCGCATGTCGGGGATGCCGTTGCGGAACATCAGCGTCCGCTCGAGCCCCATGCCGAACGCGAAGCCGGAGTAGATCTCGGGGTCGACGCCGCACGCACGCAGCACATTGGGGTTCACCATGCCGCAGCCGCCCCATTCGACCCAGCCCGCGCCGCCCTTCTTCTCCGGGAACCACACGTCCACCTCGGCGGACGGCTCGGTGAACGGGAAGAAGTGGGGGCGGAACCGCGTTCCCGACTCCTCACCGAAGATCGCCTTCGCGAACGCGTCGAGCGTGCCGCGCAGGTTCGCCATCGTCAGGCCCTTGTCCACGGCGAGACCTTCGACCTGGTGGAACACGGGCGTGTGGGTCGCGTCGAGCTCGTCGGTACGGAAGGTGCGACCCGGGCACACGATGTAGACGGGCAGGTCGCGGTGCAGCAGTGTGCGCGCCTGCACCGGTGAGGTGTGGGTACGCAGCACGAGGTTGGAGTCCTCCTCGCCCGCGTAGAACGTGTCGGCCAGCTGCCGCGCCGGGTGGTCCTTGCCGAAGTTCAGCGCGTCGAAGTTGAACCACTCGGCTTCGAGCTCGGGGCCTTCGGCGATCTCGTAGCCCATGCCGACGAACACGTCGGCGATGCGCTCGGCGATCGTCGTCACCGGGTGCCGGGCACCGCGGGGCACCCGGTCCCAGGGCAGCGTGACGTCGACGGCCTCGTCCTGGAGCACCTTCTCGTCCCGCTCGGCCTTGAGGGCGGCCAGGCGCTCGTCGTAGGCGGTCTGCACCGCCTGCCGCGCCTCGTTCACGCGCTTGCCCGCGTCGGCCTTCTCCTCCTTGGGCAGCGAGCCGATCGCGCGGCGCGCCTGCGGCACGGGCGCCTGGTCGCCGAGGTGAGCGGGCTTGACCGCCGCCAGCTCGTCGAGGTCTGCCGCGGCGGCGAAGGCCTGCTCGGCCGCGGTCACCGCCGCCTGCAACGTCTCGGGTGCAAGCGCCTCTCCCCCGATGGCGGACTGCTTATCGCTGGCTTCGGACATGTCTCCTCGGCGCGTGAGCTGGTGAGATCGTCAGGACACGGGACATGCCCCGCGGCGTCTGCCGACGCCTCTTCGGATTCTAATGACCGGCCCTGCGCTGCCACCGATCACCCTCGGTGCGCACAACAGGACGCCGCGGACGGCTCACCCGTCGCGGACCACGCGGGCGTACAGGCACACCGCGGCAGCGGTCGCGAGGTTCAGACTCTCGGCACGACCGGCGATCGGGACGCGCACCGCGTCGTCGGCGGCCGCGGTCACCTCGGCGGGCAGGCCGTGGGCCTCGTTGCCGAACAGCCACGCGATCGGACCGTCGAGCGAGACCTCGGGCAGCTCCTGCTCCGCGTGGCCGTCCGTCGCGATCGTGCGCAGCCCGGCCCGGCCGCAGGCCTCGAGCACGGCGGCCGTGTCTCGTTCCCTGGCGACCGGCAGGTGGAACAGGCTGCCGGTGGAAGCGCGGACACACTTGCCGTTGTGCGCGTCGACCGCGTCACCCGCGAACACGACGGCATCGGCACCGGCGGCATCGGCCACGCGCAGCACCGTGCCCGCGTTGCCGGGATCGGCGATGTCGCAGAGCACCGCGACCAGGCGTGGCTGCCCGCTGAGCGCCTCGTCGAGCGGCACCGTCACGGTGTCGCACACCGCGATAAGCCCCTGCGGTGAGACCGTCTCGGACAGCAGTTCGGCGGCGCGGCGGTCGATCAGCGACACCCGCGGCGCCTCGGCGACGAGGTCGGCGTGCCGCTCGGCAGCCGTCTCGGTCACGAACAACTCGTGCACCCGTCCGAAGCGCAGGGCCTCGCGCACGGCCTGGGCGCCCTCGGCGAGGAAACGCCCGGCGTCGTCGCGGCCCGACTTCGTGGTCAGGCGCCGAGCAGCAACGACCCGGGGCGTCTTGTGCGTGAACACGGTGACAGCCCCGGGTCGTGACGTGCGCGCGGTCAGGCCGACTTCTTCTCGTCGGTGTTGACGTGCTGCTTGGCCACCTCGGCCAGCGAGGCGAACGCCTCGGCGTCGTTCACGGCGAGCTCGGCCAGGATCTTGCGGTCGACCTCGACACCGGCGGCCTTCAGGCCCTGGATGAGCCGGTTGTAGGTGATGCCGTTCTGACGGGCGGCCGCGTTGATCCGGGTGATCCACAGCTGGCGGAAGTCACCCTTGCGGGCACGGCGGTCCCGGTACGAGTACTGGAACGAGTGGAGCGTCTGCTCCTTGGCCTTGCGGTACAGCCGCGAACGCTGGCCGCGGTAGCCGCTGGCCATGTCGAGTGTTGCGCGACGCTTCTTCTGGGCGTTCACCGCCCGCTTGACGCGTGCCACGGATCCATCCTGTCGTTCGGGGGGCGCCTGGCGCCCCGGTGGTTACGGCGGGTGCGGGAAAGTCAGCGACCGAGGAGCCGCTTGACGCGGGGCACGTCGGAAGCGGCGACGTCGGTCGTGCCCTCGAGGCGCCGGGTGAGCTTGGTGGGCTTGTGCTCCATCAGGTGCCGGCGACCGACACGCTGACGACGGAGCTTGCCCTTGCCCGTCACGCGGACGCGCTTGGCCGTCCCCTTGTGCGTCTTGTTCTTCGGCATTCTTCCCTCTTTCGAACGGCAGCACGCCGGCTCGCGGCGTGCTGCACACGTGGCCGCCCGGAAGCGTCCGTATCGCTCCCGGGCGAGCTGCCGTGATGGGGGCCGGTCAGGACTCGGCGCCCTCGGCTTCCTTCGTCGCCTTCGACTTGGTCTTCGTCTTCTTGTGCGGGGCCAGCACCATGATCATGTTGCGGCCGTCCTGCTTCGGCTTCGACTCGATGAAGGCGAGATCCGACACGTCCTCGGCAAGCCTCTCCAGCAGACGGAACCCCAGCTCCGGGCGGGATTGCTCGCGACCGCGGAACATGATCGTGACCTTGACCTTGTTGCCCTGAGCGAGGAAGCGGGACACGTGCCCCTTCTTCGTCTCGTAGTCATGCGGGTCGATCTTCGGCCGCAGCTTCTGTTCCTTGATGACGGTCATCTGCTGGTTGCGGCGCGACTCGCGGGCCTTCTGCGCGGACTCGTACTTGAACTTTCCGTAGTCCATGAGCCGGGCTACCGGCGGCCGCGCCTGCGGGGCCACCTCGACGAGGTCGAGATCGGCCTCTTCGGCGAGCCGCAGGGCGTCCTCGATGCGGACGATGCCGACCTGCTCGCCGTTCGGTCCCACGAGGCGAACCTCGGGGACTCGGATGCGCTCATTGATGCGCGTCTCGGAGCTGATGGGGCCTCCTTGGTCCAAGTGTCGCTGGTTCTCGTTCGACCCTGGTGCCCACAGTGCCCACATACCACGGGCCCCGGTCACCGGTACTCTGAGTACCTCGGTGCGGGGCCCATCAATCCGATCGCGGCCTCGAAGCTTTGCAGCGGTGCTGCGTTGCCACGAGACGTTCCGCTGGCATTCACCGGACGGCGAATACTGCGGGACCGGACCCGGCCGCCTTCGCATGGCGGCGACGCGGGTGGGAGCGGGGCTCCACTTGCGGCCCCCGATCGCTCGGGAGCTGGTCGCACATGGAAGGGTACCAGACGTGGTCGACGACTCTTTCAACACACCGGAAACCGGCGATAATCCCGTAGCCGGAGCGGCCGCCTCGGCGGTCTCCCCGGACGCCGCGGACCCGGCCGAGGCCGTGCGTGAGCTCGAGGAGATCCCCAGCGTCGAGGTCATCAGCCGCGCGGCGGTGATGCTGCTGTCGGCGGCGGCCGAGCGGCTCGGCCTCGCCGACGAGGACCCGGAGTCCAGCCCGCGCCGCGACCTGGACGAGGCCCGCAGGCTCATCACCGCGCTGGCAGGCCTGATCACCGCCTCGGCCGAGTACCTGGGCGTGCACGCCGCTCCCCTGCGGGACGGTCTGCAGTCGCTGCAGAAGGCGTTCCGCGAGGCGTCCGCCGTCCCCGACGCCCCCGGCCAGGGTCCCGGCGAGAAGTACACCGGCCCCGTGCACTGAGCCGCACCTCGACGAGCGGCTGTTGCCGCGAGTCCGATCCGCCGCCGACGACCCGCTCGGACGCCTCAGCAAGGCAGCCGCCTAACCGAGCACGGCCATGGCGTCGATCTCCACCAGGAAACCGGGCGGCAGGCCGACGTAGACGGTGGTCCGCGCCGGGAACGGTTCCGGGACGAGCGCGTTGTAGGCGGCGTTCATCTCGGCGAAGTGCGCCGGTTCGGTGAGATAGACGCGCAGCATGACGACGTCGGTCATACTCGCGCCCGCCTCGTCGAGGATCGCCTCGATGTTCGCCAGCACCTGCCGGGTTTGGCTGCCGACATCGCCCGCCACGACCTCGCCGGTCGCCGGGTCGATGCCGACCTGGCCCGCGACCTGCACGATGTTTCCCTTGCGCCGAGCCTGTGAGTAGTTGGCGACCGGCTTCGGCGCTCTGCCGGTACTGATGCTCGTCATGGCCGTCCACCCTACGGATCGAAAGACTGGCGATGGACCTGTTCTCGGCCCGTGCCGCGGCCGCACGGGACCGCCTCCGCAGGCGGTTCGGTTCCGCCGCCGACACGTGGTGGGCCGAAATGCCCGGGCTGTTGCGCGACCTGGCTGCACGTTGGGAACTGGACCTCGGCGAACCGGTGGGCAGCGGCAACACGTCGCTGGTCCTGCGATGCCGCACCGCGGGCCGCGCCGCGATCCTCAAGATCACTCCCGACGCCGCGATCGCGACGGCGGAGGCGGCGGCACTTCGGGTGTGGGCGCCGACCGGCCGGGTGCCGGCCGTGTACGCCGAGGCCGGCGGCGCGTTACTCCTCGAGGCGCTCCCTTCGGAGACCACGCTGGCAGACCGGCCGGCACCGGCCCCGCTCCACGACGTGGCGGACCTGATCCGCGCGCTCCACGGGAGCAGCTCGGCGGACCGCGCCGCCGATCGGGGTTTCGGCCCGCCGACGGACCGTACGGACCTGCTGTTCACACTGTGGCAGGACCGTGCGGCAGGCGATCCCGACCAGGTCGCGGCGCTCGCACGGGGGCACGCGCTGGCACGGGAACTCGCCGCGGCGCCGCCGCGGCTCGTGCTCGCCCACGGCGACCTGCATCCGGGCAACGTGCTGCCGCCCGGGAACGCGGCGCGCGGGCTCGTGGCGATCGACCCGCGGCCGTGCCTCGCCGACCCGGCTTCAGACGCGATCGACTGGGTCGTCCTCGGCGACCCCGCGCGCTGGCGCGCCACGGCTGAGGAGCTCGCGGACCTGATCGACGTCGACGTGGAGCGGTTGTGGGCGTGGTGCCGCGCGTTCGCGGCCCGACTGGCCGCCACCGAGGACGATCCCGGCCGCCGTCACGCCTTCCGCGACATCGCCGCGTAGCGCACCTCGGGCCTGCCGACCCCGCCGTAGTGCGGCTTACGCCGGGCGAGTCCGCTGTCGGCGAGGTACTCCAGGTACCGGCGCGCGGTGACCCTGGCGACGCCGACCGCGTCGGCCACCGCGGCCGCCGACATGCCCTCGCCGTCGTCGGACGCGTCCTCGCGCGCGGCATCGGCGAGTACGGCCGAGATCGCCTCGAGCGTCTCGCCGCTCATGCCTTTCGGCAGGGCGGCGTGCTCGGTGGTGCGCAACGTGGCGAGCATCCGGTCGACCTCCGCCTGCCCGTCGACCTCGCCGGGCTGGGCGGCGCTGTCGCGGAACCGCGCGTAGCTCTCGAGTTTGTCCCGCAACGCCGCGAACGTGAACGGTTTCAACAGGTACTGCACCACCCCTGCCGACACCGCAGCGCGCACGACGCCCAGGTCGCGGGCGGAGGTAACGGCGATGACGTCGACCGTGTTGCCGTCGGCCCGCAGGGTGCGGCACACGGCGAGGCCGTGGGTGTCGGGCAGGTAGAAGTCCAGCAGGACGAGATCCACGGGCCGGGTGCGGCAGAACCGCACCGTCTCGGCACCGGAATGGACGACCCCGGCGACGGTGAAGCCGGGAAGTCGCTCGACGTACGCACGGTGCGCCTCGGCCGCGACCGGATCGTCCTCCACCACCAGCACCGCAATCATCCTGCCGCGAAGCCTACCCAGTACGACTCAACCGGCACTGCCGTCCCGGCCGGCGCCGCCGTCCTGGTCGCCGGCTCCACCCGCCGGGTCCGCGGCTCCGACGTCGTCCCCGGCCTCGTCCGCAGCGGCAGTGTCGTCCCCAGCGGCGGTGTCGTCCGGGGCAGCGGTGTCGTCCGGGGTGCGTGCCGTGGACCGGCCCAGCGGAATCCGCGCGGTGAACACCGCACCACCCACGTCGGCGGCGCCCTCGTCACCGCGGGAGACGTCGACCGTGCCACCGTGCCGGCGCACGGTCTGCCCGACGAGGGCCAGCCCCAGCCCCCGGTCGCCGGCGGTCCCGTCCGGCTTGGTCGACCAGCCTCGCCGGAAGATGCCCGGTACGACGTCCGGTTCGAGGCCGGCACCGCTGTCGGCGACACGCAGCAGCAGTTCGGTCTCGTCGGCCCGCACCGTGACGGCCACTCGCGGTGCGCGCTCGGCCGCGTGGTCGACAGCCGCGTCGACGGCGTTGTCGATCAGGTTGCCGAGGATCGTGATGAGATCCCTGGCCGGCACGGCGACTGCGGTCTCGTCCACCGAACTGTCGGAGGTCAGCGTGAGATCGACGCCACGCTCGGCGGCCTCGCTGGACTTTCCCAGCAGCAACGCCGCCAGCACCGGCTCGGAGACCGCGCCCACCACCCGGTCGGTCAGCTCCTGCGCCGTTTCCAGTTCGGCCGTCGCCAGCGCCACGGCCTGGTCGGTCCTGCCGAGTTCGACGAGCGAGACCACCGCGTGCAGCCGGTTGGCCGATTCGTGCGCTTGGGAACGCAGCGACTCGGCGAAACCGCGCACCGTGTCGAGCTCGCCGGTGAGTGACTGCAACTCGGTGTGGTCGCGGAGGGTCACGACGTTGCCCATCGCCCGGTCCCGCGCGTGCACCGGCGCGGTGTTCACGAGCAGCACCCGCGTGTCGGTGATGTGCAGTTCGTCGGTGGCGGGCTCGCGCGAGACGAACGTGCGCGCGAGGTCGGCGGCGAGGTCCAAATCGCTCACGGCGGTCCCCGCGGGATCGGTCGCCACGCCGAGCAGCTCGCGCGCGGCGTCGTTGCACAACACCACGACGCCGTCGCGGTCGACGAGCACGAGGCCTTCCCTCACCGACCGCAGGATCGCCTCGTAGTACTCGAACATCGACGACAGTTGCGCCGGAGCGACGCCCCGGGTCTGCCGCGCGAGCCGTCTGCTGACGAGGTAGCTGCCCGCACCGCCGATCAGCAGCACGCCGCCCGCCACGAGCGCCACCAGGACGAGCCGGCCGGTGAGCTCGTGCGACAGCGCCTTCAGCGTGATGCCCACGGCTACCAGCGCCACGATCCTGCCCTGCGCATCCCGTACCGGCGCCACCGCGCGCACCGAAGGGCCGAGGGTGCCGGTGTAGGTCTCGGTCAGCAGCCGCCCCTGCAGCGCAGGCCCGACGGTCCCGATGAACGGCTTCCCGATGCGCCGCGGATCCGGATGCGTGAACCGGGTCCGGTCCGGCGCCATGATCGTGATGAAGTCGACGCCGGTGTCGGCGCGCACCTTCTCCGCGAAGGGCTGGAGCGCACTACTGGGGTCCCGCTGTGCAGCGGCCCGGGGCACGTCCGGCGAATCGGCCAGCGTCACCGCGACCGACGTCACCTCCTCCCTCGCGGCCTCTTCGGTCGCGTCCGAGGCGTCGACGTACGCCAGGACCGCGCCGACCGCGACCAGGACGGCCACCACGACCAGCTGCAACACCAGGAGCTGCCGCGCCAGGCTCCACCGTCTCGGTGGCGCGGCCGATCGAACACGCACGACTCCCATGAGAGCAGGCGCCCGCGAACGAAATGAACACAAGGTGGACTTCGCTCACGGCGCCACCGATAGTCGCCGGTAATCCAGTGGTGATCTCCGTGGCGGTCACGCACGTCCGCACTTGCTGCCGGAACGCGGCACGTCACGACCTCATCGCAGGCGACATTTCGTGAGGAGGCAACGTTGCCCGAATCGTCCACGACGGAGCCCGAGATCTCCGAGCAGGCGCCCAAACGCCGAGACAGGATGCACTACCTGTACATCTTCGTGATCGTCGCAGTGCTGCTCGGTATCGTCGTCGGTTTCGCGTTTCCCGAGACCGCGACGAATCTCAAACCGCTCGGGAGCGGTTTCGTCGATCTGATCAAGATGATGATCAGCCCGATCATCTTCTGCACCATCGTGCTGGGTATCGGCTCGGTCGCGAAGGCCGCGAGCGTCGGCAAGGTCGGCGTGCTGGCGGTCGGCTACTTCCTGGTCATGTCGACCTTCGCGCTCGGCATCGGCCTGGTCGTCGGCAACATCCTGCACCCCGGTGAGGGGATGCAGTTGGACCCGAACGCCGTGTCCGAGGTCCAGAACCAGGCGTCCGAAGGCGGTGAGGGCACCGTCGACTTCCTGCTCGGGATCATTCCCGAATCGATGGTGTCGGCGTTCACCGACGGCTCGGTACTGCAGACGCTGCTCGTCGCGCTGCTGGTCGGGTTCGCACTGCAGAAGATGGGACCCACGGGCAAGCCGGTGCTACGGGGTATCGAGCACATCCAGCGCCTCGTGTTCCGGGTCCTTGCGATGATCATGTGGGTGGCCCCGGTCGGCGCGTTCGGAGCGATCGCGGCGGTGGTCGGCGAGACCGGCTGGGAGGCGCTGCGCAGCCTCGCCGTGATCATGATCGGGTTCTACCTGACCTGCCTGGTGTTCATCTTCGCCGTACTCGGCACGGTGCTGTGGCTCGGCGCGCGGGTGAACATCTTCAAGCTCCTCGGCTACCTGGGCCGCGAGTTCCTGCTGATCGTGTCGACCTCGTCGTCCGAGTCGGCGCTGCCGCGCCTCATCGCGAAGATGGAGCACCTCGGCGTCTCGAAACCGGTCGTCGGCATCACGGTGCCGACCGGGTACTCGTTCAACCTCGACGGCACGGCGATCTACCTGACGATGGCGACCCTGTTCATCGCGACCGCCCAGGGCAGCCCGCTGTCGATCGGCGAGCAGATCTCGCTGCTGGTGTTCATGATCATCGCGTCGAAGGGGGCCGCAGGCGTGTCCGGGGCGGGCATCGCGACCCTCGCGGGCGGTCTGCAGTCGCACCGGCCCGAACTCGTGGACGGTGTCGGATTCATCCTCGGTATCGACCGGTTCATGTCGGAGGCGCGTGCACTGACGAACTTCGCGGGCAACGCCGTGGCCACCGTCCTCATCGGATCGATCACCAAGGGACTCGACCGCGACCAGCTGCACCGCGTGTTGACCAAACAGGACCCGTTCAACGAGGCGACCCTGATCGACGACCACGGTTCCCCGGGTGCCGACGGCTCCGGTGCCGGCGACGCCGGTGACGCCACGGGCGACGGTCCCGAGGCGGAACGGCAGGACAGGCAGCCGGCGACGGTCTGATCCGCCGCGGTGATGCGGACCCGCGTGCCACCCGGCGCACGCGGGTCCGCCACATCGCCGCGGGGACCGGCTTGCGCGCCGGTAGGTCCCCGCGGACCTCGCGTGGCGTCAGGTCGTGGTCGCCGTCAGGTACGCACGCAGGCCACGGAGGCCGCGGCGCATCATCAGCGCGTGGTTGAGCCGGAACACCGGATGGGCCACCGGCGACAGCGTCCGCAGCACCGGTTTCCGCGCCACGACCTGCTGCCGGATGTCCAGGCGTGTACCGCAGCCGCCCGGTTCCAGCCGTCCGGTCAGCGTGCCCTCGAGATCGCCCGACAGTGCCACAGCCACCCGGCCGGCGGACTCGTTCTCCTCGACCCGCGTCATGCGCAACCGCAACGCCAACGGCAGGCTCGCGCGGCAGACCAGTTCGGCCGTGTCGTCATCCACTTTGGTCACCGACCGCACGTCCGGCCACCACTCCGGGTATCCGGCGAGGTCGACGAGCGCCGCGAACACGGCGTGCGACGGGGACGGCACCAACCACGAGGTTCGGAACTGATAGCGGTTCAGCGACACGCCCCGTAGTGTCCCAGCAATCCGCGTGGTGGCCCAGCAGCGCGACACTCGCGTCCGGCGATGACCGGTGTGACCCGATCCGTCGGCGGGCCGGCCGGTCAGCGGTCGAGGTACGGCTTGAGGAACCGGCCCGTGTAGCTGTCCGGGTTGGCCGCCACGTCCTCGGGGGTGCCCTCCGCGACGAGGGTTCCGCCGCCGCTGCCGCCTTCGGGCCCCATGTCGATGACCCAGTCCGAGGTCTTGATGACGTCGAGGTTGTGCTCGATGACGATCACCGTGTTGCCCTTGTCCACCAGGCCCTGCACCACGTCCAGCAACCGGCGGATGTCCTCGAAGTGCAGACCGGTCGTCGGCTCGTCGAGGATGTAGACCGTCTGCCCGGTGGAACGCTTCTGCAGCTCGCTGGCGAGCTTGACACGCTGGGCCTCACCGCCCGACAGCGTCGGCGCGGGCTGGCCGAGCCGCACGTATCCCAGCCCGACGTCGACCAGCGTCGACAGGTACCGGTGGATGGGCTTGATCGGCTCGAAGAACTCCGCGGCCTCCTCGATCGGCATGTCGAGGACCTCGGCCACCGTCTTGCCCTTGTAGTGCACCTCGAGGGTCTCGCGGTTGTACCGGGCGCCCTTGCACACCTCGCACGGGACGTAGACGTCCGGCAGGAAGTTCATCTCGATCTTCAGGGTGCCGTCGCCCGCGCACGCCTCGCAGCGGCCGCCCTTGACGTTGAACGAGAACCGGCCCGCCTGGTAGCCGCGCACCTTGGCCTCGGTCGTCTCGGCGAACAGCTTGCGCAGCCGGTCCCACACGCCCGTGTAGGTCGCCGGATTGGAACGCGGGGTACGGCCGATCGGCGACTGGTCCACGCGCACGAGCTTGTCCACGTTCGCCATCCCGTTGACACGGGTGTGCCTGCCCGGCACCTGGCGGGCGTTGTTGAGCTTGTTCGCCAGCACGGTCGCGAGGATCTCGTTCACGAGCGTCGACTTGCCGGAACCGGACACCCCCGTCACGGAGATCATCGTGCCGAGCGGGAACGAGACGTCGATGCTGCGCAGGTTGTGCTCGCGCGCGCCCACGACCGTCAGCTGGCGCTTCTTGTTCACCGGCCGCCGGATGTCCGGCACCGGGATCTCCTTGCGGCCGGCCAGGTAATCACCGGTGACGGACTTCTTGCTCTTCACCAGCTTCGAGTACGGCCCGCTGTGCACGACCCGCCCACCGTGCTCGCCGGCGCCGGGGCCGATGTCGACGACCCAGTCGCTGGCCTTGATGGTGTCCTCGTCGTGCTCGACGACGATGAGCGTGTTGCCCAGGTCGCGCAGCCTGCTGAGCGTGTCGATCAGTCGCTGGTTGTCCCGCTGGTGCAGGCCGATGGACGGCTCGTCCAGCACATACAGCACGCCGACGAGGCCGGAGCCGATCTGCGTGGCCAGCCGGATGCGCTGCGCCTCGCCGCCGGACAGGGTGCCCGCGCCGCGGTCGAGCGAGAGGTAGTCGAGTCCGACGTCGAGCAGGAAGTGCAGCCGGGCCTGGATCTCCTTGAGCACCGCTCCGGCGATCATCGCCTGCCGCTCGCCGAGCACGAGCCCGTCGAGGAATTCCGAGGCCTCGGACACCGACAGGGCGCAGACGTCGGCGATCGACCGCTCGCCGTAGTCGCCGTGTTCGAGGGTGACGGCGAGGATCTCCGGTTTGAGGCGCGTGCCCTGGCACGACGGGCACGGCACCTCGCGCATGTAGCCCTCGTAACGCTCCCGCGTGTGCTCGGACTCGGTCTGTTCGTGTCGCCGTTCCAGGAACGGGATGACACCTTCGAAGTTCGCGTAGTAGCTGCGCCGCCTGCCGTACCGGTTGCGGTACTGCACGTGGACCTGTTCGTCGACGCCGTAGAGCACGGCCTTCTGCACCTTGGCCGGTAGCTTGCGCCACGGCGTGTCCATGCGGAAGCCCATCGCCTCCGACAGCGACGTCAGCAGCCGTTCGAAGTAGTCGGCGCTCTGCCCGCCGCTCCACGGCTGGACCGCGCCGTCGCCGAGTGCGAGGTCCTCGTCAGGGACGATCAGTTCCGGGTCGACCTCCTTGCGGATGCCGATGCCCGTGCAGTCCGGGCAGGCACCGTAGGGCGAGTTGAAGGAGAACGACCGGGGTTCGAGGTCCTCGACCGTGAGGGCGTGCCCGTTCGGGCACGCGAGGTTCTCGGAGAAGCCGCGGATGCGGTGCGGATCGTCCTCCGGCAGATCGACGAACTCCAGCTCGACGAGCCCGTCGGCCAGGCGCAGCGCGGTCTCGACCGAGTCGGTGAGCCGCTGCTTGGCGCTCGGCTTGACCTTGAGCCGGTCGACGACGACGCCGATGTCGTGCTTCTCCTGCTTCTTCAGCTTCGGCGGCTCGGTCAGCGAGTACACCGTGCCGTCCACGCGGGCCCGCGCGTAGCCCTGCTGCTGGAGGTTGGAGAACAGGTCCACGTACTCGCCCTTGCGGCCGCGGACCACCGGCGCGAGGACCTGGAAGCGCACGTCGGCCTCCATGTCCAGTACCTGGTCGACGATCTGCTGCGGGGTCTGCTTGCTGATCGCCTCGCCGCACTGCGGGCAGTGCGCCTTGCCCGCCCGCGCGTACAGCAGCCGCAGGTAGTCGTAGACCTCGGTGATCGTGCCGACCGTCGAGCGCGGGTTCCGCGACGTGGACTTCTGGTCGATCGACACCGCGGGCGAGAGGCCCTCGATGAAGTCGACGTCGGGCTTGTCCATCTGGCCGAGGAACTGCCGTGCGTAGGCCGACAGCGATTCGACGTAACGCCGCTGCCCCTCCGCGAAGATCGTGTCGAACGCCAGGCTCGACTTGCCCGATCCGGACAGTCCCGTGAACACGATGAGGCTGTCGCGCGGCAGGTCGATGTCGATCCCGCGCAGGTTGTGCTCGCGGGCGCCGCGGATTACAAGACTGTCAGCCACCGGCGATGGTCCCTTCACTGGTGCATGGCGGTGCGGGCCGCGACAGGGCCCGCGTGACGCGAGGTCGGACACGGGGCGAGCAGAACGCGGGCCCCGGCGCTCTCCATGCTAGGTCGGCCCCCCGACAGAATCGGCGCCGCCGTCGCGCGGCGCGGCTCACCCGCGGGTGGGGACGGCGGCCTCGCCGGGCCCGGAACCCTCGCCGGCGTCCGCCGCGGTGGCCACATCCCGGCCCGCGCGGCCGGTGCCGACGTCCGGGCGGGTTTCGGCCTGCCGCCTCTTCGACGGCCCCAGCAACCGGTACAGCGGACGTTCGACGAGAACGGTCAGCGCCCACGCCGCCAGTACGATCGCCGTCAGCACCAGGCCCATCCGGAGCCACCACGGCTCGATCTCCATGCCGGTGAGCACCCGCGCGACGACATAACCGAGCTTCTGGTGCACGAGGTAGATGCCGAAGCTGATCCCGGCCAGCCACGAGATCGGCCTCCGCAGCAGCCCCAGCACCCGGTCCCAGTCCGGCCCCCGTGCCGCCAGACACATCAGCCCGAGCATCACCCCGAGGCAGGTGACGATCAGCCACTGCGGCTCACTCGATCGGAACAGCTGGAGCCCCAGAACCGCGGCCAGCATCGCGGCGAGGTTCGGCCCGGCGAGCCGGCGCTGCGACCACAGCCAGATCGCCGCACCGGCCGCGAACAGGTGCGCGAAGTACAGTCCGGTCGCCGTCGGCACGACCCTGGCGATCCCGCTCAGCACCGGCGAGACTGCGGACACCGCGATCACACCCCACACCGCGACCGCGGGCCGGAACCGGTGCGCCCCGTGGCGGCGCCAGTACCAGCACAGCGCAGCCGCCGCGCCGAACGCCGCGACCTGCACCGGCAGCGTCCAGTACGACGCGTCGATCCTGCGGTGCATGTTCCCCGTCCACTCGTGCACGAGCAGCAGGTTCCGCACCAGATCGCCCGCCCCCGGCAGGTACCAGGGGCCCTCCTCCTCGCCGTTGAAGATCGGCGCGACGATCCGCAACACGAGGAACGTGACCAACATCGCGACCATGTAGGCCGGCAGGATGCGCGCCAACCGGGACTGCAGCCACCGGCCCGCGCTCAGTTTCCGCACGGTCGGCCCCATGAAGTAGCCCGACAGCACGAGCAGGGTGAACGTGCCGAACGGCAGCCGCAGCGACACCGGGTACGCCTCGATGTCGGGGATCAGCGCGGCTCCACCGGTGACATGCCCGGCCACGACGAAGGTGATCGCGACGACCCGGATGACGTCCCAGCTCATACGCCGGTTCGTGGTGGCGCCCCGGTCCGGTGCCGCTGAGGTCACGTCGCTCCCCCTCCGACATCGCCGCCCGCCCGTCGGTGCAGCCTGGTCCGGACCTGGGACTGTAGCGACGGTGCCCGTCGCCTCCGCCCCGGGGCACGTAATACGGTGTGGAGCGTGAACGTCGTCGAGTCCTACACCGGTCACGTCGAGCCGGGCGGGGACGCCGCCCGCCGCACCCTCGATGCGCTGACCATCACGAAACTGTCGGTCGGCCCGATGGACAACAACGCTTACCTGTTGGTGTGCCGGGCGACGAACGAGGCACTGCTGGTCGACGCAGCCAACGACCCCGAGCGCATCTCGGATCTGATCGGCCACGCCGAGGACCGGCCGACGCTGCGCACGATCGTCACGACGCATCAGCACCCCGATCACTGGCAGGCACTCGGCGCGGTGGCGGGCGCGAACGGGGCCTACACCGCGGCGCACCCCGCCGACGCCGATCCGCTGCCCGTGCCTCCGGACCACCTGGTTGAGCACGGGGACACGGTTTCGGTCGGGGACTCCACCCTCGAGGTGATCCACCTGCGCGGGCACACCCCGGGCTCGATCGCACTGCTGTACCGCGATCCGACCGGCGGCCCGCACCTGTTCACCGGTGACTCGCTGTTCCCGGGCGGGGTGGGCAAGACGAACTCCGAGGAGGAGTTCCGCTCGCTGCTGGACGACGTCGAGACGCGGGTGTTCGGCGAGCTGCCGGGCGAGACGTGGTTCTACCCCGGCCACGGCGACGATTCCACGCTCGGGGCCGAACGTCCGAAGCTGGCGGAGTGGCGCGACCGGGGCTGGTGAACCGCCGCTGCTGGTGAGACCTCAGTGGCGGCGGATGCGTGCCAGCCACGCGGGCAGATCCACCAACTCGCCCGGCCGGACGCCGAGCCCGTCCGCGTGTTCCTGGGAATGAGCCACCGCGCGATACCGGTGAGCCGTCAGCTCGTCGACCGTCCACCCGTCGGTGAACGCCTCCCGGATCGCCGAATCGCTGATCCTCGGACCGAAACCCGGCTCCTCGGTCTCGGCGAGCGCGACCAGGTGCACCGTCGCGCTCGTCCGCGTGACCCGGTGCAGCGCGTCCGCGTAACGACGCCGGTCGGCGGCTCCGAAGACGTGGAACAGGGCGCTGTCGACGACGGTGTCGAACGGCGCGCCGAGGTCCCCTCCTGCCGCGCCGTCGCCGAGGGCGAGTGCGTCGGCCACCCGGAACGTGGCCGCCACGCCGCGTTCGGCCGCGATGCGACGGGCCAACGCGATCGCCCCGTCGGAGAAGTCGATGCCCAGCACGTCGTGGCCGCGTTCGGCCAGGTGGATCGTGTGTTCTCCGGCGCCGCAGCCCGCGTCGAGCACCCGGCCGGTGATCCGCCCCGCCTGTTCCAGCTCGACGACCGCGGGCTGCGCCTGGCCGATCACCCAGTCCGGCGTCCCCTCGGCGTAGGCGCTCTCGAAGATCTCCCGTCCGACCGTTTCCGTCATGACGCTCCCCTTGGTAGGTGACTCGGGTGGCTCTGTCTTGTAGGCGGCTCTGTCTGGCCGCTCCCCGGGCTGCCCAGTCATCCGATCGTGCGGCCGAGCGGGGTGATTCGACTGGCGCGGCGGTCCGGAGTTCCGGCCGATCGGCCGGGCGGCCCGAGTCCAGCGTGCAACCTCGAGCGCCCTGGAGGTCAAGACATCCGCGGCGCGCCCGATGGGAACGACGCGCGACTTAGGTTGGTTGTCGGCCCGTGAGTCCGCGACCAGCCTGATCACATGCGGATCACACGTCGGACACTCAGCGTGACCACCGGACTGTTGTTACTGCTCGCCACGGCGGCACCCGCGGGTGCCCAGGGCCCGGCGACGGATGAGGGCGCGACGGCCCCCGACCGCGGCGTCTACGAGATCACCCCCGACGCAGCCGACCGGGGTGCGATCTCCCGGTCGGGCGTCGACGTCCTCGGCTCCCGCGGCGACACGCTCACCGTCGTCGCCGACCCGGCGCAGGCCTCGCAGCTGCGCGGTGCGGGGGTCGACCTCACCACGATCGGCGACTTCGACGCGATGCTCGCCGAACGCAATCCCGACCCGTCGGAGGCGAGGGCCGCCGCGGACGAGTTCCCCGAGGGCGACGAGGGATTCCACACCTACTCCGAACTGACCACGCTGCTCGAGAACGCTGCGGCCGACCACCCGGACATCACACAGCTCTCCGACGTCGGCAGCAGCCACGAGGGCCGCACGATCCCGCTCATGAAGATCAGCGCCGACGCAGCGCAGGACTCCGACGAACCCGAAGTGCTGTTCACCTGCAACCAGCACGCCCGCGAACACCTGACCACAGAGATGTGCCTGCGCATCGTCGAGCGCTTCACCGACGGCTACGGCACCGACCAAACCGTCACCGACTTCGTCGACAGCCGCGAGATCTACGTGATCCCGACGGTCAACCCGGACGGCTCCGAGCACGACATCGAAGGCGGCCAATACCAGGGCTGGCGGAAGAACCGGCAGGGCCAGGGCACCGATCTGAACCGCAACTGGGGTTACAAGTGGGGCTGCTGCGACGGATCCAGCGGTGATCCGGCTTCCGACACCTACCGCGGCGAGTCCGGGTTCTCCGCGCCCGAGACGGCGGCGGTGCGCGACTTCGTGAACTCCCGCGTCGTCGGAGGCGAGCAACAGCTCGAGGGACACATCGACTTCCACACCTACGGTGAGCTGGTGCTGTGGCCGTTCGGGCACACCACCGACGACGTCACCGAGGACATGACCGAACAGCAGGCACAGCGGTTCCAGGACGTGGGCCGGGAGTTGGCCGACAGCAACGGCTACACCCCGCAGCAGTCGAGCGATCTCTACGTCACCGACGGCGACGTCAACGGCTGGATGTGGGGCGAGCACCGGATCCTGAGCTTCACGTTCGAGATGTACCCGGCCGACGGCTTCGGACTCGACGGGTTCTACCCCGACGACGAGGACATCGCGCCGGAGACCGAGCGCAACGACCAGGCGGTCGACATCCTCCTCCGGGAGGCGGGGGCGTAACGAGTGCTGCAGCGCGGTGGGCCGGTGGACGGAGATCCGCCGGCCCACCGCGTGTCCTGCGTTCAGCACCGCGAGCGCTGCGCCCGACGCGGGACCGGGCGACCGGCGGGCCTACTCCCCTGCCGAAGCCTGCCGTCCGTCCCGTTCGGTGTACCGGCGGCGCAGCTGTTCGGTCCGTTCCTCCGGCCACGGGCAGCGCACGTCGCCGTGCAGCGCGGCGAACAGCAGCTCCAGGTGCGTGTGCCAGGCCGCGAGCGCGAGCGCCGCATCGGCCGAGAGCGGCAGGGTCTGCGTGACGACGAGCCGCGTGCCGATCGGCTCCTGGTCGCGCAACTCGAATCGGACGGCACCACCCGCCACGGCGTAGTCGACAGCCCGGCCCTGCTCGACACCGGTCACCGCGCCGGGCTCCAGGTAGCCGTGGGTGAAGCGCACCGGCGCCGCTGCGCCGACCACCGGCGGGTCCCCCTCGGTGAGCGTGGACCACACCACCTCCGGGTTCTGCACGAGATCGCGTTCGACACGCATCTCGACGGTGTCCCCGTTGCGCGACCACGTGCCGTCGGCGAGGCGGTACTCCTCGACGTAAGTCTCCGCGCGGCCCAGGAACCACAGCCTGTCGCGGTCCGGCGGCGCGGTGCCGTCGAGCACGGCGGCGAGCCCGTCGAGGCACTGTTCCCAGCCGGGGCCCTGCCGTGCCACCGACGGCCGATCTCCCGTGGTGTCGGTGCCGTTGAGCGTGTGACTGAACCGCAGCAGGCAGCCACCGGCCTCGGCCACGAGCTCGAACCGCAACACCGACCGCGCCCAACGGAAGGCGTAGACCTTCGGCGGCTCGCATTCGAGGACCTGCCCCTCCGCGAACTCCCCGCGCATGTCCGTGGTGAACCGCATCGGTGCGCCGACTTCGGGGACGGTGTCGACTTCGGGGACGGTGTCAACGCCCACCGGGAACCACTGCGCCACCTCGGCAGGGTCGGTGAGGGCACGCCACACGCGTTCCGGAGGGTGGGCCAGGCTGCGCTCGAACCGCAGCACGGGCCTGCCGTCGATGTCGTCAAGCGCTCCGAGGTCGATCCGGCGCACCGTGGCCTGCAGCGCGTCGAGGCAGCCCTGCCAACCGGTGAAGGTCTGCTCGGCCCACGGATTGTCCGCGAACGTGTGCTCGAACGTCAGCACACAGCCGCTGCCGTCCGGCTCCAGCGTCAGCCGCAGCCGGTGCTCACCGGTCTCCTCGTCGAACTCGGTGAAGACCAGGCGGCGATGCGGCTCCAACTCGGTGATCTCGGCGTGGAGGTCGGTCGGGGTGCCGTCCGGTTCGCGGAACCGGATGATGCCGCCGACCCGCAGGTCGAGTTCGGCGACCGGGAACGGATACCAGGCGCTGAGATGCTCGGGGTCGGTCAGCGCTCGCCACACCTTGGCGGGCGGGTGGGCGTACCGGCGTTCGAACCGCAGCTGCCAGCCACCGTCGATGCGCCGTTGGGTGTCGGTCACGTCTACTCCTCCGTCTCGGGGTGGTCCGGCATCTCGTCGAGGTGGCGTTCGAGCGCGTCGAGACTGTCGGACCACAGCCTGCGGTACGGCTCGAGCCAGGCGTCGATCTCCGCGAGCGGCTGCGGCCGCAGCCGGTACCAGCGTCGTTGCGCGTCCTGCCGCACGGAGACCAATCCGGCCTCCCGCAGCACGCGCAGGTGTTTCGACACGGCAGGCTGCGTCAGGTCGAGCCGCCCCGCCAGCTCACCGACCAGGCATTCGCTCCCACGCAGCAGGTCCAGGATCTCCCGTCGCCGTGGCTCCGCGAGCACTTCGAACGTATTTGCCACCTCAGTAATATAACTGCGTAGGCATACTCTGTCCACCGGACTCGCCTCCTTTTCGAGCGCACGAATGCGCACGCGCGTGTTAACCTGGGCGCATGACCAGCGCGACGACAGCCTTGGAGGACGTGCTCGCCCGCACCGGACTCAAGGTGGACGCCACCGAGTTCCTGGCGCTCGTCGAGCAGGCCGCACGACGCCTGTCCCCCGGCGACCCGGACCCGGCACACTTCTTCTCGGCCGCACAACGCGACGTCCTCACCGACGTGGGCCTCGACCTGTCGGCCGCCGGCGCGGCCGAACCGGATCCGCGCGCCAACGCCGTCGCCACACAGGCGGTGTTCGCCGACTCCGCGCTGACCGTCACCGAGACGGCCGCACGGCTCGGCGTCGACGACAGCCGCGTCCGCCACCGCCTCAAGCAGCACCGCCTGGCCGGCTGGAAGGGACACGGCGGATGGCGACTGCCCGCATGGCAGTTCACCACCGACGGCGCCGTACCCGGCCTCGACGTCGTGCTGCGCGCCGTCCCCGACGACCAGCCCGCGCTGGCCGTCGCCGGGTTCATGACCACGCCACAGCCCGACCTGCTCATCGGGGACACGCCCGCGACACCCCGCGACTGGCTACTCGCAGGCGGTGACCCCGCGCGCGTCGCCGAACTGGCCGCTACCCTCGGAACGCCCGCCTGAGCCCTGTCGGGCTACGCCCCGTTCCCGACCGCATCCATCCCCCGACCGCGCACCGAGGAGCACGTCGGCACAGTCATGGCACGGTTACCCCTGCCTCCCCCGGGCGAGGTCCTCCGCGAGCACCTCCGCCGGAACGAGGACATCGTCGCGGTCCATCCGGCCACACGGCTCGTGCGCGTCTTCGCGGCACGTGGCAACCATCCCCAACGCTGGGACACGTTCCGCCGCACGGGGCCGATCGCCCACGCCCGGTTCGATCCGCACCCCGTCGCGGAAACGCCGGAGCACCGGCCCGACCACGGCGTCCTCTACTTCGGACTGTCGGTGCGCACGAGCATCGCCGAGGTCTTCCAGACGACGTCCACAGTGGACCGCAGGACGCGAGGACCTCACCTCGTCGTCGTCCGGCCGTCCCGCACGCTGCACCTGCTCGACCTGTCCGGCCTGTGGCCCACGCGGGTCGGCGCGTCCCAGGAGATCTCCAGCGGACCGAAGAAGGTCACCCAGGCGTGGGCACGGGCGGTCCGCGCCGAACTGCCCGACCTCGACGGGCTCTGGTACCGCTCGTCGATGGACGGCGGCGAACCCGCGGTGTGCCTCTGGGATCCCCCGGCAAGCTCGGCTCTGCCGGCGTCACCCGACATCCTGCTGGGACTCGATCACCCGGGGCTGGACGTACCGCTGGCGCGGGTGTGCCGCGAACTCGGCTACGTCCTCCTCGACTGAGCCTCCCGCGCCACCGCATCACCGCATCCACCGGAACCGCCGAGCGCAGCGCCGCTCGCGTCCGGCCTCCATGGCATTTCCGTTGACCGACCGGTCAACTAGCGCTACGGTCTCGCCATGGGACGGACCGGCGACACCCGCGAGCGGATCGTTCGCACGTCCGCCCGGCTGCTGCTGTCCCGCAGCTACGGCTCGGTGAGCGTGGACGACGTGTGCACCGCGGCCGACGTGCGCAAAGGCAGCTTCTACCACTTCTTCCCCTCGAAGGCCGAGCTGGCGAAGGCCGTCGTGGACCTCCACACCGACGCGCTGATCGACCGGCTCGCGGCCACCTCCGGCGAGTCAGCGGCGGCGCGGCTCCACGGGGTCGCCGACGCCGTGGGAGCCATCCAGGCCCGTTTCGAGTCCACCTTCGGCAGGGTGGTCGGCTGCCCATTCGGCAACCTCGCCGCCGAGTTGTCCACCGTCGACGACGCGTTGCGCGACCACCTGGCCTCGGCTTTCGCACGATGGGAGCGCGAGTTCGCCGTGATCTGCCACCGGGCACAGCAGGACGGCGCACTGCGCGACGGGGTGGACCCCGACCGGCTGGCGCACTCCCTGCTCGCCCACACCCAGGGCCAGATCCTGCTGGCGAAGGTCGGCGGTCACTCCGCGGCCGACGTCGCCACGACGCTGCACGACCTCATCGACGTGCATCTGCGAGAAGGGGCGGTATGACAGTGCAGTCCGAGCGGTCCGAGGTGGACTTCCACTTCGACCCGATGTGCCCGTTCGCCTACCACACCTCACGCTGGATCCGGGAGGTCCGCGCACACACCGGACTGACGGTCAACTGGCGGTTCTTCAGCCTGGAAGAGATCAACCGGTTCGAGGGCAAGAAACACCCGTGGGAACGGTCGTGGTCGTACGGCTGGTCCCTGATGCGCATCGCCGCACTGCTGCGCCGCCGCGACGCCGCGCTGCTCGACGCCTGGTACGCGAGGATCGGCCGGGAGCTCCACCTGGACGGCGGCACACCGCACGAGCCGGACACGGCGCGGCGGCTGCTCACCGAGATCGGCGCGGACGCCGCACTGCTGAACGAGGCGCTCGCCGACCCGTCCACCCACGACGACATCAAGGCCGACCACCAGCGTGTGCTGGACGCGGGCGGTTTCGGCGTGCCCACGCTGCTGTTCCCCGACGGGCAGTGCCTGTTCGGCCCGGTGCTGGTGGACCCACCCGACGGTGCCGCCGCCGTGCGGCTGTGGGATGTCGTCACCGGCATGCTGGAGTTCCCGCACGTCTACGAGTTGCAGCGGCCCAAGGCCGCCCGCGACGAACGGGCCATCGCCGACGCGCTCGACCCGTACCTGCGCGGCAGGGACTGGGTGAGCGTCGACAGAGGACGGATCATCGAACTCGGAGACGAACGGGAGACCACCTCGTGACCACGACGACCGGCTTCGACAAGGACGCGATCACCGGGGCACTCGCCGCGCAGTGGGAGTCACTGGACGCCCTACTGGCGTCGTTGCCCGCGGCGGCATGGGACCGGACGAGCGCACTGCCCGGCTGGACCGTACGCGACGTCGTCGCGCACGTCATCGGCACCGAGGCATCGCTGCTCGGCGAGCAGACGCCGGACCCGGACATCGACGTGACCGAACTGCCCCACGTACGCAACGAAATCGCGGCGTTCAACGAACGCTGGGTGCAGTCCATGCGGGACTGGGACGCACCGCGGATGCTCGACCGGTTCCGCGACGTCGTCTCCCGCCGCGGCGAGGCCCTGCGGGCGATGACGCAGGAGGACTTCGACGCGCCGTCGTGGACCCCGGTGGGACGCGGCACGTACGGCCGGTTCATGCGCATCCGGGTCTTCGACACCTGGCTGCACGAGCAGGACGTCCGTGACGCGGTCGGCCTGCCGGGGCACGAGGCCGGTCCGTGCGCGGAGCAGTCGTTCGACGAGCTCGCCGAATCGCTCGGCTTCGTCATCGGTAAGCGGGCGGCTGCCCCGGACGGAGCCGGTGTGACCCTGGAGCTCACCGGACCGCTGCGACGCACCGTGCACGTCGCCGTCGACGGCAGGGCCGCCGTGGTGCCCGAGCTCCCGGGTCCGGCCACCGCCACGCTGCGGCTGGAAGCGGGACTGTTCGCGCGGCTCGCCGGTGGCCGTGTGGCCGCCGAGGACCGGCTGTCCGATGTGGAGTACTCCGGAGACACGGAACTCGGCAGGCGGATCGTGCGCAACCTGGCCTTCACCATCTGACCCGACGGGTCCCGTCCTCGATCGCCTCGTCCGCGAGTCCCCGCGGACGAGGCGATCGAGATGGTCGGGGCGGCCTCAGCGCACCGGCAGGTGGCGCGCCCACCAGTCGAGCACGGCCTCGAACCGCTGCACCCGGTGCCGCGGCTTGCCGCTGCGACTCAGTTCGTGTCCCTCGCCGGGGAACAGCAGGAACTCGGTCTCCGCCCCCGCCTTCTTCAGGGCGACGAACAGCCGCTGGGCCTGTTCCAGTGGACAGCGCCAGTCCTGTTCGGAATGCACCACCGCGAACGGGATGCGGACGTCGGCCGCGTAGGTCAGCGGGCTGCGCTTGCGCTGTTCGTCCGGGTCGCCGCCGACGTAGACGTCGGTGAACGTCCAGCCGATGTCGGAGCTTCCGGCGAACGAGTCCCACGCGTTGACGGCACGCTCACTCCACGCCGCGCGGAACCGCTCCCCGTGATGCGCGGCGAGCCAGCCGGTCATGAACCCGCCGTACGAACCGCCCATCACCCCGACCCGATCGGCGTCGGCGTCGGGGCGTTCGAGGACGGCGTCGAGCAGCGCCAACAGGTCGTCGGCGTCGACGGTGCCGAGCGCGTGCAGTACGGCCCTGCCGTGCGATTCGCCGTAGCCCGCCGAGCCGCGCGGGTTGCCCAACACGACGGTGTAGCCGGCCGCGGCGTACACCTGTGCCTCGTCGAACAGGCTCCACTCGTAGGCCGCGAACGGCCCACCGTGGACGACGAGCAGTACCGGATGGGGCCCGTCCCCCTCGGGTGTGACGACCCAACCGTGTACCGGGTAGCCGTCGGCGGAGGTCGCCGTGACCTCCTCGGCGGGACGGATCGCGCGGCGGCGCAGCCGTTCGGAGAAGCCCGTGAGCGTCGTGAACGCACCGTCACCGTCGTCGAGCAGCACCTCGCCCGCGTCCTCGGGCCCGGCCTGCACCACTGCGACCCGGTCGCCCGCCACCGTGAACGACCGCACGGCCGCCCGCTCCCCGGTGACGACCGGAAGCTCCACCAGCGCGGCCTCCGACCCCGTTCGCGGCACTCGCCGCAGCTCGGCCGCACCACGGTTGGCGACGACCACGAGCACGTCGTCGCCGTACGGCGCGGGCGGTCCCGCGACAGCCACGCAGTCGACCGATTCGGCGTCGGTGAGCCTGCGCGGCGGATGCGATCCGTCCAGCGGGGCCGACCAGAGGCCGGTGTTGGTCGCCGCGCGCGCGAACCCGTCGAACGCGGCCGCGTAGAACAGGACCGTGCCGTCGGCGGTCACGGCGGGGTTCTCCGCCCGGCCCTCGGTCCGCACGACCAGGCGCGGCGCCCCGCCTCCCGCGGGCACGGCGTAGAGATCGGCGTGCATCGTCTCGACCCGGTCCCACTCGCGCGGCGCGGCCACCAGCACCGTCTCGCCGTCCGGAGTCCACGCCGGGTCGGCCACCGACGCCGCGTCGTCGGTCAGCGGTTGGGGTTCGAGATCCGGTTCCTCGGCCAGCGCGTCGATCACGAACAGCCGCTGCGGACGGTCGCGGAGGAACCCGACGTTGTCGATGCGGTAGTCGTATCGCGTGATCCGCCGCGGCGCTTCCTCCCCGGGTTCCGGGGTCCCCTCACCGTCGGCGGTGCCGTACCGGCCGGCCTCCGGCACCCGCGCGACGAACGCGATCCGGCGCGAATCCGGAGCCCAGACGGGCGTGCCCGCGCCAAGCGGCAACGCGGTCAACGCCCACGACTCGCCACCGGCGGCCGGCATGACACGCAGCTGCGCGGGGTCACCGCCCTCGCTGCGGAGGAACGCGACCCAACGGCCGTCCGGCGAGATCGCCGGTGCGGAGTCGTGGCGGTGGTCCGGACCGGCGTCGCTGTCGCGGCGCGCACCGCTCTGGTCGGCGCCACGGGTCCAGGCCGTCACCCCGTCGTGGCCGACGCGGTGCAGTCCGCCGACGTAGGCGTTCGCGGCGACATCGGGACGGGTGACGGAAACGAGGAGGAGCTCCCCTGACAGGGCGGGCCTGCCGGGGACCTGCTGCAGTTCGATATCGGTAGGGCGCACGACGCGCAGCCTACCTGACCTTTAGCGGCGCTAACGACCTTTTCCGTCGAACCGCGGCGCTGGCAGCCCTGGCCCTCACCACCACGGCCCTCATCACCACGACCTCACCACCGCGGCCCTCATCGCTCCGGCCCTCATCGCTCGTCGTCCGGCACCGCACGATCGGCGGACTTCTCCTCCGGCGCCGCGGCATGGAGGTTCAGTCCCGACTGGCCGACCACGCTCGGATCGCGCTTGGCCTTCGCGAGGCTCGCCACGGTCGTCACCGTCAGCACCACGACGATGACACCGAGGGACATCCAGTTGTTGATCTCCAGCCACGCGGGCGTGACGTGGTACTCGTGCAGCGCGTGGAGCACGAGCTTCACGCCGATGAACGCCAGGATGATCGCCAACCCCTGCGACAGGTACACGAGTTTGCTGACGAGGCCGCCGAGCAGGAAGTACAGCTGCCGCAAGCCCATCAGCGCGAACGCGTTGGCCGTGAAGACGAGGAACGCCTCCTGCGTGATCCCGAAGATCGCCGGGATGGAGTCGACCGCGAAGAGCAGGTCCGCACTACCGATCGCGACGATCACGAGTGCCATCGGCGTCAGATACCGCTTGCCATCGCGCTTGACGATCGAGTGGTGCCCCTCGTAGTCGTCGGTCACCCGGAACGCCTTCCTGGTCAGGCGCGTGACCAGGTTCTCGTGGTACTCCTCGTCCTCGTCCTTCTGCCGCACCATGTTGATCGCGGTGAAGATCAGGAACCCGCCGAACAGGAAGAAGATCCACACGACCTGCGCGATCGCCCACGCGCCGATCGCGATGAACACGCTGCGCATGGCCAGCGCGATCACGATGCCGATCAGCAGCACCCGGTGCTGATGGATCGCCGGGACCTTGAACGACGACATGATCACCATGAAGATGAACAGGTTGTCGACCGACAACGAGTACTCGGTGATGTAACCGGTGAAGAACTCGACACCGGGACCGTGCCCGGCCAACAACCACAACCCGACGCCGAACGCCACGGCGCAGGAGACGTAGAACACCACCCAGCGAGCCGCCTCACCCGTGGTGACCTCGTGGGGTTTGCGGTCGACGATCACCAGGTCGATCACGAGCAGCACGATCAGGCCGCCGATGGTGGCGGCCCACAGCCAGAACGGCACGGACATGGACGATTTCCTCCGGTTAGCGCGACGGTGCTATCCGGAGGTCTCTTCCGCCCGCAGGCCTTCGGCAGACTCGTGGGCCGGCGGCGCCGGGTGCGTCGGGATCGCAGCCGTGCTGACGACGTCGCCGTGACGGAATACTCCCCTCCGTGGGGAACACAACCGTTCCATCCTTACCCCGCGCTGCGGCGCCGCGCTACTTGTAGCCACCATCCGGTTCGTCACCCCACGCGTAACATCGATCACACATGACAGTCCCGACCCCGGAAACCGGGCATGCCCGGACGAACCGCCTACGTCCCGCCCCAATAGTGTGAGCACCGTGTCCCGCCTTCTCCGCAGCCGCGGCCGACGCCTGACGGCATTGGCCGCCGTCGTCGTGCTTCTCGCCGCCGGCGGTCTCCTGCTGTTCCGTGACGGCGAACGACCGCCCACCTACCGCACGCAGGCCGCGACGATCGACGTCGCGGCCTCGCCCGGTTCGGCCGACCGCGAGCAGCTCGACACCACCGTCTACGTGCCGGAGGAGACGCCCGCACCCGCCGTGCTCCTGCCGCACGGTTTCGGCGGTGACAAGGACAGCGTCGCCCGCGACGCCCGCGAGCTCGCCGAACGCGGGTTCGTCGTGCTGACCTGGTCCGCGCGCGGTTTCGGCAACAGCACCGGCACGATCTCACTCGGTGCTCCCGATCGCGAGGTGGCCGACGCCTCCCGGCTGCTCGACCACCTGGCCGGCATGCCCGAGGTGGTCTCCGACGACGACGGCGACCCCCGTGTCGGCGTCACCGGTGCCTCCTACGGCGGTGCGCTGGCACTGCTGCTGGCGGGCACGGACCCGCGCGTGGACGCCATCGCACCGGCGATCACGTACAACGATCTACGGCAGTCGCTGCTGCCGAACAACGCCACCGACGACGACCTCGCGACCGCGACCCCCGCGCCCGGCGCGGACACGGGTACCGGGGTGCTCAAACGGTCCTGGATCGGCACGCTCTTCTCGGCGGGCTCGGGAGCCCCGTCTACGACAGCGGGCGCAGGACCCGACGCCGTCGAACCCGGCGACGACGGGGACAGCGACGACGCGGCCGCAGCACCGGGCCAGGGCAACGGCACGGGGCAGGCTCCCGATCCGGGCCGGCCACAAGACGGCTCCGGAGGGAACACCGACGGCGGCGACCGAGGCTGCGGCCGGTTCAGCGCCGAGGTCTGCGCGGCCTACGTCGACGTGGCCACCGACGGGGCCGCCGAGCCCGAGACGCTCGACCTGCTCCACCGCGTCTCCCCCGCGTCCGTCGCCGACGACATCACCGTGCCGACGATGCTGGTGCAGGGCGAGCACGACACTTTGTTCGGTCTCGATCAGGCCGACGCCAACGCCCGCCAGATCGCCGATGCGGGAGGCGAGGTGTCGGTCGTCTGGTACGCGGGCGGCCACGACGGCGGCGGACCCGGCTCGCAGCTCCGCGGTCTGATGGCCGATTTCCTCTGGCATCACCTGACGGGCGAGGGCGACGATCCCGCGGCCCCGTTCTCCTACGACGTGACCGGTGCGATCCGGCCCGACGGCGCCCCGTCGGTCCGCAACGTCGAAGCCGGCTCCTACCCCGGCGTCAACGGCCGTGACGTCCAGCGCCGAGCCGTGCGCCTCGTCGGCGAAGACCAGACCGTCGTCCGCCCGCCGGGCGGCACGCCCGCGTCGGTGAGCGGCATCCCCGGGCTGAACCGCATCGTGTCGGGCTCGTCCCAGCTGTCGGGCCTGTTCGCGATCGATCCGCCCGGTCAGGCCGCCGTGTTCACCTCGCGGCCCATGACCGAGCAGCTGCTCGTCACGGGCGCCTCGACCGTGCGCCTGTCCGTCACGCCGCAGCCCGCATCGATGCCGGGGTCCTCACCCTCCGGCGACAACGGCACCGGCGGCAACGGCGACAACGGCGGTACCGGCAACGACGGTGGGGCCGGCAACGGCGATCGCGCACAGGACGGCGGCGACTCCGAGCGGAACGGTTCGGGAGGCGGCCGGTCCGACCCCGATGAGACGGACCGGAACGGCGCGAACGCGCAGGGCGGCGGCTTCACCCCGTCCGAGGCGGTGCTGTTCGCCAAGGTGTACGACGTCGGCCCCGACGGAACCCGCACCCTGCCGGGCAACGCCGTGTCTCCCATCAGGGTGCCCCTCGCCGCCGACGGTTCACCGACGGACGTGACCGTCACCCTGCCCGGCATCGTCCGGCCGGTCGAGACCGACCACCGACTGCAACTCGTGATCACCACGACGGACCAGTCGTACAACACACCTGACCAGCCCGCAGGATTCCGCATCGCGCTCGGGCGATCCGCCGAGCTGTCGGTACCGGCGGTCCCGGGGACGACGGCGACGTCCGGCTGGCCCGTCGCCCAGCTCGCGGGCATCGGCGGTGCGCTCGCCCTCGCGGTACTGGTCGGCGTGATCGGCAGGATCCGCCGCAGGCGTTCGCACCGGGTCGACCCGGACCTGGCCGACACCCCGATGGTGATCTCCGGCCTGACGAAGTCCTACCCGGGCGGACTGACCGCCGTCAGCGACCTGTCGTTCCGGGTCGAGCCCGGACAGGTCCTCGGTCTGCTCGGGCCCAACGGCGCAGGCAAGACCACGACGCTGCGCATGTTGATGGGCCTGATCACGCCGACAGCGGGCGAGATCCGCGTGTTCGGCCACCGCGTCACACCGGGCGCCCCGGTGCTGTCGCGCATCGGCTCGTTCGTCGAAGGCTCCGGATTCCTGCCGCATCTGTCGGGAGCGGCGAATCTCGAACTCTTCTGGCAGGCGACCGGCCGTCCCGCCGACAAGGCCCACATCGACGAAGCGCTCGAGATCGCAGGCCTGGGCGATGCGGTGCACCGCAAGGTCCGCACCTACAGCCAGGGCATGCGCCAGCGGCTCGCCATCGCACAGGCGATGCTCGGGCTGCCGGAGCTGCTCGTGCTCGACGAGCCCACCAACGGCCTCGATCCGCCCCAGATCCACCAGATGCGCGAGGTGCTGCGCCGGTATGCGGCGACCGGCCGCACGGTCGTGGTGTCCAGTCACCTGCTGGCCGAGGTCGAGCAGACGTGTACGGATGTGGTGGTGATGCACCGTGGCAGGCTGATCGCCTCCGGTGGGGTCCACGACATCATCGCGGCGGGCGGCGAGGCGACGTTCCGCGTGGACGACGCCGAACGCGCCGCGGAGATCCTGCGCGGGCTCGACGGTGTGTCCGATGTGGAGATCACCGACGGCCTCGTGCACGCCGACCTCGGCGAGCTGCCGCGCAGTGCGGCCGTCGCAACGCTCGTGCGTGGCGACGTGTCGGTCGAACAGGCAGGACCACGCCGCCGGCTCGAAGACGCGTTCCTGCAACTCGTCGGGGAAGGTGAGGGCTGATGAGCGACGTCGAACGCGCCGCACCGGACGCGGCGGGAACCGAGGCGCACCCGCACGCCGTGGACCAACACGGCGTGCACACCGACCCCGCCGCACTGGACGAGCTCACCGACGTGGCCGGTGCCGAACCGACCACGGGACTCGGACCGGACGGGGCCGTGACCGGCTACCGCGCAGCACGGACACTCCGGCTCGGCGTGGAACTGCGGCGACAGCTGCGCAGGCGGCGGACCCAGCTGCTGCTGGCGTTCGTCATGCTGCTGCCGTTCATCCTGGTCGCGGCGTTCGAGATCGGCGAGGCGGAGGCCAACCCGCGCTCGGGCGGGTTCATCGACCTGGCCACGGCCAGCGCCCCGAACTTCGTCGTCGTGGCACTGTTCGTGTCCGGCTCGTTCCTGCTGCCGATGATCGTGGCGCTGTACTTCGGCGACACGATCGCGAGCGAGTCCTCGTGGTCCAGCCTCAAGTACCTGCTGGCCATTCCCGTGCCCCGGCACCGGCTGCTGCGGCAGAAGGCGGTCGCGGCGGCGCTGCTGTCGGCGTTGACGATCGCGCTCCTGCCGGTGTCGGCACTCGTCGCAGGGACGATCTGGTACGGCACGGGCGAGGCTGTCAGCCCCACGGGCGACTCGATTCCGTTCCCGGACAGCCTCCTCGCGCTCGCGCTGGCGACGGCCTACCTGCTCGTCCACCTGGCATGGGTGGCGGGACTGGCCCTGCTGCTGAGCGTCTCGACCGACGCCCCGCTGGGCGCGGTCGGCGGCGCGGTGCTGGTGTCGATCCTGTCGCAGATCCTCAACCGGATCACCGCGCTCGGCGATCTGCGGGACTTCTTGCCGACGCACTTCTCGTTCGCATGGATGGACCTGATCGCCACCGACGTCGAGTGGACCCGCATGGCCTCCGGCGCCCTGTCGGCGACGCTGTTCGCCACCGTGTTCGGACTTCTCGCCGCGCGCAGATTCGCCACGAAGGACGTCACCAGCTGAGGCCGCGAGGCGCGGGTTTCGCGCGGCGCGCGCGTCGGCGGGGCACGGGTACCGGCGCGCTCGCCGGTGAGGGGCCGCAACGAACGCCGAGGGCATGACATCCGGCCCGGAATGACCGACAATTCCGAAACAGGATCGTCACCGCCGCATGCGGCCCCACACCCGGCAAGGAGGCCACCATGCCTCGTCCCGTGTACTTCGAGGTCTACGCGAGCGACCCCGAACGGGCGATCACGTTCTACACGACCGTTTTCGAGTGGCATTTCGAAAGATGGGCGCCGAACGCGTCGTGGGAGATCACCACGGGCAGTGGCGCCGGCATCGACGGCACTCTCGTCCAGCGGGACGGGCCTCCGCCGGAGAACGGCGCGGCCTCGACGACGTGTTCGCTCACGATGGAGGTCGACGACCTGGACCTGATGGTGCGCGAGGTGCAGCAGGCGGGCGGCTCGCTCGCCGGTCCCGAACAGACCGTCCCCGAGCTCGGCAGACTCGTCTACTGCCGTGACCCGGAAGGCACGCTCTTCGGCATGTTGGAACCCGACCCGAGCGCGGGCTGACACCGCCGGCGGCCGCAGGTCGCCCGCGGCCGCCGGTCACTGTTGGCCGGCGGCGTCCATGCCGCGGAGCTCCTTCTTCAGCTCGGAGATCTCGTCACGCAGCCGGGCCGCCAGCTCGAACTGCAGGTCGCGGGCGGCCTGCATCATCTGGTCGGTCATCTGCTGGATGAGGTCGGCGAGTTCGGCCCGGGGCATCGAACTGGGTTCGCGGTCCACGAGCACGCCCGAGCTGCGCACCTTGTCGCCCTGTTCCGGCTTCTTGCCGCGCGAGGCGTTGCGGCCGGACCCTCCGACGTCGACCTCCTCCTCGGAGTCCTCGGCCTCGGTGTAGACGCGGTCGAGGATGTCGGCGATCTTCTTGCGCAGGGGCTGCGGGTCGATACCGCGCTCGGTGTTGTAGGCGACCTGCTTCTCGCGTCGCCGGTTCGTCTCGTCGATGGCGTACTGCATCGAGTCGGTGACCCTGTCGGCGTACATGTGCACCTGGCCGGACACGTTCCGCGCCGCACGGCCGATCGTCTGAACCAGGGACGTACCGCTGCGCAGGAAACCTTCCTTGTCGGCGTCGAGGATCGCCACCAGTGACACCTCGGGCAGGTCGAGGCCCTCCCGCAGCAGATTGATGCCGACGAGCACGTCGAAGTCGCCGGAGCGCAGTTGCCGCAGGAGTTCGACCCGGCGCAGCGTGTCGACCTCGGAGTGCAGGTAACGCACGCGGATGCCCAGTTCGAGCAGATAGTCGGTGAGGTCCTCGGCCATCTTCTTCGTGAGCGTGGTGACCAGTGTCCGCTCGTTCTTCTCGGCGCGGGTGCGGATCTCGTGCACCAGGTCGTCGATCTGGCCCTCGGTCGGCTTGACGACGACCTCCGGGTCGACCAGTCCGGTCGGGCGGATGACCTGCTCGACGAACTCGCCGCCCGCCTGGCCCATCTCGTACGGGCCGGGCGTGGCCGACAGGTACACGGTCTGGCCGATGCGGTCGGCGAACTCCTCCCACGTCAGGGGCCGGTTGTCGAGCGCGCTCGGCAGGCGGAAGCCGTGGTCGACCAGCGTGCGTTTACGGGACATGTCGCCTTCGAACATCGCGCCGATCTGCGGCACCGTCTGGTGCGACTCGTCGATCACGAGCAGGAAGTCCTCGGGGAAGTAGTCGATCAGCGTCGCCGGCGCCGATCCGGGCGCGCGGGCGTCGATGTGGCGCGAGTAATTCTCGATGCCGGAACAGAATCCGACCTGCCGCATCATCTCGATGTCGTAGCTCGTGCGCATGCGCAGCCGCTGGGCCTCGAGGAGCTTGTTCTGCTTCTCGAGCTCGGCCAGCCGCTCCTCGAGTTCGGACTCGATCGCGTGCACGGCCTTTTCCATCCGCTCGGGCCCTGCGACGTAGTGCGTGGCCGGGAAGATGCGCACCTCGTCGACCTCGCTGACGATGTCACCGGTCAGCGGGTGCAGGTAGTAGAGGCTGTCGATCTCGTCGCCGAAGAACTCGACCCGGATCGCGAGTTCCTCGTAGGCGGGGATGATCTCGACGGTGTCACCGCGTACGCGGAACGTGCCGCGGGCGAAAGCCAGGTCGTTGCGCGTGTACTGGACGTCGACCAACGCCCGCAGGAACACGTCGCGGTCGACCTCCTCCCCGACCGCCAACCGTGACGACCGGTCGAGGTACGACTGCGGTGTGCCGAGACCGTAGATGCAGGACACACTGGCCACCACGATCGTGTCGCGGCGCGAGAGCAGGTTCATCGTCGCCGAGTGGCGCAGCCGTTCGACGTCGTCGTTGATCGACGAGTCCTTCTCGATGTAGGTGTCCGTCTGCGGAACGTACGCCTCGGGCTGGTAGTAGTCGTAGTAGCTGACGAAGTACTCGACGGCGTTGTTCGGGAACAGTTCCCGCAGCTCGTTGGCCATTTGCGCGGCGAGCGTCTTGTTCGGCTGGAGCACCAGCGTCGGCCGCTGCACTCGCTCCACCAGCCACGCCGTGGTCGCCGACTTGCCCGTACCGGTGGCGCCGAGCAGCACCACGTCCTTCTCGCCCGCGGTCAGCCTGCGGTCCAGTTCCTCGATCGCGGCCGGCTGGTCACCGGCGGGCTCGTACTCGCTGACGACCTCGAACCGGCCACCCTTGCGCGGGATGTCGGAGACAGGGCGGAACTCGGAGTGCGCCAGCACGGGGTGTTCGGTCGCGAATGCCACGCCCTCCAGGGTAGGCGTGCCCACCGACAACTTCCGCCCGGCAGTCGCAGTCGCTCAGCGTGCACACCGTGACCTCGCCGGCGACGGCGATCCGCCGCGGCACCACCGGTCACCGCACCAACCGTCACAGCGGCAACAGCTGTCACTGTCGCATCAGCAGTCACAGCAGGACGAATCGCAACAGTCGCAGTCGCAGGAGCCTTTCGGCTTTCCGTCGCACGGGCCGGGATACGGATCGCGGCAGCAGAACTGGCAGCTGCAGCACATGTAGAGGCCGACGCAGCAGCCCAGGGCCGGATTGCGCCGGTGGGGCGGCACCCGGAATTTCGGTAACCACAGCCCGCCGCCCTGCCCGTCCTGCACCGGTCCGGGCCTGTCTTTCGCCGCGGCGCTCGGACCCGACACGTGGCGGGACTCGCTGCCGGTTCGCGCGGCACCGGCCTGGCCGTCGAAGCCGCCTGCGCTGCCCGCATGGCCGAACGTCCGCGTGACCGCCCGTTCCAGCTCGTGCACGAGCAACGCGTGCACGAGCCCGTGGTGGCTCAGCGGGACCTGGTCGAGCGCGAGCCGGACCCCCAGTACCGCGTCGTCGCACAGCCGCCGCGCCTCGGCCAGGTCGGTGCCGGTCGCCGGCAGGGGGTTCCACGTGCCCGTCGCCGCGTCCGCCGCGAGGTCCTCGACGGCGTCGAGCAGGTGTGCGATACGCCCGAACAGGCGGCCCGCCTCGGCCAGCGCGTCCGCATTCTCGGGCCTGCCCGCCAGCACGGCCGTGTGCGCGAAGGCAGCCGCCGTCGCGTGCTCGGTCGGCGCGGTCGCGGCAAGCACGGAGTCGCCGACGGTCAGGTCCCGTTCGATCGCAGGCTGCGCACCGATCGAGGACGCGAGGGCCTCCGTGTCGAGACCGAGCCGTCCACCCGCTTCGGCCGCGCGGTCCGCCCAGCCGGCCGCGACGCGCTGGGCGACCGGTCCGACGGCGCGCCGGCCGAGCATCCCGTCGCCGTCCACGACGTGGTCGGACACCTTCGCCGACGCCAGTACCAGCGACACCGATGCCGCGAGCCGCGCGCCGTCGCCGACGGCCACCGAGGCACCGCGCATGCCGCGCAACGCGCACGGCCCTGCCGTCCGCCGGGCGGGGCCGGTGTCGGACTGGGCATCCACGAGCGCCGAGATCAGCAGCCCGTCGTAGTTGGTCGCCGTACGCGCCAGCTGCCCGTGCTCGTCCCGCAGCGCCAGGCACAGCCCGCACAGGTGCGCCATCCACTCCGTCCGGAGCCGTTCGGACAAGCGATGCCGGCACGGCCTGATGATTCCGAACATGCCTCGACCCCCATTCAGCGGATTCGTATCCTAGCCACACGCCGCCGATGGCACGTTCCGGCTCGACGCGGTCCGGTCGGCACAGCAAGATGGCCGTCATGCATCCGCCGAAGCGGGAAACGTTCGACGTTGCAGCCGGCACCAACACCGACCCCAAGGGCGTCGTGCGCGACGTCGACGAGTACCGCGTCGAGGACTTCGGCCTGTACATGGCGCGGCCGACGCCGGGACGGCGCCAGTTCCGCTACCTCGAGTCGTGGCTGCTGCCGTCCCTCGGACTGCGGATCAGCGACTTCTGGTTCAACCCCGGTCACGAACGGGACCAGGACTTCTACCTCGACGTCGTCGGTGTCACGACCGACCGCGGCGGGGCCTGGCACACCACCGACCTGTACCTGGATCTCGTACTCCGGCAGCACCGCGGCGTCGATGTGATCGACACCGGTGAGCTGCTGGAGGCGGTGCAGGACGGCCTCGTGAGCTGCGGCGAAGCGACCGGCGCGCTGGAGACCGCCTACAGCACGGTGGGCGCGCTCGCCCGCCACGGCCACGACCTCGGCGCCTGGCTCGCGACCCAGGGCATCACGCTCACCTGGAAACGCCACCCGTAGGGCCGGCGGTTCCCGTGCGGCGACCCCGGCCCACTCCCGTCCGTCGCAGCGCCGTGGGGCGAACCGGGTCGTTCAGACCTCCCAGCCGGTCTCGACCGCCCAGCGTTCGGCGCGGACGAACGCGGCGTCCACCCAGGACTGCTTCTCCTCGGAGTAGTTCAGCGAGCTCGCATCGCCCGCGTGGGCACGGGCGAGCCGCTGTTTGATGTCGGCGTACACCCGTGCCTCGGCCGGGTTGGCCTGCAGCCAGTCGCGGAACAGGAGCGCGAGCCGCCACGCCGGCCCCTCGGCCGATCGGACGTGCAGGTTCACGGGCCGCTGCGGATCGGCGCCGTAGTGGAAGCGCTTGTCCCACCGGGCAGGCGCGGTCGCCTCGTCCTGCGGCTGGTCGAACCAGTGTCCCTCGGCACGTACGAATCCGGCGTCGGACAGCGCCTCCGAGATCAGGTCGGCTTCGTCGAGCGAGCGCACGGTGAGCTGCAGGTCGAGGGTGTCCTTGGCGACCAGACCGGGCACGGCCGTCGACCCGATGTGGTCGGCGCGGACGGCCTTGTCGCCGGCGGCCGCGCGTACCCGGGACAGGAGCCGTTCGGCCTGCGCGGGCCACGTCGGATCGGGTTCGACGAGTGCGGGCGGCTTCGGGGCGCGGGGGCGCCGCCGGCGCACGTTGGCTTCGAAGGGCACGAGCCGCTCGTTCCAGAGCGCATCGACCTGGGCCTGGACCAGGTCGGCGGTTCCGCTGTTGTCGAGCCACACGTCGGCCGCGGCTGCGCGCTGCTCGCGCGTCGCCTGCGCGGCGATACGGGCTCGCGCGTCCTCGGCGTCCATCCCCCGGCTCTCCCCTAGCCGCCGGACACGGAGATCCTCGTCGGCGTCCACGACAAGCACGAGGTGGTAGTTGGCCCCCATGCCGCCTTCGACCAGCAGCGGGACGTCGTGCACGACGATGGCGTCGGCGGTTGCCTGCCCCATCAGTTCGACGGTCCGCCTGCCGATTCTCGGGTGCGTGATCGCGTTCAGTCGGGCCCGTGACTCGTCGTCGGCGAACGCCTTCGCGGCGAGGGCCGCGCGGTCCAGTTCGCCCTCGGGCGTGAGCACGTCCTCGCCGAACGTCTCGACCACCTCGGCCAATCCGTCGGTCCCCGGTTCGACGACCTCCCTGGCGATGCGATCCGCATCGATCACCGTGGCTCCGAGTTCGGCCAACCTGGCCGCCACCGTCGACTTACCCGCACCGATTCCACCGGTCAGCCCTACACGCAGCATGGGCGCATTCAACCAGTTGCCATCAGTGACGCACCGTCCGGCGTCGATCAAACCGTTATCCAGCAAATTCGGGTGACACGCCGACGTGTTCCACCACTGTCCGGCGCTGGTTACCTACTCTTCCGCGCAACGGCTATCGCCCACACGGAGGAACGATGCCTACCACCACATACGTCGGGAAACATCGCCTGGGTACTCCAGGCCTGGTGCACTGCGTCATGCACCAGGCTGTCGCGAAGGCGCTCGACGAGCACCGGCGCAACTGGCTGACCGCACTGCTCGTGCCGGCCAAACACAGCCTGGCGGGTCTTCGCCGCCGAGCCCGCGCCGCGGCACACGAACGCGCCTGGGCGCCCGCGCCCGCCCGCGCCACCGCCTGAGCTCGCGACCACAGTCCACGACCACGTGACCGCTACCGCCTGACGTCCCGGCGCGCCCTCCTCCGTAACGCACGGCCCCTGGCCCATTGCCGCACGACGCGGCAATGGGCCGTTTTCGTTTCGCCTTGCAGCACCGCCGACGGCCAACCGGTCACCCGCGACGCCCTTCGACGGCGCCGCACACACGACGGTGGCCCCGGTCCGCGATCGGACCGGGGCCACCGTTCGACTGCTCAGCGCGCGAGCTGACGCCTCGACGAGGCGTTCACGCTACTCACGCACCGCCGGAGAGCTTCTCCCGCAGCGCCGCGAGCTGCTCGTCGCTGGCCAGCGTGCCACCGCTCTGGGCGGGCTGCTGCTCCGACGAGGCCGAGGAGGAACCCGTCGAGGGCGTCGAGGACGTCGACGCTCCGCCACCGGAGGTGTAGCTCTGGTCGCCGCCCTCGACGCCGGTCGCGGCGTCGGCCGCCGCGGCGGCGTTGGCAGCGGCCGCCTCGGCGACCTGCTTCATGTGCTGCTCGTAGCGGGCGTGCGCCTCGGCGTACTGCTTCTCCCACTCCTCACGCTGGGCGTCGTAGCCCTCCTGCCATTCCTGCGTGTCGGGGTCGAAGCCCTCGGGGTAGATGTAGTTGCCCTGGTCGTCGTACTCGGCGGCCATGCCGTACTGCGTCGGGTCGAAGTCGGCGTCCGGCGTGAAGCCCTCGTTCGCCTGCTTCAGCGAGAGCGAGATGCGGCGACGCTCGAGGTCGATGTCGATGACCTTGACCATGACCTCGGTGCCGACCTGGACGACCTGCTCCGGGATCTCCACGTGGCGCTCGGCCAGCTCGGAGATGTGCACCAGGCCCTCGATGCCCTCCTCGACACGGACGAACGCGCCGAACGGGACGAGCTTGGTGACCTTGCCCGGGACGATCTGGCCGATCGCGTGCGTACGGGCGAACTGACGCCACGGGTCTTCCTGGGTCGCCTTCAGCGACAGGGACACGCGCTCGCGGTCCATGTCGACCTCGAGCACCTCGACCGTGACCTCCTGGCCGACCTCGACGACCTCGGACGGGTGGTCGATGTGCTTCCAGGACAGCTCCGAGACGTGCACCAGGCCGTCGACGCCGCCGAGGTCCACGAACGCACCGAAGTTGACGATCGAGGAGACGACGCCCTTGCGGACCTGGCCCTTGGCGAGCGCGTTGAGGAACTCGCTGCGGACCTCGGACTGGGTCTGCTCCAGGTAGGCGCGGCGGGACAGGACCACGTTGTTGCGGTTCTTGTCCAGCTCGATGATCTTGGCCTCGAGCTCACGGCCGACATACGGCTGCAGATCGCGCACACGGCGCATCTCGACGAGCGAGGCGGGCAGGAAGCCACGGAGGCCGATGTCGAGGATGAGGCCGCCCTTGACGACCTCGATGACGGTGCCCTTGACGGGCTCGTCCTTCTCCTTGAGGTCCTCGATCGTGCCCCAGGCGCGCTCGTACTGGGCGCGCTTCTTGGACAGGATCAGCCGACCTTCCTTGTCCTCTTTCTGCAGGACAAGGGCCTCCACCTCGTCACCGACGGCGACAACCTCGGCCGGGTCGACATCGTGCTTGATGGACAGCTCACGAGAGGGGATGACGCCCTCGGTCTTGTAACCGATGTCGAGCAGCACTTCGTCGCGGTCGACCTTGACGATCGTGCCTTCGACGATGTCACCATCGTTGAAGTACTTGATGGTCTTGTCGATCGCGGCGAGGAAGTCTTCCTCCGTCCCGATGTCGTTGACGGCGACCTGGGCCTGCTCGGCACTCGGGGCGGTGGTGGTGTCGATGGTCATTAGGTGGGTTGCTCCGGTAGCGGATAGATGTCGTGGGGTTTGCAGTTTGCCGAAGCCCGGCATCTGACGTGACCGGCCTCGGTGATGCGGGGACGGCCGATACATCGACGTCGGGCAGCGCAGGACGGGTCACCGGGTGATGACCGTGCATTCGTCCAGGCGTCTCCGACGCTGATCGCGCCACTGCGCCGCAACGGCCGCCGAGGATCATCTCGAGGTGCGCGACCACACCACCTCGCACGAAACTCGGGAGGCGAGAGGAAGCGCGAAACCCACTGCGCTGACAATCATCGTACGCGGCCGGTTGTGACCCGCACAATCAGGGGTGCACGCGTGATCACACCGCTTCGCGGAGGAGAATGCCGTCGTGTCCGAGACACCTTCCGCCGCCGGTTCCGCCGCGCGCGACCCACGGTATGCGGACACCGAGCGCGCTCTCGGCACCGCGCGGGTCGCCTACCGCACCGTCGGCTCGGCCGAGGCCGAACGCGCCAGCCTGGCCTGGTGGGACGCCGACGCCGACACCTATCTCGGCGAGCACGGTGAGTTCCTCGGCGAGGCGGATTTCGTGTGGTGCCCGGAAGGCGTCCGAGAGGAGCAGGCCCGGCTGCTCGGCCCCTCCGACGCCCTCGACGGAGCCGACGTACTCGAGCTCGGCTGCGGATCCGCACCCTGCGCCCGCTGGCTCACCGCGCAGGGCGCCGGCGTGGTCGCGCTGGACCTGTCGGCGGGCATGCTGCAGCACGCCCGCGCCGCGGAGCGGCGCACCGGCCTGGCACCGACCCTGCTGCAGGCCAACGCCGAAGCCCTGCCACTACGCGCGGGCGGGTTCGACATCGCGTGCTCGTCGTTCGGGGCCCTGATGTTCGTCCCGTCGCTCGAGACCGTGTTCGCCGAGGTGGCGCGCATTCTGCGACCCGGCGGCAGCTGGGTGTTCTCGGTGACCCACCCGATGCGGTGGATCTTTCCCGATGATCCGGGGCCGACCGGCCTGACGGCCGTCGAGCCGTACTTCGACCGCACGCCGTACGTCGAACAGGACGGGCGCGGCATCGCCACCTACGTCGAGTACCACCGCACGCTCGGCGACTACGTCCGCGCGCTGACGTCCACCGGCTTCCGCCTGCTGGACCTGGTCGAGCCGGAATGGCCGGAGGGACACACCCAGGCCTGGGGCCAGTGGAGCCCGCTGCGCGGCAAGCTGTTCCCCGGCACCGCGATCTTCCGCACCCAGCGGGTCTCCTGACCGTCCGCCGGCGACACGCGCCCGGCACCCCACACTGCGCCGCGGCCAGGCACGCTCTACTATTTGAACTGACCAGTCAGTTCAAAAGGATGACGTATGCAGCTGATCGCCGACCGGGTCGGAATCGACGGCCCCCACGGCCCCCTCGTGCCACAGACTTCGCTCACCGTGGCCTCCGGTGAGCTCGTCATTGTGAAGGGCGAACCCGGAACCGGCATCTCGGCGTTCGGCCTCGCCCTCGCAGGGCGACTCCGGCCGTCGACCGGCACCGTCACCGTTCACGACGACACCGACGAACCGGCCACGCCGGACGACTCCCCAGCCGACGAGTCCCCTACCGACATCCCCGGCGACGAGCAGGGCAACCCCGGCGACGCCGGCAACGGAGTCGTCGCGCTTCCCGAGGACGCGGAGCCCGGCGACGCCCCCACCGACGATGCCGTGGACACGGCCGACACGGACGCGGCGGACACGGACGCGGTGGACGGCGGGGCCGACACGGGTGAGGAGACCGGCCGACGAGCCGGACGATCCGCGGACTCCCCGATCACGGCGCCCGGAGCCGTGGCGGCCCGGGTCGCGGTTGTCGACGCCCCCGGTGTCAGCGAACCCGACGACGCACTGCCGCTGCGCGTCGTCGTCGGCGAGGAACTGGCGCTCGCGGGCAGGCCCGCGAACAAGGCGGCGGTCAGCCGCTGGCTCACCGACCACGACGCGGCGCCGTACGCGGATTCCCGGTTCGAACACCTCGACGCCGACCTCCGCACACGGCTGCTTACCACGCTCGCCGCCTCCCGTAAGGGCGTGCGGATGCTCGTACTCGACCGCCCCGACCGGCACACGAGCGAGATCGACAGCTGGTTGCGCGTCGCCCGCGAACACGCCGAACGAGGACTGGCCGTCGTCGTGCTGGCCGCCACCGCCACCGACTCGGCGTTGCCCGCGGGCCCCGTCCGTATCGGCCGCGTCGACCGACCCGACCCCGCACGCCCGCTGCCGGAGGCTCACTCGTGAACGCCGTCCACCTCGCCCGCAACGAACTGCGCAGGCTCACCACGGGAACGCTGCCGAAGCTCGCCATCGCAGCGCTCGTGCTCGTGCCACTGCTCTACGCCTCGCTGTATCTGTACTCCAACTACGACCCGTACGGCAGGCTCGACAATCTGCCTGCCGCGATCGTCAACAACGACACCGGCAGCGGGACCGGCGAGAACCACCGCGAGGTCGGCCGCGAGGTCACCGACGAACTGCAGCGCTCCGGCGACTTCGACTGGCACGAGGTCTCGGAAGACGAGGCACACACCGGCGTCAGCAACGGCGACTACGCGTTCGCGATCACGATCCCCCGCGACTTCAGCAAGGCGCTGACCTCGAGTGAGGATTTCGAGCCGCGCCAGGCAGGGATCACTCTGACCACCAACGACACGAACAACTACCTCTCGCACACGATCGCGGACCAGGTGGCCGAGGAGGTCCGGAACACGATCGCCGAGAAGGTCGGCACGCAAGCGGCCGACCGGTTCCTCGTCGGGTTCTCGACCATCCACGAACGCACGGAGGAGGCGGCGAACGGCGCGCGGGAACTCGCCGGCGGCGCACTCGAACTCCGCGACGGTCAGCAGCAGCTCGCCACCGGCGCCTCGCAGCTGGCCACGGGCAGCAACCAGCTCTCGTCGGGCCTGTCGACCCTGAAGTCCAACACCGAGAACCTGCCCGAGCAGACGCAGCAGCTCGCCACCGGCGCCAACAAGGTGGCGGCGGGCAATGAGCAGATCGCCGCGACGGCGTCGGCACTCGCGCAGGGCTCGACCGATCTGCAGAACAACCTGAACAACGTGAACGACCAGCTCGGCGAGCGCCTCCGCGAAGGAGGGCTAGACGAGAACGAGGTGCAGCACGTACTGGGCGTGCTGGGGAACCTGCGCAGCCCGGTCGACGAGGCCGACAACCGGATCCAGCAGACGTCCACCCAACTGAACACGCTCGCCACCGGTTCCCGGCAGGTCGCCAACGGTGCGCAGCGCCTCGCGGGCAGCGCCCCACAGCTGTCCGGCGGGATCTCACAGGCGGCCGACGGCGCGGCGAAGCTGTCGAAGGGCGCCTCCAGCCTCGACACCGGGGAGCAGGACGCCCTCAACGGCACGAAACAGCTACTCAGCGGTGCGAACGAGCTCCGCGACGGTCTCAACGAGGGACTGCACCAGATCCCGAACACCGACGAGGACACGCGCGAGGCAACGGCCAGGACGATCGCCGATCCCGTGGCCGTCGACAACGCGAACATGGCCAGCGCCGGCACGTACGGTGCCGGACTCGCGCCGTTCTTCATCGGATTGGCGACATGGATCGGCGCCTTCGTGCTGTTCCTGCTGTTGCGCCCGTTGTCGACGCGGGCGCTCACGGCGGGAGCCTCGCCGCTGCGGGTCGCCCTCGGCGGCTGGTTGTCGGCGGCACTGCTGGGGACGGCACAGGTGGTCGTCCTGTTCGCCGCCGTCACCTGGCTCGTCGGCATCCACGTCGCGAACCCGGTCGCGGCACTCGGCTTCGCCGTCCTGACGTCACTGACGTTCACGGCGATCGTGCACGCGCTCAACGCACTCTTCGGCGCGGTCGGCAAGTTCCTCGGCCTCGTGCTGCTCGTGCTGCAGCTCGTCAGTGCGGGCGGGACCTTCCCGTGGCAGACGCTGCCCGACGCCCTTCAACCGCTGCACGCGGCGCTGCCGATGGGGTATGTGATCGACGGACTGCGCCATCTGCTCTACAGCGGGGCGTCCGCCGAGGTGCTGCTCGACGTCGGTGTCCTCGTCGCCTATCTCGCGGCCGCGCTCACGGCGTCGACCTTGGCGGCACGACGACGTCGCATGTGGACGGTGAGCCACCTCAAGCCGGAGTTGGCACTGTGACCCCGCGAGCGGAGGCGACCCAACGGCGGCTGTTCGAGGCGACGATGCGACTGGCACGCGGCACGGGGATCGCGGGCGTCACCGTCGACCACATCGCCGCCGCGGCCGGAGTCGCCAAGGGAACGGTGTATTACAACTTCGGCAGCAAGGACCGGCTCATCGAGGCTCTGCTGCGCTACGGCATCGGTGAGCTGGCCGAGCGGCTGACCACCGCGGTCGACGAAGTGGCCGGCGACCCGTCGGCCGAGCTCGCCGCGCTGATCGACGCCGCGCTGGCGTTCATCGAGCAGTACCCGGGGTTCTCGCAGATCCTCGTGAGCGAGCTCTGGCGGACACCGGGCAACTGGGCCGAGACGCTCGCGCCGCTCCGGGAGGAGATCCTCACGATCCTCGAACGGCAGCTGGAACGGGTCGCCGCCACGCGGCGCTTCCCCGCGGGCGTGCCGGTGCGCCGGGCGGCGACGGCCCTGTTCGGAACCCTGCTCGTGACGGCGCTCGACTGGCTGGTCTTCGAGCCGCACCGGGACCGCTCGGAGGTACGGGACTCGGTGCTCACCCTGCTCGCCGCGCGGGCCGAGCCGGGATGAGCCCGCAGCGGCGCGGCCCCAGCGGCGCTGCCCGCAGCGGTGTCAGGATCTGCGCGCCGGCCTGCGCTCCCCCAGTTGATGCGCCGAGGACAGGCTGCCGGCGAGCGCCCGGCGGACCGCCTCCAGCACTCCCCGTTCGATCTCCTCGTGTCCCAGCGGCCTGCCCACGGCCACGTCCGATGTGGACCCGAGTAGCACCTGCTGGGTCGGCCGGTGCGGGTAGTGCGGTTCCGGCGGTGCGACGACGTCGCCGTGCATCGACAAGGCGGCCACCTCGACCACGGGCGCCGTGTCCGACAACAACGGTTCCACGGCCGACAGCACCGCGGCCCGGTAGGACTCGTGCACCCATGCGACGAGCAGATCAGCGGGTCCCGTGAGCACCTCGCCCGCCTTCCTGGCGAGCTCGGCGGGCGCGTCCCACTGCGCCTGCACCCAGGTCGCGCGCCCGGCTCCGACCGTGGTGTGGCGGTGGCCCGCCGTCCAGCGCACGGCATGCACGTCCGGATCGCCGGTCGGGATGGGCGCGTACCGCCGGCTCGGCAGCACGACCTGCCAGCCGTCGACAGCGAGTTCCTTCGTGACCCTGCGGAGCATCCCGGTCCCGGCCAGCAGCAGCGCGCGGCGCGTCATGACCAGCACGATATCGGCGGAGCACCGCCCGCGCAGCACTCAGCCACCGCGGCGTCGTTCAGTGCGCGGCGTCGTTCAGTGCGCGGCGTCGTTCAGTGCGCGGCGTCGTTCAGTGCGCGGCGTCATTCAGTGCGCGGCATCGTTCCACGACCGGCCGAACCCGACCGACACCTCGAGCGGCACGGCCAGTTCGCATGCGGCGCCCATCTCACGGCGCACCAGCTGCTCCACCTCGGCGTGCTCGCCCTCGGCGATCTCGAGGATCAGCTCGTCGTGCACCTGCAACAGCATGCGGCTGCGCAGATCCGACGACGCGAGCGCGCCGTACACGCCGAGCATGGCCACCTTGATGATGTCGGCGGCGCTGCCCTGGATCGGGGCGTTGAGCGCCATCCGCTCGGCCATTTCCCGCCGCTGCCGGTTCTCGCTGGTCAGATCGGGCAGGTACCGCCGCCTGCCGAAGATCGTCTGGGTGTAACCGGATTTCGCGGCCTCGTCGACCACGGTGTGCAGGTAGTCGCGGACCCCGCCGAACCGCGCGAAGTAGTCGTCCATCAGGCCGCGGGCCTCCTCGGTGGAGATCCGCAGCTGCTGCGACAGCCCGTACGCCGACAGCCCGTACGCCAGGCCGTAGTTCATCGCCTTGATCTTGGCGCGCTGCGGCCCGGTCACCTCGGCCGGATCGACGTCGAACACGGCGGCGGCCGTAGCGGCGTGGAAGTCCGCCCCGGACTGGAACGCCTCGATCAGGTCGGCGTCGCCGGACAGGTGCGCCATGATCCGCATCTCGATCTGGCTGTAGTCGGCGGTCATCAGCTGGTCGTAGCCCGCACCGACGACGAACGCCTCCCGGATCCGCCTGCCCTCGTCGGTGCGGATCGGGATGTTCTGCAGGTTCGGGTCCACCGACGACAACCTGCCCGTCGCGGCGATGGTCTGGTGCAGGGTCGTGTGGATCCGCCCGTCGGGCGCGACCGCCTTGATCAGACCTTCGACCGTGCTGCGCAGCCGGGCGGCGTCACGGTGCTCCAGCAGGTGCTGCAGGAACGGGTGCTCGGTCTTCTCGTACAGCGTCTGGAGCGCGTCGGCGTCGGTCGTGTATCCGGTCTTGGTGCGCTTGGTCTTCGGCATGCCGAGCTCGTCGAACAGCACGACCTGCAGCTGCTTCGGTGAGCCGAGGTTGATCTGTTTACCGATGACGCCGTAGGCGCTTTCCGTCGCCTCCTTCACCCGGCTCGCGTAGTGCGCCTCGAGCGTCGTCAGCTGCTCCTGGTCGACGGACACACCCGCTGCCTCCAGCTCGGTGATCACCGACAGCAGGGGCAGCTCGACCTCCGCCAGCAACCGGGCACCGCCGATGCCGTCCAGCTCGGTGGCCAGCGCCTCGGCGAGTTCGGCGGTCGCCCGGGCGCGCGTCAACTCGTCGTGCACGAGTTCCGCGTCGTCATCGGAGTCGGCACCGCCGGCGGCGTCGAGCAACGACAGTTGTCCCTCACCGCCGGAGGAGTCGGAGCGCAGCTCTCGCTGCAGATAGCGCAGCACCAGATCGGCGAGTTCGAACGTGCGCTGACCGGGGCGCACCAAATACGCGGCCAGTTCGGTGTCCATGCTCAGGCCACGCACGCGCCAGCCACGCGCCAGCAGGCCGTGCAGCGGAGCCTTGAGCGCATGCCCGGTCTTGTGCACCTCGGGGTCGGCGAGCCAGGCGCCCAGTGCCGCCTCGTCGTCGGCGTCGAGTGTCGTCAGGTCCAGGTAGGCACCCTCGCCGTCGGCGGCCGCCAGCGCGAGCGATGCGGCGTCGGCGGCGATCGAGGTGCCGGTGACCCGCACGGCGAGTCCGGTGGTCGTGCCAGCCGGGGCGTGTTCGGCCAGCCACGCCGCGACAGTTCCGGGCGCCAGCGCACCGCCGCTGACGCTGAAGCCCTCGTCGGCCTCGGGCTCGGCGCTGGAGAGGGTCGCGAACAGCCGGTCACGCAGCACGCGGAACTCGAGCTCGTCGAACAGCCGGTGTACCGCGTCGCGATCCCACGCCTTGACCTCGAGGTCCGCCGGCGCCTCCGCCAGCGGGACGTCCCGCACCAGCTCCGTCAGCTGCCGGTTGAGCAGTACGCCGTCGAGGTGCGAGCGCAGCGCGTCACCTGCCTTGCCCTTGACCTCGTCCACGCGGTCGACCAGGTCCCCGAGGGATCCGAACTGGCGGATCCACTTCGCCGCCGTCTTCTCCCCCACTCCCGGGATGCCGGGCAGGTTGTCCGACGGGTCGCCGCGCAGGGCCGCGAAGTCCGGGTACTGCACCGGAGACAGGCCGTACTTCTCCTGCACCCCGTCCGGGTCGAACCGGACGAGGTCCGAGACGCCCTTCTTCGGGTACAGCACCGTGATCGTGTCGGTGACGAGCTGCAGCGCATCCCGGTCCCCGGTACAGATGAGGACCTCGTAGCCCGTACCGGTCGCCTGCGTCGACAACGTGGCGATCAGGTCGTCGGCCTCGTAGCCCGGTTTCTCCAGCACCGGGATCGTCAACGCACCGAGGACCTGTTTGATCAGCTCGACCTGGCCCTTGAAGTCGTCCGGGGTGGCCGAACGGTTGGCCTTGTACTCGGCGAACGTCTCCGTGCGGAACGTCTGCCGCGAGACGTCGAACGCGACTGCCAGATGCGTCGGCTCCTCGTCCCGCAACAGGTTGATCAGCATCGACGTGAATCCGAAGACCGCGTTCGTCACCTGGCCCGTCGACGTGCGGAAACGATCCGCCGGCACGGCGTAGAAGGCGCGGTAGGCCATGGAATGGCCGTCGATCAGCAACAGTCGCGGAGTCCCCGTCCCTGCGTCGGCGGGCGCGGACACAGCCGACGACGCGGGCGGCGGTGTGGCGGCGGACGGTTCGGTGTCCGCCGACGGTGCAGCTGTTCCTGCCGAGGGTGCTGCGTCCGCCGACGATGCTGTGCCTGCGAACGGTTCATCGGTCTTCGCGTCTGGACTCACACCCGTGAGTCTAGGGTGAGGGTCCGACAGCGCTGCCTGTCCCTAGACCGAGGAGAGACGAGTGACCAACAACGGTTCTGAGCAGGCGTTTCGGGAGTCGCTGGCGGGGCTCACCCCCGAGATCGCGGCCCAGCAGCTCAACGACAAGGTCGGGATGGAATTCGGCCAGCTCTCGCCCGAACGCGTGACGGCCACGATGCCCGTCGAAGGCAACCTCCAGCCGTACGGGCTGCTGCACGGCGGCGCCAACGCCGTGCTCGCCGAAGCGCTCGGCTCGACCGTCGCTGCGCTCAACGCCGGTGACGGCCGCATCGCCGTCGGCGTCGACCTGAACTGCACCCACCACCGTGCGGTCACGTCCGGCACCGTCACCGCGGTCGCGACGCCCGTGCACGTGGGCCGTTCGGCGGTGACCGCCGAGATCGTCATCACCGACGACGCGGGCCGGCGCAGCTGCACCGCCAGGCTGACCTGCATGGTCCGCGACGCCCCTCCGTCGGCCTGACCACAGGCCGACGTCGCGCCCGGTGCCCGCCCACGGGGGCGGCGGCTACCGGGCGACCTGCCGATAGCCTGACCGGATGAACTCCGACGACGTGCCGCTCCCCGTGGTCGAACTGGCCTCCTACATCGAGGACTACCTCGCCGACGAACCGGAATTCGAGGTCGACCCCGACGTCGCGACGACCGCGCTGCAGCTGCTCGCCGACGAGTGCGGCGTGCGCGACCTCGGCGAACTCCGTGACGGCGACATGACCCGGCTGCTGCTCCAGGTGTACCCGGCGGCCCGCCCGGACGACGACCCGAACGACGTGGTCAACGCCGTCGACCTGATGCTCGACTTCGCGTTCGACACCGAGCGCATCGACGAGGACAGGCACGGCGAGCTGCTCGGTGAGCTCGACGACGCTGAGACCGCCCTGTTCGGCACGCTCGACCGGCCGCGGCTGGCCGAGAACGAACAGGATCTGAAGACGCTCTACAACCTCCCCGACCGGCTGGGCCCGGTCCGGCTGCCCGCCGAGGACGAACTCGCCGAGCAGGCACGCCGCTCGCCGCTGCTCACCCGCGCCCGCGCACTGGCGGAGGCCGTCATCGACAGTCAGGACCTCGCAACGGCGGCGGACGCGGCGGAAGTGTCCGAAACGGACCTTCCCACCGTGGCGGAACTCGCCTCGCACGTCGGTTTCGTCGAGTTCGACGACGCCGAAGACTCCGACGCCGAAGACTCCGGTGCCGAGGACTCCGGTGCCGAAGACGACGAGGCGGGCGATGCGGACGAGGTCGTGCCGTCGGAGGGCCCCGCCTTCGACGAATGGCCCGGCGGTGACGACGACGAGGTGCTCACGGTGTGGGGGCACGCGCTCAACACCCTGCTCGCATGGAGCCTGCCCGCCGACGCCGACCGAGCGGGTGACGAGACCCTCGACTTCACCGGCACGTCGGCCTGGTTCGTACCGCTCCTGCTGACCTGGCGCGTGGGCCTTCCCGTAGGCGCGATCAGCGACATGATGGCCGACATCGCCACCGACGACCTTCCCGCCGACGAAGCAGGCGCGGCGTGGCGCGCATGGTCGGCACAGCACGGCGACCCGGCCGAGGTGCTCCTGGGCAGGCTCGCCGACCTGGGCGCCGTGGAGCTCGACGACTCCCACGAGGCCGCCGCGAGCGTGGGCACCGTCGCACGGCTCACGCCGCTGGCCGCCGCCTCGTTGCGCGGCGAGCTCGTCGAGTCCGGTGTGGACATGCCGCTGCTGCCCGCGCCGGAGGACATGGCGGCCACCGATCTGATCGACGTCCTCGCCCACGGCCTCGACGGGGAGATCCAGGCGGAGGCGCCGGTCTGGTTCGCCGCCCACACGCCGCTCGGCGGGGCGCGTGCGCTCCTCGCCGTGGCCGCCGACGGCGACGCTCCGCGCCGCGCGGACGCGATCACGCTGGTCCGCGAACACGCGGGCGCCGAGGCCGAGGCGGCCTGGCAGGAGGTCGAGGACGTACCCACCCTCCGGTTGCACGCCCGGCTCGAAACGGCCGCGCTGCGCGGTGAGGACAGCGATCTGGGCGATGCCGAGCTGGCCTGGCTCGCCGTCGACGCCATCGCGGGCAAGCTCGGCAGGCACGAGTCCGACGTGGTCACCGCGGTGATCGAGCACATCATCCCGGCGGGCGCGACGGGACCGGTCGACACGATGTGGCGGGTCGACCACCCGGACACGGTCACCGTCCTCACCGCGGTCGGTGAGCACCATTCGGACAAGGCCGTCGCGAAGGCGGCCCGCAAGGCACTCCACAAGGCGGCCGATCGCGCCGGTACGTAGCACGGAGCCGTGCTGCCGACTCCGGCTCCGACGCGGGCCGTTGCGGCTTCCGACGACACGGGCCCCGTCACCACGGGTGTGGTGACGGGGCCCGGTGCGGTTCGGGGACCCGGGACGGCGCCCGGTCCCGCTCGCGTCAGTCGGCGATGCTCTCGATCACGGCCTCGGCGACGTCCTTCATCGTCGAACGCCGGTCCATGGCCGTGCGCTGGATCCACCGGAACGCGTCCGGCTCGCTCAGTCCCTGCTGGGACATGAGCAGACCCTTCGCGCGGTCGATCACCTTCCGGGTCTCGAGCCGGTCCGTCAGACCCGCCACCTCGGACTCGAGTGCCTGCAGCTCGGCGAACCGGCTCACGGCCAGCTCGATCGCCGGCACCAGGTCGCGCTTGGCGAACGGCTTGACGAGGTAGGCCATCGTCCCGGCCTCGCGTGCCCGTTCGACGAGGTCACGCTGTGAGAACGCGGTCAGGATCACCACCGGGGCGATCCGGTCACCCGTGATCTTCGAGGCGGCCTCGATACCGTCGAGCTTCGGCATCTTCACGTCGAGGATCACGAGGTCGGGCTTCAGCTCGGTCGCCAGCTTGATGGCTTCCTCACCATCGCCGGCCTCGCCGACGACCTCGTAGCCTTCCTCGCGCAGCATCTCGACGAGGTCGAGGCGAATCAGCGCCTCGTCCTCCGCGACCAGCACACGGCGCTGGGGTGCGGCGGCGCCTTCGCTGGCCTCGGTAGCCGCTTCGGTCACAGGGCTCCTCCTGGGACGATCGATCAGGCAAGACATAGCGGTTTCCGCTAGGTGCAGGTTACCGGTTCCCCGGCCGGTCGTGACGATGGCCTTCGCCACGCAAGGTGATCACACGCCGGAAACCACAGCAGCCGCCGGACGTGGTAACCCGAATGCCGCCCGCTGTGTCGCGTCGAGTACAGTCGGCAGCCCACCCGCCCCCGTAGCCCAATTGGCAGAGGCACACGACTCAAAATCGTGCAAGTGTGAGTTCGAGTCTCACCGGGGGCACACATTGCTTGTCGGGCCGAGGGCCCGCTGACCTGTCGTCGACTCCGTACATTTCCGCCGATCCTGTTCACGCCCCAGGTGCGAAACGGTCGGTGGCGGCGGTGATCGCCGCGGTCATGCTGCCGCCACGGTGTCCGGTGTCGTCGAGGACCACCAGCTCGCTGCCGGGCCAGGCGCGATGCAGCGCCCACGCCGTGTCGAGCGGACCGCTGACGTCGTAGCGTCCGTGGATCAGCACGGCGGGTATCCCGTGGAGCCGCTCGATGTCACGCAGTAGCTGCCCGTCGTCCAGGAAGCTGCAGTGGGACCAGTAGTGGGTCACGAGGCGGGCGAACGTCAGCTGGAACACCGGGTCGGCGACCGACAGGTACGGCTCCGCGTCGGGGCCAGCGACATGTGGGTGTCCTCCCACTCGCACCATCGGCGTGCGGCCTCGGCGCGGACCTCGGGGTCGCGATCGTGGAGCAACCGGCCGTAGGCGGCCGCCAGGTCGCCGTCACGCTCGGCGGAGGGCACGCCGTCACGGAACCGTTCCCACTCACGCGGGAACACGCGGCCCATGTCGCGGGTGATCCAGTCGGTGCCGCGCCGGTCGCCGTCGGTCACGGCCGCGAGCACCAACTCGGTCACCCGCTCCGGATGCGCCTGCGCGTAGGCGAGCGCGAGCGTGACGCCCCACGAGGCGCCCCACACCAGCCAGCGCGTGATCCCCAGGTGCACCCGCAGCGCCTCGATGTCGGCCACGAGATGCTGGGTGGTGTTGGCCGACAGGTCGGCGACCGGATCGGCCGCCGACGGGGTGCTGCGCCCGGAGCTGCGCTGGTCGAACAGGATCAGGCGGTAGCGGTCCGGATCGAACAGGCTCCGCATTCGCGGAGAGCTGCCGGTGCCGGGACCACCGTACAGGGCGACGGCGGGCTTGCCGCCGGGGCTGCCGGACACCTCCCAGTAGACCGAATGGCCGTCGCCGACCTCCAGCATCCCGGATTCGTGCGGCTCGATCGGTGGATAACGCCCGTCGTAGGATCCACTGCCCATCGAGGCATGATCGCGCGCCGCGACCGCGACAGGCAATCAGCGGACACCGCCGGCGAGCGGCTCCGCGGGAGTCGCCGTTCCGGCCGTGCACTCCGCAGCCCCCACGACGCAGCAGCCCCACGACGACGCAGCAGCCCGTTCCGGGGCGCCGTCACCGGACGCCCTCGGTGCGATGCCGGTCCCTGCCGAAGCCCGCCGACGTCGCGCGGGCCCGCTCGCCCGCCGCCGCGGTCAGGTCCCACACCTCGGGTTCGCCGGCGATGTCCTCGGCCGCGTCGGTGGCCAGGACGACCACGCCCGGGTAGTCGGCCAACACGCCCCGCAGCAGGTCCGCACCACCCGCGCCCAGCTGCTCCTCGATGCGGTCCAGGACCAGCAACGGCGGCCGCCAGTAGCACGCGCGAGCGAGCTGCAACCGTGCGCGCTCGGCGGGCGACAGCGGTTCTCCCCCGCGGCGCAGTGTGGTCCGCTCCCCCTTCGGCAGGTTCCGGACCCGCTCGGCGAGCCCGACGGCGGCGAGCTCCCGGTCCACCGGCTCCGTCGAGGCGGGATGGCGGTAGCGCACCGCGCGGGCGATCGTGCCTCGCTCGAGAGCAGCGCCGCGTGCCGCGAAGCCGACGTACCGCCGACGCTCCTCCGGCGCCAGACTCCCGAGGTCCTGTCCGGACACCCGTACCCAGCCCCGCGCCCTGCCACCGGCCGTGGTGGTGCCCGCGAGCAAGCCGATGACGGCGTCGACCCATTCGGGATTCTCGCTGCGCAGCACCACGCGCGCTCCCGGTGCGGCCACCAGGCCGGGCACCCGGTTGCCGTCGAGCCACAGGTCGTGCACGTGGACCCCGGACGGTCCCGGATCGCCCTGGCGTGGCGCCTGCGTCCTTGCCTGCCTCCCATCGGGCGGTGACGTGACGAGCGCGGGCGCGAGGATCCGGCGGGCCGCCAGGAACGACTGCCGGTATTCGACGATGCGGCCGAGGTCGTGGATCGGCGTCGTCAGCACCCCGACGATCGTGATCGTCGTGGCCACCACCGCGTGCTCGAGCCCCGTCCACGCGCCCGCGACGACGACTCCGAGTGTGGCGATCGCCGCCGCGCCGACGGCGGCGCCGCGGAGGTATCCGGCGACGTGGGCACGGCGGACGGCGGTCGCCCGCACGTCGGCGCTGCGCTGGGCGATTCGGCCGAGCTCGCGGCGGACGCCGCCGGCCGCGCGGATCACGGTGCCCGCCGCCACCGTGTCACTGACCTGCGCGGCCAGCCTGCCGCGAGCGGCGCGCACGCTGCGGGCACGCAGGTACGCGGTCCGCGCCAGCAGTCCGAACACGACCACGAGCAGCACGATCGGCACCGCCACCGCTCCCGCCAACACCGGATGCACCAGCGCCAGCACGACGAGCACCCCCGCGACCAGCGGCACCGCACCGGCCAGCGGGGCGATACCCCACGCGATCCAGTTGCGCACCGCGGCGAGGTCGTTGGTCGCGCGGGCGATCGTGGTCCCCAACGACGGACCACGCCCCTCCGCGAGCGCCGCGGCCAGCAGACCGCGGCGCAGCTGGTGCACATAGTCCTGGCCGAGTTTCTCGGCCAGGATCCACTCGGCGACGCGAACACCGCTCATGCACAGTGCAGCCAGCAGCAGCACTCCCACCCAGAACCATCGATCCGCCGGTGTCGCCTGCAACAGCCGCGGCATGCTCAGGGCGGTGACACCGGCCAGCGCCGCCTGTCCGAGTCCGGCGCACACGAGCAGCGCGACCATCGTCCTTCTGCGGCCGGTGAGCAGCGGTGGCAGGGATGCCGCTGCCGGTGCCGCCCGAGCCGCCGCGTCCGGTGGGACGTCGGAGGCCGTCACAGCAACGCCGTCGCCACGTCGGGTTCGGCGAGCGAAAGCGTGTCGATCACCGGCACGTCCAGCACGGACCGTGCCTCCCGCATCGCCAGGGGCGCCGACGTGAGGACCCCGCTGACCGCTCCGACCGGCACCCCTCGCTCCGCGAGCAGGGCCACACCGCCCGCGGCTCCGGCCGCCCCGTCCGCCGCGAAGACGACCCGGTCGACCACCCGGGCGAAGAGCGGGTCGGCGAGCAGCCGGGCCGTCTCCTCCTGGTAGAGACCGTCGGCGAGTTCGAGCACGACCACGTCCGTCCCCGGGTCCGACAGGTGCGTCACCAACGACAGCAGGACGGCGCGCACCTCGTCGTGGGCCAGCCGGAACGTCGTGGGAAAACCGAAATCGGTGAAGTCGAGGACCTCGGACGCGCCCGCGTCCACGAACCCGTGGGGATCGCCGCCCGCGCCGGTGCCGGTCACCTTGCCCGCGGCGACCCGCAACCCGGACCGGGCCAGCCCTCGGATGAGGGAGCCGGCGGTGGTGGACTTTCCGGAATTCATCGAGGTACCGACCACGCCGATGACCGCAGGTCCCGCGGTACGGGCCGGGACGGTCGTGTCCGGCAGCAGTGCCCGCGAGGCGTGGCGGCGCAGCGCGACGACGCCGTGGGCGTCGGCGAGGAGCCCGAGCGGGCGGATCGCCGTTGCGTCCTCGATGTCCCGGTGCTTGTCGGTCGCCAGTGCGGCGATGCCGCCCGCCGCGACGAGATGTGCCGGGCCCAGATCGCCGGGCACGACGGCTTCGAACTGGTCGGGGGCGTACCGGTGGCCGTAGGCGACCAGGATCTCGTCGCCCGGGAACAGCGTCTGCCTGCGGCCGACGGGGCTTTCCAGTCGCTTGTGCATCCCGATGGCCTCCACCCTCGCCAACACGACCTCGCCCGGCTGCGGGGTCACGTCCGGACCGTCGAGCAGGCCGTACCCCTCGGGCGAGGCATCGATACCGGCGGCGACGAACCGAGTGGTGTAGGCCTTCTTCGCGCGCCGCAGCCGGTCGGGACTCAGGCGCGTCGGGGACGGCGCTGCCTCGGGCCAGGTCGGCGGCACGAGCGTGCGGTCCTGTTCCGTGGAAACGGTCATGGTGCGGTTCTCCTCACTGTTCGGGCGGCACGTGCACGGCCGACGCTGTTCCGGCGGCAGGTGTCAGTGCGGCCCTGGCTGGACGGCAACGGTGGGACGACGCTGGCCCGGTGGCGCTGGGTCGGTGGTCGCACGATTCCCGCGCTCTCACCGGACAGGACGCTATGGGCGGCGAATGAGGACTTCATGGGGCCGAGATGAACGAATCCTTATCCGCGGGCGCGCATCTCCCGCGCGAAGGCACTCCAGGGGACGTCCGGGGTGCGGTGCGGCGTCCTGATCGGACACGCCGGCGGCTTCGCCGGAATCCGTGCCCGCGTGCGGCGACACGAGCCGAGGCCGCCGCACGCGCACGCGGCGCGTGGATCAGACCGCTCCCGCGGCCGCCGGGTCGTCGCCGGCCTGGCCGCGCAGCAGCGACACCAGCAGACCGGTGAACTGCATGGCCGGCGCAGGCAGCCTCCTGCCGGGCATCGTCTGGACCTGTGCCTCCCGCTGGCGGAACACCGGATGGTCGAGCCGGACGTAGGACACGCCGTCGGAGGACCCGTCGCGGTCCAGGTCACCGAGATCACCGATCAGCGCGACACCGCCACCGTCGCGCACGAACTCGTGCAGCGGCGCCAGTTCGTCACACACGAGGACCGGCGTCACGGTCAGGCCCTCCATGCCGGCGCCGAGGTCGAACAGCTCGCGTTGGCTGGTGCTGGGCGAGGCCAGCGCCAGCGGGTACTCGCACAGCTCCGCGAGCCCGATGCGTTCTCGCCGTGCCAGCGGATGGCCCGCGGGCACGATCGCGGCGACGTCGGTGACCTTCGCGCACTCCACCCGTACGTCGTGCTGCGGTCCCATCGCGTAGGTCACGGCGATGTCGGCGATACCCTCCGCCACGCGCCGGGTCGCCTCCTGCCGGGAGACGATGTCCAATTCGAACGTCACCTCGGGACGCTCGCGGCGAAACCGTGCCATCGCGCGGGGCACGAGCCGCCTGCCGAAACCCTCCGAGCACGCCACGATCACCGGCCGCACGTCGTGGGCCGAGCCGGCGCGGAGTTCGTCGACGAGCGCCGCCGACTCGGCCTCGTTGCGGCGCGTGTGCGCCAACAGTCGCGCCCCGGCGTCGGTCAGCACCATGCCGCGTGGCTTACGGTCGAACAGCGGAAGACGCAGGTCCGCCTCGAGTTTGGCGACCTGCCTGCTGATCGCGGAGGGCGCGACCTGCAACGACTCCGCCGCCTTGGTGACGGAGCCCGTCCGGGCGACCTCCGCGAAATAGGCCAGTCCCATCGGCAGCAGCTGCATCACGACCGCCTTTCGTGAGCGTTGCCGATATTAGAACGGTCGATGGCGAAAACGGCAATGGTGACCGCCGTGTCGATCCCCTAATCTGCTCGACCAGGCACCGTCGAGCAGCCCGGGGTGATTCCGTGCTTTCCGAGAAGATCCGCCGAAACGCCGAGAGCTACGTCGACTCCGGCGGTTTCCGCGACGAACTTGCGCGACTGGTCAGCTACCCAACCGAAAGCGCGACCGCCGAGGGCCGCGTTGCGATCAAGGCATACCTCGACGAGGTCCTGACGCCGGCGCTCACGGAGCTCGGCTGCACCGTCACCGAACACGCCAATCCGGACCCCGCGGGCGGACCGTTTCTCGTCGGCACCCGTGTCGAATCCGCGGACCGGCCGACCGTGCTGTGCTACGGACACGCGGACGTCGTCGAAGGGCTCGGACAGCAGTGGAGCGACGGCCGCGACCCGTGGCGGCTCACCGTCGACGGTGACCGCTGGTACGGGCGGGGCGCCGCCGACAACAAGGGCCAGCACCTGGTCAACCTCGCCGCGCTGCGGCTGCTGCTGGCCGAACACGGTGAGCTCGGATTCAACCTGACGATGCTGTTCGAAACGGGCGAGGAGATCGGCTCACCCGGGCTCGCCGAGTTCGCCGCCGCCCACCGCGAGCTGCTGGCAGCCGATCTGTTCCTCGCCTCCGACGGCCCGCGGCTCGACGCCGCCACACCGACGCTGTTCCTCGGCTCCCGCGGCGGCCTCGGTATCGAACTCGACGTCGACCTGCGCACCGACTCGTACCATTCCGGCAACTGGGGTGGACTTCTCCGCAACCCGGCGACGACGTTGGCCGGCGCCGTGTCGAGCCTCGTCGACGGGCACGGCCGCATCCGCGTCCCCGAGCTGCTCCCTCCCGAACTGCCCGACGAGATCCGCGAGGCGCTCGCCGACGTGCGAGTGGCCGCGAGCCCCGGTGACCCGGTGCCCGACGACGGCTGGGGCGAACCCGGATTGACCCCGGCCGAGCGACTGTACGGCTGGAACACCCTCGAAGTCCTGGCCCTCGGCGCCGCCGACGTCGACCGGCCCGTCAACGCCATTCCCGGTCGGGCCAAGGCGGTGCTGCAGCTGCGCTACGTCGCCGGCACCGACGTCGACAGAGCCGGCGAGCTCATCGCCTCCCACCTTGCCGAACACGGCTATCCGACGGTGGACGTGAGCATCACCGGCCGGTTCGCGGCCAGCCGCACCGATGTGGACGGACCGTGGCCACGCTGGGCCAGGGCGTTGCTCGAGGAGGCCACCGGCGGGAACGTCGCCGTACTTCCCAACATCGGCGGCTCGCTGCCCAACTTCGTGTTCACCGACGTACTCGGCATGCCGGCACTGTGGCTACCGCACTCGTATCCCGGGTGCCTGCAGCACGCACCCGACGAGCACCTGCTCGCACCGATCGCCCGGGAGGGAATCGTCCTCGCGGCCACCCTGTTCGACGCGATCGGCCACCCCACGACCGATCACCCGCTGCCGACCCTGGGTCGGGAGGACGCCCGATGACGGCCTCGGCCACGGCGCCCGCGCGCACCCCGGTGTCGGCCCGGCGCGCGATCGCCGCCGCCACCATCGGCAACGCTCTCGAATGGTTCGACCTGGCCATCTACGCCCTGATGGCGACCTACATCGGCAGCACGTTCTTCCCCGAAGGCGCACCCGGGGCCCAGCTGGTGCAGGCCTACGCCGTGTTCGGCGTGACCTACCTGATCCGCCCGTTGGGCGGCCTCGTCCTCGGCGCCTACGCGGATCGGCACGGCCGGAAGAAGGCCCTGGTGCTGACGATCTGGCTGATGGTCGCAGGCACGTTCCTGATGGCCGTCATGCCCGGCTACGACACGCTCGGGCTCGCCGCGCCGCTGCTGGTCGTGGTTGCCCGGCTGATCCAGGGTTTCGCCGCGGGCGGTGAGTTCGGTGCCGCGACCTCGTTCCTGGTCGAGCAGAACGAACGCCGCAAAGGGTTCTTCGGCAGCTTCCAGTTCGCCAGCCAGGGATTGGCGACGCTGATGGCCGCCGGCTTCGCCACCGGTCTCACGGCGCTGCTGTCGGACGAGGCCATGACGAGCTGGGGCTGGCGGGTGCCGTTCGTGTTCGGGCTGCTGATCGGCCCGGTCGGGTACTACATCCGCCGCCACGTCGACGAGTCCCCGGCAGTCGCCGACGACAGCGGCGCGCCCGCCACCGGGCGGCGCTCGCCCATGCTGGCGGTGTTCCGCGACCACTGGGGTGGCCTGCTCATGGCAGGCGGTGCGCTCGTGGTGTCGACGGCGCTGAACTTCATCCTGCAGTACCTGCCGACGTTCGGCATCGAGCAACTGGGACTGGACGATTCCCTGTCGTTCACCGCACTGCTCATCACAGGGGTGATCCTGACCTTCCTCACCCCGTTCGTCGGGATGCTGGCCGACCGGTTCGGCCGCCTGCCGATCATGGTGCCCGCGGCACTGCTCATCGGCGGAGGTGTCGTGCCGCTGTTCGTCTGGGTGACCCACGTTCCGTCGTTCCTCACCCTGGCCGCGGTCATGACCATTCTCGGCATACTCAAGGCCTGCTACTTCGGCGCGCTGCCGTCGGTGATGTCCGACGTCTTCCCCGCGCGGGCCCGCGCCACGGGGCTGTCGTTCAGCTACAACACGGCAGTGGGCGTTTTCGGCGGGTTCACACCGACGATCGCGGCGGCGCTGGTCGCCGGTACCGGCTCGCAGATCTCGCCCGGGTACTACCTGCTCGCTGTGTCGTTCGTGAGCCTGGCCGCACTGGCGGCCGCCTTCCGTACCCGCGGGGTCCGCTGACACTGCTGCTCCCACCGTGCCCGGCCGGCGGACCGCACGTCCCCGGCCGGGCACCGGTACGTCGGGCCCGTGGGTACGTCGGGCCCGTGGGTGTGGCGGTCTTATTCGGACGTTCCGCCCACGGCGCCGTCGCCGAGGTCGAGGACCGGGTCACCGCGGTCGTCGGCGGCGGTGAACAGCTCCAGGAAGGCTGCGAGCGCGGGGTTGTCGTTCTCGGCGCGCCACGCCACCCGCAGCTCGACCGGGTCCGGAACCGGCAGTTCCACGGGCCGGAAGGCGAGCCCGGCGAACCGCAGCCGTGCCGCCGTCGCCGGCACCAGCGCGATCCCGAGCCCCGCCTCGACCAGCGCCAGCACGGTGTGCACCTGCGAGACGTACTGCACGTACGTCGGCCGCACCCCCGCTTCGCCGAAGATGCCCACGACGAGGTCGTAGAAGTAGCGCGCCTCGAGCGGCGAGTACCCGACGACGTCCGCCCCGTGGAACGCCTCCAGCGGCAGCAGCTGCTCGCCGGCCAGCCGGTGCCCGGCTGGCAGCGCGGCCACCAGCGCCCCCGTGCCCACGAGGCGGGACTCCACACCGGGCGGCGTCGGCGGCCGCACCAGGCCCGCGTCCAGCGTGCCGGTCGAGATCCGGTCCAGCTGATCCCGGGTGACCAGTTCCTGCAGCACGACCTCGACGTGCGGGAGCCGCTCGGCCACGGTGCGCAGCACGGTGCCGAGGACGCCGTATCCGGACGTCGCCGTGAATCCGAGGTTGAGCAGACCGGCACGTCCCGCCGTCATCCGCCTGGCCGACTGCGCCGCGTTCGCAGCGTCGTGCAGCAGCCTGCGAGCGTCTCGCAGGAACGCGCGGCCGGCAGGGGTGAGGCGGACCGTCCTGCCGCCGCGGTCGATCAGGTTCACCCCGAGTTCCTTCTCCAGCAGCTGGATCTGCCTGCTCAGTGGGGGCTGTGTCATGTTCAGCCGCTCGGCGGCACGGCCGAAGTGCCCTTCCTCGGCGACGGCGACGAAGCCCGTCAGCTGGTGGATCGTGAACATCGATGCAATTCCTGAATCAGAGGATGCGAAAACAGAGTTGGACGTGCATTACTCGTCGAGCCTAGCGTCGCCTTCACGGGCCAGACCACCCTGGAGGAAGTACGCAATGTCCCAGTTCACGCCCCACGAAACAGCCCGGCAGCTGTCGGACGGGCTCCTGTCCTTCCCGGTGACGCATTTCCGGGACGACCTGAGCTTCGACGAGCCCGCCTACCGCGAGAACATCGCCTGGCTGAGCGGCTTCGGCGCGGCCGGGCTCTTCGCCGCGGGCGGCACCGGCGAGTTCTTCTCGCTGACGCCCGACGAGGTGTCGACGGTCGTGACCGCGGCCGTCGCCGAGGCGCCCGACGGCGTGCCGGTGATCGCCCCCGCCGGATACGGCACCGCCACGGCCGTCGAACTGGCGCGCTCCGCCGAGCGGGCGGGCGCCGACGGGCTGCTGCTTTTGCCGCCGTACCTGACCGAGGCGTCGCAGGACGGGCTCGTCGAACACGTCAAGGCCGTCTGCGCGGCCACGTCGCTCGGCGTGATCATCTACAGCAGGGCCAACGCGATCTACACCGACGAGACCGTCGCGCGGCTCGCAGACGCGTGCCCCAACCTCGTCGGCTTCAAGGACGGCGTCGGCGACATCGAGCGCATGACCCGTATCCACACGCGCCTCGGCGACCGGCTGACCTACGTCGGCGGCCTGCCGACCGCGGAGACGTTCGCCCTGCCCTACCTCGAGATGGGCGTGACGACCTATTCGTCGGCCATGTACAACTTCGTGCCCGAGTTCGCGCAGCGCTTCTACCACGCCGTACTCGCCCACGACCGCGCCACGGTCGACCACTACCTCGCGGAGTTCGTCCTGCCCTACTGCGACATCCGCAACCGCAAGGCCGGCTACGCGGTGAGCATCGTGAAGGCGGGCATGAAGGCCATCGGGCGTCCCGCGGGGCCGGTTCGTGCCCCGCTGACCGATCTCGACGACGACGAACTCAAGCAGCTCGACGAGCTGATCTCCCGCGTTCCCAAGGAGAACACATGAGCACACCGACCGGTCAGATGATCATCGCGGGTGAGCCGGTCACCGGCAGCGGCACCACGATCCGCGCCGTCGATCCGGCCACGGCAGCGGAAATGGAGCCCGCCTTCACGTACGGCACCCACGACGACGTCGACCGCGCATGCGCCGCCGCATGGGACGCGTTCGGCGACTACCGCGCGCAGCCGCTGAGCAAGCGTGCGGAGTTGCTCGAACGGATCGCCGACAACATCGAGGCGATCGGCGACGCGCTGGTCGAACGTGCACACGCCGAGTCCGGTCTGCCCGTGGCCCGGCTGACCGGCGAGCGCGGCCGCACCACGGGACAGCTGCGCATGTTCGCCACCCTGCTGCGCGAGGGCAACCTCGAGATCCCGCGCATCGACCCCGCGCAGCCGGACCGCACGCCGCCCCGCGCCGACATCCGCCAACGGGACGTGCCGCTCGGACCCGTCGCCGTGTTCGGTGCCAGCAACTTCCCGCTTGCCTTCTCGGTCGCGGGCGGCGACACCGCGTCGGCACTCGCGGCGGGATGTCCCGTGGTCGTCAAGGGGCACGACGCCCACCCCGGGACCTCCGAACTCGTCGGGCGCGCGATCGCCGCGGCGGTCACCGAGACCGGCATGCCCGCGGGCACGTTCTCGTTGCTGTTCGGCCACGGCCCCGACCTCGGCACGGCACTCGTCACCGATCCGCGTATCCGCGCCGTGGGATTCACCGGCTCCCGCCAGGGCGGCCTCGCGCTCGTCGCCGCCGCGCAGGCACGGCCCCGACCGATTCCCGTCTACGCCGAGATGAGCAGCACGAACCCGGTGTTCCTGCTGCCGGGCGCGCTGGCCGACCGGGCAGAGGAGATCGCCGCCGCGTTCGTCGGTTCCCTCACCCTCGGCGCGGGCCAGTTCTGCACCAACCCCGGCATCGTCATCGGCGTCGACGGGCCGGACCTGCAGCGGTTCGTCGACGCTGCCACGACCGCGATCACCGCTACGGCCCCGGCGACGATGCTCACCCCCGGGATCGCCGATGCCTACGCCAAGGGCGTCACCACGCTGTCCGGCCACGACGGCGTCGAGGTACTCGCCCAGGGCTCCGAGTCCGACCGGCCGATCACCTGCCGCCCGGCTCTGCTCGCGACCGACGCCGAACGGTTCGCAGCCGACGAGGGGTTGCAGCAGGAGGTGTTCGGGGCCTGCGGCATCGTCGTGCGGTGCCGGGACGCTGCCCAGGTCCGTGCGGTCGCCGAGGCCCTCGAAGGGCAGCTCACCGCAACGGTGCACACGGGGACCGGTGACGAGCCGGACGCCGCCGCCCTGCTGCCGACGCTCGAGCTCATGGCGGGCAGGGTGCTGTTCAACGGCTGGCCCACCGGCGTCGAGGTCGGCCACGCCATGGTGCACGGCGGGCCGTATCCGTCCACATCGGATTCGAGGACGACCTCGGTCGGCACGCGGGCCGTGGAGCGGTTCCTGCGCCCCGTGTCGTACCAGGACGTGCCGCCCGAACTGCTACCGAGCCCGATCGCCGACGGCAATCCCGACGGCGTGCTGCGCCGCGTCGACGGCGCTCCTGGCAAGCACTAGCGATCCCCGTCCGGGTGCCGGTTCCGAGAGTTCGGAGCCGGCACCCGGACCGGCCACCACGGAAACAGTCGAAGAGGACAGTGATGACATCGGTGCAACGCACGGTGGTGACCGGGATGCGCGTGGTCCCCGTCGCCGGCCACGACAGCATGCTGCTCAATCTGAGCGGAGCGCACGCCCCGTTCTTCACCCGCAACCTGGTGATTCTCACAGATTCGGACGGTCACACCGGCGTCGGCGAGGTACCCGGCGGCGAACCGATCCGCACCACGCTCGAGGAATCGGCCGACCTCGTCGTCGGATCATCCGTCGCCCGGTTCCGCTCGGTGCTGCGCGACATGCAGCAGCGCTTCGGCGACCGCGACGCAGCGGGACGCGGCAACCAGACCTTCGATCTGCGCGTCACGGTGCACGCCGTGACCGCCGTCGAATCGGCCATGCTGGACCTACTGGGCCGACAGCTCGACGTGCCCGTGGCCGAGCTGCTCGGGGACGGCAGGCAGCGGTCGCAGGTCCCCGTCCTGGGCTACCTGTTCTTCGTCGGTGACCGCGGGAGGACCGATCTCCCCTACCGGTCGCCGTCCGACGAACCGGCGGACGCCGACGACTGGGCCCGGCTCCGCCACGAGGAGGCACTGACCCCGGACGCCGTCGTGCGCCTGGCAGAGGCGGCCCGCGATCGCTACGGTTTCCGCGACTTCAAGCTCAAGGGCGGCGTCCTGCCCGGCCGCGAGGAGGCCGAGACTGTTCGGGCACTGGCCGAGCGGTTCCCCGACGCCCGCGTGACGCTCGACCCCAACGGCGCCTGGCCGGTCGCCGAGGCGATCGAGCTCGGGCACCACCTGCGCGACGTCCTCGCCTACGCCGAGGACCCGTGCGGCGGGGAGGCCGGCTACTCCGGTCGCGAGACCATGGCCGAGTTCCGCCGCACGACGGGTCTGCCGACCGCGACGAACATGGTCGCCACCGACTGGCGCGAGCTCGGCCACGCCGTGCGCGCCGGCTCCGTCGACATCCCGCTCGCCGATCCGCACTTCTGGACGATGAGCGGATCGGTTCGAGTCGCCCAGTTCTGCGCCGACTGGGGCCTGACCTGGGGCTCGCACTCCAACAACCACTTCGACGTCTCGCTCGCCATGTTCACGCACGTCGCCGCGGCCGCGCCGGGCGAGATCACCGCGATCGACACCCACTGGATCTGGCAGGACGGGCAACGGCTCACCCGCGAGCCGCTGCGGATCGCCGACGGCCTGCTGCCGGTTCCGGACGCCCCCGGGCTCGGCGTCGAACTCGACCTCGACCGAGTCGAGGGTGCGCACGAGCTGTATCTGCGCGAAGGACTCGGAGCGCGCGACGACGCCACCGCGATGCGTTACCTCGTCCCCGGCTGGACGTTCGACCCGAAACGCCCCGCCCTCGACCGCGGCTGACCCGACGCCGCTGCCAGCTCCCCGTAATTCGTCCCCATATCCCGGCACGCGCGTGTCGCGTGCCGTCCTCAGGAGGCAATGAAGCCTGTGAACACTCTTACCCTGGCTGCCGAACAACCGGACACGGCATGGACCCTGCCGTCGTGGGCGCTCCTGCTGCTCGTCGCCGGCGGCATCGCGCTGCTGTTGTTGCTCGTCATCAAGGCCAAGCTGCACGCATTCGTGGCACTGCTCGTAGTGAGCATCGTCGTCGGCATCGCCGCAGGCCTCGAACCGTCCGCGATCCCCGCTGTCCTCGAGGAGGGCATGGGCGACACGCTCGGCGAGATCGCCGTCATCGTGGCACTCGGCGCGATGCTCGGCCGCGTCATGCAGGAGTCCGGCGCGGCCGGCGTCCTGTCGAGCCGGCTGCTGGCCGCGTTCGGCGAACGCAAGGCACCCCTGGCGGTCGGGCTGACCGCGCTGATCTTCGGCATCCCGGTGTTCTTCGACGTCGGGTTCATCATCATGTTGCCGCTGATCTACGCCGTCGCCCAGCGTTCCGGCCGTTCGGTCATCAGCATCGCCCTGCCCGCGGTCGGCGGACTGGCCATCATGCACGCGGTCCTTCCACCCCACCCGGGCCCCGTTGCGGCGGCCGGCCTGCTGGGCGGCAACCTCGGCTGGATCGCGATCATGGGCCTGATCTGCGGCCTGCCCGCTTGGTTCTTCGGTGCCTACCTGTTCGGCACCCGGATCGGCGACCGGCTGAACGTTCCGGTTCCGGCGCAGCTGGTCGGTGAGGCTCAGGAGAAGTCCGGCCAGGCGGCATACGACGGCGACAGCGGCGCGGGCGCCTCCGGAGGAGGTACGGCCGTACAGGCTCCGCCGTCGCTGAAGGTGACGGTCACCGTCATCCTGCTGCCGGTACTGCTCATCATGCTCAACACGTTCGCGGGCGTCGTGTTCCCGGAGGGCGCGGTCCGCAGCACCCTCGAGTTCGTCGGCGCTCCGGTCGTCGCCCTCACGGTCGCCGCACTCCTGTCGTTCTGGTTGCTCGGCCTGCGCGGCGGCTTCAGCATGGAACGTATCGAGAAGGCCGCGTCGGCCTCGCTCGGCCCGGTGGCACTGGTCCTGCTCGTCACCGGTGCGGGCGGAATCTTCGGCGCGGTACTCGAAGCGACGGGGGCGGGCCAGGCGCTCGCCGGTGCGTTGTCCGGCACGGCACTGCCCGCGGTCGTGCTCGCCTTCCTCATCGCGACCGCGCTGCGTGTCGCACTCGGTTCGAAGACGGTCGCGATCGTGACGACCGCGCCCATCGTCGCCCCGCTCATCCAGGAGTCCGGCATGTCGCAGCCGGAGATCGCGCTCGTCGTCATCGCGATCGCCGCAGGCGGCACCGTGCTCTCGCACGTCAACGACTCCGGGTTCTGGCTGTTCAACCGCTACATGGACATCGACATCCGGACGACGCTCAAGAGCTGGACGCTGATGGAAACGTTCATGGGCGGCATCGCGTTCGCAATCGCCCTGGCCCTCAGCGGAGTGCTCGCACTGACCTGACCGGCACCCGACCACCGGCACCGGACGGCCCGGCCGGTCTCCCCACGGGGAGACCGGCCGTTCGGCGCGTGCGTCACACATCGAACACCAGTCCGTGGCCGGGGCCGGTGTCGGCGCGGGCTCCGGCGGCGTCGACGGTCACCCCCGAGGGTTCGGCCAGCCCACCGAGCTCCTGCAGTGACGCCCGGTCGATCGCCTCCACCATGGACACCACGGGCACGCACAGTGCCAGCTGCGCCGACATCTCCGGCAACAGGTGCGGCGCCACCGGCACGTCGTAGGCGGCCGCGAGCTCGGCGATCCGTAGGAACGGCGTGATCCCGCCGACGCGGACCACGTTGGGCTGCGCGATGTCACACACGCCGACCGCCAGCATGTCCCGGAACTGCCGCACGGTCCGCAGGTTCTCCCCGACGGCGAACGGCACCCGCGTCGTCGACCGCAGCCGCACGTGTCCCGCGAGGTCGTCGGCGGGCAACGGCTCCTCGATCCAGTACGGATCGAACCGTTCGAGCGCGTTGACGGCGCGCGAGGCCGTCGGCACGTCCCATCGCTGATTGGCGTCGACCATGAGCTTGGCGTGCGGGCCGATCAGCTCGCGCACCGCCGCGACGCGCTCCAGGTCACGGTCCAGCTCGGCGGAGCCGACCTTGATCTTCACCGCCGTGTGCCCGGCCTCGACCCATCGGCTCACCTGCGCCTGCAGCTCATCCAGGCTGTAGTCGAGGTTCACACCACTGGCGTAGGCAGGCACGATCTCCCGGCGCCTGCCGAGCAGGTCCACCAGGCTCGTGCCCGCCACCCGGGCACGCAGGTCCCACAGTCCGATGTCGACGGCCGCCTGCGCCATCGCCGCGATACCACCGGGTCCGGCCTCGTGGAGCCGGGCGTACAGCGCCTCCCAGACCGAAATCGGATGGGTTCCCGCCTCGCGCAGGAAGTCCGCGCACTCGTCCTCGAGCAGCGCGCGCACGGCACTCGCCCCGACGCGCGGGGTCCAGCTGAACCCCGTGCCCTCGGCGCCGCCGGCGTCGCGCAGCCGGGCCACGACGACGTCGTGGAAGCTGACTCCGCCGTCCCACGTCCCCGGCAGCGGCAACCGGGTGCTCGCGCACCTCAGCTCGGCGATACCCGCGGCGGCGCTCACACCAGCTCCGTGCGCCAGTCGTACGTCGGCTCCCAGCCGAGCAGCCCACGCGCCTTGCTCGTGTCGAACGCCGACGCGGTGCCGGTCAGCTGCCCGGCGATCTCGTCCGGTACGGACATGTGCTCGGGAAGGAGTTCGCTCAGGGGCTTCTCCGCCAGCGCATCGGCCGCCGCCACGAAGAACGTCTCGCCGTTCGGCACGTGCTCCGCCTTCGCCAACAGCAACCGGACGAACTCCGCCGCGTCACGGGCGTCGACGTAGTTGAACAGCGACACCGCCGCCTGGCTCCGGTTCTCGAGCCGCTGCCGCACCGTGCCACCACCTTGGGTCGGGGCGCCGCGCCACTCCTCGGGTGACACCACGAAGCAGGGACGGAAGATGTGGAACCGGCCCTCCCCCCGGCGCGCGAACGCCCGCACGACGTCCTCGGTGGCCGCCTTCGACATCGTGTAGGCGTTCCACGGCGCCACCGGATGGTTCTCGTCCAGCGGGAGATAGGACGGCTGCCATCCGGCCGGGTTGCCGTATCCCATCACCGTCGGGCTGCTCGCCACCAGGACGTGCCCGACACCGAGGTCGGCCGCGGACTGGCAGACGTTGTAGGACAGTGCCGTGTTCGTGGTGAACGTACGGACCTCGCTACGCATCCCCGGCGCCGGGATCGCCGCCAGATGCACGATCGCGTCCGGACGGAAGCGCGCCAGCGTGGAATAACACTCACCGGCATCGGTGAGATCAGCCGGGAACGTCACGACGTCGTCGTCGCGCTGCTCCGGCGCCGTATCCACCGAGACGACCTCGTCGCCCGCCGCGGCGAGCGCGCCGACCACATTGCGACCCAGTCGTCCCGACCCTCCGGTCACGAGGACCCGCATTCCTACTCCTCACACATGGTGGCCTCGTCGTGCGGGCAGGGTGTGCCCGCACGACGGGGAACATCGATTCTCCGTAGCGAAACCGCTACTGCTTCTCCGCAGCCTCGACGGCGTCCATGAAGTCGCCGTACTGGCCGGCGTATCGCTCCTTCAGGCCGCCCACCGCGTCCTCGAACGGCTGCTTGTCGTCGACCTCGGTGATCGTCACACCCGCGTCCTCGAGTGTCTTGCGGCTCGCGGTGACCTCTTCCTGCCACAGCTCGCGCTGGACCTCCGTGGACTCCTCGGCCACCTCACGCACGAGCTGCTGGTCCTGTTCGGACAGCTGGTCCATGGCGGACTGGGAGATCATCAGCACCTCGGGCACTCGCTGGTGCTCGTTCAGCGTCAGGTTGTCCGCGACCTCGTAGTGCCGCGTCGAGACGTAGCTGGGCAGGTTGTTCTCGGCGCCGTCGATCACACCGGTCTCGATGCCGCTGTAGACCTCGCCGAAGTCCATCGTCGTCGCCGAGCCGCCGAGCTGTTCGACCACCTCGGCCGTGATCGAACCCGGCTGTACCCGGATGTTGCGGCCCGCCAGATCCTCCGGCTTCTCGACGGGCTTTCCGTTGGTGTAGAGCGACCGGGCTCCCGAGTCGTAATAGGCCAACCCCACGGCACCCATCTCGGACAGTTCGTCGAGCTTGGCCTGGCCGCCCTCGCCCTGCAGGAAGTTCCAGAAGTGCTCCTCGCTGGCGAAGGCGTACGGGATGCCGTAGGCCTTCCACGACGGGACGAACTCGCCCACGAGGTTCGCGTTGGTGCGGTTGAGTTCGACCGAGCCCATCTGCATCTGCTCGAGGACGTCCCGTTCCTCGCCGAGCTGGGCGTCCGGGTACACGTCGACCTGGATCCGGCCGTCGGAACGCTTGCTCAGTTCCTCGGCGAACCACTCGTCGGCCTTCGTGGTCGGATAGTCGCCCGGATGGGTCTCCGCCAGCCGCCAGGTCACCGATTCCTGGGCACCGCCTGCGCCGCCGCATGCGGCTAGACCGAGTCCGAGCGAGGCCGCCAGGGCGACCGTGGTCATTCGACGAAGCGCTGCGCTGCGCATATGTCTCCTTTCACGGGGAACGGGGAGCCGCCGTCAGAAACCGAGCCAGTGGGGCAGGGTCAACGACAACGAGGGGACGAAGGTCACCAGCAGCAGGCAGGCGACCATCGGCAGATAGAACGGGAGCACGCCGCGGGCGGCCTGTTCGATGCGGATGCCGCCGATCGCGGAACCGACGAACAGCACACTGCCCACGGGTGGCGTGATCAGGCCGATGCCGAGGTTGAGCAGCAGCATCACGCCGAACTGCATCGGGTCCATACCCAGCGACGTGACCACCGGGAGCAGGATCGGCGTCGTGATCAGGATCAGCGGCGCCATGTCCATGATCGATCCCAGGACCAGCAACAGGACGTTGCACAGCAACAGGATCACGACCGCGTTGTCGGACAGCCCGAGCAGCGCCTGGGTGAGCGCTTCGGGCAGTTGCAGCACGGTCAGCAGATGCCCGTAGGCGCCCGCCGCCGCGATCAGGAACAGCACCGTGCCGAGGGTCTTCACCGAACGGCGCAGCATGCCCGTGAATGCCCGCAGCGGCACCTCCCGGTACACACCGAACGTGATGAGCACGGCCCACAGGCAGGCGATCGCCGCCGACTCGGTCGCGGTGAACACTCCGGTGAGAATGCCGCCGATCACGATCACCGGCGTCAGCAGACCCAGCAGTCCCTGCCAGACGATCTTCGGCACGTCCCTCGCCGGAATCGGCTGCCCCTTGGGGTGGCCCTGTTTCCTGGCCATCACGTAACACGCCACGAGCAGCAGTGCCGCGATCAGCAGGCCGGGTACGACACCGGCCATGAACACGCCGCCGATCGAGACACTGCCTCCAGCGGCGAGCGCGAAGATGATCATGTTGTGGCTCGGCGGGATCAGCACGCCCTGGGTGGCGCTCGAGACGGTGACACCGACCGAGTAGTTGGCCGGGTAACCCTGCTCGCGCATCATCGGCAGCATCACCGAGCCCACCGACGAGGTGTCGGCGACCGCGGAGCCGGAGATACCGCCGAAGAAGGTGCTGGCCACGACGTTGAGCATGGCCAGACCGCCGCGCAGCCAGCCGACGAAGACGTTGGCCAGGTCGATCAGCCTGCGGGCGACACCACCACCGGCCATCACCTCACCGGCGAGGATGAAGAACGGAATGGCCAGCAACGGGAACGAGTTCAGCGCCTGGACCATCTTCTGCCCGACGAGCGGCAGTGGAACGGAGATCCACAGCGCGGCGGCGATCGACGAGACCGCGAGCGCCAACGCAACGGGGACGCGCAACAGCATCAGCACGGCGAACCCGCCGAAGAGCAGCAGGACGGCGACGGGGTCGATCATCGGTCATCCCCCTCCCCGGAAGGAGCGGAACCCGCCGTGCCGGCATCGGACCCCGGATCCGGCGGATCGAGCGGTATCAGACCGAACAGCTGCAGCAGGCTGTAGACGACGATCAGCACACCGGCCACCGGCATCGCCGCGTACTGCACGGAGGTGGGAAGACCGGTGGCCGGCAACGTCGAATACATCATCAGCTGCGTGAACTCACCGCCTTGAATGACGAGGTAGCCACCGAACGCGGCCATCAGCGCGGGCGCGATCCGGATGGCGACGGCCCGCAGGATCCCGGGCAACCGGTCGACGACGAACCCGACGGCGATGTGGCTGTGCTCCCGAATTCCCTTGGCGATACCGAGAAAGGCGAGCCAGCACAGCAACAGCAACGCGACCTCGGAGGCCCAGCCCGGGGTGAATCCGAGGACGAACCGGGCGAAGACCTGCCAGCTGACCACCAGCACCATGGCCACGAGACCGAGGAGGGTCAGCGCATCGGTCGTCCGGTCGACGACGACGAGCCCCAGGCGTAACGCCCTGGCCGGCATCGGCGGCCTCGATGGGGACTGTGACATGGGACGAGAAACTCCGATCGGCTTTGATGGAGCACGCACGGCCACACCGTGCGAGAAACCGGTTTCTCACCCTAGCCGCGGGCGCGATGCTGTCAAGACCGGATGCCGGATCGGTCGTGGCCGAACAGTCTTCGTGCAGGCGCCGGACGGATCAGCGCGAGACTCTGGCCGTGCTCTGCCGGACCTCCAGCCGCGGCGTGAAACACACGTCGGCGGGCGGTTCCTCCCCGCGCAGCACGGCCGACAGACGCTGCCAGGCCTCCTCGCCGAGCGCTTCCTGCGGCACGGCGACCGTGGTCAGCATCGGCGAGGCGTAGCGGGCGAACGCGATGTCGTCGAACCCGACCACGCTGACCTCGTCCGGCACCGACACCCCGATGGCATGGAACTTGCCGAGCGCGCCGAGGGCCACCAGATCGTTGTAGCCGATGATCGCGGTCGCTCCGGTGCCGAGAGCCCGGTCGGCCGCCTCGTAGCCGTCCTCGTGCATCGAGCCGCATTCGAGGACCGTCAGCTCGAAACGCCCCTCGGCCGACGCGTGCAGTGTGTCGAGCCGCTCCTGGTTCGACACACTGGCCATCGGGCCGGACAGATACGCGACGTGCCGGTGCCCGAGGCCGGCGAGATGAGCGACGAGGGCGCGGATTCCGGCCGCGTAGTCCACCGCGACCATCGGTGCGAGCAGACCTTCGACGTGCCGGTTGACCAGGACGAACGGCTCGAGTTTCCCCGCCAGTTCCAGGAGCTCCTGGTCGTGCGAACGGGGTGAGCAGAGCACCAACCCGTCGGTGCGCAACCGCGTCTCCTGCGCCAGGAACGGTTCCTCGAGCGGCATCTCGTGGCTGTCGGTGACCAGCACGCGGTACCCCTCGACCCCGGCCGCCCTGCTGATCCCGCGCAGCACCGACTGGAACATCGGGTTGCCGAGATCCGGCACCAGGATCGAGACCAACTCGGTCCGACCTCGCGCCAGCCCCTGGGCGACGGCACTCGGGTGATAGCCGAGAGAGGCGGCCGCCTGCTGCACCCTGCGGGCCAGCTCCACGTCGACCGTGCTCCGGCGGTTCATCACCCGTGACACCGTCGCTGGCGACACCTGTGCGGCCCGCGCGACGTCCCTGATGGTGACCGACGGCGTGCGCTCGCCCGGATCCATGGGCCGTCCTTCCTTCCTCGACATCCACATCCTCAACCACCACCCGGGCCCCCGGAGAAAGCGGTTTCGCCGATATTGACCGACTCTGTCGACCTTATCGCACGTCAAACGGCAGACGTCCGCACGACTGGTGTTTCCGACAGACGAGAACCAGCCGGAACCGGCCCTGGAACCGCAGCACGAACGGGCCCGCGGACGCGGGAGCGGCGGCGAGCCGGAAAACCCGCGCGGCCGACGTTGTTCACATCGTGCCGAATTCTCCCATTGACACCTGAATCAGGCTGCTGTTCCATCAGAAACCGGTTTCTCAGGGTGCCGGAAGCGATGTCAGCGGACCGGAGCCCGGCGAAATCCCTCCCGCGCCGAAGGCGGCCCGGGAGCGAGCGTGCTCACCGTCGAGTACCAGCGAGGAGAACGCATGTCGTCAACAGTCCTCACCCGCACCCTGACCGCCGTGCTCGGCGCGGCGCTCGCGGTGTCCGTCCTCACCCCCGCCGCGACGGCGGACCCGCCGGACACGGCGCCCGGCCAGACCGAGCCGCACGGCTGGGAACTGGCCGACCAGATCCGCAAGGAAGTCAAGCCGCCCCGGATCCCGCAACGCCCGTTCGACGTCACCGACTACGGCGCCGACCCGACCGGCCAGGCCGACAGCACCGAGGCGATCGCCGACGCGATCGACGCCGCGGCCGAGCAGGGCGGCGGCAAGGTCGTCGTCCCGGCGGGCGAGTTCCACACCGGCGCGATCCACCTGCGCAGCAACATCGAACTGCACGTCAGCGACGGCGCAACGGTGCGATTCAGCCAGGATCCCGACGACTACCTGCCCGCGGTCAAGACCCGCTGGGAAGGCGTAGAGCTGTACAACTACTCCCCCTTCATCTACGCCCACGGCGCGGAGGACGTCGCCATCACCGGCGGCGGCACGCTGGACGGCCAGGCCGACGACGAGCACTGGTGGCCGTGGAAGGAGGAGTCGAACGGCGACGGCGGAGTCATCGAGACCGAACACCGTGACCAGCTGTTCCAGTGGGCCGCCGACGGCGTGCCGGTCGAGCAGCGCCGTTTCGAGGACAGCAAGCTCCGGCCGAACTTCGTCCAGTTCTACGAGAGCGAGAACATCCTCGTCGAGGACGTGACGCTCACCAACTCTCCGATGTGGATGATCCACCCCGTGCTGTCGGAGAACGTCACGGTCGACGGGGTCACCCTCGACAGCCCGGTCGGCCCCAACAGCGACGGCGTGAACCCCGAGTCCAGCAAGAACGTCGTGATCAAGAATTCGAGTTTCGACAACGGCGACGACTGCATCGCGATCAAGTCGGGACGCAACGAGGACGGCCGCCGGATCGGCGTACCCAGCGAGAACATCGTGATCCACGACAACACGATGGCCGACGGGCACGGTGGCGTGACCATCGGCAGCGAGATGTCCGGCGACGTGTACAACGTGTTCGCCGAGGACAACGTCATGGACAGCGAGAACCTGGACCGCGCGCTGCGCATCAAGACGAACTCGGTGCGGGGCGGCACCGTGGAACAGGTGTACTTCCGTGACAACGACATTCCGCAGATCGGCGGCGAGGTCATCCGGATCAACTTCCAGTACGAGGAGGGTGACGCCGGCGAACACACGCCGACGGTTCGGGACATCCGGATCGAGAACGTCCACAGCACCGGTGGTGCGTTCGGTCTCTACCTGCTGGGTTACGAACAGTCCCCCATCAGCGATGTGACCATCCGCGATTCGACGTTCGCCGACGTCGACACTCCGATGGAACTCGAACACGTCCGGAATCTCCGCCTGGAGAACGTCGGGATCAACGGCGAGCGCTACGACGAGGTCATCGACGTCGGTGCCTCGGGTTGACCGGGTTCAACGGCGTCCACTCACTGCGGAGGAGAACGGATGAAACAGCGGTCACGACCTGCGAAGGCACTCCTCGTGGCACTGGCCGGCCTGCTGTGTGCCGGCGCCGGCTCCATTGCCGGCGCGGCACCGGAACCGGGTGGACAGGGCCAGGGAGGCAAGGACCCCTTGTGGAACATGGCCGACCGGATCGTCGACACGGTCGAACAGCCGTCCATTCCCGACCGTGAGTTCCGGGTGACCGAGTACGGCGCCGTCGGCGACGGGAAGACGGACGACCACGACGCGATCATGTCGGCGGTACGCGCCGCCCATGAGAGCGGCGGCGGCCGAGTCATCCTGCCCGAGGGCACCTGGCTCAGCGACGGCCCGATCCACCTGGAAAGCAAGATCGACCTACACGTCTCCGACGGGGCTCGGCTGCTGTTCGGCGCCGATCCCGCCGACTACCTTCCCGTGGTGCACACGCGATGGGAAGGAACCGAGATGTACGGCTACTCGCCGCTCATCTACGCCAAGGACGTGCACGACGTGTCGATCACGGGCACGGGCGTGATCGACGGCAACGAGGCGAGTGAGTTCCTCTCCTGGTACGACAAGCAGGACGAGGACGTGCAGAAGCTCCGGCGCATGGGATTCGACGGGGAACCGCTCGAGCAGCGCCGCTTCGGGGAAGGCCACTTCCTGCGGCCGAGCATGATCCAGTTCTTCGGCGCCGAGCGGGTGCTGCTGAGTGATTACACGGTGAACAACTCGCCGTTCTGGATCAATCACCTCGTCTACACCGATCACGCCACGGTGCGGAATCTGACCGTCGACAGCCACAACGCCAACAACGACGGCGTCGACGTCGATTCGAGCACGAACGTCCTGGTCGAGAAGAACCGGTTCCGCACCGGCGACGATGCCGTGGTCGTGAAGTCGGGTCGCGACAAGGACGGCAGGGACATCGGCAGGCCGAGCGAACGGGTCGTCGTCCGGAACAACGACATGGGCGGTGAGGACGGCATCGCGCTGGGCAGTGAGATGTCCGGCGACATCCGGTACGTCTTCTTCGACGACAACACGTTGCGTTCCGGTGCGTCGGCCATTCGGTTCAAGGGCAATCTCGACCGCGGCGGAACGGTGGAGCACATCCGCGTCCGCGACTTCGAGGTCGAGGATTTCGAAACCCTGATCTGGTTCCAGCTGGACTATCCCGGCGAGCTCGGCGGGGACTTCCCGCCGGTCTATCGCGACCTGGTGTTCGAGGACTTCACGGTCGACAGCGCCGCGACGACCCTGGAGGTCCACGGGCCGGAGGACGCGCCGTTGCAGGACGTCACACTGCGCAACATCACGGTTGCCGACTCGGACACCCCGATGGTGCTCGAGAACGTCCGGGAGCTGACGTTCGACGACCTGGTGATCGCGGGCGAACGCATCGAGGGGAACCTCGACTGGCACTGACCGTTCCCCGTAGCCACCGGCGGGCACACCGTCCGCGTCCTATTCGGACTCCCGAAATTCGGGGTCCGGGTGCGACGTGGCGGTGTGCCCGCCGGTGAGCAGGTCGAACGCGTACTTCCGGTGGTCGGCGAACAGCGTCGATGCCCGGTCGGTGTCACCCGCACGCAATGCGGCGGCCAGCTCGCGGTGCTCCCCGGGCAAATGCGCCAGGTCGTCGCTGACACCCACGCGGGTCAGCAGGAAGAGGTGGACCTGCGAGCGGATCGCCTCCCAGGCCCCACGGAGCCGTTCGTGTCCGGCCGCTGCGTACACGGCGTCGTGAAAGGCGATGTCCGCGCGCACCATCGCATAGGGGTCGGCGGAGTGGTCCATGGCGTCAGCGGCGGCTTCGATCGCGGCGAGACCGGACTCGTCGGCCCGCTCGGACACGAGACGTACGGCCAGTCCTTCCAGCGCCCCGCGCAGACTGTCGAGCTCGGCGATGTCGGCGGCCGACAGCTCGACGACGAACGCACCGCGGTGCCAGGCCGTGCGCACCAGTCCTTCCCGTTCAAGCCGCAGCAGCGCTTCGCGCACCGGCCCTCGGCTGACCTGGAGTGTGTGCGAGAGCTCGACCTCGCGTAACTGCGCACCCGGTGCATAGGCGCCCTCGAAGATCGCCTCGCGCACCGTGTCCGCGACCTCGTCGGCGAGTCCGCGGCGCCGCGCAGGTGTGACGATCCGCTCGGACATTCGTACCTCCTCTTGTCTGAATGTTAACATTGAGACGAGAGCGTGTCGGACACACGCACGCCGCCCACGTCCACCAGGACACCCGACGGCGGCCACTCGGACGCACGGTGCGGCCACCGGACCCCACCGGCACCGGCGGTACCGGCACCTCGCCCGAGCTCAGGATCGCGACCAAGGAGGTACCCGTGAGCGTCCTCGACTCCCCCATCCCGCGCTTCCACCTCGCCGTGCCGGTCGACGACCTCGACCTCGCCCGGCACTTCTACGGCGAGGTACTCGGACTCGAACAGGGACGCAGCTCCGACACCTGGATCGACTGGAACCTCCACGGTCACCAGTTCGTCACTCACCTCGCCCCTGGCCGCTCGGAAGGGATCCACAACCCGGTCGACGGTCACGACGTTCCCGTGCCGCATTTCGGACTGCTGCTGACCGTGACCGGGTTCCACGAGCTCGCCGACCGGCTGCGCGCCGCCGGCACGACCTTCGTCATCGAGCCGTATCTGAGGTTCGAAGGCCTGCCCGGTGAGCAGTGGACGATGTTCCTGCGGGATCCGGCCGGCAACGCCCTCGAGTTCAAGGCGTTCGCCGACGACGACCAGGTCTTCGCGGTCTGATCACGGCGTAGTTCACGGCGCGGCCGACGGATGCCGGCAGGTCCTCGCCTGCCCGCACCGCGCCGGCCGTCACCGCACCGTCATCGACCGCGTCACTGCCCCTGGAGCTGGCCGAAGGCCTTGTCCATGAGCTCCTGGTTCTGCTGTCCCCACTGCTGGGCGGCCTGCAGCTCCTGGCCCGCGCCCGCCTCCTGGATGGCGTTCTCCAGGTCACCGAGCTGCTTGTCGGTCAACGAGAAGTTCTCGATGACCCGGGACAGTTCGGGGAAGTCCTCGCCGAACCCCTCCCGGCCGATCATGTGCAACTTCTCCGCCTCGCCCATCGACCCCTTGGGATCCTCGAGGTCCTTCAGGTCGTAACGGGAGTACGCCCAGTGCGGGTGCCACAGCGTCACGACGATGGGCTCCTGGTTCTGAATCGCCTTGTCCAATGCAGACAGCATCGCCGTGGTCGACGACTTCTGCAGCGTCATCGCCGAACCGAGCCCGTAGTCCGGGATCATCTCGGTCTCGACCAGCCGGGTCTCACCAGCACCGGGCTCGATGCCCGTGATGGTGCCCCCGAATTGATCTGCATGCTCCTTCAGGTCGGCGATCGAATTCACATCGCGCACGTACTCCGGCACGGCGATGTCGAGCGTCGCCTGGTCGTACCAGACGCCGAGGTCCTCGACCTGGTCGCGGTACTGCGCCCAGTAGTCCGAGTGCGTGGTGGGCAGCCACGCGTCCTGGAACAGGTCGATCTCGCCTTGCGCGACCGCCTGCCAGGTCGGCGCGACATCGAGCTGGCGGAGGTTCACGCTGTAGCCGCGTTCATCCAGTTGTGCTTTGAACAAGTTGGCCAGCGCGATGTTCTCGTCCCATGCGATGTAGCCGATGGTGAGATCGCCACCGCCGCCTTCCTCTCCGCCGCCGCCGCCGTCGTCACCGCCGTCGTCACCGCCACCGCAGGCGCCGGTGACCATGACCAGCAGCGCCGCCAATACCGCAGACAACGTGCGTGGTGTTCTCCTTCTCATCCGTCCGTCCTCCTTTCACCGAGGGCCGCGCCCGGTGCTCACGCCGCTCCTGCGAGCCGGCGTGCTCGACTGACCGCGGATTTCGCGGACAACGACGCGGTGATGCGGTCGAGATAGATGGCGAGGATCACGACACTCACGCCGTACTCGAATCCCGCGCCGAGCTGGAGCCGGGTCGTGGCCTCGAAGACGTCGGCCCCGAGCCCCGGCGTGCCGACCATGCCGGCGATGACGACCATCGACAGCGACAGCATGATGATCTGGTTGACGCCCGCCATGATCGACGGCATGGCCAGGGGAATCTGGATTCCCGTGAGAATGCGTGCAGGTGACGAGCCGAACGCCTCCCCCGCCTCGACCATCTCCCGATCGACCTGCCGGATACCCAGTTCGGTGAGCCGCACTCCGGGGGCGAGCGCGAACATCACGGTCGCGACGACGCCGGGGCCGACGCCGATGCCGAAGAAGATCACGGCGGGGATCAGGTAGATGAACTGCGGCACGGTCTGCAGGAAGTCCATGACCGGCTTGATCATCCTGCTCGCGGTGTCACTGCGCGCGCCGAGTATGCCGAGTGGGACGGCCACGATCACCGCCACGATGCCGGCCAACAGCACGAGCGACAGCGTCTCCATCGCACTGCCGTAGGAATTCAGTCCGTCCAGCAGGGCGAAGCCGATCAGTGCGGCCAGTCCGAATTTCCACCCGCGCAGCCACAGAGCCAGCAACGCGAAGACGAGGATCATCACCCACGTCGGAGCCCAGGTCAGCAGGTCGGCCAGCGAGGTGACCGAGGATTCGAGCCCTTCCGAGATCGCATCGAACAGCTCCCCCAGGTTGTCCTGTAACCACGCGACGAGTTCGGAGAACCAGTCCCCGAGGGGAATCCTCGGCACCTCCCAGTCCGTGACAGCCGGTACTGCGCGCATCAGCGATCCTCCTCAGATCCGGTGCGGTCGGGAGCGTGCTCGACCTCGCCCAGCGCCGCGAGCAGCGCCGACTGGTGCACGACTCCGATCAACGTTCCGCGTTCGTCCACGACCGCCAACGGCAGCGGCCCCGAGGCTGCGGTGAAGAGCTCACTCACGGCCGTGTCGGCAGGCACACTCGTCACGGGCCGTTGCACCGACTGCACGGTCGATCGCCCGTTCCGGACCGCCTCGTTCGCGTCCGTCTCCTGTACCGCACCGGCAGGTGCGCCCACGGCGTCGACCACCAGCACCGTCGGCACGTGCTGCTGCCGCATCAGGCGAAGCGCCTCGTCCGGGGAGGCCGACGACGGGACGGCGTGGAGCGGCTTGTCCATCACCGACCGCGCCGTCAGAACGCGGGCCCGGTCGACGTCCCGGACGAATTCCGAGACGTAGGGGTCGGCCGGCGCCGTGAGAATGGCCTCGGCCGTGCCGATCTGCACGATCCGGCCGCGCCGCATCACGGCGATCCGGTCACCGAGTCGCATCGCCTCGTTCAGGTCGTGCGTGATGAACACGATCGTCTTGCCGAGTTGCTGCTGCAGGGCCAGCAGCTGATCCTGCATCTCCCGGCGGATCAGCGGATCCAGGGCGCTGAACGCCTCGTCCATCAACAGGACGTCCGTGTCCGCGGCGAGTGCGCGCGCGAGCCCGACCCGCTGCTGCATACCGCCGGAGAGCTGTTCCGGAAGCCGGTCCTCCCAGCCGTCGAGCCCGACCATGGACAGCGCCCGCTGCGCCCGTTCGAGACGTTCCTCCTTGCCCAGCCCCTGGATCTGCAAACCGTATGCCGCGTTCTGCAACACGGTCCGGTGCGGAAACAGTGCGAAGTGCTGAAAGACCATGCTCATGCGCCGCTTGCGCATGTCGCGGATCTGGCGCGCCGACATTGCGGTTATCTCGACGTCGTCCAGATAAACCCGCCCGTGGGTAACGGGTAGGATTCCATTCAGCATCCGAATCAATGTCGATTTTCCGGACCCGGAAAGACCCATCACGACGAAAATCTCTCCGGAACGCACATCGAACGACGCATCGACGACGGCTGCGGTCGTTCCCGGCACCGCATCGGCGGAACCGTCCTCACTCAACAGGGCTCGGACAGCCTCGTCAGCACGGCGACCGAACACCTTGTAGAGGTTTTCCACCTGGATAGAAGGCACCTCGGTCCACCTTTCTGGCGGCGGCAAGGAAAACCGAGCTCCAGTTTAGTAGCCATTCCGGAAATTCATCGGGTGAGCTACCCAGAGACACCCTCCGAGAACAGCCTGTCACCACGTCGAAACAATCGACAAGATACAGAAACCAAGGATTCACTACATTTCGATCCTCGGTTCGAGAATAAATAACAGGGCGGGAGCGGGCCGCTGCCGCTCGACCGGCCCCGGCCGCCGACAGCGCGGGGCCCTCACTCTGCCGTGATCAGCCTGTCCAACGCCGTCCTACCGGTCCGTCCGCGACTGCGCCGACACCGACCGAGGCGGGGGCACGCCGGGACAGTCACCCACGACACCCGGCCGCGACGCGACAGCACCGGTGTCGACGGGACCGGGCACTGCCGGCTCGCTGTCGCACCGCGCCCCCGCGACGGCACAGCGTGCGGCCGCGTTTCGGCCGCGAACACGGGCCGGTGGGCGTGCGTCCGGGGAATCGCACGCCCACCGGTCGAGTGCGCCAGGAACCGCTCCTCAGGAGCTGTAGCCCTTCGGCGGGATCAGCGAGGCGAGCTGGTCGAAGGAAAGCCAGTACATCTGGTATCCGCTGAACGACGCGGGGTCCGCGATCTGCACCGTACCGTTCCGGTCGTCGTAACCGACCACGGTGAAGTAGTGGTAGATCGTCTGGTCCGACGGGTAGCCGGGAGGCTGGTTCCCCGGCGGGGCCACGATGTTGGCCACGATCGCGTCACCGGCGTTGATGTCGGTGACGATGTCGTTCCACAACCGGTCCTTCTGTGCCTGCGTCGGCGGATCGTTGGGCATCTCCGTCGTCGCGTAACCGCCGACGTAGTTGTTCATCACCGACGTGACCTGGCTGATGTGGTCCGTACCACCGGTGTGCGTACCCAGTTCCGCCGCCAGGTCAGCCTGACTCCGCTGCACACCTTTCGCCGACAGCGCGATCCGGGTGGCCGCCGGCCCGCACCAGTAGGACGTCTCCTGGACCTGGTAGTCGACATCGAGCGTGACCTCACCCGCCTGCGCGGCCAGCCACGGCGCCGCCTGCTGCTGCGTCGGCGCCTCCATCGCACCGACCTGCGCAGGCACCGCTGTGGACAGTCCGAGTGCGACCACGGCCGCGCCTGCTGCGACCGCCACCTTCCGCATCGTCATCCGACGGCTCCCATCTCGTCTCGTTCGGACATGCGCCGACACGCGCCCTTTTCGCCCGTTTCGGCGGCGTCAGAATAGAACCGAACAGCCTCGGTCGACACCCGCACAAGAGATGAAAGATGTACTCGGGGGAAGAATTCCCCCACGAGTTCGAACCGGTCCGATTCGGGCCGCTACGGACAATTCTCCCGCCGGCGACCCTGCGCTCCACCTGGGCTGACACGTCCGGCCAGCCCAGCGGCAATGGTCCGAACAGCCCAGTAATCGCAAAGACTCCTGCGCATCGCACCCCCGTAACGGCCTGTTCATTGACCGGCAGACGTTCGTCGGTTATTTCATTTTGCTCTTTCGTGTGAAAGTGACGTCCGCCCCTGTGTGACGACTGCAGAAACGAGGCTCTGGGATGAGGACACGTGCCACCCGGTGGGCGGTGGGAGCCCTGTCGGCTTTCGCCGTCACCGCGGGGATGCTCGCACCGGTTCCGGCGACGGCGGACGTGCCGGCCGGTTACTACGACGCCGCCGAAGGCCTGACCGGCGACGAACTGAAGACGGCACTCAACGACATCATCAGCGACAGCACCCAGCTGTCGTACGACGAGGTGTGGGACGCGATCAAGGCGAGCGACGAGGACCCGAACGACCCGAACAACGTCGTCCTGCTCTACAGCGGCGAGTCCCGGAGCAAGGACGCCAACGGCGGCGGCAGTGGCGACTGGAACCGGGAGCACGTCTGGGCCAAGTCGCACGGCGACTTCGGCACGTCCGGGCCGGGCGCCGACGCCCACCACCTCCGCCCGACGGACGTACAGGTCAACAGTGCCCGTGGGAACAAGGACTTCGACAACGGGGGCAGTGAGGTCGACGGTGCACCCGGCAACTTCACCGACGACGACTCGTACGAACCACGTGACGAGGTCAAGGGCGACGTCGCTCGCATGATCTTCTACATGGCGGTGCGCTACGAGGGTGAGGACGGCGCTCCCGACCTCGAGCTCAACGACCAGGTCGACAACGGGTCGCAGCCCCGGATGGGACGCAGCTCCGTGCTGCTCGACTGGCACGCCGCCGACCCGGTGAGCGACATGGAACGCCAGCGGAACGACGTCATCTACGAGCAGTTCCAGAACAACCGGAACCCGTTCATCGACCACCCCGAATGGGCGGGCGAGATCTTCGGCGACGGGTCCACCACCCCCACCCCCGAACCGGAGCCCGAGCCGGGCTGCGGTGAGGCCTCGGACCTGGAGACTGTGGCCCTGTCCTCGCTGCCCGCGGACGCACGGGCGGCCGTGGAGGACGCGCGCAACGGCCGGACCGGCGAGACCTACGAGAACCGGGAGGGCATCCTGCCGGATTGCGAGGACGGCTACTACCAGCTGTTCCACGTCGGCTACTCGGACCGAGTGATCGCCGGCGACGGCGGCGAGTTCTACTACACGCCGGACTACTACGAGACGTTCCAGTCCGTCGACCTCGATTCCTGACACGGACCGACGAACTCCCGGGTCGGTGCTCGCCGCTGGGCGGGCGCCGACCCGTCGTCATGCCGGGGACGGCCGCGAGAGCCGCTCCTGCCCCCGATGGCCCACCAGGCGCAGCGCGAACGTGCTGTACTGCCAGACCACCGCGTCCTCGGTGAGTTCGCCGTCCTCGCGGTACCACGCAGACACGCCCATGCCGAGATCGAGCACGGCGTAGGAGGCGAGCCGCGCCGAGTCGACGTGGAACACCCCCTCGGCCACCCCGTCGGCCACGAGATCCCGGAAGCCGTGTTCGTACTCGGCACGCAACGTCAGCACGCGGGCGCGATGGGGTTCGACGAGGCTGCGGATCTCGCGGTTGCCGACGAACGCCTCGAGCCGGTGCCGTGCGTGGTAGCGCACATGCGCCTCGGTCGCCCGCCGCAGCCGCTGCGCCGGATCGTCGGAACTCGCCACGGCGGTGCGGTATCCCGCCAGCAGCGCCTCCATCGTCGTCGTCATGATGCGCGCCAGCAGGTCCTGTTTGGACTCGACGTGCTTGTACAGGCTGGGCCCGCGCATGCCGACGGCCGCGCCGATGTCGGCCATCGTGGTGGCGTGGAAGCCCCGTCCGGTGAACAGGTCGAGAGCGGCCGCACGGATGTCGTCGAACCGGTCCACGGCCCCTCCTCGATCCAGTCCGGCCGGTGTGGCTAATTGATCGTAGCCGATCGTCACGTACATGTCGCCTTCTGGAACCACACTTGCCCAGGATGCGGCGTGACATCTACAGTTCCGGCTAACAGCTATTAGCCGAACGGGAGTCGCCCATGGCCGTCGACCTCAGCCCTACTCCCGACGTCGCCGAACTCGTCGAACGGACGACGGCCTTCGTACGCGACGTCGTCATTCCCCTCGAGGAACGGCACGGCGGCGTCGCCCGCACCGAGGACGTCCGCACCGAGCTGCAACGGGCTGCCAAGGACGCCGGGGTGTTCGCCCCGCACGTCTCCCACGAGTACGGCGGCCACGGCCTCGACATGCGCGGCCGTGCCGCCGTGTTCGAGGCGGCCGGGTACTCGCTGTTCGGCCCGCTCGCGCTCAACATCGCGGCGCCCGACGAGGGCAACATGCACCTGCTCGAGGCGATCGCCACGGACCAGCAGAAGGAGCGCTACCTGCGCCCGCTGGCGACCGGCGAGGTGCGGTCGTGCTTCGCGATGACCGAGCCCGCGCCGGGTGCCGGGTCCGACCCGAACGCGCTCACCACCGTCGCCGAGCGCGAGGAGGGCGGTTGGCGGATCAACGGGCACAAGTGGTTCATCACCGGTGCCGACGGCGCGGCCTACGCGATCTGCATGGCGCGGACGTCCGGCACCGACGCCGGGAAGGCGGGCGCGACGATGTTCCTCGTCGACGCCGACAACCCCGGCATGCGGCTCGTCCGCCACATCGACACGCTCGACGAGAGCCTCTACGGCGGACACCTCGAGGTGCTGTTCGAGGACTGCCGGGTACCCGACGACGCGGTTCTCGGCGAGGTCGACGAGGGGTTCCGGTACGCCCAGGTACGCCTCGGTCCCGCCCGCATGACGCACTGCATGCGCTGGCTCGGCATCGCCCGGCGCTCGCAGGACATCGCGGTCGCCCGCGCGGCTGACCGCGAGGCGTTCGGCTCCCGGCTCGGCGAACTCGGCATGGTGCAGCAGATGATCGCCGACAACGAGATCGACATCGCCGCCTCGCGCGGGCTCATCACGCAGGCGTGCTGGGAACTCGACCAGGGCCGGTCGGCGGCACAGTCGACCGCGGTGGCGAAGACGTTCTGCGCGGAGGCGATCTGGCGGGTGGTGGACCGCTCACTGCAGATCTGCGGATCGCTCGGCGTCTCCGGCGACGTGCTGTTGAGCCGGTTCCTCCGCGAGGTCCGGCCGTTCCGCATCTACGACGGCCCCTCGGAGACGCACCGGTGGTCCATCGCGCGGCGGGTGCTCCGCCGCCACGACACGGAGGTACGCCGATGACCGCGACGTCCGCAGGCCAGCCGGGATCGTCGCCCGACGGTCTCGATCTGCCCGCACTCACCGAGTTCTTCGCCGCCCACGTCCCGGGCTTCGGCGGCACGCTGGATGCCGAGTTGATCGCGGGCGGCAAGTCGAACCTCACGTTTCTGCTGACCGACGGCACGCATCGCTGGGTCCTGCGCAGGCCGCCGCTCGGCAACCTGACCCCTTCGGCACACGACATGCTGCGCGAGTACCGGGTCGTCGCCGCCCTGTCCGGGACCGACGTGCCGGTCGCACCCGCGGTGGCCTACGACGACGCGGTGCTGGACGTGCCGTTCGCGCTGGTCGAGTACGTCGACGGGCCCGTGCTGCGCACCGAGCGGCAGCTGCACGAACTGCCGGACGCCGACATCGAACGCTGCGGGCACGCGCTCGTCGACGTACTGGCGTCGCTGCACTCCGTCGACCCGGATTCGGTGGGACTCGGCGACTTCGGCAAGCCTGCGGGGTACCTGGAACGGCAGGTGCGCCGGTGGTACGACCAGTGGCAGCGCGTGCGAACCCGCGACCTGCCGGACATCGACGCGCTGCACACCCGGCTGGCGCAGCTGTGCCCACCCGAGAGCGGGGCGTCGATCGTGCACGGCGACTACCGCATCGACAACACGATCCTCGATCCCGGCGATCCGGGGCGCGTGCGCGCGGTCGTCGACTGGGAGATGGCGACCCTCGGCGATCCACTCGCCGACCTCGGCCTCTACCTGGTCTACGCCGATCCGTCGTTCGCCCCGGTGCTGGCCGGGTCTGCGGCCTCGACCAGCGCGAAGCTGCCCTCCGCCGGTGCCGTGGCGCAGCGCTACGGCGATGCGAGCGGACGCGACCTGAGCCGGTTGGAGTTCTACCTCGGCCTCGGCTACTTCAAGATCGCCGTGGTGGCGGAGGGCATCCACGCGCGGCATCAGCAGGGCATGACCCGTGGCGAGGGTTTCGACCACGTCGGAGAGGCGGTCGCGCCACTGGCCGCGGGCGGGCTGCGCGCGCTGAAGGGAGACATCGCATGAGCGGCGTGCTGGATCTGTTCCGCCTGGACGACAAGGTCGCCGTGGTGACAGGAGCGAGCTCGGGCCTGGGCGCGGGGTTCGCCGTCGCCCTCGCGGAGGCCGGGGCCGACGTGGTCCTCGCGGCCCGGCGCACCGGCCGCCTCGCCGAGACGGCCGAGCGGGTGCGCGAAACCGGCAGGCGCGCACTCACGGTCGCCACCGACGTCGCCGACGCGACCAGTGTCGAGGCGATGGCGGCCGCGGCGGTCGACGAGTTCGGCCGCATCGACGTGCTGATCAACAACGCCGGCGTCGGCACCGCCGTCCCGGCCCTCAGGGAGGACCCGGAGGAGTTCCGCAGGGTCGTCGACGTCAACCTCAGCGGCGCCTACCTGGCCGCCCAGGCGTGCGCGAAGCGAATGGAGTCCGGCTCGAGCATCGTCAACATCGCGAGCGTGCTCGGCCTGATCAAGTCGTTCGCCCCGCAGGCCTCCTACGCCGCCAGCAAGGCGGGCGTCATCGGACTGACCCGCGACCTTTCCCAGCAGTGGTCGGGCCGCAGGGGCATCCGCGTCAACGCGATCGCACCGGGCTATTTCGTCAGCGAGATGACCGCCGAGATCCCGGAAGAGAAGCTACTGCCGTTCGTCCGGCAGACCGCCACGCTCGGCAGGCTGGGCGAGCAGCGCGAACTCGACACGGCGGTCGTCTTCCTCGCGAGCCCGGCCTCGTCGTACATCACGGGTTCCACCCTCGCCGTCGACGGTGGCATGTCGGGACACTGATGCAGCGCCGTGCCACGGGGCGCGGTTCCGACCGGCGAGCCGTCACGCGATCCCCATGACGCCGGGCGCTCACCGCGACCCGGCAACGCCGGCAGTTCCGGCCCGGTCAGGACACCGCGTGGTGCGCGTTGTCCGCGGCGGGGTCGGCTGCGGGCGGCAGGTCCCGGTCGATGTGGTCGGCGTGGAACAGCGCCTGCGCCAGTAACCCGCGCACGTGGTTGTTGGCAGCCGAGTAGTAGACGAACGTACCTTCGCGCCGACCCGTGACCAGGCCCGCGAGCCGCAGCTTGGCCAGATGCTGACTGACGGCCGTCGGGGCGGCGCCCGCCAGCTCGGCCAGGCAAGCGACCGACGACTCGCCCTGCAGCAACGCCCAGAGCACCTTGATCCGCGTCGGGTCGGCGAGCAGCCGGAACGACTCCGCGGCCAGGTTGACCTGCTCGTCGTTCGGCATGTCGAAATCGGGCACGGAACTGTGCATACGCAACACGGTACGTCACGTCATTTGGTTGCGCACTTGCTTATCTGCGTGAGTACGCAGATAGTGATCCTGTGACACGTCAGCACACACCCCACGGACCCGACGAGCACGACCACCCGCACGGGCACGGGCACGGGCACGGGCACGGGCACGGGCACGGGCACGGGCACGGCGGAAGTATCGCGTCCCGGCTGCGGCACCTGGTGACGCCGCACAGCCACGATTCCGCCGACCGCGTCGACACCGCGCTCGAAACGAGCACGAAGGGTCTGCGCGCCCTCGCGTGGTCGTTCGCCGGCCTCATGCTCACCGCCGTGATCCAGCTCGGCATCGTGCTGATCACCGGGTCCGTGGCGCTGCTGAGCGACACGATCCACAACTTCGCCGACGCCCTGACGTCGATCCCCTTGGCCATCGCGTTCGTGCTGGGCAGGCGCGCGGCCTCGCGCCGGTACACCTACGGCTTCGGCCGCGCCGAGGACCTCGCGGGCATCGTCGTGGTCGCACTCATCGCCGCCTCGGCGGCACTCGCCGGATACGAATCCGTGAGCAGGCTGTTCGACCCGCAGCCCATGACCCATGCCTGGGTGGCGATGATCGCGGGTCTCGCGGGCTTCGCGGGCAACGAACTCGTCGCCCGCTACCGGATCCGCATCGGAAGGGAGATCGGGTCCGCAGCGCTGGTCGCCGACGGGCTGCACGCCAGGACCGACGGGTTCACCTCGCTGGCCGTCGTCATCGGCGCGCTCGGCAGCATGGCCGGATTCCCGCTGGCCGATCCGATCATCGGCCTGCTCATCACGGTCGCGATCCTCGCCGTGCTTCGCGGCGCCGCACGGGAGGTACTGGGCAGGCTCATGGACGCCGTCGAGCCCGACGTCACCGAACGCGTCGAACACACCGCGGCCGCGGTGTCGGGGGTCGAGGCCGTCCGGCAGGTGCGCGTGCGCTGGCTGGGCCACAGCCTCCGGGCCGAATTGGACGTGGCCGTGGATGGCACGCTCGACGTCACGTCCGCGCATGCGATCTCCCACGAGGTCGAACGCGCACTCATGGCAGCCGTCCCCCGATTGACCGCCGCGACGGTGCACACCGAACCTCTCGCCGGTGCAGCCGACGCGCACCGGCCTTCCGGCGGTTGAGGCCGCGCGTCGACACCGGCCCGTGACCGGCACGGTGCGCATATCCGTGATCACCGGGTGTCGGATCGAGGCGTTCCCGTGATCGAACCGTTGTGGTGTTTCTCAAAGGCGCTGGACCCCGCCCGTCCGAGTGCGCATTCTCGGTGCCCTCCCCGACCCGAGTGACGCGTGTCCCCCGGCGCGTCCGACAACACAATTGGAGACCCCGCATGAGTGCGCCCCACGCGCTCAGCCGGGCGGCGGCCGTGGCGCTGGCAACACTGGCGCTGGTCATCGCCCCGACCACCCCGGTCCAGGGCCAGGAGTCCCCCGGCGACCTGGAGGCCGCGCGCAATCAACTGAGCGAGGCCCAGGCCGCACTGGCCGAGACCTACCAGCGTTACAGCGACGCACAGCGCAAACACGAGCGCACGCAGCAGGCCGCGACACAGGCCCGCGAGCGTGCCGAGCAGGCCAGCGGCGCGGCGGAGTCCGCGGCCGCACGCGTGCGCGGCATGCGCGGCGACGTCGACCGGTTCGCCTCCGCGAGCTTCCGGCAGGGCAGCACGGTCGGCTCGATCTCGGCCTACCTCGGAGCGGAGAGCGCGACCGAGATGCTGGAGCGCTCGTCGCTGCTGAACGCGATCAGCGACGATCAGCTCAGCGTCCTCGACCGGATGCGTGCCGCGCTCGACAAACGGCGTGCCTCGCAGCGCGAGGCCACCGCAGCCCTGCGCGAAGCGTCCAGCAACGAACAGGCGGCGGAGTCGGCGAAAACGGAGGCGCAGCGCGCCTTCGGGGCGGCGAAGGCCAAGAAGCAGGAGGCGCAGTCCGAGATCGACCGGCTCTCGGCTGCCACCGCACAGGTCAGCACCGGCGGTGCCGCCAAGCCCGCCGAGGGCGAGCTGACCTCCGAATACGGCGCCCGATGGGGCACGGTCCACTACGGGATCGACATCGCCAACAGCATCGGCACGCCGATCCACTCGACGCTGCCGGGTGAGGTGATCGACGCCGGCCCGGCGAGCGGTTTCGGCATGTGGGTGCGCGTGCAGCACTCCGACGGTCTGATCTCGGTGTACGGCCACATCGACCAGGCGACCGTGTCGGTGGGCCAGCAGGTCGCCGTGGGCGAGCAGATCGCCACGATGGGCAACCGCGGTCAGTCGACCGGTCCGCACCTGCACTTCGAGATCCACGAGAACGGCAACAAGATCGATCCGCTGCCGTGGCTGCGCAGCCGCGGCGTGGACATCTGAGACCCGGCCTGCTGCACGGGCGCTCGGACGAGGAGGCGGTCCGCCGGGGTCACCCGGTGGGCCGCCTCCTCGTCGGTCACGCGCCCTCGGTCGCGACGAGCCGTCGGCGAGACGCCGCGGGACCGCGGACGACCCGGGGCTCCGGGTAGGGGTGGGTGCGATCTCCGTCCGGCCGGCGCAGGCCGGACGGCCACGTCACCAGCTGAGCAGTTCGCGCGGGATGCCGTGTTCGGCCGATCCGCGTCCGCCGACGGGCACCGATGAAACGGCCGCGAGCACCGCGCCGAGGCTCGGCAGCCAGCGCCGGGCCGCATCCGGAGCGACGAGCCACCGGGCCGCACATTCGTGCCTGCCGTCCGGCAGGGGCACGACCGATCCGGCGGGCAGCACGCGGATCCCACCGGGGAGCGGCTGCTGCATCGTGCCGAAGTCGTCCGCCTCGGCCAGCAGCACCGTGACGCGCTCCCGCCTGGTCGGTAGCGCGAGAGCGGGACCGGCGCAGTCGAGTTTCCGCAGGTCCGCCAGGACCGTGTCGGACAGTGCGCGCGGCACGACGACGGCTGCGACCCCGGAGCCGGTGATCAGCCGCTGCCCGCCCGCGTGCTGTTCGACGGGCCAGCCGTACGTGCCGCGGTAGTCGGGACGGGTGCCCTGGGACTCGTCCAGTTCGAGGGTCATCGCGGTCCTCCTGCGGTGCGTCGTCGCTCCACGTACATTCTCACGCTAGTGGCACTGAGTGCCGTTAGCAAGGGATTCCTGGTATCTTTCCCGCCATGGCCGCCACCGCGTCATCGCCGTCGCCGTCTTCGCGGGCCTCGCCGCCGGCGCGGCCCGCCGCAACACAGGCCGCATCACTGGAACCGGACTCCCCGCGCCCCCGCGCCGGGCGTACCGCCGCGGGCAGGCGCAAGGTGCGGCGGAGCATCACGCGCGCGGCGATCGACCTGTTCCTCGCCCACGGCTACGACACGACGACCGTGGACGACATCGCGGCGGCCGCAGGGGTCGGCAGGCGTACGTTCTTCCGCTATTTCCGGTCCAAGGAAGACTCGATCTTCCCCAACCACGACGAGCTGCTCGCCGACATCGAACGCACCCTCGCCGAATCCGATCCCGCCGCGGAGGCGCCGGTCGACGTGGTGTGCCGAGCGGTCCGGCTCGTCCTCGACTCGTACCTCGCCGACCCGGACGTGTCCCTGAAGCGCTACCGGCTCACCCGCACCGTGACCTCCCTTCGGGACAAGGAGGTCGCGAGCGTGGACCGGTACCAGCGGGTGTTCACCCGCTTCCTGCGCGGGCGCCTGCACGCGGCGGGAGACCCAGCGGCCGACATGCGCGCCCCCATCATCGGCGCGGCCGTGGCGGCGGCCCACAACCACGTGCTGCGCCAGTGGCTGCACAGCGACGGCGAGGTGGACGCACACCGCCTCGCCGACCGGGCGTTCGCCATGGTCCGACAGGCGAACCCGCCCTATACGACCGGCGCCTCCGACACCGTCGGCCCCGACCGGCAGGAGACCGTCTCCCCGGACCGGCCCGCGGAGGAACGGGAACACCCATCCCAGAAGCACCCGGCAGCGCAATCACCCTCGGAGCCCGCCGGCGGCGAGACCCGGGCGGATGCAGCCGAACCCGTGGTGGCCGTGCTCCACACCTCGGTGCCGGCCGACGAACTCGTCCGGCGGATCAACGCCGCACTCACCGACGCCGCCGCCGACACAGCGGGTACGGCCGGCACGACGAGCGCACCGACTGACACCGGTACGGGTTGAGATCCGGCATGGAGCCCGCACCGGTCGGCTCCGCTGGCCCACGACGGAAGGGCGCCGAACACGTGTCGGGGGCTAACGGCACCGCGTGCCATTAGCCCCCGACGTGTGCGACGCGACGTGCCGGGCCGGTCCCGGCTCACGCCGGCAGTCAGTCGGCGGTCAGCGACCTCCGCGCGACGGGGAAGTCGAAGTAGGTGTCCGGATACGGCTCGTCGTCGAGCGTGAAGTGCCACCATTCGAGCGGGTAGTTCGAGAACCCGGCGTCGGCCATCAGCCCGCGCAACAGGAACCGGTTCGCCCGAGCCTCGTCCCCGACGCCGGGTGCCTCCGTGGCAGCCAGCTCGTCGAAGCAGTCGTAGCCGGTGCCCATGTCGATCGAATTGTCGGGGAACCGCTCCCCTTCCGGTGCGAAGCACTCGGTGAGTGGCTCACCCGGCCGGTAGGAGCGCTGCGGCTGGGCCGGCAGTTCGACGAGGGTCAGATCGACGGTGCTGCCCCTGCTGTGCCCCGACCGCTCGGCGATGTAACCCTCGGGGAACAGCCGCGACTTCTCGATCCGCGGGTAGAACTCGTCGCGCATCCGCGCGTTTCCGTCCTGCTGAGCCCAGCGGACGAAGTCGTCGACCGAACGCTGCGGCCGGAAGCAGTCGTAGACCTTGAGCGTGTAGCCCCGTGCGAGCGCCGCGCGCTGAACCTCGCGTAGTGCCTCCGCGGTCTCGCGGGTGAGCAGGCACAGCGGTTCCTGGTAGCCGAGCACCCGGCGGCCGACGAAGTTGTGTGCCGTCTCGTACCGGATGTCGTGCCGGATTGTCGGATCGACATCACTCAGCGCGACGAACGACTCCGGTGCGCGATCGTCGCCCTGGGTGCCGGCGGCACCGGCGGGCACTCCGCCCAGCATCGCTCCGCCCAGCAGGACACCGACCAGCACACCGACGACCCCGCGCTTCCGCCATTGACGTTCTCGCCACAGACTCAGCATCATCCGGGTTTCTTAGCACCGCCTCGCAGGCCGGACAAGGTCCGTCCGAGCGGCATCGCGTCGCGTCCACTGTGGACCAGCGCGACCGCGAGTCGTGATCACGGCTGAGACACACGTCACCGGCCGTCCGCTGTGGGCGAAACTCGTTCGCAGCGGATTTTGTCGGTGTGCCAATCTAGACTCGGGACCTGCGCCGGGTGAGCCGTGTCAGCCACCACCGGCGGCGCCAACTCCCGCCGAGCCGAGCCGGTCGCCGGACACCCCGGACCGACGGCATCGTCCGGCCCGAGTGAACCGCCACGCGCTCCGGCACGCCGAGCACGCCCGGTCCACCGAACACGCCAGTTCACGAGGGGGATGTATGACCGACACTGCCCAGACCGGCACCCACACGGCGGAGCCCGGGCAGCAGGATCGGCAGGCGGTGGACCCGAAGGCACTGCTGCTGATCGGCGTGCTCGTCGCATCCGCCTTCGTGATGATCCTGAACGAGACGATCCTGAGCGTGGCACTGCGGCAGCTGAGCCAGGAGCTCGGCGTCGCGACGACCACAGCCCAGTGGGTGACCAGCGGATTCCTGCTGACCATGGCCGTGGTCATCCCGACCACCGGGTTCCTGCTCGAACGCTTCACCCCGAGGCAGGTGTTCCTCGCCTCGCTCACCTCGTTCAGTGCGGGCACGCTGCTGTCGGCGCTCGCACCCGGCTTCCCGATCCTGCTCGCGGGGCGGGTCGTGCAGGCGTGCGGCACCGCCGTGATGATCCCGCTGCTGATGACCTCGGTCATGCGACTCATCCCGGAGAACCGCCGCGGCTCGATGATGGGCACGATCGGCATCGTGATCGCGGTGGCGCCGGCGCTCGGGCCCACCATCGGCGGTGCGATCCTGTCCGGCCTCGGCTGGCGCTGGATGTTCTGGCTGGTGCTGCCGCTGGCGATCGCGGCGCTGCTGATCGGCGCGCGCTGGCTGCGGCTGGACAGCGAAACCCGGAAGGTGCCGCTCGATGTGCTGTCGGTGATCCTCTCGGCGCTCGGCTTCGGCGGCCTGCTGTACGGCCTGTCCTCGATCGGTGAAGGCGGAGGCGGCCACGCCGTGCCGCCGCTGGTGCCCATCCTCGGCGGCCTGGCGGTGCTCTCGGTGTTCGTCTGGCGGCAGCTGAGGCTGCAGCGCCGCGACCGCGCGCTGCTGGACCTGCGCCCGTTCGAGTCCCGCGACTTCGTCGTCTCGCTCACGCTGACCGGCCTGCTGTTCATGTGCCTGCTCGGGGTCGCCTCCATCATGCTGCCGCTGTACTTGCAGACGGTGCTCGACGCGTCGGCGTTCGAGAGCGGGCTCGCCGTGCTGCCAGGCGGCCTCGCACTCGGACTGCTGGGCAGGCCGGTGGGGTCGCTGTACGACCGCATCGGTCCGCGACCGCTGGTCATTCCCGGCACGGTCGCCATGGCGACCGGACTGTGGCTGTTCACCACGCTCGGCCACGGCTCGGCCATCACGACGGTCGTGATCTACCACGTGATCATGATGATCGGGCTGGCGCTGATGATGACCCCGCTGATGACGCAGGCGCTCGGCTCGCTGACCGAACACCTGCACTCGCACGGCAGCGCCATCCTCGCGACACTGCAGCAGGTCGCCGGCGCCCTCGGCACCGCGGTGTTCGTGACCGTCGCCGCGGTCGCCAGCGGTGCCGGCTCCACAGGCCCCGATGCGGACGGACTGCGCGTCGCGTTCATGATCGCCGGCGCCATCGGGCTGATCGCGGTCGCGACATCGCTGCTGTTGAGCAAGCACAAGTCGAGTTCGGCCGCGGGCGGCCACGGTCACTGACGGCCCGCACCGAGTGGTGTCCGCCGTGCATCCTGCGCGACGGGCACCACTCGCCTGCGCACCGCTCAGGTGAGCTCGAAACCGTGATAGCCGGCGACGGCCACGCCGTCGCCGATCTGCTTGTAGGTGCCGACACCGCCCACGAAGGGCATGAACACCCGCTGTTTCCCGGGAATGTTCGCGCCCATGTACCACGATGCGGCACGCGGCATCAGCGTCAGATCGCCGACATCGTTCGTCGTGTTCACCCAGTTGTCCTCGGCCGCGACAACCGGCTCCATGCGGCGGCTCCCACGCGTCCGCAGGTGTTCCAGCGCCCTGGTGATCCAATCGACGTGGTATTCGATGGACGTCATCATGTTCGACAGCACCGAGGGGCTCTGCGGTCCGGTGATCATGAACAGGTTCGGGAAGCCCGCCGTCATGAGGCCCAGGTACGTGCGCGGACCCGCCGCCCACTTCTCCGAGAGCGTGCCTTCCGTGCCGCGGACGTCCATGGCGGTGAGCGCGCCCGTCATCGCGTCGAACCCGGTCGCCAGGATGATCACGTCGAACTCGCGCTCCGCGTCGCCGGCGACGATGCCGCGTTCGGTGAACCGCTCGATCGGCTCCTCGCCGAGGTCCACCAGCGACACGTTGTCCCGGTTGTAGACCTCGAAATAGCCGGTGTCGACACACATGCGCTTCGCCCCGATCGGATAGGAGCGCGGCGTGAGCTTCTCGGCCGTCACCGGATCGTGGACCTTCTCGCGGATGCGCTCCCGTACGTACTCGGCGAGCGCCTCGTTCGCCTCGGCGTCGAACAGCACGTCGCGGAACGACAGCGTGAAACACAGGCCGCCGTCGGACCACCTGCGCTCGAGCTCACGGCGCACACCGTCTGCGGGCGTCTCGGCGTAGTATCCCGTCGCGTCCTCCCCGCAGTGGAATCCCAGCCGGGACAGCCTGCTCTCCTCACGGAACTCCGCGTAGCCGGGTTTGACCTCGTCGAGTCGTGAGGAGATCGGACCGTTGTGTGCGGGCACGGCGTACGACGGGGTGCGCTGGAACACCGTGAGCGACCCGACGACCGGGGCGATCGCCGTGATCGTCTGCAGCCCCGACGAACCGGTGCCGACCACCGCCACCCGCTTGCCCGCCAGGTCGACGCCGTCGTGCGGCCAGTTGGAGGTCCAGTACAGCTCCCCGGCGAAATCCGCCATGCCCGCGAAGTCCGGTCGGGACGGCACCGACAGGCACCCCGTCGCGGCGATCACGAAGCGAGCGGTCCGGCTGCGCCCGTCGTCGGTCCTCACCGTCCACCGCTCCGAGACGTTGTCCCACCGCATCGCCTCGACGCAAGTCTCGAACGTGATGTCGCGTCGCAGGTCGTACCGCTCGGCGACGTGGCGGATGTAGTCGAGGATCTCCGGCTGCGATGCGTACCGCTCGGTCCAGTTCCATTCCTGTTCGAGGGCACGGTCGAACGAGTAGGAGTATTCGATCGACTCGACGTCGCACCGCGCTCCCGGGTACCGATTCCAATACCAGGTCCCGCCGACGTCGGCGCCCGCTTCGAGCACACGCACCTCGTAGCCGGCCTGGCGAAGGCGGATCAGCTGGTACAGACCCGCGAACCCGGCTCCGATGACGATCACGTCGTGGTCGTTGCGTTCTTCGGTCGTCACGGGGCTCCCACCTCTCGCCTTTCGGTCCGGTGCTGGGCGACGAACTCGTTGATGTGCCCCGACACGAGCCGGATCCCCTCCTCGTAGCCGGGCAGGATGTCGGCCATCTGGAAGAACGCGTGCATCTGATCGGTCGCCTCCTCCAGTACAACGGGCACGCCCGCTGCTTCCAGCGCACGCGCGTACGCCACGCCCTCGTCGTGCAACGGGTCGTACCGCGCGACGTACACGAGAGCGGGCGGCAGACCGGTGTGGTTGGCCGCCCGCAGCGGCGATGCGTCCGGGCCGGTGCGCGCGGCCTCGTCGGGCAGATAGTGGTCCCAGAACCACCGCATGGTCTCCCGGTTCAGCAGCAGCTGATTCTCCGGAGCCGTATAGGACGGCGTGTCGAGGTCGCAGTCGGTCACCGGGTAGACGAGCGCCTGGTAGTCGATCGCCGGGCCGGATCGGTCGCGCGCCCGGAGCGTCATGACCGCGGCGATGTTCCCGCCTGCGCTGTCCCCTGCGACGATCAACGGTGCGCCGTCGGGCGCCAGCTCGGCCGCGTGGTCGGCCGCCCACCGCAGGCCGGCATAGCTGTCGTCGATCGCCGCCGGGAACCGGTGTTCCGGGGCCTTGCGGTAGTTGACCAGCACCACGGTCGACGAGGTCAGGTTCGCCAGCCTGCGCCCGACGTGGTCGTACTGGAGGTCGATGTCGCCGATCACCCAGCCACCGCCGTGGAAGTACACGATGACCGCCTGGGGCTCGGCGGGCCGGAGCACCCGCATCCGGAACCGGCCGCCGTCACCGTCGGCCAACGTGACGTCGGTGGTCTCGGCGACGTCGGGACCGGGACCACTCATCCCGGCGAAGATCGGCCCGCTCATCCGCGCGATAGCGGGTGTGGACTCGTGGATCGGTGGCGTGCCGGACTCGGCGAGCTGGGCCAGGAACTCCTGGGACGGACCGTCCAACGGCATGTCGAACCTCCTGGAAGAACGGGTGACGAGGAATGTCCACAGTGGCGTGGCAAAACGCCGGGGACGGGGATCAGTGGTCGCCGTCGGAGAACAGGACGAGACCGCGAAGATTCTTGCCGTCGGCCAGGTCCTGATAGCCCTGGTTGATGTCCTCGAGCCGGTACGTCGAGGTGACGAGCTCGTCGAGTTTGAGATGTCCCGCCCGGTAGAGGTGCAGCAGCCGGGGAATCGTCGTCCGCGGACCGGCACCACCGAAGATCGCGCCCTGCACCCGCTTCTGCAGCAGAGTCAGTTCGAAGAGGTTGAGCGAGACGTCGGTGTCACGGAAATCGCCCATGCCGGTCACCACGACCTGACCGCCCTTACCCGTCATGTCGAGCGCCTGCTGGATGTGCTCACCACGGATCTCGCCCACCGTGACGATCACGACCTCGGCGTCGCGGCCCCAGGTCAGATCCGGCACTTCCGCCGCGGCCTCCTCTACGGACGCGTACGCGTGTGTGGCGCCGAAGTCGAGCGCCGTCTTGCGCTTGTACTCCACGGGATCGATCGCCAGCACCTGCCGCGCTCCCGCGAACACCGCGCCCTGCACGGAGTTGATCCCGACTCCGCCGACACCCATCACGACGACCGTGTCGCCGGGTCGGACCCCACCGATCTCCGTGGCCGAACCCCAGCCGGTCGACACCCCGCAGCCGAGCAGCGCCGCCTTGTCGAGGGGGATGTCCTTCTCGATGGTCACCACCGACGATTCGCTGACCGTCACGTACGGGGAGAACGTGCCCAGCAGGCACATCTGCACCGCAGGCCTGCCGCCGACGTGCGCCCGGAACGATCCGTCGGCGATCGCTCTGCCCGTCAGCAGGCCGGCACCCTCGTCGCACAGGTTCTGCAACCCCGACGCGCACGCCGGGCAACGCCCGCACGCCGGGACGAAAGCCAGCACGACGTGGTCGCCCTCCTCGACTCCGCGTACGCCCGGGCCGACCTTGGTGACGACACCCGCTCCCTCGTGTCCGCCGACCACCGGCAGGAACGCCACCGGGCTCGCACCCGAGACCACGTGGGCGTCCGAATGGCACAGTCCCGACGCGGCCAGGCGCACCTGCACCTCACCGGCCACCGGGTCGCCGAGTTCCACGTCCGAGATCTGCCACGGAGCGCCGACTTCTTCGAGGACTGCCGCCTTCACCTTCATGCGAGGTCTCCGTACGTCGATGGGCAGGTGTGGGCTCGTGCGGATCGCCCGACCCGAATGCCGGCATGTGACCCGAGTCACGGCCCGTGAGTCAACGTACGGTCATCCGGCGCGGCATCCATAGCGCCATCGCGGCCACAACCGTGCCGTTCCGGCCATGCCGCCCTCGTCGCCGCGCGGGACGCGGACTGCGACCGCGGGCCGGCTCGGCGTTTCTGCGAACGTTGACGCGCGATTCGGGCTCGGCGAAACTGGCCCGATGGATCCCGGCAGCGCTGCCGATGACGTTCCACCGACTGCAGGACCCGACTCCGTCGAACGGCACACGGCGCACCGGGATGCCGCCGCTGCCGACTCCAACCGGGTCATCGCCGCCATCACGGACTCGTGGGACCACCCACGGACGATGGTGGGTGTGTCGACCCTGCTCGACTGGGCCGCCGAGCACGGTCTCGACCGGCAGGCGCTGCTCGACGGATCACACATCGAACCCGCGCTGCTGCCCGATCCGGTCGCGTTGGTCGAAGCACGCCAGGAACTCGCCGTGATCCGTAACCTCGTGCTCGCGTGCGACGACCGCCCGGGACTGGGCGTCGATGTGGGTGCCCGCTACCACCTGACGGCGTACGGGCATTTCGGCTACCTCCTCGCGACCTGCGGTTCGGCGCGGGAGATCGCCGAACTCGGCCTGCACTATGCACTACTGACCTTCGCCTTCTCCACGATGACGGCTCACCTCCGTGACGGGGACGGCTACGTGCTGGCCTTCGACGCCGACGACGTGCCCTCCGGCGTCCGGCGGTTCGCCGTCGAGCGCGACGCCGCGGCCACGATGCAGATCCAGCGCGAAGTGTTTCCGGGTGCCGACCGCGTGCCACTGCGCGCGGCGCGGTTCGCGTTCCCGCTCGACCGGCCCGGTGACGCGGCGGCCTACCGCAGGCATTTCGGAGTGCCGGTCTCGTTCGACGCGCCCCGTACGGAACTCGTCTTCGACGCCGCCTACCTCGACCAGGTCCCGCCGATGGCCAACCGCCACACGGCCAAACTGATGACGGCCGAGTGCGAACGCATCCGCACCGAACGTCTCCACCGCACCGGGGTGGCCGCGCGGGTGCGGGCACTCCTGCTCGATCAGACGTCGCTCGGCCTCACCCTGGAGACGGTCGCCGAACGGCTGCACTACGCACCGCGCACGCTCCGCAGACACCTGGAAGGCGAGGGCACGACGTTCCGGGCGATCCTCGACGAGGTACGGCGCGTCGTTGCCGAGAAGCTGCTCCACGACCCGTCGGTGCCCCGCTACGAGATCGCGCGCCGCCTCGGCTATCAGGACTGGTCCAGTGTCGCCCGCGCACGCCGCCGCTGGTCGAGCCGCTCGGTGACGGCGTGACGGGCCTGCCGGTCACCGTTCCGGACGGGTGGGCGGGACCCACGCCGGGGCCAGGGTGAGCTGTTCGAACGCGTGCTCGCGCATCGCGGCGACGAGCGTTTCCACGGCGCCGGGCGCCAGCTGTTCGTCGGCGTCCAGGTTCTGCATCCTGGGGAACGGATGGACGAGCAGTCACTCGAGCAGCGGCTACACCGGGCGAGCAACGCCGGGTCCGGTGAACTGGACCGAACCTGCGAGGCCGCGGCCCACGAGTCGATCAACGCGGGTGAGCAGCCGCCGTTCGAGGTCGACAGCGCCGACTTCGCGGGCGACGACCCCTCTCTGATCACGGCCTACCGCCACTGGCTGCGCCTTTTTGAACTGCCCACTGTGGACACTGCCGCGCCCGGTGCGGCGAATGACTGGAACGGCGCGTCGCCGAGGAACACCGTGCCGAGAACCGGCAACACGGCCCCTGAAACACGGCCGCGCCCCAGCGCTCGGTGAGAGGTGGCGGGTTGGGCGCAGGCACGCGTGGCCGGAGTGCAGAACACGCGTGGGCACGCCCTCACGCGTCAGCGTGTCCTGGAGGGGTGGCGGCCGGGTGACGGGTGGGCGCAGAACACGCGACCCCTGGGGCGGGGATTCCCTCGCACGGCGTAGTGTGCCATCTTGTCCGTACAGCTTATGCGTACAAGTTCTCGGCGCGGGTGTTCGTGCCGGATGCCGACAAGGAGGCCGGCGTGAGCAACCAGGAAACTTCGCGCGTCCCGATCTTCGCCACGATGCAGCGGATCCCCGGCGGGCTGATGCTGATCCCGCTGATCCTCGGGGCGATGATCGGCACGTTCGCGTCCGGTGCCCTCGAGATCGGCAGCTTCACCACGGCACTGTTCGCCGACAGTGCGCTGCCGCTGATCGCGCTGCTCATCTTCGCCACCGGCACCCAGGTGAGCGCACGCACCGGTGGGCCGATCCTGGCGACCGCGGGCACCCTGCTGCTCACCAAGAGCCTCATCCCGGCAGGACTGGCCGTACTGCTCGGCCTGTTCGTGGGCCTCGACGGCATCTTCGGTATCTCGCTGCTGGCACTGCTCGCCGCGGTCGACAACAGCAACGGTGGCCTGTGGCTCGCGTTCACCGGCCAGTACGGCGACGAGCGCGACCGTGGCGCCTACCTCGCCAGCGCGATCAACGACGGCCCGTTCCTGACGCTGCTGTTCCTCGGCGCGTCGGGGCTCGGCGACATCCCGGTGCTGGCCCTGGTCGGCGCGATCGTGCCGTTCCTGCTCGGCGTGCTCGTCGGCAACCTCGACGCCCAGTGGCGCAAGGTCGTGGCGCCGGTGCCGAACATCGTCATCCCGTTCTTCGCCTTCGCGCTCGGCACCGGTATCGACCTCGGCGACATCGTCACCGGCGGGGTCAGCGGCCTGGTGCTCGGCGTGATCGTCGCGCCGGTCACGGGCTTCCTCGTCTACCTCGGCTACCGATTCCTGCTGCGCCGCGGAAAGATGTCCGGCATCGGTTTCGCCGCGGGCACGACGGCGGGCAACGCGATCGCCACCCCGGCGGTCGTCGCCGCGGCCGACCCGACGTTCCAGCAGTACGTGGGCACGGCCACCGCGCAGATCGCGGCGTCGGCGCTCGTCACCGCGATCCTGGCGCCCTCGATCGCCGCGTTCCTGCTCAAACGTTCCGGGGCGCTCGTGAAGCCGGATCCGGCCCGGGACGCCGCCGGCTCGGCGGAGCCCGCATGACCGGCAACGCGGAACCCGGCGCCCCGCTCCAGCGCGCGCACGACGTCGTGATCATCGCCGACGACGTCACCGGAGCCGGCGACACCGCGGTGCAGTTCGCGGAGGCGGGCTGGACGGCCGAGTTGCGGTTGCAGCCGGGCACGAGCGATGCCCAGGTCGTCGCCGTGAGCAGCGACTCGCGGGCATGTCCGGCCTCCGACGCCGCGGCACGGGTCCGGCGGGCCATGGCCACGACGCCGGGCAGCCGGGTGTTCAAGAAGATCGACTCCACGGTGCGCGGCCCGATCCGTGCGGAGGTCGACGCGCTGCTGGAGGAGCTGGGACCGGACGCCGTCGCGGTCGTGTGCCCGGCGTTCCCCCGAGTGGGCCGCACGGTCGTCGACGGCACCGTGCTGGTCGACGACGTGCCCGTCGGCGACACGCCGGTGGGCCGCGACCCGGTCACCCCGGTGACCGAGAGCCACCTGCCCACGCTGCTCGGCGCGCCCCTGGTGCGGCTCGACCCGGCGGGCGATCCGGCGGAATGGGCCGCCCGACTCCGCGAGGCCGGGCCGGTGGTGGTCGTCGACGCCGCGACCGACGCCGACCTCGACCGGATCGCACGGGCCGTCGACGCACTCGGCGACGACGGCCTGCCGGTCGGCGCCGCGGGCCTGGCGGGCGCACTCGCCCGCCGGTGGCGCCCGTCCGCGCCCGCAGCCACACCCGCACCGGCGCCCGCGCCGGCCGACCCGAGCGCCGCGGTACTCGTCGTCGTCACGAGCCTGCACGCCGCGGCGCGCGCACAGGTGCAGGCACTCCTCGACGACGGCGCCGCACACCACGAACCGACGCCGAGGCAATTGCTCGACGACAGCGCCTGGCGTGCCCTGCTGGCCGGCCTCCCCGGCGCACCGACGGCCGGTGCGGCCACGTCGCAGCCACGCACGGTGGTGCTCAGCGCCCCGGAGCGCGGCGACACCCCGGTGCCGCCCGACCTCGTCGCACGCCGCCTCGCCGAAGCCGCGGCCGAACTCGTCCGCACCACCGCGCCCGCGGGCCTCGTCGTCACCGGCGGCGACGGTGCCCGCGCCCTGCTGGCCGGGCTCGGCAGTAGCGGCATCCGGCTCGACGCGACCGGCACCGGGGCAGGAGTTGGTGTCGCAACGGGCACGGTCGTCGCGGGCCGGGCCGAAGGACTGCCGATCGCGACCAAGGCCGGTGGTTTCGGCGAACCCGACGTGTTGATCACGGCCGCAGACGCGGTCCGTAGAAAAAGGAGTGACCGTTGACCGCTGCAACGCAGCCACACGTGCCGACCCTCGCCCTCACGCTCGGCGATGTCGCGGGCATCGGGCCCGAGATCACGGCGCGGACCCTGCTGGCCCATGATGAGCTCCGCAGCATCTGCCGTCCCGTCGTCATCGGTGACGCCGACGCCCTGCGCCGCGCGGTCACCGACGTCCTCGGCCTCGACCCGGCCGTCGTGCGCACCGTCGGCCGTCCCGCCGATGCGACGAACGACCCCGGGATCATCGAGGTCGTCCAGGAAGGACCGTCACTCGGTCACGTGCCGTACGGCGAACTCAGCCCCGATGCCGGAGACGGCGCGGCGCGGTTCGTGATGCGCGCGTGCGCACTCGCACGCGCGGGCGAGGTCGACGGCATCGTCACGGCGCCGCTCAACAAAGCCGCGATGCACGCGGGCGGACACAACTGGCCCGGCCACACCGAGTTGCTCGCGCACGAGTTCGGCGTCGACAACTTCAGCCTCGTCCTGTCGGCCGGCGAGCTGTACTTCTTCCACCTCACGACGCACGTATCGCTGCGGGACGCGATCAGCGGCATCGACGCCGAGCGCACCGACAACGTGCTCCGGCTCGTCGGTTCGTTCGCCGGTGCCCTCGGCAGCCCGGACGAACCCATCGGTGTCGCGGGGCTGAACCCGCACGCGGGCGAGAACCGGCTCTTCGGCGACGAGGACGCCGACGTGCTCGAACCGGCCGTGCAACGTGCCAGGGCCGCCGGTGTCAACGCCGTCGGACCGCTGCCCGCCGACGCGCTCATCCCCCAGGCCGTCAACGGAAAGTGGCGCTTCGTCGTCGTCTGCTACCACGACCAGGGGCACGCCCCGTTCAAGGCGGTGTACGGCGACGACGGCGTGAACATCACGGTCGGTCTGCCCGTGGTGCGTGTCTCGGTCGACCACGGCACGGCGTTCGACATCGCGGGTAAGGGCATCGCACGCGAGGCCAGCCTGGTACTCGCCGCGCGCCGCGCCGCCGAGCTCGCGCCCGGCTGGCATCAGGTGTGGGAGACGGCGCGGACCGGGTCGGCGTCGTGACCGGCACGGCCTCGCCGGCCTGCCACTGCTGGGCCACGCCGGCTTCGTAGACTGCTCCGTCATGGGCGTCGACCGCAGCACTCGCGCACCGCTGCACCAGCAGGTCGCGGACACGTTGCGCCAGGAGATCCTCGGCCACGACCTCCCGCCGGGCGAGGCCCTGCCGAGCGAAGCGGCACTGTGCGAGCGGTTCGGCGTCGCGCGCAGCGTCGTGCGCCAGGCCGTCGCCGGTCTCGCCGGGGACGGTCTGGTGATCCGCAGGCAGGGCAGGCCGACGATCGTCGCACCGCCCGCCGAGTACCGCCGCCTGGTGCAGCGCGCCACCGGCATGTTCGACCAGTTCGCACGACGCGGCCACCAACTGCGCACGACGATCCGCGACCTCTCCCCTGCACCACCGCCGCCCGGCGGGCGCGACTTCCTCGGCACCGACGACACGATCCGGATCGAACGGATCCGGCTCGTCGACGGCGACCCGCTGTCCTATGTGCGCACCTGGCTGCCCGCCGACCGCGTGCCTGGCCTGCGCGCCGAGCACCTCACCGACGCCTCCCTGCACCGGCTGTTGGCCCGGAGCTACGACCTGCGCCCGATGCGCGGCAGGCGGCAGGTCCACGCCGTGGCGGCCGACGAGCGCCTCGCCGACGCGCTCGCCACGGCCACCGGTGACCCGCTGCTGCTGCTCGAAGGCGGCACGACCGATCAGCACGACCGTCCTCTCGAATGGTTCAGCGCCTGGCACCGCGCCGACCGCGTGGTGTTCGACATCGACGTCTCCGAGTCCATGGAGACGCTGCGCCTCGACGCGGTCGACACCGGACACTCCGCTGCCGACGATGGCCGTGACGCTGGCGAGGACGGCGACACCGGCGGCGACGTCACACGCGGTGACCGCGAGCCGGGAAACACCGGCGCCGACACCGTCGACCTCGAGCGCGCACGCAGGCTCCTCGCCGAGCTGACCCGTATCCTCGGCTGAACCCCGCGCCCGCGGCGATCGCGACGCCGGAATGTCCGGACCACAACGTCGCGCGGGCACACAGGGCGACGGCCCGAGTCGCAGCACACACCCGAGGGCGCAGTCACGCACGGCGCGTCGGTGGGAGGCGGCGACCGGGCGACGGACGGAAGCAAACCCACTCCTGCATTCCGCCTGGCGGAACATTCGTTCGTTATCACCCGTTAGTGATCCTGCTTGACCGTCAATTTCGCCTGGTGGGACACTTGACCCACCTATTCCTCCAACAGAAACGATGTCGTGGCCGAACGCACTGTGCCGTCCTCACCGCAGACGTCCTCACAACACCCGCCCTCACAGCACGCCGTGCCACCCCAGGGCGGCACCGGGACCGAGGCCGCCGCGCGGGTCGCCGACGTGCTGCTGCTGTTCACCGGCGGTCCCGAGTATCTGGGCGTCAGCACCATCAGCCGCAAACTCGGCATTTCCAAGGCCGTCGTGTACCGCATCCTGCAGTCGCTCGTGTCGCGGGACGTACTGGCCACCACGCCCGGCGTGACCGGATACCGGCTCGGTCCCGCCGCCGTCGCACTCGGGGCCAGCGCGCTTCGCCGGTTCGACGCCAAGACCGCGGCCGCGCCGGTTCTCCGGCGCCTCCGTGACGAGACCGGCGAAACCACGACACTGTCCGGACTGGTCGGCGACGAACGCGTGTACCTCGAGCAGTTCGAGAGCCGTGCCGAGATCAAGATGACGGTCGACATCGGCACCCGGTTCCCGCTGCACGCCGGCTCGTCGGGCAAGGCCATCCTCGCGCAGCTGCCGGAGTGGCGCCGCGAGGAGATCCTCGCCGGAGACCTCGGCGCGCTGACCGACCGCACCGTCACCGACCCGGCCACCCTGCGCCAGCAGCTCGACGCCATCGGCTCCGACGGCGTCGCAGTGTCCCTCGGCGAACGGCAGAGCGGCGCCGGTTCCGTCGCCGCCGCGCTCGTCACACCCGACGGAGAGGTGCACGGCGCGATCAGTGTCTGCGGCCCCGAGTACCGATTCACGCCGGAGAAGATCGACCGTTACCGGACTCTTGTGCGCGATGCCACCGCCGAGATCATCCGGAACTGGGCCAACGGAAAGGCCACGGGCGGGCACCGGAGCTGATCCGGCGCCCGCCCGTGGCCGGAGTGCTCAACGACCGCGCGCCAGATACCGGCCCACCGGGTCGCCCTGAATCTTGCCGTCGGCGAACACATGGTGGCCGCGCACGAAGGTGTCGGTGACCCTCGCCGTCATGTCGAAGCCTTCGAACGGCGTGTACTCCTGCGTGGATTCCGAATCGGCCGCGCGCACCGTCCACGAGGCCGTCGGGTCGACGAGCGCGATGTCGGCGTCGTAACCCTCGGCGATCGTGCCTTTGGTGAGCAGTCCGTAGCGCCGGGCCGGATTCCACGACGTCAGCTTCGCGACGCGCTGCGGGGACAGGCCACGCTTGGCGCCCTCGCCGACCAGGCCGGGCAGCAGGTACTCGGCGCCGCCGAACCCGGACTTGGCGACGAACACGTCGTCACGGTCCTCACCGAACTTCAGCTCGTCCTTGCAGCACGCGTGATCGCTGACGACCCAGTCGACCTCGTCGGCCAGCACGTGCCGCCACAGCGCCTCGACGTCCTCCCGTTCCCGCAACGGCGGGTTCACCTTGCCGCCGATGCCGCTGGCGGTGTCCACGTCGGCCAGCAGGTGGCCGACCGTGATCTCCCGCCGGAAATCCACGTGCGGGAACGTCTTCGCCATCCGCAGTGCCGCGTCGAGCGCCTTCTCCGACGACAGGTGCAGCAGGTTGATGTTCGGCAGGCCGGTCTCGTGGGCCAGGTACGACGCGATCGTCACCGCAAGCCCCTCCGAGTGCGGCGGACGCGACCGGCTGTAGGCGCGCAGTCCGGACAACGACGGGTCCTGCTCGACGAGCTTGGTGTAGGCGGTCATGATCTCCGCCGTCTCGCAGTGCAGCGACAACGAGAGATGATCGGCGTAGTCGGGAAGCGCCTCGCGGGCCGCCTGGACGCCGCGCATGACGAACTCGAAGTGCGCCAGGTCGTAACGCTCCTCCGGCGGTGTCATGAGGAACTCGCTCTGGCTCGCCGACCGGCCGTGGAGACCGTGACTGCCGTAGAACATGAAGATCTTGAACGACGTGACGCCGTGCTCCTCGACCAGATACGGGATCTCGTCGATGTGCTGCGACATCATCGGTGTAAGGTGGAAGGCGTAGTCCACGTAGGCGTTCCCCGACGCGGCCGAGAGCACCTCGGGGAAGAACTCGCGGTACGGTCCGCCCTTGTTGAGGTAGTACTGGCCGGTGCGCATGTACGTCAACGCCGTCGTCACACCGCCCTGCGCGCTCGCGCGGCTCTCCGTGCGCGTGTCGGCGGGCAGTTCGTTGTAGATGCCCCAGTGTTGATGCGCGTCCACCACTCCGGGGAACGCCAGCAGGCCGCGGCCGTCGACGACGGTCGCGGCGTCCTCACGCGACTGTCCACTTGCGACGCGCACGATCGTGCCGTCGTTGACCGCGATGTCGGTCGTCGCCGGCGTCGCGTTGTCGGGATCGTCGGGGCGCACCACCCGGACATCGGTGATGAGCAGTTCCGTCGTCGCCATCTGTCGTTCTCCTTACTGCGTGTGCGAATACCGGAGGGCCACGTCGTCGGCGGCCAGCCAGGACAGGCCGAACGCCGGCAGCAGCCCGTTGCCCGGCAGATAACCGGCGGCGCCGCGGCCCGAGATCCCGGCCGCGGCACCCCCTGCGGCGTACAGACCTGGGATGGGCCGGTCGGCGGCGTCGACGACCGCCGCACGCTCGTCGACCAGCAGGCCCCCTTGCGTGTGGAACAGCGCGGGCACGACCCGGACCGCGGCGAGCCTGCCCGTCAGCGGACGCTCCCAGTTCGTCCTGCCGAATCGGTCGGTGCGTTCACCGCGCGCCGCCGCCGCGCTGTCGGCGAGCTCGGCGGCGAGCGACTCGGCGGGCAGGCCGGTCACCTCGGCCAGCTCCGCGGCGTCGGCGCCCCACACGATCGCGCCCGCGTCGACGTTGTCCTGGAAATCGCGGAACGGCAGGCACTGCTGATAGATCGTCTCGTCGAGGACGATCCACCCGGTCGAGCCGCGGCGGGCGGCGAGTTCCGCGGCGTACTCCGAGTAGCCGCGTGTCTCGTCGCCGAAGCGCCTGCCGTCGAGGTCGACGAGCACACCGCCGTGGATGATCGTCGCCCACCCGACGAGCGTGCCGGATTTGGCCCCGACCGCGCCGTGTCCCTGGTAGGCGTCGAGGAATCCGGATGCGGCACCGAGCTTCCCGCCGATCCGCAGTGCGTCGCCGAGCGAGTTCTCCCCGCCCTGGTACAGCGCCCCGGCGATCTCGGACAGGTGCTCGGCCACGAGACCACGGTCGGCACCGAAGCCGTTCGTGGCGAGCAGCACCGCACGAGTCGGGATCTCCTCCTCCGTGCCGTCGGGGTACCGCACGGCCACCGCACGGACCGCGCCCTCGCCGTCGAGGCGGACGTCGGTCAGCCGCGCAGGCGCCAGCAGTTCGACGTCCGGATGTTCGGTGACGGTGCGGGCGAGATGGTCGATCACCCCGGAGCCGTGCCTGCCCGGGATGGTGTGGCAACGCGGGACGGCGTGCCCGGGATAGTTGAAGTCGGTGACCAGCGACAGCGGCAGCCCCGCCGAATCGGCCAGCCATTCCACGAGCGGCGCGCTGATCCCGGCCAGTGTCCTGGCCAGCCGCGGATCCGCGGTGCCGTGGGTCTTGGCCATGATGTCGGCGACGAACCGTTCCGGCCCGTCGTCGATCCCCGCATCTGCCTGCCAGCGCGAGCCGGCCCCGGGGAACATCGCCGTGGACATCGACGTGTTGTTGCCCCTGCGGAAGTGCTCACTCGCCTCGACCACGAGCACGCTCAGCCCGTGTTCGGCCGCGCGCAGCGCGCCGGCGAGGCCGCCGCCGGCACCGGCGACGACGAGGTCGGGCCCCTCGGTCTCGGTCGGGTCGGGACCGGTCATGCGGTCGGTGCTCCTTCCACGGTCAGCAACCGCAGCGCGAGCGCGGTCGGGTCGACGATGCGCGCGGCCAGGTCGGCGGGTTCGACGTCCACCGCGGAACAGCCGTTGAGCACCGCGGTGGCTCCGCGCTCGGCGAGCCGGGTCACCGCCCCGCCGAGCGCGGCGTTCCAGGTGGCGGTGTCGGCGATGGCGTCGAACGGCAGGTCCAGCACCTCGACACCCGCCGAGTACGCCACCAGACCGTACGCCGCGAGCCGCCGGGTGAGTTCCGCGCCGATCGCCTCGTTGCGGACCACCGCGCCGAACCGCTCGCCACGGGCGGCGAGGAAACCGGCCGAGAGCTTCAGTAGGCCGTGCACCGCCGGGCCCGCGGTGGCCGCGCCGTCGGTGCCGACACCGTCGGGCACGGCCGGGTCCAGCACACAGTCGGGAAACGCCAGATCCCAGCCCGCGGTCCGGTCCGCCAGCGCCGCGTCCAGCGCGGATTCGACGGCCCGTTCGGACGCGCGCACGGCCGCGTCGGTGTCCAGCGCCGCCGGTGCCGCCGTCCCGACGTCACGCAACACGATCTCGAACCCCGGCGGTGCCAGCCGGTCGTACCGGTCCTGCCGCCTGCTGATCTCCTCGTCGGGCAGGTGGATCGGGGTCACGGCGAACGCGCGCATCACGCTCATTCCTCCTTGTCCGGGGCCGTGTTGTCCGGGGCCGTGTTGTCCGGGGCCGTGTTCTGCGGGGTGGTGCCGTCCGGGGTGGTGCCGTCCGGGACATGGGCGAGTCCGCGCAGCGCCTCGCCCACCCGCGGCGACGCGGCGAAGCGCGTGCTGAACGCCACCAACCGGTCGAGCAGGTCGTCGTCGCCGAGCCAGCCGCGGAGCAGTTCGGTGACGGCGTCGCGGTCGAACGGGCGGTGATCGGCGTCGCCGACCGGATTGGGCACCTCCGCGGTGCGGGTGTCGCCGTCGGCGTAGCGCACGGTCACGCGGGTAGCCCGTTCCGCAGGCAGGCGAGCGGTGAGGTCGTCGGCGGCGACGACGGTCACCCGGCGGGCGAGCTCCCGCAGCCGCGAATCGGCCTGCCGGTGGCGGGTGTAGGTCTGCGGGCCGACGGCACCGTCGAGGGCCGCCGCCGCGACCACGAACGGCGTCGAGAACATCGCCGACAGCCGGTTGTCCCAGTCCGTTCCGGACAGGCCTGCGCCCAGCGCGTGCGTCTCGACGCGCACGTCGGCGATGGGCCTGCCGTCGGCGAGCTCGAGAATCGCGTCCGCGGCCGGATGCGTGAACGAGCACGACGCGTGCCGCTTGAAGTATCCGGCCGTCATGTCCCAGCGCGTACCGAGCCCGGCCGTGAGCTCGCGGGGGTCGAACTCGCCCAGCAGCGACCCGAGTGACAGCGCTGCGGTGCCGGTGTTGCGGGCGACACCCGCGGCTGCCATCCGCGCTGCGGCGAGGCCGGAGGTGTTGGCGGCCCCGAGCCAGGCGTCCCGCACCGGGTTGCCGGTCGTCGCGGAGTCGAAGTGCCCCGCAATCGGCATCCCGGCTCCGGTGTCGATGGCGGCGGCGCACGCACCCGGGCCGAGGCCGAGCAGCCGGGCGCATCCTGCCGCCGCGCCCGCGACGCCCCAGTTTCCGTGCGGGTGCGCGCCCGCACGCAGGCCGGTCGCCCGGCCGAACCGGGCCGCCACCTCGTAGGCGGCCAACAGCGCCGCGGCGGTGTCGTCGCCGGAGGCGTCGCGCTCGGCAGCCAAGGCGAGCACGGCGGGAAAGCCGTGCACCGCCGGATGACCCTTGGCGTATTTGTTGCCCTCGTCGAGTTCGAGGCACGCCATCGCCACGGCGTTCAGCCACGCGGAGGTGTCCACCGGTGCGGTCTCGCCGGTGCCGAACAGGGGCGCGGGCCCTGCCGGTGCGGCCCAGGCGTGCCGCAGCGCCCGGTGATCGGCGGTCCTCGCGCCGACGGCGGCCACGCCGACGACGTCGAGCACCACGAGGCCGAGACGGTCGACGACGGTGGCCGGCACGGCAGCGGGGTCCAGTTGCGAGACCCACGCTCCGAGCTCGGCGGTGGCGGCCGCCGCATCCCGCCCCGCCGGCGACGTCGTCGTGTGCGTACCCATCACAGTCCCAGGTACGCCTTCCGCACGCGTTCGTCGCCGGCGAGTTCCCCACCGCCGCCCGACAACACGACCGATCCACTCTCCATCACGTACGCCCGGTCGGCGATCGCGAGCGCCTGTTTCGCGTTCTGCTCGACGAGCAGGACCGACACCCCCGTGTCCCGGATCGCCCGCACCGCGTCGAGCATCGTCCAGGTCAGCTTCGGCGACAAGCCTGTCGACGGCTCGTCGAGCAGCAGCAGCCGTGGGCCCGCCATGAGGGCGCGTCCGATCGCGAGCATCTGCTGCTGGCCACCGCTGAAGGTCTGCGCCACCTGACCCCGGCGTTCGGCCAGGATCGGGAAAAGCTCGTACACCTGTTCCAGCCGCTTCGTGGTGTCCTCGGCCTGCGCGGTCCACGCACCCATCCGCAGGTTCTCCTCGACGGTGAGCGTGCCGAACAGGGCCCGGTCCTCGGGCACGTGCACCAGGCCGTCCCGCACGAGCACGTCCGGCCTGCGTCCCGCGGTGTCGCTGCCGTCGAACACGATCCGCCCCGCCTGCGGCGGGAGCTGGCCGCAGATGCTGCGCAGCGTCGTGGTCTTGCCGGCACCGTTCGCGCCGACCAGCGCGACCAGCTCACCGGCACCGACCTGCAGGTCCACCTCGTGCAGGATGCGCATGCGGCCGTATCCGGCACTCAGGCTCTCAAGCGTCAGCATGGGTCGTCGGCTCCTCCCCGAGGTAGGCCTCGATCACGCGTGGATCGGCCGTGACCTCGTCGGGCGTACCGGTGGCGAGCACCGCGCCCTGGTCCAGCACGAGCACGCGATCGGACAGCCGCATCACCGCGGCCATGATGTGCTCGATGAACACCAGCGTCGTGCCGTCCTGCTCGCGCAGTTCGGCGAGCAGATCGAGCACGGGCTCACGCTCGGCCGGCAGCAGTCCGGCGAGTACCTCGTCGAGCAGCAGCACTCGTGGCCGCGCGGCGAGCGCCCTGGCCAGTTCGAGCCGTTTCAGGCCCGCCGTGGGCAGCTCGGTCGCCGGCCGATACGCCCACTCCCGAAGGCCCACCCGCTCGACGATCTCCACGGCGTGGCCGCGCAGCCGCTCCGCCCCGCGCGTGTGATGCTGCGCGGCCAGACTCACGTTCTCCGCGACCGACATGGTCGCGAACGGCCGCATCAACTGGAAGGTCCGCACCATGCCGCTGCGGGCGATCTTCTCGGGCTTGTGGCCGGTCACGTCCTCACCGGCGAAGCGCACCGATCCCGCATCGGGTTTCAGCGCACCGCAGATCACGTTGAACAGAGTCGTCTTGCCGGCACCGTTGGGTCCGATCACTCCGACGATCTCGCCTTCCGACACGGCCATATCCACATCGGACAGGGCGCGCAGACCCCGGAAACTCTTGTCCACACCGGATAGTTCGAGCACGCTCATCGGCGCCGCCTTTCCGAAAACTTCTCCGCGAGAGTCCCGAAGATGCCCTTCGGCATCAGCCGCACGATGAGGATCAACATCACCGCGTACAGGATGACGTCGAGGCCGCTGCGGCCCTGCAGGAAGCTCAGGAACTCGGGCGGGGTCGCCAGCAACGTCGCGGTCACGTCCGAGAGCGAGCCCACGATCACGGCTCCCACCACCGGGCCCCAGATGGTGCCGATCCCGCCGATCACCGCGGTGACGATCGCCTCGATGGACACCGAGGAGCCGAACGCCAGCTGCGGGTCGATGAACAGGTAGTACTGGGTGTAGAACGCGCCCGCGACCGCCGTGATCGCACCGGACAGCGCCACCGTCAGCAGCTTGTGCCGCATCACCGGGGCTCCGACCGACGCGGCGGCCAGCTCGTCGTCGCGGATCGCCACGACGTAGCGGCCCGCGGCCGAGTGTCGGAACAGGATGCTCAGTGCCACGGCCCCGCCCGCCAGCACGAGCGCGATCCAGAAGTACGCGGGCGACCCGGCGGGGAACTGCATCTGCCCCAGCGACGAACCCTGGATCAACGGCACCTGGTAACCGACGGCACCGTTCACGGCGTCACTGCTGGTGGTGATCAGCCGCAGCATCTCGGCGAACGCGAACGTCGCCAGCGCGAAGTACGCGCCTTTGAGTTCGTAGCGGAACGAGAAGTAGCCGATCACCATCGCCACCGCGGCCGCCACGACCATGCCCGCGGCCATCCCCACCCATGGCGACACACCGTGTTCGACCAGCAGGTACGCGCTCGTGTAGGCGCCGAGGCCGAAGTAGGCGGCGTGACCGAAGCTGAACATGCCGCCGAACCCGCTCATGATGTTCCAGCCGACCGCCATGATCAGGAAGATCAGGATCCGGACGGCCACGGCGCCCTGCGCTGCCGGCAGGATCAGCGGTAACGGGATCGCCAGCAGTACCAGGACCGCGAGGACGGCGAACTGCCGGTTCTGGGGACGCAACGGCGGCGCCGCCGGCCCTGCGGACCGGGTCTCCCGCCGCGACTCGACTGCGGTGTCGGTCATGTTCGCCTCCCGAACAATCCTTGCGGACGCAGGAACAGCACCAGCACGAACACCACGAACACGCCGAGCAGCGAGCTCTGGCCGTCGAGATAGATCGTGGTGAGTTGCTCGACCAGTCCGATCAGCAGCCCGCCGACGAGCGCGCCGACGACGTTGCCCATGCCGCCGAGGACCACCACGACGAACGCGGTGATGTTGAACTGCTCGCCCAGTGTCGGGGTGACCGACAGCAGCGGTACGGCCAGCGCCGCGGCCGCACCGGCGCACGCCGCACCGATGGCGAACGTCAACGTATGGATCCGGCGCACGTTGATGCCGACCAGTTCGGCACCGGCGCTGTTCGATGCGACCGCACGGATCGCCGTGCCGAGCCGGGTGTGCTGCAGCATCCAGTACAGCAGCAGTCCGAGCGCCATGGCTCCCAGGAACGCGTACAGCCGCGACCCGGCCACGACGGCACCGAACACGTCGAGGTGTGTCTCGCCGGGCAGGCCCACGTTCTTCGGCTCGGCGCCGAAGAACAGCAGCAGGCCGTTCTCCAGCAGCAGGGAGAGCCCCAGCGTGATGAGCAGTTGGTTCTCCAGCGTGGCCCCGCCCGAGCCGGACAGCAGACCGCGGTGCACGAGCACGCCCACGAGGAACAGTGCGGGCACGGTGATCAGCATCGTCAGGTACGGGTGCAGACCGGTCACGGCCACCACGCCGAACGAGATGAACATGGCCACTGCCAGCATGGCGCCGTGGGCGAAGTTCACGATGTCGAGCACGCCGAAGATCAACGTGAGGCCCATCGCGATCAGTCCGTACAGACCTCCGGTGAGCAGTCCGGTCACCACCGACTGCCAGACCACGATGCCGCTGCCCGACTGGACCAGTGCGACCGCGACGGCCGCCGCCACCAGGGCGCCCACGACGCCCGCGCGCTTCAGTACCGCCAGTGTGGCCGACGGGGCCCGGGTCTCCGGGGCGTCGGTGTCGATCGTCGTCGTCATCGTCACCAGGCCACCGAGTAGTCGGGGTCGGATTCGGCCTTCTCCGGGGGATACACCTGTTTCACCCGTCCGTTCTGAATCTGCATGAGCACCGCGGCCGAGTTCACGTTCTCCCCGTCTGGTCCGAACCGGACAGGGCCGTCGCCGACGGTGAGCGGGTCGATCTGCGCCCTGGCGATCCCGTTGCGCACGGCCGCCGGGTCGGTGCTGCCCGCCTCCTCGACACCCGCGGCGATGGCCTGCACCGCGTCGTAGGACAGGACCGCACCGGTGCGCATCGGTGCTCCGAAACGCTGTCGGTACTCCGCACGCAGCCGCCGGGTCTCGGGGTTCTGCGCGTCGAAGTGGTAGTTGGTGCTGAAGTACCGGTCGCCGAGTTCTCCGGCGTCGGACACGAATTTCGGCTGGTCGTAGGCGCCGTTCGAGACGCCCCACACCGCGTCGAGGTCGGGTTTGACGGCGTCGATGGCCTGCGCGATGAGCAGGCTGTCGCCGTAGTACCCAGCCACGACGAGGACGTCGGCATCCGAGGCCTTGACCTGCGTGATCTGGGAGGTGAAGTCCGAGGCCGTCGTCGCGTCGTAGCTGACCCGCGGGCCGACCTCCATGCCCAGCTTTCGGGCCGCGGCCTCGAACGTGTCGGCCGCTCCCGTGCCGAAGTCCGTCTGTTCGTGGAGCACGGCTACCCGTCCGGCCGGTTCACCGGCCTGCTCGGACACCTGTTTTAGGTAGTCGGCCGCGGACTCGGAGATCTTGGCACTGCCCGGCTGCACACGGAACGAGTGCCGATAGCCGTGCTGGAAGATCTCGTCGGAGGCGGTCACGTCCATGACGAACGGCACCTCGTTGCGCTCGGCCACGACGGCCACGTTGCTGCTGACCGAACTCTGATAAGTGCCGACCAGGCCGACCGCGCCGTCCGAGATCAGCCGCTGAGCCTCGCTCTGGCCGATCTCGGGTTTTCCCTGGGTGTCGGCGGTCGTCAGCTGAACCCTGCGGCCGCCGAGCGAGGCGATGCCGCCGGATTCGTTGATCTGCTCGACCGCGAGTTGTGCACCACGTCGCATCTGCAGTCCGTCGACCGCCATCGACCCACTGACCGGGTGCAGCGCCCCGATCCTGACCGGACCGTCACCACTCCCGGCGGCATCGACCGCGGCGCCGGACGGTGCGGAACCACCGCAGCCCGCGGCGGCGAGCAACGCGCCCACGCCGAGGACGGCGATCAGCCTGCGAACGATCATCTCTGATCCCTGTTCCCTGAAGTGTTCCACCGAAGGAAGTTGTTCCGCTCGAAGAAACATCATGTCGAAGTTGAGCTATCGTGACACCGGCCGCAGTGCTAGGTCAACAACCTTGCACAGCTTGACTCTCCGCGATCAGCAGTGCGAACTTGGTCAGCAGGGGAAAGCGTGGGTCGCGAAACACGGCGTTCATCGGTGTTCCCCTAACCGAAACGCACAACGAAAGGCAGGTGCCGCCCCATGACGGGCGCATTGTCGGGAATCCGCGTCCTGGACGTGGCAACGCTGTTCGCCGGCCCACTGGCCGCGACCACACTCGCCGATTACGGCGCCGAGGTCATCAAGATCGAGCACCCGAACGGCGATCCGGTCCGCAACCACGGTGCACAGCGCGACGGTGTCGGCCTGTGGTGGAAGCTGCTGGGACGCAACAAGAAGGCCGTCACGCTCTACCTCGGATCCCCTGAGGGCCAGGAGATCTTCCGCGAGATGGTCGCCGACGCGGACGTGGTGATCGAGAACTTCCGGCCCGGCACGCTCGAACGCTGGGGTCTCGGCTACGACGAGCTCCGCGCGATCAACCCAGGGATCGTCCTCACCCGGGTCACCGGGTTCGGCCAGGTCGGGCCCTACGCCAAGCGCCCCGGGTTCGGCACGCTCGCCGAGGCGATGAGCGGATTCGCCGCCATCACGGGCGACCCGGACGGCCCGCCGATGCTGCCGCCGTTCGGGCTCGCCGACGGCATCGCGGCATTGGCGACGTCCTTCGCGGTCACGACGGCCCTGCGTGCGAGGGAGCAGACCGGCCACGGGCAGGTCGTCGACATGGCCATCATCGAGCCGATCCTGACCCTGCTCGGGCCGCAGATCATCGCCTACGACCAGCTCGGTGTGCTGCAGGAACGCACCGGAAACCGCTCGAGCAACAACGCGCCCCGCAACACCTACCGCACCAGGGACGGCAGCTGGGTCGCGATCTCCACGAGCGCCCAGTCGATCGCCGAACGCGTCATGCGCCTCGTGGGCAGGCCGGAGTTCATCGACGAGCCCTGGTTCGCCAGCGGAGCCGAGCGCGCCCGGCACGCCGACGAACTCGACGAGGCGGTCGGATCGTGGATTGCCGCGCGCGACCGCGACGAGGTCATCAAGGCCTTCGAGGAGGCGGAGGCCGCGATCGCGCCGATCTACACGGCGGCCGACATCGTCGAAGACCCGCAGTTCCAGGCGCTCGGCACGATCGCAACGCTGCCCGACGACGAACTCGGCCCGGTTCGCATGCAGAACGTGCTGTTCCGGATGTCCGAGACGCCCGGTGCGATCAACTGGACCGGCCCGCCGGTCGGCGCGCACACCGAGGAGGTCCTCGGCGAGTACGGCGTGACGCCCCAGCGCCTGGCCCGGCTCCGCGAGCAGGGGATCGTCCGGTGACCGCACCGGTGCGGACGTGGCTCTACGTTCCCGCCGACCGCTCCGACCGGATCGCCAAGGCGCTGGCCTCCGACGCCGACGCCGTCATCCTCGACCTCGAGGACGCCGTCGCTCCGGAGGCCAAGGAGCAGGCACGGCGCAACGCCGTCGCGACCCTCGCCGACGGCAACCGCGCGTACGTACGCGTCAACGAGCCCGGCACGCCACACGGGACGGCCGATGTGGACGCACTCGCCACGGCTTCCGTGCCACCAGCCGGGGTCCGGATTCCCAAGTGCAAGGACCCGGAACGGCTGAGCGCCGTCGCCGAGAGACTGTCCGTTCCCGTGCACCCGGTCGTCGAATCGGCACTCGGCGTGGAACGGGCCTACGCACTCGCCACGGCGCATCCCCTCGTGTCCGGCATCTCCCTCGGGGAGGCCGACCTCGCGGCGGACCTGCGCGTCACCGACCGGAACGCGCTCACGTGGCCGCGGTCGCGGGTGGTCGTCGCGGCCCGCGCGGCGGGCCTGTCCAGTCCCGCGCAGAGCGTGTGGACCGCGGTCCGTGACCTCGACGGCCTGCGCGGTGACACCGAGGAGGGACGACGGGCGGGCTTCTTCGGCCGGTCGGTCATCCATCCGGCACAGATTCCCGTGGTGCACGAGGCCTGCCGCCCCGACCCCGACGAGGTGGCGTGGGCACGGTCGCTCGTGGACACGGTGCGCGATTCCGGCGAAGCGGCGTGGATCGACTCCGCGGGCCGCTTCGTCGACAAAGCAGTCGTCGAACGAGCGCTGTGGCTGCTCGCCATCGCCGACGAGGACCCGAACGTCAAGGAAGGCCAGACGTCATGACACGTTCCCAGGACCCGCTGCTCGCCGCCGTCTCCGGCGGGGTCCGGCTCTACGAGCTCGGGCAGCCCTTCTTCACGGGCATGCCCTGCTCGCCGAACCACCCCGGTTTCCGGATGACGCTCATCCGCAGGCACGGCGACATGGAACGCCCCGACGGCGGTTCGGCCGCCAACGAGATCATCGTCACCGGCGGCCACGTCGGCACCCACATCGACGCGCTCTCGCACGTGAGCCACTGCGGCGAGCTCCACGGCGGGGTCGACGCTGCGGAGGCTCAGCAGGGCGGCACGTTCAGCACGCACGGCGCGGAGAACCTGCCCGGGCTGCTGCGGCGTGCGGTGCTGCTCGACGTCGCGGCCGTCCACGGCGTCGATACGCTGCCGGCCGGGTACGGCGTCACGGCCGACGATCTCGCCGAGGCCGCCAAGCTGGCGGGTGCCGAACCGGGCCAGGGTGATGTCGCATTGGTGCGCACCGGCTGGGCACGCAACTTCGCGGATGCCGCGACGTACATGGGCAAGGAGACCGGTGTGCCGGGGCCGACCGTGGAAGCGGGACGGTGGCTCGCCGATCGGGGCGTCGTCGCGACGGGCGCCGACACCACCGCCTACGAGCAGATTCCCGCGGGCGCGGGACACGCCGTGCTGCCGGTGCACCGAGTCCTGCTCGTCGAATCGGGCATCTTCATCATGGAGCACCTCAACCTCGAGGAGGTCGCCGAGGCGGGCGTCCGCGAGTTCACCTTCCTGCTCGCTCCCCTGCGCATCACCGGCGGCACCGGTTCGCCGATCCGTCCGCTCGCGGCGGTGAGCGCATGACCACACTCGTCCAGCACCTCGCCGGATTCGCCACGACCACCCGCGACGACGGGCTCGCCCCCGAACTGCGGGACGACGTCGCGCGCCGGGTCCTCGACGTACTCGGCAACAGCCTCGCCGCGACGGCCGAACCGCCCGCGGAAGCGGTCGGTGCGCTCGTGCGCGAATGGGGCGGCGCAGGAAGATCCACCGCGATCGGCGCGCAGCCGGTACCGGAGCCGAGCGCCGCACTGCTGAACGGCACCCTCGCCCATTCGCTCGACTTCGACGACACGCACCTGCCGTCGGTGCTGCATCCGTCCGCCTCCGTGGTGCCCGCCGCGTTGGCGGTCGCCGAGTCGCATGGCGCCGGCGGCGCCCAGCTGCTCGACGCGATCGGCGTGGGTATCGAGGTGGCTGTCCGGCTCGGCATGGCGGGCTACGATTCCGACCTCGGCAACTCGGTGTTCTTCGAACACGGCCTGCACGCCACGGCGATCTGCGGCGCCGTCGGTGGCGCGGTGTCTGCCGCCATGCTGTCCGGTGTGGATACCGACGGCATCGCCCACGCCGTGGGCATCGCGGCGAGCATGGGGTCCGGGTTGCTCGAGGCGAACCGGACGGGCGGCACCGTCAAGCGGATCCACTGCGGCTGGGCCGCGCACGCCGCCGTCACCGCCGCGGGGCTGGCACGCACGGGCATCACAGGACCCCCGACCGTGCTCGAGGGCCGCTTCGGCATGCTGCAGGCGTTCTGCGGCGACCGGGTCGACCTCGACGCCGTCACGTCCGGGCTCGGCGAGCGATGGGAGCTGCCGGGCATCTTCTTCAAGCCCTACCCGTGCAACCACTTCACGCACGCGGGCATCGACGCGGCGCTCCGGCTACGGGCCCGCGGGGTCGACCCCGCCGCGATCGAGAGCATCGAACTCGGCGCGCCCACGGCGGTGTTGCGGACCATCGGCGAGCCTCCCGAGGAGAAGGCCGTCCCCACGTCGGGATACCACGCGGCGTTCTCCGGCCCGTACACCGTGGCCGCGGCGCTGCTCGGCGGCGGCGGGCTCGGCGTGTTCCACGAGGACTTCACCGATACCGCGGCCGCCGATCCGGACCGGCTGGCCCTCGCCGCCAAGGTGACGTGTGTTCCCGACGCGGAATGCGACGGGATCTTCCCGCACCAGTTCCCCGCGGTGCTCCGAGTCCGGCTCTCCGACGGGAGCGAGCTCACCGAGCGGGTGAACGCCAACCGGGGCGGCCACGGCAACCCGCTGTCGGCCGACGAGCTGGCGACGAAGTTCCGCCTCAATGCCGGCCGGGCGGTCACCGAGGAGCGCGCCGAACGGATCACCGAGCTCACCTACGGACTCGCCGGGCTGCCCGGCGTCACCACGTTGACCCGGGAACTCGCCGCAGACGCCTGACGTCGATCCGCTCGCCCGTTCCCGGAACGCCCGGGAACGGGCGAGCACCTCGAAGCCGTGTTGCGCTATCCGGGGCCCATGTTGCGGATTCCGGGAGCCGTGTCGCGGTGCCCGAGCGGCGGCGTCGGCAGGCGCCGCCCTCCGCTCCGGACGCGGACCCGGTCGACCATGTCCCGTCGCCCGCGGGAACCTCGGGTCAGGAGTTCACATCCACGGCCTGGAACGTCGTGTAGTGGTCGGGCGTGTAGACGATCTCACCGTCCTCGCCGGAGATCACGCGGTCCTCGGAACCCACGTCGAACAGCTGGTAGTAGCCGGCGTCGCAGTCCGGCAGCACGCCCTCACGGTTCTCGTAGGTGGGGCCGGTGGCACCGCCGCGGACGTCGGCGACGACGGCCTGCGCCTCCTGCGACAGCGACGACAGCGCGACCGTGTCCAATCCGGACGTGTCACCGCACGCCGGTTCCTGCGGCGGAGGCGTGCCGCCGTCGCCGGTGTCGATGAGGATGAAGCTCGCATAGTGGTCGTCGGTGTAGAAGTACTCGCCACCGCTTCCCGCCACGATGCGCCGCGCTCCGCGATCATCGCTGCCGGGGGTCTCCACGGTGTACTCGCGGTAGTAGCCCTCGTCGCAGTCGGGCAGCAGACCCTCACGGTTCTGGAAGACCGTGTCGTCCTCCGGGTACGGGTACGGCCCGTCGCTCTGGATCAGTTCGTAGGTGTCGGTCGCCTCCGCCGGCAGGTCCCCGAGCGGAGTCGTCTCGAATCCGGAGGTGTCACCGCATTCCGGCTGGGCCGCGACCGGGGCCGCGAGCTCGGCACCGGCGGCCGGAGCCGCCGATCCGAGGCCGCCCACGAGAGCCACGAGCAGACCGAGAAGCATCGTCACGAGTCGTGATCGGTGAAAGCGCGATCGGTGAGTGCTCATGAGCGGACGGTAGCCCTCCGGCGTGACACCCGCCTAGCCGAGAAATGAACGATTAACCGAATCATCGCAGACAACGTCAGCTCTTGACCGGCATTCAGGGACATCCGGACACAGGACGGACGTATGGGGTGTACATCCGCAGTTCGGACGCTCACGGTGGTCACATCAGCCGACCGGCCGATCAGCCCGGGTCGGCGCCCGCGGCCGTCAGCGCCGGGATCTCCGGGTGGTCGAGCAGGGCGTCGACGACGGCGTCCACGGCCGCCCGCGGGGCGCTGCCACTGCGCACGACGATCGTGACGTTGCGGTGCACCGGCGTGGTCAGCTCGCACGTCGCGACCGCACGGTCGGCGGGGACGGCCAGGGCCGGCAGCAATGTCACCGCCCTGCCCGCCTCCACCTCGCCCAGCTGCAGCAGGTAGTTGCTGAAGCGGCTCGCGGTCCGTGGTTCGAAGCCGGACTGCCGGCACAGTCTGCGGGTCAGCTCGGCCATGTACGAGCCCGTGCGGTCGCCGGTCCACGTCTCGTCGGCGCACGCGGCGAGGTCCACGGCACGTCGGCGCGCCAGTGGATGCGCCCTGGGCAGCACGAGTACGACCGGATCGGTGCCCAGCGGCACGATCTCCAGGTCACGGCCCCATGGGAACTCGACGTAGTCGGTGGTCGTGATGATCACGTCGAGGTCGCCGGTCCGCAGCGCGGGGCCGCTCTCGTGCGGTTCGGACTCCACGAGTTCGACCTGCAACTGCGGGTGCGAGTCGGCCAACCGCGTCACGGCAGGCACGGCGAGCGGCTGGATCGCGCTCTGAAACGCCCCGACCCGGACCGTGCCGATCGGCTCGTCACCGAGCATGCGCAACTCGGCCTCGGCCTCGGCCATGCGGTCGAGGATCTCCCTGCCCCGCCGTGCCAGCAGGCTGCCCTGCCGGGTGAGCCGCACACGCCTGCCGGTCCGTTCCAGCAGCGTCGCCTTGGTCTCCGATTCGAGCACCGTGAGCTGCTGCGACACCGTCGAGGCACTCAGGTGCAGCGTCTCGGCCACCGCACGCACGGTGCCGAGACTTTCCAGCAGGGACAACAGCCGCAGTCGCCACGGGTTGAGCATGTCCCCAGTCTGCGCCGGATCGTTCGGGAAAACCGAACAGCGGCGTCGACATCGTGTGATGGACGCGATGCAACGAGCGTTCGTAGCGTCGGAGTATGACCGACACCGCGCACCTCATCCGCTATCAGGGCCGAGGCGGGTTCAACCCCTCCGTGATCGACCGTGCCGCAGGCACCTCGGTGTTCACCGAGGACGGCCGAGAACTGCTGGACTTCACGTCCGGCCAGATGAGCGCCATTCTCGGCCACTCCCATCCCGAGATCGTCGCCACTATCGGCGACCAGGCGGGCCGGCTCGACCATCTCTACAGCGGCATGCTCAGCCGGCCCGTGCTCGAGCTGTGCCGCAGGCTCGCCGACTCCCTGCCCGCACCGCTCGAGAAGACCATGCTCCTCAGCACCGGTGGCGAGGCGAACGAGGCAGCACTGCGCATGGCCAAGCTGGTCACCGGCGGACACGAGGTCGTCTCGTTCGCGCGGTCGTGGCACGGCATGACGCAGGCGGCCGCCGGCGCCACCTACAGCGCGGGCCGCGGCGGTTACGGTCCCGCGGCGCCGGGCAACTTCGCCCTTCCGGTGCCGGACCGGTTCCGGCCCGACATCGTCGACGCCGACGGCGAACTCGACTGGCGCCGCCAGCTGGAGCTGGCGTTCAACCTCATCGACGCGCAGTCAACCGGCAGTCTCGCCGCATGCCTCGTCGAGCCGATTCTCAGCTCCGGCGGCATCATCGACCTGCCGCCCGGCTACCTCGGTGCGCTGCGGGACAAGTGCCACGAACGCGGCATGCTGCTGATCCTCGACGAGGCCCAGACCGGCCTGTGCCGCACCGGCGACTGGTACGCCTTCGAACGGGACGGCGTCGTGCCGGACATCATCACGCTCTCCAAGACACTCGGCGCAGGACTGCCGCTGTCGGCGGTCGTGACGAGCGCCGAGATCGAGCAGCAGGCCCACGACCTCGGATTCCTGTTCCTGACCACCCACGTCAACGATCCGCTGCCCGCGGCCGTCGGCAACACCGTGCTCGACGTGCTCACACGCGACCGGCTGGATGTGCGCGCCGCGGAGCTCGGCGTGCGGTTGCGTGACGGCCTCGGTGAGCTCGCGACGCGGCACCCGGCCATCGGGGACGTACGCGGCCGGGGGCTCCTCGTCGGACTCGAACTGGTCACCCCCGGCGGCGGCACGGCCGACAGCGACCGGCTCGGCGCCGCCGTGACCCAGCGGGCGGGCGAACTCGGCCTGCACATGAACATCGTGCAGCTGCCGGGCATGGGCGGCACGTTCCGCATCGCCCCGGCGCTGACGGCCACCGAGGCCGAGATCGATCGTGGGGTGGAGATCCTCGACAAGGCACTCGGCGACGTCGCCTGAGGGCAGCGGCCCGGGTCGCGCCACCGCAGGCGCCACCCGGGCCGCGCGAGAGCCGGAGCCGTCAGCCCGTGCGCGTGTGCTGCACGGCGGTCACCCCGCCGTCGACGAGCAGGTCCGTGCCGGAGATGAAGCCGGCCGAAGAACCCGTGAGGAACGCGGCGGCCTCAGCGACGTCGGCTGCGGTGCCGACACGTCCGGCATTGGACACGGCGACCGCATCGCGCATCCTCGCGCCGTGCTCGCTGTCCAATTCGGACTTGCCCATGGGCGTGGCGATGATGCCGGGGCTGATCGAGTTGATGCGCGCACCGCGCCGGCCCCAGGCCTCGCTGGCCGCCTGCACCTGCATCAGGTTGACGCATTTGGCGAACGCGTACGCGACCCCCGGGCCTGCGAAACTGCCCTCCTCCAGCAGCGGGGACGCGGCGAGCTCGGCGGCAGGCATCGTGGCCAGTGCGCGCAGGTCCGCGGCCGGGACACCCGGGTTGGAATGGCCTGCCATACTGGCGATCACCACCCCCGACCCGCCCGGCGCGATCACCGCACCGAACCCATCGAGCGCGTACGCCACGCCGAGCAGGTCGACGTCGAGAATCGCCCGGACCGGCGCCTGCACGGGGGACAGTCCCGCAGTGTGCACCACGGTCCGGACGTCGCCGAGCGCCGCGGCCCGCTCCGCCAGGGCGCCGACCGATGCCTGCGAGGACACGTCGACCTCCGCGGACATCGCGTCGTAACCCTCGTCGAGCAGCCGGTTCGTCGCCGATTCCACTGCGGACGCGTCGACGTCGGCCAGCAGGACCCGCCTGCCCGGCCCGAGCCGCCGTGCCACCGCAATCCCCATGCCGCCGACGCCGGTCACCACGAGCACGTCCTCAGGCACTGTGCCCACCTCCGTTCCGTATGTAAACTAAGTTTACACTCACTCGAGCGACCGTCCCGCGAACGCGCCCGGAGGCAGCCATGAGCACGACACCCCGCGTCCTGACCGCAGCCAGCACGGTCGGCACCTGGCTCGAACACCCCGAAGGCGGCGCCGCGATCCGCGAGCTGCTCGAACAGGCGGGCGTGGGCGCCGACGCGCTGGCACCCGTGGCGAACCTCCCGCTTCAGGAACTCGTCACCCTCAGCCAGGGAAGGCTGTCGCAGGACGTCGTCGACGCACTCGTGCGGCGGGTCGGCGGCGGACCCGCCGACGCGGACGAGTCCGTGTGGCGGGAACGCATCACTCCCGGCCGCTTCGACGGCCGCACCGTCGTGGTCACCGGCGCGGCGTCCGGCATCGGCCGCGCCACGGCGCACCGCATTGCCGCTGAAGGCGGCAGTGTCGTGGCGGCCGACATCACCGAACCGGGGCTCGAGACACTGGCGTCCGAATCGGACACCGGCCGCATCACCACCGTCACGGGCGACATCACCCGCGACGACGACATCGACCGCATCGTCACCGCGGCGGGCGGCCGCATCGACGGACTCGCCAACGTCGCGGGGATCGTCGACGACTTCTCCCCCGCCCACGAGACGTCCGACGAGATGTGGCGCCGCGTGTTCGCGATCAACGTCGACGGCGTGTTCCGACTCACCCGCGCCGTGCTGCCCGCCATGCTCGAACGCCGCGCGGGATCCATCGTGAACGTCGCGTCGGAGGCCGCGCTGCGCGGCAACGCCGCCGGTATCGCCTACACCGCGGCCAAGCACGCGGTCGTCGGTATCACGAAGAACACGGCGTTCATGTACGGCCCGCACGGTATCCGCGTCAACGCGGTCGCCCCTGGCGGAGTCGCCACCGGCATCGCCCACGGCGGCGCGCCGGATTCGGCCTGGGGCAACGAGCGCACTCGTGACTTCCTCCGCATGATCCCGCCGATCGCGACGGCGCAGCACCTCGCGGCGTCGATCACCTTCCTGCTCAGCGACGACGGCGTGAACGTCTCCGGCGCGATCCTGCCCTCCGACGGCGGCTGGTCGGTGCAGTGACGTCGTACGGCGTGTCAGGGCAGCGGCGTGTCAGGGCAGCGGCGTGTCAGGGCAGCGGCGTGTCAGGGCAGCGGCGTTTCGGGGCTGCGGGTTTCAGGGCTGCGGGTTTCAGGGCAGCGGGGCGACGAGCTGCTGCACGATCGCGCCGTAGCGCGCGACGAGTTCGTCCCGGTCAGCGGCCAGGTCTTCGTCCCCCACCACCCACAGCGAGTACAGCAGCCCACCCACCGCGGCGGCCGCCATCCGGGCGCGCAGATCCGCGTCCGCACCGGACAGCCGGGCGCGCAGCGGCGCGACGAGCGCCTGTTCGTGAACCTCCCGCAGCCGTTCGGCGATCCGGCTCTCTCCGCTGCCGCGTACGAGTGCGAGGTACACGCCGCGAATGTCGTCCGTGGACAGCACGACCTCGACGAAGCGCCTGCCGAAGGATTCGATCGGCACGTCCAGTAACGGCTCGTCGTCGATGGTCAGCCGCATCGTCTCGAGGAACAGTTCCTCCTTGCTACCGAAGTAGCGGATGACGAGCGCCGCGTTCACTCCTGCGGCGCCTGCGATGTCCCGCACCGGTGTCCGCGCATATCCGCGGTCGAGAAACAGCCGCTCCGCGGCCGCCCGGATCGCCTCCCTGGTGGCCACTCCCGATCCCCGCTCCGACATGAGCGCCAGCCTAGGTGTTGCCGGCTGGGACGGCGCGATGCGCCGCGCTCACTCCCCGGTCGCGCAAGCTGTGAGGCACAGCACGGTGCCCTCTCCACCGGCCGCGACGTACAGGGTTCCGTCCGGCCCGGCGTCGATACCGGCGAACGGCACGGCCACTCCCGGGAGACCGTGGCTGAACAGGGCAGGCTGGGTGCGCCCACGTCCCGCCGGGAATGCGAGCGGCAGCTCGTCGGCCACCACCACCGGCTCACCGACGTCAGGGTCGACTGCGACCACCCGCCGCCGACCCGCCTCGACGACGAATACCACGCCGTCGGCGACGGTGACGCCGTGCGGTGCGTCCAGGCCGTCCACCACGATCTCGACACCAGTTTCCGTGATCAGGCCGACGGTTCCCGCATGCTCGTCGGTGACGTAGCAGCTGCCGTGAGTGCCGATCGCGACATCCACCGGTTCGGCGAGGCCGTCCGCGAGCACGACGACGTCGCTCACCCCACCGGCCGTCGTCACCGCGTCGGCGGGATCGACCTTCACGACCCGGCCCGCTCCGGTTTCCGCCACGACGAGTCCGCCGTCGGGCAGCTCGGCGATCCCCGTCGGACGCGCGAGCCCCTCGGCGTGCGTGATCACGCTGCGCGCTTCCGGATCGTAGGTTCGCACCGTCCCGAACTGGGAGGTCAGATGCAGGCCGCCGCCCTCGGTGGCCGCGGCGACACCATGGGTGAGCAGCAGCAGTTCCCGGGTGTCGGCCCTGCCGCCCTCGAGGCCGGCGAGCTGGTAGTTGTCCGCCGCGAAGACGGTTCCCGAGAAATGTACGGCCACGCCGTACGGACCTGCCAGGCCCGGCGTGGCGATCTCGCGTGCGCGTCCGTCGGGTGCGAGCTCGGCGATACCGCCCGCCGCAAAGCGGGAGACGAACATCCGGTTCTCGGCGTCGAAGGCGGCATTGTCCATTCCGGACAGATCACCGGGCGTGACACGGCGCCGACCGCCGGCGGACGATTCGAACCTGGTCACGATGCCTTCCACGCCGCGCGACAGCACCGTGAGCGTGCCCGCACGGTCGAAGCGCACCGCGACCGGCGCGTCGACGCCCGTCGCGACGACCTCCGGGCCGCCGCCGTCGGGCGAAACCCGATGCACCTCGCCGGTCAGCATGTGCGGGTAATACAGCATCCCGTCCGGCCCGAGCTGCATGGCGTTGCCCAGCATCAGATCCTCGGCGAGAACCGTTTGCCCGCCATCTGCCGCCAACTCCAGCAACCGGCCTCCGGCGCACATCTCGTTGACGAACAGCCGGTCGCCGACGCACGCGATCCCGTTCGGCACCGCGACGTCGTCGGAGACGAGGGTGACGGTGCCCGCGTGATCACGCCGCCACACGCGCCCGGGCGTGAGGTCCGTGATGTACATCGATCCGTCCGCGCCGAACGCGAGGTCGTCGGGTGCCTGCACCGGGCCGCGTTCGTCGACGACATGCTCGACGTCGCCCGAATCCAGGTCGAGGGCGCTGATCCGGCCGGCGACGAACTGCGCAACGTACAGCCGGCCGTCCGGCCCGAACGCGACGCCGTTCGAACCACGCAGTGGTCCCGGGCGGTTCATCCGCGTGACGTTCCGCATGTGGCGTGCCGACGGACGGGGCGCGCCGTCAGCCACCGCGGAGCACCTCCTCGATGCCGTCTCCGGAGCGCCACTCACGCAGCAGTCGTTGGAACGGACCCGGGCCGGGGCCATAGGTCTGCCGCGGACCGCGGGGACGACCCTCGTTGTTGTAGTACCCCGGCGTGCACTCGGCGTCGAACCATTCGCGGTCCGGAGACGTGCGGCCAATCGTCTCGGCCCACGAGGTCTCGGCCTCGACGGTCGGCTCGATCGACTTGACACCGCGGCGGCGAGCCTCCGCGATCATTTCCGCGACGTGGATCGCCTGTTCGTCCAGCACATGGGTGAAGTTCACCGACGGTGCGTTCTGCAACGAGCCGAGGTGGAACAGGTTCGGGAATCCGTTGCTGGTGAACCCGTGCAGGGTGCGTGGCCCGGCGACCGCCCATGACTGCAGCAGGTTCGTGCCGTCCCGGCCGTACACGGGCAGCCGCCCGGTCATGACGTCCGACATGCCGACCTCGAATCCGGTCGCGAAGATGACGCAGTCGACCGGGTACTCGGCACCGCCGACGACGATCGCCCGCTCGGTCATCCGTTCCACACCGCCGTGATCCGCCGTGTCGACGAGCGTGACGTTCGGCCGATTGAACGCCTGCAGGTACTCGTCACTGAAGGTCGGCCGTTTGCAGGCGTAGCGGTACCACGGTTTCAGCAGCTCCGCCGTCGCGGGATCGTCGACGACCCGGTCGACCCGCGCCCGGATCTCCGCCATCTTCTCCAGGTCGAGGAACTCTTCGATCTGCTCCCATTCGTCGGGGTCGACATCGTCGTGGGCGTCCGTGCTGATGATCTTGCCGAGGACTTGGCCACTCGCGGTCCACGCGTCGGCCACGAGATCCTCGTCGGTGGCGTGCCCCGTGACGACCGCCTGGAAGTTCTCTCGCCGCCGCGTGTGCCAGCCGGGTCCGAGGGAGGCCGCCCACTCGGGATCCGTCGGCCGATTGTCACGGACGTCCACAGTGGATGGCGTGCGCTGGAAGACGTAGAGGTGCTCGGCGTCTCGAGCGACGGCCGGCACGACCTGGATGCCGGTGGCGCCGGTGCCGATGACGGCGACGCGCTTGTCGGCAAGACCGGCCAGACCGCCGCCGGGGTCGCCTCCGGTGTAGCCGTAGTCCCACCGGCTCGTGTGGAACGTGTGCCCGGCGAAGTCCTCAATACCGGGAATACGCGGCAGTTTGGCGTGATCGAGGGTGCCGTTCGACACGACGACGTACGTCGCGCGCACCTCGTCGTCACGGTCGGTACGGACGATCCATTCGCCGTCGTCCCACCGGAGCTCGCGGACTCCGGTCTGGAACAGCGCATCGGTGTAGAGATCGAACGTGCGGCCGATCGCCATCGCGTGCTGGCGGATCTCCTCACCCGGCGCATACTTCCACCGCGGCATGTACCCGACCTCTTCGAGCAGCGGAAGGTACACATACGACTCGATGTCGCAGTGGATGCCCGGGTAGCGATTCCAGTACCAGGTGCCGCCGAAGTCGCCGGCCTTCTCGACGATGCGAATGCGTTCGAGCCCGGCCTGCCGCAGCCGCGCACCGGCGAGCAGGCCGCCGAACCCGCCACCGACGACGACGGCGTCGACCCGGTCGGTCAGCGGCTCCCGCGTGAACCCGGATTCGACGTACGGATCCGCGGCGTAGTAGCCCCATTCGCCCTCCGCACGCCGGTAACGGGTTGACGTGTCGGTGCGGACACGGCGTTCGCGCTCCGCGCGGTACCGCTCGCGCACTCCGTCGAGGTCCGCGCCGAGCCGTGCACTCAGCTCGGACAACCGGGGAATCGACATACCGCCCCTTCTCGTGCCGGCCCACCACACGGAGGCGGCAGGCCGTGACACATTTTCAGTCAAGTGCCTTACCTGGACGATAGACTACCGGGACGGCTCATCGCCGTGACATATGGGGCACCTGGCCGCGCCCGGCCAGGTCAGGGTCGGCGGAACGACCGCATCCGCCGCAGGTACCGGAGCAGACCACGCAGCGGCACCGGTCTCGGCCACGCCTCGGGTCGGAAGTAGGCGTCGGTTCCGCCGTCCACGAACACGACGCTGCCCACCATGAAGTCGGCGGCATCGGACAGCAGGAACACGATCCAGTCCGCCAGCTGTGCCGGATCGCCGAAACCACCCGCCGGGACCGGGAACGAGGCCACCGCCCTGGCCGACGACGGATCGGCGAGCTGATGTTCCAGCAGCGGGGTCAGGATCGCCCCCGGCGCCAACGCGTTGAGCCGGATTCCGGAGCCCGCCCACTCCGGCGTCACGGCTTCACGCCGGACCCAATGACTCACCGCGAGCTTCGATCCGCCGTAGCTCATCACCGCACGGGCCGGGCCGTGGCATCGCAGGGCCCGCACGGCCTTGGCGCCGTCGCCCGCGAGCAACGCCCGCACCACGCGCCGCGGCACCAACGGAGTCGTGGTGGTCGAATTGCTGGACAGGACCACCACTCGGCCGCCTCCTCCAGCGGCCAGCGCGGGCCGCCACGACCGCAGCAACTCGGTCACGCCGAAGTAGTTGACCTCGACGATCTCTCGTTCCCGGCCCCGCACCGGGCCGAGTCCGGCGGCCAGCACGGCACCGTCGAGCCGCCCGGCGCAGGCCTCGAGAACCGCCTCCGCAGCGTTCCGCCGACCGGCCGGTGCGGCCAGATCGACCACCACGTCCGCGTCGCGCAGATCCACGCCGAGGACGGTGTGCCCGGCGGCACGCAGGTTGTCGACCGCCGCCCGGCCCATTCCGGAAGCGGCTCCGGTGACCGCGTACACACCCATACCACTCACCTTTCCGCGCGTGCGGCGGAACATAGCAACGACCCACCGCTGCGCCGCAGTACCGTTTCAATCAGTGGTGGACTGCGTCGACCGGTGGTGGTGTGCCGCTCGGTGGCGACGTCGGCCGGTCCCCGAGCGATTCACGCATCCTCCGGCAACACCGGTTGCCGGAGGATGGTCCGCCGCTTCTCCGACGGTGTCCTGCGCGGATCGCTGAAGTAGATCTCGTGATGGGTCCCGGTCATCCGCAACCCGCGTGCGGGGATGACGTCGTGGTGCATCGTGGCGAGCACGGGCGCCTCGTCGTCAAACGAGCCGACGTGCAACGTCTGGACACAGGTTCCTTCGGAGAGCACGTCACACCGGACGTCGTCGATGCGGGCGGGGCGCTTCTTCGTCGCGACGGCGGAGATGGCGGCCTCGACCATGCCGCCGTCGACCCACTCCGGCACCATGATCAGCATCGTCCACGACCACTGTGTCTTGTCCCGCCCCGTGGTGAACGCGGCCATGTCGTCGGCCCACCACAGTCCTTCCAGCGGCGGCACGACGTAGTCCCTGCCGAGGTCGCGTTTGCTGGCGAACTTCAGCGTGTAGGCCACCGGGTACAGCGCGCCGAGGGCGTCGGCGAACGCGGCCGACGTGTTCGGGTCGCCGTGCCCGTCGACCATCAGGAACCGCTGGTCCGGCACGTCGACGACGTCGAACCTGCCTTTCCGGGCGCGGTAGCCGTCGATCGTCTTCGTGACGTCGACTTTCTCGGTGGCGGCCATGGTCCGATCGTCCCGCATCCGGGTGCGGGTGTCGTGGGAACGGTCGTCCCGGGAACCGTTGGCCGGGAGGTCGTACGGTGGTCGATATGACCCCGATGCGCGTTCTGCCCGTCGTCGGCACCGCTGCGCTCGTGCTGCTCACCGGTTGTTCGTCCGCCCCCTCCGACGGCTCGGCGGAACGTGCCGACGCCCGAGGCAGCGCCGAGACCGTGGTCACGGGACTCGACGCACCGTGGTCGATCGCGTTCGCCGGGGACACGCCGCTGGTCAGTACGCGCGACGACGGCGAGATCCTCGAGATCATCGACGACGGCACGCGGGTGGCCGGGACGATCGACGACGTGGAACCCGGCGGCGAGACCGGATTGATGGGACTGGCCACCGACGACCGGGATCGCCTGTACGTCCACTCGACCGGGCCGGACGGCAATCGCGTCGAGCGCTACGCCGTCGAGGGTGAGCCGGGGGCACTGTCGCTCGGTGACGCCGAGACGATCGTCGACGGCCTGCCGTCCGCGACGATCCACTCCGGGGGCCGGATCGCGTTCGGGCCCGACGGCATGCTGTACGTCACGGTGGGCGATGCCGGGGACTCCGACGACGCGCAGGACCGCAGCAACCCCGCCGGGTCGATTCTGCGGTTGACACCGGACGGCGACGTGCCCGACGACAATCCGTTCGACGGCTCGCCGGTGTTCAGCTACGGACACCGCAACCCGCAGGGACTCGCCTGGGCCGCCGACGGCACCATGTTCGCGTCCGAGTTCGGCGCGGACACGTGGGACGAACTCAACGTCATCGAGCCGGGCCGCAACTACGGCTGGCCCGTCGTCGAAGGGATCGGCGGCGACGAGCGGTTCACCGACCCGGTCCAGCAGTGGCGGCCGGACGAGGCCAGCCCGAGTGGCATCGAGATCCACGACGGGACGATCCACATCGCCAACCTGCGCGGCGAAGTGTTGCGCACGGTGCCGGTCGCCGACCCGTCGTCGTCGTCCGAGTTGCTGGCGGGCGAGTACGGCCGGCTGCGCGACGTCACCACGACACCCGACGGTGACCTGTGGATCCTGACCAACAACACCGACGGCCGAGGGTCACCCACCGACGGCGACGACCGGATCCTCCGCCTGACCGGCCGGTGACCGGCAGCGGGTCGGCGCTACCCGGCAGGCTTCGCCGCCCCGCGAACCGAGCGCGTCCGGCCCCGACGTCGCCACAGTCGCTCGGACCGGATCAACCGACCCGTTCGACGGCTGCGGCGCCGATCCCTTCTTGGCCTGCGGAGTCCGCATCGCCGGAACCCGGGTCGGCGGCGACCGGCCGGGAATCGGACGGGTCGCGGTCCAGCATCCCGGCCACAACCGCGATTCCGAGGCCGACGACGGCCAGCACCGCGCCGATGATCGCGGGCGAGGCGTACCCCAGTCCGGCACTGATCCCGACGCCACCGAGCCACGCTCCACCGGCATTGGCCAGGTTGAACGCCGAATGGTTGGACGCCGCCGCCAGGGTCGGAGCCCTCCCCGCCTTCTGCATGATCAGCACCTGCAGCGGTGCGGTGACCCCGAATCCGACGGCGCCGAGCACGACGGTCATGACCACCGCCGACCACGGCGCGTCGATCGCGAACCAGAACACCAGCAGCGCGACGGCGAGTGCCATCAGTGAGCCGTAGATCGTCGGCCGCAGCGCGCGGTCCGCCAGCGGACCCACGATCAGCGACCCCGCGGTCATACCGGCACCGAACAGGGCCAGCACCACCGGCACCGCGCCGTCCGACAATCCGGCCAATTCGGTCAGCATCGGGGAGATGTAGCTGTAGACGGCGAAGACCCCGGCGAACCCGAACACCGCGGTCGTCAGCCCGAGCACGACCTGCTTCCTGCCGAGCGCGACCACCTCCGTCCGCAGGCCGACGCCCTCCGGCTTCGGCAGCGCAGGCACGAACGCTGCTACACCGGCCGCGGCGAGCAGCCCGAGCACGCCGACGACGAGGAACGCAGCGCGCCAGCCGAAGACCTGGCCGAGGAACGTGCCAGCCGGGACGCCGACGATGTTGGCCACCGTCAGCCCCATCAAGACGCGGGCGACGGCCGTGGCCTGCCGCGCCGGCCCGACGAGCTGGGCGGCGACGAGGCTCGCCGCGCCGAGGTAGGCACCGTGCGGCAGCCCGGCGATCACCCGCGACGCGAACACGCCGCCGTAGCCCGGTACGAACACGGTCGCGACGTTGCCCAGGACGAACAGCGCCAGGAACGCCAGCAGCGCCTGCTTGCGGCCCAGCCTGGTCGCCACCGCCGTCAGCAGTGGCGCGCCGACCACCACGCCGAGCGCGTAGGCCGAGATGAGGTTGCCCGCGGTGGCCACGGACACGTCGAGACCGCCCGCCACCTGCGGCAACAGGCCCATGATGACGAACTCGGTGGTACCGATGGCGAACGCTCCGAGCGCGAGAGCGCACAACGCCACAGCCATGAGGGCATACCTTTCCTGCACATCGGACGAGGGAAACGGCGACGGACGGGCCGGGCCCCCGGCGATGGAGGCCGGTTTGGCACGTGCCAAATCCACGGTCTCAGGACCTCTCGGGATCGTTCAAGTCGCAGGGCTGTGATCTGCCTCGCCGGCCGACGTCGGCCACGGCGCCGTGCGGGTCGCCGGTACGATCCCGGACACACCTCGCGCCGGTCCGGAGGCAGCGATCAGGAGGCAGTGATGCCGCGGTCGGAGGACTGCGAACCCACCCGACGTCCCACGATGGCCGACGTCGCGGCACGCGCCGGGGTGTCCCGCCAGACGGTGTCGCTCGTACTCGGCGACAAGCCGGGCCCGAACCCGCACACCCGTGAGCACGTCCTGCGCGCAGCCGAGGACCTCGGCTTCCACGCCGACACGGCGGCCCAGCTGCTGCGGCGGGCGCGCAGCCGTCAGCTCGGCGTGCTGTTCACCATGGAGCATTCCCTCGACCCGCTGGTGATCGAGGGGCTGTACGCCGCGGCCGCCGGTCTCGACTACAGCATCGTGCTCAGTGCGATCCTGCCCACCCGTGGCGTACGGCAGGCCGTGGACGAACTGCTCGGCCTCCGCTGCGAAGCGATCATCCTCATCGGACTGTCCATCGAGTCGCCTTCCCACCTGACCAAGATCGCGCGGCAGGTTCCGGTCGTCGAGATCGGCCAGCACACCGGCGGAGCGGGCATCGACAGTGTGCGTACCGCCGATGAGGAGGGTGCCCGAATCGCCGTCGATCACCTCATCGAACTCGGCCACCGCAGGATCGTCCACGTCGACGGCGGCCACCTGCCCGGCGCCGCCGACCGGCGGAGTGCCTACCGCGGGCGGATGGCCGAGCACGGGCTTTCCGAGTACGTCGAGATCCTGCCGGGTGACTACACCGAGGAGTCCGGCGTCCGCGCCGCCGTGAAGCTGCTGTCCCGTTCGGACCGGCCGACCGCGGTGTTCGCCGCCAACGACAGCTGCGCGGAAGGACTACTGCACACGTTCGGGCGCGCGGGCCTGCGCGTGCCCCGCGACCTGTCGATCGTGGGCTACGACGACACCCGCGCGGCCGGCATGTCCTACGTGGACCTGACCACCGTCAGGCAGGACGCCACCGCGATGGCCGAGTTCGCCGTGCAAGCCTGCGCGGAACGCCTCGACGAACAGCGCACCGCCGCGAAGGACGTCGTCCTCACCCCGACGCTCACCGTCCGCGGCAGCACCGCCACACCCTGAACCACTGCGACGTCAACCCACCGGCAACCACAGCGCCGGCAATCACAGCGCCGTGATCGTGCTCGGTGCCGACGCACCGATCCGCCGGACCTGCACGTTCCGTTGCGGCCGGCGCTCGGTACGCCAACCGCGTCCCTACCGCCAGTCCTCGTTCTTGTTGTTCTCCCAATCACCGATGACCGGTGGTGCGATGACCTGTTCGGGAGCGAAGACATCCTCCCCGTCCTCGAGGTAGCCCGCCACACGGTGCTCCTTGTCCTCCTCACCTTTCCGGCCCGAGGCACCCATCCCGGGTGCCATCCCACCGGCCATACCGCTGCCTGCCGCGCCGGCACCGTTCGCGCCGCCGGTCACGTGCTGTGTGCCGGCAGCGCCGGAGGTGCCTCCCGCGCCCCACGATCCGCTCCCGGTGGCCGGACCGCGCCCTCCGGCGTTGGCACTGCCGGGACCGCCGGCGAGCGCTCCGCCGATCGCTCCACTGCTGCCGGCCGCGGCCGCGCCTCCGAGCCTGCTGCTGATGTCACCGTTCACCGCGCCGGACCAGCCGGACGGGTTGCCGCCCGAGGGGTGCAGGTCCGGGGCGCTGAACTTCGGCGGTACGTACGACGAGGCACCCGTGCCGCTGCGGTCGACGTCCGGGATGTCGGGCGCGCTCGGCGAGAAGGATCCGCCGCCCTCCGGCACGTCCGGCACCTGCGGCACGTCCGGCGAGAACGACTGCCCACGGCCGTCCGGCACCTGCGGCCCGTTCGCCGCGAACGGCTGTCCGCCCCGCGGAGCGTCCGGCATCGCCGGTGGGGTCGGCGAGAAGGACTCGCCACCCTGCGGCACGCCAGGCACATCCGGGACATCCGGCGCATACGACCCACCACGCGCGGCCTCCGGCGAGAACGACTGCCCGGCACCGTCCGGCACTTGCGCCGCGAACGGCCGGCCCTCGCCGCCGGACCCTGCCGGGGTGATCGCACCGTCGCCCTCTCCGGCCGGGCCGCCGGGCGCGTACGAGCGGCCGACCGGTGACGCGGTCCCGGCAGCCGGCTGAGCCTCCTGTCCGGCGGCGCCGAACGAATCCGGTTCCTGGACCTGTGGCATTGCCGCGGGCGTGGCCGCCGCTCCCCCTCCGGCGGCCGGCGCGCCGGGGGACGCTGTGGCCCGCGGTCCGGCGAGCGCGGGCGGCGGCGAGAACAGTGGCATGTCGACGGCGCCTCCGACGGTCTCGTCGAACTGCGTCATGATCCGGGCTGCCTGCCCTCGCCTGGCCTCGCTCTCCTGCATCGTCTGCATTTCCTGCTGGACCGCCATGGCGTAGGCCGTCGGATCACCGATGTCGGCCAACCGCCGGTTGGCCTCTCCCGCGGAGAATGGCAACGGCGGGTTGCCATCCATCTGCTTCTGCGTCTCGTTGAGCGTCTGCGAGTGGATCTGTTGCTGACGTCCGGTGAGGACGGCACCCTGCGCCGTCGAACCCAACCACTTGGCGACGCCGGCGAGATGCTCCCTCGCGGCATCTCCACCGTCGCCCTGCCAATCGCCCATGCTGTCGTTGATCGCGTCCGCGACAGCTTGCTGGTGCAGGGTCAGCTCGTTGCCGGTCTTCACCCATTCCTCGGAGGTCTCGGCGACCGCCGCGGAATCGGCCTGACTGCTGAGTGTCTCGACCATCTGCTCGTGCGAGGCGTTCTCCCACACGGTCCTCGGCACCTCGCCCGCCTGGCGGATCTCCAGGCCTTCGTCCATACCGGCCCGGTCGCTGGTGAGGAACCCCTGATAAAGAGCCTGGGTGAACGCGTCGCCGAAAGCACTGAACGGGAAGACGTCCGACAGCGCCTCCGCGACGTCGCGGAACTCGTCACCCGACTCCGCCTTGTCGCTGATCTCGCCGACGTAGAACGGCGACGACGAGTCCACCGTCACGTCGTAGTGAGGACTGTCGGGGTCGTAGTTCTCGCTCTGCGGGTCCGAAACCGCCTGCGTCTTCTCTTCCGGAGTGGACGTGGACACGGTCGTGACACCTCTTTCGGCCGGAGGGAAAAGTCAGAAGCGGTCGTGGAAACTCTCGAGCTCGCCGCGGGTTCCCGACTCGGTGTCGGCGTACCGGCGTTTGGCCTCGCGGATCGCCTCGATGTACTGCGGAAGCTCTTCCTTCGCCTGGCGCAGTTGGGTGAGCAGACCGCGCTCGTCGGCGGCCGTGTTGACCGTGTGCTGCGCCACCCACTTCGCGGTCGATGTCGCGCTCAGCGGCGGCGACGTCTCGAGCTTCGAGAGCGTCGCCCAGCGGTTATTGAGGGCTTCCAGAATGTCCTCGAGTGCGCTGATCATCCGGTTCCCCGTGGTCTCGTCGACCGTGAAACCGCCGTCGGTCGCCATGCGCTTGAGCTCACGCCCGCTCAGCATCGGGACCCCTCGCTCGGCCGCCCTCAGCACCGGACCTGCCGCCACCGCCGCGGGTTGGATCTCGCGCGTCTCGTCCTCACTCATCACACACTCCCGACTCAGTAGGTTTCGGCGACCAGACCGTGGATGGCGCGTGCCACCTCGGCACGACCGGCGGGCTCGTAACGCGCGACGAATTCGTTGTCGACCTCACCGGCATGCACCAGATACCTGCCCTCGTCGGTGTCGACCCAGCCGACGGACCGCGGCGCGGACCCCTCGCCGCTCAACGCCGACACGACTATCTGCCCACCGCCCCGTCGTTCACCCGAGAACGCGCGGCGCAACCGTTCCTCTCCCGACTCGCCGGCTCCGCGCCGCCTCCGGCGTGTCGAGGTCTTCCCCACCACGCGGATGTTGCCGAACGCGTTGGTCTCCTCCTCGTCGTGAGCCCGCTCGGCGGCCTTCCGGGCGTCGAACGCAGAGCGGTACTCGGGCAGGCTCTGCCGGACCGTCGCCTCGGGACCGGCTGCCGCGGGCACGGCGGGCAACGCGCCCGCGAGGACGTCGACGAGATCGTCGTCGGAGAACAGCCAGAACACCAGATCGTCCTCACCGTGATGCTGCGCGATGCCGAGCGCGTCGGCGCCGTCGGTGAGGACCAGCATCGCGATCTCGTGACCCTGATCGTCGAGCCCACTGATGGCCACCGCCACCCGATGGCGGCCGAACAGCTCGAACGCCCTCCGCAGATTCGGATGGGGATCCTTACCGACGAGGAGTCCACGCTCCGCGAGCGTTCCGCTGACGATCCCGGCGAGCTTGCGCAACCGGCCGAGGTCGGTGGTGGTGTTGCGCACACGTAGCGGAAAACGCCGAATATCGACACCGAAGGCCTGAGCGACGACGCTCGCCTCGACGCTGCCCAGCACGAACTCGAAACTACCGAACACCTTGCTGAAGGCCACCTTTCCGGAAGAGCGCCGGGTGATCGCTTCGGCGCCGAAGGCTAGCAGCAGCCCGGAAAGGCGCCTATGAGGCCGTGTCGAATTCACACCGTGCGCGCTCATTTGAGCGCACACCGGCCGGAGTGTGCGGGGGGTCTGGACCACGGCGACGACGTGCCGATAGGTTGCCCATGGCATCGTTGCCTCCTCATTGGACTGCTCCGACCCCGCGCGGGCTTTCGCCCGCTCTCCCCTCGCACGCCGGCTGCCGTGTCAGAGCGCGCGGAACGGCCACGTCCATCGCGACCGCGCAGGGTGGCATGCCGGCAACAGCCCAGCGTATCGAAGGAGAAGGGTGTGGAACCGAATCCGAATCTGAGGCCAGGCGAGGACCTCCAGCACTACGTCGAACGACAGGCCGTCGAGATGCAGCAGCGGGCCACCGAGCTGCAGGACGCGTTCGCAGCAGCGGCGGCGACCGTGAGTTCGCGGGACGGGGCGGTCACCGTCTCGCTGGCCCCGAACGGTGCCCTGCGCAACATCCAGCTCGGCAAGCGCGCCTGCGAGCTCGGCGAGGCGCGGCTGACGGCGACCATCATGGACACCGTCCGCCAGGCACAGCGGCAGACAGCGCAGGCGGTCGCAGGCTCGGTGGAGTCCATCATGGGAGGTGGCGAGGTACTCGAGATGATGCAGGGATTCCTGCCGACCGACCCCGCTGCCGACGGTGGAATGGACCAGACCACGTTCGCCCGCGAGCCCGAGTCGGACGCGGACCCGCAACCGTCGAAGCCCACGACACCCCCGTCGCCGCCCCCGCCACCACCGCCGTCGTCGCGGCCCGCACCGCGGCGTCGACCCGCACAGGACGAGGCGGATGACGATGAGGTGAATCCCTGGTGAGCGGTGGGTACGAAGTAGACGATCCCGAGGCGTTCGACGTTTTCGGCAGACACCTGGACGAACTCGCCGACAACCTCCGCGGCACCGCGGAGATGATCGGCGGATGTGTCGCCGATCCCGGCCTGTTCGGCGCGGTCGGCCAGATCTTCGGCCTGGGCGCCACCATCCACTGCGGCAAGGCGCGGGACCAGTTCACCAGCTACGCGGGCTCGATCGGCACGTTCCGCGAGAAACTGGACAAGGCCAAACAGACCTACCGCCAGCAGGAGGAAGACGTGGCCGGTTCGATCGCGGAGCACAAGGCATGAGCGAGGACTACCGGCCGGGAGACTTCTGGCACGACCCGCAGGAAACGCTGACCAGGAAGGACATGCTCAGCGGCGCGGGCATCATGGATTCGGCCAACACCCTGAGCGTCGGCGTCGACGAACGCAACGACGTGGCGATCGGCCTCGGCGCCGCGGGGTTGGCGCTCGACACGCTCGGGTTGGCGATCGACCCGGTCGGCAGCCTCGTCTCGGCGGCCATCGGCTGGCTCATCGAGCACGTCACACCCTTCCGCGTACCCCTCGACATGCTGATGGGCGACCCCATCGGCATCGGTGCCGCCCAGGAGGCCATCGATGCCGAGCGCAAGAAGCTCTCCGAATGGGCCGAGGACCACCGGAAAGCCCTGGAAGAACTGCGGAAGTCGTGGCGGGGTGCAGCCGCCGATGCCTTCGCCAAGGACATGGAAGGCCTGAAAGCCCACCTCGACTCACTCGGCAAGTACGTCGATTCGGCCTCGCAGCAGATGGGCATCGCCGGCGGTCTGGTGGGCGCGTTCCGGGGCGTCATCCGGGACATCATCGCGGGTGTCCTCGGCGGAATCATCGCCGGTGCCTTCGCCGCCGCCGCGGCCATGCCCTTCACGTTCGGCGCCTCGATTCCCATCTTCCTCGGCACGGTCGCCGCAACCGTCGGCATCACGATGACGAAGATCGGCGTGCAGATCACCAAGCTCACCCAGAAACTCACCAAGAGCAGGGCGAACGTCGACGAGACCGGCAAGATCGGCGACGACGCCGCGAAGGCGTTCGCCGATGCGGCCGGCGGCGGGTCGAAGCCCACGCCGGGAGGCGGCAGCGGCAGCGGCAGCGGCAGCGGCAGCGGCAGCGGCAGCGGCAGCGGCAGCGGCAGCGGCAGCGGCAGCGGCAGCGGCAGCGGCAGCGGCAGGACGGATGGTGACACGGGCACACCGAGCGGGAACAACCCCGGCGACAACACCGCCACGCCGAACGACGGCACCGGTAGCACCGGTGGTCCCGGCGGCACCGGTGGTCCCGGCGGCACGACACCCCCGAAGCCGGATCTGACCATCGACACCAACGTGCCCAAGCCGGACACGGCGAGCACCCCGTCGAGCGGAGGCACGGAGTACTTCACGCCCGACACGTCTCCCCGTCCCGGATCCGGATCACCGGCGGGCGGGAACTCCCCGGGCTCCAACGGCAGCGACGCAAGCGGCACCGGGTCCATCTCGTCCAGACTGGACGGTGGTGGCCAGTCCAACGGCAGTGCCGGCGCCTCGAACGGCAGCAGTGGCAACAACGGCAGCGGGAGCAGCTCCGGCAGCAGTGGCAACGCCAGCGGTGGCAGCAACGGCAGCGGTGGCAACGGCAATGGCGGTGGAAGCAGCAACACCGGCAGCAACGGCAACGGTGGCAGCAACAACGGCAGCGGAAGCAGCTCCGGCAGCACTGGCAACGCCAGCGGTGGCAGCAACGGCAACGGTGGCAACGGCAACGGCAGTGCCGGAACGCCCGACAGCGGCGGCAAGGCCGATGGCGAGACCTCCCTCAAACCCGGGCACGAACCACCCGCCGACAAGATGGTGCGTTATGCCAAGGAGAACCTTGAGCAGACGATCGTCGACAAGCTGCCCCACGCCAGGCCTGCCGAGCATCGGATCATCCTCGACAAGTTCGATCAGTATGCGGGGATGGGGAAGCCGGATCTGACGAAGGTGCTCGGCGACCAGGGCGCAGCGCGGTTCGAATCCATCGTCAAGACCCTGACCGACCCGGGATACGGCGTCCGCGGATTCCTGTCCAAGAGCTCGGTCGAGTTCATCAAGTCGATGGGCGGCGTCAATCAGGAACTGAACATGAACGACGAGCAGTGACCGAGGCACCGGCGGTCGAGCACGTCGGACGGGTGTGTGTGCTCGACCGCCGGCGTTCAGGCGCACCTCGCGCTGGAACGCCGGCGGTCCCGTGGAAACGTCCGCGCCTTCACGCCCACTACCGGTAGAGGTCCGGCCTGCGGTCTGCGATCACGTCGTTGTACTCCGATATCGACTTGTCTCGTGCGCGCGACAGGACCACGTCGGCGACGACCAGACGCGCCTCACCGGTGACAGCCGGCCCGCCCGCCACGACCCAGCCCGATTCGTCGATCACGACGGTGCCGCGGGTCCATTCCTGTCCGCGTTCAACTCCCCCGCGATCGCACACCGCCACGAACACCCGGTTCGTGCGGGCCGCAGCCATGGCCTGCACCACCTCCGGTGGCCGCTCCCCGTCGGGCCGCGGCACCACCGGCCAGTTCACCGGGGCCACGAGCAGGTCGGCACCGCGCAACGCGAGCGACCGCGGCATCTCGGGGAACTCGAGGTCATAACAGATCAGCACTCCGATCCGGCCCGCCGAGATGTCGACGATGGGTGCCGGCTCCTCGCCCGGCCGGAACACGAGTCGCTCGCGGTCCCACAGGTGCGTCTTGCGGTACACCGCCCGCACCCGGCCGTCGTCGAGCACCGCGGCGCTGTTGTAGAGACCGCCGTCGCCGCCGAGCTCGCAGAACCCGACGACGACGGTCGTCTCCCCCGCCGCGTCCGCCCACGCAGCCAACGTCGCATCGTCCGCGGGCATCGCCGCAGCCTGCGCCTCCGCCTCGTCGGCGAACACGTAGCCGGACGTGGCGAGTTCCGGGAGCACCGCGAGGTCCGCGCCGCATGCGCGGGCCCTCGCGATCCACTCGACCACCCGCGCACGGTTGCCGTCGGGGTCACCGACGACCGGCGCGAACTCGGCGCACGCGAGCCTGGTCACTCGCCCGGGTCGTCCCGCAACAGCTGGGCGAGGACGTCGAACTCGTTGAACAACGACCACTCCTCGACGATCTCCCCCTGCGCGAAGTAGAGCTGCGAGATACCCCAGAGGTGCACTCGCCTGCCCGTCGGGGTTCCGTAGAGCCCGTAACCGCGGTGCGTACCGGCCCCGCTCCAGCGCACCGACGCGCTGTAACCGTCGACGTCGTTGCCCATCCAGTACACCTCGTCGACCCGCACGCCCATGTCGGGGAAGGTCGCGAGCAGGTTCCGCGCCATGCCACGGACGTCCGAGCGCCCGTACCCGGTGCGGTTCGTCGCACCGTGCCACCGCACGGTCCGCGCATAGATGCGGTCGACAGCACTGAGGTCACGCCGGTTGTACACGTCGTGGAAGAGCCTGCGGACCTCGTGCTCGACGTCGAAACCCGGACTCGACGGCTCGGGGTACGGCATCGGCTTACGCCCGCCCTCGATACGGTCGACCTCGGCGAACCCGCGCTCGGCCAGCCCCGGGAAGTCCTTGGAGTTGCCGTACTCCCGCGCCGCGGCCAGCACGTCGATGCCGAGCTGCTGCAACTTCGCCGCGGTGTTGTAGAGGACCCATTCCTCGTAGATCTCGTTGTTGCGCACGACGCAGTTGGCGATGACCCACGTCTCCAGCTTGCGGCCGGTCGGCTCACCCCACCGCCACGGGCCGGTGTGGTGTCCGATGTTGATAGCCCGGTGCGAGGTGACGAAGCCTTCCGTATCGGTACCCGCCCAGATCACGTCATCGGCGTAGTGCCGGCAGTCCGGGAACGCGTTGATGCTCTGCATCGTGCCGGACACGAGTTGTTCGACACCGAAGTGGACACCGCTGTCGTCGTAGAGCCGGCAGCCGGGCGCGTAGGTGTCGTAGATGTAGCCCACGTCCTGGTCTTCCCAGATGCGGTGGGTGATGCGGACGATGTAGTCGACGATGTCGGTGTAGACGTCCTCGAAGCCCTGCAGTGACTGGCGACGTTCGCCGTGCACCACGTTGGGCGCGTCGACTCCGTAACCCGGGTCCACGGCGATGCTGTGGTCACCCGGCATGGTTCGGCGCCCCGGTGCCATGGTCCCGGGCGGGGTCGAGGGAACACCGGATCGCCCTCGCCGGTCGCCATCGGACGGGGCGCCGGCACTCGGCGACGCGGGAGCCGTCGGCGTCCTTCCCGCTGCCACTGGGGCCTTGCTTTCCGATGTGGACTGATCGGCCGTCGTCTCTCCAACGGCGTCGTGGTTCTCGGCTGCCTTGCTCATGAGTCCTCCTGCCCGTGGCGGTAACGCTCCAGCCGCACGGTCGCGGTTTTCCGGTGTGCTGCCATGCCTTCGTACTCGGAGATCGCGTCGACGGCTTCGGCCAGCAACGGTGTCGCATCCCGGCTCACCCGCTGGTACGTCAGCGGCTTCAGGAACCGCGACACCGACAGGCCGGCGCTGTGCTTCGCCCCGCCCGCGGTCGGCAGCACGTGGTTCGTCCCCGCCATTCCCTTGTCCGAATACGCCACGGTGCTCCACGGGCCGAGGAACACCGATCCGTAGTTGCGCAGCGCACCGTGGTAGTACGCGTCGTCGGCGGTGTGGATCTCCAGATGTTCGGGGGCCAGGTCGTCCATCAGTGCGACCGCCGTGGCGGCGTCCTTGGCCCAGGTGACCGAGCCGTGGTCACGCCAGGCGGGCCCCGCGATCTCACGGGTCGCCAACGTCGCGAGCTGGCGGTCGACCTCGGCGATCACCTGCTCCCCGAGCCGCTGCGACGTCGTGACGAGAGCCGCCGGTGAGTTCACCCCGTGCTCGGCCTGCCCGAGCAGGTCGGCCGCGACCAGCTCGGGATCCGCCGTCTCGTCGGCGATGACCGCCACTTCGGAGGGACCTGCGAGCAGGTCGATCGCGACCGTACCGAACAGCTGGCGTTTCGCCTCGGCGACGAAGGCGTTGCCTGCGCCCACGATCATGTCCACCTCGGGCTCGCCGAGCAGCCCGAACGCCATCGCGGCCAGGGCCTGCACCCCGCCGAGCGCGTACGCACGGTCCACACCGGACAGATAGGCCGAGTACAGGACGGCGGGGTGGGCCCGGCCGTCCGGCCCCGGCGGACTGCACGCGAGCACCGTGGGCACTCCCGCGGCCTTCGCGACGCCCGCGGTCATGAATGCACTGGCGAGCAGGGGAAACCGGCCGGCCGGAAGGTACGCACCGACACGTTCGACGGGCACGTAGCGGTGACCCGTGACCAGTCCGGGCGCGAGCTCGGTCTCGAAGTCGACGAGGTGGGCACGCTGGGCCAGTGCGAACGCTCGGGTGCGCTCGGCTCCCAGTTCGAGGCCGGCCCGCACCTCCTTCGGCAACTCGTCACCGGAGCGTTCCAGATCCCCCGCACCGAGTTCGATGTCACCGCCGTCCCAGCCGTCGAGTTCGCGCGCGTACCGCAGCACCGCGTCCATCCCGTCGCGCTCGATGTCGGACAACATCGCCGACACCCGTTCGGCGACGGCCGGATCCCGTTGGGCCGCCGGCCGGTCGACCGGTTCCTTCAGTACGCGGTACGCACCGTCCAGTTCGGCCAGTCGTGAAGAACTGAATTTCATGCGATCGACGCTAGAGAGACCACAAGCAAAGGACAACCCCATGCAATCCTGACCTTGCGATAGGGTTTCCCTGTGACTCTGAAACAGCTCCGCGCGTTCCTGGAGGCGGTGCGCACCGGGTCGTTCACCGCGGCGGCCGCGCGGATGGACATCACACAGGCCTCCGTGTCGGAATTGATCCGGAAGCTGGAGGACGAGCACGGCACCCCCGTGTTCTCTCGCGGCGGCAGGCGTCTCGTGCTCACAGCTGCCGGCTCGGCGCTGCTGCCGTTCGCCGAACGCGCCGTCGCGGCTGCCGACGGCGCCGAACAGGCGCTGCGGTCCGTCCGATCGCTCCGGGGCGGTGTCGCCACCTTCGGCCTGCTGCGCAACGCCGCGTACTACCTGCTGTCCGACCTGGCCGAACAGTTCCACGACAACTACCCCGAGGTGCGGATCCGGCTGATCGGATTGAACTCGGTCGAGGTGGCGTCCGCCGTGGCCGCGGGCACCGTCGAGGCGGGCCTCGTCGTGCTGCCCATCGACGACGACGGCCTCGACGTCACACCACTGCTGCGCGACGAGGTCCGGTACGCCAGCGCCGATCCGGCACGCGTGGCCGAACCGGTCACGACCGCGGGACTCGGCCGGTCCCGACTGATCCTCTACGACGCGCATTACGGCTGGGCCGATCCGACGCGCAGGCAGCTCGCCGAACGCGCGCAGGTCGCCGGTGTCAAGCTCGAACCGTGGATCGAGGTCGAACACGTCGAGTCCGCCCTCGCGCTCGTCGCTCGCGGTATCGGGGACACGATCGTGTCGCGTGCGGTGGCGGAAAGCTCCGTGTGCCCGCCGTCGGTGCACACGGTCGGATTCGCCGAACCGCTCCACGACACGATCGCGCTCGTCCGCAGGGAAGGCGAGGTGCTCTCCCCCGCGAGCCGCGAACTCGCCCGGCTCGCCCAGCGCATGCTGCTCAGCAGATCATGACGGTTCGTCGCCGCGCGCCCGCGCGATCTGCGCCATGATCGAGAGCTCGTCGTAGACCCGCCATTCCCGCACGATCCTGCCGTCCCGGAACAGGAACTGCGAGGACCCGAGCAGGCGCACCGGTGTCCCGGTCGTCGGACCGTAGGCCGGCGCCCCGCAGTAAGTCCCGTCCAGCCACCACACGACGCCGACGCGGACACCGCCGTGCGGCCCGGACTCGTGCGCGACCACGTCCCTGATCTCGAAGCGCCCGTCCGGGACGGGCGCCAGCAGTTCGAGCAGTCCCCGCTGGTAACCGTCGGGACGGGTCAGCGTGCGGTCCTGGGAGATGTCGGAGGTGACGTCCCGTGCGACGAAGTCGGTCACCTCATCGAACATCCGCTGGTTCCACACCCGCTCGATCAGTCCGAGGGCGTGCTCGCACTCCGCCCGGTGCAGATCCGGCCGCGGGCCCGTCTCGCCCGCCGTCAGCACGTCCGGCAACGGGTCGCGGTCCGGCCAGCCAGGGAACGCCAGTTCCCGCGCGACGGCGTCCGGGTCGAGACCGAGCTGCGCCACGACCGCGTACTCGTCGCGGATCACCCACTCGTACTCCATCACGCCACGGCGGTAGAGGCACGTGGCGATGGTGCGCGACGAGAACGAGCGGTGCGTCGGCGGTCCGTAGGCCGAGATCCCGGTGTGCGTACCCGTGCTGTAGATCCGGTGCGAGCTCAGGAAAGCGTCGTCGCCCCGCCGCTCCCACACCACGTCCTCGGCCTGCCCCACCCGATCCGGGTAGGCCGCGATCTTCGTCAACGTCGACCGCACGACCGGTTCGACACCGCGGCTCGTGCCGTAGGCCCCGTGGACCACCGCGTCGGCCGCGTAGTTGTCGCGGATCAGGCCGACCCCGCGGCGTACCCAGATGCGGTCGGTCCACTCGATGATGAACTCCTCGGGGTCGCGGTACGGCTCGTAGGCGACCGGGACCGGCCAACGCTCCACCGTCACGGTTTCGGTCATGATTCGCCTCCTGCTCGGCCACGGTCCAGCAGTGCCTGCACCTCGTCCGCCGCGCGGGCGAGCCGACTGGGCACATCGGCGCCGTGCGCCATCTCGTTGATCGCCACCTCGAGCACGTCCTGTACCTGAGGCCAGTCGATGGTCATCGGCACCGTCCTGGCACTGCGCAACGCGCGTTCCTGCAGTCGGGGCAGTCCGTGGTTGGCCTCGTTCACTGCGTCGTCGCGCATGTTCTCGTTGTGCACGACGACGCTGGTCGCCGTGTCCGGATCGGACTTGTCCAGCGCGACGTCCCTTTCGGTGTCGGGATGAGTGAGCCACTTCAGGTACTCCCACGCCGCGCCCTGGTTCTCCGACGTGTTGAGCACGCCCATCAGCCACGTGTAGCCGTACGTGACGGCCTGTTTGCCGCCCCACCCCGGCAGCGGCGCCACTCCGATGTCGTCGGCGACCTCCGGTTGCACCTTGCCGGGATCGGTGAAGTCGTCGATCTGCCAGCCCCACGTGAACACCGAATTGCTGCTGTTCTGCTCGAAGGACTGCGTCGCGTCGGTCTCCGTCCAGTTGACCGACGCCGGCGGGCTGTGACCGTCACGCAGCAGGTCGATGTACCGCTCCGTCGCCTCGACCGCCGCGGGCGTCGTGAACGCCGGATCCCCGTCCTCGTCGAGCACCTCACCGCCGTTGCTCCAGAGCATCGCCAGCCACGTGTAGAGGTTCTGGCCGCCGTTACGGCCGTACTGCCCGGCCAGGGCCGAGCGGCCGCCCGACCCGTCGAGCTCGTCCAGCTGCTTCCCGAACTCCGACCACGTCTCGGCGGGCTCCATACCGCGCCGTTCGAACTCGCTCTCGCGGTAGAAGTAGTTGTACGAGAATCCGCGGAACGGCAGCCCGTACACGGTGTGGTCGTCGCCGGCACGGGCGGCGTCCTGGAAGGGAGGCGGAAACTCCTCGATGGACCGATCCGAGTGCTTCAGCATCGTGTTCAACGGCTGCAGGCCGATCTTCGCCGAAGCGCCGTAGGCGTCCGGCCACACGACGAGATCGTAGGTGCCACCGCCGATGGCGGTCTCGGCGACGATCTGCTGCAGGTACGACTCGTACGGGATGTTGGCCCACTCGACCGTGATCCCGGTCTTCTTCGTGAACTCCTCGCCGGTGCGTTGCTGCAGCGCCGCGAACTGCGCCGTCGTCTTGCAGCAGCTCAGCAGCCGGATGTGTGTACCGTCGTAGGGTTTGCCCTCGAGCAGTCCTTTCTCCCCGACCGGAGCGTCGGCGACCAGCTCGGACAGGTTCCGATCGCCGGGACCGGCCGTACAGCCGGTCGCCAGCAGCACGGCCGACACCCCGAGCGCCAGCGCCGCCCTGACGGTCCGTCGCATGCGCCTCATTTCACGGCTCCCATCGTCATCCCCTCGGCGAAGTGCTTCCGCACGAGGAAGGCCATCACCAGCATCGGCGCCATCACCAGCAAGCCGGCCGCGGCCATCTGTCCCCACGCGACGCCCTCCGGCAACACCAGCGTCATGAGTGCCACCGGAAGCGTCGTGGCGTCCGAACGCGACAGGAAGGTCGGGAACAGGAACTCGTTCCATGCCAGGAGGAACGAGAAGACCGCCGAGACGAAGATGCCCGGCGCCGCCAGCGGAGTGATCACCCGCCACAGCAGCGCGACCTGGCCGCAGCCGTCGATGCGGGCCGCCTCCTCGATCTCCGTCGGCAGGCCGTCGACGAATCCTTTCAGCAGCCACGTGATGTACGGGACCACGATCGACAGATTCACGACGACCAGCGCCAGATGCGTGTCGATGAGGCCGAGACTGCGGAACAGCGTGAGGAACGGCAACGCGATCGCCACTCCGGGGATGAACTGCGTCGCCACGATCGCCAGCAACATCGAACGGTGCCCCGGGAACCGATAGCGGGAGAACCCGTAGGCCGCGAGCAACGCCAACGGCACGGCGACCACGGTCGTGGCGACACCGATCAGGACACTGTTGACCAGGGCGCCGCTCAGGTCACTCGCTCCACCGAGTACGGCGGAGAAGTTCTCGAGACTCGGTGTGAACACCAGCGACGTCGAGAAGGCGTCACGTGCGGGCTTGAACGCCGTCAGTGCCATCCACACGATCGGGAACAGCACGAAGAAGAGAATCGCCAGGGTCGCCACCACTCGCGCCGTCGACCCCACCGCCGACCAGCCGCTGCGCCTGCGCTTCCGCCGCGGTGGTGGGGGCTCGGCCGGGACGGAGGCCGCCGGTTCCGGTTTCACTGCCATGTCGGTCATTTCGCCTCCTGCCTGGCCATCGCGATCAGATACAGGGCGGCCAGCACTCCGAGCACGAGGACGATGACCCAGGAGACGGCCGAGGCGTATCCGATGTCGAGGAAGGTGAATCCCTGGTTGTAGGCGAAGAAGTTCATGCTCTCCGTCGCGCGTCCCGGACCGCCGCCGGTGGTCGTGACGACCTGATCGAAGATCTTCACCGAGAACACGGCCTTGAGGAAGACGACGACGAGCAGCAGCGGACGCAGCAGCGGGAACGTCACCCGCCAGAACTCCTGCCACGGCGACGCACCGTCGAGCTTGGCAGCTTCCCGCACCTCCGGCGAGATCGATCCGAGTCCGCCGAGGAGCATCAAGGCGATCAGCGGAGCCCATCCCCAGACCTCCGTCAGCGCCAGCGCCATCAGCGCCCAGAAAGGGTCACCGAGCCAATTGATGTCGCCGAAGAACGGGAACACCGTGTCGAGCATCTTGTCGTAGACACCGGTGTCCGGGTTGAGCATGAACCGCCACGAGAAGCCCTTCAGGGCGGGTGCCACGGCGAACGGCAGGATCAGCAGCGCCTTGGTGAAGGCGCTCAGTCTCGTGCGATTGTTCAGGATCAGCGCGATGCCGAGGCCGAGGCCGACCGACAGCACGACCGAGATCACCGTGAACTCGAGCGTCACCCAGGCACTGTTGTAGAACGTGCCGTCGGTGAAGGCGCGCTGATACTGGTCCAGCCCGACGAATTCGCCTGGCTCCCTGGTCTCGTTGAGACGCCAGTGCCGGAAGCTCGTGATGAGCGCGGAGACGAGCGGGTACACCGTCGTCAGTCCGATAGCAAGCAGTGCGGGCGCCAGATGTACGTACGGTTCGGCACGTCTGCGCCAACCGGAACGTCTGCGCGGTGGGGAGACGGTGGATGCCACCATCGGGGGTCGACCTCCTCTGCCGGAAGAACGGCGCGATCGGGGTGCCGCGCAGTGTATGCGTATTCACAGCTGCGAGACAATGCCCGAACGGAAGGTCTCCCGAGAATCTCGACTGCATCGAGTTAGAAGAGTTGACCAGGAAAGAACCACTGCACATCGATCCGGACACCGCCGGATATCAACTCAACGCAGGCGATTCTTCGTATGTACTGATCACGCGAAGCCTGGAGACGACCGACGTCGAGCCGGGCGATCAGCTCTGCGACGGCTCGCAATGCGTGCGCCGCGCGACGAAGTGCGGCTCGAGCGTGACGCGCCGCTGACCCGCCGCACCGTTGCCGTCCACTCCACTCGGCTCGAGGTTCGCGTCGTCACCGGACACCCGCGCGACGAGGAGCCTCGCCGCGGTACGCGCCATCTCGTCGAGGTCGTGCCGCACCGTACTCAGCTCGAAACTCGCCCACGACGCCATCGGGATGTCGTCGAACCCGACGACCGACAGCTGCTCGGGGATGTCGACGCCGAGCCGGCGGGCCGCATCGATCACACCGATGGCCACGACGTCGTTTCCGCAGAACACGGCCGTCGGCACCGGATCGGTGTCCAGGAGTTCGGCCAGCGCTTGCGCACCGGTCTCGAATTCGAACGGACCGTGCCGGACATGTGCGGGACGCAGGGCGATGCCGGCGTCGGCCAACCCCTGCCGGAACCCGATCTCACGATCCCGTCCGGTGCTCGTGTTGTCAGGCCCGAAGATCGCACCGATGCGGGTGTGGCCCGCCTTCACCAGCTCCTCGGCGACCAGTTCACCACCGCGCCGGTTGTCGACCACGATCGCGTCCGCGGGCACCGTTCCCTCGCGGTTGAGATACACGAACGGCAGCTGCCGCCGGCTCAGCTCGGCAGGCAACCCGGAGTCCAGCGTGGACGTCGCGAGGACGAGTCCGTCGATGGACCGGTCCACGAGCCGCTCCGCGGCCGCCGTGGCTTCGGACCGTTCCGTGAAGAGCATCATGCGGTATCCGAGCCGCTCGAGTTCGTCGTGCAACGGCCCGACCAGGTGCGGGTAGAACGGATTGGTGAGGTCGGTGACCAGCACTCCGATGCGATGACTGATCTGCGTCGACAGTGAACGACCGGCCTCGCTGGGAACGTAGTTGAGCGCTTCCGCCGCCATGCGCACCCTGCGCACGGTGTCCTCGGACACCCGCGGATCCCCGCGCAGCGCCCTCGACACCGTCGGCTGCGACACACCCGCCAGTCGTGCCACGTCGCGGCTGGTGATCCCCACGTCTGCCTCCCCGTTCCGGTCGCGGTCGAGCATACGTCCTCGCACTGCCGACGACCCATCTGACCCAGGTGACGGTTGACAACGACTGCCCCGATCCAACTAGTGTGCATACGTATGAAGCAATCGGATGTGACCGTGCACAGTGACCAGGTGATGGTGAGCGAGGACGAGGCCGCCCGGCGTACCGTCCGCCGCAGCGACTTCGTCTCCTGCAACCAGGCGTTCATCGACTGCCGCACGCCCGGATCGGATCGCAAGGAGAACTACGCGATGATCGGGCCGGGCGTGTCGCAGAATTCCGATCAGGTGGTCAACCTGCGCGAACCGCACGGCTACAACATCGGCGCCGCCGCGATGCCGAACGGGATCACCAACAACCTGCACCTGCACTTCACGGCGGAGGTCTTCTACTGCTTCCGCGGGGAGTTCCTCCTGCGATGGGGCGCCGACGGCAAGGACGGCGAACTCGTACTGCGAGAAGGCGACATCGCCTCGATGCCGACGTGGATCTTCCGCGGGTTCACCAACATCGGCCCCGACGACGGCTGGCTGTTCACCACGCTCGGCCACGACGACACCGGCGGCATCATCTGGGGCCCCTCGGTGCTGCAGCAGGCGGCCGACCACGGGCTCTACCTCACGACCGAGAGCGCCCTCATCGACACCGAGGCCGGTGACGAGCCGCCGGACGACGACGAACTCGTCCGGCCGATGTCGCCCGAGCAGATCGCGAACCTGCGCAGCTACTCCGTGGAGGAGATGCGCAGGCGCATCGCCTCGCCCGACGACCTCGAGTTCTCCTCCTCGGCGTTCCTCGACAGCCTGCTTCCCGGCGGCGGCGCGGAACTGGCACTGGTCATCGGGTACGGTATGACCGAGGACCGGGACCAGGAGCCGCCGATCCACAACCCGCACGGGCACAACGTCGCGTGGCTGCGGGCCGAGCCGGGCAGTGGGATGCGCGGGCACCGCCACCACGAGACGCAGGTCCTGCTCGCCAAGGACGGCGAGTGGGAGATCGCGCTCAACTCCGAGGACTCCGACAACCAGGTCACGGTGCGACTGGGCCCGTGGGACATGCTCTCCGTGCCGCGGGGCGCATGGCGGTCCATCCGCAACGTCGGCGACGAGACCGCGTCGCTGCTCGTCATCAACGGTGGTGACGGCCGGGTCCGGCTGCAGTGGGACGACGAGGTCACCAAGGCGGCCGCGGACACCGGAATCGCCATCGACCACAACGGCTACGTCGCGCCCTACGCGCTGGTGCCGAGGAAGATCGGGGAATGACGGCCGCCGCGCCCGTCGTCACGGTGTCGGGGATGCTCTGTGACACCGCGCTGTGGGACGACGTCCGTGCCGCCTTCGGCCCGCGGGTGTCGGACGTCGTCCCGACGGCGCCGAGCATCGGCGGCATGGCCGAGGAGGTACTCGCCGCGTCGGACGAACCGTTCGTCCTCGTCGGACTGAGCCTCGGCGCGATCGTCGGCTTCGAGGTGCTGCGGCGCGCACCCGAGCGCGTCACGGCGTTCGCAGCGATGTCCACGAATGCCGGCGCCCCGACGAAGGCCCAACGGGCCGGATGGGCGACGTTCGACGCGCAGACCCGCCGCGGCGGCTTTTCCGACGTCGTCCGTGATTCGATCCTGCCGACGATGTTCGCGGCACCCGAACCGCCCGCACAGCACGCCGGCCGGTTCACGGAGATGGCCGAAAGGGTGGGACCGGAGGCGTTCCGCAGGCAGCTTGCCGCGCAGGCGACCCGCACCGACGCCACGGCATCGCTGGCCGAGGTCGACGTTCCGACCCTGGTGCTGTGCGGCACGGCCGACGCGTTGTGCCCGCCGGAGTTCCACCGCCGGATCGCCGGCGCCGTGCCGGGCGCGGAACTGCACACCGTCCAGGGAGCCGGACATCTGCTCCCCGTCGAGCGGCCTGCCGAGGTCGCCGACCACCTGACCGACTGGCTCACCCGCTGCCGCATCCCGAAAGGAAACCCATGCCCGAACTCGTGAAGGCGCCCGCAGGTCAGCGGCCCGGCGCCACGCAGGACGCCGACGTCGCCGAGCGGGTCTCGACGATCATCGCCGACATCCGCGACCGCGGCGACGCCGCCGTCCGCGAGTACTCCGAGCGGTTCGACGGATGGTCGCCGGACTCGTTCCGGCTGACCGCCGAGGAGGTTGAACGGATCGTCGCCGGCGTCCCCGAGCAGGTGATCGAGGACATCCGGTTCGTCCAGGAGCAGGTCCGCGGATTCGCCAGGCACCAGCGCGAGTCGATGCGCGACATCGAGGTCGAAACGCTGCCCGGAGTGCATCTCGGACAGCGGCACGTGCCCGTGGCGGCCGCCGGGTCGTACGTGCCGGGCGGCCGGTATCCCCTGACCGCGTCGGCCCACATGACGATCGTGACCGCGAAGGTCGCCGGTGTGCCCAGGGTCGCGGCGTGCACTCCGCCCATCCGCGGCGAGGTTCCCGCGGCGACCGTCGCGGCGATGCACATGGCCGGCGCCGACGAGATCTATCTGCTCGGCGGCGTGCAGGCGATGGCCGCACTCGCCGTCGGCACCGAGACGCTGCCGCGGGTCGATCTGATCGCGGGGCCGGGCAACGCCTACGTGGCGGAGGCCAAACGGCAGCTGTTCGGTGAGGTCGGTATCGACCTGTTCGCGGGTCCCACCGAGATCCTCATCGTGGCCGACGAGACCGCGGATCCGTTCGTCGTCGCGGTGGATCTGTTGTCGCAGGCCGAACACGGGCCGGACTCGCCCGCCGTGCTCGTCACGACGTCGGCCGACCTCGGCCACGCGGTGCTCGAACACGTCGAGCGGCTGCTACCCGGCATGCCCACGCGCGACTTCGCCGAACCGTCGTGGCGCGATCACGGCGAGATCGTCGTCGTGGATTCGCTGGACGAGGCGTTCGAGGTCGCGGACGGCTACGCCAGCGAACACGTCCAGGTCCTCACCGAGAACCCGCGGCAGGCGTTGGACCGGATGAACCAGTACGGCGCCCTGTTCCTCGGCGAGGGCACGTGCGTGTCCTACGGCGACAAGGTCAGCGGTACGAACCACGTGCTGCCCACCAAGGGTGCGGCCCGCTACACGGGCGGCCTCTGGGTCGGCAAGTATCTGAAGACGGTGACGTATCAGGAGGTCACCGATCCGGCCGCCAGCGCGCGGCTCGGCGAGGTGTGCGGCCGGGCCGCACGCGTCGAGCTGTTCGAAGGACACGCCCGCTCCGGCGACGTGCGTGCCGCGAAGTACGGCGGTGCGTCACTGCCGTGGGCTCCGCAGGCGGAGGTGCGCACATGACGGACGTACTGTCGGGCAGGACGGCGCTGATTACCGGCGGCGGTTCCGGACTGGGCCGGGCGATGTGCACCGCGCTGGCCGACAACGGCTGCCGCGTGATCGCCGCCGGCCGGACGGCGGCGAAGGTCGAGGAGACCGTGGCCGGACTGGCGGTGCCGGGACGCGCCGTCACGGTCGATGTCGCCGACCCGGACTCGGTGACCGCGTTGACGGCCGAGCTCGCCGACGAGGACGTGTCAATCCTCGTCAACAACGCGGGCACGCCCGGCCCCGTGAAACCGCTGACGGACATCGAACCGGCCGAGTGGTCGGAGGTGTTCGCCGGCAACGTGCACGGCACGTACCTGATGTGCCGCGCGCTGCTGCCCGGCATGCTCGCGCGGGGATCCGGTGACATCGTGAACATCGCGTCGGTCAGCGGGAAACGGCCGCTCGTCCGGCGGACTCCGTACTGTGCCTCGAAGATGGCCGTGCTGGGACTCACGACCACGCTCGCCGCGGAGGTCGGCCCGCTGGGGGTGAACGTCAACTCGCTCTCCCCCGGTCCGGTCGCAGGGCCGCGGATGGAACGCAACTTCCGGCTCGAGGCCAAGCGGACCGGCACCAGTTACGAGGAGGCGGAGGCCGCGTTCGTCTCGCGGGCGGCACTCGGCCGCATGGTGACCGAGCAGGAGGTGGCCACGGCGCTCGTGTCGATGCTCTCGATGCCCGGGCTGTGCGCTGCAGACATCGACCTGTCGGCGGGAATGGTGGCGCGATGACCGCGAAATCCGAACTCAAGCGGCGACTGTCGGCCGGTGATCGGCTGCGCGGCGGCCTGGTGCGCATGCCCTCGGACTACCTCGTCGAGCTGTGCGGCATCGGCGGCCTGGATTTCGTGCTCATCGACTGCGAGCACGGCCCCGCCGACCTAGTTCCGCTGCAGCAGCACATCCAGGCGGCCCAGGCACGGGGCATCGGCGTGCTGATCCGTGTCGGCCACGACGAGCCGGCATTCACGCTGCGCGTCCTCGATCTCGGCGCGGAGGGCGTGGTCGTGCCGCACGTCGACACGCCGGAGCAGGCCCGGCGCGCGGTGTCCGCGGCCCGGTATCCCCCGCTGGGCGAGCGCGGGTTCGCGACGTACTCGCGTGCCGGCTCGTTCGGCGCCACGGGGGCCGTGGAGCATCTGGCGAACGCGGCGGAGACCACGCTCGTGATACCGATGCTCGAGACGGAGTCGGCGTGCGCGGCGGCCGGTGACATCGTGGCCGTAGACGGTGTCGACGCGCTGATGATCGGCCCCGCGGATCTCGCGGTGTCGATGGGCAGGCCCGGCGGGACCGCCGACCCCGCGGTGCGGGCCGCCGCGGACGGTGCCGTCGACGCGGCCGCCGAGGCCGGCACGCCGCTGGTCACCATCGTGTCGACCACGGAGGCGGCGGCAGCGGCGCCCGCCGGGGCGGTCGTGTTCAACCTGGCCCATATCCTGCTCGGCACCGTCCGGGGTCTGGCCTCGGCATGATCGCCCGCACGGTGCCCTTCGACGTCCGGCCGACCGGCGGCCGGACGGCAATCTCCGCGGCGTCCGGCCGAAGGTGTCCGGCGCCCACGGTGAAAGGTGGTTTCCATGGCAGAGGTCAGCTACCGGAATGCATCCCGGCTGTACCCCGGTTCGCCCCCGGTGCGCGCGGTCGACCGGCTCGACCTGACCGTCGCCGACGGTGAGTTCCTCGTCCTGGTCGGCCCTTCGGGTTCCGGCAAGTCCACGGCGTTGCGCATGCTGGCCGGTCTCGAGGACGTCGACGAGGGCGCCATCCACATCGACGAAAGGGACATCACCGATACGCCCGCGAAGGACCGCGACATCGCCATGGTGTTCCAGTCCTACGCCTTGTACCCGCACATGACGGTTGCGGAGAACATGAGCTTCGCGCTCAAACTCAAAGGGGAATCGAAGGCGAGCATCGCCGACCGGGTGCGGCAGGCGGCCGAGCTGCTCGACCTCACCGCGTACCTGGACCGCAAGCCGAAGGCCCTTTCGGGCGGACAGCGGCAACGGGTCGCCATGGGCAGGGCGATCGTCCGGGAGCCGTCGGTGTTCCTCATGGACGAACCGCTCTCCAACCTGGACGCGAAGCTGCGGGTCGAGACCCGCGCCAACATCGCCTCACTCCAGGATCGACTCAGCACCACCACGATCTACGTCACCCACGATCAGATCGAGGCGATGACGATGGGGCATCGTGTGGCGGTGCTCAAGGACGGCACGCTGCAGCAGTGCGACACCCCGCGCAACCTGTACGAACGGCCGACCAACGCGTTCGTGGCCGGTTTTATCGGCTCCCCCGCGATGAACCTCAAAACGGTGACCGTGGTCGACGACGGTGCCCGCCTCGACGGTCTCAGCGTGCCGCTGTCGCGAGACACCCTCGCCGCGGCCGGTGGCACGCTGACGCTGGGTGTGCGACCGGAGTCGTTGCGGCTGGCCGGTTCCGGTGAGGACGGCGCGGCGATGACGGTGGAGCTCGTGGAGGAGCTCGGCGCGGACGCCTACGTCCACGGCACCGTCCGGGTGGGCGAGCACTCCGAACGGTTCGTGGTCCGTGCCGACGGGCGCACGCCACCGAAACTCGGGGAGACCGTCACGGTCGCCATCACCAGTCCCGACGAGGTGCACGCCTTCCACTCGGAGACCGGCCTCCGGCTACCCGCGGCCGGCTGACCGGCACGCCGACTAAACCGGCACGCCGTTGGCGCACCCCGCCAGCTTCCCGGCCGATGGCATCAGCGCCTCCTCGTACCGCCGCACCACAGTGGCCTGCCCGCGGACCGGTGCCGCTCACCGACGTACCGGATGAGCGACCACCGGCCCGCGGTGTCCTCTCCGGCACGGCACGCCGTGTCGGCCCGGCACTGGTCCGGCGCGGCAGCACCATGAAAACGATTCAAGTGGGTTATGGTCCGATCATGAAAGGATTCACCGGTACGCACCGCCGCGACGGCGGCACTGCAGACGGGAGTCGGGGTGGCGGACCGACCCGATAGCCGCTCCCGCGGGGTGAGCATCAAGGATGTCGCCCGCGCAGCCGACGTGTCGGTGGCCACGGTTTCCAACGCGCTGAACCACCCGGAACTGCTCTCCGCCGACACGCACGCGCGGGTGATGCGGGCCGTCGAGAAGCTCGGTTACGTACGCAGCGAATCGGCCCGTCAGCTGCGTGCCGGCCACAGCCGCATGCTGGGCCTGCTCGTGCTGGACATGCGCAATCCGTTCTTCGTCGGCATGGCACACGGTGCCGAGCAGGCCGCCCGCGCCGACGGGCTCGGCGTCATGCTCTGCGACAGCTCCCAGGAGCTCACCGCGGAGGAGTTCTACCTCGGCCTGTTCGCCGAGCAACGGGTCCGCGGCGCGCTCGTGACCCCGACCGACAGTTCGACGACGTCGCTGTCCGTACTGCGCAGACACGGAATCCCGTACGTCTTCCTCGACCGCGTCGCCTCCGGCGACGAGGCGTGCTCGGTGTCGGTCGACGACGTCACCGGGGGCAGGCTCGCCGTCGGCCACCTGCTCGAACAGGGCCACCGCGACATCGCCTACGTCAGCGGGCCGATGTCGCTGCCGCAGTGCCTCGACCGCCGCACCGGCGCCCTCCAGGCGTGCGACGACGCCGGCGTCGACCACGACGCCGTCACCGTCATCGAGACCGAACGCCTGGACGTCGACGCCGGCCGGGACGCCGGTTCCCGCCTGCTCGGACTGAACCCACGCCCCACGGGCGTGTTCTGCGCCAACGACCTCATCGCACTCGGCGTGCTCCAGACTCTCGTCGCGGCGCGGGTCGCCGTACCCGACGACATCGCACTCGTCGGCTACGACGACATCGACTTCGCGGCCGCCGCTGCGGTACCACTCACCTCCGTTCGCCAGCCCGCGGCCCAGATGGGCGCCACGGCCACGGAACTGCTGGTCCGCGAGATCGCGGGCGACGAACAGCACGTCCACGAGAACGTGGAATTCACCCCCGAACTGGTCGTGCGGCGCTCCAGTCTCGCCCGCCGCTGACCGCCCGTCGCTCCCCTCCGAATTCGGGCCTTGTTCACACGGTCGTGGTCCCCTACAGTTTTTGAAACGATTCAACCAACGGCGGCTGAAGCGGGAGGACCAATGACGGTCCGAGTAGGCGCACGACACACGACAGGCTGGCGAGCGACGATCGCCGTGGCCATGTCCAACTACATCGAGGCGGGCTCGATCATCGCGATCGCCACGAGCCTGAGCCTGTGGCAGGAGCACTTCGGGCTCGACGACCTGGCCGTCGGCCTGCTCGCCTCGCTCAGCGCCAACGCCTTCGGCGCCGCGGCGGGCGCGGCCATCGGCGGTCCGCTGTGCGACCGCTACGGCAGGAAGTTCATCTACACCTACGACCTGCTGTTGTTCATGCTCGGGTCGCTGCTGGCCGTCTTCGCCGCGTCGTTCGCGATGCTGCTCATCGCATTCGTGCTGACCGGTATCGCGGTCGGCGCCGGTGTCACGGCCTCGTGGACATACATCGCGGAAGAGGCGCCGGCCGACCGCAGAGCCGCGCACGTCGGCACCGCGCAACTGGCGTGGTCGCTCGGCCCCATGGTCGGCTATCTGCTGGCCGCAGCCCTCGTTCCGCTCGGATTGCTCGGCAGCAGGCTGATCTTCGCGCACCTGTTCGTGGTCGCCGCGGTGACCTGGTGGGTACGACGGGGCCTCGCCGAATCCACGATCTGGACGAACCGCACCACCTCCGGCAAGCAGGTCACGTTCCTGTCCAGCCTGCGCGGACTGCTGACCAAACGCGTCAACCTCACCGCGCTGCTGTTCCTGTTCGGTGTCTACGCATTGTGGAACGCGGTCGCCGGCCAGGCGGGCATCTTCCAGCCGCGGGTGTACGACGCCGCCGGCTTCACGGAGGTCACCCAGCAGTACCTCCTGCAGGTCGTGGTCTGGGGCTGCACGAGCCTGACGACCTACCTCGGATTCATGCTCCTCGCCGACCGGGTGAGCAGGCGCTGGCTGTACTTCTCCGGCGCGCTGCTCGGCATCGTCGCGTGGGCCGCACTGATCTACGCACCGCCGGGAACCGCCACACTGCTGTTCTTCGCGATCGGCTGGGGTATCTCGTCCGGTATCGGCGCGCAGGCGTTCTACGGGTTGTGGACGAGCGAGCTGTTCGCCACGCAGTATCGCGCGAGTGCCCAGGGCGTGCTGTTCCTGTCCGCACGGATCGTCGTCGGCCTGCTGAGTGTGTGGTTCCCGGTGATGCTCACGCAGCTCGGCCTCCAGGGTGTCGGCGTGATCATCCTGGCGCTGCTGGCCGTCGCACTGCTCGTGGGCACGATCGGCGCACCGAACACGCAGGGCCGAACGCTGCAGGACATCGAGAGGGAGCGGTACGGCACGTCGCCGGAGGGCGAGGACGACCTGGCGGTGCGCTCGTGATCAGGGTCTGTTTCCAACTGCAGGTCGCACCCGAGCGGATCGACGAGTACCGCCGCAGGCACGCAGCAGTGTGGCCCGAGATGCTCCGGGAGATCGAAGCGTCCGGCAGGCGCAACTATTCGCTCTTCCTCCGCGAGGACGGCCTGCTCATCGGCTACTACGAGACCGAATCGGTGGAGCGCTCGGACGCCTACCTGGCGCGATCGGAGGTCGCCGCGCGGTGGGAGGCGGAGATGAGCGAGTTCTTCGTCGGCGACGGCCGCCCCGACCGGACCGCGGTCTCGCTCGACGAGGTCTTCCACCTCGAGGACCAGTTGTCCCGTACCGCTCGCCCGCAGGAAGGGAATGGCGTGTAATGCCCCGCTTCGCCGACATCACCGAGACACTCGCCCGGCAGGCCATCGAACTGCCCAGCTGGGCGTTCGGCAACTCCGGTACCAGGTTCAAGGTGTTCAGCACCCCGGGGACCCCTCGCACCCCCGAGGAGAAGATCGCCGACGCCGCCACGGTCCACGAGCTGACCGGCCTCGCCCCGGCCGTCGCGCTGCACATTCCGTGGGACACCGTCGACGACTACGCGGCGCTCGGGCGATATGCCCGCGAGCGCGGGGTCGAGCTCGGCACGATCAACTCGAACACGTTCCAGGACGAGGACTACAAGTTCGGCAGCCTGACCCATTCCGACGCACGGATCCGGCAGCAGGCGATCGACGCGCACTTCCGGTGCCTCGACATCATGCACGCGACCGGGTCGACGGATCTGAAGATCTGGCTGGCCGACGGCACCAACTACCCGGGACAGGATTCCCTGCGCGCCAGGCAGGACCGCCTCGCCGAATCACTGGCCACCATCTACGAACGGCTCGCCGACCACCAACGGCTCGTGCTCGAGTACAAATTCTTCGAACCGGCCTTCTACCACACCGACGTGCCGGACTGGGGAACCTCGCTGGCCCAGGTGAGCGCTCTCGGTGACCGGGCACTGGTGTGTTTGGACACCGGGCATCACGCGCCGGGCACGAACGTCGAGTTCATCGTCATGCAGCTGCTGCGGCTCGGCAGACTGGGTTCGTTCGACTTCAACTCCCGGTTCTACGCCGACGACGACCTGATCGTCGGCGCGGCCGATCCCTTCCAGCTGTTCCGCATCCTGCACGAGGTCGTCGCGGGCGGCGGGCTCGCCGAGGATTCGCCGGTGCGCTTCATGCTCGACCAGTGCCACAACGTCGAGGAGAAGATCCCGGGGCAGATCCGCTCGGTCCTCAACGTGCAGGAGATGACGGCGCGGGCGCTGCTGGTCGACCACGCGGCATTGGCGAAGGCGCAGGCGGAACACGACGTGCTCGCCGCCAACGAGGTGCTCATGGACGCGTTCCAGACCGATGTGCGCGGCGATCTGGCCGCGTGGCGCGAATCCCGCGGCCTGCCCGCCGATCCGATGCGCGCGTACGCCGAGTCGGGACACGGGCGCCGCCTCGCCGAGGAGCGGGTCGGCGGCACCCAGGCGGGCTGGGGCGCATGAGCGACGGTCGCACAACGAAGGAGAACACCGTGACCACAGCAGATTCCGTCGTCGCCGACCTGCTGGCGCGCAGTAACCGCCTCGGGTCCGACCCGAAGAACACCAACTTCGCGGGCGGCAACGCCTCCGCGAAGGGCACGGATGTCGACCCGGTCACCGGCGAGGCCGTGGACCTGTTGTGGGTCAAGGGATCCGGCGGGGATCTCGGCACCCTCACCGAACCGGGCCTGGCAGTGCTGCGGCTGGACCGGCTGCAGGCACTGCGCTCGGTCTACCCCGGGCTCGACCGCGAGGACGAGATGGTCGCGGCCTTCGACTACACGCTGCACGGCAAGGGCGGCGCGGCCCCGTCGATCGACACCGCCATGCACGGTCTCGTCGACGCCTGCCACGTCGACCACCTCCACCCCGACAGCGGTATCGCGATCGCCACGGCCGTCGACGGCCCCGCGCTGACGGAGAAGATCTTCGGCGGTGCGGTCGTCTGGGTGCCGTGGCGCCGCCCCGGCTGGCAGCTCGGGCAGGACATCGCCGACATCAAGCGGGATCACCCCGACGCGGTCGGCGTGGTCCTCGGCGGTCACGGCATCACGGCGTGGGGCGACACCAGCGAGGAGTGCGAACGGAACTCGCTGTGGATGATCGACACGGCCGCGGCCTACATCGCCGAGCACGGCAGGCCTGAACCGTTCGGTGCGGTGCTCGACGGCCGCGAACCGCTGCCCGAGGCGCAGCGCCGTGCGAAGGCGGCCGCGCTCGCGCCGATCATTCGCGGCCTGGCGAGCACGGACCGGCGGCAGGTCGGCCATTTCACCGACAGCCCCGAGGTGCTCGATTTCCTGTCGCGGGCCGAGCATCCGCGGCTCGCCGAGCTCGGCACCAGCTGTCCGGACCACTTCCTTCGCACCAAGGTCAAGCCGCTCGTGCTCGACTTGCCCGCGACCGCCACGGTCGAGGAGTCGGCGCAGCGACTGCGCGAGCTGCACGCCCGGTATCGCGAGGACTACGCCGGCTACTACCACCGGCACGCCACCGCGGACTCGCCGCCGATGCGCGGGGCCGACCCGGCGATCGTGCTCGTACCCGGGGTCGGCATGTTCAGCTACGGCGGCGACAAGCAGACCGCCCGAGTGGCGGGCGAGTTCTACGTCAACGCAATCAACGTGATGCGTGGCGCCGAGGCCGTCTCCAGCTACCGGCCCATCGACGAGTCCGAGAAGTTCCGCATCGAGTACTGGGAGCTCGAAGAGGCGAAGCTGCGCAGGCGTCCCGCTCCGAAGCCGCTGGCGACGCGCGTCGCACTCGTGACCGGCGCGGCGTCGGGCATCGGCAAGGCCACGGCGCAGCGGCTCGCCGCGGAAGGTGCCACCGTGGTGGTCGCCGACCTCGACGCCGACAAGGCCGCAGCGGCCGCCGCCGAACTCGGGTCTCTGGACGTGGCGATCGGGGTGCGCGCCGACGTCAGCGACGAGGCGGGCGTGGCCGAGGCCGTACGGGAGGCCGTGCTGGCGTTCGGCGGGCTGGACCTGGTGGTCAACAACGCCGGGATGTCCTTGTCGAAGCCGCTGCTGGACACCACCGCGGAGGACTGGGATCGGCAGCACGATGTGATGGCGAAGGGCTCGTTCCTGGTCAGCCGCGCCGCCGCGGAGGTCTTCCTCGCGCAGGGACTCGGCGGCGACCTCGTCTACGTCGTGTCGAAGAACAGCGTGGTCGCGGGGCCGAACAACATCGCCTACTCGGCGACGAAGGCCGACCAGGCGCATCAGGTGCGGCTGCTGGCCGCCGAACTGGGCGAGCACGGCATCCGGGTCAACGGCGTCAACCCCGACGGGGTGGTGCGCGGCTCGGGCATCTTCGCGGGCGGCTGGGGTGCCGAGCGAGCGAAGGTCTACGGCGTCGCGGAGTCCGAGCTAGGCGCGTTCTACGCACAGCGAACGCTGCTCAAGCGGGAGGTGCTGCCCGAGCACGTGGCCAACGCGGTGTTCGCGCTCACCGGTGGCGACCTGAGCCACACGACGGGGTTGCACGTGCCCGTGGACGCGGGCGTGGCCGCGGCGTTCCTGCGGTGAGGAGGGGTCGGTGAGCACTGCCCACGGGAGCGTCGCCGCGGTCGACCTGGGCGCGTCGGGCGGGCGCGTCATGCTCGGCCACGTCGGCGAGCACGAGCTGCGGCTGGAGACCGTCAACCGGTTCGAGAACGAACCGGTGCGCACGCCCGACGGGCTGCACTGGAACATCCTCGAGCTCTACCGGCGGCTGCGGGAAGGAGTCGCCGAGGCCGCGATCCGGGCGCCCGGCCTGCTGAGCGTCGGCATCGACTCGTGGGCCGTCGACTACGGCCTGCTGCGCGCGGGCACGCTGCTCGGCGTTCCGTACCACTATCGCGACCCGCGGACCGCCAACGGGGTGCGGGACGTGCACGCGGTCGTCGGTCCCGAGGAGCTGTACCGGCACAACGGGCTGCAGCATCTGCCGTTCAACACGCTGTTCCAGCTCGCCGCTGACCGGCGCACGGGACTGCTCGACGTCGCGGACCGGATGCTGCTGCTGCCGGATCTGCTGGCCTACTGGCTGACGGGAGTGCAGGTCGCCGAACGCACCAACGCGTCGACCACCGGGCTGCTCGAGCCCGGCGGCGAAGCGTGGAACCGGGCGCTGCCGGAGCAGCTCGGCATCGACCGTTCCCTGCTACCTCCCCTGGTGTCGCCCGGCGACTCGATCGGCGAGACCGAGGTACGGGGCGGACACCGGACCCGCGTCACCGCGGTCGGTTCGCACGACACGGCGTCGGCGGTGGCGGCCGTACCCGCGGCCGAGGAGTCGTTCGCCTACATCTCGTGCGGCACCTGGTCGCTGGTGGGTGTCGAGTTGGCCGAGCCGGTCCTGTCGGAGGAGTCGCGCGCGGCCGGGTTCACCAACGAGCTCGGCGTCGACGGCCGGATCAGGTATCTGCACAACGTCACGGGACTGTGGCTGCTGAGCGAGTCCGTGGCGCACTGGCGCGGCAACGATCCGGACGTCGACCTGTCCACGCTGCTCGCGCAGGCGGCCGACGTGCCACCGGGGCGCGTGCCGGTGTTCGACACCGACGACGAGCGATTCCTGCCGCCCGGCGACATGCCCGCGCGGATTGCGGCGTGGCTGTCCGAACACGACCTGCCCGTCCCCGGAACCCGGCCCGAGTTCGTGCGGTGCATCCTGGAAAGCCTTGCCGAGGCCTACGCCCGGACGATCACCACGGCGGAGAAGCTGACGGGGCGCTCCGTACCGGTCGTGCACATGGTCGGCGGAGGATGCCGCAACACCCTGCTGTGCCGGCTCACCGCCGAGCGCACGGGCCGCCCGGTCGTCGCGGGCCCGGTCGAGGCGACGGCCACCGGCAACGTGCTCGTCCAGGCACGAGCCGCGGGGCTGATCCGCGGAGGCCTCGACGACCTCCGTGCCCTCGTCGCCCGTACCCACCACCTGGAGACCTACTTGCCGTCGTGAGCGGTTCGCCGAGCCGGCACATGCCGGCCTCCGCCGCCGGCCGCCCAGGGCCGACGGCGGCGGAGACCGGCCGTCGCGGCAGCGGCTCACCCGCTCATGCGGGGACCGACTGTTCGGCCGGTGCACGCGGAGTGGTCAGCAGGCTGCCGACGACGAGTGCCAGTACGGCCAGTGGCAGGGCGACGAGCACACTGTTCCAGTCGAAGGGCTTGTCGAGGCCGAACTCCCATCCGACGGTCGCCACGATGCCGGTGATCATCGACGCGATACATCCGACGGCGGTCGCCCGCCGCCACAGGAATGTCGCGAGCAGGGACGGCGTCACGACCGCGCCGTACATGGTGTACGCGAACACCTGGATCTCCAGCACCCCGGGGAAGAACTCGCCGATCACGAACGCCGCCGCGCCGAGCAACACGATCGTCATCCTCGTCAGCAACAGCTCCCTGCGGGAACCACGTTCCTTCTTCGACAGCGAACCGTAGATGTCACGGACCAGGTTCCCCGCGGACGACAACAGGTACGAGTTGGCGGTCGTGATGATGAACGCGGTCGCGGCCATGAGCATGATCGCCCCGAGCGCCACCGGCAACGAGTCGGTCGAGAGCCGCAGCACCGCGGTGTCCGGTTGGATCGCAGGGAGCAGCACCGCCGCACCCGAGGAGATGACGATGACCGCCCCGTAGAACAGCAGGTCACCTGCCAGGAATCCGACGGTCGATCGTTTCGCCACTTCCGGGCTCTGTGCGGCACTGAACCGCTGGTACATGTTCTGGTCGCCCAGAATCAGCAACAGCGTCGGCAGCACGTACCCCAGCATCTGGATCGGGGTCAGTCCGCCGCTCCACGTCATGTGGTCCTCGGGGAGCCGCTCGGCCAGGCCGCCGAAGCCGCCGAGCGTCACGAGCACGAAGATGAACGCCCCGACCAGGCCGATGGTGATGAGCAGCGCGCTCAGCGCGTCGGTGTAGGCCACCGAGATCAGCCCGCCACTGAACGCGAGGAACACGACCACTACGAGCCCCACGATCTTCGCGACGCCCTCGGGGAAGCCCGTCGTGAGGTGCAGGATGTAACCGAGGCCGCGCACCTGTTCGGAGACGATCGCGCTGTAGGCGATCACGATCGCCACGGCGGTGACGATCCGGACGGACGGTCCGTAGCGTTGCTGCATGAGCTCGGGAACCGTGTACTTGCTGTGCTCGCGGACGCGCTTGGCGAGGAACAGGTACATGATCAGGATGCCCAGCGGAGCGCCGATGCTGTAGAAGATGCTCGCGAGCGGCCCGTAGGTGTACGAGAACGACGCCCGCCCCATGATCGTGCCCGCGCCCGTCCAGGTGGCCAGCAGCGTGCCCATCAGCACGAGCCTGCCGAGCCGCTGTCCGGCCAGCATGAAGTCGTGATTGTTCTTGATCTTCCTCGCCGCCCAGAAGCCGATCGCGACCATCGCGGCGACGTAGGCACAGATCGAGCCGAGAATCAGCGCATCCCTCATGGCTCACTCCTCACCACGCGAGCGCCCTGCACGACCGTGCGGATGTTGCCGGGGTCGGCCAGCACGGTGACGTCGGCGAGCGGGTCCTCGTCGAGGACGACCAGGTCGGCGTGCGCCCCCGGCGCGAGCGTGCCGAGCTCACCTCGCATGCCGACGAGCGCCGCCGCGTTGGTCGTCGCCGCCCGGATGACGTCGAGCGGGCGCTGTACCTGCGCCCTGATGCGGAACTCCTCGTTCTGCCTCCGCTGCATCCCGCCGAGCAGGTCGGAGCCGTAGGCCAGCCGCACGCCCGCCCGTGAGGCCGTCTCCAGCGCGCCGAGGCCGTTGTCGAGCACTTCGCCGACCTTCTCCCAGCTGGCCTGCGGCAACCCGTGGTCCCGGCCCTCCTCGCGCAGCGCGAAGTAGGTCACGAGCGTGGGGACGAGGAACGCATCACGTTCGAGCAGCAGCTCCACCGTGCGGTCGTCGAGCAGGTTACCGTGTTCGACGCAGTGGACACCCGCCTCGAGCGCACGGTTGATGGCGTACGGCGGGTAGGCGTGCACGGTGACGTAGCGGCCCGCCGCCTCGGCCTCGTCGACGGCCGCGCGCAGCTCGTCCATCGAGTACTGCGTCGAGCCGATCCTGTCCCCCAGTGACGACACCCCGCCCGAGGCGTGCAGCTTCAAGTGGTGGGCACCGCGCCGCAGCTCCTCCCGGACGGCCTTGCGCACCTCGTCCGCGCCGTCGACGACCCGGCCGGTTCCGGAGCAGCACGGGTGCCCGTCGACGTGGTTCTGCTCGACGGTCCGCTTGTCACCGTGCCCGCCCGTCTGGCTCAGGGCCTTGCCGCCGTAGAACAGTCGTGGCCCGCGGATGAGTCCCTCTTCCCGAGCCCGTGCCAGGCCGAAATCCGCGCCGCCGGTGTCGCGCACGGTCGTGAACCCGCGGTCGAGCATCGCACCCATGTTGCGGACGGCTCCGGCCGTGACATAGGTCGGCGGCGCGTCGGCGACCACGGTGAGGTTGCCGCTGAAGGCGAGGACGTGCACGTGGCAGTCGATCAGGCCCGGCAGCACGTGTCCGCCGTGGACGTCGAGCACCGGGATGTCGGACGCCGGGCGGATGCGGTCGTCGACCTCGACCACCCGGCCGTTCTCGCACCGTAGGTCGGCTCGCCGGTACTCCCCCTGCTCCGGATCGAGCACGTGGGCGTCGCGGACGAGGAGCGTTGCGGTCATCGGACTAACCTCCGATCAACAGAACAATATGACCGCATACCTTCACCTGATGAGGTGAATCTGTCAATATGGATCCATACATGACTCTGATCGTTCACACAGAGCGCTCGTGCTAGAAACAGGACATGCTGGCGGAGACCCTCGACCCCGAAGACCTCGACCTCGTCGCGGCGCTGCAGCTGGCGCCACGGGTGAGCTTGCAGGTGCTTGCGACGACGCTCGGGATCTCGACGGGCACCGTCAGCAGGCGGTTGACGAGACTGCGCGAGCACTACGGGCTCCGCATCGTCGGCCAGATCCCCTGGTGGCTAGACGGCGCCACCCCGCACCACGTGTGGATCTCCACGGCGCCGGGACACGCACGCGAGGTCGCCACGGCCGTCGCGGACCTGCCCGAGGCACAGTTCGTCGCGTCGACCACGGGCCGCGCCGACGTCTACTGCATCCTCCACCCCCGCCGGCGCGCGGACGCCGCGGAGCTGCTGGCCACGACTTTGCCGTCGATCGCAGGCATCCTCACGACACACTCGGAGCTCGGTCTGCACCGGTACGTCTCCGGGTCGCGGTGGCGCCTGCACCGGCTGACACCGCAGCAGGAGGAGACACTCGCCGCGCACCGGCACGGCGCACCGCCCGACGCCCCGGTGCCGATGGACGACGACGAACGTGCCGTCGCCGCGGTACTGCACCGCAACGGCAGAGCGAGTGCCGCCGAGATCGCCCGCGAGCTCGGCAGGAGCGCGTCCACGGCGTATCGCACGACCCAATCGGTGCTCGACCGCGGGCTCGTGCAACCACGTGTCGAGATCGAGCCGGCGTTGCTGGGCTACCCGCTCGAGGCCGTCGTCTCCCTGGCCACGTCACCGGCGTCGATGCGCAGCGTCGCCACCGCCCTGGCAGGCCACGAGTCCGCGCGCTACGTGACCACCGTGGCCGGGACGTCCTCGGTCCTCCACCACGGGCTGTTCCACCACGAGGACGACCTCGCGACGTTCCTGTCCGACGACCTCGGCAGGCACCCCGGCATCACCGGATTCGAGGTGTCGACCGTCCTGTCGGTGCTGATGCGGTACTGGTCCCCGCGGCGCTAGCGGCACAGACCACCGGGCGCCCCGCAGGCCGGGACGCCGGTCAGTAGAGCTCGATGACGAGCTTGTCGGTGAGCGCGCGCGAGACGCACAGTGCCATCTGGTCGCCCGCCGATCGGTCGGCCGCCGACAGGCACCGGTCCCGATGATCCGGGGTGCCTGCCAGCACGCCGGACACGCACGATCCGCAGATCCCTTCCTCGCAGGATTTGAACACCTCGATGCCGTTCTCGCCGAGCACGCTGAGGATCGACTGCCCCGCCGGGATCTCGAACGTCTCCCCCGTGTCCAGTTCCACGGTGAAGGCATCGTCCTCGCCCGCCTCGTCCGCGGCGGCGACGAAGTGTTCGATGTGGACCCGCTGTTCGCCCACCACCGGGGCGCAGGCCGTCACCACCTCGGTCATGAACCCTTCCGGCCCGCACGTGTAGACGTGACTCCCCGGCGTCAGCTCCGGCACCAGATCCGCCAGCACCGCGGGAAACTTGTCCCGCGGGGTACCGAACCGCAGGTGGACCCGGCCCCGGAACTCGGTGACACTCTCGAGGTGGTCGACGAACGCGGCCTCCTCTCTGGAGCGCGCGAAGTAGTGGAGTTCGAACTCCGCTCCCCTGGCGGCCAGTTCGTAGGCCATGCCCAGCAGTGGTGTGACACCGATGCCGCCAGCGACGAGCAGGTGCCGGTCGGCGTCCGGGGCGAGCGTCAGCAGGTTCCGCGGCTGCCCGACCTCCAGGGAGTCGCCTACCGAGACGGTGTGCAGCGCCTGGGAACCACCGCGCGAATCCGGCTCCCGCTTGACGGCGATGTGCAGTGACGATCGGTCACTCGGCCTGCCACACAGCGAGTACTGCCGGGTCAGCCCCGTCGGGCCGACGACGTCGACGTGCGCGCCCGCCTCGTACGCCGGGAACTCCGCGCCGTCGGTCCTGGTCAACCGCAGACTGCGGATGTCGGCCGTCTCGTCGACGACGTCCGCCACTCGTACGGGGATCCTGTGCATCGCCATGCTCACTTCCGTTCCCGCCCTCCGGGCATCAGCGCAGATACAGACCACCGTTGACGTCCCAACACGCTCCGGTCACCGAGGCGGCCCCCGGAGACGCGAGCAGGGCGACCGTGTCGCCGATGAACGCCGGATCACCGAGCCGGCCCACCGGGATCGCCGACGCGAACGACTCGAGGTTCTCCTCACCGACGATCGACCGCACCATCGGGCTGTCCTGCGGTCCCGGCGACACCGCGTTGACGGTCACGCCGCGGGGAGCGAGTTCGCGGGCGAACACCTTGGTCGCCGACAGGATGGCGCCCTTGGACGAGGCGTAATGACCCCCGGTGGCCGTCCCGCCGTTCTGACCGGCCAGCGATGCCATGTTCACGATGCGGCCGTATCCCTGTTCGGCGAAGTGCGCCCCGAAGATCTGGCACGCCTGGAACGTTCCCGCGACGTTGACCGCCAGGACGTCGTCGAGCTCCTCGGCGGTGATCTCGAGCAACGGCGTCGCCCGGGTGCGCGCCGCATTGTTCACGAGCACGTGCGCGCCGCCGAAGTCCGCGAGCACCCGAGAGAGCAGGTCCTCCAACGCGGCCCGGCCCCGTACGTCCACGCCGTACCCCTTCGCCGTGTGCCCGGAGCGGTCGAGCTGTCCCGCCACCGCATCGGCGGCGTAGCCGTCCACGTCGGCGATCGCGACGCGGTATCCGTGTTCGTGCAGCCGACGCGCGATCGCCTCGCCGAGTCCCGCTCCACCGCCGGTCACGACCGCGGTCTGTGCCGCGCTCACAGCAGGAACCCCGCCGCGGGCACCGCGTCCTCGCTGTCGACCAGCCGGACGATCTTCAGCGCGATCCGGTCACCGGCCGGGCCGTCGGCGGCCAGGCGGACCCGGTGCGTCAGGTCGGCGGCCCAGATGTCGTGCCGCCGTCGCTTGTAGGCGATCAGCACCTGCGCCGAGCGCAGCACCACCTCGGTGTCCGATACCGACTCCGGCACGAATCGCGACACCGTGCGTACCGTGCGGGCGGCGTCGACCGCGGCGATGGCGTAGCCCTCGGTCATCCGCCCCACCCGCAGCTCCCGCATACGGGCGTCGTCGTAGACCATGTTGAGCGTGTTCTCGAAATCGTCGGTGTCCGGATCGATCGGCACCACGTAGAACCCGTCGCCGGTGAACAGCTCGTTCCACCCGACGTAATCGGCGCGGTCGAGCAGCTCGGCCTCGCGCCACACGAGGTCGATCGCCCTGGCGACCCTCGCGTCGGTCGTGCTCACCGGCTCGGCCACGGCCGGCGCTGTGGTGGCTTCAGTCATCGCGCATCATCCGCTTCCACTGGTTGTACGCCGCGCGCATGCCGGTCTCGTCGGTCACGTGCGACGTCGGCCATCCCTCTGCACTCGTCTTCTCCCGCGCGCTGCCGCGGTTGACCAGGATCGGCATCGCCGGTTCGGCCCGCGCGCCACGCTGAACCCGGTCCCAGCCTTCGGCGTCGTCCGGCGTGCCGAACCCGAACGGCCCCTGGAAGTGTTCGTGGATCCGCAGTCGCTCACGGTTCAGCGGGTCCAGTTCGGACGGTCCGTCGGGGCCGATCGCGATGTGCTCGATCACCGTCTCGTCGACCGCGACGGGCCGCAGCACCCGAAAGAACGCGGACGACATCGCCACGTTCGGGAACAGGTTGAGGTTGAATCCGGTGCCGTGCATCGCACGCAGCAGTCGGCGTACCTCCGTATCGGAGAAGGATTTCGACAGTTCCGCCGCGAGGTCGTCGAACCTGCCCTGCAACGGCTCGCTGCCGTCGTCGACGTCGAGGTCGGCGTGTTCCGGCACCATCTGCATGACACTGTGGCCGTTACCAAGGTCGTGGGTGATCGCATCGGGGTCGGTCATGAACGACATCATGTCCGCCGTTTCGGCATCGACCGACGCCATCCAGGACCGGTGCACGATCGGGAAGTGGTAACCGTCCGTCGTGTTCTCGAGCTGGATCTTCCAGTTCCCCTTGAATCGGAACTGGTGCTTGCCGAGAACCTTGATCGGGTAACCGCCACCCTGCTTCATGAACCGGTCGATCCACAGCTTCGCGTCGCCGAGGAAGTCGGCGAGCGGCTCGACGTCCTCCGCGAAGGTCGCGAAGACCATGCCGCCGTAGCTCTCGGTGCGCAGCTTCCGCAGCGACAGGTCACGCTTCTCGACGACGCCTTCGTAGCCGTCGGGGTACGGAATGCCGCGCAGTGTGCCGTCGAGGCCGTACGACCACGCGTGATACGGGCAGGTGAACCCGTTCGCACGGCCCTGCGGCTTCTCGCACACGCTCGCGCCGCGGTGGCGGCACCGGTTGAGCATCGTGTGCAGGTTGTTCTTGCGGTCACGGGTGACGATCACCGGCTGCCTGCCGACGTAGGTCGACTTGAAGCTCCCCGGCGTCGCCAGTTCGCTCTCGTGGGCGACCCACACCCACGTGGTTTCGAAGATGGCCGCCATCTCGCGTTCGAAGATGTCGGGATCGGTGTAGAGCCGGCCGGCCACGCGGTCCGCTGCCACCAGGTCCGCGGGCGCTGTGTCATCGATGTACTGGTTCATCCGGGCTTCTCCGTAATGTCATTCGGGGAGCGTGACGTCGTCGCGGACCGTGAGCGCACGGCCCATCCGCGCCTCGACCTTGGCGAACCGCCAGAGTTTCGCGTCGCCGTCGCCGACCGGGGTCGTGCGGAACAGGTTGCAGGCGGCCTTGACCGTGTCCTGGGAGTCGACGTCGGCCAGGATGTAGCAGGTCCACGGCCAGCCATCCGACGGACCGACCAGGTGCGAGTCGTCGTCCATATCACCGATGAAGTCGACGCCCGGCATCTCCTTGATACCGTCCATCATGGACACGAACGCTTTCCAGACGTCGCCGGGCGCGATGCCGCCGGAGGGAAGATCGAAGAAGTTCTGGTTGATTCCGATGCAGAAGAGCACGCGAAGCGGTTGTGCGGTCACGCCGGCCTCCTTGCCGTCACGGGGTTCACGGTGTCGCTGACGGACGTCGCGGCACCTGTCACTGAAAACCGGGAGTCGTGGGGTCCAGCCCCATCAGGACCGCCCCGGCGGAGTCGTACATGGCGGGGCCGAGGAACGCGTGCTGCTTCGGCACGAGCGCGTCACCGAGCAGTCGCTGCAGCGGGTGGCTCCGGTTGATCGGTGCCGTTCCGGAGATCTCCACGAGGTCACCGACGACATCAGAGGCGGTCTTCGCCAGGTGCGCCGAGGCCAGCCGCAGGTGGGCGTTCTGCTCGTCGGTGGCCGGGTCACCTGCCACGACCGTTTCCCACACCTCGTGGCTGAGGTCGTAGAACCACGCCCTCGCCGAGCGGAGTTCCGCCTCGGCCGAGGCGACCCGGGTCCGGTAGTGCGGCCGGTCGGCGAGTTTCGGGGCTCCGGTCACCCCGGCATAGCCGCCGCCGACCTGTTCGGCGTGATCGAGCGCGGCCCGTGCGACGCCCGAGCCGACGACGGCCAGCACCTGCGCGGCGTATGCGATGACCGGATACCGGTAGAGCGGTTCGTCCACAGTGGCCTCGCCGCCGCGGATGAAGGTCCACTCGCGCGGCACCTCGGTGTCGCGGACGACCAGATCGAACGATCCGGTACCCCGCATCCCGACGACGTCCCATTCCTGCACGATCTCGACCTGATCGGGGCTGAGCAGTGCCGTGCGCGGCTTGCCCCCAGTCGACGAGTCCCCGGGGATACCGACCCCGAGGATGTCGGCGCCCATGCAGCCGCTGGCGAACTTCCACCGCCCGTCCACGCGGAATCCGCTGTCGGTGGCCTCGGCAGGCTGAATCGGGAACAGGCCGGCGGCGAACGTCACGTCGGGGCCGTTGCGGTAGAGCTCGGCCTGGGTTTCGACCGGCAACGCCGCGAGATAGATCAGCGCGGAACCGAAGCTGGCGACCCAGCCGGTCGATCCGTCCACGGCGGAGATCCGTTCGATCCGGTCCAGGAATTCGGCGGGCGGCAACGGCCGCCCGCCGAATTTCGCGGGCGTGGACGCGCGATAGATCCCGACTTGTTTGAGGCGCTCGACGAAATCCTTCGGGACGTATCGCTGCTCGTCGAACTCGGTTCTCCGGTCCTCGAGTTCCGCCAGCACGTCGTCGAAGGTGACGGCGTCGTCGCCGCGTCCCCGCGTTTCCACGGATTCGCGTACCCGCGTCTGCACCATTGCTCCTCCTCGTTCGACCGACTTCGACGCTACGAAGCCGCAACGGGACGCGGTATTGGGTATTGCCGATGCCGGCCTAGGGGATTTCTTCAGCCCCGCTCCCCGCGGCCGGCGTTCTACCCTGACCGAATGCACGTCGATCCCCAGGCACCCGAGATCACGGCGAACGACTTCGTCGCGATGATGCGAGCCACGAAACTCTGCGTCCTGATCCACGACGCCGACACCAAGAACATCCTGTGGGCGAATCCGGCCGCGTGCGAGATGCTCGGCTGGAGCGTCACCGAGCTTCGCCCACTCAAGGCCAACCACATGAGCAGCTCGGCCCAGCAGTACGACCGCGTGATCGGCAGGGCGTGGCTGCAGGAGGCCGTCGACAAGGGCGCCAGCAGGATCGAGTGGCACTACCGCTCCAAGAGTGGCCGGGTGATCCCCACCGACGCGGTCGCCGTCCGGGTGGAACTGGACCGGGGCACCGCCGTGATGGTGCAGTTCCGCGACATCGAGCGGGAACAGCAGATCGAACGGGAACTGCGGCTGACGACGTCCTACATCGACGCGCTCGCCCGGCACACGTCGACGATCGCGCTCATGCTGGACTCGGCCGGAACACTGCGTTTCGCCACGGACACCGCCGTGGCACGCATCGGCGCGACCCCGAACGAGCCGCTGGGCCCGCTCACCGACTACGGCAGGCTGTGGCTGGAGGGACGTACGGTCACGTGGGACGAGGCCCTGGCGCGGGCGAACCCGTCGACCGCCATCCAGCTCGAGGTCGCGCACGACGACGGCACGTCGGTGTGGCTCGAGGGAAGCCTCGAATCCGTTCAGGACGCCGGCGACCACGCACTGCTGATGATCCTGCACGACGTCTCCGACCGGGTTCAGGGCGAGGTGCGACGTGAGCGCGAGCTCCACCGCGAGAACTACCTGGCGCGGTACAACGCGATGGGCGACATGGCGATGGCGATCGCCCACGAGCTGGGCCAGCCGCTCGCGGCCGCAGGAAACTTTCTCGCCGGTGTCCGAGCTCGCAGTCGGTCGCTGGCCGAGGCGGGAACGGTCCCGCCCGAGGCCGCATCCCAGCTGTCGTTCGGTGTCGACAGAGCGGTCGGGCAGATCGAACGCGCCAGCACGATCGTCGACGCGGTGCGTGAGTTCGTCGGCCACCTGGAGCAGGTGGACCAGGTCGTGGACCTGGGCGACGTGCTCGACCAGTGTCTCCACTTCGTCCGGCTTCGCGCGGTGCCCGCCGGCGTGACAGTCACGGTGCACCCTCATCCCGAACCGGTGCTGGTGCGCTGCGAACGCGTCCTCACGGGCCAGGTGCTCCTCAACTTCTGCGTCAACGCGATCGACGAGATGACCTCGTGCCAGCAGCAACGGCGAGAGCTCACGATCACGACCCGTCTCGACGACGGCTTCGGCGTCCTCACGGTCGACGACCGGGGCCGCGGGCTGCAGCACGATCCGTTCGAGGAGTCGTTCACGTCCAAGGCGCACGGCAGTGGCATCGGCCTGGCACTCAGCTATCGCGTCATCACCCGGCAGCACGGCCGGATCTGGGCCGAGCCGCGGGACGAGGGCGGATCGCGATTCGGCTTCGCGCTGCCGCTCGCCGACGACGAGGAGTAGGGGAAACCCTCAACGGGCCCGGTGTAAGTCTCGATATCGACACCGTGACCGGAGTCGTAACGTCGCAGCAGGAACCAGACAACGGCGCCCCGGCCCACGCGCTCGTCGCAGGAGGAATCGTGTCAGAGCTGTCGAATGCCCAGCGTGAGTTCCGCTCCGCAATGGCGAAACTGCCCGCGGCGGTGAACGTGATCACCACGGACGGCGCCCTCGGCCCCGCCGGGATGACGGTCAGCGCGACCTGCTCGGTGACCGATACACCTCCCACGATGCTGGTGTGTGTGAACCGCTCGAGCCGCTCGCACGACATCTTCACGGCCAACGGAAGGGTCGCCGTGAACGTGCTCGGCGCGGACCAGGACGAACTCGCGCTCCACTTCGCCGGTGCGACGAAGGTTCCGACCGCCGAACGGTTCGCCGAAGGGTCCTGGGACTTCACCACCCACGGCGTTCCCGTGCTGCAGGACGCGCTGGTCGCGGTCGTCGGCCGGATCGTGGCCGACCGCACCCTCGGCTCGCATTCGGTGCTGTTCGTCGAGGTCGACGCCGTCCACACACACGCAGACACCGGAGCGCTGGTCTATTTCCAACGCCGGTTCCACAGTCTTGCCACGCCGTCGCTGAGCGCGTAGGCACTGGCGCGTGAGCATTCATGCGAAGGAGGGTCTGGTGACCGAGCGGGACGACGAAGGTATTCGGATGACGCTTACCTGCTACAACGACACGCACGGATACGGCTGGCGGCACGTCGACCTCTTCGAGCACGACCGCGACGGCAGGGAGCGGAGCTGGGTGCACTGGCAGGTTCCCGAGGACGGGCCCGAGGCTGCCGACGCCGTGACCGCAGCGGTGGAGCCGCTGCTGCGGCGTACCTCGGAATGGCGGCACGGGGTGAGCGCGAGCGGCATGGACTTCTGGGTCGCCGACGCGGCATGGGGCCAGCCGTGACGGGCCCGGCGACGCCCCGCGAGCCGTGGTCGCTGCGCGAGCTGCACCGCGACCTCCGCGACGGGCGGACCACCCCGGCCGACGCGCTCGCCCGCTCGCGTGCGGCCGTCTCCGACACCGAACCCGAGGTGCGTGCCTGGGTGGCGCACGCTCCGGAATCCGAGCCCCGCGACACCGGGCCGCTGGGCGGCGTTCCGCTCGGCGTGAAGGACATCATCGACGTGGCTGGATTCCCGACGAAATGCGGTACATCGCTGCGGGAGGACGCCGCACCGGCCAACAGGGACGCCGCGATCGTCACGTCGTGGCGACGGGCGGGCGCGATTCCGGTCGGCAAGACGGTCACCACGGAGTTCGCCTACTTCTCGCCCGGTCCCACCCGGAACCCGCGGGATCCCGGCCGCACTCCCGGCGGTTCGTCGAGCGGCTCGGCCGCAGCCGTGGCCTCGGGACACGTCCCCCTGGCGCTGGGCACCCAGACCGCAGGGTCGGTGACCCGGCCCGCGTCCTTCTGCGGCGTGGCGTCACTGGTCATGACCCATGGCCGGATCGCCATGGACGGCACCGCCGGGTTGAGCCCGAGCCTCGACAGCCACGGCGTGTACGCCGCAGGAGTCACCGATCTCGCGCTGGCCTGGTCGGCGTTCACCGGCGAGGTGGATGCCGGCTCGACGGCACCCCGTCCACCGCGACTGCTGCTGTGGACCGCGAAACCGCTCGGTGTCGTCGAGGACGGGATGCGCGAGGCGATCGACGGCACGGCCCGCCGGTTGGCCGAGGCCGGGGCGGTCGTCGACGCGTTTCCGGAGGAGGATCTCGTCGCGGAGGCGGTCGCGGCCCAGAAGGTCGTGATGGCCTACGAGGCCGCCCGGGAACGTGCTGCGGAACTGGCCGTGGCGTCCTGCATAAGCGAGCAGCTCGCGACGCTGTTGCGGTCCGGGGACGCGATGCCGGACACCGAGTACGACGCTGCTCGGGACCGGCTCGCCGAGATCGGCGCCGCGCTGACCCGCCTGTCGGAGTCCTACGACGCCATCGTGGGTCCCGCCGCGCCCGGCCCGGCTCCGATGGGCCTGTCGGCCACGGGCGACCCGGTGCTGAGCAGGCCGTGGCAGGCGCTCGGCCTGCCCGTGGTCACCGTGCCGGGCGCCGCCGACGCCGCCGGGTTGCCGCTCGGCGTTCAGCTCGTCGGACGGGCGCGGGACGAACAGTCCCTGCTGGCCGCAGGCTGCTGGGCCGAACGCGCCGTCAGCGGCCAGGTGTGACGCCGGCACCGAGGCTCGGTCGCCGTCACCGGGCCTCGGTCGCACCGGCACCGTGGCACGGTCCTGCCTCACCGGTGAGGAAGACACGGCGATGCGACCGCCGCCGTCGCATCGCCGTCGCCGTCCGATCACGACGGCACCGCCAGCGTTGAACAGCAGCTCTCCGGACCGCCCTTCGAACGCAGCTCTCCGAACGCAGCTCTTCGGACGCCCAGCCGCGCCGGAACGTTCAGACCGATACCCGGTGCAGCAGGATGTCCCGCACCAGCGCGCCGAGCGTCTCCGACTCGGTCTTGGACTTGATGCGGGCACGGTGGACGTCGACCGTCTTCACGCTCATCCCCAGCTGCTTGGCGATGAGCTGACTGGACAGGCCCTCGATGACCAGCCGGAGCACTTCCCGTTCACGTTGGGTGAGAGTGTCGATCCGCTGCGTGATATCCCGGCGTCCCGCGTGCTCGGCGAACCGCTCCTTGGCCTCGTGCAGGTGCTTCTGGACGACCTCGAGCATCCGCTGTGTCTGGTAGGGCTTCTCCAGGAAGTCGACCGCTCCCTGTTTGAGCGCTCGCACCGACATGGGAATGTCGCCGTGCGCCGAACAGAAGATCACCGGTGCCGGGTAGTCGGCGGCAAGCAGCCGCTCCTGCAGTTGGAATCCGCTGATCTCCGGCATGCGGATGTCGACGATGACGACCGCGGGCTCGTCGGCGTCGAACTCGTCGAGGAACGACGTCGCGTCCGGATAGCTCAGCGCCTGGATCCCCACGCTCTCGAACAGGAAGACCAGTGACTGCCGCAGATCCTCGTCGTCGTCCACGATGTGCACGACCGGGTCCGGGCCGGACGATTCGGTCGATGTCATCGGGTTGTCCCTCCGGGGGTCGTGGCGGCTCCGGCTGCGGCGCCTCCTACGGCTTCATCAGCACCGAGGCCGCAGGGTAATCACTCGCCCAGTCCTCGCCCAGCGGCGCGACGAACACGTTCTCGGTGCGGGTCCTGCTGATCCTCCACGATCCGCCTTCCTTCCGGAAGGAGTTGTTCAGGCGGCTCGACCGCAGCAGGCCCGTCCCGTCGGAGAACAGCCACGGCTGCATGTGGATCCACTGGCCGGTCGCGGTGTCGCGGTCGACCCGGATCTGTTCCGACGTCAGGTAGTGGGCGTTGAGCACGAGCGCCGGGGTGCGCTCTGCTGCCCAGAACCGCTCGAAGTGTGCACGGATCGCGGCCGCGCCTTCTGCCTTGCCGAACTGGTTGTCGTAATACTCGCCGACGCCCTCCCACACCGCGTCGTCGGTGTAGAGCTCCATGATGAGGTCGATGCGGTGCTGATCGTCCCGGACTCCGAACTCGGGATTCGGGGTGTCGCACAGGAACATGTAGCGCGCCTGCAGTCGGCGGATGTCGGCCTCGGCCTCCAGCGCCTCGATCCGTGAGACGAGCGCGTCGATCGTCCTGTCGTCACTCATCGGTCGTATCTCTCCTTCATCGCTGGGCTGTACGGCCGGTCCGGTCATCGCGTGCCCACGGGGTCGCCTTCGTCCTCGACGCTGCCGCGCCCGGTGACCGCTTTCGTCCGGAGCATGCGGAACACCGCACGATCGCGTTCGGCAGCCACACCGCGGGACGGCGCCGCCACCGCCACGGCGATCGACACGAGCAGGCTCAGCGGCACCGTCACCAGTGCGGGGTTGCTGAAGCCCAGGACCGCGGACGAGCCGAGTACGGCGGGACTGAGCAGGATGATCCCCATCGAGCTGACGAGTCCCACCGCCATGCCCCACAGGACGGCCCGTGCTGTCATCCGGCGCCAGTAGATCGTGAGCAGCAGGGCGGGCAGGTTGGCGCTCGCGGCGACGGCGAACGCGAGCGAGGCGAGGAAGGCGACGTTCTGATCCACGGCGGCCAGCGCCAGCAGAACGCCGACCGCACAGGTCGCCAGCGTCGCGATCCGTGCGGACACCAACTGTGCCCGCGGAGTCACCGAGCCACGTTTGATCACCTGGGCGTACAGGTCGTGGGCGATGGCACCGGACGCCGCGATGACGAGTCCGGACAGCACCGCGAGGATGGTCACGAAGGCCACCGCGGACACGAGCGCGAGCAGCGCCCCTCCCCCGACGGTCTCGGCCAGCTGCGCGACCGCGAGGTTGCCCGCGGGATTCTGTGCCGTGATCGCGTCCCGCCCCACGATCAGGGAGGCGCCGTAGCCGATCACCGGGATCATCAGATAGAACGCGGTGAACACCCAGATCGCGGTGATCGCCGACGACCGTGCCGCGCGCGCGTCGGGGACGGTGAAGAAACGGATCATGACGTGCGGCAGGCCCAGCACTCCGAGCACGAGACCGAACACCTGGGACAGCTGGTCGAAACCGGCCAGCGGGGACTCCCGGCCCGGTGCGACGGCCTCCGCCCCGAACGTCTCGAACGCGTCCTGGAACACGCCCAACGGATTGCCGCCGTAGCGGACGAGCACGAGCACGAACAGGGTGACCGCGCAGGCCAGCATCAGTGTGGTTTTGACGATCTGGATCCAGCTCGTGGCCAACATCCCACCGAGCATGGTGTAGACCGTCGTCAGGCCGCCGATCACCAGTACGGCCACCGTGTAGTCGACCCCGAACAGCAGCCGCACGAGCAGAGCCGCGCCGACGAACTGCGCCACGAGGTAGAGGGTGCTGATGATCAGCGTGCTGCCCGCCATCACGGCGCGCACGCTGCGGCCCTCGAACCGGGTGGCCAGCACATCCGCGAGGGTGAACCGCCCCAGGTTGCGGAGCGGTTCGGCCACCAGCAACAGCGCGAGCACGTACGCCACCGGCACGAACACCGCGAGGTAGAACCCGCTGAAGCCGGACAGGGCGATGGCTCCGGTCACGCCGAGGAACGACGCCGCGGACACGTAGTCGCCGGCGATGGCCAGGCCGTTCTGCTTGCCGGTGAGCTGACCGTCGGCGACGAAATGGTCGGCGGCCGACTTGCCCCGCCGCGCCGCGACGTAGGTGATGACCAGCGTGAGCCCGACCAGGACGCTGAACACGATCGCGGAATAGATGTTCATGACCGCTCCTTCCAGGCCTGCTCCGACGCCCGGTCGAGTTCCCTGGCACGCACCGAGTACCGGGCCGCGGCGAAGAGTGCGACGGGGAACTGCACGAACGCGTAGATCCACGCCCACGTGATGCCGCTACCGACCACGCCGTCCAGCACATCGGTGAACTGCCCGAGAATGGGCAGTGGGAAGAAGAACAAGCACGTCAGTGCGGAAAGCTTTCCGACGAGCCGCGTCCGTTTCCGGACCAGGTCGTCGAAAACATTCCATTCCGTTTCGGCCGGCTCGGGTCCTGGCACGCCGGGATCGTCGTGCGGCATATCCGCGCCCCTTCTGTCAGCGGTCGAGAGCCTCGGCCGTCGACCGGTACTGCGAAGCCTGGCAACATAAACCACCAGCTCGTCGCCTGAGCCCTCACGGACACAGCCGGTTCGGGTACTCGCAGAGGCTACGAACCCGCATTCCGTGCCGACAATGAGCGTTACTCCCCTTCGGGATCGGAGAAATCCCGCTCACCACTAAAGAAATTCCCGATACCGCCGGGAGGCGTCGTGTGTTGTTACGCGCGGGCGGTGACGGTGCCACCGACCAGTGACCGCGATCAGCGACGGCGGTGTGTCGGTGTCGGGACGGCGGATTCCGGCGGCGCACGCGGGGCCGCACGGTCGGCCCTGTCGGGCGGGTTCGGTCAGCCGACGACGCGGAAGCCGAGGTTCCCGCTGGTGCTGTCCGGCGTGTTCTTGGTCCGCGCGGCGACCCGGTACCGGTTGCAGTAACTGTGGTGACACAGGTACGAACCGCCACGCAGCACCTTCGCGGAACCGTCGGCCGGTCCCGCAGGATTCGCGACCGGCGCCGCGGTGTGGTCGGTGGACCACCAGTCCCCGCACCATTCCCACACGTTGCCGGCCACGTTGTACAACCCGTGGTCGTTCGGCTCGAACGCGTCCACGGGCGCGGTCCCCCGGTACCCGTCCTCGACAGTGTTCTTCGCCGGGAACGCGCCCTGCCAGATGTTGCAGCGGTGGACACCGCCCGGAGTCAGCTCGTCACCCCACGCGTAGCGCCGCTGGGCCAGGCCCCCGCGTGCCGCATACTCCCATTCGGCCTCGGTGGGCAGTCGCGTTCCCGCCCACCCGCAGTAGGCCACGGCGTCGTGCCACGACACGTGCACCACCGGATGGTCCTCCCGGCCTGCGGTCGAGCTTCCCTCTCCCTCCGGACGCGCCCAGTACGCCCCTTCGACACCGCACCACCACGGCGCACCGTCCGGCCGCGGCGCGCCCTTGCGCAGTCCGGAAGGTAGGAACGCGGCGAAAACGTAGGACCACCCGAAGCGCTCGGCGTCCGTGCGATACCCGGTGTCGGCCACGAACGCACCGAACTCGGCGTTGGTGACGGCGTACCTGGCGATACGGAAGGCGTCCACGGCCACCGGGCGCACCGGGCCCTCACCGTCGTCGGGAAACCCCTCCGTGTCGTCGGTTCCCATGAGGAACTCACCGCCGTCCAGCGACACCATCCCGTCGAGTGCGGCACTGCACGGTCCGCCCGCCCGGACCGGCGGCGCATCGGCGGCTCCGGTACCCGACCCGGTTCCACGCGAAGGCGCGCAGCAACTCGTCACCCCTGTCTGGACCCCTTCGCCGCTCACCGGACCACCCGCTCACAGCTCGACGGCGAGGGCCCGCAGATCCCGACAGCTCGCCGGCGCCGCAGGCCCCATCTCCCGGCCCGGCCCCGACTGCCTGAACCCGCCGAACGGCGCGTCGAACGCGTGCCGGCGCCGTTCACACTCACCCGGCCGGGCCCGGCCGGCCGCAGCTCAAGCCCGTTATCAGCGGCGGGCAGATCTGCGCGGTACCGCAGTTGCCGCACCACATTCGGCAATGCGACACCGCCGGTGCAGGTGCGCCGTGCACCCGTCTCGGACGACGCGGTGTCGGCGACGACATCGACGTCGGCCTCGAGATACTCGGCGGCCATTCGAGGGAAGGTCGCCCGAACGGCCCTTGACGCGTCGGCCCGGCTCGGGACGGTGGCCGCCGCCTCGGTTGCCGCACGCCGGGTGGCTGCCGGGCCGGCGAGCTGCGCTTCCCCCACAACGGCGCCGTCGGCGGGGTCCGTGGCCACCGCGCGCGGGCCGTCGAGGAAGTCGGCCCGTGCCCCTCCGACGAACGGCTGGTCCCGCTGCACACCCCGCACCGGGTGGCGCCTCACCTCCGCCGTCACGCGACCTCCCTGCCCTCCGGAACCACGACCGCTCCGCCCACTGTGGACGGATGACCAGGTCAACCGGCACAAATGCCACTACCACATCCGGCAATCATGCGTAATGATGATCAGAGTGCCATCGCGGCGAGCCGAGGACCAAGACCCGAACGTGTCACCGCCCATTCAGCCCACCTATCACGCCTGGTCACCGGCGCCGAAGGGACGAGAGGACGGACGGCCACCCACGCCAGCGGCCGCGGCCGGCCGGGACAAGGAGGTCCGATGGATCGACGACACCTCGAGTACTTCGTCGCGGTGGCCGAGCACGAATCGTTCACGGCTGCCGCCCACGCACTGCGGATCGCACAACCGTCGTTGAGCCAGGCCGTCAAGGCGCTGGAGAACGAGGTCAAGACCGAGCTGTTCCACCGAACGGCACGAGGAACCTTCCTGACGTCGGCAGGAGAGGCCATGCTCGGACCTGCCCGGCAGACATTGCGCGGGTTCGAGACCACGGCCGCGGCCGCCGTGAACGTCCGTGACCTGACGACGGGCTGGCTCGACGTCGCCGCAGTGGCGGGCGTCGCCACGGATCCGCTGTCGGACGTGCTCGCCCATTACCACGCGCGCCACCCCGGCGTGGTCCTGCACATCGCCGACTCGGGCAGTGCCGACATTGCCGACCTCGTCCGGACGGGCGCCCACGAACTCGCGCTGACCTGGAACCCGCGCAGCGACGAGGGCCTTGCCACCTACTCACTCGCGCCCGAACCGATCTACCTCGTGGTCGGCGCCGACCGCGGTTTCGCCCACGGCGCATCCGTGACGCCGGAACAGCTGGCCACGGTCGGCCTGGTCGTCAACACGGCGTCCCGTGTCTACCTCGCCGACCTGATGCGCGTGCAGGGCATAGTCCCGCGTATCACGGCCGAGACCACCGCACGCGAGGTCATCGTGCCGCTGGTACTCGGCGGTATCGGCGCTGCGCTCCTGCCGCCCCGCGCCGCGGCGGACGCCCGTAACCGCGGTGCCGTCGTGTGCCGGCTGGAGGTGCCGCTCACCCGTCAGGTCACGGCGATATGGCGGCCCGGTGAGCTCACCCCGGCGGCAGAGGCGCTCATCGGCATCCTCCGCACACCGGGCCTCACGGCACCCCCTGATCCGTTTCGGTGACCGTGCGTTGTCAGCCTTCGGCCGGAAAACCGATCACGCTACGTGCACCGTCGGACCCGTCCAGCGCATCGAGGCCGCGGTTCACGTCGTCGAGCCCGATCGTCTCCGAGATGAGCTCGTCCAACAACAGCCGGCCCTCCAGGTACAGCCGGCAGTAGTAGGGAACGGCCAGCCGGAAGTGGCGGGACCCCATCTTGCTGCCCTGCAAGCGCTTCTCCTGCAGCATCGAACGGGCCGGGATACGCACATCCTCATCGTCGGCAGAGAATCCGACCACGGTGGCGGTACCGAACGGCAGGATCATCGCGTACGCCTGCTCGATGGTCGCCGCACGGCCCACTGCCTCGAGCGCATGGTCCACACCGCCGCCGGTCAGCTCGTGCACCGCCGCGACGGGATCCACGACCGAGGCGTCCACGACGTCGGTCGCACCGAAACGGCGTGCCCGCTCCAGCTTCGCCGGCAGCACGTCGACAGCGACGATGCGGGATGCTCCGCGAAGCCGCGCTCCCTGTACCACGTTCAGCCCCACTCCGCCGCATCCGATGACGGCGACCGTGTCCCCCGCGTCGATGCGTGCGCGGTGTGTCACCGCGCCCACACCGGTGAGCACGGCACAGCCGAGCAGCGCGGCACGGTCGAGCGGCATGCTCCTCGGAATCGCTACCGTGGCGTTCTCGTGCACGAGCATCCGGGACGCGAAGCCGCCGAGACCGGTGAAGCCGGTGACTCGGACGCCTGCCCGAGTCAACCGCGGTGGCGCCGCATCGCCACGTTGGGCCGGCGGCGCCGGGCACTGCTGCGGGATGCCCCGCAGACACCGATCGCACGCCCCGCAGGATGGTGTCGCGGCCACCACGACGTGGTCGTCCACCTCGAGGGTGGTGACCGCCGAGCCGACCCGCTCCACCACTCCCGCCGACTCGTGACCGAGCACCAGCGGCAGCGGGAGATCCCTGGCCCCGAACTGCATCGTGCGATCGCTGTGGCAGATGCCGGACGCCACCGTGCGAACCAGCACCTCGTCGGGTGCCGGTTCGTCGACCGCCAGCTCGCCGACCACCAGTCTCGACCCGAACTCCTCGAGGATCGCCGCGCGCGTCGCCGTCATTCCCACTCCCTCCACGTTCCGACAGCCGTCATGGTCACCCCGCTTCCGGCAGGGGAGCCGGTGGCTCGACATCCGTCCGATCGGCCGCCGCTGGTGTCAGGCTGAAACCCTCGTAGTCGTTGTCGGCGACCCGTCGGCAGGCTTCCCGGTAGGCGACCAGACCGCCCGGGTACGGCATGAACACGCGAGGTTTGCCCGGCACGTTCGCCCCGAGGTACCACGAGTTCGCCTCCGGATAGAGCGTCCGGGACGCCAGCTCGTTCACGTGCTCGACCCAGCGGACCTCGGCATCCTCCGTGGCCTCGACGTGCCGAACGCCGGCCGAATCCATGCGTTCCAGCAGCTCGACGAGCCATTCCACGTGGTGCTCGATCGACACCACGACGTTCGTCAGTACCGAGGGGCTTCCGGGTCCTGCGACGACGAAGAGGTTGGGAAAGCCGGCCGTGGCGAGTCCGAGATAGGTGACCGGCCCGGCGGACCATTTCTCCCGCAGCGAGAGTCCGTGCCGGCCACGGATGTCGATGCGCGAGAGCGCGCCGGTCATCGCGTCGTACCCGGTGGCGAACACGATCACGTCGTACCGGTGGGTCCCCTCGGACGTGCGCACGCCCTCCCGCGTGATCTCCTCGATCGGATGCGCCCGCACGTCGACGAGTTCGACGTGCTCGTTGTTGTAGGTCGCGTAATAACCGGTGTCGACGCACAGCCGTTTCGCCGCGATCGGCACGTCCCGGGGACACAACCGGTCGGCGGTCTCCGGATCCTCGACGATCTCGCGGATCTTCGATCGCACGAACTCGGATGCGGCGTCGTTGGCACGGCGATCGGTCAGCACATCGGTGAACGCAGCGGGCAGGCCCGCTCCACCGCGTTCCCACCGCTGTTCGAACGCCGCCCGGCGCTCATCCGGCGGTACCTCCGTCGCGGACCGGTCGCCGCGCACGACTGTGGTCCCGGTCGGCGATTCCCGGGTGAGTCGCCGCCGGTCGGGGTAGGTCTCCTTGACGTGCCGCTTCTCCTCGGCCCCCAGCTCCCGGTTTCGGGCCGGCACGCTGAAGGTCGCCGTTCGCTGGAAGACGGTCAGGTGAGCGGCTTGTTCGGCGATCACCGGGATGGCCTGGACGCCTGAGGATCCGGTGCCGATGACCGCGACGCGCTTACCTTCGAACTCCACGCCCTCCAACGGCCAGCGACCCGTGTGGCAGGTTTCGCCCGCGAAACGCTCCATCCCCGGAATGTCCGGGGTCCGCGCAGCGGACAGACACCCCGTCGCCATGACCACGTACCGCGCGGTCACATCGTGTCCGCGATTGGTGCATACCCGCCAGAGCCCTGTGTCGTTGTCGAAACGGGCCGACGCGACACGCGTGTCGAGCGTGATGTCCTCGCGCAGGCCGTACCGGTCGGCGACGTGCTCGAGATAGGCCCGGATCTCCGGCTGCGCCGGATACCGTTCGGTCCACTCCCATTCCTGGTCGAGCTCGGGATCGAACGAATAGCTGTAATCCCAGCTCTCGATGTCGCACCGGGCACCCGGATAGCGGTTCCAGAACCACGTGCCGCCGACCCCGCCGCCCGCCTCGAACACGCGGACGCGGAGACCGAGGCCACGCAGCCGGTGCAGCATGTACAAACCCGAGAAGCCCGCGCCGACCACGACCGCGTCCAGGTCCGGGGTCGCCGCTCCCTCGGCTCGCTCGTCCGTCGTCACAGTTGCACTCCCTCCGTCTACCGACACCACACCCGGCGCACCGCCACCGGCACACACCGTCGCTGAAGCCGGACGAACCGGTCGATGGATGGTTCGCTCGCACGTACCCCGAACCACGCCCGCCTCACTGAGGCGGAACAGGGCCGACACTCCGACCCTCGGACCAGCAATGATGATCAGAATGGCGACCTTGCATGCGGAAGCGCAAATACCGGTTTCGCCAGCACGCCATTCACTCGCGCTATCACCCCTGGTCAACGCCCGTCATCAGCGTGGACAGACCCTTCGCCCGGGTGCGGATCATTGACATTCCGTCAAAACAATGCGAATGATTATCTTGCGTTCAACAGTACGCGTGCCCCATCGCACCGCTGTCCATATCGGACATCCCGATCACGTACCCACCGTCCGCCGACCGCCGACTGATCTATCCGAGGGCTGGAGGTCCTATGTCACAACAGGCCAACGCAGCACCGACGACACCGGGCACGCACGACCTGGTCGCCGCCCGTACGACCGTCCGACACCCCGCAGCCGACGACGTGCCCGGCCAGCTCGCAGCGATGGCCGCGTTGCGCGACCGCGAGGCCATCCGGGACCTCGCGCTCCTCTACACGCGCGCCGTCGACGGGTACGACCTCGATGCCGTCGTGGACATGTACACCGACGACGGCGTGTTCGAACGCCGTGGCCGCGCGAGTGCGGGCCGGGAGGCTCTCCGCGAGGCCTACGCCACGCCCATGCGGGCGTACCGCACCATGATTCACCGTGTCGACGCGCACGTCGTCGAGCTGACCTCCGCGTCCGACGCGGTCGGCTGGGTAGCCGGATATGCGGAGCTGGCCGACGACCACACGGTCGTGACCGCCGTGTTCCGCTACGACGACGTCTACCGCAAGGTCGCCGATCGCTGGCGGTTCGCCCACCGCGCGATCGGCTTCCAGTACGCGATGCCGCTCGAGGACCTCCCGACGGGACTCACCGCACAGGATCGCGTCCGGTGGCCGGGAACCGACCCGCGCGACGGCGACTACCCCGAGAGCCTGCCGGGTTGGACCGCGGTCCGCCGATGACCGCACGCACCATGCGAGACCGAGCAAGGGAGACCTCATGAGCACGAACGGCGGACGCCTCGCGGGCAAGGTCGCGCTGATCACCGGTGCGGCGTCCGGTTTCGGGCGCGCCGCAGCGGTACGTTTCACCGCCGAAGGAGCCGTCGTCGGCTGTGCCGATGTCGACCTCGACGGTGCGGAGGAGACCGCCACCCTGATCACGGAAATGGGCGGCAGAGCCGTGCCGATCCAGGCCGACGTGGCCAGCGGCGCCGACTGCGAGCGCATGGCCGACACCACCGCTGGCGAGTTCGGCAGGCTCGATGTGCTGTTCGCCAACGCCGGCGTTGCGGGCGTCGGCAGCGCGGTCAGCACGAGCGAAGCCGACTGGCAACGCGTGCTCGACATCAACCTCAAGGGCGTGTGGCTCTCCGCCAAGTACGCACTGCCCTACATGTTGGAGCAGGGCGCCGGCAGCATCGTCAATACCGCCAGCGTCGGCGGCCTCGTCGGAGTCGGCGAGATCCTGCCCTATTCCGCGGCGAAAGGTGGGGTCATCGCCATGACGAAACAGATGGCGTTCGACTTCAGTCCTCGCGGTATTCGGGTGAACGCGATCTGCCCGGGTACGGTACTCACACCGTTGGTCACGGCTACGTACGAAGAGCGGGCGGCGGGAGAGGTCGATCCGGGCGCCGCCGCCGACGAGGCACTGCAGCGGATGACGCAGAAGTACCCCATAGGGCGCGTCGGGACCACCGACGACGTAGCCAACATGGCGTTGTTCCTCGCCAGTGACGAAGCACAGTGGATCACCGGATCGGCACTGACCGTCGACGGTGGCTACACGGCACTGTGACGACGGCACCGTGACGACAGCTCTCGCGCACCGGTTTCGCGCGGAGGCGGCCACCCGAGCGCTTTCCCGCATAGGGACGCTCGATGGCCGCCTCCTGCTTTTCGTCTTGGACGCCCGGCGCCGTCCGTTGCAATGGTGATCGGGTCACTGACGGCAATGGAGGGAGCCACCGCTCATGTCGGAACAGCCCGACCCCTACGAGAACTTCGGCGGCAGCATAGGCCGAACGTTCCGCTCTTCCCAGCCGTGGTGGCCGCCACGCACCGAACCTCCCGACAACGCCCCCAACGTCGTCGTCATCGTCGTCGACGATCTCGGCTTCTCCGACCTCGGCTGCTACGGCTCCGAGATCGACACGCCGAACATCGACGCCTTGGCCGACTCGGGCACCCGCTACACCAACTTCCATGTCACGCCGCTGTGCTCGCCGACCCGCGCCGCACTCATGACCGGACTCAATTCGCACGCGGCCGGAATGGGATACGTCAGCAATGCCGATCCCGGGTTTCCCGGTTATGCCGCCGAGCTGCCGGACAACCAGCCGACCATGCCGGAGATCTTCCGTGCGAACGGGTACCGGACCTTCATGCTCGGCAAATGGCATCTGACCAAGGACTCCGAGCTGTCGGAAGCGGGTGACCGTTCGTCGTGGCCGTTGCAGCGAGGTTTCGACGAGTACTACGGCTTCCTCGAAGCCATGACGAACCTGCATCAGCCGCACCGGCTCTACGACGGCAACTCCGTGGTCGACGTGGATCGGTACCCGGAGGGGTACTACCTCACCGACGACCTGACCGACCGGGCACAGCGCATGATCCACGGCTTGCGTGCATCGCATCCCCACAAGCCGTTCTTCATGTACTTCGCCCACGGCGCGGTGCACGCCCCGCTGCACGCCAAGGAAGCCGACATCGTCAAGTATCGCGACCGCTACGCGATGGGCTGGGACCGGCTGCGGCAGCAGCGACTCGCCCGGCAAGTGGATCTGGGTATCGTCGAACCCGCCACCGAACTGCCCCCGCGCAACAGCGAACCGGGCGAGGACGTCCGGGCGTGGGAGGAGCTCTCACCCGACGAGCAGCGACTGTTCGCACGGTACATGGAAGTCTACGCCGCTATGGTGGACAATGTGGACACGAGCGTGGGCCGCATCGTCGACTGTCTCCGGGAACTCGGGGAGCTCGACAACACGATCATCCTGGTGACGAGCGACAACGGCGCATCCCGCGAGGGGAACGAACAGGGGTCCAGTCACTACTTCCGCGGACGTTCCCCCGAACCCGGAAAGACCCGCCAGGAAAAGGACTTCTTCGAGCTCGACCTCGCCAACTTCGACGCTATCGGCGGGCCCACCACATGGCCGCACTACCCGCGAGGCTGGGCGATGGCCTGCAACACTCCGTTCCGGCTGTACAAGACGACGACGTTCGCCGGGGGCCATCAGGTACCGCTGATTCTGTCGTGGCCTCACCGGGCGAGCCATCCGAACGCGATCGTCAGAGAGCAGTACGCTCACGTCACCGACGTACTGCCGACCCTGGTCGACCTGATCGGTCTCGACGTGCCGAGAGAACGGAACGGGCGGCCCGCCGTTCCGTGGGCGGGGTCGAGTTTCGCGGCGACATTCGACGACCCGGACGCTCCCACCGCGCACAACGAGCAGTACTACGAGGTTCTCGGGGGCCGCGGCTACTACCGGGACGGCTGGGAGGCACTCACATATCGGGTTCCCCTCACCCCGTTCAGCGACGAACGCTGGCAGCTGTACCACGTCGCCGAGGATCCGACCGAGCTGCACGATCTCGCCGACGACCACCCGGCACTTGTGGCGGAACTCGCCGCGGCGTGGGAGGACGCGGCATGGCGCAACGGCGTGTTCCCGCTGTACGAGGGCGGCGGCATCAACTACCTCATACGGCCGGATTCGGAGAAGGCCTTCGACGAACCCGTGGTGTTGCGGCCCGGATACCCCACCACCGAGCGATACCGCACGAGCCGACTGCTGGCAGGCCGTTCCGTCCGGATCGAGGTCGACTGGCGATTCGAACACGGCGATCGTGGCATCGTCCTCGCGCACGGTGGTCAGGAGTCCGGGTATCTGCTCTATGTCGACGACGACGAGCTGCGGTTCCTCGTCAGCTCGTGCGGCGAGGAACACGCCGTGTGCCCCGTGCCGTTACCTGGGCGATCCGAGCGAGTCACGGTCGACCTTCACTCGCCGGGCGGTGGCCGATGGGACGTCTCGTTGGCGGTCGACGGAGATCTGCGCGCGCACGCGCCCGGATTGCCGCAACTGTTCTCGTTCATGCCGTTCGAGGGCATCGACGTCGGCCTCGATCGTCGTTCGCCGGTGTGTTGGCGGCTATACGAGCGCGAAGGCACCTTCCCGTTCACCGGAACGCTCGAGACCGTCACCTACACACCGGGTGAACACGCACCCGATGCTCCCGAAGTCCTCCTCGACCAGGCCAGGGCCGTCGGCAGCGCACTGGAGTGAGCACGCTCGGCCCAATGCCGTAGCGACGTGGCGGCCGTCAGTCCCGGCCTCCACGCTCGCCACCCGCTCCCGCCTGCGGTCATAGGTGTTGCGAATGACCGCCTCAGGCAGCCGGTCTTTGCTTCTCCCGACAGTTCCACGTAATCATGATTATGTTTTTGCGATCACCAACGAAGGTGGTGCGTGATGGTGAACCAACCGACCGCGGCTTCCCGAGTCGCCCGTACGGTCTGGACCCTCTGTTTCGCCGTCGTCTTTCTCGACGGCTTCGACCTCGTCATCTACGGAACCGTGCTGCCGTCGCTGCTCGCCGACGGTTCCTGGAACATGAGTCCGGAAACCGGAGGGGCGATCGGTAGCTATGCGCTCATCGGACTGATGATCGGCGCGCTGATGTCCGGCTACATCGCCGACCAGTACGGCCGCAGGAAGCCCCTGCTGTTCTACACGGCGATGTTCAGTGTGCTCACGGCACTGTGCGCCGCGGCCACCGGACCAGCCATGCTCGGCTTCCTTCGATTCCTCGTCGGGCTCGCGCTCGGCGGCGCGCTGCCGATGGCCATCGCCCTCGTCACCGAATACGCACCGGTCGAGCGGCGCAACTTCTACAACGCGACGATGCTCGCCGGATACGCCATCGGCGCCGTGGTCGTCTCGCTGCTGTCGGTCGTCATCGTCCCGAATCTCGGCTACCGTGCCATGTTTCTCGTCGGGGGCGTGATCGGCATCGCCGTCCTCCCCTTCCTGGCCTGGCGACTACCCGAGTCGATCGACCACCTCGTCACCCGCGGCCGACACGAACGCGCCCGCGCACTCGCGGCCTCGTTGGGCCTCGATACCGCGGTGGTCGAACGCAGTATCGAAGCCATGTCACTGCCGGAAGAGAAGGAGCCACTCGGGCGGACCGCCGCGATCCGAACGCTCGCGGCACCGGGGTACCGGATGGCGAGCATCGCGTTCCCCCTTGCCGGGTTCTGCGGGTTCATCCTGGCCTACGGTCTCAACACCTGGCTCCCGCAGATCCTGACCAGCTCCGGTTACAGCCTCGGCTCATCGCTGGCGTTCCTCGTCGCCCTCAATGCGGGTGGCCTGCTCGGCAATCTGGTTCTGTCCACAGTGGCGGACCGATCCAGTCCACGACTCGCCGTGGTCATCGCGGGGATCATCGCGTGCGCTTGTTTCCTGGCGCTCAGCCTGGGGCCGCCCACCGGGCTCGTCTACGTCATCATCTTCGTGGCCGGCTCGGGAGCGCTGACCTCCGCGGCACTCATCTTCAGCTTCACGGGCACGTACTACCCCGGCTACGCACGGGGCACGGCACTCGGCTGGACGATGGGACTGTCCCGGCTCGGCGGCGTGGCCGGCCCACTGATCGGTGGCTTCATCCTCGGTGCAGCCATCGGTCCGGAATGGAACTTCTACGTCTTCGGCATCACCGCGCTCGTACTGAGCGCCGTGATCATGCTCGTACCGCGACCCCGGCGATCGTCCCGACCGGACGCGCCCGCACCCCAACTCGAAGAGGCCTGAGTCGCACCGCTCGGAAAGGAGCGCTCCGTTGGACCGGCGAACATTACCTCTCACACCCCCGGGTTCCGGCATTCCGCCCGCATTCGACGCTCGCGCACAGGATCCGCCGTACCCGGCAGAGGAACCGATCCGTCCCCCGGCCGATGCACCCAATGTGCTGCTCGTACTCATCGATGACATGGGATTCGGTGCGTCGTCGGCGTTCGGCGGGCCGTGCCGCATGCCTGCCGCGGAACGGCTCGCCGAAGGAGGACTCCGCTACAGCCGGTTCCACACGACCGCGATGTGCGCTCCGACCCGGCAAGCGCTGCTGACCGGACGCAACCATCACACGGCCGGCATGGGCTCGCTGCCCGACATCGCCACCTCGATCCCCGGTTACACCGCGCGCCGCCCCCGCGAGGTCGCGACAGTGGCCCGCATGCTCCAGGCCAACGGCTATGCCACGGGTGCGTTCGGGAAGATGCATCAGACTCCCGGTGCCGAGTCGACGCCGGCGGGACCGTTCGACCGGTGGCCGACCGGTGAGGGGTTCGACAAGTTCTACGGCTTCCTCGGCGCCGAAACCAACCAGTTCACCCCGAATCTCGTCGACGGCACGACACCCATCGAGCCGCCCGGCACGGAGGAGGACGGGTACCACCTCTCCGAAGATCTCGTCGATCAGGTGATCTCCTGGGTCCGGACCCACGACACACTCGCTCCGGACCAGCCGTGGTTCGCCTATCTGAGTTACGCGGCGTGCCACACGCCGTTCCATCTACCGCAATCGTGGCGCGAGGCATACCGTGGCGAGTTCTCCCACGGCTGGGACGAGCAACGCGAACGCACCCTCGCCAGACAGCGTGAGCTCGGCGTCGTGGGACCGGAGACGGAGCTGGCGCCGTGGTGCGACGGAGTCCCGCACTGGGACGAGCTCTCGGACGTCCAGCGCGAGGTCGCGCAGCGGCTCATGGAGTCCTACGCGGCGTTCGCCGAGCACACCGATGTGCAGACGGGCAGGCTCGTCGACGAGCTCGAAGCGATGGGCCAGCTCGACAACACATTGATCATCTACGTTCTCGGGGACAACGGCGCCTCGGCCGAGGGCGGCATCGACGGAACGCTGAACGAGGCGGTCACCGCCAACGGGTTCATCGACACGGCAGAACGCATCCACGACCAGCTGGACGAGATCGGCGGTCCGCACGCCTACGCCCACTACCCGGTCGGCTGGGCGCTGGCGATGAACACCCCGTATCCGTGGGCCAAACAGGTCGCCTCGCACTACGGCGGGACCCGGGTCGGCATGATCGTGCACTGGCCGAACGGAATCGAGGCCCGCGGCGAGGTTCGTCATCAGTGGCATCACTGCATCGACGTCACTCCGACCATCCTCCAGGCGGCGGGACTGCCCGAGCCGGCCGAGGTCGACGGAGCCACACAGATCCCGTTCGAAGGCATGCCGTTCAACTACAGTTTCGACGATCCTTGCGCCCCGGAGCGACGCCACACGCAGTACTTCGAACTGGCGGGCAACCGCGGCATCTACCACGAGGGCTGGACCGCGGTCACCCGTCACCGCATCCCGTGGATGATGGCGGCGCCGGCGCTGTCACCGTTCGAGGACGACGTTTGGGAGCTCTACGACACGAACACCGACTGGTCCCAAAGCCGCGATCTCGCCGAGAAGCATCCGGAACGACTGGCCGAGCTGCAGAACCGGTTCGTGGTCGAAGCGGCCAGGCACAACGTGTTCCCGTTGGACGACCGGCTCACGGAGAAGATGAATCCTGCGCTGGCGGGCCGCCGGGACCTGATGGCGGGGCGCCGGTCCGTGACGATGCACCCGGACCTGCCGGGACTCCGGGAGGATGCCGCGCCGAACGTCAAGAACACGTCGTACTCGGTGACCGCCGACATCACCGTCGACGGTGTGGCGGACGGAGTCCTCGTCGCACAGGGCGGCCGGTTCGGAGGCTGGTCGTTGTACGTCTCGGATTCCCGACTCGCTTATTGTCACAACCTCTGTGGCATGCAACGGTTCTACGTCTCCAGCGACACTGCTCTCGGCCCGGGTCGACACACCGTCGAGTTCCACTTCGACTACGACGGAGGTGGGACCGGCCGCGGCGGCACGGGGCGGCTCGTCGTCGACGGGACCGGCGTGGGATCCGGACGGATCGGAGCCACGGTGCCGTTCTTCTTCTCCCCCGACGAAACCTTCGACGTCGGCAGGGACCGCGGTACGCCCGTCACCGAGGAGTACCCCCAGGGACGGGCGAACACCTTCTCCGGTCGGCTCCACTGGGTGCGCATCGACCTGAGACCCGACAGCGAGTCGGAAGCCGACCGCGGAGCGGTGCCGTGACGAGCAGCACTGCGACGGGACGAGCGCAGGACGGCAGCGAGCCCGACTACCGGTTCACGCTGGCCAACGAGCGCACGTTCCTGGCCTGGACCCGTACCGCGTTGGCGCTGACCGCAGGTGGCCTGGCGGTGGTGCAGTTGCTGCCGGAGGCGGCGGTCGACGCCGTGCGGTACGGGTTCGGCGCCGGCCTGACCGGCGTCGGCGGGGCGATCCCACTGATCGCGCTGCGCCGATGGCGACGGGTGCAGGCAGCGATGCGGCGGGACGCCGACCTGCCGGACACGCGACTGCCTCAGTTGCTCGCGATCGTGCTGCTGGCCGGTGCGGCGGCCGTGCTGGGCCTGATCATGATGCCCGCCTCGTCCTGATGCCCCGGCCCCTCCCCGACCGGCCAGGTCTGCAACCCGAACGCACCGAACTGGCGTGGGAGCGCACCGCGGCCGCGTTCGTGGTGAACGGTCTGCTCCTCCTCGCTCGCCCGCACGAGGAGTTCACGGCCGCCCGCGTCGGCCTCGCCGTCGCCGCCCTGGTCGCAGCCTGCTTCGTCGCCCGGGTCGGGCGCCGGCGCGCCCGCGGGAGAGCGTGCACTCGTGGACTCCGCCGGCAGATCCACGCCGCAGCCGCGGCGACGGCCCTCTTCGCAGCGGCCGCGACGGCCTACCTCCCGTTCGCCGCGTAGCGGGCCCTGCCGGCCCGCTCACGGCAGGCTTCGGCCGATGCCGCGGGCCGCGACCTGCAGCGCGGTCAGCAGCCGGGTGCGTTCCCGTTTGAGGGTGGGCACGACGATGCCCAACGCGGCCACGACCTCCTGCTCGCCGCTGCCGGACGCGGCCCGCGCGATCGGCACGGCGATGGAGCAGGCGCCGAGGGTCATCTCGTCCTCGGTCGTCGCGTAGCCCTCGCGCCGGACCACCGCGAGCTGTCTGCGCAGACGTTCCGGATGCGTCACCGTGTGCACCGTCGGCCGCCGCATCTCCATGGTCAGGTAGTCCTCGCGCAGCTGTGCGGGTGCGTGTGCGAGCAGCACCTTCCCGACTCCGGTGGCGTGCAGCGGTAGCCGCGAGCCCGCACGGCTGACGACCGGCACCGAGGCCCGTCCCGACAGCCGGTCGAGATACAGCACCTCGGTCCCGTCACGGACGGCGAGGTGGACGGTCGCGCGGGTCGCCGCGTGGATGTCGCTCAGGAACGGCGAGGCGACCTGCTGGAGTTCGGTCTGCTCGGGGGCGAGCATGCCCACGTCCCACAGCCGCCTGCCGATCACATAGCGGCCGCCGGAGTCCCGGGTCAGCGCCTCGCCCGCGACGAGTTCGCGCAGCAGACGGTGCACGGTCGGCACGGGCAGGTCGGCGCGCCGCGCCAGCTCCGTGACGCCGAGTCTGCGGTGCCCGTTGTCGAACGCGTACAGCACGGCCAACACCCGGGACACCACGGTCGCGCCCGGGGACGAGACGTTGCCCGACATCGCCCACACCTTTCACTGAGTGAAAGTCCACTCTAGCCCTGGTCGTGATCACGGCGCACGATGTGGCCCATGACGTCCGCAACGCAGCGGTCCATCTCCGACGAGATCGCGCACATCCACGCCACGGCGCAGCCCGGCGAGACCCGCACCCGCCTGGACTTCGCCCCGTACCGCAGCTCCGTGCTGCGCCATCCCACGAAACAGCCCCTCACCGTCGACCCCGAAGACGTCGAACTCGCAGCACCCGTATTCGGCCAGTCCGATGTGGACCCGATCGAGGCGGATCTGACCCTCCATCCCCAGGGCGAACCGATCGGCGAGCGCATGGTCGTGACCGGCCGGGTACTCGACGCCGAAGGCCGCCCGGTGCGGGGCCAGTTGGTCGAGATCTGGCAGGCCAACGCCGCCGGGCGCTACGTGCACAAGCGCGACCAGCACCCCGCTCCGCTCGACCCGCACTTCCACGGCGCGGGCCGGTGCCTGACCGACGACGAAGGCCGTTACCGGTTCACGACCGTCAAGCCCGGCCCGTATCCGTGGCGGAACCACGACAACGCCTGGCGTCCGGCACACATCCACTTCTCACTGTTCGGCCGCGAGTTCACCCAACGGCTCGTGACCCAGATGTACTTCCCCGGCGATCCGCTGTTCCCGCTCGACCCGATCTTCCAGTCCATCACCGACGAGACGGCACGGCAACGGCTCATCGCGACCTACGACCACGACGTCACCACTCACGAGTGGGCCACCGGATACCGCTGGGACATCGTGCTGACCGGGTCGCACGCCACCCCGATGGAGGAGGACACCGATGCGTGAGCACGGACCGAGCGCCCCGACGCCCGGGCAGACCGTCGGCCCGTTCTTCCACTACGCCCTCCCCTACGACGACGGCCCACGGCTCGCGCCCGCGGGCGCACCGGACACGATCCGCTTGCACGGCACCGTGTACGACGGCGCGGGAGCTCCGGTTCCCGACGCCCTCCTGGAGATCCGGCAGGCCGACGCGTCCGGCCGCGTGCCCGCCACCGAGGGGTCGCTGCGCCGCGACGGCCGGTTCACCGGCTGGGGCAGGGCCGCGACCGACACGGCGGGCCGCTACTCCTTCAGGACCGTCGAACCGGCACCGGTCCGCGACGGCGCGGCCGCCTACTTCGCCGTGACCGTGTTCGCACGCGGCCTGCTCGACCGGCTGTTCACCCGCATCTACGTTCCGAGTCACGGCCTCGACGGCGACCCGCTGCTCGGCGCGCTGACCGAGGAGCGCAGGGGCACACTGATCGCCATGCGCGACTCGGACGGCGACCTGCGCCACGACATCCGGCTCCAGGGTGACCGGGAGACGGTGTTCCTGACGTTCCCGGGCCACGACTGATGGGCGGCCTGCTCGGCCCGGGAACGCACCGGGCCGCCGGGCTGACCGGCGACGCCGCCGTGGCCGACGCCATGCGTACGGTCGAGATCGCCTGGCTGCGGGCACTCGCCGCGACCGGCGTGCTGGAGGCCACCGAGGCGGACCGCGCAGCCGAGACGCTCAGCGGGGCGCGGCTCGACGTCGCCGATCTCTCACGGAAGGCCGAGGATGCGGGCAATCCCGTGGTGCCGCTCGTCACCGCGTTACGCGATGCCCTCGGCGACGACCCCCTCGCAGCGCGCGTGCACCGCGGGCTGACCAGCCAGGACACGCTGGACACCGCGCTCGTGCTGCTGATCCGGGACGCATTCGACCGGATCGGCACCGACCTCGACACCACAGCGGACCAGCTGGCGACGCTGGCCGCGCAGCACCGGGACGCCGTCATGCCCGGCCGCACGCTCACCCAGTACGCCGTCCCGGTGACCTTCGGGCTGACGGCGGCACAGTGGCTCGCCGGTGTCCTCGACGCCCGTGACGCCGTCCGGGACCGCAGGGACCACCTCCCGGTGCAGTGCGGCGGCGCTGCGGGCACGCTCTCGCTCGTGGCCGAGTTCGGGACCGATCCGGTGGCGACGGCACGCGCCTTCGCCGCCGAACTTACGCTCCGATGGCCCGGACTGCCCTGGCACACCCGCCGCCGCCCGGTGACCGACGCCGGCGACGCCCTCGTCGGCGTGTGCGACGCACTGGGCGTCGTCGCCACCGACGTCGGCGTGCTGGGCAGGCCCGAGATCGCCGAGGTCCGCGAAGGCGCTGCTCCCGGGCGCGGCGGGTCGTCGACCATGCCGCACAAGCGGAACCCCGTGCTGTCCGTCCTTGTCCGCAGTGCGGGTCTGCAGGCGCCGCAGCTCGGCGCGCAGCTGCATCTCGCCGCCGCGCAGGCCGTCGATCAACGGCCGGACGGGGCGTGGCACACCGAGTGGCCCACGCTCCGCCGCCTGCTCGAACTCACGATCACCGCCGCAGCGCAGGCCGCCGAGCTGACGGCGGGGCTGGAGGTCGACACCGCGCTGATGCGGACCCACGCCGACGATGCCGCGGACCAACTGCTCGCCGAACGGGGCGGTTCCGGTGAGCCCGCCTCCTGCGAGCCGACGGAGTATCTCGGCGCCGCAGGCCGGTTCGTCGACACCGTCCTCGCCCGCCACCGCAGCTGACGTCCGACCGACCCCACGACGGGAGATATCCATGCCCGACCCGTACGACGACGGCATGCGGGTGCGCCGAGAGGTGCTCGGCGACGCACACGTCGACCGCGCCGAAACGCGCAAGAACGAGTTCACCGAGGACTTCCAGGACCTCATCACCCGCTATGCGTGGGGCAGCGTGTGGACCCGTCCCGGCCTCGACCGGCGCATGCGCAGCGTCGCGGTGCTCACGGCGATGCTCGCCCGTGGCCACTGGGACGAGTTCGCCATGCACGTGCGCGCGGCCCGCACCAACGGCCTGACGGTCGAGGAGATCCGCGAGGTGATCCTGCAGAGCGCCGTCTACTGTGGAGTTCCCACCGCCAACCACGGGTTCGCCGTGGCACAGCAGGTTCTGGAGGAGCAGCGGGTTCTGGAGGAGCAGCGGGGTCCCGAGGAGCAGCACGTTCCCGGGGAAGGACCGGTTCCCGGCGAGGACGGCGACGACGAACGGACCGGCGGGGCATGAGCGCGCGCGAGGTCACCACGACGAGCGTGGGGATCGTCGGCGGCGGTCCGGCGGGGCTGATGCTCTCCCACCTCCTCGCACGACGCGGGATCGACTCGGTCGTCGTGGACCACCGCAGCCGCGACGAGATCGAACAGACCGTGCGCGCGGGGATTCTGGAGGCCGACAGCGTACGACTGCTCAGCGAGACCGGGGTGTCCGAACGGGTCCTGTCCGAGGGCGACCGCCACCACGGCACGTACCTGGCCTTCGGCGGACAGCTGCACCACATCGACTTCCAGGAACTCGCCGGGGCGTCGGTGTGGCTGTACCCGCAGACCGAGGTGTTCGTCGACCTCGCCGATGCCCGCGCCGCCGCCGGTGCGGACGTGCGGTTCGGCGTTCGCGACACGTCGGTGCACGACGTCACCGGCGAACGGCCGTCGATCCGATTCACCGACGCCGACGGCAGCGCTCACGAGGTCCGGTGCCGGTACCTGGTCGGTGCGGACGGCTCGCACAGCCTGTGCCGCCACGCCGTTCCGCCCGCCGAGCTCCGCCAGTACCGGAAGGAATACCCCTTCGCGTGGTTCGGCATCCTGTGCGAGGCACCGAAGAGCGCGCCGGAACTGATCTACAACCACTCCGACCGCGGATTCGCGTTGATCAGCCAGCGGACCGAGACCACGCAGCGGATGTACTTCCAGTGCGATCCGGACGAGGACGTCGATGCGTGGTCGGACGATCGGATCTGGTCCGAGCTGCAGGCCCGGGTCGGCGCGAACGGGCACCGGTTGGAGGAAGGGCCGATCACCGGGAAATCGGTCCTGCGGTTCCGCAGCAACGTCGTGGAACCCATGCGCTACGGAAACATGGTGCTGGCGGGTGACGCCGCCCATACCGTCCCGCCGACGGGCGCCAAGGGTCTCAACCTCGCGCTGGCCGATGTGCGCGTCCTCGCGGAGACCCTCGAGCGGGCGCTGGCCGACGGCGACGACGAGGCGCTGGACGAGTACTCGCGGCGGGCCCTCGACAGGGTCTGGCGCTCGCAGCACTTCTCGTACTGGATGACCTCGATGCTGCACCGACCGCACGGGGCCGACGAGTTCGACCTCCGGCGCCAGGTCGCGGAGCTGCGCTCGGTGGTGCGCTCGACGGCGGGGAAGACCTACCTCGCGGAGGCCTACACGGGCTGGCCCACCCGCTGACCGACACGCCGGGTCACTCCGGGTGACGGCGCTCGCCGGCAGCGCCGGCAACGACACTCACACCCGTCCCGTCGTGCGCGCTGCGCCACGTGTGGTTGGGCCGTCGGCGCGATACCGCCCGGCATCGGCGTGACCACTGGTGACAGCCGGTTCCCTGCTCCGCCACGGTTGAGCTGTGCGTGGCTCACTGGACCAGCTGGCTGGACGGCTGCTGCTCCAGTGCCGTGCCTCGCAGGCGGAGCGGGTCGCGCCGGTAGCCGCGGCACACGACGCCGGCATCGTCGTCACCGGCAGGCACCAGGATGCGCTCACGGCCGCGGCCGCCCTGCGTTCACGCGGTTTCGACGGTCCGGTGCTGTGCGACGCCGACCGCTACTCCGGCGGCAACCGGAAACCTGCGGCGCAGGGCATCCAGCCGGAATGGTGCCGCAGGCAGCGCGAGCGCGGCCTGATCGCACTCACCGATTCCGGTTACCTCGCCGCCGCCGGCGACGACGACGGACTGGACAGAGTCCTTCGCGAAGCAGCGACGCAACCGGCGCCGACGATCGCCATGCTCCCGCTGGCCGCCGAATGGTTCGCATCCTCGGGGCGGCACCGGACACTGACGAACAAGATCGAATCACACGGCGTGCCGGTCGCCGTGGCCATCGAGCACGACAAGGACCCCTTCGCCGCGCAGTACGTTCTGCGCGGCTTCCTCGAACTGCTCGCTGCCGCCACGGTTCCGGTCCTCCTCCTGCGCAGCGACGTCTCCGCGCTGGGCGCGCTCTGCCACGGCGCGCACGCCGCCGCGATCGGCGTCACCAGCACGCTCCGCCATCTGTATCGGACGCCGTCCGGTGGTGGCGGCCGCCCGGCCGGGGTGTCCGCGTTCATCAGCGGTCTGCTCAGCTACCACCTGCTGGCGACCTGCGCCCGGGCCTTCGCGCACACGCCCGAACTCGACCACCTCTGGCGGTGCGACTGTCCCGTGTGCGGCGGCGCCCTTCCGGCACGGCTGGAGGCCACGGCCGATCCGTGCACCGCCGCGACGTTCCATTCGCTCCACGCCCAGCTCGAACTGCACACCGAACTCCGGCCCCACCGGCACACCCGCGAACAACGGATCAGCGCCTGGCACGAGAGCTGCAGCCACGCCCTGTTCCTGCACGAGCAGGTGGCGGACCTGCTTCCCGACTGGCGTGCTCCCGCGAATCTCCGGAGCTGGTTACGGGTCACCGAGGATCCGCTGGCTGCCCGCCGCTACGTCCCGGAACCCGCCGGCGAACGACCACCGCGCGCGGGCCGCCCTGGCTCACCCTCCGCCGGGGACGGCACGCCGTCGCCCCGACGAGCCGGCGACCCGGGACCGGGTTCCGGGCCGGAACGGGCTTGAACCCGGCGGTCCGGCACTGACAAGCTTCGTGCGCTGCGGCATCCGCACCGCGGCACCGAGAACGTCGTCGATTCAGGAGGAACACCCGTGGCGAACCCGGCTCGCGCGCTCTCCGGCGCTCTCGAACCCGTCGTCGGACAGGTCTACTTCGCGCAGGAATGCCACGACGCCTACGAGAAGCTCGGGTTCAACGGCAGCCCCGGCTCCCGGAACGGCGTGCCCAATCCGGACGGCCCTGCCTACTTCACGAGCCGCGGTTCGCTACTGGGGCAGGCGCCCGGTGACGTCGTCGCCGCGGCCTTCGCCGTGTTCAACCCCGAGGTCGTCGTCCCGGCCGTCACCTACGGGTGGTCGCTCACCGACGCCGCGACGATCTGCCGGGCGCGGACCGACGGCGCGATCCGCCAACTCACCGCCATCCTCGGCGAACACCCGGACCGGCTCGAGGAGGCACGGCCACTGCTGGAACGGGCCGTCGAACCGCTCCGGCCCGAAGGCAAGCCCCTGTTCGCCGGGCTTCGCGCACTCGGCCTGCCCGGCGATCCCGTCGGCGACGTGTGGCGGCTCGGCGACATGCTCCGCGAGTACCGCGGCGACGCGCACATCGCCGCTTGGACCGGTGCCGGATTCGACGCCGTGGAGATCGGCCTGCTCACCGAGCTGTACTGGGGCATGCCGATGCGCACCTACATCCGCTCGCGCGCGTGGTCACCCGAACACCTCGACGCCGCCGAGGAGCGGCTCGTCGGCCGTGGCCTCGTCGCCGACGGCGCGCTGACCGAACAGGGCAGGGCGGAGCGGGATGCGGTGGAGACCGCCACCGACCGCCAGTGCCGACCGATCGTCGACGCCCTCGGCGACGACCTGCCCACCCTCGTCGAGATCCTGCGCCCCTGGGGCCGCCGGGTCTGCGACGCCGGCAGCTACCCGTCCTCCGGGCCCATGGCCCGAACCGACGGGAGCTAGCATCCCGGAATGTCGACATGCCGGCAGGCGTACCCGCGCGGTGCCGGCTGCCGACGAGCCGCGCGACTCCTATGCCTGATGCCAGGTGCCCGATCCCGTCGCGTCGTCGGGCGGGAGCGGCCAGCGCGGAAGCCCCTCGGGGATGTCTGCGCTGGGCCGCCCGGGGAATTGGGCGGCCCGCTTCTCGAGGAACGCCGCGACGCCCTCGGCCGCGTCCGCGCCGGCGCCGAGTCCGTACATCGCGCGGGAGTCGGCCCGGTGCGCATCCCACGGTGTCGCCGAGCCGAGCATGCCCCACAACAGCTGACGGGCGACCGCGACGGAGACCGCCGAGGTGTTGTCGGCGATCTCCGAGGCGAGTTCGGTCGCGGACTCGAGCAGCCGGTCACCGGGGACCACGCGGGAGACGAGTCCGCCCTCGCGGGCTTCTGCCGCGTCGAACACCCGCCCCGTGGCGACCCATTCCATGGCCTGCGAAATGCCGACGATGCGGGGCAGGAACCACGTGGAAGCAGCCTCCGGGACGATGCCCCTGCGGGCGAACACGAACCCGAAACGGGCTTCCTCGGCGGCGATCCGGATGTCCATCGGCAGCGTCATCGTCACGCCGACGCCGACCGCGGGCCCGTTGATGGCACCGATCACGGGTTTACGGCACGCGGCGATGCGCAATGACACCGTGCCGCCGCCATCCCGCGGTACGCCGTCGATCTCGCCGTGTGCGGAACGCCGGTCGGCCCCGTCGCCCGCATCGAAGGTGTCGGCACCGCCGCCGAGGTCGGCGCCGGCACAGAACCCGCGCCCTTCGCCGGTCACGACCACCACGCGTACGTCGTCGTCGGCGTCGGCCCGGTCGAACGCGTCGACGAGCTCGTGAGCCATCGTGGTGGTGAATGCGTTCAACCGTTCCGGACGGTGCAGGGTCACCGTGGCGATCGGTCCGGACACTTCGTAGCGGATCTCGGCGTACTCGCCCATTCCCGTGCCACCGTCCCCTTCGACAGGCTGCAGCGATCGTTGATCATCCGCCAAGCTAGCAGCGCGATTCGGCCCGCCCAAGCCTGCTGCCCACACCGCTGCCGCGCCACAGCTCCCGACGCGCCGGGCGGCAGGGGCCCCGGGTTAGATTCGATGCGATGGATTTCGACAGCGACGCCGAGGCGCCGTCGTGGTTTCGCACCGCGCTGGCCGAGCGGCCCGAACACCGTGACACGACCGTCGACGACGGCAAGGTCCACCTGCGCTGCTGGGGTGCCGAGCACCATCCCGGGGTGGTGCTCGTGCACGGAGGTTCGGCCCATTCCGGCTGGTGGGACCACATCGCGCCGCTGCTCGCCCAGCATCGGCGGGTCGTGGCCGTCGACCTGTCCGGTCATGGTGACAGCGCCGCCAGGGAGTCGTACGACATCACGCTCTGGGCGCGTGAGGTCGTCGCCGCGGCGGACGCCGGAGGGGTCGACAGGCCGTTCCACGTGGTCGGGCACAGCATGGGCGGTTGGGTGACCGCGCAAACCGGCGCCGATTTCGCGGACCGGCTCACCGGGCTGACGATCATCGATTCGCCGTTGAACGACCGGCCTCCGGAGAACAGGCGGGCCAGGCCCGTCCGCGTGTATCCGGACCGGGAGACCATTCTCGGCCGGTTCCGGACGCTGCCTCCCCAGGACGTCCTGCTGCCCTACATCCGCAGGCACATCGCCGAGGAATCCGTGCGGGCGGTGGACGAGGGCTGGACGTGGAAGTTCGACCCGACGCTGAAGGCCCCGTACACGCCGTTACGCGGCATCCTCCCCCGGATCGACCGGCCGACGTCGTTCATCCGCACCGAGCACGGTCTCGTCTCGCCGGAGATGGCGCGGGAGATCCGGTCCCTGCTGCGTTGCCGCACCGTGCTCGTCGACCTGCCGGACGCGGGTCATCATCCGATGCTGGACCGGCCGTTGGCCCTCGTCACGGCGCTGCGCACGATCCTGGCGGCCGGCGACTGACCACCGCCGTCCCGCCGCCCACGACGAGGTCGCCGAGCACATCTCGCTGGACCAGTTGACCACGCTGCCGTGGATCGTCACTCACCACGCGCCGACGGCCTTCACCCCGGCCGTCCGCCGGTTGTCGATGATCGGCATCGAGCCCGAGGTGCACGTGGTGACCGAAACGTTTCTGCCTGTCCCGTTCCTGGTCGCAGGAACGCGCCGGATCGCGCTTCTGCGTACCCCGGCGGCGCTCCGGCTCGCCGACGCCGCCGGGGTACGCAGGCTGCCCTGCCCGTGGGACGTCGTGCCGCTCAAGGAGGCGTTCTGGTGGCATCCGGCCCACCACACCGATCCCGCACACCGCTGGCTCAGAGACCTGCTTCTGGACATCGCACGCGCCGTCGACTGACCGCCCCGAGCCCGGTGACGTCCCTAACCGGTCGACTCGGCGAGCACTGCCGTTACCACCGGCCATGCCGCGCTGACGGGATCGATGACCTCGAAGTGGGCGGCCCCGGGAACCACGACCAGGTTCGCAGCCGGGTTGGTGTCCACATACGACTCGCTGACCGAGACCGGCAGGCGGTCCTCGGCCCCGTGCACGATCGTCACGGGGCTCTCCGGCGCCGGCATCCGCACCGGGTCGAGGTCGGGGCGTTCGTCCGGCGGAGCGCCCAGGAACGCCTCGACCGCACCATCGCCCAGCCCGAGCCGGTGCGCGAGCCCGAGATCCGCCACCGGTGCGAGCGGCACCGTGCCGAGCAGGCCCGCGGGTGGACACGCCGACGCCGCCCACAACGCCAGGTGCCCGCCCGCCGAATGACCCGCCAGGACCGTCTCGCGGATGCCGAGCTGCGCAGGCAGTTCGGCCAGCGCGGAACGGACGTCGGCGACGAGGTCGTCCGGTTTCCCGGGCACGCGGCGGTACTCGACGGACACCACCGGCCAGCCTTCGTCGCGGAGTGCCGCGGCGAGCGGACGCGTGTGTACCCGGTCGTACGTCGGCCTCCAGTACCCGCCGTGAACGAACAGCAGCAGCGGATACCGCCGCGTCGCGGGAAACCAGGCGTCCGCGACGTGCTCGGGAGCGTCGCCGTAGCGCAGCGTCCGGTCGGGTTCGGGCGCCGGTCGGGTCAGCACGGCACGGTCCATCACAGTCTCCTCCTGGATACGGTCACGTCGGCACCACCTCCGTCATCGGCCCACCGGCGACCGATCGAGCGCAGGCAGCACCTTGCTGCCGATCAGTTCGATTCCCTGCAACGTATCGAGGCCCTGCGGGGTGCCGAACTCGACACGGCCGACACCGGCCTCGATGAGCCGTTGTGCCTGGGCGGCCACCTGCTCGGGCGTTCCGGAGAAGGCGAACAGGTCGAGCAGCTCGTCCGGAATCAGCGCACCGGCACCGTCGTGGTCGCCGAGAGCCACCCTGGCCTTGATGTCCGCCAGTAGTTCCGGCGGCACCTCGATGGTCGGGTCGAACTCGCCGACGACCCCGAGGTACATCGCGACCTCCTTGCGGGCGCGCCGTCGCGCCGCGGCCCCGTCGAGGTCGACGACGGTGACGGCACCGACGACGATGCGCACCGCGCCGGGTTCGCGACCGGCACCCCGCTCGCCCGGTTCGAGCCGCTCGCGCATCACCGGGATCATCGCGGGATTCGCCGTACCCCCGATCTTGACCTCCCGGGCGACCGTGCCCGCCATCGCGACGGTGCGCGGCCCCCACGCCCCGATCAGCAACGGTGGATCCGGCCGGTGGGTCTCGTATCTCGGTGCGACGCCGGGTTCCAGCCGGAATACCTCCCCCTGGAAACCCGCCCCTTCGCCGGCGAGCAACCGGTACACGAACTCGACGGCCTCGCGCAGATGCGCCAGCGGCCGTGGCTGCGTGACTCCGATGTCGCCGAGCCACGTCCCCCGCGCCAGTCCCAGGTATGCGCGCCCGCCGGAGGCCGAGTCGAGTGCCGCGAGCTGGCCCGCGATCTCGTACGGGTGCATCGTGTACGGGTTCCAACAGGCGGCGCCGAGCCGCACCCGTTCGGTCACCCGCGCCATCTCCAGCAGCGCGGGCAACGGCGGTTGGAACAACAGGTCGGCGAACACGCTGAGCACGTCGACGCCGTGGGCCTCGGCGGCCGCCGCCAGTCTGGCGTATTCCGGCAGCGACAGGTTGCTCTGCAACCCGAGCCCGATCTCCACGTCGCTCATGTGAGGTCGCCGGAGTTCAGCTCGCACCGGCGCGTCCGGTCGACCCGCATCACGAGGCGTTCCTCCGGATCTGGGCACGCGACGTGGCAGTCCTGTTCGAGCCAGTCGCCTGCGGGCAGGTCACGCTGCTTCGCAGGCAACAACGGCAGCGCAGCCTGGAGCGCGTACATGCAGAAGTGCTTGCCGTCGGGAACCCGCAGTTCCGCACTGTTGGTCAGCTCGAAGTAGTCGCCCACTTCCATCCCGCACACCGAACGGCCTTCGATCCGTTCGACCGTCACCCGCAGGTCCCACAGGCTCATGTCCGGTTCCGTCATGCCACCCTCTCCGTATCCTCGCTGTCCAACCAGCAGGCGACCGCGTGATCGTCGCCCGTGAGTTCCGGCTCGTCTCCGCAGGCGGCGAACGCCTCCGTGCATCTGGCCCGGAACCGGCATCCGCCGTGCCCCGCACCAGGTCCGTTGATGTCGCCGTTCAGCACGCGGGGCAGTCCGGCGTCCGGGTCCGCGCTGGGAATCGCGTCGATCAGCGCTCGCGTGTACGGGTGTTTCGGCCGCCGCCACACCCGCTCGGTCGGCCCGGTCTCCACCAATCGGCCGAGGTACATCACCGCGGTCGTATCGGCGAGCCTGCGCACGAGCGCGAGATCGTGGGAGATGAACAACATCCCCACCTCCAACTGCTCGACCAGCTCTGCGAGTACCTCCACCACCTGCGCCTGCGACGACACGTCGAGTGCGGTCACGGGTTCGTCGGCCACCAGCACCCGCGGACGGGCCGCCAGCGCCCTGGCGATCGCGATGCGCTGCAACTGACCGCCCGAGAACTGGTGCGGATAGCGCTCGGCGGCCGCCTCGTCGAGTCCGACCCGGGTGAGCCGGTCGAGCGCATCCCGCCTGCGCTCGGCTCGCGATCCGACCTCCGCCGGAACTCCGTCGAGCAGCTGGCTCAGCACCGTCCGCCGCGGGTTGAGCGACGAGTACGGGTTCTGGAACACCATCTGCAGGCCGATCTCGGCGCGCCGACGTCGTCGCCGTCCCAGCGGGCTCACCGCCTCGCCGTGCAGCCGTACGCCACCACCCGTCGGTGCGGCGAGCCCGGCGGCGAACCGCGCCAACGACGACTTGCCGCACCCCGACTCGCCCACCAGGCCGACGATCTCGCCCGGTCTCACCTCGAGCGACACGCCGTCCACGGCGCGGACGCGGTCGCGGCCTGGCGCGCGGTACTCCACGGCGATGTCGGTCAGCTCCAACAGGCTCATCACGGCACCTCCGCCGGATCGGTGCGCGCGGCCAGCAGCGCGCGGGTGTACGGGTGCTCGGGTGCGCGCAACAGGTCGGCCGTCGGAGCCGACTCGACGACCCGGCCCTGCTGGAACACACACGTGTGCGTGGCGAGCGCCGCGAGCACCCCGAGGTCGTGCGTGATGAACAGGACGCTCAGGTCGAGCTCGGACCGCAGCGAGTCCAGGAGGCCGAGGATCCCCGCCTGCACGGTCACGTCCAACGCCGTGGTCGGCTCGTCGGCGATCAGCAGCTTCGGCCGGGCGGCCAGCGCAGAAGCGATGGCGATGCGCTGTAGCTGACCGCCCGAGAACTGGTGCGGGTACGACCGCAGCGCGCCGCCGGGATCGGGCAGGCGCACCTGCTCCAGCAGTTCGACGGCCCGTGCCTTCGCCTGCTTCCGGGTGAGTCCCAAGTGGACACTCATGTGCTCGGTCAGCTGCCTGCCGATGCTCAGCATCGGGTGCATCGCGGCCGTGGGGTCCTGGAACACCATTGCGATGCCGTGCCCGCGCACGGCGTGCATCGCTTTCCGATCGCGGTGGTCGAGCTCGGCACCGTCGAACCGCAACCGTCCGGACACCTCGGCCCCGGCGGGCAACAGGTCGAGCAACGTCCGCGCGGTCATGCTCTTGCCGGAGCCGCTCTCCCCGGCGATCCCCACGATCTCGCCGCGGCGAACGCTCAGGGAGACGTCTTCGAGGACGGTGACCGGCCCGTCGGGGCCGGGCAGGCGCACCGCGAGGTTCTCCACGGCGAGCAGTTCGTCGGTGGCCGAATCCACGCTCATGTCAGCGTCCTCCCACGAGATTGGGGTCGAACCGGTCGCGGGCGGCGTCGCCCAGAATGTTGCATGCGAGCACCACGGTCAGGATCGCGAGGCCCGGGAACACGCTGACCCACCACATGCTGATGTCGTTGGCACCGAGCGCGACCATCGCGCCCCATTCCGGGGCGGGTGGCCGCGGCCCGAGGCCGAGGAACGACAGGCCGGCGAGTAGCAGCACCGCGTTGCCGAGCTCGAGTGTGGCGAGCACGATCGCCGGGCCCACACTGTTCGGGATCACGTCGCGACGGAGCACCGTCACCGGGCCGACACCGAGCATGCGAGCTGCTGACAGGTAGTTCTCCCCACGGATGCTCAGCACCGCTCCACGGATGACCCGCGCGTACACCGGCCACGACACGATGATGAGCGCCAGCACGGCGTTTCCCGCACTCGGCCCGAACGTGGCCGTGACCGCCATCGCCAGGATGATCTGCGGGAATGCGAACACGAGGTCGGTCAACCGCATGATCACTTCGTCGGCGAGCTTGCCGAGGTACCCGGCGATCAGGCCGAGGACACCGCCCACGGCCAACGCGCCCGCGACGATCGCCAGCGCCAGCGGGATCGACAGTCTCGCCCCGTGCAACACCCGGCTGAGGACGTCACGGCCGAGCTCGTCGGTTCCGAACGGGTGCACCGCGGACGGCGCCGCGTAGATGTCGGCGCTCTGGGCGAGGGGGTCGTAGGGGCTCAACAGCCCCGCCGAAGCGGCCACCGCCAGCCACGCAACGAGCACGACGAGCGCGGTAACGACGACGGGTTGGCGCCAAACGCGGTGCCGCCGCGCGCGGACCCCGGTCCGGGGCAGGGCGGTCGCTGTCATGAGAGACGGATCCTCGGGTCGGCAAGGCCGTAGAGCAGGTCCACGACCAGATTGATCAGGATGTAGGCGGCGGCGACGAACACGGTCACGCCGAGAATCGCGGGCCGGTCGAGCGCACTGGCGCTGGCGTAGGCGTAGTTGCCGACCCCCGGCCAGGCGAAGACGCTCTCGATCAGGACCGTGCCCGCGAGCATCGAGGCGAACGTCAGTCCGGCCATCGTCATGATCTGGACGAGACCGGCGCGCAGCAGGTGCCGGTGGCGCACCGTGCGTGCCGGCAGGCCCTTGGCGTACGCGGCGGTGATGTAGTCCTTCCGCAGCACCTCGAGCAGTGCCGAACGGACGAACCGCACCAGCGTCGCGGTCGTGACGAGCGTCAGCACGAGTACCGGCAGCGCCGCGTGCTGCACCGCGTCCCAAGCCACCATCGGCTCACCGGCGAGGAGCGCGTCGACCGGATACAGACCGGTGACCGTGGGCGGCGGGGAGAACTCCGGGCTCAGCCGTCCCCCTCCCGGCGACAGTCCGAGTACGAAGAAGAACAGGTACAGCACCAGCAGCGACATCCAGAACGGCGGCGTCGACAGGCCGAGCAGCGAGCCGACCCGCACGGCCTGGTCGGCGGCCTTGCCGTGACGCAACGCGGCGAACATGCCGATGGTGATTCCCAACAGCACCGACAGGACGAACGCGGGCACCGCGATCTCGAGGGTCGCGGGAACGTGGTCCAGCAGATCCTCGAGCACCGGCCGTCCGGTGTGCTGCGACATGCCGAAGTCGCCCTGCACCAGATTGCCGAGGTAGGTCAGGTACTGCACGGGGAGTGGCTCGTCCAGGCCCCATCGCTGTTCGAAGGCTGCCACGGCCTCCGGATCGCCCAGCGCCTCGTCGGACAGGTTCGCGGCGACGGGATCTCCCGGTACCGCCTGCACGAGCAGGAAACCGACCACGGTCGAACCCAGCAACAGGCCGAGGGCGATGACGAGTCGCCGGGCGAGGTAGCGAACGAACGACGGCACCCGCGGTCGCCGCGGTGCACCGGTATCCACAGTGGTCACGGGTTCTCCTCCCGGTTCGGCACGCTCAGCCGGCACGCCGGACCGCGGCCAGGTCGACGATCCAGCCCGCGGGCGTGTAGTCGGCTCCTGCCACCTCGGGGGTGCTGACGACCGTGCCCGAGTTGTTGCCCAGCAGGACGTACGGCGAGTCACGGTGCATCGCGTGCTGCCAGGCCTCGACCGCGGTCACGCGTTCCTCGTCGGTGGTCGCGGCGAGGAAATCCGCCGTCGTCGACCGCACGGCCGCCGAGGCCGTGTCGTCGGTCCAGTTCATGCGCTCGGCGTTGACGCCGCCCGGTGACATCACGCGGACCATCGAGTCCGCCCGCGGGTAGGTCAGCGCCTGCGGTGTCATGCCCATCTGAGCATCGCCTCCCCGGTACTGTTCGAGGAACGCGTTCAGCGGCAGCGGCCGGAGGTTGATGGTGATCCCCGCCTTCGCCGCGTCACCCTGCACCTTGGTAGCGATCGTGCCGAGGTCCACGCCGCGATAGGTGATGGCCGGATAGATGAACTCGATCGCGGGGTCGGTCAGGCCGGCGTCGGCGAGCAGCTGTTTCGCCCGCGGCAGATCCTGTTCGAGCGTGTCCTCCTCGGGCAGCGCTCCCGGGTAGGCGGGGGCGATCAGTCCCCTCGCCGGTCCGCTGCGGCTGCCCAGCAGGTCCGCGAGTCCCCGGTAGTCGAGCGCCGCTCGCACGGCCCGGACGAACGCGGGCCGCGACCCGACCGGCGACACCTCCGGATCCGTGTTGACGAACGAGAAGTACGCCGTGTCGGGTTTCTGCGACACCGACAGCGAGGGCGGCAACCCGTCGAGCAGGGTTCCGGCGATGTCGAGCGCGATCTCCGGGCTCGACGAGCGGGTGAGGGTAAGTTTCTGGTTCTGCGCCTCCATGTTGCGCACGACGACGCGCGGATAGGCGGGCGCGTCGCCCCAGTAGTTGTCGTTGGCCGTCAGCACCAGCTGCTCGCCGGGTTCGTTCCGCTCGAGCACGTAGGGGCCACTGCCCGCGGTCGTACTGTCCAGATAGGACTGGGCGCGATCCTCACTCGCCGCGTCGCGCCCCGAGGTGCCGCCGTGGTCGGTGACGACGTCCGCGTTGAGGATCGACGCCGCGGGCATCGCCAGCAGCACGGGAACGTTGGGATTCGGCTCGTCCGCGGTGACGACGACCGTGTTCCGGTCCGGGGCCGCCACGTCGAGTCCTTCGAAGTAGGCGGCCGTGCTGCCCTTGAGGTTCACGAGCCGCTCGAGCGAGAACTCGACGTCGTCGGCCGTGACCGACGAGCCGTCGGAGAACGTCGCCTCGTCGCGCAGGGTGAACGTGAAACGCGTGGCATCGGAGGAGACCTCGTAGGACTCAGCCAGACCGGGTTTCGGCTCGGTCACGTCGCCGCCCTCGAAAGTCAGCAGCGACTCGTAGAGCGCGTGCACGGCCAGATACCCGGTCTGTTCGTACACCCTGCCCGGGTCGAGTGTCTTGTACACAAAGGACGTGTCCACGACCAGCGTGTTGTCCCTCGCCGCCGAGCCGGCTCTGCCTGCCGTGCACGCGCTGAGCACGCACGCGAGAACCGACACGAGGGAGACGGCCACGACCGAGCGGCGGTGGGCGGGGACTCGGAACCGACGGGGCATGTTTTCCTCCGTGACGTTCGCCGAGGAGACACCGGAGTCAAACCCGCACACCCAGGTATAGTCAAGACATACGAGTGTTTAGCTTAAGTAAACCGCAGGGGAAACGGCTTCGGTCCGATCCGTATCCGGCATCATGCGGACCACGCACCGGCGAAAGGACGATCGACACGTGCTCGGCAATCGGATTCGGGATCTGCGCAAGGAGAACGACCTGACATTGCGCCAACTGGCGGCACGCATCGAGGTCTCCCCCGGGCTGCTGAGCCAGATCGAGAACGGCACCACCGATCCGAGCCTGACCACGATCCGCAAGCTCGCCGCCGCGTTCGGCACGTCGCTCGCGGAGATGTTCTCCGACGACGCGCCGCCCGTGCACATCACACGGCCGGGCGACCGGCCGCAGCTGCGCCGTTCCGGAGGACACCTGCTCTACGACCGGCTCACGCCCGGACGCGGCGATCTCGAAGTCCTGATCGGCCGGCTCGCGCCCGGCGAGGCGACGTCCGAAGAGCCGTGGAGCCACGCGTCCACCGAATGCACGCTCGTCACCGACGGAACCCTCACCGTCGAACTCGGGGACGACACCTACACACTGGACACCGGCGAGAGCGTCACGTTCGACTCCCGAACGCCCCACCGCTACGTCAACGCCGGGGACCGGTCCGCCGAGTTCGTCGTGTCGGTCACGCCGCCCAACCCGTGACACCAACCCCGCGACGGCCCGGCCGGCGCTGCGCGCTCCGGTCCGTGAGCCGGGGCGGCCCGAAGCGCCACCCGGGCCGCCACCGTCAGGCCATCGGCCGCGGCGACGCAACCGACCGGGTCCGGTCGTCCCGGACGACCTCACCGCCCTTCAACACCAGGGACAGGGAACGGAACGCCGCGGTGTCGGCGAGCGGGTCCTCGTCGAGCACGAGCAGATCGGCGTATTTTCCGGCGGTGATCGAGCCGAGATCGTCGTCGACTCCGAGCCAGCGAGCGGGGCCGATCGTGGCCGATCGCAAGGCCTCCCGCGCGCCGAGCCCGCCCGTGGCCATGTACTCCAGCTCCCGCACCGCCGCGCTCGTGCCCTCGAACCGCCAGAACGGTGGCATGTCACTGCCCAGCAGCACGTCGACCCCGGCCTCCAGCGCCCACTCGTAGCTCTGCATGTGCCGCTCGCCCGCTGCCAGCGAACGCTGCTGCATCCACTCCGGGACACCGAGCTCGTCGAAGAACTCCTTGCACCGCGTCACGACCAGCGTCGGCACGTAGGAGCAGCCCTTCTCCGCCATCAGCCCGGCCAGTTCCCGCGTCAGCTCGTAGCCGTGTTCGACGCAGTCCAGCCCGAGCTCCACCGCCTCGGTGATCACCGGCCAGGGACCGGCGTGGGCCGTCACCTTCCGCCCCCACTCGTGCGCGGTGGTGATGACGGCGGCCAGTTCGTCGGTGGTCACCTGGCGCGTATCGATCTTCTCGTGCCTGCCCGAGATCCCGCCGGAGATCATCACCTTGATCAGGTCCGCACCAGCCTTCACCTGCGACCGCACACCCCGGCGGAACTCGGTCGCGCCGTCGCATTCCAACGCACCCGACGACCCGTGACCGTGGCCTCCCGTGCACGTGACGGCCCGTCCCGCGGTGAAGATCCGCGGCCCCGGGACGAATCCGGAGTCGACGGCGGTCCGCAGGGCGAAGTCGGCGTGGTCCTTCTCCCCCACGCACCGCACCGACGTCACTCCGCTGTGCAGCGTGCGCCGTGCTCCGTCGGCCATGTACAGCGCGAGATCGTGCGGTCCCATCCGATTGACGCGTGCCCCGAGTTCGCCCGGCAGCGACAGCGAGAAATGCGTGTGCATGTTGATCAGGCCTGGCGTGACGTACGAACCCGCCAGCTCCACCTCGACGCAGCCCGCGGCGCGCGCCCGCGAAACCAGGTCGGGGTCCGTGCCGACCTCCCGGATCCGCTCCCCTTCGATCCAGACGGCGGCGTCGGTGAGCGGTCCGTCGGCCAGCGGGTCCACGACTGTGCAGTCACGTAGCAGGTATCCGGTCTCGGTGGCGGCCATGGGCGACTCCTTGTCGGTTCGGTCGGTGCGATCGGCACGATTCGGTGGGCATGGTCGGGACTGTCGGTACGGACGGGACGCGCGGCGCCGTGAGCGTCAGTCGCCTCTCCACACGGGACGTCCGTCGACCGCGACGAGGGTGGGCCGGAGCGACGGCCACTCCGTCGCGTCACGGGCGAGGGGATTCTCGGGCCACACGGCGAAGTCGGCGACGGCGCCCGGCCTGAGCGTCCCGACGTCCGAACGTCCGATGTAGTGCCCGGCCTCCCGGGTGTAGAGCGACAGGGCCTGCCACGGCGTGAGGGCCTCGTCGGCGCCGAGATCGGAGCCGTCCCATGCGCGGCGGGTGACGGCGATCGCGGCGCCCGTGAGCGGATCGCACGGGTGTGTGTCGGATCCGCCCGCGAAGCGTGCGCCGCGGCGCGCCATCGCACCGAACGGCACGGCCCGGTCGGCCAGCTCGCCCCACACGGCGCGCATCTCCCTGGCGTAGGTGTAGGCCAGTGGGGGCTGGACGGACAGGCCGATGCCGAGTTCGGAGCAGTCGTCGACCTCGGCGTCGTCGATGAGAAACGCATGCGCGATCGACACCTGCCCGGGAGCCAAGGACGCCCCGGCGGCACGCAGCTCGCGGACGGTCCGCGTGACGGCGGCGATCGCTCCCCCGCCCATCGCGTGCACACAGGCCGGCCAGCCCCGGTCCGCGGCGAGCCGCAGCACCGTCCGGAGCTGCTCCGGTGTGTACCGGGCGTTGCTGTCGCTGCCCGGCTCCTCGGCGGGCCGTAGCCACGCCCCCGTGAACTCCCCGTCGAGGACGAGTTTGAGCGCCCAGGCCCGGAGCCGGTCGTCGCCGTCGCCCGGCGCCGTCGCGCCCTGCCGCACCCGGTCGAGTTCGGCGGAGAACTCCCGCCGCCAGTCGAAGCGGTTCATCAGCAGGACTCGCTGAACGAGGACGCCTGCTCCCACCGCGGCGCGGTAGAGGTCCCACGCGGCCTCGAACCCTGCGGGCAGCCCGGGATCCACAACCGTCGTCACACCCATCGCGAGCAGCCGCTTCGATGCGGCGGACAGCAGATCGAGCTGGTCCTCGCGCTCGTGCACGCCCGGCCGATACAACGCGTCGTTGACCAAGCGCACGAGCGGCCCGTGGAGGTGGCCGGTGCGCGGATCGAACGCCTCGGTGGCGGCGCCGGACAGCAAGTCGGCCACCTTCGCCACGGCGGCCGTGTTCAGCGCGCCGTGGTCGGGCCTTCGGTACAGGAACACGGGGTGGTCGCCCGCCGCCGCGTCCAGCTCGTCGCGGGTCGGAAGCCTGCCCTCGGCGAGGTTCCGTTCGTGCCATCCGCCCGCGTCGCCCAGACAGCGGATCCAGGCGCCCGGACGATCGGAGGCCGCGCGCTCCCGTACCCGCGCACACACCTCCGTGACGTCGCGCGCCTGGCCCAGCGCGAGCATGGCGAACTCGTGGGACACCTTCTCGAGGTGCATGTGCGTGTCGATGAAACCGGGCAGTACCGCCGCGCCGTCGAGCTGCGTGCGCCGGGTCCGGGGCCCCGCGAGTCGCTCCAGTTCGTCGTCGGAGCCGGTGGCGACGATGCGCCTGTTCCCGACGGCCAGCGCGGAGGACCGGGAAGCCCCCGACTCGAAGGATACGACCTCGCCGCCGGTGAGCAACCAGTCGACCGACACGCCGGAACCCTCCATTTCGGACCCGTGGCGAGCGGTGAGCTCGCGATCGGCCCATTAGAGCGAGTAGGCCACGTATAGTCAAGATGTATGATTTTTAGTTCAGGTAAACTCCGTTGATGGACTCCCCGACCGGGCGTCGCGCTCCGGGAGCGCGACGCCCTGGGCACGCGCCCGCTACCGCCCTTCGGTGCTGACCACCCGGGTGTGCTCCACCGGCGTCGACAGCACCATCGTGCTCGACGGACGGCCGTAGACCGCAAGCCGGTCGATTAGGTCCTCGAAGGCGACCATGGATTCGGCCGCGACCTTCAGCACACTGCACATATCACCGGTGACCCGGTGAATCTCACGCACCTCGGGCCATTCGGCGACCTCGGGGTCGCGCAGCACGCACCGCGGACCGTGACAGCTCATGTGGATGAAGGCGGCGACCGTCCAACCTGCGCTGCCGAGGTCGACGTGCGCGTGGTAGCCGGTGATCACGCCGGCCTCCTCGAGCCTGCGCACGCGTTCGGTGACCGCGGGCGGAGACAGGTGCACCCGCCGCGACAACTCGCTGAACGACAGCCGTGCGTTGTCCTGCAGCTCCCGCAGGATCTCCCAGTCCATGCTGTCCACCTGGCGATCCTCTCGTTCGTTAAGTGACCGCGAGGATATGCCGGGAAATCGACGGCAGGAACCCCGCAAGGCCGTCGAGACGGTATTCCGCACACGGACCGTCCCGGACCAGGATCATGCACCATGGATTCCACGACCGGGGTGGCATACGACAGGGTTCCCTACGACAGATACGTCCACGCCGGAACTCTGCACCGTCTACAACAGACGAACACCGACGATCCGGGCGAGATGTCGTTCCTCATGATCTCGCAGATCATGGAGCTCTACTTCAACCTCATCGACTTCGAACTCCGTGAGGCACAGCGCGCACTGCGAACCGACGAGGTCTGGGAATCGCTCGCCCCGCTGCGGAGAGCCGCGCTGCACCTGGACGGCCTGAACGCGAGCTGGCAGGGACTGCGCTGGATGTCTCCCGCCGATTTCAACCGCTTCCGCGCCAACCTCGGCGACGCATCCGGCATGCAGTCGGCGATGTACCGCCACTTGGAGTTCCGCCTCGGCCTCAAGACGGCGTCGCTGACGCGGCCGCACCGCGTCGACCCCGAACAACACGACGCACTGCAGCGGACCCTCGCCGAACCGAGCGTGTGGGACGACGCCATCGCCGCGCTCGCCCGCCGCGGCTACGACATCCCGGCCACGCTCCTCGAACGCGACCACACTGTCGAGCACGAACCGGACCCGGCCGTCGAGGCCGCATGGGCCGACGTGCTCGCCGACACGGCTCCCGACAACCACCTGCGGCTGCTGGCCGACGCGCTCACGGAGGTGGCCGAGCAGTTCTCCGAGTGGCGCTACCGGCACCTCGGCGCGGTGCGCCGTGCGATGGGGGCCAAGTCCGGCACCGGTGGCACGAACGGCATCGGCTGGTTGGAGCAGAGCATGAACCGGGTTGTGTTCCCGGAGCTCTGGTCGGCCCGCACTCACGTGTGAGGTACGAGCGATGACCGACTCGATGACCGAGGCACGCGCACACGACCTCGACAGGTCCGACCCGGGCTGGCGAGAGCTCTTCCTGGTCCCGCCTGCCGACGGCGGGGATCACACCGAATCGGCCTACCTCGCGGGCAACTCGCTCGGACTCCAGCCCCGCGCCACGCGCGGGCAGCTGTGCGAGGACCTCGACGACTGGGCCAGGTTCGGTGTCGAGGGACACCACGACGCGAAACGACCCTGGTACCCGTACCACGAACTGCTCACCGAGCCGGCCGCACGGCTGGTGGGAGCGCTGCCCGCGGAAACCGTCGTGATGAATTCACTGACGGTGAACCTCCACCTGCTGATGGTGTCGTTCTACCGGCCGCGTGGCAACCGCGTGCGCATCCTGATCGAGGACTCCGCCTTCCCGTCCGACAGCTACGCGGTCCGCAGCCAAGCACGGTTCCACGGGTTGGACCCCGACGACACCGTCGTGCGCCTGCGGTCGGAGCGGGAGGTGCTCGACCACCTGCGGACCGACGGGGACACCGTCGCACTCGTCCTGCTCGGCGGCGTCAACTACCTCACCGGTGAGCTGATGGACATCCCGGCGGTCACCGCGGCGGCACGGGCCGCGGGCTCAGTGGTCGGCTGGGACCTCGCCCACGCCGCGGGCAACGTGCCGCTGCGGCTGCACGAGTGGGGCGCCGATTTCGCGGCGTGGTGCTCGTACAAGTACCTCAACGCCGGGCCCGGCGCGCTGGCGGGGGTGTTCGTCCACGAACGCCACCTCGACGACCCGTCGCTGCCGCGGTTCGAGGGATGGTGGAGCACCGACGCCGCCACCCGCTTCGAGATGTCGCCCGTCTCACGTCCGCCCGCGAGCGCCGACGCCTGGCAGGTCTCCAACCCACCGATCTTCGCGATGGGACCGGTCCGCACCTCGCTGGAACTCTTCGACCGGATCGGCATGCCGGCCCTGCGGGAACGCAGCCTGCGGCTCACCGCCTACCTCGAAGGGCTGCTGGACGAGGTGCTGCCGGGTAGGCCGGTGGAGCTGCTCACGCCGCGGGATCCCGCCCGCCGCGGAGCGCAGCTGTCCCTGCGCGTCGAGCCCCCGCACGACGCGGGCGGGCTCGCGCGGCGGCTGCGCCACGAGTACGGCGTCATCACCGACGCCCGCGAGCCGGACGTGCTGCGGCTCGCCCCGGCCCCGCTGTACTCGACCCACCACGACTGCTGGCGCGCCGCCGACGCGCTGGCGCGGGAGGTGTCATGACCGACGACGTCGCCGTGGTCGGCGCCGGGCTCACCGGCTGTTTGCTGGCGTACTACCTGGCCCGCCGCGGGCACCGGGTCGACCTCTACGAGCGCAGACCCGACCCCCGGACGGCGGACGCCGAACGTGGCCGCTCCATCAACCTCGCGATCTCCGAACGGGGCCTGGACGCACTCCGCAGAGTCGGCCTCGAGCACCGTGTGATGGCCGACGCACTGCCGATGCGGGGGCGCATGGTCCACCCGCCAACCGGCACGCCCGTCCTTCAGCCCTACAGCGCGGACGGCACCCGTGCCATCAATTCGATCAGCCGGGGAGCACTCAACAACACCCTGCTCGACGCGGCCACGTCCGAAGCCGGCGTGACCGTCCATTTCGAACACAGACTCACCGAGCTGGACACCGGGAAGGGTGCGCTGACCTTCGCCACCCCGCACGACGAGGTGCATGCCGAAGCGCGGGTCGTGTTCGGCGCCGACGGCGCGGGCTCGGCCGTGCGCGGCCACATGCTTGCCCAGGAGGAGCTCGACGAGAGCCTCGATTTCCTCGACTACGGATACAAGGAGCTCACCGTTCCGCCTGTCGACGGGGAGTTCGCACTCGATCCGGGCGCGCTGCACATCTGGCCGCGTGGCAGCGCGATGATGATCGCGTTGCCGAACCCGGACCGATCGTTCACCTGCACCCTGTTCTGGCCGACCGGCGGGACGGCGAGCTTCGCCTCACTGAGCAGCCCGGCCGCGATCGAACGGCATTTCCGCACCCACTACCCGGATCTGTTCCCGCTGGCTCCGACGCTCGTCGATGATTACCTCGCCAACCCCGTCGGGTTGCTGGGAACGGTGCGCTGCACGCCGTGGCAGGCCGGCGGTTCGGTGTGCCTGATCGGCGACGCGGCCCACGCCATCGTCCCGTTCTACGGACAGGGCGCCAATTGTGGCTTCGAGGACGTCGTGGTGCTCGATCGCTGTCTCGACGAGGCCGACTCGTGGCAGGGGGCCCTCGAGCTGTTCGACGCCCGGCGCAAGGTTCACGCCGACACGATCGCCGACATGGCGCTGGACAACTTCGTGGAGATGCGTGACAAGGTCGCCTCCCCGATGTTCCGTGCGACCAAGGCGGTCGAACACACGCTGGAACGGCTTCTCCCCGGTCGCTATGTGTCGCGCTACGAGCTCGTGTCGTTCTCGACCGTGCCGTACGCCGATGTCCGGCGCCGGGTCGCCGCCCAGCAACGTGCGCTGGGCGGCGCGTTCACGCTACTCACGGGAGGCATCGTGGCGGCGACCGCCCGGCTGAGCAGGAGGAACCGGCTATGACGACTACGGAAACACCCACGGTGCTGCGCAACCTCGTGGCGGGCGAATCGGTCGACGGGGCCGGCTGGTTCGACAAGCGCAGTCCCGTCACCGGACGCACCATCGCCACCGTCGCGGAGGCGGATCAGGCCACAGTCGACGCAGCCGTGGTGGCAGCCCGCGCCGCGCTGCGCGGCCCGTGGGGTCGGACCGACGAGCGGGAACGCGCCGCGGCGCTGCGGCGGGTGGCCGACGAACTGGACCGCCGGTTCGACGACCTCGTCGCCGCCGAACTCGCGGACACCGGAAAGCCGATCGACCAGGCCACGACGCTGGACGTGCCGAGAGCCGCGGCGAACTTCCGCGCGTTCGCCGACCTCGTCACGAGCACTCCGACACCGTCGTTCACCACCGCCACCGCGGGTGGACGTGCCCTCAACTACGCGGTGCGCAAGCCCGCGGGGGTCGTGGCGATCATCGTGCCGTGGAATCTTCCACTGCTCCTGTTGACCTGGAAACTCGCCCCGGCATTGGCGTGCGGTAACGCCGTCGTGGTGAAGCCGTCCGAGGAGACCCCGTCCTCGGCGACGCTCCTCGGTGAGATCCTCGCCGAGGCCGGCGTCCCTGACGGCGTGTTCAACCTCGTGCACGGATTCGGACCCGGGTCGGCGGGCGAACTGTTGACCCGGCATCCCGGCGTCGATGCCGTCACGTTCACCGGCGCCTCGGCCACCGGCCGGTCCATCGCCGCAGCGGCCGCCGACGGCGTCAAGGCCGTGTCGTTCGAACTGGGCGGCAAGAACGCGGGTCTGGTGTTCGCGGACACCGACCTGGACGCGGCGGTGGAGGGTGCCGTCCGGTCGTCGTTCACCAACGGCGGTCAAGTGTGCCTCTGCACCGAGCGGCTCTACGTGGAGCGTCCGATCTTCGACGAGTTCACGACGAGGCTCGCGCAACGCGCCGGCGAACAGGTTTTCGGCAAGCCCACCGAACCGGGCACGACCGCGATGCCACTGATCTCCGAACAGCACCGCCGGAAGGTGCTCGGCTATGTCGACCTGGCCAGAACCGAAGGCGCCACGGTGCTCGCCGGTGGCGACATCCCGCGGTTCGGTGACGACCGGGACGGCGGTTGGTACGTGCGGCCCACCGTCCTGACCGGACTCGGGCCCGAAGCCCGCACCAACCGGGAGGAGATCTTCGGTCCGGTGTGTCACGTCGCTCCCTTCGACTCCGAGGACGAGGCGTTCGAACTGGCCAACGACGGTGACTACGGGCTCGCCGCCACGGTGTGGACTCGTGACGTCGGCAGGGCGCATCGGGCAGGGGCGGCGCTCGACGTCGGCCTGATGTGGGTCAACACCTGGTTCCTGCGCGACCTGCGTACGCCGTTCGGCGGTATGAAGGCGTCCGGCGTGGGCCGCGAAGGCGGCACCCACTCGCTGGATTTCTACAGCGAGTACACCAACGTGTGTGTGGAGGTTTCATGACCGACGATCACCGGGCCACCGGCGGCGGCGCAACGCTGGACCAGGCGGAGATCGACCGCTTGGCGGCGGCGCTCGACGACGCCGCCCTCAATGCCGCCGCGCTCAGCCGACAGTCGGCATTGGATGGTGCACCCGTAGCGGACGCGTATGCGGTGCAACGGTCGGTGGTGCGACGCCGACTGGATCGGGGCGAGCAGCTCACCGGTCTCAAAATGGGTCTGACGAGCGCGGCGAAGATGGCACAGATGGGTGTCGATTCACCGATCTGGGGACGGCTCACCGACACGATGGCCGTCGGCGACGGCACCCTGTCGCTCACCGGCCGTATCCATCCGCGTATCGAGCCCGAGGTCGCGTTCCGTATCGGCAGGGACGCCGCTCCGGGGGACGCATTCGGCGACGTGGTCGACGCGGTCGCCCCCGCACTGGAGCTCATCGACTCCCGCTACGAAGGGTTCCGGTTCACGCTGCCCGACGTGATCGCCGACAACACGTCCGCGGCCCGGTACGCGATCGGCCCGTGGCAACCGGTTCCCGCGCAGCTCACGGACCTCGCCGTCACGTTGGACGTCGACGGCACGGCGGTGCAGACCGGTAGTACGGCGGCCATCCTCGGCGACCCTCGCCGGGCATTCGACGAGGCCGTTCGACTCGCCGACGAGGACGGCCTGCGCCTACGGGCGGGCTGGGTGCTGCTCGCCGGTGCCGCGACCGCGGCCGAACCGGTGCAGGCGGGCACGCGAGTGCGCGCGACGGTCGACGGGCTCGGTGCCGTCTCGGTGGAGGTGCGATCGTGACGGGCGCGCGGGTCGTCACAGGCAAAGCCACGCCGCGCGGACGGTTCCCGCACGTCAAACTCGCGGGTGGGTTCGCGTTCGTGTCGGGAACGAGCAGTCGGCGCCCTGACAACACGATAGCCGGGGCCGAGGCCGACGCCCTGGGCACAACGACCCTCGACATCCGCGTCCAGACCCGCGCCGTCCTGAAGAACATCGGAGACCTGCTCCGCGAGGTCGGCGCGGACCTCGGCGACATCGTCTCGGCCACGACTTACCTGGTCAACATGAACGATTTCGGCGGCTACAACGAGGTGTACGCCGAGTTCTTCGACGAATCCGGCCCTGCCCGCACCACGGTGGCCGTTCACCAGCTCCCCCATCCGCACCTGCTCATCGAGATGCAGGTGGTCGCGCTGCTGCCCGACACGACAGAGGAAGGACCTGTGACATGAGCGAGACCCTCCCGACCGCGATCACCGACCCCGTGCACTTCCCGCACTGGCTCGCCGAGAACCAGTCGCTGCTCAAGCCACCGGTGGCCAACAAGCAGCTGTTCGCCGAGAGTTCCGACTTCATCGTGATGGTGGTCGGTGGTCCGAACCGGCGCACCGACTTCCACGTGGACCCCTACGAGGAGTTCTTCTACCAGATCAAGGGCGACATGCACGTCGACATCGTCACCGAGGACGGCCCGCGCACCGTGCACATCCGTGAGGGTGAGATGTGGCTGCTGCCCGGATCCGTGCCGCACTCGCCCCAACGGCCCGAACCGGGCTCGATCGGGCTGGTCTTCGAACGGGTGCGCGCCGAAGGCACGCTGGAGAAGTTCCAGTGGTACTGCCAGCAGTGCAACGGGCTCGTGCACGAGGTCGAACTGCAGGTGCGCAACATCGTCGCCGACCTGCCGCCGGTGTTCGAGGCCTTCTACGAGGACGCCGAAGCACGGACCTGCGGCGACTGCGGCGCACTGCACCCGGGCAAGGCATGACGAGCGCGCAGGCCGCACCCGTCATCGACGTCCACACCCACGTCGTGCCGCACGGCTGGCCGGACCTGGCAGCCGAGTGCGGCGGTTCCGGGTGGCCGTGGCTGCGGATCGACTCCGAGCGGGACGCGATGATCATGGTCGGAGACACACAGTTCCGCCCCGTCGGAGCGGCGTGCTGGGATCGCGAGGTCCGTGCGGCCGACATGGCCGAGGATCGCGTCGACATCCAAGTGGTCTCCCCGACCCCGGTGTTCTTCAACTACGAACGGCCCACGGCACAGGCGGCGGCGGTGGCGCGGATCTTCAACGACCTCACGTTGACCGTCACCGCGGACGACCCCCGGTTCGTACCGTTCTGCCAGGTGCCGCTGCAGGACGCCGACGCGGCGTGTACCGAGCTGGACCGCAGCCTGGCCGCCGGTCACTGCGGGGTCGAGATCGGCAATCACATCGGCGACCGGGACCTCGACGACGAGGGTGTGGTGACGTTCCTCCAGCACTGCGCCGAGGTGGGAGCACCGGTGTTCGTCCATCCGTGGGACATGTCGGAGGGACCTCGGCTGGACCGATGGATGGCCCGCTGGCTCACGGGCATGCCCGCGGAGACGCATCTGTCGATCCTGGCGATGATCCTCGGCGGGGTCTTCGACCGCGTACCCGACACACTGCGGATGTGCTTCGCCCACGGTGGCGGCAGTTTTCCCTTCTGGCTAGGGCGCGCCGACAACGCCTGGCACCGCCGGAGCGACCTCGTCCGCGGACGCTCGGAGCATCCGCCGAGTCACTACACCGACCGGTTCCTCGTCGACACGGTCGTCTTCGAACCGGCGGCGCTGCGCCTGCTCGTCGACACCGTCGGCGAGGACCATGTGCTGCTGGGCAGCGACTATCCCTACCCGCTCGGCGAACGGCCGGTGGGCAGGGTCGTGCGCGACAGCCCGTTCCTGGACGAGCGCGTACGCGGCAAGCTGTTGTCGGGCAACGCACTACGGTTTCTCGGCCGGTGATCGACGCGGGTCAGCTGTGCACCTGCTCGGGCAGCAGCCTGACCGCCTGCAGGGCCAGGTACAGCCGTGTCACGTCGACCGGGCTCCGCGGATCACGACCACTGAGCTGGGCGAGTTTGTTGAGCCGGTAGCGGACGGTGTTCTGGTGGCAGTGGATCAGGTTCCCGGCGTCGGCGGCCGAGCCCTGCGCCTCGAACCACGCCTCCAAGGTGTCGAACAGCACGCCCCGCTCCTCAGCCGGCAGGTCGAACACCTTCTCGAAGGTGCGCCGGGCGAGTCCCGCGCTCAGCTCGGGCGCGGCCGTGACGAGTGCCGCCACGCGGGCCTCGTCGAAGCGGGTCACGACGTTGCTCCCGGGAGTCGCAGCGTCGCGGGCCATGAGCGCCTGGGGCACCGCCTGCGGCGTCGCGACGATCGACTCGAACACGTCGCTGACGCCCACTCGGCCCGTCGTGATGGAGGCCAGGTACCGGTTGAGGCGATCGGTCCGGTAGGTCTTGGTCAGCGCGACGAGCCCGAGTTCGCTGTCCGCCTCGGAGCGCCACACGGACCGGACCCCGAGTGAGCTCAGCGCCCGTTCGGCGGACACCGGCGGCCGGCTGCGCTCCATCGACTCGGGATCGGAGGCTACGACGACGAACCGCCCGACCTTCGGCAGCCGCAGTGCGGCCGCGACGTCGGCGAGCCCTCGTCCCGTGGTCGTGATGCCGCTGAACAGCGCGGCCAGAGCCGCCTCCCGGAACCGGGAGTCGCGAAAGAGCTGTTCGGTCTCCACATCCCGGTATGCGGTGGTGAGCGCCTGCGAGGACAGGTCGAGGGAGTTCCAGAGGATCGACGCCGAGCCGAGCAGCGCCTGGCTCGCCTCGGGGTCGTCCCGGCACTGCCGCACGAGCTCGTGCCAGAGATGGCGCGTACCGATCCGGTAGGCATGCAGGACCGTGTCGAGCGGGACACCGTCCTCGGCTCGTTCCCTGCCGGTACGGCGCGCGACGGTCGGCCGGTTGGCCTCGTTCCGGATCACGTTCTCCAGCGCCGAGATGATGTTGGGGCGGACGGCGTCGGCGAGTTGCTGCTGGGTCATGTAGTCGACGTAGTAGGGCTCGTCCTGGCGGATCAGCCGTGCGATCTCCAGCGTCAGCGCATCCAGGTCGTCGAGGAGCCGTTCGCAGGCGGTCACGACACCCGCGCCCGCCGTGGCTATGCCGGTCATGGAACCTCCGTTGTCGCCGAACACAAACATCGGGGCCGTACGTGAGTCCGGTCACTATGGCTGAACTGGGCGAGCTGGACAAACCTTGGTGCTCGCGACATTCCCGCACGGCGAGGACCGGAGTTGGCATGAACCTGGCCGAGAACCTGGAGCGATCCTCCAGATTCCATGCGCGCGCCGCGGCCCTGTCCCTCGGCGACCAGGTGGTCAGCTACCGGGAGCTCGAACACCAGAGCAGGCGCGTGGCCGGGTTCCTCGCGACGAAGGGGTTGCGGGCCGGCGAACGCGTGGCGCTCATGCTTCCCAACGTCCTGGAGTTCGCGCCGCTGTACTACGGGATCCTCCGGGTCGGCGCGATCGTGGTGCCGCTGAGCACCCACCTCACCGACAGTGAGGTGGCCTTCCGGCTCCGTGACTCCGGTGCGCGGTTGCTCTTCGCCTGGGAATCCGTCGCCGCGGCGTGCCGGCCGATCGCCGGCGACGTCGACCTCGTCCTCATGACGCCGGGCGGGCTCACCTCACTGCCCGGCGACCCGTCCGCGGTCGGCCGCGTCGCACCGCGCGATCCCGGCGACACGGCCGCCATTCTCTACACGGCCGGAACGACGGGCAGTCCCAAGGGCGCCGAGCTCACCCACGGCAACCTCGTGCAGAACGTCGAGATCGTCGCCCAGGAACTCACGGAACTGGCTCCCACCGACGTCGTGTTCGGCGCACTGCCGCTGTTCCACTCGTTCGGCCAGACGGCCGTGCTCAACGCGGCGGTCCGGGCCGGCGCCTGCCTGGCCCTACTGCCCCGCTTCGACGTCGCGGAGGCGTTCGCGACGCTGCAGCGGAGCGGCGTCACGGTCATGCCCGCGTTCCCGACGATGTACGTCGGCCTGCTCAACCACCCGGCACGCGCCGAGTTCGACACGAGCCGGCTCCGGCTGTGCACCTCGGGCGGCTCCGCTCTGCCGATCGAGGTCCTGCTCGCCTTCGAACGGGCCTTCGGCTGCGTGGTCCTCGAAGGATACGGCCTGTCCGAGACGTCGCCGGTGGCCGCGTGCAACAGCCCGGACCACAGGCGCGTCGGCTCCATCGGGTTCCCGGTCCGGGACGTCGAACTGCGGATCGTCGACGACGACGGCCGCACCGTGACCGACGGTGAGATCGGTGAGATCGCCGTCCGCGGTCACAACGTGATGAAGGGCTACTGGCAGCAACCGGAGGCGACGGCGGCGGCCGTGCCGGACGGCTGGCTGCGCACCGGCGACCTCGGCCGCCGGGACGAGGACGGGTTCTTCTACGTCGTCGACCGCAAGCACGAATTGATCACACGCGGTGGCTGCACCGTGTACCCGCGCGAAATCGAAGAAGTGCTGTACGAACACCCGGCCGTTCTCGAGGCGGCAGTCATCGGCACCCCGGACACGAAGATGGGAGAGGAAATTGTCGCGCTGGTGACCCTGCGTCCCGGCGAGTCCGTCAGCGGCGACGAGCTCCGCACGTACGTCAGGGGAAAGGTCGCGACGGACAACCATCCGCGGCACGTCGAAATCGTGCCCGAACTGCCCAAGACCCCGACCGGAAAGATCCGCAAACGCGACATCAGGTTCGAGCACGCGACCTGACGTCCGGCGCACTCCGGTGTCGTCGCCGAGTGCGCGCCCCACCACCTGCACACCCCAGCCGGTCACCCGGCACCGGAAACGGTCGGTCAGACCGGTCCCCCACATCCCCACCAGATCGAGCCCGCCTCATTTCAAAGGAGAAATGCCATGGCACCGATGCGAATTCGACCCGGCGCGACCGTCACCGCGGCCGCCTGCGCGGGTGCACTGCTGGCCACCAGCGCCTGTGGCGGTGGTGCCGGATCCGGCTCCGACACGATCGTCATCGGATACTCCGGTCCGCTGAGTGGAGGCGCGGCCGTCTACGGGAAGAACATCCAGGACGGCCTGCAACTCGCGATCGACGACCTGAACGAACGCGGCGTCACCGTCGACGGCGAGGAATACCGGGTGGAGCTGCAGTCGCTGGACGACCAGTACGCCCCCGACGCAGCCGCGACCAACGCTCAGCGTCTCGCAGAGCAGGACGACGCGGCCGTCGTCTTCATTCCGCACGCCGGCGGCATTCAGGCCGCGCAGGAACTCAACTCCAGCCGCACCGAGTTCCTGCTGGGCGCCTACAGTTCCGATCCGAAGATCGTCGAGCAGGGCAACGAACTGACGATGATGATCCCGCCGAGCTTCAAGAGCTACGCCGAGCCGTTCGTCGACAAACTCACGCAGAACGGTGAGAGCAAACTCGGGCTGCTGGGCACGTCCAGCGAGTACGGCCAGGAGTGGACCAAACTCGTGACCGAGGAATGGAAGAGCCGCGGCGGGCAGGTGCTCAGCGACAACAGCATCGACTACGCCACCGTGTCCGACTTCGCGGGCCCCGTCTCACGGACCCTTGCCGATAACCCCGACGTGATCTTCCTCGGCGGACCGTCACAGCCGACCGCGGTGATCATCGAGGAGGCACGGCGGCAGGGCTACGAGGGTTCGTTCCTCCTCATGGACCAGGCGAAGTTCGAGGAGATGGAGGAGTTCACCGACCCGGAGAACCTCAACAACGCCATCGGGGTCAAACCGGTGCGGGATTACGACGACCCGGGTACCGACGACCTGCTCGATGCCTACGCCGAGAAGGTCACCAAGAAGCAGCCGGTGACGAGCGAGGTCGCGCTCAACTACCAGAGCGCCGCCATCGTCGTCACGGCCATGCAGCAGGCGGGAAGCATCGACGACTCGGCGGCGATTCGCGAGGCCATCCCGGACGCGATCGGCGAGGTCGACGAGCACTTCCACGTCTCGGGATTCCCCACCGAGATCACCGACGCCGGGCACCTGCGCAACAAGGATCTGGAAGCCGCCTACCGCACGCCGGAGGGCGAGTACGAGTACCTGCCGATCGAACAGCCCGACGAGTGATCGGCCCGACCGTGCCCACGGACTGCCGACGACCCTCCAAGGACGGCACATGACCCTGTTCATCCAACAGCTGTTCGACGGCCTCGCACTCGGCGGCGTGTACTGCCTGGCCGCGATCGGGCTGACCCTCATCTTCGGTGTACTCCGGATCCCGAACCTGGCCCACGGCACGCTGTACATGCTGGGCGCCTACGTCACGTATTTCTTCCTCGTGACGGTCGGCGTTCCCTACGTCGCCGCGATCGGCCTCGCCGCGGTCGTCCTGGCCGTCATCGGCGTGCTGCTGGAACGAATCGTGTTCCATCCGCTCCGCAACGCGCCGCACACCCATCACATGATAGCCGCGGTCGGTGCAATGTTCTTCTTCCAGGCGGTCGCACAGGCCATCTGGGGAGCCGACTTCCGGCGCATGGAATCGCCGATCAGCGGGAGCGTGACGATCCTGGGCGCGCAGATCTCGTGGCAACGGATCGTCATCGTCGTCACGGCGGTGATCGTGCTGGGACTGCTGACCTGGTTCATCAAACGGTCGATCCACGGCCAGACCATCGAGGCCATCGAGCAGGACCGCACCGGCTCCTCGCTCGTGGGAATCAGTCCCAGCCGGGTCTCCATGCTCACGTTCGGGCTCGCGGCGGCGCTGGCCACCGTCGCCGCGGGGCTCGTGGCCCCCATCAACCTGCTGGCACCCACGATGGGCGACGCGCTCAGCCTCAAGGTGTTCGCGATCATCATCCTGGGCGGTCTCGGCTCGCTGCCCGGCGCCATCGTGGGAGGTTTCACCCTGGCACTCGCCGAGGTGATGACCTCGACCTACGTCTCCGCGGCCGCCGGTGAGGGCATCGCGTTCGTGGTCATCGTGCTCGTGCTGGCTATCCGGCCCACCGGGCTCTTCGCAAGGGCGGTGCAACGATGACGACCACCACTTTCTCACCTCAACGGCTCGGCACGCTGCTCGTGGCGCTGGCTCTGCTGCTGGCACCGTTGACGCTCGGCGGCGAGGAATACGTGCTGCGCGTGCTGACCGTCGGAGCGACCTATGCCATCGCTGTCTACGGCATGAACCTGATTCTGGGCCTGACCGGCCAGTTGTCCCTGGCACACGGTGGATTCTTCGGCATCGGGGTGTACATCGTGGGGCTGTTGACCACCGACTACGACTGGGCGTTCTGGCCGTCGTTCCTGGTGGCCGTGCTCGTCACGGGCCTCGGCGGTTTCGTGGCGGGCATCGTGGCGCTGCGCACCCGCGAGGAGTACTTCGCCATCTTCACCATGGCGATGGGCTTCATCATCTTCCTCGTGATCAGCCGCTGGGAGTCGGTCACGCACGCCCATTCCGGGGTCAGCGGGGTGAAGTTCCCCGAAGGTTTCGGACTGTTCGACTTCTCCGAACCCGTCGTCATGTACTACCTGGTGCTACTGTTCCTCCTCGGCGCGGGCTACGTCACCCATGCCGTTCGACGTTCGGGTATCGGCCGCACGCTCGTGGCGATCCGCACCTCGGAGGATCTGGCGCGCTCCATCGGTGTCAATGTCGGGCTGAACAAGCAGCTCGCCTTCGCGGCATCGACCACCTTCGCCGGTGTGGCCGGCGGACTGTTCGCCGCGGTCCAGGGTTTCGTCGGGCCGAGCGCCGCCAGTCTCGATCTCACCTTCGAGATGCTCATGTTCATTCTCGTCGGAGGGCTCGGCACGGTGCTGGGGCCGGTGGTCGGCACCTTCCTCGTGCTGTTCCTGTTCGAGTTCTTCCAGGATTTCGAGGCCTACCGCTTCCTCGTACTCGGACCGATCATCGTGGTGCTGGTGATCTTCGCCCCGCGCGGCATCGTGGGCTATCTGAACGCGTTCGTCGGAAAACTCCGTTCCCGCGCGGCCGGCGCCGGCAACGGCTCCGGCGGCCCGCCGGAACACCGGTCGTCCGACACCGCCACCGACGTGAAGGAGACGTTGTGACGCTGCTCGAAGTGCGCGGCCTCGGCAAACATTTCTCCGGGCTGCACGCGGTCGACGACGTCGATCTCGACGTCGCCGCCGGCCGGATCACCGCCATCATCGGACCCAACGGCGCGGGAAAGTCCACATTGTTCAACCTGCTGGCCGGGTTCTACCGGCCGACGTCGGGCAGTGTGCGGTTCAAGGACCGGGACATCACGGGCATGAGCCCGCACCGCACGGTGGCGCACGGCATCGCCCGCACCTTCCAGACCACGAACCTCTTCGAGGACGCGACGGTGCTGGACAACGTGCTCTCGGGCAGGATCGTGCGGTCGCACTCCACCGTCTTCGACGCGGTGCTGCGCACTCCACGGCACCGCAAGGAGGAGCGGCACAACCTCGACAAGGCGATGGCCGCGCTGGAGTTCACCGGGATCGCCGAGTACCGCGACGAGATCGCCTCGAGCGTGCCGCAGGAGGTGCAGAAGCGCGTGTCCATCGCGTTGGCGTTGGCCACCGAACCCGAGCTGTTGCTGCTGGACGAGCCGGCGGCCGGCCTCACCGAGGAGGAGACGGTCGGTTTCGCACAGCTGATCCGCAACATCGTCGCCGACGGCGTCACCGTGGGTCTGGTCGAGCACCGCATGTCGATGGTGATGAGCTTGGCCGATCACATCCTGGTGCTCGACCACGGCAAGGAGATCGCCTCCGGTACGCCGGAGACGGTCCGGACCGATCCACAGGTGATCGAGGCCTATCTCGGCGCCGATCACCAGGATCAGGAAGGTGCTGGCTGATGTTGACCGTGCGCGGATTGTCCGCCGGATACGACGCCGTCGACGTGCTGCACGCGGTCGACATCACGGCGCGAGCCGGCGAACTCACCGTCGTGCTCGGTGCCAACGGTTCGGGCAAGACGACGATGTTCCGCACCATCAGCGGGATCGTGCGGCCCAGTGCCGGCAGCATCGACTTCGACGGCAGGCAGCTTCCCGACTTGTCCGCCGACAGCATCGTCAAGGCGGGCCTGGCGCACTGCCCAGAGGGGCGGCACCTGTTCGCCAAGATGCCGGTGGAGAAGAACCTCATGCTCGGCGGATACGTCCGCAGGCGCAACCGCGGGCGGGTGCGGGAACTGCTCGAACACGTCTACGAGCTGTTCCCGATCCTGCACGACAAACGCCACCAGCCGGCGGGCACGCTGTCCGGCGGCCAGCAACAGATGGCCGCCATCGGCAGATCACTGATGTCGGATCCGAGCCTGCTGATCCTCGACGAACCGTCGATGGGGCTGGCGCCGCTGGTCACCGCGCAGGTGCTGGACGCAGTCGCGCAGATCAATCGCGACGGCATCGGCGTGCTGCTCGCCGAGCAGAACGCCCAGACCGCGTTGCGCATCGGTCACCACGGGTTCGTTCTGGCCGAGGGGCGCGTGGTGCTGTCGGGCACGGCGTCCGAGCTGCTCGACCATCCCGACGTACGCGAGGCGTACCTCGGCGTGTGAGACCGCAGCAACGATGAGGCTCCGGGTGCGGGGGCGCCGACGACGTCCTCGCACCCGGAGCCGATCACGGCAGGTAGAGGTCGCACGGCCCGGCGTCGACGGCTTCGATCTCGCCGGCGGAGTGCTCCGCGAGCCAGTCCTCGAACGGGGCCACGTCGGTGACGGCCACCGTGAAGGTGACATCGGCACCGTAGTCGATGTCACGCAGCACGTACGGCGAGTTGCGCAGGTCGTTCTCGACCCGCCCTGCGCGGTCGTGGGGCACGGACAGCATCAGCTCGCGATGCCGCACCCGCCTCAGCCGGCCGACCAGGTCCAACGTCTCGGCCAGCACACCCGAATAGGCGCGGATCAGTCCGCCCGCACCGAGTTTCGTGCCGCCGAACCAGCGGGACACGACGGCCACGACGTCGGTCACGTCGCGGCGGGTCAGCACCTCCAGCATCGGCGCGCCCGCGGTGCCACCGGGTTCACCGTCGTCATTGCTTCGCGCGATCAGCCTGCCGGTCTCCGGGTCGCCGATCCGCATGGCCGTGCAGTGGTGGTTCGCGTCCGGCCCTTCCTTGCGGACACGGGCGATCAGCGCCGTTGCCTCGTCGACGTCGTCGATCCGCGCAACGACACACCGGAACCGGGACCGCTGGATCTCGACCTCGTGTTCACCGTCGCGCGCAATCACACCCACACCGGTGAGTCTAGGCGACCCGCGCCGGGACACATCAGCGGTGAGGATTCCGCGGCACCGGAGCCGGATCGACCGACACCGACCGGTCACGTGTCCACTGTGGCTGGTCCGACACCGGCGAGCCCGCCGTCGATCAGTTCGACGGCACTCCGTAGCCACCGCCGCCTCCGGATTCGCAGCGCAACGTGTCACCGCGCCGCACCCGCAGACTGTTCACCTTGAGCAGCTGCCGCTCGTCCGGCCTGCCGGGGTTCAGCACGACCCGCGGCGGCGCTCCGGCTTCGCCACCGAACGCGCCCCACGCCGGCGTGACGGAACGTTCCCACCACAGCGACAGATCCTGATCGGCTTCCATCACGTACTCGCGCACCACCCCGTCGCCACCGCGCCAGCGGCCGGCGCCACCGGAGCCGTGGCGGATGCCGTAGCGGATCACCCGCACCGGATACAGCGTTTCGACCACTTCGATCGGCAGGTCGCGCAGCGATCCGTTCACGTTGTTGATCAGGGCCGTCTCCCCGTCACTGCCGTGCCAGGCACCCCAACCGCCGACGGTGGCCTCCAAGGTCACGAACGGCTGGCCGGTGCGCGGGTTCAGCTCCCCTGCGAACTGCACGATCATCGAGTCCCCGTAGCTGGCCGCGGCGACCTGTTCCGGCATCGCCGGCGCGAGTGCCCTGACCACGAGGTCGATGAGCATGCCGAGGCTGGAGTAGTAGTACTGGCAGGCGGCGGGCTCGCGCGCGCCGAGCATCGAGCCGTCCCGTACCTGCACGTCCAGTGGGACGAACGAACCGCCGTTGAGGCTGACCGACGGTGAGATCAGCAGTTTGTAGCCGACGCGCGCGGCCGAGACCGCCTGCGACCGCCCGCAGTTCACCGGCCCGGTGGCCTGGTCCGCACAGTCGGTCAGATCGACCGTCATGTGCTCGCCCGCGACGGTGACCCGGACCGTGACGTGCAACGGGGTGTCGAGGTCGATACCGTCGTTGTCCAGCCAGCCCGTGGCTTCGTACTCACCGTCCGGGATCGCGGCGATACGTTCCCGTTCGAGCCGCTCGGTCTGCGCGAAGATCTCTCCGCGTGCCGCGTCGACCGTCTCGGCTCCGTAGCGTGCGAACAACTCCCCGAGCCGGCGAACCCCCATGCGCGCACAGGCGACCTGCGCACGCATGTCCCCGAGGGTCACGTACGGGAAGCGCACGTTCGTCTCGATCATGCGGAGGACGTCCGGGTTCTCCTCGCCCGCGACGACGATCCTCGTGGGGCCCATCCGCAGACCCTCCTGGTAGATCGTGGTCGAATCCATCGAGCCACCGGGGTCCTTCGAGCCCATGTCGATCCAGTGCGCTCGGGACGCCGCGAAACCGACGAGTTCGCCCGACACGAAGATCGGCGCGTACACGGTGCAGTCGTTGAGGTGAGTGCCGCCGACGTAGGAGTCGTTGAGGACCCACACGTCCCCCGGCTCCCAGATGTCCGGTCCGAATCGCTCCTCGGTGTGGCGCGTGCACTCCTCCAGATTGCCCAGAAAGATCGGCAGCCCGGAGGACTGGCCGAGGACCCGATGCTGCCGGTCGAGCAGTGCGACCGCGCAGTCCTTGCCCTCGTAGATCGTCGGGGTGTACGCCGAGCGGATCAGCGTCATGTTCATGTCCTCGGCAGCCTGGATGAGGGCCGAGCGGATGATCTCCGTGGTCACCGGGCTGAGCGTCATGCGTGCGCCTCCAGTTCCGGCCGGGCGGCCAGCGTCATGATCAGGAACTCGTTGTCGTCGACCCGCAACCGTGCTCCCGGAGGTACGACCGTCGTCGAGGTTTCCTCGTGCACGATCGCCGGGCCGGACAGCTCGGCACCGATCGGCAGTGCGGCGCGGGGCACGATCGTCGTCGGCCACGGGGCTCCGTCGAAAACGACGTCGCGGACGACGGGCTCGGATGTCTCGGCCGCCGCGGCGCCGTACTGCGCGTCGACCCGTTCGACGAGACCGTGGCCGGTGGTGCGCAGAGCGACGAACTGGACGGGAGCGCCGGGAGTGGCATGCCCGTAGCGCTTCTCGTGTTCCTCGGCGAACCGCTGCTCGATGTCGGCGAGAAAACCGGGCGCCGTGACGTCATCGGCCTCGCTGAGCGGGACGGTGAGGGTGTAGTCCTGGCTCTCGTAGCGCATGTCGATGCCGTGCCCGACCTGCCTGCGCTCCGCTTCGATACCCTGTTCGGCGAGCGCGTTCGAGGCCTGGTCGTGCAGCGTGCGCAACGCTGTGTCGAGAGCCGCCGTGTCCAGGTCGGCGCCCGTGGCGAAGAACTGCATCGAGAAGTCCCGCCGCACGTCGGCCTCGAGCATCCCCCATGCCGAGAAGGCGCCGGGGAACCGCGGCACGACCACCTCGGTCACCCCGATCTCCTGTGCGATGAACGCGGCGTGCATGGGTCCCGCTCCGCCGAAGGCGAGCAGGGCGAACTGCCCCGGTTCGCGGCCGTGTTCGACGGTCAGCGTGCGGATCGCCTGCGCCATCTTGGCGTTGCCCACGTCGCAGATACCCGATGCCAGTTCCACGGCGTCCATGCCGAGGTGGTCCGCCAGGGTCGCGACCGCGTCCCTGGCGGCCGCGACGTCCAACCTCATGCCACCGGCGAACGATTCCGGATCCACCCTGCCGAGCACGCAGTTCGCATCCGTCACGGTCGGCCGGGTGCCACCGCGCCCGTAGCACGCGGGTCCGGGTACCGCGCCCGCCGACTCCGGGCCCACCCGCAGCGCCCCGCCTTCGGCGTAGGCGAGCGATCCCCCGCCCGCGCCGACGGTGTGCAGGTTGACCAGTGGCATGAGGAGCGGAAATCCTTCGACCTCGCCGTCCGGGGAGACGTCGGGCCGGTGATCGAGCACCAGCGACACGTCGAACGACGTGCCTCCCATGTCGATGCAGATGACGTTCGGCCGGTCGAGCAGCCTGCTCACCGCGACTCCGCCCATCGTGCCGCCGACCGGTCCGGACAACAGCGTCTGCAGCGGATGCCGCCGTGCGAAGTCGGCGTTGACCAGACCGCCGGAGGACTGCATCACGTGCACCGGCACGTCCATCCCCTTCTCGGAGAACCGGTCCTCGATCTCGTCGAGATAGCGATGCACGGACGGGCCCGTGTACGCCTCCAACACGGTCGTCGACGTGCGCTCGTACTCCCGCCATTCCGGTGCCACCTCGTGCGAGAGCACCACGAGCGCCTCGTCGCCGAGCTCCTCGCGGAGGATGCGGCCTGCACGCTCCTCGTGGGAACCGTCCAGGAAGGAGAACAACAGGCACACCGCGACGGCATCGAAGCCCTCTTCCCTGACCCGTTTCGCCACGAGCCGGACAGCGTCCTCGTCCAGGGGTTCCAGCTCGGCGCCGCTCGCATCGAACCGGCCGCCGACCTCGACGATGTCGTCGCGTGGCACCAACGGAGTCTGCTTGCGATAGTGCAGATCGAACAGTCGGCTGCGGTTCCCGCGGGCGATCCGGTACACATCCCCGATGCCTTCGCTGGTCATGATCAGCACATCGGCGCCGCGCCGCTCCAGCAGTGCGTTCAGCCCCTGTGTCGTGCCGTGCACGAAGAATCCGACCTGGCTCAACGGCAACCGGAGCCGCTCGAGCGCGTCGAACACTCCTCGCGCCAGATCGTCGGGCGTGGTCAGCACCTTGCCCGCCTGCATGTGCCCCGACGTTTCGTCGCAACTGACCACGTCGGTGAAGGTGCCGCCGATGTCCATGGCTACCCGGTATGTCATCACAATCTCCTTGAAGTGCGCTCGGCCGAGCTGAAGTGCGCTCAGTCGAGCGCTCGCCCTTCGGTTTCCGGAAGCGGGAACACGGCCAACAGCGCGACGATCAGGAACGCCATGATCGATGCGATGGTCACGCCGGCGGTGACACCGTTGTCCATCATCGCGCCGATGACCGGGACGGAGACGGAGTGCGCCAGCAGGATGGCCGAGGTGGTGAACGAGTAGCCGCGGCCCCGCAGACTCGTCGGCAGGATCTCGCCGGACCAGGTGTTCCAGATTCCCCATGCGCCGAGCGAGAAGAACGCGAGAATCAGGTTTCCGGTGTACATCTGGCCCGGACCGGTGGCCAACCCGAACAGCACGCCGCCGACCACGGCGCCGCACACGAAGCCCACGAAGACCTTCTTGCGGCCGTACCGACCGGTCAGCCATGCCGCAAGCAGGTAGCCCGGCACCGAGACGAGTTGGCTCACCGCGACGAACCACAGGGCGCCGGACACGCTCATACCGCGGTCCTCGAGCAGCACCGGCAGCCAGGTCTGCAGTCCCCAGTAGCCCCAGCTGAACGTGAACGCCACGAGCACCAGCAGGGCGAACCGCCGCCGGATCGCCGGCGCGAACAGGCCGCGGACCACACCGCCGGCGCCCTGCTCGTCAACCCGGAAGAGCGTGTCTTCCGGGACTGCCGCGCCGAATCCGCGTAGCACCCGGGCGGCCTCGCGGTGCCGGTCCTGTTTGGCCAGCCAGTACGGCGACTCCGGTACCCACCGGATCACCGCGAAGGCCCACAGCCCGGCCAGTGCGGCCACGATCGCGACCACGCGCCAGCTGATCGGCCCGAGCGCCTGGCTGACGAGGATGCACAGCAACGTTCCGACGGGGAACCCGATGGACAGCGCCACCGCACCGCGGCCCCGCCACGCCGTCGGCAGCAGTTCCATGAAGTACGGGAACGTGGTCGCGTACACGCCGCCGAAGGCGACACCGGACAACAGCCGAAGTATCAGGAACATCCAGAACTCGGGCGAGATGCCGGCCAGCAGCGCCAGCGCCGCGTAGAGCAGCAGGCTGTAGACCGTGACGCGACGCCTGCCGAGCTTGTCGATGAACACACCCCACAGCAAGGCACCCGGCACCATGCCGAAGGCGACCGCGGACAGCGCCCACCCCAGTTCGGTGTTGTTGATCCCGAAATCGGCCGCGATCCCACCGGAGACGTAGACCAGCCCGACCTGTTCCCACGCCTCGATGACGAACGTGATGAACAGGACCGCAGCGGCGACGACGTGCCTGCGGCTCACGACCATCGTGTCGCAGACGTCGCCGACGGACGGGCCGGTGGCAGGAGTGCCTGCGGTGCCGACACCGTCCCCGGATGCGGCAGGGCTGTCGTGAGTGTTCATCGCACGCTCCAGACACAACGTTGTGAGTCAAAACGTTTTGATCGACGTATCGAACGCCTCCTGTCCCGCCGTTGTCAAGACCACATCCGCCGTCGAACCGCCGACCGTGCGCACAGGTCGGCGCCACGCGGGCCCGCCCTGTACGTGCCCTCCGGGCCGGTGGGGGATACTTCGCCGAAGACATGGCAGACCGGCGGCAAGGAGGGCGGGTGTCGGGGCGACGGGTCACCATCCGCGACGTGGCCGAGCGTGCCGACGTGTCGATCAGCACCGTCTCCCACGCGTTCTCCGGAAGCAGGCCGATCTCCGCGGAGACCAGGGAACGCATCACCCGCGCGGCCAACGAGCTCGGCTACGAGCCCAACCCGAGTGCCCGGTCACTGCGCACCGGTCGTTCCGGCATCGTCGGGTTGATCCTACGGCCGCGGTTCGCACTGGTCGGAACCTCCGACCGCGCGGAGACGTTCAACCGGCTGGTCGGGTCGGTCGCCACGGAGGCGCTGCGCCGCAAGACAGGTCTCATCCACGTGCCGGACATCGACGACCCACGCGCCGCCAAGGTGCCGATGGACGGCTGCATCGTGGCGCACCCGTACTCCGGGGACCGCGTCCTCACCGAGGTACTGCGCCGTCACATTCCCGTCGTGACCGTGGAGGAGGATCCGGAGCGACCGGAACTACCGTGGGCCGTACGGCTCGACTACCCACCCGTCGTGGACCGGCTGCTCGATCACCTGAAACGCCAGCATGCCTCGGACATCATGCTGCTCACCGGCACGGAGAGCAACGCGTGGAACGTCCGCACCAGGGAAAGCTATCGGGCGTGGTGCCGGACAAACGGCGTTCCGGCGCGGATCGACGAGCTCAGCGAAGGCCTGACCCACGAGGAAGCCGCGCAGCTGATCGGGCCGCTGCTCGCGGCACCCGACCGCCCCGACGCGATCGTCGTGGCCACGAGCGATTTCGCCGCACTCATCGCCAGGGTCGCGGCGGCACAAGGCGTCCGAGTTCCCGACGAACTCATGATCGCGTCCTTCACCGACAGCGAGCACTCCCGCACCGCCGACCCGGCGATCACCGCCATGGACCTCAACCACGAGAACCTCGCCAAAGAGGCGGTCGAACTGATGCTGGCCCGCATCGCCGGCGCGGAGGCCCCGGAGAAACCGGTGGTGATCTCACCGGTGTTGCACCTACGAGCCTCCACTCTGCGCTCGCCGCACTGACGCGCCGTCACCGCCGCGGACGGGCCGCGCCCACCACGGCGTCTACGTCGTGAGCATGGGCCACCGCGACGGCCGAGGTCCGGTCCTGCACCGCCCGGATTTCACTCGAGGAATTCCATCCGACTCGCCTGGGCCGAGTACCGCCCGTCGACGACCATGTTCCACACCCGCTTGTAGGTCCGGGTCTGGATCATGATCTCGACCCGGCGGACACCCTCGATCTGCCCCAGAACCCCGGTGACGTAGCCGTACATGTCCGGGTGTTCGGGCAGGACGATCTGCCCTACGAGATTGTTCCGGCCGGCCGTCGCCGCCAAATACTTCGTTCCCTGATTCCGCGCGAGTTCCTCGCCGACCTGAGCCAACTGAGACGGCTCGACCTCGAGCCACACCCAGAATTCGGCGTTGAATCCCAGCACCTCGGGCTCGATGAGCACTCGGAAGTCGAGCAACTCCCGCTCACGGAGGGAGTCCATCGTGCGCCGCGCGGTGTTCTCCGACTTGCCGATCGCCGCGGCCAGTTCCGGCAGGGACGTCCTCCCGTTGCGGATGAGCAGCTCGAGAACGACCCGTTCGGCCGGCGTCGGATGCGCGAGCGGCAACTCACGGGAACGTGTGTCGACCCTCCGCTCGACCGCTTCGGGCAGCCAGTCCTGACCCGAGGTGTAGGTGTGCATGACGACGAACACCTCGGCTGCGACGTCGAACTCGGCCGACAGCCGTCCGATGCGTTCCTGCAGTGCGGCCGTGTCGGGCACGACGAACTCCGCAACACTGCCCACTGACCCCACGACGGCGCCCAGAAACCGCACATCCCCCCGGGTTCTCATGGCTTCGAGGAACTCCGGGTCGCCCGCACCTGCACCGGTGAACTGCACCATCGCCGGCACGCCCAGCCCCAGCCGAGCCACGTCGGTACGTCCGATCAGTCTCAGCATGCCCGCGCTGTGCATCGCCTCGAAGCGCCGCCGCGCCGTGCTCGGCGAACACCCGATCTCATTGGCGACCTTCGGCCACGGCGCGCGGCCGTCGGAGTGCAGCACACGGATCAACGCCGCGTCCATCTCGTCGATCAGCGGTCCCACCTGTCCTCCTGTACTACGTGCGAGATGATCGCAACCTCCGCAAAATAGAACTTACACGATTGAATCGTCCGCGCTATTGCCTTTGTATGCTCTGATCCTCCAAACTGTCAGCCACGCCACACTCCCCGCCGTTTGCACCGATCACACAAGCGAGGTCGAGATGTTTCGTCTCCCCCAGTGCACGAAGGCCACCGGGAAGCTGCGACGCACCCCCGTCGTCCTCATCGGTATAGGTTCCCTCATCACCGCGAGCGCCTGCGGGTTGCCGGGCTCGAGTTCGACCGTGCCCGAGAACTGCAAGCCCACCGAGAACGTCCAGACCCTCAACGAGGGTGAACTCACGGTGCTCGTCGCCGAGCATCCACCGTTCGTTTCCATGAGCGGCAACGAGCTGACCGGCATCGAAGGCGAACTGATCAAGGACATCGCCTCGGACCTGTGCCTCGAACTCGACGCGACGTCCACCTCGTTCTCCGCGGTGATCGAAGGCCTCCAATCGGGACGCGCCGACCTATCGGCAGGCAACTGGACCGTCAACGACCAGCGCCGCAAACTTTTCGAGGTCAGCGACGGCATCTACACCAGCGGCATGGGCATCGTCACGCGCGACAAGAACTGGTCCAGCGTCGAGGAACTCGAGGGCAAACCACTCGGGACTCCCCAGGGATACCTCTGGGTCGAACAGCTCAACGATGTCTACGGCGCCGACAACGTTCGCCAGTACCAGACCGACACCGCGGTGCTGGACGACGTGAACGCGGGCCGGATCGAGGCAGGCATCGTCAGTCTGGCGGCCAATACGTGGCGTCTCCAGCAGGATCAATACTCGGCGCTGGCGATGACGGAGATGAAACCGACTCCCCAGATCCCGTACACGCAGGAGCCGCCGACGTCGGTCGCGCTGATCGCCAAAGGCAACACCGCACTCAAGAAAGCCGCCAACGCGTCGATCAAGGACTACTACGAGTCCGGCGAACTCGGTGACGCGCTCGAGGAAGCAGGGCTCGACCCCGACACCGCATACCCCGGCGGTGACTGATACCGGCCGACCCGTTATCCGCCGACGCGATTGGCAGCCATGACTTTCGACAACGCACGAATCCTGCTCCAAGCGGACTCGATCGAGAAGACCTTCCGTGGCAACCGGGTTCTCGACGGCATCTCCATGGATGTCCACGCCGGTGAGGTCATCGCGCTGATCGGGCCGAGCGGCGCGGGCAAGAGCACCTTCCTCCGTTGCCTCAACTATCTCGAACAGCCAACCGGTGGCAGTCTCAGTCTCGACGGTGAGCCGGTGTTCGCCGATCCGTTGAAGCCGGCGAAGTCCGAACTGTTGAGCCTGCGCAGGCGTGTGGGAATGGTCTTCCAGACGTTCAACCTGTTCCCACATCTGTCGGTCATCGAGAACATCACGATGGCGCAGCGGCTCAACGGACTACGGTCCAGAGCCGACGCTGAAGATTACGCACTGCAGCTGCTGACCCAAGTGGGTGTGCAGCAGAAGGCCAAAGCCCGGCCGTCCGAATGCTCGGGCGGGCAGCAACAGCGCATCGCCATCGCACGCGCACTGTCCCAGGATCCGGAACTCATGCTCTTCGACGAACCGACCTCCGCGCTGGACCCGGAGGTCGGTAACGACGTACTCAAGGTCATGCGCGATCTCGCCGAGGCAGGCACGACGATGATCGTGGTGACTCACGAGATGCGGTTCGCCGAAAGAGTCGCCGACCGGGTGCTTCTGCTCGACGAAGGACACATCCTCGAAGAAGGGTCCCCTGCTCGGGTCTTCCGGCATCCCGAACACGAGCGGACCAGCAGATTCCTCCAAGCGGTGCTGGACCGATGAACACCGAGGCCGACATCAGCACTCTGTTCCAGGTCATCGGCACGGGCTTGGTCGTGACCATCGTCATGACCGTGGTGTCGTTCTGCGTCGGCGCGGTGATCGCCGTGCCCGTCGCGCTGATGCGCACCTCGCGGACATGGCTCGTGCGCGCGCCTGCGACGGCGTTCATCGACGTCGTCCGCGGAATCCCCACTCTGGTCTGGCTCCTCATCATCTTCTACGGCCTGGGCAACATCGTGTCGCTGGACCCGCTTCCCGCGGCACTCATCGGTCTGACACTCATCTCGAGCGCCTACCTCGCGGAGAACTTCCGCGCCGGTATCGAGAACGTGCACACCGGACAGAAGGAGGCCGCGGCGGCACTGGGCCTGAGTTCTGCACACCAGTTCTGGCGTGTCATCGCCCCACAGGCCGTGAACATCGCCATGCCGCCGTCCGCCTCGTACGCCGTCGCACTGCTCAAGGACACGGCGATCGCCGCGATCATCGGCGTCACCGACATCATATTCTTCGCCCAGCAAGAAGTAGCACGCGGCGCACCGGCGGTCACCGCGTTCCTCATCGCGGGCGGGTTCTATCTGATCGTGAGCGTGCCGCTCTCCTACTTTTCCCGGTTCGTGGACCACAAAATCCGCGAGAAGGTGGTCGTCGTATGACCTTTCTCGAAAACTGGGCGGAATGGCTGCCGCATCTTCTTCAGGGCCTGGGTACCTCCCTTCTCCTCACGCTGTGCGTCGCGGGAATAGGTTTTCCCCTCGGCCTCGCCCTCGCCCTGCTGAGCATCGCGCCCGTTCGGATCGTTCGCGTCCTGTCCATCGCCTTCATCGAGGTGTTCCGCGGTATCCCACTCCTGGTGGTGATATTCTTCGCATACTTCGGATTTCCGGACATCGGCCTCGTCATCAGCGCGTTCGCCACCATCGTGGTGGCGCACTCGCTGAACCTCGGCGCCTACTCCAGCGAAGTCTTCCGGGCCGGAATCCTGCACGTGGGCGCCGGGCAGCGCGAAGCGGCCAGTAGTCTCGGGCTGACGCCGTGGCACGCGTTCTCACGTGTCGTACTCCCGCAGGCGTTGCGCGCCGTACCGGGCCCGCTCATGTCGTTCCTGATCATGGTGTTCCAGTCCACCTCGCTGGCGTTTGCCATCGGCGTCGGCGAAATGACCAGTCAAGCATTCTCCATCGGTTCGATGACCTTCGACTATCTGTCGGTGCTCGTCCTCGCCGGAATCATCTACGCCGTGCTCTGCATCGCTTCCGCACGTATCGTCGCCAGGTTCGAAGCCAAGATGCGCGCCTGACTCGTCCGTTCCACCGAATCCGATCCGCCCACTCTCACGAAGGCAGATTCATGATCGACGATCCGTTGCTGACCCCCTATCGCCTCGCCGGCCTGAACCTGAAGAATCGCATCGTCAGTACCGCACACTCGTCCCGATACACGAGCGAAGGAATTCCTACGGAGCGGTACCGGGCCTACCAGGAACACAAGGCCCGCGGTGGCGTCGGCCTCGTGACCCTCGGCGGATCGGCCGTCGTCGCGCGGGACTCTCCCCCGGCCTTCGGCAACATCACGATGTACAAGGACGAAGTCGTCGCACCCTTGGCACGGATCGTCGACTCGTGCCGCGCCCACGGCAGCGGTGTTTTCATCCAGCTCACACACATGGGCCGGCGCACGGCCGACCACACGGGCGACTGGCTGCCCACGGTGTCCTCGGCCGCCATGCGTGAACCCGCACATCGCGTCTACCCCAAGGCGGCGGAACCCTGGGACGAGGACCGCATCGTGGCGGACTTCGCCGCCGCTGCGGAACGAGCCAAAGCGGCCGGAGTGGACGGAATCGAGCTCGAACACTACGGCCACCTCCTGGATGCGTTCGCCTCGCCATGGCACCTGTCGAAGCTCCCGCCGGACGACCGCGCTCGCGCGGCACAGCTACCGCAACGTGTGATCCGTGCCGTCAACGACGCCGTGGGCGATGACCTGGTGATCGGTGTTCGTATGGCCGTCGACGAGCGCAGGCCCGACGGCCTCGACCTCGACACCGCGCATTCCCTGCTCGACCGCTACGTCGAATTGGGGGTCCGCTTCGTCAACGTCATCGTCGGCACCATCGAGTCGGCCACGCGCCTATCGGAGGTGATACCGGGAGCCGGGCGTAAATCCGCGCCGTTCCTCGACACGGCGGCCGAGGTGAAACGTGCACACCCCGACGTCACCGTGCTGCACGCAGCCAAGATCGACGACGTCGCCACCGCCCGTCACGCCGTCGCAAACGGTTGCGTGGACCTGGTCGGGATGACGCGCGCGAACATCGCCGACCCTTACCTCGTCACGAAGATCCAGGCCGGCAGGGAGAGCGACATCCGGCCGTGTATCGGCGCCCGGTACTGCCTCGAAGGTGGTGCGACCGGGGGCGTGGTGTGCGTACACAACCCGGCCGTCGGCAGGGAGAGCCACCTCGAGCACGAGATCGACGCCCAGGCCGGTCACCGGCGGAGGGTTGTCGTCGTCGGTGCGGGCCCGGCCGGACTCGAAGCCGCACACGTGGCGGCCAAGCGTGGCCACGAGGTCGTCGTCCTGGAGGCCGCCACCGACCCCGGCGGCCAGGTGAACCTGCTGGTCACCAACGACAGGCGCCGCGATCTCATCGGCGCCATCGACTGGCGCGTCGAGCAGGCCCGGCAGCACGGTGTCGAGTTCCGATTCGGCGTGTTCGCGGAAGAGCACGATGTACTGGAGCTGGCGCCCGACGTGGTCGTCGTCGCCACGGGCGGGCTGGCCCGCACCGCGTCGGACGCCGGCCTCGGATGCGCCGCCCAAGTCGACGATCTCTGGGCCGTGTTCGAACAGCCTCGCCGGCACTACGGCGCGGCACTCGTGTTCGACGACGACGGTCGTTATCCGTCGCTCGACGCCGTGGAAGTGCTGGCCAAGGCCGGTAACACGGTCACCTATGTCACGCCCGAACGCTCGGTGGCGGTAGAGGTGGGAGCGCTGAACTTCTCGGACTTCCAGGCCGCGTTCGACCGACACGACGTCGCGTTCGCTCCTACCCGGGGACTCCAGGCGGTCGATCCGCGGGATGACGGCAGGCTCACGGTCACGCTCGAGACGGAAGCCGGTGCCGCGGCCGAACGCATCACGTGCGACAAGGTGTTCTACGCGGGCGGCACCAACCCGAACGACGAGTTGTACCTCGCGTTGCGAGAACGGTCGTCGAACCAGGGACGTGTCGACTACGAGGCGTTCATCCGTGCGCAGCCCCAGCCGCACGGGCACGAGGGTAACCGAGCATTCGAGCTCTACCGGGTCGGAGATGCGGTGACGAGCCGGAACATGCACGCCGCGATCCTCGACGCGCACCGACTGGCGCTGGGGATGTGAACGGCATGCATCTGCTCGGCGCTTCTCCCCTGCGCGTCGCGGTCATCGGTCTCGGCGCGGTCGGCTCGCAGGTACTCTGGCAGCTCAGTCGCCTGCCCGACGTGGACGTGCACGGCTTCGAGTCCTCCTACCCGGGACATCCCGAGGCGGGGTCCGGCGGCGAGTCCCGGTTGTACCGCAACTTCGAAATGGACGATCCCGCCTACGAACCGGTGATCGAACGCGCGGACACCGTGTGGCGCGAACTCGAATCGGCCACGGCCCGACGTCTGCGGTGTCCGACCGGCGTCCTGCTCATCGGTGACGGCGAGAGCCCGCAGTTGCAGCGTGCCGTGCGGTCGGCCCAGCGTTCGAGCAAGCCGTCCCGCATCCTGAGCCCGCAGGAGGTGCGTTCGAGTCACCCACAGCTGTCTGTCGCCGACACCGATGTCGGGCTCTGGGACCCGCAGGGCGCTGTCATCCGCCCGGAACTGACCGTGTCCTCGACGGTCGACCTCGCCGTCGACAACGGAGCCGTGGTCCACGAGTTCACCAGGGTCACGCATGTCGACGAGGACCGAGGCGGGGTCAGGGTCGACACCGCAGAGGGCTCCCGAAGCTTCGACCGCGTGGTGGTCGCGTGCGGCGGGTGGACCACGAAACTTCGGCCCGACCTGCGCGACACGGTCGTCGTTCGCCGTCTGACGTCCGCGTGGTTCCATGCGAAGGACGACGGCCACCTGCGCGGCATGGTGCCGTTCATGCGTACCGCTCCGAGCTATTGCTACGGCATCCCGGCCGGAAACGACAGCACCGTCAAGCTCGGTCTAGGCTTCAACGAGCACCATCCCGTCGCGGACCCGGACACGGTCCCCCGTATCCCTTCGCCCCAAGAGGCGGACCGCTTCGCATGGATCGTCGACGACGTACTACCGGGGCTTCAGCGGCGACCGATCAGGATGAGCACCTACCTCGAGAGTTACACGACGTCGATGCACGACTACATCGGATTCGACCGGACCCTTCCCCAGATCGTCCTGCTCACCGGGTTCTCCGGACACGGATTCAAGGCGAGCCCCGCACTCGGCGAGATCGGGGCACAGCTCGCCACCCGCGGGGAGAGCGACATCGACCTCGGGTTCCTGCGTGATGCGGCTCCCGTGTTCGACATCGTCGATCCCGCCACGGGCGAGGCGACCCACAACCACATCGTGTCCAGCCGACCATCGGACACGTGACCCCACGTCCCCGGAATCATCACAGGCAGCCGTAAGGAGCAGCACCCATGTCGAAGACCAGCCCTATCGCCACATTCGACTGCTATCGCACGCTGATCGACTTCGACCTCAATCGGGCCACCCTGCCCATTGTCCGCGACACGTTGGACGAGGTCGGGATCGACCACTGGACGTTTCTCGACAATCTTCGGGTGATGCGATTCCACGCGGTCGCGCAGGGTCCGTACACGCGGTACCAGGACATCGTCGCCGACACACTGGAATGCTGCATGGTGATGCACGGTGCGCGGTATCGTCCGGAGTTCGCCGAACAACTGCTCGACGAGGCCCGGCGTTTCCCGGTCTTCCCCGAAGTTCCGGATGCCCTGGAAACGCTGAAGGCGTCCGGGGTCCAGTTGGCGATCATCAGCAACTCCGACAACGACTTCATCCGGCACCATGTCCGCACCATCGGTGTCGACTTCGACTACGTCGTGACCGCCGAGGACGCCGGCTGGTACAAGCCCCGGCGTGGGGCCTTCGACCACCTGTTCTCGGTGATCGACCGCGACCCGTCCCTCGTCACACACGTTGCGCAGGGATGGGACTACGACATCATGCCGACCAAGCAGTACGGCATCCGCAGGGTCTGGATCAACCGCTACGGCTTTCCCGGGAGTTCCTCCTACCAGCCGTATTTCGAGATCCCGGATCTGCTCACGCTCCCGGACCTGTTCAACCGGCACGTTCTCGCCGGCGCGGCCTAGGTAGCCGCAGCGAGTCGGCCGGACCGGTCGATACGCAACCCCGTTCCGCACCAACGGGTGGTCAGTGGATGCCCACCCGTTGGTGCGATGTGAGCATGCATCGCCGGCGACATCGGCGCCACCCCGCGCACTGTCGTCCCGGCGCGCCGCGAACGGCTTCGTCGGTCCGCTGCGGCACCGGACCCCGATTCGGTGCTCGGTCGGCGACTGAGCAGCTGCCCGCCGCCGCGGTCAGGCGTTCCCGTCCCGGTGAGCCGGTGGAACGGGAGCCTGCAGGCCGAAGTGGACACCCAGCATGCGGATGACGAAGCACACCCCGACCGCGGCCAACGCCGCCCACACCCCATAGATGTCCGCACGGATCGTCACCACCGTTACCGCGGCCCCGATCAATGCCGGAATGGCGTACAGATCACTCTGCAGCACTGACGGCACTCTCCGGACCAGCGTGTCGCGAATGGTTCCACCGCCCACCGCGGTGACGCCACCCAGCAGGATCGCCGGCGTGACGTCGAGTCCCGCTTCGAGCGCCGTACTCGCTCCGATCACCGCGAACGTGCTCAACCCGACGGCGTCCAGCACGTTGATGGGGGTTTCCAGCCGGTCGAGCCACTGACTCAGTGCGAAAGCCACCAGCCCGCCGCCACCTGCCAGCGCGAGGTACGGCCACTGCTGGAACGCGGTGGGCGGCACGGCACCGATCAGCACGTCACGCATGATCCCGCCGCCCAACGCCGTGATCATGCCCAGGGTGACGACTCCGACGATGTCGAGCCGCGCCGCCCGCACCGCCGTCAACGCGCCGTTGAGCGCGAACGCGAACGTTCCTGTGAAGTCCAGCGCCAACAACAACGGTGGTGCGGTCGACATGCGTGGGGTCCTTCGTCCGGGCGATCACGGACCAGCGGTACAGCCGGCTCACCGTGCACGGTAAGCCATGGGCCGCCGCACCGGCCGCGGCCACGCCCGCTCAGACCCGCAGCCCGAACACCGGACCATCTCGGCACACGAGGGGAGCCTCGGTGGCTCCGTCGCCGTTCCCTACCGCACATCCGTGACAATAGCCGAGCCCACACGCCATGTGCGCCTCGACCGACACCAGTGTCCTCGCGTTCCATCGGGCCCCGAGGTCGGCCGCCAACCGTGTCAAACGTTCTGAGCCACTCGTCAGGATCTGCTGCGGAGGATCGTCGTCGAACCTTCGCACCAGCCGTTCACGTACCGCGTCGACGGCGCTGCTGCCGTTGGCATCGGTCACGTTCAGAACGTCCGCCCCGCAGTCGCGGAGCACGTCCTGACCAAGGACCGACTCCCGGTTCCGGCCACTGAGCACCGCGGTCACCTGCACCGATGTCGGAGCCAAATCCTGGGCCACCGTCGTCATCGCGCAGATGCCCACACCGCGGCCGACGAGCAGTACCCGCTCGACTCCCTCCTCGATCACGAACCCACGCCCCAAGGGCCCGGTGACCGCCAGCAAATCGCCTTCGGTCATCTCCGCCAGGGCCCGCGTCCCGTACCCGACAACGCCATAGACGATGTCGACCACTCCGGCATCGGCGTCACGGGTGTAGATCGCCATCGGCCGTGGCAGCACCGGTGCCGATCGTCCGAGCGGGCCGAGCATGACGAACTGGCCGGCGCGGGCCCGTTCGGAGATCGCCGCGGAACGGAATCGCAGTAGGCGATAGCGGTCGGACAGCTCTCTGTTCACCACCACCGAGACCTGTTCACACCGGGGCCGGGAACGGTCTCCGGCAAGGACGTCCAGTACTCCGGCAGCGGTCATGACAGACCCGCATCCAACCGGATGAGGCTGGTCGTCAGTGCGGTCGTGCCGAGCGCGATGTCCTCGACACTGGTCCACTCGGCCGGGTCATGGCTGATCCCGGCCTTGCTCGGGACGAACATCATCCCGGTCGGTATCACGTTGTTGATCTGTTGCGCGTCGTGACTGGCACCGCTGGTCAGCACACGCGGCTCGACTCCGACAGCGCGGCACGACTCCGCGAGCTCGTCACGAACGGCGTCCGGCAACCGGACCGGCGGCGTGTCCGCAAGCTGCTCGTGTTCGAACCCGACGCCGCGACGGGCACAGACCGCCGCCGCCTGGGTGACGATCTCCTGCGCCGTGTTTCGCTGGTGATCCGCATCCGTGCCGCGGACGTCGACCCACAACGACGCACGACCGGCGATGGTAGTGATCGATCCCGGAGTCACGTCGATCTTGCCGACCGTTGTGCGAGTCCCGATGTTCCCCTCACCCGCAGCCAATGACTCGATGAGCAGGACGACCTCGGCCGCCGCTGCCATCGCATCGGCACGCAGGTGCATCGGGGTCCCACCACTGTGCGTCGCTCGGCCGGTGAGCTGCAGCCGAAGTCGGGTGCTGCCGGAGATCGTATCGACGACGCCAAGGCGCACGTTCTCCGTTTCGAGGACACTTCCTTGTTCGATGTGGAGCTCGACGAACCCGGCCCAGTCCTCACCGGACCACCGGGCCTGTTCCACCGCGGCCGGATCGAAGCCGACTTCGACCATGGCGTCCGCGAGACTCACACCCGCTGCATCGCGCTTCTCCGGGAGGTCGACGGTCCCGGTCAGCCCGGCCACGATCCGGCTACCGGTACATGCCTGACCGAAACGTGCCCCTTCCTCGCCGGCGAACACGACGAAGCGCATCGGATGTCGGTGCGGCACGTCGTGCTCGACCAGTAAGCGTGCTGCTTCCATGGCGGCACACACACCGACGACCCCGTCGAATGCTCCCCCGTGCGGCACACTGTCCAGATGCGACCCGGTACCGATCGCCGGCAGTCCGGAATCGGTACCGGCGCGCTCGGCGAGCGTGTTTCCCGCAGCGTCGATCCACACTGTCAAGCCGAGCGACGACATCCACTCGGCGAACAGGTCGTGGGCCGCGCGTTCGACCGGCGTATAGGCGAGCCGTGTGACGCCGGGTGATGTGTCTCTTTCAGACACTCCTGCGAACGTGTCGATGAGCTCACCCAGCCGAACGTGGTCCGCGGTCAGCGACGTCACGTCACGACCTCCTTCGCTTCCCGAGCCGGGACCAGCGCCGTCGCTGGCACGTCGCCTGCGGCGTCGAGGGATTCCGATGCGATAACCGCTCCCAGTGCGACCACCTCGCCGCCCTGTCCGGTCACGAACCGGCGTAGCGTCGCCAGCCGCCGTCCGGCCCACTGTGTGGCCACCAGAGCCACGCGGGTTCCCGGCGAGAACGGCTCGTCGAAGGTCAGGATGCCCTCGACCTCCGATGCGCGCGTCACGGAAATACCGAGTCGTACCGCGACGACGTGCGCGAGCACGGCGTCATCACAGGTACTCCACACCACCAGCTTCTGCGGTCGCGAGTCGGACAACGACTCGGCGAGCACTCGGCCGAGCGCTTCCACATCGCGTGGTGACCGTGATGCATTGATCGTCGGTCCGTACGTGTCCGCCGCGACTCCCAGCGCGCGCAGCGCGGTAGCCGGGCCGGTCGGGTTCGACATAGTTCTCGCTTTCCCACTTCGAAGGACGATCCGTTGGAGTTCACGCCACGGCATGGTCGAGCTGTTGACCACGCCGGTCGGGAATCAGCAGCATGGCGAGCATGTCGACGATGTAGATCAGCGCGAGGAATCCCAACGCCGCCGCGAACCCCTGCCAACCCGCGACGAGGGCGACGACGAGTGGGGCGAACCCGCCGACACCACGTCCGATACCGAAAAGGACGTTCTGCGCCGTGGCGCGGGCCGCGGTCGGATAGTTCTCCGCGATGACCGCGCCGTACCCGCCGAGCATGCCGTTGGCGAAGACACCCATGACCGCCCCGCCGATGAGTACGGCCAGCGGTGACGTCAGTTGGCTGTAAACGAAGAGCGACACGAATGCGCCGGCCTGGAAGATCCAGAAGGCGTACCGTCGACCGATACGGTCCGCGAGGTGCCCGAAGATCATGATTCCGGCGATCATGCCGAGCACGGTCACCGCGGTCCAGAGACCGGAGTTGGTCATGCTCAGCCCGAGCTGGCCGGACAGGTACGTCGGCAGCCACGTGAGGATGCCGTAGTAGCCGAAGTTCTGGATCGAGCAGATGATGACGATGCCGATGCTCGTGCGCGTCGTCTTCGCGTCGGCCACCAACAGGCGATACGGGTTCTTCTGCTTCTCCCCGGCCTCGACCTTGGCACGCTGTTTGACGAACGCATCGGGCTCGGCCAGGCGCAGCCGCAGCACGATCGCGACCACCGCGGGGAAGATTCCGATGATGAACAGGCCCTGCCATCCCCACAACGAGATCACGGGTGCCGACAGGAACGCGGCCAGCAGCACCCCGAGCTGGAAGCCGACACCGACCCAGGATGTCGCCCGTGCCCGCTTTATCGCAGGGAATGCCTCTGCCGCCAGAGCCATGCCTATACCGAACTCACCACCGATGCCCATTCCCGCGATGAAGCGGAAGATCGCCAACTCGGTGAATCCCTGTGACAGCGCCGTGAGTCCGGTGAAGATCGCGAACAAGAGGATCGAGTACGTCAGGATGCGCACGCGTCCGAATCTGTCGGCGAGGGCGCCGAAGAACATCGCGCCGGTCACGGTACCGATCAAGGTGATGGTGGCCAGCAGTCCACCCTCGGTGTCCGACAGGCCGAGGCTCATCGTGATCGCGGGCAGCGCGAAACCCAGAATCTGGAGGTCGTAGCCATCCATCGCATACCCGATGGTTGCGCCGAACACCGCTTTGCGTCCGTATGGCGTGACCTCCGTCGGTTCACCATCGGCTGTCGTGTCCGGGTTGTCACCCACGGTGCGCCCGCCGGCGACGCCGGCATCGTCGTTGCTCATTGCCAATCCTCCGATCGGATGGTGAGTGTGCCGATGAGATCGGCGATCCGCTCCGCACCGAGCCGCTCCGTGAGCGCGGGAAGTTCGCCGATGATCCGGGGCATGACGTCCGGCTGAGCGAACGTCGCGGTGCCGACCTGAACTGCCGTCGCCCCTGCGATGAGGAATTCCGCCACGTCGTCGGCGGATCCGATGCCGCCGCAACCGACGACCGGGATGTCGACGGCCTGCGCCGCGGTCCAGACGAGCCGCAACGCGAGAGGTTTGACCGACGGCCCGGAGAGCCCACCGGTCCCGTTGCCCAATTCGGACGCGCGACTGTTCGCGTTCACGGCCATGGCGGGAAAGCTGTTGCACACCGTGACGGCTGTCGCACCGGCGTCCTGCGCCGCCCGGGCGGCAGCGGCCATGCCGTGGAGTTGCGGACTGAGCTTCACCAGGACCGGCTTGGTACTGCGGGCCACAACTCCGGACACCACATGGGTCATCGCATCCAGATCCGTGTCCAGCGTCGCGCCCCCGTGCTCGAGGTTCGGGCACGACACGTTCACCTCGACAGCAGCGTGCTCACACGCCCCGAGCTCGTCCACGACCTGCCAATACTCTTGCGCGGACAGTCCACCGATGCTGATCACGACGGGAGCGCCGAGGCCCGCGTACCCACCGAGTCCCGAGTCGCGGAACACCGTCGTTCCACGACTCGGGATACCGACACTGTTCAGCATGCCGCCGGGCACCTCGGTGATCCGGTGCGTCCGATTGCCAGGTCGGCTCTGGGCGAACACCGTCTTGGTGACCACCGCCCCGAGCGTGTCGACCGGCGTCAGTTCCGCGAGTTCCGGGCCGAAACAGCCGGATGCAGGCATCACGGGATTGGCCAGTTCCAGGTCGCCGAGTTCCACTGCGAGTTCGCTCCGGCAGCTGGCGCCTACAGGCGCTCCAGCACCGTTCGCTTCGGCCATCCTCATTGACAGCAAAGTGGAAACCTCTTTTCACTCCGAAGAAGGTGAGCTTCTCCCGCACCTACGGCGGTGTCAAGACCCGCCACAAGGCCGTAACGCGTCGGCTACGTGACCGACTGTGTCCGCAACGGATCGAGCACCTCGGCGCAATCGGCGGTCTCGTGAAGTGCCATGAACCGTTCCCACAACGGTTCACCGACCGTGCCGACCAAGCCGGTGAACTTCCGCCGCAGCTCTTCTCCCGACAACGGATCGTGGTGATGCCCGCGCGGGTCGTCGACCGCGGCGGACAAGGTCTTATCGCGAGTACGCACGATCACCTCGGCCGGCGCGTGGTCCGGCCATCGCCGCTCGAACTCCGGAGCGACCGTGACCTCGACCGTGCCGGCGAGCCGAGCGATCTCGGGCTCGTAATCGAACGTCCCGACCGTCGATGTGCGACGAGCCAACGCGGCCGCCACTGCATAGGGAAGCGAGAATCGGGCTGACAGATCGTTCGGGGCCGGCTGACGGTCGAGTTTGATGTTGTTGGCGACCGTCCGGACTTCGACGCCCTCGATGTCCGCCACGCGCATCGGCGGCAATGACAGCACCGCGTCCACGGCTCCGTGCGTCAGGGCACAGGCGCTGTGCCGCTTGAAGTAGTTCCGCATGATCCTCGGCCGCACCGGATCGCGGGGTTCGGCCAGCGCATCGACGTCGACCGCTCGCCCTGTCACTTCGCCGAAGAGCGCCGGCACGGATTCCAGCGTGCCGGTGAATCCCGCCCGGAGCAGGCGAATCGACCGCACCGCCGACTGCGCTGCCAACCCCATCGCGGTGTTGCGGGCTGTCGCTCCGGCGTAGCACGCGTCCCATACCGGAATCACCGGAGTCGTCGCCGCGATGGCCGCAGCCCCGACTGGATCCTCGCCGAGCAGCAGAGCCGTGCTCACGGCCGCCCCGACGCCGCCGAGATGGCCGTGCGGATGCGTCGGCGGTGATAATCGGAACGCGGTGAGAAGCCGCGCGCTGACCTCGTACCCGGCGACAACGGCCGCCAACAGCTCGGCGCCGGAACGATGTGCCGCCTCGGCGACGGCGAAGGCTGCCGGAACGATGTGCATCCCGGGATGACCGGTCGGCCGAGTTCCCTCATCCAGTTCGAGAAAGCTACCTGCTGTGGCGTTCAGGAACGCCGCATCCTCCGGGGATGCGAAGCGGGGCTTTTCGGCCAGGACCGTGGCCGCGCCGGAGGCCGGTGCCGAGCCGAATCCGTCACCGACCTCGCGTAGCCTCGCCATCTCGGCGGTGCCCGCGCCGGCGATGGCGACACCGACGGTATCGGCGACGACATGCGTGGCGTGGCGCCGCACGTCGTCCTCGAGTGGTTCGCCTGCAAGTGCGCAGGCCTGGGTGACAGCTTCCCGCATCCCAGCCGTAAGGCTGTGCGGCGAACTCACGCGTCCGCCCGCTGTGCAGCCGCGGAGTGGTCGGCGCGGATGAACCGTCCCTGTCGTTCACCGACGACCTCGCCGTCGCGCACGACAACCTCGCCGCGCAGCACCGTGGCCACTGGCCCGCCGCGCAGTTCGAACCCGTTCCACGGACTGACCGGCTGTTTGGCGACTAGTTCCTCGTTCCGTACCGTCCTGCGCGATTCCGGGTCGACGATAACCAGGTCCGCGTCACTTCCCGGCCGGATGACTCCCTTGCGCGGGTACAGGCCGTAGAACTTGGCGGTATCCGTAGCGGCCACCTCGGCGAGTCGCTCCGGCGTCGTCCTGCCACGTGACAACGCATCCAGCAGCACCGGGCCGAAGGTCTCGCAGCCGACCGCGCCCGCAGGCTGGGTCTCGAATCCCCGCGCCTTCTCCTCCACCGTGTGCGGCGCGTGGTCTGACCCGAGCGACGAGATCAGCCCATCGTTCAGGCCGGACCACAACGCGTCCTGATCCTGCTGCGCACGAACCGGCGGATACACCTTCATCACCGGCCCGACTCGCGGGTAGTCCGCGTCGGTCAGCGTCAGGTACTGCGGGCACGTCTCGGCACTGACCGAGATCCCGTTGCGCCGTGCCGACCGCACGGCGTCGAGACCCCTCTCCGAGGCCAGATGCACCACATGGAACCGGCATCCGGTTTCCTTGGCGAACTGAGCCGCGATCGAGATCGTCGTTGCCTCCGCCACCGCCGGACGCGCCGCGAGCAAGTCCTCGTAGGTCTCGATGGGATGACCGAGTGCCTCCTGACTCGAAGCCAGGACATCCTTGTCCTCGCAGTGCGCCGCAAGGAGACCGCCGTGCTTGGCCACCTCGGCGAACAACTGCAGCACCTGACCGTTCGGCGGCGGCATCAGCAGGTTCTCCGGCTTCTCGTCGCCGATGTTGTACACGAGCGAGCGGGTTTCACGGTGCAGTGCATAGCCCCAGAACAACTTCACCGCAACGGCGCCCGCATCGAACATCGGGCCGATCTGGTCGATGTTGGCATCCCCGAGCGCGAGACCCCAGAGGCCGAAATCCGTCCACGCCGACCGTTCGTGCTGACGGCGACGCTCCTCGAACACCTCGACCGAGTCCACCGGTGGTATCGCATTGGGCATTTCCAGGACCGTCGTCACGCCACCGACGAGGGCGCCACGCGTGGAGTGGTCGAAGTCCTCCTTGTGGCTCATCCCGGGGTCGCGGGAGTGCACGTGAGGGTCGATGAACCCGGGGAACACCAGCATGCCCTCGGCGTCGTATCGCTGGTCGGCTTCGACATCCGCTCCCCGGTCGAGGATCGCCGAGATGACCCCGTCCGTACACAATAGATCGCTGTCGAGCATGCCCGCCGGTGTGACCAGTCGACCGTTGGCGATGTGCAACCTCATGCGTTTCTCCTCTGACCTTGTTCCGAATCGTGCTGGTGCACGACTGCGCCCTCCCCTGCATCCGGCTCGCCTCCCAGGTAAACGACCGAACCGAGTTCCGCTTCGGCCGCTGCGCCGACCACTCGCATCGCGCACACCAGGTCCTGGACAGCGAGCCCGTGCGACTCGAACACCGTGATGTCGTCCTCGTTCTCCCGCCCGCGCGTCGCACCGACCACTATGTCGGCGAATTCGACGGCCATCCGCGGATCCAGACCGTTCGCCAGTAGGTCACCGCACTCGAGCCGGGCAACCGCAGCCGAATCCACAGCCACGCAGTTCGCGCGCCGAAGAGTCGTGCTGTCGAGCTCGCGGCGTTGGGCGTGATTACTGCCGACCGCGTTGACGTGCGTACCGGGTCGCAGCAGCGCACCGTCGAAGAGCGGCTCGGTCGCGCCTGTCGCGGTGATCACGACGTCGGCGCGTGGAACTGCACGTTCCGGCCTGTCCCCGGATTCGATGTGCAGCCAGGGATACGCCTCACGGAGCCCGGCGGCTACGGCTGCCGCTCGGTCCACGTTCCGCCCGACGACGAGTACTGTCCGCACACGCGGCATGACCTCCACGAGAGCCGCGATCTGTGCTGGTGCCTGAAAGCCCGTTCCCAGCAGACACACCGTCGAACTGTCGGTCCGGGCCATTGCCTGGGTAGCGAGTGCCGAGGCCGCGGACGTCCGTCGACGGCCGAGCAGGTCGGCCTGGAGCACACCTCGAACCGCTCCTGTTTCGACGGAGTAGAGCACCAGGGTGATGACGCTTCCGCGGTTGGTGCCGGATCGCACCACCGGATACGACTTCACCGCGATCGCGTCGAGCTTGGGCACGATCGCCGACATGACGTTGAGCGTCACCGTCCCCGCGCCTGTCCGCCGCCGTGGTTCGTCCTGTGCCTCGCCCGCTGCGAGTAGCTCGAAGGCCGTGCGCACATCGGTGAGCGCAGCAGCAGGCGGCAGCAGCTGATCGACATGGCGATCGTTCAGAATCCGCGGCATAGATCCCTTTCCGACGGCGCTGACGTCGTGTAGCACCATGAGAAGGACAGTGGAAAGTGCTTTCCACTTCAGGTAGGCTGAAGCCTGGAGGATCGTCAACGGCGTTGTCAACCCGGACCGGGCAGGTCCCATAGGATCGCCGCAGGCGCCGACGAACGGCGGCAGCAGTGGAAAGACCGCGCACCGAACACGATCACCATGGGAGGAGAGCCAGCCGATGAGCGCCACACGACCCCTCGAGGTCATCGTCCGCAGCGTGGAAGTACTCAATGCGGTCGGCGCCGCACGTTCCGGCCTGACCTTGCAGGAACTGCACGACGATCTCGACATTCCACTCGGCAGTCTTCACCGCATCCTCACCACGCTCAGCCAGGCTGACTACCTGCGTCGCTCCCCTGTGACGAAGCGGTACTTCATCGGACGCGCCGCGCGGGCGCTGTCCGGCGGTTCCGGATCGCACAGTGCGCGGCTGGTGAAGCCACCCGCGGCACTCCTCGACGCAGCAGGCGAGACCGGGGAGACCGTGTTCCTGACGGAGTTCATCGGCGACGCGCCCGTATGTGTGTCTATTGTGGAGGCCGATCACGCGTTGCGGCTGTTCGTCCGGATCGGCCAGCAGATGCCGTTGCATGCCGCCGCTTCGAGCCGCGCCATCCTGGCCTACCAGGACGAGGACGTCGTCCGAACCTTGCTGGAAGGCTCACCGCTGATCGAGTACACGTCCGGCACTCCGCACAGCGTCGACGACGTGATGCACGTACTGAAGGAGGTCCGTGACAACGGCTACGCGGTCTGCCACAACGAACTCGATCCGGATGCTTGGGCCGTGTCGGTACCGATTCGCGACGGCGACGACCGTGTACTTTCCAGTGTCACCGTCACCGCGCCAGGCTCACGTGCCGCCGACTCCGACACCCGGGCACGACTGACCGCCGCCGCGCAACGCGCTGCCGATCGACTGTCCGCGGAACTCGGCAACCCGGAAGTGCACACCTGATGGCCGTACCGCGTTCGATCGCGTTGATCGCCACGGGCGGCACCGTCTCGGTTGCTCCGCCATCGGCCGACTGCCAAACTCACCGCGGCGTCGGTGAGCTGGTTCCACGACCGGGCGATCTGCCGGACGGGATCGAGGTAGTCCCCCGGGATGCACTGGGCATGTCCTCACGCCGGATGACACCCGACGACCTGTGGACGCTCGCGAGCACGGTCACGGAGGCGATCGCGGCGGGCAGCAACGGTGTCGTCGTCACCCATGGCACGGACACACTCGAAGAGACCGCTTACGCGCTCGGCCTTCTCGTCGAAACACGAGTCCCGGTGGTCATTACCGGCGCCATGCGTTCGCCCCATCATTCCGGCCCCGACGGACCCGCCAACATCCGCGCCGCCCTCGTCGCCGCCGCTGTCCCTGATCTCGCACCGTACGGGCCCACCGTCGTGTTCCAGGACGAGGTGCACGTCGCGCGGCTCGTGACCAAGATGCACAGCACTCGGATCGCGGCGTTCAGTTCCCCTGCGGCGGGCCCGGTCGGATTCGTCGCCGAAGACCGACTCGAACTGCTTCTCGGTCCCCCACCCGGCACTGATCTTCTTCCCGGCCGCGCTGCGCCGTCCGTGCGCGTCGGCCTCCTTCCCACCGCAACGGGTATCGATGGGTCGGCCGCGGAAGCGCTTACACCCGATGTGGACGGTCTCGTCGTAGCCGCGCTCGGTGCGGGGCACGTTTCGCCGTCGTTGGGCGCGGCGCTGGTCGCCTGTGCCGAGGCCGGCAAGCCCGTCGTCGTGACCAGCCGTTGTCCCGACGGTGCGCTTCTCGCCGACACCTACGCCGGTGCCGGTTCGGAACGGGAGCTACGACGTGCGGGACTGCACTTCGCCGGCACGCTTTCCCCGCCGAAAGCCCGGCTACGCCTGTTGTTCGGGATGTCAGCCGGCACGCCGGCGGCCGAGCTCTTCCCCGCTCCTCCCCCGGCACCGAAACGCTGATGCCGGACGGCCACTCGACCCAAGGAGTTCCGCCATGCCCGCTGCCCGCACTGACGTCATCGTGGTCGGAGGCGGCAACGCCGGCTTCTCGGCCGCGCACGCCGCGACCGAACGTGGACGTCGCGTGGTAATTCTCGAGCGGGGACGACTCGACGACGCGGGCGGAAACTCGTTCTTCACGGCGGGCGCCACCCGGATCGCACACGGTGGCCTCGACGATCTGCTCGACATCCTCGAGCCCGATGACCGCCACGCTCGAACGGTCGTCCCGCCGTACGACGCAGCGGAGTACCGGGCGGACCTCGACCGGGTCACGGCAGGCCGTACCGACCCTGTCATGGCGGACACATTGGTTACCGAAGCCGCCTCCGGCGTGCGCTGGCTGCACGGTTTGGGCCTGCGCTACCGACTCATGTACGAGCGACAGGCTTACACGCGACCCGACGGCACGTACCTGTTCTGGGGCGGACTGCACGTCGGCAACGTCGACGGCGGCGAAGGGCTCATGTCGGACCACACTGCCGTGGCGGGCCGCCTCGGCGAAGAGGTCCGCTACGGCGCGACGGTCACCCGGCTCCTGACCGACGGCGACCGGGTCATCGGCGTGGCTTATGCCGACGACGAGGGCGAGCACGAGCTGCACGGCGACAGTGTCGTGATCGCATCCGGCGGCTTCGAGGCGAACGCCGAGATGAGGGAGCGCCACCTCGGGTCGGGCTGGGCGAACGCGAAGGTCCGTGGCACCCGGCACAACGACGGCGTCATGATCCTGGCCGCACTCCGGTTGGGAGCGGCACGCGGCGGAGACTGGTCCACCGCGCACAGCGTCCAATGGGATGCGTTCACCAGATGCAACGAGTCCAACCGAGCGCTGACCAACCGGCTCACCAGGCAGAGCTATCCGTTGGGGATCATCGTCAACCGGAACGCGGAACGCTTCCTCGACGAGGGAGCCGACTTCCGTAACTACACCTACGCCAAATACGGCGCCGAGATCCTGGCCCAACCGGACAGCGTTGCGTACCAGGTCTTCGACGCGAGTCTTCGCCCCAGCCTGCGGGTCGAAGAGTACGAGATGCCCGGCATCAGCGAAGTGACCGCGGACTCCGTGCCCGAGCTGGGCCGCCGGCTGGGGCTCGACCCGGAATGCTTCACCGACACCGTCACGACCTTCAACGACTCCATCGACCGCAGCCGGACGTTCGACCCGACGATCAAAGACGGTCGCCGAGCCGATGTCGACCCGCCGAAATCGAACTGGGCAGCGCCGATCGAGACGCCTCCGTTCTATGCCTACCCCGTGACCTGCGGTATCACGTTCACTTTCGGTGGGTTGAAAGGCGATATCGATGGACGAGTACTACGCGAGAACGGAACTCCCATCGAGGGGCTACTCGTGTGTGGCGAGGCTCGCGGCGGCCTGTTCAGCGGGAACTACCCGGGCGGCTCCGGCCTGGCTGCCGGCATCGTCTTCGGCCGCCGAGCGGGATCCGTCGCCTGATTCGAGGCCGTGGAGCCGCGCCCGCCGGACGGAATACCGGGTGTGCCCCTCCACCGGGAACCTGCACGGGGACCCTGGCTCCGCCCACCACCTCAGGCAGGCTGCGGCCGAGAACGGACCGGCGCGAACACCGTGTCTCGACGAGTCTCCTCAGCGGCGCAACGTCGCCGACGGGCTGACGCCGAACTCCCGCCGGTAGGCCGCCGCGAACCGGCCCAGATGCATGAAACCCCACCGGGTGGCCCCATCCGCAACGGTCTCCACCCGGTCGTGCAGCAGGTCCTCGTGCACTCGTCGTAGCCGGATCCGGCGCAGCGCCTCCGTCGGCGTTTCACCCCGATAGCGTTGGAAGCTCTGCTGCACCCGGCGGATGCCCACCCCGGCGCACCGCGCGATGTCGGCCGAACCCCACGCCCGCGCCGGATCCGCCTCCATCGCGTCGACCACCCGCGCGACGATCCGCGGGCAGACGTCCCCGGTCTCCGGTTCGGCCGGGAAACAGGCGGTGACGAACGCCGCCGTGAGCGTGGCGCCCAACCGCTCCCGCACCGCGCGGCGCGCCAGCAGGTCCGGCGAACGGAGGCTCTGCGCTCCGATCGAGGTGAGCAGCGCCAGCCACGCTTGCGCCGCTTCGGTGCGCAGGTCCAGCTGAGCGGGCATGTCCTGGGCGGTGAGCCCGACGAGCGCGACGAGTTCGTCGGCGAGATACTCCGCGTCGACCCGCATTCCGAGGATGGAACAGTCGGCCGACCAGCGGCTCATCAACGTTTGCGTGTCGGGAGGGCACACGGTCGCCTGCCCTTCCAGCGACAACACGGAACGTCCGCTGACCCGGGCATCGAGCAGTCCACTGCGCGGCACGTTCACCGCCCAGCCGCCGGGATGGTCCGAGCGCACGCTCACCTCGGCGCCCCATCCGATCCGGGTCAGCCGCACGGGCCCCAGATCGACCTTGCGCAGCTCCGCGGGCCCGACACCGTCGCGGAGCACGGTGAGTTCGTGGGGGAAGTAGGCATCGGCCACAGCCGCGGAGAAGTCCCGCAGCTCCTCCGCGGACGTCGCGACGCGAGCAGTGGGCATGGACACCTCCCGGTAATGCACGTGATCCACGACACGATACATCGCACTTCGGGAAGCGGACAGCGGCTGCGCTGAGCGGATCGCCGCAGCGCACGGACGCGCCTACGGTCAGCGGCACCCGTCAGACGAGGGCGAGACACGCCCCACCCACCGCTGGAGGAACCATGGATCCGAAGACGCTGCGAACGGCGTTCGGCCGGTTCGCCACCGGCGTCACCGTGATCACCTGCCGGTCGAACGACGGCGAACCGCACGGGGCGACGGTGACGGCGTTCATGCCGGTCTCGCTCGACCCGCCGCTCATCACCGTCGCCCTGACCCGCACATCACGAGCCTGCAGCTACCTCGACGGCGCCCCGTTCGCGGTCAACGTGCTCGCCGCCGACCAGGTCGACGTCGCGATGAACTTCGCGGGTCGGCCGTCGGCCGACCCGATCCGGTGGGCGCCCGGCCCCACGGCACCGGTGCTGGCCGGCACGGCCGCCACCCTCTCCTGCACACCGCAACGCACCGACGACGGCGGCGACCACCTCCTGTTCCTCGGTGAGGTCGCCGCCGTGGAGACCACCGCGCGTCCCCCGCTGCTGTTCTCCGACAGCACGTTCGCCGAGGTCGGGGCGCCTGCATCCGAATCCGTCTGGACGGGTTCGTTCGACGACCCGCACTCCGGCTGGTTCGACGCCGCCTGTGACTTCACCCCGATTTCCGCCCGTCCGGCCTCGACCGTCGCCGGAACCACACCGCACGGGCGCCCGTAGTCGGCCCCGTCCCTTCTCAAAGGAGAGAACCATGACCGACACCGCGATCCCGCAGCAGTCCCTCGCCACCGATCCGCCCACGGTCAACCCGGCCGCGGACTCGGAGGCCAACACCCGCGCCAACTTCGCCGCCGCGCCGATGACCGGCGACGAGTACATCAACAGCCTCCGCGACGGCCGGGAGATCTACCTCCACGGCGAGCGGATCGACGACGTCACCACCCACCCGGCCTTCCGCAACCCGGTGCGGATGACGGCCCGGCTCTACGACGCGCTCCACACCGGTCCCCACGTCGACGAGCTGACCGCGCCGACCGACACCGGCAACGGCGGTGTGACCATGCCGTTCTTCAAGACACCGACCTCGTCCGCGGACCTGCTCAAGGAACGTGACGCGATCGCGCGCTGGGCCCGGCTGAGCTACGGGTGGATGGGCCGCTCCCCCGATTACAAGGCCAGCTTCCTCGGCACGCTGCACGCGAACCAGGAGCTGTACGCACCGTTCCAGGCCAACGCCGAACGCTGGTACCGCGAGTCCCAGGAGAAGGTCCTGTACTGGAACCACGCGATCATCAACCCGCCGGTCGACCGCAACCTGCCGCCCGACGAAGTAGGCGACGTCTACATGAAGGTGGAGAAGGAGACCGACGCGGGACTGATCGTCTCCGGAGCCAAGGTCGTCGCCACCGGCTCGGCCATCACCAACTACAACTTCATCGCCCACTACGGCCTGCCGATCAAGAAGAAGCAGTTCGCCCTGATCTGCACGGTGCCGATGGATGCGCCCGGGATCAAGCTGATCTGCCGGCCGTCGTACACCGAACAGGCCGCCAGGAACGGCACACCGTTCGACTATCCCCTGTCGAGCCGGATGGACGAGAACGACACCATCTTCGTCTTCGACCGGGTGCTCGTGCCGTGGGAGAACGTGTTCATGTACGGCGACGTCGATCGCATCAACGCGTTCTTCCCCCAGTCCGGATTCCTGCCGCGCTTCACGTTCCAGGGCGTCACCCGGCTGGCGGTCAAGCTCGACTTCATCGCAGGCCTGCTGCTCAAGGCGCTCGACGCCACCGGTTCCGGAGGATTCCGCGGCGTGCAGACCCGGGTCGGTGAGGTCATCGGCTGGCGCAACCTCTTCTGGTCGCTGAGCGAATCGATGGCCCGCGACCCCGAACCGTGGATCGGCGACGCGGTCATCCCGAAGCTCGAGTACGGGCTCACCTACCGGATGTTCATGATGCAGGGCTACCCGCGGGTCAAGGAGATCATCGAACAGGACGTGGCGTCCGGACTGATCTACCTGCCCTCCGGTGCGGCCGACTTCAAGAGCGACGCGGTGCGTCCGTACCTGGACAAGTACGTCCGCGGGTCCAACGGCATCACCGCCGTCGACCGGGTCAAGGTGATGAAGGCGCTCTGGGACTCGATCGGCAGCGAGTTCGGCGGCAGGCACGAGCTGTACGAGCGCAACTACTCCGGCAACCACGAGAACGTGAAGGCCGAGCTGCTGTTCGCCGCGCAGAACCGCGGCGGCGTCGCCCAGATGCGGGGGCTCGCCGAGGAGTTCCTCGACGAGTACGACCTCGACGGCTGGACGGTGCCGGACCTGTTCTGACCGGCCGGCTCACCGCTCCGGCCCGGACGTGACCGGCCGGCGACCGCGCTGCGGCCGCGGCGGACACCCACGACGAGTGCCCGCCGCAGCCGCCCGCGCCCGGGGCGCGGTCACCGAACCGGTGGCCCGCATCCCCGGCGCGACCCGCGGGGCCGGTGCCGGGAATACGACGTCGCATTCCCGACGCCGTATTCCCGGCACCGCGTTCACGAGTTCACTCGTCCGCCCCGGTTGATGGCCTCCCACACGCGGAACGGCGTGGTGGGCATGTCGATGTGATCCACGCCGAACGGTTGCAACGCATCGATGACCGCGTTCACGACCGCGGGGGTAGAGGCGATGGAACCCGACTCCCCCGCGCCCTTCACGCCGAGTGCGTTCGTCGGCGACGGCGTCACCGTGTGATCGAGCGTGAACCCGGGGAGCTCGGGGGCGGCCGCGACGAGATAGTCGGCGAGCGAGGCGCTCATGAGGTTCCCGTCGTCGTCGTAGACGGCGTCCTCGTAGAGAGCCTGGCCGATCCCCTGCGCGATACCGCCGTGCATCTGCCCGTCCACAATGGCCGGGTTGATCACGTTGCCGCAGTCGTCGACGCCGAAGTACTCGGGAATGGTGACCTTGCCGGTGTCGGTGTCGACCTCCACGACACACACGTGCGTGCCGAACGGGTAGGTGAAGTTCGGCGGGTCGAAGAACTGTTCCTCGGACAGGCCGGGCTCCATCCCCTCCGGCAGGTCCGCGGCCAGGTAGGCCGCACCGGCGACCTCCTGGATCGTCACGCTGCTGCCGGAGACCCCCGCGACCGAGAACGCGCCGTCGGAGAATTCGAGGTCCTGCTCAGCGGCCTCGAGCATGTGGGCGGCGAGCGTGCGCGCCTTGGCCAGCACCTTCTCACAGGCCAGGTGCACCGCGGTGCCACCGACCGCGGCACTGCGCGAGCCGTAGGTGTCCAGACCGTACGGTGACGACTGCGTGTCACCGTGGACGACCTCGACACTGTCCATGGGTACGCCGAGACGGTCGGCCACGATCTGAGCCCACGTCGTCTCGTGCCCTTGGCCGTGCGGCGACGTGCCCGTCACCACCTGCACCGCCCCGGTGGAGAGCATGCGCACGCTGGCCATCTCCCACCCCGGCGCGCCGAGCCGCAGGGCCGCGGTCATCTTCGAAGGGGACAGACCGCCGTTCTCGGTATAGCTGCACAGCCCGATCCCGAGCTGGACCGCCGCACCGGCCTCCCGCCTGCGACGCTGTTCGGCGCGCAACCGGTCGTAGCCGGCCAGTTCGAGGGCCTTGTCGAGCGCGACCTCGTAGTTGCCGGAGTCCATCTCCAGTCCTGCGGGAGTGGTGGCGCCGTTGTCGAAGGAGGGATGGTAGTTCCGCCTGCGCACCTCGGCCGGGTCCATGCCAAGCCTGCGTGCCAGCGCGTCCATCGCGCGTTCCACACCGTAGATGCCCTCGGTCCTGCCCGCACCGCGGTACGAATCGGTCGGCGTCTTGTTCGTGAACACGCCCTTGCACTCGATCGAGAACGAACCGAAGGAGTACACGCCGGGGAAGATGAAGGCGCTCAACAGCGGGATCCCGGGCGTGAGAAGCTGCAGGTAGGCACCCATGTCGGCGAGGATCCGCACGCGCATGCCCAACAGGGTGCCGTCCTCGCGCGCGGCGAGTTCGACGTACTGCACCTGTCCCCGTCCGTGGGTCATGGTCTGACTGTCCTCCGAGCGCGTCGCCACCCACTTGACCGGCACGGACAGCCGCCGGGCCAGGACGATGCCGATGCATTCCTCGGGATAGACGTTCAGCTTGCCGCCGAATCCGCCCCCGACGTCGGGGGCGACCACGCGCAGGTTCTGCTCGGGCACCGAACACACGCCCGCCAGGACGCTGCGCAGGATGTGCGGGATCTGCGTCGAGGAGTACAGGGTGAAACCCGACCCCGTCGGTTCCGGCGTGACCACGACGGCGCGATCTTCCATCGGTGTGGGCTGCAGGCGTTGCTGGAGATACCGTTCCGACACGGTGACGTCCGCCGCGGCGAACGCCTGGTCCACGTCGCCGGTCGCCAGCGACCACGTGTAGCTTTCGTTGCTGTCGAACCGATCGTGCACCAGTGGCCCGCCCGCGAGGCTGTCCTCCACGTCGAGAGCCGGGTCGCCGGGCTCATAGTCGACGTCGATGTACTGGAGGGCGTCCTGTGCCGCGGCGGCGTCTGCCGCGGCGACCACCGCGATCGCCTCACCAGCGAATCGCACCTGGTCCACGGCGACGGGCAAGTGATCGGGGATCCGAATGTCCTCGGTCACGGGCCAGGCGCAGGGAATGCCCGCCCACTCGTTCGAGAGGTCCGCACCGGTGAACACGCCGACCACGCCGGGGCGCTGCGCCGCCTCCGAGACGTCGATCGACTGGATGCGGGCACGGGCGAACGGACTGCGCAGCACCGCGATGTGCACGGTGCCGGGCGGCGCGATGTTACCGGTCCATCTGCCCTTGCCCGCCAGCAGCTGGGGATCCTCCTTGCGGGGGACCGCGGTCCCCACACTGGGGCGGAGCGTCTCGGTCATGGTTCACCCTCCTGCTACAGCGACGATCGGCGGTTCGGACGGGGACCGGGCATCCGACACGACGGCGGCGGTCCACAACGGACACGCCGGCGCCGGTGTCGCTACGTCGAGTCCGGCAACAGTTCCTCCAGCCACTTCGTGTGCACCGCCCCCGCACGGAGGTCGGGCTCGTCGAGGAGCCGCCGGTGCATCGACACCGTCGTGGGGACACCCTCCACCCGCAGTTCGGCGAGCGCCTGGCGGCCGCGCGCAAAGGCGGTGTCCCGGTCGGGACCGGAACAGATCAGCTTGGCGATCATCGAGTCGTAGAACGGGCTGATCCGATCGCCTGCGACGAAACCGGTGTCCACCCGAACCCCGGGCCCTCCCGGCAGATCCAACCTGGACAGATCGCCCGGCGTGGGCTGGAACCGGTTGTCCGGATCCTCGGCGTTGATGCGCAGCTCCACCGCGGCACCGCGGATCTGCACCTCGTCCTGGGAGAAGGAGACCGGCTCCCCCGCCGCGATGCGCAGCTGCTCGCTCACCAGATCGACCCCGGTGATGGCCTCGCTGATGGGATGTTCCACCTGGATGCGGGTGTTCATTTCGATGAAGAAGAACTCCCCAGACGGTGTCAGCAGGAACTCGACGGTTCCCGCACCCACGTAGCCGACCTGGCGCGCCAGCCGCACCGCCGCGTCGTTGATGCTCGCGCGCGTTTCGGCCGCCAGCCCGGGGGCCGGGGCTTCCTCGATGAGCTTCTGCCGGCGCCGCTGCACCGAACAGTCCCGTTCGAACGTGTGCACCACGTTGCCCGCGTGGTCGGCGAGGATCTGGACCTCGATGTGGCGGGCGCCGTCGATGGCCCGTTCCAGGTAGACGGTGTCGTCGCTGAACGCCGACCGGGCCTCGGCCTGCGCGGCGGGCAGCACTTCGGCCAGCTCGTCGCGAGACGCCACGGGCCGGATGCCCCGGCCTCCGCCACCGGCTGCCGCCTTGACGAGCACCGGATAACCGACGTCCTCGGCCGCCGCGAGTGCCTCGTCGACATCGCCGACCGCGCCGCTGCCGGGCACGACCGGCACCCCGGCCCGCTTGGCCGCGTCCCGTGCCGCAGCCTTGTCGCCCATCATCTCGATCGTCGACACCGCGGGACCGACGAACGTCAGACCTGCATCGGCGAACTCCTTGGCGGCACCCGGACGTTCGGACAGGAACCCGTACCCGGGGTGCACCGCGTCCGCACCGGTCGACACGGCCGCCTCGACGAGGGCCGCCGAGTTCAGATACGACTTCGCCGCGGCCGATTTGCCGATGTGCACGGCGGTGTCGGCCAACTGCACCCACCGGCCCTGCGCATCCGCATCGGAGTAGACGGCGACGGTCTCCAGACCGGCGGCGTGCGCGGCCCGGATGATGCGGACCGCGATCTCACCCCGGTTGGCCACCAGGACGCGCCTCATACCTCACCCAGCCGCACGATGTCCTGCCCCACGTCGACCTCGTCGCCGTCCTCCACGAGGAACTCGGCCACCGTTCCCGATTCGTCGGCCTTGACCTCGTTGAACGTCTTCATCACCTCGATCAGGGCGATGGTCTGTCCCTGGCTGATCTCCTCGCCGTCGTCGACGTAGACGGGCTTCTCCGGCGCGGGCCGCCGGTAGAACACGCCCGGCATCTGAGCTTTGATCGTCGTCATCGTGTCGCTGCCTCCCTAGCGTGCGATCTCGCGGCGGACCCGTTCGATCCGCTCGCGGCGGTCCCGCCTGGCCGCCAACGCCGTGTCCAGGTCCACCGAGGTGAACCGCACGACGTCACCGGTCTTCGTCTGCGCGATGCGGTCCCGGTCGACCGAGATCACCGTCCCGATGGTCGCGTAGCCGCCGCCGGTCACGGCGTCGTTCAGCAGGACGATCGGCTCGTCACCGCCCGGTACCTGGATCGAACCGACCGGGTAGCCGAGGTCGACGACGTTGGCCGGGTCGCTGCCCGCACCGAACGGCTGCTCGCGGTCGGTGAAGTCGAGCTTGCCGCCCCGCAACCGGTACCCCACACGGTCGGCGTCCTTGGTGACCTTCCAGTCGGTACCGAGGAACGAGGCCAGCGCGTCCTCGGTCAACCGGTAGGAGCACAGCCCGATGACCGTGCGCAGTTCCGCCGGGCCGGCCAGCTCGGGACGGAGCTCCTCGGGCACGACTGCGCCGGGGCGGGCCGATCCGTCGCCCGATCCCAGCGGCAGCGTCTCGTCGTCGACGAGCTTGCGGCCCTGGTGCCCGCCGATCCCGGTCAACGTGTACGTCGACCGCGAACCCAGGTACACCGGCACGTCGATGCCTCCACTCACGGCGACGTACACCCGGCAGCCCGCGCGGATCATGGCGAACCCCAGCACGTCACCGGGTCCGACGCGGATCGCCGTCCACGGCTCGACGGGTTCGTCGTTGACCGTCACCGGCACGTCGGCACCGGTCACGGCCACCACTCGGTCGTCGGTGAACTCCAGCGTCGGGCCCACGTAGGTGCCTTCCAGCACCCCGGCACCGTCCGGGTTGCCCACCAGCATGTTGGCCACGACCGCCGAGTAGACGTCCATCGCACCGGAGGGCGGCATCCCCATGTGGTAATAGCCGAACCTGCCCGTGTCCTGCACCGTCGTGTACAGGCCACCGGCTCGCACCAGCAGCTCGCTCATCGGTACAGCACCTCCAGCAGCTCGCGATTGACCGCGTCGGGGTCGGCCAGCAGCGAGGCCGGCTCGAACTCGACCTCACGAATGCGGTAGCGGAACGTGCCGCTCTCCACCTCGGAACGGGTCGACTCGAACTCGGCCATGTCGATCGCCCGGTAGCGCAGCACGTCGTTCGCGTTGGGGAAGCTGATGTCGTCGGCGAAGTCGGGAAGGCTCTGCGACAGGTCGAACACCGGAGCGGGCGCCATGCCGAACATCTGGTAGCCGCCTGCGCCACGCACCGGGTAGACCACCGCGAAGGCACCGCCGAACCCGAACGTGCGTTCCGGGGTGTCGGTGCGGGGCCGGACGTATTTCGGTACCTGGATCTGCCGGTCCCTCGGCACCAGCTGGTAGCAGAACGGCAGTCCCGGCACGAAGCCCAGCATCGTGACGATCCACGGCGCACTCGTCATCGCGTCGATCACGCCCTGCACGCTGTCGAAGCCGTTGATGCGCGCCGCGTATTCCAGGTCGGTGGCCTCGGGGTCCTGGTGCCGGTCCCGGAACCGCATGAGCGTCTCGTGTGTCCACGGGTCGTTGAACAGGACCGGGACGTCCACCACCCGGGTCTTGAGCACGTAGTCGTCGGGCAGCGTCCCGACCGTGGACTCGAGCCGGCGCAACTCCTCGACCAGTTCACGCGGGTCGAGGCGGTCGGGGTCGACCTGAACCATGTAGGAGGCATTCGACGGGCAGATGTCGACAACCCCTTCGATGGCCTCCTCGCGCAGCGCATTGGTCACGGCCATCCCCGCGAAGTTCGCCTCCAGGCTCATCGCCTGGTCCAGCTCGACGAACACGAACTCGTCCCCGCCGTACTCGTAACGCGCAGGTGGCAGTTGGATCTTCTCGGTCATCACCACGCCTCCCAATGTGTCGGCGATCACAACACTGTGCCCGCTGTGGCCACCCTCCGCCAGTGAAACTCTGTACAAAACGGCTCCGCGGCACTGGACAGAATGTGTAAAACCGCTGGTTATGCCCACGGCGAGCGATCTGACCGGCAATCCACAGCTCGGACTCACGCTCCGCGCGGGCAGCGCCGGTGCGGACCGCCCCATCTCGTGGGTCCACGCCAGCGAGCTCACCGATCCCACCCAGTTCCTTTCCGGCAGCGAACTGCTGCTGACCACCGGCATCGCACTGCCGGAGACCGAGGACGGGCAGGCCGCCTACGTCGGCAGGCTCGCCGCGGCCGGGCTGTCGGGGCTCGGTTTCGGGATCCAACTCGGACACGACGAGATCCCGAAACCGCTGCTGGCGGCGGCCGAGGCGGCCCACCTGCCGGTACTCGAGGTCCCGCACCACACGCCGTTCATCGAGATCAGCAAAGCCGTCTCGCAAGCGCTGGCGGACACCCGCAGCGCCGAGGCGCGGCGCTTCGAGACGGCTCGCAACGCGCTCACGACCGCGGCCGTGCACGGCGAGGACCTGGGCGGGCTGATCGGCAGGCTGGCCACCGAACTCGCCTGCTGGGCGGTGCTCCTGAGCCCCGACGGAACCGTGACGCAGGCGGAGCCCGCGGCTGCCGCCGAGCACGTACCGGCCCTGGCCCCCGACCTCGACCGGCTGCGCGCCGCACGCCTGCCCTCCAGCATCGGGTTGTCCGCCGACGGCGGACACGTCGCCGCTCATTCCCTGGGCGGCGGGCACAAGCTGGCGGGTTTCCTCGTCGTCGGCAGGGAACACGCCTTCGGCTCGACCGATCACCACATCACGCACGCAGCCGCCTCGTTGCTGTCCATCGCCTTGATCCGGACCCGGACCACTGCCGATACACGCTTGCGCACCACGGCGTTGAAACTGCTGCTCACGGGACACCGCACAGCCTTCGACGAACTCGCCGACCCGCTCGGCATGAGACTGCCCGACGAACCCGTCGTGGTTCTCGCCGGATCGGGTCACTCCCCCACCCTGGTGGACGGCGGCGCCTCATCGGACCTGCTGGCCGGGGAGCTCGACGGCGAGCTGATCGCCGTGGCGTCCGCGTCGCAACAGTTGCCGTCCGCACGCCACCTGGGCGTGTCGCCGCCGACCGGGTTGGACGGGCTGTCGGCCGCCTACCGGCAGGCCAGGCAGGCCCTCTCCGAGGCCACCCGCCGCGGCACGGCGGTGGTCCGGTTCGACGACCTCGGCGTCGGGCTGCTGCGTGACGTCGCCGACCAGGGCGTCGTCACCCGCGCCGAGGCGATGCTGCGCCCGTTGTACGACCACGACGCCGGGCAGCGCGGTGAGCTGGTGCGGTCGCTGCGCAGCTGGCTCGCCCACCACGGCCACTGGGACCCCGCTGCGGCGGAACTCGGCGTGCACCGCCACACGCTCCGGCACCGGATGAGCAAGGTGGCCGCACTGCTGGACTGCAATGTGGACTCACCCGACGTCCGCGCACAGCTCTGGCTGGCCATCCGGCTCGTGGCCTAACGGCGGGGCGGTCCGGTGCCGCGTCGGCGGCGGCGAAGTAGCCCGGAACGGTGGCGCGGCCTCCGCACCTGCGCGCCGGTGCGGAGGCCACCGCGACCTGCCGGTTCCGCGGGCGGTGCTGCATCTCGCGCCGCGCATTGTCGCGTCAGCACAGCGACAATTGGCCAGAACGTCCATTCCCACACCGGCCGCGGAAGACCTACCGTTGCCCGTTCCCGACGTGAAAGGACAGGCCATGAAGACAGTCATCGACCTCAACGCGGACGCAGGCGAGAGCTTCGGCCGATGGAAACTCGGGAACGACGCCGCGCTGCTTCCCCAGGTCAGTTCCGTCAACGTCGCCTGCGGCTGGCACGCGGGCGATCCGGGGACCATGCGCCGGTCGGTGGAACTGGCCGTGTCCAACGGTGTCGCACTCGGTGCGCACCCCGGCTTCCCCGACCTCGCCGGATTCGGCCGCCGTGCCATGGCGCTGAGCCCCGCCGAAGCCGCCGACGCCTGCCTGTACCAGTACGGTGCGCTGCGCGCCTTCGCCGACGAAGCAGGCGTCCCCATCGCCCACGTCAAACCGCACGGCGCGCTCTACGGGCTGACATTGCGTGACCCGGACGTGGCCGCCGCCGTAGCCGAATCCGTCACGAAGGCCGATCCGAACGTCCTGCTCGTCCTGCTGGCCGGGCCCACCGCACAGCGGGTGCTCGCCGACGGCTATCCGGTCGCCCGCGAGGCCTTCGCCGACCTCGACTACGACGACAACGGGCACATCATCATCGAACCCGTTCCGGAGGCCAAGGACCCCGACGTCTGCGCCCAGCAGGCCATCGACGTCCTGCGCGGCGGTGTCACCTCGGTCAACGGCAAGGCGATCGACGTCGACGCCGACACGATCTGCCTGCACGGCGATCGTCCGAACTCCCCCGACATCGCCAGGGCGATCCGTGCACGGTTCGAGCAGCACGGGGTGGCCACGGCGACGATGCACGACGTCGTCGCCGCTCGGAAGGGGTGACACGGTCCGAGATCGGCGTCGGACCGGCGGTTCGCAACGTCGGCCGGTCCCGGCGCATCGCGCGGGCAGCGTCTCCTTGCACAACGGGCGTATCATCGACCGACAGGGGTTCACCGACCGGGGAGCCGCCATGTGGATCGAGATCCTGAGCGCGATAGGAATCGTCGGCGCCGTCGGACTCGCGGCGAGCGTCCGGATCGTACGGCAGTACGAGCGTGGGCTCGTCTTCCGCTTCGGCAGGGTGCTCCGCGCACCCACCGAGCCCGGTATCAGGCTGCTCGTACCCGGCGTCGATCGTATGACCAAGGTCAACATGCAGATCGTGACGCTGCCCGTACCGGGTCAGGACGGCATCACCCGCGACAACGTGACCGTGCGCGTCGATGCCGTCGTCTACTTCAAGGTGGTCGATCCGGTACAGGCGATCGTCGGCGTCGAGAATTACCGGTTCGCGATGCTGCAGGTCGCGCAGGCGAGCCTGCGCAGGATCATCGGGGAGAGCAGTCTCGACGACCTGTTGTCCAACCGGCAACGGCTCAACGAAGGGCTCGAGCTGATGATCGACAGCCCGGCTCTGGGCTGGGGCATCCACATCGATCGCGTGGAGATCAAGGACGTCGCACTGCCCGAGACGATGAAACGCGCCATGTCACGGCAGGCGGAGGCCGAGCGCGAACGCCGGGGCCGAGTGATCGCCGCCGAAGGCGAGCTGCAGGCCTCGGAGAAGTTGGCCGAGGCGGCCGAACGAATGGCCGACACTCCCGCGGCCCTGCAACTGCGCCTGCTGGAGACCGTGGTGGAGGTCGCGGCGGAGAAGAACTCCACGCTCGTGTTGCCCTTCCCCGTCGAACTGCTTCAGTTCCTCGACAGCAAGTCCACGGGCAACCGCGGGCACGGCGCGGACGTCCCGCAGCAGGCACGCACCGAACGCGACGCGAGCGGCCGGAACGACGGAGCCGACGGCGAGCTCGACAGGACGGACAACCGTTCTCCCGAACGCACGACGTGACCCCCTGACATCTGTCACGGGGCATCGATGACGCCGGCCCTAGGACCACCGCCGCGGCACCGGCAAGACTGCGGAGCATGGTTCAGGAATCCGTCATCTCCGCCCGGAACGTGCACATGTCGTTCCCCGACGGCACCGGCGGCCACATCCGCGCCGTCGACGGGGTCGACCTCGAGGTAGCGCGCGGAGAAGTACTCGCCCTGCTGGGCCCCAACGGAGCAGGCAAGACGACGCTGCTCGACATCCTGCTGGGACTCACCACCGCCCGATCCGGCGACGTCAGCGTCGGTGGCCAGCCGCCGCGGGCCGCCGTGCAGACCGGCAGGCTCTCCGCGCTGCTCCAGACCGGAGGGCTGCTGCCCGATCTGACCGCAGCCGAAACGGTGCGGATGATCGCCGCGCTGCACGCCGATCCGGCCGACGTCGACGAGGTCATCGACATCGCGGGCGTACGGCCGTTCGCCTCACGGCAGGTCGGCAAGTGCTCGGGCGGCCAGCAGCAGCGACTGCGCTTCGCGCTCGCGCTGCTTCCCCGCCCGGAAATCATCGTGCTCGACGAGCCCACGGCGGGAATGGACGTCTCCGCGCGGCACGAGTTCTGGGACCGGATGCGAGCACAGGCGGACGAGGGCATCACGGTCATCTTCGCCACCCACTACCTGGAGGAGGCAGAGCAGTTCGCACGCCGGACGGTGCTGATGAACAGCGGCCGTGTGCTCGCCGACGGACCCACCGACGAGGTGCGGGCCCGAGCAGGTGCCGCGTACGTGACGGTGACCTGGGACCCGGCGGCCGACGAGCTCGAGCGGCTGCCGTTCGTGATCCGAACGACCCGGGAGGGGGCCCGGATCACCTTCCGCACCGAACGGCCCGATGAACTCGCCCGGCATCTGCTCACGAGCACGGACGCACACGGTCTCACCGTGCGGCCGGCCAGTCTCGAGGAGGCGTTCCGCCTGCTCACCGAGGAATCCACCGACACGGGCGACACCGAACGCCCGGCGACCGCCGCCCCCGAGGAGGTCTCGGCATGACGACCGCGACAAGCCCGCACAACCACGTCCGGGGCGGCTACAGCCTGGGCAGGTACATCGCCATGGACTTCTGGCGGAACCTGCGCAACATCGGCAACAGCTTCTTCGTGATCGTCCTGCCCACCGCGCTGTTCCTGTTCTTCGGCGCTTCGATGGACTGGTCCGGCGAACCGGTGGGCGTGGGCAACGTCAGCGCCTGGACCATGATCGCCATCGCCTCGTACGGCGCGGCCATGGCCACGACGTCGATGGCCGGATCGGCGGCGCTCGAGATCCAGCAGGGCTGGGGCAGGCAGCTCGCGCTGACGGCCATGCCGCACGGGGCTTTCATCGTCGCCAAGGCCGCGATCGCCGTGGCGATCGCGGCGCTGCCGGTGCTGGTCCTCAACCTGGCCGGGATCTTCACGGTGGCCGACATGCCACCGGGCGTCTGGCTGGCCACCGTCGGGCTGACGATCGCCGGATCGCTCCCGTTCGCCTTCTACGGCCTGGCGGTCGGGTTGAGCTTCCGGTCCGACGCCGCCGTCGGAGCGGCGACCGGGTTGCTGGTGATCTTCAGTTTTCTGGGCAACGCGTTCACACCACTGGACGGGGTGCTGCTCGACATCGGCCGATTCACCCCGATGTACGGGATCGTCGCACTGGCCCGCTATCCGCTCACCGGGGGCGACCTCGTCTCCATGGGCGGAACGTCCGGCAGCGATCCACTGTGGATGGTGCTGGCGAACGTCGCCACGTGGACCGTCGTGTTCGCCGTCGCGTGCCTGTTGCTGCAGCGCCGGCGAACCACCCGGCACTGATACCGGACGCGACGGGCATCGGGCAGGATCGGGGTCATGGGGATGCGCATCTTCCGGTTGTTGTACGCAGGGGTATGGCTGGTGTTCCTCGCCATCCCCGTGACCTCCATCGCCACGTCGGAGGCCACGGGGGGCCTGCGGCTGCTCGCGCTCGCCGCCACGGCGTGCTTCGTCGTGGTCTATCTGGGGGTGTTCTGGCACGACGCCGAGGACGGCAACGCCGCGCAGGTGCGACGCCGGATCATCGTCCGAATCGTCGTACTGGCGATCCTGGCCGCCGCAACCGTGCCCGCAGCCGGGTACACGGCGGTCACGTTCGCCACCTTCCTCACCGCGGCGTTGGTGTTCAGCCTCCCGCTGCGGTCCGGGCTGGTCAGCGGCGTCGCGGTGTGGGCGGCCGCCTGCGTGATCGCGCTGCCGTTCGCCGACACGTGGTGGCCCACCTTCGGCACGGGGCTCGGTGTGGTGTTCATCGTGGTCATCCGCCTGGCGGACCACCACGAACACCGGCAGCTCGACACCGAGGAGGAGTTGCGCCATGCCGCTCAGCGCGACGCCATCGCCCGTGACGTCCACGACGTGCTCGGGCATTCGCTGACCGTGCTGTCCATCCGCGCGCAGCTGGCCAGGAGGATGATCGACATCGACCCGGAGCGGGCACGGGAGGAGATCGACCGCATCGACTCGCTGGCCCGCGAATCGCTCGGGCAGGTGCGCTCGACCGTGGCGCGGCTGCGCACGCCGTTGCTGGCCTCGGAGGCGGAGACGGCGCGGGAGGTGCTGGCGGCCGCCGGGATCACGGCCGACGTCGACGTGCACGCCGTCGAGGGGGCGGACGCGGAGCTCTTCGCCTGGGCACTGCGGGAAGCGGTGACCAACGTGGTCCGTCATTCGCAGGCCTCGACCTGCCGCGTCAGCGTCCGGCCGGGACGGTTGCGGGTCGAGGACGACGGCGTCGGCACCGGCGACGAACCCCGCGGCGGCGGCTCGGGGCTCCGCGGACTGCGGGAACGGGCGTCGACGGCCGGGGCGTGGCTGACCCTGTCGTCGCGCTGTGACGATGACGAGCGCCCCGGAACGGTGTTGGAGGTGGGCCGCGCGTGATTCGACTGCTTCTCGCCGACGACCAGGATCTGGTCCGCGGCGGTCTGGCCGCTCTGCTGTCGTTGGAGCGCGACCTCGACGTCGTCGCGGAGGTCGGGCGCGGCGACCAGGTGCTGCGCGCGGTGACCGAGCACGAACCCGATGTCGCGCTGATCGACATCGAGATGGCGGGCGGCGACGGGATCGATGCGACCGCGGCGGTGACCGCGTCGGGATCGCCCTGCCGGTGCCTGATCGTGACCACCTTCGGCAGGCCGGGATACCTGCGCAGGGCCATGGAGGCCGGGGCAGCCGGGTTCGTCGTCAAGGACACCCCCGCGGACCAGCTCGCGCAGGTCGTGCGCCGCGTGGCCGGCGGGGAGCGAGTGGTCGATCCCGCGCTGGCGGCCGATTCCCTCGCGGGAGGCATCGACCCCCTCACCGACCGCGAACGGGAGGTGCTGCGTGCAGCCGCCGACGGTGCGTCGGTGCGCACCGTCGCCGCGCAGCTGCACCTGTCCCCCGGTACGGTGCGCAACCACCTCTCCTCGGCCATCGGTAAGACCGAGGCGGAGAACCGCTACGCCGCGGCGCGGCTTGCCCGCGATCGGGGGTGGATCTGACGTGACCGTGCGAACGGCCGGGCAGGGGGCGGCCGTTCGCACGGTCACGTCGCGCGCAGTGCGTACAACGCGATTCCTGCCGCAACACTCACGTTGAGCGAGCTCTTCTGCCCGTACATGGGGATCTGCAGCAGCAGGTCGCACCGGGACCGGAGGTCCGGGTCGATGCCGCGCACCTCGTCCCCCAGCACCAGGGCGACCTTCGCCCCGGGCGAGTAGTCGCCCAGGATCACGGCGTTCGGGTCGATCTCCAGGCCGGCGATCGTGTAACCCTCACCGCGCAGCGAGTCGAGCAGGGTGTGGACGTCGTCGTGCCGCTGCAGCGGCATGGTCCGTTCCGCGCCCGCGGCGGCCTTGGCGAGCCTGCGCGTCTGCCGTGCCGCCACCACGGGGTCTCGTTCGTCGCCCGGATGCTGCGGGTACGGGGTGAACCCGGTGATGTGCACCGTGTCCACGGCGAAGACCTCCCCGGTCCGCAGCAACGAACCGACGTTGTGCGCCGAGCGCAGGTTGTGCGCGACCACGACGATGCGGCGTTCATGGTGTTCACCGGAGGTGCCGCACGGGTCCGCGGCGCCGACCCCGCCACGGGAGTCATGCTGGGTGGACGTGTCGGGCGCCTCCGCCGGGGTGCCGAGCCGTGCAGGAGCGCTGGGATGATCGTGCGTGTCGGGCTGTCCGGGAGTACTCACGGCACAGGAACGCTAGCAGGCCGCTGCCCCGGACTCTCCGGCGTCGTCGACACCCTTGGGCTGCAGGGGCTCGCTCCGGAGTTGCGGACCCCGGACGAGCGCCATCGGCAGACGGTCGCCGCAGCCGGCCGGCGATGGTCGCCGGCCGGCTGCGGTGTCCCGACCGGAGCGACATGTCGCCGGCCCATGAGCGAACGGTTCCCTCACGGGCCGGCGAGACGCGGTCTGTCGGCTCGGTCTACACCGCTTCCGCGACGGACTCGCCGGCCTTCGCCTCACTGGGCGACTGACGGACGAGCAGACTGCCGACCACGCAGATCGCCAGGTTGAGCACCAGGCCGATGAGTCCACCGTGCACCCCGTAGAGCGTTTCCACTCCGGTGAGCGTCATCGTGCTCGCGAGGACGGCGCCGGCTGCCATCCCCCAGAACACCGGGCCGGAGGCGAGCCGTCGCCAGTACAGCCCCAGAACGAAAGCCGGAGCCAGCTGCACGAGCAGCTCGATCTTGAGCACGAAGATCTCGACGAGGGTGGCGGGCGGGTTCCAGGCGAGCAGGAGGAGAGCGAACACCACCACGACCCCGACACCCTTGCCGATGATCACCTGCCGATGCTCACCGATCTCTCGTTTGGCATACCGGGCGTAGAGGTCCTTGGACACGAGGGACGAGAAGCTCAGCAACGCCGAATCCGATGTCGACACGATGGCCGCGACAATGCCACCGACGAACAGCAGCATCACGACGTAGAACACCGGGTTGATACCGGCCACCGCATTGGTGAGCCTGCCGACGAGTTGCTCCGACTCGTCGTCGGACAGCCCGGGGAAGATCTGCGTGGACAGCAGTCCGACGCAGAAGACCGCACCGGCGGTGATCAGCGGCATCCAGACCATCCGCTTCAACGAACGTTTGAGGGTCCGTTCGCTGCGCGCCGAGTAGATCCGCTGGATCGCGTGCGGATACATCGCGATACCGATGCCCACGAGCAGAATCATCGAGAACCAGTTCACCGACTCTTCCAGTGGCGGAACGGCGACCGCATCCGGCCGCTGCTCCACCAGATACTGCGTGGTCTCGGACCAGGATCCGCCCGCGAGCACGAAGCCGCCGATCAGCAGGGCGACGATACCGACCAGCAGGGCGATCCCCTGCATCACGTCGGTCAGCGCCACCGCCCGCATTCCGCCCATCCACGAGTAGATCAGCATCACGAAGACGAACACCAGTACACCGACCTGGTACGGCACGGTGTCACCGGTCAGGCCCGAGATCGCCTGACCCATGGCGATGAGCTGTTCGAGCAGGTAGCTGGCCAGTCCCCACAGCATGAGCACGGTGGCGAGCAACGCGACCGCGGGGGACGAGAACCGGTGCCGAACCCAATCGGTCGGCGTGATGAAGGAGTGCTTCTTCGCCACCGCGTACAGGCGCGGCGCGAACAACAGGTATCCGGCCATCACCACGGTGAAGAACGTGACCGACTGCCACCAGGGGAATCCCACTCGGTAGGCCTGGGGCGCGTAGCCGATGACCGTGTTCCCGCTGTACTGCGTGGCGTAGAGCGTGAAGAACAACACCAGGACGCCGAGATTGCCCCCGGCCAGGTAGTAATTCTTCATGCTGTGCCGCATATTCGGCTGGCGACGGCCGGAGAAGTAGCCGATGAGCAACATGAGAACGGCGAAACCCAGCAGGACGCCGATCCCCGTCCAGCCGCCGAAGGTCAGGTTCTCCACGACTCGCTCCCGTCCGTCGATGCCTCCGCGGTGTCGGCTTCCTCGGCGTCTTCCACCAGGTTCCAGTGCTTGGACAGGGCCCAGTGCAGGAAGCCGCACACCCCGATCGACGACGCCACCGCGACCAGCGTCCACACGGGCAACCCGAACACGAGCGGGTGCAGCGTTCCCGGCGGTAGATACCACGGGATGCCCACCAGAACGATCGCGAGGAGGCCGATCCAGATCCACGGATTACGGATCGGCTCCCTCCGCCGCGATGGGGCCGATTGAGACACAAGGACTCCTCTCCTGCTCGGACTGACGCTGTCCGGCGGGCGGATCCATCACAGTCCTGCACTACGGGTCACGCGGAACGTCGAACGTGACCTCGCAACCGACGCCACCGCGTTACTGCCGACGACTAGCCCGCGATGTGAGCTAGCACTCCATGATGTAGGGGGTTAGCATGCGGCGATCGGGACCTGTAGTCAAGGCGCAATCTTCTCGCAACGTCGACGGCCGCGTCCACAATGCGGGACTACTCGCGATAGCCGATGCTCGCCGACAGCCGCTTCGCTGCGCTGATCACCAGTGGTGCGATCCGTTCGGCGTCGGCCTCGGTGAAACGTTGGATCGGTGCACCGATTCCGACAGCCGCGGCGATGGTGCCCGCCATGTCGAAGACCGGAGCGCTCAGCGAACCGGCGCCGGCGGCGCGCTCCTCGAACGTCGCCGAGTAGCCGGCTTCGCGAACCTCGGCCACTTCACGCTGCAGGTCTTCCAGCGACACGACCCGGTTGTCCTCGGGACTCCGCAGCCCGCTGTCGATGGCGTCGCGCCACGCGTCCGGGTCGTGCGCGAGAAACACCTTGCCCGCCGAGCCGACGTGCAGCGGCATGACCATCCCGACCATGAACCGCCGGATCACCACGTTCCGGACCTCCGAGAGCGACACGATGGTGCGATGGGGGCCGTCGCGCACCTGCAGGAAAGAGGTCTCACCGGCGGCATCGCGCAGCTCCTCCAGAACCGGACCGGCGAGCTTGACGAGGTCCAGCCCGTATGTGCCGGGCGCGGCCCAGCGCACCATCCCGAGCCCGATGCGGTAGACATCGCCGTCCTTGCTCAGAAAGCCCTCACTGACGAGGTTCTGGACCAGCCGCTGACACGTGCTCGGCGGCAGCCCGGTGCGGTTGACGATCTCGCGCAGTCCGAGCTCGGGTTCGTCGAGCGTGAAGCATTCGAAGATCCGTCGAAGCTTCTGCAGCACCAGGATCGGGCGCGCCGAGCCTGCGGAGGTCTCCGTTCCGCCGGAGTCCGTCCCGCCGGGGTCCTCGGGCGCGTTCGCGGCGTCGGTCACGGACTCTCCTCCCCATGGGCTGCGGTGCCGACCGTACCGCAATGTGGGATTGCCATGACGAACGACGACGTCGCCCACTCCCATTGACACCCAGAAGCAACCTGCATTCTAATTCAACAACCCACATTGTGAGCACGACGCTCGGAAGGGTGGTCCGATGGACGACTCCGCAACGTCGCAATCCGATTCCCGGTCGGGTCCGCTCGCCGGTATCACCGTGCTGGAGATGGGCAACTTCATCGCCGCACCGTCGGCCGGTCGGTTGCTCGCCGATTTCGGCGCCGAGGTGATCAAGATCGAACGCCCGGGTACCGGCGACGAACTGCGCAGTTGGCGGCAGCACGGGGCGGACACGTCCCTGTTGTTCCGGGTTCTGGGCAGGAACAAGAAGTCCGTGACCCTCGACCTGCGTACCGAACAGGGCCGCGACATCGCGCTGCGACTGGCCCGGCGGTCCGACGTTCTGTTGGAGAACTTCCGGCCGGGAACCCTGGAACAGTGGGGCCTCGGCCCCGACCGGCTGCACGAGATCAATCCGGAGCTGGTGGTGACCAGGGTGTCGGGGTACGGCCAAACCGGACCGTACCGGGATCAACCCGGCTTCGGCGGTGTCGCCGAAGCCGTGGGCGGCCTGCGCCACCTCACCGGCTATCCGGGCATGCCACCGGTACGGGTGGGAGTGAGCCTGGCCGACTCCGTCGCCGGGCTCTACGCCGTCATCGGCACCCTGATGACACTGTTGCGGCGCCATCGCGGCGGCTCCGGTGCGGAGATCGTCGACGTCGCGCTCTACGAGGCCGTCTACAGCCTGACCGAATCGCTGGTACCGGAGTTCGAGGCCTTCGGCGTGGAACGCGGCCCGTCCGGCAGCACCATTCCCGGGGTGGTCCCGTCGAACAGTTATCTCTGCTCCGACGGGAAGCACATCGTGATCGGCGGCAACAACGACGGCATCTTCCATCGCCTCATGCACCTGATCGAACGGCCGGACCTGGCCGACGATCCACGACTGCAGGACAACCGCGGGAGGGTGGCCCACGTCGAGGAGGTCGACGACGCCATCGCGGCGTGGACCGGGCAGCGCGACCTGGCGGGCGCACTCGACGAGCTCCGCTCCGCGTCAGTCCCTTGTGGACCCATCTACACCGCACAGGAGATCGTGAACGACCCCCATTACACGGCGCGGGGCATGCACGAACAGCACACCGTACCCATCGACGACGAGCACAGCACCGACATCTCGGTACCCGGTGTCGTGCCGAAGCTCGCGGGGACGCCGGGTGGAACCCGGTGGCTCGGCCCCGAACTCGGCCGTCACACCGCCGAAATCCTGGCGGGAATCGGCATCGAGGAGTCCGAACAGGACGAACTTCGTGCGGCGGGAGTGATCTGACGTGGCCGATGTACTCATCACCGAGACGGCGCTGCGCGACGGGTTGCAGAACGAACCCGGGATCGTGCCGACGTCCACCAAGGTGCAACTCGCCCGGCTGCTGGTGGAGGCCGGGTTCACCTCGCTCGAGATCGGCGCCTTCGTGCGCCCCGACCGGGTCCCGTCGATGGCCGACACCGACGAGGTCGTCACCGCTCTCGGCGCCGTTCCCGGTGTGGCGCTGCACGCTCTGGCCTTCAACTCGGCCGGTGCCGAGCGAGCGGTGGCGTGTGGAGTGGACAGCGTGAGACTCACCGTCTCGGCCAGTGACGGGCACAGCCAGGCCAACACCGGCGCCGCCACGGCACGGGCGCTGGAACGGTTGGAGCGGTGCGCGAGGACGCTCACCACCGCCGGTGTCCGGGTGGAAGCAGCCGTCGCGACCGCATTCGTGTGCCCGTTCGACGGCGATACCGACCCTGCGCGGGTGTCACACGTGGTCGGCGAGCTCCTCGAGATGGGGGCCGAGCGGATCCACCTGGCCGACACCATCGGCGCCGCGCACCCGGCCCAGGTCTGCCGCACGATCGCCACGGTCCAGGACGCCTACCCCGAGCTGGAGCTGGGCTTGCACCTGCACAACACCTACGGCATGGCACTGGTGAACGCCCGTGAAGCCCACCGAGCGGGCATCCGCAGGTTCGACGCCGCCGTCGGCGGGATCGGCGGCTGCCCGTTCGCTCCCGGCGCAGCGGGCAACATCGCCACCGACGACCTGGTCAACCTGTTCCACCACGACGGCGTCGACACCGGAATCGACCCGGCTGCACTCACCGAAGCTCGAACGCAGCTACGCACGGCGGTCGGCCGCGAACTCGACTCGGCCCTGGCGGCCGTACCCGCGGCACCCGTGCCCCGGCCGTTGCGCGGCGTGGGTGCCACATGACATGACCGCCGAATCCACTGTCGTTGTCAGATATCCGCAGACGTGACCGCACGTGGAGGTATCGGCTCCACGCAATGAGGACCCCCGCGCACTCCCGGTCGCGTCAGCCACCGCCGGGCTCCGGCCGGACGAACGGCGCGACGTACGACTTCGCACGGCCGTGCTCGTCCAGCACCCAGCCGAGCCGCTTCGGCGTACGCAACACGAGCGCCGATTCCACCACCGTCAACGGCGCCAGGTCCTGCTCCAGGTACTCCTGCATCTGCATCGACTCCTCGATCGAGCGCATCCAGGTGGTCACCAACAGGTTGGCCGGACCGGGCAGGCTGACGATCTGCCGCACCGTCGACAGCGTCCGGAGCTGGTTGACGCATCCGGGGACGTGCCCGACCGGCACCCGGCACCACCAGTTGTGCACGATCGGCGATGGGGTGTGTCCCTGAGCGATCTCGCATCGGAACGTGGTCGCGTCGGCGGCGAGGAGCCGGCCGAGCTGGCGCCGCACGGTCGCGACCGGACGCCCGACAAGCCGGGCCAGCTGTGCCGCGTTCCGGCGCCCGTCCATTCCCAAGGCCTCGGCTAGGTCGGCGTACGGCCGCTCCCAGGGCGTCACGCTCGCCGGTCGATCCGCTCCGCCCTGGCCCCCGCCGGAGGCCGGAAGGGTCGTCAGTGCCTGGACGCGCGCCTTGTCCAGCGCACCCACCCGCCAGCTACTCCCCTCCAGATGCATACGCGCGGCCAGATGGGAACGGGTGTTGAGGACCCCGGGAAGGCTGGGGAGTTGGTCGAGCAGCAGTGCGGAGAGCTCGGCCATCCCGCGCCCGAAGAGGGTGAGCACCAGGCTGTATTCCCGAGAAGACTCCTCGATGGTCATGACCGCCGGCCATCGGACGAGTTCCTCGACCAGCTGTCGCACCTGCCCGCTGGCGCACCGCAGCTCCACGTAGGCGACGCGGAGCTCGTAGTACACGCTCACCCGCGGATAGGCGGTCACCCACGCGCTGCCGTCGTTGCGCAGCCGCTCCCACCGACGCGCCAGTGTCACCGGCGCGACGTCCAACACGGATCCGAGCTGGGTCCAGGTGGCCCGCGGCCGCACCTGGAGAGCGTGGATGAGCGAAAAGTCCTCTTCATCGAGATGCGCGTCCACTTTCTCTCCCAAACCTCTCCATCAGTGAGCGGATCCATCGATTTTACGTTCCTTACGACGTGGATTCTCACACTCGAGGGCACCCCGTCCACCGACGAACGAGGAGCGCGACACCGTGGATCTCCACGACGACGCACGAGGCCAGCAAGACGAGCTCGAACGCCTTCGCCGCGAACTGCACCGCGAACCCGAGGTCGGGCTCGACCTGCCCCGCACCCAGGAGAAGGTGCTCAGCGAGCTGGACGGCCTCGGCCTCGAGGTCACCACAGGGGACAAGACCACCTCGGTCACCGCGGTGCTGCGCGGCACGGGTCCGCGCCGGGACGCGGCTGACCCGAGGACGGTGCTGCTGCGCGCCGACATGGACGCCTTGCCCGTGGCAGAAGCAACCGACCTGGAGTTCGCCTCCCGCAACGGCGCAATGCATGCCTGCGGGCACGATCTGCACACCACCTCGTTGGTCGGTGCCGCGCGGCTGCTCCACAGCCACCGCGACCGGATCGACGGCGACGTGGTGCTGATGTTCCAGCCCGGCGAGGAAGGCTACGACGGCGCCGCGGTGATGATCGACGAAGGCGTCCTGGACTCCGCAGGCCGCCGGGCCGACGCGGCGTACGCCCTCCACGTGTTCTCCTCGACGCTGCCGAGCGGCCAGTTGGCCGGCCGCCCCGGCCCGATCCTGTCGGCGTCGAACCGGCTGCGCGTCGTGGTCCACGGCGCGGGCGGGCACGGTTCCATGCCGCACCGCGCCCAGGACCCGGTGACGGCTGCGGCCGACATGGTCGGCGCCCTGCAGACCATGGTGACCCGGCGCTTCGACATCTTCGATCCGGTCGTCATCTCCGTCGGGGTGCTCCGCGCCGGGACCGCCCGCAACGTCATCCCCGACCACGCCGAGTTCGAGGCGACCGTGCGGTGCTTCTCCACCGAGACGATCGCCCGGCTCGACGAGATGATCAACGAGACCCTCGGCGGCGTTGCCCGCTCCCACGGCGTCACCGCCGACATCCGGTTCGACGCCGAGTACCCGGTGACCGTCAACGACGCCGACGAGGCCGGCTTCGCCGCAGGCGTGATCCGCGAGGCGATCGGCGAGGTGCACTACACCGAGTTGCCGACCCCGGTGGCCGGGTCGGAGGACTTCTCCCGAGTGCTCGACGAAGTTCCCGGCGCGTTCCTCGGTCTCGGCGCCACCATGCCCGGCCTCGACCCGGCCGACGCCCCGAACAACCACAGTCCACACGCAACATTCGACCCGGCCACGCTCTCCCGCGCGGCCACCGTCTACGCCGAGCTCGCGATCCGCCGGCTGGACCGCTTCACCGAAGGAGCACCGCGATGACCGACTCCCCCGTCTCCCCCACCGGCGGACACGTCACCGAAACCGACGACGACACCGTGCCCGACCGCGCCCGTACCCTGTTCGGCCTCGGCGCAGGCAACGCCATGGAATGGTTCGACTGGACCGTCTACGCCACCTTCGCCTCGTTCTTCGCCGGGCAGTTCTTCAACAACGAGGACTCGGTCTCGGCGCTGTTGAGCACGCTGGCCGTCTTCGCGGTCGGCTTCGCAGCCCGCCCGCTCGGCGGCTTCGTGTTCGGCTGGATCGCCGACCGCAAGGGCCGCCAGGTCTCGATGGCGCTGTGCCTGGCGTTGGCGGCAGGCGGCAGCCTGGTGATCGGACTGTCGCCGACGTACGAGCAGATCGGGCTCGGCGCCTCGGCACTGCTACTGCTCGCGCGACTGGGCCAGGGCCTCGCGCACGGCGGTGAACTGCCGGCGGCGCAGACCTACATCGCCGAGGTCGCGCCCCGGAAGCGCCGCGGCCTCTGGTCGAGCCTGATCTACTTCTCCGGCACGTGCGGCGTGCTCGCCGGAACCCTGCTCGGAGCGCTGCTCTCCGGGGTGCTCACACAGGAGCAGATGTACAGCTACGGCTGGCGGGTGCCGTTCATCCTCGGCGGTGTCTTCGGGCTCTACTCGCTCTACGTGCGGCTGCGGATGCGGGAGACCGAGGTATTCCTCGCCGAGAACGACGAGGAAAACTCGGCGGAGCCCAAGGGCCGGATGTGGGACACCATCAAACAGCACCCGAAACTGCTGTTCCAGGTGATCGGGATGACCGTCGGCGCCACCGTTCTCTACTACGTGTGGGCGATCTCCGCGCCGTCCTACGCGATTTCGGTGCACGGCATCGATCCGACCAGCGCGCTCTGGGCCGGAGTGGGCGCCCAGGTCCTCTTCCTGATCTCCCTGCCGTTGTGGGGCATGCTCTCGGACCGGATCGGCCGCAAGCCGGTGCTGTTCATCGCGTCCGGCGGGCTGCTGGTCACCTCGATTCCGCTGGATGCGCTGCTCGGCGACCAAGCCTGGCAACTGTTCCTGGCCATGTCGATCGCGCTGCTGCTGATGGGCGGGTTCTCGTCGATCGCACCGGCGATCTACGCCGAGATGTTCCCGACCAGGATCCGGGCGGTAGGCCTGGGGCTCCCGTACGCGATCGCGGTGGCGGCCTTCGGCGGCACCGCGCCTTATCTGCAGACGCTGTTCGCCGACCTCGGAAACCCTTCGCTGTTCCTGTTCTACGCGATGGGACTGATGGTGATCACCATCCTGGTGCTGTTCACCCTTCCCGAGACCCGCGGCATCGACCTGAGCAGCGACGACGTCGGTGCCCACGGTCGACGCAAGTCGGCCGTGCCCGCTCACGCCGGTACGCGGTGAGGGACGGCTGATTCCGCGAGGAATCCGGCGGTGGAAGACTGCGTGCGTCGGCGATCCCGGGAGGGCTCGGTTCTCCCGGGATCGCCGAGTTGTCCCGGGAGGACCGACCGCCGGTATCGCTGATCGCTCGACGGTCCGTTCGGCGGACCCGGCTAGGGCTGATCGTCTCCCCGTACGACCCCGTTCACCGAACGCGGCCGGGAGGACCCGGCCGCCTCGAACGGCAGTCACCACCACGGCAACCGCACCACCCATCGTGAGACCGGGCGCGGCATGCCGGTGACACGCGCCGCGGCGGGGAAACCCGGGCGCTGCCTCAGGATCCGGTTCCCGGGTTGATGACCCCGCGTACCGGAGCGACCTGGTCGCAGGGAAAACCGCCGCGCCTGGCGTGTTCTTCGATCAGTTCGGGATCAGTCGCGTCGTAGACGCAGTAGAGCTTGTCGTCGGTCACGTACGACTCGACCCAGCTCACGTCCTCTCCCATCTCGGCGAGCACCTCGTTCGACTTCGCCGAGACGTCACGCAGCTCCTGGTCGGTCAGTTTTCCCGCTCCGGGCAGTGTCCGCTCCACAACGTAGCGACCCATGGCGGCTCCTCCGGTCTCGGTGACGTCCGATGTCCGTGATTCCTCCCCGTGCCGGGCTTGTGACACGCGGCAACTGTGAACGTTAATCGGCGCGGCGGATGTCGTAACCGACCGAACGGTCGCCCCGACCTGCCCGAGCGGGCAGGCCCCGGCCCATGAGCGTTTATCTGCTCCGGCACGCCGAACTCGGCTCGGAGGAGGGATCTTTCCGCGGGCCGCGGCATCGTTCGTCCCTGCCGGCTGGGATTCGGCGGGAAAACCGCGGAAAGAGGCCGCGGATGAGGCCGCACCGCACGGTGTCGACGACGTGGCGACGGGTTCGCCGCAGCGCAAGGTTCGCCGGCCGTCAGCACTCGATGACGTTGACGGCGAGGCCGCCGAGCGAGGTCTCCTTGTACTGCGAGGCCATGTCGGCACCGGTCTGGCGCATGGTGGCGATGACCTGGTCCAAGGAGACCCGGTGTTCACCGTCGCCGTTGAGGGCGAGCCGGGCGGCGTTGACGGCCTTGACCGCGGCCATCGCGTTGCGCTCGATGCACGGGACCTGAACCAGACCTGCCACCGGGTCGCAGGTCAACCCGAGGTTGTGTTCCATCGCGATCTCGGCCGCGTTCTCGACCTGGCGCGGGGTACCGCCGAGCACCTCGCACAGCCCGGCCGCCGCCATCGACGAGGCCGAGCCGACCTCACCCTGACAACCGACCTCGGCACCGGATATCGACGCGTTGCGCTTGTAGAGGCTGCCGACCGCGCCGGCGGCAAGCAGGAATCGGCGTACGCCGCCGGCGTCCGCACCGTCGCAGAACCGCACGTAGTAGTGCAGCACCGCGGGAATGATGCCGGCCGCGCCGTTGGTCGGTGCGGTCACGACCCGCCCGCCCCCGGCGTTCTCCTCGTTGACGGCGAGAGCGAACAGGTTGATCCAGTCCACGACGCGTAGCGGATCACGGTCCGCGCCCTCGTCGGTGAGCCGCCGGTACAGCTGCGGCGCCCGCCGGCGTACGGCCAGCCCGCCGGGGAGGGTTCCCTCCGTCGCGCAGCCGGCATCGACGCAGTCCTGCATCACCGACCAGACCCGGTCGAGGTGAGCGAGCACGTCGGCCTCCGAGCGAAGGGCGCACTCGTTGGCCAGCATCACCGCGCTCATCGGCAGCTGCTGGGTAGCGCACCACCCGAGCAGTTCACCCCCGGAGGCGAAGGGGTAGGGCGGCGCGTCGGCCTCGGCGGAATCCCCACCGGCGTCGTCCTCGGAGCCGCCCTCCACCACGAAACCGCCGCCGACGGAGTACATCGTCGCCTCGTGCACCGCGTCCCCGCCTGCGGTGTATGCGGTGAACCGCATGCCGTTGGGATGCCGCGGCAACGTCTCGCGGGCGAGCATGACCAGGTCACGGTCGATCTCGAAGCCGATCCGTTCGGTGCCGAGCAGGTCGAGTTGTCCCTGCTGGCGCACCAGGGTCACCACCGCGGCGGCCCGGTCCGGCTCGACCGTCTCGGGATCCTGGCCGGCCAGGCCGAGCAGTACCGCCCGGTCGGTGCTGTGGCCGAGCCCGGTCGCGGCCAGTGAACCGAAGAGCTCGACCTGTACGCGAGCCGTCCGGGTGAGCAGACCGTCGTCGGCCAACGCCGTGACGAACCGTCCGGCGGCCCGCATCGGGCCCACCGTGTGCGAACTGGAAGGCCCGATGCCGATGCTGAACAGATCGACCACGCTGACGTTCATGGGGGTATTCAACAACGCCTCCTCACCCGATCGCCAGCACGGCGACAGCCGCGATCTTCGCGCACCCAGAGATGCGACCACGGCCTCACGCACATCGGCAGCTGGATGCCGACACGCTCTCGGAACCTGACACCGGCATCGCGCCACAGCCTCCGCGTCGGGCACCCACACAGGATTCGCGTCGACATGCGCCTCCGGCTGGCCTCATTGGCCTCCGCGACGGACACCAACGAACCTAGGGGCGGTGGATGAGCGTGTCAGTGCGGGGAAACGAGCCGCCGCTTCTTGCCGAACTCACAGGGTCCCCCCGACCAGCGGTCGTTCTTCATGCCGAGCACGATCTGGTCGGGCACAAGGTTTCCCGCGCGGTCTGTGGCGTCGATCGAACGCAGCCTCCCCCGAACCGGCCGACCGGCGTGCGCGCCGCCGAGAGCAGCACCACTCGCCGATCAGACATCATCACCGCCTCGCCACTCCGGCATCGCCATCGTCCAGCACACGGCGGTGCCTTCCAGTGCCGTGGTCCCGTCGTCGCGGGTCACCTGCGTGACCAGCTTCGTGATCGGCTTGTCATCCCTGACCTCGGTCACCTCGACGCGGCCCGTGATCGTGTCGCCCGGCCGGACCGGGGCCGTGAAGTTCCACGATACGCTCAGAAAGACCGTCCCCGGGCCGGGCAGTTTCTCGGCGACCACCGCGTTGAGGACGGCACTGGTGATCCCGCCCTGCACCACGATCTCGCCGAAACGGGACGACTCGGCAGCGGCCTCGTCGTAATGCAGCGGGTTGCGATCGCCGCTCAGCTCGGTGAACAGGGGGATGTCGTTCGGACTCACCCGACGGGACAGCTCCGCGCTGGAACCCACCTCTGGCTTGCCGTTCGGCCACACAGCGGACATGTCACTCCTTTGTGGATAGAATCGTGGGGCGGGTTCGGGAACCGTAGGAACGCATGGCCAGCACACCGATCACCGGCCCGGGCACCAGGGCGAGGAACGCGAACTGCCAACCGACCACGGCTGCCGCCAACGGCACCACCTGGATACTGACCACGGTCAGCGCGAAGCCGATCGCGGTCTGGGCGGTCAGCGCCGTCCCGACGTAGCGGGAGTCGGCTGTTTCGCTCAACGACACCGAGAACACTCCCGAGTCGGCGATGACGGCAGCACCCCACACGGCGCAGAACGCCACCAGCACCGCCGACGGCGCGGCGAGCGCCAGGGGCGAGAGCAGGCAGCACGCGCCACTCACGGCCAGCGCCGACACCGCGGCCGGGGACCGGCCGAACCGGTCGGATATCCAGCCACCGAGAAAGCAGCCGGCCGCACCCGCGACACCCATGGTCGCGAACACCACGAGCTCGACCACCTGTGGCGCGTCCGCCGCGTCGCGTGCCAAGAGGAAGGTCGGGATCCAGGTCCACAGTGCGTACAGCTCCCACATGTGGCCGAAGTAGCCGAGGTTGGCCAGCCGCGGCCCGCGTTCGGTGAACATCGTGAGGGCGTAGCGCGGATTCGGGAGCGGGCTTCCGGCACCGAGATGCGGCCCCGGCCGCACGATCGTGATCGCGACGAGCGCGCCGAGACCGCCGAGCGCCGCTGCGGCCAGCAGCACCGAGCGCCACGGCAGCGAGCCGAATCCCGCGATCAGGTGGGGCACGGACGAGCCGACGGTCAGCGCGGCGATCAGCATCCCCATCGACATGCCCCTGCCGGACTGCCCCGACCAGGACACCATCAGCTTCATGCCCACCGGGTAGACACCCGCCAGGAAGACACCGGTCAAGAACCGCAACGGGAGCGCGGCCGCCATGCCGCCGGCCAGCAGTGCCAACACCAGCGTGCAGAGCGCCGCCAACGCCGCACTAGCCGCGAGAAGCAGATGCGGCCGCACCCGATCGGCGAGGTTCAGCGCGGCCGACCCGACCGCGCCCACGACGAACCCGATCTGCACGGATGCCGTCAGCCACACCGCCGCGGCGGCCGAGATGCCCCACTCGCCCCGGAGCGTGGGCACCACCGCCGACATGGAGAACCAGACCGCCAGGCCGAGCACCTGCACGGCCGCGATCGCGATCCTGCGCTGCAGCGGCGTCATGACTCGGCGGGGACGAAGTAGGGAATCGGGCCCGTCGGGTCGCCGTTGGCCTCGGTGACCGCGCGCACGCGTTGGCCGATACGGACGTCGTAGGCGCGCTGTTCCAGCAGTCCGCTGAGTAGTCGCGGGCACTCGTCGAGTTCGACGATCACCACGGCGTACGGCGTCATCGACCGCCACGCCGGGTGGCCCGGAACCTCGATCACCGTGAATGCCCACACCGTTCCGGCACCCGCGGCCTCGTGCCACCCGAGGTCTTCCGACCAGCAGCGCACGCACATCGAACGCGGGTAGAGCTGCCGGTGACCGCAGGTCCGGCACGTCCGGAGGAGTAACCTGCCCTCGGCCGCGGCTCGCCAGTACTCGGCCGTCACCGGGGTCGACAATCTGCCGGGCCGTGGCACTGCCTCGTTCATCGCTCCGCTCCCATCACCAGCGCCACCTCTTCGCCGAGCGTCGCGCCGTTTCCGGTGACCAGCGCCAGTTCCGCGTCCGGCACCTGCCGCGGGCCACCTTCGCCACGCAACTGTCGCACGGCCTCCACGAGGTGGCTCATCCCTCCGGCCAGGTCGGCCTGCCCGCCGTGCGTGTTGGTCGGCACGTTGCCGGTGTGGGAGAAGTCCTGCTCCAACAGCCACGGCCCGACCTCGCCCTTCGCGCACAACCCGGCGTCCTCGAACGTGAGTGCGGGCATGATCGAGTAGCAGTCGTAGAGCGCGAACAGGTCGATGTCACCGACCGATGTGCCCGACATATCGCAAACGTCCGAGATGGCCGCAGCCAGCGGTGTCGCCGTCAGCTCAGGTGACAACACGTCATCGACCTCGGCCGGTTCCAGCCCCGCATCGGCGACGGCGGCCGCGGCCAGCCTGCCGATCAGTCCCAGCGTGGTCTGACCCGGGGTCGTCCGTCGTGCTGCGAGCACCGACGCGCCGGTGACGGCGCAACCACCCGACAACGTCATCCGAACCGTCCTGGCCTCACCGGCGAAACCTCCATCGGCCTGCCTCGCTCGCGGATGACGGTAACCACCGGTAGCCACCCGCGAAACTGGTGAGAACGAGAACTCACGGGGCCGAACCTCGTAGGATCTACAAGCCACGATGCGCCACGATCGTCGACGTCAGCGCGCCGGACACCGAGTGCGCCCGAGGTCCGACTGCCGACGGCCACCGGTGGGGTCCGCGCTATCGCGGGATCGGGTTTCCGAGTCCCGTTACCGTCAGTGCAAGCGTTCCAAGCCCGCCGCGCGGAGCCTGTCCAGCGTCGGGTAGCCGTCGATGGCCATCAGCAGATCGGCCTCGGCCAGGAACGAACGGAGATGATGCACCACACCGTCCTCCCCGCCGACCGCGAGCGCGTGCACGTACGGCCGTCCCGTGCCTACCGCCGTCGCCCCCATCGCCAACGCCTTCACCATGTCCGAACCGCTCCGCACGCCCGAGTCGAACAGCACCGGGATCTCGTCGGCGGCGGCCTCGACCACCTTGGGCAGGGTCTGCAACGCGGGAAGTCCGCCGTTGGCCTGACGGCCACCGTGGTTGGAGCAGTAGACGCCGTCGACCCCCAGGTCCCTGGCCTTGCGCACATCGTCGGGATGACTGATGCCCTTGAGCACGATCGGCAGCGACGTGGCCTCCCGGATCCAGTCGAGGTCGGACCAGGACGTCGCGTAGCCGAACACGCTGGCCCACAACGCCGCCGTGGCCAGCGGATCGGCGTCGGGATCATTACCGAGCCGGGAACGGAAGTGCTCGTCGGTCACGTAGTTGGCCAGGCAGTATCCGCGCAGTTGCGGGAAGTTCGCCGTGTTCAGGTCGCGGGGCGCCAGCCGGTGACCCACGTGTCCAGCGTGACCACGAGGGCCGAGAACCCCGCGCGCTCGGCCCGCTGAATCAGACTGATCGCCAGGTCCCGGTCGTTGGGCGGGTACAGCTGGAAAAACCCCGGCGTGTCACCGAGCTCGGCCGCGATGTCCTCCATCGGATCCTGCGACAGCGTCGAGGCGACCATGGGAACCCCCGTGCGCGCGGCGGCGCGGGCGGTGGCCAGGTCACCGTGGAAATCCTGCGAGCAGATCCCCAGCACGCCGATCGGGCACAGGAACAACGGGTGCTCCAGCTCGATACCGAACAGGGTCGTCGACAGATCCCGTTCGTAGGCGCCCTCCATCATCCGCGGAACCAGACCCCACTTGGCGAAGGCCTCGACGTTGGCGCGCTGCGTACCCTCGTCCCCGGCACCCGATTTCACGTACGACAACACCCAGGGCGGCAGCGCCTCGGCCGCGCGTCGTTCCATCGTCGCTGCGTCGGCCGGATACCGGGGCTGCAGACCCCGCATCCCGTTCAGGTAGATCTCCAGCTGGTAGTCGCCGTAACGCGGGGACATGACCCGACCTCCCGAGCACACCGCCCACGATCGCGGGCGAACGAACCGTCCTACGCGCATGGCCGCGCGGTGTCCCCAAGATCGCCGGTGCGGTGCCACCCGTCAACCGCAACCGCTCGGCCCGGTCTCCGGCATCGCCGCGATCGCGCCCCACGGACTCCGGGCACGTGCGCCTGTGCACCACGGGCGCGGTGCCGGCGTCACGACGTGTAGCCGACCACGGCGAGCACACCGGAGAGTTCGGGTGTCTCGCCGACGTCCTCCGGGGAGTCCGGGTGCCATTCCGGGGTGAACACGATTCCGGGCTCGACGATCTCGAATCCGGCCATCAGTTCGTGGACGTCGTCGCGACTTCGCAGGTGGATGGGTTCGCTCGTGTCCTTGCTCAGCTCGACCGCCCGGAACATCTCCTCGTCCTGCTGCTCGTCGGTGAAGCTCGACAGCGCGAGGTAACTGCCGGGAGCGAGCGCGTCGCGGTAGCGGGCGATCATACTGCCGGCATCCCGCTCGTCCGGGGAGAAGTAGTGCACGAGCGCCGACATGAGCACCATCACCGGCCGGTCGAAATCCAGCAGCCGCTTCGTCGTCGGGTGGGCCAGGACCTCGTCGACCCGCTCGGCGTCGGCGCCGATCATCTCGGCTCGGTCGTTGCCTTCCAGCGCGATCTCACTGTGCGCCACGGCGATGCGCTCGTTGTCGACGTAGACCACGTTCGACTCGGGGGCGACCTGCTGCGCGATCTCGTGCACCTGTCCCACGGTCGGCATGCCCGAGCCCAGGTCGAGGAACTGCCGGATCCCCTGCCGCGCACCGTAGCGCACGGCACGGCGCAGCCAGTAGCGATTCAGCACAGCCGTATCGCGCGCGCGTGGCATGGCGGCCAGGACCTCGTCCACGAGCCTGCGGTCCATCGCGTAGTTGAGCTCGCCGCCCAGGACGTAGTCGTACATCCGCGCAGGATTCGGCTTGTCCAGCTCGAGATCCTTACCCGCGAACCTGTCAGCGTCGCTCCCGCCCGCTGTCACCGGCACCCCACCCTTTCGATTCCGGCATCGTCGCCGCACATCGTAGAGATATCACTCGGACGGTCGAATGCACAGCAACCCTGCAGCGACCGGATGCGATCGTCACCGGCGCGCCGCTCCGTCGGTCGCAGCCGAAGCCGAGGGATCGGCCAGGCGCCACAAGTCGCGGTTTCTCCGCTCCCAGCCGTGCGCACAGCCGTCCCGTGTGGACGCACAGCTTGCGGACGTCGGTGTCGTGCAGCACCCGACTGCTCGACGACGGCTGCGACAGGGCCTTCGACATCCGTTCGGCCCGCACCGAGGAGGCAACAACCCACGCGACTCCCGCGGCGGCCTGTGCTCAGCCGTACAGCTCGTCGACCAGTGTGAAGCCGTCGTCGATCCACGCCAGCTCGGCGCGCGCGCGAGCGATCAACCCGTCGTACGCGTAGATCTTGCAGCGGACCGCGAGTTCGGCCTCGCGCTCGTTCAGCTTCTCGATTCTCGCCGCCAGCGTGGGATGGCTGCGGTCGACGAGGCTCGCCCGGGTGCGCTCGAGCATCGCCAGGTGGTCCTCCCAGTACGCCTGTTGCTGCCGCAGTTGCTCGCGCACCGCCGCCGGGTCGGCGAAGTCGAAGTAGGCGGCCTTCAGATAGGCCGGGTCTCGCTGGCGCTGCGGCACCAGGGGCGATTCCATCCACTCCCGGAACTCGGCGAGCCCCTCGTCGGTGACGTGGTACTCCTTCTTGGTGCCCTTCTTCCCCCAGGGAACCTCGACCGAGGTGAGCAGTCCGTCTCGCTCCATCCGGTTGAGCTCGGGGTAGATCTGCGAGTCCGGAGCGTGCCACACGTGCGCGACCGACGTACTGAAGCTCTTCGAGATGTCGTAACCGGTCATCGGACGACCCGTCAGCAGCGCGATCAGCGCCCACCGCAGCGACAAGGTCCCCTCCTCTCCGAGTCAGTCACGCTATCCACTCTTGCCAACTCACTATATAGATAGATACTTTGTGGCTCGCGCAACAGATACCTATATCCATAGGGAGTTGACCAATGACGCTCACTTCTCCGCCGCCGACAGCGGCCGCAGCACCGACCACAGCCGCAGCCAAGATCTTCAACCACCCCCGCAACGCCTGGTATGTCGCAGCCTGGGACCACGAGGTCACCGGCAAGCAACCGCTGGCACGCACCGTCGCAGGCGTTCCGCTAGCGCTGTGGCGCAACAGCGAGGGCCGCGCCGTCGCACTCGCCGACGCCTGCTGGCACCGACTGGCACCTTTGTCGCAGGGCAAGATCCTCGGCGACGAGCTGCAGTGCCCCTACCACGGTCTGCGCTACAACTCGACCGGTCGCTGCACCGCCATGCCTGCGCAGGAGACCCTCAATCCGAGCGCGGTCGTGCCCTCGTACCCCGTCGTCGAGCGCTACCGATACGTCTGGGTATGGGTGGGCGATCCCGACCTGGCCGATCCGACGACCGTGCCCGACATGCACCAGATGGACGACCCGTCATGGGCAGGCGACGGCGAGACGATTCACGCCGACTGCAACTACCAACTCGTCCTCGACAACCTGATGGACCTCACCCACGAGGAGTTCGTGCACTCCTCGAGCATCGGCCAGGACGAGCTCTCCGAGGCCGAGTTCGACGTGACACACGAGGGCGACACGGTCACCGTCACACGCTGGATGCGCGACATCGATGCTCCACCGTTCTGGCTGAAGAACCTGCGCGACAAGTTCCCCGGCTTCGAGGGCAAGGTCGACCGCTGGCAGATCATCAGGTTCCAGGCGCCGGGCACGATCTGCATCGACGTGGGTGTCGCCAAGGCCGGCACCGGTGCCCCCGAGGGCGACCGCAGCCAGGGGGTCAACGGGTACGTGATGAACACGATCACGCCCGAGACCGACCGCACCTGCCACTACTTCTGGGCGTTCATGCGCAACTACTGCCTGGACAGCCAGACCATCACCACCCAGCTGCGCCAGGCCGTGCACGGCGTCTTCGGCGAGGACGAGGACATGCTGCGCGCCCAACAACGTGCGATCGACGCCAACCCCGAGCACGAGTTCTACAGCCTCAACATCGACGCCGGCGGGATGTGGGTACGCCAGATCCTCGAGCGGATGCTGGCAGCCGAAGGGCGGCCCTCGACGGCTCCCGCTGCAGGGAAGGGGGCCTGATGGCGGTCCAGGCCCAGTCCCGCTGGCAGCAGGCACGGGTCGTCGAGGCCGACGACGTCGCCGACGGCGTCCGCCGGATCGTGCTGGAGGTCGAGCACCCCGAAGCTGCGGCCCCCGGTACGCACCTCGATGTCGCTCTGCCTACCCCTGACGGGCGACTGACCCGTTCCTACTCCATCGTCCGATCCGAGGACGGCGGCCGCCTGCTCACGCTCAGCGTGCAGCTCTCCCCCACCTCGCGCGGCGGTTCGAAGGCGATGCACACGCTCGCCGTCGGTGACGAGCTGACCGTCACCGGCCCGCTGCAGAACTTCCCGCTCGCGGTCGGCGCCGGTCGTTACGTCCTCGTCGCCGGCGGCATCGGCGTCACGGCACTGGTCGCCATGGCCACCTCGCTGCGCCGCCGCGGCGCCGACTACGAACTCGTACTCGTCGGCCGCAGCCGCCGCCTCATGGCCTACCTCGACGAACTCTGCGCCGAGCACGGCGATCGGGTCCGAGTTCACGTCGACGACGAAGGCACGCCCCTGTCGGTTCCCGATCTGGTCGGCGACACCGCGGCAGCGCCGAAGACGGCCGAGCTCTACATGTGCGGTCCGATCGGGCTGATGGACGCGATCAGGTCGAGTTGGCACGAGCACTCGCTGCCGGAGACCAACCTGCGGTTCGAAACCTTCGGCTCCAGCGGCCGGTTCGGCGCCGAGGAGTTCCGGGTGCGTCTTCCCCAGTTCGACCGCGAGGTCGTCATCGCGCCCGACACCTCGATCCTGGACGCCCTGAACGCGGCCGGGATCGACACGCTCTCGGACTGCCGTAAGGGCGAATGCGGGCTCTGCCTGGCCAAGGTCGTCGAAGTGGACGGGACCATCGATCACCGCGACGTCTTCCTCAGTGAAACGCAGAAGGAAAACTGCGCCAACCTGTGCCTCTGCGTCTCCCGCGCGGTGGCCGGCGACAACGCCGACCGTGCCACCGTCACCCTCCACCTCACCTGAACCGGCTCACCGGTCCCTCACATCTGGACGCCTGCATGAACATCACTGAACGTATCGGCGCGGCGCCGATGTCCGGCTATCAATGGCTGATCGTCGCGCTCTGCACCTTCATGAACTGTCTCGACGGCTTCGACGTCATGGCTGTCGCCTTCACGGGTCCCTCGGTAACCGACGAGTTCGGCCTGAGCGGTTCGGAGTTCGGGCTGCTGGTCTCGGTCGGGCTGATCGGTATGGCACTGGGTTCGATGCTGCTCGCGCCCTTCGCCGACCTGATCGGCCGTCGCCCGCTCATCCTGATCAGCCTCGCCCTCGGCACGATCGGCATGTTCGGTGCCGCCATGGCCCCGTCCATGCCGGTGATGGGCGTGTTCCGCCTGGTCACCGGTATCGGCGTCGGCGGTATTCTGGCCAGCTCCAACGTGATGACCAGCGAGTTCTCGAACACGAAGAATCGCGGGCTCGCCATCGGCATCTTCACCGCCGGCTACGGCATCGGCGCCACCGTGGCGAGCGTGGTCGCGAAGGCGGCAGTGGGCGGTGACTGGCGGATCGTCTTCTACGCAGGCGGGTTCGCCACCCTGCTCGCTCTCGTGGTGATCGCACTCCTCCTGCCCGAATCGGTCGCCTACCTCGAGCAGCGTCGCCCACAGGGCGCTCTGGAACGCATCAACCGGACGCTGGCACGGATGAAGATGGGTTCCGTCAGCTGGGCCGAACTCGACGAGGCCGCCTCGGCGCGGGAGACCGCCGGGCGGACCGGCTCGGGGTGGCTCAAGCAGTTGCTCACCCCGACGATCCTGCTCTGGGCCGTCTTCATCACGATCATGTTCGGCTTCTACTTCGTCAACAGCTGGACTCCCACCCTGCTGGTCGAGGACGGGCTTTCGGAAAGCGCCGCGGTCACCGCCGGGATGGCGATCTCGATCGGCGGCACCGTCGGCTCGGTGCTCTACGGCGTCGCCGCCCGGATACGTACGCCACGGGTCGTCCTGATCGGGTTCTCGCTGCTCGCCGCCGCGATGATGGTCGTCTTCATCTTGAGCACCTCGGTCCTGTGGCTCGGGTTCGGAATCGGCGTACTCGTCGGTGCACTCATCAACGGCTGCATCGCCGGTGCCTACACCGTCGGACCGCCGCTGTATCCGGCACACCTCCGCAGCGTCGGCATGGGCTGGGCGCTCGGCATGGGCCGGATCGGCGCCATCCTGTCGCCGACCGTCGCGGGGATGCTCAACGACGCGGGCGCCTCGGCGACCCAGCTCTACGTCGGTGCCGCCGCCGTGGTTGCGATCTGCGCCATCGTCCTGGTCGGGCTACGCCGCCACGACCCGGAGTCCGCGCCGGCGATGAAGGAACGCGATGCGGTCTGAGTTCCGGCGACCGGCGGAACGTCACCTCTGATACCGCCGGTGAGGTGCCTCGGGCCGAACGCGGTCCGAGGCACCTCACCGGACGAGGTTCCCGTGTTCGTCGACGCCGGTGCGCGTCTGCCGGACCGCCGCGCGTGGAACAGCGAGCGGCGGCGGGAGGCACCCGGCTCAACGGCGGGCGCGATCGGACGGGTCCGGCACCGGGCGACTAGTCGGCGGCTCCGACAGCCGAGGGGTATTGCGGTCAGAGGACCAGTTCCGTGCCGTCCGGTGGCAGCTCGGCGCCTGCTTCGACAAGGGCCGCGTGCTCCGGCGACGCCGGGTTCAGCACCGGATTCGTGTTGTTGAGGTGCGTGTACAGCCAACGGGTGCCCCGCGAACGCCGGATGCGTGCGAGGCTGCCGTGCTCGCCCGCCATCGGCAGGTGACCCATCGCGAGCTGGGCGCCGGAGCCGACGCCCCCGGCCGTCGCGCCCGCCATCTCGTCCGGGGCGAAGAAAGAACCGTCCAGCAGCACACAGCTCGCCCCCGCACAGAAGTCGTCGAACCCGGCGGGCCACTGCGCCACGCACGGCGCGTACACGAGCGAGCCACCGGTCGCCGGGTCCTCGATCCGGTACGCCACGACCCACGGACCGTCGAGGGTCGATTCCCCGGCGTACTTCGGGCGTTTGTCGCTCACCGGCAGCACCGTGACCACCAGCCCGTCGAGTTCGAACTTCTCCTCCAGCCGAGGCCATTCCCAGCCGTGGTAGCGAGCCACGATCTCCCTCGCCGGCACGGTCGCCGCTACCGCGTCGGGGGCCCACACGCGGAGGCCGGCGGCTTCCTTGAGCTGGAACAGTCCCAGCGTGTGGTCGAGCTCGCCGTCGGTGAGCAACACTCCCCGCAGCGGCGTCTCCCTCGGCCCCGGCCCCGGCCGGAAGGCCGCGCAGGAGGTCAGCTGCGTGCGGATGTCCTGCGACGCGTTCAGCAGGTACCAGGCTCGGCCGTCGGCGCTGACCGCGAGACAGTCCTGCGTGCGGGCCGGGGCACTCCCGTCGCGCACGGCCTCGCAGTTCGCGCACGCGCAGTTCCATTGGGGGACCCCGCCGCCCGCGGCCGTGCCGAGCAGGACCGCTCTCACCGCATACCCCGCATCACGAACTCGTTGGAGCCGTGCGGCGCCTCCAGCAGCGCGTCCACCAGTCCGCGGTCGGGCGAGCGGCGGCACACCGGGTCGGCCGCCGCCGCGTCGCCGGTGAGCTGGAACGCCTGGCAGCGGCAGCCACCGAAATCGATGGTGCGCCGCTCGCACGTTCGGCACGGTTCGCGCATCCAGTCCTCACCCCGATAGGCGTTGAAGGACTCCGAGTCGTACCAGATCTCCGCCAGCGGCCGCTCCCGCACGTTCTCCAGCGACAACGTCGTGATGGTCGTGGCCGCGGGGCAGGGCAGCACGGTGCCGTCCGGAGCGACGGTCAGCTGCTGCGCGCCCCAGCCGGACATGCACGGCTTGGGGTACTGCTCGTAGTAGTCGGAGAGCACATAGACGACCTGCATCGAGCCTCGGAGCCGCTCGGTCGCGGCCCGCACCACCGGCTCCGCAGCCGCGAGCTGCTCACGGGTCGGCAGTAGCGCGTCGCGGTTGCGCAGGGCCCAGCCGTAGAACTGCGTGTTTGCCAGTTCGAGCCGGTCGGCGCCCATGCGCTCGGCGAGCGCGATCATGCCCTCCAGCTGGTCGTGGTTGGCCCGGTGCAGTACGACGTTGACGCTCAGCGGCAGCTCGAACCGCTTCACCAGTTCCGCGGCGGTGAGCTTGTGGTCGTGGGCCTTCGCACCCGAGAGCAGGTTCGCCCGCTCGGCGTCGGCGCCCTGCACGGACAGCTGGACGTGCGCGAGTCCCCGGTCCACGAGGTCGGCGAGGCGTGCCTCGGTGAGTCCGAGCCCGCTGGTCACGAGGTTGACGTAGCAGCCGAGGTCGGACGCGCGGGTGACCAGCTCGGGCAGATCGGGCCTGGCCAGTGGCTCGCCGCCGGACAGGTGCACCTGCAGGACGCCGAGGTCGCGGGCCTGATCGAGCACCGAGCACCACTCGTCGGTGCCCAGTTCCCGTTCGCGCGTGACCAGTTCGACGGGGTTCGAGCAGTACGGACAGTGCAGCGGGCAGCGGTGGGTCAGCTCGGCGAGCATGCCCAGCGGCGGCTGCACCCCTTCGGTCACGCCCATTCGACCACCCGCCGATCGACGAGCCTGGCGAGCACGTCGCCGACGTCGTCTTCGCGCACCTCCGCGTAGCGCTCGCCGAGCGCCGCGGCGATGTCGGGCACCGTCCGCTCGCCGTCGCACAGTTCGAGTACGGCGGCCGCGGTCGCGTTGGGCATCAGCACCCCCTCGGGGAACAACAGCACGTGGGTCTGCCTGGTGTGGTCGTAGGTCAGCCGCACGCCGCGGCACAGGCGGGGCGTCACGCTTTCCCCGCCGCGTGCTCGATGGCGGTGAGCATCGACCACAGCACATCGCACTTGAACGACAGTGCCGCCACGGCAGCCTCCTGCTGTTCGCGGGTGACGCAGTGGGCCACGACGATCGCGAGTGTCTCCTCGCCCTCGCCGCTCACGGCGTCGATCCGGTTCGTGAAGTAGGCCAGGTCCTCGCTGCGGATCCACTCGTAACACGCCAGCATGTCGCCGACCCGGCGGCGCATGAGGTGCCCGGAGAACATCTCCGTGAGCCCGGAGGCGACGGCCTCGACCCATGGCTTGGTGCGCGCGAAGTTCACGTACGCGTCGACGGCGAACCGCACGCCCGCCGCGACGTGGCGCTCGTCCAGCACCTCCCCACGGTCGAGGCCGACCGCCGAGCACAGGCGCAGCCAGCGCTCGGCTCCGCCCTCGCCCTCGGCGCGGCCGTCGTGGTAGACGATTCGGTCGAGCCACTGCCTGCGCACCTCCGGCAGCGGGCAGTTGCTGATGATCGCCGCGTCCTTCTGCGGCAGCATGCGCTGGTAGTACCAGCGGTTGGCGGCCCAGATCCGCAGCTCGTTCTCGGTCAGCTCACCGGCGTGCATCCGGTGATGGAACGGATGGGCGCCCCAGTAGCGGTGCGAGAGTTCCTTGAGCTCCGCGACGAAGGCCTGCTCGGTCATCGGTGACTTCGGCTCCATCGGCCGCACTGCCGTCCTTCCGGGTCGGTGAGGCGTGGCCGACGGGAAACTTGTAAGCGCTTTCCTGTCGGCCACGCCAAAACACTCGTCACTCCATACGGCCGAAGTATGCCGTGACCTCCGGCGAGGTCTCGTACTCCTGGAAGTCCGGAGTGGTCCAGACCTGAAGCTCGCCCGACTCGACCATGGTGCGCCTCCCTCCATTGGGATTCTTGAGAACGCCGCCAGCGTAACGGGATCATCGCTGAAAGCGCTATCCCTCGGGCGGCAGATACTCCGACCGAGCCACCACGCAGGAGTGGTCCGTACCGGGGCGATCGTGCGAACGCGGCAGTTCACAAGGGTGGACCGGATCAGACTTGCACCGACGGTGTTGCGAGCCGCCCGCAAGTTCTACCGCGGCGCCGACGAGACGCCGGCGTGGTGGTTCACGCCGACCGTGACTGGTCCAGGCGAACCCACCACTCATCACCGTCCAGCACAGCACGCGCACTCACAGCCTGTGTCAACGAGCCGGACGGCACCCTCTGGCTCACCATCGGTGTTTCCCGGTGAGCTGAGGATCAGCAGTGCAAACGCCTCGGCGGCCAGGAGTATGCCGGCGGCGACGAGCAGGGCCGTTCCGTAACCGGCGACGAGCGCGTTCGCGGTGTCGAGAGCTTCGTTCCGCGGCTGCGCGGTGACGGTCGCGGCGACACCGGCCAGGACAGGAAGGCCAAGTGCAACCCCGATGTGCTGCGCAGAGTTGAGGATCGCCGAGGCGATTCCGGCCCTGTCGGGGCGACGCGATAGACGGCAGCTTGGGTGAGTGCTGTGATCGACGTGATCCCGGGCGAGATCGCCCCCGCGCTGTCGGCCGGTTGCACGACGGTTCTCAAACCCACAGCCGAAAACACCCTCACGGCGCACGGACTGGGCCCTGCCGAGAACCGGCACCAGGTGCGCGAGATGATGACCGAATGGAAGACGTTCCGGTCAGCACCGACTCCATCCGACTCGGCCAGTTCCTGAAACTCGCAGGCCTGATCGACATCGGTTCCGACGTGCGATCACTACTCGAGGACGGCCGCATCCACGTCAACGGCGAAACCGAACACCGCCGCGGCAGACAACTCGTGCGCGGCGACATCGTCACCGTCGACGACACCGAACTCCGCGTCGCGTGACTCACCGAGCACACCCGGAAACTCCTCGACGATCCACATCCGGCACGCCCTCCCGCGATCCCCACGTCGTCGCCTCCGCAAGAAACGACACCGCCGACCTGGCCGTCAAGACGTTGTCACTGCGTCGAGCTCGTCCTGGCCGGACGGAGCCATCGGCGTTGCGACCTCGACCAGCGCGGAGCGGAGGAACTCGATGAGTTCGTCGTGTGCGTCGAGAGGCAGGACGTTGGCGACGTACTGATCCGGCCGAACGACGACGAGGGCTCCGCGATCCCGGTCCAGGCCGCGCAGGTCGAAGATGTCGTCGGCCGAATCGGCGCAGAAGACCTTCTCGTAGTCGACGAGCTCGAACGGCCCCTTGCGGGGCAGGAAAACCGGCGGCAGATCGTCGACGGTGACGTCGCGATGCCCTTGCTGCAGCACGGCACGGACATCGATCACCGAGTCGGGGTCGGCGCCGGGCGGCGTGAACCGGGTGATCGGCGATTTCGCCGAGGCCAAGAACCCGGCTACATCCCGCAGCCGTGAGTCGGAGCTGGCCGGGTGTGCCCGGTCGGCGAACACGTAGAGGCGCCACGCACCGTCGGCACGGGCCGCGTGCCCGAGGTGCACGGGCTTGGCGTCGGCCAGCCGGATGACCGGCGCCGAGTGGAACCGCATTCCCAGCGAGAACCCGTCCGCCAAGCTCTGGTGAGGTGATGCCGCGGTGAGGATGGACGGCCCGTAGCGCACCGCGACCCCGGCGGTGAACCGGCCCTGCTCTCGGAAATAGCGCTGGAAACGCTCCGGGTCCGCTCCGCCCTCGCCGTCATCCGAGTGGGCGCTGAACAACGCCGCGAACTCTCGGTCGAAATCGATGAGCTGCTGAGCAACCCGCTGCCGCTCCTCGGAGTAGGTGCGCAACACCTCGGCGGGTGACGTCCCGCGCAGCACCGTCCCCAGCTTCCACCCGAGGTTCCAGGCGTCGGCCATCGACACGTTCATGCCCTGCCCTGCCTTCGCACTGTGCGTGTGGCAGGCGTCGCCGGCGATGAACACCCGCGGCAGACGGGTGTCGGATTCGCCGTCGGGGACGTCGTCGAACCGGTCGCAGAGTCGCTGGCCGATCTCGTAGACCGCACACCAGCCGACGTGCTTCACGTCGATCGAGTACGGGTGCAGGATCCGGTTGGCGACCGCGGCGAGTTTCTCCGGCGTCGCGCTGCGATTGCGCAGCATCTCGCCGTCGCGGTCGTTGTCGAGCTCGATGTAGAGCCGGACCAGGTACCCACCTTCTCGCGGAATGATCAGGATGCTGCCCTGCTCGGAGTGGATGGCCGACTTGAGCCGGATATCGGGGAAATCGGTCACGGCGAGGACGTCCAGCACACCCCAGGAGCTGTCGGTGGCATCGCCCTCGAGGCGGCGCCCGATGGCTTCCCGGGTCCCGCTGCGCGAACCGTCACAACCGACCACGTATTTCGCGCGGATCGTCGACGTCTCACCGGTCGGCTCGAGATTCTCGACGTGCTGCAGCTCGACTGTGACCGGGTGCTCATCGGCGTCGGCGGTGTCGACACGCACGTCGGTCACGTGCAGCCCGTAGAACGGCTCGGCGCGGGCAGCCGACCGGCGCATGTGCTCACGCAGGTAGGCCAGCATCCGAGCCTGGTTGACGATCATGTGCGGCATCTCGGAGATGCCCTCCTCCACGTCGTCGACCCGGCCGGTGCGCACGATCGACCCGCTGCGCTCGGGGTCCGGCCGCCAGAACGTCACCTCGTTGACCTGGTACCCCTCGTGGACCAACCGGTCGGCCAGCCCGAACGCCTCGAACATCTCCACCGTGCGGCAGGCGACCCCGTCCGCTTGGCCCACCTCGAGCGGTCCGTCCCGTCGGTCGACGATCACCGTGCGCAGCTCGGGGAACTGGGCCAGTTGAGCCGCCAGCACCAACCCGGCAGGACCACAGCCGATGATCACCACATCAGCTTCCTCCGGCAGGCCCGACAGGCGCTTGGCCACCGACGGATGGGGCTCCTCGACGAACGGATCCCCCGGCTTGTAGCCGTCAAGATAGAACTGCACTGGACTGAACTCCTCCTGGCATCCAACCCCGCGGAACCCCGAGTGAAGGGGCCGCAGTGCTGCCTACGAACTACCGGATGGCTCGGTCCATCCTCCGGCGGTTACGCACTGAGGAACAGAGAGTTCTGCTGTAAAGAACTACCACGAGGGCCTGCGAACGCTGAACCGACCCGACGCCTCACTGACGATGCGCCGACTCCTGGCGTTGTACCCGTAGCTGCTCGTGCAGGTCCGCTTCCAGCGCACGCACGGCCGAGGAGAGGTCCGCGACGATCGCGCGCAACCGCCGCCGGTCGTACCGCACGCTCGGCATCGACACCGACACCCCCGCGAGCGCTGCGCCGTCCGGAGAGCGAACGGGCACGCCGACGGCGACGACTCCGCGCTCCGAACGGCCCTGGTTGAGCGCAAATCCGTTGCGGCGGACCTTTGCCAGCTCCCGGCGCAGCTCGTCCATCGCGGGTACCTCGCCGTGCCCCGCTCCGGCGTAGACGGAATCGAGTTCCTCGTCGGTGAGCTCGGCGAGCAGCAGCAGTCCCGCGGTGGTCTGGTGCGCGGGGAAAACCATGCCCTCCCGGGAACCCACCCTCAGGGCCTGCTGGCACTCGACGCAGGCGATGAACCGAGCGGTGTCACCGGTGCGCACCGTCAGGTTCACCGACTCCCCCAGCCTGTCGACCAGCTCGCGCAGCTGCGGCAACGCCGCCCGCCGCAACAGCGACACCGTCGAGTGCGAATGCGAGCCGAGTTCCAGGACAGGACCCGCACGATAGACCTTCGTGTCGTCCTGCACTGCGAAGTCCCGGTAAACGAGCATCGCGAGCAGCCGGTGGGCGGTCGATCGCGCGACACCCAGGCGGGCAGCCGCGTCGGCCACGCTCAGGCTTCCTTCGAGCTGGAGGATCGTCGCAAGCCTCAACGCGTGATCAACACTGGCGATGGCGTAAGGCGGGGGCTGTTTCATCTCCGTCGCCATCGAACCTCCCAGCGTACTGATTCTGGCGTGGAGAATACTAGATTCTCCACGTGTTGCTGTTCGGGAGCCTCAAGCTCGCAGCACGTGCGGGCCGGACCGGGCACCGGACGTCTCAGCAGCCACCGTGCGGTACTGGATACCGCACCGGCGCAACGGAAAAGGCATCCGGCAGGAACAGGCAGTGCGCGCGTCGACCAGTGGCTCGTCGCAATACAGCGCTGCGACCACCTGGCATCCGGACAAGAACGTGGCGGCGAACGGCATGACCACACCCTGCGTTGCTCGGCCGGAATGCTCCCGCGCCGGCGTTTCACCGGTGCGGTGAACGCTAGGTGCGAGGCTTGCTACACCGGGATCCTCGGCAGCCCCGGAGACCGACTTCGAGCTGGCCGACTACGACGGCGAACCCGACCTCGCCGTTGTGCGGCTCACCAGGTAGTCGCAGGCTGCCGCGGAGAGTGCGGGCCTACGGAGGAGGTTGTTCCCATGGGCCCGCACAGACGACGTCGTACCAGTCAGCGAAGAGTGAGCGGGGCTTCCGCGGACGACCATTTCGGAAAGCCGGCATAGTCGAAGCGGCCTTACGTCCATGACCGCTTCAACCTCGTTCAACCGTCTGGAAAGTGCCGGTCATACGACGTCTCCGCCGGACTTCACGGCAGTGCGGAGCAGTTGCTGGGTGCCGGCTTGCCGGCGAGGCGTTGGGCGAGCCAGTCGTGGGCGCTGGCGGTGGCGGCGAGGAATTCCAGGATGTGGCCGGTGCCGGTGCTGGGCAGCAGCGGTGGCAGCCAGGTGGTTTGTTCGAGCTGCACGGTGGCGCCGTGCGCGCACCAGTCGGCGGCGAGCTGGCGAACCTGGGGGTATGGCACGACGTCGTCGTTGGTGCTGCCGGCGATCAGTACCGGGGCGTTGGGGGTGAGTCGGCCGATGCGTTGCTGATCGACGACGGCGGTCAGTTCCGGTGAGCTGTCGACGATCTCGGCTGGGGTGCGGCCGCCGGTGGTGAACAAGGTGACCGGACGGAACATGGTGCGGCTGACTGTCTCGGCGATACAGGTGTCCGCCACGTCCGCCGCCATCGTCTTGCCTGCCGGATTGAGGGCCGCGTCGATGACCGGCCTGACCTCGGGGTAGTCGGCGGCGAAGCCGTTGAGTGCGTAGCCGAGCAGGCCTGGTGCGGTGCCACCGATCACGCCGGGCACGGCCCCGTTGACCGCTGGGCTGGCCATCGCCGCGCGGAGATCCGCGGGTGGGGCACCGGCGTAGGTGCCACGCACGTCGAGTTCAGGAGCGTAGGAGCGCTGCAGTTCGGCCGCCGCAGCGGCGGCGCCACCACCTTGGGAGTAGCCGAAGATCGCACTGGAACGGGTGATTCCGGTCAGCGCCTCCACGGCGCGGATCGAGTCGAGTACCGCGTGCGCTTCGGCGAGGCGGTTGACATAGTCGTGCATCGCGGGGGTGCCGAGTCCGTGATAGTCGGTCATCACCACGGCCATCCCGCGTGCCAGCAGGGAATAGGCGGTGCTCGTCTCGTAGCTGAACCACCCGTCGAGCGGGGGGTTGTAGTGCACCAGTTCGGCGAACCCTTTCGACGGTGCACATTGGTCGCCTTGCCCCTGCGTGCCGGGAGCCACTGCGATGAGCGGGCGAGGGCCGGGGCCGTTCCAGGGCAGGGTGGGTTCGAGGTAGGTGCCGGTCACTGCGGTGGGAGTGCCGTGGGTGTCGGCGCTGCGGTACATGATCCGCGTCGCGTTCGCCGGGACCTGTCCGTCGACTCCGGGCAAGGCCAGAGCGAGGGGAAAGCGTTCGCTGCGCAGGATCGTCCCGGGAGCTCCTTCGGGCAGCGGGCTGGGCGGCAGGTAGAAATCAGTGTCCGGCGACGAAACCGATGACACCCCGGCGTCCGGTGCCGATGCTGCGGGGCCGGCGGTGCTCAGCGTCGTGGCGATCGCGAGGACTGCGACGCTGAGCACGGCCAGCGTCCGTGGTGTGCGGCCACGGACGCCGCGGTTGCGCCGCAGCGGCGACTTGGTGTCGGTCGACATCTCGTCTCCTTTTGAAGGATTCTTGTTTGAGAATCCGATGTGTGGCGTTCCTGATCAAGGTGAAGTCGAAGGATGGCTTCAGCCGGTACCGGTCGCCAGTGCGGCGGCGACAGTGTCGTGGGCGGTGCGGCTCGAGTGGGTGAACGCCTGGTGCTGCCGCTTGCGGTGCATGAAGTTCGGCGGCAGGTTCGCCAGGTCTGCGATGCCAGGGCAGATCGTGATCACGCGTGTCCCGCGGGCGGTGACGGTAGCGATCTCGGCGGCGAGGATGCCGGTCATCGGCCGGCGCAGACAGCGGTCTTCGAGGAACCCGCCGAGGCCAGGGATGCGGGCTCGGTCCGGTGAGGCCATCGGGGCGATGAGGTAGATCTCGTCGAAGTCGTCGTCGGCGAGCAGGTCGAGCGAGACGGTCGAGGCCGCACCGCCGTCGATGTAGGTGCGGCCGTGCGCGGTGACCGGCGGCATCCAGCCCGGGACCGACCAGGATGCCTGCAATGCGGTCGCCGGTGATACAGCGGGCGCACCGGGAGCGCCGAACGCGACCCGTTCTCCGGAATCGATGTCGAAGGCGACCATTCGAGCGGCAGAGTGGTCGAGCCAGTCCCGGCCCGCGGTGAAACCGTCGGCCAGGCGCGCCAGCCAGCTCGGGTCGCCGCGGCCGATCGGAGCGATCCCGGCCAGTGCGGCCAGCCCACGCTGCGAGCGCAGCAGCCGCGGGTTGAGCGGTCGGGGGAGCGGTAGGGGCGGCAAGCTCGGCGGTGTGTCGGCGTGGTGGGAGCGCAGCCGTGGGTCATCGGCGTTGCCCTGCTGCATAGCCACTAGTTCGTCGACCGCGACGCCACTGGCGAGCATGGTCACCAGTTCGGCGCCTGCAGAGGTTCCCTGCAACAGGTCGGCGGTGCGCGGATCCCACTGGAGTTGTTCGGACAGCGCGTACAAGGCCGCGATGGTCCACGCCCTGCCGATCGTGCCGCCGCAGCCGATTACCAGAGCCCGGGTGGTCATCGAAGGCCGGTCTTGCGGGCTAGCGGGCGCTTGGAGGTGGTCTCGGCGGTGGCGGTGTGTTCGCGGGCATGACGTTCGATGCGGTCGAGGTAGGCACGTCGGCCCTCGGGGTCGATCCCGTTCAGTGCACGCCGGTCGTCGACGAGGCGGCGTAGGGCGTTCTCGATGAATCGGGGAACCAGTGCCCGCACGAGTGACCAGCCGGGCGCTACCCAGCCTGGGACCGAGACCTGTTCGGGCCTGCGCCGCACGCTGTCGACGACGGCACGCGCCACGTCTTCGGGATCGACCGTCGGCATGCCCTTGCCCAGGGTCGCGCCCGAGGACAGTTCCGTGCGCACTGCGCAGGGCAGCACTGCGGTCACGGTGACACCGGTGCCCGCGTACTCGTGGCGCGCGGCCAGCGACAGCCCCAGCGCGGCGAACTTGGAGCCGTTGTAGGTGACCATGCCCGGAATCGGGATCATCCCGGCCATCGACGCCACATTGATAATGTGGCCGCGCCCTGCTTCGGCCATGCTGGGCAGCACCGCGCGCATTCCGTTGATGACACCGCGCACGTTGACGTCGAGGATGAGATCGGTGGTGGACTGGGTTTCCTCGATGAAGCCGCCGAGCGGCATGACCCCGGCGTTGTTGACCAGGATGTCGATTCGGCCTTCCTCCTCGATGACTTCGGCGAGGAATTCGCGCCAGGATTCGGCGCTGGTCACGTCCAGGCGTGCGCTGCGGCAGTGCGGGATCCAGGATGCGGTGGCGCAGGCGATATCGGTGTCGATGTCGCCGATCCACAGGTGCGCACCGCGCGCGCTGAACGCTTGCGCGGTGGCGGCGCCGATTCCGCGGCCGCCGCCGGTGATGATGACGACGACGCCGGTGAGATCGATTCGGGGTTTGCTGGACATTTGTGCCCTCATTCTGGATTCAGCGGGTCGATGATTCGGCGGAGTCGCGCGCGGGTGCGTTTCGGTTGATCAGGAAGTCGTGGTCGTCGGGTTCTGTGAGCATCGCGGTCATCGTCTTGCGGTCGAAGGGCCACAGGTCGATGGTGTTCTGCTCGGTGAAGTACCAGGAGTTGCAGCCGGTGTTCCACACGGTCGGGCCCATCGCCTCGGCTACCGCGTCGTTGAACCGGGTGGTGGCATCCTCGGTGACCTCGACGGTGTCGAACTCACCGGCCCGGAAACGCTCGAGCCAGCGGGTGATGTAGCGGGAGGTGAGTTCGGCGGAGTACTGCAGCGAGATCGACCCGGTCGGCGAATTCGGCCCGAGCACCGTGAACAGGTTCGGGAAACCGGGGATCGCGGACATGCGGTAGGCGCGTGGGCCTTTCTCCCACGCCTGATCGATGGTGAGCCCGTCGCGGCCACGTAGGTTCATCGGGCGCATGTAGTTGTGCGGGTGGAACCCGGTCGCGAACACGATCAGGTCGATCTCGTGCTCACGCCCGTCGGCGGTGCGGATACCGGCCGGGGTGATCTCGGTGATCCCTTCGGTGACCAGTTCCGCATTGGCTGCCTGGATGGCCTGGTAGTAGGTGCCCGAGACGACCTGCCGCTTGCACAGTGGCTGATAGTCGGGGGTCAGTGTTTCGCGCAGCTTCCGGTCGCGGACCTGCGCGCGCAACGACCAGCGCGCGAATCGCTGGACCAGTCTGCGCCGCCAGGTCGGACGCAGGACGACGTCGGCGAGAATCCCCGACGCCCACAGCGACAGGCCGTAGACCCGATCGCGCAGAGCCGGGGACGCCAAGAGCACCTTGGTCACCAGCGAGGACTGTCGCAATCCCATCGGCGCCCACAGCACCCACTGCGGAGTGCGGGCGAACTGGGTCAGTGTCGCCGCGTCCGGCTGTAGTGCCGACACGACCTGCACGCCGGTCGAGCCGGAGCCGATCACCGCGATCCGCTTGCCCTCGGTGACAATCGAGTCGTTCCAGCGCGCGGTGTGAACCGTGGCACCGGCAAATTCGTCCAGCCCCGGGATGTCGGGGGTGAACGGATGGTGCAGTACGCCGGTCGCGGCGATGACGAAGTCCGCGCGGTGTCGGGTGCCATCGGCGACGGTGACGTCCCAGCGGTTCCCGTCGAATACCGCGTCGGTGACCTCGCTGTCCAGGCGCAAGTGCTCGCGTAATCCGAACTTCTCGACAACGTCGGCGTGATAACGCTGGATTTCGGCTCCGGTGGCCCAGATCCGGCTCCAGTCCGCCTTCGGGGCGAACCCGAACTGGTACACCTGCGAGGGCACATCGCAAGTCAGTCCCGGATAGCGATTCCAGAACCACACCCCACCGACGTCGGATCCTTTCTCCAGGATAACGAAATCCTCGAACCCGGCCTTCTTGAAGGTCACCGCGGCGGCGATTCCGGCGACGCCGGCACCGATGATGATGATCGAGGGCTCGCGATATGGCTTCGTAGTCATGGCCCGGCCTTTCCGAAGTGCTCGATCAGGGCGTGGTCGGGGCGTGCAGTTTCGCCCGCAGAACCTTGCCGCTTGCGTTGCGCGGAATCTCGTCGACCACGATGAACCGTTTGGGAACCTTGTAGCGTTCGAGCGCTTGGCGCACATGCTGCTTGAGGGCGTCATCGGCCGGGGTCGCGGCCCCGGAACCGAGCACGATGAACGCGTTGAAGACCTGACCGAACTCGGCGTCCGCGACGCCGATCACGACGGCGTCCGTGATATCGGGGTGCTCGACGAGACGGTATTCGACCTCGCCGGGGAAGACGTTCTCTCCGCCGGAGACGATCATGTCGTCGGCACGACCATCGATGAACAGATGGCCTTCGGCGTCGAAGTGCCCCAGGTCCCCGGTGCTGACGTGGCCGTCGAGGATCTCCTTTGACGACACCGTTGCGGCGGCGTCGGGGGTGTAACCGGCGTACTCCAGTCCACTGCGGACAAAGATCTCACCGATCTCGCCGGTGGCTGCCTCGGTTCGGTCGGCGCGCAGGATTCGCACCGACACCCCGAGCAGGGTCCGGCCGATCGTGTCGGGTGCGGCGAGGAGGTCCTGGGGCGTGGCGATCGTGACGAGACCGGCCTCGGTCGAGCCGTAGCCGTTGACCAGAATCGGCCCGAATTCCTCGATCAGCGCCGACACCGTTGCCGGTGCGATCGGTGCGGCGCCGGTGACCATGATCCGCAGCGCCGAACGCGCCGACGCGTTGTCGGTAAGACCGGGCACGGCCAACATTCGCTGCAACATGACCGGCACCGCCATCACCACCGTGACCCGGTGGCGGGCGATATCGTCCAGCGCGGTCTGCGCGTCGAATCGGCGGCGGCAGATCGCGGTCGCGCCCAAGGCCAGCGGGCCGAGTAGAGCGAGCAGTCCGAAACCGTGGAACATCGGCGGTGCGACCAAGACCCGGTCCGTCGTGCGTAGTCGCACGATCGCCATCGCCGTCACGGCCAACAGCACGATCGCAGTGGGCTTGACCGCGCGCGGCACTCCCTTGGCCAATCCCGTGGTTCCCGAGGTCAGCAAGGTCAGCTTGACCGTGCCACGCACCCGCGGCGGTGCCGGACCACTGCGCGCGGCGAGGTCGTCGAGGCTGGGCAGCGCAGAGGTTTCGGCGCTGGGTTCATGCCAGGCCGGCACCCGCAACCCCAGATAGTAGGCGTCCTCGACGGCGGCAGCGTACTCGTCGTCGTAGATCAGAACGTCGGGCTGGTGCCTGGCCAGGATCGCGTGCAACTGCGCCGGTGGGAGTTCGGTGTTGATGAAGATCAGTTCCGCGCCGAGTTGTGCGCCCGCGGCCAGCGCCTCGGCGAACCCGCGATGGTTGCGGCAGAGGATGCCCACTGATCTAGGGGGCGTCGGCGTGGCCGCGAACAGCGCGGCCGCGATCGCTTCGGCACGCCCTTGCAGCTGCCGGTACGTCAGCTCCCCGGCGTCGTCGATGATCGCGACCTTGTCCGGGTGGCGGATCGCCGTCGCCGCCAGCAACATCGCCGGGGTCGGCCCGTATCGGTAGAAGCTGCGGGCCAGGGCCGCCGCCTTGCGCGGACCGACCGGTGCGAGCATTCCCGACTTCGCGATCGCGGACAGTGCCGAACCCCACTGCCGGAGGCCGTGTCGAAGATCAGCGCGCACCGCTAGCCACCTCCGCCTGGTCGCCGACGGACGCAACCGGTGGCGAACCGGCGGCGGGTCGCAGCCGCGACAGCGAGGCCTGAGTATCACCGAGATTGCGGAAGATCCGTTCCACCAGCACTTCCAGCGGCAGCCGCAGCAGCGTCACCAGGATCGCCGACGGGAAGCCGTAGAGCGGGGTCATCGTGCGCGGCTTGTTCACCACGGCTTTGGCCAGCACTTTGGCCGCGTCCTGCGAAGTCTGCCCCGGCAGCACCCGCATCCAGCGGCTGGGTGCGCTCATCCTGGTGTGCAGCAGGCCGCCGTAGAAGGTGGTCAAGGTGACGCCGTCGGCACGGGCTTCGGCGCCTACCGCTCGCATCCACCAGTCGAAGGCCAGCTTCGACGACAGGTAGAAACCCCACTTCGGCGCGACGGGGAACATGATGCCGACCGTCGAGACGTTGACGATATGGCCACTGCCGCGCTCGCGCATACCGGGCAGCAGTGCCAGAGTCAGCCGCATCGGCCCCAGGTAGTTCGCGCCGGTGGTGGCGGTGACGTCCTTGGGCCGGTCGTAGGACAGGTGGATCGAGCGCCGCAGCGACTTGCCCGCGTTGTGAATCAGTACGTCGACGCCACCGAAGTCACACAGAACCGCATCGGCGAATTCGCGCACCGAATCCTCGCTTGTCAGGTCGAGCGGATACGAATAGGCCTCACCACCGGCGGCGGCGATCTCGTCGGAAACCTCCCTCAACCGATCGACCGATCGCGCGGCGAGGACAACCCGTGCACCGGCACCGGCAAACCATTTCGCCGTCGCCTCGCCGACCCCGAAGGACGCTCCGGTGATCACGACGACTTTGCCCTGTATCTCGCGGCGCAGAGTGGCCTGATCGCGCAATCCCCGCGGCCCGATCAGCCAAGCCAGCGCCCGCGCGACCGGTGTGCCGACGATACGCGACGGACCGGTGGGCAGAATTGTAGACATCAGTGATCACTCCGGTGTTTCGGCTCGATGGAAAACGTCTGAGGAACCCGCAAACAGGCCAAAGCCGTGCGCATCCGAGAGCGCGGCATCAATGGCTCGCTGGGTAAGTTCGATATCGGGGTCGACCCGCAACGCGCTCATCGCGGCACCGAAGAAGTTGCCCATGATCAGATCCTTGACCTGGACACGAGTGATCTCGCCGGTGTGCAGCCAATGCAACACCAACCCCTCGACGAAAGACAGAAACCCGCTGATCGCCGCGCGCAGTACCACCGACGAACTCGAACCGGTCATCTCGACGGCCAACGCATCGGCCAGCCGGCCCCGATGCCGCTCCCGAATCTGGCGGACCTCGGCATCGGCGACATCAGCGATCAGCGCCTCGAACGACGCCGGCTGCTGCACCGCCTCATCGAGCAACCTGTCGACACCGCGACTCAACCGGTCCAGTGCGGGACCGCGCATCGCCAGCAGATCGCCCCAGAACTCGTCTGCCGCAGCCTCGAGCACGGCCAAGTAGAAGCCCCGCTTGCCACCGAAGTGGTAGCTGATCGAGCCGGCCGCCACGCCGAGCTCGCGCGCCAAGTCCACGATCGAGACCTCTTCGTACCGACGGCTGCTGAACGCGGTCTTGCCCGCGGCCAGCAGCGCGGAACGAGACGCCTCACCACGCCGATTGACGACCATCACCACTCCAAGTCTTGAATCAGATTCAGTAACTTGAGGCTAGATTCCGGCATCCTGCCCCGTCAAGGGATGTCTTGAATTCGATTCAATTTCTGGGGTCCGTTCCAACGTGCCGAACATGGCGGCGTAGCGGCGTGATCAGCACGTCCTTGATCGCCTCGGCAGTGCACGTACTCGCCGCGCAGCGCTGATCGCACCGGCAAGCACGCCCCGGGTGGCCATTCTCGGGCGTCGATCCGGCGCATGATGTCTTCGGCGACCAAATCAGCCAGCCGGTCAGTTGTCGATGTCCAACCCGTGCAGCCGGTATCGTCGGGCTCGGGTGCGGGGGTGGACCGCGAAGTCGAGGCGAGCTGCCATCGTCACCTCGTGTTGCAACAGCGAGGGCGGTACTCCGGAGACTGCCGGCGGACCGAGCAGGCCGGCCGCGTCGTCCTAAGCCTCTACCCCGCCATCCGAAGGCGAAGCTGGCACCGGTACACCATCCGCCGAGCTCGACCCGTGCTCGCTGCTCAGCAAGGCAGACGCCGCGCAGTTCGGCCCTACCCAGCCCCACCAGTTGCACAGTCGCCATCGGCGTCACGGATACCGCCCGCGTCTATGTACTGGTCATCCAGTCCGGCATCGACAAGGCGCGCAAGATGGCCAACACACGCTGGTGGAGGTCGTCGAGCAGAAGGTTCCGCAGGGGTAGCCGTGTCGGACATCCTGGCCGAGATCGACGCCACTCTCGGGTGCCAGCAATGCGGGCAGTCTCGCCTCGTCGGTCGACGCCGACTTCTGTTCAGAAGCGTGTCAACGCACCTGGCGCGCCGCCCGCGTCGGCGCAACGCCGGATCTGCCGTTCACGTTGGATACCGACGCGGTGATGGGCGCTGAGGAACTCAACGCTCTGGTCGAGTCGCTGCGGACACACCTCGGTGTCGGCGCCATGGACGCCAGCGCCGCTGACGACGAAGGAATCCAACGCGGCCTCGCCGAGATCCGGCAGATGTCCGAGCACCTGCGGGCCCTTGGCAGCTCGCCGAGCGGTCGACTGTCTAGCCACCGACGGGCGTGGCTGGCGACCCGGTGACGACTCAGATGCTTCGTGTGGCACTGAAAGCGAATGCACCTACCACCGCCGCCGACGCCAAACTGAACCGTCACGAGTTGGGGGCCACTTCCTGTCTTGAGGGAAGATGGTCGTCATCATGTCGAAGCGCTACCCGCCCGAGGTCCGTGAGAAGGCCGTTCGTCTGGTCTTGGAACGGCTGGATGAGTTTGAGTCCCCGTATGCCGCGGCGAGGGCGATTGCTCCGCTGGTTGATGTGCACCACGAATCGCTACGGGTGTGGGTGAAAAAGGCCCTGGCAGCGGGCTCGCAGTCCGGCGATGAGCAACGTGCGGGGCTGTCGGCGGCCGAACGTGACGAGTTGCAGAAGCTGCGCAAGGAGGTCCGGGACCTCAAGCAGGCCAACGAGATTCTGAAGCTGGCCTCGGCTTTCTTCGCGCGGGAACTCGACCCGCGACACCGCTGATCGTCGCCTTCATCGACGAGTATCGCCAGGTCTACGGCGTCGAGTCGATCTGCCGTGCGCTCTCGGCGCACGGGGTGCAGGTCGCGCCCAGGACTTATCGCAAAGCCCGACATCGGCTTGCCTCGGCGCGAGATGTCGCCGACGCCCACGTAGAGAACGCCCTGCGCGACGTGCGGGGTAAGCCAGAGGAGATGTACGGGCGGCGCAAGATGACCCGCTATCTGCGCCGTCAGGGCCACGAGGTGGCGTTCTGCACCGTCGACCGCATCATGCGAGAACTGGGGCTCAACGGGGTCGTGCAGGGGCACAAGCAGCGCACGACAATCACCGCCAAGGATGGGATACGAGCCGGAGACAAGCTCAATCGTGACTTCACCGCCTGCGCGCCGAACCACGTGTGGGTCGCGGACTTCACCTACGTGGCGACCTGGACCGGCTGGTCCTACGTGGCCTTCATCATCGACGCGTACTCGCGCGCGATCGTCGGCTGGACCGCCGCAAGTACGAAGACAACCGCGTTGATGTCCAAAGCACTCAACATGGCCGTCTGGCGACGCGATCACAACGGGCATCCGATCGGGCCGGGGCTGATCCACCACTCCGATGCCGGCAGTCAAGGCGAGTTCAACTGGTCGTCGCAACACCTTGATCGTGGAGGTGTTCAGGGGTGGCGACGACAGACTGGGGCAAGAAGAAGACCAGCGATGCGCCTGACCGGGTGCGGCGGCAGTGGCGTGCGGATCGGGCGCTTCGGCCGGCGATGCGTTCGCCCGGACGTCCTGACCCCTCGCGCGCGGTCCAGCGACAGTTCTGGCAGCTGATCGCGACAGGTATCACGTCGGCGGAGGCGGCGCTTCAGGTCGGTGTGTCGGTGCCGGTCGGGACACGGTGGTTTCGTCACGCTGGCGGCATGCCGCCGATCTCGCTGGATGAGCCCTCGGGCCGATATCTGTCGTTCGCCGAGCGTGAGGAGATCGCGATCCTTCGTGCCCAGGAGAAGGGTGTCAGAGAGATCGGCCGCCAGATCGGCCGAGATCCCGGGACGATCTCGCGCGAGTTGCGTCGTAATGCCGCTACCCGTGCAGGTAGACAGGAGTACCGTGTCACGGTCGCTCAGTGGAAGGCGCAACAGGCCGCGAAGCGCCCCAAGGTGGCGAAGTTGGCGACGAACGGCGCTCTGCGCGAGTATGTCGCGGAGCGTCTCGAGGGGAAGGTGCGCCGGCCGGATGGGAGCGCCGTGGAAGGTCCGGAGACACCGCCGTGGACGAAGCTCAACAAGCCCCACCGGGCCGACAGGCGGTGGGGGTTGTCGTGGAGTCCGGAACAGATCTCGCATCGGAGGACGATCGACTTCCCCGATGATGAGTCCATGCGCATCGGCCACGAGGCGATCTACCAAGCGCTGTTCATCGAATCTCGCGGCGCACTCAAGCGCGAACTCGTCACCTACTTGCGCACCGGCAGAGCGTTGCGCAAGCCGCGCGAACGCGGACGGAACAAACCATATGGGCATGTCACCGAGGATGTCGTGCTCTCGAAACGTCCCGCGGAAGCCGATGACCGCGCGGTACCGGGGCATTGGGAAGGCGATCTGATCATCGGCACAGACCGATCCGCGGTAGGCACGCTCGTGGAGCGCTCGAGTCGCTCGACCATCCTGGTTCATCTGCCGAGACAAGACGGGTGGGGCGAGATGCCGGTGGTGAAAAACGGCCCTTCGCTCGGCGGGTACGGAGCTGTCGCGATGAACAACGCCCTGGCCGACTCGATCACGACGTTGCCAGAGCAGTTGCGCGAGACGATCACGTGGGATCGTGGCAAGGAGATGTCGGGGCATGCCGCATTCGCTCTTGCGACGGGCACACGAGTGTTCTTCGCTGATCCGCACTCACCCTGGCAACGGCCAACAAACGAGAACACCAACGGCCTGCTACGCCAATATTTCCCCAAGGGCACTGACCTATCGCGATGGTCAGCCGAAGACCTCGAAGCCGTTGCTCTCGCTCTCAACAACCGGCCGCGGAAGGTCCTCGGGTGGAAGACCCCTACAGAGGTTTTCGAAGAACAGTTACACTCCCTCGAACAGCCCGGTGTTGCAACGACCGATTGAACCCAGTCAATACACCTCGATCCGGTTCGCCGAGCACCTCGAACTCGAAGACATCCGACCGTCGATCGGATCGGTCGGCGACGCTTACGACAACGCCCTGGCGGAGTCGATCATCGGGTTGTTCAAGACCGAAGTCGTCAACCGACACGGCCCGTTCAAGACCCTCGCCGAGGTTGAATACGCCCTGATGGAATGGGCCGACTGGTACAACAACGCCCGTCTGCACTCCCCGCCTCGGCTACCGCACACCCGCCGAGCAGGAAAGCGCCTACTACGCTCTGACACCAACCACGCCGACCGGCGCTGGTCTAACACCGAAGCCGGTCCCTTCCCCGTGACGGTTCAGATGACGCCCCCAGCGTGAGGGTGACGCGCTTGTCCTGAACGATTCCCCGGTTTCACGCTTGGTCGTCCGACACAAGGCTGGCCGCACGATCACTCCGATTGCCATAGCGCGGATGAACAGGTTGACGCTCCGCTCGAGTTCCACGCCGCGGTCCGGCGACCGGCCGTCAGTGACCGCGGTTCGTCCGCCCTGTCTGCACGTTCGGCGCGCCTCGGCTGAGCGGTGGCCATCACGAGCAGGCACTACATAACGATTAGGTCAACTTCATTCAAGTGGGTGTTCACTCTCTATGGACGAATGGTCTGGTTATTAGGCCAAATCATTCCCTGAGGAGGTTCGCCGATGAGCGTCCAGGGCGAAGACCGGCTGAGCGGCACCCTCGGCCCATACGCAGTGACCTTCATGGTGATCGCGTGCGCCGCACCGCTTACCGTGGTCGGCGGCATCATGCCGATCGGCTTCCTGGCCGGTAACGGTGCCGGTCTGCCGGTGATGTTCCTGGTGGCCACCGGCATTCTGTTGCTGTTCTCAGTCGGCCTGATGGCCATGAGCAAGCGCCTGCCGCACGCGGGCGCATTCTTCACCTACATCTCGCACGGCCTCGGACGTGTTCCGGGAGTCGCCGCGGCCTATCTCGCCGTGCTCTGCTACACAACCATCCAGGTCGCTGTCTTCTCCTACTTCGGTGCGACCGTCAGATCGAGCATCGTGTTACTCGGCGGCCCCGACGTCCCCTGGTGGATCGTCACTCTCGCCTGCGTTGCCGTCGTCGCCGTGCTCGGCTACCGGCACATCGAACTGAGCTCACGCGTGCTGCTCGTGGCGCTGATCGCCGAGATGGCGACCGTCCTCGCGCTGGCGGCATCGATCATGATGACGGGCGGTGCCGAGGGATTGTCCTTGAGTCCGTTCTCGCTCGAGAACATCCTTTCGGGGTCTCCGGCTCTCGCGCTCATGTTCGCGATAGCGGGTTTCATCGGCTTCGAGTCGACGGTCGTCTACCGCAGCGAGGTACGCGACCCCGACCGCACGATCCCGCGAGCCACCTACGGCTCCGCACTGGTCATCGGCATCTTCTACGCGTTGGCCGCCTGGGCGATCGTGATGGGTGTCGGCCAGTCCCGACTGACGGAGGTCGTGGGCGCCGACCCGGCCACGCTCGTTGCCAGGGTCACCGACCGCTACCTAGGCCAAGTCGGCTCGGCCGCGGTCGGGGCGCTACTGATCGCCAGCATGTTCGCGGCCGTTCTCTCGCTGCACAACGTTCTGACCCGTTACTTCCACTCGATGAGCCGCGCAAGGCTACTGCCGCCTGGCATCGGTGAGGTGCATCCCCGGCACCGTTCGCCGCACCGGGCCTCGCTGCTGCAAATCGGTATCGCCACCGTCGTGATCGTGCTCGACACGGTCGCCGGATTGGAACCCGAAACGGTGTTCACCTGGTTTGCCGGGATCGGAACGCTCTCCATCGTCGTGCTCATGACGGTCACTTGCCTCGCGGTCGTCACCTTTTTCGCGCGCACTGCGATCCCGGCCAACCCGTGGGAGGGGTATGTGGCGCCGCTCGCCGGACTGGTGGGCCTCGGCGTGGCCGCGTGGCTGATCGGCAGCAACTTCCCGCTACTCGTCGGCGACGTCGACGCGGCGGGCAACCCCACCTGGGGCGCCGTGAGCTATGTGCTGCTCGCGGTCGTCATCCTGGCGCCGGCTCTCGGCATGGTGCAGGCCCTACTGGCGCGGTCACGAAACCCGGAGGCTTTCACCCTGATCACACAAAAACTGGACCACTAGAGACGCGAATGACACGGGAACTCGATCCAATGACTCTGACTCGGTACGTCGCTCCCACTGCGGCAAGCCCACTCATCGGGCTGACCGGCCGCCGGAAGCGCGCGACGATCATGGCAGCTCCACAGGGGTTCGCCGATGCGCCCATCGACGTCTACTTCGCCGAGTTCGCCACGTCGGTGCAGGGTGCGGGTGCGCTCGCGGTGCACCTGCCACTCGACGGCGACGCTAGGGCGCTCGTCGCGCGCATCGACGGGCTCGTCCTGGTCGGCGGGGACGACGTCGACCCGCGCCGGTACGGCCAGTCGCCAGGTCCTTTCACGACGGTCGTAGACCCGGCCTGCGACCAGTTCGAGATCGACCTCGTCGTCGCGGCGCTGGAGCGGGACATTCCCGTTCTCGGAGTCTGCCGCGGCCAGCAGATTCTCAATGTGGCGCTCGGGGGCACGCTGCAGCAGCATCTCGAAATCGGCGAGGGCGAATCGCACGGCTCGTATGCCTATCCGCGTGCGCATCGGGTGCACGACGTGGAGTTCACCGAGGGCAGCACGCACGCGGCTGTCTACGGCACACGCACCAAGGTGAACTCCTTCCATCACCAGGCGGTCGAGCACCCCGGCGACGGTGTGACCGTCGTCGGGCATGCGCCGGACGGGACTCCCGAGGCCATCGAGGTCGCGGGAACGTCCGCGATCGGGGTGCAGTGGCATCCCGAGACCTTCGGTGGAGACCCGATTTTCGATTGGCTCGCCCGCACCGCGGCCGCGACGGCGCAGTCCACCCGCGACGACGACACACAGGAGGTCACACGATGAGCAAACGACATGCAGGGCGATCGGTTTTCATCACCGGCGCAGGCGGCGGTATCGGCCGAGAGACCGCACTCCGCCTGGCGGGCGAGGGTGCCCGAGTCATGGCAACCGACGTCAACGGCGATGCTGCAAGGGAGACCGCCGACCTCGTCGAGGCCAAGGACGGCACGGCGCTCTCAGCCATCGTCGACGTGCGCGTGCGCTCCGACATCCGGGCCGCCGCCGAGGCCGCCGTCGAGGCATGGGGTTCGCTCAACCTGCTCGTCAACAACGCCGGCCTGGTAACGCCACACTCATTGAGTGACCTCACCGAGGACGCCTGGGACCTGGTGCTCGACGTCAACCTCAAGGGCCAGTTCCTGGTCGCGCAGGAACTGGCGCCGCGCCTCGGCGCCGCGGGCGGCGGCGCGATCGTCAACCTCTCCACCGTCGAGGCTTCCGTCGTCGTGACCAGCGGCAGCACCGCGCAGCCGCACTACAACGCGAGCAAGGGCGGCGTACCCATGCTCACCAAGGCACTCGCCGTCGAGCTCGCTGCCCAGAACATCCGCGTCAACTGCGTCGCGCCGGGACCCATCGCGACGGACTTCTTCTCCTATGAGGACGTCACGAGCCCCGAGGCCATGGAGTTCATGGGACAGCGCCTCCTCGTGAACCGGGTCGGAACGCCTGCCGACGTGGCGTCGGCTGTCTCGTGGCTGCTCTCCGACGAGGCGGCCTGGATCGACGGCATCGAGTTGCCGGTGGACGGCGGGTGGTTGACGCGATGACGTATCTCCTCGACCCGTCCCAGCTCGACCGAGCGGGCATCCACACGGTGATCGTCGCGACCCCGGACCTACAGGGCCGCCTGGTAGGACGGCGGATTCCCGCAGAGCGCCTGCCCAGCATCCTCGAGTGCGGCATCGAGATCTGCACCTGTGCATGGGCCTGGGACGTCGAGCAGTCCTTCGACCTCATCGGAGCAGGCGTCCTCGCCGTCTGCAGCATGCACAACGGTGCACCCGACGTGGCGCTCGTCCCCGACGTCGGCACGCTGCGCAGAGCCGCGTGGCTCGACGGTGTCGCCATCTGCATGGCAGACCCCGTATGGCCCGGAACCGGCGAGCCGCTCGAGATCTCACCGCGCGTGATGCTCAAGAAAGAACTCGCCCGATATCGGAGCATGGGCTACTCGCCGCAGACGGGTACGGAGCTGGAGTTCTACCTGTTCGCGAACAACCCTCGTGCGCTGCGCAAGAGCAGCTTTCGGGAGGACCTCGACCCCACGACGCTCACCCCGAGCGATTTCACCATCCACGAGGGAAACGGTTACGAGCCCTTCTTTCAGAAGCTGCGGCGCAACCTGCGAGAAAGCGGCATCGAGATGGAGGCAGGGCAGTCCGAATGGGGAACCGGGCAGTGGGAAATGACCTTCGCCTACGGGGATCCACTCGAGATGGCCGACCGGCACGCCCTCTACAAACTCGCCGTGCGCGACAGCGCGGTGGCAGCAGGGCTGTCGGTGACATTCATGGCACGCCCGCTCAACGACCAGCCCGGCTCGTCCTGCCACGTGCACCTGTCGTTGCGCGACGACGCGGGCCAGTCCGTCTTCTGGGACCCGGATGCCGAGCACCACATGAGCGACACACTGCGCTCGGCCGTCGCCGGGGTGCTCGAACACACTCCCGCGTTCATGGTCTGGTACGCGCCGACCATCAACTCCTACCGGCGCACCCATTCGCAGGAGATCGCGGGCTACGGCCGGACATGGGCGGTACAGAACCGCTCGGTCTCGGCACGGATCGTCGGGCACACGTCGGCCGCCTTGCGTTTCGAGTACCGGATACCCGGCGCCGACACCAACCCCTACCTGACGCTGGGCGGTGTGCTGGCCTCCGCGCGCGACGGCATCGAGCGTTCGGTAAAGCCTCCCGCGATGACGGTGGGCAACGCCTACGACGGCGACGTCGACGCAGCCATGCCCACGCAGCTCGCGGAGGCCGCAGGAATGTTTGCGACGTCCGACTTCGTCCGTCGGCTCATCGGTGAGGACAGCACCTCGCATTTCCGCCACCTCGCCGAGCTCGAGTGGCGCGTCTACCAATCCACGGTGACGCAATGGGACCTGCAACGCTATTTCGATCGGATCTGACGAGCATGCCCTTTCCCGCACCGTCCACCTGGATCAACGGCCGCGCCGAGCAGAGCCACATCGCCGACGGCGCCTCGCTGCGTGACCCGAACACCGGCGCCGAACTCGCCTCCAGCCGATCGTCGTCGAGCGAGCAGATCGACCGGGCCGTGGCTGCCGCGACCGGTGCCCACGCCGACGGCCGCTGGTCGTCGCTCGGCGCCGAGCGACGCGCGCCGTTGCTACACGCCCTCGCCGACGGCCTCGACGCCCGCGCCGGCGAGATCGCCCGCCTCGACGCGCTCAACTCGGGTGTGCCGATCTCGGTGACCCGGCTGTTCGCCTCCAGCAACGGCGACACCGTGCGCTCCGCCGCGGACCGTGCACTCGCGCTCGGTGACGCCGAAGCCGTACCGGCCGACGACCGGGACGTGCGCATCCACCGCGTGCCATGGGGGCCCGCCGCCCTGCTGATGCCGTGGAACGCGCCGTCGGCGATGGCCGTCAAGAAGCTCGGGTTCGCGCTCGCGGCGGGTGCGAGCGCCGTCATGAAACCGTCACCGGCCTCGCCGTGGAGCGCACTACTCGTCGCGGAGGCGGCGGCCGAGGCCGGTCTTCCCGAAGGCGTCGTGAACCTGGTCCTCGGCGGAGCGGAGGCGGGCGCCCAGCTCGTCGAAGACCGGCGGATCGCCGCGATCTCGATGACGGGCGCCACTCCGACCGGCCGTGCGATCGCAGCCGCCGCGGCACCCCGCTTCGCCAGACTGCGTCTCGAGCTCGGTTCGAACAACCCGGCGATCGTGTTACCGGACGCCGACATCGAGGCCACAGCGCGGGCGCTCGTGGCCGGCGCCATGAAGCTCTCCGGTCAGTGGTGCGAGGCGCCGCGGCGGGTCCTGGCCGCAAGCACGGTGCACGATCGTCTCGTAGAGGTGCTGCGCACCGAGCTCGCCACCCTGCGAATCGGCTCGAGCCTCGACGACACGACGACGCTCGGACCGGTCGCCTTCGAGGGGCGGCGACTGGAGCTGACCACGCAGCGGGATGGCCTCGCCGCTCGCGGCGCCACGATCATCGAGGTGGGAACGACGCCCGACGAAGGCTTCTTCTTTCCTCCCACGCTCGCCGTCGGCGACGACATCGAGCCGGACTCGGAGATCTTCGGCCCCCTACTCTCGGTCGAAGCCTTCGACGCGGTGGAGGATGCGGTGCGCCGTGCGAACTCCGGCCAGGTGGGGCTCGCCGGATACGTCTTCTCCGACGACATCGATGAGGCGAGCTCGCTCGGCGCCGCGCTCGTCGCCGGCGAGGTAAAGGTCAACGGCACGAGCGTGCTGGACATGTCGCCGCACTCGGCACAGAGCTTCTTCGGCAGCTCCGGCATCGGCGGGCACAGCGACGCTGAACTGCTAGAGTTCTTCGTCGGCAAGAGGATCGTGGGAACCGACGCGCCCGGTCTTCCCCTCTAGTTCCGATCGAGGTGCGAGCGTGATGAGCAAGCGGTCCGGTGACGCCTCCGTCACATCGGGCAGCGCAGCCGCGTCGGAGACCTCGGCCGCGTCCGCGCCCCCACGGGCGATTTCCGGTTACCAGGCCATCGTCGATCACCTCCGAAGGGAGATGACGCTGGGACGGATCCGGCCCGGTGATCGCCTTCCCCCGGAGCGGCAGCTGGCCGACCAGCTCGGCGTCGCGAGGGACACGCTGCGGCAGGCGCTGCGGGTATTGGAAGGCAGTGGACAGATCACCATTCGCCGAGGTTCCCACGGTGGAGCGTTCGTGCAGGCCTCGATGATGGAAGCGTGGCGGATCCGCCAGGACATCCGCGAGCGGGCGGACGACATCGTGGCGCTCCTCGAATTCCGCGCGGTGATCGACAGCGCCGCGGCACGATTCGCCGCCGAACGGCGCAGTGACGAGGAGCTCGCCGCGATGGAACAGGCGCAGGCCGAACTCGAGGCGTCGGAGGCACTGCACGACTCCCGCGACGCGGACACGGCGTTCCACCTCGCTGTCGCACGCGCTTCCGGGAACCATGAACTCGCGGTGGCCGTGGAGGATGCCAGGGTCAAGATGTTCGCGCCGGTCGACCTCTTGGGCTTCCAGTTCCTCAAGGAGTCCTGTGTAGAGGGACACGCGCTCGTGCTCGCCGCGATCCGGGAGCGCGACCCGGACAGGGCAGCGGCGGAAATGACCCGACATCTGGCCGCCACCAGAGACGAATTCGAACTGATTCTCACCGAGGGCCTGTGATCAGGGACGCCGGGTGAGACGTGCCAGTCATTCCTGGTCGAAGCATCGGCGGCATGGGACGTGTTCATCGCTCCCTCGCGTTGCACCTGCGGCCAACAGTGGGACAGCCCGGCTGAAGCATTACCAGCCAAGTTCCACGAGGCGCCCTCGACATGTGTCGGACGGGTTGTCGACAGATCGCCTGCGAATGGCGCGTCGAGCGGATCGGCCCGATCCGCTTCCCGATCGCACGCGTCAAGCCTGAATGCGTTCAACAGCTCCGGCCGTCGCCGCCTGCAGTGGGGTGATTCGCTGTTTGCGGGCCGAGGTGAATACCTCGTCGAGCGCCTTTTCGATGAGGACGGTGCGCGCCAGAACGTCGGATTCCGACCAACCGAGTACCTCACGGCCGATCAGGTGGAGCGCGCCGCCGCCGTTGGCGACGAAGTCCGGAGCCACGATGATGCCCCGGTCGTGCAGCACCCTTTCGGCCCCGTCGGTGGCCAGGATGTTGTTCGCGGCACCTGCCACCACACGGGCCGGGAGCATCGTGGCGATGTCGGTGTCGATCACACCGCCGGTGGCGCACGGGGCAAACACGTCGCATTCCGTCCGGGTGACTTCTTCAGCCGGAACGATCCTTGCTCCCGCCGCCACATGGGGTCCGCACCTCGCTTCGTCGACGTCGGTGACGAGCAACCGTGCACCGGCCTCTGCGACCAGGGTGGCCACCCGCGAGCCGACAGCGCCGAGCCCCTGAACGAGAATTCGCAACCCGTCCAGTCCCGGCTCTCCCACCTCCCGGACGGACGCCCGGATCGCCGAGAACACGCCCTGCGCCGTGGCTTCCGCGCTCGAACCCGGGCCCCCAGCCGCGACGGACCGGCCGAACGCGAACCTCGTGGTACGCGCCAGCACGTCCATGTCCTCCGAACCGGTTCCGACGTCGGGGCCGGTCCAGTAGGAACCGTTGAGCAGTTCGAGGTTGTGCGCGTGGACCGACAGGATTTCCCGCCAGCGGCGGTCATCGAGCTGCGCGCGCGGTGTCGGCAACATAATCACCGACTTTCCGCCGCCTATCGGCAAATCAGCGGCGGCCATCTTCAACGACATCGCGCGAGCCAACCGGCGCGCATCCGTGACCGCCTCGTCCAGCGACGGGTAGGCCATGGCACGCGTTCCGCCCGCGGCCGGGCCCAGAGTGGTCGAGTGCAGGGCGATGACGAAGCTCGCACCCGTGCGCTCATCGTGGCGCACACAGGTCATCTCGCCGTCCCACGGCAACGTTCCGGTCATGGATTGCCACCTCCGGTGTAGTCGGTTCTCGGGATGTTCATCGGCTGGTCCGACATCAGCTCGACGGAACTCGATCGCGTTTCACACCAGCACCGAAGCGGGCTCGACGCTGAAGGCGCGGTACCCGCTGCGGTGACCGTGCGGATCCGGCCACCGGACTCTTCACACCGGCCCGATGGCCCCGGATGACGGCCCCGGATTCAGCACTCACAGCTCGGCCAGCGCGGACACCGGTGATTCGATGGCGTCGGCGACGAAGCCGAGGAATCCGCCTGCGGTGCCGCCGTCGCAGACGCGGTGGTCGAAAGCGAGTGACAGCTGCAGGATGCTGCGCGGTACCACCTCGTCGTCGACGACCCATGGCCGGCGGATGATCCGTCCCATCCCGAGGATGGCTACCTCGGGATGGTTGATGATCGCCGCGCTGCCGTCCACGCCGAGCACGCCGTAGTTGTTGAGCGTGAAGGAGCTGGTTGTGAGCTCGTCGGGCTGCACCGTCCCGTCGCGGGCCGCTGTCGTGAGTCGCCGGATCTCGGTGTCGAGTCCCCGCATGCCGAGGCGGTGCGCGTTGCGGACGGCCGGGACCATCAGTCCGCGGTCGGTCTGTGCGGCCAGCCCGAGATTGATCCCGTCGAAGTGGGTGATCTCCTGGCGCTCGGTGTCCACTCGCGAGTTCAGTTCCGGGAATCGGGTCAGGCCTGCGACGACGAAGCGCGCCACCATGGCGAGGATGCCCGGCGCCGGTTCCGGGTGGCCGAGTGTCCGGCGCAGTTCGAGCAGCTCCGTGGCGTCCACGTCCACCCACGTGGTCGCTTCCGGTATCTCGCTGCGGCTCCGGCTCAGCGTGTCTGCGACTGCCTTGCGTAGCCCGGTCAGCGGCACTCGCGCATGGATCGGGAGCCCTGTCCGGCCGTCGGTGTCCGCATCGACGCGTGCAGCGTGCGACGCTGCCTGAGAAGCCGCCGGTTCGGTCGGCCGGCCCGCCGCCTCGACGTCGCTGCGCGTGATCAGTCCGCCGGGACCGCTCCCGGCCACTGTGCTCAGATCGACACCGCGCTCGCGAGCAAGCTTGCGCACGATCGGCGACTGCACAGGTCGCCGCGGCGGGGCCGCTGCGGCCGTTGACGCCTGTGCGCCCGCATCAGCGGGCGCTGACGGTTGCGGGGCGGGTTCACGTTTCTTCGCGGTACGGCGACGTCGTCCGGGGCCGTTGCCGGTGCCGTAGCCGATGAGCACATTGCCCGACCCGGCGCGCTCTTCCTCCACGTACCGGTCCGCGTCCGCCGAGTCGGCTTCGCCGACGGTGGACGGGACGTCGACCGTGATCAGCGGCTGGCCGACCTGCACCGCCACGCCCTCGTCGCCGTGCAGCTGCGTGATCCGACCTTCGAACGGTGAGGGAACCTCGACCGAAGCCTTCGCCGTCTCGACCTCCGCCACCGGGGCGTCGACGGCGACGACGTCGCCCACCGTCACGAGCCACCGCAGCAACGTCGCCTCGGTCAATCCCTCACCGAGGTCGGGCAAGGTGAACACTTCTTCGCTCACGGCTGCTCCTCCCACTGAAGCTCGTCGACCGCATCGAGAATCCGTGCGGTGTCCGGCAGGTGAAAATGCTCGAGTTTCGGCGCGGGATAGGGAATGTCGAAGCCGGTGACCCGCCGAACCGGCGCTTCCAGATAGTGGAAGCAGCGCTCCGTCACGCGCGCCGCGATCTCCGAGGCGACCGACGCGAAGCCCGGCGCCTCGGCCACCACCACGGCTCGGCCCGTGTGCTTGACCTGCTCGCACACGGTGTCGTCGTCGAACGGCACGATGGACCGCAGGTCCACGACGCCGAGGTCACGACCCTCGGTGGCCGCTTCCTCCGCTGCGGCGAGCGCGACAGGAACCGAGGGGCCGTAGGCGATCAGCGTGGCGTCCCGGCCCTTGCGCACCACGGCCGCGCGGCCGATCGTCGAATCGGCCGCGGCGAGATCGACCTCTTCGTTGCTGAAGTAGTGACGCTTCGGCTCCAGGTACACGACCGGGTCGGGCCACTCGATCGCGGCACGAAGCAGCGCGTAGGCATCGGTGTTGTCGGCCGGGGCGACGACCGTCAGGCCCGCGGTATGGGCGTAGTAGGCCTCCGACGAGTCGCAATGGTGCTCGACACCGCCGATCCCACCGGCATACGGAATCCGGATGACCATCGGCAGTCGGAGCGTGCCCCGCGTCCGATTGCCGAACTTCGCTACGTGACTGACGATCTGTTCGAACGCCGGGTAGGCGAAGGCGTCGAACTGCATCTCGACAACCGGACGCATGCCGTTCATGGCCATCCCGGCGGCCATCCCCACGATGCCCGACTCGGCAAGCGGAGTGTCGAAACAGCGGTCCTCACCGAAGTCGCGCGTCAGGCCCTCCGTCACGCGGAAGACACCACCCAGCGGACCGACATCCTCGCCGAACACGACCACCGACTCGTCCGCGGTCATGGCATCCCGCAACGCACTGTTGATCGCCTGCGCCATGGTCATCTTTGCGGTCATCACGCCTCCTCGACGTCGAACTCGCCCTGCAGCGCGGCCCGCTGCTGCACGAGCTGCTGGGTCGGGGTGGCGTAGACGTGCGCGAACAGCTCATCCGGGTCCGGGGCGACGTCAACGCCGAGCCCCTCTCGAACCCGGGCGGCCATGCGGTCGGCGTCGGCGGCGAACTCCGCCTCGATGTCGTCGTCGAGCGCACCCACCCCGCGTAGATAGGCAGACACGCGGGTGAGCGGGTCCCGCCCTGCCCACTCGTCGACCTCGTCAGTGGTCCGGTAGCGCGTCGCATCGTCGGCGTTGGTATGCGCCTCCACGCGGTAGGTATCGGCTTCGACGAGCGTCGGACCGCCTCCCCTGCGCGCCTGTTCGACCGCTTCACCGAGCACTGTGGACAGTGCACCGAGGTCGTTGCCGTCGACCCGCACACCCGGCATGCCGTAACCGACGGCCTTCGACGCCAAGGACGGTGCTACCGATTGGCGTGCGAGCGGGACGGAGATCGCGTACTTGTTGTTCTGCACGAAGAACACGACAGGTGAGGCGAACACGGCCGCGAAGTTGCAGGCCTCGTGGAAGTCACCTTCGCTCGTCGCCCCGTCGCCGCACAGCGCCATGACAACGGTGTCCTCACCCTTGAGCCGCGCCGCATGAGCCACCCCGACGGCGTGCAGCAACTGCGTAGCCAAGGGCGTGGCCTGCGGAGCCACACGATGCTGTGCCGGGTCGTAGCCGCAGTGCCAGTCGCCCTTCAGCATGCTGAGGACCTCGACCGGATCGACACCTCGCGTGGCGATCGCGACCGCGTCCCGATAGGTCGGGAACAACCAGTCGCCTTCGGACAGTGCCGTGACACAAGCGACCTGGCATGCCTCTTGGCCCCGCGACGACGGGTAGACGGCCAATCTGCCCTGCCGGACGAGCGCACCGGCTTGCTCATTGAGCCTGCGGCCGTGTACGAGCTGACGGTACCCCGCCAACAGCGCATCCGAATCCGGCCGGTCAGCCCCGTCGACGAGATCGCCCGCTTCGTCCAGGATCCGCACCGTGGCCACCGCTGCGCCGAGCTCGTCGACACTCATTCCACTCCTCCACCGCGAGACAAACGTATCGAGAGCGTGGCAGCATGGCGTGCCAGATAGCTACAGACGACGACAAAGTTGAGATGGTCGTCTTTCATAGGCGGCACTGCCATGCCAATTGGCACACATCCCACTCAGCCGACCACGGGAAATGAGACCATTGGAAACCGACATCGATGAGACGGACCGCCGCATCGTCGCCGAACTACAAGCCGACGGCCGCCTGTCGGGCCGAGCGCTCGCCGAACGCGTCTCCATTTCCCGCGCCAACGCCTACACACGCCTCGAACGGCTCGTGCAGAACGGCGTCATCACGGGATTCACGGCCACCGTGGACCCGACGAAACTCGGACTGACCACCTCGGCCTACGTCACCCTGACCGTCCGACAGAACAGCTGGCGCGATCTCAAAGACCGGCTACGTGCCATCCCCGAGGTCCACCACATGGCACTGACCGGCGGCGAATTCGACGTGATCCTCCTGATCAGAGCAGCCGACAACGACGCACTCCGCCACGTCGTACTCGAGCAACTGCAAGCCATCCCCGGCGTGCTCGGCACCCGCACCTTCCTCGTCTTCGAGGACGACACCAACCACCGGCCAGCCGACTGAGTTCGCGTGAAGGAACGGCGGAACGGCCCTTTCCGCAGCTCGAATCCGGGAGTGTTGCAAGCCCGTTGCTGCCGTCGCAGCCGACGATGCAGGGTTGTCCGACCTCACCGCGCAGGTTCTCAGCCGTCTCCGCCCGCAGCGCGGTCTCGAGCAGCCACGTGGTCAGGGTCGCCGTGCTCGCGGAACGCCCGGTACTCGGCGAGGAGCGTTTCGAGACGCTGGACCATGAAGGTGTAGAACTCGTGCATGTCGCGTAGACGTGCGCGCTGCCGCTCGGGCAGCGCCGCGTCGCGTGCCTGCGCGTTCTCCGCCAGCGCCAGCAGATCGGTCGTTCCCTCGATCTGGTGCTGCAAGCAGCCGATCCAGGCATCGTCGCGCCATTCGTACACGTACCGGCGAGACCCCGGTTCCTTGAAACGCCGGACGGTCCCGCTCAACACCAGCAGCCTCGTCGTCTCGGACATCGAGCCCTTGCTCGCATGAAGAGCGTCTTGGAGCTGCGTCATCGTCATGGGGCTCTCGCTGAGCATCAGCACCCCCGCGGCACGCCCGGCCATCGGCGGCCACCCCATTGCGCGCCCGATGTACAGGCCGAAGTCGTCGATCAGAGAGTTGGCATCGTCGGGAGGACCGTCGCCGGCACGGCTGGACACCACCGAAACTCCAATCGGTCAATCAGAAATGAAAATTCACTATTGACTGAACATGACTCGGGGGACAACTATACGGTCCAGCAACGGTCCGGAGATCCCCGGGCTCGTACTCCTGATCCGAACACAGGAGGTTCACCGTGACAGACCCGGGCTGGGACATCATCGTCGTAGGAGCGGGCTCCGCGGGCGCGGCCCTCGCCGCTCGCTCGGCCGAACGCGGCAAGCGCGTCCTGCTCCTGGAGGCCGGCCCCGACTATCGGACCGCGCAGATGCCTGAGGCGTGGCGGTCACCCAACCCCGCCCGCGCGCTGATGGATCCCACCGCCGTGGCGGGCCTGGTCTGGGAGGGCATCAACTCGGCTCGGACGGACAAGCAGCCCCAGGCACCGTACTGGCGCGGCCGAGGCGCGGGCGGCAGTTCGTCGATCAACGGGCAGATCGCCATTCGCCCGCCGATGGAAGACTTCGAGGACTGGGCCGCCGCCGGATGCGCCGGCTGGTCACCCGAGGACGTCCTGCCCTACTTCGCCAAGCTCGAGGACGACGAGGAGTTCGGCGACGAGCCCTACCACGGGCGCGGCGGACCGACGCCGATCTTCCGGACGCCGCAGGAACAGTGGGGCGGGGTGGACGGCGCACTGTCAGCGGCCGCCCAGGCCGCCGGGCACCCCTGGGCGCCGGACGTGAACGCGCCCGGTGCGGCCGGGGTCTCGCCATACCCGATCAACTCGCGCGGCGGCCGCCGGGTCACGGTCAACGACGGCTATCTCGAACCGGTTCGGTCGCTGACCGGGCTCACCGTCCGCGGCGACGCGCTGGTCGACCGGGTCGTCGTCGAGGGCGGCCGGGCCGTCGGCGTCCGCGTGATCACCGGCGGCGCGGCGACGACCGAGTACGCGGACGAGGTCGTGCTCAGCGCCGGCGTGGTCCACTCACCGGCGATTCTGTTGCGCTCGGGCATCGGCCCGGCTGCGGACCTGCACCGTCTCGGCCTCGCGGTCGTGGCGGACCTCCCGGTCGGCCGCGGTATGCAGGACCATCCGATGGTGGTCGTCGGGCTGCCGCTGACCACGGAGGCCGCGATCAAGACCGACGACGACCGCCACACCAACGTCTGTGTCCGCTACAGCAGCGGTGCGCCCGGCGCCGCCCCTCACGACATGATGTTGGTGTCGCTGAACATGAACGTGCTGTCCATGGCCAGTGCTGACACGCGGTCGCCGATGGGCGGCTTCGGGGTGTGGCTGAACCACAACCACTCGCGCGGAGTGCTGTCGCTGACCTCCACCGACCCTCAGGCTCAGCCCGAAATCCGGGAGCGGATGCTGTCGGACGACCGCGACCTCGCGCGACTGCGTAACGGTGTCCGCACCCTGGTGGAGATGGCCCGCAGCCCTGAGGCGGCGACCGTCGTCGACGGGTCGGTCGAGGACGCCAACAGCGACCTGTTCGCGGTGCTGGACAACGATGCCGAACTCGACGACCACCTGCTGGCGACCGCGGTGGACGCCCAGCACGGCACCAGCACGTGCCGAATGGGGGCGGCCGACGACGACTCCGCGGTGGTCGACCCCTCCTGCCGCATACGCGGGGTCGAGGGCCTTCGCGTGGTTGACGCATCGATCTTCCCGTCCGTCCCGCGGGCCAACACCAACGTCGCATCGATCATGCTCGGCGAACTGATGGCCGACCGTCTCGACTGACCGTCCGCCGCCCCGGCGAAGGAGCACACCCTGTGAAAACCCTGCAGAACCTGATCGGCGGACACTGGCAAGACACCCGCGGCGAGGCGTTCCACGACGTGATCGACCCCGCCACCGAGGAGATCACGGCCCGTTGCCCCAGCGGATCACCCGAGGACGTCCGCCAGGCAGTGGGAGCGGCCGTCGAAGCACAGCCCGCCTGGGCGGTGCTACCCGTCGCGGAGCGTGTAGCGCGGTTGACGAGGTGGGCGGACGCCGTCGCCGAGCAAGCATCCGAGCTGGCGGAGATCGAGTGTCGCGAGATGGGCAAACCCGTCTCCCTCGGCACCGGCTTCATCGGCGCCGCCGCACAGCTGTTCAAGACCACCGTCGCCGAAGCCCTGGACTACCCGTTCGACAAGACGGTCGCCGGTCCGGACGGGAGCAGCACCACCCTCCTGCGCCATCCGCTCGGAGCCGCCGCCGTCATCGTCCCCTGGAACTTCCCGGTACCCATGACGCTCGGCGCGATCGGCCCGCTACTTGCCGCGGGCAACACCGTCGTGCTCAAGCCGTCCGAGCGGTCGCCGATGTCGGCGGCGCGGCTGCTGGAACTGGCCGATCTGCCACCCGGGACGGTCAACCTCGTGCACGGCGACTCCCGGGCTGGTGTGCCGCTCGTCGCCGACGAGCGGATCGGGCTGGTGCACTTCACCGGCTCGGTCGAGGCGGGCCGGGCGGTCGGCCGGGAAAGCGGAGCTCTGCTGCGCCGCTCGATCCTCGAACTCGGCGGTAAGGACCCCGTCGTCGTCGACGCGGGCGTCGACCCGGCCGCGACCGCCGCGGCGGTCGCCTTCGGCGCGTTCGCCAACTCCGGCCAGATCTGCACGTCCATGGAACGCATCTACGTGCACCGTGACATCGCCGAGGAATTCATCGACGCCCTCGTCGACGTCGCGGGAACGTACACCCTCGGAGACGGACGCGACGAGACCACCGTTCTGGGCCCGCTGGTGGACCAGCGGCAACGCGACATCGTCGCACGCCACGTCGCCGACGCGGCCGAACGCGGCGCGACCGTCCGCACTGGCGGGAAGGAGCGGGGTGGCAAGGGCTTCTTCTACCCCGCCACCGTCCTCACGGACGTGGACGGCTCCATGCTGGTCATGAACGAGGAGACCTTCGGCCCCCTCGCCCCGGTAATGGTTGTGTCCTCCTTCGAGGAAGGACTGGCAGAAGCGGCCAAGACGCGCTTGGGGCTCGCCGCCACGGTGTACACCGCCGACCCCGAGCACATGGTCGCCGCGCGACGCATCCCCGCCGGGGTCGTATGGGTAAACCAGTGGCAGGGCGGCGGCCCCGAGAGGCTGTACGAGCCGGCCGGCGACAGTGGCATGGGCGCCACCGGCTCCCGAGCCGCCTACGACGCGGCCACCCGCCCAGCTTCCATCCACACTGCACCGACGGAGGACGCATGACGGCCGACGCCAAGCAGTACGCCGCCGATGCGGTCGGCGCTCGGCGCGACCGGCTGATCGAGCTTTCCCATCGCATCCACACCCACCCAGAACTCGCATTCGAGGAAGAGCGGGCGAGCGCGTGGGTGGCGGAGGCTCTCACCGTGGCCGGGTTCGAGGTCGAGCACGGCTGCTATGGCCTTCCCACCGCTGTCCGTGCGACCGCCGGAACGGGGCCGCTGCACATCGGGATCTGCGCCGAGTACGACGCACTCCCCGACATGGGCCACGCCTGCGGCCACAACATCATCGCCGCCGCTGCCGTCGGGGCCGGAGCGGCGCTCGCCGGTCTTGCCGACGACCTGGGGTTGACGGTGACCGTCCTCGGCACCCCGGCGGAGGAGGGCGGTGGAGGCAAGATCCTCATGCTCGAACGCGGAGCCTTCGAGGGGATGGACGCGGCAATGATGGTCCATCCCGGCGCAGTGGAGATGGCCGCGATGCCCGGCCTCGCCGTCTCGCAATTCGAGATCTCCTACCGAGGGAAGCCCGCACATGCGGGGGCGTATCCACAGCACGGCGTCAACGCCGCCGATGCGATGACCGTCGCGCAGGTCGCAGTCGGACTTCTGCGCCAACAGACTGGTCCGGACGACCGCATCTCCGGCATCGTCACGGAGGCCGGCACTGCGGCGAACATCATCCCGGACGCAAGCCGCGGAGGGTGGATAGTCCGATCGTCCACACTGGAGTGCCTCTCCCGACTCAAGCAGCGCGTGCAGAACTGTTTCGATGCCGGGGCACTGGCTACCGGATGTGAACTGACCACCACACCGATCTCCCTCGACTACGCCGACCTGCGGCCCGACGCGACCATGCTCGACATGTACCGGGCCAACGCCGAGGCGCTCGGGCGTGTCTTCCCGGACCTGTCCGGCGGCTCGCCGGGCGGCGCAGCAACCGACATGGGCAATGTCTCCCACGTCGTGCCCACTATCCACCCGATGCTGGGGCTGGACTGCCTGCCCGCAGTGAACCATCAACCCGAGTTCACTGCGGCCTGCATCACCCAGGCCGCCGACAAGGCTGTGCTCGACGGCGCCACCGCGATGGCATGGACGGCGATCGACCTCGCCCGCGCCTGATACATCAGAAAGGCCCTTACGCGTTCCACCCCCGACCTGGATATGTCCCAGCGCGATCTCTGTCCTGACCAAGAAGCGTCCGCAGCGCCTTGAGCGGCGCACGGCTCGTTCTGTGAGCGTCAGGAACCTTCGGCAACGACTCCAGATCTTGTCGCGCGGCGAGCGGACAGAGAGTCCATGACTGGTTACCGGACGAGATCGGAGGTTAGCGCCTGGTGATTCGTTCGGCGCGACACGTCGCAGCGCTTCGCGGACATGGGCATCGGGCGCATCGGCCTCGCCAACAAAGCTGGACGCCGCCGACCCCGACCAGGTCATGACTTCCTCGGCCACGTTCGCGCTACACTCCCCGACGTCGAGTTCTCCTTCACCTCCACAACGCGCACGGGCCGGCCTAGCGCACTGTGGACGCAGCCATCAACTTAGGCATCGTCCACTTCGACAGCGCCGCAGGCGGCTACCGCGGATACCCCTTCGCTCCCGGCGCGCACGGCAAACATCGCCACCGACGAATCCGTGACACACCTGCATGCTCGCGACCTCCCCACCGCGATTGACGAGAATGCACTCTCCACCGCACCGCGCTGTCCTGCACGGCTACACCATCGAAGACGACCACACCGACCCTCGGCATGGGCGCCGTCGTCCTCAACGGAGCCAGACTCGGCGCAGACAGTCTCATCGCAGTCGGCGCGGTCGTCCTCGAAGGCACCGAAATCCACCCGGCTAGCTGGTCGCAGGACTACCAGCAAAGCGCGCCGCCCGCTCACCACTGACGAACAAGCCGCAACCCGCACCAACGCCGAAAACTACCGCAACCCGGCCAAAACACACGCACGGGCCACATACGAATAGGCCTCGTATGACCGGCCGCTGCACCGATGGCTGAGGTAACGATCCAGCCGACCGAAGCGGCCGCGAAGCACGAATCACCCGATTCCACAAGATCAAAACACGCTTCCGCGGGGCCGACAAGAAGCCCGGCACGGTTAGTAGTTCACGCGACTCCTACCCCGTAGTCGGGACAAGAGAGCAGGCACATGCAAGGTCACATACCCCGGCCCACCGGCTTGGCGGGCCGGGGCGGGTGCCGGATCGTTGTCGGTAACAAACCCATCCTCGACGAGGAACTCTGCTCCGAAAACGAACGACGATTCGCCAACCGCCAGAGACAACATTGCCGAGGCGATCTCCACCAGCCGCGGACACGGCAACTGCGACACTGTCAGAAACCTGTGGAACACCCCACCAAGACGACGAGAATACGGACACGTCCTATCCTATCCGCGGCCTAGGAGGCTGTCGGCGACGTGTTGTAGGTGGCGGCGCATGGCCTCGCCCGCGCCGTCGGGATCGCGGTCGCGGAGAGCTTCGACGATCTCGGTGTGTTGGCGGTGATAACAGCGGCGCACTTTGGGAGTAGAGGTGCGCCGCTTGAGGTTTCCCCACACGGGCAGCGAGCGGGCCGTGTTCATGACTTCGAACATCGACATGAGCAGCCCGTTGTGCGCTGCAGTGGCGATCGAGCGGTGCAGCACGGCGTCGAAGCGTTCGAAGCCCTCGAAATCATCGGCGGAGCCGCCGGCCTCGAGCGCTTCGTCGATGCGGGCGAGGTCGGCTTGAGTGGCCACTCGCGCGGCGAGCGTGGCCACCTGCGGTTCCAGGAGTTGCCGGACCTGCATGATTTCGGCCGGGCTGGTGTCGGCCGGCGCGCCGTCGGCATAGGGTGCGACGGCGTCGGTGAGGAACGTGCCGCGACCGACGTGACGGATAACTAGCCCGTCATCTTCCAGTCGTTCCAAGGCACGGCGTACGGCACTGCGCGGCGCGGACAGCCGTTCGACGAGGTCACGTTCGGTGGGCAGCTTGTCCCCCGGCGCGAGAGTGCCGGCCTTGGCACCTTCGCTCACCAGAGCCCTCAGCGACCGTTCCACTGATGTCACGCGCCCACTCTAGCATCCAACTCGAGACCAATAAAGACCAATGTTGTCGACTTTGGTTTCAAGTTTGCCAGGTATCGACAGTGCATGTCGCGCCGAGTATGGTCCCGACTATCGCTTATTGGTCTCAAATGGTCAGGATTGGTTCACATGAAACTGGTGACGTACTCCGCTGAGGCGGGCGATCGGGTCGGGGTCATCGATTCCGAAGCCGGCGTGGTCCGCGACGTCAGCGGGTTGCTGCCTGTGGGGTTCGGGGTGATCGGAGTGATCGAGCACTGGGCTGAACTCGGCGAGGTTCTGGCCGCCAACGCCACGACGCAGCCGGCAACACCCTTGCACGAAGTCACGTTGCGCGCACCGATTCCGCGTCCGCGGCGCAACGTGTTCTGTGTGGGCAAGAACTACAAAGCACACGTCGCCGAGTTCGGCCGCAGCGGGTACGACACGCCGAGTCGTTCTGAGGAACTGCCTCAGCGCCCGGTGGTGTTCTCGAAAGCCACCACGTCGGTGACTGGACCCTACGACGTCGTGGGGTCCCATCCCGACGTCACCGCGGAGCTGGACTACGAGGGTGAGCTGGCGGTGATCATCGGACGGGGCGGGCTCGGGATCAGCCGCGACGACGCCTTCGACCACGTGTGGGGCTACACGATCGTCAACGACGTCACGGCCCGGGACGTGCAGCGAGACCACAAGCAGTGGTTGCTCGGCAAATCGCTGGACACGCACTGCCCGATGGGACCGTACGCGGTCACCGCCGATGAGATCACTGACGTTGCCGCACTCGAGCTGGAGACGACCGTCAACGGCGAGACCCGCCAGTTGGCACTAGTCAAGGATCTCATCTTCGACATCCCCGACCTGATCTCGACCATCTCGGGCGGGATCACCCTCGAACCGGGCGACGTCATCGCCACCGGCACGCCCGCCGGCGTCGGAATCGGATTCGACCCGCCCCAGTTCCTCAACAGCGGCGACGTCGTCGAGGTGTCGATCAGCAACCTCGGAAAGCTCAGGAACCGAATCCAGTGAGGAAAGGAGCAGCACTCGTGAAGATCAATGGTGCCGAGCTCGCCGTCGAGGTCGACGGCGACGGCCCTGCTGTGCTGATGGTGCACGGCCTCGGCGGCACGTCGAACTTCTACCAAGCGCAGGCCGATACGTTGGCCGCAACCCACCGCGTCATCCGGGTGGACTCGGCAGGCGCCGGCCGATCGGCCACCCGTGCGGGAGTGAGCATCGCCTCGCATGCCGACGATCTCGCCGCCGTGCTCGGCGAACTCGGGGTGGACTCCGCCGCCGTCATCGGGCATTCGATGGGCACACTCGTGGTGCGCGAACTCGCCGCGCGTCACCCGGGCAAGGTCTCCTCGCTGGCATTACTGGGCGCGGTGGCCGAACCCGCCGAGACCGGGCGCCAAGCCCAGCGCGACCGCGCCGGACTGGTGCGCGCCCAAGGCACCGCAGCCGTAGCACCGGGCATAGTCGCCAACGCACTGTCCGAGGCCACCCGCAGGAACAAGCCCGAGGTCGCGGCATTCGTGCGCGAATTGGTCATGCGCCAAGACCCCGAAGGCTATGCACGCAACTGTGAAGCCCTGGCCGCCGCGACCGATCCCGGCCCGGTGCCCACGCGTCTGCCGTTGCTGCTGATCACTGGGTCCGAAGACAAGGTCGGTCCCGGCGCGGTCAGTGAGCAGCTCGCCGCCGGCCACGGCAACGCCGTCGTGGAAGTACTCCCGGACGTCGGTCACTGGACCGCCGTCGAAGCCGCAGGCGAGGTCACCGACCTACTGCGGAAGTTTCTCTGATCAACTCGAAAAGCTTTGGGGCGACGCCGCGATCCGGTAGCGGCCGCGCGGCACTCCAGCGGCGTCGTCCCCGCCCTCAAAGGTGAGGAGATATCCATGTCCATCAGCCGAAACAAGACCCTGTTCCGCGACGTATCCATCTTGGACTCCACTGGCGCCGAACCCTACCGCGGCGACGTCCTGGTAGATCACGACCGAATCGTCTCGGTCGGCACCACCTCCCCCGGCGCCGCAAAAGACGCCCGCGTGATAGAAGGCCGCGGCCGCACGCTCATGTCCGGCCTCTGCGACGCACACACCCACCTGACCTGGAACAACAGCGCCGATATGGACGGGCTGGGTACCCTGCCGGTCGAGGAACACCTCCTATTCACCGTGGAATCGGCCAAGACGTTCCTCGACTCCGGCTACACGATGGGAGTGGGCGCCGCCTCGGCGAAGATGCGTCTCGATGTCGTCGTACGCGACGCGATCGACGCCGGCCGCATTCCCGGCCCGCGATACCTGGCCAACGGCCCGGAAATCGCCGTTACCGGCGGGGCCCTGGTCAAGGGCATCACCGTGTTCGCCGACGGACCCGAAGGCATGCGCAAGGCCGTCCGGGAACTGATCGAGATCGGCGTTGACCAGATCAAGCTGTCCATGACCGGCGAAGAGATCACCGGCACCCAACGAGCCGAGGACACCTACTTCTCCGACGAAGAGGTCGCCGCCGCGGTCGCCGAAGCACACCGGCGAGGTAAGCGCGTCTGCGCACACGCCCGCAGCGCCGAAAGCGTGAAGATGTGCGTGCGCCACGGCGTCGACATCATCTACCACGCCAGCTTCACCGATCCCGAAGGCATGGACATGCTCGAGCAGGCCAAGGACTGGGTGTTCGTGGCCCCAGCGGTGAACTGGCTGATCGCCACCCTCTACGAGGCCGCCGACTTCGGCTACCCACCCGAGGCCGCCGAAGCCGCCGGCTACAAGCGCGAGCTGGAAATCGCTACCGAAGCGATGATCGAAATGCACAAGCGCGGCATCAAGGTCCTGCCCGGCGGAGACTACGGGTTCGCCTGGACACCCCACGGCACCTACGCCCGTGACCTGCAACACTTCGTCGAACGCTTCGGATTCACCCCGATGGAAGCGATCCTGGCCGCCACCGCACTCGGCGGCGAAATCATGCAACGCCCGGGCGAGCTCGGCAAGGTCCAGCCCGGATACCTCGCCGACCTCCTCCTCGTCGACGGCGACCCACTCGCCGACATCACCGTGCTACAAGACCACGACAAGCTCAACTACATCATGAAAGACGGCAGATTCCACAAGGAAACACCCGAGGCGAATTGACCAGTGCGCTTCATCGAGCCGCCACGTTCAGGCGGCTCGATGAAGCCGCTAGCTTGTTACCCCCTCACAGAACACGTGCACGGCGCCCGTACCCGATCAGCACTCAACCCAGCACGACGTCCTGCTCAACCGGAGGCACCAGTGACCCTGCTCGTCTGCCGCACCTGCCCGCGCTACGCGCCTCAGCACAGCGGCGAATTCGCCCAGTCCCTGACCGCCGCGCTCACTACCGCCCCAGCGGTTGACAAGATCGACGTGCGCAAGGTGCACTGCCTCGGTGGCTGCCCGAACCACGGTGTAGTGGCCATCGATGGCCCGGGCAAAGCCCGCATCCGCTTCGCCGGTCTCACCGCTCACGACGTCCAAGCCATTATCGAAGCCGCTCTCGGCCACGACGCCTGCCTCACCGGAGCACCCGAAGACTGGCATGTCCCCGAAAGCCTCGCCGACCGCATCAGCTCCATCACGCTCAAACGCGCACCCCGCCACGCACATAGCCCGAGTCGCTAAGGGTGCGCTGCAGCATGTTGACCTCCGCCCCGCCGCATCGCCGACCACCCAGACTCTCAACATTCGAGAGCTGCGCGCGTGCCGCGCTCTGCCCGACCAGCGTTGAGGTGTTCGGGGCTCGGCAGGACCGAAACGCAAATTCTCATCAAGAGACCGCCATACACCCGCTGAAACGGTGACCGCCCCAAGCCTCGTTATCTCCGCTGGGAAAAGGTGGTCATGAACAAAAGTTTGGACAGTCTTCCGAACCGCGACAGGGGTGGTGGTGGCGAGGAACATGTTTTCTGCGAACGTCGCCGAACAGGCGCAACGACAGCATCGATCTCAGTTCGACCACGTTGTCGCTTCGGTCGCGTAGTACATCGTCCTTCCACGGCCGCGATGGGTACAACGTCGTCAAACGCAGTCTCACCGTATCGACCCCAACGTGGAAACCGGTGATCACGCCGTCGACCACCAGTCATTCGACACACGCGTAGGCGCTCACACGCGAGATCGTCAGACACCTGGCCAAGGCACCGCCGGAACCCAGGCGTCCGCTGCAAGCTCGCCGACGATGTCCGATCGACCGCGTCCTGAAGACTGTCCACTAGCCTCGCCCCTGAGGCTCGGCGGCGCGAGAGTAGATCGATTCGGCCAACTCGGTTGCCCCGTCTCGCGAACTATTTCAACGGTAGCCGTTTGTCCGGCAATGTTGACACGCTCCATCCACAGAGTCTTGCCGATGGCGGTACGGGTGAGTGCGGGCCCGCTCGAAGCGGCCCGCAGCACGGCTCGCGTGCTTGACGAATTCGTCCTTCTGGTGAGCGACGCGACGGCACGCGCCCCGGATGCGCTAACCAACGATCACCGTCGGCTGGTGTTCGCCCCCCAGCTGAACGATCAGGTGCCAGCACGCTGGTGCGTGCGGAAGGTCGGGTTGGCGGCCTCCCCGTCCTCACGTGGACAGGAGAGGTGCCGGGACGCCTGTGCCTCGGCCCTCGCGGACGGGACTGGTGCTCCCGACCTACCGCGACACCGCGGCAATCGCTGCGCGAGATGAGAACCCGCTCGGGCTACTCGAGCATGCTGCGGGGGATTGGCACTACGGGTACGCATCGCGTCGCGCCGCAGGCGACGGCGCAACGAGCGAGGGCGACTTCCACGAGGCGTGCAACTTCGCCGCCGTGTTCGCCGCACCGGTCGTATTCTTCGTGCAGCACAACAAGTACGCGATCTCCTTACCGCTCGCACCGCAGTTCGCCGCGCCTCGCCCGCGGCCAAGGAAGTGGCCTACGGCATGCCCGACTTCCGCGCGGCGCCAACGACCTACCCGCGTGCCAACAGGTTCTCGGCGACGCCGTCGCCGGTGCTACGCCGGCGCGGGTCTGATGCTGGTCGACGCCGGCCGGATGCGCACGCCTCAACTCTCGCGTGGACACCGAGCGCGCCGACACCACCCATCTCGACGGTGTCAACCTCGGCATCGCCGCCCAGACCGGCCGCCGTCTCGTAGTCCTGGCGATCAAGGAAGCGCACCGCCTCAGCATGCGCGAGCTCTACACCACGATCCGCAATCACACCCACTGTCGACACCCGCACCCAGTCCCACTGCCGCGCCCGCAGCTTGACCAACCGCATAGCCCCCGGAAACGGCCAGGTCCGCTGCCCATGAGACAGGGCGCCTGAATCCTGGGGTTGACTGTTAACAGTCAACAGCTCTAGCGTGCTCGCCACCACAGCGCCCCACCCGAACAGGAGCAAGGGAGCACCATGAGTTCGCAGCGCACCGCCGTCATCACCGGAGCGAGCAGCGAGAACGGAATCGGCATCGCCACCGCGCGACGCTTCGCCCGCGACGGCTGGGCTGTCGCGGTCCTCGACCTGGCCGGGGACCGGGCGGAGGTGGTGGCGAAGTCCATCACATCCGAACACGGCGTACCGGCGTTCGGACACGCGGTGGACGTCGCTGATGAGACCGCGGTCGACGCAGCGCGGGACGCAGTGACCGCTGAAGTCACGGCCGGTCGGCTGCCCGAGATCGGTGCCGTCGTCAACATCGCGGGCATCACCTCGCCGGTCGACTTCCTCGACACGACCCTCGACCTGTGGCGCCGGGTGATGGACGTCAACGCGACCGGGACCTACCTGGTCACCAAGGCTTTCCTTCCCCGGATGGTCGACAGCGGCTGGGGGCGCATCGTCAACATGTCGTCGGTCTCTGCCCAGCGCGGCGGCGGCGTCTTCGGCAAGGTGCCCTACTCTGCGGCGAAGGCCGCCATCCTCGGTTTCACCAAGGCACTGGCCCGTGAGCTCGGACCGACCGGGGTCACCGTCAACGCGGTCACTCCCGGTGCGGTCGATACCGACATCCGGGTCGGTAGCACTGCCGAGCAGGAAGCGCAGATCGCCGGCTCCATTCCGGTCGGCCGCACCGCGACGACCGAGGAGGTCGCAGCGGCCATCACCTTCCTCTGTTCAGCGGATTCCTCATACCTGACCGGCGTCACCCTCGACGTCAACGGCGGAAGCCACCTGCACTGACGACCTCCACTGACCATCGGCCATCGTCGCCCGATCCCTCCGGAGACCCCCCGTGGACGCATTACTTCTGACACACCTGGCCATCACGGTGATCGGCATCGTGCTGATGATCGTGGCGCTGCGCATCAACCCCGTTATCTCGCTGGTCGTCGGCGCGCTCTACCTCGGCGTCGCTGGCGGCATGGGGTTCGCCGACTCCGTCACCGCTGTCACCGACGGATTCGGCAGCCTGATGGCAGAAGTCGGCCTCATCATCGGCTTCGGCGTGATGATCGGGACGACCCTCTCGGCCACCGGCACGCTGCAACGCGTGGTCGACAGATTCCTCGCTCTCGCGGGCCCGAAACGGTCACCGTACGTGCTGGGACTCACCTCCGGCATTGTCTTCCCGGCGATCTACTTCGACGTCGCGCTGGTGATCCTCGCTCCGATCGCCGGTGCGATCGCCAAGCGAACGGGCCGCAGCCTGGCCACACTCGCCGGATCCCTCGCGATCGGGCTCGAGGTGGGTCTGCTGATCGTCGTGCCAGGCGTCGCCGCCGTCACCATCGCCGGCCCGCTGGGCGTCCCGCTCGGCACGGTGCTGCTGTGGGGTGTGCCGCTCGGGATCGTCTTCATCCTCGGCAGCATCTTCCTGCACGACCGGCTGATGAGGCTGATCTTCAACCCGGACACCGACCGCGAACCCGACTTCGACGACTCGTTGTTCGCGGTGGCCGCGACCGACACCACTACGACGCATTCCGACGGTCCGGGCGCAGCCCGAAGCCCGGCGGTCAAGACGCGCCAGCAGCCGCTCCTCGTGGCGATGCTGCCGGTCATCGTCCCGATCGTGCTCATCGTGATCAACACCATCGGCGAGGTCACCGGCAACTCGATCCCGTTCCTCGCCTTCCTCGGCAGCCCCGTCGTCGCCCTGATCATCGGCTTGCTGATCGGCATCGTGCTCGCCCTCCCGGCCGTGGGGCGCGACGGCATCGACGACCTGATCACCAAGGGCGCCCAGACCTCCGGTTCGATCCTGCTCTTCACCGGCGTCGCCGGTTCGCTCGGTGAGGTGATCAACAAGGTCGGTATCAGCGACATGCTCGGCAGCGCTTTCACCGCCAACGCCTCCATCCCGGTCCTGCTCGCCTGGATCGTCGCCGCGGTGCTGCGGCTCGCCCAGGGCTCGGCGTCGGTGGCAGCTATCACCGCGGCCACGCTGCTCGCGCCGATCGTGGGCACGATCTCGACCCCGGCGATCCTCATCCTGCTCGCCGCAGGCACGGGAGCTGCGTTCGGCGGGCACGTCACCGACAACACCTTCTGGATCTTCAAGCAGATGCTCGGATTCACCGTCAAAGGCACGTTCAAGATCTACACCCTCGCCCAGTCCACGTTCGCCGTCGTCGGGCTCGGCGTCTGCCTGCTGCTGGGCCTCGTGCTCTGAGTTCCGGAGAGGAGGACAAGACGATGACCCTGCCAACTCCCCCGGCCATCACCTTCGTCGGTATCGGGGCTATCGGGCTGCCGATGGCAACCCAGCTGGCCCGCGCCGGTGCCGACGTCACCGCCGTCGACACAGACCCCGACCGGCTGCAGCACGCCGCCGGCGAGGGGATGCGCACGACGACCGACACCGCTTCAGTGGACGAGGCCGAGGCCGTGATGTGCATGGTCGCCACCGCCGAGCAGCTGCGGACGATCACGCTCGGTCCCGACGGCGTGCTCGCCCGCATGACCCCGGGCAGCACTCTCGTCGTGATGAGCACGGTGGGCCCCGACGCCGTGACAGAGCTGGTCGCCGGGGCTCCCGAAGGCGTGAGCGTCCTGGACGTTCCGGTCACCGGCGGCGTATCCCGTGCCCGCACCGGCGAGCTGCTGCTCTTCGGCTCAGGGCCACCCGAGGCCCTGGCCCGGCTGCGCCCGGCGCTGGACGCGCTCGGCCAGGTGATCCACTGCGGCGCCGAGGCCGGCCGTGGACAAGCCATGAAGGCGGTGAACCAGCTGCTCTGCTCAGTCCATCTGGTCGCTGCCGCCGAGGCGCTAGCTCTGGCCGAGGCCCTCGGACTCGACCCCGCGGAGGTTCTACCGGCCGTCGCCGGTGGCGCCGGCGGGTCCTGGATGCTCAGCGACCGTGGTCACCGGATGCTTCAAGGCCCGGACACCGAGGTGACCAGCGCAGTCAGCATCTTCGTCAAGGATTCCGGGCTGGTGGCCGACGTCGCGGCGACGGCGGGACTTGATACTCCGCTGCTCGAGGCGGCGGCCGCCAGGTTCCGTGCCGCCGCCGACGCCGGCCTGGCCGAGCAGGACGACTCACAGGTCATTCGCACCTATTGCGCACTCACGCCCACATCGTTCGCCCACAACGACCCCGCAACCGACCTCACTACTGGAGATACCAGATGAAGACAGAGGACAGCACCCGCGCGACCGGCGAGAGGATCCCTGCCGAGACCACCGTCACCGGGCAGAAGCGGCTCGAGCGCATCCGCGAGGCTGCGTTCAACATCCGCAGTAACGCCCTCATCCAGGCGGAGGTGCAGGGGCAGGGCTATATCGGGCAGGCGCTCGACATCGCCGACGTGCTCGCCGTGTTGTACGCCGACCAGCTGGCACTGCGTCCTGACGACCCGGAGTGGGAGGGCCGCGACCGCTGCCTGCTCTCCATCGGGCACTACGCGCTGGCGCTGTACGCCGCTCTGGCCGAGGCGAAGGTGCTTCCCGCAGAAGAGCTGGACACCTACGCGAGCGACGACTCGCGACTACCGATGTCGGCCATGGCCTCCTATACACCGGGGGTCGAGATCTCCGGTGGCTCGCTCGGCCACGGGCTGACGATCGCCAACGGGATCGCCATGGGCCTCAAGCGCAGGGACAACCCCGCATTCGTCTACAACATTCTCTCCGACGGCGAGCTCAACGAAGGATCGACGTGGGAGGCCGCCGCGGTCGCCGGGCACCACCAACTCGACAACCTGATCGCGATCGTGGACTTCAACGACCAGCAGGCGGACGGAAAAAGCAGCGGCGTACTCGGGATGGAACCGGTCGACCAGAAGTTCGAGACATTCGGATGGATCGCCCGCCGAGTCGACGGCCACGACCTGCCGGCCCTGCTCACCGCCCTGGAGGAGCTCCGGGCGGAGGAGGCCGGCAAGCCACGCTGCCTCGTCGTCGACACGAAGCTCGGCAAGGGCGTGGAGTTCCTCGAGAACAGGGAAAAACTGCACTTCATGCGGGTCGCCCCCGACGAATGGGCCAAGGCCCACCAGCAGCTCAAGGAGTCCTACGAAGCATGAGCATTCACACCAGCACCGCCACGACTGCCCCGAAGCGGCTCACCTCCGACGCGATGAGCGCGTCGCTGGCCCGCGAGGACCAACGCGTCACCGCCGCACCCCTCGGTCATGCCCTGGTCGAACTGGCCCAGGAGGACGACCGGATCATCGGACTATCCGCCGACCTGGCGAAATACACGGATCTGCACGTCTTCCGTGACGCGATGCCGGACCGCTTTTACCAGATCGGGATGGCAGAGCAAGCTCTGGTGGGCTCCGCCGCCGGCCTGGCACTGGAGGGGTTCGTCCCCTTCGTGTCGACGTACTCGGTCTTCGCCACCCGCCGGGCCTACGACTTCCTTTGCCTGGACATCGCCGAGGCCGGTCTCAACGTCAACATGGTGTGCGCACTACCGGGGCTGACGACCGGCTACGGACCCTCGCACCAAGCCACAGAAGACCTCGCGATCCTGCGCGGCATGCCCGACCTGACCATCGTCGACCCGTGCGACGCCGTGGACATCGAACAGGCAGTGCCGCAGCTGGCCGCACACGACGGCCCGACGTACACCCGCATCCTGCGGGGCAAGGTGCCACGGGTGCTCGACGAGTACGACTACTCCTTCGAGCTCGGCAAGGCCAAACTGGTCCGGGACGGTGCCGATGTACTCCTGGTGTCCACCGGACTGATGACCGAACGTGCGCTCGAGGCTGCCCGGGCCCTGGAGGCAGACCGGATCGACGTGGCCGTCCTGCACGTCCCGACACTCAAACCACTCGACGAGGACACGATCCTGCGCGAGCTGGGCAAGGACCGGCTGGTGATGACGTGCGAGAACCACACGGTCATCGGCGGCCTGTTCGACGCCGTCGCACACACGCTGGTACGTAACGGGAGCGGCCGGCAGGTCACCCCCGTCGGCCTGCCCGACGAGTTCCTCGATGCCGGCGCGCTGCCAACGCTCTCGGACCGGTACGGCGTCAGCACGGGCAAGCTCGTCGAGCGGATCCGCGCCATGCACGGCGCCGCACACCGATAGGTCAACAGTCGACAGGCCGGGTAAGCTGGGCCCGGCCGACGACAACGAAGGAAACGATGAACAGCACCTCCGGAGCTCTCGCCGGGCTCGAACGCACCAGCCTCCGTCAACGCGCGCTACTCGCGCTGCGACGGGCGATCAGCACCGGCGAGCTCGCGCCCGGCACCCACCTTGTCGAGACCGACCTCTCGGAGAAGCTCGGCATCAGCCGCGGCACACTGCGAGAGGCGATGCGCCAGCTGCAACAGGAGGGCATCATCTCGACCAACGCCAGGGGCGGCCTCGCGGTTCGGACCCTCGACACCGAGGAGATCGTCCACCTGTTCGCAGTCCGAGCGGCCCTCGAGTCACTGGCCGCCGAGTCCCTCGCCGCTCGCCCCGACCGGGACTCCGCCGTGACCGTGCTACGCGAGGCCGTGCAAGCGATGGTCGATAACCAGGACGCCGAGGTCGGCGAACGCATCGAAGTCGACCTGACCTTCCACCGCGAGCTGTGCCGGCTCTCCGGCAACTCCGTCCTGCTGCGTTCCTGGGAGGGACTCGAGGGGGCCATCCGGATGTCTGTCATGTGGGCCGGCCGCGACCGCGCCGTCGCCAACATGGCTGTCGGCCCGCACGTCGAGATCGTCGACATCATCGCGAGCGGCGAGGCCCACAAGGCCCACGAATTCGTGCGCAGCCACATGGACGAGGCCGCAGCCAACCTGGTGAGTTGATTCCGCGGCCCTCTCCGGGCGTCGTCGCCGGGGAACGGCGACCCCGGAGGCGGCGCCTACGAACGCATGGTCGTTGCCGCAGCCAGGGCAGCTGCGCGGCAGGACAGCCGACCCCGACAGCTGGACCACGAGGTTCACACCAGCACCGCACCCACAGCCGGTTCCTCGAACCCGAGCTTGTCACTACGCGCTGGGACTGGCATCCGGGTTGTAACCGAGACGGCGGGAGATGGCGTCCGCAGTACTCGCCACGGTAGGACCGACCCTGTCGAGGACGTTCTCCATACGGTCGCGGAGCCCGGCCACCGAAATGGCCGCGACGGGTGCACCCGTGTGGTCGAGTATCGGCGCGCCGCAGCACGTGCTGGCGTCGTCGAATTCACCCCGTTCGACCGTCCACCCGCGGTTTCGTGATGTCTCGAGCTCACGGTCGAGCTCGGTACGGCTGGTGATGGTGCGTTCGGTGTAGCGCGTGAGCTTCGGTGCCCGCACGAGCGCCCGACGTTCCGCCGCCGTCATGGCGCTGAGGTACGCCTTGCCGATGGCGGTGCAGTGGAGTGGACGGCGAGCGCCGAGCTCGGCGTTCACCGTGACCGACTGCGGTCCGCGTTCCCGGTAAACGAACACCATCTCATCTCCCGAGAGCACGCCCAGACCCACGGTCTCGCGAGTCTGCTGGGCGAGCAACCGCAGCAGCTCCGGCGCCACATGCACCACGTCGGTGGTCTGCACCGCGGCCATGGCCAGTCGCGCGGCCGCCGGCCCGAGCTTGACCCGGCCGGCGTCACTGTCGACCACATAGTCGGCTTCGCGCAGGCGATCGACGATCCGGTACGCCGCGCTTCGGCTCATGCCGACCACGGTCGCGAGCTCCGACACCGGTGACTCCCCCGCCGTCGACAGGTAGGTCAGGATCGTCAAGCCGCGATCGAGCGACCCCTTGGGCAGTTCACTGTCGGTCACTGCTGTCCTCTCACACTGTCCTGCTGACCGGGACAGTGTGCCATTGAAGACAGGGGCCAGTCAGCCGGAACGGCCTAACGACGAGCCCCTCCGCTGTTCCCTGCGACCGCGGGCCGCAGGGAACAGCAACATGCTCACACTCGCGGTTCCGTCACCGTCACCCGGTCACTGGTCCACGCTCGCGCCTGCTCCGACAGCGAGAACCCGAGGCCAGGACGGTCGGGCACCGTCATGTGACCGTCGCGAAGTTCGAGGCGTTCGTTGAACAGGGGCTCCAGCCATTCGAAGTGTTCGAGCCAGGTGATGCCGGGGTACGCGGCGGCCAGATGGAGATGGATCTCCATGGCGAAGTGAGGGGCCAGCGAGAGCTTCCGGTGGTCCGCCAACGCCATGATGCGAAGGAACGGGGTGATACCGCCGACCCGCGGCGCGTCGGGCTGAACGAAATCCGAGGCGTCCTGCCGAATGAGGTTCCAGTGTTCATCGATGCTCGTGAGCATCTCCCCGGTCGCGATGGGCGTGTCCAACGTTGCGGCGAGTCTCGCGTGACCTTCGGCGTCGTAACAGTCGACCGGTTCCTCGATCCAGGTGAGATCGAAGCGCTCAAGGGCACGTCCGACCCGAAGAGCGGTAGCCCGATCCCATTGCTGGTTGGCGTCCACCATCAGCGGGAACGTGTCACCGAGATGGTGTCGCACCGCTTCGACGCGGCGCAGGTCTTCCTTCACGTCGGGTTGGCCGACTTTGATCTTGATGCCGCCGATACCGCGGGCCACCGAAGTCGTGACGTTCTCGAGCACTTGCTCGAGTGGCATCGACAGATATCCACCGGATGTGTTGTAGCAGCGCACCGCATCGCGATGGGCCCCGAGCAGCTTCGCCAGCGGGAGGCCGGCGCGCTTGGCCTTCAGGTCCCACAGCGCGATGTCGAAGGCCGCGATCGCCTGTGTCGTCAGGCCCGTGCGCCCCATCGAGGCGCCGGCCCACACCAGTTTGTCCCATATCTTGCCGATGTCGCTGGGGTCTTCCCCGATGAGTTCATCCGCGATCTCCTTGGCGTGGGCATACATTCCTGGCCCACCCGCACGTTTCGAATACCCGAAGCCGATCCCCGAGTAGCCCGCTTCGGTGGTGATCTCGGCGAACAGGAACGCGATCTCGGTCAAGGGCTTCTGCCGCCCGGTCAGCACCTTCGCATCGCTGATGGGCGAATGCAGCGGAAGCCGCACCAGCGACAGCTCGACCCGCGAGATCGCGTCCGTGGTGTTCTTTCGTCGTGAGTAGTCGTGGCTCTGGGCCATGGTCATGGTCATCCTTTCGGTGTCACTGCCGGAGTGTCGCGGTCAGCCGACGCCGGCATCGAAGCATCCGGGCCGACCTCCGGCTTGTCCCGTACGAACGCACATGCGGCGGCCGCGAGCAGGGATACGCCGGCGAGCGCCATGAGCGCGAGCTCGGTACTTCCGGTGTGCTGTTCCACCAGTCCGAAGCCGTACGGCGCCACGAATCCACCCAGGTTGGCGATGGAGTTGATGATGGCGATGGCGAACCCCACCGTCACCGGATGCAGCGTGCGCTGAACGATCGGCCAGAAGATCGGGCTGATCGACTTGAATCCCATGGCCGCGACGCAGAGAAACACCAGTGCGAGCCACGGTGAGACCACTGCTGCCCCGAAGGAGCCGACCGCCGCGGTCAGCAGGGCGCCGACCAGCAGCACCCTCCGTTTCCCGGTGCGATCGCCGATCCTCGCCAGTGTGAACATCGACGCGATGGCGCACACCCATGGCAGCGAGGACAACAAGCCGACTTCGAGATCGGACAGACCACCGATTCCCCGCACGATCGCGGGCAACCAGAACGTGTTCGCATAGATCGACATCTGTACGCAGAAGTAGATGAACACGAGGAGGAGGACTTTACGGTCCCACAAGACGTGGTACCAGCGAGGCTTCCCGCCGCCCGTGTGCGCCGCGGCGACGGCTTCCTCCTCGGCCTCGATCGTCGACGTCAGCGCCGACTTCTCGTCGTCGCTGAGCCACCGAGCGTCCGCGATCTTGCTGTCCAGCCAGAATATCGCGAAGACACCGACAGCCACCGACAGCAGTCCTTCGATGAGGAACAACCACTGCCATCCATGCAGGCTCATCGCGCCGTCCAGCCCAAGCAACGGAGCGGACAACGGTCCGGACAGCGAGAAGGCCAGAAGCGCACCGACCGCGTACCGGGCGTTGGCCCTGCCGCGGAACGAGTTCGGGAGCCATTTGGTCAGGTAGTACAGCACGGCGGGCACGAAACCCGCCTCGGCGACGCCGAGCAGGAACCGCAGTACGTAAAAGCTGGTCGGGCCCTGCACGAACATCGTCGCTGCGGAGATGACACCCCAGCTGATGCAGATACGGGACAACCAGATCTTCGGCCCGAATCGCTCCATGAGCATATTACTGGGTAGCTCAAACACCGTGTAGGCGATGAAGAACAGGCCAGCGCCGAGTCCGTATGCGGCGGCACCAATCCCGAGATCGGCCTCGAGGTAGTGCTGTGCATAACCGATGTTCGATCTGTTGAGTTGGTTGCACAGCATCATCACCGCGAACAGCGGCACGATGCGACGCATTATTTTGGAGGTCGCGCTCTCCAGGGGCACTTTCGGCGTGACATCGGTGGTGTCGGACATGACACTCGCTTCCGTCGGCGGTGACAAAGAGAGTGAAGCTGGTGAAGTTCAGGAGACCTACTGGCTCGCGTGCGGACGGACCACCGGGCATTCGAGGTGGTACCCGCGACCTGCATAGTCGAAGTCCTCGAGCCGGAGCTCAGGGCGGGAACGGTCGACCGGTGAGGCGTAATAGGCGCGGATCTCGGTGATCAGCCCGGAATCGGGGTCGAACACATACCACTCGTCACCGCGCAGGATTGTCGCCTCGGCGGTTTTGTAGTGGGTCCATTCGATGACGGCCTCGTGGCTCTCCGGAATCGTCACAAGTCGGTCGATCGTCCACGCGGACCCCTTGGTCGCGACGAAATGTGCCCAGTTCTCACCGATGGTGGTGTTGCCGCGCCACGCACCGCCGTACATCCCGGGTGGGAAGTAGTGCACGGCGTCCGGAGTGAAACACGCGGCCATCTTCTCGACATCGGCCTCGTTACAGCCATCGAAGTACGTTCGAATCGTGGCTTCCATGTGCTCGGCGAGCTGTTCTCGGTTCATGTGGCTAATCCTCAATGGTTGTTGTGCGGTCGATCATCGGAGCGGCTTGCGCACCAGGACGCGTAATCGTCCAGCGTGGCCTGTTCCGGCGGGTACAGCCCCCACAGCGATTCGCCGTTCTGAACCCGGCTGTGCAGATAGCTTTCGAGGAACTCCTGATCACGAGCGGGTTCGGCGATGTCGTCCGCGAGCGCGCGCGGGACGACCACCACGCCGTCGCGGTCACCGACGAGAACGTCACCGGGATAGACAGCGACTCCGGCACAACCGATCGGCGATTGCAGGTCGGCTACGTGGAAGGCCGCCGGCCGGGTCGTGGACGTGATGCCCTGCGAGTAGACGGGGAAACCGAGTTCGGCCAGCGCATGCCCGTCGCGCACGGCTCCGTCGGTGACGAACCCGGTCGCGCCACGTTTGGACGCCCTGGTGAGCAGCATGTCTCCGCCCGAGGCCGCGCTGATGTCACCGCGGCTGTCGACGACGATGACCTGCCCCTCCTCGACGCTCTCGACCGCCTCCCATTGCAGGACGTTTCCGGTGCGGTACGGATCGTCGAGCGGTTCGACGTCTTCCCGGGACGGAATGAACCGCATCGTGAAAGCCTCACCGACGAAGCCGTCAAAAGCGGGGCCGATGGGACGGACACCTACCAGAAAAGGTTGTCTGATCCCGTGCTTGTACAGGTGCGTGGCCAGAGTGGCCGTACTCGCCTCGGCAAGGAACTGCCGCACCTTCGGATCCAACGGACGGCGGCCGGGGGCTGCTCCTGCAGCATCCATGGTCTGCTCCTCTCTAGATTGCACGAACCGGGTTCCGGAGCCGTCCGATGCCGGCGACTTGGGTCTCGACGACGTCTCCTTGCCGCAAGCCACGGCGCGGCACGGCGAAATCTCCGCAGCCGGCCGGAGTTCCGGTGAGAATCACGTCGCCCGGCTCCAGCGTGAAGTGGGCGCTGCAATAGGCGACCAACTCGGCCACGGTGAAAACCATGTCCGCAGTCGTCCCGTTCTGCCACTGCTGACCGTTGACCCACGTCTGTAACCGCACCGCCTGCGGGTCCGGAATCACGTCGGCGTTCACCACCACGGGGCCCAGCGGGCAGTAAGTGTCCATTCCCTTGCCACGTAGCCATTGACCGTCCTCGGCCTGGACGTCGCGAGCGGAGACGTCGTTGGCCCCGGTATAGCCGAAGACATGCTTCAATGCCTCCGACGCGGAAACGTTCTTCGTGGTCCGCCCGATGACCACGGCCAGTTCGACCTCCCAGTCCAGCCGAGCGGTCAGCGAGTCGTCGAGCACGATGGCGTCTCCGTCACCGATCACGCTCGAGGACAGTTTCGGAAACAGGTACGGTGCGCTCGGTTGCTCCCAGCCCATCTGCGCGACGGTGTCGAGAAAATTCAGTCCGACGCCGATGATCGTGCCGGGACGGTAGGGCGCGGTGAACACCGGATCGTCGACCGGTTTCCCCACAGTCTCTGCATGTCCTCCCGCGACCACCGATTCGACGGTGACCCCCTCGGCTGCGGAACGCCAAAAGCCGTCGCCGGTATCGATCACACACCTGCCGTCGACCAGCCGCCCGATACGCATGCCCGTCACTCCTTGTCCGGAAGCGCCACGAAGCCGTCGATCCGCCGAGGTACGACGGAGGGACCATCGCGCAACTCGGCAGGCAGGACGTCTTGGGGAGCGTTCTGCCAGGTGACGGGCCGGAGGAACCGGCGGATGGCGGTAGTCCCGACCGATGTGTGCAGGCTGTTCGTCGCCGGCCACGGACCACCGTGGTTCTGGGCGTCGCTCACCGCGACTCCGGTCGGGAACCCGCCGAACAGCAGCCTTCCCGCCTTGCGTCCCAACCGCTCACCGAGCCGGCGGAGCTGCCCGGTGTCGTCGCCGTGCACGGTGGCCGTCAGCGACGCCGGCAAGGTCTCCAGCACGGCATCGAGTTCGGCCTCATCGACGAACCGTGCGATCACGGCGCAGGGTCCGAAGCACTCCTCGGTCAACATCGGGTTCAGGTCTCGCGCAGTGGTCTCGAGCACGAACGGCGAGACCGCGGGTGCAGCGGCGGCGCCATCGTGGAGCACGCGCGTGTCCGGTAGCGCCCGCCACGCCGCGGTCGTGTCCGTATAGGACTGCCAAATCCGCCCGTTGAGCAGGATGCGGTCGTTCGATCCGGCTGCGATGCGCGATGTCGCCGCAGCGACGAACCGGTCCCCGTCCGAGCCTTCCGGGACAAGTGCCAGACCGGGCTTGGTGCACAACTGCCCCGCCGACCCCGTCACCGAGTCCGCGAAGCCGGTACCGATCTCCTCGGCACGCTCTCGGAGCGCCGACGGGGTCACGATCACCGGGTTGAGGCTGGCCAGTTCACCGTAGAACGGAATGGGATCGGGCCGCGCGTGGATCAGATCCAGAAGGGCGCGGCCACCTCCCACCGAGCCGGTGAATCCGACGGCGCGCACCGACTCGTGCCGCACCAACAGCGCGCCCGCCGGTTGGCCGTAGACCACGGCGACGACCTCGTCGGGCAGACCTGCGGCGCTGGCACCCGCACGCAGGGCCGCCGCACAACGCGCCGACGTCGCCGGATGCGAGCCGTGAGCCTTCACCACGACGGAACAGCCCGCAGCAAGCGCCGATGCCGTGTCCCCGCCCGGAACCGAGAACGCCAGGGGGAAGTTGCTGGCGCCGAACACGCCGACGACGCCAAGGGGAACCAGCATCCGCCGAAGGTCCGGCCTCGGACCCATGGACGTGTCGCCTGCCGAGTCGAGCACGGCTTCGAGGTAACCGCCCTCCTCGACTGTCTCGGCGAACAGACGCAGCTGGTAGCAGGTGCGCGTCAACTCGGCGTTGAGCCGGTCCGGGCCGAGCGCTGTTTCCCTGTCGGCGATGGTCACGATGCCCGCCCGGTCGGCTTCGAGGGCCCCCGCCATCTCCCGTAGCATCGCCGCGCGTCCGGCCCGGCCCGCATCCTCGAGTGCATACTGCGCTCGCACCGCCGCGCGCACGATCTGGTCCAGCTCCTCCCGGGTTGTCTCGTGCGTCACCTCCTCGACGGCGCTTCCGGTCCGAGGATCCACGCTGTGGATCGATGTCATCGAGTCATCTCCTTGTACTGCTTGTGGCGTGCGCACGAAGCCGGACTCCGTGTTCCTTCATGGCGTGTCCTCGCACCCACTCCTCGTCGATCGTCACGCCCAGTCCGGGGCCGTCGGGAATGGCGACCACGCCGCCACGGGCTGCGACCGGATCCACCAGGACTCCTTCCCGGAGCGGGTTGTGGCCGCGGTCGAACTCGAAGAACAGCGGCGGCTCGCCCGCCATGCCGAACGGCACGGTAGGAGTGGCGGCCAGGAACTGGAGGGTGGCGGCCTGGGCCACGCCGGTCCCCCAGCAATGTGGCGAGAGTTGCAGGTTCCACGCGGCCGCGAGCTGCCGGATGACCTGTCCTTCACTGAAGCCGCCGCACTTGGTCAGGTCCGGCTGCACGATGTCGATACGGCGTTCGGCGATCGGATCACGGAACCCGTACCGCGTGTACAACGCCTCGCCAGCCGAAAGCGGGACTCCGACGCCACGCACCGCCCGCCAGCCCGCGAGATCGTCCGGACCCACGGGCTCCTCCACCCAGTACGGGTCGAGGTCGCGGATTCCGTCGACAGACCGCACGAGAGTCGCGGCGGTGGCGTTGCCGTTGTAGTCGACGATCACGACGCCGTCACCGCCCATCGCTTCCCGAGCAGCCTCGGTACGCGCACGGTCGTCACGCGGCGCGATTCCCAGTTTGATCTTCACCGCGGTGAACCCCTCCGCGGCATGCTTGGCCATCGTGTCGCGAAAGCGTCCGAGATCCTGGTCTCGCGTGACGTATCCGCTCGATGCGTAGGCGTGCACCGTCGTGTGCAGTGCGCCGCCGAGGAGGTGGCTGGCGGGTACGCCGAACGTACGCGCGTACGCATCCCAGAGCGCGATGTCGATACCACTCGCTGCGGCGACCGGAAGTCCCCAGGACAGATGGTGGTAGCCCTGGGACACCATGTCGAGGGTGCGGGTCTCGCGGACGTCGACCGGAGTGCCCACGACCTCGCGTGCGATATCGGCCAGGAACGGTGCCACCTGTCGCGGTGGGCCGAACGCCTCTCCCCAGCCGGATACGCCGTCCGACGTCGTGATCTTGACGAGGGTGGCGACACGAGCAGCGACCCTCGCACGCGCCGAACCGTACCCGCCGTCCTCCAGCTCGACCTCGAGCGGAAAGGTCTCGACCTCGGTCACGAATGGGCGCGTCCTCATGTGTCCGTCCACCTCAGCCCCCTGGCCGGTGATCGGCGATGTTGGCGGGTGTCCAGACGCGCTGCGTCTCCACCTGTGGCGCGCGGGCTTGGGCAGCCATTCCCCCATCGACGTTGAAGGTCTGCCCCGTCACCCACTGCGAGAGATCGGACGCCAGGTAGATCGCACTGCTCGCGATGTCGTCGGGCACCCCGGCACGGCCCAGGGGGATCTGCTCGGCACGATGCCGCCTGACATGTGGATCCGGATCGTCCGAGTCGACCTCGACGGCACCAGGCCTCAGACCGTTCACCCGGATTCCCCAGGGTGCCAGGTCGACGGCCACGGACCTGGTGAACGAGTCGGTTCCGCCCTTCACCGTGTCGTAGGGAATGTAGTTGCGGTGCGCACGCGCAGCACCGTGGGAGCTGATGTTCACGATCGTTCCCTTCCGCCCCCGCTCGGCTAACGCCGATGCCATGCGATGAGTCGGATGGAACAGGAGGCCCAGATTGACACGCGTGAACTCGTCCCAGGCGCTCGGCGTGACATGCAGGAACGGTCCCCACGCCGCACGGGGTCCACGGGCGTAGGCATTGTTGATGAGCACGTCAACGAGCCCGAAACGCTGTTCAACGCTCTCGAATGCCGACCCGACACCCTCCTCTGTCGACATGTCCACGGCTACGCCGAAGGCCGTGCCTCCGGCTTGCTCGATCTCGTCGGCCACCGACGTCACGCGATCGGCGTCTACGTCGGCGACGGCCACGGCGGCGCCTTCCGCTCCGCATCGCATCGCTATGGCACGCCCGATGTTCCGCGCCCCACCGGTGATCAACGCGACTCTCCCGTCGAGCAGTCCATACCCGGTCGGTGATGTCCTATCCATTCGGTGCCCTTCGTTGCCGTGTTTGTCCGTCACCGCACGGCCGTGACCGCGGACTTCTGTTTCGCAGGCTCGGCGCGATGACGCAGGTCCAGTTCGATGTCCTCCAACGTGCGACCCTTCGTTTCGAGTACGTAGCGCCACACGAAAACGAGTCCGACCACGTTGCAGGCCGCGAAAAAGATCATGCTGGCCGTCAACCCCCATCCGTCCCGCATGATGGGGAACCCGAAGGTGATCGCCAGCGTCGCCGCCCACGTGATCATTCCCGACAGGCCCATTCCGGCACCCCGGACACGAAGGGGATAGATCTCGCCGAGCACGACCCAGTTCACCGGACCCCACGTCACGGAGTAGCCCACGAACATGGCGGACATCGCGATGAGCATCGACAGGGGATTGAGCGCATCGCCCTTCGCCGCCTCGTACGCCATCCACAACATGCACACGGCCATGACCGCGCTACCGACACTGAACAGGCGTCGCCTGCCCACCCTGTCGATGAACGTCAGTCCTACCGCGACCGCGGCGACCTTGACAGCACCGAGGATGACCGTGAAAGCCAGCGCGTTCTGGTGTTCGATTCCGAGTCCGTCGAATATGGTGGGTGCGTAGTAGGTGACGATGTTCAAACCTGTGAACTGCGTAAGAATCGGAATCCCGACACCCACGATGACTGCAGGTCGCACCCATCGAGAGAACAGCTCCCGGCGACTGCCTGTAGGTTCGCTCACCTTGTCGATCTGGGCCAGGTCCACTTCGGCCTCGGCCTCACTTCGCGTCGCCTCCAGCAGGATGCGTGCTTCCTCGGTCCGCCCGTGTGCCACGAGCCATCGAGGACTCTCCGGCAACAGCGGCAACCCTGCGACGAGCAGCACCGCGGGTAGTGCCCCGCTGGCCAACATCAGACGCCAGTCACCCGATCCCGCCAAGGCGAGATTCACGAGGTAACCCAGCAGCAGTCCGGTCACGATCATAAGTTGGTTCAATCCGGCCAGCCGTCCGCGCATACGCGCAGGTGCCATCTCGGACATGTAGACCGGGACCAGCGCCGATGAACCGCCCACGCCGAGCCCGAGGAACACCCGCGCGATGATCAGCATCGTGTTGTCCGGGGCCACCGCGCACGCGATCGAGCCGATGATGAAGATTGCGCCGAGCCCCAGGATCACGCGGCGCCGGCCGACTCGATCGGCCAGCTTGCCGGCCAGCAACGCTCCCGCGATCGCGCCCAACGAGATACCACCGACAATCAGGCCAGTCGCCACGGCGTTCGGCTCGAATCCCGGTGTCTCGTGGATGTATGCCAGCGCACCCGCGATGATCCCGGTCTCGTAGCCGAACAGGATTCCTCCGAGCGCCCCGAAGAAGTAGATGACCGCGGGCCGCGGGACCCGGGTCGGCGCAGCAGCCATGTCGCGTACTCCTCTCTGAGCGGCCGCCGCCACTGGCGACCGGACTCTGGTGCTTGTCCCGATTATCGGCACTCGATTCCGTTCATCGGGACCACGATGACTCTAGCCAGCATCGACGATGCGGGCAATACTCCCTGTCAGGACGTTTGGAGATGTCCCGGCGAGCGGCACGCCCCGCGGTTTTACGTCCCAACTGTCGAGACTCATCACCGAAGACAAGACTGACATGGGAGATGGTGTGAACGACACGATGACCGTTGCAGGCGACGGAACCCTCACGGCGACCGTGGCCGACCTCGGAGCTCAGCTGATCTCACTAACCACGCCTGGCGGGCAGGAGCTGTTGTGGCAGGCGGGCAGAACCTGGCCGTGGCACGCGCCGGTGCTCTTTCCCGTCATCGGCCGTTCGGAAGGCGACCGGATCCGCCATCGTGGCCAGCATTACATCATGCCGCAACACGGCATCGCGCGACGTCAGCGGTTTCGTCGCGTCGGCACCGGCCATGTCCTCGTCGACGACGCCGCGACCCGGCGGGCCTTCCCGTTTCGCTTCCGGCTCACCGTCGATCACTGGGTCGCCGACCATGAACTCGTGGCTCGCTACCGCGTCGATAACCCGGGCGACGAGCCGCTCCCCTTCGCGCTCGGCGTCCACCCGGCATTCCGATGGCCGTTGCCGGCGACCACCACACGGCGTGCGCACACCGTCGTTTTCGACCGACCCGAGCCACAACCGATCCGCCGCGTTACCGACGTCCTACTACGACCGCAGCGCTACCCCTCACCCGTCCGAGGGCGGGTTCTACCGCTCGATCCCCCGTTGTTCGACGACGGCGCCGCCATCTTCGACCGACTCGCCAGTCGCAGCGTCACACTCGGCGCCGCAGGTTCGCCGTCACTGACCCTCACCCTCAGGGAAGGGTTCGACCACCTCGCGATCTGGTCCCCACCCACCGGGCAACTCCTTTGCCTCGAACCGTGGACGGGCCTTCCGTGCCGGCAAGGCGACGTCGGCGAATTCCGGCACCGCCCTGGTCTGCGCCTCCTACCACCCGGCGCATCGGAAACCTTCACCTACGGAATCCGCGTCACCGACACCAATTGACGACGACGCCCCGGACCGCCGTGGTATTCATCGTGTACAGATAAGGCCCTCGGACCAGGCTTTCACGCCGGACCGAGGGCCTTCATGACGACAACGTCGGTTGCGCGCCTGACATCATCCAGGGCCGCAGTACGCGGAGACGAGATCGTGTCGACCACAACACGGCCATCCGGCTCATAACCACGCCTGGCCGTCAGTACCGAACCGATGGTGAGCAGCCGACAGACGATCACGAACACAACCACCAACTACGGTGAACCGTTCGCGATCTCCACCAACATCGTGGCGATGAACGGTGTAGTACCGCCAAGCACCATCACGTTCAATTCCCGGGAAGCGGCGATCGAGCTGAACCGGTAACGTGTGTCGTTCGTCGTGTCGCCCCGTGCCACGACGAGCGCGTTGGTCGTCAACAACACTGCGCGCGGCATGGACGTTTACTGCCCGGATCCCTTGTGGTTGACCGATATCGTCAGAGACACGACCTCCAGGCAGGCGAACCTTGTCCACGCGGTCAACCCCAACGTCCCGGCTTCTAACCGCACGGGCTTACGCGTGACCGCGGTTGGAGCCGCTCATTGGCGCGCCATGCGCCCGGTGAATGACCGTCGCGAATTTCCCGGCATTGTCACGCACCGTCGCCGAGAACAATGCTCGTGACATACCCCGCGATACCCGTCACCGAGTCCGAATCGAGAGAACCATGACTGACCTGGCCACCGACATTCCTTCGGCTACCGAGGACCTCGCGACTCCCGACTCCGAGCTGGTCGCCCGCGCCACCGAGTTGATCCCGCTGATCCGCGAGCACGCCGCCCAGGGGGCCGAGGCCCGCCGCGTGGTCCCGGAGGTGACGACGGCACTCGACGAGGCCGGACTGTTCCACCTGATGGTGCCGAAGCGGCTCGGCGGGCCTGACGCGACACTGCGCACGGCCATTGAAGCGATCGCCGAGGTAGCGCGCGGCGACGGCTCGACCGGATGGGTGACCGGGCTGATGGCTGTCGGCACCGGCTTCGGCTCCACGTTCTCCGAGCAGTGTCAGGACGACATTTTCCGTGGTCATGACCGCCCCAAGATCTGTGGCATCTTCTCCCCAGGTGACCGCAGCGAACCGGTCGAAGGCGGCTACCGCGTGAGCGGCCGCTGGCCCTACGGATCAGGTTCGTTTATCGCTGACTGGGCCAGCCTGACGATCACGCTCGAGGACGGCGAGCAGGCGATGGCGCAGGTCCCCAGGGAGGCGTTCACAATCGAACCGACCTGGTTCGTGGCCGGGATGAAAGGCACCGGAAGCGACACGATCGTCATCGAGGACCACTTCGTACCCGAGTACCGCGTGCAGCGAGTGAAGGACATGTTCGCGTCCCGGTTCCGCTCGCCATTCACCGACGACCGGATGAGCGACATGCCGTTCAACGCCGTAGCCGCCGCGATCCTCATCGCGCCGCAGCTCGGGCTCGGCAGGCACGCGTTGGAGCTGACCCGAGCGAAGCTGCCTGGAAAGCCCGTCGCCTACACCGCCTACCGGCAGGCTAAGGAATCGCCGACGCATCAGCTGGGCGTCGCCAAGGCCGCCACCAAGCTGCACCTCGCCGAACTGCTGACCCAGCGGATGTGTCTGGACATCGACCGCGCGGCGGTCGATCGGCAACCCCTGAATCTGGAGACGCTCGCCCGCCTCCGCAACGACATCGGTGTCGTCGCGGAGCTGGTCAAGGAGGAGATCGACCTCCTGCTGACGGCCAACGGCGCCGGTTCGTTCGCTGATGCCAATGTCCTCAGCCGGATTTGGCGGGACTGCGAGGCGGCGAGCAGGCACGCGCTCGTCACCACCGAGATCGGCCGGGAGGCCTATGGCCGTCTGCTACTCGGCAATGACGAGCCCGCGATCGCGCTCTAGGAAGGAGCCCGCCGTGGCAACTGACACCCTCAGTGCCAGGATTCCCGTGTCCATTACGGACACCGACGCTTACCGGCGCGCCCTCGGACACGTGCCCACCAGCGTCGCCGTCATCACCGGTCGGACGCGCTCGGGGCCGGTCGGGATGACCATCGGGTCCTTCACCTCGGTCTCTCTCGACCCTCCGCTGATCGCGTTCTACGTCGCTCTGGGGTCCTCGACATGGAAGCGACTGCACGGATCCGACCGCTTCGGCGTCAACGTCCTCGGGCATGCGCAGCGCAACCTCTGCGCAGCGTTCTCTCGTCGCGGTGTCGACCGCTTCGACGGCGTCGCCTGGCAATCCTCCGAGGACGGCCCCCCGCTACTCGACGATGCGATCGTGACACTCGAGTGTTCCCGTTTCAAGATCGACCCGATCGGCGACCACTACCAGGTCGTCTGTCACGTCGACTCGCTAGAGCTGCGCGCCGACGACCCTCCGCTGATCTTCCTGCGTGGCGGATTCGTCGCCATGGACGAGACCGCGGGCCTGGCCGCGACCTGACTCCCCCGAAACCTTGGTCTCAGAAGGGAACCACGCCCATGAGCAGTCCAACCGACGTCGTCGCCGCCTACTTCGCCGGGGTCACCGCAGGTGATCCGATCGCCGTCGCCGACCTCTTCGCCTCCGACGCCGTACTGCAGAACTCTGCTGGCACGTTTCATGGCGCCGACGCCATCCGCCGCATGTACGAGAACGGGCTCGCACCCGGCGCCATGAAGCCCAGTCCCCAGGACCCAATCGTCGACGGCGAGCACGTCGCCGTCGAGATCGACCTCATCGCCAACGGCGAACACGTGACGCTCGGCGATTTCTTCACCGTCCGCGACAGCAAAATCCAGCGCCTCACGATCTACAGCCTCACGCAAACCGACGGGCGGCTGTTCGACAAGGTCGGCGTCGACCCCGACGCACGCTGAACCAGCAAGAACGACCCGCTACCAGGAGAATCATGAAGATCGCAGTCTTCGGACCGGCCCGCCGCGTCGGCATCGCACACGACGGCAGCATCATCGACGCCAACGCCGCCTATGCGAGGTACCTCGCCGACACCACCGACACGGCTCGCCCGTCGGCCCGGGCCGACTCCGAGGTTCCGGCCGGCCTCAACGCCTTCATCACCGAGGGGAAGCCCGCGCTCGACGGTGCCCGTGCGGCCGTCGAGCATCTCTCCGGCGACGGCGTCGGCGTTGACGGCGAACAGCTCCGCTTCGCACTCGACGAGATCATGCTGCACGCACCGATCGAGGGTGCCTCCCGTATCTTCGCCGCGCTGGCGAACTTCGCCGACCACATGCAGGCCGCCGCCGACAACACCGACGACGCCGACGCGCAGGCCACCCTCGCCCGGCTCCAGGAGGGCAGGCCGAAGTACTTCATCAAGGACGCCCGCTGCACCTCGATCGATGGCGACGACGTACGTTACCCCGCACGCACCGAGCACCTCGACTATGAAGCCGAGGTCGCGGCCATCATCGGCCCGCGCGGCCGCGACATCCCCGCCGACGGGTTCCGCGCCCATATCTGGGGCTACACGCTGGCCAACGACTGGTCCGTCCGCGACAACGTGTCCTTCGGCCCGGACTTCCAGTACTCGAAGAACTTTGACACCGCGGCCGGCCTGGGTCCGTGGATCGTAATCGACGACGACATCGACCCACACGACATCCCAATCGAGACCCGCGTCAACGGCGAGCTCCGCCAGAACGGCAACACAGCTTCGATGATCCACGACTTCGGGGCCCTAGGCGCGCACCTCTCGCGCGACATGACGCTGTACCCCGGCGACATGATTCTCTCCGGTACCCCGAAAGGCACCGCCGTCGATTCCAGCAAGCGACTCGACGACGGCACCTTTTCCGACGACTCCCGATTCCTCAAGCCCGGCGACCGTGTCGAAGTCACTTCTACCGTGCTGGGTTCCCTACGCAACGACGTGACCAAGGCGGACTGAGACATGACGGACAACGCGACGACGGAGAAGTACTCGGTCGGCGGCATCCTCTACGACCGCCCGTTCAAGATCCGGCGGCTCAACCACTTCGGCATCAGCGTCGCCGACACCGGCGCGTCCGCGCGATTCTATCGCGACCTGCTCGGCTTCACCGTCTCGGACACCGTGGAGCTCGCAAAGGCTGACCCGGGCGACTGGCTCGACCAGGTACCAGACAGCAAGATCTACTTCCTGCGCCACAACAGCGACCACCATACGTTCGTGCTGATGCCACGTCCGTGGGTACAGCTCAGAGAGTCGCCGGACCGCCCGGACATCACGATCAACCAGATCACATGGCAGGTTAGTACACTGCGCGAGATTGTCGAAGCACGCAAATGGCTGGAATCGCAGGGCAAGAAGATCGCCCGGTACGGCCGCGACCCCGGCTCGAACTGGCACACTTACTTCCCCGACCCCACCGGCCATACGAACGAGCTCGAGTACGGTATCGAGCAGATCGGCTGGGATGGGCTCAGCAAACCGGAATCGATGTGGCCGTGGCGCGACGACCACCCCGAGCTCCCGTTCAAAGCGGAGGTCACCGAGCTCGCCGAGGCCCTCGCCGACGGCGTTGACCTGACCTCGGGACACCGCTGGGCCGACAGGTCGGACAAGACGCACGACGTTGGCGGCGTGCTGCTCGGACGCCCGTTCAAGGCCGTCCGGATCGGGCCGGTCGGAATCTTCGTCGAAGACGTCGCCGAGGCCCAGCACTTCTACACAAAGATGCTCGGGCTGACCGCAAGCGAGGACACGGCCGTCGAGGGACACCGCGCGGCGTTCCTGCGCGCCAACACCGAGCACCATAGCATCGGGCTGTTCCCCCTCGCGCTGCGGAGCGCACTCGGCGTCAGCGAGCACAGCACGCTGCTGTCGTTCGGTATCCAGCTCGGATCGTACGAGCAGCTGCGGACTGCGAAGGCCTTCCTCGAGGAGCGCGACGTCAAGTTCCTCGACTTGCCGCAGGAGATCCATCCCGGCATCGACTACGTTCTACACGCGGTCGACCCGGACGGCCACGTCGTGCAGCTCTACTACTACATGGAACAGGTGGGCTGGGACGGCGCCGTCCGGCGTCCCGACCAGCGCAGGAAAGTCACCCCGGGAGTCTGGCCGGAGGCGCTGGAGCCCTTGTCGGACACCTACGGTGGCGAGACCTTCTGGGGTCCGCTCGGCTGAGAAGGGCCCAGCCGATCCGGACGTGATCGCATGCCTTCCGCACCGGCTCGGCCAGTCACCGGTTTGACAGCTCGCGGTCACACCGCCGCACCGTGCTCGCCCCCGAGCGAACGGACATCGGCCTCGCCTGCGACGAAGTCAACGAACGACCGGGCCGCGCTGCCTGTCGGACCGCACTGCCTGGTCACCGCACCGTAGAAGCGGAAAGCGTTCTCGTCGCTGATCGGGATAATCGTCGACGAGGAACCACCGTCCGGGGGAAGCGGCACGATCGCGATCCCACTTCCGTGCCGTACCAGTGCCTTCAGCGTCGACAGCTCGGTCGCCTCGATCGATATCTGGGGTACGACTCCCGCGTCATCGAAGAGCCGGTCCACGACGTGCCGAAGTCCGTACTCCTCGCCAAGCGCGAGCATCTGCCGCCGACCGATCTCCGCGATCGAGATCTCCGCGCGGCCCTCGAACTCGTCGCCCTCCGGCACCTCCAGGCACAGTATTTCCCGGCCGAGCGGAACCCACAACACGTCGATCGCGACCGGTTCCGGAGCGACGAAGCCGACGTCGAGCCGACCGTCCCGGACAGCATCGACAATCGAGTCCATCGCCGCACCCATCAGCTCGAACGTCGTGGTCGGCGCGATCGTGCGGTACCGGTCCAGCACCGACGGCACGAGCCAGCCACCGAACGAGTGCAGGAATCCGAGGGACACGGTGCCGCATTCCGGATCGGCGAGCGTCCTGACCCGCTCCTCACCCTGTTCGAGTTCGGTGATCGCGCGCAGGACGTGCGATTGGAAGATCTCGCCGAACTTGCTCAGGTACAACCGATTCTGCTGGCGGTCAAACAGCTTCACTCCGAGCTTGCGTTCGAGCCGCCCGAGTGCACGCGAGAGCGTCGGCTGGCTGATGTGCAGCCGATCGGCCGCGCTCGTGACGTTCTCCGTGCGGGCCAGGGCGATGAACCACTCGAGCTCGCGGACTTCCACTCTAGCCTCCACTCACAGCGACACTGCTGTATCCAGCGCATTCAACCTTACGACGTGTGGCGTGCCCACGACGAGCTGAAAGCCGCAACGGCAATCCGTTTCGCGACATCGCATCGACGCGCTCGCTGTCTTGACAGTCGCCGCAGCCCGTTGTGTACCCTGTTCCCGCATCGTGCGGAGGTGCATCGTGAATACAGCGGCCTCGGTTCTCCCCGTTCTTCCTTCCCGGTACGAGATCGTCCGCGCCGACGGTTCGGCGCGGGCACTGGAACTCCTTTCCCAGCAGTTGGGGCCGTTCCGGATCGAGACGACCACGTCGTCCATCGCTCCGACCAGCGACATGTCCGCCGCGACCATCGGCCCGGTCTCGCTGATCTATCTCCGACATTACGGCAGCGATGTCCGCGTCGAGATTCCCGAGGTGCTGTCGTATTACGACGTGCATTTCGCGCTAGCCGGGACGAACCGGATCGACTGCGCCGATTCCTCCGTACTCCTCGGCCCCAGTACGGGCGGAATCATCTCGCCGTGCATGCACACCACCATGCGTTTCGGCACCGGCTACACCCAACTCCACGTGCGCATCGACCGGGAGGCCCTCGAGAAGCAACTGGAACGGATGCTGGGGCGGACTCTCTACGACCCGGTCCTCTTCAATCTGCGGGTCGACATGACGGCACCTGCGTCGGCGACCTGGGTGCGCACGATCGCGTTGCTAGCGCACGATCTCGATGACCCGACCGGACTCGGATCGAGCCCCGAAGGGGCATCGGCGTGGGCGAACTTCCTCATCGCCGGGCTGCTGTCGGCGCAGCCGCACAATTACAGCACCGAATTGCGTCGGGACGATTCCCGTTCGACTGTTCCATACAGGGTCAGACGCGTGCTCGCCCTCATCGAATCAGAACCGGAAGCGGATCTCTCGCTGAAATCGCTGAGTGCGTTCGCCGGAGTCTCCGAACGGACGCTGCAACGCGATTTCCGCACCGTTCTCGACGTGGCGCCTCGGCAGTACGTCGAGCGGGTGCGGCTCGCACGCGCCCACGACGACCTGGTGCACGCCAAGGGCCGGACCGTCGCCGAGATCGCGAATCGTTGGGGATTCGGGCACGTGCCGCGCTTCGCGGCCGCCTTCCGCCGCCGGTACGGCCGTTCGCCATCCGCGGTGCTGCGCGGCGAGTAAAAGCCCTGAACCGCACTCACTCCCCGAGATACCGTGCCGACGCGTAGATAGACTTATACTGCAGGTATCCCTCGATGCCGATTTCGCCGCCGAGTTCGCGGCCCAGGCCGGATTCCTTGTATCCGCCGTAGGGCGCGCCGATGTCGAGCATGTAGTAGTTCAGGCCGACGGTGCCCGAGCGGATCTTGCGGGCGACGTTCAGCGCGTGGTCCTCGTCTGTACTGTAGACGACGCTGGCGAGCCCGAAGTTCGTGTCGTTGGCGATCCGAACCGCCTCCGCTTCGCCGTCGAAGGGGATCACGGCGATGACCGGGCCGAACACCTCTTCGCGCGCAAGCGTGTCGTGGTTGTCGACGTCGGCGAACACGGTCGGCTCGACGAAGTAGCCTCGGTCGAGCCCAGCCGGGCGGCCGCCGCCTGCGATCATGCGTGCGCCGGAGTTCTTCGCGGCGTCGATGTAGCCGAGGACGCGATCGAGCTGCCTGCTCGACGCCATCGGCCCGAGCGTCACCGACGGGTCGAGCGGGTCGCCGATCGTGAAGTGGTTGGTGGCGTGGTCGGCGAGCGCATCGAGCACCTCGTTGTAGCGGGAGCGCGCGACCAGAATCCGCGACTGCGTCGTGCAGGTCTGGCTGTTGTTGAGATACGACGCGCCGTCGAGCGCGGTGACCAGGCTGTCGACGTCGCCGTCGTCGAGGAACACGCCGGGGGACTTCCCGCCGAGTTCGAGGGTGACCGGGCGGACGAGCCGGCCCGCTTCGGCGCCGATCTGGCGCCCCGCCTCGGTCGAGCCGGTGAAGGAGATCTTGTCTACCAGCGGATGCGTGACCAGCGCGGCGCCCGCGTCACGGTCACCGACGACGATGTTGAGCACGCCGTCCGGCAGTCCGGCCTCATGGGCGGCGTCGGCCCAGACGTAGGCGTCGAGCGCGGTCTCCGGGGAGGGTTTCAGGACGACCGTGTTCCCGGCCGCCAGCGCGGGCGCGATCTTGAACGCGGCGAGGGCCTGCGGGAAGTTCCACGGCACAATCGCGGCGACCACGCCGAGAGGCTCGCGCCGCACGATCGTCGATCCGGCCTGGCTCGACTGGGCACGTTCGAGGACGAGGTTCTCGACGACGTCGGCGTAGGTCCGCAGCATCGCGCCAGGAAGACCACCGTTGACCTGCTCAGAGAACCCGATCGGCATACCGTTCTCGCGGCTGACGAGCCGGGCGGTGTCGGCTGCCCTGGTTTCGAGTACGTCGGCGAGGCGGCGCAGCGTCGCGGCCCGTTCCGGCGCAGTCGACCGTCCCCACGGCCCGTCGTCGCACGCCGCGACGCGCGGCGCGGACCGCCGCGTCGATGTCCGGGGCGCCGCCGAGCGCCGCGGTGCCGATGATCTCGCCGGTCGCGGCCTCGGTCTGGTGGTTCACGCCGTCGCCGACCGGGTCCGCCCATGCTCCGTCGATGAAGAATTGGACGCGGTCAAGTTCAGTGAAGCGCTCGCCGGTGAGGGACATTTCTTCTCCTGTTTGTTGTTGATGCTAAAGGGCAGTCCGTAGGCTCAGTCCCAAGTGACAGGCAATTCGGTCAGTCCCCGGAAAAACCAGCCGAACCAAGATTCGTCCCGCCGGGTGTCGGGCCGAAATCCGGGAAGTTCGCCGTAGAGCAGCGGGACGGCGATCTCACCGATCGCAATCCGCGCCGCCCAGTGCCCGGCGCACATGTGCACGCCGCTGCCGAAGGCGAGGTGCGGCCGTTTAGGGCGATGGATGTCGAACTCCTCGCCCCGCTCGAACTCACCGTTGTCGCGGTTCGCAGCGGCGACCACGACGCCGATGAGCGCTCCCTCCGGCACCGTGACGCCGTTGAGCACGACGTCCTCGGTCGCCTGCCTCGGATACATGCCGATCGGCGAGAGCCAACGCACCGTCTCGTCGAACACCGCAGGCCACAACGCAGGATCGTCCAGCGTCTGATCGCGCTGCTCCCGGTGCCGGTCGAGGGCCCACACCGTGCTCGTCACCGCGTGCTGGGGCTCGTTCATGCCACCGGTGATGGTGAGGTTGACGTTCGCAAGGATCTGCTCGTCGGTGAGCTCTGCGTTCGCGAGCGCCGAGATCATCGAATCGTCGGGGTGGGAGCGGTAGTATGGGACGAGTTCGTCGAGGACGGCACCAACCTCGGCACACGCTCGATCGTTACGCTTCCACGTCTCCGGGTCGTCGAAGAGGTTGCCGACTCCGCTGACGAACGCGTTCGACCACTCCCGCATGACGTCGACCTCGACGTCCCGGAATCCCAGCAGGTCGATGAGGTTCCGAGCCGCCACCGGGGCCGCGTAGTCACGGTTGAGATCCGCGTCGTCGGGTCCGTGCTCGCGGAGGGTTTCAAGGTAGGTGCGCGCGTTGGCCTCGAAGACGGGTGTCCATCGATCGCGGAGCTGTTTCGGCCGGAGACCCGGGTTGATGACGCGGCGCTCGTGCGTGTGGTCGGGGTCGTCCTTGTTCACCATCGGCTGACCGCCGAGTGCGCGGGCCATCTTGGCGCTGGTCCCAGACGTGCATCCGGCACTGAAACTCCGCTGGTCATCCTCAATCGCCCGGCACGCCCGGTAGCCGGTAGCCAGGAACTGCCCGAGCGCGGGCACCCAGGCAACCGGGCTCTCCTGCCGGAGGCGGCGGTAGGATGGGTACGGGTCGGCGTTCATCGTGACCGGGTCGATCCAGTCTGCGGTCGGTACTTCGGTCGTCATGAGTGCTCCTCTCGGGTGGGAAGCGGACGGGGAACCCGGTCGGCCGAGGGCACCTCTCGCTTCGCGAAGTCCTTGAGATCGAAGGCGTGATCACTCAGCAGGGCCGGGTCCGGGGAGACTCCCGCCTGAAGGAGGCGCCGCGCCGCCTGGTGGTCCGCGGGCCGGTTGAGCGTCTCGACCGCAACGAGCCGTCCGTCCCGATAACCGCACACAGAGAACCGCCCCGACTCCGGGGCGCCCAGCACGACGTCGTATTCGTCCGGCCCGCGCAGCCCGGCAATCTGCAACCTCAGTTCACCCTGGTGGCTCCAGAACCACGGCAGCCGCGCATACGGCTCATCGACGGTGCCGAGGATCGTGTCCGCGACGTGCCGCGCCTGGTCGGTAGCGTTCTGCACGGACTCGATCCGCACCATTGCCCCGGCGTGGACGTTCGGGTGCCGCGCGCAGTCGCCGACGGCGAAGATCTCCGGAACCGTCGTGCGCAGCGAGCCGTCGACGAGGATCCCGTCCGCGACCCGCACTCCGGCGGCCTCGGCCAGTTCGGCGCGCGGGGACACCCCGATCGCCACAACGACCAGATCCGCCGGGTATGTGTGCCCGCTCGCGCCGACGACGCCCGTGACGTGCCCCCGCTCGCCCACGAGTCCGGTGACTCTTTCGCCAAGCCGGACGTCCACACCCGACCGTCGATGTGCCTCGACTAGGTGCCGTGCCATGGTCGGCGACAGTGCCCGCTCGAGTGGACGGTCCGCCGCTTCCAATACGGTAGTGTGCGGTCCGCGCCCACGCGTCGTCGCCGCGATTTCCATGCCGATGAATCCGCCGCCGACGATCACGACCGACCGGGCCGAGCGCATCCGTTCCCGGAGCCACCGCGCGTCGGCGACGGTGCGCAGACAGCACACCCCGGTAAGGTCGCTGCCGGGGATCGGCAACCCTCGTGGTGCGGCGCCGGTGGCCAGGACGAGGTGGTCGTAGCCCAGCCGCATCCCGTCAGCGAGGGCGACGGTCCTGCCGACCGTGTCGACCCTTCTCGCTGCGACGCCAATACGCAGCTTGATCCGCCGTTTCATGAAGTGCTCGGGATCGCGCAGGCGCAACGACTCGGGCGCGGTGGTCCCGACCAGGAAGCCCTTGGACAGCGGCGGCCGCTCGTAGGGCACGCCGGGCTCGTCGCCGACGATGGTCACCGCACCGTGGTATCCACCCTCGCGCAGTGCGTCGGCGACGTGGACACCGGCCTGTCCGGCGCCGATGACGACCACGCCGGGCTCAGAGCTGGGTTTCGGGGACATCGACCGCAACCTTCGGAAGATCGGTACCCATGATCAGCTGGCAGCCCAGCCTGCTCCGTCGTGGATCGCGCGGCGCCGCCGTACAGTCGAGCATCTCTTCCTCGTCGTCGCCGATCGGCGGCAGACCGTCCAGAACGGACTCGTGGACGAGAACATGGCAAGTCGCACACATTGCCTGACCGCCGCACTCGCCGACGATGCCCTCCACAGCGTTCTGGACGGCCGCGCGCATCACGCTCACGCCCGCTTCGGTCTCGACGGTGGCGACACGGCCGCCAGGCTGGTGGAACACGATCTCAGGCATGTGCACTGCCTCCGTAGTGGACAACGTGGGGCGGGCCATCGCAGTACGGCCCCAGTACGGCGGCCAGCGACATTCCCGCTTCGGTGCGAGCAAAGACTTCGGTGTGGTCTTCGAGGTTCTCCCACCACACCCGGAGCAGGTAGGTGTCCTCGTGGTCGACGCTGTGCAGCAGTTCTGCTCCGTGGCACCCCTGCGCTCCCAGGAGAAGATCGCTGATCCGCGCGAAAGCGGCCTCGAGCTCGGCCCCTCTCCCGGGCAGCACACGGAATTCGGCATGCTCGACGATCACGGCGATCACAACCGAAAGTCGATGGACGGCATGTCGGCTACCTCGATCTCGGCATTCGTAAGGCGACCTGGTCACTGTCGACGTCAAGCCGGTGGCGCGACAACACCAGAAACGTTGCCCTGACCATGCACGGGAGGTATGGCAGCCGCCATATTCCCGGCATCGTCAGGCGCCGGAAACTCCGTCAAGGTACGAGACACAGTTCACGGGCGGGCCGCCCGGTCGATCACACGTCGAGCACAAGGAGTTTCGAATGAGTCGCATCGTCGTCAGCGGAGCCTCGGGAGATCTGGGACGCCGCGTCACCGATCTCCTACTACGGGCCGATCCAAACCGCGAGTTGACGCTCGTGTCCCGTACACCGGATAAGCTCGCCCACCACACCGGGCCCGGAATCCTCCTGCGCGAGGGCGACCATCGGAAGCTGGAGCTACTCGAAGCCGCCTACCAGGGCGGCGACGTCCTGTTCCTGATCAGCGGGCTTAACCTGGGACGCCGCGTCGAGGAACACCGCAACGTCATCGCTGCCGCGCAGAAGGCAGGCATCCGTCATATCGTCTACACCTCCGTCGGCGGGGTGCAGCGGCGCAATCCGGCGTTGTCCGCGATCGACCACTACCAGAGTGAACTGGATCTACGGGTGTCCGGACTGGAATACACATTTCTGCGAAACGCGCTCTATGCCGAGATCGTCAGCAACATCCTCGTAGCACCGGGCGCCGACACCGGGCGGATGGAACAGGCCACCGGCGACGGCTACCTCGCCCCGGTGTCGAAGGCCAATGTCGCACGCAGCGCGGCCGCGTGCCTACTCGACCCGGAGGCACACGCGGGTGCGGTCTACGAGATCACCGGTCCCGAGCTACTGAATTTCGAGCGGATCGCCGCGATCGGCACCGAGGTGTACGGGAGGCCGATCGAGTACGTGCCGATCACCGCCGAGGAACGCCTCGCGTTCTACGACTCGATCGGTATCCCCCGGACCTACGACCCGGACATGCCGCCCAGCCCCGACGGACACATGTGGGCCAGCGACGAGCTGGTAACCGCCGAAATCGCGATCGCCAAGGGCTACCAGGCAATCCAGTCCCGACACGTCGAACAGATCACCGGGCACGAACCCGAGCCACTGCGTACCGTGATGGAGCGTGCGAAGTCGATGCGCTACGACAAGATCGACGCCGCCGTGTCGTGAGCGAACCCCGGCCGGGCGACCACCTGCCAACGTTCTCGCCGTCGGCAGATCGTTATCGTTGTGACCGCAGGCAATCTCGGTATGGAACTTCGGTTACCACAGCTGCGCACTGCTGATGCTATTTCCTGATCGCGGCCGCCTACATCTTCACCCGCTCGATCCGAGCACGGCCGCGCGCCGACCGAGCGGCTGCTGGCGTGCGCTGCACTCGTCGGGCTGGGATTCGTCACCGACGATGATGCACGCCTGGAGTATCGGCGCGCTGCGCTTAGTAATCGGGACGAAGCCGACCTCACCAGGCGCGCCGCACACGCGATGCTGGCGGGATCGATAGCCCCAGCGGTGGCAGGCCTGGTATGCCAAGCGACGCGCGCACTACGAATGCCACTGCTGAGGCACACGATCACGCCGCTCCGGTCGCACTCCGACGAGAATCGGAGGTGACCGGCGCGGCATCGTCCTGATCACGCCGCGGCCGACGCCAGCACGATGTCGAATCGCACCCGGGACCAGGTGCCCTCGATCTCGCGACCGTCCGGCGTCGGCGTGCCTGCGGGCTGCGACTCGAACCGCTTGATCAGTGACTCCTTCACACCGAAGACGGTGTCATCCCACAGGATCGAGTCGCCCTCGGGGAAAATGTGGGTCACAAGCTTGCGGTGGTGGTCGGCGGAGACCATGAAGTGCAGGTGCGCGGCCCGCAGCGGCGAGCGGCCGACCACGGCGAGCATCTCGCCAACCGGGCCGTCGTCTGGGATCGGATACGGTGTGGGCGTCAGCCCCCAGAATCGGTAGGCACCGTTCACGTCGGTGAACAGGTGTGCGCGGGCCGCCCTCTTTCCTGCGTCGTACTGCACGTCGTAGCGGCCATCCTCGTCCGCTTCCCAGACCTCGATCCGCGCACCGGCCAACGGGTTTCCTTCGGTGTCGGTGACGGTGCCCTCGACCCAGCATGGCTCGCCGGACGCGCCGAAGGCCAGGTCGTCGCCGTTCTCGATCGCCGGTGAGTCCTCGACGAAGAACGGGCCGAACACGGTGGCGTCGGTGGCGTCGCCGTAGGCCTGGTTGTTGACGTTGATGGTCTGCATCGAGGCACCGAGGGTGTCCGACAGCAGGATGAACTCCTGACGGACGTCGTCGGTAATGTGCCCGGCCCTGGTGAGAAATTCGATGGCCGCGTCCCATTCCGGCTCGGTCAGTTGAACCTCACGGATGAAGGAGTGCAGGTGCCGGACCAGGGAGGTCATCACCTCCTTGAGCCGCGGGTCACCGCAGGCGTCGAACGAGGCGACGACACGCTCGACCAGGCGCTGTTCGACAGCCTGCTGCTCGGACGTGACCTCGCGGGGGACATGGTCGGCGTGGGGGTGCATCATCGGCTCCTTCGGTCGTCGAGACCGGACCAGGCCGCTTCCAGCAGCGTGGTCAGGTTCTCGTCCGTGACGGGTGTGGGATTGTCGGCCGGGATCGCCTTCTTGATCGGGGCTAGCGCGTCAGCGATCCCGGCCTCGGGCATCCCGTGGTCCCGAAGCGCGCCGGGAGCGTTGAGCTCGTCGCGCAGTGCGGCAAGTCCCTCGACGGCGGTGTCGGCGTCGAACGCGGCCGCGATCCGGCGTTCCCCCTCCGGGGCGTTCGGCGCGTTGAAAGCCAGCACGTGCGGCAGAACGACGGAGTGGGTCTCGGCGTGCGGGAGGTCGAACATACCGCCGAGCACGTGGCAGATCTTGTGGTGCATACCGGATCCGGCGGAGGCGAACGCGACCGCGGCGAGGTAGGCGCCGTAGAGCATCTGCTCGATGCCGCCGACGTCGGCCGGGTCGGCCGCAACGCGCCGGAGCCCGGTCGCCAGCCCCCGGATGCCCTCGCCGGCGAAGGCGCGGTCGATCGGGTCGGCTCGCGGACCCCACATCGAGTCCACGCAGTGCGCCATCGCGTTCAGTCCCGACGCGACAGCCGACTCCCCGGGTAGCGTGCTCAGCAGGTGCGCGTCGTAGACGATCGAGCGCGGAAGCACCGCGGCGTCGACACCGGTCGTCTTGGTCCCGCCCTCGGTCAGGCCCCAGACATTCGTGGCCTCCGACCCCGCGTAGGTGGTGGGCACGGCGACGATCGGCAGGCCGCTGGCCAGCGCGACCGCCTTCGCCAGCCCCGTGGTCGACCCGCCGCCGACGCAGACCAGGACATCCGCTCCGGTGGCCATCGCCGTGTCGCGGGCACGCGCCGCGACGTCGGCCGGCACGTGCATGACTACCTCGTCGTGCAGCAGGACCACTGGGATCCGATCGGCGATCGGGTCGGCCAGGGCTACCTCGCGTTCCGACGCGAGGAGCATGACCTTAGACCCGTTCAGCGCCGCGACCTCGTTGGCCACCGCATACGGCGCGTCGCCGGGAGCGAAAACGACCCGTTGCGGCAGCGTCTCATGCGTGAACCTCATAAACTCGTCTCCTCCGTCAGCGCGCGAGTGCCCCGGTGACGCTATGAAACGCGACCTGCAGGCTTTCATCGTCGGCCGCGGTAGCGGCGACGGTGAAATCAGGCCGTATGAATAGATTTTTCCGATCGTGCTTGGCGAGCCAGGCCTCGTAGAGGCCGACGGCGTCGATCATCTCGGCGCCACTGCCGACCGGCCCGATGGTGACAGCGAGCCCGCCGAGCCGATCGAGCAGCCGCTACCGGATCGGGGCGAGCACGCCACCGTGTCCCGGCGGCGGAGATAAGCGCCCAGCCCCGCCCGACGGTCTCGTCGGATTGCCCGGTGGCGCCGCCATAAGTGACGTGCCCCTTGCCTCTGGATCGCGTGGACACCGGCAAGTGGGGGCGTCTCCATTCCACCCACCATTCCCGAGAACCGCGTCGTGCGGCGAGACCGGCCCGATCCGGGACTGGACTGCGTGCTCGACGATATGTTCGCGTCGCCCCAACACCGCACCGGCCCCGGCGCCGTCTTCGCCGAATACATGCTTCGGACGGTCGGACTCGACGCCAACGAGGCGCACGAGGTCGCCCGCCGACCACTGCCCCTGACTCCGGTCGATGGAGCGAGTGAGTCGCGCACCGTCCCGGTCGCGACCACTGAGGTGGCCCATTACTGCGAACTCCGCTCCAGCCACGTGATCAGGTGTGTGGCGACATCGCCGGGGGCTTCGAGAGGCGAAAGGTGCCCGACGCCTTCCAGCACGGCCAGCTCCGCACCGGGAATCAGCTTCGCGAGTTCCTCGCCGAGTTCGGCAGGCACGACCCTGTCTTTGTCCCCGGTGATGACCAGCGTTGGTACGGTCAGGTCACCGAGTTCGGCTCTGCGGTCCCCGCGGTTGCTCACCGCCGTCTGGTGGTCGTTGAACACGGCCGGGCCGAGATCCAGGGCCATTGCCGCCGCGATCGCGCTGACATCCGGACGACCGGGTGCGACCGGAGCCGAGATGGTCGCGACCGCTTCCGCGAATCCGCCGTTCTCGACTTGCTCGATCAGCTTGAGCGAGGCGTCTCTGCGCTCCGGTGCCGCCGCGATGGCCGACGTGTTCAGCAGCACTAGTCCGGTCACACGCTCCGGGTAGCGGAGCACGATGTCGAGCGCCACGTAGCCGCCCATCGAGTTGCCTGCCAGGTAGAACCTTTCCGGGGTCTGGGCGACCACGCTGTCGGCCATCGCCGAGATCGCGTCACCTTCTCCTCGAATCACGACGGTATCGACGGTGTCACCGAGCCGTTCGATCAGGGGTTGCCAGAGTCGTTCGTCCGAGCCGAGAGCGGGCACGAGCACCAAGGGGTGGGGCAGCATGTTCGTCCTTCGTGGTCGGTGGGTTTGATGGGACATCGGGGTGGTCAGACTTCGGCGCCGTCGACGCTCATGACGCTGCCGGTGGTGAACCCGGCTTCCTCAGAGACCAGGTAGGCCACGGCGGCGGCGACCTCGGCGCCGGTGCCGGTGCGTCCGGCCGGGATCGCCGCCCGCGCCGCGGCCTGGGCCTCGGCAGGGAGTGCCTCGAAGCTGTCTCGCACTCGCCGTTCCTTCGGCAACACCAGCCCTGGTGAGAGCGAGTTGACGGTGATGCCGGTGCCTCCGAGGTCCTTGGCGAGTTGCTTGGTGAGGCCGTTGATGGCGGCCTTCGAGGCCGCGTAGGGGAGCCGGGTGCCGACAGCTCCGGACGGTTCGGTCTTGCCGTTAGCCACCGCCGAGGAGAAGTTGACGATGCGGCCGTAGCCGGCCCGTTTCATGATCGGGACGGCGTGCTTACAGCACAGGAAGGCGCTGGTCAGGTTGTCGTCGACGACGTGGCGCCAGACGTCGGCCGAGAGTTCGTCGAGGCTGCGAATCTGGTCGGTGCCGCTGCCGCCCGCGGTGTTGACCAGAGCGTCGAGCCGCCCGAATCGCTCGTCGATCCGGTCGAATGCCGCGGCTACCCCGTCCTCATCCGTAAGGTCGAGGGCGATGCTCAGGACGGCGGTTTCGGACACGGCCGCTCCGAGTTGTTCCTCGACTCGCCGCAGCCCCTCGTCGTGCAGATCGAGGAGCGTGAGCGAGAAGCCCTGCCGCGCCAGCCGGGTGGCGATCTCAGCCCCGAGGCCGCCCGCGCCGCCGGTGATCGCTGCAGCGCCCCTCGTGTTCTGCTCAGCCACTTCTGCTCACTTCCGTTTCGTCCGCTCTGGGGTCAGCGTGATCCATGCTCATTCCGCCTGGTGCAGGAGCGCCGCGGCGCGCGCCAGCACCGGCGCGTCGACCATCTGGCCGTCAACGCTCAAGGCCTCGTCGCCGGTCGTCGTGGCGTCGGTGACGCTGCGCGCCCAACGGATCTCGTCGTCGGTAGGGCGAAAGCCGTTGTGTGTGCCCACGACCTGGCGTGGATGCACGAGTAGCTTGCCGGTCATGCCGAGTTCCCTCGCACACGCGACGTCTTTCGAGAGGCCGCCGAGGTCGTCGATCGCTGTTGTCACGCCGTCGATCGGCCCTGCGACGCCCGCTGCCCTGGACACGGCCACAAGCGTCGAGCGCGCGTGCCGCATCGCCGTCTGCGTCGGAGTCGCACCGATGTCGGCGGCGTAGTCGAGGTGGCCGAACGCCAGCCGCTCAACACCCGGAACCGCCGCGAGCTCGGTCGCCCGCAGGAGGCTGGTGGCCGTCTCGACGAGTGCGATCATCGGCATGCGCACGTGTTCAGCGATGGCAGCGAGCCGAGCGGGATCGTCCGGTTTGGGGACCATCACCGCGAGCAGTCCCGGCAGCGCCCGGAGTGCGTCGAGATCACGCTGGTGCTCGGGACCGCCGACCGCATTGACGCGCACGCACGCGTAGTCGCCGCGGTCGAGCCAGCTGGCGACCTCGGTGCGAGCGATTTCCTTGCGCTCCGAGGAGACGGCGTCCTCCAGATCGAGGATGACCGCGTCGGCGCCCGCGGCCGCGGCCTGGTCGAAACGCCCCGGGCGGTCGCCGGGCACGAACAGCAGCGACCGAGCGGTACGGACGAGCACCGCGCAGGAGAACTGATTCGTGTTCACGACGCGCCCGAGGATCGCGGCATACCGAATTCGGCGAGCACCGTGTCGGTGTGCTCGCCGATGTCGGGAATCGCGCCCATCAGCGGCTCGGAGCCCGCGAACGTGACGGGCGGGATGAGGCCACGCAGCTGCCCGCGAGGTGAATCGTAGGTCCGCCAGCGATCGCGCGCCTCCAGATGCGGGTGGTCGGCGAGCCCGTGCATGTCCCGGAGCACGGCGTTGGCGATGCCCGCACTTTCCAGTTTCGCGGCGATCTCCTCGGCCGCACTGCCGACGAAAGCGCGTTCGATCTCGCTGCGGAGCGCGTCGCTGTGCTCGACGCGCAGCGAGTTGCGGCTGAAGCGCTGGTCCTGGGTCAGCTCGACCTTCTCCAGGATCCGCTCGCAGAACACGGCCCATTCGCGCTCGTTCTGCAGACCGAGGAACACGAGGTTCCCATCACCGCAGGTGAACGGACCGTACGGATAGATCGACGCATGGCGTGCGCCGGTGCGCGGCGGGGCCTCTCCCCCGTACATCGCGTAGTTGAGCGGGTAGCCCATCCACTCCGAGAGCGCCTCCAGCATCGAGACCTCGATCGTGACTCCGGTTCCGGTCTGCTGACGCTGGATGATCGCGGTCAGGATGCCGGTGTAGGCGTACATGCCCGAGGCGATGTCGGCGATGGAGATGCCGACCTTGGAGGGCTCATCCGGCGTGCCGGTGATCGACACGAGCCCGGCCTCGCACTGGACCAGCAGGTCGTAGGCCTTCTTCGTCGAGTACGGGCCGCCGTCGCCATAGCCGGAGATCGACACGTGGACGAGTCCCGGGTTTTCCTCGCGCAGCGCGTCGGCACTGAGTCCGAGCCGCTCGGCCGCGCCGGGAGCGAGGTTCTGGATGAACACGTCGGCCCGGCTCACCAGCGTTTGGATCGTCGCTCGACCGTCGTCGCTCTTCAGGTCCAGGCTCACCGATTCCTTGCCCCGGTTGAGCCAGACGAAGTGGCTGGCCTGTCCGTGGACCGTCTCGTCGTAGCGCCGGGCGAAGTCCCCCACCCCGGGGCGCTCGATCTTGATGACGCGGGCGCCCAGATCGGCGAGCTGGCGGGTGGCGAAGGGAGCGGCGACCGCCTGCTCGAGAGCGACGACGACGAGCCCGGAGAGCGGAGTCATGCGGATCCTTACATGAGATCGGGTTCAGCGGACAGAAGCGCCGCTGACGCGGCGGGCTGGATAGGGGCACGGCCTCATGGGTCAGCCTGCGAGCAGCGACGGACACTCCAGCGTTTTGGTGAAGTAGAGGACATCGGCTGCCAGTTCGGAATCTTTCGACATGCGCCGGAAGAGTTCCAAGTCCTTGTCGAGCTTCGCGAGATCACTGGAGTGGAAGATCAACTGCTTGTTCGCCGATGCGCGGGGACTGGCCTTCTCCTCGAACGCGGTACGCCGCTGCTCGGCGTAGGCGTCGAGGACACCGTCTTGCACGCCGTCGCGGATCACGCCACCGAGCGCCTCGATCAGCGCGTAGGCGTCAAAGAGCCCCATCGTGAGCCCGAGACCGCCGCACGGGTTCGTCACATGGGCGGCGTCGCCCGCCAGCAAGACCCGGCCCGCGCGGAACGTCGAGGCGCTGCGCTGATGCATCCGATACGGCGAGATCGCGTCGACTTCGATCCGATCCGCGACGTCGTCACCGAAGACCGCAGACAAGAACCGGGGCAGCCGGTCAGCCACAGTCTCGGCGGGCAGCGCGTCGTCCTCCATGAACGTGTAGCGCCATAGCCCGTGCTCGCCGGATTCGTCGATCTTGGCGATGATGGCACCGTACTCGTCGTCAACGTAGAAAGTCGACTGGGCCCAGCCCTCGCGGTCGTCAGGGAAGCGGATGTTAGTGGCCACGAACCGCTCGGGCCAGGTCATGCCGTCGAACCCGAGATCGAGGGCGCTACGCACCCGCGAGTTAGCTCCGTCCGCACCGACGAGCCATGCGCCGCGCACGGTCGTCTCGTCGTCGACGACCTGGACCCGGACATCGACTCCGGCATTGTCGGGCGCGACGTCGACAACCTCGTGGCCCCACAGGATCCGGATGTTGTCGTGCGTCTCGGCCTCACGGAGGATTACCTGGGCGAGCACACCCTGTCCCATGTGGAGGTTGTAGGGGTGCTTGACCTTACCTTCCAGTGGTTTGAGGCCGTATTCGATGATCTCGCCGGTCTTGTGCACGCGGTAGGCGTAGTCCTGTTTGAGGAAACCTTCCCGCACGGCGGCGTCGAAGAGGCCCAGGCGCTCGATCCCGCCAAGCGTGGACCAATGGTAGACGATCGCGCGCGGCGCGTCCTGCAGACCGGGCGCTCGCTCGACCACGGTGACGTCGATATCTTGCTGCGCAAGACCGAGTGCGGTCAACAGCCCAGTCGGTCCCGCCCCGACGACAACGACCTGGTGATCTTCACGCACGGCTTCCTCCCCGTCCCCTCGCACCGGCCTTCGCTTTGAAGCCTTTCTTCCAGCGTGGAGGAAATCGCGTCAAGCCACCAATACCCATCGTTTCGACCTCCCATACGTGTCACAAATCAACTTCCGGCCACGACGGCTCACCGACGCTGGCTACTCCTTCCTAAACTCGTTCGGGCCCACCCGGACCGTGGTGCCGGGTGTCGTGGTCGCTACGCGAGTTCCGCCAGCTCCCGCGCGGTCTCCCACGGCAGCGGCGTCTTCAGGGCAGCGCGGAGTTTGACGAATTGCGTGCGCCGCTCGAAGGCGAGTGCTCCGGTCACCTCGTCGCCCCGCCGGTACAGGTAGAGTGAGCCGCTGTCGTCGTGGCTCTCCACGATCTCCTCGTCGCCGGTGCGGTGTCCGGCGAACTGGATGCGGACGCCGTGCTGGTCGGACCAGAAGTATGGGACGTTGGCGCATTCGACGGGCGACTCGCCGAGCACAGCGTTCGCGGCGTTCATGCCCGCCACGCGCCCCTGTTGGGCCGCGTTGGTCCAGTGCTCGATCCGCATCGTCGATCCGAAACGCGCGTTCGTCCACCGGATGGCGTCTCCCGCGGCGTACACCCGGTCGGCCGCCCGGAGGGTCGTGTCGCAGACGATTCCGTTGTCCAATGTCAGTCCAGAGTCGGCGAGCCAGTCGACGGCGGGCCTGACGCCGACCCCGAGCAGAATGACATCGGCCCGAACTCGGGTGTCGTCGTCGAGCACGAGTTCGCGCCGTCCGCCGTCGTGGGTCACATCTACGGCCGCCGTGCCGAGGTGCAGCGTCACGCCCGCGTCGCGATGCAGCTGCTTGTAGGACGCCGCGACAGCGTCGCCGAAGCGCCCCAACGGTTTCGGCGCGAGGTCGATGAGCGCCACGTCCCGCTCCTGTTTCGCGAGGGTCGCGGCGAACTCTCCGCCGATGAAGCCGGCGCCGACGATCGCCACCGCGGTGTCCGAGCCCGCGACGGCCGCGCGCAGCGCGACCGCGTCCTCGTAACAGCGCAGCGCGTAGACGTCATCGAGTCCGCGGAGCAGTGACGGGATCACCGGCTCGCATCCGGTCGCGATCACCAGTGCGCCGTATTCGACCGAGCCGGTGGTGGTCGTGACCGTGCGCGTACCGACGTCGAGCCTCTCTGCACGGGTAGCGAGTTCGAACTCCACCCCGGCATCGCGGAGCGTGGCCACCGTCGGATAGGTCAGCGCGTCCAGATCCATCGCATCGTCGAGATCCGTCTTGGACAGCGGCGGGCGCTCGTACGGCGCGTGGGACTCGTCGCTGACGACGACAACGCTCAGCTGGGGAGCCTTGCGGACGACGATCTCGGCGGCGCGGGTGGCGGCCACGGAGCCGCCGACGACCAGGACGTCTGACGAACAGGTCGACACGGCTCAGCCCTCCATCAAGGTGCCGACGGCGCAGACGGCTCCGGTCGCGCTGCGGGCCTCGGCGCCGTGGTCGAGCCCGCCCGGGCCGGGGACGATGGTGAACGTCTGCGGCTGGGTCATCGGGCATACGAGCCGGTATCCGAAGGTCTTCCCGACCAGGTCGATGCCTTCGCGGCGCAGGTGCTCGCCCATCATGAACGCCAGCAGCGGGCCGTGGATGACGAGTCCGTCGTAGCCCTCCTTGCGGCACCAGTCGAGGTCGTAGTGTATCCGGTGGGCGTTGTAGGTCAGCGCGGAGAAGCGGAACAGCAGCCGCTCGTCTGCGGTGAGTTCCAGGGTCGGCCCGGCCGCGGGCTCCGGCGGCGGTGGCGGTGTCGGCAGCGCGTTCGATCCCGGCGCGCGGTAGACGATGTCCTGCTCCTCGCGGATGACGAGCCGGTCGTCCTGGAAGATCTCCTGCAGCACGGTCGTGAAGGTCAGCCGCCCGGTGCGGCCTTCCTTGTCGACCGACTTCGCGATCGAGGTGACCTTCGTGGCCGGCTTGCCGATCTTCAGCCCGCCGAGCGTGGTGACGCGGCCACCGGCGAACATGCGGCGGCGATCGGGCCCGGGCGGCGCCGGGATGCCCTCGACGGGGTGGCCGTCCTCGCCGAGCGCCCGTTCAGGACTGCGTTCGAGCAGGTAGCACCAGTGCCACAGCGGCGCGAGGGTGTCGCCGAGGGCATGGCCCATCTCGATGTCGAGCAGGCCAGCCATCGACTCGGCCGGTTCGGCGGCGATGATCTCGGTGCGCTTGAGCTTCTCCGGGGTCGACATGGTTTCCGTTCCGTTCATGACCGGTCGCCGAGTACGTGCAGGAGCTCGGTGACGTCGGGGGCGTGGTCGAGGTGGTCGACGGCGTTCACGAGGCCGCGGGCAACATCACCGCCCAGCGGTGCGACGAGTTCGGTCGCCTTGGCGACGACCTCGTCGTGCCGCATCGGGTTCGGTGCCGATCCCTTGGCGAAAGTAGGATCGCCGGATTCGAGAGTGAGCCGTTCGCCATCGGTGAGTTCGACATCGAGGCGCGGACCGTCGAGCAGGTCGATGCTCTCGTCGAGGTGCATGGAGATCTTGGCGAGGGTCTCCTTGATGCGGGGCTCGTCGACGCGCGGAGGCTCGTACTCGTCGAGGCCGAGGCGATCGCCGCACAGTGCCAGGCTCACCGCGTACGGCAGGCTGAACTGCGCGTCGAAGACCGTCTCGATCGGATCGGCCGAAAGCATGCTCAACGCCGTCGCACCGGCGGTGACGCGGACCGAGCGGACATCCTCGGCCCGAATGCACCGTGTACGCAGCAGATCCAGCACGACGTCGACGGCCGAGTGGCAGCCCCGGCAGCACGCGTACGGCTTGAGATACGCGCTCGCGACGTTGAAGTCGGAACCGAGGTCTTTCAGCGCGACATCCGGGTGTCCGACGCCGCCGTTGTACGTCGCGAACAACCCGCCCCACTGCGATTCGAAAAGCCGGTGGGGGCCGGTGATTCCGGCGCGGGCGAAGATCGCAGCGTCAACGCCGGTCTCCCCCGCCTTCCCGGGATGCAACCGCTTCGTCTGGGCACCATCGTCCTTGAACGCCCACACTCCGCCGGTGAACGAGCCCGCGATCCCGAGCGCGTCGGTGTACCGCTCCGCGTCGAGGCCGAGGCACTTCGCCGCCCCGCCCGCCGCCGCGAGGCTGCCCATCGTGCCGCTAGAATGCCAGCCTCGGTCGGTGTGCGTGCCGAATCCGCCGAGGGCGGCGAGCGCGCGGTGCCCGATGTCGTAGCCGGCGATCGTCGCGGTGATGAGCGCCTTGCCGTTCGCGCCGGTCGCCTCGGCGACAGCCATCGCGGCGGGCAGCACCGTCGATCCGGCGTGGCCGGGGCCGCCGCCGTCGTCGAAGTCCCTGGCGTGCGCGGAGGTTCCGTTCGCCAGCGCCGCCTGTGCGGGCGAAAGCCGCAGGCCGGTGCCCCAGACGGTGCTGCCGACGGACGTGCTCTGCACACCGGCAAGCGCGTCGATGACGCTCGTTGCCTCGGCCGTGGTGGCACCGCGCAGCGCGACCGCGAGGGTGTCGAGGATGTGGTCCTTGACGTCGGCGACGACGTCGCCAGGGATGTCGTCGTATCCAACGTGGGACCAGTGATCGGCGAGGCTTTCGGTCAGGGAGCGGATCTCCCCATGTCCCCTCGTCACGGCCGTAGGTCCACGGTCAGAGACTCGACGAGCCACCGGCCACCGGCCTGCCCGATGCGGGTCGCGTCCTCGTCGACGACCGCGTCCGGGTAGTGCTCGGCCAGGTGGCGCACGACCTCCTCGATCTCGGCCTTCGCGAGCCCCTGCCCGAGGCAGTTGTGCGGGCCGGTGCTGAACGTCAGCGGCTGGTTGCACTCGCGGTCGAGGCTGAAGGCGCCCGGGTTCTCGAAACGCTCCGGGTCGCGGTTGGCCGACCAGACGGCCACGTGCACGTCCGAGCCGCGTGGGATCACGACGTCGCCAAGCTCGACGTCCTCCGTCGCGATCTTGCTGACCAGTCCGGTGCGCGGATAGAGCCGCAGCGCCTCGACGACCGCCGCCGGTATCAGCTCTGGGTCCGCGACGAGCCGCCGCCACACGTCCCGGTCGCGCAGCAGTGTCCAGACGACTAGGCCCGCCTGGTGCGCCGTGTTGACCGAGCTCGCCTCCAGCATCGAGGTCGCCTCGGTGAGCACCTCCTGCTCGGTGAGCTTGCCGTCGTCGCCCTGTTTGAGCAGGTACGACAGCATGTCCTCACCGAACCCCTGCTCCCGCTTGCGGCGGATGAGGTCGTCGAGATAGTCGAACAGCTCGTCATAGGCGGCCCGAATCGACGGCGCGAGACTCCGGTCGCGGTGCAGCAGCGCGAGGGTCCGCTCCGACAGGCTCTGCACCTTCGGCGCGTCGCTGAACGGTGCACCGGCGAGGTGGCAGTAGACCATCGACGGGATCCGGTAGGCGACCTGGCGATAGAAGTCGAATGGCTTCGAGTCGTCGAGGTCGTCCGTGATCGTCTCGACGATCGCGCGCAGAACGCCACGGATCCTCTCGACGGTCACCGGGCTCATGAAGCGCGCGAGCGGCGTGCGCAGCCGCATGTGCGGGTCGCCCTCGATCATGATGATGCTGCGTGCGCGAAAGTCGTGGACCGGCCCCTCGGTGATGCCGAACTCCTCCATCAGACGCAGCGCCGAGTTCTGGAACCGGGGGTCGCGCAGGACCGTCGAGGCGAGCTCGTGGCCCAGAGCCGCGAAGCCGTAGGGACCCGACACGAGCGCTCGGCCATCAACGGCCCCACCCTCATGACCGGCATCGGGTGCGAACGGATCGAAATCAGCAGTCGTCGTCATGACCGGGAGATCGCCCCCACCGGGCAGCACAAGATGGCTTCGTCGAGCTCGTTTTCGCGGCCGTCATCCACTTCGGACACGAGCTGCCGGAGCCGCCCGTCCTCGCCGATCCGGAACACGTCCGGCATCAGCGCGGCGCAGGTGCCGTTCGCGTCGCACCTCTCGAAATCGACTTTGATCTCTATCATCGGGGAACTCCCGTCGCTTCTTCTGGGCACCGCGGGCGGCGCCGCGGCCCTGCCTGGGTCCTGTGTCACACTCTGATGCCATCTCTGGGATACTACAAAGATAAATTTCTTCGGTTGCCCATATGAATCATGTATATCGAGCCCCTATGCTGTACCGATGGACATCCGCACCGTGAAGTACTTCCTAGCCGTCGCCGAGGCCGGGTCGATCACCGAAGCGGCCAAGGCACTTCACGTGTCCCAACCACCGCTGAGCACAGCGATGGCGAAACTCGAATCCGGGCTCGGAGTGCGGCTGTTCGACCGGCTCCCACGAGGCGTCGAGCTCACCGCGGCCGGCCGTTATCTCGAATCGGCGGGCAGGCGACTGATCGCCGAGGAGCAGCGCATCTCGGCGACGCTGCGCTCCATGGGGGAGGGCCTGGAGGGCGAGCTCCGGCTCGGGGTCGAACCGATGGGGATGTGGCGGGTCGTCAGCGGCAAGCTCGCGTCGTATCTGGCCGAGCATCCGAAGGTAACGCTGGAGATCATGGACACCGCGGTCCGGGATCTACTGGAAAGCCTCGCGAACGGGCACCTCGATCTCGCCGTGATACCGGTGCTTCCCGAAGAGCCGCTACCTCCGCTGCACGACACCGCGTTTGCAGTCGAGATGGTCGAGGAGCTGCCGCTGTCGCTGGTCGCCCCGGCCTCGTGGGATCTCGCGTCGAGCGGGCCGGTCGAGCTCGCCGACCTGCGGGAACTGACCTGGATCCTCCCCGCCAGGGTGCCGGGCGCGCGCAGCCTGTCGCGACTGCTTGACGACCGGTTCACCTCGGTTGGCGGGAGCCCCGATCACGTCGTCCGCGTGCCGACGGTGCAGAACGCGGCGAGCCTCGTCGCCGCCGGTGCCGGTGTCTCGGTGCTGAGCACCGAAATGAGCGGGCCACGTCCCGGCATCATGCCCGTGCCGGTCGTCGGCGGGTGGCCGGACCTGCCTCTCGGGCTGGTCCGGCGCGCCGACGCCGTTTTGACGCCGGTGGCCGAGCGTTTCGCGACACTGTTCCGGGAGCTGCCGGAGTGAGCGGTTCCCGCTCCGCGTCACGCGTTCGCTGATCCCGGTTCCGCACGGCGGTTCTCTCCCCGCAGAACATTAGCGCGACGTACACGAGCCCCCCGAGCGCGAGCAGGCTACTGGCCGTCAACGGTGCGAGCTCGCCGGAGAGCGACGACGACAGCTGATACCCCAGCGGAACTCCAGTTTGCGCTGACCGGTCTCGAACGCCCCGCACATCTACGCGGCCATCAGCCCATGATCGCCTTCTGGATGATCGGAATTGCCTCTAGCAACGCGACGGTCGTCCTTACGACTCTGGCCGAGATCAGCATCTTCAGCATCACCCCGGAACGTTGCCCCGGCTTGCTCGTCGAGATACGGCGGATCGTCGATGGCCACCTAAGCACCGCGTTGACCTGTAGGCAAGGAGTCGATGGAGATCGATCGCGCTCGGCCGTCCATGTCGCGACCCTGTGCGCGGTTGAGCACGCCGGCCTTGGCGTAGCGATGATCAGTGTGCCGTCGCCGATCCGCAGGTTCCGCTGGGCCACGTTGCCCCTTTACTGCTTCACGACGCCGTAAGCCTGGCGCGTCGGAGGAGCACATTTCGAGACGTGCAGGCCGGCCGCCTTACGACGAATGACGTAGAGGCGACACGTCAAGCCACCCAACCTGGTCCGGTCATTCGCGAGTTACCCAGACGGCGCCCCGTACTTAATGTGGTCACTGTCGCTATCGCGGACGCGCGGTGGCCTTAGCAACGGCGCAAGGAGATGGGCTAGGTGGAGGGAACGTCCACACGAGCTGGCCGAACGACGGCCAGCGTCACAGGAAATGCCAAGATCCTCTCCCGTATAACCGAGTCTGAAACGTTCGCCCTCACTGGAGCGCGGATCGCCTTACATCGAGCCGTTGCCGCAGAGGCAACTAGGCGCTCACATCGATGTGTTGCTACCCAATGGGTTCAGAACACAGCGCTTGGTCTGCGGCCCGACCAAGGACGACAGGCCCTGGCACATCGGTGCACGTCGTGAACCGGAGAGCCGACTGCCCTACGTCGTCGTCGGCTCGTCCTCGCCCTCTGAGCCCATGGGAATCGAGTGTCGGAGAAAGGCGATCAGCAGCAATGGCTGAACACAAGCGTCCCACGATCCAGGTGATCAGCGCGCACTCCGGGGACTTCGTGTGGCGGGCGGGTGGCGCGCTCGCCCTATACGCGGAGCGAGGGTGCGACGCCCGGATCACGTGTCTAAGCTACGGAGAGCGCGGTGAGTCCCAGGGCCTGTGGAAGCAGGCCGGGATGACGTTGGAGACCGCTAAAAGTAAGCGGCGCGCCGAAGCCGAGGCGGCAGCGGAAGCCCTCGGCGCGCATATCACCTTCCTTGACCTCGGCGACTATCCCTTGCGAGTCGACGACGCGGGCCTCGATCGCATCGTCGCCGAGATCCGCGACGCACAGCCCGAAATCCTCCTCACGCACGTCGCCTCCGATCCATACAACCGCGACCACAATGCCGCGCACGAGGCGACCCTGCTCGCCCGCCAGGTCTCGCAAGCCGCCGGGCACGACCGCTCAACACCGCCGATCGGTGCACCTCAGGTTATCCAGTTCGAGCCGCATCAACCCGAGCAGTGCGGGTTCGTACCGAACCTACTCCTCGACATCACGCCGGTCTTCGACCGCAAGCGCAAGGCGATGGAGTGCATGAGCGCACAGTCGCACCTGGTGGAGTACTACACCGACCTCGGTCTACGTCGTGGTGTTCAGGCCGTACGTAATGGCGGCGGGGAATCCATCACGCAGGCCGAGGCGTACCAACGTGTCTTCCCCGTCGTCGGGAAGGTGCTGCTGTGACCGAGCACGTCATCTACCGAACCGACCGCGGCCCCACGCCTCAGATCACAGCGGCGCTCGCAAAGCGTGGAGTAGCGACCTCCCATGAGGCCTATGGGCGTCGCGGGCTACTCGGCCCGGAACTACGGCCCATCTATCCCCGCGCGCGAATCGCCGGACGGGCGGTCACTGTGCTGTCCCATCCGGGCGACAACCTGATGATCCACGCGAGCATCGAACAGTGCGGTGAAGGCGACATCCTGGTCGTCGCCACGACGTCGCGGTCAACCGACGGCATGTTCGGTGATCTGTTCGCCACGCAGCTCCTGCGGCGTGGGGTCCGAGGCCTGGTCACAGACGCCGGCGTTCGCGACATCGCCGATCTCGAGGAGATGGGATTCCCCGTGTGGTCGCGTGCAGTCCACGCGCAAGGCACCGCGAAGTCCGTCCCGGGGTCGGTGAACGTACCGATCGTCGTCGCCGGCCAACTGGTCAATCCCGGGGACATCATCGTCGCCGACGACGACGGAGTGCTCTGTGTCCCGTTGACGGAGGGCGAAGCCGTCGTGGAAGCCGCGGCCAAGCGAGAGGCGAACGAGAAGGCCAAGCGCCGCCGTTTCCACGACGGCGAGCTCGGCCTCGACGTCTACGACATGCGGCCCCTTCTGGAGCGGCTCGGCGTCCGGTACGTCGACGCCGACGATCCCGAGGACTCCCGATGAGCACATTCGTACTGATCCACGGAGCTTGGCACGGCGGCTGGGCCTGGCAACGCCTGGTCCCCGAACTGCGCGCCGCCGGCCACGAGGTCCACACCCCCACCCTGACCGGGCTGTCCGGTCGCGCCCACACGCTCACCCCGCAGGTCGGACTGTCCACCCATGTCCAGGACGTCGTCGGGTTGTTGGAAGGCTACGACGTGCGCGACGCCGTGCTGGTGGGTCACAGCTACGCGGGCCAAGTGGTCACCGGTGTCGCAGACCGCGTCCCTGAACGTCTCTCCCTGCGGGTGCACCTCGACGCGTTCGTCGGCGACCACGGCGAGGCAGCTGTGGACCTACTTCCTGCGGGCGTGGCGGAGCACTGGCGCGAAGCAGCGGCGGGACCAGGATTCGGCTGGCTCGTACCGCCACGGTCGCTGACCAAGCTCGGCGTTACCGACCAGGCTGACCTCGACTGGCTGATCCCCCGACTCACTCCCCACCCGTGGCTCACCTATACCGAGCCATTGCAGCTGACCGGTAGGAGTGACCAGGTCGCAGCCGCGTTCATCGAGTGCGTGGATTGGATGCGGGTGTTTCAGGGCCAAGCAGAGCGGGCCACGAACCGCGACTGGCCGATCCACCGGATCGCGACTGGCCACGAGGCCATGGTCACCGCACCGAACGAACTCGCGGCGCTGCTGCTCGACGTCGCCAACCGAATCTGAGGAAGAGGATCGTATGGAGTTCCTGGTCCGCACGGAGAACCTGCTGCCGAACGACACTCCCGACGAGGTCCGCAACAGGCTGAAGAGCGGCGAGCGCGAACGCGCGATGGAACTACGCGCCGAGGGCGTGCTCAAGCGACTCTGGCGCGTGCCCGGCCGCAACGCCACGATCGGGCTCTACGAGGCCGCGGACTCAGCTGCCCTGCACGACGCGCTCGTCTCGCTGCCCATGTGGAAGTACATGGACATCACCGTCGAAGCTCTCGCTGCTCACCCCCAGGAGAACCAGCAATGAGTGCCCGGCTCGCCGGCATGGTCGCGATCGTGACCGGCGCCGCGGGCGGCCTGGGTGGTGCAATCGCGGCTCGGCTGAGCGCTGACGGCGCGCATGTGGCCGCACTGGACACCGTTCCGGAGTCGGGCCCGGATTCCCGGCACACAGACGTGGGCGCAGGCTCCCTGGAACGGTGGACCTGCGATGTCACCGATCCGGACGCCGTGCATCGCACGGTCGCGGAAGTCGCCAGTCGCCGCGGCGGGGTGGATGTACTGGTGAACAACGCCGGTCTCCTATCCGGGCGGTCGAGCCTGTTGGAAGCGACGCCCGAGGAGCTGCATCGCTTCTACGACGTCAACGCGGTCGGCCCGCTGCTGATGGCCCAGGCGTGCTTTCGTACCTGCGAGACAGTGACCACCGAGGACGCGTCGTGAACGTGGCCTCGCGGACCTTCTTCACCGGCACACTGGGGCAGATCGGTTACATCGCGAGTAAAGGCGCCTTGATCGGGATGACCCGGGTGATGGCGCGTGAGTTCGGCGAACACCGCATCTGTGTCAACGCCGTCATGCCCACTCAAGTGGCTACCCCTGGCACCCGTGAGCACTCCGGAGACGACGTGTTCGCCCGGACCATGTCCCAGCAAGCCATCCGAGAATTCGTCACACCGGAGGACTTCGCCGGTCTCGTCTCCTTCCTCGCTTCCCCCGACGCGACCTTGATCACTGGACAGTCGATCGTCTGTGACGGCGGCGGCCTCCTGCACTGAGCCACCGTCGCGGCGGCACCATGCCCCGGTCCCGACCGGTCCGGCCGGGGCCGGTATCGCTCAACGAGGAGCTCCCATGACCACGAGTACACCAAGGCGAGGCGACGCGCACGCAGGCCGCAAGCCAGGTACGGTCGCGCTCGCCAGCTATATCGGCACGACCATCGAGTGGTACGACTTCTTCATCTACGGCATCGCCGCAACGCTGGTCTTCCGAACCCAGTTCTTCCCCGAATTCTCCGAAACCGCCGGGACTCTCGCCTCCCTCGGCACCTTCGCCGTCGGCTTCATCGCGCGCCCGATCGGCGGTATCGTGATGGGCCACTTCGGAGACCGCGTCGGCCGCAAATCGATGCTGGTCGTCTCGTTGCTAATGATGGGCATCGCGACCACGCTCATCGGCTTCCTCCCGACCTTCGAAATCATCGGGATCTGGGCGCCGATTCTACTGATCGTACTGCGCCTAATCCAGGGTGCCGGCGTCGGTGGCGAGTGGGCCGGTGCCGTTCTGATGGCGGTCGAAAACGCCCCACCGAAGCGCCGCTCGCTGTATGGTTGTTTCCCCCAGCTCGGGTTGCCATCCGGAATCCTGTTGTCACAGCTGGCTTTCCTGTTGATCACCGGCGTAATGTCACCCGATGCGTTCACGGCATGGGGCTGGCGAATCGCTTTCCTCAGCAGTTCCCTGCTCATCATCGTCGGGCTGGTCATTCGGCTCGCCATCGAAGAAAGCTTGGATTTCGAGAAGGTCCGGGATTCGGGAAAGGTCGAGAAGTTGCCCGTCATCGAGGTGTTCAAGACCAGCGCGTTGCAGATCCTGATCGGCAGCCTGGCTTCGGTCGCGGCCCCCGCGATCGGTTACCTGGTATCGGTCTACATGGTTTCGTACGGCACCGCCACGCTGAACATCCCCACCACGACGATGCTGTGGATCCTCATCGGCGTGAGCGTCGCCTGGATCATGATGATGCTTGCGTCCGCGCTCTCCGGCGACCGGTTCGGTCGTAAGATTACCTTCGCGGTCGGCGCCGGAGTCGGTGTGTTGTGGGCCTTCCCACTGTTCTGGCTAGTCGACAGCGTCTCGATACCACTGATCGCGGTGGCGCTGATCGGCATCACTGCAGCCAACTCGATCATGGCGGGGCCGCAGCCCGCCCTGATCACGGAGATGTTCCCGATCCGGTTGCGGTACTCCGGTGCGTCGATCAGCTACACCATCGCCTCGGTCCTGGGCGGCGGGATCACCCCGCTGCTCGCAACCGCGCTGTTCGCCGAGTTCGGTACGTCGATGGCCGTATCCGTACTCATCGCGACTGTCTGTTTGATCAGCCTGATCGCGATTCTCTCGGCGAGCAACCGGGTGCTGTTCGCCAAGGAACCGGCTCAGGAGCCATCCGCCGCAGCCCAGGCGGCAACCGAATCCTCGTAACCGAACTGTCGGAGGGAAGGTCGCGGCCCCGTCCGGCACGCCTGTTCCGCACCGGGCACGGCGTCCAGAATCGACGAAAGGATCACGACTATGACCGCACCATTCCGAGCGGAGGTCGTCGGCTCGCTGCTACGACCGCGCCACCTCGTGCGAGCGCGGGAAGCGTGGCGGGAGAGTGCGCTTGCCGCATCCGATTTCAAACTGATCGAGGACACCGCGGTCGACCGTGTGATAGCACTGCAGGAGGGCAGCGGCTCGATGTCGTCACCGACGGCGAGCTGCGCCGAGAAATCTTCAGCGGGCCGCTCATGGAGAACGTCGACGGCCTCGAGCACGTCCCCGGGGTCACGCGCGTCTGGTACACCGACCAAGGGCCGATCGAGGAGGAGCTGCCGGTCGTCGTGACCGACACGCTGCGCTTCCGACGTTCGGGCGTGACGGAGGAGTTCACGTACGCGCGGGCCCGCGCGCGTCGCCCGGTCAAGATCACCCTACCCAGCCCCTTGATGATGTTCCTGCGGTGGTCGCCGGAACACTCCACGGCGACTTACCGTGACGCGTTCGAGATGGCTGCCGACGCCGCAGACATCGTGCGACAGGAAGTCCACGAACTGGCCGCGCTCGGCTGCACTTACATACAGCTCGACGCACCGGAGATCGCCACGCTTGTACAGCAGGAGACCCGCGACTGGTACGACCGTCAGGGCATCGCCACCGAGAGAATTCTGACCGAAGGCCTGGAGTTGCTCAACTCGGTCACTGATGTCCCCGGTGTGACCTTCGGAGTGCACCTGTGTCGGGGGAACCGCAACGGCCGATGGATGGCGGTCGGTGGCTACGACTACGTCGACGAAGCGCTGTTTCGTCGTTGCAAGGGCTTCGACCGCTTCCTACTCGAGTACGACGACGAACGCTCGGGTACTTTCGAGCCTCTTTCCGCCGCGGCTTCAGACCAGGCGGTGGTGCTGGGGCTGGTCTCCACGAAAACGTCCCGCGTCGAGACGGTCAACGAGATCGTGGGCAGGCTCCATGAGGCCGCCACCCATATCCCGGCCGAGCAGCTCGCGCTGTCCACCCAGTGCGGTTTCGCCTCGATGATCGACGCTCACCTGGACCTCACAGAGGATATCCAGGCCGCCAAGCTGGATTTGGTCACCGAAGCGGTGGCGACCTTCTGGATGGACTGACTCCGGCGGGGACAGTCCGATGTTCGCCCCCGAGGTGCCTCGAGGACCTGTGCCCCAAGGCACCTCGGGGTCATCGGGTCGTCGTGCCAGCTCCACGCGAACGAACGAACTCACTGAGCACTTGTGCAAGACGACGCGGTGACTTATTCGAGAGACCCGGACCTGACGACCAAAGCGTGTCTCCTTGGTGCACTCACTGGAGACGTTCGGGGAACCGGTACCTACACCAGCGCTGCCCGAACCGAACGTTCCAGGACTGCGGCACGGCGGGCAAGGTCGTCGACCTGGCCGAGCACACGCCACAAGTCGACGCGGACCTTCTCGTCTCGGATACCGCCGAGGTTGATCTCCACGTTGAGCCGGGCCGTCGTGGCGGCCGCACGCGCCGCCTCGCTGGCCGCGGCGATGTCGGTGATCACGTTGCGATTGCCTGCCGGCAACAGGTCTTCGGCCAGCGACATGACATTCGCGGCGGTCCGGATAACGCCTGCGGGCGGGCCGGTCGCATTGACCAGAGCTTTCGCGATCGCATCGGTCCGGTGCGCCCTCTCCGGCTCGGTGTCACGAGGCAGACGGTACGCGTCGGTGACCGCGGTGAATACCACGGCATCGTCGGCGGCGAGTCGCAGTGCGGCGCACCGCTCTGACTCGGCCTTCTCCAGGATGTCGCCGACGAAATCAGCGACATCCGCGTACTTCTCGCCAACGCTGTAGCGCGCAACCATGCTGATCAAAGCCGCGGCCTGAGCGGCGTGCAGCGCAGCCGTCGCCCCTCCCCCTGGCGCAGGGCGACGGGCGGCGAGCCCGTCGAGAAAGCTGCCGATCGTCGCGTCGACAAGCGGGTGGTCAGTCATGGAAACACGACCGTCCTGTTGCCGACGACCGCGATACGGTTCTCGGTGTGCCAACGGACCGCTCTGGCCAGGGCCGTGGCCTCTGCTTCGCGACCTCGGGCAGCGAGCCGGTCAGGACTCAGCGAGTGGTCGACGCGCATCAGTTCCTGCTCTATGATCGGCCCCTCGTCGAGATCCGCCGTGACGTAGTGCGCGGTCGCACCGATGAACTTCACCCCGCGGGCGTGTGCCTGGTGGTAGGGCTTCGCACCCTTGAAACTCGGCAGCATCGAGTGATGGATGTTGATGGCCTTGCCGTCGAGCTGCCTGCACAGGTCGTCCGAGAGTATCTGCATGTAGCGCGCCAGCACCACAAGATCCACGCCCGCCTCGCGTACTAGTTCGAGAAGGGCGGACTCCGCCTCGGCCTTGGTTTCCTTGGTCACTGGAATGTGTTTGAAAGGCGCGCCGAAGCTGTCGGCGATCCGGCCGAGGTCGGGATGGTTGGACACTACGGCGACGACGTCGAGGTTGAGCTCACCGATTGAGTTGCGGAACAACAGATCGTTAAGGCAGTGGGCGGCCTTGCTGACCATGATGACAGCACGCTGCCTGCGGGCGGCATCGGCAAGCGTCCAGGTCAGGTCGAACGTCGTCGCCAGCTCTTCGACGCGTCGCTCCACGGAGTCGAAATCGAGCGGTGAGCCGTCGATGTGCGCGAACTCCACCCGCATGAAGAACAGGCCGCTCGTCGCACTGCCAAACTGCTGACTCTGCACGATCGTGCACTTCTCCTGTATGAGCAGTTCGCTGACCGCGTGCACGACGCCCGGCTGATCCGGACAGGACAGAAGCAGAGCGCCGTGCTGCGCGCCGTGAGGCGGGGTCATGACTTCTCCTGGAGTGTGCGGACCTGTGCGGTGCGAGCGACGGGCAAGGCCGGCAGAGCCTGCTCGATGCGCTGTCCTGCGAGCAGCCGAGCCGCGGTAACGGTGTTGCGGAGCAGCCAGACATCCGTAACCGGACCGACCCCGCCGGGGACCGGGGTGAGTGCTCGAGCCCGGGACGCGACCGAGTCGTAGTCGACGTCACCGATCATGCGCACCTTGCCGTCACGCCCGGTGGCGCCGTTGATGCCGACATCGATCACCACGGCGTTCTCGCCGACGTGCTCGGCCTTGATCAGTCCGGCCTTGCCGGCAGCCACGATCAGAACGTCAGCCCAACGGGTATGACGGCCGATGCCGGTAGTGCGGTCTGCCCACTCGTCGACGGACGAAACGGTGGCCTGACGCTCGTATCCCAGGGAGATAGCCGGCTTACCGACGTTGTTGGAACGGCCGACGACAACTATGAGGCAACGATGGTAGAACTCCGCTCGATCCTCCCCGACGGAGTCGAGCCAGGTATCCAGCAGGTGGAAGCAGGATGCCGCGGTGGACGGGACGAAACGCGGCACGCCCAGAGCGAGCAGTCCGGCATTGTCCGGGTGGACGGCCTCGACGTCCTTGCACGGGTCGATCGCGCGGAAGACGACCGACTCGTCCACATGGGAGGGAAGTGGACGGAGGATGAGAATTCCCGAGACCGATGGCTCGGCGTTGAGCTCACCGATGCATGCGAGAAGCTCGTCCTGGCCGACATCTGCGGGTAACTCACGTGGCGAATACGGCACCCCCAGCTCGTCGGCCAGTCTCCGGAGCCGGCGTTCGTACGCCGTCGAACTGTATTCGTCGCCGACCACCACAGTGGCTAGGCCGATACCGAGTCCCTCCGCACGGAGACGCGCCACATCGGCCTCCAAACTCTGCTTGAGGGTGCGGGCGCAGGCACGCCCATCGATGATCTGGGCACTCATCGCTGAAGAACTCCTCGGGGGAACTCCCACGAACCTGCCGGTTGGACGAACTTCGGGACAAGCCCTCGCACGGTTCGTGGAAGCGTTTCGGGTACGCCGGTTGCTCGGTGCAGGGTTCAGGACAGCTTGGCAAGCCAGCGTTGACGCCAGGCCTCTGTACTGTCCAGATCATTGAAGGTGTAGACATGGAAGCCTTGCAGGTTGTTGTCCTGCTGCGCGAACGCAGGGGTGAGCCGCTCGATCAGTTTGTTCGGGTTGTACCCACCGGGCCGGAAGAACCGCCAGAACATGTTCTGCTGCTTGCTGAGGAACTTCGCCGACTGACCGAGGCCGAGCCCTGCCGAGACGCGGATCAGCTTCTGCCTGCTGATGGCCCCGGGGATGCCGACACGGATCGGCAGGTCGACACCGTTGCCGGCGACCTCGCGTGCCCACTCGATGGTGGTGTCACCGTCGAAGCAGAGCTGGGAAATGATCTGCGTGACGTACGGCGCTTTGTCCTTCATGGCCTGTTCGATCAGATCGTCAGCGATCTTCCCATGCCCCTCGGGATAGCCACCGATTCCCACCGTGGAGAACGGATGCCCGATCTCCTTCATGGCTTCCAACAGGGTCAGCGCGTCCGGGTACTCTCCCGACTCGGCGGCATCGCCACCGATCACGAAGACGCTGTCAACACTCGCCTCGCGTAGCCGCGTGACGAGGTCTATCAAGTGCGCACGGTCCCTGACTTGGCGAGCCGCCAGGTGCGGTGCCGCTCGGTAACCTGCTTCACCAAGCTTGACGGCGAGATCGATCGTCGGGGCGAGTCCTTTTGCTTCGGTCGTGGTGACCGTAAGTTCTACGTCTTTTGGAACATGCGCGAGCACCTTCTCCTCGGCACTCTTGAGCGGAAGGATCTCGTACGTCGCGGCGCGCAACGCGGTTGCGACCGCCTGCTTCGCCGTGCGAGGTCGCGGGGCCGAGCTCGAGGCCCGGCTGTTCGTCACAGAGGTCATCATTTGCTCCGGTAGTTGGTGCGCGCGAACTGGACGAACGGCACGGGCGCAACCGTTGCCCGGATCTTCCAGCTCTTGTGTTCCTCGACCTGGGGCTTGGCCGAGTTCGGCTCCTCTCCCCAAACCACCGTCACCTCGGTGCCGGGCGTGGCGTAGTCCTTCGCGACGGTCGCCAGCGAGACCATGGCGCGCTCGTTGGCGATGTAGCCGCAGTCGAGCGAGACACCGATCTGCTCTCCTCCACAGAGGACCATGTCCTCTTGGTGCAGCGCATAACGGATCTTGGGTAGGTCGAGGTACTTGGCGCCCGGACCCTTGGACAGCAGTGAACCCAGCGCCTCGGTGACGTCGTCGTTGTTCCAGACGAGCGTGACCTTGCTACGGGGAGGGTTCTTCGCGAGTTCTTCCAACGCCTCGCGACCGACGAAGTCATGGTCGAACTTGACGTTGCGGTCATAGCCGATGTCGTACGGCGTCAGGTAGTAGTCCTCGATGTCCTCGGAGTCGACGCTGCCACCGACCGCGCCGACCGCCGACGCGCGCAACCACTCGCGGTACTCGTTGAGCAATGGGTCATCGCCAAAGATCGCCGGAATCGGCGCCGGCACCCAGCCCGATTCGAGGTTCGCGGTCGAGTATGCCTTCGCGCCGGCCCGGAGCAGGCCGTGGCCCTCACCAGCCTCCAGCAGTGCGCCGAGCACGGCCTCACCCTCGTCCCATGGACCGAACAGCTCGAAGCCGGGCTGGCCCGCCATACCGTGACGCAACCCACGCACGGTGTGCCCGGCGATCCTGAAGTCCGCCATGTTGAAGAACTTGGTCTCGGGAAGGGCGGCGCCGGTGGCCTGCTCGAGCACCGCTGCGGCGGTCGGGCCCTGTAGCTCGTAGCGGTAGAACTTGGGGGGTCCGAACTTGCGGACTGCGGAGTTCTCATCCCGTTCAGCTGTTACCCGGTAGCTACCGCGATCGAGATGGAACAGTACCCAATCGATCACCATGGGATGGCCCACGAGGTCAAACAGCTCCTCCTCCAGGTGGAACAGGATCGCGTCGCCGATCAGTTGTCCACTGGGATTGACGGCAACGAACTGCTTCGCCTTGTTCACGCCGAAGTTGGCGAACGTGTTCACCGCGAGGTCGCTGAGCAGCTTCAGCGCATCCGGCCCTTCGAGGAACAGGTCGGTCATGTGGTGTGATTGATCGAGCAGTGCGCAGGATTCTGCCCAGGCGCGCTGCTCTGAACGCCAGTTGCTGAACTCTGCAGCGACAGGGAACGTGTGAGCGCGGGCCGCGGTGTTGCGCAGTAGGTCGACCGGGTTTCCGACACGGGCGATCGCTGCCGCAAGACTTTCGGACGTCATGATCGTGTACGAACCTTTCTCGGGTGGCCGTCATGTCGGATGCACCGCCCGCGAAGCCGCCGCCGACAGCATCGCCGGGTCGCGCTCCGGACCTACCACGACGCTAGGAAACAGGCCCCTCACCAGGGATCGCGCGGATGACCGGAACCGTCCTCGCCTGGCGTCGCGGACGGTCCGCGACAAGTGACGTAGACTGGTGTCCAGCTTCGGCATCGAGGTCACCGTCATTGCTGACCAGGCGACGAGCTTCTCGACGATCCGGCCCGCGATGCCGAGCGCGGAGGCAGCCGTGCCCAGCGATGGACCTCCTGTACCTGGAAGTACACGGCGGTTGGCCCATCGATGGACCCACTTGGAGGCGGCCGGCCCACTCGGCCACGGGGACGTGCTCGCCGTGAGGACCGGCCGACGACATCGTCCGTGGCATGGGGCCGAGAACGTGCGCCGACCGCGGCTGACCCCCACCGGCTCGGTGGCGACCACTTCGAAACCGAAACCGGGTAACTCCGGCAAGACACGTCGAATGACGGGGCAGCAGGCGCACCGTGTGACGCGGGATGGGGCAGCGGCCCGATCAGATGTGGGTACTCCAACACGGAGCCCGGCGAGCCGCGCAGGCGCATCAGCGGGGATGCTGCCTCGGCATTCGTACCGGATGTGCCCGGAATGCAGGCCGCGGCCATCCACTTCCGCCGCAAGGTGGGGACGGGCGTTGAGCCGTTCGCTCCCGGCGAGCCGACCCCAAGGGATCGCCGTCAGCGGGCCGATACCGCATCGCCGCTGTGCGCTCTGCGTGCCAGACCAATGCAGTCCGTGACAACAACCGGGAGCGCCGGTCAGCCGTTTGCCTGCGAGGCGGACCGCCCAGCGTCGATCCGATCGACAACACGCGCCGCGTCAGCAGACGCCGCTACATCGTGGACGCGGACACCCGCGCCCCTGCCTGGGCCGCGAGCACCCGCAGGCGAGCAGGTCCGTCGGCCCTGGCGCCCGCGAGCACACCGGCCAAGAAACTCTTGTGCGAGGACCCGACCACGACCGGGAATCCGAGGCTCAGCAACTCGTCGAGGTGCGCCAACAAGGTCCAGTTATGGTCGGGACTCTCCGCGAAGCCCAGTCCGGCTCCAGAACGATTCGGTCCGGAGCAACCCCCTGCGACAGCGGCGTCCTCCCGAATCCGCAGCTCCTCGGCCACCTCACTGACGACATCCTGGTACACGGCTGTGGCGTACATGTCACGGCTCGTTCCCCAGGAGTGGTGGGCACCCATGGAACCCCGGCCTGGGCCACGACGTGGGCCAGTCCGGATCGGCCAGGCCAGCACTCACGTCGTCGACCAGCAGAGCTCCGGAGGCCACAGTGGCCTCCGCCACTACGGCCCTGGTGGTGTCGATGCTCACCGCGATCCCGGTCGCAACCATCCGTTCGACGACGGGAACGACCCGCCGCACCTCCTCAGAGGCCGGCACGCGGGAGGCGCCCGGCCGAGTCGATTCACCGCCGACGTCGATGTAGTCGGCGCCCGAATCCCACATCAGTTCGCCGTGGGCGACGGCCGCGGCCGTTCGGTCGTACAGCCCGCCGTCGGAAAACGAGTCCTGCGGCCACGGCAGGACGAATCCGGTCAGTCGGTCTGGGCAACCCGGTTGTCGAACAGCGCCAGGCCCGCGGCGGTGTTCGAAGCGGGCACGTGATACGCGGTGTGGACATTCGCTACCTGCTCGCTGAGCGCGCCACGCATCACCAGCCACATGATCAGCTCGATTCCCTCGGAACCAGCTTGGCGAATCAGCTCCTCGCGACTCAACGAAGCCAGTTTCTCAGGGTCTTTCTCGATGGATTCCAGGAACATGAGGTCGAAATCTACATTGATGAAGCCGGCTCGTGACCCCGCAAGCTGATGAGACATCCCGCCCGTGCCGAGGATTCCGACCGTCCGCGCACCCTGGTAGCTCGCGATCGCGCGCCCCAGTGCCTTGCCGAGCTCGTAACAGCGCGCGGCGGTGGGCTGCGGGTAACGGATCACGTTGACCATGATCGGGATGACCGGGCACGGCCAGGCATCGCCGGGGTCCGGCGTCCACACCGACAGCGGCACGGTGAACCCGTGATCGACGTCGAGCTCCTGGAATATGGTGAGGTCGAAACCCTCGTCGACAAGATTGTGCAGCAAGTGGAAGGACAGGTCGGGATCGCCGACCACGTCTGGCACGGCACGGCGGCCAAACCCCTCATCCGCGACGCGGTAGCGCTCCGCGGCGCCGATCGCGAACGTCGGCACGATATCCGGATCAACGCCGTTGGCGTGATCGTTGTAGACGAGGATCGCCACGTCCGGAATGTTCTGGGCAAGCCAATCCCGGGCGGGCTGGTAGCCCTCGAACAACGGGGCCCACACGGGCTGATCGGTCATCCCGCGGTCCATCGCGGCGCCGATCGACGGGACGTGCGATGTTGCCAGCCCCCAAATCACGTCAGACATCGGTGCGTCCTCCCGCCAACATTGCGGCCTTGAAATCGTCCTCGGACATGCCTGTGAATACGCCACCGAGGTATTGCATGGAAAGCCCGTCCAGCATGGCGAGCTTGTAGACGTAGAAGATGCTGCCACCCAGATCGAGCATCGCCTGCCAGTCGCGCTGCAGCACGGCGGTCGTCTGCTCCTCGGAGAGACCGAAACGCGCGCAGTACGCCGACTCGTCGGCGAGAAACTCGGTGCGGAGGCCTTCGTCGATCAGCGACATGAACAGTTTGTTCATACTGTGACCCCGACGACTGGTCGGCCCATCGAAGACATAGGTTCCCGGCAGCTCCACCCTGCTCTGGCTCGTCATGTCTGCTCCCTGCCCATAGCTGCGGCTACCTCGCTGACGGTAGGACCTGCAGGAGCCCGAGGCCATCGCCCACCTGTCTCGTCTGCCACTGTGCGGGGTGTCCGTCGCGGAGCGGGACATTCGACGCAGGCACCATCATGTACGACACATGGCGTAGTCGCACCTGGCTTTCTCGCCGTCCCGTTTCCGCCATTTCACGGTGCCGATGGGACTCGCAGGGTACCTACCGTTGGCAACCATGGCCGTCGACCTCACGTCCGGCCATGCATCAGCGCAGAACACGCAGACCGAGAGCGGGTGGCAGATGAGCGCCAAGAATCTTCAGGAAGTTCTGGACCGAGCCGGGAACACCGTCGAGTTACTTCGCAACTCCAGGCTCGGTGCGTACATTTACCCGGTAGTACCCGCGGAATTCACAAACTTCCGCCGGGAGGTGACGGCCTGGCAGAACACCGCGGTGCTGTTCGACCAGTCACACCATATGGTCAACCTGTGGGTGTCAGGGCCGGACGCCCTCAAACTTTTCACCGACACCGGTATCAACTCCACCGCGAACTTCCCGGTCGACTCGGCCAAGCAGTTCGTTCCCGCGTCCCCCGAAGGGGGTGTGATCGGCGACGGCATTCTCTTCCGACTCGACAAAGAGGAGTTCGTCTTCGTCGGCCGCGCCCCGGTGGCCAATTGGCTCCAGTTCACGGGCAGCCAGGGCTACAACATCGACGTCCGCTATGACGACCGTTCACCGTCGCGTCCCTACGGCAAACAGGTCACTCGTGACGTGTGGCGCTTTCAGATACAGGGTCCCCGTGCCTGGCAGGTAATCGAGAAGGTCCACGGCGGCCCCGTCGAGCAGGTCCGCTTCTTCAAGATGGGCTACATGGACATTGCGGGCGAGCAGGTCCGCACGCTCCGCCACGGCATGGCGGGGGCGCCGGGTCTGGAGATCTGGGGGCCATACGAGAGTTACGACAAGGTCCGCGAGGCCATCCTCGAGGCCGGACGGGAGTTCGGCCTCGAGCCCTGCGGTGCGCGTGCCTACTCGTCCAACACGCTTGAGTCGGGCTGGATTCCGTCGCCGCTTCCCGCCATCTACACCAGCGAGGAACTGCGCCCCTACCGCGAGTGGCTGGGCCCCGACAGCTACGAGGCGATGAATGCTCTGGCCGGCAGCTTCGTCTCGGACAAGATCGAGGACTACTATCTCAATCCGTGGGAGCTCGGCTACGGCGGGTTCGTGAAATTCGACCATGACTTCATCGGTCGCAGCGCCCTCGAGGCCATCGACCCGGCTACCCAGCGCCGCAAGGTGACGCTTGCGTGGAATACCGAGGACGTTGCCAAGCTGCTGGCATCACCGGTGATGGACGGGCCCGGATACCAGTTCTTCGACCTGCCCAACGCCAACTACGGATCCTCGAACTTCGACGCCATCAACGATGCCGACGGCAACACCGTCGGCCTGTCACTGTTCACCGGCTACAGCGCCAACGAGCGCAAGGCCCTGTCTCTTGCCACAGTCAACCCCGACGTCCCACTGGGCGCAGAGGTACAGGTCGTCTGGGGCGAGCCGAACGGAGGATCAGGAAAGACCACCGTGCAACCGCACGAGCAGCTCGCGGTCCGCGCGGTGGTGAGCCCTGCGCCGTACACCACGATGGCACGGGAATCCTACCAACCCGGGTGGCGGACATCCGCGACGAGCTGACGGCGTAGTGGCGTATCTGTGCCCTGTGTGACCGAGGACTCCGAGACATCGAACCGACAGACTGTTCCTACGAGCCCGACTTCAAGGCTGTACGGCCTTAGACCTTGACGTCGGCCGGTTATAAATCGAAGCCGGATCTTGTTGCCGAAGGGGCCGTCCTTCGCCCGCTCCCGGGTCCACGTGGATCCAATGGTGGTCGCCGGCGGCGTCAGCGAACTTGTCGACGGTCTCCCGGGTGATATCCTCCAGGCCGCTCTGACCGAGCTCCTTGCCGAGGGGAAGTGCTCGGACGCCTTTGGCGCGGTGCGCGGTCCTGGGCATGTCAGTCTCCTCCGAAGTCGAGCGGAGCGGGCAGGTAGTCAGTCAACTCGTCGTTGAGCGGGCCTCCGCGTGGAGCTGCTCCGCGACCGCCGTGGGGTGGGATCCTGTCGCCACAGGGGGCGAGTACAGGCTGTGGCGATCGGACGTTTTCCGGGACCGGCTCGTCCCGGTCGATCGCTTCGACGAGCTGACCCGAGCCGGGAATGGTGGCAACCACCCGCGACAACGCGGTGAGCACGATCGACCACAGAAGGACATCGATCTCGTTGCGAACAGTCCTTCACCACGGTCGGCGGCCCGGCAGCGCTGAACGTCCGGCTATACTTGCTCGACGCTGGCAAAGACCTCACATCGAAGGATCTGACCGATGGTTCCGCTGGCAACGTCCGTCGTGCGCCGCCGACGTCATTCGTCGTAGTTACGGCAGTCAGATCTGCGGCGGAACCAGCCCCTGATAGACGGCGACCAGGGCGGCCTGGGTACGCGAAGTCAACTGAAGTTTGCGCAGCACGTTGCTTACGTGCGTACGAGCCGTCCGTTCGCTGATGACGAGCTCGTCGGCGATCTCCCGGTTCGAGTAGCCGTTAGCGACGAGAATCAGCACGTCTCGCTCCCGACCGGTCAGGGCGCTAATCCCCGTCGGCGGAGCGACGATCTCCTGGGTCAGTTGGCGTGCTACTGCGGGGTCCAGGAACACGTCTCCTCGCGCGGCCGCGCGGATAGCTGCGACCACTTCGGAGGGCTCAGCGTCTTTGAGGAGATAGCCGGAGGCGCCGTTGGCGAGCGCAGCATGAACGCGCTCGGTTTCGCCGAAGCTCGTCAGTACTACGACCCGCACTCCAGGAAAACGCTGTGTGATGCGTGCGGTCGCAGCTGTACCGTCCACCTTCGGCATCAGCAGGTCGAGGAGCACGACGTCCGGTAGATCCCCGTGCGCCGCCATCGCCTCGATTCGATCGAGGGCCGCCTTCCCGTCACTGGCCTCGTCGGCAACCTCCAAGTCGTCCAGGACTTCGAGATAGGCCCGGATACCACGTCGAACAACGGCGTGGTCATCGACGATCAAGACGCGCACCTGATCCTTGCCATCAGGCCGCGATACGGCGTTCGACTCACTGGGAGCGTTCATGATGTGCAGTCCTCCGAATCCGTGTGTTCGTCCGACATGACCCCGTTCTGTGCCGCATTTCCCAACACCGGCAACAGCAGCGGCACCAGTACACGTACCGATGTGCCTCCGGACGACCGAGCGCGAATGTGAACCGTCCCGCCCCAGCGTTCGGCACGCTCACGCATGCCCGTCAGCCCGTACCCGCTGTCGGGATCTCCGTCATCGCGCACTCCACGGCCGTCGTCGGAAATCGTGGCCCTGAGGGAATCGTCATCCACGCCCAGGCGGATCGTCACGTGCTCGGCCTGAGCATGCTTGACGACGTTGTGGAGCGCCTCGGCAAGGATGCGGTAAACATCCTCAGCCATCTCCGGCGAGGTCCGATCGAGTCCCTGACCGACGCTGAGGCTGACCTCCAGCGGAGTTCGGTTGATCGTGCTCGTGACCAAGGCCCGGACCGCCTCCCCCAATCCCAGTTCGACTGACGAAGACGGCCGTAGTTCGTGCACCATCGCTCGAAGGTCGGCGAGAACGGTCCTCGACAACCGGCCGACCTCCTCGGAAAATCGCCTAACGCTCTCAGCCGACACGTCCGTGCCCCGCGCGCCGACCACCCCCATGGACTTCGCCTGCATCCCGATCGAGAAGACCTGCTGAACGACGGAGTCGTGCAGGTCACGGGCCAGCCGTTGACGTTCCTCCCTGCGGGCGAGCTCGCGCTCGTTCTGCAGGAGCGACGCGTAGTCGACCGCGATCGCAGCTTGCTCGGCCATCGCGAGCAGGAACTCGAGGGTCCGTTGGCCCACGACCTGCCCTGGAACGAAGAAAGCGTTGAGAACGCCCGCCGACCGGCCTCGGGTAATCAGCGGGACGCTGGCGAACCAGTCCCATTCGAGTTCACCGAGATACTCGTGCAGGGGCTCCCAGGACGGATCCCGTTGAATTGCATCCCACCGGTCCGCGACGACGATCGGTTCACGAAGCTGGAGCGACTCGAGCATCTTCAGCGAAGCGCCGCGTTCCCGACACTGCATCAACCGCTCGAAGAAGTCAGGCCAACGTCGAAACCCCGCCGATCCCATGATCCGCAGTCCGGTGTTCGACTCGTCCAGAGTGAGGATCTGGACACCGGCAAGCGCGTCAGCCTGGAGCACCTCCCTGGCCAGCGTGTCGAGCGTCGCTGTGATCGACCCCTCGGACGCCAGCTTGGTGGCCGAGCGGGCGATAGCGGCGACTCGGCGCTGGCGATGCCGCTCCCTTCCGACGTCTCGAAACGCGACGACCGTATGTCCCGTGTCGGCGGACAGGAGCCGAGTCCGGTACGCGAACTCACGGCGCACGCCAGCGGTCGGGGCCCAGGTGCAGAGTTGTTCCGTGGCTCCGTCGTCGAGAAGCCTGAGAGGCTCCGCCGACCGGTGCTGAGTCAGCTCGAACGGCGCTCGCGTCCCAATCAAGCCCTCAGCAGGACAGGCGCACAGCTCCACCCCAGCCGCATTGAGCTGCACGAAGAGACCGTCCGGATCAACAACCGCGAGCCCCTCCGGAGCGCAAATGGCGAGATCGGCCCACCCAAAGGGTAACTCGGAACCGGACATGTGACCTCCTCCCGACGTCGTCGTCAGGTACTCCCGCCAGCATGCCCATCGGGCGGCTTATTGCTACCTGCCAGCACGGATCTACGTCATCCGTCGCACCTTCAGGTGGCTGAACAGCCGACTGCGATCGGTCATTGCTCGGTGGGCACGTGCGAGCTGCTGTGCCTAGCGTATGTCACTGGAGTGAACGCGCCGATTTCCCGGCGCGCATCAACCGACTCAACAGGGAGAGCCGCATGGACGTCAGTCGGCTGACCGCGATCGACGTGCACACCCATGTCCTCGCGTCTGTGACCGAGCATCAGCGGTCGGATTCCGGTACCGATGCCCTGGCAGGCACGTTCGGGACCATCCGTGAGTTCACTGTGCCGGAACTGGCGCAGTATTACCGCGAGCGCTCCATGGCGGCGATCGTGTTTACAGTCGACTCGGCCAGCCGGACAGGCCACGATCCGAGGGTCTCCAACGAGGAGATCGCCGAACAGGCTGCGGAGTATCCGGATACGCTCATACCGTTCGCCAGCGTCGATCCTGCACACGGCGCCGCGGCCGTGCGGGCCGCCCGCCGGCTTATCGACGAACATCTTGTCCGCGGATTCAAGTTCCACCCCAGCGACCAGGGGTTCTTTCCGAACGACCCGATGGCCTACCCGCTCTACGAGGTGATCAGCGAAGCAGGCCTGCCCGCCCTCTTCCACAGCGGTCAGACCGGTGTCGGCGCGGGACAACGAGGAGGCGGAGGAATCCGGTTGAAGTACTCGAATCCCATGTACCTCGACGACGTCGCTGTCGACTTTCCCGACATGCCGATCATCATCGCGCACCCATCGGTGCCATGGCAGGACGAGGCGCTCGCTATAGCAGGCCACAAGCCGCAGGTGTACATCGACCTGTCCGGCTGGTCCCCCAAGTACTTCCCGCCCCAGCTCGTGGCCCAGACGAACTCGCTACTGAAGAGGAAGATGCTCTTCGGATCCGACTTCCCCGCGTTGTCACCGGATCGCTGGTTGAGCGACTTCGCAAAGCTCGAAATCAAGGACGAAGTCCGTCCACTCGTCCTCAAAGACAACGCGGTACGGCTTTTCGGACTGGACAACCCCGAGAAGCCCTGAGGGGGTTTGATCATGAACGCCCCGTTCGGCCCGGTATGGGAGGAGCGCCGCCGCACGTCTTCCAAACGCCGCTGCGACCTCCGAGCCCGGCAAGGGACTACACCTACGCCAAGTTCGACGACGGCTCCCAGCCCGGCGACGACACCCGAAGCCGCCGGCGTCGACCCCGTGACACCGTCGCCTGCTGCTTCTCCGACGGAGTTCCCTGTCTGGAGGCTGTTGTCGCAGCGTTCGAGATCGGCGCGATCACGGTCCACTCATATACCGCTGCACCGACGAGGCCCTCTCCTTCCAACACATCGACGCCGATGAAACCGCTGTGGTGTTCAACGGAGAGGTTCTGGCAACGTAACCCACGCCGCAACTGACGTCAGGAAGCGCAAACTCCTGGTCCGGGTCGATGACTCCCCGCATGACACCGGTGCTGAAGCCTGGGAACCTCGAACCGCTACTCACCATGGTTCGAGCCACGACACCCCTCGTCCTGGATCCAGCCGGCTGTTCACGTATACCGGCGACACGACGTGCAGGGCGATCACCGCACGTCCAAGCCGGCTCGGCCCGGAACGCGTGTGGAAGACCGTCGCAGCACGGCGGGCAGACACAATCATCGCCGGGGGAGCGCTGCGTGTCAGCCTCTAGTCGACGAGCTCGCCCCAGCAGAGGAGGCCGGGGCAGCTCTCACAGCCCGTGGTCGCCGCAGTCCGTGCTCAGCTCCGGTACCCCGTCACCTTCTTCGTAGTTCCTGATCAAGGGAGCTGTGGTCGCCAGATCCGACATAGCTGGTTACCCAGTCATAGGAATGGTCCGAGGTGGTGTCACCGGGCGCTGAATAGGGACACCGCCACCTTGGCGATAGGTCTTGACCTGATCCCCGGGTGGTGGTCAGGTTGTTGTGAGAGTCCGATGCCCGATGGTGGGCGCAGGAGGACTTGACGACGATGAGTGAGCGACGCCGGCGGCACACGCCGGAGCAGATCATCCGCAAGCTGCGCGAAGGCGACCGCCAGCTCGGCGCGGGAGCCGAGCTGGCGGCGGTATGCAAGCACCTGGAGATCACCGAGGCAACCTGGTACCGGTGGCGCAACCAGTACGGCGGGCTGAAGGCCGATGATGCCAAACGGCTCAAGGAACTCGAGCGGGAGAACGCGCGGCTGAAGAAGATGGTCGCCGACCAGGCCCTGGACATCGACATGCTCAAGGATCTGCACCGGGGAAACTGGTGAGCCCGGAACGTCGTCGCCGCGCCGTGGGGGTGCTGCAGCAGCGTTTCGGGGTGTCCCAGCGGCGGGCGTGCCGTGTGGTCGGGCAGCACCGCTCGACCCAGCTCACCCCCGCAACACCGCCGGATGGCGTCGAGCAGACAGTGCGGGCACGGCTGCGGCAGATCGCCGCCACCAAGCCCCGGTGGGGCTGGCGCAAAGCCTACTGGCTGCTGCGCAACGAGGGCCTTGCGGTAAACCACAAGCGGATACCGAGCGTACTGGGTCGACGAAGGCCTGAAACGACCACCCAGGGCGCGTAAACGCCGCCGGGTCGGGCCCCGTGCTGGCGATCGGCTGGCCACCGCCCGGCCGGATCACGTGTGGGCGATCGACTACCAGGTCGACGTCACCGCCGACGGCCGGCAGATCCGGTTCTGCAACATCGTTGACGAGTTCACCCGCGAAGCCCTCGCCACCACGGCCGCCCGCTCGTTCACGGCTCATGACACGATAACCCTGCTCGATAAGGTCATCGCCGAGACCGGGCGCACGCCGCAGCATCTGCGGATGGACAACGGGCCAGAACTGACCTCCGCCGCTCTGGCCGACTGGTGCCGCTTCGGCGGCGTGTCGACCGAGTTCATCGAGCCCGGAGCGCCGTGGCAGAACGGCTACAACGAGTCGTTCAACGGCCGATTCCGCGACGAATTCCTGGCCACCGAGCAGTTCAACACGCTACTCGAAGCCCAGGTCCTGGCCGAGGACTGACGCATCGAGTACAACACCTACAGACCCCACGGCTCGCTCGGCGGCCAACCCCCGGCCACCTTCCGCGAGCAGTGGATCACCAACCAACCCGCACTCTCATAACCACTGGACCACCAAACGGGGCCCAGTCAGTCTCATCGGAGGCGTGGGTCCCGGCCGTCGATGCCCAGGCGGGCGACTACCCGTCACGGACGAAAGACACTGCACATGACCAGCAGTTATGGCGCGTTCCTCGGGTTGGAGGTCGACAAGGGCGATCACCGAGCGGCGGGCCTGGGCCTCACCGGGCAGCGGCTGAATGACGGGCCGCTGTCCAACAGCGAGCCCAAGCCCGCGGGAGGCTTTCAACCAGTTTGCCCAGCGTGGGCCTCTGTTGGTGGTTGTCGATCAGCCGGCCACGATCATCGGTACCCTACCGGTCGTGGTGGCGCGGACATGCGGGCACGAGGTGGCTTACTTGCCCGGCCTGGCGATGCGCCGCATCGCCGACCTCTACCGGGCACGGCCAAGACCGACGCCCGCGACGCGTTCATCATCGCCGGCGCCGCCCGCAGCCAACCCCCACACGTTGCGCCGGGTCGACACCGGCGACAACGCCCTCGTCGAGCTAGAGGCACTGGTCGGGTTCGACGATGACCTGGCCAGTGAAGCCAACCGACTCAGCAACCGCATCCGCGGCATGCTAACTGACATCCACCCCGCCCTGGCACGCGTCCTCACACCGCGCATCGCCCACGCGGCCGTGCTGGGGATCCTCTCCCCTGGCGCGGTCCGGCCGGGATTCACACCCACAACCCACAATTCCGGACCCCCGATCAAGGGCGAGCATCCCGCCTGGACTGGCAATCGCAAAAACCCGAACTCGCGTTCCCTGTACCGACGGCGAAGGTCGCCACCGAAGACGGGCGGTTCGCCGAATTTTGCCTGCAAGGAAACCTGCATAATAGTCTACTGTGGACCGTGGAAACTCAGATGCTACAAGGACAGCACCAAGGCCGATACCACCGTCTGAACGACCGGCGGGGTGAGGTACATCGTTCCGGGCGACCTCGCTGTCCCTGACGACCTCGCTCAAGCGCAGGCGAACGACACGAGCCGAGTCTTGAGCACCGGGATCAAGGGCTCAACCAATCATTCACCAAAGGCCGCAGCGACAAACCGCCAACCACGACCAAGCTGATGACACAGCAACCACTGATCACAACGTACGACCCGCCCTTTTCAAACCGGGCCGCACGACATCTACCGGCACGCAGACCTTTCGGCCCTGTGCACCCCCCACCCCTCGCACGCAAGCGCGACACCTGAGGTACAAGTGAGACTGGCCAAGCTGAACACCCAAGCGGTTATCCGCGATCCGCAACATAGACGATTGAGTTTTTGTCGCCGACTAATCCGAACGTACCGTCAGGCACGAACTCGACAGCAACACGAACCCGCAGCTGCTCTCGGACCGCCCCCTCGACCCGCCTCCGCAGGTCCTCCTGTGCCTGCCGGTCAGGGGCATGCCGAGTTTGCATTTCGAGCGGGATCGGGCCGTCGAAGCGAACCTGTGCGGCGGATTCCTTTCGCAGCCGGATCACCTCGTGCACCTCACCAGACGCTGCCGCGAGGGCCACTTCGCGAATCGCCGTGGGAAAGACGTTCATTGCTTTGTAGATAAGCATGTCGTCGGTGCGACCGACACAGCGGATCCGCGGGGTGCCTCGACCACAGATACAGTCCATTCCCTTGACCACGATGTGATCGCGCGAGCGAAAACGAAGAACCGGGGTTGCCTCCCGACGTACAGTCGTGTAAACAAGCTCGCCGGTCGCCCCCTCTTCCCATAGGACCTGGGCGCCGGTGGCAGGATCAACCAGTTCGACCAAGACGTCGCGGAGTGCCGTGAAATGCATTCCGTCCCCAGCCTCACATTCGGCCCAGACGCCGGGTAGCACATCGCCGAGCCCCATCACTTCGCTGACTCGAGACGCCCCCCATTTCTCCATGACGCCCGCCCGAACGTCCGGGAGGCCCATTCCGGGTTCCCCACCGGATATCACGGTACGCACTCCCAGGTCACGAGCGGGCACGCCGAGGACTTCCTCCACCTTGTCCGCGAACATCGTTGCGAACGAAGCAGTCGCAATCAGGGTGTTCACCTGCAGGCGCTCAAGGGTGCTGGCCATCCGCGGAGTGGTTTGCCCGCCGAACCAGACCAGTGCGGCACCGGTGCGGCGGATTCCGTCGGCGTAAGGGATACCACCGGCCACCATGGGCATACCGGTCGATAGGGCAGCGATGGAACCAGGCCCCACTCCCGCAGTGACGTAGAAGGCCCCGATGGCGTCGGTCCAGGACTCCCGGTCGTTCCTGGTCAGGCCGAAATGGACGGGCGAGCCGGACGTACCCGATGAGGAGATGACCTGCTCAAGCTCATCGGTCTCGACGGCCTGCTGGCGCCCCAGGATCGCACGCTCACCGCCAACCGACGTGGACTGCCCCATGCGTAGGTCTTCCTTAGTTGTGAACGGAAGATCCTGCAGAGATGCGAGTGTGTCGACACGATCCGGGTCCGTGTCTGCAAGCCGCTCTGCGTACAGACCTGAGCGGTCGCGAAGACGCCGGACCAACGTGGGGAGAGCATCTATCTGGCGAGCCTGAATCGCATCCCAGTCGTCCGCTTCTTCCGCATACCAGTGTCGTCCAGAGTTGGTCATCGTTCCACCTTTGTCCTCAGTGATCGCACAGCCTCCGCGACGTGCTTTGGGTCCGCGTCCGAAGGAAGCTCCGTCCTAGTGGTCACGAGGCGCCCGGCCGCTGGCACGCCGCCGACGAACTCCTCCCCGGTCGGGCCGCTCACCTGCGGCGACCCTGCCGAAAACACCTCCACGAGGGCGATATCGAAGAACTCACACAAGCCCATCGCGAGACCTGCCCGAGGACCTTCGCCTATACGGAGGATCACGTCGGGCTCGGTAGCCCCGATTGTCCGGAGCACGGTTCCGATGGCTTCGTCTGCCCATTCCGTCGTCACTGCGGGTCGTAGCGATGCCGCGAGGGACTCCGCAGTTGGGATCGGCACCACGGTGTGAACTTCGGCAGAAGAGAGGGAACGTAGCCGCGCCACGACAGCCTCCAAGTACCTGGTCGCGGCGGCGCTTGCCACTGCGTCCACATCAGGTTGGGCCTCGACCGGGCGCTGGGCGCGGTGTTCCGCCTCCGTAACGGCGACAGACGCACTGGGCATGGCGGTTCCTCGAACCGCCCAGGCGACAGCGTCCACTGGGGCCGCGACAACGAGATCCAGACCGTACAGACTCGCTGCCGCACTCAACGCTCGCGCCGCTGCATCCGGATCCTTCAGCATCGTCGCAGCAGGGATCTGTTCCAGGGCGGCGGCGTGCCAGAACCCGAGCGGCCCGATCAGGCGTCGCTCGCCGCCCGCACGTGTGAGCAAGTCGTCCAGTGTCGTCATCAAGTCCGCTCCAACGGATGGTTTGCTACACCCTCTGGCCAGGATCCGAAGTAGGTAAGCGCGTGTTCGGCCGGGCGTAGCGTCGACCATTCAGCCTGAAACTCCGCCCAGGGCTTCCCACGCGACAGACGCTCCTTGCGTGCCTTCGCACGCTCAGCCTTCGTCGCGTCATGATCAACAAGAAGCGTCGCCGGGTCGTACACGACCCCATGGAGCGTGCGCGCCGTCCACTCGCTGATCGCCTCATCGCGGATATCCTGCACGACAAGCTCTGGATCGCGCGCGAGCGGATCGCCGTAGCCGCCGCCTCCGCCCGTGGTCGCGACAATGACATCGCCCTCGATTCCAGCGCGCGTCGGACGGTTGGTGTGTTCGAAATGGTATTCGCCCTGGATCGCCCGCTGGGTGGCGAGCTCGATCGTATCCCGGGGGATGTCCGCATCGCCACGTCGGAACTTCTGGGAAAGGTCGGTGTTTCGGACGCTAATCCCCGGTGCGGAGGCTGCCGGGTACCCACCAAAAACCCCGAGTGTGATGGGCACATAACTGCTCGTCGCGTAGACAGCCCACGCCGCGAACGGTACGTTCCAAAGCACAAGCGCGGCCTCGGTCCCCGTTCCCCCACGAAACGTTCCTACGCCGCCACTGTCCGCGCGGAGCCGGAAGTAAAGCCGGAGAAACTGCTGCTCGAGCTCGCTGTCCTCGGTGTCCGGGGCACGGGTCGCATGGCCGTAGGCGAAGCCATAAGCGTCGACTCCGTCGCGATCCTGGCGAGCGCCGTGACCGTCTGTGTTGAGCAGCGCGTTATCGAGCTCGGCGACCGGCACACCGTGCTGATTCGGGCCAGCCACAAGCGGCGAACACGGCTGACAGCAGATGTTGCCGGTCACCTGGGGACGGTCCTCGCTGGAGAACATCATTCGTGCGAACACCTGCTGCACGACGGATACGGTGAGTGAGTTGATCATGGGGCTGGAGCTGATGGCAGCGTCTGGATCCGCGTTGAAGACGGTCCCTTCCGGCACGATCCAGGTAAAGGGTGCTAGCGCACCATTGGAGACCGGGAGGTCATGGAACTGAAACGCATACATTGTCACCGCCGCGTGCGCCGCGGTGATGTGCGGGAAGCAGTTGTACGGGCCATCGTTCTCCGGCGACGTCCCCGTGAAGTCGAAAGTGATGTCAGACCCGTGCTTAGTCGCCGCGAGGGAGCCGCGGACCAGGCACGAAGTGGGGCCGATCGTGTCCATGAATGCCGTCGAACGGTACACGCCGTCCTTCCAGCGGCTGATGCGACGGCGGGTCGCCTGTTCGGCCTCGACGATTAGCTTCGCGAGCAGACCTCGGACGAAGTCGTTTCCGCGGTCGGCGGCGAGCTCACTGATCCGGCGCCGGAGGCGGTCACATCCGGTGATGCGGGCACGGACGTCGATCGCTTGCATCCTTGCCGCACGCGACGTGAAGTTCTCCATCATGTCGAGCATGTCGTCCCGGATCCGGAAGTTTTCCCCGATCTTGATGGGTGTAAGTTTCATGCCTTCGTCGTGCCTGGAGCGGGCGGTCACAGGCATCCCGCCAGGCTCGATCGCGCCGGTTTCTGGATTGTGCGTCAGAGCCGCCACCCAGGCGATCAGCTCGCCGCCGTGGAATACGGGCATGAAGGCCATCTGGTCGGGGTTATGAATGCCCCCGTACCGGGCCTCGTTGGCATAGAAGATGTCTCCGTCCTGTACGCCGACCGTGGGGTTCCCGTAGTACTTGCTCATTACGAACTTCACCGGGAGCATTGCCGTGACGCAATGCAAGTAGGTGCCGGCAGAGGCGTTGGCGAGGTCGCCGTTGGCTGTATAGACGGCCACGATCAGATCACCGGCGCGGAGCATCCCGGTCACGCCGCTGCGGACGAACACCTCGCGGGCCTCTTCGAGGAAGTTTCGCAGTTTCTCGTCGTAGATCTCGTAGTCACCCGGCTGCAAAGACTCAATGCACCGTCGCGCCAATGCTGAGAGCGGCTCCGGCCTGGTCCACTCGATCATCGTCGACGGACTGATGGTGATCGGTGTGACCTGGAGGTGTTCCTCGAGGTCGAGGGGGTTCGCGGTCATGACTGCTCCTCGCCGTCTGCGGTGATAACAAAGTTCAGGTGCTCGTCGACCTCCAGAGAGAACTCCGGATCGACGACCACCGTCGTGTAGGGAGCTTCGACGATGCCGGGGCCGGTGAGGCGATTGCCGGCCCGGAGCAGCGCCTGCGAGTAGACTGGGGTGACGGCGTCACCGCCCTCCCAGTGCACAAGGCGAGACCCGGTCTGCGCCACTGCAGGGTCACGGCCTTCGAGCGGGTGGACCGGCAAGTCCCATTCCGGCGGCGCAGTCTGCGACCGGAGTACGAAGTTGTGTATTTCCACGCCACCCCTGGGGAAGACGTTCAACGGGCTGAACACCTCCGCGTATTCCTCCGCAAAGCGTTCGTACACAGCCTTCACGTCATCCTCGCCGGCTAGGCGAAGCACCGGCGACGACGCCCTGTGCAGATGGAACTGTCCACCAAACTTCATGTCCAGTTCCAAGGAGAAGGACACGTCGTCGGCGGAGTAACCCTCGCCCTGCAGGTCGCGGAGAGCCTGGGCTTTCAAGGTTTCGACGGCGTCGTTGAACGCAGCGTAGTCGCTTAGCGGGCACTCATCTCCAGCCGCGAGAAGCTCCACCCGCCTGGAGAGTTCGTAGATGTGTACCACCGGCATCGTCGACGAACCCCATGCACAGAACACGGGCGAGGTCGGGAGCACGTACATCCGCGAGATCCCCAGGTGGCCGCCGAACCCGGCGCAGTGGGTCGGCCCTGCCCCGCCGAAGGCCATCAGCACGAAGTCTTTCGGATCGTACCCGCGCAGCAGTGTCTCCCGGGCGATCACATCGGCCATGTTCGCGTCCACGATCCGGCGGATACGCCGAGCCGCGTCGACCACACTGATGCCCAGTGGTTCGGCGACGTGCTTCCGGATCGCTTCCTCGGCGAGGGCGGGTTGCAGCTGGAGGCTCCCGCCGAAGTACCCGGCGGGATCGATTAGTCCTAGCACCAGGTCAGCGTCGGTCACCGTCGGTTCCTTGCCTCCGAGGCCGTACGCGGCGGGCCCCGGGAGTGAGCCCGCCCCGCGCGGACCGACTTCAAGTCGGTCTCCGACAGCGGTGTTGACCCAGGCGATCGATCCGCCGCCCGCACCGATGGAGCGCGTCTGCAGGATGGTCATGTCCACCCAGAACTGATCGATAACCGGCCGGAACTCATAGGTCCGGGTGGATCCACCAACCACCACGCCGAGATCGAAGCTGGTTCCGCCCATATCCCCGACGATGACGTTGGGGTGTCCGAGCTTTTGCCCAACCGCGGCTCCGCCGATCAAACCCGCCACGGGGCCGCCGTTGAACGTCTCGACCGCTGCGGTGTGGTACACCTCGGCCATGCCGCCGGTGTTGTGCACCATCATGATCCCGCGCTCGTAGCCCTGGGCACGCAGGTCGTCGTTCATCCCCGCGAGCTCCTCCCACATCGCCTGGTGTAGGTAGGCGTTGAGGAGCGTGGTGTTCGTCCGCGTGTACTCCCAGCGCTTTGGCAGCACCTCGCTGGCGAGCATGATCGGCATGGCTCCGAGGTAGCCCTCCGGGTACTCGGTCTCGATCAGCTCACGGATCCGCTGCTCGTGAACCGGATTGAGATAGCCGTACAGCAGGGACACGACGAACCCCCGCACGCCCTGGTCAACGAGCCCGCGTAGCTGCTGCAGGAAATGCTCCTCGTCGAGTGGTTGGACCACCCGGCCGAAGCAGTCGACGCGCTCCCGGGCGCCGACGACTAGCGAACGCTCTACGAGCGGGGCAGGCTTGTCGATCTGGGCGACGTTGCGGATCTCTTGTGAGAGCGTGGAATCGGTCCACGAGGCAGCCCGAGCGATGCGCAGCACGTCCTCGTGTCCGGCAGTCGAGATCAGGGCGAGTTTGGGACCGTTGCGTTGGATGAGCGTGTTCATCGCCACAGTCGTGGAGTACCGGACGATGTCGGTCCGCCGCAGCAGCTCCTCCATGGTCAGGTCGAACTCGGCCGCGGCCTGCTGGACTGTCTTCATGAATCCTGCGGCCAGGCGGTGCTTGGTTGTCGGCGTCTTGATCGCCGCGGTCCGGCCGTCGTCGAGCGTCACGAGGCAGTCCGTAAATGTTCCTCCAATGTCGACGTCCATCGTCGCGCCCATCAGTGCGCCCCTTTCTGCGGCTCTCGTAGCCCGTCGAGGTCGAGCTCGATGTCATGGGTAATCGGATGGCCGGGCGGTAGTACCTCGACTTCGATCAGCCAGCCGCAGCCCGGACAGTAGAACTCCACGATGCGGCACCAATCGCGGTGATAGCTGAACGTGACCTCCTCGCGAACGTGCGGCTGCCAGATCTCCTCCGGGTCACGCGCCGCGACGAGACAGCTCTCCTTGTAATTGGCTTCCGCAGCACCAAGGGCCGCGCCGCAGTGGTGGCATGACCACACACGGGCATCGACATCGACGTCGAGATTTTCCGTGATCTGCATTTTCATGGGGCCATCAACCTCGCTTCCCCCATAGAACCGACGTGCACCGAATACTTGGGCGGCACCGCCAGTGTCGTCTCGTCTGTCTCGAGAATCGCGGGCCCGTGAATCGTGGCGCCCGCCGCTAGCGCCTCCCATTCGAAGACCGGAGTAGTCTGCGACCCTTGGGGCCATTGGACCAATCGCGAACTAGTCGACTCCGGTTGCCGAGTTCCCGCACGGGGGAAACGGGCGCGCCGACCCCGGGTATAAGCGGTCAGTCGCACCATGCGGGGACGCCCGTCCCTCTGATCGGACTCGACCCGCCCGGCGACCACCCGGGCAGTTCCTGAGGCGTCGACGATCTCAGTTTCCTCGGCGAAGTGAACGTCCTCGGGCGTGAACCCCTCCGCGCGCATGTCCGCGAACGCCCGCTCCTGTAGTGCCTCGAGGTCCGCTTCGAGCGTCGGTGAACTGCTCGACGCCTCGTATGCGTGTGCCACGTCGAGCCGGGACAGGCCGAACGCGCTGAACACCGGGCTCACCGGAAATGCGAATGTCTCCCGTGGCCGGGCAGCAGCGTCGACGAACCCAGCAAGCATCCCGCCGGCGCCGCCTGTCGCGAATAGCGAAACCGGTTCGGTGATGCCCGCAGCTTCGAGTTGGGCGGTGATCGTGTCGGCGATCACTTCCCCCGCCCGCGTGAGGATCTGGGTCGCCAAGTGCTCGACGGTCCAGCCCGCCGGCCCCGCGAGTCCCTCCAATGCAACCCGGGCCGCGGCTGCGTCTAAGCGCTTCCGCCCGCCGAGGAAACTGTCGGGGTCAAACAACCCCAGGTGGCAGACCGCATCGGTCACGGTGACCTGGTCCCCACCGAGACCAAAGCATGCGGGTCCAGGCTGGGCCCCCGCACTGTCGGGACCCAGCGTGAGCTCACCGTCAACGATCCGCGCGATGGTCCCGCCGCCGACCGGCGCGGAGACCAGCGAGATCGCAGGCAAAGCGACCTCTATCTCCTCGATGCTCGGCTGAACCTCGTACTGCCACTGACCAGCGACGATGACGCACACGTCCGTGCTGGTGCCGCCGACGTCAAAGCCGACAGCCACAGGAATTTCCAGCTCCGCGGATAATGCCGCCGTCCCCGCGACACCACCGGCGGGGCCCGATCCCCAGGTCCGGAGCGCCGCGGTCTTCGCCACCCGCGAGGTCCCGCCGCTCGCGTTGGCAACCAACAGCGGCAGGGTGTACCCATCCGCTCGCAGCGCGTCCTCCACGCGGTACAGGAACTGGCTCATCACAGGGTGCAGGTACGCCGACAGCACGGCGGTCTGAACCCGGAGCCGCTCGTCGTCCAGCGGTGTGACCTGGTGCGAAGGAAGCACCGGCACCGCACCCAGATAGTGTCGCGGGTAGCGCTCGGCGATGAGCGCCCGGACCGTGTTCTCGCGGGTCTCGAGGTGTTGTCCGCCGGACAGCGCGATCACCAGGACGCGGGCGCCGCGCTCAAGGAGGCCGCGGACCGCGGTTTGGATACTCACGGCATCGGCGTCGCCCTCGGGCACTGTCGCGACCAGCTCGCGGTCCAGGGGCAGATCAGAGCTAAGCCGGTCGGCAGCTGGCATCACGTCCTCACCAAGCAGGAGGCCGACCGCTGGGCCAGACCGGTTGATTAGGGTGTTCGTCCCCACCGTCGTGGACAGGCGGAACGCTTCCGTCAACCGCAGCAACTGAGCCCGCGACATACCAAGGCGTTCAGCGGCACGATCGACGCACGCGAGCACGCCCGTAGCTAGGTCGTATGGCGTGGTGTCCGCCTTCGCCGTGATCACCTGGTCGCCACCCGCCACATAGCCGTCGGTGAACGTGCCGCCAGTATCGATCTCAATCGTGTAGCGCGGGACACCATCGCGCTCACGCGTGCTCGTGCGACTGTCACTACCCATGCGTGTGGTCGCTCCTCCCTGGAGGTCAGGTACTGGATACGGAGCCTAGGAACCGATCTGATGCAGCGTCTTGTCCCTCACCGCACTCCCGATGTCACCTCCCTGCACGGCCACCGAAGGCCAGCTACGGTAACGGGCTACGTCATTTGTCGTGAACTTGTACCGTTCCTATGTCCCTTACCATCAGTGCCGAGCCTTGTTACGATGTCCCACAGTTCGTGATCCGCGTCACCATTCCGGATGGCGTGCGCAACGGAGCGAGGAGCGCGGCTGTGCTGACCTTGACCACCCGAGGTGTCCCACGCGGAGATCAGCAGGATTTCTGGGAATCGGCTGTGCGCGAACATTTCTTCGCCATCGACGGAACGAACCCAGCTCCGAGGAAGCACGGATTCTTGGGCAGGATGGACCGCCTCGTTTTCGGAGGACTACGCCTCGATCGGGTCGTGGCGCAGCCGTACCGCGTAGTCCGTTCCGGCAGACTCACGCGTCAGGCACCCAGCGAAGCGCTCTTAATGTTCGTGCTCCGGCACGGGGAGATGTTCGTGGCGCAGGACGAGCGGATCGCGTCGTTGCGAAAGCCGTACACCTTCGCGCTCGTCGACTCCGCAAAGCCATACGACGCCGAACTCGTGACCTCCAGCGAGGTGACGATGATCCAGATCCCCCGCGCTTGGCCGGGTCCTTACCTTCGTGGGCTCGTGGCGCGAACGGCTACGCCCCTGATGGGCCGAAACGGACTGGGGGCCTTGGCTGTGTCGACTCTGCTCGCCCTGCGTCGGCACGTTGCGGACCGCGATGATGCCGTGGCACATGTGGCGGCGAAGAACGCGGTGGAGCTCGCCATCGCTGCGGTGCTCGAAGAGCTGGGTAGCGCGCAGGAGCTTCGCGGTTCCCGCGCAGCGGTCCTCGAACAGGCGCAACGATTCATGCTCGATCGCCTAGCGGAACCGGAACTCTCACCTGCTCATATTGCAGCCGCGATCCCGGTTTCTGAACGGTATCTGTTCTCGATATTCCGGGACGTGGGAACAACTCCCGCAGAGTGGCTTCGATGTGCCCGACTTGAGCGCGCCAGCACACTCCTAACGTCAGACACTATACAGAGCACCGTAACGATCCAACAGATCGCCTGCTCCGTCGGACTTCCGCACGCGTCCCACTTCAGCCGGGTGTTCCGTGATCATTTTGGTGTGAGCCCGAGCGAGTACCGGGCCGCCGGCTCGAGCCACCGTACCGAACGGGCAGACTCGGCCACAGTGACCAGCAAACCCCACGAAGGTTGCGTAACACCCGCAGAAGATGTTGTCCGAAGCACAGACCGAGGAGTTCATCTGCGGTCTCCGAGGTGGTGATAGCCGGAGCTACTATCAGCGGGAGAACCCATCAGACACACCTGATCTCCGTGCGATGTCCTTGGCGACGAAGTGACCGGGGCTACGAGGGCGCGTCGAGGCCGAGCCACCCTAGGCGTCGCGGACCGGGCGTTACGGCCAAGGTTACGGTCGCCTGGTCATCCGGAGTATCAGCAGCAATCGCTCGGCGACCGCCAACGCAAGCAGAACCCGGCACCTAGATGGATGCCAAACCCCGCGCGGCGTCTGCTTGAGCTGCCCGCAGTGAAAGCTGCTCCGCAATCCTTTTTTTGGGGGCGGGACGCGATAATGCGTCCCGGCTACCCGACTACCTATTTTCCTCGAATACGCACCATGCACAGCGTGCGCCATCGCTGGATTCTGTCGGTGCTTGACATGTTCGCCTTCCCTTGTGGTGTTGGGCGATCAAGGACGACCGCGGCCGTGACTCGACTCGCAGCCCACATGATCGGGGTGGTCGTACGGCGGGTCGGCCTCAGCGGAATGCGGCGTGGCCGGTGAGTGCTCGTCCGATCGTGAGCTGGTGCACCTCACTGGTGCCTTCGTAGGTCAGGACGGATTCCAGGTTGTTGGCGTGGCGCATGACGGGGTGCTCGAGGGTGATTCCGGCTGCGCCCAGCACGGTGCGGCATTCGCGGGCGATGGCGATCGCTTCCCGCACGTTGTTGAGCTTGCCGAGGCTGATCTGCTCGGGAGCCACGGAACCGTCGTCCTTGAGTTTCCCGAGGTGAAGAGCCAGCAGCATGCCTTTGCCCAGTTCGAGTGTCATATCCGCCAGCTTCGCCTGGGTGAGCTGGAACGCCGACAACGGCTTGTCGAAGATTTCCCGCTGCCCGGCATAGTTCAGCGTCGCGTCCAGGCAATCGCGTGCCGCGCCGAGTGCACCGAACACGATACCGAACCGCGCCTCGTTCAAACACGACAGCGGACCCGACAGACCCTGCGCTCCGGGCAACAGGGCGCCGGCAGGCAACCGGACCTCGTCCAGCACGAGCTCACTGGTCACCGAGGCACGCAGCGACAGCTTCTTCGTGATCTCGGGTGCCGAGAAGCCCGGCGTGTCGGTCGGCACGACGAACCCCCGAACCCCGTCGTCGGTACGCGCCCAGACCACCGCCACGTCGGCCACGGATCCGTTGGTGATCCACATCTTGTTGCCGGTCAGGATCCAATCGTCACCATCACGACGTGCGCGGGTGCGCATGCCGCCCGGATCGGACCCGTAGTCCGGCTCGGTCAGGCCGAAACAGCCGATTGCGTCACCAGCCGCCATCCGGGGAAGCCATTCCTGCTTCTGTTCCTCGCTACCGTGCTTCCAGATCGCATACATGGCCAGCGAGCCCTGCACCGACACCAGCGACCGCAGACCCGAATCGCCGGCTTCCAGTTCCATGCAGGCAAGTCCGTACGCCGTCGCCGACATACCTGCACACTCGTACCCGGTCAGATGCATCCCGAGCACACCGATAGATCCCAGCTCCTTGGCCAACTCGCGAACGGGAATGCGTCCGGACTCGTACCAGCTTGCGACCTCGGGCCTGATCCTGTCGCCGACGAACCTGCACACCACATCCCGGATCGCAAGACTCTCATCGTCGATGAGTCCGTCGGTACCGAACAAGCCAAGCGGTGAATACGACAACACACCTCTCCCTTCACAAAACAAGCAATGACACCGGCCTCGTATGCCCGGCGGGCAGCTGCGGAAGCTGCAGACCTACCTCCATCATCCGGGCGGCTCTGGCCCTCCGGATGCCGTCGGCACGTCCCCACCTCGCAGCGGGACAAACCACGAAAGATCCATATCGGACAGTGCGCATCCGGTCGCAGATCAATCGGAGCTCGCATCCTCCATGGCCACTCGTGGTGGGATCATTCGTCGAGCCAACGACGTACGTCGTCATTGTGCTCGCCGAGCCGGGGAGGAGCCGTGTAATCCCTGATCGGAGTTCCCGAGAAGGTAATGGGATTGCGCACCTGCCTCCCTCCGCCGACGTCGACCGTGGGATCGAGCCCGAGCTCGTCAGCCAAGCTGAAGCCGTCGGGGATCGACCCGACCTTCCCGCTGGGCACCCCGACAGCGTTGAGACGTTGCGTCCAGCCTTCGACCGTGTCTCCGGCGAGCGCCTCCTCCAGAAGCTGAACCATGATCTCGCGGTTGGCCACGCGATCGCTGTTCCTGGCGAAGCGACTGTCATCGGCCATCTCCCGACACCCGACCGCTTCGGCGAGTTTGCGGAACTGTCCGTCATTGCCGCAGCAGACAGCGACGTATCCGTCCTTGGCGGTCAATGTCTCGTAAGGAGCGATGGACGGGTGCCGATTGCCCATGCGTTCCGGCGCACGACCCGTCGTGAGGTAGGAGCTCGCCTGGTTCGCCAACGAGCCGAGCAGGCTCGACAGCAGGTTGACCTCGACATGCTGTCCGCGGCCGAGAGCCGGTCTGGCCTGGAGCGCCCCGAGGATGCCGATCGTGGCGTCCTTTGCGGTGAGCACGTCGACCAGCGCGACGCCGACCTTCGTGGGCTCCTGCTCCGTCCCGGTGATGCTCATCAGGCCGCCGACAGCCTGGACCAGAAAGTCGTATCCGGCCAACTCGGCGCCCTGACGGCTACCGAAACCGGTGATCGACGCGTAGACGATGCCGGGATTGCGCGCGGCGACCTCGTCGTACCCCAGACCCTTCTTGTCCAGGGCGCCGGCGCGATAGTTCTCGATCAGCACGTCACTGCGCGCCGCGAGTTCCCGGGCGCGCACGAGGTCGTCGGGGTCCGACAAATCCAGCTCGACAGATCGCTTCGATCTGTTGGCACACTCGAAGTACGAGCTGGCGGTCTCGGTCCACGGCGGTCCCCACTGCCGGGTGTCGTCTCCGGTTCCGGGCCGTTCCACTTTGATCACGTCGGCACCCAGATCGGCCAGAGTCGACGCGGCGAGGGGGCCTGCCAGCACACGGCTGAAGTCGGCCACGATCATGCCGTCGAGAGGCCGGGTCATGATGCGATTCCAGAACTGCTCACGAGCCGCCCGTTGATGCGCCGCGGCAACTGCCACGGGTTATCCGAGCGCGCTTCCGGTGGCAACCAGGTGTCATGAGCGGATTGGAACGCGACCGGGCGCACGAACCGGTCGAGTCCGTAGGCGCCCACCGATGTGGCCGACGGGACCGAAGTTGATGGCCAGGGCCCACCGTGTTGCTGCGCCCAGGTGTAGCCGACACCGGTCGGCCATTGGTTGCAGGCGACCCGTCCGACCTTCCGGCTGAGCCGGCTCACCAGACCGCCGACATGAGCATCATCGTCTTCGGGCCCCGTCATGATGCTGGCGGCGAGCGCGCCCTGAAGCTCGTCCAGGACATCAGTGAGTTCCTCATCCGACCTGTACTCGCAGACCAGGACCACTGCGCCGAAACACTCCTCCAGTAGACGACTCCCCCGCTTCAGTGCCGAGATGTCCGCTCGCAGCACGGCTGCCGGCGCCGTCCAACCCTGGGTCTTCGGCCTCAGATTCTCGACGACGTGGGCTCCACCGTCCTTCAGCCGTTCTATACCGGCCACGACGGACTCGGCGATCGCGCGCGTCAGCATGACCGGCTCCGGAGCAGCTCGGCGGAGCGCGCCCGCAACCTCCTCGGCGGCACGTGAACCAGCGGGCGCCAACAACAGGCCCGGTTTCGTGCAGAACTGGCCGTGGCCGAGAGTGAACGACTCGACGAAACCGTCTGCAACGCCAGTGATGTCCTTCGCTGCGGAGCCAGTCACCACGACGGGATTGACCGTGCCCATCTCGGCGTATACCGGAATTACGACGTCGCGTTCGTTCGCGAGCCGCCACAGCCTCATGCCGACATCCTGCGAACCGGTGAAGGCCACAGCAGCGATCTCCGACGCCTGCACCAGGTCGACGCCGACCTGGTGCCCGTTGACGATGCCGAACGCCCCCTCGGGAGCGCCCTGCTCGCGAAGAACGGCCTGCACGATCTCAGCCTGCCGCATGCTCAGGCCCACATGAGCCGGATGGGCTTTGACGACCACTGGGCAACCCGCCGCGATGGCCGCAGCCGTGTCGTTACCCGGAACACTGAACGCGAACGGGAAATTGCTGGCCCCGAACACCGCCACCGGGCCGATGGGCCTGTTGACCCGGACGAGGCCGGAGGCATCTGTGGTCGGCTCGTCGAGCGTCACGCCGAGATAGGAGCCTTCCGCAGCCACGTCACCGTACAGGCGCAGCTGCCCAGACGTCCGGGCGATCTCGTTGGTGAGCCGGTCGGAGCCCAGGGCTGTTTCCCGGTCGGCCAACTCGGCCAGTTCCTCGCGTCGCGCCTCGAAGGCGTCGGCGATCGCGTGGAGCCACCGTTGCCGGTCGGCAGGGCGAGTCGCCGCCAGTGCGGGCGCCGCCGTCGACGCCGCGCGGAGAATGTCTGAGAACTGCTCGGCCGTGGTCTCCTGGACCGAGGTCACGGCCTTCCCCGAACGAGGATTGAACGACGTGACGGTCATCGGACGCTCCGCACAGCTTCTTCGAGGACGTCGATCCCTTCATCGAGCAGGTCCATGCCGATGACCAGCGGTGGGAGTAGCCGGATGACGTTGCCGTAGGTACCGCATACGAGGACGAGAACACCCTGACGGTGGCAGTGGGCGGCCACCGCGCGAGCGATGTCGTCGGCCGGTTCCGTCGTGCCGGGGTTCACGAACTCCACGGCCAGCATGGCCCCGCGTCCACGGACCTCGCCGACGACGGATCCGGGACCCGTCAAGGCCTCGAGTCGCGGTATCACGCGCTGCTCGATCTCGCGAGCACGTTCCACGAGACGCTCGCGTTCGATGATCTCCAATGTGGCCAACGCGGCGGCGCACGCGACCGGGTTTCCCGCGTAGGTACCGCCGAGTCCACCGGCCGGGACGGAATCCATCAGCTCCGCGCGCCCGGTCACGGCCGCCAACGGCATTCCCCCCGCGAGCGCCTTGGCCGTCGTGATCATGTCGGGGACCACGTCCTCGTGTTCGCACGCGAACATGTCGCCCGTACGCGCCAGCCCCGTCTGGATCTCGTCCGCCACGAACACGATGCCGTGCTCGTGGGCGAACTCCTGCACCGCCTTCAGATATCCCGGCGGTGGGACGACGAACCCGCCTTCACCCTGAATGGGCTCTGCGACGATGGCCGCTACGTTGTGGGAACCGACCTGCGTGAGCACGAGCTCCCTCAGCGCCGCCAAGGCTTCCTCACCTGAACGCTCGGAACCTGAGGGCCACCTGTAGGGATATGGCGACGGAACCCGGTAGACTTCGGGGGCGAACGGTCCGAAACCTTCCTTGTACGGAGCGTTCTTCGCGGTCATGGACATGGTGAGCAGCGTCCGCCCGTGATACCCGTGGCCCAACGTGACGACCGCGGATCGCCCCGTTGCGGTCCGGGCGATCTTGACGGCGTTCTCCACCGCCTCCGCACCCGTACTAAACAACGCAGTCTTCTTGGCGTGATCACCGGGCGTGATGCGGTTCAACGCGGCGGCGACGTCGACGAACCCCTCGTACTCGGTCACGAGGAAACAGCTGTGGGTGAAACGTTGAGCCTGTTCCGAGAGTTCCTGGACGACGTGCGGGTGCGACGCGCCGACACTGGTGACGGCGATGCCGGAGGCCAGGTCGATGAGGTGATTGCCATCGACGTCCACGAGGACCCCGCCTCCGGCACTGTCCACGAACACCGGCAGAACCGATCCGAGCCCGCCGGCCACTTCCCCGCCGCGGTGCTCGTGCAGTTTCAACGACTTCGGACCTGGGATGGCAGTCGCGAGGATGCGACGCTGTTCGGGCTGCGGCATGGTCTCCTCCGTCGGATCTGGATGTCCCGACGGTAAGGCCGCCACACGATACGGTCTTCGGATATTCCGACGAATCCAACGAGGTCTTGGTCAGAATGACCAACCGCGCGGGCGACCCGCCTCATGCGAGCCCGCGATCCCGAAGAGCCAGCCAGGTCTCCGCCGCGAGGTCCGGATCGTCGAGGTCAAGACCGAGTATCTCAAGCGCACGGCTCACCCGATACCGCAGCGTGTTGCGATGCAACGTCAGAGCCCGAGCAGCCTGTTCCCACTGTCCGCGGTGTCGCAGATACCCCACGAGCGCCTCGCGCAACTCCGCGCTCGCTTCTGCTGCGAAACGTTCCACGGCACGAGGAACGACACCACACAGGTTCGTCCGGGGCAACACGGCCTCACCGGCCGCCAGCCCATGAAGGGCACGGAGAAGACGAACTCGCGTCGCACCTGCCGATTCGGACGCAACCAAATCGGAGGCGACTACGGCACCGGACGGATCAGCGGCGCGAACCCGGTTCACCAGGTCACCGATTTCACCGTCGGCAGGAAGAACGAACCAGGCAGTCGAGCAGTCCACACGGACAGCCAGCGCCGCAGGGCACCACGCCTCCACTGTCGCCACCAGGTCGTCACTACTGCGGCCACGCGCAGCCAGCACCCGCATTTCACGGCCAGGAACCGGACTTCCGGTCTCGGCGGCCAGCCGACGCGCCGCGTCGACCATGCCCGAGTCGACAAGCAAGGCCACACAACGCCGATTCGCCTCCCGCGTGTATCCGCCACCCCCGATCCGCAGGACGTCCAGACTCAGCAGCACTACCGCCGTCAGAATCACCTGTCGCTGCGTAGGCTCCAGTCGACGCGGTGACCCCGCCGCGAGATACCCGACGATGCGGTCCCCCACCGCAAGCGGGAACACCGCGACAACATGGTCGGCGATAGTGAAGGACGCCGAGGAATGCACGCCTGCCACCTCAAGGCGCGCCACCTCGTCCCGAAGGTCGGCCGCGTCATCGCGGAACGACGTGGGATAGGTCAGGTCGATCTCCCCCGCCGCATCCAGCAGGGCCACCCAGCCGTCCAACGTCCTGGCAAGGCGCTGCAGAATCGAGGCGACCGGATCGACAGCGGCCGCCGCGTCCACCAACGCGCGCTGCGCCGCGACCGCGTCGTTGAGTTGCCGCTCGGTCGAACGCGAACGGGCCGCCCAGTAAGCGCTGGAGATCGTCAAGAACCCGGTCGCCGCTGGCACCACGAGCAGCACGAGCCCGGCTTCCTTGCACGCGGCGACCAGAGCTGCCGGAACCCTTTCGTGGACCGGCCCGAGACCGAATGCGAGCGCACTGATCTCCGCCTCGACGAGCCTGGCGACATAACGCCGACAGCCGGCCTCGTCCTCGGGCAGAACCAAACCGGTCGTGAGCAACAGCTCGCCGCCCGCCAGATAGGCATTGGGTTCAGGCAACTCGCTGATGTGAACAGCGCTCACCACCGCACTGGTCACAGTGAACCCCGGGGCAGTCGTCAGGTGGCCACCCAACGACGAGCAGAGCGACGCAACGGTAGGTGCGGACACAGGCGGCCTTCATACTGTCGAACCGGACTTCTTACTCAGGTTGTCTACCCGCCAGATCGGGAACGTGTCGACACGTAGGGCTAGTCACGACGACGGCCCGTGTGTATTCTAAACCAACCGATCGGAATAAAACCTGCAGCAAGCCACAACACCGATGTTGACTACCCACGAACTTGGGGACTGCACTGCATGACATCCGATGCATCCACAGGCGTGCCGACGTGCGACACCACCGGCTCCCCGGCAGCCGAAGCCGCCACATACCGCGTACCTCTCCGCTGGCGCGACCTCGACTCCCAGGGGCACGTCTACCACGCCGAATACCTTTCACTGGCCGACGAGGGCCGGACCCGCTGGCTGGGCGAAACACTGGGACTGCGCAACCCGCAGAGTTACGTCATCGCCCACCTGTCCATCGACTACGTGGCGGAGCTGAATCACGCTGCAGAACACGTCGAGTTCAGTGCGATCGTCGAGCGCGTCGGCACCAAGAGTGTGCGCACGCAGGAGACGCTGAGTATCCGCTCCGGTTCGAATTCCACCATCGTCGTCGCCCGGATCACGTGCGTCCTGCTCCTCTGGTCCCCGGAGACCCGGGAAACGCGCCCGCTCACCGATGCCGAACGCACCGCCCTGGAACTCCCTTTAGCGACCTCACCGCGAGCCCCAGGGTCCATCGATACGTCCGGTTTCGATCGCATCGGCCAATGAACAGCCCGATATCACGGGAACAGCGGTACCCCGCCCCGCGCCACCTCTCCCGATGACAGGTAGGGACATGAACACGCCTTCAACGCCGAGGCGACGAACCCTCGGATCCAGACCGGGACAAACACCGGTCATCGTTGCCTCGGCCCGAACGCCGATCGGGCGCGCCGGCAAAGGGTCTCTCAAGGACGAGCGCGCCGATGACATGGTCGCGCAGATCATCGGTGCAGCGCTCGACCAGGTCGCCCCGATCCGCGACGAACAGCTCCTCGCCGACGTCCTCGTAGGCTGCGGCTCGCCCGCGGGCGTCCAAGGCTTCAATATCGCCAAGATCGCAACCAATCTCCTCGACCTTGACCTGGTACCTGCGGCGACCGTGAACCGGTACTGCGCGTCCTCCGTCCAGACAACTCGGCAGGCGGCACACGCGATCGCCGCCGGGGAGTCCCGCTTCGTCGTGTCCGCAGGCGTGGAGTCGTGCACGGCGTACGCGAACTCCGACGCCGATGCGGTACCGGACACGATGAACCCCGCGTTCGACACCGCCCGTGCACGAACCGCCGACCTCGCCGCCCGGTCAGCCCCTCACTGGACCGATCCCCGTGAGAACGGCCGGCTACCGGACGTGTATGTGTCCATGGGCCAAACCGCGGAGAACGTCGCGAATCTGTGCGGTGTTTCCCGCACAGACCAGGACGAGTACGCCTACCTCTCCCAAAGCCGAGCGGCGTCCGCGGTAGCCCGCGGATTCTGGGCCGACGAGATCACACCCTATGTCCGGGCCGATGACACCGTCGTCGACGCCGATGACAGCCCCCGCCCGAGCACCACACTCGGCAAGCTATCGGCACTCAAGCCGGTCTTCCGGGACCACGGGACAGTGACCGCAGGCAACGCCTGCCCGCTCAGCGACGGGGCCAGTGCGCTCGTCATCGGCGGTGAGGACGACGCACGAGCGCTCGGAGTCACCCCCAAGGCCCGCATCCTCGGCACGGCCACGACGGGCCTCAGCCCTGAAATCATGGGACTCGGACCGGTGAGCTCCGTACGCGCCGTACTCGAACAGACCGGCATGCGCCTTGCCGACATCGACCTCGTCGAACTGAACGAGGCGTTCGCCGCACAAGTCTTGGCCTGCCAGCGCGAGCTCGATATCGACCTGGACAAGCTCAACGTCAACGGAGGCGCAATCGCCGTCGGCCATCCCTTCGGGTCCACCGGCGCCCGCATCGTCAACACCATGTTGACCGCATTGAACGAACGCGACCTCACCACAGGGCTCATAACCATGTGTGTCGGAGGCGGCCAAGGAATGGCGATGATCGTGGAGCGAACAGCATGAACACCGAGCAGAAATCCGTTCTCGCCTTCGCTGACCTCGTCGAGGGAACGCAGTACGTTTCGGCCGGGCGCACCGTCACCGAAACCGACATCCAGAACTTCGCCGGGCTGAGCGGCGATTTCAACCCTCTCCACACCGATGAGGAATGGGTACGGGCGAACACCTCGTACGAGCGGCGCATCGCGCACGGACTCCTCGTCCTCGCGATCAGTTCCGGAGCCCGAACACCCGGCTACGATGATCTTGACATTCGTGCGTACCTCTCCGAGTCACGCGACATGACCGCACCGACGTATCCCGGGGATACGATCACAGTCACCAACACCGTGTCCGGGTTGAGGCCGAGCAGATCGAAACCGGGCCACGGAATCGTCACGTTCACTGTCAACGTAACAAATCAACGCGGCGAAATGGTCCAGAGTGGAACGGACGTTCTACTGATCGGCCACGGACGTTCCGGCTAGGCGACGGCGGCGGCACACGCTTCGGCGAGGATCGACCACACCAATCGTCAATCTCACACGCCTTCCTGCAGGCCTCCCCTACGAGATGAAAGTTTGCCAACCATGACCCACGGCGAACCCGCCACCTCCTCCGCGCATACCGGAAGCCCGGTCGCCCGTCGACAGCACAGCGGGCGAACCTACTTGATCACCGGTGCCGCGCGGGGTATCGGACGTGCCACCGCCGAAGTGCTTCTCGCGCACGGCGGCACTGTAGCCGTCGCCGACATCGACAGGGACGCGATCACAACGACGGCGCGCGAACTCGGCGCCCTTCCGGTGGTACTCGATACTGCTTCACGAGAAAGCTGGAACGACGCACGAGACCTTCTGGACCGTGAGTTCGGTGGCCGTTTGAGCGGACTCGTGAACAACGCAGGGGTCACACGTGACAAATCGCTTTCCAAAATGGACGACGACATGTGGGATGTCGTACTGGATACCCACTTGCGGGGGACGTGGCTCGGCTGCCAGACGTTGCAGCCGCTCATCGCGGCATCCACGACGAACGACGAACCCGGTGAGCCGAAGTCGCGGCCGACGACGGGCCGCGGCGCGTCCGGCGCGATCGTGAACACGAGTTCGTCGGGTCGCCACGGCTCGTACGGTCAGACGAACTACTCCGCAGCCAAGGCAGGCATCGTCGGTCTCACCAAAACCATCGCGATCGAGTTCGCCCGTTTCGACATCCGCGCGAACTGTGTTTCGCCAGGTCCCATCGACACCGACATGACCGCAAACGTGCCGGACGAGGTCAAAACCAAGTGGCTCGACGACATGATGCTGGGACGCATGGGAACGCCCCACGAGATCGGGGAGGCCACGGCTTTCCTCCTCTCACCAGCCGCGTCGTACATCACTGCACAGGTGCTCGACGTCAACGGAGGTGAACTGCACCCATGACGGAATCTCCTCCCACACCGGCACAAGGAACCTCGCCGGCGCCGTCTTCCGCAGCCCGGGGCTCCTCGCCGGACTTCTCCACCGGCGCCCCCGGACACCCCGCGCTGCCCAGTCGGACGCACTCAACGGTGTTTGCGTGCCCGCACCGAGAGACGGAGTCTCCGGGTACCGAGTTCCCGCTCACGTGCCACCATGTATCCACGCCCGTCGTCGATCTTCTCAACCAGGTTGCGGCCCGCCCTGAAGCCCCGCTGCTGACCTGGGAGGAGCCGGACGGCACCATTGCCACCTGGAGCTACCGGGGGTTTGCGCGCCGGGCGCGTGCCTGTGCCGCATTGTTGCAGGCAAAAGGCGTAGCGGCAGGCGAGCGAGTTGCTCTTGTGTGCCGTAACTCGGCACAACGACAAGCCTGGCAATATGGCATATGGTGGCTCGGCGCCGTGGAAGTGTCGGTGAACTACGACCTCGCCGGCGATCTCTTGGCGGCCGTGCTCAACGATTCCGAGCCGTCATTGATCGTCCTCGACGCCGAGTTCAAAGCAGCAGTGGCTGGCTGCTACCGACGCATCGACACCGCCAGACATCTGGAAACCTTGGCCGACTTTCCACCCGAGGACGCGCACTGTCCGCGCCTTCCGGAGTCGCCCGCTGCCACCCGGCTCGACGAAATCGCACATGCCGTCGAGGCCGATGCACTCTGCTCACTCATCTACACGTCAGGAACCACCGGCCCGTCCAAGGGCGTCATGCTGCCTGCCGGCTACCCTACCGCCAACGGGCACACAATTGCCCACGTCGCGGGACTCACCTCCGAGGACACCGGCTACTTCGTACTGCCCTTCTTCCATGCCGACTTCCACGTCGTCTTCTCCGCGGTAATCCTTTCCGGTGGCTCCGTGGCCATCCGACCGAAGTTCAGTGCCAACCGCTTCTGGTCGGAGGTCACTCGGTTCGGCGTAACCTGGACGTGGACCGTTGGCTTCCTGTTCTCCGCCATCCGATCGCAGGGCGCTGATGCCGCCACAGACACGCCGTTACGCCGCATCATCGGGGCGCCGATTCCCGACGGGACATACGAGTACTTCGAGGATCAGCTCGGAATCGACATCCTCACCCTGTACGGCCAGACCGAGGCCGACGGGCCCCTCTACGACACCCCAGGCCGCAAACGCCGCGGCGGGATCGGATGGCCCAGCGTCGGCTTCGAGGTCCAGATCCACGACGAACACGGACACGAGCTGCCGCCCGACACACCCGGGGAACTGGTCTATCGACCCAAGTTTCCCCACATGATGATGCTCGGCTACTGGAACCGGCCCGAGGCGACCGCTTCGGCATGGCGGGACCTCTGGGTGCGCTCGGGCGATCGCGCCAGCATGGATCAAGAGGGATTCGTATTCTTCCACGGTCGCATGTCGGACTCGATTCGACGCAGAGGCGAGAACGTCAGCGTTTACGAGTTGGAATCCACACTTCGTAAGGCGCCGGGAGTCGAGGAGTGTGCCGCTGTCGGCGTGGACGACGATTTCTCCGGCGAACAGGAGATCAAGGTGTTCGTCGTGCCGTCCGGCGCCGACGACGAACACTCGCACGAGTTCACCGTCGCAGCTTTTCAGAATTACTGCCGCGATCACGTGGCACCATACGCACGTCCGAAGTTCCTCCAGATCACCGACTCGAAGAACATCGTCCGCTCCCCGGGAACGCAGGTGGTGCAGAAGCACCGGCTACTGCGTGCGGTCGCTGAAGAGGAAGAGGCCACCGGGGTACCTGCCACGGTCTACACGATCGACGTCTAACCACCCTGCGCCCGAACACGGGAGAGAGAACATCTATGACGAACGACCAGCCAGCGATCCCACCCGAATGGCAGGAGAAACTCGCCCAGTTCGAGTGGCGGCGGGAGCGGGCCCGGGAACTCGGCGGCGCCCGCCGCGTCCAGCGTGCACACGAACGTGGTCAGCTGACCATTCGCGAACGCCTCGCCAAAGCGACGACGTCCTTCCACGAGATCGGTGAGTTCGCCACCTATGACGACGTCGACGCACTCGGGACGCTCCGCAGCCAGATGCCGGCCAGCTACGTCATGGGTTTGGGAGAGTTCGGCGGACGACATGTTGCCATCGGCGGCGAGGACTTCACGGTACGTGCTGGTGCACCGCAGACCTACCTGGACCGAATGAAGGGCGGGCTGGGCGGGTTCGTCGAGGATCTCGCCCACGAGTACCGAATTCCGCTCGTTATGTTCATGGAGGGAATCGGCGGTGACATCGCGGCCTCAGGCGAAAAAGGCCATTCGTATCTGGTTTCGTCATTGAGCTGGGGACGGTCCTACGAGCTCCTCGGTGAAGTTCCGGTGCTGGCCATGGTCAGTGGTGCCTCCGCCGGCGGCACGGCCGGACGTACCGTCCTGTCCCACTTCTCCGTCATGACCAAGGACTCGGTGTTCTTCTCCGGCGGTCCGCCGCTCGTCGAACGCGCCTTGGGCAAACTCCCGGACAAGTACGAGCTCGGCGGCGCGAAGGTGGCGACACGGTCCGGTGCGATCGACAACCTCGCAGACGACGAGGATGACGCGATCGCGCAAATGGAGCGCTTCCTTTCCTACCTACCCCAGAACGTCTGGCAAATGCCTCCGCGCACACCCACAGACGATCCTGTCGATCGGCCTATCGACAGGATTCTGGAGAAGATTCCGACCAACAATCGTCGCCCCTACAAGGCCACCGACATAACATCCTTCATTGTCGACATCGACTCCTTCTTTGAAATCGGCAAACACTGGGGTAAAGCCGTTACGACCGGACTGGCGCGAATCGACGGCATCCCCGTCGGCATCGTGGCATCCAACCCCATGCACCTGGGCGGCGCCATGGACGCACATGCCGCCGAAAAGCAGATCAGGTTCGTCGACATGTGCTCGACCTTCCACCTGCCCATTGTCTATTTCGCCGACGTCCCCGGATTCATGGTTGGCCCCGATGCCGAACGCGCCAACGTGGTTCGCTGGGGGATGCGTGCGATTCAGAGCCTGATCGAGGCCGACGTGCCGGTAGTCACTATCCAGGTCCGCAAGGCCTACGGAATGGCCGTGTCGGCCACGTCCGACCCTGACGGCCTATCACTGCGGATAGCCTGGCCCACCGCGGAGTGGGGCGACCTGCCCGTGGAAGGCGGCGTGGAAGCCGGATTCGCCCGAGAGATCGAGGATTCCCCGGACCCGGAGGCATACCGTGCCGCCATCAACGAGAACTTCAAGAACATCGCAGATCCTTGGCGAACTGTCGAAGCATTCGGTGTCGAGGCGATGATCGACCCTCGCGAAACCCGTGTCATGGTCGCCGACTTCCTGAATGCATCTTTACATCGCGTCGAGACCGACCTGGGTCCTTCGAAGCGCCGGTGGACGATGCGCCCCTGATATTTGCCATTTCTCCGAAAAGAAGGAGGATTTCTTGTCTCACCAACCTCTCTCCCCTACCGCAAGTTCGGTTTGGAAGATCGTCAAGAGCGCCGGAGCCTCAGTGAGTGCCGGCGACGAGATCGTCATCCTCGAATCCATGAAGATGGAGATCCCCGTGACGGCCGAGGCCGACGGGATCATTACGAAGATCTTCGTGGAAGAAGGGCAGGCCGTCGACGAGGACGACCCCATCGCCGAGATTGAGTGACGGTCCGTAGGGCAGCCGCACCATTGGTCTACCCACTTCCACCAGGAGCACGAACCATGTTCGACGCAGTTCTCGTAGCCAACCGTGGGGAGATCGCGGTCCGCGTGATCGCGACCCTCAAGAGACTCGGTATCCGCAGCATTGCCGTCTACTCGGAAGCCGATCAGGATGCCATGCATGTGAAGCTTGCCGACACGGCGGTATGTGTCGGTCAACCCCCGGCAGCTGGATCATATCTCAATATCGACGCCATCCTGGATGCCGCCGATCGTGCCGGTGCAGACGCGATCCACCCCGGTTACGGGTTCCTGGCGGAGAATGCCAAGTTCGCTCAGGCCGTCGCTGACAGGGGCCTCGCTTTCGTCGGGCCCAGTCCCCAGGTGATCTCCGAGATGGGTTCGAAGATCAATGCACGGCGAATCATGGCCGACGCAGGAGTACCGACGGTACCCGGACTACTGGAACCGGTCGACTCAGCGGACGCGGCCCTGGCTTCAGCGGACGGAATCGGCTATCCGGTCGCCGTCAAGGCTTCGGGCGCCGGTGGGGGCAAGGGGTTCCGGATAGCCCACAACCCCGATGAACTTCCTGCAGCGTTCCACGGAGCGCAAAGCGAGGGCGAGCGGTTCTTCAACGACAGCACCGTGTACTTGGAGCGCTACCTCGCCGATCCGCGACACGTCGAAGTGCAGGTTCTCGGCGACACGCTCGGCAACGTCGTACATCTCTATGACCGCGATTGCACGATCCAACGTCGGCACCAGAAGCTCGTCGAGGAGGCGCCGACGCCCACGATCGACGAGGACTTCAGGCGACGGATCTGCGCGCAAGCCATGGATGCAGCGCGGGCGATCGGCTACGTCGGCGCGGGAACGGTCGAAGGCCTCGTGACCGGCTCCCGGAGCGGCGAACCGGAGTTCTTCTTCCTCGAGATGAACACGCGCATCCAGGTCGAGCACGGGATCACGGAGATGATCACCGGTGTCGACATCGTCGAACAGCAACTCCGCGCTGCGGCGGGTCAACCGCTCTCGGTGGAGCAGGACGAGGTACGGATCGACGGACACGCAATCGAGGTCCGGATCAATGCCGAGAACGCTGCGAAAGGTTTCCTCCCCTCGGCAGGCACGATCACACGCTACAAGGAGCCCACAGGCGCCGGTGTCCGTGTCGACTCCGGGGTCCGCGAGGGTACGGCGATCCTGCCTCACTACGACTCGCTTCTGGCCAAGGTCCTCGTCCATGGCGCAACCCGCGAGGACGCCACGGCGCGGATGCGCAGGGCCCTCGACGAGTTCGTGCTCGAAGGTCCCAAGGCGACGCTGTTGCCGTTCCACCGAGCTTTACTGGCTACGGACGAGTGGGCGAACGCGGGTACAGCCCGCGAGATCACGGCGGATCCACGAACCTTCATGGCGCAGGCCGGCACCACGCAATCGGAGACGCCATCGCCAACGGGGAGTGCGTCGGCATGACTGGAGGGTTCGAGTTCGATCACCTCAGTATCGGGGTCCGCTGGCCACTGGCCGCGGCCCGCATGCTCAGGCGCGACCTCGGAGCCGAGCCTCTCGTCGGAGGCGTGTTACCGCAGTTCCGCTACGTACTCATGCATCTCGGCGACGTGTCGGATGGCCATGTCCGCGGAGGCCGGCTGGAACTCATTTCGACCCCGACCGACCCAGCGGAGGACCTCCGCCGGGCGGCTGCTGCCTGCCCTGGGACCTCCGCGAGCACAGGATCCGGGTTCATGGAACGTTTCCTCGACCACCACGGCGAGGCGGCACACCACATCACCTTTAACGTCCCGAACCTGGCAAGGGTGCGCTCGCGACTGCGGGAGGCCGGTTTCCGGACTGTCCGCGAAGATCTCGACTTTCCGGATTGGCAGGAACTGTTCCTCCCTCCGGACCATGTCCATGGGCTGCTCATTCAGATCGCCTCGACGCCCAACCCGATCCGTACGGAAGCACTCGTCGGCACCCGCGATCGGAACTGGTCCGCTTTGCCCAACAACCGCGGTGCCAGAGACCCCGGATGGTGGGAATCGCTGTGGGAAACCGCCCCAGCATGCGCCGACCCAGCTGACCGTCACAACGCAGCTCTCGGACCTGTCGTGATCGGAACCCGGGACCCGGCATCCTCGGACCTTCTCTTCCGGCAGATTCTGCATGGCATCCCGGAGGCCTGTTCCGAGGTTGCGCGCCTTCTGCCGTCACATGGCTGGGCGCGGAAGTACACCTGGCGGACCGGAGCGATCATCGTCGTCGAAGGCGCGCCCGGTGTCCACGGTGCCCTGATCACACAGCCGGAATCGCGATCGGAGCCGACACGCCAGCAAGTCGGAAACGTACGGTTGACCACTCATGTGGAGGACCTGATGAGCATGCCAAACGAGGTAGCGCCTCAGAACTGCCCACCGGACTCTAAACTGGTCCAACGGCTGGATGATCACCCCCATGTCGCACACGTGGTCATCAACCGGCCCGACGTTCGCAACGCGATCAACAGCGCTGTGGCTCGGCAACTCGCCGACGAGTTCCGCCGTTGCGACGAAGATCCGAACGTGCGTGTCATAGTCCTCTCCGGTTCGCCGCTCCCGGACGGGCGCGGCGCATTCAGCGCAGGTCTCGATCTCAAGGCCTTCGCCGCGACCGGTGATGTCGGCGAGACCCCGGACCGAGGGTTCGCCGGTCTGGCACGACATCCTCCCACCACTCCGATCATCGCCGCCGTGGAAGGTTTCGCTGTCGCCGGTGGATTCGAGATCGCTCTCGCCTGCGACATGGTCGTCGCCGCCGAGGACGCTCGCTTCGGCCTACCCGAGGTGTCCCGCGGCCTCGTCGCGGACGGTGGCTCGCTTCTCCGGCTACCCGAACGTATCCCGGCCGCACTTGCCATGGAGCTCGCACTGTCGGGGGAGGACATTCCCGCGGTGACATTGGAGCGGCTCGGAATTGTCAACCGCGTCGTTCCGTCCGGTGAAGCAGTCCAGGTGGCCCACGAGCTCGCCGCCTCGATTGCTCGAAACGCACCACTTGCCCTGACGGCGACAAAACGCATATTGTCGCGACACTCCGCCGCGACGTGCGACGAAGCATGGGCGGAGCAACAAAGAATCGCTACGCCTGTATGGCGCTCCGCGGACGCCCACGAAGGCGCCACGGCCTTTGCCGAGAAACGAGACCCCAAGTTTCTCGGCAAGTAACCGGCCACGAATCCAATCTAGCTGATTTCTCATCCCACCCCACCCGAGAGGCAACGATGCCGTCGACAGAATCCGGAACAACGCGAAAGGCAGGCCTGTTCAAACGAGTTTTCCTCGCAGGCCTCGTATTCCAGTCAGTGGCCATCGGCGGCGCATACGCCACCGGCCGCGAGACGGTGGAGTACGCAGCACAGTTCGGAACCATGGGCTGGATGTCGGTAGCCGCAACCTTCATAATCCTGGCAACCTTCGCATACCTTGTTTTCGAACTTTCCCGAAGGTATCGCACGTTCGACTATCGCAGCCTGGTAAAACTACTCATCGGCCCGTTCTACTGGCTTTACGACCTCTTGCATCTCATGCTGAGCGTGACGATCATCGGTGTGCTGATCAGCGCCGCAGGAAGCATCATGGCGGACACGCTCGGGGTTCCCCCATGGCTGACCTCCGCCGCACTTGTCACCACCGTCGCAGTGGTGCTGTTCTTCGGACAATCGTTGATGGAGCGATTCAACTCGACCGGAACAATCCTGCTGACACTCGGGTACCTCATTTTCTCTGCCCTCGTTCTATCACTCAAAGGCGACGACCTGGTCGCCACCTTCAGCAACAACGCCCCACCGATCGACCCCGCTGCAACATCGTGGACCTCGATATCGTCAGGCCTCATCTATGGTGCCTTATACCTGTGCATCTTCCCTGCGGCCATGCCTGTGATGCGCTATGCGAAATCACACAAGGATTCCTTCTGGTCGGCATTCAACCTCGGCTGGCTCATCGCTATTCCGCTTTTCCTCACCTACTTGGCCGTCATGGCGTTCTATCCTTCCACTGCCGTACTCGAGTCAGATATCCCGTGGCTCACGATGCTATCCAATTACGGAACCTGGGTAGTCGTTGTATTCGGCATCCTGGTCGGTTGGACGCTGCTCGCGACGGCCGTGGGACTCGTTCAAGGCGCACTCAACCGGATCAATGCCAACCTCGAGGATATCGGCCGCAACCCGATGACGCGTCGGACGAACAGTATCGCCGCGGCCGTCACGCTGATCGTTGCGATCATCATCAGCCAAATCGGCGTCATCGACCTCGTGGCACAGGGCTACACCGCCGGCGCATGGGGAATGCTGATCGTTTTCGGACTGCCACTCATGACCCGTGGCGTTTGGCTGATCATCAAGGGCACGCCGCACAGCGGCACTGCCACGAGATCGAATGCTGAGGAGTCTCAAACGCCCGACGCGACGGGAGCGGAAGCGGGCGGTACAACGAAACAGACCTGACAAGGCGCGCCGGATAGCGTATTGCCCACTCTTGACGGGCCGAATTCGACCCTCGACACAGCTCGGCTATCCTGGCATTAAGGTGCTGCGCCTAACGACCGTCGAAGAGGGTGCCGGAACTATGCCGAAGATCGTCGACCACGAACAGCGTCGGAACGAGATTTGCGACGCGGTGTTGACACTCGTAGCCGAGGGCGGAACCCGTTCGGTAACCAAGCGGGCCGCTGCAGAACGTGCTCAGTGGTCAACTGGCGCCGTTAACCACTATTTCCAGAATCGGGATACCCTGATGCTTGGCGCCTTTCGACGAGCGGCGCACTTGCAAGGAAAGGAACTGACGCGGATACTGCACGATTCAGGCCTGTCCCCACTCGAGCGACTCCACGCTACTATCGAGGCTACGTTGCCTCTCGACGAGCGACGGGTGGCGCTGACGAGGATCTTCCTCGAGTACTACGCGGAGACGCACTCCGCCGAAGAAACACACGACGAAGTCGTGAGCTACCTGCGAAATTGGCGGAGCTTCGTCACTCGCATCATCGACGAATGCAAGGATGACGGATCGATCGTGTCCACGCGAGACTCGAAAAGCTTGGCGATCGAGCTCGTGGCACTAACCGACGGACTGGCCATGCATGCGTTGCTCGATCCAGATGTTCTGTCACCACTCGTAGACGGAAAGACCCTCACAATCAGTTTTATCGACGACACGTGGGGGCCCATCCAGCTGACTGAGTTCTGATTAGCATGGCCCTATCTCTTCGCTACAGATCCGCGCCACCTCTCTCTCCACATGCCACGAGGTCGTGGCGACCGGTTCTGACGAAAGCTTCAGGCGGTCGATGGCCGACCGTGCGCCTCAGCGTGCGCTCGCCGCCCCATGACGACCACCGAAGGGAAACCGGGAGGGCCGGCGTGGCACGCCGTCGGCTAGGGGCGGGGCGCGCACCTAAGGGTGCGGGCCCCGCCCCTAGCCGCTTAGATCCAGTGTTGCGCCGTACGATGTGCCAGCATCTTGCGGAACTGCCGGGTGGTAGTGGGGAAGAGCTCACCGGTCCCCCAATCGACGACCACCCCGTATTGCCGAACAAGGTCCAGCATGGACAGCTCACCGGAGCGGTACCTCGCGGCGACGTCCTCGGGGTCGGCCTGCAGCCACGCCTTCCGGTTCCTGCGAATCTCGTCTCTGGCGAGTTCGGTTGCCGCTTGATCGAGCTCGTAGTGGTCAATCTCGGGGTCCACCGCGTGTACCACGACGCCGTAGTCCCGCTGCGCCCGCTCCACCGACACGTAGCCGTCGACCACGTCCTCCAACACTTGCGAGGGGTCCCGCTCCAGCGGATCTCCATAGCCACCACCGCCGGCCGACGGGCGACCGAAAGTGTCCCCGGATTCCACGGACACACCGGCGAAAACCGAACCGAGAAACCGTTCTTCCGGGGTGTTCTCGTTCATCCACACACCGTGCGGGATCGACGGGAGTCCGCCCTCGATTCCCCACGTAACCGATCGCGCACGGTCGCAACAGTAGGACATCACCGTCTTGTGGCAGTCGGTCAGCGTTCCGCCTTTGCGAACCCCGGATCCGCCCCTGTTCCTGCCAGGACCAGCCGAGTCGGTGATGAGCTCGTGCGCCGTGGTCAGCACCGGGTTCAGCCGTTCCTGACCCTCGAGCGGCTGTACCGCGAGACCGACCCCGAAGATCGGCGATGTGGCACCGGATCCGTCCCGGTCGCTTCGGCCACCCCAGCCGCCTGCCATCCAGTCGTACCACATGAAGTAGTCACGCTCGGCGGTCCGCGCGTCGTGCCCGCCGATGAGGAGATACTCCAGGTTGTACGAGCACGCCATCGCCCGCTCCGGAACGATCCGCGACCACAGCTCGAAGCCGGCGTTCATGATCTTCTCGTAGGGCCCTGAACAGAATCCGGTGACAGCGTGCGGCCAGCCGGCGTTGACCACCGTCCCTTCCGGGCCGATATCGACGTCGATGGCGTTGTAAAAGCCGGAGTTGAGCGGAACATCCGGGAAGAAGGTCTTGGTACCGGCGATGATGCCGGAGAACGCGGTCCCGTATCCGGCGTTAAGGAAACTGGCCACCGCCGCGGCACTGCCGCTGAGGTCGTAGCTGACCTGATCGCCCGCGATCGTCAGCCGGACCTGCACGGGCACGAGCCCTTCACCGTGCGCAGGATCGAAGTCGATGTAGTCCCGGGTGGTCCAGGTGCCGTCCGGCAGCTCGGCGACCCTGGTGCGCACGATTCGTTCCACGTAGTCCTGCACCTCTTGCAATGCCTCGACCACGTCGTGCTTGCCGTACTTTCCGACCAGCCGGTGCATCTCCCGTTCACACACGCCGGTCGCCTCTGCCTGAGCATGCAGGTCGCCGAGGCTGATATCCGGCGATCTCGTGTTCGACACGAGCAGCTTGGCGACGTCCGCGATCAGTTCACCGCCGCGCCACACCCGCAGCGGTGTGATCCGCAGCCCCTCACTGAAGTGCGTCGTAGCGTTGACGTCGAACGACCCGGGCACATTGCCGCCGATGTCGGCCCAGTGTCCCTTGTTCTGCGCGAACGCGATCAGCTCACCGTCGGCGAAGATCGGCCGGATGAAGCTGACATCGTTGAGGTGAGTCCCGCCCATGTACGGGCAGTTCACCGCGAACACGTCTCCCGGATTGATGTCCGAGCCGAATTCCTCCAGCACCGCCTTGCACTGGAAGTGCAGCGTGCCGACGTGCGCGGCGAGGTCCTGGCTTCCCTGCATCACCGTGTTGCCCTGCGCGTCGCACAACGCGGATGAGAAGTCCCGTGCGTAGATGACGAACGAATAGCAGGTGCGCAGGATCTGCTCGGACATCAGGTCCACCGAGGTGGCGAAGGCGTTCTTGAGCACTTCGAAGGTGACAGGGTCCAGCTCTCGCCCCTGCGCCGCCGCGCGGGCCGTGGTTGTGTCGCTCATCGGGAGGCCTCCGAGACGTGGATGCGGATGTTCAGCCACTCGTCGATCACCGCGGGAGTTCCCGGTGGGATGACCGTCGTGGAGTCGAGCTGCTCGACCACCGCGGGACCGGGGATGCGGGTTCCGGCCACCAGCTGCTCACGGTCGTATACCGGGGTGTCGACCCTGCCCTCGCACTCCTCGAAGTACGTGCGTCGGTGTGCGATCGGCTCCGGTGGGTCCTGTTCGACCTTGTCACGACGTGGGAACGAGGGTTTCGGAGTCGTTCCGGTCGCGCGGAGCAACAGCTGATACAGCTCGACCGGCGTATCGTCCCTACGGAACGAGTACTCTCGCTCGTGCTGCTCGTGGAATTGCTCGACCGCCTCGGCCAGTGCCTCCGGTCCGGACGAGATCGGCACGGTCAGCGAGCGCCACTGCCCCGAGTACCGCATGCTGATGGACCGCTCCAGCAGCATGTCGGATTCGGACGCTCCCTCACGCCGCAGTCGCTCCGTGGCGTCGGATTCGAGTTTGCCGAACTCCGACTCCAACTCGTCCACCTCTGCGGTGGACGACTCGGCCTGGAACATGGTGGTCAGGTCGTGGCGAATGTCGACCAGCAAGCAGCCCTGCGCGGAGGTGATGCCCGGGTGACGCGGGACCACGACCACCGGGATGGACAGCTCTTTGGCCAGCGCCGCCCCATGCAGGCCACCAGCCCCGCCGAAGACCACGAGCGCGAAATCTCGCGGGTCGTAGCCGCGCCGGATGGAGATTAGGCGCACGGCGTCGGCCATGTTCGCGTTCGCGACCTGGAGCACGTCGCTGGCTGCCTCGTCCAGCTCGAGGCCGAGCGGCTCGGCGATCTGACCGGCGATGGCGTTCTCGGCAGCCGTACGGTCCAGGCTCATGGCACCGCCCACCAACTCGGTGCCGAGGCGGTCGAGCACGAGGCTGGCGTCGGTGTTCGTCGGTTCCTTGCCGCCCAGCTGGTAACAGGCCGGGCCGGGGTCGGCGCCCGCCGAGGCCGGCCCATTGCGCAACGAACCCGCCTCGTCAAGCCAGGCGAGTGAGCCACCGCCCGCGCCGATGGTGAGCACCTCGATGCTCGGGAAGCAGATCGGGAAACCGTACTCGACGTGCCATTCCTTGGTCCGCCGGATCTCATTGTTGTGCACGAGCGAGATGTCGGTGCTCGTGCCGCCCATGTCCAGGCCGATCGCGTTGCCGTAGCCGCACCGCTCGGCCAGATCGCGCACCGCGATCGCACCCGCGGCGATGCCTGACGCGGCCAAGCGCACCGGGTAACGCTGCGCCATCGTCGGTGTCATCGAACCGCCGCCGGAGTGCAGCAACAACAGATCTCCGTCGTAACCGCCGCCGGAGAGCTCGCCCTCGAGCTCGTTGACGTAGCCGCTCACCAGGGGGCCCAGGACGGTGTTGGCGACCGTTGTCGAGAACCTGTCGTACTCGAAGATCTCCGGCAGGATCTCGCTGGAGGTGGACACCGAAACACCCGGCAGTTCCTCAGCGAGGATCTCCTTCATCCGCTGCTCGTGGCCCGCATTGGCGTAGGAATTGATGAACCCGATCGCAACCGTCTCGACACCCTTGCGCCGCAACACGCGTGCGACCTGCCGGGCTTCGTTCTCGTCCAGCGGCGTCACCACGTCACCGACGTAGTTCACCCGCTCCGTGACCTCGTATCGGTCGCGACGCCGGATGTAGGGCGGACCGACATCCTTGTACGCATCCCATAGGTCGGACTTCGTGCCGTTGCGGATCTCCAGCACGTCCCGGAAGCCACGAGTGGTCACCATGGCTGCCTTCGGGAACCGCCTGGTGATCAACGCGTTGGTGGCGACCGTGGTGCCATGTGAGAACAGTGCCACCTGGCTGAGGTCCACGTTCGCGGCGCGAATGCCTTCCAGTACCGCACGCATCGGGTTGTCCGGCGTCGACGACACCTTGGCGACCGTCGTTGACGCAGTGTCGGTGTCGAACACGCACACATCGGTGAACGTCCCGCCGACGTCCACTGCCACTCGGTGTTTTCGCACGTCAGTACCTCTTCGTTGGTTGCTTCACCGACACACGATGAGGTCCACGTCACACTGGCACAATTGTGTGAGGTGAGAACAACGAGGTTGGAGACTGTGGACGCACACAAACGACGCGACGATGCGCCGGCGCCGGACGGCCATTTCCGCCTGGTGGATCTCCTGGCCGAACAGCAGCTCGGCCTCAAGCTGGTTACCGACGGTGACCCCGACACCCCGATCTACGGCGCGCACCCGATCGAGATCGAAAACCCGTCCCGCTGGATGAAGCCGGGATGGCTGATGCTCACCACCGGAGCCCGGTTCGGCGGCCCGGTCAGCACTGCCGACCAGCAACGCGACCTGGTCAGAGAACTGCACTCGAGCGGCATGGCGGCGTTGGGGTTCGGAATCGGGTTGTCCATGGACACGGTCCCGACCGCGCTCCTCGACGAGGCGCACCGCTGCGACTTCCCGGTGCTGTCCGTGCCGCTGCAGACTCCGTTCCTGGAAATCATCGACGTGGTGAACCGGGCGACCCTCACGAAGGACGTCTACCTGCTCCGCCGCACGATCAGCATTCAGGACTACCTGCTCGAATCGCTTGCCGAGCAAGACGCTCCGGCTGCTCTGGTCCACCGACTGGCCGAGCTGCTCCGCGGCACCGTGGTTCTCTACGACCAGTCCGGCACCGTCGTGGCATCCTCCGGGGTGGGCCCGACTCAGATCATCCGCGCGGAGATCGCCGGGAATCCCACCCAACGCAGACGATTCACGATCGGCCGATGGCACGTCGTCGCCGATCCGATCCGCACCGACACCGTGCTGCACTGGCTGGCCGTGGCGTCGCGCCGACGCTCAGTATCCGAAGATCTGGCCGAACCTGCGTTGGAGGCGGCACGGCGACTGATCGCGATGATCGTGCGGTCCCGCGAATCGGTCGCCGTGGAAAGTCGCTTGCGTCGAGCAGAGTTGATCCGCCTGGTGGTGGCCGGCAAACCGTCCGATACCCAGTACATCTGGGATCGCTTGGAAATGCACAGGTTTCCACGGGGCGGCGAGATGCGTCTGCTGGCACTGACGGACACGAGCTGGGACCACTCGGACGACGAGCGGCTCAGCGATGTGGAACGCCTCGAACAAGCGGCACCGATGGAGCGGGCGGCGCTCGATACCGATGTGCGGTTGCTGCTCGGGGGCCACGCCTCGCAGATCGTGGGGCTGGTCGAGGCGGACGAGGCCGCGCTGCATCAGTGGCTCGACGCGCTGCCGGACACCGTGCACTGTGGGATGAGCGAGCCGTTCACCGACCTCACCGTCGGCCCCGGCCGGCTACGGGAGGCCGAGCTGGCCCTCGCCTCAGCCCTTCGCGGTGGGCGGCCCGTACTCCGGTTCGAGCAGATCGGCCTCGTCGACTGGCTGGTCGCAGGCCAGGATGCGGCGTCGGTGCGTGAGAAGGCACGCCGAATACTCGCCCCGATCGCCGAGAACGAGGCGCTCATGGAAGCGATCAACGCGTACTTCAACTGCGACTGCGACATGCAACGGACCGCGCGCAAACTCGCCCTGCACCCGAACTCCGTGCGCTACCGCCTCAAGCGCGCCGGCACCGCGATCGGCTACGACCTCCGTTCCCTGACTGACCTTGCCGAACTGTCGTTGACCATCCGGCTGCTACGCAAGTAGCAGACCAACCCGCACCACAGCCTCACCCGACCCCGGACCCGGCACCACGATCGCTTCCAACGACACGGGCTCGCCCTTGCCCAACGCGACAACCCCGCGAACCCTCTGCGGCATCAAGACAAGCAACACCACGGAGGTGTGGGCGCGGCCAGGGCAAGCGCGCCCACACCCGGTTCTCATGAAAGCGTTCAGCCGGCAACCATGCTCGTTGCATTCCGGTCAGCACCCTCGGGGTTTTCCGCCGAGCCGGCGTCGGCGGTAGGTGGACCTCCCGCGAACTGCGCGACGTGGTCGGCCAGCGTGAGCTTGCTCGGGGTGCCGTAGGTGAAGTAGGTCTCGAACGGCAGCTTCGCTCCGCCGATGGCCAACCCGGTGTCGATGTCGGACATCTGCCAGGTCCTGGTTTCCCAATCGGGCTCGAGGGAGAGCACGCCCGTGTCGCCGAACAGCTCGATGCGGTTGCCGCCCGGTTCGAAGACGTAGAGGAACGAGCCCTGGGTAATGCCGTGCTTGTCTGGGCCGGTCTCGATCTGGATGTCGTACTCGCGGAACATCTCCGCGGCATCGATGTTGTGCTGCGGAATGCCGTAGTACATCGCCACGTGGTGCAGGCGTCCTCGCTCGCCGAGGATGTCGCGCATGCACGCGACTTCGTGGCCGAGGATGTTCGAGCTCATCCACGCACCGATCTCGACCTCTCCATCGACGACGCGCTCGGTCGTGCGGAACCCGAGGTGCCGCTCGAAGGAGTCCTTGACCGACGTGACGTCGCTGGCCATCAGGTTGATGTGGTCGATGCGCTTGACCGGCAAGCCCTGCAGCGGCTTCTTGGAGGGCCTGCTGAGGATCTTGCTCTGCAGTTCCGGCGGCGCCTGGTACTTCTCCGCCTCCCACAGCAGGGACAAGTTGTGTCCGTCGGGCGACTGGAAGTGCAGGGTCTTGCCGTAGCCGAACTCGTCCTCGGACCAGGAGAGCTCGACGTTGGTGTCCTTCAGCGCCTTCGCTCGGCGCTCCAGAGCCTCAGGCGAACTCGTGCGAAGCGCTGCGTGCCCGAGCCCCGCACTGCGCGCCTCGGTGATCTTGATGCTCCACTGGTACGGGTCCTCGTAGGCCCGCAGGTACACCGACTGGCCGTCGCGCTTGGTCTCGTACATCCCCAGCAGCTTGGTGAAGAACCACAGCGTGCCGTCGGGGTCCGGCGTGAAAAGCTCGGTTCGCGCGAGATGCGCCACCTCGAAGCGAGGCATGGTTTCACTCATCGTTCTCTCCTCAGAACGTTGCGCGGGCACGGACACCACCGCGGAAGCGCGTTCGATCGATGCGCCACAAGCTGGCACAGGCCTGCGCGGTCCGCTACGACCGTCCGGCCACCCCGGACAGCGGCACCGACCGACCATCGCGCTTTCGACAGTCAGGAACAGCGCGTCCGAAACCGAACACGAGTCGCGCAGGTCAGCCAAGCCCGCAACCATGCCTGGCGAACGACTCGTCGCCGATATCGGAACCGACCTCGCCGGGCGCGTTCAGCTGGTTCCGCATTGCCGGAGCCCACCCCTGCACAGCCCGCAATGCGCCTACTTTCCGAGGCAAGGGACCAAGTCGCGGTCCGGAACAGGAAGTGGTGACGATGACTGCGCGAGTGCAGGCAGCGATCGTCGGGTCCGGCAACATCGGAACCGACCTGCTCTACAAGCTCAAACGATCAAAGCTCGTCGAGCCCCGCTACATGATCGGCATCGACCCCGACAGCGAGGGCCTCAAGCGGGCAGCGGAGATGGGTCTGGAGGCGTCGGCCGAAGGCGTGGATTGGCTGCTCGCCCGGCCGGAACTGCCACACATCGTTCTCGAGGCAACCTCGGCGAAGGTGCACGCAGCCGCCGCTCCCCGCTACGCCGAGGCCGGAATCCGAGCCATCGACCTCACCCCGGCGTCGGTCGGGCCTCACGTGGTCCCCGCAGTGAACCTCGACGAGCACATCGACGCGCCGAACATGAACATGGTCAGCTGCGCCGGCCAGGCGACCATCCCGATCCTCTGGGCGATCAACCACGTCGCGGACGCCTCCTACGGCGAGATCGTCGCCGCGATCGCCAGCGCCAGCGCAGGGCCGGGAACCCGGCAGAACCTGAGCGAGTTCAGCGAGAAAACCGGAAACGCGCTCTCGGCTGTCGCCGGTGCCGACCAAGCCAAGGCGATCTCGGTGATCAATCCTGCCGAACCACCGATGATCATGCGCGACACGGTCTACGCCAAGGTCCGCAACCCCGATCCCTCCCGCATCGAGCAGGCGGTTCGGGACATGGTCGCCGAGGTCCAGAAGTACGTGCCGGGTTACCGGCTGCGCTTCGTCGAGGTCGACGGCGACCAGGCCACGGTCATGCTCGAGGTCGAGGGCGCGGGTGATTTTCTGCCCGCCTACGCGGGAAATCTCGACATCATCACCGCTGCCGCCATGCAGGTGGCCGAGGCGGTCGCGAGCACGAGCCTCAAGAACGGAGCCGCCGCATGAGCATCCGCAAGCCGAACGCCCGTCCCAAAGTCACCCTCGTCGACACCAGTCTGCGCGATGGCATGAGCAGCGTGTCGCACATGTTCACCCCGCAGCAGGTCGCCGAGGTCTCGAAAGGACTGGACAAGGCGGGCATATCCACGATCGAAGTCGCGCACGGCATCGGACTCGGTGCCTCGTCCATCCAGTACGGCTTCGCCGCCGCCACAGACCCCGAGTACGTCCGCGCCGCGGTCGAGGCCACTTCGCAGGCCGACATCGCCGTGCTCTACGTACCCGGCATCGCGACTCTGGCGGAGTTGCAGGGGGCCATCGACGCGGGCGCCAGGACCGTTCGCGTGGCGGTGCACTGCACCGAGGCCGACTGCGCCGAGCAGCCCATCGTCTGGGCTCGTGAGCAGGGCATGCGCGTGATGAGCTTCCTGATGATGAGCCACAAGCTCGAGCCGCAGGCACTGGCCGAGCAGGCCGCCAAACTCGACTCCTACGGCGCCCAGGTCATCTACGTGGTGGATTCCGCCGGGGCGATGGTGCCCGACGGGGCCGGGGCTCGGGTGGCCGCGCTGCGCGAGGCGGTCAGCGCCGAGCTCGGATTCCACGCGCACAACAACCTCGGTGTGGGCATTGCCAACGCCCTGACCGCCGCGGACGAAGGCGCCACGCACATCGACGGCTCGCTGCGCGGCCTCGGTGCGAGCGCGGGCAACGCCCAGACCGAAGTGCTGGCCGCGGCCTTCGAGCGCGCCGGCTACGACACCGGGGTAGACCTCTTCCCCTTGATCGACACCGCGGAGCACGTGGTCGCTCCGCTGATGAAGGAACCGCAGATCGTCGACGAGACAGCACTGATCCTCGGATACGCCGGTGTCTACTCGACCTTCTTCCACCCGACCAAGCGCGCAGCCAACAAGTACGGGGTCAAGGAGCGCGACATCCTCATGGAGCTCGGGCGTCGAGGTGTGATCGGCGGCCAGGAAGACATGATCATCGATGTGGCTGCGGAGCTGGCCGGTCGCGGTGAGCACGCACGCTTGTCCGGGGCGGTGAGTACCTGATGAAGACTGCACCAGATGGGACGAGGTCCGTCCGGCACCTGATCGGTGGCGAGTGGGTGGACGCTTCCGACGGGAACACCTTCGAAACCCGCGACCCGCACGACCAGACGCTGCTGGGAACTGTCGCCCGGGGCACGGCCGAGGACGGCATCCGGGCGGTCACCGCCGCTCGCCGGGCGTTCGACGAGGGGCCGTGGCCGAGGATGACGCCCAAGGAACGGGCCCGGACCCTGCACGACGTCGCCGACGCTGTCGACTCCCATCGGGCCGAACTCGCGCTCCTGGAGACTTGGGACGGCGGCAAGGTCCTCAACCACATGCTGCACGCGGAGACACCCCGGGTGGCGCACAACCTGCGGTTCTTCGCCGATTACGCGGCCATGGCACCCAACGAGGCCTACCCCGACGGGTCCCTGCTGTCGTACGTGCTGACGCCACCCGCCGGCGTCGTCTCGGCGATCAGCCCGTGGAATGCGCCGCTGATGCTGGCGTCGTGGAAGTTCGCGCCTGCACTGGCCTTCGGCAACACCGTCGTGCTCAAACCGGCGCCGCAGACGCCGCTGTCGGCGGCCCGCTTCGCCGAGCTCGCGCTCGAGGCCGGTCTTCCGGAAGGCGTGCTCAACGTCGTCCAGGGCTACGGTGGCGACGAGGTGGCCGGTCCCCTCACCGCGGATCCGCGGGTCGACCGGATCACCTTCACCGGCTCGACGACGACAGGCCGCAAGATCCTTGCGGCGGCCGCTGCGAACCTCACGCCCGTGTCAGCTGAACTGGGCGGGAAGTCGGCCAACGTCGTCTTCGACGACGCCGACATCGAGGTCGCCACCGATGTCGCGATCAAGGGGGTCTTCGCCGGCAGCGGTCAGGTGTGCCTCGCCGGATCGCGGCTGCTCGTCCAGCGAGGCATCCTCGACGACTTCCTCGCGCGGTTCACCGAGAAGGCACAGGCGCTCAAGGTGGGCGACCCGAAGGAGCCGGACACCAACCTCGGCCCGCTCATCGAGGGGCCGCACCTGGACAAGGTCCACGGCTACGTCGAGCTGGCGCAGACCGAAGGCGGCAAGATCATCACTGGGGGTGCGCGGCTCACCGATGATGCCCTCGCCAATGGGTTCTACTACTCCCCGACCGTAATCACGGGCCTCACCAACGAAACCCGGACGGCGCGAGAGGAGATCTTCGGGCCGGTGGAAACGGTGATCCCCTTCGACACGGAGGAGGAAGCGCTGGCCATCGCCAACGACAGTCCCTACGGCCTGGCGGGAATCCTGTGCACGCAGAACCTCGACCGCGCCCACCGGCTCGCGGCCCAGTGGAAGGCCGGCATGGTGTGGCTCAACTGCTTCTTCGAGCGGGACCTGCGACTGCCTTTCGGCGGCGAGGGTGCCAGCGGCGTCGGACGTGAGGGCGGCCAGTACTCCCGCGAGTTCTTCACCAATCCGCGTGCGGTCACCATGCGCATGCACAGCTGAACTCCACAACGAGTGAGGTCCCGGTTCCGTGGAACCGGGACCTCACTCGTTGCCTGGATGGCGCGCCACCCCACGAGCCTCATGTCAGGTTGCCCGCGATGCTGGTCGGCTCGCCCGCTGTGAACAACTCGCACCTCGATGGTCTGATCCCGGACGTGATGGTGCATTGGACGCTCCCTCAACGCCGGTGCGGATGCTCCGCCCTCCCGGTGATACTGCCGCACTGGAAATGGCGACCGTAGTCGTCGGACCCGGTGAGCGCGGGCTGGCACGGGTGTGGTTCTGGTTCGCCGAACCCGCCAGGAGGTTGCCACCAGCGGTGACGACCAGCCGCGGATCCGGTGCCCCGTGCTGGACGAGCGTTCCCTAGCTCCTCAGCCGCGGCTGCCAGCAGTCTGCTGAGCCGACCGCGACAACGCCGTCCGCGCCCACGACCGCCAACTCGACTCGCAGAGAACGCCGGCAGAGCGCACGATCGCCCGCCCCGCTGAGCCACTCCACCGATGGAGCGGCACCCAAGATCACCACGGCGCGTGCAGCGGCGAGTTGCTCTCGCGCTTCCCGCGCGACCATCTCCCGACCGGTGTGCTGGCTCGTCCCGCCGGTGCCGTGCGTCGAATCGTGGTTCGGCACGGCTCCAGCCACAGCGAGGTCTAGCACGGCCAGCGACCCGGAGACCGGCGTCCGGCTCGCCTGCGCGTGGGAGGCAACCCTGCGCCGACCGCGCGCCCCAGCGGAACCAACCTCAGGCAAGGAGTCGGCATGCGGCACCCGGTGGCGACGATCAGGCCGTCGCAGGCGAGCTTCTCACTCGTGGCGAGGCGTACCCCGCGCTTCCCGGTGTCCAGACCGACCGCGGTCACGCCGAACCGCCTGACACCCGACAACTCGTTCGCACCGGCGGGCGTCGGGTCCAGGCGGGCGGCGTCGACGACGGTCACTTCGCCGGCGAAGCCCTGCGCTCGCAGCTGCCCAACGGCCTCAGCACCGGCACGGCTCGCTCCGACCACGACGATCCGCTCATACCTGGAGTCCGGCTGCGCACCGCTTCTTCTCCCGTCCGTCATGCGACTCATCGGGGGCCGGAGATCAGGCCTTGGGCACCGTGTAGCGGGAGTCGAGCTTGCGACGGTAGTCGATGAACGCCTTGTTCTTGTTGACCATCAAGGCACCGACCAGGTCGTCGCCGTTGTGCCCCTCGAAGACCAGCTGACCGGCCTCGGGATCCTCGTCGACGACGGCGACCTGCTGCGCGCGGGCCCACAGCCCAACGGCCTTGATCTTGGCGTCGTACTGGTCGGACCAGAAGGTCGGCACCGGCGCGTAGTCCTCCGCCGCCGCGGGGTCGAGGAGGTTACGCGCAGCGCGCCGGGCCATGTCGCAGGCGTTGGTCCAGTGCTCGACCCGGATCGCCGCGTCCACGCGTGGATGTGGCCACGTGGCCACGTCGCCGGCCGCAACGATGTCGGTGTGCCCGACGGCGAAGCACCGCTCGTCGCAGAGCACGTTTCCGTCCTCGAGCGCAAGACCCGATCCGGTCAGCCACTCGGTGTTCGGCGTGGATCCGAGGGCGATCAGCACGAGATCAGTGTTGAGACGGGTGCCGTCGGTCAGGTGCACGGCTTCGACGCGCTCAGTTCCCTCGAAGCGGTCCACCTTGGTGTTCAGGTGCAGCTGGACACCGTGCTCGGTGTGCAGCTGGGCGGCCCGCTTGCCGAAGTCCGGTCCGAGCGCGGGCATCGGATGCGGCGCGACGTCGACGAGGGCGACCTGTTCCAGTCCCCGCTTCCGCAAGGTCGCGGCCACCTCGCAGCCGATGAAACCGGCGCCGATGATCACGACGCGAGGGTTCTCCTCCGCGGCCTTGCGGAGTGCGACCGCGTCGTCGAGTCCGCGCAGCACGTGGAATCCCGCCTGCGGTAGCGGCTCGGGCCACTCGCGTGCTCGGCGCCCGGTGGCGATCACCAGGCCGTCATAGGCGAGCTCGCCGCCGTCGGCGAGCTGGACGGTCCGGCCACCGGTGTCGAGCCCGGCGGCCGGACGTCCCAGAACCCACGTCGCGTCGAGGTCGCCGAGGGGGAACGCGCAGTCAGCGGGTTCCATCTCACCGGCGAGGACCTGTTTCGACAGTGGAGGACGGTTGTACGGCAGATGTGTCTCATCACCGACGATGGACAGCTCGCCGTCAAAACCGTTCTCCCGCAGTTCCTGACCGGCTCGCAGCCCGGCGAGGCCGGCTCCGACAACCACGATGCGACGCATGACGGGTCATCCCTCCAGCTGCAGTGCGGCGATCGGGCAGATCTTGACGGCCTCGACGGCCTGCTCCCGCAGACTCTCGTCGGGGTTCTCCTGGAGGAGGACGACCTTTTCCCCGGCGTCGTCCATCTCGAAGATCTCGGGCGCGGCGACGACGCACTCGCCGTGGCCTTCGCACAGTTCGTAGTCGACGATCATCTTCATGGTTCTGGTCCTTCGTGATGAGTGGGTGCGATTCCCGCGCGCCGCGCGGGGTGACAACCGCGGCCCGGAACCGGAATCGCGCGGTTCCCGGCCGCGGCGGTTGTGCCCGATCAGGGCCGGTCGGCAGGGATCGGGTTCTGCGACGGGTCCCAGGTGACCAGGCAGTGCTCAACACCGCGGTGGGAGATGTTCTCGCCGTAGATCCAGGGCTGCCCCTCGACGAGCTGGACGTGCGGCAGGCGGCGCACCAGTTCCTCGAGGATGACCTTCAATTCGAGCCGGGCGAGAGCTTCTCCGATGCAGCGGTGACGGCCCTTACCGAACGCAAGGTGGTGCCGGGCGTTCTTGCGGGAGATGTCGAGCTTGCTCGGGTCGTCGAAAACGTCCTCGTCGTGGTTGGCCGAGTGCAACGCGATCATCACGGTTTCTCCGGCCGGGATCTTCACGCCCTGGATCACCACGTCCTCGGTCGTGGTCCGCCGCCAGTGCGGCACGGGAGTGGCGTACCGGAGGACCTCGTCGATCGCGTGCGGGATCCGCGACGGGTCCTCGCAGAGCATCTCCCACTGGTCGCGGTTCTCCAGCAGGTGCCGGAACGCGTTGCCCGAGGTGTTCGTCGTGGTCTCGTGCCCGGCGAACAGCAGCTGAAGCATGACCGTGTAGGCGTCCTGGATGTCGAACAGGGAGGCGTCTTCCTCCTTGAGGCGCCGGATGTAGTGGCTCATGATGTCGTCGCCGGGGTTGTCCACCAGCTTGTCGACGTGCGCCTTGGCGTACTCCCAGTACTGGGCGATTCCCTTGGCGTCCTCGACCTGCTCCTCGTCGGTCGGGATGCCGAACCCGAATTTTCCGTTTCCCTTCGCGTATTCGCGGATACGTTCCATGTCCTCCGAAGGGACGGCCATAAGCTGGAAGATGACCCAGGCAGGGACCTCGAAGACGTAGTCACCAACCAGGTCGCAATCCCCGCGCTTGACCAGTCCGTCGAGCTTGCGGTTCACCAGATCGCGGATCTGCGGCTCGAACCGGTTGACGACGTCTTCGCCCAGGTACTCGCGCAGAACCTTGCGCTTCACCGTGTGCTCGGGCGGGTCCTCGTCAACGATGGTGTTGTCGACCTTGATCCCGGCATTCATGACGACGTCGAGTGCTTCGGGGCACGGTGGCTTGACCAGGTTGAGCGCGCCCTTGGCGGTGTACTTCTGCGTTCCGACGAGTCGTTCAATCTCATTGATGTCGTCGTACTTGGTGACGACCCAGACGTTGAGTCTGGGGTTGTAGAAGACCGGCTGCTCAGCGCGCGCTCGCGTGTAGTACTCGAGTGCGGTGTGCGGGTTGAGGGGGTCGAAATTCTCCCCGATCTCACCGATCGGGCACTTGTCGACAGTGCTCACGGATACCAGCCCTCCTAGTTGTCGGAACGGGAACGTCTCCCGAAGGTGTCCCGAACAGGTTCGGCCGGAGCGACGGGCGTCACAACGACGTTTCAGCCATATTGGATTGTCGGTTGCACTCAGCCCCGCGTATACGGCTTCCCTGCCCGTTGAGGGCGGGCAAGCCGTATACACACCCGGTCAGCCGGTCACGTCGCGTCCGAAGATCTGCCGGGCGATGACCCACTTCTGGATTTCGTTGGCACCCTCATAGATCTCGCCGATCTTCGCGTCGCGGTAGATCGCTTCCACTGGTCCTGGTGCGTCGTCCGCGCCGCGCTGATAGGTAAAGCCGAATCCGCCGAACGCCTGCACAGCGTCTCGGGCGATATCGCCAGACAGGCGTGTCCCGAAGAGCTTCGCCATCGCTGCCTCTGGCTCGGGGAAAGGGATTCCGGAGTCTAGCCGCCGAGCTGCCTTGAGGTAGAGGTCCCTGGCCGCCTCGAGTTCAGTCGCCCGGTCGGCCATGAGGAACTGCCAGTGCTGATTGGCTGCCAGCGGGCCGCCGAAGGCCTCTCTGGTACGCAGCTGGTGGGCCATGTGGTCGAAGGCGGCTTGGGCCATGCCCACTCCGGCAGCGGCGATGCCGATGCGGCCGTAGGTGAGCGTTTGGAGCGCGATCTTCAGCCCACCGCCCTCCTCGCCGAGGACTGCCTCAGGACCGAGGCGGACGTCGTCGAGAACGACGTCCGCGGTGATCTGCCCCCGGTTGCCGAGTTTGCGGTCCGGCGTGGTGATCGTGACGCCAGGCGTCCCGACCGGGACAATGAACGTCGTCAACCTGTCGCCGGTGCGCGCGAGCACGACGATCATGCCAGCGACGACCGAGTTGGTGATCCACCGCTTCCGTCCGTTGAGGAGCCAACCGTCCCCGTCTCGCACCGCGGTGGTCTGCACTGCCTCCGGCGAGAGGTCGCTCGACGCCGCCGGTTCGCTAGTAGCGAAGGCTCCTACGATCTCACCCCCGACGATCGGCCGAAGCCAGCGGTCACGTTGGTCGGCGCTGCCCTGGTTGAGCGCGTTGCCGGCCAGGATGCAGTGCACGTCGAAGATCGCCGCAACGCTGTTGGAGTAGTAGGCGAGCTCTTCGACGGCCACTGCCGTCGCGGTCGCGGGCTGTTCGAGCCCGTCGCCACCGACATCGGTGCTGAACGGGATCTTGAACAACCCCTCCTCGGCCAGTGCGTCGAAGACGTCACGCGGAAAGCCGTCAGTGCGCTCATCGCCGTTGGCGATGCGTGCTGCCACCGGCGCGACCACGCCACTGGCCATCGTCCGCACCCGCATCCGCACCGAGCGGATCTCCTCCGGAGTCGTCAGGTCGTGGTAGAGCCTGTCCGCCGTGCGCGGGGGTCCGGCCAGACCCTCCTCAGCCGTCGTCGCGTTCTCGTCAACCGCAGTCACTTGATTCTCCTGTCGCACAGTGCCGTCGAGGAGCCGGAGCGCTGGGAACAGCTCCGACCCGTCTAGCAAGGCGTCTGAGAACCGTAACCTCAAGCCGTGGTCAGGAGTCCGGACGCGAACGCGCGAGAACCCGGCTCGTGTCCACGGTTGTGGAACACGGACCGGGTTCTCGTGGTCGTGATCAGTTGCCGGCTTGGGTAGCGCGTCGTTCGGCGATGGTCACGTCACCGGCCGCCCAATGGGTCGGCGGGCACTCGCGAAGTACGACCCGGATGGACTCGACCGGCGCTCCGATGGCGCGATGCGTCGCGTGTGTGAGCTCGTGGATGAGGTCGCGGAGTTGTTCCGGCGACCGTCCTTCTCCAATGGTCACGTCGATGAACGGCAAGGTCAGCCTCCTGAAAGCGAAATCGATCCGAGGTGGGTGAAGTGCGCCGCTACCCGTGCGCCCGGCGCCACCGGCACCGCGTCGGTCATACCACCGGTCAGCACGATCCAACCGGCCTCGATGGCCGCATCCCGCTCGGCGAGGGTGTTGGCAGCGAACGCCAACGCCTCCGCTGGGTGCCCCTGCACCGCAGCCCCCGTCGCACTGCTCACCACCTGACCGTCGACCTCCAGCAGGCAAGCCTCCAACGCCAGATCCAGGTCCTCGGGTCGCAGACCGACCGAACCGGTGACGTAGACACCCGATGAGTTGTTGTCGGCAACCGCATCGGCAAGCGTGAACTTGAAACCCGAGTAACGGCTGTCGATGATCTCGACACCAGCGTGCACACGATCGACCGCCGCCATCGCCGACGTCGCGGTGACACCCGGTCCGGCAAGCCGGTCTCGCATGACGAACGCGATCTCGGGCTCGGCCCGTGGATGGATCAGCCGAGACCGCGGAACCGGATCTCCGGCGGGCAGGACCATCGCGTCGGTCAGCCACGCCACCGAGGGCGCATCGACGCCCATCTGCCGCTGCTTCGCACGAGAGGTCAGCCCGAGTTTGACACCGGTCAGAACCTCCCCGCGCTGCACGCGACGCTGCAAAACCTCGTCCTGGATCGCGTAAGCGGTGCCCAGATCCAGCCCGTCCCACTCGGCCTCGATCGAACCGCGCGCAGTCGCGCTGCTCTCGGCATCGAGGAGGGCCCTGGCCCCGCGTGCCACGGACCATTCCCGCTCGGTTGTGCTCATACGGCCTGCTCCTCCTTCGCACCCAGGACTGCGGTGACGGTGCCCAGCCCGGCGGTCGTGCTGACCACCGTGTCGCCGGGTTCCATCGGAGTCGCCTTGGTCATCGAACCGGGCAAGATGACGTGGCCGGGTTCCAACGCCACGCCGTGCGGCCCGACCGTGTTCGCCAGCCAAACCAGCGAGTTCAGCGGAGATCCGAGAACCGCTCCCCCGGCACCGGTCTCGACCAGCTCGCCGTTGCGGTGCAGCGTGCACCCGACCAGGCGAAGATCCACATCGGCCAGTGCCACGGGACGGCTGCCCAGGATGACGCCCCCGGACGAGGCGTTGTCCGCTACCGTGTCCACGATCGAGATGTTCCAGTCGCTGATCCTGGAGTCCACGATCTCCAGCGCCGGCAGGACGAACTCTACGGCCCGAACGGCATCGGCGATCGTCACACCAGGGCCCTGCAACGTCTTCCCGAGCACGAAGGCCGTCTCGGGTTCGATGCGGGGTTGCAGGTAGGTGCTCGCCGGGATCGGCTCGTGCTCGAACTTGAACATCGACCTCGTCAGGTGCCCGAAGTCCGGCTGGTCAACGTTCATCTGGCGCTGGATGGCGCGCGAAGCCAGCCCCACCTTGTGGCCGCCGATCACATCGCCACGCCGGGTCCATTCCTCAACCTGCGCCTGCTGGATGGCATAGGCGTCGTCCAGATCGGCAGCGGGGTGATCGGCGATCACCGGATGAGTGGGTGATCCGCTCGCGTAAGCGGCGAGCAGCCTGTCCGCCGTCTTCGTGACCTCGTCGGCATCCATGTAGTCGGTCCTCGCGTTTCTGCGTGGTTCATTTGCGGTAGCGCCGGTTCCCCGATGGGACGGGGTGGATCCGGTTCTCGATCGACGAGCCGCCGGCCCCAGGTGGCTTCCTCGTCTCACATTCCGGCGGCGATGGGCAGCGCGGTGGGGTTGTCGCGGACGGCTGCGAGGGCCGGCGCCGGTCCGAAGTCCTCCGTCATGCGCTTGGAGGCATCGGAAGCGGCCGCCATCACGGCGCGCTTGATCTCGTTGCGCGCCGGAGTGAAGCGGCTCGCCGGCACGGTCATGCTGATCGCTGCCACCACGGCGCCCAAGTCATCGCGAACCGGCGCTGCCACGCAGTGCACCTCCTGCACCGCCTCACCCAGGTCGAACGCACAACCTGATCGGCGTACCGTCTCCAACTCCTGCTCGAGAGCCCTCGGGTTCGTGATCGTCGACGGCGTGAGCCTGCGAAGCGGCTTGTCCATGACGAAGCGACGGATCTCCTCCGGATCGCGGTGCGCGAGCAGAACCTTGCCCACCGCACTGCAGTGCGCGTCGAGCGCGGCCCCGATGCGCGCGCCGGTCACATTGATCACGTGGTTGCCGACGATCTTGTCGACGTAGAGCACTTTGTACCGCTCCATGACGGCAAGGTGGCTGGTCTCGCCGAAGCGGTCGGCCAGCTCCTGCAGCACGGGTGCGGCAACGGATCGCACATCGACGGTTCCGCGCAACGTCTCGCCCAGCTCCACGATCCGCCAGCCGATCCGGTAGCGACCGCGCGTGCGGCACTGGAGCAAGCCCGTCTCGACCAAGCTGGACAGCAGCGCGTGCGCGCTGGAACGGGGAACACCGATCCGTTCGGCGACCTCGGAGACGCCCCACTCGGGACGATCAATGGTGAACAGATCGAGCACCGGGCCGATCTTCTGGACAGTCTGCAACATCCGGCTGTCCTTTCCTGGGATCCAACGACGTTGTTGTCACATGCGAAGACGGTGGGTCCAGTTCGACTGAGCGGCTGAACCAGTCGTGCTGCCGTCGGCGCAACACCGAACGTATGTCGCAGGTCACGTTGCGACCGAGCCGGGAAACGCACGGCTGCTATCCAGGAAGCGCATGGCCGCGATGCCGCAGGTCAGAGGGCTGAGCCGAGTGCCTCGGATGGAGTGGTTCCGTAGGTGGCGCGATGATGCGCGGCGAACCGCCCGAGGTGCCCGAAGCCCCAGCGGTACGCGATCTCGGCGATGGTCGTGCGGTCCGGATCGGCGGTGATCAGTTCAGCGTGCGCGTGCCGCAGTCGGACATCGCGCAGGTACTCCATCGGTGTCGTCTGCAGGTGCCGTTGGAAGCTGACCTGCAATCCCCGGATGCTCATCCCCACCTGCGAGGCGATGTCGGACACGGTCAGAGCCTCGTCAGCGTGGTCCTCGATGAAATCCTGGGCGCACCGAACCACGGCGGGCACCGCTGCCGACGGTGGCTCGAGGACGTGCGCGAGGTGGGGATGCTCGGCGGCGAACAGGAGACCGGTGAGCAGGCTCTGCATCAGCGGCCGCATGACCAGGGCGTTGTTGAGTAGCGCAGCGCCGTCGTCGACGGCGGAGAACAGGTCCGTCACCGACCGTGCAACCGCCCACCACTCGCGACCGCGCCCCGCCGTGAGGTCCAGCGCCGAGGACAAACTGATCGGGCCACTCACCTTCGACCCGACGAGGTCACTCAACTGCGCCTCGAGCGCCGAGCGATCCACTTTCACACCGAGCAGGGGTTTCTCCTGCCCGAACCCCCGCATCGATGTCACGCCGTACGGGCGGAACAGCACCGCCCGCTGTGGCGACGCCACGACCTGGTCGGAACCTGACCAGCACTCCACCGAGCCCGCCAACGGTATGTTGACCTCGTACGCGGTCTCCATGTCGTCGGTCTCGATGTGAACGGGATCGCTGTAGCTGAGCATGCCCACAGTCACCGGCCCGTACGACACGGCCTTCAACCGCATGTCGAACGGCCGCGAATCTCCCAGCACCTCCAGGCGGTGAGGGAAGTAAACGGACGCGCCAAGACGCTGGGCGTCGTCGGTCGCGGTGCACCTGACCGCGACCGGCTCCAGCCTCGACTGCTCCATCGACAACCTCCGCTAACGGGCGGAATGACTCAGGTTATCAACAATACGAGCCCACCGTGACCCCCGTCACCACCCGCATGTCAACGCTGACATATGTGTCCGTTCTCGCAGGCCACATCAATTCAGCGACCCCTTCGATCGGTAAGCCCCCCGGCCCGTTCAGCCAGCACGAACCCGCGTGAGGCCCTCGGCCTGTCCGTCGCGGCGTACGAGGCCGGGGGCTGATGAAGGGATGTGTGACATTTGAGATCGCTTGCTGGTGGGCAGGCAGGGAAGGATGTTGCTGTGCCCAAGCCGTATCCCCGTGAGCACCACGCAGGCGATGGCACGGTCTACCTGTACGCGGGTCAAGGACGCGTGGTCGAACCGCATCGTGGGTTTCCATCGCCGACCGCATGGCGTCCCAGCTCGCCCTCGACGCGCGTCTACTCTGCGTGGGTCTCCGAATCCGACCAACGCGCGGCGACCTCGCTCGCCACCCGCATGCCCGTCCATGCCTTCACTCGATCGAGTCGAGCGGGCCAAGGACTACCCCGAAGCACCTTACGAGCAGATCGCGGCCAAGATCCGGCGCTCGGTCCTCGACGGTCGCCTCCGGCCGGGTGATCCCGCCCCCACACAGAAGCAGATCCAACGTGAGCACCACGTTTCCGCAGGTACGGCGAACCGATCCTGCGACAGTGGCACCTCGTCGAAGCCAGCCGCGGGCGCCGCGCGGTCCTCCTCTCTCCGCAGAAGTCTCAGCCTGTCGACGAGGCCCCCGACTCGGAGGAACGCGCATGGCCTGGGAACCGCTGTTCGCGCTGCGGCTGATCCATCTCGGCAGGCAAAGTCCGGTCGTTCATGGCAGAGGCAGACACCGACGATCCAGGCCAACTACATCGTCTTCTCCGTAACGCGGCGCGCCGTCTTGACCGACACACCGACCTCGCCGAGTACGAACTCCAAGTTCGCCTACCAGGCAACGACGAGCCGTTATTCACTTTCGCAGCTGTGTAGGACACCGACACGTCGTCGCCGGTCGAGGCGTGTTTCAACGGGTCGCTGACGCGTCAGCTGGCGAGACCGCGTGGGGTTCCGGTGTTGCGTCCGTTACTTCGCATAAGTACATGGCGCTTTTGGCACTCCCCGAAGTTGGGTTAGAGCTAGCCTCCGCTACACGTCAGTTCTTACTTCGGGTGGACCTGCCCGAAGCTACGCACACCCGAACAGGCCGACCGGTGGGGTTGGCTGATCCTGGCCGCCTACACCCAACTCCGCCTCGCCCACCGACTGGCCGCCGATCTACGGCGCCCCTGGAAACCTGCGCAACCAGATCGCCTCGCCCCTGCTCGGGTTCGTCACGGAGTTTCGGCACCTCCGCGCAAAGGCCGCCTGTCCCGCAGCGCACCGAAATCAACACGGCCCGGACCGGGACGGCACGGCCAACCGACCGTCGCAATGATGGGCCAGCCACCCGTCATGACGTGCGCGTCACAACCTCAACGACACCCCAAAGCCAAGTCGAGATCACCCCGACCACGCCGAACAGGTTAGAACTCAAGCTAGGACCGAAGACATGACTCGTTACGCCAGGGCTCCGCCGAGTACTGGCACCAACGACGAGGTGAGCACGAGCGTGAGTGCTCCGCCGAACCTGGTAGCGATCGTCGCAAAGGGAAGCAGATTCATCCGTTCTCCGGCTGAAAGTACGGCCACGTCGCCGGATCCGCCGGTGTCCGCCATCACGAGCCCCGGCACGATAGCCGATTCGACGAAGTAGAGTTTCAGCAGCCACCCCAACGCCCCGGCGACCAGCCCGGAAACCAGCACAGACGCCAGGATGAGCGCGATGAATCGAGGATCGTCGAAAGAATCGATGACCTGCGCGATGTCGATCTTGCTTACGGACATGGCCACCAGGAAGGCAGGAATGAGACCTCCGCACACCCAGTCACCCCATTGGGTACTGGCCTGTTCCAGGTTGGCAGGGAGCAGTCCGAGAAGCTTGATTGCCACGGCCACGAAGACCATCCAGGCATAGGTGTGAACGGCCGGGACCATGGAAGAGAGCATGGTCGCCACCACGAACACGACTCCGGAAAGCAGTAAGCCCTGGCACAAAGCGGGAAACTTCGCACTGGTAGCCACGTCCGGTTGCTCGAGATCCTCGCGCGTCCCCGTGACGCGAAGCAGTTTGCCATTCCCGCTGAACCCGACAAAGGTGCGACGCCTGCCTTTGCCCAGGCCGTTCAGCACGGAAGCGGCGATGATGCACACGACGTTGGCGACCAACAGTGCCGATACCAGCCCCGGGAAGAACGCGTCCGCATCGCCGCCCGTGCTGTCGGCATACATTTCGCTCATCGGGATAGCCCCGATCGGGAGCCCGCCGGCCATCACGGGAGCCGCGACAAGAAGCACCGCTTTGCCGAACCCGTAGCCAATCACAGCGCCGACCATGCCGATCACGGTGAACACACCGGCGATAGTGCCGATGACCGGAACCACGAAGCGAATGCCGGCCTTCAGGATCAGACGCCGAGGCATACCCAAGATCGCGCCCACGATGATCGCGACGAGGATGAAGTCCATCGCGCCCTGCTCCTCGACGAAGGAGTCGAACAGCGCCGTGACGCTGGCGGGCATGACATCGAAATAGACCAAGGTCGCCGGTACGAACAGACACAGGATGATCGGCAGACCGAAGTCCCGCAAGACAGGAACACGCTGCCCCAGCCACATCAACAATCCAGACACGACCATGGACGCGGCGAAACCGCTTACCAGGGTGTTGGGAAGGGTGTCGGTGATGGCCGCAAGCAGGACGACGCTCAAGGCCATTGCGAAATGCACGACGGGAAGGCCCGCGATCGTCATGCCGTGCTTCGGCTCCGTCGGCTCGAGCGAAGACTCCGCGTCCCCGTGACCGCCGTTGCGGCCGGGCGTGTCCGATAGCTCGTCGCCGCGACCAGTCTGTTTTCTGGACATGATGGTCTCCGTAGGGACGAAGGGTTCCCTGCCGCCTGGATCAACGAGCGTTGGAGGCAGAGCTGGGCTTAGAGATACTCTCGAGGTCGGCCTGAGCCTGTGCGAGCGCGCTGCGGTAGGCGGCGACGTTGTCGATCTTTATCTGCTCATAACCACGGATTTGATCGGGAAGCTCGGCCAGTTCGACGACCGTGGTCAGGCTGTCCGGGGTCAGGTACTGAAGGGCGTCGTCGATCGCCGCGCGGTACTCGGTGATGAGCTCACGCTCCATACGTCGCACCGGATGCCGTCCGAAGATGTCGAACCCCGTGCCGCGCAGGCGACGCGCATTCCGCAACAGCGTGAAGATCGATCGCGACCTGGCACCGAAGCCGATCTTCCTGCTCATGCCCATCGCGCGCAGCATCGGCGGATGCAGCTGCACCTGATAGCGGGCATCCGCGCCGAACTCCTGGGCTACCGTCTCGTCGAGGTGGGATCGGAGGACGAGGCGGGCGATCTCGTATTCGTCCTTGTAGGCCATCAGTTTGTAGAGATTCCGTGCCACGGCCTCGGCAACCGCAGTCGATCCCGGGACGGCGGCATTTTCGCGCTCTCGGACCCGCGCGACGAAGTTCGCGTAGACGCGGGCGTAACCAGTATCTGCGTAGTCGGCGAGGTCAGGCACCCGTACATTGAGCAGCCGAGCCAGTTCCGTCCCGGGAGCTGCTCCGGCCAGTGCGACGACGTCGCTCACGTCCGGGAGTTCAAGGGGCTGCGACACACGCTGTGGCCGTATCGAACTCTCGACCGACGCGGGATCGCAGACCAACTGGCGCCCCCGCCGGAACGCCTGGATATTGGTCTCGGCCGCCGCACCGTTGAGTGAGATGGCGTGTTCCATCGCCTTCGCGCTGACGGGGAGTCGGCCGAGTTGCCACGCGACGCCGACGAGCAACATATTGGCGTACTGCTCGTGGCCGAACAGCGACTCGGCGAGTTTCGCGGCATCCACCTCCAGTTTCCGTCGTGCGACCGACTCCAAGGAGTCGCTAACCAGACCGGCGCTCGGGAAACGGATCCCGGTGTCGACCACCATCTGTCCGGTGGGCACTTCCGCGGTTGAAGCCACCACGGTGGTACGCCCGGGGTCGGCGCCTTTAAGATTCGTGGGGTCGGTGCCGACCAGACTGTCGCAGACCAGATAGAGATCGCATTCCGACTCCGGGATCTTCGAGGCGACCTCGCGGTGGGTGATGCGGATGTCGGATACGACGGCGCCGCCCTTCTGCGCCAGCCCGGTTTGGTCCAGGCAGCGGACGTCCCGTCCATCGATCACGGCCGCTGTGGCGATGATCTGCGCGATGGTTACCACTCCGGTCCCACCGATTCCGGTGATCCGCAGGTTGTAGTCGGTGGTGTCGACCTGTGCCGGTTCTTCGGGCTCGGTCAGGATCTCCGCGGTAATGTCGGCCGCCCGGGTCCGCTTCGGCTTCTCCTTGCCCACGGTGATGGTCACGAAGGAGGGGCAGTCTCCCTTCATGCACGAATAGTCGAGGTTGCACGACGATTGATGGATACGCGTCTTGCGGCCAAATTCGGTCTCCACTGGGCGTACCGACATGCAGTTCGACTTCTCACCGCAGTCGCCACAGCCCTCACAGATCCGTTCGTTGATCATGACTCGCGTCCGTGGCGTCTCGGCGAGACCGCGCTTGCGCTTACGCCGCGTCTCCGCCGCGCACTCTTGATCGTGGATGAGCACGGTCACACCAGGCACCGCCGACAGCTCCTGCTGGATGTGGACTACGTCGTCGCGATCACGGACTTCCACGGCCGACGGCAAACCTTGTCGCCGAGCACGTCGCGGATCCTCGGAGGTCACGACGACCTTGCTCACTCCCTCGGCCAGCAAAAGCCGCGTCAAGCGCGACAACGACAGTTCACCGACCGGATCTTGACCACCGGTCATCGCAACCGTCGCGTTGTACAAAAGCTTGTACGTGATGTTGGCGCCCGAAGCGACCGCCGCGCGCAGGGCGAGGCTGCCGGAGTGGGTGAATGTCCCGTCGCCGATGTTTTGGACGAAGTGGTTGTGGGCGACGAACGGAGCGATCCCCAGCCATTGGCTCCCCTCACCGCCCATCTGGGTCAGCCCGAGAACTTGTCCCGTTTGCTTGTCGTCGGTGAACAGCACCATGGCATGGCACCCGATGCCGCCGCCGACGATCGTGTCCTCGGGGACCTTGGTGGAGCTGTTGTGCGGGCACCCTGAGCAGAAGTACGGCGTGCGGGCGAGCAACGGCAAGGCGGTACGGGTCCGCGGTCGTTTCTCTCTCCACTCCAACGCGGACTCGATGCCGTGAACGTCCCCGAGCCGGCGTGCGAGTGCCGTCGCGACCTGATCGGCATCCAGCTCGCCCACCGGGCTCACCAACTCGCGGCCGCGATCGTCAACCTTGCCGAGCACCCGCGGAGCATCCGGGACGCCGTAGAGCACGTTGCGAATGGCGTCCTCCAGGAAGGGTCGCTTCTCTTCGACCACGACGATCTCCTGGAGTCCCCGCGCGAACTCCCGGATCTCGGCGTGGTCCAACGGCCAGATCATGGCGAGGTGCAGCAGCCGGATGCCTCGCTTTTCCAACTCTTCCTGACTGAGCCCGAGGCGATCCAGAGCGTCGCGAACGTCCAGGTAGGTCTTGCCGGCGCAGACCAGACCGACGCGGTCATCGGAGGTGTGTGCCAGCATCCGGTTGAGGTTATGGGCCGAGGCGTACTCGAGCGCCCGCGGCAGTCGTTGCGAGACTTGACTCCGCTCGAGGGTGACCAGGTTGGAGCCGCCTAGCATCGCGTCGGGCCGGTGTCGGTCACCGGCCGACAGCACGGTGGGTCTCGTCGATGTGCCTTCCCCCGGCAGACTGGCTGTGCACGCGCCGTCAGCCACTGCGGTGGTGATCTTCATCGCCGACCACAGTCCGGTGTGGCGCGACATTTCGACGGCGTGTCTGCCCAGGCCGAGCACGTCCTCTGCGTCGGCCGGATAGAGAGTCGGCATCTGCAGGTCGGCCAGCGCGAGTTCGGAACTGCCCGGCAACGACGAGGACTTGCCGGCCGGATCGTCACCGACCAGCGCCACGGCACCGCCCCGGGGATGGGTGCCGATGAGGTTCGCATGGCGCAACGCGTCGGAGGCCCGGTCGAGGCCGGGTGTCTTGCCGTACCAGTACCCGGTCACGCCGTCCACCTGCAGATCGCCGGCCTGGTCCGCCAGCTGCGAGCCCATCACAGAGGTGGCCGCCAACTCCTCGTTCACGCCAGGGAGATGGACGTGATCGAGATCGGCGAAAAGATCGGCTCTCCGGGACAGCTCCATGTCATACCCTGCCAGCGGAGATCCCTCGTAGCCGGACACAAGCGAGCCGGTCCGCATTCCGCGCCGCCGGTCGGCCAGCGCGTTGTCACGCACGAGCCGGACCAGCGCTTGGATTCCGGTGAGATAGGCCGTGCCCTCTCGGAGCGTGTATCGATCGTCGAGCGAGAAGCTCATGAGTCCTCCCGGATCAGTCCGCAACTCGAGTCGAGCGCGTGGCCCGCACGAGCTCGTCGAGGTCGGTCGCGTCGGCGATGGTCGCCATGAGGCGTTCCTCGCGGTCGTGCGCCGTCAGACACCGCTCGGCCACGGTCGGCACGAGCTGGTGGGGGATGATGCAGATCCCATCGAGGTCGCCCACGATGTGATCACCCGGCCTGACCGGTCGCCCACCGATGTTGACGACGTCGTTGAGCGCGATCGCCTCCACGCGGTGACGCGCTGCCAGCGGGGTTCGGTGCCGGCTCCAGACGGGCAGTCCGGAGTCGACGATCGCGGTGGCATCCCTGACCGCGCCGTCCACCACACAGCCGGCAACTCCCGCGGTCAACGCCCATTGAGCGGACAGGCCACCCATGACGGCGGAGGTCACTCCCCCGCAGTCCACCACGGCGACGTCACCGGGGCTCGCGACAGCGTACAAGTCTCGATCTCCAGCGAGGACGCTCGCGCCCGCGGCCCGGTGGATACCGGGCTCGCCCTGCACCCCGACATAGCGCAGCGTGACGGCCGGTCCGCACACCCGCATGTTGGGTGCCAGCGGAGCGACAGCTCTGGTACCGAGCACGGCGCCGGCGCCGAGTTCGTCCAGAGCATCGGCCACGAGCGCCGTCAGGCCCGGCAGATCGGCCCACGTCTCCAGTATGGACGGATCGTGCCGCGGCACCTCTGTGGTTCGTATCCGTTCAGTCTCGACCTGACCGAAGAGCCTACGCTGGATACGATCCGATTCGGACGGTGTGGTGATCAACTGTCACCCCCGCTGGTTTCACGCGGCTTCGTGGCTCGACGGCGTGTCTCGAACGCGGCAATCTCGGCCGCGTACTCGAGGGTGAGGTCGATTTCGTCCAACCCGCGCATCACTCGCTGGCGGAAGTGTTCGGGGTACGCAAAGTTGTAACTGGACTCGCCGCACCGAACTTGAAGACGCTCCACATCGATCTCGAGTCGCTTCCCGGGATCATGCTCCAGACTGTCCCACAGTTCTTCGACCTCGACTTCCGCCATCTCACCGGCGACAAGGCCGTTCTCGGCCGCGTTGCCGCGGAAGATGTCCCCGAAACGGGGCGCCAGCACGACCCGGAAGCCGTAGTTGACGAGTGCCCATACCGCCCACTCGCGAGATGACCCTGTGCCGAAGTCCCTGCCGGCGACGAGCACCGAGGCGCCCTTGTAAATCGGAAGATTGAGCACGAACTCCGGATCCTCACGCCAGTCGGCCATCAACGCATCCTGATGCCCCATCCGACTCTGCGGAGCGTTAAGGATACGCTGTGCAGGATAAAGCTGATCGGTGTCCACATTATCCCGTCGGAGCGGGACGGCGATACCTGTGTGTGTTATCAGAGGTGTCAATCTTCATCCTTGGAGATCGCTCGGAGCGGCGAGGTGCCCCGCAACTGCGGTGGCGGCCGCGACTGCCGGTGAGACGACATGGGTACGCACTCCCGGGCCCTGCCGACCCTCGAAGTTGCGATTGTTGGTCGAGGCTGTGCGCACCCCCGGAGCGAGCACCTCACCGTTGATCGCCACACACATCGAGCACCCCGAGCTACGCAACGGGACCCCGGCTGCGGAAAAGATCTCCGCGAGGCCCTCCGCGACCGCCTGACGACGTACCGCCTCTGAGCCCGGCGACAGATGAACCCTGAGAGTGGGTGCCACCTGACGGCCCCGCCAAATTTCCGCGACCTGTCGGAGGTCCTCGATCCGCCCATTGGTGCAGGACCCGATGAACACCGCATCGATCGGAATCGACCGCATCGGCGTTCCCGGCTTGAGATCCATGTAGGTCAGCGCCCGCTCGGCCGCCGATCGCTCTACCGGGTCCTGAAAGGAATCCGGAGCCGGGACGGTATCTCCCAGGGTGACGGTCTGTCCGGGGTTGGTTCCCCAGCTGACCCGTGGGCTCACCTCTTTTGCGTCGAGGTAGACCTCGCGGTCGAAGACCACGTCCTCGTCCGAGACGAACTGCTCCCAGTACTCCCGTTCGGCCTCGAAAGCCTCGCCTGCTGGGACGTACTCCCGTCCGGCGAGATAGGCGAACGTGACCTCGTCCGGCGCGACGAGACCGGCACGGGCCCCCGCTTCGATACTCATGTTGCACAGCGTCATCCGCGCTTCCATCGACATGGCACGGACTGTCGACCCTTGGTACTCGATCACATGTCCCTGTCCCCCCGCGGTGCCGATCTTCGCGATCACCGCCAGGGCAACGTCCTTCGCCGAGACGTCGGCGGGGAGCACACCCTCGATCGTGATTCGCATGTTCTTCATCCGGGTCATCGGCAGCGTCTGGGTCGCCAATACGTGCTCGACCTGGCTGGTACCGATACCGAACGCGAGCGCCCCCATCGCACCGTGGGTCGTCGTGTGGGAGTCGCAGCACACGATCGTCGTACCCGGCTGAGAAAGCCCCATCTCGGGGCCGATGACGTGCACAATTCCTCTGGACTCGTGGCCCAACTCGAACAGCTCGATGCCGAACTCGTCGCAGTTGCGACGCATACTGTTGACGAAGTTCTCGGCCACAGTGCCCCGCAGATCCGACCCGGTGTCGATGGTCGGGGTGACGTGATCCTCCGTGCCCAACGTGAGCTCGGGACGACGCACGGCGCGCTGCTTGGCCCGAAGACTGTCAAACGCGACCGGAGTGTTCGCCTCGTGAAGCAAATGCATGTCGATGTAAAGCAGGTCTCGGCCGGCGTCGTCAGTCCTGACGACGTGCGCGTCCCAGATCTTGTCGGCCGCGGTCTTCGCCATGTCGGCTTCCTTGTCGACGAGGTTCCTCGGAGCACCATCACGCCGAGATATATCACCAGTATTCCGATGATGTCCTCATCATATGGACCGATCCGCATCACATGTCAAGGGAGCGGTACCCTGTTTTTGACCTGACCGCGAACGAAAGGCAGGCACGTGGCCATGACGGACCCCAGCCTCCCGTCGCATGCCGGTCGCGCACGCCAATCGATGACCGAACGCGTCTACGAGGCCATCAAGCGCGAGATTCTGACGGTGCGCCGTCGCCCCGAAAGCCCACTACTCGAACACGAACTGGCCACGGAGTACGGCGTCTCCAAGACCCCCGTACGCGAGGCGTTACGCCACCTGGTGCACGAGGGCTGGGTGCTAGTCCTGCCCCGCAAGGGCTACATGGTTCAGCCTCTGCGCTTCGACGACGTCCGGGAGATCTTCGCACTGCGTCAACTCATCGAGCCCTACTTGGTAGTGGAGGCTGCGAAACGGGCGAGCCCGGAAGGGCTCGACCATCTGGAGAGTTTCGTAGACGCCCAGGAGCGAGCCACCGACCACGAGACCGCAATGGAAGCTGCCGCGGCTTTCCACCTCGGCATTGCAGAACTCGCCGCCAATCAACGAGCTTCCCGGATACTCACGGGTCTCATTGACGAGGCGCGGCGGATGTACTACCTGGCGCCCAAACTGGACAGTCGACTGCACGAGCAGGCGGAATTCACCGACCACCGTGAGCTCGTGAACGCAATGCGGCGTCAGGACATCGCCCAAGCGCACGCCGTCATGGAGCGCCACTCCCAGGAATCGTTGCGCCAAAAACTCGAAGGGCTGGCCGACTTCTGAACCGGCGGTACCCGAGTGCCATCGCGTTGCGCGGCGGTACCCGCATCAGGAGGACGCTGTTCCAGGTCTGGCGACGTCGAAGCCTTCACGGCATCGCGGGCGTGGCGTTTGTCCTCGGCGTTCCAGATCTCGGCCAGCACCTTCTTCGCCGCCGGGTGGGCGGACTTCGGCAGCGCGGCCAGCACGTTGGCGATCTTGTGGAACTAGCAGCCTTGCTCGCGGGTCTCGGGAAACCTCCCGCAGCGCGCCCCAGAACCCGAGGCCGCCATCCCCGACGGCGAGCACAAGGGCGCGAATGCCGCAGCGTTTGCAGTCCCGCAGCACGTCGGCCCACGATTCGGTCGATACGCGGTAACCATCGGCCAGGCTGATGAGCTCCGGCGACGTCGCGATCACCGGCTCTGGTGGGCTGTTGCCGGCTCGGTCCCGAGACCACGCTGGAGCGTGGTCTCGGGACCGAGCTGACCGGCCATCTGGGTCACGAGAAGGGCGAGCCGGCCGCGGTGAAGCGCCCGAACTCTCGCAATGGCACAACATCGAAGACGATCGAGTCGGAGGTCGGCTCGTTCACCGTCGACGTGCCCGGAGACCGGGCCGGGACCATTACCCCGCGTCTTATCCGGAAAGGTCAACGCCGGTTGGACGGGCTTGATGACATGATCATCAACCTCTACGCAGGCGGAATGACGGTGCGGGAGATCGAGCACCACCTCGTTCAGCCGGCGGAGGTGCAGGCTTGTGCGTGTTGCTGCTGCAGTGCCCGGTAGTCCGACGCGTTGCGCAGGTTGGCCGCGCGTTCGTCGTCGGTGAGTTCCCGCCGGACCTTAGCGGGAACCCCCGCGACGAGCGAGCGGGACGGGATCTCCGTGCCGTGAGGGACGACGGCACCGGCCGCAATGAGGGAGCCGCGACCGATGACCGCGCCGTTGAGGACCACGGCACCCATGCCGATCAGGCAGTCGTCCTCGACGGTGCAGCCGTGCAGCACGGCGCGGTGGCCCACGCTGACCCCGTTCCCGATCGTGACCGGGTAACCGGGGTCGGCATGGACGATGGTGCCGTCCTGGACGTTACTGCCCTCGCCGACAGCGATCGCGTCGAAATCGGCACGGAGCACGGCGGTGTACCAGGCACTGCTCTCGGCACGCATCGTGACCGCACCGACGACCACAGCGTCCGGTGCCACCCACGCCGAGGGATCGATGGTGGGCCGGGTGCCATTGATCTCCATATCGGGTTTCCTTTCTGGTTCGTGACCGGTCAGAACACGGGCACGAGGAGCGTGACGAGCAGCAGGGTCACCATTCCGCCGATGCGGGTGGCGAACTGCGCAAACGGCATGAGGTGAATCCGCTCGGCGGCGCTGAGCATCGCCACGTCACCGCTTCCTCCACTGTCGGCCATGGCCAGTCCCGGGGTGATGGAGGCTTCGACGAAGTTGAGCTTCGCAAGCCAGCCGAGCAGACCCGCGAGCAGTGCCGAGCAGACCACCGACCCGACCGTCAGCGCCAGGAACAGCGGGTCGGCCAACGCGGCGAGGACGTCGTCGATGCTGATGTAGCTCAGGCTCACGCACACGAGAAGCATGGGCAGCCAGATCGACGTCGCGAGCCCGTTCCAGGACGCCGCGGCATCCTCGATCCGTTTCGGCAGCAACCCGAAGATCTTCACCACTGCGGCCAGCAGGATCGACCAGGCGAGTTCGTCCACATCGGGAACGAGCCCGTTCAGCAGCACGCCGGCGACGAGCAGCAGGCAGGCGATGAGAACGCCCTGCCCGATGGCGGTGAAATCGGCGCGGGCGGGCGACTTCGGCAGCGCGAGCTCGGAGGCATTGCCGCGCACCCGCAGCAGTTGCCCGTTACCGTTGAACCCGACGAAGAGCCGCTTGCGCTTGCCGACGCCGTTAAAGATGCCGGCGATGAGGATGCAGACGGTGTTGGCGAGCACGACCGCCGACATCAGCATCCCCATGTAGCCGGACGGGTCGCCACCGAACTCGCCCGCGTACAGGTCGGACATGGGGACGGCACCGATGCCGAGCCCGCCCGCCATCGTGGGTGCAGCGACGTAGAACAACCCTTCCCGGAAGCCGAACCCGGTGATGGCACCGAGGCCGCCGACGATGAACAACGTCAGCGTGATGCAGCCCAGCAGCGGCACCACCAGGCGCGGACCGGCCTGGAGCAGGAGCTTGCGCGGCATGCCGAGGATGCTGCCTGCGACGATGGCGATCACGAAGAAGTCGATGAAGCCGAAATCGCCGGTGAACGTCGCGATCGTGTCGACGACGGATGTCGGCACGAGGCCCCCGTGGGCGAGCGCGGCGGGCACGAGAATGCACAACATGACCGACAGGCCGAAGTCGCGGAGCACCGGAACAAGGTTGCCGAGCCACATCAACAGCCCGCCCAACGTCATCGCCACCGCGAAGCCGGTGACCATCGGGGGTGGCAGTGTGTCGGTGAGTGCGGCGACGACGACGAGCACGAACCCGGCGGCGAAGACGGCGACCGGCAGGCCTGCGATCGTCGAATGATCGGGTTTGTCGGGCTTGTCGGTGGATGTGTCCGGCTCGGTTGCGGGACTGGCGTGGGTGGAACGGGAATTCTGGGTAACCATAGCGCGTCCTTGAGCATGGTTGGACCGGCTGTACGCCGGGGGAGCGGTACGGCGAGCTGGCCGGTCAGGTCAGCACGGTGGCGCGCGCCAGCGTGTCCTTGATCAGGGTGGCGGCCTCGGCCAGGGCATGCTCGTCGATCCCGGTGGGGATCCCGCGAGCGTGCAGATGGGCCACGAGTTCTTCGGTGGCGATGTTGCCGTGCGCGCCAGGGGCGAAGGGACAGCCACCGTATCCGCCGGTGGCGCTGTCGAACCGGGCGATCCCGGCCGACACCGCCGCGTCCACGGTGGACAACGCCTGACCCCGGGCGTTGTGCAGATGCAGGCCGAGATCGACATCGGGCAGCGCCTCACGGACGGCAGCCAGCGAGCGCAGGACCTGGTCAGGCTCGGCGGTGCCGAGCGTGTCGGCGAGGCCGATCCGGCGGATGCCCATGCGCGCGAAGCGCTCGGCGACGGCGACCAGTGTCGACGGTGGAACGTCACCGTCGAAGGGACAGACGAACGCGGTCGAGATACCCGCGGTGAAGCGTGCGTGCGGGTTGGCGGCGATCGTCGCGGCGAGATCGTCGAGTGCCGCGTCGACGTCGCGGCCCGCGTTCGCACGGCTGTGTCCGGGGCTGGCCGAGGCGACGACGGTGATCTCGTCGGCGCCTGCCGCCGCCGCCCGCGCGACACCACGGGCGTTGAGGGCCAGCACGCTGTACCGGACCGTGTCGCGATCGGGCAACCGGGAGAGGAGATCCTCGGCACCGGCCATCTGCGGGACACGGTCGGGGTTGACGAACGAGGCGGCTTCGAGGTTGCGCAGGCCCGCGGCGACGAGGGCTTCGGCGATGGCCGCGCGGTCGGCGACGGGTACGACCACGGGCTCGTCCTGCAACCCGTCGCGCAGGACGACGTCGGTGAGGACGACGTTCGGATTGTTCACTTCTCACACCACCTTCCTGGCGTGGTACTCGGCGAGTTGTGTGGCAGAAAGGCCGAGCAGCTCGCCGAGCACCTGGTCGGTGTGCTCGCCGATCGCGGGCCCTGCGGACCGGACATCACCGGGTGCTCCGGGGATGCGGGGTACGACACCGGGGAAGCGGATCTCCTCGGCCTCGCCCTCGATGGAGACCTTGATCGGCCGGAGCATGTCGCGAGCGCGGTACTGCTCGTCGGCGGCGATGGCCCGGGCGTCGTGGACGGGCCCGCACGGCACCCCGGCCTCACCGAGGATGCGCACGGCCTCCGTTGCGGTGTGGCGTGAGGTCCACGCGGTGATGGCGCCGTCGAGTTCGGTCTCCCTGGCGTAGCGGGAGTCGCCGTCGGCGAGGCCGGGGTCGCCGGCGAGGTCCTCGCGGCCGATGGCGCTCATCAGCCGGGTGAAGGCTCCGTGGGAGTTGCCGGCGATCATCACCGATCCGTCGTCGGCGCACGGGTAGACGCCGCTGGGGACGACGCCGGGGAGGTTGCCCGCGGTGCGCTCGCGCACTGTGCCGTAGGCGTCGAGGTCGGGGATCAGCGACTCCATCATCATGAACACCGATTCGTAGAGCGCGACATCGACGACCTGAGGCCCCTCGTGTGGCCGCCCGCGGGCCCGGGCCAGCAGGAGCATCAGCGCCCCGACGGCTCCGTAGAGACCGGCGGCGCTGTCCGCGATGGGTGCGGCCGGGCGGACCGGTGGCCGGTCGGGATGCCCGGTGACGTGCCGTAGGCCGCCGAACGCCTCGGCGACTCCGCCAAATCCCGCGCGGTCGCGGTACGGCCCGGTCTGCCCGTAGCCGGATATGCGCACGAGAACCACGGCCGGGTTGACCTTGGTGAGTTCCTCGGGTCCGATTCCCCAGCGTTCGAGGGTTCCGGGGCGGAAGTTCTCGACGACAACGTCGCAGTGACGAACCAGGTCGAGGACGAGCTCGCGGCCCTCGTCGCTGCGCAGATCGACGGTGGCGGACTTCTTGTTGCGCGCGATGGTGTGGAACATCATCGACGTGTCACCACGGGCGCGTCGCCATCCTCGCAGCTCGTCGCCGGTGCCAGGCCGCTCGATCTTGATCACTTCGGCGCCGAAGTCGGCGAAGAGACGGGTGGCGAACGGGGCGGCGATGAAGTTGCCCAGCTCGAGGACCCGGATCCCGGTCAATGGAGCGTCCGTCACAGTGCAGCTCCTCGTTTATCGAATAATGAGAAATAATCTCAATTAACAATAAACACGATAAGCCGGAGCGCCCTGGAGGACAAGGGGTGGACCGCGGTCAGCGGTAACGCAACGCCGCTTCGAACTGGTCGGCGGCGGTTTCGACGAGCGAGCCGTACTCGGCGCCTGGACCGTCCTCCCCGACGCGGAAGACCGGTGCCGACAGGCACACTGCGGCGATAATGCCCCCGCGATAGCGCACGCCGACGCTCACCGAGCACAGCCCGGGAGTGCGTTCGGAGACGCTCTCGAACCAGCGCCGCCCTGGGTGATCGGGATCCGGGGGATCCGCCGTCAGCACGCGCGCCGCGGACCCGGCGGCGCTGATCGGCAGCAGCGTCCCGACCGGGACGGTTGCACGGAGCTCCTCGCGGGAATCGGCGCTCGCCGTACACAGCCGGTCGTCGCCGCGTCGCACCCACAGCTGGGCCGTCTCACCAGTGCGGTCCCGGATCTCTTCCAGCAGCGGCATGGCCGTGGTGGTCAGGGCCGAGGAGGCGAACCGGGGGCCGATGTGGTGGCGCCCGTCCGCATCACGCTGCAGCAGCCCGTGCTTGACCATGGCCGTGACGATGCGGTGCGCGGTCGGCACCGACAGCCCGAGTGCACGCGCCAGGTCGCTCGCACTGACCGGCCCCGTCTCGACGGTGTCGAGAATCGCGACCACGCGATCGAGAACGCCCACTCCGGTTGGTTCCGCCACGGCACCACGGTATCCGTCCGTGAGCGCGGGCTGCGCACTGCCACACTGGCCAGCCGCGGATCGGCGGGTGGTGCGATCCGCGGTCGCCCCGTTCCTCGATCAGGAGCGCTGAGCACCGCGCGCCGGCGCCCCCGGCAACCGGACATGCATCCACCGTCGACGCTGATGTGCTCGGAGGTGAGCATCGAAGCCGCTAAGCGCCAGCTTCGTAGTACAGAGCTCGTCCTGTTCGATATGGCGAGACGCAGCAGCTGCCGCCGTCGAACCGATGCGCTAATCCGAGACCCGAGAACACACCCCTGGACCTATCAAGTGGCGATACCAGCGTGGTGCGAGTCGTGGTGCGAACGGGTGACAACCGCGGCTCCGGCGAGCTGTGGCGCGACAGCAGCGGCACTGAAATCGCTGTTCAGAACGCCCGAAGACTCAATGCGTCAGCCTTTTAATCGCTAGGTCGCAGTTGCGACCCCCAGGACGAGCAGACGACAGGTAGGCGCCTCTGAACGCCAACCTTCGCGCTTCTGGCGATCATGCTCAGACGGGCGGCGTACGAGTAGCCAGCCGCCTTTGCTGGCGGATGGAACCGATCTCCCTCGCCAGTACCCGAGCTCGGCGCGCATGCTCCGCCGCGTTGCGCGTCTCTTTCTGCCGAAGAAGTGCGAGCGCAAGGTCTACACGCAAGGATGTCTCGGCACGTATAAAGCTCGGGTCCAAACGTCCTAACGCCGAAACGAGGACGTCGCTGGCATCGGAGTCGCCGAGGCGCGCCATGGCATGGCCGCGCCAGCGGGCCAAGTGGACCTCGTCGAGTGCCACATACGGACCCTCGTTCACCTCGAACGCACGCAACGCGGCCTCGGCCTCGTCGAATGTGCGGCGACACTCAGTCCCCTCCTGCGCTGCCGCGAGAACTTCTCCTCGTGTCGCTGCCAGCCACGCACGCAAGCTCGCCGGCAACGCGTGAGTCCGCAGGTCGCCAAGGAGCTCCACAGCATCCCGCGTACGGCCAACATCCACCAGTACCGTCGCCTGCTCAGCCCTGGCATGTGCCTCGTATCCCGGGTCGCCTGATTCACGGGCGGCGCTGATCGCCTGGTCGTAGTAGTGCCACGCCTCCGACACCCGGCCGGCGTCCAAGGACTGCCAGCCCGCAAGCGTGCATACCTCCGACAGCAGCTTCGCCAACGCCTCTCGACGGCTCGGCATCAGGCTGTGCCGTAGCAGGCTCGCGACCTGCTCTGCCTTCACCACAGTCTCCTGGTGCGCCACGACCACACCGAGCTGGCGATCGAGGCGCCGAATCGTCCACAGTTGCTCGTGCAACAGACCAACCACCTCGTCGTCCACACGTGCAGCACTGCCCAGGCGGTCCCGGAGTTCGTCCGCCGACGCAACTTCCTGGCGATCAATACCCGGAGGGCTGAGAAGCTCCGCGATCGGCAGCTCGAAGATGCGTTCCAGCAGCCGGCGCGTCGCCGGACGCACCTTGCCCAGCGGCTGTCCACCCGGGCCGCGGCCCGACACCAGGCGCTCCAGATGACGGAGACTCAGCGTGCCCGGCTCGTCATGCTGCCGCGCGAAGCCGTCCGCATAGTCGGCGAACTCCTGCAACGTCATCTTCCGCACGTCACGGATCTGCTGTTCGAGCACGGTCCTCGGCTTCCGTGCTTCGCCGGAGCTACTGGTCTCCATATGTCGGCCTCGTGTCGGGTTCCTGTCGTAGCAATGTCGGTCGAGCTGACATCAGGCTGATTTCAGTCTTACACATCCCGTTGCTCCCAGCCATGAAGGTGAGCGGCTTGAAAGAATCAGCCACACAGGACCGGTCCCGGCTGTACGTCGTCTGGCACCGGTGCGAGATCGACCGGCAGCAGCACGCGGTCACCGACGAGGCGTTCGCCGACGGAGTCCGACAGCGGACCGGTGTCTACGACGCGCTGTGCGGACGAGCGGTGCACCCGGGGTCGATGCTCCTACCACCCGCGCCCCGGTGCCCGGCCTGCGAACAGCTCTGGACCGCCCATGCGACTCCCGTTCGACCCGAGCCGCGACGCGGCCGACGGCGACGGTTGATGATCAGCCGTCTCATGCGCAGGTCGCGACGAGCGGGGTGCACGTCATGAATAGCGCGTACTACCTCGGACGCCCGTTGCCGGGTGTCGTCGGCGAGACGCGGCGGATGTGTCACGTGTTTCCGGCGCAGACCGGCATTCCCACGCGACTCGTTGCCCTGTGTGGGGTGTCGTTCAACCGCGAGCAGCTCGAACTACTCGAAGGGCCGCGCGGCATGCCCTGCGAACCGTGTCTCCGGTCCGTTCCGCGCCCACAGCTCGAGGTGCAGCAGACTTGAACGACGAGGTCACGCGCCGCCTGGCCGCCATCGAACGACAGCTCGACGAGGTCACCCGACTCCTCGGCATCCTGATGAACAACCCCTGGCCACGGTGTGACGGCGATCAGCCATCGCCTCTTGAGAACCCGACTCCAGGACCTCGCAGGCGCGGTCGTGACGCCTCCGGATGGTGGCGTCACAGCCGTCACCGACGCTGTTTCCGCAGGTAGAATGCACGTCCTGGGCGTTACACGAGCCGTGACGCCCAGGACGCCTGTGACGGCATCACAGATCACCGCCGTCACGCTGCAGCTCTGCCACTCGCCTCAAATCGGCGACCACGTATCCACGAACCTGCCGCACCTCGCCGTCCTCCGCCGGGACTCGTCGTCGCTCCGACGAGCAGCCCAACTCCGTCATCTGCCGGCCGAAGGCGTTCGGGTCGACGTCGAGTGCGTCCACGAGCTCCGCCGTGGGGATGAACTCCCGCTCCCCTGCGTGCTCGTCGACGTACTCCAACACCTCCGAGAGCGGCTCCGGCAGCTCCGCCGCAACCCTGGCCCCGGAACCGATGGCCTTCGCCTCGGCCGCAGGGTCCACCCGGACCGCCGTGCCCTCCCCTGTCGCATGTCCCGTCAGCGTCCCCGCAGCCTGCCGCAGCGTACGCCCGCGACGGCAGATCTCCTGCCAGTCTTCCCCCGGCATGTAGTACGTCCGCACCGTCATCGCGAGCACGTCCGCCCCCGCCTCGGTCTCGCCGTCGGGACGCAGGATGCCCACGCCCTTGTGCGAGGGAAGCAGCCGGCTGCTGTCGTGGCCGCGCGTGTTCATCTGCTCGCCCAGCACGATGTTGCTGTCCCTCCAATCCATGACACGCAACGCGAAGCGTGACCCGAGCACGGCCCGCAGTCCCGACGGGATCGTCTTCGAATCCGGCCGCTGTGTGGCGAGAACCAGAACGATGCCCGCGGCCGGAGCCTTCTTCGCCAACCAAGTCAGCAGCTCGCCGATGTACTCCCCTGCCGGCACGTTCTTGCCCTGCACCTCGATGGGTGTCCGGTCCTCGAGCGGCACCTGCACCTCGTCGATGAAGAGCGCCGTGATCGGCATGTTCAACGCCGTGTCCCGCGACATCGCCGGTGTCACCTTCGACTCCGGACAGACCTCGTCGTCGAGGTCACGCATCCGCCGATACCGGTCCTGCACCTCGGCCACCAGCTCCACCAGCCAGTCCTTCAGCGCTACGATGTGCTCGGCATCGTCGCCGGACAGGAAGCGGTGAGCCACCTGTTCAGCCGCCATCCAGTCCTTGCCGGCCTTGAAATCCGCCACGTACAGCCGCGTGTGCGGGTCGAGGATCAGCCCGGCCGCTGCCAACCGCGTGGCGAACGTCTTTCCCTGCCTCGGGATGGCACCGACCAGCAACGACGTCCACACCAGCGGCAGGTCGATCTTGCGATCCCGTGCATCCCGCCCGAACGGCACCGGCTTCCAGGCATCCCAGTGCTGCAGGTTCACCAGCGGCGTGCGCAACGGCGGCTTGGCATACGGGTCCTCATCGGCGACCCACATCGCCACCCGACCAGCGTGTCCACCGTTGCCGCGCACGCGTTCAACCATCAGCTGGATCTCGTCCACTGCCAGCGCCGAGGCCAACGCCTCCCGGTGCTTCACCACGTCCGCCGCCTTGCGGGTGGCCGGCAGGTCGACCGTCACAGACCAGCCATCGCCCACCCGAGAGGCCCGCTGCACCAGACGTAGGGACTCGTCCTTGCCGAGCAGCTTGGCATCGCGGAACGCGTCGACGAGGATCTGCGGATCCATCGTCCACGTCAGCGCACGCGAACCGGACAACGACGGTTTACGTCCCGGCTGGCCGTCCTTACGTCGGCCGAGTACCGCCAATGCCACACATGCGACACCGCCGATGGTCCACAGTGGAACCTCACCCCACACGTATGCGGCCACGGCGATGAGGACACCCGCCGCAACGGATACCGCACCGGTCACCTTCCACCGGAACAACGTCAGTTCACGGATCTCCGTGAACTTGTCGGCGAGCTTCCGGGATTCCTCGGCCGCCTCGCGGTAGTCCCGCACGGTGACCCACCTCCGCCACAGGCGAAAGCCGGTCACCACACCGCGGCCCACCGCCCGCAGCAGCCGCCACGGCGAGCGCAGCACCACGGTGATCCAGTCCTTCACGAGCTGTTTCGCCTGCTCGCGCGTCTTCAGGCTCACCGGTACCCGCGGGGATGCCTGCCACCACCGCTTCAACCGCAACCACCACGGCAGCCGGACGGACGGGAAAGGCTGATCCTCCACGAGTTCGCCGTCGAGGATCGCTCTGTCGACATCCCGTGAACGGTCCGGTGCCACCTCTGAGCCGACGTTCACGGAATCCGCGTCGTCGTTCATGGCCGGTCACCTCCCGACACGATCTCCGCGGCGAGGGCTTCGGCGAGACGCGACGACAATCCGCGCGAACATCCGGTCGCCTCACGGATCCACGCCGGAGTGATGACGACCTCCGGCGTCCATGCCTGCCGTGCCTCGTCGAGGTAGTCGTTGAACAGCTTGCGACGCGCCGGTTTGCGGGCCTCCGTGGCGACAGGACGCGGGGGCCGATCGCCTTCCCGTCTGGCCTCGCATACCGCCGCGTTCACGGCGTCGGTCAGCTTGTCGCGCAGGTCTGTTACGGCTTCGGCGGCCACGAACACCAGCAGCGGCGGCACCGAGTGCAGGACGATGCCCGCCGGAGAACCGTTCGCGTACGCCTCCCAGGTGTTCATGACATAGGTTGCCGACAGCGTGAACCACTTCGCCCGGCGCACCCACGGCCCGGTGGCGATCTGGTATCGAGCGGTCACCTGTTCGGCGCGCAGGATCGCGAGGAGCACGAGGGACACCGTCGGATCGAGCAACCACGCCGCAAGCCACGGCAGCGACCACGCGGGTGCGTCGCCGGCTGCGAACGACTGGACATTCGTCATCGTGAACGCCAGCCCCAGCACGATACCGGCCCAGCACAACCGATCCACCTGCGTACGCACCCGCTCGACCCGGAGTGCGACGACATCCGGATCGGTCTGGTGGGCACGCAGCTCGGCAGCGTCCGCCGCGTCACGGACGAGCACGTCGGCCTTCCGGGCAGGGCCGGGTGGCCGCCCGTCGGCGGCCACCCGGTTCGATCCGTCCCCACTCATCGCCGATCACTCCGCCTGGTGGTCGTGTCCAGCGACGTGACCGTCAGCGTGCGGGTGAGCACGTATGCCGCCAGCAGGTCCGGCAGCGCGAGCACCACGATCAGCAGCGTCGTGTTGCCGGGGTTGGTGATGACGAGCCACTGCACGCCGACGAACGCGGCCGCCATGAGGCCGACACGTCCGACCAGCGACACCACCCGGGCTCCCGCACGTGCCTTCTCGGCCGCCTTCCGCGCGCGGGCCCTACCGGCCCGCCACACGAGCGCCAGTGCCAGCAGTACACCCGCACCTGCGAGAACCTGCTCGGGAGTGAGGTCGATCGTCATTCGTCGTCACCTCCCCAGACGCCCCGGTTGACGTGCCGCCACTTCCAGACGCGGTGCACACGACGGCGATCGGTATCGGAGAGGGCGCCCCAGATCCCGAGCGTGTCCTCACCGGCCTCGCGCAGCTCGAGTTCGAGGCATTCCTGAATGACGGGGCACCCCGCGCACGCCCACGAGGCGAGCGCCCGGTCGGGGTCGGCCGCACCGGTGAGATCCGGAAGGAGCTCACGGTCGAAGGCCCAGAAGCACAGGCCGTCCCACCTGACGATGCTGCGGAGGACCTCGTCAGGTACGTCGGCCAGGTAGTCGAGGTCCGCGGCCAGCTTGTCGTAGTCGTCCTGGTTCATCGGGCGTCACCCCCGTTGAGGCGGGCGATCTCCCGAGCGGTCCGACGTTCGGCGATCATGCGCGCCGGATCGACGCACTGCCCGGACTCAGCGGCGGCGGTGACGAGCTGTTCGAGCGCCGCCGCCGGGATGACGTAGCGGTAGCGGACACGGACCGCGGGGAAGGCGTCCTCGCGGATGGCCCGGTAGAGGGTGGACGGGTCGACGCGCACGATCAGCGCCGCCTCTCGGACTGTGTAGAACACCGGCGCACCGGCATTCGGCATGGGGGTATCCATGAACGAATTCCTTAGAAGGATTTCAGCGTGAATTTGAGCTGATTTCAGCTTAAATGACGACAGAATGGGCCAGTTCGCGCGAGCCAGGGGCACGAAACCGCAATGAAGCGCTAATCTCGGCGCCGAGGCGGACCACGGAGGAATTGGTGACCGAGGACTGGACGGCTGTCGCGCGGGCGATCAACGAGCGCATGAACGAGCTCGGGTTGCGCCAACGCGATCTCGCCGATCGCTCCCACGTGTCTCAGGCGATCGTGCGGGAGATCCAGCACCGCACCGTCGAACGCCGCCGTAGCGCCCGCACCCTGGAGGCACTGTCGCTGGCGCTGGAGTGGCACCCCGGTCATCTCGCGGCCGTCCTCGCCGGCCGAAAACCGTTGGCACCGGGCGAAACCGGTGATGACGCCACCGACAAGATCCTGTCCCGCCTGGGTGCGATCGAGGGCCGGCTCGACGAGATCACCGCGCGCCTGGACGAACTCACCAAGGCCGGTACCCGCGACGTCCCGCCGCCGAGTCGACGTCCCCGGTAGGTCCGCGATGGCTGCCCTGCGCCGGTTGAGGTCTGCGTTGTTCATGACCCAAGAAAACGCCAGGAAAAGCCCTCTGCGCAGGTGGCGCTGGTTAACTTCCGAGCCATTAACCCGCGATAAATTCCCTGGTCAGAGGGGTTATCGGCGATGAGTTATGCGACGAAATTGCAGCGGGTTCGGAAGGCCGAACTCGGACTGAAAGCAGCCGAGGTCATCGACCTGTTGATCCGTTGCGCCGACAAGCGCGGCATTCCCATCATGGAAGCAAGCAGCCTCAAGACGCGGCTGTCCCTGTGGGAGAACGGTCACGCCACGGTCAGTGAGCCGTACCGGCGTCTGTTCCGCGAGATCTACGGCCGCAGGAACAGCGATCTCGGCTTCCCGGACGACGAGGATGACAACGAAGTCGGCGAGCTACGTTCTCGACTCGCGCTGGCGCGCACCGTCGACGAGGGCGCGGTCGAGGCCTTCCGTCAGCAGGTCGACAACGCACGCCGTGCCGACAGGCAATTCGGCGGTGTCCTCCTGCTGGAGCAGTTGCAGCACCTCATCGACCAGATAACTGGACTGCTCCGGCACAGCACCGCCCGTGGCCAACGTAAGGCGCTCGCGGGCGTCCTCACCGAGGCATCGACGTTGGCCGGCTGGGTCTCGCTCGACCGCAACGCCGTGAGCCAGGCATGGGACCACTACGAACGTGCGAAGGATGCCGCACGCGAGGCAGGCTCGACCGCCATGCTCGCGCATGCGTTTGCCGAGCAAGCGTTCGTCCTCATCGACATCGACGAGACCCGCCACGCGGTCGAGCAGTTGGAACATGCCCGAGCACTCGGCGCCGATCACGTATCACCGTTGTTGCAGGCATGGCTGTCGGCGGCAGCGGGCGAGGGATTCGCCGCGTTCGGCCAGTCGGACGCGGCACTGACGGCCTTCGACGATGCGACCCGCCTGTTGCCCAACGACCCGCAGGACCCGGCGCTGCCGTTCCTGTTCCTCGGTGACTCGCACCTCGATCGTTGGCGCGGGAACGCGCTCGCCAAGGTGGGCGACCTCGGAGCGGTGGACCAGCTCGCCGCCGCCCTGCCGCGCCTGCCCAAGGCGTTCGTGCGTGCCCGCGTGGGCATGATGGTCGACCTCGCCTACGCGCACGCTGCGGCAGGCAACCGTGACGAGGCCCAAACCTATGCCAGGCAGGCGCGCACCCTCGGCAAGCAGATCCGCTCGGATCGCCACCTGCGCAGGCTCAGCGGCCTGGTCCTGCCGACGAGCCGGTCACGCGCGTCGTGAGTTCAGGTAGTACAGCAGCGCCACCAACGTGCCGGATCCCAGCAGCTCCTGCCGCCGCGCGAGCTCGTTGACGCGCGACAGCGGCACCCACTCGACGGTGCCGACCTCCTCGGTGTCCGTCGGGTCGCCGATGTGCTCGGCCCCGTGCCAGACATGGACGTCGACCGGAGCGGTGACCTGGCCGGGCAGCGGTTCGAAGCTCACGAGGTGTTCGCCCTCGCCGGTCGGCTTCCAGCCGCTCTCCTCCGCGGCCTCCCGAGCCGCGGTCCCAGCTGAGTCCTCGCCGTCGTCGACGAGCCCGCCGAGCAGCTCGTACCCCCATTGCCGGGTCGCGAACCGATACCGCCAGAGCATCAGCGCCTCGTCGCGGTCGTTGATCACGAGCGCGATCGCGATCCGCGCCAGGTGGACGACGTGATACTCCCAGCGCTCCCCGTTCGGAGCCTGCACGTCGGTCAAGCCCAGTCGCACCCACCGGTTGTCGTAGACCAGCCGCTCACCGAAGGTCTGCCATGCGCCACGTTCCTCAGCCACGACCACAGGCTACGGGTCCGGGGCGACGGTCGCGGTGGTAGCCGACGACCGTGGTCTCAGGAAGGACTCGAGCATGAGCATGCTGTCGTCCGCTTCGCCGTGCTCGCCGCGGTACGTCACGCCGCACACCACGCTGGCGCCTACCGGATCCAGACCGAACATCAGGACGTCGCCAAAGGGCGAGGCTGCAGGCGCGGGTGCGCGGACGTGCACGGCGCATGTGGCCGGCCACACCGCCGCCAACCTCGCCGCCATCGTCGCAGCGAACCGAGAGATGATGCTGCTGTGCGTTCCCATTTCACCGATACCGACTATCAGCTGCGCTGGCCACGATGGCTGTTCGTGCAGGAAGCATCCAGCCTGCTCAACAGGCGACAGCTACACGACTGGGACGACCGCTGCGAGCTACTACTGGAAGACGCCTTCGTTGGTGACGCGAGCAGCGGCCCCCGTAGCGAGTTCCGCGATCTCGCCGACGAGCCCACCGCCGATACATGGTCGCCCTCGTACAGAGACAGCAACAAGCTCAACAACAAGCACCGGTTCCTTCGCGACCTCCTGCAGAACGCGGAGCATCTCCACGAAGGTCCTCAACATCGCAGGGCCTACTGGTCACAACGACAACATGGCACACCGGCACGGTTGGCACGCCAATCCGCAACGATCCGACAGTTCGTTGCGCTGATTCAGGAGCTCGACGACCGTGGTTACTTCGAGAAGAGCTTCGAAAAAGACTGCGTCGACGCTCCCGCCACAACCGACCCGTCTGCGGTCATCGAGCATGAGATCGGTGCCCCCGGAGTGTGGCCGCTACAATCTGAGAACCTGGCGACCGACCTCGACTTGTTCTGCGACGTCGTCGAGGTGTTGCACGACTTGGTCGCCCGCCCCAGTAGACGTCATCTCCACAACTACGCCGGCTGCGGGTGGCACCACAGCCACTTCTCCATCGAGTCCGGTCGCGCCGTCTACCGCTGGCGCGTGAATCAGCTACTGGACCGTAGCGACATCGGTCTACGCCTCGCAGAAGATGGAGACGACATCGGCCGCATGGTCACCGCACCCGGCGACGAGCGTAGTGAACTCCTCCAGGCCATGAGCTCCAGTGAGAGCGAAGTAGGTGACCAGCTTCGCCACGCCATCTCGACCTTCCGTGCCCGCGACGCCGACAGACACACGAAACGCTCGGCCGTGGTGGTTCTCTGCCAGATCCTGGAAGAACGCCGGCAGTTTATCAAGCAGCAGTTGATCGCCAAGGACGAGCAGGCCTTGTTCCAGATCGCCAACAACTTCAACCTGCGCCACCAGAATGCCAACCAGCAAAGTAGCTATGACGAGGCCTTCCTCGACTGGTTGTTCTGGTGGTACCTCGCCACAATCGAACTCACCGACCGCATCACTGCACGGAACGCAGCCTCCCCGTCCGAACCCGGGTCGTGATGGCTTCCCAGATCGGCTTGGAGGTCAACAGTCAGCCGAGGTAGCTGGCCAGGGTGTGGACCGGGCTGCGGTCGAGGCTGCCGCGGGCGTGGTCGGTGGCCGGCCCAGTCCTGCACGTCCCGGATGTTCGCCGCGCCATCCAGGGCCAGGGTGATGGCGGTGTGGCGCAGGCTGTGGGCCGAGAGCTGGTCCCACACGTCGATCCCAGCGGTGCGGGCCAGCCGGCGCACCAGTTCCCACAGGTGGTTCTGCCGCAGCCGGTCGCCGCTGGCAGTGGCCACGAGCGGCCCGGACAACCGGCGCCATCCCTCAAGGCCGGCCGCGGCCGCGTACCGGTAGAACGACGACAGCGCCGACAGTCGCCGGCACATCGTCGACGCCGCCCGTGACTTCCTGTTCGCACACACAAGTCCACGTGCACACGCCCCGCCGAGAGCACGTCCACCTCGCGCTCGCCCAGCCACGCCAGCCAGGACAGCAGGTCCCCGCTGTAGGCCCGGCGCATACGCCGCGACCGCAACGAGGCCAGCCACGCCGCCAGCAGCACCTGTTCCCGCTGCGGCAACCCGGCCAGCTCGGCGCGCTCGGCATGGGCCCGTTCGACCAACTCGCCGGCCACCGAGACCGTGCCGAGGTCAGTGCTCGCCCTCGCGACGACGCCTCAGGACGGATCAACTCGGCGCTCACGCCGAGTCCTTCGGTTGAACGGCACCGGTGACGAACCACTGCACCAACACAACCGCCAGGTGCAGCGCCGCGGCTGCCTCGGCTGGCTCGCTCGCCCGGTTCTCGTCGTCCGCGTGCCGATCGGTCTCGCCGCGCAGAAACCGGTCCAGCATCGTGGTCACGACCTCGGTCGACCCCTGCCCCACCGGCACCGTCTCGGCTTCCCGCAGGACAAACCGCCAGCGACCCGGATGCTTGCGCAGTTCCCGGCTCGCCGCGTGGATGGTCTTCAACTGGCCTGGCTGGCGGTTCGGGAACACCACGTCGAGCGCGGCGTTCTCGACCGCTTTCACCGCCGCCGAGTAGCTGGCGCTCGGGTCCGGATGCTGGCCGTAGAGCTCGCGCCACGCCTCTGCCAAGTTCTCCGACGCTTTGACCCGCCCCGCCTTCTCGGCCAACTCGCGTGTACGACGCCAGGCCTCGGTGACCGTGGGATCCACCCGCCGATACAGCCCCCGTAGCTCACCATCGAGATACCAAGCCGAACCGCAGTCCTGGAGGAGATTCTGTAACTACTCGAGCTCGCCCTCCCACTCGACCAGGTCGTACTCGTCGTCCGTATCCCAGTAGGGATGCAACTTGATCGCCGCATCGACGGCAGTCAGCGGCTCGAGCGGACGGTGCGAGTCGATGCCGTCGGTACGACCGTTGACAACGCGCATGATCGCTTCTCGACTGGTCAGCAAACGGGCACCGCCAGAAAGCGGCGTGACTCTCGCCGTCCAGTGCATCCTCATTCGTGCAGTGACCCTCTCGGCCAGCCCCTCGATATCCTGTAGGAATCGCCCAACCCAGTCGGAGAGGTGCTTCTGCATGTGGGGTGGGACGCCTTCGTAGAGCTCGGGTTCGGGTGGTGTGCCGGCGTCCCGCTCAGCGAGGGTGGGGTACGGCGCCAGCGGGTCCGGTTCGGGGCGTTCGTCAGGCTCGGTCATGGGCGGAACCGTAGCGGCGAGCCCCGACAGGGTCGCCGGGTGATACAGCGGATTATCACCCGGCCGCCGACCCGTGTCAGGACGCCCTGCGATGACCACTGGATTACCCGTGCCGACAGATCAAGTGTGTCTCGACGCCTCGGGCCCGCAGCTTCATTGGATAGTCGGCGGCTTCGAGTGGTAGGCACACGGACCGTCGATAATCTGGATCCATGATCTCCCGATATCACCTCAGATGTCCCGGTTGTGAGGAGATGTTTGTCGCTCGGCTCGGGGTGGAGCCGACCGGCGGGACTCGCTTCTACCTACCGTGCCCCCCTGTGCCACCTGCCGATTCAAGGCTCGATGTCAGGCACCGAGCTCTCGACCCACCGACTCGATATCGACTGCGAGGTACTGAACAGCCACGAGCCCGAACCGGACGACGTGCCGGTCATAACCGTCAATCCGTTCGTGCCGTCGTTCTACGGGGCGGACTCGTTCGATCCCACCGGGGCATTCCCCACGTTCACACTCCTGCAGATCCTCGGCGACGACGTCTTTCGCGAGTTCAGGTCGGAGCGCCACCAGGCTCTCGACGCCTGCCGGGACCTGTGGCCCCGGATCCGGATGCTGTTTCAGTACTACCTCCAGGGCAATGCCGAGATGTTCACTCGCATCGCGCAGAAGCAGCTCGGGCTTGAGTGGGAGCCGCACACGAGCCACGAACGGACCAGCGTCGCGTACCAGGCGCTGGCGATGGCCACGACGATGATCACGGGAAACACGGGCAACTCCAACGCGAAAGTGCTCGACCGCTTCGCGCGGAAGCACACCGCAGCGATGGACCGGCACGCGGACCACCTCAGGGCCTTCCGACGTAAGGGGGAGACGTCTGCCGTGCTGGAACGAGATCTGTTCACCGAGCTCAACCGCTTTGTAGAGCGGCACGAGTCGTGGGAGATGGGTCTGCTCGGCCGGTTCATCGGTGCAAAAGAGAAGAGGGCCTTCGAGGAGCTGGTGCTGTTCCGGGACGAGTTCTCGACGGTGAGGGACCTTTACCAGCAAGGATTCGAGCTCGCTTGCAAGTGCCTGTGGCCGTTGGTGGCAGCTCAGAACACTGTGAAGCGTGGCGGTCCCGATGACTTCGGGGACGTCCACCCCGAGAGCGTGCCCGTGAAAAAGCGCCCCAAGAGCCTCGAGAAATTCGACAAGCTGCCCAGCGCGTACAAGATCGCTTACGTGGAGCAGGTGCCCGGCTGGGAGTCGTTCGCGGTTCTGCTCGACAACCGTCGACGCAACACGATCGGGCACGCCACGGCGCACCACGATCTTCAGACGGGCCGGGTTGTCAGCGATGAAGACCCCACAGGGATGACTTACCTGGAGTTCCTCAGCGAAACCCTCGGCGTCTTCGAAGCGCTCTCGACGCTCGCCCAGGTCTTGAGAGCCACCCGAGTGGCGTCATCGCCGGACTTTGTCCTGCCGGAGGGGTAACCCGCAGGTCAGCGGTGAGCGCCCTTCCTGAACATCGACGCTAGCGATACCGACGTACACCCGAGATCAGAACGCCCAGCAGGATCACGGCACCCCAGGTGCCGGCCACCCAGAGGGCAAACTCGGTCAGGGCGGCGTTGGTGACACCAGCGCTGACTGCGGCGGCGATCAGGCCGAGGAAGAGGGCACAGATAGCGGCGCTGCCGTACCGGCGGGCTGGCCAGGGACCGCCCAGCGCGTCGGCGAGGCTTTCACGAAGTGTCAGATCGCGGGGCGGGGTGGGCACACGCTTGTGTGGGTTGGCCTGCGGTTTCGTGTGTTCTACGGCCGGAGGCTCCGGGGTGGGGGTCGTCGGCGGCTCGGGTGGTGACGGCGCCGGTGGCGGATCCGTCTTGACCGACGCGGCGGTAGTCGGTGACGGCGTGGCGGGCGTCCGCGGGGACGAGGAACGAGCGTGGAGTGCTCCAGTTGAGCGGGCGGTCTGGGTGCGTGGCCGGGTGTCTCGCGAGGTCGGCTTCCGCTTCGGCTGGCGGCGTGGGGGTTTGCTTGGTTGTGCGACGGGATCTGTCCAGTGCTGCCGGCGATCGGCTCGGATCCACCACCACTCGCCGCTGTCGAGATACGGGTCTCTGCGGGAGGGCACTACCTGCCCGCGCGCGATGGAGTACACCACCTGAGACAACGGCACGGACGTAACCGGGCACCAGATTCCGCCCTCCTCGGTCCCGATGTAGCGCTGGCACCCGTCGACCACCGTCCAGTCACGCTCCTGCGAGCCCGCCGAGGCTGTGGGCCCGGTGACAACGAGCGCGCCATGGGTTCGGAACCACGGGCGTTGATGTCCTTTGACGATCCACACGCACTCGATCCCCGCCTCCCGGTAGCGCCTGCTGCGGTGTCGGGCACCCTCCTCGGTCTGGGGGCTGAGCTGGATCTCGAACGCGACACGACGCTGCGATTGCGGATCGGTGGCCAGAACGTCGGCACGCCAGTCCTTGGTGGGGCTGGTGACTTCCAGGGCGGCGTGCCACCCCGGTCGTCGAGCCCACTCGGCGCAGCGTCGTTTCAGCTCCCGATGCTCGCGCGTTTCGCTCTCGGCCGGGCACGTGGGCCGACTCGAGTCCTTGTTATGCGCGAAGTGGGGCCGTTTGCCCCGGTTCGCACCGCCGCGAGGGTGCATGTCGCGACCGCACTCGCGGCATTTCATCGGCAAGGTGTCGTCGTCACGCACCTGTTGCCAGGACATGCCTCCGCCCACGTCGCTCTCGTCTCGAGTGGCATCGAGTACGAGATCCCGATCAGTCAGGTATGTCGTCAACGGCATGCCATCGCTCCCCCGCGGCCCCACATCCACGCTCGGTGGTCCAGTCGCATGGTGGCACCCACGACCGACAAGACCGGCCCGCCCAGTCGCAGTCTCACCCGCCTGGCCGAGCATCATTACCGCCGCTCACAACAAGCAGCGCGAGTTCGCATCAGTTGCGATATCAGCGGGTTTGCTGGTCGTGCGGGGTATTCGCGCGTGCGATTCGGGCGTTGAGAGCCAGGTTCCAGCGAAAGGGAGCTCGGAGAGGCACGCAGGTTGAGCGGGCACCGCGTGCGGGTGGCGACCCGGCCCGAACGAGCTGGACGATTCCGCCACGTAGATACGTGAGCATCGCCGACTGGCACAGATGATGCCCTCGTTGTGCACTATGATGCACTTATGGACGTGAAAGCAGAGAGCCTGGCACGCGCCATCGGCACGAGACTGAAGCAGGAACGCGCTGCCCACGGCTGGACGCTTGACCAGCTCGCCCAGAGTGCGGGGGTGAGCCGGCGCATGGTCGTCAGTGTCGAGCAGGGGGCTGTTAACCCGAGCGTGGGCACGCTGCTGCGGCTCTCCGACGCTCTCGGGGTGGCGCTGCCCGCCCTCGTCGAGCCTCCGGCACCGAAGGCAGCGAAGGTGACTCGCGCCGGTCAGGGTGCAGCGCTGTGGACCGGCGAGCAGGGTGGGCGCGGCGTGCTCGTGTCCAGTACGGAGCCGCCGGAGGTTATCGAGCTGTGGAACTGGACGCTCGCGCCCGGTGACCGCCATGAGAGCGAGGCCCATGCCGCCGGCACCCGCGAGCTCCTCCAGGTCTTGGAAGGCACGCTCACGGTCGAGGTCCACGGGCGGTCTCATGTGCTCGCGGATGGTGACGCGCTGGTGTTTCACGGCGATGCCGAGCACTCCTATTCCAACCCGAACGACGACCCGGCCCGGTTCACGCTCTGCGTCCACGAGCCCGGTGTGGGACACGCCCACCTAACGGAGACCACCGATGACTGAGACCCAAGCACTCGACGCGTTCCTCGCCGAGTGCGAGGTCGACCCTGCCGTGCTCGAGCTGCGCCCGGACTACCGCGCGCTTCTCGTCCTGGTGAGCGGGATCAATCCTCGAGTGTCCTCCTCGGCGGTCGACGAGCTGATCGACCGGGCCGAGGCGCATGCGCGAGCGCTACTCGCTGCCTCGCCGGTGGACGAGCTGGACCACATTGCCGCGTGGCGGGAGGCGTACCGGGCGTTCGGCGCGAAGCCGCAGCGCACCCGCAACAGCCTCGAGGCCCTCACTCGGCGTGCGGAGAAGGGCCTGCCACGGATCAACGCGCTCACCGACATCTACAACGCGATCTCCGTCTTGCACCAGATCCCACTCGGCGGCGAGGACTTCCACGAGTACGAAGGGCCAGCCCGGCTGATCCGAGCCAACGGCGACGAACCTTTCGACACGACTGCGAACGGAGAAATGGTGCGCGAGTATCCGGACACGGGCGAAGTCGTATGGTGCGACGACGCCGGGGTGACCTGCCGACGCTGGAACTGGCGTCAGGGCCGACGCACCGGACTCACCGACGGCACCCGGACGGCGTTTTTCATCCTCGACGCCCTCGCCCCGGCTACGACCGAAGAGTTGGCCGCGGCCGGGAACAGTCTGGTCGAGGCCCTCACTCAGCTCGGCCCCGACGTGCGCGATTCGCGACGACTGATCCAAGCTCCATGAGCAGCCGACATGACAACGTCCGAACGAACGCCGGGAACACACCTTTCATGAGTACCGAAGAGTCTTTTGTGGACGTCCCTCGCCCTGACAGACATGACCATGCGACGTTGACTGGGGACACATGGGCCGTCCACGGCGGCAACCGGCCCGATGAGACGACCGGCGCGATTCGCACCCCGATCGCGATGGCGAACTCCTATCGCCTTCCCGCGGATCCGACTGCTCTGGCCGAGGACGATCCCGATCTTCTGGTCTACACCCGGGAGTCGGGGGTGAATCAGCTCGGTCTGCAGGACAAGCTCGCTCATGCCGAGCGCGGCGAGGCCGCCGCAGTGTTCACGACGGGGATGGCAGCGCTGCACGGCGCGTTCTTCACAATCCTGGCCCCCGGAGACCACGTCATCGTCTCCGACATCGTCTACATGGGAACCTTTGACCTGCTCACCTCCCTGTTGCCGAAGAAGATGGGCGTCCAGGTCGACCTCGTCGACATCACCGACCTCGACGCCGTCCGAGCAGTGATCCGGCCGAGCACGAAACTGATCCACACCGAGGTCATCTGTAACCCTGATCCCAAGGTCGCCGACGTCGCAGCCCTGGCCCGAATCGCGCACGGCGCCGGAGCTCTGCTCACCGTGGACTCGACCTTCACCCCGCCTCCGCTGATGCGCCCCCTCGATCACGGGGCCGACCTGGTCATGCACTCGCTCACCAAATACATCAACGGACACGGTGACGCGATGGGCGGAGTGGCCATCGGCGACCGTGATCTCGTCGACCAGATCAAATTCGGCGCACTCCACCACGTCGGCGGGGCGATCGCGCCGTTCAACGCCTGGCTGATCATGCGGGGATCACTGACGCTGCCTCTGCGCCTGCAGCGACACTGCGAGAACGCGCAGGCCATCGCTGAGTTCCTCGCCTCCGACCCCCGCATCGATCTCGTCGCCTACCCGGGGCTCGCAGGCGATCCCCATCATGCGTCGGCATCGGTGCAGCTGACCGGCGGCTACGGCGGAATCGTGTCCTTCGCCATCGCCGGAAGCCACCAGGACAGGGTCCAGTTCATCGACGACCTGCGCTTGATCACCTCGGCGGTCTCACTCGGCCACGACGAGACCCTCATCGCATACGAGCATTACCCCCCAGAGCGCGCCGCCGGCTTCCGAGAGCCGTTCGGCGACCATGGACTGATCCGTCTCGCCGTCGGCCTGGAATCCGCCAAGGACCTCATCGCCGACCTCGACGCCGCCCTCACCACCGTTTACGGCCCCCGCACATGACCGGACCACGCGGTATCAAGTAACCGTCGGCCGTCCGCACGAAGGAGCATCCATGACCAGCATCTTCACCGGACTCTCCGCCTTCCCCCTGACCCCGCTACACGACGACACGGTCGACGCCCGCGCCTTCGCCCGCCTCATCGAGCGCCTGGCTGCTACCGGAGTGGACTCGATCACCGCACTCGGCTCGACCGGCTCGTACGCCTATCTCACGACCAAGGAGCGCGCTCGCGTCGCCCGACTCGCGGTCGAGCACGCCGACGACACCCCGGTGCACGTCGGAGTGGGTGCACTGCGCACATCACATGTCCTCACCAACGCCGAGGCCGCCCAGGCGGCAGGCGCTGCCGGGCTGCTACTGGCCCCGATGACCTACCAGCCCCTGACCCACGACGACGTCTTCGAACTCTTCCGCGCCGTCACCGCCGCGACCGACCTGCCGGTCATCGTCTACGACAATCCTGGCACCACGCACTTCGAGTTCAGCAACGAGCTCTACGGCCGCATCGCTGAGCTTCCCGGCATCGCCTCAATCAAGATCCCCGGCGTCCCCAATGATCCCGAGGCCGCTCGGCAGCACGTCGCGGCAATCCGAGCCGTCATCCCGGAGCACGTCACCATCGGCGTCTCCGGCGACGCCTCCGCCGCGACCGGGCTCAACGCTGGCTGCGAGGCCTGGTACTCGGTCATCGGAGGGACTCTGCCAGCACCGGCGATGGCGATCACCCGCGCCGCACAAGCGGGCCGGGCGGCCGACGCCGTCGCGGAGTCCCAGCGACTCGCGCCACTGTGGGATCTGTTCGCGCAGTTCGGCGGCAGTCTGCGCGTCGTCGCAGCGATCGCCGAGCAGCTCGGTCTGGCAAGACGACCGAGCCTCCCCCTGCCCATCCAGGGACTCTCCCACCAGCAGCGCGAACAGGTCGCTGCCGTGGTCAATCTGCTCGGCCTTGGATGAGCACGAGTCCGGGGCGGCAGCCTCCGGAGCTTCCGGCCGCCTGGCACGGTACGTCGTCGCGGCGACCCTCGTGCGCTCCGCCGACGGCGGCGCGGTCGTTGCGATCGTCCTGCTCGCCCACGCTTCCGGCCAGCCCGACTGGGCCTCTGGCCTGCTCGGAGCGTCAATCACCGCCCCACACCTCCTCGGCCCGTTCATCGCTCGTCGCCTCGACACCGCCCGCGACGGACGGAAGATCATCGCCGCCTCCGCTCTCATCCACGGGACGTTCCTCGGCGTCGCCGGCCTCATGCTGCCGGTCACCTGGGCCGTGGTCCCCGCGCTGCTGCTGATCCTCTCCGGCATGTTCGGCCCGATGCTCACCGGCGGAGTCAGCAGCCGCCTGCCATCCATCGTCGGACGCTCCCAAAAGAGCCAACGGCGCGCGCAGAGCTGGGACGTCGCAAGCTACGGCATCAGCGGGACCCTGGGGCCGGCTGCGGTCGCCTGGATCGCTGCAACCTCCAGCCCACTCGTCGCGACCCTGGCCCTCGCGACGGCAGCGATCGCCGGGGCCGGGGCCGTCCTCGCCCTCCCGCGGCAGTCACCACTCCACGACCCCGGCACGGTCCCGTCCCCGGCCCACACGCTGGGCAGCATCTGGCGTTTCGGTCCGCTTCGGCGCACCCTGGGCCTGACCGTCATCGTCGCCTTCTCCGTCGCGGTGTTGCCCATCTACGCCGTGGCAGTGGCCCCGTCCTTGGGCGATGCAGCCTTGGCCGGAACGCTCGTCGCCGGCTACGGAGTCGGGAGCCTGACGGGATCGGCAGTCCTCATGGCATGGCCGCTGCGCGGGGATTCCGACAAGCTCACCAGTGTCCTCGCAGCCGTCGTCGCTGCAGCACTGCTGCTCGTGATCGCGACGCCGAACTTCACCACGGCCCTCCTTGCGTTCGGCGCGGCCGGGATCGCGAACTCCCTGTTCTTCGCTGCGACACTCGCCGCCCGCAGCGAGTACGCCCCGCTCGAGACGCGAGGACAGGTCTTTATCTGGGTCGGCGCGCTGAAGATCGCCGCCGGCTCGGCCGGCACCGCCGTCGCCGGGACGCTCATCAGCGGAGCCTCCTGGCTGCCGGTCGCGATCGTCGCGGCCCTCTCGGCTGCCGCTGCGACGGTCTGTCTGATTCAGCGGAGCAAAGGTCGAACCTGACTCACCTGGCGCCGGGGTCGACGTGGTCCCAAGCCGACCTTCGCATAGACAACATCCGCTGGGTGACGAGTAAGGACGACCACCTCAGCGACCGTTCTTGTCGGCCGCGTAGCGCTGCCAGGTGGTGCCTGTTTCGAACGCAATCCGAGTGGCGGTGGTCGTGCTGTAGCCGAGCATGTCAGCGACGACGGGTGCCGGAGCTTGCTGCAGAAGATGCCGGATCGCAGCAGCGCGTCCGTCGAGATTGGACAGTCCGAGGTTACGAAGCCGGAGCCGGAGCGAGGTGGTGGTCAGGTGCTGTCCTGCACGGCGTCCGGGGAACAGACTGCGGTTGCGTGCGTTCGCGGCGCTGTTGAGATTCAGCCGGTTGTCGAGGTAGTTGGTCAGCATCCCAGCGAACGGTTCAGGCACTGGCGTCGGCGGGCCTCCCCGGCGCCGGAGTACCTGGTTTTCGTCCCGGATCACGTCGTCGATGGTGAGTCCGGCAATGCGAATGAGCGGCTGGGCATAGAGCAGGATCAGCAGTGCGAGTACCTGATCTGCGACCGGAATGGTGTCGTCGGTGAAGATGCGACGGACGTACGCGACGCGCTCGTGCTGTCCCAGCGGCGCGGCTCGAGTCGGTACTGATCGCGGCAGCTGCAGGGGTGGAAGCTCGCGTTGCCGTCGGCACCATTTTCAAGAAGGGGCGCAGGCTGTCGACCTGTCGGTTCTCTGCGCTGGCGGTCCATGTGTCGAGGTCGTTTTGGGTGCACTCGTCGATCCGGCGGCCTCGGTCGGCGAGGTAGGCCAGGAACCGCTCGGCGTCGCGCAACATGGTGCGCGCGTTGTTCTTCCGGTAGGAGGTCACCGGCTGGTTCTCACGTAGGCGACGTGAGACGTGCCAGGTGGCGAACCGGGTCAGCAATCTCCGGTGACCGTCGTCGCCACGCTCGGCGAAGGCGCCACCCACCACGAGCAGTCCCCAGCACGCCCGCCGCACCCGACCGCGGCGCCGTCGCGGCGCCATGACGCCGAGAGCCCGGTCGGCAGCCGGCGGCGTGCGGCCAGAGTCCGCACTTCCGCTGAATCCTTCCCCACCTGACTCAAGCGCGACCTCACCTTCGGGGTAGGAATACACTCCACGGCCGCCGACGGATCCGGTCACTCCTCGGCACTGCCCTTCGGCGGCCGTTTCGGCAGTCGAGAACCCAGGATCTCGGCTGCTTTCCGGTCACTCGCCGCCACCCACGCCGCGTAAACCCGGAGCGTGGTCGCTCCTCCCCCGCCGTGACCCAGGCGGCCGGCGACCGTGCGGAGATCGACGCCCGCCGACAACAGTTCGGTCGCGGAGAAGTGCCGCAGCGCGTGGATGTGGGTATTGACCGGCGGCTTCAGGCGTGCCGCCATGCGCTTGTACCGACGGGAGATCGCATCCGGTGGATACGGCGTGGTCGCATCGGCACTACGCGCCCCCATGAACACGAACATGTCCTCATCGAGTTCCACACCAAGCTCGGCGAGCTCCGCGCGGCAGTTCTCCTTGTGCGCGCGCAACAGCGTGACCGTCTCGGAGTCGAGAGCGACGCGGCGCATCTGGTGCGTCTTCGTGTCCTTCTCCAGCCCCCGGCCCTTGCTCTGCACATAGGTGTGCCGGATCTCGATGATCTCGGCATCCAGGTCGACTCGCGACCAGCGCAACCCGGCAACCTCCGCCCGACGCATGCCCGTGGTCATCACCAGCCACACGAGCGTCCCCCAATCATCGCCCAGCTCGAACGCGGCCTCCACCAATCGAGCCGCGTCAGCCGGCGTCGGAGGCTGGGGATCCGGCGGGCGCAGTTTCGGCCGCTGGGCATTCTTGGCCGGATTGCTCTCGATCCACTCCCACCGCACCGCCGCATTCAGCGCACTGCTGACGATCGAGTGGATCTGCCGCACGGTCGAGGCCGCCATCGGCTTGCACCGGTGCACGACGCACTCCGCCACTGCACAGTCGTGCTCGTCCTTCGCCTTGTGCTTCTCGACGAACGGCTTCCCATCGCAGCGCATCCGGCAGCGGCGCAGATCGGCGTAGAGATTCTCCAGCTGGCGCGCACCAAGCTTGCTCACCGCGATGTCGCCGAGCACGGGCTTGATCACGCGGTCGATGTATCCGACATAGCTGTCCCGGGTGCTCTGTTCGATGTCGGCGGTACGCAGCCACTCATCCACCGCATAGCCGAACGTCACCGTCGACGCCGTCGATCGCTGCTTGAGCACCTTGGCCCGCAACTGCGTCAGCATGTTCTCGGCCTTCCGCCACGCCGCATCGTCCGTGCCGTTGATCTTCTCGCGCAGATACGTCCGACGACCCGTCACCGGATCGGTCCCGGCGAACACGACAACGCGAAGACTGTCGCCGCGCTGCTCAATGCGACCGCGCTGGCGACCTCCGGAACGGGTGCGAGCCATGCCCGGAGACTACTCGCACCCAAACCCGCACCCAAGGGTCGAAACCCGGATGGGCGAACGATTGAACATGCAGGTCAGAAGGGTGGGCCGGGTCGGACTTGAACCGACGGCCAAAGGATTATGAGTCCTCTGCTCTAACCAACTGAGCTACCGGCCCCTGCGCCGATACCGGCGCAGGCTGCACTATATCCACCCGTTCCGACCGCGATGCAGCGGAGATACTGATCTGCGTGACCAACTCCGCCAACGCGCGTTCGCCGCGCCTCGAGATCGAATACTGCACCCGGTGCCGCTGGGTGATGCGCGCCGGATGGACCGCCCAAGAACTCCTGGCCACCTTCGGAACATCGCTTGCCGAGGTCGCGCTCGTTCCGGGAACCGGAGGCGTGTTCGACGTCCGCCTGGACGGCCGGACGCTGTGGTCCCGCCGGGTCGACGGCGGTTTCCCGGAATTGTCGGTCCTCAAGCGTATGGTCCGCGACATCGTCGACCCCACCCGCGACCTGGGGCATTCCGACCGCTCCGCAGGTGACGGCCGGCGAGGGAACTGACAGCTGCGCGTCCGACACCGGACCAGTTCACACCGGGCTAACTCACACCGTGCTCGTCCACGACGACACTCGTCCGACATCGGACGATGATCTTGCTTCACAGATGCACGCTTGTTTTTGACAAGTGACGCCGGTTACAGTTCCCACACCACGACTTGAGAAGGGGACTCAACATGGCCGGCGTACGCGTACTCGTAGGCACCCGTAAGGGCGCCTTCATCCTCACCGCCGACGGCACGCGCCGTGACTGGCACGTCGAAGGCCCGCACTTCGCGGGCTGGGAGATGTACCACCTGGCAGGCTCGCCGCAGAACACCGACCGCATCTACGCGTCGGCCTCGCTCGGCTGGTTCGGCCAGCAGATCCAACGCAGTGACGACGGCGGCTCGACATGGACGCCGGTGGGCAACGAGTTCACCTACGACGGCGACGTCGGCACCCACCAGTGGTACGACGGCTCGCAACGCCCCTGGGAGTTCACGCGCGCCTGGCACCTCGAACCGTCACTGTCCGATCCGGACACCGTGTACGCCGGCGTCGAGGACGCGGCTCTCTTCCGTTCGGTCGACGGCGGGCAGACCTGGCACGAACTGCGCGGCCTGCGCTGCCACGAATCCGGCCCCGACTGGCAACCCGGCGCAGGCGGCATGTGCCTCCACACGATCATCCAGGACCCGCGCGACGCCGACCGTCTCCACGTCGCGATCTCGGCCGCCGGCGTGTTCCGCACCACCGACGGCGGCAAGACCTGGCAACCCGCGAACCGCGGGCTGCAGTCCGGTCAGATCCCGCAACCCGAGGCGGAGGTCGGCCACTGCGTCCACAACCTCGCCCGCCACCACGGGCGGCCCGACACTCTCTACATGCAGAAGCACTGGGACGTCATGCGCAGCGACGACGACGGCGCCAGCTGGTACGACATCGGCGACGGCCTGCCCACCGACTTCGGCTTCCCCATCGACGTCCACGCCCACGACCCCGACACCGTCTACGTCGTGCCCATCACCAGCGACGAACAGCACTTCCCCGTCGACGGCAAACTGCGCGTGTACCGCAGCCGCACCGGCGGCGGCGACTGGGAACCGCTCACCGACGGTCTCCCCCAGCAGCACTGCTACGTCAACGTCCTACGTGACGCCATGGCCGTCGACCGCCTCGACGACTGCGGCATCTACTTCGGCACCACCGGCGGCCAGGTGTACGCCTCCCCCGACGCCGGCGACACCTGGGCGCCCATCGTGCGCGACCTGCCGTCAGTCCTGTCCGTGGAAGTGCAGACACTGCCATGAGCGACTCCGCCACCAGCACCGCGATCCGCGTGCACCTGCCCACACACCTGCGCAAACTCGCCCACATCGACGACGGCGAACTGACGCTCGACGTGCCGGGCACCGTGACACTCGGCGCCGTGCTCGACGTCCTCGAAACCCACTACCCGGTACTCAAAGGCACGATCCGGCACCACGACACACAGCGGCGCCGGGCCTTCGTCCGGTTCTTCGCCTGCGAAGAAGACCTGTCCCACGAACCACACGACGCCCCACTACCCGACCCGGTCGTCCGCGGCACCGAACCACTGTTGATCATCGGCGCGATGGCAGGCGGCTGACCCGGCAGCAGCTCGCCGACACGCCATAGCCGACATGGCCGGCGGGGCGGCCCACCGAGCCACCCCGCCGGAACGGGTCGCCGGTCTCACCGAACAGGCCGGCCTGGCCAGTCGACCGGCCAGGCTCGCCGAACCGCACCCAACGCAGGCCACCGGCCGACCGGCCCGTCAGTCGACGTGCACCGGCAGCTTCTCTACGCCGTACACGATCGACGTCTGCCGGAACTCCAAATCGGCGGGGTCCGCCGCCAGCGTCATGTTCGGGAACCGGCGCACCAACGCCGAATACGCCGCGCGCAACTCCAACCGCGCCAGCTCTGCGCCCACGCACCGGTGCGCGCCGTAGCCGAACGCCACATGCTGCGTCGGCGACCGCTCGGCATCGAACGTCTCCAGGTCGGCACCCAGCACATCGTCCCGGTCGGCACCCGACAACGACACGGCCACCATGTCGCCCTTGCCGATCGTCACCCCACCGACCTCGATGTCTTCGCGCGCGAACCGCGGGAATGCCACCTGCACCACCGACAGGTACCGCAACGCCTCCTCCACGAAGAGGCGCACCGCCTCGTCGTCCTCACGCACCCGGCGGAACGTCTCCGGATCGCGCAGCATCACGAGCGCACCCAACGACAACATGCTGGCGGTCGTCTCGAACCCGCCCGTCAACACGCCGTCGGCCAACCCGGCGAGCTCCCGATCATCGATGTCGTCGCCGTGCTCGCGGATGATCATGCCGATGAGCCCGTCACCCGGGTCCTCACGCTCCTTGCGCACGACCTTCAGCAGATACTCCAGCGACTCCGAGATCGCCCCCACCGCGGCACCGGCACCCGCGAACAGGTCGAACCGCGCCACCGCCAAGTGCTGGAACTCGTCCCGGTCCTCGTACGGCACCCCGAGCAGCTCGCAGATCACCAAAGACGGGATCGGCAGCGCGAACTCCTCGACCAGATCCACCGGCTCGCCCGCCGCCGCCTTCTTTTCCATGGCATCGAGCCGATCGCCGACGATCCGCTCGATGCCCGGCTGCAGCCGCGACAACCGGCGCATCGTGAACTCCGGCGTCAACAGCTTGCGCAGGCGGGTGTGCACCGGCGGATCGACGAACCCCAGACCCCCCGGATTGTCATCCGGATCCATGCCGATCTCGGCCATCAGAGTGCCGAAATCGTTACTGAACGCCTTGCCGTTGCCCAATACGGCCTTCGCTTCGTCGTACCCGCTGACCAGCCATACGTTCAAGCCGAACGGCACCGGCAGTTTCCGCACCGGCTCCGTCGCCCGCGCCTCGGCGAGCTCCCCCACCGGATCGAGACCGTTCCGCCGCAACGGCATCAGGGCCGCTTCAGGCAACACCTTCTGCAGGTCGAGGCCGCCCTTGCGCTGCGCTCGGGCCAGGTACAGTCGCGTGGCCCACGAGGTGATACGCGATCGAAGTTTCCCCACGTACGCGACGGTACCAACTCACCCGCCTCAGTGACCCGCCGGTAGGTCCCGTACACGCCCACCGACCTGCGCACGCGCCACCCGCCGGTCCACATCGGACGATGCAACTCACGTAGGGTTACACCCCGTGGAATTCGGGATATTTCTCCTCGGCGCCGTGTTCGGGGACGACGACCCCGGCGCGGCACTGCAAACCGCCGCCGACGCCGTCCGCTGCGCCGAACACGCGGGCTTCGACGAGGCGTGGATCGCCGAACACCATTTCATGTCCTACGGCACCTGCCCGTCCGCCATCACGTTCGCAGGCCACGCCCTCGGAGCGACCAGCAGCATCACCGTCGGCACCGCCGTGAGCGTGCTGTCCACCACTCACCCCGTCGCCCTGGCCGAACAGACCCGCATGCTCGACCGACTCTCCGGCGGCCGCTTCGCACTCGGCGTCGGCCGTGGCGGCCCATGGGTAGACCTGGAAGTCTTCGGCACCGGCGTCGAAGCCTATGAACACGACTTCGCCGAACGCCTCGACCTGCTGCTCGCAAGCCTCACCGGCGACAGCGTCCGCGGTGACGGGCCGAGCCTGCGCTTCCGCGAGGTGCCACTCACTCCGCCCGTCCTGACCCGGCCGCACCCGCCGGTCACGGTCGCCTGCACCTCCGAGGAGACCGCAGCACTCGCCGCGGCACGTGGCCTGCCGATCCTGCTCGGCATGCATGCCGGCGACGACGAGAAGGCTCGCACCGTCGCCGCCTACGATCGGGCGGCCGGCCAGGCAGGAGGCACCCCACAGGCCCGGCACACCTCCACCGTCGTCGCCCACGTCGCAGCCGACCGCACCTCGGCGGTCGACGAACTCCGCCACTCACTGCCCCGCTGGCTCACGCCAGGCCTCGCGGGCTACATTCCGGTCGACGACCGGCCACGTCAGCCACGCGACCCCGTGGCCTACGCCGAACTGCTCGCCGACCTACATCCGGTCGGCGATCCCGCCTACTGCATCGACCGCCTCCGCACCGGGATCGCGGCAACCGGCGTCGACCGGGTTCTCATGCTGGTCGAAGGCGGCGGCTCCCGCGCACGCACGCTGGCCACCATCGAACGCCTCGGCGCCGAGGTGCTGCCCGTGCTCCGCGGGAGCCGCCGCCCTGATCCGTTGTGAACGACGTCAGCAGTCGCGCAGCTCCGGACTCTGATTCAACAACTGACCACGGGCCGACACGAACTCGCGGTACTCGGCACCGTCGATGGCGCCCGGACGGAACGCCGCCACGCGGTGACAGTTCTGGAACGCCAGCTTCACGCCGAAGTGCCGCTCCAACCCACCGCGGATCGAGTCCGACGCGAGCGCCCGCAGCAGCTGCCCGCGCTCGGCCTCACTCGGTGGCGGCGTCGCGTGATCCGCAAACTGCCCACCCTCGGTCTCCAGGTCGGCGACGACACCGGTGATGATCTCCCACGCGTACGGCAGCGACTCGCGCACACACGCGACGAACTCGGCGTCGTCGACGCCGCCACTCTCCGCACGGTCCAGCAGCTCGGTGGGCACATTCAGCGACATGGATCGGCCTCCAGCCTTCCTTGCACTCGGGATTCGGACCCGCCGCCGCCATCCGGCGACGACGACCCCGTCCAGTGCTACTGAAACCGATGTTCATGTGCAATAGAACGGTCTCGGCGCCACCGGGACGGACGATCGCCACCACACGGCCGGGCGCCTGGGCCGCCACGCGCAGCTACCGCGCCCCGGCGGTCTCGGTCACGTCGGCCGCATCCCGGGCGGGCGGCGTCTCCGACCCTTCCTCGGCGGGCGACTCCGAGCGTCCGGGGCTCACCGCAGCCCCCGTGCCGGCCGCAGCACCCGCGCCGGCCCTGGCACCCGCGCCGGCCGTGGCACCCGCGCCGGCCGTGGCACCCGCGCTCCCTGTGGCACCTGCGCTGACTGTGGCCCCCGTGCTCGCGGCCCCGAGACTCGAGACCTCGCCGATCGAGGGCCCGACTGCCGGCCCGGCGTCGCCGCCGTCACGCGGCGCAGGCACCGCCTTCGCCACCGAACCGGGGTCCCCGGCCACAGGCTCCGACTCCTGCACGACCCCCGGCTCCGCCACGGTCCCCGGCTCCGCCACGGTCCCTGATTCCGCTGTGGGTGCCGGTTCCGCCTCGGCCGGGTCGATGAGCTCACCGACCGCACTCAGGATCGCCCGGGTCTCCCGCAGCCGTGCGGTGAGCGTGTGCGCCGTGCCCTCCAGTTCGGCGACACGCGCGTTCGCCCGAGCCACCACCTCGGCGGCGTGCTCACGCGCCTGCGCCAGGGTCGTGACCGCACGGTCGGCGGCCTCCTCCTCACGGCGCCGCACCTGACGTTCCGATTCGGCCCGCCGCGCCGCGAGTGCCTTGCCGACCTCCTGCTCCGCCCGCTGTCGCCGACGGGCGGATTCCTCGCCGAGCCTGCGTCGCCGTTCCTCGGCCGCGAGCTCCCGCTCCTCGGCCTCAGCCTCGATGCGTCGGGTCCGCTCGGCGAACTCCGCCTCCAACTGCGTGCGGCGATCGTCCAGTTCGGCGAGCGCGCGCTCGTACCGCCGACGGAGTCGGCGTGCTTCCTCGTCCGCAGCCGTGCGCGTGCGTTCGGCCCGACTGCGTGCGTCCTGCACAATCTCGGCGGCTTCGACGTGCGCCAGTTCCACCATCCGCAGCATCCGCTCCGACAGGCCGTCGTTCTCGATCGGGCTGCGGCACACCCGGTCGAACTTGTGGCGCAGCGCGGTGTGCGCTTCCCGCAGCTCGGCCAGCTCCGCGGCCAGCGCCTCGGCGCGCCGCTGCTGGAACGCCCGATCCGTTGCCATGGCGCGGTTTTGCTCCTCGAATGCGGTCAGGTGACGATCGACCGCCTCGCGGTCGTAGCCCGCGAACGTCATCCGGAACCGGTTCTGCGAAACACCCATGCCAACCTCCACTGCGCGCCGACGACGTTCGCCGGAGCCGAATCCACCACGTGCCACACGGTTCCTCACCCACGGGGAGGCACCGTGTGGACGGATCGGTTCGTCCGGCGTGCCAAGGGAAAAGTGACCGTCCACGGCTGATCGCCGGCTCACACGAACCGGCGATCACGACCCCCATCGACACTACCCGAACTCTCCGCCCGCCCACCGCCGAAAACCTTGCGGTGCCACGACATCCGAAAGCGATGACGACCGCACCGGCGCCGGAGGCGATGCCGACGGCGACGAACTCGCCTCCGAGCGCGCACGGGGCGCACTCAGAGGCACGGAAGGGAGCGAGCATGGAGCAGACCGGACTGACCCACCACGACTGTGTAGCTTTGATCGGCGATCGGGCCCGCCGCGTTACCGCCACGGTCTCCGTCGACGGCGGTGACCCCGTCCCCCTCGCGGCGTACGCCTGTCCCGGCGGCGATCTGCTCGTACCGACCGGCACCGATCCGTCCTTGCCCCGCTCGGCCGTCAGCAAACCCGTCACCGTCGAATTCACCGGACCGGTCGAGGGCGACGAGAACTGGACGATCAGCGGAACGGGCCTCGCCCAGCCGCTGTCGCACCACGACCGCCCGCACGACGACCATCCGCAGGCCATGCTCTATGCCTTCGACAACGGCATCCGGGTGCTCATGGCCCGCCTCTCGGCGGTCCCAGCCGACACCACGACGCTCCCGCAGCAGCGGACCGCGGACACCCCGCGGCACCGTCCGCACTCGCACCGTCTCGGCACGCCCGCGCAGACCCAGCGACGACAGTCCGCAGGCAGGCATCGCCTTCACCGGGCAGCGGCTGCCGACACCGACGGTTGAGCTAACGCCGAGGCGGGTAACCGACGACCGCGGCGGAGCGGAACAGCAAAAATCCCGAGGACTCGCAGGCGGATGTCTCCGCAGGCGAGTCCCCGGGATCTTCGGGGACCGGTAACTGCCGTGAACGGGCCGGCGCTCGTCGACGCCGCCGTCTCACGGCGCGCCGCAACCCAGCGGCGAACAGTGATCAGCGCAGCGGCGAGTAGTAGTCAAGCATCTCGGCGAACACCTCGAACGCCGGCTTGGACACGCCGAGCGGCACCTCCAGGTGGACGCTGAGCTCGAAACCGAGGTCGCCCACGCCGTCGATGACGCGCTTGTACAGGTCCACGAGCTCGCGCTTCTTCTGCTCGAACGGCATCTCCGCGAGCCGCGCGACGTACTCCTGCTCCTTCTTGACGACCTCGTTGCCCGGGTCCTGGATCAGCCAGTCGATCAGGCCGATCTTGGTCTCGATCTTGGGCACGAAACCGAACGACAGCAGGATGTCCGGACGGTGGTCGGACTGCTTCGCGAAGTCGCGCAGGAAGCCGACGATGGCGTCGGAGTACAACAGCTGCGTCATCCCGTAGGTGGCGCCGCGGTCGCACTTGAAGCCGAACCGGCCCTGCTCCCCTTCCCGCGTCGGGATCAGGATCGCACCGCGGTTGGGCACGACGTCGGTGAACTCGGCCAGCGCGTCGGTCGGCGCCATGCCGGAACCCTCGCCGTCGGCCATGGTGCGCGGCACGCCCACGAACACGATGCCGTCCATCCCCGCGTCACGCAGGGAGTGCAGCCGCTCGGTGAGCTGGGGCTTGTCGTGGAACGCCGTGACCTGGGTGCACAGACCCCGCACGTCGTCCAGCTCGCCACTGACCGAGTTCCAGAAGTCCAGCACGTCCATCCGTGGCTTCAGCTCCACGGGACGGTCGGACTCCTCCTCGATCATGCCCGGGATCATCAGGTGCTTGATGGCGCCGTCCAGGCCGGTTTCCTTGGCGACGCGCGCGACCTTCTGACCTTCCTCGACAGCGGCCTGCGAGCCGCCGTCCAGCTCGGGCGGGACCAGCTCAAGGGCAATGGTTTTCATGTCGAACCGCCTTCTCGGGTCCTCCGGTACACGAACGGTGACTGCTTCGGGCTGCGGGTCCGCCCGATGCGCATCGGGCGGACCCGCGCGGTACGCACCGGCGGCCCCGGATGACGGGGCCGCCGGACACGACCTCACCGCGAAGTGATCAGTACCGGTAGTGCTCCGGCTTGTACGGACCCTCGACGTCAACGCCGATGTACTCGGCCTGCTCCTTGGTCATCTTGGTCAGCTTCACGCCCAGCGCGTCGAGGTGCAGTCGCGCCACCTTCTCGTCCAGGTGCTTCGGCAGCAGGTAGACGTCCTTGCCGTACTCGCCCGGCTTCGTCCACAGCTCGATCTGCGCCAGCGTCTGGTTGGTGAAGCTGTTGGACATCACGAAGCTCGGGTGGCCCGTCGCGTTGCCCAGGTTCAGCAGGCGACCCTCGGACAGCACGATGATCGAGTGGCCGTCGGCGAAGGTGAACTCGTGCACCTGCGGCTTGATCTCGACCTTCTTGATGCCCGGGGTGGCCTCGAGGCCGGCCATGTCGATCTCGTTGTCGAAGTGACCGATGTTGCCGACGATGGCCTGGTGCTTCATCTTCGCCATGTGCTCCGACGTGATGATGTCGAAGTTGCCGGTCGTGGTGATGAAGATGTCGGCCGTCTCGACGACCTCGTCCAGCGTCGTGACCTGGTAGCCGTCCATCGCGGCCTGCAGCGCACAGATCGGGTCGATCTCGGTGATGATGACCCGGGCGCCCTGGCCGCGCAGCGACTCGGCCGAGCCCTTGCCGACGTCACCGTAGCCGCAGACCACGGCGACCTTGCCGCCGATGAGCACGTCGGTGGCACGCATGATGCCGTCCGGCAGCGAGTGGCGGCAGCCGTACTTGTTGTCGAACTTCGACTTGGTGACCGAGTCGTTGACGTTGATCGCCGGGAAGAGCAGGTCGCCCGTCTTCACGAGCTCGTAGAGCTTGTGAACACCGGTCGTCGTCTCCTCGGTGACGCCCTTGATCTCCTTGGCCAGCTTGGTGAAGCGGCCCTTGTCGCTGGCGAGCGACTTGCGCAGCGTCTCGAGGACGACCTTGAACTCGGCCGGGTCCTCGTCGGTCGGCTGCGGCACGACGCCGGCGGCCTCGAACTCGACACCCTTCTGCACGAGCATCGTGGCGTCGCCGCCGTCGTCCAGGATCATGTTGGCGACCTTGCCGTCACCGAAGTCCCAGAGCTGGTCGGTGCACCACCAGTAGTCCTCGAGCGTCTCGCCCTTCCACGCGAAGACGGACACGCCCTGCGGCTTCTCCGGCGTGCCGTTCGGCCCCACGACGACCGCCGCGGCGGCCTCGTCCTGCGTCGAGAAGATGTTGCAGGACACCCAGCGCACCTCGGCACCGAGTTCCACCAGGGTTTCGATCAGCACAGCCGTCTGCACGGTCATGTGCAGCGAGCCCGCGATACGCGCGCCCTTCAGCGGCTTCGACGCGGCGAACTCGCGGCGCGTCGCCATCAGACCCGGCATCTCGTGCTCGGCGAGCCGGATCTGGTGCCGGCCGGCCTCCGCCAACTTCAGGTCGGCTACGGCGAACTCGAGACCGTTCACCTGCTGCAACTTGTTACTCATGACTTCCTTTCTGATCCTGACCCTCGCCTACCGGCACCTACACGACGACGCGCGCCGACGACGCGCTCGTGAGCTGGGATTCCGGCAATTGCGATGGGCCTCCTGTGACAGAGGCGCCCTTTCGTTGCCAGGGAAAGTGGCCGAGCGTGGCGGAGAATCCTCCGCTGCAGCGCCTCTCGGCCCACTCGTATCGAGTTTCCCAGGCTCATTGTTGCGCGGTCAAACATGTCGAAGCACCGTCACACCTGTTCAGGTGTTGAAGTACTTCGCCTCCGGGTGGTGAGCGACGATGGCGTCGGTCGACTGCTCAGGGTGCAACTGGTACTCCTCCGACAACTCGACGCCGATCCGCTCCGCCTCCAACAGGTCCACGATCTGTGACCGGTCCTCGAGGTTCGGGCACGCGCCGTACCCGAGTGAGAACCGCGCACCGCGGTAGCCGAGCTTGAAGAACTCCTGGACGTCGGCAGGGTCCTCGTCCGACATCGCCGCTCCGGAAGCGAACTTCAGCTCCTGCCGGATCCGGCGGTGCCAGTACTCGGCCATGGCCTCCGTGAGCTGCACGCCGAGGCCGTGGACCTCGAGGTAGTCACGGTAGGAGTTCTTCCCGAACAGCTCGTTCGCGAAGTCCGCGATCGGCTGGCCCATCGTGACCAGCTGAAGCGGCAACACGTCGACCTGTCCGGTGGCCTCGGCCTGCTCCTTGGTGCGGTAGAAGTCGGCCAGGCACAGCCTGCGGTCCCGCAGCTGGCGCGGGAACGTGAACCGGGCCCGCTCCGGCGCGTCCGGCTCGTCCTTGTCGAGCACAACCAGGGAGTTGCCCTCGGAGTAGCACGGGAAGTAGCCGTAGACCAACGCCGCGTGCTGCAGGATGCCCTTGGTCGCGAGGTCGTCGATCCAGGCGCGCAGCCGCGGCCGGCCCTCGGTCTCGACGAGCTCCTCGTACGAGGGGCCCTCGCCCTTCTTTGCACCCCGCAGACCCCACTGGCCGAAGAACGTCGCACGTTCGTCGAGCAGCTGCAGGTAGTCGTTCACGGGCAACCCGCGGACGATCTTCGAGCCCCAGAACGGCGGGGTCGGCACGGCCACGTCGTCGGCGACGTCGGAGCGCGTCGTGTCGTCGTGCGACGGTTCGGGACCGTCACCGCGCTGCTCGGCCTTGCGTTTCTCGGCGATCCGCAGCGAGCGTTCGCGACGCTCCTTGCGCTCGGCCTTCTTCGCCTGCTCGGCCGCGTCCTCCTCGGGCGTCTCACCGCGCTTGATGGCCATCAGCCGGTCCATCAGGTGCAGGCCCTCGAAGGCGTCCTTGGCGTAGCGGACGTCGCCTGCGAACATCTCGTCCAGATCGTTCTCGACGAAGGTCCTGGTCAGCGCCGCACCACCGAGCATAACCGGGTACTTCTCGGCGATACCGCGGTCGTTCATCTCCTGAAGGTTCTCCTTCATGATGACCGTCGACTTGACCAGCAGACCCGACATCCCGACGACGTCGACCTCGTGCTCCTCCGCGGCGTCGAGGATGGCGTTCACCGGCTGCTTGATGCCGATGTTGACCACGTCGTAGCCGTTGTTGGAGACGATGATGTCGACCAGGTTCTTGCCGATGTCGTGGACGTCGCCCTTGACCGTGGCCAGCAACAGCTTGCCCTTGCCGCCCGAGTCGTCCTTCTCCATGTACTGCTCGAGGTGCGCCACGGCGGCCTTCATGACCTCCGCGGACTGCAGCACGAACGGCAGCTGCATCTGGCCGGAACCGAACAGGTCGCCGACGACCTTCATGCCCGCGAGCAGGTTCTGGTTGATGATCTCGAGCGGTTCCTTCTCCAGGCGTGCCGCTTCGAGGTCGTCCTCGAGACCGGTGCGCTCGCCGTCGACGATGCGCTTCTCGAGCCGCTCGAACAGCGGCAGCTTGGCCAGCTCCTCGGCCCGCGAGGCACTGCCCGACTTGGCCGTCTGGCCCTCGAACAGCTCCATGAGCTTCTGCAGCGGGTCGTACTCGCCGTCGCGCCGGTCGTAGACGAGGTCCAGCGCGACGCTGCGCGCCTGTTCGTCGATCTTGTTCATCGGCAGGATCTTCGACGAGTTCACGATCGCCGAGTCGAGCCCGGCCTCACGGCACTCGTTGAGGAACACCGAGTTCAGCACCTGCCGCGCCGCCGGATTGAGGCCGAACGAGACGTTCGACAGACCCAGCGTGGTCTGCACGCGCGGGTGCTTCTCCTTGAGCCGCTTGATCGCGTTGATCGTCTCGATGCCGTCCTTGCGGACCTCCTCCTGACCGGTGGTGATCGGGAACACCAGGGCGTCGATGATGATCGCCGACTCGTCGAAGCCCCAGTTCCCGGTCAGGTCCGCGATGGCCCGCTCGGCGACCCGCACCTTCCAGTCGGCCGTCCGCGCCTGGCCGTCCTCGTCGATACAGGTCACGACGACGGTCGCACCGTGCTCGCGTGCCATCGTCAGCATGCGGTCGTAACGGCCGCCCGGCTCGGTGCCGTCCTCGTAGTTCACCGAGTTGATCAGGCACCGGCCACCGAGGTGGTTCAGTGCCACCTCGATGACGTCCGGTTCCGTCGAGTCGACCATGATCGGCAGCGTGGAGGCCGTGGCCAGGCGCGAGGCGAGCTCGCCCATGTCCACGGTCCCGTCGCGGCCGACGTAGTCGACACACAGGTCCAGCACGTGCGCGCCCTCGCGGGTCTGCGCCTTGGCGATCTCGACGCAGTCCTCGTAGCGCTGCTCGAGCATGGCCTCGCGGAACGCCTTCGACCCGTTGGCGTTGGTGCGCTCACCGACGTTGAGGATCGAGGCGTCCTGCTGGAACGGCACCGCCTGGTACACCGAGGAGATCGACGGGACGACCTCGGGCGTGCGCTGCACCGGCTCCAGGTCCTTCACGGCCTCGGCGATCGCCGCGACGTGTTCGGTGGTGGTGCCGCAGCAGCCGCCGACCAGCCGAGCGCCGTAGCGCCCGGCGAAGTCGGCCAGCGACTCGGCCAGTTCGGCAGGCTGCAGCGGGTACACCGCACCGTTCGGGCCCAACTCGGGCAGGCCGGCGTTCGGCATCACCGAGATCGGCACCGTCGAGTGCTCGGCCAGCACCCGGAGGTGCTCGCCCATCTCCGCAGGACCGGTCGCGCAGTTCATGCCGATCATGTCGATGCCCAGCGGCTCGAGCGCCGTCAGCGCCGCGCCGATCTCCGAGCCGACCAGCATCGTGCCGGTCGTCTCGACGGTGACCTGGGCGATGATCGGCACCTGCCGCCCCGCCTGCTTCATCGCCCGCTTGGCGGCGACGATGGCAGCCTTCGTCTGCAGCAGGTCCTGCGACGTCTCGACGAGCACCACGTCGATGCCGCCGTCCAGCAGGCCGAGGACGTTGTCGACATACGCGTCCCGCAGGTCGGCGTACGGCGCGTGGCCCAGCGTCGGCAGCTTCGTGCCGGGCCCCATCGAGCCGAGCACGAAGCGCGGCTTGTCCGGGGTCGAGTACTCGTCGGCTGCCTCCCGGGCGAGCCGGGCACCCTTCTCCGCGAGGTCGCGGATCCGGTCGACGATGTCGTACTCGCCCAGGTTTGCGAGGTTGGTACCGAACGTGTTCGTTTCGATCGCGTCCGAACCGGCTTCCAGGTAGCCACGGTAGATCGCGCTGACGACATCCGGACGTGTTTCGTTCAGGATCTCGTTGCAGCCCTCGAGGTGGTTGAAGTCGTCGAGCGTGAGGTCATAGGCCTGCAGTGCAGTACCCATACCACCGTCGGCGACCAGCACGCGCTTCTCAAGAGCCGACAGAAAAGCGCTACCCATCGTCACACTCGCAGCTTGGATTCAATCTCGGCGGCGGCGTCGTTGCCATAGGCCTTGGCGACACGGTTCGAGAACTCGGACCGGTCCAGCGTGTACTCCTGCGGGCCCACGGCCTCGAGCACGATGCTCGCGAACACGCAGCCCACCTGGGCAGCGCGCTCCATTGTCATGTTGACGCTCAGGGCCCACAGGAAGCCGGCGCGGAACGCGTCGCCGACGCCCGTCGGCTCGGCGACCTTGACGTCGGGGACGGACGGGATCTCGATCGTCTCGTGGCTCTTACCCGAGATGCGCACGCCGTCACCGCCGAGCGTGGTGACCCAGCTGCCGACGCGGTCGAGCACCTCGGCCTCGCTCCAGCCCGTGTTCTTCAGCAGCAGCGTGGCCTCGTACTCGTTGGTGAACAGGTAGGTCGCACCGTCGACGAGTTTGCGCACGTCGTCGCCCGACATGATGGCCAGCTGCTGCGAGATGTCGGCGGCGAACGGGATGCCCTGCTGGCGGCACTGCTCGGTGTGACGCAGCATCGCCTCGGGGTCGTTGGCGCCGATGAGGGCCATGTCCAGCTCGCCGACGCGATCGGTGACCGACGTCAGGTCGACGTCCCGCATCTCGCTCATCGCGCCTGCGTAGAACGAGGCGATCTGGTTCTCTTCCTCGTCGGTGGTGCACAGGAACCGCGAGGTGTGCTGGGTCTCGGAGACGTGGACGGACTTGGTGTCGACGCCCTGCTTCTCCAGGAAGGACCGGTACTCGCCGAAGTCCTGCCCGACGGCCCCGACCAGGACCGGGTTCAGGCCCAGGCGGCCCAGTCCGAGCGAGATGTTCCCGGCGACTCCGCCACGACGGACGTCGAGGTGTTCGACCAGGAACGAAAGCGAGACGTTCTCGAGCGAGTCGGCGACCAGCTGGTCCTTGATCTTGCCGGAGAACGACATCAGATGGTCGGTTGCGATCGAGCCGATGACGGCGATGCGCATAACGGGGTCCACTCCCTTTTGGGTGTATGAAAGCTTGTGTGACGCGCGTGGAAACGGCGCCGGAGGAGGCTACTGGCTGCTACCGGCCTCCTCCGGCGCCGGATTCACCGTCAGGCCTTGGCTGCGTCCTTCAACGCCGCCGCGCGGTTGGTGTTCTCCCACGGCAGGTTCGCATCCGGACGGCCGAAGTGACCATAGGCCGCCGTCTGCGCGTAGATCGGCCGCAGCAGATCCAGATCACGGATGATCGCCGCCGGACGCAGGTCGAACACCTCGTTGATCGCCGCCTGGATCTTCTCCGGCGCCACCTTCTCCGTACCGAACGTCTCCACGAACAGCCCCACCGGAGCCGCCTTACCGATCGCATACGCGACCTGCACCTCAGCCCGATCCGCCAAACCAGCAGCCACCACGTTCTTGGCCACCCACCGCGTCGCATACGCCGCCGACCGGTCCACCTTCGACGGGTCCTTACCCGAGAACGCGCCACCACCATGACGGGCCATCCCGCCATAGGTGTCAACAATGATCTTCCGACCCGTCAGACCCGCATCACCCATCGGACCACCAACCACGAACCGGCCCGTCGGATTGATCAGAATA
>NZ_JANBBF010000011.1 GCF_024648885.1 Prauserella salsuginis | reverse complement strand
CCGATGGGCGGTGGCCAGGCCGGTGGTTCGACGCCGTACAACAGCAAGCTCGGCGGCCGCGCCGCCTCGGCCGGGTTCGGCCCGACCGGTGGTGGCTCCGCGGCCGGAGCGGCCAAGGGAGCAGCGGGTGCGGCGGGCGCAGGCGGTGCCGCTGGTGCGGGAGCTGCCTCGGGTGCCGCGAAGGGTATGGGCGGTGCGGGCGCCGCGCCGGGTGCCGCCGCCGCGGCCGGAGGTTCGGGAGCCCGGGGTGGTTCGGGAATGATGGGCGGCGCAGGTGCTGGCAAGGGCCAGCAGGGCGGCGACGAAGAGGAACACCAGCGTCCTTCGTGGCTGGTCGAAGCCGATCCCGAAAGCCTCTTCGGCACCGACGCCCGCACCGCACCACCCGTCATCGGCGAATAGTCACTACCTGCACACGCTTACGGATCGATCGACGAGGGGAAGCAGACATGACCGGCGCTTTCGGCGATAACCCGGTTGGCGGAGGACAAGACGGCGGCACTGCTGGTGCACAGATCGGCGCAGGGGTCGGCAAACAAGTAGGCGGCTTCCTTGTCGGCGTCGAGAACATGAAGACCGGCGCCGAGCAGATGGTCAACGCCGCAAAGTCGGGCGGCTTCCGCACCGACCCCGAAGGCGTCAAGCAGATGACCAAAGTCTGCGACGACATGATCGATGAGATCGAACGGAAGCAGACGACCTTCGAGCTTCTGGCGCAAGAACCAAAGCTCGGCAGCGGCCCATACGCCAAGCAGGTCGCACAGCACGTCCGAGCCTCGGCCGACGGCGACCAGGGCGTCATTCCACAGTTGCAGGCGCTCAAGGCCACCTTGAGCGCCCTGAACGAGGCGCTGTACCGTGCCTCTGGTCAGTACGCGGAGGCGGAAGAAGCCGCTAAGCTGCGCGACGTCTAGTCCGCTGAGTATTGCCTGGGAGGCTCCGGAACATTGGTGAAGGCTCGCGTAGCCGCCGCGGCTGTTGTTGGCGTCTTCTCCGTCATGGCGGCCGGTTGTTCGTCGGGTGAAGGTGGCGAACCTTTACCGATGCCAGACGGAAGTACTACCCCAGCGGAGGCGTCGGAGTCGCCAGGCAACTCTAGTGCAACTGAGCCAGGGGCTACGCCGTTGACCGAGATCGATCCGTGTTCAGTTCTGAGCTCCGAAGAACTGGCGAAGTACGGAACCTTTCCGCAGGGGTCTCCGGAGAACGTAGGAAGCGCACGCGCCTGCACCTTCGATAAGGACACAGATAGCCCGACGACCGACCCGAACAGGGTGATCACGGTAGCGATGCGCGACCAACAAGGCCTTGACGATGCAGTCGACAGGGGCAACGGGATCGAGCGTGCGGAAGCTGACGGACGTGAGTATGCGCGGATTCCCAGCACCGGCCCTTGCACCATTGCCATCGGCGTTTCCGCTACATCACGTGTCGACGTCACGGTCGTTGCAACCGAAGGCACCGAGAAGAGTTGCACCATCGCCGATGAAGTGGCTGCGATCGTCGAGCCGAGGTTGCCGCAGGACTGAGCGCGTAGCGAGGTAGCACGGGGGCCTACTGACGCCATACGTGCGGCGATCGCCCGTCACGTGGGATGCCGGTCCTGAACTGGTCCGCTGGATGCCAAGCTCCGCGCCGCTGTCCCGGTGGTCACTGTACTCGGCACGGGGCGCGCGAGGTGATCACTCTACTGGTCCGATTCGTGACGCTCGCGCCGCACCTCGTCGAGCCGCATGTACTTGATCAGTCGCTCCGCCTCGGTACGAATGTCGTGACTGCCGCCGTGTCCGCCGATGCGCCACAGTAGCTCGGCGAGCGCAGTGCCGGAGACTGTGTTCATGGTCTGCAAAAAGTCGGCCATGGCCGATGCCCAACCGCCGTGCAGGGTGGCCATTGGCTGGCCGCCGCGTTCGCGCACCACGATCTCGTCACCGCTCCGGTCGATCTCCCAGAACGGCACCGCCCGTGCGATCGCCCGCCACTCGTCGGCCCGCTGGGCAATCCACCGTCGCGCGTCCCGGTCCCGCTCCGCTGCCTGCTCTCGCGTCATGTCATCGAGTCGAACACATGTTCTTCCGTCTGGGCAATGTGATGTCACCTGCTCGTCCGCGGTCGGGTCGACGGCGGACAGTGGATAGATACGCACCATGTGGCCTCGGACGCCGCCGATGCCGCCGCGGTGCGGATGCGCTTCAGGGTTCAGCCAAGCAGGTGACGGCCAGTGGAGCGCCTGACAAGCCCCCGGGAGCGACACAGCCGCGGGTGTCACTACCGGACATTTAACGCGTAACGGGTCGGACACGTTGGCTAACCCGCTGCACACCGGTAGCGACACCAGCAGAGATGTCACTGACCAGAACGACGTAAACCGAGGGGCGAATTCGTGACGCATCCTGACCCATCAAACTCGGGCCAGCCGCCATACGGACAGCAGGGCCAGCCGTACCCACAGCAGGATCCTCCTCCGGAGGAGCCAAAGAAGAAGTTCTGCCCACTCTCGCTGCTACAGCGCGAACGTGGGCACCTCCCTTTGACTGGCGTAGCTGTGCTATCTCATGAGGTTGGTGGCACCGGCTAACCGGTCCACCGCCGACGAACGGACGCTGCGCTGACCAGCGCTTCGGCCGTAACGTGACGCGAGCAGTGATCCGACTGAGGGGCGGAATAGGGATGGCGATGACGCGCTGGCCGATCGAGGAAGCGTCGCTGAGCGATCTGGTGTTGGATCCGCGCAACGTGCGCGTCCGAGAAGGCCGGGGCGACGGACTGACGGAGGCTGAGCACGCCGACGCCGACGCGGCGATCGCGAAGTACATGCTCGAAGCCGAGCAACTGATGGACCTGGTGCGCGGTATCCTGCGCGACGGCTATCTCGACAACGAGATTCCGGTGGTCGTCCGTGATGCCCGTGGTCTCGTGGTGTTGGAGGGGAACCGTCGTGTTACCGCGCTGAAGGTCATCCAGGAACCCAGTTTGCTCGCTCATGGCGGCGCTGGGTCGGTCAGGCGGTTAATCTCCCGGTACCCGGGTCACGGCGCGCCGACGAGCATTCGTGTGATGCTTGCGCCTTCCGAGGAGGACGCTCAGCCGTTGCTGGCTCGTTTGCACACCGGTCAGTCGAAGAAGGCGTGGATCAGGGAACAGCAGGCGATCTTCTATCACGCGCAGCTATCGGATGAGGTGACGGTCGACGATCTGCGCGTGAGGTATCCGGCGGAGGCCGCGCAGATCCCGAAGAAGATCAGGATGGGAGAGATGCGGGAGGTCATCCGCGGTTTGCGGTATGACGATCCCGAGCTGCGCGACTTCGTCATGAACAGCGAACTCAAGATGACGACCTTCGAGTACGCCTACACACCGAAGAAGATCCATGACGCGCTGGGTCTGGCCTTCCAGAAGGACGGCCTCCTGGTCAGCAAGGAGATCGACGACGGTCAACGCCGTGGCTTGCTGTACTTGTTGGGGAGGCTCAAGGACAAGACGCTCAACACGCGCTCGCGGGAGTTGATCGCAAAGTTCCCCGAGCACGACGAGTTGGCGGAGGAGCTACGGCGGATCGTCGCTGGCGAGCAGCGCGTGCATCCCCGGCAGCCCCAAGGGGACGACGATTCTGGCGAGCCCGGCGCGGGAGGCTCAGAAGACAAAGACCACGCCACAAACGGGACCAGTTCGGGCGACAAGGGCGGACACACCGGCGATCAGAGCTCTACCGAGAAACCGAAGGACGACGCTGAGCCAAAGTCGCGCGGCCCGAACCGTGGTGACACGAAGTCAAGGCTGGATATGGACGGCTTCGTGTACTCCGGGACATCAGCTGGGCTGCGGCGGCGTTTTGAGGAGCTGGGTCGACTCGATGTTCGCGACTTCCCCAACGCGACGCATGATCTTCTTCGAACAGTGCTGGAGTGCGCGATCAAGGACTACTTCCGGACCAACGGTCAGTCGACGCCGCGCATGCTCAAGGAGTGTGTCGAGGCTCTGTCCAAGGAGTTCCAAAAGGACCAGAAGATGACCTCGCACATCAGCGCGATCAAGCGTACGGGTCGGATGAACGCTGACCAGCTTGCTGGGACGGCGGATTCGCTGAACACGTCCAATCACGAGCCGGACCAGTTCGTGGCGGCGAAGGAAGTGCATGCAGCGTGGGACCGGCTCAAGCCGATTCTTGTCGAGATCGTCGGCGTGGAATCGGGCGGACAGACTGGGTCGAGTTAGGCGGTCGCCAGCAGGCGGCGCACGGGACGTGAGGCGACGAGCAGTTCCTTGGCTTTGCCTGCGCGGTGGGCGCTGTAGCTGAGCTGGTATTCGCGCACGTCGTGCGCGGTGTAGAGGCGGCGGACGAAGTCGGACGGGTCGTAGGTCAGGATCCAGTTGCCGTCGGCCGCCGCGTCCAAGGTCTTAGCTAGATCGGCGTGGTCGCGGTGGTCGAACGCGTTGAGGTACAGGCTCCCACCTGCGTCCACGTACGGCGGGTCCACGTAGGTGAACGCGGACGGATCGTTGGCGTAGCTGCGGACGACGGCCATGCCGTCCCGGTTGAGCACGGTGATCCTCGACGCCAGCGCCCCGATCTCGGACACTCTCTCGGCGAGCTTGTCGGCGGGATATCTGGCGTCGATCTTGTAGTTCCCCGTCTGCTTCACGCCGCCGATCGGCCCGGCGTTGAGGATGCCGGACCGATTGGTGCGGTTGAGGTAGAAGAACGCGAACCCCAACGTAAGCGGGTCGGACTCATCGGCAGCGCGGTACACCGCCTTCTGCCTGCGCCACTCGTCCACGTTCAACGGCGTGTCCACGATCAGCCCTGCCAATGCGTCTGGGTTGGCGACGAGTGAGGCCCAGAATGAGTGCACCGCGGGGTCGATGTCGTTGATCACGAGCTCGTCGATGCGGTCCTGACGCAGCAGCACCACGCCCGCCCCTGCGCCCCCGGCGTACGGCTCGACGTACTTCGGCGACGAGATGCCGAGTCGTTCGATCACGTCTCCGAAGAAGCTGGCCAGCACCGCTTTGCCACCCGGGTAGCGCAATGGGCTGACGGCCGCTGTCCGTCCGGCAGGGGTGATCGTCAAGGGCGCGGTCATGGTGGCGGATGACATCACGCACCACCTGCCGGCGCAGCCTCAGCTGCGCCGGTCCGTACCCGGAAGGCCGCAACCCGACACCGACCGGAGCAGTACCTGGCCCCCGACCGTGCATGGAACTCGCGGTCGCAAACCTCGCATTCGTGCGACTTCCCTGCGCGCCGAAGCTGCTCCCCACGCAGGCCCCTAATCCGGTCGCGCAGCTCTTCGTCTGACAACGTCCTCAAACTCGACATGTAACGATCATATACGTTACAATATGCAGGTCAAGGCCCTAGGAGATGGTTTCGCGCTCAACGCGGCCGCGCAGATCGAGGTGTCGGACGACTACCCGCGCCAGCTCGCACTGGACGACGCCGTGCCACCAACCTCATGAGACAGCGCACGTAGCCGTCGGTACGCGGGCGGCCTGCTCGACCCGAGCAGTATCCGGGCGAGCCACCTCGGCAGCCGCGGTTCGGCCCAGCGAACGAGCGCGTACACCCCGGCGAGCGCCGCGGGGACAACGAGCTCGTCGGCGAGCCCGCCGAGCGTGTCGGCGAACTGCTCGGGCAGGCCGAGGCCGGCGAGCCACGCGATGAGCGCGGCCCACAGGGCTGGCACGACGGTGCGCACCCACGAGGTCAGACGGTCACTCATCGCCCGCCCTCTTCGTGTTGAGCTGGTCGAGCTTCTTCTCGATGCGGTCGAGCTGCGCGGACTGCTCGCGCATCCGGCCGCCGAGGTTCTGCCAGCTCTCCCACGCGAGCTCGCGGGTGCGCAAGATCGAATCGCGCAACGACACCTGCCCATTCACGGTCTTGATCTTGTGCCACTCGCTGTTCCAGTACTCGCGGATCGCTCGGAGTGCGTTGCCCTTGCTCATGGTGGTTGCTCCGTTTCGGTTGACCAGGCGGATGAATCGGCGCCACGGGAAGTGGCCGGGGTCCCAGTGCGACGTCGAGCCGGGGAACGCGTCGCGCATGTCCGCGTGCCCGCAGATGCCCTTCTCGCCAGCGCGGATCTGTGCCGGGGTGAGCTTGCGCATCGGGATGTCGTAGGCGAGGCACAGCTGCCGCACGAGGTCGGCAGTGCGGTCGAGCATCTGCTTGTGCTGCCGTCCCTGCCACCTGCCGGGCACCCGGCGCGGCCGGTCGCACATCTCCACGCCGATGCTGTTGACGTTCGTGCCGTCGTGCCAGGCGATGGTGTGGTCCCACACTGTCTGGATGACCTCGCCGGGGTCGACCACGTAGTGCGCGCTCGACACGTACGTCGGGTTCTGGAAGTAGCGCGCGATGGCGCGGGCTCCGCCTCGTTTGGTGTCGGACACCGTGGAGTGCAGCACGATCCGGTCGAGCCGGGTCTGCTTGCCGCCGGTGTGTTTCGCGGGAACATAGGGCGGGGATGGGGGTTTGGCCATGTCAGCCTCCGATCCAGGTGATGATGGGTGGCACCCAGCCGAGTAGGGCGACGATGACGGCCGTGACCGAGGTGCCCACCAGCCGGCGCGTCTCGATGCGGGCTGTGTCGCGTTTGGACTCCAGATCGGCGATGGCGCGCTCGGCCTGGTCGGCCCGGTGCTCGAGGACCGCGAGCCGTGGTCCCTGGTCCGCCGTGTGCGCCCGCAACTCCTGTGCCAGGGTTGCAATGTCGGTGCGCATCGCGGCCAGCTCGTCGTGCATGCTTGCTCGCAGAGTCGATAGCTCGTGGCCCATGTTGCGCAGGGCCACGTCGGTCGCGGTGTCGCCGGGCCGGGTCATTACGTCGTCCCGCAGCCGCCGACCGCGCTCCACAGCAGCGTCCACATCGTCGACGACTGGGACGCCTGCCCGGCGTCGGCGAGATGCGCGTCGTCGCTGTACCAGACACCCGCGGCGCCGGTCGTGCTCGGCGAGTCGATGTACTGCCGCATGTCCACCAATCCGGAGCCGGTGTCGCGAGCGACCTGGTCGGTGATCGCGGCGTAGTCCTGCCACGGCCGCTCGGCGTCCGGCCACTGGATATCGGGGTGAGTGATCAGAATGATGTCCACGCCCGACCGGGCGTCGCGGAGCTGCTGCACCAGGTCGCGCAGGTGGGCCTCGTACGTGGCGGGGGCGACGTTGGACACGTACTCGTTCGCGCCGGCGCCGCCGATGAGGATCAGATCGGGCTGCGTGGCCTCCACGTTGTCGATCGCGTTGTGGGTGGTGGGCCAGTGCCTTCCGCCGGGGTTCGGCTCGTCGGGAAGGAAATCAGCGATCGTGGCGCCGTTGTGCGCGTACACGTCGGTGGCCGTGTCCCATTCCGCCGACGCGTTGCGCGCTACCCTCGCGACCCAGCCGTAGCGGGTCGCGTCGTACTCGTCCGCGACCGTCGGGTCATAGCCGGTGGTGCCGTAGCCGGTTTCGGAGCTCGCGCCGAGCACGGCGATCCGGTCTTGGCTCGCGCACCAGGTGCTGGTGCTGGACTGTGCTGTGGCGGTGGGCGAAATGAGCAGCGTCGACGTCATGAGGGCAGCCGCCATCGCCGCGAGTGGTCTACTCACGTTGGGGATCTCCAGAGTCAGTTCTACGGTTGGCCGAGTTGGGATTTCAGGTCGGCGACTTCGCCGGACAGCTGCTGCACCGCGGCCCACAGCACACCCACGAGCGACCCAAGATCGACGAGCGGTTTGCCGTCGCCGTCGTGCTGCAGCACCTGGGACGGCAGGTCCTCGGCCATCGGTCCGACGTGGACGAACGCCGCGTCGTCGGCTTCGGAGCGGTAGTTCCAGGTGTAGGCCGTGGCGTCAGAAACGGCGGCCACGGGGTCGAACGTCAGCTCGTTGACGTTGGTCTTGTCCTCGCGGCTCGACGACTGGGTCAGTGATGAGCACGTCAGCGGCCCGTGCGATGAGGACGACAGGGCCTGATCGCCACCGGTGATGTACACCCGGTCGGCGCCGAACAAGATGCCGGAGTTGCGCTCAGGCGCGGCGATCCACGGCGAGTTGTTCACACCGTGTTCGCGGCGGAGCCACAGCGTGGCGTTTGGGACCGCTGCGCCGGCCGAGTCGAGGTGCTCGATGGTGATCCGCCGCAGGTTGGTGCCGTCGACGTTCGGGATCTGTCCGTCGATGGTCATGCGGCCGTAGCCGCTGCGCATGCCGAACGTGTCCTCGGAGGCCGCGATCGTGGTTCGAACGCCCGGGGTGGCGTCGGGCTGGACGTGCAGCAGCTGCGCCACGTCCTCGGTCGCGGAGAGCCCGGCGTATCCGCCGTCGGCGCGGCGGGTCGATGGGTAGAGGAACACGCCGACGTTGCCGGTGTTGACGTCGGTGTTGACGCCGAGGGTGGACCACGCGTCGTCGTCGCCGTCGTAGGGGTACAGGCGGATCTCAACCGGCGACGATTCGCCGCGCTTGTTGATCACGATGCGCTTGTTGCCCTCGTGGTCGGTGCGCAGCTCGCCGAACCACACCGCGTCGTCACGGCCGACCACGTCTCGCACGACCCACTCGCGGCCGGTGAACTCGACGAACGCCATCTCCCGCTCGAGGTCCTGGCGGCTGCCTTCGGCGACCTGACCGCGGAGCGGGTGCTGGATGCGCGCGACGATCGGCTCGTTGTCGGCGTCGTCCTCGAGCTGTATGTGCGCGTAGGCGTCGGTCACCAGCGGCCAGATGCGGATCGCGTCGCCCTCGGCAAAGCCCACACCGGTCGGCAGCGGGTCGGTGAGGATGATCGTGTCGTCGGCGCCTGTGGTGTCGACGGTGTCGTAGGCGTACACCTCACCGGTGGGGACGTGGAGCAGGTCGCCGCCGGCCTCGTCGAAGTCGGCGACGTGCTCGACGGTCAGGACCGTCGATCCGGCTGGTGCGTCGGCGGTGAGATTTACGCCGTGGTAGTCCAGCCACACGGTGTCGATGCGTCCGGTACGGGTCGTCATCGTGTCCACCTGTAGAACGGGGTCTCGCCGCGGCGGCGCCACGAGACGCGCCGGTTGAGACCGATCGACATGGGCTCGTCGGAGGAGAGCGGGATCGTGAACTGCAGCAGGCTGAACTCGAACGTCTGCCCCTCGAGGACTCGCTGCGGCCCGGAGGCGTAGGTCGGGCCGACCTTGACCGCCACCCGGTCGCCCTCTTCGAGGTGCGGAATCACCAGCGAGTCGAATTCGATCTGCACGCCTGCGGTGATGTGCTGGTCGAGTAGTCGGTCACCGAGCGCGCGCGCTTCGGCGCGGTTGTTGACGTCGGCGTTGTCCTCGACGTGCACCACGTTGCGCCGCTCGCCGTTGCGGCGCAGCGACCATGGCGACAGCGGGTGCCACGACGGGGGCCGCGACTCCGTGCGAATCTGCCGTGTGGAGCCGGACGGGGGCGAGCCGACGACCTCGACCACGTTGCGCATCGCCGACAGGTCGTAGCTGATTTTCGGTTTGGTGAGCAGCGTGCCGCCCTCGCCCGAGCGCCACGTCCACATGACGTTCCGCGGGTACTCGCGTAGCCGCGCGCGTCCGCGCCCGTCGTAGAACAGTTGCCAGTTGCCGTACCGGGCGATGGACGAGGCCATCACCCACGGCTCGGCGCGGCGGTCCAGTGACCACCGGTTCCGCATCTTCGACGTGAACGCGGGCAGGTCGAACCGCTTCTCGCCGATGTTGGCCAGGATCCACCGGATCGCCCCGACCCGCGACTGTCCCGGGTAAACGTTGATGGTCTTCCACAGCAGCACCGGGTCCATGCCGAGGACCTCCTTGCCGGAGCCGCGGATGGTGATCTGGTCGCCGTCCTGGTCGATGCCGGTGATCGGGCCCCAGAAGATCGGCACGTCCACCCACCCGGGGCCGGCGGCGAGGTCCTCGACCCACACGCCGTACTCGACCGAGATGAAGTTGTCGGCGAACGCGGCCTCGCCCGGCGTCGACGGGTTCCAGGCCTGGTCCTTGCGCGGCAATAGCACCGTCAGCTCGAGCGTCCGAACCGGACGGCCACTCGAGTTTCCGTCACCGGCGGCGAAACCCAACTGAGATGTGGTGCCCGACATGTCGACATGCACCGACCCCGACAGGATGGCTCCCTGGAACTCGTGGATCACCCGCTCGTCGCGGTCGTGCACCCGCACGGTCTTGCGGATCCGGTGCGACGAGGCAAGGGTGCGTTCGTAGGCTGCCTGGTCGTCGGCGGACAGGCCGAGCGGGATCACTGGCTCTCCTCGAACTCGGCGAGCTGGGACACGTCGATCGACACGGGGTGTCGCCGCTGGTACGTGTCGGCGTGCGTGTCGCTGACCTCGTGGACCTGCACCGGCACGTTGATGTCGCCGAAGATCAGTCGCCAGGGGCGGCCGACGTTGGCTTCGCGTTTCATCCACGCCACGGTTTCGATGAACCCCTCGCCACCGGGGTCGTCGGCGGCGACGGTGCCGGACACGGTGCCCTCGTAGCCGCGGATCGCGTCGACGATGTACACGGTGTCGCGGCGGCCGATGGGGTGGAACTTGCCCGACGACTCGCCGATCTGCAGATCCGGTGGCTCGGTGCCGGTAAGCCGGATCAACCTCGGCGGTTCGCCGGGCTTCGCCGGCGGGTTGTCGTCGTCGACGAGCCACACGCCGCCCGGGCTTGTCAGGTCCAGCGTGTGCGTCGCGGTGGCGTTGCCGTCGGAGTGCTTCAACGCGCCGGTGTCCTCGACGACGGCCTCGATCTCGAACGTGTGCTCCACGCTCGCGGTGGCGCCGTAGTACACCATTTCGAACTCGATCGGGTCGCCGCCGAGCGAGTGCTCGAGCGGGTCGAGCCGGTCGAACACGCGCACGCCGTCGACGACGAGGGCGAAGAAGTCAGGGACGGCCAATCCAGCGGCCCGGTTCCACGTCAGCCGGACGCCGGGGCCGTCGTCGACGACGTCGAGGGCGGTCACCGGCTCGGGCGTAGCCGAGCGGGTGAACGTGAACTCGACCGATGCGGGCACGTGCACCAGGTCGCCCGGCGTGGCCACACGGTCGACAGTGTCGTAGGACCACACGTCCAGCATGTAATTCCCGGAGTGGCGGATGAGCCCGGCGGGCAGGTCGAACGTGAACGACTCGCCGTCGGCCGCTTCGGCGAGAAACCGACCGGTGGACCACACCGACAGCCAGTACCCGTCGCGCTGCTCCCACAGCCGGTAGGCGAGCGCCTCCTGGTCCCGTCCAGTCATCGTCGAGGTGATCGGCGGGGTGGTCTGGTCGACCGTGCCGCCATCGATCGGCGATGACACGTCCAGCGCGCCCTTGGTGTCGCGGCGGAACTCGTGCACCGCCGACCACGGAGATGTCGCCCCGTGCTCGTCGCGGGTGCGCACGATCCAGTACCGCACATCACCATCGGCCAGTCCGGCGTAGGAGGTGTCGGACAAGTTGAGACGTTCGGCCGTGCTGGCCGTCCATCCGCTGTCGAACTCCGGTGTGCCGAACGCCCCGCCGGAATCCACGGTGGACGTCGTGGACAGCTGCACCTGAAACTCGGCCTGACCGTCGCCCTCGCGGTCACGGAAGTGCCACGCCAGCCACGGCGAGGCGACCGACACGGATTGGCCACCGGACGGTGACAGGTCGATCGGCGCCAACGGCGCACGGTTCCACGCCACCTCGAGCTGCGGCCGCCGGGTCGGCGTGGCCTCCGACGAGTACACACGCCGCGGGGTGCCGTCAGCGGTGTCGACCTCGATTCGCACGCCGTGCCACGCGGCGCCGCCGGCCACGTCGGCCATCATCTGCGTCACGTCGAGCTCGACCAGCTGCCCGTCGACCCCGTCCGTCACCGACACCGACGCCGCGTTTTGCGTCGTGGCCTGCCCAGACACGGTGCGGTTCCACGTCAGCAGCGACTCGCGCCACGGGTAGATGATCCGCCGAGCGGTGATCGTGTGCGGCCCACCCGCCCAGTTCGAGCCGTGCAGCCAAAGCCGCACCGTGGCCTGCGACACCGACGCGCCCGCCGGAGGCGTACCCGGCAGGAACACGAACGCATATCGCACTTCGCCCGACGGGCCGCCGAGGACCGTAATCCGGTTCCAGCTCCCGTAGTTTCGGTTCGGCTCCGCCTCGTTGACGAGCGTGTCGTAGCTCGCGCGGGTCAGGTTCGTCGGCACAGAACATCACCTCCCGCGGAATGCACGCTCGTCGGACAGTTCTTGCGCCACTACGTCGCGCATCATTGCGACCAGGCCACCCTGGCGGTCCTGTTCGATCGCCAGCCGGCCGCTGACGATGCGCATCGTCTGCGGGCCCCGGCCACTGCCGCCGGCGCCGCCACGGTCGAGGACGCGCACCAGCTGCTCGAACGACGCGGTCTGCCGCGGCGACAGCACGCGTTCGGGCTCGATCGTGCGCTTGGCCATCATGCCGACGCCGCTGGCCATGCCTCCCTCGTCGTAGCCGCCGGGCCGGTTCCACCCGGCGGGTCCGCTTCCGTACCGGTCGACGGTGTAGCGGATCGCCGCGACGATGTTCGCGAACGGATCCAGGATCCCCCGCGGCGCGAGCTCACCGGCGTAGCCGTAGAACGTCGGCGGGATGGTCTGCATCAACCCCTGCGACGGGACGCCGTTGATGGCGTTGATGTCCCAGTCGTTGAACGCCGCCGCGTTGCCGCCGGACTCCTGGTTCATGCGCCGCATGAGCGAGGGCAGCCACGACATCGGCGAGCCGGTATAGGCCAGCGCCCGTGCCGCCACGCTGCGCCACCGCGCCACACCAGCCCCGCCGCCGGATCCCGCCGACGACACGAGGCTCGAGGCCCACTCGGAGGCGCCACGCGCCAGGATGTCCTCGGTGGCCTCGAACAGGTCGCCGAGCATGTCGCCGCCCTCAAGCGCCGAGCCGAACGTATCGGACGGCCGGTAGGTCGTGCGGCGCCGCGGCTCGATCAGGCCGCCGTCGCGGTACTTGCCGGCGTTGACCATGTCGAGGAACCCGCGGCCGTACTTCGACACGGCCGCCGCCCGGATCATGTACTCGCCGTTCGATCCCCATAGCGGCACCTGGTCGTCCGTCGGGCCGCCAGGGCCCACGACGGGGCCGCCGTCGGCCAGGCCGTAGGAGACGTTCACCGAGCCGACACCGCCGCCCGACTGTCCGAAATCGAACTGGGCGCCGATCTTGACGGTGGTGTTGTTGAGCCGGTCGAGGTAGTCGTTCATCACCCCGACGCCCTCGCGGATGGCCCGCTGCGCCGGGTGGGTGTTCGCCGTCAGGGTGGCGTCGTATCCGCCCTGGTAGTCCTCGGCCTCGCCCCGGAGATTCACGACCCGCCCGGCGAGTGCGTCGGCCCGCGCCTGAGTGCGCCGCGCCTGGCCGTCCCACTGGGTCAGCCGTGTCGAGAACCGGCCGTAGGCCGCGTCGCTGTCTCCCGCGACGTTGCCGGTGCGGGTGACGACGTCGACCAGGCTGCCCGCCAAGGTCTCGGAACGTTCCAACGCGTCGGAGTTCTCGTTGAGCGCGGTGTTCCACGCGTCCTCGCTGTCGGCGACGGTCTGCAACGTCTGGCGCATGTCCTGCAGCGCCGCGTCACGCTCGCCGACTGCGCTCGCCCCGTCCCCGCCGACGGGCACCAGGGTTGCCCCACGGTTCCCGGCGATCAACGCAGCCTCGTTGCGACGCCGCGACGCGTCCGTAGAGATGAACTCGCCGTTGCTCACGAGTAGCGGCCCACCCTCGGCGAACGCGGGGATGCTGTCCGAGGTGCCCGTGCCCGGCCCGACGATCGTCCCGCCGCCGGCGTACCGCTTGATGCCTGAGCGCGTGATCGTGCCGCCGGTCGCGCCGCCGGGGAAGTTGAAGTTGTACAGGCCGGTGTTGCTGCCCTGGTAGTCCGGCGCGAGCATCTGTGGGATCAACTTGGCGTACGCCGTCGATTCCTTGCCGTCCCACATGTCGAGCAGCTCGTTCAGACTGCGGATCTTCTCGCGCGCCTGCCCGGTGTTGGCATTGAACGTGGCGTCATACGGACCGCGGTAGTCCTCGGCCTCCTCGCGGAGGGTCTTCACCCGCTCCTTGAGCGTGTCGGCCGTCGCCTGGTTGATCTTGCCCTGCTCGACCCACTGCTGCAGCTTCGTCTTGAAGGCATCGAACGAGATGTCACCGTCCAGCGCGGCCTGCTCGACACCGGAGATCGCCTCGGCCAGGGCCCACTGAGCCGTGCGCGCCTGCTCCGAGTTCGGACCGTGCGTCCGGATCGACTCGTCCAGGTCCTGCTGGGCCTCCTCCTGCCGCCGTAGCGCGTTCTGCAGCGCGAAGACGGGGTCGACCATTGCCCGCTGCTGATCGGCGTACTCCTGCAGCGCGTCGGTGGCCTGCTCGGTCTCCGACTTGGCATCGCCCACGCCCTCGGCGAACTCGCCCTGCTTGCCAGCCGAGTTACTCGCCTCGTCGCCCGCCACTTCGAGTGCCGCGGCATACTCTGGCATCAGTTCGCGCACGCGCTCGGTGGAAACACCGGCATCTCCGGCGACCTTCGCGATGCGCTCGAACGCGGCAGCCGCGACGTCTGCGTCCCCTTCTTCGACGAGCTGCGCGAGCGCCTGGCCGAGGCTCTGCACACGCTTCTCGGCGTCACCGATCGAGCTGGTGACACCTGCCCACCCGAACAGAGTCTCGCCGAGGGCCTGAGCCGGGCGTGCAGCAAAGTTCGCCCACGAGCCGATCTGTTCGAAATCGGACGACAGATCCTCGGCATTGTCACCCAGGAAACGCGCCGCTTCGCCGCTAAGTTTGCTCTGCGTGGCCCAGCGCTCCAGGCCAACCGTGAGTGCTTCCAGGTTGTGTTCGAGCGTCCGGCTTCCGAAGATGGCGTCAATGCCGACCGCTGCGGCACCAAGCCCCGCGGCGGCCACGGATGCTGTGCGCATCGAGCGGCCGAGCCTGCGTACTCGCCCCTGGGCCCTGTCGCCCGTGAGTCCAAGGTCGCGGATGGCGTCGCGGGTGTCACGAATGCGAGGAAGCATCAGCATCAACCCACCTGCGGCCAGTGATGCCACGCCCGCCACGCTGCCGAGAACGCCGAGCGCTCCCTTCACTGGGTCGGGCAGCGAGGAGAACGCACGCGCCAGATCGCCGACTGTTCCTGCGACGCTGGACACGACCGGCATGATGGCCGCGCCAACATCGATGGCAGCGTCCTTGATCGTGTTCCATGCGACCTGGATCTGCGACGCTGCGGTGTCGTAACGCTGCTGTGCCTCTTCCGACAGGGCTGTGTTCTCTTCCCACCCTTCGGCCGCGATGCCGAGCGAGTCGGACAACAAGTCGGTGGCGCCCTTGAGGCCCAGGATGGTGCGCACGTCCTCGGTGCTGCGGATGCCGAGGTCGGACAGCACGCCCACGACGTTGCCGCCGGATGCCTCCACATTGTTGAGGCCGAGGACGAACGAGTTGATCGCCTCGACAGGGTCGTCTGACCAGCGGTTGCTGAACTCGTCGGCCGACATGCCGGCCACGTCGGCGAACCCCTGGACAGCCTCGCCGCCCTCCGACACGGCAGTGTGGATCTGCTGCATTACCCGCGACATGGATCCGCCGCCGGCCTCCGCGCGGATGCCGACCGAGGCCAGCGCGGCCGACATGGCGAGGATGTCTGACTCAGTCGCACCGATGAGATTGCCCGCCCCGGCAAGACGCTGCGACATCTCGAGGATGTCGGCCTCGGTGGTGGCCGAGTTGTTACCCAGGGCGACAAGCGCCGAGCCGAGCCGGTCCACGTCGTCCTGGGACGTGCCCATGACGTTGCCGAACTGGGCCATGGCCGAGGCTGCTTCCTCAGCCGTTAGGTTCGTGGTGTTGCCCAGGTCGATCATGGTGCGGGTGAACCCGGCGACCGACTCGCGCTGCACGCCCAGTTGCCCGGCCGCCTCCGCGACGGAGGCGATCTCCTCGTGCGTAGCGGGCAGCTCGGTAGCCATGTCCCGCAGCCGGGCCTCGAGCGCAGCCATCTGCGACTCGGACCCGTCGACTGTCTTGGTGACGCCAGCCCACGCGGACTCCCAGTCGATCGCCGCCTTCGTGGCCAGCGCCATGCCGCCCACCACGGCCGTGCCGAACCCGACGAGCCCGCGGCCCACAGCCTCTGTGGCCTGCCGGTTCTGGACCAGCCGGTCGTTCAGGTCCCTCGTTTGACGGCCTGCAGTCTTCAGCGCCGCCATATACCCGGCAATGTTCGCCTTGAGAGTGACGGAAATCGACCGGTCAGCCACTGTGTGTCACCCCCTGGCGAGAATTACGGACATGGCGGACAATCCGAGAGCAGACCTGGGAGGGCAGATGAGCACGCTGAACCGATGGACCGAACAAGCGAAGGGCCTCAGCTCCTACCTGGTGGGTCTCATCCCAGCGCTCCTGATCGCCGCGTTCGGCGTCGCCGCGCTGGTCGCGATGCCGACAGTTGTCGGGCTCGTGGTCGTCGGCGCCCTTACCGCTGGAGGCCTCGGCTTCTACCTGTGGCGAGCCCGCTAACGCTTTTCCACTGGCCACGCCACCCACGCGGGATCCGGCTTGTCGTAGCTCTGCATGTGGGCATGGAGAACTTCGCACCGGTAGCACCGCACCGGCGGTGACGCGGTGTAGCGGCCCTCGTTGGCCGGGTCGGACGTTTCCGGGAGGTAGCCGCCGCAGCGGCAGGTCTGCTCCTCCACGGCCAGCAGGGCCAGTACGTGGGCCCGCGAGTCCTCGTCCCACTCCGACTCGCAGGTCGTCACCGACCGGGTCAGCCGGCCTTCTTCGTCGTACTCGTGGAGCGTGACTTCTTCCGGTTCCCACCCGTTCCACCGGCGGATGGAGACGCCTGCTCGGGTTGCTGCCTCGACGTCGCGTCGGAGGACGCTGTCATGCGCGAGGCGATCGGCGAGAAAGGGACGCTCACCTCGCTGCCGTTGATGCCCCATACCGCGTTCGTGATGGCCTGGTACTGCGCGCCGGACAGCACGTCGAGCAACTCGGCGAGCTCGGCGGCGTCGAGCTCTGGCTCCACGAGGCACCGGGGGATCACGTCCTCGAAGAACGCGTCCTGGTTCAGACCGAGGGCCTTGTCGAACTGGTTGCCGTCGCGCGGTGGGTGCTTGGCGAGCTTGGCGAACCAGTCTCGGCGCGGCATGGCGCGGAACCGCAGCGTCACCGTCGCGTCGCGCATCTCGTCGGACAGGGCCTGCATCCGTTCAGCCAGGTGCATGCCGCCGTCGTCGTCGAGCGAGTCCCGCGGCTGCTTCTGCCGCTCCTGCAGCTGCCGGTTCAGATCCTCCCACTCGGCGACGAGGTCGCCGCGCAGACAGATCGGCACCGACGTTTCGGCCCGCTGGGCCTGCCGCATCCGCTGCCGCACTTCTTCGATGTCCATTCCCGACACTCCCGACTTCTCCCCGACGTGGTTGGTAGGGCCCCGCCGCCGGCCGCCGGGGGAGCCGGCGGCGGGGAGATAGGCAGATCAGGCAGCCGTGGTGACGACGGCGCGGATCTCCGGGTCGCCGGTGACCTTCACCGGGACGGTGTAGCGCTGCACCGAGTTAGCCTCGGGCGGGTTGTTGCTAACCTGGCCGCACCGAACCGGGTACACCTCGACCTCGTCGTCGGCGGCCCACGCGTCGCTGGCGTTCGTGCCGCGGCGGACGACGATGTGGGTGTCGTAGTCGCGCACCAACGTGTCGTACACCTCGTCGGTGCCGGACTGCTTCTTCAGGATCAGCTGCGTGTTCGACCACGACGCGCGCCCGGGCAGCCTGGTGTCGAACGTGGAGCTGAGCGCGGTGTTGTCCACGTCGGCCGTTTCCGGCTCGAACCCGGCCAGCCCGTCCGGCGTCATGCGGTTCTCGAGCTGTTGACCGGCGTCGAGCTCGGTCACCGTCGGCGCGGTGACGTCGGCGATGGCCGGGACTTCCCAGACCTTGGTCTTGCCGTCAGTGATGATGTCGGACAATGTCGGTCACCCTCCCAGGAGACGCAGGTGTTGCGGGGTTACTTGGCGGCGGTGGTCGGCGCCGGGGTTTCCTTGCCCGCGGCCTTGTCGGCGGTGTTCTTCGGCTCGGACCAGCCGCGCCGCTTCGCGCTCGCCACCGCGCCCGTGGTCTTCGGGAACTTGTGGCGCCGCTTCGTCTTGTCGTGTTCGAGCTCTACCCACTGCATGGCGGTGTCCTCCTACTGTTCGCGCTCTGCAGCCAGCCGATACGCGTCGACGGTGTAGAGCGGATGCCGGCCCGACGCCGTGTCGGTCACGGCGCGGTCTTCCTGGATCGGCACGTCTGTGCCGCGGTGCAGAATCTGGTGAGTGACCCACCCGTCGACGGTGAGATACGCGTCGAGGACGGCGTTCTGCATCGCCTCGGCGACGATCCGCACCGCGACGTCGGTGAGTCCGATGGAGGTGATGCGGAACGACACGTCCAAGCGGCCCGAGGATCCGGCCAGTGTGTTGCGGGAACGGCGGCCTACTCCGGGCCACCACAGCACCGCGTACGGCAACTCGGGGCTGTCCGGCACGTGTCCTTTGTGCACGGTGAATCCGGTCGCGTCCAGCAGGGCTGCGACCTCGTCGTAGTGAGTCACCTACAACTCCTCGGTGACCTGCTCGAGGAACCGGTGAAAGTTCGGCTCCTCCGCATCCGGCGCCGAGTCGATGTCGAGCACGGGGCCGCTGCGGGACGTGCCGAAATACAACAGGTTTCCGAGCGGGCCCTGCATCTTGTCCTTGTCCGGACCGATCTCGGCCTCGAGCCCGCCCTTGCGCAGGTCGTAGCCGATGGTCCGGTGGAAGTGCTGGTACGACCCTTGCGAGGTGGCCTCGTCCCGCATCTGCTTCTTGATGTTGTTCGCGCCCTTGGCCACCACCGCGGCCACCGCGGGGAGGGCCCTGGCCGCCTTCTTATCCAGATCGGCGGCGAGTCGGCGCACGTCGTTGTTCATGGCGCTCACCCCGTGATCTCTTCGACGATGAGCCGGATAGCTGTGCCGTAGGTCTTGCGGTCGCCCACCCGGATGCGGAACTCGCGGTCGACGTTGTCGTCGTCGTGCGAGCTGGTGATGGTCACGACCTGGCCGGTCGCCACATCGGCCGTGCCGCGGACGGGGATGTGCACCTCGGTCGGCGCGACCGTCCACTGGTGCTCGCCCGCCACTGGCTCGCTGGGATACCGCAGCCGCTGGTTCTGGATCTTGCAGCGGCCCTCGTAGACCGACGGCCCGTAGGTGGGCACGAGTTTGCCGGTGTCCGGGTCGGTGGTTTCGCCCGTGTTCGGCCGGATGGTGCACTGGTCGGCCATGAGCGACTCGGCCTTCCGCTGGCCGCGACGGGCCAGCCGTAGCGCCCGGCTCATCCGATCTTCACCATGCGCGCGCCTGGCCCGTACTGGCGTCGCAGCGCCTGCTGCAGACGCTGCGGCACCATGCCGGCCATGTCGGAGTTGGGCGTGCCCTGTTCCTGGTAGTCGTCGATGGAGAACCCGCCCGCGCTCGACGGGTTCGAGAACATCTGCGCTGCCACCATCAGCGTCGCCGACCGTGCCAGCTGCGCGCCCGCGTCGGTGGTCAGGTACCCGTGGGTGTAGGTCACCTCGACGGTCGAGGGCTCATAGGCGCTGGCGGCCCAGCCGCGGGCGCGCCACAGCCGGTCGCCGAACCGCTTGTGGTCCGACACCTCGGCGCCGTCGAGGGTCACCGACGACACGTCGGTCACCGGGCGGTTCGGCAGTGACAGCCACGACTCGACCGTGCCCATCACCGCCACGGTCTCGGTGGCCTGCAGGATGGACTGCCCAGCCGCGGCCTGCACGGCACCGGTGGCCAGCTGCAGCAGCAGCTCGGCCTCGGCTGTGGTGAGGCCGGTTGCGTCCTCGCCGAGGAGGGTGCGGAGGTCCTCGGCCGTTGCGAGTTGATCAGCCATCGAACCTCCGCACCTCCGTTACTTGTTGTTCCGGTGGTCGCGGATGGCCTCGGCGATGCGTGCCGCGGTCCACCGCTTGTCGATGTCCACGCCCTCGGACTCGGCCAGCGCGACGAGGCCGTCCTTGTCGGTGTCCTCGAGGCTCACCTCGTCCGCGCCATCGTCGGCATCGTCCGGCGCTCCGGCGGGCTCCGCGGTCTCGTCGGCCGGGCCGTCGTCGGCGGCGATCTGGCCGGAGCGCAGCAGCCAGTCGATCTCCTCCGCGGACACGTCGTCGGGAAGACGTGCCCCGCGGGGGATGTCGATGTAGGCCCTGCCCTTGCCCACCTTGGTCTGTGCGGTGACGTAGCCCGCTTTCACGATGTATGTCATGGATCCTCCGGGGTGAGTCCTGCCGCGATTGCATGCATCGCATCGCGCGCCGCCGCGAACGAGTCGTACCCGTTCGCGAGCCACAGTGCGTCCGTTTCGCCCGGCAGAAAGCCTTCTACGCGCCAGGAGCCCTGGTAGTCCACGACCCGCAACCGAGACAACGTCGACACGTTGATGAGCTCGCCGGTATAACTTCCGATCCCAGCCTCGAGCCACATGGCTACGCCTGCGGCGTCGTGGACAGGTTGGTGATCTTGCCGTGGGCCGACTCGGCGCCGTACTCGAGACCGACCTCGCCGTAGAGCTGCGTGCGGTCCTTCGCGCCGGTCTTGGCGAGCGGCTCGGCGAAGAAGTGGCCCTTGCCCGGAACCTCGAGGAACACGGGGCGGCACTGGTCGAGCGAGGCCACCGCGACCTGGTCGGCCGGCATGTGGCGGTCCAGCATCACGTTGACCCGGCCGAAGTCGGTCTCAATGGTCTGGACGTTGACACCGCCGACGTTGCGGCTCTGCTCCTGGTAGCCCTTGTCGGCGACGAAGATCTTCGTCAGCTGCCGCTTCTGGAACGAGTTGACGATGATCGTCGCCGTCTCGGCTTCCATGAGCCCGCCGTTGTCGTACACCGACTGCATGAGGTCGAGCAGCAGGGTGTCGGTCAGCGGGCCCGAAGCGCCGGCCCCATCGGAGTCGACGTTGATGACGTTCGTCGTGATCGCGGGCAGCAGGCCGCGGGTCTGCCGCGCCGTGGTGTTGTCGGCCGGCTTCTGGTAGGTGCCCCGCAGGGAGCTGTACTCGACGTCCCGCACCATCTGCTTGAGCATCTGCTCGACCTGCCAGTCGAGCTCGTTGCGGATCGGGTTCTGCGCCTCGTTGTTCGTGCCCGCCTTCTGGCCGGGCGCGGCCAGCTTCGAGTAGGACACGCCCACCGATTCCTGGTGGATCTGCACCACGTTCGTGACGTTGGCGCGCGTCCGCTCGGAGTCTTCCGGCTCGGCGCCCTCGACCTTGGTGTTCTGGCCCGCGCTGCGCAGGTCGAACGTCTGCCACTCGAACTCGGTCGAGGTGGTCTGGCCGCCGCCGGTCAGCCCGCCGATCGCGGAGAAGAACGGCGTGTCACTGGGGGTGAGCTGGTGCAGGATGCCGGTGTAGTTGGGCAGGTCGTAGGTGGTGCCCAATCCGGTCACGGAAGCCATATCGGCGTACTCCTTGCGATCTGGGCACTCGGTGCCCGTGGGTTACTGTTCGGCGAGTTTCTGGTTCTGCAGCGCGATGACCTCGCGGAAGTCGCCGCTGCGCTGCGCCTCCTGGATCTGGGTGTCCAGGTTCAGACCGGCGCCGCTGCGCCCGCCCTGCGACGGGTCCGGCTTCGGCGTGGGGGCCGGGCGCGCGTTGAGCCTTTCTGCAAGCCGCTTCGCGCGGTCTTCGATCTGCTCGGCCGGCACGCCCTCGAGTAGCTCGAGGTCCTCCGCGTTGAGGCCGTGGTCGATGGCCGCCTTGTACAACGCCGCCTCGCGCGCCGTCGAACTCGCAGCCTCCCGCGCATCGTCTCGTTCCTTCTCAAGGCGCTGCTGCTCGGTGAGCTTGGCGTCCTCGTACTCCCGCAACTTCGCGTCGCGGTCGGCGATCTGCTGTTCGGCCGCTTTCCGTGCCTCACGCTCGGCCCGCAGCGCCTTCTTCCCCGCGTCGCCGAGCGCCTCGTCGTCGGAGTCCTTCGGCGGGTCGCCCGCGTCGGAACTCTTCGGCTCTGCCTCGGCGCTGCTCGGGGCCGCTGCCTCACCGTCCACAGGTGCCGCGGGTGGTGCAGGCGGGTCTCCCGCCTGCTCGCTGCCGCCGAGGACCGGCCACACCGGGCGGCCGACGACGACGCCTACGGCACGGAGACCGGTGCGGGGGTGGACGGGAAGGTGCTCGTGCATGGGTCCTCCATCGCAGAGGTGAAAGCCCGTGCGCCTCGCGCGCACGGGAGGTCAGATGATGTAGCCGAACCGCTTCAACAGGCGGATCGCGTCGTCGCGGCTGTCGGCGAGTTCGTAGATCGACTCGGGCATCAGCCGCGGCGCCTGTACGCGGCGTCGGTTGACGGTGCGCTGCACGTCGCCGCCGCGGGCCCGGCGGGTCACGGTTTCGCCGGACTCGCGCGTGGTGCGGGCGCCCTGCTCGCGCATGCGCTGCCCGGCCAGGCCGCGCGTCGTGGTGCCCTCGGTCGTGGTGAACACCTGCTGGCCGAACACGTCGGTGCGTGCCAGCTCGCCCCGGTCGCGGCCACCGCGCAGCATGCGCTGCTCCTCACGCGTCAACCTTCCGCCGGGCTTGCTCAGCCCGGCCGCGCCGCGGCGGGCGTTGACGACCTGGTTCATGTCGGCCCCGTCTCGGATCGCCTGGGCGCCGGCTTTGGTGAACAGCTGGGCCTGCTCGGCCGGTGACAGCGAGTTGAAGAACTCCTTCGGGTCACTGACGAGTCCCTCTGAACGGGCCGCCTGTTCCCCGCGGGCGGGGACGTGGATGCAGTCGCACCGCGGGTGCCGCCAGAATCCGGCCGACCACCGGTAGTACCGGCCGGCGAGGATGGCGCACCGCGAGCACGACTTGCCCTGCAGCATGCGCACGTAGCCGGTGCTCGGTCGGGCGGCCACGGCCACGCCGTCCGCGGCGCGGCCAGCGTCGGCGACCTGGGTGCGCACCATCATGTCCAATGTGGCCTGCCCGGTGGCCAGTGCCCGCGGCACCGTGGTGCCTCTGGCAAGGGCCAGCTTCGTCGCCACCACCGGTGACCGCAGTAGCCCCTCGAGCGGCCGGCCGTCGGAGGCGACACCGGCGAACCGGCGCGGGTCGACCCGCCCGGCCGGGGACGGTTCCGCTCCCTGTTCTGAGAGTGCTGTGTCGACGTAGTCGTCGGCGGCGCTCGCGGCCTGCTGTTGCGCCCCGGTCAGGACGACGGCGAGCTGCGCAGCTGGCAGGTCCCACGCGTCCAGGTCGCCCGGGTTCAGCTCCCGCCACGCCTCCGCGGCCTCCGCGGCGACGGCCGCGGCGATGGCTTGCCGGTCGCGGTAGTGGTCCTGGGCGACCTCAGCTGTCGTCACCGTCGCCGTCCTGCCCGCCAGGAACACCGGCCGGGACACCGCCGTCGCTCATGCCGCGGGCGATCGCGCCGAGCGGATCCTGCTGTCGCCGTCGCTCGTCGTCGCGTTCGGCTCGGCGGATCTGCGCGGCCGTCATGCCGATGGTCTCGCGCGTTTGCCGCAGGGGCACGATCGGATCCGGCTTCGTGGTGTACATCTTCACCGCGGCGTCGGCCTTCTGCGCCACGGTCGGGGTCGACGCGTCGCGCCACACCGTTTCCAGCTGCCGCATCCGCGGGTCCCACTCGCCGGTCTGCAGGCGGCGCACGATGCGGCACATGCGTTCGTACGCACCGCCCCACGCGCGCTGCTTGCGCTCGGCCCGTTTCACCAGCCGCGACTCGGCCGACCGCATCGCGTCCGCACTGGCCGGGTTGGACGTCGTGAACCCCAGATACGTCGGCGGCAGCCCCGCCAGTGAGGCAACGCGCTTCGCGAGCGCGTCGATCGACTCGTGAAACCCGCCCAGGTTCGCCCCGGCGAACTCGAACTCCCGGGCGCCCTCGCCGGAGTCCGGGACGGTGAGGAACTTCTTCAGGAGCGCCTGCACGGCAGTGAGCTGGTTGCCCTCGGCGTCCTGCAGATCGTCCGGGTTCACATTGAAGAACCCGCGCAGCGGAAGTGCCACCCCTTCGGCGGCGACCATCATGTCGGTGGCGATCTTGTTCGCCGCGTCCGACAGCGGGATGATCGGCGCCAGTTCGGACTGGCCGTTGCGCGCCTGACGCTGTGCCACGTTGCCGCGCGCCCGGGGAGACGACAGCCGGGCGCGGTTCACCAGCGAGACCACCGACAGCTCGCCGAGTCTGTGGTTGTCGCGGTCGACCTCGTTCCACCCGTGTTTGCCGTACTCGTACCAGACGGTGTAGTCCGGGCGTACGAGCGTGGCGTGCCGCTCGCCGATGCGGGCGTAGGTGTCCTCGTCGGTCACCCGGCGCAGCGCCGCGCGACCTCGCCGGGTGCGCGGGTCGACGTCGACGTACATCTCGAGCGGCGACTCGGCCGCCAGCAGCGGTGTGTCCGGGTCGTCCTCGTTCGTGCCCACCGACACGTACGAGCGGCGCATCACCAGCGAATCGACGGCCCCGAGTTGGGACTGCTCGTCCATCTCGTTGGCCTGCCACACCCGCCACAGGTCGTCGTCCTGCCGCTCCTCGTCGGGTAGCCGGAACCCCTCGACATCCAACCGTTCCTCGAGCGCATCCACCACGAGCTGCGGCCAGGCGATGACGACCGGCTGGATCCGGTCTTCGACCTCCCGCAGCACCTCGGGGTGCATGTACGTCAACGGCTGGGTGCCCTCGTAGTGGCTGTTCAGCCGTTCCAGCTCGGGCATCTCGGCGTCGTGCTGGATCGACAGGTAGTGGATCCATTCCTCATCGGACTGGGGAAGCGCCACGGGAACCTCCCCTCACAGTGCGACGACCTTCGTCTTCTTCTTCACCGGCCGGCGCACGTATCCGTCCAAACCGGTCACCAGCGCCGACATGCCGTCGATGCGGGCCTGCGATTTCTGCCGCTCGGGTTTGACGAGCTTGAGGTTGTCGTTGCCGTCGTCCTTGGTCTCCACCACCGACGCCATCCACCGGGCCACCGGGTTGCCGCCGTGCCGCAGCGCGTCCTCGCCGATGAGCCGCTGCAGCTCCTTGATCGCGGGCGACATTCCGAGGAACGTCTGCGCCACGGGCACCACGTCCACGCCCCGCAGCTGCGTGTCCAGCTCCTGCACCATCTGGCCGGCGAACATGCGGTCGTAGGAGATGCGCTGCATGTCGACCTTCTTGCAGTCGGCCAGCACGTCGGCCTGCACCGCCGTGTAGTCGATGACGTTGCCCTCGGTGGCGCGCACGAACCCGTTGCGGATCCACTGCTTCAACGGCACCTGCAGCTGGCGCTCGAGCTCGTCGACCCGGTCCTCGGGCACGTAGAACCGCCAGAAGAACTCGAGCTCGATGTGCGGCTGCCACGTCTCGACGCCCATCCACCACGCGGTGAAGTCGGATACGGCCGACAGGTCCAGCCCGCCCCACGCGCGACGTCCCTGCACCCGGCTGAGGTCGGTCATTCCGGCGCTGCCGTCCCACAGGCCCATGTCGATCAGCCGTGCCTGGTCCCGCATGCGGCGGTTCAGGTGCAACCGGCAGAACGTCGGGAAGTAGCTCGGGGTGGTCTCGGCCTTGCGGGCTTCCTTGCGGATGTAGGACAGCGTCGGCGAGGTGCCCAGCCCGGGGTTGGCCTTGCGCCACGTCTCCTCGGCGAACGGGTCGTCGCCCTCGTCGGCCGCCCAGATCACGCCGTAGTGCGACGGATCCTCGACGACGTTGTCGGCGATCTTGCGCGTGTACGAATGCTTCTCGTCGTAGATGCTGCCTTCGGTGGCCTCGTCGGCCGTCGTGATGAACACGATCAGCGGCTGCGACCGGGCACCGGTGCCCGTTTCGATCGCGTCGATCAGGTGCCGCGACTTGTGGACGTGCACCTCGTCGATCACGCCACCGCTGACGTTGAGACCGTGCGCGGTTTCGGCGATCTTCGACAGCGCTCGCAGCACCCCGCCCGTTTTCGGAACGCGGATCACCGACGCCAACGCCTGCACCCGCGAGCGGGCCGCTTTCGACGTCAGGCACATGCGTTTGGCGTCCTCGAACACCCGGCCCGCCTGGTCCAGCGAACCGGCCGCGGCGTACACCTCGGCGCCGGCCTCGCCGTCGGCGAGCAGCAACACGTTCGCGATGCCCGACGAGATCGTCGACTTGCCGTTCTTCCGCGGTACCTCGACCCAGACCGTGCGCGCGACGCGCACGACCTCGCCGATCTCCTCGTCCCAGACCACCCACCCGAACACCGGGGCGATGACCCACACCACCTGCCACGGCGCCAGCCCCTGGCCAATACGGAAAGGGCGGCCGGACCACCGGCCCTTGGTGTGCCGGAACTGGCCCAAGGCTTTCAGCGCACGCCGCACCCGCTCGACGTCGAACCACGCGCCCGGTTGCCGCTGCGCCTGGCACGCCACCACAAGCGGTGTCGACTCGACGGCCTCGTCGATCTGCTCGTCGGTCAGGCCCAGCTCGAGTAGCGCATCCCGCGGAACCGGCAGCTCAGTCGAAGACGTCGCTGTCATCGTCGTCGTCCCCCGGCGGCTTGATGCCGACCCGGGCCGACGGCGACAGACCGAACTCGCGCAGGTAGATCTTGTACTGGGCGCGGTACTGGGACACGATCGTCGCCGAGCCGTTCTTCTGCATCCCGCGCTCGCCTTCCATCACCAGCCCGTGGCGGGACAGGTCCCGCTCGCACTGGTCGATCCGAGCCACGCAGATGCAGTAGTCCTGCAACGCCGCCGCGTCCACCGCGGCCAGGCCGGCCGTGTGCTTGAGCACCGGCACCACGCGGCGCCACTCGCGCCGCGCCACCTCCCGCGCCCGGCGGTTGATCGCCTGCCGCGACCGGTCCTTCACCGTCGGGAACGTCTCCTGCCAGTCCGGCTCCTCGAGGTCGCCCGGCGGCAGCTGCAGCCCCTCGTCGAGCGCACGCTTCCCCGGGTTGCCCTCACGGACCGCCTGCAGGTGCGGCTTCTTGCGCACGGGGTCAGCCACGGCTGCCTCACCCCCGTCTCGGCACTCTCCGTGTCCGCGAAAACCTGATCAGCTGCGGCCCCAGCCGTTTACCTCCCCGGCGGTCCAGGATTTCCCCGCCTCGGGGGTCACCCCCCACCCCGTTTCCGCAGGTCAGAGGGTCGCGGCTCGGTGGGGCGTGTTTCCGCAGGTCAGAGGGTCACGTCGGTCGTCACGTTCGGTGAACGTGCCAGCCGCCGGGTTGATGCCGGGCGGTCTCGCTCGAGTGGCAGCTGGCGCACAGCCCGCGCCCGTTCGCCGGGTCGTTGGGATCGTGTCCTGCCTGCTGCAGCTGCCGCCGCGACAGCGGCCAATGGTCAGCGTGTTCCGACGATGCTCGGCGACAGCGACCGCAGATCGGTTCGCGTGCGAGCACTGCTTGCCGGAACCGTGCCTCGTGGTGATGGTCGTAGCCCCGTTGGGTTGCGGTGCCTCGGGCCCGCTCGGCGTGGGTGCTGCAGTCGGCGCAGCGTCCCGTTCCCGTGTCGACGAGTTCGGGGCAGCCCGGGGTTGAGCATGGCTTGGCGGCGCGGGGCATTGCCTCACCCCCCACCTGGCATGACGAAGCCCGGCAGTCCGTCTCTACTACGGTCTGCCGGGCTTCGGATGCACTTGTCCCCTCAGACAGCGTTGCACATGTCTCGACCTGCGGCAATGTCGGGGTGATCTCTCGGCGTGTCCCGCCGGTCGAGGTAGGTGGTGATCTCCTCGAGGCTGTAGCCGCTGGCGGTTCGGGTGATATGTCCACGGTGGACCCACGACCGCAACGTGGCGGCAGTAACGATGTAGCCCGATTGGCGAAGCGCGAGGAGAGCTAGGGGGGCCGAAAGTCGGGGCATTGGCGTCTACTCCTCCTGGTCGTGTCGTTTCGGTACGAACCTGTCGAGTCCGGGCCAGTCGTCCAGTTTCATCGTGACGCCGTCCTTATGGGTAACGATCAACATACCGTCGTCTTTCCCGCTGTATTCTTTGCTGAACTCTCGCGCAGCCTGAACCGCCGACCGGAGTTCGTTGAGGGTCGGCCACCGACCGACTCTGTCTTGCACGGTGCGGCTGACCCACGAGTATGCCCACGAGATCTCTTCGAAGTCATGGGTGTCGTTAGGGCACTCCTGGCCGAACTCGGCGCCCACATCGTCGAAGTTGACGCCGGAATCCTCAAGCGCTACCCGGCGCTCCTTGCGCAGCTGCTCACGTTCTCGGAACGCCGGTATTTCTGAGCTCGCCATCTGCTTTGGCTCGGACCTCTGATCGACTATCGCCGGGTAGCCGCAAAGTCGACACCGGATTGGTTGGAATGAATTTTTCTCGCTTGCTCGCATGGATTTCCTTTCAACTTGCCGAACTGGCACGTTCGAGAGGCTTATCCTGCCTCTGTCTGCGAAACTCGCAACCTGACGAGGTCGAGACCGGCGTAGATGCGGTGGCAGCTTGCGCATTGCACACCACCGAAGTCGAGACGCTCGTATACAGTGCCCCCGCAGTCGCCGTGTTGATCTGCGGTAATGCATCGCCCGACCGGATGCGGAGCGGGGTCGCCGGCCGCTGCGCGCACAGCACCGTGCACTTCGCGGAGTTCGCGGGCGTATTCGTCGACGAACGGCTGGCACGTGAGCCACGAGTGGTTCTGCCGGAGCGCTTCGATTTCGGTGGTGAGGGTGACGTGCCGGGGCGGCTTGAACGCCCGATCTTCGCGTACGGCGCGGGCCCACTGGTGGATGGTGGCGACGGCGCCGAGACCGTCGAGGGCAGACCAGTTGGTGCGCCAATCGGTGTGGTGGATGGTCGTGTCGTCGGCGGGCGATGTGGACGCGAATCCGGGGGCGCCGCGTTCTGCCCCGCCGCGGCGCTTCTCGAGCTGCAGGGTGGGCAGGTACTCCTCGAGTTCGCGCAGCTGCCGCAGGATGCGGTTGGAGCACTGGAAGCACACGAGGCCGCTGTCGGCTTGGCGGGGGTTGCCGGGCGGGCAGGTGGCGCAGCGCTGGACGTGGTCGTTCATGCACACTCCTCAATGGTTGGCTCGGGGGCGGCAGGCCTCCCAGCTGCGACGCCCCCGAGCCAAGCGTTACCCCCGGCTAGGGGGTGGAGCTGACCTCGTCGAGGCGGTCGCGTGCGATGCGGTGGTAGTGGTCGGACAGTTCGATGCCGACGAACGAGCGGTCGGAACGTAGGGCGGCCTCGCCGGTCGTGCCGGAGCCGGCGAACGGGTCGAGCACCGTTCCACCTGACGGGCAGATCTCCACGAGTTCGTCGAGTAGCCCGTCGACGGGCTTCTGCGTGATGTGGCGACGTTGCCGGCCGCGCGGCTGGCTGGCGCTGAACACGCCCGGCAGGTAAACCTCGCGGGATCCGTCGAACTTGCCGTTGGTGCCCCACAGGATGTACTCGGCGTTCGCCTTGAACCCGCCGCGCCGCGGCCGGGCGATGGGCTTGTGCCACACGAGCGTGCCCTGCCAGGTCCACCCGGCGACCTGGAGCGCGTCGCTGGTCACGGGCGCCTGGCGCCAGTCGGAGAACACGAGCAGGTGCGCGCCGGGCCGGGCGACGCGGAGGCACTCGCCGAGGGTCAGCGACAGCCATGCGAGGAACCCTCGTTGGTCGCGGTTGTCGCCGGTGAAGTCCTCGAGGGCCTTTTCGACGCCGCTGCCGCCGGAGACGTACTTGTCCTTGGCGGTCTGGTTGCGGCGTTCGGACGCGGTGCGGCCGCCGGAGTTGTAGGGCGGGTCGGTGATGATCGTGTCCACACTGGACGCGTCGAGCGTGGGCAGGACGGCGAGCGCGTCGCCGTGGTGCAGCTGATGCATGGCGCCTTTCCCGGGATACGGATGGACCGAACCGAGGTCGACAGCCTGCTGACTGTCGGGGAGGCACACTCAGCGAAGGGAAATACTACGAAGCGTCCGATTTGCACGCAAGCACCGGTCATGCGTCTGTCGTCCTGTCGTCGTGCAGATACTCGATTTGCCACGTGGGGTGGTAGCGGGAGGGGTGGTGGTCGCCGTCGAGTCGGACGGTGAGGTTGGCGTCCGCGGTGCCGGTGATGGTGCCGGTGCGGCCCTGGTAGTCGCGGATGCGTCCGCCGCGTTTGGCGGGCACGTCGTAGTGGCGGCGGATGTAGTCGATGCTCACCGGTCGGCCTCGTTCGCGAGCGCTTGAAGGTCTCGTGCGTAGAGCGGCGGCATGGTGCCCTCGTACTCCGGACAAACCTTTGGTTCGATCAGCCCGTCGCCGTATTCCGTCAGGAACTCGTGGATGCGCTTGACGGCGTGCTTTGGTGACGGCAGGTCGTACGAGTGGTCATCGATGCCGTCCGGCTGTTCGGGGCGAGTCGCACTGCGGTCGGTGTCCATGGGTTCAGCCCTCCAGCGGGTTGAGTCTGATGAGCACGCCGGGCTTCTTGTCGGGCGCGAAGATGTAGTGCTTGCTGGCGTGGAGCTCGACGACTTGGGCGTCGTCGTGCCAGATGTTGAGTCCGTCGCTGCCGAGGGCATCGAGGACGGCGCGGGCGAGCTTGTCGATGTCGGGCTTGCCCGTGGGGCGCGTGGGCGCTCTGCTGCGCAGCAGGTGGGCGTTGCACCCCGTGCGGTAGTGCGATTTGGGCCGGGGCATGAAGAACACGAGGGACGCCACGATGGGCCCGTCGAGGGGCGTGCCGTCGTGTCGGGCGAGGACGTGTTCGCGGATGTCCGCGCGCCAGGGCTTGACCCGTTTTGAAGACTCGACCATGACGCCGTTGCCCATGTGTCGTTTGGACCCTTGCGGGGCGGGGTTGCCGGGGACGAACACGCGGAACGTCTGAGTGCCGCTCTGCGGGCCGCAGACGGGGTGTCCGCAGTGGGTCGCCCTCGGTGGGTGTCGTGTCGGCGCGTGTGAACTGCTGGGCGGTCATACGTCGTCCCTCCACACGGCGACGACCTCGTCTTCGCCTCCGGCGATGTGGTGGCCGGGGTGGCCGGCCTCACGGGTGCAGAGGAGCGCGTCCCACTCGGCGTCGCAGTCCGCCCCGCTGACGCGTTTCGCGGTGGGGTCGGGGTCGCCCGGGAGGACGTGGCCGAGCGGGTCGGGCAGCGGGAACGGGTCGAGCCCCTGGGATGCGCGGGCGAGCGGGTTCGGCTTCGTGTGGTCGAGGTCGTCGGCGGACACCGTCATCGCGTCGGCGAGCGGCGGCCATTCCTCCTGCGTGGTGCCGACGCGGTCCCACACGTCGCCGTCGGAGTCGATGTGGGCGCAGTGCTCGCGGGAGTAGTGCAGCGTGGTCGGGTCGTTGTCGTCTCGTCGGCCGTGGGCGAGGTTGATGGTGGCGGCCACGACTTTCGCGATCAGGTGTCGGTCGAGGTGGGTGATCCCGGGGTTGACGGCCAACACGTACCGACCGTTCGCGTCGAGGATGGCGTCGCCGTCGGACGTCCACGGCGTGGGCAGGTCGGGAACGTCGACGTCGGGTTTTGATCCGATGAGGGTCATGTGGATCTCCTCAGATGAGTGCGAGCTGTTCGGGCTGGGCGGGTTGTGTGGTGTGGGTGGCGGCGCAGGGGCAGGTCCAGCTGCACGCCCGGTCGGCGAGCCACACGGGCTCGTAGATGGCGCGCTGCGAGCCCGTGTGGGGTGGTGAGCCAGTCCTCGGGCGTCGGCTGGCCGGCTGCTTCGGGGTGGCGTTCGTGAACGCGCTGGTCGTGGCGGTCGGCGGCGCAGTGGCCGCACGGCCCCCACTGGCACGGGCACCTGTGGGTCAGGCCGGGCACGTTGTCGTGGTCGCGGCGGAGGTCGCGGGTCCACACGTGAGTGCGGCCCCAGGCCGCGGCGTCCGTGCCCATGACGGCCGGGGTGGTCACGAGCTCTCCGGGGTGAGCGCGCCGGCCTCGATCATCGGGGCGATCAGGTGCAGGTGCTCGACCACCAGCCGCATGAGCGCGGTGGTGCTGTTTTCGGGGCGGGTGGGGCCGCCTGCGGCGCGGTAGTGGGCGGCGACGATGTCGGCGACGGCCTCGGTGTCGTCGTTGAGGGCGTACGAGGTGGACTGGACCGCTGCGCGCACGTCCGTGGGCATGTCGTCGACGTCGGCCTCGACGTGCCAGAACCCGTCCTGGCCGTCGTCGGCGAGCCGCTTCACCGCGGTGGCCGTGAGGACCGGGGCGACGCAGGCGATCGCCCACAGGCGGGCAAATCCTTCCTCGGGGTCGACGTAGTCGACGTATTCGGACAGCGCGGATGCGCCTCCGGCGGTGTCGCCGTCGATGCAGCGATACGCGGCCTCGAGGTAGTGGCGGACCAACTCGTTGGTGTCCTCGACGGTCGGGTCGTCGATGCTCATGCGGGTCTCCAGTGGGTGCGGCGTCGGCCGGTCTGCGGCCGGCGGGCCGGGGTGATGGGTGTGTCTCGAGCGGGGGTGGGCAGGTCGACCTCGTAGCGGGTCATCGCAGGAAGGGCCGGGAAGCGGCGAACTCCGATGTGCTCGTCCCACTCGCCCGGGTCGACGTGGGTGCAGTCGTGCTGCGTGTGGTCGTCCTCCCAGCCGTCGAGGTCGTCGACGACGTCGGACGGGTCGGACAGGGCACCGCAGGCGCACACCACGACCCACGCGGGACTCATGCGACTGACCGTTCGGCTCGGCGGCACATGGCGCACAGCCGTTCGCCGGTATCGCTGCGAACGTGCCGGCCGCCGTCCTGGCCGTGCTCGCAGACGAGGGCGGGGTCGGCGCGGGCGCGGGCGAGCTCGTCGGCGACCGATGCCCGTGTCTGCTGCTGGTGCTGCTCCCACTGCTCGTAGGCGTGGCGAGCGTCGCGGCAGCCACCGCAAGCGGGCGGGTTGGTCGTGTTCTGGTGCTTCGCGCAGGTTCGGGGTGGGGGGTCCGCGCGCTCACGCGCGTCCCCTCCCCTCCCTTCCTTTCCTTTCCCTTCCTGGCGTGAGGCGTCACGGAGGGCTCCGTGAATGCTCACTGAGCCCTCCGTGAGCAGGTGCCAGCAGTGTGGACAGTGCCCCGACTCGCCCGGGGCGGGTGCCGCGATCGGCTCCGGCGGGTCCGGGTACTTCGGTCCGGCCGGGCGGTTGATCGACTGGTGGTGGTGCCAGTTCTGCACTGCCAGGTAGTCCCGGTCGCCGACGGTGTAGCGCACAATGCGCCCGGCGGCGGCGAGCGTGTCGAGGTCGTCGGCGACGTCGCGCAGAGAGACGTCGTCGAGCGGCCACACCTCCGCCTTGACCAGCTTCACGTGATCCAGGAAGCGGCCGTGGTCGTCACATTGCGTCCACAGGCCGAGCCATGTCAGCCGTGCGCGCAATGGCAGGGCCGACACGTCCAGGGACTTGAAGAAGTCGGGCTTGTAGGTGCGGATACGGGGCATGGGTCGGGCACCTTCCGTGCTCGGTGCGAATGGTTCAGGCAGGGAGCAGGGCGGGCTGTGCCTCGGGTGGCGGGTCGAGCCGCAACGGCCGCTCGCCGCCGAGCATGCGGTGCAGCTCGCGCATCCCCTTCGCCGTCACACGCACCTGGGTGTCGAGCTTGGACTCGCCGGTGTGCGGGTGCTGGTACGGCAGGATGCGCGCGACGAGCTGGCCGCGGTCGACCTTGCGCTGATACGGCGTGCCCTTGCGGTCCACCCACGCGTTTTCACGCAGGTAGCGGGCGAGTCGGTTCTGCCCCATGTTGATCGCGGGGTCGCGGTCGAGGATCTGCGCGGCCTCGCGCATCGAGTAGTCCCCGGTGGCGTCGACGAGCATCTCCCAGGCGTTCGCGGACGGTTCGAGTTCACGGGCGCGCTGCTCGGCGGCCTCCCGTTCGCGTGCCTGCCGCGCGGCGGCTTCGAGCGCTTCGGCGTAGCTCCCGGGGATCTGCGGCTGCCCGTAGCCACCGGTGCGGCGGATAGAGGGGATCACCTCGTGCGTGATCCACCGTTGGAAACGGCGCGCCTCGGGCTTGCGGCTGCGGAGGATCAGCGAGTACAGCCCCGGCTCGTTCACGATCGTCACGGACTGGTGCCCGCCGGGGGTCTGTACTGAGTGCAGACCCTTCTCGTCGTCCTCGAGCCGGCGGGTCTGGGTGATGTCGACGGAGATCGCCCGGCAGACATCAGCGGCGACGAACCACGGTTCGCCGTTGACGGTGACAACGCGGATCGATTCGGTGCCGTAGGTGAACGGGGTCAGGTCGGTCATGCGGCTGTCTCCTGGGCGGGTCGGGGTGTGGCGTCGAGGCGCGCCTGAAGGTCGGCGGCCGGGGTGTCGGGGTCGTGCATGGCGGCGAGCGCGTAGCAGGCGGTGACGAGCCGCGCGGGCGACTGGCGGCCCCACAGCACGAGGCGTCCGTACGTCTCGCGCGGGTCGAGTTCGCGCACGTCGACGATCAGGTCGAACGCGTCCTCGACCGCGCGGTCGGCCCACTGCTCGGCCTCGGCCGGGGTGATGGGCGGGCAGGCGTCCCGTTCGCGACGTGCCCGCATGACGGGGTTTCCGGGCATCGGTGTCTCCTCGGGGATGGGGTGGTCGGCCGTGCCCGCCCCTGCACGGGCACGGCCGACCACGGGTCACAGCTCGGCGGGGATGTCGGCGTCGCACTCGCACGGATCGCCCGTGGCGCAGTCGATCGTCGGCAGGCCAGGCAGGTACGTGTGCGCGTGGTGATCGTCGTTCCACTCGAGGCCGGGCACCTGTGAGGTGCGGTGCCACTCGTCGTGGCCGTCGGCGAGTGCGCAGCGCCACGACAGCGAGGGCATGTCGACCCGGTGCCGGTGCGGCTGGATCGTCGAGCGGCACTGCGGCGCGTCGTGCTCGACCCACTGGCCGGGGCCGTCAGTCCCCGACTGCCACGTCGCGTCACACGACGGGCACAGCTCGACGTACCCGTCACCGATGGGCGTGTCAAGGCACAGCGGGCAGAGCAGCAGATCCGGGGTGGACAGGATCATCGGCGGCGGGGTACGGCTCACGACTCACCACCTCCGGACGCCTTGCTCTCGGTGGCGATCTCGCGGGCGCGCTGCGTGACGCGCTCGATCTCGGTGCGCCTCATGGACTGCGGCCCGTCGACCTCACGCCCGACGATCTTGTTGACGAACGCGCGCACCTCGTCGCGGTCGGTCATGCCCGCCCCGGCGATCCAGTCGCGCATGTTCTTGATCGCGTTGTCGATGTCCGTGGTCGCCGCAGTCGGCGTCGCCTGCTGCTGCTCGGGCTCGGCGGTGTCGTCGAGGTGCGCCGGTTCGCGGCGCCACAGATCCAGCGCCACCCCGAACCTCATGGCCGCGTTCCGCAGGGCGTCGCCGATGATCTCCTTGACCGCGTCGCCGCCCCGCTTCCCGTCCGGATGGCCGTAACCGAGCCGCGTCACCCCGGCCACGGTCAGCCGGATCCACATGCCACCGACAGCGTCGATATGCGGGGTGCCGTCGGCGCTCCACGCGACCGGTTCCCACGTCCACTCGGGGTCGACCTGCAGCAGCCGGTCGGTGAGTTCGGCGTGGCCGACGTAGTCGAGGTGGATATGCTGAGTACTGATGTAGCTGCCGCACACCTGGCACTTCTGCGTCCGGTGGTTCTGGCACGAGCGCTCGCGACATGCCTTGCACGTCACGCGCGGCAGCTTGCCAATGTCCTCGTCGGGGAACGGCGCCCGCAGCGCTTTCGCGGTTTCCTCGTTCATCCGTGCACTTCCTGGTCGGTCGACGGGTGTGGGCAGATTCGGCCGCTGCCGGTGTCGGGGTTGGCGTAGTGGGCGGTGGCGGTGCCCCGGTCGGTGCGCACCACCGCGGCGGCCGGAACGCCGCACGTGGGGCAGGGCACGCCGTGCAGCCGGAACAGCAGCTCGACCCGGTCGCGGTCGATCACGCGACCACCCGCCTCGGCACGTAGGGCGGGGTGTCGAAATCGGACGGCCGGTAGACCGGGAAGTCGGGCGTCCACCGCATCGCGCTGACGAGCGGAAGCTCTGGGCGCGGAGCCGGGTGTTCGGGGCAGTCGCGGGCGCCGACCAACGAGTCGGCCGGGCCACGGGGCGGGACACAGGTCACGCGTACCACCTCGGGAAGTCGGCGGACGTGACGATCAGCGCGTCGCCAGCGAGCCGCACCGGGTCGGCATGCCCGTCACGGATGGCGGTCAGCACCGCGGCGACGAACTCGTCCTCCCAGCCGTGACCCGACTCGGGGTCGGCGCGGCCCAGTTCGGACAGCCGGTCCCTAACCTGCTCGGGCGTGACCTCACGCGTATCGAACGCCTGCAGCAGGCGGTCCGTGCCGCCCTGATACATGAGGGCGATCTCGTTGCCGGTCACGCGATCACCACCTGGCCGACCCACAGCAGCACGTGCAGTCCCATGTAGATGGCGACGAACGCCAGGAAGGCGCAGCCGGCCAGTGCGCCGGGGCCGGCGTCGTCGCGCGGCTCGGGGCGGGTGTCGTGCCACCGGGCGGTCACTGGTCCACACCCCCGGCATCGGCGGGCAGCAGTACCCGAATGTGGCGCGGGGCCGAAGTCTGGGTGCTCACCACGGCGCACGCCCCGAGATAGTCGTCGACGAGGCGGCGCAGCACGTTCAGCGCGGCAGCGCCGCCCTCGTCGACCGTGATCTCGGACAGCACGTGGGCGTCCAGGCTCCGGGAGCCGACGGTCACGCTGCGCGGCACTGGGGTGCCGTCCGGCAGGTGCAGCGACGCAACGCGGTACCCGGCGTCGGCGAGGGCGCGGCGGATCATGGCGGTCTGCTCGCGCGGGGTCATCGGGGCTCACCCCCGGCGTGCAGGTTGCCCATGGCGGGCATGTGGCGGGTGTCGTCGGTGAGGGCGTGCCGACCCCTGACGGGCCGGTCGTCGCCGCACAGCAGCGGCAGGTCGCCGGGCTGGGTGCGCTCCGCGGGCGCCTCGGGAGACACACGACCACCGGTGGCGTACTCGCCGCGTCGCAGATGCGGAGGGCGGCAGTGGCCGCACCGCTCGTGCGCCTGCACGACGTTGCGGGCGTGGCGCATGTAGCTGCGGTAGGTGAGGAACGCCGCGGCGGCGAGCACGACCGCTAGCACGGTGACGACGGAGTTGGCGGCGATCCACCAGGTCAGCGGGATCATGCGGACTCACCCGACTCGGGGTGGTCCTCGACGGCGATCGTCAGCGACGCCTCGCTTCCCCGGGCGGCCTGAACCAGCACGGGCGTGCCGTCGCGCAGCGTGCCGCTGCAGGTCTGGTAGTTGCCGTGGGCCGTGAGGGTCTCGGCGCTGACCGCCCGAGCCCACGGGATAAATGCCTGCGTGTTGTTGAGCCACACGGTCGGCGGGAGCGCGCCGCCGACGCCGATGGTGCTGATCGTGCCGACGAGGCCGTGCTCGCGTGCGTGGGCCGTGACGGCCTCGATGCGGTCGATGTCGGTCGCGGCCATCAGATGTCACCGCCCTGTTCCCACGAGCACATGACGGTCGCGGCTCCGGCCATGAATCCGGCGTCGTCGGTGGCGTACCCCGCGTTCTCGAACGTGGCGATGGCGTCGACGATCGACGGGGGGTGGCCGACCAGGTGCGGGCACGCGATGCGGCCGAGGGCAAGCAGGTCGGCCTCGGAGCCGAACGGGATCCCTTCCTCGCGGACGGTGTCGACGAACGCCTGCGCGCCGATCTCGTCGAACTCGCGCGGCGCATCCGGGGCGGCGGGCAGCGGGCCGACCGGCGCCTCGGTGGTCGGCGGCGCGGGCACAGCCTCCCCGACGACCTCCGTGGCGCAGCCGGACAGGGCTGCGGCAGCAGCGACCGTGACGGCCGCGGCGGCGATACGATGGGTGATGTTCACCGGTGTTTCCTTTCGGTAGTTGGTGCCGGTGTTCAGCGGCCTCGGCGTTGCAGCGCCGGGGCCGCACTCATGCCGCGTTGCGGGTCTTGCGGGCGCGGGACTGTGCGGACTTGAGCGCGAGACGCTGGAAGTGGGCGCGCTTGGCGTGCTCGGCGCGCTTGGCACGTTCGACCGGCGCGAGCACGCCGTCGGGGTCGACCTCGCGTTCCCACCGGTCTGCGAACGCCTTGCGCGCGGCGGCGGTGTTGGTCCGGCCCTGGGCGTGCTGGGCGTGGGCGGCGATACGGGCGCGCATGACGCGCTGTTCCGGGGTCATGCCGCGACCTGCTTCTTGGGCTGTTTGCGTGCCGGCGCGTCGGGCGGTGGTTTCGGGGTGTCCTTGGGCGGGCGGTTGTCGCGCGGCCGGCTCGGCTCAGGCCGCTTGCCCAGAACGCGATCTGGGGTCCAGTCACGGACGAGGCCGAGCCGGGCGCGCGCCTGGTTCAGCGCGTGGGCGATGCGGGCAGCGGTGCTGCGCGAGCAGTGGCCGCCACTGGTGACGTTGGTGATGGTCTTGGGCGGGACATCGGCCAGTGCGGCGAACGCCTGCCGGGACAGTCCTGCGTCCTCGTATGCGCGGCGGATGTCGGCGCCGGTGTCTGTGGGAACGGCTGGCATGTCGCCGAACTATGCCCAAAACTGCTCAAACTTGCAACCATGTGCCGACTAGTTGTGCCGTTTGGGCAGCGTCAGGCACACTTGGGTCATGCCAAACAGGCTCACGAACGCCCAACTTCGCCGAACTCGGCCCACTGTCGTTGGACAATCGGCATTGCCGATGGGCAGACCTAAGCGGGATCGTGCACACATGGGCAGTGATGGGCAGGGTGTGCGGAGGTACGTACGCGCCGCGCGGGAAGAGCACGACTGGAGTCAGATCGGACTCGCCAAGGCCGCTCGTGTGTCACGCGGGACGGTTCAGAACCTCGAGAACGGGCTACGCCTGAGCGAGGGGAAGGAATCACGGATCGAGAAGGCGCTCGGCTGGAAGCTCGGCAGCCTCGACCGCATCCGCAATGGCGGCGAACCTGAGTACGTCAACGACGACACCGACGACGTCGGAGTGATCGATCTGAACGACCCGCGCGACCCCTACGAGGAAGAAGTCATCGCCTCGAGCCTGTCGCGGCGCGAGAAACGCGAAACCATCGCCGATTGGCGGGTCACCGTCGCCGAGCGGCTCCGGGTGTTACATGAACGCACGGGTAGCCGCCCAAATGGCGCAGCAGCCCGTAACGATGCGAACACGGGCGGCTAACCGCGACGGGGCACGCATTGAAAATGCCTGCTCACGCGGGGTAGCCCTGCCCGAGTGTTCCCGATACAACTTTCAATCACACTCGCCCTGATCAGCGTAGGCGCGACCCTCGCCGTGGTGACCCTGCGACGTAGGCGCGCCCGCGATCGTCAGCGGCTCCGCCAAACGTTCGTCGACCGCCAACCGTGGCTGCGCGTCTACGCCGACGCCGACCGTGCACTCACCCCTCCGCCGTCCGAACCGGACACCTCGCCTCCACGGTCGACGGCCCGCACGCGGCAGGCGCACGGGCGACCGCTTGCACTCGGCGGCGTGACCGTCGCCGCCGCGGTCGCCACCACGTTGCTGGTCGTGCGCCCCGCCCTGGCCCCCACTTCCGACGCGCCGGCCGCCGGCGACAGCGGCACCGCGGAGACGACGCAGCTATCCGAGCCGATACTCACACGGAAACCGGTGCGGCGACAGCCCGTCGACCCTCGCGCCGAGCACGACCCCACCAACCCCACGACGACCGGTCATGCGCCCGGCACCACACGGGCAAGCAGGCCGACCCCGCCAACGACCGACCCGACGGTCTCGACCACCACACCGACCGCGACGCCTGACGACGAAACGACCATCACCACGACGACCACGACCACCGAGCCGCCGCCGGACACGGACGACAGCGACGAGCCGGACACCGAGCCCGAGCGACCCCGGCCCGGCGCCCGCCCGGACGGCCTTCCCGGCGAGCACACCCACCCCGGCCGTGACCGGCCCGACGATGGGCGTTCCGACCGCGGCCCGCAGTCGCTGGTGTTCTCGCTCGTCGACACCGTCGCCGAGCTCGTCGATCCGCAGCGTTAGATCCGGTCGCCAAGCCCCATCCGCCGGTGCGCATCGCGGGCACGCTCGTCGGCCAGTGAAGCGCCGTAGCGGCGTAGCATCTGCGGCGAGCGCCAGCCCGCGTTGCGCATCAGGTCGGTTTCGCTGCCGCCGTTGGCGAGCCACTCGTGCGCCATCGTGTGGCGGAACTGGTGCGCGTGCAGGTTCTGAATCGGCGGGTCCAACTCGCGGCCGCGGCGACGCAACATCAGCTTGAAGCCGTTGACTGTCATCGGCGGACGGTTCTTCGTAGCCAGCCACAACCCCGGCCGTTCGGCCTGCCGATGTTTGCTGCGCACCCGCAGATACCGCGAGAGCGCGAGCGAGGTCTTCGACCCGATCGACAGCACCCGCGGCCGCCGACCCTTGCCGAGGACGTGCACTTGATCCTGCTCGAGGTCCACAGCGTCGACGGTCAGTTCGACGATCTCCGACAGGCGCCCGCCGGTGTCGATCAGCAGGCGGATGATCGCCGCGTCGCGTCGGGACAGGAAATCGCGCCCGTCACACTGCTTGAGCAGCGCCCGCACGGTCTCGAGCGGCAGCACATCGACCGGCTTCTCGGGCACGTGCGGCGGCTTCATGTGCTCCATCGGGGAGCGCTCGATCTCCTCCTCGACCACGAGGAACTTGAAGAACTGTTGCGCGCTGCGGTAGCGCACGTTCGCCGTCGCGGCCGAGCGGGTCGCCACGAGATCGGCGATCCAGTCGCCGACATCATGGCGCGTGAGGTCGTCGGGCGCGACGAGCCGGTCGTGTTCCTCGAGCCAATCGGCCAGCGACCGGGCCGACGAAAGGTAGGCCTCGATGGTGCGATCGGCCTTGTTCTCGGCGGCCAGCACCTTGCCGAAGTCCCGGATCAACGACTCCCATTGCGCACGCATGAGGGCAAAATTATCGTTTCGCTGTGCGCTGTGCAAGTTATCGGTTCGAGCCCCAAATCGGCGTTTCCGCAGGTGAGAGCTATATGGTGGGCGCAGCTGGGTTCGAACCAGCGACCCCCTGCTTGTAAGGCAGGTGCTCTTCCGCTGAGCTATGCGCCCGTCACGGGTGGCGGCGCCTGCGGCACCGGCCACCCGACAACCTCGTCAGCCGAGCTCCGAGACGGCCTTCTTCCAGGCCTCCTGGTCACGCGGCTCGCCGGGCTGGTTCACCTCGGCGTACTTGACGACGCCTTCCTTGTCGATCAGGAAGGTACCGCGCACCGCGAGACCGGCCTGGTCGTTGAACACGCCGTACTTCGTGGCGACCTCGCCGTGCGGCCAGAAGTCCGACAGCAGCGGGAACTGGTAGCCCTGCTGCTCGGCCCACGCCTTGAGCGAGAACGGGGTGTCCACCGAGACGCCGAGAACCTGCACGCCCTCGTTGTCGTAGTCGGCGAACTCGTCACGGAGCTGGCAGAGCTCACCCTGGCAGATGCCGCTGAACGCGAACGGGTAGAAGACCAGCAGTACCGGCTTGTCCCCGCGGAACGACGACAGGGTGACTTCCTGCTTGTTGTAGTCGTTCAGCGTGAAGTCCGGGGCCTGCGAACCGACCTCGACCGCCATAGGAGATTCCTCTCGCGCGCGTGCTCGTCCGGCCCGCCGAGACCCGGCGCGGCCGCATGTGCCCGTCCACCCTAACGCGACCCGGCAGGGCCACAGCGGGCGCCGGTGATCTACGGCGGATGATCTCAGCGACGGGACGTGGACCGCGGCACGAGCCGCGTCGCCGTCCAGCCGTCCCCGACCGACAGGTTGGAGGTCTGCGACAGGCCCACGGTCGGCACGGCCTCCGCGATCTCGCTGGGCTCGACGTGACCCGCCTCCCCGGTCTTCGGGGTCAGCACCCACACGACGCCCTCGTCGTCGAGGGGCGCCCTGGCGTCGACGAGGGCGTCGCCGAGGTCGCCGTCGCCGTCCCGCCACCACAGCAGAACCACGTCGATCACCTCGTCCGCATCCTCGTCGAGGAGTTCCGCACCGGTGTGCTCCTCGATGGCCGCGCGCAGGTCGTCGTCGACGTCCTCGTCCCAGCCGATCTCCTGGACCACCATGTCCGGCTTGATGCCAAGCCTCTCGGCGACGCTGTGCTGATCAGCGTCTCCCGCGGCGACCACGACTTCAATCCTCCAACGAACGACGATGCGCGACCGGCGGATTCCGGCCGCACTGCTTACACGGTTGGGTCAAGCGAACACTGAGCGCGGCTCCGATGCAACCGTCCACACCGGATCTGGCCCGTCGCCTGTGCCCAGCATCGCACGCCGGCGCGGCCGCAGTCCTGCCGGAACCCGGAGTTGACGCGCGCGCACGCGCGCGCGTAGAAGAGGCATGGAACCGACTCGACACACGCCGCGAGCGCGGCGGGTCTAGGGTGGGCTCACCGGTCCCCGACAGGGGACTGACCGGGGCCGATGACCGGGAAACCGCCGCGTCAGCGTTACCGCCGAGTAGCGATGACAAGGCTCGTGGATGCGACGACCATGTCCCTCGAACGGCCCACACCGGGTCACCGCACCGAATCCGTGCCCGGCTCGCCGGACCGCGCCGAACACCCGCGCGCATCCGGCGGCCGGACCTCGGACGAGGCGCGTCCCGAACAACCGCAGTGACAACAGTGACGAGAAGCTGGAAACAACAGCGACGACTGGCGAGGAGACCCCTTGGCCCCGCAGAACGACAAGGCCGGGCGCGACGACACCGGCCAGGGCAACCCGGCGCGCGTCCACGTGATCCGCAACGGCCTGGCGGCACACCTGCCCGACATCGACCCGGAGGAGACGGGCGAATGGCTCGACTCCTTCGACGCAGCGCTGGCCACCGGCGGCATGCAGCGCGCCCGGTACCTGCTGCTGCGGGTACTGGAACGGGCACGGGAGCGCAACGTCGGCGTCGCTCCGCTCACCGAGACGGACTACGTCAACAGCATCCCCACCGAGAACGAGCCGTGGTTCCCCGGCGACGAGGAGCTCGAGCGCCGCTACCGCGCCTACATCCGGTGGAACGCGGCCGTCATGGTGCACCGGGCGCAACGCCCCGGCGTCGGCGTGGGCGGGCACATCTCCACGTACGCCTCGTCGGCGGCGTTGTACGAGGTGGGCTTCAACCACTTCTTCCGGGGCAAGGACCACTCGGGCGGCGGTGACCACGTCTTCATCCAGGGCCACGCCTCCCCCGGCATCTACGCCCGCGCCTTCCTCGAAGGCAGGCTCACCGCCGACCAGATGGACGGCTTCCGCCAGGAGTTCTCCCACGCGGGTGAGGGCGGCGGCCTGCCGTCGTACCCGCACCCGCGGCTGATGCCCGAGTTCTGGGAGTACCCGACGGTGTCGATGGGCCTCGGCCCGATGAACGCCGTCTACCAGGCGCGATTCAACCGCTACCTGCACGCCCGCGGCATCAAGGACACCAGCGACCAGCACGTGTGGGCGTTCCTCGGCGACGGCGAGATGGACGAGCCGGAATCACGCGGCCTCATCCACGTCGCCGCGGGCGAGGGCCTCGACAACCTGACCTTCGTCATCAACTGCAACCTGCAGCGCCTCGACGGTCCGGTCCGCGGCAACGGCAAGATCATCCAGGAGCTGGAGGCCTACTTCCGCGGTGCGGGCTGGAACGTCATCAAGGTCGTCTGGGGCCGCGAGTGGGACGCGCTGCTGCACGGCGACCGCGACGGCGCGCTGGTCAACCTCATGAACGTCACCCCTGACGGTGACTTCCAGACGTACAAGGCCAACGACGGCGCCTACGTCCGCGAGCACTTCTTCGGCCGCGACCCGCGCACGAAGGACCTCGTCAAGGACCTCTCCGACGCCGACATCTGGAACCTCAAGCGCGGCGGGCACGACTACCGCAAGGTGTACGCGGCCTACAAGGCGGCGATGGAGCACCACGGCCAGCCGACCGTGATCCTCGCCCACACGATCAAGGGCTACGGCCTGGGCCCGGCGTTCGAGGGCCGCAACGCCACGCACCAGATGAAGAAGCTGACCCTCGACGACCTCAAGACGTTCCGGGACGCCCAGCGCATCCCGATCAGCGACGAGGAACTCGAGCGCGACCCGAAACTGCCGCCGTACTACCACCCGGGTGAGAACTCGCCCGAGATCGAGTACATGCAGGGCCGCCGCAAGACCCTCGGCGGTTACGTGCCGGAGCGCCGTCCCGCCCGCGCCAAGCCGCTCACGCTGCCTGGCGACAAGGTCTACGACACGATCCGGAAGGGGTCGGGCAAACAGGAGGTCGCCACGACGATGGCGTTCGTCCGGCTCGTGCGCGAGCTGGCCAAGGACGCCGAGCTCGGCCAGCGCATCGTGCCGATCATCCCTGATGAGGCGCGCACCTTCGGCCTCGACTCGATGTTCCCCACGAACAAGATCTACAACCCGCACGGGCAGACCTACACCTCGGTCGACGCGCAGCTGATGCTGGCCTACAAGGAGTCCGAGCAGGGTCAGCTGCTGCACGAGGGCATCAACGAGGCGGGCTCCACGGCGTCGTTCACGGCGATCGGCACGTCCTACGCCACGCACGGCGAGCCGATGATCCCGATCTACATCTTCTACTCGATGTTCGGGTTCCAGCGCACCGGCGACGGCCTGTACGCCGCGGCCGACCAGATGGCGCGCGGCTTCGTGCTGGGCGCCACCGCGGGCCGCACCACCCTCACGGGTGAGGGCCTGCAGCACGCCGACGGCCACTCCATCCTGCTGTCGGCCACGAACCCGGCCGCGGTGACGTACGACCCCGCGTGGTCGTTCGAGATCGCCCACATCGTCAAGGACGGCCTGCGCCGCATGTACGGCGAGACCGGCCCCGACGGCAACGGCGAGAACGTCTTCTACTACCTCACCATCTACAACGAGCCGTACCAGCAGCCGGCCGAGCCGGAGGGGCTCGACGTGGACGGCCTGCTCAAGGGCCTGTACCGCTACGCCGAGGCACCGGCGGGCAACGGTCCGGAGGCGCAGATCCTGGTCTCCGGCGTGACGATGCCCGACGCGCTGCGGGCGCAGCAGATGCTGCTCGACGAGTGGGGCGTGCGCGCCGCGGTGTGGTCGGCCACGTCGTGGACGGAGCTGCGCCGCGACGCCGTGGACGTGGACCGGGACAACTTCCTGAACCCGGGCGAGACGCCGGGTGTGCCGTACGTGACCGAGGCGCTGCAGGGCGCGGACGGTCCGTTCGTGGCGGTGTCCGACTGGATGCGGGCGGTGCCGGACCTGATCCGCCCGTGGGTGCCCGGCGACATGCTCACGCTCGGTACCGACGGCTTCGGCTTCTCCGACACGCGCCCGGCGGCGCGCCGCCACTTCCTGGTCGACGCCGAGTCGATCACGGTCGGCGTGCTCACGGCGTTGGCGAAGCAGGGCGCGGTCGACCAGGCCACGGTGTCCCGTGCGGCACAGCAGTATCGGATCGACGACGTCGGCGCGGCCGGACCGCAGACGTCCGACTCCGGTGTGGCCTGATCTCCGCAGGAGTTTCCGGACGAAAAGGATGACGCCCACCACTGAAAGTGAGGCCATCGCGCGGGCGGTTTCGCCGTTCGCGTGAGGTCGTTCCACGAACGAGTGAGGCCCCTGGCCAGCAACGATCTCGCCGGTCCATAGTGGAATCACCGGTGGGGACCGGGGAGAACGAAACCGCCCGATGCAGCGATTCATCGCCGCATCGGGCGGTTTCGCATGATCTGCAGGTTTCGCGGGCCCGCCGGACTTGCATGGTCTGCCGGTTTCGCGGGTCTCCCGGTTTCGCGGGTCGGCCGTGCCGGTTTCGCGGGCCTGCCGGTTTCGCAGGGTCGCAGGGTCTGCCGGTTTCGCAGAGCACACCGGGGTCGCCGCACCGCAGGGCCGGCCGGGGCCACCACGCCGGCCGGTGCCCGGCGACCCCGAGGGGCGCGACCGCTCCGCCGTGGCCGCCCCTGCGGGCGCGACCGGCTCGGCGGGTGCCGCTCCGCCGTGGCCGCTCCGACCGCGGGCGACGTACGATCGCAGGCAAATGACCTCCGACGATCCCCGGCGCACCCGGTCGAACAGGGGCGCGAGAACGGCGTCCCCGACCACCCCCAAGGCCTCGACGGGGCCGACACCCGCGAAGGCCGGAAAAGCCTCACGCGCCAAGTCCCCGACCCCGGCGAACCCGACCCCGACCGACCCGACTCCGGCCGACGCGACCCCGGCGTCGTCGCCCGATCCGGAACCGGGCATCACGGGGATGCCGAACCGGCTGTCGGCCCGGACGCTGCGCGAGCTGGAGCGCGCCTCGGGCAGCCTCGCCAAGGCCAGCGTCGCCGCCATGGAGGAGCGGCTGTCCTGGTTCAGCAGGCTGCCCGCCGACCAGCGCGCCAGCGTCCTGCTCATCACCCAGACCGGCGCTGCGGGGTTCGTCCGCTGGCTACGGGACCCCGAACACGCCCTGGAACTGACGACCGAAGCGTTCCGCGCCGCCCCGCGCGACCTCTCGCGCTGGATCAGCCTGCGCCAGACCGTCGGGCTGGTACGGCTGGCGATCGAGGTCTTCGAACAGCAGCTGCCCGATTTCGCCGCGGACGAGGCGGAGAACGCCGCGCTCGTCGAAGGCATCCTGCGCTACGGCCGCGAGGTGGCGTTCGCCGCCGCGAGCTCCTACGCCGCGGCCGCGGAGGCCCGGGGCGCGTGGGACGCCCGCCTGGAGGCGCTCGTCGTCGACGGCATCGTGCGCGGCGACGCCGAGGAGTCGGTGCTCTCACGCGCTGCCGCGCTCGGCTGGGACCCCGCGGCCAGTGCGACGGTGATGGTCGGCACGTCGCCGTCGGACGATCCACCGACCGTCGTGTTCGAAGTGCGCAGCCGGGCCGCGCGCGCCGGTTGTCCCGTCCTGCTGGGGGTACAGGGCACCCGGCTCGTCGTGGTGGCGGGCGGCGCGGACGACGAGCAGGCCCGCGACGGCGCCCTGTTGGACACCCTGGCGGCGGCGTTCGGCGACGGGCCGATCGTCGCGGGACCGACGGTCGCAGGCCTGGGCGAGGCACACGCCAGCGCCGCCGAAGCCCTGTCGGCCATGCGCGCGGTCGTCGCGTGGCCCGGCGCGCCGCGTCCGGTGCGCTCGGTCGACCTGCTGCCCGAACGCGCCCTCGCGGGTGACCCGTCCGCGGAACGGCGGCTCGTCGACGAGATCGCCAAGCCACTGGAGGAGGCGGGCCCCGCGCTGCTGGCCACCGTCGAGGGATATCTGGAGACCGGCGGTGTCCTCGAGATGTGCGCCCGCCAGCTGTTCGTGCACCCGAACACGGTGCGCTACCGGCTGCGCAAGGCCGCCGAACTGACCGGCCGCAACGCCGCCGATCCTCGGGATGCACTCGTATTGCGCGTGGCGCTGGCCGCGAGCAGGCTCGCCGGTGCCCGCAGCCAGTGGTGACCGCCCACCGTCCCGCCGGGTGCCGTGACAACGATCACGATCATGCCCCGGACCACGATCGAACTGCGCAGAACCGACAAGGTGATCTCGCAGGACAACGGCGGACGCAGAAAACGTTTGTAGGCTTCCCACAACCGAGGCGGCCCGAGTTCGTGAAGCGTCGGCATCCCCGCACCGACCCGCCAGCGTGTTGTCTGGTGACGTGATCGCGCTGCTATGCCCGGGCCAGGGTGCGCAATCCCCTGGCATGCTCAACGACTGGCTCGAACTCGACGGTGCCCGCCGGCGGCTACAGGAGTGGTCCGAGAGGACAGGCCTCGACCTCGTCCACCTCGGCACCGAGGCCGGCGCCGAGGAGATCCGCGACACCGCGATCACCCAGCCGCTGACCGTGGCCGCCTCGCTGCTGGCCGCCGAGTACCTGCCCGAGACACCCTCCGACGCGCCCGTGGCCGGCCACTCGGTGGGTGAGCTGGCCGCAGCCGCGATCGCCGGTGTGTTCCCCGCGGAGGAGGCCGTCGCGCTGGCGGCCGCACGCGGCGCCGCGATGGCCAAGGCCTGCGCGCTCGAGCCCACCAGCATGGCGGCCGTCATGCTGGGCGACCCGGACGAGGTCGTCGCCTGGCTGGCCGACCACGACCTCGCAGCGGCCAACCGCAACGGGGCGGGCCAGATCGTGGCGTCCGGCTCGGCCGAGGCGATCGAGGCGATCGTCGCCGAGCCGATGGCGGGCACGAAGGTGCGCCCGCTGCAGGTGGCCGGCGCGTTCCACACCCGGTACATGGCCCCGGCCGAGGAGACGCTGCGGGAGCACGTCGCGAGCCTCTCCCCCGCCGACCCCACCCGGCCGCTGCTGTCGAACGCCGACGGCGCCGTCGTCACCGACGGCGCCGAGTACCTGGACCGCCTCGTCGCGCAGGTCACGAAGCCGGTGCGGTGGGACCTGACGATGCGGGGCCTCACCGGCCTCGGCGTAACCGCCACCGCGGAACTGCCGCCCGCGGGGACGCTGAGCGGTCTCGTCCGCCGCGAACTCAAGGGCACCGTCACCTCCACGGTCGCACTCAAGAAGCCCGGTGACATCGACGACGTGGACCCCGCCGCATGAGCGCGCTGACCCTCCGGCAGGGACCCGCCGCGACCCGCGTACTCGGCATCGGCAGCACGCAGCCCGACCGGGCGGTGACCAACGACGAGCTCGCGCAGCACATGGACACCAGCGACCAGTGGATCCGCGAGCGCGTCGGCATCGTGGAACGCCGCTTCGCGAGCGAGGACGAGCGACTGGTCGACATGGCCGTCACCGCGGGAGCGAAGGCGCTCGCCGACGCGGGCACGGACCCCTCCGAGGTCGACACGGTCATCCTGCCGAACTGCACGATGCCCTCCCCCATCCCCAACGCGGCCGCTCAGGTAGCCGACCGGATCGGGATCGCGGGTGCCGGCGCGTTCGACATCAACGCCGCGTGCGCCGGGTTCTGCTACGGGCTGGCGCTCGCCTCCGACCTGATCCGCGGCGGTTCGGCAGGCAAGGTCCTGGTCATCGGCGCCGAGAAGCTCACCGACGTCGTCGACCCGGCCGACCGCTCGACGGCGATCATCTTCGCCGACGGTGCGGGTGCGGCGCTGGTCGGACCGTCGGACGAACCGGGCATCGGACCGGTGTCGTGGGGCAGCGCGGGCGACCAGGTCGACATGATCTACATGCGCGAACACAAGTACCTGTTCCAGGAGGGACAGTCGGTGTTCCGCTGGGCGACCACGCAGATCGCCCCCGTCGCGACGGAGGCCGTCGAGCGTGCGGGCCTCGCGCTATCCGATGTGGACGTGCTGATCCCGCATCAGGCCAACCTGCGCATCGTCGAGTCGATCGCCAAGCGGCTGCGGGCCCAGGGGGCGCGCGATGACATGGTGGTCGCCGACGACATCCGCTACTCCGGCAACACCTCGTCGGCGTCGATCCCCCTCGCGCTCGACCACATGCGCGCGGCGGGCACCGTCTCGTCGGGCGACGTCGTACTGGCCGTCGGTTTCGGCGCCGGTCTGTCGTATGCGGGACAGGTCCTCATCTGCCCTTAACCCGAAACGCGGACGACGAAGCGGCCTGGTCCGTTAGTGTTCGTCCCGACCATCTATCCACAAGCAACGAAAGGAACACCAAAGTGGCTGACAAGACGGAGCTGCTGACCGGACTCGCCGAGATCGTCGAGGAGGTCGCCGGTGTCGCCAAGGACGACGTGACCGCCGAGAAGTCGTTCGTGGACGACCTCGACATCGACTCGCTGTCCATGGTCGAGATCGCCGTGCAGGCCGAGGACCGTTTCGGCGTGAAGATCCCGGACGACGAACTCGCGAACCTGAAGACGGTCGGCGACGCCGTGGACTACGTCGCCGCCAACTCCAAGTAAACGCCACTCGGCCGGCTACCTCGGGGAGACCCCACATGAGCAACACCGACGTCGTGATCACCGGTATCGGTGCGACCACGCCGCTCGGACCGGATGTGACGTCCACTTGGGACGGTCTGCTCGCCGGGCGCAGCGGCGTTCGCGCCCTCGAGACGGACTGGGCGGAGACCTACGATCTCCCGGTCCGCATCGGCGCCACCCTCGCCGAGGAGCCGACCGAGAAGATCCCGCGCGTGCGGGCCCGGCGGCTCGATCGCTGTGAGCAGGTCGCGCTCATCGCGGCGTGGCAGGCCTGGGAGGACGCAGGGTTCGCCCTGCCGTCCGACGACGGCGAGGACGTCGAACCGGAACGGCTCGGCGTGTCGATCGGGACCGGCATCGGCGGTCCGGTGACGCTGCTCGAGCAGGACGACAACCTCGAACAGCACGGCATGCGGAAGGTGTCGCCGCTGACCGTGCCGATGCTGATGCCGAACGGGCCCGCCGCTCATGTCGGCATCGAGCTCCGGGCCCGTGCCGGCGTGCATTCGCCCGCGTCGGCGTGCGCGTCGGGCGCGGAAGGTATCGCGAAGGCCTTCGACATGATCCGCTCCGGCAAGGCCGACGTGGTGGTCGCCGGTGGCGCCGAGGCGTGCATCCACCCGATCACGATCGCGGGGTTCGCACAGGCGCGCACCGTGTCGACCCGCAACGACGACCCGGAACACGCCTCACGGCCGTTCGACGTCGACCGCGACGGGTTCGTGCTCGGCGAGGGTGCGGGCGTCGTGGTGCTGGAGAGCGCGGCCCACGCCGAAGCGCGCGGAGCGCGCGTGTACGGCAAGGTCGCCGGCACCGGCATCACGTCGGACGCCTACCACATCACGGGCAACCACCCGGACGGCATCGGCCAGATCGCGGCGATGCGCGAGGCCATCGAGCATGCCGGCATCACCGCCCGCGACGTGGGGCACGTCAACGCGCACGCGACGTCGACGGTGGTCGGCGACGTCGGCGAGGCCGCAGCCATCCGTGCGGCGCTCGGCGACCACCCGGTGGTGACCGCACCGAAGAGCGCGCTCGGCCACCTGGTCGGCGGTGCGGGCGCGGTCGAAGGCATCGCCACGCTGCTGTCGATCTACCACGGCATCGTGCCGGCGACCCTCAACCTCGGCGAGCTCGACCCGAAGGTGGAGCTCGACGTCGTCGCCGGCGAACCGCGCAAGGTGGCGCTGTCGGCGGCGATCAGCAACTCGTTCGGCTTCGGCGGCCACAACACCGCGCTGCTGTTCACCACAGCCTGAACGGCGATGGTCTGAACACCGACTGTCGGCTCGGGCCAGTTGTCCGGAGGATTGCTGGTCCGAGCCGACAGCGCGCCCGCGTCAGCAGCGGGATTGTTCCGGCACCGTCCCCGGCGGGACCGTGCCGATCCGCCAATCCCCTTCCGCCTTTGTGAGCGGGAACGCCAGGCGCCAGCGGATGCAGTCGGACTGCAGATCGTCCGGCGCGTCCGCGGCGTCCTGCAGGCTTGTGAAGCCGAGCAGCGCCGTCAGCCCGTCGTCGGGTGCGGCTTCGATCCGATACACCCGGATACTGCCGTCCTGGGTGCTGCGGTAGTTCTCCCGCCACTCCTGTTCGCTCTGCAGCGCGGCGCGTTCGGCGACGACCGTCGTGACCCACAGGTCGTAGTCACGCCGGTTGATGGCGTCGAAATAGTTCTGCAGCACACCACGCACGACCTTGGCGTCCGGATGGGCGGCCGCATCGCTCGTGAGCTGCACTCGCGTGGGGCCGGGCTGATCGGCCGGTTCCACCGAGTTCGGTGCGGCGGAAGTCGCCGGGGCCGCGGGCCGCGACGTCCGGGACGGCGACTGGTACACCTCCCGTGCGACGAGTCCGCCCCCGACAGTCAGCGCCACGACCGCGACGAGCACCGGCACCAGCCAGCGCCGGTGCGGTAGAGACGTGGTCGGCACCGGTCCAGACTACTGCTCTCACGGCACCTCGTGCCCGGCGAACGGCCGACCACGCCGCACCGGCCCGTGGGCCCGCGGCGCGCCCGGGCGAACGCCCTCAGCCGACCGGACCGGCCGTCCGACCGATCAGCCGACCTGGTGCAGCCACGTCACCGGTGCCCCGTCCCCGGCGTGCCGGAACGGCTCGAGCGCCTCGTCCCAGCCCGCCCCGAGCAATTCGTCGATCTTGTGCGCGAGCTGCTCGGAGGCGCGGCTCTTGGCGACCAGGCTGCGCAGCTGGTCCTCGGGCACCACGATGTCGCCGTTGGCACTGGTACGTGCGTGCCACAGGCCCAGGCCGGGCACGTGACAGAAACGTTGACCATCGACGCCCGGACTGGGTTCCTCGGTGATCTCGAACCGGACCATCGGCCACGCCTTGAGCGCGCCGGCCAGCTTGCCCGCGGTCCCCGCCGGACCGCGCCACTCGCATTCCGCGCGCAGCTGGCCGGGTGCCGCAGGCTGCGCAGTCCAGCGCAACTCGGCACGCGTGCTGAGCGTGCCTGAAATCGCCCACTCGACGTGCGGACACACCGCAGACGGCGACGAGTGGACGTACACAACGCCACGTGTGCTCACTGCTGACCTCCGCTGTTCGACGAGGGGCGTCTTCCCCTACGACCTCGCGAACCCGCCGAGCCCAGTGCATGAACACCGCTTCAGTTTTCTCTCGCACATTTTGCACCGCAGGAGCCCATTGCGCCACACGGACCCCACAGTTCACACCTCGACCTGGGCCAGGTGGACCCGTCCCACCCGGCGAGCCGGTAGATTCCCGATGCCAGTTCGCCAGGCGCAGGGAGGCATGAGGGGTGCGACTCGTCCGGTTCTCGACCCGTCCCGCGCAGATCTCGCCGGACATCCGTGCGGCGCTGACCTCCCTCGGACGCGGCGACGACAGGGTCGGCGGAGTCGGCTTGGTCGGTGTGCAACCTCCGGGGACGGACACCCCGGTCGACGCGGTGATCATCACAGGTCATGGCGTCGTGGTCGTCGTCGGCGTCGACCTGCCCGATCCGGCCATCAGACTGGAAGCGCCGTTGCGCGGCGTGTGGAAGGCCGACGACTGGCCACTCACCCGCAGCGACGACGACTCCGGTTCGGACGCGGGGAACCCCTCCACCGAGGCGCTGGCGGTGTCCGACCGGGTGGCGGAGCGAGTCCGGACGGCAGTCGGCTCCCCCGGCACCGCGGTCGGGACGATCATCGCCGTGGGACCGTTCGTCGAGCACGTCGAACAGCCGGCCGACGAACTCTCCGGCCCGGTCCGCATCGTGTATCCGACCTCGACGAGCCTGCTGGCCTCGATCGTCTCCCTGTCCTTCGCACCGCAGCCGCTCACGGTCGAGCAGGCGCGTGCCGTCGTCGCCGCACTGTCCCCCGACACCGAGTTCGACGACGACACTCTCGCCGGTGAGGGTTTCGCCCCCACGACCTCGGCTGCCACGACACCGCCTGCCACGTCACCGCCTGCCACAGCCTCGCCTGCCACAGCGTGGCCTGCCGCAGCGTGGCCCGGCGCCGCCGGTGTGGCCGGTGTGGCCGGTGTGGCCGCACCTGCGACGGCCGGACAGGGGGATCACGGGCAGGACGGAAGTGCCGGCACCCTGGCTCCGGCCCCGACCCCCAGCACCACGGCCCCGAGCCCGAGCACCACGGCTCCGACCGCCACGGGCGGCGGCGCGCCGGCCACGGCGTCGACCACCGCCACCCCGACCGCGGCGAGCGCGCCCGCCACGGTGCCGCCCACACAGCCCGCCACGCCCGGGCGGGCGGCACCGGCTCCGCCCGCCGATGCGCAACAGGCGGCCGGCCGTCAGGCCGCGGCGGCACCGGGGACACAGCCCGGTGCGCGGACCGCCGGCTCCGTCCCTTTCCCGATGGCGGCGCCCCCGACCGGGCACCCGCCCCAGGCGGGCATGCAGGCTCAACCGTCCGGACCGCCCGCAGCCACACAGTCAGCAGCCACACAGTCGGCGGCCACGCAGACCGGAACCACCCGGCCCGGTGCGAACCGGGGGTCGCGGGCCGCGCCCGCCGCGGGTGCTCCCGCCGGAGGGGCGCCGATGCGGGTCGGCGCGGCGCGGCAGCCCTGGTGGCGGCGATTGTCGGCGCGGACGTGGCGGTGGATCACAGCCGGTGCCGTGTTCGTCGTGGCCCTCGTCGTGATCATCACGTTCAGCGTCATGGGCGGCGGGGACGAGGAGCACCAGCCGATCCGCATGCGTGCGGGCGGGTTGGAGTTCACTCAGCGCGCGGCACAGCTCACCGAGGAGTGCGCAGCGCATGCGGTGGGCGACCTGAGCGTGGCACTGGCCGACGGCGGATGCACGGAACTGCGCCGTGGCAGTTTCGACACCACGGTCGGTGGCACCGACGTAGCCGTCTCGGTGGCCGCCCTCACCTTCCCCGACGAGCAGGCGGCGCAGCGATTCCTCCAGGTCGCCGACACCCCGGGCACCGGCACGATCCGTGACCTCGCGACCGCATCCGGCCGGTGGACGCCGCCCGCACCGGACTGGTCGGGCGCCGCCTACGTCAGCGATCTCGAAGGGTCCACGGTGCGGCTCGTGCTGGCGTCGCCGCGGGACCGCGCCTCGGACGACTCATCCGAGGTCGCCGAAGCCGCCGAGGCCGCGCTCGGCCTGGTGAAGCTCAACGACTGAACGCGCCGACCCGCGGCCCCGTCACAGGCCGTACTCCTCCAGCAACCGGAGCCAGACCTCGCTGATGGTCGGGAATGCCGGCACGGCGTGCCACAGCCGGTGCAGCGGCACCTCGCCGACGATGGCGATCGTGGCGCCGTGCAACAGCTCGGCGGTGTCGGGGCCGACGAACGTCATGCCGAGAAGCACGTCCCGCCGCGTGTCGACGATCGCGCGCAACCGGCCCGCGTAGTCGTCGGCCTGGAGCGCGGATCCCGCGACCGCGATGTCCAGTTCCACGGCCCGCTGTCCCGCTCCCGCGGGCTCGCGCACGCCGACCGAGGCCACCTCGGGGTCGGTGAACACCACCTGCGGCACCGCGTGGTGGTCGGCGGTCGTGGTGTGGGAGCTCCACGGCGACCGGTACACGGTGTCCCCGCGGGCCGCCGCAGCCACGACGTCGCCGACGATGCGTGCCTGGTACTTGCCCTGGTGCGTCAGCGGAGCACGGCCGGTGACGTCACCGGCGGCGTACAGCCAGCCGCCGTCCACTCCGGACACGAGACCGTTGTCGTCGACCGGCATCGGATCGCCCGGTTCCAGTCCCACGGCGTCGAGTCCGAGCTCCGCCGTCGCAGGCTTGCGGCCCGTGGCGATCAACAGCCGGTCGGCGTCGACGACATCACCCTTGTGCGCGATCCGCACGGCACCCACGTCTGCGCCATCCACTTCGGACACCTGTTCGGCTGTGGTGTCCGGATACAGCCGGACACCGGCGGAACGGAGCCCGTCGGCGACCGCGTCCCCGGCGAACTCAGGGTAGGCGGGCAGCGGTCGCGGTCCGGTCATCAGCAGGTGCACCTCGGCGCCCAGCTGCGCCCACGCCTGCGCCATCTCCGTACCGACCACACCACCACCCAGCACCGCCAGCCGCTTCGGCACGGCCGACGCCGTGGTCGCATCCCGCGACGTCCACACCAACTCGCCGGGCAGTTGCTCGAGTCCCGCAACCGACGGCATCCGCACCACACTGCCGGTGCACACGATCACGGCCTGCCGCGCGTGGAACACGTCACCACCGACGGTCACCTCCCGCTCCCCGGTGATCCGCGCGTGCCCGCGTACCGGCTCGATACCCGCACTGCGGACCCAGTCGACCTGTGCACTGTCGTCCCCGCCGTTGGTGAACGCATCACGGCGGGCGAACACCGCGGCCGGGTCGAGCCCGCCGTCGTGGTCGACCCCCGGCATGCGCCGCACCGCCGCGAGCAGATTTCCCGGTCGCAACAACGCCTTACTCGGGATACACGCCCAGTACGAACACTCCCCGCCGAACCGTTCGTGATCGACGAGGGCAACGGTCAGACCGCCACCCACGGCACGGGCGGCCGCGTTCTCCCCGACCGGACCGGCTCCGATGACCACGACGTCATACGCATGCTGTGCCATACCGTCGAGCGCACACCACCGCGCACTCCCCCGCAACCCGGCAACTACCCTCGCCAGGGAGCGGACAACGCGGGCCGACGGCCCACGGGACGGCGGGAACGCCCGCGCACACACGAAAACGCGGAGGACGTTGGTGGCACGGAACACGGCGGTCGAGGTGCTCGACGACATCAGTGGCGAACCCGCCCACGAGATGGTGCGGTTCGCGCTCGATGGCGTTCACTACGAGATCGACCTGGCCACGGCCAACGCCGAGATTCTGCGCACCACCCTCACCCGCTACGCCGACAGCGGACGCCGCACCGGCGGGCGCAAGAGTCCCCGCCGGATGATCACTTCCCGCTCCTCCGGCACAGCCGCGGCGCCGGGGACGAAGACGGTTTCGAAACGGGCCGCCGCCACGCAACCGGCTACGAAGAAGACCGCCGAGAAGAACACCACCGCGAAGAAGACGACCGAGACCAAGGCCACCGCGAAGAAGACCGCCGCGAGCAAGGCCGCCGCGAGCAAGGCCGCCACGAGCAAGTCCGCAGCCGCGACGACGACCGCCACGGACTCGCCCGGCGCAACCACGGCGACGACACCGAAGACGGCGCGCAAGACCACCACCTCGAAGGCCACCACCTCGAAGGCTTCGGCGGCCAAGACCGCAGCCACGAAGGCCGGCGCGGCGAAATCCGGCGCGGCCAAGACCGGCGCGGCCAAGACCGGCGCGGCGAAATCCGGTTCGACCGCGCGCGGTGCCGCGAAGACCACCACGAGGAAGCGCGCCGCGACGACCACGACCGCCCCGGAAACCACGACCGCGGCGACGACCCCGACCACCGGCGAGGACTCGGCGGACACCACGACGTCGAGAACCAAGAAGACCGCGACAGCCAAGAAGACGTCGGCCGCCAAGAAAAACTCGGCGGCCAAGAAGACGTCGGCGGCCACGACAGGCTCGACTGCCGCGACGACCTCCACCGCCAAGCAGGGCCCGGCCACCGCGAAAACCACCACAGCGAAAACCACAGCCACGAAGACCGCGCCCGAGAAGCCCACCGCTCCTCAGCCCCCCGCTCCTCAGCCGGCCGCGGAACCGCAAGCCACGGCGGGGTCGCAGTCCTCCCCGGAGCCGCAGTCCGCCCCGGAGCATTCCACCGGGAAGGCACGCCCGAAGCCGCCGATCCCGCAGGTCACGTTCTCGGCCGCCCACTGAGCTCCCGGCCACCCACCGGCACTCGACTGTTCACAACGGGCTGTTCACAACGGGCTGTGCGCGGCAGGCTGTTCGCGGCGGGCCGTCAACACCGAGCCGTTCGCGGCGGGCGTTCATACCGGGCCCTTCACCGGTCGCTCACCGTGCCGGCACTCACCGGTTTCGGGCCGCACACATGACCGTACCGGCTCACAACGCCTTCAGCTCTTCGACGATGCCGCCGACGGATTCCTTGGCGTCGCCGAACAGCATGGCCGTCTTCTCGTCGGTGAACAGGGCGTTGTCGATGCCCGCGAACCCGGAACCCATGGAGCGTTTCAGCACGATCACCGACCGGCTCGACGTGACGTTGAGGATCGGCATGCCGTAGATCGGGGAACTCGGATCGGACTGTGCGGCCGGATTGGTCACGTCGTTCGCGCCGATCACGAGCGACACGTCCACCTGCGGGAACGCCGAGTTGCTCTCGTCCATCTCCTTCAGCGCCTCGTACGGCACATCGGCCTCGGCCAGCAGCACGTTCATGTGCCCCGGCATACGCCCGGCGACGGGGTGCACGGCGTAGGCCACGTCGATGCCCTTGGCCTCCAGCAGGTCGGCCATCTCACGGACGGCGTGCTGCGCCTGGGCGACCGCCAGCCCGTAGCCGGGCACGACCATGACGCGACCGGCGTAGGCGAGCTGGATCGCGGCGTCGGCCGTACTGGTGCTGCGCACGGGGCGACCCCCGGCGCCGCTCACGGTCGCCGCACCACCCGGAGCGGCCCCGCCGAACCCGCCGGCGAGGATCGCCGGGATGGAGCGGTTCATGGCCTGCGCCATGAGGTTCGTGAGGATCGACCCGGACGCGCCGACGATCATGCCGGCGACGATCAGTGCCGTGTTGTCCAGCGCGAGGCCCATCGCCGCGGCCGACAGCCCGGTGAACGCGTTGAGCAGCGAGATCACCACCGGCATGTCGGCACCGCCGATCGGCAGCACCACCATGACACCGATCAGGCCCGCGGCGACCAGCACGCCGATGATCAACCATTCGGACCGCCCGCCCGAGGCGATGATCACGGCGAACGCGACGGAGGCCGCCAGCAGGACGATGTTCAGCGGCTGCTGCAACCGTCCCAGCGTCACCGGCCTGCCGGGAAGGATCTCCTGCAATTTGCCGAACGCGACACCGGAGCCCCAGAACGACACCGAGCCGACGATCGCCGCGAACAGCGACGCGATCGCCACGTACAGCGGTTCGTCCTCGTAGCCGGTGGTCACGCGGAACTCCACCCACGCGATCAGCGCCACCGCGCCGCCGCCGACACCGTTGAACAGGGCCACCATCTGCGGCATCGCGGTCATCTTCACCCGTCGGGCCGCGGGCACGCCGATCACCGCCCCGATACCGAGTCCGAGCGCGATGAGCAGCCAGTTGCCCATGCCGGGCAGCAGCAGTGTCGCGACGACCGCGATCGCCATGCCGGCCGCCGCGATCCAGTTGCCCCGGACCGCGGTGCGCGGCCCCGTCATCCCCATGAGGCCGTAGATGAACAGGACGAACGCGACGATGTAGAGCACGGAGACGAGCGTGGTCACTGCTCGCCCCCCTCACGCCCGCCGGCACCGCGTCCGCCGGACCGTTGCCCGCCGGGCCGTTGCTTGAACATGCCGAGCATGCGGTCGGTGACGAGGAATCCGCCCACCACGTTGATCATCCCGAAGGCGATGGCCACGACCAGCAGGATCTTGTTCAGTACCCCGTCGACGCCGTGGCCGAGCACGATGAGCCCGCCGAGCAGCACGATGCCGTGGATGGCGTTCGTCCCCGACATCAGTGGGGTGTGCAGTGTGTTGGGCACCTTGGAGATCACGGTGTAGCCCACGAATCCGGCGAGCACCAGGATCGCGATGCTTTCGATCGGCACCTACGCCACCTCCTCCGGCCTGCCGGCGACACAGGCGCCGGCGACGATCTCGTCGGCCGGATCGATCGCGAACCGGCCCTCGGAGTCCACGAGCAGTTCGATCAGTTCGACGAGGTTGCGTGCGTACAACTCACTGGCGTGCAACGGCATCCCGGCGGGCAGGTTGAGCGGCGAGCTGATCGTCACGCCGCCGACGTCGACGTCCTCGCCGGGCTGGGTCAGCTCGCAGTTGCCGCCGGTCGCCCCTGCCAGGTCGACGACGACGCTGCCGGGCCGCATCCCCCGCACGGCGTCGGCGGTGACGAGGGTCGGCGCCGTGCGGCCGGGCACGAGCGCCGTGGTGATCACGACGTCGAAGCCGCTGATGGCCTCGGTGAGCCTGCGCTGCTGCTCGGCGCGTTCGTCGTCGGTGAGTTCGCGGGCGTAGCCGCCGTCGCCGATCGCCTCGATGCCCAGGTCCAGCCACTGCGCACCCACCGACCGCACCTGTTCGGCGACCTCGGGACGCACGTCGTAGCCGGTCGCCTGTGCGCCGAGCCGTTTCGCCGTCGCGAGTGCCTGCAGCCCGGCGACGCCCGCGCCGAGCACGAGCACCGTCGCTGGCGGCACCGTGCCTGCGGCTGTCGTGAGCATGGGGAAGAACCGGGGCGCGAGCTGGGCCGCGAGCAGCGCGGCTCGATACCCGGAGACGTTCGCCTGCGACGACAGCGCGTCCATCGCCTGTGCCCGTGAGATCCGCGGGATCGACTCGACGGCCAGCGCGACGATCCCGGCGCTGTCGAGGGCCTGGACCCGTTCGGGGGCGCCGAGCGGGTCGAGGAATCCGATGAGGACGGTGCCGGCCGTGAGCCGCGCGATGTCCTCCTCGGACGGTGGCGTCACGGTGAGCACGATGTCGCTGCGACGGGGATCGGCCGCGTCACCGCCGGAGGCCCCGGCCCCGAGCTCCGCACCGGCGGCGGTGTACAGCTCGTCGGGCAGCCCCGCCCTGCTGCCCGCCCCCGGTTCGATCACGACCCGCAGCCCCCGGCCTGCCAGGCGCTCGGCAAGTTTCGGCACCAGTGCGACCCGTCGTTCCCCCGGCGCCGTCTCGGCCACGACACCGACCGTCAGCGGTCCTGCCACCTTGCACGTCCTCCTCGTCGAGGAACCTGTCGATCACCATCATGGACCATGATGTAACGGAGATCACCTCTTGTGTGCCGTGGAGGCGTGGCGTAGAAGCGCAAGCTGGCAGGTGATCGTCTCCGCGGATCTCGCCCGCGCTGCGTACGGTGGGGGCATGCACTCCACCGAGATCGAGATCCGCACCGGAGGCAGTGCGGTGGTGGCCGACCTGACACGCGAGGTGGAACGCTTCCTCGCGGATGTGCCGGGCGGGGCCGAGGACGGCCTGCTGCACGTGTGGGTACCGCACGCGACCGCCGGACTGGCAGTCCTCGAAACCGGCGCGGGCAGCGACGACGACCTGCTCGCCGCCCTCGACGAGCTGCTGCCCCGCGACGACCGGTGGCGGCACCGCCACGGCAGTCACGGCCACGGCCGTGACCACGTGCTGCCCGCGTTCCTACCGCCGTACGCGACCGTGCCGGTGCTCGGCGGGGCTCTCGCCCTGGGCACGTGGCAGTCGGTCTGTCTCGTCGACACCAACATCGACAACGCCGTCCGCCGCGTCCGGTTCAGCTTCCTCGCCGGCTGAACCCCGCTCCGTGTTCCGCCGCGGCCACAACAGCGCGCCTACGCCGACCACGAGCATCGCGCCGAGCACCCAGACCGCGACGATGACCTGGTCCGTACCCGGTGATTCGGCGAGCAGACTGCGCAGCCCCTCGGCGGGGAATCGCAGCGGCGTCCAGGACCACAACAGCACTCGGTAGGCCGGTTCGAGCGTCTCCGGCACCTGCGAGGCGACCGAGGGTGCCAGCAGGTAGAGCGGCCCGAGCACGGCCATCGCAGGCAACCCGAGCCACCGCAACAGCGCGCCCTGCACCGCGACGAAGGCGGTCGCGGTCAGGGCGAGGAAGCCCAGCACCGGCCAGCCGAGGTCCCACGACGAGTTCCACAGCGCCAGGAATCCGGCGAGGACGCCGGTCAGGAGCGCTCCGGTGAGTGCCAGGTGCGCGCACCGTGCACCGGTTCCCGGACGCAACCGGCCGCGGCGCACCTGCACCGCCAGCAGCGCCGAGCCGGCCAGTCCGCCGACCCACGCGAGCGCGCTGATGCCGAGCGGTGCCGTCCGTCCGGCCGGGCCAGTGTCGTGGATGGTCTCCGTGCGCACCGGCGGCGACACCGCCGTCTCGCCGAGGGCACCGGCGATCCGCTGCCCCGCTGTGGCGACGGCCTGCCCGGCGATCTGCGTTCCCGCCGGGTTGACGGTGCCGGACGTCACCGCGGTGATCGTGAGCCCGTCGCGGCCGACCCCGAGTTCAAGCACGCCGTAGACGTCCTGGTCGACGAGCAGCGCGCGGCCGTCGGCGGGATCGACGACCCGCCACTCCAGCGCTTCCCCACCGGTCGCGGCGACGCGTTCGGCGGCCGCGTGAAGGGGTGGCGGAGCGTCCCCCGGCACGGCCACGGCCACCGGGAGCCGATGCGGCTGCGCGCTCACCTGCGCGCCGAAAGTGAGGAATCCCAGCACGATCGCGACCAGCGCGCCCGCCACCGCCGTGCCCACGACGAGCGTGCGCGCCCGCGTCCCGGTCTCCGACATGGCGATCTCCCTTACCCGAAAAATTCGTCGACTGTTGAATTCAAGGTACACACGCCCCCGGGGAAGATGTCAACGCTTGTTGAAAAGCGGTCCGATACCGTGTGCCGCGTGACCCTCAGCCAGCCCGATCACCTCGTGCTCTGGGACATCGACCTCACGCTCGTCGACCTGTCCGGCAGCGGCGGCGACTGGTACCGGAAAGCGCTCGCGACGGTCGCGGGCATCACCCTCGAACGGATGCCGCCGTTTCCCGGCCGGACCGAGCTCGCGATCACAACCGAGCTGCTCACCGCGCACGGGGTCGAACCGACACCCGACCTGGTCAACCGGCTGTGGCAGGAACTCACCGCACTCGCCACCGATCCGGCCGACGACCTGCGCGCCCGCGGAACGGTCCTGCCCGGCGTCACCGACGTGCTGACCCGGCTGACCGGAACCGACGGCGTGGTGCAGTCGCTGGTGACCGGCAACCTGCCCGCGATCGCCCGCCACAAGCTGAGCGCGTTCGGCCTGCACCCGCACCTGGACTTCGAGATCGGCGGCTACGGCTCGCTGTCGGCCCACCGCCCCGAACTCGTCGCGAAGGCCGTCGAACTCGCCGCCGCCAAACACGGCCGCGCCCCGAAGCAGGTCGTCGTCATCGGCGACACCCCCAACGACGTCGCAGCCGCGCTCGCGTGCGACGCCGTCGCCGTGGCCGTCGCGACGGGCAGGCACGACATGGACGCACTGCGCGTGTCCGGAGCCCACGCCGTCCTGCCCGACCTCGGGGACACGGACGCCGCACTGGCGGCCATCCTGGGATAGACGGTGCGCACGCACCCCGCCTGCGGCGCCCGGAGTGCGGTCAGCCGGTCGGCGTGACCGTCACCGTGCTGCGGTCGGACTCCGGAACCCCGCGGAAACTGTCGAGGATCCGCCGGACGTCCTCCTCGGACACGAGCTGCGCGTCGGCGTAGACGACGAGCGCCACCACGGTGCCGTCGCCCTCGGCGGCCTCGACGGCCCTGGTGCCCACGACGGCACGCTCCGGCACGCAGCCTCCGGGCTCGGCGGGCGTCACCTCGGCGATCAGCGACCGCGTCCGCCCACTCTCCCCGCCGGTGAACCGGCCCGCGTCCTCGGCAGCCACGCGCACCTGGGGCTTCGCACCGCCGTCGGCGGCGTAGGCCCGCGCCGACACCTCCTCGACGAGCGGCCGGGCCGCAGCGTCGACCGGCCGGTCGTAGCTGGTGACACCGGCGCCGCCGGCATGCGTCGCGTCGTCGCACTCCTTGCCCGCGAACGCCGACGTCGACAGCGAGAACCGGTCGTCATAGCCGCCGCCGGGCTCCCAGCCGTGCACGACCCCCTGTTCGGGCTGCCATTCCGGCGGGACGTCGTAGGCGTAGGCGCCGTCGCCACCGGCCACCGACTGCCACCCGTCGACCGCGGGCGGCACGCTGACCCGCGTGACCGGCGGCGGGGTGTACTCGGAGGTCGGCTCGACCGGGTCCGGGTCGGCGCTCGTGTCGTCGTCGCCGTCGAACACACCGAGCAACTGCGGCAGGCCGTAGACGAGCGCCACCACGAGCACGAACGCCCAGCCGCCGCCGCGGCGCTTGGTGCTCGACGTCTTCACGCGGGGCGGCGGCACCTGACCGCCAGAGCCCTGCGGAGGGGCCTGCTGGCCCGGCTCACCCGGTGCCGACTGCGGCTGGGTCGCCGGACCGTGGGGTGCGGTGTTCTGGGGCGTGGTGCCCGGCGCTGCCGGATTCCAGGTCGCCGGATTCTGCGTTGCCGGGTCCTGGGTTGCCGGGTCCTGGGTTGCCGAGTTTTGCGTCCCCTGCCCGTCCGTCGCCGGGTACGGCGTGGCCGGGCGGTGCACCGCCGGATGGTGGGCGGTGGGATCGGGCGTGGGTGACGACTGCGGCCGGTACGCGTCACCCGGGTCGGCGGGCTCGTAACCGCCGACGCCCTTCAGCGCGGCCTTGTCCTCGTAGCCGTAACGCGCCGACGTCTCGTCACGCTTCCTGCGACCGAAGATCACCGGTGTCCCTCCCCCAGTTCACCGGCGGGTCAGCCGTGCACGAGGCCCGTAAGGTGGTCGACGACGGCGTCGGCGTCCACCTCGGTGCGCTCGCCGGTGGCGCGGTCCTTCACCTCGACCACGCCCTTCGCGAGGCCCTTGCCCACGACGACGATCGTCGGCACGCCGATGAGTTCCGCGTCGGCGAACTTCACGCCCGGCGAGACGGTGCGGTCGTCGAAGAGCACCGACACGCCGCGCTGCGACAACTCGGCCGCGATGCGCTCGCCGCCCTCGAACACGCTGTCGTCCTTGCCCGCGACGACGAGGTGCACGTCCGCGGGCGACACCGCACGCGGCCACACCAGGCCGAGCTCGTCGTGGTGCTGCTCGGCGATCGCCGCGACCAGCCGCGAGACGCCGACGCCGTACGAACCCATCGTGATGCGCACGGGCTTCGAGTCGGGGCCGAGCGCGTCGAGTTCAAACGCGTCGGCGTACTTGCGGCCGAGCTGGAAGATGTGGCCGATCTCGATGCCGCGCGCCGCGACGAGCGTGCCGTTGCCGTCGGGCGAGGCGTCGCCTTCGCGCACCTCGGCGGCTTCGACGGTGCCGTCCGGGGTGAAGTCGCGACCGCACACGAGGTCGACGACGTGGTGGTCGGCCTTGTCCGCACCCGTGACCCACGCGGTTCCCGTGACGATGCGCGGGTCGGCGAGGTAGCGGACGCCGTTCGCCTGCAGTGCTCCCGGCCCGATGTAGCCCTTGACCAGGAACGGATTCGCCGTGAAGTCGGCCTCCTCGACCAACGCGACCTCGGCGGGCTCCAGCGCGGCCTCGAGGCGCTTCATGTCGACCTCGCGGTCACCGGGCACGCCGATGCCGAGGAGCGTCCACTCCTTCGTACCGGGCATGCGCGTCTTGACCAGCACGTTCTTGAGCGTGTCCGCGGCGGTGAACTCGCGGCCGAGGCCTGCGCCGTTGAGGAAGTCGACGAGTGTCTCGATCGTCGGTGTGTCGGGCGTGTGGTGCACCTGAGCCTCGGGCAGCCCCTCGAGCGAGCGCGCGGGCGGCGCGGGCGTCACGACGGCCTCGACGTTGGCCGCGTAGCCGGAGTCGGTGCTGCGGACGTAGGTGTCCTCACCGGACTCGGCGGTCGCCAGGAACTCCTCCGACGCCGAACCGCCCATGGCACCCGACGTGGCCGCGACGATCACGTAATCGAGCCCGAGCCGGTCGAAGATCTTGACGTAGGCGGCGCGGTGTTTCTGGTACGACGCCTCGAGCCCCTCGTCGTCGAGGTCGAACGAGTACGAGTCCTTCATGACGAACTCGCGCCCGCGCAGCACGCCCGCGCGGGGCCGCGCCTCGTCCCGGTATTTCGTCTGCACCTGGTACAGCATCACCGGGTAGTCCTTGTACGAGCTGTACTCGCCCTTCACGGTGAGCGTGAACAGCTCCTCGTGCGTCGGCCCGAGCAGGTAGTCGGCGCCTTTGCGGTCCTTGATGCGGAACAGCGTGTCGCCGTACTCGCTCCACCGGCCGGTCACCTCGTAGGGCTCCTTCGGCAGCAGCGCGGGGAACTGGATCTCCTGCGCGCCGATGGCGTCCATCTCCTCACGCACGACCCGCTCGATGTTGCGCAGTACGCGCAGGCCGAGCGGCAGCCAGGAATAGCCGCCCGGAGCGGCACGGCGGACGTAGCCTGCGCGCACCAGCAACCGGTGGCTGGGCACCTCGGCGTCCGCCGGGTCCTCACGCAGCGTGCGCAGGAACAACGACGACATCCTGGTGATCACGGTGTGCTCCTAGGGAGACGGAAAGCGGTGATGGACGAAGGGTAGTCGGCGCGCCGCGGGCCGGGACAACCGGTTATCGGAGCGCTGCCGGGGCGGCACTACCCTCGGACGGCGTGCTCGTTCTGTTGCCCCCTTCCGAGACCAAGGCCGCAGGCGGTGACGGCGCCCCGCTCGACCTGGACGCGCTGTCGCTGCCCGAACTGAACCCGGTGCGGCGCAAGCTGGCCGACGCACTCGTCGAACTGGCCGCCGACGTGCCCGCGAGCCTGGCCGCACTCGGGCTCTCCGAGCGGCAGGCGGGTGAGGTGGAGCGGAACGCGGCGCTGTGGACGTCGCCGACGATGCCTGCACTGCGGCGCTACACCGGCGTGCTCTACGACGCGCTGGACGCCGGTTCCTTCACCGGTGCCGAAGCCGGCCGGGCCGACGACCGGCTCGCCGTGGCGTCGGCACTGTTCGGTGTCGTCCGCGCGGGCGACCCGATCCCGGCCTACCGACTCTCCGGCGGCAGCTCATTGCCCGGGTTCGCGGCTCTGCGGTCGGTGTGGCGCCCGGCGCTGGAGCCGATGCTGCAGTCCGACGAGCTGATCGTGGACCTGCGCTCGGGTGCGTACGCGGCGCTGGCACGGATCCCCGGCGCCGTCACGGTGCGCGTGGTCACCGAGGACGCGTCCGGCAAGCGCAAGACCGTCAGTCACCACAACAAGGCCTACAAGGGCCGGCTCGCCGCCGCACTGGCGACGAGCCGCACCGAACCGTCCACTGTGGACAAGGTCGTGGCCGTCGCGGAGAAGGCCGGGATGACCATGGAGCGCGCGGGCGAGACCGATCTCGTCCTCGTCACCGACCACTGATCGCCCACCCCCGCCGGGCGCTCACGCGGCGCCGTCGAACCGCTCGGGGCGGAACAACTCCGGGATGTCCGGCCGCTCCCCGAGTGCGGCGGCCGCGGCCAGGCGCGCCGCGTTCGGCCCGATCGTCAGCCCGCCCGCGCCGAAACCGGTCAGCACGGTCACCTCGGGGTGCGCCTCGAGCGCACCGATGACGGGCCTGCCGTCGGGTGTGACGGGACGGAAGCCCACGCGCGTTTCCAGCAGCGTCGCGTCGGCGAGACCGGGCGCGACGGCCAGCGCCTCCGAGAGCACCTCGCGCTGCCCCTCGGCCGTCACGCGGTGGTCGAAACCCGAACCGGTCTCGCGTGTCGCGCCCGCGACGACCCGCGAGTCGGGAAACGCGAGCATGTAGTGACCGGATCCGACCGGCGAGACCACGGGCCAGGACGCGGTGCCGGGCTCGTCGCCGGGACCCCCGACCCCGAAGTGGCTGATCTGGCCGCGCTGCGGTTCCACCGGGAGCGTCACACCCAGGGACGCGGCCAGCGACGCGGTCCACGCGCCCGCGGCCAGCACCACGCCGTCGGCCTCGACCACGTCACCGGCCACCCGCACCCCGACGACGCGGCCGGAGCGGACCTCGAGTTCGGCCGTACCGCTGCGCAGCCGCGCTCCCCGGGCAGCGGCCGCGGCGAGGAACGTCTCGCGGAGCGTCCGGCCGTCGATCCGTCCTCCGCCCGCGATGTGCACCGCGCCGAGGTCGGGAGCCAACAGCGGCATGCGCTCGGCGACACCGGCCGGGTCGAGCAAGCTCACCTCGCCCATCTCGGGCCAGCGCCGCGCCCGCTCGAGCGCCCGTCCGTGGAATTCACGCAGCCACGTCTCGTCCGGCGACACGACGAGCCCGCCGACGATCGCGAACGACGTCTCCCCCGCGCCCTCGGCCGCCAGGTCGTCGACCAGCGTCCGGTAGTACGCGGCGCCCTCCGCGTGGAAGGCGAGCTCCTCGCTCTCGAGGGTCCGGGAGTTCCACGGCGAGACGATCCCGGCGCCGGCGGCCGTCGCCCGTCCCGCGTGGTCGGCATCCACCACCACGACGTCGGCACCCCGTCGCGCCAGCTGCCATGCGGTGCCCGCGCCTGCGATGCCCGATCCGATGATCACGATGCGCATGCGGCCACTATGCCGTGCCGCGGCCGGAACAGGATCGTCGGTGCTGTCCGTCACCACGACCTCGGCTGACGGGGCGGCCCCGGTTGGGGTAGAGTGCCTGGAGCGCCGTGAGCCGAAGGGCTCCTTCACACGGCGATCCGATTTCCCATCCATTTGGCGCGCCACATCGGCCGGAGACGGCACCAGATTCCGGCGCGCCGGGTTCGTCCTTGTGAACGCCCACCGCACCACCGACGTGCGACTCTCCCGGGCCTCCCTGCGACGTGCCACGTCCGAGAGGCCTGTGTGAGCACAAACCTGTCCACGTCCGCATCCACTTCCACCGCGTCCGTCCCGTTCGCCGACCTGCCGCTGCCGCGCCCGCTGGTGCGCGCGCTGGAGGCCGACGGCATGACCGACGCATTCGCCATCCAGGCGGCTTCGCTGCCCGACGCCCTCGCCGGCCACGACGTCCTCGGCAGGGCGCAGACCGGCTCCGGCAAGACCCTCGCCTTCGGCCTCGCGCTGCTGGCCCGCCTCGAAGGCGGCAAGGCCCGCCCGAAGAAGCCCCGCGCGCTGGTGCTCGTGCCCACGCGCGAACTGGCCATGCAGGTCGCCGAGGTACTGATCCCGCTGGCCAAGACGCTGGGCCTGTGGTGCCGCACCGCGGTCGGCGGCATGGCCTTCAACCGGCAGGCCGACGCGCTGTCCCGCGGCGTCGACCTGCTCATCGCCACCCCGGGCCGGCTCTCGGACCACGTCCGCCAGGGCACGTGCGCCCTCGACGAGATCGGCTACGTCGCGCTCGACGAGGCCGACCAGATGGCCGATATGGGCTTCCTGCCCCAGGTGCGCGAGATCCTCGACCTCACGCCGGCCGACGGCCAGCGGCTGCTGTTCTCCGCCACCCTCGACGGTGACGTGTCCAAACTCGTCCAGCGCTACCTGCACGACCCCGTGACGCACTCGGTCGCGCCCGTGACAGCGTCGGTGACGAACATGGACCACTACCTGCTGCAGCTCGCGCAGTCGGACAAGATGCCCGTGATCACCGAGATCGGCGCCCGTGAAGGCCGCACGATCATGTTCGTGCGGACCAAGCACCACGTCGACCGCCTCACCACGAAGCTGCGCTCCCAGGGTGTGCCCGCGGGCGCGCTGCACGGCGGCAAGACCCAGGGGCAGCGCAACCGCGTGCTCGCCGATTTCAAGGACGGCCGCACCACGGTGCTGGTCGCGACGGACGTCGCCGCGCGCGGCATCCACGTCGACGACGTCAGCCTCGTGCTGCACGTCGACCCGCCCGCGGACCACAAGGACTACCTGCACCGCGCAGGGCGGACCGCCCGGGCGGGCGCATCGGGCACGGTGGTCACACTGATCACGCGGGACCAGCGCAGGCAGACGCTGCGGCTCACCGACAAGGCGGGCGTCAAGCCGAAGTCGCTGCTCGTCACGCCGGGCGACGGCGAGCTGACGCGCATCACCGGTGCGCGCAGGCCCAGCGGTGTCGCGCTGGTCGACAAGCAGCCGCAGCAGGAGCAGCGCCGTTCGGGCGGTGGGCGGCCCGGCGGCGGTCGCCCCGGTGGCAGGAACGGTGGCCGTCCCGGCGACCGTGGCGGCCAGGGTCGCGGTGGCGGCCAGGGTCGCGGCGGCCAGGGCGGTCCGCGGCGTGGCGGCGGCCGCAGGCCCCGCAGGCCGATCGACGCCTGACCCGATCCCGGTTGCCGCGAAGGGCACCTTGGGGCATCGAACACAGCCACGCGTCAGCGTGCCCGTAAGGGGTGGTGGCCGGGCTGCCGAGAACGCCCCGAAGGTGCCCTTCGCGGCGTTCTCGGCAGTGCCAGAACGCAGCGCCAGAGCGCAGAGCGCAGCGCCAAAACGCCGCGACCAGGGTGTCCTTGGAGGGCGCTACATCGGGAACAGTTCGAATTCGCACGCAGGCACGCCGCCGAAACGGGCACCCGCTTCGGCGGCGGCCTCGCGCAGGAAGCTCGGGTCGGCCATCGAGGCGTCACCGAGCCCGTCGAGGTAGGCGCGATGCTCGCGCAGCGAGTCCACCGCCAGGTCCAACGTGTCGGTGATGTCGACGGCGTGCGTGGCCTGCGGTGATGCGACGGCTGCGACCCAGCGCACCCCGTCCCACGGTTCGAGGCCGTCGTCGATGAGTTCGCGGAAGACCCAGCGGTTCGCCGCGTCCCGCACGGCGTCCAATGTCGCGAGCCCGACGTTGCGGTGATCGGCCATGTTCAGCCACGGCCCGCCCGGCCACGTGTCGCGGTGGTTCGTCATGATCACCAGCTCCGGCCGGTGCCTGCGGATCGCCGCGGCGATGTCCCTGCGCAGCGGCAGGCCGTATTCGATGACGCCGTCGGCGTGGTCGAGGAACTCCACCGTGTCGACACCCACCACCCGTGCCGCGGCGATCTGCTCGCGCTCGCGCACGACCGCCGACTCCTCGGGCGCCATGCCGTCGATTCCCGCCTCGCCACGCGTGGCGAGGGTGTAGACCACCGACTTGCCCTCCCGGGTCCACCGTGCGACCGCGCCGGCGCCGCCGTACTCGAGATCGTCCGGATGAGCCACGACGGCCAGTGCCCGATTCCAATCACCGGGCATGATCTCCAGTTCCGCGCTGTCGGCCACCCCTCGCTCCCCTCTGGTCGTCGGTCTGGTGCGACACTGCCACCCGTGAACGCACCCGGTCCAGCTCTTCCGCCCGACGAGGTTTTCGACTGGCTCGACGCCGAAGCAGCCAGCCGGAGCGATTCCGGTCTCACGCGCAGGCCACGGCAGCGCGGCGCCACGCCCACCCCCGGCGAGATCGATCTCTCCGGGGACGACTACCTGGGGCTGGCGCGGGACAAGCGCGTCGCAGGCGCCACGGCCGCAGCCGCACTCAAGTGGGGCGCGGGCGCCGCCGGAACGCCGCTGCTCGGCGGCGCGCTCGAACTGCACGCCGAACTCGCGCACGAGCTCGCCCGGTTCGTCGGAGCGCAGGCCGCGGCCGTGTTCCCCTCGGCCTACACCGCGAACCTGGCGGCCGTCACCGCGCTGTCGGGCGCGGAATCGGCGATCGTCAGCGACAAATGCGTCCAGCCCGCGCTGGTCGACGGCTGCCGCCTCGCTCGCGGCGACATCGCGGCGGTCGCCCACCTCGACCCGGACGCGGTCGCCCACGCCCTGTCGACACGGCGCAAACCGCGGGCTCTCGCGGTGACCGAATCGGTGTTCGCCGTCGACGGGGACGCGGCCGACCTCGGCGCGCTCGTCGAGACGTGCCGCAACCACGGTGCGGCGCTGCTGGTCGACGATGCTCACGGGTTCGGCGTGCTGGGTGAGGGCGGCCGGGGTGCCGTGTACGACGCCGGTCTGTCCTCGGCACCCGACGTGGTGACGACCCTGTCGCTCGGTGGCGCCCTCGGCGTGCAGGGCGGGGCGGTCCTCGGGCCGCGCCGGGCGATCCGGCAGGTCATCGACGTCGCCCGCGCCTACGGCTACGACGCGGCACCTGCACCGGGCAACGCCGCTGCCGCGCTGGCCGCACTCGCCGCGCTGCGGGAGGAACCGGAGCTGCCGGGCACCGCCGTCGACGGCGCCATGTCGCTCGCGCAGGGCCTGCGCGCGGCGGGACTGCGGACGAGCCTGCCCGCCGCGGCCATCGTGTCGCTGCCCGCGCCCAGCGCGCCCGCCGCCGCCTCGTGGGCCGACGCGTGCGCCGAACACGGCGTGCACGTGGGACGCGTGTGCCCGCCGGTCGCCCCCGACGGGGTGACTCGGCTCCGACTGACCGCCCGCGCCGGCCTTTCGGAGTCCGACGTGGACACCGCGGTCAAGGTCATCGCCGAAACCGCTCCGCGTTCCTGAGGGCGCCCCGCCGCGCGGGGTCTCGGCGCGAGGACCTTGCCGCGCGTCGGCACACCGGCGCGGTGTGGCCGGGTGCCGTACGAGCGCAGAACTCACGGTACTGGGCGCAGAGCTCCAGGTACCGAGTGCAGAACTCGGCGTTCTGAGTGCAGGACACGCGGTGGGCGCAGTCGCGCGTCAGGTGGAGCGGACGACGAGGCCGGCGTTCGCCTGCAGCACGGCGGCCGCGTCGGCGACGATGCCGTCAATCAGCTCGGCCACCGTGGGCAGGTCGTCGACCGCGCCCACGACCTGTCCCGAGGCGAGCACGCCCGTGTCGGTGCGGCCCTCGACCAGTCCGGCACGCAGCAGCATCGGCGTGTTGGCCGCCATCAGCACCTGGCTCCACGTCAGATCGTTGCCGCGCTTCATCGCCAGCCCTTCCCGCACCATGGCGACCGGCGACAGCCCCGTCAGCGCACGGAACCGCACGGCGTTGCGCAACGCCCTGACGACGCCGGTGAACCGGCCCGACGACTCGAGGTGCTCGACGAGGTCGGTGCGCAGCACGCGGTGCGGCATGCCGTCGACCCGGGTGGTCACGACGGTGCCGGAGACGTCCCGCTCCAGGTAGTGACGCTTGACCTCCGCCGGCACCGTGCTGTCGGTGGTGAGCAGGAATCGGGTGCCCATGGCGATTCCCGCGGCGCCGTAGGACAGCGCGGCGGCGAGACCACGCCCGTCGAAGAACCCGCCTGCGGCGACGACCGGGATGTCGACCGCGTCCACCACGGACGGCAGCAGCACCGTCGTCGCCACCGACCCGGTGTGCCCGCCGCCCTCACCACCCTGCACCACCACGGCGTCGGCGCCCCATGACGCGACCTTCTCCGCGTGCCGCACCGCTCCCACCGACGGCAGTACGACGATGCCGTGGTCCTTGAGCTTCGCGATCTGCTCCCTGCGCGGGGCCAGTGCGAACGACGCCACGCGCACGCCTTCCGAGATCAGCAGGTCGACGCGGCGGTCGGCGTCCTCGGCGTCGGCCCGCAGATTCACGCCGAACGGCCGGTCCGTACGCCGTTTCGTCTCGGTGATCGCGGCCGCCAGCTCGTCGTAGGTCATCGTCGCCGACGCGAGGATGCCGAGTCCGCCCGCCTCGGCCGTCGCTCCGACGAGGCGTGAGCCGGCGACCCAGCCCATCCCGGTCTGGACGATCGGATGCCGGACACCGGCCAGGCGCGTGAGCGAAGTGTCCACTGTGGCCACCGCGCCGGTATCGGCCGTCATGACGGCACTTCCTTCTCCCGCACGCCCTGCGGATCGAGGACCTCGCGGATCAGCTGCAGTTCCCCGTCCGTGGGCGTGCGGGTGGTGCCGGCCGCCGCGCAGTCGACGGGGAACGACGTCGCCTCCCCCACCTCGGCCTCGCTCACCCCGGGGTGCAGGGATACCGCGCGCATCGCGTGGTCCGGTCCGCCGAAGTCGAACACGCCGAGGTTCGTCACCACCCGGTGCACGTCGTGGAACCGCTGCGCGGCCGCGCCCGCCTTCGCCACGTTGTCGTAGCCGACGCCGGCCACGACGTCGACCGACTCCACGAAGACCCGCGTGCCGTGCCGCGGTACCCAGTAGCTGGTGCGGTGGTTGACCGTGTTGCCCGGTGCACCGCGCACGCCGAGCAGTTGTTTCGCGGGACGGCCGTGCTCGCCGATCGCGGAGATGTTCTGGTTGCCGAACCGGTCGATCTGATTGGCTCCCATCACGACGTGCCGCCTGCCGTGCGGCACGATCGTGTCGAGCATCCGCCGGAAGGGCTGCCACCCTTCGACCGTTCCGTCACCGTCGACCAGGTACGCCTGTCCGTCCGACAGCAGCAGATCCGGTTCGAACGTCGCCCGCGCGAGCTTCGCGCCCAGCGACGGGACGGTGCCCATCGGGCTCGCCACGATCTCGCCGTCCCCTCGGAACAGTTCGGCGACCGCCACCACGGCGATCTCGGCCCTCGTCACGTCGTTCATGCGACCGCCTCCGCTGCGAACCTGTCGACCGCTGCCTGGTAACCGGCCTCGTCGCCGGACAGGAACCGATCCACGAACGACGGCCAGCGTTCGGGATCCTTCGCAGAGTCGACATAGTGCTTCTGGAACTGTTCGTCCCTGCCGTAATCCGGCGCCGCGGTGGTGAAATGCGCGCCGCCCGGCGCTTCGATCACACCGTCCACAGCCGACCTGTTGAGCAGCAGCGACTGCACCGCCCCGGCCTCGGTCAGCTCCGCCGTGGACACGACCCGTTCGGCCGACACGAAACGCCGCTGTGCGGCGAGGCAGAACAGGTCGTCGAAGTACGGGTCCGGGCCGAGGTACTGGGCGTTGCCCCGCGCGTCGGCCCGGTTCAGGTGCACGAACGCGACGTCGAGCGGCTGCGCAGGAACGGCCAGCAGCTCCTCCCCGTCGTCGTACGGCGAGCGCACCGTCCGCAGCTGCGGGGACAGCCGTGGCACGTCGGAACCCAGTCCGGCCCGTGTCGGCAGGAACGGCAGTCGTTGGGCCGCGGCCTGCAGCGCCAGTCCGAACATGCCCTCGTCGTACTCGGTGACCTCGACGTCACCGTTCTCTCGCGCGCGGCCGAAGTGGGGGTCGAACGGGATAGAGTCGAGCGTCACGAATCCGAACACGACGCGCCGCACCTTCCCCGCGGCGCACAGCAGTCCCACATCGGGCCCGCCGTAGGAGACGACGGTCAGGTCCTTCACCGGGCTGCGCAGGATCGCGCGTACCGCGGCCATCGGCTTGCGGCGGGAGCCCCAGCCGCCGATGCCGATGGTCATGCCGTCGCGCAGCTCGGCGACCGCGTCGTCGACGGTGGTGCGTTTGTCGCCCATCACGACCCCTTCTCGTCAAGGAACGACTGCCGGGCCTCGTCCGAAGCGCCGAGCAGGTTGAGCTCGAACGTGAAGCCCTGTTCGAACCGGTAACTGCGGTGCACGTCCTGCGGGTCGATGCCGTTGAGTGCCTCCTTCGCCGCGCGGATGACCCGCGTGTCCTTCGCGGCGATCGAGCGCGCCACGTCCAGTGCGGCCTCGTCCAGTTCGGAGCCCGGCACGACCCGGTACACCGAACCGAATCCCTGCAGCTCGGCCGCGGTGACCGTGCGCGCGGTGAAGTACAGCGTCCGCATCAGATGCGGCGGCACGAGCCTGGCCAGGTGCGTCGCCGCGCCGAGTGCACCGCGTTCCACCTCCGGCACGCCGAAGCTGGCGTCGTCGGAGGCCACGACGACGTCGGCGTTGCCGACCAGCCCGATACCGCCACCGAGGCAGTGCCCGTGGACCGCGGCGATCACCGGCACCGCGCAGTCGTAGACGGCGCCGAACGCCGCGTAGCAGCCCCGGTTCGCGCCGACCAGCGCCTCGTATCCGCTGCTCGCCTGGATCTCCTTGATGTCGACACCCGCGTTGAAGCCGCGGCCCTCGGCCCGCAGCACGACGACGTGCACGCCGGGGTCGGCGCCCGCCGCGCGCACGGCGTCGGCCAGGTCGAACCACCCCGCGACCGTCAGCGCGTTGACCGGCGGCGCGTCGACCGTGACGACCTCGATGTGCTCGTCGACGCGTTTCCTCGTGACAGTCATCAGCCCACTCCGTAGACAGGTTCCGGGGCCGGCGCCTTCGCCAGCAGGTCGGCCACGACCGGGCCCAGTTCGGCCGGTTCCCAGCGCGCTCCCTTGTCGACCTCCGGCCCGCGGCGCCACGACTGGGCCACCGAGACCTTGCCGCCCTCCACTTCGAACACGCGCCCGGTCACGTCCGCCGACTCCGCGCTGGCCAGCCACACGACCAGTGGCGAGACGTTCTCCGGTGCCATGGCGTCGAATCCGCCGTCCGGGCGCGCCATCATGTCGGCGAAGACGTCCTCGGTCATGCGCGTGCGCGCCGACGGTGCGATCGCGTTGACGGTCACCCCGTACCGGGCGAGTTCGGCCGCCGCCACGACGGTCAGTCCTGCGATGCCGGCTTTCGCCGCGGAGTAGTTCGCCTGCCCGACGCTGCCGAGCAGTCCCGCACCGGAACTCGTGTTGATCACCCGCGCGTCCGGTGTACGGCCGGCCTTCGCCTCCGCCCGCCAGTACGCACCGGCGTGGCGCAGCGTCGCGAAGTGCCCTCGCAGGTGCACCCGCATCACGGCGTCCCACTCGTCCGCGCCGAGGTTGACGAGCATGCGGTCCCGCACCACACCGGCGTTGTTGACGAGCACGTCGAGACGGCCGAAGTGGGTCACGGTCTCGTCGACGAGTGCCTTCGCGGCGTCGAAGTCGGCGACGTCGTGGGTGCTGGCCCGTGCCGTCCCGCCGCGGTCGGCGATCTCGGCGACCACGTCCGCGGCGGGTCCCTCCCCGGTGCGCGCGCCGTCGAGTGCCACGCCGACGTCGTTGACCACCACCCGCGCGCCCGCGTCGGCGAACGCGAGCGCGTGCGCCCGTCCGATGCCGCGGCCGGCGCCGGTCACGATGACGACCCGGTCGCGGCACAGCCCGTTACCCATGTGCGTTCTCCCGTCGAATCTCGCGGTCTGGGACACCGGCTCCGTCCGCCTCGGCCGCGGCGAGGAAGGCGGGGCGCTCCCCGCCGCCGTGGACGAGCAGGGATGCACCGGTGACGTAGGAGGCGAGCGGTGAGGCGAGGAACGCCGCGCACCGCCCGATCTCGGCGGGCTCGGCGAGCCGGCCGAGCGGCACCGTCGCGCCGACGGCGGCGACGCCGTCGGCTCCGCCGTAGTGCAGGTGCGTCTGCTCGGTACGCACCATGCCGACGGCCAGGGCGTTGACCCGCACCTTCGGCGCCCATTCGACGGCGAGGCTGGCCGTCAGGTTGTCGATTCCCGCCTTGGCGGCGCCGTAGGCGGCGGTGCCGGGCGAGGAGCGCCGGCCGCTGACGCTGCCGACCATGACGATCGACCCGCCGCCGTCCTGCCGCTGCATCACCTCGTTGGCCTGCTGCGCGACGTGCAGCGGCGCGAGGAGGTTGAGCTGCACGATCTTGTCGTGGAAGCGGGGGGACGCGGTGCCGGCGTCGGCGTGCGGCGCTCCCCCCGCGTTGTTGACGACGACGTCCAGCCTGCCCCAGCGCTCGAGAACCTGTTCCATCATCGCCGCGATCTGCGCGGGGTCGCGCACGTCGCACGACACGAAATCGGCACCGCCTCCCTCGGGAGCCGTCCGCCCGCAAACGACAACCTGTGCGCCGAGTTCACGGAACACGTCGGAGATTCCCGCACCGACTCCGCGAGCTCCGCCGGTTACGAGCACGACCGCCCCGTCGTACGAGAGCTCTCGGGTCGCCACGAACACCTCCGTTCCTCGTGTGAGAACAAAACTAGAACATGTTTCTATTCGCGACAAGGATGCTGCGTACGGACTTTCCGGGGTGACACCGAGCACATAGGGTGGGAACTCTCGTCAGCGCCGACCAGAACCCGGGAGTCCCCATGGCCGCACCGTCCGCGGATCGCCCCACCGACACCGCAGCAGAGGCGCAGCTCGTCACCGCCGATCCCGGCACCGACACGATTCCCGCGCTGCTGCAACGCAACGCGCGCGAGTTCACAGACCTGCCCGCCCTCACGTCACTCGACGTCGAGGGGGCGCCGACGCTGACCTGGTCCGACCTGCTCGACGAGGTCGCCGCGGTGGCACGCGGACTGGCCGACCTCGGGCTGCGGTCCGGGCAGCGCATGCTGATCATGGCGCCCAGCAGGCCTGAGCACATCGTCGCCGACCTGGCCGCGGCCTGCCTCGGCGCGATCCCGTGCACGGCCTATTCGACGCTGAGCAGCGAGCAGATCGCCTACGTCGCCGAGCACAGTGCGGCACCGGTCGCCGTCCTCGGGGGCGCCGACGAACTGGCCCGCTGGCGACCGGTACTGGACTCACTGCCCGCACTGAACCGCGTGGTCGTGATGGACACCGACACCGTTCCCACCGACGACGACCGGTTCGTCGCCTTCAACGAGGTCCACGCCCAGGGTGCGGCCGCGCACGCGGCCGACCCCGACACGTTCGACCGCACCGTGGCCGACGTCCGGCCCGACGACCCGCTGTCGATGATCTACACCTCGGGCACGACGGGGATGCCGAAAGGCGTGGTGCTGTCCCACCGCAACGCGCTCCACCAGGCAGTGGCACTGCGCGAGGTCCACGAGAACCCGCCGCACCTGACGAACATCTCGTACCTGCCGCTCGCGCACATCGCCGAGCGCGTGTTGTCGATCTATCTGCCGACGGTCAACGCGGGCCACGTACACACCCTCGCCGACCCCGCAGGTGTCGTCACCGCGCTCGGCCGGGTTCATCCCCAGCAGTTCTTCGGCGTCCCACGCGTCTGGGAGAAGATGGTCGCAGGACTCAAGAACATGCTCGCCGGACTGCCCGAGGAGAAGCAGACCGCGCTGATCCAGGCCAACGAGTTGTTGCAGCAGGGCTACAAGCTCCGCAGCGCAGGCGAGCCCGTGCCCGCAGAACTTGCCCAGCGCATCGCGGAGACCGACGAGACGCTACTCGCACCCGTCCGCAGCATGCTGGGCCTGGACCGGCTGTTCCTCGCCTCGAGCGGCGCCGCGGCGCTGCCGGTCGAGGTGCTCTACTTCATCGCCGGCCTGGGCGTGGAGATCCACGAGGTCTGGGGCTTGTCCGAGACCACGGGCGCCGTCACCGCCAACACGGCGGAGGCCTTCCGCGCCGGCACGGTCGGCAAACCGCTGCCCGGCATCGAGGTGCACGTGGCCGACGACGGCGAGCTGCTCGTGCGCGGGCCGATCGTGTTCCTCGGCTACCTGCAGGCCGACGGCACGATCGAGGACGTGACCGACGACGACGGCTGGTTCGCGACCGGCGACATCGGCACGATCGACGAGGACGGGTACGTCACGATCACCGACCGCAAGAAGGAGCTGATCATCACCGCGGGCGGCAAGAACATCGCGCCCTCGCGGATCGAGAGCCTGCTCAAGGAACACCCGTTGATCGGGCAGGCGATCGCGATCGGCGACGACCGGCCGTACATCAGCGCGCTGATCGTGCTCGACGACGAGATCGCACCGGCATGGGCGGCCGCGCGCGGCATCGAGGCGACCGAGCCGGCGACGCTCGCGGCCGAACCACAGATCAAGGCCGAGATCGAGCAGGCCGTCACCGCCGCGAACGAACGGCTCGCGCGAGTGGAACAGGTCAAGCAGTACCGCGTCCTGTCACGGTCGTGGACGCCCGAGAGCGGCGAGCTGACGCCGACGCTGAAGCTCAAGCGCCGCGTGATCAACGAGCGCTACCGCGACGACATCGAGTCGCTGTACGGCGCGTGATCGGCCGCGCAGGCGTCCCGGTCCGCCTCCGCTGCGGTCCCGGGACGCCGTGCCGGCCGGTCAGGCACTGGTGACGCTGAGCCATTTGCGCAGCCGCGGCGGGATCCGCTTCTCCAGGCCGTAGGGCTCGAGGTGCCCACCGAAGACCTCCTCGAACGCACGCTGCACGCCTTCGGTGTCCCACACGTCGCGTTCGAGGATCGGCGCCTTCAGGTACGGCTGGCCGACGATGTGCAGTTGCGGCCCGTTGCAGCGCACCAGTTGGCCGGTGATGCCGGCCGAGCCGTCGCCGAGCAGGTAGAGCACGACCGGTGCGATGCGGCTGGGCGTGCGGTCCGGCGGGCAGCCGCGCAGCGCTCGTTCGGACGTCCACACCATGCGGGTGTGCGCGAGCGGGCACACGGCGTTGACGCGGATGCCCTCGTCCTCCATATCGAGGGCCCACGAGTAGGTCAGCGAGGCGACCGCACCCTTGCTCGCGGCGTAGGCGCCGAGTTTGCGCTGCCCGAGGGACGCGCCGGAACTGATGTTGACGATCGACCCGCCGCGTCCCGCGTCGACCATGGCGCGTGCCGCGGCCATGCCGGTGAACGTCACGCCGAGCACGTTGGTCTCGATCAGCGTGCGCACCCGGGCCGGCTCGTCGTCCCACGGCAGCGCCTCGTGGTTCACCGCCGCGTTGTTGACGAGGCCGTCGACGGCGCCGAACTCGTCGACACACGTCGCCACGACCGCGGCCGCCCCGTCGGCGTCGGACACGTCGTTGACGCTCGCGACGGCACGGCCGCCGTGGTCACGGATGTTCGCGGCCACGGCCTCGGCGGCACCGGCATCCACGTCGTTGACGACCACACCGGCCCCGGCGCGCGCGGCATGCACCGCGAACGCCTCTCCCAGTCCTCGCCCGGCACCGGTGACGACGACGGCCTTCCCGCCGAGTAACCCGTCCATGTCGACCTCCCGCAGTCCGCACCCGGTCCGACCGCGCTGGGCTCCACACAGACGTGGCTCTACCCACAGCAGCGGTCGCTCCCAGTCTTTCCCTCCGATGGCGCAGCACATGCCTGCCATTCGGCGGACGGACGGGTAGGTGCGCCGAGCGCACAGCGACCGATCGGCGCCGAGGAACAGCGGAACCGAACAGTGGAGCCGAACAGCGCGAGAACGGAACAGCGCGGGGAGCCGAACAGCGCGGCCGGTCACTCCGGCGCGGCGACATCTCTGCGACGTCGACCGACCGGACGGCCGCGGGCGCAAGACGGCGTGCGAGCAGCGGGCCGACGCACGGGAGCGCCCTCGTCACCGCACACGTCGGGACCCACTTGTCGGCCGGTCGGAGATCACAGGTCAGAAGTCACGGTCGCGCATCACGGAACCTCCCCTCACCTCCCCGGGCGGCGAGCCGGGCGAACGGTCCGCCCGCACCGTGTGGGTGTCATCCTAGTCCGCGCCATGCCCCGTCACCAGGGAATCCGGCCCTCGGGCCCCGGTCGGAGCACCGCGTTCGAGCGAGCCGGCCGTCCCCTTATCGGTGATCTCTCCCCCTCGGCCGCTCCGTACCCGGACACACCGGGCACCGCCATGATCCACTGTCACGAAGCCGTCACCGCCGAACACCCAACGTGTTCGGCGGGACGTGCGAGAAGGGCCGGACCGGCGGGTATCCGCAGACCCGGCACCGGCATGCGGGCGCGCCATCGCGGCCCGGTGCGGGCGGTGACCGATCCGGCGACCAGGACGACCGCGACGAGGACGACAGGGAGGTACCCGTGCGGCGCGAGCGGCATGCCAGGCTTCCCTCTCACCCCTCCGCCGCCACGGCGCGCGATGGGCCGGCAGGCGATGCGTTCCGTGCCGCCACATCGGAGGGCGGCGCATCGGCCACGCCTCCCCCCGACGCCACGCCTCCCCGCGACGACGCTGCTTCCCCCGACGCCGCCTCCCACACCCCTGCCGCCGGCGCCGCACCCGACGGCACCACGGCGGAGGGACCCGCCGGCCGGAACCCGGCCCGGCGCGGGCGCCGTACGGGCCGAGCCACGGGTGGCCACGTCCCCGGACCGCGCAGTCCGGCCGGGTGGGCACTGTGGCGGCGGCCGCCGTGGTTCATCGTGTTCGTCGTCGTCGCCGAGCTCCTAGCGGTCGCCGGGGTCGTGCTCGCGGCAGCGTCGGCCGACACGCCGACGGTGACGGACTGGTTCCGCCTCGCACTGCTCTTCGCGGGTGCGACCGTCCACATCCAGCTGACACGGCGGCTGGAGGAGCGCCGTCGCAGCCGGATGCGGTCGGTACTGATCGACCTCAACGCGGTGTGGGTGTTCCCTGCGGTGCTGGTGCTGCCCGTGACACTGACCGTGGCGCTGATCGTCGCCGTACGCGCCCAGCGCTGGCTCATCGCGCGCCGTCCCGCACACAACTTCGTGTTCTCGACGGTGGCGCACTGTTTCGCGGCCACACTGGCGGCGACGCTGCACGGCGCACTCGGTCCCGCCGACTGGGATGCGCTCACCCCGGCCGCCTCGCTGCGCGAGTTCGCGCTGATCCTGCTCGCCGCCGCGGTCTACGAGGGAGTGCAGCTGGTCTACGTCGGCGGTGCCATCGCCCTCAGCGGACCGGCGCCGACACCGCGCGCGGTGCTGGGCAGCCCCGCCGACAACCTGCTCGAGGCGATCGCCACCGGGCTGGGCGCCGTCACCGCGGTGCTGCTGGTCACTCTGCCGCCCGCCGTACTGATCATGACCGCGGTGGCGGTGGTGTTCAACCGGCTCGCCGAGATCGAACAACTGCAGGCCGACGCCGCGAGCGACCCGAAGACCGGGCTGCGGAACATGCGCGGCTGGTCCGACGCCGCGGGGCGGGCGCTCAGCCGGATCCGCCGTGCCGACGGCACCCTCGCGGTGCTGATGATCGACCTCGACCACTTCAAGGAGATCAACGACACCTACGGCCACCCCGCTGGCGACGACGTCCTCGCGCGGGTGGCGGACGTGTTGCGCGAGGCCACCAGGCCCGCGGACATCGTCGGCCGATTCGGCGGGGAGGAGTTCCTGCTGCTGCTCCCCGACACCGATGCCGACGCGGCACGGCACGCCGCCGAACGCATCCGCGCGACCATCGCCGACCTGCACATCGACACGACCGACAAGCGCGGGTCACACGTCACGATCGCCGGGCCGACGGCGTCGGTCGGCATCGCCGTGTATCCGGATCACGCGACGACGCTCACCGGGCTCACCCAGGCGGCCGACGCGGCGGTCTACACCGCGAAGGAGACCGGCCGGGACGCCGTGTACCTGGCGGAGCCGGCGGACGGGTGACCCGCCGGGGTGGTCCACTCGTCCGGTGGTGTCGCGCTCCGCAAGCCTGCGCCGGGTGACGAAATCGGGTGGGCGGCGTCACCGACTCGCCCCACTTTCGGGGGTTACCCGGATATCCGCTTCACACCGACGCTGCCACCCTGGACGGCGATGGCCCACCCGACGACCACCGATTCCTCCGACGCGCCGGCGTCGCCGGCGCCGGCCGCGCCACCACCGCGCGGCCGGCGCGGGCGGCGCGGTCTCGGGCATGGTCTGGGCACGACCGGTCGCGTGCTGCTCCTGCTCGTCGTGGTCGTCGGGTTCGGCTTCCTCGCCTCCCGGTCCGCGCCGCCGACCGAGGCGGGTCAGCCCCACGGCGACGTGGCCATGGCGCAGCAGGCGGCGCACGCTCTGCTCGATCCGCGGACGGCCGGCCAGGCCCACGAGCTGCTCCCCGCGGACTTCAACGTAGTCACGGGTGCGGCAGCCGGCGAGGAGACCGCGCGGGACGGCACCGTGCGATCGGTGCACATCGACGGTGGATGCTCGGCCCCCTGGGGCGACGACGGCACGCGCTGGAGTTTCGACACGGCGTGCCGGGCACACGACCTCGGCTACGACCTGCTGCGCTACGCGGACACCAAGGGCCACCCGCTCGACCCGGCGTTGCGTGACGCTCTCGACCAGCGGCTGGCCGACGACATGCACACCACCTGCGAGGACAACCCGCGCGGCTCCGAACGCGCCTGTCACACCGTCGCCTCGCTGTACGCGGCGGGCCTGGACGTCAACTCGTGGCACCAGCGCTGGGGCCCGCCCACCGGTGAACCGATCGGACCGCTGCTGGCCGGGGTCGCCGCGATCGGCCTGCTGCTGGCCTTCCGGCTGCGGACGTGGCGGAGAAGCCGCCGGGCGCACCCGCGCGTCGTGACCGCACCGCCCCGACCCGCGGCACCGGCGAATCGGTGGACCCTGCTGGGGGTCGTCGCGATCGGCGCGATCGTGTTCGGCGAATCGGCCGTGGCACTGGCCGGGTGGGCCGGCGCCGACGAGGAATGGCTGTGGCCGGCGACCTGGCTCACCCAGTTCGCGTTCGTGTTCTTCTTCGCGGGCGGGCACGCGAATCTCGCCGACTGGCTCGGTGTCCGGAGCGCGGGCGGCGGCTACCGCGAGTACCTGGCGCATCGCACGAGCTGGCTGTTGCGGATGGCGCTGGTGTTCGCGCTGGTCGCGTTCGCCGTCCCGACGGCGCTCGAACTGATGGCGGTGCCGTCGTCGACCGTCGAGGTCGCGGTGCGCATCGCACTGCATCCGCTGTGGCTGCTCGGTGTCTACGTCCTCACGGCCGTGGCGGCACCGGTGATGCACCTGCTGCACCGCAGGGCGAGCGCGGTGACGACGGTCGCCCTCGTCGCCGCGCTCGGCGGGTTGGTGCTGGCCGCCGAGCGCACGGGCACTCCGGTGCTGGCAGGTCTCGCCGCCCTGGTCATGGCCCTCATCGCGCAACAGCTCGCGCTCGTCCACGCGGCGGGGCGGCTCCGCTCGCTCTGGCCTGCCGCTGTCACGGCCGTCCTCGGAACGGGTCTGCTCGCCGCGGGCGCGTGGCAGGGACTCGTCCCCGCGACGGTCCTCGGCACCTCCGACGGCCCGCCACCGCTGGCGGGGCCGGTCGTGCCGGTGCTCCTGCTCGGCCTGGTGCAGCTGAGCGTGCTGCGGCTGGCACGCACCCCGTTCGCGGCGCTGGCACGGTGGCCCCGGCTGCGGCTGGCCGCCGGGCACGCCGCGCGGGCACCCATGAGCCTGTACCTGCTGTACCTGTCCGGCATGATCCTGCTGGTCGCTGCCGTATATCTGCCGGACCTGCTGCCGTCCGGCAGTCTCCGGGTGAGCCTGGCCGTCGCCATGTTGGCCGTGCCCGCACTCGCCGTGTTCTGGTGGTTCGAGCGCCACGCCGCCCACCGGCCACCCACCGCACCGGCACAGTTGCCCACGGCCCGCCTGGAACGACTGCTCGCCCACACCGCCACGGCCGCCGGGGTCGGCTACGCCACGATCGGTGTCTTCGGGTTCGCGCTGTCCAGCTTCCGCGCGTTCGGCGACACACCGTTGCTGCCGGAGCTGCCGCTGGACCCGGTCCAGAGCCTGGTCCACCTGCTGCTGGGGATGTCGCTGCTCCACACCGTCCGCACCGGCGACAGCCACTCCCCTCGCACGTGGCTGCTCACCGCGCTGGCCTGCGTCCCGCCGCTGCTGTCGGCGACGGCCGGACACGGCGTGTTCACCGTGGGCGTGGTCGTCTACGCCGGGACCGGGGTGCTCGCCGTCGCCGCAGTCGTGGCTACCGTGTGGGCCGCGCGCCGGGCGTCGCGGCCACTGCGGTCGTTGTGGCGAACCCCGGCGGGTGGACCGGCCGGACGTTGACCCGGGGTTGCCCGAAACCCGACACCGGCCGCGTTCCGGGCGCACCCCGGCTGGCATGTCGTGTCCTGGGCCACAACGGGGCCCCGATATGCCAGGCTACGAACAACCTACGGTCGCACCGCCGCGTCCCACGGAAGGGCCGGATTCCGGTCGTCGTCCGGCTCTGCGGGTAGCCGGTACCGGAACCCCGGCACGCGAGCCCCACCGCGGGCCCGCAGACCGAGCGCGCAACCTGCGCCCCGTACGAGTCGAGAAAGGGAGCCGTCGGCGTGAACGAACCACCGCGGAACCCGTCTCAGGGGCACGGTCCGCAGCGGCCGTGGCAGCGCGGCGCCGACGGTGCCCGTGGCGGCCCGCACGGTCCGGGACAGCCGGGGCCCCGCGGACCACAGGGGCCGGGGAACCCGCCGCGGCCCGCGGGACCGGAGCACCCGGCCGGCAGGCCGGAACAGCCCCCGCGGCGACAGGGGCCGCCTCCGCCGCAGACAGCGCGCGGTGGCCCCGCTGAAAGCTCCCAGCGCCGCCCTCCCCCACCGGGCAGGCAGCGGCCGCCCGCAGCGTCGTCGGCCACGGGGTCGCGCACCCCGCCGCCGGGGAAGGGTGGCGACCGGCCCCGAAACGGCCGGCCCGTGCCGCCGAACCGGCGTCGCGGGCTCATGGCGCCGAAGGTCGCGCTGGCGATCGTGTCGCTGCTGGTCATGTCGCTCACCGGGTACGCGTGGGCCGCGATGCAGGGCCTGGTGAACGGCCTGACGATGGCCGATGTGATCGACGACGGGCCGAAACCCGCGGACGGGGCGCGCGACATCCTGCTGGTCGGGATGGACAGCCGTACGGACGCGCAGGGCAACCCGTTGCCGAAGAAGATGCTGGCCAAGCTCAACGCCGGGGTCGCAGACGGTGAGCTGAACACCGACACACTCATCTTCGTGCGGATCCCGAACGACGGCAGCAAAGCCACCGCGATGTCGCTGCCGCGGGACTCGTACGTCGACATCCCCGGCTACGGCAAACACAAGATCAACTCCGCGTACGCCAGGGCGAAGTCGGATGCGCGACAGCAGTTGCAGGCCGAGGGCGTCTCCGACGAGTCCGACCTCGAGGTCCGCAGCAACCAGGCGGGCGCCAAGAAGCTGATCGAGACGGTCGAAGGCGTCACCGGCGCGTCGATCGACAACTACGCGTCGATCAACCTGCTGGGCTTCCACGACATCACCAAGGCCATCGGCGGCGTCGAGGTGTGCCTCAACCAGCCGGTCGACGACCCGTACTCGGGTGCGAAGTTCGACGCGGGCAGGCAGACGATCTCCGGCCACCAGGCGCTGGCGTTCGTCCGGCAGCGGCACGGCCTGCTGCGCGGCGACCTCGACCGTGTCGTGCGTCAGCAGGTCTTCATGGCCGGACTGGCCAGGAAGGTGGTCTCCGCGGGCACGCTCGCGGACCCGGCGAAGCTCAACGGCCTCATCGATTCCGTGCAGAAGTCGGTCGTGGTCAACAAGGGCTGGGATCTGCTCGGGTTCGCCCAGCAGCTGCAGGGACTGTCGGCGGGCAACATCGAGTTCACGACGATCCCGGTCGCCAACCCCGAGTACGAAACCCCGTCCGACGGCCAGGCCGTCCAGGTCGATCCGGCGCAGGTGCAGTCGTACGTGCGTGAACTGGCTGGACAGAAGAACTCGGACGAGTCGTCGAAACCGGCGCCCGAACCGTCGAAGATCACGGTCGACGTGCTCAACGGCTCGGACATCACCGGCCTGGCCGGGAGCGTGTCGGAGACCCTGACCTCGGCCGGATTCGGCCAGGGCGAGGTCGGCAACACCGATCCCCGCACCACGACGGTCGTACAGGCCGCCGAGGGTGAGAAGGCGACGGGCGAGAAGGTTGCCGAGACGCTCGGCGACGTCTCGGTGGAGACGAACGCCTCGGTGCCGGCGGGTCAGGTCCAGGTGCTGCTCGGCCCGGACTACGAGGCTCCGGCCAACTCGGGCGGCGGTGCGGCGCCGGGCAGTGCTCCGGGTGGCGCGCCGTCGGGACTGCGGGCGCAGGCACAGCCCGAGCCGAGCCAGCAGCAGCCCGGGGACGAGCCGATCAGCGCCGACGGCGTCACCTGCGTGAACTGATATCCGGCCGAACACACGCCGAGTCACACAGGTGAGATCCATTTACACGGGGTGAGCCCGTTCGGAGGAATGCGATCACCCACACGGACTAAGTTGACCAGGAGAGCGAAACTTTTTCGCAGAGTCGCGTCAGCACGACGCTCCTCCGCACTTTCACTCGGGTGAAGGACGCAGCGCCGGGGCACCCGGCAGATGATGCGGGCAGGGGACGAGGAGTGCTGATCGACGCGGACGCCTTCCAGCGCGTCCTGGGGGAAGAACTGCGCAAACTCAGAAGGCAGCGCGGTTGGACGAGGAAAGAACTGAACGAGCGGCTGCAGAGCGACATCTCCCTGCAGACACTCGCCACCTACGAACTGGGCACCCGGCACTGTTCCGTGGTGCGCCTGGTCGAGCTGTGCATGGCATTGGGGGAACCGCCGCAAGACCTGCTCGCACGGGTGCACCGCCGCGTGTTCGGCGACGATCCCGGACAGGTCAGGGTGAACCTCGCCGGCGTCGTGGCCGATGACAGCCCCGGGCTGGCACCACTGCGGCGCTGGGCCGAGGACCGGCTGAAACAGTCGAACACGCCGGAGATCCAGCTCGACCGCTCCGCGGTGGAGCGCATGGCCGAGCTGTGCCGGATGCCCACGGCGCAACTGCTGGCCAAACTCGCCGAGCTGTCGTCGAACCCCGGCACAGGTGAACGGACCGACACCGGCGGCGGCCGCACCTGAGCCGCGGACCGTCCGGGCGCCCGCCGAAACGCGAACGGCCGGGTGACGGGAGGTCCCGTCACCCGGCCGCTACGCGTCGTCTGCGCCCGGGTCGCCTGCACCCGGGTCGGCTGCACCCGCGCCGCAAGAGCCCGGTCGGATGCTCACGCTCGCGGGGACGTCACTTCGTCAACGTGTAGTCGCTCGGGTCGAGCTTGCGGGTCTGCATCCAGTACCGCCAGGTGAAACCCGGCCAGACGGTGCGGTTGACGCCCTGCGAGTCGAGGTACCAGCTGGTGCAGCCACCGCGGCTCCAGATGCCACCTTCGAGTTTGCGCTGGATGTCGGTGTTGAACTTGTCCTGCACCTCGGGCCGCACCTCGATCGCCTCGGCCTCCTTGCGCTCGGTGTACTCGATGGCCTCGGCGATGTAGCGGATCTGCTGCTCGATCATGAACACGACCGAGTTGTGCCCCAGCCCGGTGTTCGGGCCCAGCAGGAAGAACAGGTTCGGGAAACCCGCGACCGTGATGCCCTTGTGGGTCTGCATCCCCTCGGTCGCCCAGAGCTTGCCCAGATCCTGCCCCCCGACGCCCACGATGTTCAGGTGGTCGAACGCGTCGGTCACATGGAAACCGGTGCCGTAGATGATCACGTCCGCCTCATGCTCGACACCCGCCGAATCGATGACGCTGTTCTCGGTCACCTCGGCGACCCCGTCGGTGACGACGTCGACGTTGTCGCGCTCCAGCGCCGGGTAGTAGTCGTTGGAGATGAGCACGCGCTTGCAGCCCATCACGTAGTCGGGTGTGACCTTCTCCCGCAGTTCGGGGTCGCGGACCTGCTTCTTGACGTGCCGCTCGGCCACCTTCTGGGCGAGCTTCATGATCCTCGGGTCGCCGTTGAACCCGACGGCACGCATCTCGAGCATCCAGTAGATGGCGCTGCGGTAGAGCCGCTGGACACCGGGAACGCGCGCGAACAGCGTGCGGACCCAGCCGGGCATCTTGCGGTCGGGCTTCGGCATGATCCACGGCGGCGTCCGCTGGAACAGCGTCAGCCGGTCGACCTCCTTGGCGATCTGCGGCACGAACTGCACCGCGCTCGCCCCGGTACCGACTACCGCGACCTTCTTGCCTCGCAGGTCGACGTCGTGGTCCCACTGCGCGGAGTGGAACGCGGGCCCCTGGAATTTCTCGGCGCCGCGCAGTTCGGGGATCTGCGGGATGTGCAGGGCGCCGACACCGGCGACCAGGTGCTTGCCGACGAACTCGTCGCCGCGCGCGGTGCTCACGTACCAGCGACGGTTCTCCTCGTCCCACCGAGCGCCGGTCAGTTCCTGGCCGAAGTGGATCGAGCGGTAGAGGTCGTACTTCCTGGCGGTGGCGCGCAGGTAGTCCTGGATCTCCGGCTGCCGGGAGAACGCCCGCGACCAGTCGGGGTTCTGCTCGAACGAGAACGAGTACATGTGCGACTGGATGTCGCAGGCGCAGCCGGGATAGGTGTTGTCGCGCCAGGTGCCGCCCACCTCGTCGGCCTTCTCGATGACCACGAAGTCCTCGCGCCCCTCCTGGCGGAGCTTGATCGCCATCCCCATGCCGGAGAACCCGGTCCCGACGATGATGACGCCCGCCTCGATGCGGTTGCCCATGCGTGCCTCCAGCCGCTGTCTGCTCCCGTTGCCTGTTACCGCGAGTCCACCTTACTCGAAGTAGGTTACTTCCGGTAGCATAGGGCTGTGAGTTCTACGGCGAAAGCCCCCGACACCACCGAGGCCGCGACCGGGCCGGGCCAGGGCAAGCCCCGCAAGCGCATGCCCCGTGCGCAGCGCGAGCGGCAGATGATCCAGGTCGCCGAGGCCGTGTTCGCCGAGCGCGGCTACACCGCGGCCTCGATGGACGAGATCGCGGAACGCGTCGGTGTGTCGAAGCCGATGCTCTACGAGTACTTCCACTCGAAGGAGGGCCTGCTCGTCGCATGTATCCGCGAGGCACGTGCCGAGCTGCGACGCGTCACCGAACAGGCCGTCGCGAACTCCCCCACCGGCGAGGAGGCGCTGCGGCAAGGACTGCGCGCGTTCTTCGGTTTCATCCGCGATCGCAAGCAGGCGTGGCTGCTCGTACGCCACGAGGCGAGCCTGGTCGGCACGGCCTCCGAGGAACTCGAGACGACCCGGCAACAGCAGACCGACCTCATCGCCACACTTATGGGTGATTTCACAGACCCCGAGACAGCACGGTTCGCCGAGGAGTCGGGACTACTCCAGGCGGCTGCGGAATTCGTCGTCGGCGGATGTGAACGGCTGGCGATCTGGTCCGAACAACGCGACGACCTCACCCCCGAGATCGTCGCCGAATACGCCGTCAACCTGCTATGGGGCGGACTCGCGCAAATCGCCGGCCGTTGATGGAAATTCACCGGCTCCGCTCACACCGTGGCGCTCCGTGACGATCCCGACTCCGACACTGAGACCGTTCTCACCCTGCGTAATTCCCGACACCGGCTCGTATTGCTGTGGGCACCTGTTCGTTACACAATTCCAGAACGGCGCCGGGTTGCCACTCGATCGTGTGGTCAACGAATCGGCGTCATAGGACGACGGCGGGGGCGTCCTGCACAGTGAGACCTGCCGTTGGGAGAGGGGTGAGGACAGTGGCGCAGCCGATCACTGCGGTGTACGTGCGCGACGAGGACGACTACACGGTCACGGTGGCCGGCGACGGTCAGGAGCTGACCGACAAGGCTCCGGGCATCATCGCCGCGCGCGACCGTGCGGATCAGCTCATCGAGAAGATCGCACCGAGGACCGGGGGCGAGGACGACCCGACTGTCGTGCATCTGCTCAACGGCAGCGCGTTCGAGTTCACCTCGGCGTACATGACGGCACGACTCTCGCGTGCCGAGACCGCCGACCAGGCCGAGTCCGCCGACACCGCCGAGTCCGCTGACACCACTGGCACCGCTGATACCGAGGACGACGACACCGCGTCCACGGCCGAGGCGGCGACCGGCGAGCCGGACAGCGACGAGACCGAAAGCGCCGAGGGCGACGTCGCGGAGTCCGGCGAGGCCACGGAGTCCGGCGAAGCCACGGCCGACGCCGCCGAAACCACGGCCGCCGAAACCGAGTCCGAGGAGGTCGCCGCCGAGGACGGCGAGGCCGCCGTAGCGGAGTCGGCAACCGCGGAGGACGACGAGGCGGCGGCCGAACCGGACAGCTCGACGAGTTCCGCCAACGGCGCGACCGCGCAGGGCAGCGTGCCCGGCAGTGGCGTCCCGCGCAAGGAGATCACCAAGAGCCCGGACGCCGCCGCGGACTCCGACGACGAGTCGGACGAGGCGACCTACGCGACGGCCACCAGCTCGGCCGCCAGCTGACCGGAGCGAACTCGCCCCACCAGGACCGGCACTCGAAACCAGCACGCCGACGGTCCCGCGCCCGATGCGCGGCCGTCGGCGTGCTGTGTGTCAGCGACCCAGTGTCGGTAACCCAGGTATCAGTACCCCAGGTATCGGCGCCCCGGCCGTCAGCGGCCCGGGGAGGCCTCAGTGGCCCGGGCGCCGGCGGCGCCCGGGTGACGGCGGAGTGTCAGCGGATCAGTTTGCGCACCAGCAGCACCGCGATCAGCGCGCCGGCGCCGATCAGCGGGAACTTCACCTTCGGCTCTTCGAGTTTGGCCTGGACGCTCGTCTTGGCGTTGTCGGCGAGCCGCTGCGGGTTGGCCCTCACCGCGAGCTGATCGATCGTGCCGGCCAGTGCCGTGCGAGACCGCTCGATCTCGCGTTCGATGGCGTCCGGGTTGCGAGCCACGTGTCCTCCTCGCTGAATGCATGCATTGCGCGCAGGGTGTCACGGTAGATCACGATGCACCCCGAGGGCGCACAGGCCACGCCGAACGTGACCGGGACCGTTAAGCTACTCCCCCGTCGGGCCCGTAGCCCAATCGGCAGAGGCACTAGGTTTAGGTCCTAGCCAGTGTGGGTTCGAGTCCCACCGGGCCCACTCGACGGACGCACATGCCCTGCCGGCCGGTAAGCAGTGCGACCACGACGAACCGGCGTCGACCCCGATGCGGCCAACGCACCCGCGATCACGGCGTGGACGAAGGACTACTGGTCCGCACTGCACCCCACTTCGGCGGGCGGTGCCTACGTCAACTTCCTGATGGACGAGGATCAGGACCGTGTCCAGGCTTCCTACCTGGGCAATTACGACCGGCTGAGCCGGATCAAGCAGCGGTACGACCCGGATAACCTCTTCCACGTCAACCAGAACATCCACCCCTCGGCGCCCTGACCGGAGCGCGGGCACGGTCACCACCTCTCCAGGCCGCGACCGTGCCCGCACCGCAGCGATCCCGCTGCCCGGTGGTGAAGATCCGCCGCATCGCGTGAGGGAACCGGTACCGGTCCGGCTGTGTCCCAACGGCTGGCCCGGTTGCCACGCCTGCTCGCCTACGACGATCCGGTCGCCACGTCTACCGAAGGGCGAAACCCGATCCGCGACCGGGAGCGCCGGACGAGTGTCGACCGGCATCGCGCCGTGTCACCGGACCCACCTGGTCCTGCCGGCGCGCGGTGGGCCGGTGACGAGGGTGTCGTGTCATCGGGTCACGTCCGTGTGCGCGGGCGCGTCATCGGGGATTGTCCACTTCGCGTAGTGCCGAGCGCAGCTCAGGCGGACAATGGATGTCCGACCCGGTTCTGGGCGTCCCGACAGTGGAGGCGTGGGCAATGCGCAACCGGTACACCGACTTCCTGGGGTTCCTGTGGTTCCTGACCCTGGGGTTCTCGGCTCTGGCTCTGGCGATAGCCGTGGGGCTGGTGTTCGCGGCGTGGAGCCTGTTGTTGTGAACGAGTCGTCGCTGGGGTGAGCACTACGGCGTGGTGATCGGTCTTGGCAATCGACACTCGGGGCGTGACGGGTTGCGCTCGGTCGCCGGGGTTGCAGTGCCGGTGCGGGCGTTGTCATCGCCGCTGTACTTCCACCACGACAACGACACCGAGCCCCGCCCGGCGAGTCGAGATGCCGATCGTCGATGTGCGCCGCGCCGCCCGCGAATACCTGACGATCGGGCAGCGGCCGACCGCTACGCTGCCGAAGGTCGCGGCCACGCCCGGTGCCAACCCCTGTCCTAGCCGGTGTGGGTTCGAGTCCCACCGGGCCCACTCGACCGAACGGACCCGCCGTCGTCCCGGCTGAGCACGGTGCACAGCGCGGCCGAGAGCTCGGCGGCACTGCCCACACCCGTCGCCCGCCACGCGATGAACCGGTCGGGGCGGACCAGGGACGCACCCGCCGCCCCGATGCCGTAGGCGGTGAGCCACTCCCCCTCGTCCAGCAACTGCGCCCGGAGCGGCACCGCCAGGTCGTCGGCCACGCGTTCGGCTGCCTCCGCCCATGCCGGCGACGCGGTGAGCAGGACGAATCCACGGCCGAAGACGTCGAGGGCGGGCACGCCGTCCCGCAGCCACACGTGCGGGGCATGGGAGCCGGGGCGCCCGGTGGGCTGCGCGGGATCCTCGAGCAGCCCGCCGTCGTCGGCGGGCTCGGCCGCGATCGCGCCGCCGGGACAGCGGTACCCGAGCAGTTGCTGCTCGGGCGGCACGAGCGGATCCTCCGTCCCGTCGGCCTTGTCCGGCGCGGAACGAACGATCATGTTCGCGTACTGCTGCGCGGCGATGAGGTCGCCGTAGGGGCGGCGTTCGGTGTCGTGACTGTCCAGCAGGCCGGGGCCCGCCCACCCCTGCAACACGGCGGCGAGCTTCCATGCGAGGTAGAACCCGTCCATGACGGCCGTGTTGCCGCCCTGCCCGCCGTGCGGCGGCATCGTGTGCGCGGCGTCCCCGACGAGATGCACCCGCCCTGCGGTGAAGGTGTCCGCGACCCGGTGTGCCAGTCCGGTCCCGACCCGGTCGACGATCGTGACGTCCAGGTCGTCGACGCCCACCACCGCGCGGACCCTATCGACGAGTTCCGCGTCGGTGTAGGACTCCGGACGGTCACCGGTGTCCGGGTCGTAGTCGAAACCCATCACCCACCGGCCGGGCTCGTCGGTACTCACGAAAACGTTCCCGCCCGGGTTGCCCTGCAGGTAGAACAGCGCGAAATCCCGCCCCTGCACTAGCTCGTCGAGCTCGGCCCTGAACTGCACCATCACCGAGTGCCCGAGCGCGCCCCTGCCGTGGGTTCCGACACCGAGGGCCTGCCGGATCGGACTTCGCCAGCCGTCCGCGGCGACGACGTACTGCGCGGCCACCGTGTACTCGCCCGAGGAGTCCCGCACGCGGGCGCGGACGCCGTCCCCGTGCTGGTCGAGGCGGAGCACCTCGGTGCCGAACCGTACCTGCGTGCCGAGCTCGCGCGCCCGGTCCAGCAGGATCGGCTCCACCTTCTCCTGGCTGGCCATCGCCATGGTCACGGGCGTGAGGTGCGACCAGTCCGGCGGCTGTTCGCCGACGATCTCGTGCAGGGTGCGGCCTGCGACGCTCTCGGCGATCACGATCGGCATACCGACACTCAGGTCGTAGCCCGCCTCGCTCACCCGCTCGGCCACGCCCGCGATGCGCAGTGCCTCCATCGTGTGCCACGACTGTCCGCGCGCCTTCGGCTGATTCGACGTGGCCGGATGCCGTTCCACCACCAGCGCGGGTATGCCGTGCAACCCCAGGAACATCGCCGCCGAGGCACCAGCCAATCCGGCTCCGACGACCAGCACGGGAACGCTCTCCTCGGTTCTCATCCACCCCTCCTGTCGAACGCTGTTCGTTCTACGAACACCGTTCTACGAACGGACGGTGTTCGCGTCAATCGGGGATCGCCCCTAGGGTGGCTGCGTGAACGCGCCCCTGCCCCCTCCGCCGTGGCGGCGCGCCACGCGCACGCCACGCCGGCAGCTGACCACCGAGACGATCGTGGACACCGCGCTGTCCGTGCTGTCCGCCGAAGGACCGGATGCCGTGACGATGCGCCGCATCGCCCACGAGCTCGACACGGGACCCGGCTCGCTGTATGCGCACGTCCAGGACAAGCGGGAGCTGCACGAGCTGATGCTGGACGCCGCGATGCGCGTCGTCGAGACGCCGGAACCGGACCCGCAGAACTGGCGCACCCAGCTCAAACAGCTCTGCCTGGAGCAAGCGCGGGTACTGACCGAAACCCCCGGCATCGCGCAGATCGCGATGGAGACGCTGATCCCCACTACCCCGGGGATCCTCGTCGCGATGGACGGAATGCTCGGAATCCTGCGATGTTCCGGGATCCCCGACGACCGCATCGCCGCAGCCGGTGACATGCTGGCGCTCCACGTCACGGCGTACGCCTACGAGGCGAGCCTGTGGCAGTCGCCCAGCGGGCAGTCGGACGAGGCGCACCGGCGGCTCGGACAGATCGGCGACTACCTGCAATCACTGCCCGCCGACCAGCTGCCGAACCTCAAGGCGATGAACCACGCCATGCCCCACGGCACCGAACCGGACCACTTCGAGTTCGCCCTGGACGTGTTCATCGCCGGACTGGCCGCCCACGCCGACGTCCGGCCATGAACCCGCACTGCCCTCGCCGATGATCGCCGTCGCGCGAACGCCACCGGCCGGGTGCCATCGCCGCCCCACCGTCGCCGGGTTCCGCACGGTCCCGGCACACCCCGGCAGCCGCGGCGGGGTGCCCGCACCTGCGCGACCCCACCCGCAGCCCGGTGGTGAAGATCCGCCGCATTGCGTGATGGAACCGGTACCGGCCCGTGTGCGTCGGTACCATCAACGCCGTCTCGTTTTCGGGAACAACGTGCGCGCATGTGGGGATGAACCCACCGGCCTGCGCGGTGGTTCACACCGGCGTCGGCACGGCGCGGACATCATCATGGGGAGAGGTCACACATGAGCCGCCAATTCGATCCGGATCACATCGCCGAGCTGGCCTCGAAGGTCGGCCGGCTCAAGGACAACTTCAGCAAGGCGAGCACCGATCTGGGCGACGGCAACCCCGGTGGGGCCTTCGGTGATCTGAACAACGCGGCGAGCGCGGGCAAGACGATGCAGCACTTCTACAACGGCGTGAACTCCGAGCTGAGTGCCGCCGCGAACCTCGTCGACGCCGCGTCCCAGGCGCTGAGCAGCGCCGCCGAGCGCATGCGGACCGACGAGGACGAGGGCGTGCACACCTTCAGGGGCAACGACCCCGAGCTGGCTTGATCGGATCGAGGACACGGAACCAGGGGATTTGCCGATGACCACCGCAGGACAGCAGTCGGACACGCTCGACGACCCGTCACTCGACCGTCCGAAGTCGATGGACGCCGTCGACACGCACGCCCAGCAGGCCAAGAAGCTCGACGCGTCGGCCGTCAACGACCAGGCGAACAAGGCCAACGGCGCCGCGACCAGCTCCAACGAACTCGGGAACGATCTCAAGATCTTCCGCGACGACGTGCTGCGCGGCTGGGAGGGCAAGGACGCCGACGCCGTCGCCGATCATCTCGACCAGCTGAGCAAGGCCAGCTACAAGGTCAGTGACAAGGCCGAGGCCGCCAAGAACATCCTCCAGCGCGTGTCCGAGATCCTGGAGAACGTCAAGAAGAAGGTCGAGCAGCTGGCCGAGGAGGCCAACGACAAGGACGCGGAGAATCGCAAGCTGATCGGCGCGGCCCGGCAGCGGAAGAACAGCTCCGACGACGAGAACGAGATCGAGTCCGCGGCGGCCGACATCGCCCGGCTCCGGGAACTCAACGAGAAGGACGCCAGCGGCAAGAAGGACGAGATCGAGCAGGCCTTGGAGACGGCCGAGAACCAGATCGACGAACTCCTCAAGCCCCTCGGCATCGAGATCGACAGCGGCTTCGTGGAGCTGCTTCCGGCCGATTCCAGCCAGACCACGACCTCCAGCGCCAGCCCCAGCCCCGTGTCGACGAGCGGCGGCAACGCTCCCGCCGTCGGCGGAGGCGGCCCCGTCGGGGGCGGGGATTCCGGTGGTGGTGGCGCCGTCGCCGCGGTCCAGGGCGACGGCAAGCCCGCCAAGCCGATCGACGCGCGCGGCGACAACCCGGCCAAGATCGCCGAACAGTTCCTCGGCCGTAACGCCAGCGACCTCAAAAGCAGCGGCGAGCTGCCCGCGATGGAGTCGTGGGTGCCCAACAACGTCAACTGCGCGAACTTCGTGTCCGGCACCCTCGAGGCCGCCGGGCTGATCGACAAGAGCCAGGCCAGTGCCTCGGTCGACCAGCTCTCGGCCAACCTCAAGGCGGACGGCTGGCAGTCGGTGCCGTTGTCCGAGGCGAAACCCGGCGACGTGGTGGTCTCGAACGGAGGCGGGCACGTCGTGCTCTACGCGGGCGACGGCCAGTTCATCGGCTCCAACAACATCAACCCCGACGGTTCGCAACAGGTCAGCATGGGCGGCGGCGGTGGCCTGGTCGAGGTGCTCACCCCGCCGACCTGATCGGCGAGGCCCACCGTCGCCCGGTAGGTCAACGTCCCGTCCCGTACCCACTCGACGCTGTAACATCACCCGGGCCGGGCCGGCCGACCCGCAGCGTCCGACGTCGACGTGACGACGCGGTCGTTGTACTCGGCCGAACCGCTGCCCTGTTCTCTGGGAGGTAGCTCCATGCAGAACCCGCCCGCGCAACCCGCCCCGCAGTCACTGAGCCCCGGTGATCCTGCCGGGGAAGCGGTACTGCAGGCCGCCACCGCACCACTTCGCAACTCCGTCGGCGACCGGCTCCGGGTGGAGGTGGAACGCCTCAACCGCATCGGGTCGTGGGTGTTCCTGCAAGGGACGATGCGCGGAGCGGACGGTGGGCCGCCGAACTACACCGACACCGTCTTCGAGGCTCGCCGCGCCGACGGCGTGATGTCCGACGCGTACATGGCGCTGCTGGAGAAGGCCGATCCCACGATCACCGACAACGATCCGCGGGCCTGGCGCGTGACCGAGTGCGCCATCGGCCCGACCGACGTCGCGTGGCTGCCCTGGTCGGACCGGCACGACGCTCCGCGCGCGTTGTTCGGGGTCTGACACTCGCACACCCGCGGGGTGCCGCGGTGGAGCAGGCGTGGTCGCAGGCACACCTCGCCGAGCTGCTGGGCGTGTCGCGCCAGACGGTGGTCTCGATCGAGAAGGGCCGGTTCGACCCGAGTCTGCCGCTGGCCTTCCGGATCGCGCGCACGTTCGACCGCCCCATCGAGGACATCTTCACGCCCGACGAGAACGGGGCCTGATGCGTCCGCGGCCTGCCTGGCGCGCCGCCGGCGTGGACGTCGTCCTCGTCACGGCGACCACGGCTGCGACGACCAGCCCGCATCCGAGCAGCTGCAGCGACGACGGCGTCTCCCCCAGGAACACGACGGCGAGCACGACCGCGGCCACCGGCTGGATCAACAGCAGCGTCGCACCGAGTGCGCCGGGCAGTCTGCGGATCGCCGAGCCGACCAGCATCCAGCCCAGGATCTGTCCCGTCACGGCCAGCACCGCGATCCAGCCGAACGACGACGGCGACGGGACGAGGTCGAGGGTGCCCGTCACGATACCGGCGGCCAGGGCCACGAGGGCGCCCGCACCGTTGACGGTGGTCAGCATCGTGACCTGCGAACCGGGCTCGTCGGCGCGGCGCAGCACCAGCAGGTAACCGGCGTAGGCGACGCCAGCGAGCAGGCCCGTCACCGCGCCGTAGACCGGTGCGTCGCCGAAGGCGTGCGCGTCACCGATACCGGCGGCCAGCGCCACCCCGCCGAGCGCAGGCGGCACCGCCACCCAGAACGCCGTGCGCACGCGTTCCCGGAACAGCACCAGGGATGCCAACGGAACGAGCACGACCTGAATGTTGACCATGACCGTCGCGACTCCCGCACCCACCGCGCCGATCGACTCCGACCACAGCACCATGTCCAGACCGAGGAACAGCCCGGCGAGCGCGTGCCGCGGACGGAACCGCCACCGGACGCCCGCGCGCAGACCCAGCACCAGCAGCAGCGGCACGGCCAGCAGGCAGCGGAAGAACGTCACCGTCGCACTGGAGGCGTCGGCCAGCGCGACGAACAGCGGCGTCGTGCCGATCGTCAGCGCCCCGGCCACGGCGACGAGTCGCGGGTCGAGGCGGTCGAGGAAACCCGGCGACGACGGCGCCGCGCCACCCGCGGCGGGCGTGGTCGAACCATTCGCGGCGGGCGTGGTCGAACGCGGAGCCGGAGCGACAACGGAGTCGGGAGCGGGGAGGCGGACGGCGGCAGGCGTGGCGGTATCGGTCACGACATCCATCAGACCTGCGCACCGGCATGGACACCAGCGATGAAAACTGACGAGTACCCGTCACGAATCGTGATGAGACGATCGCGTCACAGCGTGGCCGGCGCAGTGAACCCGTATCGTTGCTTATGTGTTCCGCATCGAACGCCTCCAGGCGCTGCACGCCGTCGACCGACACGGTTCAGTCGCCGCCGCGGCCGAGACGCTGCACCTGACGCCGTCGGCCGTGTCCCAGCAACTGTCCAAACTGGAACGTGATGCGGGTGTCCGGCTGCTCGTGCCGCACGGCCGCACGGTGAAGCTCACCCCCGCGGGCAAGGTGCTCGCCGAGTCCGCGGAGGCCGCACTCGACGAGCTGACCCGGGCACGCACGCGGATCGACGCACTGTCCGGCAGCATCACCGGGCCGGTGCGGGTGGGCACGATCCCGACCGGGGTGTACGTGTTCGTCACCGAGGCGCTCACCACGCTCGTGACCGGCCATCCCGCCGTCGAGCCCGCCGTGGTGGAGGCCGAACCGGAGAAGAGCCTGCCGATGCTCGTCAACGGCCAGCTCGACATCGCGGTCGTCGAGAGCTGGGACAACATGCCGCTCACCCGCCTCCCATACACCACGTGGCGGGCGCTGCGCGACGACACCGCGCGCGTCATGCTGTCCGCCGGAGATCCGCGCGCCGCTGCGGACACGATCAGCGCACAGGACGTGGCCAGGGACAGCTGGGTGTCGTGGACTGCGGGTTCGCGCGCGCACGCCTGGCTGTGCCACACGCTGCGCGAGCGCGGGGTCGAACCGGACGTGCGGCACTACGTCACCGGATACGCCACGCAGTTCTCGCTCGTCACCCGTCTCGGGGCCACCGCGCTCATGCCCGCGATGTCGCTGGCCGTGGCCTCCGGTTACGACGTCCGCGCCCTGCGGCTCGACGATCCCTCACCGCGCCGCACGCTGTACGCCGTCACGGCCGATTCCCAGCCACGACCGGCTGTCAGCGCCTGCCTCGACGCGCTCGCCGACGCGGCCCAGCTCGACCACGCAACTCCCTGAATCCGCAGGCCTCGCCGGCTCCCAGCTGCTGGGTACCGGATACGACCGCCGGTCCACGCCGTAGACATTTATGGTCATCATTGACATGATCCACCGGAGGGCGCTGAGCCCTGGCCGAACTACGTCGAGGTCGAGGAGGATCCCACGTGGCCGGACCGACCACTCCCCCACGCGCCGGAAGCGGGACGCTCGTCGCCGTCATCTGTTGCTGTGCGGTGATTTTCGACGGCTACGACCTCTCGGTGTACGCGACGACGATCCCGGCCCTGCTCGAGTACGAACCGTGGCAGCTCGACGAAGCTCAGGCGGGCATGATCGCGAGCTACGCGTTCATGGGCATGCTCGTCGGCACGCTGATCTGCGGGCTGGCCACGGACCTGCTCGGCCGCAGACGGATGCTGATCGCGAGCATGACCTGGTTCTCGGTGTTCATGGGGGCGTGCGCACTCGCCCCCGATCCGGGCCTGTTCGGACTGTTCCGGTTCGCCTCGGGCATCGGCCTGGGCGGACTGCTGCCCACCGCGCTGGCGCTCACGGCAGAATTCGCGCCGCGTGGTCGCCGCAACCTGTTCAACGCACTGGTGAGTTCGGGATTCTCGGTCGGCACGATCGCCGCGTCCCTCATCGGCCTCGTCGTGATCGAGCAGTGGGGCTTCCGGCCCATGTTCGCCATCGGCGTGCTCCCGCTCGTGCTGCTGGTCCCCGTCGCCTACGTCAGACTTCCCGAGTCCGCCGATTTCCTCCACAGCAAGGGAAAACACGAGCAGGCCCGCGCGGTCGCCGACCGCTACGGCCTTCCGGAACGCGCGCGGCCCGGCACCGCGACGGAGCCCCGCGCGAGCCTGCGCGACCTGCTCCGCAGGCCACTGCTCACCACCGCCGTCGTGTTCGCGCTGGCCACCCTCATCGGACAGTTGTTCATCTACGGCCTGAGTACGTGGCTGCCCGCGATCATGCGTTCGGCGGGATATCCGCTCGGCTCGGCGCTGAGTTTCCTCGCCACGATGAGCCTCGGCGCGATCGCCGGCGCCACCGTGATGTCGTGGTTCGCCGACCGCATCGGCGCGCGCACGGTCGCCGCCTGGGGTTTCGGCATCGGTGTGCTGTCGCTGGTCACGATGAGCCTCGCACCGCCGACCCCTGTGCTGTACGCGGCCGTGGCGCTGGCCGGCGTCGGCGCCAACGGCACGGCGGTGATCCTCAACGGCTTCATCGCCACGTGGTTCCCCGCCGCGATCCGCGCCACCGCCCTCGGATCGATCATGACCGTCGCCCGTCTCGGCGGGATCGTCGGGCCGATACTCGGCGGGCTGATCGCCGCCGCGGACCTGCCCGTGCAGTGGAGCTTCTACGTCTTCCTGATCCCCGCGGCGATCGGCATCGGCCTCGTGCTGCTGCTTCCCCGCCGCCATCTCGACGGTGCCCCGCTCGGCACCGCCACGGAACCCGAGCCCGTACGAGGAGGAACCGCATGACCACCGCCACCGCCGCCGACAGCGAGGCGGCACGCACGACCCTGCACCGTTACGCCCGCGCCGTCGACACTCGCGACGACACCGCACTCGCCGAGGTGTTCACCGCGGACGTCGCCTTCGAACGCGTCGACGGGCTGCGCGAGGGCCGCGACACCGTCCTCGCCTTCTACCGCTCCGTGTTCGCCGGGCCGACCGTGTGGAGCAAGCACATGATCACCAACGTGCTCGTCCGGCCACGCGGCGACGGTCTCGCCGTCACCGCGTACTTCCAGGCCGTCTCGCGAACCGCCGACGACGCGATCGCCGTCTTCGGCGAGTACGACGACCTGCTGGTGCCGGACGGTGACGGGTGGCGCATCGCCCGCAAACGCATCGATGTGCAGCAGACGTTCGGCATGGAACCCCGCGATGGCTGAGGCCCGACGTCCGGCACCGGCCGTCGTCGTGACAGGTGCCGCGCAGGGCATCGGTGCCGCCATCGCCGCACGCTTCGCCGATGCCGGACATCCCGTCGTCGGGGTCGATCTGGACGGCGACCGTCTCGGCGCGGCCGTGGCCGACTGGCCCGGCCGTGGTCATGTGGCGATCACCGGGGACGCGGCATCGGCCGACGACCTCGCCGACGCCTGCGAGCGGGCGGCCGCGACGCCGAGCGGGCTCGGCACGTTCGTCGCCAACGCCGGTCACGCCAAGGCCGGTGACTCGCTGGACTACGCGGCCGAGGACTGGGATCGCCTGCTCCGGGTGCACCTGACGGGCGCCATGGTCGGCGCCCAACAGGCCGCGGCCCGCATGCCGTCGGGTGGCGCGCTGGTGCTGATGTCGTCGATCAACGGCATGCGCGGGTTTCCCCGCCGCACGGCCTACGGTGCCGCCAAGGCAGGCGTCGCGGGCCTGATCCGCGGGCTCGCCGCCGAATGGGCGTCCCGCGGAATCCGGGTCAACGGCATCGCACCAGGGCCGATCAAGACCGAGCTGTCGGCGGAGTTCCTCCGGCGGGGCGTGATCGACGAGCAGGAGTTCCTCGCGCGCGTGCCGATGGACCGGTTCGGCCTGCCAGCCGAAGTCGCCGAGCTCGCGTTCTTCCTGGGCACTCCGCTCGCCTCGTACATCACCGGCACGGTCGTCCCGATCGACGGCGGGTGGAGCGTCCAGGGCGTCGCGGGCTGATCTGGCGAGCGTGCGGCGAGTGCGCGAGACTGCCCGCCATGGTGGACGAAACGGATCTGGAGCACCTGCGGCGCTGCGTCGAACTCGCGGCCGAGGCACTGGACGCCGGTGACGAGCCGTTCGGTTCGGTGCTGGTCACCGGGGACGGGACGAGGGTGTTCGAGGACCACAACCACGTCTCGGGCGGCGATCACACCCGGCATCCGGAATTCGCGATCGCGCGCTGGGCCGCCGAGCAGCTGACTCCGGAACAACGTGCGGCCGCGACGGTCTACACCTCCGGCGAGCACTGCCCGATGTGCTCGGCGGCGCACGGCTGGGTCGGGCTGGGGCGCATCGTGTACGCGTCCTCGTCACAGCAGCTGACCGCGTGGCTCACCGAACTGGGCACCCCGGCGGCGCGGGTGCGCCCGCTGCCGATCGGCGAGATCGTCCCCGACACCGACGTCGACGGGCCCGTACCGGAACTGGCCGAGCAGGTCCGCGCCCTGCACGTGCGCAGGCACCGCACGTCCTGAGAGCGGCCCGCCGCACGCGGCCACCACCCACTACGGGGTCTGATCCGGATTCAGGGCGGTGTCCTGGCGCAGCGCCTGCAGGGTGTCCAGTTCCCTGTCGATGTCGCGGCGCTTGTCCTCCAGCCTGGCGACCTCCTCGGCGAGCAGCCGTTCCATGACCCCGTTGCGCTCGTCCGGCGGAGCCTGCAGACACGGCAGCAGCTGGTTGACGGTGCCGCTGCACAGCCCGGCGGCGAACAGGTGCTGGATCATCACGACCCGCTCGACCATGGACTCGTCGAAGTCCCGCCACCCGCCCGCGGTACGCCGTGCCTCGATCAAGCCCTGTTGCTCGTAGTACCGCAGTGAACGGGTGCTGACCCCGCTGGCGTCGGCCAGCTCGCCGATACGCATGACACCTCCCGGTAACGGCCGCCGTCTGCAACCCAGTCTTGCACTTCACACCGGTGTCAACTTCCACGATCGGTTCGCCCCCACCACCACGGGTGGTGACGACACGACATCGGAGGTTGTCCGTGACCGTCCACGTCCACATCTGGTCCGACTACGTCTGCCCGTTCTGCCTCATCACCGACGAGCTGGTGGCGCGCGCCGCCGCGGGCCGGACCGACGTCGAGATCGAGCATCATCCGCACGAACTGCGCCCCTATCCGGCTCGGACGCTGCGCCCGGAGGACCCGTACCTGCCGGGCGTGTGGACCAGCACCGTGTATCCGATGGCACGCAGGCTCGGTGTGCCCATGGCGCTGCCGACCGTCTCGCCGCAGCCCCGCACCGAACTCGCGTTCCGCGGCTTCCGCTACGCCTCGGACCGCGGCGTTGCGAACGCCTACCACCGGCGGGTGCTGACGGCGTTCTTCCGGGACGACCTCGACATCGGCGACCGCGGCGTCCTGGTCCGGCTGGCACAGGACGTGGGCCTCGACCCGGCCGGGTTCACCGCGGCACTCGACGACCCCTCCTACGCCCGGCGCCACCGGGACGCGCTCGCCGAGGCGGAACGACTCGGCATCACGGTCGTGCCCACGGTGTTCGTCGGCGGGCGCCGCCTCGAAGGCGTCGTCACCGAGAACGCGCTCCACCGGGCATTCGACGAGGTGGTCGCCGCATGAGTGCCGATCCGGCGGTGCTGTACGCCGCCATGGAGCGCGCGGTGGAGTTCGGCACGCGGCACGTCGATGCGGGCGGCCTGCCGTTCGTCGGCGTCCTCGTCGCCGACGACGGTCGCATCTCGGCCGCGGGCGTCAACCGGGTCCGGGAGACCGCGGATCCGACCGCGCACGCCGAGATCGTCGCGATCCGCACGGCGATGGCCACCCCCGACGGCCCTCCCGTCGCGGGCGCGACGTTGCTGGCGACGGGCGAACCGTGCGCTCTCTGCTACGACGTCGCCGCCGAGCGCGGCATCGCCGCGGTGCGCTTCGCCGTCGCCGCCGAGACCGCCGCCGCGTGGGGTTTCGACTACCGCGACGGCTACGCCGCGGCGGGCACCGACCGCCTGCCGCTGGCGAGAACCGCACGGCCCCTCCTCGTGGCGGGCTCGCTCGCGCCGTTCGCCCGCTACCGCGCGCTCCATCGAACCGACCACTGAACCGCCCCGATCGAAGGAACCATCATGAACTGGCTGTTTCTCGCCGTCGCCATCGTCTTCGAGATCGCCGTGGCCCTCTCGGCGAGTCAGGCACACGGCTTCACCCGCCCGGGCTGGACCGCGGCGACGCTGCTCAGCGGTGGCATCGCCACGTACTTCCTGAGCCTCGCGCTGCTCACGTTCGACGTCGGCGTCGGCTACGCGATCTGGACGTCGGCCGCGGGCGTCGGCATCGTCGTCCTCGGAGCAATCCTTTTCGGACAGTCACTGCGCGGCCGCAAGCTGCTGGGCATCGCCGTCGTCATCGTCGGCGTCGCCGGCCTTCAACTCAGCGGCGCCGTCTGACGCCGGCACCGACCACTAACCGGGCCCGCACTCCAGGCCCGCCATTCGAGAAGGGAACCACCATGACCTCCACCCCTGATTCCGCCGCTCCCCACCCCACCGCACCGACTGCGGCGGCGCCGGTCAACCGGCGAGGCCGGGCCTGGCTCGTCCTCCTGCTCGCGGGTGCGTTCGAGGTCGGCTACGCGCTCGCCGTCGGCGGCAGTGAAGGATTCACCGTGCCGTCCTGGTCGGCCGTCGCCGTCGTCTTCTTCCTGCTGACCCTGTTCGCACTCAGCCACGCCCTGCGCACGATCGACGTCGGCATCGGCTACGCCGTGTGGGCGGGCACCGGTGCCGTGGGAGCGGCGGCGCTGGGGCCGGTCTTCTTCGACGAGAGCCTGACCCTCGCGAAGGCCGGCTGGCTCGCCGTGATCATCGTCGGCCTCGTGTGGCTGAAACTCGCGGACAGGCCGGAACCGGGGAAGCAGCCCGCGACCACGACCTGAGAGGACGGAAGAAGCCGGGCCAGGAGCATTGGACCGCCGCGCCGGGCGGACCGGGCCCGGCCGGGTGCCGCCGCGGGCGCGATGCGAACACCCGCGGCGGTGCCCGGCGGCCACGTGCGTGCAGTACGGTCACGACACCGTCGTCGACAGGACAGGAGGTGACCTTCCCGTGCGGAACCCGCTCAGCTGGCCGGGACGTCTCGCCGACTGGTTCGAACTGCGCGGCGTGTACGTACCCGGCGAGGACAACCGCGTCGTCGACCCGTGGCGCGACTGGGGCTGGCTCATCGTCGCGTGGCTGGTGACGGTCGCCGTGTTCATCCTCCTGTTCGCCTTCGCGCTCTGACAGGCGTCGCAGCCGCGCCGTGCTCCCGGAGCAGTCCCGATGCCCGACGCGGCAACGCACCGGGCTGCACCATTCGGCGGTACCCGACCGTGTGACCCACGACATTCGCGGATCACGGGCAGGACACAGCCCAGAACCAGGAACGCCTCAACCGCGCCGTGCGGGTGGCACCACCTGCCAGGCGCACGCACAGTGGTCCCGGGCGTCACCCGGCGCCCGGTGCGGACACCGCACAGGCCGGTGAGGCCTGCGGCAGCCCGCAGCGACGACAGGCCGGCGGTGCGGGACACCGGCAGGCGGAACAGGAGCGACAGCAGTGCGAAAGGGCAGGCCGGCACTGGCCGTCTGCGCGCTCCTCCTGGCGCTCACCGGCTGCGGTGCCGAGCCCACGGCTCCCGAGGGCGGCGCAGCCGTTCCCCCCGGCACCACCAGCCGGGCAGCCGCCTCCCAGACGAGCGCCCACGAGACGCCCGCCCGGCCGGCCGTGCTGTTCGGCGGCGACTACCGATTCGGCTCCGGCCTGATCGTCAACGTGTCCGAACCGAAAACGTTCACCCCCAGCGACTCGGCCTTCCCCGACGCGGACCGGGCCGCAGCGTTCACGCTCACGGTGCGCAACGAGACGGACAAGGCCTACCGGCTCTCGCAACTGTCCGTGCGCGCAACCTCCGGCGACGAACGCACCCCGCAGGTCGTCGACCCCACGCAGGGCTACACCGGCATCGTCGACGCCGAACGCGACCTGCCCGCCGGTGACCGCATCGAACTGCCCTACGCCTTCGCCGTGCCCGCCCACCGCGGGTCCCTCGAACTCACCGTGTGCCCGGACACGTCCGGGGCGGACGAGGCGATCTACCACGGTCAGGTGTGACGCCCGGCCACGCCCGCGCCCACTCCGGATACGCTGCGAGCATGACCGAGCAGACGAGACTGGAACCCGGCGACAAGGCACCCGATTTCACCCTGCCCGACAGCGAGGGAAACGACGTCTCCCTCGCGAGCTTCCGCGGCGGCCCCGTCGTCGTGTACTTCTACCCGCGCGCGAGCACGCCGGGCTGCACCACGCAGGCGTGCGACTTCCGCGACAACCTGGCCCTGCTCGGCGACTCCGGTTACCAGGTATTGGGCATCTCGCCGGACAAGCCGGGCAAGCTCGCCACCTTCGCCGAGAACGAGGGGCTGCCGTTCCCGCTGCTGTCGGACCCCGACAAGACGGTGCTCACCGCGTACGGCGCATACGGCGAGAAGAAGAACTACGGCAAGATCGTGCAGGGCGTGATCCGCTCGACGTTCGTGATCGACGGTGACGGCGTGATCGTCAAGGCGATGTACAACGTCCGCGCCACGGGCCACGTGGCCCGCCTGCTCAAGGAACTCAAACTCGACGGCTGAGCGCGCCCGGCCGAACCGCGAGTGGCCGGGCTCGGCGGAAGGCCCCTCGACGGCGACCGCATCACGGCCCGGGCCCGCCGGTCGACTCCGGGTGGAGCGCGCCCGGCACCGGCGCGGCGTTGCCCGCGTCGGTGCCGGCGCCCACGTGGCTCACAGGGCTTCGACGTACTCCTGCAGGTGCGGCAGCAGCGAGCGCAGCGCCTTGCCCCGGTGCGACGCGGCGTCCTTCTCGGCCGGCTGGAGCTGGGCGGCCGTCCGTGTCTCGCCGTCCGGAACGAAGATCGGGTCGTAGCCGAAACCGTTGGTGCCGCGCGGTTCGCGGATGATCGTGCCGCGCCACTCGCCGCGCACCACCATCTCCTTGCCGTCGGGAACGACGAACGCGGCCGCTGACACAAATCCACCGCTCCTGCGCTCGTCCGGCACGTCCTGCAGCTGGCCGAGCACGAGCCGCAGGTTCGCCTCGTCGTCGCCGTGCCGCCCGGACCAGCGGGCCGACAGCACGCCGGGCATGCCGCCCAGCGCATCGATGCTCAGGCCGGAATCGTCGGCGATCGCCGGCAGCCCGGTCGCCTTCGCCGCGTCGTGCGCCTTGGCGACCGCGTTCTCCTCGAACGTCGCACCGGTCTCCGGCGCCTCCGGGAAGTCCTCCACATCGGACAGCCCGAGCACCCGCACGTCACCGAGGCCGCGCTTGACGACGATGCGCCGCAGTTCGTCGAGCTTTCCCGCGTTCCGCGTGGCGAGCAGGATCCGCGTCGTCACTTGGAGCCCTTCGACTTCTTGTCCGCGGGCGCGGGTTCGGGCAGCGTGCCGGGATACGGTTCGGCCAGCGCCTCCGACTGCTTGCGCGCGAGCTCGGCACACCCGGCCTGCGCCAGATCCAGCATCTTGTCCAATGTGGACCGTGTGAAGGTGGCGCCCTCGCCGGTGCCCTGAACCTCGATGAGCGTGCCCGTGTCCGTGGCCACGACGTTCATGTCGACCTCGGCCCGCGAGTCCTCCTCGTAGGGCAGGTCGAGCCGCACCCGCCCGTCGACCACGCCGACGCTGATCGCGGACACCGTGGCCGACAGCGGTTTCGGATCGGCGAGCTTGCCCGCCGCGTCGAGCCACGTGATGGCGTCGGCCAGCGCGATGTAAGCGCCGGTGATCGCGGCCGTGCGCGTGCCACCGTCGGCCTGGATGACGTCGCAGTCGAGCTGGATCGTGTTCTCGCCGAGCGCCGCCAGATCGATGCACGAACGCAACGACCGGCCGATGAGCCTGCTGATCTCATGGGTACGGCCGCCGATCTTGCCCTTCACCGACTCGCGGCTGCTGCGGTCGTGTGTCGCGGACGGCAGCATCGCGTACTCGGCCGTGACCCAGCCGAGCCCGGATCCCGCCCGCCATCGCGGCACGCCCTCGGTGACGCTCGCCGCGCACAGCACCTTCGTGTCGCCGAACTCGATCAGCACCGACCCCGCGGGCCACTGCTGAAAACCGCGGGTGATCCGTACCTCGCGGAGCTGGTCGTCGTTCCTGCCGTCTTTTCGCACCACGGGGCCGACCCTACAACCCGGCCCACCCCGGTTTCGCCCCGACGGGCCGCCCCGGTTGAGATCCGCGGCCCGCGCTAGACCTCGTAGACCTCACCCTGGGTCACCACGTCGACCTCACCGCCGAACGCCGCCCGCGCCTCGGCGAGCACGGCGGCGGCGTCGGTCCACGGTGCGATGTGGGTGAGCAGCAACCTGCCGGCCCCGGCGCGCGCGGCCAGCTCGCCCGCCTGCCTGCCGGACAGGTGCACCCCTGCCGGCCGATCCGGCGCGTCGGTCCACGACGCCTCCGCCAGCAGCACGTCGGCACCGTCCGCGAGCGTGTCCAGTTCGTCGCACGGCCCCGTGTCGCCCGTGTAGGCGAGCGTGCGCCCACCATGGGACAACCGGACGCCGAACGCGGGCGTCGGATGGTGCATCGGCACGGTCACCACCTCGAACGGGCCGAGATTCCGCGTGCCGTCCTCCAGGGAGTGGAAGTCGTAGACGTCCGACAGGTCCGCGTCGCTGCGCTCGTCCTCGTCGGCGGCGAACGCGTTGGCCAGCCGCACGGGCGCCTGCGCGGGCGCGTGCACCGGGAGGCGGCGCTGTGCCGGGTCGTACGGCGGCGCGGGGTGGTAGCGGCGCAGCACCGTCAGTGCGCTCACGTCGGCGCAGTGGTCCGGGTGCAGGTGCGACAGCACCAGTGCGTCCAGGTCGAACGGATCCCGCACGGCCTGCAGCTGCGCCAGGGTGCCGTTGCCCAGTTCGAGACCGAGCACGAAACCGTCGGCCTCGACGACGTAGCCGGATGCCGCGCTGTTCGGCCCGGGAATGCTGCCCGAGCAACCGAGGATCGAGAGTCGCACGGGTCGTACCTTGCCACAGCCGGATCGCCGGATGCCTGCACTACGTGGCGGCGAGCACGCCGCGGGTGGCGGCCGGCACGGGCGCGCCGCGCCCCGTTCAGGCGACCGTCAGCGCGGGGCCGAACCCCATGAACCGGCCGGCCAGCCGGGTGAACCGTTCCTGATCGCCGGTGGCGTGGAAGACGTGCCGGGGCTCCTGCCCCGACTCGGCCAGCAGGTCGCGTTCGGTGAGCACGCGCACGACGTCCTTGGCCGTCTCCTCGGCGCTGGACACGAGCGTGACCTCCGGACCCATCGCCAGCTGCAGCACGCCCGTCAGCAACGGATAGTGCGTGCAGCCGAGGATCAGCGTGTCGACGCCGTCGCGCGCGAGCGGTTCGAGATACCCCTGCGCCAGCCCGAGCACCTGCCGTCCCGACGTGACGCCCCGCTCGACGAAGTCGACGAACCGCGGGCAGGCCACGCTGGTCAGCCGCACGTCGTGGGCGGCGGCGAACGCGTCGTCGTAGGCGCGTGACCGGACGGTCCCCTCGGTGCCGATCATGCCGACGCGGCCGTTGCGGGTCGTGGCGACCGCGCGGCGCACCGCCGGCAGCACGACCTCGACGACCGGGATGTCGTAGCGCTCGCGGGCGTCCCGCAGACAGGCCGACGAAGCCGTGTTGCAGGCGATCACCAGCGCCTTCACCCCGTCGTCGACGAGCCCGTCCAGGGCCTGCAGCGCCAGTTCACGGGCGCGCGCGATGGGCAGCGGGCCGTACGGGGCGTGCGCGGTGTCCCCGACGTAGCGCAGGCTCTCGGCGGGCAACTGGTCGGCGATGGCGCGGGCGACGGTCAGCCCGCCGACGCCGGAGTCGAAGATTCCGATCGGGGCGCTCACGTACTGAAGGTTATCCCGCCGCCGGACCGACGCCGCCCGCCGTCTTCCGGCTCGCCGCCCGGTCCGCCTTCGCGCCCAGCCAGGCGGCCAGCACGCCGCCGAGGGCGCCGAACAGGTGGCCCTGCCAGGAGATGCCGGCCTGGCCGGGCAACACGCCCCACAGCATGCCGCCCCAGATCGCCAGCAGCACCGCCGCGACGGCGAGCTGCGCGACGCTCCGGTTGAACACGCCCCGCACCAGCAGGAACGCGAGCCAGCCGAACGCGAGTCCCGACGCGCCGACAGTGATCACGCCGGGCGGAGCAGTCAGCCACACGCCGACGCCGCCGACCAGCCAGATCGTCGCCGTCACCATCACCCACTGGCCGATGCCGCCCGCCATCGCGAGGAACGCGAAGACCAGCACCGGCACGGTGTTGGCCAGCAGATGCCCCCAGCCGTCGTGCAGCAGCGGGGCCCACGCGATGCCGTCGAGCCCGCCGAGCGACCGCGCGACGATGCCGCCGTCGTCGAGACTCGCGGGCAGGATGACGTCGATCAGCTCGATCACGTACAGCACGACGGTGAAGGCCGCCGCGACGATGCCGGCCGCGAGGGGTTTCGGCGGCAGGATCCGCTTGACGGGCGGGCGCGCCTGCTTGGCCTCACCGGCACCGGGCGTGGGAACGGGCTGCATACTCACGGGTCCAGATTACGGCTCCGCACCCCTGCCGGGCCTCGGTGATGACCCTGAAATCCACCCCCGACCGCGCGTGTTCTGCACTCGGCACCGCGTGTCCTGCACCCGGCACCGCGTGTTCTGCGCCCGGACACGCGTGTTCCGCATTCGGCGCCCGTGTTGCTCCCGCCCTCCGCCCTCCACGACCTGGCGACCGCAGCCATGACGACACCTGCCGGCGCCCTGGTCCGTACGATCGCCGGCGTGCGTTTCCGGCCCATCTCGTTCGATCGCCTCGTGACCGAACTCGCCGAACGGATCGGGTCCTGGCCCGCCGACCGAAACCCGGTCGTCGCGTTCGACGGGGCGGCGGGCGCCACCGACCCGGCCGAGCTCGCCGACGCACTCGTCGACCCGCTGCGTATCGCGGGACGCGAGGTGCTGCGCGTGTCCGCGTGGGACTTCCTGCGACCGGCATCGCTGCGGTTCGAACGCGGCCGCCACGACCCCGACACGCGGTACGAGGACTGGCTCGACGTGGGAGCACTGCGCCGCGAGGTGCTCGACCCACTGCGGCCCGGCGGCACGGGCGAGGTCCTGCCGGCACTGTGGGACGCCGAGGCCGACCGGGCCTACCGGCTGCCGCGCGCGACGCTGTCCCGCGGTGCGGTCGTGCTCGTCGACGGGGAACTGCTGCTCGGCCGGGGACTGGACTTCGACCTCTCCGTCCACCTGTGGCTGTCACCGGCGGCGCTGAACCGCAACACACCCGCAGACGGCCGCTGGGCGCTGCCGGCCTACGAACGGTACGAACGCGAGGTCTCCCCCACCGACACCGCGGACGTCGTCGTGCGCATGGACCGCCCGCGGAACCCGGCCGTCAAGGACTGACGGCCGTCGGCGACTGAAAACGACTGCGGTCCCACCGGAAACCCGGCGGGACCGCAGTCGTGTCGAAACAGGACCGTGCGCGACCGTCGCTACGCCCAGAGCTGGCCGTCGAGACGTTCGGCGGCCTCGTCGAGCGAACCGGCGTAGGCACCGGTCGACAGGTACTTCCAGCCCGCGTCGGCCACGACGAACGCGATGTCGGCCGACTGGCCCCTGGCGATCGCCTTCTCGGCCATGCCCAGCGCCGCGTGCAACACGGCACCGGTCGAGATGCCCGCGAAGATGCCCTCCTGTTCGAGCAGCTGGCGGGTGCGCCGCAGCGCGTCGTACGCGCCGACGGAGTACCTGCCGCTCAGCACGTCCGGGTCGTACAGCTCGGGGACGAAACCGTCGTCGAGGTTGCGCAGGCCGTAGACCAGCTCGCCGTACCGCGGTTCGGCGGCGACGATCTGGACCTCGGGCTTGGCCTCCTGCATGTACCGCCCGACACCGACGAGCGTGCCCGTGGTGCCGAGGCCGCCGACGAAGTGCGTGATCGTCGGCAGGTCCGCCAGCAGCTCAGGGCCGGTGCCCTCGTAGTGGGCGGCGATGTTGGCCGGGTTGCCGTACTGGTACAGCATCACCCAGTCCGAGTTGAGCTTCGCGAGCTCCTTGGCCTTGCGGACGGCCTCGTTCGACCCGCCCGCGGCCTCGGAGAAGATGATCCGCGCGCCGTAGGCCTGCAACAGCTGCTTGCGCTCGGCGGACGTGTTCTCCGGCATGACGCAGACCAGACCGTAGCCCTTCAGCTTGGCGGCCATGGCCAGCGAGATGCCGGTGTTGCCCGACGTGGGCTCGAGGATCGTGGCGCCGGGCCGGAGCGAACCGTCCTTCTCGGCCTCCTCGATCATCTTGAGCGCCGGACGGTCCTTGATCGACCCGGTCGGGTTACGGTCTTCGAGCTTTGCCCACAGCCGGACGTCGTCCGACGGCGACAGACGCGGCAAACCGACGAGCGGCGTGCCACCCAGCGTGTCGATCAAGGACTCGTAGCGGGCCATGATCAGCGCATACCGCCGGCGACGGCGGGCAGGATCGTCACGGTGTCCCCGTCGGTGACCTCGGCCTCGAGGCCTCCGACGAACCGGACGTCCTCGTCGTTGACGTAGACGTTGACGAACCGGTGCAGTTTCTCGTCCTTGACCAGACGGTCCTTCAGGCCGCCGTGACGCGACTCGATGTCGTCGATCACCTGGGCGACAGTCTTGCCGGACGCCTCGACGGACTTCTCGCCGTCGGTGTGCGTACGCAGGATCGTCGGGATGGACACGGTCACGGCCATGGGTTACCTCCGCAGAATGGCTTGTCGATGAGGACAGACGTTTGAGCACGCGGGAAAATTCCGCGTGTGACCCGGGCTACGCCGGGGAGCGATCAGGCGTCGGGGACGTCGTCGCTGCCGGTGTTGGCGAACATGTACGACTCGACGGGCGTGACGTCCGGGTTGAGCCGGATCGACGGGCTCTCGGCGCCTGCCTCCCCGACGATCTGCACCGGCTCCTCGGTGACCTCGCCCTCGACGATCCGGTACGACCGGAAGTCCGCGACGTCGTCCTCCCGGGTCGACACGAGCACGTAGTGCGCGAAGGGTTCCGAGGCGAACGAGATGTCGGTCCGCGAAGGGTAGGCCTCGGTGGCGGTGTGCGAGTGGTAGATCACGACGGGTGTCTCGTCGTTCGCGGCCATCTCGCGGTACAGCTTCAGCAGGTCGCCCGAGTCGAATTCGTAGAACGTCGGCGAGCGCGCCGCGTTGACCATGGGGATGTAGCGCTCTGGGGTGTCGCTGCCATCGTCGGGTCCCGCGATGACCCCACAGGCCTCGTCGGGGTGATCGCGACGGGCGTGGGCGACGATCGCGTCGACATGGTCACGGCGGATCCGAAGCACGTCCCCTATCTTACTGGCTGAACAAAGCGTGTTCACAGTGTGAGACGGCTGCTGTGGCCCATCCCTCCCCCGGGCTGCCGAACCATGCCTGACCAGCACTCCCCGGCCGCCGAGCCGTCTCGGCCCGCCCGTGCCGCCGCGTGCACCACAGCCCGCACCGCCACGTGCGGTGGCCGTCAGTCCTCGAAAGCCTCGGGCCAGAGATCGCGGTAGGCCTGCAACCCGGCGGCGGAGGTGGCGTGCAGCACACCGTGGATCATGGCCCGGGTGAACACCCGGGCGGCCGCCGAGCACAGCCCGTCCAATGCCGCGGCGCGGCGTGCCTCGTGCTCTCCGCCGAGCCTGCCTGCCCGCTCGGTCAACGGCCGCGCGCCCGTGGCGAGCGCGAACACCGTGTCGCCGTCGTACATCGTGTGCGCGGGCCGCACCGCACGGGCAAGCCCGTCCTGCGCGGCGACGGCGAGCCTGCGCGCCTCGGCCTTCGACAGCTCCGCGTCGGTGGCGACCACGCCGATGGTGGTGTTGAGGTCCTTGCGCTCGGCCCGTCCGCCGAGGTCGACGGCGCGGCGCGGCCACCGCGCGACGCCGAACTCGCCCGGCTCCGCGTGGTCGGCGGCCAGCGGCTCGCCGGTGCCCGTGCGCACCGCCTCGCCGGCGGCGTTGACCACGGCCAGCACACCGACCGTGAACTCCCCGACCCGCTCGCTCGCGGTACCGACGCCGCCCTTCAGCGACCCGACCTGCGCGCCCGTCCCGGCACCGACCGTGCCCTGCGCGACCGGCCCCGCCGTGGCCGCCTCGCACGCCGCGTAACCGAAGGTCGCGTCGGGGCGGTTGCCCCAGTCGCTCCGGGGCAGGTCGAACACGACGGCGGCGGGCACGATCGGCACCACCTCGAACGGGCGGGTGCCCACGGGGAAGCCGCGCTGCCGCTCACCGAGCCAGCGGACGACACCGTCGGCGGCGGCGAGTCCGTAGGCGCTGCCGCCGGAAAGGCAGATCGCGTCGACCCGCTGCACCAGGTTCTCGGGTGCCAGCAGGTCGGTCTCGCGGGTGCCCGGCGCGCCGCCCCGCTGGTCGACCGCGCCGACGGCCTGTCCCGGCACGAGCACCGCGGTCGCCCCCGTCGCCCAGCCGCGCCCGAGACGGTGGTGATGGCCGACGAGCACGCCGGGCACGTCCGTGATCGCGTTGAACTCACCCGGCATCGCGGCCTCCTGCTCCCTCGTCGCCCTACTCGGTGAGCGCCTGCACCAGGCTTTCCTGTACCCAGGTCAGCCAGTGGTAGATGCCCAGATGCGAGGAACGCGGATCGTCCTCCGGCAGCTCCTCGGGCATGTCGTCGTTCACGTCGAGCGCCGTGCCCAGGGCCAGGCGGACGTCGTTGAGGGCCGACACCCAGGCGTCGGCCTGCTCGTAGGTGAGCTTGATGTTGCCGCCCTCGGGAGGGAGCGTGTTCAGCAGTTCGGCGGCCACACCGAGCTTGGCGTCGAGCACCTGCGGCTCGTGCAAGGAACGCAGCGCCGACGCCGAGTCGATGTCCTCCTGCGCGGGCTGATCGGGGTCGAGCTTGTGGAAGTCAGGCAGGAGCCGCCCGAGCACGGGGTCGTCCGGGCCCTCCGACGGGCCGGTCTTGATGCCGGTCAGCTCCGCCAGTTCGTCCTGCGGCGCCTCCTCCGCGCGAGCGCGGAGCATGTCGTCGACCTGGCTGACCAGGCCCCGCAGCACGGCCGCCTCCTGTTGCTCGAATCCGCCGAGCACACGGCCGCCCTTGCGCCGCCAACCCTTCACGTCTGCTCCATCGTGGCCCACAGGCCCGCCGCGTGCAGTTTCGCGACGTCGCCCTCGACCTTCTCCTTGCTGCCCGACGTGACGATCGCCCGACCCTTGTGGTGGACGTCGAGCATCAGTTTCGTGGCATGGTCGCGGCTGTACCCGAACAGCTTCTGGAAGACGTACGTCACGTACGACATCAAGTTGACCGGGTCGTTCCACACGATCGTCTGCCACGGCTGGTCCCCGGCGCTGGTGTCCTCGCCGAGTGTCTGTTCGGCCTCGACCGGCGTCGTCATGTCCTCCATGTTGGCACGCCCCCTCTAACGCCCTGCCCGGAACCCCGCAAGTCCCTTGTCACCCGTGTCTGCTGCCCCGAAGGGCACCTTCGGGGCGTTGAATGCCACAAGGTGCCCTTCGGGGCATCTCTCCCAGCCCGGCCACCGTCCCTCGTCGACACGCCGACGAGGGACGGCCTGCCCGCGGCCGGCACCCACGACTGTGCGGCCCACCCGCTCGCGGATAGGTTCTTCCGCATGGAACAGATCGGCCCCAGCACGGCACTGCTGACCGACCACTACGAACTGACCATGCTCGGCAGCGCACTGGCCGACGGATCCGCCGACCGCGAGTGCGTGTTCGAGGTCTTCGCACGCAGGCTTCCCGGCGGCAGGCGGTACGGCGTCGTGGCGGGCACGGGCCGGGTGCTCGACGCGATCGCGGACTTCCGGTTCACCGACGCCGAGCTGACGCAGCTCGAGGAGACCGCCGTGGTCGACTCGGCGACGCTGTCGTGGCTGGCGGACTACCGCTTCTCGGGCGACGTCGACGGCTACCCAGAGGGCGAGCTGTACTTCCCCGGTTCGCCGCTGCTCACGGTGCGCGGCAGTTTCGCCGAGGCGGTCGTGCTGGAAACACTGATCCTGTCCATTCTCAACCACGACTCGGCGATCGCGTCGGCGGCCGCGCGCATGTCGGCCGCCGCGTCGGGCAGGCCGATCATCGAGATGGGCGGACGCCGAACCCACGAGCTGGCCGCCGTCGCGGCCGCGAGGGCCGCGTACCTGGCGGGCTTCGCGACGACGTCGAACCTCGAGGCGGGCAGGCGCTACGGCATCCCCACGCGCGGCACCACGGCGCACGCGTACATCCTGCTGCACGACAGCGAGGAGGCCGCGTTCCGTTCGCAGGTCGCCAAGGCCGGACCGGACACGACGCTGCTCGTCGACACCTACGACATCACCACGGGGATCGACACGGCCGTGCGCGTGGCGGGGCCGGAACTCGGTGCGATCCGCATCGACTCCGGCGACGTGGGCGTGCTCGCGCGCAAGGCCCGCGAGCAGCTCGACGACCTCGGAGCCAAGGACACGCGGATCATGGTGTCCGGCGATCTGGACGAGCACGCGATCGCCGCGCTGCGTGCCGAACCGGTCGACGCCTACGGTGTCGGTACGTCCGTTGTGACCGGATCGGGCGCGCCGACCGCCGGAATGGTGTACAAACTCGTCGATGTGGACGGGCGCCCGGTCGCCAAGCGCAGCGAGGACAAGGCTTCCCGTGGAGGCCGGAAGTCGGCAGTGCGCAGGCACAAGGCGACCGGCACGGCACTGGAAGAGGTGGTGCACCCTGCGGATACGCCACCCGAGCTCGGTGAGCACGACCGGGTCGTGCCGATCCCGCTGATGCGGGCCGGCAAACCCGCTGGTGGACTGCCCACACTGGAAGACGCGCGCACCCGACTGCGCCGCGGCATGGTGAGCCTGCCGTGGGAAGGTCTCAAGCTCTCCGGCGGCGAGCCTGCCATTCCGACGACATTCATCTGAGAAGGCGGGAGGCGATCATGAGTACCGCGTTGATCGTCGTGGACGTACAGAACGACTTCTGCGAGGGCGGTGCGCTCGCCGTCGCGGGCGGCACGGCCGTCGCAGGCGCCGTGTCGGAACTGCTGCGCCGCGGCGAGTACGACTGCGTCGCGGCCACCCGCGACTTCCACATCGACCCGGGCGCGCATTTCAGTGACGAGCCGGATTTCGTGACCTCCTGGCCCCGGCACTGCGAGGCGGGCACGCCCGGTGCGAGCTTCCACCCCGCGCTCGACGTCGGCCCGATCCAAGCCGTGTTCTCGAAAGGCCAGTACAGCGACGGCTACTCGGGATTCGAGTCGGCCACCGACACCGGTGAGACGCTCGAGCACTGGTTGCGCTCGCGAGGGGTCACGGCCATCGACGTCGTGGGCATCGCGACGGACCACTGCGTCCGCGCCACGGCGCTCGACGCCGCGGGCGCCGGGTTCCCGGTACGCGTGCTGGCGGATCTGACCGCGGGCGTCGCGGTGGAGACGACCGAACGGGCGCTGACCGACTTCGTCGACGCCGATGTCGAGATCGTCGGCACTCCCCGGGTCGGCGCGTGAGCCCAGGCCTGGTGACGTTCGGCGAGGCGCTGGCGTCCTTCCGCACCTCGACGGGCAAACTCCGGCACGCGACATCCGTCGACGTCGGCATCGCCGGCACCGAGGCGACCGTGGCCGTGGGCGTGTCCCGGCTCGGTGCCCGCGCGGCGTGGGCGGGCCGGATCGGCGCCGACGAGCCCGGTGCGCTCGTGCTGACCCGGTTGCGCGAGGAAGGCGTCGACACGTCCGCGGCCGTCACGGACGCACATTCGCCCACCGGGCTGGTACTGCGGGATTTCCGCTCCCGTGATGCCAACCGGTCGGCCTTCTACCGAACCGGCAGTGCGGGCACCCGCATCGCGCCGGAGGACCTGCGCGAGGACCTCATCGCCGGCGCGGGCGTGCTGCACCTGTCGGGCGCAACGGCGGCGTTGTCGGAGACGGCCGACGACGCCACGTTCGCCGCGGCCGAGATCGCGGGCGAGGCGGGTGTGCCCGTGTCGCTGTCACTCGACCACCGGCCCGCGCTGTGGCATCCCGAGGACGCCCGCGACACGCTGCTGGACCTCGTCTCCCACGCCGACATCGTGTTCGCCCGCACCGACGAGGCCAGGCTGCTCGGGTTCGACGGTGACGCCGACTCCCTGGTCGCGGACCTGGCCGCACTCGGCCCGGACGACGTGATCGTGATGCAGGGCCCGCGCGGCGCGGTCGCCGAGATCGCGGGCGCCCGCTACGACGTGCCGTCCTACCCCGTGCACGAGGTCGATCCCGATGCCGCGGACGAGGCGTTCGTCGCGGGGTATCTCGCCGACCTGCTGGCAGGCGAACCCGCCGACCGGCGCGTCCGGACCGCCGCGGCGTGCCGGGCGGCCGCGATGACCGTGCCCGGCGGCGCCGACAGCCTGCCGGAACGCGGCGATCTGGTGGACCTGCCGCGCCAGCACCGGCTCGCGCGTCAGTCGCCGTAGGGGGCGCAGCGGGACGAGCCGACGCGGATGTCGCCGGTGACCGGGCCGCCTTCGGGGAACAGCTCGATCCGCATCGCCGACATGGCCAGGCTGCCGTCCGGCGGCTCGGGTGCGGTGAACTCGTTGAGCACGATGCGCGCCATCGGCGGGTCGTTCTCGGTCTCGCCGGGGATCAGCACCTCGTGGTTCGGCGGGATCTCCTCGGGAACGGAGAACCCGGTCACCCCGGAGAGCCACATCGACGAGGCGCTGCCGTTGTCGGTCGTGTGGCAGGACGCCGAGTAGGAGCGCACGCGGATCTTCGGGCCGCCGTACTGCTCCAGCACGGACGTGGCGAACCGATTCCCCGACACCTCAGCCTGCGCCCGACCCTCGGAGCGCTCGCAGGACGTCTCACCCCGGCCGTAGGCGGCCAGTTCGCCGTCCTCACCGACCGTGAGGCCCGGCGTGCTGCCGGAGGCCTCCCCGTCGACGTGGCATGCCGCGATCGGGCCGACGCGCACGTCGGTGCCGTCCTGCACCACGTCGACCATGCCGACCGTGCCGGTGGCCGTCGGCGCCCAGTCGTCGTGAGCCGTAACCGCCTGCGTCGCGGCATCGCCGGTGTCGGCCTCCCCTGTCGCGGCGCTTCCGGCCTTCAGGCCCTGGGTTTCAGTGGCCGCGCCCTCGCCGGACTGGGATCCGGTGTGCGCGGCGCCGCCGCGGTCGGCCTGGGCGGGGACTGCGAGCGCAGCGGTCAGCGCCAGTGAGGCGAGCCCCACCGCCGACAGTCGACCGGCCCGGCGTGCGGTGCGCATGCGTGTCATGTGTGACGTCCTCCCGAATCGTGACTGGCGCATCCCCGACATCGGCAGCCGCACACCCGAGCCTGACCCGGCCCGGCCCAGACCACCCGGCCGTGTGACCGCGCGGTCGTTCCCGACAGCGCGTGCCCGACAGCATCGGTCGCGCCGACCGTCGGTCTCCATCGGTAAGGTTGCGCTCCGTGCCCGCCGAGATCAGCACCCTGCAGAAGACCCGCGCGCTGCCCGGCGTCCGTGAGCTGCTCACCGACGCCGTCGAAGCGGTCGGCGGCACCGAGCGCGACGGACAGGTGCGCATGGCCGAGGCCGTCGCGCGGGCGATCCGCACCGGCGAACACCTCGCCGTGCAGGCGGGCACCGGCACGGGCAAGTCGCTGGCCTACCTCGTGCCCGCGATCAGGTACGCCGTCGAACAGCACACCACGGTCGTCGTGTCGACGGCGACGATCGCGTTGCAGAACCAGCTCGTCGACCGTGACCTCCCGCGGCTGGCGAAAGCACTGAAGAAGCCACTCGGGCGTGAACCGACGTTCGCGATCCTCAAGGGCAGGCGCAACTACCTGTGCATGCACCGCGTGCATTCCGGCGCCCCCGAGGAACCCGAGGACAGCGGCCTGTTCGACGCGTTCACCGTCTCGCGCATCGGCCGCGAGGTGAAACGGCTGCACGAGTGGTCCTCGGAGACCGAGACCGGCGACCGCACCGAGCTCGTGCCCGGGGTGTCGGAGCAGGCGTGGCGGCAGGTGTCGGTGAGTGCCCGCGAATGCCTCGGGGCCGCGCGCTGCCCCGTCGGCGACGACTGCTTCGCCGAGAAGGCGCGCGCCGACGCGGGGCGGGTCGACGTCGTCGTGACCAACCACGCGCTGCTGGCCATCGACGCGCTCCAGGAGCAGCGGGTGCTGCCCGAACACGACCTCGTCGTCATCGACGAGGCACACGAGCTGGTCGACCGGGTCACGTCGGCGGCCACGGCCGAGCTGACCGCGTCGGCCGTCTCGGCGGCCACGCGGCGCTGCGGCCGCATCATCGACGCCGACACCTCCGACCGGCTCCTCGAAGCCGGCGAGGGCCTGGCACTCGTGCTCGACGACCTGCCCGCGGGACGGCTCGACACGCTGCCGCAGGCGCTGGGCGGCGCGGTCACCGTGGTGCGCGACGCCGCGCACGCGTGCCTGACGGCACTGGGCAGCGAGAGGAAGGAGGACGTCGAGGAGGCCACGGCGCGCAAACTGGCACGGTCGGCCGTCGAGGAGATCCACGACACCGCCGTGCGGCTGGTCGACGCGTTCGACGCCGACCAGGCGAACCGGCCCGACGTCGTGTGGATCTCCAACGACACGTACTCCTCGTCGCCGCGGCCGCCGTCGCTGCACGTCGCACCGCTTGCCGTGGGAGGACTGCTGCGCGAGCGCGTGTTCGCCCGCTCGACGACCGTGCTGACGTCGGCGACCCTCGCGCTCGGCGGCCGGTTCGACACGCTCGCCCGCCAGTGGGGGCTGCCCCCGGAACCGACGCCCGTACCCGTCGACGACGGCACCGCCACCGACAAGCCCGCCCCTGCCGACGATGCCGACGACGGCCTCCGGTGGAGCGGACTGGACGTCGGTTCGCCGTTCGACTACGGCCGCAACGGCATCCTGTACGTCGCCAAGCACCTCCCGCCGCCGGGCCGCGACGGCCTCGGCGACGCCACGCTCGACGAGATCGCCGCGCTCGTCGAGGCCGCGGGCGGGCGGACGCTGGGCTTGTTCTCGTCGATGCGCGCCGCCAAACGGGCCGCGGAGGAGCTCCGCGAACGCCTCCCTTACGAGATCCTGTGCCAGGGCGACGACTCGACGTCGACCCTCGTGGCGCAGTTCGCCGAGGAGCCGCGGACGTGCCTGCTCGGGACGTTGTCGCTGTGGCAGGGCGTCGACGTGCCAGGGCCGTCGCTGCAGCTGGTGATCGTCGACCGACTGCCGTTCCCCCGGCCCGACGACCCGGTGGCCTCGGCCAGGCAGCGCGCGATCGAGGCCAAGGGCGGCAACGGATTCCTCACGGTCGCGGCCACGCACGCGGCGCTGCTGCTCGCCCAGGGCGCGGGCCGGCTGCACCGGTCGTCCAACGACCGCGGCGTCGTCGCCGTGCTCGACTCGCGGCTCGCGACCGCGCGCTACGGCGGCTTTCTGCGCGCCTCGATTCCGCCGTTCTGGCCAACGCAGGATCCCGCCGTTGCGCGTGACGCGCTCACGCGGCTCGACGCCGCCGCCCCGGGAAGGTCCAGCACGTCCACCGCGTTACGGTGAACGCCACCCCCGAGCCCAAGGGAGAGTTCGTGTCCCCCGATTCCTCCACCGCCCATTCCCGCGCCGTCAGTGTCGACGACACCGGTGTCCGGCGGCAGCTCGCCGACGGCTCCGAGGAGCGGGTCGACTGGGACGACCTCGCAGCCGTGGTCGTCCGTGTGATCCCCGAGGGACTGTCGGACGAGGACGTCTTCCTGATGCTCGCGGCGGCCGACGGCACCGGCACCGCCGTGCCGAGCGGTGACCCGGCCGCGGATGCGCTCATCGAGCGGTTGCAGACGCTGCCCGGGTTCGACCACGAGACCTTCGTCGAGGCGATGACCACCGACGCCGACCAGGCTTACGTCGTGTGGAAAGCGGGCGAGAACTCGGCCTGAGCCGTCCCGTCACCCTGGCGCGAGGGCACGGACGACGGCGTCGACGCCGCTGCCCTCGGCCGCGCGCCTGCGCTGCTCGGCCACCTCGATACGCCAGCCGCCGAGAGCGTCGAGCGCGGCGGTCGTCTCGTCGACCGACACCTGGACCTGTCCGGCCGCCGGGGTGTCGGCACCGGTCTCCGGATCCACCGGGCGGTGGCCGACCAGCAGCAGGGTGCCGCCGGGCGCGACGCCGCCGGCGAGCCGCGTGACGAACTCGCCCACCGAACCGTCGATGTGCACGTACAGGCTCGTCACGAGGTCGTACCGGCCCGGCGGCGGGCTCCACGTCCCGAGGTCGGCTTCCTCCCAGTTGATCCGCTCCGCGACGTCGGCGCCCAACCCGGCCGCCATCGCCCGACCTGCGTCGAGCGCAGTCGGCGAGAAGTCGACGGCCGTGACCCGCCATCCTGTCGACGCCAGCCACACGGCCTCGCCGCCGTGGCCGCAGCCCGCGTCCAGCGCGGCCCCAGGGCGCAGGTCGCCTGCCTCGGCGAGCAGGTGCGCGTTGGGCGGGCGACGCGCGATCGCATCCGGATGTTCCCGCACCACCTGATCCCAGCGCCGCTCCCAGAAGTCGCGGTCGAACGTCCCGTCCATCGCCGCCGATCACCTCCGGTTCGCACCCTGCCACGGCGGCTGCCACCACGGCGAGTTCCGTTGCCGAACCGGCAACAGGGCCGTGACGGACGCGTCGGCCAGCGGCCGGCCGGAGACGCCCGGCGTCGAGCGACGCGGCCCCGGAGGCTGGGCGGGCGGGGTTGATCCCGAAAGGTGGGTGTCGGGTCAGAGACCTCGCCGGGTGGCGAGCACGGTGATCGTGCCCGGGGCGATCTCGGTGAAGCCCGCATCGCGCACGGCGATCACGCCGCGGTCCCGCCACGTCTCGGCCGGATCCCCCGGGGCGAGTTCGGCCCACTGGGCCGGCGTGGCTGTGCGAACGGCACAGCGGAAGCCGCCGTCCCGCCAGCGTTCGCGTTCCGCGTCGCCGAGCACGGCAGCCAACAGCATCGTGGCGTGCCCGACCTGGGCGGCCGCCTTGCCGGCGGTCATCGGAACGTCCGGGTTCAACAGCAGCAGCGGGCGGTCGTCGGGCGCAGGGCCGGGTTCGTCGGCGGGCAGGTCCGTGCCGGACACCTGCAGCCGCGAGACTTCCTTGGGCACGCCCGTGACGCGTCCGGGCAGCAGCGCTCGTACCTGTGCGCCGTCGACGTCGGTCGTGATGCCGGGCAACTGCTGCACCGCGTCCCAGTGCGCGCCCCTGGCCCGGCGCGAGACCTTGCGGATGTGGCCGGCCAGCCAGTCGCGCATCGGTTCGTGCCACGGGCCACCGGGTGCGCACCGCTCGTCGAGGCACACGGCCAGCGCGGCGCACGCCGCCGCCTCCAGCAGCGGCGTGCGCGCGGGAGGGGACGCCTTCTCCATGCGGAGGATCACCGGCATGGCCCGCACCTCGGCGGGGTCGGTCTCGACGACGGCCGTGTCGGCCGCGGGCAGGTCGAGCCAGGACGCGTAGCGCGCCGCGAGTGGGGCGAGCAGCCCGGTCACGGCCGAGCGAGCGCGAGGCCGTCGGCCGCGTCGGCGGCCTCGACCTCGGTGCGCGTCACGCCGAGCATGAACAGGATCGCGTCCAGGTACGGGTACGACAGTGCTGCGTCGGCGACCTCACGCAGCGCGGGCTTGGCGTTGAACGCGATCCCCATGCCCGCGGCGGACAGCATGTCGATGTCGTTCGCACCGTCACCGACGGCGACGCACTGCTGGACGGGGATGCCGAACTCGTCGGCGAACCGGTTCAGCGCCTTCGCCTTGCCCGGACGGTCGACGATCTCGCCGACGACCCGGCCGGTGAGCTTGCCGTCGACGACCTCGAGCTCGTTCGCCGCAGCGAAGTCCAGCCCCAGGTCGTCCACGAGACGGTCGATGATCCGCATGAAACCGCCGGACACGACGCCGCACTGGAAACCGAGGCGCTTGAGCGTGCGGATCGTGGTGCGGGCACCCGGGGTGAGCTCGATCGCGTCGGCCACCTCGTCCATCGCCGTCTCCGGCAGCCCTTCGAGCAGGGCCACACGACGTTCGAGCGACTCGGTGAAGTTGATCTCACCGCGCATCGCGGCCTCGGTGATCTCCCGCACCTGCGGCTCGACCCCGACGTGCGCGGCGAGCATCTCGATGACCTCGCCCTGGATGAGGGTGGAGTCGACGTCGAACACGACGAGCCGCTTCGCCCGCCGCGACAGCCCGGAGCGCTGGATGGACACGTCCAGCCCGCCGCGGTTGGCGAAGTCGGCGAGGATCGAGCGCAGCTCGGCGTCCGCCTCCGGGGTGTCCTTCTCGACCGACAGCTCGACCTCGAGGCCCGTCACCGGGTAGTCGGCGATGCTCCGGATGGCGTCGATGTTGGCGTGGACGGAGGCGAGCTTGCCCGCGACCGCGTAGATCGACTGCGCCGTGAGCGGGCGGCCGAGCAGCGTCAGGACGTGTGTCGAATCCTGCCTGCCTTGCGCGAACGGCTCGGTGCCGATCTCGTCACCGATCTTGACGTCGACCGACATCGCGACCGTCGCCATGGCCTGTTCGACGGCTTCCTGGAGGGCTTCCGGATCGCTGTCGACAGCGACCAGCACCCCCAGTACCAATCGTCCGCGGATGACCACCTGCTCGACGTCGTGGACTTCGACGCCGTGTGCGGTGAGAGCGGCGAACAGGACGGACGATACGCCCGGCTTGTCCGGTCCGGTCGCGGTGATCAGGACTGGGGTGCTGGTAATACTCACTGTTCGCTCGCGTTGTCCTTATCGTGGTCGCCCGGCATGACCGTCCTGGTGGCGACCTGGGACGGCGCCTCCTTGGCATGCGGGTTGTCGATCTGCCTGCCGGTGAACGAGATGTGGCCCTCGGAGTGGAGCCGCTCGATCATGTGCGGGTAGTGCAGCTCGAACGCCGGCCGCTCGGAACGGATCCGCGGCAGCTCGGTGAAGTTGTGCCGCGGCGGCGGGCAGGACGTCGCCCACTCCAGCGAGTTGCCGTAGCCCCACGGGTCGTCCACATCGACGAGCTCACCGAACCGGTAGCTCTTGAAGACGTTCCAGATGAACGGCAGCGTCGAGGCACCGAGCACGTAGGCACCGATCGTAGAGATCGAGTTGAGTGTGGTGAAGCCGTCCGAGGCGAGATAGTCGGCGTACCGGCGCGGCATGCCCTCGGCACCCAGCCAGTGCTGGACGAGGAACGTGCCGTGGAAGCCGAGGAACGTCAGCCAGAAGTGCAGCTTGGCCAGCTTCTCGTCCATCATCCGGCCGGTCATCTTCGGGAACCAGAAGTAGATGCCGGCGAATGTGGCGAACACGATGGTGCCGTAGAGCACATAGTGGAAGTGCGCGACGACGAAGTAGCTGTCCGACACGTGGAAGTCGATGGCGGGCGCCGCCAGCAGGACACCGGTCAGACCGCCGAAGAGGAACGTGACGAGGAAGCCGACGGAGAACAGCATCGGCGACTCGAACGTGATGCGGCCCTTCCACATCGTGCCGATCCAGTTGAAGAACTTCACACCGGTCGGCACCGCGATCAGGAAGGTCATGAAGGCGAAGAACGGCAGCAGCACCGAACCCGTCGCGTACATGTGGTGCGCCCACACGGCCACCGACAGGGCGGCGATCGCCAGGGTCGCCAGCACGAGGCCCTTGTAGCCGAAGATCGGCTTACGGCTGAACACCGGGAAGATCTCGGAGACGATGCCGAAGAACGGCAGCGCGACGATGTACACCTCGGGGTGGCCGAAGAACCAGAACAGGTGCTGCCACAGGATCACACCGCCGTTGGCGGGGTCGAACACGTGCGCACCGATCGCGCGGTCGGCCAGCAGGCCCATCAGCGCGGCGGTCAGGATCGGGAACGCGATCAGCACCAGGATGCTGGTGACCAGGATGTTCCAGGTGAAGATCGGCATCCGCCACATCGTCATGCCCGGGGCACGCAGGCAGACGACCGTGGTGATCATGTTGACCGCACCGAGGATCGTGCCCAGACCACTGACGACCAGGCCGGAGATCCAGAGGTCGGCACCCACGCCCGGCGAGTGGATCGCGTCGGACAGCGGGGTGTAGGCGAACCAGCCGAAGTCGGCGGCGCCGCCCGGGGTCATGAAGCCCGCGAGCGCGATCAGACCGCCGAACGTGAACAGCCAGTACGAGAAGGCGTTCAGCCGCGGGAACGCGACGTCGGGCGAGCCGATCTGCAGCGGCAGGATGAAGTTCGCGAAGCCGAACACGATCGGCGTCGCGTAGAACAGCAGCATCACCGTGCCGTGCATGGTGAACAGCTGGTTGTACTGCTCCTGAGACAGGAACTGCTGACCCGGCTGAGCAAGCTCGGTACGGATCAGCATCGCCATCGCTCCGCCGATCATGAAGAAGGCGAAGCAGGTGACGATGTACATGATGCCGATCTGCTTGTGATCCGTCGTCCGGAACATACTCAGCAGGTACGAACCCTTTGCCGACTTCTGCGCCGGGTATGGGCGCTTCGCGATCGGCTGGGGGGCTACGGCCGTCACTCCTGCCTCCTGCACTTCGAACCCCGATCCTTGCTGCGCCACGGGCGGGGACCCACGTTGGCTACGACAGATCGTAGCCGTCGCGAGTTTCGATGGTTCCCGCGGCTGCGAACATCACGTCATGAGTGCCCGATCGGTGCCCCCTCGACTTGCCGCCGTCCTGGACACGGCCCGCCGGTTCGGGGTGCGCACCGACGAGCCGGAGATACTCGCCTCGGGATCGAATCTCCTGGTCAGACTGGGTGACGTGGTCGCACGGACGCCCGGTGCGACGGCGTCACTGCGGTCCGATCCTGGTGCGGCACTCGCCAGGGAGGTCCGGCTCGCCGGGTTCCTCGCGCGGGCCGGTGCGCCCGTGGTGCCACCGTCGTCGGACCCGCCGCCGGGCCCGCACGGCGCGGGTGGGGATGCGGTGACGTTCTGGCGTTATGTCCGTCACGATCGGTCGGCGGTACCGGCGCCCGCCGAGGTGGCCTACACCCTCGAGCAGGTCCATGCGGCAGCCCGCGGTTACCCCGGTGACCTGCCGTCCGACGGCCCCGTGGCCGAGGCGCGGCAGCTGCTGCACCTCCTGGGCGACGACGTACCGGACGGTCTGCGGACCGACCTCGACCGGCTCGCGCGTGCAGCGGCGGAAGCGCCGGGGCGGAATCAGGCACTTCACGGTCAGGCGCTCCACGGCGATGCGCACCCCGGCAACCTGCTCACCACACCACGGGGCCTGCTGTGGACCGACTTCGAGGACACCTGGTTCGGCCCGGTCGCGTGGGATCTGGCCGTACTGCGGCGGACGAGTCTGCTCGACGGCGCCGCCGCGGTGGCCGCCTACCCGGACGCCCCCGACTCCGACGCGCTGGCGCCGTTCATCGCGCTGCGCAGGTTGTACGGCGTCTGCTGGCGGATGCTGCTGGCGCGCGGCTCGCCCACCGGCAGTCAGGAGCGGCGGCGGGCACGCGAGGCGCTCGCCGCGTACCTCACCCCGCCGGATACCAGTCGGTGATCGCCTTGGCCACGGCCTCGGGCGCCTCGAGCGGTGTGAGGTGACCGGCCTCCGGGATCGTTTCGAGTCGCGCGGCGGGCAGCACGTCGGCCATCGCCCTGGCGGCGTCCGGCGGCGTGAGCCCGTCCCGCTCCCCCACGAGCACCAGCGCGGGGACGTCCGCGGCGCGGAGGGTGTCGGTGGAGTCCGGCCGCGCGGCCATGGCGCGCTGGGCCCAGGCGACTCCCGAGGGCTGCTGCGAGTCGACGAGTTCGCGGACGAGCGCCTCGACCTCGGGCTGCCGCTCGCGAGTGGAGTCGGACAGCAGTGCGGGCACCGTCGCGTCGGCGAGCCAGCCCGTGATGCCCTCGGCTTCGGCCCGGTCCGCGACCGACAACCGGTTCGCGCGCGCCTCATCGGTGTCGGCCTCGGCCTTCGTGTCGATGAGCACGAGCCCGCCGACCCGCTCGGGTGCCGCCCGCAGCACAGCCATGGTCAGGTACCCGCCCATCGAGCAGCCGCCGAGCACCACCCGGTCGATCTCGAGCCGGTCGAGCAGCGCCACGACATCGCGGGCCGCGTCGTCGAGATTCGGCTCCCGGTCCGGCTGGCCGGCGCTCCCCGAGGCGACCGCGCCGGAGACGGCTCCGTTCGAAGCGGTCGTGGCCGAGGCGGGCGAGTCGCCGTTCGAGGTCGGGGCGTCCGGGAAGGGACTGCGGCCCATACCGCGCTGATCGGGCGTGATCACGCGGGTGCGGGCCGACAACTGGCCGCGGACGGCGTTCCACATCCGCGCGTCGAGCGGGTACGCGTGCAGGAGTACGAGGGGAAGGTCCGCCATGGCGGCGATTGTTCCCGATCACCCGCCACCTCGGCGAGGCGGCGATCGCTCGGCGCGTCCGGTCGTCGGCGGGACGTGCTCAGCGACGGCGGGTCGGGCTCAGCGGCGGTCGGGCTCAGCGGCGGCGGGTCGGGCCGCGGCGACCGCGCGCCTGCCAACAGCCGTTGTGCCAGTGCCTGCGATCGACCACCGAACCAGTCTCATCGGCGGGCCACGCCACGACGTGCGGGACGCCGGGCCGGATCTCGTGATCACACCCCGGGCAGCGGTACATCTTCGTCGCCTGCGCGCCCGGCACGGTGCGCACGAGCCAGTCACCGTCCTCGGCGGACTCGGATCGCGCCCACCCGCTCACGGCGGGACGCGGACGCTCGTCCCGCGATCGGCGATGACGTCGAGGCATTCATCCACGGTACCGAAGCCCGCAGCACATCCCTCGCGTGTTCTGCATCCAGCACCGCGTGTTCCGCATCCAGCACCGCGTGTTCTGCATCCGGCCCGCCGGGGCAACGCAGAAATCCGAACACTGGACCGCTCGGTAGACCCGCGCTCTGTCATCAGCAAGCGTCCAGCGCTCGGTCTATGAACGAGTTCCCGGCGGTGGACCTCTCAGCAAGCCTTCCGGCGCTGGGCCTGTGAGCAAGCCTCCCGGCGCTGGGTTCTCAGCAAGCTTTCCGGCGCTGGGCCAATGGGCCAGACGGTCCGGCGCCGCGCCGGTCACGCCTTCCGGCGCATGGCGATGTGGGGAATGCCGTCCTCGTCGAACTCCTCACCCTCGGGTTCGTAGCCGAACCGCGCGTAGAAGCCCTGCGCGTAGGTCTGGGCGTTGAGCACCGACTCCACATCGCCGATGTACTGGACCGCCGCGTCCATGAGCCGCGCACCGAGGCCGGTGCCCCGCGCGGACGGGGCCGTCACCACCCGGCCGACTCGGGCGACGCCGCCCGGTTCGGCCAGCACCCGCAGGCAACCGGCGGCTCCCGCGTCGCCGGGCGCCCACAGATGCCATGTCGTCGGCAGTAGATCCAGGCCGTCGATCTCGCCGTAGGGGCAGTTCTGCTCCACGACGAACACGTCCACGCGTAGCCGGAGCAGGTCGTACAGTTCGGCGGCCGTCAGATCCGGGCCGCGGCGAGCCACCAGGTCGGTCACCCGACCAGTGTGACACGGCCGTGCCAAAACCCACGCCGGCACCGCGGAGCTCCGCAGTGCCGGCCCGGCGACGGTCAGGAGTCGACGCCCTGACCCCCGAGCTGCGGTTCGAACGTCGAGACACGGGTGTAGACCCCCGGCTTACCCGGCCTGGCGCAGCCCTCGCCCCACGACACCACGCCGATGAGCGTGTCGCCGACCATCAGCGGACCGCCCGAATCGCCCTGACAGGCGTCCGTGCCGCCGTCCGGATAACCGGCGCAGACCATCGACTCAGGGTCGTACTCGTCGTAGGCCTGCGAGCACGTGTCGTCGGCGACGACGGGAACGTCGGCCGAACGCAGGGTGTGCGACCGCTCGCCCGATTCGTCCACCCTGCCCCAGCCGAGGACGGTCGCCTCGGTGCCGGCGCTGTACTTCTCCGAGTCGGAGGAGTCGGCGACCTTCGCGGTGCGGTACGGCACGGTGCGGTCGAGCGAGAGCACGGCGATGTCTCCGCCCGACACGGGGTTCTGATAGCTCGGCTCGATCCACACGTCGCGGACACCGGCTTCGATGCCACGGTCGGTGCGTGTGTCCTGCCTACCCGCGACGACGCCGAGCTCGTCGGCTGGCAGTGCGTCGGCGCAGTGTGCCGCGGTGACGACCTTCCGTGACGACGTGAGCGTACCGCCGCAGAACTGCCTACCGTCGTCGTCGACGAGGTACACGGCGTAGGAGTGGTCGGTCACGGACGTCTCCTCGCCGCCCACGACGTACGGTTCCGCGGCGCTCGCCGTCGCCGGCACCAGCGCGGCGCTCGTCAGGGCCGTCAGCGCGAGCGCGGCGAGCACGGACGAGCTGCGGCGGGCCGGACGGACACCGCCGGAACGCGGCGATGCGGGCATCACGGGCATAGCGGTCCCCTCGTAGGTCTGCTGATCGAGTCCGGCCCAGGCTACGGCCCACATGCCCGAATCCGGGGTCGCTGGATCGGGTGGACTACCGTACGGGCGTGCGTGGTGGCCTCTTGATCGCAGGAACGACATCCGACGCCGGCAAGTCCACAGTGGCCGCCGGCGTGTGCCGCTGGCTCGCGCGCCGCGGCGTGCGAGTGGCGCCGTTCAAGGCGCAGAACATGTCGAACAACTCGATGGTCTGCGCCGACGGCGCGGAGATCGGCAGGGCCCAGTGGCTGCAGGCCGTCGCCGCGGGCGCCGAGCCCGAGTCCGCGATGAACCCCGTACTCCTCAAGCCGGGCGGTGACCGGCGCAGTCACGTCGTGCTGCGCGGCACCCCCTGGGGCGACCTCCATGCGGGTGACTGGGCTCACGGCCGCCGGGAACTGGCGGACGCCGCCTTCGCCGCGCTGGACGAGCTGCGCGAGCGGTTCGACGTCGTCGTCTGCGAGGGCGCGGGCAGCCCCGCGGAGACGAACCTGCGCGACGGCGACTACGTGAACATGGGCCTGGCCCGCGCGGCCGACCTGCCGGTGCTGCTGGTCGGCGATGTCGACCGGGGCGGGTTGCTCGCGGCGCTGGCCGGCACGGTCGGCATCGTGGACGAGGCCGACCAGGCACATCTCGCGGCGTTCCTGGTGAACAAGTTCCGCGGCGACGCCGCGCTGCTCGAACCGGGGCTGCGGTCGGTCACCGAACTGACCGGGCGTCCCGTGCTCGGCGTGCTGCCCTGGCTCCCCGATGTGTGGCTCGACTCGGAGGACGCGCTCGCCATCGCGGGCTGGGACGGGCACCGCCGCGGGGCGGGCGCGACCCTGCGCGTGGCGGCGGTGCGGTTTCCCCGCGTGTCCAACGCCACCGATCTCGACCCGCTGGCAGCCGAACCGGGCGTCGACGTGACCGTCACTGCCAACCCGGACGTGGTCGCCGCCGCCGACATCGCCGTCCTGCCCGGCACTCGGTCCACTGTGGATGACCTGGCGTGGTTGCGGCAGCGAGGGCTCGACGACGCCGTCCGCCACCGCGCCGAGACGGGCAGGCCGGTGCTCGGCATCTGCGGCGGCTACCAGATGCTCGGCGGGGCGATCACCGACGGCATCGAATCCTCCGACGCCGGTGCCACCGGACTCGGCCTGCTGCCGATGTCGGTGACCTTCAGCGCGGACAAGACGCTCGCCACACCGTCGACGTCGTGGCGGGGACACGACGTGCGCGGCTACGAGATCCATCACGGCGTCGCCGGCCACGATCCCGGACACGCCGCGGAACCGTTCCTGGACGGGCTCCGCACCGATGCGGTGTGGGGCACGATGTGGCACGGCGTGTTCGAGAACGACGCGTTCCGCAGGGCGTGGCTCGCCGAGGCCGCCCGTCAGTCCGGAGTGGACTGGGTGCCCGCCGACGCGCCCGGTTTCGCCGAACGGCGCGAGGCGATGCTCGACGGCCTGGCCGACGCGATCGACGACAACGTGGACACCGCCGCCCTCGAGAAGCTGATCACCGAGGGCGTCCCTGCCGACCTGCCGACCCTGACACTCACGAAGAGCTGACCCTCCGACCCTCTGCCCCTCTCTAACCCTCTGTGCCTCTGTGCCTCTGCCCCGTCGGTGCACCCACCGGGCCGTGTTGCGCTTTCAGGGGCCCGTGTTGCGGGTTCAGGGGGCCGTGTTGCGGATTCCAGAGGCCGTGTTGCGGATTCCAGGGCCCATGTTGTGTTCCCGCGGCCTCGGTTGCCGCTTCGGGGAAGCGGGGTTGCGCCCGTAACCCGGGCGCCGTCCCCGGCACACCCCGTGCGACTGCATTTCCGGGGCCGTGCCACCAGGTACCGGACCGTGTTGCGCACGCTCGGCGCCCGACCGCCACCTCGCCGACACAACGACACGGCAACGCGGCGCGACACGGCAGCGCGCAGGTGCGGGTTGCGGAGGCCGTCCGGCCGTGGTGGTGCGCCCGGCGAACCGGCGGCGGGACAGGTCTCACCTACCGCTCGGGATCGAAATCCTCCGGGGCGACCAGCGTGTCGAACGCCTCGGGATGAGCGACGCAGCCGGTCGGCTCCGGCTCGGCGTCGTCGTCCGCAACCATGTCGTCGTCCCAGGCCACAGCGTCGTCCCGGGCCACAGCGTCGTCCCAGGCCACGGCGTCGTCCCCGGCAACGGCGTCGTCCCGGGCCACGGCGTCGGCGGCCGTGAACTCCGCAGCGACCACAGGATCGGTGATGTCAGCCGCAGGGTCGGCGACGTCGAGGCCGTCGGCCGTATCGCCGTCCACTCCCCCTGCGTCCACGTCCTCTCCGGCGTCACCCGCGTCCCTGGACTGATCGGCGACGTACCGCAGCAGCGGCAACAGATCCTGTTCGACGGCCTCGCCGGCGACGGCCGTCGAACACTTCTCCACCTCGGCGCGCAGCCCCTCGGCGTCCACTCCGGCACCGATGAGCACCAGCCTGCTCCCCCGGTCGCCGGGCCGCGCCACCCGCTCAGCGCGCACGTACGCCCCGACGGTATGCACCTCGTACCCCTCGCGACGGGCGGGCACACCGACGGTCACGGTGCCCTTCATCCGATACAGCCCGGCGGGCCGGGCCTCGAGGAACGCGGCGAACCGGCGCGGATGCAGTGGGCCGGTCTCGACGGTGACGGTGTCGTAGACGGCGTGTGCGTGCGTGGAGTGATCATCGTGGTCGTCCGCGTCGGCCTCGGCGAGCCGCAGGTCGTCGAACGTGAGCTGGCGCGGGCCGTCGTCCGGCGCGGCGGTGACGCGGTCGAACAGCAGCTCCGGGTCGATCCGCCCGAACTCGGCGGGCAGCACCGGCGTCGGGCCCGCCAGTTCGCGGACCAGGTCCGCGACGCCGTCGGCGGCGCGGTCGACCTTGTTGAGCACGACGAGGTCGGCCATCGCCACCTGGTCGGCCAGCTCGGGATGCCGCTCGCGCAGTGCGGGGAACTCGGCGGCGTCGACGAGCTCGACCAGGCCGCCGTACTCGACGTACGGGTCCTCGCTGGCGAGTACGAGCCGCACGAGGCTGCGCGGTTCGGCGAGACCGCTCGCCTCCACGACGACGAGGTCCAGCTCCGCCGCCGGGTCGGTGAGCACCGACAGCATCCGGTCCAGTCCGCTCGCGTCGACGGCGCAGCACAGGCACCCGTTCTCGAGGGAGACCATCGAGTCCACCTGGCCCGCCACGCTCAGCGCGTCGACGTTCACGCTGCCGAAGTCGTTGACGACGACGCCGATGCGCGTGCCGCGTGCGCCCGCGAGCAGGTGGTTGAGCAGCGTCGTCTTCCCTGCGCCGAGGAAGCCGGCCAGGATCACGACCGGCACCCGGCGGGCCGCGCCACGGCCCGCAGCACCGCGACGCCGCTGCTGACCGCTCGCAGTCATACTTGCCTCCCAGCCACGTGTCGACCTCCTGGGAACACTCGGGCGTCTGGACGGGTTGAGGTAGGCGGACAGACCGGCAAACCCACGGCCTGAGAGGGTACCGACGTGCCGCACTACGACATCGTCATCATCGGGACCGGCTCGGGGAACTCGATCCTCGACCAGCGTTTCGCCGACCGGAAGGTCGCCATCGTCGAGAAGGGCGTCTTCGGCGGCACGTGCCTGAACGTGGGCTGCATCCCGACGAAGATGTTCGTCCACCCCGCGGACCTCGCCGCGACGCCGGCGGCGGCGGCACGACTGGGGGTCGACGAGACGCTGGACGGGGTGCGCTGGCGCGACATCCGTGACCGCATCTTCGGGCGTATCGACGCGATCGCCGCGGGCGGCCGCGAGTACCGCATCGAACACGACGACAACGCGAACGTCACCGTCTACGAAGGCGAGGGCCGGTTCACCGGGCACAAGGAGCTGACCGTCGAGCTGGCCGACGGGCCGGAGACGATCACCGCCGACCGTTTCGTGCTCGCGGCGGGCGGCCGGGCGGTCGCTCCCGACGTTCCGGGCCTGGCCGAGACCGGCTTCCACACGTCGGACACGGTCATGCGGATCGACGAGCTGCCGCGACGGCTGGTCATCCTCGGCAGCGGGTTCGTCGCGGCCGAGTTCGCGCACGTGTTCTCGGCGTTCGGCGTCGAGGTCACGCTGATCGCCCGTTCCGGGGCGATGCTGCGCGCCGAGGACGAGGACGTCAGCCGCCGCTACACCGAGCTCGCCGCACAGCGGATCGACCTGCGCCTCAACCGCACCACGACCCGCGCCCGCCGCACGGAGACGGGGATCGCGCTGGATCTCGACGGTCCGGGCGGACACGAGACGGTCGACGGTGATCTGTTGCTGGTGGCCACCGGCAGGCGGTCGAACGCGGACCTGCTGAACGTCGGGACGACCGGCGTCGCCGTGACACCGTCGGGGCACGTCGAGGTCGACGAGTACCAGCGCACGGCCGTCGACGGGATCTACGCGCTGGGCGACATCAGCTCCCCCGCCGAACTCAAGCACGTGGCCAACCACGAGGCGCGCGTGGTGCAGCACAACCTGCTGCACGACCTGGGAGTCGAGGATTCCGCCGTGGCGGCCGACCACCGGTTCGTGCCGCACGCGGTGTTCGGCTCACCGCAGATCGCCTCGGTGGGGCTGACGGAACGGGACGCCGCGGCCCAGGGCGTGGCGTACGTGACGGCGACCCAGGACTACGGCGGCATCGCCTACGGCTGGGCGATGGAGGACGAGGCGCACTTCGCCAAGCTGCTCGCCGATCCGTCGACCGGGAAGCTGCTCGGCGCGCACATCATCGGCCCGCAGGCGCCGACGCTGATCCAGCCGCTGATCCAGGCGATGAGCTTCGACCTAGACGCGCGCAGCATGGCCCGCGGCCAGTACTGGATCCACCCGGCCATGCCGGAACTGATCGAGAACGCGCTGCTGAACCTGCCGCTCGACTGACGGCGCGCCCCGGTTCAGTGCCCCCGAGGCGCCCCAAGGGCACCTTGGGGCACGCGCACAGCCACGCATCGGCGTGTCCGTGAGGGGCTGGTGGCCGGGCCGACGGGAGGGCGCCACGAGTCTTCCCCTGATCATGCCCCGCGCGGGTCTCGCCGCCCTTGTGCAGGCGGCCGCTAGACGTATCGCGGTTTGCCCGCGTACCAGCCGAAGGCGAGCTGGGCGGTCACGACGACGAGCACCATCGTCAGCGGCACCGTCCAGCCGCCGGTGAGGTCGTGCAGCACACCGAAGGCGAACGGGCCGAGCGCGCCCAGCAGGTAGCCGAGTCCCTGTGCCATGCCGGACAGCGACGCGGTGTCGGTGCCGGTCCGGCCGCGCAGCGTGATCGCGGTGATGGCGAGGGAGAACACCGCCATGCCGAGTCCGATGAGGATGGACCACAGCAGCGGCGCGGCGGCGGGGGCCAGCAGCAGGCCGGTCAGTCCGGTGATGCCGAGCAGTCCGAGCCCGACCGACCAGAAGCCGAGGCCGCCGCGGGCGACGACCAGTGGCGGGACGAAGAAACTGACCGGCAGGCCCAGCAGCGACACCAGCCCCATCAGCAGTCCCGCGCTGGTCCGGCTCACCCCGGCGTCGATGAGCACCTGCGGCATCCAGCCCATCATGATGTAGGCGAAGCACGCCTGTGTGCCGAAGAAGCCGGTGACGATCCATGCGAGCCGGTTGCGCAGCAGCGATCGCCGGGGCTCTGCCGACTGCGCCGCGTGTGATGCGCTGAGGCCGCCGCCGCGGGTCGCGGCGAACCACAGCACCAGCGCGACGACGGCGAGCACCGCCCAACCACCGAGACCGCCTCGCCAGCCGCCGGTGAGTTCCGTCAGTGGTGGCGTGAACGAGGACCCCAGCGCGCCACCGGTCTGCAGCGCCGCCGTGTAGATCCCGGTCATCAGGCCCACTCGGGCGGCGAACGAGGTCCTGATGACGACGGGGATCAGGACGTTGGCGAGTGCGATACCCGCGCTGGCCACGAACGTTCCCGCCAGCACCACGAGCGGACCGTCGACGATGCGCAGCAGCAGTCCGCAGGTGAGCACCGCCAGTGCCGTGGCGACGGCGGCGGACAGTCCGATCCGGCGCGCCAGCCAGGGCGCCCCGAAGCCGGCGAGTGCGAAACACAGCCCGGGCATCGTCGTCAGCGCGCCGGCCCACGACCCGCTCGCACCGAGGGCGCGGGTCATCTCGTCGAGGATGGCGCCCACGGAGGTCACGGCCGGCCGGAGGTTCATCGCGGCGAGCACCACCGCCACGGCGAGCAGACCGGCCCCGGCACCCACCGCGCCATGCCACCGGGATCGCCCGCGCCCCGCTGCGGCCGGTGTCGCCGCGGCGTCGGGTTCCTCCGCGTCGGCAGCCGTGGTGCCGGGGCCCGCGGTACGGGACTCCATGGAACTGCTCGCCATACCCACGACGCTAACAAAAGGTAGGATGACCGGGCGAACCAACCTTTCATGGTGTGATCGGCGTTCGGCAGAATGGCCGATCCCGAAGGAGGTGCCGCCCGTGCCACTGTCCGCACCCCAGCGCTCCGGGCTGGTCGACCAGGTGATCGGCCAGCTGAGTGAGGCGATCCGCAGCGGTGAATGGCCACTCGGTGAACGCATCCCCACCGAGGCGTCGCTGGCGGCCGACCTCGGCGTGGGACGCAACACGGTGCGCGAGGCGGTCCGCGCACTGGCGCACAGCGGCCTGCTCGACGTCCGGCAGGGCGACGGGACCTACGTGCGCGCCACGAGCGAGGTGTCCGGCGCGATCCGCAAACTCGCGGGCACCGAACTGCGCGAAGTGCTCCAGGTACGCAAACCCCTCGAAGTCGAGGGTGCCCGCCTAGCCGCCCTGGCACGCACCGACGACGACCTCGCCCGGCTACGCGAGCTGCTCGACGGCCGCGACCGCGCATGGGCCGACCGCGACATGGACGACTACGTCCGCATCGACGCCGCGTTCCACCAGGCGGCTGTCGAAGCGGCGCACAACTCCGTGCTCACCGAGCTGTACCGCGGACTGACCGAAGTGGTCGTCGCCAGCGTCGCGGCGATGACCAGGCTCGGCCTCCCCCACCCCAAGGAGGAAGGCCACCGCGGCCTGCTCGCCGCACTCGTCGCCAGGGACGCCGACCGCGCGGCCACCGAGGTGTGCGCCTTCTTCGACGAGCTCGACGCACACAGCAACCTGAGCTGAACGCACCGGCGGACGACGCACCGACGACCCCGGGGCGCGGTTCCCGGCCCGTATTGCTCTCCCCTCCACCCGACCGCCACCCCTCACGGCCGCGCGACTGGGTTCCCGGCGGCCGTGTTGCGGCGGTGACGACCGCGTGGTCAGCCGAGCCGATGCAGCCGCAGCGCGAGCTGGAGTTCGAGCGCGCGCTCCGGCTCCTGCCAGTCGTCGCCGAGCAGCGAGGACACGCGTTCGAGCCGCTGCGCCACGGTGTTGACGTGGACGTGCAGCCGGTCCTTGGCGCGCGTCAGACTGCCGTTGCAGGCGAAATAGGCGGACAGGGTGTTGACCAGGTCCGTACCGCGCTCGGCGTCGTAGTCGAGTACCGGTCCGAGCGTGGCGCGCACGAAGTCGGGCACGTTCGCCCTGTCCCCGAGCAGCAGTCCGACGAATCCGAGGTCCGCCGCATCCGCGCCGGTTCCCTGCCTGCCCAGTGAGAGCAGCCCGCGCAGACAGCGGGCGGCCTCGGCGTGTGCCTCGGCGATCTGCGCGGGCCCGCTTGCCGGACCGGCCGCACCGACCGTGACCGGACCGTGGAGCTGCCGCGTGAGGTCCGCGGCGACCGTACGCGCCACCTCTCCCGGCCGTTCGCTTCCGATCAACAGCACCACCCGGTCGGCGTGCACACCGGCGAGCACGCCGTAGCGGGCTGCGACCGAGGCCAGCCGAGCGCGGGTGAGGCCCGCCTCGCCGTCGGCGTGCAGCAGCAGCACGGCATGCGGTTCGTTCAGATCCACGCCGAGCCTGCGTCCGCGTTCCAGCAGGGTCGCGGGGTCCCGCTCGGGGACGCTGAGCAGGTCGGTGAGCAGCTCACCGCGCACCCGGTCCTCGGCCTCGGCAGCCGACGAGCGCAGCAACAGCAGCAGCGCCGTCACCATGCCCGCCCGTTCGAACAGCCGCCGATCCGCATCGCCCAGGTCGGGCCTTCCGGTGAGCGTGATGCTGCCGAGCAGTTGCGGTCCTGCCATGACCGCGCACACCCAGTCGCCGGCATCGGCGACGGCGCGACCCGAGGCACGCGAGGCCGCCAACGCGTACGGACTCAGGTCGGCAGGCTCCGCGCCCGCGCACGCCAGCCGCACCCCATCGGGGTCGTGCACGACGATGCCACCGTCGAGCACCGCCGCGACGGCCTCGGCGACGCGCTGGACGTCCGCGCCCCCGAGCACGAGCTCCGCCAGCCGGTCGTGGGCGTCCTGCGCCCGCGCGAGCGATTCGTGATGCGCGCGGATCGTCTCGTTGGCCTGGCCCAGCTCGTCCAGCGCCGCGGCGCTGGACTCGATGAGACGGGCGTTGTCGATCGCGATCGCGGCGTGATCGGCCAGCGACGACAGCAGCGCGACCTCGTCCGGCGTGAACGTCCGTGGCCTGCGGTCCGAGGCGTAGAGCACGCCGATGACGCGGTCGCCGAGTGCCAGCGGGACGCCGAGGATGGCGATCAGTCCCTCGTCACGCACGGCCTTGTCGATCGACCCGGTGTGGCGGAACCGGTCGTCGGCCGGGTAGTTCGACGTGGCGTAGGGCCGCACCGTCTGCGCGACCAGCCCGCCGAGACCTTCCCCCATCCCGAGACGCACCTGCTGGAACAGCGCCGACGCGGAGCCGTCCGTGACGCGCATGTAGGTGTTGTCGGATTCCTCGTCGTTGAGACTCAGATACGACATGTCGACCCGCAGCAGCATGCGCGCCCGGTGGACGATCGACCGCAGCACGGCGTCCAGGTCCCGCAACCGCGCGAGGTCACTGGCCGTGTCGAACAGCGCGGCCAGCTCGGTCTCGCGCCGCGTGTGGGCGTCGAGAGTGCGCCGGATCGTCAACGCCAGCCGCAGCGCTTCGTCGTCGGTCTCCCCGGTGTCGGCCCGGGCGAGGTCCTCCGCCGAAGCGCCGTCGGCCAGCAGTCGCAGGAGTCGGGCAGCGCCGTCGGTCACCGCTCGATCGTCGCACCGGTGTCGGCCGGACGGGCCTCGCCGGCGTCATCGGCTCCGTCCTCGTCGACCAGCGAGCGGCCCCTGGTCTCCTTGGCCAGGTACACCGCGACGATCGTGATCGCGCAGGTCGCGGCGACGTACAGCGAGATCGCCAGGCTGGCGCCGGTGCTGCTGAGCAGCGCCGTCGCGATGAGCGGTGCGAGCCCGCCCGCGGCGATCGAGGCGAGCTGGTATCCGATCGACGCGCCCGAGTAGCGCACCTTCGTGCCGAACAGCTCGGAGAAGAACGCGGCCTGCGGGCTGTACATGGCGCCGTGCAGGACCAACCCGACCGTGACCGCCACGATGGTGCCCAGCGGCGATGCAGTGTCGAGGAGCGCGAAGAACACGAACGCCCACACGCCCATGCCGATCGCCCCGAACAGGTACACGGCACGGCGGCCCACGACATCGGAGAGCCAGCCCCAGAACGGGATCACCGCGAAGTGCACGGCCGAACCGATCAGCACGGCGTTGAGGCCGAGGGATTTGGGGAGCTCCAGATGCGTGGTGAGGTACGTGAGCACGAACGCGGTGATCACGTAGTACGAGGCGTTCTCGCCGAAGCGCGCGCCCATGGCGATGAGCACCTGGCGCCAGTTGTACCGCAGGACCGTCAGGATCGGCGCCTTCTCGGGCGCCGGGTTGTCGCCCGCCTTCTTGACCGCCTCGACGAACACCGGTGATTCCTCGACCGCGAGCCGGATCCAGAGGCCGATTCCCACGAGCACGCCCGAAAGCAGGAACGGGATCCGCCAGCCCCAGGCCTCGAACGCCGCGTCACTCTGCACGGCGGCCAGTATCGCCAGCACCGCGGTGGCGAGCAGGTTGCCGGCCGGAACGCCGGCCTGCGGCCACGAGGCCCAGAACCCGCGCCGCTTCGCATCGCCGTGTTCGGAGACGATCAGCACGGCGCCGCCCCATTCGCCGCCGACCGCGAAACCCTGCACCAGCCGCAGGAAGATCAACAGCAGTGGCGCCGCGATACCGATGGTCGCGTAGGTGGGCAACAGACCCATGAGGAACGTGGCGACACCCATGAGCAGCAGACTCAGCACGAGCAGCTTCTTGCGGCCGAGCTTGTCGCCGAAGTGACCGAACACGAGCCCGCCGAGCGGGCGGGCCACGAAGCCGATGGCGTAGGTGGCGAACGCCAGCATGACGCCGACCAGCGGGTCGTAGTCGGGAAAGAACAGCTTGTTGAACACGAGCGCGGCGGCCGAGCCGTAGAGGAAGAAGTCGTACCACTCGACGGTGGTTCCGATCATGCTCGCGCTGACGACGCGGACGATGGAGGTCCGTTTCGGCTGCTCTCCGGACTCGGCGGCGCCGGGGGTCGGCCCGGACGTCGGATCTGTCATCTCGATCACCACTTCGTTGTGTGTGCGGGGACGGGTGGGGAGTCTGCGGGCCGCCTCAGGCGGCGGTCCAGCCGCCGTCGACCGGGATCGACGCGCCGGTGAGGTAGGCCGCGTGATCACCGCACAGCCACATCGCGACGGCGGCGACCTCCTCCGGTTCGATGAGGCGTTTCACCGCCGTGCGGGCGAGGAAGACGTCGTCGGTGACGGCGTCCTCGCCGATGCCGCGGGTGCGGGCCTGGTCGGCGATCTGACCGGCGACCAGGGGTGTGCGCACGTAGCCGGGGTCGATGCAGTTGCTGGTCACCCCGTGGGCTGCCGCTTCGAGCGCGGTGACCTTGCTGAGTCCTTCGAGCGCGTGTTTCGCCGCCACATAGGCGGACTTGTTCGGGCTGGCGCGGAGGCCGTGCACGCTCGAGATGTTGACGATGCGGCCCCAGCCGCGTTCATACATGCCCGGCAACACGCGGCGCAGCAGCAAGAACGGCGCCGTGACCATGAGGCTCTGGATGGTGCGGAACATCTCGGGTGGGAAATCCGGGATGGGCGCGACGTGCTGGATTCCCGCGTTGTTGACGAGGATGTCGACGTCGCAGGGAAGCCCGTCGATCGCGGCGGGGTCGGTGAGGTCGGCGGTATGCGCCTGGGCCCCGCTGTCGTCCGCGGCCGCGGCGGCGGCCTGCTCGTCGACGTCGACGAGATGTACCGACGCGCCCGCTTCCGCGAACGCGCGGACGCAGGCACGGCCTATGCCGCCCGCACCACCCGTGACGAGCACGCTGCGCCCGTGCAGCGGCGGGTACGGCGACGTGGCCGCCGCTCCGGCGGCAATGGGAGTGGTCGTGGTCACAGGTGTCGACCATAAGTGGAACACCCCGCCGCTGCTATGTGGTCACGCCATACACCTCGCGGGTGTGCAGTGTATGCCGGCGACATTCACGGCTGATCACACGACGTGGCAATCCGCGGCGCGATGAGACGGGCCCCGGCAATGGGGTCCGGATTCGACGACGGCCCGCCTCGCCACGGCGCCGTTCCCCTGGTCCTACTCAGCGGCGGAAGGCTGGCCGGCCGGCCGCGGGTGGCCGAACTCGGCGACGTGACAGTCCCCCGCAAGCTGCCGCCCTCGACGGGGCGGCTGCGCCCGGACTTCCGCCGGTCCGCGGATTCAGGGCAGGGTGAGGATCTCCGCGCCGTCGGCGTTCACCACGAGCGTGTGCTCGAACTGGGCGGTCCACTTCTTGTCCTTGGTGGTGACCGTCCAGTCGTCGTCCCACACGTCGTAGTCGATCGTGCCCAGGGTGATCATCGGCTCGATCGTGAAGGTCATGCCCTCCTCGATGAGCGTGGTGACGTTCGGCTCCTCGTAGTGCAGCACCGTCGGCTCGGTGTGGAACGCCGGGCCGACACCGTGGCCGGTGAAGTCGCGCACGACGCCGTAGTCGAACCGCTTGGCGTAGACCTCGATGACACGGCCGATGACGTTGAGCTGCCTGCCCGGCCGGACGGCCTTGATCGCGCGCTTCAACGCCTCCTCGGTGCGCTCGACGAGAAGGCGGGCCTCCTCGTCGACGTCGCCTGCCAGGAATGTGGCGTTGGTGTCACCGTGCACGCCGCCGATGTAGGCCGTGACGTCGATGTTGCAGATGTCGCCGTCCTCGATGACCGTCGAGTCCGGGATTCCGTGACAGATGACCTCGTTCATGGAGGTGCAGCACGACTTGGGGAAACCCCGGTAGCCGAGGGTCGACGGGTAGGCGCCGTGGTCCATCAGGAACTCGTGCACGACCTTGTCGACGTCGTCGGTGGTGTTGCCGGGCTTGACCGCCTTGCCACCCTCCTGCAACGCCTGAGCCGCGATCTTGCTGGCCACCCGCATCGCCTCGATGGTCTCGGGGGTGCGGACCGCACCGCTGTCGTCCCGCTTCGGGGCGGGTTTGTCGACATATTCGGGACGGGTGATCGACGGCGGGACCTCACGGCGCGGTGTCTGGACGCCGGGCTTCAGCGGAGCACGAGCGGGCATACCCAGAAGTCTAGTCGCGCGGCAGCGCGGCGTTGGGGGGTGGCGGCCGGGAGACGGGTGGGCCTAGTCGCGCGGCAGCGCGGCGTTGGGGGGTGGCGGCCGGGCGACGGGTGGGCCTAGTCGCGCGGCAGCGCGGCGTCCGGCCTCACCGCAGGCCGGACAGGAAGTCGCGGGTGACGTCGACGGCGGGTTTCGACGAGCCCGCGCCGGTGAGCAGTGTCGCGAACGCGACGTCGTCCAGCGGTCCGGCGTCGCCGTAGCCGGCGAACCAGCCGTGGGCGTCGTTGCCGTCGCCGTACTGGGCGGTTCCGGTTTTGCCGTGCACGCCGGGTAGGTCCCGCAACGCGGTCGCGGTGCCGTCGGTGACGACTTCGCGCATCATCCGCCGCAGCGGCCGCAGCACGTTGCCGGGCAGCGGTTCGCCCGTCTTACTCGCCTTGGTGCGGTCGCCGCGGACGAGCCCGGGTGTGGGCATCTCGCCGGCATCGACCGTCGCGGCGGCCAGTGCCATCCCGAACGGACTCGCCAGGGTCTTGCCCTGGCCGATGCCGTTCTCGGCGCGCTGCACTCGGTCGTCGGATGCCGGCACAGCCCCGGTGATCGTCGTGATCCCGGGTATGACGAAGTCGGCGCCGATTCCCATGGACCGCGCGGCTTCGGTGAGCGCGTCGGCGGGCAACGTCGCCGCCAGCTGGGAGAACGTCGTGTTGCACGACTCGGCGAATGCCGTGTGCAGCGGCACTCGGCCCAGGTCGAATCGGTTCTCGTTCGGGATGAGCCGGTGGCCGATCGTGGTTGTCGCCGGGCACGCCACCGTCGCGTTCGGCCGGGTTTCACCGGCGTCGAGCGCAGCGGCGGCAGTGGCCATCTTCAGTGTCGAGCCGGGTGGATACCGGCCGGTCAGTGCGATCGCACCCTGGTCGTCGGCGGCCTCGTTCTGGGCGACCGCCAGCAGGTCACCGTTCGACGGGCGGACGGCCACGATCGCCGCAGGCCCGTCGACCTTCTGCAGCGCACGCTCGGCGGCCTGCTGGACGGGCAGGCTCAACGTCGAGTGCACGGCCGACGCCGGTTTCGCCTCCACCGAGTGCAGTTCGCGCACCTCCGCACCGGCGCTGTCGTTGACGGCGATCCGCCAGCCGTCCTTGCCCGCCACGCGGTCGGACACGTGGTTCCGGATCATCGGCAGGATCGTGTCGCCGAGACCTCGTTCGGCCGACAGCAGCCGTTCCCTGCTGGTGAACCGCACCCCCGGAAGCTCGTAGATCTGCGGCTTGACCTGTTGATAGTCGGCCGATCGCAGGCTGACGACGAGGTAGCCCTGCCCGTCCTCCGTGTCGCGGGCGCCGTCGAGAATGGAGCGTTTGGTGATGCGCTCGTCGAACTGCGACACCGTGTCGGCCAGCGTGCCGGCGACCTCGTCGAGCCGGTCGCCGGCGGCCTTGCGGTCGAGCATGACGCCGATGACGGTGTCGGTCTTCAGCAGCGCGGCACCGTTCCGGTCGAGCACGGGTGCGGGTGCGGGGGTGTCGGTGACGAGCGACAGGCTCTGCTGTGCACCGAGATCCGGATGCACGACGGTGGGCGCGAAGTGGACCTTCCAGCCGTCGTCGGTCGAGCGTAGTTCGGCCTGTGCCTCGTAGCGCCAGGTGCGCCGGTCGCCGAGCTTCCAGGTGAGGGTGTAGCGGGCGTCCGCACGCTCGCCGTCCGCGGTTTCGGTGACCTCGCCCATCTCGGTCGACAGAGTCGGTTCGCCGAGCGCGTCCCGAGTTCCGGCCAACGTCTCACGGGCCGTGCCCGGAGCGTCGGTCAGCGCCGCCGCCTCACCGAGCGCGTTCTCCTGCCACGTGGTGAGGAACTCGTCGAGGACGTTCTCGGCCTCGCTGCCGCCGAACACGCTGCAACCGGACACGGTCAGCACAGCCGTCAGCACGAAAGCGATAGCAGCACGTTTCGCCATGGATCAGAACAGCACCGTCGCGAAACTGCCGACCTGCCGGAATCCGATCTTGCGGTACGACGCGAGCGCCGGTGTGTTGAACGAGTTGACGTACAGACTCGCGACCCGCCCCATCCCTTTGACCAGACGGGACGCGAGCGCAGCCGTGCCCGCGGCGCCGAGGCCTTCACCGCGGCGGTCCGGATGCACCCAGACGCCCTGGATCTGGCCGACGTGCTGGGACAGTGCGCCGATCTCGGCCTTGAACACGACCTCGCCGTCCTCGAACCGGGCGAACGCACGCCCGCTCGCGATCAGCTCCGCCACCCGGGCCCGGTACCCGGCACCTCCGTCGCCGGCACGCGGGTCGATCCCGACCTCCTCGGTGAACATCGCGACGGCCGCGGGTAAGTAGCGTTCCAGTTCGTCCGGTCGCACGGGCCGCACGAGCCGGTCGGGCAGCACGTCCGGGTTGCGGTCGAGCGCCATCAGCGGCTGTTCCGCGCGGACCTCGCGAGCCGGCCCCCAGTCCACGGCGAGCTCGTCCCACAGGCCCAGCACCTGCTCGGACGGTCCGACCACGGAGGAACAGCGCCGCGATCGACGCAGCGCACGGTCCGCGAACGACCGGATGGCGGCACTGCCACCGGAAAGCGGGATCATGTTCGGCCCAGCGAAGCACAGTCCGTCGAGCGCGCCCTTCGTCTCGCGCCCGTCGGAGCCCCACAACTCACCGCCGAGGCGCCACGGGTCCACGCCCGCAATCTCGACGCGCGCGGACACCATGCAGCTCGCCACCGGGTTCGCGCCGAGCGCGGCCCGGACGGCCGGATAGTCCCTGTCATCGAGCAGCCGCGCGCCAGCAACCCGCAACACATCGCCCAGCCTGCCAGAGAACACCCCGTAACGGGGAACGACCACCCCGGTGGGCGTATCCCCTGCGGGGCGCGCCGGTGTCAGGCGCCCGGATAGGTGCCGAAGACCCAGACGGTGCCCTCGGGGTCGGCGATCGCGACGTTGCGGGATCCGTAGTCGGTGTCGTGCGGTTCCTGCTCGACCGTCGCGCCCGCGGCCCGCGCACGCTCGTACACGGCGTCGGGGTCGGCCGTCACGACGTAGATCCACTGCGGCGCCCGCTCGAGCGTCCCCGTCCCGCCGTGCGCGTCGGGCCTGCGGGAGCCGACCATGACCCCGCCGCCCTCCGGCCAGCGGAGCTCGCCGTGTACGACCGCGCCGTTCTCGTCGGGCACGATCAGCGCCTCGGTGAAACCGAGTACGCCGGTGAGGAACCCGCGGGCCGCGGCGATGTCGTCGTAGAGCACGCCCGGCCACACGCCCGGTTTGGGCAGGGCGTGACCGGACGTGGCCGGGTCGGTCGTGGTGTCGGTCGTCGTATCCGTCATGGCTCCGAGTCTGGGACCGGAGCGGTGAGCGGGTCTTGGAGAAACGGGAGCTCGTCGGCCAGCCACGCCGTCGGCGCGCAGCCTGCGAGCGCCCGCCATTCCGCGGTCAGGTGCGGCTGGTCGGAGAACCCGCACCGCGCCGCCGTCTCGGCGAGGCCACCGCCCGCCTTCAGCAACCCCACGGCACGTTCGAATCGGACGACCCTCGCGGCCTGCTTGGGAGTCAGCCCGATCTCACGTCGGAAGCGCTCACCGAAGTGGCGCCTGCTCCACCCTGCCTCGCGGGCGAGCGCCTCCACCCGGACGGTTCCGCCGGAGCTGCGGATCCGCCGCCATGCCCACGCGACGTCCGTCGCGGGGCCGTTCGCGTCCTCGTTGACTCGCGCGCTCAGCACGTCGTCGAGGATCGCGAACCGGCTCGGCCAGCCTGGCGCCTCCGCGAGCCGCTCCGGCAGCACGGCGAAGTCGTCACCGCCCAGGTCGGCCAGGTCGACGACGTGGCCGGCGAGTTCGGCGGCGGGCACGCCCAGTATCGCGGCCGCACCCGAGGGTTCGAGCGCCAGCTCCATCCCGTATTCGGTGCCGTTGCGCGCGATGAGCACCGGCGCGGTGTGCAGTCCGCCGAGCAGTGCACGGAACTCGCCGGGCGCCTGGTCGCCGCGCGGCATACCCACGATGCGGACCGGCTCGCCCAGACTGATGTTGAGGGTCAGGTGTCCGCTCGGCAGGCCTCGATGGACGGCCCCATCCGCTCGCCGGCCGACCGTCACACCGGTTTCCGAGCCGGACGGCGCAACGCCGACCGGCGTGATTACGGCCGGCGTGATGGCGGACGGCGCAGTGGCGGACCGGTAGCCGACGTACCGCGCCACCCACGGCCGAAGCCGTGGCCGCGGTCGCGCAACGGCCCATCCGTCTCCCACACCGCCGAGCGTGGCAGAAGCGGGCGACGGTCACCAGCGCCGCGGGGAAGGCGCCCGCCGGGGCGGGCCGCGACGTCAGCCCACCGTGACGACCGGTTCCCCCGAACCGTCGACGTCACCGTTCTCCTCGGCGATGCGCATGGCCTCCTCGATGAGGGTCTCGACGATCTGCGCCTCAGGCACGGTCTTGATGACCTCACCCTTGACGAAGATCTGCCCCTTGCCGTTGCCGGAGGCGACGCCGAGGTCCGCCTCGCGCGCCTCACCGGGGCCGTTGACGACACACCCCATGACGGCCACCCGAAGCGGCACCTCCATGCCCTCCAGGCCCGCGGTGACCTCGTCGGCGAGCTTGTAGACGTCGACCTGCGCACGGCCGCACGACGGGCACGAGACGATCTCGAGTTTGCGCGGGCGCAGGTTGAGCGACTGCAGGATCTGCGTGCCGACCTTGATCTCCTCGACCGGCGGCGCCGACAGCGAGACCCGGATCGTGTCGCCGATGCCCTGCCGCAGCAGCGCGCCGAACGCCACGGCGGACTTGATCGTGCCCTGGAACGCCGGTCCGGCCTCGGTGACGCCGAGGTGCAGCGGGTAGTCGCACTGTTCGGCGAGGATCTCGTAGGCGCGCACCATCACGACCGGGTCGTTGTGCTTGACCGAGATCTTCAGGTCGTGGAAGTCGTGCTCGGCGAACAGCGACGCCTCCCACAGCGCGGACTCGGCGAGCGCCTCCGGCGTGGCCTTGCCGTGCTTCTCCAACAGCCGCTTGTCGAGCGAGCCGGCGTTGACGCCGATGCGGATCGGCGTGCCGTGGTCCTTCGCGGCGCGGGCGATCTCCTTGACCTGGTCGTCGAACTTACGGATGTTGCCCGGGTTCACGCGTACACCCGCACAACCGGCCTCGATCGCAGCGAAGACGTACTTCGGCTGGAAGTGGATGTCGGCGATCACCGGGATCTTCGACTTCTGCGCGATCGCGGGCAGCGCCTCGGCGTCGTCGGCGCTCGGGCACGCCACGCGCACGATGTCGCAGCCCGAGGCGGTCAGCTCGGCGATCTGCTGCAGCGTGGAGTTGATGTCCGCGGTGTTCGTCGTGGTCATCGACTGCACCGAGATCGGGTGGTCACTGCCGACGCCGACGGGTCCGACCTGCAGTTGCCGGGTCTTACGCCGTTCGGCCAGTACGGGGGGTGGTGTGCCGGGCAGACCAAGGTCGACGGTCATCGATTCCTCTGCAAAGTCGGCGAACGCGTTCGCTCCCACGATACTCGCGCGCGAATCGGCCACGCGCCGCCGATGACGACAATGACCATCGTCACGGCGTCGAGCTTCGTGTGGTCCCCGCCCGGCCGTAACCTCTGCCGCGGGGCACACCATGACGCCGTGCCCCGCCGGTTCGCGGCCCGCCCGGCACGCGAACCCGGCGGGCCGCGTGCAGTCGGCCCGCGCGCGCCCGCGCCGGTTCATCCCGCCTCGGCAACCCCAACCGAGCGACCATGATCACGGGAAGATCAGTGGCGCCTTCCCGTCGGCCCGGCCACCGGCCCTCACGGACACGCCCACGCGTGGCCGTGCTCGTGCCCCGAAGGTCATCTTCGGGGCACAGGCGACGATGCGCCCGGACGGACCTATTCGGTGATGCGGATCGGGTTGACCACGTCGGCGGTGATGGTCAGCAGCACGAACGCACCGCCGATGACGACGATGACCATCGTCACGGCGTTGAGCTTCGTGTAGTCCACCGGCCCGGCCGCCGCCTTGCCACGGAGTTTGCGCAGCCAGTCGCGGACACGCTCGTACCAGGTCACCGCGATGTGACCGCCGTCGAGCGGCAGCAACGGCAGCAGGTTGAAGATGCCGACGAAGAAGTTGAGGCTGGCCAGCAGGAAGAAGAACAGCTCCCACAGGCCTTCCTGAGCGGCCTCGCCGCCGATGCGGCTGGCCCCGACGACGCTGATCGGCGTGTTCGGGTCCCGTTCCGCGCCGAAGATCGACTCGACGACCGCCGGCACGCGCTCGGGCAGCTGGAGCAGCCGGTTCCACGTCTCGACCACGAGGTCGCCCGTGAACGCCGCCGTGCCGCCGACCGCGCCCGCGGCGCCGTACTCCCAGCGGTTGGTGAACGTCACGCCGATCGACCCGATGTCGACGAGCCGGGTGGCCTCGGGATTCTCCGGGTCGGAGACCGGCCGTGTGACCTTCTCCACGTCGACGGTCAGCGGAATGACCTCGCCGCCACGCTCGACTCGGAAGTCGGCGGGGCCGGACAGGTTCTGTACCTCGGCCACGACGTCGTTGTAGGTGGGGGTCTCCTGCCCGTTCACGGAGACGATCACGTCGCCCTGCCGGATGCCGCCGTCGCGGGCGGGTGCGGGCGCTCCCGGCTCACAGGTCGGGTTCGTGTACTGCTGGTTGGTGCGCGCGTCCTGGACGCACGACGAGACCTGCGAGATCTCCGGCGTGCCGAACAGGTTCGGCAGGCCCATCGTGACCGCCATCAGGTACAGCACGACGAAGCCCAGCACGAAGTGGGTGAACGACCCGGCGGCCATGACGACGGTGCGCTTCCACGTCTTGAACCGGTACATCGCGCGTGGCCGCTCGTCGTCGGTGACCTCGTCGAGCGCGGTCATGCCGGCGATGTCGCAGAACCCGCCGAAGGGCAGCCACTTCAGGCCGTACTCGGTCTCGCCGCGGCGGAACGAGAACACCGTCGGGCCGAAGCCGACGAAGTAGCGCCGGACCTTCATCCCGAACGACTTGGCGGCGATCATGTGGCCCGCCTCGTGCAACGCCACCGAGATGCAGATGCCGAGCGCGAAGAGCACGACCCCCAGGATGTAGACGAGCACCCGCTACTTTCCTCCGTTACCGATCATCGGTCCCCCGACCTCGCGGGCACGCGCACGTGCCCACTCCTCTGCGGCGAAGACGTCGTCGACGCCCGCGGGTTCGCGGCGCCATTCGTCGGCTGCGGCGACCACCGCACTCACAGTGTCCACGATGGACGTGAAACCGGCGTTGCCGGCCAGGAAGGCTCCCACCAGTTCCTCGTTGGCGGCGTTGAACACGGCCGGCAGGCAGCCGCCCGCGGCACCGGCCTCGCGGGCCAGCTCCACCGCGGGGAACGCCTCGCCGTCCAGCGGCTCGAACGTCCACTGCGCAGCGGTGTCCCACCTGCAGGGACTGGCCGCGCCGGGCACCCGGTCCGGCCAGTGCAGCGCCAGCGCGATGGGCAGGCGCATGTCGGGCGGGCTGGCCTGGGCGATCGTCGAACCGTCGGTGAACGTGACCATCGAGTGCACGATCGACTGCGGGTGCACCGTCACGTCGATGCGCTCGCACGGGATGTCGAACAGCAGGTGCGCCTCGATCAGTTCGAGCCCCTTGTTGACGAGCGTCGCCGAGTTGATCGTGATGAGCGGGCCCATCGCCCACGTGGGATGCGCCATGGCGTCGTCGACCGTGACGTCGGCCATCTCCGCCCTGCTGCGCCCGCGGAACGGGCCGCCGGACGCGGTGAGCACGAGCCGGTCGACCTCGTCGGCCCGCCCGCTGCGCAGGGCCTGCGCGAGTGCCGAGTGCTCGGAGTCGACGGGCACGAGCTGCCCGGGGGCGGCGGCACCGAGCACGAGCGGACCGCCCGCGATCAGTGACTCCTTGTTGGCCAGCGCCAGCGAGGCGCCCGTGTCGATGGCGGCGAGCGTCGGCCGCAGCCCCTGCGAGCCGGGCAGACCGTTGAGCACGACGTCGACCCGCTCGGCGTCGATGAGCTCGGTCACGGCGTCGGCGCCCGCGAAGATCCGCGGCAGCGCGAACTCGCCGCGGGCGTAACCGCGCCGCTGCGCCTCGGCGTACAGCGCGAGCTGCAGATCTTCGACGGACGTGGCCCGCGTGATCGCCACCGAGTTCACGCCGTGTTCGATGGCCTGCGCGGCCAGCACCTTCGGATCGGAGCCGCCCGCGGCGATGCCGGCCACCCGGAACAGCTGCGGATTGCGCCCGGCGATGTCGAGTGCCTGGGTGCCGATCGACCCGGTGGAACCGAGGACGAGGACGCTGCGTGGGTAGGTCACGTGGCCATTCTCTCGGACTCCTGACCGCGGCGTGACGGCAGGCATGTGGGATCATGCCTGACGAGCACGAGTCCGAGCACGTGAGGAGCGAACGTGGCTGGCAACGCGGTCGAGAAGCGCACCGACAACGAGGTGAGTTACTCGAACGGGGTCGACCCCCACGAGGAGCCGTCCGCCGAGTGGGGCTGGCACGGCGGGTTCCCCAAGGCCACGCAGGGCGCCGGCTGGTTCACCGTGTTCGCGCTGCTGATCATGCTGATCGGCAACCACGAGAACAACACCGAGAACGTCTGGCTGGTCGGCACGGCCATCGCCATCGCTCTCGGTCTGGTCTACGACCTCAAGCGCCGCCGCACGGCCTGGCGCCGGAACTGAGCAGGACCCCGCGGCCGGCATGACGCACCCGGAGTGACGTCGGCCGGCGACCACTCCTCCTCATCGGCGCACCCTCATGGACGCGCCGCCGCGCGGCTGCGTCCGCGCGCGTGTCCCGCGTTGTCACCGTCGTCGTTGTCACCGTCGTGTCGGGTCCTGTCGCTGCGCTCGACGGATCACGCACGAGGCCACGTGCGAGTCGTCGGCTCCCCCGGATCGCGGAACCGATCAGCGGACACGGCACGCGAGCGATGCGGGCGGTCTCGTCCGAGCGGCGAGACCAGCTCTGCCCTCGCCACGTGGCGTCGGGGCGGCACTCGACCGACAATGACCGGGTGAGGTCGTCGGACCACCTGACTCGTACGGAGGCGGCGGGACATGGCGAACAAGCGCTCGGACGGCAAGCCCACGATCGACGCGGTGACGGCCGCGCGTAGGCGGAGGCCGGCGACATGACCACCACTCAAGAGCAGACCCCGCTCACCGACCTGGCCCACGAGCTGCTCGGCACCGCACGCGAGCACGATTCCCGGCGCGCTGCCCGGACCATCGCCTCCGGCCCGTCCCAGCGGGCAACGGTCATCGCGCTGGCCGAGGGCGCGCAACTGGGCAAGCACGACGCACCACCGGCCGCGACGCTGCAGGTCCTCGTCGGCCGCGCCCGGTTGCACACCGCCGACCGCGAATGGTCCGTCGAGGCCGGCGACCTCCTGCCGGTGCCGCCCGAACGGCACAGCCTGGACGCCCTCACCGACACCGTCGTGCTGCTGACCGTCGCCCTGCGCTGACGACGCCGCCCCGCGCCGACAACACTGCGTGCACTGCACGGCGGTCACTGCGCCGCGCCGGCAACACTGCCCCGCGCCGACAAACACTGCGCTGCGCCGGCAACACTGCGCTGCGCTGAACAACACTGCCCTGCGGTCACAACGCTGCTTGCGCGGCGGTCACCACGCCGGGCAGCGAACGTCTGCCTGGGGTGAGGACGCCACACGGAAGAACGGCGCAGGGAGAGCACCGCGCTGCGTGGCTACATCGATGGCCTTCGCCGCGCAGGCCGGTCACTCCGTGCCGCCGAGCCGGGCGGCCAGTTCCGACCGGGAGCGGACTCCGAGCTTGCCGTACACGCGAGTGAGGTGGAACTGCACCGTCTTCGTCGACAGATACAGCTCGGCGGCCACCTCCCGGTTGGTCATGCCCTGCGCCACGAGCCGTGAGACGGCCTGTTCCTGCGGGGTCAGCTCACCGGGGTCCCGCTCGGTGCGCGGCGCGCGCACGCCGCCCGCCTTGGTCTCGCGGTCGCAGCGCTCGACGTAGGTCACCGCACCGAGCGCGGCGAACACCTCGCGGGCCGCCGTGAACGCCTCGTCGGCCTCCTTGCGTTTGCCCGCCCGCCGCAGCACCTGGCCGTGGACGAATTCGGTGCGGGCGCGGTCGTAGCGCAGGGGCAGTCCTTCGAGCAGTTCGAGGGCTTCGCCCAACGCGGTGCGCGCCGCGCCGAGGTCGCCGCGGGCGGCGGCGATCCTGCCGCGGGCAGCGCGCAGCCGGGCCCGCGCCGATGCGGGCCCGCGTTCCGCCGCACGCTGTTCGTGCGGGAGGAGGAACGTGTCGGCCTCGTCGACGCGGCCCGCGGCGACGAGCGCGTGCGCGTACATGTCGGCCCACGGCCAGCGGCCCGGTTCGTCGTCGACCGAACTGCGCGCCCACGGCTTCGTCAACGGCCGCAACGCCCGCAGCACGCCCGCGGGGTCGGCCTTCACCTCGGCCACCAGTGCGTGCGCCAGGTATGAGGGCACCTGCATGATCTCGTAATCGCGCGGCCCGGCGTCGACGCGCTGCATCATCGCCTCGACGGCATCCCATTCACCACGCAGCGCGTGCACGGCGACCGCCGACCAGTGCAGCAGCGGCCCGGTGACGGCGATACCGCTGCGGTCGAGCACGTCCTGCGCGGCGTGCACCGTGCGCAGCGCCTCGTCCCACTCACCGGTGAGGAACTGCGTCCGCGCCAGCCACCCGCGCGCCCACAACGACACGCGGGTCGACCCGCCCAGGACGGTCGTCGGGACGCCGAGTTCCAGGTCGGTTCGCGCGTCGTCGAGCGCGTCGCGGCCGAGCCCCAGCCAACCGCGTCCCATCACGATCCGCTGCCACTGCGCTCCCGAGGGCACGAGGTCGGCCAGCTCGGAGTAGGCCGCGGCCGCCTCGTCGCCCCGGCCGGTTCCCGCGAGGCCGAGACCTCGGATGGCCGCCGCCTCCACCGTGGTCGGATCGTGCTCGCCCGCCAAGGCGATCGCCCGGTCGGCCCAGGTCACGAGGTCCTCGGCGTGGCACCGGCACAGGCAGTGCAGCACGTATCGCTGGGCGATCACCGCGGCGACGCCCGGTTCGCGGTCGGAGTTGACGAGGCGCCACGCCCGGTCGAGCCGCGCCTGTGCCTCGGCCGGCCTGCCCCGCACGACGGCGAGATACCCCAGCACGGCGTTGCGCAGCGGGGTCTCCCGCAGCCCCTCGACCTCGGGGACGAGCGCGCCCGCTCCCAGGGCGTCCCCCGCCCCGATCAGCGCGTCGACGGCACGTGTCATACGGCGTTCGCGGACGAGTCGGTCCTCGGTGAGCCTGCCCGCGTCGCTCAGCAGGGACGCGGCGACACCCCACGCGCCTTCCTCGGCGTGGTCGGCGGCCAGCGCGTCGAGCCTGTCGGCGAGCGCCGCGTCGGGAACGGGCGTGGCCGCGACGAGCAACCGCGTCTGCTGCACCGGATCGTCGACGAGCTCGGCGGCCCGCGTGCGCAGCTCCGCTGCCGCCGCGTGCCCCAGCGTCGCCAGCACGGCCGCACGCACCATGGGGTCGGCGGGACCGAGCTCGGTGAGTCCGCGCGGCCCGGTGCGCACGAGACCACTGGCACAGGCCTCGTCGGCGACGTCGAGCAGGCCACCCGGGCCGTCGCCGAGCCCCGCCAGCAGCGCGACGTCACGGACCGCGGCGCCCTGTCCGAGCACCGCCGCGGCGTCGATGAGCCTGCGGGCCTCCGCGGAACAGCGCTCCCGAGCGGCGGCCACGCGCCGGACGACCGCGGCGGGTGCGGGCAGGTGCGGGTCGAAACGGCGCCACGTGTCCGCCGGCACCTCCGTGAGCAGCTCGACGACGTGCGCCGGGACGCCGGACGTGTGCCGGGCCAGCTGTTCGGCCATGGCCCGTGACAGCACGATGCCGTGAGCCGCGGCGAGATCGGCCACCTCGCGGACGTCGAGAGCGGGCAGGTGCACGACCGTCGTCGTCGCCTGGCGCAGCACGTCCCGGTCGGTGGTGCGCGTCGCGGCGACCACCAGCAGCCTCGCCGTCGAGTGGTACCGCACCGCGGAGACCAGTGCCCGCAGGGACTCCTCGTCGGCCCACTGCGCGTCGTCGACGAGCAGCAGCGTCGCGGGACCGTCCTCGCCGGGGTTCCCGCCTGCGATCGGGTCGTCACGTCCCGGCTCGCCGGCCACGGTTCCGGGACGCCGGGCATCACCGGCATCGGGGTCGGGGTCGGCGAGTGCTGCGATGCGGGCGGCCACGTCGGGAATGCCGGAAGGGCTGCCGAGGCCGCGGACGAGCTGGCCGGCGACGCCGAACGCGCGTTCCGTCTCCCACGACACGCCCGCAGCGCGGTGCACCGGTCCCGTGTGCCGGGCGGCGAGCGCCGCGAGCAGGGCCGTCTTGCCGGTACCCGCACCGCCGGTGACGACCGCGAATCCGGGTTCGGCCGCGGCGGCCCTGCCGAGAGCCCGTTCGAGGGTGCTCAGCGCGCGGTCCCTGCCGATCAGGGCTGCGGCCTCGTCGCTCACGCTCGCACTGTATCGCCCGGAAGGCCCGGCACCGGTTCGCCGATCCGGTGCTCCGCGCCGCCGTACGCCCCGCGACGCGGCGTCACGGGCCGCCGCTCCCCCGGCCACGGCACCATCGAACACAGCGCTGTGGGAGGCGGCGCCCCTGGACACAGCACCTCTGGATACGGCGCCGCTGGAAACAGCGCCCCTGGATACGGCGCCTCTGGACACGGAACCACCACCCGTCACGCCGGACCATCTCCGCAACGCTGCGAGGCCGCGGCCGGACCGCCGCGGCCTCGCAGGTCGCTGCGCCCTCAGACCGGCTCGGGCTGGCCCACCTGGGCCGTGGCCTCGTGCGCCGTCTCGTGGGCGGGACGGGGAACCAGCATCGTCACGAGCGCGGCGAGGAGAGCGATGCCGGCGAAGATGTAGAACGCCGCCATCCCACCGAGACCGGCACCGACGAGCAGACCACCGATGACCGGTCCGCCGATGCCGCCGAGCCTGCCGAATCCGGCGCACCACGCGACACCGGCGCCGCGGGCCCGCGTCGGGTAGTAGTTCGACACGAGGCCGTAGATGAGCACCTGGGTGCCGATCGTGCCGGTACCCGCCACGGCCACGGCCAGCAGGAGCACGACCAGCGGCAGGTCCAGTGGCAGCAGCGCCAGCGTGATCGCGGCCAGCACGAACGTCGTGCTGACGACGCGTTTCGCGCCCGTCCGGTCCGCCCACGCGGAGGCGAGCAGACCGCCGACGATCGCGCCGCCGTTGAGCACGAGCAGGAACGCCAGCGAGTAGCTCTCGCCGTAGCCGCTGGCACCCATGATCTCCGGCAGCCACGTGTTGAGCCCGTAGGTCAGCAGCAGTCCGGCGAAGCTCATCGTGCCGAGCAGCATGGTCGGCCACGCGAGTGCGCGGGTGGCCAGCGCGGGGAATCCGACCCGCCCACCGGTGGAGCCGGTCTCCGGGAGCAGCTGCATGCCGGTGCGATCGGCCACGGCTCGCGCCTGTTCGTGCCTGCCCCGCGACGCAAGCCACTGCGCCGATTCGGGCAGCTTCATCAGCGCGAGCGGCAGCACGGTGACGATCGGCACCGCGCCGATCCAGAACAGACCCCGCCAGCCGATGACGTCGGTCAGTGCCAGCGCCAGCAGGGAGGCGAGCACGCCGCCGGCGGGGATACCGCTGTAGACGATCGCGTTGAGGCGGTTGCGCTGGTGGGTCGGGGCGAACTCGGCGACGATCGCGCCGACGGTACCGACGAGTGCGCCCACGCCGATGCCCGTGAAGAACCGGCCGATGCCGAACAGCATGACGCTGGTCGTCATGGCGGTGAACGCCATGCCCAGTGAGAACCACGCGAGGTTGAGCAGCATGATCCGGCGGCGGCCGACGAGGTCGCCGAACGTGCCGGCGGCGAGAGCGCCGACCAGCACGCCGATGAGGGCGTAGCTGCCGAGCGCCCCGCCCTGCTGCGGGCTGATCGCGCCGAGATGGCTGGGGTCGTCGAGCAGGATGGGCAGGACCGTGCCGTACACGACCAGGTCGTAGCCGTCGAAGACCAGGGAGATCGCGGACAGGGCGACCACCCAGAAGACGGTGCGCCGGCGCTTCGTTGCGTCGGAGTCGGACATTCTGAGCTCCCGGGGAGAGGAAGGGGATGTCGATCACTGCGGTGCGCCGCGTGGCGCGACGCCGGGCCGCGTCGGCCCGCTGTGGCGGGCGTGAACGGCGGGAATACGGGTTCGGCTGCGGGTACGGCGGGGATCGCCCGGCCGGCCCAGTGACCCTTCCGCGGCGGAGGCCGTGCCGGCCGCCGCCGCGGAAGGTCAGCCCTGGTCGCCGCCTGCGACGGGCACGACGGTGCCGGTGACGTAGGCGGCCTCGTCCGAGGCGAGGAAGGCGATGACGGCGGCCTGTTCGTCGAGGGTGCCGTAGCGCTTCAACAGCGAGGAGTCGACGGTCTGGTCGATGTGGGCCTGGAACCAGGCCTTCTCCTGGTCGGTCTGCGGGGCGTCGCCGCCGCGAGGGATCCGGCGTGGCGGTGCCTCGGTGCCACCCGGCGCGGTGGCGACGACACGGATGCCGGCGTCGGCGTACTCCATGGCCAGCGACTCGGTGATCGCGTTGATCCCGCCCTTGGCCGCCGAGTACGGGATGCGGTGGATGCCGCGGCGGGCCACCGACGAGACGTTGACGACCGTTCCCCCACCCTGGCGCACCATCTCCGGCAGCGCGGCCCGGCACGACCACAGGGTCGTCATGAGCGAGCGGTTGATCTCGGCCTGGATCTGCTCGGCGGTGAACTCGGTGTAGGGCTTGAACCACATCGCGCCGCCGACGTTGTTGATCAGCACGTCGATGCGGCCGAACTTCTCCAGCGCCGCGGTGACCACCGACTGCGCGCCCTCGTAGGTTTCCAGGTCGGCGAGCACGGCGTGTGCCTGGCCGCCTGCCGTGACGAGGTCGTCGGCGACGCCGGTGACGAGGTCGGAACGGTCGGCCAGGACGACCTGTCCGCCTTCGGCGCCGATCCGCCTGGCCGCACGTTCGCCGATGCCCTGGGCGGAGCCCGTGACGACCACGACCTTGCCGTCGAACCGGCCGGGCGAGACGAACGCGGGCCGCTTGGCGTGCTGGGCGTCCTTCATGGCACGCCGGGTGGTGGCCTTCGACCGCGCGGCGTGCTCGGCGACGAGCGAGCGGGCGGCCTGCCGGTCGCCGGCCTCGAACGCCTCGACGATGTCGAGGTGGTCCTGTGTGCAGCGGGGATCGCACCACGTGGCGTCGCGCAGCACCTCGTCCATGTGGCCTTTGACGCCGAGGGCGCGGTAGGCCTGGAGCAGGTGGTCGTTGCCGGTCAGGGTGAACAGGTAGTCGTGGAAGGCCGCGTTGGTCTCGGTGTACGCGGCTGCGTCGACGAACCGGTCACCGTCCACGTAGGGCACGGTCGCCTCTGCCAGCAGCCGGAATCCGGACAGCTGCTGCGAGGTGAGCCTGCCGATGGTGAGTTCGACGGCGCCGAGTTCGAGTGCCTGCCGCGCGTCGAACACGGCGTCCGACTCGTGCACCGAGGGGTGCTCCTCGCCGATCTCGTAGCCGTCCGCCGTGGCCATGACCGGAGCCGCCGGCGCGGTGGTGGCGGTCGTGACGGCGGGGGCGGACGCGACGGCCACGGGCGCGGTGGACGCCGGTGCGGCGACGGGAGCGATCGTGTCGTCGGCCGGGTGCATCTCCTGCCCGGCGATGGCGCGGGCGGTGCCTGCGGGCAGGAGGTCCTCGCCGGGGTCGCGGTCGAACGGCTGCCCTCCGCCGCTCGGCCAGATGGGCTGACGGGCGATGGCACGCATGGTGTCGGCCTCGTCGGCTGCGGCCGGGGCCGTGGCGACGCCTGCTCCGACCGGTTCGGCGGTGGTGCCGGGGAAGGTGTCCTGACCCGCGATGCGGCGGCCCTCGCCGGCGCCGAGGTGGACGGCTTCGAGGAGTGGTTCCGGTTCGAGGGCGAGGACGGCGCTGTCCATGGTTGCCTCCGGTGCGGTCGGGTCGTGCCCGTCGCCGACGCCGGTGTCGCCGTCGGCGGTGTCAGTGGTCTCGGGCGCGGCTGCGACGGCGAACTTCTCGTAGTAGATGCCGGTGGGTTCGATGCCGCGTTCGGTGAAGTGGGTGCGAACGGCCTCGACCATGGGCGGCGGGCCGCACAGGTAGACGGCGACGTCGCCGCCGTAGAGGTGCTCGTCCCGGATCAGGCTCATGACGTAGCCCTTGTTGGGCGCGGTGCTCGCCGGGTCGGCGACGACATAGTCCCAGGTCAGTTGGGGCAGTTGGGCGGCGAGCTCGGCGATGGTGCCGAGTTCGACGACGTCGTCGTCGGTGCTGGCGCCGTAGATGAGGTGCACGGGACGCCTCGATCCGGTGGCGGCCATGGTGCGCAGGATGGACAGGATCGGTGCGAGGCCGGTGCCGCCTGCGAGCAGCAGGACGGGCCGGTCGGTTTCGCGGAGGAAGAAGCTGCCGTGGGGACCGGTGACGGTGAGCCGGTCACCGACAGCGGCGCGGTCGGTGAGGTAGTCCGACATGACGCCGCCGGGGGCGAGCTTCATCAGGAACGTCAGGGATTTCTCGTCGGGCCCGTTGCTGAACGAGTAGCTGCGGGTCTCGTCGGTGCCGGGCACGGCGATGTTGACGTACTGCCCGGGGAGGAAGGCGAGGTCGTCGCGCTGTGGGGTGTCGAGGGTGAGCGCGACGGTCGTGGGCGAGAGCCGGTCGAGGCCGGTGACGGTGGCTTCGAACGTGCCGGCCTGGGTTTTGGCGACCTCGGACGTGGTGGCGATGCGGAGGACGAGGTCGGACTTTGGGGTCATGCTGCAGGGCAGCACGTAGCCTTGCGCGGCTTCGCCGTCGGTGAGGGCGTCGTCGAGGTAGTCGCCGCCGTTGAAGTCGCCGGATTCGCAGAACGCTTTGCAGGTGCCGCAGGCGCCGTCACGACAGTCGAGCGGGATGTTGATCCGCTGCCGGTAGGAGGCGTCGGCGACGGTCTGGTCCGGCTCGCACGTGATGAAACGGGTGACACCGTCCTCGAAGGACAGCGCTACTTGGTGACTCACAACAGCTCCTAGGAAAAAAACTCGACCCGGCGCCCGATCAGCGCTGCCTGCCCTCTCGGAGGGTCGTCAAGCGATACGGCCGGAAACCACGTACACGGCAGGCGTCAGCGCGCCCGCAGCCCGCACAGCGGGACCCTCGCTCGCCCATTCGGGCGCGGCCCGTCTACGGACTGTCCACGCTCGCCCGCCGGCACCGCCGCGGGTTCTGAGCGTGTTTCTGGCGAGGACAGCTCCGACGTGGTGAATTGGACATTCATGAGGAGGTGATCCCGGAGCCAGAAACACGCTCAGGTTCCGCCACTGGCACCGTCAAGCAACGCAACCACGGACAATCATTAAATGTGGTAGATGTCGACGACGTGGTGGATGTAATCGTTCTTGAGGATGACCGTCTTGCGGCGGATGAGTGGTGATTCGCCGGAGAAGTCGATCGTGTAGAACGAGGTTCCGTAGTAGGGGTCCACGGTGTTGTAGCGGAAGTACATCGTGTGCCAGTTGAATCTGATGTCGACGAGGTCGCCGCGGCGTTCGATGACTTCGACGTTGCTGATGTTGTGGCTGGTGCGTGGTTCCGGAATGGAGGTCGCACTTGAGCGTTCGGTGCGAATGCGGAACACGCGGTCTTCGAGGCCACCCTTGTTGGGGTAGTAGATGAGCGACATTTCCCGCTGGGGGTTTTCGGTGAGTTTGTCGTTGTCGTCCCAGCAGGGCATCCAGTAGACGACGTCGTCGGCGTAGCATTCGAGCCATTTCTCGAATTCACGGTCGTCGAGATAGCGGGCTTCGCGGTAGAGGAATTGTTCGATGTCGTTCTGGGTGATGTGTTTGGTGCGCGCACCGACGTCGGCACTGTCGGTGGTGGTGTCGGTGGTGGCAGTCATGTCGGAAGGCCTCCTCGTGGCTGGTCGGGCGTCGGGGAACCTCAGGCGTCGCTGTCGCCGGATGCTTCCTTTTCGACGGCGGCGCGCATGGTTTCGGCCCAGTAGCCGTGCTGCACGGGGTAGAGCCCTTCGTCCTCGTTGCGCTGCCCTGCCGAGATGACGCCCGGCATGTCGAGTGCGGTGGCGACCTCGTCGGGACCGCCCAACCAGTGCTCCGCGCCGCGGCTCATGTCGTTCCAGGGCGCGGCGGTGGCGCGGAAGGTGAGCTGGCAGGAGCGGAACTCTTCGAGGTCGTCGGGGGTGGCCATGCCGCTGGCGTTGAAGAAGTCCTCGTACTGGCGGATGCGCCAGGCGCGCGATTCGTCGCTTTCACCCTTGGGCGCGATGCAGTAGATGGTGACTTCGGTCTTGTCCGGCGCGATGGGACGGAAGTGGCGGATCTGGGTGGAGAACTGGTCCATCAGGTAGACGTTCGGGTAGAGGCAGAGGTTGCGGGACCCCTTGACCATGAACTCGCCCTTGGCGTCGCCGAACTTCTCCTTGAGTTCGTCCATTCGCGGCCACAGTGGACGGTCCTGGGGGTTTCCGGCCCAGGTCCACAGGCACAGGTGGCCGTTGGGGTAGGACCAGTAGCCGCCGCCGGACTTGCCCCAGCTGCCGGCGTCGAGGGTCTTGGTCTCGTTCTTCGACTCCCCGGTGTTGCGGCGGGAGGTGGTGGCGGCGTAGTTCCAGTGGGTGGCGGTGACGTGGTAGCCGTCGGCGCCGTTCTCGGCCTGAACCTTCCAGTTGCCGTCGAAGGTGTAGGTGGAGGCACCGCGGAGGACCTCGAGGCCTTCGGGCGACTGGTCCACGAGCATGTCGATGATCTTCGTGGTGTCGCCGAGGTGCTCGGTCAACGGAAGCACGTCGGGGTTGAGGCTGCCGAAGAGGAAGCCGCGGTAGGACTCGAAGCGGGCGACCTTGGTGAGGTCGTGTGAGCCGTTCTGGTCGAAGGACTCGGGGTAGCCGGCGCCGTCCGGGTCCTTGACCTTGAGGAGCTTGCCGTCGTTGCGGAACGTCCAGCCGTGGAACGGGCAGGTCAGCGTGGTGCGGTTGTCGGTCTTGCGTCGGCAGAGCATCGCGCCGCGGTGTGCGCACGCGTTGATGAGGCAGTGCAGTTCGCCCTGCTTGTCGCGGGTGATCACGACGGGCTGCCGGCCGATGTAGGTGGTGAAGTAGTCACCGGGGTTGGGCAGTTGGCTGTCGTGGGCGAGGTAGATCCAGTTGCCCTCGAAGATGTGCTTCATCTCGAGTTCGAAGATCTCCTCGTCGGTGAAGATCCGCCGGTTGGCGCGGTACACACCGGCTTCGCGGTCTTCGACGACGGCGTCGGCGAGAACGTCCGACACGTGGTCAAGGGTCTCGGTCATTGAGTCCTCCTGAAGCCGTTCGGCTCTGAGTCGGCGGGGTGTTCCGACTGTGACAGCGCCGTTAACGGGGGCAAACAAGGCAAATGCCCAGTCCTGACCCAGGGGGATATTGATCGCCTGTGTTTATCAATCATGCGCAAACAAGTCCTTGTCATAGATGAATGCCGCTCCTTACCGTGGTGAATCGGCCCAGTTCGCAGGTGACGGGCCGGGTCAGCAGGAAGGAGGCGCGGCATGGAGCTTCGCCATCTGCGCTATTTCGTCGCGGTGGCCGAAACCTGCCACTTCGGCCGTGCCGCCGAGCGGCTGCGGCTGGCCCAGCCCGCGCTGTCCCATGCGATCCGCCAGCTGGAGGCGGAGCTGGGCGCGACACTGTTCGCCCGCACCACCCGCCAGGTCAGCCTGACCCCGGCGGGAGAGTTCTTCCTCGCGGAGGCGCAGCGGGTGCTCGACACGCTGGCGGACAGCGTGCACGGCGTGCGGCAGATCGCCGGGGGCAGGCTCGGCCTGCTGCGCATGGGGTTCACGGGCACGGCCGCGTTCTCGCACCTGCCCCGGATCGCGCGGACGCTGAAACGTGACCTGCCCGAGGTGGCGCTCGACGTCAACGCCGACCTGCTCACCCCCGCCCAATGCGATCTGCTCCGGTCGGGCGATCTCGACCTCGGCATCCTGCGCCCGCCGGCCCACGGCGAGCACATCGAGCTGCGCGTCGTGGAGTCCGAACCGCTGATCCTCGCCGTTCCCGCCGATCACCGGCTCGCCCACGAACCCGTCGTGGCGACACCGGACCTGCGCACCGAGGGGTTCATCGGGTACGCGAGCAAGGATTCCGTGGTCAACGACGCCGTGACCCGCAGCTGTGAGGCCGCGGGATTCACGCCGCAGCGCGAGCACCAGGCCGCGGGTACGGCGGTGCTGTTGTCCCTGGTCGCGGGCGGGCTCGGCATCGCGATGGTGCCGACGTCGGCGCGCGCCCTGCCGCTCGAAGGCGTCGTGTTCCGCGATCTCACCGATGCGGGCAGCGTCGAACTCGCACTCGCCTGGCACACGGGCAACGACTCCGCGCTGGTGCGCTCGGTCGTCGACGTGCTCGAACCCGCCCTCACCTCCCCCGGCACCGTCCCCACGGCCACCACCGCCGATGCCCCGAATCCCGAGGGAAGTCCATGAAGATCACGCAGATCGAGGCGATCCCGTTCGCCATCCCGTACCGCAAGCCGCTGAAGTTCGCCTCCGGCGAGGTGCACGCGGCCGAGCACGTGCTGGTGCGGGTGCACACCGACGACGGCGTCGTCGGGGTCGCCGAGGCCCCACCCCGGCCGTTCACCTACGGCGAGACTCAGACCGGCATCATCGCCGTGATCGACCAGATCTTCGCGCCGCAGCTGACCGGGCTGAGCCTGCTCGAGCGCGAGACGATGCACGCGCGGATGCACCGCACCGTCGGCAATCCGGCGGCGAAGGCGGCGATCGACATGGCCGTCTGGGACGCGCTCGGGCGCAGCCTCGACGTCGGCGTGAGCGAACTGCTCGGCGGGTACACCGACCGGATGCGTGTCTCGCACATGCTCGGATTCGACGAACCTGCGGCGATGGTGGCCGAGGCCGAGCGCATGCGCGAGGACTACGGCATCACGACGTTCAAGGTGAAGGTCGGGAGGCGTCCCGTGTCGCTCGACACCGCCGTGGTGCGGGCGCTGCGCGAACATCTCGGCGAGGACGTCGAGTTGTACGTCGACGGCAACCGCGGGTGGACCGCGGCGGAGTCGGCCAAGGCCATGCAGCAGATGTCCGATCTGGACCTGCTGTTCGCCGAGGAGCTCTCCCCTGCCGACGACGTGCTGGGCCGGCGCTGGCTCGTGTCCAGATTGGACGTTCCGTTCATCGCCGACGAGTCCGCGGTCACCGCCGCCGACGTCACCCGCGAGATCCTGGGCGGCTCGGCCACCGCGATCAACATCAAGGTGGCGCGCAGTGGGTTCACGCTCGCGCAGCGGACCCACCACCTGGCCGAAGGGCTGGGCCTCGAAGTCGTGATGGGCAACCAGATCGACGGCCAGCTCGGGTCGATGTGCACGGTCGCGTTCGGCGCGGCGTTCGAACTCACCGCGCGGCGAGCCGGTGAGTTGTCGAACTTCCTGGACATGAGCGACGACCTGCTCACCGAACCACTGCAGATCTCCGGCGGCGAACTCGCCATCCGGCCCGGCACGGGCCTCGGCGTCGAGATCGACCCCGACAAACTCGCCCACTACCGGCAGGACGTCTGAGTCCCGGCCGCAGGAGCTCCCGACACTGGAATCAAGGAGGATCCCATGACCACCGTTCCCGCCGAACCCACCGCCGCGGCCGCCGGCGCCAACGCCACCGCGCACTTCACCAGCGACAAGAACCCATACGAGGCCGTCAAGGACGTCCCGCCGGCGCGGGTCGACAGGCTCGCCAAGCGGGTGCTGACGGCGATCCACGACACGATCCGCGAGGAGAAGGTCACCTACGACGAGTACAACGCGCTCAAGGCGTGGCTGATCCAGGTCGGAGAGGACGGCGAGTGGCCGCTGTTCCTCGACGTGTGGGTCGAGCACGTCGTCGAGGAGGTGGCCACCGAGCACCGTGAGGGCAGCAAGGGCACGATCGAGGGGCCGTACTACGTCCCGGACGCTCCCGAGTGCGCCGAGAACGGTGTCGGCACGATCCCGATGCGCGAGGACGAGCAGGGCACGAACCTGACCTGGACCGGCACGGTCACCGCCACCGACGGCACGCCGCTGGAAGGCGCCAAGGTCGAGGTGTGGCACGCCGACAACGACGGCTACTACAGCCAGTTCGAGCCGAGCCAACCGCAGTGGAACCTGCGCGGCACGTTCTCCGTGGGCGAGGGCGGCCGGTTCGAGATCACCACGATCCAGCCCGCGCCGTACCAGATCCCGACGGACGGCTCTTGCGGCAAGCTGATCGCCGCCGCGGGCTGGCACGCCTGGCGGCCGGCCCACCTCCATGTGAAGGTCTCCGCGCCGGGCCACGAGCTGCTGACCGCGCAGCTGTACTTCCCCGGCGACGAGCACAACGACGACGACATCGCCTCGGCCGTGAAGCCGGAGCTCATCCTCGACCCGAAGCCGGCAGGCGACGGTTCTGCCACGGTCGACTACGGCTTCGTACTCGACCCGGTCGAGGCCTGACGTCGGTTCCCGACGCGGTTCGGCCTCCGGCACCCGAAGGCACCGGAGGCCGAACCGCGTCGCCGAACACGCCCACTCGCGCGGTCGAGACCGACGACCTGTTCGCTGCCGCGCACGTTCACCGCCCGGCGATGCGGTCCCGGTAGAAAGTCGTGATGTGGTCGGCGACCAGGTTCGCGGCCAGTTCCCCGCTGCCCTTCTCGATCGCGCGGTAGATCGCCTCGTGCTCGTCGACGAGGCCGTCGGCAGCCGCACGCCAGTCCTCCAGCTGCGCGAACGTCTCGGCCATCTCGTGTTCGACGGCACCGCGCAGGGCCTGCATCAGATCGACGGCCAACGCATTGCCGGAGATCCGGGCGATGCTCACATGGAATTCCGTGTCCAGCGTGTTGAACTGGTACGGATCGGAGTCGGTGGAGCGCATCTGGTCCAGCAGCTCCACGAGGTGACGCAGGTCGTCGTCGGTGCGGACGGACGCGGCCCCACGGGCCGCGCTGCGCTCGAGTTCGACCCGGGTGTCGACCAGGTCGGACAGGCTGATCCTGGCTAGTGCAATGTGCAGCCGCAGCAGGTTCGTCATCGCAGGAGTGGATGTGGCGGTGATGACCGAGCCCGCGTCCTGTCCCGAGCCCGTGCGCGACTCGACGATGCCCATGGCCTCGAGCGCACGTAACGCCTCGCGCACGCTGGTCCGGCTGACTCCGAGCATGTTCACCAGCTCACGCTCACTCGGCAAGCGTTCGCCCGCGCTCAGGGTGCCGTCGAGGATCTTCTGCTGGATCTGGGCCAGTACCTGCTCATGAGTACGGACCCGACGGACCGGCTCCCACGCCGCGTCGCTGGTCACGATCGGCTCCCGGTGCTGAACATCATCGTGGTGCCTCCCTCTGGGTTCGAGCGACCCAATCAAGGACGGGCACGGAGGGAGGGTCTGCCTCCGGGGCCGCCGCGCGGCGCCCCGATCACAGTGGCGCGACCGGTCCGGGTTCTCACCGGAATTCCTCAACTCCGCGATCTGTCACTCAAGGTAATCAGAACAGCACGGGTCTGTCAATGTGACCACTCTGTTGGTCCGACCACACCCCCACAGACTCCCAACGGCACCTGGCGCTGCTCTTCCCGGTCGATGCGGGCAGCCGACGCGAGCAACAGGTCGGCGAGAACGCTCAGATACTCGGCCGCTCCGCCGGTCACCGTCCGTGATGCCCGCACCGTGGTCATGCGCGCCAGCTTGATCAGCCCGACCGCCGAGTTGAAGCCAGCCGACACACTGAACCCGGGAGGCAGCTCCGGTGGGAGCGGATTCTCGGCCAGTACCCTCCGAATCCGCGCGCTCGACGGCGCCTCGCCGTCACCGTCGAGCGCGTCACCGAGCCGAAGCAGCTCCAGCTGGATCCCGCCCAGTACCACCTCGAGATCGGCGGGCACGTCCATCGTCGACAGTGCCGCACCGAGTGTCGCGTTCGCCTCGTCGACGGCATCCCTCGCGGCCGTCACGACGGCACCATCCACGAGAGCACCGGGGTGGACTGCAGGTAGACGAGAATGCACATCAACGGCACGAACAGCGCCGATGCCGCCAGCACCTTCCGGAACAGTTCGCCCTCCCGCCCCGCGAGGCCGACCGCACTGGCACCGATGGCGAGATTCTGCGGGCTCACCATCTTGCCCAGCACGCCACCACTGGTATTGGCCGAGGCCATAAGGACGGGGTCGAGTCCGGCGCCAGATGCGGCGCTGACCTGCAATGCGCCGAAGAGCGAATTGGCCGACGTGTCGGATCCGGTCACAGCGGTGCCGAACCAACCGAGCAACGGCGACAGGAACGCGAATGCGCCGCCTGCCCCTGCCAGCAACAGACCGAGCGTCGCGGTCTGACCCGACATGTTCATCACGTACGCGAGCGCGAGCACCGCCATGACCGTCACACCTGCAGTGCGGAGCTGCAGCACGGTATCCCCGAACGCGCGCGCCGATTGACGCAGCGACACCCCGAGCATCGGAATCGACAGAAGACCTGCGACGAACAACACCGTCCCGCTGCTGGCCAGCCAGTCGAACTTGTACTCGGCGAGGCTGAGTGGCTGCCCCTCGGAGTCGACGACATGGAGGCCGGGCCAGTCGAATGCAACGGTCGTGTGATCGAGCAGATCCGCGACCACCGGTACGGCAGCCACCGAGAACAGCACGATGATCATTGCGTACGGCGCGAACGACCGCAGTCGCTCGAGACGTGTGTCGGGCAGTTCCACGGCGGTCTCCACAGTGGTGACGGCCCCGCCGCCCACCGGTCCGGCACCGGCATCGTCGACGGACGCGGTCCCTCCCGTGTCCGCCATCGGTTCGGCCGCGGGCCGGTCACGCATCCGCACGACCAGAAGCACTGCGGCCGCGGACGCGAGCGCCGCGACGATGTCGGTCAGCTGCACCGCGCCGTAGTTCGCCATGAGGTACTGCGCGATGGCGAAAACCGCACCGCACACCAGTGCCTCGCGCCATGTCTCCCGTAACCCGCGCTTGCCGTCGAGCACGACGACCAGCACGAGCGGCACGATCAGCGCCAGCACCGGCACCTGCCGCCCCGTCATCGCCGACAGGTCGTCCAGGGGCAAGCCGGTGACCTTCGCCAACGTGATCACCGGCAGCGCCACGGCTCCGTAGGCCACCGGCGCAGTGTTGGCGATCAACGCGACGGTCGCGGCCTTGACCGGTTTGAGCCCGACGGCCACCAACATCACGGAACAGATCGCGACCGGGGCCCCGAACCCCGCCAACGCCTCGAGCAACGCTCCGAACGAGAACGCGATGATGATTCCCTGCACTCGCTGGTCGTCGCTGATGCGCGCGAAGGCGCGCCGCAAGACGTCGAAGTGTCCCGACACCCGTGTCATCTGGTAGATCCAGATCGCGTTCACCACGATCCACAGCGCAGGGAACAGACCGAACGCCGCACCTTCGAGCGCCGAGTTCACGGCGGTGAAGGGCGGCATCCCGTACGCCGCCACGGCGACCATAATGGACAGTCCTAGCCCGATCAGGGATGCGAGCCACGCGCGCATTCGGAACACGCCCAGCAACACGAACAGGGTCAGCAGCGGAAGTGCCGCGACGAGCGCGGACCATCCCAGACTGCCCCACAGTGGATCGGGAACCTGTTGGTACATGACGACCTCCGGCGACTCTCGACGTTGAGAGGGGACGGTGGAGCTGAGCTGGGTCAGAACACGGGAGTCTCCGTGTAGGTGCCGAACACGTCGCGCAGTGCACCGGTGATCTCGCCCATCGAAAGATGCGCCTTCACGGCCTCGATCGTCGCCGGCATCAGGTTCGCCGACGGATCGGCCGCCACGCTGAGCAGCTGCTCCATCGCGGATTTGGCGCGCTCCGGATCCCGGACGTCCCGAACCTGTTTGAGCCGCGAGATCTGCCGGGCCTCCGATTCCGGGTCGAGTTCGTGCGTCTCGATCTTCTCGGCCTCGCCCGCATCGACGTGCTTGTTCACGCCGATGACCGGCCGATCGCCGGACGCTTTACGACGCGCGAACTCGTAGGCGCTGTCCGAGATCTCACGCTGGAAAAAGCCCTGTTCGATCGCCGCGACCACGCCGCCGAGCTCCTCGATCTTCGTGAAGTAGTCGGCGATGCCCTCCTCCAGCGTATCGGTCAGGCGCTCGACGTAGTAGGAACCGCCCAACGGGTCGATCACGCTGGCCACCCCGGTCTCGTCGGCGATGATCTGCTGGGTACGCAGCGCGATCTTCATCGCCTGTTCGCTCGGGATGGTGTACGCCTCGTCCAGTCCGTTGGTGTGCAGCGACTGCGCACCCCCGAGCACCGCCGACAGCGCTTGGAGCGCCGTGCGGACGATATTGTTCATCGGCTGCGGTTTCGTCAGGGTCGCGGCCGCAGTCTGCGCATGGAAGCGCAACCGCATGGACGCCGGATCCTTCGCGCCGAACGTCTCCTTCATCATGCGCGCATAGAACCGCCGCACCGCACGGAATTTCGCCACTTCCTCGAACAGGTCCGCCTGGCTGACGAAGAAGAAGGACAGCCGCGGAGCGAACGCGTCGACGTCGAGTCCGGTCGCCACGGCATCGGCTACGTACGCCTTGGTGATCGCCATGGTGAAGGCGATCTCCTGCTGTGCGTTCGCACCGGCCTCGCTGATGTGATAGCCGCTGATGTTCACCGGGTTGTAGCGCGCCATGTTCTCAGCGCAGTAGCCGATCGTGTCCCGCACGATCCGCATACTGGGTTCGACGGGGAAGATCCATTCCTTCTGTGCGACGTACTCCTTGAGGATGTCGTTCTGGATGGTTCCCGACAGCTTGTCGAGGTCGTAGCCACGCTCCTCGGCAACGGCGACGTACATCGCCAGCAGGATCCAGGCCGACGGGTTGATCGTCATCGAGACACTGATCTGCTCCAGGTCGATATCGTCGAACAACGCCTCCATGTCCGGCAGCGTGTCGATGGCGACGCCCTCCCGGCCGACCTCGCCGAGACTCATCGCGTCGTCGCTGTCCAGGCCCATGAGGGTGGGCATGTCGAAGTCGATCGACAGCCCGGTCTGTCCCTGTGCGATCAGGTACCGGAACCGCTCGTTGGTCTCCTCCGCCTGCCCGAAACCCGCGATCTGGCGCATCGTCCACGTGCGGCCGCGGTACATCGTCGGATACGGCCCGCGAGTGAACGGATAGCGGCCCGGAAGGCCGACGTCGTGCCAATCACCGTCGACGTGGGCGGGCGTGTATACGCGCTCGACCGGCAGTCCGCTGCCGGTGCGGTACTCGTCGCGGGACTCGGGCCGCCGGGCGAGAAACCCGGCGAGCTCATCGTTCTCCCACGAGGCGAGGTCGCCGGCCGCGGCCTCGGCGAGTCCCGGGGCGGCGAGCCGGTAACGGCTGTCATCGGTCATGAGAATCCTCCAGAGGTCCATGGCAGGGCCGGTCATCACCGGCCGACCAGCTGCCGAGCCGCGGAGAGCGGATCGGTGCGATGGGCGGTCACTTCGTCCAGCGCGTGATCGAACGCGGCCACCCCCGGCCGCAGTTCGTCGAGTACGAGCTCCTCGGCGACCCAGCGAATGCGGGTCGCGGCGTTGCGACGGGCGCGGCGTTCGCGTTCACCGTGCTCGGTCATCCAGTCGAGATGGGCCGCGAACACGGCTGCCAGGTCGGCAACGCCGTCCCCGTTCGCCGCCACCGTCTGGTGGATCGGCACGTTCCACTGGCCCGCGGTGCGGTGCGAGAGCCGCAGCATCTCCCGCAGTTCCGCCACGGTGCGGGACGCACCGTCACGGTCCGCCTTGTTGACCACGTGCACGTCCGCGACTTCCAGCAGACCGGCCTTGATCGCCTGCACGTCGTCGCCCATGCCCGGCACGCTCACCACCGCGACCGTCTGCGCCGCACTGATGACGTCCACTTCCGCCTGACCGACGCCGACGGTCTCGAGGATGACCACATCCGTGCCGGCCGCGTCCAGCACGGTGATCGCGTCGAGGCAGGCGCGCGACAACCCGCCGAGCGCACCTCGGGTGGCGACCGAACGAATGAACACGCCTGCGTCGTCACCGTGATCGCTCATTCGGATGCGATCGCCGAGGATCGCTCCCCCACTGAACACGCTGGACGGATCCACGGCCAGCACCCCGACCGTTCTGCCCTGACTCCGGTAGTGGCGGGCGAGCGCGGACACGAGCGTGCTCTTGCCACTGCCCGGCGGTCCCGTCAGCCCCAGCACGTGCGCGCTGCCCGCAGCACGGTGCAGCACGGCGAGCGCGTCGTCGACACCGTCGCTACGGCGTTCGACGAAGGTCAGCATGCGCGCGACCGCCTGGTTCCGCCCCTCCAGCACGGCGTCGACGATCTCCTTCGGAGCCGTCATGATGCGCCTTCCAAGCGACGCAGCAGGTCACGGTCGTCGACCACACGGCGGGCCTTGAACTCGGTGCGGTCGAACGTCTGCTGCCGTACCGGAACCACCTTCGCGCCGACCCCGAGTACCGTGCGCAGGCGGTCGGCGATCCCGGCAGCCCAGGACTCCAGTGACGACGCCATCGCGTCCTCGTACTCCACCTGCACGGCGAGTGAGTCCATCGTGGACTCCCGGCTGATCACAATGCGGTGCTCACCGCCGTAGCCCTGAGCCGCCATGACGACGTCGTCGATAGCACTCGGGTAGACGTTCTCGCCCCGGACGGTGAACATGTCGTCGATCCGGCCGTAGATGCCGCGCGGCAGGAACGGGTACGTGCGCCCGCGGTCGGCCGAGGGCGCCTCCCACCGTGTGAGGTCTCCCGACAGCAGGCGGATCATCGGCTGGCTGGTGCGCTCGAGCGTCGTGTACACCGGCGTTCCCTCGGACCCGTAGTCGACGCGGTGCAGACCGGTGGGATCGCACACCTCGGTGTAGACGAGGTCCTGCCAGCACAGCACGCCCGGCTCGTCGCTGTCGGCGCCGAGGTGCATCCACGGGCTGACCTCGGCCATACTTCCCGAGTCGTAGACCTGCGCGCCGAACGCCTCGGCGATGCGCGAACGGATCGACGGCACACTCGCCCCCGGTTCACCGGAGAAGAACAGCTTTCGCAGCCCGAGCGACGCCGGGTCGAGGCCGTCGTCGCGAGCCACCTCAGCCAGGTGCAGCGCATACGACGGTGTGCCGTAGAAGACGGTCACACCCATCTGCCGCATCCATCGCACCGTCCGCGCGGTCTGTCCCGCGGTGCCTGCACCGAACGGGAACACCCGCGCACCCAGCCGTTCGGCACCGATGTAGGCACCCCATGAACCCCAGTACAGACTCAACGGCGAAGCCACGAGCACGGTGTCGTCCGGGCGGATGCCCATGGCCCACATGACACGGGCGTGCGCGTTGGCGACGCTGCGCCAGTCACGCTCGCTGATCCCGAACGCCGTGGGACGTCCCGTCGTCCCCGACGTGCCGTTGACGTGCTTGACCTCGGACGTGGGCACGGCGAGGTAACTGCCGAACGGTTCGTTCTCCGCCTGGTCGGCGCGCAGTTCCTCCTTGCGCACCACGGGAACCTTCTCGAAGTCGGCCAGGCTCTTGATCGACGAGGGATGGATTCCCGCTTCGTCCCATTTCCGGCGGTAGAAGGGAGCGTTCTCCCAGGCGTACTCCATGACCTGGCGAATACGGGCCAGAATCGCCTCGTCCCGCTGCTCCGCGGGCATGGTCTCCCTGCGCGGGAACCAGAAGCGCTCCGCGGGGTCGGGCTGGTACGACTCGTCGTAGCGCGGCGGCCAGCTCCACTGTTCCATCACGCCTCCCGCACCGGAGCGCTCACGTCACGGATGCGCTCGACGATCGTGTCGGGGGCGGTGTCCTGCCCGAGCACCGCGGACACGCCCATCGCAGTGAGCGCGTCGACGTCCTCGTCGGGCATCACGCCGCCGGCGATGATCGCGAACCGCGGCCGTTCGGGCATCTCGTCGATCAACTGGAAGATGCGCGTGAAGATCGGCATGTGGGCGCCGGACAGCAGGCTCACACCCAACACGTCGACGTCCTCCTGAACCGCGGCATCGAGTACCTGTTCGGGGCTGCGGTGCAGCCCGGTGTAGATCACCTCCATCCCCGCGTCACGCAACGTCCGGGCGACGACCTTCACGCCGCGGTCATGTCCGTCGAGGCCGATCTTGGCGAGCATCACTCTGATCGGCTCCTCGCGTGTGTCCATCTCAACTCCGAGTTTTGGTACGACAGAGATGTGGTCAGACCATAGGACTGGCCAGACAGCGAGGCAAGGCCTAATCTCGAGGCGGCCACCTGTGGAGCAATCCACGAAGGAGATGTCATGACCCACCCGGACGGGGTCGCCTGCCGCCGCGACGGAGCCGTCGGACGCATCACTCTCGACCGTCCGACCTCACGCAACGCACTGGATCTCACGATGATCCGGCGGATGCTCGACGCACTGACGCGGTGGGAACGCGACACCGACGTCGACGCGATCGTGATCGACTCCTCCGACGACCGGACCTTCTGCGCGGGCGGTGACATCGTGGCGGTACACGACGCGGCACACGGCCACCGCGAACGGGCACGGCTGCTGTGGCGGGAGGAGTACCGGCTGGATGCGCGCATCGCCCACTATCCGAAGCCGGTGGTGACACTGATGAACGGCCTGACACTCGGCGGCGGCATGGGAATCGGCTGCCACGCGAGCGTGCGGATCGTGAGTGATCGAGCCGCACTGGCGATGCCGGAAGTGGCGATCGGCCTCGCGCCCGACGTCGCCGGTACTCTGCTGCTGTCCCGCGCGCCCGGCCGGATCGGCGTCCACCTCGCACTGACCGGACAGCGCGTCGACGCACACGACGCGGTGTACTGCGGACTCGCCGACCACGTCGTCGCGTCGTCGTCGCTGTCACCGCTGGTCGCAGACCTCGCCGCCGGATGCCCGCCGACCGCCGTCGGGGCCGAGTACGCCGTGAAGCCGCGGCCCGCACTCCCGACACATCGGGCATGGATCGACGACTGCTACGGGACGCGGGACGTGGAAGGAATCCTGCAACGCCTCAGCCGGCGCACCGAGCCCACGGCAGTCGACGCCCTCGACGCGATCAGCGCAGGCGCTCCGACGGCGCTCAAGGTGACGCTCCGGGCCATGGAGATGGCCCATACGCACAGCGGGATCGGCCAATGCTTACGGCAGGACTACCGTGTGTGCAGCCGATTCCTGCTCCACCCCGATCTGGCCGAGGGCATCCGCGCCGCGGTGATCGACAAGGATCACACACCGAAATGGGACCCCGCCGATCTGACGGCCGTCACGGACGCCGACGTGGATCGCTTCTTCCAACCACTGGACGACGACCTGGTGCTGTGATCCGGCGCCTGTGGAATCTGCCGACAGTCCTCGATTGTGGTCGTACCACTATCAAGCTACGCTCGCGTTCCGACAACGCTGTCGAGGAGGCGACTTTTCGATGGACGAGCCGGACAATGTTCGCTACCTGCAACCGCGCCGCAAGGTCGTCACCGCCATCCAGGACGTGATCGCCGCCGACCGACTCGAGGCAGGGGATCGCCTACCCCACGAGCGGGACCTGGCACGGCGTCTCGACGCCACACTGCCCGAGGTCCGCCACGCCCTGGCGATTCTCGAATCGATGCGGGTCCTGCACTACTCGGACGAACGTCATGTCCTGAGCGAGCACAGCGGCGCCTCGGTCGACAGGCTCGTCCGGGTCCACATGAGCCTGTCCGGCTTCGGCACGAACGACCTGATGTCCATCCGCCTCGAGCTCGAAAGCACCGTCGCGGCACGTGCGGCGACCGACGCCACCCCCGAAGATCTCGACCCGCTGCACGGCATCGTCGAGGCGATGTCCCAGCGTGACATCGACATCCATCACTTCGGCGAGCTCGACCGGGCGTTCCACACCTGCCTGGCTCGCGCCGGCCACAACGACCTGGCGACGCTCCTGCTCACCTCACTCGGCGACGCGGTCCAGAGCGAGATGCACTCCGGGTACGGGCGAATGCTGCGCTGGCCGTACACCGCGGCCCGGCTCGCCGAGGAGCATCACGACATCCTGTGCGCCGTCGAACAAGGCGACCCACAGCGCGCGTCGCAAGCGGTGACCGTGCACATCGGCCGCTTCTACGACCTGCGCGCAGGCTGATCCCGCAGTCGGGCCGTCAGCCCTCCGCGGCCAGCTGGCCGCAGGCGGCGGCGATCTCCTGGCCACGGGTGTCACGCACGGTGCAGGGGACGCCGCCGTCGTTGACGCGGCGGACGAACTCGCGTTCCACGTCCTTCGGCGAGGCATCCCACTTCGAGCCCGGCGTGGGGTTCAGCGGGATGACGTTGACGTGCACCAGGTGGCCGAGGTGCTTGCGCAGGCGCTTCGCCAGCAGGTCCGCGCGCCACGGCTGGTCGTTCATGTCACGGATCAGCGCGTACTCGATCGACACGCGACGACCGGAGGTGTCGGCGTAGTAGCGCGCCGCCTCGAGCACCTCGTCGATCGCCCAGCGGTTGTTGACCGGCACGAGCGTGTCGCGCAACTCGTCGTCCGGCGTGTGCAGCGACACGGCGAGCCGTACCTGCATGCGCTCGTCCGCGAGCTTGCGGATCGCGGGCGCGAGGCCGACTGTCGAGACGGTCACCGAACGCTGCGAAATGCCGAGGCCCGCGGGCGCGGGTTCGGTGATCCGTCGAACCGCGGCGACGACCCGCTTGTAGTTGGCGAGCGGCTCCCCCATGCCCATGAAGACGATGTTCGACAGCCGGCCCTCGCCGCCCGGCATCGTGCCGTCCCGCATCACCGCGGCGGCCGAGCGCACCTGGTCCACGATCTCCGCGGTCGACAGGTTGCGGTCGAGCCCACCCTGGCCGGTGGCGCAGAACGGGCACGCCATCCCACACCCCGCCTGACTGGAGATGCACAGCGTGGCCCGGTCCGGATAGCGCATGAGCACGCTCTCCAGAGTCGTCCCGTCGTGCGCCCGCCACAGCATCTTGCGGGTCTCGCCGTCATCGCAGTCGAGCGCACGCACCTCGGTGAGCAGCTCCGGCATCAGGTCGTCGACCAGCTTCTGCCGGGACGCTGCCGGGATGTCGGTCATCTCCTCGGGATCGACGGTCAACCGCGAGAAGTAGTGGTGCGAGAGCTGTTTGGCGCGGAACGGTTTCTCGCCGAGCTCGGCGACGGCCTCGGCACGCTCGTCCAGCGTGAGGTCGGCGAGGTGCCGCGCGGGCAGGCCGCGGCGTGGCGCGTCGAAAACGAGGGGAAGAGCAGTCATAGCACTCGCCATGGTCCCACATGTCGACATGTTGCGCGGCGACTGTTTCCGATATATCGTCGACCTGTCGGAAACAATCGTGAAAGGAACGACAACCATGAGAAGGCGACTCAACGGATTCATGACACCGGACGACCATCACGGACGCCCGGCCTTCGGCCCACGCGGCGGCCCGTTCGACGACGAGTTCGGGCACGAGTTCGGCCCGGGCAGGCGGGGTGGACCCCGCCGCGGACACGGCGGCCCCGGCAGGCGCGGCAAGCGCGGTGACGTGCGGTCGGCCATCCTGACGCTGCTGGCCGAACAGCCGCGGCACGGCTACGAGATCATCGGCGAGATCAGCCAGCGCAGCGGCGGGTTCTGGAAGCCGAGCCCCGGCTCCATCTACCCCACGCTCCAGCTGCTGGCCGACGAAGGCCTCGTCCAGGGCGACGAGGAGGGCGGCAAGCGCCTGTTCCAGCTCACCGACGACGGCCGCGCCGCCGCGGAGAAGATCGGGACACCGCCGTGGGAGCACTTCACCCAGGACGCCGACCCCAACGAACTCCGGCTCCGCGCGGCGGCAGGCTCACTGATGGTCGCGATCAAACAGGTCTCGCAGGTCGCCTCCAGCGACCAACGTGCCCGTGCGACCGACGCGCTCGACGAGGCCCGCCGCACGCTCTACGGCATCCTCGGCGAAGCCCCGTCGACGGAAGGGTGAATCACGAGACCGGCGGGCTTGTGACGCACCAGCACCCGGTAGCCGACCGGCAGCTCGAACGGCCCGCCCGCGCCGGCGCGGCGGCCCAGGGTCTCCCCCACGGCGCGCCGGGCGACCCGCGGACTGAACTCGATGCCCAGCACAGCCGCCACGGCCTCCCGGTCGGGAAAGACCCAGCGCGTCTCCACGCGTGTGCACGCGAACCCGGCGTCGGCGAAGAACCCATCGACGGCGTCGGGTTCGTAGTGCGGCAGGTCCTCGCGCATCCAGTCGCCGTACGGCGCGTGCCGGGTGTCGAGGTCCACGATCACCAGCGCCCCGCCGGGCCGGAGCACCCGCTCCGCCTCCCGCAGTCCCGGCTCGCAGCCGGGCCCGAAGAAGTACGCGGTGCGGGCGTGCACGAGGTCCGCGGACCGGTCGGGCACCGGAATGCGCTGTGCACGGCCACGCACCACCGTGACGTTCGACGACGCGGCCATGCGCCGGCGCGCCTTCCGCACCAGCGGAGCGTGCGGCTCGACGCCCAGCACCGACCGTGCATCCGCCGCCAGCCGAGGAAGGTGGAAACCGTCCCCGCACCCGACGTCGACGACATCCCTGCCGGTCCACGGCACCCTGTCACGCAGCTCGGCCCAGATCGCGTCGTCGGCGTCCTGCACCCGGTTCTCCAGCTCGTATGTGCCGGTGTGATACCAGATGTTCGGGCTGGGGTAGACCTCTGTCTTGCGCAGGAGCCGGTTCACGCACACAGCGTATCGACGTCGCTTCCCCGGGCGTAAGATCATTTACGCTTCAGCTCGAGGACGACGGCGGCGAAGGGTCTCGGGACCATGTCAGACACGAACGAACCCACCGCATTCCTGGCCGCCGGCACGCCGTGCTGGATCGAGCTCGCCACCCCCGACGAATCCGCGGCACGGGCCTACTACGAGGAACTGTTCGGCTGGACCTTCGCCGTCAAACGGGACCCCGCGACCGTCAACCACCGCTACAACATCGCGACACTCGACGGCTGGGAAGTCGGCGGCATGTACCAGGTGGGCCGGAACCAGCCGACCGGGTGGGTGCCGCATCTGGCCGTCACCAACGCCGCCGCCACCGCGGAATGGGTGCAGCACCTCGGCGGCGTCGTCACCCTCGGACCCGTCGACATCCCCGACCGCGGCGCCATCGTGCACGCACTCGACCCGAGCGGCGCACCCGTCGTATTCTGGCAAATCACCGACAGCTGGACGTTCGCCAGGACCCTGCCCGGCAGCTTCAGCAGCGCCGACCTGGGCACCCACGACGCCGCGCGCGCCGACGACTTCTACGACAAGCTCTTCGGCTACACCAGCCAGCAGATCGGCACCGACGGCATCGACTACCTCGAATGGCGGCTCGGCGCCGAACCCGTCATCTACCGGTACGTCCTGCCGCCCGAACAGGCCGGTTACAGCCCCCACTGGATGGTCTACCTGCAGGTCGACCCGCACCGCGGCACCGATGCGGTGGCCGGGCAGAGCCTGATGCTCGGCGGGTCGGTGATCACCCCGCCGTTCGACACCCCGTTCGGCCGGATCGCCGTGCTCGCCGACCCCGGCGGCGCCGTGTTCTCCGTGGTCGATCACAGCTGTCCCGTGGACCTGGGTATCGGCCGCGCCGAGGTCGACGATCCCTACGACGACTGACCCGTGACGGGCCTCCCCTGTCAGCCCAGCACCACAAGGCGCGGCCGACGAGACGTCAGGCCGGGACGAAAGCGCTGAGCAGCAGCCACGACGCGAGCGCCGACGGCAGCAGCGAATCGAGGCGGTCCATCAGCCCGCCGTGGCCCGGCAGCAGATTCCCCATGTCCTTGATGCCGAGATCGCGCTTGATCAACGACTCCATGAGGTCGCCGAGCGTCGCGGTCAGCACGATCGCGATCCCGAACAGCACGCCCTGCCAGGCGTGACCGTCGACGAGCAGTGCCAGCGCCAGCGAACCCGCGGCGATGCCCGCGACGAGTGAACCGGCGAAACCTTCCCAGGTCTTCTTCGGGCTGATCGACGGCGCCATCGGATGTCTGCCACGCAGCACCCCGGCCACATACCCACCGGTGTCGGAGGCGACCACGACGACCATGAACGAAATGACCCGGCCCACCCCGTCGTCCGGCGGCACCAGCATCGCCGCGAACGAGGCGAACAGCGGCAGATACGCCGCCGCGAACACCGACGACCCCACGTCCCGCACGTAGCCGTCCGCACCGCCGGGCAACCGCCACAGCAGGCACACCAGCACCGTCAGGACGAACGCCGTCAACGCGCCTTCCCGGCCGAACGGCCAGGCCAGCCAGATCATCGCCTGGCCGCCGACCAGCACCGGTGTCATCGCGATGCGGATGTCGGCCGCCTTGCGGAACGCCCTGCTCAGTTCGACCGTGCCGATCGCGATCGCGATCGCGACGATCCCGATGAACAGGTACCGGACCGTGAACAGCGACGTCAGGATCGCGCCGCCGAGCAGCACGCCCACGCCGATCGCGGCGGGCAGGTTCCGCCCGGCCTTCCCCTTCTTCTCGGGCTGATGCACCGGCTCGTCGGAAGCCGACGACGGGCCGGACGGCTCGCCCGGTGTGGCGGGCCGGCCCGGTCGATCACCCGGCTCGGACACTGCGGCGTCGTCGCTCTCGTCCGGACGCCGGCCAGGATCGGCAGCACCGGAGCGCCGCTCCCGGTCGTCGGTCACGTTCGGCATCAGACCTCGAGCAGCTCGGATTCCTTGTGCTTGACGAGCTCCTCGACCTGCGCCACGTACTTGTCCGTGAGGTTCTGCAGCTCCTTCTCCGCGCGGTTGACCTCGTCCTCACCGGCCTCGCCGTCCTTGCCGATGCGATCGAGCTCGTCCTTCGCCTTGCGGCGCACCCCGCGGACGGAGACACGGGCCTCCTCGCCCTTCTGCTTGGCGACCTTGACCATCTCCTTGCGCCGCTCCTCGGTGAGCTGCGGGAAGACGACGCGGATGATGTGGCCGTCGTTGGTCGGGTTCACGCCCAGGTCGGAGTCCCGAATGGCCTTCTCGATGGCCGCGAGCTGCGACGCGTCGTACGGCTTGACGACGGCCATGCGCGCCTCGGGGATGTTGATGCTGGCCATCTGGTTCAGCGGAGTCGGCGCGCCGTAGTACTCGACCGTGATACGGGAGAACATCGCCGGGCTCGCCCTGCCGGTGCGCACCGACGACAGCTCCTCCTTGGCGTGGGACACCGCCTTTTCCATCTTCTCTTCTGCGTCGAAGAGTGTCTCGTCGATCACGGCTGCTCCAGGTTCGTCGGTGTACTGACCAGTGTTCCGATCCTCTCACCGCTGACCGCGCGCGCGATGTTGCCCTCGGTGAGGAGATTGAAAACGATGATCGGCATGTTGTTGTCCATGCACAGGCTGAACGCCGTCGTGTCGGCCACCTTGAGGCCGCGCTCGAGCACCTCGCGGTGGGTGATCTCGTCGTACAGCTTGGCACTCGCATCCACCCGGGGGTCGGCGGTGAACACACCGTCGACGGCCTTCGCCATCAGCACGGCGTCGCAGCCGATCTCCAGCGCACGCTGGGCCGCGGCGGTGTCGGTGGAGAAGTAGGGCATGCCGGTGCCCGCGCCGAAGATGACCACGCGACCCTTCTCCAGGTGACGCTCCGCCCGGCGCGGAATGTACGGCTCGGCGACCTGCCCCATCGTGATGGCGGTCTGCACGCGCGTCGGCACGCCTTCCTTCTCGAGGAAGTCCTGCAACGCCAGCGAGTTCATCACGGTGCCGAGCATCGCCATGTAGTCGGCGCGGTCACGGTCGAGTCCACGTGTCGACAACTCCGCACCGCGGAAGAAGTTGCCGCCGCCGATGACGACCGCGATCTGCGCGCCGTCACGCACGACCTCGGCGATCTGCACGGCGACCGAGTGGACCACGTCCGGGTCGACGCCGACGGAGCCACCGCCGAACATCTCGCCACCGAGCTTCAGCAGGACTCTCCGGTATCCGCGTCCGGGCCGGTCGGTCTGTCCTTCGGTCATGTCCGGGGTCCCTTCAGCGTCTACGGGCGGCGATCGGAGGGGTATCGATGTGGGTCTCGCACATGTGCCCCGCCTCCGGCCTGGCGGGAGACGGGGCACATGCGTGCGAGCGGACTCAGGCCTGGCCGACCTCGAAGCGGGCGAACCGCGTCACGGTGACCCCGGCCTCGTCGAGCAGCGCCTTCACGGTCTTCTTGTTGTCCGTGACCGACGGCTGCTCCAGCAGCACGTTGTCCTTGTAGTACGCGTTGACCTTGCCCTCGATGATCTTCGGCAAGGCCTGCTCCGGCTTGCCCTCCTCGCGGGCGGTCGACTCGGCGATCCGACGCTCGTTGTCGACGACGTCGGACGGCACCTCGTCACGCGTCAGGTACTGCGCCTTCAGCGCCGCGACCTGCAGCGCCGCGCCGCGGGCGGCCTCGGCGGCCGCCTCGCCCTCGCCGGTGTACTCGATGAGCACGCCGACCGCGGGCGGCAGCCCGGAGCCGCGACGGTGCAGGTACGTCTCGACGTTGCCGTCGAAGTACGTGACCCGGCGGACCTCGAGCTTCTCACCGAGCTTCGCCGAGAGCTCCTGGACGACCTCGGCGACGGACTTGCCGTCGACCTCTGCGGCCTTGAACTTCTCGACGTCGTCGGTCTTCTGCTGCTGGGCGACCTCGACGAGCTTGTCGGCCAGCTGCTGGAACTCCTCGTTCTTCGCGACGAAGTCGGTCTCGGAGTTCAGCTCGATCAGGGCACCGCCGGCGCCGGCCACCAGGCCCTCTGCGGTCGACCGCTCGGCCCGCTTGCCGACATCCTTGGCGCCCTTGATGCGCAGGATTTCAACGGCCTTGTCGAAGTCGCCTTCGCTCTCCTCCAGCGCCTTCTTGCAGTCCATCATGCCGGAGCCGGTGAGTTCGCGGAGGCGCTTGACGTCTGCCGCGGTGTAGTTCGCCATCGTGCGTTTCCGTTCTCTGTCGCTGGATGCGCAGGTGGTGTCGGTACGGGATCAGGAAGCGGTGCTCTGCCCGGCGGCCTCGGAGCCGGCGAGCAGCTCCTGCTCCCACTCGGGAAGCGGCTCGGCAGCGGCCTCGGGCTTGTCCTCACCCTCGGGGGCGGCACCGTTGCGACCGGAACGAGCCATCAGGCCCGCGGCGGCGGCCTCGGCGACGACCTTGGTCAGCAGGGCGGCCGAGCGGATCGCGTCGTCGTTGCCCGGGATCGGGTAGTCGACCTCGTCCGGGTCGCAGTTCGTGTCGAGGATCGCCACGACCGGGATGTTGAGCTTGCGCGCCTCGCCGACGGCGATGTGCTCCTTCTTGGTGTCCACGATCCAGATGGCGCTCGGCACCCTGGACATGTCGCGGATACCGCCGAGAGTCCTCTCCAGCTTGTCCTTCTCACGGGTGAGCGTGAGGATCTCGCGCTTGTTCAGCCCCTGGAAGCCGCCGGTCTGCTCCATCGACTCCAGCTCCTTGAGCCGCTGAAGACGACGGTGCACGGTCTGGAAGTTGGTCAGCATGCCGCCGAGCCAGCGCTGGTTCACGAACGGCATGCCCACACGCTGGGCCTCCGTCGCGATGGCCTCCTGCGCCTGCTTCTTCGTGCCGACGAACAGGATCGTGCCGCCGTGCGCGACCGTCTCCTTGACGAACTCGAACGCGCGGTCGATGTAGCTCAGCGTCTGCTGCAGGTCGATGATGTAGATGCCGTTGCGCTCGGTGAGGATGTAGCGCTTCATCTTCGGATTCCAGCGGCGGGTCTGGTGCCCGAAGTGCACGCCGGAATCGAGCAGCTGCTTCATGGTGACGACGGCCATGGCCTGATTCGCACCTCTTCTGTCTAGGCGCACCGGACGTCTCGTCCGGCGCGCGGGGCCGGTTGTCGCGGTCCACCGGGGTCGGTGGCCGCCCTGGTGCCGTGCCGGCGTCCGGACTCCCGGGTCGTTCCTCGGTCCGGGAGACCGCCGGGCACCGTCGCCCCGTGACGGCCGAAACCGCTGGCGGGGCACGCACGTGCACGCGAAGTCAGCCTGTGTGAACACAGACTGCGCCAAGTAGTGTACGCCGCCCGGCCATCGGCGCTCGACCCGGAGGCCCGGCCGCCACGAGTTGTCCACATCGACGTCGGCCATCCACAGATTCGCAGCGCACGACCACCGCCGGCATTCGCAGCGGGACGCTGGGCAGATGAGGTTCCGTTCGATCGCGCGACCGCCCGCGGTTCCGCCACGCCGCTCGTGCGCAGCCGGACGTGGCCGGAACGGGCCGCGGCGGCGGGCACGTACCGTCATCGCGGTCCGTACACCGGCGGCACCCTCTCCGGGACAGCTCCGCGGGGCCGGGGCCGCGACCGTCACCAGCGGCGTCGCAGTGGCGGTCGCGGTCGTCACCGCCGTCGTCACCGCCGTCGTCACCGTTGTCACCGCCGTCACGGCGCTCGCCCCGCCGGACATCACGGCCGCACCGGGCCCGCGGTCCGGGGCGGGAGGGACGGCCGGGACCGAGATCGCAGGTGCCGAGGTCGCAGGTGCCGAGGTCGCAGGTGCCGAGGTCGCAGGTGCCGAGGTCGCAGGTGCCGAGGTCGCAGGTGCCGAGACAGCCGCCGTGCGGTCCTTGCGTGCCACGGGCGAGCCGCATGCCGAGGTGACGTTCACCTGGCCGTTGACTCCGCAACCGGAGGTGGTGCGGCCGTTCGATCCCCCGGACAGCGAGTACGGCCCCGGCCATCGGGGTGTCGACCTGGCCGCCGAACCCGGGAAACCGGTGTCGGCGGCCGCCGCCGGGCGGATCGTCCACGCCGGTGACCTCGCGGGCAGGGGCGTCGTGTCGATCGAACACCCCGGTGGCCTGCGCACGACGTACGAACCACTGTCGGTGCAGGTCGCCGAGGGAGAGCGGGTGGAGGCGGGTCGACGCATCGGCACGGTCACCCGCGGCCACGACGGTTGTGACCGCGCGGCATGCCTGCACTGGGGGTTGCGGCGCGGCGAACGGTACCTGGACCCACTCACCGTCGTGCCCGCAGCGGGCCCGCTGCGGCTGAAGCCGTGGCCCGGCTGACCGTCTCAGGTCCCGGACTGCTCCTGGAGTTTCGCGCGCAACCGCAGAACCGCCCGCGTGTGCAGCTGGCTGACCCGCGATTCGGTCACGCCGAGGACCTTGCCGATCTCGGCGAGCGTCAGGCTCTCGAAGTAGTAGAGGCTGACGACGATGCGGTCCCGCTCGTTGAGCTGAGCGATGGCGTCGGCGAGCTGCTTGCGGTTGTCGCGGTCGACGAGCACGGCCGCGGGATCGACCGCCTCGTCGTCGGGCAGCGATTCGACGACCGATTCGCTGTCCCGGCCTGCCGCGACGAGCGTCTCGAGCGCGACGACGCTGGTGAGCCGCAACTGCCCGTAGAGATCGTGCAGTTCGCCCAGTGAGATGCCCAGTTCGGCGGCGACCTCGGCGTCCGTCGGCGTCCGGCCGAGCCGCGCTCCGAGCCGCTCGAGTGTGCGTTCCACCTCGCGGGCACGGCTGCGGACGACGCGTGGGACCCAATCCTGCGACCGCAGGTCGTCGAGGATCGCGCCGCGGATGCGCTGCATCGCGTAGGTCTCGAACCGCAGCCCGCGGTCCGGGTCGAACTTCTCGATCGCGTCGACGAGCCCGAAGATGCCCGACTGGATCAGGTCCGCGACGTCGACGTGGGTGGGCAGTCCCGTGCCCACTCGGCCGGCGACGTACTTGACCAGCGGCGCGTAGTGCAGCACGAGGCGATCACGCACGCGCTGCGACGGCTCGGTGGCGAACTCGTGCCACAACGCCTTGATCGCGGCATCCGCTTCGGCCCGGCCACCGCCGGAGCCGTTCGCGTCGGCCGGTAGGGGGCGAGCAGGGCCACTGGCCGGCGCGTCATCGTCGGCCCGGTCGACCCCGGCCACCGGGGTGTCCGTCACGGCGGCAGCGGCAGCGGCTGCATCGGTGCCGGTGGCGTCGACGGCGACCGGGGCGTCCGTGCCGGGCGTTGCGTCCGTGCCGGCCGCTGCGTCCGTGCCGGCCGTTGCGTCGGCGCCAGACGCTGCGTCGGCGCCGGGTACCCCGTCCGTTCCGGGTGCTCCGTAGCTGGCGGGTGCTGCGTCACCGACGGGCGGCTCCGCGGTGGGCGCGTCGGAGGGTTCACGAGTGGATGTCACGGTCTCACCCGCCCTGCTCGCGACCGTATGGGCCGAAACTCCACCGGTGTCATTGGGCACGGGGGTGGGTTCGGTCATGAATCGCCTTCAGCCGCTCGACGGTCACGTGCGTGTAGAGCTGCGTCGTGGACAGCGTAGCGTGACCGAGCAGTTCCTGAACGCTTCGCAGATCCGCTCCCCCTTCGAGCAGGTGCGTCGCCGCCGTGTGCCGCAGCCCGTGCGGGCCCATGCCCGCCGCGCCGGGCACCGACTCTACGGCGTCGTGCACGACGCGCCGCACAGTCCTCTGGTCGATCCGCCCGCCCCGGGCGCCGAGGAACAGCGCAGCGCCCGACGACGCGGTGACCAGCGCGCCGCGACCCGCGTCGAGCCACGACCGCAGCGCCCGTTCGGCGGGCAACCCGAACGGAACCATCCGTTCCTTCGATCCCTTGCCGAACACCCGCACGAGCCTGCTGTCGAGGTCGGCGTCGTCCACGTCGACGGCGCACAGTTCGGCCACCCGCATTCCCGTCGCGTACAGCATCTCCAGGAGTGCGTAATCACGCAGGGCGACCGGATCCTCCTGTTGCGCCCCCGTTGCGGACGCACCCATGACGTCGGAGGCCTGTTCCTGCCGCAACACCCCGGGCAACCTGCGGTGTGCCTTCGGAGCAGCCAGCCGGAGCCCCGGATCGACCGCCAGCAGTCCGCGGTCCGCGGCCCACGCGGTGAACGTCCTCGCCGAGGCCGCCCGCCGCGCGAGTGTGGTGCGGCTGTGGCCTTCGCCGCGCTGTTGCGCCAGCCAGGCACGCAGCACCCCGATGTCGAGCCCACCGAGCCCACCGGGCTCACCGGGCCCGCCGGGCTCACCGGAGCCTGCGCCGGCCGACCTGCCGTCGCCGGGGTCGGCCTCGCCGGAATTCGTGCCGCCGGAATCCGCACCGTCGGATTCGGCTTCCCCGGTTTCCCCGGCACCGTCGAGTCCGTGGAGGAACGCCAGCATCGACACGACGTCACCGACATAGGCGCGAACCGTGTGCTCCGACAGCCCTCGTTCGGACGCAAGGTGCCGCTCGTAGTCATCGACGACGGTTGCGGCGCGCACCGGCAGCCGCTGGCGCAACCGGCGCAGGTCCGCGCGGCGACCTGCGGTGCCCGCGGACCGCCGCCCGCGCGCTGTCGAAGAACTCATGCCGCCGACGCTGGGCCACGCCACGAACGGGGTCAAGCATCGCCACACCTCGATGATCAAGCTGCAATCAGCCGGTACGCGGGCGGTTCTCGCCCGTTCCCGTCCCACTACCGGGCGAAATCACTCGATCGGGGACACCGGCGGCGAGTCTCCAGCCGGTCTCGCAGCGCTCAGCGAGCCCGGACAGTTCCAGTTCCGGCAACAACGCGCGCACGCGAGCGAGCGGTACACCCGATTCCTCGGCCACGGCTTCCGGCGACAGGCCCCGCCGTCTGCCCAGCGCCTCGTGCACACGCAGGGCCTGTGGGCCGAGTTCGTCGGTCGGCCTTCGAGGCCGCGGCGCGGTCGCCTCGCCTCCGTGGTCCCCCAGTCGTCCGACGGTGCTGAGCACGTCGGAGACCGATCCCACCAACGTCGCGTACGCCTCGCGGATCAGCTCGTGACAGCCGACCGACGTCGCGGAACCGACCGGCCCCGGAACCGCCATGACGACCTTGCCGAGCACTCCGGCCGTCGACGACGTGTTGCGGGCACCGCTCCGCCGGCCGGCCTCGACGACGACCGTTCCAGCGGTGAGCGCCGCGAGCAGCCGGTTCCGGACGAGGAATCGGTGGCGCGCCGGCGGTGCACCCGGAGGATATTCGCTGATCACCGCACCCCGGTCGGCGATCCGATTGAGCAGTCCGACATGCCCCGCCGGGTAACCGGCATCGAGTCCGCAGCCCAGCACCGCCACGGTCGGACCACCGGCGGCCAGCGCGCCACGATGGGCGGCACCGTCGATGCCGTAGGCCGCACCGGAGAAGACCGCCACGCCCTCGGCCACGAGTCCGTGCGCGAGTTCCGCCGCGGTATACTCGCCGTACTCGGTGGCGGCTCGCGCCCCGACCACCGCCACCGCACCATCCACGGACTCGTCGAGCCGTGCCGTTCCCCTGACCCACAGGCCGAGCGGCGGCGCGACACCGTCCGCCCCACGGCCGGTAGCCACCTCGAGTGACAACAGCGGCCACGCGGGCCACTCGTCGTCCTCCGGGGTCAGCAGCCGGTAGCCCGCTTCGGCAGCCCTGGCGAGGTCCCTCTCCGACCTGTCCGTGTCGCGCCGCGCCTCGGTCTCCTGCGCGACCCGCTCGGGCACGTCACCGCGGCGGACCCGCTCGGCCGCTTCCATCGGGCCGTGTCCTGCGACGAACGCAGCGAGCGCAGGGGCGGGCGGCTCGGCGGCACCGAGCAGGTACGCGCGGGCGCGGTGCACGGCGTCGGCAGCCGCCTCCGCCCGGGGACCGGTTCCGGCGTCGCCTTCGGCGTTCATGCCGCCCTCCGATCCCGGAACTCGAGAGCGGCTGCGACATGGTCGGCGGTCGGCTCGTCGGCCTCCGCCAAGTCCGACAACGTCCACGCGATGCGGAGGCACCTGTCGGCTCCGCGGGCGGTGATGGCACCCCGGCTCAACCCGCGGTCGAGCAGTCGGGTCGCCTCCGGCGGGAGGGCGAACTCGCGGCGCAGCGCCGGGCCCGGCACCTCGGCGTTGGTCTGCCAGCCGTGGTCCGACCATCGCTTCGCCGCACGCTCACGCGCCGCGACGACACGTTCCCGAACGCGCCCGGTCGGCTCGGCCGACTCGCCGCCCGCCATGTTCATCGAGGTCACCGGGCGCATCCGCACCCGCAGATCGACCCGGTCGAGCAACGGACCGGACAGCTTCGCCAGATACCGCCGCCGCGCCGCCGGGCTGCACCGGCACTCCGTTTCCTGCGGGGGCGCGCACGGGCAGGTGTTCGTGGCCAGCACCAGCTGGAATCGCGCCGGATAGCGGACCGAGCCACGCGAGCGGGCGATCCGCACCTCACCCTCCTCCAGCACGGTGCGCAGCGCGTCGAGGCGTTCGCCGCCGTACTCCGCAGCCTCGTCGAGGAAGAGCACCCCGCGATGCGCCTTGCTGATCACACCGGGCGTGGCGATACCGGTGCCGCCGCCGATCAGCGCGGCGACCGAGATCGAATGGTGGGGCGCGACGAACGGTGGCACCCGCACCAGCGGCGAGTCGGGTTCCAAAGAGCCGTCGACCGAGTGCACCGCGGTGACCTCGAGCGCTTCGTCGTCCCCGAGCGCGGGCAGCAGCCCCGGCAGGCGCGTGGCCAGCATCGTCTTGCCGACCCCCGGTGGGCCGGTCATCAGCAGGTTGTGCCCGCCCGCCGCCGCGACTTCGAGGGCCCAGCGGGCCTCGGGTTGTCCGGCGACGTCGGCCAGGTCCGGGTGTTCCGGCTGGGCGCGGCCGTGGTCCGGTTCGGCGCGGTCCAGCCCGTCCTCGTCGCACAGCCAGGCGATGAGTTCACCGAGGCGCCCGGCAGCCAGTACGTCGATTCCGCCGACCAATGACCCTTCGGCGAGCGATTCGGGTGCCACCACCGCCCGCCGGTAGCCGGACTTCCGCGCTGCCAGCAGTGCCGGCAGCACGCCGCGCACCGGCCGGACCCTGCCGTCGAGCGCCAGTTCCCCCAGCAGGATCGTGTCCACCAGCTTCGGAGCGGGCACCGCGCCGGACGCCGCGAGCACGGCCGCGGCGATCCCCAGGTCGTAGCCGGAGCCGTCCTTCGGCAGATCCGCAGGCGACAGACCCAGTGTCACGTTGCTGTCGGGCCAACGCTGACCACTGTTGCGGACCGCAGCCCGCACCCGGTCCTTGGCCTCCCGCAGGCCCGCGTCCGGCAGGCCGACGAGTTTCGTCCCGGGCAGTCCGGCACCGATGTCCGCCTCGATCTCCACCGGCCGCCCGTCGATGCCGATCAGGGCGACCGACCAGGCGCGTGCGAGCGGCATCAGAACGCCCCCACGATGTGCCGCACCGTCGGCTCGCCACCCGGCGTGCAGTCCACGGAGAGCACATCGAACCGGATCGGGCACCAGCCCACCTGGAACTCCGACAGCCATCGCGACGTGACCCTGCGGATCCGTGCCTGTTTGTCGTCGGTGACGGCCTCCGCCGGGTCTCCGAAACGGTGCCCGGACCGGGTTTTGACCTCGCACACGACGAGGGTGGACCGGTCGGTCGCGACGATGTCGAGCTCACCCTCCCGGCATCGCCAGTTGCGGCTCAGCACGACCAGGCCGCGTTCGGTCAGATACCGCGCCGCCAGGTCTTCGCCCCTGCGGCCGAGGTCGAGGTGGGATCGTCTGCCTCGTGCCCGGGAACTGTCGTTCCCCCGGCCGCGCAACGTGATACTCACTCGCGTTCACCCCCAAGGTCCGCGGCCGGCACTCACCGGCCTCGACCCACGATCACCGGCTGACCGGCTCCGCGGCAGGGGGATTCTGCGAAGTTGTGGACAACCCGGGTGCTGTGGACAACCCGTCCGCCGAGGGCTGCGGCACTCCGGTGTTGTCGGAGGTCTGTGCTACGTCGCCGGCACCTGCCGGAGGTGCGGCGGACCGCACGTCAGCCGCCGAACGGGCCGCCCTCCTCCGGCAGCCGTAGCTCGGGCTTCTCCAGCTCTTCGACGTTGACGTCCTTGAAGGTGATCACCCGGACGCTCTTGACGAAGCGGGCCGGGCGGTACATGTCCCACACCCACGCGTCCGACATGCGCACCTCGAAGTACACCTCGCCGCCGCTGTCACGCACCTGCACGTCGACGGAGTTGGCCAGGTAGAACCGCCGCTCGGTCTCCACGACGTACGAGAACTGCCCGACGATGTCGCGGTACTCCCGGTACAGCGACAGTTCCATCTCGGTCTCGTACTTCTCGAGATCCTCTGCGCTCATCTGCTCCTCGCAAGCCTTACAGCCGGTCGGTGGCGAACAACCATTGTGACACCCGAAGCCACGGCTGGAGAGGACTCGGGCGCCGCCGTTTTCCACCTCACCCGGCGGGAACGTCGAACAGCGCTTCCTGGTTGTCGATGGCGGGCGCCGGCTTCGCCTGCAGCGCAGCCGCGGTCAGCATCACCGGGTGCGGCGGCTGCAGGTCGTGTTCCTGCGCCGCGACGGCGACGTTCGTGTACGACCAGCGGTGCGCCGCGCACGGTCCGTGGTCCGTCAGTGCCCGCCCGTGGTCCGCAGTCGTGTAGCCCTTGTGCACGTCGAACCCGTACTGCGGATACTCGGCGTGCAGATCGGCCATGATCCGGTCGCGGGTGACCTTGGCCAGCACCGACGCCGCCGCCACACATGCCGCCACGCGATCGCCCTTGATCACGGGAATGCTCGGTGCGGGCAGCCCCGGCACACGGAACCCGTCGATCAGCACATAGCCCGGCGCGACCTCCAGCCGGGTCACCGCGCGGCGCATGCCTTCGATGTTGGTGACGTGGATGCCACGGGCGTCCACCTCGTCGGGCGGCACGACGACGACCGTGTAGGAGACGGCGCGCCGGACGACCCGCTCGTACACGCGTTCCCTGGCCGCTGCCGTCAGCAGTTTCGAATCGGTGAGTTCCGGCAGCCGGGACGCGTCGCCGGGGCGCAGCACGCACGCGGCGACCACCAGCGGACCGGCACAGGCACCACGGCCCGCCTCGTCGACCCCGGCCACCGGACCCAGTCCGCGACGGTCCAGCGCACCCTGCAATGCCCACGGCATCGCGCCGCGGATGATCGCGCGCGGAGGCCTCGGGCCGGCGGATGACAACGACGACCGTCGCCGCGGCCGGTTCACGGCCGGATTCGACGATGCCGGGGAACGGTTCGACGGTGTGGGCACGGCAGGCTCCAGCTCTCACCCGGAGGTCAGCGGTCGCGTCGCGACGCTCCACCCACGGCGGCGCCGACCCGGCGTCCCGTCGCGAGTACCGGCCACGCTGCCAACGCACCGGCGGCCAGCGGGAGGCCCTGTTGCCAGGTCGGCGCACTCATGGCGCCCACCTGCTGCTCCTGCGGATTCTCGCCGTGGATGATCCCCCACCGCGACGGCGGCAGCACGATCAGCCGCGCCTTGCCGATGATGTTGTCCACGGGCACTGCACCGGACGCGCCGCCGCCGTCGTTGTGATAACGCGAGTCGGCCGAGTTGTTCCGGTTGTCACCCATGACCCAGACGTATCCTTCGGGCACGGTCACCTCGTCGAAGGAGGCCTGCGGCCGGCCACCGGCGAGATGCAGGTACGGCTCGTCGAGCGGCTGACCGTCCACGAGGACCCGATTCTGGTCGTCGCAGCATTCGACGGTCTGCCCGCCGGTCGCGATGACCCGTTTGACGAAGTCGCGCTCATCGGGCGGAGCGAGGCCGAACGCGGAACCGACCATCTGGAAGAAGTCGGCCACGGCATTGCCGCCGTCGTCGGCGAGTCCCGGACCGACCCAGGCCTCGGGACCGCGGAACACGACGACTTCCCCGGGGTCGGGATCGGCGAAGTCGTAGACGAGTTTGTCGACCAGGATCCGGTCGGGCGTACAGCCGGGACAGCCGTGCAGCGTCTGCTCCATCGAGCCCGACGGGATCATGTAGACCCGAGCGAAGAACTGCTGGATGACGAACGCGAGTACGAGCGCGATGCCGATCAGGATCGGCAGTTCTTTCCAGAACGACCGCTGCTTCTTCGACTTGCCTTTGCGACGGCTCCGGGACTGGCCATGGGCACCGCCGGCGGCCTGTGCCTTCCCGCCGCTGTCCTCGGACGATCCGACTCCGTCTGCGGGCGTCTCGAACGGGTTGTTCCGCTCGTCGTCCGGCTGCTCCGGCTCATCCTGGGGGGCGTTTGAAGGCACAGGCTCGACCACGGCGTCAGGCTACGGCAAGCTCCACAATGCTCAGGAAGCGGAGGTCTCGCGACGCTCCTTGATCTTGGCCGCCTTGCCGCGCAGGTTGCGCAGGTAGTAGAGCTTCGCCCGGCGGACGTCACCCTTCTTGGCAACCTCGATCTTCGCGATGTTCGGCGAGTGCACCGGGAACGTGCGCTCCACACCGATGCCGAACGACATCTTGCGGACAGTGAACGTCTCGCGGATGCCGCCGCCCTGGCGGGCGATCACGACGCCCTCGAAGACCTGGTTCCGCTCGCGGTTGCCCTCGATGACGCGGACGTGAACCTTGAGCGTGTCGCCCGGGCGGAAGTAGGGGATGTCGGAACGCAGCGACTGAGCGTCCAGCGCGTCCAGGGTGTTCATCTTCAGGTCCGTCCTCGTCCTTGTGGCAATGTGGCTTGACATGTCCGGGCACGCACCGGCCTCACGGCAGGCGGCCCAGGAGTTCTCGGCAGCGCGTGTTCACACGTCGCGCCAACTGGTCAAGTATGGCATGTGGGGTGTTCGCGCCGGACACGGGGCCGCCGGCAGGCAGAGTCATGCCTGGTCGGCCGCCCCGGCACCGTCGGATCCGCCGTCGTCGTCGCGGAGCCGGTCGAGAACCGCACGATCGTGGTCGTCGAGCTCGCCGGCCAGGCGGTCGAGCAGGTCCGGCCGGCGGTGAAACGTGCGTTCGAGGGCCTGGTCACGACGCCACCGGTCGATGCGCGCGTGGTTGCCGGAGCGCAGCACGTCCGGCACGGCCAGGTCACGCCACACCTCGGGTCGCGTGAAGCTGGGGCCTTCGAGCAGGCCGTCGGAGAACGAGTCCTGTTCGGCCGAGACGGGGTTGCCCAGTACACCGGGCAGGAGCCGCACGACCGCCTCGACCATGACCAGCACCGCCGCTTCACCGCCGACCAGGACGTAGTCGCCGATGGACACCTCGTCGACGGGCATCCGCCGCGCCGCGTCGTCGAACACGCGCTGATCGATGCCCTCGTAGCGGCCGCAGGCGAAGACGAGGTGTTCCTGTTCGGCGTACTCCCTCGCCATCGCCTGTGTGAACGGCCTGCCCGCGGGTGTCGGCACGACCAGCCGCGAACGCTCGGTGCACACGGCGTCGAGCGCCTCACCCCAGACCTGCGGTTTCATCACCATGCCGGGGCCACCGCCGTATGGCGCGTCGTCGACGGCCCGGTGTACGTCGTAGGTCCAGTCCCGCAGGTCGTGCACGCCGATCTCGATCAGGCCGCGATCGATCGCCCTGCCCAACAGCGCGGCACGCAGCGGCTGCAGGTACTCGGGAAAGATGGTGACGACGTCGAGTTTCACTGCGGCAGCTTTCGGGGACGTTCGTGGGCTGGATCGGCCGCGGGGACGTGGCCCGGGGCGAGCGTCATCGGGCCGGTTCGTCCGGACCGGCCGCGTCGTCGGGCGCACCGGCGGTCTCGCCGCCGTCGTCCAGGAGCCCTTCGGGCGGGTCGAGGACGACGCGGCCACCGTCGATGTCGACCTCGGGCACGATCTCCCGCACGAACGGCACGAGTGCCTCGGCCCCGTCACGGTCGAGCGACAGCAGCTCTCCCCCTGGGGAATGGACGATCTCGCGCACAGTGCCGACGACGGTGCCGTCGGTCAGCTCCGCACGCAGTCCTTCGAGTTCGTGGTCGTAGAACTCGTCGGGATCGTCGATCGGCGGTAGTTCACCTGCCTCCGCGAGCAGCAACAGACCGCGCTGCCGTTCCGCCGCGGTGCGGTCCGGAACTTCCTCGAAACGCAGCAGCAGCCGCCCGCTGTGCCAGCGGGCGGCTGCCACGGTGAGTCGTGTCGTGCCACCGTTACGGGACTTACCGGTGAGAACCGCACCTTCGGCGAAACGCTCGTCCGGCGAATCGGTGCGCACGTCCACGGCGAGCTCACCGCGAATGCCGTGCGCTTTCGCGACCCGGCCGACCACGACCTCCACGGCGAATCCCGTCAGCGATCGGTGTCGATCACGTCGACGCGGATACCCTTGCCGCCGACGGAGTTCATCACGGTGCGCAGCGACGTCGCGGTACGGCCGCTACGGCCGATCACCTTGCCGAGATCGTCCGGGTGGACGTGGACCTCGAGTGTGCGACCACGACGGTTGGTGACCAGGTCCACGCGGACATCGTCGGGATTGTCGACGATGCCGCGGACCAGGTGCTCGAGCGAGTCGGCGAGGAAGCTCACGCCTCGTCGGCCTTCTTCTCGCCCTCGGCCTCGGTGGACTCAGCTGCCTCGGCGGTCTCCTCGGCAGGGCTCTCCGCCTTGTCGGCCTTCTTGTTGCCACCCTTCTTCTTCGGGGTGACGGCCGCGACGGACGGCTCTTCGTTCGCGGCGGCGAGCGCCTCGTTGAAGATCTCCTGCTTGGTCTTCTTCTCCGGCTGCGGCTTCAGCGTGCCCTCGGCACCGGGCAGGCCCTTGTGCTTCTGCCAGTCGCCGGTGACCTCGAGGATGCGCTGCACCGGCTCGGTCGGCAGCGCGCCGACGCCCAGCCAGTACTGCGCACGCTCCGAGTTCACCTCGATGAAGCTCGGCTCTTCCTTCGGGTGGTACTTGCCGATCGTCTCGATGGCCTTGCCATCCCGCCGGGTACGCGCGTCCGCGACGATGATGCGGTAGTACGGCGCACGGATCTTGCCCAGGCGCTGCAGCTTGATCTTGACGGCCACGGGTGTGGGTACTCCTGTCGTGTTCGCTTGCTCGGTTCGAGGCACCACCCCCGAGTGGGGAGCGGATCGGCGATGCCCGCAGGTCTGTGTATCGCTCCGACACGGTGAGAGGGCCCGTTCGGAGCGGGCAAGCCACCATTTTGCCAGAGCGAGGTACGTCACCTGCGACGGGCTCCCCTCCCCGGCCCCAGCGGCCCCGGAGAACACTGCGGTGGCGGGCCCGGCACCGCAGTGCGCGCCGGCCGCCCGCCGCACGGGCCGACGACGAAAGGATCGCAGGTGGACGTCACGGCGGTGGCACTGCTCACCGGAGCGGGCGTGGCGGCGGGCCTGGCGTCGTCGGTGGCGGGCCTGGCATCGCTGTTCAGCTATCCGGCGCTGCTCGCCGCGGGCCTGCCGCCGTTGACGGCGAACATGACCAACACCGTCGCGATGCTGGCGACGACCCTCGGTGCGGCGGGTGGGTCGCGCCGCGAACTCCGCGGCCAGGGACGCAGGCTCGCCAAGATCGTCGCCGCGGCTGTCGGTGGTGGTTCCGTCGGTGCCGCGCTGCTGCTGACGACCCCGGGCGACACGTTCGAACTGGTCGTGCCGTGGCTGATCGCGCTCGGCTCGGTGCTGCTCCTGCTGCGCGACCGGCTGCGGCAGGCCGCCGACGTGCGCGCCGCGCGGAAAGGCCGGCAGCGCTCCCCCGGAACCGGTTTCGCGGCGTCGTTCGTCGCGGTCACCATCTACTCGGGCTACTTCGGTGCCGGCGCGGGCATCATGATGCTCGCGGTGCTGTCGATCTCGCTGCCGGACCGACTGCCCGTGGCCAACGCGCTCAAGAACATCGCCACGGGCGCCGCGAACGCCACGGCCGCCGTCGCGTTCGCGATCCTCGCCCCGGTCGACTGGACCGCCGCGATCTCGCTGGCCGCAGGATCGTTCGTCGGCGCATGGCTGGGACCCATGGTCGTGCGGAAGTTGCCGGAACGTCCGCTGCGCATCGCGATCGCGCTGGCGGGCCTCGGGCTCGCGGCCCATCTGCTGGTCCAGACCCTGTAGCGGGTCACACCTCGACGATCCCCAGCGCCGTCAGCAGGATGGCCACGGCGGGCAGGAAGTTGTTCATCTGATGGGCCACGATGCTGCCGAGCAGCCGTCCGGTGATCAGGCGCGCCAGGCCGATGGGGATCGAGATGACCAGCAGCAACGTCGTGCGCAGCGGTTCGAGGTGGCTCACGGCGAACACGGCGGTCGACAGGCCGAACGCCGCGAGCCTGCCCCATTTCTCCTTGCGCCATTCCAGTCGTTCCGTGGCGCTCCAGAGCAGGCCACGGTAGATGATCTCCTCGCAGATCGGCCCGAGCAGCCACAGGTACAGGAACATCACGATGGCGGCCTGCACCGACATCGGCTGGCCCTCGACGAGCGCACTGATCGCGGACTGGGCGTTGCGTTCGCCGACGATCCCGGTCCAGATCCACGCGCCGACGCTGGTCACGACCAGCCCCACGGCGCCCAGCTTGATGCCGAGCTTCACGTCGCCGGCGGACCAGGACAGGTTGAGGTCGGCCAGCGGGCCGTTGCCGCGGACCTTCGTGATGACCAGCGCCGTGCCCGCCGCGATGACCGTGGGCAGCATCGTGCCGATGAGCACGTTGCGCACCGACATGTCCCCGCCGCCGCTGTGCAGGATGGCGCCGATCAGGGCGGCCGAGGCCAGCAGCACGGCCTCGACGAGCAGGAAGGCACCGAAGCCCCAGCGTGGCCGTGGCAGACTCGCGGGACTCGGGTCGCCGGCCGCCGGCTGCCCCGGATTCGGTACCGCCACGCTGGGCCTCCCCCGTGTTCGGCCGACAAATCGTCGCGAGCCTACTGTGCGTGCCCGCGTCGTTACGACCGCCCGGCAGCCGTCAGCCGACGAGTCGTCCCCGGAGCAGGATGTGCCGGGGGCTGCGAAGGACGTCGAGGTCGTCACGCGGGTCGGCGTCGAACACCACCAGGTCGGCCGGCCTCCCGTCGGCGATGCCGTCGTAGCCGAGCCACGCGCGGGCCGCCCATGACGCCGCACCCAGCGCCTGCTCCGCCGGCATTCCCGCGCGGTGCAGGGCGGACACCTCGTCGGGCAACTTGCCGTGGGCGACCATGCCACCCGCGTCGGTGCCCGCGTAGATGTCGACGCCGGCGTCGATCGCCTCGCCGATCATGTCGCCGACACCCGCGTGCAGTGCCCGCATGTGGGCCGCGTACGTCGGGTACTTGCCCGCCTGGTCGGCGATTCCGGGGAAGTTCTCGATGTTGATCAGCGTGGGCACGAGGGCGGTGCCCTGTGCCGCCATCCGGTCGAGGAGTTCACGGTCGAGGCCGGTGCCGTGCTCGAGGCAGTCGATCCCCGCGTCGATGAGCCCCGGCAACGCCGCCTCGCCGAACACGTGCGCCGTCACGCGCGCGCCGGCGTCGTGGGCGGCCTTCACGGCGTCGGCCAGGACGTCGTCCGGCCACAGCGGCGCGAGGTCCCCGACGCTGCGGTCGATCCAGTCGCCCACGAGCTTCACCCAGCCGTCGCCGGCGAGCGCCTGCTCGGTCACGGCATCCGGCAGTTGCTCCGGGTGTTCGAGGTCGAGACCGAGATTCGGGATGTAGCGCTTGGGCAGCGAGATGTGCTTCCCGCTGCGGATGATCCGCGGCAGGTCGTCGCGCCGCTGCAGCGGACGGGTGTCGATGGGCACCCCGCAGTCACGGATGAGCAGGGTCCCGGCGTCACGGTCGGTCTCGGCCTGCGCCGCGGCCTCGTCGAGCGTGACCGGGCCGTCGACGCCGATGCCGGGATGGCAGTGCGCGTCGACCAGCCCGGGCAGCACGAACGCACCGTCGAGCGTGCGCGCGCCCTCCACCGGCGTCAGCGAGATCCGGTCACCGTCGATCCAGAGGTCCTGCTGCCGTCCGTCGGGCAGCACGACACCGCGAATGTGGAACATGGGCGGCTACTTGTTCTTCGGCAGCTTCAGCTTCGACGGATCGAACCCGGGGGGCAGATCGTTGAGCCCGCCGCCGAGCTGCGACATGTCGGGCATGCCGCCCCCACCGCTGGGCATGCCACCGGGCGGCATCCCGGGGAAGCCACCGGGCATCTTCTGCTTCTGCTGCCCCTTGTTCTTGCCCTTCTTGTTCTTGCGCCCCTTCTTCTGCTTCTTCGTGGCGCTGCCGCCGCCACCGCCGAAGCCGAATTTGCCCGCCATCTGCTGCATCATCTTGCGGGCCTCGTAGAAGCGGTTGACGAGGTCGTTGACCTCACGCACCGCGACACCGGAACCGTTGGCGATGCGCTGCCGCCGGGACGCGTTGATGATCTTCGGGTTCTCCCGCTCCGCGGGCGTCATACCGCGGATGATCGCCTGCAGCCGGTCGATCTGCGAGTCGTCGACCTGCGACAGCTGGTCCTTCATCTGCCCGGCACCGGGCAGCATGCCCAGCAGATTGCCGATCGGCCCCATCTTGCGGACGGCCTGCATCTGCTCGAGGAAGTCCTCGAGCGTCATGTCGCCGGTCCCCAGCTTGGATGCCGCCTGCTCGGCCTTCTCCTGGTCGAACGCCTGCTCCGCCTGCTCGATCAGGGTGAGCATGTCGCCCATGCCGAGGATGCGGCTGGCCATGCGGTCGGGGTGGAAGACGTCGAAGTCCTCGAGCTTCTCCCCGTTGGAGGCGAACAGGATGGGCTCACCGGTCACCTGCCGCACCGACAGTGCCGCACCACCGCGGGCGTCGCCGTCGAGCTTGGTCAGCACGACACCGGTGAACCCGACGCCGTCGCGGAACGCCTCGGCGGTCGTCACCGCGTCCTGACCGATCATCGCGTCGACGACGAACAGCGTCTCGTCCGGCTGGACCGCGTCGCGGATGTCGGCGGCCTGCTGCATCAGCTCTTCGTCGACACCGAGCCGGCCGGCCGTGTCGACCACGACCACATCGTGCTGCGCGTGGCGTGCCTCTTCGATGCTGCGCTTGGCGACGTCGACCGGGTCGCCCACGCCGTTGCCCGGCTCGGGGGCGTAGGTCGTCACACCCGCGCGCTCACCGACCACCTGCAGCTGCGTCACGGCGTTCGGGCGCTGCAGGTCGCAGGCCACCAGCATCGGCGCGTGCCCCTGCTTCTTCAGCCACGTCGCCAGCTTGCCCGCGAGCGTCGTCTTACCGGAACCCTGCAGACCGGCGAGCATGATCACGGTCGGCGGGGTCTTCGCGAGGTTCACCCGCCGCGTCTCGCCGCCGAGGATGCCGACGAGCTCCTCGTTGACGATCTTGATGACCTGTTGCGCCGGATTCAGCGCCTCGGAGACCTCGGCGCCCTTCGCGCGCTCCTTGACGTGCTTGATGAACTCCCGCACCACGGGCAGCGCGACGTCGGCCTCGAGCAGCGCGATGCGGATCTCGCGGGCCGTGGCGTCGATGTCGGCGTCGGAGAGCTTGCCCTTGCCGCGGAGGTTCTGCAGGACCGAGGTGAGCCGATCCGAGAGGGTGTCGAACACGGGGTGCACGCTCCAGCAGTTCGTGGTTCCTGGCGCCGGCTCACTGCGCCGACGACCTCCCAGGGTACTGGCCGCCGATGGTCGAGGGGCCGCCCGGCCGGTCTGTCCCCCACAGATCCCCCTCGCCCGGCCGGGCGGCGTCTCTTCTCGGGCACTCGGCTCCCTGGTCGGCCTGTTCGCCAGACCCCCAGCACCAGGCGAACCGCACCGCTGGAGAACCGATGTGCCCGAGCTGGTTCCCAGCATGCGGCCCGCACGGGGGTACGCGGCAGCGTGAAGACACCGGAATCGGGCTGAGTAGAGCTACTCAACCGGTGCTGGGTGAGCGCGCCCTGCCGTGTGAGGGTTTCCCGGGGTTCCCGCGCTCGGACTCGCACGGCCGGTCGCGCGCGGCTCGTCCCGGACGCGCGCGACGCCCGGGCTGCGCCGCCCCCGAACAGCGGAGCAGTCCTGCACGGCCGGTGGCAGGAACGCGCTGAGCCGCCCTGCGCGGCGGCACTGCGCAGCCTGCGCAGGCGGGGCAGCCTCGACAGCCGGGCGATGATCGCCCGCCGTCAGCCGGCCGCCACGAGGAGGGCCTGCTCGATGCGCTCGCGCCAGCCCGTGTCGCGCGTGCCGGTCCGCGGCGTGACGGCGAACGCGTCGACCACCCGGTTGCCGAGAGTCTCGGCCTTCGCCCAGCGCACCTCGGCGTCGCAGCGCCGCAGCGCGCCCGCGACGCGGTGCAGGAGGGCGATGCGGTCCATGGCGCGCAGCTCGACCACGACCGTCTCGGGGCCGGCCGTCTCGTCGTCGAACCACAGCACCCTGGGCGACACGGGTCCGGTCGCAGCACCCGCGTAGGCCCGCTCCTTCTCGGCGAGCTTCTCCGCCAGCGCCAGCCCACCGGCGACCGCGCGTGCGAACTGGTCGCGCAGTAGCGCCGGATCGGGCGGCGTGCCGAAGCGCGGCGACGCGGTGAACACGCCGACCCTGCCGCTCTCGTGCGTACCGGCCTCACGGTCGCCCGGTTCGCGTCCGTCCGGTGGCACGGTGTGCAGCGTCGCGGTGTGCACCTCGAGGGAATTGAGCGCGAGCACGCCCGCCGCGGGAGTGAGCAGCTCGGCGCCAGCGGGAACGGCGAACACGACCGTGGCGGTCCTGTCCTGTCTGCGGTCCGGGGCCACGATGACCTGTCCCCTGCCGGTGCGGACCGCCTCGGCGACCAGCTCGCGCTGCGCCGCGTCGACGGCCTCCGGTTCGGGCAGGGGCCTGCCGGTGAGCAGGGCGCGGGTGCGGCTGACCAGTTCCGCCACCAGGCCCGCCTTCCAGTGGGTCCACACGCCGGGACCGGTCGCCAGCGAGTCGGCCTTCGCCAGCGCGTGCAGCAGTTCGAGCAGCACGGGGTCGCCGTCGACGGTCTTGGCGACGCGTTCGACCGTCTCCGGTTCGCTGATGTCGCGGCGTGTGGCGGTGTCCGGCAGCAGCAGGTGGTGCCTGACCATGCCGACGAGGAGCTCGGTATCCCGTTCGGACAGTCCGATACGGACGGCCACGTGCTTGGCGAGCTCCGCGCCGAGTTCGGAGTGGTCGGCCTCCCGCCCTTTGCCGATGTCGTGCAGCAACGCCCCGAGTAACAGCAGGTCGGGCCGCGCCACCGTGTCGGTCAGCCCTGCGGCCTCGACACACGCCTGCACCAGATGCCGGTCGACGGTCCACGCGTGCACCGGTTCCCGCGGCGGCAGGTCGCGGACCGCTCCCCATTCGGGCAGCAGCCGTGCCCACAGCCCGGTCCGGTCGAGGGCCTCGACGGCGTCGACGAGCCCGGCGCCGGCGCCGAGCAGTTCCGTCAGCGCCCTGCGGGCCGGTTCCGGCCACGGCGCCCGCAGTTCGGGCGCCGTATCGGCGAGCGTGCGCAACGTGCCGTGCGCGATCGGGGTGCCGGTCCGCGCCGACGCGGCCCCGACGCGCAGCAGCAGTCCGGGATCCCGCGCGGGCACGGCGTCGCGCGCCAATGCCACCTCGTCGCCGTGCAGCACGACGCCGTCGCCGCACGGCGTGCGCGGTGGTTTCCTGCCGAACCTGCCTTTCGGCGGGTCGGCCGCCCTGAGTGCGACGTCGACGGCGTACGCGACCGCCCTTCCCGCCCCGGACAGCCTGCGGGCCAGGGCGAACCGGTCGCCGAAGTCGAGTTCCGACGCGACCACGGCCGCGTCCTCGGCCCCGAGCACGTCCCGGCCGCGGCGCACCGTGCGGCGCAGTTCCGTCCGCACGTCGAGCAGCAGTTCACGGGCGGCCGTGAGTTCCTCCCCGGGCCGGTCGGCCACCTGGGCGACGGCGAACGCATCCAGCAGTCCCAGGTCCCGCAGGCCGCCGCGGCCGTGTTTGAGGTCGGGTTCGGATGACTGGGCGATCTCCCCGCTGCGCTGCCAGCGCTCCAGGGTGGCGGCGACGAGCTCCGGAACGCGTTTCCTCGCGGTGCGCCGCCACTGGTCACGAGCGGCGACCACGAGCCGGGACGCCAGTGCGGCATCGCCGGCGACGAACCTGCCGTCCAGCAGTCCCGTCGCCGTACGCAGATCCTCCGAGGCGACCTTCAGCGCCTCGGCAGGAGTACGCACCGAGTGGTCCAGGCCGATGCGCGCGTCCCACAGCGGATACCAGAGCGCATCCGCTATCTCGCCGATCTCCGGATGTCCATTGTGGAGCAGCACGAGGTCGAGATCGGAGAAGGGCACGAGCTCCCTTCGGCCGAGACCGCCGACGGCGACCAGCGCAACGCCGTCCGGTAGCGAACCGGTGACGTCGGCGCCGGCCGCCGCGGCGGCCTTGTTCAGCCAGAACTCGTACAGGTCGACCAGCGCGGCGCGCAGTGCCGCGGCACCGAGCCTGCCGTGCCTGCCTTCCAGCAGTCTGTCGACCGCCTCGACGAGCCCCCCTGCGACCACCGCGCGCGCCTAGAGGGCATCCGCGCCGCGTTCACCGGTGCGGACCCGCACGACGGTGTCGACCGAGGTGACCCACACCTTCCCGTCACCGATCTTGCCGGTGTGGGCCGCGGCGGCCACCGCGTCGATGACCTTGTCCACATTGGCGTCGTCGGTCACGACCTCGACCTTCAACTTGGCCACGAAGTCGACGGCGTACTCGGCGCCGCGGTAGACCTCGGTGTGGCCCTTCTGCCTGCCGTAGCCCTGGACCTCGCTGACGGTCATGCCGAGCACGCCGAGCTGTTCCAGCGCGGAGCGGACGTCGTCGAGGGTGAAGGGCTTGATGACGGCGGTGATCAGCTTCATGAGTTGGTCTCCTCCAGCTTCTTGGCCGAGCTCGCCATACCGCCGCCGGCCGATGTCGGACGGCCACCGCGACCGCCTGCGACGTCGTAGGCCGACTCGGCGTGCTCGGCCTCGTCGATACCCGCGACCTCGTCCTCGGTCGAGACCCGGCCACCCGTGACGGCCTTGACGACGGCACCGAGGATCGCGGCGACGACCCCGGAGTAGATCATCACGACGACCACCGACAGCACCTGCTTGCCCAGCAGGTCGACGCTACCGCCGTAGAACAGGCCGTCGACACCCTCACCGTCCGGGACCACGCTCGCAGTGGCCACGAAACCGAGCATGATCGTGCCGATCAGGCCGCCGACGAGGTGCACCCCGACGACGTCCAGCGAGTCGTCGTAGCCGAAGCGGTACTTGAGGCCGACGGCGGCCGCGCAGACGACACCGGCGATCGTGCCGATGGCCAGCGCGCCCCACGTGTCGACGTAGGCACAGGCCGGCGTGATGGCGACCAGGCCCGCCACGACACCGGACGCGGCGCCGAGGCTGGTGGGCTTGCCGTCCCGGATTCGCTCGAGCAGCAGCCAGCCGAGCATCGCGGCAGCGGTCGCGGTCACGGTGTTGATGAAGGCGATGCCCGCGACACCGTCGGCGGCGTAGGCCGAACCGGCGTTGAAGCCGAACCAGCCGAACCACAGCAGGCCGGCGCCGAGCATCACGTACGGCAGGTTGTGCGGCTTCATCGGTTCCTTCGGCCAGCCGGCACGCTTGCCGAGTACCAGCACGAGCCCGAGTGCGGCGGCACCCGCGTTGGTGTGCACCGCGGTGCCACCCGCGAAGTCCAGTGCGCCCAGCTCGTCGATCCAGCCGCCCGAACCCCACACCCAGTGCGCCACCGGGAAGTAGACGAGCGTGGCCCACAGGCCGCCGAACAGCATCCAGGCGCCGAACTTCATGCGGTCGGCGACGGCACCGGCGATCAGTGCGACCGTGATGATCGCGAACATCGCCTGGAACGCGACGTCGACCGTGCCCGCTGTCGGGTCTCCCTCCGGCGTCATCAGGCCGGAGAGCCCGAGCATCTCGAACGGGTTGCCGACGACCCCGCCGACCGTGCCGCCGTAGGCCATCGAGTAGCCGTAGACGACCCACAGCACGCCGATGAGGCCCATCGAGCCGAAACACATCATCAGCATGTTCAGAACGCTCTTCGAGCGGACCATGCCGCCGTAGAAGAACGCCAACCCCGGCGTCATGAGCAGCACCAGCGCAGCACTGGTGAGCAACCAGGCGGTATTCCCTTCCACGCGTCTCCTCCTTAAGAGAGCAGGCAGCCGAACTCGCGATTGCGGGACAGCATCGGGAAGCCGTGTTGCGCCGAATGGCTCAGGACGTTTCGGGTGCGTGAAGCGGTTCGTCGGGATTGTTACTTCTGCGTTTCCGCCCACCGGGCCGGATACGTCCGGTTGCGAAACGTCGTGGTCGAATATGGTCCGTGACCACTCGGAACGACCCGCGCTCGTTGCCGCCCGCCGTCGTGGGCGCGTTGCGCTGCTCGGTGTGCTCGGAGCAGCTGCATCCGGAGGGGCGGTCGCTGCGCTGCGGACGTGGCCACTCGTTCGACATCGCCAAGCAGGGCTACGTCAACCTGCTCCGCGCGGGTGTCGACGCCGGCACCGCCGACACGAGCGAGATGGTCGCCGCCCGCGCGGATTTCCTCGCGACGGGCCGGTACGCACCGCTCTCGGACCTGCTCGCGCGCATCGCCCGGTCGGCAGGGGATCCGGAGTTCGTCGTCGACGCGGGGGCGGGCACGGGCTACTACCTCGCCGCGGTGCTCGAGGCCACCGAGTCCGCGTGGGGGCTGGCGCTCGACGTGTCGGCGCCCGCCCTGCGGCGTGCGGCGAAGGCACATCCGCGGATCGGCGCCGTGGTGTGGAACCTGTGGGAGCCGTGGCCGGTGGCCGACGCCGTCGCCGACGTCGTCCTCGACGTCTTCGCGCCGCGCAACCCCGTCGAGTTCCACCGCGTACTGCGCCCCGGAGGCCTGCTCGCCGTGGCGACGCCCGGCGCGGGCCATCTGCGCGAGCTGGTCACCGAGCTGGGGCTACTCGACATCGCGGGCGACAAGACCGACCGGGTCGCCGAGTCGCTGGCCGGGCACTTCGAGCTCGCCGGGGTGGAGACGGTGCGGCACACCGCCGAGTTCGACGCCGACGAGGTCCGCAGGCTCGTGCTCATGGGGCCGAACGCCCACCACCTCCATCGCGACGGCCTCGGTGAGAAGCTCGACGCGCTGACCGGCGCCACGACGGTCACCGTCGAGTTCGACGTGTCGGTGCTGCGACGAAGCGGATGAGGCGGAGGAACGGACGGAGCCTGCGCGTACCGTCGGGCAACGGTAGGGCCGCGACGACCGCCGACCTGCGACGTGGGAGGAACATGTGAGCGAGCTGGCGGCGAGCGTGCTGGCCGACCGCGACTGGCTGCGAGAGGACCTGCGGCGTGCGGCGGGACTCTACGGCGCGGCTGGTGACCGGGTGCTCGGCACGATCCGGTGGTACTCGGCGTCGTCGATGCTCGTGGCGCCTGCGCTGGAGTCACTGGTCCACACCGGAACGGCGGCGGATCCGTCGCTGGAAGCCGTGATGCTGCAGGTCCACCACGACGGCCGGATCCTCGACTCCCGGTCGGTGCGGGCCTTCCACGGTGAGTTCGATCGGCTCGCGGAGGCGTTCGCGCGGGCGCTGGGTGCGGCCGTCGAGGCGATCGCGGAGGTCAGCGGGGCCACGTCACGCTCGTTGTGGGCGATCGCGGCCGATTCGATCGGGAACCGGCTGCTCTGGGCGGGGTCGCGCACGGACAGGGCCGGGGAGGCGATGCGGCTGGCTGGCGAGCTCGGTGACGGGATCGTCGCCGCGGGCGCGCCGATGCCCCGGCCGCTGTTCACCGAGGTCGGCGGGACTCCGGTGGTGCGGCGAACCTCGTGCTGCCTGATCTACGACATCCCCGGCGGCCAGAAGTGCGCCAGCTGTCCGAAGCAGACCCCCGAGGAACGCACCCGGCGGCTGCGCTCCCTGCTCGGCTGAGGCCGGGCGCGAGACCCGACGGGTAGGCAGGCGCGCCACAGCGTCCCGCAGCACCCCACAGCGCCCCGCAAGGCACACAGCGCCCCGCAGGGCACACCTTGATCAAGGGAAGAACAGGGGCTCCCACCCGCCGCCCGGCCACCGCCCCTCAAGGACACGCTGACGCGTGGCTGCGCTGAACGCCCCAAGGTGACCTTGGGGGCGTTCAGCTGCGCTCCCTGCTCGGCTGAGGCCGAGTGAGGATCGCGTGCACGGATGTGCCGGTCAGTGCTGTCCACTCCGGACGGGCGCAGCGGATTCCTCCCTGCTCAGGAACTCGCCGAACGGCTCGGCCCCGTGCTCGAGGTTGATCTCCCGGCCGCGCAGCCAGCTCGCGCGCACCACTCCGGCCAGCGCCCGCTCGTGATAGGCGCTCACCGGGTTGCGGTGCCGCAGCCGTGTCCGGTCGACGACGAACGCCTCGTCGGGTGCGAACACCGCGAAGTCCGCATCGCATCCGACGGCGATGCGTCCCTTGCTGGCCAGTCCGACCTGCTCGGCGGGCCGCTGCGCCATCCACCGCACGACGTCGTCGAGGGTGAATCCCCGCGACCGCGCCCCGGTCCACACGGCGGGCAGTCCCACCTGCAGGCCGGCGATGCCGCCCCAGGCATCGCCGAAGTCGCCCGTGTCGAACCGTTTCAGCTCCGGGGTGCACGGTGAATGGTCGGTCACGACGCAATCGATCACGCCGTCGCCCAGCGCCCGCCACAGCTCTTCCCGGTTGCCCGCTTCGCGGATCGGCGGGCAGCACTTGAACTCGGTGGCGCCGTCGCGGATCTCCTCGGCGACGAAACTCAGATAGTGCGGGCAGGTTTCGGCGGTGACGCGCACCCCGTCGGCGCGGGCCTGGGCGACCAACGGCACCGCGTCGCCCGCCGCCAGGTGCAGGATGTGCACGCGCGCGCCCGTACGGCGGGCGAGGTCGAGCACGCGGGCGATCGCCGTGTTCTCGGCGGCGCTCGGGCGTGAGCCGAGGAAGTCGGTGTAGGCGCGGCCGTGCGCGGCGGGCGCCCCTTCGATGGTGTCGGCGTCCTCGGCGTGCACGATCAGCAGGCCGTCGAACTCGGCCAGTTCGCGCATCGCCTCCTCGAGTCCGGTCTCGTCGAGCGGGGCGAACTCGTCGACGCCCGAGTGCAACAGGAAGCACTTGAACCCGAACACGCCCGCGTCGTGCAGCGGCCGCAGCTCGCCGCGGTTGCCGGGGACGGCGCCGCCCCAGAACCCGACGTCGACGGCGATGCGCCCCTCGGCCGCACGGCGTTTGACGTCGAGGGAGGCCACGTCCACGGTCGGCGGCAGGCAGTTGAGCGGCATGTCGACGATCGTGGTGACGCCCCCGGCGGCCGCCGCGCGGGTGGCCGTGTCGAAGCCCTCCCAGTCGCTGCGGCCGGGGTCGTTGACGTGCACGTGTGTGTCGACCAGTCCGGGGAGCAGGACCTCGTCCTCCCGCAGCTCGACCACGCGATCACCGGACAGCGCGCCGTAGTCGTCGACCGCCGCGACACGCCCGTCGGACACGCCGACACTGCACGACCGTTCGCCGTCGGGCGTCACCGCACGTGCCGCGTGGAACACCAGGTCCATACCCGCACCTCCTCACCGAAAGACCACGTGCAGCCAAGCACATGTGAAGTCATAGGTAAACACCCGCGCCGTACCCACGATGCGCTACGCACCCCGTGCGCGGCAACCACCCCGCGCCTGACCCCGCGGCCGGGACCGGCGCGCTAGATTCGATCCGTGCTCCCCGCCGACGACACGCACCTCGGTACCCGCATCCGGTCGCTGCGCACCGGACGTGGCGTGTCCCTACGCGCCCTGTCGGCGGAACTCGGGATCAGCCCGAGCGCGCTGTCGCAGATAGAACGCGGCCGGATGCGCCCCTCGGTGACCCGGCTGCTGCAGATCATGTCGGCGCTGAACGCGCCACTGTCCGCGGCCTTCGGCGAGACGGCCCCCGGCGGGCCGACTGCCGAAGCGACCGCGGCGGACGCGACAGCGGCGGAGGCGGTTCCGAGCGGGACGCCGACCGACGGGACGGAGACCGGCGACGCGCCGCCGGGCGGAACTGGGGCCGCGCGGCGCGCGGGCACGTCCGACCTCGGCGACGCGGTCGTGGTCACGCGCGCGGACGAGTCCGCGGTGCTCTCGCTCGGCGACGGCGTCACGTACCGGAGCCTCACCCCCGTACCGCTGTCCGGCGCAGAGGTGTACGAGACCGTCTACCCACCGGGGTCGACCTCGAGCCAGGACGCCGAGTACCTCAGCCACGCCGGCCACGAGATGGGCAGCGTCACGGCCGGACGGCTGACCGTCGACGTCGACGGTGTCCGGCACGAACTCGGCCCCGGCGACGGCATCCGGTTCCCGTCGGCGCGGCCACACCGCATCCGCAACGACGGCGCCGACACCGCGGTCGCCGTGTGGATCAACGTGCACTGACCACCGAGCCGACCGGCTCCCGCACCCCGCTCAGCGGTGCCCGGAGCGGCGGCCGCGCGGCAGCCAGTCCAGCGACGTGACCGTGTCCGTGGTGGGCAGGTATTCGAGGCCGACGAACCCGTCGTAGCCGGCCGCCTCGAGCGCGGCGAGATGGCGGTCGAGGTCGGTGGTGCCGCTGCCCGGTTCGTGGCGGCCGGGTGCGTCGGCCAGCTGGACATGCCCGGTGCGCGCGGCGTGCTCGGCGACGGTGTCGATGTCGCCGACGACCGCGCGGTGGTACAGGTCCGTGAGCAGCGTCAGCTCGGGCCTGCCGACGCGGTCCAGGATGGCCAGGGCGTCAGCGGTCGTGGTCAGCGGGTACGCGGGGCGGCCGGACAGTGCCTCCAGCACGATCTTGCCGTCGAACTCGCCGACGCGGCGTGCCAGCCGGTCGAGCGTAGCGGCCGCGACCTCGTCCTGCTCCCGGGGGTCGACGCCGTCGAGCCGGTTGCCGTACAGCGCGTTGAATCGCCGGGTACCGAGCCTGCGCGCGATGTCGAGAGCCACGTCGACGCTGTCGGCCAGTTCCGTCTCACGGCCCGGCCACGACACGAGTCCGCTGTCGCCCGCCGCCATGTCGCCCGCGAAGAAGTTCAGGCTGACCAGGCGCACCCCGGCGTCGGTGATCGCCGAGACGAACGCGTCGACCTCGGCATCGGCCGGGACGGCCACGGCGTCGAACGGCCACCAGCACTCCACGGCGTCGAAGCCGGCTTCGCGCGCCGCACGGGGACGTTCGAGCAGCGGCAACTCGGTGAACAGCGTCGACAGGTGGGCGTCGAAGTGCAGGCCGTGCAGGGTGGGGTCCGGGCTCATGCGCCCATTCTGGCCCGCCCGCCGCGTTCCCCCGTAACCTTCCCCTTCGTGGGACACCTGGAGGCCGAGTTCACGAGCGAACCCTTCCATGGGGAGGGCACGCCGCCTGAGCACGCCGTCCAGGCGCGCGCCGCGGCCGAGGCGGCTGGGCTGAGCACGGACTTCGGCCCACTCGGCACGTCGGTCAGCGGTGACTCGGAGGCCCTGCTCGACGCACTCCCCTCGATCGCGCGCGCGGCTCTCGACGGCGGCGCCACCCGGCTCACCCTGCGGCTGCAACAGCCCGGCGCCAGCGTCGAACCGGACGGGACCGAACCGGGCAGCGTGCTGGACGGCATCGTGCGCCGGGTGGAGGCCGAACTCGGCACCCGGTTGTCCGATCTGGACAGAGCAGGCAAACAGCGGGCGGTACGCCTGCTCGACGAGCGGGGCGCCTTCCAGCTGCGCCGGTCCGTGGCAGCGGTCGCCGAACAGCTCGGCGTCACGCGCTTCACGGTGTACAACTACCTCAACCGCGACCGGCACCTCGACCAGGACTGATCCCCAGGGACGCGCTCACGCGCATTCGCTTGCGCCCCGCGTGCGCACGGATTTCAACAAAATGTTGACGCACTGATGGGGCTCGCTTACGTTGCAACGGATGAGCCACCTGCGGCTGGCCGAGTTCAACTCGGCCGATCCCGACCGCGTCCGGCCACTGCTGACCGGATGCCTCGACGTCGACCGGTGGGCCGACCGCCTGCTGGCGGGCCGCCCGTACGCCGACGTCGGCGCGCTGCTGGCCCATGCCCGCATCACGCTCGAACCGGCGGAGATCCACGCCGCGATGGCGGCCCATCCGCGCATCGGCGAGAAACCGGCCGCGGGCACGTCGCACGCCGAACAGTCCGGTGTGGACGATGCGGACGCCGAGCGGTTCCGCGCCGCCAACGTCGAGTACGAGAAGCGGTTCGGGCACGTGTTCCTGGTGTGCGCGAGCGGCCGCAGCGGCGCCGAACTGCTCGCGAACCTCCGCTCACGGCTCGGCAACGACCCAGACACCGAGCTGCGCATCGCGGGCGAAGAACTGGTCGAGATCGCGCTGCTGCGCCTGGAGAAAGCGGTGACCGCATGAGCCTCGTGACCACGCACGTCCTCGACACCGGGCGCGGACGGCCCGCCGCGGGCGTTCCCGTGCGCCTGGACGCCCGCGACGACGACTGGTCGACCATCGCGGCCGCCACCACCGACGACGACGGCCGCGTCCGCGACCTCGGACCCGACACCCTGCCAGCAGGTGTGTACCGGCTCGTGTTCGACACCGAGTCCTATTTGGGCGAGGGCTGCTTCCTGCCCGAGGTGACCGTCGCCTTCCGCATCACCGATCCGGCCGCGCACCACCACGTACCCGTGCTGTTGAGCCCGTTCGCCTACTCCACCTACCGAGGGAGCTGATCCACATGGGCATCACGCTGGGGCCCAACCAGTACGGCAAGGCCGAGGTCAGGCTCGTCACCGTCGACCGCGAGGGGCCGGTGCACCACCTCAAGGACCTCACGGTGTCGACGTCCCTGCGCGGCCAACTCGAGCGCACGCACCTGACGGGCGACAACGCCGACGTCGTGGCCACCGACACGCAGAAGAACACCGTCTACGCCTTCGCCGCCGGCGGGGTCGGCGAGGTCGAGGACTTCGCACTGCGGCTCGCCGAGCATTTCACCGGTTCGTTCGAACACATCACGGGCGCCCGCATACTGATCTCCGAACACGCGTGGAACCGCATCGACGTGGGCGGAACACCACACGATCACGCGTTCAGCCGCCCCGGGGGCGAGGAGCGCACCACGGCGGTGACGCTGCAGGACGGCAAGGCCTGGGTCGTGTCCGGCCTGACCGGCCTGACGGTGCTGAAATCCACCGGGTCGGAGTTCCACGGATTCCCGCGCGACGAATACACCACGCTCGCCGAGACCGACGACCGGATTCTTGCGACGGCCGTCACGGCACGCTGGCGCTATTCCGCCACGAGCGGTATCGACTGGACCCTGTCGTTCGACGAGATCCGCCGCACGCTGCTCGAAACGTTCGCCACCAAACACAGCCTGTCGCTGCAGCAGACCCTGTACGCGATGGGCGAAGCCGTACTCGAGGCACGGCCCGAGGTCGCCGAGATCCGGTTGGCCATGCCGAACAAGCACCATTTCCTCGTGGACCTGAGCCCGTTCGGGCTGTCCAACGAGAACGAGGTGTTCCACGCCGCCGACCGCCCGTACGGCCTCATCGAGGGCACCGTGCTCCGGGACGACGAACCCGCCGACGCGGCCGGGCTCGCCTGGTACTCGTTGCCCGAGTTCTGAGTCACCGACCGGGTTCCACGGCCGCGACCGGCCGAGACCGCACCCCGCCGACCGGTACCGCCGTCCGTCACCGTCGCCAGGCAGCCACCGACCACTTTGGAGGGGTTCTGCGTGCATCCCGTCGACACGAAACCGCCGCTGCCACAACTGATCGCCGGAGGCCTGCAGCACGTCGCAGCCATGTACGCGGGCGTCGTCGCCCCGCCGCTGATCATCGGCGGGGCGGTGGGCCTCTCCCCCGGCCAGCTGAGCCTGCTGATCAGCGCAAGCCTGCTGACCGCCGGCCTGGCCACGCTCCTGCAGACCCTCGGCGTGTGGCGGTTCGGCGCCCGGCTTCCGCTGGTGAACGGCGTGACGTTCGCGGCGGTCGCGCCCGTGCTGGCCATCGTGGAACAGCACGGACAGCAGGCCTCGCTCGGCGTCGTCTACGGTTCGACGATCGTCGCGGGTGCGCTGATCGTGCTGGCGGCACCGTTCTTCTCCCGGCTCACCCGGTTCTTCCCGCCGATCGTCACGGGCACCGTCATCACGCTCATCGGGGTGTCGCTGCTGCCGGTGGCGGTCGGCTGGATCGCGCAGCAGGAGGAATCGGCGAGCGGGACGAACCTCCTGCTGGCGGGCATCACGCTCGTGGCGGTTCTCGCGTTCAACCGGTTCCTGTCGGGCTTCTGGAGCCGGATCGCGCTGCTGCTGGGCCTGGTGCTGGGCACGCTCGTCGCCTGGCCACTGGGCGAGGTCGACACGTCGACACTCGCGGAGGCGCCCGCCTTCGGGATCGTCACACCGTTCCACTTCGGCACGCCGGTGTTCGACATCGCGGCGATCGTCTCGATGGCGATCGTGGCGCTGGTGATCATGGCCGAGAGCACCGCGGACATGTTGGCACTCGGCGAGATCGTCGACCGGCCCACCTCGGAGCGCACGCTGGCGGACGGGTTGCGCGCCGACGGGTTCGGCACCGCCGTGGCGACCGTGTTCGGCGGCTTCGCCTGCACGGCCTTCGCGCAGAACGTCGGACTCGTCGCGCTGACGCGCATGGTGAGCCGGTACGTGGTGGCGGCGAGCGGACTGATTCTCGTGTTGCTGGGCATGTTCCCGGTGACCGGAGGGATCGTGGCCCTCGTGCCGCAGCCCGTGCTCGGCGGTGCCGGGCTCGTGCTGTTCGGCAGCGTCGCCGTGTCGGGCCTGCGGACGCTGGCGAAGGCATCGTTCGAACGGCCCGCCAACGTCACGATCGTCGCCGCGGCGCTCGGAATCGGGCTCATCCCGATCGCGGCACCCGAGTTCTACGCCGGGTTCCCGTCCGCGCTGCGCACCGTGCTCGACTCCGGGATCAGCGCGGGCTGTCTCGCCGCCGTGGTGCTCAACCTCGTGTTCGGCGACCGTGTACGGCGGTCCGCCGCGGACCCGGAATCCACGGACACGGAACCCACGGGCACGGCAAGCACGAGCTCGACGGATCCGAACCCGACGGAGTCGTCCGGCAGCTGACCGTTTCCCGCGTGCCCGATCGCCACCGGGAGCACGACACCGGCGGGTTTCAACGGCGCCGTGTTGTCGATCCAGGCGGCCGTGTTGCGGACTCGTGTGCCGATGGTTCCCAGTCGGCGGGGTGGCGCCGCCCCGGAATCCGCAATACGAACCCCGCAACGCACAACACGGCCCCTGGAAAACGCAACACGGGCCCCGGAAGTTGCAACACGGGCCTGCGCGGCTCCGGGGACGGTCCGAGGCCGGGAACGCGGATCCGCGATCTCAGATGAGGTGGTCGGGGCGCACCGGGACTCGGAGCAGTTCCTTGCCGGTCGCGGCGCGGATGGCCGCGACGATGGCCGGGGTGGACGAGATCGTGGGAGGTTCGCCGACGCCGCGCAGGCCGTAGGGGGCGTGCGGGTCGGCCAGTTCGAGCACCTCGATGTTCATCGGCGGCATGTCGAGCACCGTCGGGATGAGGTAGTCGGTGAACGACGGGTTGCGGATCACGCCGCCGTCGGTCCGGATCTCCTCCATCAGCGCCAGGCCGAGCCCCTGGGCGGAGCCGCCCTGGATCTGGCCGACGACGGCCTGGGGGTTGAGCGCCTTGCCGACGTCCTGCACGCAGTCCAGCGACACCACCTTGACGAGGCCGAGCTCGACGTCGACGTCGACGACGGCGCGGTGGGCGGCGAACCCGTACTGGACGTGCGCGTTGCCCTGGCCGGTCTCGGGGTCGAGCGCTTCGGTGGGCCGGTGCCGCCATTCAACGGTCTCATCGAACTCCGCCTCGCCGAGCACGTCGACGAGGTCGGCGAGCACGCCGTCCGCCGCGGAGGCGAGCTTGCCGCCGTCGAGGTGCAGCTCAGCGGCGGTGCGGGACAGTGTCGTCGCGGCATGGGACAACAGCGCTCCGCGTACCTTCAGCGCCGCCGCCCGCACGGCGCCACCGGTCATGTAGGACTGCCGGGACGCCGACGTCGAGCCTGCGCTGCCGATCGAGGTGCCGGCCGGCAGGATCGTCACCTGGTCGACGCCCAGCTCGGTGCGGACGATTTGCTGGAGGATCGTCACCAGCCCCTGGCCGACCTCCGCGGCCGCGGTCTGCACCGTCACGGCGGGTTCGCCGCCGACGGCGGCCAATCGCACGCGGGCGGTCGAGTAGTCGTCGAATCCCTCGGAGAAGCAGATGTTCTTGATGCCGACGGCGTAGCCGACGCCGCGCACGACGCCCTCACCGTGAGTCGTGTTGGACACGCCGCCGGGAAGGCTGCGCAGATCGGCCACGCCCGCGTCCCGTGAGGGACCGGAGGGAAGGGGCATGGCGTCGAGTCGGTCCAGCAGCTCGGCCACCGGTGCGGCCGAGTCGACGGTCTGCCCGGTGGGCATGACGGTGCCCTCGCACATGGCGTTGCGGCGCCGGACCTCGGTGGGCGAGAGCCCGCACGCGGCGGCGAGTTTGTCCATCTGCGACTCGTAGCCGAACGCCGCCTGCACCGCGCCGAATCCCCGCATCGCCCCGCACGGCGGATTGTTGGTGTACGTGCCCCAGCAGTCGATGCGCACGTTCGGCACGTCGTAGGGGCCGACGCCGAGGGTCGCGGCATTGCCCACCACGGCACCCGTCGACGAGGCGTAGGCGCCGCCGTCGAGGTAGATCCGGGCGGTGACATAGACGAGCCTGCCGTCGCGGGTGGCACCATGCTCGTAGTACATCGTCGCGGGGTGCCGATGAACGTGGCCGTAGAACGACTCCTCACGGTTGTAGACCATCTTCACCGGGTTGCCGGTGTACAGCGCGAGCAGGCTGGCGTGGATCTGCATCGACAGGTCCTCACGCCCGCCGAACGCACCACCGACACCGGCCAGCGTCAGCCGCACCTGCTCCGGCGACACGCCGAGCGCGGCGACGATCTGCTGCTGGTCGACGTGCAGCCACTGGGTCGCCACGTACAGGTCCACGCCGCCGCTGCCGTCGGGCACGGCCAGACCGGACTCGGGGCCGAGGAACGCCTGGTCCTGCATGCCGACCTCGTAGCGTCCGGTGACGACGACGTCGGCCTGCGAGGCCTGCTCGCCCCGCCGGATCGCCGCGTGCCGCACCACGTTCCCGCCCGGGTGCACCGCCGCAACGTCGCCGCGCACCGCCTCCTCGGCGTCGGTCACCGGGTCGAGCACGTCGTAGGTGACGTCGATGAGTTTCACCGCCCGCTGCGCGGTCTCCGGGTGGTCGGCGGCCACGACGGCGACGGGTTCACCGCGGTAGCGCACCACGTCGTCGGCGAGCACGGGCTGGTCCGGGTGTTCGAGGCCGTAGCGGTTCAGGCCGGGCACGTCGTCGTGGGTCAGCACGGCGTACACGCCGGGCACGGCGACGGCGGCGGCGATGTCGACGCCGGTGACGCGCGCGTGCGGATACGGACTGCGCAGCGTCGCGCCCCACAGCATGTCCTCGTGCCACAGGTCGGACGAGTAGGCGAACTCGCCCCGCACCTTCCTGGTGCCGTCCGGGCGGGCCGGGCTGGTGCCTACCCCGTTCACGGTCGTGGCTGCGGTGCGGCCGCCGGTCGTCGACGTCATCGCATCCTCCTGCTCGCGGTGCGGAGTTCCGCGGTCACTGCCTCCTCGTCGGTGGTGGCCAGCCGCCCGTCGGCGACGACGGTCTCGCCGCCGACCAGCAGCATGCTCACATCGGGTGTCGCGCCGAGGACGAGCGCGGCGACCGGGTCGTCGATACCGGCGTAACGCAGTCCGCCGAGATCCCACACGGCCAGGTCGGCCAACTTGCCGGGTTCGAGCGAACCGATCTCCCCCTCGCGGCCGAGGCAGCGTGCCCCGCCCATCGTGCCCATCCACAGCGCCTGCCGGGTCGTCAGCGCCTCGGGACCGCCCTGCTGCCGGGCCTGCAGCAGGGCCTGGTGCAGTTCCTCCCCCAGGCCGCCGGATTCGTTGGACGCGGCACCGTCGACACCGAGGCCGACGGGTGCGCCCGCGTCGAGCAGCGCCCGCGCCGGGGCGATGCCCGTGCCGAGCCTGCCGTTCGAGGTCGGGCAGTGCGCGGCTCCCGTTCCGGTGGCGCCCATGCGGCGGACCGCGTCGTCGGCGAGGTGCACGGTGTGGGCCAGCCACACGTCGTCGCCGAGCCAGCCGAGTTTGTCGGCGTACTCGGCGGGCGTGCACCCGAACTCGGCGAGGCACTGCCGCTCCTCGTCGAGCGTTTCGGCCAGGTGCGTGTGCAGCCGGACGCCCTTGCGCCGCGCGAGGTCCGCGGCATCGATCATGAGCCGCTCGGTGACGGTGAACGGCGAGCACGGGCCCACGGCGATGCGCACCCGCGCGTCGGGCGCCGGGTCGTGGTGGGCGTCGATGGCCGCTTCCGTGCCCGCGAGGGCGGCATCGAGATCTTCGACGAGGTGATCCGGCGGCAGTCCGCCGTGAGACTGCCCGCGGTCCATCGAGCCACGCACGAGGTGGCCGCGCACACCGACCCGGTCCACCGCGGACACCAGGGCGGCCAGCTGGTCGCCGCCCTCGCGCGGAAAGACGTAGTGGTGGTCGGCGACCGTGGTGCAGCCGGTGAGCGCGAGGCGCGCCAGTCCGGCGGACGCGGCGGCGTGGGTGATCTCGGCGTCGAGGCCGCCCCACACCGGATACAGCTCGACGAGCCACTGGAACAGTGTCGAATCGGCGGCGTAGCCGCGCGTGGCCCACTGGTACAGGTGGTGGTGGGTGTTGATCAGCCCTGGGGTGACGAGACGCCCGGAGGCGTCGACCCGGGTTCCGGTGTACCGCGCGGGCGCGGGGCCGTCCCCGACGGCGACGAGGACCTCGCCGTCGACGACGACGTGGCCGTTGCGGTACTCGGTCCCCTGGGCGTCGACGGTCGCGACCGCCGCGTTCTCGATGATCATCATCGCGCACTCGCCGCCGAGCGCACCGCGTCGAGGATCTTCTCGTAACCCGTGCAGCGGCACAGGTTCCCCGCCAGGGCCTCGCGGATCTCCTCGTCACTCGGATCCGGTTCGCGGCGCAGCAGGTCGTGCGCGGCGACGACCAGTCCCGGCGTGCAGAATCCGCACTGGACGGCGCCGCACTCCACGAACGACTGCTGGACGGGATCGAGCGTGTCGCCGTCGGCGAGCCCTTCGACGGTACGAACCTCCCTGCCCTCGGCCTGCCCCGCGGCGACGAGGCAGGCGCACGCGGGCACCTCGTCCAGATACACCGTGCAGGAGCCGCACTCGCCCTGTTCGCAGGCGTTCTTCGACCCCGGGAGGCCGAGCCGCTCCCGCAGCACGTACAGCAGGCTCTCGCCTTCCCACACGTCGTCGGCTCGGCGCCGCTCGCCGTTGACGGTCAGATTCAGGCGCATGCTCGCACGCTCCCTCGGTAGTCGTCCCAGGCCCAGGTCAGCGTCCGTCGCGCGAGGACGCCGAGGGCGTGGGTGCGGTAGTCGGCGGTACCCCGGACGTCGTCGATCGGTTCCGTGGCCGCGGCCACGAGCTCGGCGAACCGCCGCTTCAGCGAGTCCGGCAGCGGCGCGTCGTCGTCCCACGGCAGTTCGGCGGCGAGGAACTCCTCGGCTCCCGACACCCGGCGCGGGGTGGGCGCGGCCGATCCGATGGCGACACCGGCGCGGCCGTCGCGGAGGACGAGGCCCAGCGAGCACACCGCGATCACCATGGCGTTGCGCGTCCCGATCTTGCTGAACTGCTCCGCGGCCGTTCCCGCCACAGGCAGGAGCACGGCGGTGATCAGCTCGTCGGGTTCAAGGACGCTGCGCTTGACGCCTGTGTAGAAGTCGGTCGCCGGAATCCGCCGCACGCCGCGAGCCGAGGCGAGTTCTATCTCCGCGCCGACGGCGAGCAGTACGGGGTGCGTGTCGCCCGCGGGCGAGGCGGCGCCCAGGTTGCCGCCGACGGTGCCGCGGTTGCGGATCTGCGGCGACCCCACGGTGCGGGATGCCATCGCCAGGCCGGGGAGCGTGTCACCGAGTTCGTCGATCAGTCGGGTGTAGGGCACGCCCGCCCCCAGTCGGACGTACCCGCCGGACGCGGACCAGGTGGCGAGCTCGGCGATCCGCGTCAGGTCCAGCAGCGCCTCGGGGCGCCGGTGGTCGTAGTTGAGTTCGACCATCACGTCGGTGCCGCCTGCGATGGGCACGGCCCCCGGACGCTCCGCCTTCGTGGCGAGCGCCTCCTGCAGGCTGTCCGGTCGGACGAATTCCACGGTCTCGCTCCAGGTCTCGGGTTGCTTCTGTCAGTAGACAGCCCGGCCCGGTCCGCGGCAACGGCGCGCACACATGAAAGCGCGGCCCCACAACCGGCTGATTTTGTGTTTTCCTACAAATCTGATGACGCTGGTGAAGACTCTGCTGGAGATCCCGAGCCTGCGACTGCGCGTGCACACGGGCGGGAATCTGCTCGACCGCGAGGTCAGCCGGATCTACGTGACCGAACTGCCCGATCCGAGCCGCTACCTGTCCGAGGGCGAGTTCGTGTTGTCGGGACTGCTGTGGTGGCGCGAACCGGGCGATGCGGAGCCGTTCGTGCACGCGCTCGCCCACGCGTGGTGCGCCGGGCTGGCGGCGTCGGGGGCCGACACCGGCGGCATCCCGGACGACCTGGTCGAGGCGTGCCGGCGGCATCGGATTCCGCTGCTGGAGGTGCCCGCCGACCTCTCGTTCGCCGTGGTGACCGAACGGGTCGTGCTGGCCCTGGCCGCGGAGACCGGCGGTTCCCGCAAACGGCTGCTGTCGGCGGCGGCCGACGACGCGTCGCTGCCCGCGCTGTTGGCCTGCGGCGCCGCCGAACTCGGCGCGGACTGCTGGGTCGTCACCCCGACGGGCCGCGTCGTGGCCGCCAACGACCCGAGGCCGCCGCGGCGACGCAGCGTGCTCGCCGTGGGAGGAAGGAACGCGGTGCCGTGGTCGCTCGTCGTCGACGCGGACCTGGGCCCCGGCGCATCGGAGGTGGCCGAGGAACTGGCGAGCCTGGTCGGGCTGGCCCGTGGCCGCGAGGACGAGGTACGCCGCACCCGCATGCAGGTCGCCGCTCCCCTGGTGCAGGCACTGGCCGACCCCGCGAGCACGACCGAGGAACTCACCCGGGCGCTGGCCGCGACGGGACTGTCCGGCGAGAAGCCCGTGCGGGTCCTGCTCGCACGCACTCCCGGTTCGGGTGCGGCCGCGGAGATCCTCGACGAATTGCTCGCGGTCCTGTCGGCCGAGGACACGGCCTTCACCGGACCGGGCGCCCCGGATCTCGTGGAGGAGGCGTGGGCGGTCGTACCCGCGGGCGCCGGCTGGCCCGAGGATTGGGCCGCGCGGGCGACCGACGCGCTCGCGGCGCTCGGGCGAGGCCGCGTCCTCGTCGGTGCGGGCGGTCTGGTGCAGGTACCGGGACTGCGGGGTGCGGCGGACGAAACGCGGCACGCGGTGCAGGCGGCACAGCGCCGCCCCGAACGGGTCGCCGTCGCCTCGGGTGACGACCTGGGCATGCACCGATTGCTGCTCGCGGGAGCGCCGGACGAACTGCGCCGCACGTTGGCCGGGCGCGTACTCGGGGCGCTACCGCAGCATCCGGAGCTGCTGCGCACCGTCTGCGTCTACCTGGAATGCTCGGGATCCCCTGCGAAGGCGGCCAAGCAACTGCACGTCCACGTGAACACGCTGCGGTACCGCATCGCGCGGGCCGGCGAGATCCTCGACGCCGACCTCACGGACTTCCGCACCCAGGTCGAGGTCTTCCTCGCGCTGTCCGTGGAGTCCTGACAGGACCCGCCGCGGCCTTCGCGACACCGCTGTGGGCCGTACCGTGTGAAGTGATGGCACGCGACAGGAGTGACGAACGAACGCTCGCCGAGCTGGGGGCGACACTGTCCCGGCTCGACGGTCAGAGCTACGGCAGGTACAAGAGTCTCCAGGGCGACTGGGACGCGGGCGGATACACGGTCGGCGTCCGCAAGGCGCAGACGGATCCGTTCGCCCCGGCGAGCCGCATCGAGGTGCGGATCTCGGCGGACTACGCCGGGTTCCCGAAGGAACTGTGGCACACGCCGGTCCGCGCACGTGCGCTCGCGGACCGCCTGCTGCGGGTACTGGGTCAGCAATTGCGCGGGTCGCTGCTGCGCGCCGACGTGGGCGGACAGCAGGTGCTGGACCGCAGTGCGCTGCGGATCTCCGGCGGCGCACTGACCGTACGGCTGGGCATCGACCTGCCGGGGCCGCGCCGCCGCATCGACGGCCGCGGCGCGCGGAAGGCGCTGTGCGAGCAGCTCCCCCGCGCCGTCGAGTCGCTGCGCTACGACGCGCTCGACGCCGACGACCTCGCCGCGTTCGTTGACTCCGTGGAGGACACCGACGCGCTGCGGAAGGCCCTGCCCGAACGCGGGCTGGTGGCATTCGTCGCCGATGGCGCGATGCTCGCACGCCGCAGCGGCACCGATGACCGGCCGTTGGCCGACGGCGTCCCGTTCGAATCCCCCGAGTCGCTGCGCACCACTGTGGAATTGCCCAACCGGGGGACGGTCACCGGGATGGGCATCGCCGAGGGCATCACGTTGATCGTCGGCGGCGGGTTCCACGGCAAGTCGACGTTGCTGCGCGCGCTCGAGCGCGGCGTGTACGACCACGTTCCCGGCGACGGCAGGGAACTGGTGGTCAGTCGGTCTGCCACGGCGAAGATCCGCGCCGAGGACGGACGCAGCGTGGAGCGGGTGGACGTCAGCGCGTTCGTCGGCGGGCTGCCCACCGGCGCGGACACGAGGGACTTCTCGACGTCGAACGCCTCCGGGTCGACCTCGCAGGCCGCGACCACGGTCGAGGCCCTCGAGGCGGGCGCCGAGGTGCTGCTGATCGACGAGGACACCGCGGCGACGAACCTGATGATCCGCGACGCCCGGATGCAGGAGCTCGTCGCCAAGGGCAACGAGCCGCTGACACCGTTCGTGGATCTCGTGCGGCCGCTCTACACCGAACACGGCGTGTCGACCGTTCTGGTGATGGGTGGCTCCGGCGACTACCTCGACATCGCCGACCGCGTGATCATGATGGCGTCCTACCACGCGGAGGACGCGACGGAACGGGCTCAGCAGCTACGCGGCCGGGCCGACCGGACGGTCGAGGCCAGCGGGTTTCCCGCCGCGGCGCACCGGGTGTGCGACCCCGCGTCGCTCTCGCCCGAACACAAGGGCAGGCGCAAGGTCAAGCAACGCGGCATCGACACGCTCACCTACGGCGACACGGACATCGACCTGCGTGCCGTGGAACAGATCGTCGACCCCGGTCAGGTGATGGGCATCGGCCTGGCGCTGGCTCACGGCGTCGAAGCGGGACTGGTCGACGGTGACCGCACCATCGCCGAGTTCCTCGACCTGCTCGATGACGACCTCGCCGACGGCGCCGACGCGATCCGCCACGGCTTCCTCGGCGACTACGTCGTGCCGCGCCGGTTCGAGGTCGCCGCCGCACTGTCCCGGCTGCGCTCACTACGCGTGGCCCGGCTCCGCGACGGCTGACGGCTGGCGACTGGCGACTGGCGACGGCAAACGAGCCGGCACCTGCGGCTGTGGCTCGGCGCCGGCCGCTCACGGCTCGAACGGTGCCTGACCGCGGACGACGGTGCGCCGAACCGAGCGCCCGTCCACGACCCGCCGGTCCCGGCGACGAACCCCTCGCGGGCCCGGGACCGGGGGATAACCTCGGTGACGATGATCGACGTGCGGGACGGCTCGGGCGAGGCAGGCACGATCCTGGGCAAGCGCACTGTGCTGCAGCTCGCGTGCGGCGTCTTCGTCGCTCTGGTCGGGCTCTTTCTGGCGATCGGTTCCGACAACCCGGTCTGGCTGTCCGCGGCGCAGGTCGGTGCGGGCGCGACGATGACCGTGGCGGCCTGGCGTTCCCGGCCGCGACGTCGGCGGTCGGCCTCCGACCACACCGGCGAGGTCGGCCGCGCCGACACCGACGGGCGGTGAACAGCTACACGCGGCCGGACAGCAGCGGCAGCGCTGCGCAGCTCTGTGGTTTCCCGCGATTCTGGGGTTACAGGGCGGCGCTTCCGCTATGCGAACGGCGCGAGCTCGACGCCCGCGTCGAGCAGCCCTTCCCGGACTCGCCGGGCGAGTTCGACCGCGCCTGCTGTGTCGCCGTGCAGGCACAGCGAGCGCGGCCGCGCCTCGATCTCGGTGCCGTCGATCGCGGTGACCATTCCTTCGGTCGCCATCCGCACGCTACGGGCGACGACCGTGTCGGCGTCGTGCACGACGGCGCCCGGTGCCCGGCGGGACACGAGTCTGCCTTCCGGCGTGTAGGCACGATCGGCGAACGCCTCGGCGATGGTCGGCAGTCCGGCCTCGTCGGCCAGCCGCAGCAGTTCGGATCCGGGCAACCCGAGGATCGGCAGGTTCGCGTCGTAGGTCCGTACCGCATCCACGACGGCTTCGGCCTGAGCAGTGTGGTGGGCGACGGCGTTGTACAGCGCGCCGTGCGGTTTGACGTAGCGGACGCGCGTGCCTGCAATGCGCGCGAAGCCGTCGAGCGCACCGATCTGATAGATGACGTCGTTGCCGAGTTCGGCGGGGTCTGCGTCGATGAACCGCCGACCGAACCCGGCCAGGTCGCGGTAGCCGACCTGCGCACCGATCGCCACCCCGCGCTCGGCTGCGCGTTCGGTGACGCGGCGCAACACGGTCGGATCGCCCGCGTGGAATCCACATGCGACATTGGCGCTGGTCACGATGTCGAGCAGCGCGTCGTCGTCGGTCAACGGCCAGATCCCGAAACCTTCACCGAGGTCGCTGTTGAGGTCGAGCACCATGTCGTCAGGGTAAACGCAGGCCCCGGGTCGGCGGCGTGCGCGCGTGCACCGAAGAGCCACCAGACACGGAGGTAGCGGTTTCCTCGGGGTACCCGTGGCGACGCCCGACCTGGGCCGCCGTTCCCGTCAGAAGGGTGGCGGTTCGTCACGGCTCAGCGGTGACTGCCGTCGTGGGGTGAGGATTGGTTCGCGTTCGCCGGTGTAGGTGGCGCCGGTGGGCGTGGTGATCGTTGTGGCGCCGCGGATCGGGTCGTAGCGCGTGACCCACCCGGGTGCGTTCTTCATCCGGTGATGTCGTCGGCAGCGTGGTCCGGTGTTGGTCAGCGAGGTGGGGCCGTGGTGGGCGGCCCATTCGCGTTCGTGGTCGAGGTCGCAGTGCCGCGCGGGCCGCCGGCACCAGGGAACAACACATTCGCGGTCGCGTACGCGGACGAGTTCGCGGATGGTGGCCGTCGGTCGGCGCCGGGTCCGGCCAAGGTCGAGCGGCTCGCCCGTGGCCGAGTCGCACAACACCGCCCGCCACACGCTTTCCGGACCGGTCATGATCTCCCGGGCGATGGGGGCGGGGATGGGGCCGTAGCCGTCGAGTTCGCAGCCGGTGTCGCTGATGGACAGGGCCGCGTCGACCGGCAGGTGCACATACACCTGCGCCGCCGCCTGCGGCACCTGAACACCGGGGTCGTTGCCGAGTAGCAGGTCGGCGGTGACATCGGCCCGCAACTGCTCCAACGTGCGGGTCTCGCCGCCTCGACGCAGTCGGCGGGCCATGGCATCGACTCGGGCGTAACACGCCGAGGCCACTTCGGAGCGCAGGTCGACGGTCAGGCGTGATTGGGCGTGCTCGCCGTGATCGAGCTGGAGTTTGCGGTCCTCGTCGGCAGTGCGGGCGCGGGCCGTCTGCCCGCCCGGATCGACGCGCTGCACCAGCCGTGCCGCGTGACGGGCCAGGTTGCCCGGCTGCCACGTCGACACCGGCGCATCCGTCAGCTTATCGGCCAACAGCTCGTCCACCCGCCGGGCGTGAGCGTCGGACAACGGTGCGGTCACCCGCAGCACCCGGCGCGCCCCGTAGCCGTCGGTCAACCCATGGCGCATGGCCGTCAGCATCTGCGGCATCCGGCTGGCCAGGTCCACTGCTGCCTGGATCCGTGCCTCGACTTCCTGGGGCGACATACGTAGTTCGGGTGCCAACGTCTCGGCCAGCCCCCGCCGTTCGGCCGGACCAGTGTCCACCGCGGCGAGAAACTCGACCTCGGCAGCATCGACCCGCGCCCGCTGCTCCCGCAGCGAACGCGCAGCCGCGACCATGTCCCCAGTACCAAGCACCCCACCAACACTACCGAACACCAGTACGAATAACTTCACCCAATAGTGCCGATATCGCGGTGCCGATTTCGGTCGTCGTGCCGAACAGTGCCAACTCGGGGACGACGTCAACCGTGATGGCCGGGCGCTTCGGGAGGACTGTCAACGTGAGGGAGTACACCCGGCGGCATCACCCCATGGCGGACCACTGTGGAGCGTCACGGTGGACCACCGGAGGACCTACTCGGATCGGCGTGTTGTTCGTGGTGATCCGCACCGAGCGCGGAGGCACCCACCCATATCGAGATCATCAACTGCGTGCCGGCTTGTCACCAACGAGCCCGAGCAGCACACCTACCGAGTACGCAGGCACACGAAACAGCCGCACACCGACGACACCGTGCGCTTTGAAGACCGCGTGATACACGCGGCCACACGGCGGCGATGACGCGGAGTTCCACCTGATCCCGGAGAACTGCCCGCCCGGCGAGGGCGACGAGCCCCGGAAACCACAACACGAACCCCGTTTGCACAACACGCGCCCGGAAACCGCAACACGGGCCCCTGAATGCGGAACACGGGCCCCGGAATCTGCAACACGGGCTCTTGAACGCAGGACACGCGCGTCCGTATGCCGGCGGTCAACCCGCGCGCGCGGCCAACCGGGACAGTGCTCGCCGGTCCAGTCCACCGTCCAGTTCGGTCTCGTCGACGGCGCCGCAGTCGAGGCCGCGTAGCACGTACGTCGCGAGTGCCTGGGCGGTCGCGGGCTCGTCGAGCACCGCTCCGTCGACGTCCCCGACGTAGGCGCGCAGCCGGTCGGCGGCGGACGTGAGGTTCTCGCGGAAGAACGCGTAGGTGGCGGCGAACCGGCTGGGCAGCTGGTGCGGATGCAGGTCCCAGCCCTGGTAGAAGCCGCGTTCGAGGGACCGGCGTACCAATCGCAGATGCTCGGCCCACCCGTCGGCTACGGCCTCGCCCACCGGTAGGCGGTTGGTCGACCCGTCGGACAGCCGGACACCCCGGCCGGCGGCCGCGACCTGCATGAACTGCTTGGCGAAGTCGGCGGCCGGGTGGTCCATGCTCTGGTACGCGCCCGCGATGCCGAGGCTCGCGCTGTAGTCGTAGGTGCCGAAGTGCAGCCCGCTGCAGCGGCCGTTGGCGGCCTGCACGATGGCGGGCAACGCGACGGTGCCGTCCGCCCGCAACACCGACTGGGTGGTCTCGACCTGCACCTCGAACCGCAGCGTCCCGACGGCGAGCCCGTGGACCTTCTCCAGCTCGCTGAGCACGTCCGCGGCGGCGGTGACCTGGTCGACGTCGGTGACCTTCGGCAGCGTGACGACGAAGCCGGGCGGCGGACCGCCGAGCGCTTCGAGGAACAGGTCGAGAGTGCGCATGCCGCGGCGGCGGGTGCCGACCTCGAAGCTCTTGAACCGGATACCGCAGAACGGCGCGACGGGGCCGCTGTCGGGGTCGCCGCGACCGGCCACTTCGGACGCGAGTTCCCGTCCGCAGCGCACGACTTCGGCGTCCTCGACGTCGTCGCCGGGGTTGCCGTAACCGTCTTCGAAGTCGATGCGCAGGTCTTCGATCGGTTCCGACGCGAGTTTGGTGCGCACCCGTGCGAGCACGTCGTCGGTCGCGGGCAGCTCGTGGGACGTCAGGACGTCGAGGGCACGAGTGCCCCACTGGCCCGCCAACCCGGCGTGGTAACGGCCCGCGGGGACGTAGACGGTGTGAACGGGTTGCCGTCCGGCCGGCTCACCGGGATAGGCGGCTGCCACACGGGCGTCGGACGCCGCGAGTGAGGCGTCGATGCGCGCGTAGACGTCCTCGGTGAGCCGGCCGGCGGTCACTTACTTGATCCGCTCGTAGGCGGGCAGCGTCAGGAAGTCGGCGAACTCGTCGGCGAGCGCGACCTCCTCGAACAGCTCGACCGCGGGCTGGAGCAGGTCGGACGGGATCTCGTCGGCCAGCTCGCCCTTGATCTCGTCGAGCACGGAGCGCACGAGCTCGCGGGTCACGGTCGCCCCGGTGTCGGCGAGCACGACGCTGTTCTGCACCCACTGCCACACCTGCGACCGGGAGATCTCGGCGGTCGCAGCGTCCTCCATGAGGTTGTGGATACCGGCGGCACCGTTACCGCCCAACCAGGAGGCGATGTAGCGCACGCCGACGTCCACGGCGCCCCGCAGGCCGGCGGCGGTGCACTGCGCGTCGGTCGCGGCCACGTCGAGGAGCTGGTCGGCGGTGACGGACACGTCCTCGCGAAGGCGGTCGAGCTGGTTCGGCTTGTCACCGAGGACCTTGTCGAACTCTTCCTTGCACAGTCCGACCATGCCGGGGTGGGCGACCCACGAACCGTCGAAGCCGTCGCCGGCCTCGCGCGACTTGTCGGCGTGCACCTTCTTCGTGGCGTTCTCGGCGACCTCGGGGTCCTTGCTGGGAATGAACGCCGACATGCCGCCGATGGCGAAGGCGCCGCGCTTGTGGCACGTGCGCACGAGCAGCTCGGTGTAGGCGCGCATGAACGGAGCGGTCATGGTGACGGCGTTGCGGTCCGGCAGGACGAACTTCTCACCCGCGTCGCGGAAGTACTTGATGACGCTGAACAGGTAGTCCCAGCGGCCCGCGTTCAGGCCCGAGGCGTGCTCGCGCAGTTCGTAGAGGATCTCCTCCATCTCGAACGCGGCGGGGATGGTCTCGATCAGCACCGTGGCCCGGATGGTGCCGTGCTCCACGCCGAGCGCCTTCTCGGCGTGGGTGAAGATGTCGTTCCACAGCCGCGCCTCGAGGTGGCTCTCCATCTTCGGCAGGTAGTAGTACGGCCCCTTGCCGCGGGCGAGCAGTTCCTTCGCGTTGTGGAAGAAGTGCAGGCCGAAGTCGACGAGCGCGCCGACCCCCTTGCGGCCGTTGAACTCGAGGTTGCGCTCGTCGAGGTGCCAGCCGCGCGGGCGGACGACGATGGTGGCGTGCTCCACGTCGTCGCGCAGCGCGTAGTGCTTGCCGTTCGACTCGAGCTCGATCGTGCCGCGGATCGCGTCGGACAGGTTGATCTGCCCGTTCACGACGTTGCTCCAGTGCGGCGTGTTCGCGTCCTCGAGGTCGGCGAGCCACACCTTGGCACCGGAGTTGAGCGCGTTGATCGTCATCTTGCGCTCGGTCGGGCCGGTGATCTCCACACGGCGGTCGCGCAGCGCGGGCGGAGCGTCGGCGACCTGCCAGTCGGACTCGCGAACCTGCTTGGTCTCGGACAGGAAGTCCAGGCGTCCGGTGCGCTTGGCCTCCTCGCGGCGCTGCTTACGAGCCTCCAGCAGCTGGTCACGAGTGGCCGCGAAGTTCTCGTGCAGGCCGGCCACGAAGTCGAGTGCCTCCTGCGTCAGCACTTCGTCGCCGCGCTCGATCGCGTCGCCGAGCACACGAACATCAGACATGGAACACCTCAGGGAACGTCGTTGAGCATCGATCTTCTATATGTCGGACTATAGTTTCTACATTACGGAAGCTCAATGTGAGCAACCCTGCAGCGAGGGTGAAAGGAGTCATGGTGGCCACGAGCGGTGGAGTGCAGTCCCTCGAGCGGGCGTTCGAGCTGCTGGAACGGCTCGCGGACGCCGGGGGCGAAGCGAGTCTGTCCGAGCTGGCGACGTCGTCGGGGCTGCCCATGCCGACGATCCATCGGTTGATCCGCACCCTCGTAGCCTGCGGCTACGTACGGCAGAACGCGAACCGGCGTTACGCCCTCGGGGCACGATTGATCCGACTGGGCGAACAGGCGAGCCTGCAGTTCGGCACCTGGGCACGGCCACTGCTGGCCGAACTGGTGGACGAGATCGGCGAGACGGCCAACCTGGCCGTCCTGGAACGCGACGAGGTCGTCTACGTGTCCCAGGCGCCCTCGAAACACTCCATGAGAATGTTCACCGAGGTGGGCAGGCGACTGCTGCCCCACGGCACGGGCGTCGGCAAGGCGATCCTGGCGCAGTTGCCGACCGACGAGGTCCGTGCCCTCCTCGACCGGACCGGCATGCCCGCCTACACCGAGCACACGCACACCGACGTCGAGGCGTTCCTGGCACACCTCGCCGAGATCGCCCGACAGGGGTACGCGCTCGACGAGAGCGAACAGGAATTGGGCGTGCGGTGCATAGCGGTACCGGTTCCCGGCACGCCGACCCCGACCGCGGTCTCGGTGTCCGGACCGGAGGGCAGGCTGACCAAGGACGCCGTCGTGCGCATTGCCCCGACTGTCCAGCGCACCGCCGAGGCCCTGGCGAAACAACTACCGGGGTGACGCCGCGGCGGCGCGGCACCGGCGGGCCACGCTCAGGTCCACACCACGCCCGGCCCACACCACCCGGCCGACACCACTGCCGGCCCACACCGCGACCGGCGCCGGGCGTGCATACGACGACGGCGGGCGCCGGATGTCCCGGCGCCCGCCGTCGTCAGTGATGAGCGGCCGGCGCCCTCACTCCCCCGCGGTCTGCTGCGGCGTGATGTCGAAGCGAACCTCGTCACCGTCGACACTGGTCACGGTGATATCGGTCTTGACCTCGGTACCGCCCTGCACGGTCACCGTGCACGTCGTCGTGGCGTCCACCTCGCCGTCCAGATCGTCGGGGCAGTCGACGCTGTCCACCGGCATGCCCTGCTGCGAGATCGACGACGACACCTGCTCCTCGAGGTCGTCCTTCTCGACGTACATCGAGCACCCGGCCAGTCCGAACACGGCGACGCCGAGGACGGACAGTGCAAGAACACGGGACACGCGGGGCATGACGATCTCCTGAAGACGTGAAGGGAGCTCCGGCCGGACAGCCGCAGCCTCATACTTCACTCCGACTTCACAGTCGCCCGGCGCGTTCCGTTGCTACGTGGTGTCCCATCCCACACGGCATCTCATCCCCCGCGGCTCCGCAATCCACACAGCGCCGCAATCCACACAGCGCCGCAATCCACACAGCGCCGCAATCCACACAGCGCCGCAATCTCGCACCGCGCCGCAATCTCGCACCGCGCCGCAATCCGACATGACGAATACACGTCCGGCCGGAGCGGGTTGTCGTCGCGAGGCCGGGCCGTCGCACCGGCGGGCCGAGGCCGCCGTCTACTTCGGACCGCGAGCGGCCTGCGCCCGAATCAAGAGTCGGCGGTGGCCGATTCCGGCTGACCGACCTCCCAGTCGACCCCGAAATCACCGGAGTCGGCGTCGACACGCGTCACGGTCACCGACACCGGCGCGGCGGTTCCGTCCGGGGCAACCAGGGTGCATTCGGTCCTCGCGCCCTTCTCGGCATCGACGTCACCCGGGCACGTGAGATCCTTCGGTCGCTGTCCGACCTCCGCCGTCACCGACGCCAGCAGCTGTTTCTCGAGCTCACCCTGTTCGATCTGCGGGCCCGTGGAGACCGACACTTCGGCGGAGCACGCGGCCAGCCCCAACGTCAGACAGGCGGCAGCTGCAGCAACGAAACGAGCGGTCGTGGACATGGGTCTCCTTCAGTGCAGAAACGAGAGGGCAGAAACGAGGGCGTCCTGAGGACTGTGCCGCACCGCAATCGGGTCCGAATCCGTGCCCGCGCGTGTGCGCGCATCCGCGGGGCCTGACGCGGAGTGGGCGGACGGCTACGGCGAGGCGCACTACTCGGTATCGATCATGAACTGGACGAGGTCACCTCCGGTGTCGGTCACCGTGACGTTCGCCGTGAGCTTCCGTCCACCCTTGACGGTCACACTGCACGCTGTCGTGGCATCCGATTCTGCGTCGAGCTCCTCGAGGCAGTGCACGCTGTCGACCTCCACGTCGCCCCGCTGGACGAGTGTCGTCGCCACCTGTTTCTCCAGCTCGTCCGTCTCGACGTGCGCCGAACACGCCGTCAGCCCGAGAACGGAAACGCCGGCAACCGACAGGGCCGGAGCGCGCGACACGCGGGGCATGACGATCTCCTGAGGGCGGCGGCTCCGGCGGGATGCCGAAACCTCATGTTTCGGTCAGACCGCACATGTGCGCTTCTCGTTCCCTGACACATCGGTGTTACAGGTCACACACGAGCAGCAGCTACCAGCGGCGTATCCGCCGCATCGCCGCGCCCGCCTCAGTTCGGCCGGCTGACGTGCTCCGCCCGGTCAGCGACCGCCACTCAGCGGCTGCGCGTCGACCTGGACGTGGAAGTTCGCGTTCTGCGTTTCCGCGTCGACCTCGGTCACCTCGACGGTGACGCCGAACCGGGTTCCCGCCGGGTTAGTGAGCACGCAGCGCGTGCTGGCGCCCACCGTCGCTTCGACGTGTTCCGGGCATCCGACCTCACCGAGGTGCTGCCCGGCCTCGCGGCTGAGCGACCGAGCAGCCTCCCGCGCCAGCACGGCCCGGTCGATCTCGTCGCCGGCGGGCGCGTCGGACGCCCGGCCGTCGTCGCCTGCCGGCGTGGCGTCGGGTGCCGTGGACCGGTCGCCGCCGGCCTGCCCGTCACCGTCACCGCCCGAGAGTACGACGTCGAACTGAACCCGGTCGTCCTCGCCGACCTCGGTGACCGTCACCTTCGCATCGCGTTGGACACCGTCCTGCCCGGTCGAGGTGCACGTCGTCGTCGCATCGACCTCCGGTTCGAGGTCGTCGGGGCAGGTCACGTCCTTCGGACGCCGGTCCTGTTCGGACAGGGCGCCCATGACCTGTTTCTCGAGCTCGTCCTTGCCGACCGTCGACCCGACGGAGAACTCGAACGAGCACCCTGTCAACGCCAGCGCCGCGCAGGCGACCGGCACGAAGACGACACGGGCCAGACGGGACATGACAGGCACTCCTCGACAGGTGACGCCCACCCGCAACCGGGTCGGGCAGGATTCTCCCGGCGCCGCCCGGTTCGGCCGGGCGAAGACCACGACCCGCACAGCGGGCCGAACCACGACATATCAGGCTTCCGTCACACGGCGCCGGTTCCGGGCGCGGCCGTGACGTCGGTCGTGCTCAGCCCAGCAGGGCGTCAACGAACGCCGAGGGTTCGAACGGTGCCAGGTCGTCCGGCCCTTCACCGAGACCGACGAGCTTGACGGGCACGCCGAGCTCGCGCTGCACCTGGAACACGATTCCCCCCTTGGCCGTGCCGTCGAGCTTGGTCAGCACCACGCCGGTGACGTCGACGACCTCGGAGAACACCCGCGCCTGCGCCAGACCGTTCTGCCCCGTCGTCGCATCGAGCACGAGCAGCACCTCGTCGACCTTCGCCTGCTTCTCGACGACGCGCTTGACCTTGCCGAGCTCGTCCATCAGGCCGGTCTTCGTGTGCAGCCTGCCCGCGGTGTCGACCAGGACAGCGTCGACACCCGCGTCGACGCCACGCTTGACGGAGTCGAACGCGACCGAGGCCGGGTCGGCACCTTCCTTACCGCGCACCACCTCGGCGCCGACCCGCTGCGACCAGGTCTCCAGCTGGTCGGCGGCGGCCGCACGGAACGTGTCGGCGGCCCCCAGCAGCACCTGCCTGCCCTGCGCCACGAGCACGCGCGCGAGCTTGCCGGTCGTGGTGGTCTTGCCAGTGCCGTTCACACCCGCGACCAGGACGACGGCGGGCTGCTTCGCACCGTCCACCTCGTGCGGCAGCGCCCGCACCGAACGGTCGGCCTCCGGCGACAGCGTCTCGATGAGCACGTCGCGCAGCGCCGCCCGCGCGTCGTCGGAGGTCCGCACGCCGCGGGCCGACAGTTCCTCACGCAGCCTCTCGACGATCTCGGTCGTGGTCGACGCGCCCAGGTCGGCGACGAGCAGCGTGTCCTCGATCTCTTCCCACGAGTCCTCGTCGAGGTCGCCCGCGCCCAGCAGACCGAGCAGCCCCTGCCCCAGTGCCGACCGCGACTTCGACAGCCGTCCCCGCAGCCGTTCGATACGACCCGAGGCGGGCTCGGGCTCCTCGACCTCGGTCTCCGGCTCCGGCTCCGGCGCTGCGGTCTTCGGTGCCTCGGCTTCCGGGGCGGCCGGCTCCGGGGCGGCCGGCGTGGGCTCGCCCGTCTTCGGAGCTTCGGCCGGCTCCGCGGGCGCCGTGTCCGGGGCAGGCGTGTCCGGGGTGGTCGTGCCTGGAGCGGCCGTCGCTGTGTCGTCGGCGCGCACGGTGTCCGGGGCCGGCTCCGCGGTGCCGGTGGACGCCGGTTCCTGCTCGGTGTCCGGCAGTCCGACGTCGACGATGTCGCGACGCGGTGCATCACGCGGCACGGATGCGTCGTCGCCGACCCCGGGCTGGCCGTCGACCTCGGTGCGTTCCTCGACCGGATGGGAGGGCGCGTCCGACGGCCGGGTGGTGGCGCCCTCCCCGCCGGGTGCGAGCGAGATGCCGCCCCCTGCCTGGTACCCGCCGCCCTTCGGGACCTGCTTCTCCTGGTCCTGCTCCAGGCTGATCTTGCGCCTGCGGGACAGGGTCAGCCCCACGACGAGGGCGACCGCCAGCAGGGCGGCCACAACGACAACGATCCAGATCACGGCTGTGCTCGACACGCCGCCATCCTCCCACTGGCCTCCGATCCGGTTGACACGGCTCGCCCCGCGCCCCGGCCGGCCCGTCTCCACCGGCCCGGGTCCGTCCGGAGCGCGGTAGCGCCGAACCCGGACGCCCGGCTCGACGCTCGGCGCAACGCTCCGGGCGTCGGACGGTGCGTCAGGGCTCGCGGCGTGGGAAGTTAACGGTCTCGCATAGATCTAGGCCAGGTACCCACCGAACGTGTTGCACAGACCAGCTGATTGGACTAGACCACTCCCGTGTCCCCTTCGCTCCGTATCGCCGGATTACTGTCCGGCACCTCCGTGGACGGCATCGACGTCGCCATCGCCGAACTGGCCGAGTCGGACGGCGAGCTCGTCCTCACGCCGTGTGGCCAGTGGGAGCTGCCCTACCCCGACGAGCTGCGGGCACGACTGCTCGCCGCGCTGCCGCCCGCACCGTGCAGCGCCGAAGAACTCGCCAAACTCGACACCCACGTCGGCCAGGAGTTCGCCGACGCCGTCAGCCACGCCGAGGCACATGCCGGCCCCGTCGACGTGGTCGCCTCGCTCGGCCAGACGGTCTTCCACTGGATCGACGAGGGCCGGGCACTCGGCACGCTGCAGCTCGGCCAACCCGCCTGGATCGCCGAGCGCACCGGCCGTCCCGTCGTCTCCGACCTGCGGGTGCGCGACGTCGCCGCCGGTGGTCACGGCGCGCCGCTCGCGAGCACGCTCGACGCGCTGCTGCTGCGCACGGTCGCCGACCGGGCGGGATCCCCGACGGTCGCACTGAACATCGGCGGCATCAGCAACATCACCGTCGTGCCGCCCGGCGGCTCCGGCAACAACTCCGACGACGGCTCCGGCGCGGTCGGCGACGTGCTCGCCTACGACACCGGCCCCGGCAACGCGCTGCTCGACCTCGCGGCCGCCCAGGTCACCGGCGGCGCCGCCCGCAGTGACGTCGACGGTGCGCTCGCCGCGGCCGGCACGGTCCGCACCGACCTGCTCGAGCGGCTGCTCGCGGATCCTTACTACGCGGCCCCGCCGCCGAAGTCGACGGGCAAGGAGCATTTCCACAGCACATACCTCGCCGCGGCACTCGGCGGCCTGCCCCAGGTCGGCGACACCGACCTGCTGGCGACGCTGACCGAGCTCACGGCCGTCACCATCGCCGACGCCTGCGCCCGCCACGGCGCCACGACCGTGTACGCCTCGGGCGGCGGGGTGCACAACCCGACCCTGATGCGCGCGTTGGGCCGCCGTCTCGTCGTCCACAGGAGCGACGAGCTGGGGCTGCCCGCCGACGCGAAGGAGGCCTACCTGACGGCCGTGCTCGGCTGGCTGTCGTGGCACGGCGCCGCGGGCAATGTTCCCAGCGCCACCGGCGCCCGCGGGCCACGCGTCCTCGGCAGCATCACCCCTGGTGAGCGACGGCTCGCCCTTCCGACCCCACCGACGTCGCCGATTTCGCGGCTGAGGGTGGCCAACTCGCGCGAGACACGGTAGGAGAGACCAATGCGCGCACTGGACCTCGCGATCATCGCGATCTTCCTGGTGGGAACGCCCATCCTGGGCATCCTGCTCAGCGGGAAGCAGCGATCGTCGAACGACTACTTCGTCGGCAGCCGGAAGGTGCCCTGGTGGGCGGTCACCTTCTCGGTCGTCGCCACGGAGACCTCGACGCTGACCGTGCTGAGCGTGCCGACCGTTGCCTACCTCGGCAACATCACGTATCTACAGCTGGCGATCGGCTACCTCATCGGCCGCGTCGTCGTCGCATTCGTGCTGCTACCCAAGTACTACGCAGGCGGCTTCGTCAGCGCGTACGGCTTCCTCGGCAAGCGCTTCGGTGGCGGACTGCAGGGCACCGCCTCGGTGACGTTCCTGGTCACCCGTCTGCTCGCGGACGGCGTTCGCCTGTTCGCCACGGCCATCCCGGTCAAACTCGTGCTCGACGGGATCGGCCTCGACGTGTCGTACTGGGTCGTGATCGCCGCGATCGCGCTCGTGGCGGTCATCTACACCTACTTCGGCGGCATCCGCGCCGTCATCTGGGTCGACGTCGTCCAGATGGCCATCTACGTGCTCGGCGCCATCGCCGCGATCTTCGTGCTGGCGGGCCAGCTGCCCAGCGGCTGGTTCGGCGAGCTCGCCGACGCGGGCAAGTTCCAGCTCTTCGAGTTCGGCTCCGACATCATCACCGACCAGTACGCGTTCATCACCGCGGTCGTCGGCGGTGCGCTGTTCGCGATGGCCTCGCACGGTGCCGACCAGCTGATGGTGCAGCGCCTGCTGGCGTGCAAGAACGTGCGTGACAGCCAGAAGGCCGTGATCGCCAGTGGTGTCGTGGTGTTCTTCCAGTTCGCGGTGTTCCTGCTGGTCGGTGCGATGCTGTTCTCGTTCTACGGCGGGCAGAGCATCGACGCGCTGGGCCTGGCCAACCCGGACGACCTGTTCCCCAGGTTCATCCTCGAGGAACTGCCCGTCGGGCTGTCCGGGATCCTCATCGCCGGCATCCTCTCCGCCGCCATGTCGACGATCTCCTCGTCGCTGAACTCGCTGTCGACGTCGACGATCGCCGACCTTTACGAGCGGTTCACGAAGAAGAAGATGTCCGACGCGGTGATGCTCAAGCAGGCGCGGATCTGGACGATCATCTGGGCGGTCGTGTTCGTCGTGTTCGCCTCGATGTTCACCAGCACCGACACCCCGGTCGTCGAACTCGGACTGAGCATCGCCAGCTACACCTACGGTGCGCTGCTCGGCGCGTTCTTCCTCGGCATGATCGTCAAGAAGGCACGGCAGACCGACGCGATCATCGCGTTCGCGTGCACCGTCGTCGTGGCCGCCGTGTTCGTCCTGGGTGTCACGTTCACCGTGGACGGTGAGGAGGTCGGCCTGGCCTTCCCCTGGTACGTGCCGCTCGGCGTGGTCGTCACGCTGGTCATCGGCGGCCTACTGTCGCTGCGGCACAGCGGCCCCGACCCGCGCGCGGCCGAGATGGAGACGCAGGAGGAGGAACCCGTCTAGCACCGGCGGGTACCACGACGGCGAAGGCCGGCGGGTGATCGGTTCGCCCGCCGGCCTTCGCGCGCCCGCACCCGGACGGCCGCCACCGGTTCGGCGCCCGGCCGCCCGCCCGCGCAGCGACTACCGTTCACCTCATGGCCGACGCCTGGCTGTCCGACACCCGCTCCTCGTACGACACCGACGCGTCCGGATACGCCGACAAGGTGCGCGGGCTGCTCGACGAGATGCCGCACCTGCGGGCGAGCCTGGCGGTGTTCGTCGAAGCGGTGCACGAGTGCGGAGGCGGCCCGGTCGCCGACGTCGGTTGCGGACCGGGCCACGTCACCGATCACCTCCACGAGGCGGGAGTGGACGCGTTCGGCATCGACCTCTCCCCCGAGATGGTCGCCCTCGCCCGGCGCACCTACCCCCACCTGCGCTTCGACGTCGGCACCATGACCGACCTCGACCTCGCCGGCGGTGCCGTCGCGGGGGTGCTCGCGTTCTGGTCCGTGATCCACGTGCCCGACCACGCCCTGCCCGGCGTGTTCGACGAGTTCCACCGCGTGGTGCGCCCCGGGGGCCCCGTCCTGGTCGGCTTCCACGTCGGCGACGGCATCCGGCACACATCCGAGGGCTACACGGGCCGACCGGTCAACGTCGACAGCCACGACCGCAGGCCCGACGCGGTCGCGGGTCTGCTCCGCGACGCGGGGTTCACGATCGACGCCGAGCTGATCCTGCGGCCGGACGAGGACGTGCCTGGCGCTGTCGTCTTCGCCCGCCGCCGGCGCTGACGGCCCGCGACGCCCGCCCGCGGTCCCCACAGGCCGTTGCGGTTCAGGCCTCGATGGGCTCGGCCTGGTCGCGGTCCGACGAATCCGGTTCCGGCTCACCCGTGTCGGTGCGCATGCGCTGCGAGATGACCTTCGTGATGCCGTCGCCCTGCATGCTGACGCCGTACAGCGCGTCGGCGATCTCCATCGTGGGCTTCTGGTGCGTGATGACGATGAGCTGGGAGCTGTCGCGCAGCTGCTCCAGCAGGCCGATCAGCCTGCGCATGTTCGTGTCGTCCAGTGCGGCCTCGACCTCGTCCATCACGTAGAACGGCGACGGGCGGGCACGGAAGATCGCCACCAGCATCCCGACCGCGACCAGCGACTTCTCGCCACCGGACAGGAGCGAGAGCCGCTTGACCTTCTTGCCCGGCGGGCGGGCCTCGACGTCGACCCCTGTGGCCAGCATGTCCTCGGGCTCGGTGAGCACCATGCGGCCCTCGCCGCCGGGGAACAGCACCGAGAACACGGTCTCGAACTCCCGCGCGACGTCCTCGTAGGCGCTCCTGAACACCTCGAGGATCTTGTCGTCGACCTCCTGGATCACCTGCAGCAGATCCTTGCGGGTGTCCTTGAGGTCTTCGAGCTGGGTCGACAGGAACTTGTAGCGTTCCTCCAGCGCGGCGAACTCCTCGAGGGCGAGCGGGTTGACTTTGCCGAGCTGTGCGAGATCCTTCTCCGCGCGCTTGGCACGGCGCTCCTGCGTGGGCCTGTCGTACGGGATCGGCTGCGGCTCGGCGACCGTCTCGCCGCGTTCCTTGGCGGCTTCGTACTCGGCCAACTCGCCCGCGCCGGGCGGCACGTCGACGTGCGGCCCGTACTCGGCGACCAGGTCGTCCAGCCCGATGCCGAACTCCTCGGTGATCTTCACTTCGAGCTGTTCCAGTCGGAGCCGCTGTTCGGCGCGCGCGACCTCGTCCCGGTGCACCGCGTCGGTGAGCTTCTCCAACTCCCCGGTCAGCTCCTTGACCTTGCCGCGCACCTGCGTCAGCGCCGTCTCACGCTCTTCCCGGCGGGCCTTCACCGCGTCCCGTTCGGCGGCGGCGCGCTGCAACGAGGTCTCGATACGGTCGAGCGCCACCTCACCGCCGCTGGCGACCGCCTCGGCGATCGCCGCGCCGCGCTCGCGGGCGATGCGCGCCTGCTCGGCACGTTCCCGCGCCTGCCGCTCGGCCTCGGCCTCCCGCACCAGCGCGTCCGACTTGCCCGCGATGCTCCGGGCGCGTTCCTCGGCGGTTCGCAGCGCCAACCGCGCGTCGACCTCTTCCTGCCGCACCTCGGTGAGCGATTCGGCTGCCTCGTCGCGTTCCGAGGTGTCGGGGTCCTCCTCCACGGGCTGTTCCGACACCGCGGCCAGGCGATCCTCGAGCTCGGCGAGCTGCGTCAGCATCTCCTCGCGGCTCTGCTCCACCTTCGCGCGCTGATTCCGCAGCCGTTCCACCTCGGACTCGGCCGACCGCGCGGTCTGTTCCAGGCTGCTGAGCCGCTCGGTGGATCGGGCCTTGCGGACCTTCGCCTCGCCCAGCGCGTCCTTCGCCGCGGTGACCTCGGCCTGGCGATCCTCCTGCTCGGCGCGCGCGCCCTCCAGTTCGGAGGACGCCCGTTCCAGGGCGCGCTCGGCGGCGGCCAGCCGGTCCTGCGCCTCGTCGACGGCGGCCTGCACCTCGATGACGCTCTCGTCCTTGGCCGATCCGCCCACGGCCCAGTGGTCACCCAGCACGTCGCCGTCCCGGGTGACGGCCGTGATCCCGGACTCGGCGAGCACCAGCTCACGCGCGTCGTCCAGGGTCTCGACCACCGCGACGCGGTCCAGTGCGCGCTCGACGGCGGGCCGCAACGCGTCCGGCGCCGTCACGACCTCGCGGGCCCACCGCGCACCGCTGGGCAGCGCGGGCCACGCCGACGTGTCCACCGAGCCGCGGGCACCGCCGAGCAACAGACCAGCACGGCCGGATTCGTTGTCCTTGAGGTACCGCAGCGCCGACAGGGCTTCCTCACCCGCGGACACGGCCACGGCGTCGGCGACCGGTCCCAGTGCCGCCGCCAAGGCGACTTCGAACCCGGTTTCGACGGTCAGCAGCGCCGCGACCGACCCCAGCAGGCCCGGCAGCTCGTCCGTCGCGCCGAGCAGTGCACCCGCGCCGTCCTTGCGGCTCAGGCCCATCGAGAGCGCATCGACCCTGGCCTTCTCGGACGCGATGTCCCGCTCGGCGCTGCGCTCGGCCTTGACCAGTTCGTCGACCCGCTGCTTAGCGGCCTCGGCAGCCGCCACAGCGCGCTCGTGGCGTTCCTGCAGGCCGGCGTCGTCGGAGTCCTCGACCCCGCCCTCGGCACGGGCGGCCTCCAGCTCCTCGGCGGCGGCCTCCGCACGGGCTTCGGCCTCCTCGATCGCGCTGGTGAGCCGCTCGACCTCGTCGGCCGTGGCGTTGTTCTTGCTGCGCAGCGCCTCCACCTGGCCGGACAGCTTCGCGATGCCCTCCCGCCGGTCGGCGATGGCGCGCACCGCGGCCATGTGGGCGCGCTCGGCCTCCTGCACCACCCGTTCCAGATGCTCGCGACGTTCGGTCGCGTCGGACAACGCGGCGCGGGCCTCGGTGACGGCCTCGTTGAGTTCTTCCTCGCGCTCGGCGGCTTCCTCGGCCTCGGCGAGTAGTTCCTCCGGGTCCCGGCCGGTGCCGCCGGTGTCGATCTCCTCCGACAGGTGCCGCTGCCGCTCCACGGCCAGTCGCACCGTGCCGCGCAGCCGCTCGGCCAGCGACGACAGCTTGTACCAGGTGTCCTGCGCCGCCTGCAGCATCGGCGCGTCCTCGGCGAGCGAGCGCTCCAGGTCCGCCTGCTCGGAACTGACGACCTCCAGCGCCTGCTCCACCTCGGCCCGGCGGGCACGCGCGGCGTTCTCGTCGGCCTCCTCCTTGGCGATCGCCTCCCGCTGGGTCACCAGATCGTCGGCGTGGAGGCGCAGCTTCGCGTCGCGCAGCTCCGACTGGACGGTCTGCGCCTTGCGCGCGATCTCCGCCTGCTTGCCGAGCGGTTTGAGCTGCCTGCGCAGTTCCGTCGTCAGGTCGTTGAGCCGGTCCAGGTTGCCCTGCATCGCATTGAGTTTGCGCACGGCCTTTTCCTTGCGCTTGCGATGCTTGAGCACACCCGCGGCCTCCTCGATGAACGCTCGGCGCTCCTCGGGCTTGGCCTGCAGGATCTCCGACAGCTGGCCCTGTCCGACGATGACGTGCATCTCGCGGCCGATACCGGAGTCCGACAGCAGTTCCTGGATGTCGAGCAGCCGACACCCGCTGCCGTTGATCTCGTACTCGCTGGCGCCGTCCCGGAACATCCGCCGGGTGATCGACACCTCGGAGTACTCGATCGGCAGCGCACCGTCGGCGTTGTCGATCGTCAGGGTGACCTCGGCGCGGCCGAGCGGCGCGCGACCCGACGTGCCGGCGAAGATGACGTCCTCCATCTTGCCGCCGCGCAGGTCCTTGGCGCCCTGAGTACCCATGACCCAGCGCAGCGCGTCGAGGACGTTGGACTTGCCCGAGCCGTTCGGGCCGACCACGCACGTGATACCTGGTTCGAACCGCAGCGTGGTCGCCGACGCGAACGACTTGAAGCCTTTGAGCGTCAAGCTCTTGAGGTACACGCGGCGTCGACCTTTCGCTCACATCCGGGGCGATCTCCGATCGGTGAATGCTACCCGGGTGCCCTCGCGCGCCGTCGGACGACGCCCCGGCGCGGCCCACCTCGGCCGCACCCGCATCGCGACCGCCGAGGCCCGCCGACCAGCCGCTTTCGCCTCACCCGCCCCAACCGGCACAGTTCGCCCCGTGACCACAGGCGTCACACCGTGGGCCGCGCGGGCGGCAGCGCCCGATGTGCGTGTCCGACGTCAGTGTCCGGCATCAGTGCTCGATCTCAGCGCCCAAGTGCCCCGGTGTCCAAGCGCCCGGCGTCCAAGTGCGCCGGTGTCCAAGTCCCCCGGTGCCCCGGTGCTCGAGATCAGCGCTCCAGACTCGAGATCAGCGCTCCAGAACAGCACTCAGGGGGTCGGCGTCCGGGGAGTCAGCGTTCGACGAACCCCGACAGACCGCCCTTCGGCTCGGCCCACAGCTCCGCCACATGATCCACCCGGCCCGGCGGCTGTCCGCCGCGCAACGCCTCCAGCAGCCGTTCGCACCGCTCGCGCGAGCCTTCGGCGACCACCTGCACCCTGCCGTCCGGCAGGTTGGTCGCACTTCCCACCAGTTCCAGCTCCAGCGCACGGCTGCGGGTCCACCACCGGAACCCCACGCCCTGCACCGCTCCGTGCACCCACGCGGTCACCCGTGCCGAGTCGTCCGGCCGCGAGATGTCGTTCGTATCCACGGTCTCGCCCGTACCCACGGTGTCGTCTCCTTCACCCACGCGTCCATGATGGCGCCCCGTCGGCGCAGTCTCCGCCCACCCGGCCTACCCACCTGCGCGCACCCAGGCTTTACCCGACAGTGATAGCGTGCCGCCGTCGTCCATCCGGGTTGTCTGAGTCGGAGGAAACCGCATGGCCCCCTCGCACGACGAGACCGCACCCCCACGCGAGTCGTCCGGACGCTGGCAGCGCACCGGCTACCTCGCACTGGCGGCGAGCGGCCTCGTGCTGGCCACCGCCTTCGGAGCGCTCGCCCAGGTCACGACCGGTGGCGGGGACCAGGCCACCGCAGACGGCGACGACAGCTCCCAGGTGGACAACGCGGGCAACGACAGCACCACGGCCGACCCCGGCAGTTCCGAGCCCGGCGCGACGACCGTGATGGTCGACGGCAAGCCGGTGCCCGCCTCGACGGAGCCCACGTCGACCACGAGCACCATGGTCAGCATCGGCCCCGACGGCACACCGACGACCACCGTCGTCACCACGACCGACGACCCGCAGCGGTCCTCGTCGTCCCGCGACGACCAGCCGGACGACCCCGGTCCGGAGCCGACGGGCAACCCGGACCCGACGACGTCGAGCACCACCTCGTCGACCACCACGACGACGACAACGACGTCCTCCGAACCGGAGCCGACGACTACCACCACTCCGGACGGACCGAGTTCCGAACCGACCGGCTCGAGCACGTCCAGCCGGTAACCGTCGGGCCGTCGACACCGCCTCGGCACACGCTCAGCGGGCCGCGGGACTCCGGCGGGGCCTGCGCTGACAGCGCGGGCAGAAGTACGAGGACCGGTTGGTGAACGCTTCGCGGCGGATGTCGGCGCCGCAGCGACGGCACGGCTGGCCCGCCCTGCCGTAGACGGCCAGCGAGCGTTCGAAGTAGCCGGACCGGCCGTTGACGTTGACGTACAGCGCGTCGAACGAGGTGCCACCCGCGGCGAGCGCGTCGGCCATGACCTCGCTGGCGGCGGTCAGCACCAGTTCGCCCTGCGCTCGGGTGAGCCGTTCGGTGGGGCGCGCGCCGTGCAGGCGCGCCCGCCACAGCGCCTCGTCGGCGTAGATGTTGCCGATACCGGAGACGAGCGTCTGGTCGAGCAGCGCCCGTTTGATCTCGGTGCGCCTGCGCCGCAGGCCCGCGACCGCGGCGGCCAGGTCGAACCGCGGGTCCATCGGGTCGCGACCGATGTGGGCGACGCTCGCGGGCACGAGGGTGCCGTCGGCGTCGATGAGGTCGTCGAGTGCGAGTCCGCCGAAGGTGCGCTGGTCGACGAACCGCAGCTCGGGGCCGTCGTCGGCGAAGTGGATGCGCACGCGCAGGTGCTTCTCGTCCGGTGCCGACGCCGGCTGAACGAGCATCTGGCCGCTCATGCCCAGATGGGCGAGCATGGCCTCGCCGTCGGCGAGATCCAGCCACAGATACTTCCCGCGCCTGCGCGCGGCGGTGATCTTCACGCCGGTGAGCCTGCCCGCGAAGTCGTCGGCACCCGGCACGTGTCTGCGGATCGCCCGCGGATGCAGCACGTCGACCGAGGCGATAACCCGGCCCGCCACGTGCCGTTCGAGACCGGCACGCACGACCTCTACCTCGGGAAGCTCAGGCACGTGCGACTCCGGACGGGATCAGGAGGACGACTCGTTGCCGAGGTCGAGCTCCTCGGACAGCGCACGCCACGCCGTCTCGGCGGCCTTCTGCTCGCCTTCCTTCTTCGTCGTGCCGCTGCCGCTGCCGAGGTCGCGGCCACTCACGTACACCGTGGCCGTGAACTCCTTGCGGTGGTCGGGCCCGGTGTCCTCGACCTTGTACTCGGGCACGCCGAGGCCCGCCGACGCGGTCAGCTCCTGCAGGCTGGTCTTCCAGTCCAGGCCGGCTCCGCGCAGCGGCGCCTCTTCGAGCAACTGGCCGAACAGCCGGTGGACGAGCTCACGCGCGGTCTCGATGCCGTGCGCGATGTAGGTCGCGCCGATAACGGCTTCGAGCCCGTCGGCCAGGATGCTCGCCTTGTCACGGCCGCCCGTCAGCTCCTCCCCTTTGCCGAGGAGCAGGTACGTGCCGAGACCACCGTCGCCGAGCTCACGCGCGACGCCCGCGAGCGCGTGCATGTTGACGACGCTCGCTCGCAGTTTCGCCAACTGCCCTTCCGGCAGATCGGGATGCTTGCGATACAGGTGATCGGTCACCACCAGGCCCAACACCGCATCGCCGAGGAACTCGAGCCGCTCGTTCGGCAGCAGCCCACCGTTCTCGTACGCGTACGAGCGGTGCGTCAGCGCGAGCGTCAGCAGTTCGCTGTCGAAGCCGACACCGAGCGCTTCGAGCAGCGGTGCGGGATCCGTAGCCGGGCCTGCCGGTGCCTTACCCCCCATCTCGCGAAACCTCAGGCCGGCTCGACGACCTGCCGGCCGGCGTACTGACCGCACTCAGGGCAGGCGACGTGCTGCGGCTTCTTGGCCTTGCAGGCGCGGTTGGAGCACTCCACGAGCTGCACCGGCGTCGCCTTCCACTGCGAACGGCGGGCGCGGGTGTTGGAGCGCGACATCTTCCGCTTGGGGACAGCCACGGCTGATTCTCCTCATCAAAATCTGCCCGCGATCGCGCGAGCTGCTTGCTCGAACTCCGGGGTGGGATGCGGCACCGACGTGCGGTGTCACCGGTCCGAGCCGTCGGATCCTTCTTCTGCCCGGTCACTCGGGACGTCCGAGACGTCCTCCGTGTCCTGCAGTCGCTCGACGAGCGCGGCCCACCGAGGATCTATCGTCTCATGCCCGTGTCCGGGCTCGAGATCGGCCCACTTCACGCCGCATCCGGCGCACAATCCGGCGCAGTCGTCGCTGCACAGTGGCACCAACGGCAGCGCGAGCACGAGCGCGTCCCTGACCACCGGTTCCAGGTCGATGCGATCGTCAACGACCCGGCTGACCTCGTCTTCCTCGGTCGTCTCGTCGGTCGTCGACTCCGGATAGGCGAACAGCTCCGTGACGTCGATCGCCACGTCACCGGTGATCGGGTCGAGACACCGCGAACACTGGCCGGTGGTCGACGCGCTCGCCGAGCCGGTGACGAGCACACCTTCGACGACCGACTCCATGAGCAGGTCGACGGCGATGGCCGCACCGGACGGCACGGTGACCACATCGGGCACACCCAGCGGCTCGGTGACGGGGATGTCCCGTTGCAGCGGCCGGCTGGCGCCGGGGCGGCGGCCCAGCTCGTGCGTGTCGACCAGCCACGGGTTGCGGTCGGCACGTTCGGAGCTCGGATACGGGGAACGTTCGTCAGACATCGGATTTCTCGGTTCGAGGGAGGTTGGAACGACCGGCGCCGGCGATCACACCGGCCGGCGTGAGGCCGTCAATCCAGCGTACGCGAGCAGCGCGGACCCGTCCCCGGCGGCCGGGCAGAACCCGACGGGCCCGGACGGGCCGGCGGCGGCACCCGACACGCTCGCACGGGCACCGATGCCGGTGATCACGAACGCTCAGTGGGATTGGAAGTCGTAGAAGCCGCGGCCACCCGCGCCGGAGGTGTACGAGCCGGAGCCCGAGCCGTTGTAACCGGAACCGCCGGAGCCGTTGTAACCACCGCTGCCGCGGAGGTGGTTACGGCCGGAGTCGACGGTGCGCAGCGTCGTCGACAGCAACTCGGAGAACTCGGCGAGCTTGCCGTCGACGTAGGCGTCGCAGTCGCCGCGCTGCTTGTCGGCCTCGGCGTGCGCCTCGTCGACGATGCGGGACGCCTCACCGTGGGCCGCCTGCACGACCTCCGTCTGGGCGACGAGCCGGGCCTGTTCGGCACGGCCCTCCTCGACGGAGCGGTCGTAGGCGTCCCTGCCGGCCTGGACCATGCGCTCGGACTCGGTGCGCGCGCGCTCGGTCAGGTCGTGATACTCGGCCTGACCGGCGGACACGGTGCGTTCCGCCTCCGCCTGCGCGTCGGTGACGAGCTGCTCGGCCCTTGCCCTGGCCTCGGAGACGAGCCGTTCGGCCTCGGCGTTGGCTTCGGACACGGTGCGCTCGGCCTGCTCGTTGGCGTTCGAGATCGCCGTGTCGGCCTCGGTGCGCGCCGTCTGCACGATCTCGTCGCGCTTGTCGAGCACGTCCTGCGCGTCGTCCACCTCGGTGGGCAACGCCTCACGGATGTCGTCGAGCAGCTCGAGCGCGTCCCCGCGGGGCACCACACAGCTCGAGGTCATCGGCACACCCCGCGCCTCTTCGACGATCGTGACGAGCTCGTCGAGCGCCTCGAACACCCGGTACACGGCAACTCCCCTGGAACTTGAACGTGGCCGCGTACCAGTGTGCCGGTCCTGGCGCGGGTTTTCGGTGACCGGGCGCGGCCGGGCGTGTCAAGTCTCCGCGTGCCCGGCCGGAACGCCCCCGGGGGCACTTTGGTTGCACTCAGTGCAACCAAAGTGCCCCCGGGGGCGGACAGTCAGTCGAGTTCGGCGATCCGCGCCAGGAGACGTTCGTGTACGACGGGCGGCACCATGTCGGTCACGTCGCCGCCGTAGGTCGCGACCTCCTTGACCAGCGAACTGGACAGGAAGCTGTACGCCGGGTTGTTCGACATGAGCAGGGTCTCCACGCCGGAGATCTCCCGGTTCATCTGCGCCATCTGCAGTTCGTAGTCGAAGTCGCTGACCGAGCGCAGCCCCTTGACGATCGACTGGATGCCCTGCTCCTTGCAGTAGTCGGTGAGCAGGCCGTGCCACGAGTCGACCCGCACGTTCGGGAGCTTCGCCGTCGCCTCTTCGAGCAGCTCCATGCGCTCGGCGATCGTGAACATGCCCCGCTTGCTCTTGTTGATCAGCACCGCGACCACGACCTCGTCGAACAGGTTCGCGGCCCGTTCGATCACGTCCAGATGCCCGTTGGTCGCCGGATCGTAAGAACCGGGACATACCGCTCGCCGCATGGCACAGAACCCTAACCGCGATGCCGAGCACCGCTGCTCGTGTGATCGAAGGACGGGCGGACGTTAGCAACCGCCCATCCGCACCGGGCACGGATGTGGCCGATCTCCACCTGTCCGGGATGTCGGCTTCGCCCCGCGGACCCCGGCCGCCGCGGCAGGTCAGTCGCCGGCCACCGCGGTCCCCGCCGTCGCGACGTCGGCATCGGTGTCGACCTCGGCCCGGTACAGCGCGGTGCCGCCGTAGCGTTTCGTCCGCAGCGGTGCCAGACCCGCGGGCCAGTCGGGGTCGCCACCAGCCGCCGGACGCTCCACGACGACGAGCCCGCGGTCGGTCAACCAGCCGCCGCGGACCAGCCCGGACAGCACCCCGGCGAGCGCGTCGCCGGTGAGGGCGTACGGCGGGTCGACCAGCACGACGTCGAACGGTTCCCGGCTGCCCTCGGCCACGACCGCCTCGACCGGGGCCTGCCGGACGTGACCACCGAGCCCGACGGCGGCCACGTTGGCGCGCAGCACCTCGGCGGCACGGCGGTCCGATTCGACGAACAGGACGTCGGCGGCGCCGCGGGAGAGCGCCTCGAGCCCGAGCGCGCCGGATCCGGCGTAGAGGTCGAGCACGCGCGTCCCGTCGAGGTCGCCCGCGTTCTCGAGAGAGTTGAACAGGGCTTCCCGCACCCGCTCCGACGTCGGCCGCGTCGTACGCGGCGGCACGCGCAGGGTCCGTCCACCCGCTTGTCCGGCCACGATCCTGGTCACACCCAAATCCTAGGCAGTCACGCGAAGCGTGTCGGGTTGGGCGGTGGTGGGAGACGGGTGGGCCCTAGGCAGTCACGCGAAGCGTGTCGGGTTGGGCGGTGGCGGGAGACAGGCGGGCCCTAGGGGCCGCACGCGCTACCGGTGCGGACCGGATCCGGAGCGCCGGGAGGATCGGGGGGGTCCCGACGGTCGATGGTGGCGAGTGTGACTCTTGGCCGGACCTTGTGCTGGCGGGCTGCCGACTCGCGTATTGTCGTTCTTCCCCTTCCCGGCGACTTTGCGGCAGGAGCGCGTCAGTGTCGGAACCTCGGGTCAGACGGGCCGAGATCGCGATCGAACAGTCCCACGTGGACCGGGTGTACCGCCGGCTCGGCGAACTCCGGAGCCAGGCCGAGGACATGCGTGCGAAGGGCTACGAGATCGGCCACGGTGCGCAGCGGGAGGCCGTGTTCGAGCAGGCGTCGATGCTGTTCGAGCGGGACATGATGGTGTTCCACGCGAACCAGACGCTGCAGTCGCTGGACGCCGAGTACGAGGGCCTGGTGTTCGGCAGGCTGGACCACGCCGCCGCCGAACCCGTGTACGTGGGCAGGCTCGGCATCCGCGACTCCGACTTCGAGAACCTCGTCACCGACTGGCGCGCGCCGGCGGCTGCCGCGTTCTACCAGGCCACGGCCGAGGCTCCGATGGACGTCGTGCGGCGCCGGGTGATCCGGTGCTCCGGGCAGCAGGTGCTAGACGTCGACGACGACGTGCTGATGCCCGAGTCGGTGCCCGACGACATGCCGGTGGTCGGTGAGGGCGCGCTCATGGCCGCCCTCGGCCGGGCCCGGGGCGAGAGGATGCGCGACATCGTCGCCACCATCCAGAAGGAACAGGACGAGGTGATCCGTGCGCCGTGGCGCGGCGTCACGGAGATCACCGGCGGGCCCGGCACCGGGAAGACGGCCGTGGCGCTGCACCGTGCGGCGTATCTGCTGTACCGCTACCGCAGGCAACTGGGCGGTGCGGGCGTGCTCGTGGTCGGCCCTTCCGGGGTGTTCACGTCCTACATCTCGCGGGTGCTGCCGTCGATGGGTGAGACGAACGTCGAGCTGCGCGCGCTGGGCGAGGTCCTGGACGGGATGGAGGCCACCCGGCACGACCCCGCCCCGCTGGCCTCGGTCAAGGGATCGCTGCGGATGCGGAAGGTGCTGCTGAAGGCGGTGCGTGACACTCCCCCGGACGCTCCGACGGAACTGCGGATCGTCTACAAGGGCGAGGTCCTCAAGCTCGGCACCAAGGAACTGGACAAGGCGCGCAAGAAGGTGCATTCGGCGGGTGGACCGCCGAACCGGTCCCGGGTGCGGGCCGCGGAGACGCTGCTGGGACTGCTGGCCGACAAGGCCGAGCAGAACGCGGCCTCCGGTGGTCCGCAGCTCGACCGCGCCGACGTGATCCAGGATCTCGGCGAGCGCATCGACTTCCACCGGTTCCTGGTGACGTGGTGGCCGGTGCTGTATCCGGCCCAGGTGCTGCGGTGGCTGGGCGACGACGACCGCCTGGCGCGCGCGGCGAAGAACGTGCTCACGTCCGACGAGGTCGGGCTGCTGGCCGAATCGCTGCGCGGCGACGGCGACGAGTGGACGGTCGCGGACGTGGCGCTGCTGGACGAGGTCCGCGTGCTGATCGGACCGCCGCCGAAGCGCAGGAAGCGCGCGCAGGACATCGAGCTGGACGCCGAGCAGACGCGCGATTCGGACGATCCGGCCCGGCTGCGCACGTCGCGCCCCGCGCACTACGACGAGTACTCGCACATCGTGGTCGACGAGTCGCAGGACCTGTCGCCGATGCAGTGGCGCATGCTCGGCAGGCGCGGGGGCCACGCGAGCTGGACGATCGTGGGCGACCCGGTGCAGAGCTCGTGGCCGGATCCCGTCGAGGCCGAGCAGGCCCGCACGCAGGCGTTCGGGGCGAAGACGAAACACCGCCGGTACACGCTGCGCACGAACTACCGGAACTCGGCGGAGATCTTCGACCTGGCGGCCCGCGTGGTCGCAGGCCGCGCCGCCGACGACGAAGACCTGCCGAACGCGGTACGCACGACCGGTCTGGAACCGGAGGTCCGCACCACCGACGCGGCCTGCCGCGAGACGGCTGTGCACGCGGCGGTGAAGGAGCTGCTGGACGCGGTCGACGGGACGGTCGGCGTCATCTGTGCGATGGACCGCGTGCCCGAGGTGGAGCGCTGGCTGGCCGGGCAGTCGGAGGATCGGCTCAAGGTCGTCGGCAGTCTCGATTCGAAGGGTCTGGAGTACGACGCCGTCGCGCTGGTGGAACCGACCGAACTGATCACCGAGTCGCTCACCGGCAGGCGGGTGCTGTACGTGGCGCTCACCCGTGCGACGCAGCAGCTGACGATCCTCGCCTCGGACGACGACTGGCGCTGAGAACCGAGACACCGGGGCGCCGAGATTCTGGGACACGGGGGCGCCGATTCGCTGGGAAACGAGGCGTCGTGTCGAGGGGCGCCGATTCGCCCGTTTCGCCCGCGCCGCGCTGCCGAGGGCGCTAGGCTGCCCGCCTCACGACACGCGACCTTCCGGGGAGCACCATGAGCACGCCCCTGTTCGGCGGACAGGACGAGACCGACGACGAACGGCTCGCGCGGATCCTCGGCCCCGGCGCCCCTGCCGGCACGGCACCGCCCAGCGGTACGACGCCGCCCGACGGCACGATCTTCCCGCGCATGGTTCCCGCGGCGGTCGACCTCCACGAACTCGGCTGGGAGTACGCGACGTCGATGCTGCAGGGCACGTTGACGCTCTACGTGCACGACCTGCCGGACATGTATCGCTACCTGGGCAGCGACACGGTCGCGCGTTACGACCCTGAGGAGCTGTTCGGTGCGGCGATGAGCAACCTGCGGGCCGCGCCGGTGGACGGTCCCGAACAGCTCGGTCACGACGTGTGGATGGTGACCGGCGACCACGCGGGCGCGCTCGCATTGCTCCTACCGGAGGTGCTGTCGCAGTGCACCGGGCGGGACGAGTTCCGCCACGGTGCACTGATGGCGACCCCGGTCAACTCCGCGCTGCTCTACCACGTGCCGGCAGGTCCGGACCTCGCCGTCGCGCTGGAACAGCTCGCGGGCATGGCCGCCGACGCCTTCGCTCGGGACGAGCGGACCCGGGTCACGCCCGCGGTGTACTGGTGGGACGGCGGCGACCGGATCGAACAGGTCACCGACGTCGGCGGGGACGAGATCACCGTCCACCTCGACGGTCCGTTCGGCGAGCACTACGGGTATCTGACCGGCGGCTGAACCCCACCTCGGCCGTGATCGGAGCGACTCGCTCCTCGTCGCGAGGCGCGACCGGTCGGCGTTCCGGCTCGTCTGCTGCCCGGCGACCGTGCGGTCACGACCGGACCGGCCGACCGCCGGCACCGGGGCGACGAGGTGATCATCACCACGACGGCCCGCGATCGCGCCGACCGGAAGCGCTTCGGTGAACTCGTGGCTTCGCTCACACGGCCCGATTACTAGACCGAACCGGTTACGATGCGTTTTGGCGTGCGCTCGACGTGACCAGGCGTAACGGGGAGGGACCAATGGGTGAGCCGCTGAGCCACGATTGGGGTTCGGAGTACGACCGCCACCACGCGGCCGGTTACGACGAGTGGCTCCCCGGTGTCGGTGCCGAACCACAGCAGCAGTACCCATCGCAGGAGCCGCACCCGCCGCAGCAGCCCTACCCAGCGCAGCACGCCGCCGACCCCGGTCACTCCACCGCCCGGCCCACCAGCACCAGCGGCCGCCACGCCCTCCCCGACCCAGACGACCCGCCGTATCCGGCCGACAGTGCACCGGACAGCACGGCGACTCCGCCGGAACCCGAACCCGCCCCGCCGCAGCCCGCCGACGACGGCGCCACCGACCCCGCGGTACGCGACACCGTCCAGCGCGCGCTCGCCGTGCACCGGCTGCTCAACGGCCAGACGCCACCGTCGCCGGACACGCTGCCCGCACTGCGCCGGATCCCCCTTCCCGACGTCGAGCCGCCCCGCACCGACCTGGTGAAGACGTTGGTCAAGCGCCGGTCCTGGGACGTGTTCGCCCACCGTGGCCTGGACCTCGCGGCGCTGAGCGGGTTGCTGCGGTTCGCCCTCGGCGTGCAGCGGTTCGAACCCGCCTACGGGTCCGAGCACCACCCGATGGGCATGGCTCCGAGCGGTGATGGTCTGGACCTGCTGCGGGCGTACGTCCTGATCCGCGGCACCGATATCCTCGAACCGGGCGTGTACCGCTACGAGGCCATCGCCCACGAGCTCACCCGCCTCACCACGGCGGATCCGGTGCGGCCGCTCCAGCAGGTGTACTGGCAGCCGGAGTTCGCCGCGGCACCGGTCACGATCGCGCTGACGACGCAGATGGACGTCGCGTTCCAGCGCAAACCGTTGCGGCACTACCGGACGATGCACGTCGACTCCGGTATCGCGGTGCAGAACGTGTACCTCATCGCCACGGCACTCGGCCTGGCCTGCTGTGCCGTGTCCGATTTCGACGACGCCAACCTGTCCCAGCTGCTCGGCGTTCCCGAATCGGAGATCCCGACGATGCTCGTCCCGGTCGGCCACCCGCCGGAATGACCCCGAACGCACCGACGCCCCGGGGCACCCCGGTCGTGACCGTCGGCACTGCCCGCGCGGAACGTGTCCGGCCGGCGGTGGCGGGAGCAACCAGGGTGCCCTCGGGGCTGTCGATTCGCCGGGGCCGCGTCAGCTGATGGTGATCGGCGTGTCCGGGTCGGTGACCTCGTAGACGGCCTCGAAGGTCAGTGCGTCACCCTCGTTGACCATTCCGAAGCACCCGCCGACGTTCCTGGCCTCGAGCGGCGCGACACCGTCCGGCAGCGCGACGTCCGGGGTCAGAGTGAGCTCGCCCGTGCCGTTGTCGTACCGGCCGGGCGCGTTGCCGACGGCCTCGAAACTGCAAGTGGAGGTCGAGACGCTGACGTTGACCTCGCCGACCCAACCGGTCGAGACGCCGGTTCCGCTGTCGAAGGCATCGATGTGCAGCTGGTACGGCTGGCCGTTCGGCGTCAACGACACGCTACCGAGCGGGCCGTTGCAGTCCTCGAAGCTCACCGACAGGTCGCCGATGGCCGCGGGCGTGGTGTGGTCTCCACTGGCGATCGTGCCGTCGGCGGCCGACGACGAGCAGGTCACCTCGGTGCCCGTGTCGCTGTCGGTGAAACGGACGTCGGAGGCCGTGGCGGCCACCGTTCCGTCCTCGTTCGGGTTGGTGACGGTGATGTCCTGCGCCGCCGATGCGGCCGGTGCCGCCGCGAGGGCGATCGCCGCCGACAGGGCCAGACCACTCATGATGCCCGGCATACGTGTACGCATCGAACTCCATCCTCCGTTGGGCGAAGACTCTTGGGGGAACAGACTCTTGGTGGGACAGACTCTTGGTGCGACAACTCGTGCAAGACCGGCCGATCTCGTGGCAATGACCCGGCGCGCCGGATCGCCTCATGCGACGCTAGGTCGGTCGGATCGGCCGAAACAAGACATTCGCACCGCGGACCGCTCAGCGCTCACCGGTGGCGCAACTTTTCCGGCCGCGTTGTCACCGGCTGACGAATCCGCTCCCGGTGCCGCCGGACGCATCGCCGCTGAGGCTGTACACGGCCATTTCGAGTTCGAACCGTCCCCTGGCGTCGCGGAGCCGCGGCCCGAACGCGTCCTCGATCCGCCGCATCCGATACCGGACCGTCTGCGGATGAAGTCCCAGCCGGTCGGCCATGGCATGAGCGTTGCCCTGTTCCTCGAGCCACGCGCGCAGTGTCTCGATCGTGCGTTCCCGCTGCCGGTCCGTGAGATCCGACAATGGTTCGAACAACCTTCGGCGCAGTTGGGCCGTGACGACGTCCGCCGTCTGCAGCAGCAGTTCGGGCAGACGCTCCTCCGCCCATACGACGACCTCCGACGGCGGGGCGCCGTCACCGGCGAGCGCCAGCACGCGCCGCGCGAGCCGCAACGAGTCCACAGCGGCGAACGGCTCGACCGGCACGCCGACGCCGACGGGCCCGCAGACCAGCGACGCCTGCAACCGCGCCGCCTCGTCGGCCGTCACGGCGCCGGGGGCGAGCAGGAACGGACTGGTGCCGGTCAGATCCGCCAGCATGTCGCAGGGCACCTCTCCCGACGACGGCCACACCGGAGGGCACAACGCGATCGCGGTGACCGTGTCGGGCACGGGCCAGCGGGCGAGCCGGGCCAGATCCTCGATGTCGTCCCGGGCGACGGGGCGCCCACAGACGAGCAATCGGACCAGCCGTCGCCGCGCCGCCGTCACCGGATCGGCCGGCTCCGACTCCGCCTCCCGGTAGCCGTCGAGCGCCACGGACGAGAGCTCGTCCATCAACGCCAGCATCCGGTCGGCCAGCTGCGACATGACCGCCGACGAGAAGCCGCTGCGCCTGCCGAGAAGCATGATCCGCCGCCACGCCACCCGTACCCCGATGCGGTAGGCACGCTGCAGCGTGTCCAGGCTGCGGCCCTCGTGCAGTTCCTGCCTGCCGATCCTGCGGTGCACCTCGTGGCCGTCCAGTGCGGCGGAACCGCGCGGGTTCGTCGGCGTCGCGGACACCGCGGCGGGGTCACCGAGCCGGTCGACGAACAGCGCGATCGCCTGTCGCACACCTTCGGTCATCCACCGGCCGTAGGGGCCGTCGAACGAGCCCTGGTACTCGGGGATCGCCGCGCGGATCGCCGCGGTGATCTCACCGGCGACATCCTCCAGTTCGGGACGCATGATCCCGCCGATGCCCCGCAACAGGCCGGACTCCGACGCTTCTCGTGCACGGTGAGCACTCACGGGCAGTGACAACTCCCTTCCCCACAGTCATTGGAGGGACGAAGCGAGCACACCACACGAAACAGCGGGGCGGAAGACCGGCACTGGCGGAGGCACCACGGCACTCACCCGGGCAGCCCAGTACGACCGGTGGGTCGGGCAGGCGCGGGGACCAGCTGCCCGGGCCACACATCTGCCCCGGGTCGCACATCTCGCCCCCCGGGGTCACCACGCCACGCCGGGGCGGGGCGGGGCTTCCTTCCGGGCAGGCGCGCGCTTTCCGTGTCAGCGGCCGGGTTCCAGGGCCCTGCCGAGCGCTTCGAGGACGGGCACGAGCCGCCGCAGCGACACCGGATCGGTGGTGGCGCACTCGGTCAGCGAGGCGCCGACCACTCGGCCCTGCGATGCGGCGTCGATGGCCGCGACGAGCCCGTCGACCGTGAGCCCACCCGGTTCGCGGTACCGCGTGCCGTCGAACGCGGCGGGGTCGAGGACGTCCAGGTCGACATGGAGATATACCGGCCCATCCGCCACGGCGTCGCGCACCGCGGCCGGTTCGGCCGGCGGCGGAACGTGCCGCACGAGACCCTCGGCCACGGCGCGGCGTTCCTCCGGATCGAACACCCGCGTGCCGACGAGCACCGCACGCCCACGCTCGACGGCAGGACTGGCGTCGAAGTCCCGGTCGACGGCGTCTGCGGCCGGGGCGTCGGCACCGGAGTGCCGGCCGGGCGGCGCGCTACGACGCTCCATCCGACCACACAGCGCACTCAGCACCATACCGTGGAACGCCCCGGACGGCGTGGTGTCGGCCGTGTTGCAATCCGCGTGCGCGTCGAACCACGCGACCGTCAGCTCCGGACCGTAGCGGTGACGCGCGAATCCCACCGGGACCAGATCAACGCCGCAGTCCCCGCCCACGGTCAACACCGGCCCGCCGGGACCCAATGCAGCCAACACGGCGTCCCGGTTGCGTACCAACGCATTCCGGTGTCCGACACCATCCACAGTGGCCGTGGCGTCCGCAACCACGGGAACCCCGCGAACCTCGGCGCCGAGGACCTCCCCTGCCAACGCCGCGAGAGCGCGACATCCCGCGGGGAGCCGCCGTGCCGCGTCGTCGGAGAGAGCACCCTGCCATTGCGGTATCGCCTGAATCCTCACCGGGGGCACGGTACTCGTCAGCCGCACCGCACGCGGGTGACCTCGGCCGCCCGGCCGCCGCGACCGGGCGTTCGTGATGTACGTCGCCGGCCGAACCGACCGGGCTCCTCGACAACGGTCGCCCGCGGCCTGCTGCAGCCCGCGGGCGACCGGCGCCACCGGTGCGTCACCGAGCTCGACGACACCCTCGCCGCACTCGGGTGACGCACCGGCCGGCGGTCACTCCAGGACGATCAGCAGGTCGCCGCCCTCGACCTGCTGCACCGTGGTGATGGCGAGCCGTCGCACCGTGCCGCCCGTGGGAGCGGTGATGGCGGCCTCCATCTTCATCGCCTCGATGGTCGCCACCGTGTCGCCCGCCTCGATCGAGTCGCCCTCGCCGACCTGCAGCGTGACGACGCCCGCGAACGGCGCCGCGACCTGGTTCGGATCGCGACTGTCGGCCTTCTCCGCCACGGGCACGTCCGTGGCCACGGACCGGTCGCGCACCGGGATCGGCCGCATCTGACCGTTCAGTGTGGACATCACGGTGCGCATGCCGCGTTGGTCGGCCTCACCGATCGCCTCGAGTGCGATGAACAGCCGCACTCCCGGCTCGAGGTCCACCGTGTACTCCTCCCCCGGCCGCAGGCCGTAGAAGAAGTCCTTGCTCGGCAGCACACTCGTGTCGCCGTACGCGTCGCGGTGGGCGTCGAACTCCTTGGTGGGGCCGGCGAACAGCAGCCGGTTCAGCGTGGCCCGCCGATCCGTGTCGAGCGCCTTCCGGTCCTCTTCGGACAACGTCGATTCGGGCTTGGCCTCGGCACGCCCCTGAAGGGCCTTCGTACGGAACGGCTCGGGCCAGCCGCCCGGCGGGTCGCCGAGCTCGCCGCGCAGGAATCCGACGACGGAGTCGGGGATGTCGAACTTGCCGGGCTCGGCCTCGAACTCGGCCGGTGCCACGCCCGCACCCACGAGGTGCAGCGCCAGGTCACCGACCACCTTGGACGAGGGCGTGACCTTGACGATGTGACCGAGCATCCGGTCGGCCGCGGCGTACATCGCCTCGACCTCTTCGAACCGGTCGCCCAGTCCGAGCGCCTTCGCCTGCGTGCGCAGGTTGGACAGCTGACCGCCGGGGATCTCGTGGTCGTAGACCCGGCCGGTCGGCGAGGCCAGCCCCGCCTCGAACGGGGCGTAGATCTTCCGCACCGTCTCCCAGTACGGCTCGAGATCGCCGACCGCCCGCAGGTCCAGCCCGGTCGGCCGGTCGGAGTGATCGGTCGCGGCGACGATGGCCGACAGCGACGGTTGCGACGTGGTGCCCGCCATCGACGCGACCGCCCCGTCCACCGCGTCGGCTCCCGCACGGATCGCGGCCAGGTACGTGGCGAGCTGACCGCCCGCGGTGTCGTGGGTGTGGATGTGCACCGGCAGGTCGAACTCCCGGCGCAGCGCCGTGACGAGCTTCTCGGCTGCGGGGGCACGCAGCAGGCCCGCCATGTCCTTGATCGCCAGGACGTGCGCGCCCGCCTCGACGATCTGTTCGGCCAGTCGCAGGTAGTAGTCCAGTGTGTACAGTTTCTCGCCCGGCTCGGACAGGTCCGAGGTGTAGCACAACGCCACCTCGGCCACCGACTTCCCGGTCGCCCGCACGGCGTCGATCGCGGGCCGCATCTGCGATACGTCGTTGAGCGCGTCGAAGATGCGGAAGATGTCGATGCCGGTCTCCGTGGCCTCCTCGACGAACGCGTCGGTGACCTCGGTGGGGTACGGCGTGTAGCCGACGGTGTTGCGCCCCCGCAACAACATCTGCAGGCACACGTTCGGCATCGCCTCCCGCAACAGCGCGAGACGTTCCCACGGGTCCTCGGCCAGGAACCGCAACGCGACGTCGTAGGTCGCGCCGCCCCAACACTCCACCGACAGCAGCTGCGGCATCGTGTGGGCCACGGCGGGTGCGATGGCCGTCAGGTCCTTCGTGCGCACACGCGTGGCCAGCAGCGACTGGTGGGCGTCACGGAACGTCGTGTCGGTGACACCGACCGTGCCGGAGGTGCGCATCCACTGCGCGAAACCCTCGGGACCGAGCTCGGTGAGCTTCTGCTTTGACCCCGCGGGCGGCGCACCGGACGGCAGCGCCGGGATCTTCTCCTCCGGGTCGACCAGCCGCGGCCGCTCGCCGTGCGGTTTGTTGACCGTGACGTCGGCGAGATAGGTCAGCAGCCGGGTGCCGCGGTCGGCCGAGTGGCGCGCGGTGAGCAGATGCGGCCGCTCCTCGATGAACGCCGTGGTGACCCGTCCCGCCTGGAAATCCGGATCGTCGAGCACGGCCTGCAGGAACGGGATGTTCGTCGCGACACCGCGGATGCGGAACTCGGCGAGCGCGCGCCGGGCACGGCCCACCGCCGTGTCGAACGTCCGCCCGCGGCAGGTCAGCTTGACCAGCATCGAATCGAAATGCGCGCTGATCTCCGTACCGGAGAAAGCCGTACCGCCGTCGAGGCGGATACCGGACCCACCCGGCGAACGGTAGGCGCTGATCATGCCGGTGTCGGGACGGAACCCGTTGGCCGGATCCTCGGTGGTGATCCGGCACTGCATCGCCGCGCCGCGCAGGTAGATCGCCTCCTGCGACAGCCCGAGATCGGCCAGGCTCGCCCCCGAGGCGATGCGCAGCTGCGACTGCACCAGGTCGACGTCGGTGACCTCCTCGGTCACCGTGTGCTCCACCTGGATCCGCGGGTTCATCTCGATGAAGACGTGGTTGCCGCTGCGGTCGACAAGGAACTCGACGGTGCCCGCGTTGCGGTAGCCCATCTGCCGGGCGAGCTTCACGGCATCGGCGCAGATCCGCTCGCGCAGGTCCGGGTCGAGGTTCGGCGCCGGCGCCAGCTCGACGACCTTCTGGTGCCTGCGCTGCACCGAACAATCGCGCTCGTAGAGGTGGATGACGTTGCCCTGGCCGTCGGCGAGGACCTGCACCTCGATGTGCCGCGGCTCGACGACGGCCTGTTCGAGGAACACCGTCGCGTCACCGAACGCCGATTCCGCCTCGCGGGAGGCAGCCTCGATGGCCTCCCGCAGCTGCGCCGGATCCTCGACCCGCCGCATGCCGCGCCCGCCACCGCCGGCGACGGCCTTGACGAACACCGGGAACGTCAGCTGCTCAGCGGCGGCGACCAGCTCGTCGACGTCGGCCGACGGGGCCGACGAGCCGAGCACCGGCACCCCGGCCTCGCGGGCGGCCGCGACGGCGCGGGCCTTGTTGCCGGTCAGTTCGAGGGTCTCGGCGTCCGGGCCGACGAACGTGATGCCGGCTTCCTCGCACGCGCGCGCGAGGTCGGGGTTCTCGGACAAGAAGCCGTACCCCGGGTAGACGGCATCCGCGCCGGCGCGCTGCGCGGCGCGGACGACCTCGTCCACCGACAGGTAGGCCCGCACCGGATGTCCCGGTTCGCCGATCTCGTAGGCCTCGTCGGCCTTCAGTCGGTGCAGCGAGTTGCGGTCCTCGCGCGGAAACACGGCCACGGTTCCCGCACCCAGTTCATAGGCAGCGCGGAACGCGCGGATGGCGATCTCGCCCCGGTTGGCGACGAGCACTTTGCGGAACATTCCCGGTCCTTCCGTCCCTCGGATCGGTCGCGGGGCACGTTACCCGCTACCTCCCGTCTCGTGGGAGCTCCTTCCCACGGATCGGGAACACAGGGTGCCCCAAAGGCAAACGCAGGGTTCCCCGAAGGGCACTTCGGGGTGCCCGGTGCCCCAAAGGTGCGCTTCAGGGCACCGGGCACCGGGCACCGGGCACCGGGCACCGGGCACCGGGCACCGGGCACCGGGCACCGGGCACCGGGCACCGGGCACCGGGGTGAGGCTAGGACTTCTCCAGGTACTCGGCCCGCTCGGAATCGATGACCTCGGCGACCATCCGCGCGAGACCGGGACTGCCCGCCAGTTCCGGATCGGCACCCACGACCTGCTGCGCGACGGTGCGTGCCCGCGCGATCACGTCCTCGTCGTCCAGCAGCGACAGCAGTTTGAGCGCCGACTTCGTGCCCGACTGCGCCGCACCGAGGATGTCGCCCTCCCTGCGCAGCTCCAGATCCAGCTTCGACAGCTCGAACCCGTCGGTCGTCGACTCCACCGCGGCCAGCCGCTGCCGCGTGCTCGTGCCGTCCGGCATCTCCGTCACGAGCAGGCACAGTCCCGGCTCCGAGCCACGGCCGACGCGTCCGCGTAGCTGGTGCAGCTGACTCACGCCGAACCGCTCCGCGTCCATGATCGCCATGACGGTCGCGTTGGGCACGTTCACGCCGACCTCGACGACCGTCGTGGCGACGAGGACGTCGACCTCCCCGGCGGCGAACGCGCGCATCACCGCGTCCTTGTCCTCCGTCGGCTGCCTGCCGTGCAGCACGCCGATCCGCAGGCCGTGCAGTGGACCCTGTTCGAGCATCGGCACGAGATCGAGCACGGCGATCGGCGGGCGGCGGTCACCCGTGTCACCCGGCGGTTCGTCACCGATCCGCGGGCACACGACGTACGCCTGCCTGCCCTTGCCGACCTCCTCGGTGATCCGCTGCCACGCCCGGTCCAGCCACGACGGCTTCTCCGCGACCGGCACGACGGTCGTGGCGATCGGTGACCGGCCCGACGGCAGCTGACGCAGCGCCGAGGTCTCCAGATCGCCGTAGACCGTCATCGCCACGGTCCGCGGGATCGGCGTCGCCGTCATGACCAGCACGTGCGGACTGGTGCCATCCGCACCGCGCGTGCGCAGCGCGTCCCGTTGTTCGACACCGAAGCGGTGCTGTTCGTCGACGACGGCCAGCGCCAGATCGGCGAACGTCACGTGGTCCTGGATCAGCGCGTGTGTGCCGACGACGATGCCCGCCTCGCCCGAGGCCGCCTCGAGCAGCGCGTGTTTGCGTTCCTTCGCGCTCATCGATCCGGTCAGCAGCGTCACCTTCGTCGCGGGATCGGCCGCACCGAGCTCGCCCGCCTTGCCGAGATCGCCGAGTAGCTCCCGCAACGACCGCGCGTGCTGGGCGGCCAGGACCTCCGTCGGCGCCAGCATCGCCGCCTGCCTGCCCGCGTCGATGACCTGCAACATCGCCCGCAGCGCCACGATCGTCTTGCCACTGCCGACCTCGCCCTGCAGCAACCGGTTCATCGGATGCGCCGTCGCCAGGTCGGCCGCGACCGCCTCCCCGACCTCGCGTTGCCCCTCGGTGAGTTCGAACGGCAACCGCTCGTCGAACGCCGCCGCGATACCGTCGTCGATCCTCGGGCAGGCCGGCGCCGGATCGCTCACCTCGGACTGTCTGCGCTGGGCGAAGATCAACTGGATCGACAGCGCCTCGTCCCATTTGAGGCGCTCTCGCGCGGAATCGAGTTCCTCCTGACTCTCCGGGCGGTGGATCCGGCGCAGCGCCGTGTCGAGGTCGGTGAGGCCGTGCTCGGCGCACAACACCTCGGGCAGCGGATCGTCGACCGGATCGAGCGTGTCGAGCACCTGCCGCACCGCCCGCGAGACCGCCCACGACGTGATGCCCGCCGCCGCCGGGTACACGGGGATGATCTGCTTGACGAAGCTGTCCACCGTGGACGAGCTGTCGTCGTCATCGTCGAACAGTTCGTATTCCGGATTGGACAGCTGCAGGTTGCTGCGGAACGCCGACACCTTGCCCGCGAACAGACCGCTCCTGCCGGGTCGCAGCTCCTTCTCCCGCCATTCCTGACCGAAGAAGGCACACGACATGCGGCGGCTGCCGTCGGTGAGCACGACCTCGAGGATCTGTCCCCTGCGGTTCTTCATCGGGCGCCGCTTGGTCGATTCGATCCGCGCCAGCACCGTGGCGTACTCGCCGAGTTCGAGACCTACGATGTCGGTGAGCTCGCCGCGGCGCGCGTACCGGCGCGGGTAGTGCCGCAGCAGATCGGCGACCGTGTGCAGGTCCAGCGACGCGGCGAGCGCCTTCGCCGTCTTGGCACCCAGCACACCGGAAAGCCTGTCGGCCATCGTCGTCATGTCACTCGCCTGCCCGCGTCGCCCTGTCCTCGCACGTCCGTGCCGCTGCCCGGTTCACACTGGCCCGGTTCACACGGCGCCGCTTCATGCTGCGCCGGTTCATTCGACGCCCATCAACAGCACCGCATCGGACTGCCCACCGTAGTAGCACACCAGTTCGACCTCCGGATGGCCGACGCGCAGATGCTCCGACAGCACGTCCTCGACATCGGGCGGCGAGCCGGCGCCGGTCAGGACCGTGACCAGTTCCCCACCGACCGCCAGCATCCGCTCCAGCACCTCGACGGCCGCCTCGGTCACGTCGCCCGACTCGCCGATACGCACGACCTCGCCGTCGACGAGCCCGAGCACGTCACCGGCACGCACCTGGCCGACCCACGTGAGCGCGTCCTCGCCCGCGATCACGATGTCGCCGCGCCGGGTGGCAGCGGCGGCCTCGGCCATCGCGACGACGTCGGCACCGGCCCTGCGTTCCGGATCGTGCACCGCCAGCGCCGCCAGCGCCTGCGTCGGCGAGGCGCACGGCACGACGACGACCTCACGCTCGGCCAGCACGGGATGACTCGCCGCGCGTTCGGCGACCGCCGTGAGGTCCACCCCGCCGGGCACGACCGTCACGTGTTCCGCGGCCGTCTCCCCGATGAGGCCGAGCAACTCCTCCGTCGTCGGCTCCGCTCCCGCGGCGACCGCCAGCACCGGCACGCCTTCCGCGCCGACCAGCTCGGCCACCCCGTCCCCGCGGAGCACGGCGACGACGGCACGGTCGGCGGCCGTGCTCTCCGGCGGTGCCGGCGTCATGAGTGGTTCGACCCGCACCCGGTGCGGTCTGCCGTGCCGCAGCCCGGCCTCGAGCGCCGCCCCGATGTCGTCGCAGTGGACGTGCACGGCGTGGTTGCCCGCTCCGTCGCCTGCGACCGTGACGCTGTCGCCCAGTTCGGCCAGATCCCGGCGCAGGGCGGCGAGCGCGGCGTCCTCGGCGGCGGGGTCGAGGTCGGAGAGCAGGTACATCACCTCCCACGCCTGCGGCGCGGGCAGCGCCGCCGTGGCGGCCACCGGACGATCCGGCGCGACGGCCGTCTCGCCCGCGACGACCGCGGCGAGCGCGTCCAGCACGGCCACCAACCCGCGGCCTCCCGCGTCGACCACGCCCGCGGCCGCCAGGGCGGCGAGCTGGCGCGGGGTTTCCGCCAGCGCCTCGGCCGCGGTCCACGCGGCGGTGCGGGCCACGTCCTCGAGCGTGCCGGCGCCATCCGCCGCGACGGCGTGGGCGTGGGTTTGGACGGCGTGAGAGTGGGCGTCGTGCGGGTGGGTGCCGTAGCCGTAGGCGGCGTGCGGGCGGGCGGCGTCTCCTGCGGCGCCGCCGGCGGTGAGGTTGCCGCCGTCGTCGGGATTGCCGCCGTCGTCGGGGTTGCCGTCGTCGGGTCCGGCCACCGCGATACCGACGGCGTGCAGCACGCTGAGCATCGTCCCCGCCACGGGCCGGGCGACCGCGCCGGTGGCGCGCGCATCGGCGTGCTGCAGGGCGGCGGCGAGGCCCCGGCCGTCCAGGACCGCGGCGTCGCCCGCTGACTCGGCGAACCCGCGCAGGACCTGTGACAGGATCACCCCGGAGTTGCCGCGCGCCGACGCGACGGCCCCTTCGGCCAGTGCGCGCAGCGCCTCGCCCGCATGCGCGACCTCGGGGCGTCCTTCCAGCGCGGCGCGGGCGGCCGTGACGGTGTGCAGCAGGTTGGAACCGGTGTCGGAATCGGCGACCGGGTAGACGTTGATGCCGTTGATGTCGGCGCGCAGCTCCTCGAGGCTCCGTACGCAGGCGCCCGCCCACGCGCGCACGGCTGCCGCGTCCAGGGAGTGCACCGCTTGTCCTCCTGCAGGGAAAAGGTGGGTTCGACGCGAGCGTATCGACCCGGATGGAGCGGCGGAGACCGCACCGGCTACCCTGTTCGAGATGCCCGGCATTCCCGGGCGGATTGTGTTTACCTACTTTCTCGAGGAGTGTTCGACGTGGCTGCCGTGTGCGACGTCTGTGGCAAGGGGCCGGGCTTCGGCAAGTCGGTCTCGCACTCTCACCGGAAGACCAACCGCCGGTGGAACCCGAACATCCAGACCGTGCACGCAAAGCTCGGGCTTTCCCAGAAGAAGCGTATGAACGTGTGCACTTCCTGCCTGAAGGCCGGCAAGGTCGTTCGGGGCTGACGCCTCAGAATCCGAAGCTCTCGAAGCCCCGGGGATCGATCGATCCTCGGGGCTTCGTGCTGTGCGCAACCCACTTCGCGCGTGTTCTGCACTCAACACCGCGTGTCCTGCACTCAGCACCGCGTGTTCTGCGCTCAACACCGCGAGCCCTGCACTCGGCACCGCGAGCCCTGCGCCGGCGCGTCACCCACCCCCACCGACGCGCCGCCGCACGGCTGCCTCTTCGCGCACCCTCCACTCGTGCCGCGACAGTCGACACCTCGTCGCCGGCACTCGTGGGTCGCCGGCGCTCGTGGCACCGCGGCCCGTCAGCGGAGCGAGTCGACGACCAGCGCGGCGGCCAACGATCCGTAGACGGTTGCGGCGAGCCGCTCGAACGCAGTACGCACGCGCGGACTGCCCAGGACCCGATCCCGGACCGCGCCAGCGAGCTGCCCCGTGACGAGGTCGACAGCCAGGCCGATCACCTGCAGGAGCACGCCGAGCAGGAGCAGCTGCAGCGTCGGGTCGCCCCCGGCCTCGCCCAGGAACTGTGGCAGGAACGCGGTGAAGAACAGCAGGATCTTGGGGTTCGACAGGTTCACCAGGAATCCGCGCCGGAACGCCCGCGGTTGCGGCGGCTCGTCGACCGCGACCGGGCCGCCCGCCGAACGCCACGTCGTCCACGCCAGATAACCGAGATACACAGCTCCACACAGCTGGATCACGTCGCCGACCTGCGGCATCGCAGCCAGGAGCGCGCCGAGACCGAGCGCCGTCAGCACGACGTACACACTCACGCCCGCGGTGATGCCGAACGCCGCCCGCGCTGCCGCACGCCGCCCGTCGCGCAGACCGGTGGCGACCATGAACGCCATGTCGGGCCCGGGCACGACCATCAGCACCACGACCGCACCCAGGAACGCGGGCAGCACACCGACGTCGATGTAACCCGAAAACATGCTTTATATGGTTACACAGATCGTGTAACCATATAAAGCGCCGCAACGAGTTAGTGTTGCAGGATGCCGGATGTGCCTGTGCTCGACATGCACGACGTGGTCGAGTTCGTGAACGAGTACGCCGACGCGGCCCGCGACGCCGCGGGCGAGCAGCACACCGCCTACCCCGACGCCGCGGAGCTGCTGACCTGGACCGGACCTCTGCCCGACGTCGACGGCCTCGTGGCCGCGGCCAACGCGATCCACCCGGTGTTCGCCGCCGGCACCTCCGCCCGCGAACGCCTCAACGACCGGTTGCGCGACCTGCGGCCGACGCCCGTGGCCGCGGTCGACGGGCTGCGCTGGACCGTGGACCACCCCACCGACACGCTGTCCGCCGCGCTCGCCACCACCGTGTTGGCGTGGCTTCTGCGGCATGGGCCGGACCGGCTCGGCACCTGCCGGGGCGCGAACTGCGTCGACGTCTACGCCGACGCCTCTCCCGCGGGCCGCCGCCGGTTCTGCTCGACGACCTGTCTCAACCGGCACAAGGTCGCCGCCCACCGGCGTCGCGCCGCAGGCACCGACTGATCCCGGGGCCCGAGGACGCGCACCCGGGCCCACCGATGCACCCACGGCCCCGACGGGCTCAGCGGCTCACCCGCGGGGCGGCGGTAGGGACACGCGCGGGCGCAACACACGCCCCTCGACTCACAACTCGGGCCCCACAACACACAACACGACAGCCGCGAACGCAGAACACACGGTGCCGAACGCAGAACACGCGGTGCCGAACGCAGGACACGCGGTGCTGAGTGCAGAACACGCGCGGGGACGCAGTCGCGCGACAGCGCGGCGTTGGGGCGGTGGTGGGGCGACGGGCGGGCGCAGGACACGCGGCGGGAATCGTTACGGGAGGCGCCAGTCGACCGGCTCGCCACCCTGAGCCTGGAGCAGTTCGTTGGCGCGGCTGAACGGGCGCGAGCCGAAGAAGCCGTTGTGGGCCGACAGCGGGCTGGGATGTACGGACTCGACGCACCGCTCGGCCCCGATGATCGGCTTGAGCTTGCGCGCGTTGCTGCCCCACAAGATCGCCACGAGCGGCTGGTCGCGGGCGGCGAGCGCGCGGATGGCCTGCTCGGTCACCTGCTCCCAGCCTTTGCCCTGGTGCGAGTTCGGCTTGCCGGGCTGCACCGTGAGCGACCTGTTCAGCAGCAGCACGCCCTGCCGGGTCCACGGCGTCAGGTCGCCGTTGGACGGCATCGGATGCCCGAGATCCTCGCAGTACTCCTTGTAGATGTTGACGAGACTCTTCGGCAGCGGCCGCACGTCCGGGGCCACGGCGAAGCACAGGCCGATCGGGTGCCCCGGCGTCGGATACGGGTCCTGGCCGACGATCAGCACGCGCACGTCGGCCAGCGGCTGTTGGAACGCCCGCAGGATGTGTTCGCCCGCGGGCAGGTAGGTCCGTCCCGCGGCGATCTCGGCGCGCAGGAACTCCCCCATCGCGGCGATCGTGTCCGCCACCGGTTCGAGGGCCTCGGCCCAGCCCGTTTCGACGACATCGGCCAGCCCATGTCCGGAAGTACCCGTGGAAGTCACGGCCCGGACTCTAGCGCGCCGGTGAGTCCGCCCTGACAGTCAGTCGAGCCTGCGTAGCTCCGCCCGATACCGCTTCGCGCGCTCGACGTAACCGTCGACGATGCGCGCGATCGCGTCGGCGCCCAGTGACGTGTTCTCCCGCGTCTTGGCGGGCACACCGAGCGCGATGTGCCCGGACGGCACATGCCCGCGGTACGACACCACTGCGCCCGCGCCGACCACGCCACCGTCCTCGACGACCGTGCCGTTGAGGACCACGGAGCCGGACGCGAGCAGACAACCCGTGCCGATCGTCGCGCCTTCGACGTGGACGTTGTGCCCGATCGCCGACCCCGGCCCGAGGATCGTCGGCTGCCCCTTGGCGACGTGGACGATGCACCCGTCCTGGATGTTGGAGCGCACGCCGACCTCGATGCGGTCGTTGTCGGCGCGCAGCACGGTCTGCGGCCAGATCGACGCCTCGGCACCGATGCGCACGTCGCCGATCAGGGTCGCGTCCGGATGCACCCACGCGTCGGGATGGATGTCCGGTTCGAGGTCGCCGAGCGCGTAGATCGCCATCCGCGTTACTCCAGTTCCTTGGCCATGCAGACGCTGAGCTCGTCCTGGGCGTACACGCCGAACTTCTCGATCTCGTGATAGCCCGACGAACGGTACAACGCGATGGCCTCGGGCTGTTTGTGCCCGGTTTCGAGGACGATGCGGCCGCAGCCGTGCTCGGCGGCGGTGCGCTCGAGCGCGGCGAGCATCACGCGGGCGTGACCACGGCCTCGCTCACCGTCGACGACGAACATGCGCTTGATCTCGGCGTCGCCCGCGCGCAGCGAACCGTCGTCGGTGGCGTGGGCGCGCCAGCCGCCGCAGGCGACCGGCACCTCGTCGCGGTAGCCGACGAGGAAGATCCCCTGCGGCGGCGCGAACTCCGCCGGGTCGACGGGTGTGACGTCGGGGTCGCCGTAGCGGCTGACGTACTCCTGCTGCACGAGGTCGATCAGTTTGGTCGAGTCGGGGTGGTCGAAGGCGAGCACATGAATGTCCACGCCGTCCATGTAACCCGATTCAGCGCCAGTGTTCCCAGCCGATATCGCCGTCGTAGGGCTTGCCGTCGACGGTGACGCCGGTGTCGGGCATCAGCACCGTGCCGATCTGCCGCCAGCCCTGGGGAAGGTCGACGAACGACGGGAACGTCGCCACGAGTGCGTGATCCTCCCCACCGGTGAGCACCCACCGCATCGGATCCGCCCCGAGCGCGTTCGCCACATCGACGAGCTTGCGGTCCACCTCGAGCGACTCGGAGGCGATGTCGATGCCGACGTCGGATTCCTCGGCGAGATGCCCGAGATCGGCGAGGAGCCCGTCGGAGACGTCGATCATCGCCGTGGCGCCCGCGTCGGCGGCCGCGGGACCCGCGGTGTAGGGCGGTTCCGGCGCACGCTGTGCGTTGACCACTCCGACCGGCGACCGGAATCCGCGGCCCAGTACGGCGAGACCGGCGGCCGCCCATCCCAGCCTGCCGCACACCGCGACGATGTGTCCCGGCCGCGCCCCCGAACGCGTCACCGGAGCGCGCCCGCCGAGGTCACCGAGCGCGGTGACACTGACCACCAGCTGGTCGGCGCGCACGACGTCGCCGCCCACGATGCCCGCGCCCACCCGCGCGGCCTCCGCGGTCAAGCCGTCGGAGATGCCGGTCGCGACGGCGGCGTCGGTGTCGGCGGGACAACCGAAGCCGACCACCAGTGACGTCGGCGTCGCCCCCATCGCGGCGATGTCGGCCAGGTTCACCGCAGCCGCCTTGTGACCGACCTGCTCGGGACTGGACCAGTCGAGGCGGAAGTGCACCCCCTGCACGAGAACGTCCGTGCTGATCACCACACGCCCGTCCGGTGCAGCCACCACGGCCGCGTCGTCGCCGGGCCCGATGACGGTGCCCGCCGGCAGCTGCTGCCTGCCGGTGACGTCGCGGATCAGCCCGAACTCGCCGACGTCGGCGACCGTGCCACCGGCACCGTCACCCGCTCGGCCGCCCGGGTCTCTGCCGCTGTCCCTGCCCTCCACACAACACCTCCGGTGCCCCACCTGCGGTACGTTGCAGCGACGTTACCTATCTTGGGCCCACGGGGGCCGAAACGGACGAAGGGACGCGCCGTGGTGCACGCATACATCCTCATCCAGACCGAGGTCGGCAAGGCCGCGTCGGTGGCCGCCGCGATCGCCGAACTGCCCGGAGTGGCCAGCTCCGAGGACGTCACCGGCCCGTACGACGTCATCGTCCGCGCGGAGGCCGACAACGTCGACGATCTCGGCCAGCTCGTCGTCGCCAACGTGCAGAACGTCGACGGCATCACCCGCACCCTGACCTGCCCGGTGGTGCACCTGCCGCAGTGACGGGCTCCGCCCGCGGCGGGAATCGCCGCAGGGCCTGCCGGGACCGACCGACGCCGAGGACCGATACGACCGCATGACCGACAGCTCCGACACGCCCGACCCGGACAGCCGATCCGGCGAGACCGCCGATCCGGCAGCCACGACGGACACGAACGGCTCGGCAGACACGAACGGCTCTGCCGACTCGGCGGACGCGGCCGGTTCGGTAGACGGGGCCGACACGACGGACGCGGCCGGTTCGGCGGGCACTGCGAATCAGGCGGATACGCCCGACCCCGTGCACACGACCGGCTCGTCCGGCGCGGCAGGGACCGCGCCGGAGGCATCCGCGTCCGCCGCCGATACCGCTGCCACCGACACGGGGGCGCCGCCGCGGAAGCTGATCATCGCAGCGGCCGGGCTCGCCGTGGCACTGGCGGCGGGTGTCGGTGCCATCGGCCTGTTCGGCCGGGACACCGGGACCGACCCGGCCGGTGGTGCGCAGGCCGATGCGGACGCCACCGGCCCGGCCGGTCCGCTGCCGCTCGTGTCGATTCCCGCACCGGAGTCCGACAGCGACGCGTGCCGGCGCATGCTGGAGGCCGTTCCTGACCGGCTGACGTCGTCGGGCGAACAGTTGCAGCGACGCGAGCTCGCCGAGCCCGCACCACCCGCGACCGCGGCCTGGGGCCAGGACAGTCCGGTGGTGCTGCGCTGCGGCCTGGACCGGCCGCCGGAACTGAAGCGCACGTCCACACTGCGGCAGATCAACGAGGTGCAGTGGCTGCACGTGCCGGACGAGGCCGGCCCGAGTGCCACCTGGTACGTCGTCGACCGGCCCGTCTTCCTGGCGCTCACCGTGCCGGAGGGAACGGGGACCGGCCCATTGCAACGCATCTCGGACCTGGCCGACGAGACGATGAAGCAGGTCTCACCCACGTTCTGACGGCGACCGGCCCTACCTGCTGACGACCACCGGCTCTGTCCGACGGCCGGAGACACCGGGCCACGCAGGCCGGCGAACCGGTGCCCCGCGACGGAACGGCCCCGCGACGGAACGGGTCAGCGCAAGCCGGTACCGCGGGCGATCGCCGTGTCGACCAAAGTGGACAACAGCGTCGGATAGTCGACGCCCGTGACGGACCACATCTTCGGGTAGGCGGACGTCGTGGTGAACCCCGGCATCGTGTTGACCTCGTTGATGACGAGCTCGCCGCCGTCGGTGACGAAGAAGTCGACGCGGGCCAGTCCCTGGCAGTCCAGCGCACGGAACGCCTCGACCGCACACGCGCGCAGGCGTTCGGTCACGTCGTCGCCGAGTTTGGCGGGGATGTCCAGTTCGGCGTCCTCGCCGAGATACTTGGTCTCGAAGTCGTACCAGGCGTCGGCGTCGTCGGCGAGCACGCGGATCTCCGCGGGCAGCGACGCCTCGACGCGGCCGTCGGGGAACTCGAGCACGCCGCACTCGACCTCGCGACCGGTGATCCCCGCCTCGATGAGCACCTTCGGGTCGGTCTCGCGTGCCAGCGCGATCGCGTCGGAAAGCTGTGACCAGTCGGTCACGCGCGTGATACCGACCGACGAGCCCGCCCGCGCCGGCTTGACGAACACCGGCAGGCCCAGGCGTTCACGCTCGGAGTCGTCGAGGGTGGACTGTCCACGGCGGACCGTCGCGTACGGACCGACGGGCAGCCCCTCGGCGACGAGCAGCTTCTTCGCGAACTCCTTGTCCATCGCCGCAGCGCTGGCCAGTACGCCCGCACCGACGTAAGGAATGTCGGCCATCTCCAGCAGCCCCTGGATGGTGCCGTCCTCGCCGAAGGCACCGTGCAGCACGGGGAACACGACGTCCACCTCGGACAGCACCTCGGCCTCCCTGCCGGGTTCGAGGCTCACGACGCTCTTGCTCGTCGGATCGCCCGCCAGCACGAGCGCGCGGCCGTCGTCGACCGACGGCAGTTCGCGCCCGCGGATCTCGAGGGCCTTGGGGTCGTCGGTACCCAGTACCCAACCACCCGCCGGGGTGATGCCGACGGGCACGACCTCGAACCGTTCCGGGTCGAGGTTGTCCAGCACGCAGCCTGCGGACACGCAGGAAATCGTGTGCTCACTGCTGCGGCCGCCGAACACCACGGCCACGCGCGTCTTGCGGCTACTCATGACCGGCCACCCTACCGGTGCCGCATCCGGGTCAGGTCAACGAGCGTCGGCACGCATTCGGCGAGCTCGGACCGCGAACACCCGGCGTAGCCGACCAGCACGCCGTGTGCCGTCGGGGCGGTGGCGAAGTGCCGGGCGAGGCCGTCGAGCAGCACGCCGCGGCGCTTGCCCGCCGCGATCCGCTCCCGCTCGTCCTCGGCAGACGGCAGCGGCACCACGAGATGTGCGCCCGCGTCGTCGCCGAGCACGGGCACGCCCGCGGTGGCGAACGCGTCGACGAGGATCGACCTCCGGTCGGACAGCTCCCGCCGCAGCCTGCGCAGGTGCCTGCCCAGATCGCCGTGCCGGGCGAGTTCGACGACCACGTGCTGCCCCGCGGGCGAGGGGCGGGTGCCGGTCAGTTCACGGTGTTCGAGCACGGCCCGCGTCACCGACGGCGGCGCCACCATCCAGCCCGCCCCCAACGTCGGGGTAAGGATCTTGCTCGTGGTGCCCAGATGCACGACGACGTCGGGCGCGAGCGAAGCCAGCAGCGGCAACGGGGCGACGTCGTAGCGCAGCTCGCCGTCGTAGTCGTCCTCCACGACGAGGAAATCCCGCTCCCTGGCCAGTTCGGCCAGCTCGACCCGCCGGGAGGCGCTCATCCGGCATCCCATCGGGTACTGGTGCGCGGGCGAGCAGTACACGACCCGCACGCCGGGGGGAATGCGGTCGGTGCGCAGCCCCTCCTCGTCCACCGGCACCCCCGCCACGCGCATGCCCGCGCGGGAGAAGGTCTGCACGGCGCGCTGATACCCCGGTTCTTCGACGGCCACGAGATCGCCGGGGGCCAGCACGGCGGCGGCGAGTTCGACCACCGCGGCCGTCGTTCCTCCGGTGGCCAGTACCGACTCGGTACCCGCGTCGAGCCCGCGGTGCCGCAACAGGTGTTCGGAGATCACCTCGCGGTACTCCCCCAACCCGGTCCGCGACAGGTACACCGCGGGCGGGGTGTCGGACGCCGCCCGCCACGCACGCCGCCACGCCGACCGGTCCAGGCCTTCCGCCCACGGCACACCGGGCAGCAGGGCGAGCCTGCCCGGCGGCAGTTCGTCGCGCGCGGCAGCGGAACGGTGTTCGGGGCGGGCACTCGGTGGCGAGGTCGTGACGTACGTGCCGGAGCCGTGTTTGCCGACGATCCAGCCCTCGGCGTGCAGCTGTTCGTAGGCGGCTGCCGTGACGGTGCGGCTGACACCGAGCCTGCCCGCCAGCGCGCGCGTGGACGGCAGGCGGTCACCGCCGCGCAGGTGTCCCGACGACGCCGATTCGCGGAGCGCGTCGGCCAGCTGCACGGCCAGTGGCACGTGCGATTCCCTGTCGAGCGTCACCGGCAACGCGGTTTCGCGCGTCGCCTCGGCGTGCGTCACACCGACTCCTTCAAAGTGGACTCCTGAACTTGCCTGATTGTGGACATTCCACCATGCCACTGCGTGGATGATCGTTGGCCCATGCCGACGTCCCCATCACTGTCCGCCACAGCCCGCAGCACGCTGACCCGCAAGCAGCAGCGAGCCGCCACCGACCGCACCGAGCTGCATGCCGTGCTCGACGCCGGACTGATCTGCCACCTCGCGCTCGTGTCCGGCGGTTCACCGCTGTGTGTCCCGACCGGGTACGGACGCGACGGCGACACGCTCTACCTGCACGGCTCCACCGGATCCGGCAACGTGCGCACCGCCGCCCGCGGCGTGGACATCTGCGTCACGGTCACGATTGTCGACGGCATCGTCTACGCGCGCTCGCTGAACAACCACTCGATGAATTACCGCTCCGCTGTCGTGCACGGCAGCTCCCGTGCGGTCACCGACGACGACGAACGAGAGCACGCCCTGCGCGTGATCAGCGAACACCTCGCACCCGGTTCGTGGGACTACGCCCGCACCCCGGACGCCAAGGAGCTGGCCGGCGTCGCGGTGCTCGCCCTCGACCTGGCCGAGGCGTCGGTGAAGCTCCGCGACGGCGATCCGAGCGAACAGCCCGTGGACGTCGACCGCGACGACGTGTGGGCGGGTGTGGTCGACGTTCGCACCGTCTACGGCGCACCCCGTGCCGCGGCGTACGTCCCGGACGACGTCCCGGTCCCGCCGCACATCGCCGAACGCCCCGCCCCACGCTGACCGCACGCGAGGAAGGGGCGCGTCAGCCGGGCTCGGACACGGACCCGGCGAGCGGGTCGACGTGCACCGGCCGGACGGTGCGGCCCTCGGCGCGGTAGACGTGCACGCTGATGGCCGGGTCCGGGCCGTCGTTGCGCACCTCGTGCACGTAGCCGGGCCCGAACACGCGGGACTGCCCCTCGCCGAGCGTGTGCACCTCGGCGGCCGCGTGCCCGGCTGCGCCGGTTCCCGCGTGCTCGCCGGCAGCCCTGCGCCTGACGGTTTCGGTGAGCGTGCCGGACACGACGGTGAACGCCCCCGTGGCGAAGCCGTGGTCGTGCACGCCGGTGTACTGACCGGGCAACCAGCTCAGCAACCAGACCTCGTCGCCGTCGGTGCGATCGATCAGCGCGGCGAACCGCTCGTCCGGGTCGTAGCGCAGCAGCGTGCGCCACCGGTCACGGTCGAGCGCGTAGTCGCGGGCGACACGCACGGGGTGTCGCGCGACACGGGCGGGAGATTCGGGCAGGGCGACGGTGTTCTCGGGAACGGCGAACATGGGCGTGCGGGAGATCCTTGCTGTCGGAAGGGAAGCGTCGAGCAGACATCAAGCGGTTGCGGTGCGGACTCGGAGGTCACCGGCAACAGCGACAACAAGGCGCGCAGCACGTACCGCGGCGACCGGTGAGCGGTCCCCGTGGCGCGGATACGTTCTGCGTCAGCACGTACGCAAGAGAACCAGCCCTGTGATGGAGCGTCAAGGCGATTCCACGGAATGAAACCGCCGCGCGGGCGTGACAGCACCGGCGAGAAGCACCTGCACCAGGACCACCGCCCGAAAAACGGTCACGGCGAGGCGTACGACACAGCGGCATACGACACAGCGGGCCCGACACAACGGGGGTCCGACACCGCGCCGCCCGGCACCACGACGCCCCGGCACCACGACGCCCCGGAGCACGGCGTCGCGGAGCACGGCGCGCGAGTGTGGCCGGTGCGCCGATCCCGTCGCGCCGGCCACACTCGCGCGAAAACCACCCCACACCCGTGCGGGGACGCTCACATGCGCTCGGGCTTCTGCTCCCGTCCGAGGAGTTCGGCGCCGACGGTGGCGGGGTCGTTGCCCTCGTGGCACACGCGGTACATCGCGTCCGTGATCGGCATGTCGACACCGGCACGGGCGGCCAGGTCACGGATCGACCGGCACGACATGACGCCCTCGGCGACCTGTCCGCCGACGGCCTCCTGTGCCTGCTCGATCGTCTCGCCGCGGCCGATGCGCTCGCCGAACGTGCGGTTCCGCGACAACGGCGAGGCACAGGTGGCCACCATGTCGCCCACACCGGCCAGGCCCGCGAACGTCATCGGGTCGGCACCGAGCTTCGCGCCCAGTCGCGCCGTTTCGGCCAGTCCTCGTGTGATGAGCGTCGCGACGGTGTTCGCGCCGAACCCCAGTCCGGCCGCGATGCCGCACGAGAGCGCGACGACGTTCTTGCAGGCACCCGCGAGCTCACTGCCGACGACGTCGGTGTTGGTGTACGGCCGGAAATACGACGTGAACGCCGCCTCCTGCACCGCGACCGCACGATCGTGGTCGCCGCAGGCGAACACGCCCGCCGCGGGCTGGCCCGCGGCGATCTCCTTCGCCAGGTTCGGTCCTGCCACGACGACGACCGAGTCCTCGGCGACGCCGGCGATCTCGCCGATCACCTCGCTCATGCGCTTGAGCGTGCCCAGTTCGACGCCTTTCGCAAGGCTCACGAGGATCGTGTCGGAGGGCAGCAACTCCCGCCAGCGGCCGAGGTTCGCGCGCAGACTCTGGCTGGGCACGGCGAGCACGACGGCGTCGGGGCCGTCGAGTGCCGCGGCGGCGTCGGACGTCGCGGTGAGGTTGTCCGGCAGTACCACGCCCGGCAGGTAGCCGGAGTTCGTGTGCTGCTCGGTGATCTCTGCCGCCACCTCGGGCCTGCGCGCCCACATGGTGACGTCCCTGCCCGCGTCGGCGAGGATCTTCGCGAACGTCGTGCCCCACGATCCGGCGCCGAGCACCGTCACGGTTCGCACCGCGGGCCGCTGCGACGGTGTTCCGGCCGCGTCGGGGTGTTCCGCCCGTTCAGGCATCGCGGCCGGCCTTCGCGGGCGGCTCCTCACCACGAATGTCGGCCAGCAGCGTGGTCACCTCCGCCATCAGCAGGTCGGTGACCTCGCGCAGCACGTCGGGCGTCGGAGCCTTCTCCCGGTAGGCGCTCAGGTCGACCGGCTCCCCCACCACGTGGGTCACGGTCTTGCGCGGCAGCGGGCGGAACTTCTTGCTGTAACCGTTGAGGACCTCCTGCGTGCCCCACCGCGCACAGGGGATCACGGGGACGTCGTTGGCCAACGCCAGCCGCGCGACGCCCGTCTGCGTGCGCTTCGGCCAGAACTCCGGGTCCTTCGTGATCGTGCCCTCGGGGTAGATCACGATGACCTTGCCCTCGTCCAGCGCCTGGTGCGCCGCCTTGAGGCTGTCGCCCGCCGAGCTCGTGCCGCGGGCGACGGGGATCGAGCCGGCGCCGGTCATGATCTTGCCGAAGACCGGGACGCGCGCGAGGCTCGCCTTGGCCAGGAACCGCGGCACCCGCTTGGCCTGGTGCACGAACACCGCATCGACGGCCGGATCCAGGTGTGACACGTGGTTCATCACCAGCAGCACCGGGCCGGTACGGGGAATGCCCTCGAAGTTCCGGTACTCCCGCTTGCTCAGGTACGCCAACGGGTAGAACAACGCCGCCGCGGCACCGACCCAGAAGCCGCCCTTCTCGCGATCCGCCAAGACTCCTCCTCGCACACTTCCACACTTCGGCGCTCGATCCTCCCACAGGCGCCGGACCACGAGAGATGCGCGAAGATGGCCGATGTGACCGTCACACTCCTCGTGCCGATGAAGCCGCCTCACGTCGGCAAATCCCGGCTCCGCGGAGCGCTCGCCTCGCCCGTTTCGCCTGGTTCGCCGGACGGTGCCGGGATGCGGGCCGCCGAGGTGCACACGTCGCTGGTGCTCGCGCTGGCCAGGGACACGGTGTCGGCAGCCCTCGACACTCCCGGTGTCGACCGCGTGGTGGTCGTCACAGGCGATGTCGATGCGCTCACCCCGCTGGCCGAGCTGGGCGCCGAGATCGTCGACGACCGCGGCGCCCCTGACCTGAACACGGCGCTGCGCGCGGCCGAGCCGCTCGTCCGCGCCCCGTGCGGCGTCGCCGCCGGGCCGCCGGGAGCAGGCGGCGACCGCGGCGACCGCGGCGTGGTCGGGGCGTTACAGGCCGACCTGCCCGCCCTGCGCAGCTCCGATCTCGCTGCGGCACTCGCCGAGGCCGACGGCCGCCGTGCGTTCACCGCCGACCGCCACGGCACGGGCACGACCCTGTTGCTGTCGGCCCCCGGGGAGCCGCTCGCACCGGACTTCGGGCCCGGCTCGGCCCACGCGCACGCGCGTTCGGGAGCGGTCGCCCTCACCACTGCGGCGGCGTCGCTGCGCTCGGACGTCGACACACCGTCGGACCTGCGCCACGCCCGCACGCTCGGCCTCGGCCCGAGCACCACCGAGCTGCTGGGACGGGCGGGTGCCGTTCCGGCGGCGGCGCACCGTCCGGAGGGTTAAACCTGCCCACCGGATCTGCCCATCGAGCCGGGTGGTGGTGGACAATGCGTGCGTGACCCACGACGAGAGCACCCCGCCCGCCGCGAGCTCTCCGGACGCGAGGCGGGTGACCACCGAGCCGCCGCCGGAAGCGAACGTCGCCGACGCCACCAACCACGCCCTGCCCGCCGCCCTGCCAGCGGCGACCGCGGTCGACCGCAGCCCGGACGAGCTGCCCGACAACCGATACTTCAACCGCGAGCTCTCGTGGCAGGACTTCAACGCGCGGGTGCTCGCGCTGGCCGAGGACGAGTCCCAGCCGCTGCTGGAACGGACGAAGTTCCTCGCCATCTTCTCGTCCAATTTGGATGAGTTCTACATGGTCCGGGTGGCGGGCCTGAAACGCAGGGACGAGACCGGCCTGTCCGTACGCAGTGCGGACGGGCTGACGCCGCGGGAGCAGCTCTCCCACATCGCCAAGCGCAACCAGGAGCTCGTCGGGCGGCACAACGCCGCCTTCGAGGAGCAGGTACGCCCCGCGCTGGCGGCGGAGGGCGTCCACATCGTGTCGTGGTCCGGTTTGGACGATTCGGACCACGAGCGGCTCTCACGCTACTTCCGGGAGCAGATCTTCCCGGTGCTCACCCCGCTCGCGGTCGACCCCGCGCACCCGTTCCCGTACATCTCGGGGCTCTCGCTCAACCTCGCCGTCACGGTGCGCGATCCCGAGGAGGGCACCGAACGGTTCGCGCGGGTGAAGGTGCCGAACAACGTCCCCCGGTTGGTCCGCACCGAGCCGCAGCGTGACAGCCGCACCGCCACCTTCCTGCCCTTGGAGGAGTTGATCGCCGCCCACTTGGGCGAGCTGTTCTCCGGTATGGAGGTCATCGAGCACCACGCGTTCCGCGTCACCCGCAACGCCGACTTCGAGGTCGAGGAGGACCGGGACGAGGATCTGCTGCAGGCGCTAGAGCGGGAACTCGCGCAGCGTCGGTTCGGCCCGCCGGTGCGGCTCGAGGTCTCGCGGGACATGAGCGAGCACATGCTCGAGCTCCTGCTGCGCGAACTCGAGGTCGACCCGCGGGACGTCGTGGAGGTTCCCGGGCTGCTGGACCTGTCGTGCCTGACCCAGTTGCTGTCGCTGGACCGGCAGGAGCTCAAGGACCGTCCCTTCGTCCCCGCCACGCCACCGTCGTTCGGGGAACGGGAGACGCCCAAGAGCGTGTTCTCGACCCTGCGGGACGGCGACGTGCTCGTGCACCACCCGTACGACTCGTTCTCGACGAGCGTGCAGCGGTTCATCGAGCAGGCCGCCGCCGACGACAAGGTGCTGGCGATCAAGCAGACGCTGTACCGCACCTCCGGTGACTCGCCGATCGTCGACGCGCTCATCGACGCCGCCGAGGCGGGCAAACAGGTCGTCGCGCTCGTCGAGATCAAGGCCCGCTTCGACGAACAGGCCAACATCACGTGGGCGCGCACCCTCGAACGTTCGGGTGTGCACGTGGTCTACGGGCTCGTCGGACTCAAGACGCACTGCAAGGTCGCGCTGGTCGTGCGGCAGGAAGGGTCGACGATCCGCCGCTACTGCCACATCGGCACGGGCAACTACAACCCGAAGACCGCGCGCCACTACGAGGATCTCGGCCTGTTCACCGCGGATCCGGCGATCGGCGCCGACCTGACGGATCTGTTCAACGTCCTCACCGGCTATTCGCACCAGGCGACGTACCGCAACATCCTCACCTCGCCGAACGGCATCCGGCGCGGCATCCTCGACCACGTCGCCAGGGAGATCGAGCTCGCCAGGCAGGGCCACGAGGCCGGCATCCGCCTCAAGTGCAACTCGCTCGTCGACGAACAGGTCGTCGACGGGCTGTACCGCGCGTCCCAGGCCGGTGTGCCCGTCGAGGTCATCGTGCGCGGCATCTGCACGCTCAAGCCCGGCGTACCCGGGTTGAGCGAGAACATCACGGTGCGCTCGATCCTCGGCCGGTTCCTCGAACACTCGCGGATCTTCCACTTCCGCGCCACCGGGTCGTACTGGATCGGCAGTGCCGACATGATGCACCGCAACCTCGACCGCCGCATCGAAGCGCTCGTGGAGGTCCACAACCCGAAGCTGACCGCGGAGCTGGACGAGATCCTCAGCTCCACGATGGACCCGCACACTCGGTGCTGGATCCTCGCGTCGACGGGCGAATGGCACCCCTCCCCTGCCGATTCGTCCGAGGTCCGCGACCATCAACTCGAAACGTTACGCAAGCACGGAGCAACAGGGTGAGCACTACCACCGAGGCCGCAGATCACATCGCCGCCCACGCTGCTGGGGCGGTGCTTTGGCGCCCTGCCGCTGACGGGGCCCCTGGCGTCGAGATCGCGGTCGTCCACCGGCCGCGATACGACGACTGGTCACTACCGAAAGGACATCTCGACCCGGGGGAAACCGCCCCCGTGGCCGCGGTGCGGGAACTCAGGGAGGAAACGGGCTTCCCCGCCGTCCTCGGCGCATTCCTGAAACGTGTCGAATACCGCATCGCGCGCGGCAGGAAAGCGGTCGACTACTTCAGTGCGCGCGCCGGAGAGGGCGTATTCGAAGCGAACGGGGAAGTCGACGAACTGCGCTGGGCCGCACCGGACGACGCGGCCCAGCTGTTGACCTACGATTCGGACAGCGACGTGGTCGAGCGGTTCGCCGCCCTGCCCCAGCAGGTCACGTCGATGCTGCTCGTGCGGCACGCCAAGGCGGGCAAACGCGAGACGTGGACCGGCGACGACGACCTGCGGCCGCTGAGCGATGCGGGGGAACGTCAGGCGCGAGCCCTGCAACCGATTCTGGCCACGTTCGCCCCCGACCGGGTCTTGTCCGCTCCCCTGCTGCGCTGTGTGCAGACCGTCAAGGGTGTCGCCGAGGACCTCGGCACCGAGGTGGCGCACGACGACGCACTCTCGGAGCGCAACTTCGCGGCCGATCCCGGGCGGGCGGTGCAGCGCATCGTGGAGATCGCGGTCGAAGGTGGGACTCCGGTCGTGTGCAGCCAGGGCGGAGTGATCCCGCACGTGGTCGCCACGCTCGCCGACCGCGGCGGTGTGGCGTTGCCCCGGACCAAACCGGACGGTGTCGCGGCGAAGAAGGGTTCGGTGTGGCAGCTCACGTTCGACCGTGTCGGACGTCTCGTCGCAGCCGGCTATCTGTCGAACGCGCTGGCCGCGCCACTCGCCGTCTAGCAATCACTAGCGCCTGAGAACCACTCGCCGCCGGAAAACGGGTACCGCTGCCCGATCCGGCCGGGAACCGGCTCACCGCGGTCCCAGGCCGTCTCCGGCGGCACCGCGGTCGCAGCGTTGCGGCCGGGCCGTGAGCAGCGACGGGCCCCGCACCGCTGATGTGGTGCGGGGCCCGTCTGCGCGCGGCGCGGCCGGCGCCACGTGAACCGGCAGGCCGGCTCACTTCTTCTTGGCGGCCGTCTTCTTCGTCGTCGACGCCTTGGCAGTGGTCTTCGCCGGCGTGGCTGCCGCCTTGGTCGTCTTGGTAGCCGTCTTCGGAGCGGCCTTCGTGGTCGACTTCGACGCCGTGGACTTCGCGGCCGTCTTCGGGGCGGCCTTCGTCGCCGTCGACTTCGACGCCGTCTTCGGAGCGGCCTTGGTGGTGCTCTTGGCCGTGGACTTCGCCGCGGTGGACTTGGCGGCGGTGGACTTCGAAGCCGTCGACTTGGCGGCCGTGGACTTCGCCGCGGTGGACTTCGCGGCCGTCGCCTTGCTCGCGGTCGACTTCGACGCCGTGGACTTGGCAGCCGTCTTCGGAGCGGCCTTCGTCGCCGTCGACTTCGACGCCGTCTTCGAAGCCGTCGACTTGGTCGCGGTCTTCGGAGCCGACTTCGTGGCCGTGGCACGGGTCGCCGTCGTCGCGCGCGAACGGGTGGTCGTGCTGCGCGTGGACGAGGCCGTGGAGGTCGTGGCACGGGCGGTGGTGCCACGCGCGGTGGTACCGGACACCGGCTTGGCCTTCGTGGCCTTCGGCAGCTTCTTCGTGCCGCTCACCACATCCTTGAACGTGGTGCCCGCGCGGAAGGCCGGGACGTTGGTCTTCTTCACGCGGACGGTCTCGCCGGTACGCGGGTTCCGCGCGGTGCGGGCGGCGCGGGCGCGCTTCTCGAACACACCGAAACCGGTGATGTTCACCTTTTCGCCCTTGTTGACCGTCCGAATGATGATGTCGACGAGATTGTCGACGGCCTGCGTGGCGACCTTCTTGTCGCCCAGGCGCTCGCCGAGCGCCTCGATGAGTTGGGCCTTGTTGGCCATTCCAGTCCTCCATGAAGAACTACGTGTTACCCGGCCACACCGGCCGACATGCGCACACGGTATTACCTACGCAGCACAATTTCCAAACGGCACGCGGATTTTTCCCTTACCGGATGGGCGATCGCCGCCGATGAGCGGCGATCGACCCCGGTTCTCGGGCTGGCCGTCTGGTGTCGGATGCCGGCCGGTGGGCCGGGCCGGATTCCCTTGCTGAACAGGGAATCTTCGAGGTTCTCCAGGGAGGCGGGCTGCCTACTCCGGCTGCGCGGCCGGAAGCGTCACGGGCTTGTGGGCCGGCCGGGTGCGTTCGAACTCGGCGATGTCGTCGGCGTGGCGCAGTGTGAGGGCGATGTCGTCGAGTCCCTCCATCAGCCGCCAGCGCGTGTAGTCGTCGATCTCGAAGGGGGCACTGAAGTCCTTGGCCCGCACGGTCTTCTCCGCAAGGTCCACAGTGACCGTGGTGCCGGGCTCGTTCTCGAGGATCTTCCACAGCAGTTCGACGTCGTCGGGCGAGCACTGCGCGGCCACGAGGCCCTGCTTGCCCGCATTGCCGCGGAAGATGTCGGCGAAGCGGGACGAGATGACGACGCGGAAGCCGTAGTTCATCAGCGCCCACACGGCGTGCTCCCGCGAGGAGCCGGTGCCGAAATCGGGCCCGGCGACGAGCACGGTGCCCCGGTCGAACGGCTCGACGTTGAGGATGAAGTCCTCGTCACCGCGCCAGGCGGCGAACAGGCCGTCCTCGAAGCCGGTGCGGCTCACACGCTTGAGGTAGACGGCGGGGATGATCTGGTCGGTGTCCACGTTGGACCTGCGCAGCGGCACGCCGATGCCGGTGTGCTCGGTGATCGGTTCCATCAGGGTCTCCTGCCTGAGCGATCGGTCGTCTATGCGATCGGTGTGAAGCGGGGGTGAGTCAGAGGTCTTCCGGGGACGACAGCGTGCCGCGCACGGCTGTGGCCGCCGCCACGAGCGGCGAGACGAGGTGCGTCCGGCCGCCCTTACCCTGCCTGCCTTCGAAGTTGCGGTTGGAGGTCGAGGCGCTGCGCTCGCCCGGCTTGAGCTGATCCGGGTTCATGCCCAGGCACATCGAGCAGCCCGCCTGGCGCCATTCGGCCCCCGCGTCGATGAATACCTTGTCGAGGCCCTCTTCCTCGGCCGTCTTCCGCACGCGCATCGAGCCGGGGACCACCAGCATGCGCACACTGTCGGCGACCTTCTTGCCCCGCAGCACGTCCGCGGCGGCACGCAGGTCCTCGATCCGGCCGTTGGTGCAGGAGCCGAGGAACACCGTGTCCACCGCGATCTCCCGCAGCGGCGTTCCCGGCTCGAGATCCATATAGGACAGGGCCTTCTCGGCGGCGAACTTGGCGCTCTCGTCGCCCAGCTGCTCCGGGTCCGGCACCTTCTCGCCCAGCGGAAGTCCCTGGCCCGGGTTCGTGCCCCAGGTCACGAACGGGGTCAACGTGTCGGCGTCGATGGTGACCTCGGCGTCGAACTCGGCGTCGGCGTCGGTGCGCAGGCCACGCCACGCGGCGACGGCCTCGTCCCACTGCTCGCCCTGCGGGGCGTGCGGGCGCCCCTTGAGGTATTCGAAGGTGGTCTCGTCGGGCGCGATCATGCCCGCGCGGGCGCCCGCCTCGATGGACATGTTGCAGATCGTCATGCGGGCTTCCATCGACAGCGATTCGATGGCGCTGCCGCGGTACTCGAGCACGTAGCCCTGACCACCGCCGGTGCCGATCTTCGCGATGACCGCGAGGATGATGTCCTTGGCCGTGACGCCGGGCCGCAGCGTGCCTTCGACGTTGATCGCCATCGTCTTGAAGGGCCGCAGCGGCAGCGTCTGCGTCGCGAGGACGTGTTCGACCTCCGAAGTGCCGATACCGAAGGCCATCGCACCGAAGGCGCCGTGGGTCGACGTGTGACTGTCGCCGCACACCACGGTCATGCCGGGCTGGGTCAGGCCGAGCTGCGGGCCGATCACGTGGACGATGCCTTGTTCGGCGTCACCCATGGGGTGCAGCCGGACGCCGAACTCCTCGCAGTTCTTGCGCAGGGTGTCGACCTGGGTCTTGGACACCGGGTCGGCGATCGGCAGTTCGATGTCCACCGTGGGTACGTTGTGGTCCTCGGTTGCGATCGTCAGGTCGGGCCTGCGCACCTGACGGCCGGCGAGACGAAGGCCGTCGAACGCCTGTGGGCTGGTGACCTCGTGCACCAGATGCAGGTCGATGAAAAGCACGTCGGGCTCGGCGCCTTCGCCGCGGCGTACCGTGTGCTCGTCCCACACCTTTTCGGCGAGTGTGCGGCCCCGTTTCTCCGCCATCAGGGCTCCTCCATGAATGTCGCTGGGAACTGTGGTCGCTGGGACCGCCGTCATTGGGAAATGTGGTGGCCGGCCGGACTGTGATCGCCCGAACCGTCCCAAATGGTGGACGTCCCAGACTTCGGGATTGTAGTATCGCTGTGTGGGACAGCATAACTCTGAGGCTCAGCAGAGCGGTATCGGTGTCTTGGACAAAGCCATCGCCGTCTTGCAGGCGGCGGCGCAGCAGCCGTGCGGCTTGGCAGAGTTGTGCGCCGAGACAGGGTTGCCGCGGGCGACGGCCCACCGCTTGGCAGTGGGACTCGAGGTGCATCGGCTACTGCGGCGCGGACCCGACGGCCGCTGGCGTCCCGGGGCGGCCCTGGCGGAACTGTCCGGAGGAACGGCGGATCCGCTACTGGACGCGGCGGCGGTCGTGTTGCCCAAATTGCGGGACATGACGGGCGAGAGCGTGCAGGTGTACCGCCGCGACGGGGTGCAGCGGGTGTGCGTGGCATCGGCGGAACCGCCGAGCGGGCTGCGCGACACGGTGCCGGTGGGCTCGCGGCTGCCGATGACGGCCGGATCCGGGGCGAAGGTGCTGACGGCGTGGGCGGATGCCCATACGCAGCAGGCGATTCTCTCGGATGCGGTGTTCGGGGAGCGGACGCTGCTGGAGGTTCGGCGTCGCGGCTGGGCGCAGAGTGTCGCCGAGCGGGAGCCCGGGGTGGCGAGCGTCTCGGCGCCGGTGCGGGATTCGTCGGGTGCCGTCGTGGCGGCGGTGTCGGTGTCGGGTCCGGTGGACCGGATCGGCCGCAAGCCCGGCGCCCGGTGGGCCAGCGATCTCCTCGACGCGGCGGAAGGCCTCCAGGAACGCCTCTGACTCCTCAACTCCGAGGCCGCGCCCGGCTTTCGCCAGCGCCGCTCCCCGAGCACGACTCAGCGCAACGGAGCCCCCGGCCCCACACTCCCCCGAAACCCGCACCGGCCGAGCGAGCGCCGGCGAGCAACGGCGCCATGACGACCGCCCACGCCACGAAACCCGCGGCGAAGGACACGCCTGAAACCGCCCCACGCCCCGAAACCGGCACCAGCCGAGCGAGCGCAGCGAGCAAGGGCGCCGAGACAACGGCCCACGCCTTACCCTCACCCCGAGAAGCCGAGCGAGCGCCAGCGAGCAACGGCGAACCATCACTCCACACTCGCACCCACAGCATCGCGGTGAGCGCCAGCGAACCGTCGACCCACGCGCAGCGAGGTCGACGCCCCTCCCCACCCAGGCCGGCGAGGCCGGCGAGCGCAGCGAGCACGGCCGGACCCACCCACCCCACGCAACACACGAACGCCGAGCAACCACAGGCAGGGGGTCCGGGGGCGAAGCCCGCCGGGCTCGGGGCGTGGGGGCTGCGCCCCCACAAGACACAACGAGAAAAGCCCTATCTGCGCTTTCCGCAGATAGGGCTTTTCCGTTTTTCTTGTACCCCCGATGGGATTCGAACCCACGCTACCGGCGTGAGAGGCCGGCGTCCTAGGCCGCTAGACGACGGGGGCATGTTCTTTTATGTTGGAAGAGAACTTACCAGAGCGGCTTGTTCGCTTCTCAGCTGGGGTACCAGGACTCGAACCTAGACTAACTGAACCAGAATCAGTCGTGCTGCCGATTACACCATACCCCAACGGATACTTCGTCCGAGTCGGCCGGCGGACTGCCGTTCGCCAGGTTCCTACCCGGTCCGTATCGCGTTGTTGAAGAAAGCATAGACCACGCTCTGTGGCCGCTTGCAGCCGGGGCCCGTTTCGGCGGCGGCGGGCCCATTGCCGCAGGTATTGCGGCCTGAGTGGCCGTCAGCGGGGCGCCGGGACGCCGACGCGGACGAACTCGGACACCAACAGCTCGGGCAGTGCGGCGAGCGTGGTGAGGACGGGGACGTCGGCGGGTGCTGCACCGCGGACGGCGTCGTCGGTGTCGGCGGAGACCTCTGCCCCACTTCCGGCCGCCCCGTCGGGGTCTCGATGGAGCCAGATTCCGGTGAGACCGGCGTCACGCGCGCCGATGGCGTCGGTGGTGAGTTTGTCCCCGAGGTGCACGGCTTCGCGGGGGTCGCACCCGAGCTGGAGGCACACGGACTGGAACATCGCGGGATCGGGCTTGGCGACACCGAGTTCGCCCGCGATGGCGACGTGGTCGAAGAACCGGGCCAGACCGAGTGCGGCGAGTTTGTCGCGTTGATGGGCGCCGGAGGCGTTCGTCACGGCGGCCAGTTGCACGCCCGCGGCGGCGAGCCATTCGAGACACGGCACGACGTCGTCGAAGAGCCGCCAGGAGCGGTTCAGCAGCGCTTTGCGACGGGTTTCGAACACTGCCGCGTCGGCGAGGTCGACGTCCATGCCGAGTCCGCGCAGGAACGCATGACTGCGGCGCGCATGCATGTCGGCGTAGTCGAGTTCACCCGCGACGACGCGTGCGACGTGCTCGTCGGTGACGCGTTCCCATTCGTCCCAGATGTCGGCGCGTCCGGTCAGGGTGGCGAGCGTGCGCTTGCCCGTCGCCGTGAAGTCGATCAGCGTGTCGTCGATGTCCAGGCACACGGCCCGGAGTTCGGGCGGTGCCCAGACGTCGACGTCGTCGCGATCGGTGTCGGCGACGGAATGCGGAGCTGTCGGGGAGCCAAGCGCAAAAGCCACTCACGCGAGGCTAGGGGTTTTTGCGCCGGACCGACTCTGCTGACGAGGTGATATGGCCGAGTCTGTTTCGGTCCAGCTCGCCTACGCTCAGTTGCCCGGCAACGCCCGGCGCAGCCGTCCGAGTGACACGTCACGGCCGAGCAATTCCATCGATTCGTAGAGCGGTGGTGACACCGTGCGTCCGGTCACAGCGACGCGCACGGGCGTGAAAGCCTTGCGCGGCTTGAGCCCCAGCCCTTCCACGAGCGCATCCTTGAGCGCCTGCTCGATGTCGGCCGCGGCCCACGTCGAGAGTCCCTCCAGGGCCTCGATGGCCGCACGCAGCGCCGGTTCGGAGTCCGGGCCGAGCGCCTTCGTGGCGGCTGCATCCTCGGGGGCGAACTCGGCCTCGTCGACGAACAGGAACCGCAGCAGATCGCACGCCTCGGACAGCACCGCGACACGTTCCTGCACGAGCGGTGCGATCGCGGCGAGCTTCGCCTGCTGGTCCTCCGGCGCCTGCGCCGGCAGCACGCCCGCGTCGACGAGGTACGGCGTGACGCGCGCGACGAAATCGTCGTGGCTCAGCGTTCGCACGTGGTTGCCGTTGATCGACTCGGCCTTCTTGAGGTCGAACCGTGCGGGGTTGGCGCTGACCTTGGTGATCTCGAACGCCTCGATGAGCTCGTCGACGGTGAAGATGTCGCGGTCGTCGGCGATCGACCAGCCGAGCAGCGCCAGGTAGTTCAGCAGCCCCTCGGGGATGAAACCACGGTCCCGGTAGTTGAACAGGTTCGACTGCGGGTCTCGTTTGGACAGTTTCTTGTTGCCCTCGCCCATGACGTACGGCATGTGGCCGAACTCGGGGACGAACTCGGCGACGCCCACCCGCTGCAGCGCCCGGTACAGCGCGATCTGCCTCGGCGTCGACGGGAGCAGGTCCTCGCCGCGCAGCACGTGGGTGATGCGCATCAGCGCGTCGTCGACGGGGTTGGTCAGCGTGTAGAGCGGCGCTCCGTTGCCGCGCACCAGCACCGGGTCGGGGATGGTGCCCGCCTTGAACTCGATCTCGCCGCGCACGAGGTCGTTCCAGGACAGGTCCTCGTCCGGCATCCGCAGGCGCAACACCGGTTCGCGACCCTCGGCGCGGAAGGCCTGCTTCTGCTCCTCGGTGAGGTCGCGGTCGTAGTTGTCGTAGCCGAGCTGCGGGTCCTGCCCGGCGTCCTTGCGCCGTTGCGCGGCCTCCTCGCCGGTGGAGAACGCCTCGTACAGCTCGCCCGCCTCGAGGAGCTTGGCGGCGACGTCGCGGTAGATGTCGGCGCGTTCGCTCTGCCGGTACGGGCCGTACTCGCCGCCGACACCGGGACCCTCGTCCCAGTCGATGCCGAGCCACTGCAGGGCGTCGAGCAGCGCCGTGTACGACTCCTCGCTGTCGCGCGAGGCGTCGGTGTCCTCGATGCGGAACACGAGCTTTCCGCCGTTGTGCCGGGCGAACGCCCAGTTGAACAGCGCGGTGCGGATCAGGCCCACGTGGGGCGTACCGGTGGGCGACGGGCAGAAGCGAGCACGAACGGCGGCAGGCTTGTTCTCAGTCATAGCCCACCCAGCGTAGCGCTGTTGACTTCGGCCGCCCGCGAGCGCATGCTGAAACTATTCAACGATCGTTGAATAAAAGACCGGGGGCAATGACCGGGAGCGATGACCGGGAGCGATGGCCGGCAGCGACGGCCACGAGCGGAGCCGGGAGCGGACCCCGCGGGCGACCCCGGAAGGGCGAGCTCCGGTGAGCGAACGTCGACGAGGAAACGAGGTGGTCGTGATGACCGCACGGACGAACTGCGTCATCGCCGGTGGCGGGCCCGCCGGCATGGTGCTCGGACTGCTGCTCGCCCGGGCGGGCATCGAGGTGACGGTGCTGGAGAAGCACGGCGATTTCCTTCGCGACTTCCGCGGCGACACCGTGCACCCGTCGACGCAGACGCTGCTCGACGAACTCGGACTCGGCGAGGAGTTCGCGACCCTGCCGCAGACCCGACTGCACGAGATCGCCTTCCCCGCCGCGGACGGCACGTCGGTGGTGGTGGGCGATCTGCGCAGGCTGGCCCGCTGGACGCGACACCCGTACATCGCGCTCACGCCGCAGTGGGACCTGCTGAACCTGCTCGCGAAGGCCGGTGCCGACGAACCGACGTTCACCCTGCGCATGAACACGGAGGTCACCGGACTCCTCCGGCAGGAGGGCCGGGTCGTGGGCGTGCGCTACCGCGGGCAGGACGGTGAGGGAGAGCTGCGCGCCGACCTGACCGTGGCCGCCGACGGCCGCTGGTCGTTCGCCCGGCGCGAGGTCGGGCTGACGCCGAAGGAATGGCCGGTGCCCTTCGACGTCTGGTGGTTCCGGCTCGGCCGCGATCCCGACGACACGACCGCCGCACTGTCGCCCACGATGCGCAGCGGCCGGTTCGTCCTCGACATCCCGCGCGAGGGCTTCCACCAGCTCGCCTACCTCGGCCGCAAAGGCACCGACGGCGACCTGCGCAGGCGCGGCGTCGAAGCGTTCCGACGCGACATCGCGGAGGTCCTGCCGCACCTCTCGCACCGGGTCGGCGACCTGACGTCGATGGACGACGTCAAACACCTCGACGTGCGGCTCAACCGGCTGCCCCGGTGGCACACGGAGGGGCTGTTGTGCATCGGTGACGCCGCGCACGCGATGTCACCGATCGGCGGGGTCGGCATCAATCTGGCCGTGCAGGACGCGGTGGCCGCCGCGAGACTGCTGGCCGGGCCGCTGCGGCGTGGCACGCCGACGGCCGCCGACCTGGCCGCAGTGCGCAAGCGCAGGCTGCTGCCGACGGCGGCGGTGCAGACGCTGCAACGGCTGATGCACCGGATGGTGGCCGCTCCGGTCGTGGAAGGCAGGCGGCTGGGCCCGCCGAAACCCGTCCAGCGGCTGCTGCGCAGGGTTCCGGCACTGTCGCTCGTGCCCGCCTACCTCGTCGGTATCGGGCTCCGGCCCGAGCAGGCGCCGGAGTTCGCCCGCAGAAGGCCGTGAATCAGGCGTCCTCGACGGGATTGGTCAGGGTGCCGATCCCGTCGATGGTCACCGACACCTCCTGGCCGGCGACGATGGGGCCGACGCCGGCGGGAGTTCCGGTGAGGATCGTGTCGCCCGGCAGCAACGTCATCACCGACGAGACGAACTCGATCAGCTCGGGGATCTTGTGGACGAGCTCCGAGGTGCGCGAGTCCTGTTTGGTCTCGCCGTCGACCGTGGTGCGGATGGCCAGGTCGGCCGGGTCGAGCGCGGTCTCGATCCACGGTCCGATCGGGCAGAACGTGTCGAATCCCTTGGCGCGGCCCCACTGCCCGTCCGAGCGCTGGAAGTCGCGGGCGCTGACGTCGTTGGCGACCGTGTAGCCGAGCACGGCCTGCGCCGCCTGCGCCGCGGGGACGTTCTTCACGGGCTGGCCGATGATGACGGCGAGTTCGCCCTCGAAGTCGACCTGCTCGGACTGCTTCGGCCTGCGGATGGGCGCGTTCGGCCCGATGACGGTCGTCGACGGCTTGAGGAAGATCATCGGCTCGGCCGGGACCTCGTTGCCCATCTCCCGGGCGTGATCGGCGTAGTTGCGGCCGACGGCGATCACCTTCGTCGGCAGGATCGGCGAGAGCAGGCGGGTGTCGGCCAGCGGCCACTTCCTGCCGGTGTAGTTCGGCTTACCGAACGGATGGTCGGCGATCTCCGAGACCATCGTGTCGTCGCTGTCGCCGTCTCCGTCCACCGAGACGAAGGCGACTCCTTCCGGGTGAGCAATCCGAGCCAAACGCACGGTTCCCATCTTAAACAGTGGCGCGGAGCGTCTCCGTTTGGGCGGCGGTGGGTGACGGGCGGGCCCCGCGTGTTCTGCGCCCACCCGTCTCCCGGCCACCACCCTCGTCGACACGCGGCCTCACGACTGCATTGGATGCGACCAACGTGCCCCTGGGGACAAGGGCGCGCCAGCAGGCGGCTCCGGGTCAGGACGACCGGTCGGGGGTCACCCGCATCGCCTTGTGGGCGAGCGCGTCGCACAGCGCCAGCCAGCTGGCTTCGACGATGTTCTCGTGCACACCGACGGTCGTCCATTCGCGTTCGCGGTCGGACGATTCGACGAGCACGCGGGTGACCGCACCGGTGCCCTGGCGGTTGACCAGGATGCGCACCTTGTAGTCGGACAGCGACATCTCGTCCAACCACGCCAGATGCGGTTGCAGCGCCTTGCGCAGGGCGGCGTCGAGCGCGTTTACGGGGCCGTTGCCCTCGGCCGTCGCGATGACCCGCTCCCCCGCGACGTGGACCTTCACCGTCGCCTCGGACACGATCTCGCCGTCGGTGCGGTGGTCGAGCACCACGCGGTACGACTCGAGCTCGAACGGTGGGCCCACGGGTTCCTGTCCGTCCGAGCCCGCGATCTCCCGCCGCATCAGCAGTTCCAGCGAGGCGTCGGCCGCTTCGAACGACCAGCCGCCCGCCTCGAGGTCCTTCACCTTGTGGACCGTGTTGCTGAGTGCACGGGGATTGCCCGCGAGGTCCACACCGAGTTCCTGCCCCTTGAGCTCGAGGCTCGCCTTGCCCGCCATCTCCGTGACGAGCACGCGCATGTCGTTGCCGACCAGCGCGGGGTCGATGTGGTTGTACAGCAACGGGTCCACTTTGATCGCGCTCGCGTGCAGCCCCGCCTTGTGAGCGAAGGCCGACGACCCGACGTAGGCCTGGTGGGTGTCGGGTGCGATGTTCGCGATCTCTGCCAATGCGTGGGAGACGCGGGTCAGCTCGGCCGCTCCCCCGGAAGGCAGGACGTCCATGCCGAGCTTGGCCACGAGGTTGCCGGTGACGGCGAACAGGTCGGCGTTGCCCGCCCGTTCGCCGTAACCGTTGGCGGTGCACTGCACGTGGGTCGCGCCCGCCTGCACCGCGGCGATGCTGTTGGCCACGGCGCACGAGGTGTCGTCCTGACAGTGGATGCCGATGCGCAGCCCGGTGCGCTCGCGCACCTCGCGCACCGTGTCGGCCAGCCCCAGCGGCAACTGTCCCCCGTTGGTGTCACACAGGACGACGACGTCGGCGCCGGCCGATCCCGCGGCGTCCAGCACGCGCAGGGCGGTGTCCGGATCGTAGGCGTAGCCGTCGAAGAAGTGCTCCGCGTCGAGGAACACCCGCCTGCCCTCGCCGGTCAGGAACTCGACCGTGTCGGCGACCATCGCGCACGCCTCGTCGACGTCCACTCGCAACGCACGCTCGATGTGCCGGACGTCCGATTTGGCCACGAGCGTGACGACCGGCGCCTGCGAATCCAGCAGTGCGCGGACCTGCGGGTCGTCACCGGCAGCCACACCGGAACGCCGAGTCGATCCGAACGCGACGAGCGCGGCGTGCTTGAGCTGCAGTTCCCCCGCCGCGGCACGGGCGAAGAACTCGGTGTCCTTCGGCATCGCGCCGGGCCAGCCGCCCTCGATGAACCCGACGCCCAGCTCGTCGAGGTGCCGTGCCACGGCGAGCTTGTCGGCGACCGAGTACGAAATGCCCTCGCGCTGCGCACCGTCGCGCAGCGTCGTGTCGTACAGGTGGAAATCGTCGCCGAGCGGGGTGCCTGCGGGTTCCGTGCGGGTCACGGGTTCGTCTCCTCGTCGCGGTGTGCGAACAACTGTGGGATGGCCGGCGGGCGGCGGGCGATGACGCGCGACCGGAAGCGGCCACAAAAAAGACCCCCCGCGGTGGATGCGAGAGGTCTGCGCGCCGGGTGCTCCTACGGGGCACTTACCCGGCGCGCCTGCCAATAATGATCACGCGAAACGTGTCCATGGGCCGAATCATGCCACACCACATGCGAGCGAGTCCAACCACTGGTCTCCGCTCCCACATTCCGGACTCGTAGCCGTCCCCCATTTCACGTCGGCCACCGCATCACGTCGGCCACCGCATCACGTCGGCCACAGCATCACGTCGGCCACAGCGTCACGGCAGCTCTGGCCGCGTTTCCGGCCACTCCGAGTCCCTCTCGTCGACCGTCCCGTCGTGGCGGCGGATACCGCAGGCGATAGGCCGCAGGCGGGCCCGAACATGCGACAGGCGCCCCGGCCGTTACGGCCGGGGCGCCTGTCAGGTCTCGGTGGCGCTGCTCAGAGCGCCGGACGCGGCGCCGCGTTGGACGACACCAGCGCCGCGAGACGGTCACCGATCGCCGTCGTCGTCCCCGGCGAGGCCTGGTCGCGCGTCGCGAGGTCGAAGGCGACCGACGCCTCGATGCGGCGGGCGGCTTCCTTCTCGCCGAGGTGGTCGAGCAGCAGCGACACCGACAGCACCGTGGCGGTCGGGTCGGCCACGTTCTGCCCGGCGATGTCGGGCGCGCTGCCGTGCACCGGCTCGAACATGCTCGGGTTACGGCCCGAGATGTCGAGGTTGCCGCTGGCCGCGAGGCCGATGCCGCCGGTCACGGCGGCCGCCAGGTCGGTGATGATGTCGCCGAAGAGGTTGTCGGTGACGATCACGTCGAACCGGCTCGGGTCGGTGACCATGTGGATCGTGGCCGCGTCCACGTGCGAGTACGCCACCGACACCTCGGGGTACTCGAGCGAGACCTCTTCCACGATCCGCGACCACAACGACCCGGAGTACTCCAGCACGTTGGTCTTGTGCACGAGCGTGAGGTGCTTGCGCGGGCGCTCGTTCGCCCGGCGGAAGGCGTCCGACACGACCCGGCGGATGCCGAAGGCCGTGTTCAGGCTGACCTCCGTCGCGATCTCGTGCTCGGTGTCCTTGCGGAGCAGACCGCCGTTGCCGGCGTACGGGCCCTCGGTGCCCTCACGGACGACGATCATGTCGATCTCGCCCGGGTCCCCCAACGGGCCCTGCACGCCGGGGTACAGACGGCCGGGGCGGAGATTGACGTGGTGATCGAGCTCGAACCGAAGCCGCAGCAGCAGGCCGCGCTCGAGAATGCCGCTCGGCACACTCGGATCGCCGACCGCGCCCAGCAGGATCGCGTCGTGCTCGGCGAGTTCGCCCAGCACCGACTCGGGCAGCAGTTCACCCGTCGAGTGCCAGCGGGACGCACCGAGGTCGTAGCTGGTCGTCTCGGCGTTCGGGACGACCTCCCCGAGGACCTTGATCGCTTCGGAGACCACTTCGGGCCCGATCCCATCACCCGGGATCACAGCGAGCCGCATCCACACACCTCCGTCAGACCGGGTCCCATCGACCGCGGGTACCCCATTCGCATCCAAAGCCAGCGACGGCAGGTTACCGGGCGTCGACGAACTGTCGACCCGCGACCACCCCAACGGCCCATGCGCCACCGTCGCGGGTCCCCCGTCCGGTGGTCTCACAGGTGTGCCCGGGACCCCGCGCGAGGGTCCCGGGCACACCTGGTCACGCGATCGGCATGACCCGCAGCGAGCCCGCCTCGCCCGCTCAGCCGTCGTCGGTCGACACCGGCCGGTGGTCGAGCTCGTGGATGCCGACCGCCGAGGCGCGCCTGCCGGAGGCGTTGTGGTGGTTCAGCACCAGCAGCCCCTCGGCCGAGTCCGCCGAGTCCGGGTTGCGCGTCACCGTGAACCGGTCACCGCGACCGGCCACGTACGACAGCGCAGCGGCATCGTCGGCGCCCGCGACGGTGTAGGCCGGGTTCAGCGGATCGAATGCGACCGGCTCGTCGATCCTGTCCACATCGCCGGTCTCCGGGTCGCCGTAGAAGCCGGAGACGCCGACCGTGTAGCTGATCTCGTGCGAGTCGGCCGACGGGTCGATCCCCAGCGCACCCAGCGACACCGGCAGCACCGCGACGTTGCTGTCGAACGTGTTGGTGTCGACGTCACCGAACTGCCCGTTGACCGGCTGCAGGTCCACAGTGGAACCGTCGGACAACCGAACGGTCTGGGCGACAAGTACGTCAGTGGACGGCATCGGCATGGCGTACGTCTCGTAGTCGGCCTCACCGTCGCCGTCGGTGTCGGTGTGGACGTACGGGATCGTGTGCCCGCCGAGACTCGACCAGTTGCCCCATGTGGACAGTCCGAACGCGAGCATCGCACCGTCGCCCTCGCCCACCGACGTGGCACCGACGTGGCGCAGGTCGCCGCCCTCGGCGGTCTCGTTGACCGCACAGCCGCTCGTCTGCTCGCCGAGGCAGGGCGGCAGCTTCGGCGACCGGGCGTGCAGCTCCATGATGCTCATCAACGACCGGTAGGCCTCCCTGCCGGAACCCTGGTCCAGGCCGCGACCCAGTACCCGCACGTCCGCGGTGTCGGACCCGCCCCGGAAGGCGATGTTCCGGGAGTGGTGCAGTTTCGCCACCGGCTTCGGCGCTGCGTGCACCGGGAGCCGCAGCGTCGCACCCTGGCCCTGGGGCTCGAGCACCATGCGCCCCGCGGCCTCGGCGACGAACTGCCGCGGCACGTCGAGCTGGTTGCGCTCCAGTGTCGGATCGATCGTCTTGCGCATCGCCGCCGGGTCGATCCGCAGCTTCACGGCCACGTCGGCGCTGCCGCGGGCCGGCACGGTCACCGACTCGGACGAGAGTTCGTAGCTCACCCCCGGGACGGTGGACGAGGCCGCATAGCGCAGCGAGTACCGCTTGGTCTCGTCACCCTTGTTGACGATACGGACCACCTCGCGCTTCACGGTCGGTTGGCTAACCTCCAGCACGCCGAACGACACGCTGACGGCCTTGCGGTCGTGCAGCGAGTAGGCCATGACGTCGTTGTCGATCGCGGCCCGCGCGTCGACACGGCCCGCACCGACCCGCTGCGGCCCGACGACCGTGCCCTCGGAGGTCACCTCGTGGGCCGCGGTGTTCATGACCGAGTTCTTGACCTCGGTGGCGTTCCAGTCCGGGTTGGCCTCCCGCACCAGCGCCGTGATGCCCGCCGCATGCGGCGAGGCCATCGACGTGCCCGACATGACCGTGGCGGCGTCCCCGCCACCCATCAGCGCCGAGGCGATCGTGTCGCCGGGCGATGCCAGGTCCGGTTTGACCGCGGGGCCGCGCACCCCGCGCGAGGTGAACGAGCTCGGGGTGTCCTCGATGGACTCGTCCTCGGTGGGAAGCGACGTGCGGCCGTCACCGGTCATGGTGACCTCGAGGGTGCCCGCGTCGAGGGCAGGACGCAGGTTCTCCGTGGCCTCACCGGTCAACTGGAAGACCGGAACGTCCTCGTTGCCCGCGATGGCCGCGCCGAAGTTCTGCACCCCGGAGGTGAACACGACGCCGGCGGCACCGGCCGCTGTGGCATGGTCCGCGCGCGCCCGAACCGCACTGCCGCGTCTCGTCGTTGTCGTCCCACTCGAGCCAGGCGATCTTGTCCTTCACCGCGGCCGCGTCGGACTCGGAGAACTCCGCGCAACCGTCGGCGTTGTCGCCGGAGAGCGCCACGACCGGCTTCGTGATGTCGAGCGAGTCGTAATCGGCGTAGTGGAGGCTGAACTGGCCTGCGACCTTTCCGGCCACATCGGACGGTGCAGCCACCTCGACGGCGTCGCGCAACACGTAGGAGTCACGAATGCTCGCCACGCCCAGGCCCTCGGGCGTGTTGCCGGGGCTGCCGCCGATGTCGTACAGGTCGCCGCCGTTGCCCGCCGACATCACCGGCAGCACGTCGTTGGCGACGAGCTTGCGCACGAAGTCGGCCTCCGGATCGTCCGGCGCGCCGTAGTCACTGCCGACCGACATGTTGACGACGTCGAGCTTGTCGGAGAAGTCACCGTCGCCGTTCGGGTCGAGCGTCCAGTCCATCGCCTCCGCCATGACGGCCGTCGAGCCGGCGCAGCCGAACACCTTGATGTCGTACAGCTCGGCCTTCGGTGCGCTGCCCGGCGCGACCTTCATGTCCATCAGCGCGTCGCCGTCGAGCTTCGAGTAGTCACCATTGAACGTCGATCCGTCGGCCTCGACGCCGTAGCCCGCCGCGGTACCGGCCACGTGCGTGCCGTGATCCATGCACGGCAACGGGTTCGGGTCCGGCTTCGGGGTCTCCGAGCCGTTCTCGCCCGACGCGTCGTAGTCGTCGCCGACGAGGTCCGTGCCGCCCGCGACCTTCGCCGACGGGAACAGCTCCGGGGCCTCCTTCGTCGGGTCGACCGATTCGTAGGCGTCCTTCGTCCCCAGCCCGCCGAACGTGGCGTGCGTGTAGTCGATACCGCTGTCGATGACACCGACCTTGACGCCCTCGCCGTAATGGCCCGTCTGCTGCCAGACGTTGATGGCCTTGGTCAGCTGATCGGCACCGGCGTTCTGGTGCTTCTTCGGCACGATCGGCTTCACGGACACGACGTCGTCGCGGCCGGCCAGCTCCCGCAGGCGCTCCGCGTCGGCCGCGACGACGGCACCGGCGATCGCGTTGGCCGTGCGTGCCAGCACCGTCGTGCTGCCGTCGGAGGCCCTGAGATTGCCGACGACCGTGTCGACGGCGCCCAGCGCGGCGGACCTGGCACGTTTCGCGGCCTTCGCGGCGGCGTTCGTGCCCTTGCCCTTCTCGTCGTTGAACGCGTCGACCGCGGACCGCTTCTTCACCTCGACGAAGGCCGCGGTGCGGCCCTGCGATTCGGCCAACCGCGGGGAAATGCCGCCATCGGCGCGACCCGGGTCGAGGTCGTCTGCCGAGGCGGTCGGCAAGGGTTCGATACGCGCTGCGTCCTGCGCCGACGCCCCGCCTGCCGCGAACGTGGCGGCCAGCAGGACGGTCGAACAGATCGCGAGCAGACGTGCTCGCCAGCGGTTCATATGGGGGCGCCCCCAATGGGTCGGGAGGTTGACAATCGATGGTCAGCCAGCCAACACCACTGGGGGCGTCACCCAATAGCGCCGTTCGTAGCGTTTTACCCGAATGTGATGGTTTGTACCTGGTGTCCGACGACCGTGGTCACAGGAACGAGATCGACCGGATCTTGCGCGCCGACACGGCGGCGCCGATCGGGTCGAGCAGTGCCGGGTCGACGGGGCGGTCCACCCGCAGCAGCATCACCGAGTCGGAACGGTCGGTGGTCTGGCTGATCTGCGCGGCGTCGATGTTGACGCCGGCCTCGCCCAGCACGGTGCCGACCCGGCCCATGATGCCCGGCTTGTCGGGGTACTCCATGAGGAGCATGTTGCCCTCGGCCCGGATGTCGAAGTGCCTGCCGTCGATCTCGATCAGCTTCTGCACCTCGTCCTTGCCGGTGACCGAGCCCGACACCGTGTGCGCCGTGCCGTCGTCCTGCACCGCGCGCACCGTCAGCTGGCTGCGGTAGCTCTGGCTCTCCGGCTCCGTGCTGACCGACACCTGCACGCCCAGTTCCTCGGCCAGCCGCGGCGCGTTCACGAACGTCACCTGCGACTCGACGACGCCCGCGAACACGCCCCGCAGCGCCGCCAGCTGCAGCACGCTGACGTCCTCACCGGACAGTTCGCCGGAGGCGACGACCGACACCGACTGCGGCGCCTTCGCGCTGAACGCCGACAGCACGGTGCCGAGCTTCTGCGCCAGCGGCAGGTACGGGCGCACCTCGTCGGTGACCGCACCGCCCGCGACGTTCACCGCGTCCGGCACGAACTCGCCGCGCAGCGCCAGCAGCGTGGACTTGGCGACGTCGGTGCCCGCACGGTCCTGCGCCTCCCCCGTCGACGCGCCGAGGTGCGGCGTGACCACGACGTTGGGCAGGCCGAACAGCGGGCTCTCGGTGACCGGCTCCGACTCGAACACGTCGATGCCCGCGCCGCCCACGTGGCCGTCCGACACGGCGCCTGCCAGCGCGTCCTCGTCGATCAGGCCGCCACGCGCGGCGTTGACGACGATGACGCCCTTCTTGGTCTTCGCCAGCGCCTTCGCGTCGATCAGGCCCTTGGTCTCGGGCGTCTTCGGCAGGTGGACGGTGACGATGTCGGCACGCTCGAGCAGCTCGTCGAGGGTGACGAGTTCGACGCCGAACTGCTTGGCACGCGCCGCCGAGGCGTACGGGTCATAGGCCAGCAGCTTCGTGTCGAACGCGCCGAGGCGCTGCGACACGAGCTGGCCGATCTTGCCGAAGCCGACGACACCGACGGTCTTGCCGTTCAGCTCGACACCGGTGTAGGAGCTGCGCTTCCATTCGCCGCCCTGCAGGCTCTGGTCGGCGGCGGGAACACGGCGCAGCACCGACAGCAGCAGCGCGATGGCGTGCTCGGCTGCGGAGACGATGTTCGACGTCGGCGCGTTCACCACGAGCACACCGTGCTGGGTGGCAGCGGGCACGTCGACGTTGTCGAGACCGACACCGGCGCGGGCGACCACCTTCAGTGAGCTGGTGGCGTCGAGCACCTCGGCGTCGACCTGCGTCGCGGACCGTACGAGCAGCGCGTCGGCGGTCTTCACCGCCTCGAGCAGTGCCGGCCGGTCCGTTCCGTCCACGTGCCGGATCTCGACCTCGTCTCCGAAGACGCTCACCGCGGAGGGAGCGAGCTTCTCGGCGAGGAGGACGACGGGCTTGGTGGAAGTGGTCACGTTGCGCCTTTCCGTAGCTCGACTCACTGGTCTTGTGCGGCAGGCACGCCCGCTCTCGCGGTGTCACGTACCGCAGGCCGGAGCGGCGGGCGGTGCGCCTCGGCTCCGCTGCGGACTGCGTGTCACGACCTGCGCCTGCCCCGCACTCGCCGACGGACCTGCCCGGTGCTGCTCGCCAGCCGGGGCGATCGTCGACGTGGTCGAGGTCACGTCACTGTGCCCTCGATCGGAAGGAGTCTATCCGCCCGAGTTAACGCAGACGCAATGCTCGGACGGCAAATCAGCGCCATCGAGGACAATTCTCTCCGCGTTGTCCCTGGTCACGACGGCCGAACGAGAACTTCGTTCGTCAGGTCACCATGCGGGATCCCGTCGCTCGAATCGGCGCGGAGCGAGTCGGCCACTCGAATTCGACGACCCGAAGCTCGTGCGATCCGGGCTTTCTCCGTTGTCTCACCGCGTCGTCACCGTGATCGTTCCGAGACGCGGGAGCGGAAGGCCGCGGCGTCGGTCGCACGGCCGTAACGGGGCCGGTCACCGTCTCGCAGAAGGCGGTGCGAAACTTCCGCGCCGCCCGGGTCGGACGGCGCGACCGGGTCGGACAGCGCGGCCGGATCGGGCGAGACGAGCGGGTCGGCGAGGCGAGCTGTGCAGCGGACCGTTCGACGTACCCACCGGTTTCGGCCGCGGCGCACGGGGGTTCGGCGCCGATCACTCCGGTGGGCGGTCGAACTCGCCGTCGCGCACCCCCGCGAGGAACGCATCCCATTCCGACGGGGTGAACACGAGCACGGCCTGCCCGTGGGAGGCGTGCCCGTCTCCGGCCGCCCTCCTGCCGTCCTGTCCGCCACCGTCGTGCCCCATGCCGCCGCCGTGCCGGTCGCCGTGCTGCTCCGCGCCGCCGTGCTGCCCCGCGCCGTGGTGCCCGCCGCCGCCGTGCCCGTCGCCCGCGTTCCCTTCGCCGGAGTGCCCCTCGCCGGAGTGCCCCTCGCCGCCGGGAACGGACCGCAGGACGACGTACGTCACGCCGTCGGTGTGGCGCACGAACGCGTACTCGACCGGCCCGCGCGCGATGCCCGCCTCGTCCCGCAGCCGCGTCCACGCGGCGGACCCCAGGTCCAGTGCGGCCGACACATCCTGCTTCGCCTGCTGGGCACGGGCCGGGCCGGCGGTCCCACCCGGGCCCCCGGCCGAGGGCGTGCCAGGGTCAACGCCGTCGGTCATTACCCCGCACGGTAGCCCTGAGCAGCACAAACCCCCAAGACGTGGAATCACGTCCTGGGGGTCTGCGGCGGAAAACGGACCTATCGAATGAATCAGGCCGTCTCGGTGATCGGGCGGTCGACCCACGACATCAGGTCGCGCAGCTTCTTGCCGGTCTCCTCGATCGGGTGCTGCTCGCCGGCCTCGCGCAGCTTGGTGAAGTTCGGCCGGTTCGCCTCGTCCTCGCCGACCCACTCCCGGGCGAAGGTGCCGTCCTGGATCTCCGCCAGCACGGCCTTCATGTTTTCCTTCACCTCAGGCGTGATCACCCGCGGACCGCGGGTGAGGTCGCCGTACTCGGCGGTGTCGGAGATCGAGTAGCGCATGCGCGCGATGCCGCCCTCGTACATGAGGTCGACGATCAGCTTGAGCTCGTGCAACACCTCGAAGTAGGCGATCTCCGGGGCGTAGCCCGCCTCGGTCAGCACCTCGAAGCCGGTCTGCACGAGCGCCGACGCGCCGCCGCAGAGGACCGACTGCTCACCGAACAGGTCGGTCTCGGTCTCCTCGGTGAACGTCGTCTTGATGACGCCGGCGCGCGCACCGCCGATCGCGGCCGCGTACGACAGCGCGAGGGCCTGGCCGCCACCGCTCGGGTCCTGCTCGACGGCGATCAGGCACGGCACGCCCTTGCCGTCGACGAACTGCCTGCGCACCAGGTGCCCCGGGCCCTTAGGGGCCACCATCGCGACGTCCACGTTCGCCGGCGGCTTGATGAGGTCGTACCGGATGTTGAAGCCGTGGCCGAAGAAGAGCGCGTCGCCCGCCTTGAGGTTCGGCTCGATGTCGGCGGTGTAGATCTCGCGCTGCTTCGTGTCGGGCGCGAGGATCATGATCACGTCGGCCCACGCGGAGACCTCGGACACCGTGCCGACCTGCAGGCCCTCCTCCTCGGCCTTGGGGCGCGACTTCGAACCCTCGGCCAGGCCGATGCGGACGTCGACGCCGGAGTCGCGCAGGCTCAGCGCGTGCGCGTGGCCCTGACTGCCGTACCCGATGACGGCGACCTTACGGCCCTGGATGATGCTGAGATCGGCGTCGTCGTCGTAGAAGATTTCGACTGACATGAGGGGCGGTACTTCCTTTCCCATCGCGTGATGTGCCCGCGACGCAGCTTCCGGCTGACGCGCGGGCTCGGCGGCGCTCGGTGGCCGCAGGTTCTATCGGGTTGAGTTCGCGGTGATCGACCGGGCACCCCGGCCGAGCGCGACCATGCCGGATTTCACGAGCTCGCGCACACCGTACGGTTCCAGCATGCGCATGAGCGCGTTCAGTTTGTCGTGCGTGCCGGTGGCCTCGACGGTGACCGCCTCCGGCGAGACGTCGACCACCTTCGCGCGGAACATCTCCACGGTTTCGAGGACCTGACTGCGCACGGTGGCATCGGCCCGCACCTTCACCAGCAGCAGGTCGCGCTGCACGGAGCTGTCCGGGTCGAGTTCCACGATCTTGATGACGTTCACGAGCTTGTTGAGCTGCTTGGTCACCTGTTCGAGGGGTTGCTCCTCGACGGCGACGACGATCGTCATCCGGGACACCTCGGGGTTCTCCGTGGGCCCGACGGCGAGGGACTCGATGTTGAAACCCCGGCGGGAGAACAGTCCGGAGACACGGGCGAGCACGCCGGGGACGTTCTCCACCAGGACGCTCAGCGTGTGCATGCTCATCAGTCTTACTGCTCCCCTCGCACGTCGGTGACGGCCCTGTCGGCGACGACCCCACCGGATGCGGGTCCGTCGGCGACATCGTCGTCGTCGAACAGCGGCCGGATGCCGCGGGCCGCCATCACCTCGTCGTTGCTGGCGCCGGGGCCGACCATCGGCCACACCTGAGCATCCTTGCCGACGACGAAGTCGATCACGACAGGGCGGTCGTCGATCGCCATCGCCTGCTTGATGACGTCGTCTACCTCGTCGGCCGTCTCACACCGCAGGCCCGCACAGCCGAGCGACTCGGCGAGGAGCGCGAAGTCCGGGATGCGGTGCTTGTGCGTGCCGAGGTCGGTGTTGGAGTAGCGCTCGGCGTAGAAGAGATTCTGCCACTGCCGCACCATGCCCAGGTTGCCGTTGTTGATCACGGCGACCTTGATCGGAGCCCCTTCGAGCGCACAGGTGGCCAGTTCCTGGTTGGTCATCTGGAAGCAGCCGTCGCCGTCGATGGCCCACACCTGGGCCCCGGGGTGCGCGAACTGCGCGCCCATCGCCGCGGGCACGGCGAAGCCCATCGTGCCGAGCCCGCCCGAGTTGATCCAGCTGCGCGGGTTGTCGTACTTGATGAACTGCGCCGCCCACATCTGGTGCTGGCCGACGCCCGCCGCGTAGTAGGCGTCCGGCCCGACGAGCGCGCCGATGCGCTCGATGACGTACTGCGGCGCGAGCGCGCCGTCGTCGGGCCACTCGTACCCGGCGGGGAACGTGTCACGCCACGAGTTGATCTGCGTCCACCATGCGGTCAGGTCGGGACGGTCACCGCGGTCGTGCTCGAACTTCACGGCTTCGATGAGCTCACGGAGGATCTCCTTGCAGTCGCCCACGATCGGCACGTCGGCCTTGCGGTTCTTGGAGATCTCGGCCGGATCGATGTCGGCGTGCACGACGGTGGCCTCGGGCGCGAACGAGTCGAGCCTGCCGGTGACCCGGTCGTCGAACCGCGCGCCGAGCGCCAACAGCAGATCCGCACGCTGCATGGCGGCGACGGCGGACACGCTGCCGTGCATGCCGGGCATGCCCACGTGGTGGTCGTGCGAATCGGGGAACGCGCCGCGCGCCATCAGTGTCGTCGCGACGGGGATACCGGTCAGCTCGGCCAGCTCGGCCAGCTCCTCCGACGCCTCGGCCTTGAGCACGCCGCCGCCGACGTACAGCACCGGCCTGCGCGACTGCGAGATCAACCGCGCCGCCTCACGCACCTGCTTGCCGTGCGGGCGCAGGGTGGGCCGGTAGCCGGGCAGCGTCATCTCCGGCGGCCACGCGAACGATGTCGTCTCCTGCAGCACGTCCTTGGGGATGTCGACCAGCACCGGTCCGGGACGGCCCGTGGCGGCGAGATGGAACGCCTCCGCGATGACCCGCGGGATGTCGGCCGGGTCGGTGACGAGGAAGTTGTGCTTGGTGATCGGCATCGTGATGCCGCAGATGTCGGCTTCCTGGAACGCGTCCGTGCCGATGAGTGCGCGCGTCTGCTGCCCGGTGATCGCCACCAGCGGCACCGAGTCCATGTTGGCGTCGGCCAGCGGGGTGACCAGGTTGGTGGCGCCGGGACCGGAGGTCGCCATGCACACGCCGACCTTGCCGGTGGCCTGGGCGTACCCCGTTGCGGCGTGGCCTGCGGCCTGTTCGTGCCGCACGAGCACGTGGCGAACCTTCGTCGAGTCGAGAAGCGGGTCGTAGGCGGGCAGAATCGTGCCACCCGGAATGCCGAAGACGACCTCGGAGCCGACCGCCTCGAGCGCCCGTACGAGCGACTGGGCGCCGGTGACGCGGACGGGCGTGCCCGCGGGCGGGGTGGGCTTCGGACGGGGTCCGTTCGGCTGGGAGGACTTGCGGGACGCCTCGGAGGCGTCCGTGGCTCCGGTGTCTCCGGCCGAGCCGGATTCCGATCGCGAGGTCGCGCTAGTCATCGATTTCTGCCTCGTGTCCTGGTGCTCTCGAGCGTGCTGAGTCGATCCTGCTGGCTCGTCGGCTTCTCGGGTCGGTTCTCGGGTCGAGTTGTCGTGTGCCGGTCGTCTGTGCCTGTTGTGGTGATTCCTGTCGTGGGCGGGGTTGTTCTTGTGCCTGTTGTTCTTGTGCCTGTTGTTCTTGTGCCTGTTGTTCTTGTGCCTGTTTGTGATGGTTGCCGCCGTGGTGGTCGCCGTTCGGCGATCGCCGCGATGGTGATCTCCACGGTGGTCGTCGTGCGGCGGTGAGTCGTCGTGACCTCACCCGGTGTCACCCGATCGGTTCCGTGACAGCACAACCCCGACATCAAAAAACCCCCGCCGACCGGGGTGGCCGTACGAGGGTCGCGCGTTGATGCAGAGGCGGCTTCCTAAGCGTCGCTCTCGGCGTCAACGCGCTTGGGAAGTACGAGAATCGTCTGCGGTGTCACAGCGGTGACGGTAGTCCGATCACGATGCGAGTGTCAACTCTGCGGGATAGTGATTCCGAATACTGGAACGCTGATCCAATCAGCGGACACCCGGGGCAACCGGACGGACGCCGTCCGGCAGCACCACGACGGGAACACCACCGCCGCAGTCGCCCACAGACCCGCCCGGACGGCCCAGCCGCTCCTGCTCTGCCGCCCCGTCCTGCCGGCCCGCCCGGACGGGCTCGTCCTGCCGGGTCGTCCTGCCCCTCCGGAGTCCTCTGCCGACACCGTTGACCCTGCGCAGCTGCAGCCCGGAATATCGTGAGGTCATCCGGCGGTGGCACCATCGAGGTGTGGCAGACGAATCAGGTGACCCGCAGCAGCAGTCCGGAGCCGCGCAGCAGTCCGGAGCCCCGCAGCAGTCCGGAGCCCCGCTCGGCGAGCAGCAGGCCCGCGACGAACAGGTCGTGCGCAAACAGCGCCGCGCGGTGTTCCGTGTCCCGGCGGCGTCCCTGCTGACCGTCCCGATCCTGTTGTTCGGTGTCACCCCGATCGCTTTCAGCGCGCCCGGACTGCAGCTGCTGTATCTGATCCCCGTGGCCGTCGTGCTCTGGGTGGTGCGCGTCCGCACGACGGCGACCGCGGAGGGGCTGACCGTCCGCACCCTGACGAGCAGCCGCTCGATGCGCTGGGACGAACTCTCGGGCCTGTCGATCACGGAGAAGGCCGCGATCCGTGCGGTGCTGACCGACGGCACGCCCGTCCCGCTCCCCTACGTCCGCCTGCATCACGTGCCGGTGCTGTCGTTGCTGTCCGACGGCCGCATCCCCGACCCGTCCGGCGCGCTGACGAGCGAGGCCGCCTCGGCGGACGAGAACTCGACGAACGACGCCGGCGCCGACGACACCGGGCGTGCCGTTACCGCCGGCGACGACACGGCCGGGCGCCCGGCGGCCACGTCCTGACGACGACTCAGGCGCCGCCACTGGCCGTCGTGGCCGCATCGCTCGTCCAATGCGGGCCCGGAGCCCGTGCGGCGTCGCCGTGGCGGCCGGGGTTCTCACCTGGTGCGGATGGCGCCGCCGTCGAGCGGGCGTGCACTCCTGGCACGCTCACCGGCACCACGTCACGTTCCAGCAGCACCTCGTTCCACCGGCACCGCGTTCCAGCAGCACCTCGTTCCACCGGCACCGCGTTCCAGCAGCACCGCGTTCCAGCAGCACCTCGTTCCACCGGCACCTCGTTCCACCGGCACCGCGTCGGGTCCCGCTCCCACATGCCGGACACACCGTTTCTGCGATCTGCGCATGTCGGGCCGACACCTGTCCACGGCGTGAGACCACGGGCGTAGCCTGGGCGCCATGCCTGCTCTGCGTTCCCGTACCACCACCCACGGCCGCAACGCCGCCGGGGCGCGTTCCCTGTGGCGAGCGACCGGGATGACCGACAACGACTTCGGCAAGCCGATCGTCGCGATCGCCAACTCGTACACGCAGTTCGTCCCCGGCCACGTCCACCTCAAGGATCTCGGCGAGATCGTCGCGAAGGCGGTCGGCGAGGCGGGCGGTGTAGCGCGCGAATTCCACACGATCGCCGTCGACGACGGCATCGCCATGGGCCACTCGGGCATGCTCTACTCGCTGCCCTCGCGCGAGATCATCTCCGACTCCGTGGAGTACATGGTCAACGCGCACCAGGCCGATGCGCTCGTGTGCATCTCCAACTGCGACAAGATCACGCCCGGGATGCTCAACGCCGCGATGCGCCTGAACGTGCCGACGGTGTTCGTCTCCGGCGGTCCGATGGAGGCCGGCAAGGCGGTCGTCGTGGACGGCGTCGCACACCCGTCCAGCGATCTGATCACGACGATCTCGGCATCGGCGAACGACGCGGTCGACGAGGAGGGGCTGTCCGAGGTCGAGCGGTCCGCCTGCCCGACCTGCGGCTCGTGTTCGGGCATGTTCACCGCGAACTCGATGAACTGCCTCACCGAGGCGCTCGGACTGTCGCTGCCGGGCAACGGTTCGACGCTCGCCACGCACGCCGCACGCCGCGCCCTGTTCGAGAACGCGGGCCGCACCGTCGTCGAACTGGCCAAGCGCTGGTACGGCGAGGACGACGAATCCGCCCTGCCCCGCAGCATCGCGTCGAAGGAGGCGTTCGAGAACGCCATGGCGCTCGACATGGCGATGGGCGGCTCGACGAACACGGTGCTGCACGTCCTCGCCGCCGCCGAGGAGGGCGAGATCGACTTCACGATCGGCGACATCGACCGGATCGGCCGGTCGGTGCCCTGCCTGTCCAAAGTGGCACCCAACTCGGACTACCACATGGAGGACGTGCACCGGGCAGGCGGAATCCCCGCCATCCTCGGCGAGCTGTACCGCGGCGGACTGCTCAACACCGGCGTCGCGTCGGTGCACTCGCCGTCGATGGAACAGTGGTTGTCCACATGGGATATCCGCGCCGAGTCGCCGTCCGACGAGGCCGTCGAACTATTCCACGCCGCACCGGGCGGGGTGCGCACCACACAGGCATTCTCGACCGAGAACCGGTGGTCGTCGTTGGACACCGACGCCGCGGGCGGCTGCATCCGCGACGTCGAGCACGCCTACTCCGTCGACGGCGGCCTGGCCGTGCTGCGCGGCAACCTGGCCGAGAACGGCGCGGTCATCAAGTCCGCGGGTATCGACGAGGAGCTGTGGCACTTCGAAGGCCCCGCCCGGGTCGTGGAGAGTCAGGAGGAGGCCGTCTCGGCGATCCTCGGCAAGCAGGTGCAGCCCGGCGACGTGATCGTCGTCCGCTACGAAGGGCCGTCCGGTGGCCCCGGCATGCAGGAGATGCTGCACCCGACCGCGTTCCTCAAGGGCGCGGGTCTCGGCAAGGTATGCGCGCTGATCACCGACGGGCGCTTCTCGGGCGGCTCGTCGGGCATCTCGGTCGGCCACATCTCCCCCGAGGCCGCCGACGGCGGCATGATCGGCCTGGTCGAGGACGGCGACCCGATCCGCATCGACGTCCACGAGCGCTCCCTCGAGCTGCTCGTCGACGACGAGGTCCTGGCCGAGCGACGGGCCAAGATGGACGCGAGCGAGCGGCCGTGGCAGCCGGCCGAGCGGCAGCGTCCGGTGACCACCGCGCTGCGGGCCTACGCCAAGATGGCGACCTCGGCCGACCGCGGAGCGGTGCGCGACCTCAACGCGTGATCCACAACAGACGAGATCCACAACAGACGAACGGCGCCGCACCCTCACGGAGGGCGCGGCGCCGTTTTTTGCGTTCCACGGATGCACGGGACCGGCGCGCGGCTCGCCGATCGGCCAGGGCGCCAGCGTGGAATCACGCGCGGCGAGGCCGATCACCGACGCGTCCGCCCGGCCCGGGCAGGACGGTGGCGGCGTGGCTCAGCGGAACATCACGATGACCACAATGGATGCGGCCACGGCGAGGAGCAGTCCGAACAGGCCGAACGCACCGGGCTTGCGGCGCCACGGCGTGTTCTTGTCGACGGCGATCCGGCCTGCGCCGGTGAACAACAGGGTCAGTGCCGCGACCCCGACCAGGAGTTCGAGCTCGGTCTCGAAGTAACCGGCGCCGCCCTGGAACTTCGTGATGACGATGTTGATCGTGACGCCGAGGATCGCGGCCGCGCCCAGCGGCGTGAACAGGCCGATCGCCAGCAGCAGTGCGCCGCCTGTCTCCGCCAGAGCGGTGATCCAGGACAGCAGCGTCGTCTGACCCGTGTAGCCCATGCCGGACAGCGCGTCCGCGAAGCCGCCGATGCCGGGGCCGTCGAACAAGCCGAACAGCTTCTGCAGACCGTGCGCGCCCATCACCATGGCGAGCCCCAGCCGCAGCACGAGCAGGCCGATGTCCAGTCCGGCGTGCCAGCGGTCGGGTTCGGGAGTGGTTTCCTCGACATCGGCGAGCATGCTGTCGTTCCCCGGCTGGTTGAAACCGGAGTCGTCGTATGTGCCGGAGTCGAACTTCGTCGTCGGGGAGTCGAAGTTGTCGGGTGTGCTCATAGCCGCGCAGAGTAGAGCATCAGCGCGACGACCGGGTGAACGCCACGGCACACCCGGTGTCGCGATGGTGACGTCCCGTCACGCGTGCGGGTCGAACGCGATGTCTCGGGGTTTGGCCTTCTCGAGGTTGGTTGCGAACGCGCCGTCGGAGATCGCCAGGCTCGCGCTGCCGAAGTCGGCGGAGGTGAGGGTGTCTCGGATGTCACCGGGGAAGTGGTCCCAGCTCACCAGGTCCGGGTACTGCCAGGTGCCGTAATGGTTCTCGGGCGGTTCGTCACCGGTGGAGGCGAGCCGGAAGCAGTGGGTACCGGGGCCGTCCTTGTGGTAGACGACCTTCGGGTGCGTGCCCTCCCACTTCACCTCGGACGCGGAATGGGTCGAGTAGTCCCCGTGCGCGGAGACCGACACGTACTCGGCGCTGTCGCCGCCACGTACCCAGACGACGACGTGCTCGATGTCGTGGCGGTGGCCGAACGCGTCGAGCCCGGGCACGGCCTGGTCCTTCTCGAAGTACAGGTCGTACAGGTAGGCGCACCAGTCACCGTCGCACCTGGACCGCGAGTAGGCGTTGGTGTTGTCCAAATCGGAGGCGTCGCGGCAGTTGCCGTTGAGGGCGCCCGAGTTGTTGAGCCCCTCGTTCAGCGTGCCGTCGGGACCGACCGCGGGGGTCGGATAGCAGCCGTCGGTGTCGTAGTCGAACGCGGGCTGCCACCGGCCGTCGGCCTCGGCGTGGCTCGCGGGCAGCGCGGTGGGCGGGTCGGCATGGGCCACCCCGGCCATGGGTGCCACGAGGAGCAGGCCCGTGACGGCGAGAGTCTTCACCGCCCGCAGCGACCGCCCGAACCGCCGACGGCGCGGCGGGGACGAACGACGGACAGCCGGCTGCGGGGCGGAAGATCGCGTCGACGGGCGCTGCGCCGAAGGATGTTGCCGTGTCGACCGGTGCCGTGTCGACCGGTGGTGTGTCGGATGTGCTGGCGTGGAGGCGTGGGACGGTCGGGCGGGCTCGGCTGCTGCCGGGTCCATCGGGAGGTCCTCTCTGCCGGATCGATGATCGACAGGAAGGCAAGCAGCGCACCGAGCACGCGAACAACCGACATTGGTCGACGCTTCGTCCGAACCACCCCGACGGCCCAGCGCTCATCTCGACCGGTACCAGCTTCGAGAACGAGCGCTGCGGTCGACGTTCCGACGTCAGGTTCGACAACCCTGAGCACGACAGCCCTGAGCACGACAACCCTGAGCACATTGCGACAACCGGCGTTCCCGTCGACGGCCCGCGGCGCATCCCGCCGGCCGAGCACACAGCCGCGGGCTGAGCGCCCACCAACCGACCACTCTCCATGTGGCCGGGGAGACTCGCCTCACCATTATTGACCGGACGGTCCATATCGGGCATCGTTGTGGACGGTTCAGTCAATAACTCGAGGAGGTGGGCGGCGTGGCCGTCCTGACGGACAAGGTCGCAGTGATCACCGGCGGCAGCAGCGGCATCGGGCTCGCGATCGCACGGGCGTTCCGTGATGAGGGTGCGAAGGTGTTCATCACCGGCCGTCGCAAGGAGACACTCGACGAGGCAATCGTCGAGCTGGGGGCGAACGCGACCGCTGTGGTCTGCGATTCCGCCGCGCCAGCCGATCTCGACGCTCTCTACGAGACCGTCCGTGCGCAGGTCGGGCACGTCGACGTCGTGGTCGCCAATGCCGGTATCGGCATCCAAACCGCATTCGGTGAGGTCACCGAGGAACAGTTCGACGCCATGTTCGCCACCAACGTCAAGGGAACCGTCTTCACCGTCCAAAAGGCATTGCCGCTGCTTCGCCCAGGGGCATCCATCATCTTGACGGGTTCGAGCGCCGCGACCCGCCCTCCCTACGGGCTCGAGATCTACGCTGCGACGAAGGCCGCGGTGCGTAATCTGGCTCGCGGCTGGGCCCACAGTGCGCGGCAGTACGGCTTCCGGGTGAACGTGCTCTCGCCGGGTACGGTGCCGACCCCGGGCCTGCTCGATCTCGTACCCGCGGAAGTTCGGGAACAGTCCGAGGAAGCCACCCCTCTCGGCCGGCTCGGCACACCTGAGGAGATCGCTGCCGCCGCCACCTTCCTGGCTTCGAACGCGTCGAGCTACGTCAACGGATCCGAACTCGCCGTCGACGGCGGCGCCGCGCAGATCTGACGCCCTCCGCCCTCAGGGGCGTTGTGATTCCGTCGAAGCATGCCTGCCCAGGGTGGATTCTCGGTGAGCCGCCCTGGGCAGGCCGGCGTGGGAAAGCCTCGCCCGCACCGGCCTACGCCGTGGTTCGATGCCGTGGTTCGATGCCGTGGTTCGATCGAGCCGCGAATCGCGCACGGCTGCGTCCGACCGCTCGAACCCCGAATCGGAAGCCCTGGGCGTCGGTGCCGTGAACCGTGGTTGGCGGCCTACTCGTGTCCCGGCGAAGGCAGCAGCCGAGTCAGGGCGGATTCGGCGACCGAGGCCAGAGCCCCGACGCCCATACCTGTCCGTCCGAGCGCGACCACTCCGAGCTGGGCGGCCAGAACCGCATAGGCGACCTGGTCGGCATCCACGCCGGGATCCACGTCGCCTTCGCGCCGAGCCCGCTCGATCGCCTCCGTCAGAATCTCGGCGGTGGCGTCATAGCTGCGCCGGGCCTCGGCCGCTACGTCCGGCATGCTCGTCGCGAGCTCGGCGGTGCTGTTCGCCAGCAGACACCCTCGCTGGGCGGATGCCCCGGTGGAGTCACGACTCGGACCGTGTACGAACTCCCGCACGAAATGGACGGCCCGCGACGCGGAAGCCAGCCGCTCGCGGAGCACCCGGTCGTTGGTGTCGTTGTATTCCCGCAGCACCCGTAGGAACAGCCTGTGCTTGTCGCCGAAAGCTCCGTACAGGCTGCCCTTGCCCAATCCGCTGGCCCGCATGAGATCGTCCACCGACGTCGCCGCGTAGCCCTTGTCCCAAAAGACCTCGCGGATCGCCGCGACGACACACTCCTCGTCGAACTCCCGGGGCCGTGGCACGCCGCCACGATACGCGTTGTTGACCAGTCAGGCCAGAACTCGCCGGCGCCGAATCGGTAGCCGGGCCGGTCGAGGAGAAACACCTCCGCGGCCACCCGGCGCAGGCCGTCGCGACTTCCACGGTCTATCGACCGCCGACGGCTACGGTTTCTCACCCGCCGTCATGGAGCGCGACCAGGAGTGTGTTTGCGGCCGGTGAGACATCAGCGGGGTCGGCAACAGCAGGCCGCGACGCGCAAGGCCGTTCTCGCCGACCGGCGCGGTCGGCGGCAGCACGAGGTAGGGGCATCGCGGCAGCACCCGAGCGGGCGGCGATCCCCCGCTCAATACTCGCCGTGGACCAGGTTCTCCGGCAATTCCCCACCGGCATACCGTTCCAGCTCCCGCGCGACGATGGCGTACGAGCGTGCGAGCCGCCCGTCGACGAACCCACCGGTGTGCGGCGTGATCATCACGTTGGGTGCGGTCCACAAGGGGTGACCTGCCGGCAGCGGTTCGGGTTCGGTGACGTCGAGGATCGCGCGCAGTCGCCGCGCCGTCAGCTCGTCAAGGAGTGCGTCGGTGTCGAGGACCGGTCCCCTGGCGGCGTTGACGAGTACGGCCCCGTCGGGCATCGCGGCGAGGAAACCGGCGTCGACCATGCCGCGCGTCTTCGACGTGAGCGGCACGAGCAGCGCCACGATGTCGGCCTGCCCCAGCAGCGACGGCAGCTCGTCAACGCCGTGCACGCCGTCGCGCGCGGTCATCCCGACCATGGTGACGCGCACGTCGAACGGGACCAGCCTGCGTTCGAGCTGCCTGCCGACGTCGCCCGCCCCGACGATCACGGCCCGCTTGCCCTGCAGCGTGTCGGTGCCGTGCGGCCGCCACACGCCCTCGGCGTGCGCGGCCTGGAAGTCCGGCAGCTCGCGATACAGCGACAGCAGCGTGGCCACCGCCCATTCGGCGGTGCTGCCGCCGTGGGCTCCGCGGCACGTCGACAGCAACACCCCGGGCGGCACGACGTCGATCCACTCCTCGGCGCCCGCGCTGCGCAGCTGGATCAACCGCAGTTTCGGCAGTTCGGACAACACCTTCTCGGTGACGCCGAAGCCGGGCACGAGCACCTCCGCGTCGACAGCTTCCTCGGGAAGGGGCTGCCCGGGTTCGTATCTGACAGGCTGCACACCGTCGATGCCGGTCAGCGCCGTCATACCGTCGTCGTCGGGAACCAGAACCGTGATCGCCATGACCCCATCTTCTCGGTCCGTTCGCGCGCCGGAACCCGCGACCCGCTTACTCACGGCTCACGACACGGCGCCTACTCTCGGAAACCGTGCGCATCGGGCAGCGACGGTGGTCGGTGCCGCTGGTCCTGGCGGTCAGCGGCCTGCTCGTGCTGTCCGGGTGCGCCGATTTCGAGGACGACGCCGCCGGGCAGCGGTGGTCGGCGGCGCCCGAACTGTCACCGGAGCGCGGGCCGCAGCCCGACCTGCCCGAGGTCGAGGCGCCCGACGTGCCGAGCGCTCCGCAGGAGGAGCCGACGAAGGTACCGCCACCCCAGGGCTGCAAGGACTTCGACCGCGCCGTGATCGCCACCTGCCTGGACACGGTGTCGGCGGTGGCCCCGTTGCCGGGGGGCGGCCAGGTCATCAGCGCGCTGGCCGGTGAGCGCAGCAGCGGCCGGGTGATGCTGGTCGACAGCAACGGCACGAAGAACGAGTTCGCGACGCTCGACGTGGACGCCGCCGGCGACGGGGGGCTCACCGGCCTGGCACTGTCGCCGACGTACTCCGAGGACCGCCTCGTCTACGCCTACGTCACGACGCCGGAGGACAACCGGGTCGTGCGGTTCGCGCGCGGCCAGCAGCCGAAACCGGTGCTGACGGGAATTCCGAAGGGACGGACCGGCAACGCGGGCGCCCTGCTGGCTGCGGCCGACGGTTCGCTGCTGGTGGCCACCGGCAACGCCGGCGACGCAGGGAAGTCGGACCGCGCGGGCACGCTGTCCGGCAAGGTGCTGCGGATCGACCCGTCGGGCGCTCCGGCTCAGGGCAATCCGACGAACGGTTCGCCGGTCCTCGCATCCGGGCTGACCGCACCGGGCGGCCTGTGCCAGACCCCGGACGGGTCCCGCACCTGGGTGACCGACCGCGGCGCCGACAAGGATGCGCTGTTCTCAGTGCCGGACGGTGGCAGCGGGTCCGGCGGCGCGGCCGAACTGGGGGCACCGGCCTGGACCTGGCCGGGCAAACCGGGCGTCACCGGCTGCGCCGACTGGACGGATTCGGTGGCGGTGGCGACCTCCCGAGACGAGAACGTGCAGAACCTGCCGCTGACACAGGACGGCTCCGTGGGCGGCGAACCGCAGGTCACGATGGACGGCGACAACGGACCGAGCTACGGCAGGCTGGGAGCGCTGTCGCAGGTGTCGGAGAACGTCTCGGTGGCGGGCACGGTCAACAAGGACGGCGGCGACCCGGGTTCGAGCGACGACCGGGTGGTGTTGATCGTGCGCCAGCCTTCGGGTGGTTCGGGCCGCGACTGACCCGGGCGTTTGTCAGCGGTTGCGGCGCGTTTCGGTGTGGAGCGCCCGGGTGTCCAGCGCGGCGAAGACGACACTCGCGACGGCGGCGAGCGCACCGAGGTACCGGCCGATGCCCGCTTCGACGGTCACGCCGCCCGCCTCGAGCACGGCCCGTTCCTCACTGCCGAACTGCCAGTCCGCGAGCAGCCAGCCGAGCACCGCGGCCAGCAGCGCCAGGCAGGCGCCGATGAGCCACAGCTGCGGAAGGCCACCCATGCGGGCGGTGTTGATCCGCCCGACGGCGGCGACGGTGGCACCGAGGGCCGCGACGAGCAGGGGCGGGAACCAGCCGAAGAAGGTCGCCCGCCACACGGATCGGGTGACGTCCTCGGCGGGCAGTTCGGCGAGCGCCGACCGCACCGCGGGGTCGTCGGCGGACAGCACGGTCCACGGCAGCAGCAGCGAGACGACGGCGAGCACCGCCGCCGCGAGCCCACCGATCTCACGCCACGAAGGCCGCGCAGTCACAGGACCACTCCTATCGATCGTCGCCGACACTCGATCCGGCCACAGGTTTGCTCATGTACAGGGCGTACTCACCCGCCGATGCCGTCCCCTCGTACAGCGAGGCGTCGAGCCCGCAGAAGGCGAACCCCATCCGGCGATAGGCGTGGATCGCCGGCGCGTTGACGTTCGTGACCTCCAGCCACACGTGTCGCGCACCGCAGTCGCGAGCGAACTCGTCGGCGCACGCCATCAGTCCCGTGCCCACACCACGGCCACGGTGAGCGGGAGCGATCGCGAGGTCACACACGCTGAGACGCCGATTCCAGCGCGCGTACGCGACCGAGACGAACCCCACGACCGCGCCGTCGGGGTCGGCCGCGACGAACGTGGCGTGCCGGTGGGAGTCGGCACCGCCTTCGGCGTCGTCCTCGTCGTCCTCGTCGTCCGGACCGGCGGGGAACTGTTTGGTCAGCGGCGATGCCAACGACACCTCGGTGAGAGCGAACCCGCTCTCGGAGATGCTCACCCGGAAGATCGAGTCGGTCGTGAAGGAGTCGTCGACGCCGGCGATGGCAGCGACGTCGCCGTTCGCACGGACGTCGCAGTCGCCGCTGCCGCTGCCGTCGCAGTTGCCACTGCCGTTGCCGTCGCAGTCGCCGTTACCGTCACGCCGGGCGCGGCGGAACGTGTAACCGGAGCGGTCGGTGGCGCTCATGGTCCGGAATCCTGGAACACGACCGCCACCTTCACCTCCGTCGCACTTCTCACCGACCGCACCGGCTCGGCCCGTGCGGTCGGCCCACGTCGGGCCGGTCAGGCCCCGACGCGCTCCAGAATCAGTTCCCGCACGCGGGCGGCGTCCGCCTGCCCCTTGGTCGCCTTCATGACGGCACCGACGATCGCTCCTGCCGCCTGCACCTTGCCCCCGCGGATCTTGTCGGCGACGTCGGGCTGGGCGGCGAGGGCCTCGTCGACGGCGGCGAGGAGCGCGGAGTCGTCCGAGACGACCTTCAGCCCGCGCTTCTCGATGACCTGGTCGGGGTCGCCGTCACCGTCGAGGACGCCGTCGACGACCTGGCGGGCGAGCTTGTTCGTGAGCTCCCCCGAGCCGACGAGCTCGATGACGCGCGCGACCTGCGCGGGCGTGATGACGAGGTCGGCGAGCTCGGTTTCCCGCGACGTGGCCTGCTGGTTGAGGTACTGGACCCACCAGCTGCGGGCGTCGGCTTGGTCGGCGCCCGCGTCGACGGTGGCGGCCACGAGTTCGATGGCCCCGGTGTTAACGAGGTCGCGGAGCTCCTCGTCGGTGAGGTTCCAGTCCTCCTGGATGCGCTTGCGGCGCTGCCACGGCAGCTCCGGGATGGTGGCGCGCAGCTGCTCGACCCACTCCCGCGTCGGCGCGATCGGCACGAGGTCGGGTTCCGGGAAGTACCGGTAGTCCTCGGCGGTCTCCTTGGTGCGGCCCGCGGCGGTGGTGCCGTCGGCCTCCTGGAAGTGCCGGGTCTCCTGCTTGATGGAGCCGCCGTCGGCCAGGATCGCGGCGTGCCGCGTCATCTCGTACCGCACGGCGCGCTCGACGCTGCGCAGCGAGTTGACGTTCTTGGTCTCGGTGCGGGTACCGAACTCGCCCGCGCCCTTGGCCATGAGCGACACGTTGGCGTCGCAGCGCAGCGAACCCTGGTCCATACGGACGTCGGAGACGTCCATGGCCCGCAGCAGGTCGCGGAGCGCGGTGACGTACGCGCGGGCGACCTCGGGCGCGCGCTCCCCCATGCCGGTGATCGGCTTGGTGACGATCTCGATGAGGGGCACGCCGGCGCGGTTGTAGTCCAGCAGCGAGTGCTCGGCCCCGTGGATCCGGCCCGTGGCGCCGCCGACGTGCAGCGACTTGCCGGTGTCCTCCTCCATGTGCGCGCGTTCGATGTCGACGCGCACGACCTCGCCGTCGTCGAGCACGACGTCGAGGTGGCCGTCGAAGGCGATCGGCTCGTCGTACTGCGAGGTCTGGAAGTTCTTCGGCATGTCCGGGTAGAAGTAGTTCTTCCTGGCGAACCGGCACCACTCCGCGATGTCGCAGTTCAGCGCGAGGCCGATGCGGATGGCCGACTCCACGGCGGTGCCGTTGACGACGGGCAGCGCACCGGGCATGCCGAGGCACACGGGGCACACGTGCGTGTTCGGGTCGCCACCGAAGGAGTTGGGGCAGCCGCAGAACATCTTCGTGTTGGTGGACAGCTCGACGTGCACTTCGAGGCCGAGCACCGGGTCGTACCGTTCGATGACCTCGGCGTAGTCCATGAGTTCGGCGGTGGTCACTTGGCGGCCTCCAGTTCACCCAGCTTGTCGAGCACCGGGCCGCGCGCGGTTTCGTAGGCGGCGCCGACGCGGTAGAGGCGGTCATCGGCGAGGGCGGGCGCCATGATCTGCAGCCCGACCGGCAGACCGTCCTCGTCGGACAGTCCACTGGGGACACTCATGGCCGCGTTGCCCGCCAGGTTGGCGGGGATCGAGCAGATGTCGTTGAGGTACATCGCGAGCGGGTCGTCGACCTTCTCGCCGAGCTTGAACGGCGTGACCGGCGTCGTGGGCGACACCAGCACGTCGACCTGCTCGAACGCGGCGGCGAAGTCGCGCGTGATGAGCGTGCGCACCTTCTGGGCCGAACCGTAGTAGGCGTCGTAGTACCCGGACGAGAGCGCGTAGGTGCCGAGCATGACCCGGCGCTTGACCTCGGCGCCGAAACCTTCCTCGCGGGTCAGCGACATGACCTCTTCGGCACTGTGGTTCCCGTCGTCGGCGACGCGCAGTCCATAGCGCATGGCGTCGAACCGAGCGAGGTTCGACGAGCACTCGCTCGGCGCGATCAGGTAGTAGGCGGGCAGCGCGTAGGTGAAGTTCGGGCACGAGACCTCGACGACCTCGGCGCCCAGTTCCTTCAGCTGCGCCACGGCCGCTTCGAACGAGCGGAGCACGCCGCCCTGGTAGCCCTCGCCGGACAGCTCGCGGACGACGCCGATCTTGACGCCGCTCAGGTCGCCGCGGGCTCCCTCACGGGCGGCGTCGACCACGGCCGGCACCGGCGCGTCGATGGACGTGGCGTCCATCGGGTCGTGCCCGGCGATGACCTCGTGCAGCAGCGCCGCGTCGAGCACCGTCCGGCCGCAGGGGCCCGCCTGGTCGAGCGACGACGAGAACGCCACGAGGCCGTAGCGGGACACGCCGCCGTAGGTGGGCTTCACGCCGACGGTGGCCGTGACGGCGGCGGGCTGACGGATCGAACCGCCGGTGTCGGTGCCGATGGCCAGCGGCGCCTCGTAAGCGGCCAGCGAGGCCGACGAACCGCCACCGGAACCGCCGGGGATGCGGTCGAGGTCCCACGGGTTGCGGGTCGGGCCGTAGGCCGAGTTCTCGGTCGACGAGCCCATCGCGAACTCGTCCATGTTGGTCTTGCCGAGGATCGGCACACCGGCCTCGCGCAGCCGGCGGGTGACGGTCGCGTCGTACGGCGGCAGCCAACCTTCGAGCGTCCTCGAACCGCAGGTGGTGGGCACGCCGCGGGTGGTCAGCACGTCCTTGAGTGCCAGCGGCACACCGGCCAGCGGGCTGGCGGGTGCGGTGCCCGCCGCGATGTCGGCGTCGACCGCGCGGGCGGCCTCGAGGGCGCCCTCGGCGTCGACGTGCAGAAACGCGTGCACGTCACCGTCGACCGCGGCGATGCGGTCGAGATGGGCCTGCGTCGTCTCGGCGGCCGACACCTCGCCGGCGTGGATCTTGTCCGCGAGCTCAGCCGCGGTGAGCCTGGTCAGGTCGCTCACTGTTCCTCCCCCAGGATGCGCGGGACGCGGAACCGTCCCTCTTCGGCGGCGGGCGCTCCGGCCAGTGCCTCGTCCTGGGACAGCCCCGGACGGACCTCGTCGGTACGGAAGACGTTGGTCAGCGGCACGGCGTGCGACGTGGGCGGGATGTCGTCGCCCGCCACCTCGCCGACCTTGGCCACCGCGTCCAGGATCTGGTCGAGCTGGCCGGCGAAAGTGTCCAGCTCCTCCTCGGTGACGGCCATCCTGGCCAGTTTCGCGAGGTGCGCGACCTCGTCGCGGGAAATGTTCGACACGCAGCTGACTCCGATGGGGTGTGCTCGGACCGCAGGACCGCCGAGCGCCTGCGGAGGTCTGTCTTCTCCCGCGAAGTCTATGGCCGCCGCGCCGGACCGGTGCGGCCGGGCGGGGATTGCCGCGGCGGCCGCGCGGTGCGCGTGGCGGTGCCTATATTCGCAACGCGTGTTCTGCAACAATCACCGGTCGGCGCAGGCCCTCCGCAGCCGTCGACGGCCGTCGAGGGAGGCGCCCGGCCACGACGTGACACGACGTGACGAGACGGCCGCGATGCTCCCGCACCCCGCCGGTGGCCGGTGGGGCGCGCATCCGGTTCTCGCACCTGCTTGAAGGGAGACCGCGGTGTCGTTCCTGATCCGTGTGCAGCTGCCGGACACTCCGGGCATCCTCGGCGCGATCGCCACCGCCCTCGGCACGGCCGGTGCCGACATCCTCAGCGTCGATGTCGTCGAGCGCTCGGGCGGCACCGCCATCGACGACCTGGTGGTGGACCTGCCGTCGGACCGGCTGCCGGATGCGCTGATCACCGCGGCCGAGAGCGTCGACGGCGTCGAGGTGGACGCCGTCCGCCCCTACGCGGGCGTGCTCGACACCCACAGTGAACTCGAACTGGTCGAGGAGATCGCCGAGCAGCCCGCCCACGGGCTGACGGTGCTGGCAGGCGGGGTGCCCCGGATCATGCATGCGGGCTGGTCGGTGGTCGTGCAGCACACCTCCGGCGGGGTGCATCGGCTCGCGGCCTCCGGCGCGGCCCCGGAGACCCGTATCGGGGACGTGCCGTGGCTGCCGTTGGAACGCGCCACCGTGCTCGACGGGGAGGCGCCGTGGGTGCCCGACACCTGGCGTGAGCTGGGCACCGAGCTGGCGGCCACCCCGCTCGGCAAGCCTGATCTGGTGCTGCTCATCGGCAGGCCGGGCGGGCCGATGTTCCGTGCCGCCGAAGTCGCCCGACTCGCGCATCTTGCCGGTATTGTCGCGGTGGTCCTGGACGGCTGAGCCGCGCCGGGACCAGCCGCCGAACCCGCTGAGTATCCGAGGTCGCTGAGCCCGCCGTGCCCGTTTCGCCCCGCCCCGACCCGCCTCACCGCGACGGCGCCGGGGACACCCCCGGTGCCACCGAGGCGCGCGCCGGGGCCACGGGTCCCGGCACCCCGGGTGGCGGCGCCGACGGGGCCGCTGGCGACGGGAACCCGGGGGACGAGGCGAGTCCGGGGGACACGGCGTCCGGGCACGCGGCCATGGGAGACACGGGCGTGGGAGACACGGGAACGGACGACGCCGGAACAGAATCCGCCCGGACGGAGGACGCGGGAACGGAGGACGCAGCCCCGGCCGGCGGGACGCCGGAGCACGACGGCGCCGCGGACGAGACGGGCCGCGAACCGCCCGGGCAGGCGCCGACCGGGGACGAGCAGTCCGACCGGGCCGACGAGTTCGAACGGAAACTGACCATTCCGGTCCTCATCGCGGCGCTCGCATCGATCCCGGCGGTCTTCCTCACCCGTGCCGGCGGGACCGCCGCGGCGATCGGGACGGTGCTGAACTGGGCCTCGGTGTCGGTGCTCGTCGGCGAGTCGGTGGTACTGCTGTGGCTCGAAGGCAGCGTGCGGCGGTGGCTGCGCCGGTACCGCTGGCAGTTGCTCGTCGTGGCCGCCGCGGTGCCTGCGGTGGTGTTCGTGATCGGGCCGCTGCAGGTGCTGCGGCTGGTGCTGCTGCTCGGCGGCTTCCACATCCTGCGGGCACGGCGGATCGTGAACGCGGGCCGGGTGGTGGTCGAACGGCTCGGTCTCGGGCAGCGCCGAGCGCGATGGGTGCTGGCGGGCGTGATCGTCCTGGCCGGCGTGTTCTCGTTGATCGTGCTGGCCGACCCGGATTCCCGGAGCCGTCACGTGGTCGACTGGTTCCTCGAACACGTCGGCGTTCCGGGCACCGTGCTGGCCGGCATCGCCGCGGCCGGGGCGATCTACGGCGTCGGACGGCTGCTCACCCGGATTCGCAGCTGAAGCGCAGGGGCCCGCCCACCGCGGCGGCCCGAGGTCCGGACCGGCGCGGTCCGGACCTCGCGACCACGTCGATCGGCACTGGTGCACGGCCGCGCCGATCGGCAGAGCGGGTCGACCGGGCCGTTACGCCGACGGCTCAGACGTCCATCCCGAAGGCCAGGAGCGGAACCTCCGGGTGCGGGGCCCAGTCCCGTTCGGGGGTGCGGGTGAAGCCGAGGCGTTCGTAGAGCCGATGGGCCGTGGTCATGCGGTCGCGGCTGGACAGCACGACCCGGCTGATGCGCCGCACCCGGGCGATGTCGACGACGGCCCTGGTGAGCGCCTCGCCCACTCCCCTGCCCTGGGCGTCCGGCGACACGGCGAGCATCCGGAACTCCAACTCACCGGCCCGCGCCACCTCGGCCTTCGGGCTGCCGGCTTCGACCACCGTCACCGATCCGAGCACCGCGCCGTCGCCGCCGGTCGCGACCAGCACGTCGGCGGTCGCCGCGCGGCCCGCGACGTCCCGCAGCGCCGCGTCGTACCCGACGTCGTCGGCGAGATGCCCGCCCGCCGTGTACGCCTCGACCGTCAACTCGCCGATGGCCGCGTATTCCTCGGGCTCTGCGATCCGCACCCGAATCTCACTCATCGGCGGCGACCTCCGTCTCACCGGTGCCGGACAGTCGGCTGCGAATCTCGTCGACGAGACGCCCCACGTGGTTGTCGACCACATCGAAGATGATCTTATTGTCGATCCGGAAATACTCGTGGATCACGATATTGCGCAAACCGGCGATGCTGTGCCACGACGTCGACGTGAACTGGGTGCGAACCTCGTCCGGCAATGCCCGCACAGCTTCACCCGCGACGGCGAGATTCCGGAGAATCGCATCGAGCGCCATGTCCGACACCGTGGAATCGTCGGATTCCGAGTGCGCACGGAATCTCACGCACCGTTCCAACGCTGTGAGCACGTCCCCGAGGCGTTCGGCATCCGTCCGGCTCACAGCGCCACGGCCTCCGCGTGCGCGGTATCCGAGATGCGATCCCGGAGGAGTTCGTCGCAGACGACGTCGACCCGAACCCCCAGGAGTTCGCCCAGTTCGTCGCTGATCCCCGCGACGGCCAACAGCGGGTTCCCCGCACCGGGGCCGAGGTCGACGATGATGTCGATGTCGCTGTTCGGGCCCGCGTCCCCCCTGGCCACCGAACCGAACACGCGAGGGTTCGAGGCGCCGTACCGGCTCGCGACCGCCAGCACGTCGTCACTGCGGAGCCGGAGCATCGCCCGCAGACTCCGCGAGCGTGCTGTGGCCTCATCCATGAGGACAGGATAGCCGTCCATCGCGCCGCCACCAGGCACCAGAATCTCACTCATCGGCGGCGACCTCCGCGATCTCACGTGCGGCGTCGGGACCCTGCTGCAGCAGCACGGTCAGGCCGTTGTCGTCGAGCACCGGCACCTTGAGCTGCAGAGCCTTGTCGTACTTCGAGCCCGGTGCGTCACCGACGACGACGAACGCCGTCTTCTTCGACACCGACCCGGCCGCCTTGCCGCCGCGGGCCATGATCGCTTCCTTCGCCTCGTCGCGGGAGTAGTTCTCCAGCGACCCGGTGACGACGATCGACAGCCCCTCGAGGTTGCGCGGGATCGACGTGTCGCGTTCGTCCTCCATGCGCACCCCCGCGGCGCGCCACTTGTCGACGATCTCGCGGTGCCAGTCGACGGCGAACCATTCACGCACGGCCGCCGCGATGGTCGGGCCCACGCCGTCGACGTCGGCGATCTCCTCCTCGGTCGCCGCGTCGATGGCCTCGATGGAGCCGAACTCGCGGGCAAGCGCCTGCGCCGCGGTCGGCCCGACGTGCCGGATCGACAACCCGACCAGGACCTTCCACAGTGGACGATCCTTGGCGGCGTCGAGGTTCGCCAGCAAGCGCGCGCCGTTCGCCGACAACTCACCCGACTTGGTGACGAACAGGTCGACCCGGCTCAGCTTGTCCTCATCGAGGGAGAACACGTCCCCCTCGTCGGTCAGCACACCCGACTCCAGCAACGCGGCCGCCGCCTCGTAGCCGAGCACCTCGATGTCGAACGCGCCGCGGCCCGCCAGGTGGAACAGCCGCTCCCGCAGCTGCGCCGGGCAGGTACGCGCGTTGGGGCAACGGATGTCGACGTCGCCCTCCTTCTGGTAAGCCAGCTCGGTGCCGCACTCCGGGCAGTGGTCGGGCATGACGAATGCCCGCTCGTCGCCGGTGCGCACGTCGACCACGGGGCCGAGCACCTCGGGGATCACGTCGCCCGCTTTGCGGATCACCACGCGGTCGCCGATGAGGACGCCCTTGCGTTCGACCTCCTCACGGTTGTGCAGGGTCGCCATCGCGACGGTCGACCCGGCGACCTTCACCGGTTCCATCACCGCGTACGGCGTCACCCGGCCGGTGCGGCCGACGTTGACGCGGATGTCCTGCAGCCGCGTCGTCGCCTCCTCCGGCGGATACTTGTAGGCGATCGCCCAGCGCGGTGCGCGCGCCGTGGCCCCCAGCCTGCGCTGCTGTGCGACGTCGTCGACCTTCACGACCACGCCGTCGATCTCGTGCTCGGCGTCGTGCCGGTGGCCGCCCCAGTACTCGATGTGCCGCACGAGCGCTTCGACGTCGTCGATCGTCGTGCTGTGGCTCGACACGGGCAGGCCCCACGCGGCCAGTGCCTCGTACGACTCGGACTGGCGGGCGGGCTCGAAACCCTGTCGTTTGCCGAGACCGTGGCAGATGAGCCGCAGCGGGCGCGTGCGGGTGACCTTCGGGTCCTTCTGCCGCAGCGAACCGGCGGCGGCGTTGCGGGGGTTGGCGAACGGCGGCTTGCCCGCGTCGACGAGGCCGGCGTTGAGCTCGGCGAACTCCTCGACGCGGAAATAGATCTCGCCGCGCACCTCGACCAGCCCTGGCACGGGGAACTCGTCGGTGCCGGTCAGCTGGTCGGGTACGTCCTGCATGGTGCGCACGTTGAGCGTGACGTCCTCGCCGGTGCGCCCGTCACCGCGGGTGAGCGCCCGGGTGAGTTTGCCGTTCTCGTAGAGCAGGTTCACCGCCAGCCCGTCGATCTTGAGCTCGCACAGGTACCGGGCGCGGCCGCCGATCTCCTTCTCCACCCGGTCGACCCACGCGCGCAGCTCGTCGACATCGAACGCGTTGTCGAGGCTGAGCATGCGCTCGAGGTGGTCGTGGGCGACGAACTCGGTCGAGAACGTCCCGCCCACCTTCTGCGTGGGCGAATCCGGTGTCGCCAGTCCCGGATAGTCGCGTTCCAGCTCTTCGAGGCGGCGCAGCATCGTGTCGAACTCACCGTCCGAGATGGTCGGCGAGTCCAGCACGTAGTAGCGGAACTGGTGGCCCTTGACCTCCTCGGTCAGCGCCGCGTGCTCCTCACGCACGTCGGCGGGCACGTCCTTGATGTCCTCGGCCACGTGGCCGCCCGACAGGTCCTCAGTGCTCACACCGTCCGAGAGTAGTCACCGTGCCCGACATTCCGCCGACCCACTCCGGCCGGGACGAACCGCTCCGGCCGTCGAAGCGCCGCCGGTGGATGCCGGTGCTCCCCGTGTCCGATCCGGACCTGTGCACCACGGCTGGAGGTGACCGCGTGCTCCCCGGGCCACGGCGGACCAGCAGCGGGCCGGGATCGGCTCCGTGATCCGCTATCGGCCGGTTTCGCCGCCGTCGCTCTCCGCGCTCGGGCCGTCGTCGCCCATATTCCCGTTCCCCGCGTCCCCGTCGCCCGCGGTCTCGCCACTTGCGAGTCCGTCGCCGGGTGCAGTTCCGTCATCAGCGGCACCGCCGCCCTCACCCGCGTTTCCGTCAGAGGCACCGCCGCCGTCGCCGGCGGGCAGGCCGGCGAGTTCGCGCACCAGATCGCGGAACTCGCCGAGGGTGATCGCGTTGTCCGGTTCGGCGACGGCGGTCTCGACCCGCCGCAGGCGCTGGGCCGCGAGCCGTTCGCCGAGGGTCACATCGAGCGGCAGGAACGTCATCGTCGTCCGAGAGAACTCGTCGACCTCGGCGAGCAGCGGATGGTGCACCGCGACGTCGACGAGGCCGGCATCGTCGTCGACCTGCGCCACGACGCGCACGTCGCCGAGGTCGAACCGCTGGCCTGCGAAGTTCACGGCCACACCGGCCGGGTCGGGCACGGGCGGCACCGAGTCGTGGAACTCCCAGATCGCGTCCTCCGGCGGCGCGGCCTGCCGCCACGCGTCGGTGTAGGGCCGCAGCTCGGGGTCCTCCCTGCTGCTGACCACGAGCGCGTAGATCGCGCGGCTGCCACGATCCACGCTGAACTGCAGACCGGGGTGCACGGCCGCCACCGGTTCGACGAGCAGATTCTCGGCCCGCTCGGTGTCGCCCTCCCCCAGCGCCGCGCTCAGGTGCGGCAACAACTCGGCCCACGTCGACCAGAACTCCGCCGCCGCGGCGTGCGGATCGTCCGGCACCGGCTGGTCGGGCCACGGCGTCCGCGGATCGGGCGCCTCCCCGACCACATCGTCCCCACCGCGCGGGCCGCCGCCACGCGCACCGTCCTCACCCGAGCGCCGGCCGTTCGCCTCGCCGGATCGCTTCCTGCGGAACCACCCCATGATCTGCCCCTCCTACCACCGTTCCGGCGGTTCGACGAATGCCCTGCCCAGGTCGCGGGTCAGCGCCAACGCGCGGCGCAGCCAGCCTCCCGTCGCACCGGCGAGCCCGCACGTCGGGGTCACGAGCGCACGCTCGGCCAGGATCGACCGGTTGAACCCGAGCCGGTCGACCAGATCGAGCGCAGGCCGTGCCACACGGGACAGATCCGGCCACACGGCGGGTGGCTCGGCGGGGATCAGCCCGAGCCCCAACTGCACGCCCGCGTCCCACGTCTCGCCGAGCTCGTCGAGCAGACTGCCCGGGGCGCCGTCGAGCAACGTCGCGTCGAGGGCGATGGCGTGCGCACCCGCGGCGCGCAACAGCGCCACCGGAGGCCTGCGCGCGCAGCAGTGCACGACGACCGGGTTGCCGGTGATCTCGGCCGTGCGCGAGATGACGTGGTGCAGCAGTTCGCGCGCCTCGGGTTCGGGGACCGCGTCGACCGTGCCGTAACCGGACGGCGTCGGCAGTGCACCGGCCAGCACGTCCGGCAGCGTCGGCTCGTCGAACTGCACCACGACGCCCGCACCGGTCCGCTGTGACAGCTCGGCCACGTGCACGGCGATCCCTTCGAGCAGGGACTCGACGACGTCGTGCGTCGCCCCGTGGTCGGTCAGCACCCGGCGCCCGCGGGCGAGCTCGATACCGGCTGCGGTCGTCCACGGCCCGGCGACCTGCGTCTTCACCGCCCACGGCGTGGCACCCGCATGCTGGGCGGCCTCGGTGACCGCGTCGATGTCCCAGCGCCGCAGATCGACCGCCCGCCGGTGGTGCCGCCCGGGACGAGCGGCGATCCGGTACGCCGTCGGCACGACGTCCACCGCGATGTCCACCAGCATGCCCGCGGTGCGCCCCAGCAGGTCGGCGCCCACCCCGCGGTCGGGAAGTTCCGGTACATGAGGCAGGTCGGGCAGTTCCCCGAACACGATCGCCGCCGCCTCGGCGATGTCCGTGCCCGGCATCGATCCGATCCCCGTCGCCACGCCGCTAGGCCACACTCGCTGTTCCACGGTCCCGATTGTTTCCCATCGGCCCGACGGCGTGTCCCGGGCACCCGGCGTGTCACCGCGGGGCCGCCGTCACAACGGATCAGTGCGGAGTCAGCAGCTCCGCGAGCCGCTCGGCACCCGGCGACTCGACCGGGAAGTGACCGGCCGCCTCGAGCGGCACGTACTCCTTCGACGCGGCGATCCGGTCGAAGAACCGCAGGCTCAGCGCCGCGGGCGTCCAGCGGTCGTCGGCGGGGTGGGCCAGCACCACGTGCGGCCCCGTCGCCACTTCCGGTTCGACGGCGGGCGCCGACTCGAAGAAGCTCCGGAAGAAACCGAGCGGCATCCGGTTGCCGCCGCCCCGCCGGTCCGCCAGCACGACGTCGACCAGCTCAGGGTCGTTGGCGATGCCGCGCATGTTGGTGAGCCACCGCAGCGGCACTGCGGCACCGGCCAGCGGCCCCGCGGAGACCCGCAACAGTGGCCCCGCAGCCGCGCCCAGCCAGGGATGGCGGGCCGCGGCCCTGCGCGCCTCGGCATCCCGCGGGTCGAGCAGGCACGTCGCGATCAGCCGGTCCACACCACACGTGCGCGTGGCGGCCTCGTACGCGACCATCCCGCCCATGCTGGCGCCGATCAGCCACAGTGGACCGTCGTGCGTTTCCCGTTCGGCGGACGTCAATGCGCAGGCCACCTCGATCCAATCGGCATAGCGGACCGCCGACCGGTCGGGCACGCGGGTGTCGCCGTACCCGGGCAGGTCCGGGACCACGACGTGAACCCCGCGCCGGGCCGCGAGCGCCGCGTACGGCCACATCAGCGCGGCGTGCCCGCCCGCACCGTGGAAGGCGACCGCCCGCACCGGCGCGTCCGGATCGCCGACCCGCTCCACGTGGACGTCCGCCCCGCGCCAACGCCACCACGTCGACTCGCGGCGCGGCGGCGGCTCCGCGCGCAGTTCGGAGGGCAGGAAACGACGGTAGGCTTCGTGCATACACCCATCCCAGCCCCGCTCGCGGTGCGGGACAACTCGCGTTGGGACCGCCATGGACACACCCAGAAAACGCCCACGCCAGCAGCGATCCCGGTTCACGGTCGACGCCGTACTCGAAGCGGCTGCTCAGGTTTTCGAGCGCGAAGGCATGGCGGCGACCACCAATCGCATCGCCGAACGCGCCGGGTTCTCCATCGGCACGCTGTATCAGTACTTCCCCAACAAGGTCGCCTTGCTGGGCGGGCTGGCCGAACGGCATATCAAGGACGCGGCCGCCGGCCTGCACGTCACGTTCGCCGAACTCGACGACTCCCGACCGGGCTGGGAGGACACCGTCCGGGCGCTCACGGCGACGCTGGCGGCGCTGCACGCCGACCGGCCGCGGCTGCACACCGTGCTGTACGACCTGGCTCCACGCGTGCCCGAGGGCGTGGCAAGCCTGCACGCACTGCACGCCGAGGCCACGACGGCTCTCGCCCGGCACGTGCGCCGCTGCGGAGTCGCCCCCGTCGGTGTCGGTGACGGTGACGGTGACGGTGGCGGTGGCGGTGGCGGTGGCGGTGGCGGTGGCGGTGGCGGTGGCGGTGACGGTGGCGGTGTCGGTGAGCAGGAGCAGGAGCAGGCGGATCACACGGCGGCGCTGTTGGTGCAGACCGCCGAGATCACCCTCCACCGCATCGTGCTCGCCGACACCACTGCCGGCACCGGCGCCGACGACGTGGCCGCGCGTCTCGCCGAGACGCTCCTGGCCCTCGTCCCTGCACCTATCCGCTGAAGCGGTCGCGCAGTTCCCGTTTGAGGATCTTGCCGGACGCGTTGCGCGGCAGATCGTCGACGAAATGCACCTGCTTGGGCACCTTGAACGCCGACAGCCGGTCCTTGACCCACTGCGTCAGCTCGTCCTCGTCGGGCCGGCCGTCGTCCTTGGGAACCACGACCGCGGTGACGGCCTCGATCCACTTCTCGTCGGGAAGGCCGACCACGGCCACCTCGCCGACCGAGGGGTGGGTGTACAGCGCGTCCTCGACCTCCCGCGAGGCCACCATGACACCGCCGGTGTTGATGACGTCCTTGATGCGGTCGACGACGAAGATGTAGCCCTCCTCGTCCACCCGCACCAGGTCACCCGAGTGGAACCATCCCCCGCCCTCATCGGCGGGAACGCCTCCTCCCCCACCGGCTACGCCCTGATCGGCGGGGGCACCCCCTCCCCCACCGGCTACGCCCCCATTGGCGGGGGCACCCCCACCGCCGCCGAAGACCTCGTCGGTCTCCTCCGGCTTGTCCCAGTAGCCGAGGCACAACTGCGGGGACCGGTAGACGATCTCGCCCTCGCCACCGGGCGGGACGTCGCCTCCCTCGGCGTCGACGACCCGCGCCTCGACGAACAACACGGGACGGCCCGCGGACTCGGGGCGCGTGTCGTGGTCCTCGGGGCGCAACACGGTGGCGAGTGGGCCGATCTCCGACTGACCGAAACAGTTGTAGAACCCGAGCTCCGGTAGCTTCTCGCGAAGGCGCTGCAGGATCGGGCCGGGCATGATCGAGGCACCGTAGTAGGCCTTGCGCAGCGCCGACAGGTCGCGCGTGCCGAAGTCCGCGTGGTTGGCCAGCGCGACCCACAGCGTCGGCGCGGCGAAGAACGCCCCGTGCCGGTCCTCGGCCATCCGGCGCAGGATGTCGGCGGGGTCGGGTGTCTCGACGATCGTGTTGGACGCGCCCACCGCCAGCCAGGGCATGAGGAACACGTGCATCTGCGCCGAGTGGTACAGCGGCATGACGTGCAGCGGTTCGTCGTCGGCGGAAAGGTCGAGATCGACGATGCACGAGAGGTACTCGTGCACGAGCGCGCGGTGCGTCATCATCGCGCCCTTGGGCCGCGACGTCGTCCCGGAGGTGTAGAGCAACTGGGCGAGATCGGTGTCGGCGACCTTGGTGCCGAGTTGGGTCCCGGAGTCCGGAACGTCTCCGGTGCTCGCGACGGCCAACAGCGAGTCGTCGGCGTCGCGCAGCGCCACGATGCGTTCGACGTCGAGGTCGAGGGCGTCGAGGTTGGCGCGCAGCGCCGGATCGGTCAGCACCATCCGGCTGCCGGACTGGGTGATCAGGTAGGCGAGCTCGTCACCGGTGAGGTTGTAGTTGACGGGCACGTGCACCAGTCCCGCGCGGGCGCAGGCGAGGAATCCGATGAGGAAGGCGTCGGAGTTCTTGCCGTACGCGGCGACGCGGTCACCGTGGTTCAGGCCCAGCGAGAGCAGGTGCGCGGCGGCGCGCGTGACGGCGGCGTCCAACTCGGCGTAGGTCCACGTGCGGTCGGCGAACCGGATCGCCACGCGGTGGGGCGTCCGCGAAGCGCTGCGCCGTGGGATGTCGGCGATCGTGCTGGAACGGATACCGCTCGCCGCGACACCGTTCACTGCAGTGGTGTTCGCGGCGGCAGTGTTCGCGGCGGCGGGCCCTGCGTTCGACATTGAACTCCTCCGTGATCGCGACGCGTTCGACCTGCGTCGTCGCCGCGATCCTCCCCCAGCTGCATGAGCCGTTCAACACCCGCGTGTCCTGCACTCAGCACCACGTGTCCTGCGCTCAGCACCGCGTGTCCAGGACACGATCCCCGGGGATTACGCCGTGGCGGAGATCTTCGCGCTGCCGAGGACGACGTCGCCCGCCTCGGCATCGGGGCTGTAGAGCACCGCGACCTGCCCCGGGGCGACGCCGGTCAGCGGTTCCCGCAGTGACATCCGCACCGCGTCCCCGTCGGAGTCGACCTCGGCCACGGCGGGAGCCATGCCGCCGTGCGCGCGCACCTGCACGACGCATTCGGTCGGGCCGGTCAGCGGCTGCTCCGACGGCCAGATCGCACGGTCGGCGTCGATCGTCGACACGGACAGTTCCTGCGACGAACCGACCTTCACCGTTCCGGACACCGGCTCCAACGACAGCACGTACCGCGGCTTGCCGTCGGCCGCGGGCGCGTCGATGCCGAGGCCCTTGCGCTGGCCGACCGTGAAGCCGTGCACACCGGTGTGCCTGCCGAGCACGGCACCGGTCTCGGCGTCGACGAGGTCACCGGGGCGCTCGCCGAGGCGGTTCTCGAGGAACTTCTTCGTGTCACCGTCGGGGATGAAGCAGATGTCATGGCTGTCCGGTTTTTCGGCGACGGCCAGTCCTCGCTCGGCGGCCTCCTCACGCACGTCGGGCTTGCGCGAGGAGCCGAGCGGGAACATCGCGTGCCGCAGCTGCTCCGGTGTCAGCGAGGCCAGCACGTACGACTGGTCCTTGTGGTCGTCGGCGCTGCGGCGCAGCTCCGGCACGCCATCCACAACGGACAGCCGGGCGTAGTGCCCGGTGCACACCGCGTCGAAGCCCAGCGCGATCGCCTTCTCCAGCAGCGCCTCGAACTTGATCTTCTCGTTGCAGGTGACGCACGGATTGGGGGTGCGCCCTGCGGCGTACTCGCCGACGAAGGTCTCCACGACCTCCTCGGTGAACCGCTCAGCGAAGTCCCAGACGTAGAACGGGATGCCGAGGATGTCGGCGGCGCGGCGGGCGTCCCGCGAGTCCTCGATGGTGCAGCATCCTCGCGCGCCCGTGCGGAGCGTGCCGGGTTTGGCCGACAGCGCCAGGTGCACACCCGTCACGTCGTGCCCGGCCTCGACGGCACGCGCCGCCGCCACCGCCGAGTCCACGCCCCCGCTCATCGCGGCCAGTACGCGCATCGGCTCATGCCTCCTGCTTCTGCTTGCGCATGCCGGCGAGGCCCGCCTGGCGTGCCCTGTCGACCGCTCCACGCAGCTCCCGCGCCAGCGCGTCGACGTCGTCCTGGGTGGATGTGTGACCCAGCGAGAACCGCAGCGAACCGCGGGCCGCCGAGGCGTCGGCGCCCATCGCGGTGAGCACGTGGCTCGGTTCGGCCACGCCGGCGGTGCACGCCGAGCCGGTGGAACACTCGATGCCCTTCGCGTCCAACAGCATCAGCAGGCTGTCGCCCGCGCAACCGGGGAACGTGAAGTGCGCGATGCCCGGCAGCCGATCGGCCGAATCGGCGGGCAGACCGTTCAGCACGGCGTCCGGCACCGCCGAGCGCACGGCGGTGATCAGTTCGTCGCGGAGCTTGACGGTGCGCTCGGCGACCTCCCGGCGGTGTTCGACGGCGACCCGCACCGCCGTGGCGAAGGCGTGGATGCCGGGCACGTCGAGCGTGCCGGACCGCACCTCACGCTCCTGGCCGCCACCGTGCAGCAGCGGGACGGCCGGGGTCGACCGGTCCAGCAACAGCGCGCCGACGCCGTACGGCCCGCCGATCTTGTGACCGGTCAGGGTCAGTGCCTGGGTCCCCGAGGCGGCGAAGCCGACCTCCACGCCTCCGACGGCCTGCACCGCGTCCGTGTGCAGCGGCACGTCGTACTCGGCGCAGACGGCCGCGAGCTCGGCGATCGGGTTGACGGTGCCGACCTCGTTGTTCGCCCACATCACGGTGGCGAGGGCGATGTCGGAGTGGCCCTGCTCGAACGCGGCCCGCAGCATCTCCGGACGCACGCGCCCGTGGTCGTCGACCTCTAGCCACGTCAGCTCGGCGCCCTCGTGATCGGCCAACCAATGGACGGCGTCGAGCACGGCGTGGTGCTCGACGGCACTGACCAGGATCCGCCGGCGCGCGGGGTCGGCGTCCCTGCGCGCCCAGAAGGTGCCTTTGACGGCGAGGTTGTCGCTCTCCGTCCCACCACCGGTGAAGATCACCTCGGACGGCCTGGCGTCGAGTGCCTCGGCCACGACTTCCCTGGCCTCCTCGGCGACGCGGCGTGCACGGCGGCCCGAGGAATGCAGCGATGACGCGTTGCCCACGGTGGACATCGCGTCACTCATCGCCGCAATGGCGTCCGGCAACATGGGGGTGGTCGCCGCATGGTCGAGGTAGGTCATCGCCATTCCAGGGTAGTCGGGCCCTCACGGCGAACGCTGCGGCGTCGCTCACGAGCGCTCGCCCTCCCGCCGCGCACCGGCCAGCGCACCGCCGACGGCCGCCAGCACCGTCAGCGACGCGGCGAGCACCACGATCGGCGTGCCGGGGGCGGCCGCGGAGCCGAGCGCGCCGAGCAGCACCCCGCCGAAGCCGATGACCAGCGCCGATGTCACCCAGTCACCGAGCTGCATGGCCGAGCTGGCGAAGCCGCGTTCCGACTCGTCGGCGCGCCGCAACATCAGGACCTGCACCGACGGGTACGCCATGCCCATTCCCGCCCCGCCGACGATCGCCGCCGCGAACGCCACCCATCCGGGGCATCCCGGCAGCGCGACGCAGCCGAACATCGCCACCCCGGCCCCGACCAGGGCGAACCCCGCCCGCACCAGCCGGTCGCGGTCCCAGTGCGGGAACCGCCCCTGCAGGGCCGATCCCAGCGACCAGCTCAGCGCCGTGACGGTCAGCGGCAACCCGGCCAGGGCGGGGCCGTAGCCGTGCACCCCGGTCATCGTCAGGGGCAGGAACGCCTCCATGCCGGCGAACGTGCCCGCCAGCAACGCCCGCGACCGCACCAGCCCACCCAGTCCGCCCCTGCCGGTGACCGTCCCGGCGGGCAGCAGCCTGCGCAACGCGAGCCCGACCGCGGCCAGTCCCGCCGCACCGTAGGCGAGCGCGAACCCGGACGGGTGCTGGGACGCCCAGGTCAGCGCGCCAACCCCCACGGCGGCCGCGACGGCGGCGGGCACGCTCGCCGCACGGCCGCGCGGCGGCGGACGGTAACCGGCGACACTGCGCACCACCGGCACCAGTAGGGCGAGACCCACGAGCACGAGCGGGACCAGTCCGTGGAACACCCACCGCCACCCGACGGTGTCGGTCACCAACCCCGCCACGGACGGCCCGATCACGGCGGGTAGCACCCACGCGGCCGCGTTGGCCGCGTAGATCACCGGGCGTTCGGCATCGGTGAACACGAGCGCGATCAGCAGCGACGTGGCGACCAGCACGGTTCCCGTCCCGAGGCCCTGCAGGAAGCGCCCGGCCAGCAGCACGGCCATGTTCGGTGCGAACCCGGCCGCCAGCAGGCCCACCAGGAACACCACCGGCCCGCCGAGCAGCGAGGGAACCGGACCGCGCCGGTCGCACACGCGCCCGGACAGCACCGTCGCCACCACGCTGGCGACCAGGAACGTCGTGAACGGCCACGAGTACAGCGTCCCGCCGTCGAGGTCAGCGACCATCGTCGGCATCGCGGTGGCCACGCCGAGGTTCTCGAACGCCATCAGCGTGACGAGCAGCAGCACGCCTGCGGTGGTTGTCCGGCGTTCGGGACTCCAGAGCACGCTCCGGCGCCGAGGTCGTGTCCGTCCTGGCCGCAGCTCCGGGGAGTCCGGATGCGGCGACGGCGGATGCGGGGAGCCCTGGTGTGCGGGGTCCGGGCTCTGCGGCTCCGGCGCGGTCGTCGTCATGCCGGCAACGATGCAACCTCGAGCGCGCTGGAGGTCCAGCGTCGAGCTCCCTCGGCCGCGAACCGGCCGCGGCGGGCACCTGAATCACCGAAATCGCTCGTACGGCCGCATGTGCCGTCGTAGCCTGCGCGGGTGGACACCTTCCCCGTCGCGGCGGCGTGCGCCCGCGAAGGCCTCGCCGATCTTCCGGTGCAGCCGTTCCCCACCGGTTCGCTGCCCGTCTTCGCGGTCGGCGACGCGCTCGTACTCAAGGCCTACCCGGCCGACGACGTCGACGAGGCGCTGACCGAACTGGCGGCTCTCACGGCGCTGGACGGGGCACTCGACGTCGCGACTCCCCGCGTCGAGGGCGAGGGAGAGCTCGACGAGTGGCGCTACGTCCTCATGCGGCGGCTTCCGGGCGTGGATCTCCCGACGGCATGGCCTGCCATGTCCACATCGGACCGCGTATGCCTGATGCGCCGCCTCGGCGGGCTGCTGGCGCAACTCCACGCCGTCCCGCCGCCGGACCTGTGGCCCGCCGACTGGTCGCGGTTCCTGTCCGGCCGCCGCAGCGAGGTGATGGCCCACCAGTCCGGGCTCGGCCTTGCCGAGGACTGGCGCGCGCAGATACCGGAGTTCCTCGACGACGTCGACCTGGGCGACCCGGACCCGGTGTTGCTGCACACCGAGGTCATGCCGGAGCACGTGTTCGTCGACCCCGACACATTCGTTCCCACGGGACTGCTCGACTTCGAACCCGCGATGCGGGGCGCGCCGGAGTACGAGTTCTCGGCCGTCGGCGTGTTCCTCACCGCGGGCGACACGGGCCTGCTGCGGGAGCTGCTGCTCGGGTACGGCTACGACGCGGCCGAGCTCGACGAGGACCTGGCACGCCGCCTGCTGGCGTACACCGTGCTGCACCGGTACTCGAACCTGTCGTCGTACCTGCAGCTGCTACCCGCCCCGGACACCCCGACGCTGCCGTCGCTGGCACGCCGGTGGTTCCTGCCGACCTGAACCGGCACCCGGCTCCTTCACTCGACCGGCGGACGCCGACTCAGTGGTTGATCAGTGGGCACCGGGGTGCGAGGCTCGGATCCGTCCGCAACGGAGCGCGACGCGGCTGCCGACTGCCGCGCGACGAACCTGGAGCTCGCCGATGACACCCAGCTCGCCGAAAACCCAGTACCTGAACGAGACCGTCTTCACCTGGGGTGCGACGCCGCTGAAGTTCGGTGCGGGCGCCGTGGACGAGATCGGCTGGGACCTCGCGCAGCTGGGCGCCCGGCGCGTGCTGATCGTCACCGACCCGGACGTCGCCGCCACCGGCGTGCCGCAGCGCGTCGCCGACGCGGCGAAGGCGGGCGGGCTCACCGTCGAGATCTACGACCGCGTGCACGTCGAGCCGACCGACCGGAGCATCCGCGACGCGATCGACTTCGCGAGCGAGTCCACGTGGGACGGTTTCATCGGCGTCGGCGGCGGTTCGGCCATCGACACGGCCAAGGCGGTCAACCTCTTCACGACCTACCCGGCCGACCTCTACGACTACGTCAACAAGCCGATCGGACAGGGCAAGGCACCCGAGGGGCCGCTGAAGCCGCTCGTCGCGGTTCCGACCACGGCGGGCACCGGATCGGAGACGACGCCCGTGTGCGTCATGGACTTCCTCGATCTGCAGGTCAAGTCCGGTATCAGCCACTCCCACCTGCGGCCGAACCTCGCCGTGATCGACCCGCTGCTGACGCTGTCGATGCCGCCGGAGGTGACCGCGGCCAGCGGGATGGACGTGCTGTGCCACGCCCTCGAGTCGTACACCGCGCGCCCGTTCCACTCGTTCCCCAGGCACACGCCGGAGACGCGGGTGGCCTACAACGGCTCGAACCCCATCTCCGACGCCTGGACCGAGCAGGCGCTGCAGCTGCTGGCGCGCTCGTTCCGCAAGGCCGTCCTCAACGGTGGTGACCTCGAGGCCCGCACCGACATGATGCTCGCCGCGACGTTCGCGGGCATGGGCTTCGGCAACGCCGGCGTGCACGTGCCGCACGCGTGCGCGTATCCGATCGCGGGCCGGGTGCGCGAGTACCGGCCGGCCAACTATCCGCAGGACGCCGCACTCGTGCCGCACGGCGAGTCCGTGTCGCTGACGGCACCGGCCGCGTTCCGCTTCACCTTCCCCACCGACCCGGGCAAACACCTGCGCGCGGCCGACATCCTCGATCCGCGCGCACAGCAGGCCACCGCCGACGACCGCCAGCGGCTGCCCGCGGCGCTGACCTCGCTGATGCGGGACATCGGCATCCCCAACGGCCTGTCCGGCGTCGGCTACGGCCGCTCCGACATCGGCGCGCTCGTGGAGGGCACGATGCAGCAGCAGCGACTGCTGGCCGTGGCACCCCGCACGGTGCGTGAGGAGGACGTCGAAGCGGTTCTCACCGAGTCGCTCGAGAATTGGTAGGCCCGCGGCGCCTACGGTGGGCGCCGTGAGCGATCCCGTCAACGAAGCCGCCGTAACGCCCACCGACCCGCCCCGGCCCGACGCGCCGCAGCCCGGCACGGCACGGGCCGACGCCGAGTGGCTCGCCGCCCGGCTCCGCGCCGCGGTGACCGGCGACGTCGAGGCCGATCCGACCGCGCGCGCCGTGTTCAGCATGGACGCGTCGAACTACCGGCACGTACCACGCGCCGTGGTGTTCCCGCGCGACGCCGACGACGTGCGCGCCGCGTTGCGAGTGTGCCGGGAACTCGGCGTCCCGATCACCGCACGCGGGGCGGGCACGAGCATCGCGGGGCAGGCCGTCGGCGAGGGCGTCGTCCTCGACCACACGCGATACATGAACCGCATCCTCGACATCGACCCCGAGGCGCGGACGGCGCGGGTGCAGCCCGGTGTCGTGCTCGACGCGCTGCGCACCGAAGCGGCCCGGTACGGGCTCACGTTCGGGCCGGACCCGTCGACGCACAGCCGCTGCACGCTCGGCGGCATGATCGGCAACGACTCGTGCGGTTCGCACTCGGTGGCCTGGGGCCGCACGACGCACAACGTCGTCGCGCTGGACGTACTGGCCGCCGACGGCACGCCGATGACGTTCGGCCCCGGCGAGGCACCCGACAACGCCCACACGCGGGCGCTGCGGGCACTCGTCGACGACAACCTGGCCACGATCCGACAGGGTTTCCCGGCGCTGCCCCGCCGCGTGTCGGGCTACGCGCTGGACCGGCTGCTGCCCGAGAACGGCTTCGACGTCGCCCGCGCGCTCGTCGGCAGCGAGGGCACCTGCGCGCTGCTTACCGAGGCGACGGTGCGCCTGGTTCCCGCACCTGCCGTGCGCGTACTGCTCGTCGCCGGATACGCCGACGACGTGGCCGCCGCCGACGCCGTGCCCCACGCCCTGCCGCTGGAACCCCTCACACTGGAGGGCATGGGCTCGGACATGATCGACGCCCTGCTGGTGCGTGGCCGCAGGCCCGCCGCGCTCGACCGGCTGCCCGAGGGCGGCGGGTGGCTGTTCGTCGAGATCGGCGGGGACGACCTCGCGGACGCGCGAGCGCGGGCCGAGCGGGTCGCGGCCACGCTGACCGCGGAGACGGGCGCGACGACGTCGATCGCCGACGATCCGGCCGATCAGAAGCAGCTGTGGTCGATCCGCGAGGCCGCGTCGGGGATCGCGACGCGCATCCCGACGCCGGAGGGCAGCGCCGAGGCGTGGCCGGGCTGGGAGGACGCCGCGGTGCCGCCGGAGCGGCTCGGCGCCTACCTGCGGGAGTTCCGGCGGCTGCTCGCCGACCACGGGCTGCGCGGCATTCCCTACGGGCATTTCGGCGAGGGCTGTGTCCACGTGCGCATCGACTTCACGCTCACCGACGACGCAGGGCGCGCGCGGTTCCGCTCGTTCATGGAGGACGCGGGCGACCTCGTCGTCGCGCACGGGGGTTCGCTGTCCGGTGAGCACGGGGACGGGCAGGCCCGTGCGGAACTGCTGCCGCGCATGTACTCGCCCGAGATCCTGCGCCTGTTCGAGGCGTTCAAGGCGATCTGGGATCCCGGCGACCTGCTGAACCCCGGCGTGCTGGTGCGCCCGCGCCCGATGGACGCCGACCTGCGGTTCGACGGTCCGGTGCGCGAGCTGCCGCTCACGCTGAAGTACCCGCACGACGGCGGCAGTCTCGCCGTCGCGGCGCGCCGCTGCGTCGGCGTCGGCAAATGCATCGACACCTCCACCGGCGTGATGTGCCCGAGCTACATGGCCACGGGCCGCGAGGAGCACTCCACGCGCGGGCGCGCCAGGTTGCTGTCGGAGATGATGCGCGGCGACACGATTCCCGACGGCTGGCGATCGGCCGAGGTGCGCGACGCGCTCGACCTCTGCCTGGCGTGCAAGGGATGTCTGTCCGACTGTCCGGTCAATGTGGACATGGCTTCGTACAAGGCGGAGTTCCTGCACCAGCACTACCGGCGCCGGGTCCGGCCCGCGGCGCACTACTCGCTCGGGTTCCTGCCCCTGTGGTCGCGCCTCGCCTCGGTGGCACCTTGGGCGGCCAACGCGGTGCTCGGCTCACGGCGCCTGTCGCGGGCACTGACCCGGCTCGGCGGCATCGCACCGCAACGGTCGCTGCCCCGCTTCGCCCGTCGCACGCTGCGCAAACGCCTGCGCACCCGCGCGGAATCCGTGCCGGCCACCTTCACCCGCCCGCGGGTGGTGCTGTGGCCCGACACGTTCACCGACCACTTCTCCCCCGACATCGGCCTCGCCGCCGCTCGCGTACTCGACCACGCGGGTTTCGACGTCGTGCTGCCGCGTGCATCGGTCTGCTGTGGTCTGACGTGGATCTCCACCGGGCAGCTCGGTGTCGCCCGCACCGTGCTGCGGCGGACGCTGAAGGTCCTCGGCCCGGAGATCGCTGCGGGCACGCCGATCGTCGCGCTGGAACCGAGCTGCCTGGCCGTGCTGCGCCACGACATCCACGACCTGTTCGAGCCCGCCGAGATCGACGGCGGCACCGGCGACGGGATCAACGCCCTCACACTGGCCGAGTTCCTCGAGCGGTACGCACCCGACGTCGACTTCCCCGAGCTCGACCCCGACGGGCCCGTGCCTGCCATCACGCAGCAGCACTGCCACCAGCACGCCGTTGCGGGCAACGCCGCCGACCAGCGGGTGCTGGCCGGGGCCGGGATCTCCTGCCGCACGCTCGACTCCGGCTGCTGCGGACTGGCCGGCAACTTCGGGATGGAGCGCGGCCACTACGACGTCTCCGTCGCCGCCGCCGAGCGGGCGCTCGTCCCCGAGGTCGAAGCCGCGTCCGACGACACGCTCGTGCTCGCCGACGGCTTCAGCTGCCGTACCCAGATCGCCGACCTCACGTCACGGCGCGCACTGCACCTGGCCGAGATCCTCGACCGCGCCCTGCACTCCCGTCGTGGCCGGTCGTCCCTGTGATCGGAACGACCGGCTTGCCGGCAGCCGCCCCCGACCCGGAATGTGAGCCCATGAACGCCATCGACGCCGCCACCGTCGGAGACCTCGCGAAACGCCTGCGGCAGGCCTACGAGACCGGCACCCCCATCGATCCGATCGTGGAGGAGCGACCGGATCTGACGATCACCGACGCGTACCGGATCCAGCAGGAACAGGTCCGCGGCTGGGTCGAGGCCGGCGAGATCGTCAAGGGCCACAAGGTCGGCCTGTCCTCGCCTGCGATGCAGCAGCAGATGGGGGTCGACCAGCCCGACTTCGGCCATCTCACGAGTGGCATGTTCCACCTCGAGCACCAGCCGATCACGGCGCCGTTCCTGCAGCCTCGCATCGAGCCCGAGGTGGCGTTCGTCCTCGGCAGGGAACTGACGGGACCGGGCGTCACGGTGGCCGACGCGGCGAGAGCGGTCGAGTTCGTGCTGCCCGCGCTGGAGATCGTCGACTCCCGTATCCGGGACTGGCGCATCTCCATCATCGACACGGTGGCCGACAACGCCTCGTCCGGAGGTGTGGTGCTCGGCACGAAGCCGACTCCGCTGTCGGCCGTCGACCTGCGGCTGATGGGCTGCACCCTGCAGCGCTCGGGCGAGCTGCTGGCCACCGGCACGGGCGGTGCTGTGCTGGGTTCACCGCTCAACGCCCTCGTGTGGCTGGCCAACACGATCGGGCCGCTGGGCATTTCGCTCGAACCGGGACACGTGGTGCTGCCGGGAACGATGACGCAGGCCTTCTTCGTGCATCCAGGCGAGACGATCGTGGCCCACATGGACGGTCTCGGGGATGTCACGGCGACCTTCGGCCCCGAGCCGGCGTGATCGTGGTCCGCACCTGCCGAAATCAGCATCGTCGTCGCAGGTCACAGCAGAAGTTGCGGAATCGACCAGTTGACTTCCCGGCCGTCAATCCCGCAGTGTTGTATCCCACGAGCGCTCACTGAGAAGTCCCTATAACGGCGATTTCACATTACTGTCATAAGACCGGCTAACCCCGGTATGTTCAGCGCGCGCCGCACGCTGGCAGGCGAACCCTGCCTGTGTACGGCGCGTGTCTGCGCACCAGCGCCGTTCGCCACCACGGACTGCGCGCCCGGCTCATCGGAGAGCCAACCAGGATCCACACAACGGCGTGTGGTCGACGCTTCGGTGCCATGCCCGCCGCCGGAAGGTGGACGGGACGCCATCGACGAGTCCCCTACTGACCATCGCACCACCAGGCCGCACCGTTAGCCGACCGGAACGCCCCGGCCGGCTGGCAGCGCGGCCTGGCTGTGCCGAGCCAAGGAGGGCGGCAAGCCGTGACCCGCCACGCCCCGCGTAAGCCGAACACCGGTCTCTACGACGAGCAGTACGAGCACGACGCCTGTGGCGTCGCTTTCGTCGCCGACCTGTCCGGCCGTCCCGACCACGAGATCGTCCGCCAAGCCCTGGTCGCCCTGAGCAACCTCGAACACCGTGGCGCGCGCGGCGCCGAAACCGAAACCGGCGATGGCGCAGGCATCCTGATCCAGATCCCGGACGCGTTCTTCCGCGAGGTCACCGACTTCGAACTGCCCGAACCCGGCACGTACGCCGCAGGCACCGCGTTCCTGCCGACCGACGAGGCCGCACGCGACAAGGCGATGTCGGCCATCGAGCGCATCGCAGCCGAGGAGCACCTCCGCGTGCTCGGCTGGCGCGACCTGCCGGTCCAGGCCGAGCACGTCGGCCCGAGCGCCCGCGAGGCGATGCCGTACTTCGCGCAGGTGTTCCTCGGCTCGCAGCGCGACGGGGACCACACCCTGACCGGCCTCGAACTGGAACGGGCCGCCTTCGTCGTGCGCAAGCGCGCGGAGCACCAGCTCGAAGAGTCCGGCGTGTACTTCCCGAGCCTGTCGGCGCGCACGATCGTCTACAAGGGCATGCTCACCGAGCCGCAGGTCCCGAAGTTCTTCCCGGACCTGACCGACGAGCGTGTCGTGAGCGCGATCGGCCTCGTGCACTCGCGGTTCTCCACGAACACCTTCCCGTCGTGGCCGTTGGCACACCCGTACCGCTATGTGGCGCACAACGGCGAGATCAACACGCTCAAGGGCAACCGCAACTGGATGGACGCCCGCGAGTCCCAGCTCGACACCGACCTCATCCCCGGACCGCTGCGCCGGATCTACCCGGTGATCACGCGCGGCGCAAGCGACTCGGCCTCGTTCGACGAGGTGCTCGAGATGCTGCATCTGGGCGGCCGGTCACTGCCGCACGCGGTGCTGATGATGATCCCGGAGGCGTGGGAGAACCACGCCGAGATGGACCCGGCGCGCCGCGCGTTCTACGAGTTCCACGCCACGATGATGGAGCCGTGGGACGGCCCTGCCCTGGTGTCGTTCACCGACGGCACGCAGATCGGCGCCGTGCTCGACCGCAACGGGCTGCGGCCCGCGCGGTACTGGATCACCGACGGCGGTCTCGTCGTACTGGCCAGTGAAGCGGGCGTGCTCGAGCTGGACCAGGCGTCGATCGTGCGCAAGGGCAGGCTCGAACCGGGCCGCATGTTCCTCGTCGACACGGCCGAGGGCCGGATCATCGACGACGAGGAGGTCAAGGGCCAGCTCGCGGCCGAGAACCCGTACGCCGAGTGGCTCGAGGCGGGCCGGCTGAAGCTCGACGACCTGCCCGAGCGCGAGCGTGAGGTGCCCACGCACGCCTCGCTCGTGCGCAGGCAGCAGGCGTTCGGTTACACGGCCGAGGAGCTGGACGTGCTGCTCGAGCCGATGGCGCGCTCGGGTGCCGAGCCGATCGGGTCGATGGGTAACGACTCCCCGGTGGCGCCGCTCTCGAGCGGCCAGCGCCCGATCTTCGACTACTTCACGCAGCTGTTCGCCCAGGTGACGAACCCGCCGCTGGACGCGATCCGCGAGGAGCTCGTCACGGCGCTGGGCACGCAGCTCGGTTCGGAGCCGAACCTGCTCGAAGCCGGCCCCGAACACGCACGCAAGATCGTGCTGCCGTTCCCGGTGCTGGACAACGACGACCTGGCGAAGCTGGTTCACGCCAACGACGACGGCAACCTGCCCGAGTTCTCGTCGCACACGGTGCACGGCACCTACGAGGTCGCCGGCGGCGGCGAGGCACTGCAGCACAGGCTGGACGAGATCCGCGCTGAGGTGTCCGAGGCGATCGCCGACGGTGCGCGGCTGATCGTGCTGTCGGACCGCGGCGTGGACGCAGGCCACGCGGCGATCCCGTCGCTGCTGCTGACCGGCGCGGTGCACCACCACCTGGTGCGCGAGAAGAGCCGCACCCAGGTCGGGCTGATCGTCGAGTCCGGCGACGCCCGCGAGGTGCACCACATCGCGCTGCTCATCGGTTACGGCGCCGCGGCGGTGAACCCGTACCTGGCGATGGCCACCGTCGAGGAGCTCGCCGAACAGGGCCGCGTTCCCGGCGTCACCGCCAAGGACGCGACCAGCAACCTCATCAAGGCGCTCGGCAAGGGCGTCCGCAAGACGATGTCGAAGATCGGTGTGTCCACGGTGGCCTCGTACACCGGCGCGCAGATCTTCGAGGCGATCGGTCTCGGCTCCGAGGTCGTCGACACGTGCTTCACCGGCACCACGTCGCGGCTCGGCGGCGTCGGGTTCGACGTGCTGGCCCGCGAGGTCACCGAGCGGCACCGGCGCGCCTTCCCCGCCGACGACGTGCGGCCGAACCACCGCGAACTCGCCACCGGCGGCGACTACCAGTGGCGCCGCGAGGGCGAACCGCACCTGTTCAACCCGCAAACGGTGTTCAAGCTGCAGCACTCCACGCGGTCGGGCAAGTACGAGATCTTCAAGGAGTACACCCAGGCCGTGGACGAGCAGGCCGAGCAGCTGATGACGCTGCGCGGGCTGTTCAAGTTCAAGGAGGGCGAGCGCCCGCCGGTGCCGATCGAGGAGGTCGAACCGGTCTCGGAGATCGTGAAGCGGTTCGCGACGGGCGCGATCTCGTACGGGTCGATCTCGGCCGAGGCGCACGAGACCCTCGCGATCGCCATGAACCGACTGCAGGGCAAGTCCAACACCGGTGAGGGCGGCGAGGACCCCGAGCGCCTGTACGACCCGGAGCGCCGCAGCGCGATCAAGCAGGTCGCGAGTGGCCGGTTCGGCGTGACGAGCGAGTACCTGGTCAACGCCGACGACATCCAGATCAAGATGGCGCAGGGCGCCAAGCCCGGCGAGGGCGGTCAGCTGCCCGGCGGCAAGGTGTACCCGTGGATCGGCAAGACCCGGCACTCGACGCCGGGGGTCGGGCTCATCTCCCCGCCGCCGCACCACGACATCTACTCGATCGAGGACCTCAAGCAGCTGATCCACGACCTGAAGAACGCCAACCCGGCCGCGCGCATCCACGTGAAGCTCGTGTCCGAGGTCGGCGTCGGCACGGTCGCCGCGGGTGTGGCGAAGGCGCACGCCGACGTCGTGCTGATCTCCGGTCACGACGGCGGCACCGGCGCGTCCCCGCTGTCGTCGATCAAGCACGCCGGCGGGCCGTGGGAGCTGGGCCTGGCCGAGACGCAGCAGACGCTGCTGTCGAACCGGCTGCGCGACCGGATCGTGGTGCAGACCGACGGCCAGCTCAAGACCGGCCGTGACGTGCTCATCGCCGCCCTGCTGGGTGCCGAGGAGTTCGGCTTCGCGACCGCACCGCTGGTGGTGTCGGGCTGCATCATGATGCGCGTCTGCCACCTGGACACCTGCCCGGTCGGCGTGGCCACGCAGAACCCCGCGCTGCGGGAGAAGTTCAGCGGCAAGGCCGACTACGTGGTGAACTTCTTCGAGTTCATCGCCCAGGAGGTGCGCGAGTACCTGGCGGCGCTGGGCTTCCGGTCGATCGCCGAGGCCGTCGGGCACGCGGAGCTGCTCGACACCCGCGACGCTGTCGACCACTGGAAGGCCGAAGGCCTCGACCTGTCGCCGATCTTCGAGGTGCCGGAGATCGAGCCGGGTGCCGCCCGGCACCAGGTCGTCGAGCAGAACCACGGTCTCGACTCCGCGCTCGACAACACACTGATCCAGCTGGCAGAGGGCGCGCTGCGGTCCGGCGACCGCGTGACGCTCGACCTGCCGGTGCGCAACGTCAACCGCACGGTCGGCACGATGCTCGGCCACGAGTTGACGAAGCAGTGGGGCGGCGAGGGCCTGCCCGACGACACGATCGACATCACGTTCACCGGCACGGCCGGTCAGGCGTTCGGTGCGTTCGTGCCGAAGGGCATCACACTGCGGCTGCTCGGTGACGGCAACGACTACGTCGGCAAGGGCCTGTCGGGCGGGCGCATCACGGTGCGGCCACCGCACGACTCACCGGTCGTGGCCGAGAACCACATCATCGCCGGCAACGTGATCGGCTACGGCGCCACGGGCGGCGAGCTGTTCCTGCGCGGCAAGGTCGGTGAGCGGTTCTGCGTGCGCAACTCCGGCGCGCTGGCCGTCGTCGAGGGTGTCGGCGACCACGGCTGCGAGTACATGACGGGCGGGCGCGTGGTCGTGCTCGGGAAGACGGGCCGCAACTTCGCGGCGGGCATGTCCGGCGGCGTTGCCTACGTGCTCGATCTCGACCCGATCCGCGTCAACGGTGAGATGGTCGACCTGGAAGGACTCGACGAGGAGGACGTCGAGGTCCTGCTCGAAGCCGTCGAGAAGCACTACACCGAGACCGGGTCGGCCGTGGCGCACGCGCTGCTCACCGATTGGGAGTCCGCACTGCCGCGGATCACGAAGGTCATGCCGAAGGACTACAAGCGTGTCCTGCAGGCCCGCGCTCAGGCCGAGCGCGACGGCAGGGACGTGAACGAGGCGATCATGGAGGCGGCTCATGGCTGACAATCGCGGAGTTTACGAAGCGGCAGCCATGAGCCCCGACCGGGCGTGGGTGTCCCACAAGACACAGGAGGCGGCTCATGGCTGACCCCAAGGGTTTTCTGAACACGAAGCGGGAGACGCCGAAGTCTCGTCCCGTCGACATCCGGATCAAGGACTGGCGTGAGGTCTACGAGGACTTCGAGCGCACCAAGCTCAAGGACCAGGCGGGCCGCTGCATGGACTGCGGCATCCCGTTCTGTCACCAGGGCTGCCCGCTGGGCAACCTGATTCCGGAGTGGAACACGCTGACGTGGCGCGACGACTGGGCCGACGCGATCGAGCGGCTGCACGCCACGAACAACTTCCCGGAGTTCACGGGCACGCTGTGCCCGGCGCCGTGCGAGACGGCGTGTGTGCTGGGCATCAACGACGACCCGGTGACGATCAAGCGCGTCGAGATCTCGATCATCGACCGCGCCTGGGAGGAAGGCTGGGTCACGCCGCAGCCGCCGACGACGAAGACGGGCAAGAAGGTCGCGGTCGTCGGCTCGGGTCCGTCGGGCCTGGCTGCCGCCCAGCAGCTGACGCGCGCCGGGCACGACGTGGTCGTACTCGAGCGGGCCGACGCGATCGGCGGACTGCTGCGGTACGGCATCCCCGAGTTCAAGATGGAGAAGCACCGTCTCGACCGGCGTCTCGACCAGATGCGCGCGGAGGGCACGGAGTTCCGCACCAATGTGAACGTCGGCGTGGACGTCACGGCCGACGAGCTGCGGTCGCAGTACGACGCGGTGGTGCTGGCAGGCGGGGCGACGGCATGGCGCGACCTGCCCGCTCCCGGCCGTGAGGCCACGGGTGTCTACCAGGCGATGGAGTACCTGCCGCCCGCGAACAAGGTGGCGAGCGGCGAGCTCGGCGCCTCGCCGATCGACGCGGCGGGCAAGGACGTCGTGGTGATCGGCGGCGGCGACACCGGCGCCGACTGTGTTGGCACGGCCCACCGGCAGGGTGCGAACTCGGTGACGCAGCTGGAGATCATGCCGAAGCCGCCGGAGTCGCGCTCGGAGGCCCACCCGTGGCCGACGTACCCGATGATCTACCGCGTCTCCTCGGCCCACGAGGAGGGCGGCGAGAGGCTGTACTCGGTGAACACGCAGGAGTTCGTCGCCGACGCCGACGGCAACCTGCAGGCTCTGCGGATCGTCGAGGTGCAGCGCGGCGAGAGCGGCGGGTTCGAACCGGTCGAGGGCACGGAGCAGGAGCTGCCCGCACAGCTGGTGCTGCTGGCGATGGGTTTCGTCGGGCCTGAGAAGCAGGGGCTGATCGAGGACCTGGGCGTCGAGCTGGACGAGCGCGGCAACGTGGCGCGGGACTCGGAGTTCAAGACGAGCCTGGACAACGTGTTCGTGGCCGGCGACATGGGCCGTGGGCAGTCGCTGATCGTGTGGGCGATCGCAGAGGGCCGGTCGGCGGCCGCGGGCGTCGACGCGTACCTCACCGACCGGGACATGCTCCCGGCGCCGATCGCGCCGACGGACCGTCCCATCTCGTAACAACCCCACAGCGTTCGACAACCACACGCGCGGGGTGGGCCGGCCCTCCGGCCCACCCCGCGCGTGTCCTGCATTCAGCACCGCGTGTCCTGCATCCGGCACCGCGTGCCCTGCGTTCGTGCACGAGAGGTGCGCTCTCCGTGCCCGTGTTGTCGATTCCGGGGACCGTGTTGCGGACTCCGGGCCCCGCAGATGCTCCCACCCGTCACGCTGGCGCGCGGCGGTGCTTTCGTGCTGCATCGGTCCCCGCATCCCTGTGTCGCAGCACGCATCCGGCGTCGCAGGTCTCGATTCGGCCACAGTGGACGCGCAAATGTTCAGCATGGCTCAACATCCGTGCCACTCGGCGGCCAACGGCGGCGACGAGACTGCGGCGCATGTCCCCTTCCGGAGTATCCCGACGTTCCGTCCTGTCCGCCGCCGCCGTCACCCCCGCGGTCGTGGCGACGTCCGGTGCTGTCAACGCGGCACCGGCGCAGGCCGCCCCGCACAGCCAGGCCTCCCCTGACGGCGCGAGGTTCACGTTCGCCGTCCTGCCCGACATCCAGTACCTCATCGACGAGGGTGGTTCGGACCACGAACCGGTGCGCGAAAGCCTGCGCTGGGCGGTGCGGGAGCGGCGCAATCGCAACATCGCGTTTCTCGCCCAGCTCGGCGATCTGACCGAGCACGGCACCAAGGCCGAGATGCAGGTCGCCGACACGGTCTTCCGCACCGGCGTCGACCGCCGGCTGCCCTACAGCGTGCTGGCGGGAAACCACGACGTGTCGGGCGACGACCAGCGCGGCGACACGCCGTATCTGCGCACGTTCGGCCCCGGACGGTTCGCACGTTCGCGGTCGTACGGGGGCTCGTCGCCTGACGGCTACAACAGCTTCCACACCTTCGACGCCGGTGGCCGCAGCTGGCTGGTGCTCGCGCTCGACTGGCGCGTCTCCGACGCGGGGATCCGGTGGGCACAACGTGTGCTGGACCGGCATCCGAAGCTGCCGACCGTCCTCACCACGCACGACATCGTGTGGGCCGATGAATCCGGCGACGCCACGCTGTCCGATCACGGCCGGCACCTGTGGGACGGGCTGATCCGCGGCAACGATCAGATCTTCCTCGCACTGGGCGGGCACTACTGGCCGTGCGGGCGCGCGACGTTGACCAACGACGCGGGAAATCCCGTCCACGTGCACATCACGAACTACCAGGACCGCTACTACGGCGGTGCGGGCATGCTGCGAACGTACGCATTCGACCTCCCCCGCGGGTGCATCGACGTCGAGACATTCTCGCCGTGGTTGCTGACCAAGAAGAACCCCACGCCGTTGGAGGCCGAAACGGCGGAGCTGACGGGCGAGGCGGACCGGTTCAGCATCGAGATCCCGTTCACCGAGCGGTTCGCAGGGTTCGCCCCGCCCCCGAACCCGCCGTCGCGCCCGGCCTCGGAGGTACTCGTCGCGGGCACGGCGGCGTACTGGCGGTTCGACGACGAAGGCTTCGCCGGCACGGGCGACGACGGCGCACCGGTGGCGGGCGGCGCGGTCGCCCGTGACCTGTCCGGCAACGGCAACGACCTCGTCGCCCAGCGCCTCCACGACGGCCCGGCCGAGGTGCTGACGTGGTCGGCCGACCACCATGCCGGCGCACCCGCTCACGCCAGTGTCCGGTTCGACGGCGGCAAGAACCCCGACAGGGGCGCCGTGCTGCACACCCGTTCCGGCGCACCGGTCAACACGGCGACGTTCACCCGCGGCTACACCATCGAGACGTTCTTCCGCCTGCCCGAGCCGTTCGAAGGCGACCACGCGTGGATGGGCATTCTCAGCTGGGAAGGCCGCGCGGGAGATGCGGGCAAGGACGGCGGCTACTCCACCGACGACGCCGTGTGCAGCCTCAACGTCACGAGCGAACGCTTCCTGCAGTACGTCGTGTACCCGACGTCGATCAACGACGACCCGACGTGCTGGAGTCACGCCGTCCCGATCGGACGGTGGACGCACGTCGCGATCGTCAACGACGGCAGCCACACGGTGGTCCACGTCGATGGGTCACCGATCGCCCGCAATGCGGCGCAGCACTCGCGCGGCATCGCGACGGTCGGCAAACCGTTCGCGATCGGCGGGACCCAGTCGGGCGGGCGTTTCGGACAGGGCTTCTACGGCCAGGTGGGCGATACGCGCATCGTGTCGCGGGCCCTGGCACGAAATGAGTTCATGCTGCCTGGTTGACCCGACCGCGCGCGACGTCGCCGGTCCGGACGGGTTGCGGACCGGCGACGTGGGCCGCCCATGACAGGCATGCACGCCGTGACGGTGGGCAGCAGCGATACCTAAACACGCGGGAGGGCGCAGCCGCGCCTCGGCGTCTCGTGGGGTTGGGCGACGAGTGAGCGCAGGACACGCGGTTCTGAGCGCAGGACACGCGACGAGCGGTCCGGGCCACACCGCGTTGACTTTCCGCGCGGGGCGGGCCTAGCCTCGAACGGCTCATGCGATGGCGGCTGGAAGCCGGTGAGAACCCGGCACGGTCGCGCCACTGTGATCGGGCGTGTGCTCAGTCCAGCACATCCCGTAGTCAGACCCACCGTCATCGCCACCGTTCCGATCGGGCCGCGACAAGCCCAAGGAGGTACACGCGATGTCGCAGACGAACGTCGTCTCCGTCCCCCGCCCCACTGCCGTCCGCATTCCCCTGCGGGAGATCGTGCCGTGGGCGGTCTTCACCACTGTGCTGGCGTTGCTCGTGCTGCTGTTCGTCACGACCGAGGCGGGCGCCGTCTCGCTGGTGTCGGACGGTCTGGTCCACGAGTTCGTCCACGACGGCCGGCACCTGCTGGCCTTCCCCTGCCACTGACCGGCGAGAGGGGACACATGATGAAGACGTTGCTGGTCCGCGGCATGCTCGCGGGCCTCGTCGCCGGTGTGCTCGCGGCCGGGTTCGCCTACCTCGTGGGGGAACCGTCGGTCGGCGATGCCATCGCGCTCGAGGAATCGCACGGCACGCAAGCCCACGACGCGGCATCCCACGACGCCGCATCCCACGACGCGGCATCCCACGACGCCCCGCCCCACGCCGAGTCGCCCGGCCGGGCCGGATCCGGCGACGCGGCCGCACACGAACACTCCGAATCTCCCGACCACGCGGCGGAGTCCGACGCCGCACCCGGGCACAACCACGGTGACGACGCGCTCGTCGGCCGCGGGGTGCAGAGCACCCTCGGCCTGTTGACCGGTGTGACCGGGTACGCCGTCGCGGTGGGCGGGCTGTTCGCGATCGCGTTCGCCGTGGTGCAGGGCCGGGTGACCACGCTGCGGCCGCGCGTATCGGTGGCGCTGCTGGCCGCGGGCGGGTTCGCCGTGGCAGTGCTGGTGCCGTTCCTGAAATACCCGGCCAATCCGCCCGCGGTGGGCCAGGCGGGCACGATCGAGGATCGCACCGCGCTCTACTTCGGGTTCCTGGCGCTGTCGGTGGTCACCGCGATGGTGGCGGTCGCCGTGGGCAGGGCGGCCGCAGATCGTGCCGGCGCGGCGAGCGGAGGCCTGCTGGGTGTGGGTGTCTACGTCACCGTGATGGCCGTGGCCGGGGCGCTGCTGCCAGCGGTCGACGAGGTGCCGGACGGCTTCCCCGGTTCGCTGCTGTGGGACTTCCGGCTCGCCTCGCTCGGCACGCAGGTGGTGCTGTGGTGCGCACTCGGGCTGGTGTTCGCGATGCTCGCCGAGAAGGCGCTGGGACGCGGCAGCCGTGACGGCCACGCGGTGACGGTGCGTCAGTGACGCCGGACCGCGGCGACGCCGGCGGTGACGGCCAGCGACACCAGTCCGACGAGGCGCGACAGGCGCACGGACCGTCCCAGGTCGGCGGCGCTCGGCGACGGCCCGTCGCCGAGTGTGCCGCGGTTCTCGCTGCGCCCGCCGTAGACGTTGGTTCCGCCCAGTCGCACGCCGAGCGCGCCGGCGAACGCGGCCTCGACGGGGCCGGCGTTCGGGCTCGGGTGTTGGCGGGCGTCCCGGCGCCAGGCCCGCACGGCGGCGCCGGAACGCCCGCCGACTCCAGGCGCGGCGACGGCGGCGGCGAGCGCCGACAGCCGCGACGGGACGAGGTTGGCGACGTCGTCGGCCCGTGCGGCCGCCCAGCCGAAGCGCTCGTACCGGGCGCAGCGGTGCCCGACCATCGCGTCGAGCGTGTTCAGGGCGCGGTAGCCGAGCAGCCCCGGCAGGCCCGCGATTCCGCCCCACACGAGGGGCGCGACGACCGCGTCCGAGGTGTTCTCGGCGATCGATTCGGTCGCGGCGCGGGCCAGGCCCTTCTCGTCGAGCTCGGTGGCGTCGCGGCCGCACAGGTGCCCGAGCCGGGCGCGGGCGGCGGGCAGCTCCCCCTCCTGCAGATGCCCTGCCATGACGTCCCCTTCGCGGGCCAGTCCGGTGCCGCCGAGCACGGCCCACGTCGCGGCGGTCGTGAGGGCGAACCGGGCCAGCGGCCTGCGCCGGGTCGCGGCCGCCGCGAGTGCACCTGCGGCCACCGCTCCCCCGGTACACACGCCGGCGTACGCCGCGCCGCGCGCGCGGGAGTCGGCCCACATGCGCCGTTCGAGCGCGGCCGCGGCGGTGCCGAACAGTGCGACGGGGTGTCCCCGGCGGGGGTCGCCTGCGACGACATCGACCGCGTACCCGGCGACGATTCCGGCGGCGGTGACAGCTTGAACACGGACCACAGCGCTCACCCTATCGAGTGGTCCAGAATGCCCTGCATGACGAACGATGCGAAGAGGCGCCTCGCCGAGTTCGCGGCGAGCCGCCTCGAAGCCGCGGCCTCGGCGCTCCGCGGCCACCGGGAACCGGTGACCCGGGCCAATGACGCCGACGGCGGTAAGACGCTCGTGCTCGGCGGTGTCCGTTCGGGCAAGTCCCGCTACGCCGAACAGCTCGCCGACCGGTATCCCGCGGTGACCTACATCGCCGCGGGCAAGCCGCCGAGCGACGACGACCCCGAGTGGAGCGCCCGCGTGGCCGCACATCGCGCACGCAGGCCTGTGCACTGGGCCACGGTGGAGACGGGCGACGTCACGGCCGCACTGCGCGAGGCCGACTCCCCGGTGCTCATCGACTGCCTCGGCACGTGGTTGACGCGCGTGCTCGACGAGTCCGGCGCGTGGGAGCAGAGCGAGGGCTGGCAGCAACGCGTGGACGAACGGCTCGGTGCGTTCGCCGACGCGTGGCGGCAGGCCACCGTGCCCGCGATCGCGGTGAGCAACGAGGTCGGCAGCGGCGTCGTGCCCGCATCGGCGTCGGGACGCATCTTCCGTGACGTACTCGGGGCCCTGAACACCGCCGTGGCCACGCATTCCGACGCCGTCCGGCTGATCGTCGCCGGTCGCGTGCTGACGCTGGAATAGGAGAACACCGTGCAGATCCCCCCACTCGACGACCGTGCCCGCGACGAGGCGCTGCAGCAGCTCGACGGCCTGGTCAAACCCGTCGGCGCGCTCGGCAGGCTCGAACAGCTGGCCGCGTGGCTGTGCGCCGCCCACGGCCAGGTGCCGCCGCGCCCGCTGGACGAGGTGCGCGTCGTGGTGTTCGCGGGCGACCACGGGGTGTCGGCGTCCGGGGCGGTGTCGGCGTATCCGCGACACCTGACGGCGGCGATGGTGCGCGTGTTCCTGGCCGGTGAGTCCGGCGTGAACGTCCTGGCTCGCGAGGTGGGCGCGCGTGTGCGCGTGCTGGACCTGGCGGTCGACGACCCGCTGGACGACGTGCCCGAACAGGTGCGGCGGCACAAGGTGCGGCGGGGGTCGGGAGCCATCGACGTGGCCGACGCGCTCGAACCCGGCCAGGCTCGGCAGGCGTTCGATGCGGGCGCCGCGGTCGCCGACGCCGAGATCGACGACGGGGCGGATCTGCTTATCCCGGGTGACATGGGCATCGGCAACACGACGATCGCCGCGGCGCTCGTGGCCTCGGTGCTGGGCTTGCCCGCCGACGACGTGGTCGGCACGGGCACGGGCATCGACGACGACGGCCGCGCCCGCAAGGTCGCCGTCCTCGAGCAGGCCCTTTCCCGTGCCACCGCCGACGACCCCTTCGCCGCGCTGACCTCGCTGGGCAGCGCGTGCGCGGCGGCGACCGCCGGCTTTCTCGTGCGGGCCGCCGAGCGGAGGGTGCCGGTCGTGCTGGACGGCGTGTTCCCGTGCGCGGCGGCGGTCGTGGCGCGCGAGATCGCGCCGGGTGCCGAACAGTGGTGGGTCGCCGGACACCGGTCCACCGAGCCGGCGCAAGCGTTTGCCCTCAAGGCGCTCGGTCTGGAACCAATCCTCGACCTGGGGTTGCGGCTCGGTGAGGGCAGTGGCGCCGTACAGGCGGTGCCCGTGCTGCGCAACGCCCGCGCCGTGCTCGCGGGCATGGGACGGCTGGCCGGCCTTGGCTGAGCACGACCAGGCGGGTGGGATCGCTCCCGGTTCCGGCGGAGGTTCGGCACCAGGGCACGCAGCGGGCGACGGCCTGCGCATGGCGTTCGGCACGCTGACGGCGTTGCCGGTACCCGCACCCCGGACGGTCGACCGCCGCGTCGCCGGCATCGCCATGGCGACGGCACCGCTCGCGGGACTGGCGCTCGCCGCGGGGGCCGGCGTGGTCGTCTGGCTGGGCGGGTTGCTCGGCCTGCCCGCACTCGCCGTGGCGGCACTGGCGCTCGCCACGGTGGCACTGGCGACCCGCGGACTGCATCTCGACGGCCTGGCCGACACGGCCGACGGCCTGAGCGCGTCCTACGACCGCGACCGCGCCCTCGACATCATGCGCCGCGGCGACGCCGGACCGACGGGCGTCGCCACGCTGGTGCTGGTCCTGCTCGTCCAGACCGGCGCCCTCGCCGGGGTGGTGGCGGCGGGTGCCGGTGTCACGGGCCTCGTCGTGGCCGTGGTCGCAAGCCGCGTGGTGCTGCCGCTGTGCTGCACGCGGTTCGTGCCGTCGGCGCGGCCGGAGGGCCTGGGCGCCGCCGTGGCCGGAGCGGTACCGGTACCGGTCGCCGCTACCGTCGCGCTGACGGTAGCGGCGCTGTCCGTGCTGGCGGGGTTCGACCCGGCCGTCGCGTGGTGGCAGGGCCCGGTCGCCGCGCTGGCCGGCTGGTGCGCGGCGGGCGCTGTGCTCCTGCGGTGCGTACGCAGACTGGGTGGGGTCACCGGCGACGTCCTGGGCGGCTGCGTCGAGATCGCGCTGACCGCCACACTGCTGGTGCTGAGCATCTGATCCCGACGGGCCGTCCTGGGACACACTCCCCCAGCAGGCGACGTGAACATCATCGTTCAGGCCAGACTGGGCGGAATCGGTTTTTCGCCTGATCGCGGTCGTCGTCAACGTCCGCCACGTCCGCGGCTGACTTCCGGTGCCGGGCGCAGGCGACGGCTGCGGCAGACTCGGCCCCGTCGGCTGGCTGGGACGGATCGTGTGGATCGTCGCTACAGCGTCACCCTGATCACCCGGTAGGCCCGTCGCCGGCCGGTCCCGCCGGCTCGCGGTGGTGCCATGACCGCACCGGCTACAGCACGTTCCAGCGATCGGCCGCGTCTCCGGAGTCGTGGTGGCTCCGCGACCGCACGCGACTCCCGGCCACCGGACCATTACCTCGGAGGTCATCGACACGCATCCTGGACCGGCAGCATGATCGGTGCCAACGACGAAAAAGGGGCGCCGATGACCACGACCGCATCGTCCGAGTTCGACACCGACACCGCCGTCACCCCGTCCGGGAACGGCCACTACTCCACGACCGTCTCGGACCGCTGGGTGATACGCGAGGGTGTGGCCAACGGCGGATACCTGCTGGCACTGTGCGTGCGGGCGCTCGGCGATCAGATAGCGCTGCCCGATCCGCTGGCGGTGTCGGCGCACTTCCTGCGACCCGGCACACCCGGTCCGGCCGAGATCACCACCGAGGTGGTGAAACAGGGCCGCAGGACGGCGACCGGCAGTGCCCGGCTGTCCCAGCAGGACGGTGCGGTCGTACTCGCGCAGGCGACCTACGCTGATCTCGGCGGGATGCCGGACCCGGCAGCGCCGAACGGCACGGCCGCGCCCGGCGACACGGTTACCTCCCACGACACAGCCGCTCCCCACAACACAGCCGCGCCCCACAACACAGCCGCGTTCGACAACACCGCTCCCGCGCTGGCCGACCCTGACAGCTGCACGGATCCGTTGACGCTGAGCGAGCAGCCTGGCGTCACCCTCGCCGCACGCGTCGACTACCGGCTCGACCGGGTTCCCGGCTTCTGGTACGGCACACCGTCGCGGAATCCGGTCTCCGAGTTCTGGCTGCGGTTCGCCGACGGGCGCGCGGCCGACACGACGGCCCTCGCCATGCTCGTCGACGCGGCGGCGCCGGTCGTGCTGGACCTGGGTGTCGGCGGGTCGTCGACGATCGAACTGACCGTCCACATGCGCGCCAGGCCCGCGCCGGGATGGCTCACCTGCCGCGCGTTCACCAGGCACCTGTCCGGCGGCTACCACGAGGAAGACTTCGAGATCTGGGACTCGGCCGGCGTGCTGGTCGCCCAGTCCCGGCAGCTCGCCCTCGTCCGGTGACCGCGCCGCCCGGACGCGGCGCACCCGACCACGCCGTCGCGCGGCAGCGCGGCGTTGAGGAGCAGCGCGGCGTTGAGGAGTGGTAGCCGGGTCGACGGGTGGGCGCAGTCGCGCGGCAGCGCCCTCGCGGGTGCGGGGGCCGACGACGCGTCCGGGTGCGGAACACGCGGGAGGACGCAGCAGTCGCGCGTGCAGCGCGACGCTGGGGGTGGTGGTCGGGCGACGGGCGGGCGCAGAACACGCGCGTCTGGGTGCAGAACACGCGCGTCCGGGTGCAGAACACGCGCGTCTGGGTGCAGAACACGCGGGTCAGAGCAGGGCGGCCAACGCGTCGAGGAAGCCGTTCATGTCGGAGCGTACGGCGATGCGCAGCCAGTCCGGTCCGAGCCCGGGGAACGTGTCCGCGCGCCGCACGGCGTAACCCGCCTCGCGCAGCGCCAGGCGGATCTTCTCGCCGTCCGGCACGCGCACCAGCACGAACGGTGCCCGCGGCGTGCCGGCCACGTGGACGCCGAGGTCCCGCAGCCGGGCGACCAGCCGGTCGCGGTCGGCCTCGGCCTCGCGGGCCAGCGCCTCCGCCTCGGCAACGGCGCCGGGCCTGCTGCACGCCGCCATCGCCACGGCCGCAGGGGTCGACACCGACCACGGCGGCTGCAGCCCGCGCAGTCGCTCGACGACGGCGGGCTCGGCGAGGACGTATCCCGCGCGCAGCCCGGCGATGCCCCACGTCTTCGTCAGGCTGCGCACCACGACGATCCCCGGGATCCGCGCTGCTGCCAGGCTCTCGGGCTCACCGGGCACCGCGTCGAGGAACGCCTCGTCGACCACGACCAGCCTGCCTGGCCGAGCCAGCGCGCGAATCGACGACGCGGGATGCAGCACCGACGTGGGGTTCGTCGGGTTGCCCACGAACACCAGATCGGCGTCGGCGGGCACCGGGTCGCCGTCGAGCGCGAACCCGCCGGACTCGGGCAGCTCGACGCGCGTCACGTCGTGTCCCGCGGCGAGCAGCGCCGCCTCCGGCTCGGTGAACTGCGGATGCACGACGACCGGCCTGCGCACCGGCCACGCCCGTGCCAGCAGCGTGAACGCCTCGGCGCCGCCCGCGGTCGGCAGCACGTCCTCGGGGCGGCGGCCGTGCCGGGCCGCGATCGCCTCGGTGGCACCGGCCACGTCGGGATAGGCGGCGACAGCCGACAGACTGTCGCGCAGTTCGGCCAGCAGCCACTCCGGCGGCTGCGGCACGCGAACGTTCACCGCGAGGTCGACCAGTCCGTCACCGACCTCACGGTCGCCGTGATGCCACAGGTCGATGTCGCGGGCATCGTTCTCGCTTTCGGTGCGCTCGCCGCTGCTCATCGGCCTGCCCTCCGATGCACCGCGCCCGCGAAGGCGCGTGCCAGCTCGGGATGTCCCGCCCAGTGGACGTGCAGGTAGGACGCGTGCAGGGTCGGGGTCGCGAACCCCTCCGGCTCGCCGTTCCAGCGCCACGCGGCCGTCGCGCCCGCCCGCGGTTCGACGACGGTGCGATGAAACTCGTGCCCACGCGCCGTGTCGCCGTCGGCGGCGAGGACGTTGTCGCACGCCGCGGTCGCCGTCCGGTAACCGAGGGCTCCCCGCCGGGTCATGCGGGCCGTCGCGTCGAGCGCGCCGACCATCGGCAGCCCGTCCAGCTCCCGGCACAGGTACAGCAGGCCCGCACATTCGGCGACCGCAGGCATGCCGTCCGCGACAGCGTCACCGATCGCGGTACGCAACGGCTCGTTCGCCGACAGCTGCTCGAGGTGTGCCTCGGGGAACCCGCCACCGAAGTACATGCCGGCGCACTCGGGCGGCAGCTCCTCGTCCCGCAACGGGTCGAAGTCCACGACGTCGACGCCGTGGGTTGCGAGCAGTTCGACAGTCTCGGTGTACCGGAACGTGAACGCCTCACCCGCCGCGGCTGCCACCACGGCACGTGGTCCACTGTGGACCGGACCCGGCGACCACGGCGCCTCCGTCAACCGCCGCGCTCCGCGCGCGACCCGCACCACGGCGTCGAGGTCGACTCCGCCCGCGATCCAGTCGGCCAGCTTCGGCAGCAGTTCCCGCGCGTCGGTCTCCCGTTCCCCCGCGGGGACGAGTCCGAGGTGCCTGCTCGGTGCGTGGATGTCGTCGCTGCGCCGCAGCGCACCCAGCACGGGGATGCCCGTCGGCGCGAGTGCCCCGCGGATCTCGTCCTCGTGCCGCTGCGACCCGAGCTTGTTGAGGATCACGCCCGCGAGCTCGATGTCCGGGTCGTAACGTGCGAACCCCAGCACCAACGCCGCGACGCTCCGGCTCGCCGCGCTGGCATCGACCACCAGTACCACCGGCGCGTCGACCAGCCGCGCGACGTGCGCCGTCGAGGCGTAGCCGTCGGTGCCGAGCGCACCGTCGAACAGGCCCATCACGCCTTCGATCACCGCGACGTCGGCTCCGCTCGACCCGTGCTGCAGCAGCGGCACGACCCGGTGCTCCCCCTGCAGGAACGGGTCCAGATTGCGCGCGGGCCGCCCGGTGGCCATGGCGTGATAACTCGGGTCGATGAAATCGGGGCCGACCTTGTGCCCGGACACCGCGGTGCCGCGGGAACGGAGCGCCGCCATCAACCCGGTCGCGACGGTCGTCTTGCCGTGCCCCGAACCGGGCGCGGCGATGACGACGCGGGCTACCACTCGATGCCCCGCTGACCCTTTTGCCCGGCGTCCATCGGGTGCGCGACCTTCGACATCTCGGCGACCAGGTCGGCCGCCTCCACGAGTGGCTGCGGGGCGTTGCGGCCGGTGATCACCACGTGCTGCCGGCCGGGCCGGGTGCGCAGCGTCTCCACCACGTCGTCGACGTCGACCCAGCCCCAGTGCAGCGGGTAGGTGAACTCGTCGAGCACGTAGAAGTCGTGCGTCTCCTCGGCGAGCCTGCGCTTGATCTCCGCCCAACCCTCACGGGCGTTCTCGGCGTGATCCTCGTCGGTGCCCTTCTTACGGGACCAGCTCCAGCCCTCGCCCATCTTGTGCCACTCGACGGGCCCGCCCTGGCCGGTCTCACCGAGCGTGCGCAGCGCGTTCTCCTCGCCCACCCGCCATTTGGCCGACTTGACGAACTGGAACACACCGATGTTCCAGCCCTGGTTCCACGCCCGCAGCGCCATGCCGAACGCCGCCGTGGACTTGCCCTTCATCGGTCCTGTGTGGACGGCCACGATGGGCCGGTTCCGCCGCTGCCGCGTCGTCAGTCCGTCGTCCGGCACCACGGCCGGCTTTCCCTGCGGCATCAGGCCGCCCTCCGTTTCACCTCGTCGGTCAGCTTCTCCGCAGCCACGTCCCCGACGGCCACGTGCTCCGCGCCGAGCCTGCCTGCGAGGGTCTTCGCCAGGCCGAGCCGCATGCGGCCGGTCTCACAGTCCATGACCACAGTGGACACCCCGATGCGTGCCAGACCGTCCGCGGCGGTGTGCGCCCGCTCGAGCGCCTCGGGCCCGCTCGTCGCCCGCCCGTCGGTCACCACCACCAGCAGCGGCCGGCGATCGCCGTCGCGTAGCGCCTCGACCCGCAGCACCTCGGCGGCGCGGGTCAGCCCTTCGGCGAGCGGGGTGCGCCCACCGGTCGGCAGCTGCTCCAGCCGCGCGGCGGCGACGTCGACACTGCTGGTCGGCGGCAACGCCACCGCGGCCTCGGACGCGCGGAACGTGACCAGCCCGACCTTGTCACGCCGCTGGTAGGCGTCCAGCAGCAGCGACAGGACGGCGGTCTTCACCTCACGGATGCGGGCCTTCGACCCCATCGAGCCGGACGCGTCGACGCACAACAGGACGAGGTTGCCCTCCTTGCCCTCCCGCCGGGCGAACCGCAGGTCACGGGGCAGTACGACCGGGCCGGCACCGTCGGCGCGCGGGCCGCGCCGCGGCCGGTGCCGGGCCGCAGCGCGCAACGTGGCGACGAGGTGCGGCGATCCGCTGCGCGTGCCGTCGGGGCGGACGCCGACGATCCGGCCCCGCTCCCCTTCCGCGCGGGAACGCCTGCCGTCCGAGCCCGCACCGGTGCCGTCGACGGTGAACAGCTTCGCGCGGTACGGGGTGTCCGTCCCGGCCCGCTGCTCCGTACGCGGTGCCGCGCCGTCCTCGCTCCCCGTGTCCGTATCGCCGGATCGCGGTTTCCGGTCACCCTGATGCGGGTTTCCGTCGACTTGCCCCGCGTCCTCGTTGTCCTGTCGCGGTCCTGGCGCGCCCCCTCCTGGGCCGTCGCCATCGGGGCCGTCGTCATCGGGGCCGTCCTCAGGGCCACCGTCGTCAGGGCCCTCCGGACCGCCGTCACCGCCGTCGTCAGAGTCGTCGCCGTCGGGGTCGGGGTCGGGGTCGTCCTCCGGTGGCTGGGCGTCCTGCAGGGCCTGTTCCAGCTGTTCGGAGTCGATACCGGGCGCGTCGAACGGGTTGCGCCTGCGGCGGTGCGGCAGGGCCAGCCGCGCCGCGACGCGGATGTCCTCTGTGGACACATCCGTGCGGCCGCACCAGGCCGCGTGCGCCGCGGCGGTGCGAGCCGTGACGATGTCGGCCCGCATGCCGTCGACCTCGAACGCGGCGCACACCTCGGCGATCTGCAGCAGCGCATCGTCGGTCAGCTCCACCGACGGCAACAGTTTGCGCGCCGCGGCGATCTCGGCGGCCAGCGCGGCGTCCTCGTCGGCATACCCCGCAGCGAAGGCGTCCGGATCGGATTCGTAGGCGAGCCGCCGTCGTACGACCTCGACCCGCTCGGCGGCGTCCCTGCTCGAGGAGACCTCGACGGTCAGCCCGAACCGGTCCAGCAGCTGCGGCCGCAGTTCGCCTTCCTCGGGGTTCATCGTTCCGATGAGGACGAACCGCGCCGCGTGCGACACGGACGCGCCCTCCCGTTCGACGGTCACCCGGCCCATCGCCGCCGCGTCGAGCAGCGTGTCGACCAGGTGGTCGTGCAGCAGGTTGACCTCGTCGACGTAGAGCATCCCGCGGTGCGCGCCCGCCAGTAGGCCGGGCTGGAAGTCGGTGACACCGTCGCGCAGCGCACGTTCCAGGTCGAGCGAACCGACGACCCGCTCCTCGGCGGCGCCGACGGGCAGTTCCACCAGCCGCGCGGGCCGCTGGGACGAGGAGACCGTCCGGTGTGGACCGTCCGGGCACGAGGGGTCGGGTGCCGCCGGGTCGCACGAGAACCGGCACCCGTCGACGACGTCCACATCGGGCAGCAGCCCCGCGAGAGCGCGCACCATGGTGGATTTCGCCGTGCCCTTCTCCCCGCGCACCAGCACCCCGCCGATCGAGGGTGAGATGGTGCACAGCAGGAGCGCCAGGCGCAGTTCGCCCATTCCGACGACTGCCGTGAACGGGTACGGCCGCATGCAGACTCCCTTGCTCGACGGCGGGTTTCCACGCCCACCGGGTTTCACACCACGCAAGCACTCCGCGGCCACCGAAGCTCTGACTTCCCGGCCTTCCGGCCGGTCACAGTGGCGGGACCGTCCCGGATTCGCACCGGGTTCCACGGCGACCGCTTCGGTGGGCATCATCGCACATGTTCCACCGCCCTCGGGTGTTCGCCGCAACACAACTACCGTGACCAGACGTGACAATCACCGTGGTGGGTATCGGCGCGGACGGCTGGCAGGCACTGCCACCGGCTTCCCGCGCGGAGCTCGAGACGTGCGACGTGCTGCTCGGCGGGCCCCGGCAGCTGGACCTGGTCCCCGACGGCCCGTACGAGAAACGGCCGTGGCCCAGTCCGCTGCTGCCCGCGCTCGACGACGTCCTCGCGGAACTGGCCGGGCGGCGCGTCGGCGTGCTCGCCAGCGGGGATCCGCTGCTGTCGGGCATCGGCGGCACGTTGATCCGCAGGCTCGGCGCCGACGCCGTGCGGATCGTCCCCGCGGTGTCGTCGGTCACCCTCGCCCGCGCGCGGCTGGGCTGGACCGCCGAGGAGACCGACGTCGTCAGCGCCGTCGGCCGGGACGCCCGCAAGGTGCTCCGCGCGCTGGCTCCCGGCAGGCGGTTGCTCGTGCTCAGTTCCGGCGCCGACACCCCGGCGACCCTTGCCGCCCTCCTGGCCGATCACGGCTTCGGGGACAGCACCCTGACCGTCCTGGAGAACCTGGGCTCGGCCGAGGAACGCCGCCTCGACGGCACCGCACGCGACTGGCCGCACCCACCCGGCGCGCCGCTCAACGTCGTCGCGATCACCTGCGCCGGAGCGGCGTACTCGCTGCTGGCGGGACTGCCCGACGAGGCGTTCGACCACGACGGCCAGCTCACCAAGCGCGACCTACGGGCCAGCGCACTCGCCCGGCTCGCCCCGACGCCCGGGGAACTGCTGTGGGACGTCGGCGCCGGTGCGGGCAGCGTCGCGGTCGAATGGTGCCGCGCGCACCCCGCCAACCGGGCCGTGGCCGTGGAATCCCGCCCCGAACGGGCCGAGCGCATCGCCCGTAACGCAGCCGGCCTGGGTGTCCCGGACATCGAGGTCGTCACCGGCAGCGCCCCGGACGCCCTCGCCGGTCTGGACACCCCCGACGCGGTGTTCGTCGGCGGCGGTGTCGCGGGCGTCGGCGTGCTGACCGCCTGCTGGGATGCCCTCCGCTCCGGCGGCAGACTGGTGGCCCACGGCGTGACGCTCGAGGCCGAACAGGCACTGGCGGCCCGGTACGCCGACCGCGGCGGCGAACTGACCAGGATCTCCGTCGAACGCGCCGCACCGCTGGGCGGCCTGACCGGGTGGAGCCCCGCCCGCGCTGTAACGCAATGGAGTGTGAGGAAGCCGTGACCGTCCATTTCATCGGCGCCGGACCGGGTGCCGCCGACCTGATCACCGTCCGCGGGCAGCAGCTGCTCGCGAGCTGCGGCGTCTGCCTCTACCCGGGCAGCCTCACGCCGACCGACCTGCTCGCCCACTGTCCTGACGGCGCCACCCTGGTCGACACCGCCGACCTGACACTCGACGACATCATCGGCAAACTGGTCGCCGCGCACGAGTCGGGTCACGACGTCGCGCGGCTGTGTTCCGGCGATCCCGCCGTCTACAGCGCGGTCGCCGAGCAGATGCGCAGGCTCGACGCGGCGGGCGTGCCCTACGACGTCACCCCGGGAGTGCCCGCCTTCTCCGCGGCCGCCGCCGTGCTGGGCCGCGAGCTGACGGTGCCAACCGTCGGGCAGAGCCTCATCCTCACCCGTGCGCAGGCCCGGTCCACATCGATGCCCGAGGGTGAGGAACTGGCGACGCTGGGCGCGTCCGGGGCGACCCTGGCCCTGCACCTGGCGGTCAACCGCGTCGAGCAGGTGGTCGACGAGCTGCTGCCGCACTACGGGCCCGGTTGCCCCGCCGCCGTGGTCGCGAAGGCGACCCAGCCGGGTGAAACGGTGCTGCGCGGGACCCTCGGTGACATCGCGGTCCAGGTGCGCGAGGCAGGACTGAACCGCGCGGCGATGATCTTCGTAGGCAAGGTCCTCGCTGCCGAGAACTTCCCCGACAGCTTCCTCTACTCGGCGGGCCGCGAACGCCACGCACCCGGTGATCCCTACTGCGAACACGGGGGCCAGCCCCACTGACCGACCCGCCACCGGCCGGGACCCTGGAGTGCATGACGGGCGATCTGTTGGGCAGCACCTGGCTCCTGCCGTTGCTGGCACTCGCCGTGCTGGCCGACGGTCCGCTGCCGTTCCTGCCCAGCGAACCGGTGCTGCTGTCCTCGGTCGCGGCGGCAGGCGACGCCGGCAGGGTCGCGGCGCTCGCAGCGGCGGCCTTCGTGGGGTCACTCGCCGGTGACGCCCTGCTGTACACACTGGGCCGGTCGTCCCACCGGTTCCTGCGCGGCAGGCGCGACGACACCTGGGTGCGCAGACAGCTGCACCGGAGGCCGATACTGACGCTGGTGGCGGTGCGGTTCCTGCCGGGAGGGCGCCTGGTCAGCGTCGCCGCGGCCGGCCGCGTGCGGATTCCGGTGACCCGCTTCGTCCCGGCCACGCTCCTCAGTTCCGCCGTGTGGTGCGGATACATGACGAGCATGGGACTGCTGATCGCACCGGTCACCCGCGGCGACCCGGTGCTGTCACTGCTCGCCGGGATCGCCATGGCCACGGTCATCGGCGCCGCGGGCGAGTGCGCCCGCCGGATCGTCGCCCGCCGCCGGACGGCCGCGCCGACAACTCCGCTGCCAGCGCGTGCAGCGCTGCCCACTGCGGCGCGGTGAGCGCGCGAGGCAGGGCCGTGGCAGGTACGCCGTTGTCGGCGAGCCACCGGCTCACCGCGGTGCGATGGCCGAACCGGCGCGTCAGGATCTCCTGGATACCGCGACCCGGTCCGGTGAACACGGCGTGGACCAGCTCGGCGTAACCGCGGCGTTCGGAGGCGGGTAGGAGCGGATGCGCGCGGCGGGTGATCGTCAGCAGGCCGCCGTCGACGTCGGGACGCGGGGTGAACGCCGCGGCGGGAACCCGCCGGTCGAGACCGAACTCGAACCACGGCCACCACTGGGCCGTCATCATCGTGGCCCCGCCGACGCCCGCGCGGCGGCGCGCCACCTCCCACTGGACGAGTAGCACGGCGTCGGTCCAGTGGTCGGCGGCCAGCACCCTGCGCAGCATGCCGGTGGTGCGGTGGAAGGGAAGGTTGCCGACGATCACGTGCGGCGTGCGGGGCAGGGCGAAGCTGCCGAAATCAGCCTGGACGACGCGGGTACGCGGCGCCTCCCCGCGCCGTCCGGAGTCACGCTGTCCGACATCGTGCTGTGCGGCATCGGGCCGTCCGGAGTCACGCCGTCCGGAGTCACGCCGTCCGGAGTCACGCTGCCCGGAATCACGCTGTGCGGCGGGCTGCTGTCCGGTGGGCCGCTGTCCGGCTGGAAACCGATCGGCCCGTCGCCGGTCGGCGGGCCGCCTGGGCCCCACCGTGTTCCGGAGCTCGGCGGCGAGGCGCCCGTCGAGCTCGACGGCGGTGATCGGCCTGCCGAGAGTTTCGAGCGGAAGCGTGACGGCGCCCGCTCCGGGGCCGATCTCGACGATCGGGCCGTCGGTGCGGGCGACGAGGTCGACGATGCGGGCGATCGTCGCCCGGTCGGTGAGGAAGTTCTGGCCGAGCTCATGCCGGCCGCTGTGACGAGACACGGGTGTTCTCTCCGGGTGCCGTGGGGTGACCCGGGCAGCACGAAACGGGCCGCCCGGCAGGACCTGCCGAGGACGGCCGGCGCACGGAGGAGTCGCGCGATACGCCGAGGCCGCCGCTATGCGCGGCGCAGCCTCACGAAGAACGCTGCGAAGAAAGCACCTGTACCCACGCGGGACAACGTACGTGCGTGCGCCGTGGCGCGTCGACTCGTTTTCCGGTGCTGCCACCGGAGCCCGGCCACGCAGCTCCGTGCGCCGACAGTGGTCCCCTGCGGGAACCGAGCGGAAGCACGACCCCGCACGGTTCGAACCACCGCCCGACCACCCGGTGCCACCCGAGAACCACCGGCGGACCATGCCGTCGCCGCACACTCGCCGCGTCAGAAACCGCAGAGGGAAAGGAACGCATGCGCCCGATCACCCGCCACGCCGCCGCAGCGCTCGGCGCTCTCGCGCTCGCCGGCACCATGACGACCACCGCCCACGCCGGCACGGCGCAGTCGGCTCCGGCCGGCGACGACGGCTATCACGTCAGTGGCTTCTGCCCCTCGGTCTCCGATCCCACGATCCCCGGCGGCCGGGCCCACTGGGAGCTCGTGTGCGCCGACGGCGGTGTCAACTTCTTCGGCTGGGTCGAGGACACCCGGCCGGACAACACCGACGTCTGCGTCGACACCGGCGACGGCACGGGGGTCGCACGCACGACGGGCTTCGGCTCGCGCGAGAGCTTCAACTACCGCGTGGCCAACACGAACTACGTCGAGTTGCTGCTGAGCCACTGCTGACACGCCCGCACGCGCCCGTGCCGGCATCGACCCCGCCGGCACGGGCGCGGTCAGCCTGCCCTGCCGACGACGGTGCCCGCGCGGTCGATGGCCACGACGTCGACGTGGACCGGCGCGTCGCCGAGCACCTCGACAGCCTGCTGCCGGGCGCGTTCCGCGACGAGGTCGCCCAGCTCCAGGCCCGCTTCCCGCGCGAGTTCCAGCGCGTGCAGCGCTGTGTTCGCCCCGCCGATGGCGGCCGCCACCTCGCCCCGGCCCGCGTCCTCGGCGATGCCGGCCAGCAGGCCCAGATCCACCTGTGACCGTTTCGAATGCAGGTCCAGATGTCCCGCAGCCAGTTTCGACAGCTTCGCGAACCCGCCGGAGAGGGTCAGCCGCGGCACCGGATTCCGGCGCAGGTACTTCAGCACCGCGCCCGCGAAATCACCCATGTCGAGCAGCGCCTCGTCCGGCAGGTCGTACAGCTCCTTCGCGACACGCTCCGACGTCGAGCCGACCGCGCCCGCGACGTGCTCGAGTCCCAGCGCCCGCGCGACGTCGATCCCGCGCCGGATGCTGTCGATCCACGCCGAGCACGAGTACGGCACCACCACACCGGTCGTGCCGAGCACCGACAGGCCCCCGACGATGCCGAGCCGCGGGTTCCACGTGTGCCGGGCCATCTCCTCACCGCCGTCGATACCGATCTCGACGACGACATCACCGCTGCCGCCGTGCTCGGCGGCCAACCGCTGCACGGCCTCGGTCATCAACCGCCGCGGCACGGGATTGATCGCGGCTTCACCGACGTCCAGCGGCAGGCCGGGCAGCGTCACCGTGCCGACGCCCGCGCCCGCACGGAAGGTGACCCCACTGCCCGCCCTGCCCGGCAGCACGGTGGCGATCACCAGCGCACCGTGCGTGACGTCAGGATCGTCGCCCGCGTCCTTGATCACCCCGGCGCTCGCCTCGCCGTCGGCGAGGCGCTCGGTGGCCAGCGCGAACGACGGCCGCCGGTCCCTCGGCAGCCGGACCTCGACCGGGTCGGGGAACACGCCCGTCAGCAGCGCGGTGTAGGCGGCCGTCGTCGCTGCGGTCGCGCAGGCGCCCGTCGTCCAGCCGTACCGGAGCTCGGTCACACAATCACTCCGTCACGCGCTCGCTTACGTCACACATTCGCCCGGCCGGGCGGAGGGCTCGGTCAGACTGTCCGGTCATGGGAAGTATCGCTCCACGGGTGCTGATCCTCGGCGGCACCTCCGAGGCTCGCGCGCTCGCCGCCGAACTCGTCGCCCGCGAGGTCCCGGTGACATCGTCCCTCGCCGGCCGGGTGGCGAAGCCGCGCCTCCCTCAGGGGGACATCCGAGTGGGTGGTTTCGGCGGCCCCGACGGTCTCGCACGGTGGCTGGCCGACCACGACATCGGTGCCGTCGTCGACGCGACGCACCCGTTCGCGCGGCGGATCTCCGCGTCGGCAGCCACGGCGACCGCCTCGGCCGGCGTACCCGTGCTCCGGCTCGAACGGCCCGGCTGGCAGCCCGGCGACGGCGACGACTGGCACTGGGCCGACACCCTCGCCGACGCGGCACGGCTGCTGCCCCGGCTGGGCACCAGGGCGCTGCTCACCACCGGCAGGCAGGGACTCGCCGAGTTCGCCGGTCTCGACATGTGGCTGCTCGCGCGCTGCGTCGACCCGCCGGACGAGGCGGACGGGCCGCTGCCCGCGCGGCTCGAGGTGACACTGTCGCGCGGCCCGTACCGCGTGGCCGACGAGGCCGAACTGCTCCGCAGGCACCGCATCGACGTGCTCGTCACGAAGGACAGCGGCGGCGACATGACCGCGGCAAAGCTGCACGCGGCACGGGACGCGAGTATTCCGGTGATCGTCGTACGCCGTCCAGCGCGGCCCGATATGCCCCATTCGGCCGATGTGAAATCCGCCGTGCGCTGGGTTGTCGACCGCACGAAGCGATAGCCCCGCGGGCGGAGCGGCGGTGCGCTGCCGCTAGCGTGACGTCCGATGCCGCCAGCGAACTCGACTTCGACGGACAATTCCGGCACACAGCCGGAACATTCCGGCGCGTCCGCCGGATCACGGGGCCCTCGCGCGAACACACAGAAGAAGTGGCTCGCGACGATCCTGGGGCTCGTCGCCGCCATATGCGCCGTGGCCTACCCGTTCCTGCCTGTGGTCCAGGACACCGCACGGATCACCTGGCCTGCGGGCGGAAACACCGAACAGGTCAACGCGCCGCTCGCCGGATACTGGGCCCAGGAGCTGACGGCCGACGTCCCGTGCGCCGCGGCCAGGTCGCTCGACGACCGGACCGCGGGTGAGACGAACCTGCTGTCGACCGTCCCGCCGGAGCGCCTCGAGGACGGCTCGGGCATGCAGCTGCGGGTGAACGACAACACGCTCATCGCGTTCAGCCGCGGCGAGCAGGTCGCGCGCCAGCAGCTCCCACCGGGCGACTGCACCATCTCGGTCTCGTCGACCGCCGAGCACACGAGCATGTCGGTCAACGACACGCCGGTGTACTCCGAGGACGGCGACGTGCGCCCGCGGGTGGTCGGCATCTACTCGTCGCTCGAGGCCGCGCAGGACCCGACCGACGGGCTCGGCGTGTCGATCACGCCCGACACCCGCTACCAGTCGACACCGACGGTGTTGAAGACCGTCGTGGGCGCCGTGGCCGTGGTGGCACTGCTGGCGTGCCTGTTCGTGGTGAACCGGCTCGACCGCGGCTTCGCCCGCCGCGCCCCCCGCTGGGCACCGGTCGGCTGGTGGCGGCTGACGGGGCGCGACGCAGTCGTCATCGGCATGCTCGGAATCTGGGTGTTCATCGGCCCGGTCACCGCCGACGACGGCTACATCCTGTCGATGGCCCGCGTGGCCGAGGACGCCGGATACCTCACGAACTACCACCGCTGGTTCGGCGTCGCGGAGGCGCCGTTCGGCTGGTTCTACCACGTCTATGAGCTGATGGCGCACGTCAGCACGGTCGCGCCATGGATCAGACTGCCGTCCTTCCTGCTCGGTGTGCTCAGCTGGCTGCTCATCAGCCGCGAGGTGATGCCGCGCCTCGGCAAGGCGGTCCGGTCCAGTCGCGCCGCCGGGTGGGCCGCGGCGACGGTGTTCCTGGTCTGGTGGATGACCTACAACACCGGCACCCGCCCCGAGCCCGTCGCCGCGCTCGGCTCGCTGCTCGCGATCTGCGCCGTCGAACGCGCACTGGTCACCCGCAGGCTGCTGCCCGTCTGCCTCGGCCTGCTCGCCGCCGCGCTGACCCTGGCCGCCACGCCCACGGGCCTCATCGCCGTGGCGCCTTTCCTGGTCGCGGCGAAACCCCTGTTCCAATTGCTGCGCCAGCGCGCCCGCGACAACGGGTGGCGCCCGGTGCTGGCGCCGATCGCGGGCACCGGGCTGCTGGTGCTGGTCGTCGTGTTCGCCGACCAGACGTTCGCGACGGTCATGGAGGGCACGCGACTGCGGACCGCGGTCGGGCCGAACCTGTCGTGGTTCCAGGAGCTGAACCGCTACGAGCTGCTGTTCGCCGATTCCGCGGACGGCTCGGCGACCCGCCGCTTCCCCGTGTTGCTGCTCCTGCTGTGCACCGCGGCGTGCCTGGCGGTGCTGCTCCGGCGCAGCCGGATCAAGGGTGCCGCGCTCGGGCCGAGCCGTCGCCTCATCGGCACCACGGCGGTGTTCTTCCTGCTCATGGCGCTGACACCGACCAAGTTCACGCACCACTTCGGCGCCTTCGCCGCCGTGGGCGCGGCGATGGCCGCGCTGACGGCACTGGCGGTCAGCGCGTCGGTGCTGCGATCGCGGCGCAACCAGGCCCTGTTCGTGGTGGGACTGCTCGGCGTCTCCGCGCTGGCGCTGACCGGCCCGAACGCCTACTGGTTCATCTCGCGCCTCGGTGTGCCGTGGTGGAACATGCCGCCCCAGCTGTTCGGCATCAAGATCGCCACGGTGCTGCTGGCCGGGGCCGCCCTGTTCGCGCTGTACGCGTTCGTCGAGAACATCCGCTCGGGACGGCCGGAGGCGCCGCAACCGTCGCAACGCCGGATGCTGTTCCGTGGATCGCTGGCGTTCGTCGTGGTCAGCGGGCTGTTCGTGACCGCCGAGGTCGGGTCCATGGCCAAGGCGATCCACGCACAGCGGGACACCTACTCGTTCGGCAAGGCGAACGTCGAGCACGTGCTGGGCTCGAGCTGCGGCCTCGGCGACTACGTGATGGTCGAGCGGGACCCGGTGTCGAGCATGCTCCAGCGGTTGCCACAGGGACAGCAGCGCACCGCCCCGCCGCAGGAGCAGCCCGACCAGAACCGGCCGGGGGATCTGCCGGAACCGCAGCGGGCGAACGGTCCCGTGCAGGAGGGCTTCCACACCGAACCGATCAGCGACGGCGACGCGCTGGCCGAGCCGCCGCACGGGTTCACCCCGGAAACGGTGCCGATGTGGAGCAGTTACAACGAGCAGGCGAACCCGACCGGACAGCTGCGAACGGACTGGTTCGGGCTCGGCGACCGCGCCGACGGTGACCAGGTCGCGCTGTCGGCCTACGCGCCGGGCGGCAAGGCGACGCAGATCGAGCTGGAGTTCGGCAAGCCCACGCCGCAAGGCTTCGAGGTCGTCGGCACCGAGAAGCTGCTGGATACCGGCGACGGTCAGGACGAGTGGAAGGACCTGCGGCTGAGCCTCGACAAGGCGCCGGACGGTGCCACCGCCGTGCGGGTCGCCGCGGGCGACGACGACCTCACCGAGGACGGCTGGGTCGCCGTGACCGCCCCGCGCGTGCCCACGTTCACCACGCTGACCGAACGCGTCGGCGACGAACCGGTGTACATCGACTGGCCCGCCTCGTTCGTCTACCCCTGCCTGAGGCCGATGCAGATCCGCAACGGCATCTACGAGATGCCCGAGTACCGGATCGTCGCCGAGCCGTTGGCCCACGAGTCGAACATCGCCAGCAGCCAGGGCGGCGGGCCGATCGGCAACCTCGAAGAGGTCGCCGACGACCCCGAGGTGCCGAGCTACGTCAAGGGCAAGCCCAGCCAGGCGTGGGGATCGCTGTACGAGGTCAGGCCGTACCGCCAGGGAACGGAACCGGCGGTCGAGACGGGTGAACGGACAATGTGGGGCTGGCAGTCCCCCGGGCCGGGCCCGCAGCAGCCCGACGGCAACTCCAAGAGCCGCTGAGCGGTGGCGGGCCGCGACGCAGTGACCGTCACGGTCGCGGCCCGCCACTGCCGACCGGCGCGTCGTTGCTGAGATCTGCACCGCTGCTGAGACCGGCACGCCGCTGCCGGGCGGATCACGGGTGCGCAGCGCCCCGGCGGCTCACTCGTGCCAGGTCAACAGCTCGGAGACGGGATGTCTCCCCGTCGGCACCGCCGAGCCTCCCGACGCGGCGTTGCCCGCCGCGCCGTCCACAGGTCTCGCAGCGCGGCCCAGGGACATCGCGTGCTCGGCGTGCCACGGGCCGTCGATCCCCAGCAGGCGGTCCGCGGCGTGGACGTTGTCATCGGGGTAGAACGTGGCCATGCACGTGTCGTAGCCCAGTACGGACGCCGCCAGGGTGAGCGACTGAGCGACCCGGCCCAGGTCGAAGGGCGTGTCGCGGAACCCGTTATCGCAGGTCAGGAGCACGATGACCAACGGTGCGCCCGCGAGGTGACCCGCGTACGCACCGCATCCGGCGAGCTGCCTGCGCACGTCGGCAGCGGTGACCGCGACGAACCGCCACGGCTGCCGGTTGCGCGCCGAACCGGTTCGCCGCGCGAGGTCCACCATGCGCTCGACGTCCTCGCGCGGCACCGGCTCGGCCGTGAAGAACCGGCGAGACGGCCTGCCCATGAGTGCACGCAGGCCGTCCACGGGGTCTGGAGTGTCGGACATCGGTCCCTGCCGGGGGTCAGTCGTAACTACGCGGAGTCCAGACGAGAGGGGTGCCGTCGGGCTGGGTCCGCACCCGCGTGCGGGACGAACCGACGATGAGGACGCACCGCATGTCGACCTCGGCGGGGTCGAATCCGCCCAGCGTCTCCACGCGCACCGACTCCTCGGCGCCGCCGACGTCACGGGCGATCACGACCGGCGTGTCGGCCGCCCGATGCCGCAACAGCACGTCGCGCGCGGCCGCCAGCTGTGTCGTGCGGCTGCGTGAGGCCGGGTTGTACAGCGCGACGACGAGGTCCGCCTGCCCGGCGGCGTCGAGGCGGCGTTCGATGACGTCCCACGGCTTGAGCCGGTCCGAGAGCGACACCGTCGCGAAGTCGTGGCCCAGCGGGGCGCCCACCCGGGAGGCGGCCGCGTGCGCCGCGGTCACCCCGGGCACGACCCGCACCGCGACCTCGGCGAACTCGGACGTCTCCGCCTGCTCGAGCACCGCCGAGGCCATGGCGAACACGCCGGGATCACCCGATGACACGACGGCGACCCGCGCACCACCCGCGGCCAGCTGCAACGCCTCGCGGGCCCGGTCGGCCTCCACGCGGTTGCCCGACGCGTGCCGCTGCTGCCCTGCCCGCTGCGGCACCTTCGCCACGTACGGGCCGTAGCCCACGAGATGTTCGGCCTCCCGCAGCGCCTCGTCGGCCTCGGGGGTCAGCCACTCCGGGCCTGCCGGGCCGAGACCGACGACCACGACGTCCCCACGGGCACGGTCGCCCTCCGGTGCCGGTGCCTCGTCCGCGCCCGCCTTGCGGGAGGCGTACGCGGGGCTCGGCACCACGGCCAGCGAGAAGTACGGCACCGTCTCGGGGTCGACGTCGGTGAGCGGTTCGACCCGCTGCACCTGCCAGCTCGCACGCTCGACGTAGTACGCCTCCTCGAGCCGGCCGGCCTCGCTCAGCGCCTCGTGCACGGCACCGAACGTCCGCCCGAGCTTGAGCACCGCGGCGGCCTCGGTGTCGGCCAGCCTGCGGGCGAGTTCCGGGGCCGGCAGCGTGCCGGGCAGCAGGGTGAGCACCTCGTCACGCTGCACCAGCGGACGGCCGAGTTCGGCGGACGCGCCGCTGACCGACGTCACGCCGGGAACGACGTGGGCCTCGTAGCGGTCGGCGAGGCGCTCGTGCATGTACATGTAGGAGCCGTAGAAGAACGGGTCGCCCTCGCACAGCAGGACGACGTTGCGGCCCTCGTCGAGGTGCTCGGCCAGGCGCTTCGCGGCGAGCTCGTAGAACTCGGCGATCGCACCCTCGTAGCCGCCGGGGTGGTTGGTGGTCTCCGTGGTGACGGGGTACATGAGCCGCTCTTCGAGCTGGCCGTCACGCAGGTACGGCTCGGCGACCGACCGCGCGATGCTCCTGCCGTGCCGGGCGCAGTGGTAGGCGATGACGTCGGCCTCGGAGATCAGCCGCGCGGCCTTGACCGTCACCAGTTCCGGGTCACCGGGCCCGAGCCCCACGCCGTACAGCACGCCGGTTCCGGAGCTCACAGGATCTCCTCCTTCGTGGCCAGCGCGTTGACCGCGGCCACGGCCATCGCGCTGCCGCCACGCCGCCCGCGCACGGCCAGATAGGGCGCCGGACCACGCGTGATCAGCAGGTCCTTCGACTCGACGGCGCCCACGAACCCGACCGGGACACCGATGATCGCCGCGGGCTTGCCGACTCCCTCGTTGATCAGTTCGAGCAGGCGGAACAGGGCGGTGGGCGCGTTGCCGATCGCGACGACCGAGCCGGGCAGGCGGTCCCGCCACAGTTCGAGCGCGGCCGCCGAGCGTGTGTTGTTGAGCTGTTCGGCCAGCCGCGGGACCCGGTCGTCGGACAGGGTGCAGATGACCTCGTTGTCGGCGGGCAACCGCTTGCGGGTGATCCCGCTGGCGATCATGTTGGCGTCGCACAGGATCGGCGCGCCCGCTTCGAGCGCCCGGCGCCCTGCCTCCACGAAGTCCAGGCTGTAGGCCAGGTCATCGACGAGATCCGGCATGCCACACGTGTGGATCATGCGCACCGCCACGCCTGCGACGTCGTCCGGCAACACGGCGAGATCGGCCTCCTCCCGGATCGTCGCGAACGAGTGGCGGTAGATCTCCGCTCCGTCGCGGATGTAGTCGATCACTGCTGTCCTTCCGTGTCGTGCGGTCGGATGGTCACGCGCCCCGGCGAGATCGTCACCGGCTCGGCGCGGACAGGGCCTCGGCGACCCGGTCGAGCCCGACGAACGTACCCCCGACGTGATAGCCGCCCTCCGCGGCGACCACGTCGATGTGAGATCCGCCCGGTCTCCCGCACCGCCGCGAACACCCTGCGAAGTGGGCGCTGATCCCGTCGGGGGCGAGTGCCAGCGCGTCGGCGCGCACGTCGGCGTGCGATTTCGCGCACCGCGGCGCGCCGATACACGCACTCACCCCGAGTAGCGGATCGGCCGGGTCGACGACGAGGTCCGGGAACACCGCGAGGTCGCCGGGTGACGTGTCGTGCACCACGACGGTGCGCCACGGCGTGACGGTGAGCGCGCGGCCGTCACCGGCGCGGCCGGCCAGCTGACGCAGCGTGTCCGCGGACAGCTGGCCGAACCGCGGTGCGGCGACGACGGCGTGGACCCCCGGGACGGGGCCGACCGGCGCAGGAGGGGCGAACCGCTGCGGCACGGGCTCGGTGTCGGCGCTCGCGTACGGGCGCAGCGCAGCCACCACGGGTGACGGGTCGATCTCGTGGATCCGCCAGGCCGTGGCACGGATCTCGTCGAAGGCCTGCGCACCCGCGACCATCGCCGCCGCAGCACGGGACGCCGGCACGCGCAGCCCCGTGTCGGTACCCGCCACGAGCACGGCACCGGTGTCGGCCGCCGTCGCGCGCCAGCACAGGTCCGCATCGGCCGCGACGTCACCACTGCCGTCGTCGAGGGCGAACAGGAACCGGCCGGGCAGCCCCGTCAGTTCGGGTGTGGCGCACACCACCGCGTCGAGTTCGCGCACGAGCGGGCGGACGTCGGCGATCCTCCCCGGTTCGGCGTCCCCTGCGCCACCGGCCCCACCGGACTCGGAGGTCTCGGGCACCCGCCGACGAGCGAGGCCGGACAGCGGCGAGCCCAGGATGTTGCGGATGCGCTCGTGGCCGGGCGACGGCAGCAGCTCCGCCTCGGCGAACCTGCCGACGAGGGCGTCGACGTCACTGACCGCGCGCAGCTGCAGATTCCCGCGGGAGGTGAGGTGCACCGCGCCGTCACCGAGCTCTGTGGCGCAGGCCGCGATCGCCTGCGCCTGCGCCGGTGACAGCCCGCCGCCGGGCAGCCGGACCCGTGCGAGCGGACCGTCGGCGGCGTCGTGTGTCGCGAGCACCCCGGGGCACGCGTCCGCACGCAGCCGGACGGCACCGGGGCGCTCGGCACCGGGGCGCTCGGCATCGGGGCGCCGGGTACCGCAGCGATCGCCGCCGGGTCCGCCTGCGGCGGGTGGGGTCGTGGCCATGGACCCACTCTAGGCAGCCGTCCCGCCCGCGCCAGCCCCGTGTGGCTCGGGCGCGGAGGAGACAGGTCCCAGCGGGGCGGGAGCACCACGGCGGGGGCGGCTGTGCTCGCGGTCATGGTGGCCACGCCGCTGCTGGTCCCGGCTCCGCGGGGCCCCGCGCGGGAAACGGCGCGCTGCCAACGAAAGCCGCGTGCGCCGATCAGGGTGGCACGAAGGGACCCTTCGTGCCGTCTCCCCCAGGTCAGCGCACTGCGGAGCAATACGTCACCTTGACTCGCCACGGCTGCCCCCGGAGAGTTGGCGGCCGAGGAGGAACCACCTGTGATCTTGCTGCTGTCCACGTCGGACACCGACCTGTTGAGTGCGCGCTCGAGCGGCGCCGACTATCGCCTTGCCAACCCCGCCCGCCTCGATCTCGAGGAGCTGCCAGGGCTGCTCGACGGCGCGCCGATCGTCGTCGTGCGCATCCTCGGCACCGAGCGCACGTGGGCCGAGGGACTCCGCATCGTGCGCGAGAGCGGTGCGCACGTGGTGGTGCTCGGCGGCGAACAGGCGCCGGACGCGGAGCTGATGGCCCTGTCGACGGTCCCCGTCGGCACCGCGACCCAGGCGCACACGTATCTCGCCCACGGCGGACCGGAGAACCTGGCGCAGCTGCACCGTTTTCTGTCCGACACGCTGCTGCTGACCGGCGACGGGTTCGAACCTCCCGCCGAACAGCCCTCGTGGGGCGTGCTGCCGCGGACCTCGAGCGGCCCGGCCGACGGTCCCGTCGTCGCGATCCTCTACTACCGCGCGCACCACCTGTCCGGCAACACCGCGTTCGTGCACACGCTGGCCGATCAGGTCGAGGCCGCCGGCGGGCGGCCGCTGCCGATATACTGCGCGTCGCTGCGCTCGCGCGAACCGGAGATGATGGCCGAGCTCGAGCGCGCCGATGCGCTGCTGGTGACCGTACTGGCCGCAGGCGGCACCCGGCCGTCCGAGGCGGGCGCCGGCGGCGACGACGAGTCGTGGGACGTGGCCGAACTCGCCGCGCTCGACGTCCCGACGTTGCAGGCGATGTGCCTGACCAGCGATCGGGACACGTGGCTCGACAACGACGAGGGCCTGTCCCCCATGGACGCGGGCAACCAGATGGCCGTACCGGAGTTCGACGGCAGGCTCATCACCGTGCCGTTCTCGTTCAAGGAACTAGACGAGGACGGTCTGCCCCACTACGTGCCGGACGCCGAACGCGCGTCGCGGGTCGCTCGCATCGCGCTGGCACACGCCCGCCTTCGCCACACACCCGCCGCCGACCGCAAGATCGCGCTCATGCTGTCGGCGTACCCGACGAAGCACTCGCGCGTCGGCAACGCGGTCGGGCTGGACACACCCGCCTCGGCCGTCGAACTGCTCCGCCGGATGCGCACCCAGGGATACGATCTGGGACCGGACGCGTTCCCGGGCGTCGATCCGACCGGTACGGATCAGCCCGACGGCGACGCACTGATCCACGCGCTGATCGAGGCCGGCGGCCAGGACCCGGAGTGGCTCACCGAGGAGCAACTCGCGGGCAACCCGATCCGAGTGCCCGCCGCGCGCTACCGGGAGTGGTTCGACCAGCTGCCGCAGCAACTGCGCGAGGGGATGATCGAGCACTGGGGCCCGCCTCCGGGCGAGCTCTACGTCGACGGTGGCGAGGACGGCGACATCGTGCTGGCGTCGCTGCAGGCGGGCAACGTCATCCTGATGATCCAGCCACCGCGCGGCTTCGGCGAGAACCCGGTCGCGATCTACCACAATCCGGATCTGCCGCCGAGCCACCACTATCTGGCCACCTACCGCTGGCTGGAGGAGGAATTCGGCGCCCACGCGGTGGTGCACCTGGGCAAACACGGTTCGCTGGAGTGGCTGCCCGGTAAGACCGCCGGGTTGTCCTCGGCGTGCGCACCGGACGCCGTCCTCGGCAACCTGCCGATGATCTACCCCTTCCTCATCAACGACCCCGGTGAGGGCGCACAGGCGAAGCGCAGGGCGCACGCCACGATCATCGACCACCTCGTACCGCCGATGGCGCGCGCCGAGAGCTACGGCGACATCGCCAAGCTGGAACAGCTTCTCGACGAGCACGCCAACATCTCGGCGATGGACCCGGCCAAACTGCCCGCGATCCGGCAGCAGATCTGGACGCTGATGCAGGCGGCCAAGCTCGACCACGACCTCGGTCTCGAGGAGCGGCCGCACGACGCGGAGTTCGACGACATGCTGCTGCACGTCGACGGCTGGTTGTGCGAGGTCAAGGACGCGCAGATCCGCGACGGGCTGCACATCCTCGGTGAGGCTCCGGCGGGCGAGGCGCGCGTCAACCTCGTGCTGGCGATGCTGCGGGCGAATCAGATGTGGGGCGGCACCCAGGCCGCGGTGCCGGGACTGCGTACCGCACTCGGGCTCAGCGAGGACGCACCGAAGTCCGATGTGGACCGCATCGAGGCCACCGCTCACGAACTGGTCGACGCGATGGAGCAGCGCGACTGGTCGCCCGGCGCCGTCGACGAGGTCTGCGCCGCCGTGGACACGGACGTGCGGGCGGACGTGGCCTCGGTGTTGCGGTTCGCGGCCGATGAGGTCGTGCCGCGACTCGCGGGCACGAGCGGCGAACTCGACGCGATCCTGCACGCGCTCGACGGCGGGTACATCCCGGCGGGTCCGAGCGGCTCACCCCTGCGCGGGCTGATCAACGTGCTGCCGACCGGTCGCAACTTCTACACCGTCGACCCGAAGGCGATCCCGAGCAGACTGGCGTGGGAGACGGGCCAATCGCTCGCCGATTCCCTGCTGAAGCGCTACCGGGCCGACAACGACGACGAGTTCCCCCGCTCGGTGGGGCTGTCGGTGTGGGGTACGTCGGCGATGCGCACCTCCGGCGACGACGCCGCCGAGGTGCTCGCGCTGCTGGGTGTCCGGCCGGTGTGGGACGAGGCCTCGCGCCGGGTCACGGGTATCGAGCCGATCCCGCTCGACGAGCTGGGCAGGCCGCGGATCGACGTCACGGTGCGCATCAGCGGGTTCTTCCGCGACGCGTTCCCGCACGTGGTGAACCTGCTCGACGACGCGGTCCGCCTCGTGGCGACGCTGGACGAGCCGGAGACGCAGAACTTCGTCCGCGCCCACGTGCGCGCGGACGTGGCCGACCACGGCGATGAACGCCGTGCCACGACCCGGATCTTCGGCTCGAAGCCGGGTTCGTACGGTGCCGGTCTGCTGCCGCTGATCGATTCGGGCAACTGGCGTGACGACTCCGACCTGGCGGAGGTCTACGCCGTGTGGGGCGGCTACGCCTACGGCCGCGGTCTGGACGGCGCCGAAGCGCGCCAGGACATGGAGAGTTCGTACCGGCGGATCGCGGTGGCTGCCAAGAACACCGACACCCGCGAACACGACATCGCCGACTCGGACGACTACTTCCAGTACCACGGCGGGATGATCGCCGCGGTACGCGCACTGACCGGCAGTGCGCCACGCTCGTACATCGGGGACAGCACCAGTCCGGACGCGGTCCGCACCCGGTCGCTGTCCGAGGAGACGACCCGGGTGTTCCGTGCCCGCGTCGTCAACCCCCGCTGGTTGGCGGCGATGCGGCGGCACGGCTACAAGGGCGCGTTCGAGCAGGCCGCGACGGTGGACTACCTGTTCGGCTACGACGCCACAGCCGGCGTGGTCGACGACTGGATGTACGAGAAGCTCACCGAGTCGTACGTGCTCGACAAGGAGAACCAGGACTTCCTGGCACAGGCCAATCCGTGGGCGCTGCGCGGCATCATCGAGCGGCTGAACGAGGCGGCCGATCGAGGCCTGTGGGCCGAGCCGGACCCGGAACTGATGTCGGCCATGCAGGAGGTCTACCTCCGGATCGAGGGCGACCTGGAAGACAGGTGACGTCCTCGCCCGTGGGTGCATGACAGGCCTGGCCCGTCATGCACCCACGGTGCCCGGCACGGTCGCCGCACACGGGCGGGCCTACGGCCCAGTGCCGGTGCGGAGGCGGCCACCGCACCGGCTCCGAGCCTCGACGGAGCCACCGCGGCCGCGATGGCAGAGCCCGCGGGCTCGGGCTCCGGCTCCGGCTCCGGCTCGGGCTCCGGCTCCGGCTCCGGCTCCGGCTCGGGCTCGGGCTCGGGCTCGGGCTCGGGCTCGGGCTCGGGAGGCCTCAGGAGCAGACGGCTCCCTTCGCCGCCGTGCCCACCGTTTTCGCGTACTTGGCGAGCACGCCGGTCCTGCGCGGCACCGGGGGCATCTCCCAGCCCTCCGCCCTGCTTGCCAGTTCCTCGTCGCTCACGCCGACATCGAGTACGCGCCGCTCCATGTCGAGGGTGATCGGGTCACCGTCCCGGACGAACGCGATGGGCCCGCCGTGCGCGGCCTCCGGTGCCACGTGCCCGATGCACAGGCCGGTGGTGCCGCCCGAGAACCGGCCGTCGGTGAGCAGCAGCACGTCCTTGCCGAGCCCCGCGCCCTTGATCGCACCGGTCACCGCGAGCATCTCGCGCATCCCGGGCCCGCCGCGCGGGCCCTCGCCGCGGATCACCACGACATCGCCGGGCTGCAACGAGCCGAGTGCGTCCATGGCGGCCTGTTCGCCGTCGAACACCCTCGCCGTGCCCTCGAACCGGGCCGAGTCGAAGCCCGCGCTCTTCACGACCGCGCCCTCGGGAGCGAGGCTGCCGTGCAGGATCGTCAGCCCGCCCGTCGGGTGGATGGGTTCGTTGAGCTTGCGGATCACGTCGCCGTCCAGTTCGGGCGGCGCCAGCTCGGCGAGGTTCTCGGCCACTGTCTTGCCGGTGACCGTGAGACAGTCGCCGTGCAGCAGACCCGCGTCGAGCAGCGCCTTCATCACGACGGGCACGCCGCCGACCCGGTCGACAGCGGTCATCACGTGCCGCCCGAACGGTTTCACGTCGGCCAGGTGCGGCACCCGGTCACCGATCCGGGAGAAGTCGTCGAGGGTCAGTTCCACCTCGGCCTCGCTCGCGATGGCCAGCAGGTGCAGCACCGCGTTCGTCGACCCGCCGAGTGCCATGACCACCGCGATCGCGTTCTCGAACGCCTCGCGGGTGAGGATGTCGCGAGCGGTGATGCCCTTCGCCAGCAGCCCGACGACGGCCTCACCGCCGGCCCTGGCGAACCGGTCGCGGCGGCGGTCCACCGAGGGCGGACTGGCCGAGCCCGGCAGCGACATGCCCAGTGCCTCGGCGGCACACGCCATCGTGTTCGCCGTGTACATGCCGCCGCACGCACCCTCACCGGGGCAGATGGCGCGTTCGACCTTGTCGACCTCCTCCCGAGTGATCAGCCCGCGCGCACAGGCACCCACTGCCTCGAACGCGTCGATGATCGTCACCTCGCGGCCGTCGACACTGCCGGGCAGGATCGAGCCCGCGTAGAGGAACACCGACGCCACGTCGAGGCGCGCAGCGGCCATGAGCATCCCGGGCAGGCTCTTGTCGCACCCGGCGAGCAGCACGGCCCCGTCGAGGCGTTCGGCCTCCATCACCGTCTCCACCGAGTCGGCGATGACCTCTCGCGACACGAGCGAGAAGTGCATCCCCTCGTGGCCCATCGAGATACCGTCCGACACCGAGATGGTGCCGAACTCCATCGGGAACCCTCCGCCGCCGTGCACACCCTGTTTGCTCGCCTCGGCCAGCCGGTCCAAGGACAGGTTGCACGGGGTGATCTCGTTCCACGACGACGCGATCCCGATCTGCGGCTTCGCGAAGTCCTCGTCGTCCATGCCGACCGCTCGGAGCATCCCGCGAGCGGCCGCACGTTCCATCCCATCGGTCACCTCGCGGCTGCGAGGTTTCACGTCATGTTCGGCCATGGGGAGATCCTCCCCCGAATCCGGCCGGACCGGCAGGGCACAATGCCCTGCGTGGTTCAGACGGTGTCCATTCCCCAGAAGATCGCCGACGAGCTCGGCGTCCGCCCCGGTCAGGTCCAGGCGACGGTCGAGCTGCTCGACGGTGGTGCGACCGTGCCGTTCATCGCCCGGTACCGCAAGGAGGTGACCGGCACCCTCGACGACACGCAGTTGCGCACCCTCGAGGAACGCCTGCGCTACCTACGGGAACTCGAAGAGCGCCGGACGGCCGTCCTCGAGTCGATCGACTCCCAGGGCAAGCTCGACGACGAGCTCAGAGCGAGCATCATGGCGGCCGAGACGAAGGCCCGCCTCGAAGACATCTACCTGCCGTACAAGCCGAAGCGCCGCACCAAGGCCCAGATCGCGCGGGAAGCGGGTCTCGAACCGCTCGCCGACGAGTTGCTGGGTGATCCGACGACCGAGCCGCAGGCGGCCGCCGAGGCCTTCGTCGACGCGGAGAAGGGCGTCGCGGACGCCCAGGCCGCGCTGGACGGGGCGAAGGCCATCCTCGTGGAACGGTTCGCCGAGGACGCCGACCTGATCGGCGAACTGCGCGAGCGCATGTGGAACCGGGGCTGGATGACCTCGAAGGTCCGGGAAGGCAAGGAGACCGAGGGCGCCAAGTTCGCCGACTACTTCGACTTCGCCGAGCCGCTGACGAAGCTGCCCTCCCACCGGGTGCTGGCGCTGTTGCGCGGGGAGAAGGAGGAGATCCTCGACCTGTCGACCGAGCCGGAGCAGCCCGCGAACCCGGACGAGGCGCCCCGGACCGGCCCGACCGACTACGAGGTGCGGATCGCCGAACGTTTCGGCATCGACGACCGGGGCAGGCCGGCCGACAAGTGGCTGTCGGACACGGTGCGCTGGGCATGGCGCACCAAGATCCTGCTGCACCTGGGCATCGACCTGCGTATGCGGTTGCGGCAGAACGCCGAGGACGAGGCCGTGCGGGTGTTCGCCACGAACCTGCGTGACCTGCTGCTCGCCGCCCCGGCGGGTACGCGCGCCACGATCGGCCTCGACCCCGGCTACCGCACGGGCGTGAAGGTCGCCGTCGTCGACTCCACCGGCAAGGTCGTCGCGACCGACACGATCTACCCGCACAAGCCGCAGGCTCGCTGGGACGAGGCGATGGCGACGCTGGAGAAACTGGCTCGCGAGCACGGCGCCGACCTCATCGCGATCGGCAACGGCACGGCCTCCCGGGAGACCGACAAGCTCGCGGCCGACCTGGTGAAGGCGAAGCCGGAGCTCGGACTCACCAAGATCATGGTGTCCGAGTCGGGTGCCTCGGTGTACTCGGCCTCGGCCTACGCCGCGCGGGAGCTGCCGGACCTGGACGTGTCGTTGCGCGGCGCCGTCTCGATCGCGCGGCGCCTGCAGGATCCGCTCGCCGAGCTCGTGAAGATCGACCCGAAGTCCATCGGCGTCGGCCAGTACCAGCACGACCTGTCGGAGTCGAAGCTGTCCCGGTCGCTGGACGCGGTCGTCGAGGACTGTGTGAATGCGGTCGGCGTGGACCTCAACACCGCGTCGGTGCCGCTGCTCGCCCGGGTGTCGGGCATCGGCACGTCGCTGGCGGAGAACATCGTCTCGCACCGCGACGCGACCGGACCGTTCCGCACGCGGGACGGGCTCAAGGACGTGGCGCGGCTCGGGCCGAAGGCGTTCGAGCAGTGCGCGGGCTTCCTGCGCATTCCCGGCGGCGACGACCCGCTCGACGCCTCGGCCGTGCACCCCGAGGCCTATCCGGTGGTGCGGCGCATCCTCGACCAGACCGGCACGGGCATCCGCGAGCTCATCGGCAACACGCGGGCGCTCGGCGGGGTCAAGGCCGAACGGTTCGTCGACGACACGTTCGGCCTGCCGACCGTCACCGACATCCTGTCCGAGCTCGAGAAGCCCGGCCGGGACCCGCGTCCGGAGTTCACGACCGCGACGTTCGCCGACGGTGTGGAGAAGCTGTCGGACCTCGACCCGGGGATGCGCCTGGAGGGTGTCGTCACGAACGTGGCCGCGTTCGGCGCGTTCGTCGACGTCGGCGTGCACCAGGACGGCCTGGTGCACGTGTCGGCCATGTCGCACAACTTCGTCAGCGATCCGCGCGAGGTCGTCAAGCCGGGCGACGTGGTGACCGTGAAGGTGCTCGCCGTGGACGCCGACCGCAAGCGCATCTCACTGACCCTCCGCCTCGACGACGAGATCACGCCCGGTGAGCAGGACGGTGGCAAGCCCCGGGGTGGCAAACCGCGCGGCGGCGGTGACCGCGGTGACCGCGGCGGACGCCAGGGCGGCAAGCAGGGCGGTAACCAGGGCGGCCGGCAGAATCGGCAGGGCGGCGGCAAGCAGGCCGCGGCGGGTGGCGCCATGGCCGACGCCCTCCGCAAGGCCGGTTACAGCGGCTGACAGGCCCGGCCGTTCATTCGGTTCTCCCTCACGTGACCTCGGTGAACACGGCCCGTGCCGGGTAACACGTGGCGAGGTGAGCACACAACGTCGACAATGTCGTAGATCGCGGCGCGAACGTCGTCGGATCACGTGAGGGAGGACCGGATGACGTCGACCGGAGGCTTGAGCGCCAAGACCCGTGAGCGCCTCCAGCAGGAACTGGATGCGCTACGGCAGCAGCGCGAGTCCCTGGCTCCACGGCTGGGCGAGGATCCGCTGGGCGACAGTGCCGATCAGGCGGACCTGCTGGAGCGCGCCGAGTCGGTGTCGAAGCTCGACCGGCGGATCGCCGAGATCACGGATCTGCTGCACGGCGGCCCGACCGCCGAGCAGAACGAGGGGCTGTTGCCGTCGGGCACGCGGGTGACGCTGAAGTTCGAGGACGGGGACACCGAGGATCTGTTCGTGGTCGGGTTCACGGCTGAGGCGGACGACGAGCTGTCCAGCCTGACCGCCGACAGCCCGCTCGGCCGCGCCATCGCCGGTCATGCGAAGGGCGACACGATCACCTATCGCACGCCCGGTGGTCAGGTGTCGGCGGAGATCGTCGAGCTCACACCCCCCGAGTGACGACCTACGCGGTGAACCGCCGGTACCGGGCGGTCCGGCCCGGTTTCCGTCGCTGCTGTCACAGCAGGGACAACCGGGCCGGATCACCGATCCCTCGTGGTGGGCCGCGCGTTCCGGCTCGGGCCGGCGTAGCTCGGCCGGTCGCGACTCAGCCTGCGCAGGTCAGAGTCGCGTCACCCCAGTCGGCGTAGTCCCCGGTCGAGGTGCCGTCGGCGTCCTCGGCGATCAGCCGCACGGTGTCGGCACCGTCGATCGCCGCATCGACCGCCACCGCCGGGTCTCCCTGCCGGACCACGCCGCTGCGGTAGATCTCCGTGCCGTCGGCCTGGACGACGAACACGACGTCCCCGGCGTCGCCGTCCGGGTACGGCCTCCGCTGCGATCCCTGCGGGATGTTGTCGTCCAGCCCGGCCAGCGCGGTCAGCCGCGAACACCGGCCGCCCGAGTAGAACGTCGCCGAGGCAGGGGCGAGCATGCCGATTCCGTGCTCGTAGGTCGTGCCGTCGATCGTGATCGCTCCGCGGTCGGCCGGTGCCGGGCCGCCGTTGGTGCGGTCACGTTCGACGGGGCCGTGGGTGTTGGTCTCGGCGAGCAGCGGCAGATCGGAGAGGCGTGTCTCGCCACTCGGGGCCGCGGCGACCGCCACGTTCCGGGAGGCCCTGGCGATCTCCCGGCCGGCCCGGTCACGTGCGACGACACCGATCGCCTCGTCCGCGAAGGCGTTCGGCGCCCGCAGCGTCCAGGTCAGCCGCTCCCGCTGTCCCGGCTTGACGGGACCGACGGAGCGCGTCGTGTCCGCGTCGGTCGCCCAACCGTCCGGCAGGTCGAGTTCGATGGTCGCGCCGCCGATGGCGCCGTTGCCGAGCCGGGCCACCGTCGCCGTGACGTCCACTGACCGTCCCGGGGCCGCGGCCTCGACCGGCGTGTCCAGCGTGAGCGTCGTGCGCCCGACTCCCCGGTCGGCCTTCGGCACGGTCAACTGATTGATCACGCTGCCGCCCCGCGCATCACGCGCGCGGACGACGGCACCGGCAGGGCCTGTCGTGACCTGGATGTACTGCCGGTTCAGCACCGCACCGGTGTCCACAGCCGTGAAGCCGTCCGGGTGACCACCGGGGACGCGGACCCGCGAGGCCCACCAGTCCCGGCCGATGTCGGCGTGGGTGTGGGAGGAGAAGAGCACGGCCTGCGGATAGTCGCCGAGGATCTCGCGGATCTCTTCTTCCATCAGGTGGTAGCGGCCCGCGTCACCGTCCGACTGGGTCACGGTGTCCGACAGCGGATAGTGCGTGAAGACGAAGAACGGCTTGCCGGTGCGGCCGTGGGTTTCCACCCGGTCCCGGAACCACTCCAGCTGCTCCGAACCGATGTGGACGTGATCGTCGAGGTTCGGGTCCTCCCACCACATCAGCTCGTCCGGGCCGATGCCGATCAGCGGGACACCGTTCACGACGCGTTCGCCGTAGACCTTGTCGGTTCCGGCGAAGTCGAAGTAGGTGCCGTAAAGGTCCTCGGGAACGAAGCCGTTGGGCCAGCTCGGTTGGCACAGCGTCTGCTGGTCGCACCAGGCGGGCGCGTACGCCTCGTGGTTGCCGAACGAGGTCAGCAACGGCTGGTTGCGATCGTGCGCGTCCATGACCTCTCGAACCTCGGCGTACTCGTCGGCGTAGCCGCGGTCGACGATGTCGCCGTTGATCACCGTGGCGGCGGATCCGGGTGCGGCCCGCTCGGCGTCGGTGAGCACCGCGTCCCAGTCGTCGATGTGACCCTGGATGTCGCTGAAGACGTCGAAGGTGGTCGTGCCCGGGTCGCCAGGCTTCGGCTCGGCGTGCGCAGGGCCGCCGGGCCGGGCGGCTTCCGGCGCGGGGTTGCCCGCCGCGGCGAGGCCGGGCTGGGCCAGCAGGACCGCACCGGTGAGCGCGGCCAGCAGCACGCGGAGTCGGGGGCTACGGGGACGGGTCCGGGGAGTGCGTTGTACGGCCATGCGGTCAGCCTGTTCGTACAACAGGACCGGCTGCCGACATCGAGACGATCTTGCCGCTGCTACTGGGTGAACGGGGAGAATCGTGACCGTTCGACCGATATGTCGCGGATCCGGCCTCGGCCGGCCCCGGCGGCGCCCGCGACCGTCACGTTCCCCTGTTGGACGCCTGCGCGGTGAGCCACCGGTGCAGCCGAGTGGCCAGCCGCGCGGGCTGGTCGAGTTGGATCAGGTGGCCCGCGTCGTCGATGAGCTCCAGTTCGGCGCCCGGGATGGTCGCGGCGAGCCGGTGGGCACGGTCGACCGGGATCCACGTGTCCTCGCGGCCCCAGACGACGAGCACGGGCAGGTCGAGTTCGCCGTACCGGGGCTGCACCGCGTCGGTGTAGGCCTGGTCGGCTTCGGCCATCTGCCGGTAGAACGCCCGCTGCCCGACCTCGCCGAGCCACGGTGCGACGAGCGCGGCGAGATCGGCTTCGCGCAGTCCGCGGTGGCTCGCCCCGCTGATGTAGGTGCGTACGAGGCTTTCGTGGATGTCCGGGGTGAGTGTCGTGAACGCGTCCGGGGTCTCGCGCACCTGCCGGAAGAACTCCGATCCCCAGGGGGCCAGCGCGACGACGTCGACGAGCGCCAGGGAGGCGTAGGCGCAGCCGTGCAACAGGTGTGCCCGCAGGGACACGGCGCCGCCGTAGTCATGGGCGACCAGGTGGGGCCGGTCGAGGTTCCAGTGCTCGAGCAGCTCGGCGAGCAGCTCGCCCTGGACGTCGAGCGACACGGCGTGTTCGGGGAGTTTCGACGACGCCCCGTAGCCCGGCATGTCCCACAGGTAGACGGTGAACTCGGCCGACAGGGCATCGGCGAAGGGTTCCCACAACCGAGACGACCACGGCGTGCCGTGGCAGAACACGACGGGCGGGCCGCTACCGCGCGAGGCCCAGCGGACGGCACGGCCACGCCAGTCGAACGTCTCGGTCAACTGCATCGGGACTCCTCTCCGAAACCGCGTGCCAGCTCGGCGAACGCGGTGTCGAGCACGGTGGCCAGGTCACTGCCGGGGTCGCCGAGCCAGTGCTCGTAGGCGGCGAGCGCAGTGCCGAGTGCGGCGTGGGCGATCGCCTGCGGTCGCAGGTCGCCCGGGTGCACTCCGGTCCGGTGAGCGGCGAATTCGGCGACCACCGCGCGCCAGTCGGCGTACCGCAGCGTGGAGTGCGCCTGGAGTGCGGGCACGCGCAGGATCAGCTGGAGCCGCCTGCGGTGCCGGTCCGTCTCGCCGGCCTCCACCCGGTTGAAGTCGACGACCACCGCGCGCAGTGATTCCATGACGGGTTCGGCCGGCGGACGGGCCGCGAACCGTTCGCGCATGTATTCGAGCTGGTCGGTGAACGCGCCCCACACGACGTCGTTCTTCGAGTCGAAGTACCGGAAGAACGTGCGCCTGCCGATGCCCGCGGCCTTCGCGATGTCGTCGACGGTGGTGGCGTCGAAGCCGTTCCGGTCGAACAGCCGGAACGCGACCTTCTCGAGTTCGACCTGACTGGTCGAAGGGCGCCGACCTGGCCGTCCGGGCGAATTTGCCGCGGTACTCACCTGACCCCCTTCCATTTGACACCCGGTGTCATTAATGTCGGGTGTGCTGTCACACACAACGACGTGAAAGGTAGCGTGCCATGTCCGAGAACCACACGGTCACCACCGCCGAGGCGGACATCGAGGAAGACCTGCTCGTCGAGGAGGTCTCCATCGACGGAATGTGCGGTGTCTACTGAGGCATTCGCCCCGGACCGGCCGTATCGACTCTCCCCGAGTGTCGCTCTGCGGCCGGAACCGTTCGGGGCGCTCGTCTACGACTTCACCACGCGGAAGCTCTCCTTCCTGAAGACCCGGCTGCTCGTCGACGTCGTGCACGCGCTGGAAAAGACGCCGGACGCACACGCGGCACTGCGGTCGGCCGAGGTACCCGACGGCCAACACGACCAGTACCTCGACGCCCTCGCGGGGCTCGCCTCCGCGGGCACGATCGAAGTCAGAGGTGACTAGATGAAACTCGTCGAGCATTTCCAGCACGGGCTCGACGCACCGATCTGCCTGACGTGGGAACTGACCTACGCCTGCAATCTCTCGTGCGTGCACTGCCTGTCCTCCTCCGGCCGCCGCGATCCTCGGGAACTGTCCACAGAGGAATGCAAGGCCGTCATCGACGACCTGCAGCGGCTGCAGGTGTTCTACATCAACATCGGCGGCGGCGAGCCGACGATCCGTTCGGATTTCTGGGAGATCGTCGAGTACGCCGTCGACCACCAGGTCGGCGTGAAGTTCTCCACCAACGGGGTACGGATCACGCCGGAACGCGCGCGGTGGCTGGCCGAATCCGACTACGTGGACGTGCAGCTGTCACTCGACGGCGCCACTCCCGAGGTCAACGACCCGGTCCGCGGTGACGGCTCGTTCGACACGACCATGACCGCGATGCGCAACCTGCGCGACGCCGGTTTCACCGGGTTCAAGATCAGCGTGGTCATGACCCGCCACAACATCGGCCAGCTCGACGAGTTCAAGCGCATCGCCGACGAGTTCGACGCCCAGCTGCGGATCACCCGGCTGCGGCCGTCCGGGCGCGGCGCGGACACGTGGGACGAGCTGCACCCGCTGCCCGAGCAGCAGCTCGAACTGTACGACTGGCTCGTCGCCCACGGCGAGGACGTGCTCACCGGTGACTCGTTCTTCCACCTCAACGCGCTGGGCTCGACGCCGCTGCCCGGGCTCAACCTGTGCGGTGCCGGGCGCGTGGTGTGCCTGATCGATCCGATCGGCGACGTCTACGCCTGCCCGTTCGCCATCCACGACGAGTTCCTCGCGGGCAACGTGCGTGACGAGGGTGGATTCACGTCCGTGTGGCGCGAGTCCGACCTGTTCGCACGCCTGCGCGAACCGCAGACCGGCGGGGCGTGCAGTTCGTGTTCGGCGTTCGACACGTGCCAGGGCGGCTGCATGGCGGCGAAGTTCTTCACCGGACTTCCCCTGGACGGCCCCGACCCCGAGTGCGTCAAGGGCAACGGCGAGCGTGCCCTCGAACTCGTGGGAGCGGGCGCGCCGAAACCGACGCCGGACAAGGATCACTCCCGCCCCGGCAAGAAGAAGCAGGCGGGTGTGCCGGTCGCGATCGGCTGGGGCCCGCCCGAACCGGAACGCCTGCCGGACCGTGCCTGTGACACCAGTCCACTCGCCGGCATGCCGGCCCCGAAGGAGGTGCGCTGATGGCGAGCACGAAGGACTGGTTCGAAACGGTCGCCGAGGCGCGCGAGCGCGCCCGCAAGCGGCTGCCGAAACCGGTGTTCCTGGCCCTGCACGCAGGGTCGGAGGCAGGCGGAACCCTGGCCGACAACACGGCGTCGTTCGCCGAACTCGGCCTGCGACCGCGGATCGCCGACCTTCCGCCCGAGCGGGAGCAGGCGACGAGGGTACTCGGGACCGACATCTCGCTCCCGGTGATCGTCTCGCCCACGGGCGTGCAGGCGGTGCACCCGGACGGTGAGGTGGCGGTCGCCAAGGGCGCGGCCCAGTCGGGTACGGCGATCGGGCTGAGCTCGTTCGCCTCCAAGCCGATCGAAGAGGTCGCCGCGGTCAACGACAACACGCACTTCCAGGTGTACTGGCAGGGCAGCCGCGACGACATGCTCGCGCGTATGGAGCGTGCCAAGCGGGCGGGCGCGAAGGCGCTGATCGTCACGTTGGACTGGGTGTTCGCGACCGCCCGCGACTGGGGCTCGCCGCCCATTCCCGAGAAGGTCGACCTGAAGACGGCCGTGAAGTTCGCTCCGCAGGTGCTCACGCGGCCGGGCTGGCTCGCCACGTACCTGCGCTCGGGCTCGCTGCCGGATCTGACCACCCCGAACATCGTGCCGCAGGGCCAGAAGGGTCCGCCGTTCTTCGGAGCCTACGGCGAGTGGATGGGCACTCCTCCCCCGTCCTGGGACGATCTGGCCTGGCTGCGCAGCCAGTGGGACGGCCCGTTCGTCATCAAGGGCGTCTACCGGCCCGAGGATGCGAAACGCGCCGTGGACATCGGGGCGAGCGCGATCTCGGTGTCCAACCACGGCGGCAACAACCTCGACTCGACACCCGCCGCGATCCGTACCCTTCCCGGCGTCGCCGGCGCCGTCGGCGGACAGATCGAGGTGCTGCTGGACGGCGGCATTCGGCGCGGCAGCGACGTCGTCAAGGCCCTCGCTCTGGGTGCGAACGCCGTGCTGATCGGCCGTGCCTACCTGTGGGGCCTGGCCGCGGGCGGCGAACGCGGCGTGCACAACGTGCTGGAGATCCTCCGCCAGGGCATCGACAGCACGCTGTACGGACTCGGCAAGAAGTCGGTGCACGATCTGGAGCCCAGCGACGTGGTCGTGCCGGACGGCTTCACCCGGGGTATGTGACCCGGCGTGGCGGTTGCGCTGGTGACAGGGGCGGCGCGCGGGATCGGCGCCGCGGTGGTCCACCGGCTCGCCTCGGCGGGCTGGCGGGTCGTCGCGGTCGACGTGGCCACGGCGCCCGATGACGACCCCGATGCACTGCCCGAGGTCACCTACCCGCTCGGCACCCGGGAACAGCTGTCCACTGTGGCCGGCGAATTCCCGGGTGCCGTCACCGACGTGGTCGCGGACGTGCGCGACGCCGACGCACTGCGCTCGGCAGTCGCCACGGCGGAGGCCGAGTTCGGCGGCCTCGACGCCGCGGTGGGGTGCGCCGCCGTGATGGCGGGCGGCACGCCGCTGTGGGAGACGACCGACACCGAATGGTCGGCGCTGTTCGACACGGGCGTGACCGGCGTGGCGAACCTGGCGAGGGCGGCCGTGCCCGCACTGCTGCGGTCACCGAACGGACGGTTCGTCGCGCTCGCGTCGTCGGCGGCGCACCACGGCCTGTGGCACCTGGCCGGTTACAACGCGGCCAAGCACGCCGTCGTCGGGCTGATCAAAGGCCTGGCCGCGGACCTGCGCGGCACGGGCGTGTGCGCAACGGCCGTCTCGCCCGGTTCGACCCGCACCGACCTCCTCGACGCGACGGCTCGCCTCTACGATCTCGAGAGTATGGACGAGTTCGCGAACCACCAGCTCCACCAGCGACTCCTCGACCCTGACGAGGTCGCCGCAGTCGTGGCGTTCCTGTGTTCGCCGGAGTCCTCGGCGATCACGGGAACCGTCGTGCACGCCGACGGCGGGTTCCGGCCGTGAAGCCGGGCACGCGGTTCACCCTGGACGTCGCCGCCCGCCGCACCGGCGCCGTCGTGATCGGCGGCTCACCGCTGCGCCTGGTCCGGCTCGGTTCGGCGGGTACGCGGATGCTGGACGGGTGGACCGCCGGTGAACCACTCACCGAATCGCCCGGCCAGCTGCGACTGGCGCGCAAGCTCGTCGACGCCGGCATTCTGCACCCGAGGCCGCCGGCGGGGCCGTCACCGTCCGATGTCACCGTGGTCGTCCCGGTGAAGGACGACGCGACGCGCGTCCGGCGGCTGCGGGAGGCGACGGCCGAGTGCGGCGGGCACGTCGTCGTCGACGACGGCTCGACCGAACCCGTACCGGACGCCGACGTGCGTCACGAGACCCCGCGCGGCCCGGCGGCGGCCCGCAACTCGGGCAGCGGCAGGGCGGCCACCGAGTTCGTGGCTTTCCTCGACGCCGACACCGTGCCCGACCCCGGGTGGCTCGACGCGCTGCTTCCCCATTTCGGTGACCCGTCGGTGGTGGCGGTCGCGCCCCGCGTGCGCAGCTCGCCCGGTGACAGCCTGCTCGCACGATACGAACTCGAACAGTCCAGTTTGGACCTCGGCGCGCGGCCCGCCCCGGTCCGCCCGATGAGCAAGGTCAGCTACGTGCCGACGGCGGCGCTCGTGGTCCGCCGCGGAGCCCTGACCGCCGCGGGCGGCTTCGACGAACAGTTGCGCTACGGCGAGGACGTCGACCTCGTGTGGCGGCTCCTCGACATCGGCGCGGTGCGGTACGAGCCCGCCTCGGTGGTGCGGCACGAACCGCGTCCGACGGTGCGCTCGTGGCTGCGGCAACGGTTCGACTACGGCACGTCGGCGGCCCCACTGTCGCAGCGGCATCCCGAACGGCTCGCCCCGGCTCGGGTGTCCGCGGTCACGACGGCGGCCTGGGCGCTGGTGGCCGTGGGACGTCCGCTGTCCGCTACGGCCGTGGCCGCGGGCGCGACCGCGCTGCTGGCACGGAGACTGTCGACGTCCACCCGCGACGTACCGAACTCGGAAGTGGTCCGGCTCGCCGCCCGTGGCCAGCTGGGTGCAGGCAGGCTGCTGGCCGCCGCGTCCCGGCGCGTGTGGTGGCCGCTGCTGCTGCCGACCCGGCGCGGTCGTCGACTGCTCGCGGCGGCGTACCTGCCGTTCGCCGCGCAGACCGGCTCGCCGGGACGGCTGGCCCTGCGCATCGCCGACGACGTGGCCTACGGCGCCGGAGTGTGGACCGGATGCGTGCGGCACCGCACGGCCACTCCCCTGTTGCCGCAGTTCACCGAGCGGCCGTTCGCCCAGGGCCGAGGCCGGTGACGGACTCCGGCTCCGGCTCCGGCTCCGGCTCCGGCTCCGGCTCCGGCTCCGGCTCCGGCTCCGGCTCCCGACATGACCCGGACCACGACGCCGGCGCCGAACTGGGCCGGTCGGCCTGGCCCGAGGTCGGCGAGTCGGTACTGGCCGTACCCCTCGGCGCGACCGAACAGCACGGGCCGCACCTACCGCTGGACACCGACACGACCATCGCCGCGGACCTGGCCCGCAGGCTCGCCACACGGGTACCGGACGTCGTCGTCGCGCCGGCGGTGCCCTACGGCGCGAGCGGCGAGCACGCGGGGTTTCCCGGCACGCTGTCGATCGGCACGCCGGCACTCGAGCACCTGCTCGTCGAGCTGGGCCGCTCGGCCGACGGGTTCCGCGGCGTCGTGTTCGTCAACGGCCACGGCGGCAACACCGAGGCGCTGCGGGCGGCGGTGCGGCTGTTGCGTGAGGAGGGACGGCACGTCCTCGCGTGGGCACCGTCGGGACCGGCCGACGACAGCCACGCTGGCCGCACCGAGACGTCGGCGATGCTGCACCTGCGGCCGGACGACGTGCGCCTCCACGTCGCGGCGGCCGGTGCCACCGCACCGCTGCCGGAACTGCTGGACGCGCTGCGGGAGGGCGGCGTCGGCGCGGTGAGCGCGAACGGTGTGCTCGGCGACCCTGCGGGCGCCTCGGCCGCCGACGGGCTGCGACTCCTCGAGGCGTGGGCCGACCACCTGGCCTCGGCCGTGCGCACCTGGTCGGGTCACGGGTCCTGATCCAGTGCCGCTGTCGCAGCGGCCCCTTCGAGTTCCGCGGCGCGGGTGAGCAGGCGTGTGGCCACGTGCTGCAGGTTGTCGCCGAGTGCACGCAGCCCCTCGGCGGGCAGTTCGCCACCGTCCTGGTGGGTACACAGCTCGACGACCGCCTCGCCGAGCCGCGTGTTCACCGCGGAGAGGTGGACGAGCAATTCCCGGTCACGGCGGATCATCCGGCCCCCAAATTCCTTCTGCCCATGCTCTGCAGCCCAGCAGCTCTGCAGCCCAGTTGCCCTGCTGCCCGGGGCGCCACCAAGGCATCACCCCGGGGCATCACCCCGGCACCACTGCGCGCGTCCCCGTGACGCGCGCTGCCGGGCATCGCTTCCGCAGCACACTAGCAGAGCGGACCGACGCGGTGCAGCGCGGTGTGGCCCTGTCGGGTGACACGAGTAGTTGCGGCGGATGCGACGATCACCCTCGCGAGGGAAGTGCCGTCCGTCCCGGACACCCGGCGCGACCTGGTGACACGGCGGTGGAGCACGGTGAGCGTGGAGGCAACGCAGTGAACGTGGAGACAGTGAGCGTGGAGGCACAGTGAGCGCAGAACCCGACGACGCGTTGCGCGCGATCAACGAGAGCCTGGACAAGCCGTCCGCGGCCCGGATCTACGACTACTTCATCGGCGGCGAGACGAACTACGCCATCGACCGCGCCTTCGCCGAGAAGGCACGGGAGCGCATCCCGCAGCTCGGCGAGTACTGCCGCACCAGCAGGCAGTTCCTCGGCCGCACGGTCCGCTGGTGCGCCGCCGAGGCGGGCATGCGCCAGTTCGTCGACCTGGGTTCGGGTCTGCCGACCGTGGGCAACGTCCACGAGGTCGCCGACGAGGCGCGGCCGCAGTGCGACACCCGCGTCGTGTACACCGACAACGAGCCGATCGCGCTGACCCACTCGGAGATGCTGCTGGCCGACACCGCCGACACCGACCGGCACGTCGCGATCGCCGCCGACGTGATGAAGCCCGACGAACTGTGGTCGCGCGTCATGGCCACCGGTCTGATCGACCGCGACGAACCCGTCGTGATGCTGGTCAACGCCGTGCTGCACTTCCTCAAGGACGAGGCGAACCCCGACCGACTGCTCGAGTTCTACCGCAACCAGCTCCCTCCCGGCTCGCTGCTCGTGCTGTCGCAGATGACCAACGAGAACCCGGCGAGCGAATCCGAGCGCAAGGCCCTCGACGACCTCGTCGACTACTACGAGAACACGACGAATCCCGGGCAGTTGCGCACGTCGGACGAGTTCGCCCGGTTCTTCGGCGACTTCGAACTCGTCGACCCGGGCCTGGTCTACGCGCCCGCGTGGCGCCCCGACGAGGACACCCTGTTCGCGCGCGTGCCGTCGGAGTCGCGGGTGATCGGCGGCGTGGCCCGTAAGCCCGCCTGACCGGCCGCGCCCGAGCACGCGCCACCCCCACCGTCGCGCGTGTCCTGCACCCAGCACCGCGTGTCCTGCACCCGGCACCGCGTGTTCTGCACCCAGCACCGCGTGTCCTGCACTCGCGCCGCCGTGTCCTGCACCCAGCACCGCGCGTGTTCCGGGCCCGAGACCCGTGTTGCGGTTCCCAGCGGATCGACCGCCACGCCCACCGACGCGCGGCCCGTGACCCGAGTTTCGTGTGTCGCGGCGGCCTCCCTCGTTCCTCCGAGTGCATGACTCGAACTGGCAGGCCACGACGTTCGGGGCCATGATCGGGGTATGCGCTCCAGCGGTGCCGCCGATCCGACCGGGTCCGGAAACGCCGAGCAGTCCGCTCACAGCGGGTACTCCCGGCGTGTGACAGCTCTGCGCGAAGACCTGGCGGCGCTGCCCCCGGACGCACCGGTGCGGCTGGCCAAACGTACGTCGAACCTCTTCCGCCCGCGCACTCCGGCGGACGCGGGGCTCGACGTATCGTCGTTCGACCATGTGCTGTCGGTCGACCCGGTGGCACGGACTGCCGACGTCGAAGGCATGGTCACCTACGAGCAGCTCGTCGACGCCGCGCTGCCGCACGGCCTGATGCCTCTCGTGGTGCCGCAGCTGAAGACGATCACACTCGGGGGCGCGGTCACGGGCCTGGGAATCGAATCGTCGTCGTTCCGCGCCGGAATGCCCCACGAGTCGGTGCTGGAGATGGACATCCTGACCGGGGACGGCGACATCGTCACCGCCACTCCCGACGGCGAGCACAGCGATCTGTTCTTCGCGTTCCCGAACTCCTACGGCACGCTCGGCTACGCGCTCCGGCTGCGTATCGAGCTGGCACCGGTGCGCCCCTACGTCCGGCTCGACCACGTCCGCTTCTCCGATTCCGGCCGGTTCTTCGACCGCCTCGCCCGCGCCTGCCGTGAGCACGAGGCGGACTTCGTCGACGGCACCGTCTTCGCGCCCGGCGAGCTGTATCTGACGCTCGGGTCACTGGAGGGCGAACCGGACCGGGTCAGCGACTACACGTGGCTCGATATCTACTACCGCTCGATCCGCGAACGCCCCGTTGACCACCTGCCGGTGCGTGACTACCTGTGGCGCTGGGACACCGACTGGTTCTGGTGCTCCCGCGCGCTCGGCGCACAGAACCGGCTCGTGCGACTGCTCGCCGGCCCTCGGCTGCTTCGGTCCGATGTGTACTGGAAGGTGGTCGACGCCGAGCGCAGGCACGGCTGGCTCGCTCGCGCCTCGCGTCTGCTCGGCAGGCCGGAACGCGAATCGGTGATGCAGGACGTCGAGGTGCCGATAGGCAGGGCCGGGAAGTTCCTCTCCTTCCTGCACCGGGAGATCCCGATCAGTCCGATCTGGATCTGCCCGCTTCGCCAGCGGGACTCCCGGCGCTGGCCGCTGTACGAACTGGACCCGGACGAGCTGTACGTCAACTTCGGGTTCTGGGGCACGGTCCCGCTCGCGCCCGGCGAATCGCAGAGCACCCACAACCGGCGTATCGAAGAGGTCGTCACGGCACTCGGCGGGCGCAAGTCGCTGTACTCGGAGAGTTTCTACGACCCCGACACGTTCTGGCAGCTCTACAACGGACCGGCGTATCGGGCCGTCAAGCAGCGGTACGACCCCGGTGGACGACTGCTCGACCTCTACGCGAAGTGCGTGCAAGCGAGGTGATGACACCATGGCGGCGACACGTCCCCTCTCAGCGACGCCCACGTCCGCGCGTCCGCGGCACCACGGCGGCGCGTCCGGCGCCGGTGGCAGACCGCCGCTGAGCGCGCTGTTGACGCGGCTGCTCGGCGACGACCCGCCGGTGACGGTGACCGCCTACGACGGCACCGTGGTCGGCGATCCGGATGCGGCGCCCCGCATCCACATCCGCACTCCCGGGGCGCTGAGCTACGTGCTGACCGCTCCGAACGAGCTGGGGCTGGCGCGCGCGTACGTCACGGGCAGGCTCGACATGACCGGCGATGTGTACGCGGTGCTGCAGGCGATCGACGACGTGTCGCCGAGTATGGCCGACAAGGCGTGGCTCGCACGAGCACTGACCGGGTACGCACGCGAGCTGCTGCGGCCGGTGCCGATCCCGGTCGAGGAGGCACCGTCACGGCCGCGGCGCGTGCTGCACGGGCTGCGGCATTCGAAGGCGCGCGACAGCGAGGCGATCGCGCGGCACTACGACGTGTCCAATCGGTTCTACGAACTGGTGCTCGGCCCGTCGATGGCCTACACCTGCGCCTGTTACCCCGATCCGGCCTCGACGCTGGAGGAGGCGCAGTTCCACAAGTTCGACCTCGTGTGCCGCAAACTCGGGCTGCGGCCGGGAATGCGGTTGCTCGACGTCGGCTGCGGCTGGGGCGGCATGGTCGCCCACGCCGTCGAGCACTACGGCGTGACCGCACTCGGAGTGACGCTGTCGCGGCAGCAGGCCGAGTGGGCACAGCGGGACCTCGCCGCACGGGGCCTGGCCGGCCGTGCCGAGGTGCGGCACCTGGACTATCGCGACGTCGCCGAGAGCGGCTTCGACGCGGTGTCGTCGATCGGGCTGACCGAGCACATCGGCGCGCGGGCACTGCCGTCGTACTTCCGGTTCCTGCGGTCGAAACTGCGCCCCGGCGGAAGATTGCTCAACCACTGCATCGTGCGGCCCCACACCTACGACTCCCATCGCACGGGGCCGTTCATCGACCGCTACGTCTTCCCCGACGGCGAACTCGAGGGCGTCGGCACGATCGTGTCGGAGATGCAGGACAACGGGTTCGAGGTGCGCCACGCCGAGAATCTGCGGGAGCACTACGGCCGCACCCTCGCCGCGTGGTGCCGCAACCTCGACGCCCACTGGGACGAGGCGGTCGCCGAGTCCGGTGTGCAGCGCGCCCGGGTGTGGGCGCTGTACATGGCCGCCTCGCGCCTGTCGTTCGAACGGCACCGGCTGGAGCTGCAACAGGTGCTGGGCGTGGCGGTCGGCGAGCACGGCGACGCGTCGATGCCGCTCCGCCCCGACTGGGGCGTGTGAACCGTGCGTCCGGTCCGGTCGGCGGACCGTGCGCGAGCCCGCCGCGATGGAGTGATCGCGATGTCGGTGGTGTCCGCTACCGTGCGAGCGTGATCGAGCACCTCAGCATCCCCACGTCCGCAGGCGACTTCGACGCGATCGCCGCGGGCCCGCACGACGGCCGTCCGGTGTTGCTGCTGCACGGATTCCCCGAAGCCGCCGTGGAATGGGAACACCAGGTCGCGCGTCTCGGCGACGAGGGATATCGCGCCGTGGCGCCCGACCAGCGCGGTTACTCGCCCGGCGTGCGACCGGCCGACGTCGCCGACTACGAGATGGACCACCTGGTCGATGACGTCGTCGCGATGGCCGGCGCGCTCGGCTGGTCACGGTTCGACCTGGTGGGCCACGACTGGGGCGGCGCCGTCGCGTGGTGGACCGCCGACCGCCACCCCGACCGGTTGCGCTCGCTCACCGCGGTGTCCACGCCGCATCCCCGCGCGCTGGGCGATGCGCTCCGCACCGACGAGGACCAGGCGATGCGCTCGCAGTACATGCGTGACTGGCGGAACTCGGACACCGAGAAACGCATGCTCGCCGACGGCGGCGAGCCGCTGCGCCGCATGTTCGAGTGGAAGGTTCCGCGCGGCCGGGTGGACGACTACCTCGCGCGGTTGTCCGAACCGGGTGCCCTGACGGCGGCGCTGAACTGGTACCGGGCGGGCAGTCCGAAAGCTGCGATCGAGGCGATCGCGGTGCCGACGCTCTACGTCTGGAGTACCGAGGATGTCGCGTTCGGCTCGACGGCGGCTCTGGCGACCGAACAGTGGGTCAGCGGGCCGTACGAGTTCCAGATGCTCGAGGACGTCACACACTGGGTACCCGAGGAGGCCCCGGAACAGCTGACCGCACTACTGCTGGACCATCTCCATCGGCACTGAGACGTGACCGGTTCGGCCACGGCGTAGCGTAACCGAACCGGCCACCGGATCTCGGACGCCGAGCCTCGAACCTCCGACACTCCTCGAGGCTCGGCGTTCCTCGAGGCTCGACACTTCTTGAGTCTCGTTGTTCCGCGATCCTCAGTGTCTCTCGATCCTCGACGTCTCTCGAGGCTCAGCGTCTCGAGGCTCAGCGTCTCTCGAGCCTCGAGTGCCACGAACCTCGAGGCTCAACTGTTCCGAACCTGCAGCGCACCGGACTGCCACGAATGCGGTCCCGGACGCCGTTCGGGTGCCGCCACTCGGGTGATGCCGGCCGATTCTCACCCGGTCGTGGCCGGTTCTCGTCGACTGCACCCTTGCGCCGCGGCACCCCAACCCCGAAAATTCGAAACTCATTCATGTTTTGTCGGTGGGTGGGTGGAACGAATGCCGAAACGCGCGTTGGTCCTGGTCACGACGCTGCTCCTCGGCGCGTCGCTACTCACCGCGCCCGCCGGTGCGAGGTCGCCCGAGGGAGAGGATGCCGTGCACGCAGCCGAGCCGTATCTCGTGGGACGCGGCGTCGCCGACGCGACGGGCGAGATCGCCGAAGTCGGCCTGATGGGCTACGGCCGCATCGACCAGCAGGCGGCCGGCCTGCACAACCGGCAGCGCTCGCGTGCGTTCGTCATCGCCGACCGGGAGACGAACGAGCGCGTACTGCTGATCGTGGTCGACGCGCCGATGATCTTCAACAGCGTGCGCCAGGAAGTGCTGCGCAGGCTGGCGGAGCGCTACGGCGACACCTACACCGAGCGCAACGTCATGCTGACCGCCACGCACTCGCACGCCGCCCCCGGCGGCCATTCGCACCACCTGCTGTACAACCTCACCACCCTGGGATTCCACCGGAAGACGTTCGAGGCGGTCACGTCCGGGATCGTCGAATCGGCCGAGCGTGCCCATGCCGACCTCGCACCCGCGTCACTGACGCTCACCCACGACGAGCTCACCGACGCGAGCGCCAACCGGTCCCGTACGGCGTTCGACCGCAACCCCGACGGCGACAAGGCCCATTTCCCCGACGCCGTCGATCCGCAGACCTCGTTGCTGCGGATCGAACGCGACGGCAGGCCCGTCGGGGCGATCAACTGGTTCCCGGTCCACGCGACGAGCATGTCGGGCGACAACCGTCTCGTCAGTTCCGACAACAAGGGCTACGCCGCCTACCGCTGGGAACGGCAGGACACCGACGTCGACTACCGCGGCGAGCCGGCACCGGAGTTCGTCTCGGCGTTCGCCCAGACCAACGCGGGTGATCTGACGCCCAATCTCGACCTGACCCCGCCGACCACGCCCGAGGACTTCGGCCGCACGACCGCCAACGGCGAGAAGCAGTACCGTGCCGCGAAGCGGCAGCTGACCGCGAAGGGCGCGAACCTCGCGGGCGGGGTCGATTCGCGGCTCGTCCACATCAACCTGTCCGATGTGGAGGTTCGACCCGAGTTCACCGGTGACGGCCGGACACATCGCACCTGCTCACCGGCGGTCGGCGCGGCCATGGCGGCGGGCAGCGTGGAGGACGGTCCGGCCTTCCCCGGATTCGACGAGGGGGAGAATCCGCTGTGGGACAGGGTTTCCCACTCCGTGCTCTACCGCGCGTCGCCGGAGCTGAAGGAATGCCAGGCACCGAAGGGCGTGTTCGCCCCGGTCGGTGCGATGAACAAGGTCTACCCGTGGGTGCAGGAGATCGTGCCGGTGCAGCTGGTACGCGTCGGCGAGCTGTACCTCATCGGTGTGCCGGGTGAGGTCACCATCACGGCGGGCCTGCGGCTGCGGCGGACGGTCGCCGAGGCCGTGGGTGCGGATCTGCGGAACGTGCTCGTCGCGGGCTACGCCAACTCCTACTTCCACTACCTGACCACGCCGGAGGAGTACGACGTCCAGCACTACGAGGGCGGCAGCACCCTGTTCGGCAGGTGGCAGCTGCCCGCGATGCAGCAGACAGCGCACGGCCTCGCGACGGCGATGCGCGACGGCCGCGAGGTGCCCTCCGGCGACAAACCCGAGGATCTGTCGGGCAAACAGTTCCGGCTTCAGCCCGGCGTCGTGCTCGACACGCCGCCGGTCGGGAAACGATTCGGCGACGTACTGAGCCAGCCCGCCGAGGTCTACTCCTCGGGCGAGCAGGTGTCGGCGGCGTTCGCCGGTGCCCACCCGAGCAACGACCTGCACCGCGGGGGAACGTACCTCGAGGTGCAGCGCTGGGACGGCCACGCGTGGCGGACGGTCGCCGACGACGGCGACTGGTCGACCAGGCTGCACTGGAAACGCCGTGGCCTGTCGGCGTCCCAGGTCACGATCACGTGGGAGCCGCCGGCGGATGCGGCAGGCACCTACCGGATCCGCTACCGCGGGGATGCCAAGAACGCCCTCGGCCGTATCTCGCCGATCACCGGCGTGACGAGGGAGTTCACGATCCGCTGACCCGAGGTTGCGGACTGCCGGGGCTGTGTTGCGGACTCCGGGTGCCGTGTGCGTGCCCGGCGCCGGGGCACGGAATCCGGTGACGAGACTGACGCCGGACCGTCCCGTTACTCCGTACGGCCGCATCTCCGCAGCGCACCGACCGACTGCACCGTATGGCTGTTGTCGACGCCCAGCCCTGGACCTTCGGCACCCCGTGCCATAACGTCCCGTCCAGGGCGCCACCGGAGTCAACGACGACACGGAGATGACCATGGGCAGGTTCGACGACAAGGTCGCGTTCATCACCGGTGCAGCACGCGGTCAGGGCCGAAGCCACGCGGTGGCCCTCGCCGAGGAAGGCGCCGACATCATCGCGATCGACACGACGAAAAAGGTCGACAGCATCCCCTACTCCCTCGCCACGGCGGACGATCTCGACGAGACGGTGCGGCTCGTCGAACAAACCGGGCGGCGGATCGTCGCGCGGGAAGCCGACGTCCGTGATTCGCAGGCACTCGCCGCCGCGGTCGACGCCGGAGTCGACCGGTTCGGCCGGCTCGACATCGTCCTGGCCAATGCCGGGATCTTCGGTCACGGGCCGTCCCTCGAGATGACCGACGAGGCATGGCAGGACACGATCGACATCAACCTGACGGGTGTGTGGAAGACGCTCAAGGCGTCGGTGCCGCACATCATCGACGCCGGCCGCGGCGGGGCCGTCGTCATCACGAGTTCGGTCGCCGGCGTCCAGGCCAACGCGAACACGGCACACTACGCCTCGTCCAAAGCCGGGCTGATCATGTTGATGAAGGTCATGGCGAAGGAACTGGCGCCGCACAACATCCGCGTCAACACCGTGCATCCCACGGCCGTCGCGACGGACATGATCCTGCACGAGTCGCTATATCGGTTGTTCGCACCCGACGTCGAGAATCCGACGCGTGCCGACTTCGAGGCGGCGGCCCAGGACCTCAACGCGCTGCCCGTCGTCGCACTGCAACCGGAGGACGTCACCGACCAGGTGCTGCACCTGGTGTCCGACACGGGCAGGTACATCACCGGGTCCATGCAGATGGTCGAGGCCGGCACCGACCTGTGAGCACCGCCGGCGACCGACGCCGCACGATCGCGTCGGTCGCCCGGGGTGCAGAACACGCGCGAAAATGCAGTCGCGCGGTAGGGCGTCCCTGAGGGGTGGTGGCCGGGCGACGCCTGGGCGCAGAACACGCGTGCCTGGGCGCAGAACACGCGGTGCCGAGTGCAGGACACGCGTGCCTGAGTGCAGGACATGCGGTCAGCGGCCGGGGAGGAACTCCTGCAGTTTCGTCTTCGCACCCTGCATCAGGACGTGCCACGTGTTGGGATCGCCCTTGGCGAGTGCCTCGGCGGTCGAGGTCATCTGTTCGAGCGTGGCGTGCGGTGGGATCGGCGGCACTTCGGGATCGCACCGCACGTCGAGCAGCGCAGGGCCTCGGCCGCCGAGCACCCGCTCCCACGCCGGGCCGAGCTGCTCCGGATCGTCCACGGAGACGGTGTCGAACCCGAGCGCGGCCGCGAACGCCGCGTACGACATGTCCGGCAGGGTCTGCGACTCCTCGAACTTCGGGGCTCCGCCCATCGCCCGCAGTTCCCACGTGACCTGGTTCAGATCGTCGTTGTGGAACACGCAGACGACGAGCCGCTGGTCGTCCCACAGCTCGCGGTACCGCGCGATGGTCAGCAGTTCCGCGAGGCCGTTCATCTGCATGGCGCCGTCGCCGACGAGTGCGACGACGGGCCGGTCCGGGTGGGCGAACTTCGCCCCGATCGCGTACGGCACGCCCGCACCCATCGTGGCGAGCGTGCCGGACAGCGACGCCCGCATCCGCCCGCGGATGCGCAGGTTGCGCGCGAACCAGTTGGTCGACGATCCCGAGTCGGCCGTGATGATCGCGTCCTCGGGCAGGCGCACCGACAGCTCGTGCACCACGCGCTGCGGGTTCACCGGTTCGGCGCTCAGCATGGCCTGCTGCCGCATGGTATCCCACCACTCGGACACGCTCGATTCGATACCGGAACGCCACGACGCCGCGTTCTTGCGCTGCAGCTGCGGCAGCAGCGCCCGCAGGGTGGCCTTCGCCTCGCCTGCGAGGTTCACCTCGGTCGGGTAGCGCATCCCGAGCACACCGGCGTCCACGTCGATCTGCACGGCCCTTGCCTGGCCGAACTCGGGCAGGAACTGGCTGTAGGGCATGTTCGAACCGACGATCAGCAGCGTGTCGCAGTCACGCATCAGCTCGTAGGTCGGCCGCGTCCCGAGCAGTCCGATCGATCCGGTGACGTACGGCAGTTCGTCGGAGAGCACGTCCTTACCGAGCAGCGCTTTCGCCACGCCTGCGCCCGTCAGTTCGGCCACCTGGCTCACCTCGTGCGCGGCGTTGCGCGCGCCCTGGCCGACGAGGATCGCCACCCGCTCACCGGAGTTGAGGACCTCGGCGGCGCGGGCGATCTCGTCCTCCGGGGGCAGGACGACGGATCGCGGGGTGCTCGGCGGTGCCGACGGCACGTGTTTGAACTCGTGCTGCGGCGGGCTGTAGGTCTGTTCCTGCAGGTCGTTCGGCATGATGACAGCCGTGACGGTGCGCTGGCCCCATGCGGTGCGCAAGGCGCGGTCGAGCGCGTTCGGCAGCTGTTCCGCGGTGTTGACCTCCACCAGGTAGGCCGACGCGACGTCCGCCAGCAGCGCCTGCAGATCCACCTCCTGCTGGTAGCTGCCACCCATCGCGGTCCGCGCCGTCTGCCCGACGATCGCGACGACCGGCACGTGGTCGAGCTTGGCGTCGTAGAGCCCGTTGAGCAGGTGGATGGCACCGGGCCCGGACGTGGCCAGGCACACGCCCACGTTGCCACTGAACTTGGCGTAGCCGACGGCCGCGAAGGCGGACATCTCCTCGTGGCGCGACTGCACGAACCGCGGCCGGTTGCCTGCCTCGCCGAACGCGGCCACGATGCCGTTGATCCCGTCACCGGGGTAGCCGAACACCTGCTCGACGTCCCACTCCCGCAGCCGCCGCAACACCTGGTCACCGACCGTTTCCGCCATCACGTCTCCCGTCTTCGACTCCTGTCGGCCGTCACGGGGCTACCCACGGGGCGCCGCAACAACCCGGCCGTACGATGAGGCGCGTGAAGCACATCCACGCGGGCAAAGTCAGGGATCTGTACGACGACGACGGCGACATCCTGCTGGTCGCCTCCGACCGGATCTCGGTCTACGACGTGACGCTGCCGACCCCGATCCCCGACAAGGGTGCGCTGCTGACCCAGCTGTCGCGCTGGTGGTTCGAGCGGTTCGCGGATCTGGTACCGAACCATGTGCTGTCGGCCACGGCCGTCCCGGACGAGTTCGCGGGCCGCGCGCTGCGCTGCAAGCCGCTGACGATGGTCAAGGTCGAGTGCATCGCCCGCGGATACCTGTCCGGGTCGGGCCTGAAGGAGTACCGCGAGCGGGGCACCGTGTCGGGGGTGTCGCTGCCGGACGGGCTAGTCGAGGGCAGCAAGCTGCCGGAGCCGATCTTCACGCCGACGACGAAGGCCGACGCGGGCCACGACGAGGCGATCACGTTCGACGACGTCGTCGCGCAGGAAGGCGGCGACACGGCGGAGCGGCTGCGCGAACTGACCCTGGGGCTGTACCGCGCGGGTGCCGAGCACGCGGCCGAACAGGGCATCATCGTCGCCGACACCAAGGTCGAGTTCGGCTGGGACGCCGACGGTGTGCTGACGCTCGGCGACGAGGTCCTGACGTCGGATTCGTCCCGATTCTGGCCCGCCGACGAGTGGCGGCCCGGGCAGCCGCAGCACGCGTTCGACAAGCAGTTCGTGCGCGACTGGGCGACCTCGACGGGTTGGGACAAGACCCCGCCGGGGCCGGAGGTTCCCGCCGACGTCGTCGCCGCGACCCGCGCCCGTTACGTCGAGGCCTACGAGCGCATCACCGGCGAGACCTGGCAGGCGTAGCCGGATTCACCGGCTACGCCCGGCGCGGCCGGGTACCAGGGCGAGGCTAGGCCTCGTCGTCATCCTGGTCCGCCGGGTTCGTCGCGCCGCCCCAGCCCTGCACGTGCGCGAAAGCCGCAACGACCAGCACGATCGCCGCCAGCAGCACCAGGCCGAAGTTCAGCGTCACCAGGCCGAGCACGATCAGCACGCCCGCGAACATGTCGAGGCCGCGGCGCAGCACCCGGCCACCCGCCCAACGGCGCGGCGGCCCGCCACGGCCGAACGCGCGCGCCAGCTCGGGATCGTCGTCTTGCAGCTTGCCGCCGATGCGCTCGAGTTCCTCACGTTCACGACGACTCAGCATGGCGAACCCCCTCGGTCGTCTCGTCCGCGTCCTGCGCCGACTACCCGTCGCCGGGCGGCGCTAATCCCTCCGCCCGCACCGGGTCGCGGCAGGAACCACGGCGGGAACCGCGGCGACGAGGGCGGACGGCGGGCTCGGGCACTCGCGGGTACGACATCGTCCGCACAGCCGATGGCCCGGCGGGGTTCGCGGTCGTATCGTGCTCTCAGACGAGGGAACGAGGGCCGACAGCCCCCGGGGACCGCGCACCTCCCCCTCGCCTGCGGACCCCGGACGAGGAGAACGCCCGGCACGCCGCCTCTCGGCGGACGTGCCGGGCGTTCCACGTGGCCCTTCAGACCGGCGACGCGTGGCGGCCGCCGCTACGAGCAGGCTCACCCGAGACCACCGCGGGTGGTGCTCGACGAGCCGCCTGCGACGGCCCCGTCAGGCGGTGTGGTCGAAGCGGACGAACCTGACCTCGCGGCCGAGCGCGCGGAAGTCGTCGTCGCCGCCGTCGACGCGATAGCCCATGACGCGCGCCAGCCGGGTAGCGAGCTTCGGATACTTGCCCGCGTACTCGGACATCAGCTCGACGCCCGTGTGGACGTCCAGCGGAACCGCCGTAGCCGAGGTGCACAACCGTCCATTTTGGATTTTTACTGACGGGTTCTCGATGACGTTGCGATACCAGGCGGCTTTCGTCCCGAATCCCGAGCACGCCGTGATCGAACCGGCGTCGCGGGTCACGACCTCGAGCACCACCTCACGCCGACGCCCGCTCCGCCTGCCGGTGTGGACCAGGTACATGAGCCGTCGGCCCAACAGCCCGCCGAATCCCCGCCGGTACAGCACGATCGGTGCCCGCGCCAGTGCCCGCCGCCAACCACTGGGCGGCCCGGCATCGCTGATCCGTTCCACGATCGGCACCCTACGCCGCCGGTACCCTGGAGACATGAAACGTCCCGTCTCACCGCTGCCGCAACGCAACGGACTCGACGCCGCGCGGCTGCGGCTGCCCGTCGACGGGACGTGGGCGACCGTGCGCGACCACCTGGTGCAGCGCCTGCACCGACTGGAGCCCGCCTACATCGACGACATGCTCGCCGCGGGCAGGTTCGTCACGACCGCCGGCCCGGTCACCGAGGACACCCCGTACGTCCCCGGCGATTTCGTGTGGTTCCACCGCGACCTGCCCGACGAGGTTCCGGTGCCGTTCGACATCGGCATCGTCCACCGCGACGACGACCTCGTCGTGGCCGACAAGCCGCACTTCCTCGCGACGATCCCCCGCGGCAAACACGTCATGCAGACCGCGCTGGTGCGCTTGCGCGACGAGCTCGGCCTGCCCGAACTGAGCCCCGTACACCGGCTCGACCGGGTGACCGCCGGGCTGCTGATGTTCACCGTGCGGCGCGAACTGCGCGGCCCGTACCAGAACCTTTTCCGCGACCGCACCGTCCACAAGGAGTACGAGGCGATCGCCCCGCACGACCCGCAGCTCGCGCTGCCGCGCACGGTGCGCAGCCGGATCGTCAAGCGCCGTGAGGTCGTCACCGCCGAGGAGGTGCCGGGCGAGCCGAACGCGGAGACCTACGTCGAACTCGTCGAGGCCCGCGACGGCCTGGGCCGCTACCGGCTGGTGCCTGCAACGGGCCGCACGCACCAGCTGCGGGTGCACCTGGCCTCACTCGGCGTGCCCATCGTGGGCGACTCGTTCTACCCCGTGACCTACGAGACCGCGCTCGACGACTTCCGCAACCCGCTGCAGCTGCTCGCGAAGGTCCTCGAGTTCACCGACCCGCTCACCGGCGAGCGCCGCCGATTCGAGAGCGACCGCACCCTCTCGGCCTGGCCCGGCTGAGTTCGAGACCGCGCGTGTTCGGCGCTCAGCCGGGCGATGTGACCGGAAGCCCCACCCTCTCCAAGGCGAGATCTGCGCGAGGCACGGCACCACACCCTGACGGATCGCCGCTCGCCTGGTCTCGACCGCCAGCAGCGTGCTGGAGACCATGCGCTCGTCGGAACGCTCGTCCAGCAGCCGGCGCAACGCCGGTGTCTCGACCTCGTATCCCTCCCCGCGACGACGCCTCCTGCGGCCCCGGGTCAGTCGCGTTCGATGCGGTGACCGATGACCTCCGGTCCGGGGTGCGCGGCGCCGGAACCGTCGCGGCGGTCGTCGACCTCGGGCAGTTCCACCGCGTCGCCCTTCCGTGAGCTGCCCGCGGGCCTCGGTCCGATCCACGCCACGCGGACCGCGTCCTCGCCCTTGAGCAGCCGGTGCGCACGCACCCCCGCCGTCGCCCGGCCCTTGGCCGGGTACTCGGCGAAGGGTGTCACCTTGACGGTCTCGCCCGTGGTCGTGACGACCAGTGGTTCGCCGTGGTCGTCGTCGTCCGTGCGCACCGCGCCGAAGAACACCACCTCGGCATCCCCGGACAGCTTCACGCCCGCCATGCCGCCGCTCTTCAACCCCTGCGGCCGCACCAGCGAGGCCGAGTACCGCAGCAGCGACGCCGCCGACGTCACGAACGCCAGCTCCTCCTCGCCGTCGGCCAGCCACGCGGCGCCGACGACCTCGTCGTCTTCCTTGAGGTTGATGACCTCGAACTCCTCCGACCGCACGGGCCAGTCGGGTGCGCACACCTTGACCACGCCCGCCTTCGTGCCGAGCGCCAACCCGGGCGAGTCACCGACGTGATCACCGACCGGCGCGAGCCCGACGATCCGCTCCCCCTTCGCCAACGGCACGAGCTCCTTCGCCGACATGCCGCCGCGCAGCGACACCGTGCCGCTCTGCTCCGGCAGCACGGGCAGCGGCAGCACGTCCACCTTGAACGCCCGCCCCGCGCTCGTCACCAGAATCACCTGGCCACGAGCGGTGGTGGCGGCGACCGCCTGCACCGCGTCGTGTTTGACGCGGCCGTTGCGGCGACGGCTTTCCTGCGCCTCCTCCGATTCGGCCGCGGTACGGGCGACGAGCCCGGTGGCCGACAGCACCACGTGACACGGGTCGTCGGCGACCTCCAGCGGCCCGGCCGGCTTGGACGCGGCCAGCACCTCCTTGAGGTCACCGTCGATCAGCGCGCTGCGCCGTTCGGTCGGGAAGTCCTTGGCGATCTTCGCCAGCTCGGCCGAGACGACCTTCTTGAGTTCCTTGTCGTCGTCCAGGATCTTCGACAGCTCCGCGATCTCCTCGCGCAGCTTCGCGTCCTCCTGTTCCAGGTCGAGCTTGTCGTACTTGGTGAGCCGCCGCAGCGGGGTGTCCAAAATGTACGTGGCCTGGATCTCGGTGAGCTCGAACCGCTTCATCAGGCCCTCCTTGGCGGCCTGCGCGTTCTCGCTCTGCCGGATGAGCCTGATCACCTTGTCGATATCGACGAGCGCCTTCAGCAGACCTTCGACCAGGTGCAGCCGTTCTTCCCGCTTGCGCCTGCGGTAGCGCGTGCGGCGTGTGACGACGTCGTAGCGGTGCTGCAGGAACACCTCGAGCAGCGGTTTGAGGCCGAGCGTCTGCGGCTTGCCGTCGACGAGCACGAGGTTGTTGATGCCGAACGACTGCTCCAGCGGGGTCAGCCGGTACAGGTCGGCGAGCAGGGCCTGCGGGTTGACGCCGACCTTGCACTCGATGACCAGCCGCGTGCCGTTCTCGCGATCGGTGAGGTCCTTGACGTCGGCGATTCCGGTGAGCCGCTTGGTCTTGTTGACCTCGTCGGTGATGCGCTCGATGACCTTCTCCGGGCCGACGCCGTACGGCAGCTCCGTGACGGTGATGCCCTGCCGCCTGCTGCCCTCGACCGGGCCGGTCTCCACGGTCGCGCGCATCCGCACGACGCCGCGGCCCGTCTCGTAGGCCTTGCGCACCTGGTCCAGGCCGAGCACCTGCCCGCCGGTGGGCAGGTCGGGCCCCGGCACGAACTCCATCAGCTTGTCGAGCGAGGCGTTCGGGTGGTTGATCAGCCAGCGGGCGGCGGCGATGACCTCGCTGAGATTGTGCGGGATCATGTTCGTCGCCATGCCGACCGCGATGCCGGACGTGCCGTTGACGAGCAGATTCGGGAACGACGCCGGCAGCACGGACGGTTCGAGCAGTTCGCCGTCGTAGTTCGGCCGCATGTCGACCGTCTCTTCGCCCAGCTCGCCGACGAGCAGCATCGCCTCGGGCGACATGCGGGCCTCGGTGTATCGCGACGCGGCCGGTCCATCGTCCGGGCTTCCGAAGTTACCGTGCCCGTCGACCAGCGGAACGTTCATCGAGAAGTCCTGCGCCAGGCGCACCATCGCGTCGTAGATCGCGACGTCGCCGTGCGGGTGGTACCGGCCCATCACGTCGCCGACCACACGCGAGGACTTCACGTACGCGTGGCTGGGCCGGTAACCGTTCTCGTTCATCGAGAACAGGATCCGGCGGTGTACCGGCTTCAGACCGTCGCGTGCGTCGGGCAGGGCCCTGGAATGGATGACCGAGTAGGCGTACTCCAGGTACGAATCCTCGATCTCGGCGGTCAGCGAGTTGTCGTAGACCTGGGCGCCGGCCTGGTCGAACGCGGCCGGATCGACGCGGGTGGTCGGATTCTTACGGCGTGCCATCGTGGTGTCCGGCTCCTAGTTCGTGCGCTGGCGCTGGGATATCGGTGCTGGGATATCGGGCGCTGGGATACTGGCTGCGGGTACGGGCGCGGCGGCGCCGTCAGATGTCGATCGCGGCCTGGTCGACGCGTTCGGACGACGAGACGAGCCAGTTGCGGCGCGGTTCGACCTTTTCGCCCATGAGCAGTTCGAGCGCCGCCTCGGCGGCCTCGGCGTCGTCGAGGGTGATGCGGCGGACGGCGCGGGTCGCGGGGTTCATCGTCGTATCCCACAGCTCGTCGGCGTCCATCTCACCGAGGCCCTTGAAGCGGGGCACGGGCTTCTTGATCGTCTTGCCCTTCGCCTCGAGTTCCGCCACCTTCTCCTGCATCTCCCGCTCGGTGAAGGTGTAGTGCGTCTCCTCGCTCTTGCCCTTGGTGACGACCTTGTGCAGCGGCGGCATCGCGGCGTAGAGCCTGCCCTCGTCGACGACGGGCCGCATGTAGCGGGCGAACAGCGTGATCAGCAGGGTGCGGATGTGCGAACCGTCCACATCCGCGTCCGCCATGATGATCACGCGGCCGTAGCGCATCGCCGACATGTCGAACGTCCGCCCGGTTCCCGCACCGAGGACCTGCACGATGTTCGAGATCTCGGCGTTCTTCAGCGCATCGCCGAGACCGGCCTTCTGCACGTTGAGGATCTTCCCTCGCAACGGCAGCAACGCCTGGTATTCGGACACGCGGGCGCTGCGAGCACTGCCGAGGGCGCTGTCGCCCTCCACGAGGAACAGCTCGCTGCGCGCGATGCCCGTCGCACGGCAGTCGACCAGCTTGGGCGGCATGGCGGCACCCTCGAGCGCCGTCTTGCGCCGCGCGGCGTCCTTCTGCTGCTTCTGGGCTATCCGTACCCGGGAGGCGTCGACGATCTTCTGCAGCACCGTTTTGGCCTCGGACTTGGTCCTGCGGTTGTCGGTCCAGGCGCGGATCTCCTTGTCCACGATGCCCTGGACCACCTTGGTGATGCCCGCGGTCGACAGTTCGTCCTTGGTCTGCGACGTGAACTGCGGCTCGGGGATGCGCACGTGGACCACGGCGGTCATGCCCTCGGTGATGTCGTCGAGGGTGGGCGGGTCCTCCTTCGGCTTGAGCAGCCCCCGGGTACGCGAGATCGCCTCCTGCAGCGACTTCGTCAGCGCCCGGTCGAAGCCCTTCCGGTGCGTACCGCCGTGCACGTTGCGGATGGTGTTGGTGAAGCACTCGATGGTGCGCTCGTAGCCGGTCCCCCAGCGCAGCGCCACGTCCACCTCGGCGTGGCGCTCCACATTGGATTGCATGACGCCGTTCTCGTCGGCGGCGTTCTCCTTGTAGGTGCCCTCGCCGGCGATCGTGATCGTTCCGGACACCGCGCGGTCGCCGGTCGGCGCGAGGTACTCGACCATGTCGACGAGACCGTTCGGGTAGTGGAACGTCTCTTCCTCGATCGTGCCGACCTCACCGTCGGTGGCCGTCCGCAGCACGTAGGTGACACCGGGCACGAGGAACGCGGTGTGCTGCAGCTTGGTGCGCACGTGCTCGACGTCGAGCGCGGCTCCCTGTTCGAAGTACCGCGCGTCGTACCAGTAGCGGATCGTCGTGCCGGTGGCCTCACCGCGCTTCATCTTCCGCGCGACGCGCAACCCCGACTGCGGCGTGAACTTCGCCTTCGGGCCCGCGCCGTCGAACACGCCCGCGACGCCGCGCGCGAAGGACATCTCGTGGACCTTGCCCGCCCGTCGCACCTGGACGTCGAACCGCAGCGACAGGGCGTTGACCGCCGAGGCGCCCACCCCGTGGAGACCACCCGAAGCCTTGTAACCGGAGCCGCCGAACTTGCCGCCGGCGTGCAGCCGGGTCAGCACCAGCTCGACGCCCGAGATCCCCGACTTGGCGTGGTTGTCGGTGGGGATGCCGCGGCCGTTGTCGTCCACCTCGACACTGCCGTCGGCGTGCAGCGTGACGACGACGCGGTCGGCATGGCCCGCCACGCCTTCGTCGGTGCAGTTGTCGACGATCTCGGCGAACAGGTGGTTCACGCCGCGGCTGTCGGTGGACCCGATGTACATGCCGGGCCGCTTCCGTACCGCTTCCAGTCCCTCGAGGTGGGTCAGATCGTCGGCCCCGTACAGGGTCTCGGCCGAAGCAGTCACAGGGTCGTCTCTCCCGGTCTCGTGATGCGATGGCGGCTTCCGCGCACCCACGGGCAGGCCGCCTCGTGCGGGTCGTCGGCACCGGGCCGGTTCACCGAACCCGGCGGGAAGGCACCGTACTGCAGGATATCCGCACGGTCGGACATTCCGGGGAACCCACCGGGCCCAGAGCCGTCACGGCGGCCGAGATGTGACTCAGCTCATTCCTCGCGGCCGGCCGCAGGGGGCTCGACGAACTCGGCACGGACCCCCAGCAGCCGCACCGGACGGTCGAACTCGAACCGGTCCAGCACGGCCAGCGCGGCGCGTTCGAGCTCGTCACCGACCGTGGTGCGCTCCGGCTTCGCACGCAGCTCGGGCACCCCCGGCGGCTCCGGTTCCCCCAGCGACTCCGGTCCCGGAGGCTGTTCCGGCTGCGGAGACCTGGGTGACTCCCGCGGCTCGGGTGACTCCGCCTCCGATCGCCGCGGCTCCTCCTCGCCCGGCCGTTCGCCCTCGGTAGCCGGGTCGAGCGGCTCGGGAAGCGTCGTGCTGCGGGTCCGGGTCAGGAACGGCGCGAACCGCACCTTCACGGCCACGCGCGCGACGGGCCGTCCCTCGGCGGTCACGTCGTCGGCGACACGCCGCGCGAGCTCGCGCACGGCCGCATCGGCGGCGTCGCGGTCGGTGAGGTTCTCCTGGAACGTCGTCTCCCGGCTGCGCGACTTCGCCACGTAGGGCGTGGCGGTGACCTCACGGTCACCCCAGCCGTGGGCCAGCACGCGGAAGAACGGGCCCATGGTCGGCCCGAACCTGGCCGCCAGCCGGTCGCGATCGGCGGCGGCCAGCTCGCCGACCGTCGTGATGCCGAGTTCGGCGAGCTTACCCATCGTGCGGCTGCCGATACCCCACAGCGCGTCCGGGGGCCGGTGGGCCATCACGGGCAACCAGTCCTCCTGCGTGAGGCGGTGGATTCCGCCCGGCTTGGCGAATCCGGTCGCGGTCTTCGCGCGCAGTTTGTTGTCGCCGATCCCGACCGACGACTCCAAACCGCAGCGCTCTCTCACAATGTCGCGGACGCGCTGCGCGAGACCTTCGGGATCATCGGTGTCGGCCCCGAGAAACGCCTCGTCCCAGCCGGCCACCTCCACGACGACCGGCAGTTCCCGCAATGCCGCCATGACGCGTTCCGAGACCTCTTCGTAGGCCGGCGAGTCGGAGGGCAGGAATATCGCATCGGGACATTTCCGCTGGGCCGTCCGCAACGGCATTCCGGAGTGCACGCCGAACGCGCGCGCCTCGTACGACGCCGTCGCTACGACACCGCGCTGTGCAGGGTCGCCCTTGCCGCCGACGACGACGGGTTCGCCCTGCAACTCCGGATGACGCGCGATCTCCACAGCAGCAATGAACTGATCGAGATCGACGTGCAGTACCCAGTCCACATCGCTCAGTATGCGCCACCACCGGCCACCGCCGGGGCCGCGAGTGCGCCCGTTCCGGAAATGCACCCGGCGCACGAACGCAGGAAGCGAATGTGGCGCACGCGGCACGTGACGGACATCGCTCCGGAGAAGACGTTGAACGTGGAACAAGTTCGTCCCCGCAGCCGTTGGACGAGATGTTCGCCCGTTCTCGTGCATTCATCCCCGACCACGCCGGAAAACGGCCCGCGGGCAGTCGCGTGCCCCGATCGCGAACCGCGGCAATCTCCGGTGGCCCCGGCGGCGGCCGTCACGGACACGCACCGGTGGCCGACACGAATCGGCGAACACACGATTCGAGTTCGACCCCTACCCCGAACCGCGCCGCGAAAGGAGGGCGCCCGCACCATGGAAACGTTCGACCGACCGCAGGGCCTCGAGTGGGTGCACAACGCCGCCTGCCGCGACGAGGACCCGGAACTGTTCTTCCCCGTATCCGACATGGGCCCTGGCTCCCAGCAGGCCGCGCAGGCCAAGGCGGTCTGCGCGCGCTGCCCCGTCCGTGACCGCTGCCTCTCCTACGCACTGGAGAACGGTCTCGACTACGGCGTCTTCGGCGGCCTCACCCAGGAGGAACGCCGTGAGCTCGCACGTCGCCGGCGTGCGGATTCCACGCCGCAGGCGGCGTGACACCGGCGGGTGTCGGGCGGTGGTCCCCCGGCATCGCCCGACACCCGCCCGACTCGCCCCGATCGACCCACGCTCCCCGCACCCCCGAACCCGAACCTCCCGCAGGCCCGGCCACACGACCGCGGACCTGCGCCCCGTGACCGGCGTCCCGGCACCCCCGACCCGTGAGACGAGCCCGGCTTCACGGAAGCCCCGCTCCGCCCCATGACAGCCTCGACACCCACGTCCCGGGAACGCAGTCACGCCCCGGGAACACAACGGCCTCCGGGAACACAACGGCGTCCGGGAACACAGTGGCGGTCGGGAACACAGTGGCGGTCGCAAGACTGCGCCCTGGCACAAAACTGAGCCCTGGCACAAGACGGCGCCCGGTCACAAGCCTCGGACACAGGACTCCGCCACAACGCTCAAGCACGACACCCCGGCACACAGCGCCACCCGACCACACAGCGCCACCCGACACAGCACCCCGGTAGGACGGGCCCGTTCACCGTGCGCCGAAGCCGGTTCCAACCCCTCGACCCGGCACCACCGTCCACTGCGCCCGGTCACGCCCCCTTCACAGTCCGTTCGCAGTGCCCGTTCGCAGTGCCCGTTCGCAGTGCCCGTTCGCAGTGCCCGTTCGCAGTGCCCGGTCGCATCACCGCGCCCGTTCGCCGCGCCTGTCCACACCACCCGATGTGCAGCCCGAAGAGTGACGGTTTCGTGCCGTTCCGTCGACCGGTGCGGAATGTCCAGGACCGCCCGCCTCGTTATGCATAACTGCATGCATAAGTCACACGCCTTCACCTCCTCCACAAGCTGTGCGCTGTGTCATCGACCACAATGGGAAGTGTTAAGGTATTCATAACATATACATATCAACCTGGGTGATGTTCGATAACTAAAATGCCCTACCGTGGGGAACCCGAAGTGGCAACGGACAAGCAAGCCCAGGCACTGGGGTCGGCTGCGCTGAGGGTGCACGAGCACGCCGCTCCTGGCGGCGCTCCACCTCCAACACCAGCACAAACCCACCCCCGGGGTCCGGCAAACCGGAAGGGGAACGTGTGACACTGCAGGCCGCTGAACAGGATGGGTCGGCCCAGGAGGGCCACGGCGCCTTCGCCGCGGCGACGGGCCGCAGCCTCGAAGGCGACAACGCCAAGCCCAATTACCTCGAGTACCAGCGCGAACTGATCCGGCCGTACGCCGGACGCTCCGTGCTCGAGATCGGCGCAGGCGACGGCGAGTTCGTCTCGGGCTATCACGACGCCGAGCGCTACGTCGTCACCGACGTCGACCCGGAAGCCGTGCAGCAGATGAAGTCACGCTTCGCCGACCGCAACGACGTCGAGGTGCAGCAGTTCGACGGCGACGGCAACGGCCGTCTCACCGACCCGGTCGAGACGCTGCTGGCGATCAACGTGCTCGAACACATCGAGGACGACGCCGGGGCGCTGCGCAGCCTGTCCAAGTCGGTGACGCCGGGCGGCAAGGTCATCATGTTCGTGCCCGGATACCAGCAGTTGTACGGCGAGTTCGACCGCCTGGTCGGCCACTACCGCCGCTACACCCCGCGCACGCTGACCGCCGCCGCGCGGCGCGCCGGGCTGTCGCCCGAGGTGGCCAAGCCGGTCAACTTCCTGGGTGCGTTCGCCTGGTGGGCCGCGGTCCGCAAGGGCGGCACGGGATCGCCGAACCCGAAGCTGGTGTCGATGTACGACCGCTACGTCGTGCCCGTCACGAAGACGATCGAGAAGAACGTGCGCGTGCCGTTCGGGCAGTCGATCCTGCTCGTCGCACGCACCCCGGTCGCCTGAGCGACCCGGAACCCGTTCGCCGCAGCCGGCGGCGCCCCGGCATCGGGGCGCCGCAACGGCCGCGGCGAACCTCTGTGCCGCGGCTGCCCTGCGTGCTGGCGCCGTAACGCATCCGCGCGCCTGTTATCGCGCACCGTTCCACGGCGCCCCTGCTCGACGACGCCCCTGTTCCATGGCGCCCCTGTTCGACGGCAGCGTTACTTCGAGTGCCCCGTTCGACGGCGCCCCTACCTCGCAGGGCCCTACTCCACAGCATCCCTACTTCACGGCGCCCTTATTTCACAGCGCCCTTATTTCACAGCGCCCTTATTTCACGGCATCTCATACTTCACAGCGCCCTTATTTCACAGCGCCCTTATTTCACAGCGCCCTTATTTCACAGCGCCCTTATTTCACAGCGCCCTTATTTCACAGCGGCACAACGGAAAACGCGGTCGTCCGCTGCTACCGTTCGTGGCAGGGGCCCGGCACCGCCGGCGCGCTGTCAGTAAGTGACCGGGAGGGCACACCGCAGATGGAGATTCTGACCATCGACACGCCGTCGCTGGGCGATCGCAGTTACCTCGTGCACGACGGGCAGGTGGCGTTCGCGGTCGATCCGCAGCGGGACATCGACCGGGTGCTCGCGTTGCTGGAGGACCGCGGTGTCCGCCTGGCGGCCGTGTTCGAGACCCACATCCACAACGACTACGTGACGGGTGGACTGGCCCTGGCACGACTGACCGGCGCCTCCTACCACGTCAACGCCGACGACCCGGTGTCCTTCGAGCGCACGCCGATCTCGGACGGCGACGTCGTCGAGGTCGGCTCGATGCGGGTGCGGGCACTGGCCACGCCGGGGCACACGTTCACGCACCTGTCCTACGCCGCGACCCGTGACGAGGACCGTCCGGTGGTGTTCACGGGCGGCTCGCTGCTGTTCGGTTCGACCGGGCGGCCGGACCTGCTCGGACCGGAGCACACCGAGGACCTCGCACACGCCCAGCACGCCTCGGCCCACCGGCTGGCGGCCGAGTTGCCCGACGACACGCAGGTCCTGCCGACCCATGGTTTCGGCAGTTTCTGCTCCGCCACCCCGACGTCCGGCGACGCATCGACGATCGGGCACGAGAAGCGCGTCAACCCGGCTCTCACCGTCGACGAGCGCTCCTACGTGGAGACCCTGCTCGCCGGACTGGACGTGTATCCGGCCTACTACGCGCACATGGAGCCCGCCAACCTGGCGGGCCCGTCCGAACCCGACCTGACTCCCCCGCACCGCGCCGACGCATCCGAGCTGCGGCGCCGCATCGACGCCGGCGAGTGGGTCGTCGACCTCCGCACGCGGACGGCGTTCGCCGCAGGGCACGTCGCGGGCACCCTCAACTTCGGCATCGACGGCGCGTTCGCGACCTATCTGGGCTGGCTGTTGCCGTGGGGCACGCCGCTGACGCTGCTCGGCGAGACGCCCGAGCAGATCGCCGAGGCCCAGCGGGAACTCGTCCGCATCGGGATCGACCGGCTCGAGGCCGCCGCGACCGGCAACGTGCGGGAATGGGCGTTCGGCAATGAGCTGCGTTCGTTCGAGACCGCGTGCTTCGCCGACCTGGCCCAGGTCCGCCACCACCGGCGCGTGAACGTGCTGGACGTGCGGCGCCGGTCCGAATGGGACGAAGGGCATATCGACGATGCCGTGCACATTCCGCTGCACGAGCTGCTGGAGCGGATGGACGAGGTCCCCGCGGGCGAGGTGTGGGTGCACTGCAAGTCCGGCTACCGGGCGGGCATCGCCGCGTCGCTGCTCGCCGCGGCAGGCAGGCTGGTCGTGTCGATCAACGACGATTTCGCCGCAGCCGCCTGAACCCACGGCCACGACCGCGGGTTCAGGCTCGCCCGTCCTCACCTGCGGCGGTTACACCTCTCGGAACTCCGCGCACGCCACGGCCACGTAGGCCGCCTCGGGAGCGCGGTAGGCCACCTGTGCCCACCGGTTGTCCGTGACCTGGGCGCCGTCGGCTCCGACGCAGCTGTAGGTGCCGCCGGTCACGTACGGCCCGCAGGGTTCGGCCCCGCCCGCGTTGCTGCACGTCGTGTAGTTGTCGCAGGTCAGCGTGGTCAGCGCCGATGCGCTCGGGTCCGGACCGGTGCGCACGTTGAGCCGACACTCGTTGACGGCGTTCGCGTGCACGAGCGCGGGTTCCTCGCCCGTGCCTGCTCCGGGTGAGGCGGCTCCGGGTACTGCGGCAGCTGCCGTTCCCGCGGTCAGGCCGCCCATCGCGACCGCACACGCCAGGGTCGCGGCCGCCCGCACCGATCGTCTCGTCACGTTCACTCCTCCTCGTCGGCGCCCGCCTGCGCCGGTCCGGCGCGCGGGCTCGATGATCAACTGTCATGGTGGATATCGGCCGCCGCGGCAGGCCGCTCGATCGCCGGACCGGCTGGTCCCATCGGTTTACGATCGGCCGCGCGAGTGGTATGCCCCAGCGCCGCTTCGACACCGACCGTGAAAGCAGGAAAACCAGTGCCGTCTCGATCCAGCGATGACACCCACTCCGAGGCCGACGACCACTCCCCGGAGCGGGTCACCGTGCTCGGCCTGATCGCGGATCCGGACATGCCGGAGACGATCGCCGCTTACCTGGCCGAGTCGCTGCCGGAGGAACTGGACGGCGAATGGCGCTTCGAGGTGGACGCCGATCCGGTGACGGCCACGCTCAAGGGCACCGCGGAGATCCTCGACCAAACCGCACACAAATGCGACTCGCGCGGATGGACCTACGCCATCTGCATCACCGACCTTCCGGTGCGGTCGGAGGAGGGCCCCGTCGTCGCGGACATCGATCACGATCGCGGTGTCGCGGTCGTGTCGGTCCCGGGCATGGGCGGCCTGCAGACCCGCAGAAGGGTCCACCAGGTGATCCGACAGGTGCTCGACGAGCTCCGCGACGATCACGGGCGGGACGAACCGGGACAGGTGCGGGAGCAGCGGCGGCACGGCCTCAGCAGCCGGGCGCTCGGGGTGCTCGCACCCATTCGCCGCAAAGCGGTCGAAACGGAGGGCAGTCACCTCGACGTGCGGTACGTGACGCCGGGCCGACGCGGCAGGCTGCGGCTGCTGACGGGCATGGTGCGAACCAACCGGCCGTGGCGCCTCGTGTTCGGCCTGTCGCGGGCGCTGGCGGCCGCGGTGGCGACGAGTGCGTTCGGACTGTCGTCGAGCACGATCTGGATGGTCGGCGATCAGCTGAACACCGGGTTCAAGGTGCTGACGACGGCAACGGCGATCGCGGCGCTCGTGGCGTGGCTGATCGCGGCGCACAACCTGTGGGAGAAGCGCGGGGACACCCGCTCGGATCCGGAGCTGGCGCGGCTGTACAACGCCTCGACGCTGCTGACGTTGGTCATCGGCGTGGTCGTGCTGCTGGCGATCCTGTTCGTCGTGAACTTCGTGCTGGCGTGGCTGATCCTGCCGGCATCGTTGCTGACGAGCATGCTCGGCAGCGAAACCGATGTCGGCACGTATCTGGCCGTGGCGTGGGCGTTCACGACGCTCGGCGGGATCGCGGGCGCGCTGGGGTCGAGTTTGGAGACCGACCAGGCCGTGCGGCAGGCGGCCTACGGTTACCGGGAGAGCCGCCGGCGCGCCGAGTACCAGGAACACGAACAGGGCTCCGGCGACGGCTGAGGCGGCGCGACGACCGAGGCGACCGAGGCGACAACCGAGCCGTCGGCGGCCCGCGGGACGCGAAACGGCCCGTCGCCGGGGTCAGTCCCCGGCGACGGGCCGTCGCCTTCGCTGTCAGGCCGGAATCAGGCCGTGACGTCGAACCGGTCGAGGTTCATGACCTTGTCCCACGCCGCGACGAAGTCCGCGACGAACTTCTGCTTCGCGTCGTCGGCGGCGTACACCTCGGCCACCGCACGCAGCTCGGAGTTCGAGCCGAACAGCAGATCCACGCGGCTGGCGGTCCACTTGGTCTCGCCGGTCGCGCGGTCCTTGCCTGCGAACTCCTCGGAGGCGTCGGTGGTGGGCTCCCACTCGGTGCCCATGTCGAGCAGGTTCACGAAGAAGTCGTTGGTCAGCACCTCCGGCTTCGACGTCAGCACACCATGCTTCGAGTCCTGGTAGTTGGCGCCCAGCACCCGCAGACCGCCGAGCAGCACGGTCATCTCCGGCGCGGTCAGCGTGAGCAGGTTCGCCCTGTCGATCAGCGCGTACTCGGCGGGCAACGCGTTGCCCTTGCCGTAGTAGTTGCGGAACCCGTCGTTGCGGGGCTCCAAGTGCGAGAACGACTCGACGTCGGTCTGCTCGGCCGTGGCGTCACCGCGGCCCGGGGTGAACGGCACCGTGACGTCGACGCCCGCGGCCTTGGCCGCCTTCTCGACGCCCACGACACCGGCCAGGACCACGACGTCGGCGAACGAGACGGGCTTGCCGAACGAGGTCTGGACCTCCTCCAGCTTCTTCAACACCGGCTTGAGCTTCTCCGGCTCGTTGACCTCGAAGTTGACCTGCGGCTCGAGACGGATCCGGCCACCGTTCGCACCGCCGCGCTTGTCGCTGCCGCGGAACGTCGACGCGGCGGCCCACGCGGTGGAGACCAGCTCCGACACCGAAAGGCCGGTGTCGGCGATCTTGCCCTTGAGCTCGGCCACGTCGGCCTCGTTCGGCACGTACTCCGGCTTCGGGATCGGGTCCTGCCAGAGCAGGTCCTCCGACGGGACCTCAGGGCCGACGTAGCGGTCCTTCGGCCCCATGTCGCGGTGGGTCAGCTTGAACCACGCGCGGGCGAAGGCGTCGGCGAACTCGTCCGGGTTCTCCATGAACCGGCGGGAGATCGGCTCGTAGATCGGGTCGACCTTCAGCGACAGGTCCGTGGTGAGCATGCTCGGCTGGCGGTTGAGCTCACCGGTCTCCGGGTCGGGGACCGTGTTGTTGGCCATGCCGTTCGTGGGGCGCCACTGCCAGCCGCCGCCCGGGCCCTCGTAGACCTCCCACTCGTAGGCGAAGAGGTTGTGGAAAAACCAGCCGCTCCACTGGGTCGGCGTCGGGCTCCAGGTGACCTCGAGACCACTGGTGATGGCGTCGCGGCCGACACCGGTGCCGTGGCTGTTCTTCCAGCCGAGGCCCTGTGCCTCCAGCGGGGCAGCCTCGGGGTCGGGGCCGTTGTTGGAGTCGGGAGCGGCACCGTGGGTCTTGCCGAACGTGTGCCCACCGGCGATGAGGGCGACGGTCTCCTCGTCGTTCATCGCCATCCGACCGAACGTCTCGCGGATGTCGCGTGCGGCGGCGACCGGGTCCGGCTTGCCCTCCGGGCCCTCCGGGTTGACGTAGATGAGGCCCATGTGCGTCGCGCCGAGCGGCTGCTCGAGCTCGCGGTTCTCCTCACCGCCGGAGATCCGCTGGTCGCTGCCGAGCCACGTGGTCTCCGAACCCCAGTAGACGTCGGTGTCCGGCTCCCACGCGTCGACCCGGCCGCCTGCGAAGCCGAAGGTCTTCAGGCCCATCGTCTCGAGCGCCACGTTACCCGTGAGGACCATCAGGTCGGCCCACGAGATCTTCTTGCCGTACTTCTTCTTGACCGGCCACAGCAGCCGGCGGGCCTTGTCGAGGCTCACGTTGTCCGGCCAGCTGTTGAGCGGGGCGAACCGCTGCTGGCCACCGTCGGCGCCACCGCGGCCGTCGCTGACCCGGTAGGTGCCGGCGCTGTGCCAGGCCATGCGGATCATCAGCGGGCCGTAGTTGCCGAAGTCGGCGGGCCACCAGTCCTGCGAGTCGGTGAGGACGTCGGCGATGTCCTTCTTGACCGCCGACAGGTCGAGGGACGCGAACGCCTCGGCGTAGTCGAAGTCGTCGTCCATCGGGTCGGACGCGGGCTGGTTCTTGGCCAGGATCTTCAGGTTGAGCTTGTTCGGCCACCACACCGTGTTGCTGTCACCCTGAGTCGGGTGCGGCAGACCCTGGTCGTGCAGGACGGGGCAGCCGCCCGCGGCCGCTTCGTTGCTCTCGGACAATGGAAATCCCTTCAGGTGGATCAGCGTTGATCAGGAACTAACTGCGGAACAGTCGGGGCACACGCCCCAATAGATGATCTCGGCCTCGTCGATGGTGAAGCCGTGGTCGTCAGAGGCCTCCAGGCACGGAGCCTCGCCGACGGCGCAGTCGATGTCGGCGATCCGGCCGCAGGAGCGGCACACGACGTGGTGATGGTTGTCCCCGACGCGCGTTTCGTACCGCGCGACGGAACCCATGGGCTGAATACGCCGGACGAGTCCGGAGGCCGTCAACGCGCGCAGCACGTCGTAGACAGCCTGATGGGAGACCTCACCGAGTTCCTCACGCACGTGTCCGATGACGGAATCGGTGTCGGCGTGGGGATGTTCGTGCACCACGGACAGCACCGCCACCCGCGGACGGGTGACACGCAGGGAAGCCCCGCGCAGCAGCTGTTCGAGATCCGTGGTCGTAGGCACGGCGGCCAGTCTGCCGCAAAATCTTGAATGAATCAAGAATAACTTACGCGCTCTCACCCGGACGGGCATCCGCCCTGGTCAGCGGCGCGTGACAGTCGGCGCGCCGGGCGCGCCGCACCGTGTCTCAACTGCCGACCGCGTGCACGCCCCCGTCGGCCCACACCATCGAGCCGGTCGTGGTCGGCAGCCAATCGGACAGGACCGCACACACCGACTTCGCCACGCCGGTGCCGTCGACGGCGTCCCAGCCGAGCGGGGCCTTACGGTCCCAGTCGGTGTCCAGCTCGGCGAACCCGGGGATCGACTTCGCCGCCATGGTCCGCAACGGCCCCGAGGCCACCAGGTTGACCCGCACTCCCGAGGGTCCGAGTTCCCGTGCCAGGTACCTGGTCACCGACTCCAGCGCGGCCTTCGCCACGCCCATCCAGTCGTAGTCCGGCCACGCCACCCTGGCGTCGAAGTCCATTCCCACGACGGAACTCCCCCGCGACAGCAGCGGCCGCACCGCCACGGCGAGGGCCTTCATCGAATAGGCCGAGACGTGCAGGCTCGGTGCGACGTCGCTCCATTCCGCCGCCAGGAAGTCGCCGAAACAGGCTTCCGGGGCGAAAGCGACCGAGTGGACCACTCCGTCGAGGCCGTCGACGTGCTCACGCACCCTGCCGGGCAACGCGGCGAGATCGGCCGGGTCCGTGACGTCCAGCTCGACGACCGGCGCGGGCTGCGGCAGCCGCGTGGCGATCCGTTCCACGAGCGAGACCCGGCCGTAGCCGGTCAGCACGACCTGCGCGCCCTGCTCCTGCGCGACCCGCGCGACCTGATACGCGATCGAGGTCTCGGTGATCACACCGGTGATCAGAATCCGCTTGCCCGCCAGCAATCCCGTGTCCGCGTTCATGCGCCCTCGGCCTCCCAGCGCCGCACGACGAGCACCGCGTTCCGGCCGCCGAAGCCGAACGAGTTGCTCATCGCGATCCGTGTGTCGCGATGCTGCGGCGTGGTCGGCACGAAGTTCATCTCCTCGTCCAGCGGATGCTCGCAGTTGATCGTCGGCGGCACCACGCCGTCCCGCATCGCCAGCATGCAGGCGATCAGCTCGACCGCACCGCTCGCGCCGATCATGTGTCCGGTCATGGATTTCGTCGAGCTCACCGGGATACGCGGCGCGTGCTCGCCGTAGACCTCGCGGATCGCGGCGACCTCTCGTTCGTCCCCCACCGGCGTGCTCGTGCCGTGCGCGTTGATGTAGTCCACATCGGCCGGTGCGATACCGGCATCCTCGAGCGCGCCCCGCATCGCGGCCTTCGCGCCTTCCGCCTCGGGATGCGGAGCCGTCCAGTGGTGGGCGTCCGACGTCGACGCGTATCCGACCACCTCGCCCAGAATGTGCGCGCCCCGTCGCATCGCGTGTTCGGCCTCTTCCAGCACGACCGCGCCCGCACCCGCACTCATCACGAAACCGTCGCGCTCCTCGTCGAACGGGCGGGAGGCCCGCTGCGGAGCGTCGTTACGGGTCGACAGCGCCTTCGCGTTGCCGCTGGCCGCGAGATCGATGCGCGTGATGCAGTTGTCCGCACCGCCCGCGATCGCCGCGTCGACGACGCCGAGCTGGATCCACCGCGCCGCCTCGCCCACCGAGTCGCTGCCGGTCGCACACGCGGTGCTCAGCGCCCGGGTCGGCCCTTTCACGCCGAACTGCATGCTGATCTCGCCCACCGGGTTGTCGATCGCACCGGCCACCTGCGCGAACGGACTGATACGGCGAGGACCCTTCTCCCGCAGAATGTCCGGCAGACTCTGGTTGTACAGGTTGGCACCGTAGCCACTGCCCATCAGCACCCCGGCACGCGGCGCCAACCGCGCGTCGATCGTCAGCTTCGACGACTCCACGGCCTGGATCGCCGCGCACAGCGCATACTGCGCATACAGGTCCATCCGCCTGCTGACGTTGCGGGCGATGTAGGCGTCCGGATCGAAGTCCCGCACCTCGCCAGCGATCTGCGACTGCAGGTCGTCGACCTCCAGCGACTGCACCCGGCGCACCCCCGACCGGCCGGCGAGCATCGCCGACCATGTCCCTTCGACGTCCGGTGCGAGCGGCGTGACCGCGCCGTGTCCGGTGACGACCACTCGCCGGCGAAGTTTCCGAATTTCCTCAAGCATCGCGGTGCCCTTCGTTCCTCGGTGCCGGTTCAGGCGGGATCCGGTGCTGTGAAGTCACCTTCGATGTCGGAGATGCCCGGAGGAGCGTCGCTCAGATCCACCGCGACATGGACAACGGAAACCGTACCGGCTGCGGTTCGTTCGTATGCCTTCGTCAACGCCGCGTCGAGCGCGGCCTCGTCGGTGACGGCGACCTGGTGGACGTCGCGTTCCTCTGCGAAGTTCCGCGCGACGTCACCGGGTGCGTCGGCAGCGCCGGGTGCGATGAACGAGAACCGCTCACCGGCGCGCCTGTGCCCGCCCAATTGCGACTGCAACCAGCCGTATCCGCCGTTGCAGATTACCACGAACAGCACGCCCAGACGTTCCTTCGCGAAGGTCGCCAGGTCGCCTCGCACCATCGCGAAAGCGCCGTCACCGACGAACGCGACGACAGGCTTTCCCTGCGCTGCCAGGAACACGCCGCCCGAGCCCGCGGCGCCGAAGCCGAGGCTCGTCTGCTCGGACGGCACGATCGAGCCGCCCTCGGCCGCGCACGCGTAGTACGGATAGATGTAGGACCACATGTCCTGCAGTCCGTTCTCCTGCACGAGAATGCGATCACGCGGGACGACACTGTCCACAGCCGACAGCAGCCGAGCGACCCGCACCGTTCCCGGCGCGGGCTCCCCGTCGGCAGGAACCACCGCGTCCGAGCGCAGTCGGCGACGGGCCTCGGCGATCCGCTCCTGCCACGCCTCGTCCCGTTCGGCACCCTCGAGTACGGGGATCCACTCCCGCAGGACGTCGCCGACGTCGCCCAGCACCCGATGTCCGTCCCATTCGGCCGAGAAGCCGGCGACGTCGACATTGACCTGGACGACCGGGGGCATGTCCGCGACGTCCGGCCAGCCGAAGGTCGCCGTCTCCTCCAACCTGCTGCCCAGCGTCACCACGAGGTCGGAGTCCCGCCACAACTGTGCCGCCGCCGGCCGCAGGTACAGGCCGGACAGACCGAGGAAACGCTCGTCGTCCTCGTCGAAGCATCCGCGCCCGGACGCGGTGCTGAACACCGCTGCGCCCAGACCGGCGGCGAACCGCTCCACGACACCGTCGGCATTGCGGTGCCGCGTTCCGCCACCGACCAGCAGGATCGGCCGCCGCGCGCGACGCACGGCCTCCACCACCGGGCTGCGGTCGTCGAATCGCACCCCGCCGGCCGGTTCGATGTCGGTCTGCCACGGCCGGCCGCGGGTGATCTGCTCGGTCAGCAGCTGTTCGGGCAGTTCCAGGTACACCGGGCCACTCGGCGGGCCTTGCGCGCGGCGCCACGCCTGCTCGAGGGCCGGCACCAAGCGGGCCGCGCTGTCGACCCGTTCCGACCAGGCGACCACGGGATCGAGCACCGACATCTGGTCCAGCTCCTGGAACGCCGTGCCGCTCCGCCGGTCGGTCGCGGTGCCGGTGCCGATCACGAGCAGCGGCGCTCCACTGAACTTGGCCTCGAGCACCCCGGTCATCACGTTGGTCGCGGCCGGCCCCTTGCCGACCACACACACTCCCGGCGACCCTGCCTGCAGCGCGTACCCGGTCGCCATGAACGCCGCGTTGCGCTGGTCCCGGCACACGACCAGCCGCGGCGAATCCGAGTCCAACGCGTCGAGGAGTGCGAGATCGTCGGACGGCAGGCCGGTCATCACGTCGACTCCCGCGGTGCGGAGGAAGTCGACGACCGCGTGCCAGGCACCGTCGTACGTCGCGGATCGCGAACCCGTCCGGCCGGTCATGCCGTCACCTCCAGCGGTGCCGGCATCGTGAAACCGTCGGTCGCGAAGTCGTCGGCGACCTTGGGGGTCACCACCGCGGTCGGCATCACGTTGTTGGTGATCCGCGCGAACATGTTCCGGGGGCCGACGATGACGACGCGGCGGGCACCGCTGGAGCGCATCCCGTCGACCACCGTCGACCAGCGGACCGGTGTCACCCAGCCGTCGAGGAGATCGGTCATGACGGCGTGTCCGTCGGTGAGCAGCTCACCGGTGACGTCGGAGAGCATCGGCACGGTCGGCGCCTGCCAGGCGTAGTGGCGGTAGACCTCCTCCTCCAGCCGGGCTCGCAGCGGTCCGACGGACGAGCAGTGTTCCGAGCGGTTCATGAGGTAGAACGGGAACCCGCCTTCCTCGCGCACGCGCTCGCGCAGCACTTCCAGGTCGGCGATCGGACCGGACACGGCGTGCACCGTGTTGTCCAGATAGATCGACACCTCCACGTCGCGGCCCGCTGCCCGGAACTCGGCGACGAGATCGTCCACCGCAGCCGAATCCATGCGGTAGAAGAAGAAGCACCCGAGCGGTTCCGGTTGCGACTCGAAGTAGTCGACCTCGACCTTGGTGCTCCGCTGGACCAGCGTGAGGACGTCCTCATAGGACAACGAGCCGGTGTGGACGGCCGCGGCGAGCGCACCGAAACTCTGCCCGCCCGACACCACCGGCCGGAGTCCGAGATTGGCGGTCGTCCAGTCCGCCAGCGCGAGGGTCAGCGCCATGAAGCCGACCTCGAACACTTCCCAGTCGTAGACGTCGGCCTTCTCGTAGGCCTCGAGAACCGGGTAGCCGACCACCTCGTCGGCTACCCGGATGCGTTTCTGCGCGAACTCGTTCTCACGCAAAAACGTCTCGACGGCCGAGAATTTCGTCGGGACGAGTCCCGGAAAGTACATCGCGTCGGACACCGACACAGCCTCCAGTAATAGTCGTTTCCGGAGGCGCGCTCCGGTCACAACCGGTCCAGTAACTCCTGCTTCTTGCGCTGGAACTCGGCGTCGTCGAGCAGACCGGCTTCCTTGAGCGATCCCAGCTCACGAATGGCGTTCGCGATCTCGTCGACCGATGTCGCCAGGCGGGATTCCTGCGGTCCGGCATCGAGGGCGGTCCTCCGACCGCCGCTCAACGCTCCGGACGACGCGGGCGCCGCATGGCGCCGCATGCCGGCAAGAAGTGATGCACCGAATGGTAGAGAGTCGGCGACGGTGCCACAACCCAAACCGAAAAGAACGGTCGTGGGATCCTCCTCAGCGGGCGGCCGGTCCCCGGATTCACCCTTCACCCGTACCGACAGCTGTCCGCTGAACGCACCCGGCCGCACCCACTCGACATCCCGCAGATCCGCCAGCGGATACGTGCGGTCGCCACCGGCGCGCTTCTCCGGGGTCGCATCGGCGTTCCACCGCAGGTGCAGGTTGTCGGCGTCGAGATGGGCATCGGCGTCGAAGCACCGCAGATGCAGCGGCGGCGGCTCCGCACCGAGCAGGAATCCGTCCGATTCGGACCACGTGGTGGCGTGCTGCTCGGTCAGCAGCCGGATGTGCTCGGCGTAGTACTCCGCCAGGTCGGACTGGCCACGGTCGAGTTCGAGGCGGTACAGCTCCGAGTCCTCGGCGAGCTGTCCCGCGGCGACCTCGGTGTGCGGGTCCGCTCCCGGATGCATGCGCAGGGACAACACCGGAGCACCGTCGCCGTGCATGACTGCGGCCCGCGCGATCGCCGCGAGCGGCACCGACCGCTGTCCGATACGCCGCAACAACCGCGGAATCCCGCTGCTGCTGGAATAGACGATCTCGATGCGGTCCGGCAGGAACGCCCAGGTGGCGTTCCTGCCCGGCAGTTCGGGGTCGAGTCCCATACTTACGGCCCTACCGATGCTCGATGTGTCCGATTCGCACGGCCGCGGCCGGCCGCGTCAGTGGCCCTCGACCTGATCCTTCTCCTTGTCTTTGTCCTTGGAGCCGAACAGCATCCACGCACCGGTGATGACCAGCTCGGCGGCGCCGAGAATGGCCAGCACGAGGCCGACCTTCGTCAATGTGACCACCGGCGTCTCGACGCCTTCGGTGGTGAACCTGAGCACCAGGCCCACGATCAGCATTCCCGCACCGATGAACAACGACTTCACGTTGGCACTCATACATCCTCCATTAACGTTCGATGACCGCCCTGTACGCGGCAATCTATCGTGTCAGTGTTCCGATCATGATCGGCTGTGTCGGCTGTGCGTCGTCGAACCGTGGCCGTTTCAGCCGGTGCAACGGTCGGACGAAGAACAGCACGACGGCTATCAGCAGATAGCAACATCCAATTACCACGAACGTGGTTCGCGTACCCGCCGCTCCGAGAAGCCAGGTGAGCATCGCGACACCGACCGGGCCCGGACCGGACACGATCGTCGTGACGATGCTCGTCACCGAGCCGAAGATGCGCTCGGGTACGCGTTCCTGCAGGACTTGCAGGTACAACAGGTCGATCGGGCTGATCATAATACCGCCGACGACCATGATGGCCAGCGCCGCCGCGACGTGAACCTGGACGGTCAGCAGCAACAGCATGGCCGCGAAACCGAGATATGCCGCCAAATACGTGGCTCGTCGCGGCAGCCGTGCGCCGATGACACCGTAGGTGATCGTCCCGATGAGCGAACCGATGCCGAAGGCGCTGACCAGACCGCCGTACCACGCCGCATCGTCGAGGATGTCCGAGGCGTAGCCGGTCAGCCCGATGGTTCCCACGGCGCTGTCGAGGGTCGCCAGGATCGTGGTCGTGATGATCAGCGACAACAGCAGTTTGTCGTAGCGGAAGAACCGCACGGCCACGACGAACTGCTGCCGATAAGTGCGCAGATCGGCGGCGGTTCGTCCCTTCTCCGCCGCCGCGCTTCCCGGAACCGCCAGGAAGACGATGACGATCACCGCCGCGAGGCCGCCCGCTGCCGCGTCGACGACGAGCACCCACGGGCTGCCGAACGCCGCGACGATGCCACCGGCGACCATGGGACCGAAGATCGTCGCGAGGGCGTTCATCGACCGTAGCGTGGCGTTGGCGCTCTCGAGCGAGTGACCGGCCTGTTTGGCCAGGGTCGGGAGCAGCCCGAACGTGGCGACCCGCCCGGGTTCGTCGGCCGAGTTGCGCAGGAACGAGATACCGAGCAGCAGCCAGGGAGCGAGCACGCCTGAGACGAACAGCACGTACGTGAGTGCGGTCAGGGTGGTCCCGACGACGATGGAGAAGATCCAGGAGACGCGTAGCCCCGCGCGGTCGATGAGCGGACCGGCGACGACGCCCGTGATGATCGAGCCGACCATCGACACCGTGACGATCCATCCGGTGAGCGCGAGGTCGCCGGTGCTGTCGAGCACGAAGATCGGGAACCCGGCGGCGCCGATGGCGTTGCCCGCCAGGTTGATCGCGAAGGCGATCTGCATCGCGATGTACCCGCCGCGCCGATGTGGTGTGCGGTGCCGGCCGCCGTACTCGACACCCCTGCGCGCTCCCCTGGCGTCGATACGGTGGCCGGTGACGGAGAAGTCCGCAAGGATGTGGGAGACCGGCCGTCGCCCGTCCGCCGGTCGGTGTCGGCCCGTACGAGCCGAGCCGCCCGACGACGAGGTCGCCTGAGTCAAGCCACTCCTCCGACTTCCACCACCCGCGCGGGCACAAGGGTCCGGTGTGGACGCCCGCATCGGTCGGATGTCCACACCGGAAAGGACCCGTTGCCGGGGAGGTCGAGGCCTCCCCGGCAACGGCGACATCAGTCACGGTCGATACGGGCCGAGCTGTGCGTCCGGCCGGAGGCTGCGCAAGCGGCAGCGGATTCTCCGGGCCGTGCGAGCGCAGATCGGCAACACCGGTCACCGTGTCGATGCCTACTTCCCACAGAGCACTTCGCGTCGAAGTGCACCACTGGAGAAGCTCGTCAGCAGTTGTTGCTGACGGTGCTACCCGGAAGCTGCGCCTCGGCAGCCGAGGTCTCCAGAGCCTGAAGGTCCAGAACAGCCATGCTAATCACCTTTCTAGTATTTCCGACAAGTTTCCCGCCCAGTGCGGGCGGATCTACTGGAGAAATTCGTCAGCAGTTGTTGCTGACGGTGCTACCCGGAAGCTGCGCCTCCGCGGCCGAGGTCTCCAGAGCCTGAAGGTCCAGAACAGCCATGCTAATCACCTTTCTGATATTTCCCAGCCGCGCGAATCATCGAACCCACTGGTGGCCCGATGCTCATACGGACAGGAAGGGAAGAAGCGGAACACTCTCATCCACCACGGAAGCCGCGGCAACCAAGACGCCCGCATTACCAGTTGCGAAATCCATGGACAAGCGGGAACATCCGTCACCGGGAAAAGAAACATGTCCACGATAGGCAAGCGCGTGCCAACTCAAACGTTCGAGGTGGCTTTCCGTCTGCCTGGAATCAATTGTACCCGGACGACCGCGGTCGAGTCGAGCATTTACGCCCATAAGTCCGGCGCGTCCGTGAAAGAGATTTGCGTCCATGACGAAGTCGCTGTGACAGCTCGAGACGAGCGGTGCCACCGCAGCTTCGAGTTCGTCGTCGTCGACGTGCCGGAGAATCTCGTCCACTACGACGGCGATTCCCGCCGAACCGACGTCCAGATACGGCAGGCGCCGGAATCCGCCGTCGACCTGCCAGCTGCCGGCCTCGTCGGCGACGCACAGCCGCAGATCCCGATGCACCGCCGCGATCGCCGTGTCCAGCCAGCCCTTGTCACCGGTCGCCTCGAACAGCCGCAGAAAGAACAGCGCGGGTCCGGACCAGCCTCGGATCAGACCGCCGTGGGTTCCCGAATCCGCCGCACGGCCGAGCCGGCCCGGTGGCCTGTCGACGCCGTGTGCCCGCCCGTCGGCCACCGCCTCCTCCAGCCGCAGCGCGATGCGGAGGGCGTCGGACAGCCGGTCGCCGCTGCGGCCGCTTCCGGTCGAGCCATACTTCCCGTGCAGGTGAAGCAAGTGCAGCCCCACCCCGGCCAGGCCGCTCATGTAGCTCACATCACGCATCTGGTCGACTGCCTCGGCCGAACGGTCGATCAGCGCGGCCGCCGCGTCCCGGTGACCGAACTCGTCGAGCACGTACGCGATCCCGTGCGCCCCGTCCAGGAACCCCGGCGCCGCCACGGGTTCGTCGGCACGTTCGAGCAGCCAGCGCCGATGTTCCTCGTCGACGTCGTAGCCCGTCACCTGCAGCGACCACAGGACGCCGGCCGCACCGTGGGCGAAGCCGGCACCGCCCGTGACGAACTGCTCGGTGTCGCCGGGAAAGAGCCGGTCGGTCCGGTCCGGTTCCGCGCTGACCGTGATCGCGGCGGCGACGGAGTCGCGCCAACGACGGTCGGCGGGCTCCGGCGTGCCCCGCGGCAACGCGGACACCGGCGAGGCCGGCGACGCCGGGGCGCGTTTCGCCGCGGCGGTGATCGATGTCGCGAAATCGGCCGGCAGGTCGAACAGCTCCGCGGCGACCTCGACCAGCGCGTCCAGCTTGTCGGGCGCGATCGCGAGCACGCTCGTCAGCGGCAGGTAGAACCACAGCCGGAGGATCGCGAGCGCGTTGCGGTCGATGTCCTCGTCGAGGGCCGTGGCCGACGTGAAGCCTGCGTGCCCCATGTGCTGCGTCCGGCCCGCGCCCGCCTCGAACGCCGCCTCGAAGTCGACGAGCCCCACCTCGTCGTTCTCGTCGACGATGATGTTGGCGGGATGGAGATCGGCGAACACAACGCCGCGTTCGTGGATCCGTTCGATCAGGCGTTTCACGTTGGCGTGAATGCGCTCGGCCCGCTGCACGTAGGCGGCACGTTCGGCCTCCCCGCCTGCCGCGCCGATCAACGGATAGTGCCGCGCGAGCCATTGCTGCAGCGTCATGCCGGGCACCCGGTCCATCGCCACGAACTGGTGCTCCCACACGGTGGTCACCTCGTGGACCGCGGGAATGCCGTCGATACCGGCGAGCCGCCGCAACGCCCAGATCTCGTGGTCCATCCGGCCGACGGCATCGGTGTCGGCGTCGCTCAGGCCCGCGTGCGGGCGCGCCTCCTTGAGCACGATCTCCGTGTCGTCGGTGTTACGCCTGGCCACATACACCCCGCCGCCGTTGGAGAAGTGCAGCGCCTCGACGACGCGGTAATCCAGGGTGGCGCCGGTCGCGTTGCGCCGTTCCAGACTCGGCCGGAGCACGTCGGGCACCGACACCCAGTCCGGAACCGTGAACACCGGCTTCCGCTCGTCGGGTACGAGTGTTCCGTCCGGCCGCTCGATCGCCAGTACCCGCTCGCCCTCGTCGGTCACGCAGAAGCGTTTCGCGAAACCGCCGTAGCGGACGTAGAGCGGCCCACTGCAGAACCGCAGGTCGCTGAGGATGTACGGGCCGGTGTTCCCTGCGAGTTCGGCGTCCAGGTCTTCGAGACACGTCGTCAGTTGGTGATCGTCGACCGGGTAGAGAGTGACGACCTTGCCGCTCGCCGCTCTGGGCGCGTACTTGAGGCCGAAGGCCCTGACCAGGTTGCTGCCGCCGAGGAATTTGAACGTGATGCCGTTGCGGAAGCAGTAGTCGGCGGCCACCCGGACCGCCTCCTCGGCGTTGGCCGGCGTCGCGCTGATGTGGATCTTCCATCCCTGCGGCGGCAGCCGGACGGACTCCGGTCGCAGCGACACCCAGCCGTCGGAACCACCCCGCTTCCACCCCTCCGGAGGGGCCTGCATGGCCAGCGGAAAAGCCGCGCCGTCCGGCCGCCATCGGGCCGGATCCTCGAAGAACACGGGATCTGCGAGCGTGTAGAGCTGCGCGAGCGGATTCATCGGACGTCCTCCTGCCGGAATCAGTACGGCCGCACGCGGGCGATGCGGTCGCCGAAGCTGGTCAGCGAGGTCGGCGGGTCCGAGGCGAGGTACTTCGCGAGCGCCTCCTGCGCCTGTCGCTTGTCCTTCTCCGGCACGAGGTCCTCGACCGGGAACTGATCGGCGTGTGCTGCGGCGCCCTCGTAGAACTCGTCGCGCAGGATCGACCACACGGTGCGGTCGTGGTACATGCCGTCCATGAAGTAGTAGTCGCGCAGCACACCTTCGAGGACGAAGCCACCTTTGGTGAGGATCGCCAGGGTGTGCTTGTTGTAGGAGGCCGTGCTGAACTCCACCCGGTGCGCGTTGAGTTCGTGAAAAAGGAAATCGACGAGTTGCCCCAGTGCATCCGCACCCGCCCCGCCGTTCCATTTCTCGGGGTCACCGATGGCACCCCCGATCACATAGGACCCCGCCGTACCCGACGTCCGGTAGTTCACGACGCCGACCGGAGCCCCGTCGTCGGTCACGACCATCAGATACCGCACCTTGCCGCTCTCGTTGAGCTCGCGCACCGCCTCCGCGGTCACCACCTCGTGGGTGTCGCCCGTCAGCGCGCTGGTCGGCGAGAGCGGCCGCAACCACGACTCGACCAGCTGATAGTCGTTCTCACCGGGAAACCGGAGAACGCACATTTTTCTTACCATCGGAAAACCCCCATGCCGGTCACCTCGCGTCGTTTCGTACACCATTTCCGGTGCTGTGTCGTCTCTACAAGGACTGACCACCTGATTGCACGACCTGATGACACGACGAGGAATGCGCCGGAAAAACACCGGTCACACTTCACGGTCGTGCCTTATGAGGTTCTTCTCCGGCTTCGCCGAAGATTGCTACGACAAATTGTCTCGTTGTCTGAGGTGTTCGCCCTGCCGCGCACCTCGAAGCTCCCCAGCTGTGCGCGTTCGGTCCACATCGGGCAATGGTCCCGGTTCGAATTCGAGCGATGGCCGCACGCAGCCCCCTCGCGAGGCAGCCTGTGCTGCCCGCAAATCAGTGCGATGCCGGCGAGGTTGCCGCGACCGCACGCGGGTGTCAACCGAATCGCAGGACACCACCGACTTTCGGATGGCTGCGCTCGGATCGGTCGCACGCTCAGCTCACAGCGCCTTAACGGGCGCCGCGAGCTGACGGGTGCCCCGGCGCCTCGACATCCACTCGCCGACACAGTCGGTAGCACCGAGGATTCCCTACTGCAAACTTCTCGACGAACGTTCACACGGCCGAGTTAAGGCGGTACTACCTTCAATCACGTTCGGTTCACATCGGCCTTTCGTCGCGCTCCCCGCGATGGAAGGCGACACGGCATCGTCTCCAGTTCTTCTTCGAGCGCGTCCGGCCACGACCCGTTCGTCCGTCCGGCGGCCCGTTCTCACGCGTCGTCGACGTCCGACACCGCTCGCCTTCCACACTGGAGGACTGACTTGAACCGCTGGAGCACTCTGCTCGTGGACGAAGCACGGCTCGGCGACCTGGCCGCGCTGCCGTCCTCGGACGTCCTGCGGCACGCCGATCTGGTGGCCGGCCGCAAGCCAAAACCCGTTGAGCTGTACCAAAGGTGGGAACGCCAGCAGTGGTCGGCCGAGGACATCTCCCTCGGTATGGACCACGAGATGCTCGCCGACCCGCGCGTACCCCAAGGGGTGCGCACGATGATCGAGAACGCCATCGCCACGTTCATCATCGGCGAGTACACGGGCCTCGACATGCTCGGCCCGATCCTCACCGGTTCGCCCGACGAGGAGTACTCCCTCTTCCTCGGGACACAGATCGCCGACGAGACGCGCCACACCCGGGCGGTTTTCCGCCTCGGTGAGGAAGTCATGGGCATGAGCGAGAACCCGCGGGCCATGCTCACCGAAGCCTGGAACCTCAGCACGCCCGCACACGCCGAGCTCAGCATGCTCGAATCGGACATCGTACGGGGACTGCACGAACGTCCGATGAACTACGGCCAGTGGCTGCAGGCCGTGACGCTGTTCCACCTCATCACCGAGGGAGTACTGGCACTCGTGGGACAGCGCGTGCTCGTCCACGCGCTGCGCGACATCGACCTGTTCAACGGGATCAAGACCGCCTTCACGGCGATGTGCCGCGACGAGTCCCGGCACGTCGGATTCGGCCTGCACGCCCTGCGCACGGGCGTCAACGAGGGCTATGGCGACCAGATCAACGAGGTGCTGGAGAAGGCCGTGCCGCTGGCGCTCCGGCTGGACAACGAGTTCGAGGGCATCGCCGTCGACTTCCGCGAGATGAGCGTCAACATCCTGCGCAAGCACCTGTCGCTGATCGGGACCGACCCGAAGTTCATCGACCACCTGCTGCGGGAGTACTCCGCCGATGCCGCCCCGGCTCGCTGACCCGGCCGCCCGTCCGGCATCGGGCGGGCGCACCGACGCAAGCCGCATGCCCGAGTGCAGCGGCCGCCTCCACCCAGGAGCAACCATGGACTCCACCAAACCGAGAATCATCACCCCCACCGGCGTGCTGACCGTGGCCGACATCGAACGGCGAGGCGCAGCGATGACGCGGCGCCTGCGCGAACAGGGATTCCGCGCAGGCGACCGGGTCGGGCTCTCCGGCGCCAACTCCCCCGACCTCGTCATCGCGCTGCTCACCCTGATGCACCTCGACGCCAGCATCATGCTGCTCGACGACCAGTTGACCGACCAGGCCCGCAACAGTGCGCTCACGAAAGCTTCGGCGACGTGGCTTCTCTGCGACGACGCGGCGTCGGCCCGGCCGGTCGAGCCGGTCCGAACGTTCGGCCTGCGCGAACTGACAGCCGAGGACGACGCGGCCCCCGAATCCGCGCTGCACATCGACCTCGCCTCGTGGAGTGCCCGGCAGGACGCGCTGATCGTCTGGTCGTCGGGCACGACGGGCAGTCCGACCGGCGTGGTCAGGTCGGGCGGCAGCGTGCTGGCGAACATCCACCGTTCGCAGCGGCGGATGGGCTACACCGCTGACGACGTGCTGCTGCCGCTCCTGCCGTTCTCGCACCAGTACGGGCTCTCGCTGGTTCTCCTCTGGTGGTTCGCCGACGCCTGCCTGATCGTCGTTCCACCCACCCGGCTCGACCGGGCGCTCGAAGCCGTCGAAGGGCTGAACGTGACGGTCGTGGACGGAGCACCGTCGACCTACCACAGCATCCTGCGCATGCTCGAACGCAAACCCGTGGCACCGGGGGCGCTGGCCTCGGTGCGCATGTGGTGTGTCGGCGGTGCGCCGTTGGGGATCACGCTCGCCACCGAGTTCCGCGACGTCATCGGCGCCCCGCTGCTGGACGGCTACGGATCCAGCGAGGCGGGCAACATCGCGCTGGCCGGTGTGGACGATCCGACGCTGCTCGGCAAACCGTTGGACGGCATCGAGATCGACATCCTCGGCGAGGACGGCACGTCGTTGCCGCCCGGCGAGGTCGGCGAGCTGCTGGTGCGGACCCCCGATTTCATGACCGCGCTGCTGGCCGACGACGGCACGTTGCGCCACGTGGACAGGTCGGCCTACCGCACCGGTGACGTCGGCTATCTCGACGAGCGCGGCAACGTCGCCGTGCTGGGCCGAAAAGGTGCGGTGCACCGGCACGGGCACACGCTGTATCCCGAGGCGCTGGCACGCAAGGCCGAAGCCTGCGGAGCGCCGGTCGAGGTCGTCCCCTTCGAGGACACCCGGCGCGGTTGCCAGCTCGTGTTCGCCGTCGCCGACGACTCGCGCCGCGACCCGCGGATGTGGCGGCGACTCTTCAACGACCGGCTCGCCGTCCACGAACGCCCCAACAAAGTCGTCGTCGTTCCCGCCTTCCCTCGCAACAGAAACGGAAAGGTAGACATGAACCAGCTCCGTACGACCGTGGAGAAAGCCTCGGACAACACCGCCGCGTCGAACTCCCCGGTCGCGCTCGCCCGTGAGGACGGCACCGACACCGGGGTGCCGCTGGCCGACCGTGCACCGGCGCTGCGCGCGGTCGAGAACTACCTCAGGACTCACCGCGAGGAGATTCTCGCGATCCTGACCGAGGTGTCCAACCACAAGACCGCCGAAGGCGAACTGGACACCGCGATCGAGACGCTGAGCGGCGCCTTCGAGGAGGTGTCGACATATCGGCCGCCGCGGATCGGCTCCACCGCGGTGTTCATGCCGTCGAACATCCCGCTCTACTCGTACGTGCTGTACCTGCTGGTGCCCGCGCTCTACAGCGAGCGAGTGGTGTTCCGCCCGTCCAGTCACATCAACAAGCAGCTGATCCGGCTGCACGAGCTGCTCGAACCCCACCACGGGCTCCCGCTCCAGCTGTCGGCCAGCACGCAGCGGGACTTCGTGGAGGGCCCCGTCACCGAGGCCGATCTGGTGATCTTCACGGGTACCTACGCCAACGCCGAGAAGATCCGTTCGAAGCTCGGCGACGAGCAGCTGTTCGTCTACTTCGGCCAGGGCATCAACCCGTTCATCGTCGGTGAGAACGCCGACGTCGACAGGGCGGTCACCGACGCCGTCGAGATCCGCCTGCTGAACTCGGGGCAGGACTGCTTCGGGCCGGACGTGCTGTTCGTGCACGAGTCCGTCTCCGAGCGGTTCCTCGAGCTGCTCACCAAGCGGCTCGACGACCTCGTCTTCGGCACCAACGCCGATCCGCACGCCGACTACGGCCCGATGCACTACGAGCAGGCTTTCGGATTCGCGCTCGACCACCTGCACCGCCACGCGGGCGACATCGTCCACGGCGGGCACGCCGAGCTCGCCACCCGTGAGCTGCAGCCGACCGTGCTGCTGCGCGACATCGGCGGCAAACCGAACTGCGAGGAACTGTTCGCGCCGATCTTCAACGTGTTGCGCTACTCCACACAGGACGAACTGCACGGGTTCCTGGCGTCGCCGTTCTTCGAGGAACGGGCCATGGGGGCGATGGTCTACGGCGATCTGCCGGAGACCGTTGAGCTCCTGCAGAAGCGGCACGAGGTCTGCGTCAACACCACCCTGCTGCACACCGACAACGGCAACGCGCCGTTCGGCGGGAGGGGGATGGTCGCCAACTACGTCGCCCACCGGGGCAAGCGGAGCGCGGAGCCGTTGCTCGCGTCGAAGGCGGTCGCCGACTACCTGGCTCCGGCCGAGTGATCGCGGGCGGTGCCGGCTCACCCCCGAAGCGAGCCGGCACCGCCCCGGTCGGGCTGCCCCAGGGGCACCTGCGGGGCATTGATCGAGCACTGCCGCGCGGAGCGCGTCCGTCTGGGTGGCGGTGGGAGACGGGCGGGAGCCACGAATCCTCCCCTCTTATCGAGGTACTGCACCGGGAGACGCCCCGCACGACCACTCCTGAGGTCGAGTTCGCGACCAGCAGTGGGAAGAGACGTGAAGGGAACAATTGGGGGCGCCGCTGAACGCCCCGAAGGTGCCCTTGGGGCGCAGCGGCGCCACGGGACGCAGTCCGCGTGACCCGGCCCACGTCACCAGGAGTTCCGAGAGCACACGCTCGTAGTTAGGGTAGGCACAGTTTACCTGCCTCCCTCGAAAGGGCGTACCCATGAGTCGTGCCGCTCGGCCCCTGCGAACCCTGTTCGCCGTGTTCCTCGCGGGTGTGCTCGTGGCCCTGACCGGCTGCACCACGACCGGTGCCGACGGCCGTGCCGACGGCGGCGAGGGGCAGCTCAACCCGGAGGCCGACGACTCGCAGTTCCCCGTCACGATCCCCACGAAGTTCGGTGACGTGACCATCGACGAGCCGCCGCAGCGCGTCGTGGCGCTCGGGTGGACCGATGCCGAGGTCGCGATGGCGCTCGGCGTGCAACCGGTCGGCACGGCGGACTGGCTCGAGGTCGGCGACGACGGTCTCGGCCCGTGGTCGCAGCAGGAGTACGACCGGCCACCGGCGAAGCTGGGCACGCTCGAAGTGAACATGGAGCAGGTCGCAGGACTGAACCCCGACCTCATCCTCGACACGCGTTCCAGCGGTGAACGCGCACGGCACGACCGGCTCACCGAGATCGGCGTGCCCGTCGTCAGCCTGCCCGAAGGAGCCGACGACTACCTCACGACGTGGCAGCAGCAGCTCGACATGATCGGCAAGGCGCTCGGCAGGCAGGACGAGGCCGAGCAGCTGCGGAAGGACCTGAACGCCAAGTTCGACCGCGTCGCCGGCGAGCACCCCGAGTTCAAGGGCACGGAGATGGTGCTGGCCTCGCGGCTGCCCGACGAGTGGGGCGCCTACCTCGACGGCGACGGCCGGGTCGAGTTCATGCAACGGCTCGGCTTCGTCAACTCGCCGCGTATCGAACGCCAGCCCGGCGGCCGCGGGTTCAGCGTCCCCATCTCCGACGAACGCCTCGATCTGCTCGACGCCGACCTGACCGCGGTGTTCCTCATCGGCGCCGACCCCGAGGACGTCACCGGCGACCCGCTGTACCGGGCGATTCCGTCGGTCGAGAAGGGCAACGACCTCGTACTGAGCGACCAGGACATCTCGCTGGCCTTCTCCAGCAACTCGGTGGTCGGCCTGTCCTGGGCCCTCGACGAGGTCGTGCCGCTGCTCGCGGACACGCTCGGCTGACCGCTGCCGGCGACTGTGCGGAAACCACTCGGTATCGGCGCCTGCCTGGCGGTGGCGGCTGTCCTCAGCCTGGCGGTCGGGACGAAGGACATCCCGGTGACCACCGTGTTCGACGCGCTCACGGCGTTCGATCCCGGCCAGGTCGACCACCTGATCGTCACCGAACGCCGCGTGCCCCGGACACTGGCGGGTCTGCTCGTCGGCGCGGCACTCGGACTGGCCGGCACGCTCATCCAGGGCGTCACCCGCAATCCGCTGGCCGACCCCGGCATCTTCGGCGTCAACGCGGGCGCCGCACTGTTCGTGGTCGTGGGCATCGCGGTGTTCGGCGTGACCAGCCTGACCGGATACGTGTGGTTCGGATTCGCGGGTGCCGCAACCGCCTCGGCGGTGGTCTACGTCATCGGCTCGCTCGGCCGGGGCGGCGCGTCCCCGTTGAAACTGGCCCTCACGGGTGCGGCCCTGACCGCGGCGCTGAGCTCGCTGCAGAGTGCCGTCCTGCTGACCGATCCCGCGACACACGACCGGTTCCGGTTCTGGCAGGTGGGCACGCTCGCGGGCCGCGATCCGGAGATCGTCGAGCAGGCGCTGCCCTTCCTCGCGGCCGGGATCGTCGGTGCGCTGCTGCTCGGCAAGGTCCTCAACGGACTGTCGCTCGGGGACGACGTCGCGCGGTCGTTCGGGCAGAACACGACGACCGACCGCGTGTGCTGCGGTCTCGCGGTCGTCGTGCTCGCCGGTGCCGCGACCGCCCTCGCCGGCCCGATCACGTTCCTCGGGCTCGCGGTGCCGCATCTCGCGCGCATGGTGGCCGGTCCCGACTACCGGCGGATCCTGCCGCTGTCGATGCTGATCGGACCGGTCCTGCTGGTGCTGGCCGACGTGCTCGGCCGGGTCGTCGCACGGCCCGGCGAGGTGCAGGCGGGGGTCGTGACGGCACTGCTCGGCGCACCCGTGCTCGTGGTGCTGGTGCGACGGCGGAAGTTGGCCCGGCTGTGACCCCCTCGACCCCCGCGACCGCCGCGACCGCACCGGCCCCGCCGGCCAACAGGGCGACGTCCGGCGACGTGGCCCGCGTCTCGCGTGCCCGCCGCAGGGAACGCTCGCGGGCGATCGTCGTGACGGCAGGCCTCGCGGCCGCCGTCACCGCGGTGCTGCTGGCCGCACTCGCCGTCGGCGACTTCCGCATCGGCATCCCGGACCTGCTGGCCAGGCTCGTCGGCCAGCAGGTCGGTGAGCTCCAGCCGCGGATCGACTACGTGCTGTTCGACCTGCGCCTGCCGCGTGCGGTGACCGGCCTTCTCGTGGGTGTCGCGTTCGGACTGGCGGGCTCGCTGTTCCAGCGACTGCTCCGCAATCCGCTGGCCAGTCCCGACGTACTCGGCATCTCGGCCGGCGCCAGCGCCGCGGCCGTACTGGCCATCGTCGCGTTCGGCGCGAGCGGGTTCGCCGTGTCCGCAGGTGCGTTCACCGGCGCCGTCGCCGCGTCGGCGCTGATCTACGCGCTCGCCTGGCAACGCGGCATCAGCGGTTACCGGCTCGTGCTGATCGGCATCGGCGTCAACGCGGCGCTGCTGTCGGCGGTGTCGTTCCTCATGACACGCGCCGACATGACCGACGCGCAGCAGGCGCTGCTGTGGCGCACCGGCAGCCTGTACGACAGTTCGTGGGACGAGGTCGCAGCGCTGCTGGGCTGCCTGGTGGTGCTCGTGCCCACGGCCCTGCTGCTCGCGCGGGCGCTGCCGCGACTGCAACTCGGCGACGACTCGGCGCGCGGACTCGGCCTGCCCGTCGAACGCACCCGACTGGCGCTGCTGCTGGTAGCGACGGGACTGATCGGGGTCGGCACCGCAGCGGCGGGACCGGTCGCGTTCGTGGCGTTCCTGTCGGGGCCGATCGCGTCACGCCTGCTCGGCGGAGCTCGCCCCGGCACCGTGCCCGCTGCCCTTGTGGGTGCACTCGTGACCTTGAGCTCGGACTTCGTGGCCCAACACCTGTTCGGCGATCAGCAGTTCCCCGTCGGCGTCGTGACCGGCGCGGTCGGCGCGCCGTACCTGTTGTGGCTGCTCGCGAAAAGCAATCGCGCCGGACGCGGCGAGTGACGGAGGAGAAGCATGGCAGGCGAATCCGCAGCAGCACACACCGTCGCCGCGGCACCGGCACCGGCGCCCGCGCCCGCGCCCGCGCCCGCGCCCGGAGAATCCCGGCGGCCGGCCGTGCACACCGAGCGGATCAGCCTCGGCTACGGCGACCGCAGAGTCGTCGACGAGCTATCGCTGGACATCCCGCCGGGAAGGATCACGGTCATCGTGGGCCCCAACGCCTGCGGCAAGTCGACCCTGTTACGCGGCATGGCACGACTGCTGCGGCCGACCGCCGGCGCCGCCTGTCTCGACGGCAAGAGCATCCACTCGCTGTCGAGCCGTGAGGTCGCCCAGCAGCTGGGGATCCTGCCGCAGTCGCCGTCCGCGCCGGAGGGCATCACCGTCACCGACCTCGTCGGCCGCGGCCGCTCGCCGCACCAGGGCTGGTTCGGCCGGTGGACCGATGCCGACGAACAGGCCGTCGCCGACGCGATGCGCGCGACGGGCACACTCGACCTCGCCGACCGTTCGGTCGACGAACTCTCCGGCGGGCAGCGCCAGCGCGTGTGGATCGCCATGGCTCTCGCGCAGCGCACCGGTGTGCTGCTGCTCGACGAGCCGACGACCTTCCTCGACCTCACTCACCAGGTCGAGGTGCTCGACCTGCTCGCGGACCTGAACCGCACCGAGGCCACGACGATCGTGGCCGTGCTGCACGATCTGAACCTCGCGTGCCGATACGCCGACCACCTCGTCGTGCTGTCCGAGGGCAGGCTGGTCGCCGAAGGCGCGCCGCGGGAGGTGGTCACCGAGGAGCTCGTGCGGGACGTCTTCGCACTGCCGAGCCGGGTGATCGACGATCCGGTGTCGGCCACCCCGCTCATCGTGCCGATCGGCAGACACCACGGATCCGCGAACCGCGCAGGCACTGCAGCCGGCACCGCCGCGGCCGACTCGGTAGCCGCGGCCCCTGCCGATACCCCCGCAGATGCCGCTGCCGATACCCCCGCCGAAGCCGCCCTCGATGTCGCGGCGGCGATTCCTCCCACCGGAGCCGGGTCCGCGGCGGTGTCGGGTGTGGCTTCCGGTGCGGTCGTGAGGTCGGAGACCGAGCTGCGCGAAGTGGTCGACGAGCCGGTGCCGCTGATCGCCGACAAGGCGGCGCCGGCCATCGACGACGAGTCCCGGAGGTTCCTCGAAGCCGCCCCGCTGCTGATGCTGGCATCGGCGGCCGACGACGGCAGCGTTGACGTGTCCCCGCGCGGCGACGAGGACGGCAGTGTGATCGTGCTGGACGAGCGCACCGTCGCGTTCGCCGATCGGCAGGGGAACCGCCGTGTCGACAGCATGCTCAACATCCTCCGGAATCCGCGCGTGGCGATGCTGTTCCTCGTCCCGGGCATCGACCACGCCCTGCGCATCAACGGCACGGCCACGATCGTCCGTGACGGCGAGCTGCTCGACCGGCTCGCGCTGAAGGGATCGCCGCCGGAACTGGCGGTGGTCGTCACGGTCTCCGAACTTTTCGTCCACTGTGGACGAGCTTTCGGCCGGTCGAAGGTCTGGGACCCCGAGGCCTGGCCGGACCAGGGTTCCCTGCCGACAGCGGGAACCCTGCTCAAGGCCCACACCGCCCTCCGGGACGCGCTGCGCGATGCGGAGCGCTACGGCTCCTGAACCCACGAGCCCGGGTTGCTCCCCTGGGGCCCGGGTTGCTCCCCTGGCGTCCGGGTTGGTCCCCTGGGGCCCGACCACCGCCCCTGATCGACGCGCTGCCGCGCGACCGCACCCACGAGCCCGTGTTGCACGTCCGGGTGTTGGGGATGCGACGTCGGCGGCGGTGCGTACGCAGCGGGACCACACGGATCGCCGTCAGCGGCGCGGTTCCCAGCGGAACAGCTTCGCCGCCAGGTTGGCCGCAACGAACACCCAGGCGAAGGTCGGGGCGAGCAGGATCAGCGACTGCGACAGCTCCACCCCGCCGTTCCAGGCGTTCAGTACCAGTTCGGTGGCCGCGCCGCCGGGCACCAACCGTTTCACCAACTCCAGGTCCTCGGTGCCGGTGAGACCGATCCAACTCGCCACGACGATGACGCCGATCGCCACGGGCAACGTCGTGACCTGCGCGTGTTCGGGCGAGTTCGTCAGCCCCGCCGTCGCCAGGGCGAATCCCACCAGCATGGCGAGTGTCGCGACGACCCCCACGGCGAGCAGGACGACGTCCGCCGGTCCGCCCGCGACGACGCCGAAGACGATGAGGATCCCGGTCACCTGGACGGCCGCGAGCGCGGTCACCGGCAGCAACAGGCCGCCGAGGATTCCGCTGTCCCCGATCGCCGTCGACCGGAGCCGCTTGAGGAACAGGTTCTGCCTGCGGGAGGCGAGCGTCGTCACCGCACTGGTGTAGAGGCCGAACGCTCCTACGGTGAACACCACGATCGCGGCGATGTAGCCGAGACTGCCCATGTCGGCGAAGATCTCGTGGCGGTAGACGAAGAACGCGCTGATGGCGATCGGCATGATGAAGCTGGTCAGCAGTACGAGCCGGTTGCGGAAGAGCTGGACGAGTTCGCCGTAGGCGATGGCGAGCATGGATGTACTCCCTCGATGAGAAGGTCGCGAAGCCGGACGAGCAGGTGGCGGAGCCGGGTGAGAAAGTCGGCTCAGTTGATGGCGCGGAAGACGTCGTCGAGACGGGTGGGGCCCGCTTCGAGTCCGATGAGATCGACGCCGTGGTCCTCGGCCCAGCCGAGCAGCGTGTACAGATCCTTCTGGACGCGGTGGGTCTCGACACGGAACGTCCCGTCGCCCTGTCGCTCCACGTGCAGCGGCAACGCCGGGACCCCGGCGAGTGGGCGGGACGGCAGACCGAAGCTGATCACACCCGGCAACGCGCCCGTCAGCTCGGCGACCGTGCCTTCCCTGTGGAACACCCCCTGGTGCATCAGGCCGATCCGGTCGGCCCGCTGCTGCGCTTCCTCGAGGTAATGCGTGGTGAGCACGACCGTGGTGCCGCCCTCGCGCAGCCGGTCGACGGCGTCCCAGAGCTCGTCGCGGGACTGGATGTCCAGACCGGTGGTCGGCTCGTCGAGCACGATCAGCTCGGGCGTGCCGTACACGGCGGTGGCGAAGTCGAGCCTGCGCTTCTCACCACCGGAGAGCTGAGAGACCTTGGTGCGTGCCTTCGAGGTGAGCCCGACCAGGTCCACGACGCGGTCGACGTCGTCGGCGCGCCGGGTCAGCGCGCCGATGATCCGGACCGACTCCGCGACCGTGAGATCCGGGGAGAACCCGCTCTCCTGCAGCATGATGCCCATGCGCGGACGCACGGAACCCCTGTCGCGCGGGCTGTCGCCGAACACGCGCACGGTGCCCGAGGCCGGTGGCCGGTGCCCCTCGATGACCTCCAACGTCGAGGTCTTGCCCGCACCGTTGGTGCCGAGCAGCGCGTAGAACTCGCCGCGCCGCACCTGGAAGGTGAGGTCCTTGACCGCGTGGAACTCGCCGTAGACGAGGTTGAGCCTCTCGACGTCGATGACCGGTGTGTCGTCTGTGCTGTTCATGACGTCGATTCCACGCCGTGGGGCGCCGCTAGGGCAGTGTCGCGGCGTCACGACCTCGGCATGACATTTCCCAGTACGCACCCATGACGTGGTGTCACTGGCGGCCGCACGCCCGGCACGGAATGCTGGGAACGGATCTGCCCGCTCCCGGCCGACGAGGACCCGTGACGACCACCGACGACCAGTCCGACGCACAGACCCGGCTGCGCAAGATCAACCTCACCGTGTTGATGCCACCGGTCCTGGGTATCGGCATCCTGCTCATCATCGTCGACACCGACACATGGCTCGACCGGACCGTACTCGCCGTGGGTGTCGCGACGGCGGGGTACGCGTTCGTGCACTGGGCCCACGGGGGCATCCTCCGGGTCGCCGTGCCGTGCCTCGCGCTGACGGCGGGCGTGTGGCTCTACGGTGCGCTGGCCTCGGACATGCGCACAGCGTTCTTCCCACTCCTCGTCGTGGGGCCGTTCGTCGTGTCGCGGCTGCCGCGCCGGCGTATCGCCGCGACGGTGGCTCTCACCGTCGGCGGTGCGGCGATCGGGGCCCTGCGCCTGCTCGTGACCACCGGCGGCGCGGCGGGAACCCTCCTGGCCGACGTCGCCATCCCCGGTGGCCTGCTGCTGCTGGCTTCCCTGGCCGAGTTTCCCAACAAGCGCTTCTACGACGTCGTGACGGACCTCGAACGGGCGCGGTACCGGGAGGCGGAACTCGCCGTCGCCGGAGAACGCATGCGCTTCGCCAGCGACCTGCACGACATCCAGGGCCACACCCTGCACGTCGTCAAGCTCAAGGCGGCGCTCGCACGCAGGCTCGTGGCCACCGACCCGAAGCGCGCGGAGGACGAACTGCAGGAGATCCACGATCTGGTGGGTGAGACGATCACCCGCACCAAGGAACTCGCCTACGCCCAACGCCGCCTGAACCTGACGGCGGAACTGGAGAACGCGAAGAACCTGTTCGAGGCGGCGGGAATCGGCATCGACATCGACCGCCGCGATGATCCCGCTCCGGGCCAGAGCGAACTGCTCGGCCAGGTACTGCGCGAGACCACGACGAACATCCTCCGACACGCACAGGCCGAACGGGTCCGCATCACGTTGTCGGCATCGGGCATCACCATCGTCAACGACGGCGCGCAGGACACCCGACCCGTCCTGAGTGGACTCGCGACGCTCACCGACCGCATCTCCGACGCGGGCGGGGCACTGACTGTGCAGCAGCAGGGCGGCCGGTTCGTCACCGCGGCGGAGTTCGGTGCCGCCGCACCCGTGACGGGAACCGAGATCGGCGAGGAGGAACCGGCGTGACCACCGTGGTACTGGCCGACGACGAGGCGCTGCTACGGAAGGCCATGGCCGCGCTGCTGCCGATGGAGGGCGACGTCACCGTGCTCACCGAGGCCGAGGACGGCGAGTCCGCCGTGCGGGAGACACTGCGGCACCGGCCGGACGTACTCGTCATCGACCTGGAGATGCCCGGACTCGACGGCCTGGGCGCGGTCACCCGGATCCGCGACGCGCTGCCGGAACAGGTGATCCTCATGCTCACCCGGCACGCGAGGCCCGGCGTGCTGCGGAAGGCACTCAAGCTCGGTGTACAGGGGTTCGTCAGCAAATCGGCCGAACCGGCGCACATCGCGTCGGTGATCGCGACGCTCCACGGCGGAAAGCGCTGGATCGACCCGGACGTCTCCGCGCTCGCCGTCGTCGACGACTGCCCACTCACCGACAGGGAGGCCGACGTGCTGCGCGCGACGAGCGAGGGCTACTCGGTGGCCGACATCGCGGCGCAGCTGCACCTCGCCGAAGGCACCGTCCGCAACTATCTGTCCACGACGATGCAGAAGACCCAGACGCGCACCCGGCACGACGCGGCGAGGTACGCCCGCCATCGCGATTGGCTGTGACCGCCGCGCGCGGCGTCGATACGCGGAGACCCCGGCGACCACCGGTCGGCCGCCAGCACAGCGGTGTCGGTGCGCGGTGTCAGCGCAGCGGCTTCAGTGCAGCGGTGTCACCGGAGCGGTCCACATCCCGGTCAGCGCGTCGATCAGCCCGTGGGCGGCCTCGTCCCACGACTCGGCCGACGGTTCCGTGCCGTCGGCGAGCGCACGCTCACGGTCCGCGACGGTGTGCACCATGAGGGTGCGCGCCATCTCCGCGCGCTGCTGCCGCACGCTCCGCGGCAGTTCGGGCAGACAGGCGTCCAAGCCGGCCCGGACCTCGTTCAGCACCGGTGAGTTCAGCGCCTCCTCGGTGATCATCGCGGCGAACGCGGGCTCGGTGGCTGCCTGTGCCGCGAACCGGGCGAACCAGGTCGGCGACCCCGATGCCGCGAGGTGCCGGGTCATGGGCAGGACCAGGCAGGACACCCAGTCGCGGACTTCCCGGGACCCGCGGACCTGCTCCAGCATCTCCTCACGCAGGTGCTCGACCCGTTCGTACCGGTGGCGCACGATTGCGCGAACCAGGTCGGCCTTGCCGCCGAAGTGGTAGCCGACGGCCGTGTTGTTGCCCTGCCCGGCCGCTTCGCTGACCTGCCGGTTCGACACGGCGGTCACGCCGCGTTCGGCGAACAACCGCTCGGCCGCCTCGATGATCAGCTGCCGCGTCGCGGCGGCCCGCGACGTGCGTTCCACTCCGTTACCGGTCATCACGACTCAACACCTCCCGCCGGGTTCGCCGCAGCTTACGCGTCACACGTCCGGGCCTTCCGGCGCGACAACATCCGAATGTTAAATTAAGTCACGCGACTGATTTTGTGTACCGTAAGCACCGGAACGGCACACGCCGACCGCGGCGATCCGGTGGCCGCAGCCGCCACGCACGGCACAGCACCGACCGAGGAGTTCCCCATGTCCACGACCGTGACGGCACCACCACCAGCCGGCGAGACGCGCCGCGCACCCGCGCGGCCGCACACGGTCGTGATGGTGCTGGCATTCAGCGGCATCATCGTCTCGCTCATGCAGACGGTGGTCGTGCCGCTGGTACCGACGCTTCCGGCACTACTGGGCGCCTCGGCGGCCGACACGGCGTGGGCCGTCACCGCAACACTGCTCGCGGGCGCGGTCGCGACCCCGACCGTCGGCCGACTCGGCGACATGTACGGCAAACGCCGCATGCTGCTGCTGAGCATCGGCCTCCAGGTGACGGGGTCCGTGTGCTGCGCCCTCGCCGGAAACCTGCCGATGATGGTGATCGGCAGGGCACTCCAGGGCTTCGCGGCCGGTGTGATCCCGCTGGGGATCAGCATCATGCGCGACGTCCTCCCCCGCGATCGTCTCGGCTCCGGAACGGCGCTGATGAGCGGCTCACTCGGCGTCGGCGGTGCGCTGGGACTGCCGGCCTCCGCCCTGCTCATCGAACAGGCCGACTGGCACGTGATGTTCTGGGTCACCGCCGGACTCGGCCTGGCGTCCGGAGTACTGATCGCGACCGTGGTACCGGGGTCGCCGGTACGGACCGGCGGCCGTTTCGACCTGCCCGGCGCGATCGGACTGTCCGTCGCGCTCCTGTGCCTGCTGCTGGCGATCTCGAAGGGGGCCGACTGGGGCTGGACCAGCGGACCGACGCTCGGACTGGCCTGCGCGGCAGTCGTCGTCCTGGTGATCTGGGGCAGATGGGAACTGCGTTCCCCGGCTCCACTGGTCGATCTGCGGACGAACGCGCGCCGCCAGGTGCTGCTCACCAACCTCGCCTCGGCGGTGTTCGGATTCGCCATGTTCGCGATGTCTCTCGTCGTCCCGCAGCTGCTGCAGGCACCGGCGGCCACCGGGCACGGCCTCGGGCAGACGATTCTCGTCACCGGGCTGGTCATGGCACCGAACGGCCTGATCATGATGGCGATGTCGCCGGTGTCCGCCCGGATCTCCGCGGCCGCGGGACCGAAGGTCACCCTGATGACCGGCGCGGTCGTCGTCGCATGCGGCTACGGCCTCGGGACCGTACTGATGGGCCAGATCTGGCAGCTCATGCTCTTCACGAGCATCATCGGTGCCGGCATCGGCCTGGCCTACGGGGCCATGCCGGCTCTGATCATGGCGGCCGTTCCGGTGTCGCAGACGGCGTCCGCGAACAGCCTCAACACGCTGATGCGTTCGGTCGGCACGTCCTCCTCGAGCGCGATCACCGGGGCGGTGCTGGCCGGGCTGACGATCAGTGTCGGTGGCGTGTCAGTGCCCTCCGAAGCCGGATTCCGGATCGTGCTGGCCGTCGGCGCACTGGCGGCGCTCACCGCACTTGCCGTCGCGGCGTTCCTCCCGAAACACCGCGGCGACTGACGCACGCCCCCGTCGTCGCACGACCCGGCCACGGATGATCCGCTCTGGACCTTCCGAGCCGGGCCGCGGCAACGGCGAGACCACGGATGTGTCACCCGGGTCGGCCCGCTCGCTCCGGACGAGATCCCGGCTCGGACTCGGACTCCGCATCGGACCCGGGTTCGCCATCGACCTCGGATTCCGGATCGGACTCGTTGCGCGGGGTTCGGATGGGCGTCGCCGCGAGGACGACGAAGGCGGCTCCGCACAACACCGCCGCCACGGCGAACCCGGTGGCCACGCTCGTGGCCTCGATGAGCGGGCCGAACACCAGCGGCGAGGCGAACTGGCCCACGAACATCGCGGTGCCCGACAGCGATGTGGCCGTGCCACGGTCGTGCACACTCGGCGTGTCACCGATGAGCACCGTCAGGACCGGCAACAGGAGCCCGTTGCCGAGACCGAACACCGCACCGGCAACCAGCACGAGCGGGTACACGCCGGTCACGGCGAGCAGCACGAACCCCACCGTCCAGCACGCGAGCGAGAACCGCAGCAATGCGCCGAGCCCGGCACGGCCCCGGATGCGGGCGTACAGCAACCCGGAGACCGCGGCCACGAGCGACGAGGCGACCATGAACAGCGACACCAGAAGCGGGCTGTGCACACCGATTCCGGCAAGCCGCGTCGGCAGGAACACCGCCGTCGAATACATCGCCAGCCCCATCAGCAGCATCAACCCGTACCACCCGAGCAGGGACGGATACCGGCGCAGCAGCCGCACCGCGCCGCCGGCGCGCTCGGCGCCACCGTCCCGGTCGGCGTCCCGGTCGGCGTCGTCGGGCAGGAATCGAATGGCGGCGATCCCGAGCGGCACGCCGACGAAGTACACGGCGAACGCTCCGTGCCACGACACCCCACCCAATGCGCCGGCCAACAACGGCCACACCAGACCGCCGATCGTGGTCGCAGTGGAGCGCCAGCCCATCACACGGTCACGTTCACTCCCGCGGTAGAGCGACAACAGTGCGACGGTCGTACCGGTGAACACCACGGCGGCACCCAGTCCGAGTACGACCCGGCTGGCGAGCAGCGTCGGGTAGTCCGTCGTGATCAGGCCGGCGCTCCCGCCGATGCCGTAGACGATCAGTCCGGCGACGAGCGGGCGCCGCACCCCGTAGCGGTCGATGAGCCGGCCGACCAGCGGGCCCGCCGCGGCGATCACGACGCCGTGCGCCGTGATGACGAATCCCGCCAGCACGCCGTCGATGTCCAGGTCCGACCGGATCAGCTCCAGCACCGGCATGACCGCGGCACCGGCCATCACGGTCAGGGTCGAGGCGAGCAGCAGCACGATCAAAGCACTGCGCTGACGAACGGGCACAACCATCCCTCCCCAGATTTACCACTCAGATTCGCCACTCAGTGGCGTTTGCTTATGGGTGACAGACTACACGAGATGTCAGAGGTGCCCCAGTGGCGATATCGTGCGGACCGTGAGCGAGACGAACACCCACGACGACCGGCCGCTGCCGCTGCGGGAGCGCAAGAAGCGCCGCACCCGGCACGCCCTGAGCGAAGCGGCACTGCACCTGTTCCTCGAACGCGGCTTCGACGCTGTGACACTCGACGAGCTCGTCGACACGGTCGAGGTGTCGAAGCGCACCTTCTTCCGCTACTTCGAGTCGAAGGAAGCGGTGGCGACGGCCGCGGAGCACGAGCTGTGGGACACCTACCTCGACGAGCTCGCGAACGCGTCGCTGACGGGGCCGGTACTGGACGTGCTGCACGCGTGCCTGACGGCGGCCGTCCGGAGCATGGACACCGAGTGGGAGCGCCGATTCCTCGCCACCCGGGGACTGATCGCGCGCACACCACAGCTGCGCGACCACAGCGACCTGGCCTCGCTGCTAACCCAGGAACGTATCGCCGAGCAGCTCGGCGACCGCCTCGACGGCACCGCGACCTCGGACGTTCGGATCCGGCTACTGTCGGAGATCGCCATGGCGGCGTGGCGCACCGCCGCACGCCGCTGGGTCCGCGCGAACCGGGAAACGGCGTTCCGCCCCGCGGCCGAGCCGGAGCACGGGCAGGCCGCCACAACGCGCGCCGACCTGATCGACAGCATCGACGCGACCTACGCCGCCCTCGGCGACAGCCTGACCCTTCAGGCCTGAGAACCTGCACATGCCGACCCCCGAGAGCACAGTCGCGCGGTAGCGCGTCCTTGGGGGCGGTGGCCGGGCGACGGGTGGGAACGACACGAACCCCGGATGAGGCGCCGCTCACGGCCGGTTGACGACTGTATCGACGGACATCAAGATAGACGAATGTCGAAACAGCCGCCGGTGTCCGACCGGAACGCCGGGGCGCGACCGCATCCCGAGACGCCGCCGCAGTCCCCGACTCCGGCAATGTCCGTGACGCCCACGATGTCCGCGACGGCGACGTCCGAGCCCTGCGAGACGTCGCTGGCCGGCGACCCGTTGTCACAGGACCAGGCCACCGAACTGGCACAGGCTTTCAAGGCCCTCGCCGACCCGGTGCGCCTCCGACTGCTCTCGCTCATCGCCTCGCACGCGGGCGGCGAGGCGTGCGTGTGCGATCTGACCGGGACGTTCGACCTCACCGGGCCGACGATCTCGCACCATCTCAAGGTTCTGCGCGAGGCCGGGCTCGTGACGAGCGAACGGCGCGCGACCTGGGTGTACTACCGCGCGGCCCCGGACGTCCTCGCCCGGCTGTCGGCCGTGCTCCGGCCCGCTGGAAACCCCGCCGACACGTCGGCCGAGACGGAGGTCACCGCATGACCGTCGACACCGAAGCAACGGCCGACGACCGCGGCGTCGTCGGCAAGCTGTCCACACTGGACAGGTTCCTGCCACTGTGGATCGCGGCGGCGATGGTGGTGGGGCTGCTCGCAGGCAGATGGATCCCCGGGCTGGACACGACACTCGAGGCGATCTCCGTCGGCGGCATCTCGGTGCCGATCGCGCTCGGCCTGCTGGTGATGATGTACCCGGTGCTCGCGAAGGTCCGCTACGACCGGCTCGACACCGTCACGCGCGACCACCGGCTGCTGTGGCCGTCGCTGGTGCTCAACTGGGTCCTCGGACCTGCCGTCATGTTCGCGCTGGCGTGGCTGCTGCTGCCGGACCTGCCCGAGTACCGCACCGGCCTGATCATCGTAGGGCTGGCGCGCTGCATCGCCATGGTGATCATCTGGAACGACCTGGCCTGCGGCGATCGCGAGGCCGCGGCGGTCCTGGTGGCGCTGAACTCGGTGTTCCAGGTCTTCGCGTTCGGCGCGCTCGGCTGGTTCTATCTCGAACTGCTGCCGGGCTGGCTGGGCCTGCCCACGTCGGACCTCGACGTGTCGGCGTGGCAGATCGTGGTGAACGTGCTGATATTCCTCGGCATTCCGCTGCTCGCCGGCTATCTCACGCGGCGGTTCGGCGAACGCGCGAAGGGCCGCGCCTGGTACGAGTCGCGGTTCCTGCCGCGTATCGGACCGCTGGCGCTCTACGGCCTGTTGTTCACCATCGTGCTGCTGTTCGCACTGCAGGGCGAGCGGATCACCGGCAACCCGCTCGACGTGGTCCGCATCGCGCTGCCCCTGCTGATCTACTTCGCCGTGATGTGGGCGGGTTCCTACGCGCTCGGCAAGGCCGTCGGCCTGAATTACGAACGCACGACGACACTCGCCTTCACCGCGGCGGGCAACAACTTCGAGTTGGCGATCGCGGTGGCCATCGCGACCTTCGGCGCCGCCAGCGGCCAGGCGCTCGCCGGGGTCGTCGGCCCGCTCATCGAGGTGCCGGTGCTGGTGGCGCTCGTGTACGTCTCGCTGGCACTCCGGCGCCGCTTCTTCCCGTCCCCCGACCGGCAGCAGTCCGACCCGCACCGATCCACTCCGCGGTGATCCGCCGCAACCGGAAGGAGAACCCCGTGTCCGACATCCCCGAGGTGCTGTTCGTCTGCGTGCACAACGCGGGCCGTTCGCAGATGGCCGCCGCGCTGCTCGACCACCACGCCGCGGGCCGGGTGACCGTCCGTTCCGCGGGATCGGCACCCGCCGAGTCGATCAACCCGGCCGTGCGCGAGGTGATGGGCGAGCTCGGGCTGGATCTGAGCAAGGAGTTCCCCAAACCGTTGACCACCGAGGCGGTGCAGGCGGCCGACGTGGTGATCACGATGGGCTGCGGCGATGCCTGCCCGGTGTTCCCCGGTAAGCGCTACCTGGACTGGCAGCTGGACGACCCCGCGGGCAGAGGAGTCGACGACGTGCGGCCGATTCGCGACGACATCGACCGGCGGGTGCGGGCGCTACTGGCCGAGCTCGTGCCGACGGCTTGACGCCCCGCACCGTCGGGAGGCCGACAGCACGACGGCGGAGCGGCCCATCGTCCAAGCGACGGGGCAACCGGGCTGCGCGGCGAACAGGGACGGCGACCGGGGAGGGTGAGGCGTGACCGGGACCGTGGACGTGGTCGTGGTCGGCGGCGGTCAGGCCGGGCTCGCGGCAGGGTATTTCTTGCGCAGGGCCGGGCTGCGGTTCGTCGTCCTCGACGCGCGGGACGAGCCCGGCGGCGCGTGGCGCCGCGGCTGGGACTCGCTGCGGCTGTTCTCCCCTGCCGAGCACAACCCGTTGCCCGGCTGGTGGATGCCCCGCCAGGAAGGCGAGCCCTTCCCCACCGCAACTCACGTCGCCGGATACCTGCAGGACTACGAGCGGCGCTACGACCTGCCCGTTCGGCGCCCCGTGCGGGTGCGCGGCGTCCATGACGCGGGCGCGCGGCTGGCCGTCGACACCGACCACGGCATCTGGCACGCCTCATTCGTCATCAGTGCGACCGGAACCTGGGACTCGCCGATACTGCCCCACTACCCGGGTGCCGCCGAGTTCGTGGGTGAGCAGCTGCACACCGTCGACTACCGCTCACCGGAGCGGTTCCGCGGCCGCCGCGTCGTGGTCGTGGGAGGCGGCAATTCGGCGGCGCAGATCCTGGCTGAGGTCTCGACGGTCGCGACAACGACCTGGGTCACGCGCAGGGAGCCGCGGTTCATGCCCGACGACGTGGACGGCCGCGTGCTGTTCGACGTCGCGACCCGTCGGGATGCCGCCCGCCGAGCCGGCACGGACGCCGAGAGTGTCTCGGCGCTCGGTGACATCGTGATGGTTCCGCCTGTCCTCGAGGCTCGCGACCGCGGTGTGTGCCGTGCCCGGCCGATGTTCGACCGGCTCACCCGCGACGGCGTGGCCTGGGATGACGGCACCGAGCAGCCGTGCGACGTGATCGTCTGGTGCACCGGGTTCCGCCCCGCGCTCGATCACCTCGAACCACTGGAGCTGCCGCTGCCGGGCGGGGTGCCGAAGACGATCGGCACCCGGTCGGTCGACGAACCGCGGCTGTACCTGCTCGGCTACGGCGACTGGACAGGCCCGGCGTCGGCGACCCTGATCGGCGCGAGCCGCACCGCGAAGCCGGCCGTCGCCGACATCACCGAACGCCTGCGCGTGGCGTGACCGGCGCCCGGTGACGGTCACCCGCGCGACAGCCGGCTGGTGGTCTTCCGGACGATCTCGCACGGAAGACCACCGCGGTCCGAATCAGCTCGGCGCCGAGGTCGACGCGGCCGGCGTCGCGATCTCAACGGTTCCGCCGCAACACCCGCCGGCGTCCTCGGCCATCGGCTCGTCGGCCTGCTCGTCGAACAAGCCCGAACCGCCGCAGACGCCGGTCTCGGGGAGGGTGAGCTCGACGCGGCGGGCGGATTCGGTGTCGCCCGCCAACTCCGCGGCGATGCTGCGGACCTGTTCGTAGCCCGTCATGGCGGGGAACGTCGGCGCCCGGCCATAGCTCTTCATCCCGGCCAGGTACACGTCTGGTTCCGGGTGGGCTAGTTCGGCCGCGCCGTGCGGATAGACGGTGCCGCACGAGTGCACGTTCGGGTCGATCAGCGGGGCCAGCCGCACCGGCGCCTGCAGCGTCGTGTCCAGTTCGAGCCGCACCTCGGACAGCCACGACAGGTCGGGCCGGAACCCGGTCAGTGCCACGATCTCGTCCACGTCACCGATGCCGCGGCCGTCCACAGTGGTCAGCCGTAGCTTGCCGTGGACGTCGCGTTCGACGGCGTCGGTCCGGAATCCGGCCTCGACGACGATACGCCCCGCCGCCACAGCGGACCGGGCGCGGTCGCCCAGCGCACCCCGCGCCGGCAACTGGTCAGCGGCACCTCCGCCGAACGCGTCGTCGAACCGCCCGCGGCGCAGGACCCAGGTGACCCGGGTGTCCGGCCGTTCGGCGGCCAGTTCGTCGAACATGATCAACGCAGTCAGCGCCGAGTGACCGCTGCCCGCGACGACGACGTGCCGCCCCACGTACCGCGCGCGCAGCTGCGCGTCGCTCAGATCGGGAACATGGCGGGCGATCCGCTCGGCCGCGGCGCCCTCGCCGACCGCGGGCAGTCCGTCGCCGCCGAGCGGGTTCGGCGTGGACCAGGTTCCGGACGCATCGACCACCGCTCGCGCCGTGATCCGCTCCTCACCGTCGGCGGTGCGCACGTGGACGGTCAGCGGTTCGGTGTCCCTGCCCGCGTCCACCACGCGGTCCCGGCCGCGGCGCGCGAGACCGACGACCTCGGTGCCGCAGCGCACGCGCCGCCCCAGCGTCGTCGCCAGCGGCCGGAGGTACTCGGCGGCCCACTGGGCGCCGGTCGGGTACGTGCGGTCGTCCGGCAGGCGATGGCCGTGGGCAGCGAGCAGTCGCCGTGCCGGCGGGGCCACGAGCTCGGACCACCGCGAGAACAGCCGTACGTGCCCCCATTCGGCCACGGCAGCGCCCGCGTGTTCGCCGCGTTCGAGCACGAGCGGTTCGATACCCCGTTCCAGCAGCTCCGCAGCAGCGGCCAGGCCCACGGGACCCGCACCCACCACGACGACCGGTGCCTCGTTCATCGCCGCATCCCTCATTTCGACACTCACGACCAATGCCTTTCATCGACGTGTATCGATTGACCTGAGGACGACAGTATCGATGGCAGTCGATGAAAGCAACCATCGACAGGTATCGATATACTGGCCGCATGCCGATCGCGCTGCGCCAAGCCCAGGTCCTGCCCACCTCGGATGCGAGCACGTACGCGGAGTGGTTCGCATGCCTCGCCGAACCGGTACGGGTGCGCCTCCTGCACGCGGTCGCCACCAGCCCGAAAGGCATCACGGTCGGGGCGCTCACCGAACTACTCGGGACGAGTCAGTCGACCTGTTCGTTCCACGTGCGCAAACTCGCCGACGTCGGATTCGTCGAGACGCACAAGGAGGGCACGGCCACGGTCGTCACCGTCAACGAGGCGTGCTGCACCGGACTCCCCCACGCCGCGGACGCCGTCATGGGCGCACTCGGCCCACGGCCCTGCTGCCCCGAGGACCTGCCCTCCGACGTGACCGTCCGGGCCCTGCGCGACGAGGACTGGACCGCCGTTCTGCGCATCTACGGCGAAGGCATCGCGACCGGTATCGCGACGTTCGAGACGACCGTGCCCGGCAAGGAGTACCTCGACGCCACCTGGCTACCGGGCCATCGCTGGGTCGCCGAGATCGACGGCGAGGTCGTCGGCTGGACCGCTGCGACGCCCGTGTCCACGCGGGAGTGCTACCAGGGCATGGCGGAAACCTCCGTCTACACCGGAGGGAATCACCGGGGACGCGGGATCGGAAAAGCGTTGCTGTACAAGCAGGTGACCGAGGCCGACGCCGACGGGCTGTGGACACTGCAGACGTCGATCTTCACCCAGAACCGCGCGAGTGTCGCCCTGCACCACGCGGCCGGCTACCGCACCGTGGGCGTGCGCGAACGCATCGCCCAGCGGGACGGCCGGTGGCACGACACGGTGCTGCTCGAACGCCGCTCACCGGTGAACTGAGCCGACGCGGCAGCGTCCGGCCCGCTTCCGGCATGATTCTCGCGCGTCAGTCCCCTTCGGCGAGCAACGACTCCAGCGCGAGTTCGGGATGCTGGCGCAGCATGACCCGCATCGACATCTCGTCCTCGAACAGCGCGAGCTCGGTGCCGTCACCGCGGTCGAGGACCTCGCTGCGCCTGCCCGCGTCGACGATGCCGCGCTGCGAGGAGTCACCGAGTCGGCGCACGGCACTGTAGGGCAGCCGGTCGAGCACCACCGGACAGGAGAACTCGTGCTCGAGTCGATGCGACGCGACCTCGAACTGCATCGGCCCCACCGCCGCGAACACCGGCGAGGCGTCACCGCGCAGATCGGAGCGGAGCAACTGCACCACACCCTCGGCCGCGAGCTGGTCGACACCCTTGCGGAACTGCTTCGATCGGCTCAGATCCGCGGGCCGGGCGACCGCGAAATGCGCGGGCGCGAACTGCGGCAGTCCGGGGAAGCGCACCGCGGGTTTGCCGGAGTACAGGGTGTCGCCGACCCGCAACGCCGTGGCGTTGACGAGGCCGATCACGTCCCCCGGATATGCCGTATCCATTGTGGAGCGTTGCTGTCCGAACACCTGCTGCACGTACTTCGTGGCGAACGGACGTTTCGTCGTGGCGTTGGTGACGACCATGCCGCGTTCGAACACGCCGGAGCACACGCGGGCGAACGCCACCTGGTCGCGATGGGCCGGATCCATGCCGGTCTGCACCTTGAACACGAACGCCGAGAACTCGCCGTCCAACGGGCGGGGCGCGCCGTCGGCGTCCTTCCGCGGTTCCGGTGCGGGGGCAAGGTCAATGAGCAGGTCCAGCAGCCGGCGGACGCCGAAGTTGAGCACCGCCGCCCCGAACAGCACTGGCGTCGCGGACGCGTCCTCGTACCGCGTGGGGTCGAACTCGCCGTCGGACGAGGTCAGCAGCTCGGCCTCCTCGACGGCCCGCGTCCAGTCCTCCCCCACTTCGGCCTCGGCGTCGTCGGGGCTCATACGGTACTCAGGAGCCACCGTCGCGCCGCCCGCGGTGCGTTCGTAGCGAACGAACGCACCGTCGTCGAGGTCGACGACACCGCGGAACTGTCCTGCCACACCGACGGGCCAGGTCAGCGGCATGGGCTGCAGTTCGATGCGCTCGAGGAGCTCGTCGCACAGTTCGAGCGCCTCCCGGCCGGGCCGGTCCCACTTGTTGATGAACGTCAGCACCGGAATCCCCCGATGCCGGCACACGTCGAACAACTTCAGCGTCTGCGGTTCGAGCCCCTTGGCCGCATCCAGCAACATCACCGCCGAATCGACCGCCGACAGCACCCGATAGGTGTCCTCGGAGAAATCCGCGTGACCAGGCGTGTCCAGCAGGTTGATGACACAGTCGCGATACTCGAACTGCAACGCCGCCGACGTGATCGAGATACCACGCGCCTGCTCCATCGACATCCAGTCCGACACGACACCGCGACGGCCGGCTTTCCCGTGCACGGCGCCCGCCTCGGAGATCACGCGCGCGTGCAGCGCGAGCGCCTCCGTCAACGTCGATTTACCGGCGTCCGGGTGACTGATGACCGCGAAGGACCTTCTACGGCGCGCCTCGTGGGTTACATCCTGCGCGCCGTCGGTGGCTGTCACGAGCGCCTCCATCAACGTCCGACATGGTCGCCTTCAACTCTACCCTTACGTTAGGGTATGTTTTCACGGGTGGCAGTGGCCCGCCGAGAAACGGACGGCTTGCCGGGCCACCGCCACCTCCATCTCCAGGAACAGCCATGCGCCCGTAGCGGAGGAGCTGCGAAGCGACAACCGACCGTGGGCGAGAGCGGAGTGCGCCATCGTGAACCCGGCGGCAACGCCCGCTGATCACCGCTCTGCCGGCACTGGCAGCCACCGAGGACACGTCGATCCCGGATCGGACCGACTCCTGCACGGACTGCTGACCGGCGTCGCGGCCCTACTCCCCCACGGAGGCCCGCAACGGGATTTCCCGCCGCCCGTGACGCTCGCCGCGGGCGAGCTCGTCGCCGTACACCACGGCAACACTCCCGGAGCCGACGCAGCACGGGCGGCACTCGAATCGTTGCTGAGCGGACACGGCGTGCACGTCGAAGAGGTCACGGCACAGCACACCGAGGCGGCACGGCATACCGAGACATCACGACATGGCACGACGTCGCCGCACCGCCGAAACACGCGGCTCGTCGTCGCAACCCACCACTCGGCGACCCCGGCCGCACAGCGGTACGCCCACTCCCGGGACGCGCCGATCCTGCTGCCCGGCTTCCTCGCCGCGCCGGCGGACGGGGTCAACAGCTGCCTGCGCCCCAGCCCCGTCGTGATGATCCAGGGCGCGGACGCCACGACTCGCACCGTCCGTGCCCCGGTGTTCGATGTGGCGCATCTGCCCGGACCACTGCGGTGCCACGCACCCTCCGGCGCCGAACACGACTGCGCGCAGCTGTTCGTACGGCCCTGCCCCGGAGGTGTTCTCACCGGCACCGACGACGGTCACGACGACACGGTCGCCGCCATCACGGCGGCGCAGTCCGTGCACCTGGAGACCGCGACGACCGCCGCCGTCGACGACCGGCGGATCAGCCTGCCGCCGGGTCGCTACCGCATCGCTCCGGCGGACCGGCCGCTGTATCAGGTCCACACCGACGCGGCCCGCGAACAGGCAAGCCCGGGCGCGACCCGTCGGCCCTCCTGAGCATCCGGCCGCAGACCACTGCGACCGACGCCACATCACACGGCAACTCTACCCTTACGTAAGAGTAGAGTTGCCGTGTGACCGAGACAGCTCACCAGGACCACGACCCCGTCACCCGCATCGAGATCATCGACGCCGTCGAAGAGGCGTTCGACGGAACACCGCCGAGTAAGCAGCAACTGATCACGGCGGCAAGCCAGCACCACAGCCGCGACGCCGTGCTCAAGGTGCTGGACGCGCTTCCGGAACGACAGTTCAGGCACGTTCGTGACCTCTGGGACCACCTACCCGACGTGCCGCTGGGCGACTGACCCCGGCAGACGAACCACCACACCGGCCTCGACACGGGGCAGCCGCGCTCGTAACAGCGTTACGAGCGCGGGCGCGCGAGTTCGTCCAGCCGCTCGCGGAGCATGCCGGCGAACTCCTCGGCATTGCTCAGCCGCGAGCGCAGTTCGGCGCATCGCTGTTCGGCGACCCCGGCGAACTCGCGCAGCCTGGCCTCCGGATCCTGATCGTCGGGCGCTGCATCGAGGAGCGAGAGCAACTCGCGCATCTCCTCGAGCTGGAATCCGAGCGGCTTCATCCGCTTGATGAGCAGCAGCCGGTCGACATCGGACTCGCTGTACAGCCGGAAGCCGCCCTGACTGCGAGCGCTGGGCACGGCGAGGCCGACCTCTTCGTAGTAGCGGATCGTGCGCAGCGACAGCCCCGTGCGCTCGGCCACCTCGCCGATCTGCATGTGTTCGGCCACACCGCACCCCTTCCTCGACAAGGTCCCGACCGTAACGGGCCCGGGCTGCACCCAGGTACGCGACCGCGTCACCCCGAGATTACCGTTACGTAAGTGTCCGGCCGGCACGGTCGCCCGCGAGTCACCTCCGGCGCTCCATGCCTCGTCGTCGAGGCGTGCCCGGAAGGCGGCCTCCGCTCAGTAAGCCTCCCGCCGCCCGCTCGAACCTCCCGGCGCGCCGCCGACCGCACACCGCTCGGCCGTTCGGCGCCGCGACGCTCGGCACCGCGAGACCCGGTGCCGCCGCGCTGGGCGCGGCACCGTTCGGGGAGCCACAGTTCGGGGCGCAGGGCAACGCAGCACGGCACCGACCGGGCCCCCGGCAATACCGGACGACAGCGACTGATCGACGAAAGGACCCGACCGCGTGCCGACCGCCACCAACACGACCACACCGCTCCCCGGCCGTGCCCACACGACCCGGGTGGTCTCGGCCGCCGCCGTGGCGCTGGCGCTGACCGCCCCCGGGCAGACGGCGGCGATGTCGGTGTTCATCGACCCGATCATCGAGGACCTGGACATCTCGAGGTCGCTGGTCTCCGGCGCGTATCTGATCGGATCACTGTCGGGCACGTTGGTCCTGCCGCTGCTCGGCCGCCTCATCGACCGCTACGGACCGCGGCGCATCATGGCGACGATCGCCGCGTGTTTCGGGCTGATCCTCATCGTGAGCAGCGCCGCGAGCGAAATCACCGGGTTGACCGCGGCGTTCATCGGTGTCCGGGTCGGCGGGCAGGGCGCGCTCAACCTCGTCGCGACGACGACCGTCGCGATCTACGTACACCGGCGCCGGGGCTTCGCGATCGGACTCAGTTCGGCGATCGGCACGGCCGGGATCTCGCTGGCGCCGGTCCTGCTCGAGCGGCTGATCGCCGTCGCCGACTGGCGCACCGTGTGGATCGGCGAAGGCATCGCGGTGTGGCTGCTGGTCATCCCCGCCGCACTGATCCTGCTGCCCCGCACTCCACCCGCACCCCCTCGCGGCGGCGAGGCGGACGACCGGCCCCGCGGACCACTGCCCACTGTGGACTGGACTCGGGGTCAGGCCATGCGCACCGGCATGTTCTGGGCCGTCGCCGCCGGGGTTGCCGTCTGCTCGCTCGTCACGACCGGTCTCAACTTCCACCAGGTGTCCCTGCTCGGCGAACGCGGCCTGTCCGCCACGGAGGCGGCCGCCACGTTTCTGCCCCAAACCATTGCGGGACTGATCACGGCGTTCGGTCTCGGCTGGCTGGCCGACCGCTTCTCCGACCGAGTGCTGATCGTGCTGACCATGCTCCTGCTCGCACTGGCGACCGCAGGGGCCGGTTGGGTGACCCCGGGCTTCACAGCCGTGCTCTACGGCGTCGCGCTCGGCGCCTGCGCGAACGGTGTTCGGACCCTCGAAGCGGTGGCGTTCCCCCGCTGCTTCGGGCTCCGCCACCTCGGCGCCATCCGCGGCGTCGTGCATTCGATCACCGTGGGCGCATCCGCGTTCGGGCCGCTCCTGGTGGCCATGGGCCACGACGTCGCCGACACCTACCGCGCCATCCTCCTCATGCTCACCGCCCTGCCCGTGACTGTCGCGATCGCGGCGGTGCTGGTCCGCACCCCACCACCCGCGCCACCGGAGCGGCACTGAACCGACCCCGGAGGAGCTTCCCGCCCGCAGGAGTGTCCGGCCCGCAGCCGCTCCGACGTCGTCGGCGCACACGTCTGCACCATCGCCGGGCGCCGCAGCCACGAAACCGGACGCAGATCACACCGGACCTGGATCACATTCCGGCCGATACTTCCCTTACGTAACGGTAGAGTCGTCTCCGTTCGGTACGAGCCCCGTCGACGCGGCTCCCCTCTTTCCTTTTCTCCGCACGCCTTCTGACGAAAGAAGCTGATGTCACTTCCTGCTGCCCTGCGCCCGAAACTCGGCCGCCCGGCCTGGCTGTCGCCCCGCATTCTGCGCACTGAGGCACTCTCCGGCCTGGTCGTCGCCCTGGCCCTGATCCCCGAAGCCGTGTCCTTCTCGATCATCGCCGGGGTCGACCCCCGCGTCGGCCTGTTCGCGTCGTTCGTCATGGCGGTGGCGATCGCGTTCACGGGCGGCCGGCCCGCGATGATCTCCGCCGCCACGGGAGCGATCGCGCTCGTGCTCGCCCCGCTGGCGCGTGAGTACGGCGTCGAGTACCTGTTCGCTGCCGTCGTGCTGGGCGGGCTGCTGCAAGTGCTGATGGCCGGGGCCGGCGTGGCGCGGTTGATGCGGTTCCTGCCGCGCAGCGTCATGGTCGGCTTCGTCAACGCGCTCGCGATCCTCATCTTCACCGCGCAGCTGCCCTACCTGATCGACGTGCCGTGGCTGGTCTACCCGCTACTCGCCGTCGGCCTGGCGATCATGGTCGGCCTGCCCAAGCTCACGAAGGCCGTCCCCGCGCCACTGGTGGCGATCATCGTGCTCACCGTGTTCACCGTGAGTGCCGGCATCGCCGTGCCGACGGTCGGCGACCAGGGTGAGCTGCCCGACAGCCTGCCGATCCTCGGCATCCCCGCGGTGCCGTTCACGTTCGAGACGCTCACCATCATCGCGCCGTACGCCTTCGCCATGGCCCTCGTCGGGCTGATGGAGTCGCTGATGACGGCCAAGCTCGTCGACGACATCACCGACACCCACTCCGACAAGACCCGCGAGTCGTGGGGCCAGGGCATCGCCAACATCGTCACCGGCTTCTTCGGCGGCATGGGCGGCTGCGCCATGATCGGCCAGACGATGATCAACGTGAAGTCGGGCGCCCGCACCCGCGCCTCGACCTTCCTGTCGGGCGTGTTCCTGCTGATCCTCGTGGTCGCACTCGGCCAGATCGTCGGACTCATCCCGATGGCGGCACTGGTCGGCGTGATGATCATGGTGGCGGTCGGCACGTTCGACTGGCACAGCATCCACCCGAAGACGCTGATACGGATGCCGAAGAGCGAGACCACGGTCATGGTGGCCACCGTCGCCGTGACCGTCGCGACCCACAACCTCGCCATCGGCGTCGTCGTCGGGGTGCTCGTGGCGATGGTGCTGTTCGCCCGCCGGGTCGCGCACCTGGTGTCGGTGGAAAGCGTCCTCGACCCCGACGGCACGACCAAGATCTACCACGTGACGGGGCAGCTGTTCTTCGCCTCGAGCAACGACCTGGTGTTCCAGTTCGACTACGCGAACGACCCGTCGAACGTGGTCATCGACCTCTCCGACGCACACGTCTGGGACGCCTCCACCGTCGCCTCGCTCGACGCCATCACGACGAAGTACGAGGCACGGGGCACCACCGTCACGATCACCGGCATGAACGACGACAGCGAGAAGCGCCACACCACGCTGGCGGGCAACATGACCGGGGCGCACTGACTAGACCGGGGCGTCCCAGCACGCCCCGGTCACGGCCGGGCGAAACGGGTCGGCGCGGCGACACCGGAGATCACGTCGCCGCGTCGACCGCACCGGGGCCGTCGACCCGGCCCGAGCTGTATCCTACCCTTACGTAACGGGAGAGTTTCGGAATCACGGTTCGGCCAGGAGGTGGCGTTGACCGACGCGCGCACGAGCGACGAGGAGCAGGAGCACCACTACCTGGCCGAGACGCTCAACCTGCTGGGCAAGGAGCGGGAACGGCTCTCCGCCGACATCGACAAGGCCGCGGACGACATCGACGCCCGCAAGAAGCACCTGTGGGACAACCTCCGGGACATGGACTTCGCCGAGAAGGCCAACTACCGCGGCGAGGTCGACCTGTCGATCAAGATGACCGAGCACGCGCAGCTGCTGCACAAGCGTGTCGAGAAGCTGCTGCAGTCGCCGTACTTCGGTCGCGTCGACTTCCACACCGACGGTGAGTCGGATGCCGCGACCCACTACATCGGGGTGCACAACTTCTCGCACCCGGAGACCCAGGAGATCGTGATCCACGACTGGCGGGCACCCGTGTCCAGCCTGTTCTACGACTACGAGACCGGGCGGGCCTGCTACGAGACGCCGAAGGGCACCGCCCACGGCGACATCACGCGCAAACGGCAGTACAAGATCTCCGGCGGGCGCCTGGAGTACATGTTCGACAGCGCGCTCAACATCGGCGACGAGATCCTGCAGCGTGAGCTCGGCCAGTCGGCCGACGACCGGATGAAGAACATCGTCGCCACCATCCAGCGCGAGCAGAACGCGGTGATCCGCAACGACACCGCCGACGTGCTGATCCTGCAGGGCGTCGCGGGCTCCGGGAAGACCTCGATCGCCCTGCACCGGGTGGCGTTCCTGCTGTATCGCTTCAAGGACACGCTCTCCTCCGACAACGTCATGATCCTCTCCCCCAACAAGGTCTTCGGCGACTACATCGCCGACGTGCTGCCCGAGCTGGGTGAGGAGCGGGTCGCCGAGATCGACTTCGACCGGATCGCGAGCCGGTTCCTCGACAAGGTCACCGGGTACGAGACGTTCAGCGAGCAGGTGGTCAACCTCCTCGACCGGGTCGACGACGCGGCGGCCGAGCGCATGCGGTTCAAGGCCACGCCCGAGTTCGTCGCACGACTCGACGAGTGGATCGCCTCCATCTCCGGCGAGTTCACCCCGGCCGAGATCGCGCAGAAGAGCAAGCGGCTGTCCGAGGACTGGGTGGCCGACGCCTTCGAGGACGCGCGGGCGATGCCGATCTTCACTCGGCTCGACCACGTGGCCGACACCGCCGTGCACCTGCTCAAGAACGAGGTGCGCGACCGCGGCGGCAAGTGGAGCGCGGCCGACACCAGCGGTGTCCGCAAGCAGGTGCGGGCGATGCTGCCCTACAAGGACGCATTCGCGGTCTACAAGGCCTTCTACGAGGCCGACGACAACCGGCGCACCATGTTCAAACCGCTGGGCAAGAAGAAGATCGAGTACTCGGACGTGTTCCCGCTGATCTACACCATGATCAGGACGGCCCGGCAGGAGACCTTCGGCCACATCCGGCATCTGCTGGTCGACGAGATGCAGGACTACACGGCCGTCCAGTACGCCGTGCTGCGGGAGCTGTTCTCGTGCCAGATGACGATCCTGGGCGACTCCAACCAGTCGGTGAACCCGTTCAGCTCGTCGTCACTGGCCACGATCCACGGCATCTTCCCGGACGCGGACTGCCTCGAACTGTGCAAGAGCTACCGTTCCACTGCGGAGATCACCGAGTTCGCCCAGAACATCTCCCGTAACGACAAGCTGGTCCCCATCGAGCGCCGCGGCTCCCTGCCCCAGATCGTCGCCTGCGACGACCAGCATGCGGAGATCCTCGACATCATCGAGCGGCACGGCCGCAGCGACTTCCGTTCACTCGGCATCATCTGCAAGACCATCGCCCAGGCCGAGGCCGTGCACCGCGCGGTGACCGAGGTGGGCGTCGAGGCGACTCTGCTCGACTACGACAGCACGACGTTCGGCAGCGGCATCGTCATCACCTCGGCGCACATCTCCAAGGGCCTGGAGTTCGACCGCGTGATCGTGCCGGACGCCGACGAGGACAACTACGGCAACGAGATGGACAAGTGCATGCTCTACATCGCCTGCACGAGGGCCATGCACGAACTCCACCTGACCCACGAGCGCCGGCTGTCGGACTTCCTGTCCTTCGCGGCGGATCCGGACGTCGCCACGGTCACCCGGCAGTCGACATCGCCGGCGCTGAGCCGGGCGTAGGCGCCGCCGGTGCGTGCAGGACCCTGTACGCATCCCACGCCCCGCAACCGAAGGTGAGCACGTGACCATGCGTTTTCAGGAACTCGACTGGCAGCAGACGCCGATGGGCGAACTGTCGCTACGGGTGCGCCGGGACCCCGCGCTCGACCGCGAGGTGCACGAGATCAAGCTCAACGACGAGTTCCTCATGTCCAGTCTGTTCACCGTGTCGGAGACGGAACTGGGCCGACGCGCCGTGACCCGGTTGGACGGAACGGATCTCGACGTGGCCGTGGGCGGGCTCGGCCTCGGCTGCACGGCCGCTGCGGTGCTGGACGACGATCGGGTGCGCTCGCTGGTGGTCGTCGAAGCACTGGCGCCGGTGATCGACTGGCACGAACGCGCACTGCTCCCGGCAGGCGGGACGTTGGCCGCCGATCCACGGTGCCGGTTCGTCCACGGCGACTTCTTCGCGATGGTCGCCTCCGAACAGGGGCTCGATCCGCAGGAGCCGGGCCGCCGGTTCGACGCCGTCGTCGTCGACATCGACCACTCACCGCGGCACGTGCTGCACGAGAGCCATACCGGTTTCTACTTTCCCGAGGGACTCGCTGCGCTGCGCGATCGGCTGCGGCCAGGCGGCGTGTTCGCACTCTGGTCCGACGACCGGCCCGACGACGAGTTCACCGCGACGCTCGGTGAGCAGTTCACCGGCGTCACCGCGGAGGTCGTGACCTTCGACAATCCTCTGCTGCGCCGCGAGGCGAGCAGCACCGTCTACTTGGCCCGCGCCCCGCGCTGACCGGAGCCCGAGAGGGTGGCCACTACGCGGCGCCGGTGGCGGCGTCGACGAAGTGGCGGATCAGCGCACCGGCCGTGGCGGGCACGTACGCCAGGCGGACCGGCACCGGCGGCGCTCCGGTCAGCGGGATGAAGCGGACACCGGAGTGGTTGCTGCGGCGTGCCGCCACGACCGGAACGACGCCGATGCCGCGGTCCGCGGCGACGGTTTCGAGCCATTCGTCGTAGTTGGTGCAGGTCACGATCTCGACGGAGCGCTCGCCGTCCGGCCACGACCAGTCCCCGGTGGTGCCGGACACGGTGTTGACGACCAGCGGCCACGTCGGAATCTCCTCCCAGTCGAGCCGCTGCCGATCCGCCAGGCTGGACCGGGTGGACACGACGGCGACGCGGTCCTCGTCGAACAGGTGCACCTCCGCCGCCCCGCCGAGGTCGGGATCGCCGCGCACGAACGCCACGTCGACGTCGGCCCGGTGCAGCGCAGCCACCGGATCGTCGCGCCGCATCACGGTGACGGTGGCACCGGTCGCGTTCTCGAACGCGGCGGCGGTGTTCTGGGCCCACGGATCGGGAAGCAACCAGCTGAATCCGAGCCGCAGGGTCCGTTGGGCCCCGACCGCCGAGAGGGCCTGCCCGAGCTCGCCGAGAATCCGTTCGGCGTGACCAAGGAACTGCTGCCCCACGCTCGTCACACGGACATGGCGGGTACTGCGCTCCAGTAGCCGCACCTGCAGGATCGCCTCCAGCTGCTGAACGGTGCGGGACAGGACAGGTTGGGTGACGCTCAGTTCGGCGGCAGCGCGGGTGTACGAGCGGTGGTGGACGACGGCGACGAACGCCCGCAGATGCCGCAGCTCTACATCCATGCCTGGGGAACATAGACCCACCGCAACGAGCATTTCACTCCGGTACCCCGGAGTACCTAGCGTGGAGACCGCGCCTGGCTGGGCTGCCCGGCAGGCCGCGTCGCAGGCTCGCGGCGACACGTCGACACCGGAGGTACGGATCGGTGGGAGCGGTGAACACCCGCCCGGAACGCAGCGGCGAGCAGTGCCGCCCGGCCTGGCAGATGGTGGTGCAGGGTGCGTTCGCGCTGGCGGCGGCGATGGGCATCGGCCGGTTCGTGTTCACTCCGATCCTGCCGCTGATGCAGGCGCAGGCCGGCATGAGCGCGCAGACCGGCAACGCGCTGGCCACCGCGAACTACGTGGGGTACCTGGCCGGTGCGGTCGCGGCCATCGTATTGCCGCGGCTCGCGCGGTCGATACCGGCTTTGCGGACGTGCCTGGTGCTACTGGCGGCAACGCTGGCCGGAATGGCGGTCACGACCGACACGGTGGCCTGGCTGGCGATGCGCGCGGTGGCCGGCGTCGCCAGCGCACTGATCTTCGTGATCGCGTCGAACGCCACACTGCAGCGGCTGCGCAGTCACGCGCAGCACCTGACGGGATGGGTGTACTGCGGCGTCGGCGCGGGAATCGCGGTGTCCGGCCTGTGCGTGCTCGCCGTCGACGCGGTCGGCGGCTGGCAACTGGCGTGGTGGGTCGCGGCGACGTTGACCACGGCGCTCGCCGCGGTGGCGTGGCGGCTGCCCGCGCCTCAGGCGCCCGCGGTGTCACCGGATACCCGCGCCGGGGGCGCGAGCGGCCGCAGGCGGTTCGCGGCGCTGCTGGTCGGCTACTCCCTCGAAGGCGCCGGTTACATCATCGCGGGCACGTTCCTGGTCGCGGCGTTGTCCCGCACCGGCCCTGCGTGGCTGGGCAACGGAGCCTGGGTACTGGTCGGACTGGCGGCCGCACCGTCGTGTGTGCTCTGGGCCGCGGCGGCGCACCGCTTCTCGCGCCCGAGCCTGCTGATCGCTGCCCTGCTGCTCCAGGCGGTGGGGATGGCACTGCCGGCACTGTTCGGCGGCATCGCGGCGGCACTGGTGTCGGCGGTGTTGTTCGGCGGCACGTTCATGGGCGTCACCACTCTGACGCTCGCGACCGGTGCCCACCTGGGCGTTCCGCGGGCCACGGCGCTGCTGACCGCGGGCTACAGCCTCGGACAGGTACTCGGACCGCTGGGGGTGGCACCGTTGCTGACCCGGGGCTACGGACCTGCGCTGCTCGTCGCGGCCGTCCTCGCCGCCGCGGCCGCTGCAGCCACCGCACTGCTACGGCTCCGCTCCCCCGCTGCCGGCCCGGTGGACGGCAGCGGTCCCGGTACTCACCCAGGATCCGCGAGCCCGCCGGAGGGAGCAGCTCCGCGCGGTCCCACCGCGACGTGAACGACCCCGCCCCATCGGCCGATAGGCTCGCCCCGTCCGGCTGTCACACGAAAGGAACTCCACGTGCCGTCGCTGCCACTCCGCCGCACCGACTTCCACGGCCTGCGGGAGGTCGACGGCCGGCAGCTCAAGGTCTACACCATCAGCGCCGACGGGAACCCGACCGACGACGAGCTCCTGAAGTCGGCCGTCGACACCGCGAGCACCGTCCTGCCCGCCACCGCGGCCGCGGGCGACTGCGGGTTCGTGATCGTCCACCGCGGCGAGGACGCCGTCTGGCTGCTGGTGCACTGGTGGGACGGCGACATCCTCTGTCAGCGCCTCCTCCGCGACGGCGAGGACGGTTTCGTGCCTGCCGACCCGCAACTGTTCGCGTGCGTGTGGGAGCTGCACGTCATCGACCACGAGCGGCGCAGCTGGGCGGTGCACGCACTCGGGGCGGGCGACGTCGACGGCTATCTCGGCGACAGGCTCACCGTCCCCGTGGGGGCCGAGCTCGCGACGAGCTGACGCCCCGCAGCCCCGACGGCCGGCCCCGGACCTCGGACGGCCCGGACATGCTCAGGTCAGCCGCAGGTCCGTGATGCAGGTCGGGTCGTCGCCGCTGCGCGTCGCGATGCGTGCGGTCCCGGTCCGGCCCTCGTGCTCGATCGTCAGCTTCGCCTCGATGTCCCGTGGCACCCACAGGCCGACGAAGCCGTTGTCGAAGGTCTCCCGGTTCTCGTCGACGAGGACGTCGCCACCGGGACCGGTGAGCACGACCCGGACCGGCGCGTTACCGAGCTCGCCCTCGCACGTGGTCAGGCTGTGGAAGTGGCAGTCGTGGGTCTGCGTCCGGTAGGGCGCGACCGAGACGTAGACCTCGTCGTCGGGCATGGGCAGCTCGACCTCGCGTTGCCGCTCGTCGCTGAGGACGAGTGCGTCGGGCTGCACGGATGCGAGCAGGTCGGACGGGCGGTCGTCGACGTGCATCCGGTCCAGCCGTTCGATGACCTCGGGGGTGTCGAGGCCGGCCAGCTCGTGTTCGGCAAGCAGACCACCGCCGGCCGCGCTGCGGGTGTCGGCCGGCGGTGCGGAATCCGGCTCCGAGCCGGAACAACCGGCGAGTGCGAGTCCGGCGATCAGGACCGAGACGGCGGCGATGACCGGGTTCCGCCGCCGCGACGCAGGGTGAGCCATGGCGTGATCCTCGACGAACGGTCTGCCGGCGTCGCGACGCGGTTGCGAGGTACCGAGCCTCGCCGGCGGATTCGGGCGTGACGGCCGCGATTCTCCCACGGTCACGCTGCGGTGATCGACGAGCCTGCACGGCTGCTGGACAACTACCCCCTAGGGGTATACCGTATCCGTTGAGCACCGGCAGCCACGTCCCGCGACGACAGTCCGGACGCGAGCACTGCGAAACCTCCGCCCTCGCCGCACTCTCGACGAGGACGCCGAACGAAAGCGATGACCATGAGCCACGATCCTTCGACCCGGTCGCCCGAGGCACCCGGTCACGGGCACCACCACGAAGCCGGCCCGCACACAGGCCATCGGTCCCACGACGAAGCGCACGACGAGAGCCCGGCCGTCCAGAACCACGGCGATCACGGCGGCCACTCCGGCCATGGCGACAACGCCGATCACGGCGGCCACGGCGATCACGGCGGCCACGAAGGGCACGGCGGCCACGCCGGTCACGGAGACCATGTGGGGCAGTTCCGGCGGCTGTTCTGGATCATGCTCGCGCTGGCCGTCCCCGTGGTCGGGTTCAACGACATGTTCGCCGAGCTCATCGGCTACCAGCTGCCCGGCGCCGCATGGGTCTGGTGGGTATCGCCGGTGCTGGGCACCGTCGTCTACCTGTGGGGTGGGCGGCCGTTCCTCACGGGCGGCCTGTCCGAGATCCGCACCCGCAGCCCCGGGATGATGCTGCTCATCGCCCTGGCCATCACGGTCGCCTTCATCGCCTCCTGGGGCGCCAGCCTGCGAATCCTCGACCACGAACTGAACTTCTGGTGGGAGCTCGCGCTCCTGGTGGTCATCATGCTGCTGGGGCACTGGCTCGAGATGCGCTCGCTGGCCCAGACCACCTCGGCGCTCGACTCGCTGGCGGCACTGCTGCCCGATGAGGCCGAGAAGGTCGAGGGCGACCAGGTGGTGACGGTCGCTCCCGCCGAACTGGCCGTCGGGGACGTCGTCGTCGTTCGCCCCGGATCGTCGGTCCCGGCGGACGGCACGATCGTCGACGGCTCCGCCTCGATGGACGAATCGATGGTCACCGGCGAGTCCAAGCCCGTACGGCGCGGAACCGGCGACCAGGTCGTGGCCGGCACCGTCGCCACCGATTCCGGGGTACGCGTCGAGGTCACGGCGACCGGCGACGACACGGCGTTGGCGGGCATCCGGAAGCTCGTCGCCGACGCGCAGGCCTCCTCGTCCCGTGCGCAGCGCATCGCCGACACGGCCGCCGCCTGGCTGTTCTGGTTCGCCCTCGGCGCGGCCGCGATCACGGCGACCGTCTGGTCGCTGACCGGACTGCCCGACGACGCCGTGGTCCGCACGATCACCGTGCTGGTCATCGCCTGCCCGCACGCCCTGGGGCTGGCGATCCCGCTGGTCGTCTCCATCGCGACCGAACGTGCCGCCCGCGGCGGGGTGCTGGTCAAGGACCGGCTGGCACTCGAGTCGATGCGCACCGTCGACGCGGTGCTGTTCGACAAGACCGGAACCCTGACCAAGGGCGAGCCCGCCGTCACCGCCGTCGAACCGGCCGGCGACCGTGACGCCGGCGACGTGCTGGCCCTGGCAGCCGCTGCCGAGGCCGACAGTGAGCACCCGCTGGCCCGGGCCGTGGTGGGCGCCGCCCGCGCACGGGAACTGAGCATTCCCGCGGCGTCGGACTTCTCGTCGTCGCCGGCGGTCGGCGTGAAGGCGACCGTGGGCGGCTCCGTGATCGAGGTCGGCGGCCCGCACCTGCTCGACCAGCGCGGAGCCGAGGAAATGGGCGTCGCCGACCGGTGGCGCGGTGAAGGCGCGATCATCCTCCACGTCCTCTCCGACGGCGAGGTCATCGGTGCGCTGCGGCTCGCCGACGAGATCAGGCCCGAATCGCGCGAGGCCGTCGACGCCCTGCACGCCGCGGGCGCCGAGGTCGTGATGATCACCGGTGACGCACAGGCCGTGGCGGACACGGTCGCGGCGGAACTCGGCATCGACCGGGTGTTCGCCGGCGTCCGGCCCGAGGACAAGGCCGCCAAGGTCGCACAGCTCCAGGACGAGAACTACCGGGTCGCCATGGTCGGGGACGGCGTCAACGACGCTCCCGCCCTCGCCCAAGCGGACGTGGGCATCGCCATCGGCGCGGGTACCGATGTCGCGATCGGCTCGGCGGGCGTGATCCTCGCGAGTTCCGATCCGCGTTCGGTGCTGTCGGTCATCGAACTGTCCCGGGCGACCTTCCGGAAGATGAAGCAGAACCTGTGGTGGGCCGCCGGGTACAACCTGGTGTCGGTCCCGCTGGCCGCGGGCGTGCTCGCGCCCGTCGGATTCCTGCTGCCGATGAGTGTCGGTGCGATCCTGATGTCCGTCTCGACCGTCGTCGTGGCCCTCAACGCCCAGCTGCTGCGCCGACTCGAGCTCGCCCCGGGGACCAGCGCCGCGAGGACTCTCGAGCGTTCGGCGTGACGGGTCGGCTCCGCAGGTCCGGGCCCGGGGTCGGCGAGTGCTGTGCCGTCACGGAGTCGCATGACGCGAGCGGCCAGGTCGACGTGTCGACATGCGAGCTCGCCGTGATCCAGTGGTCGATCCGGATGTCGCGGTAGGTCGCACCCGCACGAACCGGGTCAGGAAGACGGACTCGTCTGCTACCGGAGGTCGACGTCCGATCATCGGTGTCGCCGCTGAACTCGACCCGGGTTTCGGGCGCATCGAGGAAGATGATCTCCCCGGCCCGCACGGTGCTCCTGAACGACACGTCGGCGCGGTCGTCGGTCGTCACCGGCGCGACGTCCTTCCTTCCAACCGGTCGCGCTACCGGCGCGACCCGGACGACGAGCCCCGGCGGGTGCCTTCCGTGCGCCGCTCGGGTTCTAGCTCGTCACGTCGTTCGCGGGAGCGCGGTCGCCTCGCCGCTCCCCGGTCCCCCAGTCGTCGTCCCCGTCGTAGTCCTCGTCGCCGTCGACGAGCTGGTGCGCGCTGCGGCCCACCTGTTCGACGGTCTCACCGGCGTCTTCGCCGAGTTCTCGATCGAACCTCCGGCGCCTTCTCCGATCTCTTCCACGGCCCTGCCGAGGCCAACTGCACCGACTTCGCGTGGCCGGCCGGCGTTCTGATTCGATCCCGGCGAAGCTCGGCGCGTGCCGCGACTTCCGCGCGGTCAATCCCGGTGGCGGCGGACCGGGCCCGCTCGCAGGTTCGGGGTGCGTGACATCGGGCCATTGTGGACACGTACCGGGATCGAGACACCGCCTTGACGGTCGACCGGGTGGACCCGGTCGTCGACGGCGGCCGTGGGTCGGCGCGATTCCGGGCCGGAGCATCGGCGCAGCCGGGATCGCAGCAGTTCGTAGGCCGCCACGACCGCGGCCAACTGCTCGGCGCCCCCGCCCACGGAGTCCACCCCACCGTCGGCAGTTACGGCACCGTGGGCCGCCGCGGTGTCGGGATGCAGCTGCCGGACGCGGCGCCGGTACGCCGCGGTGATCTCACGCAGATCCGCCCCGCGCGGGACGCCCAGCAGGACGTACGGATCGTCGCGGCGTTCGGCGTCCACCGTCCTCACCCCTTGTGCACGACGAGTGTTCACGACGACGCGCCACCCGGCTCAGCCGCGGTCCGGGGGCTCGGTCGGCACGGTCAGCTGCTGCTCGGCCACGTCCGCCGGGTTCGCCTCGAGCGCGAACTCCGGCGCGGCCGCCGCACCGGTCACCGAGTCCGTTACCGGGCCGACCGACCAGGCGGCATCGTCCGGCGCCACATCACCCGGAACGGCCGCGTTGCCCGGCACTCCCGCGTCGTCCGGAGCCGGAATGTCGGCTGCTGAAACGGGAATCTGCTGGTTGGCCCAGGCACCTTCGGTCGTGTCGTGGCGGCGCATGGCGTCCTCCGTGCCGAGAAGTCGTACTTGTCGAGAGCCGTACCTGTCGGGAGTCGGGCGCGTGCCTTGGAAGCGACGTCCGGCCCCGCGGCAATGGACCTGCCCGTCGCCGCGGGGCCGGCTCGGAGCGCATCGACTGCGCTCAGGCGTTGATCTCCTTGCGCTCCTCACCGCCGGTGATGGCGATCTTGCGCGGCTTGGCCTGCTCGGCCACCGGGATCCGCAGCGTCAGCACGCCGGCATCGTAACTGGCCTGCACCTTGTCGGCGTCGAGCGTGTCCCCGAGGAACAGCTGACGGGAGAACGTCCCACGTGGACGTTCCGAGACCTGCACCTCGTCGCCCTCGCCGTAGTCCGCGCTGCGCTCGGCCTTCACGGTGAGGACGTTGCGCTCAACGTCCAGATCGATCGAGTCGGCCGAAACGCCGGGCAGATCAAACTTGACGACGTAGTCGTCCCCGGAACGGAACGCGTCCATCGGCATCGCCGCGGGCCTCGTCGAGGTTCCGTTCTGACCGAAGAACTGCTGCGAGATCCGGTCCAGCTCACGGAACGGGTCCGTCCGCATCAACATGGCCACCAACTACCTCCTTCTCCGGTTGTCACACGCTCGTCGTGACTCACCACCGCCACTCTCGTCGAGTGGCCTCAACCTTGACATCGATGGACTAAAGAAAGTTGTTCCCGAGGAGGCTTCCACGGCATCCCGTCGGCCGGTGACCGACGTGGAGCCGTCACGCCAAGACCCTCGTTCACGGCGGCGGCCGCACCGGCCTGAGCGTCGCCATCAGCATCGTGAACCCCTCCGATGCCGTCTCTCGGTCGACTCCGGCTCGTCCACTGCCTTCACCTGAATTTATAGCCGCGACTGCAAGTTGTGTCAAACGTTAGATACAGACAACCTGAGCTGACTTGAATGCAGGATCTCGCACCCGGAAGGTCGTCACGCCACGCGTCGGGCTATCCGACCGCGATCTCACACATGTCGCAGAACCCGGTGCCGGTCGGCACCTCGACCCAGCACTGCGGGCACCGCGGCCCTGTCCGGCCGGACGTACCTGCAGGCCCCGCGGCGTCCCTGCCGTCCACGTGGTCCGGGCAATAGAGCAGGAGACGTCCCTGCGGGTCACCGCTCACCCGAGTCTTGAACACGGTGAGCTCTGCGGCCGGCCACGGCTGCTGATCCGTGCACCACGTGCAGCGGCGATACACGGCCGGGGCGTCGACACGCCCCGGAAACGCCTCGGCGAGCACGTACTCGGTGTCAAAGTCGATCACGTCCCGCTCGTCACCCATGGGGATCTCCACCGCTCGTGTCGCACGTCGTAGGGCGCTGCCGTCGCGGCCCGCGATGGCAGCGCCCTACGACGTTTCGACCATCAACCCGGCAACGATCCGCATGGCACCCCGCAGGAAGTCCGGCGTTCCAGAACCGCCAGGTTCGACCTCAGCCCGCCAGGTCGGCGTGGGCGACGACCTTCGTGATGCGGGCTCGGACGAGCAGTTCGCCGGGGACAGCGTTGCGCTTTCCGAAGGCCTCCGCCTTCTCCTCCCCCATGTAGCGACCGCCGATCGTCGTCGCCCACAGCAGCATCTCGTCGAGGTCGTCGGACAGCCTCGCCTCGGCGGTGACGTGCACGTACGAGTACGGCGGAGCCTGGTCGTCGACCGTCATCGACAACCGCGGGTCGCGGCGCAGCGCGCGTCCCTTCACCGTGTCGGCACCGGTGTTGAACACGATCTCGTCACCGGCATCGTCTTCGTGGAGGACGAACCAGACCGGGGTGACGTGCGGCGAGCCGTCGGCGCGCACCACACCGACCTTGCCCGTGCGCGTACCTTCGCTCGCGAAGTGCCACCATTCGTCGCGTGTCATCTCGTGCATGCCCGGCAAGTTACCGTGACCGGAACCGGGACGCCCGTCGGCGACGGTGCCCTGCCCGTGTACCGGACCGCCGACGGACACTCGGGTCCCGCGCCCACAACTCCTGCGCCCACTCGCCCTCGCGGAGACCGCACTCGCCGCGGAGTGAGTACGCCGCCCGTCGCGCGGAACCCGTGTGGACGGACGAGCGGAAGCGGCATACCCGACACCGCCGACGATTTCTTTGTTTAGCACAAGCGACCAATTTCGGTGAATAATACTTCCGACCACACGTAATCGGTTAAATATTTTCGGAGATCGCGACCAGGGAGTCTACGTGGCGAAACCGGACGCCTCCGTCGACGGCGACATGACCTACATCAAGCAGCTGTTCGAATCAGAGGAAGTGAAGGCGTACAAGACTCCGCACCAGGAATGAGGCCGTCGACCGGGGCCGCGGGAACGACGACGCCGGCCCCGGTCGACTTCCACGACGGGCCGGGTCGGCTGTCGGCACGTCGGCGAGCACGCTGGCCGGCACTCAGGCGGTGACATCAGGCCGGCCTCCGGCGGGCACCGGCACCACGGTCACGACCGCGCTCGGCGGCCCGTGCCCGTTCTCGCGCCGCGCTCGGCGCGACACAGCCGGAGTGTCGGGGTCGGGGTATCGAGCTCGGGGTATCGGGGGCAGAGTATCGGGGCTCAGGGGTCAGAGTGTCGCGGCGAGGCGGGTTCCCTGGTCGATCGCGCGTTTGGCGTCGAGTTCCGCCGCGACGTCGGCACCGCCGATCACGTGCGTGCTCACCCCGCACCCGCGCAGCTCGTCGGCGAGGTCCCGCACGGGTTCCTGGCCCGCGCAGATCACCACGTTGTCGACGGCGACGACCGTGGGCCGTTCGCGCTTCGGCCCGTACGAGATGTGCACGCCGGCGTCGTCGATCCGCTCGTAGTTGACTCCGGTGAGTTGCTCGACGTCCTTGGCCCTGAGCGAGGCCCGGTGGACCCAGCCGGTGGTCTTGCCGAGTCCGCGTCCGATGCGGGAGGTCTTGCGCTGCATGAGAACCACGTGCCGCGGCGCCGGGTGCGGAGCGGGCGCGGCGAGGCCGCCTCGCCCGGTCTCGGGGTCGGTCACACCCCATTCGGCCCGCCACGCGTCCAGGTCGAGCGTCGGGGATTCGCGGTGGGTCAGGAACTCGCTGACGTCGACGCCGATACCGCCCGCTCCGATCACGGCCACGCGGTCGCCCACAGGGGCTCCTCGGCGAACCAGGTCGGCGTACGACAGCACCGACGGGTGGTCGATCCCGGGAATGTCCGGGATTCGCGGTGTCACGCCGGTGGCGATGACGACGTCGTCGAAACCCCGGTCGCGCAGCTCCGCGGCGTCGGCCTTCGTGCCGAGGTGCAGCGTGACGCCGGTGAGTGCGAGCTGCCGCCGGTAGTAACGGATGGTCTCGGAGAACTCCTCCTTGCCCGGAATGCGCCGGGCGATCGCGAACTGGCCCCCGATCTCGTCCTCGGCTTCGAACAGGTCGACCTCGTGGCCGCGGGTGGCCAGCCCGACGGCCGCGGACAGTCCGGCGGGTCCCGCACCGACCACTGCGATCCGCTTCGCCGTCCTGCTCGGCAACAGGCGGAGCGTGGTCTCGTTCCCCGCGCGCGGGTTCACCAGGCACGACGCCCGCTTGAGGGAGAACGTGTGATCGAGGCAGGCCTGGTTGCACCCGATGCACGTGTTGATCTCGTCGCTCCTGTCGCCTTCCGCCTTGGCCACCCACGACGGGTCGGCCAGGAAGGGGCGCGCCATGGCGACCATGTCGGCCTCGCCTCGGGTGAGCACCTCCTCGGCGACCTGCGGCATGTTGATCCGGTTGGACGCGGCGACCGGAATCGACACGTGCTTCCGGAGCTTGCCGGTGACATCGGTGAAGGCGGCACGCGGCACGGACGTCACGATCGTGGGCACGCGCGCCTCGTGCCATCCGATACCGGTGTTAATGATCGTGGCCCCGGCCTGCTCGACGGCCTTCGCGAGGTCGACGACCTCCTGCCAGCTCTGCCCGTCCTCGACCAGGTCCATCATGGACAGTCGGTAGACGATCACGAAGTCGTCGCCCGCGGCGCGGCGGGCCTGGCGCACGATCTCGACGGCGAGCCGGCGCCGGTTCTCGGCCGACCCGCCCCAGCGGTCACGGCGCCTGTTGGTGTGCGGGGCGAGGAACTGGTTGATGAGGTAGCCCTCCGAGCCCATGATCTCGACACCGTCGTATCCGGCTTCGCGGGCCAGCGCGGCCGAGCGGGCGAACGCGGCGATCTGCGCGCGCACGCCGCGGTCGGTGAGGGCCCGCGGCCGGAACGGGTTGATCGGCGCCTTCACCGCCGACGCCGAGACCGACAGCGGGTGGTACGCGTACCGCCCGGCGTGCAGCAGCTGCAGCGCGATCTTGCCGCCCGCCTCGTGCACGCCGGCGGTGACAGCCTGGTGTCGCCGCGCCTCCGCCCGCGTGCTCATCTTCGCCGCAGCCGGGTAGAGCCATCCGGTGCGGTTCGGCGCGAACCCGCCGGTCACGATCAGCCCGACGCCGCCGCGGGCACGTTCGGCGTAGAACTCGGCGAGCTCGTCGATGTGCTTCGCCCGGTCCTCGAGACCGACGTGCATCGACCCCATGATCACCCGGTTGGGCAGCCGGGTGAAACCGAGATCGAGCGGTGCGAGCAGGTTCGGAAAGGCGTTCATGCGGGATCACTTTCGGGTTCGTTGTGGCCACCTCGACCAATGCCGGGTCCGGCGCGTGGTCCGGTTCGGCCCTGGAAACGCGAACGGCACCGTTCCGGGAGCGCTCCCGGTTCGCCTGCGGCGTCAGCCGGTGTCGGTGCCGGCGTTCCCCGCGACGTCCGAGCTGCGGTCGACCGGGGTGAGCGCGGGACGTTTCGCCTGCCTGCCGTCACCGGACGAGCGACCGCGGACGCGGCGCACGAGCCAGGGCCCCACGAAATCCGCCGCCCACCGGAGTTCGGTTCCGGCGCGGCGCCATACGGCCGGTGTGGGCCGGGGTTCGAGGGGACGGGTCCATGTGGTGCCGCTGCCCGGGAGCGCGAGGGCGTGGGCGACCGCGGCGGCCAGCCGCGTGTGACCGAGCGTGTTGAGGTGCAGGCGATCGCTGCTCCACAGCCGGGGATCCGATGTGACGGGATGTGCGGAGAGGTCGACGACCACCGCGCCGTGTCGCAGGGCGGTGTCACGGATGCGCGCGTTGAACTCCCGGGTGCGGGCGGTGAGCAGCCGCCCGGCGGTCATCCGCCGCCCCGGGTCGGGGTAGGCGAAGGTCACGACGGTGGCCCCGGCGCCGGCGAGCGCTCCGATGAGGTGCTCGATGTGACCGCAGACCGCTTCGGCGTCGAACCGCGGGCGGATCAGATCGTTGACGCCGGCCATGACGGTGGCGAGGTCGGGGGACAACGCCAGCGCGGCGGACAGCTGGCCGGCGCGCACCTCGCGGGCGCGGCGGCCACGCACGGCCAGATTGGCGTAGCGCAGCTCCGGGTCGGAAGCGGCGAGCCGGTCGGCGAGCAGATCGGCCCAGCCCCGGAAACCGTGCAGCTCGTCGCCGTCGTTGAGGCCCTCGGTCTGACTGTCACCGAGGGCGACGAACCGTCGGTAGCCGACTGCCTGCCGGTTGCCCTCACCGCGTGACATCGGCGCCTGCCCTCGCTCGCAGCACCGAGGCGGCCTCGGTGCACCACTCGCGGTTCTCGCTCTCGAATCGCCGCCCCCGCAGTAAGGTCAGGTAGGGGCCGACCTGCGTGCCGTGTGCCAGGTATTCGGCTTCGCCGAGCTCGCCCCGCATCTTGCGCATAAGCTTGTCGAAGAGTTCGACCTTCGCCCCGGCGATCGCGGCGCGTTCGTCGAGCTGGGCGATCAGCTCCGCGGCGTCGACCGCGTCCGCGGCCGCGACCTTGACGAGCAGGTCGTCGCGGATGAACGACGGTTTCGACGGGGTGCGGGCGAACCGGCGCAGTTCGGCCAGGCCCGCGTCGGTGACCGTGAACAGTCGCTTGTTCGGCCGCGCTTCCTGGACGACCTCACGGCCCGCCACCAGGCCGTCGGCTTCCAGCTTCGCCAGCTCCGCGTAGAGCTGCTGCGGCAGCGCGTGCCAGAAGTTGGCCATACCGACGTCGAACGATTTGGCCAGCTGATACCCACTGTGTTCGCCGTCCAGCAGTGCCGTCAGCACCGCATGCCGCAAGGCCATCGCATGTCCTCCCCGGTCGGGTCCGTCCGAGGCACCATAGTCAATTTTCTGACTAATCGCATCCTTGACTAACAGGACACGTCCGCCCTCGACCATGTCCACGACCCGAAGACAGTCCGGAACTCCGGCTCACGCCGCCCGAGGGCAATGACTCGAACGTCGAATGCACATCTGTCCGGATCTTATGGAAATGATTATCATTACTATTAGGTAGATCCGAAGCGAGCCGCCGAGGAGATGGGGGTTTCGGCCATGACTCCGACCGACCAGCCCTCCACCACGATCCGCTGGTGGAGTCCGCCACTCCCGAAGGAGTCGCATGACCGACGAGTACTCCGAATCCGCCGAGTTCATCGACCTGCTCATCGCTCCGTTCTGGACGGCGTTGCGACCTGTACTCACCGACGTACTCTCATCCCGAACCGCCCCGACAGCGGTCGACCTGGGCGCGGGCAGCGGGCACGGCACGCTACTGCTCGCCGAGACCCTGCCCGGCGCTGACGTCGTCGCCGTCGAACCCTCTGCGGGGTTGCGTTCCGCACTGCTGGCACGCGTCCACGGTGACGAGCGGCTGCGCCGGCGCGTCACCGTGTTGCCGGCCGCGTTTCCCGACGTCGAACTGCCGGCCGGGTTCTCGGTGCTCATCGCGATGAACGTGCTCGGCCACTTCGACGAGGCCGGGCGCGACCGGCTGTGGTCACTGCTGGCAGGGCGCCTCGACCGCGGCGGGATCGCGATCGTCAACCTGCAGCCGCCCGCCGAGCCGATGCCGGTGCCCGAGTCCGTCGCGGCGACGGCACAGGTCGGGCGGCTGACCTACGAGGGACGCGCGAAGGCCGAACCCACCGGGGACGGCACGCTCACGTGGTTCATGACCTACCGCACGCTCGACGGCGACACCGCGATCGACGAACGGACCGTCAGCTACGCGTGGCATCTAGTCGACGAAACCGGTCTCCGCGCCGAGGTCGCCGCCCACGGACTGACCCTCACACCCACGGGCGACCCGCAACTCGGCGTCTACACGATCACCCACGGCTGACACGCCGGTTCCCGGGCGGCGCGCTGCCCGGGAACCGGACCCGCTCAGGCACGAGTGGCCGCGAACCGAGTCCCGCGCTGTCACGCGGAGAAGTTCCCGGTGCCACTCCCCCGGACGTCGACAACGTTACGAACGTCCGCTCGCGGAACACTGATGACACCGGGCAGGCAAAGGAAACAACGCACCTATACGAGATCGATGCATCACTTGGCTGCACCGTCCGAAACGGACCGCTCGATCTGTTCCACTGCCCTGTGTGGTCGCTGCACCGTTGACACAGTTGTGTCCAATATGGATTGCCGTGGTGCAACCCGGACGGATGATTCAACGTCATTCCGGCGCCGTCACCGGCGGGAACTCCTCGACCTCGGGTTCACGTGCGATCGGCGCCGGAGTCTCCACCACTCGCGGAGCCGGGTTGCGATTCACCAGCAGCCGCAGCACGTCCGGCCGCGAGTAGTGCCCGACCGGGTCCGCCGCCGACTTGGCGATCGCGATCAGCGCCGGGTCGAGGTCGGCGTACAGGATGCCTTCCTCGTCCTCCCGGAGCGGTTCGGCCAGTGAAGATCCCTCCGGGCCGTAAATGCGTGCGAACCCGCCGCCGAGCTGCAACAACTGTCTCTTGGCTTCGGTGTCGCAGAACAGCTCGTGGGCGGCCGCGCCGATGACCGCGGTCGGCGCGACGACGAAAGTCTGCCCCTCGACCGCGTACATCAGGCTCGCTGCGGTGTTCACCTCGGGTGACAGGGCGCGTGCCGCACCGCGGTAGATCGAGAAGCTCGGCCAGGCGCCCACGTGGATCTGCTCGTCCATGCTGTACATCGCGTACTTCGTGAGCGGCTGCAGGTGTTCCCAGCAGTTGAGTCCGCCGAGCCGCCCCAGCGGTGTGTCGTGCACTTGCAGGTCGCTGCCGTCACCCTCGCCGAATACGGTTCGCTCGACGTGGGTGGGCTTGAGCTTGCGCCGCACGGAGATCAGCTCGCCGGTGTCGGAGATGAAGGCCTGTGCCATGTACAAGCTGCCGGCCGCACGTTCACTGAAACCGAGCACGACGTGTACACCGTGGCGGGCGGCGGCGTCGGCGATCCGCTGCATTTCCACGCCGTCGCGGGTCATCGAGTTCTGCGCGTACCGCGGAACGTAGGCCATGCCGGCGGCCGGGGAGTCCAGCCAGATCCACCACGGGTAGCCGGGAATGAAGGTCTCGCCGAACGCGACGAGTTGAGCCCCGCCACCGGCGGCCCGGCCGATCAGATCGATCGCCTGATCGACCCCTGTGTCGAGATCGAGCCAGGCCGGCTCGGCCTGAACCGCAGCAACACGAACTTCGCCCTGCATGTCTGCCTCCCTGAACATCGTCGGACAGCGCGCTGGCTGTCACGGTGCGCGGAGGGGGCGTCGCGTGGCTGACCGAACGTGCCGCTGTCACTGACCGGCTGTGCCGCATCGGTGTCGGTACTCGGCAGGTGTCTGTCCCGTGGCGGCGCGGAAGGCCCGATAGAACCCGGATTCCGTTTCGAAACCACAAGCCGCCGCCACCGACCCGATCGGCCGGTCCCGGTCAGCCGCGAGCAGCTCCTGTGCCCGCTCTATGCGCATCCGCCGGAGTCGTGTGGCCACGCCCTCGTCGTCGAGGATGCGGTACAGCGTACGGCGCGACACGTTGCAGGCCTTCGCGACGGCATCTGCGTCGAGCTGCGGATCGAACAGGTTGCGCCGCAGGACGTCGAGCACACGTTGGCGCGTCACCGCCTCGGCCGCTTCCCGTGGCGGCGCCGATCCACTCGCGTACGTCGCCGCCGCCGACAACAGACCGATCGCGTGAGGCACCAGCCCCGTGCCCCCGTCCGGCGAGGTGGCCACCGTTTCGGACAACGAGCGGAAGAAGGCGGACACGACCGCACCGGGAGTGCCGGTGCCGAGAGTCCGTCCGGTCAACCCGCGCGTGTCGCGCAGCCACAGCTCGTGCTTCGGGACCTGCACGACCAGCTGGTGAAACGGATCGTCGAAGTGCAGCGTGTAGGGCCGAGTGCTGTCGTAGAACGCCATCTCGCCCTCGGCCAGCTCCGCGATCCGCCCGTCCTGTTCGACCCTTCCGCGCCCTTCGACCTGGATGCTGGCCAGCAGGTACGCCTCGGTGTCGGCCGAGATGAGACCGGGCGTACGGCAGACGTGCTGGCCACCCGCCACCACGGTCGACAACTCGACGTCCCCGACCGGAACGTGTTCGATCGAGCCGCTGAACCGCCCGCTCTGGACGGGCTCGGCGGCCAACCGCACGAAGGTCGCGCAGATCATTTCCCGCCAGTAGGCGAACGCGTCCCGCTGCCCCACCTCAGCCGTACTGAGACGGGCATACCGGCGACGATCGACGACAGCGGACACGCATGGAGTATCACGCCCGGTGCGCACACGTGTCCAGAACCACACCCGTGCAGCCCGCCGAGCGATCCGTGCGCCCGACATCCGGAAACGATACCCCCATGAGGTACTTGCATCTCTGCGGTATACCCCCGTAGGGTAATCGCCAGGGTCACCCGCTGCCGGTGGAATCGACGGCAGAGCAACCCACGTGCGTTCCACCCCCGGAACACGCCGAACCCGGACATCTGCCCTTCATATACCCTATAGGGGTATAGGGTATAATCAACAAAGGAGCCCGAACATGACCACCAGCACCTACACCGTGATCGGCATGACCTGCGACCACTGCGCCATGAGCGTGACCGAGGAAGTCAGCGAGGTCGCGGGGGTGGCCGACGTCCAGGTCGCACTCGAATCCGGCCTGGTGACGGTGACCGGCGACGGACCGGTGGACCCGGCCGACATCCGTGCCGCGGTCGAAGAAGCCGGCTACCGGATCGGCGACTGACGGTGCCGACTCGAGGACGGAGCAGACGATGAACACCGCGGGAAGACTGCTCGGATATGTCGCGATCCTGGCCGCGGCACTGTTCGGCGCATTCGGCATCGGCCAACTCGTCGGACCTGTCGGGCCGACGACCGTTGAAACGAACAGGCACGAGGACGGCCGCGACACGAGCAACGACAAGCACTCGGGCCGCGGTGGCGATCACGCGGCGACATCCGGGCCGACGGACTTCGAGGTCGACGGGCGGGTGCACACCGCCGGTTTCGGCGTCGAAGCCCGCGGCGGATCGGGCACGAACGGGAACGAGGAGGGCAACAGCCATGACCACGGCGAGTGAAACAGCGGCCCCGGCCGACACGAGCAGTGTCGAACTGGCGATCAGCGGCATGACCTGCGCCTCGTGCGCGAACCGGATCGAACGCAAACTCAACAAGCTCGACGGCGTCACCGCGACCGTCAACTACGCCACCGAGAAGGCCAAGGTCACCTACGACGACAGCGTGGAGCAGTCCGCGCTGGTCGACGCTGTGGAGCAGGCCGGATACAGCGCCCGACTGCCCGAGCCGGTCACCGGCGGCACCGACACCGGCGACGGCACCGGCGATGTGGCCGCGAGCGAGGACGACGAGGACGCTCCGGTCCGCGCGCTGCGTAACCGGGTGATCATCGCAGCGGTGTTGACCGTCCCGGTGGTCGCGATGGCGATGTTCCCGGCACTGCAGTTCGACTTCTGGGGCTTCGCTTCGCTGACCCTGGCCGCACCGGTGATCGTGTGGGCGGGATTCCCGTTCCACAGGGCGGCCTGGCAGAACCTCAAACACGCCACCGCGACCATGGACACGCTCATCTCGATGGGCACGAGCGCCGCCCTGTTGTGGTCGCTGTACGCCCTGTTCTTCGGCACCGCCGGCGATCGCGGCGTGACCCACGCGTTCGAGTTGACCCTCGCCCAGGGGCACGCCGACGGGGCGAGCAACATCTACCTCGAAGTCGGCGCCGGAGTGGTCACCTTCATCCTCCTCGGCCGGTACTTCGAGGCACGCGCCAAGCGGCGGTCCGGGGCCGCGCTGCGCGCACTGCTGGAGCTGGGCGCCAAAGAGGTCTCGGTGCTGCGAGGCGGGCGTGAGGAGCGGATCGGCATCGACCGGCTTGCCGTGGGTGAGCACTTCGTGGTGCGACCCGGCGAGAAGATCGCCACCGACGGCCGTGTCGTCGAGGGCAGCTCGGCGGTGGATGCCTCGATGGTCACCGGCGAGTCGGTACCCGTCGAGGTCGGCCCCGGTGACGCCGTCGTGGGCGCCACCGTCAACGCCGGTGGAAAGCTCGTCGTCGAGGCCACCCGAGTGGGCAGCGATACGCAGCTGGCGCAGATGGCCAAGATGGTCGAGGACGCCCAGACCGGCAAGGCCAAGGCGCAGCGCCTCGCCGACCGCATCTCCGGCATCTTCGTGCCCATCGTCATCGCCGTGGCGTTCGCAACCTTCGGCTTCTGGGTGGGTTCCGGCGGCACCCTGGCCGCCGCGTTCACCGCAGCGGTCGCCGTGCTGATCGTCGCGTGCCCCTGCGCACTCGGCCTGGCCACCCCGACCGCACTGATGGTCGGCACCGGCCGCGGTGCGCAGCTGGGCATCCTGATCAAGGGCCCGGAGGTGCTGGAGACCACCCGCACGGTCGACACCGTCGTGCTGGACAAGACCGGCACCGTCACCACCGGGCAGATGACGCTGCTCGACGTGATCACGACCGAGGGCGAGGACCCCGACGAGGTGCTGCGGCTGGCAGGAGCGTTGGAGGAGGCCTCTGAGCACCCGATCGCCCAGGCCATCGCGAAGGGCGCCACCGCGCGGGTGGGCGATCTTCCCACTGTGGCGGACTTCGCCAACGTGGAAGGTCTCGGCGTTCAGGGCATTGTGGACGACAATGGCAGCAGCCGCACCGTCCTCGTCGGACGGCCGAAGCTGTTGGCCGACTGGTCGCAGCACCTGCCCCCTGCGCTCGAAACGGCCATGGCCGACGCCGCCGCCCAGGGCCGCACCGCCGTGGCCGTGGGCTGGGACGGCAAGGCCCGCGGCGTACTCGTCGTGGCCGACGCGATCAAACCGTCCTCGGCCAGGGCGATCCGGCAACTGCAGGACCTGGGGCTCACCCCGATCCTGCTCACCGGCGACAACACGACGGTCGCCGCGGCGGTGGCAGCCGAGGTGGGCATCGCCCCCGGGAACGTGATCGCCGAGGTCATGCCGGCCGACAAGGTCGACCAGGTCAAGCGGCTGCAGCAGCAGGGCAAGAAGGTCGCGATGGTCGGCGACGGCGTCAACGACGCGGCCGCCCTGGCCCAGGCCGACCTGGGCCTGTCGATGGGCACCGGCACCGACGTCGCCATCGAGGCTTCCGACCTGACGCTCGTCCGCGGCGATCTGCGAGCGGCCGCCGACGCGATCCGCCTGTCCCGGCGCACGCTGGGCACCATCAGGGGCAACCTGTTCTGGGCCTTCGCCTACAACACCGCCCTGATCCCGGTGGCCGCAACCGGCCTGCTCAACCCGATGCTGGCGGGGGCCGCGATGGCGTTGTCCTCGGTGTTCGTCGTGACCAACAGCCTGCGCCTGCGGGCCTTCAAGGCCCGTGCGAACGAACAGGCCTCGCCGAAACCCGAGACGACGGCACCGGAACCGACATCGGTCTGACCGGTGACCACCGTCGGGGCCGGGCAGCCGGAACCACCACATTGGACCTGAGGTGCAGTGACGAGGACCGGCCGGGCCGAGTCATCGGCCCGGCCGGACGAGGTGGCCGGCCAAGCGCTGCACCCGGTCGGGGTCACGAATGCCGTCTATCTCGACGATCCTGCCCTCGACGACCGTGAACGCCATGATCGACACGGGTCGGCCGCGGCGGGAGGTGACGACGCCGGGAAGGCCGTTGACCAGCACCCGGTGCAGGTCGGCACCGCGGGCCCGTCGTGCCTGCTTGGCGACGGTCGCCGCTCCCCGATACACCGCAGGCGCCCTGCCGGATCCGTAGTCGGCGCGGAACACGACGTCGGGGTCGAGAACCGCCACGAGTGCCGAGAAGTCCCCCGAGTTCGCAGCGGCGTAGAAGGCGTCGACGATCTCCCGCTGTCGGATGTGGTCCGAGCCGGCGATGGGAGGCTCGCTGCCGTGCACCCGCCGACGGGCGCGGCTCGCGAGCTGCCGGGCTGCCACGGGAGTGCGGCCCACCAGCGGAGCGATCTCGTCGAAAGGCAGGTCGAACATGTCGTGCAGCACGAACGCCAGCCGCTCCGCCGGACCGAGCGAGTCGAGCACCACCAGTAACGCGAGGCTCACCGAGTCGGCGATCAGCGCCTCCCGCTCCGGATCGGCGTCCTCATCGGCGGCGAAGACGACGGGATCGGGCAGCGGTGTACCCACGGGGGCCACGAGGTCTTCGCGCCGGCGGCGACGTGACCGCAGTACATGGAGGCATTCCCGGCCGACGACAGTGGTGAGCCAGCCGCCGAGGTTGTCGATGTCATCGGTCTCGGCGCGGCTGAGCCGCAGCCAGGCGTCCTGTACGGCGTCCTCGGCCTCGGCCAGGGATCCGAGCATCCGGTAGGCCACCGCGCGCAGCCGCGGTCGATGCTCCTCGAACCGCTCGGCGAGCCAATCGCTGCGCTCCATCTGTCACACCTTCCCCTTGCCCGGGCTCATAAGGAAGAACCCGCCAACGGGCGAAACGTGACCGCGCATGGAAAGGACGGAGGAGCGACAGCAATGTCCGAGATCCCGCACAACCTGGTCAGCGTTCGCTACCTGGTCGACGACGTCGAAAACGCCGTTGCCTTCTATACCGGCCATCTCGGCTTCACCGTCCGGAGCACATTCGCACCGGCGTTCGCCGACGTCACCCGCGGCAACCTGCGGCTCCTGCTCAGCGGCCCGACCAGCTCGGCGGGCCGGGCGATGCCGGACGGTGCCGTACCGGGCCCCGGCGGCTGGAACCGGATCCACCTCATCGTCGACGACATCACAGCCGAGGTCGACCGGCTGCGCGCCGTCGGCCTCAGCTTCCGTAACGACATCGTCACCGGCCCTGGCGGCCGGCAGATCCTGCTCGAGGACCCGTCCGGCAATCTCGTCGAACTGTTCCAACCCGCGGCGTGACCAGCCGAAGAGCCGCAACGGGAACGGACACAGCGCCCGGCGACGCCGCGATCAGCCGCCCGGTCGCCACCGAGGGCCGTTGGCGACCAAGCTGCAACATGACATATTGACATGTAACAGTGATTGGTGCCACGGTGAAGACACTCCATCGATGGGGGTCGCCATGTGGCACACCGTCCTCGTCCTCATCCACGCGGCCGCTGCGATCGCCGCCCTCGGCCTCGGCATCGCCGCCCTCCGTCTCACCCCGCTGCTGCGCGCGCACACCGTGAGCATCGTGATCATGACGGCCCTGCTCCCCGTCGCCATCGCCCTCCGCTGGACCGAACGCGCGCCCGCGACCACGGCGATCTTCTCCGCGCTCACCGCGCTCGGGGTCGTCATGATCGTCCGCGCCGTCCTGGCCGAGAGAGCCGCGCGCCTCGGGTACCACGGAGCCGTGCTGTCCCATATCGGCTTCAACCTGATCGCACTGGTCACCGGGTTCTTGATCGTCCCGGTGATGCACTCCGGGCTCGGCACGCTCGCCATCACCGCCACCGCGATCGTTGTGCCGGTCGCCGGCAGCGTCGCGCTGCACCTGATCCGGCGCCGCATCCCGGCGGACCCCGCGCCCGCTGACTGAGCGCATGTTCACCGGACACTTCGGCCCCGCCTTCGCCGCGAAGGCAGGCCGCCCCGAGCTCTCGCTCGGCGGACAGTTCGTTGCCGCGCAGCTGCCGGACGTCGTCTTCTCGATCCTCGTGGCGACCGGCATCGAGCGAGTGCGCGTGCACGCGAACGGAACCGGGCCGGGCGCGGTGGAGATGGTCTCGGTGCCGTTCAGCCACGCCGCGCTCCCGACCTCCCGGTTGCGGGACATGCCACGATGATCACGGTTCGCAATCAGGGAGTGCACGTGGCAGTGAGCGCGACGGCGGGGGCCCTGCTCGGCCTCCTCTCGGAGAAACCGATGACGGGCTGGGAGCTCGTGGAGGAGGCCCGGAATCGGGTCGGCAATTTCTGGACGATCCAGCACAGTCAGGCCTATCGGGAACTCGCAGCGCTGGAACGCGAGGGGCTCTCCGAGTCGACGAAGGAGGAGGTGCGCGGGCGGCGGCGCTACCGCATCACCGATGCGGGACGGGACGCATACCTGGAATGGGTCGCGAGCACCCCCAAGGACGAGAACGTGCGGGTGCCGTTCCTGTTGACGGTCGCCTTCGCTGCGGACATCCCACCCGGCCGCTTCGCCGAGCTGATCGAGGACCAGCGGCGCCGGCACACCGAACGACTCGAACAGTACGAACGCCTCCGCGGCGAGCTCGCCGCGGACGATTCACCGCACGGCGGCGGGCGGCGCGCCACCCTCGAACTCGGCATCGGCTACGAACGCGCCGCCCTCGCCTGGCTGGACGAGCTCCCCGCCCACCTGGGTATCGACCTGCCGGCCCCGCCGAACGAGGTCTGACTACAGGCTCGGCGGACCACTGTCACGGTTTCCTGCGGGACTACCTCGCCCGCATCGCGGACGGCACACCGGGCGCCGGATAAGTCCGCAACCGTCATCGATGACCATTTCCACGTCGTCCGGGCGAGACCCACTCGAGCACGAAGACCGCCGCATCACACCCGACGATGACGGCCACCCCGCTTCACTCCGTGTCACGCCCGATTATCACGTCCGAGCAGCAAAAAGAAGACTCGGCGCAAATGATGACTAACCGTGGTTACAATTTACCTGTATCTGCCGTTCCAGCGAGCGCACGGGCCTTCAGGTCACCGCGCAAAGCCCGCCCGTTGAACAAATCCTCCCGGCCGTCACAACGGAAAAACCTTTGGTCACCCGAACATTGATACCACCGCAGTAGTGGATCAACATATTCTCGGTAGAAGATGAGCAACGAAGATACGGGCTCATAATTGATGTCGCAGTTCCAGGAACAGCCGACACATTGTGAGTCGTTCCGCCCCTGTGTCACTTGCCTTGGGAGTCCCATGGAAAAGCCCACCACGGACGGGTCATCGGAGTCGCGCGAGGAACCGTCGCTCGCCTCGGACGCCGTTTCCCACGATGTCCCGAACACCGCGAAGCCGCGTTCAGGACTGGGACTCCTCGCGCGGCGGGTACATTTCCTGGCCGGTTTCGCGGTTGCGCCGTTCCTGGCCATCATGTGCCTCACCGGACTGGCCAACGCGTTCACCCCGCAAATCGTCGACACACTGCACGAGCAAGAACTGTTCGTCGACACCGACACCGGATCGCCCCGGCCCGTGTCGGACCAGGTCGCCGCGGCCGTGGCAGCCAATCCGGAGGGGACGGTCAAGGCGGTCATCCCACCTACCGACGAGGACCGCACCACCGGGATCGTCCTGTCGAAGCCCGGACTACCGGACGTCGACGAGTTCGCTGACGAAGACCTCACCGTCTACGTGAACCCACACACCAACCGCGTGCAAGGCGAGCTCATCACGGTCAAGGATCGCCCGCCGGCACAGGCGTGGTTACGACATTCCCACGGCAATCTGCACCTCGGCCCTCCGGGCCGGCTGTACTCCGAATTCGCGACCACCTGGCTCCCGGTGATCGTGGCCTGCGGGCTCGCGCTGTGGGTCGCACAGCGACGTTCCCACGGATCGCGCGGCCTGTTCACCCGGTCGCGCCGGCCGGCGTCGAAATACGCCCGACTGCGGAGCGTGCACGGCTCGCTGGGACTGCTCCTCAGCCTCGGGCTCGTCGCGCTCGCTGTCACAGGTTTCTCGCAGTCGAACTACGTGGGCGACCGTGTGGACCAACTGCTCGAGACCTTCGACTCCACCGCACCGGAACTCACAACCGAGAAAGTTCCCGTATCGCCGGGCGAAGAGCAGATCGGCATCGATCACGTAGTCGAGACCGCCGATGCCGAAGGCATGCGCGGAGAGCTGACGTTCACTGCGCCCGCCGAACCGGGCGCAGTGTGGCAAGTCGCGGAGACCAGTGCGGGCTGGCCGATCCAGAAGGACAGCATCGCGGTCGATCCCTACACCGGCCAGGTGATCGAACGCGTCACGTTCGACGACTACCCGCTTCTGGCCAAGCTCAACGTCTTCGGCGTCCAAGCACACGACGGCACGCTGTTCGGCATCGTCAATCAGGTCGTCGTCTCGCTGCTGGCCCTCGGCACCCTGGTGCTGATCGTCCTCGCCTATCGGATGTGGTGGAACCGACGCCCCCGCCATGCGTTGTGGCCGCCCAACCCACCGCCGGTCTGGCGCAGTCTCTCGAAGGCGGAACTGCTCGCATTGGTGATCACCAGCGCAATCCTGGCCTGGGCCATGCCCGTCCTCGGCGTCACCCTGATCGGGTTCATCGTCCTCGACGCCCTCATCAACATTGTGAAGCGACGGCGAACGAGAACCTGACACCGACAGCCCTCGCACGATTCGACACGGCCGGCGTCGACGATTCCACGTATTTCGGTGGTCGCTTTTCCGCAGAAACGCGTGGGACGCCGCATCGTGCCGGCCGGCACGCCTGACCGATTCCGCTGTTCGCAAACCGGGAGGCGACGTTGCTACGCACCGAAAGTTCAGAACCGCCATGGACCAGTGCTGCGGTCAACGCGGTTGTCACCGAGCCGCTGTCTCAGGAGGACGTCGAGTCGGACGCGCTACGACACCGGGCCGATCTGGTCGAGATTCGAGCCGACCTCGTCGGTGACGTGGCCACAGCCCGCCTGCGGGACCGTGCCGGCGGTCGGTTGGCGTACTGCCTTCGCAGCCGGGACCACGGCGGCGAGTTCGACGGCTCGACCGAGGAGCGGCACGCCCGCCTGCTCGCCGCGGCCGAGTACTACGACGTGGTCGACCTGGAAGCCGAGCACGACCTGGCCCCGGACATCCTGAACCGCATTCCGGCGCCACAGCGTCGCATCTCCTGGCACGGAACCACCGCAGAACGCTCCGTGCTGCACGAGCGCTTCGACCGTATGGCGACCGTCGGCGCCTGCCTCTATCTACTCACGACCGACGTGTCGCGGGCCGAACAGGCGTTGGCACCACTGCGTTTTCTCCACGACATCGGGCGATCGGATGTCACAGCGTTCGCGACCGGATCCGCCGGTGTCTGGAGTCGCCTGCTGGCTCCCCGACTCGGCGCGCCCGTCGTCTTCGGCAACCTGAGCGACAGCAGTCCCGACGTACCCACCGTTGACCGACTCGTGGCGGACTACGGGTTTCCGTGCCTTCCTCCCCTGCAGGCCGTCTACGGCATTATCGGTCGTTCGGTCCTGAGATCGGTGTCGCCACGCGTGCACAACGCCGGCTATCGCGCACTCGACATCCCGGCGCTGTACGTACCGTTCCAGGTCGAGGATTTCGCCTCTTTCTGGAGCGACGTCGCCGAATCAGGACTCGCGGAGATCGGCTTTCCCCTGCGGGCCGCCACCGTTGTTTCGCCGCACAAGGAGGCAGCACTCACCACGGCGCGAACGACCAGTCACACGGCACTGAGATCGGGGGCGGCGAACTCGCTCGTCCGGCGAGGAAACGCCTGGTGTGCCGACACGTCCAACAGCCCCGCGATCAGCCGGGCGTTGGACGGTTTCGACATACCCGTATCCGGCCGCAAGGCCGCCGTGGTCGGTTGCGGCGGTGCCGGACGCGCCGCCGCACTCGCGCTCGCCGCGTGCGGCGCCGACCCGGTTCTCGTCAACCGTGATCCCCACCGCGGCCGGGCCGTCGCCGAAGCGCTCGGCTTCGACTTCACACCGCTCGACGTGTTCCGGGCGGACGGGTATTCGGTGCTCGTGCACGCGACACCGGTGACCGACGACGTGCCGTTTCGGCTCGAACTTCCCGACGACGCGGTCGTCGTCGACATGGTCTACACCTCGGAGGAGACGGCGGTCGTCGCCGCTGCCCGGGATCGCGGACTGGCCGTCGTCGACGGGTGGGACGTGCTGCTCGCCGACGCCGGTTGCCAGTTCCACTTCATGACCGGTCAACACCTCCCCACCGAACAGACCCGCGCGCTGCTGCGCGCAGCGCGTATCGCGCGGCGCGACCTGCCCTCCCCGACACCACTGGCTCCCCGAACGTGACTCCCTGGAAGCCGGAGAAGGAAGGACCACACGTGGACCTCGCAATCTCGGAAGCGACGTGGCTGCAGAGCCTCGGTCCGCACAGCCACGAACTGCTCGAACAGGTCGGCGACGTCGCCACAGAGTGTGCCAAGCGCGCGGACGAACACGACCGGACGGGCACCTTTCCCGCCAAGGACTTCGACGACCTGGCAGCCGCCGGCCTGAACGCCGCGACCGTCCCACGTGAGCACGGAGGCCTGGGGCTCGGCCCGTTGAACGGTGACACGCTGACGTTGTGGCTGATGACCAAGGAGCTGGCCAAGGCCGACCTCTCGCTGGGCCGATGCTGGGAGGGACATACCAACTCGCTCGTGCTTCTCCAGGCTCTGGCGTCCGAACAGCAGCAGGAACGCTGGTTCGACGGCGTCGCCCGCCGCGGTCAGAAGTGGGTGGCGTGGAGCGGCGAACCGCAAGCGCGAAAGCCCGGTGAAGGTACACGGTTCGGCACGAGCATCACCGCCGTCGAGGGCGGATGGGTGCTGGACGGGACCAAGGCGTTCGCGACGAGCGCGACCGGCGCGGACTGGGCCCTCCTGCTGGTCAACACCGCGGGTCCCGGGGGTGCCAGGCACGCGGATGCTCCGCCCGAGGGGCTGCTCCTACTGGCATGTGACCTCTCCGATCCCACCGTCACCGTCGACGAGTCGTGGTGGGACCCGATCGGCATGCGTGCCACGGCAAGTCACGTGGTCGAGTTCGGCCAGACGTTCCTGCCCGAGGAGAACCTCATCGGAACCCCCGGCGCCTACCTGCACCAGGGCTGGCAGAGCGCCTTCACCCCGCACTACGCGGCCAGCTTCCTCGGTGCGGCCGAAGGCGCCTTCGATTACGCGCTCGAATATCTCGCCCGCCAGAACAAGACCGCAGACCCCTACGTCCAGCAACGCGCCGGTTCCATGAAGGTCAACATCGAAACCTCGCACCTGTGGCTTGCCCACGTCGCACAGCTCTGGGACAGCGGTCAACGCGCCGGAGCACAGCGCGCCGGGAACAGCGCCCGCCACCTGGTCGAACACCTCGCGCTGGAAACGGTCGACCACTGCGTGCGCGCCTGTGGGGCGCGCAGCCTGGTTCGTCCCAGCCCTGTGGAACGGATCCTGCGCGATCTCACCTTCTACGCACGCCACGACAACGACGATCACGTGCTCGCCACGATCGGACGCGCAGCGCTCGGCGAGACCCACGACTCCTCGTTCTTCAAGCCCTGACCTGACCGCCCACCACCACGCGCGGGAGGTCTCGTGTCGATCGGCGTCAATCCGTCCCCATCAGTGCACGCGAGGAACGGGTTCCGGGGTTCGGCCGGCTACCGGACACGGGTGGTCGGCTCTGCCTCGATGGCGCTGGCCATGACCGCTCCGGGGCAGACCGCAGCCATCGCACTGTTCGTCGAGCCGCTGAGCACATCGCTCAACGTGTCCCGCTCGTCGGTGGCCCTGGCCTACTCGATCGGCTCGCTGGCCGGTGCACTGGTGGTTCCGCTGCTGGGCAAGCTGCTGGATCGCTTCGGACCACGCCGCGTCATGGCGGCCATCGGTCTCTGCTTCGGTGCGACTCTGCTCGCGGCCGGTACCGTCACCGAGTTCATCGGCCTGACCTCGGCCTTCGTCGGCATTCGCATCGGTGGGCAGGCAGCGCTGAGCCTCGTGGCGACCACCGTGGTTGCCATGTACATGCAGCGGCACAAAGGGCTGGCGACCGGCATCGTCTCGGCGATCGGCACCTCTGCGATCTCGCTGGCGCCGTTGGCCCTCGAGCAACTGATCGGTGACCTCGGCTGGCGCGCCGTCCTGCAGCTGCAAGGGTGGGCCGTTCTCGCGATCACCGTGCCGGTGGCGCTGTTCGTGCTTCCGCGGCGCGTGCGCTCCGACGGGGAGGCCGCAACGAACGTGAGGCCGGCCAACCCCTGGTCGGGGGACGACGCCGGCTCCGGAACGCCGGCACGCGAGCACGGGACCCTTGCCGACTGGACGTTGCGGGACGCGAGCCGGACGCCCGTGTTCTGGGTCGTCGTCAGCGGTGGAGGCGTATGCAGCCTGATCACCACGGCACTGATGTTTCACCAGGTTTCCCTGTTGGGTGAACGTGGCCTGAGCATGACCGAAGCGGCCGCGAACTTCGTCCCGCAACTGGTCGCCGGACTGCTCGCCAGTCTTCTCGTGGGCTGGTCGGCCGATCACATCGGCGACCGCGCACTCGTCATCGTCATCATGGTGGTACTCGCGCTCACCACGCTCACCGCCGGATGGGTGCGTCCGGGTTGGACGGCCGTCGCCTACGGCGTGGCACTCGGCGCCTGCACCGGTGGGGTGCGCACACTGAAGGGAGTGGCCTTCGGCGACTGCTTCGGACTCGGACATCTCGGAACTCTGCGCGGCGTGATGCATTCGGTCGTCATCGGCGCCTCCGCGCTCGGCCCTCTCGTACTCGCGCTGGGCAGAGGGTGGTCGAATTCCTACCAAGAAGCGCTCGCCGTCCTGTTCGTACTGCCCGTGCTGGTGGCCGCGGCGGCGTGCGCGGTCAAGCCGCCCCGTCACGCTCGCGTGGCCCGGCCACACGACCGATCCTTGTAGGACACAGGTGAGGACCGACGCCTGCGCCGGCGGATCCCGTCTTTCGGGACGTGCTCAGCCACGTGGTGGACCCTGGAGGGTGTGACCATGGACTTCGCCGATCACGAGACGGGCCAGGGGTGGCTGCTGCTCGTCTACCGAGTTCCCCGTGAACCCACGCGGTTGCGCGCGAGCGTGTGGCGGAAGCTGAAGAGCACCGGCGCGGTCTACCTGCAGAACTCGGTGGCCGTGCTGCCCGAGTCGCCCACTCACGAACGGTCGCTGCGTTCGTTGCGCAAGCACATCGAGGAGCTGGGCGGCTCTGCGCAGCTGATGCGCTGTGACGTGCTGGCCGGCAATCCTGACGTCGTCGCGACCTACAACGCCGCGCGGGACGAGGAGTACGAGGAGATCGTCGACCGTTGTCGTGGCTTCCTGGCCGAGATCGAGAAGGAGACGACGGCCGAGAAGTTCACCTATGCGGAGCTGGAAGAAAACGATGAGGACCTCGCCAAGCTCCGGGGCTGGTTCGACAAGGTCCGGCTCCGGGACTCGCTGGGCGCCGGCCGCAGGGCCGAGGCCGAGACGGCCTTGCAGGACTGCGTCGCGGCGCTCGACGTCTTCGCCAACAAGGTCTATCTCGCCGAAGACGGTCCATAAGCACGTGGCGCTCGCCGAACCGCCTCGGCTGCCATCCGCCGTCGGGCTGCCAGGCTTTCCACGAAGACCGGTCCCACCGCGATAGGGCCGGGGAACGCTTCGGGTAACGGCCTGGGACTACGCCCCAGAGAACATGCCAATACCGCGACGGATCAAAGCGTGCTGGTCTCAGCACAACACCCCCACGCCGGGTCAGCAGCACGCACCGTGGGGGCCTGGGGGATCGGCCCCCAGACACGATCGGCGAAAAGCACAAGGTCCGCGCCCTCTGCGGACGCGGACCTTGCATGCGTGGAGCTAAGGGGATTCGAACCCCTGACCTTCTCACTGCCAGTGAGACGCGCTACCAACTGCGCCATAGCCCCGTATGTGTTCGCGGCTCTCACCGCTGCCTGTGCGAAATAATGTACCCCATCGCCCCAAGGCCTCCACACAGGGGGTCCCGTACGGGTCCGCGCCGAGTCGCGGCCGTCCGTCAGACCTCGTCGCGCAGGTGGGCGCTGATCGGGAGCACGAGCGGGGTGCCGGCGACCGGGTCGGACACCACCTTCGCGTCGAGGCCGAAAACGTCGGAGAGCAGCTCCTCGGTGAGCACCTCGCCCGGTTTGCCCTGCGACACGATCCGGCCGTCGTGCATGGCGACGAGTGTGTCGGCGTAGCGGGCCGCGAGGTTGAGGTCGTGGAGCACCATCACCACCGTCGTGCCGCGTTCGGTGTGCAGGCGGTACACGAGGTCGAGCACGTCCACCTGGTGGGCCAGGTCGAGGTAGGTGATGGGCTCGTCGAGCAGCAGCAGCGACGTCTGCTGCGCGAGCGTCATCGAGATCCACGCCCGCTGCCGCTGGCCGCCGGAGAGTTCGTCGACGGGCCGCTCGGCGAACGAACTCATCCCGGTGACCGACAGTGCGTACGCGACGGCCTCCTCGTCGCCGGCCGACCACTGCCGGTACCAGTGCTGGTGCGGCTGCCTGCCCCTGGCCACGAGATCTCCGACGGTGAGTCCCGCCGGGGCGCTCGGGGTCTGCGGCAGCACCCCGACGGTCCTGGCCACGTCCCTGGTCGGGAGCTTGTCGATGCGCTTGCCGTCGAGCAGGACCGATCCGCCGCGTGGGCGCAGCAACCGTCCCATGCCGCGCAGCAGTGTCGACTTGCCGCAGCCGTTGGGCCCGATGATCACGGTGACGGATTCGTCGGCGACGTCGAAGTCGAGTCCGTCGACGACGATCCGCTCGTCGTAGCCGAGCCGGACGTGCTCGGCCTGCAGTCGGGGTCGGGTCACGCGCGGGCCTCCTTGCGCGTTCGCAGGAACAGGAAGATCAGATACGGCGCACCGAGAATCGCCGTGAGCACACCGACCGGCAGGCCGGGGGTCACGGTCCGCACGGCGAGGTCGGCACCCACGGTCAACAGTGCCCCCAGGACCATCGAGCCGACGATCGGCGGCTGGGGGCTGCGGACGAGCCGCAGCGCGATCTGCGGCGTCGCCAGTGCGACGAACGTGATCGGGCCGGCCACGGCGGTCGCCACGGCGGCAAGTGCCACGGCCAGCAGCAGCACCACGGCGCGCGTCCGGTCGACCCGGATGCCGAGGCCACGTGCCGTGTCGTCGCCGAACTGCAGGCCACCGAGGGTGTGCACACCGGCGATCGTCACCGGGACCAGCAGCACCAGCGCCAGCGCCAGCGGCCCGATCGACTCCCAGCCGACGCCGGCCAGGTTGCCGACGATCCACGTCGTCGCGCGCGTGGCGTCGTCGACGTCACCCACGGTCAGCAGCCAGTACACGACGTTGTGGCCGATCGCGGCCAGCCCGATCCCGACCAGCACCATCCGGTAGCTGTCCAGCCCCCGCCGCCACGCGAGCGCGTACAGCAACAGTCCCGCGACCAGGCCACCTGCCAGTCCCGCCAACGGCACGCCGAGTTCGGCGACGACACCGCTGACCTGCCCGGCCGAACCGCCGATCACGATCACCGACACCGCCCCGACACCGGCGCCCCATGTGATGCCGAGAATGTCCGGGCTGGCCAGTGGGTTCCGCGCCACGGTCTGGAACAGCGCCCCTGCCAATCCGAACGCCGCGCCGACGAGCACACCCGCCAGGGTGCGGGGCAGCCGCAGGTCGAAGATGATGCCCGTCTCGGCGTGGTCGCCGCCGCCCGCGAGGGTGCGCAGCACGTCGAACACCGCGATGTCCGAACTGCCGCGCCCGATGTTCAACGCCGCCACCAGCACGAGCAGCACCAGGCACACCGCAGGAACGAGTGCCGACCGCGGCCGCAGCGACCACGCCAGCCGGCCGAGGCGCACCTGCTTGCGCCCTGGAACGGACTCGATGTCCCGAACCGCACTCATATTTTGCTCAGCCCCCGCCGCCGGACCAGATAGATGAAACCGGGCGCGCCGACCGCGGCCAGCAGGATGCCGACCTCCAGCGTGTCACCCGCGACGAGCCGGCCGAGCACGTCAGCGAGGAGCACCAGCACGGCACCGAGCAGCGCCGCGCACGGCACGAGCCACCGGTAGTCGGGACCGGTGACCACCCGCGCCATGTGCGGCACGAGCAGCCCCACGAACGCGATCGGCCCGCACGCCGACACCGCGGCACCGACGAGCAGCGTGATCGCGGCGATACCGAGCAGCCGGGTGCGGCCCACGTGGCGGCCGAGCGCGGTCGACACGTCCTCGCCCAGCGCCAGACTGTTCAACCCGGGTGTGTTCGCCAGCGCCAGCACGAAGCCCGCGATCAGGAACGGGGCCAGCTGCCCCGCCACGGCCAGCTCCCGGCCCGCGATCGACCCCACGTGCCAGAACCGGTAGGTGTCCATGCCTTGGCGGTCGCTGAGGACGATGGCCGAGATCAGCCCGTACAGCAGGGCGCTGACGGCGGCACCCGCGAGCGCGAGTGTGACCGGCGTCGCACCGCCGCGCACGGTGCCGAGCACGAACACCAGCACCGCGGCGATCAGCGCGCCGGCGAAGCCGAACCAGATGTAGCCGCCGAGCGCCGTGACGTCGAACACGACCACGGCGGTGACGACGCCGAGCGCCGCGCCCTGGTTGACCCCGAGCAGCCCGGGGTCGGCGAGCGGATTGCGGGTGTGGCCCTGCATCAGCGCGCCGCCCGCACCGAGCGCGAGTCCGGCGAGGATGCCGAGGACCGTGCGTGGCACGCGCAGCGACCGCACGATGATGTCGTCCTCACCACCGGCGGGCGCGACCAGCGCCTGCCACACCGCTTCCAGCGGCACCGGGTGAGCGCCGTAGGCCAGGCTCGCCGCTGCGGCGACGACCAGCGCCCCTGCCAGGGCGGCCAGGCTCAGCAGTCGCCGGGTGCGCCGCCGATGCAGCGCACGCCGGCCTGCCGGGGCCGGCTCCGCCGCGAGCGTGGCGTTCATCTCGTCCGCTCCTGAAATCGTCGCGCTGCCCCTTCCGCACGGGGCGACGCTCGTTTATGGTCTCGAAGCTCGTTAGGGAAGCCTAACCGAAACAGAAAGGTGGGCAATGATGCTCTTGTCTCATCGACGGCGCACGGCCGTCACGGCCGCGACCCTCGGACTCGCGGCATGCCTGGGCCTGACCGCGTGCGCGTCGGAGGAAAGCACACCGTCGAACGGCCAGGGGCAGTCAGGGTTCCCCCGCACCGTTTCCGACGCCATGGGCGAGACCACCATCGAGAGTGAGCCGCAGACCGTCGCGGCACTGGACTCGAGCTTCGCCGATGCGGCCGCCGCACTCGAAACCGAGGTCGTGGCCTACACGCAGTACCCGTCGTCGGACGGCGTGCCCGAGTACCTCGGCGACGACAGCCGCTACCTGGAAGGCGGCAAGCAGATCGGTGAGCTCGACTCCCCCGACGTCGAGGCGCTGTACGACATCGCGCCGGACCTGATCGTGTCGGCGAAGATCCGCCACGAACAGATCCACTCGAAGCTGTCCAATGTGGCCCCGACCGTGTTCAGCGAGTCGACCGGCGCCACGTGGAAGGAGAACATCCGCCTGCTGGCCGAAGCCCTCGGCAAGGAGGAGCTGGCCGAGCAGAAGATCAGCGCCTACGAGCAGCGGGCCAAGGCGATCGGCGAGGCGATCAAGAAGAAGGAGGGCAAGACGCCCACCTACTCGCTCGTGCGGTTCATCGAGGGCGAGCAGACCGTGCGCCTGTACGCGAGCGACTCCTTCCCCGCGATCGTCATGCGTGACGTCGGTCTCGAGCGCCCCGAAGGACAACCGGACACCAAGGACGAGATCAACGTCGACGTCAGCCAGGAGGACATCGGCAAGCTCGACGCCGACCGCGTGTTCGTCTCCTCCTACGCCGATCCCACGCAGCAGGCCGCGGATCCGCGCGAGAAGTTCGAGTCGAACCCGCTGTGGGACCGCCTCTCCGGCGAGCTCACCGACGTCGACGACGAAACCTGGTACGTCTCGGTGAGCCTGCAGGGCGCGCACGCCATGCTCGACGACATCGCCGAGCAGTACGGCGTCGACCCGGCCCGCGGCTGATCCGGCGAGCCGGGGTGGGCAGGTTCACTCGCCCGCCCCGGCTCCCCTCGCCGGCGCGCCGCGCGTGCGGCGCGCCGGCGGGCACGTCAGCTGTCGCCCGCCGAGGTGATCCGGTCCAGCCAGTTGTCGTCCAGCTCCACGATCTTCCCCTTGTGCGTGACGGTCGGCGTGCTGAAGCCCTTGCCCTGCGGGCCTTCCTGCATGAGGTCCGGGTTGCTGGCGGTCTTGTTGAACTCCGACGTCAACTCGTCGTCGTACTTACCGTTCCGGACGCCCTTGACGAACGCGTCACTGGCGATGCCGAGGTCCCTGCCCAGCCGGATGAGCTGGTCGTCACCGTAACCGCGGCCGCCCTCGGCGGGCTGGTTCTGGAACAGGCTGTCGTGGAAGGCCGTGAACTCACCCTCGTCCGCGGCCAACAACGAGGCGTTCGCCGCGTCAAGCGAGTACCCGGGCGGGTCCGACGCCTCGACGAGCATCGGTACCGGGTGCGTCCGCACCAGCAGCGAACCGTCGTTGACCTTCTGCTGGATCTGCTCACCGAACCGTTCGTAGAACGATCCGCAGGCCGGGCAGAGGAAGTCGGCGTAGACGTCGATCGTCGCGGGCGCGTCCGGGTTGCCGGTCTCGACAACGACGCCGTCCCGCTTCTCCGGGTACTGCGACTCGGCGGGCTGCGCCACCGGAATCGTCTGTCCCTGGGTCTCGTTCTTCGACGCGTTCGTCCACAGCACACCGCCGACGACCACGGCGATGACCACCACGACGACGCCGACGATCAGGCCGACCCGCTTGCCGCCCATGCCTGCCGTGCCTCGCGCCTGGGCCACGACGTTCTTGCCCTGCTGCTGTTGTTGCTGCCGCCGCTTACGCGCGTTGCGTTCCGCTCCGCCCACTGGGGTCCTTCCTCGCGTTTCGTCCCCTTCTAGGCTACGTAAACCGGGTAAAACCCCTGTCCAGGGAGGCGTGCATGCAGGTGCCGGAGCTGCCGGAACTGCCTGCCGGAGCGGTCGCGGGCGACGTCTGCACCGCGCTGGCGGCCGACGGCGCGGCGGTGCTCGTCGCACCGCCCGGCACGGGCAAGACGACGCTGATACCGCTCGCGCTGGCGCAGGCGTTCGACGAGCAGGGAACGGCGGGGCGCATCGTCGTCGCCGAGCCCCGCCGGCTGGCCGCGCGGGCGGCCGCGAACCGGATGGCCGCGCTGCTGGACGAACCGGTCGGCGAGACCGTCGGGTACGCGGTGCGCGGCGACCGCAGGACGTCGGCGCGCACGCGCATCGAGGTGGTCACGACGGGGCTGCTGGTACGGCGGGTGCAGCGCGATCCGGAGCTGCCCGGCGTCGCCGCGGTGATGCTCGACGAGTGTCACGAACGCCGCCTCGACGCGGACCTGTTGCTCGCGCTGCTGCTCGACGTGCGCGCGGGCCTGCGCGACGAGCTGCGCCTGCTGGCGACGTCGGCGACCGTCGCCTCCGACCGGCTCGCCGCGCTGCTCGGCGACTGCTCCGTGATCACAGCCGACGCGCGGACCCACCCCGTGGACGTGCGGTACTCGCCTCCCGTACGCGGCGAACGTCTCGACGCCTGCGTCGCCCGGACGATCACCACGGCACTGGCCGAGACCGACGGGGACGTGCTGGCGTTCCTGCCCGGCGCGGCGGAGATCGGCCGGGTCACGCGGACGCTCGACCTGCCCGGCGTCGACGTCCTGCCGCTGCACGGCAGGCTCTCGGCCGCCCGCCAGGATGCCGCGCTGACCGAGGGACCACGGCGGCGCGTCGTGCTGGCCACCGCGGTCGCCGAATCGAGCCTCACCGTGCCCGGGGTGCGCGCCGTCGTCGACTCCGGATTGTCGCGGGTACCGCGGGTCGACCACCGCCGCGGGCTTTCCGGGCTCGTCACCGTGCGTTCCCCCAGGGCGATCGCGCAGCAGCGGGCGGGCCGCGCCGGCAGGCAGGCGCCGGGCGTGGCGTATCGCTGCTGGCCCGAGTACGAGACGTCGAGTCTGCCCGCCTACCCCGAGCCCGAGATCCGCACCGCCGAGCTGGCGCGCCTTGCGCTGGAGCTGGCGTGCTGGTCCACACCCGACGGACGCGGGCTGTCGTGGTGGGACCCGCCGCCGGAAGGCGCGCTGACCGCCGGCGCCGAGCTGCTGCGCACCCTCGGGGCGATCGCCGCCGACGGCACCGTGACGGCACGTGGCGCCCGGCTCGCCGACGTCGGCCTGCATCCGCGGCTCGCGCGGGCGCTGCTTGACGGTGCCGACGAGACGGGCGCCGACGTGGCCGCCGAGGTCGTGGCGCTGCTCGACTCCGGGACTGGGAGTGCCGTCGACGTCGAGGAGACACTCCGGGAGCTGCGACGGTCCCGCTCGACCGAAGCCTCCAGGCTGCACCGCGAAGCACGCCGCCTGGCCGGATTGGCGGGGTCGGCCGGGCGTTCGGGGCGAAACGGACAGGGACAGGGCGCGGCGGAGGATGCCGCCGCGGTCGTGGCGCTCGCCTACCCGGAACGGCTCGCCCGCAGACGGGACGCGTCGTCGCAGGTGTATCTCATGGCGGGCGGCACCGCGGTGGAACTGCCGTCCGGCAGCCGCCTGGCCGATGCGGAATGGCTGGCCGTCGCCGACGCCACCCGGGAACCCGGCCGGCCCCACGGCGTCGTGCGGCTGGCGGCGCGGGCCGACGAGCAGCTGGCCACCCGCATCGCGGCCACGCTGCTGACCGAGTCCGACGAGGTCACGTGGACGGGCGGGGACGTGGTGGCCCGGTCGGTGCGGGCGCTCGGCGCCATCACCCTCGCCGAACACCGGTTGTCCGACCCCGACCCGCGGCGCGTCCGGGAGGCCCTGCTCGACGGACTGCGCGACGAGGAGCTCGGCGTGCTGACGTGGTCCGACGGTGCCGTACGCCTCCGGCAGCGGCTGGCCTTCCTGCACGCTCGACTGGGCGAACCGTGGCCGGACGTCGGCGACGACGCCCTGCTCGCCCGCGCCGGCGAATGGCTCGAACCGGAGCTGTCGGCCGCGCGCAGCAGAGCCGATCTGGCCCGCATCGACACGGCGTCGGCACTGCGCAGACTGGTGCCGTGGCAGGAAGCACGCAAGCTCGACGAACTCGCCCCGGAACGCATCGACGTGCCGTCCGGCTCCAGCGTCCGCGTGGACTACTCCGGTGACGACCCCGTGCTCGCGGTGAAACTCCAGGAGACCTTCGGCTGGCGCGCCACGCCGCGGATTGCCGGCGGGACGGTGCCCGTCGTGCTGCACCTGCTCTCCCCCGCGGGCAGACCCGCCGCCGTGACGTCCGATGTGGACTCGTTCTGGGACTCCGGCTACGCCTCGGTGCGCGCCGAACTGCACGGCCGGTACCCGAAACACCCGTGGCCCGACGACCCGCGCACCGCCACCCCGACCCGCGGGACGAAACGCAGGACGTGACCGCGCCGGCCCGTTCGGACGCTCACCGGCCACGCGGCCGGCTCCCGCAGCGGCAGGACCGGCTCCGCCGTGGCAGGACCGTCGACACCCGCGGCGGACGTTCTCAGCTGTAGAGCGACCGCTCCGGCCGGGCCGGCAACTGCTCGGCGAGCTCGGGATCGTCCTTCTCGTGCAGTCCGAGCGTGACGGCTTCGCGGATCTGCTGCCGGTTCTCCCGCACGACCTCGGCGAAGAAGTGGTCGATCCGCTCGTCGGCGAGCACCTCCAGCACGATGCGGATCACCGTGTCGGTCACCGAGTGGACGACCTCGTCGTGGAACGGCAGTCGCGAGAACCGGCCCGCCTGCGGGTCGTTCCTGAGCTTCTCGGTGACGATCTCGCGCAGCATGTCCTGGTTCTGAGCCAGGGACCGCGCGAGGTTCTCCGGATAGTTGCCGGTCTCGAGGACCTTCACCACCTCGTCGAGCACGACGACGGTTATGGGCTTCTTGATGGACTGCACGATCGTCGTCGAATACCGCTCGACGAGCTTCTGCGTGAACCGTTCCCCGAAGGCGCGATCGGCGGTGCGCGCCAGCCGCACGACCACCACGACGATGCGCAGCAGCCGGAAACCACGCAGCGCCGGGTGGGCGATCGGGATCATGCCGAGGATCTCGTACCACCCGCGGACCGGGAACATCTTGTCCCAGCTTGCCTTGTGCCAGCGCCACAGGAACTCGACGAGGAACACGCCGCAGATGGCGGTGTCGATGATGAAGATCGTGTGCGTCGTCTCGGCGGAGACGTCGGCGAACAGCAGATAGCACAGCAGCGCCACGGAGCCGACGGCGAGGACGAGCATCGCCAGGTCGACGAGGCTCGGCCGGCGCCCGGCCTGCGGCGTTCCGGTGGTCATGGCCGCACATTGTGCCACCCGTGATCACTCACAGGCGTGCAACGCGGCCATCACCTCCGCAGCCGCGGTTGTGCCCCCAAGGGCACTTTGGTGGCGTTGAGTGCAACCAAGGTGCCCCTGGGGGCGCGCCAGGGATCAGGTGGCCGTGGCCCGGATGAACGACAGCACCTGGGGTTGTGACACGGCGTAGGCGGCCTCGTTGACCTCGGCACTGTGACTACGGGTGTCGCTGAAGCCGTGGTGGGCCTCGGGATACAGGTGCACGATGCTGGCGGCACCGCTGCGCGACTGCAGACCGTCCTGCAGCCGGAAGAACGCCTCGTGGGGCACGATCGTGTCCTGCCCGGGGTAGAGCATCATGACCGGCGCGGTGATCCGCGGAGTCTGCTCGAACGGGTCCACCGTGTGGTTGTCCGCGGGCGTGACGGGCACCGTCGGGTGGTAGGCCACGACGTTCGCCAGCCGCTCGTCCCGCGCACCCAGCAGCAGCGCGAACCGCCCGCCGAGGCAGTAGCCGATCACGCCCACCTTCTCCAGTCCGAGCTCACCGAACATGTGATCCAGCAGCCGCCGCATCTCGGCCAGGCACGTCTCGTCGTCGAGGCCGTTCATCAGCTCGACCATGGTGTCGCGGTCGTGCTCGTCCATGCTCACGCCGTCGAACGGATCCCAGCTCAGTGTCGTCACACCGGCCTCGGCGAGCTCACCCGCGAACTCGCGGACACGCTGTCCGATGCCCGTGATCATCGGCAGCAGCAGCATGCCCGCGCCCGTCGGCTCCGCGGGCCGTGCCAGATACCCGCCCAGGCCGCCGACACCGATCGTCGACGTGTCGATCTCGTGTGCCATAGGTGCGAAACTATCTCTCACCTGCACTGCCTCCCACGGAGGGGACCGATGGCCACGGACCGCACGCTCGCCGAACAGCTCGACGGGCCCCATTTCGACGGCTTGCCCGCCGGCATCGACGCCCTGCCCGGCGAGCACAAACAGGTGCTCGCCGACGCGCTGCGGCAGGCACGGCGACGACAGGCCGCGGCGTTGCGGGAATCCGCCGACAGCGCGCTGTCGCACATCCCGTTCTTCATCCGACCGGCCGTGCGCAAGGCGGTGGGACTGTGACCGAGGCGCTCGACCGGCTCGCCGCGCGCGCCGAGATCGTCAAGCTCGCACGGGTGCTCGGCGTTTCCGAGCAGCACCTGGAGTTCCTGCAGGACGTCCCGGCGGCCGACATCCGCACGCTGCGAGACCAGGCGACCGAAACCCTGCACAGCGCGCACCAGCCGGTGCTGCGCAAGCTCGTGTCGGCCAGCGGGATCATCCCGGTTCCGGTGCTGGTGACGCTGGCGCAGAAGGCATTCGGACCACTGCTCAGCGCGCGCCTGGCCGGGCTGCTCGACGGCGACCGCGGCGTGGCGATCGCGCTGAAGTTGCCCGCACCGTTCCTGGCCGACGTCGCGGCGGAGCTCGACCCGCGCAGGGCCGGCCACATCATCTCCGCACTGCCGCCGGACACGGTCGCCGCCGTCAGCAGGGAACTCCGCAGACGGGAGGACTGGATCACCCTCGGCCGGTTCGTCGGCGGCGTGCCTGCCGAGATCGCCGAGGCGGGCCTGGCCGAGCTGAACGAACGCCAGGTCCTCGAGGTCGCGTTCGTCGTCGACGACAAGTCGTCGCTGAGCGCGCTGGTCGAACGACAGCCGGCCGAACGGTGCGCCGCCTACGCCCACGCGGCCGACGAGTACGACCTGTGGCACGCCCTGTTCGACCTGCTCGCCCACCTCGACGACGACCTGCGGGAACGGCTCGTGGCCGCGGGCGTCGGCGAGGACCCGGACCTGAGCGCCCGCGCCCGCGAACGCGCCGCGGAACTCGGCGTCGAGTCCCTGCTGACGTGACGGCCTGCTGACCTGGCGGCCCGGCTCACGGAGAGGCAGTCGCGGACCGGCGCGCCGTCGGGGTTGCCCGGGTGCAGAACACGTGCGGGAAGCAGCCGCCCGCCCTCGGGGTGGTGGCCGGGAGACGGGCGGACGCAGAACACGCGGTGCCGGGCGCAGAACACGCGGTGCTGAGTGCAGAACACGCGCGGCCGAGTGCAGAACACGCGCGAGGAGACAGTCGCGCGCCAGCGCGTCCTTGAGGGCGGTGGCCGCGAGACGGGCGGGCGCAGGACACGCGGGCGTCAGCGCACGCGTTCGCCGCACCGCCAGACTGCCCAGGTGAGCGGGACGCCGGGACGGTAGGCGAGGTGGGTGGCCGACGGGGCGTCGAGCACGTGCAGGTCGGCGCGCGCACCGGCGCGCACCACCCCGACGGCCCCGTCACCCGTGTCGCGGTGCAGGGCCCGCGCGCCGCCCGCGGTCGCCGCCCACACGGCCTCGCGCACGGAAAGGCCCATCTGCAGCACGGCGGTCGCGACGCAGAACGCCATCGACGTCGTGTACGAGCTGCCCGGGTTCGCGTTGCTGGCGAGCGCGACGGTCGCACCGGCGTCCCACAGTCTCCGCGCCGGTGCGAGCGGCTGGCGGGTGGACAGGTCGCACGCCGGCAGCAGGGTCGCGACGGTGGCGGACGAGGCGAGCGCCTCGACGTCCTCGTCGGTCAGATACGTGCAGTGGTCGACACTCGCCGCGCCGCCCCGCACCGCCAGCTGCACACCGGGGCCCTCGCCGAGCTGGTTGCCGTGCACCCGGACGCCGAGGCCACGCGCAGCTGCCGCTGCCACGATGCGCTCGGACTGCGTCTCGTCGAACGCGCCGTCCTCGCAGAAGACGTCCGCCCAGCCGGCGTACGGGGCGACGGCGTCGAGCATGTCGCCGCAGACGAGATCCACATAGGACTCCGTGTCCGCTCCCGGCGGCACGAGGTGGGCGCCGAGGTAGGTCACCTCGTCGGCGTGCCGGGCGGCGATGCGGGCTGACCGGGTCTCGTCGGCGATCGTCAAGCCGTAACCGGTCTTCGTCTCCAAGCACGTGGTTCCCTGGCGTGCGGCCTCGTCGAGGTGGGCCACCAGGTTCGCCTCAAGGGCGTCGTCACCTGCAGCGCGGGTGCGCGCAACGGTGGTGGCGATCCCGCCTGCGTGGTACGGCTCGCCCGCCATCCGGGCCTCGAACTCGGCGGTGCGGTCGCCCGCGAACACGAGGTGCGTGTGGCTGTCCACCCAGCCGGGCAGCACGGCGCGGCCGCCGACGTCGACGGCCGCGTCGGCACTGGGCGCGGCGGCGGACTCGCCCACCCAGGCGACGCGGTCGGCCTCGAGGACGACCGCGGCGTCGTGCAGGATGCCCAGTCCGGGGTCGTTCGTCGTCAACTCGCCGATCCCCGTGACCACAGTGGACGTCGGGGATGCGGCTGCGGCGTGTGCGTTCGGGGTCATAGGAGCTTTCCGATCTCGGCCGCCAGGTCGGTGGCGGGACGTTCGATACGAGTGTGCACCCCGTCACGTACCACGGTCCGGCCTGCGACGAGCACGTCGGTGACGTCGGCACCGGTCGCGGCGAGCGGCACGCCGTCGGGTGCCGCGCCCGCGGTGCGGACCGAGTCGAGGCGCACGGTCACGAGGTCGGCCTGCCCGCCCCGTTCGATCCGGCCGACGTCGTCGAAGCCGATCGCACCGTGGTCTGTCGCCGCGGCGAGCAGCTCGGTGACGGCGAACCTGCCGCGTGCCTCCGCGGCCAGGCGTTCGTTCAGTTCGAGGGCGCGTGTCTCTTCGAAGGCGTCGACGACGGCGTGACTGTCGCTGCCGAGGCACAGCCGCACCCCGGCGGCCGCCAGGGCCGAGGCGGGCCCGATGCCGTCGCCGAGGTCGCGTTCGGTCGTCGGGCAGAAGCACGCGCGCGTCCGCGACGCACCCAATGTCGACATGTCGTCGTCGGTGAGGTGCGTCGCGTGGACGGCGGTGGTGCGCTCCCCCAACACGCCGTGGCGTGCCAACAGCGCCGTCGGTGTCACGCCGTGCACCCGCAGGCAGTCGTCGTTCTCGGCGCGCTGCTCGGACAGGTGGACGTGCAGCGGCCTGTCGCCGGCCCACTCGGCCACGGTCGACAGCTCCGGCGCGGGCACGGCACGTACCGAGTGCGCCGCCGCACCGACGACGACGTGGTCGCCCTCCGGCCGGAACGCGCCCGCCCTGGACGCCCAGCCGTCGGCGTCGCCGTCACCGAACCGCAGCTGGACGCCCTCGAGCGGCGTGTCGGGTCCGCCTGCCAGGTAGCAGGTGTCGAGCAGGCAGATCCGGATGCCGGCGTCGGCCGCCGCCGCGACGAGTGCGGCGCTCATCGCGTTCGGATCGTCGTAGCGTTGCCCATCGGGACCGTGGTGCAGGTAGTGGAACTCGCCGACACTGGTGTAGCCGGCGAGCGTCATCTCCGCGTAGACGGCCCTGGCGAGGCGGTAGTACGAGTCCGGGTCGAGCCGCTCCGCCAGCCGGTACATCAGCTCGCGCCACGTCCAGAACGTGCCGCGGTCACCGTGCGTGCGCCCGCGTAGCGCGCGGTGGAAGGCATGCGAATGCGCGTTGGCCATGCCGGGCACGGTCAGCCCCGGCAGCGTCCGGCCACGCGGTGGCCGCCCGGGTTCGACCGCGACGATCACCCCGCCCGACACGTCGACGCCCACGCTCTCGGCCACCCCGCCCGGCAGCCAGGCGTACTCGCACCAGTACTCGGTCACCGCACCTGCGGTCCCGCCCGCCTGCTCAGCGCTCATCGGCACCTCGCCCGCCGGGCTCGCCTGGCCGCTCACCGGGACAGTCTCGCCAGCACGGTGGCCAGCGCCTCGGCGCCGGCGTCCACATCGGAGGCCTCGGCGAACTCCTCGGGCGCGTGGCTGACGCCGGTCGGGTTCCGCACGTACAGCATCGCCGCGGGTACGTGCGCCGACAGCACCGCCGCGTCGTGCCCCGCGCCGGTGGGCAGTGCGGGTACGTCGCCGAGCTCGGCCGATAGCTCGTCACGCAGCGCCGGATCGAACACCACCTCGTCGCTCCACGATTCCTCGCGCAGCTCGACGGTGCAGCCCTCCGCCTCCGCGGCGGCCCGCGCCGCGGCCTCGACGTCGCGCACGACGGACGGCACATCCGGACCTCGCGCGTCGAGCCAGACGTCCACGGTGGAGGCGATGACGTTGGTGCCACCGGGGTTCGGCGCGAGCCTGCCGACCGTGGCGCGCGTGGCGGGGGCGGACGCGGCGATACGGCGCACGGCGGCGACGGTCTCCGCGGCGGGCAGCATCGGATCCCTGCGGTCGTCCATCGGCGTCGCGCCGGCGTGGTTGCCCTGGCCCGCGAACGTCAGCCGCCACCGGCCGTGGGCGATCACGGTGCTGCCGACGGCGACAGGCCCGCCGAGGTCGACCAGCCCGCGACCCTGTTCGACGTGCAGTTCGACGAAGCGGCCGATGCGGCCGACGAGCTCGGGGTCGGCGCCGATGCGCTCCGGGTCGAGGCCGCTGCGCCGCGCGGCGTCGGCGAACGTGACACCGTCGGGATCACGCAACCGCAGCGCCTTCTCCGCGGGCAGCGATCCGGTCGACAGCCGCGATCCCAGGCATGGCACGCCGAACCGGCCTCCTTCCTCCTCGCCGAACACGACGACGGCCAGTGGTTTCGCCGGAGTCACGCCTCGTTCGCGCATGATGTCCACTGCCGACAGTGCGCTCACCACACCGAGTGGCCCGTCGAACGCACCGCCACCGGGCACCGAGTCGAGGTGACTGCCGGTGACGACGGCGTCCGGGCCGGGGCCTCCCCACCACGCCCACAGGTTGCCGTTGCGGTCCTGTTCGAGGTCGAGTCCGCGACGCCGCGCCTCACCGGCGAACCACTCGCGCAGGTCGAGCTCGGCGGTGTCGAACACGTGCCGGGAGTATCCGCCGCGCGTGCGATCGCGTCCGACGTCGGCGATGTCGGCGAGCAGTCCGCTCGCGGTCACGTCCGCCATCGTCACTCCCGCATCGGGACGGTCAGGTCACCGCTGACGGCAGCCTCGGCCGCGCGGTCGTACCCGGCGTCGACGTGCCGCAGCACGCCCATGGCCGGGTCGTTGCTGAGCACCCGTTCGAGCTTCTGCGCGGCCAGCTCCGTCCCGTCGGCGACCGTGACCTGGCCCGCGTGGATCGACCGGCCCATGCCGACGCCGCCGCCGTGGTGGATGGACACCCAGGTCGCGCCCGACGCGGTGTTGATGAGGGCGTTCAGCAGCGGCCAGTCCGCGATCGCGTCGGAACCGTCCATCATGGACTCGGTCTCCCGATACGGCGAGGCGACGCTGCCCGAGTCGAGGTGGTCGCGGCCGATGACGACCGGCGCCGAGAGCTCCCCGTTGGCGACCATCTCGTTGAACCGCAGGCCCGCGAGGTGCCGCTCGCCGTGGCCGAGCCAGCAGATCCGCGCGGGCAGGCCCTGGAACGACACCCGCTCGCCCGCCATGCGGATCCAGCGTGCGAGGGACTCGTTCTCGGGGAACAGCTCCAGCACCGCCCGGTCGGTGGCCGCGATGTCGGCAGGGTCGCCGGACAGCGCCGCCCACCGGAACGGGCCCTTGCCCTCGCAGAACAGCGGGCGGATGTAGGCGGGCACGAAGCCGGGGAAGTCGAACGCCCGCTCGTAGCCGGCGGTCTGGGCCTCACTGCGCAGCGAGTTGCCGTAGTCGAACACCTCGGCGCCGCGGTCCATGAACCCGACCATCGCCTTCACGTGTTCGGCCATCGACTCCCGCGCCCGGTCGGTGAACTCGTCGGGCTTGGCGGCGGCGTAGTCGTGCCAGTCCCCGACGTCCACACCGGACGGCAGATAGGAGAGCGGGTCGTGCGCGGACGTCTGGTCGGTAACGATGTCGACGTCGACGTCCCGGCGCAGCAGCTCGGGCAGGATCTCGGCGGCGTTGCCGATCACGCCGACCGACAGCGCACGCCGGTCGGACCTGGCCGCCGTCACGCGGGCGATCGCGTCGTCCAGGTCGGTGGCCAGCTCGTCGAGGTAGTCGGTTTCGAGCCGGCGCTGCGCGCGGTGCGGATCGCATTCGATCACCAGAGCCACACCGTCGTTCATCGTCACCGCAAGCGGTTGCGCGCCGCCCATGCCGCCGAGACCCGCGGTGACGGTCAGCGTGCCGGCGAGCGTGCCGCCGAAGCGCTTCTCCGCCACGGCCGCGAACGTCTCGTACGTGCCCTGCAGGATTCCCTGGGTGCCGATGTAGATCCACGACCCGGCGGTCATCTGGCCGTACATCGTCAGGCCCAGGTTCTCCAGCCTGCGGAACTCCGGCCAGTTCGCCCAATCGCCGACGAGGTTGGAGTTGGCGATGAGCACGCGCGGCGCCCACTCGTGCGTGCGGAGCACGCCGACGGGTTTGCCGGACTGCACGAGCAGCGTCTCGTCGTCGGCCACGGTGGACAACGTGCGGACGATGGCGTCGTAGCTGGCCTGGTTGCGGGCGGCCTTGCCGGTGCCGCCGTAGACGACGAGGTCCTCGGGCCGCTCGGCGACCTCGGGGTCGAGGTTGTTGCGCAGCATCCGCAGCGCGGCCTCGGTCTGCCAGTTCTTGGTGGTCAGGCTCATGCTTCCTCCACACAGTTCTGCACGGCACCGGAAGCGATCAGCTCCTCTGCCGCGGCGATCTCGGGGGCGAGGTGACGGTCGGGGCCGGGGCCGCCGACGCGGGTGCGCAACAGGTCGCGGACCGCGCCCGTCACCGGAGCGGGCCGCAGCGGCGCGCGCAGGTCGAGCGCTCGCGCGGCGGTGAGCAGCTCGACGGCCAGTACGGTGCGCAGGCCGTCGATGCCGCGGCGGAGCTTGCGCGCCGCCGACCAGCCCATCGACACGTGGTCCTCCTGCATCGCGCTGCTCGGGATGGAGTCGACCGACGACGGCGTGGCCAGCCGCTTGAGCTCGCTGACGATGCCGGCCTGGGTGTACTGGGCGATCATGTGGCCGGAGTCGACGCCCGGGTCGTCGGCGAGGAACGCGGGCAGGCCGTGCGAACGGGCGACGTCCAGCATCCGGTCGGTGCGGCGTTCGGCGATCGACGCGACGTCCGCGACCGGGATCGCGAGGAAGTCGAGCACGTACCCGAGCGGCGCGCCGTGGAAGTTGCCGTTGGACTCCACACGCCCGTCGGCGAGCACGACCGGGTTGTCCACGGCGGAGACCAGTTCGCGGTCGGCGACCGCCTCGGCGTGGGCGAGCGTGTCCCGCGCGGCGCCGTGTACCTGCGGTGCGCACCGGAGTGAGTAGGCGTCCTGCACTCGGGTGCAGTCGGGGCCGCGATGGCTGGCGACGATCTCGGAATCGGCGAGCGCCTCCCTCATCCGCCGAGCCGAGACGGCCTGCCCCGGGTGCGGGCGCAGCGCCTGCAGGTCGTCGGCGAACACGCGGTCGGTGCCGAGCTGCGCCTCGACGCTCATCGCCGCGGTCACGTCCGCGACGTCGAGCAGCCCGGCGAGGTCGCGGGTGGCCAGCGCGAGCATGCCGAGCATGCCGTCGGTGCCGTTGGTGAGCGCGAGCCCCTCCTTCTCCGCCAGCGTGACCGGGGTGATCCCGGCGTCGCGGAGCGCGTCCGCGGCGGGCCGGACAGCGCCGTCGGCCGTGACGACCTCGCCCTCCCCCATCAACGCGAGCGCGACCGCGGACAGCGGAGCGAGGTCGCCGGAACAGCCGAGCGAACCGTACTCGGGCACGACCGGGGTGATGCGCGCGTTGATCAGCGCGGCAAGGGTGTCGACGGTCGAGGTCCGCACCCCGGTGTGGCCGGTGGTCAGGGTGCGCAGCCGCAGCAGCATGAGCGCGCGCACCACCTCGGTCTCGACGGCCGGTCCGGCACCGGCGGCGTGCGAGCGGATCAGCGAGCGCTGCAGGTCGGCCCTGCGCTCCGGCGGGATACTGCGCACGGCCAGCGCGCCGAAGCCGGTCGACACGCCGTACGACGGCGTCGTCGCGTCGGCCAGGGCGTCGACGTGCGCGCGGGCGGTGGCGACGTTCTTCCTCGCCACGGTGCCGACCGTCACCCCGGCACCGGCGCGGGCGACGGCGACGACGTCCGCGCGGCTCAGCGGGGCGGATCCGATCACTACCTCGTTCGGCTCGTTCGGCATGCCCTCATTGCACCGCGGGAAGGGCCTGCCCATCAGTGTCGGCGGTACGATTTCTGTCTCGAATCTCAGACAGGAGCCATGATGGCGCAGGACAAGCCGTTTGGGCAGAGCGAGTACGCCGCCCAGGGAAACGTGCCTGCGCTGCGGCGCGGGCTCGCATTGCTCGGTGTGCTGGCGCGGCACCCGGGTCCGGTGTCGGCGGCGACGCTGGCGCGCGAGGCAGGCGTACCCCGGTCGTCGACGTACCACCTGCTCACCGAACTGCAGGCCGCCGGATTCGTGGTCCATCTGCCCGCCGAACGGCGGTACGCGCTCGGGATCGCCGCGTTCGAGCTGGGCTCTTCCTACCTGCGGCACGATCCACTCGAACGGCTCGCGGGGCCGATCCTGCGGCGACTGGTCGACGAGACCGGGCACACGGCACACCTGGGCGTACTGCACGGGCGCGAGCTGGTCTACCTCATCAAGGAACGCCCTCCGCAGCCGCAGACGGTCGTCACCGACGTGGGCGTCCGACTGCCCGCCCACCTGACGGCCTCGGGTAGGGCGATGCTCATGCACCTACCGAAGCCCCAGGTCAGAGCGCTGTTTCCGGCGGCGTCGGCGTTCGTGCGCCGCACCGGCCGGGGTCCGCGGAGCCTGGCCGAGCTGCGGGCGACGCTCGCCGCCCATGAGCGGCTCGGCTGGGCGGTCGAGGACGGCCACGTGACCGCCGAGTTCGCCTCCGTCGCGTACCCGGCCTTCGACCACGGCGGCCGCCCGCTGGCGGCGATCAGCCTGACCTTCCGGCACCGGTGCACCGACGAGAACGATCGGTCCGAAAAAGCGGCCGACATCGAATGCGGCGAGACCTGGCCGGACCTCGCCGGCCGGGTCCGCCGCGCCGCGGGCGAACTCACCACCCGCGTCGGCGGGCTGCCTCCCGCCACGTGAGCGGACGCGCCGTGCGAGTCGCCCGCGGGCGGCTCCGGGCGCGTCGGTTCCGCGACCGGCACAGGTTCCGGTTCCCACGCCGGAACGGACGGATCGGCCCGAACGGCGGTTGCCGCTGCACTGTTCGGAGCAACGCCCGTTGCTCGGCGCACTCGCCGATCGGCAGGCGTTCAAAGGTCGTTCATCGCAACCTGCGCAGCGGGACATGTCGGACGTGTGGGGTGAATTCGACCTTCCCGGACTTCGAAGGAGCGCCAGTAATGGTCGAACGACCCACCACTCCCTCCAACCTGTCCCGCCGCGGTTTCCTCCGCAGCGGAGCCGCCGTCGGCGCCACCTCCGCGCTGCTCGGTATGATGGGCGCCACGACCGCGTCGGCCAAGCCCGGCCGCGGTCCGCGACAGGCCGAAGACAACGGCGGGTACGGCCCGCTCGAGCCGGCACCCGGGGGCGAGCTGCTGCTGCCTGCCGGTTTCTCGTATGTCGCGTTCGGACACACGGGAACGCCGATGAGCGACGGCAGGCCCACGCCGGGCATGCACGACGGCATGGCCGCGTTCGCCGGCGAGGACGGGCGCATCCGCCTGGTGCGCAACCACGAACAGAGCGAGGGCGCGGCGTTCGCCTCGCCGTCGTACGACCCGGCCGCCGCGGGCGGTACCACCACGATGGTGTTCGATCCGGAGAAGATGGAGCTCGTCGACACGTTCCCGAGCCTCACGGGCACGATCCGCAACTGTGCGGGCGGCCCGACGCCGTGGGGTTCGTGGCTCTCGTGCGAGGAGACGTTCACCGGCCTCGACGTCGACACCCCGCACGGGTACGTCTTCGAGGTTCCCGCCGGTGCGGACGGCCCCGTGGATCCGGTGCCGTACAAGGAGATGGGCCGGTTCACGCACGAGGCCGTCGCGATCGACGAGGCGACGGGCATCGTGTACCAGACCGAGGACCGCGGCAGTGCCGGGTTCTACCGGTTCGTGCCGAACAAGCCGGGCGAGCTTGCCGCCGGCGGCAAGCTGCAGATGCTGGCGATCAAGGACAAGCCCGGGTTCGACACGCGGCTCGGCCAGAAGCCGAACCGGACGCTGCCGGTGGAGTGGGTCGACATCGACGACCCGGACCCGGACAGCGACGACAGCCTCGCCGTGGCGCGGCAGGGCTGGGACAAGGGCGCCGCCGTGTTCGCGCGCCTCGAGGGTGCCTGGTTCGGCGGCGGGTCGATCTACCTGGTCTCGACCAACGGCGGCGACGCGGGCATCGGTCAGGTGTGGGAGTACCGGGCGCGTGGCGACTCGGGCGGTCAGCTCGTGCTGGTGTACGAGTCGACGAACCCGGACCTGCTCGAGAGCCCGGACAACATCTGCGTCTCGCCGAACACGGGCGGGCTGGTGCTGTGCGAGGACGGCAGCGGGAAGGATCTGCTGCGCGGTGTGACGAACCGGGGCGAGATCTTCGACCTCGCGGAGCTCAACTCGTCGAACACCAGCGAGCTCGCCGGTGCGACGTTCTCCCCGGACGGGAAGATCCTGTTCTTCAACGTCCAGTCCCCCGGCATCACCTACGCCGTCACCGGGCCATGGGAGCGCGGAGCGCTCTGAACAAGCCGGCAGCGCGGCGCGCTCTGAGCAAGCCGGCAGCGCGGCGCGCTCTGACGAACCCGGCGGCGCCCCGTGCTCTTGCCGGAGCAGGCGGCACGGGGCGCCGTGGCCGGTCCTGACGACGTTGCCCCCGTCGGCGAGCGGCCAACCGGATCGCCGACGGGGGCAGGGAACCGTACTTTCCGGTAGCATCGGGCCATCCCGTTCGGGTCGATCGGCTCCGCGAGGTGACCGGCCGTCGGCGCAGCGACTCCGCGAGCCGAATCGAGCAGCGCGTTCCGGGGAACGCACCGAACGGGATGGTCACGTAGGCAGCCTGCCAGGAAGGGCGATGGACGACAGTTGTAGTACCGGCACCCGGACCGTGAGCGAGAGCACCGCGAGGTGCCGCACATGATCTGGGCCCTCAGCCTCCTGCTCGGAGTCGTCATCATCCTGGCCGTGATCGCGGCGAACGGCTATTTCGTGGCGCAGGAGTTCGCCTACATGGCCGTCGACCGCTCCCGGCTGGCCGCCCTGGCCGAATCCGGGAACCGCTCGGCCCAGCGGGCGCTGGCGATCACGCGCCGCACGTCGTTCATGCTGTCCGGCGCGCAGCTCGGCATCACCGTGACGGGCCTGCTGGTCGGTTACGTCGCCGAACCCCTGGTCGGCAACGCACTGGGTACTGCGCTGGGTGGTGTCGGCGTTCCCACCTCGGTCGGCATCGCCGTCGGCACCGTGGCCACACTGGTGCTCTCGACGCTGGTGCAGATGCTCATCGGTGAGCTGTTCCCGAAGAACCTGGCGATCGCCGCACCGGAACGCATCGCGCTGTGGCTCGCCGGTTCGACGACGCTGTACCTGACGCTGTTCGGCTGGCTCATCTGGATCTTCGACGCCGCGTCGAACACGCTGCTGCGACTGCTGCGTATCGAACCGGTCCACGACGTCGAGCATTCGGCCACCGCGCGCGATCTCGAACACATCGTGGCCGACTCGCGCGCCACCGGTGACCTGCCCACCGAGCTGTCGGTGCTGCTCGACCGTGTACTGGACTTCCCCGACCAGGACGTCGAACACGCGATGAACCCCCGGGCGCGCGTCGACGTCGTCACGGCCGACACGCCGATCTCCCGAGTGCGGGAACTCATGGCGCACGGCCACACGCGCTACCCAGTGCTCGACGTGGCAGCCGACGAAGTCCTGGGTGTGGCCGAGTTGGCGGCCGTGCTGACCCGGCCGGCCGACGACGAGGCGCCGGTGTCGGAGCTGTGCCGCCCTCCGTTGCTGGTGCCGACCACCATGTCGCTGCCGGATGCCTACGCCCGGCTGACGGTGACCCGCAACGAACTGGCGTGTGTCCTCGACGAGTACGGCGGGTTCGCCGGCATCCTCACGATCGAGGATCTGGCCGAGGAACTCGTCGGCGAACTGCAGGACGAACACGACGCGCCGGAACCACCGCCCGTGACGGTCCAGGACGACGGCACCTGGTTGGTCAACGGTGACGTGCACGTCGACGAGGTGGAGCGTGCTGTTGAGCACGACCTGCCTTCGGGAGACGTGGAAACGGTCGCCGGCCTGACGATCGCCGCCCACGGCGCGCTCCCCGCCACCGGCACGACCGTGCTGATCGATCTGCCGCAGTCGGGGGCCGAACTGGCAGAACCGGAACCGCCAGCACCTCCGGTGCTGCGCGTGGACGTACTCGACGTCGACCGCCACGTGCCGTCGCGGCTCCGCCTCACGCTCCAGCAGGCCGAGGCGGCAACCGGTGAGGACGGCGGCGGGCCCGGCGGATCCGACCGGGAGGAGGCGCGATGAGCAACCCCTGGATCGTGGTCGCCGTGACGGTGCTGATCATCGTCGCCAGCGCCTTCTTCGTGGCGGTCGAGTTCGCCACGCTCGGGGCGAAACGCCATCGCCTCGAGGAAGCCGCCACGACGAGCCGTTCGGCGCGAGCCGCACTGCGCAGCTCCCGCGAACTGACCCTGCTGCTGGCCGGCTGTCAGCTCGGCATCACCGGCGCCACCCTGGCACTCGGCGCGGTCGCCAAACCCGCCGTGCACCACTGGCTCACCCCGCTGATCGAAACGCTCGGTGCGCCCTATTGGGCCGCCGACGCGGCGGCGTTCACGTTCGCGCTCCTCGTCATGACGTTCCTGCACCTGGTGGTCGGCGAGATGGCACCGAAGTCCTGGGCGATCGCACACCCGGAGCGTTCCGCGACGATGCTCGCGCTGCCCGCCCGCGTGCTGGTGGCAACGACGCGCCCGCTGCTGCTGACCATCAACACCGCGGCCAACCGGCTGGTGCGGCTGACCGGCGTCACTCCCGCCGACGAGGTCGCGACAGGGCAGAACCCCGAGGGGCTGCGGCAACTCGTGAAGCACTCCGCCGAGACGGGAACCCTCGACGGCCTGTCGTCGACCCAACTATCCGGTGCCCTGGACCTGCAGCGCGTCACGGTGCGCGACATCGCATCCGGATCCCCGGTCACGGTGCCCGCGCATGCCACGGCCCTCGACGTCCGCAACGCAGCCCGCGAGTCCGGCCACCGGCGCATCCTCGTGGGCGAGCGTGATCCGCGCTCGGTCGTCCACGTTCGTGACACGCTGCTGCTCGCCGACGACACACCGGTCACACAGGTGGCATACCGCGTTCTCGATCTTCCACCGGACACGCCGCTCTACACGGCACTGGCCCGGATGCGGGAGACCTCGCAACACCTCGCTGTGGTCCACACCACCGACGGTCCGGTCGTGGTCACGATCGCCGACATCCTGGGCCGGGTACTTCCCGGCGAGTCCACCACTGCGGACGCCCACAGCTCCTGACCCGAGTCGCAGCGCCCGGCGGTCGGACCGCCACGGCACGGCCGGCAGGCGGACGTTGGCGATCCGAGTGGGGCCGCTGTCCGACTGCGTCATCCCAGGCGACGGCCTGGCCGGATGCCGCCGCCTTCGCCCGGGACGCCGCCGAGAGCGCCGCTGACGGCGAGCGGCTCTCTCGGCGCCCCGCAGCATCTGCAGGCGTCCGACAGCCCGCCCAGCCCGAGGAAATCTCGCCCGCGAGATTTTGTGTGTACACAACCTTCCTTGCGCCGATCCGGGGATTCCGAGTCGAATTATTCACGAATAATGCGCAGTCTGATAATGGCACCTCACGTGCGACTCGAAACATTTCCAACCGGGCGTTAATGTGAGGCGAATCGCAGTGATCGATACAGTTATCGTCACCGGCCGCCGCGGTGGTCGAACCGGAAACATGTGGTCACCACTACCTGCACGTAAGCCCGAGAGTGCCGCAACCACAGCGTGTTCGATGATCTACGAATCTCGAACAACCTCTTGACGGCCACCCGAGAATGGGGCAACCTGAGGTCGCTCGATCAGGCGATGTCGATTGATCGCGACAACTGGGGGTCGCTGACAACCTCGCACACTCGACAGTTCATTCTTCAATTTCCCACAGTCGGTGGAGGCAATGAAGCAGTACATCGGCGCGCGTTTCGACGCGCGCACTCACAGTCATGCCGAAAACAATTCTCTCAGCCCCACGAACGATTCCACGACGACGATCCGGATCGAATCCACGACAGGATCGTGGCCGGGCCTCACACTCGACGACCTGCCCGCCGCGATCAACGACTGGCGAACCGAGCGAAGCCGGGTCCACGCCGAGGCCGGGGCCGCTGATCATGCGGTGATCGATGTGCTGGCACAGCACGGTTTCGTGCTCGACCCGGTCACATTCGCGCAGCGCACCGAGCCGGATGCGCCCGTGGTGCTGACCCGCGATTTCGCCGTCCCCGCCACCGCATGCGAGTGGCTTCCCCGCATTCCACCGGACGGCATCGACGCCGACGGGATCGTACTGACCCATCCGCACCCCGACGACCTGGCGGACCTGCTCGCCTGTGAGCAGGATCCCGGGGCGCGGCTGCATGCCCTCACCGAACCACTGGACCGGCAGGCACTGATCGAGCTGCTGGGCTCGGCCTACTACCGATGGCGAGTCGGTCCGGCCTCGTTCCTGATCGCCCGCGCATCGCCCGCAGGTCCCCCGCTCGCGAAGTTGTCGGTGCGCCGCGTCGTCCCACCGGGAGTTCTCGACGTGGGGTACGTGACCATGCCTGCCCACCGCGGCAAGGGAGTCTCCACCCGCGCCGTACGGGGCTTCACGCGATGGGCCTTCACCGCTGCCCCGGTCCAGCGGATCGAACTCGGCGTGAAGCCGGCCAACCGCCGATCCGCTGCGGTCGCCGAGCGCTCCTCCTACCACTGCGAATCCGTCCGGAAAGGACGACTGAGCAATCTCGACGGGAGCTACTCCGATGAACTCAGCTACGTCGCACTCCGACACGAGTGGACGCATCACCGCGACAAGGGCCGCGGCGCCCAACAGCCGCAACGTCAGTGAGCTTCCCGCGGCCGAGCCCGACCGAATCCATCGCCCGGACTCGGTGGACGAGCTGGTGTCCCTGGTGCGCGAGGGCTGCAGCGGCGCCGGTGGGTTCCGGGCGGTGAGCAGCGGTTTCAACTGGGGCCTGGGTTCCGCATCGGGCCCGATTCCCGGCCAGCACCTCGTTGATCTGTCTGCTTTGGACACTGTCAGGACGATCGACGTCGAACGCGGCTACGCGATCGTCGAAGCAGGAGTGACGCAGGCGCAACTCTGCGACGCGCTGACAGGATCGGGGCGGTTCCTCAACTGCACCGCGTCCTCACCGGAAACGTCCGTGCTGGGGAACACGATGGACCGCGGTGTCGGCCTCCGGCACCAGCGGACCGAGGACCTCCTCGGACTCGAGATCGTGACCGCAGCCGCCGACGTCGGCACCGTCGGCTGGTGGCCACCGGGTTCCGGGCTGGCACCCAACAAGTACGGCCTCGGCCCGTCGTCGGTTCAGGTGTTCCCGCAGTCGACGCTCGGTATCGCGACCGCTGCCGTCGTCCGGCTGCTGCCGACCCCGGAGGAGACCAGCGTGCTGACCTTCACCGCGGCCGACGACAGCTACGACGCGCTGATCGAGGTACTGCGTGGTGCCGTGCGCGATCGGCTGAGCGACGCCGTGATCAAGGTCTACGACGCCGATTCCTCCGACATCTACGGCGGAAACGCCACCGTGACCGGGCACATCTGCCTCGACGGCAGCGCGGACGTCGTCTCGGCCAAACGTGCCGACCTCGCGGGCAGGCTCGCACCGATCGGTGCCCGGGTGCTGCCGGAGGACGAGTTCGCCGACGATCCGCTCGCAGGTGCCGTCGCCCGGCTGTACCGGGGTGACGTGTCCAAGAGCGAAAGCATCGTGCGGGCCTCACTGGGACGGTCCACTCACGAAGCGGATGCGGCCGGCCGGGGCTGGATCTTCGTGCTGCCGTTCGTTCCCTTCACCGCCGCCGACCTGGGCAACGCCCGCGGCATCGTGCGCGAGGCCGGCACCCGACACGGTGTCGAGGTCGGCACCACCGTCAACGTCCTCGGCCACGACGTGGTCGACCTCGTCATCGCCATCCGGTTCGACCGTGCTTCGGCGAACGCGACGGAGGCCGCCCACCGGGCATCGGACGAGATCCAGCGCGCACTCGTCGACGCCGGCTACCCGCCGTACCGACTCGACACCGCGCACCACCGGAGCGACGTCGCCCCGGGTACCGACCTCAACGCCGTCGTCGCCGCCCGGCTCAAGGACGCGCTCGACCCCACCGGCCTGTTCGGGCCGTCCCGGTACTTGTCCTGACCACCCCGACCTTCGAGCAGGAGACGAAGATGATCCAGAACTCTGCGGACTACGACGTCGTCGTGATCGGCGCCGGCCCAGCGGGGTCGACCGCGGCCCGGCAGGCCGCCCTGGCCGGCCTTCGCGTGCTGATCATGGACAGGGACCCGTTCCCGCGATTCCACATCGGGGAGTCGCTGTTGCCGTACATGAGCGGGCTGCTCAACCAGCTCGGTCTTCTCGAGCCGATGCGCATGCAGGGCCACCCGGTCAAGAGCGGCGCCGAGTTCAGCGACACCGGGGGACGGTTCCATCGCGTGTGCTTCACCGACCAGGGACCGGGCCGATTCCACACGACGTTCCAGGTCGAGCGGTCCCGCTTCGACCAGTTCCTCCTCGACTCGGCTGTCGAGGCAGGGGCCACCGTCCGGCTGCAGGCCGAGGTCGATGACATCGACCTCGCCGCAGCGTCGGACCACGACGCGCCCCACGTCGTGCACTACACCGGCCCCGACGGCGCTGCGAGGCAGGTACGCGCGTCGGTGCTGATCGACGCCAGCGGCCGCACCGGCCTGATCTCGACCAAGCTGGGCCTGCGCAAACCGGTGGAACGGTTGAAGATGGTGGCGCTCTACCGGCACTACACGGGTGTCAGGGAGGAGTTCAACCCCGGGTGGCGCGGGGACGTCCAGATCGGGAACCACGCCGAAGGATGGGTGTGGGCGATCCCGAACTCCGAGGGCACACTCAGCGTCGGGTCGGTCATGCGCAAACCGACCCTCCGCGCTGCCGGCGACCGCGAGCAGCTGCTGTCCACACACATCTCGCGTATCCCCCGCATCGTGGAACGGCTGGGAACGGCGCGGCCGCAGGGACCGGCCCGGCAGGAGTCCGACTTCTGCTACTACGCGGACCAGGTCGTCGGGAACCGCTGGTTCCAGGTCGGCGACGCCGCCGCATTCGTCGACCCGATCTTCTCCGGCGGTGTCTACCTCGCCATGACCACCGGCATGCAGGCCAGCGTCGAGGCCGCGGCCATTCTGGACGGTTCGAGTACCGCCGACGAGTCGGCAGGCCGCTTCACGAGCCTGTACAAGACCGGATACGACACCTATTTCCGCCTGGTTCAGGGCTTCTACGAGTACGAGTTCGACTTCGGCCGACTGAAGTCGGAACTGCCGGACACCGTGGACGACAAATCGGTGTCGCTGCTGCTGGGCGGCGATTTCTGGGGACAGGCGAACACGTTCGCGTCCGAGCTCCGGTCGGTGCCGCGCTGGGACCTGTTCGAGCCGTTCGAGGTGCACTACGGCTGCCCCGCGTATCCCGAGCTCGAACGCGCCGAGCGCACCGGGACGCCCGTCGAGGTGGGCACGGCATGACGGCGGCGAACACGACCGCAGACCCTCGGTGGGACGAAGCCGATCACGCCGACACGGTCCGTGCCGACATGGTGATCGTGGGCGGCGGCGTTCCGTCGCTCGTGCTCGCGGCGGGCGTCGCCCGGGCCGCACCGGACCTGGACGTCATGGTGCTCGAACGTGCCCCGCGCACGGCGCGGAATCGGCAGGGCGTGCTGGTGCATCCCGCGACGCAGGTCGTGCTCCGGCGAGCCGGCATGACGGCCGTCCCGGACGACGCTGCCGGCCGGATCGAGTACCTCGAGGAGTTCCGGCACCGGCGGCGGGTCGGGCGGTTCGACACGCGGCGGCGCACCACCGACGGGCAGGTCCACACCCCGTACAACATCGGCCTCGACACGCTGGCGGACGCCGTGTTCCCGGTGCTGGCCGCAACCCCCAATGCCGCCTGCCACTACGGGGTCGACCTGTCCGAGGCCGTTCGCCAGGACGACGAGTGGACCCTGCTGACCGCCGGAGCTGACGGGCCGCAGCGGGTACGTACCCGCCTGCTCGTCGCGGCGGACGGCCGCGACTCACCACTGCGCCAGGGCGTCGATTTCGGCGTGACACGCCGGCTGTTCCCCGGGCGTGTCGACGTCGTGGCGGTGCCGGTGCGGCGGCAGGGACCGCCGGCGATCAGCATGGTCGTCGGCGATCACGACGCCACGACGATCGTGGACAACGGTGTCGGCCCGCACCCGCTCCTGTTCGACATGCAACCCGACGGCACGGCCCCGGACCCCGCGGCCGTACGACTGCGCCCGCAGGCACGACGCCGGGCCGAGGCCGTGGGTCTCGGCCTGCCGGACGACGTGGAGCCTCTGCTGACCACGAGCCTGCGCTCCAGCACGGTGCGCTGCGGAACCTGGTACCGCGACGATCTGTTGTTGCTCGGGGATGCGGCCCACGCGATGCACAATCTCGGCGGGCAGGGCTTCAATCTCGCGGTGCAGAACGCCGCCGCCCTCGTGGACCCGGTGCACACGCTGCTGCGCACCGGGTCCGCTGCCGAGGTCGAGAACCTCCAGCGGTTCCGGTTGCCCTACATCACCGCCCTGCAGGAGCGCCAGGACGACTTCTTCGACGCACTCGCCGCGGGCGAGCCACCCGCCGACGGGTGGCTGGACCCGTTGCACGAGTCACTGACGACGGGCCAACCCGGTCTCGACCGCTACATCGAGCCGCTGAAGGAGCTGATCCGCCATGCATGACGGGAACATGCAAACGCTGCTGGCCGTGACGGCGGCGCTGCTCGTCATCGTCGTCGCCGCTCAGGTGTGCGGACGAATCGCCGTGAAGGTGGGACAGCCCGCCGTCGTAGGCGAAATGGTGTCCGGGATCCTGCTCGGGCCGACCGCCCTCGGCGCATTCGCCCCCGGTTTCAGCGGATACGTGTTCTCCGAGGCCACGAAACCCACCCTGTACGTGATCGCCATGGTGGGGCTGAGCCTCTACATGTTCCTCGTGGGGTTGGAGCACGAACACCATCCGGCCTCGCGCAGGGAGGCCGTGCTCCCGGTCGTCCTCGCCGCGGCCGGGCTGCTGTGCCCGTTGCTCGCGGGCGGCGCAGCCGCGCTCTATCTGGAGGCCGACTTCCGACCGGAGGGCGTGAGTCTCCCGCTGTTCGTGCTGTTCGTCGGCGGAGCGCTGGCGGTCACCGCGTTCCCCATGCTCGCCAGGGTGCTGCAGGAACGCGGCATGGTCCACACCGATTTCGGTGGAGTGGCCACCCGTGCCGCCGCCATCGACGACGCACTGGCCTGGTGCGTGCTCGCCGTCGTCGGTGCGCTCGCCGTGCACGGGAACGTCCTGGATTCGTGGAAGACCATCGTCCCGGCCGCCGGGTTCGCCGTCGCCGCCTTCCTGATTCTGCCGAGAATCTTCAGAAAGCCGATGACACGCGCCGTCCGGGAGGGGCACGTCGACGACCGCCTGCTGGTCGCACTGCTCGGACTTGTGCTCGCTGCGGCGTGGTTCACCGATTACATCGGGATCTACTCCGTGTTCGGCGGGTTCATCTGCGGCGTCGCCCTGCCACGGGTGCGCGGGTTCTCGGCTCTGCTCAACGCGCGGCTGTTGCAGGCGGTGCGCTGCCTGTTCCTGCCGGTGTTCTTCGCCTTCTCCGGACTGAACACGGATCTGACCGGTGCGTTGAACGCCGACTACCTCGCCGCCCTCGGCGTGGTCTTCGCGGCGGCCTTCGTCTCCAAGGTGATCGCCTCGCTAGGGGTGTTGCGAGCGTTCCGCTGGGGATGGGGCGAGTCGGTCGCGATGGGCGGACTCATGAACGCACGCGGCCTGATGATCCTCATCTTCATCAACATCGGCCTCGCCATCGGCGTACTCGAAGAGAGGTTGTTCTCCATCCTCGTGCTCATCGCCGTGCTGACGACGGCTGTGGCGATGCCGTTCTACCGACTCCACTTCACACCGACCCGCGAACAGGACGCACGCGACCGATGGGCGGCCCGGCACTCGCCCGCCGACCCGGACCGCCGATTCCTCCAGGCCGCCGCGACCGGATGACTCCGCCCGGCGACCGGTGCGTGTGGACACACCGAACAAGGGAGCGACGATGAGAACCGAGCCACTGATCCCGGTACGTATCACCGGAGTCGTCGACGAAAGCGCCGACGTGAAGACCTTCACTCTCGAACCGACAACGGCCGATGTCCGTCTCTCGCACGCAGCCGGCCAGTTTCTGACCCTGAAACTTCCGGTCGACGGCCAGGCGCCGATCACGCGCACCTACTCCATCTCGAGCTGTCCGGTCACCGACCGGCGACTCGCCGTCACGGTGAAACGCGCCGCAGGCGGCGTCGGCTCCAACTGGCTCTACGAGGATGCCGCCGTCGGAACGGTGCTGCACACCTATCCACCCGCGGGTGCGTTCACCCTCGACCCGTCGGACCGGGTCGTGCACCTGTTCGCCGCAGGCGTGGGGATCACCCCGATCATCTCGCTGTGCAAGTTCGCCCTGGCGAGCACGGACCGTCCCGCACTGCTGCACTACACGGTCCGCGACCACGACGATGCGCCGTTCCTCGAGGACATCCGCCTGCTCGAACGTGCCTACCCCGGTCGACTCGCGGTCGAGGTCCACGCCAGCGACGAACGGGGGCGCCTGAACGCCTCGACGATCCGTTCCGTGACCGAACACGAGCCGAACCCCGTGTCGTACGTGTGCGGCCCGGACGGCTACACGCGACTGGTCGTGGACACGCTCACCACACTGGGCCGGCCGGCGGACGCCATTCGCACCGAGTCGTTCGGCCCCTCCCCCGTGGCCGGAGGCGAGGGCTCCGGTGTTGCAGGGGCGAGCGGCACCGACCGCCGGGCATCGACCGCACGCGTACGGCTGGACGGCGCGGAAACCGTGATCCCGTGGCCTGCCGACACGCCCCTCATCGACGCGCTCGATGCCGCGGGCATCGCCGCTCCGAGTTCGTGCCGGCAAGGCGAATGCCTGACGTGCGAGTGCCGGATCGTGGCCGGCAACGCAAGCATGCGCCGCAACAACGTGCTCGACGACGAGGACATCGCATGCGGTTACGCCCTGGCCTGTCAGCTGATTCCGCACGACTCCGACGTCACCGTCGCGTTCTCGTGACCACCGACCGTATGCCCGTCGTCATCGCCCCCTGTTCCGGCGAGGAAAGGCCGTCATGACACCGCCCTCCGAAAGCGACCGAACCGGCACCACTGCCCCTGCCACACCCACGGTCTCCTCGACGGACGCCTCGCCGGGCCGGTGGTGGACCGTCGACGTGCCGCTGGACACCCTGCCGGGGCTGCCCCGGCTGCCCGCGTGGCTGCGCGCCCGGCTCGACGAAGCACTCGAGCTCCCTGCGGCGCAGCAGCCCGAGTGGCCCGATCCCGAGCTGACCCGCCACGCGCGTTCGGTCCTGGAGAACGTCCCGCCGCTCACGGTGCCTGCCGAAGTGGACCGGTTGCGGCGGCAGCTCGCCGATGTCGCCGCAGGCAAGGCGTTCCTGTTGCAGGGCGACTGTGCCGAAACGTTCGAGTCGAACACCGAAGCGCACATCGAAGCGAATGTACGGACGCTGCTGCAGATGGCCGTCGTGTTGACCTACGGTGCGAGCCTGCCGGTCGTGAAGGTCGGCCGGATCGCGGGCCAGTACGCCAAGCCCCGGTCGAAGTCGACCGACACCGAGGGCTTGCCGGTGTATCGCGGCGACATCGTGAACTCGGCGGTGGCCGATCCGGTTCTCCGCGTGCCCGACCCCGGACGAATGATCAGGGCGTACGCCAACGCGGCCGCCGCGATGAACCTCGTCCGCACGATGACCGGCGAAGGCATGGCCGGTCTAGGACGGGTGCACGACTGGAACAAGGACTTCGTCCGCACCTCGCCGGCGGGCGCGAGATACGAGGCACTGGCCACGGAGATCGAGCGTGCGCTGCGGTTCATGTCGGCCTGCGGGGTCGACGACGGTTCCCTGCACTCGACCGAGATCTTCGCGAGCCACGAAGCGCTGCTGCTGGACTACGAGCGAGCACTGCTGCGCCTGCACGAGACCGAGCGGGACGAGCCGCGGCTGTACGGCCTCTCGTCACATTTCCTGTGGATCGGTGAACGCACCCGCCAGCTCGACGGGGCCCACATCGCGGTCGCCGAACTGCTCCACAACCCGATCGGCGTCAAGCTCGGTCCGGATGCCAGACCTGAAGAAGCGGTCGAGTACGCCACGCGGCTCGATCCGCGACGCGAGCCGGGCAGGCTGACCCTGATCACCCGGATGGGAAGCGACCGGATCCGAGACGTGCTGCCTCCGATCGTCGAGAAGGTCGAAGCGTCGGGACATCAGGTCGTCTGGCAGTGCGACCCGATGCACGGCAACACGTACTCGTCCGGAACCGGATACAAGACCCGCCACTTCGATCACGTCGTCGACGAGGTGCAGGGGTTCTTCGAGGTGCACCGCGCACTGGGCAGCCACCCCGGTGGCATCCACGTCGAGCTGACAGGTGAGGACGTCACCGAATGCCTCGGCGGAGCCCAGGACATCTCCGACGTCGACCTTGCCGGCCGGTACCAGACGGCCTGCGACCCCCGGCTCAACACTCAGCAGTCGCTGGAACTGGCGTTCCTGGTGGCGGAGATGCTGCGCGGATGAGCACGCGGTGCCCGCGGGTGCTACGCCGCCGCGCTGTGCAGCCGGACGTCGGCGACGCCCGTGCCTGCTTCGGCCGCCAACGCGAGTGTCGTGTCGAGCAGGCCGGGGAACCGGCCTTCGAAATCGTCGCTGCGTAGCCGTACGAAGCACCGCTTTCCCTCTTCGCGGGTGCGGGTGATGCCCGCGGACCGCAGGACCTTGAGGTGGTGACTCAGCGTGGAGTTGGCGACCGGCGCGTCCAGGTCGCCCCATGCCCGTTCCTCGCCGTCGCTCAGCAGCCTCACCAGGCCCAGGCGGATGGGATCGGCGAGGGCGTGCATCACCGTCGGCAGGTCGAGGTCCTCCATCGCGGGGTGTGTTGCGGCGGCCATGCGGTCGATCATACTATGAACCCCGATCGTTCGATGTTCGTCGAAGATAGAAATGAGGAACCATGTCGAGCCACCGCACCTCGACGCTCAGCGTTGCCGGTTACCCGGTCTGGCTCCTGTGCTTGTTCGTCGGAATGCTTGCCCTGGGCACCGACGAGTTCGTGATCTCGGGGATCCTGCCGGACGTGGCCCGTGATCTCGGGGTCACGCCGGGAACCGCCGGTCTGCTGGTGACGGCCTTCGCGATCGCCTTCGCCGCGGGAGCGCCGATCCTGGCGTTCCTCACCGACCGGCTCGACAAGAAGGTGGTACTGACCTGGTCGCTGGTGATCTTCGCCGTTGCCAACGCCGCCGTCGCGATCAGCGACGATTTCGTGCTCACCCTGATCCTCCGGGTCGTGGCCGGACTCGCGGCCGCCGCCGTCTCCCCGACCTGCATGGTGATCGCCGGTATGGGAGCACCGGAAGGCAAGAGCGGCCGGTACCTCGCGGTCGTCACAGCCGGTCTGACCGTGGCGCTGTTCACCGGCGTGCCGTTCGGCGCGTTCCTCGGTGACGTCCTGTCGTGGCGCGCGACCTTCGCACTGATCGCCGTCATCGGCGCACTGGTGGCCGCGCTCAGCGCCGCACTCGCGCCGTCGGTGCCCGGCGGCCCCGTCACCGGCATCGCCGCGCGGCTCGCTCCGGTCCGCAACCCACGGGTGCTCGCCCTGGTCGCGGCGATGTTCCTGTCCGGTGCGGGCGGCCTGATGTTCTACAGCTACCTCGGCACGATCTTCACCGAGCAGCTCGACGCCACCGCAAGCGACGTCACGGTGGCACTACTGGTCGTCGGCCTGGTCGGCGTCGTGGCCGTGTTCTTCGGCGGCGCACTCAGCGACCGGCTGTCCCCGCGGCCGGCACGGCTGATCGTGCTCGGCGGCCACTGCCTGGCCCTGGGGGCGCTGGCGGCCTATCTCGCCTCCGGCGCCGGTTTCGGCCTGACGTTGTTCCTGTTCGTCGCCGTGTGGTCGGTTTTCGCGTGGGCGCTGAGCCCGGTCATCCAGGCCGGCATCATGAGCGTCGCCGACGACCAGCCGATGCTCGCCATGTCGCTGGGCATCAGTGGCCTCTACGGCGGCAGCGCACTCGGTGCCGCACTCGGCGGCTACCTGGTCGACAACTACGGCCCCGCCGCCATCCCGCTCGTCGGCACCGTCTGGCTGGCCATCGGCGTCGCCTGCGCCCTGGTCCGCCCGGCCCCGGCCGCCGACACGACCGAGGACACCGAGACACCGGTCTCGACGAACGCGGCCTCGTGAACCACGACGGGCCGAACCACCGAAGGCCGCGCCGCATCGGTACGAGCCTCACCAGACAAGGAGCGAATCCATGACCGCCACTCCGGCCGACAGCGCACCGAGCATCACCCTCCCCGCTCCGCCCCGGCCACGCAGCACGGCACCCGAGCTCACCGTCGACCTCGTCGGCGGCGGCCGGTGGAGCCTGTCCGAGCAGCAGCCCGCCGCGTTCACGATGATCGTGTTCTACCGTGGCCTGCACTGCCCGGTGTGCCGCAACCAGCTCGCCGCCATCCGCGACAGCGCCGACGAGCTGGCCCGACTGGGCGTCGAACCCATCGGGATCAGCGCCGAGAACCAGGAGCGCGCCGAGCGCATCCGCGACGACTGGAACCTGTCCGAGTTGCCGCTCGGCTACAACCTCCCGCTCGAGACGATGCGGGAATGGGGACTGTTCGTGTCCACGGCGGCAGGCGACAACGAACCCGAGGTGTTCCCCGAACCCGCGACCTTCCTCGTCGACGGCGAACACCGGATCTACTACGCCTCGCTCACCTCCATGCCGTTCGGCAGGCCGCAGCTGGCCGAACTGCTCGGCGGCATCGACTTCGTCACCAGCAACGACTACCCCGCGCGCGGCGACAGCTGAGCAACACCCGGTGGGGCCGGCGCCGCTTCTCGGCGCCGGCCCCGCGTCACCGCCGGTCCTACCGCGGCCCTCGGTCCTGGCACGGCTGTCGATCCCGGCCTGGACCGGCACGGAGCGGTGGGCGACGTCCGGCGGCACGCACAGCCGGCGCTACGAGGCGCTGGAGATTCCCGAGACGGACGAACTCCGCCTGACCATGTAGCTGCCGCCGGAACAGGGAGGGTCAGAGCGAGCCCATGTCTGCGGACAGCCAGTGCTGCGGCCGCATGGTGATCACGATGTGTTCACCGAGGTACTTGCGCTCGTACTCGAGGAACTCCTCGGCCTGTTCCGCGGCCAGGTAACGGACGGCCATCTCGACCGACAGGTCGTGGCTGTCCTCCGAGAACTCCGCGGGGCCTTCGACGCTGACGTACCGGATCGTCGGCTCGACCCGCTGGACCATGAGACTGAACCGGCCGGCTGCGCGGATCGCGCGCGTCTTGCGCGAGTCGGCACCGGTGCGGACCCACAGGGTGCCGCCGGGCGTGTACTGATACCAGATCGGCACGTTCAGCGGCGCCCGTTCGGTCGACTCGACCACGGACAGCGCACCGATGTGCGGCTCGGCCAGGAACTGTTCACGTTCTTCCACTGTGAGCGCCATGTCCGCGACGCTAACGCCGGGCACCGACATCCGCCGGGTGCGCTGCCGCGGACGGACGACCCGAGCCGACCGCGAAGCCCGGATCGACCGCGAAGCCCGGGCCGACCGCGGCGGCCCAGTCGACCGCACTCGGCCACGGCTCGGACTCCTCGGCCGAGCGCGTCAGCCGGCGAGCAACCTGCGGAACGAGGCCTCGACCTCGCGACGTTCGGGCAGTTGTTCACGCACGATGCCCTGGAGCTGCCAGCCGCAGAACAGCACCGACAGTGCGCGGCCGGTCTCGGCGTCGGTGTAGCCGGCGAACAGGTCGGCGAGCGCGGTGTCCCATTCCTGGCTGACGTGCTGCAACGCGGGCCGATGCAGGGCCGCGATGTAGAGCTGGTGTTCGACGACCGTCTGCGCCCGCGCCGGGCCGAGGTAGTGCAGGACGAGCTCGGCGAGCGCCTCGGCGAGCTCGCCTCCCGCGTCCAGCCCCGCCGCCCACGTGCGCAGATGCTCGACGTCGTCGTCCGCTGCCTGCCGAAGCGCACTGGCCAGCAGGTCGTCGAGCGTCTTGAAGTAGTAGGTGGTCGACCCGAGTGGCACGCCCGCGGCCGCGGCGACCCGCCGGTGCGTCAGCTTCTCGACGCCGACCTCGGCGACCACCTCGATGGCGGCCCGGGCGATGCGCTGCCTGCGGTCCGGGTCGCGCTGCCCGGCCGCACGCGCACCGTTCGACCGGGCCTGTTTCGCGGCGGATGCGGCCACATCGGAGGTGGTCGCGTCGGGGGTAGTCACAGCCTCGGGGTCCTTCACAGCTGACGTCTCGTGGTCGAGGCTTTCACCTTGCCATGCCGGGCGGGCAGCGCGGTGCGGCGCAGATCACCGGTATCGCGAATGCACTGCTCGGCGGCGCATTTCTCGTCGAGTTCACAGAAGTCTCGACGCCATTGGTGTACAGATGTACAGGTCGGTGTTAGTGTCCTTCACCGGCGCCACACCGACACGGAAGAACCCGTTACGGGAAACGACTCCGCGCCGGCACCGCCCGCACCGTCGAACCCATTTCGACGCCCGGAATCGACGCGGAAACATGTCCGCGGAAACGGTGCCGCAGCCGGAATCCGGCGGCCGATAAGGCCACCGGCGAAACGCGACGACGAACGCGAAACGGCCGCACGCAGCAGCGAGCCGAAACCGACACGAACACGCCGACGAACGAGAAAAGGGCGAGACGATCATGCCGCACGCCGACAATTCGGCTGCCACGCTGTTCATCGACGGCGAATGGCGAACCGCCGCGGGCGGACAGACGAGACAGATCCACTCCCCCGCCGACGGCACGCTGGTCACCACCGTCGCCGAAGCGGAGCGAGCCGACGCCCAGCAGGCCGTCGCCGCCGCGCGCAGGGCGTTCGACGAGGGCACCTGGGCGTCGAGCTCGGCGTGGGACCGCGGTGACCTGCTGCTGCGCGTCGCCGACATCCTGGTCCGCGACAAGGCCGAGTTCGCCCGCGCGGAATCGCTCGACACCGGAAAACGGCTCGTCGAGAGCGAATTCGACATGGACGACATCGCCGCCTGCTTCCGCTACTTCGGCAAGCTCGCCGGCAACGATGCCGGACGTGTCGTCGACACCGGCAGCCCCGATGCGATCAGCCGCGTGCAGTACGAGCCCGTCGGCGTGTGCGGCATGATCACGCCGTGGAACTTCCCGCTGCTGCAGGTCGCATGGAAGGTGGCGCCCGCGATCGCGGCTGGTGACACGTTCGTGCTCAAGCCCAGCGAGCTCACGCCGAGCACGGCGATCCTGCTGATGCGCGCGCTCGACGAGGCCGGACTGCCGGCGGGCGTGGGCAACCTGGTGCTGGGCGCGGGCGCGGAGGTCGGCAGTGTGCTGGCCGAGCACCCGGACGTCGACCTCGTCTCGTTCACGGGCGGGCTCCACACCGGCCGCACGATCTCCGCGCTGGCGGCGCCGACGGTGAAGAAGGTCGCGCTCGAACTCGGCGGCAAGAACCCGAACGTCGTGTTCGCCGACGCCGACTTCGACACGGCCGTCGACTTCGCACTCACCGCGATCTTCCTGCACTCCGGCCAGGTGTGTTCCGCCGGTGCGCGCCTGATCGTGCAGGACGAACTGCACGATGCGCTGGTCGACGAGATCGTGCGCAGGGCAGAGCGGATCCGCCTCGGGGGTCCGTTCGACAACGACGCCGAGACCGGCCCGCTCATCTCGGAAGGCCACCTGCACAAGGTCGAGGACTACGTCGCGAAGTCGATCGCCGAGGGCGCCGTGCTGCGCACCGGCGGCGCCCGGCCCGACGGTGAGCGCTACGCGGCAGGCCACTTCTACCTGCCGACCGTCCTCGACGAGGTCGAGCAGGGCTCGTACGCCGTCACCGAGGAGTCGTTCGGCCCGGTGCTGACCGTCGAACGATTCACCGACGAGGACGACGCCGTGCGGATCGCCAACGACACGCACTACGGCCTCGCCGGCGCCGTGTTCACCGGCGACCCGGCCAAGGCCCAGCGCGTGGCGAACCGGCTGCGCCACGGCACCGTCTGGATCAACGACTTCCACCCGTACCTGCCGCAGGCCGAGTGGGGCGGGTTCAAGCAGTCCGGCATCGGCCGGGAACTCGGCCGCGGCGGCCTCGGCGAATACCAGGAAGCCAAGCACGTCTACCAGAATCTGCGGCCCGGCCCGCAGCAATGGTTCTCCGGCGAATAAGCCGGCATCACGGCGCGGAACGATCTCCGCGCATTTCGCACTACGCAGGAAACAACCACCCGGGACAGCTGTGCCCGCACACCGGCGGGCACAGAATCCGGGAAAGGAGTTCGGGGCATGAGTGCGCCCAACCACGACGCCGGACTCGGCGAGTTCGGCTACACCAACAAACTGAAACGCAGCCTCGGCGGATTCCATACGTTCGCCGCCGGGATCAGCTACATCTCGGTGCTCACCGGCACCTTCCAACTGTCCTATTTCGGACTCGGCCTCGGCGGTCCCGCCTACTGGTGGTCCTGGCCGATCGTGTTCGTCGGACAGTTGCTGGTGGCGTTGAGTTTCGCCGAGCTGGCCTCGCGCTATCCCATCGCAGGTTCGGTCTACAACTGGGCGAAAAAGCTCGGCGGGCGCCACGTCGGCTGGCTCGCAGGCTGGATGATGCTGCTGGCGTCGATCGTGTCGATCTCGGCCACCGCGCTGGCCTACCAGAACACGCTCCCGCAGATCTGGAAGGGCTTCCAATTCATCGGCGACGGCAGCAACGCCACGGACGCGGCCGTCAACGGCATCGTGCTGGCCATGCTGCTGATCCTGTTCACCACGCTCGTCAACGCCTACGGCGTGCGGCTCATGGCTCGGATCAACAGCACGGGCGTGTTCATCGAACTGGTCGCCGCGGTCGCCCTGATCGTCGCGCTGGCGCTGGTCGTGGTGAATCCGCCGACCGTCGTGTTCGAGACGGCCGGCACCGAGGCCGCACACGGTGGCAGCTACCTGACGGCGTTCCTCGTCGCCGGTATCGCCTCGTCGTACGTCATGTACGGCTTCGACACCGCGGCCTCGCTCGGCGAGGAGTCGATCGACCCGCACCGCAATGCGCCGAAGGCGATCCTGCGAGCACTGGTCGCCTCGTTCCTGCTCGGCGGTCTGATCCTGCTGTTCGGCATGATGGCGATCCGCGACGTCAACGCTCCCGAGCTGGGTGTCTCCGGACTGCAGTTCGTGCTCAGTGACGCGCTCGGCCCGTTGGTCGGCAGGCTGTTCCTGCTGGGCATCTTCGTCGCGATCACCGTGTGCGTGCTGGCGGTGCACACCGCCGCGATCCGCATCATGTTCGCGATGGCGCGCGACAACGCGCTGCCCGGCGGCAAGCGGCTCGCCCGCGTCAGCCCGCGGTTCCAGACGCCGGTGCTGCCCGCCGTGTTCATCGGCGTGCTCGCCGTGGTGCTGCTGCTGGTGAACATCGGCCAGCCGCAGATCTTCACCGCGGTGACGTCGCTGGCGATCATCCTCATCTACATCTCGTACCTGCTGGTCACGATCCCGATGCTGGTCGCGCGGCTGCGCGGGAAGTGGAAGCCGACGAAGGAGGAGGGCCGGTTCAGCCTCGGCAAGCTCGGCCTTCCGATCAACGTCCTGGCCGTCGTCTGGGGCCTGGGCATGACGGTGAACCTCGCGTGGCCGCGCGCCGAGGTGTACAACGCCGAACCGCCGTACCACTGGTACCTGCAGTACAGCGCCGTGTTGTTCGTCGGAATCGCGGCCGTGGGCGGATTCGCGTACTACTGGTTCGTCCAGCGGCACAAGGTCGGTGTACTGGCCGACCACGCCGCTCCCGCGGAGTCCGAATCGGACTCCGCGGCGCCGGGATCCGACGACGACACGACCGCCACGACGGCCGACCGCGAAGCCTCGAGCCTCGCCTGAACCAGGAGGGAATTCCCATGGCAGATCAGTTCGACTACGTCGTGGTGGGCGGCGGCAGCGCAGGCGCGGCGGTCGCGTCCCGGCTGTCCGAGGACCCCGACGTCACGGTGTGCCTGCTCGAAGCCGGTCCGTCCGATGTGGATGACCGCAACATCCTCGAACTCAAGCGCTGGATGGCGCTGCTCGAATCCGGCTACGACTGGGACTACCTCATCGAGCCACAGGAATCGGGTAACTCGTTCATGCGGCACGCCCGCGCCCGCGTACTGGGCGGCTGCTCGTCGCACAACTCGTGCATCGCGTTCTGGGCGCCCGCCGAGGACCTCGACGAGTGGGAGTCGATGGGCCTTCCCGGCTGGGGCGCGAAAAACGTCTTCCCGCTGTACCGGCGGCTGGAGACCAACGACGGACCCGGTGAGCACCACGGCCGCAGCGGTCCGGTGACCATCCGCAGCGTCCCGCCGAACGACCCGTGCGGCGTGGCACTGCTGGAAGCGTGCGAGCAGCAGGGCATCCCCACGACGGAGTTCAACTCCGGCACGACGGTGACCCACGGCGCGAACTGGTTCCAGATCAACGCCCGCGAGGACGGGACGCGTTCCTCGTCGTCGGTGTCGTACCTGCACCCGGTCATGGACCGGCCGAACCTGCAGATCCGCACCGGTGCGTGGGCCAAGAAGGTCACCTTCGACGGCACCCGCGCCACGGGCGTGCAGTACCTCGACGAGGACCAGATCCACACGCGCACCGTCACCGCCCGTCGCGAGGTCGTGCTCTCGACGGGTGCGATCGACACCCCGAAGCTGCTCATGCTCTCGGGCATCGGACCGGCGGAGCACCTGCGGGAGTTCGGCGTCGACGTGCTCGTGGACTCCCCCGGCGTCGGCTCCACGCTGCAGGACCACCCCGAGGGCGTCATCAGCTGGGACGCCAAGCAGCCGATGGTCTCGGACTCGACGCAGTGGTGGGAGATCGGCATCTTCACCCGGACCGAGGATGGCCTCGACCGGCCGGATCTGATGTTCCACTACGGCTCGGTGCCGTTCGACATGCACACCGTGCGGCAGGGCTACCCGACGTCGGAGAACGCGTTCTGCCTGACGCCGAACGTCACGCGGGCACGGTCGAGCGGCACGGTGCGGCTGCGCAGCCGCGACTTCCGCGACAAGCCGGCCGTCGACCCGAAGTACTTCACGCATCCGCACGACATGCGCGTGATGACCGAGGGCATCAAGCTGGCGCGCCGGATCGCCGAGCAGCCGGCGATGCGCGACTGGGCGGGCACCGAGCTCTTCCCGGGGCCGGACGTGCGGACCGACGACGAGATCGCCGACTACATCCAGCGCACCCACAACACGGTCTACCACCCCGCGGCGTCCGTCCCGATGGGCGCCGAGGCCGACAAGCCGCTGGACGAGCGGCTGCGGGTGAAGGGCGTGCACGGGCTGCGCGTGGCGGACGCCTCGGCCATGCCGTTCCTCGTGGCGGTGAACCCGAACATCACCACGATGGCCATCGGCGAGAAGTGCTCCGACATGCTCAAGGCCGACAACGCCTGACCACGGGCATCGTCGGCACCGTCTCGCCGCGTCCGGGTGCGTTCCCCCGGTACCCGGCCGCGGCCGAGCCTGCCCGCGTCGCGAACCCCGAGCGCGACGCGGGCACGGCCCGCATCCGAGGCCCCTCCCGGCCGGCGATCCGGGAGGGGCCTCGGATGCAGCAGGCGGTGCCCGGCGAGCGTGCCTGGCAGCAGCTTCGCGCCGGTGCCGTTCGACGCCGAGGCCGAGCCCGCGCGCTTCTACGCCCAGCTCTACGCCCGTGTCCGCGCCGAGGGGCGCAGGCCCCGCAGGCGGCTCGCCGACCTGCAGATCGCGTCCATCGCCGGTGCACACGGCCGGCCACTCGTGACGCGCAACCCGGCCGACTTCACCGGCCTCGCTTCCCTCGTCGAGCCCATCGCGGTGCAACCGACGGGACCCCGTGACCAGGCGCGGGGTGTGACCTGCGCCCGAGATGTCAGCTATCGGCCCGGCAGCCGAGGCGTATCCGCAATACTCCTGCGGTGACCTGGATGATCTGGCTCGTCGGCGGCATCGTGCTGATCGGCGCCGGCGTGGTGAGCGCCTACCTGCCGCGGCTGCGCGCACACGCGGAACGGAAACGCGCGGCCTGGGCGACGGCGAAGGCGGCGATCGCCACCGCCACGGTGAGCCGCGACGCCTGCGCCACCGACGTTCCCGAGGCGCGGCGGCTGCTGGCCGAGGCCGAGGCGCTCGGCGGTGGACCGGACGCCGCACGGACCGCGACCGAACTGGCCGAACGCGCCGACACGCTGTGGCGGGAGGCGCGCGATGGCTGACCGCATCCTCGGCATCGCCCGCTGGGCACTCGCGGGCGTCGCGATCCTGGTCGCGGTCGTCTTCCTCTTCCAGCAGCGGCAGGGCGACATCGACGTCAGCTACGGCGGGTCGCCGTCGGTGGACTACAAGGAGGGCGACGCCGGCGAACTGAGCGACCACACCGTGCCCACCACCGAGGAGATGGCTCGGCAGGTGCAGGCCGAGCCGGTGGTGCGCCTGCCGGGAGCGACCGCGACGTGGGACCGGCAGTGGCTGCGCGAGCACGTCGGCACCACGGGCGTCCGGCTGCTGCTTGCCCCTCCCGGTCTGGACAAGCAGGAACGTGAGCGGGTCAGCGCGGTCGCCGAGGACCCCGCCATGGCCGACGCCCCGTTCGAGCTGGTCACGGCCGTCGGCACGAACGTCAGAGGTGGGCCTTACACGGCTGAGCCCGACGACCTCGACGGTTTCCAACGGCAGTTCGCCGCCAACGACGTCACCGGGCTGCTCGCCGCAGTAATCACCGGTATGCGGGACGGCGACGATCCTCCATCACCCCCGGGCCCGACCTGGCGCGAGCCGAGCCCGGCCGAGCTCGACGCCGTGACGGCCGACCTCGAACGCTACCGGCTGCACGTGGCTGACGGGGCGACCCTGTCGAGGGTGCCCGACAACGTGGGAAACGCCTTCCCCGACACCGAGCCGATGATCGTCGCGCTACCGCAGCAGGCCCGGGACCGGCCCATCCCCGACTACGCGCCCGCCCTGGCCGAACGGTTCCCCGACACCCCGGTCGTGGTGCTGTACGGAAACTATGTCGACTACGCCGGCGCCCACCGCGACCAGTTCTACGAGGTGGCCACCGCCGGCGTCTACGGCATGCTGGGCGCCCGGCTCAGCCGCTTCGACTATCCGCAGGACAACGTCCTGTACGCGTGGTTGAACAAGGTGACCGACATCCGGTACGCGGGTCTGTTCGACCGCCCGTTGCCGTACCAGCCGTTCGACCCGCTGAAGGTCACGCTGCCCGCGCTGCCGTTCGTGTTCGCCGGGTGCGTACTCGGTGTCATCATCCTGTCGGTGACCGCGCTGCGCCGCCGGCCGTCGCACGGCAGGCCGCCGACGGTGCGGTTGGCCGCACTGTCGGCGTTGTCGGTCGAGGTGTCCGGCCTGACCACCGAGGCGAGCAATCCGTCGCTGACTCGCGCGATCTCCCATCTCGACGCGGCGAGGGAACAGGAAGGATCCGCCGCGGGCAGGCGGGCCGCCCACGAGCTCCTCGACAAGGCCGAGCACGAGCTGGCCGAGACGGCGCAGCTGATCGGGCGCAGTGACTACGAGCCGCGGCACTACACCGCAGGCTGGGGAGTGTGATCGGCGATGACCGTGTTCAAGAAGCCGTTCGCACTGGCCGTGCTCGTCGCCGTCGCGTTCGCGGCCTGGGCGGCGATCACCGGCGGGCTCTTCGACGGCCCCGTCGCGAGCAAACTCCGCGGCTCGTCGGTCTACGCCGCGGAGGACTACGACTTCGACCGGGACGCGGCGGCGCAGGTGATCGGCAACCGCAAGCTCACCGTCGGGTTCCTCTCCCCCGGCGACGACGCGAGCGAGGTGTGCGACGACGTGGCCGGCGCCGCCGACGGCACCCTGTTCGTCGCCATGACCAGGGACGGCGGCGATTGGTCGACCTACGGGTGCAGCCACCACGACACCGACGACATCGGCCAGGCCATGGTCGCCGAGACGGTCATCACCCGCGGCACCGGCATGTTCGTCGACCGGCCCGTCGAGACGTTGAAGGTCATGGTCGTCAACTTCGACCAGCTCGTCCGAGCCGGGAACGTGCCCGACGGCCCACGGACGATCGATCCGCCCCTGCCTCGCTACCTGCTGGCCGGCGCGTTGCTTGCTGCCGTCGCGGTGGGCTCGGCGGTGGCTTACGCGGTAGCGCGCGCGATCGGCAAGCGGGCGGCGGGCCGCCGGATCGAGGCCGAATCCGGCGACGACGCCCGCAGCGTGCTCAACGCCGAGACCGGGGCCGTTTCCCGGACGATCATCGACCTGGACAAGGCCTACGCACGTGCGGCCCGTGGATCGGCGACGCCGCAGCGGAACTTCGTCACCCGCTATCGCCGCCTGATCGACGAGTACGTCGCGCTCACCCGCGAGGTCGCGGCAGCGGGCGCCGACGATCTCGATCCCCTCGTCGAACGGGCACGCGGACTGCACCGGAAGGCCACCCGGCTGGAGGACGAGGCTCGCAGCGTGCGCGCGACGTGATCGTGTCCGGCACGCGGGATCCGAGGAGCCGGCGGCCGGGCAAGTTCGCGCAGGACTACGCCTCTCGGCCGTCGGGGCGCAGGCCTCGGCCGTCGGGGCACGCCGGGTGCGTCACTGGTCGCTGATCACTGGTCGCTGGTCAGCGGCACGAATGCGACGGGCATGAGGCGCTCCCGCCGCCCGTCGCGCACCCGGACGAGCTGCCCGGCGCCCCCGGTTCCCACCGGGCAGACCAGCCTGCCACCGGGGGCGAGCTGGTCGAGCAACGCACGAGGGATGTCGGCTGCCATGGCCGCCACGGAGACGGCATCGAACGGGGCCCGGTCAGGGGCACCGCGAGTGCCGTCGGCGTTGCGGACCTCGACGTTTTCGCGCCCGAGTTCGGCGAGCAGCTCGCGCGCGCGAGCGGCCAGCGTCGATTCCCGCTCGATGGCCACGACCCGCCCGGCACACAGCGACAACACGGCCGCGGCGTATCCCGTTCCCGCGCCCACTTCCAGCACCTGGTCGTCGGGATCGAGGTCCAGCGCTGCCGCCATCCGGGCCACCATGTGCGGCGCCGAGATCGTCTGGCCCGCGCCGATCGGCAGCGGGTGCTCGTCGTAGGCTTCGCCCGCGTGGTCCGGGTGCACGAACCGCTCGCGGGGAACCACGGCCATGGCATCGAGCACCCGCGAATCCGTGATCCCGGAACGCCGCACCCGCGCGACCATGGCCTCACGTTGCTGTTTCGTGCTCGTTCCGGGGCAACTCGACGTGGCCACGTCGACTCCTCAGCGTGTCCGCGCGAGCCGCTGTTCGAGCTGTGCCTTGGTCATCTTCGAGCGGCCACGGATGCCGTGTCGTTTGGCGTCGGCGTACAACTGTGCCTTGGTACGGCCGCCAGGTCCGGAGCGGTTTCCGGACCGCAGACCACCACGTCGCGGCGCGGAGATGTCCTCGGTCGAGGTTGCGCTCCGCTCGTCGGCCTCCCCGCTGCGCGCGCGTTGCTTGTTGACCGTGCGAGCCGCGATCTCCTCCGCACGTTCCCGTCCGACCCCGCGACTCTCCTGGGAGGCTTCGATGTGTTCGTACTGGCGCTCGGCCTTCGCGCTCCACTCCTGCTCTCGCGGATTCCGTTGCTGCCGCCGAGGCGTCTGGCGTGGCATGGACTCACCATTCCCTTCGCCGATGCGTGTCGCGTCACCCGTGGCCTACCCTGCGACTCCAGGGTCGAATCACCCCCTCGCCAGCGCGCGGTGTCACCGCTCGGCGGTTCCCGGCGGCCCGGTCGGCGGAACCGCCCGTCGGGGCCGTGGCCGCACCCGGCCACGGCCCCGAGCGAGGGAGCCTCAGCTGCGCGCGTCGACTCCGAGCGCGTCGATCACGGCGAAGAAGATCTCGGTGTTGTCCAGCACGCCGTTGAAGCGGGCCGCTCCCGGGCCTGAGGCGCACACGCTGACGTCCTCGACGGTGTGCACGCAGTTCGTCTCCTCACCCGGCAGGTTGCCGACCTGCAGCTCCCCGCCGGGGTCACGATCCGGGTTGTCGACGGCCTTCCCGCTGTCCTCGTCGGTCAGCGCCGGCTCGGCGAAAGTGTGATTGTGCTGGAAGTCGTCGGTGTGGTCGGGATGGTTGGACCAGCCGAAGAACAGCTGCACGTCGGGATTCGGGTCGTCGGGGAACCCGTCGCCGTCCTCGTCCGAGTAGGTCGGGTAGTCGGCGTCGCCGTAGACACCGTTCCCGTCTCGGCCCTCCGCGTCGCGGCGGTCGTGGGTGCCGACGATGCTCATCGAGTGGTTGTGGTCGGCGGTCACCACGATGAGCGTGTCGTCGCGCCCCTCGGCCCACTTCTTGGCGACTCCGACGGCCTGATCGAGCTCGATCGCGTCGTACACGGCACGCGGGCCGTCGAGCGGGTGCTCCATCTTGTCGATCGAGGCGCCCTCCACCATCAGGAAGAAACCGTCCTCGGAATCCTCGAGCACCGCGAGCGCGGACTCGGTCATCTCCATCAGTGTGGGCTGGTCGTCCCACTCGCCGAGCACCTCGGGCTTCTTGTCGTGCTTGCGGTCGAGGAAGACGTTCATGTTCTCGTGGTGGAACGTGCCGAGCAGCTTCTCCGGCGCCTTGCCCCGGACCGCGCGCGTCAGTTCGGCGCTCGTGCTGACGTGCGTGAAGCCCTGGTCGGCGAACTCCTTCACGAGGTCGCGGTCGTCGTCGCGTTCCGAGTTCTCGTGCGACTGCGGCAGCAGGGAAGCCAGACCGCCGCCCAGCAGCACCGTCGGCTGCTGCGCCTCGCGCAGCGACTGGTCCATGATCTCCTGGTACTCGGACCGGCGGCGCGTGTGCGCGAACACCGCGGCGGGCGTGGCGTCCTGGATCTCCGCGGTGGTCACGACGCCGATCTTCATGTCACGGACGCGTTTCAGCAGTTCCGCCATCGTCTCGACCCGCGGGTGCTTGTTGGGGTCGGGCTCACTGCTCTCGTAGACGCCCATCGCGTTCACCGACGACTTGTGCCCGCACATGTACGCCGACATCGAGTTCGCGGAGTCGGTCGCCAGTGCGTCCATTCCGGACGTCGTCACCAGACCGCGGTAATCCATACGGTCCATTTCGAGCAGACCGTGGTACTTGCCGTCGGTCAGGCCCTTCGACAGGATCCGGGCCGCCGTCACCGCGGGCTGGCCCATACCGTCGCCGAGGAAGAAGATCACGTTTCTGGCCCTCGCGGCCGGAGCCTCGGCCAGGACGACCTCGTGGCCGACCTCGTCCTTCGACGTCCGGTTCCCCGACCGCACCTTCGCCTCGACGGTGTAGTCACCGGGTTCGGGATAGTGCAGACCACGGTAGGTGATCTCGAGGCTGTCGTCGGCGGAACTGGTCCGCTCCGGTTCACCGACGAGGACCTCCGCCGGGCCGTTCGGCCCCTTTACGCGGATGTCGATGCGTGCCGTCTCCGGGTCGACACCCACAGCCTCGACCCGGAGGTCGAACTTGGCACCCGCGAGGAACTTGGCCCGGTGGATCGGCAGGACGGTGATCTCGGCGGTGTCGGGCTTGCCCCTCCGGCGCGGGCGCGTGCGCTGGGTCAGCGCGTGTGGGTCGGCGGCCTTCAGCGGGCCCACCGGGGTGCGACTCGCGACCGCGCCGGCCTGGACAGCGGCGGGCTGCGCCGCGGCGGGCTGCGCACCCAGACCGACGATCGCCGCCGCGGCGGCGCCCCCGCCACCGGCCGCCTGCAGCAGTGTTCGCCGGCTCATGCCGCCCTGTCCGTCCTTCTTGGTCATATGTCTCGTCCTTCGCGCCTGTCGTGGCATCGGTCGGCCACGGCCTGGAATGGGTTCGTCTCCCACTCCAGACGCCGACTTCCTCGATCCACTGAATGAAAAGTGACGCGACGGGGTACGAAAGCGCAAAAACTATCGATATGACACAAATGCCATATACGAACCTTTGTTTCATTCAGAAAGGATGTTGACGCAGGCCGCGGTGGTTGGGAACGCGGCCCGCGCCTTGACCCGGAACACCCCCGAACACCGGGGTCACAGGAACACCGGGGTCACAGGGCGAAGAAGTCCCCCACCACGTGTCCGCCGCCGCGAGCGGCGACCTCGTCGTGAACCCAGCCGCCGACCGCGACGTCCAGCACCCCCAGACCGAACGGCGAGAAGATCGTCGCCTTCCCCGCCTCCCGTGACAGACCGCCGCGCACGACGTCGGCGATCGTGCCGTGGACGAACTCCCGGTGTCCGACCTGCTGCTCGGCGAGGTGCAGCGACGTCTGTTCGCGCACGGCGTGGTCGACGTCGTCGGTGACGTTCGTGGCGGCGAGCACGAGCTCGGGCGCGAAATCGCGCAGCGAGAGGTGCAGCACGACCGGAGCGTCGGCCAGCAGTGCGGGATCGGCCAGGTGTGGCGTCCCGGCCACAGTGGCGACGACGACGAGGTCCGCACCGGCGAACGCATCGGCGACGTCGTCGACGACGGTCACCGGTGCGGCCGGCCCGTCGGCGGCCAGTGTCGCCGCGAACGCCTCGGCGTTGCGGCGGTCGATGTCGTACAGCGCGAACTCGCCGACGTCCCAGGACAGATCACGCAGGAACATCCGCACGTGGTCGCTGATCAACCCCGTGCCGACGAATCCGACCCTGCCCACCCGCCGCTGGCCGAGCAGTTCCTGCGCACCCAGCACCGCGGACGCCGCCGTGCGCGTCGCGGAGATGAGCGACGCCTCCAGCAGGGCGTACGGGTAGCCGGTGTCGTAGTCGTTGAGCACCATCACCGCCGACGCCCGGGGAAAGCCGTGGGCGACGTTGCCCGGGTAACTGGCGATCCACTTGATGCCGGATCGCGGGCCGGCCCCGCCGCCGGAGGAGGCAGACCCGCCGGAGTCAGACCCGCCGGAGTCAGGCCCGGAGGAGTCAGGCCCGGAGGAGTCAGGCCCTCCGGAGTCGGCCCCGCTGGAGCCAGGCTCGTCGGAGTCGCCTCGGCCGGAGCCGGCGTCGAGGAACGCGGGCAGCGCGATGATCCGGTCCCGCGGCCGGTAGGGGAACCGCAGGAAGCTGGAGTGCGGATTGGCGCTCGCGCCGTCGGCGTGCGCCAGGTAGGCGTCGCGGACGGCCTCAAGCGCGCCTTCACGGTTCCCCTCGATCGTCGCGGTCACGTCCCCGGCACCGATGACGCGCAACCCTTCGGGCGGCGCGGGTGCGGTCTGCGTGAGCGGCTGTTCGGACACGTGCGGTCCTCCTCCTCGTCGGTCGGGATGCGGCCGGCAGTCATCCTGCCCTGACTCCGGCGGGCCACTGCGAGGAGGCGAGACCGAACCGGCGCCGGGACTCAGTGACCGCCGGACTGCTGCCGGTGTCCCTCGATGGCGAGCCGGGCGGCGGCGACGGATTTGCGCACCACCAGCTCGGGTGCATAGCCGTGTTTCGAGAACACCCCGTCGAGCCAGAACATGCCGTAGCCGTGCGCCTGGGTGAACAGCTGCTCCATGAGCTCGAGCGCACTCTCGGGCCGATCCGACACCGCCAGGCACAGCATGAGGAACTGGTCCGTCAGGCGCCGGGTCTGGTCACTCAGTTCCGGGTATTCGCGAGCCTGCAGCCGATCGGCGTAGATGACGTTCATCCCCGCACGTCGTTCGATGACGTACTCGGTATAGGCGCCCGCCGCCGCGGAGAGCGCGTCCGCCGGATCCGACACGCCCTCGGCGGCCGCGGCGACCCGGTCCGCGAGCTGGCTCGCGACGGCCGTGGCGACGGCGGCGAGCAGACTCTCCCGCTCGGGAAAGTGCCGGTACGGGGCGCCGGGACTGACCTGTGCCCGCCGAGCCACCTCGGCCACCGAGAACCCGCCGAACCCCTGCTCGGCGATCAGGTCGAGCGCGACCCGCACGAGTTCGTCGCGCAGCTCGCCGCGGCGATACCGGTCGCCCATGGCCTGGATCACATCTCTCGGTCGGAATATGTAAGAGCCCTCTCACGTCGTTGTGTAAGAGGCCTCTTACAACAGGGCACGTGATCGATTATCGCAGGAGTTCTGATGAGCACAACGACGCACGCCATCGCTGCACCGGGCCCGGGCGCACCGCTCGAGCAGACGACGATCCAGCGGCGTGACCTGCGCCCCGACGACGTCCTGATCGACATCGCCTACGCAGGCATCTGCCACAGCGACATCCACCAGGCACGTGGCGAATGGGGCGAAGCGATCTTCCCGATGGTGCCGGGGCACGAGATCGCGGGCACGGTCGCCGCGGTGGGATCCGCCGTGACCGACTACCGGGTCGGCGACCGGGTCGGCGTCGGCTGCATGGTGGACTCGTGCGGCGAGTGCGAGTACTGCCGCGCCGACACCGAGCAGTTCTGCGTCAAGGGCAACGTCCAGACCTACAACGGCGTCGGCTTCGACGGCGAGAACACCTACGGCGGCTACAGCAAGCAGGTCGTGGTCAGGGACGCCTTCGTGTGCGGCATCCCGGACGGCATCGGTCTCGATGTCGCCGCTCCGCTGCTCTGCGCGGGCATCACCACCTACTCGCCGCTGCGTCAGTGGGGCGCAGGTCCCGGCAAGAAGGTCGCGGTCGTGGGCCTCGGCGGCCTCGGCCACATGGCCGTGAAGCTGGCGGCCGCGATGGGTGCCGAGGTGACGGTGCTGAGCCAGAGCCTGAAGAAGCAGGAGGACGGCAAGCGACTCGGCGCGACCGAGTACTACGCCACCGCCGACGAGACGACCTTCGACGTCCTGCGCGGCCGGTTCGACCTGATCCTCAACACCGTGTCGGCGCAGATCCCCGTCGACGCCTACCTCGGCCTGCTGCGGGTCGGCGGCGCGATGGTCAACGTCGGCGCGCCCGGTGAGCCGTTGTCCTACAACGCGTTCTCGCTGATCGCGGGCAACAAGGCACTGGCGGGTTCGATGATCGGCGGCATCGCGGAAACCCAGGAGATGTTGAACTTCTGCGCCGAGCACGGCATCGGCTCCGACATCGAGACGATCTCGGCGGCGGACGTCAACACCGCCTACGAACGCGTGGCGGCCAGCGACGTGCGCTACCGCTTCGTGATCGACACCGCCACGATCGGCGCCTGATCGCACCCACCGGCACCCGAAGGTCCACCACCGGACCTCCGGGTGCCGGCGAAATCGGGGCGAACCGCCCCGGCCGCGTCCACAACGGACGACGACGGCCCGTGCCGCACATCACCCGCCCGGCCGGGCACCGGGCGGCTATAGGGTGCCCGGCGTGAGTACCACCGGGCCGGGAGCCGACGTGAACGAGGACGTGGACGACAGCGAGCTCGAAGCGCAGGCCCCTGCGGAGACGACGACCGGCGCCGGCCCGCTGCGGCGGCTGACGCGCGGCATCGGCCCCGCCACGACCGCCGTGACGTGCTACGTCGCCGCCATGGCGCTGTCGTGGCTGCTGATCGACCTCGCCGACCTCAACCCGCTCACCCTTCGCGGCGCGGTCGCCCCGGTCGCCGTCGGAGCGGTGATCGCCGTCGTCGCGATCGCCCTCGCAGCGCGCTTCGCCTCCGACCGGCTCGCGGGTGCGGTCGCGGGACTGTACGCGGGCTGGATCGGCCTGGTGCTCATGAACGCGCTGCACGGGACGCCGTTCGGCCACAACGAGCTGCACAACTGGGACACCATCCGGATGTCCGCGCTGGCGAACCGGCTGACCACCACGTGGGGCAGCACCGACGCGTTCCTGCCGGGGCTGCCCTCGGAATACCCGGTGCTGTACCCGTGGCTGGTCGCGCGGGCCTCCGAACTGCTCGGCAGGCCCACCTGGACCCTGGTCGGGGACATGGAGGTGCTGTTCATCTCCGCCTCGGCGCTGGTGGCCTTCCTGCTGTGGCGCCGCCTCACGAGCTCACCCGCGGCCCTGGCCATGGCCGCGGTCGCCCCGGTCGTGTTCATGCACGGTCACAAGAGCTACGAGATCCTCACCCTCGCCGTGTTCGTGCCGTGGGCGCTGGCCACCTTCACGGGCCTGCCGCGCAACCGGGGCGGCCTGCACTGGCTGCCCGCCGGCGTCATCGGCGGGCTGTTCGTCTGCGCCTACACCGGCTATCTGATGTTCGGGGTGATCGGGGGGCTGGCGATCATCGCCGCGCGGTTGCTGCGGCCGAACCGGGGACCGTACCTGCGTCACCTTCTCGGTGTGCTGGTCACCGCGGTCGTCGTCTCCTCCTGGTACGTCGTCCCGCTGGCATGGGCGTACCTCACCCGGACACGCAACGTCGTCGCCGACACCTACCCGAACGCCGTGATCGGCGAGGACCCGGTGCCCCTGCCGTTCCTGGAGGTCACCCCGATCGGACTGCTCGCCCTCGCGGGGCTGTTCGGCGTGTGCTGGTACCTCACCCGGGAATGGTGGGCACAACCCATGCTGCTGCTGGTCGGCGGCATCTACCTGTACTGGGCCGTGTACATGACCCAGCTGGTGAACAACGGACACACCGGGTTCCTCGTGAAGACACCGCGCATGGTGACCATGGTGCTGGTGACGGCGGGCGTACTCACGCTCGTGCGCGCCGCGAAACCCGTGGCAGCCAAGCTCCGGCTCACCCCGCCGCGCAGTGTGGGCATCGCGGCGCTGGCGGTGCTGCTGGTGTCGTCTGGACTTCTGGCTTGGGACAAGTGGACCCCTGGCACCCCCAAGGGCTTCGCCGACGCCGAACCGTACGTGCCGCATTCCGACGTCGAGCCGAACCCCGCGCTGCGCGCCCACATGGAGCCGGGGCCCGACGGCCGGCGTTCCGACTTCATCCCGTCCGACCTGGTGGCACCGCAGCTGCCCGCGGACCGCATCGCCGCCGAGGTCGAAGCGCGACTGGGTGCCGACGCGAGGCCGATGTCGCTGTCGACCGACATGCGGCTCTACGCCTACGAGCTCTGGTGGGGCTATCTGCAGCGCGGGCACTACTCGGCGAACAGCCTCATGCGGTACACCGAACGGTCCGCCGAACTCGACGAGCTCGCCGCCATCGACGATCCGCAGCGGTTCGCGGCCGCGTCGGCGAACACCCGGTTCGGCGGCATCGACGTGTTCGTGCTGCGGAAGGACGAGGGCGGCTGGCACTTCGACAACCGCATCACCTTCGATCCCGCGTCCTTCCGCGGCGACGCGTTCGACGTCGTGGACGACCTCCCCGGAGGCTTCGTGCTCGCCGTTCGGACCCCGTGAGGCTGCGCCGTCACTCGAGCAGCGCCGTCACCGGAGCAGCGCCGTCACCGGAGCAGCGCCGTCACCGGAGCAGCGCCGTCACCGGAGCAGCGCCGTCACCGGAGCAGCGCCGTCACTCGAGCAGCCCCATCACGCCCGGCAGCCCGAGCGACAGCGCGGGAACGAACGTGACGGCCAACAGCACCAGGATGAGCCCGGCGAAGTACGGCAGCAGCTTCGGCACGACCTGCTCGATCGACACCCCGCTCACGCCGGTCCCGACGAACAGGACCGACCCCACCGGTGGCGTCATGGTGCCGATGCACATCGCGAGGATGAGCACCATGCCGAAGTGGACCGGGTCCATGCCGAGTTCCTCGGAGATCGGCAGCAGGATGGGCGTGAAGATGAGGATCGCCGGCGTGATGTCCATGAACGTGCCAACCACCAGCAGCACGAGGAGCATCAGCAGCAGGATGACCGTCTTCGAGTCCGCGACCGCCAGCAGCGTGTCCGTGATCGCACCCGGGATACCGGTGTAGGCCATCACCCAGGACATGCCCGCGGACGCGGCGATGAGGAACATGACGATGCCGGTCGCGGTGACCGTGCGCGTCACGACGTCCTTGACGTCCCGCCACGACATGCTGCGGTACGCCAGCGCCAGCACCATGGTGTACAGCACCGCGATGCCCGCACCCTCCGTCGCGGTGAAGACACCGAACACGATGCCGCCCACCACGACCACGATCAGCAGTAGTCCCGGCACCGCCCGGAGCAGCACCCGCGCGGCCTCCGCCATCCCGACGCGGCCGAGTTTCGGGTATCCCTTCCGCCGCGTGAACACGTACGCGATCGCCATGATCACGAGACCCATGAGGATGCCCGGTACGTACCCGGCCATGAACAGCGCCGACACGGACACCCCGCCCGCGACGGTCGAGTAGACGATCGCGGCCGTCGTCGGCGGGATGAGCAGCCCGGTCGGGGCCGATGCGACGTTCACCGCGGCCCCGAACGCCGGGTCGTAGCCCGCTTCCTTCTGCCGGTCGTGCAGCGTGCTGCCCACCGCGGCGGCCGACGCGACGGCCGAACCGGACAGCGAACCGAACAGCGTGTTGGCCAGCACGTTGGTGTGCGCGAGCGCACCGGGCACCCGGCCCACCGCCACGAGTGCGAGGTCGACGAGCCTGCGGGCGATGCCGCCGGTGTTCATGATGTTGCCCGCGAAGATGAACAGCGGGACGGCCAGCAACGAGAAGCTCTCGATGCCAACGTTCATCTGCTGGCCGACGATGTAGGTGGCGTCGTCCCACGGCAGGAACATCAGTGCGGTCACGAACGAGGCGACGCCGAGCGAGATCGAGATCGGCACGCCGGAGAACAGCAGGATGAAGAAGGCGCCGAACAGGATGGCGGCGGCGGTCAGAGCGCCCATCAGTCTGTCCTCTCCGTCTCGATCGAGACCTCACCGGTGAGGTCCTCCCAGATGTTGAGCACCTGCGCGAACACGATCGCGGCACCGGCGACGGGCCCGATCGTGTAGACCAGTCCGCGGGAGATCCCCAGCAGCGCCGAATAGTTCGTGGCCGCGCTCAGCGCCAGCATGGTGCCGCCGACCACCAGCACGACGACGGCGAACACCAACACGAGGACGTCCGTGCCGATGATCAGCGCGCGCCGCACCGACGGTGTGAACTTGTCCCGTAGGAACAGCAGCGACATGTGCTTGCGATGCAGGAAGGCGTACGCGGCGCTGATCAGCGAGGTCCAGATGAGCGCGTAGCGCACGAGCTCCTCGGTGAAGGCCGCGGGCGTTCCCAGCACGTAGCGGGTGAACACCTGGTACAGCACCAGCAGGGTCATGACGACGAGCAGGGCGCCTGCGAAGGCGGCGAGAACGCCGCCGAGCACCCGCCGCACTCGGTTCAGGCGATCGCGTGTAGTCATACCGAACCTCAGTTCCTTCCCGACTCGATGACGGAGAGGAGCTGCGCGACCTCGGGATACTCCTCGGCGTACCGGCCGACGACCGGCCGGGTGGCCTTGCGGAAGGCCTCGGTGTCGACGTCGTCGACGAACCGGACGCCCATCTCCTTCGCGTCGACGATCGACTGCTCGATGCTCTCCGCCCAGGCGACCTTCTGCCGCTCGGTCGAGGCGCGGGCGGCCTCGGTGAGCAGTTTCTCGTCGGCCGCGTCGAGCCGGTCCCACGTCTCCGTGCCGATCACGAGGATGTCCGGGATCCAGGTGTGCTCGGTCATCGAGAAGACCTTGGACACCTCGCCGTGCGCGCTCTCCGTCAGCACCGTCTCGTTGCTCTCGGCGCCGTCGATCAGGCCGGTCTGCAGCGAGGTGTAGGTGTCGCCGAAGGCCATCACGACCGGTGCCGCTCCCAGCGCGCCGACGAAGTCTGTCTGGGACCGCATGTCCTGCACTCGGGTCTTCAGCCCCCGCAGATCCTCCGGCTTCCGCACCGGCGTGCCCCGCGTGTAGAAGGACCGCGCGCCCGAGCTGTAGTACGTGAGGCCGAGGAATCCCTTGTCGGCGGTCGAGCGGAAGTGATCCGCCATCTCCGGGGAGTCCATCACCTCGTAGAACTCCCGCTCGGAGTTGAAGATGTAGGGCAGGCCGAAGGTGTGATATCCGGGGTCGTAGGTCGCCAGCCCCGGCGCGCTGACACGCGTCATGTCGACGATGCCCTCGTGGAGCTGACCGAGCACGTCCGGTTCGTCGCCCAGCTGGCCGTTGCCGTAGATCTTGACCACGATCCGGCCGCCACTGCGCCGCTCGACGTCCTCCGCGAACGAGTCGAGCGCCTGGGAGGTGACGTGGTCGTCGCCGAGGTTGTTAGCCAGGGTCAGCACCAGCGGGTTCTCCGGTGTCGCCTCGGCACTCGTCCGCGCACCCGACGCGGGCGCGCACGCGCCCACGGCCGCGACGAGGATCAGGGCGACAATGCCGCTGATCAGTCGGTTCCTCATGCGTGCCTTCCTCACATGCCGATCATGTCGACGGGCTCGAACGAGATGTCGACGGTGAGATCACCGCCGGGGTCGGGGGTCTTGATCAACACCGATCCGAGTCCGATGTCGTAGTGCCAGCCCGCGTCGGCGGCATCGAACCGGCCACGATGCAGGTACTGCGGGAGGCGCTGGCCGTCGAGGTCGACCCGGTGCGGACACTGCCCGGGCCGAACGACGTCGAACAGCAGCCGCTGGACGGAGCTGCGGTACTCGCCGCGCCGGGACAGCTGAAGCTGCACCCGCTCCCCTGCGCTCATGCGGACCTGCGTCTCGCGGAACTCGCCGTGTTCGTGAGCCCGGGTGAGACCGTCGTCCTCGTAGAGCGTGAAGCGGCCGTCCCGGTCAGGGACGCAGATCAGCCGCAGGTCCGTCACCTCGTCGCGGGTGAGACTGTCCACCCGGTTCTCCGCGAGCGGCACGATACCGCCGCCGCGCAGCAGCAACGGGATCGAGCCGAGGTCCACCGGCTTCGCCACGACCCCGCCGCCCTCGTGGCGCTCGCGGGTCCAGAAGTCGTAGAACGTCTCTCCCGCGGGCAGGCGCACGGTGCGCGTGCGGGCTCCTTGGTCGAGCACGTTCGCGACGAGCAGCGAGTCGCCGAGCATGAAGTCCTCGAAGACCTCGTCGACGTCCGGATCGTGCTGAAAGGCGCTGACCAGTGGCTCCATGATCGGCTCAGCTGTGTCCGCCGCCCGTGCCGTGAGCGAGTACAGGTACGGCAGCAACCGGTAACGCAGCCGGATGGCGTCCCGGACGTAGTGCGTGTGGTCGGGGTACATCCACGGCTCGGTCACCGTGTTGTCGGAGTTGACCGAGTGGATCGAGAACCGCGGCTGGAACGCGCCGTGCTGCACCCAGCGAACCAACAGCTCCGGGTCCGGCGCGGGCCCGTGGAACCCGCCGATGTCACAGCCGTGGTGGGGGAAGCCGGACAGGCCCATCCCGAGGATCGTGGCGACGTTGTGCCGCAACGACTCCCACGAGGTGGAGTTGTCGCCCGCCCAGCTCTGGGCGTAGCGCTGGATGCCGGCGTGACCGGAACGGCACACGATGTAGGGGCGGGCGTCCGGAGCCGTCTCGGCCACGGCGTCGCGGGTCACGTGGCACATGAGGTTCGACATGACGCTGCGCAGCCGGCCGATCGTCGCGCCTGCGCCCTCGAAGTCCACCCGGGAATCGGTGTCGACGATGCCGTCGTACTCGCAGTTGTCGTTCCACACCGACGTGGTGCCCTTGGCGAGCACCGCCTCGGTGAGCCATCGCCGCCACGCCTCCCGTGCGGCGGGCTTGGTGAAGTCGACGAACCGACCGGGCCCGCCCCACCAGGCGCCGACCGCCGGCCCCTCGCCGTGGGCCGCGGCCGCATCGGCGCTGCGGGCGACGAAGACGTCCTCGCCTCGGAACTGCTCGAGGTCGGGGTGGACGTCGAGGACAGCGGGCTTGACGTTCGGGGACACCGTGATGCCGCGCTCGGCCATCGCGGCGAAGAAGCCCTCCGGGTCGGGGAACCGGCGCTCGTTCCACGTGAAGACACACCGCTTCGGCCCAGCCTCGGTGTCCTGGGTGGTGTAGCCGGACGAGAGCTGGAAGCCGTCGACGGGAATGCCCTCTTCCCTGGCGACGTCGATGAAATCGGTGATCGCCGTGTCGCTGTCGGAGTCCACTTCGGAGTAGTACATCGACGAGGCCAGGTAGCCCAGCGCGTACTTGGGCAGCAACGGCGGCCTGCCGGTCAGCATCGTGTAGCGCCGCACCACGTCCCGCATGCCGGGGCCGGCGATCAGGAAGAGGTCGATGTCGCCGCCGTCGGCACGGTAACGGCTGTGCGGGGGCCAGTAATTGCTCCGCTGCCTGCCGAGATCGAACTCGCAGTCGTGGGTGTTGTGGTAGAAGTACCCGACCGCTTTCCGGTTCTCCCGGTTCAGCTTGAGATAGAACGGGATGTGCTTGTACAGCGGGTCGGTTTCGCGCGGGTCGTAACCGAGCGCGTCCTTCGGGCTCATCGTGATGAGCTTCTGCGCCTTGTTCAACGGGCCCGTGGTCTCACCGAAACCGTAGAACGCGTCGCCCGCGGAGATCTCGCTCGTGTGGCTGCGGCGGCCGTTCCCGTCGGCCAGATACCCCAGGCCGACGACATCGGAATGCAGCAACGTGCCCTCGTGGTCGTGGACGCGGATCCGGAACGGTTCCTTCTCGATGTCCACCCGCAGGTTCCCGCCGGTCATCCGGACGAGGTCGCCGAGGTCGTCGAGCTCGAACGACGACGGACTCACCCGGGTGCGCTCGGCACCGAAGAACTCGTCGAGCCGGTCCGGCCACGCCGTCGTCGTGAGCGTGTACGACTCCTCGGCGAAGTCGCCGTCGAAACCGGCGCGAATACGCAGAATGCCGTCGGCCACGATGACGAGCCGGATCTCGACACCGTCGGTGTGGATCCTGACCTGGTCATCGGCCCGCTGCACTCGCTCGACTCGTGATGTGACACGCACGGGAACTTCTCTCGATCCGACGAATTGCTTACTGTCCGGGAGACGACGCCTGCACCTGTTCCGACGCGGAAACGACGGGGTGCGGGCGCGACTCACCAATCATGAACGGTTCCGTCCCTGAGCCGGTTCACCGGCAGGTACGCCCGCTCGTACGGGTACTGCGCGGCCAGCTCCTCGTCGACGTGGATACCGAGGCCGGGCTCCTCACCGGGCCGCAGACCGCCGCCGGCGAACTCGTACGTCGGACCGAAGACCTCCCTGGTCTGTTCACTGTGGACCATGTACTCCTGGATGCCGAAGTTGTGCAGTGCCAGGCCGAGGTGCACCGCGGCGGCCAGTCCGACCGGCGAGACATCCGTCGGGCCGTGCATACCGGACTTGACCTGGTACATCGCCGCGTAGTCCATGATCCGGCGCACGCTCGTGATACCGCCCGCGTGCGTGACCGGTGAGCGCACGTAGTCGATGAGCTGCTCGCGGATCAGGTGCTGGTAGTCCCAGACGGAGTTGAACACCTCGCCGATCGCCAGCGGCGTCGTGGTGTGGTGGCGCACCCAGCGCAGCGCCTCCTGATTCTCGGCGGGTGTGACGTCCTCGAGCCAGAACAGGTCGTAGGGCTCCAGCGACTTGCCGAGCTTGGCGGCCTGGATCGGGGTCAGCCGATGGTGCGCGTCGTGCAGCAGCGCGATGTCCTCGCCGAACTCGCCGCGGACCGCCTCGAACACCGACGGCACGTGCCGCAGATAGGCGCGGGTGTCCCAGGTCTCCTCGGTGGGCAGCGCCGAGCGGCGGGCCGGCTCGTAGTCGTACCGGCTGTCGCTGCCGGCACCGCCGACCGAGGCGGCCGCACTGGAGGCGACGCCGTACACCGAGTCCAGGCCCGGCACTCCGGTCTGGATGCGGATCGCGCGGAATCCCTCGTCGAGGTGCTTGCGGATCGAGTCGAACAGCTCGGGGATGTCCTTGCCGCTGGCGTGCCCGTAGACCAGGCACCGCTCCCGGCTGGCCCCGCCGAGCAGCTGGTACAGCGGCAGCCCGGCGACCTTGGCCTTGATGTCCCACAGTGCGGTGTCCACGGCGGCGATGGCTGCCATCGTCACCGGGCCGCGCCGCCAGTACGCGCCCCGGTACAGGTACTGCCAGGTGTCCTCGATGGCGTGCGCGTCGCGTCCGGTCAGCAGCGGCACGACGTGGTCGGTGAGATAGGCGGCCACGGCCAGTTCCCGGCCGTTCAGCGTGCCGTCGCCGTAGCCGACCACCCCGTCATCCGTGGTGATCTTGAGCGTGACGAAGTTGCGCCCAGGGCTGGTGACGATGACATCCGCGCGCTCGATGAGCACTGGTCCTCCTTGACTCCATACGACGAGTGGCCGCCGGGCCCGCCGTGCGCACACGGCCGGCGAGCGTGACCGGGGGCTCGCGATCGGTTCAACGTAAGAGCGACCCCGTAGACTGACAATCAGTTGCCATTTGTTGCCGCCAGGCTCGACCGTCGCGGAGGTACCAGCAGTGACCGCGCCCAGGCCGACGATCTACGACGTGGCCCGGCACTGCGGGGTCGCGGCGTCGACCGTGTCCCGCACCTTCTCCCACCCCAGTCGGGTCAACCCCGCCACCCGCGAGAAGGTGCAGGCCGCCGCCGACGAGATCGGCTACGTGCCGCGCCCCCTCGCCCGCGCGGAGGCGCCAGGACGGGCGCGGACGATGACGCTGGTCGTCACCGACATCGCCAACCCGTACTACGCACCGCTGATCAAGGCCGCCCAGGCCCAGGCACTGGCGGGCGACTACACGCTCGCCCTGACCGACAGCGACGAGTCACCCCGGGTCGAGGTCAGCAACCTGCGGCAACTGCTGGCGACCACCAGCGGCGCGATCCTGGCCACCTCGCGACTGTCCGACGACGTCATCCGACAGCTCGCCCAGCACCGCCCGCTCGCGATCGTCAACCGCGAGATCGACGGCATCCCCAGCCTCGTCGTCGACACCGCGGGCGGCATGCGCAAAGCCGTCCGCCACCTGGCCGCCATCGGTCATCGCCGCATCGCGTACCTGTCCGGTCCGCGCAACTCGTGGATCAACGGTGCGCGCTGGCAGGCACTGCGCGAGGAGTCGGCCACGCTCGGCCTCGACGCGGCGTTCCTCGGGCCCCACCCGCCGAACCGGCAGGGCGGTCACGAAGCCGCCGACGCGCTGATGCTGCACCGCGCCACTGCAGCGATCGCCTACAACGACATGATCGCGATCGGCACCCTGCAACGGCTGCAGGCCGCCGGGGTCAACGTGCCCACGGATTTCAGCCTCGTCGGATGCGACGACATCTTCGGCGCCGACCTCACCGTGCCCGCACTGACCACGATCTCCGGGCCGACCGAACGGCTCGGCAGAGCTGCCGTGGACGTCCTGCACGCACAGCTCGCCCACCACACCAAGCCGGAGTCGACGCAGTTCGACGCACACCTCGTGACCCGTGGGTCCACCGCTCCCCCGCCGGCCGACGACACGGCCCGGTGACACGGCGCCACTCGACGACACGCGCCATCGAGGACACGGCACCGACGCCACTCGCTGACATGCGGCCCGGTGACACGGCGCCCGTGACGGCGTGAGCTCACGATGACAACTGACGGCAACAAGTTGCATGTGCTGCGCGCGGCGGCGAGGCTGCCCGCATGCACGGCGGCACGGCAGACACTTCCGCATCCGAATCAGGTCCGGCACCCCGGTCCGGCCACGCGCCCCGGAATCTGGGCTCGGCGACCGCGCCACGCGACGTCTCACGCGGTGGGCGGACGCCGCTGGCTCCACATCCGGACCGGCTGCTGCCGCCGGAGCCCGCGCAGCGCGCCATCGCACGACGGCTCTACGAGCGCGTCCGCGACCTGCCGGTGATCAGCCCGCACGGCCACATCGAGGCCCGCCTGCTCGCCGAGAACGAGGCGTTCACCGACCCGGCGTCGCTGCTGGTCACCCCGGACCACTACGTGACGCGGCTGCTGCACGCCCACGGCGTGACCATGAACCAGGTCGGCCTGCGCGACCGCGACGGAGCCGAGCAGGCCGCACCGCGCGAGGTGTGGCGGGCCTTCTGCGAACACTGGCAGCTGTTCCTGGGCACCGCGTCACGGCAGTGGCTGGAGGCGCAGCTGCACGACGTGCTCGGGGTGACGGTGCAGCCCTCGGCCGAGACTGCCGATGAGCTCTTCGACGAGCTCACCGAGCGGCTGAGCCTGCCCGAGTTCCGGCCGCGTGCGCTGTACGACGCGTTCGCCATCGAAGCGCTGGCCACCACCGACGATCCGGCCGACGACCTGGCCCACCACCGCGCCCTGGCCGAGGATCCGACGTGGTCCGGCCGCGTGGTGCCCACCTTCCGCCCCGACCGCTACCTCGATGCGACCAAACCGGACTGGCCGGCAGCGCTCGATGCTCTCGCCGCCGCGAGCGGCGTCGACACCGGCGACTACGACGGCCTCGTCCGGGCACTCGAGAATCGCAGGGAGTACTTCCGCGCCCACGGCGCCACGGCCACCGATCACAGCGCACCCGACGCCCGTACGGCGTTCCTCGACGCCGACGAGGCGCAGCGGCTGTTCCACCGCGTCCGCTCCGGCACCGGCAGCGACGACGACGCCCGGTTGCTGTCCCAGCAGCTGCTCGGCGAGATGGCGCGGATGTCCAGTGAGGACGGCATGGTCATGGCGCTGCACACCGGCAGCAGGCGTAACCACCACCCGGAGACGTTGCGCCGCTTCGGGCCCGACACCGGCCACGACATCCCGCTCCAGGCCGAGTTCACGCGGGCGCTGCAGCCGATGCTGGAGCGGTTCGGCACGAACCCTCGGTTCCAGACGGTCGTGTTCACCCTCGACGAGACCGTCTTCTCCCGCGAACTCGCACCGCTGGCCGGGTTCTACCCTTCGGTGTATCTCGGCGCGCCGTGGTGGTTCCTCGACGCTCCCCGCGCGATGCACCGGTTCCGCGACGCGGTCACCGAGACGGCCGGGTTCTACCGCAACGCCGGGTTCATCGACGACACCCGCGGGTTCTGCTCCATCCCGGCCCGCCACGACACCGCCCGCCGGGTCGACGCCGCCCACCTGTCCGGTCTGGTCGCCGAGCATCTGATCGGTGAGGACGACGCCGCGCAGGTGATACACGACCTCCACGACCGCCAGCCCCGCGCCGCGTTCCGACTCTGATGCCGACGCCGAACCCGATTTCGACGCCGACGCCCCGGCTCACGCGCGCCTCCGCCGGTGCGCGCCCGCCGGCCCCGGTCCGCGCCGTCCACCTGGGACTGGGCGCCTTCCACCGGGCCCATCAGGCCGTGTACACGATGGCCGACCCGGACTGGGGTGTCGCGGCGTACACGTTCCGCAACGCCGAGCTGCCGCGCAGGCTCACCGAGCAGGACGGGCTGTACACGCTGCAGGTGCGCGGCGACGGGGAGCCCCAGACCCGGATCGTCGATTCGATCAGCCGTGCCCACCCCGGCGGCGACACCGACCGGTGGCTCGCCGACCTGGCCTCGCCCGACGTCGCACTGCTGACGCTGACGATCACCGAGGCCGGCTACCGGGCCGCCGGCAACGAGGACGGGAGTGCGATCGGCCGGGTGCTTGCCGGGCTGCGTGGCCGTCACCGTGCGGGCGGCCTCCCGATCGCGCTCGTCCCCTGCGACAACCTGCCCGGCAACGGGAGCGTACTGCGGGACGCGGTGCGCAACGCCGCCGAGGGCGAGGACTCCGGTTTCCGCTGCTGGCTCGAGGACCACGTGTCGTTCGTCGACACCGTCGTCGACCGCATCACCCCCGCCACCACAGCGGACGACGCCGTCACAGCGGCGCGGCTGACCGGGTTCGACGACCACGCCCCCGTGGTGACCGAGCCGTTCAGCGAGTGGTTGCTGGCCGGGGAGTTCCCCGCCGGCAGGCCCGCGTGGGAGAACGCGGGAGCCCGGTTCGTCGGCGACCTGGCCGCGTACGAACAGCGGAAACTGTGGTTCCTCAACGGTGCGCACACGCTGCTGGCCTACACCGGCCCCGCGCTGGGCTGCGCCACCGTCGACGAGGCCGTGCGGCATCCCGTACTGGCCGCACTGACCGAATCGTGGTGGGACACCGCGGCACGGCACGCGTCGCTGCCCGCCGAGGACCTGGTCGACTACCGGGAGCGGCTGCTGCGGCGATTCTCCTCCCGCGGCATCCGCCATCATCTGCTGCACATCGCCGTGGGTGGCTCGCAGAAAATCCCCGCTCGGATCCTGCCGGTGCTGCGCGCCGAACGGTCGCGGCAGCGGCTGCCGGAACCGGCGATCGCGGCACTGGCCGGGTGGCTGATCCACCTGCGGGACCGGGAGGTCGCCGACCCGCGCGCCGACGAACTCGTCGCCCTGGCCCGGGCCGATGACGGTGCCCGGCGGGTCCTGTCGGCCATCGACACCGACCTGGCCGACGACCGCGAGTTGGTCACCGCCGTCGACGACTACGTCGATCACCTGCGCCACTCTGTCCGCTCAAACCCGTGATGTCCGCTGAAACCCGTGATTCCCACTGCAACCCGTGACGCCGGCCGGAACCCGTGAGGTCGCGCGGAACGCCGCGCCTCACACCTGGTGCACAGCCGGGAACCGGACGTCCGCCAATTCCTCGGAAACACCCCAGATTCGCCGGGCATGATCGGCGTTGCGCAGGCGCGAGTACAGCCTCTGCTCCGCAGGCGGACCGGCGAAGTGGTTGAAGCCGCTGGGCCCGTAGAGCCGACCACCCTCGGCGTCGGGCGACGTCGCGGCGTATAGCGCGGGCTGCATGGCTGTGTCCGGCGTCCCGAACATGACGCCCCGCGCAGCGAGGGCATGAATGAACCGAGCCCGTGGGGTGGGCCTGTCGCGGCCGACCTCGGCACGGGCGGTGAGCAGATTCGTGGCCGCCACCCCGGGATGGGAGAGGTTGCTCGTGATGCCCCAGCCGCCGGCACGGCTGCGCCGGTCGAGCTCGAGTCCGAACAACCCGACGGCGATCTTCGACTGACTGTAGGCGCGATTGCCGTGGTACCGCCGCTGCCACTGCAGATCGTCCCAGTTGACGGCGTACTGATCGGCGGCGACGCTGATCTGGGAAGTCACGCGCGCACCACCCGATCGCAGCAGCGGAAGCAAGCGAGCCACGAGCGCGAAGTGTCCGAGGTGGTTGGTGCCGAACTGCAGCTCGAAACCGTCCACTGTGACCTTCCGATCCGGAGGCGTCATCACTCCGGCGTTGTTGACGAGGAAATGAATCGGCCGCCCCTCCGCCGTCAGCCGGTCCGCCAACGCGGCCACCGAGTCCAATGACGACAGATCGAGCTGATGAAGCGACACGTCGGCCTCGGGGTGGCTGCGACGGATCTGGGCCACCGCGGCCTCCCCTTTGCTCGGGTTGCGGACCGGCATGACGACCTCCGCCCCCGCCGCGGCGAACCGGGTCGCCAGACAGAGTCCGACACCGTCGCTCGCCCCGGTGATCACCGCACGTTTCCCGGTGAGATCCGGAACCAGGATATCCGGCGCGGTCCGTGCCATCGTCGCCCTCCGCAACCCGAACTTGACTGACACTTGTCAGATTAGTGATAATCTGACAAGTGTCAAGTTAGCGGTGTGCGGACCTCCCTGACGTGTGACACCCGGCCGGAGACGCATGCACGAGGAGAACGACCACATGGCGGCAGCGGAGTCGAACACGGGCGAGCCGCGGGGCCCCGGACGGCCCGGAGCGTCGGCACGGCCCGTCCCACGCGAGACGGAAATCCTCCGGCGGGGAATGGAGACGTTCGCCGAACTCGGCTACGAGCGCACCACCGCGCGAGAGCTCGCCAAACGCCTCGGCGTCAGCCACAACTTCATCCACGACCGCTTCGGGTCCAAAGCGAACTTCTGGCGGGCCGTCGTGGACGCGCTGCTGGCGGACGACCAGCTGGAACGCCGGGAACTGCTCGACGCCGACATCGACGACGCCGAGATGATCCGCGCAGTGATCGTCCACTTCTACCAGTCCGCCGTCGAAGCTCCGCTGCTCGCCCGATTATTGGCCGACGAGTTCGGCCGCGAGTCCGAACGCCTTGACTACCTGTACGACAGGTACGTGGCACCGACACTCGAACCACTGGTGCCCGCCGTCGAACGGCTCATGGCGGCGGGGCGCATGCCGACGGTCCCCCTGGACGTGCTCTTCTTCGCCGTCATCAGCCCGGTCGCCGGCCTGGTGCAACTACCGCTCGCGCACCGGCTCGGCAGACCTCAGCCGGTGACCACCGACAGCCAGGCGCGCACCGCCCGCGACCTGGCGAACCTGGTCGCCGGCGGCCTGCTCGGCGAGCACCCGCACTGACATCACCGTGACTGCAGCGCGTCCAGTGCGACGGCCATGCTGGCGGCCACCCGGAAGTCGATGCGGGGGTCGGGCACGGTGACGGTGTACTTGTCGCGGATCGCGACACCCTTCTGACTGGTCATCACCGGCTGTCCGGTCTCGTTGTCGGCGAAGTCGAAGTGGAACAGGAACGGCACCCAGACATCGCCGAGGTACGGGATCACCGTCCAGATCCGGCGGAGAACGGCGATGAACTTGCTGCGCTCCTGACCCTTCGCGGAGTAGCCCGGACCGTACAGCTGCCACGTCGAACGCAGCAGGCTCTTGCCGAACTCCTTGTTGAACCCGCCGAGCGCCCGTCCGTGCTCGTCGTACACGTCGTGTTCGGCGTGCACGTCGAGTTTCTGCCTGGCCTTGAACGAGAACACCTGGCGGCTGCGCGTCTCGTCCGAGTAGAAAATGATCTCCTCGCGCAGCTTCATCCGCTTCTGCTGCGCGAACGCGATCAGCTCACCTTCGCCGCCGTCCTGGCCGACGCCGCGGATCTCGTAGCGATTGACCATCATGGTGATCCGCTGGCGGACGAAGAACTTCGGCAGGTGCATGGGTGCAGTCACGCGGCGAGTATGGCACGGCTGTGCCAGCGTGGCCGCGCATTCGGTGACCGCACGGCCGCGCCGACCCGCGACGACGGAACAACGCCGATCGGCCGAGCAACACTACGCCGTGTGCTCTAATCCTGCGATGAACGACAGCGAGACGCGTGCGGATCCGGCCGGGACGCCGTGGCGACGCTGGCCGATCGTCGCCGCGGTGAGCGCGATCGTGGCCGTCGGCGTCTACGTGGCCGCGGTACAGACCGCGCTCGGGCAGACGTTGGAGAACGCGGCCCTGCGCGGTGCCGACGAAGTCGGTGCGCAGGAACAGGCGGCCGCAGACAACGCCCTCGACGAGATCACGATGTACTCGCTGGCCGCCGCCGTTGCCGTCGTGGCATTGATCGGCCTGCTGCGCCGCCGCCTCGACCTGGCGATCGCGGGGGTGGGCGTGATCGTGGCGGGACAGGTCGTCACGCAGGCCCTGAAGCGCTACATCCTGCCGCGTCCGGAGCTGGTCGAGGTGACGGGTCCGTACGTCGACAACAGCCTGCCGAGCGGTCACACCACGATCGCGATGACGGTGCTGTTCGCCGTGCTGATCGTCGTGCCCTACCGGTGGCGCGGGGTGGCGCTGTTCCTGGTGCTGTCGTGGGCCGTGGGAATCGGCGCCTACACCGTCACCGCCAAATGGCACCGGCTCTCCGACACTCTCGCCGCCGATGCGATCGCACTGGCCGTGGCCTGCCTCGTGTCGTGGTGGCTCGTCCGGCGCGGCGCGGTGCGCCGTCACGACGGCCCCCGGCGGATCCCGCGCGTGGTGCTCGTGGCGTGCACCGCCCTGTTCGGGGTGCTGCTGCTGGGCATGGGCGTGTTCCTGATCGCCGTGCCGCTGGCCCGGGAGGGCCTCGACGCGACCGTGCAGGAGAACGCGTGGGTCGTCTACCTGTCGGCGCACTCGCTCGCCTCGTTCGGCTCCGTCGCCGCGGCGCTGGCGTTCCTCGCGACCTGGCGGAGGCAGGAGATCCCCTAGCCGGCGCTCTCACTGCGCCGACCTCGGCCTGCGGCATGACCGTTGCCGCAGGCGACGGGGAAGGCGGCACCGAGCTCGCCCGCGGTCGCATCCCGGCGCGGCCACCGCGTGCCCGTGGTGTCAGCGGCCTCGCACTCAGAAGGCACCGACACTGCCACCGAAGCCGCCACCTCCGTATCCACCGCCGCTGCCGGACGGGGAGCCGCCTGAGGATGCGCCGCCGTCGGCAGCTCCGCGTCCGTAGCCGCCGCTGTCGGAGCCCGCGCTGCTGACCCCGCCTCCGTCGACCTCGCCACCGAAGTCACCTCCGTAGCCGCCACCGGCGGGGTCGGCACCGGAATCGGAGCCGGACGAGCTGTCGCTGACTCCACCGCCGTCGATCTCATCGCCGTCGATCTCACTGCCGAAGCCCTCGCTGTAGCCGCCGGTCTCGGAGGACGAGCCGGCGTCGTTCTCGGATTCCGCCGACTCGGCGGAATCCGTCTCCGCGTCCTCGGTCTCCGCGTCCTCGGTCTCCGCGTCCTCGGTCTCCGCGTCCTCGGTCTCCGCGTCCTCGGTCTCCGCGTCGTCCGTCTCGGCGTCCTCGGTCTCGGCGCTCTCGATCTCGCCGGTCGCCACGATTCGTTCGAGGGGCATGTCTTTCCGTAGACGACCAGGAACCGTCGCCGTCAACCGGCCCGTGGTGACCACCGAGGACCAGGAGTGCACCCCGGCCGATCCGACCGGCCCGACGCACCCGCGGCTCCGGAAGCGTCCCGCTGGCGTCGAGCCGGACGGTGCCGTCCCTGCACCCGGCCGCGGTTCCCGTTCGGGCCCGGACCTGCTCGGTATTGCTACGGCGCCACGACCGGAGCCTCACCAGCATCTATGCCCGAGCGGCATATAACCGGCTCGACACGCATTTCACAACACAGGCAGGGCCACCTAGCGTCGGCGCCGCGGCCGCGATCCGAGTCCGCCTCCCCGACCGCTCACCACGGCCTGATCTACCCGCCGGCCGCCGCTCCCGAAAGGACAGTTTCGTGCTCACCGACCTCGGCATCAGCCTTCCCGTCCTCGCCGCCCCCATGGCGGGCGGCCCGACCGCGCCGAACCTCGTCGCCGCAGCCGGGCATGCGGGATCGATGGGATTCCTCGCAGGCGGCTACAAGACACCGGCGGCGCTGGCCGAGCAGATCGCCGCCGTCCGCGGTGACGGAGTGCCGTTCGGCGTCAACCTCTTCGCACCCAATCCCGTTCCGGCGTCCGAAGAGGACTATCGCGCGTATCGTGACACGCTCCTGTCCGAGGCCGACCGCTACGGCGTGCACCTTCCGGACACTCCCGTCGAGGACGACGACCACTGGGCGGCCAAGATCGACCTGTTGCTCGCCGATCCGGTACCGGTCGTGTCGCTGACCTTCGGCCTGCCACACGGCGACGTCGTCGCCGCCTTGCGCGCGGCCGGGAGCATGGTGGTGCAGACCGTGACTTCGGCGCCCGAGGCACGACTCGCCGAGGAGGCCGGGGTGGACGCCCTCATCGTCCAGTCCTCGGCCGCAGGCGGCCATTCCGGCACGTTCACCCCGACGCGGACGCCACCCGAGGTTCCGTTGCCGCGCCTGCTCCGGGACGTTCGTGCCGACACCCGCCTTCCGCTGATCGGCGCAGGAGGAATCAGCCGGCCCGCCGACGTCGCCGCCGCGGTCGGCGCCGGCGCCGAGGCGGTCACCGTCGGCACCTCGCTGCTGCGTACCCATGAGAGCGGAACGTCCGCGCCGCACAAGGCCGCACTGGTCGATCCCGACTTCGACGCGACCGTCGTCACCCGCGCCTTCACCGGGCGCCCCGCACGGGCGCTGCGGAACCGCTTCACGGATCGGTACGAGCCGATCGCCCCCTGCGCCTATCCCGCCGTGCACCACCTCACCAGCCCGCTGCGTAAGGCCGCCTCCAGCGCCGGCGACACCGGGCTGATCCATCTCTGGGCAGGAACCGGACACCACGACGCTCGGGAGGAGCCGGTCGCCGACACCCTGGCCCGCCTGGCTGGTGAGAGCTGACCGCGAGTCGGGTTCGGGGCCTGCGGCGTCTACGAGCGCGACGCGGCCGGGACCGGACGCGGAAGCGACAGACGGAGACGACGTCCCCGCCGGAAGAGACAGTGTGACGGCGCAGGAACCGCGAGGTGCCGGTCGGCAGCCCTGCGAGCCGCGTCAAACACGTTTCCGCGCACCGTCGGCCGGCACGCCGGACGCGGGGTCGTCCGGCGGGTTCCGCACCGCTTCACGCACGGTCCAGGCCAGCGTGAACCCGGCGAGGACCGCGGTGACACAGAGCAGCACCGCCGGGGACAGCGCGGACTCGAAGACGGCCAGCAGATAGGGGACGCAGAAGCCGGTATAGGCAACCGCTTGGAACACCGCGGTCAGGCTGGCCAGGTTGTGCGATCCAGCCAACCGGTGAACCTCCGTCAAACCGGCTACGAGACAGCAGCCGTACCCAGCACCGAGCACCAGAGCTGATGCGCCGACGAGCAACGGGTGGGCACCCGACAGCGCCCCCCGCAGCAGGCCGGCCACCACGATTGCCAACGCTGTCGTGATCGAGCTCGGCTTGGTCGGGTGCTGGACCCTGCGGGCCAGCGGCTGTACGAGAATGCCGGAGATCATCGTCGCCGCGGTCACCATGGCGCTGAACAGCAGCACCGCATTCCCCATGCGGTCGGCGGCCGATCCGGGCAAGTAGGCAAGCCCGATCGAGGAGGCGCCGAACACCCACGGCGCGAGCGGCAATGCGACCCTGCGAAAGCGCCGTGCCGACCTCGCGGGGAGTCGCAGCGGACTCCACAGCGCGACGTCCGGGTTCGGTGTACGGGTCTCCGTCGCGCGCACCGTGAACGGAATGGCAACGATGATCAGCGCGATATGGGGCACGTAGGCAGAAGCGGTCGGAACCGGGGCAACCTGTGCCACGAGCCCCGCGACGAGTGGGCCTCCGGCGAAACCCGCCGTCATCGCCACCGTCGCGCGCCGAGCGCCGGGGCCGGGATCCGAAGCCGTGCCCGCGGACAGTTCCTTGATCCAGGCGGTACCCGCGCTGAACGCCGCACCACTGGCCACTCCGGCAACCAATCTCCCCGCGAACAACCCCACCAGCGCCTGTCCACCGACGATCAGCAGCAGACTCCCGGCCATCGATGTGATCAACGCAGTGACCATCACCCGTCGACGGCCGTGGCGGTCGGACAACGGGCCGCCCAGCAACAGTCCCGGAACCAGGCCGAGCGCGTAGATGCCGTACGCAGCCTGGACGGTCGCTGCCGACACCGCCAATTCCGACCGGTACATCAGCAGTAACGGTGCGAACTGATTCGCACCCCAGCCGACGGCGGCCACGCCGAGGCCGATGGGCAGCCAATCGTTGCTTCGGGAGCCGGCGTGCTGGTCGCTCGTGTGGTGCGACGTGTCCGCGCTCGGTGCTCGTCTCGTCATGACGATCATGCTCGGCCACAGCCGCGAGGACGACGAGTGTCTGAAATGACAACATACGTACAATTCAAGACATGAGGACTGTCGCGCTCGGAATCACCGACAACATGTCCTTGTTCGAGCTCTCGATCCCCTGCGCGATCTTCGGCTCTCCCAGACCGGAGGCCGCATACAGCTGGTACGACCTGACCGTGTGTTCCACACCGGGTGCCCGGGTCGGCGCCTGGTTCCGTGTGGACAGCCCACGCGGGCTCACCGAACTGGCAGCTGCGAACACCGTGATCGTCCCTGCCTGCGATGACGCCGTCGTGACTCCGCCGCCCGAGTTGGTGCACGCCGTGCGGACCGCACACGAACGCGGCGCCCGAGTGGCGTCGATATGCACGGGCGCCTTCGTGCTCGCCGCCGCGGGACTGCTCGACGGGCGACGTGCCACCACGCACTGGTCGTACGCCGAGGCACTTGCGCAGCAGTACCCGGGGATCGACGTCGATGCCGACGTGCTCTACGTCGACGACGGCGATGTGCTCACCTCGGCTGGACAAGCGGCCGGAATCGACGTGTGCCTGCACATGGTCCGCACGGACTACGGCGCCGCAGCGGCCAACAGCGCGGCCAGACGACTGGTCGTACCGCCCCATCGTGACGGTGGGCAGGCACAGTTCGTCACCACACCGTTGTCCTCCGGCAACGGTCACAGCCTCAACGGCCTGCTGGATTGGGCGATCGAGCGCGTGGACCAACCGCTGACCGTCACCGACCTCGCCCGTGAGGCGGGCCTGAGCCCACGCCAGCTCAGCCGCCAGTTCCTCGCCGTCACCGGTACGAGTCCGTTGCAATGGCTGCTGACGCAACGCATCCGGCGTGCCCAAGAATTGCTGGAAACGGTCCACGACAGCGTGGACGACATCGCAGCGCAGGTGGGGCTCGGCACGGCAGCCACGCTCCGCCGACATTTCAACCGGCGGGTCGGCACCTCTCCGGACGCCTACCGCCGCACGTTCCAATCCGGACGCGGCAGGCCCGAGGCACGCCCAGCAGACTGAAGCCGGCCTACGAACCTCAGCCCGGCGATGCACCCGGCCCAGTCGCTGGTCCGAGACCCACCATCTCGCACCGCACGAGACCGAAGCAGCGATCGTGCGGTTGATCTGCCGCCTCTGCACCCGAGACCGGCCGGGTCCAAGGCCGTCGCCCGCGTACTCAACAACCGGGGCACCGCACCACCACCGGCCGCACCTGGCCCGCCTCACCTGGCCCTGCTCGATGCTGCGTGCCGAGGTCATGGAGGCTGGCGCGGGTGACGGACCCCGCAAGGAGGAGTGATCAGCCCATCGCGCTGCGATGTGCACCTGCACCGGCTCAACCGTGTGTGGGACACCGGCGAGCACGGGGTACACATCCGGTTCGCTGACGACGCGGGTAGGCGTTCACGAGCCGTCCAGTTCGCGCAGCACGTCGGCTGTGTCGGCACCCATCGGCCTCGGCGGTGTGCGGACACTGCCCGGCGTGCGCGTGAGCTTGATCGGGATACCAATGCCGCGGTAATCGCCGTCGGACACGACCATGTCGCGATGGAGCACCTGCGGGTCAGTGAGTGTCTCGCCGACGTCGTGCACCGGTGACGACGGCACGCCGCGTTCCAGCAGTCGCGCGCCGAGGGCCTCGCGCTCGTGCTCGGCCAGCAGGGCCCCGACGATGGCGCCCAGCTCCGCCCTGTTGATCACGCGGTCGGGGTTGGTGACGAACCGCGGGTCGTCCGCGAGCTCCGGCTTGCCGAGTACGTCCATGAGGTCTCGGAACTGGCGGTCGTTGCCGACCCCGAGGAACAGTGGCCCGTCGCACGTGGCGAACGTGTCGTAGGGAGCGATCGTGGGATGCGCGGAGCCGGTGCGTTCCGGCACCTGCCCGTTCGCCAGCCACGTTGCGGAGTGCGGGTGCAGCAGGGTCACCGCGGTGTCGAGCAACGTGTTGTCGACCAGCTGACCCCGACCCGAACGGTGCCGCTCGTGGAGCGCGAGCATGATCCCCGAGAACGACAGCATGCCGGTCACCATGTCCACAATGGGCACTCCGATACGGAGCGCGGGGCCGTCGGCCTCACCGTTGATGCTCATGAGCCCCGCATAGGCCTGGAGGATGGCGTCGTATCCGGGAGCCGAGCCGCGCGGCCCGTCCACGCCGAACCCGGTGATCCTGCTGTGGACGAGACGTGGGTAAACACGGCGCAGGTGGCCGTCGTCGAAGCCCCACTTGGCGAGCGTCCCGGCTTTGAAGTTCTCGACCAGTACGTCCGCATCCTCGAGCAGCCGACCCAGGGTCGCCTGACCCTCGGGCGCACCAAGGTCCAGCACGATGTTGCGCTTGTTGCGGTTGAGCCCGTTGAAGTAGGCGCTGGTGCCGTCGCCCAGGAACGGCGGCCCCCACCCGCGGGTCTCGTCGCCGGCAGGTGGCTCCACCTTGATCACCTCAGCGCCGTGATCGGCCAGCATCTGCGTGCACAACGGCCCGGCAAGCACCCGCGACAGGTCGACAACCCTGACCCCAGCGAGGGCTCCGTCGGAGGTCGGCATCGATCTCCCCTCAATAGGACTTCGGTAGGCCGAGAACCTTCGTGGAAACATAATTGAGCACCATCTCCTGGCTGACCGGGGCAAGCCGGAGGATGCGGGACTCCCGGAAGTACCGCTCCACGTGGTACTCGCGCGCGTACCCCATGCCGCCGTGCGTCTGGATCGCCTGGTCAGCGGCGGCGAACCCGGCGTCGGCGCACAGGTACTTCGCCATGTTCGCCTCCCGCCCGCACGAAAGCCCGTTGTCGTAGCGCCACGCGGCGTTGCGTGCCATCAGCTCGGCCGCGTCGAGTCTGGTCACGGCCTCGGCCAATGGAAACGCGACACCCTGGTTGCGGCCGATGGGACGGTCGAAGACGACGCGTTCGTTCGCGTAGCGCACCGCGCGGGCCAGCGAGGCCCTGCCGATGCCGAGTGCCTCGTGGGCCAGCAGGATCCGCTCGGGGTTCAACCCGTCGAGCAAGTAGGCGAAGCCCTTGCCCTCCTCGCCGACCCGTGCCGACGCCGGTACACGCAGATTGTCGATGAAGACCTCGTACGACGCGACGGCGTTGCGCCCGAGCTTCGGGATCGGCTTCAGCTCGACGGCGTCGGAATCGATGTCGATCAGGAACAGTGACATGCCGTCGGTCGGTTTGACGACGTCGGCGCGCGGTGTGGTCCTGGCTATCAGCACCATCTTCTGCGATTGACCGGCCTTGGTGATCCAGACCTTGCGGCCGCTGATCACGTAGTCGTCACCGTCTCTACGGGCGAACGTGCCGATGCGGGTGGTGTCGGTCCCCGCATCGGGTTCGGTGACGCCGAAGCACACGTGCAGGCTGCCGTCGGCGGCGCGCGGCAGTATCTCCTCGCGCAGTCGTGCGCTGCCGTGTTTGACGATCGTGTTGAGTCCGAAGATGGAAAGGTGCATCGTGCTGCACCCGTTCATCCCCGCCCCGGACGCGGCGATCTCCTCCATCAGCAGCGACGCCTCGAGCAGGCCGAGCCCTCCGCCGCCGTAGGCCTCGGGGATGGCGATGCCGAGCCAGCCCCCGTCGGCGAAGGCTCGGTAGAACTCCCACGGGAACTCGCCGTTCACATCGCAATCGGCCCAGTACTCGTCGGTGAACGCGGCGGCGAGGTCGCGTGCGGCCTCGCGCAGGCGGCGCTGGTCGTCAGTCAGCTCGAAATGCACGAATTCATCCCTATATAGGACTTCTGATTCTTATATCTGAACATATGTAGCGCAACCCCAACCTGTCAACCGCGAACTCGATGGGTACCGTTCGTACATACGAACGCACGGGAGTGGACATGACCGAATCGGCCGCGAAATCCCACCGCACGGTCAGCAGGGTGACTGCCATCCTCGAACTGGCCGCGGAGCAACCCGGGATCCGGCTTGGCACACTGGCGTCCGCTTTGGACGCGCCGAAGTCATCGGTTTTCGGCCTCGTGAAGGGCCTGGTATCGACCGGCTACCTCGTCGAGGACGACGGCGGGTTCCACCTCGGACCCGCACTGGGCAACCTGCTCACCGCCGAGCGTCCCAACCTCGCCGACGCCGCACGCCCGACCCTCGAGGAACTGCGTGACGCCTTCGACGAGACGGCCATGCTCGGCACCGGCGTCGGCGACTCGGTCGTCTACATCGCCGCCGCCGAGTCGCGGCAGCTGATCCGTTACTCGGCACCGTTGCGGCACCGCCGGCCCCTGTTTCCGCCGAGCGCGGGCAAAGTACTGCTTGCCGCACGGTCGCCACGCAAACGCGACGCCTACCTGAACTCGATCATCGTCGATCCGGCAAGGCTCGACGAGGCGCGCACGGAGCTCGAACGCGTTCGCACCGAGGGTGTCGCGATCAACCGCGGCGAGACGCTACCCGACGTCAGTGCCACGGCAAGGCCGGTCGTCGTACACGGCCGCACACTCGCCGCGATCGCGGTCGCCGGGCCGACGACCCGCATTGCGGAGCGCCTGCCGGAGATCGCCGAAGCACTGGTCGAGGCCACTCGCGCGGTGGCCGCGCGCCTCTCCTGACCGGGCCGCATTCGGCGGTCGATTGCCGTTGACAGTGCGCCACATCACTCCATACGGTGGCATATCAGCATAGCCATTCGTATTTAGAAACGGTGATGCAATGCGGCAGTCACCTCACCGGTGCGTCCGAAAGCTGGCGGCATCGCTCGGGATACTCGTCCTGGCAAGCGCTTGTGCCCCGCCTGTCCCGAGCGTCGAGTCAGGCGGCGTCTACACGCTGACGGTCGCCGACTCCTACCCGGACGGCCACCCGTTCGCCGACGCAGGCGCCAGCGTGCTCATGGACAAGGCGTCCGAGCTATCCGGTGGCAGGATCCGGTTCGACTACTTCCCCGCCGAGCAGATGGGCGACGCGGCCGACCTCCCGTCGCTGATCCGGTCGGGTGTCGTGGACCTGGCCTCGGTCGCGCCCGCGTACGTGCCCGCCGAGCTTCCACTCTCCGGCGTCGCCGACCTGCCCGGGCTCGTCGAGGACTCGTGCACCGGTTCGCTGGCGGTGGCACACCTGATGTCCGAGGACGGGCTGCTTTACCGCGAGGACTTCGAACCCAAGGGCCTGCGCCCGCTCGTGGTCGGCATGATCCCCGACTACGAGGTACTCACGGGTTCGCGCGCCGTGCGGGTGCCCTCCGATCTGCGCGGCCTGCAACTGCGTTCGTCGGGCGGCACGATCGACCGCGCGGTCGAGGGGTTCGGCGCCGCACCGGTCGGCATGCCTGCCACCGACATGTACGAGGCGATCTCACGCGGCACGGTCGACGGGACCGTGCTCGGCCCGGTCAGCGCCGAGCCATATCACCTCGAGGAGGTCACCGGCAACGCCACGGTGGGCGCCCGGCTGGGCAGCTTCACCATGACCTACAGCATCAGCGACAGCGTGTGGGACGAGCTACCACCGGACCTGCGCGACGTACTCCGGCGCGCGGGCGAGCAGGCCACGCGAAGCCTGTGCACCGCGTTGCAGGAGGGCAATGCCGAGGGCAGGCAGACGATGCGCGACGCCGGAGTGAAACTGCATCGCATCTCCGGCTCCGAGCGGGATGCCTGGGACAAGGCGACCGCGCCGATCCACCGGCGCTGGGCGGCGGACATGGCCGAGATCGACCGGTCCGGCAAGGCCGCGCTGCGTGAACTCAAGGACGAGCTCCGCCGAGCGGAACGAGACAGCCATGACGACTGACACGAATACCCGGCCCGAATCGCCTTCCGGCGCGGCACGGCGCGCACCCGTCGTTCTGCGCGCCGTTTCGGCGATCGAACGCGCGGGGCTCGTCCTGGCGGGCTCCGTGCTGATGGCGATGACGCTGCTGATGGTGTTCGAGACCGGCATGCGCTACTTCGTCGGAGCACCACTGGGCTGGAGCTTCAGCTTCATCCAGGACTACCTGCTTCCCGGCTTCTTCTTCCTCGCGCTGGCCTACACGGTGCGAGCGGGTGCGCACGTCACTATCGACGCCGTCTACCAACGGTGCCCCGCGAAGGTGCAGACCGCGATGACACTGGTGGCGCGCGTGCTGATGCTCGGGTTCTCCGTGCTGTTGCTCTGGGCAGGAATGCTGTCGACCGGCCACGCCTGGCGTGCCCACGACATCCCGCCGCCCGGCGGGGCCGAGCTCAGCATCCCGACGTGGACGTGGCACGTGCTCGTGCCGATAGGGGCCGCGCTGCTGACCGTGCGACTGCTCTGGGACGTGTTCACCGGGCACCGGCGCGGCGCCGGGGACGAGACGGAGGGGAACGCCTGATGTCCGTGCTCATCGTGATCGTGGTGATGCTGACCCTGCTGCTCATCAGGGTTCCGGTCGGCTTCGCCATCGCCATAGCGGGCGCGTTCGGGCTGTTCGTCCACGGTGGACTCTCCGACGTGCTGGGCGTGCTGCAGTCGGCGCCCGCGGCCGCGGTGTCGTCGTACTCGCTGTCGCCCATCCCCTTGTTCATCCTCATGGCACAGTTCGTCGTGGCCAGCGGTGTCATGGACGACCTCTTCCGCGCCACGCAGGTATGGGTCGGCCGGATCCGTGGTGGAGCGGGTATCGCGGCGGCCGGGGCGGGGGCGATGTTCGCTGCGGTCTCCGGCTCGAGCACCGCCGCCGCGGCTACGCTCGCACACACCTCGACCACGAAGATGATCGACTCGGGCTACAGCCCCAGGATCTCCACCGGCCTCGTCGCGGTCGTCGGCACGCTGGCCGCGCTCGTACCGCCCAGCATCATCCTGGTGTTCTACGCGGTCATCGCGGAGGAGAGCGTCGGACAGGTCCTCGTCGCCGGCTTCCTGCCCGGCGCGCTGGTCACGCTGGCGCTCGTCGCGACGTTGGTCGTGCTCATCAAGATCAATCCGTCGTCCGCACCCGCGGGCCAGCGGCACGCCTGGGCCGACAAGCTGCGCAACCTCCGATCGGCGGGCCCGGTCCTGCTGCTGTTCGCGCTCGTCACCGGAACCGTCTACTTCGGAGTCGCGACACCGACCGAAGCTGCCGCACTGGGTGCGGTTGGCGGTTTCGCGCTACTGGCCGCCAGGAAACGGGCGAACTGGGCCACGATCAAACACGCCGTCACCGAGACCATCAGTTCCAGCGTGATGATCCTTATGATCATTCTCGGTGCCCACATCCTCGGCTACTTCATCACCTCGACGCGGGTGACGCCGACGGTGGTGAGTTGGGTGGCCTCGCTCGACGTCGCGCCGATCGTCGTCGTGATCATCCTGTTCCTGTGCTACGTGATCCTCGGGTTCTTCCTCGACCAGATCGCGATTCTGGCACTCACCGTTCCCGTGGTGCTCCCGTTGGTCACCGAGCTCGGCTACGACCCCATCTGGTTCGGCGTGCTGATCGTGCTGCTCGCCGAGATCGGGCTCGTGAGTCCACCGCTGGGACTGAACGTCTTCGTGGTGGCTCGCACGGCACGCCGCCCCACGGCGGAGGTCTTCTGGGGCGCGTTGCCGTTCGTGCTCGCGGTCGTCGCCGTGGCCGCGCTGCTGATCGCGTTGCCGGAGATCGTGTTGTGGCTACCGGAGACCATGGCCTCGACGGAGTAGCCGCGCTGGTGAAACCTGAAGCTACTCGAACGCTGCGAAGGAGCTGTACCGGCGGTGCAACGAACAACGACGCCTGCTCAACCAGGCGATCTTCTACAACATCCACATCGCGGGTGAGGAGGCCACCGGCCACGGCCTTCAGGAGCCGTTCAGGCAGCTCCACGTCATCCAGCAGACGTAACGTTCAATGTGGGAGGCACACCACGCCAGTACCGCGACAGATCAAGCGGATTGGTCCCAGTACAACCCGACCACCACCCCGGATCGCGGCAGGAGCCCGCACCGTGGGGGTACCGGGACTCGGCCCGGCGCGGGCGGCGCAACGACAAGGCCGCGCCGTAGGCCGACACGGGCTCCCACGCGTAGCTGGTGCAGGAACGGGCCCGCAACACGAAACCCACCACGATGGGGTTCCGGGGGTCGGCCCCCGCAATCAACCCCCGGAACGAGAAACCGGCGAGCGCTCTCCGCGAGCACTCACCGGCCATCGAGTGACACTCGGGGCGACGTCATGACACCCCGAGCCGACGCCGGTCCGCTCCCGTCGTGACCATGCCGGGTCTGCGGGAGCACGCACCGTGGGTCTGGGGGCTCGGCCCCCAGATTCAATCGACGACACAGAAAAGGCTCGTGCTCTCCACGAGCACGAGCCTTCCATCTGTGGAGGTGCCGGGAATCGAACCCGGGTCCTCTGCCGCCTCTCCAGGGCTTCTCCGTGCGCAGTTCGCTGTGCCTCTGCTCGACCCCACCGGTCACGCGAACTAGCCGGTGTGACGGGCCCAGCCACTGTTGGTGTCCCTACCGGTCCCCGTGGCCGGGGCCGGAGGTGAGCCTTCTAGCTGATGCCGGCAAACCGGGTCGAAGGCTTACCCGGGCCGACAGACTCGCACTCGCTCAGGCGGCGAGGGCGAAGTCGCGCTGACTATTAGTCTTGGCGCTTATATTTAGTTGCGACGACGCTTTCGGTGGTCGTTGCCTGCACCGGCACGCTTCCCGCTGGATCAACGTCCAGAGTCGAAACCGTTCACCCCCTTGACGGGATCGGTGTGGATCACTCGCTTCCGACCAGCATAACGCCCGTGGCAAGCAGATAATTCCCCGGCCGGTGCCCGCGCCGACGGTGGGGCTGTCCCCACCGTGCATCGACCCGTGTGCTCCATGGTGGCCGCATCCCCTTCCCGGAGAGACTGAGGTCGTCAACGAGGGCGCCCCCTCGACGCGAAGAGGAAGAGAGACCGGTCATGGAGCGGACACAGCTTCCCCGACTGGGCGGTGCGCTGCCATTCTTGCTGCTCAGCCTCCCGCTGGGGATCGTCGGGTTCGTGTTCGTGGTGACGACGGCGAGCGTGGGCGCACCGACGGCACTCGTGTGGGTGGGCATTCCGGTCCTGATGCTGCTGCTCGCGGGCACCCGTGGACTGGCCGACCTCGAACGGGCGCGCGTGCGCGGCATGCTGACCAGCGCGGTGCCGCGGCCGTACCGCCCGCTGCCGCAGGGCCCGGTGCGGAGCCGATGGCTGGCCCGCGCCCGCGACGCGCAGACCTGGCGCGACGTCGTCTACCTGATCCTGCTGCTTCCGGTGGGCATAGCGGAGTTCGCGCTGGTCGTCGTGTTCTGGTCGGTGTCGCTGGGATTGATCGCGCTGCCGGTGTACTACCGCTTCCTTCCCGAGGGGCTGTACGCGTTCCCGTCGCACGACCTGCGCTGGATCACGGTCGACTCCGTGCCGACGGCGTTGCCGTGGATGGCCCTGGGCGCGCTCCTGGCGTGGGTGTCGGTAGCCGTTACGCGGCGGCTGGGCGCCGGCCACGCACTGCTGGCGCGAGCACTGCTGGGCCCGACGGCACGGCGGATGCGCGAGGCCGAGGAATCGGCCGGTTCCGCCGCTGACGGCGCCGCAACCACGGCGGACCCCGCTGCGGCACGCCCGGTGGCAGGATGAGCACGCCGGGTGGAGGGGAACCGATGATGCACGAGGACCAGCCGTGGCCGGGCACGTGGCGGACGATCGCGTACCAGTTGCTGACGCTGCCGGTACGCATCGTCGAGTTCGTCGTGCTGCTGGTCCTGCTGGTAGCCGGGATCGCGACGACCATCGTCTGGGTGGGCATCCCGCTGCTGATGCTGGCGACGACGTTGACCCACCGCTTCGCCGACTTCGAACGGCGTTCGCTGCGCCGGTGGCTGCGCACCCCGCTGCCGGATGCGATCCGCAACCGCGGCGACGGACCCGTCCGCAACTGGTTCGCGCAGCTGACGGACGCCACGACCTGGCGTGACCTCGCTTACCTGCTGATCACGACACCGCTCGCGATCGTCGAATTCGTGCTCGGCGTCGTGTCGGCCATCATCGTGCCGCTGGCGCTGACGGTCGCCCCCGGCGTGGGCTGGCTGCACGGCAAACTCGCCCTGACGCTGCTCGGCCCACCGCGGGCGGAACGGCTCGAAGCGAAGGCGACCCGCCTGCAGGCATCGCGCGCACGCGGGGTCGACGCCGCGGAAAACGAACGCAGGCGCATCGAACGCGACCTGCACGACGGCGCGCAGCAGCGCCTCGTGTCGGTGGCCATGACGGTCGGCCGCGCCAAAGCCAAGATCGGCGGCACCGAACCCGACACCGCGGAACTGCAGAAACTCCTCGACGAGGCACATACCGACGCGAAACTCGCCGTGTCGGAACTCCGGGACCTGGCGCGCGGCATCTACCCGGCGGTGCTGGGCGACCGCGGACTCGACGCGGCGCTGTCGGCACTCGCGGCGAAGTCACCGGTGCCGGTCTCGGTGTCGGTCGACATCGACCAGCGTCCACCCGCGGCGGTGGAGAGCACGACCTACTTCGTCGTCGGCGAGACACTCACCAACGCCGCCAAGTACGCCGACGCCTCCGACATCCGCGTCGACGTCCGGCGCGACGGCGATACGGTGATCGCCGAGGTCACCGACGACGGCCACGGAGGTGCGGAGATCCGCCCCGGCGGCGGACTCGCCGGGCTCGCCGACCGCGCAGCCACGATCGACGGTGTGGTGTCGGTCGTGAGCCCCGCCGGTGGCCCGACGGTCGTTCGCGCCGAACTACCGTGCAGCTGGTGAACGAACTCTCTGGGGGTCTGGACGTGCGCGTGGTCATCGCGGAGGACGCCGTACTGCTGCGTGCCGGTGTGCAGCGGCTACTGGCCGACGACGGCATCGAGACGGTGGCAGCGGTCGGCTCCGGCGAGGAGCTGCTGACTTCGGTCACCGAGCACGAACCCGACCTGGCGATCGTCGACGTGCGGATGCCGCCGACGTTCACCGACGAGGGCCTGCGGGCCGCACTGCAGGCACGGGAGATCCGGACCGGCCTGCCCGTGCTCGTGCTGTCGCAGTACGTCGAGGAGACCTACGCGATCGAGCTGCTCTCCGGCGGCGCGGGCGGCGTCGGCTACCTGCTGAAGGAACGCGTCTCCGACGTCACCGACTTCCTCGAAGCCGTACGCCGCGTCGCCGCGGGCGGCACGGCGATCGACCCCGAGGTGATCTCGCAGGTCATGGCGCGCGGACGCAACAATCCCCTCGACTCGCTGACCGGCCGCGAAGGCGACGTGCTCGAACTGATGGCCCAGGGCCTGTCCAACTCCGCGATCGCCGCTCGCATGGTGGTCTCGCACGGCGCGGTCGAGAAACACATCGGCAACATCTTCGCGAAGCTCGGCCTGGACAACAGCGTCGAGGAGCACCGACGGGTCCGCGCGGTGCTGACCTACCTCGAACGCTGATGCGGTAGGCCCAGCCTGCCCGAAGGGCACCTTCGGGCATCGAACACGACCACGTATCAGCGCGCTACTCGCGGTCGTGGCCACTCCCCTGATGGCGGCCGCGCACCGCCGGTTCGGGTTCGCGGTGGTGCCCGCGCCGGCACTCGCCGCGGCAGTCGTCGACATCGCCCGGTTCGCCGACGTCCCGCTGGTCGGCTGTGCCAACGCCGGGTTCGTCTGGCGGCCCGCGGCTTCGGCAACGGCCCCGAACTGTGGGCGGCACTCGTGGTCGGTGCGTTCGCACTCGCCCGCTCGTCCACGTCCGTCCGGCGCTCTCCCACCCGGCCGGTGTCTCGGGAGACGCCGGCAGCGGATCACACGTCGAGGAGTTTGGCCGGCGTGTCGTGAAGGACCGCGCGCAGGAACGGCTCGCCCAACCTGTCGTCGGCCTCGGCCCATTCGGCGATCGCACGCAACTGCGTGGCGTAGTCGTAGGGAATGTTCGGGAAATCGGTGCCGAGGACCACGCGGTCGGCGATGCCTGCCAGGCGGGCGGGCCAGTCGCCGGGCAGGGGCATGAAACTCTCCGTGAACGGCACGCCGACCATCGTCGTGTCGAGATACACGCGCGGGAACCGCTGCACCAGGCGCAGTGCCGCGTCGTACTCGGGCATACCGGCGTGCGCCAGCACGGTGACCAGGCCGGGATGCCGTTCGAGGATGCGGGCGAACACGTCGAGGCCGGTGTGCTCCCCTCGTAACGGCCCGTGCCCGCAGTGCACCACCGCGGGGACTCCGGCATCGGCGAGCATGCCCCACACCGCGTCGAGCCGGTCGTCGCGCGGGTCGAACGCTCCGACCTGCACGTGGACCTTGACGCAGCGCACCCCCGCGCGCAACGCGTCCTCGACGTAGCGGGCCGCCTCGGGCTCCGGGAAGAACGTCGCCGTCGGCACGGCGTCCGGTTCCCGGTCGGCGAACTCCCGGGCCCAGCCGTTCAGCCACTCGGCCATGCCCGGCTTGTGCGGATACACCAGCGGTGCGAACGTCCGCACCCCCACCGCCCGCAGCGCCGCCAGCCGCTCGGCCTCCGGCAACCGGTAGTGCACCGGCCACGGCATGCCGTAGTGCTGCTCCGCGCCGTCGAAGTACGCCCACACCTTCGCGAGCACGCGTTCGGGCAGGAAGTGGACATGGATGTCGACGAGACCGTCGAGCCCGAGCCCCCGAGCCCAGGCTGCGACGTCCTCGTCGGCGCCGGGGCCGGTCAACGGCGTCCCGCGCGCTGTTGCTTGTGTTTGCCCTTGAGCGCCCGGCCCATTGCCTTGGAGATCTCGCGCTGCGCGTCGCGTTTGGCGATGTCCTGACGCTTGTCGTGCGCCTTCTTACCGCGCGCCAGTGCGAGCTCGACCTTGACCTTGCCGTCCTTGAAGTAGAGCGACAGCGGCACGAGGCTCACGCCGCTCTCCTTCGTCTTCCCGATCAGCTTCTGGATCTCCCTACGGTGCAGCAGCAGTTTCCGGGTTCGCCGCGGCATGTGGTTGGTCCACGTGCCCTGGGCGTACTCCGGAATGTGCACGTTGCGCAGGAAGACCTCGCCGTCGTCGACGGTTGCGAACGCCTCGCTCAGCGACGCCTTGCCGGCACGGAGGCTCTTCACCTCGGTGCCGGCAAGGGCGATACCGGCCTCGTAGGTGTCGAGGATCGAATAGTCGTGACGGGCACGACGGTTCGACGCGATCACCTTGCGTCCGACTTCCTTGACCATGACTCGACTCTATCCGCCCTCGACCTGGGTGTCCCAACGACTATTACGCAACCACCACCGGTGGTGAGCCGCCGCTGCGACCGCCCGAGCGAACGACCGCCGCCGCGGGGCAGCCCCGACGCAGGTCCCGACCGTCACGTCCCTAGGTACGGACGTATGCGCGCAGGGTGACGTAACCGGTGATGGCGGAGATCAGGATCGACACGCCGAGCAGCACGGGCGCGACGGGGAACAGGATGTCCACGATCTCGATCTTGGGGATCGCACCGCCCGTGGCTTCGAAGATCTGGTCCAGCGCGATGTATTTGACCCCGACCAGTCCGACGACACCGAGGACCGCACCGATGACACCGGCGACGACCGCTTCCAGCAGGAACGGTAGCTGGGTGTACCAGCGGGTCGCGCCGACGAGCCGCATGATGCCGACCTCGGTGCGCCGCGTGTACGCCGACACCTGAATGGTGTTCGCGATCAGCAGCACCGCGGCCAGCGCGGCGATCGCCGCGACGATGAACGTGCCGTCCCGGCCCGAATTCAGCAGGTCGAAGAAGCGGTCGAGGAACTTGTTCTGGTCGTCGACGTTCGCCACACCCGGCTGGTTGCTGAACTCCTGCACTATCACTTCGCTGCGTTCGGGGTCGAACAACTTGACGTGCAGGGAGGCGGGCAGTGATTCGGGACGGGCGAGCTCGACCAGCTCGGGCTGGCCCTCGAAGATCCGCTGGAAGCGTTCGTAGGCCTCGTCGCGGTCCTCGAACACGACGGATTCGACGGCCTGGTTGTTCTCGAGCGACGAGCGGATCGACGAGCAGGGCTCGGCCGTGCAGTTCTGGTCGTTCGCGCTGATGTCCTGCGTGAGATAGACCGTGACCTCGACGTCGTCGAGGTAGCTGGCCTGCATCTTGTCGATCGTGCGGACGAGCAGCAGACCACCACCGAACATCCCGAGTGAGATCGCGGTGGTCAGGATCATGGCGATGGTCATCGTGACGTTCCGGCGCAAGCCGGTGACGACCTCGCTGAAGACGAAGCTGGCGCGCATCTAAGGCACGGTTCCTTGGGTCGGGGGTCGGGTACGGGGCGGGGAGTATCCGGTGGCCGGACCGGCGGCATCCACTCGGCGTGGCGAGCGGGCCGAGGCGCCTCGGCAGGCGGGTCGCTGCGGGGGAATCAGCGACCGACGCCGTACACGCCTCGCCGGTCATCGCGGATGACCTTGCCGTGGTCCAGTTCCACGACGCGGCGGCGCATGGAGTCGACGATCGAGTGGTCGTGCGTGGCCATCAGGACGGTCGTGCCGGTGCGGTTGATCCGCTCCAGCAGCAACATGATGTCCTGACTGGTGTCGGGGTCGAGGTTGCCCGTCGGCTCGTCGGCGAGCAGCACGAGCGGCCGGTTGACGAACGCCCTCGCCATCGCGACCCGCTGCTGCTCACCACCGGAGAGCTCGTGCGGCATGCGATCGGCCTTGCCGTCGAGGCCGACCAGCTCCAGCACCTCGGGTACGACCTTGGTGATGGTGTGCTTCGGCTTGCCGATGACCTCGAGAGCGAACGCGACGTTCTCGGACACCGTCTTGTTGTTCAGCAGACGGAAGTCCTGGAAGACGCAGCCGATGGTCTGGCGCAAGCGGGGGACCTTGCGCCGGGGCATCTTGGCGACGTCGAAGTTCGACACCGACACCCGGCCCTTGCTGGGCACTTCCTCACGCAACAGCAGGCGCAGGAACGTCGACTTCCCCGACCCGGACGGGCCGATGAGGAAGACGAACTCACCCTTGTCCACGTCGACCGTGACGTCGTCCAGTGCCGGACGCGTCGAGGTCTTGTAGGCCTTGGATACGGATTCGAGCTGGATCACGATTGGGCATCCTACCCGTGTGCTCCGTTAAGGCCTGGTTGCCCGGGCGTCGACGGGCGGGACGGGCGGGGTCCGAGGACCCGCCGCGCCCTGGTCGGGACTAGGCTGCGTCGGTCTCCTGTTGCTTACGCCACCGGATGCCGGCGTCGAGGAACGCGTCGATGTCGCCCTCGAGCACGGCCGACGGGTTGCCGGACTCGTGTTCGGTGCGCAGGTCCTTGACCATCTGGTACGGGTGCAGCACGTACGAGCGCATCTGGTTGCCCCAGCTGGAGCCGCCGTCCTTGAGCGCATCCATCTCGGCCTGCTCCTCCTCCTTCTTGCGCTGGAGCAGCTTGGCCTGGAGGACCTTCATCGCGGCGAGCTTGTTCTGCAACTGCGACTTCTCGTTCTGGCAGGACACGACGATGCCGGTGGGCTGGTGCGTGATGCGCACAGCCGAGTCGGTGGTGTTCACGCTCTGCCCGCCGGGACCGGACGAGCGGTAGACGTCGATGCGCAGGTCCTTCTCCGAGATCTCGACGTGGTCGACCTCCTCGACCTCGGGCAGCACCTCGACGTGGGCGAACGACGTCTGCCGGCGGCTCTGGTTGTCGAACGGCGAGATGCGGACGAGGCGGTGAGTGCCCTGCTCGACCGACAGCGTGCCGTAGGCGTACGAGGCGCCGACCTTGAACGTGGCGGACTTGATGCCCGCCTCCTCGGCGTAGGAGATGTCGTAGACCTCGGTCGCGTAGTTGTGCCGCTCGGCCCACCGCAGATACATGCGCATGAGCATCTCGGCGAAGTCGGCTGCGTCGACGCCACCGGCCTCGGCGCGGATGTTGACCACGGCACTGCGCGGGTCGTACTCGCCGGACAGGAGTGTGCGCACCTCGAGCGTGTCGATCGCTTCGGTGAGCGATGTGAGCTCGGCCTCGGCCTCGTTCTTGCTCGCAGGGTCGCCCTCGGCCTGGGCGAGCTCGTGCAGCACGCTCAGGTCGTCGAGCCGCTGCCGCAGTTCGCCGACGCGTCGCAGGTCGGCCTGCTTGTGCGACAGCTGGCTGGTCACCTTCTGCGCGGCCGCGGGGTCGTCCCACAGGTCCGGACGGGCCGCCTCCTCCTCGAGGGAGGCAACCTCCTGGCGCAGCGCTTCGATATCCATGACGGACTCGACCTGCGTCAGCTTGCCATCGAGGTCCTTGACGACGTCTTCGAACTCAGCACTCACGAATGACAAGGTTACGGCAAATCGCGCGGCCGCTTGAGGCGGCCGCGCGACGCCGCGTGATCAGTTCGCCGCGATCGTGTCGAGGAGCTTCAGAGCGGCCTTGGCGTGCGCCAGGTCGAAGTCGGCGACGGCCTTGGTCACCGGGTCCTCGGCGGCCTTCGATGCGGCCTTGGCGACGTCGGCCTGCTCGGTGTAGACGGCCTTGGCAGTGTCGAACAGGTTCTGGCGCTGCTTGGCCGTCAGCACCCTGGCGTGCACCAGGCGCAGAATGAGCGGCGACCGCAGGTGGTCGGGTGCGGAGTCGGCGGCGACCCAGGCCTTGAAGGCCTTCTTGCCCGCCGCGGTGATCACGTACTGCTGGCTGGAGCGCGGGCCCTGCTTGCCCAGACGGACGTAACCGGCTTCGTTCAGCGCGGGGAGTTCGCGGTAGACCTGGCTCCGTGTGACGCTGAAGAACGCCCCGAAGCGTTCCTCGGCTCCGGCGACGAGTTCACCACCGGTCGCGGGGCCGTCGTGAAGCAGGCCAAGCAGTGCTGCGGCTGTTGCGTTCAAATCGGACACGTCCCCACAGTGCCACGTTCGGCGCTTTCTGTCCACTGTGGCCCGGGTCCAGGTCCACAATGGAGCTACTGACAGTCCACAAGCACCAGATGGAGAACACCGGGAATGGGGCCCGTACGGCGCAATCCGTCGTCCCCGAGATGGCGGATAGTGTTCGCCCGATGACAGGGCGTCGCGCCGCGGTCGACCGTGTCCCTCGTATCTCTACCCGGTCCAGGGCAGGACACCACCCACCCAGCCGACGCACTTCACTGTCCGTGCCAACACGTTGCGTATTAAGACCATCGCTTTGCGTACCGAACCCTGGTGAACCCCGCGTCTGAGGTGTACGTCTCCCCTTTCGGCGGGGCCGGCAACCGCCACGAGGCGTGGTGGACGTCACCATGTGTGTCCGGGCCAGGCCCTCCGGAGCCGAGTGAGCACCAGCGAGCAACGCCGCGGCACCCAGAGAACTCCACGCACACACTGGGCCGCCGCCGATGCGAAGCGATGCGGCACCTGCCGAGGGATCCGGTGGCGGAGCCCGCCGGGCCGCATGTGGGGACTGCGCCCCACCGCAATAGCGAAACAGGAGACAACAACAAAAGACCAACAACGAAAGACCCCTGCCTACGCACTCCGTAGACAGGGGTCTTTCGATCTCTGTAGCGGGGACAGGATTTGAACCTGCGACCTCTGGGTTATGAGCCCAGCGAGCTACCGAACTGCTCCACCCCGCGTCGTTGTGGCACCCACCTTACGCCCTGGCTTTGCCGGTCCGTAAGGCGGGTGCCACTCGGCTGTCGCCTCCGGTCAGCCGCCGGAGCCCTGGAGCTCCTCGTAGCGACGGGTGGCTTCATCCAGTTCGGACAGCGCCTGGCCCTGTGCCTGGAAGTCGCCTTCCTCCTGGGCCGCGCGGAGCTTCTCGAGCGCGTCCTGGATGTCCTGGACGACCTGGTTCAGCTCGCCGTTGCCGCCGCCACCGTCGTTCTGGCCGCCGGAGTTGTCGCCACCGGAGTTGTCGCCCTGCTGGTTGTCACCCTGCTGGTTGTCTCCGTTGTTGCCGGAGCCGTCCTGGCCGGCCGCATCACCGGACTCGGGCCCGGTGGCGGCGTCGCCGCTGCCTTCGCCGAAGACCTGGTCGAGCGCACCCTTGAGGGTGGAGTCGAAGCCGATCTTGCCGCCGAACGACACGATGACTCGGGCCAGCTGCGGGTAGCTCTGCGAGTTCCGCTGCTGGACGTAGATGGGTTCGATGTACAGGAACCCGTCCGCGACCGGCAGAGTGAGCAGGTTGCCGTAGATCAAGTCGACACTCTGGTTGCCCAGCAGGGTGCGGTCCTGCGTGAACTCGGGGTGCGACTGGAAGGCGTTCTGCACCTGGACCGGGCCTTCGATCTGCCGTTCACCGGAGGTCGGCAATCGGAGCACACGAATGTCCCCGTAGCTGCCGGGGTCGGACGAGACCGACATCCACGCGGCCAGATACTGCCGTCGCAACTGAGTGAGCGCGCTCGTCAGCTGGAAGTTCGGTTCGTCCTGCCACGGCGACTGCGAGTACGTGTAGTACGCGGGCTGTTTGGCCGCGTCCGAGTTCGGGTCGAGCCCACCCTCGGTCGTGGGATCCTGCGGCACGTTCCAGAACGTCTGGGTCGCGTAGAACTCCTGTGCGTTCTCCACGTGGTACTGCGTGATCAGCTCACGCTGGAGTTTGAAGATGTCCTCCGGGTACCGGAAATGCTGCCGCAGTTCGTCGGAGATCTGCGACTCCGGCTGGACGACCCCGGGGAAGGTCTTCATCCAGGCCTTCAGGACCGGGTCCTGCTTGTCCATCTGGTAGAGGTCCACGCTGCCGTCGAAGGCATCGACCGTGGCCTTCACCGAGTTCCGGACGTAGTTGATCTCGCTGTCGCGCTGTTGCGCCACACCGGACAGGGAGTCCGACGTCGCCTCGCCCAGCGAGGTGCGCTGCGAGTACGGGAAGTTGTCGAGCGTGGTGTAGCCGTCGACGATCCACTTGACCCGGCCGTCGATCACGGCGGGGTACGGGTCGCCGTCGGCGGTGAGCCACGGGGCGATCTTCTCGACGCGGTCCCGCGGGTCACGGTTGTACATGATCTTGGAGCTTTCGCCGATGGCTCCGGAGAACAGGATGTTGCGCTCGCCGTACTGCATCGCGAACACGGCCCGGTTGAACCAGTTGTCGATCGGCACGCCGCCCTCACCGTCGTACAGGTAGGTGCGGTCCTGTGCCGTGTCGTACTCACCGGGCGCGGACTCCTGCTGACCGCCGACGATGGCGTAGTCCGTGGCCAGCTCGCCGAAGTAGATGCGCGGCTCCTTGACCTCCATGCCTGCGCCCGTCGGGTTCTGCGTGTCGCTGGTCCCGGCGATCGGGTAACCACCGTCGCTGTCGGCACCCTCGAGTGCACGGTCGATCTGGTTGGCGGGCGCGGCGACGAAGCCGTTGCCGTGCGTGTAGACGAGGTGGCGGTTGATCCAGGTCTGCTGGTTCGCGGCCAGGCCCTCGGTGTTCATCTCCTTCGCCGCGACGAGGTAGGCCTGCTCCTCGCCGTTCACGGTGTAGCGGTCGATGTCGAGCTTCTCGGGGAAGCCGTAGAAGTTCTCCCGGCCGACCCGCTGGGTGAACGTCGGCGAGAGCACGTTCGGGTCGAGCAGCCGAATGTTCGGGATAGTGCCCTTGTCATTGCGGATCTGGCTGGCGTCGACCTCCGACTGGCCGCTGTAGTCGTCGTAGGTGACGTTGTCGATGCCGTAGGCGTGCCGCGTCGCCTCCATGTTGCGCTGGATCGACTGGGCCTCACGCTCGTTGGCGTTCGGGCGCACGGAGAACTGCTCGAGGATCGCGGGCCACGCCACGCCGACGATCAGCCCGGACAGCAGCAACAGCACCAGTGCGATGGCGGGCAGCTGGATGTTGCGCAGGAACGCGCCGACGAAGAACGCGATCGCGCAGAACACGCAGATGCACAGCAGGATCAGCTTCGCGGGCAACACCGCGTTCAGGTCGGTGTAGGTGGCACCGGTGAACAGTTCGTTGCGGTCCGACAGCAGCAGGTTGTAGCGGTCGAGGAAGTACTCGACCGCCTTGAGCAGCACGAACAGCCCGACCAGGATCAGCAGGTGCACCCGGGCGGGCGCTGCGACCGAACCGCCGCGGCCCGCGAGCCGGATGCCGCCGAACAGGTAGTGCGCGAGCAGCCCGCCGACGAACGCCACGACGGTGGCGACGAACAGCCAGCCCAGCACCCAGCCCAGGAACGGCAGGTCGAAGACGTAGAACCCGATGTCGTTGCCGAACTGCGGATCCTGGCGCCCGAACTCACCACCGTTCAGGTACATCTGAACGGTCTCCCAGTTGGCCTGCCCGGACACGCCCGCGACGAGCCCGGCGAGGACCGGAATACCGATGCCGAAAAGTTTCACCCTGCTGGCGACGATCGAGCGGTACCGCGCCAGCGGGTCGTCCTCGCCGCTGACCGGCACGAACACCGGCCGCGTGCGATAAGCGATCCACAGGCTGACCGCGAGTGCACCGCCCACCAGCAGCCCGGTGGCCACGAACAAGATCAACCGCGTCAGCAAGACTGTGGTGAACACGCCGCGCGCATCCACCTCGCCGAACCACAGCCAGTCGACATACGCGTTCAAGAACCGCGCACCGAGCAGCAAGAGCAGGACGAGGACGGCCGCGATTGTCAGCAGGATCCGGGCCCGCTTGGACAACTTGGGGAGGCCGACGGGGGGCCGAGTGGCCACAGCGCACACTCCTGGGGTCGTAACTGGCGTGGTCCAGGGGGCGCCGGTGACGGGCTCCCTGTATGTCTAACTCTACGGACCAGGGCCCGAGTTCCCGGAATGCCCCTAAACCGGGCGCCTGCGAGTTGCTGCCACGATGGTCACCATGACCGACAGCGAAGGCGCGCCCCACCCCGCGACCGAGGACGGCGGCACGGGTTCCACCGGGTCCGCGGAGACCGCGGCACCGGCTGAGACCAGCGAGGACGTCGAGGACGACGCCTGGTTCCTCGAAGACCTGGTGGACCAGGAGGCGGCCTCGGCGGCGGCCACGGTGGGCGCCATCGCGCGCGAGGTCGAGGAGTTCGTCGCCGAGGGCGGATGGCAGCAGCCGCCGCAGCTGTTCGCACTCGTCCCCACCGCCGAGCTGCTCTCCCAACAGCCCGAGCTCGCCGATTCGCTCGATCCGGACGCCGAGCTCACCCCGGTCGCCCAGGACTCACTGCCTAACGACGACCTCGCCGAGGCGCTCGCGACGATCGCGTGGCCGGAACTCGTCCGGGGCTGCGCACTCGCCCAGGAGATCATCGTGCTGCCGCCCGACGCCGAGGACGAGCTGCCCGACGTCGACGAATCGGCCGGTGTCTCGGCCACCGACGTCGAACGCCTCAAGCACGCAGCTGCTGGTCATCCGCGGCGCACCGAGGCCAGGCTCGTGGCCGCCGTCCTGCGCGACGGGCCCGCCGCGTGCGTCATGCGCCTGCGCGGTGGCCACCCGCAAGCCGAGGACGACTCCGCACCGGGCGAGGAGATCGTCGAGCATCCCGAGCTCGCTCCGAACCTGGTCGAAGCCCTCCGCGCGACGCTCCTCCCCTGAGGCGCTCCTCCCCTGAGGTACTGCGCCCTGAGGTACTGCGCCCTGAGGTACTGCGCCCTGAGGTACTGCGCCCTGAGGTACTGCGCCCTGAGGTACTGCGCCCTGAGGTACTGCGCCCTCGAGCCGCGGCTCGACCCTGAACCGTGGCTGCCGGTGGACCGCCTTCGAATGGAAGACACCCGCCGAGGGTGCCGACACGGAGTGGGCCGATCACGGAGTGGCCGGTCATGGGGCGTGCCGACACGGGGGCAGCCGGTCACAGGGTCAGCCGGTCATGGGGTCAGCCTTGGCAGGTCGGGACGGGTTTGCCGGCCTTGAGGTTGCGCAGCGCGCTGATCGCGTCGTCGAGCGTGCCGACCCGGACGAGTTGGAGCCCCTCCGGGGCGGCCGACGCCGCCTCGGCACAGTTGCGCTCCGGCACCAGGAACGTCGTCGCACCGTCCTCCTTGGCCGCCACGACCTTGAACGAGATCCCGCCGATCGCGCCGACGTTGCCCTGCGAGTCGATCTCGCCGGTACCGGCCACGTGCCTGCCGTCGACGAGGTTCTCCTGCTCCATGCGTTCGACGATCGCCAGCGCGAACATCGCCCCCGCCGAGGGGCCGCCCACGTCCTCGAGTGAGATGTCCACCGTGAACGGTACGTCCGCCCGGTCCGCGGGCTGGACGCCGACGAAGCCCTGCTGTCCGCCTTCCGGGTGCCGCGCCAGCTCGATCTGCACCGTGCGGGGCTGCTGTTCCCCCCGCCGGTAGGTCAGGTCGATCTGCTGTCCGGCGCGGGTGTTCTTGAGCGCGGCCGTCACGTCCCGCTGCCCCGAGATGCGCTTGTCGTTCACCGACACCAACTGGTCGCCGGGCTCGAGCACGCGCGCGGCAGGACTGTCGGACACGACCTGGTCAGCGACGACCTTCACCGGGTAACCCAGCGTCCGCAGTGCGGCGACCTCGGCGTTGCTCTGCGAGCTGCGGAACTGTGCGACGTTCTCCTCCCGCACCTCCTCGTCGGTCTGCCCCGGCCGGAAGTACTCCTCCCGCGGCGCGACGGCGTACCGCCCGCTGATCCACAGGCCCAGCGCGCCAAAGAGGGTGACGTCGTCGTTGAGCGACACGGTGGTCATCCGCAGCTGACCTTCGGTGTCGTAACTGCGCTCGCCGTCGATCGACACGACGTGATCGCCGTCGACGTCACCGAGGGTGTCGTAGGTCGGCCCGGGCCCCAGCGCCACGTACGGCACCTTGACGAAAGACCCGACCAGCACGAAGGCGACCACGAGGACGGCGCTGAACACGATGGTCCAGGTGCGGCGCGTGGGGCGCCGGCGCGGTCGCCGCTGCTCGGTCTCGGAGTCGTCCGCCCCGGTGCGCGATGCCGCCACGCGCTCCTCGGCCGTGTCGCGCCCCGTGGCTCCTGACGCGGATTTCATGTCGCCGGACTCGCTCACGGGCACAGCGTACGGCGGCCGTTGTCAGCTCAGAGCGAAGGTCCGATTCACCATGCCGATCGGCGGGTCGCGGCGCCCTCGGGCCGCGTACGGTGGAGGGTATGAGCAACCCACCCTTCGGGTTCGGCTTCGGTCTGCCCGACCCCGACAACAGCTCGTCCGGCCCTGGCAACAACTCGTCCGGCTCCGGCGGTCAGGGTGGCGACCCGTTCCAGCAGCTGGGGCAGATGCTCAGCCAGCTCGGTCAGATGTTCAGCCAGGCAGGCAGCTCCTCCGGTCCGGTGAACTACGACCTGGCCAAGCAGATCGCGCTGCAGCGCCTCGCGTCGACCTCCGACGACGGGGACGCGAAGCCCGGGATGGGATTCGCATCCGCGACCGGTGACGCGCAGCAGGGCGACACCGCGGTACGCGATGCCTCTCACCTGGCCGAACTGTGGCTCGACGAGGCGACGATCCTGCCCGCGGGCGCGACGCAGACCGTCGCGTGGACCGCGAAGGACTGGATCGAGAAGACACTGCCGACGTGGCAGCGACTGTGCGACCCGGTCGCCGAACAGGTGTCGTCGGCCTGGACCGAGGCGCTCCCCGCGGAGGCGAAGCAGGCGGCGGGACCGCTGATGTCGATGTTGGGCCAGATGGGCGGCATGGCGTTCGGCTCGCAGCTCGGGAACGCACTCGGCGACCTCGGCGCCGAGGTACTGACGTCGTCCGACGTGGGCCTGCCCCTGGGCCCGGAGGCCACATCGGCGCTGCTGCCGGCCAACGTCGAAAAGTTCACCGAGGGGCTCGAGCGTCCGGCCAGCGAAGTGCTCGTGTTCCTCGCGGCGCGCGAAGCCGCCCACCAGAGGCTGTTCGCACACGTGCCGTGGCTGCGGCAGCGGCTGCTGGCGACCGTCGAAGAGTTCGCTCGCGGCATCTCCGTGGACGTGTCGGGCCTCGAGCAGCTGGCTGGCCAGATCGACCCGACCGACCCGCAGAGCATCGAGCAGGCCATGTCCTCGGGGCTGTTCGAACCGCAGACGACTCCGGAACAGAAGGCGGCACTGACCCGCCTGGAGACCCTGCTCGCCCTCGTCGAGGGCTGGGTCGACGTCGTGGTCGCCGATGCCGTCGGCAACCGCCTGCCCGGTGCGGATGCGCTGCGCGAAACACTGCGCAGGCGACGTGCCAGCGGCGGGCCCGCCGAGCAGACGTTCGCCACGCTCGTCGGGCTCGAACTGCGGCCCCGGCGGATGCGCGCGGCCGCAACGCTGTGGCAGATGGTCGGCGACCGTCACGGCACCGAACAGCGGGACCACCTCTGGTCGCACCCGGACCTCATGCCCACGACCGACGACCTCGACGAGCCGACGGACTTCGCCGACCGGCTCGGCGGCACCGTCATCGGTGCGGACGTCGACCCGATCGCCGAGCTCGAGAAGACCGAGCGCGCCGAAGCCGAAGCCGCTGAGGCCGCATCCGGCAGCGCGCCGGCCGACTCCGATGCCGGGAACGCCGGTGCCGACGACACCGCCACGGACGACACCGCCGGTGGGGATTCGGCGCCGCACGACAGTGGAACCGGCGAGCGTGGTTCCGGCGAGCGCGGTTCCGACGACGGGAACGATCCGGACCGCCCCTCCGACGGGAACGGCTGACCTCTCGTTCGACACATCGCCCGCGCAGGGCCGTGCCTGCTCAGACACGTGACCCGGCGCGGGCGATGTGCGCTCGTCACTCCTCGGGGTCCGGGTCGGTGTCGTCGGCGTCCCCGCTGATGCCGAGATTCGCCGCCGCCGACAGGCCCTCGAGGTATCCGATGGCGCGCTCGGCCTTCGGATAGCGATGCACCAGCGCCCAGAATTCGTCGTTGTGGTCGGCGACCCGCAGGTGGGCCAATTCGTGCACCAGGACGTAATCGAGCACCCAGGACGGCACCTCACGGAGCCGCTCACTGACCCGGATCGTGCGGTTCATCGGAGTGCACGACGCCCAGCGCGTACGCATCGGCGGGACCCAGCGCACGCTGGCGGGCTGGGCCGCGCCGTCGAGGTAGCGCGCCGACAGTTCGGTGCACCGCAACAACAACGCCTCGTCGGACGCACTCGCCGGCGAGGCCCTCTTGTTCTCGGTGCGCCGCAGCTTCTTCTGCATCTCGGCGACCCAGTGCCGTTCCTCGGCCTTGGTCATCGTCGCCGGGATGAGAACGACCGTCGTGTCGCCGTCCCGATAGGCGGTGACCGTACGGCGGCGCCGCGCACTGCGCCTGACCTCGACCTTCTCCTCCGTCACCGGCGGCCGGCCGTTCTGTTCGTCCTGGTCGCCCCGCCCGCCTTGACCACGCTCGCCGCCCTGACCACGGCGGCTGCGCTGCCGGTCCTGCCCGCGCCGGTCGTCCGCGCCCGCCTGGGGGCCGCTCTCCTGCGCACCCTTTCCGTCTTTTCGTCGGTTACGTCGGGGTTGTCCACCTTTCGGTTGTGTGTCGCGCGACGGTGAGTTCTGCGCCGTGTTCTGCGCCCGCCCGCGTTGACTCCGTAATGAGGGAACCCGTGCATCGGCCACTCGTACACGGTAAGGCGCACCGCCGACATTCGGGATGGCTCAAACATCACAGCGCACAGTTGTCCACATTCACGTTCACCTGTGGATAACCCTGATCGGGTGTCCCACGACGACCGCGAATCCCGTCACCCTGTGAACATGACGCGAACACTCACCGAAACCGGGGCATTACCGGAGCGGCCGCGGATCGTGCCGGGGCTGGACGTACTGGAACGCGGCGAAGGGGAACTGCAGATCGGCCTGGAACGGCGGCACGCCGTCGTACTCGACACGCTGTCGCCGATGCTGATGGACCTGGTGCGGGGCCTCGACGGGAGCCGCAGCACAGGCACGCTCATGCAGCTCGCCCGTTCGCAGTGCACGTCCGACGAGGAGGCCGAGAAAGCCGCCGACGACCTGCGGCTCGTACTCGAAGGGCTCGCCGAACGCGGCCTCATCGAAGAGTCCGACGCGCCCGCACACGCACGATCCCTGCGCACCGACGAGCCCGCGCTCTGGACCCTGACTCGCTCCCGGCCACGCCGCAGCGCCGCCGCACGGTGGGCACAGAGCACGGTGCTGCTGCAGGGCGGCGGCAGGCTCGCGGCGGGACTGGCTCGCACCCTGGCGACGGCAGGCATCGGACACATCGACGCCCATGCCGACGGGCGCGTCGGCCCGGAGGACCTCGGCACCGGGTTCGTCGACGCCGACATCGGCACCCCTCGCAGGCAGGCCATCACGAACCTGGTCAAACGGACCAACTCGGCCACCAAGACCGGCAAGGTGCGGGGCAAACAACGTCCGGACCTGGTCGTGCTGACCGACACGGTCGTCCCCGCCCCCGAAATCGTCAACGAGCTGATGGTGGAGCGGCAACCGCATCTGCTGGTGCGGGTCCGGGACGGCAACGGTCTCGTCGGCCCGCTGGTCCATCCGGGCCGGAGCAGCTGTCTGCGCTGCGCGGATCTCGCCCACACCGCGCGGGACCCGTCGTGGCCGCGGGTCGCGAGTCAGCTGGCTGGACGGCTGCCCCGGACCGACCTGTGCAGCGTGACGGCCACGGCGGGGATGGCGGGCGGGCAGATTCTGCGCATCCTCGATCCCGAGGAGTCGGTACCGCCGACCTGGAACGGCACCATCGAGGTCGACGCGTTCGCCGGAACGACCACCACGTCCGAGGCGGCTCCGCACCCGTCGTGCCCGTGCGGAGCCGCCGCCGTGGGGCAGGCTGTCGCACGGCAGCAGAGCGCAGGTCCGGACGGCGACGCCGCCGCACCGTAGAAGTCGTCGGGCCCACGTCCGGCGGGCCCGAGCCACGACGTCCGTGCACCGGTACCCAACCGCTCCCCACAGCGTTGATCGACAAGGCAGAATCGCGGACGTGACCGAACACCGCGAGGCCCAGGACAGGTCCGACGAGACCGCTACGGCGGATGCAGCGGAGGCCGTCGACTCCGCGGCGGACGCGTCGAGCGCGGATCACGGCGACACGGACGTCGCGCTTCCCCGCAGGACCATGGCCCGCACCGCAAGACTGGCCAGCCTTCCGCTGGGCATGGCCGGCCGCGCGGTCGGGGGCTGGGGCCGCAGGCTCACCGGTCAGAGCGCCGACGAGGTCAACGCGGGCCTGTCGGCGAAAGCCGCCGAGCAGCTGTTCGAGGTGCTGGGGACGCTCAAGGGCGGCGCCATGAAGTTCGGCCAGGCGTTGAGCGTGTTCGAGGCGGCCGTGCCCGACGAGCTGGCCGAGCCGTACCGCGATGCGCTCACCCGGCTGCAGGCCGCCGCCCCGCCGATGCCCGCGAAGCAGACCCACCGTGTGCTGACCGAACAGCTGGGGCGCACCTGGCGACAGCGGTTCGCCGAGTTCGATGACGAACCGACGGCGGCGGCCAGCATCGGCCAGGTGCACCACGGCGTCTGGCACGACGGCCGGGAGGTCGCCGTCAAGGTGCAGTACCCGGGCGCAGACGACGCCCTGCGCGGCGATCTGCGCCAGCTGCAGCGCTTCAGCCGCCTGTTCCAGAGCCTCGTACCGGGCACCGACGTCAAGCCGCTGCTCGCCGAGCTGGCGGACCGGATGGACGAAGAACTCGACTACCGGAGGGAGGCCGACAACCAGCGGGCCTTCTCGAAGGCGTTCGCCGGGGACCAGCAGGTCCACGTCCCGCGGATCGTGGCGAGTTCCCCCAAGGTGGTCGTCAGCGAATGGGTCACGGGTACGTCCTACTCGGAGATCATCCGCACCGGCACCCGGGAGCAGCGGGACGAGGCCGGCCGGTTGCTGGCGGAGTTCCACTACTCGTCGCCTGCTCGTGCGCAGCTGCTGCATTCCGACCCTCACCCCGGCAACTTCATGCTGCGCGAGGACGGCCGGGTGTGCGTCATCGACTTCGGGGCGGTCGCCCGCCTGCCCTACGGCGCCCCGCCCGCCATGGGCAGGATCATGCGGCTCGCTCTCGAAGGACGGTCCGAAGAGCTCTACGCCGCGCTGCGCGCCGAGGGATTCGTGCGACCCGACACCGAGATCGATCCCGACGACGTCTACGCATACCTCCATCCGATCGTGGCCCCGCTCGCCGAGGACCGGTTCCATTTCTCCCGCCGATGGGCCCAGGACCAGGCGCTGCGCATGGGCGATCTGCGCGGCCAGGACTTCCGTACCGGGCGATCGCTCAACCTGCCGCCGCACTGGCTGATGATCCACCGGGTGACGGCGGGCGCCATCGGCATTCTGTGTCAGCTCGATGCGGAGCTGCCGTTGCGGTCGATCGTGCAGCAGTGGCAGCCGGGATTCTCCGACTGACCGGTTCCCGGCCGGCGAGTTATCCACAGTTTTCGCCGGAACGGCAGAAATTCGCCATTCGCCGGACCGACTTGTCCACATTTTCGCCGAACCCTCCCCGTCGGATTCCGCGATCGGCAGGCTCGAGCCATGACTGCTCTGGCCGACGCGGCGCAGCTGACACCCGCCGCACACGACAATGTCCTGACCACCGCAGAACTACGCGCCCACGGCATGTCCGAGGGCACCATCGCGCGCCGATGCCGCCCGGGCGGGCCGTGGCGCCGCCTACTGCCGGGGATCGTCCTGCTCGGCGCAGGTGAGCCGACCCGAAGACAGCTGGTTCGCGCCCTCGCGCGCTACGTGGGCGGCGAGTGCATGGTGACCGGCGGCGACGCGCTCGACGCTCACGGCGTGGCACTGCCGAGATCGCCTGCCGTGCACATCCTGGTACCGAAGGGACGCCGCATGCTCTCGCCGACGTTCGCGATGGTGGAACGCACGGCCCGGCCACCCGAACCCGTCGTCGTCGACGGCATCCCCTTCGCGCCAGCAGCCAGGGCCGCGCTCGACGCGGCACGCCGCGAGCCCGACCCCGGCCGGTTACGCGACCTCTTGTCCCTGCCCATCTACTACGGCCTCACGACCGCTGCCGAACTGCGGGCCGAACTCGATGCAGGCAGCCAACGCGGTTCCGCTGCGGTGCGATCGGAACTGCGCGCGATCGACCGTGACCGCGACACCTACGTGCACGGATGGGCACGCGCCGTGCTCCGCGACGGACCGCTGCCGCCACCGCGCTGGGACGTCACGGTCTACGACCGGCGCGGTAGGTACATCGGCACCGTCGACGCGTGGTGGGACGAGGTTGGCATGGGCTGGCAGTTCCATCCGCCGGGCAAACCCCACCTCGGACACCTGGCGCTGGCCGCAGCGGGCGTAACCGTCGTGCGAACCGACCCCGAGCGGCTCACCACGGATCGGCGCGGAGTGCTCACCGAGCTGGCGAAAGCCTTCCGCACGGCAGCCGACCGCAGGAGACCGTCCGTCCAGTGCCTGGCAAGGGTGGCGGCATGAGACGTCACCAGTACTCGGCGGGCAGCTTTCCCTCGATGTCACGGACGTGGTCGCGAACGCAGCGAGGGCAGAGCCAGCGTGTCCGGCCCGCGTCGGACTCCCGCAGCCACCCCATTCCGGCGGCGGCCGCCTCGCTACCACCGCGCTCGCCGCACAGCGCGCACGTCACGGGCGGCTCGTCGTACGTGGCCTCACCGGTCACGGCTTCGTCCCGAGGTACACCGTGCGGGCGCTCAGCAGGTAGATGTCGTCGCGGCGGCCGAGGTAGTCACCCACCGCCGGATCCAGCAGTCGGGTCACGGTGTCCCGGTCCTCGGCGTCCATCCGGTCGTCGGCCCTCTCGGCGAGACCGCCGATGTGGTCGAGCACGAACTCACGTACCTGCTCCCCTGCCGGTGCGGGGTGATCGACGAGGTACGTGAAGGACGTGACGCCGGTGAGCCCGGCACGGGCGATAGCCGTGGTCCAGCCGTAGCCCATCCGCACGGCGTCCGGCATCGACGAGCGCATGTCCTCGAACCAGGCGTCACGGTGACCGAGCAGGCGCAGCTCGAGCCCTGGCCGGCCCACGCCGAGATCCCACGGCAGGCAGCGCATGCCCAGGCCGCCCTCGGCGATCGCCAGGACGCCGCCCGGCCGGAGCGCGGCGGCCAGTCGGTCGACGGCGGCCTGCTGGTCCGGAAGGTGGTGCACCACGGCCGAGGCCCACACCAGGTCGGCCGGCGCGACGAGGTCCGCGAGGGGTTCCGTTCCGGCGTCGGCGACGACCTCGTCGACGGTCACGGTGTCACCGCCCGACTCGCGCGCGGCGCGGCACGCCGCGGTGAGCAGTTCGTCGACCGCGTCGACGGCGACGACGGTGCCACCACCCCGTGCGCGCAGGGAGCCTGCGAGCGCCGTCGTCATCCCGCCCGCGCCGGAACCGACATCGACCACGGTCGCTCCGGCATCGAGGTTCCGCGTGAGCCGGTCGGCGACGTCAGCCACGGCGGCGCTCTCGAGCTCGTCGAGTCTGCGCATCTCGGACAGACGGGCCGCCCAGTCGACGTCGTCGTGTGTATGTGCTGCCATTCCGCCCATTCAACACGGGCGGGCCGTGGGGCGGCGACCGGACGCGTCGCCCGGTCGCCGCCCCACCGTGCTCGGCCTACCGGTCGAGGTGCGCGGCACGCCGTGACGCCCAGCGAGCTACTCGCTGCCACCGTCGCGCCGCGCGGTGCCGGCGTTCGGCACGCCCGCCCTCGGCCTGTTTTCGCAGTTCACGTATTCGGTCTCTCGTCAGTTCTTCGTGCAGCAACATGGGAGGTGTCTCCGTGTTCGGGTAGTCGGATGTGCGGTGTCGCGATGTCGCCGTCGGCAAGTACGTCTCGTCGGCCTCGCGGTGCAGTCGGTTCGTCATGCGGCGCTCCATTCCTGCGATTCGGGCACCGGGTGCTTCCGCGGGCGGCCACGAGGCCGCTTGCGGGCCACGACGGCACCGCGTTCGAAGATCTCGCCTCCCCAAACGCCCCACGGCTCACCGCGGGCGAGAGCGCCTTCCAGGCAGGCCGAGCGCACCGGGCACTCCCCACACAGTGTCTTGGCGCGTTCCAGGTCGGACGGCTTCTCGGCGAACCACAGGTCCGCGTCGCCGGTCCGACAGGGAAGGTCGAAATCGGTGGACTCACCGGAGTCGATCAGTTCGGCGACTCCGGTGGTCCCGGCCAACAAGGCGGAGAACGTCTCCTCTGACGCGGAGACGGTGGCCGTTGGCATGGCGGCTCCTTCAGTAACGAGTGTGTGCGGATGAGTCGGCGGATCCACACAGCCCTCGAACAGCACGAAGGCCGCGGATCCGATGGGTTCCGCGGCCTTCGAGAGCCAACCTGTCTAGCCGATCACTAGACGACGCCTCTCGCAGGAGCCGGGCGGAACCCGGGACTTGTCCTGGATCTGGATCGGAAGCTGCTGACGACGCTCCGGACGCGGCACCGGGTTGCCGAGGTCGGCAGCGGCGAGCGCCGCGCCGTCGGCCGGAGCGTGCGACGAGGCACCCCCACGCACGTCGAACGCACCGATGTCACGCGGATCCAGGGACTTGCCGGCACGCCGGCGGTCACGATCGACCGACGCGCAGAACAGCTGAGAACGCACGGACTGCCCGTCACAGGGCAGGGTCGACCGGTTTCCGGAGATGCCGGCAGTGTCGATCGCTGTCATGAACTCCATTGCGGGCACCTCCTCTCGTATCCGGCTGGCCGCCACCGGGGCGGCCGCGCTCTTCGACCTGGTCACTGCAGGTTATTGCGCCCGCACGTGACGGGGCAACTGATTTTTCGAAAAGTTCGTCATTCTTCCCGGAAAACCACCGTGACCAGCGACAGCACGGCAGCAGTCGCGGACACACCGGGAGCCCGCATCGGGCTATCCGCTCGCCTCGTCACGCACGACGGCCAGCACGTCGTCACCGAACTGCTGCAGCTTGGACGCACCGATGCCGGAGATCCCGACGAGCGCCTTGCTGTCGGTTGGCCGCTGCTCGGCGATCGCCACGAGGGTCGAATCGGTGAACACGACGAACGCGGGCACGTTCAGCTCCCTGGCACGTTCGGTCCGCCACTCCTTCAGCCGCCCCAGCAGGTGCTCGTCGACGTCGGCCGGGCATTTGGTGCACCGGCCGAGTTTGACCTCCATCGTCGAGATCAGCGGCCGCGCACAGATACGGCACGAGTTGGCGAACTTCGTCTGCTGGCCCGATTTCGCCACGCGCGCGGCCGGGTGGTCCTCCGGCACGAGGCCGTACAGGAACCTGCTGCGGCGGCGGTTACGCCTGCCGTCGGGGTGGCGGGACAACGCCCAGCTCAGCGACAGGTGTTCGCGGGCGCGGGTGACGCCGACGTAGAACAGCCTGCGTTCTTCCTCGACGGCCTCGTCGTCCCCGTCGGCGCGCTGGATCGGCACGGTGCCGTCGGCGAGGCCGACGAGGAACACCGCGTCCCATTCGAGCCCCTTCGCCGCATGCAACGAGGCGAGGGTGACACCTTCCACGGTCGGCGGGTGCTGCGCGGCCGCGCGCTGTTCGAGTTCGGTGACGAGCCTGCCGAGGCTCGCACCCTCGACGGTGCTCGCCAGCTCCTCGGCCACTTCGACGAGCGCCAGCAACGCGTCCCATCGTTCCCGCGCCGCTCCCCCGGCAGGCGGTTGTTCGGTCAGGCCGACGCGTGCAAGCACCCGTCGGCACAGCGCGACGAGCTCGCCGCGCGGCTCGTCGGCCGCCGCGGTGCGCAGCGCGGCGATCGCCTGCCGGATCTCCTGCCGCTGGAAGAACCGTTCGCCACCCCGCACCAGGTACGGCACGCCAGCCTCGGAAAGCGCCTGTTCGTACGCCTCCGACTGGGCGTTCACGCGGTACAGCACGGCGACCTCGCTGGCTGCGATCCCGTCGTCGAGCAGCCCGCGGATGCGCGCCGCGACCGCCGAGGCCTCCGCGGGTTCGTCGTCGTACTCGGCGAAGCGGGGCTCGGGCCCTTCGGACCGTTGTCCGACGAGCTCGAGCCGCGACCCGGCGGGCCTGCCCCGTGCGGCGCCGATGACGCGGTTGGCCAGCGACACCACCTGCGGCGTCGACCGGTAGTCCCGCTCGAGACGCACCACGGTCGCCTCGGGGAACCGCCGGGTGAACTCCAACAGCGGGCGTGGCGAGGCACCGCCGAACGAGTAGATCGTCTGGTTGGCGTCGCCGACGACGGTCAGATCGTCCCGGCCGCCGAGCCACGCGTCGAGCAGTCGCTGCTGCGCCGGCGTGACGTCCTGGTACTCGTCGACGACGAAACACCGGTACCGCTCACGGAACTCGTCGGCCACGGCCCGGTGCTCCTCGAGCGCGGCCGTGGTGTGCAGCAACAGGTCGTCGAAGTCCAGCAGCTGGGCCTCGTTCTTGGTCTGCTCGTATCCCCGGTACAGCTCGGCGATCCGCTCGGCCGGTTCCGGAGTGTCCCGCTTCAGCCTGGCGACCACGGCCGGGTAGTCGTCGGGGCCGACGAGGGACGCCTTCGCCCATTCGATCTCGCTCGTGAGATCGCGCAGCACCTCGACCTCGGTCGACAGGCCCAGCCGGTTGGCTGCCTGGCCGACGAGACGCAGTTTGTTGCCGTCGATGAGGTCCCACTGGCGTTCGCCGACGACGCGCGGCCAGAAATAGCGGAGCTGGCGCAGCGCCGCCGCGTGGAACGTGCGGGCCTGGGCGGCCTCGACGCCGAGTCCGCGCAGGCGCGTGCGCAGCTCTCCCGCCGCACGCGAAGTGAACGTGACGGCGAGCACCTGACCTGCGGAAACATGCCCGGAGCGCACCAGGTACGCGATGCGGTGAGTGATGGTGCGGGTCTTGCCGGTGCCCGCGCCCGCAAGCACGCACACGGGCCCGCGCGGGGCGCATGCAGCCGCGCGTTGTTCGGGGTCGAGGCCCTCGAGCAGTTCCGGATGACGGTTCGACGACGCACTTCCCACGCCCCGCATCCTCGCAGAGGGGACCGACGGAACATCGGCAGCCCGGACGCCCGTATCCTGGCCATTATGGCGGAGAAGCGGGACAAAGAGGCTGCCAAGCAGGCCAAGAAGGAAAAGAGGGCGGCGAGCAAGGCGCGCCGTGGCCAGATCTTCCAGGCGTTCCATATGCAGCGCAAGGAGGACAAGGCCCTCATCCCGTGGATGCTCGGAACCTTCCTGGTCATCGCGGGGCTGGTCTTCCTGCTCGGCATGTGGATCGGCATCGAGTGGCTGCTGCTGCCGCTCGGCATCCTGCTCGGCGTACTCGGCGCGATCATCCTGTTCGGTCGCCGCGTGCAGAAGAACGTGTTCGCGAAGGCCGAGGGGCAGCCGGGTGCCGGCGCGTGGGCGCTGGACAACCTGCGCGGCAAGTGGCGCGTGACGCAGACCGTGGCGGCCACCACGCAGCTCGACGCGGTACACCGGGTGCTGGGCGGGCCGGGCGTGGTCCTGGTCGCCGAAGGCGCTCCGCACCGGGTCAAGAACCTGCTGTCGCAGGAGAAGAAGCGCATCGCCCGGCTCGTCGGGGAAACCCCGATCTACGAGGTGATCATCGGGGATGAGGAGGGGCAGGTTCCGCTGCGCAAGCTGCAGAACCACCTGATGAAGCTGCCGCGCAACCTCAAGGGACCGCAGGTCGACGCCCTCGAGACGAAGCTCTCCGCCCTGGGCAACCGCGGCGCCGCGATGCCGAAGGGGCCGACGCCGCAAGGTGCCAAGATGCGCAACGTCCAGCGGACCATCCGCCGCCGCTGACCCGCAGGCGCACGCGATTCACCGGTGCGGCAGGGGCCGCCTCCCACGACGGGAGGCGGCCCCTGCCGCGTCCGGCCCCGCTTCGCGATGACGGGCCCCGGGGTCGACGGGTGCTATGTGGACGGGTGCTGCGAGACAGGCGCTGCGGGACGGGTGCTGCGGGAAGTGCGCCGCGCTCACCGCATGCGGACGACGACGGTGCCGGTGAGGCGGTCGTGCCAGCCGCGCGCATCAGTGTTGCGCACCGCGGCGGGGATGATGAGGAATGTCAGGACGCAGCGCACGAGCGCGCGCCACAGTCCGGGGACGCCGCCGCCGTCGAGCCTGCCGACACGGATGCCGCACAGGCCCATGCCCGGTGTGAAGCTGAACCATGCCGCGGACACGACTGTGATGAGGGCCCAGGTGCCCAGTGACCACAGGTTGAACGACTCCATGACGGCCATGTCGTCGACGTCGGGCCGGAGGAACAGCGCAGTGAGCAGCGAGGCCAGCAGCAGGTCGGCGATCAGGCCGAGGAGCCGGCGGCCGGAGCCTGCGACGGCGCCGACGCCGTCGGCTGGCAGGCCGAGCCGCTCGCCGGGCCAACGCGGCGGGTCCTGGTCGGCCGCCGCGGACAGATTCGCCAGCCAATCTCCGGTCCATCGAGCCACACGAACAGGGTATGCCGCCGGTTCGGCGGTGCCTCGAGCGGCCTGACGTGGGAGTATCCGATATTCGCCGATCCGTTAACCCCGGTGAAACATACGGGTGACGGTCGGGCAACAACGCCCTCTTAGCTTGGGCCGAAGAGAGCAATGCTCACGCGAGCTCGACCTAGAAGGAGTCACCGAGGGTGTCCACTACTGCAGACGATGTCCTGCGTCTCATTGCTGACGAGGACGTGCAATTCATCGATGTGAGGTTCTGCGACCTTCCGGGGATCATGCAGCACTTCACCGTCCCCGCCAAGTCTTTCGACGCGGACGCGTTCGAAGAGGGTCTCGCCTTCGACGGCTCCTCGGTCCGGGGCTTCCAGTCGATCCACGAGTCGGACATGCTGCTGCTGCCGGACCCGGCGACCGCGAAGATCGACCCGTTCCGGCAGGCCAAGACGCTGTCGATGAACTTCTTCGTGCACGACCCGTTCACGCGCGAGCCCTACAGCCGTGACCCGCGCAACATCGCGCGCAAGGCCGAGCAGTACATCTCCGAGTCGGGTGTGGCCGACACCGTGTTCTTCGGCTCGGAGGCCGAGTTCTACGTCTTCGACGACGTGCGTTTCGACTCGTCCGAGAACGCCACGTTCCACGAGATCGACTCCGTCGAGGGCTGGTGGAACACGGGCCGCAAGGAAGAGGGCGGCAACAAGGGTTACAAGACCAAGTTCAAGGGCGGCTACTTCCCCGTGCCGCCGGTCGACCACTACGCCGACCTGCGTGACGAGATCTCCCAGCACCTGATGGGTTCGGGCTTCGAGCTCGAGCGCGCCCACCACGAGGTCGGCACCGCCGGTCAGGCCGAGATCAACTACAAGTTCAACACGATGCTGCACGCTGCCGACGACCTGCAGCTGTTCAAGTACATCGTGAAGAACACGGCGTTCGAGAACGGCAAGACGGCCACGTTCATGCCGAAGCCGCTGTTCGGCGACAACGGTTCGGGTATGCACTGCCACCAGTCGCTGTGGAAGGACGGCCAGCCGCTGTTCTACGACGAGTCCGGTTACGCCGGCCTGTCGGACACGGCCCGTCACTACATCGGCGGCATCCTGGCGCACGCGCCGAGCCTGTTGGCGTTCACCAACCCGACCGTGAACTCGTACCACCGGCTCGTGCCGGGTTACGAGGCTCCGGTCAGCCTGGTGTACTCGCAGCGCAACCGCTCCGCGTGTGTTCGTATCCCGATCACGGGCAACAACGCGAAGGCCAAGCGCATCGAGTTCCGCTGCCCCGACTCGTCCGGTAACCCGTACCTGGCGTTCGCCGCGATGATGATGGCCGGCCTGGACGGCATCAAGAACAAGATCGAGCCGCCGGAGCCGATCGACAAGGACCTGTACGAGCTGCCGCCGGAAGACGCCAAGAACGTCAAGCAGGTCCCGGCCGACCTGGGCTCCGTGCTCGACAACCTCGAGGCCGACCACGACTACCTGCTCGAGGGTGGCGTGTTCACCCCCGACGTGATCGAGAAGTGGATCGCCTTCAAGCGCGAGGAAGAGATCGACCCGCTGCGGCTGCGTCCGCACCCGTACGAGTTCGCTCTCTACTACGACTGCTGATCTGCGCGAGGTTCTGACCTCCGGTTTCACCACAGAAACGGCCCGTGACCAGCGGAAACATCGTGAGATGTGTTCCGTCGGTCACGGGCCGTTCGCTGTCGGCCGCACCGAGCCCATTCACCCGTCCCGCCGGCCATCGCTCAGCGACGGGCGTCGACGATCTGCTGCGCCCGATCGGCGAGCTCCACCTTCCTGATCTTGCCGGTGGCGGTCATCGGGAAATCCTCGACGACCTCCACCACCGGGACCTTGTAACCGGCCATCTGGTCACGCGCCCACGTCCGCAGCTCGTCGGGGTCGAGGTCGGCCTCGGGGTTCGGATTGACGAACGCCACCGGCGTCTGCCCGGTGTCCGGGTGCTCCGCCGCGACGACCGCGACGGTGCGAACCCCCGGGTGGCCGCACAGCAGCAGCTCGACCTCGGCCGGGAACACACTCATCCCGTTGACCTTGATCATGTCCTTGTCCCGGCCCAGGTAGTGCAGGCAGCCCTGGTCGTCGATGCGGCCGTTGTCGCCGGTGTGCAGCCAACCGCCGACCAGCTGCCGCGCGGTGGCTTCGGGTTTGTTCCAGTAGCCGGTCATCACCGACGGGCTGCGCACCAGGATCTCGCCGGCCTCGCCCAGTGGCAGCGGCATCCCGGTGGTGAAGTCGACCACGGCGACGTCGGTGCCCGGCACCGGGATGCCGCAGAACACGGGTTCGGCGCGCAGATCGGCGTCGGCCTCGGCCAGACCGAACGGGGTGACGTCCATGGTGTGGGTCTCGGTCATTCCGTACGCCCCCTCTCGCAGCACCGAGTGGTCACCGACCGCGGCCTGCCAGGCGGCGCGGACCTCGGGCGTCATTTTGCGTACGAACGAGACCGCCATCGGATCCCGCAGCGTGGACAGGTCCCGCTCGCCGAGGTCGGGCTGATCCAGCAGCTCCAGGTAGTTCTCCACGGTGCCGACCATGGTGGTGGCGCCGTGGGTCTCGATGGCCTCCAGCACGGTGCGGGCGTTCCACCGTGACAGCAGCACCACGGTGCCGCCGAGCACCAGCGGGTTGAGGATGCCGAGGTTCTCCCCCGCGATCCAGAAGATCGGGATGTAGCAGACCGCCACGAATCCGGTCTCGGAGCTCTCCCGGGTGGCACCGGCCGAGGACGCGGCGGTGTAGATCATGTGCCGCTGGGTGTGCTGGCATCCCTTCGGCAGCCCGGTGGTGCCGCCGGTGTAGTTGAGAGCTGCGAGCGCATCGATGTCGTGGGAGCGCACCGGAACCGGCTCGGCGGCGACCGCCTCCGCCCACCGGGTGACTTCCCCCTCGACCGCGGTGGGCGGGCTCGCCTCGCTCGCCAGTTCCCGCGGCCCCGTGACCAGGACCCGCGCCACGTTCACGCCGTCGGTTTCGAGCGCGGTGGCCAACCGTGGGTACAGCTCGTCGAAGGTGACCACCACGGTGGCGCCGGAGTCGGCCAGTTCGTAGCTCAGCTCGGTGGCCTGGAACATCGGGTTCACCGGGACGTGCACCGCACCGAGTCGCAACGCGGCCAGCATGGTGATCACGAACTGCGGCGCGTTGGGCATGAACACCGCAACCCGGTCCCCTGCGGTCACGCCGACCGACTCCATCCAGCCGGCGATCCGGGCGACCCGCTCGGCAAGGTCGGCATAGCTGATCCGGGTGCCCTCGAATGCGATGGCGGTGGTCTCCGGGCGCCGCCGTGCCCACTCGTCGACGTACTCGGGCAGCGTGAGCTCACCCAGCGGATAGTGCACCCGGTGCGGGGTTCCCGCGGGGCGGAGCCGCTCCTGGAGGGGGCGCAGTCCGGCGAGGTAGGCCTCGAGTGCCCGGCCGGTCTCGGTCCCGGGATTCGCTTCGGCGGGGGTTGCTGTCCCGGTCGCAGAGGTGCCGGTCGCAGGAGTGTCGGCGGTCATCGGTTCGTCCTCTCGGTGGCGGGGTCGGGAAGAGCCGGGTCACCAGGTGTCCACGAAGTCGCGCCGGGACGGGATCGTCTCGGCGGGCATCGCGGCCAGCACCCGGGCGCGCGTTTCGGCCGGGTCGATGACGTCGTCGATCTCGAACACCATCGCCGCGTTGATCGCCTTGCCGTGCCGGTACTGCTCGGCCACCAGTTCCTCGTAGCGCTGCTGCCGTTCGGCCGGGTCCTCGATCGCCTCCAGTTCCCGGCGGTAGCCCAGCCGCACCGCACCCTCGAGCCCCATACCGCCCAGCTCTCCGGTCGGCCAGGACAGCGTCGCCACGGGCACCTTGAAACTGCCGCCTGCCATCGACTGCGCACCCAGCCCGTAGGCCTTGCGCAGCAGCACCGTGACCAGTGGCACCGTCAACTTGGCGCCGATGACGAACAGGCGGCTGAAGTGGCGCACCGTGGCGGTCTTCTCCACGTCAGGGCCGACCATGAAACCGGGGGTGTCGCACAACGAGAGCACCGGCAGGCCGTGCGCCTCGCACAACTGCAGGAACCGGGCGGCCTTGTCGGCGGCCGGGGTGTCGATCGCACCGCCCAGGTACGCTGGGTTGTTGGCGATCAGCCCCATCGGGCGGCCCTCGACGCGGACCAGTGCGGTGATGATGCCGGTGCCGAAGTCGCGACGCAGCTCCAGCACCGAGTCGGTGTCGGCCACCAGATCGATCACCCGGCGTACGTCGTAGACCCGCACCCGGTTCTCACCGATCACGTGGCGCAACATCCGCTGATCGGCCGCCTCCCAGTCGGTGGCCGGGCCCTGGAAGTAGGACAGGTACCGTCGCGCCACCTCGACCGCCTCGGCCTCGTTCTCGACCAGCACGTCGATCACGCCGTTGGGCGCCTGCACTTCGGCCGGGCCGACCTCTTCCGGGCGGTACACGCCGAGCCCGCCGCCCTCGATCATCGCCGGCCCGCCCATGCCGATGGTGGCGTCGCGAGTGGCGATGATGACGTCGCAGCAGCCGAGCAGGGCGGCGTTGCCGGCGAAACAGCGACCGGTGGCGATGCCGATCGTGGGCACGACCCCGTTGAGCCGCCCCATGGTGGCGAACGTGGGGACGTCCAGTCCGGCGGCGCCGCCGTGGTCGGTGTCGCCCGGCCGGCCGCCGCCGCCCTCGGCGAACAGCACCACCGGGAGCCGTTGCTGTTCGGCGAGTTCCAGCAGCCGATCCGTCTTGCGGTGGTTGCGCATCCCCTGGGTACCGGCGAGCACGGTGTAGTCGTAGGACAGCACCGCCGCACGGCCACCGTTGACGCGGGCCACCCCGGTGACCATGCCGTCCGCCGGGGTGTTGGTGATCAGATCCTCCTGGCTGCGCCGACGGCTCTGTGCAGCGACCGCGAGTGCGCCGTACTCGACGAAGCTGTCCGCATCGACCAGGTCGGCGATGTTCTCCCTGGCGGTCCGGTGTCCGCTGCGCCGCCGCTTGGCGACCGCCTCGGGACGCGCCTCGTCCAGCCCGAGCCGGTGCCGGTCGATCACTTCGGCCAGGTCGGGGCGGATGTGGTCGGGGTCGATCGCCACCTCGTCGGCCCGCGCCCCGCTCTGCTCCTCGTCGGGCTGCAGCCGCACCAGTTCCGTGCCGTCGGCGGCGACGTCACCGGTCCCGACCAGCACTGCCTCGACCACGCCGGCCAGCGGTGCCGCGACGACGTACTCCATCTTCATCGCTTCCAGCACCACCACCGGCGCACCGGCGAGCACGTGGTCGCCGGGAGCGACCGGGACGTCCACCACGGTGCCGGGGAACTCGGCGAGGACGCTGCCGCACCCGGCCGGCATCGCGAACTCCTCCTCGGCCGGTGCGAACTCGGACGCGTGTTCATCGAAGAAGCCCGTGGTGATCTCTCCGGCAGCGAACGCGGGATGGGCCAGCAGCCGATCCAACACGTCGAGGTTGGTGGGGACACCGTCGACGACGGTCTCTGCCAGCGCCTCCCGTGCAGCGGCGGCACCGGCGGCCAGGTCGGTCGACGGGGTGTGGCTGACGATCTTCGCGAGCAACGAGTCGTAGCGGCCGGTGACCGCCATACCCGCGGTGCCGTGACTGTCGACGCGCACGCCCGGGCCGCCGGGGAACTGCAGTGTCTCGATCCGGCCCGTCCCGGAGACCGAGGTGCCGTCCGGCCGCAGCCGTTCCGTGCTGACCCGCAGCTGCACGGCCAGCCCGCGCGGCGCAGGGATCCGGTCCTGGGTCAACCCCAGCTCGGCCAGCGAAGCACCCGCCGCCACCCGCAGCTGGGCTGACACCAGGTCGAGGCCGAGCACCTGCTCGGTGACGGTGTGCTCCACCTGCACCCGGGGATTGACCTCCAGGAAGTAGAACCGCTCCGGGTGATCGGCGTCGACCAGGAACTCCACGGTGGCCAGCCCGGCGTAGCCGACCTCGGCGCCGATCCGCGTGGCCGCGGCCAGCAGCGGTTCCCGGTGCGCGGCGGCGAGGGTGACGCTCGGCGCCATTTCGATGACCTTCTGGTGGCGCCGCTGCAGCGAACAGTCCCGGTCGTGCAGGTGGGCGATGCCGCCTTCGCTGTCGCCGATGATCTGCACCTCGACGTGACGGGCACGGGACAGGTACTGCTCGGCATACAACTCGCCGGTGCCGAAGCCGCGCTCGGCCTCCGAGCGGCACCGCTGCCACGCGTCGTCGAGTTCGTCGGCGCGGCGAACGATGCGCATCCCGCGGCCGCCCCCGCCGCCGACCGCCTTGACCATCACCGCGCCGTCGTCGCCGAGTCGTTGCAGGAGCTCGGCGGCCTCGGCCGGGTCGCCGCCTGCCGGGGTAGCAGGCAGCACCGGCACCTGCAACGACACCGCCAGTTCCCGGGCGCGGGCCTTGTCACCGAGCAGTGCCAGCGTCTCCGGGCTCGGGCCGACGAAGGTCACGCCGGCCTTGTCGCAGAGCCGGGCGAGCTCGGCGCTCTCGCTGAGGAAGCCGTAGCCGGGGTGAAGCAGGGTGCAGCCCTGTTCGACGGCGGCCCGGACCAGCAGCTCGGCGTCCAGATAGCCGGACTCGTCGGGCAGCGCCACGGCGGCGTCGGCGAGTGAGACCACCCGCCCCTCCCGGTCGTCAGGGGTGTGGACCGCGACGGTGCGGTAGCCCAGCCCGCGAGCGGCCCGGTGGATGCGGACGGCGATCTCGCCACGGTTGGCGATGAGGACACCCGGCCGGGAGACCGGCTCTCGCTCCGACCGGAGCGGCGACTGGGACACCGATGGCGACAACGGAAGGACCTCCGGGGCTGGTCGTGAACGCCGCATCGAGTCGTGGTGGCTCGACCCGGATCCGCTCAGGGCATGAGCTGTTTCACACCATACGTTTGACATTGACGCCAATGTCAACTCTCATTGTGTCTGTGGTCACACATCAGCCATGGGCAACCCGCGAGAAGTACGACCGTGCCGACAGCGCCACCCGGGCAACCCTCGTCGCCGCTGCCCAACGGACCTTCGAAAACCTCGGATACGCCCGCACCACGATCGACCGGATCACCGAGGAGGCAGGCGTTTCACGCACCACCTTCTACGTCTACTTCGCCTCCAAACAGGAGGTGTTCGGCGTGGTCGCCCAACAGGTCCGCGATCGGATGGTCGCGGCACAGGACCTCGGTGACATCGACGCCGACGACATCCGAGCCGTCGCCGAGGCAACCAACGCCGCGTATCTCGACGCCTATACCGAGAACCTCGCCTTCCTCACCGTGCTGGAACACCAGTCGCTGGTGGACCCGGAGATGGAGGCGTTGTGGGAGCAGTTCCACACCCGAGCCCGGGAGCGCACCGCGCGCTACATCCGACGGCAGACGGAGCGTGGCGTCCTCGCTCCGGCGGCCTCGCCCAACGCGATAGCCAGGGCCGGTGGCGGCATGGTCGCCAACTTCGCACCGCTCGTCCGCAGCGAACCCGGCCTCCGCGACGAGGTGATCGCCGATCTGACCGCGATGTTCCTGCGCCTGGTCGGCCTGAACGAAACGACCTGAGTCGGCGCGTCGCCCCACCCACCCGTGTCCCCCGAACCCTTCGCCCCGAACCCTCCGCGCCCCGAATCCCCGCGCCCCTCGAGAGTGAGGCCCTCGTGTCCCGTCCCACGCCCACCGCCACCCGCGGCGAGATCGGCCTGTTGTCCGGCATCACCGTGCTGGCCGCGATCGCCTTCACACCGTTGTTCGACAGCATCGAGATCGCCGGCGTCGCCCTCATCGCCTGGCTGCTCTGGTTCACCATGATCGCCGCACCGGTCGGCGGTCTCATCCTTGCGCTGCGGTCGAAAGGGGACTGAGCGATGACCCTGATGATCGTCCTCGGCTACTTCCTCGTCCTCATCGCGATCGGCATGGTCGCCTACCGTCGGGTGCGCAACTCCACCGACGAGTTCTTTGTCGCCGGCCGTAGCCTCGGCACCTTCGTGAACTCCTGGGCGTTCATCGCGTCCCTGGCCAGTGGCGGCTCGGTCATGGCGAGCGTCGGCAGCGCCCTGGCGCTCGGGTTCCCGTTCGCCGCTGCCCTGGTCGCCGGCGCCCCGGTCGGGTTCGTGGTGGCCTCGGTGCTGGTCGCCCGTCCGCTGCGGAAGTTGGGCAAGTACACGGTGCCGGACTTCTTCAACTCCCGGTTCAACAGCCCGATGATGCGGGTGGTGGTGCCGGTGCTCGTTGTGATCGCCAGCAGCGCCTACATCGTGTCGCAGTTGAAGGGCTCGGCCATCGTCGCGGGCCATCTGCTCGGCTGGGACTACCAGACCGCGCTGTGGGTCGCCGGAGTCGTCTTCGTCCTCTACGTTTCCATCGGCGGCTTCCTGTCGGTGACCTGGAACGACATCTTCCAGGGAATCCTGCTGTTCTCGTGCATGGTCGGTCTCGGCGTCGCCGCATTCAGCGCGATGGGCGACTTCCCGACTGCATGGAATGCCACCCTGGAGGCCTACCCGGCACTCACCGGCGCGGCCGACGCGCACTCGGTCTGGTCCTACGTCGGAGCCTTCCTGACCTGGGCGACCGCGATCTCGGTGCTCCCGCACGTGATCATGCGCGTCTACTCCGCGCGCAACGTCCGGTCAGCGAGGGTCTCCCTCAACACCGCAATGCTGCTCTACGGCGTCATGATGCTCATCGTCGCGATCGTCCTCGTACCGGCGGCAGCGACGCTTCTGCCGAACGCGGACATCACCGACCCCGACGCCATCTTCCTCACGCTCGCCGACCGCGTCTTCGGCCCGCTCGGCCAAGGTGTGCTGGCCGCCGCCGTACTCGCCGCGATCATGTCGACCACCGCGGGACTGCTGATGGCCTGCAACTCGGCGATCGGCCACGACCTCTACCGCGGCATCCTGCGACCGCAGGCCGGCCAGAAAGAAGTCATCCGGGTGACACAGGCCGCGACCTGGGTGGTCGGGATCCTGTGCATCCTGCTGGCGATCAACCCGCCGGAGTTCCTGATCGTGCTCTACACCGCCGCGGTGGCGCTGCTGGCGTCCGCGTTCTTCGCCCCGATGGTGCTGGGTATCTGGTGGCGTCGCACCACCGCGGCCGGTGCCGGGTCCGGGATGATCGGCGGCGCCGTACTGTTCGGCATCGCCTTCGCGATGGACCTGCCCACGTCGTCGGAGGTGCTGATCGGGCTGCCGGCATCGTTCCTGCTCACCGTCGCGGTCAGCCTGGTGACCTCGTCCGGCCGTGACGACGACGTCCGCGACGCCTGGCTGGCCACGCAGGAGGCCGACGAGACCGACGAGGAGGCCGCGACGGACGCCGAGCCGACGCGCTGAGCCGACGCGCTGAGCCACCGGCGCCGGCCGGTGGGCGTGTGTCAGCTGCCGCGCAGCAGGTCCAGGTCGACGCCCGCGTCGCGGATGCGTTCCATCGGACCGGGCACGAGCTTGCGCTTGTCCAGGTCCATCAGGCCGAGGGTGGACTCGATCTCCGCGGAAACGGTGCCGTCGAGCTTGGTGATCACGTTGTCCATCCAGAAGACCTTCTTGTCCTCCGCGAATCGGGCCACGCACGACACGGTCGCCTCATCGCCGAAGCGCAGTTCCCGGCGGAACCGGATGTGCGACTCCAGCATCACGATGCCGATGCCCTGCTTGATGAGCCCCTCGGTGACCCCGGCGGCGACCGCGAGCTCGGTGCGCGCGATCTCGCCGTACTGGTGGTACACCGCGTGGTTCAGGTGGCCGTTCGGGTCCAGTTCGTACGTACGGACCTTGGCATGGATCGAGAAGGGTTCACGCTCAGTCACGCGTGCCACCCTAGGCGGCACCCCTGACAACGGTCTTCCGAAGGTGAGCAGCCGCTCACCTTCGGAAGTGGTCACTCCTCGTAGAACAGTCGCTCGACGACGGCGTGTGCCCGCCGGGTCGTCTTCCGATACGCGTCGAGGAACTCCCCCGCGTCGTCGTCCACGCCGTAACCGAACACGCTCGCCACCGCGGTCAGCTCCCGCCCCGAGGTCGGCAGCTGGTCGACGGCCTTGCCCCGGACCAGCATCGCCGCGTTGCGTGCCCGCGTAGCCAGCAACCACGCCTCGCGCAGCGCATCGACGTCCTCCCGGGCGGCCAGACCGCTCTCGGCCATCGCCTCGAGCGCCGCAGGTGTCGACGTGGTCCGCAGTTGCGGAACCTCGTGCGCATAGCGCAGTTGGGCCAGCTGAACGGTCCACTCGACGTCGGCGAGCCCGCCGCGGCCGAGTTTCGTGTGCATCGACGGGTCGGCGCCACGCGGCATGCGCTCGGTGTCGACGCGGGCCTTGATGCGGCGCACCTCGCGGAGTTTCGCCGCGTCGAGCCCGCCCTCCGGATATCGGAACGGGTCGATCACGGCGATGAACCGATCACCGAGGTCGGTGTCACCGGCGAGGAACCGTGCCCGCAGCAGCGCCTGCGACTCCCACACCTCGCCCCAGCGTTCGTAGTACGCGCGGTAGGACTCGAACGTCCGCACCAGCGGGCCGCTGCGCCCCTCGGGGCGGAGGTTCGCGTCGACCTCCAGCGCCGGGTCCTGGGAGGGGGCGCCGAGCATGCCGCGCACCGTCTCGGCGACGGTCGTGGCGAACTTGAGCGCCTGTTCGTCGGTGGCGTCGGAGGTGCGCTCGCACACGAACATGACATCGGCGTCGGAACCGTAGCCGAGTTCGCTGCCGCCGAGCCTGCCCATGCCGATCACAGCGATCCGCGCGGGCACGCCACCGGCCTGCGCCTGCTGGTACCGGGTCGCAGCTTCCAGTGCCGACTGCAGCACCGCCGCCCACACCGACGACAGGGCATCGCACACCGACGGCACGTCCAGCAGTCCGAGCACGTCCGCGCACGCGACGCGCAACATCTCGTGCCTGCGCAGCGACCGTGCCGTCGCGACCGCGGCGTCCAGCCCCGGCTGCCTGCGGGCCGCCGCCCGCAGCGATGTCGCCGTCTCCGCGGGTGGCCGTCCGCGGAGACGTTCTGCGTCGCCGAGCATGTGCAGCACCTCCGGCGCCCGCACCAGCAGGTCGGGCACGAGCCGTGACGTGCCCAGCAGCGTCGCGAGGTTCTCCACGACGGCCGCCTCGTCCCGCAGCACGCGCAGGTACCACGGGGTGTCGGCCAGTTCCTCGGACACGCGCCGGTACGCCAGCAGCCCGCCGTCCGGTTCCGGGGTGTCGGCGAGCAGGTCCAGCAGCACCGGAAGCAGCGTCTGTTGAATCGACGCGCGTCTGCTCACGCCCGTGGTGAGCGCGCGGATGTGCTGCAACGCCCCTTCCGGCGAGGCGAACCCGAGTGCGGTGAGCCGCTGTTGCGCCTGTTTCGCCGTCAACCGGAGTGCGGCGCTGGGCACCCGCGCGACGGCCTCCAGCAACGGCCGGTAGAAGAGCTTCTCGTGCAGGCGGCGGACCCGCCCGACGTGTTTGCGGAACTCGTGGTCGAGCTGTTCGGGGCGGGACCGCGCCCGCGACGAGCGAATCCCCGAGGCCCTTGCCAGCCACCGCAGTGCGACCGTGTCGTCGGATTCCGGGTAGAGGTGGGTGCGGCGCAACGCGCGCAGCTGCAGCCGGTGTTCGAGGACACGGAGGAATTCGTACGACTCGGCCATCTCCTCGGCATCGGCCCTAGCGACGTAGCCTCCGGTGCCGAGTGCCGCGAGGGCGTCGAGGGTGGAGGCCGACCGCAGGTCGTGGTCGACCCGCCCGTGCACCAGTTGCAGCAGTTGCACGGCGAACTCGACGTCGCGCAGGCCGCCCCGGCCGAGCTTCAACTCCCGGTCGGCGATCTCGGCGGGGATGTGTTTCTCCACGCGACGGCGCATGTGCTGCACGTCGGCGACGAAGTTGTCCCGCTCGGCCGCGGCCCACACCATCGGTGCGACGAGCTCGGCGTACCGACGGCCCAACTCGCGGTCGCCCGCGGCGGGACGGGCCTTGAGCAGCGCCTGGAACTCCCACGTGCGCGCCCACTTCTTGTAGTACGCCTCGTGGCCGTCGAGCGTGCGCACCAGCGCACCGGCCTTGCCTTCGGGGCGCAGCGCCGCGTCGACCTCGAAGCACGCCTTGCCGACGACTCGCATCATCGCGGTCGCCAACCGAGTGCCGACCTGCAGATCGCCGTCGCCGACGAACACGACGTCGACGTCGCTGACGTAGTTCAGTTCGCGTCCGCCGCATTTGCCCATGGCGATCACGGCGAGCGTGGCGTCGCCGGCGCCGCGCGTCTCGTGTTCGGCCACGGTCAGTCCCGCCTGCAGCGCGGCGTCGGCGGCAGCCGTCAGCGCGTGCGTCGTCCGGGCGAACGTCGCCGACTCCACCTGCGATTCGACGAGGTGGCCGAGGTCGGCCCCCGCGATCTCCAGTACGAGCCCCCGGTAGGCCCTCCGCAGCGCCTGTTCGGCCTCGGCTCCGGCCATGACCTCGCCGCCGGAACGGACCGACGCCTGCAACTGCGCGGCGTACTCGGCGGTCGGTGTGGGGGCGGCGAGCCGTCGCCACTGACCGGGTGAGCCGACGAGGTAGTCGCCCAGGGCCGTCGAGGAGCCGACGACGGCGAGCAACTTCCCGCGCACGATCGGGTCGCTGCGCAGCGCGGCGTCGAGATCGGCCCAGCCGTCACGATCCGCTTCGCGGATGCGGTCGATGGTGCGCAGCGCCAGATCGGGGTCCGGGGCGTGGGCGAACGCCGCGAGCACCGAGTCGGCGTCGGGAACAGGTCCGGCGTCGGTCCACCACCCCGCGGCGTGCAGTTCGGCGGCGGCATGGTCCGAGGTGAACCCGAACCTGGCCGTCGAGGCCGCGGGACGAACGCTGTCTACCATCGGCTCCTACCGTAGTCCGGCGACCGGTAACACGGATGGTGCAGTCAGGCCAAAGGCAGTCCGCGTCGCGGGTCCTCCGCGGGTAGCAACGTGCCGGCCGCGAGGTCGACGAACCGGCGCGCGAACGGCCGCCACGTTTCGTCGATGTCGGCGTGCATCCGGTCCAGCGTGTCGGCGTCGAACGCGCCGGGTTTCGCCACGGCCGCCACATCGGGGGATCGCGCCACCCACGCGTCGACGATCTCGCGGGTCGTTTCGATGTGGAACTGCAGCCCGTAGGCGCGCCTGCCGACGCGGAACGCCTGGTGCGGATACAGCGGCGTCGACGCCAACAGCGTCGCCTGCGCGGGCAGTCTGTCGATGACGTCCCGGTGGAACTCCAGCACGTCCTGCATCAGTGGGAGGTCGGCGAACAGCGGGTCCTTCCACGCCGCGTCCTTCTTCGACACGAGCTGCGGCCCGGCCTCGGGCCCCTCCGGTCCGGGCCGTACGATGCCGCCCGTCGCGGCCGCGAGCAGCTGGCCACCGAGGCACACGCCGAGCGTGGCGACGCCTGCTGCCGTCGTCCTGCTCAGCAGTTGCCGAATGTCGGCGAGGTATGGATGTGTCTCGTCGTCGAAGGCGCTCATGCCGCCGCCGAGGCATACGAGACCGTCGTATCCGTCGGCGTCCGCCGGCATGTCGTCGACGCCCGCCAGCTTCACGTCCAGCGTCGCGCCCGCTTCGGTCAGCCAGTCGCCGAGTGCGCCGACAGGTACCGACGTGTCCGGCTGCACCACCAGGATCCGCGTACTCACGCGGTCAGTCTATGCCCGAGCGTCGTCGGTGAAGCGGAGGCGGGAAGGTCGGCCGGCGAGTGGTCAGCCACTGCGACTTGTTCGCTGCAAACCGCGCGAACGGCCACGGGGGGCGTAGGGGCAGGTCAGTCGACGACGAGCACGTTCCGCGTCGAGCCCCGCGTGCACTGCTGCGGAATTCCCGTGACGTCGTCCGCTGCCACGGACGTCGCCGAAACGTCGAGGCGTTCGCCGACAGCTGTCGTGCCCGCCTCGGCTGTCGTCGCCGACGGCCGGCCGCCGCGAAGGACGAACTCGGCGTCGTCTCCGAAGATCAGCAGTTCAGGTCGTCCTCCGGATTCGAGGGCGAGGCAACTGCCTGGGCCGACGACAAGTTTTCCCGCCCGGGCCTCGGCTCGGCCGTCGGGCCGGCCCTGGGTGGTCAACCCGAAGGGTCCGTCGCCTGTCGACTCGACCGTCAACGACCCCGGGTTCCCGTTCCTGCTGGGGGTGCCGGTCTCGGGTGCCGCTCCGTTGGGCGGGGCGTTCGTCGTCTCGGCTTGGTTGGTTTCGGCGGTCCCACCGGCGGACGTCGCGCCGTCATCGGTGGCTCCGCATCCCGCCAACATCGCGGTGAAGGCCAGTGCCGCGACCGTCAGGCTGGCTGTGCGGATCTTGTTCACCGGTTCCTCCCACGACGCGCGTGCTCACCAACGGGGCAATCCGCCCCGATGTCGGAGTGACCGACCGAGCCGTCCGCCCCTTCTCGTTCGCACGGCAGTCGCTCGCTGCACATTATCGTTGTCGGCGCAATGGTCTGCACATCGCCCGTCTGCACGTTACCGATCCCGATTTTCTGCGAAAGCAGAAATCCATTCTGAAAGGGGGTTACCGCCAAAAAAGAAGGGGTGGTGTGACAACGGTGTCGACACAACACAAAAAAGGGTGTGGACGTGAAAAAGTGGGCGGGCCCCTCGGCGAATCCCCGACTGGGGACTCGAGCCGAGAGGCCCGCCCACTTCTCTTTTTGATGTTAAGTTCGGCGGTGTCCTACTCTCCCACACCCCTTCGGATGCAGTACCATCGGCGCTGGCAGGCTTAGCTTCCGGGTTCGGAATGGGACCGGGCGTACCCCTACCGCTATCACCACCGAAACACTACGAAACAACACACTGACTGTTGTCTCCCCACACACAACCCACGTGTGTGGGGTGGTGTGGTGTTTCAGGATCGTAGAGTGGGTGCGTAGCAACCTTTGTAGGCAAGTCCTCGGCCGATTAGTACCAGTCCACTCAAACACACATTACTGCGCTTCCATGTCTGGCCTATCAACCCAATCATCTCTTGGGGGCCTTAACCCATCACGGGTGGGAGACCTCAT
>NZ_JANBBF010000010.1 GCF_024648885.1 Prauserella salsuginis | reverse complement strand
CACCTTCCCGCTGCCAGCGGCGAAACAGCTGGTAGATCGACTGCCAATGCCCATACCGCTCCGGCACGTCCCGCCACGGAGCACCCACCCGCACCCGCCACCGGATCCCATCCAGCAACTGCCGCCGCGTCCACTTCGGCCGACGACCCACCACCGGCCGAGACGGCAACACGCGCTGCAACGCCACCCATTGCCGGTCCGTCAGATCCTTACGAGCACCGCTCGATACGCTTCCCATCGAGGTCTCCGGATAGATGTTGATCTTCTTGGTCGTTGATCCATCTACCGGAGACCTCTCCTCTTACCTACAGCACCCCTCGTTCCTAAACAGCTCCTAGTGCGGATTTCATCGAGGTGTCGGGCTTCCGCTCGAGTCGCTCAACGGCGACGGTCGCTGTATTCGAGGTATCCCTGGCCCGCGATGTCGCGACCCTGGAACTCCCCTTCGTAGCGGTATCCGGCGATGTTTCCCATGCCGGCATAGAGCCACTGGGTGTCCACCGTGCCTTCGAGGCGCGCCAGCGTCATACTTCCGTCGCGGACGATCCACCGGAATCGGGACGGCACGGCCATGGCTTCACCGTCATGCCCGACCAGAGCCTCAGGCTGACTCTCCAACACTTCGAAGCGTGCCGAAGTTCCGAGGCGCCGGACGCCCTGCCCGGCAGTCCGCAGATACCCCGAGATCAACGCCGGCTGCTGCCGGAACGCCCCGAGGCCAACCAGGAGCAGTTGCGTGTCGGCGTCGAGGTTGAGCACGTGGTAGGTGAAGTAGTCGATCGGAAGCTTCAGGCGCTTCGGCAGCGGCCGTTTCGCGATCATGTACGGCGCGAAGCCCGCTCCGTACTCGTAGGTGCATAGGCCGGACACCTCCGTACGGGTGCCCTCATGGGTGATGCTGCCTCGATACCGGGTCAGCAAGGAAATGTGGCTGTACAGCGGACTCTTCGTGAACCAGGTGATCTCGCCGGTCGCGGTGAGCTCTAGATCAGCACCGAAACCGGGCCGACCACTCACCACACGGTAAGACGGGTACAGACCGCTGATCCTGAAACAGTCGCCGAAACACAACAGACTGCCGTCCGCGGCGAACTCACAGTCGTCCTCCCCGTGAGCACTGAACGGATCGTCCGTGGTGGCCGCGGTCCCGTGACACACGGTCGCGGTCTGCCGTGCGGTGCCCTGTAGCACACTGTCGTCGTCCCATGCCCGGAAGCCGCTATAGCCGATGAGTGTCATGTTCGCCAGGAAGCGATGAGGTTCGGGCAGATCGGGAATCATAACGCCGTAATGCGCCATCGCCGGTCGGCCGAGCCGTGTCGCAGCCGGAGGAGGGAAGACCGCCGGACTCGGAACCGGTGAGGCCGCATAGGACGTGGCACCAAAAGACCGCATGATCGCGCGGCTGGCCATCCCTGCCACACCGCCCGAACTTGCCGAGTCGTAGACCACTCCCGCAGGCACCGAGGCGGTCCCACCATTCTTCATCACTCGCAACTCCAACCAAGATGACCGGTCATCTTATTGACGTTATCAGCCGTATATGGCTCACGCCACTGGCCACGCTCTTCCACATGCCCACGCGGCGGCATCGAGACTTGGTGACCGTGCCATCGACCTCCGCTCGGAGCGCGCCGAGGCCTGGCAATGCCTTACATCACGTGCGAACGGAGCGTGCGCACGGTACGAAGGAAGCGTGAGCATGATCGATCTGGGCAGGCCCACCCACGGCGACGTCGTGGACCTCATCGTCGACGATCACCGGCGATTCGAGCTGCTCCTGCGGCAGCTGCGGATGGGCGACGGCGACCGGGACGAACTGCGGCACGCCTTCGCCGCGGTCCACGTCGCCCACAGCGTCGCCGAGGAGGAGGTCGTCTACCCCGTGCTGCGGCGCAAAGCCGACGACGTGGGGAAACACGAGGTCGAGCACGGCGAGGAGGAACACGCCGAGGGCAACGAGGCCCTCCTCCGGGTACTGGATCTGAAGGGCACCGACACGCCCACGTTCGTCGAAGCGGTCGAGAAGCTGAGCAACCTGGTCGCGCACCACCTCGCCGAGGAGGAGCTCAGCATCCTGGCGGCCGCGCGCACCGAGGTCGCCGAACGGACCCGGCTCGCCCTCGGCGAGAAGTGGGCTGCCCGCCGCACCGAACTGCTGGACCAGGACTGCGGCGACGTGGAGTACGTGCGCCGCATCGTCGAGCAGGCCCGCCGCGAAGGCCACCTCGACGACTGACACCGGCGCGCCGACACCTGACGCCGGCGCGGCTCCCACCCGACGCCGGCATCCGGCATCCGGCATCCGGCATCCGGCATCCGGCATCCGGCGACACCGATACGGGAGCCGCCGAGGCGGGGCACCGACACGACCGCGCGCGAACACCCGTCGACGCCACGGCTCGGCGGCATCACGAACAAGAACGCGCCTGCGGCAGGCATGCCCCGCAGGCGCGTCCCCGAAGTGCTCACGGCACCGGATCACTCACCGGCCGGGTAGAACCGGACGTCCGTGCCCTGCTGGTCCAGACCGACGTGGTCGTTCACGATCGCCGGTGCCGCTCCCGTGTCGTCGACGACGACCTCGCCGGTGCGCGCACCCAGGGCAAGGGCCGAATCACCGCGCTCGACGTAGACCGCGCCGCGCCACAGGCCCCTCACCTTGCCCTGGAAGTCGGCGTCGGACCACAGGACCTCGCCGCTGTCGAGATCGAGCACGACCACCGCGCCGTCCTCCTCGGCGCAGACGACGACGGAGGCATGATCGTCGGTGTCGCAGATCGTGTCCTCGGAGAGCAGGTCTTCGTTGAGGCTCTTCTCCGATCCGTCCTCGACCGAGATCAGCCGGGTCCTGTCGTCGTCATCGGTCACGAGGATCCACGACCCGGCGTCCCCGATCCGCTGCGGGTCGATCTCGCTCTTCCAGGCATGATCCCCCGTCTCGACGTCGATACCCGCCACCGTGTCCGAGCCGAACCCCGCGGCGACACCGGAGTCGACGCCGACGACACTGGCCTCGTCGTCCTCCCAGAGCACCTCCCGCTCGGCAAGCGACAGTCCGAACGTCACCTGCGTCGCCGAGTCATGGGCCACGCTCATCACAGCCACGCCCCGTTCGACGCCCAGGACGCGGACGGACGCGTCCTTCTGGGGTACGACGGGCGCCGCGGCAGGTTCCGGGATCGTGACCCGCCACCGCACCTCCGCAGTCGCGGCGTCGAGGGCAACGATCTCGACGTCGAGCTGCGTGGCCCCCGACGGCTCGACGGCGAAGCCCACCAGCACGGTCGACTCGCCGTCCACGTCGGCCAGCGCCGGAGTCGGCCGGTAGTACTCGGTCGGATCCACCGAGTCGAACAGCGGCTCCCCCTCCGGCTCCACCCGTGCCGTCTCCTCGCCGCTGGTGGCGTCGTAGACCACCAGCGCGCCCGGCCTGTTCAGGTACACCTGCTCGTCGTGCAGCGCCGCGGCAGGCCAGTCGCCTTCCGGAGCCACGTCCGCCACCGTGGTTTTCGGCCCGGTGTCGAAGGTGACCGGCTCGACCGCAGCGCCGCCGCTCCCCCCTTCGCCCGCACATCCGGCGACGACGAGGAGCGCCGCCCCCAGCACCCCGGCCGCACCGCGCCGGCCCCAGCTACCGATTCCCATGAGGTTCCTTCCGTGAGGACGGACGGTCATTGCCGTCCGCCGGAGCGTCGCCGCGCCGCGCGCTCCACTTCGTCGAGGTCTTCGGCGGTCACGAGCCTGCGCTGTGCCGCCCGTTTGGCCACTGCGAACCGGGCGTTGAACAACCTGCCGTCCCGTGCGGCCCCGTACGGATCGAGCGACTCCCCGAAGGCGATGCGGGAGATCTTCTTGATCGCCTCGTCGACCCGCCTGGGGTCTGCGAGGTTCCAGGCGTCGCCCTCCCGCCAGTGATCGATCCGCCGATGGATCTCCTGATGGGTCGGTACGCTCTGCTCGTCGTCGGTTCCGGTGAGCAGCGGCTCGGTCAGCGCGAGCGCCACGTACCAGACCTTCGAGTAGCGGCTCAGCACCTCGGGCGCCTCCGCCGTCGGCACCGCGGCCTCCGGCACCGGCAGGTCGCTTCCGGACAGCTCCGTCAGCTCCCTGGTCCGTTCGGCACCCGACACCATGAACGTGAGCGCGAGGTCCTTCGGCCCGCCCGCCGCCTCGAGGCCGGCGAACACGACCAGCTCGTTCTTCCCCTCGTCGAGCACGACCGACATCCCGTCGACGAGGGTGACCCTGCGCGCCCCGCCGGGAGCGTCGAACAGGCTCGACAGCATCGCCTCGTTCGCACCCCGCCAGGTGAGCCGCACGCCGGCCGGTTCGACCAGCACGTCGCCGAGCACCCGCGACACGTGCGGCCCGCATCCCGGGACGGCGACCGTGTACCGGCCGGCCCTGCGAGTGCCGCGATGCGGGGCGCGCCCGAACACCAGCCGCTCACCGGCCGACAGCGCGACCGGGTGCAGCTCGGGCGAGCGCACGATGACCCGCACGCGGCGTCACGCCTTCTCGACCGGACGGCCGAACCCGTCGGCGCGCCAGCCCGCCTGACTCGCGGCGACCCACAGCACCCCGCCCAGCAGCAGCGGCACCATGACGAACATCGTGATGGCCTCCGGGGCGAGCGCGACAGCGATCACGAGGACCACGGCCTTGGCTCCCACATAGATGTGCACGCCGCGCATCTGGCGCAGCCACACGGCGGCCAGCGCGCTCAGGCACACGACCGCCTCTGCCAGCGCGAGCAGGCCGAGTTGAGTGGCCAGGTCGTCGAGCTCCCTGCCGTGCTCGAACTCGTCCGCCACGGACACGATGCTGGCCACCAGCGCGTAACCGTTGAACAGCGTGAGCACCACCAGCGCGATCACCAGCGCCGGGGTGAACCGGTGCTGCCGCCGCAGCTGATCCCACCGCGTTTCCTCCCGCCGGCCCCGGATCTCGTTCTCGCCTGTCATCACGACCCGCCTTTCCATCACCCGACACCCCGACCGGCGCTGCGCCGCCGCGGTGTTCCGTCGCGGAAACGATCGCCGAACCGGCGACCCGCCGGAAGCGGAACGTTCCGGATCCACGGCGTTTCTGCTGGTCACCTACACTGCTTCAGCCGCCGCCGCAGCTGTCTGCAGTCGCGTCCGCTGCGCCGAGGTCGCGGCAGACGTGGCGGGCCGCGGCAGCTGCGTCGACGTGCCACAACGCCACCGTGGTGTCCGTGCCCGCCCTCGCGAGCGTCGAACCGTCCGGGGAGAACGCGAGCGCGTTGACCTCGAAGCCACGGCCCGAGGTGAGCCTGGCGGTGAGCTCGCCGTCCTCGAGGTCCCACAGCCGGACGGCGCTGTCGTCGGTGGCCGCGGTCGCGACCGTGGTGCCGTCCGGCGACAGCTCGAGCGCCCGCACGGCCGACGGGTGCACGCCGAACTCCCGCTGCAACGTCCCGTCCGAGGCGTCCCGCACCTGAATCCGGCCGGTCACCGACGCCGCGATGAGGTTCTCGCCACCGGGCGCGTATACGGCGTCGGTGATGTCGTCCTCGATGCGCGCGGTATCGGGGGCCGCGTCGAAGTCGTCCGGGCTCCAGGTCTTCAACGTCACCGCGGTACCCGCGCCGCCGTCCTCGGAACCGCTGCCCTCGACCTCGCCCGGCAGCGCCGAACTGCTGCTGACCGCCGACAGCCTGCTGCCGTCCGGGCTGAACGCCAGTGCCGACGCCGATCCCGCGTCGAGTTCGAGCACCGCGACCGGTTCACGGCTGCCGAGGTCCCATACGTGCACCCGGCCCGGCTCGTTCGGACCACCGGGGTGCTCGCTCGCCGCGGCCAGCAGGGAACCGTCGGGGGATATCGCGAGTTCGCCCCGGAACCAGTGTTCGCCCACGGTGAACGTCCCCGGCTCCCCGTCGGGCGGTGTGACGGTGAGTGTGCCGTGGGCCTCCCCGACGACGCGGGTGCCGTCAGGCGCGTAGGCCACGGCCATGCCCGACGAGTCCAGCATGCGCGGATCGCCCGCCGCCCTGCCGGTCCGCCTTCCCCACGTGTGCACGGCACCCGTCCCGTCGACCGCCGTGGCCCGGTCGCCCCGAGGGTCGAACGCGACGTCGAGCACCGATCCGCGCGGCGCCTCGTACCACGGCGTGCTGCGACGCCAGTCGACGACGCTGCCCCCGAGCCGCACGGCGACCGTCGTGGCCGCATCGGCCGTCACGGCAAGTCCTGCGACGGTCATCCCGCCCGTGGTTCCGGCTCCCTGGCCTCCGGCCAGCTCGCCGAGCCGGGTGCGCTCCACCGGGTCCCAGGCGATCACGCGGCTGCCCGTGGCGGTGAGCAGTTCCGTGCCGTCGCCGGAGAACGTCATGATCGACGGCCCTTGCGCCACGTCGTCGGACGACCGGGTGCGATCCGTGATCCGGCCGGCGGCCGAGCCGTCGCCGCGGTCGTAGAGGCGGATGGCGTTGTCGTGCTGACTCGCCGAGGCCAGCAGGTCGTCCGACAACGCCACGGCCACCGGCAGACCACCGGCTTCGGCTCCCGCGGCGTCGCTGTGCGCGGTGCTGCGGAGCAGGCGTTTCCCCGAGGTCGTGTCCCACAGCGCGACGCTGCCGTCGATGCGGCCGACGGCCAGGCGGGACCCGTCGTAGGCGAGCGAGTAGGCCAACTCGTCCGCCGGCTCGCCGAGCCAGCCGCGGTGCCGGCCGGTGCGCGGGTCCCACACGCCGATCCGGGAGGTCTCGTCGACCGCCTGCGCCACGAGACCACTGCCGTCCGGATGCCACGCGATCGGCCCGCTCACCCCGCCCGCTGCGGCCAGGATCGGTGTGATCGCCTCACCGCTCGCCGCGTCCCACACGCGCACGCCGTCGCCGAATGCGGCCACGGCCAGCATCGAGCCGTCGGGCGAGAAACGCACCGCCTGCACTGTCCCCGCGTCGAGGTTCGTGTCGAGCGTCGTCTGCTCTCCCGACGTGGTGTCCCGGACGACGACCTCCCCGACGCCGGACTCGCCGCCCGTTCCGGCGACCGCGATCCGTTCGCCGTCGTCGCTCACATCGACGACGGTGGCGGGGTCGAGACCGGAGTCGAACCCGCCCAGCCGCGGCAGTGCGTCGGCAGAGAGCAGCGCCCCGCGTGCCTCGGCCGTCGGCGCCGCCCGCCATGCGCGCAGCGCAGCCTGGCGCGCACCGACCGGGTCCCATTCGGACTGTGCCTGCGACTCGGCCGCGAGCTGCCGGGACAAGGCCACCTGCGCCTGCCGGTCCGCGTCGTTCCAGCCGCTCACGGCCAGTGCGCTCGCGACGAGCGCAACGACCAGCAGTCCGGCGAGCCCCGCAGCCACACCTCGCAGTCGCCGCGTCGACCGCTGCTGTTCCCTGCGGCTCGCGTGCAGGAACGCCCGCTGGTTCTCCGTCAACTCCCGGCCGTCGGCCCATTCGAGCGCGGTCGCGAGCCGGGCGCCGCGATACAGATCGCCGCGATCCTGCTCGCCTTCCCGCCAGTTGACTGCCGCCTCGTCGAGCCGCTGCCGGACGAGGATGTCCTGCCGCTGCGCCTCGACCCACTCGCGCAGCCGTGGCCATGCGGTCAGCAGCGCATCGTGGGAAAGCCGCACTCCCTCGGTGTCCACTTCGGCCAGACGTGCCGCGAGGAGGTCCGACAGTGCCTGCTCGTCCACGTCGGCACGATCTGCTCTGCGCCGTGCGAGGCCGCCGTCGGACTGCACCTTCACGAGCTGCAGCAGCGTGGTCCGCAGCGCTTCGGCACGGCCACCGTCCAGGCGCTGGTACAGCCGGTCGGCGCTCACGGCGACAGCGCGGTCTACACCACCGGTGGCCTGATACCCGGCGAGCGTCAGCGCACCGCCCGACCGGTTGTTCCACGTCTCCCGCAGTGCGTGCGCCAGCCGGGGCAGCACGCCGTGTTCGCCGGGCGAGCCGTCCCGCGCGCCCGCGTCGGCGATGAGCCGGTCCACCAGCCCCGTCTCCACCGCAAGGCCCGCGTCCCTCGCGGGAGCCGTGATCGCCTGCCGCAGTTCGGTGATGCCGAGGGGACCGACGACGAAGGGGTGGTCGAGCGCGCTCCGGAGCGGTTCCAGTGCGATGCAGTCGGGGACGTGGTCGGCCCGCACGGCAAGCAGCACCACCGCGGGCCGGGCACAGGCCAGCGCCGTTGCGAACGCGACCTGCTCGTCGTAGCTCGCCCCGTCGGTGAACAGCTGCTCCAGCTGGTCGACCACGATCATCGGTGGCGCCCCGGCCGCATCCGGCCGGCAGTGCTGCCCGAACGACTCCGGGTTCCGCCGGATCGACGCGGCGAGTGCGGCCGGATCGGCACCGGTCACCGCGGCCGTCCGGACGGCGAGCGTGTCGACCGGCCGCTGCCCGGGTGTGAGCACGACGCGCTGCCACGGCACCCGCTCCTCGTCCAGCACCGGGAACAGACCGGCCCGCAACAGTGAGGACTTGCCGGCTCCCGACGCGCCGACGACCACGAGCGGCCCCGAACCCGGCCCGTCGGCGGTCAGCCGGACCAGCAGATCGGTGATCTCGGCGTCACGGCCGTGGAACCAGGCGGATTCTCCGGTGCCGAAACTGCGCAGCCCCGGATACGGGCACACCTCGCCGACGCCCGCGGCCTCCGGGTCGGCACTGGTCGGCGATGCACTGTCCGACGATGCATTGCCCTGCAACGCGCTGTCCGACGATGCATTGCCCGGCAACGCGCTGCCCGACGATGCGCTGTCCGCGGGATCGGCCGTGTCCGAGGAAACGACGGCGCCGGTCACGGCGGGTTCCCTGCGCCTCGCGGACACGGTCACGATCGCCCGCATGAGCGCCTCCCGCGCCGGGTCCGCCGAGCCACCGGGCGCGGTGACGTCGGCGTCCGGGACCGGATCGAGAGCCTCCTCGTCGGCGAACGCGGCGGTCGCGGCGGCCAGCAGTTCCCCTGCGGTGGCGAACCGCCGGGACGGCTCCTTGTCCATCCCGGTGGCGACGATCATGTCGAGCGCGGGCGGAACGGTCGGATCGAACACCGACGGTGCGGCGGGCGGGTCGTTGAGCTGTGCCGCCAGTTTCTCCGCCGGATCATCGGCGGGGAACGGCACCTTGCCGGTGAGGCACTCGTACAACACGCACGCCAGCGCGTAGACGTCGGCGGCACCGGTGACGTCCCGGCCCCGCAGCTGTTCCGGGGCGATGTAGTCGAGCGAGCCGACGTAGCTGCCCGTGCGGGTGAGCCTGCTGTCGTCGGACTCCAGTTGCCGCGCGATACCGAAGTCGGTGAGGTGGGCATCGTCGTCGGGGCCGATCAGGATGTTGGACGGCTTCACGTCCCGGTGCACGATGCCGGCGGCGTGGGCGGTGTCGAGCGCGGCGGCCACCTGCTCGAGCAGCCGCAGAGCACGCCGGGGTTCGAGCGGACCGCGCGCCAGGAGCCGCCGCAGGTCCGTCCCCTCCACGAGCCGCATCGCCACGTAGTGGCGGCCGTCGTCATCGGCCCCTGTGCCGTACACCTCCACGATGTGGGGGTCGGCCAGCCGCGCCGCCAGCTGCGCCTCCCGCCGCAACCGGGCCGCGTGGTGCTCGTCGGCCGAGGCCGCCAGCAGCTTCAACGCCACCGGCCGGTCGGTCACGGTGTCGACGGCCCGGTAAACCTCCCCCATCCCGCCACGGCCCAGCAGATCACCGACCCGGTAGCGGCCCCCGAACAGCTCCACGTGCACCTTTCGTTCGCCATGATCACGACAGTCGGATTTGCACGATAGCGGGGTCGCGACCCTCCCGGGGCCGAGTCGACGTATCGATCGGCGAACCCGTTCCGTCACAAGAACGTCTCGATGCCGCAGACACGCGGTAACCGGTCTCACCGGTACGGTATTGCGAGAACATGACCATGAAGACGGCTCTCGCCCTCGCGGGTTCGGCGGTAGCCGTGCTCGCGACGGTGTCCGCCTGCGGCGGCCCCGTCGAGGACATCGACGCGCTACGGGACGCGTACGTCGAGGCCGGCGGCGGCTGCGACGACTTCGAGCTGTCCGACGACACGAACCGGCCCAGCCGATGGACGGCGACCGCCACCTGCGACGGCTCGACCCTGCTGTTCCTCTATTCGGACGCCGAGAGCCGCGACGCGGACATCGCATCGTTCAAGTCGGTGGCCGAGGACCGGGAGTCCAAACTGTCGAACACCCACGGCATCACCGGCGAGTACTGGATCATCACTCCGTCCGAGGACTACGACATCGCCAAGACCATGGACGGCAAGATCGTGTCCTTTCCCTGACGACAACCCACCGGTTGCCGGCCGTACGGCCACATGATCGTCTCAGCGTGTACCCATCGACAAGGAGCAAGCCGTGGATGAGCAGGACTACCTCGCACACGACGGGCTGGGCCTCGCGGAGCTGGTCGCCTCGGGCGAGGTGAAACCCGACGACCTGCTGGCCGCGGCGAGAAACCGCGCCGACGCTGTCGATCCGCGGGTAGGCGCGATCTGCACCCGCCTCGACGAGTACGCGGACCGGCGCGTCACCGAACAGCTCTCCGGGCCGTTCGCCGGGGTGCCGTTCCTGCTCAAGGACCTCCACCAGCAGCTAGCGGGCGAACCATCCGCGGACGGCTCGCGCGCGCTCGCCGGGACGAAGGCCGAGCGCAACGACACCGTGGTGCAGCGGTGGCTCGACGCGGGCCTGGTCGTGTTCGGCAAGACCAACACGCCGGAGTTCGGGGCCAAGGGCGTCACCGAACCCCTGTTGTTCGGCCCCACCCGCAACCCGTGGGCACTCGACCGCACCCCGGGTGGTTCGTCGGGCGGGTCCGCGGCGGCCGTGGCGGCCGGGATCGTCCCCGTCGCCGGGGCCAGTGACGGCGGCGGCTCGATCCGCATCCCCGCTGCGTGCACCGGCCTCGTGGGATTGAAACCAGGCCGAGGTCTGGTCCCCTCCGGCCCCGACGAGAGCGAGCCGTTGGGCGGGCTGGCCACCAACGGCGTCGTCTCCCGCACCGTGCGGGACACCGCCGCGATGCTCGACGTGCTGGCCGGCCCCGACGACATGAGCCCGTACCACCCGGCCGTCCCGGACCGGCCGCTGCTCTCACAACTGGAGGAACCGACCGGACCGCTGCGGATCGGCTACACGGCCGCGTCCTCGCTGCGCGACAAGGTCCACCCCGAGGCCGTGCGGGCCGTCGAGCACGCCGCCCAGCTGCTCACCGACCTCGGCCACCACGTCGAGGAGGTCGAGCCGCCCTACGACGACCGGCAGCTCGGCCAGGACTTCCTCACCGTGTGGTTCGTCCGCCAGGCCAACGAGGTCGCCCGCATCAAGCGGGAGACCGGAGCCGGCGACGATGCGTTCGAACAGGACACCCGCATGATGGCCGAGCTCGGCCGCGGGTTCTCCGCCACCGAACTGCTCGCCGCGCAGGAACGCCGCCGTGACCACGTCGCCGCGCTCGCCCGCTTCCACACGAGCCACGACCTGCTGCTCACGCCTGCACTCGGCGAACCGCCGATCCGCACCGGTTCGCTGAACATGCCGGCCCCGTTGCAGTGGCTGGCCGAGGCGATGATGCGCACGAAGAGCTTCGGTGTGCTGCGCCGCACGGGAATCGTCGACCAGGTCGTCCGCAACAACCTCGGCTGGGTCCCCTACACCCAGCTGGCCAACCTCACCGGGCGCCCGGCCATGAGCCTGCCGTTGCACCTCACTCCCGAAGGGCTGCCGCTGGGCGTGCAGTTCGTCGGCAGGCTCGCGAGCGAGGCGCTGCTGCTCCGCCTCGCCCGCTCGCTCGAGGTCGCCGCACCGTGGGACGGCCACCTGCCGCGGCTGCGCTGAGGCACCCGACACTGCCGGGCCGGGCCCGCACCACCGGCGGGCCCGGCTCCGCGGTCACTTCCCGGCGCGCTCCTGGCGCAGTTTGAACCGCTGGATCTTGCCGCTGGGCGTCTTCGGCAGCTCGTCGACGACGTGCACGCGGCGCGGGTAGGCGTGTGCCGCGAACTCGCGCTTGACCCGCTGCTGCAGCTGCTGCTCCAGTTCCGGCGACGGCTCGGTGCCCGGCTTGAGCACGACGTATGCCTCCAGCACCTCACCGCGCAGTTCATCGGGGGCACCGATCACGGCCGCCTCGAGCACCGCCTCGTGGCCGACCAGCACGCTCTCGACGTCGAACGGGCCGATGCGGTAGCCCGCCATGATGATCACGTCGTCGTCCCGGGACGAGAAGTAGAGCCTGCCGTCGGAATCGCGGTAGGCGGTGTCTCCGGTGATGTACCAGCGGCCGTCCGCGCTGAACCGCTGCGCCGTGCGCTCCGGGGCGTTCGCGTAACCGTCGAACCACATGAACGGGCTGGCGTGGGTGTCGACGGCGAGTCTGCCGACCGTGCCGTCCGGCACCACCTCGTCGACCTCGTCGGCGAGCACCTCGCACGCCCAGCCGGGCAGCGGGTACCCCATGGAGCCCGGCGTGACCTCAGCCTTGAGCTCCGGTCGCCACGCGTTGCCGATGACCATGCCCAGTTCGGTCTGCCCGTAGTGGTCGCGCACCTCGACACCGAGCGTGTCGGTGGCCCAGGCGACCACTTCCGGCGTCAGCGGCTCGCCCGCCGACGACGCGCAGCGCAGCCGCACCGACACGGCCTCCTGCGGCGGTTCGCCCCGCAGCGCGCGGTAGATCGTCGGCGCCGCGGCGAAGTTCGTGACCCCGAACCGATCGAGGATCCGCCACGTCAGCGCGGGCGAGAACCCGGCGTGCAGCAGGATGCTCGGCCTGCCCAGCGCCAACGGTCCGAGGATCGCGTAGTACAGGCCGTACGCCCAGCCCGGATCCGCGGCGTTCCAGAAGACGTCCTCGGAACGCACGTCTAGGGCGTCGAGCAGGTACCGCTCCATCGACGCGAGCGCCCGCACCGGCACCGGAACGCCCTTCGGAGTCCCGGTCGTGCCGCTGGTGAACAGCAGGATCAGCGTGCCGTCGCCGCCCACGCGCGCCGGTTCGACCGCCGGTTCGGCAGGCGCTGCGGCCACGAGGTCCTCGAACCGATACCAGCCGGGCGCCGCCGGAGCCTCTCCGCCGACCTGGACGACCCGCCGCTCGGCGGGCTGCCCGTCCTCCTGGGCGAGTTTCGGCGCTTGATCCGCGTCGGCGACGACCACGCGGGCCCCGCTGCCGTCGAGCCGCATGTCGATCGCGGGCTTGGCGAAGGCCGTGAACAGCGGCACGTGCACCGCCCCGAGCCGCCAGATGCCGAGCAGGACCGCGGGCAGCTCCGCCGACTTGCTCATCAGCACCCCGACGGCGTCGCCACGCCCGACGCCCAGGTCCGCCAGCATCGCGGCGACCCGTTGCGACTGCGCGGTCAGCTCGCCGAACGTGAGCTCACGGGTGGTCAGGTCCGCTTCGACGACCCGGAACGCGACCGCATCGGCCGGATGCCGATCGCAGAGCAGCTCGGCCGCGCACGCGTCGTCGGCCCGGTACTCCGCCCGCCCGTACTCGGCCCGTCCGTGTTCCGGCTCGGCCGCCGCAGGTGTGGTGCCCATTCTTCTCCTCGACTCCGTTGTCGTGCGCTGTACTGCCGGTCGATATGCGCCGTGCGCAGGCGCGTGTCCGCGCGGTGCGCGGCGCCACCTGACGATCGCCACAGCGCGCGATTCGGGCTACGTTCTTTCGTGGGTAACGGGGCCCGCCGCCGCGCCCCGGTGACGACCTGCGAGGAAAGGTGGTGGCCATGCCAGGCACGTATCCCGTCCCTCCCGGTGGTGGCCGCGGGGCCGGCCCCGCGACGGTGCCCGGCGACCTGCTCGCCGAACTCGACCGGCTGCTCGCACCGAGCGTGCGCTCGTTGCGGCATTCGTGCGCGGTGGACCTGACCTTCGGCGGCAGCCTCGCGCCGGGTTCGCGGGATGCGATCACCATCCGCCATCTCGACGGCCACCTCGGGCACACCCTGCGTGACCTGCATGTCCGCGCCGGATACGGACTCGGCGGCAAGGTGTTCTCGATGGGCAGACCGCTGGTCGTGCGCGACTACTTCAACACCGCCCACATCGTGCACGCCTACGACCGCGCCGTCGCGCCCGAACGCATCGAGACCGTGTTCGCCGTGCCGATCCGGGCCGGCGAGACGGTCGTCGGCCTGCTGTACCTGGCGCAGCGCGACGACGTGGCGATCGGCGACCGCATCGTGGCACGGGCCGTCGAGCACACCCGCCGCATCGAACGCGACCTCGCCGTCGGCGTCGAGGTCCGCAGGCGCACGGCCGCCTACGACGAGGCCGCCACCCGCGATCACCGTGCCGTCGCCGACGCGCGCAGGGACCTCGACGAGGCGATCTCCCTGGTCGGCGACCCGCAGGCGCGCCGGCGGCTCCGGGAGGTCTCGCAGCGGCTGCACCGCATCACGGCCGGCGACGACGGCGCCCCGCAGCCCGCGGCCGACGGCGTGCTGTCGGCCCGCGAACTCGACGTGCTGCAGCTCGTCGCCACGGGCGCCGCCAACGGCGACATCGCCGCCGAGCTCGGACTCCGACCCAACACCGTCAAGGCCTACCTGCGCAGCATCGCCCGCAAACTCGGTGCCACCAACCGCACCCACGCCGTCTCCCTGGCCCGGGAATCGGGGTTGCTCCCGTGACGACCGGGAACCCGCACCGGGCGGGCCGCGCGTCCGGTGCGCTGGAGCGCCCGCTGTGACGTGCGTTTCGCGCACGGTGCCGCAAAGATCATTACGTTGGACGGTGCCAGCAAACGCGGTTCTCTAGGTCGAAAGGCTCTCGATGGATCTGAAAGTCGGTTACAAGGCGTCCGCGGAGCAGTTCGGGCCGCGGGACCTGGTCGAGTTCGCGGTACGCGCCGAAGAGCTGGGGCTCGATTCGGCCTGGGTGTCCGACCACTTCCTGCCGTGGCGGCACGAGGGCGGGCACGCCCCGTTCGCGCTGACGTGGATGTCGGCGGTCGCCGAACGCACCAACCGGGTGCAGCTCGGCACCAGCGTGCTGACGCCCACGTTCCGCTACAACCCCGCCGTGATCGCGCAGGCGTTCGCCACGATGTCGCTGCTTTCGAACGGCCGCGTCATCCTCGGCGCGGGGACCGGCGAGGCGCTCAACGAGATCGCCGTGTCCGGCCGCGAGTGGCCCGAGTTCAAGGAGCGCTTCGCCCGGCTGCGCGAATCGGTGCGGCTGATCCGTGAGCTGTGGACGAAAGACAACGTCTCGTTCGAGGGCGACTACTACACGCTCGTCGACGCCAAGATCTACGACCGCCCGGACACGCCCGTGCCGGTCTACATCGCGGCGGGCGGACCCGTCGTGGCCAAGTACGCGGGCCGCGCGGGCGACGGGTTCATCTGCACCTCCGGCAAGGGCATGGAGCTCTACACCGACAAGCTCCAGCCCGCGGTCGCCGACGGCGCGGCGGCCGCCGAACGCGACGCGGCGGGCATCGACCGGATGATCGAGATCAAGATGTCCTACGACCGCGAACCCGACCGGGCACTGGAGAACTGCCGGTTCTGGGCCCCGCTGTCACTCACCCCGGAACAGAAGCACAGCGTCACCTCGTCCGAGGAAATGGAACGCCTGGCCGACGAACTGCCCATCGACCAGGTCGCCAAACGGTGGATCGTGGCCTCGAACCCCGACCAGGCCATGGAGCAGATCCAGCCGTACCTCGACGCCGGGTTCAACCACCTCGTGTTCCACGGACCCGGCCACGACCAGGAACGCTTCCTCGGCCAGCTCAGCGAGGACATCCTGCCGCGGCTGCGCGCCCAGGCCTGAGCCGCAGCGGCCGGTCCGAGGCGAGCTCGCACTCGCTGGGTGAGTGCAGGCGAGCCGGGACGAAAGCAGGGTGCCGGCCGACCGCCCCCGCGCCGGTCGGCCGGCACCGTTCATCAGCCGGCTCCGTTCATCAGCCGGCACCGTGCGTCAGCCGACCCCTTCGTGCCACAGCGGCGTGGCTGCACCCTGCTCCGGCACGTCGACCTCGGGCATGTGCGGTTCCCGGTCCGACCACGCGGCGGCCTGCAATCGGGCGCGCACGATCTGCGCGGCGTGCGGGTGTCCGCTGGGTTCCGGGGGTACGTCGAGTCCGACCGGCCTGCCCCCGGTCAGCTCCCTCACGAAGCGCACCACCGCATCCGGCTCCGGCAGCAGCTCCGCGCCGTACCAGGCACGGATCACGAGGTCCTCGCCGGAGTGCGTCTCCGCGCCCACCGCCCAGCCGGTGCGGCCGTCCCAGACAAGTGCCACCTCGCGGCCCTCCATACCGGGCAGTTCCCCGTCGAGCGCGATGTAAGCCGTGGCGGTGCGGTCGTCGACGTCGGACCATGCGGCCGCCGCTTCGAGCCCGAGTCCCGCGGCGACGACCTCGACGTACCTGCGCAGGCCACGCTGAGTGCTGTCGAGATCGATGCCGGCCAGCCCGCTCGCGGCGAGGTTGCGGTCACCTGCGACGTGGTGCACTGCATCGCACACGGAGTCGAACCACACGATCGGGCCGTCCGGCGCGACCAACCGCACCACCCGGCGCACCTGCCTGCCCGCGACCACGGCGATCGTGCCGTCCCCGTCCGTGGCGCGCCGGGCGGCACGCAACAGCAGTTCGACGCCGGCCACGCTGCAGAACTCGACGGCCGACATGTCGATCACCAGCCGATGCCGGCCCTGGTCGGCGGCGGTGTCCAGCTCCCGGCGCACGATCGGCGCGGTGAGCAGGTCCAACTCCCCGCCGATCTCGCAGATCTCCACACCACGTCCGTGCCGGGTTCGCCGCAGCCGCACGTGCTGCCCCACCGGCTCGTCGTTGCCGTACCCCGAATCCCGGCGCTCGGGCCGTCCGTACCGAGGATCTCCACGGCCCGCGTTCCGGTGTTCGGTGTTGCGGTGTTCCGCGTTCCGACTACCCGACGTCCGGTGCCCCGTGCTTCGGTGCGGCGTGCCTCTGTGCCCCGAGCCGACCGCGATCTCATGACTCATAGATGTAGTGCTCCCCCTCAATCATGCGGGCGTCGCCCCGCCGACGGTCCCCTCGAACCGAACGGTCGACCACAACGCCCCGTCCAAAACCGAATCACTCGATCGGAAATCGATCAGCGTTCGTTCCCGACGTTCGCCCGATCAGCGACCCCTCACGAACGCACGCCATTCAAGGTAGCCAGATTCCCCCGGTCGTGCATCACCCGTTCGGACGTATCTTATCAGTAGTTTTCGCAGGTGAGCAGCGCCAAAATGGACCGAGTCAAACCGTTGATAAATCACCGGATGCGGCGTGATCGAATTGCCTTCAGTTCGATTATGAACACTCTCAACAGCAGTCGAACACCCGAGTCAAGCACCGGGCTTAACATTTCGCATCGGCTCATAAAATGCAGAGTGACGACGCTGCGTACACGCCCTGGCCCGGTCGACGGCCGGAAAATCGGCGGCGCCGCGTCCGGGTTCGATCACCGGCGGTTACGATGCCGCCCGTGACGATCCACGGCGACCACGACCTCTTCGGCGACCTCGACACGTCGGCACTGCCAGAGCGACAGCAACGCATCCTGGCCACCATCCGCGACCGGGTCGTGGCCGACGGCTATGCACCCACCACCCGGGAGATCGCCGAGGCGATCGGGCTGCGGTCGTCGTCCTCGGTCTCGAAACACCTCGCGGCACTGGAGGACAAGGGATTCCTGCGCCGCAGCCCGTCGGTGTCGCGTCCCATCGACGTCAGGGCGTTCCTGCGCGGCACCGCCGAACCGGAGTCCACAGAGGACTCCGTGCCCGTGCCGGTCGTCGGCGACATCGCCGCGGGTACGCCGATCCTGGCCGAGGAGCACGCCGACGACATGCTCTCGCTCCCGAGGGAGCTGACCGGCCGCGGCACCGTCTTCGGGCTGCGAGTGCGCGGCGAGTCGATGATCGACGCGGCGATCTGCGACGGCGACATCGTCGTGGTGCGCCGCCAGGACGAGGCGCATTCCGGTCAGATCGTCGCCGCGATGCTCGACGACGAGGCGACGGTGAAGGTGTACCGCAAACGCGGCGGTCACGTACTGCTCGAACCGCGCAACGCCGACTACGAGGTCATCGACGGCGACGACGCGGTGATCCTCGGCGTCGTGGTGTCGGTGCTGCGCAACGTCTGACACGACGGTGGAAGGCTGACACACAGCACACGCGGCCGACGACTGCGCACGCGACTGCACCGCGCCGGACGTCCGTCGCATCCGGCTGCCCGGCTCATCGGCCGGAGCGCGACCTCCGACGTTCGTGGAAACGGGCCACGCGCACGCGGTTGCCGCAGATCGCCGGGTTGCACCACCGGCGCCGCGGGTGTGCGGGCAGGAACAGCAGGACGCAGAAATCGGCCGCGCAGTTGCGCACGGTCTCCACCCGCTCGTCGGCCAGCAGCTCGGCCACGGATTCGGCAAGGGCCGCAGCGACCCGCGTACCGCGAGGTCCGTCGTGGGTGGCCGTGAGCTTCGCCCTCCCCTCGCCCTCGCGGACCAGCTCACGGCGTAGCGGAGCGGCACGCATCGCCTCGTTGATCGCACGCACGTCTCCGGCCGTGGGCTGGTCGCCCCGGCGGGCACGCGCGATCGCCGTCGCGGCGTGCTCCCTGAGGTCCCGGACAGCGGCGAGGTCGGCCTTCGCCGGCGCGTCGATCAGCGACGCCGGCATCGTCGACAGGCGTTCCCGTTGACAGTCCAGCCAGCGTCGCAGTCCGGCCAGATCGGCGAGGAAGTCGAGTTCCTGGTCCGGCAGCCGTGCTCGCGTATTCACCAGATCGAGCGCCAACGGCTCCCCGACCAGCGGTCCCGGTTCGACCATGTGCGTAATGGTACATAACGAAGTTGACCCATTAACGCCGTGGCGCTAACGTGGACGCGTCGCTCGCCGCTGTCCGCCACGCAGGGGGAGGCAGACAGCGGCCGCGCACCGCCGACGGGCCGTCGTGGCCGGGCGGTCTCGTCGGTGTCGCCGCTCGAGGGGGAGAGGGCATGACGTTGCGCATCGTCTTCACCCGCGACGACCTCCAATGCGTGCGCGTCGCGGACCGACCCGACCTGATGTGGGAACTCGTGCAGAGCCTGCATCAGATCCAGGACCCCGCGCCGGATACGCGCTACAGCGCCTGGCACCGCGAGACACGCCACCGGATCCACGGCCACGACGGCGCGGGAGCTCTCCTCGGCCCACTCTGCACCCTCGTACCCGCACAGGGCACGTTCCCCGATTTCCTCACGCCGACCGCGGACATCCCGGACATCGAGACCGGGTGCGAACGAATCGTCTGCACCGGGCGAACCCTGCTGGAGCGGGACCTGCGGTCGGTGTTCGCCTCGCGTCCCGCACCGTCCTGGATCCGCGACCTCGCCGCAGGCGACCGCGGCATGCTCACCGAGGTCGCAGCCGCGTTACACGGCGCCTACGACCTACTCGTCCGCCCACGGTGGTCGGCGGTGCAGGACGACGTGCGAGCCGACCGCGCACGGCGGATGCGCACACTATCCTCGGCGGGGGTCGGCGGCCTGCTGTCCGGGATCCCCGGCGTACTCGGGTGGGACGGCGAGGTGCTCCGGGTTCGGTACGCGCTCGACCGCACCCTGCACCTCGGCGGACGCGGAATCACGCTGGTACCCAGTCATTTCTGCTGGCCGAACCCGATCAGCCTGATCGACCCCGAGCTCCCGCCCACACTCGTGTATCCGGCCACGCCCGCCGATCCGGAGCGCGGCGACGACGACGTGCGCCACCTCGAGGCCCTCCTCGGCCCGAATCGTGCGGCCTGCCTGCTCGTGCTCCGCAAGCCGTACACGACGAGCGCACTGGCCGACCGAGTCGGCATCTCCGCAGGCAGTGCCAGCAAGCAAGCCACCTGCCTGCGCGAATCGGGCCTGGTCGTCAGTGAGCGGCAGGGCAACGCCGTCGTTCACCGGGTCAGCGAACTCGGCAAGGCACTGCTCGCGGGTCGGATCCCGGCGTACGCCTGAGCACCGGACCCAGCGCACGCAAGCGTGCGGGAACATCCACGATGGACGTTCCCACACGCTTGCCGAGCTGGAATCGGCTATCAGCAGACCTTGTTACTGCCGCCGTCCCGCAGCACGTCGTCGCGCACCCAGCCGTACGCCGTGTGCTTGACACGCATGAACGTCCAGGTCTTCCCGTCGCTGCCGACGTCGAAGCAGTGATAGTCCGCCTTGTTGGTCGAACCCACCTGCGTCACGACGCCACATCCGGTCGACGGTCCACTACGGATGTTGGTGGTTCCGTCGAACGGCTTCGGATACGTGCTGTGGTCCTTGTCCCCCGCCGTGGACCCGCAATCCGGGGCAGTGGCAGCGGATCGGTCCCGAACGGAGTCCAGCTTCCCTCCTTCCGCTCCGCTTGCCGTCGCCGGCCCCATGACCATCGCCAGCGCCGACAGCAGACCCACTCCCGCACCGGCCAGTGCGTGCTTTCGCATGATGCTTCTCCCCTCATGGACACCGGGCTCCCTGCCCGGTGTCCACGAGAGTCGCGGTTACCGGCCGACTCCGGCGACGTCTTTTCTCGGCCGGGAAAACACGCGTCGCCGCGGCCTCACCGCTGCCGAACGCCCGGCGTGCCGGCCTCGATCTCGAACGACGCATCGGTACGGATCGGTGCGTCCTTCTTCGAGACGAAGTCGACCACCTGGTAGTCGGCGACGTAGCGGTCCCTCGACACGTGGCAGGAGACGTATCCGCGGCGGTCGCAGTGGTACTTCGTGTGCGGGTTCTCGCTCCGGATGACCGAGCCCGGGTCGTTGGTACCGGTGCCGTCGCCGTTGGAGGTGATCGACGTCGTCACGAACTCGCTGGCCACCACCGCGGTCTCCGGCTTCTCGAAGTCGCGGCGCAGGTCGTTGACCCAGTGCTTGTGGACGTCGCCGGTGAGGACCACGACGTTGTCGATGCCCTTCTCCTCGACGTACCCGAGGATGCGGTCGCGCGAGGCGCGGTAGCCGTCCCAGCCGTCGTTGTAGCCGCCCGGATCCTCGCCTTCGACCTCGTCCATGCTGGCGAAGTAGATCTGCTGCGGCACGACGTTCCACGCCGACTTCGACTCGTCGAAGCCCTTCTCCAGCCACGCGTGCTGCTCGTCGCCGAGCATGTTGGTCTTCCACTGGTCGGGACCCGACACCTGCGACTTGTCGTTGTACGGCTGGTCGTCGCGGTACTGGCGGGAGTCGAGCACGCTGAACGTGGCCGTGTCGCCGTAGCGGAACCGCCGGTACAGCGGCAGGTTCGTGTCGACCGGCTTGCGGAACCGGCGCAGCGGCATGTGCTCCCAGTACGCCTGGTACGCCGCCGCGCGCCGCTTGGCGAACTCCTCCCGGCTGCCGTTGCCCTGTTCCGGGTCGTCGTTCTCCGGGACGAGGTCGGCGTAGTTGTTGTCGGTCTCGTGGTCGTCCCACGTGACGATGAACGGCGACACCGAGTGCACGAGCTGCAGATCGCCGTCGGTCTTGTACTGCGCGTGCCGCTGCCGGTACTCGCCCAGCTCGTTCATCTCGTCACCGGCGTGGGTGCGCACGTCCCCGTTGACACCCGCGGCGTACTCGTACAGGTAGTCGCCGAGGTGGAACACCATGTCGGGCCGCTCGGCGGCCATGTGGCGGTACGCCGTGAAGTAGCCCTGCTCCCAGTTGGAACACGACGCGAACGCGAAGTGCAGCTCCGGCGTCGTGCCGGGCGCGGGCGCGGTCCGCGTACGTCCGGCCTCGGAGATCTCCCCGTCCACGCGGAAGCGGTAGAAGTACTCGTGGTGCGGTTCGAGGCCGCGCACGTCGGCGTGCACGGTGTGCGCCTCCTCCGGCAGTGCCCGCTCCGTGCCGCGCTTGACGACCTTGCTGAACTTCTCGTCCAGCGCGATCTCCCACTGCACCGGAACGATGCGGCCGGGCATGCCGCCGTCGAAGTCCAGCGGCTTGGGCGCGAGGCGCGTCCACAGCACGACACCGTCGGGCAGCGGGTCGCCCGATGCGAGGCCGAGCTGGAACGGGTCGGCGATGCGGCGCGACGGCGCCGCGGCTGCGGGCCCGGCTGCGGTACCCGTGCCGAGCACGACGGCGCCTGCGCCGACACCGGCCATGCCGCCGAGGAAGCCGCGGCGGGAGACCGGGCTTGCGGCGGACGACCGGTCGCTGTCGTGGTTGCTGCTACGGCGATGACGTGGCGGGAACATCGAACCTCCTGGAACGGGAACCGGGTTGGCTCAGCACGGCCAGGAAAACCGCACACCGTGAACGCACAGTGGCGTTGCGGTAGTGCTTGATCGACACCCACGCGTCACGTTCGCGCGCAAGCCGCCGTGTTGCGGATTCCAGGGCCCGTGTTGCGGATTCCAGGGGCCCGGTTGCTTCAGCCGAGCAGGCGGTCGACGAGATCGGCCCAGCCGGTTTCGAGCCGTTCGAGGGGCAGTCCCCGCTGAGACGTCAGATGTGCCGTGAGCGCCGAGTCGACGAAGCTCAGCAGCGTGTGGGCGAGCAGTTCGGCGTCGCCGCCCGTGGTCTGCACGCCCGCCGACCGCAGCAGCATCGCCAGGTGCGTGTGCCGCAGCCGGATCGACGGCGTGAGGTACCGGCGCTCGGGTTTGCCCTCCGCCGCGAGGTAGAGCTCGCGGTGCGCGGCGTCGTGCCGCAGCGCCGCGGGCCCGAACGCATGGAGGCGCTCCCGCGGGGGCGCGCCGGGGCCGAGCGGTGGTTCGCCTTCGAGGAAGCCGGCCTGGAACCGCGCTTCGACGTGGTCCAGCAGGGCCTGCAGCAGGCCGATGCGGTCGCCGAACCGGCGGAACACGGTGCCCTTGCCGACCTCGGCTGCGGTGGCGACGGCGTCCATGGTCAGCTGCTCGACGCCGTGTTCGTCGGCGAGGCGCGCGGCGGCGGCGAGCAGCCGGGCGCGGTTCCGTACGGCATCGGCGCGCAGTCGGGGTTCCTCGCCGACCGGCGTCAGCGGGAGCTCGCGTCGCTGGGGCACGTCCACCGACGATAGCGGCTGTTCGGGCCTTACGAAGCGCGGACGACAGCGCGCGGCGGGTTGCCTACACCACTAAAGGTGGACCCTGGTCCGGTTACGGTCGGCCGACGATGCCATCATTTCCCGTCGTCAATACGCTCCACGCCGCCGGGAGGCTGAATCCATGTCCGTCGAGATCCTCACACTGGTCGGTAGCCTGCGCGCCGCCTCGCACAACCACCAGCTCGCCGAGGCCGCGGCCAAGCTCGCACCCGCCGATATCACGCTGACCGTCGCCGACGGCCTCGGTGACCTGCCGTTCTACAACGAGGACATCGACACCGCCGCCGCGCTGCCCGCCACCGCCGCCCGCCTGCGAACGGCGGCCGAACGGGCACACGCCTTCCTCTACATCTCGCCCGAGTACAACGGCACGATGCCCGCGGTGATCAAGAACGCCATCGACTGGCTGTCCCGGCCGTGGCAGGCGGGCGCGATGACCGGCAAGCCGGTGGCCGTCATCGGTACGGCCCTCGGCCAGTACGGCGGCGTGTGGGCCCACGACGACACCCGCAAGGCCGCAGGCATCGCGGGCGGCGCCGTCATCGACGACGTCAAGCTCGACATCCCCGGTTCTGCCACGCGGTTCGCCGAGACTCACCCGTACTCCGACGCCGAGGTCGCCGAGCAGCTCACCAAGGTCCTCACCACGCTGGCAGCCAAGGCCACCACGGCTTGATCCGCACGGGCTGACCACAGCCACGCCGCGCCCCCGGCCGCGCATCGCGACGCCGGGGGCCGCGGTGCGACACCCACCAACTGCGCAGCCACCTGCGGCGCGCCCCGTGCGCCGTGGACCGCGCCTACAACTGGGCGCCGAGGCGGTTCGCCGCTTCGCACACGATGCGGCCGAGTTCGTCCTCGTCCTCGATCTCGAACAACGTGAGCCCGAGGCTCACCTCTCTGCCCGGCACCGGCGCGGACACGCCGCACACCGACGGCACGACCTCGCCGTAGGACACGGCGAAGCCGCGCCGCCGGGCCGTCGTCACCGCCTCCCGTTCCCCGGACACGGGCGGTTGCGCGGCCAACAGCGCGAGACCTGCCGAACCGCGATCCACGGGATCCACCTGGCCCGCCCGGAAGCTGACGTGCATCCGAGCCATGCGCGGTTCGACGATCATCAGCATCCGCGCTTCGTTCTCGGAGTCGCGCACGACGAGATGTGCCGACGCCTTCGTCTTCTCCGCGAGATCCTCCAGCACCGGGAGCGCGAGCGTCCGCAGGTCCTGTTCGACCGGCTCGGCCAACCGGACGAGTCCCGCCGCGAGCGTGATGCGCTTGTCGCGGTCGCGCTTGCACAACCGGTGCGCCTCGAGCGTGCGAACGAGCCGGTGGGCGACGGTCCGGTGCACCCCGAGCGCGTCCGCGACCTCGGTGAGCGTCATCCCGCGCGGCTGCGCGACCAGCAGTTCCAAGATCTCCAAGCCGTTGTGCAACGTCTTGGACATTCCGGAGTCGAGTTCGGACACTGCGTAACCCCTCTTGACGGCCGTTGACGGCCACCCTACTGTTTCCGTAGTTCGCACGTCGCGTGCGATATTCGCACACTACCAGCCCGGTGTCACACATCGAACGACCACCGGACGGCGTGTGGACCCGGCGGCACGTGGACGGCGGCATGTGGACTCCGACGCGACCCCAGAGGCGCGCGAATACAGCGGTGTATCCGACAGCAAGGGGTGGAGAGGACCAGATGACACGCGGGCCGGACGACGACATCAGCACCGAGACCCTCGCGCGCGTACACCAGCTGTACGGCGCGCAGAGCCACTTCATCGACGACGGACACGCCGACGCCTGGGCGGCGACCTTCACACCGGACGGCGAGTTCCACTCCCCGAGCTATCCCGAACCGGTCGTCGGCACCGAGGCGCTGACAGCCTTCGCCGAGAGATTCGCCCGGCAGGACGGCGTCACCCGGCACGTACTGACCAATCTGTTCGTCACCGGGCAGGGCCCCGACGAACTCCTCGTGCGGGCGTACCTGCAACTCGTCCACACCGCACCGGGCGGTCCGTCCACTGTGGTGCGACAGACAACGATCGCCGACCGGGTCGTGCGCAGCCCGTCCGGCTGGCGGATCGCCCGCCGCACCGTGCACCGCGACGACGAGCCCCGCTGACGAACCCCGCTGACACTGCGCCGGCCCAGCGGGCCGGCACAACACGGAACGGAGAACCATGAGCGACACCCGCGCCCAGCACACGCCGATGACCGTCGTGCACCCCGAGTTCGAGGGCAAGGTCGCGGTCGTCACCGGCGCCGCCCAGGGCATGGGAGCCCGCTTCACGGCGGCACTCGCCTCGCGCGGCGTGCACGTCGTCGGCGCCGACATCGACGCCGACCGGATGCGGGCGACGGCCGACGACCTGACCGCCGAGCTGGCCGCTGCCTCCGTGGCCGACAAACCGGGCGAGATCGTCGCGGCCACCGTCGACGTCACCGCGGCACAGGACCACGAAACGATCGCGAAGCTGGCGACGACCAGGTTCGGCAGGCTCGACTTCTGGGTCAACAACGCGGGGATCTTCCCGTACGCGGTCGCCGACGAGATCACCCCGGAGCAGCTCGACGCGACCCTGTCGGTCAACGTCGAAGGCGTGCTCTACGGAGCGCAGGCGGCCGCGCGGCACATGGGGCCCGGCGGCGCGATCGTCAACATGTCGTCGGTCTCCGCGCTGCGGGTGCGCAAGGGCCGCGGCGCCTACTGCGCGTCGAAGGCGGCCGTGGCACACCTGACCGAATCGCTCGCCGTGGAGTTCGGCGACAAGGGGATTCGCGTCAACGCGCTGGCACCCGGCTACATCGACACCGCGATGACGCGATGGGCCAAGGACGATCCGGCGACGCTGCAGCACGCGCTCGACGTCGTCCCGCTGCACCGCTTCGGCTCTCCCGAGGAGGTTGCAGGACCGCTGCTGTTCCTGCTGTCCGACAGCGCCCGGTACGTCACCGGCCACAGCATCGCCGTGGACGGCGGTTCCCGCCATGTCTGAGTTTCCCGAGGTCGTCCTGATCACCGGCGCGGCCGCGGGCATGGGCGCGAATCACGCGCGTGCACTCGCCGCCAGGGGCACACACGTGTGCCTGGCCGACGTGGCCGACGCAGCACCGGTCGCCGACGAGATCACGCAGGCGGGCGGATCGGCGTCGGTGCACGAACTGGACGTCACCGACGCGGCGACGTGGCGGGTGGTCGTCGACGACATCCTGCGTGCGCACGGCAGCCTCGGCGGGCTCGTCAACAACGCGGGAATCTCCAGGAGACTCGAGTTCCTGGACACGCCGGACGAGGTCTGGGAACGCACCATGCGGATCAACCTGTTCGGCCCGTTCCACGGCATGAAGGCGGTCGCCGAGCCGATGCGCGACTCGGGCGGCGGTTCGATCGTCAACATCTCGTCGATCTCGGGGCAGATCGGCTACTTCTCGCCCGCGTACTCGGCGAGCAAATGGGGCCTCACCGGACTGTCCAAATCGGCCGCAGGAAACTTCGCGAAGTGGGGAATCCGGGTGAACTCGGTGCACCCCGGCCTGACCGACACGGGCTTTCTCGCCGGTGCCGACTCGTTCGTGGCCTCCGCCGTGGCGAGCGTCCCGTTCGGACGAATGGCAAGGCCCGACGAGATCACCGAGGCGGTCCTGTTCCTGCTGTCCGAGCGTTCCAGCTACATGACCGGTAGCGAGGTCACGGTGGACGGCGGCCTCGTCTCCAACGGGCTCTACCACCGCATCACGGCCGAGACGGGAGGCGATCCACAGTGAGCGACGAACGAGACGACTGGGACGTCGTCGTCATCGGAGGCGGCGGTGCGGGACTGGCGGCCGCCGTGTCCGCGGCCGAAAGCGGCCGTTCGGTGCTGCTCTTCGAATCGGAGACCGAACTCGGCGGTTCGACCCAGCTGTCGGCGGGCCTGTTCACCGCGGCCGGCACGAGTGTCCAGGAACGGCTGGGTATCGACGACTCCCCAGAGCGGTTCTTCCAGCACTACATGGACCTGAACCGCTGGCAGCTCGAGCCGGGGCTGATCGCCGCCTTCTGCCGAGGCGCCGGTCCGGCGCTGGAGTGGCTGATCGGACTGGGCGTCGAGATCCCGGCCAGGGTGTCGACGAACGCGCACATGCCCGGCCTGTGCCAGGCGGGTGTCGAAGACGTCTGGCGCGGTCACGTGCCGAAGGACCAGGGCTACGGCCTGGTCCAGGCGCTGGCCAGGGCGGCCCGCACGAGCGGTGTCGAGGTCGTGCTGAACACCCGCGTGCAGCGACTGCTGCAGCACGAGGGGCGGGTAACGGGTGTCGTCGCCGACGACATCGAGGTCCCCGCGCGTGCGGTGGTCGTGGCCAGCGGCGGGTTCGCACGAGACCCGCAGCTACTGGAGCGGTACTACCCCGACGCGCTGCGCGCGGGCGACGACCTCTTCGTCGTCGCCGCCGACGGCAGCCGGGGCGATCACCTGCGACTCGGCGACCAGGTCGGCGCGGACGTCACCGGCGAGGGCTGGGGATTGCGCCTGCCGACCGTGTACTTCCAGCGGCTGCACCACTGGCAGTCCGGGTTCCCGCCGAAGTCCCGCGTCTACGTCAACCACCGCGGCAGGCGGTTCATGGACGAGGACGCCTCCTACGCCGTGTCCGGCGGCATCATCGAAGCCCAGGACGGGCCGGTATGGGCCGTGTTCGACGAGCGCGCCAGGACGTCGCTGCCGCCCGGATACGCCCACTGGAACGCCGAGCACGTGCTCGCCGAGGCCGAGGCGGGCCGCACGCTCCGTGCGGACTCGCTCGCCGAACTCGCCGGCATGGCCGGGATGCCGGCCGACGCACTGGAAGCCACGGTGCGGCGCTGGAACACACAGCTACCGGAAGGCGACGATCCCGAGTTCCTCCGGCACCGGACGCTCGCCAACAAGGGGTCGACGGCCGACCCCGACCCGATCGACCGGCCACCGTTCTACGCCGCGCGGCTGCAGCCCGCGGAACTCGTCTGCACGCACGCCGGTCTCGCGATCGACGCGAAGGCGCGGGTTCGTGACGTCCGGGGCGATGTCATTCCCGGGCTGTTCGCCGCGGGCGAGGCGGGCGCAGGCGTACTCGGCGAACGCTACGTCGGCGGCGGCAACGCGGTCGCGGGCGCCGTCACCGTCGGCCGGCTCGCAGGCCTGGGAGCCGCCGCAGGCTCCTGAATCCCGTACCGAACGCGACCGGCAACCCGAACCCGGCGACACTCGATGCCTCAACGAGGAGAACGCATGAGCGAAACACGTCCACCGGCGAGCGCGGAGACCACCGCGGCCGACATCGGGCAACGGACCGTCCGCAAGGTCAGCACCCGCGTCCTGCCGCTGGTCATGCTGCTGTACATCTTCAACTACATGGACCGCTCGAACATCAGCTATGCCCAACTGGGCATGGAACACGAGTTGGCTATCTCGGCGGCCGTGTTCGGCACCGCGTCGGCGATCTTCTTCCTCGCATACGTGCTGTTCGAGATCCCCAGCAACATGATCATGAAGAAGGTGGGCGCCCGGGTCTGGCTCGCGCGCATCGCGGTCAGCTGGGGTGTGGTCACCGTCGTGACGGGCTTCATCCAGAACGTGCCGCAGCTCTACATCGCGCGGATCGTGCTGGGCATCGCCGAGGCGGGGCTCTACCCCGGCCTGCTGCTGTATCTGACGTTGTGGTTCCGACCCGCAGAGCGTGGCCGTGCGATCGCCATGCTCGCACTGGCCCAGCCGATCGCGATGGTGCTCGGCGGGCTCACCGGCGGGCTGATCCTCGACCACGTCCACTGGTTCGACCTGTCCAGCTGGCGCTGGGTGTTCATCCTGCAGGGTGCTCCCGCGGTGCTCATCGGTGTCCTCGTGCTGATGTATCTGCCGAACAAGCCCTCCCAGGCACGGTTCCTGTCGAAGGCGGAGAGCGACTGGCTCGAAACCGAGATCAACAAGGACTACGCGCCGGAGAAGAAGGAGACCTTCCTGGGACAGCTGCGCGTGATGAAGGAAAAACGGGTGCTGTACCTGGGCCTGGCGAACCTGTTCGCCGCGTGCGGCCTGTACGGCTTCACGTTCTTCCTGCCGCAGATCGTCAAGCAGCTGGACCCGTCGTACTCGGCGACGAACATCGGTTTCCTGGGCATCATCCCGTGGGTCGTCGGCGCGATCGGCATGCTGCTCATCGCCCGCCACTCCGACCGCACGAGGGAACGCCGCTGGCACGTCGTGGGCCTCATGATCCTCGCGGCGGTGGGGCTGATCGGCACGGTCGTCTTCCGCACCACGCCGGTACCCGCCCTGATCTGCCTGTCACTGGTGGCGGTCGGCGTGCTGGGCTACCTCGCACCGTACTGGGCGTTGGCCGCCCGGGTGCTGTCGAAGGAACAGACGGCGGTCGGCCTTGCAGCGATCAACTCGATCGCCGCGCTGGGCGGGTTCTTCGGCCCGTACGTGATCGGGCAGAACGCCACGGCCGACAACGTGTCTGCGGGCCTGTTCTTCCCGATCGGCTGTCTCGTGGTGTGCGCCGTGATGCTGTCGCTGCTCAAGGTTCCCCGCGATCCGAAGCCCGCCGAATCCCGGACACCCGAAGCGGTCGGCTGACGGCGGTCGGCACTGCAGGCGGTCGGCACTGCAGGTGAGGTCCCGGTACGCATCACGTATCGGGACCTCACCGTGTCGCGCCCACCCCTTCCCCCAGGCCCGCACACCGTCCGGCGGCTACCGGCCCGCGCCCACCGCGCCCGCGCCCGCGGCACATACGCTCAGCGGAGAGACTGACGGAACCGGGAGCCACCGCCCGGAGTCCGAATCAGGGGACGGCGGAGGAGCAGGCATGGCACGGCCGGGGAACAGGGCGCGGCAGCTGAACAGGGCACAGCAACGAAACAGGGCTCGCCAGGGGAACAGAGCACGGCAGCGGAACCGGGCGCAGCAAGAGAACGGAGCGCACCAGGGGGACACGGCACAGCAGGAACGTTTCGACGACTGGCGGGCTCGCATGGCCGTGCGGGGCGGCCCGGTAGTGCACGCCGTCGCGCGTGCGGGCTGGGCCGTGTTCGGCGCCTTCGGCGCGCTCGTGATGGTCGTCGTGGCGCTGCTGTACGCGGCGAACCCCGGTGAGCACGGTGCCGACAACGAGCCTCCGATGAACTTCCTCGGCGGGCTAATCGTGTTCGTCCCGATGGGCGCCGTGTTGTTCGCCTTGCTCGGGTTGCCCGTGCAGTTCTTCGCTCGGTCGTGGCTGCGCACCCCGACCGAGGCCGAACGGCGCAGCGCCCGCGACGCGCAGCGCGCCGCCGACCCCTACACCCCGGAAGGCCTGCTCGCGGGCGGCCGGTGGGCGCTGTCCTACCAGCGCTGCGTCGACTCGGTAACGGCGTTCCACGCGATCGTGGAAACGCTGCCCGCGGGCCCCGGCCGCGAGTGGCTGACGGACATCGGTTCGACACTCGACGACGAACTGCGCGAGGCGCTGCGGTTGGCCCGGCTCGGCGACAACCTGGCGCCAGGGGGCCGGGCCGGCACCGCGACACCGGCCCGGAAATCCGGAAAGCAGTCCGACCACGCGCACGGGTCGACGCCACCCGCGGCGACCTCGGAACGCATCGCCGAGCTGCTGACCTCCGCGGAACGGGCCTTCGCCAGCACCACCGACCGCGCCGGCTCGGTCGCGCTCGACCTGCGGAGGGAATCGGAGTTCACCGCGGTTCGCAGCCAGCTCGACATGCTCACCGCGCAGACCCCGCACCTGCGCGACAGCGATTTCTGAGCGCGACTTCCGAGCCGCGGCTATCCGAGCGACGGTCATCCAAGCCGCGGTCATCCGATTAGCCGAGCGACGGTGAGCCGCGATTTCCGAGCGACGGTCATCTGAGCCACGGGTTCCTGAACGGCCGGGTTCCGCCACCCGGCGAGGCCCCGTCAGCGGAACTCGTCAGCGGGGCCTGTCCGCGGGGCGGCGCCCGTCACCGACCTGACGGAGCCCGGCCGGAAGCGGCTTACCTGGGCAGATCGTCGCCCTTGTACAGCGCCGCCTTGTACATCGACTTCAGCGGCGCCCAGCCGTTGTCGGTGTGGTGCGTGTCGTGGTCGCCGGAGTCGTGCCAGTAGTGCATCTCGTAGGTGTGCGGCCCGGTGATCTCACGGATGCCGCTGTGGGTGACCGCTTCCGTTCCCGAGTCATGGCTCAGGTAACCGAACTTCTGGTCGGCGCGGTTGCCCTTGTCGATCGCCGAGTTGTAGCTGACCACGCCGTCCTCCGCGGAACCGATGACGGTCCAGTCGGTGCCGTTGGTCCACGAGTCGCCGAGCTCCCGACCGTCGGCGTGCAGCGCGTCGAGGAAGCCCGAGCCACGCTCCATCTGGTCCCACTGCGCGGTGTGGTCCTCGCGGTCCTCCTTGACACCCTGGTGCGGCGTGCCCGCCGTGACGACGTTGTCGACGTCCATCGAGGACGGGAAGCCGGACCAGCCCTCAGCCGTGCCGAGCAGGGCCACCCGCGTCACCAGGCCACCCATCGAGTGCGCCGCGATGTTCACCGACTTGCCCTTGCTGGTGTAGTTGTCGTGGACGTAGTTGGCGAAGTCCCTGGCGATGAACTGGATCTTCGTTTCCTTGCTCGCGGCGGACACGACCGCGTCGCAGTTGCCGGCGTTCGGGCCGCCGGGGCCGTTGCCCTCGTAGTAGGCGACGGTGGTGATCTGGTCACGCGACAGACTGCCCGCGGACGTGTAGTAGTCGATCGCCTCGTCCCACGTGGCGCCGTTGCAGTTCTTGCCCTTCGCCGGGTCGCCGTGCCCGTGCACCAGCAGCAGCTCCGGCGTGGCCGCCTGTGCCGCAGGCGCTGCCGTGACCAGCATCGCGCCTGCGGCCGCCGCGGCCAGCAGGCCGCGCTTGTCGAACCCCATGTCCGGTTTCCCCCATCGGATCTCGTCGATGATCTTTCGACGAAGCAGCGTATCGGCTGCCACCGACATCCGCTGCGGGTTTGCGCCACAGCCGAAACTTGCCGCCGCACCACGCTCGGGACATCCTGGACATCTCGGCCTGAATACCCCGCTGCCCGGCAGCGGCCGACGGCTACGACGACGTGGCGGAGGTGGCTACTCGTGTCGGACGGGCCCACGCTCATCGGCTCGGTACAGCGTGCGCTGCACCTGCTCGACGCCGTCGGAGCGAGCGCGAGACCCGTCACCGCCAAGCAACTCGCGCGCACCGTCGGAGTTCCCCTGCCGACCGCATATCACCTGCTGCGCACCCTCGTCCACGAGGGCTACCTGCGCAAACTGGAGGACGGCTACGTCCTCGGCGAGCGGCTGCGCCCCGCCGGACCCGAACATGCGTCACAACGGCTGCTCACCCGTGTTCGCCCGATCCTGCGCGCGTTGCGCGACGAGCTGCACGGCGCGGCCTACCTGGCGCTCTACACCGACGGTGAGATCGAACTGGTGGACATCGTCGACGGTCCCGACACGCCGACCGCCGACCTGTGGGTGGGTGCCCACGAGGCAGGGCACGCCACGGCGTTCGGCAAGTGCATCCTCGCCACGCTGCCGACCGGCCAACGCGCCGACTACCTCGCCCGCCACCACCTCGCCGACCTGACGCCCCACACGATCACCGACGTCCGCACGCTCGAGCACACGCTGGCCACCGGCGGCGAGGTGTTCGACGACCGCCAGGAGTATCTCCTCGGCACGGCCTGTCTCGGTGGTGTCGTCCACGGCCCCGGCGTGTTGGGAGCCGTCGCGGTGTCGCTGCCCGCCCGGCGGTATCGCGCGACGAGAGCGGCGGCGCGAGCGATGCAGCGCGCCGCGCACCGCGTCACCCGTGCCGCCGCGGCCGACGCCGTCACCCGGTAGGCGGCCCGCCTATCAGCATCTGAAATCCGCGCCGTTGCCCGAGGTCCGCGCGGACGAGAAGAGTTGCTGGCGAACCCACTCGGCGTCGACGACGACACTGCGCCGATGACGTCGACACCGCGCCAAATGAAAAGGCCGAATGAGAAAACTGCGGAGGACGGGCATGGACACCGCGACGAGACTCGACCTTTACCGCATGATGGTGCTGATCCGCACCTTCGAGGAAGCGATCCTGCGTGAGTACCACGCCGACAAGAAGCCGGTGTTCGACATCGGCGCAGGTGCGATCCCGGGCGAGATGCACCTGTCGGCGGGTCAGGAGCCCGTCGCCGCGGGCGTGTGCGCACATCTGACGTCGGCCGACGCAGTCACCGCCACCCACCGTCCGCACCACTTCGCGATCGCCCACGGCGTGGACCTGCACCGGATGACCGCCGAGATCTTCGGCCGAGTCGACGGCCTCGGCAAGGGCCGCGGCGGCCACATGCACCTGTTCGATCCCGACGTGCACTTCTCGTGCTCCGGCATCATCGCCGAGGGCTACCCGCCCGCGCTGGGCCAGGCGATGGCGTTCCAGCGGCGCGGCACCGACAGCGTCGCGGTGGCCGTGACGGGCGAGGGCGCCGCCAACCAGGGTGCGTTCCACGAATCGCTGAACCTGGCCGCGCTGTGGCAGCTGCCCGTGGTGTTCGTGGTCGAGGACAACGAGTGGGGCATCTCGGTGCCCCGCAGCGCCTCGACGTGCGTCACGTCGAACGCCGACCGCGCCGCCGGATACGGCATCCCCGGCCTGCGCGTCGAGGACAACTCGGTCGAAGGAGTGCACAGGGCGGCGGCCGAGGCCGTCGCCCGGGCCCGCACCGGCGAGGGGCCGAGCCTGCTCGAGGTGCACACGCTCCGGCTCTGGGGGCACTTCGAGGGCGACCCGCAGGGCTACCGGCACGACCTCGACGGCGTTCCCGGCCGCGATCCGCTGCCCACCTACGAGCAGGAGCTGCGCGGCGACGGCGTGCTCGACGAGGCGACCGTCAAATCCGTGGCCGCCGAGGCCGCCGACCGGGTCGAGGACGCGATCGCGTTCGCCCGGCGCAGCCCTGCGCCGGACCCGAAAGCGGCGTTCGACCTCGTCTTCGCCTGAGCCGGATCTTCGCTGCCGGACACGACATCGCGCGGCAGCGAAGGTCCGGTCGCCGGCGCACCCCGCCATGACCGACAGCCCCGTACGACGCAGCCCGTACGACACAGCCACTACGACGCAGCCACGTACGACGCAGCCACGAGGAGGAGCAATGTCGCTCACCGACGCCTCGGCGCCGACCACGACCCGCCGACTCAGCACGTCGAAGGCGATGGTGGAGGCCGTCGCCGCGGAAATGGACCGTGATCAGGACGTGTTCGTCATGGGCGAGGACGTCGGCGCCTACGGCGGCATCTTCAGTTCGACTACGGGCCTGCTCGACCGGTTCGGCCCCCAGCGGGTCGTGGACACCCCGATCTCCGAGACGGCGTTCATCGGCGCGGCGATCGGTGCGGCCGTCGAGGGGATGCGGCCGATCGCCGAGCTGATGTTCGCCGACTTCTTCGGCGTCTGCATGGACCAGATCTACAACCACATGGCGAAGATCCACTACGAGTCCGGCGGCAACGTGCGGGTGCCGATGGTGCTGACGACCGCGGTCGGCGGCGGATACTCCGACGGTGCGCAGCACTCGCAGTGCCTGTGGGGCACCTTCGCGCACCTGCCGGGCATGAAGGTCGTCGTGCCGAGCAGTCCCGCCGACGCCAAGGGGCTGATGACCTCGGCGATCCGTGACGACAACCCGGTCGTCTACATGTTCCACAAGGGCATCATGGGCCTGCCGTGGATGGCGAAGAACCCGCGTTCGGTCGGCCCGGTCCCCGAGGAGGACTACGAGGTGCCGATCGGCAAGGCCGCGATCGCACGCCCCGGCACGGACGTCACGATCGCCACGCTGTCGCTGTCGGTGCACCACGCTCTCGACGTCGCCGACGAGCTCGCCGACAACGACATCGACTGCGAGGTCGTCGACCTGCGCAGCCTGGTGCCGCTCGACACCGACACGATCCTCGAATCCGTCGGCCGCACGGGCAGACTCCTGGTGGTCGACGAGGACTACCGGTCGTTCGGTGTCTCGGGCGAGATCATCGCCAGGGTGGCCGAACGGGACCCCGGCATGCTGTCGGCCCCGCCGATGCGGGTGGCCGTGCCCGACGTGCCGATCCCGTACGCCCGTGGGCTCGAGGACGCCGTGCTGCCGACGGCCGACCGAATCCGCAGCGCCGTCTTCGGGGTCATGGGGCGGTGAGCGGTGACCGGAGCAGGCGGTGAGGTGCCGTTCCCGACCGTGTCCGCATCCGATCCCGACGCCGAGGGCGTGCTCGCCACCTGGTTCGCGGCCGACGGCCAGCGGGTGTCGGAGGGGCAGCTGCTGGCCGAGGTCGCCGTCGACAAGGTGGACGTCGAGGTGCCCGCTCCCACCGGCGGAGTGGTGCGGCTGCTGGTCGGCGAGGGCGACGTCGTCAAGCAGGGAGCCCCGATCGCACGCCTGGAGTGAAGGGGAAATCCGGTTGCGGCGGACCGTAACGTCGACGCATGCCGATCAGCGAGTTCCCCGTCGACGACCCGGGTTCGGGGCCGTACGACCTGACTGCGGGGCCCGACGGCGCCGTGTGGTTCACCATGGCCGGATCGGGCGCGATCGGCCGGATGTCGACCACGGGCGTGCAGCACACGTTCCCGCTCGGGGACGACTCCGCCCAGCCGACGAGCATCACCACGGGCCCCGACGGTGCGTTGTGGTTCACCCTCGGGCAGGCCCACGCGGTCGGGCGTATCACCGTCGGCGGTGACCTCACCCGGTTCCCGCTCGGCGAGGTGATGCCGTACGGCATCACGTCCGGGCCCGACGAGGCGCTGTGGTTCTCGGAGCTGACCGTCGGGGCGCTCGCACGGATCGACGCCGAGGGCGTGGTGACGGAGTTCCCGCTGGACGTGCTGGGGGCCATGCCCGGCTACGTCGCCACCGGGCCGGACGGCGCGCTGTGGTGCACGCTCAACCAGGCCGACGCGATCGCGAGGGTCACGCAGGCGGGCGAGGTCACGGTGCATTCGCTGCCGACGGCCGGTGCGGCGCCGGTCGGCATCGCGTGCGCACCGGATGCGCTGTGGTTCGCCGAGATCGGCGCGGGAGCGGTCGGCCGGATCACCACCGGCGGCGAGGTCACCGAGTTCGCCCTTCCCGACCCGGCCGCGCGCCCGCACGCCGTCATCCCCGCCGACGACGGCGGCTGCTGGTTCACCGAATGGGCGGCCGGGCGGCTCGGGCACGTCGATCGCCACGGCCGGTTCACCCATCACGACCTGCCCGGCTCCGAGCCGCACGGCCTGGCGGCCGGTCCGGACGGTGCGATCTGGGTGGCGCAGGAGTCCGGCGCGCTCGCCCGGTTCGCCTGACCGACCGGCACGGCGGCCGGCGTCGGCAACGCCGTGTCGGGGCAGCGTCGTAGGATCGCGCGGGTGAGAACCCGCGACCCGCTCGACGTGCTGAACCGGGTGTTCGGCTACGACGAGTTCCGCCCCGGCCAGCAGAAGATCGTCGACCACGTCACCTCCGGCGGCGACGCGCTCGTGCTCATGCCGACCGGTGGCGGCAAGTCGCTGTGTTATCAGATTCCGGCGCTGGCCCGTGAAGGCACCGGTGTGGTCATCTCCCCGCTCATCGCGCTGATGCAGGATCAGGTGGATGCGCTGCGGGCGCTCGGCGTGCGCGCGGGGTTCCTCAACTCGACGCAGGATCCCGGCGAGCGGCGTCTCACCGAGTCCCAGCTCCTCGCAGGCGAGCTCGACCTGCTCTATCTCGCCCCGGAGCGGCTGAACGTCGACGCGACGCGCAGGCTGCTCGACCGGGCGCCGCTGGCACTGTTCGCGATCGACGAGGCGCACTGCGTGTCGCAGTGGGGGCACGACTTCCGCCCGGACTACCTCGCGCTGTCCGGGCTGCACGAACAGTGGCCCGACGTCCCGCGCATCGCGCTGACGGCCACGGCCACGAAGGCCACGCACGCCGAGATCTCGAACCGGCTGGGGCTGGACGACGCGCTGCACCACGTCGCCAGCTTCGACCGGCCCAACATCCAGTACCGCATCGCGCCGAAGAACGAACCACGCAAACAGCTCCTCGACCTGCTGCGTACGGAACACGACGGCGACGCGGGCATCGTGTACTGCCTGTCCCGCAAGTCCGTCGAGGAGACCGCGGAGTTCCTCGTGCGAGGCGGTATCGACGCGGTGCCGTATCACGCGGGCCTCGACGCGGCGACCCGCGAACATCACCAGGCGCGGTTCCTTCGCGAGGACGGGCTGATCGTGGTGGCGACGATCGCGTTCGGCATGGGCATCGACAAACCGGACGTACGGTTCGTGGCACATCTGGACCTGCCGAAGTCCGTCGAGGGCTACTACCAGGAAACCGGTCGTGCCGGCCGGGACGGCCTGCCCTCGACCGCCTGGCTCGCCTACGGCCTGCAGGACGTGATGCAGCAGCGCAAGCTGATCGAATCGTCCGAGGGCGACCAGGCCCACCGGCGGAAGCTGGCCTCACATCTCGACGCGATGCTGGCGCTGTGCGAGACGATCGAATGCCGCCGGGTGCAGCTGCTCGCCTACTTCGGCCAGGACGGCCAGCCGTGCGGCAACTGCGACACGTGCCTGACGCCCCCGGAGTCGTGGGACGGCACGGTCGCCGCGCAGAAGCTGCTGTCCACGGTCGTGCGGCTGAAACGCGAGCGGAACCAGAAGTTCGGCGCCGGGCAGATCATCGACATCCTGCGCGGCAAGAGCACCACGAAGATCACGCAGCACCGGCACGACGAACTGAGCGTGTTCGGCGTCGGCTCCGACCTGGGTGACAACGAGTGGCGCGGCGTGATCCGGCAGCTGCTCGCGACCGGCCTGCTGGCGGTCGAGGGCGAGTACGGCACGCTCGTGACGACACCGGCCAGCGACGAGGTGCTGTACCAGGGCAGGCAGGTGCACCTGCGCCGCGAGCCGAAACGCGCGGCGACGCGCGAGAAGACCAAGCGCGCCGCCCAGACCACGGATCTGCCGGACGAGGCGAAGCCCGCGTTCGACCGCCTGCGCGACTGGCGCGGAGCCACCGCGAAAGAACAGGGCGTGCCCGCCTACATCATCTTCCACGACGCGACGTTGCGGCAGATCGCCGTCGACCATCCGTCTACTCTGGACGAACTGGGCAGCGTCAGCGGCGTCGGCGAGAACAAACTGAACAAGTACGGCGAACAGATCCTGGCCGCCCTCGCCGACTGAGCCGCGAACACCCCAGGGGTGCTGACCCGGCGTGCGCCTCAGGAGTGTTTCGCGATCGAGGCGAGGATGTCGTCGGCCAGTTCGGGCCTGCAGATGATCAGGTCCGGCAGGTACGGATTCGGGGCGTTGTACTCGAGCGGCGATCCGTCCACACGGGACGCGAACAGTCCGGCCGACTGGACGACACCTGCCGGCGCGGCGGAATCCCACTCCCACTGACCGCCCGCGTGCAGGTAGGCGTCGGCCTCGCCGCGCAGCACCGCCATCGCCTTGGCGCCCGCCGAGCCCATCGGGGCCAGTTCACCGCCGAGATCGGCCGCGACACCGGCGGCGAACTCGGGCGGCCTGCTCGCGCTCACGAGGATCCGGCGGCCGCCCTGACTCGGCGCGAGTGTCACGTCGCCCGTCACGTAGACCGTGTCCCGCTCCGGCTGGGCCACCGCGGCATCGGTGATACCCTTGCCCCGCTGCCACAGCGCGACGTGCACGGCCCAGTCGTCACGGCCGGGCTGAGAGAACTCGCGCGTACCGTCGAGCGGGTCGATGATCCAGACCCGGTCGGCCGACAACCGGGCACTGCTGTCCGCCGACTCCTCGGACAGCACGGCATCGTCGGGCCGCTGCGCCGCGAGCCGCTCGAGCAGCAGCGCGTTCGACCGCGCGTCGCCGCGGTCGCCCAGCTCCTTCGGCTCCGCGTCCGCGCCTTCGGCACGCACGTCGAGCAGCAGCTTCCCGGCTTCGACCGCCAACTGCCCTGCGAGTTCTGCGTCTGTGGTCATTCACCCAGCAAAGCAAGCCCGGCGCGGCGATCGCCAACGGGGTCGAGACGAGAACATGTTCTTGCCATCGGCGGCGCGAACCGCGAAGCTTGTGCCCCATGGACCTCGCCACCCTGGAAGAGATCAAGCAGACCAAGTACCGCTACCTCCGCTGCGTCGACCTCAAACGCTGGGACGAGCTCACCGACGTGCTCACGGCCGACGCCACGGCCGACTACGGCAGCCCCGCACTCGGCGAACCCCTCAGCTTCACCGGCCGCGACGCGATCCTGGACTTCCTGAAGACCAACCTCGGCGGCACGATCATCACGACGCATTCCGCAGGTCAGCCGGAGATCAACATCGAAGGCGACTCGGCGACGGGCACGTGGTCGTTCGAGGACACGGTGATCGCCCCGGAACACGACGTGCTGATCAAGGGCGCCGCGTTCTACCGGGACCGCTACCACCGCGGCGACGACGGCGTGTGGCGCATCGCCCACACCGGCTACCTGCGCCTCTACGAGATGATGATGTCCACGGCGGACGTGCCGAGCCTGCGATTGACGGCCAACCTGTGGGCCGAGACGGCGTGAGCGGCCGACCGCGCCGTTGACCGTTATGTAGAACACGTTCTATCGTGTGGCTGTGATCACGCAGCCGCTGGCCGACGCCATCGCCGAAGCAGAGAAGGTCATCGCCGACGCACCGCACGTCCGCAGCGAAACGGATCTCGTCGAGGGCTACGACTACCTCGCGGGCGGCATCCAGGCCTGCCTGCACCTGGCCAGGGCCTATCAGCGCGACCATCCGTTCTTCGTCCAGTCGACCGGTCCGTACACGAAGATGGGCCTCGACAACCCGGACGCGCTGTACTTCCACTCCTACATCCGCGACGACGCCGAGTACGTCGTCACCGGCACCCGCGGCACCACCCGGGATCTCAGCTTCCAGGTCCTCGCCGGCGACTACACGCCGGTGGAGGTGCCCGACAGCCTGACCGCGTTCGACGACCGCGAGCTCGACATCGCACCCGACGGAACGTTCCAGATCCGCTTCGGCCCGGACCGCGGCAAGGCGGGCCGCGGCTACTTCACCCTCCCCGAAGGTGCGGCGATGCTCGTCGTCCGCGAGGTCTACAGCGACTGGGCCGAACGCCGCGGCACGCTGCGCATCCACCGGGACGACACCGCGGGCACCGCCCCACCACCGCTCGACCGCCGTGCGATGGCCAAACGGTACGGCGTGGCCGGCAAGATGCTGCTCGGCCGGCTGCGGACGTTCCTCGCCTTCCCCGAGTGGTTCTACCTCAAGCTGCCGGTGAACACGCTGACCGAACCCCGCCCCACACCGGGTGGTCTCGCGACGCAGTTCTCGTCCGTGGGGCACTACGACCTGCCCGACGACAAGGCGATGATCGTGACGGTACCGAAGTCGGACGCGCCCTATCAGGGCATCCAGCTCGGCAGCATGTGGTACATCTCGCTCGACTACGTCAACCACCAGACGAGCCTCACCGCCGATCAGGCCACTGTGGACCCGGACGGGAAGTTCCGGTTCGTCATCAGTGAGCGTGACCCCGGCGTCGCCAACTGGTTGGAGCGACTGGGGCACGACCGCGGGTACGTGCAGCTGCGCTGGCAGCGGCTATCGCGGGAACTCGGCGAAGCCGACGGACCCACCGCCGAGGTCGTCGACGTCGACGAGCTGCCGACGCGGCTGCCGTTCCACGACCGGGCCAGGGTCACGCCGGAGCAGTGGTCGGCCCGGATCGCCCGCAGACAGGCCGAGTTCGCGACGAGGATGCTCGGATGACGGCCCTGGAGGGCAAGGTCGTCGTGGTGTCCGGTGCCGGTCCTGGGCTGGGCAGGGCGATCGCGGTGCGCAGCGCACACGCGGGTGCCGACGTCGCACTCGTCGCGCGGGACGAGGAGCGGCTCGCGAAGGTGGCGGCCGAGGTGCGCGAACACGGCAGGCGCGCGCTCACCGTGCCCGCCGACATCACCGACGACGACGCGTGCGCCCGCGTCGTCGACTCGACGGTCGCCGAGTTCGGCCGGGTCGACGCCCTGGTGAACAACGCCTTCACGATGCCGCCGATGGCCGACCTGACCGACGTGCGGATCGACAGGCTCCGCACGGGCCTCGAGGTCAACGTGTTCGCGGCGCTGCGGTTGACGCGGCTGTTCGCACCGCAGCTCGCACCCGCGGGCTCCGTCGTGATGATCAACTCGGCGGTGCTGCGGCATTCCCGGCAGCTCTACGGCGCGTACAAAATGGCGAAATCGGCGCTGCTGTCGGTGTCGCAGAGCCTCGCCTCGGAACTCGGTCCGTCAGGCGTGCGCGTGAACTCGGTGGCACCCGGCTACATCTGGGCCGACATGCTGCAGGCCTACTTCGCCCACCTCGCGAGCGAACGCGGGGTCGACCCCGGGCAGGTCTACGACGAGACAGCCGCGACCACCGATCTGCGGAGGCTTCCCGAACCGGACGAGATCGCCGACGCCGTCGTGTTCCTCGCATCCCCCATGGCACGGGCGATCACCGGCCAGTGCCTCGACGTCAACGCGGGCGAGTTCCACCACTGAGGAAGGCGGTGTCATGGTCGCGACCATCGACGAGCTGCACGAATCCGCGAGCCGCATCACCGGGCTCGACGACTTCGGCAGCGACGACTACACCGACGGCCTCACCGTACTGCTCGACTCCTACGAACGAGAGGCGGCGCTGACCCCGCTGGGGCGCAAGGTGAAACGGGCCTTCCTCCGCGGCGCGCTGATGGCTCGGTCGCTCAGCGAGGCGGCGTGGAAACAGCATCCCGAGTACGCCGACGTCGCGATCGAGCGGCCGATCTTCGTCACCGGCCTGCCGCGCACGGGAACGACCGCGTTGCACCGGTTGCTGACCGCCGACCCCGCCAGTCAGGGACTCGAGGTGTGGCTGACGGAGGTGCCGCAGCCGCGCCCGGAGCGTGAGACGTGGCCCGACAACCCGGTGTTCCAGCGCATCCAGGCCGGTTACGAGCAGTACCACGTCGAGAACCCGGAGTTCATGGGCGTACACGCGATGTCGGCCGGCCAGGTCGAGGAATGCTGGCAGCTGCTGCGGCAGTCGCTGCGTTCGGTGTCGTACGAATGCCTGGCGCACGTGCCGTCCTACTCGGAGTGGCTGTCCGAACAGGACTGGACGGCGGCCTACCTGCGGCACCGCAGCAATCTGCAGCTGATCGGACTGCCCGACGCCGGCCGCCGGTGGGTGCTGAAGAACCCGAGTCACCTGTTCGCGCTCGACGAGCTGCTGCAGGTGTACCCCGACGCACTGGTGATCCAGACGCACCGTGCACCCGAAACCGCGATCGCCTCGGTGTGCAGCCTCAACGCCCAGGCGAGCGCGGGCTGGTCGGAGACGTTCACCGGCGACCGCGTCGGCCGGGACCAGCTCGAACTGTGGGCCCGCGGGCTCGAGACGTTCACCGAAGCCCGCTCCCGGCACGACCACCGGCGGTTCTTCGACGTCGACTACGACGACTTCGTCGCCGACCCGATCGGCACCGTGGAGAGCGTGTACGGCCACTTCGGCCTGCCGCTGAGCGACGAGGCACGCGAGGCGATGCGGCGGCTGCACACCGCGAGCACCACCGGTGCGGCACGGCCCGAGCACCGCTACTCGTTGGCGGACTTCGGCCTGACCGGCGACGAGGTGCGCCGCCGGTTCGCCGACCTGGAGACGGTCGGCGGACGCACGTAGCCGTCATGCATGCGGCCGTTTCGCGGACGGTCGTGTCGCTGGCGGTTGTTTCGCGCGCGGTTGTTTCGCGCGTAAGCCGCCTCGTTCGCGGTTGTGTGGCTAGCGGTGGTGTGGCGCGGTGTTCTCGCGCGTAAACCGCCTCGAGCGCGGTTGTCACACGCCGGAACCCGCTCGCGGCTGTCACACATCGTGCACGGGTGGCGTCGGAAGGGGTGAGAACCAACGGACACCCCGAAGGAGACGACCATGAGCGGAGCGCTCGACGTCACGCTGCTGGCTGCCGCGATCGGCTGCGCGGTGCTCAACACTGTCGAGGTGGTCGCCAAGGCGATGCGGGCGCGGTTCGTGCTCGACAACTGCGCCGAGGTCGGCCTCGACTCTCGGTGGCTGCCCCAGCTGGCGGTCGTCGAGGGCGCGGGAGTCGCCGGCCTGGTGCTCGGGTTCGCCGGCGTACCGCTCATCGGTGCGGCCGCGGCGATCGGCCTCGTCGGCTTCTTCGCGATCGCCGTTGCCGTTCACGTCCGCGCACGAGTGCTCCACAACCTCGCGTTCCCCGCCGTGTTTCTGGCGCTCGCCGTGGGAGCCGTCGGGCACTTCGTGTGACGCACGGGCAATCGTACGGCAGCGCGCCGTCACGGGTCAGGCGCGGAACACGCGCGAGCGCGCTGTCACGCGGCGCGGCGTCGGCGTTGGGGGTGGCCGGGCGACGAGTGGGCGCAGTCGCGCGGCAGCGCGGCATCGGCGACAGGTGGGCGCAGAACACACGGGTCTGGGCGCAGGACACGCGGGTCTGAGTGCAGAACACGCGCGTGGCCGCAGTCGCGCGGCAGCGCGGCGGTGAAGGGCGGCGGCCGAGTGACGGTGGGCGAGTAACGGTGGGCGCAGGGCGCGCGCCGGGGGCGGTCAGCGGACCGTGACCGACAGTGCCTGCGCGATGGTGGTGCCGAGGGCGTGAGTGGCGGCGTCGGCGGGCGGGCCGATCTTCACCACGACCGGGCCGCCGAACGGCTGGCGTTCCAGCACCTCGACCCTGTCCCCGATCGTGATCGACCGCTCCGCGAGGAACCGCAGCAATTCCGGGTCGGTGTCCCACACCCGGGCGATCTCCCCGACCGCGCCTGCGGGCAGTTCGTCGAGCAACCGCGTCGACATCTCCTCGACGCTGCCGTCCGGAGCCGGGATCGGATCGCCGTGCGGATCGCGCATCGGGTCACCGAGTTTGGCCGAGATGCGCTCGACGAGACGTTCGGACATCACGTGTTCGAGGAGGTCGGCCTCGGTGTGCACCTCGTCCCAGGTGTAACCCAGTTCGGAGACGAGATAGGTCTCGATGAGCCGGTGCCTGCGCAGCACGGACCGAGCGAGCTGCATGCCCTCGGCCGTGAGCTCGATGCCGCGGTACGGCACGTGCTCGACGAGCCCCTGCTGCGCGAGCTTGGTGACCATGCCCGACGCCGACGACGGGCTCACCTCGAGCCTGCCCGCCAGGGACGTGTTCGTCACGGCCTCGCCGCGCTCGGCGAGGCCGTAGATCGCGCGCATGTAGTCCTCGATCGAGGACGAACGCCGATTCGAGCCGTCTTCCATGCTCTCCAAGATACGGCGTCCTTCCGACGGAACCGGCGGCCGAGCCTCACTCCTGGTCGGGGAGCCAGCGATACTTGACCCAGCCCTCGACCGGTTTGCCGCCGAGCGAGGCGTAGAAGGCCTCGGCCTTGGCGTTACCCATCTGCATGTCCCATTCGACGCGTCCACTGGTGCGCCTGCCCAGCTCGGCCATGAGTTCCCTGCCGAGGCCGTACCTGCGGAACTCCGGCTTGACGAACAGATCGTCGAGGAACACGCCCGGCTTGGCGTCCCAGCTGGGGAACGTCCACGCGCACAGCGCCATGCCGGCCGTCACCCGCTCGCCCGCCTCGCCGTCGACCTCGGCGATCACCACCCAGGCCTTCGGCTCGGGCCCGAAGAGGTGTTTCGTCATGTCGCCGCGGTCGAGCACGAGGTCGTCCTTGCCCTCGTAACGAGCGTGCTCCTCGATGAGCAGGCAGATGTCCTCGACGTCGTCGGGTGTCGCATCACGTACCGGCATGACATGCAGTTCAGCACAGGTCAGTGCGGAAATGCCACCCTTCTGGTCTATCGATCGATTGATCGGGCCGTTAGGGTTGCGGCATGCCGACCGTGGAGCTCGACACCTCCGGCGCCGACGGCGTGGCCGTCGTCCGCCTCAACCGCCCCGAGCGGCTCAACGCCGTGACAGCCGAACTCGTCGACGACCTGCTCACCGCACTCGACGCGCTGACGGTCCGCACCGACGTCCGCGCGGTCGTGCTGACCGGCGAGGGACGCGCGTTCTGCGCAGGGCACGACCTCAAGGAACCCGCACCCGAAGGCGATTCGCGGCCACGGCTGGAACGCCTGCAGGACGTCACGCGCAGACTCCGCGGCCTGCCGCAACCCGTCGTCGCCGCCGTGCACGGCTACGCGATCGGCGCGGGTGCCGAATTCGCGCTGGGCTGCGACCTGGTGGTGGCAGCCGACGACGCGGCGTTCGCGTTCCCGGAAGCCGGCCTCGGGCTGAGCGTCACCGGCGCGGCGTCCCGGCTGTTGCCGCTGCTGGTCGGACCGCTCAAGGCCAAGGAACTGATGTTGCTGGGCGAGCGCATCGACGCCGCGGCCGCCGCCGAGTTGGGCCTGGTCAACCGGGTCGTGCCGCGCGACGAGCTCGACAGCCGCGTCACGGAACTGGCCTCGGCCTTGGCGGACAAACCACCCCGTTCGGTGACGCTGGCCAAGCGCGCACTGGACCACGGCGTCGACGCCGCGGTCGAGACCGTGCTGGAACTCGAGGTCACGCACGCCCTGCTCACCGAGCACACTCCCGAGGTCGACAGGAGCGCGGAGGAGTTCCGGTCCCGATGAGCACGCATCTCGTCGAACTCGTCACCACAGCGGCCAGGACCTGGCCGGACAAGCCCGCATGGATCTTCGACGACACCGGGCAGGACGGCGCCCCTGAGACATTGACGTTCGCGGACGTCGACCGGCGCACGGGCCTGCTCGCGGCCGCGCTGGCCGATCGCGGGGTGGCAGCGGGCGACCGGGTGGCCGTCATGCTGCACAACCGGCCCGAGTTCCCGCTGCTGTGGCTGGCGCTGGCCCGGCTCGGCGCGGCGATGGTGCCCGTCAACACCGGGTACCGCGAACTCGACGGCGGCCACGTGATCGCCCACTCGGGCGCGTCGCTGGCGGTGACGGCGGAGGAGTTCGCCGGCCTGCTGCGGACCGTCGCTCCCGGCACCGCGCTGCGGGAGGTGGTCACGACCGATGAGCTCACCGGTGCCGGGCCGGCACCCGGCTTCGTCCCCACCCCGGAGACGCCGACGAACATCCAGTACACGTCGGGCACGACGGGTGCACCGAAGGGCTGCGTGCTGCCGCACCGCTACTGGACGACACTCGCCGACGACCTGGCGACCGCGTTCCCCGCGGTCTCCTCCGAGGACGTCATGCTCACCGCACAGTCGTTCCACTACATCGATCCACAGTGGAACGTCGCGCTGGGACTGCGGTCCGGCGCGACCCTGGTCGTGCTGGACCGGTTCCACCCGTCGACCTTCTGGGAGAAGGTGCGCGAGCACCGCGTCACGTGGTTCTACTGCCTCGGCCTGATGCCGACGCTGCTGCTGCGGATGCCCGAACAACCGGAGGACCGTGACCACCGCGTACGCGCGATCACGGCCTCGGCCATCCCGCCGGAACTGCACGCCGAGCTGGAGGCCCGGTGGGGTGTGCCGTGGTACGAGGCCTTCGGCATGACCGAGACCGGCGGCGACATCCGCATGTACCCCGGCGATCACGACGAGCTGGTCGGCAGCGGCTGCATCGGGCGTCCCGCGGCACACCGCGAGGTGATCGTCGCCGACGAGAACGGCGTCCCCGTGCCCCGCGGCAGCGAGGGCGAGCTGCTGATCCGCGGCACCGGTCTGATGCATCGCTACCACGACGATCCGGACGCGACCGCGAAGGCGTTCCGCGGCGGCTGGTTCCACACCGGCGACCTCGCGCGCATGGACGAGGCGGGCCGGGTGTTCTTCATCGGCCGCACCAAGGACATGATCCGCCGCAGCGGGGAGAACATCGCGGCCGACGAGGTGGAGCGCGCCCTGCTGCTGCACCCCGGCGTCACCGCGGCCGCGGTCGTCGCCGTGCCGGACGAGCTGCGCGGCGAGGAGGTCAAGGCGTACGTGGTGCTCGGCACCGAGCACGATCCGGAGGAACTCGCCGAGTTCTGCGAGACGAAACTCGCACGGTTCAAGGTACCGCGGTTCTGGTCCGTTGTGGACGAGCTGCCGATGACCCCGTCGGAGCGCGTCGCGAAAGGACAGCTGCGCCAGGGCGATCAGCGCACCGGTGCCTACGACCGGAAGGCGGGCGCATGGCTGTGACGAAACCCGCCGGCGGCAGGCCTGCCCGGGAGCGTGTGCACCGCGCCGCGGTGCGGCTGTTCGCCACGAAAGGGTTCCATGGCACCGGCATCCGCGACCTCGCCAAGGCCGCCGACCTCTCGTCGGCCAGCCTGTACCACTACATGCCCACGAAGGAGCGGCTGCTCGCGGACATCATGCGCACCTCGCTGCAGAGCCTGCTCGATGCCGCCCTCGGTGAGCTCGACGGCGTCGACGACCCCGTCGAACGGCTCGACCGGCTCGTGGCGCTGCACGTGACCCGGCACGCACGCGAGCCGATGCGCACCCGGGTCGTGGACAACGAGGTCGACGCGTTGACGCCCGCGTCCCGGCGGGACGTCGTCGGCATCCGGGACTCGTACGAGAAGCTGTGGTCGGACACCATCGACGACGGCCTGCACAGCGGTGTGTTCACCACCACCCGGCCCGCGACGACACGGCTGGCACTGCTCGACATGTGCAACGGCGTGGCCCGGTGGTTCTCTCCCGGCGGCGAGCTGGGCAGAAGCGACCTCGCGGACCACTACGCCGACCTCGCGCGGCGCATGGTCGGCGCACCGCCGCGACAGCCCCGATGAGGGCGTATCGGCCCAGCGCGGAGGGGGTGGCGCTTGCCCTGACGCCGCAGCTGGGGGACGCTCGTGGGGTGAGTGAACAGACTATCCACCTGGAACTCAACGACGAGGGCGTCGCGCCCGGGCTTCCCACGCCCACCGATCCGCAGGACCACATCCACGATGTGCCCTACCGTCCCGTCGAGTTCCGTGACGACGATCTTCCCGCCGCTCTGGAGCGCGGCGCGACCTGGCTCCGCGAGGCGCAGCGGTGGCTCGGCGAACCCGCAGACGTCATCGCCATCCACCTCGATTACGACGATCGCGACGGATACCCGTACTACAACCTGAAGATCCTCTGCAACGAGGAGGATCTGGCGGGCGTTCCCCTCGCGATCAAGCAGGGCAACCGGTCCTGACCACCGGTCCCTGAAGGTCGCGCCCGGTCAGCGGCCGGGCTTTCCGGCGTCGCGGTGATGCGCCCGCGTCGCCGGCAGGCCCGCGATCCTGCAGTACAAGCACCAAGAACGAATCTTCGTAATACGAACGCACCAGTACGAGCGCACCGCCTCGCCCACCGGCCACCCGGCACGTGACCGTCCGCGTGGCCGGTGGCCGGTGAGCGTTGCCGGTCGGTTCCTGTGCCCTCCCGGGGTGTTCGCCGCCCGGAGCCGTCAGCCGGTCGCCGCGACGGCCGCGTCCCGGTACCGGGCGACCGCCAGCCGGGTGTCCTCTCCCACGAGATCGCCGTTGAGCTGCGCGGCCGCGAATGCACCGGCCGCCGCGGCGTTGCCCACCTGCGCAGACGGGTCGGTGACGTTGCCCGCAGCCCACACTCCGGCCACCTCGGTCTCGCCGCGCACGTCGACGGGCAGGTGATCGCCCGCCCCCGACGGGTGTTCCCTCGGCCGCAGTCCCAGTCCGGCCAGCAATCCCGCCCGTGCCGTCATCCGGGTCCCCACGGCCACGACGTCCCTCGGGACCGTCTCACCACCGGCCGTGCGAATGCCCGTGATCCGGTCGTCGTCGATCACGAGTGCGTCGACCTCGCCGGCCACGATGCGGATGTCCCGCGCGAGAAGCTGCTCCCGTTGGTCGCCGGTCAGCTCCATACCTCGGGAGAAGAAGACCACGTCGGCGCTCCACTGCCGGAACAGCGACGCCTGGTGCAGCGCCATCGGCCCGTTCGCGATCACCCCGATGGCCCGATCGCGCACTTCCCAGCCGTGGCAGTACGGACAGTGCACGACGTCGCGCCCCCACCGTTCGCGCAGCCCGGCGATGTCGGGCAGTTCGTCGACGAGACCGGTCGTCACGAGCACCCGGCGCGCCCGCACCGACCGCCCTCCGGACGTCGACACGATGAACCGTCCGTCGTCGCCGGCCGACACGGCCTCGACCTCCGCGGTCACGACCCGGCCGCCGTAGCCGCGCACCTCGGCTCTGCCACGTTCCAACAGTTCGGCCGGCGGAACGCCCTCCCTGCCGAGCAGACCGTGCACCGCGTCCGCGGGTGCGTTACGGGGCTCCCCCGCGTCGAGTACGACCACGCTGCGACGTGCGCGAGCCAGCATCAGCGCCGCGTTGAGCCCGGCCGCTCCGCCCCCGATCACCGCGACATCGTAGTCGCCTTCCCATTGCTCTGTCACCGTGTCCTCCTCGTCTCCTTGCCTGCGGATACCTCCACGGGCAACTCTGCACCGCTGCCGCGTTGTGTGGCAAAGTTCTTTGCCGGGGTGGCAAAATCGCGGGTATGGACGACAAGCTGGGACAGGCACTGGACGCGGTCGGGCCGAGACTGCGCGCACTGCGCACGCGGCAGGGCCTGACGCTGGCGGAGTTGTCCGACCGGACCGACATCTCGGTGAGCACCCTGTCGCGACTCGAATCGGGCGCCCGCAGGCCGACGCTCGAACTGCTGTTTCCACTGGCCAAGACCTACGGCGTCGCGCTCGACGAACTGGTCGACGCACCGCCGACCGGCGATCCGCGCGTACACCTGCGTCCGGTCACCCGGCACGGCATGACGATGCTGCCGCTCACCCGCAGGCCCGGCGGGATCCAGGCGTACAAGATCGTGCTGAACGGATGCGACGCGCCGCCGGAACCGGAGCCGCAGGGGCACGAGGGATACGAATGGCTCTACGTGCTCAACGGGCGGCTGCGGCTCGTGCTCGGCGAACACGACCTGGTGCTCACCCCCGGCGAGGCCGCCGAGTTCGACACCCGCGTACCGCACTGGTTCGGCTCGGCCGACTGCGAACCCGTCGAGTTCCTCAGCCTGTTCGGCACCCAGGGTGAACGTGCCCACCTCCGCGCGGCCCCGAAGGGAACCTTCGACACCTGACGGTCCGCCCGATCGACCACCCCGGGGCACTCACGTGACCGCGCCCTCGCCCAACCGCCACCCCCCATCGAGGCGCTCCGCGCCGCTATCCTTTTCGGCATGATCACGTGTGCCGTGTGGTGGGCGGTTCCGGTGGACGACACCGCCGAACACCGCGGGCTCCTGACCGACGTCGAACGGGACCGGTACTCGGCGTACCGCAAATCCGACGACCGTCGGCGGTTCCTCACCGGACGGGTCATGGCCAAGACCCTCATCGGCGAACGACTCGGCACGCCCGCGGCCGACGTGGTGTTCGACGCGGCGTGCGACGACTGCGACAAGCAGCACGGCCCGCCACGCATCCCCGGCAGCACACTCCGGCTGTCGATCTCCCACGCGGGCGACCGGGTCGGCCTCGCCCTGACCGACGGTGCCGAGCTGGGACTCGACGTCGAGGCGACGACACGGCACGCCGACGACGGGCTCCTCGACTACGCCCTGTCCGACGCCGAACGCGCCGCCGTCGCCGGCCTTGCCGACAGTGACCGCACCCGCGCGTTCTTCCGCTACTGGACCGGCAAGGAAGCCCTCATGAAGGCGACCGGGAAAGGACTGCGCATCGGGCTGACGAGCCTCACGCTGTCGGAACCCGGCGAGCCGGCGCGCCTCGTGGCCTCGGAGTCGCCCGCACTCGACCCTGCCACCACTCGGCTCGCCTCCCTGCGCCCCGGCGACGGGTACGACGCCTCCGTGGCCGTCCTGACCGGCGAAGAGCTGGAGATCACAGAGCACTGGTGGAGCCCGAGGCCCGCCGCGCTGGGACACTGAGGACATGGACGCCGCGCGCCTTGTCGAGCACTATCGGCGCGGCGATTTCCTGTTCACCACCGCGCGCGGCACGGTCCTCGCCCAGGGCACAGCCGACGAGATCACCGGGACCGATGAGCAGGCGCTCGCGGACCGGGTGTCCGCCGCCCTCGCCGAACGCGGCGGCATCGCGACGGGCGTCCTGCCCTACGACGCCGCATCCGGCACCCCTGCGCGGCTCGTCGTCCCACGGACGGTGCACACCGCTGGCCCTGCCCACCCTGACGTCGATCGGCTCTCCAGGGAACGCGTCGGGGCGCCCGCGGCGGTACGGGCTGTCCCCGAACCACGGGACCACGCCGCGGCCGTGCGCACCGCGGTCACCGAACTCGCCGTTCGTGACCTGCGGAAAGTCGTTCTCGCGCGGGCCCTCGACGTCGAGTTCGCCCGCGACGTGCCCGTCGCCGCCATCGTGCGGAACCTGGTGCTCGACCACCGCCACGGCTATGTGTTCGCCGCGGACCTGCCCGGCGGCCGGACGCTGCTCGGCGCGAGCCCGGAACTGCTCGTCTCCCGGCGCGGCGGCCGCGTCGTGGCGCATCCGCTCGCCGGGTCCATGCCCCGTTCGGGCGATGCCGCCACCGACACGGAGAACGCGGAAACCCTGCTGGCTTCGAAGAAGGACCTCCTCGAGCACACGATTCTCACCGAGGCCGTCGCCGAGGCACTCGGCCCGTTCTGCGCCACCCTCGACGTGCCCGCCGAACCGACACTGGAACGCACTCCGGCCATGTGGCATCTCGGCACACGCATCACCGGCGAACTGGCCGACCCTGCGACGACGGCGCTGCATCTCGCGTCGGCCCTGCATCCGACGCCTGCGATCTGCGGCACGCCCGTCGCCTCCGCACGGCGACTGATCGGCGAGCTGGAGCCGTTCGACCGCGGCTACTACGCGGGTGCCACGGGCTGGGTCGACAGCGAAGGCGACGGCGAGTGGGCCGTGTCGATCCGCTGTGCCGACGCGGGCGCGGCATCACTGCGGATGTACGCGGGTGGCGGCATCGTCGCGGACTCGGATCCGCACGCCGAGCTGGACGAGACGTCGGCGAAATTCGCGACGCTGGGCCGCGCGATGGGGCTCGACGCCGACGCGCTCTCGGGCGATCCACGCCCACGGTGACGCCTGCGCCACCCATCGGGACGCGCGGAAAGACAGCGATCGCCGGGAAACCGGCTTCGGATCATCGACGGAAACATCGACGAATGGGCGAACCGGAAAACGAACCCGGTTCGCAAAAAATCGGCGGGAAAAGGACGCGACGGCCCGTGGGTGGCACGCCTCGAGGCGAACCACCCACGGACGCGGGGCGTCACTTGAGAGCGCTGATGAGAGCTTCGCGCTGACGGTCGCCGAGGCCTGCGGCCCGGCGGTCAGGGTCGATGCCCGCCTGCTCCAGGAGCGCGGCGACCTTCACGGCGCCGAGCCCGGGAACAGCCTTCAGCAGCTGGGTGACCTTGGTCTTCCCAACCGTCTTGTCGTCCTTGGCGCGGTTCAGCACCTTCTCGATGCTCTCCGAACCGTCCTTGATCGACGCAAGCAGCTCCGAGCGCGCCTTACGAGCCTCGGCCGCCTTGGCCAGGGCTTCCTGCCGCTGTTCCGGAGTCAACGTAGGCAGAGCCAACGTACCTTTCCTTTCTTCTCGGGTGCCGCTTGTGCAGCGGCGACAACCCGGGTCCCCAGGTGCTTGCCCGAGCAAGCGCTGGCCAGGCCGTCTCTTACCACGGGCCCAGTAAACGCCACGACCCCTTCGTCCGCGAAATCGACACGCGATGACCCCCCGTCCGAGGCATGCAGGTCGAGGCGTTCGAGCTGTGGTCCGTCACTAGGCGCAACTGTTATTCCGCAGCACCTGCTCCCATGTCCACCTTACGGTTAGGCTCGCGCTGAATCCGCGTTCACCGCAAGAACCACGGGAGCCTCAATGTTGAGCACGATGCAGGACGCCCCCCTTTCCATCGCCACCCTGTTGAAGCACGGAAGCACGCTGCACGGCACGAGCGAAGTGGTCACGTGGACCGGATCGGATACGCGCCGACGGAGCTATGCCGAGGTGGGTGACCGTGCCGCGCGGCTGGCGAACGCCCTGCGCGGCCTCGGGGTGACGGGCGACCAGCGCGTCGGCACGTTCATGTGGAACAACGCCGAGCATCTCGAGGCCTACATGGCGATTCCGGCCATGGGCGCGGTGCTGCACACCCTGAACATCCGCCTGTTCCCCGAGCAGCTGGTGTACGTCGCCGATCACGCCGAGGACCACGTCATCATCGTGGACGGCACGCTGATCCCGCTGCTGAACAAGCCGCTCGCCGAGATGACCACGGTGCGTCACATCGTTGTCGCGAACGGTGACCCGGAGACCGTCGAGGCTCCCGCGGGCGTGCAGGTCCACGACTACGAGCAGCTCCTCGCCGCCCAGCCGGCGGAGTTCGACTGGCCCGTGATCGACGAGCGGTCGGCGGCCGCGATGTGCTACACCTCCGGCACCACGGGTGAGCCGAAGGGCGTGGTCTACTCGCACCGCTCGATCTGGCTGCACTCGATGCAGGTGTGCATGTCCGACAGCATGCGGCTGGCCGACACGGACAAGGCGCTGGTGATCGTGCCGCAGTTCCACGCCATGTCGTGGGGCGTGCCGTACGCGGCGTTCATGGTGGGCACGTCGTTGGTCATGCCCGACCGGTTCCTGCAGCCGGGGCCGATCGCCGAGATCCTGGCCACCGAGCAGCCGACGTACGCCGCCGCCGTGCCGACGATCTGGCAGGGCCTGCTCCAGCACCTCGAGGCCAACCCGCAGGACATCTCCCACCTGCGCGAGGTCGTGGTGGGCGGGTCCGCCGCGCCGCCGGCGATGATGCACGCGTTCGAGGAGCAGTACAACGTTCCGGTGCTGCACGCCTGGGGCATGACCGAGACGTCGCCGCTGGGCAGCGTCGCCCGCCCGCCGCGCGGGGCGTCGGGCGACGAGGCGTGGCACTACCGCTACACGCAGGGGCGGTTCCCGGCTTCGGTGCAGGCACGGCTCATCGACGACGACGGCAACGAGGTGCCGTGGGACGGCGAGAGCGTCGGTGAGCTCGAGGTGGCCGGCCCGTGGATCGCGGGCGCTTATCACAAGGGTTCCGACCCCGAGAAGTTCCACGACGGCTGGCTGCGCACCGGCGACGTCGGCAAGATCACCCCGAACGGCTACCTGACGCTGACCGACCGGTCCAAGGACGTCATCAAGTCGGGCGGCGAGTGGATTTCGTCGGTCGACCTGGAGAACGACGTCATGGCGCACGAGGGGGTCGCCGAGGCGGCCGTCGTGGGCGTGCCCGACGAGAAATGGGACGAACGCCCGCTGGTGGCCGTGGTCGTCAAGGAGGGCCACACCGTCACCGCCGAGGAGCTGCGGGAGTTCCTGCGCGACAAGGTCGCCAAGTGGCAGTTGCCCGAGCACTGGACGTTCATCCCCGAGGTGCCGAAGACGAGCGTCGGCAAGTTCGACAAGAAGCGCATCCGCGCCGACCACGCCGAGGGCAAGCTCGACATCAGGCACTTCTAGGCGATCACCCACCCGACCCAGGGCTCGATGCCCCCAAGGGCACCTTCGCGGCTCCCGCCCGCCGGCCCGGCCACCGCCCCTCAAGGGCACGCTTACACGTGGCCGTGTTCGATGCCCGGAGGTGCCCTTGGGGCGTTCTCCCCGAACCGCGACGGGCACGGAGGGTGAGAAGCGGGACGCACGACGTGGGCCGAACGGTCCATGCGCGGTTTACACGCCACTGTCCGGCGATAACAATGACTCGCCATGCGCGGACGACTCTCCACGGTGCTGACGGCGGCGATCGTGGCCTCGGTGATCCTGCAGCCCACGGCCACCGCCTCGGCTCCCGCCCTGCCGACCGGTGAGACGCCGGCGCAGGCCGCGAACCCTTCCTCCGAGGACGAAGCCATCGACTACCACGGCTGGAGCAGCGCCCAGGACTTCGCATCGGGCGAGCGCGACGGTGTCCGCCCCGGCGCCGACGGCATGCGCATCAGCGAGCCCGCGGGCTCCGAGAACGGCTACGAGTACGGCACCTGGACGTCACCGGTCCACGAACCCGGGTTCGACGCCTCCGAACTGATCTCGTCCTGGAACGCACACACCCCGGAGGGCACCTGGCTGAAGGTGCAGGCGCAGGCGCGCACCGCGGGCGGCGACGACACGTCCTGGTACACGCTCGGCAAGTGGGCCTACGGCGACGGCGACATCGAGCGCACCAGTGTCACGGGCCAGTCGGACGAGCACGCCGCCGTCTACACCGACACGTTGTCGGCGGCCGACGGTGTGGCGCTGCGCGCCTACCGGCTGCGCGTGACGCTGTACCGCGCCGAGGGTTCCGACGCCTCGCCGGTCGTCACGCAGGTCGGAGCGATGACCTCCGACGTACCGGACCGGTTCGAGCCGGAGTTGACCGAACCGGGCGAGGCCGCGGGCATCGAGCTGGACGTGCCGACGTACGCGCAGAACGTCCACCGCGGCAACTATCCCGAGTACGGCGGTGGCGGCCAGGCGTGGTGCAGCCCGACGTCGACGACGATGGTCGCCGAGTACTGGGGCGCGAAGCCGACCGAGGAGCAGCTGTCCTGGCTGCCCGCGGACTACCCCGACAAGAGCGTGGCGCACGCGGCGCGGCACACCTACGACTACGCCTACGAGGGCACCGGCAACTGGCCGTTCAACACCGCCTACGCCTCGCAGTACGGACTGAAGGGCCACATCACGCGCCTGCACTCGCTGGCCGAGCTGGAGAGTTACATCGCACGCGGCATCCCGGTGATCACGTCGCAGTCGTTCCTGGAGAAGGAGCTCGACGGCGCCGGGTACGGCACCGCGGGACACCTCATGGTGGTCGTCGGCTTCACCGCCGACGGAGACGTGATCGCGAACGACCCGGCGTCCGAGTCCAACGACCAGGTACGGCGCGTCTACGATCGCGAGCAGTTCGAAACGATCTGGCAGCGCACCAAGCGCTACGACGCCGAAGGCGAGGTCGCGAGCGGCAGCGGCGGCGTCGCGTACATCATCGAGGGCTGAGCGATCCTGATTTCCGGAGAACCGATCTTCCACGACGACGAATACCCGGAGGACCCGTATCCGGGCGCCCGGCCGTCGCACTCGTACGTCCACCACGACGGCGCGGGGTACGCGTTGTCGGCCGAGACGCTCGCGGCCGCACGCGCGGACGCCGAGCGCATCCCGGTGCTGGCGTACGGCTCGAACGTGTGCCCTTCGAAGATCACGTGGCTGCGGGAAACACTCGGCCTGTCCGGCCCGGTGGTCGTCGCCAGTGCCGAGTGCCACGATCTCGCAGCCGTGTGGGCTGCCGGGTTGCGACCGCGGGACGACCAGCGGCCCGCGACCCTGACCTCGGCGCCGGGCGTCACCGAGTGGCACGCCGTGTGGTTCGCGACGCCGGGCCAGATCGAGGCACTCGACGTCTGCGAAGCACGGGGAAAGGCCTACGACCTCGCGCGCCTCCACAGTGGACGGATCACGCTCGAGGACGGGTCCACTCTGGACGAGGTGTACGCCTACGTCGGACTGGGCGAGGGCGGCATGCCGCTGCTCGTCGACGGCGCACCCGTGCGGACGGCCGACCTGGCCCAGCACGGCGCCGCCCGGCTGACGGGCGAGACCGCGGACACGCACGGACTCGACGTCACCGTGATCCCGGTGGGCACGCCCGTCAGCCGATGAGCTTGCCGGGGTTGAGCACCCCGGTCGGGTCGACGGCCCGCTTGGCGGCGACGAGGACCTCGCGGCCGAGCTCACCGATCTCCGCCGTCAGGTACGGCGCGTGGTCCATACCGACGGCGTGGTGGTGCGAGATCGTCCCGACCCGGTCGGCGGAGATGGCCTCGCAGGCCGCGGCCTTGGCGCGCTCCCACTGACCGATCGGATCCTCGGGATCCCTCGGCGTGAGGACCGTGAAGTACAGCGACGCACCGGTCTCGTAGGCGTGCGAGACGTGGCACATGATCAACGGGTGGCCGAGCTCGCGCCGCAACGCGGTACGCACCCGGTCGTAGAGCGTGCCGAGCTTCGACCAGTGCGTCGCGGTTTCGAGGGTTTCCACGCACACGCCCGCGTCCAGGAGCGCGTCCCGCTGCCGTGGTCCGCCGAACCGCCCGCGCAGCCATGCTCGCGCGGGCGCGGAGGTGAGCCACACGCCACCACCGGATCGCAGCAGCCGCATCGCCTTCTTGCGGCGGTCGTCCGACTCCCCGTGCCAGCTCAGTACCAGCAAGCACGGCTCGTCGACCCCGCGCGCGCCCAGGTAACGGCGCAGCACGCTCGTCTTCCACGTCCCCGCCAGCTGCAGTTGCACCGCCGTCTCGTCCACATCAGACAGGCGGGTGATGTCGGCGAGCAGTCCCTGCTGCGCCAACTGCCGCACGAGCCCGCAGCCGTGTTCCCAGCCGTCGACGGCCAGCGCCTCGAAGTGTTCGGTGTCGGGCAGTGGGCGCACTCGCACCGCGACCTCGGTGATGACGCCGAGGGTGCCCTCGCTTCCGATCGCGAGCTGCCGCAGATCGGGACCCGCCGCCGACGCCGGGGCTACGCCGAGTTCCCACTCGCCGCGTGGGGTGGCCAGCCGCAGGCCGGTGACCATGTCCTCGAACCTGCCGTATCCGGACGAGGCCTGTCCGGCCGAACGGGTCGCCGCGAACCCGCCGATCGTGGCGCGTTCGAACGATTGCGGCACGTGGCCGAGGGTGAAGCCGTGCGCCGACAGCATCCGCTCGGCATCCGGGGCACGCACCCCCGCCTGCAGCACCGCGGTGTGCGAGATCGGGTCGACCGACACGAGCCGGTTCAGGCGTTCCAGATCCAGGACGATCACGGCCTTCTTGCCGCCCTTGAACGCCGTGACGCCGCCGACGACCGAGGTGCCGCCGCCGAACGGCACCACCCCGACGTCGTGTTCGACACACACGTCCAGCACCTGCTGCACCTGCTGCGGACTGCCGGGCAGCACGACGGCGTCGGGGGTCGGGATACCCGCGGCGGGCTGCCGTCGCCGCAGCAGGTCCAGATACGAGAGGCCGCCGCTGCGTTCGAGGCGTTCACGCGGCTCCTCGAGCACGTTGCCCGCACCGACGATCGCGGCGATCGCGGACTGCGCACGCTCAGGCAACTGCGACGGGGGCGTCGCGATGGCGGAATCGGGCGCCACCGGGTCGTTCGGGGTGGTGTCGCCGATCCTGCTCCGCAGCCAGCGGAGCTCCTTGGCCGTGAGGTGGGACGCGTCGGCGCCGTCGGGCGTCCAGGCGCCTCGCAGGCGGTGGTCAATGCTGTCGGTCACGACTAGAGTGTGACACATGAAGCCGGAATGTCACACCCGTGCGGGTGGCCGTGTCTCCGACGACACACTCCTCGACGCGGCCAAGGAATGCGTGCTCGCCGGCGGTGTCCGGCGCACCACGCTCACCGGCATCGCCCAGACCGCGGGCGTGTCGCGGATGACCGTCTACCGGCGATTCCCCGACGTCGACAGCGTCCTCGCGACCCTCATGACCCGGGAATTCACCGCGCTGCTGCAGCACGTGGCCGACGAGATCCCCGCGGGCGGCACCGCACGGTCCCGCCTCGTCGAACACGCCGTCGCGGGCGTTCGCAGACTCGGCACCGATCCGCTGCTGCGCACCGTGCTCGAGCTCGACGCCGAACTGCTGCTGCCGTACGTCACCGAACGCCTCGGCGCGACACAGCGGCTCGCCGAGGAGGGACTGCACATGTTCGTCGTCGAAGGTCACGCCGACGGCTCCGTGCGGCCCGGCGACGCGGCCGCGCAGTCGCGCGCGCTGTTGCTGCTGCTCCAGTCGTTCGTGCTGTCACGACGGCCCGCGACCGCAGGCGAGACCGGCGTGGCCCCGGAAACCCTGCTCACCGAACTCGCACACCTGCTCGAAGGAGCCCTCAAGCCATGATCACGGCCTCGTTGACAGCCCGCCGCCGCGCGCGGGAACTCCACGACCTCGCCTCCGGCAGGCAGGTCGACGTCATCGTCGTGGGCGGCGGCGTCACCGGCGCCGGCTGCGCGCTCGACGCGGCTTCCCGCGGCCTGTCGGTCGCACTCGTCGAGGCCCACGACCTGGCGTTCGGCACCTCGCGGTGGTCGAGCAAGCTCGTGCACGGCGGGCTGCGTTATCTCGCCCACGGCGAACTCGGCCTCGCCCACGAAAGCGCCGTCGAGCGGGGCGTGCTGATGACCCGCACCGCGCCGCACCTGACCAGACCGCTGGCGCAGCTGTTCCCCGCCTACGGCGCGGCCACCGAACCCGGACACCTGCTCACCAGGGCAGGACTGCACGCGGGTGACGCGCTGCGCCGGGCGGCGCGGACCCCGTCGTCACTGCTGCCGAGGCCGCGTGCCGTGCCGTCGGCCGAGGCGCTCGCCCTCGCGCCCGGACTCCGGAGCGCCGGCCTGCGGGGCGGACTGCTGTCGTTCGACGGGGCGCTCACCGACGACGCCCGCCTCGTGGTGGCGATCGCCCGCACAGCGGCCGCCCACGGCGCGAATGTCCTCACGCGACTCGCCGCCACGGAGCTGCACGCCGACCACGTCGTCGCACGCGACGCGATGACGGGATCCACTGTGGAACTGCGGGCGAAGCAGGTCGTCAACGCGACGGGCGTATGGGCGGGCTCGCTGACGCCGTCGGTGCGGTTGCGGCCCTCCCGAGGCACCCACCTGGTTCTCGACGCCGAGCGTACGGGCCTGGGCGAGACGTCCGTGATGGTTCCGGTTCCGGGCGAACTGAACCGCTTCGTGCTGCTGCTCCCCCAGCCAGGGGGACGCGTGTACCTGGGACTGACCGACGAACCGCTCGACGGTGATCCCGAGGATGTCCCCACTGTTCCCGAGTCCGATATGGACTTTCTGCTCGGTGTCGCGTCTGCTGTACTGGAACGGGACCTCACCCGCGAGGACGTGCTGGGATCCTTCGCCGGCCTGCGTCCACTGTTGGAGGCCGACGGCACCACGGCGGACCTGTCCCGCAATCACGCCGTCCTCACCGACCCCGGCACCGGCGTGCTCACCGTGGTCGGCGGCAAGCTGACCACCTACCGCAGGATGGCCGAGGACGCCGTCGACGCGGCCGTGCGGTCGGCGGGCCTGCGTGCCGGACGGTCACGGACGAGCAGGCTGCCGTTGTTCGGAGCCGCGAGCCGCAGCCGGCTGTCCGTTGTGGACGCGCCGCAACGGCTGGTCGCCAAGTACGGCACCGAGGCCCCGCGGGTAGCGGCACTCGGCGAGGTCGACCCCGAGTTGGCCGAGCCCGTGTGCGACGGCAGCGACATCACCGCGGCCGAGGTCGTGTGGGCCGCGCGTCACGAAGGCGCGCTCGACGCCGACGACGTGCTGCACCGGCGTACCCGCCTCGGCCTGGTACCCGCGGAGGCCGAGGCGGCCCGCTCTCGCGTCGCCGACCTGGTCGGCCGCACCACCGAAGGCCTGGCGACCCTCGCCTGACCCCGCACCCCGAGGCGGTTCTCGCCACGCACTCGACAACGGTCGCCGGACACGACGAGGGCCGCCGTCCGGGTTCACCGGCGGCGGCCCTCGTGTGCGAACCGCGAGTCAGCGCTGTCGTACTCAGCGCTCGGAGAGCGGCTTGTAGTCGCGCTCCTTCGCACCCGTGTAGATCTGCCGCGGACGGCCGATCTTCGTCTCCGGGTCCCCGATCATCTCGCGCCAGTGCGCGATCCAACCCGGCAGCCGGCCGAGAGCGAACAGCACCGTGAAGAACTGCGTCGGGAAGCCCATGGCCCGGTAGATCAGGCCCGTGTAGAAGTCGACGTTCGGGTACAGCTTGCGCTCGATGAAGTACTCATCGGACAGCGCACGCTCCTCGAGCCGCTTCGCGATGTCGAGCAGCTCGTCGTTGCCGCCGATCTTCGACAGGATCTCGTCCGCGGTCTTCTTGATGATCTTGGCGCGCGGGTCGTAGTTCTTGTAGACCCGGTGGCCGAAGCCCATCAGGCGGACGCCGGGCTCCTTGTTCTTGACCCGCTCGACGAACCTGTCGACGTTGCCGCCGTCGGCCTTGATGCCCTCGAGCATGTCCAGCACCGCACTGTTCGCACCGCCGTGGAGCGGGCCGAACAGCGCCATGACGCCGGCCGAGATGCTCGCGAACAGGTTCGCCTCGGACGAGCCGACGAGCCGCACGGTCGACGTCGAGCAGTTCTGCTCGTGGTCGGCGTGCAGGATGAACAGCTGGTCGAGGGCCTTCGCCATCACCGGGTCGATCTCGTACGGCTCGGCGGGCAGGCCGAACGTCATGCGGAGGAAGTTCTCCACGAGACCGAGCGAGTTGTCCGGGTAGAGGAACGGCTGGCCGATCGACTTCTTGTAGGCGTAGGCCGCGATCGTGGGGACCTTCGCCAGCAGGCGGACGGTCGACAGGTCGACGTTGGACTTGTCGAACGGGTCGAGCGCGTCCTGGTAGAAGGTCGACAGGGCCGAGACGGCGCTGGAGAGCACCGGCATCGGGTGGGCGTCCCGCGGGAAACCGTCGAAGAAGCGCTTCAGGTCCTCGTGCAGCAGCGTGTGCCGGTTGATCTTCGAGGTGAAGTCCTCCAGCTGCTGCTTGTTCGGCAGTTCGCCGTGAATCAGCAGGTAGGACACCTCGACGAACGTCGAGCGCTCGGCCAGCTGTTCGATGGGATAGCCCCGATAGCGCAGGATCCCCGCTTCACCGTCGATATACGTGATGGCGGAGGACGCGGCCCCGGTGTTGACGAAACCCGGGTCGTAGGTGATGTAGCCGGTCTGGGCCAGCAGCTTCCCGAGCTGGATGCCGGGGGCGCCGTCAACAGGGCGGACAACGTTGAAGTCGTGCTCGCCATCGGGCAGGCGGAGCACGGCCTTCTCGCCCTCGGACTGCGCCGCAGTCGCGTCGGACATGCACATGCCTCTCACGGTCACACGGGCCGGCCGGTGGCGACCGCATGTTCTGCTGGTCACCGCGTGTACGCGACAGGCCCTTCAGCCTCGTCGCACCGCCCCGCTGGGGTACGAATGCTCCCTTACGCTAGTCCAGATAAGGGCGTTTTCGCAGCCGTTGCGTTACCCACAGCGACCCGTTGCGACAAGGTTCACACGCTGGCGTTTTGGTCGTCGGTTAACTCGTTCGAGGTAGGCGGTTCGGCGCCGCTGCGCGACACCGTCACACCCGCCGCCCGCGAGGCGTACGCAAGCGCTTGCGACCAGGCGTCGGGCGCCATCGCGGCGAGATTCGTCACGCCGCGGTTCGCGAGCCACGCCAGCAACGCCCCCAGCACGGTGTCGCCCGCACCGATCGTGTCGACGACCGTGACGTCCGCCGCAGGCACCCGCGCGGCCTCACCGTCGGCCGTGTACACCGACAAACCGTCGCCGCCACGCGTCAGCACCACGGCCTCGACTCCCGCGTCCAGCCACGTCGCCACCGCCTCGGCGACCGACTTCCCGCCGGTGAGCCACTCGGCGTCGTCGTCGGACACCTTCAGCAGCCGCACGCTCGGCAGCCAGGACACGAACCGCTCCCGGTAGGCGTCCGGATCGCGGATCATGTCGGCGCGGATGTTCGGGTCGAGCGCGGTGAGCACGCCACGCTCGGCCTCACGGTGGAGCACGGCTTCGTAGGCACTCGCACCCGGCTCCAGCACCATGCCGAGCGTGCCGAGCGACAGTACCCGCGTGGTCGCAGGCAGCGGCCCGGGGTCCGCGACGAGCCGGTCGGCAGTGCCCTCGGTGTAGAAACTGAAGCGCGCCGCGCCGGTCTCGTCGAGGGCGACGACGGCGAGCGTCGTCGGCTCCGGACCGCGCTGCAGCAGCGCCGTGTCCACACCGGACGCCTCGAGCCGCGCGACGAGCGCGTCGCCGAAGCGGTCCGTCGACAACCGCGAGAGCAGCGCCGTCGGCACGCCGAGCCGGCCAGCCGCGAGCGCGACGTTGTAGGGCCCGCCACCGAGCCTCGGCGCCAGCAGGTCCGGATCGGACTCGGCGGGCACCAGGTCCACCAGTGCCTCGCCACCGGACACGATCATCGCCGCACTCCCTTCGTCGCTTCGGAATCGCCGTCGCCTGCGGCGCCGACGTCGCCGACCGGTGAGAGACCGCCGCCACCGTCCCCGTCGGCTCCCGCGGACCCGCCACCTCCGGCATACCGGCCGTCGCGCTGCAATCCTCCCAGCAGCAGATCGGACAGCGCGGCGAAGGCCTCGGAATCCGAATACCCGGTGCGCGCCCTGACGGTTCCGCTCTGGACCTGCTCGATCAGCAGCTCGGCGAACTCGGCGACCAGCGGTCCGTGCACGTCGCGGAACAGGCCGTCGGCCACGCCCTGAGAGATGAAGGCACGGATGCGGTCGGCCGCGGCGTGGGAGTTGAACTCGTAGGTGGCACGGGTCGGCTCGAACGTGTCGACGTCGGCGATGAACGTCTCCGAAGCGCGCCCCAGCTCCTCGGCGACGCCCGCCAGGTACTCCTGGATCTTCGCCCTCGCGTCGGCCGCCGTGGCCACCCGTGCCTCGATGCGCTCGGTCGCCCCGCGGAAGAAGTGAGTGACGACCGTGACGGCGAGCTGTTCCTTGCTCGACGCGAGCGCGTACAGCGTCGACTTCGAGCAGCGAAGGCGTCCTGCCAGGTCGTCCAGGGTGTAACCGAGGAACCCGTCGGCCAGGAACAACTCCTCGACCTCGGCGAGCAACGCCTGCTGACGGGCAGTGGCGGGGCGGGTTCGCCGCCGGGTCTGGTTCTGAGGCATACGTAGAGCCTAGAATGGTACTGAGAACGCCACTACAGTACTGTTTTCAGTATCAAGTTCGCCCCAAGGGCATCTTCGGGGCAACGCAGCCAGCCGAGGAGCCACCGATGCCTGCCGAACGCCTCCTTCCCGACACCGAGTCCGCCGACCTGATCGCGCTCGCCCGCGAGATCGCCCGCGACGAGCTGGCGCCCGTCGCAGCGGAGTACGAGGAGGCCGAGCGTTTCCCCAGGCAGCAGTTCCGCCTGCTCGGCAAGTCCGGCCTGCTCGGCCTGCCGTACGCCGAACGCTGGGGCGGCGGCGACGTGCCGTACGAGACGTACCTGCAGGCACTCGAGGAGATCGCGGGCGCGTGGATGTCCGTCGGCGTCGGACTGTCGGTGCACACGATGTCGTGCTTCGCGCTCGCCCACTACGGCACCGACGAGCAGCGTGACCAGTGGCTGCCCGCCATGCTCGGCGGCGAGCTGCTCGGCGCCTACGCGTTGTCCGAGATGCACGCCGGGTCCGACGCCGCCGCCCTGTCGACCAGGGCCCGGCGCGACGGGGAGTCCTACGTCGTCAACGGCACGAAGGCGTGGATCACCGCGGGCGGCCAGGCCGACTTCTACACGACGATGGTCCGAACCTCCGACGACGGCGGCAAGGGCATCAGCTGCCTGCTCGTCGACGCGTCGACGGCGGGACTCGAAGCGGCCGCACCCGAGCGCAAGATGGGCCTGACCGGGTCGACGACGGCGCAAATGATCTTCAGCGACGCCCACGTGCCGGCCGAACGGCTGATCGGCGGCGAGGGTGCGGGACTGAAGATCGCGCTGGACTCACTCGCGTCCGGACGGCTCGGCATCGCGGCGTGCTCGGTCGGACTGGCGCAGGCGGCACTCGACGAGGCCGTCGCGTACGCCAAGACCCGGCAGCAGTTCGGCAAGCCCATCATCGAGAACCAGGGGCTGGAGTTCCTGATCGCCGACATGGCGGCGGCCGTCGAGACGTCCCGCGCGATGTACCTCGACGCCGCCCGGCGCCGCGACCGCGGCATGCCGTTCCAGCGGCAGGCTTCGGTGGCCAAGCTCGTCGCGACGGATTCGGCGATGAAGGTAACGACCGACGCCGTGCAGGTCCTCGGCGGGGCCGGCTACACCCGCGACTTCCCCGCCGAGCGGTACATGCGCGAGGCCAAGGTGCCGCAGATCTTCGAGGGCACCAACCAGATCCAGCGCATGGTCATCGCGAGGGCCTTGAAGGAGGCATAACGGGCCCACACCGCCGTGTTGCGCCCTCCGGGGCCCGTGTTGCGCCTCCCGGGGCCCGTGTTGAGTCCCGGTGCCGCTCCTGCGGGCCAGGACGGGAACCGGAAACGTCCCACTCACACGGGCAGGCCCTGATGCCAGACACCGCGGATCCTCGAGGGCGAGCTCGGCGACCTCGACGCCTTCGCCCTCGAGCAGCGCTATGCCGGCGCGCATGCCGCGAGTAATCGCGCATGCCGGAAGCAATGCAGCCTCGCTCCTGATCGAGCCGCAACAACCGGGCAGCATCGCCGGTAGCCGCCTCGAGCGCACCGACGTCGCCGAGGCCCGCCTCGGCGATGGCAGTCAACGAGCCCCGGGATCAGGAGCACCCCGGTGCAGTCGACGTACTCGCCCCGGCGATGTCGGGATCAGAGCCGGATACATCGGCGCCCACGCCTGTGATCCAACCGTCCGGCACCACGACGTCGGCACGCGTGACCGTCCGGCGTCGCGTCGGCGTCGGCGTCGGCGTCGCCTGTGAAAATCGTCGTCCGCGCAGCATGGCACGGGCGCCGTGTCGCCGATACGGATCAGCAACACGGCCCCCGGAAAACGCAACACGGCGGCCAGAGCGCAGAAAACGCGGGTCTGGGTGCAGAACACGGCGGCACGAGTGCAGAACACGCGGGTCTGGGTGCAGGACACGCGAGAATCTGCACCCGGCCGCCGGGGTCGTTATTCGCGGTAGCGGCGGTCTGCGACCACGCCTTCGCCCGTCGACTCGTCGAACGCATACACGTCACGGCCGCGGACGAACACCCGCTCGGCACGGTTCATGACGTCGAGCGGATCGCCGGACCACACGGCCACGTCGGCGTCCATCCCGGACTTGAGCGCACCGATGCGGTTGCCCAGGCCGAGCATCTCCGCCGGATGCACCGTCAGCGCGCGCAACGCGGTGTCGCGGTCCAGACCGTCCTTGACCGCCAGCGCAGCTTGATAGACGAGGAAGTGGATCGGCACCACGGGGTGATCGGTCGTGATCGCCAGCTTCACGCCCGCACGCGCCATGATTCCGGCGGCGCGCATCGAGCGGTTCCGCAGCTCGACCTTGGCGCGCGAGGTGAACAGTGGCCCGAGGATCACCGGCACGTCGTGCTCGGCGAGGAAATCGGCGATCAGGTGGCCTTCGGTGCCGTGGTTGACGACGAGGTTGTAGCCGAACTCCTCGGCCAGCCGCACGGCCGTGACGATGTCGTCGGCGCGATGGGTGTGCTGGTCCCAGTACAGCTCGCCGTCGAGGACCTGCACCAGTGTCTCCATGGTGAGGTCGATGTCGAACGGCTTGCCCTCGACGGCCGCGTGGTCGCGCTGTGCGGCGTAGTTGCGGGCCTTGGTGAACGCTTCACGCAGCGTGGCGGCGACGCCGAGACGGGTCGAGGGCGTCTTGTCCTTCTCGCCGTACACGCGCTTCGGGTTCTCGCCCAGTGCGCTCTTGACGCTGACGTCCTCGGCGAACGTCATGTCGAGGATCGTGCGTCCCCACGTCTTCACGCCGACGGTGCGGCCGCCGATCGGGTTGCCGGAGCCGGGCTTGATGACGACGCTCGTGACGCCGCCGGACAGCGCGTCGTCGAAGCCGGGCTCGTACGGATCGATCCCGTCGAGGGCGCGGAAGCGGGCGCCGTTCGGGTCGGTCATCTCGTTGGTGTCGTCACCGGACCAGCCTTCGCCGTCCTCGTGCACGCCGAGGTGGGCGTGCGCGTCGATGAAGCCGGGCAGGACCCACTTGCCCGTGGCGTCGACGATCTCGGCGTCGGAGGGCACGTCGACGTCGGTTCCCACGGCGACGATCTTGCCGTCGTCCATCAGCACCACGGCGCCGTCGACCGGGTCGCCGTCGACGGGGACCACGTATCCGTTCGTGATTGCGGTAGTCATAGTTCGTTAGGCTAACGAATCTGCTAGCTGAACGCCCCACGAACCGCGCCACGTTTCACCCGGTTCGACCGTGATGAGGTCGGTACCCGAGTTCAACGCGTCGGCGGGACAGGTCATCGGCTCGATCGCGATCGCCCGGCCGCGCCCGGGAAAGTCCGGCGGCGTGAACACCTGCACCCAGCGGAAATCCGGGTCGGACCAGATATCGAGGACCCCGTCGTGGTGGCTCAGCCACACGTGGTGCAGACCGTCCTCACCCTGCTCCAGCCCCGTGAACGCCGTGTCGAGGTCCAGTCCACCCACGATGCGGCCACCGCGCAGGTCGTACTCGGTGCCCTCGACGTCCTGTTCCTCGCCGTAGGGCAACTGCTTGTCGCCGTCGAACGGCCACACGCGCGTGGCGGGCAGCGTCAGCATGAGCTCGTCGGTGGGCACGTCGCCGATGCGGAAATAGGGGTGCGTCCCGACGCCGAACCCGACCGCCTTGTCGCCCTCGTTGCTGACCGTGTGCGTGACGGTCAGCCCGCGAGGCGCGAGGTCGTAGACGATGCCGGTGCGCAGCGGCACCGGCCAGCCCTTCGCGGCGCCGATGTCGCAGCCGAACGTGATCGACGACTCGGCGTGTTCGACCAGTTCCCACTCCTGATGCCGCGCCAGGCCGTGGATGGCGTTGCCCCGAGCGGGTTCGGTGACCTCGAGCTCCTGCTCCTCGCCGTCGAACGTCCACCGCGCGCCCGCGGTCCGGTTCGGCCACGGCACGAGCACCTGGCCCGCACCTTTCGGCGGTTCCTCGTCCTCGGCGAAGGTCTCGACGTACGCCGAGCCGCCGAACGTCAGCGACCGCAGCCCCGCGCCGATCTCGGTGACGACGGCGCGCGCATTGCCGCGCACGAGTTCGAAATGTTCCCCGGTCGGATTGGCCATGCCCCGAACATACTGGGACGGGCGGGCCCGCACCCCCGGGGCGGCGAGAGAAGAAGGCGATCGCCGGTCCGCGAGGCGGAGCGCTGACGAGTCACCGCCGCGACGGCGGGCGGCGGCTAGGGTCGTGATCATGACGACACGGGTCCACCACTTCAGCGGCGGCGCGATGCGGCCCTTCGGCGGCAGGCTCGTCGACGGCGAGCGGGGCATCGCGCGGCGGGCGGAGCTGACCTGCCACTGCATGCTGGTCGAGACCGGTTCGGAACTGGTGCTCGTGGACACGGGCATGGGCACACCCGCGCTCACGCGGCCAACCCAATGGCTGGGCCGCGCCTTCGCCGCCGGGGTCTCGCCGGTGCGCGACGCATCCCGCACCGCCGCGGCGCAGGTCCGGGCGCTCGGATACGAGCCCGCCGATGTGCGGCACATCGTGCTGACGCACCTCGACCTCGACCACGCGGGCGGGTTGGTCGACTTTCCGCACGCGACCGTGCACGTCAACGCTCGCGAACTGCGCACGCTCGAACAGCCCGTCGACGCGAAGGAACGGTCGCGGTACCGAAAGGTTCAGTTCGCGCACGGCCCCGCCTTCACCGGCTACGAAGCCGGCGGCGAGAGCTGGTTCGGCTTCGACGCGGTACGGCAGCTAACCGGACTGCCGCCGGACATCCTGCTCATCCCGCTCGCAGGGCACACCAACGGCCACGCGGGCGTCGCGGTGCGCACGGGCGACGAGTGGCGACTGCACGCCGGCGACGCCTACTTCTTCCATGGCGAGGTCGCGGCCGAGCCGCACTGCCCACCCGGCCTTTCGCTGTTCGAACGCGCGATGCAGACCGATCGCACGGCGCGGGTCGCCAACCAGCGGCGCCTCGCCGAACTGTCGCGCTCCGGCGAAGTGACGATGTTCTGCTCCCACGACCCGGTGGAGCTGGCACGCCTGTCCTGAGCGGTGCCGCGAAGGGCACCTGCGGGGCACTCAACGCCCCAAGGTGCCCTTTGGGGGCGCATCATGGCCAGAGGCCCATTCGTCGCTCCCACCCGTCTCCCGCCACCACCCACACGGACGTGCTCCTCGCGGCAGTACCGACAAACGCGACCAGGGGTGCCCCTGGGGCGCTACTTCGCCGAACGGCGCGTGGCGAGCGTGCGCATCGCGACGTGGTTGACGGCCCACAGGACCAGGCCGACGGCCAACAGGATCGCGGCGACGACGTAGTCCCGCGCGGGGCGTCCGGACAGCGGACTCGCCAGGTACAGGCAGAAGATCGCAGCCAGCACGGGAACGACCGTCGGCGCGCGGAAGTGCTTGTGCGGCACCGGGTCCCGCCGAAGCACCAGCACCGCGACGTTCACCACGGCGAACACGACGAGCAGCAGCAACGCCGTCGTACCGCCGAGCACGTCGATGTCCACAGCGGACACGAGCACGACCGCGATCGCGCTCGTGAACAGGATCGCCACCCACGGGCTGCGGCGGGCCGGGTGCACCGTGCCGAACACCTTCGGGATGATCCGCTCGTTCGCCATGCCGTACACGAGCCTGCTTGCCATGAGCATGTTGATCAGCGCGGAGTTGACGACGGCGAACAGGCCGATCGCCGAGAAGATCTCGCGCGGCATGCCGGGCGCACCGATGTCGATGACCTTGAGCAGTGCGCCGCTCTCCGCCGCCTCGAGCCCTTCGGCGGGCACCAGCAGCGACGACGTCACCGACACGAGGATGTAGATCGTCGCCGCGACCACCATGCCCCACAGCATCGCCTTGGGGAACACGCGAGCCGGATCCTTCGTCTCCTCCGCCATGTTCACCGAGTCCTCGAAGCCGACCATGGAGAAGAACGCCAGCGATGTCGCGGACGTGATCGCCACGAGCATGGTCTGGTCCTGCGTGTTGAACTCGGTGAGCCGGCTCGCGTCGCCGCTGCCGTTCAGCACGGCCCAGACGCCGACGCCGATGATGATCAGCAGGCCGCCGATCTCGATGCACGTCAACACCACGTTGGTGACGACCGATTCGCGCACCCCGCGAAAGTTGATCAGCGCGAGCAGCGCGATGAACGCGATCGCCATCAACGGCATCGGCGAACTGACGAACTCGGCTAGGTACGTGTCGCCGAAGGCCACGGCCGCCGACGACGCCGACGTGATGCCGGAGCACATCACGGCGAACGCGACGAGGAACGTCAGCATCCGGATGTTGAACGCCTTGTGCGTGTACAGCGCCGCCCCGGCAGCCCGCGGGTATTTGCCCACGAGTTCCAGGTACGAGAACGCCGTCATGAAGGCAACGGTGAAAGCCAGCAGGAACGGCAGCCACAGGGCGCCGCCGACCCGGCCTGCGACCTGTCCGGTGAGCGCGTAGATCCCCGTGCCGACGATGTCGCCGACGACGAAGAACAACAGCAGCTTCGACCCGAGGACCCGCTTCAGTGGGGGCTGCCCGCCCGGTGAGACCTCTTCCGTCACTCCCGCGTTCGACATGCCGGGAAGTGTGCCGCACCGCCACCGGCCCGCCGGCGGCAGGTCTCGGCCCGGTTACGAATTGTCCGGAACGTTCTTCCTGGTCACAGGCGCGCGATAACGCCAGAACGCCGGAGTCAACACCACCGCGATGACCAGGCCGACGAGCACGAGCAGTCCGCCGCCGGTCGCCGCCGCCGCGGTACCCACGCCGGCCGCGGCCCAGCCGTGCGTCAGGTCGGCCAAGCGTGGTCCGCCCGCGACGACGACCGTGAACACGCCCTGCGTCCGGCCCCGCATCTCGTCGGTCGCCGCGGTCTGCAGGATCGCCATCCGGAAGATCGAACTGGCCATGTCGGCGGCGCCCGCGATCACCAGGAACACGATCGACAGCCACAGCGCCTGCGACATACCGAACCCGGCGATGGCGACACCCCACACGGCGATCGCCACCACGACCACCACGCCGTGCCTGCTCACGCGGCTCGCCCAGCCGGACATCAGCGACAACAGCATCGCGCCGAGCGGGATCGCGGCGTACAGCCAGCCCAGCGCGAGGCCGCCGCCCGCCGGATCGCCGAACGTGCGCTCGGCCATCTCGGGGAACAGGGCCCGCGGCATACCCGCGACCATCGCGATGATGTCGACGACGAACGAGGCGAGCAGGATCTTCTGCGCGCCCAGGTAGCGGAAGCCGTCGGTGATGTCGCGCAACCCCGCGCGGCGGACGCGCCCGTCCTGGGGTGGTAGCGGCGGCAGTCGCCACACCGCCCACACCACGACGATCAGTGCCACCGAATCGACCAGGTACAGCGTCGACAGCCCGACGATCGGCAACAGGGCCCCCGCCGCGAGCGGACCGAACACCGCACCGAACGTGGTCATCGTGCCGGTGAGCGCGGAGGCCGACGGCAGCAGTTCGGTCGGAACGAGGCGTGCCACGACGGCGTTGCGCGTAGGCATGTTGACGGCGAAGAACGCCTGGTTGACGGCGAGCAGGGAGAGCACGACCCACACCGACCCGACGTCGAAGTAGGCCTGTGCCCACAGCAGGCACGCCGTCGCCGCGATACCGGTGTTGGTGACGAGCAGGAGTTTGCGGCGGTCGACGGTGTCGGCGATCGCGCCGCCCCAGATACCGAAGATCAACAGCGGCACTAGACCGAACACGCCCGTCAGCCCCACGTAGGCCGAAGACCCGGTGATGTCGAAGACCTGCTTCGGCACGGCGACGGCCGTGAGCTGGCTGCCGATTGCGGTGACCAGGGACGACACCCACAGCCGGCGGAACGGCGGAATCTTCAGCGGACGCCGGTCGATGACGATCGAACCGAGCCGCCGCCTCGTCGTCCGGGGCTTGCCGTCGGTCCGATCACTCACAACTCATTAGCGTACGACAACTAACTAGTCGTGGCCGATGGTCCCGCTCACTCCGTCCACGGTCCGACGATGCCACTCCGGCTGCTCGGGCTGCGCCGGCCGCTCGGGCTGCCCCGACTACTGCGGCGGCTCCGGCGGCCCGGGCTGCCACGACTACTGCGGCGGCTCCGACAACTCCGGCGGCTCCGACTGACGAATCAGGCTTCGCCGAACATGGAATCGGCCGCCGAACCGGCGCCGGACGCCGTGACGGCGCGGGCGGCGCGATTGGCGACCGACACGGCGTAGCCGACATAGCCGAGCTGGACGAGCTGGCAGATCCCGGGAGCGATCATCCCGAGCAGGATCGGGAGGTCGGCGACGAGCAGCACCACCAGGACGAGCACGCCGATGCCCGCCCCGACGCAGCCGATCCGGAACGCCTTTCTTGCGGCGGGCAGCGCGGCCTCGTGTCCGGCACGCCAGGCCTCGACCGACACCTGTGTCGCGCGGGTGCGGATCCCGATGCCGCCGTTGCGGGGAAGCTCCCCACTCATAGCCCATTCGACGGACTTGTACACCGCCACGCCGCACCCGAGCAGGCTCAGGATCAGCACGACAACCCCGGGCAGCGCCTCCACCGGTGATCACCTCCCCGTCGACTACCAGGAACCACATCCGCCGACGCCGCAACCGAAGCGCCCGGGGCGCCTCGGTTGCGGCGGTTGCGGCGGTTGCGGCGGATCTTCGCGCGCTCCGACCCATCGCGAAGGGAAGATTCGGGGCCTTCCCGGCGGGCCGGGCACCACCCCTCAACGACAGGCTGGCGCGTGGCTGCGTTGAACGCCGCCGAGGTGCCCTTGGGGCACCGCAGGGTCAGGGGGCGATGCGGTGGACGCGCCAGTCGTCGTCGGTGCGTACGTAACGGAGCCGGTCGTGAAGGCGGTCCTTGCGGCCCTGCCAGAACTCGGCGCTCACCGGACGTACCCGCCAGCCACCCCAGTGCGGCGGCACCGGAATCTCCTCGACGTCGGCGAACCGGCGTTCGACCGCGGCGAGCAGATCGTCCAGCGCTTCCCGGCCCCCGACGCGCGTCGACTGCGGCGACGCCCACGCGCCGAGCTGCGACCCGCGCGGCCTGCCGCGCCAGTACGCGGTCGTCTCCTCCGCCCCGACCTTCTCGACCTCGCCGCGCACGGTCACCTGCCGCTGCAGCGCGTACCAGGGGAAAGTCACCGACGCGAAGCGCGTCGACGTCAGGTCGTGGCTCTTGGCCGACGTGTAGTTCGTGTAGAAGACGATGCCGCGCTCGTCCAGGCCCTTGCACAACACCGTCCGCGACGACGGCATCCCGTCGGCGTCGGCCGTCGCCAGGACCATCGCGTTGGGCTCCACCAGCCCCGCGTCGACGGCGAAGTCCAGCCACCGCTGGAGCTGTTCGTGCCAGGTCGGCGCGAGCGAGTCCTCGTCGAGCGTCTCCGCCTCGTACGAGACCCGCATGTCCGGCAACCGCACCGCTGCACCGCTGACATCATCCAGTTCCGCCATGCCAACCTCCCGAACGCGAACCGTGCCCTTCGAAGGTGCCCCGAACGTGGCCGCACCGCACCGTGGGAAGTGACGTTAGGGCCTGGACCTACCCATGCGAAACCGTCCGACCGGTGACCACCGCCACGACCACACGATCAGCACCGTACGCACGGCGCGGTCATCCGCGCCCGATCCGGTGGATGGCAGGGTGCACGGTGACCACTACCCGAGGTGTTGGAGCCGGCATGGATGTTCTCGCGCCGATCCTGTTCGTCGTCGTGTTCGCCGCGATCGTGGCGGCGGCGGTCGCGTTGATGCTGCGCAACCGCAGGCGGGACGAGAAGTACCGCCACGATTCCGGCCCCGAGCTGGCCGAGCTCGCCCAGCAGCGCGGCTGGACGTACCGGGCCGAGGAGACCGGCTACGCCGACCGGTTCACCGGGTTTCCGTTCACCCAGACGGCGCGGGGCCGCATCAGCCGGGATCTGATCCACGGCGTGACCGAGGGCCGCGAGTTCACGTGCCTGGCCTACACGCCCACACCCATGACCGTCGGCGAGCGGAAGACGTACTCGCGCTACTACCGCGTGTTCACCCTGCGGCTCGCACGTGAGGTGCCGACCCTGCAGATCACCCCGACGAAGAAGGACGTCCGACCCCGCGGCGACGAGGATTTCGCCCAGACGGTGCTGAATCCGGCGCTGCGCACCGCCGTCAACGCCCGCGGACTGCCGTTGCGGTTCGAAGGCGATCTACTGCTGACGTGGTACGAGCAGAAAGGCCCGTTCGGACAGTCCGATGTGGACTCGGTGCTGGCGTACCTGACAGCACTCGCCGGCCTGCTGCCGGCCGACGTCGGCAGGCCCACGGTCAGCTGAGCCCGCACCGCCCTCTCGCGCGCCGCAGGAGACTGCAGAACACGGCGTACTGCGCAGAACTCGGCGTCCGGAACGCAGAACACGGCGTACTGAGCGCAGAACACGCGCGAGGGTGAGCGGAGTCCGGCGGCGCGCCGCGGTCAGGCGGGGCTGATGTTCGACACGAACGTCTGGAAATCCGGCAGGACCGTGTCGAACTGCGACTCCTTGCAGGTGAGCATGACCTCCACGACCACCTGCTTCTCCGGGTCCGACACGTCCCGAAGCAGCAGATACACCTGGAACTGGATGAGCTTCAGCGGCTGATTGTCGATCGTCGTGGTGAGGTCGACCAGCTGCATCAGACCCGGTGCGTCCGCCGACCCGAGGCCCTGCCGCTGCCGCAGCTCCGCCGCGCCTGCCGTCGCGCTGCCGAGTCGTTCGAGTGACTCGTCGGCCGTCTCCTCGAGAACGTCGTCCCCGGAACGCATGCTGCCGGACACCGTGATGTTGGCCGTGAAGCCGTCGGCCGACGGCAGGTGCAGTGCGACGAACGCCGCACCCGGTGCGTCGACCTCGTCCGGCGGCGCCGACGTCCACCCTTCCGGAAGCTCCAGCTCCAGCGGCACCGGAAGTTGCGTGGCCATTCGTTCTCCTTCTCACGCAGCGCGTGGCCGCGGGTTCGGCGTACAGCTAGTCGAACGGGTTCAGCGTCCCGCCGATGTCGCGGGCCTTGTCGCCCACGCCCCCGGCGAAGTCGCCGACGGCCGCACCGGCGTCCTGCGCCGTGTCGGTGATCTTGCCCGGGTCGACGGTGATCTCGCCGCCCAGCTTGCCACCCACGCCGAGCGCGGCACCAACCTCGCCGCCGACGACGAACTTGCCGTCGTCCATACCGACCTGCACGTCGGCCTCGGCGCCGATACCCGCCCAGGCCTCGCCCTTCGCACCGGCACCGACACCGCCGACGTCGGCGTGGACCTCGCCTTCGGCGCGCGCACCGGCGAACGCGTTGGCGCCCGCCTTCAGACCGTCGGCGCCCAGCTCGGCGGTGCCCTGCGCCTCGGCACCCGCGAACGCCTTGCCGGAGCCGCCCACCTCCGCGGCGCCGTAGTTGACCTGCCCCTTGGCCTCCGCCGTCGCACCGGCCGACGCCTTGACCGTTCCCTTGAGGCCGTCGCGGGTGAAGCCACCCGCGGCGCTGGCATCCGCGCCGATCTTCGCGCTCGCCGAGCCCGACGCGGTGGCGTCCCCGAGCTGGGTCGCACCGGACGCCTGCGCCTTCACCAGGTCGTACGAGGCCGTCGACTGGGCCACGGTCACGTCGACGTTCGGGCCACGGCGCTCCGGCGTGTCGAACTGGTGACCGTGCTGCTGGTACCGGTCGAACCGGTCGTTCCAGCGGCCGCCGTCCTCCCGGGCCTGGTCCATGAGCGTCTTCGACGCCATCGAGTCGGTGTTGACGTTGCCCTTGATCTGCGGCGACGTCGAGGCGAAGTCCGCGGGGCCGGTCAGCCAGCCCGGCGCGTCGGGCGAATGCCCGCCCTGCTTCCTGATCGCGTTCGCGTTCTCGCCGCCGACGGTCTGCAACTGCTTGCGGGCGCGGTCGAGGATCTCCTGCGCCTCCTGGCGTTTGGCCTCACCGGGGTCGGTGAACGAACCTGCCGTAGCCGGTGCGCCGGGAGCGTTGGGCGATACGCCGTGTTGGTCGGTGTAGTTCTGCTGCGCGGTCGCCGTGGCCCGCTGCCCCTCCTTGTACTTGGCGATCGCCTCCGCCGCCTGCGACTGGGCCCACGAGACGGTCTGCGCGTGACCGTCGAGCGTCGTGGCGGTCGACCTCAGCGCCGACGCACCCTTCTCCCACTTCGGCTTCTCCGCGGTGAAGGTGTCCCAGAACTGGTTGCTCGCCGCGCCGTACCAGTTCTCGATCCGCACGTTGCCGAGGCCCGAAGCCACTTCCGAGAACTTCTTCGCCCGGGCGCGCAGCGTGTTCGCGGCACCCGTGATGGTCTCCGCGTCGCCGGGGATGAGTTCCTTCGGGTCCTCGGTCGACCCCAGTTCAGCCATGTCGCCCGCTTCCGGTCACATCGGCGGCACCTGCGGCCCTGGGCCGGGTGCCGATCCCATCGTGTTCTGTTCGTCGGCCTGCTCGTATCCGGTTGCGGCGCCGTCGAGCGACTGCCCTGCCTCACGGGCGCTGTCCTGCAGCACACCGGCGGCGAGCTGCCACGTCGTGCAGAACTCCGTGAGGGCCGTCGCGACGGCGTCGTCACCGAAGGCCTTCTTGTCGCCGACGATGTCCTCGAGTTTCAGGTCGTCGGCCTTGCCCACCGCGGTGTCGATCGACCGCGCCGCGCCACGCAGCTCCTCGGGATCGACGTCGTAGCCACTCATCGATCACTCCTACAGGGGACATCTACAGGGGCATCGCGAACACAAGTGCACGTATCGTAACCATGAAATCCCCCGGGTGCCGGGCTACTTTCGTCGGTGAACCTTCACATCTCCGCAGCGTGTCCGGTATTTCCGGTTCGGAACGCGTACCTGAGATGTCGTTCGCCGTACGGAAAGTCCGTTACGGTGCGTTATGCCGGCGGTCGCCGGGCGGCCGCGCGCAGCAGTCCGGGCGTGAACCTGGCCAGCGCACCCGCGACCTTCGCCTCCGCCGTCGGCGCCACCACCGGCCGATCCCGTTCGACGGCGCGCAGGATGTCGGCCGCGACCTTCTCGGGAGCGAAGTTCCGGCGCGCGAACATCCGGTCCGACCGCATCCGCCGACCGGCCTGCTCCGCCGCGTCGACACCGGCGAACCGTGTGGTGGCCGCGATCGACGTCCGCACGATCCCGGGACACACCGCACTCGCCCCGACTCCGTGGCCTGCCAGCTCCGCGCGCACGCACTCGGTCAGGTGCAGCACCGCCGCCTTGGTCGTCGAGTACGCGGGCAGCACCGCGTTCGGCACCCGCGCCGCCATCGACGCCACGTTCACGATGTGACCGCCCTCGCCCCGTTCGGCCAGCAGCCTGCCGAACAGCCTGTTGCCGTGGATCACACCCCAGAGGTTGACGTCGATGACGTGGGACCAGTCGGCGACCGACGTGTCCAGCACCGGCCCGGCGACCCCGACGCCCGCGTTGTTGACCACCACGTCCGGCACGCCGACCTCGGCCACGACCGACGCGGCGAACTCCGCCATCGCCTCGGCGCCGGAGACGTCGACGGAGTAGGCGAACGCCTCACCGCCCCGGGCGCGCACCTCGTCGGCGACCGCCGTCAGCGGCGCGATGTCGGCGAGCACGATGTCGGCACCCTCGGCGGCGAAGGCCAGCGCCGTCGCCCTTCCGATCCCGCTCGCGGCGCCCGTCACCAGGACGAGATGGCCCGCGAACCTGCCTGCGGGACGGGGATTGACGCGGCTCCGGCGCAGCGACCTCGCCTCACCGAAACCCTCGACGTGATCGATCAGCTCGGCGGCGGCCCGCGCGATCCGCCGCGGCTGCGCCCGTGCGACCCAGTGCCCACCCGATACCCGCCGCACCCGCAGATCGGCGGCCCAGCGTTCGACCGCCGACTGCAACGGCGCCGTGACATAGGCGTCCCCGGTCGGAGCGACGACCTGCACCGGGACGTCGGCTCGGCGCTCACCCGGGCCGCCGAGCCTGCGCAGCATGTTCGCGCGGTACAGGTTCAGCCCGGCGACCGCGTCGCCGGTGACGGGTGCGGGCTCTTCCGGATCGGCGCTGCGCAGCACGCGGGCCAGCAGACCGCTGCGGATCGCCAGCTCGGGCACGACCGGCAGCTGGAAGAACCCGATGTAGGTCGAGTGCAGCGCCTGCCGGACGAGATCACGCCAGACCGGCGGCCTGCGGAGGCCGTCCCGGAACCAATGACCGGCGTGATCGAGGCAGGGGCCGGAGATCGACGTGAACGAGCGGACCCGGCCGCGCAGCCACGAACCGGTCACCGCGTGCCAGGTCTGGATCGCGCCCCAGTCGTGGGCGAGCAGGTGAACGGGGCCGTCCGGGCTCACGGCGTCGACGACGGCGGCCAGATCCGCAGCGAGCCGGTCGAGCAGGTAGGCGTCCCGACTGCGGGGACGGTCCGAAGCGCCCGCACCGCGGACGTCGTAGGTCACGACGCGGAACCGGCCGGCCAGCTCCGCGACCACACCGTCCCAGAGCGAGGAGTTGTCCGGATAGCCGTGGACGCACACGACCGTGGGCACCGGAGCGGCGTTCCCGCCATCCGCGTCACCCACGGACCTCACGGCCACCGGGGAGTTCGCAGGCCCCGCGGAGTTCGCAGGCCCCGCGGAGTTCACAGGCCCCGCGGAGTTCGCAGGCCCCGCGGACCTCACGGCCACCGGGGAGCCCGGCGGTTCCGACACGTGCACCGCAAGCTCGACCCCGTCGTCAACCCGCACCCGCTGCGTCGCCATGCCGAGCACCCTAGCCCGCCGCGGAACCCCGGCCAGTGCCGTTCGTGACGCACGCGGTCAACACAGCCACGCGCCAGCGTGCCCTTGAGGGCCGGCGGCGGGAGCGACCGGCACGCACGCCACCGGCAACACGGGCTGTCTACGATCTCGGCATGCTGCCTACCACCGAACTCGTGCTGAACCGCCGTATCGCCACCGAGCAGGTCGCGGGCCGCGCGCCGTCCCTGGCCGCCGCGGTGATACGCGACGGCGAGATCACCTGGTGGGGTGGACGGGGCAGCGTCGACGGTGTCCGCCCCGACCGGACGACGCAGTACCGCATCGGCTCCATCACCAAGTCGATCGTCGGCGCGGCCGTGATGCGCCTGCGCGACGAAGGTCTGCTCGACCTGAGCGACCCGCTGGACAAGCACGTTCCGGGTACGACCTTCGGCGGCTCGACGATCGCCCAGCTGCTGTCGCACACGAGCGGCCTGACCTCGGAGTCGCCGGGGGCGTGGTGGGAACGCAGCGCCGGCGGCAGCTGGACCGACCTGTCGGCGAGCCTCACGGCGGGCGAGACGAAACACCGCCCCGGCCGCCGGTTCCACTACTCCAACGTCGGCTACGGCGTGCTCGGCCGGCTCGTCGCGGCGCTCCGCGGCGCGGACTGGCTCGACGTCGTGCGCACCGAGATCCTCGAACCGCTGGGCATGCTGCACACCACGCCCATGCCCGGTGAGCACGGCCTGACCACGGCGACGGGCTACGCAGTTCACCCGTTCGCCGACGTTCTGCTGCCCGAACCGGCCCACGACGCGGGCGCGATGGCTCCCGCGGGACAGCTCTGGTCGACGCTCGACGACCTGGCGCGCTGGACGGCGTTCACCGGCGGCCGCACCGGCGACGTGCTCAGCCCCGACACGGTCGCCGAGATGCGCGAGGCCGCCACGGTCGACGACTCCGCAGGCGCGTGGACGGCCGGCTACGGCCTCGGTTTCCAGCTGATCCAGGCGGGCGGCAAACGCCTCGCGGGGCACACCGGGTCGATGCCGGGCTTTCTCGCGTGCACGCTGATCGACCCGGCGACGCAGACGGGCGCGGTGACGTTCGCCAACACCACGTCGGGAGTGGGGATCGCGGGCCTGACCGCCGACCTGATCTCCATCGCCGACGACCACGAGCCCCCGCTGCCCGCCGAGTGGACGCCGTCGCCCGTCGAACCTGGCCTGCTCGAGCTCACCGGACTGTGGCACTGGGGACCCAAGCCGTACCACCTGTACGCGATGCCGGAGGGCTGGCTGAACCTGACGCCCGCGGACGGTGCGGGGCGGGCCTCGCGCTTCCGCCCGATCGGCGACGACCGGTGGCTCGGACTGGACGGTTACTACGCCGGGGAGACCCTCACCGTGGGTCGAGTGAGCGATGGCACACCGACGTACCTCGACCTTGCGACCTTTGTTTTCACCCGCACTCCCTACGATCCGAAGGCCCCGGTACCCGGCGGAGTGGACCCGGAGGGTTGGCGAGCGTGAAACACTGCCGACATGACCGAAGCCGCTGACTTGACGATCCCTGCAGAACTCAAGCCCTCCGACGGCCGCTTCGGGTGCGGCCCCTCCAAGGTCCGGCCGGAGCAGCTGGCCAACCTCGCCAAGGAGGGGGCGAACGTGCTCGGCACGTCGCACCGCCAGAAGCCGGTGAAGTCCCTCGTCGGCCGCGTCCGTTCCGGCCTGACCCAGCTGTTCGGCCTCCCCGACGGCTACGAGGTGGTGCTCGGCAACGGCGGGACGACGGCGTTCTGGGACGCGGCCGCGTTCGGCCTGGTAAGGGAGCGGGCCCAGCACTTCACCTACGGCGAGTTCTCGTCGAAGTTCGCGAAGGTCACGGACAACGCTCCGTTCCTGGACAAGTCCGTCATCGTGGAGGGTGAGCCGGGCAGCGCCCCGGAGATCTCCTACCAGGCGGGCTGCGACCTCGTGGGCTGGGCGCACAACGAGACCTCGACCGGTGTCGCCGTGCCGGTGAAGCGTCCCGCCGGCAGTGACGACGCGCTGGTGGCCATCGACGCCACGTCCGGCGCGGGCGGCCTGCCGGTGAAGGCCGAGGACTTCGACGTCTACTACTTCGCACCGCAGAAGTGCTTCGCCTCCGACGGCGGGCTGTGGATCGCGCTCATGTCGCCCAAGGCGGTGCAGCGTGTCGAGGAGATCGGCGCGAGCGACCGCTGGGTCCCGGAGTTCCTGTCGCTGCAGACCGCGCTGGACAACTCCCGCAAGGATCAGACGTACAACACGCCCGCCGTTGCGACACTGCTGACGCTGGCCGACCAGATCGACTGGATGAACGCCGGCGGCGGCCTCGACTGGACGACCGCTCGGACGAAGGACTCCTCGAGCCGCCTCTACGAGTGGGCCGAGCAGAACTCCTACACCAGGCCGTACGTGTCGGACCCGTCGCTGCGTTCGCAGGTCGTTGGCACGATCGACTTCGACGACGACATCGACGCCGCCGCCATCGCGACGGCGCTGCGCGCCAACGGCGTGGTCGACACCGAGCCGTACCGCAAGCTGGGCCGCAACCAGCTGCGGGTCGGCATGTTCCCGGCGATCGAGCCGGACGACGTCACGGCGCTGACCAAGTGCATCGAGTACGTCGTGGAGCGGCTGGGCAAGTAGGCCCAGTTCCGCACGCCCCCAGGGGCACTTTGGTTGCACTGAACGCAACCAAAGTGCCCCTGGGGGCGCTCCCTGTCGCGGCTCAGCGGCCGCGGACCGGTTCGGACCTGCCCAGTTCGTTGCCCTGCTTGTCCAGGGCGGCCACGGCGAAGAACGGACCGTCGGCGTCGCACGAGATCGCCGTCTCGAACCCGCCTCGCGGCACCGTCACGACCTCGGACAGGTCGTTCGCCCGCCTGCCCGCCAGAACCCGCCAGCGCTTCACCTCGGTCGCACCGTTCCAGCTCGCGTAGACCAGCACCCCGCGCGCCGCGTTCTTCCGCACCGCCACCGCGGGTTCGTCGTCCGGCCTGCCGACCCAGTCGGCCAGGTAGGCCCGGTAGCTCTGCACGAACTCCGGCGTCCGCCAGTCGGTGAGCCATTCGCCGTCGGCGTCGAACTCCGAGGTGAAGGGCTGACACCCCCAGCCGACGATCGCGCGGCCGTCCTCGAGGAGCTGCAGGTTGCCCTGGTTGTCGCAGAGCAGGCCCGCCGGGTGCGTGTACTCGCGGTCGACGGTCGCCGTCATCGCGTCCTCGTCGAGCGAGAGGACCAGCCCGCGCGAGCGGTTGGCCTGCGGTGGGGAGGCGGCGTTGTCGAACAGCGACAGCGTGCCGTCGGGCTGCCTGCGCGCGTCGTGCTGCCAGTAGAACTCGACCCCCTCGCCGAGGCGGAAGTCGGTGTTCTTGCCACCGAGCGTCCAGCGCAGCGAGCCGTCGGACTTGGCGATCTTGTAGATCGCCCACGTGTTGCGCGCCGAGACGAGCAGGTCGCCGTCGTCGTCCAGCCCGATCGAGTTCAGGTGGATGTAGTCGTACGGATGCTCCTTCGTGCCCTGGCCCTCGACCGGGAGCTGCGACTCGGTCAGGTCGACGTGGTCGAGGCTGCGCCAGTCGAACAGCACCTCACCGGTCTCGATGTCGATCTCCTGAATCACCCCGTCCGACACCCAGCCGTCCGACGGCCCGCCGATGGCGCTCAGGTCCCGCTGCACCGGGTTGTAGGCCATGATCAGCGCCGTGTCGCTGTCGGTGATGAGGAACTCGTGCAGATCCGATTCGGCGACGCCGCCGCCCGTGTTGACCTTGGCGATCTGCCGGTACGCCTGGTCGAAGATGATGCACTTGCCCTTGCCGAACCCGATGGGCGCGACGCCCTGCCAGGTCGTCAGGACCGGCTCACCCCGGTAGGTCTGCATCCGAAAGTCCATCGGCTTCTCGTCGTCGCCGTCGCGCACGGCGAACCACACGGGCTCTCCGCGGCGGTTGACGATGAGCATGCCCGCCTGACCAGCGCCTTCACCCTGGTAGTCCTTCACCCCGAGCAACAGGTGACGAGGGCTGGCCTGCGGCGCGGTGTCCGGGTCGGCGTCCGACATCTTGACCTTCGGCGGGCGCAGATCGGGTCGCGAGTAGAAGCTGTGCGCCTCCTCGGCCTTCGGCGGAGGCAGCACCTCGGGCTCGGGTTTCGCCTGCGGAATCCGATAACCCACGTAGCCGCTGACCAGAGGCACCACTGCGACGGTGCCCGCGACGCCCGCACCCCTGAAGAACCGGCGCCGGCTGAACCCTGTCTCACTCATATCGCGTATCCGTTTCTTCCCCCAGCAGCCGGCTCGGGTCGACAGCACCGGCGTCCCGTTGTTCTGGTTGTTCTGATCGTCCTTGTCGTACGTGTCGTCCCGATCTCGTTCGTCCGACCGGGCGACAATCGCACATGTCGACTTTTCGCTGCGCACCGGTCCGGCTTCGGCGTGATCTCGTCGTGACTCGGCGCGCCTGCGTCGTCAAGGCGACGCGCCGCTCTAACGTGACCGACGAGGAACGTGAACGCGCATGGGAGGCGGGAATGCGAACGCTACGGGTGGTCGGGTTACACGAGGACGGCGAGTCCATCGTGTGCGAGGACCCCGAGCGCCGTGAGCGGTTCGTCCTGCCCGCGGACGAGCGGCTGCGCGCCGCCGCCCGCGGTGACATCACCCGCCTCGGCCAGATCGAGATCGAGCTGGAGGCCCAGATGCGACCCCGCGAAATCCAAGCCCGGATCCGCGCGGGCGAAACCGTCGAGCAGGTCGCGACCGCCTCGGGCGTGCCCACCGACCGCGTCGAGCGGTTCGCCTACCCCGTGCTGCTCGAACGCTCTCGCCACGCCGACCTCGCGCAGCAGGCGCACCCCGTGCGCGACGACGGTCCGGACGTGCAGACCCTCGCGGAGGTGGTGGCCCACGCGTTCGGCGTGCGCGGACACGACTTCTCCCAGGCCGAATGGGACGCCTGGCGCGGGGACGACGGCAAGTGGGTCGTCTGCCTGCGCTGGTCGGCGGGCCGTTCGTCCAACCGCGCCCACTGGACGTTCAGCCCCGGCATGCACGGCGGCACCGTGACCGCGATGGACGACCTGGCCGCCTCGCTGCTCGACCCGACGTCGTTCCGCACGCCACGCGCCGTCACCGACCTCACCGAGCGTGCCGCAACACAGGAGCAGCCAGAGGTCGCCGCGGAGGAACTCGAACCCGTGCTGTTCGACTGCCCCGAGTTCGACGAGCCCGACGAGCAGACCGACACCGCGAGCAACGTCATCGAGGCACCGCTGCCCGTCGAGCAGCCGACAGCGCAGGAGCCCGAACCGGACGGCGACCGGATCGGGGGCGAAGCCCCTGGGACCGACGAACCGGACCGCGCGGCCCCCGCAGCGGGCCGGGCGGCCGCCGGCTCCGACGCCGACCCGGGCACGGGCCCCGGCAAACCGAGGCCGAAGCGCCGGGGCGGCCACACCCCGGTTCCCGCCTGGGAGGACGTCCTGCTGGGCGTCCGCAGCCAACGCGGCTGAATCTTCCACCGAAACCACGCACGTCCGACTCGGTGCCCCGAAGGCCACCTTTGGCATCGAAACAGCCACGCGTCAGCCTCCCCGTGAGGGGTGGTGGTCGGGCTGGCGGGTGAAGTGCCCCGAAGATGCCCTTCGGGGCACTTCACGATCTGCACCCCGGCTTCGACACACCGGCTCCGACACCCCGGCTTCGACACACGAAGGGCGGCCCACCGGATCGTGGGCCGCCCTTCGGCGTATCGGAACCTGCTGAACGCGTCAGACGCTCTTCGGCGTGCCGACGTGGTCCGACTTGTCGCCGGTCCAGGTGGACACGCACGGGATACGCGAGGTGTCGCAGCGCTCGGCGTACTTCTTCGTGATGTCGGTGACCTCTTCCATCAGGCCCTCGTTGAGGGTGATCGGGTTGAGGCCGAGGTGCAGGAAGCGGTCGTTGGCCACGTGGAGGTCGTTCTCGTCGGCCTCGTTACGCGGGTTCTCGACGTTCTCGATCGCCGCACCGGTCTTGCCGGCGATCATCTGCGCCAGGTCGCGGACGCGGTGGGTCTCGGTCATCTGGTTCAGGATCTGAACCCGCTCACCCTTCTCGGGCGGGTTCGAGATCGCCAGCTCGATGCACTTGACCGTGTCCTGGATGTGAATGAACGCGCGCGTCTGGCCGCCCGTGCCGTGGACGGTCAGCGGGTAGCCGACGCCGGCCTGCATCAGGAACCGGTTGAGCACCGTGCCGTAGTCACCGTCGTAGTCGAAGCGGTTGATCAGACGCTCGTCCAGCTGCGTGTCCTTGGTCTGCGTGCCCCAGACGATGCCCTGGTGCAGGTCGGTGACCCGGATCTTGTCGTTCTTGTTGTAGAAGTAGAACAGCAGCTGATCCTGCGTCTTGGTCATGTGGTAGATGCTGCCCGGGTTGGCCGGGTACAGGATCTCCTGGTCGACCAGGTCGCCGTCGCCGACTTCGACCTTGACCTTGAGGTAGCCCTCCGGGATCTTCATCCCGGCCGTGCCGTAGCCGTAGACACCCATCGTGCCGAGGTGCGCGATGTGGATGTCGAGGCCGCTCTCGACCACGGCGGCCAGCACGTTGTTCGTCGCACCCAGGTTGTTGTCGACCGTGTAGCGCTTGTGCCAGCTGCTCTTCATCGAGTACGGCGCGGCACGCTGCTCGGCGAAGTGCACGATCGCGTCCGGACGGAACTCGAGGAGCAGGTCCAGGAGACGCTGGTAGTTCTGCGAGACGTCGAGGTTGTGGAACGCGATGTCCTTGCCCGTCGCCTCTTTCCAGGCCTGCAGGCGCTCACTCATCGGCCGGATCGGCGTCAGCGACTCGGCTTCGAGCTCGATGTCGATCTTCCTCCGCGAGAGGTTGTCGACAATGGCGACCTCGTGCCCCTGCGCGGACAGGTGCAGGGAGGTCGGCCATCCGCAGAAGCCGTCGCCGCCAAGAACCAGTACTCGCATGTTTTTTGTTCCTCCTGTCGCCTGAGCCACGCGGCCCGGCTCTGCGCCCGAACTAGCCGGTTCACACTGTCTTAGTAACGGGCTGATCTCAACCCACGGGGAAAGAATAGGGATGTCGCCGCACGAACGAGAAAGGCGGTTGGCACAATGGGGGATGTGACGAACGTTTCCGCAGGGCAAAACGCCGCCGACCAGCGAGAATCGGCCGACGACCCGGATCATCGCCCGGGCCAGCCGAAGTTCTTCGCACGACTGGTCCGCGCGTTGATGAGTTCGGGCCTGGCCACCGGCATGAGCCAGGTGACGCTGATCGTGCTGCTCACGATGAGCGTCAACCCGACGGCCGCGAGCGCAGTAGCGTTCGTGGCGGGGGCTGTCCCCAACTACTTCGTCGCACGCCGCTGGGCGTGGAACCGCAAGGGCAAGCCCGACTTCAAGCGTGAGCTGCTGCCCTATCTGTTCGTGATCGGCCTCGGCGCTATCGCCTCGATGACGCTCACGACGATCGCGGGCTGGATCACCGAGCCGCTCCGGATCGAAGGCTTCGTGCGCATCATCGTGCTCGACGTGGCGTTCCTGAGCAGCTATGCGCTGGTCTTTCTCATCAAGTTCACGCTGCTCGACCGCTTCGTCTACAGCAAGCTCGACGCCCCGAAAGCAGCAGGAAAGGCCAAGTCTGCCGAGGTGCAGACACAGGTCGCCTGAGCCGGCTTCGAGCACCCGAGGGTCCCGCCGCGCGATCCTCGCCCGCGGCCGAGGCCTCACCGGAAACCCGAGCACCCGAGGGCCCGGTCACCGCACCCGGTGACCGGGCCCTCGTGCTGCCGCCTCGCCCGTACGGGTTGTTCCGGGGTAACGAAAAATGATCAGCGGCGTAATTCGCCGCGGCCGACACATCGCGGAAAATGTGGACAATTCGCCGCCGGCCTTCCACTTCGCAACGACTGCCGCACTCCGGTCGTCAATGCATATTTCCGGACTTCTGCAGTGCATTTATCCGGTTTTCTGCATGATGCGACATTTTCGACCTGGTCCAGACGACGCGGCGGCGTGCCCGCTCGGATCCGCGTCGGCTCCGGGACGGCACGGACAGCAGCCCGGCGGCGCGGTCCCACGGCACAGTCCGGCACCACATTCCGGCGGCGCGGTCCGGCGGCACAGCAAGTCCGACAGCCCGACGACACCGCAGCCCGCTTCTGGACGGCCGCACGGAGAAGCACCGCCCAGAAGACAGTGAAAGGCCCCTGGGACCCGTCGACGGGTCCCAGGGGCCTTCGTAGCTGTCGTGGCCTCAGCAGGCCTCTCAGGCCGGATTACGCTCGCCCGGCTCCGGTGCCGACCTGCCCGCGTAGGGCCTGCGCTTGCCGCCGCGGAAGACGTACTCGCGCAGCCACGTCCCGAGCATCACCCGCGAGTAGTTCGCGCCGTACTTGATGCTGCCGCCCTTCTTGCTGGCACCGTTGTTGCGAAGCTCCATGGTCATCGGCACCTCGAGCACCCGCGCACCCTTCGCCATGACACCCAGCAGCAGCTCGGACGCCTGGTACTGCGGCTCGCGCAGCGTCACCGACGCCGCGAGGTCCGCGGGCATGGCGCGGAAGCCGAACGACGTGTCGGTGATCTTCTGCATCGTCAGCAGCGATGCCAGCCACGCGAACACACGCACGCCCAGCCAGCGGACGCTGCTGTCGTACTTGCCGGAACCGAGACGGCGCGAGCCCGTCACGAAGTCGGCGGTGCCGTCGAGCAGCGGCTTCATCAGCATCGGAAGTTCGTTGTTGTCGTACTGACCGTCGGCGTCGGTCGTGACGACCCAGTCGGCTCCGCACTCGTTGGCGAGATGGTAGCCGAGCCGCAGCGCACCACCCTGACCGCGGTTCTTCGGGGCCTCACAGACGTACGCACCGGCCTCCCTGGCGATCTCGGCGGTGCCGTCGGTCGCGCCGTCGACGACGACGAGCGTCGAGACCGGGATGTCCCCGCAGTGGGTGGGCATGTTCTGCAGCACCGGGGTGATGCCCTTGGCCTCGTTGAAGGCCGCGATGACCACCACGAGGGGGCTCAGCGGTGCTTCGCCGTAGCGGCTGCGGAACTCGGATACGGCCGCGGTGTCGACGTCGTCGGGGTAGTCGTCCATCTTGGGACGACGGCCGCCCCCAGCGGGCTTCTTCCCCATTCCGAACATCGCGGCCAGACCCAACACGCCGCCGATCGGCAGCAGGACGAGCGCAGGCAACTGATACCTCCAGGAGAACTCGAACGCGGCTGAACCCGCCAGGATGATGAGCGCGCTGCCGGTGGCGAGAAAAGCACCAGACCGAAGTGGTGATCTGCGTGCCTTTCCTACTCCGACGACACCAAGGATGCCCAACAGCAGGAACACTGCGAGCAGTGGCCCCCAGGTGTAACCGCCGTTCTGTTGATAATCACGCATAAAGGACGCGAGCGCCCGATCGGCGTGGGGCAACTCGTCATCATAAGCGAGTGTCCACGCCTGGTACACCTGAGGCGTCTCCGTCCCCACATCGTGGTACGGATAGTGCGACTGGAAATGCCATCGTTCGGCGGGGACGTCGTTGTGGAACGTCTCCTTCACCGGGACGAAGTTCTTGCCGAAGTCGTAGAGCACTTCGCCGAGCAGGTCGAGCGGCTGGTTCAGGATCACCGCGTAGGAGAACTGCTTCGCCAGGGTCGCCTTGTCCCGCTCGTCCGGCAGCGGCTCGGCCGGCCAATCCGCAGAGCCGTACTGGAAGTGCGTGTAGAAGTCGACCGATTGGCGCTGGCCGAGCGGCTCCTCGGGGCACATCAGCCGCAGCCCCTCGTCGTCCGGCAGCTGACTGCAGTCGGCGAAGGTGGCCGTACGGCCGTACAGCACGTTGTTCGTCGCCCCGGTCAGCCCGAAGTGACCCGCGTAGGTCGCGTAGTACGACATGTAGCCGAGGAGCACGAGCGCCACTCCGGCCAGGCCCGCGACCGTCCTGCCGGCCACGTGCCTGCGGCCGGCACGGGTCTTCCACGCCTTCAGCCCACCGAATGCGAGCAGCAGGAACAGCACGAACGGGACCGCGACGACGAGGCCGATCGTCCGGGTGAGCACCGCGGCCGCGAGCAGCGCACCGGCCACCGCGGCGCGCTTCCACGTCAGTTCCCCGCGGGAGAGCAGCGCCCACAGCATGCCCACCAGCAGCGCCTGGAAGACGATCTCGGACATGAGATTCGCTTCGATCTGCAGCTGGTAGGCGTCCAGCAGCACCGGCGCGGCCACGATCGCCGAGAGCCACCCCCGCTCGGTGTAGCGCATGGCCAGCCGGTACAGCACGAGCGCGAGCAGGATCCCGATGATGTGCTGGGCCGCCTGTGCCCAGGCGAACCCGCCGAACTCCAGCAGGAACTTGAGTACGACCGTGTATCCGAGCGGGTTGAGGTCCGTCGGCCGGAGCTCTTCCAGGTTGCCCAGGTAGCGGAACGTATCGATGTACAGCAGTGCGGGCTGGTACGCCAGCCACGTCACGACCCGCAGGGCAACGCCGCCGGCCAGCAGCAACAGCAGCAGCCAGTGACGGCGGAGAAAGGTGGACACTCGGCGATCTCTCTCGTCGGTCGGCTCAGCGGCGGCGGCTCAGCCCGTGGCTGCAGCGGCCTTCTGGAAGTACTCCCAGGTCGCGGCGAGCCCGGCCTTGAGGTCGTACGACGGGGTGTACCCGATCGTGTCGGCGCTACCCGAGATGTCGACGATCACGGCCGGCATCTCACCGCCGGGAGCCGGCACGTGCTCGACCGGGAGCTCGGCGCCCGTCACCGCGCGCACGCCGTCGATCATGTCCAGCACCGACACCGACTTGCCGCCACCGAGGATCGCACGTCCGACGTACTGCGTGTCCCACGCACCGGTGATGCCGGAAACGATGTCGTCGAGGAAGACGAGGTCGCGCTTCTGCTGGCCGTCGCCGTAGACCTTCACGCCCTCACCAGTCAGCGCGGCGCGCATCAGGCGCGGGATGAAGCTGTCCTTGTGCGACATGCCGGGGCCGTAGACGTTCGTGAACCGCAGCGCCGTGGTCTTGACGCCGTATGCGCCCGCATAGCCCGACATGAGCATCTCGCAGGCCGCCTTCGTCGCGCCGTACGGCGTGAGCGGCGCGAGGGGCAGGTCCGGGTTGATCGTGGCCGTGCCGACGTCGCCGACCACGGCGTTCGTCGAGGCCAGGATGAATCGCGGCACCTCGTGGATCCGGGCGAGCTCGAGCAGCTCGTGGGTGATCCCGACGTTCTCGGCGTACGTCTCGGCCGGCATCTCGACCGACTTCAGCACCGACGTGATCGCGGCCAGGTGGACGATGCCGTCGACGCCGGGCCGGATCGCCTGCTCACGCACCTCGGCGTCCTTCAGGTCGCCCTGGACGTGCACGACGCCCTCGTCGTCGGGGTACGGCGAGGGTTCCCTGTCGATGACCGTGACCCGCGCGCCGCGCTCGCGGAACTTCGCGACGACCGCGCGTCCGATGAAGCCACTACCACCGGTGACGACGACGTTGCACACGTCTTGAGGATTCGACGAAGCCATGGGCCGTAAAGTACCGGTCCCCCGAACGGCCGCTTGCGCCGACCGGCGCGATACCCGTGCTCGACCCCCTCGGCAAGACTCCGACCTGGTCGTTATCGACTCGTGAACCGTGATGTGACGGCGCATCGGGCCACTGACCTGCGGCTGCGCACTGTCCACACTGGTGCGAATGTCCGTTCTCGAACGAGTGAAATGTGTTAGTCATCACACGAGGTCGGCGGTGGCGCAAGCCGTCAGAGCACGATGACGAGCACACCGATCCACGAGAGCGCGATGCCGGCCGCGACACCGCCCACGATCCAGCGCACCACCGGGACCCGCCTGCCGAGCCACAGCGACGGTGCGAGCCCCGCACTCACCACGAGCGCGGCGACGATCGCCACCAGCCCGTGCGTCGCCGACGCCAGTGCGCCGGCCAGCGCGAGCATCGCCACGATCATCACGACGGCGAAGAACGCACCGACCAGCACTCCGGTACCCCAGGGCACCGGACCGGGGTTCTGGGCGGCCTGCACCCGCCACCACTCGGCGAGGGCGTCGAACCGGCCGTGCACCTGGCGCCCGCCAGGTGCTCCGGGACTGGGCGGTTCCGCCTCGCCGCCGGCTTCCTCGGCGGGCGGCACGGCCACGAACGTCCGGCCGGCCACGGGGTCGCGGTAGCTCACCGAGACGCCGAGTGCGGCGGCGACACGGCCGGCGAGCTGCCTGCCCCGGTGCGCGACGACCGCCTCCCCTTCGCGCGCGTCCACGGCGCCCGTACCGCCGGGACCGGCGGCACGGCCGGCACCCGCGCCCACCACGGCCGAGACCCGTGCCCACTCGTGCAGCGCGTCGGTCAGCTCACCGCCGAGCGAGAACGCCGCGGGATCGGCCGTCCTGCCCCCGGTGCCGACGAGCACGGCACGATCGCCGTCCACATCGAGTTCGAGTTCAGCGCCGTGCATCCGCGACGACCCCCTCTCTGCGCACGGTGAGCTCGTAGAACGCCACCGCACCGGTCGTCGCGACGTTGAGCGAGTCGACCCCGTCAGCCATGGGAACCGACACGGCGACGTCGGCCGCAGCCATGGCCTCGTCGGAGAGCCCGTGTCCCTCCGAACCCAGCATTAGCGCCACCTTCTCGTCGCCCGCTGCCTCCCACAGCGGGACGGACCCCGGCCGCGGCGTCAACGCGGCCAGCCGGAATCCCGCTTCCCGCACGGTCTCCAGCGCAGCCTTCCACTCGGCGGGTCCGCTCGCCACGGCGAACGGCACGCGCAGCACGTGGCCCATCGACACGCGCACGCTGCGGCGGTACAGCGGATCGGAGCAGCCCGGCCCGAGGAGCACGCCATCGACGCCGAGCGCGGCCGCGTTCCGGAACAGCGCACCGAGGTTCTCGTGATCGCCGACGCCTTCGAGGACGGCGATCACCCTGGCGCCACCACCGACGAGGTCGGCCACCGACGGCTGCGGAGCACGGTCCGCCGTGGCGAGCACGCCGCGGTTGAGGTGGAAGCCGACGACGTCCGCCATCACGTCGGCCGGCGTGACGTAGGCGGGCACGTCGAGGTCGGCCAGGTCGCCTGCCAGTTCGTCGACCCGCCGCTGCACGCCGAGCAGCGCCCGCACCGGGTACGGCGAGTCCGCGAGCCGGCGCACGACGACGGTGCCCTCCGCGATGACGAGCCCGCGCCCGCCGGGGCGGTCGGGTCTGCGGTCGGCGGTCGTGAGGTCGCGGAACTCGTCGAGCCGTTCGTCCCCGACGTCGTCGGTGTAAATCAACTGCAATCGGCCGGCCACGCGCAGAGTGTCCCATTGCACCTGCCGGCGCAGGCATCGGTGCTCCGAACGTCGGGTCCCTCGTTCGTGCGAGGGATGGCACCTCGCGGAGTGTGAAGCCCACACCTCGCAGTGCACCGGTTTGGCCGCTGGTCGGCCGCGCGTGCAATGTGCCAACGTCGCCTTCTGCCACGGACATTGCCGTGGCACGAGGCGTCGCGGTTACTCGGGAGGAAGGTGCCGATGGGTCAGGACGTCGCTCCGAGAAGCCGTCCCCCACACGAACGAGGCCGGTACCGCGACAAGATGCAACGCTGCCTCGACACCTTCGCCCGCATGCTCGCCGAGGAACACTTCACGTTCCCGCGCAAGCACATCGGTCTCGAGGTGGAACTGAACCTCGTCGACAGGGCGATGCGCCCGTCGATGTCGAATGCGGCCGTGCTGGCCTCGATCGACGACGAGCTGTTCACCACCGAGCTCTCCCAGCACAACATCGAGCTCAACGTGCCGCCGCGCCCGCTCGACGGCGAATCGGCGTTGCAGCTCGAAGGTGATCTGAACGCCCACATCGGCCGGGCGGAGGCCAAGGCGGTCGGCAAGGGCGCGCAGGTTGCCATGATCGGCATCCTGCCGACGCTCGGCGACGAACACTTCGACCAGAAATGGCTCACCGACAACCCGCGATACGCCCTGCTGAACGACCGCATCCTCGCCACCCGCGGCGAATGCCCACTGCTGTCACTCGAGGGCACCGGCCTGCCGGGCGGGCAGGCGGAGGACCTGCACACCTACGCCGAGTCGATCCTGCCGGAGGCGGCGTGCACCTCGGTGCAGCTGCACCTGCAGGTGGCACCGGACGACTTCGCCGCGCACTGGAACGCCGCGCAGTGCCTGGCCGGACCGCAGGTGGCGCTCGGGGCGAACTCGCCGTTCCTGCTCGGCAAGTCGCTGTGGGCCGAGACCCGCATCCCGCTGTTCCTCCAGGCCACCGACACCCGTCCGGACGAGCTGAAGAACCAGGGCGTCCGCCCACGCGTCTGGTTCGGCGAACGGTGGATCACCTCGATCTTCGACCTGTTCGAGGAGAACCTGCGCTACTTCCCCGGGCTGCTCCCGGAGACCGACGACGAGGACCCGATGGACACGCTCGCCGACGGCCGGGTCCCACGGCTGACCGAGTTGCGGCTGCACAACGGGACCGTGTGGCGGTGGAACCGGCCGGTGTACGACGTCGTGGACGGGGCGCCGCACCTGCGGGTCGAGAACCGGGTGCTGCCCGCGGGCCCCACGGTGGTGGACATCATGGCCAACGCGGCCCTGTTCTACGGCGCCCAGCGCGCGCTCGCGGAGGAGGAACGGCCCGTGTGGACGCGCATGTCGTTCCAGGCCGCCGAACAGAACCTGCACGCGGGCGCGCGGCACGGTTTCGACGCACAGTTCTACTGGCCCGGCATCGGATCCATCCCGCCCGACGAGCTGGCACTTCGGGTCCTGCTGCCGCTGGCGCACGAGGGACTGCGCAGCTCCGGGGTCTCCGAGACCGTGATCGACCGCTATCTCGGGGTCATCGAGCGCCGGTGCGTCACCAAGCGCAACGGCAGTGTGTGGCAGCGCGAGGCCGTCGCCGCGGCGCAGGACCGCGGGCTGACCCGGGATTCGGCGCTGGCCGTGATGCTCGGCGACTACCTCGAACTCGCGCGCGCCGGGGACCCCGTGCACGACTGGCCGGTACGCTGAACGATGGCCCGGCGACGAAAGGCGCGGCGATGCCGAAGATCATCGGAAGCTCGCTGGACGAGCACCGCAGGCAGGTGCGCGAGAAGGTGTTCGACGCCCTCCGGAACCAGCTGTACGAGCGCGGGTTCGAGGCGATCACGCTGTCCGGGGTCGCCGCGGAGGCGGGCGTGGGCCGCACCGCGATGTACAACCACTTCCCCGACCGTGAGCATCTGCTGGTGGCGTTCGTCGAGGACGAGGTGTCCCGCTACGTCACGCGGCTGACCGACGCCGTCGACGCGGTCGACGACCCGGCCGACAAGCTCGCAGTGTTCGCGCGGCTGCAACTCGAGACCCTCGCCGACTACCACCTGCCGCCCGGAGCGACGCTGGCCTCGGCGCTCGCGCCGTCGTCGTACCGGCGCATCGCCGCGCACGCCGACCCGATCGGCCGCATGCTCAACAGCATCCTCGAGGAGGGCATGCGCCGGGGCCGGTGGCCACAGCAGGACGTGGCGGTGCTGGCACCGATGGTCAGTGCGGCGCTCGGGGCCCGCCAGGTCGTCGACGTGCCGCCGGAGGAGCTGCCGCGGGCGATCGATCTCGCGGTGGCCTTCGTGTCGCGCGCGGTCGGAGTAATTCCGCGCGAAGCATCGCCCGAGGCGCCCGCTCACGGCTAGGCTCGTTTCTGACACGCTGTCAGAAAGCGCGGGAGGCGTCGTGACCGACCAGGCAGTCCACCCCGGCCAGCCGGAGACCGAGTCGCAGGCGGAGGAGCCCTTCTCGCAAGCCCTGCGGCATTCGACCCGCGAGGTGCACGACCGCGCGCACCACTCCCGTTATATGAACGCCCTGCTGGACGGGCGGTTGACGCTCGAGGGCTACACGCGGCTGGCGGAGCAGTACTACTTCATCTACTCGACGCTCGAGGACGCCGCCGACGCGATGACCGGCGACGCGGTCGGAGCGCCGTTCGTCATCCCGGAACTGCACCGCACACAGGCCCTCGTGGTGGACCTGGAACGGCTCGCGGGCCCCGGCTGGCGTGATCGCATCGAGCCCACGCCCGCCACGAGCGCCTACGTCGAACGGCTGCGCGAGGTCGCCTACGACTGGGCCGGCGGATTCGTCGCGCACCACTACACGCGCTATCTGGGCGATCTCGCGGGCGGCCAGGTTGTCGGCAAGCTGCTGGAGCGCACGTACGGCGTCACCGGTCCCGGCGCGCGGTTCTACGACTTCGCGGCGCTCGGCAGCCCCTCGGCGTTCCGCGCCCGGTACCGGGCTCTGCTGGACGACGCGCCGTGGGACGAGGCCGAACACGGGCGGATCATGGCCGAGGCGCAGCGGGCGTTCGAGCTGAACATCGCCGTGCTCGACGACCTGGCGGAGACCGTGGAGACCCACCGCGCGGCGTGAGCACCGGACACGGTGCCGGTGGGCGGCACCGGTCTGGGCGACGATTCACGGCCGTCGATCACCGACTCGAGGGACAGCAACTCGGCGTGACCCATCTGACACCTCGTTGACCTCCAGTGAGGTCGAGGGAGCAAGGTCAACTCGCGCCCACCCGGTTAGCAAGCCTCCGCGGCGACGACTAGGTTGGCACACGAGACGAACCGCGCAAGCGACCTCAAGGACGAAGGAGGGCTCATGCCCACGTACGAGCTTCCCGACCTCGATTACGACTACGGCGCACTCGAGCCGCACATCTCGGGCGAGATCAACGAGCTGCACCACAGCAAGCACCACCAGACCTACGTCAACGGTGCGAACCAAACGTTGGAGAAGCTCGCCGCCGCGCGGGACGCGAACGACTTCGGCTCGATCGTCGGCCTCGAGACCACGCTCGCGTTCAACCTCGCGGGCCACGCCAACCACGTCGTGTGGTGGAAGATCCTGTCCCCGAACGGCGGCGACAAGCCGACCGGTGAGCTGGCGGCCGCGATCGACGACGCGTTCGGCTCCTTCGACAAGTTCAAGGCGCAGTTCACGGCGGTCTGCACCACGATCCAGGGCAACGGCTGGGGCGCGCTGTCCTGGGACCCGATCGGCAAGACGTTGATCACGCAGCAGCTGCGCGACCACCACAACAACCTGATCCTGCCGACGGTTCCGATCCTGCTGGTCGACGTGTGGGAGCACGCGTTCTACCTGCAGTACAAGAACGTCAAGCCGGACTACGTCAACGCCCTGTGGAACGTCTTCGACTGGGCGGAGATCGGCAAGCGCTTCGAGGACGCGAAGGCCGGCCGCAACGGCCTGCTGCAGGCCTGAGGCGCCGAACCTGACGAGGTCAGTTCGAGCAAACCGCGGAGGCCCCGCATCGGATCCGTTCCGGTGCGGGGCCTTCGTCGTCAGTGGGCGCCTGTCGGCATTGGGTCGGAGCTGTCTCGCGGAGCGCGTCCGGTTGGGTGGTGGCGGGAGACGGGCGGCTGTCGGCATCAGTCGCGATCCCGCTGGCGAAGCCGGGGAGGCGCGGAGAGGACTTGGGGCGGTCGGAGCGTTCACCGGTACAGTGCCGCATACGGGAACGGGGCCCTGGCCGGTTCCAGCGGCCAGGACCCCGTCCGTTCCCGAACTGACTGCCGCTCCCACCACGAAGCGACGAGTCTGAGGTTAGCCTAACCTCAGCGCCTCGCGCAAGTGGCCGCCGCGCGTCTTCGTCAGCGCCAGGGCACAGACCGCCGTGGCCAGCATCGCGACCGCACCACCGATGTAGAACGGCGAGCGCCCACCGAACGTCTCCGCCATCCAGCCGGTCAGCAGCCCACCGATCGGGTTGCCACCCATCACCATCAGCACGTACAGGCCCATCACCCGGCCACGCATCTGCGGGCTGACCGATGTCTGCACCAACGTGTTCGCGGTGTTGAGGAACGTGATCGTCGCGAGCCCCAGCGGCACGAGCGCCAGGCCGAACGCCAGGTAGGTCGGCATGAACGCCGTCGCCACCTCGAGCACACCGAGGGCCATCGCCGCCCCCAGCAACAGCCGCATCGTCGGCTTGCCTTTGCTCCCGCGCCGCGCCGACAGCAACGCCCCCGCGAACGTTCCCACTGCCAGCAGCGTCGACAGCATGCCGTAACCGTCGGCCTCCGTGCCGAACACGTTGCCCGCGACGACGGCGAGCGAGGTGAAGAAAGTGATGGCGAACGTGCTGACGAACATCATCAGCAGCATGATCGCCATCAGATCCGGCCTGCCGCGCACGTACCGCAGCCCCTCACGCAGCTGCCCCTTGGCCCGCGCGACCGCCTTCCCTCGGTACAGCTCGCCGGGGCGCATCGCCGCGATACCCGCGAGCACGGCGAGGGTCGACACGGCGTTGCCGATGAAGAGCCAGCCCTCGCCGATCGCGACGATCGCCAGCCCGGCGATCGCGGGCCCGACGATGCGGGCCATGTTGAAGATCGACGAGTTGAGTGCGACGGCGTTCGCCACCTGGTCGTTGCCGACCAGCTCGGCGACGAACGACTGCCGCGTCGGCACCTCGAGCGCCGACAACGTGCCGAGGATGAAACACAGCAGGTACACGTGCCACAGCTCGACCGCACCACTCACGGCGAGCCCACCGAGCACGGCCGCCTGCACGAGGATGCCCGCCTGAATCGTGAACAGCAGCTTGCGCTTGTCGACCCGGTCGGCCAGCACGCCAGCCCACAGCGACAACAGCAGCGTCGGCAGGAACTGCAGCGCGACGGCGACGCCGAGTGCCACCGGGTCGTTGCCGCTGAGCGTGAACACCAACCAGTCCTGGGCGGTGCGCTGCATCCAGGTGCCGATGTTGGACACGACCTGGCCCGCGAAGAACAGCCGGTAGTTGCGCACGCGCAGCGACGCGAACATGCCAGGTGGGGACTTTCGGCGGGATCGCGGAATAGCGTCAGCGGTCGGCCGGGACTGGGTGTCGCTATCCGTGAGTGTCACGCCGGGTTGTCGCCTCCTGGCAGGCGGGCCGCACGCCTCCTCAGCTGTGGCCAGCCATGCGTTCGATGATCGAGGCGGCTCTGGAGAGCACTTCGCGCTCCTCGCCGCTCAGTTCCTGCAACCGTTCGTCCAGCCACGCCTCACGAACCGAGATGCTTTCGTGGACGTAGGCCGTACCCGACTCCGTGATCGCGACGATGGCCTGCCTGCCATCGGTCGGATGCGGAGCCCGTTCGACATAGCCGACCAGTTCGAGCGCAGCGATCACCCGCGTCATCGAGGGCGGTTGAACGCCTTCGTGCGCGGCGAGCCGGCCCGGTGTCATCGCGCCGTGCTTGTGGAGCGTCGACAGCGCGGCCACCTGGGTCAACGACAGGTCGGTGTCGGTCCGCTGTGCCCGGAGCCTGCGGTTGAGCCGCACCACCGAGAGCCGCAACCGGCTCGCCAGCGAAGGGTGCTCGGACCGGCCGCCGGGTTCCGCCGGAACGGATGCGGTCAGACCGTCTGCAGGATCGGACACTTGATTAGTTTAGCTTACGACCTCTTCGACCAGCACAGATGGTGCTGTGGGCGACACCCGAATCGGTGACACCCACAGCACGAGATCCGCTGAGGCGGGTGAGAGATCAGGCGAACAACGCCTGGAGCGGCCCGATCCCGAAGTAGATGACGAACGCGACGGCGACGACCCACATCAGCGGGTGCACGTTGCGGGCCTTGCCCGTGGCGGCTTGCAGCACGGCGTAGCTGACGAACCCCGCGCCGATGCCGTTGGTGATCGAATACGTGAACGGCATGACCACGATCGTCAGGAACGCGGGCAGCGCGACCGTCAGGTCCGAGAAGTCGATGTCGGCGACCTGCCTGATCATCAGCGCACCCACGATGACCAGCGCGGGCGCCGCCGCCTCGATCGGGACGATCTCGTAGAGCGGGGTGAAGAACATCGCGACGAGGAACAGGCCGCCCGTCACGAGGTTCGCCAGGCCCGTACGCGCACCCTCCGCGATACCGGCCGCCGACTCGACGTACACCGTGTTCGAGCTCGCCGAACCGGCACCACCGGCGATCGCGCCGAGCGAGTCGACGAACAGCGCCTTGCTCGTGTTCGGCAGCTTGCCGTTCTTCTCGAGGCCGGCCTGCCTGCCGAGGCCGGTCATCGTGCCGATCGTGTCGAAGAAGTCGGTCAGCACGAGGCTGAACACCAGCAACGCCGCCGAGATCGCGGGGATCTGCACCCACGCGTCGAAGTTGACGCTGCCCAGCAACGACAGGTCCGGCACGCCGAACACGCTGTCCGGCAGCGCCGGATAGCCGTAGGCCCAGCCCGTCGGGTTGTCCGGGCCCGAAGGGCCCGCGCCCACGATCGCCTCGACCACCAGGGAGATCACGGTGCCGACCACGACACCGATGAGGATGCCGCCCTTGACCCCGCGCGCCACGAGGATGGCCATGACCAACAGCGTCACGACGAACACCACTGTCGGCCACGTCGCGATCGAACCGGCGACGCCGAGCTGAACCGGGGTGCCGTCGCCCTGCGTGACGAACCCGGCGTCGACCAGGCCGATCAGCGAGATGAACAGGCCGATGCCGACGGCGATCGCCGCCTTCAGCGCCGCGGGAACCGCCTTGAAGATGATCGTGCGCACGCCCGTGAGCACGAGGATGAGCACGATGATGCCGTTGACCAGTACGAGGCCCATCGCGGCGCCCCAGCTCATCTGCGGCGCGATCGTGTAGGCGACGAGGGCGTTGATGCCCAGCCCCGCGGCGAGCGCGAACGGGAAGTTCGCGACCAGGCCCATCAGGATGGTCATCACACCCGCGACCAGCGCCGTGACCGCCGCGACCTGCGGGACTCCCAGGATGGCGCCCGTCGCGTCGGTCTTCGCCGCCGGATCGTCCGGCGCGAAGCTGCCGAGGATCAGCGGGTTCAGCACGATGATGTAGGCCATCGCGACGAAGGTGACGAGGCCACCGCGCACCTCGCGGGCCACCGACGAGCCCCGTTCGCTGACCTTGAAGTACCGGTCGAGCCCGCCCTTCGACCCCTCCTGGCCCTGCTCGGTGCTCTCCTGAGCCATTCGTCACCCACCTCGCTTCGACAACGGCAGCGGTAGCCTGTCCCACGTGGACACACCCGGCAAGACCCGAGGGGTTACAGGACCGTTTCGCCCGGTTCCTGCACTGCCCAAACCCGTCGTCGGACTGTGGGCACCGGTGATCGTGGGCACGACGGCATGGCTCGTCGCCCTGGTCGTCCTGCTCGTCACCGGCGCCGACAGCACATGGACCTGGACAGCGCTGGCCGGTGGGGGGCTGGGGTGCGTCGGCTTCGGCATCATTGCATGGCAGACGGCGGCCTCACGGCACGGCTCCCGCGGAGCCCAGCGCAACCTCTGACGCCCCGCCGCCACCGCCGTCCGAACCACCATGTGGACCGCTGCCGCGAGCCTGTGGATCCGCCGGTCGAGCGGGAGAACACGAGTCGGCAACACCTGATCTAGACCACGGGACAGAACCGCCGCCCACTCCGTACCCTGGATGTCGGCGGGCCCCGCACACCTCCCCCTCGTTCGGGGCCCGCCCTTCATCGTGACGATTCCCGCCGGCCCCGCAACCGGCTCTCCGCCCGGCCGGCACGTCCCCCGCCGACAGATATCGATCGACAGGTATCGGCTCGAGGCGGGGCGGACCGCCGTCAGCCGAGCAGCGTCCTCGGGTCCGGATCGTCGAGCAGCGCGGCGATCTCCCACCGGCGTGACCACAGTCCGGCCGCCCAGGCAAACGCCCTGGCCAGACCGTCGGACGTGTCCGTCGCGTGCAGCACCCCGGTTTCGGCAGGACCGGCACCGCCGGCCGGCCCGCCGTGCGGATCGGGGCGGCACCACCACGGAACGGCCACGTCGTTCCCACCGACGTCGGCACCGGCCACCGTGAGGTGATCGTGCACGACGACGCCTCCCTCCGGCAGTGCCACGCCCAGCAGCTCGGCGACCTCGACGACGGCGGGCAGTTCCGGCCACGCCGCGAACTCGCCCTCGCTGCTCACATCGACGTCGATCACGCCGGTGGCGAGCGGCAGGTCGAACGCCTCGGCCAACGCGGCCACCGGGCCGGTATCGGGAATGCCCGCATCGGAACCACCACCGGTCCCGCCGGCCCGACGGCCGGGGGTGCCGGCGGTTGCGCACGCCACGAACCGGGAGGGAGCAGCCGCACCGAGCAACCACGGCCCGTCCAGCACGACGACGTCCTCGGCGTCGGCGACCGCGCCATCGAGCGTGCGCACCCGGTCCGGCGGCTCGACGTGGCCGGTCGCCACCGGCCGGTGCTCGCCCACCAGCCGATGGACCCGCAGCGTCAGCCCGAGCGGCACCGACCGGTCGGGATCGGCCAGCCGGTCGCACAGGTCCGCGACGTCGTCGGAGTCCACAGTGGAGGCATCCGGCAGCCCGCCGCGGACGCCGACGACGGCAAGCTGCTCCGGCGACAGGCCGACGTCGGGCACCGGGTCGAACAGTCCGGCGAGGTCGTGGGCCGCGGGCATCCGCCAGTCCATCGGGGCGCGCCCGCCGAGCAGCGCGAACCGCGCGAGCCACCACGGCGTGTGCCCGCCGGGTTCGGTCAACGCACGCCACGTCTCCGGCCGCTGCGCCAGCAGCCGGATCGCCGCGGGCCAGGCGTCGTCGGCGACGAGGTCGAGATCGCGCACCGCATACACCCGCGCCGGTGCGACCGCCTCCCACCACGCGGCCTCGTCGGGCAGCTCGTGGTCGGCTTCGGCCGGCTCGTCGTCGGTGACCAGCGCGAACGAGTCGAGCACCCCGAGCACGGTGAGCGCGGCCGGGTCGTGGAATCCGGCGAAGGTCTCGTCGAGCACGTCGAGTGCGCCGTCCTCGCCCACGGCTTCCGGGTCGAACACCTCGAGTACCGGTGCTCCGGGCAGCACCAGTTCGTCGGCCCTGCGCCACCCGGACCGTGCGGGCAGCGCCAGGGCTCCCAGTTCGGCCGCGTCGCCATGACCGGAGAGCCGCAGCACCGCGTCGACGAACGGCCGGACGTCCACGCCGGAGACGGCGTCCTCGACGCTGCGTTCCACGGCCTCCCGCAGCGCAGGCGACGCCAGCAGCTCCGCGGGGCCGGCGCGGTCGGCACCGAGGCGTTCGAGCAGCGGATGCGCCGCCTCGGGGTGCACCAGGTGCAGCCCGACGACGTCGAGTCCGCCGATGTCGTCCAGGCCGGAATCCGCCAGTGCGGGATCCGGCAGCAGCGCACCGCGCGGCCCCGGGACGGTGCGGCCGTCGGCGAGCGGAACCGGGATCCCGCCCAGCTCGGCGGGGTCGATCTCGCGCCGCTCGACGGCGGCGAGCAACGCGTCGTAGAGCCCGTGCCACCAGGCCGGAGTCCGGTCGATCCCGGTGAGCGCCTCGGCGACCTCGGCGACGCCGATCGCGCGCGCACCCACCGTCTCGAGCAGCCGGGCCGCACCGGGCCCGCACGCGACGGCCAGGCCGGGGACCACGTCGGCGAGCAGCCCGACCAGCTCCGGCGCATCCACCGGCAACACGCGGGCCCGCCCGCCTGCGACCTCGCCGCCCGCGACGGCCGGTAGCCAATCCTGTTCGGACAGTTCCGCGATCACGAGGTCACGGAGCTCGGCGTCCACTTCGGACAGCGGAAAGCGTGCCTCGGGTACGGCCATCGACCGGTGCGCGGACTCCAGGCGACGTGCCAACCCCGGATAGATCCGGGCCGCGGCGGCGAGCACCGGCCGGGCCGCCTCACCGGTCAGCACGCGCCTGCGCGACGGCTCGACCGGCACGGGCGCGAACAGCCGCGCGGGCAGCGACAACCGCTCGTCCGTCGGCGTCGGCGTGTGCAGCACGTCCTCGGTGCGCGGCACCGGCGTGCCCGCGTCGGCGTCGTCGACCGGCAGCGCCCACACCACGCCGTCCTCGGCGTGCGTCAGCCACCGCGCCGTTCCCTCCGGCGTCGACAACGTGACGACGCCACCTCCGGCGTCTGCCTCCGCCTCCGATCGCGTCCAGGTGCGGCCGTCGACGTCCACGCGCGCCAGCCACGGCAACGCCAGCAGCAGATCCGGCACCTCGGCGGTGATCGCGGCCAGCACGTCGCCGGCAGGCACCGTCAGCGGCAACCGCACCTCGGTGTCGAATCCGTCGGGAACGGGAGGTTCGTCGACGCCGGGTGGCCACGGCAGCCGCAACACCGGCACGTCATCGGCGCCTGCCTCGGCCTTCGTGCGCTGCTCGGAGAACACCACACCACCGGTGCTCGAGACGATGCGCGGCTCCGACGTCACCGCCAGCACCGCGGCGAAGCCGACCCCGAACCGGCCGACCGTGCCGGCCGGTTTGGCCGAAGCCCGCAGCGAAGCCAGCGCGGCCACGCCCGCCTCGTCGAGCAGCGCGCCCGTGTTCGCCACGCGCAGTTCGCCGCCCGTCACCGCCACGCGCAGGTGTCCCGGCCGCCCGGCCAGCGCGGCGGCGTCCGCGGCGTTCTGGGCGAGTTCGACCAGCAGCCGGTCGCGATACCCGCCGGCACGCAGGTCGCGTTCGGCGTTGGTGTCCTCGGTCAGCCTGGTCGGCGAATCCTCCCAGGCACGCAGGACGGCGGCGCGCAGCCGGTCCAGGCCGAACGCGTCAGGCAGGCCGCTCACCCACTCGCGGGCTCGGAGTCGAGCAGCGAATCGTCGTAGACCAGCTCGGCGACGGGCACCGACGGCGCCGTCTCGACCTTGACCTCCGAGTGCGCGCCGCAGCCGTACTCGGTGTGCACGACGTGCCCGTCGGCGGGCGCGTACTCGTTGCCGCACACGCCGAACGCCGCCTTCATCGACCCGCCCAGCTGCAGGTAGAACCCGCAGGTGCCGCACGTCGCCGGCGCGCTGCGCGCCATGTCCGCGCGCGGGCCGTACTCGCCGCCCTTCCAGCGCCTCGCCGAGTCCTCCCGGCCCTCGCGCGACATCACGCGCGCCCTGCCGAGCCCCAGCTCGTGGGCGGTCTCGGTCACCTCGGGGTCGTCGACGTCCAGGTAGGCGGGCACGAGCCGGTCGTCACCGGGTTCGGGCGGGAAGAGGTCGCCCACTCCGAGATCGCCGGCGCGCACCCGGCGTTCCCACGGCACCCAGCTCGGCGCGACCAGGGCGTCCGGCCCCGGCCGCAGCACGACCTCGCTGACCGTCACGGGAGAGTCTTCACCCGCCGCCGCGACCGTCACCGACCAGCGCCAGCCGCGGTATCCGGCCACGAGAGCATCGAACAGGTGGCTGACGGACACGGCGTCCTCGTGTTCGACACCGACGTGCGCGCCCACGTGCTCCTCGCCCGCGTCGAGGACGGCCGCCTCGCGCGCCGTCTCCACCGCGTCGACCAGCTTCTGCCGGTTCGCACCGTTGTCGAGGGTGACAGGCAACGTCATGGTCGCCATTGTGCCGCACGGGCAGTCCCCCGCCTGCGCGGCCGCCGAAACAGCGAGGCCGCACACGCGGGCGGACCGCACCGAGACACCTGTGCGAGGCTCGACGGCGTGAAACGCGCATCGATCCTGCTCGCTGCCGCCACCGTTCTCGCCGCCTGCGCACCCGGCACCGCCGACCGGGCCGAACAGGGTGCGCGGACGAGCTCGGGCGACGGCGTCGAGCAGCTGCGCGTGCAGGTCGAACAGGAACTGCCGCACGACGAGACCGCGTTCACCCAGGGCCTCGAGTTCGCGGGCGAGACGCTCTACGAGGGCACCGGGCGCAACGGGCAGTCGAAGCTGACGGCGGGCCCCGCGGGCGGGCCGCCGGAACGCAGCGTGGACCTGCCCGAGGAGTTCTTCGGCGAGGGCATCACGGTCACCGACGTCCGGGTGTGGCAGCTCACGTGGACCAGCGGCGTCGCCATCGAGCGCGACCCGGAAACGCTCGCCGAACGTGGCCGCGTGTCCTACGACGGCGAGGGCTGGGGCCTGTGCGACCAGGAGAATCGGCTGGTCATGAGCGACGGTTCGGCGACGCTGACGTTCCGTGACCCCGAGACGTTCGCACCGCAGGGATCGGTCGAGGTCACCGAGGCGGGCAGCCCGGTCGAGAACCTCAACGAACTCGAATGCGTCGGCGACGACGTCTACGCCAACGTGTGGCAGACCGAGGACATCGTCCGCATCGACCCCGCCGACGGACGGGTGACCGCACGCATCGACGCCTCCGGGCTGCTCGACGACGGCGAGGTCACCTCCCCCGAGGCGGTCCTCAACGGCATCGCCGCCTATCCGGGATCGGACCGCTTTTTGATCACGGGCAAGCTGTGGCCGAAAATGTTCCGGGTGACGTTCGGTCCGGCGAACTGAGCCGCCCAGGGGCGGACCGCCCGCGAAGAGGAGCGGGCGGCCTCGAGCGGGCAGAGTCGAGCGGGCGAGTCGAGCATCACCCGGACGGGTCGGGGACGAGTACGGCAGGATTGAGCACATGGGGTCGAACAAGCGGGGCAAGCGGAGGTGGACACCCGAACCGGGGTCACAGCAACCGCCCGCCGAGAACACCCCACCGAGGAACCCGACCCGGCCCCGTCAGACACCCCGCCCGCCGGGTCCTGACCGGCAGGAACGACGTGGTGGGCCCCAGCAGCCGCCCCAGCAGCCCCGTGGTGGGCCCCAGCAGCCGCACCCGCCGCAGCCAGGTCCGCAGCCGCAGCCAGGTCCGCAGCCGCAGCCAGGTCCGCAGCCGCAGCCAGGTCCGCAGCCGCAGCCAGGTCCGCAGCCGCAGCCAGGTCCGCAGCCACCTCGGCGGCCGCCCGAGCCACCGGACGTGACGGCCGACAACGCCCCGACCGGCGCGATCCCCGTTCCGCCCCGCGGATCCCGTCCGTATCCGCCCCGGCCGTGGGAACAGGCGCCGCAGCCGCCGAGCGGCCGCAACGACTTCGGCGACTACTACGACACGGGCGGCTACCCGCCGAGACCCGGCGAGGGGCCCGAACCGGACCGCCCCGGCAGCCACCAGGAGCAGCCGGGTGGGTCGCACGGCCCGCAGGCACCGCCCGAGGACACCGAGCACGGGTTCGACGCCGGTACGAAGACGCCGCGCAAGCTGACCGTGACCCGCGTCGCGGCCCTGCGCAGCAGGGAGCTGTCCGGCAAGGCCGTCGGCGCGTTCCAGCGGGCGGCGAAGGCCGACGGCGCCGAGAAGTCCGGGCTGACCTCGCTGACGTACGCGGTGATGCTGAACTACGCCAGTGACGCGGCCATGGCCGTCGCGCTGGCCAACACGCTGTTCTTCGCGGCGAGCAGCGGCGAGAGCCGCGGCAAGGTCGCGCTCTACCTGCTCATCACGATCGCACCGTTCGCACTGGTCGCGCCCGTGATCGGACCCGCACTGGACCGCATCCAGCGCGGCCGCAGGCTCGCCATGTGCATCGCCAGCGCGGGGCAGCTGCTCATGTGCGTGCTGATGGCGTTGAACTTCGACAGCTGGATCCTCTACCCCGCCGCGCTGGGGAAGATGGTGCTGTCGAAGTCGTTCATGGTGCTCAAGGCGGCGGTGACACCACGTGTCCTGCCACCGGAGATAACTCTGTCCAAAACCAATGCGCGACTGACCGTCTTCGGCCTCGCCGCGGGTGGCGCGTTCGGCGCGGTGGCCGCCGGACTGAACTCGCTGTTCGGCTCGTCGGCCGCGCTCTGGTACACGGCCGTCATCTGCGGTATCGGCGCGTTCCAGGCGATGCGCATCCCGTCGTGGGTCGAGGTCACCGAGGGCGAGGTCCCTGCTTCGCTGACCGACCACCACGCCACCGGTGCCGACGCCAGACAGGCCAGGCCGAAACGCACTCCCATGAGCCACCACACCACGGTGGCGCTGTGGGGCAACGGTTCGATCCGCCTGCTCACCGGGTTCCTGATGATGTTCGCGGCCTTCGCCGTGAAGGAACAGACCGAGGCAGGCGACTACAGCCCGTTCATGCAGCTGATCATGCTCGGCGTGATCGGCGCCGCGGCCGGTGCGGGCGGGTTCATCGGCAACGCGATCGGCTCGCGGATGCAATTCGGCAACCCCGACCAGGTCATCCTCGTGTGCGTGGCCTCGGCGCTGGCGTCCACGGTCATCGCCGCCGTCGCGTCGGGCCTGACCACCGCGGCGATCGTCGGGCTCGCCGGAGCCACCGCGAGCGCACTGGCGAAGAACTCCCTCGACGCGGTGATCCAGCAGGACATGCCCGAGGAGTCGCGAGCGTCGGCGTTCGGCCGGTCGGAGACCGTGCTGCAGCTCGCGTGGGTGTCCGGCGGCGCCGTCGGCCTGCTGCTGCCGCCCACGTACTGGATCGGCTTCCTGGTCGTGTCGGTGCTGCTCGCGCTGGGCCTGACGCAGACGTGGCTCGCCCGCGCCGGCAAGTCGATGCTGCCGAACCTCGGCGGGCAGCTGAAGTCCATGGCCAGCAGGACCGCCCGCAAACCGGCCGCTGGCTCGTCCGCGTCGCCCACCGGCTCGTCGCAGGGCGCCGCGCGTGGACCGGCGGCAGGGGCCGGCAGGTCGTACGGCTCCACGAACGGCTCCGGCAACGGTCCCACCGCCGGCCCGTCCGATGGGGCAGCAGGCCCGGCCGGAGGCCCCTCGGCCGCCGAACCCGCACGCGAGCCGTAACCTGAGCAACATGCGACGAGCGGTAGGAGCCTTGCTGGGCTGCGCGGCGTTGTTCGTGACGGGCTGCTCGGCGGCGCCGGACCCGGAGGTCACCTTCTACGCCGACGGCGACACGACCGTCGCCGCACCCCTCATCTACTGCGACGAGGTCCTCAAGGAGTGCGGCGACGAGAACACCCCGGTCAACCTCGACGTCCGGCCGGGCATGCCCGTGCAGGTATCGGTGCCGGGCAACGTGGCCGACACCCCGTGGGTGATCATCGTCCAGTACCTCAACACCGAGACCGGCGAGGAGTCCGTCGACCAGCGGGCGTTCACCGACGGCTCACGGCACGCCTACACCGCCACGCCACCGACACCGCAGGACCGGGTGGCGGTCGTCGAGGTACAGCAGATCGGCGCCGCCTACGGCGTCGACGCACAGGGCAACCCCATCGTCGACGAGCACGGCCAGCCCCAGCTCGTCACCCGCGGCATCTGGTCGCTGCAGAACTCCGCATCCCCCGACCGCGACCGGCGGTGACCCGGCCGACCCCGTGTCGAGCCGGTCCCGGCGTCACGAGGCCGACGTGATGCAGCGACCCCGGCGACGGCCGCTGCGTCACCGGGGTCGCTGTCCTCAGGAACGGACAGGGATCAGGGATCGAGGTCACGGGCGACGGCCCGCATGACCTCGGCGATCTTCTTGGTCTTCTTCCGCTCCGGATACCTGCCACGCCGCAGCTCCGGCTGTACCGTCGCCTCCAGGAGCTTGATCATGTCGTCGACCATGCCGTGCAGCTCCTCCGCGGGACGGCGGCGCGCCTCGGCGACCGACGGCGGCGCGTCCAGCAGCCGGATCGACAGCGCCTGCGGACCGCGGCGGCCGTCGGCCACCCCGAACTCCAACCGCTGACCGGACTTGAGGGATTCCACACCCTGCGGCAACGCGGCCTTCCGAATAAAGACGTCCTCGCCGCCGTCCTGCGTGACGAAGCCGAACCCCTTATCCGCGTCGTACCACTTGACCTTGCCGGTCGGCACTTCCCTCACCGTTCCTTCGCTGCTCTGACCGCGGTGCGGGCTGATGTGCCCGTCCCGCATGACGAACGCGCCCCAGGTCTGCGTACCCAGGACGCGCGTACCGTCAAGCTTATCTCGCCACACACGGTGCGTTCCAGGACATTGCAGGCTCTACTATGAGCACTCATGACGACCAGCACTTCGGACGAGCAGGCGGCCCGCACCGGAAAGCCCCTGCTGATGCGTCTCGGCGTCGGCCTGTTCGCCGTCGGCATGCTTGCCGTGATCATCGTGTTCGTCCTGTTCGCGGCCGGGATGGAAGACCTTCCGGTGTGGCTGTCGGTGGCCGCTGGCGTCGTCACACCGCTCGGCCTCGGCCTCGGCCTGATCGCCCTCGTCCGCGAACACAAGGGCTCCTGACACCGGGTCCGACATCGGAGCCCCTACACCGAGGCTCCTGACGCCGGGACCGCGGCGGTCCGCGCCAGGTGGGCTCACGACCCGGGATCGGCACGGCTTCAGGGATCGGCTCGAATCTGCACGGCTCTCGCCGCGCTGCGGCCGTCAGGCGATGTGTCGACTCCACGCGTTTCCGGGCCGGGACCGGCCACGGTCCCGACCGGTCCCGACCGGTCCGTCCCGCCGGCCGGTACCGCGCACCGCACCCGGTCCGTGGCCGGTTACGTGAACGCGCCGCGCAGCCAGTCGGGCAGCTCCGTCAGCGAACCGAGCACCACCTCGGCGCCCGCCTCGACGAGTTCGTCACGGGAGCAGGGCCCGGTGACCACGCCCACCGCGACCGCACCGGCCGCCCGGGCGCCGTACATGTCACCGATGTGGTCCCCGACATAAACCGTCGCACCGTGTTCGATCAGCGCCTCGGCCTTGCCCGTGGACCACAGATCCCCGACGAGACGGTCGACCGGCAGGTCGAGCGACTTGACGTGCAGGTCGGCGTTCGGCCCGTACTTGCCCGTGACCACCAGGGCCGTCGCACCCAGCTCGCGGACCGTCTCGAGGGATTCCTTCGCACCTGGCAGTGCCACCGTGCGCGGGATCACGATGTCGGGGTAGTTCGTGCGGAACTGCGTGATCAGGTCCGGGATCCGCTCCTCGGGAGCGCCGAACCCACGCAACGCCTGGTCGAGCGGCGGCCCGAGGTGGGCTGCGAACTGCTCCCCGTCCAGCGGCAGGTCGTTGTCCTCACCGAGCCGGTTCATCGCCGCGACCATCCCGGGCCGCGGGTCGATCAACGTCATGTCCAGGTCGAATCCCACGCATGTCAGCACCCGGACCACGGTAATCGCCCCCGCGCCGTCCCCGTTGCGGATCCCAGCGGCCGTGTTGCGGATCCCAGCGGCCGTGTTGTGCGCCCGGGGCACACAACACGGCCGCTCAGGCGTGCTCGGACTCGGCGAGGTCCTTCAGCCCCAGCAGTTCGACGGCCTGTTGCCGCATCTCGACCTTGCGCACCTTGCCGGTGACCGTCATCGGGAAGTCGTCGACCACCCGGACGTAGCGGGGGATCTTGTAGTGCGCCAGCTTGCCCTGGCAGAACTCCCGCAGCGCCTCGGCCGTCAGCGGCTCGGCACCTTCGCGCATGCGCACCCACGCCATGAGTTCCTCGCCGTACTTGGCGTCCGGCACTCCGATCACCTGCGCATCGAGCACGTCCGGGTGCGTGTAGAGGAACTCCTCGATCTCACGCGGGTAGATGTTCTCGCCGCCGCGGATGACCATGTCCTTGATGCGGCCGGTGATGTTGACGTAGCCGGCGTCGTCCATCACGGCGAGGTCGCCGGTGTGCATCCAGCGCGCGGAGTCGATGGCCTCGGACGTCTTGTCCGGCTGATTCCAGTAGCCGAGCATCACCGAGTAGCCACGGGTGCACAACTCGCCCGGTTCGCCGCGCGGCACGGTCAGCCCGGTGGCCGGGTCGATCACCTTCACCTCGAGGTGCGGACCGACCCTGCCCACAGTGGACACCCGGCGTTCGATGGTGTCGTCGGCGCGCGTCTGTGTGGAGACCGGCGACGTCTCGGTCATGCCGTAGCAGATCGACACCTCGGCCATCCCCATCCGCTCGATGACCTGTTTCATGACCTCGACCGGACACGGCGAGCCCGCCATGATTCCGGTGCGCAGCGTGGAGAGGTCGTAGTCGTCGAAACCGTCCTCGGCGAGTTCGGCGATGAACATCGTCGGCACGCCGTAGAGCGACGTGCACCGCTCGGCCTGCACGGCCTCGAGTGACGACTTCGGGTCGAACCCCGGCGCCGGGATCACCATGCAGGCGCCGTGACTCGTGGCGGCCAGGTTTCCCATCACCATGCCGAAGCAGTGGTAGAACGGCACGGGGATGCAGATCCGGTCCCGCTCGGTGTAGTTGCACAGCTCGCCGACGAAGAATCCGTTGTTGAGGATGTTGTGGTGCGACAGTGTCGCGCCCTTCGGGAATCCTGTCGTGCCGGACGTGTACTGGATGTTGATCGGGTCGTCGGCCGACAGGTTCCGCGAAGCGGCGTCGAGCTTCTCGGCATCACCGTCCGATTCGAACAATGCCGTCCACTCAGGACGTTGCAGGAGCACGACGTCGGACAGGGATTCACAGCGCGGACGCACCTCGTCGATCATCGCGGCATAGTCGGAGGTCTTGAAACTCTCCGCGGCGACGAGCATGCGAATACCGGACTGGTTCAGCACATACTCCAGTTCGTGTGCGCGATACGCCGGATTGATGTTGACGAGAACCGCTCCGATCTTGGCCGTCGCGTACTGCGTCAAAGTCCATTCCGGACAGTTCGGCGCCCAGATTCCGACGCGGTCACCCTTCGAAACGCCCTTGGCGAGCAGCCCCAGCGCGAGTGCGTCGATGTCGGCCTTCAGCTCCCGGTACGTCCACCTGCGCCCGGACGGCAGGTCCACCAGCGCGTCACGATCACCGCAGGCCGCCACCGTCCGGTCGAAGTTGTCGCCGATCGTGTCGCCGAGCAGCGGGACGTCCGACGTCCCGGAGGCATAGCTGGGGAGGACGGGCGTGGCAGCTGGCGAATTCATGATGTGCTCCTTGGGCGTCAGCATTGACGTTTCCGCCGGTCAGTCTAGGGACCCCACGGGCAAGGGGCCACAGCTCAGCAGCTGGCGTGAGGCCATGGCTCGCGGCAGTACGGCGACACCGGCTCCCGGCCGCCGGCCCTAGGGTGTGGTCATGCAGCTCTACGTAGTCGACTCCTTCACCGACACCGCCTTCCGTGGAAACCCGGCCGCCGTCATGCTGCTCGACGAACCGGCCGACGAACACTGGATGCAGTCCGTGGCCGCGGAGATGAAGCACGCGGAGACGGCGTTCGTCGTCACCGCGCAGGATCCGAAACCGCTGCGCTGGTTCACGCCCACGACCGAGGTGTCGCTGTGCGGCCACGCCACCCTGGCGACGGCCCACGTGCTGGGCGGCTCGCAGACGTTCGCGACCGCATCCGGCGAGCTGCGCTGCGCCCGGTCGGGGACGGGCATCGACATGCGCTTCCCCGCCGACCCGCCCACGAGGTTCGCCGACGTGGACGTCTCCCGCGCCTTGCCGTCGGTGCCGGTGACCGAGGTCCGCCGCAGCGCCGGGTTCCTGCTGGTCGTCAGCGACGACACCGCCGCCGTGCGCAGCTGCGAACCGGACTTCGACGTGCTGGCCGGCCTGCACCCGCATTCGGTGATCGTCACCGGCCCCTCCGACACCGACGGCGTCGACTTCGTCAGCCGCATGTTCGCCCCGGCCATCGGCATTCCGGAGGATCCCGTCACCGGATCGGCCCACTGCGTGCTGGCGCCGTACTGGGCCGAGCGCCTCGGCCGCGGCGAGCTCACCGGTGAACAGGCCTCTCCGCGCGGCGGCATCGTGCGCACCCGCCTCGACGGCGACCACGTCGTCCTGTCCGGCACCGCCGTCACCGTCGTCGAGGGAACCCTCGTCGCGTGACCGCGGGGTGACACCGCCCCTCCCCGGCTCGGCCGCCCCGGTGGGTGGCCGAGCCGGGGCCGGTTCCGGAAGACTGGCGACGTGACCGTACTGCTCAACCTGATCTGGCTCGTGTTCGCGGGCTTCTGGCTGGCGCTCGGATATCTGATCGCGGGGATCGTGTGCTGCATCCTCGTGGTGACGATCCCGTTCGGGCTCGCATCGCTGCGTATCGCCAGGTATGCGCTGTGGCCGTTCGGCCGCACGGTGACGGATCGCCGGGACGCGGGCGTGCCGTCGGTGCTCGGCAACGTGCTGTGGCTGCTGCTGGCCGGCTGGTGGATCGCACTCTGCCACCTCGTGACCGGGCTGCTGCTGTGCATCACGATCATCGGCATCCCGCTGGGTGTCGCGAACATCAAACTCGTTCCCGTCGCTCTCGTCCCGCTGGGCCGGGAGATCGTGCCGACGTAGAGGCGCCCCCGACGAGCCCGCGACGGCTTCGACGGCGCCCCCGAGCCGGGCGGCTCACATCCGCGTGGCGCCGTCCTTGATCGCCTCGCGGATCCGGAAGTACGTGCCGCAGCGGCACACGTTCCGGATTCCCTCGATGTCGGCATCGCTGAGTTCACGGCCCTCGTCGCGCGCCTTCCTGACGGTGGCGACCGCGGCCATGATCTGGCCGGGTTGGCAGTAGCCGCACTGCACGACATCGTGATCCAGCCACGCCTCCTGCATGGGGTGCAGGTCCGACTCGACGGTGTCGGCGAGCCCCTCGATCGTGGTGATCTCGTCGTCGGGGCCGACGTCGGAGACCTGGACCGAGCACGGGTTGAACGCCTTCCCGTTGATGTGGCAGGTACATGCCTTGCAGACGTTGATACCGCAGCCGTACTTCGGTCCGGTGACGCCGAGCAGGTCGCGGATCACCCAGAGCAGGCGGACATTGTCCTCGGTGTCGACGGTCACCGGTTTGCCGTTGAGCTTGAAGGTGTGTTCGGGCAACGTTGCCTCCTCAGTAGGCGTAGTCCAGGCCGTTGGTCGGCGACGGCGGCAGCGGCGGCTCGTGCGGGTACGGCTCGAACGGCAGTGGGTCGTTGTGGTTGATCGGGAAGTGCGTCGGCGTTTTTCCCGTGGCCGCGCGGTAGGCGCATGCCGTTGCGGCGAACGACGGCGCCACACCCATCTCACCCGCGCCAGCCGGGATCTCGCTCTCCTCGGCCGGCAGCACCACCGGCGTGAATTCGAACGGCAGATTCCACTGCCTGCAGTAGAAGAAGTTGTCCCAGCTGGCCTCGGCGATGCGGCCGTTGTTGAGATGCACGCTCGCCGTCAGTGCCTGCGCGAACCCGTCGATGAACCCGCCCTGCATCATCGCTTCCAGCCCGAGCGGGTTGATCACGATGTGACCGGGGATGGTGACGAGCACGCCGCGGGTCACGCGCGGCCCGGTGACGCCGTCGCGCACCTTCCGGTTGACGGTCTCGGGCCTGCAGTCGAGCTCGACGAAACACGCCATCGTCTGCTTGTACTCGTGGTGCAGCGCGATTCCGTGCCCGACTCCGTCCGGGGTCGACTTCCCGTACCCGCCGACCTCCGCGGCCTTGTCGAGCACCTTCAGCAGGCTCTCGTTCTTGACGTACTTCCGCCGGAAGTCGTACGGGTCCATGCCCATCTTCTCGGCGAGCTCGTCGACGAACAGCTCCCGCGTCGTGACGACGTCGGGCGAGTACACGTTGCGCGTGCTGCCGGTGTTGAACCCGCCGCGTGGACGGTTGTTCTCCGGTGACTGGTGCGTCTCGGTCAGCAGCGTCTTGGTGATTCCGAAGTTGTACAACGACGGGGTGGTCAACGCGAAGATCGCCTCGGAGACCGTGTAGCTCACGCCGGGCAGTTCCCTGGCGACGGTCGAGCTGACCGCGTCCCCGAGCCCGTGACTGAAATCCGTACGCACGCTCGCGAGATGCTGCTCGAAGCTGACCACGTCGCCGTTGAACGACGCGCGGATCGTGCCGACCGACATCGGGTGGACCCGGCCCTGCCTGCAGTCGTCGGCGCGGTGCCACATCAGCCTGACGGGCTTGCCGATCTTCTGCGAGATCTCCGCGGCCTCGAGCGCGGCGTCGTGGAACAGCGCGCGACCGAACGACCCACCGCCGGAGACCACGTGCACGGTCACCTGGTTGGTCGCCATGCCCAGCGCCTGGGCGATGTTCTGCTGAGCCGCGATCGGGATCTTCAGCGTCGACCAGATCTCCGCGCTGTCCGGCTTCACGTCGGCGATCGCGGCGTTGACACCGAGGGCACTGCCGTTGACGAAGGCGAACGTGAACTGCCGTTCCAGCGTCTTGGTCGCGGGTGTGGGAGGGATGACGGCCGGCGGCGTCGCGTCCTTGAGCTTCTGCTCGACCGTCGCATCGGACTCCCCGTCGACAGGCCCGGGGCTCCACTTCACGTCCAGCGCGTTGACCGCGTCGATGCACTGTCCGTAGGTCTCACCCCGCACGGCGACACCGCTGCTGATCGTCACGACGTCCGTGATGCCGGGCATCCGCCGGACCTGCTCGGCGTTCGTGACCGACTGCGGCGTGCCGTTGATCGTCGGCGGCCGGCACACCATGGTCGGCTTCGCGCCGGGGACGTCGAGGTCGGTGGTGAACTGCTTGCGCCCCGTCACCGCGTCCAGCGCGTCGATCCGCCGAGTCGGTTTACCGACGATCGCGAAGTCGGACTCGGCTTTGAGGTTCGCCTCGACCTGTTTCGTCGAGTCGCTCGCGGCCTTGGTGGCCAGGTCGCCGTAGGAGACCGACCGGCCTGCCCGCGAGGTGATCACGCCGAGCTTCGAACTGAGGAAGTTCGCCTGCTCGCCGAGGACCAGACTCGCGGCCTCGAGGAGCTTGCCCTTCGCGATCGCGGCGGCCGTCCGCACCGGGTAGTAGATGGAACTCACCGACGACGACCCGCCCGTGAGCTGGTTGGTCATCAACTCGGGCCGTGCGTCGGCGAGGGTGACGTGCACGTGGTCCAGCGGCAGGTCCATCTCCTCGGCGATGAGCATGGCGACCGTCGTGTTGATCCCCTGGCCGACCTCGGTGCGGTGCAGCTCGAAGTGCGCGTGGCCGTTCTCGTCGAGCGTGATCGTGATCAGGTTCGCCGTCGGCCGCGCCGCGTGCACGAGCGCGTCGGTGAGGTCGTAACTGTCGGCGAGCTGTGGGCTGGGAGGGACGCCCGCACCCGTCTCGGCCGCGTTCGCGGCGGGGGCACCGAACCCGGTCCCTCCGCCCAGCTCGGCCGCCGCCACCAGCGTCGGGGCAGCCAGCAGGTAGCCGAGGAAGCGGCGCCGACTGGTGGGTTCCTTGCTGAACGAGGTGTCGGGGGAGACGGCGTCCGGCTCTGCCGGGTCCGCGCGGTGGGCTGGCATGGAAGCTCCTCGACGGTGCGTGGTGGGATCATCTCCGTCAGTTGGGCTGACATGTTGCGCTCCCCCACGCGTCAGGCAATACCCCCGAGTTGGGGTGGCCGTTGACCGCTGACACCGCACGGCGGCGGAGATGCCGTGGTAGACGGGGGTACACGGCAGTTGTCGCCGAGCTGCCGGTCACGCTGTGCATTCACACGTTCCCCGGACAGGTGCCCCCGTACGGGTGTAATGGCCGGGTTCCTCCATTCGCGTATCCGCACCGGGCCGAATTGGCCGTTACACTCCTCCGACTGACGCCCAACGGCGTGGCAAGTGTCTTCGGCGCGGACGAACCCGCCGATCAGCCAACGGAGGACGGACACTATGGCCCACCTTCAGGCAGCCCCGGGTGTTCGCTTACGGCCCGACGACCGCGATGCATTCCGTGCGGAACTCCGGGTGGTGGCGAGCGACGACGGTTTCCCGGTCGCGTTCGGCGGCGAGGTGGCAGGCGGCCACCTCCGGTTGACCGACTTCGTCGGCACTCTGACCACCAGCATGAACAACCTCGACGTACGGGCGGGACGGGGCGTCGGCGGGCGGGTCGTCGCGTCGGGCAAACCGATCGGCGTCGTGGACTACACCTCCGACCGCTCCATCACCCACGACTACGACGGCCCCGTACAGGCCGAAGGACTGTCGGCGGTACTCGCCGTTCCGGTGCGGGTCGGCGGGACCTGCCGCGCGGTGCTCTACGGCGCCATCCGGCAGCGGGTGCCCGTCGGCGACAGGGCGAAGGACAAACTCGTCGGCGCCAGCAGGCGGCTGGCAGGCGAACTGGCCGTGCGGGACGAGGTGGACCGGCGGGTGGCCATGGCCGAGACCATCACGGCCACGCGCGGTGTCGACGTGTCCGATACGGCCAGCCTCGAGGAACTGCGTTCGGTGCATTCCGAGCTGTGCGCGATCGCCGGTTCGACGCAGGATCCCGGGCTGCAACACCGGATGTACGCCGTGGCGAAGCGACTCGCCGACCTGCGTTCGGGCACCACCCAACCTCCCGTGAACGCAGCGCTGTCCCGGCGCGAGACCGACGTGCTGGCGCAGATCGCGCTGGGCTGCACCAACGCCGACACGGCGGCACGGCTGTCGCTGGCACCCGAGACCGTGAAGGCCTATCTGCGTTCGGCGATGCGCAAACTCGGCGCGCACACCCGCCACGAGGCGGTCGTCCGCGCCCGTTCGGCGTGGTTACTTCCGTGACTGCCGCTGCCGTCCCGCCGCGCCGCGCAGGGCTCGGTGTCAGCGCGCCACGACGACGTCGGCGACGACGGGACGGTGATCCGATGCGGTCGCCGCGAGATCCGTCGCGGGCACGCGGGCACCACGGACACCTACCTCCCCGGACACCGCGGCGTAGTCGATCCGCTTCTCCGGGGACTCCGCGGGATACGTGAACCCGTCGCCTGCTCCCGCCTCGGCGAATCCGTCGTCCAGTTCGGTCCACAGTGGATCGAGTTCCGCCGCGTCGGGTGCGGTGTTGAAATCCCCGAGTAGCACGCGCGGTGCGCCCTCGTCGGCCGCGAGGACGTCGAGGGTTTCGGCCACCTGCCGCTCGCGGATCGACGGGTCGCCGCGGTAGTCGAGGTGCGTCGAGTAGACGTGCACGAGCGAGCCACGAGCACGGACCACGACCTCGGCGAATCCCGGCATCGGCTGCGGCCCCGCATCCGGGTCCTGTGTGGACAACCGAGTCAGATCGTGGTTGGTGAACTCCGCGATCGGGAAGCGCGACAGCACGGCGGTGCCGTACTCCCGGCGCGGCTGTCCGCGATCGGGCGGTTCGAACGAGTAGATCGGCGCGAACCGTGCGTGCATGTGGAGTTTGCGTGCGAGCTCGTCGACCACGGAGCGGTACTCGCTGCGATCGCCCCAGTGCCGGTCGACCTCCTGCAGCGCGACGACGTCGGCGCCGGTCGCCGCGATGGCGGTCGCCGTGCGGTCGAGGTCGAAGTTCCCGTCGGTGCCGATTCCGGCATGGATGTTGTAGGACGCGACGGTGAGCGCGACCGGCGGCGGGGCCGCCGACGCTTCGGGGCCCGCCAGCGCTGCGGTGAGCAGTGTGGCGGCGGCGACGGTGGCGATCCGCTTCATCGGGCGCTCCTGGGCTCGGACGATGATCCGCCCGGGAGCGTATGCCGCCCAGCCCACGCCGCCAACCACGAACGCGTGAACACCCCAACCACGCTTCGTAACACCGAATGTGCCCCCAAGGGCACCTTGGTTGCATTGAGTGCAACCAAGGTGCCCTTGGGGGCATCGACCGCCTACACCCGTTCAGCCCGGTTGTCAGTCTTCGGGCACGTACGGCAACGGGACGACGAGACAGGGGCCGCCGGCGAACAGGCCGGCGTCGATCCCGAGCACCCGGCCGCCCGCGTACAGATACGGCTGCTCGATGTCGACCGGATGGATGCCGAGCTGATCGGCGATCACGCTGTGCCCGTGCACGATCCGTTCCCCGCCGAGCTCGTCGAGCAGGGCCCGCGCCGCATCCTGGCCGTGCGGGCCGCGGAACGCGTACCGCGTGGTCATTCGCCGCCACACGTCCCACCACCGCGACAGGTCGTCGCCCGCCAGCACGTCGTGAACCGTCTCGTTGATCTTGTCGATCGACGAGCCCCACTCGAGGTATTCGAGGGTGTCGGAGTGCATCAGCAGATGGTCGCCGTCGCAGGCGAGCATCGGCCGCGTGGCCAGCCATTCGACGAGCTCGTCGGTCAGCCCGTCCTGGTCGGCCTCGCAGCCGCCGTTGATCTCCCAGCTGCGGGCGAAACTCCGCGGGCCGAAATCGGACGGCACGTCCTCGTCGCCGAACCGGTGGACACCGAGCAGCAGGATCTCGTGGTTGCCGAGGAGTGTCTCGACGCGTCCGCCCGCATCCGCGGCCTGCCGTTGCAGCTCGCGGACCAGCTTGATGGCACCGATCCCGTCGGGTCCGCGGTCGACGAAGTCGCCCAGGAACCACAGTGTCGCGGTGCCGCCCGACCAGTCGTCGGCGTCGTCGATGAGGCCTCGCTCGCGCAGCGCATCGGCCAGCTCGTCGCGGTGCCCGTGCACATCACCGACGACGAACATGTCCCCGTCCATCACCCCTCGACTTTACGCCCTCCGAACCGCGACGGTTGCGGCTGCTGCCCCTGCGGCGTCGGGAGCGCCCGAGTGGATCAGGCGGCTCCGAACGGGTCTGCGGTGCGGCCCACGAGGTCGGCGATCGTGTCGACGATCAGCGTCGGTTTGAACGGGTACCGGTCGGCTGATTCGCGGCTCGAGATCCCGGACAGCACGAGCACGGTCTTCAGTCCGGCCTCGATGCCCGAGTGCACGTCGGTGTCCATGCGGTCGCCGATCATGATCGTGTGCTCCGAGTGCGCGCCGAGCGAGCGCAGGGCGGACCGCATCATCAGCGGGTTCGGCTTGCCCACGTAGTACGGCGACTTGCCGGTGGCGCGTTCGATCAGCGCGGCGATCGACCCGGTGGCGGGCAGCACCCCCTCGCGGCTCGGCCCGGTCGGGTCGGGGTTGGTGGCGATGAAGCGGGCACCGCGCTCGATCAGCCGGATGGCGCGCGTGATGGCGGTGAAGCTGTAGGTCCGCGTCTCCCCGAGCACGACGTAGTCGGGGTCGGTCTCGGTGAGGATGTACCCGGCCTCGTGCAACGCGGTGGTCAGACCGGCCTCGCCGATGACGAAAGCCGACCCGCCGGGACGCTGTTCCTGGAGGAACTTCGCCGTCGCGAGCGCCGAGGTCCAGATCGCCGACTCCGGCACGTCCAGACCGCTGTGCAGCAGCCGCGCCCGCAGGTCGCGCGGGGTGTAGATGGAGTTGTTGGTCAGCACCAGGAAATCCACGCCGGCAGAGCGCAGCTCGGCGAGGAAGTCATCGGCGCCGGGCACGAGGTGTTCCTCGTGCACGAGCACGCCGTCCATGTCGGTGAGGTACGTCCAGGGAGCGTTCGACGAGGCCATGCGCCCACCTTAGGGCTCGGCGGCGCGGAACGGGGACGGTGACTCCACGGCGGCGTGTACCGCGACCGACGCGGCCTTCACCTCCAGCCGCACGGCCGACCCCGGTTCCAGGCCAAGCTCTGCGACCGAGGCGGGGGTCAGATCGGCCGCGATCCCCGCGGCGACGCCGCCGTCACCTGCGGTGCGGAGGCGGATCACCGCACCGTGCGGTTCGAGCGAGGCGACCCGCGCGTCGACGACGTTGCGCGGGCTGCCCGTGTGCGGGGCGTGCGCCGGATGCACGGCGACCGCCCCCGGGGCGAACACCGCCACGGCAGGTTCACCCGCTGCGCAGTCGTCGGAGCGGACGCCCGCGACGAACCGTCCGTCCGAGGCGTGGAGCCCGTCGGCGGCGGCCACGCCGGGGACGAGGTTCAGGCCGGCGATCCGCGCGGTGAACGGCGTGCGCGGCGCGGCCAGCACCTCCTTGGCCGGTCCGCGCTCCACGATGCGCCCGGCGTCGAGGACCACGACGTCGTCGGCCAGCGCCAGCGCGTCGAGCGGGTCGTGGGTGACCAGCACGGCGCAACGGTCACGTTCCGACACCGCTCCGGACCGGTCATCCGCCGCGCCGCTGCGCCGCAGCACACGCCGCAGCAGTCCGCGGACGGCGGGCGCCGCGTCGACGTCGAGTGCCGACAGCGGTTCGTCGAGCAACAGCGCCCGCGGCCTGCCCGCCAGGGCGCGGGCGATCGCCACGCGCTGCGCCTGACCCCCGGAAAGCTGGGCGGGTTTGCGCCCGGCGAGTTCGACGGCGTCCACCTCTCTGATCCACGCGCGCGCCTGCGCGCGTGCGCGCGTGCGCGTTGAGCCCTGGGACCGCGGCCCGAAGGCGACGTTCTCCGCCACGGTCAGGTGCGGCAGCAGCAGCGGATCCTGGGCGAGCAGGCCGATCCCACGGTCGTGAACCGGCACCTGCACGCCGGGCACGCTGCTCAGCGTGCGCTCGCCGAGCGTCACGGTCCCGCGGTCCGGCACCAGCAGCCCGGCCAGGCACTGCAACAGCGTCGACTTGCCGGACCCGTTCGGCCCGAGCACCGCCAGCACGCCGCCACCGGGCACGTCGAACGCCACGTCGAGGGTGAACCGGCCCCGCGTCGCCGCCACGTCCACGTGCAGGCTCATCGGTCGAACGCCTTCGGCCTGGCCACCGCGATGACCACGACGGCGACGACGATCAGCAGCAACGCCAGCGCCACGGCACTGTCGACGTCGGCCTGCGCCTGCGCGTACACCTCGAGCGGCAAGGTCCGCGTCACCCCTTCCAGACTTCCTGCGAACGTGATCGTGGCGCCGAACTCGCCCAGTGCCCGGGCGAAACTCAGCACCACACCGGAACCGAGTGCGGGCAGCAACAGCGGCAGCGTCACGCGGCGGAACACGGTCCACGGGCGCGCGCCGAGCGTCGCGGCCACGAGTTCGTATCGCTGCCCGCCCCCGCGCAGCGCACCTTCGAGGCTGACGACGAGGAACGGCATCGCCACGAACGTCTGCGCGATCACCACGGCCGTCGTCGTGAACGGCACGCTGACGCCGGCAACGACGTCGAGCAGGTAGCCGAGGAAGCCGTTGCGGCCGAGCAGGAACAGCAGTGCCAGGCCGCCCACGACGGGTGGCAGCACGAGCGGCAGCAGCACCACGGCCCGCACGAGCCGCACACCGCGGCCGCGCGCCCTGGCCAGCACCACGGCCAGTGGCACTCCGAGCACGACGCACGCGATCGTCGACAGCAAGGCCGTGACCAGCGACAGCCGCAGCGCGCTCAGGGCGGCGTCCGACGTCAGCAGCTGCGGCAGGCGGGTGTAGTCGGTCCGGACGAGCAGGCCCACGACCGGCAGCACGACCAGCGCGAGCGCGAGGCCCGCGGGAATCCACAGCACCCACGGCAACCCGGGATTCCGGTTGCGGCTCCGGCGCAGGCGGACCATGCGGCCGGAGGGCACGGCCCCGCCCGGCCCCGTGTCGCCGTGACGTGCCGTACCTCCGTCACCCCCCGTGTCGCCGCCTCCGGTGTCGCCGCTTCCCGTGTCGCCGCGGCGCAGGCCGTCACGGGGTGCCAAAACCGGCCTTCGACAGCACACGGCGACCGTCCTCGCCGAGGACCAGGTCGCGGAACTCGGCGGCGAGCTCGGGCTCGGCCGCACGGCCGGTGACCGCGATGGGGTACCGGTTCGCCGCGAGGGACGCCTCGGGAACGGGAACCTCGTCGAGCTTCCCGTCCGCGGCCCGGACATCCGTCGTGTACACGAGCCCGGCGTCGGCCTCTCCGGTGACGATCTTGTTGAGCACGTCCTTGACGTCCTGTTCCTCGCTGGCGGGGCGGAGCGTCGTCCCGGTGAGCTCCGCCAGCCGCCCGGCCGCTGCGCCGCACGGCACCTGCGGCTGGCACACCACCACGGTCGCGTCGCCGCCCGCCAGGTCGCCGAAGTCCTCGATACCGGCCGGGTTGCCGGACGGCACCGCGATCGTGAGGCGGTTGGTCGCGAACGGTTCCGGTTCGCCGGCCATGTCACTCGCGGCGTCGGCCATCACCGCTTCGTTCGCGGACGCGAACACGTCGGCCGGCGCGCCCTCCGCGATCTGACTGGCGAGCGTCGACGAGCCCGCGAGGTTGAGGCGGACGTCGACGTCGGAGTGTCGCTGTTCGAACGCCCGCTCCAGCTCACCGAACGGTTCGGTGAGCGATGCGGCCGCGAAGACGTTCAGCGTGCGGCCCTCCGAACCGCACGCGACCGTGGCGGCGATCAGCAGGCAGGCCAGCACGACCGCACCTGCCCGCCGGGCGTTTCGCCCCGTCTGCCGGGCGTTTCGCCCCGTCCGCCGGGCGCCCGGCCGCATCATCGGTCGCCTCGCGGCGTCTCGACGATCACCTGCGTCGCCTTCACGACGGTCACCGCGAGCTCGCCCGGTTTCAGGCCCAGTTCCCGGACCGCCTCCGCACTCATCAGCGACACCACGCGGTGCGGCCCGCACTGCACCTCGACCTGTGCCATGACCCCGTCGGCGACGACCTCGGTGACGAGGCCGACGAACCGGTTCCGCGCCGACCTGCCGATCTCGGTCGGATCGGCCGACTCGGCCGTCCGGTCCTCCTCCGACGACTTCACCGCCTGCCGCCTCGCGAACGCCGCCAGCTCCGCGCCGTCGACCACTTTGCGGCCCGCAGCGTCCTCGCCCGCCTCGAGCTGGCCGGCCCGCACCCACCTGCGGACCGTGTCGTCGCTGACGCCCAACAATCTCGCCGCATCGGAGAACCGAAAATGCGTCATGAATCGAACGTTATCGCCGCATCTGCGAATTGACCATGAGCGAGCGGCGAACCGGTACCAATTCGGTGCCTTCGCGATCTCACGCACTGTCGGTCCCCGGCACTAGGGTGAGTGGTGATGGCAGCGGAATCGGCGGCAGGCCACGCAACAGGCCACGGCCACAGCACCGGCGGCACGGGGAACGCGGTGAACCTCGGCACGCCGGCGGTACCCGGCGCGCGCTCGTCCGGCCCGGCCGCGACGACCCCACGCCCCGACAATCCGGCGCTGATCGACACCTTCGGCAGGGTCGCCACCGACCTGCGCGTGTCGCTGACCGACAAGTGCAACCTGCGGTGCAGCTACTGCATGCCGGCCGAAGGTCTCGAATGGATGCCCGGCGACCAGGTCCTCAGCGACGACGAGCTCGTCCGCCTCATGGACATCGCCGTCGGCAGGCTCGGCGTCACCGACATCCGCCTCACCGGCGGCGAACCACTGCTGCGGCCGCACCTCGAAGACCTGGTCGCGAGGATCACCTCGCTCGAACCGCGCCCGCGGCTGTCGATGACGACGAACGGCATCGGCTTCGCCAAGCGCGCCGAGGCGTTCGCCGAAGCGGGTCTCGACCGGATCAACGTCTCGCTCGACTCCGTCGACCCGGAGACGTTCGAGCGCATCACCCGCCGCGACCGGCTGCGCCACGTGCTCGACGGGCTCGCCGCCGCTCGCGACGCAGGCCTGGAACCGGTCAAGATCAACGCCGTGCTCATCCGCGGCGAGAACGACCACGAAGCGACGTCGCTACTGCGGTTCGCACTGGAGAACGGCTACCACCTGCGCTTCATCGAGCAGATGCCGCTCGACGCACAGCACGGCTGGGACCGCACGAACATGATCACCGCGACCGAGATCCTCGACCTGCTCTCCACGGAGTTCACGCTCACGCCGAGCCCCGCCGAACGCGGCGGCGCGCCCGCAGAACGCTGGCTGGTCGACGGCGGACCTGCCGAGGTCGGCGTCATCCCCTCGGTGACGCGGCCCTTCTGCGCCGCCTGTGAACGCACTCGGCTGACCGCCGACGGCGCCGTCCGCTCCTGCCTGTTCAGCACCGACGAGACCGACCTGCGGATGCTGCTGCGCGGCGGCGCGAGCGACGAGGACATCGCCAACGTCTGGCGCGACACGATGTGGGGCAAGCTCGCCGGGCACGAGATCAACGAGGCCGGGTTCGCACAACCGCTCCGGCCGATGAGTTCGATCGGAGGCTGACCGGGTGCCGGTTGCCGTGACGACAGTGCGCGTGCGGTACTTCGCGTCCGCGCGCGCCGCAGCAGGAGTCGAGTCCGAAGCCCTGGAGCTGCCCGCCGGGGCCACGGTGGCCGACGCGGTCGCCGCGCTGCGCACCCGGCACCCCGGCTCGCTGCCGCGGATTCTCGACGCCGCGAGCTTCCTCGTCGACGGCGTCGCGGTCCGCGACGCCGAGCGGCCACTGCCGGCCGAGGGCGAGCTCGACGTGCTGCCACCGTTCGCGGGCGGCTGACCCCACCGGAACGCTCCAGCAGTCGCGCCATCCCCGCGGGCGCCCCAGTCACTGCATGCTCCGCGGACCCGCGCGTGCGCGCGGGTCCGGGACGCCCGGCCCCTGAACTGCCCGGCCCCCAGAGCCACTGGGTCGTTAAGTGTCGCCGAGTGCCGGTCGCCGGGTGCCGGGCCGCTGAGTCCCTGCGTCGGTGCCAGCCCGGGACTATTGCGGGACCGCGCGTGGTCGGGGGACCGCGTGGTTGGGGGACCGCTGGGTTGCGGCACCGGTCGCGGCTTGGACCACCGCGTGCCGCTGAGCGGTCGAGCGCCCGAGCGACATCGACCGAGCATGCAAGCGAGCCGTTGAGCGACTGAACAGCTCCAACAGCTGAACGGCAGAACCGCTGAGTGGCGCTGAGACCGACCGAGATGACACCCGGCGCCCAGCCCTCCAGGGCGGAGCGAGTTCCGCTCACACCGCCACCCAATCGGCACAGCCACCGTTCACATCGGCCGAACCGGCGTCCCGGCACCGGCCCGTTCGTCGCAGGTGGTCGTGTCCCGGTCGCTGCCACCGGGGCGTCTCGCGGCGACCGGATGCCGCCCCGTTGCTTCCCCCGTGGTCGAACCAGTGTGCGTGACGGCCGGTCGTCCGGACCTTTCTGCGGTGTCGAACACCCCGCACCGTTCGGGTGATTCGTCCGGACCGGGAGCCGTGGCGTCGGACCCACGTACAGCCGGTCCGGACGACACCTGCAGCCCGGAGGACCGGTCTGCAGGTGGCAGGGGCCGGCATGTCCGGACCATCGCCGCATCGGTGTTACCCGCGAGTTCGCCCGGCGGCCACACGGCGGATCGACTACGGCAACACGGACCTGTCAGCGCTAGTTCACAGCCGCACCAGGCGTCCGATTCGTCGGTTTGAACCACTGCGAAGTGGCCTGCACGAACGGTCCATTCACGCCGAAATGACGTGACACAAGCCTCACGAAGAGTGAAAGATCTCGGAACGGAAACGGCGCCATAACGGCCCACTGACCTGCAATGACGGTGTCATCGCAAAAGGTTGCACGCCGTTACTGTGACCTAGGACACATACTCGAAAATTTCCGATCGGCGTTCTCGTTACGTACCGTCGCATCTCGGTTGGCCCCGACCGACCACGAGCAAGACCGGGATTCCGACGCGCCGAGCCCAGTCCGCGGAGTCCCGGACCCGACCCCGAGCGAAAGAACTTCTGGACTGGGACGAGAGGGAACGGAGCCGAACCCGCGGCACGTGCCGGCATCCCGAAAGCCGGCCAGGCTGTTACGGCCTGCCCTGCTCCACGTACGGCGCGGAAGGCGAGACCGAGTCGAAAATGGCTTATCGAGGCAAGCACCGTAAGTCCTCCACCGCTTCGCGCACCATGGCCCGGGTCGCTGTCGCGGGCCTGGCCGTGGGCGCCCCCCTGGCACTGGCTGCGACCCCCGCGCAGGCCCAGAGCGTGAACTGGGACGCCATCGCCGAGTGCGAGAGTGGCGGCGACTGGAGCATCAACACCGGCAACGGCTACTACGGCGGCCTGCAGTTCTCCCAGAGCACCTGGGAGGCCTACGGCGGCAGCGGCAACCCGGCGAACGCCTCGCGTTCCGAGCAGATCTCCGTCGCCGAGCGCGTGCTCGACGGCCAGGGCATCGGCGCGTGGCCGGTGTGCGGCGCTCAGGCCGGCTCCACCGGCAGCTACGAGAGCTCCAACACCGAGGGCTCCGCCCCGGCCCCGGCCCCGGCCGAGGAGACGGCCGAGGCCCCGGCTCCGGAGCCGGCTCCGGAGCCCGCCCCGGCCCCGGTCGCCAAGTCCAACCCGGACGGCGACTACAAGGTCAAGAAGGGCGACACGCTCAGCAAGATCGCCAAGAAGCAGGACGTCAAGGGCGGTTACCAGAAGCTCCTCGAGCTCAACGAGGGCTTCATCGACAACCCGGACTTCATCGTGGTCGACCAGAAGATCGCCACCAAGTGATCGACTGACTCCGGCCGCGTTTCCGCAAGGCGCGGGTTGCTGAGCGGAGTCGGCTACCGGCACCGCTCAGCAACGTAGGGCCCCACCGTGTCCCCCGGACGGTGGGGCCCTACGCATGTCGGAGACCTTATCGAGCAATTCGCGTGATGCGAATGTCAGCGGGCGCACTCCCACGGACGGAGCAACCGCGTGCGGCATGCGCGTGCGGCGATCGCAGCCGCACCGCGCCGGGCGCCGGGCGATTCCGACGGCTCAGACGGGTCAGGGACTGTTGACCCACTCGTCGGTGCCGTCGGTGAACCACTGGTGCTTCCACACCGGCAGTCGCGCCTTGACCTCGTCGACCAGATCCGAGCAGGTTGCGAAGGCCTCACCTCGGTGTTCGGCCGCGACGGCACACGCCAGCGCCACGTCGCCGATCTCCAGCGAACCGATGCGATGGCTGACGGCGACGGCCCGAACCCCGCCACGGCGGTTCGCCACGTCGGCGACGACCTCCGCGACGACCGACGGAGCCGACGGGTGGCCCTCGTAGTACAGCGACGACACGGTGCGTCCTCCGTCGTGGTCGCGCACCACGCCACTGAAGGTCACGACCGCTCCGGCCGCGTCATCGCCCACGAGCTCGGCGTGTTCGTCGACCGACAGCGGCTCCTCGGTGACGTCGGCCCGGAGGATCCGCACCCCGGAGCCGGCCTGCTCGCCGCCCTCGTCACCACTCCGCGCGTGATGACCGCTCCGCGCGTCACCGCGGGCCTCGGCACCGTCCCGCACATGGTCACCGTCCCGCACATGGTCGCCGCCCCGCACATGGTCGCCGCCCCGGAGCTGGTCGACCGCATGATCCAGCACCGGCTCGAGCACGCCGAGTCCGTCCTTCACCCCGCCGGTCGATCCGGGCAGGTTCACGATCAGCGTCCGGCCGGCCACCCCGGCCAGCCCACGCGACAGCATCGCCGTGGGCACGGCGTCGCCGCCCGCGGCCCGCACCGCATCCGCCAGCCCCGGCACCTCGCGGTCCAGCACCACGGCCGTCGCCTCGGGCGTGCGGTCGGTCGGCGAGATACCGGTACCACCGGTGGTGAGGACGACGTCGACCCCGTCGGCGACACAGTCGCGCAGCGCACGTTCGACCGGCTCGCCGTCGCCGACCACGATCGGATCGGGCGTTGCGTAGCCGCGCGAGGTCAGCCACTCCGCGATCAACGGACCGGTTCTGTCCTCGTACACCCCCGCCGCCGCACGCTTCGACGCGACGACGATCCTGGCCTCTCCGCTCATCACTCACCACCGGCCTGCACGTCGACGCCGCGGTCGGCGTCCTGTCGGTCGACGCCGTATTGGTCAACGCCGTGTTGGTCGACGCCGTGTTGGTCAACGCCCTGTTCCCCGGCGGCCTTCTCGTCGGTGGCCCGGGTGCGCTGATCGCCACGGGCCTCGCCACGCCGCCAGCTGCCGCTCTTGCCACCGTCCTTCGCCTCGAGGCGGACGTTGTCGAGCGTCGCCTCCGGATCGACGGCCTTGATCATGTCGTGCAGCGCGAGGCCGGCGACGGTCACCGCCGTGAGCGCCTCCATCTCGACGCCCGTCCGGTCGCTGGTGCGGGCCATCCCTTCGATGCGCACCGCCGCGTCCTCGAGCTCGAAACTCACGTCGACCTTCGTCAACGCGATCTGGTGGCACAGCGGGATGAGTTCGGGCGTCTTCTTCGCCCCCATCACACCCGCGATCCGGGCGGTGGCCAGTGCGTCGCCCTTCGGCAAGCCACCTCCCGAGATCAGGCCGACGACCTCCGCGGTCGTGCGCACCCGGCCGCTGGCGACGGCCGTTCGCGCGGTGACGTCCTTGGCGGACACGTCGACCATCCGGGCGTTGCCCGACTCGTCGACGTGGCTGAGTTCCCTCGCTGGCTGGCTCACACCGTCGAGGCTACTTCGCCTGCTTCTCCCCCGTCGCCTGCACCGCCGTGGACTTGACGGCTTCCGCCACCGCGGGGGCGACGGCGTTGTCGAACACGCTCGGCACGATGAACGACGCGTTGAGCCGGTCGTCGACGACGTCGGCGACGGCGTTGGCCGCTGCGAGGAGCATCTCGTCGTCGATGTCGCGTGCGTGGGCGTCGAGCAGACCGCGGAACACGCCGGGGAACGCCAGCACGTTGTTGATCTGGTTCGGGTAGTCGCTGCGGCCGGTGGCGACGACGGCGGCGTGCTGCTGCGCCTCGAGCGGGTCGATCTCCGGATCCGGGTTGGCGAGCGCGAACACCACGGGGTCGTCGTTCATCGTCGCGACCTGCTCCGCACCGAACAGGTTCGGGGCGGACACCCCGATGAACACGTCGGCGCCGGCCAGTGCGTCGTGCAGCGTGCCCGTCATACCGTCGGCGTTGGTGTGCTCGGCGACCCACTGCAGGTTGGGGTCCATGTTCTCGCGTCCGGTGTGGACGATGCCGTCGATGTCGACCGCGATCACGTCGGCCGGATCACGGCGCAGCAGCAGCCGGATGATCGCCGACCCGGCCGCCCCGACGCCGCTCACCACGACCCGGCAGTTCTCGATGTTCTTCTCGACCACCCGGAGGGCGTTGCGCAGCGCGGCCATCACGACGATGGCGGTGCCGTGCTGGTCGTCGTGGAACACGGGGATGTCGAGCTGTTCGCGCAGGCGAGCCTCGATCTCGAAGCAGCGCGGCGCGGCGATGTCCTCGAGATTGATGCCCGCGTAGACCGGCGCGAGGGCGCGCACGGTGCGGATGATCTCCTCGGTGTCCTGCGTGTCCAGGCACACGGGCCAGGCGTCGACGTCGGCGAACTTCTTGAACAGCGCCGCCTTTCCTTCCATGACGGGAAGTGCGGCGCCGGGGCCGATGTTGCCCAGCCCGAGGACCGCCGAACCGTCGGTGACGACGGCGACGGTGTTGCGCTTGATCGTCAGCCTGCGCGCGTCCTCGGGGTTGGCCGCGATCGCCTGGCAGACGCGCGCGACGCCCGGGGTGTAGGCACGCGAGAGATCGTCACGATTCTTCAACGCGACCTTGGGGCTGACCTCGAGTTTGCCGCCGAGGTGCATGAGGAACGTGCGGTCGGAGATCTTGCGCACCTTGACGCCGGGCAGTGCGTTCAGGGCACTCGTGATGTCCTCGGCGTGGTCGGCCGAAGCGACGTTGGCCGTGATGTCGACGACGATGGCCTCGGCATCCGAACCGACGACGTCGAACGCCGTCAGCACCCCGCCGACCTTTCCCACCGCGGTCGTCAGATCCCCGGCCGCGCTGGCCGACGGCGGTGCGTCGACTCGAACGGTGATCGAATAACCCGGGCCGGGAACCGGCATTGTCACTACCCCCGTGTCGTCAGGGAACTGCAGGATTCACCTGACAACACTAGCCGCGTGGCGGGCGTCACCGGCTCCCGACCGGGTGACTGACCGGTAACTTCGCGCTGCTCAGCGTGCGGCGCGAGGCCGGCTTCAGGAGCGCTTGTTGATCTCGGTCTGCGGGTGCTCGTACGGCACCGAGTCGAGCGGGAACGACACGTCCCCGAACGGAGAGAGCGCGCCCTGCCGGTCGGCGGCGAGTTCCGACACGGGGTGGCCGTCGTCGACCTCCGGCCATTCCGGGTCGATCCGGTCGTTCTTCCGCTCGTTGGCCTTCGCCACGTCGTCCTCCATCGCCTCGGTCCGCGGATGTGCCCGCGCGTGGGCACAGCGCAGGCCTTTCGACTCCAGCACAGTGTGCCCGATGCCGGAACCCGGGAGATATCCTGGTCACGATGCCCGCCCTCGCTCTCGCGGACTGGTTGCGCTCGCTGCCGGACGACCGAATGGCCTCGTTGCTGCGCGCTCGCCGGGACCTGGCGACGCCCCCGCCGTCCGACTCGACCGTCCTCGCGACCCGAGCGGGCACGCCGGGCTCGATCGCCAGGGCCTGTGAACAGCTCGACTCGGCGACACTGGCCACCTACGAGGGCCTCGTCGTGGCGGGTGCCGACACCGAACCGGTCACGCCGGAGCGGCTGGCCGAGTTGCTGGGCGACGAGCCCGTACCCGCCGGACTGTTCGAGCTGGCGCTGGCGTGGGACGACCCCGACACCGGCGAGATCCAGATCCCACCGGGCGCGCGGGAGACGTTCGGCCCGTTCCCCGCGGGTCTCGGCGATTCGGTGCCCTCGCTGGCCGGTACCGACCTCGACGCGCTGAACCTCGGCGATGACGAGCGCGCATTGCTGCGGAAGCTGTCCGCGGGCCCGCCGATCGGCCGCACGCGCGACGCCGCCGCCGACGTGCCGTTGGAGCTCGCCGAGACGCCGGTGCAGAAACTGCTCGCGCGTGGGCTGCTGATCCGCCGCGACGAATCGACCGTCGAGCTGCCCCGGGAACTCGGGCTGGCCCTGCGCGGCGGGTCGATCCACCGGGAGGGCGAGCTCGCCGAACCGGACCTGCCCGTCCACCCGCACGGCCAGTCCACTGTGGACGAGGCAGGTGCCGGCGAGACGATGGAGCTGCTGCGGCATGCGGAGACGCTGTTGCGCACGTGGTCTGACACGCCGTCCCCGGTGCTGAAGTCCGGTGGGCTCGGCGTGCGCGAGATCAAGCGGCTCGCACGCGACGTGGACGTCGACGAGACCCGGCTGGCGCTGCTCGCCGAGCTCGTGGCCGGTGCGGGCCTCGTCGCGGCGAGCGACGACGCCACGCCGGAATGGGTACCGACCACGCTGACGGATTCGTGGTTGTCGTCGCCGCCGGCGATCAGGTGGATGACACTCGCACAGGCGTGGTTGGACCTGCCCCGACTACCGGGGCTGGCCGGACAGCGGGACGAGAAGGACAAGGCGTTGGCGGCGCTGTCGGAGGAACTGCGCAGGCCGAACGCGCCGATGCTGCGCAGGCGGGCCCTGACCACGCTGTCGGAGTTGTCGGGCGGCGCGGGCGTGAAGAGCGTCGACGAGCTCGTCAATTACCTCGCCTGGCACGCGCCGCGCAAGGGCGGACGGCTCCGCGACGACATCACCCGCGCCACGATGTCCGAGGGCGCCGCGCTCGGCATGGTGGCGCTCGGCGCGATCACCTCGGCCGCGGCGGCCCTGCTCGACGACGACGCGCACACCGCGGCGAGCGCCATGGCCGACGCGATGCCCACGCCGGTCGAGGAGGTCCTCGTCCAGGCCGATCTGACCGTCGTGGCCCCCGGTCCGCTCGAGGCGGACCTGGCCGCCGAGATCACCGCGGTCGCCGACGTCGAATCGGCGGGTCACGCGACCGTCTACCGCGTCACCGAGGCATCCGTCCGGCGGGCCCTCGACACCGGCCGCACGGCCGACGACCTGCACGAACTGTTCCGTACCCGCTCCGCGACGCCCGTGCCGCAGGGGCTGACGTATCTGATCGACGACGTCGCCCGCCGCCACGGCCGACTCCGCGGCGGTGCGGCGGCATCGTTCCTGCGCTGCGACGACGAAGTGCTCATCGCCGAGGTGATGGCGCATTCCGTGGCCGCCGACCACGACCTGCGCAAGATCGCCCCGACCGTGCTCGTCAGTCCGTATCCGCTGGCCGAACTGCTCGATGCACTGCGCGGCGCCGGTTTCACCCCGGCTGCCGAGGGCCCCGACGGGCGCATCCTCGACCTGCGTCCCAGCGGACGGCGGATACCGGCCAGGAACCGGCCCACCCAGCGCACCGCACACGCACCGGCGCCGATCAGCGAGGACCAGGTCTCGGCCGTGCTGGCGCACATCCGCGCGGGCGATCGTGCGGCGACGACGCGGCGCGGCACGACCGTTCGCCTTCCTGCGGGCGGCGGGGCGGACACGTCGGCCACGATGGCGCTGCTGGCGCAGGCCACGCGCGAGCAGCGCGAGGTGTGGATCGGGTTCGTCGACTCCCACGGCACGGCCACCCAGCGCATCGTCACCCCGGTGCGGGTCGGCGGCGGCATCCTCGAAGGCTCGGACAACGAGCGCTATCCGCTGCACCGGATCACCTCGGCCGCCCTCGTCGAAGCCTGAGCGCAGGCGCGTCGGCGCGTCAGGGAGAGCAGGGCCGCGTCGGGGAGGGGCAGAGCGACGGGAGTGACAGTCGCGGGTCAGAGGGCCTTGAGGCCCTCCAGGATGCGCTCCATGAAGGCCTGCGAGGAGCGGTCGCCCGTCACCATGCCCGGCCGCTGGATCGACACCGCGCCGGCGTCGGCCAGGTCGGAGACGATCACCTTCACCACGCCCAGCGGCAGGCGCGCGTACGCGGCGATCTCGGCGATCGACTTGACCTCCTCGGCGCACAGGTCGCAGATGAACCGCTGCACCGTCGAGGCGACCGCACCGGACGCGATCGCACCGGCGACGTCGCCGGCCGACACCAGCGACTCGAGCTGAAGGTCGGTGGCCGGAGCGACCCGTCCGCCGGTACGTGCGTACGGGCGGACCAGCGACCGGTGCATCCGCCGTGGCCCCGCGGGCCGCGAGGCGCCGCGGCCGCGTCCCTCCGGCATGTCCGCCCGTGAGGCGGGCGGGAAGGACGGCGACGACGAGCTCCGCCGCGGTGCCGGCGGCCGCGACTCGGGCGGGAACTGCTCCGAGGGGAACTGCCCGGGTGGGAACTGCTCGGGTGGGAACTGCTCCGGCGGGAACGATGCGGACGGTTCCTCCGGAGGGAACTGCTCCGAGGGAAACCGCTCGGCCGGAAAGGAACCGGGCGGCTGCTGCGGGGGCGGAAACCGCTCCGCGGAGTGGCGGCCCGAGGGAGATCGTCCCGGCGGGAGCTGCCGCGGCAGGCTGCCGAGGTCGAACCGATCCGGCGAGTCGTGCTCCCGCTGGCCGCCCTGGTGCAGCGCGTCCCAGTCGGACGGGTCCCATTCGTGCGTCGGCGTCACCGGGCCCCACCACCGCTGTGCAGCAGTCGGCCACCGTCCTGGCCGAGCCGGTCGGCCAGCACCGCCATCTCGTAGGCGAGCACGCCGATATCGGTCGACGGGGCCGCCAGCGCCGCCAGGCAGGACCCTTCGCCGACCGACATGAGGAACAGATAACCGCGATCCATTTCGACCACAGTCTGATTGACGCGGCCACCGTTGAACGACTCCGCCGCGCCGCGTGTGAGCGACACCAGCCCCGAGGCGACGGCCGACAGCTGGTCGGCCCTGTCACGCGGTAGCCCGTCGGAGGCCGACAGCAACATCCCGTCGGCGGACACGACGATCGCGTGGGCCGCGCCGGAGACCCGGCGCACGAAGTCGGTGAGGAGACCGCCGACGTCGCCGCGGGGCCCGGGATCGGTCACTGTCCCTCCTTCGCACGCGCACATCGGCTCGGGCGTCAGAGTATTAGGCGCCCGAAGCGGGTTCGACCTCGAGGTCCCCGGTCACGCGCGGTTTCACCTGAGCGGCGGCATCCGGCGATACGCGGAGTCCTACCCCGCGCACGTCACCCCGTACCCGAGAAGTGACGACATCGCTCGAATCGGCCGTCGGCAAGCACCGCGGCCGGAACCGCTGAGCAGGCCGGCTACACGTTCGGCGTAGCTCAGCCTGCCTGAAGGGCGGAGTCGTGGGCGATCGCGTGCTGCACGACCGAGATCAGCACCTGTTTGGCCGAGTCCCGCTGCCGTGCGTCGCAGGCCATGATCGGAACCGAAGGGGAGATCGTCAGTGCGTGCCGGACGTCCTCGATCGAGTGGTGCAGCAGCCGGTCGAAGCAGTTGATGGCCACGATGTACGGCAGCTTGCGGTTCTCGAAGAAGTCGATCGACGGGAACGCGTCGGCCAGCCGCCGCGTGTCGACCAGCACGACCGCGCCGATGGCGCCCTTCGCCAGGTCGTCCCACATGAACCAGAACCGGTGCTGGCCCGGCGTGCCGAAGACGTAGAGCACCAGGTCGGAGTCGAGCGAGATCCGGCCGAAGTCCATGGCGACCGTCGTGGTCGCCTTCTGCGGCGTCGCGGACAGGTCGTCCACGGACACACTCGCCTCGGTCATCGACGCCTCGGTCGTCAGCGGGTCGATCTCCGACACCGCACCGACCAGAGTCGTCTTCCCGACGCCGAAACCACCCGCGACCACGATCTTCGTCGAGGACGTGGGTCCTCCAGCGGCAGGCGCAGGTGTGTCGGAATCAAATTCGCCGAAGGCCACTGAGAACCCTTTCCATGAATTCGATACTGGGCCGGTCGCCCACCATGGTGTTCGTGTTCGGGGAGTGCACCAGCACCAGCCCCAGACCGGCAACGTCACCAACCAGAACCCGCACCACACCGAGCGGCATCTTCAGCAGGGCGGCCACCTCGGCGACCGACCTGGTGTCGAGGCAGAGCCCGCAGATGTGCTTGTGCTCCGGTACCCGCACCCCGTCGAGCCGCCTGCCCTGTTCCGACGTCGAGATCAGGGTCTCGATCGCGAGGTCCTGGCTCGGCCGGGTGCGGCCTTTCGTACGAAAGTACGGTCGGACCAGCCCGGAACTCTCGGACGGTGTTTCCTCTGGCACCGGTCCGGAACCTCCCAGGTCGATCCGCTGCGGTCCGAACGTGTCGCCCGACGGCTGACGGGGTACGGGTGAGGGGCGGAACCCGTCGTCCACCGGCGGGAACCTGCCGGTGCCGAAGTCACCGGTGCGCCACTCGCCCGTGTCGTAGCCGTCGCGGCGGAGCTCGTCATCGTAGCGGTCGAAATCACGGGCGAACTCATTGCGCCCGCTGAGCGAGTTCTCCGCGTACGGCACGTGATAGCCGCTGCTGAAATCCGGGTGCTCACGTTCGGGTGAGCCGCTGCGGTGCGGCACGTCGTGTGAGCCGTACAGCTCCGAGCCCGGCCCGCCGAGCAGCCGTTCCCGGTATTCGGAGACGCTGAAGTCGGCGGGATCGCCGCCCGAGTCCTCGTCCGACTGGTACAGCCAGTCGCTGCCGCGGTCCACCCGTTTGCTGGGTCTGATCGGCCGCCACGCCTCGTCGGCGCGACCGTCCTGCTCGTCCGGCGGACCGGGCTGTTGCCCCCGGTCCCACCGTCGATCACCTCGTGAGTGCCCGGAATCCACGGCGGTCTCCTCAGTGTGTGCTCACTGTCGGTGGATACATCATCGGCAACCTTGCGCCAAGTCCTCGTGACGGTGAGCTCACCGGCGGGTGCTGCCCTGCAGCTGGGCACGCAGTTCCGGGGTCATCTGCTGGCCGACGCGGTCGACCAGCAGGGTCATCTCGTACACGACCAGACCGATGTCGCTGTCCGGTGCGCCGAGCACGGCGAGACAGGAGCCGTCGGAGACCGACATCAGGAACAGGAAGCCGTTGGCCATCTCGACGACGGTCTGGGCCACCGGCCCGCCCTCGAAGACCTGCGCGGCGCCCCGAGCCAGCGACGTCAACCCCGACGCCACCGCGGCCAGCTGGTCGGCACGGTCCTTCGGCAGGCCCTTCGAGGACGCCAGCAGCAGCCCGTCCGCGGACACGACCACGGAATGTGCGACCCCGGGAACCCGGTGCACGAAGTCGGTGATGAGCCAGGCGAAGCTCCCGGCCTGGCCGGAGTTGCCCTGCCGGGGCGTACCCGGCTGCATCGAACCAGCGCGTGTCAACTCTTACTCCTTCGCCCCGTGAACGCCGTTGTCGGTCGAACCGTTCGACTCGGCCTCGGACTGTGTGCCTGTTTGATCCGGTTGTTCTTTCAGTGCGTGCCTGCCGCTGGTGAACCCGCGCTGGAACGAGGCCATGCGATTACGGGCTGCCTCGGCCGAACGCGACACGGCGGGCTTCGCCGTCGCCGTGGGGGCGGCCGCAGCGGGGTCGGCTTCCGCGCCCGCGCTGCTGGCAGGGGTGGTGTCGCTCGCCTCGGTGACCGAGCCCGGCACCAGATACGCGTTCGGCACCCGCTTCGGCAGGCCCGCCGTCGTGATCTCCTCACCCTTCGGCTCGAGCAGCGACTGCGCCGCTTCCCAACCGGTGTCCGACACGCTCCGCCAGTCCTCCTGTACTCCTCCGGCGGAGGCGCCACCGGAAGAAGCGCCGGCGAGTGCGGTGCCTGCGTCCGCGACGTCGCTGGTCTGATCGCCGGCCCCTGCCTCCGGCACGTCTTCTTCTTCCTCGCTGAACCAGCGCGACAACACCGACTGGTATATCGGCAGCCGCTTCGTCGGCGCTTCTTCCTCCAGCGCCGCACTCTCTGTTCCAGCCTGTGCCGCACCTGCCGCCGCAGCGGCACCTGCGGCACCCGTGGTCCCGTTACCGCTGATCCCCTGCGACGTTCCGGAACCGGCCGCCGATTCCGGCGACACGTAGCGCGGCTCACGCTTCGGCAGCGCGAGCGGGTTGTCCTCGGGCACCGTACCGGCAGCGGACCCGCCGTCGCCGGTCGTGTCCGGCCAGCCGTTGCCGTTACCGATGTCTGCCGGCTGCTGCGGCGGCCACGAGGGCTGCGCCGACCCGGTCGTCTCACCCGGCGTGCGCTTCGGCAGGGCGTCCGGTTCCTGCTCGGCGGGGCTCACGAACGGGCCCGCGGCCTTGTTCGGACCGCCGACCAGGTCGTCGAGGCTGATCGGCTGGTCGAGTGGCGTCAGCCCGGGCTGGCCGTCCTCGGAGCCGCCGCCGGCCGGGCCGGAGGCCGCGGGCATGACGGTCGTCGCCGGGTCACCGCCACCCGGAGCGCCCGACAGGTAGTCGAGCTCGGATGCGTCCTCCGGGACGTCCTCTGCACTCGGCCACCGCGAGCCGTCGAAGGCTTGCGCCGGTTCGAACGCGCTCGTCGGCTGCGCGGCCGTGGCGTCCGGCACGGGCCCGCCGACACCTTCGGCGTCGGCGAGCCGCCGCATCGGCAGCTCGGCCGCGGCGGGCACCCCGGCGTACGACCCGTTGTGCTGGCCGCCCATCGCCGGGGTCATGCCGGCCGGGCCGCCCGGCGCGTCGGTGAGCAGTTCCCGCGGCACGACGACCCTGGCGACGACGCCGCCCTCGATGTCCTCGTTCTCGCGGAGCCGGACATCGATGCCGTGCCGCTGCGCCAGGCGTGCCACCACGTACAGACCCATGCGCCGGGTCACCGACACGTCCAGGTCCGGCGGGTCGGCCAGCCGCTCGTTGGCCTCGGCGAACTGCTCCTCGCTCATGCCGACACCGCGGTCGGTGATCTGGATGGCCAGCGAACGCTTGCGGGTCACCGCGGCCCGCACGCTGATCCTGGTATCGGGCTCGGAGAAGTAGGTGGCGTTGTCGAGCAGTTCCGCCAGGAGGTGCACCAGGTCGTTGACGGCGCGGCCGTGCACGGCGACGTCCGGCACGCTGCCGACCTCGACACGGGCGTACTGTTCGATCTCCGACACCGAGGCACCGACGACGTCGGCGGCGGGCACCGGCTTGGCCATGGACTTCGACAGGCCGGCCCCGGAAAGGACCAGCAGGCTCTCGCCGTTACGGCGGAGCCGGGTCGCGAGGTGGTCGAGCTCGAACAGGTGCGCCAGCTGATCCGGGTCCTGCTCTTCGGATTCGAGACTGTCGATCACGCCGAGCTGACGTTCCACGAGCCGCTGACTGCGCCGCGAGAGGTTGACGAAGATGCCGTTGACGTTCTCCCGCAGCAGCGCCTGCTCGGCGGCCATGCGCACGGCCCGTTCGTGCACCACGTCGAACGACCGGGCGACTTCGCCGATCTCCTCCTTGGTCTCCACCGGCACGGGGCTGATGCCCTTGCGGGAGGCCTCCATCGGGTTCGGGTCGGCCAGGATGCGGCGCACGGTCTCCGGCAGCCGGACGTAGGCGACCTCGAGCGCGTTCTCCCGCAGCGTCCGCAGCGGCGCGAGCATCGACCGCGACACGTAGAGCATCAGAGCCAGCGCCGCGATCAGGGCGATGGCGACGATGGCGGCGTCACGCCAGGCGGCGAACGTCGTGTCCTCGGCGAGACCGGCCGACTGCTGTTCCAGGTCGCTCAGCAGGCCGGACTCGGCCTCCCGGTAGTTGTCGCGGGTGACGGCGAGGTCGTTGACGAACTCCTGCCGGTTGATCTGCGGCGGCTCGTCGTTCGCGACGCGGGCGAATGCCTGGTCGCGCACCATCTGCCTGCGGTCGATCTCCGGGGCGGAGACGGTGTCGGTGAAGTACTGCCGCTGTTGCAGCGAGGCGTAGGCGTTGAAGTCCTCGGACGCCGACTCACCGCTGGCCATGGCGTCCCTGGCGTCGTCGACCATGTACTGCGGGAAGTCGTTCTGCTGCGCGGCCAGCGAGACGATCGCACCTTCGAGGGAGATGTACTCCTTGGCTTCCGACAGTGCGTGGATCGCGTTGCTGTCGCGGAGCAGGTCCCGGTCGTTGATCGCGGTCGTGACCTCCCGGTCCAGCTGGACCAGGCCGGTGATGAGCAGGGTGTACTGGTCGAGCAGGGTGCGCGGGGTCATCGCGCCTTCGGTGACCGCCTGCCGCATGGATTCGAGCACGCCGAGCCGGTTCACCCCGGAGTCGTAACGCGCCTGCATCGCCGGGTCGTCGACGGTGAGTTCGCCCGCCAGGTCGTTCAGCCGCCCTACCGCGGTGTCGACCTGGTCGACCTGGGCGTTGAACAGGTTCGCCCGTTCGGTGTTGCCGGGGTTGGCACCCAGTTTGAGCACCGCGAGTTCGCGTTCGATCTGGAGCTGGTGGACGACGTCGCTGATCTGGTCGGCCAGCTGGACCTGGTCGGCGGTCTGCCGCAGCTGATTCGCCCGGTCGAGGGATTCGTAGACGCGCAGGCCCCCGAGCACGAGCGCGGTGATCGTGGGAATGATCAGAATCAGCGCGAGTTTTGACCGGAGCCGCCAGTTGCGCAGACCACGTCCGGAACCGCCGCTGCCGGCCCCGCCGGCCGACGGGGAGGCAGTCGCCTCGGCGGTCGGGCCGTCAGGGCCGCCGTCGCCGCCGGCCTGCCCTTCCTCCGCCTTCTCGTCGAGCACTACGAGCACACTCCCAAAGTTCGAGCCCTACGGCTCCTGCCGATTTGCCGTCCCGACCGGGACCTGCCGGCCCGGGGACCCGGTGCACCAGCAACGGCGGTGGCGACCGACCGCCCCACCGGGGCGCTCGGCCCCGGCACCTCGCGGATGCAACCGCTCAGTACGTACGCCTCCCGGATGAGCGCCGCATCCCGACGCGAAGCACCGCACACCCGTCAACGGTCTTCCTCCGTCGCGGGATCATCGATCCCTCGTCGTCGACAGACACTCATTTCAGTGAGCGTGCAACCCGATTCCCGAGTAGGCAGAGGCAGAGAGTAGCGAACGACCTGTTAGCACGTAACCCTCTTAGGTTAGAACAGGGCGAAGCCCACCGTCCCGTTACTCAGCGTTCACCTTCGTGGTCTATAACCCAGGATTCGGAAACACGTTCAGTAGTGTTTCATAATCCAACTCAGTGCCGGGAGGGTGACATCCAACACTCACTCCTTGGTACTGAGCACCCGTTGTGATCGCTTTGCCTGCTTAATAGAGTGGGGCCGCATCTTCGGTGCGCCCGGTTCGGACCAGCGATCCTCGCAGGTCTGCGCCATTGTGGTCACCCCACGCCATCATCTAGTCCCACGAGGAGTTGCCTTGCGTCCATCACAACGCCGCGCCAGCGGTCGGCGCCTCGCCGCGCTCACCGCCGGCCTCGCCGTGTTCGCCTCCGTCAGCGGTTGTGGCCTCCTCGGCGGTTCGGATGAGGACGACAGCGGCAACGCCCAGGTCGAGAAGTCGAAGGTCAACGTGTCGATCCAGGGCACGATCGACCTCGCCGCCTTCCACCTCGCCCGCGAGCGGGGCTACTTCTCCGACGAAGGCCTCCAGGTCAACCCGATCAAGGTCGACAGCGCCGACAAGGGCTTCAACAAGCTCAACTCGGGTGAGGTCGACATCATCTATTCGGGTTACACCGGCTTCTTCGACCAGCAGGCCGCGGGAACGATGGACCTCAAGCTGATCGCCGACGCCTCCTCGGCGGCACCGAAGTCCAACGCGGTCATGGTGCCGAAGAACTCGCCGCTCGAGGAGCCGAAGGACCTCGAGGGCAAGACGGTCGGCGTGACCCCGGAAGGCACCCTGGCCGACATCCTCACCAAGGCGTGGGCCGAGGCGAACGACGTCGACCTCGACAAGGTCAACTGGAAGCCCGGCGGGTTCAGCACCTCGCAGAAGGGCCTCGGCAAGGACATCGACGCGGCGTTCTTCCCCGACCCCTTCATCGCCATGAACCAGAAGGAGCTCGGCGCCGAGTCGCGGTGGGACCCGATGACCGGCCCGCTGAAGGACCTGCCGATGGCCGGCTACGGCACCACCGCCGAGTTCGCGGACGAGAACCCCAAGACGGTCGCCGCGTTCCAGCGCGCCATGGTCAAGGCCAGCAACGAGGCCGAGACCGCCGACCGCACCGAGGTGATCGACCCGCTGCTGGTCGAGCACGTCGGCCTGCCCGAGGACCTCGCCCCGATGACGACACTGCTCACCTTCGAGAGCAGCCTCGACCCCGAGCGCATCCAGCGAGTGCCGGACCTGATGGTCGACCGCGGCGCCCTCGAGAACAACATCGACGTCAAGGACATGATCATCCCGCCGGACACCGGCGAGGATGACTCGGCCAAGTAACCGGCGTGCGCACATTCGCCAAAGGTCTCACCGGCCTGCTCGGTTTCTTCCTGCTGTGGGAGATCACCGTGCAGGCCGGTGTGCTGCCGGACTACTGGGTTCCGCCGGCCAGCGAGGTAGCCACCACCTTCGTCGAGCTGCTCGGTGACCGCGAGTTCCTCCTCGGAGTCGTTGCCACCCTGCTGGCCTGGCTGATCGCACTCGGCGTCGCCATCGGCATCGGCGTACCCGCCGGGCTGCTGCTCGGCAGCGTCCCCGCACTGCAATCGGCCAGCCGAGCGCTCATCGAGTTCCTGCGCCCCATCCCCGCCGTCGCGCTGATCCCGCTGGTCATGGTGACCATCGGCAGCGGTCCCGACGCCAAGATCACGCTCGCCGTGTACGCCGCGGTGTGGCCGATCCTGTTCAACACGATCTACGCCTTCGGCGAGATCGACCCCGTCCTGCTCGATTCGGCCCGCGCGACCGGCGCCAACCGCAGGCAGGCCCTCACCTGGGTTGCCCTGCCCCACGCCGCACCGTTCATCTTCACCGGCGTCCGCGTCGCCGCGTCCATCGCGCTCATCGCGGTCATCAGTGTCGAGTACATCGCCGCGTCGGAGGTCGGCCTCGGCCGCTACATCCTCGAAGGCGGCATGAACAACGGCCACCTCGACCAGGTCATGGCGGGCACGGTGCTCGCGGGCCTGGCCGGCTGGGCGATCAACTCCGCTCTCGTCGGCAGCGGCAAGCGGCTGTTCCGCTGGGCCGACACCGAGGAAAGGGCGACCCGATGAGCATCACGACCGCCGCCGCCAAACGCGGTCGCATCCTCGGCTCGGCCGCGGTGACCTGGCTCGTGTTCGCCGCGGCCCTGCTGCTGTGGGAACTGATCGCCATCGGCGCCGACAGTGTCTACTTCCCCCGGATGACGGAGATCGTCGCCACCGGGGCCGACGTGCTGCTGTCCGGACCGGCGTGGCGGCTGATGCTCGGCGACGCCGTGTTCGACATCGTGCTGCCCAGCCTGGCGACGGCTCTCGGCGCGTGGGCCCTGTCCGCCCTGATCGGCGTCGCGCTCGGCACGGCACTCGGCCGCTCGAGCTGGGCGATGGACTACTGCGGCACGCTGATCTCGTTCCTGCGTTCCGTACCGCCGGTGACCCTGATGCCCGCCTTCATGGTGATGTTCGGCATCGGGGTGCAGATGGAGATCGCGGCTATCGTGTTCTCCACGCTGTGGCCGATCGTGCTGAACACCGTCGACGGCGTCCGCTCGGTCGACCAGGTCAAGACCGACACCGCCCGCTCGCTCGGCACGCCGCGGCGGTACTGGATCGGCATGATCGTGCTGCCGGCCGCGATGCCGAAGATCTTCGCCGGGCTGCGGCTGAGCCTGTCGATCGCCATCCTGCTGATGGTGGTCGCCGAGATCGTCGGCGGCAGTGGCATCGGCCTCCGCCTGTCCACGACGCAGTCGACGGTCCAGTACCCCGAAATGTGGTTCTGGGTGCTGCTGCTCGGCGTGCTCGGCTACGCGCTCAACAGCGCACTGCTGGCGGTCGAACGGCTCGTGCTCGGCTGGCAGCCCACCCGTGGGGACGACGCGTGAGCGCCCGCGACGTCCGTCCCGTGACACCGACCTGTGACGCGCCCGTAGGAGGCTGACCGTGTCGACCATGCTCGAGGTTTCCGGCCTCACCCACCAGTACGGCCGGGGTGAGCGCGCGCACGTCGCCGTGCGGGACCTGACGTTCACCATCGAGGCCGGGCAGCTGGCGTGCATCGTCGGCCCGTCCGGCTGCGGCAAGTCCACCCTGCTGCGCTGCATCTCCGGGCTCATCCCCGCGACGGGGGGTTCGGTCCGGCTGCACGGCGACGAGGTGTCGGGCGTGCCGGACGACCTCGCCGTCGTGTTCCAGGACTACAGCCGCTCGCTGTTCCCGTGGCTGACCGTGGCGAAGAACGTCGAGTTCCCGTTGCGGTGGCAGCAGGTGTCGAAGGCCGACCGGCGGCGCCGCGCCGCCGAGGTCCTCGAATCGGTGGGCCTGGCCGGAGTGGGCAAGAAGTACCCGTGGCAGCTCTCCGGCGGCATGCAGCAGCGCGTGTCGATCGCGCGAGCGCTGGTGAGCAGGCCCGCGCTGCTGCTGATGGACGAACCGTTCGCGTCGGTGGACGCGCAGACCCGCGGTGAGCTGGAAGACCTCACCCGCCGCGTCCAGCGCGATCTGGGCAGCACGATTCTGCTGGTCACACACGACATCGACGAGAGCGTCTACCTCGCCGACCGGGTACTGGTGCTGTCGAAGTCCCCCGCGGCGATCGTCGCGGACCTGACCATCGACCTGCCCGCCGAACGCGATCAGATCACCACCCGCGAGTCCGAGCAGTTCGTCTCGCTGCGTGGCGAAGTGGCCCGCTTGTTGCAGAGTCCGCAGGTGCAGCGCACCGGCGAGACCGCGCCAGAGACCCCGGCGACCGCCGGTTCGGACGCCGCACACGGTGCGGCTTCGGCCGACGCTGCCGATTCGGCGACCACGGACTCGGCGAAGGCGGCGGCAGCGGAGGCGGTCGAGTCGCCCGACGAGACGGCCGCATCGCGGAGCTGACCGCGACGAGGGCCCCGCCCACTCAGCGGCTGCGGGCGTGCCTGGCGCGGGCGGTTGCCCGCTGCAGTCCCGACATGCGTTCGCGGATCGCCTCCGGGGACCGGTCGATGAACGACGGTTGCCGCCGCTGCCTGCCACCGTCGGTTTCGTGGCCGTTGCGGGGATCTGCCTCGGCGCCGTCGTCGGCGGAACCGGAGGGCTCGGAACCGCCCGACGAGGAGCCACCGGGCGGCGGGGGCTGCGTGCCGTTACGGCCGGCACGACCACTCTGTTCGGGGCCGCTGTGTTCGGGGCCGCTGTGTTGGGGACCGCTGTACTCGGGGCCGGGACGGCCGGCTGCCGAGTGGTTGCGCACCGAACCGTTGCGCTCCGAACCGTTGCGCTCCGCATCGTCGCCCGCCGGACGGACGCCCTCGGAGCCGTGATCGCCCGAGCCAGTGCCGCGCGGGTGCCACCCGAGGCCGTCGGAACCGTTACGGCCTGCCTGCCCGGCCGCGGAGCCGTCCCACTCAGCGCCGTCCCACTCAGCGCCGTCCCACTCAGCGCCGTCCCACTCAGCGCCGTCCCGCTCGGAGCCGTCGGGCTCGGAGCCGTCGGGCACGGCCCGTTCCGGTTCGGCACCCGGTTCGGCACCGCCCTGTTCGGCACCACCCTGTTCGGCCGAGTCGACCTGCCAGTCCTGGGGATCCGCGCCGGGTTCGAACCATCGCGTCATGAGCCCCCGGTAAACCGCCATCCGGTCGGTGGGCGCATCATCGCCGAGCACAGCCTCGGCCGAGGTGCCGGGCGCGGGCAGGGGATCCGCGCGGGGCGGAGGCTGCGGTGCAGGCGGCGCATCGGGTTGATCACCGTCCCGCATGGGCCAGGTGGGTCCCGGGCCCCACGCCGAGACATCGGTCTGCTCGGCGGGTTCGAGCTCCGGTTCGCGTCGCAGCCGCGACGCACGCCCGGGGGCCGGGCCACCGGTGGCGTTCGTGGCCGGGGTCTCACGGGCTCCGGCGACGGGCCCACCGGACTCGGTCGCAGCCGGGACGTCGTCGTTCGCCGAGGCGGCCGCAGCACCGTCGGGTGCAGCGCCGTCAGGTGCAGCGCCGTCGGGTGCAGCGCCGTCGGGTGCGGCAGCGTCCGCGGGTACACCGGGTTCGACTTCCTGGTCCGCATCGGGAGAATCGACAGTCGGCACGGGTGCCGTCAGCCCATCCGTGATCTCGGTCATCGATTCCGGGGCCGGCGGCCGGGCCGCCGAGGCGACATCCGGCTCGTCGTCCCAATCCGCCTCACGCGTGCCGAACGCCGTTGCCCGCCCGGTTTCGGCACTACCGGGCACGCGGGGGATCTCCTCGGTGAGCGATTCGTCGGCAGCGGGCACCGCGCCGGGACGCCGCACCGGCCGTCGCAGCGGTGCGGGCTGCTCGGAGCTCCCGCCGCCGTCTCCGGAGCCGGATTCCGGCCCCGTGCCGTGAGCGCCCGCGCCCTGCGGCTGTTCGTGCCGCGCGTGCCGTTCGTGCTGGGCCGGTGCCTGCTGTGCGTGCCCGTGCTGCGTCAGGGTGTGCTCGTATCCGGTGCCCTCGGCCGTGTCGGTCCCCGAGTCGGCGGCTTCGGCCCGCCCCGCATGGTCGGCGACGTCCGTTCCCTCTGGCTCGCCGGTGTCCTCGGCGAGGAGCTCCGACACCGCGGGCCTCCGCCGTGGCAGCACCGGCGCAGGGTCCGCCGAGGCAGCCTCCGCCGTCACCTCGGGCTGCGCGGTCACCTCGGGCTGCGCGGTCACCTCGGGCTGCGCGGTCACCTCGGGCTGCGCGGTGGCCGCGAGCTCCGCCGTGATGTCTGGCTCCGCCGTGGTGTCGGGCTCCGCCGTGACCTCGGGCTCTGCTGTGACGTCCGGGCCGGCGAGTGGCTCGGGCTCGGGCACACGGGCCGGTCTCCCGAAGGTTCCTGCATCGGCATACGGATCGGCGAACAACTCGGCGACCGGCTCCCGCGGGGGTCCGCCCCCCGATGTCCGCCTGCTCACCGGGGCACTCGCCGGGCCGTCCACGGGCTCGTCCGCCGCGGCCAGGGGCTCGGACGGCTCGGGTTCGGCGGGCAGCGCGGTCGCAGGCCGACGCTGCGGCTCCGGCCGGAACACGATCGACGACGGCCCGTCCTGCTGTCCCTGCTGTTCCCCCGTCGTCGCCTCCTCGAGCGCGACCGGCGATTCCTGAGGCGACGAATCGGCCTGCCGCACGAGCGCAGCGGGCACGACGACCGTCGCGGTGAGGCCCATCAGGTCCGCGGCCGACAACCACACGCGGATGTCGTGCTGCCTGGCCAGCCGCGCGACCACGTACAGCCCCATCCGCCTGGACACCTCGACGTCGACGTCGGGAACCTCGGCCAGCCGCATGTTCGCCCGGTGGATCTCCGTCTCGGGCATGCCCGCACCGCGGTCGGTGATGTCGATCCGCCACTCGCCGTCCTGGGTGACCGCGCTGACGACCGACACGGACGAGTCGTCGGGCGAATAGTCGGTGGCGTTCTCGAACAGCTCGGAGATCACGTGCACCAGGTCGCCGACGATCTCGCCGCGGACCCCGATCTGCGGCGTCGCCGCGACGTTGATGCGCTGGTAGTGCTCGACCTCCGACAGCGCGGCGCCGATGATCTCCTCGGCCGCGACGGCGCCGGGCAACGGCCTGCCGACGTCCTGTCCGGCCAGCACGAGCAGGTTCTCGCTGTTGCGGCGCATACGCGTGGCGAGGTGATCGAGCTCGAACAGCCCGCCGAGGACGTCGGGGTCCTGTTCGTGTTCCTCCATGCGGTCGAGCACCGTGAGCTGCCGCTCGACGAGGTCCTGGCTGCGGCGCGAGAGGTTGACGAACATCGAGTTGACGTTCTCCCGCAGCATGGCCTGCTCACCCGCGAGCCGCACGGCCTGGCCGTGGACGGCGTCGAAGGCCCGTGCGACCTGGCCGAGCTCCTCCCTGCTGTACACGCGGACGGGTTCGACGGACCGGCGGTGTGCGTCCTCCGGCCGTGGATCCGGGTCGGCCAGGATGCCCTTGACCGCCTCGGGCAGCCGGTAGTGGGCCACGTCGAGGGCGCTGTTGCGCAACGTGCGCAGGGGGCGCAGCAGTGATCGCGTGATGGCCACCGCCAGCAGCCCCGCCAGCAGCAGCACCCCGAGGATCACGGCGCCGTCGATCAGCGCGTCCGACCGGGCCTCCGAGGCCAGCGCCGCCGACCTGTCACGCACGTCGTCCCGCAGCGCGTCCTCGGCGCGTTTCGCCGCGTCGACGACCTGGGTGGACTGCCGGTCCCACGTGGCCGGGTCGGCCGAGAGGTCGCCGTTCAGCACCGCGGTGACGGTGGCCGACGTGGCCTCGACACGCGGGTTCAACTCCTCGTCGAGCGACCGCCGCTGGGCAGGGGTCGCGAACTTCGCGTGGTTGCTTCTGGCTTCCGCGACCTGCACATCCGCACCGGCGAGTGCGCGCACCAAGGCCGGCGGCGCCGCCCCCGAGGCGAGCGCCTCACCGACGAGCGCCCTCCGGATCGACAGCGCGTCCTTCACCCGTGCGACCGAGCCCGCGGCCAGGTACGTACGCGCGAGTTCGCGGTCCGGCGTGTCGACCGCGGCCTGGCCGCCCATGTCGAGCAGCCCGGCCACACGGTCGTTGTAGGCGCCCAGCACCTGCCCCGCGGGCTGTGCCGAATGCTGCCCCGCGTAGCGCACCCCGGCCAGTCCTTCGAGCCCGCGCTCCCACTCCCGGAAGTCCCCGACCGCCTCGTCGGGCAGTTCCGGCCGGGCGGCGGTGAGCGTCTTCTCGAACTCGCCCCGCGCGGTGTCGACCCGTTCGCGTTGCCGGAGCACCTCGACGGGCCTGCCCTGCCGTCCACCGGCGACGTAGCGCACGGTCAGGTCTCGTTCACGCTGCAGCTCGTGGACCAGATTCGCCACCGTGTCGTCGACACGGACGCGCTCCGTCGCCGCGGCGTAGTCATCGGCCTCGGAGAGATTCGACTCGACCCGCAGTCCCGCGAAACCCAACATCGCCAGGACAGGCACCAGGAGGGCGGCGAGCAGGCGAGTCCTCAGCCGCCAGTTGCGTAGCCGCCAGCGTCCGCCCGACCGCTGGATGTCCGCCGCTTCGTCCCGGGGGGCCTGGCTGCGACGGGGCAACGGACTTCCTTCATGTCAACGCGAAAGGCACATCGAATCGTAGCCACTGCAGCCGATCTTGATCCACACCGGCAGTGGCCGACATTACGCCCGGCGATGGTATTGCCCCGACCCGTCAAGCTCCAGTATGAGGCCACCCTGCCCACCGGACGGCCCAACCTCCCACGCAGGGAACGTATAAAGGGAGGCGTGAGTGATGGCCCCCTGATCGTCCAGTCCGACAAGACCGTGCTGCTCGAGGTCGACCACGACCGGGCGGGCGACGCGCGGATCGCGATCGCACCGTTCGCCGAGCTGGAACGCGCACCCGAACACGTGCACACCTACCGCATCACCCCGCTCGCGCTGTGGAACGCGCGCGCCGCAGGGCACGATGCCGAGCAGGTGGTCGACGCGCTCACCACCTACTCCCGTTTCCCCGTCCCGCAGCCGCTGCTGATCGACATCGTCGACACGATGGGCCGGTTCGGCAGGCTGCAGATCCACAACCACCCGGCACACGGCCTGGTGATGACCACCACCGACCGCGCCGTGCTCGCCGAGGTCCAGCGCAGCAAGAAGATCAAGCCGATGCTGGGCGTGACCGTCGACGAGGACACCGTGGCGGTCCACCCGTCCGAGCGCGGCAGGCTCAAGCAGGCGCTGCTGAAGGTGGGCTGGCCCGCCGAGGACCTCGCGGGCTACGTCGACGGCGAGGCGCATCCGATCGCGCTGGACGAGAGCGACTGGTCGCTGCGCGAGTACCAGCGGCAGGCTGCCGACTCGTTCTGGGCGGGCGGCTCCGGCGTGGTCGTCCTGCCGTGCGGTGCGGGAAAGACGCTGGTCGGCGCGGCCGCGATGGCCCAGGCGCAGGCCACGACGCTGATCCTGGTCACCAACACGGTCGCGGGCAGGCAGTGGAAGCGCGAGCTCGTCGCGCGGACGTCGCTGACCGAGGACGAGATCGGCGAGTACTCCGGCGAGAAGAAGGAGATCCGCCCGGTCACGATCGCGACCTACCAGGTCATCACGCGTAAGTCGAAGGGCGAGTACAAGCATCTCGAACTGTTCGACTCCCGCGACTGGGGTCTCGTCGTCTACGACGAGGTGCACCTGCTGCCGGCACCCGTGTTCCGGATGACCGCCGACCTGCAGTCCCGCCGCCGCCTCGGGCTCACCGCGACGCTGGTGCGCGAGGACGGCCGCGAGGGTGACGTGTTCTCGCTGATCGGGCCCAAGCGGTTCGACGTGCCGTGGCGTGACATCGAGGCCCAGGGGTGGATCGCGCCCGCCGACTGCATCGAGGTCCGCGTGACGCTCACCGAGGGCGAACGGCTGGCGTACGCCACGGCCGACGCGGAGGAGCGCTACCGGCTCGCCTCGACGGCGCACACGAAGACGGCCGTCATCAAGAACATCGTCGAGGCGCACGAGGACCAGCCGACGCTGGTCATCGGTGCCTACCTGGACCAGCTGGAGGAACTCGGCGAGGCGATCGACGCCCCGGTCATCCAGGGTTCGACGAAGAACAAGGAACGCGAGGCCCTGTTCGACCGGTTCCGGCGCGGTGAGATCACGAAGCTCGTGGTGTCGAAGGTCGCGAACTTCTCGATCGACCTGCCCGAGGCGTCGGTGGCCATCCAGGTGTCGGGCACGTTCGGCTCCAGGCAGGAGGAGGCGCAGCGGCTCGGCCGGTTGCTGCGCCCGAAGGAGGACGGCAGGCAGGCGCACTTCTACTCGGTGGTCGCACGCGACACGGTCGACACGGACTACGCCGCGCACCGCCAGCGTTTCCTGGCCGAACAGGGCTACGCCTACCGCATCATCGACTCCGACGACCTGCTGCGCCCGCTGTAGACCGGCGCGGGAGTTCCGCCGGAGTGGCTATCGGCCACGCCGCCCCGTTCGATCATCCGTTCGAGTGACGTAACGACGAGCGGTCCGGTGTTCGCGCCGGAACTGTCGGGGTGTCGAACTAGCGTTCGGGTCATGTTCACATCGACGACCACGAACCGGACCGACGACAGCGCCGGTGCCCGCACCGACGGCCGCGGCGACAGCCTCACCCTGCCGCCCGGGCGCATGCACCAGGCGCTGTGGGTGTCCGACGACCCGATCACCGACCCCGCGCTGTACCTGGCCTGCGTGGCGGCATTCCCGCGCACCGGTCGCTGGCCAGTGCTGATCCCCCGCGACCCGCGGTTCGAGGCGGCGGGACAGGACTGGATCGACGACCGGCCCTGGAACACGCCCACCGACGACCACATCGGCCACGACCACCCCGGGGACGTGCTCCGCTCCTGGTGGCGCGGGCCGTGCTGCGACGGCACGTGCCTGGAACCGTTCGGCGCCGAGTTCCCCGGGCTGGCGCGGCGGTCGCCGCGCAAGTCGGATCCGCTGGCCGAGGCGGGCAACACCGGATCCCGTCTCGTCGCGGGCGGGAACTACCGGCTCGGCATCGCCGAAGCGGAGCGGCCCGCCGACGTGCCGGCCGTGCTCGGCTGGCAGGGCATGTTCCGCACCACCGACCGCGCCGAGCTGGTGTCGACGGTGCTGCGCAGCTGGGAGGACCGGTTCGGCGCGACCCTGATCCGCCTCGGCTACGACGAGCTCACCCTGTCGGTCGCCGCGCCACCGAAGACCCGCCACCGCGCAGAGCTGCTCGCGGCCGAGCACCGCGCCTTCTGCCTCGACCAGTTCACCGCCCAGCCCGGCACGCTGCGTACCGTCGCCGGCGGCCTTGTCGGTGAGCGGCTGTGGTCGTTCTGGTGGCAGTGAGGCCCGCGATGGCAGCCTGGAGATATGTGCGCCGCTGCTCACGGCAACCCCGGCCGGACCGGCACGCCGCGATCCGGTACGACACCACGCGCCGCGACGCGAACCACTGCAGTACGGATCGGCACGTCGGGCTGGGTCTATCCGCCCTGGCGGGGGACGTTCTACCCGCGGGGGCTGCCGCAGCGCCGCGAACTCGAGTACCTGGCCAACCGGCTGAGTACCGTCGAGATCAACGGCTCGTTCTACTCGCTCCAACGGCCCGAGCGGTATCGCGCATGGTTCGAGCAGGTGCCCGACGACTTCGTGTTCGCGGTGAAGGGCGGCCGGTTCATCACGCACATGAAGCGATTGCGCGAGGTCACCGAACCGCTCGCGAATTTCTTCGCCTCGGGGGTGACAGCGCTCGAGCACAAACTGGGCCCTGTGCTGTGGCAGCTGCCGCCGACGCTGCAGTTCGACGCGGACCTGCTGGCCGAGTTCTTCGAACACCTCCCGCGCAGCACGGACGCGGCGGCACGGCTGGCGCGCGACCACAACACCGTGCGCTTCGAGCCGCACACGACCGTGCGGGAGGACCGGCCGCTCCGCCACGCACTGGAGGTCCGCCACCCCAGCTTCGCGACGACCGAAGCCGTGGAGCTGCTGCGCCGACACCGGATCGGCCTTGTCGTCGCCGACGCCGCGGGCGAATGGCCCCAGCTGGAGGACGTCACGGCGGATTTCGTCTACGTACGGCTGCACGGCTGGCAGCAGCTGTACGCGGGCGGCTATCCCGAGGCGGAGCTGGCCGCGTGGGCCGACAAGGTGCTGGCGTGGCGCTCGGGGAAGTCGCCGCGCACGGACCGTACGGTCGCGCGGGCCGCACCGCGGAAGGTCCGCGACGTGTTCGTCTACTTCGACAACGACGAGAAGGTGAAGGCGCCCGGCGACGCGATCGACCTGGCCCGCAGGACGGGTTCCGAGATCACGCCACCGGACGCCGACGACACCGGGTCGTCCGAACCTCCAGACGCCGGATAGGCGGACACCGTGCTCGCAGAGACCTAGCTCGCGGAGACCGGGCTCGCGGAGACCGGGCATCCGGCCACCGGAACCGGCGTCCCGGCGCGCCGCCGTCAGGCCGGTGCGGCGTGCGAATGTTCGGCCTGCTGCGCCAGCTGTTCGACCAGTTGCTCGCAGAACGCGGGCAGGTCATCCGGGTTGCGGCTCGTCACGATTCCGCCGTCGACCACGACCTGTTCGTCGACCCACTCGGCGCCGGCGTTGCGCAGGTCCGTCTGCAGACTCGGATACGACGTCAGCCGCCTGCCCCTGAGCACGCCGGCCTCGATGAGAGTCCATGGCGCGTGGCAGATCGCCGCGACGGGCTTGCCCGCATCGACGAACGCGCCGACGAACCTGACCGAGGCCGGGTCAGTGCGGAGCAGATCCGGGTTCGCGACGCCGCCGGGCAGCACGAGGCCGAGGTAATCGTCCACCGACGCCTCCGAGACCGCTTTGTCGGCCCGGAACACGTCCGCCTTGTCGAGATGGTTGAAGGCCTGCACGTCGCCGTACTCGAACGAGATCAGCTCGGGCAGACCCTCGGCGTCCTGCACCGCCTTCCACGGCCTGGTCAACTCGACCTGTTCGACGCCTTCGGGCGCGACCAGGAAGGCCACTCGACGGCCACTGAGCCTGCCGGTCACAGTCACCACTCCTCTCGTGTCGGTTCGATTCGCGCGTACCCGGCGCGGGTGCCCTGCGAAACGCACGCGGACAATGACACCTGTGAGGGACAGGACGATCGACGTCGACGTGGCAGGTGTGTTCGCGCTCCCCCTGCGGAACCGGTTCCGCAGGATCACCGTGCGCGAGGGCGTGCTGCTGCGCGGCCCCGCCGGCTGGGGCGAGTTCAGCCCGTTCCGTGACTACGACGACGCCGAGTCGGTGCCGTGGTTCGCGGCGGCGATCGAGGCGAGCCACGAGGGCTGGCCGGAACCGGTGCGCGATGCGGTCGAGGTCAACACGACGGTGCCCGTGGTCCCACCCGAACGGGCCCACGACCTGGTGTCCGCGTCGGGCTGTCGCACGGCGAAGGTGAAGGTCGCCGATCCGCGGTCGTCCCTCGCCGACGACTGCGCCCGGGTGGAGGCGGTCCGCACCGCGCTGGGCCCCGGAGGCGCGATCCGCGTCGACGCGAACGCGGCCTGGGACGTCGACACCGCAGTCGCCGCGCTACGAGAGTTGGACCGCGCGGCAGGTGGACTGGAGTACGCCGAACAGCCGTGCGCCTCGGTGGCCGAACTGGCCGACGTCCGGCGGAGGGTCGACGTTCGGATCGCAGCGGACGAGTCGATCCGGCGAGCCGAGGATCCGCTGCGGGTGGCCGTGGCCGGTGCAGCCGACGTGGCGGTGCTGAAAACCGCTCCGCTGGGTGGCGTGCGCAGGGCGCTCGACGTCGCCGAGTCGTGCGGCCTGCCGTGCGTGGTGTCGTCGGCCGTCGACAGCAGCGTCGGTCTCGCCGCGGGGCTCGCACTCGCCGGAGCTCTACCCGAGCTCGACTTCGCCTGCGGGCTCGGTACCGCCAGTCTGCTCACCGCCGACGTGACGAGCACCCCGCTGTCCGCTGTGGACGGCTTCCTCCCCGTTCCGCACACCGCCCCGGAGCCGGACCTGCTGGCCGACCATGCGGCGGACCCGGACACCACGCAGTGGTGGCGCGACCGGATCCGCAGGGTCGAGGCAACCGGCTGAACCGCTTCGCTGCGGGGTTGTCTTCCGGTACGGCGGCCGCCTCGCAGCGCAACCGCCCCATACGGCAACCTCCCCGCACGGCAGCCGCTCCTCAACCTCTCCGCGCGGCAACCTCTCCGCACGGCAGCCGCTCCTCACGGCAGCCGCTCCTCGCGGAGACTGTCTCGCGCAGCGCGAGTCAGCCTCGTCAGACGGCCGCCTCGTCGGCGTGCGGGTTGGAGCCGGCGTCACGGACGGGCACCGTGGCGAACGCCGCGGGCGGGTCACGCCACGGATCCGCGGGCCTACCGTCCTGTGCCTCACGAATCGCCTGCCATACCCGCTGCGGGGTGAGCGGCATGTCGATGTGCCGCACACCGAGGTGCCGCACGGCATCGACCACGGCGTTCTGCACGGCCGGGGTCGCCCCGATCGTCGCCGACTCACCGATGCCCTTGGCACCCAGCGGGTTCAGGGGCGAATCGGTCTCCGTGTTCGACGCTTCGAGCATCGGCACCTCCATCGCCGACGGCACCAGGTAGTCGGCGAGCGTGCCGGTGGAGGGATTGCCGTCCTCGTCGTAGGTGTAGTGCTCCCACAGCGCCTGCGAGATGCCCTGCACCGCACCGCCGTGCTGCTGACCACGCACGAGCAGCGGGTTTAGCACCCTGCCGCAGTCGTCGACCGCGATGTGCCGGATCGGCGTGACCTTTCCGGTCTCCGTGTCGACCTCGACCACGGACACGTGCGCGCCGAACGGGAACGTCGCACCGCCCGGCGTGAAATCGGTGTCGGCGGCAAGCCTGCTTCCGCTCTCCGCCGCATACGCGGCGAGTTCCGCCCAGCCGATCCTCGCGCTCGGCACACCGAGCACACCCAGGTCCCCGTCGCCGGTCACCTCGATGTCCTCGACGGCGGCCTCGAGCTTCGTCGCAGCCAGTTCCTTGGCCTTCGCGACCAGCCGCTCGCTGGCCTCACGCACCGCACTGCCGCCGATCTGCAACGACCGCGAACCGCCCGTACCGCCGCCCCGCGGGACCTGCGCCGTGTCGGACTGGACGAAGTCGATCCGCTCGAGCGGAATACCGAGTGCGTCCGAAGCGAGCATCGAGAACGACGTCGGGTGTCCCTGGCCGTGCCCAGAGGTGCCGACCTTGATCGTCGCGCGCCCCTCGTCGCTCATCTCGACCTCGGCGAACTCGCCGTCGCCGCCACCGCCGGTGATCTCGACGTACGTACTCACGCCGACACCGAGCAGCGTCGTCTCACCAGCGTCGATGCGCTGTCGCTGTTCCTTCCGCAACTCGTCGTAGTCGGCGATCTGCAGTGCCTCGCGCAACGGCAGGTCGTAATCGCCCGAGTCGTACTTCGCCCCGACGAGTGTCCGGTACGGGAACTGGTCGGGCTGCAGGAAGTTCTTGCGGCGCAGTTCGACCGGGTCCATGCCCAGTTCGGCGGCGCCGACATCGATGATCCGCTCGAGCATGGCCGCCGCCTCCGGCCTGCCCGCGCCGCGGAACGCCCCGGTCGGAGTCGTGTTCGTCAGCACCGCGATCGCCCCGAAGCTGATCTTCGGGATGCGGTACACGCCCTGCGACATCAGGCGCGTCGGGCCGAGCGCGAAGCCACCGCCGAAGCCGGCGTAGGCACCGCAGTCACCGAGGACGTCACAGTGCAGCCCGGTGATCGTGCCGTCGGACTTCAGCCCCAGCTCGGCGTACTGCACCTGCGCACGGCTCTGCGGCATCGCCTGCATGTTCTCCGAGCGGGTCTCGACCCACTTCACCGGCCTGCCGAGCCGCTGCACCGCCGCGACGACCACCTGGTGTTCGGCGATCATGCCGACCTTGCCGCCGAACGCACCGCCGACGTGCGGGGTCACGAGGTGGATCCGGTCGGCGTCCACACGGAGCTGTTTCGCCGCGACCTGCCACAGCGCGTGCGGCATCTGCGTCGACACGTGGATCGTCAGGTCGTAGTCGCCGCCGAGATATCCGCCGCCCGGTTCGACGGCGATGGCGTTGCCCTCCATCGGCACGACCGCCACGCGCTGGTTCTCGATCCTGGCGCGCGCCACGACGTCGGCGTCGGCCAGAATCTCCGCTCCGACCTGGTCGCGCTCGCCCGCCGCGATGTTGGTGCCGAGCTCCGGGAACTGCAGCGGCGCATCGTCGGCGAGCGCCTCCTCCGGGTCGGCCACCACTGGAAGCGGCTCGTAGTCGACGTCGACGAGCTCCACGGCGTCGGCTGCAGCCGCGCGGGTCTCCGCCACGACAGCGGCGACCGCGTCGCCGACGAACCGCACCCGGTCGGTCGCCAGCGGGGTGCGCACGCAGTCGGAATTGACGACCATCAGCTGCCGCACCGGCGGCAGGTCGAGATCGGCGGCCGTGTACACGGCCAGCACGCCGTCGGCCTGCTCCGCTTCGGTCTTGTCGATGCCCGTGATCTCGGCATGAGCGAACGGCGAGCGCACGAACGCGACGTGCGCGGCGCCCGGGATCGGCAGGTTGTCGACGTAGGTGGCTTCTCCGCGGAGCAGTTCGGGGTCCTCGACCCGCCGCACCTCGGTTCCGAGCACAGATCCAGGCATGTGACCGACACTAACCGCGTGGCGTTGATCATGCCTAGGGATACGGCTCCGGTAACGTGCCCATCCCCCGAACAGCGGAAGCAACAGGTCACGGCGCCGCGGTGCCGGACACCCGACGAGAGCCGCCGGGGGTGCACATACAACGAGCCCCGGGGCACTGGGTGCTCCCGGGGCTCGTCGTGGCTTCAGGCCTGAATCACATCATGCCTTCCATGCCGCCCATGCCGCCCGTGGGGTCGGCACCGGCGCCGGCGTTCTTCTCCGGCTTGTCCGCGACCACGGCCTCCGTGGTCAGGAACAGGCCGGCGATCGAAGCGGCGTTCTGCAGCGCGGAACGGGTGACCTTCGCCGGGTCGAGCACGCCGGCGGCGATGAGGTCCTCGTACTCGCCCGTGGCGGCGTTGAGGCCCTGGCCCTGCGGCAGGCCCTTGACCTTCTCCACCACGACGCCGCCCTCGAGACCGCTGTTGACGGCGATCTGCTTGAGCGGGCCCTCGACGGCGACCTTCACGATGTTCGCACCGGTCGCCTCGTCGCCCTCGAGCTTGAGGCCGTCGAAGGCAGCCTTGGACGCCTGCAGCAGAGCGACGCCACCACCGGCGACGATGCCCTCCTCGACGGCGGCCTTGGCGTTGCGCACCGCGTCCTCGATGCGGTGCTTGCGCTCCTTGAGCTCGACCTCCGTGGCGGCACCGGCCTTGATGACGGCAACGCCGCCGGCCAGCTTCGCCAGGCGCTCCTGCAGCTTCTCGCGGTCGTAGTCGGAGTCGCTGTTCTCGATCTCGGCGCGGATCTGGTTGACCCGGCCCTGGATCTGCTCCGCGTCGCCGACGCCGTCGACGATCGTGGTCTCGTCCTTGGTGACGACGACCTTGCGGGCCTGGCCCAGCAGCGAGATGTCGGCGTTCTCGAGCTTGAGGCCGACGTCCTCGCTGATGACCTGACCGCCGGTGAGGACGGCCATGTCCTGCAGCATCGCCTTGCGGCGGTCACCGAAGCCCGGGGCCTTGACGGCGACGGACTTGAAGGTGCCGCGGATCTTGTTGACGACCAGCGTGGCCAGGGCCTCGCCCTCGACGTCCTCGGCGATGATCAGCAGCGGCTTGTTGGTCTGCATGACCTTCTCGAGCAGCTGGACCATGTCCTTGATGTTCGAGATCTTCGATCCGAACAGCAGGATGTACGGGTCCTCGAGCACGGCTTCCTGACGCTCGGCGTCGGTGGCCATGTAGCCCGAGACATAGCCCTTGTCGAAGCGCATACCCTCGGTGAGCTCGAGCTCGAGGCCGAAGGTGTTGGACTCCTCGACGGTGACGACGCCTTCCTTGCCGACCTTGTCGAGCGCCTCGGCGATCAGCTCACCGATCGTGCGGTCGGCGGCCGAGATCGAGGCGGTGGCAGCGATCTGCTCCTTGGTCTCGACCTCGTGAGCGGCCTTGTGCAGCTGCTCGGTGACGGCCTCGACGGCCTGCTCGATGCCCTTCTTGAGGGCGATCGGGTCGGCGCCGGCGGCGACGTTGCGCAGGCCTTCCTTCACGAGGGCCTGGGCGAGCACGGTGGCGGTCGTGGTGCCGTCACCCGCGACGTCGTCGGTCTTCTTGGCGACTTCCTTGACGAGTTCGGCCCCGATCTTCTCCCACGGGTCCTCGAGCTCGATCTCCTTCGCGATCGAGACACCGTCGTTGGTGATCGTCGGCGCGCCCCACTTCTTTTCGAGCACGACGTTGCGGCCACGCGGGCCGAGAGTCACCTTGACGGCCTCGGCGAGGGTGTTGAGCCCGCGCTCGAGTCCGCGGCGGGCGTCCTCGTCGAACGCAATCAGTTTGGCCATTGGGGTGTGGTCCTCCGGTAATCGGACACGTCACAGGCCAGGCTCGGTGCCCGCGACGGACGACCAGCCCGGGATCTCCCGGACGTGGCCTCACCGTCCCGACCTTCAGGTACCGGTCGGCGACCGGTTACCTAGCACTCGACGGTGCCGAGTGCCAATCTCGTGTTTAGCACTCTCCGGGTGAGAGTGCAAGAAAGGGGTCCCCCGACACGGCCGCGCGGCCGTGCTCCCAACAGCGCGCGACCATGCCCCGAAGGTGCCCTTCGGGGCGTCCGAACCGAGCCTCTCGAGATCGTGGGATCCACCCGAAACAGATTGACACGGGCGTACCAGAACAGCTTCGATCGCAGGCATGGAGCGATACCTGGTCACCGGCAGCGCGGGCCACCTCGGTGAAGCCGTCGTGCGCACACTCCGCGAACGCGGCGACGACGTCGTCGGCCTCGACATCCTCGACTCGCCTTTCACGACCGTCACCGGGTCGATCACCGACCGCGACGTCGTACGGCGCGCCCTCGACGGGGTCACCCGCGTCGTCCACACCGCGACTCTGCACAAGCCGCACGTGGGCTCGCACTCCCGGCAGGACTTCGTCGACATCAACGTCACCGGAACCCTGACCGTCCTCGAGGAGTCGGCCGCGGCGGGCGTACGGAACGTGGTCTTCACCAGCAGCACGAGCGCGTTCGGCCGCGCCCTCACTCCCGCCCCCGGCGAGCCGGCCGCGTGGATCACCGAGGACGTCCGCCCCGTGGTGCGCAACATCTACGGCGCCACGAAGATCGCAGCCGAGGACCTGTGCGAACTGCTCTCCCGTGACCTGCGCCTGCCGGTGGTCGTCCTGCGCACGTCACGGTTCTTTCCCGAAGGCGACGACAGGGACGACGTTCGCAACGCTTTCGACGACACGAACCTCAAGGTCAACGAGTACGCCTACCGGCGAGTCGACCTCGAAGACGTCGTCGAGGCCCACCTGCTCGCCGCCCACCACACCCCCGAGGCGTGGTTCGACCGGTTCGTCATCAGCGCCACGACGCCGTTCACCCGCGACGACGCCGCCGAACTCGCCACCGACGCCCCTGCCGTGTTCGCCCGCGTACTGCCGGACCTGGCCGCCCGGTACGAGGAGTGGGGCTGGCGAATGCTGCCCGCGCTCGACCGTGTCTACTCCAACGAACGCGCGCTCACGACGCTCGGCTGGCGGCCGCGTTACGACATCCGCGCCGCAGCCGAACTGGCCCGCACCACCGGCGCGGTACGCAGCCCGATGGCACACGCGGTCGGTGCGAAGGGGTACCACTCGGAACCGACCGGCGTGTACACGACCTGAACCGTCCCGGCACTCAGTGCTGCAGGCACCCAGCCGACCCGGTGCCGCAGGCACCCAGTCGACCCAGTGCCGCAGGCACCCAGCCAGCTCGGTGCCGCAGGCACCCGGCCGGCTCGATCGGGCGTGGGCTCAGTTCTCCGGTTCCACCGGGATCGACTTCGGCACCGTCCGCCCCTGCGAGGAATCACCGGTCGGTGCGGACTGCGATCCACCGGGGCCGACCGGGATCTCCGGCACCGAGCTCGACGTGCCCGGATCGCCGCCGGGCTCGCCCCCGCCCTCGGGCTCGTCGTCCCCGCCGGTCAGCAGGAGGATCGTCACGACGACACCGGCGATCACGACGACGGCCAGCCCCGCCCAGAGCCACCACTTACCGCCGCTCTTGCCACCGCTCGGCCCGCCTGGGCCGCCCGGTCCACCCGGACCGCCGGGACCGCCGGGGCCGCCGGGACCGCCCGGTGGCGGGAAGCCTCCCGGAGGCGGACCACCCGCGGGCATTCCGGGCGGCGGCGTGCCGAATCCGGGCTGGCCTCCCTGCGGCGGCCTTCCCAGTCCGGGCGGCGGGGTCTGCGCGGGATTCCCCGGCGGCGGAGTCCCGTACGGCGGCTGCCCGGGCCCGTGCGGACCCTGCCCACCGGGCGGGCCCTGTGGCCCCGGACCACCAGGGCCACCCGACTGGCCAGGCCCGCCCGAGCCCGGCCTGCCTCCCTGCGGCCCGTACGGACCGGGCTGTCCCGGCTGTCCCGGCTGTCCCGGCTGTCCCGGCTGTCCCGGCTGTCCCGGCTGTCCCGGCTGTCCCGGCTGTCCCGGCTGTCCCGGCTGTTGAGGATGCACGAGGCCTCCCTCTCCCTGTCGCGACGACGCGTCCCGTCGCGACGCTGCATGCTGCTGCGACGCCGTACCGTCCTGCCGCTGCGCCGTGTCCCGCTGCGCCGTGTCCCACTGCGCAGTGCCTCGCTGCGCAGTGTCGTCCTGCCCTGGCGTGTCGCCTCGCCGTGGCGTCGTGTCTTCCTGCTGCGACGTCAGGTGCCGGATGCCGCCGAGTTCCGCCCCGGACGGCGGGGTCGCCGCCTGGCCCGCGGTGACCTGTTCGGTGATCGGTGTCCCCTGCGCTGCGCGGTCACCTGACGAGCCCCCGCTCGCCGCCGCACCGGCCACCGCCGCACCGGCCGCCGCGGCACCACCGGCAACAGCGCCACCCACCACGGCACGACCGGCGATGGCACCGCCCGCCGCGGCGCCGGTACCACCGATGCCTGCGCTTGCGGACCCGTCGCAGGCCAGCGCCTCGTGGGCAGCGGCGATCAGCTCTACGCAACCGGTGTACCGCTCGTCGGGCCGCTTCGCCATGCCCCTGCGCACGACGTCGTCGATGCGATTGCCGAGGCCGGGCACGGCGCGGGAGAGGGACGGCGGTTCACGGTTGAGGTGGCCCGCGATGACGGTCTGCACGTCGCCCGTGAACGGCGGCCTGCCCGCGAGGCACGAGTAGAGCATGCACGCGAGCGCGTACTGGTCGGTGCGACCGTCGAGCGGTTCGCCGCGGAGGTGTTCGGGCGCCGCATAGGTGGGCGAGCCGAGGAAGTCGCCGCCGCGGGACGCCCGCGTGGCGGCGCCACGTTCGGTGAGGCCGAAGTCGGCGAGGTAGACGTGTTCGAGCTGATCGCGCGCCCGCTGGCGGCTCGTGACGAGCACGTTGGCCGGTTTGACGTCGAGGTGGACCAGCCCGTCGCGGTGCAGCGTGTCGAGGGCGTCGGCGACCTGATCGAGCAGGCCGATCACGCGCGCCGGGTCCATGGGACCGCCGCCGTCGAGGCCGGCGAGGTCGGCACCGTCGACGTAGCGCATGGCGATGTAGAGCAGCCCTTCGAGCTCGCCGAAGTCGTAGAGCGGCACGATGTTGGCGTGGTCGACCGCCGAGGTGTTGCGCGCCTCGTCGACGAACCGGTCGCGGAACTCCGGGTCGGCGCCGGCCTGCTCACCGATGATCTTCAGGGCGACCCTGCGGCCGAGGCGCACGTCCGTGGCCTCGTAGAGCACGCTCATGCCGCCGCGGCCGAGCACACCGTCGATGCGGTAGTTGCCCAGCTGCCGACCGGTGAGGTCCCCCGACACATCGCCTGACACAGCGCGCAGCCTAGCGGTCGGACCGCTGGTCGGACGCGAAGTGTCGGAAAGCCCCGGTTCACCGCTTCCCTCGGTCGGGAACCGGCGGACCGGGTGCCAACCGCCGCGCGATGCGCCGGAGGAGCCCCGGTCGAGAAGAAAAACGAAAGCTACGAGACCTTCTTGACGTCGGCAGCCTGGCTGCGGCCGTCCCGCCCCGCGGTGATCTCGAACTCCACCCGATCACCCTCGTCGAGGGTGCGGAATCCTTCTGCCTGAATCGCGGAGTAATGCACGAAAACGTCGGGCCCCTCCGGGGACTCGATGAAGCCGTAGCCCTTTTCCGCGTTGAACCATTTGACCGTGCCGACTGCCACGGCGTCCTCCTTGCTGCAAACCGAAAAACGCTCCGAGCACAGCCTGTCTGCGCTCCAAGCGTCGATCACGCTACCGGAATCACGCAGCTGGGCAATGGTCAATTTGCGGTAACGGGTTCGCCGACATCTCGCTGTCCGATGTACGCGGTGAGTGACATCCGGGTAAATCGTGTTCACCCACATAGCCCACAACGGGTGTCGCCGGGCGAAAGAAGGAGTGCGAGAGAGTCTCCGGAAACGCCGTAAGAATCAGCGCCTGGCCTGGACCAGAACGGTACCGGGGCCCGCGAAATCGAGCGCCAGTCCCTGCCCGGTACGCACGGACTGTGGCCCCGCCGGATCGAGCGCCCGCAACCGAACCTGGATCGTGTCCGGATAGGCGACGAGGAACGCGGGCCGTACCGTGATCATCTCGCCGGCGTCGAGATTCAGCAGATCGACGGGGCCCTTCGCGCTCAGCACGAGCGAGCCCACACCGCTGTAGTGCTCGAGGAAGCCGTGATCCCCGCCGAACAGGTGCTGCAGTCCCGGCCACGACTCGTCCCGGCGGATCGACGCGGGACGCGCGAGCACCCGCGGCTCCGGCACCGTCGACACGCACCAGCCGCTGCGCCCGTCGAAACCGAGCGGATAGACGTCACCGGCCGCCTCGGGGGCGAGGTCGACCCAGCCGCCGCCCGCCGGCGCGGTCAGCACGGTCGGCTCACCACGGGCGGGCCGGGACACCGAGACGCCGAAACTGCTCGCCATGATCGCCTTCGCCGGTGCCTGCACGGCCTCGCCGTCGGCGAGCACGATGCGGGCGACACCGAACGTCGGCGTGTGCCGGGTGTGGACCTCCATGCCTACCGCCCCGGCGACTGCTGCCAGACCCACAGCGCCAGCGCCGAGGGATTGCGGGTCTGGGTCATGATCTGTCCGGGGCCCGCGAAGTCGAAGACCAGCCCCTCACCGCTCTTGACGCTCTGCACCATCCCGCCGGAGACCTTGCGCAGCTGCGACTGCACCGTCTCGGCGTAGGCCACGACGTGCCCCGAGTCGATGGTGATCATCTCCCCCGGCTGCAGGTTGACGACCTCGAGCGCGCCGTAGCAGGACACGATCACCGGTCCCTGGCCGGCCGCGTAGGTGAGGAAGCCGCCCTCGCCGCCGAACAGCTGGCTGAACCCGCCCCACTGGGTCTGCAGGTTGACGGTGTGGGCCGAGGCGATCCACGACCCGCGCGTGATGCACCAGCCCACGCGGCCGTCGAGGTTGATCACCTGCAGATCTCCGGGCAGGCTCGCCGCGACGTCGACCCAGCCACCGTTCTGCGGCGCGGTGTAGGTGCTGATGAACATCGACTCGCCGCCGAGCACCGCCCGGCCGAGACCCTTCATGACGCCGCCCTGGGTGGACGCCTGGACCTGCACCCCGTAACTCGTCGCGACCATCGCACCCGCCTCCGCCTGGACGGGCTCGCCCGGGGCGAGCATGATGCGCCCGACCGCGAACGACGGCTGGTGCCGCAGCTGTACCTGCACGAGAACCTCCCCTGAGCGACACGGAACTCCGCCTCCCAGGGGTTCCGAGCGGGGAGAGTCTGACACAGCCACGATCGGCGAGGAGGATGACCGGCGTGATCTCCGTCGACGAACACCGCGCACAGGTGACCGAACTGCTGGGCAAGCGGCCCGCGGTCAGCAGGCCCGTCACCGAGTGCGCCGGACTGGTACTGGCCGAGGACGTCGCGGCACCGGTGTCGCTGCCGCCGTTCGACAACTCCGCGATGGACGGCTACGCCGTGCGCTCCGCCGACGTCGCGGGCGCGAGCGAGGACGCACCCGTCGAACTGGACGTCGGGGTCGACATCCCCGCCGGCCTGACCGACGTCCCCGCGCTTCCGCCCGGCACCGCGCACCGCATCATGACCGGCGCCCCCATGCCCGACGGCGCCGACACCGTGGTGATGGTCGAACGCACCGACGGCGGCACCACCCGCGTGCGGATCCACGCCGAGTCGGCGCCCGGCACCCACGTGCGCCGCGCGGGCGAGGACGTCGCCGCGGGGACCGTCGCGCTCGAGGCCGGCACCGTGTGCGGCCCCGCCCAGCTGGGCCTGGCCTCGGCCGTCGGCAGAGAAACCCTCGCGGTTTTCGTGCCACCGCGGGTCCTGGTGGTGTCGACGGGCACGGAACTGGTGCTGCCCCCTCAGCCGCTCGCCCACGGCCAGATCTACGAGTCCAACAGCGTCATGCTCGGCGGCGCGCTGCGGGCGCTGGGGTGCGAGGTGACCACGGTGCGCAGCGTCGCCGACGACGTCGACAGCTTCCGCGCGGCCATCGAACCGCGGCTCGCCGACGTCGATCTCGTCGTCACCTCCGGCGGTGTCAGCGCGGGCGCCTACGAGGTCGTCAAGGACACCCTGACCGGGGCGGGCGTGACGTTCACGAAGGTCGCCGTGCAACCCGGCGGACCTCAGGGATGCGGCACGTGGGACGGCGTCCCGGTCGTCACGCTGCCCGGCAACCCGGTCAGCGTGCTCGTGTCGTTCGAGGCGTTCCTGCGGCCCGCGATCCTGTCCTCGCTCGGCCATGCCGACCCGGACCGCACCCGGGTACGCGCGCGACTGCTCGAGACGCTCACGTCGCCGCAGGGCAAACGCCAGTTCCGCCGCGGCTACTACTCGCACCCCGACGGCGACGTGACCGGAGTGGTCGGGCCCCGCGGCGGCCCTGCTTCACATCTGCTCGCGGCTCTGTCGCAGGCCAACTGCCTCATCGTGCTCGACGAGGACACCACCGAAGCGCCCGCGGACTCCGAGGTGGACGTGCTGCTGCTGTGACGCGCGCGAGGGCGGACGTGAGGCGGCGACCGGTGCGTTACCCCAGCGGAGTAGCGTGGTCGCGTTCGAGGTTCACCTACGCGAACGGAACAGACGACCGAACCATGGCTTCCGACGGCATACCGGCGTCCACGGCCTCCGCAGCCTCCAAGGCTTCGGCGGCACTCGGCCACGCCGCAGCGATCACCAGGGAAACGCTGCCGCCGATGCACCCGGCCGGCAGACCGTTCGTACTCGGCGGCCTCGCCGCGACGCTCGCGTTGCGCAAGGTGTCGGCGAGCCTCGGCGTCATCGCCGGGCTGGGCACACTCGCCACGGCGGCGTTCTTCCGCGAACCGCACCGGGTGCCGCCGCAGCGCGAGGACCTCGTCGTCGCGGCCGCGGACGGCACCGTGTCGCTGATCTCCGAGGCCGTGCCGCCCGCCGAACTCGGCCTGCCCGACGAGCCGCGCACCCGCGTGAGCGTCTTCCTGTCCATGTTCGACGTCCACGTGCAGCGCATGCCCGTCAGCGGCACCGTGGAGCGGGCCGCCTACCGGCCGGGCACGTTCCTGTCCGCCGACCTCGACAAGGCCAGCGAGGACAACGAGCGCAACTCGCTGCTGCTGCGCACCGACGCGGGCCACGACGTCGTCGTCACCCAGATCGCCGGGCTGGTCGCGCGCCGCATCGTGTGCCAGGTCGCCGAGGGCGAACGGCACGACGTCGGAGCGACCTACGGGCTGATCCGGTTCGGCTCCCGCGTCGACACCTACCTGCCGCCGGGCAGCCGCGTCCTCGTCCGCGAAGGACAGCGCACCGTCGGCGGCGAGACCGTCATCGCCGAAACCGCCCCCGCTGCGAGGGACTGACCCGTGATGTCCCGGACCACTCCCGGCGTCCGGCTGCTGCCGAACGCCATCACCGTGCTCGCGCTGTGCTCGGGGCTTTCCGCCGTGCAGTTCGCCCTGACCGGCGCCTACGTGCTGGCCATCGGCGCCATCGGCGTCGCCGCGATCCTCGACAGCCTCGACGGGCGCATCGCCCGACTGCTCGACGCGTCGTCGAAGATGGGAGCCGAGCTCGACTCGCTGTCCGACGCGATCTCGTTCGGCGTGGCACCCGCCCTGGTGCTGTACGTGTGGCTGCCGGGTGACGCCCGGTTCAGTTGGGTCGTCGCGCTGATCTTCGCCGTATGCATGGTGCTGCGGCTGGCCCGGTTCAACACCCTGCTCGACGAGGACCAACCGCCGTTCGCAGCCGAGTTCTTCGTCGGCGTCCCCGCTCCCGCGGGTGGTCTGACGGCGCTGCTGCCGGTGATCGTCACGCTCGAGTTCGGCACCGGTTGGTGGTCGTCGCAGCCCGTGGTGTGGGTGTGGACGATCGCCACGGCGGCACTGTTGATCAGCCGCATCCCCACGCTGTCGCTGAAGAAGCTGCGCGCACCGGCGAAGGCGGTCGCGCCGCTGCTGGTGGGTGTCGGACTGCTGGCGGCGGCGGTCATCCAGTACCCGCTGATCGCGCTGGCGGCGGCGCTGGTGCTGTACCTGGCTCACATCCCGTACGCGGTGCGCCGCTACCACTGGCTCGCCGCGCACCCCGAGGCATGGGACGTGCCGGGGCGCGAACGCCGTGCCATGCGCAGGGGGTTGCGCGGGCAGCGGCGTCTCGGACTGCGCAAGCCACGACTGCGCCGCGTCGCCGGTGCCGCGCGGCGGGCCGTCCAGCGATCGGACGGCAGTCCCGGCACCGGCACGGCCACGTCACACGTGTCGCGGGTGTACCCGCCCGCCGATCCGGCGCGCACCTCGTCACGGAAACGAGGCTGGCGACGCATCGGGCTCCGCCAACGCGAACGCTGAGCCCGACGGGCCCGGACGGACGCGCTCCGCGCGACAGTGCTCAATCAATTCCCCCAAGGCTCAATCAATTCCCCCAAGGGCGGCACTGACATCGGCGCCGGCCGCCGGACGAGATCGGCGGTCCTCGGCGCGCCCGGTGTCCGTTCCTCATAGAGTGGCGGCTGTGACGTCCTCGGCTCAGATCACGCTCACCGTCCGGCACACCCCGTCCGCGCTCGACTCGCGCCGCGGTGTCGTCCGTATGCACCCCGAAGTGCTCGACGCCCTCGGCTTGCGCGCCTGGGACGCGGTACGGCTCACCGGAGCACGCGCCAGCGCCGCGTTGGCCGCCCCAGCCGACGACGGTGTGCCCGGAGTCGTGCTGGCCGACGACGTGACGATGTCGAACCTCGGCGTCACGGAGGGTTCGGAGGTTGTCGTCGCACCGTGCGATGCGACCGTCGCGCGAACCGTCACCGTGTCCGGGTCCCGGCTCGCCACGATGTCGCTCACCGCCACGACCCTGCGGCAAGCGCTTGCGGGCAAGGTGCTGACCGTCGGCGACGCGGTGTCGCTGCTCCCCCAGGACCTGTCCCCTCCCCCGGGAGCCGACGTCGCCGCGGTCCGCGGCACGCTCTCGCGCACCGTCGGCGCGACGTGGACGACGGAACTGCTCACCGTCACCGCCACCGAACCGGCGACGGGCCCCGTCGTGGTCGGCCAGTCCACGGTCGTCCGCTGGCGCGGCGACGAGACCACGCCTGCCGCCGACACCGTCACCGACGCGGCGGGAACGACGGCACAGTCGCAGGCACAACCGGCACGGTCACAGCCGGCGCAGGCACGGCCGGCGGCCGGGGCCACCCCGGCGGCCGCCGAACCCGAAGTCGCCGAGATCGCCGTCACCGAACCGTCCGACGATGCCGGCATCGTGCCCGTGTCCGAACTCGCGGGACACTCCGCCGCCACCCGCACCCTCGCCGAATGGTTCGACCTCGCCTTCCACCGGCCGGACCTGCTCGCCAAACTCGGCACCTCCGCACGCCTCGGCGTGTTGCTCGCCGGACCGGAAGGCGTCGGCAAGGCGACGCTGGCCCGGTCCGTCGCCCACGCCGAGAAGGTCCGGGTCGTGACCCTCGCCGCGCCGACGCTCGCGGTCCTCGAACCCGACGCCGCACTGAACCGGCTGGCCCAGGCCGTCGACGCCGTCACATCCGGCGACGGTTCCGGTCTCCTACTGCTCACCGACGTCGATGCGCTCCTTCCAGCCCACCAGCAGCCGCCCGTCGCGACCGTGCTGCTCGACCGGATCCGGAACGCTCTCGCCGAACCGGGGTTCGCGCTGGTCGCCACGACGGCACACCCCGAATCGGTCGACCCGCGGCTGCTGGCCGTCGACCTGCTCGATCGCGAGCTCACGCTCGCCCAGCCCGATGCCGGCGTGCGCACCGAACTGCTGCGGATCCTGTTCCGCGACGTCCCCGTGGAATCCGATGTGGATTTCGGGGCGATCGCCGAGCGGACACCGGGCTTCGTCGCAGCCGACCTGCTCGCGCTGCGCCGCGACGCCGCCGTCCGGGGCGCTCTGCGGCAGCGCGACGACAGCGCGAGCGGTGACTCCGGGCCCGCGATCGCGCAACAGGACCTGATCGACGCCCTGTCCTCCGTCCGTCCGATCTCGATGTCCGAATCGGACACGCTGGCCACCGGCGGGCTCACGCTCGACGACGTCGGCGGCATGGGAGAGATCAAGCAGTCGCTCACCGAGGCCGTGCTGTGGCCGCTTCGCTATCCGGACTCGTTCGCGCGCCTCGGCGTCGCACCGCCGCGCGGCCTGATGCTGTACGGACCACCCGGCAACGGCAAGACCTTCCTCGTGCGCGCGCTCGCGGGTGAGGGCGCGCTGAACGTGTTCGCCGTCAAGGGCGCCGAACTGATGGACAAGTTCGTCGGCGAATCGGAACGGTCGGTGCGGGAGCTGTTCCACCGTGCCGCAGAGGCGGCACCCTCGCTGATCTTCCTCGACGAGGTCGACGCGCTGGCACCGCGCCGCGGCCAGGGCAGTGACTCCGGCGTGGCCGACCGCGTCGTCGCCGCGCTGCTGACCGAGCTCGACGGTGTGGAGCCGCTACGTGACGTCGTCGTGGTGGGCGCCACGAACCGGCCCGAACTCGTCGACCCGGCGTTGCTGCGGCCCGGCAGGCTGGAACGGCAGATCTACGTGCCACCGCCCACCGCCGAGGCCCGCGCCGACATCCTGCAGTCGGCCGCCAAGAACACGCCGCTCGCCGACGACGTCGACCTCACCGACGTCGCCGCATCGCTGGAACGCTACTCGGCGGCCGACTGCTCGGCGCTGATCCGCGAAGCGGCACTGACGGCGATGCGCGAATCACTCGAGGCCACGGAGGTCACCGCGGCGCACCTGGACAAGGCCCGTACGGTCGTCCGGCCGTCCCTCGACCCGCAGCAGCTGGCCGACCTGGAGGAATACGCCCGGAACCGGTGACCGCGCCGGGCACCGTCCAGGACGGTGCCAGCCTGAGCGTGTCAGCGGTTGTCCGCGTAGTCCTTCGTCACGATCACGATGACGCCCGGACTCGAGTCCTCGATGCCCTTGAACCGCTTCGCGACGTTGATGCCGAGGCTGTCGGCGAGCACCCGCGCCGCGTGCTCCTCATCGGTGCCGGGGCGGAAGTACGCGGTGCTCTCGTGGATGACGCCGTCGGAGTAGTTGGCCTCCTCCACGACGTTCCAACCCTGGGCACGCATGTCGTCACCCGCCGTACGGGCCAGCCCACTGATCGTGCTGTTGTTGTACACCCGCACGTCCACGGCCTTGACGTTCACCTTCTGGTTCTCGGACCCGTCGCCGCCCCGGTTGCCACCGGAGCCGTCCGAACCGCCCGCGGTTCCGTCCGCGCCACCGCCGCCGTTGTCGCCACTGCCGCCGTCGTCGGTGCCGTCGCCGTCACTGCCGTTACCGTCGGCGGAGTCACCGGACTCGTCACCCGAACCGTCACCGTCGGCTCCGTCGCCCGAGCCGTCCGATCCGTCTCCCGAATCGGGCCGCTGCTCGTCCGGCGAGCCGGACTGGCCGCCGTCGCCATCACCCGGCGTGTTCGTCTCGGACGTCTCCTGCGCCGTCGGCTGTTCGTCACCACCGGTCACCAGCGTGACACCGCCGATCACCGCCGCGATCACCGCGACCGCCAACAGGCCGAGTCCGGCGGCGCGCATGGGCCTGGACAGACCGTCGAAGATGCTCATGACAGCTCGATCCCCAACCGGCGCGCTGCACGCACCCGCTGCCGCGACGCGCGAGCCTTCCGCAGCCGCTTCACCAGCATCGGGTCGGCACGCATGGCGTCCTGTTTGTCGATAAGTCGATTCAGAATCTGGTAGTAGCGCGTCGGCGACATCGCGAACAACTCACGGATGCCCTGCTCCTTCGCGCCCGCGTACTTCCACCACTGCCGCTCGAACGCGAGCACTTCCCGCTCCCGCTCCGTGAGCCCCTCGGCCGGCTGCGCATCATCCGCCGACGAAGACGATCTACCCTTGCCCTCCGTCGACTCCGCGGCGTCCATGTGGCTCCTCGCAGGCGTTCTCGGCGAATAACACGGATGTGGTTTCCGCAGCCGCCATTAGATCACGCGAGACCACTGTCAGTGGTGTAACCCGGCCCCGGCGCGTCCCGACCGGAAGTCCCGGCCGGAAGTCCCGGCCGGAAGTCCCGGCCGGGAACGGTCGCGAATGGTCGCCGGTGAGCAACGACACGCCGTCGACCCACCACGGGCCCGGCCCGCCCACCGCATGCCCCGCGGCATCGCCCACCGGCCGACCCCCGTGGAGTCACTTCGAGGCACCGGGGCGGGCGTCGGTTCGGTCGTCGCCCACCTCCAAGGCGTCGCTACGCGATACTGGCCCGCCCGTCGCCCGGCCACCAACCCCTCAAGGAATCGCTACGCGATACTGCTTGAATGGGCATGTGAGCATCCATCCCATCGTCATCGCCGGTGACCCCGTACTGCACAACCCCACCCGCGAGGTGACGGAGTACGACGACAAGCTGGCCACGCTCGTCGACGACATGTTCGAGACGATGTACGCGGCCGAGGGCGTCGGGCTGGCGGCGAACCAGATCGGCCTCGACCTCCGCTTGTTCGTGTACGACTGCCCCGACGACGAAGGCGTGCGGCACAAGGGCGTCGTGGTGAACCCGAAGCTCGAGACGTCCGAGATCCCGGAGACGATGCCGGACCCGGACGACGACTGGGAGGGCTGTCTGTCCGTGCCCGGCGAGGCGTACCCGACGGGCCGCGCGTCGTGGGCGAAGGTGACCGGGTTCGACACCGGCGGCAACACCGTCGAGGTCGAAGGCACCGGCTACTTCGCCCGCTGCCTGCAGCACGAGACGGACCACCTCGACGGTTACATCTACCTCGACCGCCTCACGGGCAGGCACGCCCGCGCGGCGAAGAAGATGCTCAAGAAGAACGACTGGACGTCGGCAGGCAACAGCTGGCTTCCCCCGAAGGAACTCTGACCGGAAGTACCGCAATCCCAGGGATTTCCTCCCCGGACACGGCAGGGCGGGCGTTCGCGACGGAATTCGCGGGCGCCCGCCTGTTGCTTGTCGCGGCCGATGGTGGCATCGTCGCTGTCGGAACAAATACATCGAACGCGGGAGCTCGCGCCTTGGCGGGCTGAGAGGGCGACTGGGTACGACCCGGTGTCGCCGACCGCACGAACCTGACTGGATAATGCCAGCGTAGGGAGTGAATGTCGTTGCCGACGCCTGTTTCCGACAATTCCGCCGTGTCCGCCGCCACGGACTCCTCCGTCAACGGTTCCGCCGTCACGACGGGACCGATCGAGGGCTCCGCCAAGGCGTACGCCCCCACCGAGTCCGGCCTGCAGGTCCCGGTGCGCCGCATCGCACTGACGAACGGTGAGCACTTCGACGTCTACGACACCTCCGGCCCGTACACCGATTCCGACGCCGACATCGACGTCCACAATGGACTTTACCCGTTGCGTCGCGGCTGGTCGTCGGAGCACCGCACCCAGCTTGAATGGGCACGCGATGGCGTGGTCACGCCCGAGATGGAGTTCATCGCGGTCCGTGAGGGCGTGACAGCCGAGTTCGTCCGGTCCGAAGTCGCCTCCGGGCGCGCCGTGATTCCGGTCAGCCGCAAGCATCCCGAGGCCGAGCCGATGATCATCGGTAAGAACTTCCTCGTGAAGGTCAACGCCAACCTGGGCAACTCGGCCGTGACGTCTTCGGTCGAGGAAGAGGTCGAGAAGATGGTGTGGGCGACCCGCTGGGGTGCCGACACGATCATGGACCTGTCGACGGGGAAGCGGATCCACGAGACGCGCGAGTGGATCCTGCGTAACTCACCGGTTCCGGTCGGAACCGTTCCGATCTACCAGGCTCTCGAGAAGGTCGACGGCGAGCCCGAGAAGCTGACGTGGGAGCTCTACCGCGACACGATCATCGAGCAGTGCGAACAGGGCGTGGACTACATGACCGTCCACGCGGGAGTGCTGCTGCGCTACGTCCCGCTGACGGCCCAGCGAGTGACGGGCATCGTCTCCCGCGGCGGTTCGATCATGGCGGCGTGGTGCCTGGCCCACCACCGCGAGTCGTTCCTGTACACACGTTTCTCCGAGCTGTGCGAGATCCTGCGGTCCTACGACGTGACGTTCTCCCTCGGTGACGGACTGCGTCCCGGTTCGATCGCCGACGCCAACGATCGCGCGCAGTTCGCCGAGTTGGAGACACTCGGCGAACTGACCCACATCGCCCGTGACCACGGCGTGCAGGTGATGATCGAAGGCCCCGGCCACGTACCGATGGACAAGATCAAGGAGAACGTCGAGCTCGAGGAGAAGCTCTGCGGCGAGGCGCCGTTCTACACGCTCGGTCCACTCGCGACGGACATCGCGCCCGCCTACGACCACATCACGTCGGCGATCGGCGCGGCCGAGATCGCCCGGCACGGCACCGCGATGCTGTGTTACGTCACGCCGAAGGAGCACCTGGGCCTGCCGAACCGCGACGACGTGAAGACCGGCGTCATCACGTACAAGATCGCGGCGCACTCCGCGGACCTGGCCAAGGGGCATCCGCGAGCGCAGGAGCGGGACGACGCGCTGTCGAAGGCGCGGTTCGAGTTCCGCTGGATCGACCAGTTCAACCTGTCCCTCGACCCGGACACCGCGCGGGCCTACCACGACGAGACCCTTCCCGCCGAGCCCGCGAAGACCGCGCACTTCTGCTCGATGTGCGGGCCGAAGTTCTGCTCGATGCGTATCACCCAGGACATCCGGGCCTACGCCGAGGAACACGGCCTGTCCTCTGTGGAGGCCATCGAGGAGGGCATGCGGGAGAAGTCCGAGGAGTTCAGCTCCCGCGGCGGCCGGGTCTACCTACCGGTGGCGGAATGAGCACCGGCGGTTCTCCGGAAGCGGCAGGCGCGAAAGCACCGCCGCCGACGGCGCTCACGATCGCAGGCTCCGACTCCGGCGGCGGCGCCGGCATCCAGGCGGACCTGCGGACGTTCTTCGCCTGTGGCGTGCACGGCATGACCGCGGTCACGGCCGTTACCGTGCAGAACTCACTCGGCGTCGAGGATTTCACCGAGATCCCGTCGAACGTCGTCACCGCGCAGATCCGGGCCGTGACCGGTGACATGGGCGCCGATGCAGCCAAGACCGGGATGCTCGCCACCGCGGAGATCATCACGGCCGTGGCGAAAACCCTAGGCGACGTCGGGATCGGCCGTGACTCGGACGTGCCCTTCGTCGTCGATCCGGTGGCCGCCTCGATGCACGGCGACCCACTGCTACGTGAGGAAGCCCTGGAGGCGATCCGCACCGAGCTGTTGCCCCGCGCCACGCTCGTGACTCCCAACCTCGACGAGGTCCGCCTGCTGACCGGTGTCGAGGTCACCGACGCCGGGAGCAGGCACGCCGCGGCCGAGGCTTTGCTGGCGCTCGGGCCGAGGTGGGTGCTGGTCAAGGGCGGACACGACAGCGGGCCACGCTGCGTGGACCTACTCTCCGACGGCACGACGCACCTGGAGCTCGACGGGCCGCGACACGACACCCCGCACACGCACGGCGGTGGGGACACCCTCGCCTCGGCCGTCACGGCGGAACTCGCGAAGGGCGCCGATGTGCCCACGGCCGTCGAAGAGGGAAAGCGGTTCATCGAACGCTGCGTCGCCGAGGCCTACCCGCTGGGCGGCGGCATCGGACCGGTCTCCCCGTTCTGGCGGTTGGCCGGCGAGGACTGATCACCTGCGCCCGTGTTGCGTTCCCCGGCGCCCGTGTTGCGTTCCCCGGGGCCGTGTTGCGCCCACCCGTCGCCGGACCGCCACCCCTCATCAACGCGCTGACGCGCGACAGCACTTGATGGGGGGTGCTGCGGACTCCGGTGCTCGTGTTCGGCTCAGCGCGGGAACACGCCCACGCCGTTGGCGACCGCCCTGGGCTTGCCGTCGGAGGGCACGTTGCGCACGATCGCCTGCCGGTCGCCCGGCTCGCGGGTGACGAACGTCGAGGACCCGCCGCCGTCCAGGTTGACGCCGTCGACGGCGCCGAACGACCGCAGCAGGTCGGCGAGTTCGGCGACGGTCATTCCTGCGCTCTCGGCCGATCGGCCGTCGACGACGGTGAGGTAGGCGGTGCGGCCGTCGGAGCTCACGCCGGCAGCCGTCCGAGGGGCGAGCACGGACGTGTCGAGCCCGGGAAGCGGCGCGCCGTCACGCAGGATCGGATAGCCGCCCACGGCGAACTCGAACGGTGGCACGGGCTCATCGGCGTCCAAACCGGACCGCACCAGCACTCGGTCGCCCTCGTCGAGCGCCTCGAGCCGGTCCGCTCCATCCTCGCGGCCCACCAGCACGGTCGCGTCGGCCGGGATCCGGCCTTCTCCGGGTTCGTCCCGTTCGGCGATGACGACACCGTCCTGTACGACCACCTCCTCGGTCTCGTCGCTGCAGGGTGCCTGCCGGTCGGTGTCGGTGCCACACGTGGGACGCACCCTGCTCATCGGCCCCCAATCCGTGGTGTACACGCCGACGCCGTTCTCGGGCAGTGCGTACTGGTTCATGCCGTCGACGTCGAAGGCTCCGTCGGCGGTGCGGACCGTTCCGGTGACGTCCAATGTAGACATCCGAACCCTGCGGTCGACGCCCATGCCGAACACGTCCCGTGTCGAGGTGCCGTCGGGCAACGCGGGGCCGAACCGCTGACCGTCGGGCACCGCACCCTTGAGCGCGTCGCCGCCGGTGATCGCGGGACCGACCGACGACCCCGTCGGCTCGACGCCCTCGTGCGAGTCGCTGATGTTGAAGAAGTCGCCGTTCACGCCCGCGAGCGCGTCCTGGGCGCCCGCCATGTCGGGGATCTCGTCGCGCTGCGCGACCGCGTCGGGGTGCAGCAGGCCGAGGCGCGCTTTCAGCACGTCGACCGTCAGCACGTGGCCCTGCACGGCGCCTGCGGTGGTCTCGACCGTGAACGGCCGGTGGGTCACGCCGGGAGCGAGCACGGTGCCGGACTGCGCCGTGGTCGCAGGATTGTCGAATGCGGTTGCGGGGACGGCGGCCGTGACGGCGGGCGGGACGGCGACACCGCCGAGCAACACCGCACACGCTGTGGAGACGGAAATGAGGGACCGGGGCACCTGCCGTAATGGGGTCATGGCAGGAAGACTGGCAGCGCCCGACACCGCGCATGTGATCGTCATCGGGCGGCCCGCTGAAGCGCCGGTGAACGAACCCGCTCAGCGCCGGCGACGCGATCGGTTCGGTTACGCCGAGGTCGCCACCTTTCACCGCCGCAGCGTACGGCCGCAGGCACCCGCATTCGGCCGATCGGCGTAGCCCGTGAGCGCAGGCGCCGGGTTCTACCACCGACACAGGGCGTGGAGCCTGCCGTCCTTGCGCACACACGGCACGTAACCCGCACTGTGCAGCTCGTCGCGCGCGGTGCCACTGCGCAGGTACTCGAGGAATCCGGACTGCAGGGACGTCCGGTCGGCCTCGCCCTTCGTGTAGAGGTACTCGATGGTCCAGAACGGATAGCCGTCCGGAATGTTGCCGGGATCGGGGTATCCACCGTCCAGTTCGACGACGCTGAGGGCGCGCCCCTCGGAGCGGGCTTCGTTCGCCGAAGGGACGTCCACGTAGCCGATGGCTCCTCGGGTACTGGCCACTTCGTCGAGGACGATGCGTTCACTGCCGCGTTCGCACCGCACGATGTCGGCCTCGGCGACGCGGTCGGCGCCGTCGCAGCTGTCGGACGTCAACGGCCCCTCCGACCTGCCCAGCACGCGCTGTTCGAACGTCGTCCGCGAACCGGATTCGCCGCCGCGGCCCACGATCCGGATCGGCACCGACGGGCCGGGGCGGAGTTCGTCCCAGTCGCGGTACCTGCCGGTGTAGATGCCGCGAACCTGCTGCGTGGTCAACTCGTCGATGCCGACGGACTCGTCGACCACGAGCGTGTACACGATCACCGCGAGCGGGTTCGCCTCCAGCTGCTCGCTCTCGTGACGGGCCAGCCCGTCGGACAGCGCGACGGTGGAACCGGGCCGAACGTCGTCGCTCATCAGCTCGCGCACGCCGGCGTTGCTGCCGGTCGGCCTGGTCGTGATCGCCGAGCCGGGGCACGCCGCCGCGTATGCCTCGGCGATGTTCTCGACGGCGGGTGTGAACGCGCTCGAGCCCACCACGGTCAGCTCGCCGTCGCCGCACGCCACCGCGGGGTCCGCGGCGGGCTTCGACGCGTTGGCGAGCAACGTCGCCAACAGCACGCCCACCAGAAGCAGGCCGACCATCGCGGCAGCGCGGGGCCACGTCACGCCCGCCTGGTCGCTCTCGTCGACGATCCGGCCACCGTCCAGCTGCCCCTGCACGTCGAAGCCCTTGGTGAGCTCGCCCGTATCACCGGGTTCCCGCAGGACGACCGCGATCTTCAGTTGTTCCTTACGCTGCAACGAGAAGTCGTGCAACTCGATGCGAGTCCACTGTGGAGTTTCCGGTTTCGGCTCGGCGGACTGTTCTTCGTCGTCCCGCCGGCGCGGCCACAGCTTGCGCCGCGACGTGGTCCGCACCTCCTCGAGATTCGCGGGGGACACGTCGCCACCGCGTGCGGGCGCGGCCTTCGGCTCCGGCAGGAAGGTCAGGCTCCGCTTGTGCGCGAGCCGGTGCGTCTCCACGCTGGGATCCGAGATCCGCGCGTTCCAGATGACCCGGCCACCGAACTCCAGCGTCAGCGGATGCTTGCTCAGATCCTCCGAGCGGATGTCCTCGATCCCCGCGTTGCGCAGGCGCACGACGACGCTCGTCATCCGGCTCATCTTGTCGGCGAGCTCGTGCATGCCCGCGTCGGCGCCGGGCGGAATCTCACCGAAGACGTCCCCGTCGTCCAGGTCGGGACTCACCCCGAGCTTCGAGTTGTACAGCACCCGGTACGACAGGCGTTTGCGGCGGATCAGGTGGCGGTCCGCGAAGGGCGCCGCGATCGCGAGCACGGACAGCACCAACATGACCAGCAGACCCTGGTCCGACCCCAGCACCGAGGCGACGGTCTGCAGCGTCTCCGCGATTTTCATGGTGTTGGCAGAGTACGAGGAGGCACCGCCGCCGATGACCCGTCAGAACCGATCGTTCACGCTGTGTTCATACCGACGCCCACTGGCCTGATCCGGAAGGCGGAGGCGACACTGGAGGGATGACCACCCGACCTCCTGCCGCGCTGACGATCGCGGGCTCCGACTCCGGCGGCGCCGCGGGACTGCAGTCCGACCTGCGCACGTTCCTGACGTGCGGAGTACACGGGCTCGTCGCCGTGACGGCCGTGACGGTGCAGAACACGCTGGGCGTCCACGACCGGGCCGACATCCCCGCACGCATCGTGTCGGGACAGATCGCCGCCGTGGCCGGCGACATGGGTGTCGACGCCGCGAAAACGGGCATGCTGGCGTCGGCCGAGATCATCCACGAGGTCGCCGACGCCTGCGACGACGCGGGGATCGGCCGCGACGCCCGCGTGCCGTTCGTCGTCGACCCGGTCGCGGCGTCGATGACGGGCCATCCGCTGTTCGACGAAGGCGGCCTCACCGCGCTGCGTCAGCGGCTGCTGCCCCGCGCGACGGTGCTCACTCCGAACCTCGACGAGGTCCGGTTGCTGACCGGCATGGACGTCACCGGCAGGGCGCAGATGCGCGACGCCGCGCTCGCGCTGCACGATCTCGGGCCGCGGTACGTGCTGGTCAAGAGCGGCCACCTGGTGCGGGACAGCGAATGCGTCGACCTGCTCTACGACGGGTCCGAGTTCGTCGAGCTGCCGGGCCCGCGGCACGACACCCCACACACGCACGGCGCGGGCGACGCGATGGCCTCGGCGTTGACGGCCGGGCTCGCGCGCGGCATGTCGATGGTCGACGCCGCCCGGTTCGCCAAGGCGTTCGTCACCAAAGCGGTCGAGCACTCGTACCCGATGGGCGCGAAGATCGGCCCCGTGTCGGCCTTCTGGCGTCTCGCACCGGAGGAGTTCGCCCCGGAGGTCTGACTCGCCGACACGGCTGCACCGCGACGAACGGGCAGGCACGGGCCCCGGACCTGCAACACGAGCCCGGATCTGCAACACGGGCGGTTGTTCGCCTGCGCCACGATCGCCCGTCCGCTCGCACCGGCACCACTCGGATGGGCGGCGGTGGGGCGACGGGCGGGCGCTACACGGGGCCCGGGCGCAGGACACGCGGTGCTGAGTGCAGGACACGCGGGAGGCGCAGTCGCGCGTCAGCGCGACGTTGGGGGTGGCGGCCGGGCGACGGGTGGGCGCAGGACACGCGGTGCTATGTCGGGTCGGATTCCTCGTCCAGGAGGGCTTCCAACGCCGGGAGCGCTGCCTCGAGGGCGGCCCTGCGGTCGTCGGACAGGCGGTCGATGCGGGCGCACAGCTCCCTGATCCGCACCGACTGGACATCGTGGAGCGTGCGCCTGCCTTCGTCGGTGAGCTCGGCGAGCCAGGCGCGGCGGTCGATCGGGTCGGGCTCGCGGGCCACGAAACCGGACTCGACGAGGGTGGCCACGATCCGCGACATGGTGGCCGCGGCGACGCCCTCTTTCAACGCGAGGTCACCGAGACGGAGCGGACCGTGGACGTCGAGCGTGGCCATCGCGGAGATCGCGCCGTGGCCGGGCCCAGGCGCGCCGGCCTGCCGCAGTGCTCGCGACAGCCGCCCGATGGACAGGAACAGCCGATGCGGGACATCGTTCGGCGTGGTCACCTACGCTCCTTCGATCGCACACGAGTGGGCGTTCACCATACGTTCCCCGCCCCCGACCGAGGAGAACGAGGCGCCGAAACCGTCCCGCTCAGTCGTCCGCACGCGATCACCTCACCGCGGCGGGCTCGACGCCTGCGCCCAGAACCGCTGCGGAATCCGGCCCGCCTCGCGCGCGAGCCTGCCCGCGGTGACGCCCGCGCGCATCGCCGCCGCCATCCGCTCGGGATCCTGCGCACGGGTGACGGCGGTGGACAGCAGCACGGCGTCGCAGCCGAGTTCCATCGCCAGGGTCGCATCGGACGCCGTGCCGATACCGGCGTCGAGGACCACGGGCACGCCGGCGCGGGCGACGATCAGTTCGATGTTGTGCGGGTTGCGGATGCCGAGGCCGGTGCCGATGGGCGAACCGAGCGGCATCACGGCAGCGCAGCCCGCCTCCTCCAGCCGCAAGGCGGTCACCGGGTCGTCGTTGGTGTAAGCGAGGACCGTGAACCCCTCGTCGGTGAGCTGCTGAGCCGCGTCGACCGTCTCGATCGGGTCGGGCAGCAGGGTGCGGTCGTCGGCGTGAACCTCGAGCTTGATCAGGTCCGTGCCGAGCGCCTCGCGCGCCAGCTGCGCCGTCAGCACCGCCTCGGCCGCGGTACGGCAACCCGCGGTGTTGGGAAGCACCGCGATGCCGAGCCTGCGCAACAGGTCCAGCACCCCGGAACCGGAGCCGAGATCGGCGCGGCGCATCGCGACGGTCGTCAGCTCCGTGCCCGACGCGGTGAGCGCGCGTTCCAGAACATCGAGGTTCGCCGCCCCGCCGGTGCCGATGACCAGCCTCGAGGTGAACTTGTGATCGCCGATCGCCAGCATGCCGGTCGGCTCGCCTGCTGCATCGCCTGTCATGTCAGCCTCCGTCCCCTCAACCGCCCTGGACGGCGGTGAGGATCTCCACGTGCGCCCCGTCGCCGACGGCGGTGCGGGGCCATTCGGCCCGGCGCACCACCACTCCGTCGACGGCCACGGCGACGCCCTGTTCGGGCACGTCCAGCGCGGCGAGCACGCCCGCGACTGTGCTGCCGTCGGGCAACTCGCGGGCCTCGCCGTTGACCTGGATGTTCATGACACCCGCTCCTTCACACGATCGGGATGGGCCGCCGCGACGCCGGGCGGCGGTTCGCCACCGGCGAGCCACGCGACGACGGCGTCCGCCGTGACGGGCGCGAGCAGCAGCCCGCCGCGGTGGTGACCGGTCGCGGCGTACACCCCGTCGGCGACCTCGCCCAGCAGCGGAAGATTGTCGGCGCTGCCCGCGCGCAGGCCCGCAGCGGTCTCGACGAGTTCGTACTCCGCGATGCCGGGGAACACGCGCTCGGCGGCATCCAGCAGCCGCCGCACGCCGCGTGCGGTGACGGCCGTGTCGAATCCCGCCTCGTACTGTGTCGCGCCGACCACGAGATCGCCGTCGGCGGATTCACCGCGGCCGCGCGGGACGAGGTAGACGGGCTCGCCCTCGACCATCGCGCGAAGCGTGCCGCTCGGCGGTGGCAGCGTCGTTCGCCGCGAGCGCAGCCGAAGGACCTCGCCCTTCAACGGCCGGATGTGCGCGCCGACGTCCGGCAGCAGCGACCGGCTCCACGCGCCCGCGGCCACCACGATCGCCCCGGCCGGGTACTCGCCGCGCGCGGTGCGCACCACACCCGGCTCGACTGCGACGACCTCCTCCGGCACCGTCACCGCACCACGGGACGCCGCGCCGTCGTGCAACGCAGCCAGCAGGCGACGGGTGTCGACCGCGAGGTCGCCGGGTACGACGAGCCCTCCGGTGACCGCACCCGCAAGGCCCGGTTCGATCCGCCGCAGCTGTCGCGCGGGCACGTACGTCGCCTCGCGGCCGAGCTCGTGCAGGTAACCGGCGAGCGTGTGCAGGGTTTCGGCGTCGGCGCGGTCGAAGGCGGCGACGACCGTACCGGACGTCGAAAGGGCCGGATCGTGCCCGCAGGCCGTCAGCTCCCCTGCGAACGCGGGCCAACGCCGCAGCGACTCCTCGCCGAGCTCCAGCACGTCCTCCTCACCGGGCCACGCCTCGGTCACCGGCGCCAGCATGCCGCCCGCGACCCGCGAGGCAGCGCGTTCCGGCGCCGGATCGAACAACGTCACGCGGTGCCCGGCGGACACGGCCCGCCACGCGACGGCGAGGCCGACGACCCCGCCTCCCACCACGGCCACCTCGGTCGCGCCTGCGACCGAGGCCGGAACGGCGAACTCGGACATACGATTCACGCTCCCTGCGCCGGCATGATCCGGATCAGGTTCCACGGTCGGAGTCAGCGCCGATGCGACTCGGCCCGGTGCTCCCTCTCAGCCCGGCAGGGCTCCCGTGCGGACACCACCAACCTACCGCGGCGCGCTACCGTGATGCCATGCCCGGCCTGAGCGGTGATCGGATTCGCGCGCGCCTCTCCGACGCGCGGTTGTACCTGTGCACACCGATGCGCCCCGACCTCGCGGAGTTCGCCGATGCGGCACTCGCGGGCGGCGTCGACATCATCCAGCTGCGCGAGAAGCCCGCGATGGAGGCGGCCGACGAACTCGCCGCGCTCGAGACGCTCGCCGAGGTCTGCGCCCGCCGCGGTGCGCTGCTGGCCGTCAACGACCGTGCCGACATCGCGCTGGCGGCGGGAGCGGACGTGCTGCACCTCGGTCAGGACGACCTCCCGGTGACGCACGCCCGCCGCGTCGTGGGCGAGGACACCGTGATCGGCCGGTCGACACACTCGCTCGACCAGGCTCGCGCAGCGGCGTCCGAGCCGGGCGTCGACTACTTCTGTGTGGGCCCGTGCTGGCCGACCCCGACGAAACCGGGCCGCAGCGCTCCGGGACTCGATCTGGTGCGGGACGTGGCGGACACGGTCGACTCGCAACGACCGTGGTTCGCGATCGGTGGTATCGACGCCGAGCGCATGCCGGAGGTACGGACCGCGGGCGTCGACCGCGCCGTCGTGGTGCGTGCCATCACCGATGCCGACGACCCGCGGTCGGCCGCAGCCACCCTTCGCGCCTCGCTGCTGTAGTCCTCCGGGACCGCCCCGCGTGTCCTGCACTCGGCACCGCGTGTCCTGCACTCAGCACCGCGTGTCCTGCACTCAGCACCGCGTGTCCTGCACTCGGCCGGGCGCAGGACACGCCGTTCCGACGCGGGGCTGCCTCCTCGCGCGTGTTGGCCTCGCGCGTGTTGGCCTCGAGCGTGTCCTGCTGCCGACGGCGGGCGCCGGTGAGGCGCGGCGGTCAGGTGTGCCGGTCAGGGTGCAGGCGTTGCCTCGTCCCCTTCGGGTTCGGCGGGCTGCTCGGGCGTGTCCGCCGGTTCCTCGACATCCGTCGGCTCGTCGGTCGGCTCCGGCTCCTCGGTCGGCCGGTCCTCGCCCGGCTGCTGACCTTCCTGTTCCTCCGAAGGCTGCGGCGCCTCCTCGGTGGGAGTGGCCTCGCCGGTGGGATCCTCCGACTCGACGGGAGCGCGATCGTCCGTCGTCGCGGGCGCGTCGCCGTCGCGTCCGTCCCTGACGCCGTCCTCGGAATCGGACGGACCGCGGTCGCCGACGATCGCACCGACCGTGCTGCGCCCCTGACCGTTCAGCGAACCGCCCGTGGCCAGCTCGAAACCGGTGAGCACCAGCATTCCGATGCCGAACACCACGACGCTGGTCGCTGCCAGCACCGGCCACCGCCGCCGGAGCAGGTCGCGCATCCCGTTCGACCTTTCCGACGCCGGGTCCGCGTCAGCGTCCGCCCGTTGCACAGCCGTGAGGCTGCCGACGGGGAGCCGGTCGGTGGGCTGGTCCGCGTTCGACAGGATCCTGCGCGTCGTCGGCCCCGCCGTCGAGCCCTGCTGCGTCGCGGGCAAGCGCAACACCGCGGTGCGGCCCCGCGCCCGGCCTCCGGTCTTCGCCTCGGCGAGCGCCGCGGCCTTGGCCTTCGCCTTGCGCGCGGCCTCCCTGGAACGGCGGATCGAACGCAGGTACAGCTCGCTGCCGACGGTGCTCAGCACGCTGATCGCGCCCGCACCGATGACCGTCCCGTACACGCCGAAGAACGAGCACAGGAAGGCCGCCGTAGTCGCCGCGATCCCGCCCGCGATGACCGGAGCGGGCCGCAGCCCGGACTTCTCCTTCTCCTCGCCCGCCGCATTGCCGGCGTCGGCTGCAGCACGGTCGGCTGCGGCATGGTCGGCTGCAGTACCGTCGGCTGCCCTAGCACCGCCGTCGGCTGCCGCACCGCCTGCCGCGGCGTGTGGCACCGTGCCGTCCGCGGCACCGCGGCCTGCCGCGCCCCCCTGTCCGACTCTCCGTGCTCTGCTGTCTTCGTGAATCCTGTCGTCGTCGGTCATAGCCCCTCTGGTCCGCGCTCACATCCCTCGCCCTTACCCAATGCATCGCATTCGGTGGTCCCGTCGTTTCGGAAAAGCGAGAACTATTCGCGTGAGCGCGGACACCCTGCCGACGTCCACATAGGACGGTAAAGCCACGGTGAAGCACCGCGACCGGCTACGGCCTCGTGAGGGTGGTGACGAACTTGTAGCGATCACCGCGATAGATCGACCGGACGAACTCGACCGGCTTGCCGTCGGAACCGAACGTCTGCCGGTTCAGCAGCAGCACCGGGACACCGACGTCGGCGCCCAGCAGTTCGGCCTCCTCCGGACCGGCGAGCGAGGTCTCGATCGTCTCCTCGGCCCGGTCCATCTCGACGCCGTACCGCTCGGCGAGCGCCTCGTACAGCGACCCGCCCTCGATCATCTGCCGCTTCAGCCCGCGGAACCGCGCAAGCGGAAGATGTGTCGTCTCGAGTGCCATCGGCTCGTCGTCGGCGAGCCGCAGCCTCCGCAACAACAGCACCTTCGCGCCGGTACGGATACCGAGCAGTTTCGGCAGGTCACCCTCCGCGAACACCTCGTCCACCTCGAGCAACTGCGACGAGGGTTCCAGCCCCTGCGCCAGCATGTCCTCGGTGTAGGACGAGAGCTGCAGCCGCTGCGCCACCTTCGGCTCAGCGGCGAACGTGCCCTTGCCCTGCACCCGATGCAGCCTGCCCTCCGCGGTCAGGTCCGCCAGCGCCTGCCGGACCGTCGTGCGGGAGACGTGGAACTCGCCGGCGAGCGCACGCTCCGTGGGGATCGGTGCCCCCGGGGGTAGCGAATCCAGCTGATCCAGCAGATGCTGCTTGAGAGCCCAGTACTTCGGCTCCCGTCCTCCTCGTGCGACGGTTGCCGTACCGCCCTTGGCTCCGGAAACCTCCAACATGGCGACTCCTCCACTCCAGCGCCCCGAAACGCCTTACCCGCCAAACTACCCTTCGCGGCCCATGTTCAACCTGTCTAGTATTGGTCTAGACCTTAACGGGGATTTGAGAGGAGCATCGTGACCGATGCGCAGCCCGGCGCGCTGATGACCGCGGAGATCGACCAGCAGCCCGACATGCTGGCCACGATCGCCGAGCATCGCGCCGAGATCGCGGCCGTCGCAGCCGACATCGCCCGGCACCGTCCGCGGTTCGCACTACTGGCGGCCCGCGGCTCCAGCGACCACGCCGCGATCTACGCGAAATACCTGATCGAAGTGCTCCTCGGCATTCCGGTCGGACTGGTGTCGCCTTCGACGACGACGCTCTACGGCGCGCGCCCCGACCTGCGGGACGTCCTCGTCGTCTCGGTCAGCCAGAGCGGCGGTTCCCCCGACCTGCTCGAGGTGACCCGGGCGGCGAGCGAGGCCGGTGCACGCACGGTCGCGGTCAGCAACACACGGTCGTCGGAACTGTTCTCGGCCGCGGATCTCGCCGTGGACATCGGCGCAGGCGAGGAGAAGGCCGTCGCGGCCACGAAGACGTACACGGCGACGCTGCTGACGCTGTATCTGCTGGTCGACGCCATTCGCGGCGGCGACGGCGGCGCGGTCGCCGACATCGGCGAGCGCGCCGAGGCCACGTTGCGCGACTCGGCCGACCAGGTCTCCCGCGCCGTGGACCGGTACCGCTTCGCCGACCGGGTGATCGCGGCCGCCCGTGGCTACTCGTACGCCTCGGCCCTTGAATCGTCGCTGAAACTCGCCGAGACGAGTTACCTGCAGACGCACGCCTACAGCGGTGCGGACCTGTTGCACGGGCCGGTCGCGGCCGTCGACGAGGAGACGGCCGTGCTGGGCATGGCCAGCGTCGGCCGCGGTGGCGAGGTGATGGGCGACGTGCTGCGTGCGGTCGGCGAGCGCGGCGCGGACGTGCTCGCGGTCGGCTCGGCGGCGTCCTCGATGCCCGCGGCGCTGCGCATCGACGTCCCCGAAACGGCCGAAGAGGTGGCACCGATCCTGGAGATCCTTCCGGTGCAGCGGCTGGCGCTGCACCTGTCGCTCGCCAGGGGCGGCAACCCCGACAACCCGCGTGGCCTGCACAAAGTGACGAAGACCCGCTGATGTACGTCGTCGGAGTGGACGCGGGCGGCACCAGCACCAGGGCGTGCGCGGTCGACGCCGGCATGCGCGTGCTCGGCACCGGCCGCGCGGGCGGTGCGAACCCCAACTCGCACCCGCCGGAGAAGGCCGCGTCCGCCATCGCCGAGGCCGTCGCCGCGGCCACCATCGACCTCGACCGCGCCGAACTGGGCGAGTGCGTCGTCGGGATGGCGGGTTCGAGCAAGCTGACCGACCCGGCCGTCGCATCGCTGTTCGAACGGACGTGGCGGGAGGCGGGCTTCGACGTCACGCCGCACGTGGTCTCCGACGCCGAGACGGCGTTCGCGTCGGCCACGGACGCGCCGGACGGCACGGTCCTCGTCGCAGGCACGGGATCGATCGCTGGACGGATCCGCGACCGGCAGATGGTGTCGGTCTCCGGCGGTTACGGCTGGCTGCTCGGCGACGAGGGATCGGGTTTCTGGATCGGCAGGGAGGCGGTCCGAGCCACGCTCGACGCACTGACCAGGGGCGATCCACTCGGTGAGCTGACGTCGTCGGTATTGTCGGAAGCCGGGGTCGATCCCGCGGCGCCGCGCGCGTTCCACTTGCTCATCACCGTCGTCAACGGGGAGCCGCCCGTCCAGCTGGCCCGGTTCGCACCACTCGTGAGCGCGGCGGTGGAGTCCGACCCCGTCGCGGCGCGCATCGCCGACGACGCCGCTGACCGGCTGATCGACATCGCTCTCGCGGCCCGCGACAGCGACGAGACCACGCCGATCGTGCTCGTCGGCAGCGTCCTCGGGGCAGCCAGCCCGGTGCGTATGCGCATCCACGATCGCCTGCGCGACCGTGACGTGCGAGAAAGCAAGGACGGGGTGCTGGGCGCCGCGTGGCTCGCCGCGCTAAGGGGGTTCGGTCGCCGCATACCTCACCCGAACAGAGTAGGGTGACCGGCGGCCCCCGGACCTCCCCCCTCGCCGGGGGCCGCCTACCTGTCGCACCCCGGTGGTGCGGACCGCGCGTTCGTACCACCGGGGGATGCGTCCGAATCGATCGCGTCCGCCGCTCTACCCTCGGTTGCCTCCGTCGAGGTCCCGGTATCCCCGCAGGACCACCCCGACTCCTTGTGGGACTGCCCCGGGGCGTCGGACGACTCCCCGTCGGCCGGGTCACCGTCGGACGCCCCCGCTTCGCGCGCCGCGGGCGGCACGGGATGCCGCAGCCCCGGGTGTTCCGCCGGCAACGAACGATGCAGCACCCAACCGCTCACCCCGACGGTCAGCGCGACCAGCGGCCACGACAGCACCGTGCGCGCGACACCGAGGGCGACGACCTCCCCGGCCCACCACAGCACGCCGAACACCGCGATACGCAGCGTGTACTGGCCGAACACCCACACCCAGCTCGCGCGCGAGTACGCCCGCAGCAGATCCGGATCCGACCGCCAACGCGTCTTCTGCCCGAGCACGGTGCCGACGACCACGCCGAGCAACGGCCACCGGATCGCGATACTCACGGCCCACGCGAGCGCGCTGGCCACATTGGACAGCAACTGAATGAGGAAGAAGTCCTGCGCACGGCCGGTGCGCAGGGCGATCAATGCTGCGAGCACGACAGCGGCCAGGCTGATCAGCACCGCCCTGACCTTGTCGCCGCGGGCGAGCCGGAAACAGCCGATGACCACGCTCAGCGCGATCGCGGCAGCCGCACCCCAGCCGATCGACGAACCCGACACGAGCCAGCCGACGACGAACGCCACCGGCGGCAGGCTCGCATCGATCGCACCCTTGCGCCCGCCCAACAGGCTCGCCAGCGACTCGCGACGTCGGTCCGTCCCGCGCTGCGGTGCCTGTTCGCTGCGCTCGGCTGCGTCGGTGTGCGGAGCCTGCTCGCGGCGCGGTGGCACCTCGCCGGGAGGCTCGTGCGGCGGCGTGTCACTCACGATCTCCACCCTGCCTGATTCCGCGCACCCGCATCGCCGGTTCCGCCCACGTTACCTTCACCACACCCAACCCTCCGGTGCCCACATTACGGCTGCGTAGATCCCCTCGGAGGAGGAGACTGGCAGTCTTGGTCCGACCGGCGCCCGCGACGCAGGCCCCTCGGGGAAGAACGCGCCTCCGGCCGGTTGTTGATCAACTGGGAGAATGCGCGTACAGGGCGGAGGGAGACGTCGTGACCGGATACCGCAGCTTCGTTGCGATCGGGGACAGCTTCACCGAGGGCATGAACGACGAGCGACCCGACGGCACGTACCGCGGCTGGGCCGACCGGCTCGCCGAGATCCTCGCCGACGGCTCCCCCGACTTCGCGTACGCCAATCTCGCCATCCGCGGCAAGATGCTGACCGAGATCATGACCGAGCAGCTGCCGGTGGCGCTGGAGACCAAGCCCGACCTGGTCACGGTGTGCGCGGGCGGCAACGACATCATCGTGCCCGGCGCCGACGTCGACGCGAAGGCCGCCGAGTTCGAGGACGGCATCGCCGCGCTCCGTGCCGCGGGCATCGAGGTGCTGATCTTCACCGGACCCGACACGAAGAGCATGTCGGTGATCAACATGCTGCGGGGCAAGGTCGCGATCTACAACGCGCACCTGCGCGCGATCGCCGACCGGCACGATACGAAGATCGTCGACCTCTGGTCCATGGACACATTGCACGACATCCGCGCGTGGAGCGACGACCGGCTGCACTTCACGCCCGAGGCGCACCGGCGGATCGCACTTCGCACCGCGGAGGTGCTGGGCGTGCCCACGGCGCAGGACTGGCGTGAACCGTGGCCGGAGACCGACGGCGACCCGAACTGGCTCATGCTCCGCCGCAGCGACCTCGAGTGGACCAGGGCGCACCTGCTGCCGTGGATCCGCCGGCAACTGCGCGGCGAATCGCTCGGCGACGGCATCACCCCGAAGCGCCCCCGGCTGGCCCCGCTGCGCGAATCTGCGGTCTCGGCGCAGCTGTGCCAGCAGGTCGCCGGAACCACCACCGCGTCTACGGCCTCCGCAACCGCAACGGCCACGGCGTCGGCGGCCACTGCTGCGGCGGCCACGGCGCCCTCGGCCGTCACCCGCTCCTCCCTGGTCGACCCCGCCGAGAACTGACCCACCGCGTGTTGCGGCCTCCGGGACCCGTGTTGCGGATTCCGGAGGCCGTGTTGCGTTTTCCGGGGCCCGTGTCGCAGGTTCCGGAGCCGAAGTTGCGCCCACCGGTCACTCGACCGCCGCCCCTCATCGACACACTGACGCGCGACCGCATCCAAGGGGCCGTTTTGCGGATTCTCGAGCGCTCGTCGGGCGTGTTCGTCGCCGACGCCGTCCGTTTCCGGCGGGCGGCGGTAGCCGGGCAGCGGTAGCCGGGCGATGGTCCAGCCCCGCGCTCGCACCCGACGACACCCGCACCACGGCTGCCGCGCCGCTGGACCCGCGCCACTGGACCCGCGCCGCTGCTCCCGCGCCACTGCCCCGGCGCACGACACCGGACACGTCTGAAGTCCTCGCCCGTCACGGTCGCCGAGCCGCGCACCCGCCCCGCGACCCCGGACACGCCCCGCGCCGAGACGCCCACTCACATGCGTCACACCCGTCGCTGCGTTCGCGAGGTGGTTGGCCCGCGCCTATCGTCGGTGCATGGCCGGGAAGAATGGGCGGTTCTGGCTGATTCCGCTCGCGTTCGCCGTGTCGGGGCTGCTGGCCTTCGGCGCGACGTGGGCGACAGCCGACCGGATCGAGCACGACCTGCGTGACGAGGCGCAGGCCGCGTTGCGCGATGCCGGGATGCGCGCGCCCAGCGTGACGATCGACGGGCGCGACGTCACGGTGTCGGACGTCCCGCAGGGCCGCGGTGAGCGCGCCCGCACGGTCGTCGACGACCTCGAAGGTGTCGGGGCGGTCGACGTGCAGGAGGCGCAGACCGGCCGGGCGGCGGCACGGACGCAACAGGCGATCGACAGCGCCCTGCAGCGAACGCCGATTCGGTTCGCCCCGTACGGCGACGAACTCACCAGCAGCGGCAGCCGCGCCGTCACGCACGTGGCGGACATCCTGCGTTCGGCGCCGACCACCCTGCGGTTCGAGGTGGCGGGCCACGTCGCGGAGGTACCGAATCTCGACAGCGACGAAGCCCGCGAGCTGTCGCGCGAACGCGCGGACGCCGTCGCCACCGAGCTGGCGGACGCCGGTATCCCGCGAGACCGCCTGACGACTGTCGGCCACGGCGACAGCAGGCCCGTCGACGACGGCGACGACGGCGAGTCGGACCGGGCGAACCGACGAGTGGAGATCCACGTGCGCTGACGCCGACGACCGCCGGCCTGACGCCGACTAGGACAACGAGGAGGGAAACGCCCATGCTGTGGTTGTTCGGACAGATCTGGCTCTGGCTGCTCGCCGCGTTCGCGCTCGGCGCACTGGCCGGAGCGCTGCTGACCTGGCCCGCGCGTCGCAGGCGCGACGCCGACGCCCGTGCCACCGCTGACGCCCGCCCCGCCGACGACGGCCCGGTCTCGACGTCGGCAGAAACCACGTCGGCAGCGCCGAGGTCCGCACGCTCGATGGGCGGGACGGCGACGTTCGCACCGGTGGAACCCGGCTCGCTGGAACCCGGCTCCCCCGCGTACAGCGCTCCTGTCGAGATCCCGGGGGCCGGGCAGCGCGCGGAGGAGGCCACCGGACAGCAGCCCCACCACGCGCAGGTGCCCGGTCAGCACCGCGGCCGTCGGCGCGCTCCGCGTACTCCCGACGTCGAACCGGCACGGTCCACCGCCGGCGACGGCGGCGACAACCACGTCATCGGCATCCTCGACGAGACCACCGGCAGCGGCCGGACGTCGGGAACGCTGCCGTCGCGGCGCGCATGGCACGCCCGCAACGAGTGGCCGGACGAGGCCGACGAGTGGGCCACTGAGCACCGCATCCCCCGTTCAGGCGGCTGACCTCGCGCTCCGTGGCGGCTGATAAGTTCGCTGAGCCGCTTCGGCGCTTCGTCGGCGATGTAAGGAACGTGGATGCCGCTCCCCTACTGGACACCGGACAACGTTCTGCCCCCGGGGCGACACCCCGCCGATCTGTCCGACCTCTACGAGAGGTTCGTGTGGGACGCCCCGCACCGCAACGAGCGCGAGGTGCTGTTCAGCGCGCTGTCCGGTTACCTCGGCGTCGTCGGCGGGCTCATCCCGTCGGGCAGGGCGTGGATCTCCGGGGAAATAGCCGTGCGCACCGAGAACGTGCCCCGCGACATCGACGTGCTGCTCATCCCGGACGAGTGGGGAAGCCTCAAACGTCTGACCGGGCCCGCGCGGGAGGCGCTGTACGGGATGCTCACGCTCAACGGCGTGATCGCGGAGCAGCCTGCGATGTACCTGGACCGGGTCCGCCCGATGAGCGGCCTGCTCGACGGGTTCCTCTGCCGTCCGGGGGACGAAGAGACGTGGGAACCGACGTGGGCCCGTGGACCGGTCCACGGCATGTTCAAGGGGTTCGCGGAGGTGACGTGGTGAGTTTCGAAGACGTCGCCGATGCGATTCCCGGCGGCACCTGGCTGGACGATCTGGCGCGCGCGTCGGCCCGCGCCGCGCACGCGAAGTTCGAGCGGCCGAGCCGGTCGGCGCTGTTGCGGGTGTCGATGCTCGATTCACCGCGCATGGACGCCTACGCGTTCTCCGACATCAGCCGTGCGTTGCAGGACGCGACCGCGAAGGTCGGCCACATCGTCCGCAATCCGCAGGGCGAGATCACCTACGTACAGCCTGCCGACAGGGAGAAGGCTCCGCTGCTGCAGCGCGGCCAGGCGGGCAACGCGTTGTTCTTCGGGTTCCCCGAGACGTCCGATCCGGACGCGCTGATCAACGACGGCATCGAGACGTTGTCGGAACGGGCCGTGAAGGAGTTGTGCGACTTCCTGCCGATCAACGGTTCCGACGACGGTGCGCTCGACGCGGTGCTGCTGCAGCGCGACACGATCCGCAACGCGGTGAGCGATGTCGTCAGCGCCGTCACCAAGACCTCCAGCCTGGGGCTCACGCTGACGCCGACGGCGGGTGAAGAGGTCACGCGCAGCATGACCACCGAGCAGGCGCGCGTGCTACACAACAGCCTGCGGGAGTCGCGTGAGGACGTCGGCTACGAGACGGTCACCGGCAGGCTGGACGGCGTGCGCACCCGCAGGCGGATCTTCTACCTCGAACGCGACACGGGCAGCACGATCCAGGGTGCGGTCGTGCCGGACCTGCTCGACCAGATCAAGGTGAACCTCGACCGGCCCGTCACAGCGCGGCTACGGGTGGTCCGCACCACCACGATCGACGGCCGCCGCGGACGTCCGGTGTACGAGCTGCTCGACATCCACGGCGAGACGAGCCTGTTCGACTGATCGCACCCGGTCACACATCCGGCATTCGCAAAACGGAGAATCCGGACTTACACGGAAATCCGCCGGTGGCCGTGGTGCGAAACGGAGTCCGGAGCCGGAAAGGGATCCGGAGGCGGAAAACGGCAGCCCGGCCGAAACAGAATACGGCCCCGTGCCATCAGTCCCGATCTGATGGCGCGGGGCCGTACTCCTCGTTCTTCGCCGCCTCCACCGCGGACACGCGGCGCCCACCCCGAGCAAAGGAGTCACCAAGCCGCTAGGGGACGACTGCCCATCGCTGTGCGATGGGGTGGCGACACGGTAACAGGCTGCGCAAGGTCGAATACACCCACCCCCTCACGCAACCTGTCGCCGATGGCCGGCGACTGCGCTGGTTCGGTCCTGTCAATGGTTCAACCGGTCACCGGTGCGTGCTCCGGCCGGCGCAGTGTCCACCGGAGCAGCATTCACCGGCACAGTGCTGACCAATGCAGTACTCACCGGCACAGCGCTCTCCGGTGCAGTGCTGACCAATGCAGCTCTCTCCGGTGCACTGCTCACCGGTGCAGCGGCGTGATGTCGCGGGCACCGATGAACGAGGGCCGCGGACTGCCGGCCGCGAACGGTTCGACCGGCGCGTTCTCCACACTGTTGAACACGAGGAAGATGTTGGACCGCGGATACGGCGTGATGTTGTTGCCCGACCCGTGCATGATGTTCGCGTCGAAGAACAACGTCGATCCGGCGGGCCCGGTGAACTGGTCGATACCACAGGAGGCCGCGAGCTTGGTGATGTCGTCCTCTCGCGGAACGCCGATCTCCTGCTCCTTCAGCGACGCCTTGTAGTGGTCGTCGGGCGTTTCGCCGACGCACTGCACGAACGTCCGGTGCGATCCGGGCATCACCATCAGGCCGCCGTTGTACGGGTAGTTGTCGGTCAGCGCGATGGAGCAGCTGACGGCCCGTGGCTGCGGCATGCCGTCCTCGGCGTGCCAGGTCTCGAAGTCCGAGTGCCAGTAGAAGCCGTTGCCGCGGAAACCGGGCATGTAGTTGACCCGGCTCTGGTGCAGGTAGACCTCGGAACCGAGGATCTGCTGCGCGCGGTCGAGAATGCGCGGATCGCGGGCCAGCCGGTCGACCAGCTCGCTGATGCGGTGGACTTCGAAGATCGACCGCACCTCACCGGACGACCTCTCGGTGACGACGCGCTCGTCGCTCTTGAGGTCGCTGTCCGCCGAGAGCCGGACCAGTTCCTGCCAGTAACCCTGCACCTCGGCGGGTGTGATCAGTCCTTCGAGGATCGTGTAGCCGTTGCGGGCGTGAGCGGCGAGTTCGTCGCGGTCGAACGGGCCGTCGGCCGCACTTGCCCAGACGGTGGGGTCGGGCCGGTCGAGCAGTTGCGGTTCCCCTGCACTCAACCGCGTCGGGTAGGCATCCGTTCCGCCGTCCGAATAGACGTCGCGGAAGGACACGTCGGTGTTCTGGGACATACCGGAAATTCGGTCCGCAAGAGTCACGTTCTTCTCCTACGAATCTCGTTCTCTGGTTTTCTTCCTGATTGTTCCTCTCGTGAAACGCGAAGAACCCGGCCGGGCGAGGGTCGTGGCATCACGACCGCTCACACCGACCGGGTTCCCGCGGAGCCTTCCGATTACGCCACCGAATGCCGGTGACGCAGCTATCAGTCCTCTTCGACGATCAGCGGGTAGACGCCGTTCTCGTCGTGGACCTCCCGGCCGGTGACCGGCGGGTTGAACACGCACACGGTTTTCATCTCCGTCCGCGGGCGCACCTGGTGCTTGTCCGCGTTGTTCAGCACGTAGATGGAGCCGGGTCGCAGCTGGTGGACTTCGCCGGTCGCCTTGTCCTCGACCTCGCCCTCACCCTGAGTGATGAACACGGCCTCGATGTGGTTGGCGTACCAGAAGTCGTTCACTGTGCCCGCGTAGAGCGTGGTCTCGTGCACCGAGAAGCCGAGCTTGTCCTTGGCGAGGACGATGCGCTTGCTTCGCCAGTTCTCGGTCTTGATGTCGGCTTCGGTGTCCGTGATGTCGTCGATGGTGCGGACGAACAATGCGACTCCTCGGGTCAGGGTTTCCTCGGGTGGTAGCGACGATTGTGCTCGACGTCGTGTCGCGTGGCCGCCGGGGCCTCGACGATGATTCACCGCCCGGTTGACGTCAGGGGACGTCTCGGGCGGTGAATCACCGTTTCGTGGGGTACCGGCCGCCGCTGCGGAAGTGATGCGCGGCGGCACGGGGCCTGTCGGACGACGTCAGCGGGACAGCACCGACTCGACGGATTCGGAGATGATCTCCAGACCCTTGTCGAGCTCCTCGTCGGTGAGCGTCAGCGGCGGCAGCAGCTTGACGACCTCGTCGCTCGGACCGGACGTCTCCAGCAGCAGACCCCGATCGAAGGCGGCGGCCGCGACCTTGCCCGCAGCCTCACCGCTGCCGAATTCGAGGCCGCGCGCCAGGCCCCGGCCCTTGGCCATGAGCTCGGCGTCCGGATACTCCTCGACGAGCTTGCGGAACCTGGCGCCGATGCGCTCGCCCTTCTCCTTGGTCGACTTCTCGAGGGTGTCGTCGGACCAGTAGGTGCGCAGCGCCGCGGCGGCCGTCACGAACGCAGGGCTGATGCCGCGGAACGTGCCGTTGTGCTCGCCGGGAGACCAGACGTCGAGGTCCGGGCGCACGAGTGTGATCGCCATCGGCAGGCCGTAACCGCCGATCGACTTGGACAGGCAGATCATGTCCGGTTCGATACCGGCTTCCTCGAAGCTGAAGAACGGGCCGGTACGGCCACATCCCATCTGCACGTCGTCCAGGATCAGCAGAATGCCGTGCTTCTTGCACAGGTCGGAAAGGCCCTTGAGCCATTCGAGGCGCGCGGCGTTGATGCCGCCTTCGCCCTGCACGCTCTCGACGATCACGGCCGCGGGCTCGTTGAGGCCCGAGCCGGAGTCCTCGAGAAGACGCTCGAAGTAGAAGAAGTCGGGGAACTCGCCGTCGAAGTACTTGTCGAACGGCATCGGCGTGGCGTGCACGAGCGGGATACCCGCGGCGCCGCGCTTCATCGAGTTACCGGTCACCGACAGCGCACCGAGGGTCATGCCGTGGAACGCGTTGGTGAAGTTGATGACCGACTCGCGGCCGGTCACCTTGCGCGCCAGCTTCAGCGCGCCCTCGACGGCGTTGGCGCCGCCGGGGCCGGGGAAGATGACCTTGTACTCCATGTTCCGCGGCTGCAGGATCTGCTCGTCCAGCGACTCCAGGAAATCCCGCTTCGCCGAGGTGAACATGTCCAGCGAGTGCGTGACGCCGTCGCGGGAAATGTAGTCGATCAGCGCCTCTTTGAGCGCCGGGTTGTTGTGCCCGTAGTTGAGGGCACCGGCACCGGCGAAGAAGTCCAGGTACGGCTTGCCGTCCTCGGAGTAGATCCAGCTTCCCTGCGCCTTGTCGAAGACCACGGGCCAGCCGCGGCTATAGCTCCGCACCTCGGACTCGAGCTTTTCGAAGATGCTCACGTGTTTTCAGCTCCTGCTTTTCAGGCAAATCTCGGTTTGTGCCGGCTGACGCCGGGCGATTCAGTCGGCGGGCGCGGTCAACGGGCCGACGCGGAACAGGTCCTCCGGCTCGTGCGGCTCCGGGAATTCGGCCGCCGCAAGGAACTCGGACCGTTCCAGCGTCGCGTCCCAGCGCTTCGCGAACGACGTGAACAGCCGGATCGACGCGTCGTTGTCCGGCGTGATGGTGGTGTCGAGGTAACGGACGCCGTCGGGAACGGCGCGCTCGAACAGCGCGTCCAGCATCTTTCCGGCAAGGCCGCGACCTCGTTGCGAATCGTCGACGGCGACCTGCCAGACCAGCAACGAATCGGGCGTCGCAGGCCTGCGATAGCCCATCACGAATCCTACGGGTTCCCCGTCGGCACGGGCGACGACAGATGTGTCGGCGAAATCACGGCACCACAGCAAGTAGGCGTAGGACGAGTTCAAGTCCAGCTTTTGTGAATCACGCGCTATTCGCCAGAGGGCCGCGCCGTCATCCGCCGCTGGTGGTTCGATCACCACGTGGCCCGCCGAATCATTATCGCCGTTGGCACGCTTTGTGTGCTTTCCGGACATATTCAAGCAATCTAACAGGTCTGCGTTCCGGTATCAGCATGCAACGCGCTCGATCACCCGATTAACCTGCAACAACGCAGAAACGTGCGTGACGATGGCGACAGCGAGCTACCGATCAGGACTGCGGCTGTGCTAAAGACACGGCCGTACGCGCGACAATCCCGGCGACGATCGCCGGGATTGCGGCGTCGCCGCAGAGCCACCGCACAGCACGTTAGTGGCACCCGTCGCCCGACGCGAGAGGCCGAACGGTGACAACTTTGCGTGTGCCCGCCGTCGCTGTCGGTGTCGGATCGCCGTGGTGGCCGTAACACCCTGGCGCCGAACAGCGGCGCCAGGCGGATCACAGCTTTGTCGACATTCCTCGCGAGCGATACAGCCGGCATTCTCCTCGATCCCCGTGGCCGTGCGACCTCCCACGTGTTCGTGAACCCGGCTCGTCGTGACCCCGGCTCGTCGTGGACCCGGCGAGCACGCGCCGGTTCGTGCCGCCGTTGCCGACACTGCGTGCGAAAATGGCGCCATGTCCACGCTGCACCTCACCGGCGACGCCGACGCCGACAAGCTGCTCTCCGAAGACCCGTTCGCCCTGCTCAGCGGCATGCTGCTGGATCAGCAGGTGGCCATGGAGGTGGCCTTCGCGGGGCCGCGGAAGCTGCAGGAACGGATGAGCGGCTTCGACGTCCACAAAATCGCCGAGATGGACGTCGACTCCTTCGTGGAACTGTGCGTGACCAAGCCTGCGATCCACCGGTACGGCGCGTCGATGGGTAAGCGGCTCCACGCACTGGCCCGCTACATCGTCGACCACTACGACGGCGACACGGCCGAACTGTGGACCTACGCCGACCCGGACGGCAAGGAAGTCCTCAAGCGGCTCAAAGCCCTGCCCGGGTTCGGCGACCAGAAGGCACGCATCTTCCTGGCGCTGCTCGGCAAACAGCGCGATGTGCAGCCCGACGGCTGGCGGGAGGCCGCGGGAGCGTACGGCGAGGAGGGAGCGCGCCGCTCCATCGCCGACGTCGTCGACCCGGAAACGCTCGCCGAGGTGCGCGACTTCAAGAAGGCTCAGAAGGCCGCCGCGAAGAAGTAGCCGCACGCGGCAGGACGCAGCGCGCTCCGGATCGCCGCGGCAGGTTCCGTGCCGGCGTCGAGGCCGGCACGGAACCCGGTCTCGGCTCGGCGTCAGGGTTCGCGGCGGCAACTGTGCGGATCACGCACGCAATCGTGGCGCCGCGGTACCCGGTCCTCGGCACTGTGCATGTCGTACTCCACCTTGTGCCGCGTCCACGCCGTCGTCTCGAACGCCGGTTGCCCGCGCGGCGGCACCACGACCTGTCCCGTCTCGCCGCGGTAGGAGTAGTCGATCCGCAGCCGCCACGTGCAATGGCAGTTCTCGGTGGAAGCCTTGATGAGCAGCTGTTCCGCCACTCCCTGCTCGAGGTAGCGGATCTTGCCGTCGACGCCGTAGGGCCGCGGCTGGCCACCGTCGCGCCGCACGAGTGCGGGGACCTCCCTGCCACCCCGGTCGAGCGGGATGTCCACGAGCAGCGCTTCCATGTCGCCGCCCTGCGGGTCGGCGAGGTACGCCGTCCCTGACAGCGGCTCCCGGCGCTGTTCGACGACGGCCGTGAGCCCCTCGATGACGATCCGCGCGGCCCGGTTGCTGTGCAGCTTCACGATGTGGCCCGACGTGCCCATCTGCGCACCGGACGAGCTGATCCGGTCGAACACGCGCCAGTCCGCAGAGGCCGTGACGACCTCGTCGGTGGCCCAGTAGGCGCCCGCGAGCAGGTCCGGCTTCGCCTCGCCCTCCGTGGTGAGCGCTTCCTCGCCGAAGAGGTCACGGGCGTTGTCGTGCAGCCAGGGATACGCACCCGGGATCGTCGCCGTCGTCGCGACCAGCGTCAGCACCCCCACGACGGCAGCTCTCGTCCAGGTGAACCCGGCCCGGACTTTCGCCCACGCCGACCGCAACCACGACGACTTCCGCTGCCGCGGCTGTGGCCGCATCCGCGTGCCCGCCATGCCGCGTCGGTTCCTCGCCCCGCTCACGACGTCGACCTCGCCGTCCCCGAACCCGCGGCATCGGTGCGTGTGGTGTCGGCGGTGCCAGTGGTGTCGGCAGTGCCTGTGGTGTCCGTGACTTCGGCGATGTCCGTGGTTCCCGTGGTTTCGCTGGTTCCGGCGCTACCGGTGGTGCCGGTGGTGCCGGTGGTGCCGACGGAGTCCGGCGATTCCGGGGCACCGTCGTCGGTCTCGGGTGGTTCGCCCGCGTCGCCGTTCTCGGTGGCCACGGAGGGTTCCGTGCCCGGCCCGAGCAGGAAGGCCAGCAGCAACAACAGCACCGCGCCGATGGCCGCCAGGTAGGCGCGGCCCGCGACGATCGGTTCGGAGTCGACGTCCGGACTGCTGAAGAACCCTGCCGGATCAGCGAGTACCCACCCGTTGATGATCAGCACGTAGCCGATCGCGAACGTGCAGAACAACCCGATGACTCGCCACACGCGCCTGGCCGCCCCCGACGTCGCCAAGGTGCCGAGCAGGCCGGCGAGGACCAGCACCAGCCCGATGCGGTACACCGTGCGCCAGCCGTCGACGACCGTGGGCAGGTCCCAGCGTCCTTCGATCTCGAACCACTCCAGCGACAGCGATACCACCGCCAGTGGCGCCGCGACGGCGACGGCGGCCCAGCTCAGTACGGCGCACACCCGCGGCTTCGCACTGGCCACCTGAGAAGGCGTGACGGTAAGGCCGCCCGGGGTGTTGCCCGCTGCCACGGCTGTACCCGCGCTGATCAGGAGCAGCCCGAGGACGTACAGGACGGTGCCCTGCATCGGCACGACCGTGATCGGCACGTCCGGTGCGATCATGGCGGCCCGGTCCGGAGCGACCGTCCCGATCGCACCGAGCAACGCCGACCTCGGGGGCTGCCATCCGGTCCACAGCACCACCATCGGCATCGCCGACCCGAGCATGATGGCTGCGGCGGCCGTCAGCAGGGAAGCCCGCCGGGAGGTCACGAAGCCGACGCCCGCGAGCACGCCCGTCAGCACGAGGAGCACGGCGACCACGGGTCCGTACCCGGCGATGGCCGTGACAGGCATCTCCAGCGAGTCGGCCGCGATCTCGGCCCGCAGCCACGGCAACGTCAGTGCCGCCGTGGCCAGCCCGGCGCCGGTCCCGCTCAGCGCGATGCCGCCGATCCACCCCGGTGTCACGGTCAGCGACGCGGTCCGCTGCTCCGTCGACATGTCGACCGACCTCCACGACGCTCCTGCACCTCGGCAGGGAGAGCCTAAGGGTCGGGATCACTCCGGGTGAACGATTCGGGACAACTCGACGCTCAGCCGGCCCGTCCCGTCACCGCCGGAGCAGGATTCCGCGGACGAACTCCGCCTGGCCCGCGTGCTGCATCGTGTCGCCGACGACGCTGACCAGCCGCACGCCCAGCGTGGTGGGCGGATCCCATGACTCGTCGACGACCACGTCGAGGTCGGGGTCGGTGATTCCGGCGAGGTAGTCGACGGTCTGCGCATGCACCGCCTCGTGGTAGCCGACGAGCAGGTCCGGATCGCTCGCCCGGACTGCGGCGACGTCCGCACTGGAGTGGCCGTACCCGATGTCGCCGGGCGGAAACGGCAGTCCGAAGCGTTCGAACCAGCCGTCGGCAGTCCACCGCTGTTCGCGGCCGGCGACGTCGGCGATGTGGTCGTCCTGCACGCGGGTCAGATGCCACACGAGCCACCCGATCGAGTTGGCGTCGGCGTCGAGGCGTTCGGCCAGCGCTTCGGCGTCCAGCCCTTCGACGACCTCCCGGATGATTTCTCGGACCCGCCCGAAGGCGTCGGTCAACAGCTCGGCACTTCCCATGCCTGCAATTGTGTTAGCCGTGGCGTCGGCTCGCCTGGTACCAACGGTGCATGGACCCGACGGAGGAACGGTTTCGCGCGCTGGCACGGTCGGCGCCGTGGCGGTGGCATGCGCTGCGGTTCACGACCGGCAGGCGCCACGCGGGCGAGGACCGGGCGGTCCACACCGTACGCGCCGCCGTGCGCAGGCCCGGCAGACTGCGGGTCGAGAGCCTCGACGGCGCCGTTCTCCAGCGCCAGGCCGACCCCGACGTCGCCGAGCCGCCTGCGGTCGAGCTCGACGACCACGGTCTCCTGTCCCGCGCTCCCGACCAGGTGCCCGCGGTGCGCTTCGACTTCGAACCGCCGATGTACCAGGACTACCACTGGGTCGCGATGCTCGACCCGTACGAGCTCGCCGACGGCTGGGACGACGAGGGCACCCCGGCGCCGGGCACGGAGATTCTCGACCTCACCGCCGTGGAACACCACGGCAGGCCCGCATGGCAGGCGCGGTTGCGTACGACCCGGTACTACGACCCGCGCTGCGGCTGCTGCCCGCTGCTGTACTCGGCCGAATCCGAGGCCGCCGAGAACCACGAACCGGCGCCCGGCACGGTGTTCGCGGACGCCTATCTGGTGCGACTCGATGTGGCCACCGGCGTGTGCGTCTTCTCCGAGGATGTCGGTGGGACACGGTCCGGCCAGGGGCACGATGTGGTCATCGAGGGCGTCGACGAGGACATGCCCGACGAACTGTTCGGGAAACCGCGCTCGCACGCCCACCGGTTCCGGGCCTACCGCACGGCGGACGGGCCGGATCTGCGCAGCCTCACGGCATACCGGGACGAGGCCACACCGGGGCGCCGGGACGGGTGACGCCTCGCCGTGTCAGCCCGCGCCGACACGATTGTCCACAGTGGATGGTGCGAGCAGTTCGTCGGCCACGAGCCCCGCCAGACCGGCGAACGCGCCGTCCTCGCCGAGTCCGGAAGGGCCGATGTCGAGTCCCCGCAGCGCACTCGCGTGGGCGTTCGTCTCCACCGTGCCGCGCAACGCGTCGAGGAACGGTTCCAGCACACCGATCGCACCGCCGACGCGCACGTACCGCGGGTTGACGATCGTGACGACCGTGGCGAGCACCGTGCCGACGAGCCGCCCTGCCTCGGCAGCTGCGCGCACGGCGTCGCCGTGGCCGTCCCGGACCCGGCGCACGACGTCGTCGATCGAACGCGCCCCGGACGGGCGCAGCTGCCGCACGAGCGCCATACCACTGGCGCTCGCCGCCACGCAGCCGTGCCGGCCGCACGCGCACCGCCGGTCGTCTCCCTCGATGCGCATGTGCCCCATCTCGCCGGCGGTGCCGCTCTCCCCGCGGTGGATCCGCCGGGACACGATGACACCCGCGCCGATACCCGTGCCGACCTTGACACCGACGACCGTCGAATCCGGCCTGTCCATTGCGCAGTAGTCGCCGAACGCCAGCGCGTTGGCGTCGTTCTCCAGCAGGACGGGGACGCCGAACGCGTCGGCGAACGGTTCGCGCAGTGGGCGCTCGTTCCAGTCGGGCATGGTCGGCGGAGCGACCGTGACGCCGCGGTCGTGGTCGATCTGCCCGGGGAGCGACAGCGCCAGGGCACGCAACGTGTCGCCGCGGCCGGCGCGGTCGAGCAGCTCACGGCCCGAGCGCAGCAGCAACGGGACGACGTCGTCGGGACCGTGACGCGCGGGCAACCGATGGTGATCGCGCGCGAGCACGGTTCCGCGCAGATCGGTGATGGCCAGCGCGGCGTGGCTCTGGCCGAGGTCGACGGTCAGCGCACTGGGCGTTTCGACGTCGACCTCCAGCACCTCGGCACGCCGGCCGCCGCTGGAGCGCCGATGGCCGCTCGCGCGTACCAGCCCGTGCGAGCGCAGCGCCTCAAGCCGTTCGACCAGGGTCACGCGCGACAACCCCACGCGCTCCTGCAGTTCTTGCCGCGTCAGCGGGCCGTGCTCACGCAGCACGGCAAGCACGTGTCCCGGCGATGTCGCACTCGGGGAACTCCCCGGCTCGTTGGTCACGACCACGTTGACAATCGACCTCCCGGATACTTATGTTAACGAGTCTGACAAAAGTACGTGACACGGCGCGTTGTCGACACATTTCTGTTCGGGAGGCCCGGTGACCACCACCGCCGCCGGCAACCGCACCGTTCACCGGCCGGCGAACCTCGCCGCGCGCGCCGCCATGGTGCTACGGGACAACGACACCGGGACGCTCGTCACGGCGTCACCGCGGCTGTATCCGCACATGTGGAGTTGGGACGCGGCGTTCATCTCGATGGGCCTCGCCCATCTCGACGTGAGCCGCGCCGTGCAGGAACTGCGGACTCTGTTCTCGGCCCAGTGGCACGACGGGATGATCCCGCACATCGTGTTCACCGGCGACGACGACTACTTCCCCGGACCGGACCGCTGGGGCACCGACGACGCACCGCAACGTCCACACAACGCGCGAACCTCGGGCATCTGCCAGCCACCGGTACACGCGATCGCGCTGCGCCGCATCATCGACACCGCCCGTCGGACGTCCGAGGCCGACGCCGGGATCGCCGAGGATTTCGCACGGGAAGCGTGGCCTGCTCTCCGACGCTGGCACGGGTGGATCGCCCGGCACCGTATGTCCGAGGCCTGCGGCCTGGTGACGATCGTGCACGGCTGGGAGTCCGGAATGGACAACTCGCCGCGGTGGGACGCGCCGTACCTCGCCGTGCAGCCTGATGCCGATCTGCCGCCGTACGTGCGACTCGACACCCTGAAGGTGGACGACCCCCGGCAACGGCCCAGCGACGACGAGTACGACCGCTACCTGTGGCTCATCGAGCAGCTTCGACGGGCCGGCTACCACCCGGACAAGGTGGTCGAGACGTCGGCGTTCCTCGTCGGTGACGTGTTCGTCACGGCCGTGTTCGCACTGGCCAGCGAGACCCTGGCCGACATCGGCGCCGAACTCGACGCACCGGCGTCGGAGATCGCCGAGTTGCGCAGCTGGGCGGGCCGCGCCCGCGATGCGGCCCGCAGGAGCTGCCACCCCGAGACCGGCATGGCCCGCGATTTCGACGTCCACACCGGCACGTGGCTCGATACGGAGTCGCTCGCGGCCTTCTCCCCACTGCTGTGCGGAGGGCTTCCCACCGAAACCGAACAACGACTCTTCGACACGCTGGATGGCCCCGGATGGTCCGGCCACCCGGGCCTGCTCGCCGCCGTGCCACCGTCGGTGTCACCGCATTCCGGCGACTTCGATCCGCGACTGTACTGGCGTGGTCCACAGTGGCCGGTGGTCATCTGGCTGTTCGGCTGGGCATTCGAACAGCGCGGCTGGCAACGGCACGCCAGCGAGTTTCGCGCACAAGGGGTGCACCTCGCTTCCGACGGATCATTCGGCGAATACTACGAACCGTTCACGGGAGAACCCCTGGGCAGCCCGAACCAGTCGTGGACAGCCGCCGTCGTCCTCGACTGGCTGTGCAGCGTGTAGACCCTCGGAGCACCGAAGGACCCAGCGCAGACTTCTTCCCGGACCCTGCACTGAGGAGGGCGCCGCCCGGGTCGCCCCTCGTGGACCGACGCGCCTCGGTGGGCCGCACCCGAATCCGGGCGCGCTACACACATTCCGACCGGCACGCCGGCGCATACCCGCAAGTCACCGCAACCGGTGCCACCGCGAGCGCCGGAGCGATCACTCCCCAAGGCAACTGCCGATCTTCGCGATCTTCGATCCATCGACGACAACCCCCTCCTCGTAGAACAGGCTTTCCCATGGCCGAACCCGGCACCTGAAGTCGCCGGGTGTGATCATTCGAATCACCTTCCACGATCTCATCACTGCCACTTTTTCGCATCACCCGATCAGCTGGTGGTCATTCGTACATGGATTCGATAGCTTTACTGGACATGGGGGAACGCGAGGAACTCATCGACGCCGTTCGCGAAGCGCGTGCGGACCGCGCACGTGCCGACGCCACCGAGGCGATAGCACTGGCTCGACTGTCCGAACTGGATGGAAACGACCACCGCGCACTTGCCGACGAGGTCGCCCCGGAGCTCGGGGTGTCGACCGCCGAAGCCACCCGCAGGGTCGGCCGAAGTGCAGTGCTCGTACGGCGCATGCCTACAGTTCTGGGGCTTATGCAGGCCGGCCAGGTGGAGGCATACGGTGCACGCAGACTGCTGGACGTAGCCGCGCCACTCGACGAGAACAAGACCCGACGGCTCGACGAGTTGTTGGCCCAACGATTGGCGAGTCAACCGGGAGCATCGCTACTGCCGGACAACCTGACCCGACGAGTTCGACGGCTGATGGAAGTGGTCGACCCCGGCGGCCAGGTCGCACGAGCACGACAAGCTCGTTGCGAACGATCGTTCGACATTCGAAACGACGATCATGCAATGTCGCAATTCACGCTCCGCATACCTGCCGAAGTCGCCGCGGGAATCAGGAGCCGTGTCGATGCGCTGGCGAACAAGGTGCGCCGCAAGGATCGTGACGGACGCACGATGGACCAACTGCGGGCGGATGTGGCCACAGACCTGCTCCTCGGCCGTTCCCCTGAAGTGAGTACCCCCGCGATTGCGGCATCGGTGTTCATCCATCTCCCCATCGACACCGCGCTCGGCATGACAGAGGACGGCTGCGAACTCGACGGATACGGACCCGTTCCCGGCGCGATCGCCCGCGAGATCATGACCAATCCGAACAGCACCTGGCGAGCCGTGCTCTGCGACCCGGGCACCGGCCGGCCCGTTGACCTCGGCCGAACCAGGCGCCGCCCCACGGCGGCAGTGCGGGACCTGGTGGCGGCGCGGGACCGGGAATGCTGTGTGCCCTGGTGTCATCGCCCGGCCAGGCATTGCGAGTTCGACCACGGCACAGCCTGGACCGACGGTGGCCACACCTCGACCGCCAACGGCAGCTCCAAGTGCGACCGCCACCATGCACGCAAGGACGACCCCGGATGGACGATCCACCACGACCCGGACACCGGTACGACCGTCGTCACGACGCCGAACGGCGCCACTCACACCGACGTCAGGGAACCCATCCACGCCCCCACCCGGCGCCACCACCGGAAGCGACGCGACCAGACCTGCCGGGCCACGCAATGGAGCCCGCCGGGACGACAATCGGCACCGCAACAACCGACAGGACAACCACCAGTGCGGTCACGCCGTTCGCCGCAGCAGTCCGCGGACATGTCCGAGCAACAGGTACCCCGCCAACGAGGAGCTGAAGATCCGCACTCCGGCAAGCGCGACGATCGCGGCCCGACAGTCGACGAAGTAAACCCCGGAGATCGGGCTACCGCCGTAGGAGACGTATGAACCATGCGCACGGCAGAGCCGAGTCGAGACCCTCGTACAGCGAGTCGCGGACGAGCGGTCTCGCCCAGACATCGAATCGATACCAGCAACACCGGTGCCGGCACGGCACCATGATTGCCGGCCAGGCAGGGTCCCGCACCAAGGCGTACCCGTCGGCAGCCTGGCGACCGCACCGCCCCTCACTTCCGGATGAGCACGGCCTGCCATCACCCCGTCAGGAGGAGCACGATCTGGACCTGGAGTTCACCGCACAGGCCGCCGAGCAGTGCGCCGGTGAGGATCAGGATCCACTCGTCCTGTTGGAACGCCGGGCGCAGGAGTCCTTCGAACTCGGCGTCATCGAGCTCGCGCATCTTGGTCACGAGCGTGCCGCGGATGTCCATCGCGTCTGCGGCGTAGGTCTCGACATAGCGCAACGTGTCGGGTAGCCGGGTCATCACGGACTCGGCGATCCTGTCCTTGAGCGCGCCGTACCGACCACCGCCCATGGCCAAGAGCACGAGCGGTTTCGCTACGCCGGTGTGCCGCTCCAGTTCGGCGTCCACCTGGCGTTCGATCATCGTCAGCACCCGGTCGGACATCGGCCCGCGCAACACGGCGTCGATGACGTTGCGCGGCGTGATGATCTCGGTTGCGATCAGATCGGCATAGGCGTCCGTGACCTCGTCGCGGCGTTTGAGGAACAGGCCCTGCCACGTCACGCCGAAGTACTTTCGCGGCCGCAGCGGCCGGAAGATCATCTTCAACGCCAGCCAATCGGTGAACCACCCGATGAACAGACCGAAGACCGGCATGATCAGTGGCACGCGCAGCAGCAGCCACACGACCATCTGCACCACACCGATCAGCGCGCCGAACAGCAGTCCCGACCGGCCGATGAACCGGAATTCCTCGTGCCCCGCCTCCTGGAAGATGCGGTTCAGCAGCGCCTTGTCCTGGACCAGGTGCGTGACGACCATGTCCTTCAGGTCGAACACGGAGTCCACATCGGCCTTGATCTGATCGATGACCTTCGCGACCATGTGCGGCGCCTGGTCCTGCACCCGGCGGATCACCATCCGCCTGCCCCGTTCGGGCAATCGCTCCCACAGGCCGGGCTGATACCGCTCGGCCACGTCGGTGACGATCTCCTCGATCGCTTCCCGGAGCGGCGCCTCGATCTCCTTGCCGATGCGCTCCGGGTCCAAGCGCTGGACGATGTCGCGTGGCGAGATCAGCTGTTCGGTCATGGTGTCGACCGCGATGCCGGCCATCCGCGCGGCCCGCCGGGGGACGATGCCCTGCCACCCGAGGAACGGCCTGCCCCGGCGCCGGATCCCGACGAAGTCGATCGGTTCGAACATCATGCGGATCGCGACCAGCTTGGTCACCCAGCCGATCAGCGCCGCGACCAGCGGAATCGACGTGTAGACAGGCCAATACCGCACGAAGTCGTCGACTATCCCGTGCAGGTACTCGCCCATCGATCACCGCCGCGCCTCAAAACCACAGCTGTGGCAGCTGCACCGACCCCGTTGCCGTCGCAGGCGCGCATGATCACACGACCAGGCGACTCACCGCCAGAGCAGCACACCCGACCCGGTGTGGCGAACGGGCAGCGGTCGACGTGGCGAGCAGGCGAGGGTGGTCATGGCGCGCAAACGAAGGTGATCATTGCGCGGAGGTGAAGGTCGTCAGGGTGCGCAGGCGAGCCAGAAGTTGACCCCGAGCGGCGTGATCCGTAGCGCACCGCGGGTGATCTTCGGGCGCTTGACCAGGTCCTCGGCCTTTCGCACTGTCTCGTCGGTCATCAGGATCTCGTACTGGGTCGCCAGGTCGTTCTGCTCGTCGTCGATCTCGGCAAGTCCGAACGCGACCAGTCGTGAGACGTACACCGGCACGTGCGCCGTCGCCGACACCCCGGCCGTCTTGCCGATCGTCGACGCGTTGCGCAGCACGACCCTGCCCGTTTTGCGCTCGGCGATCTGGACCACCGGATAGTCGGCACCGTCGGACAGCACCGACAGGAGACGGGCCTCGTCCGGCGTGAGCTGCCGGAGGATCGACGCGTACAGGTAATCGCGCGCGGCTTCGCGGCTCAGATGCGTCGACCGGTTCAGCAGTGCCGCCATCCCCGCCCGGAGTGGATCGGTCGGCAACGGCATAGCGACGGCCGTCGACGAGCTCTTCGAGCCGGATCCGTTCTCGCTGTGACCGGCCGCGGCGTCCTCACCCGGGGGAGTCGCAGGCAGCTCGGTCAGTTCGAGCAGCCTGCGGTTGCTGGCGCCCTCCATCCGCTTGTGGAGTTCGGTCAGCGCTTTCTGTTCGAGATTGCGCAGCGAACGTTCCGCACCGTCCGCCCCGGGCAAGCGTTTGCCCAGCGAGTAACTCGTCCGCGCCGCCCATCCGGCCAACTTGCCCGCGCGCTGCATCAACTCGTCCGCTTCCACACACCCGATGCTACTGGGCGGGAACAACGGAGCCGATGATCACCGCCCGTTGCCGCCACGACACGGGGTGACAACGGCGACACGAATCCGTACGCCGTCTGGTCACGACCGGTTTCTCCACGACGGTCGCCTCATGCCCGGCGCCACCCGAGATTTCTCGACTCGGCCGGTGCCACCAGGGACGTCTCGTCGGCGCCTACCGTTGCGGCACCTGCCCGAGACCGCCGCAGTTCGGGCACGGCCCCTTGCGGTTCGGGGTCAGCCCAGAGCCGTGGCAACGCGGACAGTCCACCATGTCGCCGACCTTCATCGCGTGCACCTCCCACCGATGTCGGTTCCGGAAGACACGCACTGTAGAACGAATCGGAATAATCTGGTGCCGCCGACAGGATCAGTCTGCAACTTGCGAATTTCACAGAGGGTGACGAAATGGACTGTCCGGACCAGTGGCAGCACCGGCGAACGGACGCAGCCACACCCGGCAGCCCGCGTCACCCAGGCGTCGAAGGCGTGATCGGGCAACCGCCGACGCACACAGGCGCAATCCCACTCCACGACATAATCGCGTCGCGACGGTTGGCGTGTCGCGGAGTGACGCGTCAGTGGTCGGCGCGTCAACGGTCGTCGGTGGCGGCCGGTACGTACCGGCCGCCACGTCGGCAAGGTCGCCACATCGACAACGCCGCAACGTCATCGACAACGCCGTCACATCGGCCGCGTCGACAACGCCGTCACCTCGACCGCGTCGACAACGCCGGCATGCCATCACGCCGCCGTACACCGCTCGGCGGGTCTACCCGCAGCTCGTGCGGTTCAGGTGGCGAGCCACTGCCTGGCGGATTCGAGACCGTCCGCGGTGATCTGATGACCTCCGGGATGCCAGTACTCGGTCACCTCGGCACCACGGTCGCGGAAGGTGCGCACCAGCCGCTCGCTCGAGTCGAGCGGCGCCATCGGGTCCTGCCTGCCGTTCGCGAGGAACACGCGTCCGCCGTGGAGATCGGCCGCGGGCGGCTCGGGCAGCGGTGACATGGCGGAGAACAGCACCACCTCATCGAGCACGTCCGGCCGCAGCAGCGCCACCGCCGCGGCGATGTTCGCGCCGTTGGAGAAGCCCGCGGCCACCAGCCGGCGTCCGGCGAGGTCGTAACGGTCGCGGGCGACCTCGACGAACTCGGCCAGCTCGCCCGCACGAACAATGACGTCCTCGACGTCGAACACACCCTCGGCGAGCCTGCGGAACCACCGCGCCGCCCCGTTCTCCGAGACCGGGCCCGCCGGCGCGATCATCGTCGACGAAGGGCTGAGTTCCTTGCCGAGTGCGAGGATGTCGTCCGGGGTGCCGCCGGTACCGTGCAGGAGAAGCAGCACCGGCTCGGCCTGTGCGCCCTCGACGTACCGGTGGTCGAGCGCCGGGCCCGTCATGCCCGCACCGGGTTGTTCTCGGCCGGCAGTTCCAGCTGTGGCAACGCAGCGGCGATCTGGTCCCGTGTCGGCTCGAGCCACGGCGGCAGCTTCAGCGCCCGTCCCAGTTCGAGGAGCGGCTCGTCGATGTCGAAACCGGGCTGGTCGGTCGCCACCTCGAGCAGCACACCACCCGGCTCGCGGAAGTAGATGGAGCGGAAGTACTGCCGGTCGAGGACCGACGTCACACCGACGCCCGAACCCACGAGCTCCTCGCGCAGTGCCAACTGCGCGGCGTCGTCGGCAGCGCGCCACGCGACGTGATGCACTGTGCCGCCCGCGACCACACCCTTCGGCGCGTCCGGCGTGACCTCGACGTCAACGTACGCGCCGGCACCTCCGTCGCCCGCCTGGAAGCGGAACCGGCCGGCGCTCTCGCCCGTGAGCGACAGGCCGAGCGCATCCGTGAGCATCGCTGCGGTCGCGTCCTCGGCGGTCACGGACATGGTTACCGAGTGCAGCCCGCGGATCGCATGCTCGGCGGGCACGAACGGCGTGTCCCACGGGGCACGCGGGTCCGGCTGCGGGTGGGCGACGAGCGCGAGTTGCAACCCGTCCGGGTCACGGAAGGTGAGTGCGTCCTCGTCGCCTCGCGTCACGATCGTGCCCGACCCGACACCGGACGCCTCGAGGTGCTGTTTCCACCAGCCGAGCGAGTGCTCCGGAACGGAGAAGGCCGTCGTCGTGGCCTGGCCGGTGCCGATGCGCCCGTTCGGCACGCCGCGCCATGGGAAGAACGTCAGCAGCGTGCCGGGCCGGCCGGCCTCGTCGCCGTAGTACAGGTGGTAGGTCTCCGGATCATCGAAGTTGACGGTCGTCTTCACCAGGCGCAGCCCCAGCGTGCGCAGGTAGAAGTCGACGTTGCGCTGCGGGTCGCCACCGATGGCGGTGACGTGGTGCAGGCCGCTGGTCTCAAAGCCCATAGCGATCTCCTCCGAACTCGATGCCGTCGACGCTAACGTCAAAACATCTCGCGTGCAAGACATCTTCCCGCGAGAGTTCGTATCGCGAGACTCTTTGTCGCGAGAATCGTCATTGCTAGAGTCAGTCAAGCGAGAGTTATCGCGGCGAGAATTTTCGCCGGGAAGCGACATGTAGGGTGGATCACCGTGACGACAGAGCCGGATGACGACGAGATCGTGACGTGGTGGGGCCTCGTGATCGAGGGCTACCTCGCCACCCAGGAACGCTTGATGGGCGAGATCGCGGAACGCTTCGACCTTCCGCCCGCCTCGTTCGACATCCTGGTGCGGCTCGTCCGCTCACCCGATAACCGACTGCCGATGACCCGGCTGGCCAAAGAGGCCGCACTGTCGAGCGGCGGGTTCACCAAGGTCGCCGATCGCCTCGTCGCCGCCGGCCTCATCGAACGGGTACCCAGCGCGGAGGACCGGCGCGTCACCTACGCCCGGCTGACCGATCACGGCCTCGACGTGGCATCCAACGCACGCAAGGCGTGTGCCGACATCCTGCGCGAACGCGTACTCACACCGCTGGGCCACCACTCGTCGGAGGCCCTCGCCGAGGCCATGCGCACCCTCCGCAGCGTCAACGGCACGAAAGCGGAGTGACCACCACCCCGGAGTGACGATCCCGGAGTGACCACGGCCCCGGAGTGCCACTGCGCCGGGGCCGGACCTCCCGCCGTCGGACAGGGACCCCGGCAGCAGAGGTACGACCCGGCAGCGGAAGCGGGGACACGCCCCGGCAGGCCAGGTCAGGCCTCGACCGGCGGCTCGTGTGGCATCGCGTGGGTGGCGAGGTCTCCGTTGTCGGCCGAACGCACCGTGACGGGCTCCGAAGGGCCGCGGATGTCGAGCATGACGTCGGGGCCCACGGCCGTCGCCACAGCGGGATGCAGCACCACGACGCCGAACCACATCTCCGCGTCGGCGCCCTCGACCGCTGCCTCCACGACGTGCACGGATGCCTCACCGGACCCGGCGAGGACGCACTCGCCGGCACGAACCTGCAGGCGGATCGTCGGTTCGGCACGGCTTTCGATCGCGCGCAGCAACGCATCCTTGGCGACCACGACCCGCGTCACCGGCTCGGCCAGTTCCGCCACGAGTGCATGATGGTCCGGGAACGCGCCGTCGAGCAGTCGGCAGTGCACGTCGCCGGAGACCTGCCCCGGACCGCCGTGGCCACCTCCCGCGTCACGCCACCCGGTGCTCGCGACGGCGTGGAACCGCACGCCGTCCGGCACCGCTTCCAGCCGCACGACGTGCCGGCGGCGGATCTCACCGAGCACCGCACGCAGATCGTGGCCGCTCACCGTCGCCGACCATTCCGTACCGGACGACGCCTCCGGTACGAGCGTGCGCACAGCCAGCCGGTACCGGTCCGTGGCCGTCAGCGTGAGCGAATCGCCGCTCACCTCGAGCCGCACGCCCGAGATCGCCGGGTAGTCCTCCGCCTCGCCGGTCGCGACGAGCACCTGGTCGACGGCCGCGGCCAGCACCGGCCCCTTCACCGTCGCGAGCGGCACCGCGTCCTCCCCCACCAGCGCGGTCTTCACCTCGACGGCCAGTCGCCGGGCCGCGTCCGCGCGAGCCGACAGCGTCGCCACGTGCTCGTCGATCAGTCGGGCCGCGCGGGTCGGGTCGGCGGTCAGCACCTGGTCGACGGTCACGAGCGGCATGTCGAGCTCCCGCAGCCTGCGCACCGCGACGGCCCGTTCGAGCTGGTCGTGGTGGTAGTAGCGGTAGCCGGAGGCCGCGTCGACGTCGGCGGGACGCAGCACCCCGGAGTCGTCGTAGAACCGCAGCGCGCTCGCGGTGAGGCCGCTGCGGCGGGCGAACGTTCCGATCGAGATCAGCTCTGTGTCGGTCATGGCGACGATACTGGGCGTTCAGGCAACTCGAAGGTCAACTCCTGGCTCGGCCGGGAATCCACTGGGCGGCGGATTCGTTGTGGTCACGAATCGTGATCGGACAGTCACCCCACGGCGGTTCGGCGATCAAGGCAACCCACTAGCCTTACCTCGGCTCCGACCCATCGAGGTAATCCGTGACCATCGCTGCTCCCCCTCCCGGAACCGCCCCTCCCGGCACTGCCCTGACCGGAACCACAGCCGACGCCGTGCCATGACCACCTCGCGCCCCTACCCGCGTGCGCAGCAGGCCACGATCCGGCGGCTGCTCAACGCGTACCTGCGGGAGAACGGATTCCACGAGGTCGCCGAAGGACCGCTGACCGTGCCGCTACCGGCCAGCGGCGACGTGCTCCGGCTGACGGTCACCCACGCCTCCCCCACCGGGCACCACGACTACGCCCACACATCGCCGCACGTCATCGACACCGTGCTCGTCGAACTCGCCCGCCGCACCGGATTCGCGGGTTCCCGCGTGCTCCGCGCCCAGATCGACGGCAGTATCGACCGCACCGCGCGGTACCTGGCGCAACCGCGGCGGGGGCGCGAAGGAAGCCGGGCCGATCCGGCACGCGATTCCGAGCAGAGTGTCCTGTTCGGACATCCGTTTCATCCGACACCGAAAAGCGCCGAGGGATTCAGCAACGCCGACCTCGACGCCTACGCGCCCGAGCTCGGCGTCTCGTTCGGACTTCCCTACTTCGCCGTGGCACGAAGTCTCACGCTGACCGAGGGTGAGGTCGCCGTGCCCGACGACGTCGCAGCGGCCGTGCCGGACGGATACGTGCCGATCCCCGTACATCCGTGGCAGGCGCGGCACCTGCGGCGCAACCCCGCGGTGCGCCGGCTCGTCGACGACGGCGCGCTGATCGACCTCGGCGCGTGCGGTGGCGAGGTGTACCCGACGTCGTCCGTGCGCACCGTGTGCGATCCGGCCGCGGGTGTGGCCTGGAAACTGCCGCTGCACGTGCGCATCACGAACTTCGTCCGTAACACCCCGGCCGAGCAGCTGCGCCGCTCCGCCGACGCCGCCCGCGCGGTCGAACGCCTGCCCGACTACGAGGGCTTCGGGATCGCCGTCGAGACGGGACTGCGCACGCTCGACCCAGCGGTCGTAGGACACGACCTCGCCGCCGAGGTCAACGCCGTCCGCCGGACCGTGCCGGACCGGCGAGCCCGGGTACTGGCAGGACTGCTCGACGACCCGGCGGTGCTCGCGGGACACGCCGAACGGTCCGGCGACGTCGCGGAATGGCTGCGCCGCTACGTCCGGCTCGCGCAGGTTCCGCTACTGACGGCGTTCGCCGACCACGGCATCGCCTTCGAGGCGCACGTCCAGAACTCGCTGCTGCGGTTGGACACCGACGGCGCGCCGGACCGGTTCCTGGTACGCGACATGGAAGGCGTTGCCGTGAGCCGCGACCAGGCAGGCGAGCTGCCGGCGGACAGCCCGGCGGTCTACGACGACGAGGAGGCGTGGCGGCGGCTGTGCTACCACGCCGTGACCAACCAACTGGCCCATGTCATCCACGGAATCGGCAGGCACACCGCTGACGGGGAAGCATCGCTGTGGAACGTCGCCGCGGCGGAACTACGGCGGTTTCCGGTCGCCGACCGCCTTTTGGAGTCACCCGAGCTCCCCGCCAAGGCCAACCTGCTGAGCCGGTTCACCCAGCGCGGCGAGCGGCCCCACTACGTTCGAATCCCGAATCCACTGTGGAAGGTGGCGGACTGAGGCCGGCAGCCGACTCGGACGAGAACGCGATGCTCGCGGCCCGGGCTTTGACAAGCCCTGCGACGGCGGTACATGCACGGGTACTGCACCAACGCGGTTCGACTGGCCGCGTTCGCCACCGAGCTGAGTCGTCTTGTCGACACATTCCCGTCTCATTGGGCAGATCTCACACCACGATTTCCTCAGCCACCCGCACCCGGAACAGATCTTCCGCGCAAGACTGTCGTGGTGAACACCGCCGCCCCGACGCCTCCGCCCTCCGGTCCCGTCGACACTCCCCGCGGTCTACGCAAGTGGCTGGGGACGGGCTCGTGGGCGAAGTTGCAGGGCATCGTCGTCGCCGGATCGGCCGGCGAAGGGCTGATGCTGGCGGCGATGCCGCTGTTGGTCGTGACCATCACGACCGACCCGCGGGCGGTGTCGCTGGTGAACGTCGTCGGACAGTCGCCGTGGCTGCTGCTCGCCCTGTTCGCGGGCCTGCTGGTCGACCGGGTGCGCAGGACGAGCGTGCTGATGTGCGCCTACGCGATCCAGGTCGGGGCCGCCGCCGTGCTGGCGGTCGCCGCCACGGCGGACGCGCTCACGCTGCCACTGCTGATGTGCGTGGCGTTCGCGGTCACCTCGGCGCAGGTCCTGAGCGACGGCGCGAGCGGGGCACTGCTGCCGACGATCATGGCGCGGGACGACCTGCCCGCGGCGAACGCCCGCATCCAGGTGATCGACCGTGGTCTGGTGCAGTTCATCGTGCCGCCGTCGGCAGGCGCGATCCTGGCGATCGGGCTCGGTGCCCCGGCCTGGGCGGCGTGCGTCATGGCGCTGCTGGCGTTGCTGTTGAGCGCCCGACTCCGCGCGTCGGCCGAACCCGCTCCGATCGGGCGGGGAGCCACGGCCGATGGCGGTCAGGAGCCGAACACACGGGGCAATCCGTTGCGCGACATCGTCGAAGGGCTGCGGTACCTGGTCGCCGCCCCGCTGCTGCGGTCGGTCACGATCACGGTCGCCCTCGGCTCGTTCGCCTCCAGCGCTGCGACCACCATGCTCGTCCTGTACGCCACGGAGGAGCTGGGCATCGGCCAGGTCGGCTACGGCGCGCTGCTGGCGTGTTTCGCGGTCGGCTGGGTCGTCACGTCCCTGTTCGTGCGCCGGCTCGTCGACCGGTTCGGCTACGCGTGGGCGATGCGCGGCGCGCAGACCGGAGCCGCGGTGACGCCGGTGCTGATCGCCGTCGCACCGCCGTGGCCGCTGTTCGTCGGCGCGGTGCTCGTGGCGCAGTCGTCGTCGGTGCTGGTGTGGAACGTCTGCTCGCAGTCGACGCGGCAACGCTTCACGCCCAACCGCCTGCTCGGGCGGGTCCTGACGAGTCACAAGGCGCTCGCCTGGGGCCTCACCCCGCTGGGCGCGCTGACGGGCGGATTCGTTGCGGCGCACTGGAATCTTCGCGGGGTGTGGTGGATCGCCGCGATCATCCACGCCGTCGGTGCCGTGATCGTGTGGCGCACCATGACGCCCGCCGCCTTCCGGCAGGCCGAACACGATCACGAGGACCTCGAAGCCGAAGGGCACGCCGACCGCGCGTGACCCGCCGGCCCGGCGACGCCGGTGCCGGCCTCGCACGACACGCCTGGGATCCGCAACACGGCCCCCGGAATCCGCGACACGGGCCCCGGAGAACGCAACACGGCGGGCACGGGCTGCCGTCCGGGCGGGACCGTCAGCCGGTTGCCGCGGGGGTGCCGGACAGCAACGGGGACACGAGGTCGATCAGCCACGGCAGCACGCCGGGCAGCAACAGCACCGCGAGTACCGAGAACAGCGGGAAGATCAGCTTGTTCTCGACACCCTTGCCGGTGCGGAACCGCAATAGCGAGGGCGGCCGCAGCTCGTACCAGGTCTCACCCGCGATGGGCAGGGGAAACAGGAACGGGCAGCCGGATTCGGTGAGCGCGTCGCCGAGACAGTGCGTGACACAGCCGACCGCGACGGCCAGCCCGAGGAGTCCGCCCATGGCCTCGAGTTCGGCGAGTGCGTGCGGGTTCGCCTCCCACGCCCACCAGATCGCCGCCCCGCCCGCCACGGGCAGCAGCCAGTCACCGAGCGCGTCCTCGGCGAGCAGCAGGCCGAACACGACCACGCCGGCCACGACCCATGCGCCGCCCGCCTCCGTTCCCATAGCCACCGCGAATCCGAGCACCGCCGCGAACAACACGGTGTGGGAAAGATGCCGGTGCATACCGCTGTGGTCCTCGTCGCGCGGGCCCTTGGTCACCGAGTACACCGCCGACGACGCCGCGCGCAACATCCGCGAGACGAGCCGGGTCAGTGGGCCGAGCAGTTTCGACGCGCGGGCGCCCGGATGGTCGAGGTCCGGGAGCAGGGCGTAGCCCGCGGTCGTGGCGGCGAACACCAGTGTCTGGGCGAGCGAGGTGACGCCGGCCAGCGGTGCGACGGCGAGCCCGGCGCACCAGCCGGTGAGCGCGTGCGTGCGGCCCATCATCGGGGAGCGGTCCTCCGGTGAGTCGGGAGCAAGATCATCACGCAGTCTTTCGCACGCCTGCCGGCAGGTGAGCGAGCCCCTACGAAAGTCGGGAATCGGCCCACGAGGTAGGCAGGCGTGAACCACTCGGTGATACTGACCGGGCTCGCCGGGTCGCGGCGCAGCGAGGGCGCGCCGCCGGCTCGGCGGGTGGACGTCGGCCGGATCGGGTAGACCTCATCTCATGACGGCGGACGACGACGATCCCGTGGGGCACGAACCGCTTCCCCCTGTCCTGCTGCCGATGCTGGCCACGCCGGGCACGCTGCCCGAGGGCGAGGGCTGGTCGTACGAATTCAAGTGGGACGGCGTGCGCGCACTCGTCCGCGCCGACGGTGACGAGTTCGCCGTGTTCTCCCGACGGGGCGGCGACATCACCGACACCTATCCGGAGCTGGCCGGACTGGCCTCGCAGTTGACCACGCCGGTGTGGCTCGACGGCGAGATCGTGGCGCTGTCCGGTGGTGTGCCCAGCTTCGCGGCGCTGCAGAAGCGCATGCACGCCGGACGGGAACGTGCGGCGCAGCTGGCGGTGCGGACGCCGGTGACCTATGTCGTGTTCGACGTGCTGCACCACAACGGCCGCGGGTTGCTCGCCTCGCCGTACGCCGAACGTCGCGAGCTGCTCGAATCGCTCGGTCTCGCCGGATCGCACTGGACGGTGTCCCCGTGTTTCGACGATGGTGCGGCCGTCGCCGACACCGCGGCGCGGCAGGGGCTCGAAGGCGTGGTCGCCAAACGGTCGTGTTCGCCGTACCGGCCGGGCCGGCGCAGCGAGGACTGGGTGAAGGTCACCGACAACACCACGCTCGAGGTCGTCATCGGTGGCTGGCGCACCGGCGAGGGCCGGAGAGCCGACACGTTCGGCTCGCTGCTGCTGGGCCTGCCGCGCGAAGACCCCGGCGACGCCGATTCCGGCCCGGACGATCCCGCCCACCCGCTGCGCTACATCGGACAGGTGGGAACGGGATTCACCGACGACGTGCTCGAGGAGCTGTCCGCCCGGCTTCGGGAGCTCGAAACGGCCGACCGCCCGTTCGCCGCCGACGAGGTTCCGCGCGAGCGCGCCCGCGGCGCACACTGGGTGCGCCCGGTGCTCGTCGGCGAGGTCGAGTTCAAGGCGTGGACCGACGACGGCAGGCTGCGCGCGCCGTCCTGGCGCGGGCTCCGCCCCGATCGCACCCCGGAGGAGTTGTCGCAGTGAGCACGGACCCGAACAACCCGGTCGTCGACATCGAAGGCCACTCGCTTCGATTATCCAATCTGGACAAGGTGTTGTATCCGGAAGCGGGGTTCACCAAGGGCGAGGTCATCGACTTCTACGCCGCGATGGCACCCGTGCTGCTGCCGCACGTGCGCGACCGGCCGCTGACACTGAAGCGCTTCCCGGACGGCGTCGAGGCCACGTCGTTCTTCGAGAAGAACGTCGCCCGGCACGCACCGGACTGGGTCCGAACGGTGCGCATCGACACGCCGGGCAGCTCCCGTGGTGCGGAGTACGCGGATTTCGCACTGGTACAGGATTTGCCGACGCTGGTGTGGACGGCGAACCTCGCGAGCCTCGAACTACACGTGCCACAGTGGACGGTCGGACCGCGGGGCGGCGTGCGCGAACCCGACCTCCTGGTGTTCGACCTCGATCCCGGGCAGCCGGCCACGATCGTCGAGTGCTGCCGGGTCGCGGAGCTCCTACGGGAGGCGCTGGCCGACGACGGTTTCGAGGCGTACCCCAAAACCAGCGGATCCAAGGGGATGCAGCTCTACTCGCCCATCCGCACCAACGATTCGGGCCACCCGCGGGAGTACGCCAGACGGCTCGCGCAACGCCTCGAGAACGACCACCCGGACCTCGTCGTGTCCCGCATGACCAAGAAGCTCCGTGAAGGCAAGGTGCTCATCGACTGGAGTCAGAACAATCCGCAGAAGACGACGGTCGCACCGTACTCGCTGCGCGCGCGCCCTCACCCGACCGTCTCAATTCCGCTTGCATGGAATGAAGTTGCACATTGCAGCAACCAGGTTGACTTGACATTCACCGCTGCGGACGCCAAGGACCGCGTAGCGTCACACGGTGACCTGTTCGAACCCCTCCTCGGCGGGGAGCGACCCCTACTGCGAGCAGACACGGGCAACCATGGGTAGTGCGAGGTCGACGCTGCGTGAAAACGTGTGAAGCCGAAAACGCAGGCACCGAGGTGGATTCGCGGCGAACGAATGCTGTGGCCCCGCCGGAGGGTTAGCCTGAAACACATGCCGAAGTCCCGTGCGGGCAGCGCCACTGATCGCCTCCACCGGATCGAGGTGGTCACCGATGCCGCGCTCGCCCACCTGGAGGTCGAACGGCTGCTCGAGGAAATCCTCGAACGGATCAGGGAACTACTCGCCGCCGACACCGCCACCGTGCTGCTCCTCGATTCGAGCGCACACCATCTCGTCGCCAGAGCCTCGGCGGGCATGAAGGAGGCCGTCCGCCAGGGCGCGCGCGTCCGCGTCGGCGAGGGGTTCGCGGGCAGGATCGCGGCCACCCGCGAACCGCTCGTGCTCGACCACGTCGACGAGACCACGGTCGTCAGTCCGATCCTGTGGCACCGCGGAATTCGGTCATTGGCGGGCGTTCCTCTTATAGCGGACGGCGAACTGCTCGGCGTACTGCACGTCGGTGCACTATCGACGCGCGCGTTCGACGACACCGACGTCGAGTTCCTCAGAGTGGCAGGCGATCGCGTCGCGATGGCGACCCGCAACCGGCTGACCGGCTCCGGGCAGGACGCCGCGCTGTCACTGCAGCGCACCCTACTTCCGGGCGCACTTCCCGAGGTCTCCGGTCTCGACATGGCGGCGCGATACGCGCCGGGTGAGGCTGGCGGTGTCAGCGGCGACTGGTACGACGTGTTCAAACTGCCGTCCGGCTGGCTGTGCGCCACCATGGGCGACGTGGTCGGCCGCGGCCTCGATGCCGCCACCGTCATGGCGCGGCTGCGCACCGCCATCCGTTCGTACGCGCTCGATTCGGCCGACCCGGCCGAGGTCCTGACCAAACTCGACCGGCACATCTGGCACTTCGAACCGAACATGATGGCGACCGTGGCCTACGCGATGTGGGAGCCCTCGCTCGACCGCATCCATCTCTCGCTCGCAGGCCACCTGACTCCGGTGATCGCGCCCGACTCCGAACCGGCCGAACTGCCGGATGTTCCCATCGACCCGCCCGTCGGCGCGGGTACCGTGCCCCGGCCGCGCCGGACGACCGCCATCGATGTCGCCGCGGGCACGACGGTGCTGTTCTACACCGACGGCCTCATCGAACGCAGGCACCGGCCGCTCGACGAAGGACTGGCGTTGTTGCGCGGCGTCGTCCGGTCCGGCCCCGCCGAGTCGCTGTGTTCCGACGTGATGTTGCGCCTCGTCGGTACCGACCCGACCGACGACGACATCGCGTTGCTGGCGATCCGCCGCCCTCCCGACGCGATTCAGCCCGAACTGACACTGACACTGGAGGCCGTCCCCGAGTCGCTCGCGGAGGTCCGCGCTGCGTTGCGCCGGTGGCTGCTCACCGTCGGCGCCACCGAAGAAGACCTCGACGACCTGCTGGTCATCATCGGCGAGGCGGGCGCGAACGTCATCGAACACGCCTACGGGCCCGGCGGCGGCCGGTTCCAGGTGCAGCTGACGGCTTCCGACGGGCACATCGAAGGAACGGTGCGGGACCAGGGCAACTGGCGGGCCGCACGAGGAACGAACAGAGGCAGGGGGACGCAGCTGATGCAGCAACTGAGCGATGAGCTGCGCATCGACCACGATGACGAAGGCACGACGGTACATCTGCGCAGAAGTCTGGGGAGCCGGTCATGACGGTGGCTCATGTCGAGCTCCGCCGCGACACCGAATCGCAGTCGGTCGAGATCACCGTCACGGGCGAGATCGACCTCTCCAACGCCGAACAGGTACGAAGCGAGCTGTACGGCGCGATCGCGAACAATCTCATACGAGTGTCGCTCGACCTGACTGGAGTGTCCTATCTGGACAGTTCTGGCCTGCGTATCCTGTTCACACTCGCCGACCGGCTGCAGCGCATGCAGACCGAACTGGACATCGTCGCACCGCCCAGGACGCCCGTGCGGCGGATCGTCGAGCTCGCCGGGTTCGACGCGGTGGCGACACTGCGTCCCTGACGGCGCAGGTCTCACCGGCGTCCTGCCTGCAGCATCGCGGGCGGACCGCAACCGGGCGGCGCACCGCGACCCGGGCCCACCGCCCGGCCGTGGCGGTGGGCCCGGGTCGGCCGCGATCAGCCCAGGTCGGCCGTCAGCTCGGGAATCCGCTCCGAGTAACGGGCGAACAGTTCCGCGTTGCGCTCGTCGCCACCGGCGACGTTGGCGCTCGTCCACAGTGGAAGAACACTGCCGCGCTGCTCCGCCTGCCGGTGCAGCTCCGCCAGCACGGCCGACCAGGTGTACGCGCCGAGGACGGTCGACACCGCCGACGTACGCGGCGAACCCGCCGGATGGACGGCGTCACCCGCCGGCACGCCCGTGTCGAGCACGAGGTCGGCATGGTCCGCGACCCGCGTCCCGGACCGGTCCGTCGACCCGGCCGACGCGGCGATCGACGTGACGGCGATCACCGGAACGTCGCGCGCCACCGACTCCTGCGCGATCTCCACCGGATACGGGTTCCGCCCGCTCGTGGAGAACACGACGACCACGTCCGGCGGCGTCGGCTGCGCCTCCTTGATCAGCGCCCTGCCACGGCCGATCTCCCGTTCCGCGGCCGTGCTGCGCAGTGCGCCGCCGAGCGGTACGACCTCCGGGTCCCACAGCGGCCGCACCGCGGCGAGCCCGCCGGCGCGGTAGAACGTCTCACACACCATCGCCACCGAGTGGCCGGCACCCGCCGTGTGGATGACGCCACCGTCGTCCACGCAGTCGAGCAGCATCGACGCGGCCCGTTCGATCGCGGCCGAGTCCTCGTCGACCGCGTCGAGCAGCTCCCGCACGGTATCCCTCATCGCGTGCACCTCCCAGGTTCGCTCTCGCAGGCGCCAGGTTCGCACCACGCGCCGGGCACAGCGGGCGGCACCCACGTACCGTGTCGGCTTCGTCTCACTCCGTGTGCCGAGGTTTGGCGGCCGATCAGCCGGGGAACGAGAACCGGTCGGCCCCGTGCACGGCCTCGCCGGCGACGAGCGTGGCCTGCACGCCGATCTCACCGATCTTCGAGTCCGGCACGGCCGTGGGGTCGTCGTCGAGCAGCACGAGGTCGGCATACGTGCCGCGGTCGATGCGCCCGCGCACGTGCTCCTGCCCAGCGGCGTAGGCGGCACCGGTGGTGAAGGCCCGCAGCGCCTGTTCGGCGTCGACGCGTTCGTCGGGCGAGGCGACGGCGCCGCTCTTGGTCTTGCGTTCGACGAGCGACTGCATGCCCAGCAACGGCGCTCCCGCCGACACGCACGGCCGGTCCGAGCTGCCCACGACAGGGAGCCCCGCGTCCACGAACGACCTGCTGCGGTACACCCACGGCATGCGCTCCTGGCCGACGGCGTCGGCGATCGTGTCGCCGATCTCGTAGAGGAACCGCGCCTGCGGCACCGGAACGACGTCGAGGGCGGCCATCCGTGCGAGGTGCTCGGGCCGCGTCATGGCGGCATGCTCGATCCGGTGCCGCACACCGGGACGCGGCAGTTCCCGCTGCGCCTGCTCGAAGATGTCGAGGGTGAGGTCGATGGCGCGGTCGCCGATCGCGTGGGCGGCGACCCGCCAACCGCCGTGGTGCGCGGCGAGGATGGCCTTGCGCAGCACCTCGGGGTCGTCGCCCAGCAAGCCGTGGTCGTCGGCGCCGCCGTGCCCGCAGAACGGCGCCGTCACGGCGGCGGTCCGGCTCGACAGTGCACCGTCGGTGAAGATCTTCATGGGGCCGATGCGGAGGAACTCGTCGCCGAATCCGGTGCGCAGGCCCAGATCGAGGCCGAAAGCCTCGTCGACCTCGTGCAGCACCTCGCGCGCGGGCATCAGTTCGACGCGCTGGTTGAGGTCCCCGCGGGCGCGCGCGATCTGATAGGCGGCCGCCTCGGCGGGGCTGTGGCCGATCCAGCCGCCGCCGATACCCGCCTCGGTGACGTGGGTGAGGCCCTCGGCCGCGTACACGGCGGAGGCCCGCGTGATCGCGTCGGCCAACTCGCCGACCGGGTACGGCTTCACCAGCCGGTCGACCAGCTGCTGGGCCTGCTCCGCGAGCAACCCGGTGGGCTCCCCGTCGGCGCCCCGTTCGACCGCGCCGCCCGCGGGGACCACGGCCGAACCGTCCAGCACGCCGGTGAGCTCAAGGATCTTCGTGCTCACCGTGGCCATGTGCGCCGAGCGGTGCTTGAGCCACACCGGCCTGCCACCGCCAGCACGGTCGAGCGCCGCGCGGTCCGGATGCCCGCCCAGCGCGAAATCGTCGTATCCCGAACCGATGACCCAGCCGTCGGCCGGCAACTTCGCCGCCTCCGCCGCGACGATGTCGTAGAGCTGCTCCGGCGTCGCCACGGTCGACAGATCCGTCTCCGCGAGCGAGAGGCCGTACCAGACCATGTGGTTGTGGGCGTCGGAGAAGCCCGGGGTGACGATCGCACCGTCGCCGTCGACGACGTGGCGGGCGGGCAGCTCCGCGACCTCGTCGTCCACCCCGACGATGCGCCCTCCCAGCACTCCGATCGTGTGAGCACTCGGGTGGGCGGGGTTCAGCGTGAGGGCGCGCACGTCGCGCAGCAGCAGATCCAGCATGGCGACAGGGTAGGCGCATCCCGACCCGGCACGCCCCGAATCCCGCCACCCTCTCGCGTGTCCTGCACCCAGCACCGCGTGTCCTGCACTCGGCACCGCGTGTCCTGCGCCCGCCCCGTTACCCGACCACCACCCCCAACGCCGCGCTGACGCGCGACTGCGCCCACCCGTCGCCCAACCGCCAACCCCCCAACGCCGCGCTGACGCGCGACTGCGCCCACCCGGCCGGACCGCAACTCACGCCGGCGGGCCGGCTCCCGCCTCGGTCGCTGCGGGGGCCGCGGTCGGACGACGGGGCACGGGAGCCTCGTTCGCCTCCGCCGACGACGGCGCGACCGTCCGGCCGTGCCGACGGCGACGCAGCGACGCGCGGGCCACGCGCAGCCCGGTACTCGGCGTCAGCAGCCGGGTCGGCGGCGCGAACAGTGTGAACACCTGGAGGAACCGGTCCAGCAGCACGGGGTCGGCTGCGATCGCCGCGAAGAACGTGTCCCCGAACGGCGCAAGCGCGCGAATCGGCCACGGCAGGGGGCCGGTGGCCCCGCCGAGGATGGCCCGGTCGGCGACGGCGGCCAGGTGCCACGTGTCGCCGATCGGTTTCGCGGCGGCGCGGAAGTACCGGCGCGGCAGGTCGTGCGGCCCGTCCAGCAGCGTCGCGGCCAGCGCCTCGGCCTGCATCGCTGCGACCGTCATGCCCTGGCCGTACGTCGGGTTGAGGCTGCACACACCGTCGCCGAGCACGAGCAGCCCGTCGGGGAACGTGCGCATCCGGTCGTAGCGGCGCCAACGGCTGGTCGGGAACGTGCGCGAGTTCGGTTCGGTCAACGGTTCGGCGGAGCGCAGCGCGTCGACCACGTGCACGGGTGCGAACTCGGCGGCGAAGTCGACCATGTCCGTCGTGGCCGACGGAGGCGCGTGGCCGCCGACGCCGAACACCGAGACGTCCCACATCTCGCCCTCGTGGCGGAACATCGCGGTGCCGGTCGGGCGGTCGGCCGTGGCGCTGATCAGCACCATTTTCTCGGTCAGCGCGCCGGAGTCGATGCGCAGCTGCACGCTGGAGTAGGCGCCTCTGACCTTGACGGAGTCCTCTGCCGGGCGCGGGAAGCCGAGCTCGTCCAGCCACACGGGGGTGCGGGACCCGCGACCCAGCGCGTCGACGACGAGGTCGGCGTCGAGCTCGAACGGTCCGTCGGGCGCCGTGGCGCGCACCCCCGCCACGCGTCCGATTTCAGCCCTGAGTCCGTCCACAGTGCACTGTTCGAGGATCCGCACGGTGGGCAACGCCGCCAGGTGCTCACGAACCCGGTGTTCCAGCATCGGACGACTGGGCACGTGGATCGCGGCTTCCGGCCCGGGCGCCGTCCCCACGAGGTGATGCCCCAGGGGTTCGAAGTGGATCTCGTCGGCGTCGTCGCGGATCACCGGCACGCCGCGGCCTTCGAGGTCGGCGAGCAGCCCGGGGAAGAACGCCTCGAGGGCCGCGCCGCCCCGGGGCAGCAACGTGTGCCCGTGCGGCCCCTGCGGGACTCCCCGTCGCGGGCGCGGGGCGGATGGGAGTGCGTCGCGATCGAGCACGGTCACCGACTCGTAGTGCCCGGCGAGCACGCGTGCGGCGAGCAGCCCGCCCATTCCGGCGCCCATGACGACGGCGTGTGCCCCGTGTGTCTGCATCACTGGCCTCCTTGACCGATCGAAGCCCTGTTCCGGGGTGTCGCCCGAGGCAGGAAAAACATTGTTATGTTGCTATCCATAACATAGTTACGGCAGGGTTGGCCACCATGAGCACGAAGGAGCGCCTCGTCGAAGCCGGGCTCCGGCTACTCGAATCGGAGGGGCCGGAGTCACTGAACGCGCGCAAACTCGCCGCCGAGATCGGCGCGTCGACGATGACCGTCTATACGCACTTCGGCGGAATGGCAGGGCTGTACGAGGCGCTCGTACGACAGGCCTTCGTACAGTTCGCACAGGCCCTCGCCGCGGTCGAGCGCACCGACGACGCGGTCTCCGACCTGCTCACCCTCGGCCTGGCCTACCGCGACTTCGCCTCCGCCAGCCCGCAGCGGTACCGCCTGATGTTCGGGGTGACCGCACCCGGCAGCGGAATCGCGGCGCCGCACGATCTGACCGAGGAGGGAACGCCCAGCGGGATCCCGGAAGCCTCGGAGACATTCGGCGAGCTCCGCAAGGCCGTGCAGCGCGCACTCGACGCCGGGCGGATCGACGGTGACGACTCCGTCGCGATCGCGGCCCAGTTCTGGAGCATGATCCACGGTTTCGTGCTGTTGGAGATGTCCGGCTTCTTCGGCACGGAAGGAGGCGGCGTCACCGCGGTCCTCGCCCCACATGCGACGAACCTGCTGATGGGACTCGGCGACGACCAGGCCGCGGTCGCGCGCTCGGCGCAGTCGGCGCGCGAGCGGTTCGGCGACGCGACGACCACGACGAGGCCCGGACCACCCACCGCCGACGTCCGGCGCGGCCCGCGACCGCGCACGGACCGTAAGCGGACGTGACCACACGCCGAGACGTCCCCGGCGGGCCGATCGACGGCACCGGCCTGCAACGCCCTTGACGTCACCGACTCGAATGTTTGACTGAGTCCGGTACGGGCCGCGGAGGCGAAGCCGCACACGCCGCTACGAACAGGACGCAGGTCGAGAATCGTGGGCATGCACAACGGCAGGAGCCGGCTGGACGAAGAAGACCGGAAGAACGAGATCATCGACGTGTTCGTCGACGCCTTCGGGGACATGATCAAGGCGGATCCGGACGCGTTCCGCAAGAAGTTCCGCAAGATGGCCGACAACCCGTTCGCCTTCTACCGCGGAGCGGCCTGCCTGTTCTACCGGGACATGGCAGGCGCCGACGACCCGTGGAGCGATGCGCGCACCGGCCGCGTGTGGATCCAGGGGGATCTGCACGCCGAGAACTTCGGCACCTACATGGACTCGGCGGGCCAGCTCGTCTTCGACGTCAACGACTTCGACGAGGCCTACCTGGGCTCGTTCACGTGGGACATCAAGCGGTTCTGCGCATCGGTGGCGCTGCTGGCGCGGCGCAAGGCGATCTCCGACGCGGACATCGAGACGCTCATGGCCGGTTTCGTGCGGTCCTACATCCGCATGGTGCGCGCATTCGCCGACGGCACGCGTGACGAGGAGGAGTTCAAACTCCACCTGAGCAACACCGAGGGTGTCGTCCGCGACGTGCTGCTCGACGCCAAGCTGCAGACCCGGATCGGCCTGCTGGAGGAGGCCACCGTCGTCGAGGAGCACGAACGGCGGTTCCGGCCCGGCCGAGGCGTGCGGCGCCTGGCCGCCGATGAGTACGCGCTGGTCGAACAGGCCTACCACCGTTACCTCGAGACGATCCCGGAAACCAAACGCTTCGAGAGCCTCACCTACGACGTCAAGGACATCGTCGGCCGCAAGGGATTCGGGATCGGTTCCGCAGGGCTGCCCGCCTACAACGTCCTGGTGGAGGGGCGCACCGAGGCGTTGGAGAACGACGTGATCCTGTCGATGAAGCAGGGCAACGTGGCGGCGCCGAGCCGGGTCGTCGACGACGAGGCCATCCGGAGCTACTTCGTCCATCACGGGCACCGCACGGCCGTGTCGCAGCGGGCGTTGCAGGCGCACGCCGACCCGTGGCTCGGCCACACCGAGCTCGGCGGCGAGGGCTACGTCGTCTCCGAGCTGTCCCCGTACGTGCAGGACCTCGACTGGTCCGATCTCACGGAGCCGAAGGAGATGCAGCCGGTGATCGACTACCTCGGCCAGGCGACGGCGGGGATGCACTGCGTCTCCGACGCCGACTCCGAGCAGTCCCTGGTCCCCTTCCAGAGCGAGGAGGCGATCCTGTCGGCGATCGGCTCGGACGTGGACGGTTTCGTCCGCGACATGGTGACGTTCGGCGCGCAATACGCGCGGCAGGCGCGGCAGGACAGGGAGCTGTTCGTCGACGCCTTCCGAAACGGCGAGATCCCCGGTCTCGAACCCTCCGCCCCGATCCTGTGAACTGGTCTGTCGTGACGGCACAACTTCTCCTCGGGCCACTGCTGCGGCACGTCGGCGAGACCACGGCGACGGTGTGGGTGGAAACGGACTCCGCCTGTGAAGTCGAAGTGCTGGGCAGCACGGCCCGCACCTTCGAGGTCTACGGCCACCACTACGCCCTGGTCGTCATCCACGGGCTACGGCCGGGCACGAGCACGCCGTACGAGGTGCGCCTCGACGGTGAGCTCGCCTGGCCGGAGTCGGGGTCGACCCTGCCTGCCAGCCGGATCCGCACGCTCGGTGCCGGTACCTTCCGGCTCGTGTTCGGTTCGTGTCGAAGGCCGGGGCACGAACGGGGCATCGGCTCCGACGCGCTCGTCGCGTACGCGCGCAGGATGACCGGGCTGGCGGAGTCCGAGTGGCCGCAGGCGCTGCTGCTGCTCGGTGATCAGGTCTATGCCGACGAACCGACGGCGGAGACGAAGGAGTGGCTCGCCGGCCGCAGAGACCTGCGCACGCCACCGGGCGTCGAGGTGACCGACTTCGACGAGTACGCCCACCTCTACTACGAGAGCTGGACGGAACCACTGCTGCGGTGGCTGCTGTCGACGGTGCCGACGTCGATGATCTTCGACGACCACGACGTCCGCGACGACTGGAACACCTCGCGGGCATGGCGCGAGCAGATGTGGACGAAACCGTGGTGGCCGGAGCGGATCCGCGACGCGCTGGTCTCGTACTGGGTGTATCAACACCTGGGCAACCTCGGACCCGACGAGCTCGCCGACGACGAGGTCTTCAAGGCGGTCACCGACCACGACGGCGACGCCGCGCCGCTGTTGCGCGAGTTCGCGCAGCGCGCCGACGCCGACAGCACCAGCGTCCGATGGTCCTACCGGCGCGATTTCGGGCGGATCAGGCTGCTGATGATCGACACCAGGGCCGGGCGCATGCTGGAACCCGGTCGCCGGGCGATGGTCGACGACGACGAGTTCACCTGGATCGAGGCGAACACCGAGGGCGAGATCGACCATCTGCTGCTCGGGTCGTCACTGCCGTGGCTGCTGCCGCACACCTTCTCCGACGCGGAGTCGATCAACGAACTGGCCTGCGAGAGACCGGGGCTGCGCGGCCGGCTGGCGGAGACGATCCGCCAGGCCGTCGACCTGGAGCACTGGGCGGCGTTCCGGAAGTCGTTCGACCGGCTCGCCCGGCTCATCCGGCGGGTCGCGAACCGCCGCGACGCGCCCGCCTCGGTCACCGTGCTCTCCGGCGACGTCCACCATCACTACGCCGCCGAAGCCGAGTTCGACGAGCCGGTGCGGGCACGGGTGCACCAGCTGACCTGCTCGCCGGTGCACAACGAAGCGCCCGCCTACATCGCGTGGGGTTTCCGGATCGCATGGTGGCGGCCACTGGCGGCGGTCGCGCGCAGGTGGGCCCGGCGGGCCGGAGTCGCGCCGCTCGACGTGGAGTGGCGGCGCGTGTGGGGCCCGCACCTGCCCAACGCCATCGCCACCGTGGAGGTCGACGGACGTGCGGCCACGGCGATCTACGAACGCGCCACCGGCGACGAACTCGTCACCGCCGTACGGCTGCCGCTCACGAGAACCGCCGACCGGTGAGGACGGTCCCGGACTAGTCGGCCGGCACGCCTGCCAGCTGTGTGAGGACACAGGCGTCATGCACCAGCCCTGGTCGGACGGGTCGATGTTGCGCACGATCGAGATGGACCGCCCGAACGGGTGCGGCGACTCGTGGACCCATCCCCACGCCGAACGGCACCGAGTAGTCGACCAGGCCGACAACCGGCCCACGCGGGTCCGAGGGATGGCTACCGAGTCGCCGGAGATCGTGCCCGCGAGCGGTTCCAACAAATGCGAGGTCGACTACTTCACGTGGGACGGCCACCACTTCGTCCAGCCCGCCGGCGCCGAGGTGGCCGTCGAGACCCTGTTCGATGCGACCCGAGAGTGTGTTGCGACCGGTCGACACCCCACGCGTTCGCAGTGGCGGCCACGCACTGAGCGACGCCGATGCGACGAGCCGCCGCTGGCCTACGACGGAGATCGAACGCAACCAGGGGGCTTCCGGAAACCGGAAGCCCCCTGGCCACATCGGAGCCGGCAACAGGATTCGAACCCGCGACCTGCTGTTTACAAGACAGCTGCTCTACCAACTGAGCTATGCCGGCACGGCTCCCCACGGGGCGAGCGCGCGCATCCAGTATAGAACCGCGGCCCCGGCGCGGACGAACCTCCCTGAACCCGCAACACACAGCAGCCCAACACACCTCGAACACACACTCCTACCTGCGAAAACGCCTACAAGTGAGTAAATTGGACTCGGCGCAACAGATCGTTCCGAAACGTGGCACAGGACACATGATCCGGGGTGCAACGGCGCGGGCCCGACAGCCGATGCCATGGGGGAACAGATGAGCAGCTAGGGAGGTGGGGCCGTATGAAACTGAAGCCGCGCGCGAGAACGGCGGGACATCGCCGGCACGCGTGGCAGATCCTCGAAGCGCCGGCCGAGGATCGCAAGCACGAAGGCGACAGCAACCGTGGTTCTCGTCAGCAACGCGGCCGCAATCTCCGGCAGCGCGCCTGGCAGATCCTCGAGGCCCCCACCGGCGAGCACCCCGCGGTCGAACCCGACGCGGCCATCGGCCCCCAGCTGCCCGACGAACCGACCGTGCACATGGTGCTCGACCTCGTCGTCCGCATCGGCGAGGTCCAGATGGCCAGCGGAGCCGGTGCCTCCGACGTCACAGCGACGATCCTCGCTCTCACCCGCGCGCTCGGCCTGCCCCACTGCGAGGTCGAGGTGATCTTCACGTCGATCACCGTGTCGTGCCACCGGGGCAGCGACCTGTCGCCGGTGACGGCGCTGCGTGTGGTCCGGTCCCGGAGCCTCGACTACACACGGCTGTCCGACACCGAACGCCTCGTGCAGAGGCTGCTCCGCAACAAGCTCAGCGCAGAGGAGGCCTACGCCGAACTGCACCGCGTCACCGGCGCCGGCCACCCGTACCCGCGGTGGGTGTCGACGCTGGCGTGGGGCGGCATGGCCGGCTTCATCGGCCTGCTGCTCGGCGGTGACATCTGGACCGCGTTGGTCGCGTTCGTGATCAGTGCCGTGACCGACCGGGTCGGCCGCATGCTGAACCGCGTCTCCATGCCGTTCTTCTTCCAGCAGATGACCGGCGGGGTGCTGGCGTCGGCGGCGGCGATCGGCGTGGTCAACCTGGGTCTGCTGCCGCTGGAGAGACCGACGTTGGTCGTGGCCGCGGCCCTGACGGTGCTGCTGTCCGGGCTGTCGACCGTCTCGGCGGTGCAGGACGCCATCACCGGCTACTACGTCACCGCGGCGGGCCGAAGTCTCGAGGTCGCCCTGATGTCGGCGGGACTGATCGCCGGCGTGGCAGGCGGCATGCAAATCGCCGAGTACTTCGGCGCCGCGAGCACCCCCGTGCCGTCGGTGCCGTCGCTACAGGTGCTGAACCTGCCGATCGTGATCCTGGCCGGCACGGGTGCGGCGGCGTGCTTCGCGCTCGCGTCGTACTCGAGCCTGCGCCCGCTGCTGGTCGCCGCGTGTGCGGGCGCGGTGGGCGCGTGCGCCTACGGCACGCTGATGGTGATCGAGGCGGGTCCGATCGTCGCGTCGGCGGTGGCGGCCACGCTCGTCGGCCTCGGCGGCGGCGTCATGGCGCGCAGACTCAAGGTGACACCGCTGGTCGTGGCCGTATCCGGCATCACTCCACTGCTGCCGGGTTTCGCGACCTACCGCGGACTGTCCGAATTGGCCGATTTCGGTAATATGACGCCGCTGATGGGTGCGGTCGCGACGGGTATCGCTCTCGCCTCGGGCGTGGTGTTCGGCGAGTTCCTCGCCCAGCCCGTCCGAACCGGACTCGGCAGACTGGAACGCAAGCTCGCCGGACCACGCATGGCCGGGCCCCTCGATCCAGGAGGAAGCCCGGAATAGCCGCGCCGCGCTAATGTTCAACCCATGGCCCCCGCGCAGGAGAAGCCGAACGCAGTGCCCACGAACGCAGCGCCATCGCACGCAATGCCCTCGAACGCAGCGCCATCGAACGCAGCACCCTCGAAGGCAGAGCCCTCGGACGTCACGCCTTCGAGCGGAGCATCGTCGAACGGAGCCGAACCCGGCGGTGCCCCGGAGCCGGGGTCCGGCCGGGAACACGCGGGAGCGGAGTTCGTGGTCGTCGCCAACCGGCTGCCGGTGGACCTCGAACGCACGGAGGACGGGAACCAGCGCTGGACACAGAGCCCCGGCGGGCTCGTGTCCGCGCTGGAACCCTTCCTCCGCTCCCGCAACGGCGCATGGGTCGGCTGGCCGGGCGTGCCCGACGTGGAGGTCGACGAGTTCAGCGATGACGGCCTCGTGCTGCACCCCGTGCGGCTGAGCTCCGCGGAGGTCCGTGACTACTACGAAGGCTTCTCCAACGCCACGCTGTGGCCGCTGTACCACGACGTCGTCGCACGCCCGATCTTCGACCGCAGCTGGTGGGACGCGTACGTGCGCGTCAACCAGCGGTTCGCCGAGGCCGCCGCGGCCGTGGCCGGCGACGGCGCCACCGTGTGGGTGCAGGACTACCAGCTGCAACTCGTGCCGACGATGCTCCGCGAACTGCGGCCGGACCTGCGCATCGGCTTCTTCCTGCACATCCCGTTCCCGCCGGTCGAGCTGTTCATGCAGCTGCCGTGGCGGGCGGAGATCGTGCGGGGCCTGATCGGTGCCGACCTCGTCGGTTTCCACCGACCCGGCGGCGCGCAGAACTTCCTGTGGCTGGCGCGCCAGCTCATCGGACTCGAACCGAGTCGCGGCTCGGTGGGCGTGCGCTCGCGGCCCGGCATGGTGCAGGTCGACGACCGCACCGTGCGGGTCGGCGCGTTCCCCATCTCGATCGACGCCGCGGGCCTCGACAAGCTCTCCCGCACCCGATCCGTCATCGACCGTGCCGCGCAGGTGCGAGAGGAGCTGGGCAGCCCGAAGAAGATCCTGCTCGGCATCGACCGGCTCGACTACACCAAGGGCATCGACCTGCGGCTGCAAGCCTTCCACGAACTGCTGCAGGAGGGCCGCGTCGAACCGGACGACGTCACGTTCATCCAGCTGGCCACACCCAGCCGCGAACGCGTCGAGCACTACCAGCAGATGCGCGTCGACATCGAGCAGATCGTCGGGCGCATCAACGGCGAGTTCGGCCGGGTCGGGCACACGGTGCTGCACTATCTGCACCAGTCCATCGACCGCAGCGAACTCGCGGCCATGTTCCTGGCCGCCGACGTCATGGTCGTGACCCCGCTGCGCGACGGCATGAACCTCGTCTGCAAGGAGTACGTCGCTGCCCGCCACGACCTCGGCGGCGCGCTGCTGCTGTCCGAGTTCGCCGGCGCAGCGGCCGAACTGAGCAGCGCTTTCCTGGTCAACCCGCACGACCTGGACGGGGTGAAGAACGCCCTCGAACAGGCTATTAAGCTCGACCCCGCGGAAGGTCGCCGAAGGATGCGCGCCTTGCGTCGTCAAGTACTGACGCACGACGTCGACAGGTGGGCGCGCTCGTTCCTCGAAGCCCTCGGGGCCGGGCCGACGACCTGATCACTCCCCTCGCGAGGGCGGGGTGTAGAAGTCACGCAGTCACTTGACGTGGGGCTCTCCGCCTGCGCCACCGCAGGTTCGCAGCGTGCAATCCCCGGCAAGCGGGCGGTTCCCCGCACGGGGACAGCCGATCAGGTGAACCGGCACTCGCCACCCGCACCGCTACGCAAGCCACTCTGCACATCTTTCCCAAGGAGGAGTGTTGACCGCCGAGGCCTTGCCCGCTGAGCTGCGGCGCGCGATCATGCAGATCGCCAGGACGCCGCGCCTGCTGGTCGCTTGCGACTACGACGGCACACTGGCACCGATCACCGAGAAGCCCGACGAGGCACGCCCGCTGGCCGAATCGGTCGGCGCGCTCCGGTCGCTGGCCGCGCTGCACGAAACCACGACCGCCGTGATCTCCGGCCGGGCCCTGCGCGACCTCGCCACGCTGTCGCGACTGCCTGCCGAGGTGCACCTGGTCGGCAGCCACGGCTCGGAGTTCGACGTCGGCTTCGTGCACGACCTCGACGACGAATCCCGCGAGCTGCGCGACAGTATCGAGACCGAGCTCACGCGCATCGTGGACGGCGCCGCGGGCGCCGAACTGGAGGTCAAGCCCGCGGGCGTCGCGGTGCACGTCCGCCGCGCCTCGCGGCAGGACGCCGCCCGCATCGTCGACGCCGTCCACAACGGCCCCTGCACGTGGGACGGCGTGTCCGTCACCGACGGCAAAGAGGTCGTCGAGCTGTCGGTCGTGCAGACGAACAAGGGCAGTGCGCTCGGCACATTGCGCCACCAGGTGGGCGCCACCGCCGCCCTGTTCATCGGCGACGACGTCACCGACGAGAAGGCGTTCGAACAGCTCACCGGCCCCGACCTGGGCATCAAGGTCGGCGACGGTGACACGCTCGCGCACCACCGGGTCGGCGACACCGAACAGGTCGCCACCATCCTGGCGTTCCTGCTCGAGGAACGCCGCAACTGGCTCTACGGCGAGCAAGCCGCCCCGATCGAACGCCTGTCGATGCTGGCCTCGGCGCGTTCGGTGGCGCTGCTGACACCCGACGCGAAACTCACCTGGCTCGCCCACCCCGGCCCCGACTCGGCGGCGGTGTTCGCCGACCTGCTGGGCGGCGAGGGCGCGGGCCACTTCACGATCGCCCCGCACCGCAACGGCCTTCCGCTCGGCCAGCGCTACCTGCCGGGCACGATGACCGTCGAGACGCGCTGGTCGCGGCTGCTGGTCACCGACTACTTGGAGCCGGAAGCGCCCGCCCACCGCACCGACATCGTGCGCGTGATCTCCGGCGAGGCCACGGCGGAGATCACCTTCGCACCGCGGCCCGAGTTCGGCGGCGTGCCCGTGCGGCTGGTGCAGCATGACGAGGGGCTGCAGGTGCTCGGCACCTCCGAGGCCTTCGTGCTGCGCTCGCCCGGCGTGCAGTGGGAGATCAACAGCGACGGCATCCACGACACGGCGACCGCGCTCGTGCAGCCACAGCCCGGCGCGCCGATCGTGCTGGAGCTGCGCTGCGGCACCACCGACCTCGGCCCGCACGAGCTTCCCGAGATCGAACGCCGCGCCGAGGCGGGCCAGTACTGGAGCTCCTGGGCGGGCACGCTGAAGCTGCCCAGCGTGGAGTCCGAACTGGTCACCCGGTCGGCGCTGACCCTTCGGGGACTGATCCACGCCGACACGGGCGGCGTGATGGCGGCGGCCACGACGTCACTGCCCGAGGAGATCGGCGGCGTCCGCAACTGGGACTACCGGTACTGCTGGATCCGCGACGGCGCGATGACGATGCGCGAGCTGGTCACGCTCGGCTCGCTCCACGAAGCCGAAGCGTTCCTCGGCTGGCTGCACGGCGTGCTGTCGACACTCGCGGGACCGGAACGGCTGCACCCGCTGTACACCCTCGCCGGCACGCAGCTCGGCGCCGAGGCCGTCATCGACTCGCTGCCCGGCTACAAGGGCTCACGGCCGGTGCGCGTCGGCAACCTCGCCAACCACCAGGTGCAGCTCGACGTCTTCGGCCCCGTCGTCGAACTCGTGATGACACTCGCCGAGGCCCGCGGCGACCTGCGCGACGAGGACTGGCAGATGGTGCGGGCGATGGCCGAGGCGGTCAGCCGCCGCTGGGACGAACCCGACCACGGCATCTGGGAGGAGCGGCACGTGCCCCGGCACCGCGTGTACTCCCGCGTGATGTGCTGGCAGACGCTCGACCTGGCCATCCGTCTCGGCGAGGTATACGGCCGCGAGATCCCGGCGAGCTGGCCGGAACTGCGCGACGAGATCGCCGCCGACGTGCTCGAGAACGGCTGGAACGCCGAGGTCAAGGCCTACACCACGGCCTACGACGGCACCGACCTCGACGCCGCGTCGCTGTTCGTCGGCCTGGCCGGCCTGCTCGACCCGCAGGACGAGCGGTTCCAGCAGACGGTCACCGCGATCGAGGCCGAGCTGCGCAGCGGTGCGACCGTGTACCGCTACCACCGCGACGACGGCCTGCCCGGCGGCGAAGGCGGCTTCCACCTGTGCGCCGCGTGGCTCATCGAGGCGTACCTGCTCACCGGACGGCGCACGGAGGCCGAGGAGCTGTTCGACCAGCTCGTCGACGCCGCGGGCCCGACCGGGCTGCTGCCGGAACAGTACGACCCGGTCGCCGAGCGTTCACTCGGCAATCATCCGCAGGCGTACTCCCACATCGGACTCATCCGCTGCGCGAGGCTGCTCTCGCGGTGACGACGTCCGTCGATGGGGCTGTCCGGTCACAAGATCGGACAGCCCCATTTTGTGATTCACATCACAAAATGGCCGAGTATGCACCAGCACGCGCGCCTCGGTACGTCCCTCCCGCGTAGCCGGCCGGGGCGTACGTCGGGGGCGTCCCGGCCGGCTGACCGGAACGCCACGCCGCACGGCCCGGCGTCTGATCGAGCGCGCCGCCCTCCGCCCTCGATCTGCCTCGCGCCCTCGATCTGCCCCGCGCCCGCGTTCAGACCCCGGCGGCCTTCCGCGAAGCGCGCACCAGATCCTCGACGAGGCCGTCCGGAATCGGTTTGCGCGGCGTGAAGGTGATGCCTGTCTTCGTGGACTTCAGGCCGGCGGCCGCGATCGCGTCGGCATGCTCGGCGACAGCGCCCGGCTGGACATACAGCCCGCACTGTTTGCTGAATGCCGCATAGCTCGCGATCACAGTGCCGTCGATGCTGAAACCCGGCATGTTGTACGCGACGATCTCCTCCGCGTCCGGCAGCACGCGTGCCAACAGCTCACGCAGTGGAGTCAGTGAAGGCCGGAGCGCTTCGGGCGCAGCGGCGATGTAGGCGTCGTGGTCCGCGATCGATGTCATGGCGGCGTCTCACTTCCTCGGGTGACCAGGCACTGACAACACATCCGCGCCGGGCACGCTCCCCAAGGCCCGCACGGTCGATCCAGCCCGCACGAGCCTTCATCCTGCCAGGCAACCTCAGCGACACCAGACGGAACGACGGGCCTCGACGGCACCCGTCAATCGGGCACGTAACCGACCGCGTGGACGGCGCTGGCCAGGTCGGCGACCTCGAGAGCCTTGATGCCGTCGGGCAGCGGCCCCGGATCCGGCGGTACGAGGGCATGGGTGAAGCCCATGCGCGCCGCTTCGGTCAACCGTCTGCCGACCCCGGTCACCCGCCGCACCTCACCGGCGAGGCCGACCTCCCCGATCGCGACCAGCTTCGGCGACAGCGCCTGATCGGTGAACGCCGACGACACCGCGAGCGCAGCCGCGAGGTCCACCGCGGGCTCGGTCACCTTCATCCCGCCGACGGTGGCCACGTAGACGTCCTTGTCTCCGAGCTGCACGCCACCACGCTTCTCCAGCACGGCCAGCACCATGCTCACGCGCGAGGAGTCGAGCCCACTGACCGCGCGCCGCGGCTGATTCAGGTACGACTTCCCGACGAGCGCCTGCACCTCGGCCAACAGTGGACGCTTGCCCTCGACCGTCACGGTCACCGCGGTACCCGGAACTGCTTCGGCATGTCGGTTGACGAACAGCCCCGACGGGTCGGGAACACCCGCGATGCCGTCGTCGCGCAGTTCGAAACACCCGATCTCGTCGGCGGCCCCGAACCGGTTCTTCACCCCGCGGACCATGCGCAACGTCGAATGCCGGTCACCTTCGAAGTGCAGGACGACGTCGACGAGGTGCTCCAGCACGCGCGGCCCCGCGACCGAACCCTCCTTGGTGACGTGCCCGACGAGCACCACCGGCAGTCCTCGTTCCTTGGCGAGCGCGACGAGCGCCGACGTGACCGCCCGGACCTGGGTGACACCGCCCGGCGAGCTGTCGACCTGCGGGGACGACATGGTCTGGACCGAGTCGACGATCAGCAAGCCGGGCTTGACGTCGTCGACGTGCCCCAGCAGCGCGGACAGGTCGCTCTCGGCGGCGAGGAACATGGCGTCGTCGACGTTGCCGGTGCGCTCGGCGCGCAGGCGCACCTGTCCCGCCGATTCCTCGCCTGTGACGTACAACGCCGCCGAGCCGCTCTCCGCCGCCCAGCGGTACGCGACCTCGAGCAGCAGGGTCGACTTGCCGACCCCGGGCTCGCCTGCCAACAGCACCACGACGCCGGGTACTAGCCCGCCGCCCAGCACCCGGTCGAGCTCGGACACACCGGTCGGAGCCGCCCGCGACGACTCGACGTCCACCTGCGCGATGGGCCGCGCGGGCGCGCTCGGCGCGCCCGCGGCCACGCGCGCGACCTGCGGACGCGCGTCACCGCGTTCCTCGATCGTCCCCCACGCCTGGCATTCCGGGCACCGGCCGACCCATTTGGCGACCTCGTAGCCGCATTCGGCGCAGCGGTAGGTACTCGACGTCTTCTTGGCCACGCCGGGGACCGTATCGGCCGCCACCGACAGTCCGGCGCCGCCGGCCACCGGCACGGGCCGCGGCGAGCCGGCGAGCTTCGACTCAGCGGATTCCGACTCAGTGGATTCCGACTCAGTGGCCTCCGCCGCCGTGCTCCTCGTCGTCGGCGGGAGCGTCGTGCCGCGGCTCGTCCGAAACCTTCACGGGCAGCACCACCTCGACGGTGCCCGCGTCGCGGAAGGTCAGCGTCGCCCTGACGTCCTGGCCGGGCCGGATCTCCCGCTTCAGGCCTTCGAGCGTGACCTCGCCGTCCAGCTGGCCGGCGTCGGGCTTGCCGGGGCCGACGGCGAGCGTGGTGTCGGCGGGCAGCGACGTCTCGCCGGCGATCGCGACGTTCTCAGCGGCGTCGCTCGTCACCGACTGCAGCTCGTCGGCCCGCTCGCCGGAGTTGACGATGCTCATGACCACGTCGGCGTCCGAGCCCTCCAGGTACGCGGCGGGCTGCACGTTCTCGGGGAAGGCGAGCTCGGCGTTGCGCACGGCGATGTCGCCCACCTCGGTCGAACCACCGTTGACGCCCGCGACCTGGGTGTCCGTCTGCGTGATCTGGCCTGCGCTGCATCCCGCGACGAGGAGCGAGATACCTGCGATGCCCGCACCGATCATGCGACGTTTCACTGCTCGAGTCCTTCCTTGCGCCTGCAACGCGTCACCCCCCCTCCTGGGAGAAGAGGTACAAAGGCAGACTATCCCGGCCGCCGCGGGCAGACATCACCTGGTGGCGAGCACGACACTGGGTAGGGGCCGACACCCCTGACCGGGCACTTCACCGGGAATCGGACAGCGAAAATGTCCATAATGGATTTCAAAACCGCGGGAAACGGATCCCGGCCCACCTGCGTGAGTATACGAATTCCGCCGTTGTCAAGCCCCCTAAGCCGTATGATTAGCCCACTGACCTGCGAGGACGAAGGCAGCCGCCTGGTTGGGCACACGTCGGACGTGCTAAGCTGGATACAGCGAAAGGGGCAGAGGACACATGGTTTTTAAGGTCGGAGAGACCGTCGTCTACCCGCACCACGGTGCCGCACTCATCGAAGCGATCGAGACCCGCGTGATCAAGGGCGAGGAAAAGCAGTACCTCGTCCTCAAGGTCGCGCAGGGTGATCTGACCGTTCGCGTTCCCGCTGACAACGCCGAGATCGTCGGTGTTCGTGACGTCGTGGGCGAAGACGGCCTCAATCACGTTTTCGACGTGCTGCGTGCTCCCCACACCGACGAACCGACCAACTGGTCGCGTCGGTACAAGGCCAACCTGGAGAAGCTCGCCTCCGGCGATGTGAACAAGGTGGCCGAAGTGGTGCGCGACCTCTGGCGGCGGGAGAAGGATCGTGGCTTGTCCGCCGGTGAGAAGCGGATGCTGGCCAAGGCGCGACAGATCCTCGTGAGCGAGCTGGCGCTCGCCGAAGGTACCGACGAAGGCAAGGCCGAGGTGCTGCTCGACGAGGTTCTCGAAACCGCGGTCGTCTAGCTCCAGCGATTGCACAAGGTCATAGGACCCTGAACGTCATCGCACTGGTTCCGCTCGGGGACGGGGATGCTTCGCGCTCCGGCGCGTTGCTTCCCGTTCGCGGGGAACCGTTGTTGTCACATGCCGTGCACGGCCTGCTCGACTCCGGCTGCGTGGACCGGATCGTCGTGGCGGGACCGGCACGGCATCGTGCTTCCTACCCATCTCTGACCTGCGACGGCGACCGTGTCGTGTTCGCCGCCGAGCCGACCCAGGCAGACTCCGCCAAGGGCGCGAACTCCGGGGATCATGCGCTGCGCTCGGCGCTGTCGACCGCGGCACCCGGCCCTGACGACGTCGTGCTGGTACACGACGCGACGCGTGCGTTCGTCCCGGCATCCGTGGTCTCGGCTGTCGTCGACGCGGTCCGCGACGGGGCGGCAGGGGCCGTTCCGGTCGAGCCCGTCGCCGACACGGTCAAGGTCGTCGACACCGAGGGGATCGTCCACGGCACCCGCGACCGGTCGCTGCTCCGGCACGCGCAGGCACCCGTCGCCGTCCGCGCCGACGTCCTCGCCGAGCTGCTCACCGGTGACGCGGGCCCCACCGACGCCGCCGAGCTGATCACGCGGCTCGACGGTCGCGCCCGCCCCGTTCCCGGTGACCCGCACGGCATGGGCGTCCACACTCCGTTCGACGTCGCCGTCATCGAAGCACTGCTGAGTACGGAGAACACCGCATGACCCGCATCGGCCAAGGCGTCGACATCCATCCGATCGAAGCAGGCAGGCCGTGCTGGATGGCCGGGCTGCTCTGGCCCGACGACGACGGCTGCGCAGGCCATTCCGACGGCGACGTCGCCTCCCACGCGCTGTGCGACGCGCTGCTGTCCGCCGCCGGGCTCGGTGACCTGGGTGCGGTGTTCGGCACGGGCGATCCGCGCTGGTCGGGTGCCCACGGAGCGGAACTGTTGGCCGAGGTGCGCCGCCGTGTCGAGACGGCCGGTTTCGGCGTAGGCAACGCGGTCGTGCAGGTCATCGGCAACCGCCCCCGGATCGGCATCCGCAGGGACGAGGCGCAGCAGGTGCTCTCGGACGCCGTCGGAGGTCCGGTCGGCGTCGCGGCCACCACTACGGACGGCCTCGGCCTCACGGGACGCGGCGAGGGCGTCGCCGCGATCGCCACGGCACTGCTGCTGCCCCGCTGAGCACGAGTGCCGCCGGATACGTGGCCACCTCGGAGATCACGACCGCAGCGCCGCACCGGTAGTCTCGTCGGCATGGCGATACAGGCGGTGATGTTCGACTTCTCGGGGACGCTGTTCCGGCTCGAACACCGGCAGTCGTGGTTCACCGGCCTCGTCGACGACGACGGCAGGCCCCTCGACGCCGACGAGCAGGCGGAGCTGATGCGCCGCATGACCGCACCCGTCACCCTCACCGTCGACCTCGACGAGCAGCACCGCGAGGCCTGGGAGCACCGCGACCTCGACCCGGAGCTGCATCACAAGGCCTACCTGGAGATCCTCAAGCAGAGCGGCGTCCCCGGCACCGACCAGGCGGAAGCGCTGTACCGCAGGCTCATCGACCCGGCCGAGTGGACGCCGTATCCGGACACCGCGAGCGTGCTGAAGGAGCTCTCCGGCGCGGGCGTCAAGGTCGGGGTACTCAGCAACATCGCGTTCGACATCCGGCCCGCGTTCACAGCCAGGGGCCTGGACGCCTACGTCGACGAGTTCGTGCTGTCGTACGAGGTCGGCTACGTCAAGCCGGATCCGGCGGTGTTCCGGATCCTGGTCGAACGCCTCGGCAGCCCCGCCGAAAGTACTCTCATGGTCGGCGACCACACCGACGCCGACGGCGGGGCGACCGGCATCGGCTGCGAGTTCGCGCTGGTCGAGCCGCTGCCCACGGCCGAACGGACCGACGGACTACGCGCCGCCCTCCGCGAGCACGGCGCGCTGTAGCCCGTACCATTTCGGGCGTGGCCCTTCATCTCTACGACACCGCGACCAGGGACGTACGGGAGTTTCATCCCGCACGCAGTGGAACGGCGTCCATGTACGTCTGTGGGGCCACCGTCCAGGGCGTCCCCCACATCGGGCACGTCCGTGGCGCACTGAACTACGACGTCCTGCGCCGCTGGCTCGTCCACAACGGACTGGACGTGCTGCTGGTCCGCAACGTCACCGACATCGACGACAAGATCCTCACCAAGGCCGCCGACGCGGGCAGGCCCTGGTGGGAGTGGGCCGCCACGCACGAGCGCGCCTTCGAGGACGCCTTCACCGTGCTGGGCTGCCTGCCACCGTCGATCACGCCGCGCGCCACCGGCCACGTCACGCAGATGATCGAGCTCATCCAGCGACTCATCGACCGGGACGCCGCCTACGTCTCGGGCGGCGACGTCTACTTCTCCGTGACGTCGCTTCCCGACTACGGCACGCTGTCCGGCCAGCGCCCCGACGAGGTGCAGCAGGGCGAGACGGGAGCCGGCGGCAAGCGCGACCCGCGCGATTTCACGCTGTGGAAGGCCGCCAAGCCCGGCGAGCCGTCGTGGCCGACGCCGTGGGGCGACGGCCGGCCCGGCTGGCACCTCGAATGCTCCGCCATGGCGACGACGTACCTCGGCTCGGAGTTCGACATCCACGGCGGCGGCGTCGATCTGGTCTTCCCTCACCACGAGAACGAACGCGCGCAGTCCCACGCGGCAGGCGACGGCTTCGCCCGGTACTGGCTGCACAACGCCTGGGTGACGCTGTCCGGCGAGAAGATGTCGAAGTCGCTCGGCAACATCGTGGCGATCCCGGAGATGCTGCGGAAGTGCAGGCCCGTCGAACTGCGCTATTACCTGATCCAGCCGCACTACCGGTCGACGATCGAGTACTCCGACGAGGCGCTGGCCGAGGCCGCGCAGGGGTACCGCCGCGTGGAACAGTTCCTGCGCCGCGCGGGCGGCACGACCGGGGTGCGCATCGGCGAGGTCCCCGCGGAGTTCGCCGCCGCCCTCGACGACGACCTCGGCACCCCGCAGGCGTTCGCGGTCCTGCACAACACCGTGCGCGACGGCAACACCGCGCTCGACGCCGGTGACGAGACGAAGGCGCTCGAATTCGCCGAGTCGGTGCGCGCGATGGTCCACGTGCTCGGCCTCGACCCGCTGTCTGAGCAGTGGCAGGACGCGGCGAGCCACAGCGGTGAGGCCCGTGCACTGGCCACGCTCGTCGACGCACTGCTCGACGAGCGCACGCGAGCCAGGGCCGACAGGGACTTCACCCGTGCGGACGCCATTCGCGACCAGCTGACCACCGCGGGCATCGCGGTGGAGGACACCCCCAATGGTCCATCGTGGACAGTGAGGGATTGAGGACATGGCCGGTAACTCCCGTCGCCGCGGCGCGGTCCGCAAAGAGGGCACCAAGAAGGGTCAGGTCGTCGGTTCCGGCGGCAACCGGCGCAAGGGGCTCGAAGGCAAGGGACCGACGCCGAAGGGCGAGAACCGCCCGGGGCACCCGAAGCAGAAGAAGGCCACTCAGCAGGCCAAGCGCGAGGACAACCGGCAGCGCGCGCAGAAGAAGGCCGCCGAGGGCCCTGAGATCATCGCGGGCCGCAACCCGGTTGTCGAGTCGCTGCGCACCGGCGTTCCGGCGACGGCACTGTACGTCGCGCTGAACATCGACGCCGACGACCGCGTCAAGGAGGCCGTGCAGCAGGCCGCCGACAAGGGGATCTCCATCCTCGAGGTGCCGCGCGACGAGCTGGACCGCAAGACCGGCGGCGCCGTGCACCAAGGCCTCGGCCTGCAGGTGCCGCCGTTCGAGTACGCGCACCCCGACGATCTGCTCGCCGCCGCGCACGACTCGGGTGAACCGCCACTGATCGTCGCGCTCGACGGCGTGACCGATCCGCGCAACCTCGGCGCCGTGATCCGCTCGGCCGCCGCCTTTGGCGCACACGGCGTGCTGCTGCCGCAGCGGCGCAGCGCGGGCATGACGGCCGTCGCGTGGCGCACCAGCGCGGGCACCGCGGCCAAGCTGCCGGTTGCTGTGGCGACGAACCTGACCCGGCAGCTGCAGTCGTGGGCGTCCGAAGGCGTGATGGTCGCCGGGCTGGACGCGGACGCCACGCTCGACGTCGACGGTCTGGACATCGCCACCGACCCGTTGGTGGTCGTCGTCGGCTCCGAGGGACGTGGCCTGTCCCGCCTGGTGCGCGACAACTGCGACGTCACCGTGTCCATCCCGATGTCGCCGGAGGTCGAGTCACTCAACGCGTCGGTGGCCGCCGCCGTGCTGATGGCCGAGGTCGCCCGGCGCCGTCGGGCGGCCGGGCGGGTGTAAGAAACGGCGCGGCCGGGCGGGTGTAAGAAACGGCGCGGCCGGGCGGGTGTGAGAAACGGCGCGGCCGAGCGCGTGTAAGACACGGCGCGACTGGTCGGGTATACACCGCGCTGCCGAGCAGGTGTGAGCGGCCGGTGGGAGTCGCGTGGCACGGTGTGTCCGGATGGACACGGTGCGGCCACGCCGGTGCGGATCTCCTCGGCAGGTGTGAATCACACCGCGGCAAGGTGCCGGTATCGGGCGTACACGACTTCCCGCTGAGCTAGGGTCTCCTCGGATCAGCCGAGGGGGCCCGCCGGATGTCGTTCGTTTCACCACTGTTCCTGTGGTACTTCCTGCCCGCGATGCTCGTCGCGGTGTTGGTGTGCCCGCGGGCGTGGCGCAACGGCATCGTCGCCGTCGGCAGTCTGATCTTCTACGCCACCGGCGCCGGTGCGTTCACGCTGCTGCTTATCGCGTGCATGGTGGTGAACTTCCTCGCGGGCCCCGCACTCGAACCGGACGACTGGGGGCTGGGCGGCAGCTCCCGCAGGCGCAGACTGCTGATCGGTGTCATCGCGTTCGACCTGTCGATCCTGCTGGTGTGGAAGTACGCGGGATTCGCCACCGAGCAGATCGCGTGGTTCGCGCAGCTGTTCGGCGGCGACTTCCCCGTCGCCGAACTGGCCCTGCCCATCGGCATCTCGTTCTTCACTTTTCACCACATTTCGTACATCGTCGACATCTACCGCGGTGAGCGCCGCGCGCTGCGCAACCCGGTGTCGTTCGGCACGTACATCGCGATGTTCCCTCAGCTGGCGGCGGGGCCGATCGTGCGATACCACGAGATCGCCGACCAGCTGCCGCAGCACCGCCACCACCGGTTGGACGACATCGCCGCCGGGTTCCCCCGGTTCGCGCTGGGCCTGTGCAAGAAGGCCGTCATCGCCGACTCGCTGGCCCCGTTCGTCGCCGCGTGCTTTTCCACGCCGGCCGACGAGATGACGTTCGCGATCGCGTGGCTCGGCGCCATCGCGTTCACGCTGCAGCTGTTCTTCGACTTCTCCGGTTACTCCGACATGGCCATCGGCCTGGGCCGCATGCTCGGGTTCCGCCTGCCGGAGAACTTCGCCCGGCCATACTCCTCGGTCACGATCACGGACTTCTGGCGACGCTGGCACATGTCCCTGTCGCGCTGGTTCCGCGACTACGTCTACATCCCGCTCGGCGGCAATCGCTCCGGTGGCCACAAGACGTACCGCAACCTGTGGATCGTGTTCGTGCTGACGGGGTTCTGGCACGGTGCGGCGTGGACGTACGTGATCTGGGGCGTGTACCACGGTGCGCTGCTCGTCCTGGAACGCGCGACCGGCTGGGCGCACACGCCGGATTCCACCGGTCCGCGGATCGCGCGGCGCGCCCTGACGCTCGTGCTCGTGATCATCGGCTGGGTGTTCTTCCGCGCTCCCGACCTGGGCCAGGCGCTGTCGATGATCGGGCACATGTTCGCACCGGACTTCGACGGCCTCACGGATGTCGCGGCCTCGGCACTGACGAATCAGCGGCTGGTGTTGCTGCTGCTCGCCGCGGTGGTGTTCGTGCTGCCCGCGACTCCGGTCATGGGACCGCTACTCGAATCGGCACGGACGAAGCAGGCGAATGCCCTCCGCGTCGGCGTCATGACGGTCGGCGTCGCCTACGCCGCGATCCTGGTCGCCACGGGCACCTTCAGCCCGTTCCTCTACTACCAGTTCTGAGGGCACCGGTTCGACGACCTGCCGCGTGTCCTGCACTCAGCACCGCGTGTTCTGCATTCAGGGCCGCAGCGGTGTTGCTCCCGCCCGTCGCCCACCACCGCTCGACCGAGCGGAGCAGCGCGAACCGGTAGGCAGACACGACGTGGGCGGCAACCCGTCGTGTCGCACTTTCCAGGGCGCGTGTTGCGGGTTCCGGAGCGCGTGTTGCGGATGCAGGGCCGACTATTGCGGTTACGCGTGGTCCGGCATCCGCTTGAGGATGCGGTGGACGGTCAGCCACGTGCGGGTCGTGATGTCCTTGCCGAACTGCCGTTCCAGCCAGGTCATGAAGAACGGTGACGACGTGTTGTCCGAAACAGTCAGCACGGCGCGCGCAGCGGTGTCGTAGCCGACCATGCGAACCGTCGGATCGCCGGTTTCCGGGAACGAGGTCGGCACCGGGTCGAGCGGCGACTTCAGGAATGTCGCCGTCAAATACGTCTCGCGCGTGTGCTCCAGATTCCCGAACGGTTCGCCATCGGCAAGGGCCTGCAATTCGGTGCGGCTGCGCACGATGGTTCCGCCGCCGATTCCCAGTTCGCCGCGCAGGGCGGACTGGATCCGGTCCTCGAGCGCCGCGGTGTCGGTGGTTTCCGTTGCGAACACGATGTTTCCGCTGGACAGTACCGAAACCACGCCGGTGAATCCCAGGCCGTCGAACACCTCGCGCAGCTTCTCGTTGCGCATGTTCGGGTTACCGGGGCCTATCCCCCGCAGCAGCGCGCAGTACCACGTCGACGTCACACCGCCACCCTATGCCGAAACCCCGACACCGGCGCACGGATGCGACGTCCTGCATGAGTGCAGGACACGCGGTGCTGAGTGCAGGACACGCGCGAGGGTCAGCCGGTGAGCGTGGCCTCGATGATCTCGTACGAACTCGTCTCCGCGGTGGGCACCACGCGGTCCAGGCGGAATCCGGCGTTCGCCAGCAGGTCGGTGAACTCGGGCAGCGTGCGCTCACGACCGGTGACCATTCCCAGCATTGTCAGATCCACCTGTTTGCTGGCATGCACTTCGCCGGTGATGGGCATGATCATCTCGACCACCACGAGCCGCGCTCCCACGGCGGCCGTACGGGCGATCCGCGTCAACAGGGCCTTACAGGATTCGTCGTCCCAATCGTGCAGCACCGTCGACAGCACGTAGACGTCGGCGACCGGCACCGCCTCGAAGAAACTGCCGCCGACCACATCGACACGACCGTCGAACCCCTCCTCGGCGACACGCGTACGCGCAGCAGCGACGACCGCAGGCAGGTCGTGCACGACGCCCCGGCGATCCGGATGCTCGCGCAACAATCGGAGCAACACCGATCCGTCCGCGCCGCCGAGGTCGGCGACGAGCTCACCGGCGGGCAGCCGATACCCGGAAAACACGTCGCTCTGCATGCCATCGGTAACCGAAGCCATGGCGGCACTGAACTGTTCCGCCCGCTCCGGTTCAGCGTTCAACCACTCGAAAAAGGACTGTCCGAAGTAGATGTCGGCGGCGGGGCGTCCTGTTCGGACCGTATCGACGAAACGCTCGAACGGCAGGTAATGCGTTTCCATCAGCATGATGGCCAGGTCACGCAACGACCCTGACACGTTCGAAGCGAGTGTCGCGCCCAAATCGGCGAGGACGAACTCCGTGTCGCCGCGTTGTTCCACGACGCCGAAGTCGGTCAGTGTTCGCAATACCCGTTTCACCGCAAGAGCGTCGGTGCCCGTGCTCGCCGCGATCTCGGCGACCTCGCTGACGCCCTCATTCATCACCGTCGCGATGTCGAGCTTCGCGACGGCATACAACGCCTGCGACACCTCGAAACCCGCGAGCAGCCGCACCATTCGTTCCGGGCCCGCGCCCTGTTCCGGCGTCGCCCCGTCCCCTCCGGTCGCCATTCGTGACCCTCCCGGCGGTCGGCACACCGGCGAACCATCGCGACAACAGGATCGTGCGAGGCGAATGGCTCACACCGGACATTTCATGCTAACCACACATGTCAACGGTCGGCCTCTCACGCCCGCGACGGGTGAGCACAACACGAGCCCCGGAGGGCGCAACACGGGCCCCGGGAAACGCAACACGAGTCCCCGAAGCCGCAACACGGACTGGGGCCGAGGGGCGTTACTCCGCGGCGGGGCGATCCTCGGGAAGCAACGCCAGCTGCTCCGGGTGGAACGCGTCGCGGCGCGGCGGCGGCAACCACGCCTCGGGCCGAGTGGCGCGGTGCCTGCCCAGGTCGGCGAGACTGATGGGCACGGAGAAGTCCACGCCGTACGCCTTCGGATCCGTCACCCGCCCCAGGCTCAGCTCGTCCGCGGCGACGCCGATACCGATCGCCGCGACATAGCTGTCGTCGAGGTCTCCGGTGAATCCGGTCCAACCTCCCGCGAACTCCCAGATCCGCGCACGCACGGACATCCCGTCCACGCGCCAGGTCACGCGTTTCCACTTCTCGTACCGCCGGGCGTGCTGCTCCGCGTGCGCGAGCAGCGATTCGATCAGTCCGTCCGGCCGCGGCACGCTGCTGTCGGGCAACGTCAGGTTGACCAGGCCGAAGGCGGCTCCGAACGCCACCTCCGCCAGCGGGTCGCCGCCGCCGGGGCACATGGCGCGTTCGTAACGCAGCCGCGGCATGCTGCCGACACGCAGCCCGCGCTCGGTGTCGGCCAGCCGCTGCCCCAGCCACAACGCCCAGGGCGCACGCCCCGTCTCACCCAGGCCGGAAACGGCCTCGGAGCCCGCGTCCGGCTCGACCGGACTGACGTTGCCGCCTTCGAAGAAGTCGACCCAACGGGGTCCGGGAATCGACGGGTGCAATCCGTACACGGGAAAGTCGACCGGGACCGGGCTCGGCTCCGCGGCCCCATCGCCGGAACCACCGGGGTCGCCGTCCACATCGCCGGCACCGCCACTGTCGGTGCTGCCGCTGTCGGTGGCCGACGACTCGCCGGCCCCGGCCACGACCACCTCGGCGGCAGCGTCCGAGGCGGCGGACCGTTCGGCACCGGCCGTCGCATCGTCCGCGGCGGCCTGCAATGTGTCAGGCGTTCTCGTACTCACGGCGTGGATCTTGCACCCGTTCCGTCCGTATTGACAGCACCGATGTGATCTTCCCCGGCACGTGACGACCGGCATCGGCCGGTCGACCCGGCGTGCTGTAGTCGCCACATACCGGCGTCACCCGAGTCTCGCACGCTTCACGCCGATGTGACGTCCTCACCCTTCCCGTCCGACTTGGCCGGACCGGGTTTCGGGGTCGCCTGCGTGCCGCCAGTCTCGCCGTCCGCGGCCTTCGCCGAGGTGCTTCCCGCCTTGCCGGACGCGGATTCACCTGCTCCCGCCTTGCCGGCCGCCGCCTTGTCCGAACCCGTCTTGCCCTGCGCCGTCCCGCCAGTGGTCGCCTTGTTCGACGCCGGCTTGTCCGAGGTCGCCGCTGCCGTGCCCGTCGAGCCGGACGCCGCCGCGGTGGCCTTCGCGCCGTTGGCCGCACCGGCACCGTCCGCTCCGGCACCGTCCGATCCAGACGTCGCCCAATCGAGTGATTCCGGTTCCGGCCCGAGCTTGTCGAGCGCGTCGCTGAGTGCGGCGTTGCTGGCGGCCAGCCGGTCGGCGACGGTCCGGCGCAGTTCGTGCGCCTGGGCGTGCTTGCCCTTGGCGTCCGCCAATCGGGCCTCGGCCTCGGCGATCATGGCGTCGGCTCGGCTCTTCGCGTCGTCGCCGAGCTCCTTGGCTGCCTTCTCCGATGCGGCCTTGGCCGCGGCGATCTCCTCGGAGGACTTCTTCTCCGCGGCGGCGATCTTGTCCTGCGACGCCTTCTCCGCGTCGGCTCGCTTCTTCTCGGCCTGTTCGTCGAGCCGGCCGCGCTCGCGCTCGGCCTCCTCGGCGAGGCGTTTCGCCTCGGCGCGAGCGTCCTCGCGAGTCTTCTCCGCGTACGAATCGGCGGCCGACCTGGTCGCGTCGGCCTCTGCCTCCGCCTTCTTGCGCAGCTCGTCGATCTCTTCTTCGGCGAGCTTCATCATGGTCTTGACCCGCTCGCTCATCGCCGCGGGCCCGGTGGGCTCCTCGGCCATCCGGGTGAGCGCGGCCTTGGTTTCGACGAGCTCCTGCTGTGCGTGCCCGAGCGCCCTGGTCAGGTCGGCGACCGACGCCGTGGCGTCGTCCCGGCTGCGCGCGGTCTGCTCCAGCTGCGAGTTCAGCTTCTTGACGTGCTCGTCGACCTGCACCTGGTCGTAACCGCGGAACACGGTCGTGAAGGTGCCGGATTTCGGGGGATTCGGGGTGACATCGGCTTCGGCCATTCGGCAACTTTAATGAGTTGGCAGCGTGAAGCCCATACCTCGTGTCACAACCCGTCGCGATACTGTTCTCCGGCGTGACCGGCTAAGGGGGAAGGAGACCGCGACGTGAACATCGACGCGATCGTCGCCGACATCTCGCAGCACTGGCCGCTGTACACGGCCATCCCCTTCATCGCGGCGCTGATCGGCTACGTCACCAAGCGCGTCGCCATCGAGATGATGTTCCGCCCCATCGAATGGCGGGGCATCAAAGGCACGTTCCTCGGCTGGCAGGGCGTCGTCCCGCAGCACGGTGGCCGCATGGCCGCGATCGCGACCGATCTGCTGACGAAGAATCTCCTCGACATCAAGGACGTCTTCGCGCGGATCGATCCCGATCGCATCACCGAGGAGATCGAGCAGCCGCTGCTGCGGACGGTCGACGACGTCGCGCGCGAGGTGCTCGCCGAGAACCATCCGCGGGTGTGGGAACGCCTCCCCGCCGTCGCACAGGACCTGGTGATCAAGCAGATCCAGGCGCAGACACCGCAGCTCGTGCGGCAGCTGATGCTGGAAATGCGGGAGAACGTCGACGATTTCCTCGACGTCAAGGAAATGACCGTCCGCCGGCTCACCGACGACAAGAAGTTGCTGGTGAAGCTGATCCGCGAGACGTCGCGTCCCGAGATGGCGTTCATCGCGCGCTCGGGCATCTACTTCGGTTTCGCGCTCGGCATCGTCCAGGCGTTCGTGTGGGCCGTGACGAAGAACCCGCTGGTCATGCCGGTCTTCGGCGCCGCGGTCGGCCTGTTCACCGACTGGCTGGCGATCAAGTTGATCTTCGTGCCGCGCGAACCGGTCCACGTGACCCGCAAGCTGTACTTCCAGGGCAAGTTCCAGCGCAGGAAGGCCGAGGTCGCCCAGCAGTACGGCGAGATCATCGCCCGCGACGTGCTGACGGTGCCGAACCTGATGGACGCGATCCTGCGCGGCCCGCGGTCCGACCGGCTGATGGCGATGATCTCGCGCGTCGTTGCCGACGCGGTCGACGAACAGGCGGGAAACGCCCGGCCGTTGGTGACCGCGACACTCGGCACGAAGCGGCTCGAGGAGATGAAGCGCTCGGCGGCCGACAAGGCGATCGCGCGGGTGCCCGAGACGGTGCGGTACGCCGAGGGCTATCTGACCGAGGCCATGGCCGTCGCGCGGCTGGTCGAGGAGCGGATGAACAAGCTGACGCCCGTCGAGTACGAGGGGCTGCTCCGGCCTGCGTTCCGCCAGGACGAGTGGAAGCTCGTGGTCGTCGGCGGCCTGATCGGCGGCATCGTCGGCGAGCTCCAGGTCCTCGTCATGCTGCACTGACTGCCGCCGTCACCGTTCGTGTCCGCGTCAATTCGCGATGTGACAATAAAGCGCCCCCGCCGGAAACCGACGGGGGTTGGCTCTATGACTGTGCGAGGAGTCCTGCCCTCGCTTCTGTCTGGAAGTTTAGATGAGACATGAATCTTGAGCAATGTAGCTCGAGTCGGCAGGCCTACCGTGCCGTCGCGAGGCACCTCTCGGAACCACGGCTGTCGTCCTACGTCACGGTCGCGGGCAATGTGACCGATGCGGTGCGTCTGTACCGCTGGAATGTCGAGATGTCCGGAGCCATCTACGAGGCCTTGGGGCTGGTCGAGGTCGTGCTGCGGAACGCCATCGACCGTGAACTCCAGAAATGGAACCTTGCTCGACCCACGCCGACCGGCGAGCCGCCGTACGGCACCAACTGGATCGAACGCCCAGCGCCTCCCCTGTGGGGCGTACTCAACAAGAGGACGCGCAGGGGACAGGTCGTATCGACCTACGCCACAGCCAGGGAGCGCGCTATCAAGGATTCGAGTCACAGGGATCCGAGCCACCCTCGTCGCCACCACCTGCCTGATCATGACGACGTGGTTGCCCACACCACGTTCGCGACCTGGGTGCGTCTACTGCCACACAAGCGGGAGGCCGATGGCCGGGCAGGGCCGGGCCCACAACGAGGTCTCTGGACACACGCCCTGCGACACGCGTTCCCGTACAAACCGGACCCGTTGGTCATCCACCACTGGGCAAATCGTCTCTACCTGTTGCGCAACCGCGTCGCGCACCTCGAGCCACTGGTCGCCACCGATGTCCTCGGCTATCACCGTTCGGCAGCCCGGCTGCTCCGCGCAGTCGACCCGACCATCGGTGACTGGTACAGCAGCATCAGCCGCATTCCGCATGTTCTGAAAAAGCACCGTCCGCCTGGTTGACCGGTATCGCCCACCGGCCACGACGGGTGTCGATACCGTGTTCGCGTGACCGACACGTCCCGGAAGCTGCCGCCCGTGCACGAGGCGTGGCTGCCGCGCGAGCACTCGCTGTATCGCCCGCGCCACGGCAAGCGGCAGGTCACGGCCCTCGTGTGCGCGGCCGCGTTCTTCGCCGCGCCCGCGCTGGGATGGGTGTTCGGCGGCAGGCCGAGCGAGATCGAGAACCGTGAGCTCGCGAGCTTCCCCAGCCTCGCCGACGGGTGGGGCTTCTTCACGGGCATGCCGCAGTGGGCGACCGATCACCTCGTGTTCCGTGAGGGCGCCATCGAAGCCGCCGACGGCATCAGTCACGGACTATTCGGCGAGCCCGCGCCGATGGGCCAGGGCGAGGGCACCGGCCCGATCCCGGGAGTTCCCGACGGTCCACAGGGCCAGAGCGGCGACGGCGACGCGCAGGACGGGCAGCAGCAGAACGCCGGCTACACCGAGGTCATCGAGGGTTCCGACGGCTGGCTGTACTACGGCGACGACGTGAAGGGCAAATGCTTCCCGGAACGTCCGCTCTCCGAGACGTTCGAACGCCTCGACCGGATCCGTCACGCCGTCGAAGCATCGGGACGCCGGTTCGTGCTGACCATCGCGCCGGACAAGACGACGATGGTGCCGCAGCACCTGCCGGACAGTTACGCGGGCAAGGAGTGCTCCACCGAGACGACCGAGCGGTTCTGGAAACTCGCCGCGCAACTGCGGAGCTTCCTGGACGTGCGCCCCTCACTGGAGGACGCCGAGCAGCAGCTGGGCCACCCGCCGTACTTCGCCAACGACACGCACTGGACCGACGACGGCGCCGTGATGCTGACCCGCGACGTCGCCGAGGCACTCCAGCCGGGGGTGACCGACACGTGGCGCAGCCGCGGCGTGGGGTGGTCGACGTCGAACGGTGACCTCGCGTCGATGCTGGGCCGTTCCGAGCCGAAGACGTCGGTCCGGTACGAACTGATGCCCGACGGCAGCACCGACCGCACGCAGGACACGCTGCGCAAGTTCGACGGCCCGGTGCGCTACGACGCCGATGCGGGCAGGGACATCGAGGGCACGATCGGCGCGCCGACGGCCCTCATCGGCGACTCGTTCACGTTCGCCTCCTCGCGGTACCTGCCGGCCGCGTTCGCCGACCTGACGCTGCTGAGCTACCCGCAGCTCGGTGACCACAAGAAGGCCACGATCGACACGTTCATCCGGTCCGAGATCGTGGTGGTGCAGACCGTCGAACGCTCCGTGGCCGAAGGTGACCTGCCGCTGATCGACGAGGGGTTCATCGAGCTGATGGAACGGCGGCTCGCGGCGAATCCGATCCGCTGAGGTCGCGGAGCGACCGCTGCCTGCCGCGCACGTAGGCGATGACGCGGCACACCAGGTAGATCGTGAACGAGATCGCCGTGACGAAGAAGCTCACGGGCGCGCCCGGCGCGAGGCTGAGCACGATGCCGCCGAGGGCCGCGGCCTCGGCGAACACGACGGCCAGCACGGTCGCCCGCCATGGGCTCGCCGTCACGCGAGCGGCCGCGGCGGCTGGTGTGACCATGAGGGCGACGACCAGCAGCGCACCGACGATCTGCACACCCAGCGCCGTCGCGACTCCCACCAGGACCGCGAACAGCGGCGACAGCCACCGGACCGGAACACCGCGAGCGACCGCGACGGCCGGGTCGACGGTCGCGAACAGCAGCGGCCGGTAGATCATGGCGAGCACGATGAGCACGACGATCGCCGCGCCGACGAGCAGTTCGAGGTCCTGCTGTTCGATCGCGACGATCTGCCCGACGAGGATGCCGAACTTGTTGCTGGACCTGCCGTCGTAGAACCACAGCAGCAGTACGCCGAGGCCGAGACCGAACGACAGGATCACGCCGATCACCGAGTCACGTTCGGACTCCCGACCGCCGAGCAGGCCGAGCAGCAGTGCGGCGATGACGGCACCGGCCAATGCCCCGTAACTCACGCCGATGCCCAGCAACAGCGCCGCCGCGGCGCCGGTGAACGCCAACTCGGCCGTGCCGTGCACGGCGAACGACATCCGGCGCATCACGATCAGCGGCCCGAGTGCGCCTGCCACCAGGCCGAGTACGGCCGCGGCGCCGAGCGCCATCAGCACGAAGTCGAGTTCGAGCAGCCGTGCGGTCAGCTCGAAGTCGAACAGCTTGTCCATCAGCGGGCCTTCGTAGGGATCGTCGGTGGGAATACGGGGTGGGGAGCACGCCTCACACGGGTTCGGCGTGATCGTGTTCGTGATGGTGCACGGTGTCCTCGCACAATGCGCTCTGCGCACCGGCGACGTGGATCTGCCCGCCGACCCGGACCACCTCGACCGGCGCGCCGTAGAGCTCGGTGAGCGTCTCCGACGTCATCACCTCGGCGGGCGTTCCGATGCGGAACCGGCCGCCGACCAGGTACAGCACGCGGTCCACGTGTGGCAGCACGGGGTTGATCTCGTGGGTCACGAACAGCACCGCGGTGCCGGTCTCGCGCCTGCGCCGTTCGATGAGCTCGGTGACGGTGCGCTGGTGGGTCAGGTCGAGGGACGCCAGCGGTTCGTCGCACAGCAGCAGGTCGGGTTCGCCGATCAGCGCCTGCGCCACGCGGAGCCGCTGCTGCTCACCACCCGAGAGCAGGCCGACCGGCGACGCGGCGTACGACGTCGCGCCGACCGAGTCGACGGCTTCGGCGACCTTGCGCTTCCTGGCCCGGATGCCGCGCAGGCCGGTGCCCCAGCGGTCGCCGTCGAGGCCCAGTCCCACGAGGTCGCGGCCACGCAGCGTCAGCTGCTGGTCCATGGCCCGCTGCTGGGGGACGTATCCGACACGGTGGTTGCCCTTGCCCGGCGCCGTGCCTGCGACGCGGACCGTGCCCGCGCTCAGCGCCTGCAGGCCGAGCAGCACCTTGAGCAGCGTCGTCTTGCCGGAACCGTTGGGGCCGAGCACGGCGACGAACTCGCCCGGTTCGATACGCAGGTCGAGGCCGGACCACAGGGTGCGTTCACCGAACGCCAGCGCCGCGCCCTCGATCTCGACCGCTCCGGTCGCGACCGCGCGGTCCGTCTCGTCCGTGCCCGTCGTGCTCACTGACCCAATGCTCCCGCCAACTCCTCGATCTGGCCGGTCATCCACGCAATGTAGTCGTCCTGGCCCTCCGGCAGTGTCTCGGTCATGTCGACCACCGGCACGTTCGCGCCTTCGGCCTCGCTCGTGAGCTTCTCGGTGACGGACGTGACGGTCTGCGGGTTGTTGACCACCGCGTCGATCTCGCCGTTCTTGACGAGGTTCGTCACCCGCTGCTGGGCCGCCACGGGCACGTCGGTCTCGTTCTCGATGGCCCGCGTGTAGTCCTGCGGCGTGACGTCCTCGAGACCGGCTCCCTCAAGCAGGTAGTGCGCGACCGGCGCGGTCGCCAGGACTCGCCCGTCCGGGATGTCCGCGATCTGCTGTTCCATGCCGTCGAGGCGCTTCTTGAACGCGGCGGCGTTGTCGGTGAAGGTCTGCTTCTGCCCCGGATCGATCTCGGCCAGCTCGGCGGCGACGTCGTCGGCCACCTCGCCGACCACCTCCGGGTCGTACCAGACGTGCTCGTTGTCACCGTCGCCGTGGCTGTGCCCCTCGTGACCACTCTCGTCGCTGTTGCCCTCGTCGCTGTTGCCCTCGCCGTGGTCGTCGCCGTGGCCCTCGTCGTCGTGGCCGTCCTCGGCGCCCTCGCCCTGCTCGCCGTGGCCCTCGTCCTGGCCGCCCTGGTCATCGCCGTGGCCGTCGTCGGTGCCGTGATCGTGGTCGTCGTGATCGTCACCCTGTTGGGAGCGCAGGCCGTCGGGACCGCTCTCACCACCGTGGCCGTCCTCACCGTGGCCGTGCTGGTCACCGCCGTCGTCCTCGACAGCCACGACGAATCGCTTGCTGGTGGACTGCTCGGCGAGCTGGGTGAAGAAGTCGTCGTAGCCGCCGCCGTTGTAAACGAGCAGCTCGCCGTCCTGCACGTCGGCGGCGTCCTCGGCGGTCGCCTCGTAGGAGTGCGGGTCACCGGACGGGTCGTCGATGAGGGACTTCACCTCGACGTGCTCGCCGCCGACGGCCTTCACCACGGAACCCCAGACGTTCGTGGACGCGACGACCGTGATCGCGGAGTCGTCGCCGGAACCATCCTCGGATCCGCCGCACGCCGTAGCCGCAATGAGCGCCGCCGCCATCGGCACCGCCGTGAATGCCCGCGCCTTGTTCATCGTCCACCACCCTGCCTGTACCCGGGCCCGCTTCCGAGAGGGCCGCTGTCACGGTCAGTATAGATAATGGAAATCGTTCCCAACGAAGCGACCGCTGGATTCGGTGAAGAAACCCGACAGAGGGATTGCCAGTTCGACGCAGGGTCATCAGAGCGGCGTCATCAGTGCGGCGTCATCCGAGCACTGTCACCAGAGCGCTGTCACCAGAGCGCTGTCACCAGAGCGACGACATCAGAGCCGCCTCGCCGGGGCGGCTCTGATGTCGTTGCCGGTGGCCACTCGCGACCGTGACGAGCCCGCCGCGCCCGCCACGCCGACTTCCTCGCACCGCCGCGCCCGCCACGCCTGCCGAGCAGGCCTCCTCGCACCGCCGCGCGACGGCCGGCAAATGTGATCGACGCGGGCCTCCGGTTCTGCACCATGTTCTGAACCGTTACGGTTTGTTCATGAACCGGCCGATGCGATCGAGGCGGCAGGCCACACTGGCGTCCCTCGCCGCCGAACTTGGCGTCTCGCGTACGACCGTGTCCAATGCCTACAACCGGCCGGACCAACTGTCACCCGAGCTGCGCAAACGCGTCCTCGAAACCGCGAAGCGGCTCGGCTACGCAGGGCCCGACCCGGTCGCCCGCTCGCTGCGTACCCGCAAGGCGGGTGCCGTCGGACTGCTCCTGACCGAGAACCTCTCGTACGCCTTCCGCGACCCCGCCGCCGTCGGCGTGCTCGAGGGTCTCGCGCTCGCGTGCGAGGACGCGGGCGTCGGCCTCACCCTCGTGCCGGGCAGTCCCGGCAACGAGGACGTCGCCGCCGTGCACCGCGCGGGCGTCGACGGCTTCGTGGTCTACTCCGTGCCCGACGACGACCCGCACCTGGAAGCCGCGTTGCAGCGGCCCGTGCCGACGGTGATCGTCGATCAGCCGCAGCTCGAGGGCTTGGACCGCGTCGGCCCGGACGACGAGGCCGCCACCATCGACCTCGCCAACCACGTCGTCGGCCTCGGCCACCGGCAGGTCGGCGTGCTGTGCATGCGGCTGTCGAGCGACCGCAACGACGACTTCGTCTCCCTCTACCGCCAGCAGGACGCCCACTACCACGTGCAGCGCGCCCGGCTCGCGGCGTTGCAGCGGACGTTCGAGGCCGCGGGGGTGTCGTGGGAATCGGTGCCCGTGGTCGAACGCTTCGACCACCACGTCGACGACGGCGCGTCGGCCGCGCGGCAGCTGCTCGACAAGCATCCGCGGGTGACGGCCCTGATCTGCACCTCCGACATCCTCGCGCTCGGCGCGCTCGCCGAGGCGGGCCGTCGCGGCCTGCGCGTGCCCGCCGATCTGACGATCACCGGCTTCGACGGCATCGGCGAGGCCACCCGCGCCGGCCTGACGACCGTGCACCAGCCAGTACTGGAGAAGGGCAAGGCCGCGGGCACGCTGCTGCTCGGCGCGGGCGACCGCGTGGCGTCGAAGGTCATCACGCTGCCGACCGAGCTGCGCGTGGGCACCACGTCCGGCCCGCCGCGGACCGCCGAACAGCACTGGTTCGGACCCTGATCCACTCCGTCGAGCGTGACGAACACCAACCCGACTTGTGCCGGAGACGCCGGGCGGGTCATATAGGCGTCATGACCGCGATCGACCTGCTTCTCAAGCGCAACGCCGAACTCGGCGACGCCGTCACCGGCGACCGTTCGTCCCCCCGCCCCTCCCAGCACGTCGCGATCCTGACGTGCATGGACGCGCGTATCCGGGTGTTCCAGCTGCTCGGGCTCATCGAAGGGGAGTCGCACATCCTGCGCAATGCGGGTGGCGTCGTCACCGACGACACCATCAGGTCGCTCTCGCTGAGCCAGCGCAAGCTGGGCACCCGCGAGGTCATGGTCATCCAGCACACCGACTGCGGCCTGAACTCGGTGACCGACGACGGCTTCAAGGACGAACTCGAAGCCGACACGGGGCTGCGCCCGACGTGGGCGGTCGAGGCGTTCCGTGACGTGGAGGCCAGCGTGCGCACGTCGGTCCAGCGGGTGAAGCAGAGCCCGTTCCTGCCGCAGCGCGACATGGTGCGCGGCTTCGTCTACGACGTGCACACGGGCCGGCTGTCCGAGGTGGAGCGGGCGGCGGAGTGACCTGATCGCCCGCGCGGGCGCCGGTGTTTTAATGCCTGCGTGGTGCTGACCGCCGACATCGCAGCCGAAACGCTGCTCGACTGGTACTCCGAAACCGCACGCGACCTACCGTGGCGCAGGCCCGACTGCGACGGCTGGGGCGTGCTGATCAGCGAGATCATGCTGCAGCAGACGCCGGTCGCGCGCGTGGAGCCGATCTGGCACGAGTGGCTGGAACGCTGGCCGAAACCGTCCGCGTTGGCGGCCGCGACGCAGGCCGAGGTGCTGCGCGCGTGGGGCAAGCTGGGCTATCCGCGCCGGGCGCTACGGCTGCACACGGCCGCTGACGTGATCGCCCGTGAGCACGGCGACGTCGTACCCGACGACGTCGACACGTTGCTCGCGCTGCCGGGCATCGGGGCGTACACGGCGCGGGCGGTCGCCGCGTTCGCCTACGGCAAGCGCACGCCCGTCGTGGACACGAACGTCCGCCGGGTCGTGGCACGGGCGGTGCACGGCGCGGGCGATGCAGGTCCGGCGTCGAACACGAAGGACATGGCCGACGTCGAGACATTGCTACCGCCCGACGAGTCTCGCGCGGCGACCATGTCGGCGGCGCTGATGGAGCTGGGCGCGCTCGTGTGCACGGCACGTTCGCCGCAGTGCGCGGACTGCCCGGTCTTCGACGACTGCGCCTGGGTCCGTGCGGGCAAACCCGCCTACGACGGTCCCGCCAAGCCGGTGCAGAAGTTCGCCGGGACGGACCGGCAGGTGCGCGGCCTGCTGCTCGACGTGCTGCGCGGGACGGACGAACCGGTATCCAAAACGCGGCTCGACGTCGTGTGGGACCGAGCGGGACAGCGCGACCGCTGCCTCGACTCGCTGCTCACCGACGGCCTGGTCGAGCAGACGGCCGACGGCAGGTTCGCGCTTCCCGGCGAGCACTGATCACAACCGGTGATGATCACCCATGCGATTAGCCCGTTCGACTGATACGACTTTGGGCGTTCTGTCCGCTATCGGACTGGTTCTCGCAGGTCACAGCACTGGCCAGCAGTGAAAAGTTTTCACGACGGTGACCCGAACTTCGTCGGTAATTATTCGCGACAGTTGATGTTTCGTGCTCCGATATCCCCACGCAGCGATAGTCCCGCGCAGCCACAGCCAGTGGAGGGAGCTCGAACGACATGTCCGACCAGCCCGAATTCCACCGTCGAACCCTCTTCAAGGGCGGACTCGCCGTCACCGCCGCGGGCGCCCTGACCACGCTCGCCGCCACGCAGGCGAACGCGGCGCCCACGTCTGCACCCGGGACACGCCGCGCCACCCCGAGGGCCGACCAGCCACTGATCTACACCACGACCGACTGGGGCGCGCAGGAACCGACCCAGGACCCGATCATCCTCGACGACCCGCCGACATACATCGTCGTCCACCACACCGCGGGAGCCAACAGCGAGGACTACTCCGTCGACCACGCGTTCCAGATCTCGCGCGACATCCAGCAGCTGCACATCGACAACGGCTGGGGCGACTCGGGCCAGCAGTTCACCAACAGCCGCGGCGGCCACATCACCGAGGGCAGGCACCACTCGCTCGAGGTCGTCCAGGATGGCACCCAGCACGTCCAGGGCGCGCACGTCGGCGGCAACAACTCGACCTGTATCGGCATCGAGAACGAGGGCATCTACGTCGACGTCGACGTCACGCAGGCGTTGTGGGATTCCCTGGTGCAGCTCGTGGCGTGGATGGCCGCGCAGTACGACGTCACCACCGACCTGATCATGGGGCATCGCGACTTCAACTCCACCCAATGCCCCGGCGACGTCCTCTACGGCCGGCTGCCGGAACTGCGCGAGGAAGTGGCCGCACAGCTCGGCACCCGCGCCGCCCAGCCGAAGTCGTGGCCGCTGCTGACACCCGGTGACGCGGGCCCACAGGTGCGGACGGCGCAGACCCTGCTGCGGGAACGAGGTGCGAACGTCGCGACCGACGGCGTGTTCACCGCCGCGATGGCCCGCGAGGTGGCGAAGTTCAAACGCGCCAACAGCGTCCAGCAACTGACGTGCGGTGCCTCGCTTCATCGGAGTGCCGACGAAAGCGGTTACCTCGGCGCCGATGTGTGGCCGCTGCTCGCCGCGACGGGCGCCGAGCGGGAAGAACTGCGAGCCCGCCTGGCGCAGTAGCCCGGCCTCCCGCCCGCGTCGCTACCGCTCGTCTCCCGAGCACCGCCCTCAACGACCCGCGGCCGCGCGGCTGCGTTGCCGGGGATCGTGTTGCGGATTCCGGGGATCGTGTTGCGGACTCCGGGGCCGGCCGCACGCGATCAGCGGCCGAGCGCACCTGACAGGAACGCCTCGACGGCGCCCCGGTACTCCTCCGGCGCGCTGTCGTGCACCACGTGTCCGGCGCCGTCGACGACGAGGTGCTTTCCTCCCGCTCGTTCGGCCAGCTCGGCCTGCTGACCCGCCGGCATCACGGTGTCGCCCGCCTCGACGACGAGGAGCGGACAGTCGACCTTGTCCACATAGGACCAGTATTCGCGCCGTCCCCATTCCGAGGCGATCGCGTACAGGTCCTCGAGATCGGCGATGAGGTGATACCCGTCGGCCCGCTCCTCGAAGCATTCGACGAAGTAGTCCCCCGTGTCACCGAAGAACTCACGCACGTGGGCCAGCGACGTGAACGGCTGCGGCCACGATTCGAAATGCCCGCGCCAGGTTTCGACGGTGCGGCCGCGCAGGTCCGGCGCGTAGTCCTCGACCACGACGGCACGCACCAGCTCCGGCCGGGTCGCGGCAAGCGTGAGCGCGTGCAGCCCGCCCATCGAGTGCCCGATCACGACGGCGGGTCCCGCGTCGAGCCGTTCGACGAGTTCGGCCACGTCGGCGGCGAAGTCCTCGGTGGCGGCGGGCAGCGAATGTGGGCTGCGGCCGTGACCGCGCGCGTCGAGGCCGACGACGTCACCGTAGGACGTGAGCCACTGCGCGACCCGCCACCATGTCGTCGCCCTGCCCATCAGCCCGTGCAGCAGCACGATCGGCTGTCCCGCGCCGCCGAACCGCACGGCACCATCACCCAACCGCATCTACGCTCTCCCTATGGCCATTCGCCGGGCCGGATCCTGCGTGCTCGCTCTCGTGTGCACCCTAACGGCGTGCACCTCCGGCGGGGGCGAGCCGCGGCCCACCTCATCCGAGCGCCTGCCCACCGCGTCGACGGGACACAGCCCCGGTGCGCTGCAGCAACGACCCGCCGAGCCGGGCGCACCCGGGATCGGCGACCCGTACTACCCGGAGGCGGGCAACGGCGGGTACGACGCGCTGGACTACGACGTGTCCGTGCGCTACGACCCCGACTCCGGGGTGCTCCACGGCGACACCACGCTGACCGCCCGCGCGACGAAACCGCTCAGCCGGTTCAGCCTGGACCTGCGCGGGATGACCGTCGAATCGGTGCACGTCGACGGCGCACGCGCCCGGTTCGACCGCGAGGACGCGCACGAACTGGTGATCACGCCCGCGCGTGCGAAGGCGGGAAACCAACGGTTCCGCGTTCGGGTGCAGTACCACGGCACACCAGGACGAACGACCAGCGGACTCGGCAACAACGGCTGGCACCGCACCCCGTCCGGCGGCGCGTTCGCGATGGGTGAGCCGCCGTCGGCGTCGTTCTGGTACCCGTCGAACGACCATCCGCGCGACAAGGCGACGTTCCGGCTCACCGCACGCGCGCCGGAGGGCTGGACGGCCGTGTCGATCGGCCGCGAGGAGCGGTCGGCCACCCGTGACGGCTGGACGACGTCGCGGTGGGTCGAGTCCGAGCCGGTCGCCGGGTATCTGACGACCGTCGCGATCGACCGATTCGACGTCACCCGCCGCACCCTCGGCGACGGGACACCGGTGTTGAACGCCTTCGCACCGGGCTCGGAGGATCTGCGACAGGACGCGCGGCGCACCGGCGAGGTGGTGCGGTTCCTCGAATCGCGGTTCGGCGACTACCCCGCAACCACCACGGGCGGCATCTACCTCGGCGCCGACACCGGGTACGCACTGGAAACACAGGGCAGGCCCACCTACGACGCCGACGCCAGCCTCTCGACGATCGTCCACGAGCTGGCCCACCAGTGGTACGGCAACGAGGTGTCCGTGTCGTCGTGGGCCGACATCTGCCTCAACGAGTGTCTCGCCAGCTATGCGCAATGGTTGTGGTTGGAGGGCAAGGAAGACGTCGACCTGGACGCCAGGTACCGCGACACGATCACCGCGACGACGCCGGAATTCTGGGCGCCACCGCTCTACGACATGGGAGCCGGCAACGAGTTCAGAGGCGTGTACGACAAGGGAATCCTGGCGATGCACGCGCTCCGCAGGCAGCTCGGCGAGAAGGCGTTCTGGACGGTGCTGCGGTCGTGGCCCGGCGAGCACCCGGAGGGCAACGCGTCGTGGCCGGAGTTCGAGCGGTTCGTCGAACGCACCTCCGGACAGCACCTCGACGGGTTCTTCACCGCATGGTTCCACCGCAGCGGCCTGCCCGACGAGCAGTATCTGTACCCGGGGACACTGTCGAACTGAGCCATCCTAGCCCGTACATTGTGGACAGATGATATCGGCGATTGCGGCCGGGCGGCGGGGAAACGCCGGCCGGGCGGCATGGGGAACGCGCGCGTGAGGGGACGGCGTGGCGTGAGGGGACGGCGCAGCGTGCGGCGACGGTGGGGCATGCGGCGACGGCGCAGCATGCGGCGACGGTGCGCCGACGCGGGCGACGTCACCGCGGACGACAAGTTCCGCGGACGGCACCTCACCCCGAGACGACCCGCCGACCGACCCGAGGCGGCCTTCGGGGACGAGACAGAGCACGGCCGCCGCGGCGTGCCCGAAGCCGCGACAACCGGCCGAGCCGCGGCTGCTGCGGCGGCACCCCAGTCGCCAGTACCCTCGGCACCATGGCTGTTGTGAAGATCAACGCGATCGAGGTCCCCGAAGGCGCAGGCGCCGAGCTGGAGAAGCGGTTCGCCGCACGGAAGGGTTCGGTCGACAACGCTCCCGGTTTCCTCGGTTTCGAGCTGCTGCGCCCCGTTTCGGGCGAGAACCGCTACTTCGTCTACACCAAGTGGGAGACGGAGGAGGACTACCAGGCCTGGGCCCAGGGCGGCGCGAAGGAAGCCCATGCTGGCGAGCAGCAGAAGCCCGTGGCCAGCGGCGCCAACCTGCTGGAGTTCGAGGTCGTGCTCGGATCGTCACCCGACTCCTCGGACGAGTGAGCGACGCGCTCGACCACGAAGACGAACTCGAACGCGCGGCGGAGCTGATCGGCTACGCCGACGCGTTGCTCATCTGTGCCGGCGCGGGCATGGGCGTGGATTCCGGCCTGCCCGATTTCCGCGGTGACGAGGGTTTCTGGCGCGCCTATCCGCCGTACGCACGACTGGGACTGAGTTTCGTCGAGGTCGCCGACCCGGTGCACTTCGCCGCTGATCCCGAACTCGCCTGGGGCTTCTACGGCCATCGGCTCGAGCTGTACCGGCGCACCACGCCCCATCCCGGGTTCGACATCCTCCGCCGCTGGGCCGCCGGGAAACCGGACGGCGCACGTGTCTTCACATCCAATGTGGATGGCCAATTCCAGAAGGCCGGCTTCGCCGGTGTCGCGGAGGTACACGGCTCGATCCATCATCTGCAGTGTCTGACCGGCTGTTCCGCCGGCATCTGGCCTGCCGACGACATGACCGTCACCGTCGACGAAGCGACCATGCGCGCCGAGGAACCGCTGCCGTCGTGTCCTGGCTGCGGTGCCCTCGCCCGGCCGAACATCCTCATGTTCGGCGACGCCGACTGGCTCGGGGAGCGTTCCCAACAACAGCTCGACGAGCTCCAGGCCTGGCGGCGCCGCACCGACAAGCTCGCCGTGGTCGAACTCGGCGCAGGGCTGGCCGTGCCGACCGTGCGCAGGCAGGCCGAGCTCGCCAGCGCGGCCGACGGCGGGTTGATCCGCATCAACCCGCGCGAACCCGAAGTCCGCCACGACCGCGGCATATCCCTATCCGTCGGCGCATTGGACGCGCTGCGGGCCATCGATGCACGGTTGAACAGCTGAGACGTCCCGTCCGCGCCGACCAAGGGAGACCGCGCCATGACCATCCTGGTCACCGGAGCCACCGGCAACATCGGCCGCAAGACCGTCGACCACCTGCTGAAACGCGGCGCCACGGACGTCAGGGCGCTCACCAACAACCCGACGAAGGCCGACCTGCCCGACCACGTCGAGGTGGCCGACGGCTACCTGCGCAGGCTCGAGACCCTCCCCGAAGCCTTCGAGGACGTCACCCGCATGTATCTGGCACCGACCCCCGAAACCGTCGAAGGGGTGCTGGAACTGGCCCGCGAGGCGGGCGTCGAGTACATCGTGGATCTGTCCGGCGAGCACGAATCCTGGTGGGGCACGGTCACCCGCGCGGTCGAGGACTCCGGTATCCCGTGGACGCACCTGTGGCCGGGCGATTTCATGGAGAACTCGCTGCTGTGGGTCGACCAGATCCGCCGGACCGGCGCGGTACACGAGCCGTATCCCGACGCCACCAGCGCGCCGATCGCCATGGACGACATTGCCGCCGTCGCCGCCACCGCGCTACTCGATCCGACGCCGGGCACGTCGCATCCACTCACCGGGCCCGAGGCGCTCACCCGCACCGAGCAGGTCGCCCACCTCGCCGCAGCGACGGGCAGCGACCTCCGGTTCGTCACGTCGTCACGCGAGGACACCCTCGCTCACCTGCAACCTTCGATGGGCGAGAACGCCGAGTTCTACGTCGACAACGTCCTCCCGCTGCTCGACGCCGAACCGACCCCGGCCAACGCCACGGTCGAAGCCGTCACCGGCACGCCGGCCACGACGTTCGCCGACTGGGCACGCGCCAACGCCGACGCCTTCCGCTGACCGTCCCGGCGCGGCGCCCCACAGAACGCGGCGGCGCGTCGGCGTGTCCCCGCGAGGAGTGACGGCCTGGGCGCTTGGTGGGCGCAACACCGCCCCTGGAAAGCCCCACACGGTCCCCAGCGGCCGCAACACGGGCCCCCGAGAACGCAACGCCTCCGGGAGTTACGACACGGGCTTCCGGAGGACGCGACACGACCCCCGGAAAGCGCAACGCGGTTCCCGAGAACGCAGTCGCGCAGCTACGCGGCCATGAGGTGTGTCGGCCGGGTGCGAAAGGCGGGAGCAACACGCGGGACTGAGTGCAGGACGCGTCTGGGTGCAGAACACGCGCGTCTGAGTGCAGAACACCCGCGTCTGAGTGCAGAACACGCGGATACGAAAACGGCGGGCACCGCCTACGCGGTGCCCGCCGTTTCTGCCTACTCGGCCGATTCGGTCTGCCTACTCGGCCAGTCCGGTCTGCCTACTCGGTGGTCGTCACTCCGACTCGGTCTCGCCGGAGCCCGAACCCGAGCCTTCCTCACCCGCGGCCATGCTGACCGGCGGCGCGTCCGGAACGTCGATCGGCTTCTGCTCGCCGCGGAAGGTGAACGTCGCCTGATCGTCCTTCTCGTCGCCGACTTCCCAGCCCTCGACGTCCACGATGATGATCTGGCCCGGCTCGACCTCGCCGAACAGGATCTTCTCGGACAGCTGGTCCTCGACCTCGCGCTGGATGGTCCTGCGGAGCGGACGGGCACCGAGCACCGGGTCGAAGCCGCGCTTGGCGAGCAGCGCCTTCGCACGGTCCGTGAGCTCGATGGCCATGTCCTTGCCCTTCAGGGCCTCCTCGACACGCGTGACCATGAAGTCGACCATCTCGATGATCTGGTCCCGCGTGAGCTGGTGGAAGACGATGATGTCGTCGATCCGGTTGAGGAACTCGGGCCGGAAGTGCTTCTTCATCTCCTCGTTGACGCGCTGCTTCATCTTCTCGTAGCGCGTCACCTCGTCGTTGCCCGACGAGAAGCCGAGGCTGACGGACTTCGAGATGTCCGACGTGCCCAGGTTGGAGGTGAAGATCAGCACCGTGTTCTTGAAGTCGACCGTGCGGCCCTGACCGTCGGTCAGGCGGCCGTCCTCCAGGACCTGCAACAGGGTGTTGTAGATCTCCTGGTGGGCCTTCTCGATCTCGTCGAACAGGACCACCGAGAACGGCTTGCGGCGCACCTTCTCGGTGAGCTGGCCGCCCTCCTCGTAGCCGACGTAGCCCGGAGGGGCACCGAACAGCCGCGAGGCGGTGTAGCGGTCGTGGAACTCGCCCATGTCGATCTGGATGAGCGCGTCGTCCTCACCGAACAGGAAGTTCGCCAGCGCCTTGGACAGCTCGGTCTTACCGACACCGGACGGGCCGGCGAAGATGAACGAACCGGACGGGCGCTTCGGGTCCTTCAGGCCGGCGCGGGTACGGCGGATCGCCTGCGACACGGCCTTGACCGCGTCCTCCTGGCCGATGATCCGCTTGTGCAGCTCGTCCTCCATGCGGAGCAGACGCGTCGTCTCCTCCTCGGTGAGCTTGAACACCGGGATGCCGGTCCAGTGGGCGAGGACCTCGGCGATCTGCTCGTCGTCGACCTCGGCGACGACGTCCAGGTCACCGTCCTTCCACTGCTTCTCGCGCTCGGACTTCTGCGACAGGAGCGTCTTCTCCTCGTCGCGCAGGGATGCGGCCCGCTCGAAGTCCTGGCCGTCGATGGCCGACTCCTTGTCCCGGCGCACGTCGGCGATCTTCTCGTCGAACTCGCGCAGGTCCGGCGGAGCGGTCATCCGGCGGATGCGCATCCGGGCGCCCGCCTCGTCGATCAGGTCGATCGCCTTGTCCGGCAGGTACCGGTCGTTGATGTAGCGGTCGGCCAGCGTGGCGGCGGCGACCAGCGCGGAGTCGGTGATCGACACGCGGTGGTGCGCCTCGTAGCGGTCGCGCAGGCCCTTGAGGATCTCGATCGTGTGCTCGAGCACCGGCTCGCCGACCTGGATCGGCTGGAAGCGGCGCTCCAGTGCGGCGTCCTTCTCGATGTACTTGCGGTACTCCTCGAGCGTCGTCGCACCGATGGTCTGCAGCTCGCCGCGGGCCAGCATCGGCTTGAGGATGCTCGCGGCGTCGATCGCGCCCTCGGCTGCACCCGCGCCGACGAGCGTGTGCAGCTCGTCGATGAACAGGATGATGTCGCCGCGGGTCTTGATCTCCTTGAGGACCTTCTTCAGGCGCTCTTCGAAGTCACCGCGGTACCGCGAGCCCGCGACCAGCGAGCCGAGGTCCAGCGTGTAGAGCTGCTTCTCCTTCAGCGTCTCGGGCACCTCGCCCTTGACGATGTTCTGCGCCAGGCCCTCGACGACGGCCGTCTTGCCGACACCGGGCTCGCCGATCAGCACCGGGTTGTTCTTGGTGCGGCGCGACAGCACCTGCATGACGCGCTCGATCTCGGAGTTCCGGCCGATCACCGGGTCGAGACCGCCGTCGCGCGCAGCCTGCGTCAGGTTGCGGCCGAACTGGTCGAGCACCAGCGACGAGGACGGGGTGCCCTCACCGCGGCCGCCGCCGGCCTCCTGCGGCTCCTTGCCCTGGTAGCCGGACAGGAGCTGCAGCACCTGCTGGCGCACGCGGTTGAGGTCCGCGCCGAGCTTGACCAGGACCTGGGCCGCGACGCCCTCACCCTCGCGGATGAGGCCGAGCAGGATGTGCTCCGTACCGATGTAGTTGTGGCCGAGCTGCAGCGCCTCGCGCAGCGACAGCTCCAGCACCTTCTTGGCACGCGGCGTGAAGGGGATGTGTCCGCTCGGGGCCTGCTGCCCCTGGCCGATGATCTCCTCGACCTGCTGACGGACGCCCTCCAGCGCGATACCCAACGACTCGAGCGCCTTGGCGGCGACACCTTCACCCTCGTGGATCAGACCCAGGAGGATGTGCTCGGTGCCGATGTAGTTGTGGTTGAGCATCCGGGCCTCTTCTTGGGCCAGGACGACCACCCGCCTCGCGCGGTCGGTGAACCTCTCGAACATTCCCACTCCCTCGACTGCTGCGCCGGCGGCCCGACCCATCGGTTCCTCGTGATGGGTTCGGCACCGTAAGACCACTCTAGTAGCCATGCGTGTCCGGTGGCCTACCACTCACATGAATCCGGCGGGTCCCGCGGCGGGCTCGCCGGATCCTGCCATTTCCGGGTTGTCGCTGGCTATGGCGCTGTTTCCGCTGGGTGCAACGAGTACGCGGCGGCCGCGATTCCCCTACCCCGGGCGTGTCCGCTTCCGGCGAACACGCCCGTGAGCCCGCGTCACGCGCCGTGTGCAGCCGGTTCGCGTTCCCACTGTTCCACCATCGTGTCACCCGCCTGGCGCAGTCCACCCTTGCGGTTAAGGTTAGGCTCCCCTTAAGTACTCCGGCGTCGGGGGGGGGCACCCGTCGTCGCGTCGTCACACCGTTGGAGCAAGCCGTGACCGTCGACCGATCCGTGCGTGACGCTGCACACAGCGTCGACGGCGAAGCGGCCGTCCGGGGCGGCACGGATGCCCACGCCGACACGGCCGTCCCGTCCCGTCCCGACAGGGCCGGCACGAGCAGGTCCGATACCGACGGGGCCGGCACCGCCCGCAGCACCCGGCCCGGTACGCCCGGGCTCGGCACCACTCGGATCGGCGACCGCGCCACCGACACCGCCCGCAGCACCGCCCTCGGCGCGTCGCTCGCCCGGATCGACGCGGCCCAGGACCGGTTCACGCTCACCGCCTCGGCCTCCGGCCCCGACTGGATCCGCTGCTCCGACCTACTCGACGACCCGCAGCACCTCACCGCCTGGTGGGCACGCACCACCCAGTGGCTGCAGGACACCTACGGCGAGGCGCCGGGCCGTACCGCACTGGCCTACGTCATGTCCTGGTACCTGCGCATCCCCGCGTACGCGGGGGCGGCCCTGCTGTTCCACGAACGCCGCGTGCCCTCACTGCGCCCCGACGACCTCGCCGTGCGCCTCGCCACCGACGGACGGCCGAGCCCCGAGGCGATCGCCGTACTCGGCAAGGGCTTCGCGTGCCTGCCGTTCGACCCGGCATGTGCCGACCCGCAGACGTCGGTCGCCGCCGACGAACGCGAACTCGCCGCCATACTGCGGGGCCGCTACACGGGCCACGCCGCCCGGTTCGTCCGCACCTACCGCCGCGCCGGCCGGATCGGCACACACACCCTGTGGTCGGCCGCCACGGACGCGCTCGACGACTGCCTCTGGTGGGCCGGGCGCGACTGCGGCGACGAGGGCGCCGGGGTCGCCGACGCCACGCTGGTGCTCGACGCCCCGTTCGCACCGCTGACGTCGCCGTCGACGCTCGGCACCGACGACGACAGCTGGGCGAGGCGGCGGCAGAGCTGCTGTTTCACCCACCTGCTCCCCGGCCGCGACGAGTGTGCCGGCTGCCCCCGGCTCCGCCGCCGCACCCCGGAACGGCAGCTCTGGGGCCGGAACCACGAGGCCCCGAACTGCGAGGACCGGCACCGCGGGGACTAGCGCACGGCCCACTCGCGCGGCCGTACCGGCGAGCGGCCCGGCTTCCCGTGCCGGTGCGCCACGCGGTTCGCCGGCAGGACCGCCAGGCCGAATCCTTCCCCGCCATTCCCAGTGCACCGTCCGTCACGGGCTCCGGCGCGGGGACCTTCACGTCCGAACCGAACGCCCCATCCGCCTGCCGCCCCATCCGCCCGCCAAATTCGGCACACGGCGCCGGGCGGGGACCCGCATCAGATTCCGACGAGGACCGCAGGCGAGTTCTCTCGCGGCCACAGGAACCGGAGGGGCGATCGCGTTGTCGTCCGTGCTCGGCCCATCGAACCGCGGCGGACGCGAAGCCGCCCACCGATACGCGATATCGCCTCCGCACCGGCAGATCCGTTCGCGGCGTAAGCGGGATCACAAACACGAAGGGCCTCCCGGCGACTACCGGGAGGCCCTTCGAAGGCTCGTTCGAACGCGGGCGGCGACGTGCGCGCCCGCGGAATGCCCACTCAGTTCTTGCGGTGGTAGGCGTCGACAACCTCGGACGGGATACGGCCGCGGTCGGAAACGTCGTAACCGTTCTTGCGCGCCCAGGCACGAATCGCCTGGTTCTGTTCACGGTCGACCGCAGCACTACGGCCTGCCTGCGGCTTCGACGCGGTGGCGCGGGTCGTGCGCTTGCGACCGCCCGCCCGGCGGGCGTGCTCGACGTACTGCGCGAGCGCGTCACGCAATTCCTCGGCGTTCTCCGCCGAGAGATCGATCTCGTACGTCACACCGTCCAGACCGAACTCGACGGTCTCTTCCGCCTCCGACCCGTCAAGGTCGTCGACGAGGGAGACGAGAACCTTCTGCGCCATCCTTGTTTTCCTCCTGTGAAACCTGCGATAGACCGATGAGACCGCCGATCCCCATCGGTGCCGGAAACCTCATGGAACCGTACAACCGAACCGGCTTGCCGATCCGGCCGGGCCAGCCGTCCCCATGAGGCAAAGTCGGGGAACTGCTGACAGTAATACCCCTGCGAACTCATAAAAGCAAATCAGGCGCCCGAGTTTTGTCGGGTTTCCCGATGGATGGGAGACGACTTCGCCTCGCCTCCCATCCAGACGGGTAGATCGAAACTATTCGGGCCGGACCAGCGGAAACAGGATGGTTTCCCGGATACCGAGGCCGGTGAGGGCCATGAGCAGCCGGTCCACTCCCATTCCGGCGCCGCCGGTAGGCGGCATTCCGTACTCGAGCGCCCGAAGGAAATCCTCGTCCAGCTGCATGGCCTCGGCGTCACCGCCTGCCGCCAGCTTGGACTGAGCCGTCAGCCGCTCCCTTTCGATGACCGGATCGACCAGTTCGGAGTAGCCGGTGGCCAGCTCGAATCCCCGCACATACAGGTCCCACTTTTCCGCGATCCCCGGCTTGGTCCGGTGCGCACGCGTGAGCGGCGAGGTTTCCTCGGGGAAGTCCCGCACGAATGTCGGCGCGTACAGATGGTCGCCGACGAGCTCTTCCCACAGTTCTTCAACCAGCTTGCCGTGGGTGAGCTTCGGATCGACCTCGATGCCACGCGCCTCGGCGACGGCGTGCAGTTTCTCGGCCGTCGTTTCCGGGGTGACTTCCTCATCGAGTGCTTCGGAGAGCGACTCGTACATTGTGATCGACGCCCACTCGCCGGAGAGGTCGTACTCCGTTCCGTCGTGGAGCGTGACGATCTGTGAACCGAATGCGGCGACCGCGGCTTCCTGGACGAGCTGTTTCGTCAGGTCGGCGATTGTGTCGTACGTCGCATACGCCTCGTAGTATTCGAGCATCGCGAACTCGGGGGAATGCGACGAGTCGCTGCCCTCATTCCGGAAGTTGCGGTTGATCTCGAAGACCTTCTCGATACCACCGACGACGCACCGCTTGAGATACAGCTCCGGGGCGATACGAAGGTAGAGGTCCATGTCGAAGGCGTTGGAATGGGTCGTGAACGGCCTGGCGGAAGCCCCGCCGTGCAACGTCTGCAACATCGGCGTCTCGACCTCGGTGAATCCGCGGCCGTGGAAAGAATCGCGTAGTGCACGAAGCACGTTCGCGCGCGTGCGCACGACCTCGCGGGCCCGCGGCCGCACGATCAGATCGGCGTAGCGCTGCCGGACCCTGGATTCCTCCGACATCTCCTTGTGCGCGACCGGCAGCGGGCGCATCGCCTTCGACGTGAGCTGCCACGAATCGGCCATGACCGACAGCTCGCCGCGCTTGGAGGTGATCACCTCACCGTGGACGAACACGTGGTCGCCGAGGTCGACATCGGATTTCCACGCCGACAGCGACTCCTCGCCGACGTTGGCCAGGCTCAGCATGGCCTGCAGCTCGGTACCGTCGCCCTCCCGCAACGTGGCGAAGCACAGCTTGCCGGTGTTGCGCATGAACATGACGCGGCCGGTGACGCCCACGACGTCACCGGTCTGCGTGTCCGCTGCCAGGTCGGGGTGAGCGGCACGCACCTGCGCGAGCGTGTGCGTGCGCGGCACCTCGACCGGATACGGCTCGGCACCGCCGGTGAGCAGGCGGTCGCGCTTGTCCCGGCGCACCCGCATCTGCTCCGGCAGGTCGTCGTCGCTCTGGGAGTGTTCCGGGATATCGCTCATGCGCACCAGCGTACGAATGGCCGAGGCGAGCTCGTGAACCGGCTCCTGCCATCGACCGAGCCGTCGCGCGGGTGCTAATTCCGCCGGGCGGCGCGGCCGGTACCGCGCTCCGGATTCCGTTCGTGGACGAGCCGGAGACCCAGCAGCGTGAGATCGGGCCGGTGTTCGGTGATGGTTTCCGATTCGCCCAGCACCAGCGGTGCGAGCCCGCCGGTTGCGATCACCTCGACGGGGCCGTCGCCGAGTTCTTTCGCGATCCTGCGGACGAGCCCGTCGACCTGACCTGCGAAACCGAACAGAATGCCGGATTGGAGGCATTCCACGGTCGTCTTCCCGATCACCGAACGCGGCGGTGTCAACTCCACCTTGCGCAACGCCGCCGCCCGGGAGGCGAGCGCGTCGACGGAGATCTCGATGCCCGGTGCGAACGCGCCGCCGAGGAACTCACCCTTCGCCGAAATCGCGTCGACGTTCGTGGACGTGCCGAAGTCGACGACGACACAGGCGGTCCCGCACAGGTGGTACGCGGCGAGCGTGTTGACGAGGCGGTCGGCACCGACCTCCTTCGGGTTGTCGACATGCAGCGGTACGCCGGTGCGCACGCCGGGCTCGACGACGACGGTGGGCACGTCGGCGTAGTAGCGGCCGAGCATCACCCGCAACTCTCGCAGCACGGCGGGCACGGTCGACAGGGCGCTGATCGCGGTGATGCTGTCGGCGTGCTCGCCGAGCAGTCCTCGCATGGTCAGCGCCAGTTCGTCGGCGGTGATCTGCGAGTCGGTGCGCATGCGCCAGTCACGCACCAGTTCGACGCGGGAACCCTCCTCGGGATACAGGCCGAGGGAGATGTTGGTGTTCCCGACGTCGATGGTGAGCAGCACGCGCGCCTCAGCCCTCCGCGTACAACAGGGCGTCGAGGCGGGCGGCGTCGGCGGTCTCGGCCACCGGGTACGCGGGCAGCTCACCCTCGATGAAAGCGTGCCCGGTGTCGTCGATCGGCAGCGCCCCGGAGACCAGGCCGGAGCCCTCCGGGGCGTGGCCCGCGTCGGCTCCGCGGTCGGCGATGCGGTTGTCGGCGTCGACGAAGATGACCCGCGGCCGGAACTTCCTGGCTTCGGCGTCGTCCATCTGGCCGTAGGCGATGAGGATGACGATGTCGCCGGGATGCACCAGGTGGGCGGCCGCGCCGTTGATGCCGAGCACCCCGCTGTCACGCTCGCCCGGGATGACGTAGGTCTCGAGCCGCGCGCCGTTCGTGACGTCCACAATGGCCACCATCTCGCCCGGCAGCAGGTCGGCGGCCTCCATCAAGGTCTCGTCCACCGTCACCGAACCCACGTAGTGCAGGTCGGCCTGTGTGACCGTGGCTCTGTGGATCTTCGACTTGAGCATGGTGCGGTGCATCTTCGACTCCCTTAATACCCCTGCTGAGACGGAGTTGTTCCCACTGGGGCGGCGTTCCGGCCTTCGCCTGCCACGTCGTCGCCCGCCGCGTCATCGCCTGCCACGTCGTCGTGGTCCGCCGCGTCCTGGTCGTCGCCCAGTCCGGCGGCGGCGGCACCGAGCGGCACCGGCGTGTTGTCGATCAGCCTGGTGCGGCCGACCCTGGCCGCGATCAACAACCTGGCCTCACCATCGACGGGTGCGGGCCCCAGATCGGTTCCCCTCAACTCCAAATATTCGATCTTGATTTCCGGGTGCGCCGCCAGTTCCCTGCGTGCGGCTTCCAGCACCGCCTCCGCGCCGTCGGCCCCTGCGTTCACGCCCATCCCCAAGGCGGTCGACAGGACGGCGGCGCTGCGGCGATCCTCTTCGGACAGATACGCGTTCCGCGACGACAGGGCCAGCCCGTCGTCGGACCGCACCGTCGGCACGCCGACGATGCGCGTCTCCAGGTTCAGATCCTCGACCATGCGCTTGACCAGCACGAGCTGCTGATAGTCCTTCTCCCCGAAGAACGCGTAGTGCGGGCGCGTGATGTTCAGCAGCTTGGCCACGACGGTGAGCATGCCGCCGAAATGCCCCGGCCGCATCTCGCCCTCGAGTTCGCCGCCGAGCGGACCGGGGTCGAGCGTCACCGTGACGCCCGATTCGCCGTACAGGTCCTCGACCTCGGGGACGAACGCGAGCTCGACGCCGAGTTCCCGCAGCGTCTCGAGGTCGTGTTCGAGCTCGCGCGGGTAGGCGTCGAAATCCTCGCCCTCGCCGAACTGCAGCGGGTTCACGAAGATCGACACCGCGACGATCGTGTTCGGCAGCCGCTTGGCCCTGCGGATCAGTTCGCGGTGCCCGGCGTGCAGCGCACCCATCGTGGGCACGAGCGCGACGTTGCGGCCGACCCCGCGGAGCGCAGCCGTCACCTGCGACGCCTCCGTGGGACGGCGGTAGACGTTGAGCTCGCCTCGCGTGAACTTGGGCGTGTGCTTCGGGAAGGTCATGGGAGGTTCTCTGCCTGTCACGATCGGTTGTCGAGGAGGTTTTCCAGTTCGGCTGCCGCGTCGTCGCCGAGCAGCCCGGCGAGTCTCGCCCGCGCGACGGTGCGGCGCGCCAGCGCGGCGTAGGTCGGTTCGACGTCCGGCGCCCGCTCCGCCAGCACCCGCAGGTGTGCGGTCACGGTGCCGGTGTCACCGCGTGCGACCGGCCCGGTCAGGGCGCGGCCGTGGTGGCGGAGCGAGTTGTCGAGCGAAGCCGACAGCAGCGGCGCGACGACCCGGTCCGGGTGATCGACGCCGGCGTCGGCGAGCAGGTCGACACAGTCGGCCACGACCGTGGCCAGGTGATTGGCGCCGTGGGCCAGTGCCGCGTGGTAGATCGGACGGGCGGCCTCGGGCACGCGGACGGGCTCGGCGCCCATCTCGACGGTCAGCGCCTCCCCGACGTGCCAGGCCGCGTCGTCACCCGACGTCGCGGTGATGCCGACACTCGCCGTGGTCAGCCGGTCCAGGTCCTCGGCGCGACCGGTGAAGGTCATGACCGGGTGCAGCGCCAGCGGCAGCGCACCCGCGTCGGAGGCGGCACGCAACGCACCGACACCGTGGGCACCCGACGTGTGGACGACGATCTGGCCGGAGCGCAGCGCACCGGCACCCGCCAGGCCCGCGGTCATCGACTCGAGGACGTCGTCGGGCAGCGCCAGCAGCACCAGATCGGCGCGGCGGGCGACCTCGTCGGGCGGCAGGATCTCGGCGTCCGGCAGCAGGCGTTCGGCGCGCAGCACGGACGCGTCCGACACCGCGCTGACCGCGGTCACGACATGTCCGGCGCGGGTCAGTGCCGCACCGAGAACACTGCCGACGCGTCCCGCCGACACGACGCCCACCGCGAGGCGGGCAGGCCGCGTCATCGCGCGCCCCTTCGGAGGCTCATGGCCGCAAAACTCCCAAAACTCGTTCCAGTCCCGACCTCGTCGCGGGTACCAGACGACGCCGCGAGCGTAGCGCCGATCCGGACGTCGTCACGCGCTCGGGTGACCAGCTTCACCCGCTGCCCGCGAGGCTCACGGCGTCGGCCCGCGCCTGCCTGGCCTCGGCGAGCAGGCCGTCGTGACGGGCGCGGTCGCCGTCGGTCGTCACACCCCTGCGCCGCAGGAACGCCAGCTCGGTCACGGCGGCCTGGTAGTCCCCGACGGCCCGCGCAGCCTCGGCACCCGATTCGCGGCGTGCCTGCCTCCGCCACTGCCTGCGGGCGGCCAGGTCCGACAACAGCTCGATCTCCGAAGGGGCGATCCAGCCGCGACGGGCCATCGCAGGCAGCGCCCCGGCCACGATCCGCTGCTCGCGGCGACGCTGCCACACCACGATCAGGCCGACCCCGATGAACAACGGAGCCATGATCAGGAAGTACACGTTGAGGAACGTCCGCGCCCCGCCGAACGTCGCCGCGGCGTTCCACAGCGCGTGCAGGCACACGGCACCGACATAGGCCGCCACGGGCAACGTGAACCGGGCGGCGCCGTAGTAGCGCTTCTGCACCGTGAGCGCCACACCGATACCGATGACCACGGAGAACAGCGGATGCGCGAACGGCGACATCACCCCGCGCAGCGTGAACGCCGCGAGCACGCCCGAGGACATGCCGCCACCGAAACCGGCCTCGTTGAACGCGCTGGCGAAGTAGTAGACGTTCTCGGTGAACGCGAACCCGGCCGCGCTGAAACCCGCGTACACGATGCCGTCGACCACGCCGTTGAACTCGCTCCGCCGGTGCAGCAGCACCGCGACGAGCGGTACGGCCTTGATCGCCTCCTCCACCAGCGGAGCGGAGATGACGGTCGCGATCCTGCTGCCGCCCTCGAAGCCGAGGAGGTAGTCGCCGACGCTCTTGGCGGTGTCGTTGACCAGCAGCGCCAGCAGCGTTGCCACGCACGCTCCCCACAGGAACGTCAGCAGCAGGTACTTGGCGGGTTCGGGTTCCCAGCGGTCGACCCACAGCAGCGCGGCCGTGACGATCGAGACCGGCACCACGGCGGCGATCACGCCGACGATCACGGGCAGCGCCCCCGCCTGGACGGTGACGAGCCCGAAGACGATCAGGCCGCAGATCGCGACCGCGACCATGCCGGTCACCGGCACCAGCACGGTGACCAGACGTGTCATGTTCCGCCGGGCGTGCCGCACGACGGTCGCCGCTCCGTTCACGCCGCGCAGGGTAGTAGCCGGCCCCGATGCCCGGGTGAGTGATACGGACCGGCGAGCGTCGGCGTCACGGGATGACAGCGCCCTCCGCGGCACCCGGCCGCGGAGATCGCGACCACGGTGCCCCGGAGGGCGCGGCGTGACGAAGCGGGGAGGTTCAGTCCTCGGCGCGACGGCGACGGCGCGGCGTCGTGTCGCCCGTGCCGTAGGCGGCGAGGAGTTCGCTCACCGAACGGCCGGAGGAGTGTGAACCGGTGGGCTCGCCGTCCTCGGGATCCGGAGCGCGGCGACGACCGCCGCCGGCCTCGGAGGCCTCCTCGGCCTGCGACTCGTCGTCCTCCGGCTCGGCACGCCGGCGGCGACCACCCGGCTTGCGCGCGAGATCGCGCACCTCGGGCGGCAGCGTCGGGTTGACGACGGAATCCTCGCCGGAGGCCTCGGTCGAGTCGGCCGCGCCGGCGGGCTGCTCGGGGTAAGACATGGGTGGAAGGGGTCCCTTCGCGATCGGTTGTTCCGCCTGAGCCACCTCGGGTGCCGGCTCGACGGCCTTCGGAGCGCCGGCGCGTGTGTCACGCGCCCCTCCGGAGTCTCTCTCGGGGATCTGAGCGTAAGCGGTCTGTGATCCGGGCTTGTCCATACCCTGACCAGCCGACGCCCCAGGTTGCGAGGCAGAACGCGCACGCGCACCCGCTTCACTCTCCTGAGTGAGGCCAACGTCACGTCGATTTTGACCCTCATTGCGGGATTCGTTCGGCCGTGAGGGTGACCCCGTGGATCGGTCCTGCTCGGCCGCAGGCGCCACGGGCTGCTGCGCCGTGGCGGCTGCCGCGTTCCGCTCCCGCTGGTCGGAACCACCGCGGCTGCCCTCGCGCGGTTCCTGACCGGTCCGGCTCGGCTGCCCTGCCGGCTGCTGCGACGAACGCGACTCGGCGGCACGCGGCGGAACCGGACGGGCGGGCGCCGGCGGCTGGGGCGACTTCACCCCAGGCTCCGGCGACTGCGACCGGCCAGGTGTCTGCGACCGGCCCGGCGCCTGCGGAGCGCCCGCGCGCTGTGCCGGACGGAAACGTTCCTTCGCCGTCGCGGCTTCGCGGGCACGCACGCGGCGCGTCGGGTCCTCGTCGGGCGAACCGGCCGGCGCGCCGCCTGCCCGGTCACCGGCACCGGACCCGCCGTCCGCGCGGCCGTCGGGCGCGGCCTCGGTGCGGTCGTCGTCGAGGGCGCCGTCGTCGAATTCCCCGTCGTCGTCGAACCCCCCGTCGTCGAACCCACGGTCGTCGAAGGCCGTCGACATGCCGGGGCCGGCCTGAGTGCGAGCGGCGTGAGATTCCGAAGGACCCCGCTGCGGCCGCCCGCCACCCTGCTGCGGTCGAGCCTGCCGCGTCGCCGCAGGCTGAGACTGTGCCAGCTGCCGAGACTGTGCCGGCTGCGGGGACTGTGCCGGCTGCTGGGACTGTGCCGACTGCGGGGACGGTGCCGTCGGCCTGGACGGTGCCGGGTGCGCCTTCCGCGCGGGCGGCGCCTGTTTCGCACCGGGGCGTTGCTGCGGCGGCACCGGAGGCGAACCCGCCTGCTGGCGCCGCTGGGGACCACGGGCCTTACGAGGAGCGCCACGCGGATCCGCGGCCGGTGCCGGAGCCGGAGCGCGGTCGGTGTCCGACTCGTCATCTACGTCGGCGCCGTCGTCGGTGTCGTCGGCGTCGTCGGCACCGGAGTCGTCGGCGTTGTCGTCGGCGCGGGCCGCCGGTGGTGCGAACCAGGCCGTCGACTGCGATGCCGGGTCGGAACGACCGGGCTGCCGCCGGGGGATCGCACCGTTCGCCGCGCCGGTTCCGTTGACCGCACCGTTGGGCGCGGCACCGTTGGGTCCCCCGGCGTCGGGTCCCCCGCCGTTGGGTCCCGCGCCGTTGGGTCCCCCGCCGTTGGGTCCCGCGCCGTTGGGCGCGGCCGCACCGGCTCCGCCTCCGTTCCGTGCCGCACCGTTCGCCGCAGCACCGTTCGCCGCAGCACCGTTCGACGTGGCACCGTTCGACGTGGGCGACGAGCCGTTGCCGCCACGTCCCGCCGTGCCGATGGCCTTGGCGATGGCGCCGGCGTCGCCGCTGTCGGCCTCGACGACGCGGCCGATGAACTCGGTGGGATTCTCGCCGCGGCCCGCGGTCAACCGGGGCTTCTCCGAGCTCTCGCTCGCGGTGACGAGCGGCCGGTCGTCACCGAACGAGCGCATGCGGGTCGACTGGGCGGTGAGTGCGATCCGCTCCCACATCACCTCGCCGCCGAAAAGAGACTGCAGGCTCTCCCGCAGCGACGAGACCTCCGCGCGCAACGCCTCGAGTTCGGCCCGTGACTCGTCCTCGACCCGCTCCCTGGTCTCGGCCTCCACTTCGAGTTCGAACTCGTGACGGGCGGCTACCTCACGCTCCAGTTCCAGTTCGTAGATCTCCTGGGCCTTCGACGCGGCCACCTCGGTTTCCGCCGCCTTCTTGCGGTACCGAGTCGCGAGGAACGTGCCGATGAGCGCCGCCCAGAGGGCGGCCAGGATGCCGAGCCGCAGCAGCCGCATGTCCTCGGCCAGGATCAGAGCGACGGTGGCGCCGAGCGCGAACAGCACGCCCACGGCCGGCCACAGTCGGCCGCCCGATCTGCGGCCGGGCTCGTCCTCACCCTCGCCAGTCATGCCGGATACCGTACCTTCCAGTTGTCCGATCGTGACCTCGTCGGTACTTCGAGCGGCGGGTTCTGATCGCTGGCCGGTCGGTTGTGATCACTCGTTGCGGTCGCCGGTATCCGGTGCGCGACAGCAGTGTTCGAGCCACAACGCGGCACCGATCAACGCCGCTGCACAGCCCGCCCCGACGACCGCGGCCGGCAGATCGTCGGCGGCCGCCGTGATGTCGCTCGCCTGCGGCGCGAGGAACGCCACACCCGCGAGCCAGGCACCGAGCATGAGGGCCCCGAGTAGCGACGACGCCTTCGCGAGCGCGACCGCACGGGCGATACCGAGCCCCGTGATGACACGTCCCTCGCGGATGCGGGCGCGCACCACGAACGCCAGCACCGTCTCGATCGCGGCCAGCACGAGCAACGTCGTACCCGCGAAAGTCGGCAGGCTCGGCAGTTGGCCGTACGCGAACTCGAAGAGCAGATACACCGCGACGAGCCCGATCAGCCCGGCGACGACCAGCTCGCGAGGGCGCGTGAAGTGCATGTCCCAACCGTACTGGGCACCCGCGACTCCACGACCCCACGTGCGTGTCCTGCACCCAGACGCGCGTGTCCTGCCTTCGGGCACGCGTGTCCTGCGTTCGGACGGGCGAGTTCTGCGTCCGTGTGTCCGTCCGGTCCGGCCCGTCTCCGCAATTGTCGGGCGTCGGTCCGGGATTTGTTGTTGACTCTCCACCGACTGGAGCCTCGAAGCTCGGATTCATGGAGGCGGAGATGACCCCATCGGGCAAGTTCACGATCGGCGAACTGGCACGGCGCACCGGCCTGCCGGTGAAGACGATCCGGTTCTACTCCGACGAAGGTCTCGTGCCTCCCAGCGACCGCACCGCGGCCGGTTACCGGCTCTACGACGTCACTGCACTGGCGCGGCTCGAACTCGTGCGCACGCTGCGCGAGCTCGGTCTGGGCCTCGCCGACATCGAACGGGTGCTCGCCGGTGCGTCGACGGTCGCGGAGCTGGCGAAGGCGCACGTGGCTGCGCTCGACGACCGGCTGCGCGAACTGCGCCACCGCAGGGCCGTGCTGCGGGCGGTCGCGAACCGTGAATCCGAGTTGAAAGAGGTGGAACTGATGAACAAGCTGGCATCGATGTCGGACGAGGAGCGCAAGCGGCTCGTCGACGAATTCTGGGACGAGGTCACCGCAGGCCTGGACGTGGACACGGAGTTCTACGCATGGATGCGGTCCGCCAAGCCCGAGCTGCCGGACGACCCGTCCCCGGAGCAGCTGGAGGCGTGGATCGAGTTCGCAGAGCTCGTGTCCGACGCCGAGTTCCGGGCCCTGATCCGGGGTATGGGTGAACAGCAGGCGCAGCGGCGCGAGGCGGGCCACAACATCGACGCGTTCTCGTGGGCGCAGAAGGACCGTTGGGACGACTGGCACGCACGGGCGCAGGGCTTCTCCGACGCCGGGGTGTCCCCGGCCGCAGCCGAGGGCAAGGAACTGGCCGACGAGATCGTGCGAGCCTCGCTCGGGGAGGGCGACACGTCCGCGTGGTTCGTCGGTGACGGCGTTCCCGAGCCGGTCGACGGCCCCGAGTACCGCACGTGGCTGGCCGGCCAGATCGACACGGGCGGGGACGCCAGGGCCGAGCGCTACTGGCAGCTCCTGGCGATCGTCAACGGCTGGCCGCCCATCCCCAGCCGGATCGCGGCGACGGAGTGGATCGTCTCGGCGGTTCGCGCGTCGGCTTAACCGGCCGACGCGACAGGCGCCCGCATGCTCGACCGTGAGGGGACAGGGCTTTCGACCGCCACCCCTCGCGGGCATGCCGGCGCGTGGCCGCGTTCGATGCCTCGAAGGTGCCCTTGAGGGCACCGCGGGTGGCTCAGAGCGACAGGTCCGTGCGCTTGCGTACGCCGTCGCGGTCGGCCGGGGGCAGGGCGGTGAGCAGGGCGTCAGCCCGTCCGACACCCGGCACCTCGGCGTCCGGGTGGATCTCGAGCCACGGGATGAGCACGGTCGCGCGCTCGGCCGTCCCCGGGTGCGGCAGTCGCAGCTCCGGGTCGGCCGAGCGCACGTCGTCGACCGAAACCACGTCGACGTCGAGCGTCCTCGGGCCCCACCGCTGTTCACGCACGCGCTCGGCCTCACGTTCGAGGGCTTGCCCGGCGCGCAGCCACGCCCAGTGGTCGCGCGCCGGGTCGGCCACGATGCACACCGCGTTGAGGAAGTCGGGCTGATCGGTCACGCCCCAGGGCGCGGTCTCGTACACGCTCGACACCGCGACGAGGCAGTCCCGCAGGCCGTCGACGGCCAGCCGCAGATACGCAAGCCGGTCGCCGAGGTTCGACCCCAGCGACAACACCGCCGTGCTCATCGGACGCCTCCCCGATGCCTCAAAGGCGCCCTCGGCGACGTCCAACTCCGGGAGGTACAGAGCCCACGGAAGATCCGGGGCTCCCGCCCGCCGGCCCGGCCACCACCCCGCACCGGCACGACGACGCGTGGCAGTGCCTGAGTGCCCGAAGGTGCCTTTGGGGGGACGCCACCCGCTGTCCTGCCTGGCGCGGCCGGGGTCAACGCTGCCTCCCGACGGTCACCGCGACGTCGGCGAACGTCAGCGGGATCGGCGCCGTCGGCTTGTGCACCGTCACCTCGACCGCCGACAAACGTTCGTCGGCCATCACCTCGTCGGCGATCCGGCCGGCGACGGCCTCGATGAGGTCGTAGGGCTCGCCGCCCACGATGTCGGCCGCCAACTGCGCCAGCTCGCCGTAATGCAGCGTTTCGGTCAGCTCGTCCGACGCCGCGGCTCGCGTGAGGTCGAGCCACGCCGTGATGTCGACGACGAACTCCTGGCCGTCGCGCTTCTCGTGGTCGAAAACGCCGTGCCTGCCGAACACCCGCAGGCCGGTCAGTGTGATGCGGTCGCGCACCTGCGCCGGCGTGTCCGGCCCGCTCACCGGCCGCCCTCGGCCCAGGCTGCGGCGACCTTCACCGCGTCCAACGACGCGCCGACGTCGTGCACCCGTACGCCCCACGCCCCGGCGGCCGCGGACAGTGCGGAGATCGACGCCGTGGCCACTTCCCTGCCCGACGCGGGCCGTGGTTCACCGTCGGCGTCGGCCAGCAGCGCGCCGAGGAATCGTTTCCGCGAGGCGCCCACCAACACGGGAAAGCCCATGTCGATGAACTCGTCGAGCCGGTGCAGCAGCGCCCAGTCGTGCTCCGCGCGCTTGGCGAAACCCAAGCCCGGGTCGAGCACGATCGCGTCGTCGGCCACACCGGCTGCCAGCGCCTCGTCGATCCGCGCGCGCAGCTCGTCCCGCACCTCGGCCACCACGTCGGTGTACTCGGCGAGCGCGTTCATGTCTTTGCTGTGACCGCGCCAGTGCATGATCACAAATGGGGCGCCGGTCTGCGCGGCGACCTTCGTCATGTCCGGGTCGGCCAGTCCGCCGGAGACGTCGTTGATGATCCGCGCGCCCGCTTCGACCGCGGCCTCGGCGACCGCTGCGCGCGTGGTGTCGACCGACAGCCGGAGACTGTCGGCCGCGAGCTGTCGCACCACCGGCACGACCCGCGCCAGTTCGGTGTCTGCGTCCACCCGCTCGGAACCGGGCCGCGTCGACTCGCCGCCGACGTCGATGATGTCGGCGCCGCGCTGCCACATCGCGTGTGCGTGCGCGAGCGCGTCCTCGCGGCTCAGGTATCTGCCGCCGTCGGAGAACGAGTCCGGCGTGACGTTCAGGACGCCCATCACCGCACAGCGATCCACCGTCGGAATGCGCTCGTTCACCGGCTCCCCTTGATCAGCTGCAACGCTTCGGCACGCGAGGTCGCCGAACGTTCCATGATCCCGCGGACCGCCGACGTCGTGGTGCGTGCGCCCGGCTTGCGGATACCCCGCATCGCCATGCACAAATGCTCGGCTTCGATCACCACGATCACACCGCGCGGGTTCAGCCTGCGGTCCAGCGCGTCGGCGACCTGGGTCGTCAGCCGTTCCTGCACCTGCGGCCGCTTCGCGTACAGGTCGACGAGCCGGGCCAGCTTCGACAGGCCCGTCACCTTGCCCTGCGCGTTCGGGATGTAGCCGACGTGCGCCACCCCGTGGAACGGCACCAGGTGGTGCTCGCACTGGCTGTACAACGGGATGTCCGTCACCAGCACGAGCTCCTCGTGGCTCTCGTCGAACGTCCGGTCCAGCACGTGGTCCGGATCGTTGTACAGCCCGCCGAACATCTCGCGGTACGCCCGCGCCACCCGCGCGGGCGTTTCCCTCAGCCCGTCGCGGTCCGGGTCTTCCCCACAGGCGAGCAGCAGTTCGCGCACTGCGGCCTCCGCACGCGCCTGATCGAACGACCGGCCCGTGGCACGCGGTGCGTCGACGCTGTCCTCGTCGACCACCGCGTACCAGTTCTCGGAGATCTCGCTAGCGATGGTGACCGTCCTGCTCGTCGGAGCCGCCCTCGTCCTGTGGGCGCTGTTGCGGCTGGGGATTCGGGTTGGGCTGGGCCCACGGTCGCGTCGGCCGCGGGTTCGGCGACGTCGCGGGCGTCCACCCGGGAGGCGCGCCGTAGTTCGGCGGGCCCGCGGGCCGCGACCCCGGCTGCTGACCGTACGGCTGGCCCGGCTGGCCCTGACCGCCGCCCTGCTGCGGTCCCGGCCATTGCCGACCACCGTTCTGGCCACCGTTCTGCCCGTGCGTGCCGTTCGGACCCGACGGCGGCGCGTACGGGTTGTACGAACCGGGAGCCTGCTGGTCGTCCTGCGGTCCACCCTGCGGCGCTCCACCTTGCGGCGCCCCGCCCTGCGGCTGGCCCGGCTGCGGCAGCTCGCCGCTCTGCGGTTCCTCCCCGACCACCGGAGACTGCGGGGCTGGCGCCGCGACGGGCGCGGGCTCCGGCTGCCGCGGCGGTTCCGGTTCGGGCCACGGATCACCCCGCTCGGCGGCCAGCTCGCGCGGCGTCTTGATCGGCGGCTTGTCCGAAGGAAGCCGGTCGCCGAACTCGTTGAACACCGTGATCCGCGGGCGCTTCTCGACGGCCGAGAAGATCCGTTCGAGGTCGCGGCGCTGCAGCGTCTCCTTCTCGAGGACCTCGACCACCAGCTCGTCGAGCACGTCGCGGTAGGTGTTGAGCACCTCCCACGCCTCGGTGTGGGCGGTCTCGATCAGCTTGCGGACTTCCTCGTCGATCTCGTGCGCGACCTCGAGGGAGTAGTTCGCCTGCTGCCCAGCGGCACGGCCCACGAACGGGTCGCCCTGCTCCTGGCCGTACTTCACAGCACCCAGCCGCGGGCTCATGCCGTACTCGGTGACCATCGCGCGGGCGATCTTCGTGGCCTGCTCGATGTCGGAGGACGCACCGGTCGTCGGCTCGTGGAAGACCAGCTCCTCGGCCGTACGTCCGCCCATGGCGAACACCAGCCTGCCGATCATCTCCGAACGGGTCATCAAGTCCTTGTCGTCCTCGGGCACGATCAGCGCGTGCCCGCCGGTACGACCGCGCGGCAGGATCGTCAGCTTGTACACCGGCTCGATGTCCGGCATCGCCCACGCGGCCAGCGCGTGACCGCCCTCGTGATACGCGGTGATCTTGCGTTCCTGCTCGGAGATGATCCGGCTCTTCCTAGCCGGGCCGCCAACCACGCGGTCGACGGACTCCTCCAGGTACGCATCCGTGATCACCGTGCCGTGCTGGCGTGCGGTGAGCAGCGCCGCCTCGTTGATGACGTTCGCCAGGTCCGCACCTGACATGCCGACCGTGCGCTTGGCCAGGCCGTTCATGTCGACGTTCTCGGCCAGCGGCTTGCCCGCGGAGTGCACCTGCAGGATCGCCTCACGGCCCCGCAGGTCCGGCGCGGCGACCGGAATCTGCCGGTCGAACCGGCCCGGCCGCAGCAGCGCCGGGTCGAGGATGTCCGGACGGTTCGTCGCGGCGATGAGGATGATGCCCCCGCGCGAGTCGAACCCGTCCATCTCGACGAGCAGCTGGTTCAGCGTCTGTTCGCGCTCGTCGTGGCCGCCGCCCATGCCTGCACCGCGCTGCCGGCCCACCGCGTCGATCTCGTCGACGAAGATGATGCACGGCGCGTTCTGCTTGGCCTGCTCGAACAGGTCACGGACACGCGAGGCGCCGACACCGACGAACATCTCCACGAAGTCCGAACCGGAGATCGTGTAGAACGGCACGCCGGCCTCACCGGCCACGGCCCGCGCGAGCAACGTCTTACCGGTACCGGGCGGACCGTAGAGCAGCACGCCCTTCGGGATCTTCGCGCCGAGCTGCTGGTACCGACCGGGACTGCTCAGGAAGTCCTTGATCTCGTGCAGTTCCTCGACGGCCTCGTCGGCACCCGCCACGTCGTGGAACGTCGTGGTCGGCATGTCCTTGTTGAGCTGCTTGGCCTTGGACTTGCCGAAGTTGAGGACCTTGTTCCCGCCGCCCTGGGCGTTGTTCATCATCCACATCAGCAGCAGCAACAGGATCCCGAGCGGGATCATGTAGATGAGCATCTGGGTGAAGAACGAGTCCTGCGTGACCGTGGTGTCGAACTTGATGCTCTGACCGTTGTCACCGGAGCCCGTGCGGGCGTCGAGCAGCACGTTGTACAGCTGCCCGGAAGCGCCTCCAGGGAACTTCGTGATGATCTGCTTGGCGTTCTCGCCGTCGACGTTGATGCCCTCGGACAGGTGCAGCTTGAGCTGCTGCTCCTTGTCCTCGAGATTCGCCTCGGTGACGTTGCCGGATTCGATCTGCTGCACGGCCTGCGACGTCGGCACTGCCGTGTAGCCACGGTCGCCGTCGAAAAGCATGCTGAACGCGAAATAGAGCAGCAGAACCGCGACTATCCACAGCAGTGGGTTCTTGAGCAGGCGCTTGCGGTCCATTAGATCCGGCCGTTGAGGCCTCGACCCTCCCTGGTTAGGCGGTGGGTGGTGACTTCCGCCGTCACGGTCTTGTCAACTCCCGCTGGTGCACGGTTCGCACTCCCGCGGCGAATGCCGTTCTATCAGGGTACCGCCCGGTGAACGGGGCCATCGGGGCGTCCTCGACGAAATCCGCGCATCGGCTCCGGCCACCTCGGCAGCCGTCACCGATAAGTCAACGGACACCACCCGGCACATGTTCCCGCTGCGTGCGCGGCATCACCTGATCCACTCGCGACAGCCACGGCCGGACACCGGCCGACGGGCCGCGCCCGCTCAGCGAACGACCCCGGCCAGCAGCTCACCGAGCCTGCTGCGCAGCGTCTTCGCGTCCGCGGGAGCCACGGTCACCCACTCGCTGCCGTCGCTGCCGCTGGCCGACGTGCTCAGGTAACGGCCCGTCGCCGTGTCGAACCACGCCAGCACCGCCGAGCGCTGCTTGTAGCCCAGCTCGTCCCTGCTGTTCGCTGCCAGCTGACCGCCCCGCAGCCTCGGCTGGGCGATCAACTGCGAGTACGCCTCCCGCGGGTCCCTGGCACGGTCGGCGAACCCACCGCGCTTACGACCGTCACCGTCGCCGCCGGTCCTGCCCGCAAGGGCACCGGTACGGTCCGGCCGCGCCTGCAGCGCCTCGCCCAGCGGCAGCGTGATCGACGCTTCGGTGCCGCGCTGCGCCTGCGGAAGCAGGTCGACCACGCCCGAGGCCAGGCCGTCGGGGTAGGCCGCGCGCAGCCGCACCCCCTCACTGTCCTGGATGGCGAGCACCGCCTGCTTGCCGTCCGAGGCGGCGATCGCCCCCACCGGCGGATGCTGGAACTCCGGGATGAACAGTGCATCGACCGTCATCGACGCCCTGCCCAGCAGGTCCAACCAGCCCTCGACCGGGGAGCCCTCGATGCCACGGGCCTCGATCTCCTGCTCGGCGCGGTCCCGCAGCATGCGCCGCTGGTTCTCGGTCTCACCGTGCGAGGCGACCTTGAGCGGGTACGGCAACTCGCCCGCACCCATCCGCTCCCACAGGAAGTCGAACGTGACAGGGCTGAAGAACTCCTGGGTGGTCACGATCCTCCCGACCATTTCGGAACTGGCGATGGTGCTCGTCTGATGCGTGAACATGAACCGACCTCGTCAGCGCTTCTCCCTGCCCGCCGTCACAGCGACGCCGTCGCCGCAGCGCCTGCCGCACCGGCGAGCATTTCGGAAAGGCGGTGCCGCAACGTCGGAGCGTCCGCGGGGGCGATGGTGATCCAGTCCCGGCCGTCCCGGCCGCGACTGGCCTGCGTGAAGTAGCGGCCCGACTCGGTGTCGAACCAGCTGAGTACCGGCATCCGCGTCCGGCCACCGGACGGGTTACGGGCGTTGGCGCCGATCTGCCCGCCCCGCAGTCGCGGCTGCGCGTTGAGCCGGGCGAGGGCCTTGCGGTCGTCGTCCGGCCCCGCCTTGCCGTCGGGACCGGCAGGGCCGCGCCGCTGCAGGAAGTCCACTCCCGACCCGGACAACAGCTGCTCCAGCGGGACGGTGATCGACTTCTCCTCGCCGCGACGTTCGGCGGGCAGCAGCCCCACCACGGCGCTGGCCAGGCCGTCGGCCGGTACCCGGTCGATCGAGTATCCGCCGGAGTCCGAGATCACCAGCACGCCCTGGGGTCCGAGCGCAGCCGCAATCGCCAGATGCGGTTCGTCGTCCGGTGCGTCGACCTGCACGGAGTCCAGGCTCACCTGTGCCGTCGCGAGGCACCCGAACCAGTCCTCGATCAACGGCGCGGGCCTGCCGGACTCGTCGACGAGCCCCCGCGCAGCCAGCTGGGCCAGAGTCTGTGCCCGCAGTGTCGCTCGCTGCTCCAGCGTCTCCCCGTGCGATCGAACCTCGAGCGGATAGGGCAGCTCACCGGCGCCGAACGACTCCCACAGGAAATCGAACTCCAGTGGCGTGAGCCGCTCCGCCAAAGGTCATCACTCCTCGTCGTCCGGGCCCCAGGCGCCGAGCACGGGCGGTGCCGTCGCCTGGTTCGCTCCGAACACGTCGTCCGGGTCGGCCTCGATGAGGAACGACGCGTGCGTGTGTTCCTCTTCTCCCTGGGCATTACCCGCGGCGGCGCCCGCGGCACCCATACCGCCGGCGCCCATGCCACCGCCACCCATCGGAGTGGCGGCAGGGGCCATCGCGGCGGCCTCGCGGCCACCGATGACGCCGCCCGCGCCCGGCATACCCGAGTTCTGCGGCTGCTGCACCGACGCCGCGGGCTGGGCCGCCTGCTGCGACTGCGCCGACGTCGCACCCTCGTCGTGCTGCTCCTTGTCGGACGCGCTGGTCTTGCTGCCCTTCGCCAGCGCACGGCCCGCGAGCGCGGCGCCGCCACCGGCGAGCGCGGCACCACCTGCGACCGCGCCGAGACCGCCTGCCGACGGGCTCGACGGCGCCGCCTGCCCGGCCGCGGAGACACCCGGAGCGGGCGCCTGTGCGGCCGGCTGCTGCGGGGCCTGCGGTGCGGGCTGCTGCGGCGCCTGCGAAGCCGCCTGGTGAGCGGGGCCGCCGTGGGCCGCGAGGCCCTCGGCGCCGCGCACGCCACCCGTCGGGCCACCCGTGGCGACCGAACCGACGGAACCGACCGCGCCGGGACCCCCGACCGACGACACGTGCGTACCGCCCGAGTTCGTCGACTGCTTCAGCCCCAGCGACTCGGGCCCGAAGCTCGGCGTGGAGTTGTCGACCTCGGACATCGCGGCGGTGTAGGTGTTCAGGTACTGCACCTGCTGGGCCTTGACCGCGCGGGCCTGGTCGAACTTCTCCTTCATGTCCTTGGCCATCGCCGCGGGACCCATGGCCAGCATGTTCGCGGTCTCCGAAGCCGGGTCGAACTCCTCCGGCTGCGGCATCTTCTTCAGCTCGGCGGCGGCGGAGGCCTGCTGCGACAGCCGCTGGCTCATCGCCCTGGCCGCCTCGGCGGCCTGCGAGCTGGAGTTGGCGATGCCCACGAGCGCGCCCTGCGCGGCACCGGCGGCCTGGCCGATCCACGCCGTGCCGAGTTCGCTGATCGTGGCGTAGAGGTCTTCGGAGACCTGCTGCAGCGTCGTGCCGTGCCGTCCCCACGAGCTGCCGATCTCCTCGGCACTGCCCGGCACGTTGTTGACCGTCGCGAAGGCGTAGAGCTGCTTGCTCTCGTGGGCCTCCCAGTTGGGACGGTCGGCGATAGCCCGCTCGCTGTCGTAGGCGAAGCCGTCCTGCCGGTTGCGCGCACGGCCGACGATGTCGGAGACCTCGCCCGCCTCGCCGAGCCGCACGCCCCCGCCGACGCCCGCCAGCGGCGCGGGGCCGCCCTGCAGTCCGGCGTCCACCGGAGCGGGGCCTGCCTCGAGGCCGGACTCGATCGGGGCGGGACCCGCCTCCAGCGGGGCGTCCCCGGCCGCACCGTCACCGGCGAGGTCGGAACCGATCAGACCGGAATCGTTGTCGATGTTCACTGCTCACTTCCCCCTGCGTCAGAGCTGCCCGGTGAACGGCTGGGCGTTTTCCTCGTCGATGTCGCGGTAGCGGCGCATCGCCGTGGTGATCGCCTGCTCGGCCTCGTCGTACTGGGTGTAGAGGTTCCGGAGTGCGTCGGCGTACGACTCGCGGCCGCCCGCGCGCTCGGAGAACTTGGTGGCCATCGCGTTGCCGACCGGGTTCGCACCGATCTGCGGCGGGGTCGACAGCTCCTCGGCCTTCTGGATCAGCGCCTCGACCGCGTCCTTGCCGGTGCGGAGCTTGTTCAGCACCGTCTCGGCGTGGTCGGGGTCGATCCCGACCTGGCCGTTGACCGCCGCCTGGCGGAACGCCGCCGCGTCCGCGTGACTGCTGTTCCCCATCTTCCAGACTCTCCCTACGTCCCCTCAGAGCCGACGGCAGGCCTTTCGGCAGCCGACCTGCGATCTTCGCTTAGGTTAACGCATCAACGCGTTCGGTATGACGCGATCGAAGGAACCGCGGTTCCGCCTTCACCCGCGTGGCCCGAACCAGCTGCGATGTGCTCACCTCAGGTAGCGGATCGCCCTACGTTGAATACACCTTCGGGTCGAGCGTGCCGATGTAGGGCAGGTCACGATAACGCTCCGCGTAGTCCAGACCATAGCCGACGACGAACTCGTTCGGAATATCGAAGCCGATGTACTTCACCGGCACGTCGACCTGCACCGCCTCGTGTTTACGCAGCAGTGACACGACGTTCAGCGAACGGGGGTGGCGCGCCGTCAGGTTCTTCATCAACCATGACAGCGTCAGGCCCGAATCGACGATGTCCTCGACGATCAGCACGTCCCTGCCCGCGATGTCGCGGTCCAGGTCCTTGAGAATCCGCACCACCCCGGACGAGCTCGTCGACGAGCCGTACGAGGAGACGGCCATGAACTCCAACTGCGCGGGCACCGGAAGCGCACGCGCGAAGTCGGTCATGAACATGACGGCGCCCTTGAGCACGCCGACCAGCACGAGGTCCGTGCCACTCGACTCGCCCTCGCCCGCCGGGTCACCGCCACCGGTGTAGTCCGCGGCGGCCTTCTCGGCCAGCTCGGCGATCTTGTCCTTGATCTCTTGCTCGGTGATGAGGACGGAGGCGATGTCGCCTTCGTACACGGCAGCTGTCCCCTCTAGCGGTGGTGTGACGTCGTGATGATCCCGGCCGCCGCCGGTTCGACCCTGAGCTTTCCACGTGCCCGGCTCGCCTCAAAATCCCCCGGCAGCCATACGCCTCCCTGACCCCGCCAATCGGCGACGAGCGCGTCGACGGACCGCAGGTGCGCGTCCGTGAGCTCTCGCACTCCGGCGCCGAGCAGCCAGCTCCGCAGCGCACGCCGCCGGAGTGCACCGGGGGCGGACTCGAGGACAGGTACCGACAGTTCCGGCGCGGTGCGTCGGCCCACGTCCGCGCCGCCGTACGTGTCGCCACGCGCGGCGGCCAGCAGCTCCTCTCCCAGGTCATCGAGCACGTCGACGTCCTCGCGCAGTTGCGCGGCCGTCCGCGCCAGCGCACCCGCGACACCGCCGCCGAGCACGTCCTCGAGCATCGGCAGGGCCTCCTCGCGGATCCGCACGCGCCGGTAGCGGCTGTCGGAGTTGTGCGGGTCCTGCCACGGCACGATGCCGAGTTCGTCACACGCGGCCCTCGTCGTCGCCCGCGGCAGGCCGAGCAGTGGCCTTCCCCACGGCGGGTCGTAGGGGCGCATGCCCGCGATCGAACGAGGCCCCGAACCCCGGCCGAGCCCCAGCAGAACCGTTTCGGCCTGGTCGTCGCGAGTGTGGCCGAGCAACACGGGCGCACCCGCCGAGGCCTCCCGCAACGCGGCGTACCGGGCCCTGCGCGCGGCCGCCTCCGGACCGCCGCGCCCCGACACCGACACCGGCAGCACCCGGACCTCACCCACGCCGATTTCCCGCGCCGTGGCGGCCGCCTTCTCCGCGACCTCGTCGGAGCCGGTCTGCAGTCCGTGGTCGACGACGAGCGCCGTCACCGGCAGGCTCCGGCAGGTGTAGGCGGCCGCCTCGGCGAGCGCGAGCGAATCGGCACCGCCGGAGACCGCGACGCACAGCGATTCCGCAGCCGACTCCGGCAACGTTCGCATGAACTCCCTGACGGCCTTGCGGACCGCCGCGACGGCGTGGAACCCGCTCCGGCCGGACGCGGTCAGTGGACCCGCCGCACCCATGCCTGCGGGTCCTTGATCTCGGCGCGGGTCGGCAGGGTCTCCGGCGAGGTCCACACGGCGTTGAAACCGGCCATGCCCACGGCACCGACGACGTGCTTGGTGAACGCGGCGCCCTGTTCGTACTGCCGCACCTTGGCGTCGACGCCGAGCAGCGCCCGCAGCAGCCGGTCGAGCAGGCCGCCGCCCTTGCGCCGCTCGGTGAACCGCTTGCGGATCGTCGCCACGCTCGGCACCACGTCCGGGCCGACGGCGTCCATGACGTAGTCGGCGTGCCCCTCGAGGAGTGTCGACAGCGCGATGAGCCGGTCGAAGACCTCGCGCTGGCCGGGTGACTGCATCAGCTCGGCGAGCCCCAGCACGTCGCGGGACTCGGATTCGCGCAGCGAACGGAGGTTCTCCGGCAGCCGCTGCAGCGTGGCGGCGATCGTCTCGTCCGAGCCCGCGAAACCGCTGACGAGCTTGCCGACCTCGGCCGCGAAGTAGTCGCGCAACCAGTCGACGGCGGTGAACTGCAACCGGTGCGTGCATTCGTGCAGGCACACCCACAGCCGGAAGTCCCTGCCGGGCACCTTCATCGCCTGTTGGGCGGTGACGACGTTCGGCGCGACAAGCACCAGCTCACCGTCGGTGTCCGGCCCGCCGAACGGGTCGTACTGGCCCAGCACCCGCGAGCCGAGGAACGCCAGCACGACCCCCGTCTGCACGCCCGCGCCGCCCGCGACCAGGGACGACAGCTTCGAGGCGCGTTCCGGTGGCACGGCACGACTCGTCAACTCCCCGAGTCCCGCTGCCGCCGACCGCACCCAGCCGGGCCGGTCGACCACGGTCCCCGGCGGCACCGGCAGCCCTGCGCCGAGACCCGTCAGCTCGCGGACGTAGCGCTCCGCGTCGACGGTCAGGTCGCGCAGGTCGGCGACCACACGGTCGGCCTCCTCGCGGGACACCAACGGTCCGCCGCGTGCCAACAACGCTCCCGTCGACGCCGCCACGGACCAGTCGACCAGCGGACTCGCGGGCGCTGCCTTCGTCTCGGCGTTCACGCCCGCGACGCTACCCGTTCGACCGGCGCCGTCCCACCGGCCGACACTCCCGGTGGGCGGTGCCGGGCACGACTGAACGGCGCACTAGCGGCAGCCGCACTCGCACCTAGCGGCAGCCGCACTCACGCAGCGTCGCGGTGACGGTGTCGAGAGCGTCGCGGGCGGCATCGGTGTTGCCCGCCTTGGAGGTGACCAGCGAGAACGCCAGGGTCCGCCCGTCGACGGTCACGACCTGGCCGGTCAGTGCGTTGGTGCCGGTCGACGGGATCGTGCCGGTCTTGGCGCGTACCCAGCCGCGGCCCTGCGCGGGCGTGCCCTCGGTGTAGCGCTCGGCGAGCGTCCCGGTGCCGCCGGCGACGGGCAGGCCGGCCAGCAGCGGGCGCAGCTTCGACGTGCGCTCGTCGGCGTGCGCACTGCCGCCGGGTGCCGCGGCGACGGCCATGACCTCGGACAGCAGCTTCGCCGTGACGCGGTTGTCGACCGAGAGGCCGCTGCCGTCGTGGAGCGTCGCGCCGCCGACGTCGAAGCCGTGTTCCCGCAGCACGTCGAGGGTCGCCTTCGCCCCGCCCTCGAACGAGGGCTCCCGCCCCTTCGAGATCGCGATGTGGTGCTGGATCGCCTCGGCGAGGGTGTTGTCCGACAGCTGCAGCATCTGCTCGACGAGCCGCTCCATCGGCGCCGACTGCACCTCAGCGATGGGCTCCGACTCCTCGAGCTGTGCCGCTCGGCTGCCTTTCGTCAGCTCGGGATCGACCTCCGCGGCGGCGAACTTGCCCGCCAGTTGGTCGACCATCCGCTGCGCCGGGTCACCGAACCGTTCGGACGTGTCGTCGAGCGGGTCCTGCCGCCCGCCGTCGAGCATGATCGGGGCGAGCGGCGCGGCGTACGTCGACGGGGCGTCCTCGTCCGCCCAACCCTGCCCGGTCTTGTCGGTTGTGAACACGCTCTGTTCGAGGGCGACCGCGCGAACGTTCCCGTTGGTGGCCTCGTCGATCTGCTTCGCGAGCTCGTCCAGGTGGGCCGCACCGTGGTAAAGCGATTCCTCACCTTCCGGCAGCGACGACAGCGTCACGTCGCCGCCGGCTCTCACGATGATGCCGCCCCGCCCGGGCACCGCCTCGTACGCCTTGGTCGACAGTCGCATGTCCGGGCCGAGTTCGAGCAGCGCCGCCGCGGCGGTGAGGATCTTCGTCGCCGACGCGGGCGTCACGGCCCGGTTCTCACCCTGCGACCACAGGGTGTCGCCGGTGGTCGCGTCGACGACCGTGCCGCTGAGCGTGCCCAGCGCACCCGAGCTCGCAGGCCCCTCGAGCGCCTGCCGCAGACCGTTCGCCGTCGGCCCGTCGCCCTGCCCTCCGATGGACTGCAACTGCCGGGTGACGGCGACGGGTTCGGGTTCGTCGCCCTTCGGCAGGTTCGGCGCCCACGGCAGCCCGAGGCGGTTCGACACGGCAGGCAGCGCCAGCGTGATGCCGAGGGCGACGACGAGCACGAGCGCCAACCCGCTGAACAGCAACGCGCGGCCACGTCGGCGCTTCGGTTCCGGTTCGGGGTCGGAATCGGCGGCCGCCGGCCCTTCCGGTCCGGTCGGCGGGCCGTCGGAACCGTGGTTCGCCGCGGAGGCGTTCTCGGCGGCACCCGTCCCGGCAGCGGCGGCCGCGGCATCCGACACGGTGGCGTCGCGGTGGGTGCCGTCGCGGTGGGTGCCGTCGCGGTGGGTGCCGTCGCGGTCGGCACCGCCATCACCGTCGGTGCCGCCGTCACTGTGGGTACTGCCGTCGGCACTGCCGCGATAGTCGCCGCCGGTGGCATTGCTGTGAGGGAAGCCGTGGTGGACGGCGCCACCACGATCGCCGGCGTCAGCGGCGGTACCGCGGGGGTCCGTGCCGTGCGGGTCCGTGCCGTGCGGGTCCGTGCCGTGGGAGCCCCTGCCGTGGTGAGCAGCGGTGCCGGGCGCGGCGGTCCTGCGCGTCGCGGAGCTGTGACCGGCAGGGTTGGGAGCGGCGGAGTTGGGACCGGTGGGGTTGGGACCGGTGGGGTTGGGAGCGGTCGCGTCGGGGTCGCCGGAGCCGGTGCGGGCGGTGCCGTCCGGCTGGGCGGGCCGAGCCGGCTCGATACGCATCGGATGGGCGGTCGTCCCGGCAGGCGGGACCGGAGTGGTGGAGATCGGTGGCTGCGCAGGGCGTCGCGGCGGCCCCGGCCGCTGGTGTTGCGGCGGCGGGGGCCCGTGTTGCGGATCCCGGGGCCCGTGTTGCGGATCGCGGGGCTCGTGTTGCGGATCCCGGGGCTCGTGTTGCATTCCCGGGGGCTGGTGCTGCGCCCCAGGGGGACCGTTCGGCACTTCCGGGGGCTGGTGGTGCGACTCCCGGGGCGGGGTTGGCCGTTGCGGCCGGGGCTGCGCCGCCGCGGGCGGAGCGGGCCACGCTTGCGGCGAGGGCGGGCCCGGAGCCGGAGACGGCGACCCCGTGGACGAAGGCGAGAACGGGGACGCTGCGGACTCCGGAGAGACGGCGGCCTCCCGAGCGGCGGCCTCCCGAGCGGCGGACTCCGGGGACGTGGCGGACCGCGGTGTCGAATCGACGTCGTCCGACGGCCACGCCGGTCCGCCGCCGTCGGCTGCCCCACCGCCCGCTGTGCCGCCGTCGGCTGCTCCGCCGGCGCCGTCCGCGCCGGTGTCGCGTTGTGACACGTACCCCTCCAGCAAGTCCCCACTACGTGCTAATGCGTTCCGCTACTCGAACGGGGCAGACATCACACTAGTGCCATCCTTAGTGCTACCTGACCGAGCGGTGGGTCACACTGGTCGGGTAAGGACATGACATTTTCAGCCGCGAGCGACGCGGCGCCGACGAGATCAAGCGAGGACGCCGTGGACTTCGACGTCACGATCGAGATCCCCCGCGGGGAGCGCAACAAGTACGAGGTGGACCACGAGACGGGTCGGATCAAGCTCGACCGGACGCTCTTCACGGCCACGCAGTACCCGGCCGACTACGGCTTCATCGACAACACGCTCGGCCAGGACGGCGACCCGCTCGACGTGCTCGTCCTCGTGCAGCAGCCGACTTTCCCCGGCTGCCTGGTCAAGTGCCGCGCCGTGGGCATGTTCCGGATGCGTGACGAGAAGGGCCCGGACGACAAGGTGCTGGCCGTTCCGACCGGCGACCCGCGTAACGACCACCTGCGGGACATCCACCACCTGAACGAGTTCCACAAGCTGGAGATCGAGCACTTCTTCCAGGTGTACAAGGACCTCGAGCCTGCCAAGAGCGTCGAAGGCTCGTCGTGGGTCGGCCGGATGGAGGCCGAGGCCGAGATCGAGCGTTCGCTGGAGCGTGAGCGTGAGCGCCTCGAGAAGGAGGCCGCGGACGCCGGCAAGCACTGAGCCGCAGCCGCAGTCGTTCAAGGGGATCCGACCACACCGGCCGGGTCCCCTTTTTCGTGCCCGACCTGTTGCCCCCAGGGGCACTTTGGTTGCACCGAACGCAACCAAAGTGCCCCTGGGGGCGCTTCCTCAGGAGCGGCGGCGGGTGATCAGGGCCGTGAGCACGCCTGCGAGCAGGCCCCAGAACGCCGAACCGATGCCCAGCAGGGTCATGCCGGAGGCGGTCGCCAGGAACGTCACGGCGGCGGGTTCGCGCCACCGCTGGTCGCCGAGCGCCGAGCTGAGCGAACCGGTGATGGTGGCGAGCAGGCCGAGCCCGCTGATGCCGATGATCAGGGCTTCGGGGAGCGCGCCGAGCAGGGAACCGACCGTGCCCGCGAAGACCCCGATGACCAGGTAGAACAGGCCCGCCCACACGGCGGCGAGATAGCGGCGGCCACGGTCCTCGAGCGCTTGCGGTCCGGTGCAGATCGCCGCGGTGATGGCGGCGAGGTTGAGGCCGAAGCAGCCGAACGGTGCGAGCAGCAGGTTCGCCACTCCGGTCGTGCCGATGACCGGTGACAGCGGCACGTCGGTATAGCCGTCGCCCCGCAGCACCGCCACGCCGGGCAGGTTCTGCGACGCCATGGTCACGATGTACAGCGGCAGTCCGACGCTGATGATCACCTGCCAGTCGAACTCCGGCATCGTGAACACGGGCGCCCCGAACGCGAGGTCGACGCGGTCGAGCTGCAACGTCCCGGTGACGGCCGTCGCCGCGACACCCGCGGCCAGTGCGACGAGCACGGCGTACCGGGGTGCCCACCGCCGCGCCAGCAGGTACGCCAGCAGCATCGGGAACACGACGGCGAAACTCGTCTCCAGTTCGCCGAACAGGTCGATGCCGAACTGCACGAGGACCCCGGCCAGCAGCCCGGAGGCGAGCGCGACCGGGATGCGGTTCATGACACGTTCGAACCAGCCGGTGACGCCGGTCAGCGTGATCAGCGCGGCCGACACGACGAACGCTCCGATCGCCTGCGCCATGGGCACGCCGTGCAGGCTCGCGGCCAGCAGCGCGGCGCCCGGGGTGGACCAGGCGGTCACGATCGGCGCGCGGTACCGCAGCGACAGGCCGATGGAGGTGACGCCCATGCCGACGCACACGGCGAGCATCCACGACGTGACCTCGGCCGGGGATGCGCCCGCGGCCCGCGCGGCGGAGAAGACGATCGCGGCCGTGCTGGTGACGGCGACGAGTACCGAGATCAGGCCCGCTGCCACGGCGGTCGGCGGGAACGCCCTGCGCACGAGGGTCTTCGGGGCCGTCATGCGGTGGTGGTCATGCTGTTGTCGCTCACTTCGCTCGTGCTACCGGCCTGCGGTCGACGGGTCCGCCCGTTCGGGTGATCCTACCCAGCGGCCCACGGCGGTCCGGGTGACGAGGTAGAGCACCGCGGCGTTGAGCAGATGCCACAGGAAGTGCGTGCCGGGCGGAAACGAACCGCACACGGTGTGGTCGACGGATCTGAACGTGAGTGAAAGGCCGAACAGTCCGCCCGCGGTGAGCAGCGCAGGCCACACGGCGTCCCGCGCGGTCAGTGCGGCGAGTACGAACGGCGCGACGAGCGGGGCGGCGTACTGGGCACCGGGCAGACCGAGCGCGTCGGCCCCGGCCACGACCGGTACCGCGAGGGCGAGGAACGCGGGGACGGCCAGCCAGGCCCATCGCCAGGGTGCGCGCAGGAACACGTGGGCGAACACCACGGCGTAGGCGAGTACGAACAGTGCGATCGCCGCGGAGTCGACGGTGCCCGCCCAGCGGGTGGCGAGCATGTGGAAGGCGGTGCTGGCGACGAAGATCAGCGCGAGCCCCGCGGCGAGGACGCGCGGTCCGGCCTCGCCGCGGGACTGCCGCCAGACGGCGACGGCGGCGAGCAGGAACCCGACGTTACTGATCGTGTTGAACGGCTCCCCGAGGAGTCCGGGGGCGAGGCGTTCGCAGTAGCCGTCGACGTAGGCGGCCCACTCCGCGGCGTGCTGGGTCACGGACCCGGTCTACCTGCCGAAGGTGAACACCGCGCGACGTGGGCGGGGCTTACTCGGGCCGGTCGGGTTCGGCGATCTCCTCGACGCCCTCGGCGTGGCGGCGAGCCAGTTCCCGGTAGATCGCGGCGTTGTGGTCGATCCAGCCGCGGGCGGAGTCGGTCAGCGGGACGAACTTCTTCGCGGGGCTGCCCATCGCGATGACCTCGGACGGCACCTCGGTGCCCGGCGTGACGGTGGAGCCGGCGGCCACGAGGGTGCGCGCGCCCACGGTGGACAGGTCGAGGACCGTGGCGCCGTTGCCGATCAGCGCCTGCTCGCCGACGGTGCAGTCGTGGACGATGCAGGAGTGGCCGACGGTGGCGTTCGCGCCGACCTCGCACACCCCGTCGCCCACGTGCAGTACGGAGTTGTCCTGCACGTTCGCACCCTCGCGGATCACGATGCGGCCGAAGTCCGCGCGGACGACGACGCCGTACCAGACCGACGCGCCCTTCTCGACGACGACGTCGCCCACCAGCGTGGCCGTCGGCGCGATCCACGCCTCGGGGTGGACGGAGGGGCGCTTACCTTCGAACGCGAACATCGGCATGGCCACAGCCTAGATGTGCCGTTCACCCCGGAGGACTAGACGTGTGCCACACGGACGGCCGGGTTCAGCCCGCCACGTCCAACGACGATCCGAGGCGAGTGGAGATCGTGGCGGCGGCCTCTCTGACCGCACTGATGATGCTGACGAGCTGACTGCCCCTGAAATCGCCGGCAGGTCCGCCGAGACTCACGGTGGCCTCCAGTTTCCCCGTGCGGTCGAACACCGGGGCGGCGACCGCACCGACACCGCTGAGGTAGTCCTCGTCGCTGATCGTGTACCCCTCGGCGCGGATCCTGTCGAGTTGGGATTCGAGGGCGTCGTGGTCCTGCAGCGTGTGCCGGGTGAATGCCGTCAGCGGTTCGGCCAGCCAGCGTTCCCGGAGCTCCGGGACGAACGCGAGCATGGTCATCGGCCCCGCGGCGGCGTGGTACGGCAGCACCGTCCCGATGCCGATGTGCTTCACCGACAGCGGGCTCGACCCTTCGTAGCGGTCGATGACCACCGCGCCGCTGTCGCCGGGGATCATCAGATACGCCGTGTCGCCGAACTGCTCGGCGAGCGACAACAGCGAGGGCCGGGCCTCGTCACGGAGACTGAAGTCGGCGAGCGCCACCGAGCCGAGGCTGAACAACTTCATACCGACCTTGTAATCGCCGTCCGGCGTCCTGGTCAGCCAGCCCATCCGCACGAGCGTGCTGAGCAGCCGGTGGGTGGTGGTCTTGTTCAGACCGGTTGCCGCGCACAGTTCCGTGAGCCCGAGGACCGGTTTTCCGCTGTCGAAGGCGTCCAGCAGCTGACCGGCTCGGACCACGGAGTTCACCATGTTCTTCGCGTCGTCGGTCTTCGAGTCGTCGTCGTGGCCGTCGTTGTCTTTCGGTGGCATCCGTTCACTTTCCTTCTGCCGTGGGAACTCCTCGGCGTGAGGGAACCGTCTGCGCAGACGCGGTGTCTGCCGGCACGATACGTCGGCGTGTTCAGGCGTACTCGCCACGGAGTCGCTTCTTGTCCAGCTTGCCGACACTAGTCTTGGGAACCTCCGCGACGAACTCGAACCGGTCCGGTACCTGCCAGCGCGGCACTCTCGCGGCGAGGAAATCGCGCAGCTGCGCCGCATCGACGTCACGTGCGACCACGACCGCGAGCGGGCGCTCCTCCCACTTCGGATCCGGCACGGCGATCACGGCGGCCTCCTGCACGGCCGGGTGCGCCAACAGGTGGTTCTCCAGCGCCACGGAGGAGATCCATTCGCCACCGGATTTCACCAGATCCTTCGTGCGATCGACGAGCCGCACGTAGCCGCGTTCGTCGACGGTCACGACGTCACCGGTACGGAGCCAGCGTTTTCCTCCGTGCTCCACGAATTTGTCGGCCACGGCCCCGGCTTCCGCGCCGTAGTAGTCGGCCACGACGTAGGGGCCGCTGATCTGCAACTCGCCGATCGACGCGCCGTCCCGCGGGGCAGGCACGCCGTCCTCGACGGCGCGCAGATCGAGGCCCGGCATCGGCCTGCCCTGGCTGGACTTGCTGGCTGCCGCCACCGCCGCCTCGGCATCCGCGGGCGGGTTCGCGATGAGCCCGACCGGCGAGCACTCGGTCATTCCCCATGCGTGCACCGGTTCGATCCCGAGTTCGGCCAATTCGGACAGCAACGTCTCCGATGCGGCCGAACCACCGATCACGAGGCGCTGCACGGAACTCAGCGCGTTCGGGTCGATCTCACCCGCACCGACCGCGGCGACGAGATTCGCCCACACCGTGGGGACTGCGGCCGAGAACGTGACGCCTCCGGCCGCGAAACATTCGGCAAGGCCGGCGGGATCGGTCCGTTGCGCTGGCAGCACGAGGCTCGCACCGGCCAGCAGACTCGCATACGGCAGGTTCCACGAGTTCGCGTGGAACATGGGAACCACCGGGCAGACCACGTCGTGTTCGGAGATCGCGAACGTGTCGGCGCCGCACAGCGTCAGGGCGTGCAGATACACCGACCGGTGGCTGTAGACGACGGCCTTCGGCCACCCCGTCGTGCCCGAGGTGTAACAGATTCCGCTGGCCTCGTTCTCGTCCGCGGGGCGATACCAGGGGCCCTCCCGCGGCGGGACGCCGGACGGGTCGGTGAAGCGGCTGACGACGGCGTTGCCGTGACGTTCGGGGAGTTCGGCGATGTCGCCGTACACGATGACGTGCTCGACGCACGCCGGGAGCGCGACGGCTGACCACTCCGGCCACAGTGCGGCGTCCACGAGCACCACCCGGTCGCCCGCGTGCTCGACCGTGTAGGCGATCTCCTCCCCGCTGAGCCTGATGTTGACGGTGTGGAGCACCAACCCGCTGCCGGGGACGGCGACGTACGCCAGCAGGTGCTCGCGAGTGTTCGGCGCGAAGGTCGCGACCCGGTCGCCGGCGCGCAGCCCGAGTTCGGTCAGCCTGCCGGCGAACGCGCGCGCCTGGGCGAACAGTTCGCCGTAGGTGGTCGTCGTCGGTCCCGCGGCGCCGCCGAGCACCACCGGGCGGTCGGCGAAGAGCGTTTCGCACCTGTCGAAGACCTGGTGGAGGCCCAGTGGTTCCGGCTGCATCACCGCTCTCATCCGAACTCCCTTCTCGCGTTTCACATAACGGTACATGTTCCGTTTTATCCGGCAAACAGTTGACACCCAGGCACAAGGCTTCTTAGTTTGCTTGAAACTAGTTCCGGATAACGGAAGGTGGACAATGTCGACCACCACATCGACCGCCACACTGCGCGAACTCGTCGACAACGACCTGGTGTTCGCCCCCGGCGTGTGGGACGGGCTCACCGCACGCCTCGCCGAACAGGCCGGGTTCACCGCGCTCTGCGCGTCCGGGTTCGCGGTCTCCGCGGCCCTCGGCTACCCCGACGCAGAGCTGTACACGATGACCGAGAACCTGGACGCGGTCCGCACCATCCGCGAAGCCAGCGCACTGCCCCTGGTCGCCGACATCGACACCGGATACGGCAACGCCCTCAACGCCGCACGCACCGCGCGAAAGTTCGCCGACGCGGGCGTGCAGGCCGCGTTCATGGAGGACCAGGAATCCCCCAAGCGCTGCCCCGTCTGCGTCGGAGACCCGGTTCCCCTGCTCGACGCCGAGACGGCGACGGGCAAGATCCGGGCAGCCGTGGACGCGGCCGACGGCCGGATGCTGATCATCGCCAGGACCGACGCCTCCGGTGACGAGGCGCTCCGCCGCGCCGAGGCCTATGTCGCCGCAGGCGCGGACATGATCATGCCGGTCACGAAGACGTTCTCGAGCGCCGAGCAGTGGGCGAAATGCCGTGAAGTCTCGGGTGTGCCGCTGGTCGCGACACTCACCGCGTCGACGTGGACGGAACGGGATTTCACCCCCGAGGTGCTGCGGCAGATCGGCGTGCGGCTCGCACTGTTGCCGACGCAACCGCTGATGGCCGCGGCAGGCGCGCTCCGCACCTGCCTCCAGCGCCTGGCCGGGGGCGAGCCTCCCGCTCAGGTGAGTGCGGATTCCCTACAGCACCACGAGTTCGTCGACATGATCGGTTTCGCGGACGTGGAAGCCGACCAGCAGCGCTACCTCCCCGCGGGCCGGTGATCGACATGCCGCAGACCATCACCGAGAAGATCCTCGCCCGCGCCGGCGGCGTCGACAGCGTCCGGCCGGGACAGAACCTGCCGTTCCGCCCCGACCACATGATCGCCTACGACTTCCCCGGCTACACCGACGCCATGTTCCGGCAGATGCACGAGGACTTCGGCATCACCGAACTCGCCGAACCCGAGCGGTACCTGGTCTTCATCGACCACATGCTCACCAAGGGCGACGACAAGGAACGCGACATCCACAAGGTGACCAGGGAGTGGTGCGACTTCTACGGCATCACCCTGCACGAGGCCGAAGGCATCGGCCACCAGGTCGCCGCGGAGCTCGGCTACGCACTGCCCGGCCGCTTCCTCATCCACTTCGACGGCCACGTCAGCGGCCTCGGCGCCTTCGGCGCACTCGGCTGGGGCGTACGCCGCGACCTCCTCGAGGCGTGGGTCAGCGGTCAGCTCTACCTGGACGTGCCCGCGTCCGTGCGCTTCGACCTGACCGGCGAGTTCCGGCCCGGCGTCGACAACCGGGACCTGATCCACGCGATCATCGGACAACTCGGCGCCGACGGCTGTGCCCATCAGGTGATGGAGTTCGGGGGGCCCGGTGCGGAGGCCATGAGCATCGACCGGCGCCAGGGGCTCTGCGGCATGGCCATGTTCACGGGCGCCGTGTCCGCGATCTTCAACCCCGACCGCGCGGCGCTCGAATACGCGGCCGGGGTCGCACGGGGCCCGTACGAACCCGTCGCCAGCGATCCCGACGCCGAGTACAGCTCCCGCCACACGTTCGACCTCTCGGCCATCGAACCCCAGGTGGTGCTTCCCGGATCGGCCAGGTCCGCGAACACCCGCGGAGTGTCCGAACTGGACCGCACGGCGGTGACGAAGGCGTTCATCGGTTCCTGCGCCAGCGGACGCATCGAGGACATCCGGGACGCCGCGCAGCTGCTGGACGGGCGGAAGGTGGCCGCCGGCGTCGAGCTCAACGTCGTCCCGACGTCCGCCGAGATCCACCGGCAGGCCGAACAGGAAGGACTGCTCGACGTCCTGCGCGGCGCCGGGGCCAACATCCACACCTCGAGCTGCGACTTCTGCTTCGGCTACCAGAAACCGTTGCAGCCGGGCGAGAAATGCATCTCCACCGGGGTGTTGAACATCTCGGGCCGCATGGGCAGTACGGCTTCAGAGATCTACATGGGTTCGGCCTCGACGGTGGCGGCCAGCGCGATCACCGGGTGGATCAGCGACCCGCGGGAGGTGACGGAGTCATGAGTGGTTACCCGCCACCGCCCGAGACGATCCGTGGCCGGGTGGCATGGATCTTCGGCGACGACTTCGACGTGGATCTCATCATCGGCGTGGAGAACATTAAGTACTACGACGCCGACGTCCTCCGCGGCGTCACCATGCAGGCCTACGACCCCGAGTTCGTCGACAAGGTCGAGCCCGGCGACGTCATCGTCGGCGGGCGGAACTTCGGCTACGGCCATCCGCACTATCCACCGCTCGTCGCTCTCCGCAATCTCGGCGTCTCCGCCGTCATCGCGGACTCGTTCTCACCGGGATTCTGGCGCGGCGAGACCTACAACGGGATGCCGCTGATCACCGCACCCGGCATCAGCGAGCACGTCAGCCGCTGGGACCCGGTGGAGGTCGACTGGCGAAGAGCCAGGGTCACTTTGCCCACGACGGGCACGACCCTGGAGGGCACCCCGCCCAGCGAACGCGTCACCAAGATCATCGAGGCAGGCGGGAGCCTTCGGCTGCTGCTCGCCGAACACCGCCGTTGACCAGTGCCCGGAGGAACCGTCATGACCCCGACAAACGGCGCCACCGCAGTCGCCGCCCCCAGCTTCTCGCCCCGGCTCACCCGGCGTGCCGCGCTCGCCGGTGGAGTCGGAACGCTCATCGAGTACTACGACTTCAGCGTGTACGGCTTCCTCGCCGTCACCATCGCACCGCTGTTCTTTCCCAACTCGGACAGCACGGCGTCGATGCTGGCCGCGTTGGCCGTGTTCGCATCAGGTTACGTCGTCCGACCACTCGGCGGGGTGTTCTTCGGCTGGCTCGGTGACCGGTACGGCCGCAGGGCACCGCTCGTCGCCACGATCGTCGGGATGGGGCTGTGTTCCGGACTGATCGGCATACTGCCCACCTACGAATCCATCGGAGTGATCGCCCCGGTCCTCCTCGTGGTGCTGCGACTCGTCAGCGGGTTCTGCGCGGGCGGTGAGATCGGCGGTGCCGCCACGTACATCGCCGAGTCCACCCCACCCGAGCGGCGCGGCTTCTTCGGCTCCTTCACCCCGTTCGGTTCCACCTTCGGCTTCGCGACGGCGGCCACGGTCGTCGCCGTGTTCACCAGCAGCGTCGGCACCGACGGAATGACCGCCTGGGGATGGCGCCTGCCGTTCCTGCTGTGCTTCCCGTTGGCACTGCTGTGCCTGTGGGCGCGAGCGCGACTCGAGGACACTCCCGAGTTCACCAAGACGAAGGAGGAAGGGCGGCAGGCGAAGTGGCCGCTGCTGCAGGTGCTGCGGACCAACCCGGTCGGTGTGCTCCGCGTGATCGGCGTGGCCGTCGCCACCAACGGCACCGGTTACATCGGCCTGACGTACATGAACATCTACCTCATCGACGACCTCGGCTATCCGGCCGGTCAGGTGTCGTGGTTGTCGGCCGGGGTGATCGCGCTGGCCTGTCTGACCATGCCGCTGGTCGGCCTCCTGTCGGACCGCTGGGGGCGCCGGAAGGTGATCGCCGCGGGCGTCGCCGGCTATCTCGTCATCAGCTATCCCGTGCTGGCGCTCATGGAGTCGGCGGACAGCCTGATGTTCGTCGGTGTGCTGTACCTGGCGTTCATGATCCTCAACGCGTTGCTGCAGGTTCCGGCGTTTCCGATGTTCACGGAGTTGTTCGGCGGCAGCACGCGGTACACGGGCGTCGCACTCGGTTTCAACCTGGGCACCATCCTCGCCGGCGGCACCGCGCCGTACATCGCGACGTTGCTCGTGCAGCAGACCGGCGACCGGCAGTCGCCCGCCTTCTGGGTGATGGGCGCAGCGCTGATCGGGCTGCTGAGTCTCGTCCGGCTCCGGGAGACCGCGAACACCGCGCTGCCGCGCTGACCTCCAGCCGCGCTGACCTCCAGCCGTGCGGCACGGCCGGACGCGACACCGGTCCGCGTCCTGCTCACTCGTGGCGGGGCGAGGGCCCGGACGCCGCGGCGACGAGTTCCACCCGCGAGCGCACACCGAGCCTGACAAAGATGTTGCGCAGGTGGTGCTCGACGGTGCGCCGGGAGATCGCGAGCCGTTCCGCGATCTCCCGGTTCGTCCGTCCATCCGCGACCAACCGGACGATGCGTTCCTGTTGTGGTGTCAGGTCTTCGCCCGTCGAGGGAGCGGCCTCCTCGGCACGGTCGCCTGCGGCGCGCAGCTCGTCGCGGATCTGCGCCGCCCAGTAGTCGGCTCCCGCGTCGTCGGCGAGGCGGAAGGCGTCCCGCAGCACCGACCGTGCCTCGCGATTGCGCCGCTGTCGCCGCAGTGCCCTGGCGTAGGCCAGCTCGGTGCGGGCGAGCTCGAGCGTCATGCCGCCGGAGCGCTGGAGTTCGACGGCGTCGCGGAACTGCGCCTCCGCCGTGGCCGGGTCGGCTGCGAGCAACGCCCGGCAGCGGTGGGCGAGCGCGAGCCACACGCCGGTCCCCGTCGACTCCGCCCACGCCTCGTACCGTTCGAGCGCCCGCCGCGCGCTATCGGACTCCCCGCACCGGATCGCGGATTCGACGAGCTGCGGGATCGCCGCGACCTGCACCGTCGACCGGCCCGTCCCGGGGACGAACAGGGTGTTCAACCGCCGGAACGCGTCGGCGGGTCGGTCGTCGAGCAGGTCGGCACACCCGCGCACCCAGTCGGCGAGCGCAGCCGCACGGCGGAGTCCGACACGGTCGATCCGGGCCTGCGCCGACGCCACCCGCGCCAGTGCCGCGTCGCGGTCGCCGAGCGAGACGTAGGCCAGGCCAGCGAGCACCTCGTGCTCGGCCGCCGTGTTGCGCTGCCCGCTCGCCGCGGCCAGGGCGACACCTTCTGCGCTCGCCTCCACCGCGGCGTGCGGGCGGTCGAGCAGCGCCGACGTGAGCGAGAACTGGTACAGCGCCGTGGGCAGAAGGGTCGGGTTGTCGCCGCCTCGGGCGCGGGCGACCGCCGCGGCGGCCCGGTCGTGCGCCAGCCCCGGACGGCCGAGGGTCATGGCCGCCTCCGCCGCGCACAGGGCCCCGCGGACGTCGTCGCCCGCCTCCTCGAGCACCCGCCGCAACGCCGCGGCACCGGCCGCGTGGTCACGCGTGAACATCGCGGCGATGCCCGCGAGATGCGTCGCCACCAGTGTTTCCGTCTCCGCGGCCCGTCTCGCCGTTTCGGCGTAGCCGCAGCCGTCGGCGGCGGTGCGGCGCGCTTCGGCCGCGAGCAGGAACGCATCGGCCGCCTCGTCGACGGGCAGGCTCTGCGCGGCGAGCATGAGCTGGTGCGCCGCGACCTCGGGAGCACCGTCCCTGAGTTCGATCTCCCCCGCGGCGACGAGGATCCGGCCCGCCAACGGGCCGGATGGTGCGTGCTCGCGGGCATGCCACAACAACCTGCGCGCCGGTCCGACTCGTCCCTCGGCCCAGTACCGGCACGCGGCACGTCGCAGCCGTTCCGCCTTCTCGGCTCCGGGAGGAGTGAGCCGTGCGGCCCGATGCCAGGCGAGCGCGGCCGTGTCGGGGTTGTCGTCGGCCGCCGCCGCGAGCCGGTCGGCCACGTCGGTGCGGCCGTCGGCGCAGGCCCGGTGCCATTCCCACGCCGCGCGGTGCCGCTGCGGGTCGAGGGACGCGGCGAGCGCCGCGTGCGCCTCCCTCCGCTCGGCGTCGGACACCGCGGCGTGCACGGTGGCGCCGACGGCCGGGCTGACCGCGCGGACGCCGTCGGTCGTCGTCCGCACCAGCCCGCAGCGCTGCACCTCGGCGAGCACGGGGTCGTCGGCGGACACGGGGCCGTCGGAGGACATGCCGGTGGCGCCGAACGGCTCGGACGGCTCGGCGCACGCGGCCCGCAGCACGAGCGCCCGCGCCGCCTCGGACAGGCCCCGAAAGGTACGCACCACCGCATCCCGGCCACGGCCTCCCGCGGGCAGCTCGCGCGGTGGCGGCTGCCTGCCCGCGGCCTGCCCCGCGGTGAGGGATTCGGCGAGTTCCAGCAGGTCGGACGGGTTTCCGCCGGCGGTCTCGACCAACTCGGCGGCAACGGGTGCGGCGATCCGCCCCGGCACGAGGCGCAGCGCCTCGTCGTCGGTCAGCGGCGGCAGCCTTTCGACGTCGAGGCCGGCCAGCCGGTCGGCCTCCGGTGCCTCCGGCGGCACCGTGAACACCACCGCGACCGGGCCTCGCGCGCATCTGCGTGCCATGAACGCCAGGACGTCGAGGGATTCGACGTCGAGCAGGTGGGCGTCGTCGACGAGGCACAGCACGGATCCGCCCGCCGCCAGTCGCTCGTACAGCGTCGTGGCGTGCCCTGCGACGTCGCCGACCGCTCCGGGCGCGATGCCCGCGGCAGCGCACAGCCGCTGCAGGCCGGCCCACGGCAGCTCGGACTCGGCAGCGAAGCCGGTGACCGTCGCGGTCCGCACCGGCCCGTCCGTCGGCACGGTCTCCACCAGCGTGGTCCTGCCCATGCCGCGGACGCCGGCGAGCACGAGCGCGCCACCGCGTCCCGCGCCCACGTCGTCGTGGAGTGCCGCGAGGCGTGCTCGGACGTCGTCCCTGCCCACGATCACTGCGGCCATAGCCCTCCGCCCTGGAAAGGCAGTCGATTCGACGTCCGGAAGATCCGCTGTCGGTGACTTTCTCACACACCCCCGGTGATTACACCGATGCGCAGCGGTGCGGTGCGAGGTGAGAGTGATCGGGCCAGAAGCCGGATCAACCGGAATTCGAGGAGGAACAGTGCGACGAACGAGAGTGACGACACTCCTGTCGGCGGCCGCGCTTGCGCTCGCGACCGCCTTCGTCGGCCCTGCCGGGCAGGCGGCCCACGCTGCGGGGACGTATCAGCACGGCCCGGATCCGACGGAGGGCAGCATCGAGGCTCCGCGGGGGCCGTTCGATGTCGCGGAGGACCGCGTTTCGAGCCTGGTGTCCGGGTTCGGCGGCGGGACGATCTACTACCCGACCGCGACCGACGAGGGCACGTTCGCGGCGATCGCGATCTCCCCCGGCTACACGGCGAGCCAGTCGAGCATCGCCTGGCTCGGGCCGCGACTGGCTTCGCAGGGTTTCGTCGTGTTCACGATCGACACGAACAGTCGTTACGACCAGCCCGGCAGTCGCGGCGACCAGCTGGTCGCCGCGCTGGACCACCTCACGCAGGACAGCGACGTGGCCGACCGCGTCGACCCGGAGCGGCTCGGCGTGGCCGGGCATTCGATGGGTGGCGGCGGCACGCTCGAGGCCGCCCTGGAGAACTCGGACATCGACGCGGCCGTGCCGTTCGCGCCGTGGCACACCAGGAAGGACTTCTCGGGACTGTCGACGCCGACGTTCATCATCGGCGGTGAGTCCGATTCGGTCGCACCGGTGCGGCGCCACTCGGAGCCGTTCTACGAGTCGATCCCCGACAGCACCGACAAGGCGTACATGGAGTTGGAGCGCGCCAACCACTTCTTCCCCAACTCGCCCGACACGACGACGGCGAAGTACACGCTGTCGTGGTTCAAGCTGTTCCTCGACGAGGACGAGCGCTACGCGCAGTTCCTGTGCCCGGCGCCCGATGACTCGGACATCGGCGAGTACCGCGACACCTGCCCGTACTGATCGTGGGTGACGGCGCGGGGCTTTCCGTTCGGCGGAAGGTCCCGCGTCTTCGGGTTCAGACCTCGCCGAACGTCCACCGTGTGTCGCCGGGAGTGGTACCGAGGTGCGGCGACCGGACCCCGCCTGCCGCACCCCATCCAGGCAACCACCCACGCACGCAACCGGCGATGCGAAGCGAGCGACCGCCGAGCAACCCACCCCCTGAAACCTGCACCCCCAACTTCGGGCAACCACCCACTCGCGGCAACCGGCGATGCGAAGCGAGCCCACCCGACGCAACCACCCCACGAACCCCCGCACAGCCCCCGGCATACGCACCCCGAGGTTCCCCGAACGACACCGAAGGTGCCGGAGGCTGCCCAACCAAGGCGACCACGACGATGGGGGTCCGGGGGACGCCCCGGGCGGGGTCTGGGGGCCACGCCCCCAGAAGACACTGCGATGCCCGAACACAGCGAAGGCGCCCCACGCGACGAGCATGGGGCGCCTTCGGGCGAGCCGCCTAGGGGAATCGAACCCCTGACCTACGCATTACGAGTGCGTCGCTCTGGCCGTCTGAGCTAAGGCGGCGTGGACGTGATGTCCTTGTGCGTAAGACTATACCGGACGCTCATGCGTCACCAACGCCCCCCTGGCTCGTTACAGGATCAAACAGGCATAGCCACCCCGACCGGCTTCACCTGCACTGGAGGACCCACCACTATGCGCCGACGACTGGCCCGCTCGGCAGCGCTGCCGCTGGCGGCCGCCATGGTCGTCCTGGCCGCCGGACCTGCGGCCGGACAGACGATCCCGACCACTCCTGTTCCCCCGCCCGCCGATCCGGATGCGCCGCCGGCGTCGGGGCCGACCAAGACGAAGGCCAAGGCCATCGGGGAGGCGGGCACGGCGCTCGGCATGGTGCGGTTGTTGCCGCAGGCGGTGCCGACGGACGCGATCCTGCCGGGTGCGGAGGAGGATCTGCCGAAGCAGTCCGCGTTGGAGGGCGGTTTCGGGTTGTCCAACGCGCAGGTCGATTCGGAGGCGTATCTGACGTACGAACGGTCGATCGCGTCGGCGGCGCCGGCGGGGGTGGCCATCGGTGGCAATTCGCCGATGCCGCCGGGGTCGGTGACTCAGACCGCGCTGCCGGACAACGAGAAGCCGGTGTCGACGGGCATCAACGCCCCGGACAATCCGTTGGTCAACCTGAGCGCGCTGAACGGTTCGGCGCATGCGCGGTGGAGCGAGGAGCTGGGGCCGTGTGTCGGCACGATGGCTGACGCGTCGACGTCGACGGCCAGTGCGTCGCTGGTGAACTCGATCCCGACCATGCCGGATCTGGGGCAGCTCAACGGCTCGGATTCGGGCGCCGAGGAGGCGCTGAGCAAGTTGGGGTCGTTCGCCGATCTCGGTGGCATGCTGTCGGGCCAGCGCACGAACGACGCCAAGCCGGCAGCGGACGGCAAGGGGTCGCTGGTCAGCGCGCCGAACACGCTGTCGACCCGGTCCACGGTGCGGCTGGTCGATATGCCGGGCACCGATCGCAAGGCCGTGGAGTCGACGTCGACCATGCAGGTGGCCGACATCAACATCCTGAAGGGCACGCCGCTCGGGCTGACGGTGAAGGTCGCGAGCCAGCCGACACTGCGGGTGTTGTCGACGGGCAAGGCGGAGACGTCGAAGGTCGAGTACAAGGCGCCGGTGCTGACGATCGAGCGGAACGGCGAGGAGCTGTTCACCCTGGACGCGGCGAACCCCACGGCCGACATCCCGGTCGGTGTGCCGACGGAGGGCATGAAGAAGCTGCCCGGGTACGAGCAGGTCAAGGACGCACCCGTGGTCGGCGATCTCGCCCAGACGATGAACGACGGGGTGAAGGCCCTGAACGACACCGCGGCCAAGAAGGTCCTGGACCTGGGTGTGCTGCGGCTGAGCATCGCCGAGCTGACGAAGCGTGGCAGTGAGCAGGCCGAGCCGTTCAAGGGGTATCAGCAGGGCGCGTCGGCGCGGCTGCTGGACCTGCAGATCCTGCCGACGCAGAAGTTGAAGAGCCTGCTTCCCGGCGATGCGGCGGAGAAGCTGCCGTCGTCGTTGGCGCAGGTGTCGCTGGGTGAGCAGATCGCGCGCGCGTTCGCTCCGACAGGCGGCGTCGACTGCAGCAAGCCCGAGCCGGCTGCCCCGCCGGAGGGTGGCGGCGCCGCCCCGCCCGCGGGTCCGGACAAGCTGGCGCAGACGAGCGGTGCGTACGCGTCGGTGCCGATCTTCTGGACGGGTACGGCGATGCTGCTGATCGGCGCGGTCCTGGTGGCCGTGTCCCCGGGCCGCCGGGGTGGATCGGCAGCGGCGGCGGCTCCGCCGAAGCCCTCCCCTCGCCCGAGGGAGTGAGCCCCTCGGAGTGGGAACGGTCGACGCCCCGTAGCGCCCCGAGGGCACCGTGGGGCGTCGTCGTTTCGACACAACCTCCGTGCGGGTGGTGGGCGTTGCCACCGCGGTTGTGGCCGAGGCCAGGGAGCATCCATCCGGTCGAGGTCGGGCTTGTCGACAGGAGTCCGTTACGCCGTGCTGGACAAGTTAGTTGGTACAAGGCTTGATCGGCTGATCCTGCAGCCGCCCACCTGCGACGCAAATGGGGACCTATGACCTGCCGAGCCCGGTCGACCGTGGGAAAGCTGGGTCGAGGCTTCGTGCGCTCTCCGACGCCAGATGCTTACCGTCGGCCACCGGGCTCGGACAGGTGACACCGTTGATGGTGATGGGTGACCCCGTTGGCCACCGCGTCCCAGCCGGTTCTTTCGCCTCGTGGGCCGCAGCGCCGCAAGCTGATGATGGTGCACGACGATAAGGCCTTACAACAGCCACGACCATCGCCGAAGGTTACGAGACATGAGTAATCCGGCCCCGGCTGGCGCGTAAGGATATCGAGCCCAAGGAGCGCCTCGACTGACACCTGTAAGGCATCGAACCTTCCATGGCTTGCTGACCGCCTACCACCGCCGCCGACGCTGGTCTACAAACGCCGAACCGACACCTTCACGGCCGTCATCGCCTGCTCCAAACGACTCAAATGAGACATACTTAGGGACATTTACAGAGCCCATTGCACTCTTTCACCCAGAGACTTCCGCACCCGCTCGTGGACGTAGTGCAGCCACCGCCGGTGCATTTCTGATTCGGACAGCCGCTACACCAATCATCGGCAGTATTACACGCACAATCCACAGCGAGAGGAAGTTGATGCAGGTTCGTGGACTCATTACCACCGAGCGTGCGTAGAATTTCTTGCGCCTCAATCTCTCCAAACGCAGCAACAACTCGACCTTCGAGGGTTTTAACCTTTTGCTTGGCTATACTGTTCCCCGCATCCTGAAATATAGACCCATCAGAAGCAACGTCTACAATTTCCCCCAAGACCTCAACTTGGTGACCGGAAAGGTTAACTCGAGTTGACCTAAGGTGTGAGATATATTCAACCCAGAGGCTGCTTTTCACTTCCGAAGGAAGGAAATTGAAGATTGCGCGGCGATAAGACATTGGATACTGTACAAAATCTCGCAGTGAACGCGGGAGTCTGTCACGGTTGGCTCTGACCCATTCATGCGTGCTCACACTGGCTGCCGCGCCAGCCGGTAGCGCACCGTTGGCCAAGATCCCCCCTGCAACTGCTACGCCCGCGGCAAACCGGAAGAACTTGGCTCGGCTCACCTCCTGACCGCCTCCAGGTGCCGCGGCTGCAGGAGTTGCGCGTCGCAATTGACCCAACGCGTTTAACACCCGACCGGAAGCACGTACGCCAAGCCGTTTCAGCAACGGAAGTGCAATCGCCCTTCCTGTCCAAGCCCGGACGCTCGAATCGCCTACACAAAGAAGCGTGGGAGCCCACTTCGCGTTTGGTCCCAAGCTATCCCGTCGCCACTTCTTGACCTCTTCACCAGCCAGAGGCAGGACTTCAATCCGCCCTTCAGCTGCTTCGCTCACTAATTTTGAAACCCTTTTACATTCGCCGCACGAGGCATCGAATGCCAGCACCCAACGCACGTCAGTTTCTTTCATTTTCCCCACGATTCCGATCTATACGCGCCATGGCGGCAACACGAATACCCCAGTAGAGTGCGAATACCCCCATGCATGACGCGACCATGCTAATGAATATTGAAGCCCACCCAATCCACCAAACGGGTATATTTGATCACACACTGTGACCAAATCCCCCGGAAACCGTTGAGTCTTACGAGGTTAGGAATTAAATTTCGGAAACTTTCGGTTTTCTGTGCTTCATCAAGCGGCCTTCAGAGACGCATCGCCCGGTGTCCGTGGGGAAGGTAGGCGCCGTGGGAGTCGCCGTTTCGGCCCTGCCTCCGTGTGGATCAGCCCTCGCGGAGGGTGGTGATCATGGCCTCGACTGCGATGCGCGGTTTGACGTTCCAGGTGATCGCTTCGCGGCATTCGAGGACCGCTTCGAGGCGGCGCAGTGTCGACGCCGGCGTCCACTCGCGTGCGGCCTCGCGGCTGTGTTCGGCGAAGTCGGGGTGGTTGAGAATGGCGCCCGCTCCGCTGGAGGTGACGAGCACGTCGCGGTAGAACCCGGCCAGGTCGATCAGCGCCAGGTCGAGCGTGTCCCGCTGGGTTCTGGTGGCCCGCGATTTCTGCCGTTTCTCCAGCTGTTTCACGGCGGCATCGGCGGAACGTTTCGCCGCCGCCACGCCCTTGCCGGTGCCGCCGGAGCCCATGGCGGTGCGCAGCTCCTCGGCTTCGGCCTCGTCGCGTGTCTTGCTCTCGTCGGCGGCGTCGGACTCGGCGGTCTTGATCAGTTCGTCGGCGCACGTGAAGACGTCGCCGGGCCTGCGAAGTCCGAGCGGGATGCGCAGCACCGAGTCGCGCCTGCCACGTGCCGCCTCGTCGGTGGCGAGCCTGCGTGCCCTGCCGACGTGCCCGCCGCACACCGAGGCGGCCCAGCGCGCGGTCGATTCGTCGACACCGTCGCGCTCGGCCAGCACCCGTGCGATGGCGTCCGGCGGCGGCGTGCGCAACGTGACGAGCCTGCACCGCGACCGGATCGTCACGGACACGTCCTCGGGGTGGTCCGACGGCGCGCACAGCAGGAACACCGTGCGGTCCGGCGGTTCCTCCACGGCCTTGAGCAGCGCGTTCGAGGCTCCCTCGGTCAAGCGGTCCGCGTCCTCGATGATCACGACCTGCCATTCACCGGTCGTGGGCCTGCGCGCGGCGGCCTGCACGAGCGCGCGCATCTCCGCAACCGAGATCGACAGCCCTTCGGGGACGACGAGTCGGACATCGGCGTGGGTGCCTGCGACGGCGGTGCGGCAACCGGTACAGCCGCCGCAGCCCGTACCCGTCGAGCACTGCAGCGCGGCGGCGAACGTCCGGGCGGCCACCGACCGGCCCGACCCGGGCGGACCGGTGAACAACCACGCGTGGGTCATCCCGCCGCTCGTGTCGGCCTCACCCGCGACCAGCGCAGCGGCCGCCGACGCGGCGGTCTGCAACGTCTCCACGGCCGGTTCCTGACCGACCACCTGTGACCACACCGAGGTCACGATGCGGTCCCCTGCGTCGCGCGTTCGTCAGCGCCGGTCTCGTCCGCGGCCTGCGCTTCGGCAGCCCCGTCGGTCCCGGCTGCCCCGTCTGTCCGGGCGCGGGGCGAGTCCTGGGACGCGGAGCCGTTCGCGTGGCCGGACTTCCGGCGCCGCGCGCTCAGCCCCGGCACCTTCCCTGCGAGAGCGCACTGGACCGCGGTGTGGATCCGGTCCGCGACGTCGTCGGGGCTGCCGTCCGCGTCCACGACGACGTAGTGCTGCGGGTCCGCCGACGCCATTTCGGTGAGCAGCTGCTGCACCCGCCAATGCTGCGGGCCGGCCGACGTGCCGTCCGCACCGCCCTCGGCGGTCCCCGCCCCCGGGTCGGTGTCGAGCAACACCGCCAGGTCGGGCCGCAGCCGTGCCGTCGCCCAGTCGGCAAGACCCTCCAGCTCGGAGGCGTCGAGCCCGGCCACCGCGGACAGGTGCGCGAGCGGCGAGTCGACGAACCGTTCCATGACGACGACGGCGCCGGAGTCGAGCGCAGGCCGGATGTCGCGTTCCACGATGTCGGCGCGCACCGCCGCGGCCGCAAGCGCTTGCGCACGTGCGCTGGACAGCGATGCTCCTGAGACGATGCCCCGCAGGCGTTCGTCGTCGAGCGCCGGATCGGTGGCGAGTACGACGTCCCGCTCCCCGGTGCGCAGAGCGTCGGCGAGGCGGGCCGCCTGCCTGCCCGTGTCGGTCTCGGTCGTGCCTTCGAGCGCGATGAGCAGGCCGTTCACACGCCGTGGCCGCCTGCGCATGACGTTGCGCAGGTCGGCGAGGATCGGTTCGGTGCGGCGCGAGTCCATCTGCCGGTACGCGACGACGCCGACGAGCGCGGCCAGCAGCCCGCCGCCCAGCAACACGGGCCGCGTGCCGTCGATGATCAGCTCGTTGCCCCACACCGTGATCTTGTGCGGCTGCACCAAGCCGATGAGCACCGGCACGGTCGCGGTCGAACCGAAGATGATGATCTTCAGTAGCGACTGGTAGATGGCGTTGATGCGGCCGCGCATCGAATCGTCGATCTGCGAGCCGATGATCGTCACGCCGGTGAGGAAGCCTGCACCCGCGCACCCACCGACGGCGGCCGCCGCGACGAGCGACACGGCCAGGTGCGGCGACAGCGCCACGACGATCAGCGCCAGGCCCGCCAGCACGATGCCCACGCCGAACAGCCGGTCGTGTGGCAGCCTGCGGGCCAGCTTCGGCACCACCGCCAGACCTGCCGCAGCGCCGACGAAGACCGCCACGAACAGCAGGCCGAACGACGCTTCGCCGCCGCCCAGGCTCAGCGAGTACGGCTTGGCCGCACCGATCACGGCGCCGCCCGCGGCGAACGCGCCCATCATCCCGATCAGCAGGCCGCGGACCAGCTTGGTACGCCGGATGTAGCTGAAGCTCTGCCGCACCATCGCGATGAAGCCGACGTCGGCGTCGTCGCCGCTCGACGCGGTGTCCTGCGCGGCGGTGCTCGCCGGCACGGGGTGAACGTTGCGGAGCGACAGTTCCGGGATGCGGGTCGCGATGAGCAGGGCACTGGCCAGGTACAGCAGCGCGTTGATGAACACGACGGCGTTGGCGACACCGAACTCGCCGAACGCGTCGGGCGAGATCCCGAGCGTCGTCTGCACACCGGTGAGCACCGAGTACAGCCCGGCGCCGCTGACGACCGCGAGCCCGTAGGTCATGAACAGGCCGAGCTGGTTGGCCGTTTCCACCTGATCCGGCCTGCGCAGCAGGTTCGGTACCGCAGCGTCCTTCGACGGGATCCACATCATCGCGGCGGACCCGGCCATGAAGTTGGCGACGAACAGCCAGATCGGTGACCCGACGATCGGGATCGAGAACAGCAGCGCGAACCGTGCGAGGTCGGCGCAGATCATCACCTTGCGGCGGTCGAACCGGTCGGCCAGCAGGCCGCCGAGCGGCGCGAACAGCAACCCTGGCAGCAACTGGGTGAGCACGACCCCGACGAACGCGAAGTTCTGCAGCAGATAGTCGTCGGTGTACTTCGTGACGAGGCCGGTGAGGCCGAGCATCGCGAGCCAGTCGGCCACGCTGCACAGGTACGTCACCGCCCACAGCCGCCGGAACGGCCGGATCCCCAGCACGCTGCGTGCCCGCCGGGTCGTCGACATCTCGTGGTGCGCCGGCGAACCCGCCGCCACGCGCGGCGCACCCTCGGTGTCACCGGGGGCGGTGCCCTGCGCCGTGGAGGCGTCCGCCGACGCGCGGTCACCGCGTGTGTCGGCGTTCTGTGTCCCCCGAGCTGCCTCGCTGATGTGCCCCACCCCACATGACCGGCGCTGCCTGTGCGGCCAGGGTATCGCTGGCCTGCCCGCCCTTGCGGGGTGGACCAGCGAAGACACCGCGCGTAGGCAGTACCCCACCGACGGTGATGCCACACCGGGCGATTCACCAAAATGGGACAGCAGGTCGGGCGCCGGTGGTCAGGCGTGGCCTCGGCGCGCCCCGGGTGGGCCGGTACGCGCCATGACCGGCGCCGAGCCGGTGAATCGGGAGCGGCCGCGACGCCGTCCCCGGCAACGCCCGGTCAGGAGAAGATGCTGCTGACGCTCTCGACGAAGCTGACGACGAACTGGATCGCCACGATCACGAACACGATCAACAGCACGCCGGCCACGATCATGCCGGTCGAGGCGTTCGACGGCTTGCGGACCGTGACGCGCTGGTTCAGCGGCTGCTTCACGGGCTTGGCTTCCGCGGGCCGCTGCGCCTGCTGGGACTGCTGCCCCCTGCGCAACATCGCAGGCAGCAATTGGCCCCGCATCCGCGGCCTCGGGAGTTTGCCGAGCCTGCCCCTGACGCCGTTCGTTCCGGTGCCGGTGGTCTCGGTGCCCGCGGTCTCCTCGTCCCCACCTTCCGAATCGCCGTCCTGCGCGTCGGCGTCCGAGGTGCCGCCGGCGTCCCCGGAACCGGCCTGTTGCGCCTGCTTCGCGTCCTCCTCGGCAAGCGCCGCCGCGGCCTTGTTCCGGATGACCTCCAGATCCGGCACGGTCGACTGTGCGGGAGGAATCATCGAACCGGACCCGTCCGTGGCGGTGTCCGCGTCGGCCAGTGAATCGCTGTAGCCGTGCGCTGACTCCGGAGCCTGGGTGCCGTCTCCGCTGCCCACGCGTCCTCCTCGTACCTGCTTCCGATGCGGGAAACCCGCCATGACATGCCGTCGGCTGTCAGGGTAGCGGTCCCATCACACCGCGCATCCGCCAACAGGACGATGACCCGGCTCACTCACGAGCCGCGGCGACCGCAGCGGGTAGTCCGCCCGAGGTCGACCGTGAGCAGTCGCCCGACCCCGAGAGATCCCGCGTGCGCTGCGCAAACACCCGACGACACGCACCACGGGAGCCGGGCGGAGCCGACCCGGTCCGACGCATGCCCCCGGTCGGCGACATCCGTCGGACCGGTGAACGCCCGTACGGCGGCGCCCCGCCCGCACCGACGACACGGCTCCCGGCGGGTGATCCCACCGGGAGCCGTGTCGTGTTCACCGGACCTGCTACTTCTTCGCGGTCGTCGTGCTCTTCTTCGCCGTCGACTTCGAGGCCGTCGACCCGGACGTCGACTTCTTCGCGGTGCTCTTCGTGCCCGTGCTCTTCGTGCCCGTGCTCTTGGCGGCCGTGGACTTGCCGGCGCTGGACTTGGTGGCCGTGCTCTTCGTCCCGGTGCTCTTCGTGCCCGCGCTCTTGGTGCTGGTGCTCTTGGTGCCCGCGGTCGACTTCTTGCTCGTCGTCTTCTTCGCAGGCCCCTTGGCGCGCTTCTCGGCGAGCAGCTCCTCGGCGCGTTCCTGCGTCAGGTCCTCGACGCTGTCGGACTTGCGCAGTGACGCGTTGTACTCGCCGTCGGTCACGTACGGCCCGAACCGGCCGTCCTTGACCACGATCGGCTTGCCGGAGACGGAGTCCTCCTTGAGCTCCAGCAGCGGCGGCTTCGCGGCCTGCCTGCCCCGGCGCTTCGGCTCGGCGTAGAGCTTCAACGCCTCGTCGAGCGTGATGTCGAAGATCTGATCCTCGGTGGCCAGCGACCGCGAGTCGGTGCCCTTCTTCAGATACGGCCCGTACCGGCCGTTCTGCGCGGTGATCTCCTCGCCCGACTCCGGATCCGTACCCACCACGCGCGGCAGCGACAGCAGCTTCAGCGCGTCGTCGAGAGTCACCTCGGCGATGTCCATCGACTTCAGCAGCGACGCGGTGCGCGGCTTCGGCTTTGCAGTCTTCTTCGCCGTGGTCTTCTTGGCGGTGGTCTTCTTGGTCGCCGTCTTCGTCCCGGTCTTCTGCTCCCCCGAGGAGTCCTCGCCCCCGTCGGACTCGGCGGCAGCCTCCTCCGCCGAGTCCTGCTCGGCCGGTTCCTCCTCCGGTTCCGGCAGGATCTCCGTGACGTACGGGCCGAACCGGCCCTCCTTCACGACGATCTCGTGCCCGCTCACCGGGTCGGTGCCCAGCACACGCCCTTCCTGCGGCGTCGCGAACAGCTTCTCGGCGATCTCCAACGTCAGCTCGTCCGGCGGCAGATCGTCGGACAGGTTCGCCCGCTGCGACTTGCCGTCCACCTCGCGTTCCAGATACGGCCCGTACCGGCCCACGCGCACGACGACGTCCCGGCCCTCGGAGTCGGTGAACATCGGGATGGAGTTGATCTCCCGCGCGTCGATGTCCTCGACGCCCGACCCGACCAGCTTCTTCAGCCCGCCGATGCGGCCGACCGAACCGTCGACGCCCAGGTCGCCGCCGAAGTAGAAGCGCGACAGCCAGCTGGTGCGCTTGTCGTCACCGCTGGCGATGCGGTCGAGCTCGTCCTCCATCGCAGCGGTGAAGTCGTAATCGACGAGCCGCTCGAAGTGCCGCTCCATCAACCCGACGACGGAGAACGCCACCCACGACGGCACCAGCGCGGAACCCTTCTTCCACACGTAACCGCGGTCCTGGATGGTCTTGATGATCGACGCGTACGTCGAAGGACGGCCGATGCCCAGCTCCTCGAGCTTGCTCACCAGCGCGGGCTCGCTGTAGCGCGCAGGCGGCGACGTCGCGTGGCCGTCCGGGTCGAGCTCGGCAGCCGTGAGGTTCTGTCCCTCGGCGAGCTGCGGCAGCCGCTTCTGCTTGTCGTCGGCCTCACCGCCCTCTTCGGTGTCGACGGATTCGACGTAGGCCTTCAGGAAGCCGGGGAACGTGATCGTCCGGCCGGAGGCCGAGAACACGCACTCTTCCCCGCTCGTGGCCGTGCCGGTGATCTTCACCGACATCGTCGTGCCCTTGGCGTCGGCCATCTGCGAGGCGATGGTGCGCTGCCAGATCAGTTCGTACAGGCGGAACTCGTCGGTCTCCAGCTCGCCCGCGACCTGACCGGGCGTGCGGAACACCTCACCGGCCGGGCGGATCGCCTCGTGCGCCTCCTGCGCATTCTTGACCTTGCGGTTGTACTGCCGCGGGCCGTTCGACACGTACTCGGAGCCGTACAGGTCGGTCGCCTGGCTGCGCGCCGCCGACAGTGCCGCCTCCGACAGCGTCGTCGAGTCGGTACGCATATAGGTGATGTAACCGTTCTCGTACAGCCGCTGCGCGATCCGCATCGACCGCTCCGACGAGAACCGCAGCTTGCGGCCCGCCTCCTGCTGCAACGTCGACGTCATGAACGGCGCGTACGGCTTCCGCGTGTACGGCTTCTCCTCGACGCTGCTGACCGCGAAGTCACGGCCGCCGAGCGCTTCGGCCAGCCGGTTCGCCTCGGTCTCGTCCAGCACGCGGACCTCGGCCGAGGCGTCCTTGAGCTGCCCGTTCCAGCCGAAGTCCCGGCCGGTGGCGACGCGAGCGCCGTCCACCGCCGTCAGCCGCGCAGGGAAGTTCCGCGGCGCCGCGTCGGCACCGGCGTCCATCGTCGCCGAGATGTCCCAGTACGACGCCGAGGTGAACCGCATGCGCTCGCGTTCCCGCTCGACGATCACGCGGGTCGCCACCGACTGCACCCGGCCCGCCGACAGTCGCGGCATGACCTTCTTCCACAACACCGGCGAGACCTCGTAGCCGTACAGCCGGTCGAGGATGCGGCGCGTCTCCTGCGCGTCCACCAGGTCCGGGTCGAGCTCACGCGTGCTCTCCGCCGCGGCCCGGATCGCCTCCGGCGTGACCTCGTGGAACACCATGCGGCGCACCGGCACCTTCGGCTTCAGCGCTTCCAGCAGGTGCCAGGCGATGGCTTCGCCCTCACGGTCGGGGTCCGTCGCGAGGAAGAGCTCGTCGACGTCCTTGAGCAAGCCCTTGAGCTCGGTGACCGTGGCCTTCTTGTCGGCGGGGACGATGTAGAGCGGCTCGAAGTCGTTGTCGACGTCCACGCCGAGTCGCGCCCACGACTGGCCCTTGTACTTGGCGGGCACGTCCGCGGCGCCCCGCGGCAGGTCGCGGATGTGGCCGCGCGAGGACTCGACGACGTAGCCGTTGCCGAGATACGGCGCGATCTTGCGCGCCTTCGTCGGCGACTCGACGATCACCAGTCGTCGATTGCCGCCACCCGAACTCTCGCCGTTCTTCTTCCGCGTCGTTGCCGCCACGCTGTCCCGCTTCCTCACATCATCTATCGGACCCGCCAGTGTGCACGCTGAACGTCCGTCGTGTCTGCCCAGGTTCCTCAACACGCCGCATGCGACGTGTCAAGTGGTTCGGCCGATTCGTCCCCGATGTTTCCATGCCGCTGCGCCGACTCTCGCCCGCCACCCCTACGGTGACTACCCGCCTGCGGGTCGCACAGGTGATGTGGAACTCACCCGGCCGAGTCGACGGCCACGTGTCATTGAGACACCGCGACCCGCCCAGACATTCCCGGCCACCCGGATCACGAATCACGACACGGGGCCCGACCGGGCCACTCATGCCCCACTCCCGGGTGACGACGTGCGGGTCGGCGCCTCGTCGACGGCCTGGCCCGGTCGGCGTCCGGTGAGCGCCGACTCGCGGTCGACGCCGTATCGACGTCCGACTTCGCAGCGTCGACCTCTGACTTCGCCAAGTCAACCGCCGACCCCGCCGGGCCGACCGCCTGCACCGGCACGGCCCGCTCGATCCCTCGCGTCGCGGGAACGGTCGCGGGAAGGTTCTCCGTCACAACGCGCGCCCTGCGGCGTGCCGGGGTCACCGCCCCGCGATGCGGGCATCGCCGCGTGCCGTGAGCTGCCCGCAGGTGCCCGAACGGGTGCCCGCATCGCGCAGCTCGGGGACCCGATCGAGGTCGCCGAGAAGGTCGAGCGTGCCGACCCGGTCGAGCGTCGTGCGCACCGCGCCGACCGCGTCCGCCCCGCGCCGGTCGAGCGCACGCTTCGCGGCGACCGCCTGCTCCCGCACGCGGCCGTAGGCCTCGACCGTCGACACGCGCACCCGTTCGACACCGTCCACGCCGGTCTCCCCGAGCCCGCGGAGACGTTCCAGCGCGGTGTCGAAGCCGCCGATCATCACGGTCAGCAGCCTCGCCGACGTGGCGGAGGTGCGGTCGGGACTGCTGGCGTCGATCTCCGGGAACCGGCTCGCCGCGTCGACGACGTCCGCCGCCGCGCCGCAGTATTCGTCCACCCAGGCGGCGAGCTCGTCGTCGCGCCCTGGAGTGGCGGGATCCCCCGACGCCGCGGGACTGCCGGACGGCCGGTCCGCCTGCCTCGCCGACGAGTCCGGTTGACCACACCCGGCCAGCAGTGCACAGCCGAGAATCCCGCCGGCCACGCCGACCGTCACGAACCTCCGCGCCCCCAACGCCGCCCCTTCCGGTCACGGTTCGTACTGCATCCGATGCGGAGAGTACCGTCCGCACCGGTCGCGTATGCGAACACTGTGCCCATGCCCACGCCGTGCGGAGGCCTCCGAACGGCGAAAGCCCCCAGGGGTCACCTCGGTTCCGTTGATCCCACGCCGCCGTACACGTCGTGTCTCCGACCGGGCGGCGGGGGAGACGGTTGATCGAGTACTGCCACCGGTTGGGTGGCGGAGACGGGAGGGCGCAACCAAGGTGCCCCTGGGGGCATCGGCACGGTGCCTCGTGATCAGGCGTTCGTCGAAGCCTCGGCCGGCGTTTCGGTCATCGCCGAACCGCGCCGCTTCGACACCACGATGGCCGCGACGATGATCGCCACCGACACGACCGAGAACGTGATCCGCAGCGCCGGAGAGGCACCTTCACCCACCGTGAGCTGCACGACCGCGGGTGCGATCAGCAGCGACACCAGGTTCATCACCTTCAGCAGCGGGTTGATCGCCGGTCCCGCGGTGTCCTTGAACGGGTCGCCGACCGTGTCACCGATGACCGTCGCCGCGTGTGCCTCCGAGTTCTTGCCACCGTGGTGACCGTCCTCGACCAGCTTCTTCGCGTTGTCCCACGCACCGCCGGAGTTCGCGAGGAACACCGCCATGAGCGTGCCGCACGCGATCGCGCCGCCGAGGTACCCGGCGAGCGCACCCGTACCGAGTCCGAATCCGACGGCGATCGGCGCGAACACCGCCAGCAGCCCGGGCGTCGCCAGCTCGCGCAGCGAGTCGCGGGTGACGATGTCGACGACCTTGCCGTACTCCGGCCGCGTCGTCCCCTCCATGATCCCCGGGATGTCACGGAACTGCCGTCGCACCTCGTAGACCACGGCGCCTGCCGCGCGCGACACCGCGCTGATGGCCAGGCCCGAGAACAGGAACACCACCGCGGCGCCGATGATGACGCCGACCAGTGTGTTCGGCGAGATGATGCTGTCGACGAACGAGTCTGGGACCGAGTCCCCCACCGTCCTGCCGACCTCGGTGAGCGCGTCGCGGATCGCCGACGAGTACGAGCCGAACAACGCCGTCGCCGCCAGCACGGCCGTCGAGATCGCGATGCCCTTCGTGATCGCCTTCGTGGTGTTACCGACGGCGTCGAGCTCGGTGAGGATCTGAACGCCCTCGCCCTCCTCGAGGTCGCCCGACATCTCCGCGATGCCCTGGGCGTTGTCCGCCACCGGGCCGAACGTGTCCATCGCGACGATCACGCCGACGGTCGTCAACAGGCCCGTACCGGCCAGCGCCACCGCGAACAGCGCGACCGCACCGCCGAGCAGGTAGGCACCGAACACGGCGGCACCGATCACCAGAGCCGTGTACACCGCGGATTCGAACCCGAGCGAGAGGCCCGAGAGGATCACCGTCGCCGCACCCGTCTCGGACGTCTTGCCGACGTCCTTCACGGGCTTGTTCTCGGTGCCCGTGTAGTAACCCGTCAGCCACAGGATCAACCCGGCCAGCACGATGCCGATCAGCACCGAGAGCGTCGCGATGACCGCCGGGTTGCCGGACGCCCCGTCGAACGAACTCGGCAGGAACACGAACGCCGCGATCGCCGACAGCACCGCCGAGATCGCCGCCGATATGTAGAAGGAGCGATTGATCGTCGTCAGCGCGCTCTCACCCGAGCGCGCCTTGGTGATGTAGATGCCGATCACCGCCGTGATCACACCGATCGCCGGAATGATCAGCGGGAAGACCAGTCCCTCGCCGCTCGCGCCGAACGCCGCACTGCCCAGGATCAACGCCGCCACGAGCGTCACGGCGTACGACTCGAACAGGTCGGCGGCCATGCCCGCGCAGTCGCCGACGTTGTCGCCCACGTTGTCGGCGATCGTCGCCGCGTTGCGCGGGTCGTCCTCGGGGATGTTCTGCTCGACCTTGCCGACCAGGTCGGCGCCGACGTCGGAGGCCTTGGTGAAGATACCGCCGCCGACCCGCATGAACATCGCGATCAGGGCGGCACCGAAACCGAAGCCTTCGAGCACCTTCGGCGCCTGGCCCGCGTAGACCAGCACGACGACGGCGGCACCGAACAGGCCGAGACCGACCGTGATCATGCCGACGACGCCACCGGTACGGAACGCGACACGCATCGCCTTCTCCCGGCCACCGGGCTGCCTGGCGGCCGCCGCCACCCGGACGTTCGCTCTCGTCGCCAGCCACATGCCCAGGTAACCGATCGAGAACGAGAACACCGCGCCGATCAGGAAGAACAGCGAACGTCCGATGCGTTCGTTCCAGTCTTCGGCCGGTAGGAACAGCAGCAGCAGAAACACGATCACGCCGAAGACGGCCAGTGTTCTGCGTTGCCGGTTGAGATAGGCAGCGGCGCCCTCCTGCACCGCGGTGGCGATCTCGCGCATCCGCTCCGTGCCCTGGTCTGCCGCCAGGACCTCCTTGAGCAGGACGTATCCGAGTGCCAGTGCAGCCAGGGCGATCACGGCGACCACGGCGACTATGCCGTAGTCACCTCCGGCCAGCTCCGGAGAGCCGGCCGCGAGGAAGTGCCGGGACATGCGTCCTCCTGAAACGTCGCCTACGCCAGCAGCGACTGGTCGGCCGCGGCACTCCGCGGGCCCCACTGTGTCGACGCTGACATGGGATGTGCACCACTTTTTGCGGTTTGTCGGCGCAGTGTATTGGTATCGGAGTCGATCTCGGGAGACCTGTTCCGGGGCGGATACCCGGCGTAGTGGTGTGTCACCGGTCACCCTCAGGTGGCGATGATCACAGCGACGGCTGTGCGATTCTCGAACAGATGAACGAAGCCTCGACCACGCGCGCACGCCGGCTGCTCGAGCGCGCGACGGCCGGCATCCCCGAGCGGCGCGACCCGGTCACGCACGTCGCCGACCTGCCGGGGCGCGACGCCGAGGTCACCGACTGGCCTTCCTGGGCACCGACCGAGGTCGTGGCCGCCCTGCGCAGCGGCGGCATCGACCGTCCGTGGACCCACCAGGCGACGGGCGCCGCGGCCGCGTGGGAGGGCTCCGACGTCATCGTCGCCACCGGAACCGCGTCCGGGAAGTCGCTCGTCTACCAGCTGCCCGTGCTGTCCACGCTGGTCACCGATACCTCGTCGACCGCGCTGTACCTCGCGCCGACGAAAGCCCTCGGCGCCGACCAGCTCGGCGCCGTGACGGCCCTCGACCTCGACGGCGTACGTGCCGCGTCGTACGACGGCGACACCCCGCGCGAGGAACGCGACTGGGTCCGCAAACACGCACGCTGGGTTTTCAGCAACCCCGACATGCTGCACCGCGGCATCCTCAGCGGGCACGCACGCTGGGCGGCGTTCTTCCGCAAGCTGCGCTACGTCGTCGTCGACGAGTGCCACAGCTACCGCGGCGTGTTCGGGTCGCACGTGGCGTTGCTCCTGCGGCGGCTGCAACGCGTGGCCCGCCACTACGGCGCCGAGCCGGTGTTCGTGTTGGCGTCCGCGACGACCGCCGAACCCGCCGAGTTCGCCGCTCGTCTCACGGGCAGACCTGCCACGGCGATCACCGAGGACACGTCGCCGCGAGGTCCGCGGACCGTGGCGCTGTGGGAACCGCCGCTGCTCGACGAGCTGACCGGGGAGAACGGTGCGCCCGTGCGCCGTTCCGCCGGGGCCGAGGCAGCGCGCATCCTGGCGGAGCTGGTGATCGAGGGCGCTCGCACGTTGGCGTTCGTGCGGTCTCGGCACGGCGCGGAACTGACGTCGCTGGGCGCGAAACGCATCCTGGCCGAGGTCGACCCCGCCCTTGAGGAGACGGTCGCCGCCTACCGCGCCGGCTACCTGCCGGAGGAACGGCGGCGACTCGAAGCCGATCTGATGGCACGGCGACTCCTCGGGGTGGCGACCACCAATGCGCTCGAACTCGGCGTCGACATCTCCGGCCTCGACGCGGCGGTGCTCGCCGGTTACCCAGGCACGTTGGCCTCGTTCTGGCAGCAGTCGGGCCGCGCGGGACGAGCGGGCGACGACGCACTGGTGGTGTTCGTGGCGCGGGACGATCCGCTGGACACCTACCTCGTGCACCATCCGGAAGCCCTGCTGGATCAGCCGGTCGAGACCACCGTGCTCGACCCGGTCAATCCATACGTGCTGGCGCCGCAGTTGGCGTGCGCGGCCGCGGAGGTTCCGTTGAAGGCGGGCGAACTCCAGACGTTCGGTGGCGACGAGGCGCGTGCGGTCCTGGACTCACTGGTCGCCGACGGAGTACTGCGCCGCAGGCCTAGCGGGTGGTACTGGACCTCGCGCGACCGGCCGCAGTTCGATGTGGACATCCGCGGGTCGGGCGGGGAGCAGGTCGCGGTCGTCGAGGCCGAGACGTCGAGGCTGCTGGGAACGGTCGATCCGAGTTCGGCGTGTACGACGGTGCATCCCGGTGCGGTGTATCTGCACCAGGGGTCGTCGTACGTGGTCGACGAACTGGACTTGGACACCGGGCTGGCGCTGGTGCACGCCGAGGACCCGGAGTGGAACACGTCGCCGCGCGAGGTGATCGACATCGAGGTGCTGGCGACACAGCAGAAGCAGCATTTCGGCGGCGTGACCGTCTGCCTCGGCGATGTGGCCGTGTCATCGCGGGTCGTCGGCTATCTGCGCCGGCTGCCGTCCGGTGAGGTGCTCGATCAGGTTGCGCTCGACCTGCCGGAAGAGGAGCTGCGCACCAGGGCCGTCTGGTACACGATCAGCGACGAGCTGTTCCAAAGCGCGCCGCCCACAGCCTCGGAGGCCGGCTCCGACGCCGACGGTGGGGATTCAAGCGAAGCCGCCGCGGGCGGTGCGGATGCGGACGGTGCTGGGGTGGGAGGCGCTGTTGTGGAAGGCACCTCTGCGGGCGCCGCTGCGGGCGGCGCTGTCCACGTTGTCGGAACCGCCGCCGGTGACGTCGGCGGTGTTGTCGGGACCGCCGCCGATGGGCCTGCCGGTGAAGCGACTTCGACCGACGCCGGCGGCGACGGTGCACGTATCAGCGCGAGTTCCGGCAGCGGGACCGGTGGGGACGGAGATGCTGCAGGGCGCCGGGAGGCGCCGGGGCTGGGATCGGCGCGCCTTCCCGGCGCCCTGCATGCTGCCGAGCACGCAGCGATCGGCCTGCTACCGCTGTTCGCTACGTGCGACCGCTGGGACATCGGCGGAGTGTCCACCGCGTTGCACGCTGACACCGGGGAGGCGACGGTGTTCGTGCACGATGGTCATCCCGGGGGTGCCGGTTTCGCCGATCGCGGGTTTGCCGCGCTGGTCCCATGGCTGGCCGCTACGCGGGAGGCGATCGTCTCCTGCGAGTGCCCGGCCGGGTGCCCGTCCTGCGTTCAGTCGCCCAAGTGCGGGAATGGCAACGAACCGCTGGACAAGGCGGGGGCTGTGACCGTGCTCGACATCGTGCTCGGGGCGCTGGGACGCGATGGCACACACGGTCACGAGGTGGTTCAGGCCGCGGACGGAGCCGCGGCAGGCTGATCTTCGGGAGCGAGTACCGAGGTGGTCGAACCTGCCACGGCCGCGTCGTCGTGCTCGCCGAGCAGAGCTCGGACCAGCACCTCGTGGACGGTCGACGCCTCCGGCAACCGCCAGCCCCAGATCTCCGGCTTGACGCGCCAGTGCACGACGCCCTGGCGATACGGGGTCGGCGGGAGCGGGACGTATCCGTCACGGCCGTGGCAGGTCACGTCCTCGTTCTCGGCGAGCGCCGGGTGCACGGCGTCGGTCGAGGCGGTGAGGAACAGCCACCGGCCGTTCGGCATCGCCACGATCGGCGCCGGACGGCCCGTCACCCGCAACAGGGATGCAGCCCGCCGACCGAGCTCGTCGCCGACCTCGAGTGCATCGACCATCGTGCCGGTTGCGACGAGCAAGCTGCACGGTTTGCCGGTGAACCACGCGGCGACCTGGCGCGGGTGCGCGCCGAGACGGTCCTGCCAGTTCTCGTGAGCGGGTGCCGGGTACTCCCAGTCGGCGCCCTCGCCCGGGGAGATCGTGCCCGGCAGGATGGGCCAGCCACGCTCGGCGAGGCTGATCGCCTCCGCACGCAACTCGATCCGGAACGAGCCGCGCCAGCTGTCGGGCCACTCCATGTCCAACATGTCTTGCTCAAGCCTCCTGAAACCGTTCGCGCCGCTGCGTTGCGGCGTCTGATTTCACTTAACGGCAAGTTGCAGGCTCGGCGACAGAGGCACTCGACAACCGGACGTTCGGAGACGATGAGTGAGCATCGACACAACGGTTGCGCCGAACGTCGGTCGCCGGTCATCGGGTCCCGTCGCCGGTCGACATACCGTTCGTCGTGGCGGTGGCCTGGGACTCCACCCACCGAACACCGCTCGGCGGCGCCCGGCCGATCGGTGATTCCTGCGCAGAGTCCTTCTCTTCCACAGGCCGGGGATACCGTTCACCGCGTGCAGTCGACCGCTGCTCGTCGTCCGGGCGCGCTTCGGTGGCCGCCGGACCAGCACGCGCGCGGGCGGTGACCGGACCGAAGGCAGCGAGCCACGGCCCACCACCGGCCTCGACGGTCACGAGCGCGTCCGGGTGCGCTACGCGGCAGTCGGTCAGGTCGACGTGCATGCGGTCGGCGACCGTCCGGGCGAGCCGGCATGCTTCGCCCACGCTGCGATCCACCTTGCCGGCCGCGGCGAGTGCGGCCAGATCCGCGGCGTTGGCGACCTGTTGCCGAACCACAGCTACATGACCGACCAGCCACACGACGCCTGCGACAGCCAGCAGACCGGCGATCGCGAACGCGCCCCACACCGTGGCCATGCCCTCGTCCGCGTTCCGGGCCCGTACCTCGCGCTGCGACGCTGCCCTGTTCGACGGCCGTGCCGTTCTCCACGGCCGTGCCGCACTCGGCGGCGTGGCCTCGCCAAAGTCCGCCGACGCGGTGTCCCCGCTGGGGTCCCGCCCGGAGCGCAGGTAGTGCCCCACGAACCTCACCGCGCCACCTCGCTCGCCATGGCTTCCCCGGCCCCAGCTTCCCCTGTTCCGCCTTCTCCTGTTCCGCCTTCTCCTGTGCCGGGTTCCCTTGTTCCGCCTTCCTCTGTTCCGGGTTCGCGGACCGCATAGGCCTCAGCCGAGAGCTCCATCCCCGGCAACAGACCGCCGAGAATCGGGCTGTGCACGGTGACGACGATGCCGGTGCCGTCACCGGCCGACGTCAACGTCGCTCCGTCCGGCGCCAGCCGTTCGACGGCTTCCCGAGCACGGGTTTCGTCCCCTCTGCCGAGCAGGCGCGCCGCTTCACCTGCGGCATCGGCGCAGCGCACCTGGTCCAGCATCGCCGCGACGACTCCCAGAACGAGTCCCAGCACCACGATCAGCGAGCACACCGTGATCGCGCCTTCGACGGTCACCGCACCACGGTCGCTCTCGTCGCACCGGCCGAACGCGTCCCCGTCCCCGCGCCCGTCCCGGTCGCCACAGCCACAGCCACAGCCACCTGTACCGTCGCGAGCCCGCGGTTGCACGGCGAGCATCAGAAGTCCACCGACAGCGCCTGCTCGATGAGCGACGTCAGCGCGGATGTCACGGAGTCACCGGTGACGATCATGTACAGCACCGCCGCCAACGCCGCCGCGGCCAGGGTTCCTATCGCATACTCTGCCGTCGACATCCCCGCATCGACCTCTTTTTCGGCGTGCGCATCGTCCGGCTCGGCACGGCCGGTGACGGCAACGGTCCGGCCGTCGCCTCCGCCGAAGCTCCGTTCACCGTGCCGGTTCCCGGGAGGCTCGGCACCGATCCCTCCGTCACACGGCACCCGTTCCCGTTCCGGCCCCGGCTGTCTCGGAATCAAGGCGGCCAGATCCACCGCAGGTTCATCCACTGCCGATTTGTCGACAGTCGCATCGTCCACCACCGCCTCCGCAGTCCGAAGGTCGCTGCGCGGGGCCGCCGCGGATTTCCGCGAGCTGGCACCATCCCGTGGGGAGATTGCGTTCGTACTCGCCGGCCGAGCGAAGGGCAGCACCGTACGCACGATCGTCATCACTGTGTTCATGACTTTCCTTTCCCATCGGTTTCCGGCGGTCGGCACGCGCCGACCAGATTCAGTCCACATCGGACCCTTTTGATTCAGACCAGCAATTCGTTCGCGAGCCCGATCACCACCGGCGCGATACCGAGGCACAGGAACGCGGGCAGGAAGCAGAGACCGAGCGGCCCCGTCACCAGCACACCGGCTCGCTGGGCGCGCGCCTCGGCGGTGTCGGCGACAGCCTCGCGTTCCCGGTTGGCCATGTCCTCGGCGACGCCTGCGAGCGCACTGCCGGAGCGGGCTGTACGGCAGGCGGCACGAGCGAGTTCGGCCGTGGCCGGGCACTCCTTGGCCGGCAGCCAGGCCTGCTGCGGTTCGGCACCGAGCGCCAGCAGGCCGGCGGTGGCGTGCAACGCGGCGGCCGCGTCGGATTGCGCCGTCGGCGCCACCGCGTGCACTCCGGTGGAAACCGGCATACCCGAACGCAGACACGCGGCAAGCAGGTCACCGGTCGCAGCCATGCGCAACGGATCCGGCTGCTCGCGGCCTCTCCGCGCTCGCACCCGCGTGACGACCCACCACACGCCCGCACCGACGACGGGCGCCGCGACGACCGGCCCCGCGGCAACGACGAGCAACGCGGCCGACACACCCGCGCACGCCGGCAACCCTCGCTCCGAAGACACGAGATATCGCAGTTGCCGCGGACGTTTCGCCAGAGTCGCCTGCGACGGGAGCAACGAACGGAGCCGGGACGCGGACACCGCCGGTGGCAACCAGAGCGCAGCGGCGAGCAACACCGGCACGAGGGGGCTCATCGGGGCAGCACCCTTCCCGTGATCGCCGACGTCCAGGCCACGCCGCCCAACAACAGCGCGACGCCCACGGCCAGCAGCGCCTGCCCGGCTGTCGTCGTGAACAGCACGTCGAGCGGTGCCGCGCCCATCGCCTCGCCGAGCAGCACCCCGAGTACGGGCAGCCCCGCAAGGATCAACGCGCTCGCCCGCGGCCCCGCCATCCGCGCGTCGAGCGTCCCCGCGAGCCGAGCACGAGTCGCCACGTCGCGGTGGACCGCGTCGACGATGTCGGCCAGTGCAAGCCCGTGTCGGCGCGCGAGCGACCACGCGGCCGTCACACGCTCCAGGACACCTGCGGGCAACGACCCCGACTTTGCGGGCAGCCCGGTGAGGCCGGTATCCGGCTCGCCGCCGAGTCGCACGGACACCGCGATAGCCCTGAACACCGGTGCGATGTGGCGCTCCGCTTCCTGCGCCGCCGATTCCGCTGCCGTCGCGGGATGTGCACCGGAACGGAGATCTCCCGCCATAGCGCGCAACGCCTCGGCGAGACCGTTCAGCGCGGCAACGCCCTGCCGCACGCGGCGGCGAGCCCGAATCTGTACGTACACCGCAGCCGCACCGAATCCGGCCGCCAGCACGACGCCGACGCCCGCCCACAGTGCAACCAGCAGCACCGGCGGCAGCGCCGCCACCGCACCGACGCGCCACGACCACAGCGATCGCCACCGGCGCCCGACACGTTCCAGGACCGATGCCCGGTCGGACAAAGCCTGCAACCGCTGTCTGCCCCACTGGTGCGGCCAGAGCAGCAACGCCACACCTCCGGTTGTCAGGCTCGACACCAGGTGGGCCGACGTCACCATGGCGGCTGCACTCCCCGGTCACGCAACAGGGAGGCCAGCAGCTCGCGGTCCGCCGTGGGGCCGGACGCCGTCCAGACGGCCCGCACCTCGACGCCGTCGCCACCGCGCCGCACGACACCGACCTCGGTGAGGCGCCGCGTGCCGCCGCTCCGCTCCATGTGCAGCACGAGCTGCACCGCTGCGGCGAGCTGACTGTGCAGCGCCGAGCGGGACAATCCACCGAGCGCGGCCAACGCCTCGAGCCTGGCGGGCACCTCGCCCGGCGAGTTGGCGTGCAGAGTGCCCGCACCGCCGTCGTGACCGGTGTTGAGTGCGTTCAGTAGCTCGCAGACCTCTCGGCCCCGGACCTCGCCGACGACGAGCCGGTCCGGTCGCATCCGCAAGGCCTCCCGCACGAGGTCGCGCAGTGTCACCTCACCCGCACCCTCGACGTTGGGCGGCCGCGCGACGAGTTGCACCACCTGTGGATGCGACGGCTGGATCTCTGCGGCGTCCTCCACGCTGACGATGCGTTCCCGCGGGGAAACCGCTCCGAGCAGCGCCGCGAGCAGGGTCGTCTTACCGGAACCGGTGGCACCGCTGATCAGAAAGGCCAACCGCGCAGTCACGACGGCCTCCAACAACGCGAACCCGGACTCGTCGACGGTGCCCCGCCTGCGCAGCGCCCGCAGATCGTGCGCGGCGGGACGGAGGACGCGCAGGGACAGACAGGTGCCGCCCGCAGCCACCGGCGGCAACACGGCGTGCATACGCACCCGACCGTGCGATCCGGCACCGGACAACCAGCCGTCGACGAACGGCTGAGCGTCGTCGAGGCGCCGCCCAGCCGCGAGCGCGAGCCGCTGCGCCAGCCTGCGCACGGCCTCCTCGTCGGCGAACGTCACGTCCGTGCGGCGCAGGCCGCCGGAGCCGTCGATCCACACTTCGTCGGGAGCGGTCACGAGCACATCGGTCACCGCCGGGTCGTCAAGCAGCGGTTCCAGCGGTCCGGCACCGACGAACTCGTGGCGGAGCAAGCGCAGCGCGTCGAGGACGTCGAGATGCCCTGACACTCCGGTCGTTTCAGCGCGCACGGCTTCGGCCACCGACTGCGGATCGGGCGTCGAGCCGGCGTTCGCGAGCCGCTGCCGCACCCGTTCGACCAGACGCGCATCGCCGGAAGAAGCCTCATCATCTTCGAGTCGTGAGTGGACAGTACTGGTTCCCATGTTCTCCCCCTTGATAAACGACTACCGGGAATTCCGCCGGCTTCGCAGACAGATCAATGTGGATGGCCCGTCGACAGGCATCAGCCTGCGGCGAGCTCCCGAAGCACGGTGCGCGCCGCAACGCCGAGTGGCCCCCTGCGCCTCGGGTTGAACGAGCCCCGTTCGACGGTCTTGGCGATCCGCCGATCGGCGGGCAGCCACCCCAGCAGCGGCACACCCACGCTGCCGGCGACATCACGTGCGCTCAGCCCGTCCGGGGAGGGACCGCGTACCAGCACCCGAACCCGGCTGCGGACGTCACCGAGCCGCTCCAGCACCCGGGAGGCCGCGACACAGGCGCGCAGTTCGGCGGGCACCACCACGACGACGAGTTCCGCGACGCTCAGAACCCGACGGCCGCACGGGCCGGGATCGCGCGGCAGATCGCACACGACGGTCCGCCCCGCACGTACTCCCGCCCGAAGTACCGCCTCGACCGTCTCCGGCGCCGGACCGCCGCCGTCGCGGTCGCACGAGAGCAACGCGACCGGACCGTCGGGCGGCCCGGCGACCGGCAGGGCGTCGTCGAGTGCCGACATGGCCACCCGCCCGCCGTGGATCCGCACGTCGGGCCAACGCACCCCGGTCTGCAGTTCAGCACCCAGCACGAGATCGATACCGCCGCCGAGGGGATCGCAGTCGAGCAGGACGGACTTGCCTCCCGCTCTGGCGGCGCTCACCGACACGGCCGCAGCCAGCACCGAGGCACCGGCGCCTCCGCGTCCGCCGAGCACTGCGACCACACGACCCCGGTCCACGCTCGGCTGTTCGACGACATCGGCCAACGAGGTGAGCAGTACGCCTTCGGTGTCGGGAAGCGTCACGACCTCACGCGCGCCCAGCACGACGGCGCGGCGCCACACGCTCTGCGGCGGCTTTCCTCCGCACACCAATACGACGTCGTCGCGGCGCGGCCGCACCCGGGTGCTCGGCGCGACATCCTCGTCGACGAGCACGAGCGGCGCTTCGTGCCAGTACGGCTCGGCGTCGTCGAGATCGGCCGCGTGGGCGAGATCGCAATCGACCGCGGCGGCGTGCCTGCGAATCTCGTCCAACACCCGCCCCTCACGCGCGACGACGAGCGGCCGCCGGTCACTACCGGCCATCGCGTCGGTGGCCACGGGATTGCCGACGGCACTCGATTCCGGCGATCGGTCCACAGTCCGTTCCATCACGTCCCCAGAAACTCTCGGTTGCGCATCCACATTCACCTGCGGCCGGGGCGGTGGAAAGAGGAAAAACGCGAACCTGTGGATAACCGGGTCGTTGTGGATAACTCAGCGGTAACCGGAAAAGCGCGAGGCGAGTTCGGGGAGGCGGCCCCCGCCAGGGGGAGGGAAACGGGGACCGCCCGGGCTCGGCCGGGGGTGAGCCGAGCCGTATCCGGGAGCGATACCGGACTACTTTCAGGATAGCTCCGCCCTTCTGTCCGAAACTCGTTCTGAACAGGCAATTCGATAACAGATGGGTCGCGGGTCCCGTGCCACGGACCGGGCCGGTGAAGCGTCGGGATCCGGCGCAGGTGCGCCCGTCCCGCACGCCCTTGTCGATCACATATCGTGAACGCGTGGCCGACTCCGGGAACTCCCCAGCCTGCGGCGTCGCAGCGTTCTTCGATCTCGACAAGACGATCATCGCTTCCTCGAGCGCACTCGCGTTCGGCAGACCGCTCATGCGCGAAGGGATGATCAGCCGCCGTACGGCCCTCAAGAGTGCATACGCCCAGTTCGTGTTCTCCCTGTCCGGCGCCGACGAGGAGCGCACCGAACGCCTCAGGGCCGAGATCTCGGCGCTGTGTCGCGGCTGGGACGTGGCACAACTGCGCGCGATCGTGGCCGAGACGCTGCACGACGTCGTGACGCCGCTCGTCTACGCCGAGGCCGAAGCTCTGATCGCCGCACACAAGGCGCAGGGACACGACGTGATCGTGTTGTCGGCGGCCGGCGACGAGGTGGTCACGCCGATCGCTGCGATGCTCGGCGCGGACCACAGCGTCGGTACCCGTATGAGCATCGTGGCCGGCCACTATTCCGGCGAGATCGACTTCTACTGCTACGGCGAACAGAAAGCGGTCGCGGCACGCCACCTCGCGGCAGAACGGGGCTACGACCTCACCCACTGCCACGCCTACAGCGATTCGAGCACCGACGTCCCGCTGCTGGAGGCCGTCGGGCATCCGCACGCGGTCAACCCGGACCGCACGCTGCGCCGGATCGCCACGGAGCGAACATGGGAGATCCACACCTTCGACAAACCGGTGTCGATCCGGTCGAGGATGACAGTGCGCACCAACGTGCTCGCGGGGGTCGGCCTCGGACTGGGGATCGCCGCAGTCGCCGGAACCGCAGCCTACGGACTGTCCAGGCGGACGGGTGGACGACCGCCCGCATGACATCCGAGGCGACCACGACGGTGGAAACCGGAGAAGAGCCGCTCAGGCGACGTCAACACCCGTCCGGCGGCTGACTTTCCCATCACACCAGGGAAACCCACGTCACGCGCATATCCGGCCACAATCTGTACCGGTGCACCCGAAATACCCCTTGAAGTGAGCTGCATCACTGAGTACAACTGGAGGTGCGGACGTCGAACCGGCCAGGGATCCGGCGAAGATAAGCCCGATCCACCCCGATCGATCTCCGTGCGCGAGTACCGGGTACCCACGCTGGGCACGCCGCGTAAGGCTTCGTCGCCGTGGGACTGCGTCACCGGGACGCCGGACGCCTAGTACCCCAAAAGATGCGACACACGTTGCAGCTTGGTCGCCCAGGCGCTCGCGCGAGGTGAGGCCCGTCGACATCGTCGGCGGGCCACACCTGTGTGCACCACGTGCATCCGACCCCACCCACCGCGCCCAGTGTGTCGTGGTGCTGTGTGTCGTGGTGCTGCGTGTCGCGCCGCTGCGTGTCGTGACATGTCGCGGCGCTGTGTGTCGTGACATGTCGCGGCGCTGTGTGTCGTGACCTGAGCGCCGCGCCACCCCTCCCGCGCCGGCCGACCGGCGCCCTGCCTGTTCGCGCCCTGCCTGTTCGCGCCCTGCCTGTTCGCGCCCTGCCTGTTCGCGCCCTGCCTGTTCGCGCCCTGCCTGTTCGCGCCCTGCCTGTCGGCGCAGCCTCGCAGCCTCGTTCGCGCCCGGTCTGCGGCGCCTGCCGGCCCGCGCAGCGCGCCCTGTGCAGGTCCGTGCTCCCAGTGCTGCGCCGCGCACCTGGTGCCCGGCCGTACACCGGGCGACCTGTGCCGAGCCCGCACCTCCCTCTTCCGCACCCCGCGCCGCCGGATCCGCCTCGGACCGAAAGCAGCCCGCACCGCACCGAAGGCGGCCCGAGTCGGTCACCGATTCTGCTTCCCGTCGATACCGCAGCACGCCGTTCGCGCGATCAGCGCGGCGCCGAGGCCCGCCACGCTTCCGTGGTTGTGAACGAGTCCGCGAATGGCGGATTCCGTTCCCCCATCGGCATGTCATGAGTGGACCGTTCCTGCCGTTTTCCGGAAGGAACGGTCCATTCGTGACGGTGCGCGACGTTCGTCCATTGACGGGCCTATCGTGCTCGCCTAGCTTTCCGGTGCCGACGCTTTCGTGGATTTCCCACATCCACACGCTCACTGGAGGGATTTCGTGACAAAACCTGCTTCCCCGCGCAGGAGGAACAGCTATGCCGCTGCCACGCTCACGGGACTGCTCGTCGTCACCGGCGGTGTCGGTGCATCCGCCGCAGGCTCCGAGGTCTCCGCGAACCCTCCGGCACAGGCCGGTCCGGACAGCACCGTGAGCTGGGCCGAACGCACACTGCGCGACATGACGCTCGAGCAGAAGGTGGGGCAGCTGTTCGTCGCCGACGTCTGGGGACAGGCGCCGAACGAGAAGCACGCGGGCAACCAGGAGAAGTACGGCGTGGACACGCCGTCCGACGTCGTCCGCAAGTACCAGCCGGGCGGAGTCATCTACTTCAATCACGGCGGCACGGACAACATCGAGCGCCCGAAACAGGTCGCGAAGCTGTCCAACGGTCTCCAGCGGGCGGCGCTCGCCACGGATTCCGGCGTGCCACTGATCGTCTCGGTGGACCAGGAAGGCGGGCGCGTGACGCGCGTGGGTGAGCCCGCGACGGAGCAGCCGAGCCCGATGGCACTCGGCGCGGGCCGCGACACCGAGGCCGCGAAGGCCACTGCAGCCGTCACCGGCTCCGAGCTGCGCGCCATGGGCATCAACCAGGACTTCGCGCCGGTCGCCGACGTCAACTCCAACCCTGCGAACCCGATCATCGGTTCGCGGTCCTTCTCCGCGGACCCTCAGCTGGCGAGCGACTTCGTGAGCGCGCAGGTCCACGGATACCAGGACTCGGGCAGCGATACGGCGACCGTCTCGAGTTCGGCCAAACACTTCCCGGGGCACGGCGACGCGGCGACCGACAGCCACACCAGCCTGCCGACGATCGACCGCACCGAGCAGGAATGGCGCGAGATCGACCTGCCGCCGTTCAAGGCGGCCGTCGACGCGGGCATCGACTCGATCATGACCGCGCACATCCGGGTGCCCAGCCTCGACCCGTCGGGGGAGCCGGCCACGCTGTCGAAACCGATCATGACCGGCCTGCTGCGCGAGGAACTCGGCTACGACGGCGTCGTCGTCACAGACTCGCTGCAGATGCAGGGCGTCCGGGAGATGCACCCCGACAGTGAGATCCCGGTACTTGCACTCGAAGCGGGTGTCGACCAGATGCTGATGCCGCCGGACCTCGACGTCGCCGTCAACGGCGTGCTGGACGCAGTGAACAACGGCCGCATCACCGAAGAGCGCATCGACAAGAGCGTGCTGCGCATTCTCGAACTGAAGGCCGAGCGCGGCATTCCCGAAGCGCCGATGGTCAACGTCGGTGCCGTGGACAAGAAGGTCGGCACGCCGGCCAACCGCGAAACGGTGCAGGCCGCCACGGACAAGGCGCCGACGCTGCTGCGCAACGACGACGAGGTGCTGCCACTGACCGGCCAGGGCAAGACGCTGGTGACCGGCTGGAACAACCTCGACTACCCCGGTTACCCGGCCCGTCCGGTCGAGTCGCTCGCCTCGAAACTCGGCGATTCGGCCACGGCGCTGCCGACCGGCGCCGAACCCGACGAGGCGACGATCCGGCGTGCAGTGAACGCAGCGGGTGACGCCGACACGGTCGTCGTCCTCACGAACGGACTCTCGGGTGATGCGGCGCAACGTGACCTGCTGCACGAGTTGTTGGCCACGGACGCGAACGTCGTGGCAGTCTCGGTCCAGGAGCCCTACGACCCCGGCTACGTCGACGTCCCGACATGGCTCGCCACATACGACTGGCGGGACGTTTCCATGACCTCACTCGCGCAGGTGCTGCTCGGCCAGCAGGCCCCGCAAGGCAAGTTGCCGGTGACGATTCCGGCCGGGGACGACCCCGACACGACCCGCTACCCCTTCGGCCACGGTCTGACCTGGTGATGACATGCCTTTGAACCGACGCACGTTCCTGACCGCGAGCGCCCTCGCGACACCCCTGCTGACCTCGGGGTCCCAGCTCGCATCCGCGGCCCCGCGCCCGGGTACGGCAGGCGACGCCGCCGGCCGGTCCGGCCCCGTCCCGGGGCGCGCCGTGCGGCCCGGCGCCGACGTTCTCGCCGACGACGGTTGGAAGCGCCTCGCCGGACGCAAGGTGGGTGTGCTGTCCAATCCCACCGGCGTGCTGGTCAGTGGCGATCACATCGTCGATTCGCTGATCGCGGCGGGTGTCCGCCCGGTCGCCGCGTTCGGCCCGGAACACGGATTCCGGGGCAGCGCGCAGGCCGGCGGCTCCGAAGGTGACTACGAGGACCCTCGCACCGGTGTCCCCGTCTACGACGCCTACGGCGCCACGATCGACGAACTCGCCCGGATGTATCGCAAATCGGGTGTCGACACGGTCGTCTTCGACATCGCCGATGTGGGTTCCCGCTTCTACACCTACATCTGGGCGATGTACGAGGGCATGGCCGCGGCCGCACGGGTCGGGGTGGAGTTCGTCGTTCTCGACCGGCCCAACCCCATCGGGGGCTCGGCGTTCGGTCCGACGCTCGACCCGAAATTCAGCTCCGGCGTCGGACTGAAGCCGATCGTCCTGCAGCACGGCATGACGGCGGGCGAACTGGCGCGATTGTTCAACAACGAATTCCTGCCCGAGGACGGCGGAAAACTCGATAATCTGGACGTCATCGAGACTCGCGGCTGGAAACGTGATCGTTTGTTCTCGCAAACCGATCTTGTCTGGACGCCCCCGAGCCCGAACATGCCGACGCCGAACACCGCGCTGGCATACCCCGGCACCTGCCTTTTTGAGGGAACCGTGTTCTCGGAAGGGCGGGGCACCACGTCGCCGTTCGAGATCTTGGGCGCACCCGGGGTCGACTGGAAGTGGCGTGAAGCACTCCAGGAACAGAACCTTCCCGGTGTATCGTTCCGGGAAACGTACTTCGTGCCGACGTTCGGCAAATTCACCGACGAACAATGCGGTGGCGTTCAGCTGAACATCACCGACCCGCACGCGTTCGAGCCCATTCGCACGGGCATCGCCATGATCGTTACGGCGAAACGAGTGCACCCCAAGCTGTTCGGGTGGCGCGAGGACAACTTCATCGACAAACTCTTCGGTTCCGATCGCCTCCGCAGTATGGTGAACGCCGGCGCAGGCACCGACGAGATCATCGGTTCCTGGGCCGATGAGATCGACGGATTCCGCCGGAACCGGGAGCAGTATCTGATCTACCGGTAGGGGGATTACTCGCGTGCGAGGCAGAATCGTGGCGATGACGGCTGTCTTCGTCCTGACAAGCACGACCACCGCGGCGGCGGCGACACCGGACGAAGGCCGGTTCGACGGGCCGCGTACCGCGCTGTCGCCGACGGCGGGCGCGCTCGCTCACGCCAAGCCCAAGGACGCGGGCGTGGACCCGCGGCCCGTCCGCCAGGCGGAGCGCAGGCTGGCGGAGTTGACCGCGTCGGATGCCGTCGACGGCCACCCGATGTACTCGGGCGCCACCGGACTGCTCGCCCACGACGGCAAAGTCGTGGGCAAGTTCTCGGCGGGAGGCGCGGTGCGCTTCGACCGTGACGGCAACGAGCTGCCGCCGAACCAACAGGTTCGCATGCGCGAGAACACCATCTTCGACATGGCATCGGTCACCAAGCTGTTCACCTCGGTCGCGGTGATGCAGCTGGTCGAGCGCGGCGACGTCGAGCTGTCGGCACCCGTCGCGCGGTACCTGCCCGCGTTCGGGTCGAACGGCAAGGACTCGATCACCGTCGAGCAGCTGCTGACCCACACGTCGGGACTGCAGGCCACGATGCCGCTGTGGGAGGACTACCCGGACCGCACCTCGCGCATCGGCGCGGTCCTCTCGGCCGAGCCCGTGAACGAACCGGGAACCGAGTACGAGTACTCCGATCTGAACCTGATCACCCTCGGCGAACTCGTCGGCAAGCTCACCGGTAAGCGGCTCGACCACTACGTTCACGACAACATCACGGCCCCGCTCGGGATGACCGACACGGGGTTCAACCCGCCGGCCTCGGAGCGGGACCGCATCGCGGCGACGGAGTACCAGTCCGAGCCGGATCGCGGCATGATCCGCGGTGTCGTACACGACGAGAACGCCTGGTCGCTCGACGGCGTCGCCGGTCACGCCGGCATCTTCTCGACCGTCCGCGACATGGGTGTACTCGGGCAGGCGCTGCTGAACGGCGGCGTCTACGGCGGTGAGCGGATCCTGAAGGAACGCAGCGTTCGCGACATGCTCACGAACCGCAACCAGGAGTTCCCCGACCACGCTCACGGGCTCGGATTCGAACTCGACCAGGACTGGTACATGGGTGAACTGTCGTCACCCGTCACCGCAGGCCACACGGGTTACACGGGCACGTCGTTCGTGATCGACCCGAGTTCGCAGTCGATGGCCATCCTGCTGACCAACCGGGTGCACCCGACTCGCGAGTGGGGTTCGATCAACGACGCTCGCGAAGGGTGGGCGACCGCCATGTCGCGGGCACTGAAGGCCAAGCCGAACGCCGGCGGAGGCTCGTGGTTCCGCACTCCGGGACAGGACGACAAGCCGGAGAACGGCAACGGCGGCGGCAAGTCCGGCAACGGCGGCGGCGCCGGCAACCCGGCGGGCTCCGGCGACGATGCGAAGTCGGACAACGGCGGGCTGCGGCCGAAGCCGGTCTCCCATCGACCCGGTTCGTAACCCAGGTCCCCGCACGAAGTCACGTCACCGAGGCGGCCCCGGGTGCAGTGCTGCACTGCACCCGGGGCCGCCTCGCGTTGTACGGGCGCCGACCGGCAACTCACGCGCATTACACGCGTCGACGCGTATCGCACCTCGGATATGGGCATCCATGGTGTTGAAGCGGCCGCCGGGCCGATGTGCCTGCGGCGGCGATTCGGCACCGGCGCCGAGTGACACCCGGTGCACATTCGAGGAGACAGTGATGACGGGCGATTGTTGGCCATTCACCAGCAGATTCACGACGTTCGATGTGGGCCACCCGGCCGCGTCGACCGCACGTGCCGCACGGGTGTGCAGACGCGCAGCGATCGTCACCACCCCACCGAAGAAACGTGCAAACCATACTGAATCGCTCTCTGCTACCGGCACATAGCCGCAGGTGACGTTGCCAAGTCGTTAAGACGCTGTGTCTAACGTCCCCTAGGCGGTTGGCGACTTTCTAAGCAACGATGGTTCGGACGGCCGGGTCGACGGGGGACGCGCCAGGGGCTGCAATCGACTGGAGGGTGTGGGTAACCTTGTCGCAGACGCCAGCAGTAAGGAATTTTCCAACGGGACCTGTAGGTGATGAACCTTTGCCGGACACTGCGGACGACCCCGTGGCCGCGACGGCTCCGGAATCGGCCGACCCGGACGGCAGCCCGCTGGTTCGCATCCGCTCACTGCTGCCGGGCCTCGCGAAGGCCGAACAGCGTGTCGCCAAGGTTGTCCTCGACGACCCGACGACCGTGTCCCGACGCAGCATCACCGAAGTCGCACTGGCGGCGAACACCAGCGAGACGACCGTCACCCGGTTCTGCAAGGCGATCGGCGTCGGCGGATACCCGCAGCTGCGCATCGCGCTCGCCGCGGACACGGCCCGCTCGGCGGCACGCACCCCGCAGGTACACGGCGGCGACATCTCCTACGACGACGATCTCGCCTCGATCGTCGGCAAGATCGGGTTCACCGATGCCAGGGCCGTCGAGGAGACCGCCGAACAGCTCGACGTCGACCGATTGCAGCAGGTCGTCGATGTGATGGCAGGCGCGGGCCGCGTCGACGTCTACGGCGTCGGTGCGAGCGCGTTCGTGGCCGCCGACCTGCAGCAGAAGCTGCATCGCATCGGAAGGGTGAGCTTCTCCTGGTCCGATACGCACATCATGTTGACGTCGGCAGCCGTGCTCGGCGAGGGCGACGTCGCCGTCGGCATCTCGCACTCGGGCGCGACGACCGACACCGTCGAGGCGCTGCGGGCGGCGAAGGAACACGGAGCGACGACGGTCGCGCTGACGAACTTCCCGCGTTCGCCGATCGCAGAGGTCGCCGACCACGTGCTCACCACCGCGGCACGGGAGACGACCTTCCGCTCGGGTGCCACCGCCAGCCGGATCGCCCAGCTGACGGTCATCGACTGCCTGTTCATCGGCATCGCGCAACAGCACATGGACGACGCCGTGAAGGCGCTCGACGCCACTCGCGACGCGGTCGGCACCCACAGGCTCGGTACCCGTCCCGACGGGCGGCGGCGCACCCGATGACAACCCGGCCGGCAAGAGGCCGGGTGAGGACTGAAACGGTGAGAAACATGGCATCCCGCACGACGAACGCGGGTCCGCAGCAGGTCGCGACGATCGCACACGTCGAATCGCCGACCGAGCAACGCAATCCGCGCACGACCGACATCGACCGGATGTCGACCCACGGCATCCTGTCGGCGATCAACGCCGAGGACGCGCAGGTCGCCGGTGCCGTGCAGAGTGTGCTCGATGTCCTCGCCACAGCGGTCGACCATGCGGTTGCGGCGTTGCGTGGCGGCGGCAGGGTGCACTACGTGGGCGCGGGCACGTCGGGCAGGCTCGCGGTGCTCGACGCCGCCGAACTGGTGCCGACCTACAACGTTCCCTCCGACTGGTTCGTCGCCCACCACGCAGGGGGCGAACGTGCGCTCCGGCTGCCCGTGGAGAACGCCGAGGACGACGAGTCGGCGGGTGCCGCCGAGATCGCGGAGTCCGTCGCTCCGGGCGATTTCGTATTGGGCCTGACCGCTTCGGGGCGCACACCGTACGTACTCGGCGCCCTCAAGGAGGCCAAGCGACTCGGCGCGCACACGGGGCTGGTGTCGGACAATCCGTCCGCGCCGGTGCCCGCCGAGGTCGACGTGCCGATCGTCGTGGACACGGGCCCCGAAGCCGTGGCCGGGTCTACCCGGATGAAGGCGGGCACGGCGCAGAAGATGGTGCTGACCGCGTTCTCCACGGCCACGATGGTCAAGCTCGGCCGGACCTACTCGAATCTCATGGTCGGCATGCTCGCCACGAACGCGAAGTTGCGCGGTCGTACGCTGCGCATTCTCGGCGAGGCGACCGGTGCGGCCGAGCAGGAGTGCGACGAGGCGCTGACCAGGGCCGACGGCGACCTCAAGGTGGCGCTCGTCCACCTGCTCGGCGACGTCGACGTCACGACCGCGGCCAACGCGCTCGACCACAACGGCGGGCACGTCCGCGACGCACTCGACGAGATCCGCCCCCGCGCGTCCTGAGTCGCCGCCCCGACCACGAGGAGCCCTGCCGCACGTCCGCCGGCCGCACCCGCTCACCCGATACCCGGACACCCGGCCCGGCCGGCACTCCGCAGGCGGGGCCGACTCTCAGGCGGCGGCGTCGGCGATGCTCTGTGCTTCGCGGGCGCCCGCTTCGAACGCCGCGCAGCAGAACAGCAGCCAGTCCCGCACGCCGTCGGGCTCTCCGGAGGCGAACGCGGCCGCCGTCTCGGCATACCGTTCCTGCCTGCGGAAACAGGCGACCTCGGGCACGGTGAGCGACTTCGGATCGAGGCCGCTCGCCACCATCGTCAGCCGTGCGGCCGCGCGCGCGACCACACCGTCGGCGCTGCCGAACGCCCGCAGCGTCAGCAGTTCGCCGTGGACGACGGCCGTGAGCACCGCCGCGGGCACCTTCGTTCCGCCGGTGACGAGCTGGCCGAGCAGCTCCAGCCGCGGCGACGCCGCGGGATCGGGCCTGCCCAGCGCATCGGGATCGGACGTCAGGTCCGCCGCGGCAAGGACATGGATCCTGGCGAGCGCCTGCATCGGGGCGCGGCGCCACGTCGGCAGGAGCGTCTCGGTCGCCTTCGCCACCCGCAGCGCACCGGCAAGCACCGGATCGCGCACCTCGCCCTCGTCGGGGATCTCCGGGTCGACACCCTCGACGCCCGCCGAGGAGCGCGCGGCGCGCACCGAGGCCTCGGCGGCGGTCGCCGAGCCCTCGCGCAGGTTCACGCCGTACCGGTGGACGGCGAACACCGCGTCCTGGGCCGATTTCGCCGCCTCGGCGACCCCGTCGAGTTCGACGAGTGGCGCGAGCGGGTCTCCAGCTGCAGCCGGCTGACTCATGCGTCCAGCACCTGACCTTCCCTCGTCACAACGGGCGGTTCGGTCGACCACGGGAAGTTGATCCATCGGTCGGTCCGCCGCCACACGTAGTCGCACGCCACCGTCGACACGGGTTTCTCGTACACGACGGCGCAGCGCACCTCCGCCACCTCGTCGGCACAGAAGTCGCGCACCAGTTTCAGCGTCGCACCGGTGTCGGCGACGTCGTCGGCCACCAGCACCTTCGCACCCGCCAGGTCCACGGCGTTCGGGACCGGCGGCAGCATCACCGGCAGGTCGAGTCGCTCGTCGACGCCCGTGTAGAACTCGACGTTCATGACGTGCAGGTTCTTCACGTCGAGCGCGTACCCGAGCGCGCCGGCCACGAACAGGCCTCCGCGGGCGATCGACAGGATCAGATCGGGCCGGAACCCGCTGTCGGCCACCGCCGTGGCGAGCTCACGGCTCGCCGCCCCGAACAGATCCCATGTGAGCACCTCACGCTCCGGCTCACTCTCGGCCACTGTCCATCCTCCCGCGTCGCTTGCACACTCCGGCGAGCATATGCGCCGACCGTTCGTCAGCCGCTCATCGCCCAGGGCGCCCGCAACGAGCGCGGGGCCTTGTGGGTGGGCGAACGTGGCTGCAACCTGTCTCGTGCGGTACTAACTTCACAGGCAGGCGCAGGAACGACGACGCGTGCGCCTGAGCAACGACCAGGAGGCCTTGCAGATGACGACAGAGCAGTCGCCGGCACTCGACAACCTGTTGACCGAGAGCCGGAGTTTCCCTCCGAGCCCGGAGTTCGCGGCGGCGGCCAACGCGACGGCTGAGTGGTACTCGGAGGCCGACGCCGACCGCGAGGCGTTCTGGGCGAAGCAGGCCGAACGCCTGCACTGGAACACGAAGTGGACGCAGGTCGTGGACTGGTCGGACGCCCCGTTCGCCAAGTGGTTCGTCAGCGGCAAGCTCAACGTGGCGTACAACTGTGTCGACCGGCACGTCGAGGCGGGCCACGGCGACCAGACGGCCATCCACTGGATCGGCGAGCCGGGCGACACGCGCGACATCACGTACTCCCAGCTCAAGGACGAGGTGTCGAAGGCAGCGAACGCGCTGACCTCGCTCGGCGTCACCGCCGGTGACCGGGTGGCGATCCAGCTGCAGATGATCCCGGAGGCGATCGTCGCGATGCTGGCGTGCGCCCGGATCGGCGCGCTGCACAGCGTGGTCTTCGGCGGGTTCTCGCCGAGCGCGCTGCGCCAGCGGGTGGACGACGCCGAGGCCAAGGTAGTCATCACCTCGGACGGGCAGTACCGCCGAGGCAAGGCGGCACCGATGAAGGCGAACGTCGACGAGGCGCTCGACGGCGCGGCCAGCGTCGAGAAGGTCATCGTGGTCCGGCGCACCGGCAGTGATCTCGAGGACGACGCGCCGTGGACCGAGGGCCGCGACGTCTGGTGGGACGAGCTGGTCGGCTCCCAGTCCGCCGAGCACAAGCCCGAGGCGTTCGACTCGGAGCACCCGCTGTACATCCTGTACACCTCGGGCACGACGGGTAAGCCGAAGGGGATCCTGCACACGTCGGGCGGCTATCTGACGCAGGCGGCCTACACGCACAACGCGGTGTTCGACCACAAGCCGGGCGAGGACGTCTACTGGTGCACGGCCGACATCGGCTGGGTCACCGGCCACTCGTACATCGTGTACGGCCCGCTCGCGAACCGTGCGACGCAGGTCGTCTACGAGGGCACGCCGAACACCCCGCACGAGGGCCGGCACTGGGAGATCATCCAGAACTACAAGGTGTCGATCTACTACACGGCGCCGACGCTGATCCGCACGTTCATGAAGTGGGGCGCCGAGATCCCGGCGGGTTATGACCTGTCGTCGCTGCGACTGCTCGGCTCGGTGGGTGAGCCGATCAACCCCGAAGCATGGATGTGGTTCCGCGAGAACATCGGCGGCGGCAACTGCCCGATCGTCGACACGTGGTGGCAGACCGAGACGGGCGCGATCATGATCTCGCCACTGCCCGGGGTCACGCACGCCAAGCCGGGTTCGGCGCAGCAGCCGCTGCCGGGCATCTCGGCGAAGGTGGTCGACGACGCGGGCCAGCAGGTCGGCAACGGTGGCGGCGGCTACCTGGTGCTGGACAAGCCGTGGCCGTCGATGCTGCGCGGCATCTGGGGTGACGACCAGCGATTCAAGGACACGTACTGGTCGCGGTTCGCCGATCAGGGCTACTACTTCGCGGGCGACGGCGCGAAGTACGACAACGACGGCGACATCTGGCTGCTGGGCCGGGTCGACGACGTCATGAACGTCTCCGGTCACCGCATCTCCACCACGGAGGTCGAGTCGGCGCTCGTGTCGCACCCGACGGTGGCCGAGGCCGCGGTGGTCGGTGCGAGCGACTCGACGACGGGCCAGGGCATCGTGGCGTTCGTGATCCTGCGCGGTGACGCGGCACAGGCGGGCGACGAGGCGATCCAGGAGCTGCGCAACCACGTGGCGAAGGAGATCGGCCCGATCGCCAAGCCGCGACAGATCATGGTCGTGCCGGAGCTGCCGAAGACCCGTTCGGGCAAGATCATGCGTCGGCTGCTGCGCGACGTGGCCGAGAACCGCGAGGTCGGCGACGTCACCACGCTCGCCGACAGCTCGGTCATGGACCAGATCTCGAAGGGCCTCTCGTCCGGTTCGGACGACTGAGCCGACTCGGTCGCACACGAAAGCGGCCTCCACAGTGGATGTCCACTGTGGAGGCCGCTTTCTTATGTGCGGAGATCCCCTGGGGGATGTGTCAGCCGGTCACGTCCAGGTGGCCGGGCTGCGGGGTCGGAGCCGGGGCGGCACCGTCGGGGCCGGCCTCGTCGCCACCGTCACCGTTGTCGCCGCCGTCACCGTCGCCGCCGCCGCCGTTGCCGCCGTCGTCGCCGCCGTTGTCGCCGCCGTTGTCACCGTCGCCGCCACCGTTGTCGCCGTCGCCGCCGTCATCGCCGTCGTCGGCGGTGCAGGTCGCCGACGCGATGTCGATCGTCTGCCCGGCGACGTCCGACAGGCCCGGGACGCCTTCCAGCAGCTCGATGTGGACCGCCGTGACGGTGTTGTCGGTCTGCTGGTTCAGGGTGACCTGGGCGACGCCGCCGAGCTGCTCGGGCAGCACCGTCGTGTTCGGCTCGAGGTTGTTGATCGGGACTTCGTGCCCGGCGATGGTCAGCGTGGTGATGTTCGAGCTCATCTCGCCGTTGTCGCACTCGGCGCTGATGGTCCCGGTCGCCGCAACCAGGGGCGAACCGCCCGGGAGCTCCGGAAGGCCCTCGACGTCGCCGGGGAGGACGCTGAGGTTGGCAACATCCGCATACGCGTAGTTCGGGGACGCCTCGGCGTTGAGCACCGTCGCCGCGGCCAGACCCGGCACCTCGGTGCCGGCGACCGTCTCGGACCCCTCACCCTCGACGTACGGCGTCTTGGCGATGTCGATCAGGCCGCTGGCGGAGATGCCGAAAGCCGAGTCCTCGGTCTGCGCGAGCGCCGACGGCGCGAACATGACACCACCGACGAGGGCGGCGGACAGGACGCCTGCGCCGAGCGCGGCAGTCTTCTTCTTCGACAAGGAAGTACCTTTCGATTTCCGGTCGTGCATTCGGGTCGGGTTTCCGGGCGGGGGCCCGTTACCGGTGGGGCACTGCCGTGGGAGGGGCGTCAGACGACCTCGACGATCGTTCCCAACGGCAGCTTGACGAGCTCGTCCAGGGCCTCTTTCGTGACCCTGATGCAGCCGTCGCTGTTGGCCTTGCCAACGAAGCTGTTGTCCGGCCACGTGTGGATGCCGACGGTGCCGGGGCCACCGCCGTACGTCTCGTGCGACTCCGAGTGATAACTCAGTGGAAGCACGATGGGGCTGTAGTCGTTCACCTGCTCCTCGATGGAAGCGATGATGTACTGCCGCCCCGTCGGCGTCGGGTGCTCGTCCTTCCCGACCCCGATGGTCCATTCCCCGATCTGCTCACCCTTCTCGGTGATCTCGAGGGTGAAGTCGTCGCGGTGCACCGTGACGGCGAAGTCGTTGCGCGCCTCTTCGACCGTCTCGTCGGTGGTGTGGACCCAGCCGCTGGCGCCGTTCGGACGCGTGGGCAGCAGGATCTGCGCCCAGTCGCCCTTCTCTGCGATGACCGGGACCCACGTCGGCGACGAAATCTGCTTGGTGGGGAGCTTCGCGAACGGCTTACCGCTCGGTTTGTCGTACACCGCCACGGCCTGCTTCGGGTGCAGCACCGTTCCGGTGCCGTCCTTGCTCGCCGACGTGTCCCCCTTCGCGGGGTCGGCGGGAGCCTGCTCGAGATCGCCGTGGGTCGTGGCGTCCGGCAGCTTCGCGAGCTGCTCCTCGGTCACGGCCACCGGCTTGGTGTCCTGCCCGTCGCCGGCCGCGGAGTCACCGCCGCCGCACGCGGTCACGACGAGCGCGAGTACCGCCGCGCCAACAACGGCCGCCAATGAGCGAGGCCGCCTCCGGTACGCGGCCCCGAACCCGGCGGACACACCGGCGTCACGCCCGGCGGAACCGGGACGACCGGCGTTGCTACGCCTTTCCATCGATCACGTCCTGCAACTAGGCACACGAAGGTGCGAGGTGTGGAGCGTTCAGTGGTGCGTCGCCCACGCGATGTGCGACCGTCCCCGCAGACCCGCCCGTTGGCGCTCCTCGTACTCGAGCGCCCGGGCAGCCGGCTCCATCCGGCGCAACCCCAGTACGGCTCTCGCTACGTGCACAGGGGGTACCGGCGCACGGGGTTACTGTTCGCGTACGCGACGGTTCGCATTGTTATCCCCGCTGCAAGTTTCGATCAAATGCGTTGCTTATTTTCAATACGGCCCCGAGCTGCAACGATGAACTGTTTTCCCAGGGCACAGCCCGATCGAGGGATCACTCCATCGGGCTACGTATACGAGGTCTGTACCGGTTTGCCCCAGGAAGAGACACCGACGCGCCCTACGTATCCGAAAAGGCTTCACATCGCCATCCGGACACAACGGACGCGCACGCCACCTGGGCGTATGAGATCTGCACCACACTTTTCGGAATTTTGTTAACGCCATTTCTCCAAGCCCCTAGTACCCGGCTGGACAGAATGTCGAACGAGTGTTCTACACTGCGGGTGCCACTGCCGGACGTTTCGAGGGGACCTGCCCGCGATGAATGCCGAAGCCGCCACCGAAGCCACCACCGAAGCCGCCGCCGGCGCGACTATCAGCACGACCGACGAGGCCGTCAAAACGTCGTTGACCAGCGATAACCCTGGCTCCGAAGCGGCCGCGACGCCGGCTGACTCGGCCGAGGCGTCGGCCGAAGCGCCCAACGACACGACGTCGACCGGAGAGCAGCAGGCCGAGGCACAGCCCGGTGAGGGACAGTCCGCCGACGACGCCAAACCCAAGCGCGGCCGCTCCAAAGGGACCAGCGCACGCAAGACCCGCACCGTCGAGCTGACCCTCACCGTCACCGGAACGGCGGATGGTGAATGGCAGGCCGAGCTCAAGCACGGCAGCAAGTGGGTGACCCGTGGACTGGCCGTGACGGCCTCGGCCGTGTCGCGTGCGGCGAAGGAACTGCACGAGCAGTTGTCGACGCCGATCGACGAGGTCATCAACGCCGCGAAGGAGCAGCAGCAGGCCCGTGTGGCCGAGCTCGAGGCCCAGCTCGAAGAGGCGAAGAAGCAGCTGGCCGAACTGGAGCAGTGAACAGGACGGCCCGCCGGCGCGGTCGCGGCTCCTCGGTGTGACCGCGCCTCGGTGTGACCTCGGCGACCGAACTAGCCGAGGTCCGCATCGGCGGCGATGTCGATGCGGGCTTCGTGACGCACCGGGAAGTTCACCGACCGCGCGATGAAACACGCCTCGTGGGCTGGTTCGTGGAGCGCTCGAGCCCGGTCGGCCATCGCACCATCGGCGACCGTGACGACCGGACGCAGCAGCACCGACGTGAACTCGCCGACCCCGAGCGTCTCGGTCATCGTGCCGACCGGTTCGTCGGCGTAACCGGTGACGACCACACCGGCCTGCCCGCACTGCGCGAGATACGACAGCATGTGGCACTGGGCGAGGGCCGCGAGCAGCAACTCCTCGGGGTTCCAACGGTCGGCGTCGCCGCGGAAGAAGGGGTCGGCCGACCCGGCCAGTGGCGGTTTCCCCTCGGCGATCACGTCGTGTTCGCGACCGAAGTCGCGGTAGCCCGACGTGCCCGTACCGCGGTCGCCTCTCCACCGCACAGTCAGCGTGTACGTGTGTTCGCGCTGTCGCATGGGTCCTTCATACCGGTTTGCGGCGACATCGGGGAACGCGCCGACCCGCGTATCGGCAGCTCGACCGGCGCAGCGGTACGGGCTACCGCACCCCGGCCATCAGCTTGCGGATGTACGGCGAGAGCACCGCGATCAGCACGCCGATGCCGAGCGCCACACCGCCGACCGTCCCGAAGTACGACGCCTCACCGTCCGTCGAGTAGTACTCGGCCAGGGAGCCGGACAACGCCGTACCCAGCGACACCGACAGATAGTTGAGCGCCACCATCTGGGCGCGGAACGCCTGCGGTGCGAGTTTCGTCGACAGCGAGAGACCGACCGGCGACAGGAACATCTCCGCCACCGTGAACGTCGCCAGGATGCCGACGATCGCCAGCAGGGGGCTCGTGTTGCCCTCGCCGCCGGCCATCGGCAGGAACAGCAGGAATGCCACGCCCATCACGCCGGTGCCGAGTGCGAACTTCATCGGCGTCGACGGCTGCCGGTGGCCGAGCTTGGCCCACACTGTGGCGAAGATCGGTGCCAGGATCAGGATGAACACCGGGTTGATCAGGTTCACCCACGAGATCGGCATCTCCCAGCCGAACAGGTCCCGGTTGAGGCGTTCGTCCGAGTACACCTCGAGCACGGTGAATTGCTGCTGGAACAGCGCGAAGAACGCGGCGCTGGCCACGAACATCGGGATGAACGACATCACGCGGCTGCGCTCGACGCTGCTCACCCGGCTGCTGGTCAGCAGGATCACGAAGAGCGCGGCGGCCGCGAGGCCCGCGACCCACACCGCCACGTCGCCGAGGTTCTGCGCGGTGACCGCGCCGGTAAGCACGAGCAGTACGCAGGCGACGGCGACCGCCACGAACACCAGCGCGACCAGCGGGCGGCGCGAGGCGGGCAGCGGGTTCGGCACGATCCGGGAGGTCTCGCCGAGGTTGGAGCGGCCGATCGAGTACTGGATCAGACCCAGCGCCATGCCCGCGGCCGCGAGGCCGAAGCCGACGTGGAATCCGACCGTGTGCTGGAAGAATCCGGTGAGCGCGGTGCCGACGAACGCACCGAGGTTGACGCCCATGTAGAAGATCGTGAAACCGGCGTCGCGGCGCTCGTCGCCTTCGCTGTAGAGCGTGCCCAGCACCGCGGTGGCGTTGGCCTTCACGCCACCGCTGCCGAGCGCGACACACAGCAGACCGGCCCCGACACCCGCGTAACCGGGCAGCACCGCGAGCGCGAGGTGACCGATCATGATGATCACGGCGCTGTAGAACAGCGTCCGCTCGGCGGAGAAGAGGCGGTCGGCGATCCAGGCGGCGAGGATCGTCGACAGGTAGACGAGACCGCCGTACGCACCGACGATGCCGAGTGCTGTGCCCCTGTCCATCTCCAGGCCACCGTCGGCGGCGGAGAAGTAGAGGTACAGCGGCAAGATGCCGAGCATCCCGTAGAACGAGAATCGCTCCCACATCTCGACGCCGAACAGATTGGCGAGCCCCCGGGGATGCCCGAAGAAGGTCTTCTCGTTCCCGCTGCCTGCGGATCCCGCGCCGGCGGGTTCAGTGTCGACACCCGACATGTTGATTACTGTCCGATCTTGCGTACTTTGGCGGGTTTTGCCCGTCTTTCCGGCCAATACTCAACAATACTCCCCGGACGCTACCGATCGTGATGGGCGTCAACTGACATACTCACCCGTTCGGCGGAACCCGGCTCCGACCGCCGGACGACACATCCGGCGACGACTTCACACCACACCGACACCGCCCGTGCGCCCTTCGCGACCGTGACGCCATCAACATGGCACGATGAGGCGCGTGAGCAGCCCGAAGCATGAACTCAACGACGGCGACAACCGGGATGCCGGGGGCTGGGTGCCCTACCTCCCGTTGTCGGAGGATCCCGCGGCCGACTCCGCCGAAGGCGCGTCGATCGGTTCGCTGGTCAAGGACGCGACGCAGCACATGTCGACGCTGTTCCGCGCCGAGCTGGAGCTGGCCAAGGCCGAGACTGTCGGCGAGGTCAAGAAGGCCACCAAGGGCAGCATCTTCTTCATCATCGCCGCGGTGGTCGCGCTCTACAGCTCCTTCTTCTTCTTTTTCTTCCTCGGCGAACTGCTGTCGGAGTGGCTCCAGCGCTGGGCCGCATTCGGCATCGTGTTCCTGCTGATGCTGGTGTTCGCCGGGATCTGCGGCCTCCTGGGGTACCGGAAGTTCAAGAAGGTCCGCGCACCACAGCGGTCGATCGACAGCATCAAGGAATCGGCGGCGGCACTGAAGCCGCAGCACAAGTCGGCCGACGTCGCCGAAGGGATGCCCGGGGCCCCGGGCGAACCGCTTCCGCGGTCCTGACCCTTACCGTCCCGAATCCCGGAAGTGCTCCCGCCCGACCCGTCGACCGTCCGGTACCCCGGCCCGTGGACGCATCGCGACGTGTCCGCCAACGGCATCCTGCTGCACGTGGCGGAGGCGGGCGCAGGCGAACCCGTGTTGCTGCTGCACGGGTTCGCAGGCATGTGGTGGACGTGGCATCACCAGCTACGTGACCTCGCCGAGGCCGGATTCCGCGTGGTCGCCGTCGACCTGCGCGGATACGGCGACTCGGACAAGCCGCCACGGGGCTACGACGCGTGGACGGCCGCCGGGGACGTCGCGGGGCTGATCCGCGCGCTCGGGCTGCGCTCGGCACACGTCGTCGGCCACTCCTGGGGCGGGCTGCTCGCCTGGTCGGCCGCGGCGATGCGACCGCGCGTCGTGCGGTCGGTCGGAGTACTGGGCGGTGCGCATCCGCTGGCGCTGCGGCAGGCGGCAGGCCGGCTGCCCTTCGGACGCCGAGGCGCACAGGCCCGCGCGTCGAGCCACGTGCTGCGGTTCCAGGTTCCGATGGCGCCGGAGAAACGTCTCGTCACCGACAACGCCGCCTACACCGGTGAGCTGCTCGCGTCGTGGTCGGGCGAGGCGTGGCGCGGCACCGACGACTTCACCGAGACCGCGGCGACCCTGCGGCACGCCATGCGTATCCCCGGTGTCGCCCACAGCGCACTCGAGTACTACCGCTGGGCACTGCGCTCACAGTTCCGCGGCGACGGCAGACGGTTCCGGCGCGACGTCGACGCCCGCGTGACGATGCCCGTCCTGCAACTGCACGGCGAGGACGATCCGTGCGTGCTGCTGTCCACCGCACGCGATTCGGCACCGTGGCGCGGCCCGCACTCCGAGTTCGTCACCCTGCCGGGTGTCGGCCACTTCCCGCACCTCGAAGCGCCCGCCGAGACGTCGGCGATCCTCGCCTCGTTCCTCCGCGGCCGCTGACCGCACGGGCTGACCGCGCCGGTAGACCGCACCGGCAGAGCACTCCGTCAGGCGGCACCGGCCCGATCCGTCACGAGGTGCACGAGCCCGTGCCGACCTCCCCGCCGTAGGCGGGCGCCTGCTCGTACTCGTCCCGCACCTCGTCGGCCGTGAGCACGAAGCCGGTGTCGGGGTCCTCGACCGACGCGCCGAACACGACGCCGATGACGTCGCCGTCCGGGTCGACCATCGGGCCGCCGGAGTTGCCGCTGCGCACCTGCCCGCGGACGGTGAAGACGTCACGCTGGACGGTGTTGGCGTCGTAGATGTCGGGACCACGCAGGTTGATCCGTTCCCGCACCCGCAACGGTGACGCGGTGTACGGGCCGTCGAGCGGGTAGCCGAGCGCGATCGCGTCATCACCTTCGACGGCGTCCTCGTCTCGCAGGTCGAGCGGACGCGTGGTGAGACCGGGCACGGCCAGCACCGCGAGGTCGGTACTCGGGTCGAAGTGCACCACCGTGGCAGGCTCGCGGCCCTGGGGAGTCTCGACGGCGACCTGGTCGGTTCCGGCGACGACGTGGGCGTTCGTCATCACGCGCTGCGGGGCTACGACGAAGCCGCTGCCCTCCAGCGAGCGGGAGCACGAGGAGGCGACGCCGCGGATCTTCAGCACACTCGGCTGCGCCTGGCGCACGACGGCGTCGGCGGGCAACGACTCGTCGGGAGGGGAGATCTCCCGCACCGGCGCCTGCTGGAACGGATCCACAATGGACGGGAATCCGGAGGCGTCGAGCAGTTCACGCAGCTCGCCGGGCAGGCCCTGCGCCGCGTCCGGCATGACGTCGTTGACGCCACCGAGCACCGACGACTGATTGATCGCCCGTGCCAGCCCGGGCAGCGCGGCGACGCTCGTCAGCGGAAGCGCGATGAGCCACGCAACGACGAACACCACGATTCCCTGCACGATCGCGCCGAGCGTACTGTCCACACTGGACAGTTTCGGCGAGCGGATCCGGTTCTTCAGCTGACTGCCGGCCAGCACCCCGACGGTCTCACCGAGCGCGACGAGGAACACGACCGTGCCGACGGCGATCGCCACCCGCGCGGCGGGTTCCTCGAACGAGTCCACCAGCCACGGCGCGACCTCGATACCCAGCAGCGCACCGGCGACGACGCCGATGAACGCGGGCAATGCGACGAGCATGCCCTGGCGTGCGCCCGACACCGCCGCGAGCAGTGCCAGTGCGATCACCAGCAGGTCGACCCAGTTCACCGTCACTCCCGGCCCGTTTCACGCTCCATGTGCCGCGCCCACGCTACGTCAAGGTCTCGCACATCCGTGTGATCCCATGGCCGTTCCCAGCCACCCAGTCGCAGCAGCGCCGTCAGCACACCCGCCGTGAAGCCCCAAACGAACAACTCGCCGATGGTGAAGGCAGGGCCCTTCCAGCCGCCGCCGGGTTTGCGGACCATGAAACGGTTCGCCGGATCGGCCAGTTCGGACAGCGGCACGCGGGCCACGGCTGCCGTCTCGCCGGGGTCGACCGCGTGCACCGGCGACGGCTCCTCCCAGTGCGCGAGGACCGGCGTCACCGCGAACCGAGACACCGGGATGTACAGCCGCGGCAGCACCGCCACCGGGCGGATTCCGGACACCTCGACGCCCGTCTCCTCCTCCGCCTCACGCAGTGCCGTGCCGATCGGCCCTTCGTCACCGTCCTCGGCTCCGCCTCCGGGAAATGCCACCTGCCCGGCGTGCGAATCGAGCGTGTCGGCGCGGCGCAGCAGCAGCACGTCCGGGCCGTGCACCGACTGTTCGCCGAACAGCACCAGCACCGAGGCCGCACGCGGGTCCTGCCCGTCGGGCACGGTCAGGCGCGTGAACGCCTCGGCGTCCGTTCCGGCACTGGCCCGCACCAGTTCGGCCAGCCAGTCCGGCACGTCGGCCGGGTCGACGAGCGGACCGGTCATCTCACACGTCACCGTTCGCCTCCCGCTCGCACGGCCTCACGGATCTGCGCCGCGGACGTGAACAGCCGCGGCTGTCGAATGAGCTCGACGTCCCCGTCGCGGGTCACCAGGTACGACGCGGGCAGCGCGCGCGGCACCGACAGCGCCTCCCTGACCGGCCCCGACGGCCCGTCGCCGTCGTGCAGGCCGGGCAGGTCCACGTCGAGCTCGGCCAGCAGTTCGAGCCCCTCGCGCTGGCCACTCTCGACCTGCACGGTGACCACCCGGGCGGCGCCGGGTTCGGCGGCGTAGGCGTCGAGCAACGGCAGCTCCTCCCGGCACGGCTGGCACCACGTGGCCCAGACGTTGATCAGCGTCGGCCGGTCTCCGGCTGCGACGACCTCGCCCACGTCGACCTGCGAACCGTCGGCCAGGCACACCGCATCGACACCGCGCAGCTCACCGGCGGGGGTGCCGGAGCCGGTCTCGCACCCCTCGAGCTGCGCGGCGGCTCGTGCGGAGCCGAGGTCCTCGCCCCCGTCCGCACCGTCCTGCGAGTTCACCATGGGCACGACCGCCACCAGCGCGGCGATCACCAGCACACCCGCCACCAACGCCCAGCGCGCCGCGGGGGTCACTGCTCCGACACCATGGCCAGCAGGTGGTCACGTTCGTCCCCCTTGACCAGCGCCGCGGCCTCGTCGAAATCGGTGGGGCCCTCGCCGAACGCAGGGCAGTCGCGCGCGACCGGGCACGCGCCGCACGCGGGTTTGCGTGCGTGGCAGATCCGCCTGCCGTGCCAGATCACCCGCTGCGAGAGCATCGTCCAGTCCTTCCGCGGGAACAGGTCGCCGACGGCGAACTCGACCTTGACCGGATCCTGTTCGGCCGTCCAGCCCCAGCGGCGGACGAGCCTGCCGAAGTGCGTGTCGACGGTGATGCCGGGCAGGCCGAACGCCTCGCCCAGGATCACGTTGGCCGTCTTCCGGCCGACCCCGGGCAGCTTCACCAGCTCGTCGAGCGTCCGCGGCACCTCGCCGTCGTGGCGTTCGACGAGCGTGGCGCCGAGCTTCAGCAGCGAGCTCGCCTTGTTGCGGTAGAAGCCGGTGGGCCGGATGTACTCCTCGAGCTCGGCCCGGTCGGCACCTGCGTAGTCGGCGGCCGTGCGGTAGCGCGCGAACAGGGCAGGCGTGGTCTGGTTGACGCGCACGTCGGTGCACTGCGCCGACAGGATGACGGCCACGAGCAGCTCGAGCGGCGTCGAGAAGTCCAGCTCGCACTCGGCGTTTGGATACGCCTCGTCCAGGCAACGCTTTATTCGTCGCGCCCGCCGCACCAGGGCGAGCCGACTCTCCTCGGTGAGCGGCCGCGACCGGACAACACTCTTTCGGGGACTCCCCTCCCGGGGGTGCTCAGGAACCGCTGACGACACATCGTTAGCCTACGTGCGACCTCCGACAGGACGGGCACACGCTTCACTACCCTTGGACGCGGCGGTGCCCCCGATCGCCGGATATGGAGAGACATGACCGTCTGGTTCGTCATCGCGGTGCCACTGGCGGTCATGCTGTTCGCACTCGGCATGGAACGCGTCGAGACTCGACTGCGGCACGTGTCCGTGCGCGGCGAGGACGTCGAGGAGTTCCTCGAGCAGGCCAAGCCCGAAGAGGTCAGGGCGCTGTACGGGCACGGCATCGGCAGGGCCCTGGAACTGTTCCGTCGCAGGCGGTTCAGCGGCCGATCCGGCGGCCGGTTCGGCAAGCCTCGCCGCGGCGACCCCGACCGGGAGCCTGCGCAGGCTCGGACATCGGCGTCGGCCACGGCCGCTCCGCAGTCCGCGGCCCGGTCCGCGGAATCGCCGGCCCCGGGCGAGCGCAGCGAACGCGGCACTGACTGAGACCGCTCCCGACCGAAGTCGGTGACACGTCGGCCGGACGCAACAGAGCCGGTGACTGTCTGACGCGAAACCATCACCCACACGCCTCAGAGGTGCGCGAGTGCCACGGCCTGCCGGTAGTCACCGGGACACCCGGAGTGAGCACACGTCACCCGACCGGAGGCGGTCGCCCGGCACCGTTACGCCAGGGTTAAACTTTCGGGTCGGAGATCGTCCGCGTACGGTCTCGACGAGCTGTGTCAGGCAGCGCCCAGCGCCGGGTGATTGCCGTGTACGTCACCCAGGACGGGGTGTCGCTACGGCGGATCGGCGAGCCGGGAAGCGATCTCGAGGGCACGCCCTACACTGCACGTAGTGACCGGCGCCACGCTCCCGTCCCCCGGGTGCGATGGTCGCTTCTCAAAGGAGGCACGAGGTGGACGAGACCCTGGCCAGGGCGGGCATTTTCCAGGGCGTGGAGCCGGCTGCGGCCGAAGCGCTCGCGCAGACCCTGGAGACCGTGGACTTTCCGCGCGGCCACGTGATCTTCAACGAGGGCGAGCCCGGCGACAAGCTCTACATCATCAAGTCGGGCAAGGTGAAGATCGGCCGCAAGTCGGCCGACGGCCGGGAGAACCTCTTCCAGATCATGGGCCCGTCGGACATGTTCGGCGAGCTGTCGATCTTCGATCCGGGACCGCGTACCTCCACGGCGACGACCGTGACCGAGGTCAGCACCGTGACGATGGACCGAGCCGCACTGCGGCAGTGGATCTCCACGCGTCCCGAGATCGCCGAGCAGCTGCTCCGCGTGGTCGCCCGCCGACTGCGGCGTACGAACAACATGGTCGCCGAACTGATCTTCACGGACGTTCCCGGCCGTGTCGCCCGCGCGCTGCTGCAGCTGGCGCAGCGGTTCGGCAGCCAGGAAGCGGGCCTGCTGCGGGTCACGCACGACCTGACCCAGGAAGAGATCGCCCAGTTCGTCGGCGCCTCGCGCGAGACGGTGAACAAGGCACTCGCCGACTTCGCACACCGCGGCTGGCTTCGACTCGAAGGCAAGAGCGTGCTGATCCTCGACCCGGAACGGCTCGCGCGACGCGCCCGCTGACCAGGGGATTCGACACCTCCCACCGGGCGAGGGTCCATCATTCCCCTATGAGGCGGCCGGCGGCTCCGGCAGCAAATGCCGAGCCAGGCGACATCCGGGATCCGGCGTCACGGCGTAACCCGAGGCGGCGTGATGCGAAGCGGCGGCGCGATCCGAGGCCGCGGCGCGATCCGGCGTCGCGGCACGGCCCGACGTCGCAGGCAGCCCGGCATTCCGGGCGGCCGCGATTCGACATCCGCACCGTGGAAGGCGCGGCACGCGGACATCGAAACGGCCGGGCACAGGATCCGCGGACCGCGTGCGGCGCGCTCCGAGCCCGTGGACGCAGTTCGGCACATCGCGCCACGGCGCTACTGCACCAACCGCAGCAAGAACGACTGCACCAAAAGCGACCGCACCAAGACATGACAAAGGGCCGGGCGCCACCCCCGACGTGGCGCACCGGCCCTTTGCCTGTGCGTGGACCATCCCCCGACAGCCCACGCTCCCCGCCCTCCGGTTGAAAGGCCCCGACCCGAATCCCGGAGGGAGATTGTGTTCGCCTCCAGCAGCGTTGGTGCTCGTGCCACCGAGGTCTCGTCACCGAGGCCGGCGACGACCGAACCTCTCGATTACCGAGTACCCGCTGCGAAGCGAGGAAACCGACTATGTAGTTGATCGACATATCCGCGGTCGAAGCAGAGCCCCTACCGGAGCAATGTCCCGATCGAGGTGAGCCTCGATCAAGCACTGCGCCTAGTTCCGGGTCACGGAACCCGTCTTCAGCTTGTTCACGGGTGGGACTCGTAGTGCCGAGCCTCATGACGCGAGCCCCGCTGACTTCTTCAGAATCGCACGGCACCCACCCTGCTCTTCAAGTGTCTTCACCCTCAAGGACGCTCAAGCGGGTCAGAAGATGCCCGAAAACGCTGTTCTGTTATCCAACTGAGACACGGATACCCGAAAGAGGGGTGGGTATGCACCTCAATACTGACCGTCGCCGGTAGACGAAGTCCAGAAAAATAGACTGGTACGCACGTGCCATAATAGTGCGCATGTCCCAGCCCGACCGGTCCGATCCGCCTGCGTCCCACGGCCGCACCTCGCTCGCCGACTACCGCGCGGTGCTGCGCACCCCGCGTTCCCGCAGGCCACTCGTGGCGTCGGTGCTGGCCCGGCTGCCCATCGCGATGATCGGGATCTCGGCACTGCTGTACGTCCAGCACGAGACCGGCTCGTTCGCCGCGGCAGGCCTGGTGTCCGCCGCGGCGCTCGTCGGCGTGGCCTGCGGGTCGGTCGTCCAGGGCCGCATCATCGACCGGTTCGGGCCGACACGCCCACTTCTGGTGGTCACCGCACTGTTCGTCACCGCATTGACGTCACTCATCGTCGTGATCGAAGCCGGTGCGCCCGTGCCGGTACTCGTCGGCTGTTCCGCCGCGATCGGACTGTCCGAACCCGCCACCGGCTCGGCGTCCCGTGCGCTGTGGGGCCGACTGCTCCCCGCAGGTCCGACCCGCGATGCCGCGTTCTCCTACGAGGCGATCAGCATGGAGGTGTTCTTCATCCTCGGGCCGGGGCTGGCGGGCGTGCTGATCGCACTGCCCTGGCCCGGCACCGGCCTGGTGCTCGGCGGGGCGTGCATGGCCACGGGCGCCACCCTGTTCGCGCTGAGTCCCGCGGTACGCGAATGGGGCCCGAATCCGCAGGCAGGGACGTCACTGCTGGGCGCACTGGCGAGCCCGGGCATGCGCACGCTCGCGCTCGCGGCGCTGGGCTTCGGCATCGTGATCGGATTCGTGGAGGTCGCGGTGCCCGCGGCAGCCGAGGCGGCGGGCAACGTCTCCATCGGCGGAGTGCTGTTGTCGCTGTGGTCGGTGAGCTCGGTGGCCTTCGGCGTGGCCTACAGCCTCCGGCCGTGGCCCCGGACGCTGCCCACACGACTTCCGATACTGCTCGGACTGTTCGGCGCGCTGGTCGCGGTCATGGCGTGGCCGTCGACGTTGTGGGGACTCGGCCTGGCGATGTTCGCGGCGGGCGCGATGATCACCCCGCAGTCCACGACGCACTCGACCACGATCGAGCTGACAGCACCACGTGACACCGCCGCGGAGGCGTTCTCGTGGGTCCTGACGTCCGTCACGCTCGGTATCGCGTGTGGCCAGTCCGTCAGCGGCTACGTGGTGGAGCACGCGAGCCCGTCGGCTGCGTTCCTGACCGCCGGCGCCGTGGCGATGGCGATCGCCGCCGTCGTGGCACTCCTGCGCAGGACGATCCGCCCGCACGCGACCGCGGCCGAACCGGCCCCCGCACTCGCGACCTGAGCTGTCGGCGTAGTGACGGCCTGGGCATCAACTTGGGCGTCGGTGTCAGCCCTGCAGGTACTCGAGTTGGGCGGTGACGGAGGCTTCCGCGGCGGGCCAGAGGCCACGGTCGACGTCGGCGTAGACGTGTTCGACGATCTGCAGCGGCGTCGCATCGGTGCCGAGTACGTCGAGCGCACCCCGGATCTCGTCGAGGCGCTGCTGCCGATGCCTGCGGTATTGGTCGACCGTGGCGAGCAGGTCCTCCCGCTCCGGGCCGTGTCCGGTGAGACCGATCGAACCGGCGGGCAGCTCGGCCAGCCGGTCCAGTGAACGCAGGTAATCGCCGATGTGCTCGACGACGGTGGTGCCGCGGCCGAGCACGGTGTCGCCCGTGAGCACGTGCACCACGCCGCCGTGGTCGAACCGCAGCGACACGGAGTCCGCGCAGTGCCCCGGCGTGTGCAGCACCGTCAGTTCCAGCCCCGCTGTGCGGACGACGTCACCGTCACCCAGCGGATCCCCCTCCAGGCACAGTCCGGGGTCGAACGCCCGCACCGGCGCACCGGTCCGTTCGGCCAGCCACGGCGCGCCGTCGGCGTGGTCGGGATGGTGGTGGGTGAGCACGATCAACTCGACCGGTCCCGCCGCGGCGACGACTCGCTCCAGGTGCGCCGTGTCGAGGTACCCGGGATCGACGACGACCGACGCCGGCGCGTCCGGCCCGCGCAGGATCCACGTGTTGGTGCCCTCGAGCGTCATGTTCGACGGGTTCTCCTCGAGCACCACGGTCGCCGCCGAGGTCACCACCCGTGGCGTCTCGTACGCCGGATGCGCGTTCGCGCCGGTCATCACACCTCCAGTCACGGTCCTGGTCCCGGTCACAGCTCGACGAGCACGGATTCGCCGTCGAGCCGCAGCGTGGGCATCAGCTTCGGCACCGGGGTGCGGTCGGTCGCCAGCACCTCGGCCACGTCCCGGCACGCCGCCAGGTCCGCCAGCATCGCCCACGTGGGCGGCATCAGCATGCTTCGACCGGCCTCGCCGTCGGCCATCGCGTCGGCGGGCGTGCGCCAACCCGACTCGGCCGCCTCGGTGGTATCGCCGTCGGCTCGCTGGCCCGCGGGCAACGCTGCGACGAAGAACTTCGTGTCGTAACGGCGCTTCTCGCGTTCCGGGGTGACCCAGTTCGCCCACGGCCGCAGCAGGTCGCCACGCAGGGTCAGCCCGGCGTCGGCGAGGAACGCGGCCAGCGACAGCTCCCTGGCGACGAGCGCGGCGCGGGCATCGGCGTAACCGGAGGTGTCGCCGACGATGGTGCCGGGGCCTTGCCCGGCCAGTAGCACCCCGGACTCCTCGAACATCTCGCGCACCGCGGCGCACACGAGCGCCCTGGCGAGGCGTTCGTCACAGCCGAACCACTCCGCCCACTGCGCGGCGGGGGGACCGGCCCACGCGATGGACGCGTCGGCGTCACGCTCGTCGACCCCGCCGCCGGGGAACACGGTCATCCCCGCGGCGAACTTCATCGCCGCGACCCGTCGTTGCAGGAACACCTCGACGCCGGAGGGTGTGTCGCGCAGCAGCATCACGGTCGCCGCCTCGCGGGCGGGTACGGGCCGTTCCTGCGAATGCGCGGCGTCGGCCGATCCAGCGCCGCCGAACATCGCTTCCGGCACGGCGCTCCTCGGCAGGTGGAAGTTCGCAGACACGTCCGCAACATACCGCCACGGCGGCGCCGGCGGTTCCGTCCGATGCGTGTTTCCGACGTGACGTGCGGTGCACTCGGCACCGCTAAGCGGACCGGCACGGCCCGCGAACGACCGCCTCGGCTCGAACGGCCCCGGTACGAACGCCCTGGTTCGAACGAGGGCCTCGGCAGGCACGAGAACGCCCGCGAGAACCGTCGCCGCTACGAACAGCCGCCCCTGACGAACGCCCCGGTGCGAATGCCCGTGCCCAGGGCCCACGAGGCGTCGCGGCACCTCAGCGGGCGTCGGCCCCGCCCGCAGAGGTGCCGTTCGTCCGCTGGCGCTGCGCCTCGGCCCGTTCCCGCTCGGCGAGTTCGGCGTGCAGTTCCCGCAGTAGTTCACGGTCGCGGTCGGTCAGCTGCGGGTCGTCGAGATTGAGGTCGGGGATCCGGGCGAGCTGGTCGGAATCCAGGTCGGCCGAGGCGAGCGCCTGCCCCTTGTCCCTGTCCTCGGCGATCGCGGCACGCAGCTGGGCGACCTCTTCGCGGGACATCTCGGTGGTCTGCGCCGACCGGTTTTCCTGTTCGACGTCGTGCTGCGGCTGGGGGAACTCGACGACCTGGCCGCCCTCACCGCCGCGGGGCAGTTCCCCGCCGGCGTTTTCGGGCGGTTCGGCCTGCGTGCGCGCGGGATGGCGGGAACGGCGGCCACGGCCCGGTTCGCCGGACGACCTCGCCGACCGCGGCGGTTCAGCGGTCCAGCCGCGGGAGGAAGGAGCGGGTTCGGGTGCCGGTGCAGCCGGCTGCTCCCGAACCGGCGAGTCGTCCCGCACCGCACCGTCGGACGTGGGCGCCTCCGGCACCGCCGCCACGGCGGGCGGATGCTCGGGTGCCGCGGGCACGGACCGCTGCGGTTCCTGGAGCTGCGGTTCCTGGTGCTGCGGTTCCGGCGGCGGTGGAACACTCGCCGGGCCCGTGGGTGCGGGTGCCGGCTCAGCGTGAGCCGGCTCCGCTCTTACAGACTCGGCCCTCGCGGAATCGTGCCGGGCGGAATCCGGGCCTGCGAGCCACACCGGAACGCCGGCGGACAGTGCCGCCTCGTGGTAGGCGGTGCGTTCCGAGCCGGGCCCGGTGACCTCGACGACCGCGCGGATGCCGGCCTTGCGCAGCGCATCACCGACGCGGAAGGCGACGGCGGGCGGGTGCGCGTCGGGGCCGATGTCGACGAGCACCACTCGCTGCGGCAACGGTCCGGGGACGCTACCCGCGGCGGTGTTACGCCACACGGCGTGCACCGAACGCAGGTCGGGCAGCACGCGCAGTACCCGGTCGAGCGCGTCGCCGACGCCTGTGTCCGGGTCGTCCTCACGACTGAAACGGTGTTCGGTCGCGGCGATGTCCTCGACGACGGTGAGCGGATCGGCGAGCGTCGGGTCGGAGCGGGTGAGCTCCAGCAGCGACGCCAGCTCCCGCTGTTCGGCCGGGCGGACGGGAAGGCGGCCTGCGACGAGTGACCCGACGGTCAGTTCGGTGGCGTCGTCGAGATTCGACCTGGCGACGAGTTCGCGCGCCTCGGAAAGAGCACTGTCGTCGAGCCTGCCCGCGAGCGCGAGCAGCACGTTGTACAGGCGCAGCGGGACGCCGAAGCCGTCCTGGTCACCACCGGACCGCAGGTCCACCATGTCGCCGCTCTCCCTCCCGCCCGCCGGCCGCGGACGCTATGCGGATACGAGTTGCCGCCCGGCGTCGGCCGCCCCGGCGCACACGAACCGTGAGTTCGCGAGCGCCTCCCGGTGGTAGGCAGGCGGGTCGAACCGTGTGGGCAGCACCTCCACGCACGGGGCCTCGTCACCCAGCACGCGCAGCAGGCGCTGCAGTTCGCCCGTCAGCCGGGGAAGTCCGGCGGTAGCCGTGACGAGCAGGACACGCTTCGCCCCCTCCGGGCCGGCCCCACGTTCCTGTCGCCAAGCTTCCCGAACTTCACCCACATCGGGTCGCCGTCGCAACGTTGCGTCGATCACGGCGGCCACCGAATCGACAGAGTTCACCCAGTTAGGCGTACTCGCGGTGAATGTGTACCCGCTCTCTAACGGTGCGTCTACCCCAAGGGTGGAACTGACCTGATGCCGGTCAGCGCCGTGCGGGACGAGACCTGCCACCAGCAGGCCGTACTCCTCCTGGTCGAGGTCCACCCTGTGCTTGAGCAAAGTCTTCGGCAGCACGCGGGCGAGGGTGCTCATCGCACCCTCGCCCAGCCAGTCGCGAAACCGCCAGACCAGGTTGTCGGGCAGCCTGCCGGAGAGGCGCAGCAGCAACTCGTGGCACGCCTGCTCGACATCCGGGTCCATCACGACACCTCCACGATCAGCTCGACCTCGACAGGCGCGTCCAGGGGCAGCTCCGCGACACCCACGGCGGACCTGGCGTGGGCACCCGCGTCCCCGAAGACCTCACCGAGCAGCTCGGACGCACCGTTGATCACCGCGGGCTGGGCGTTGAACCCGTCGGCCGAGGCGACGAAGCCCGTCACCTTGACCACGCGGGTGATCGCGTCGATGCCCACGAGGTCGTGCACCGCGGCCAGGGCGTTCAACGTCGCCGTCCTGGCGTACTGCTTGGCCTCCTCGGGGCCGACGTCGCCGCCCACCTTGCCGGTGGCGGGCAGTGCACCCTCGACGAACGGCAGCTGGCCGGAGGTGTAGACGTGCGATCCCGTGCGGATCGCGGGGATGTACGACGCGACCGGAGCCGCGACGCCGGGCAGTTCGATACCGAGCTCGGCGAGCCGCGCCGACGCGGTGCTGGCGCTCATCGGCCTCAGTCCTTCGGGCGCTTGAGGTACGCGACGTGCTGTTCGCCGCTCGGGTTCGGCAGGACGGTCACCAGCTCCCAGCCGTCCTCGCCCCACTGGTCGAGGATCTGCTTGGTGGCGTGGATCAACAGCGGAACGGTGGCGTATTCCCACTTCGTGGCACTCATGGCCGTCACCCTAGACAACCACTGCCAGTAGCGTGAGTTCCCGTGGAAACGTGGCGGATCTTGGCGGCCTCGCTGCTGGTTGTGGCGGGCGGCCTGGCTGTGTTGATGATCATGGCGCGCGCGAGGGAGAAGACCGGCCGGTGGCAGGTGGTCGCCGTGACGGGGCTCGTCGGCGTCACCGCACTGGCGCTGACCTGCGTTCTCACGCTCACCGTGCTGTCGCCGGCCGTGTCGTGGTGGCTGGCGGGCGGCATCGCCGTGGTCGTCGCCGTGCTGGCCATGGCCAGTTGATGTCTTACGCTGCCCCGGTGACCACCACGCTGGCCGGCTGGACCGACGAGCTGACCCGCACCCGGCTGCATTTCGTGACCGGCAAGGGCGGCACCGGCAAGACGACCCTCGCCGCGTCGCTCGGGCTCGCGCTCGCGGGCCACGGCAGGCGCGTACTGCTGGTCGAGGTCGAGGGCAGGCAGGGCTTCGCCCAGCTCTTCGACACCGAACCACTGCCGTACGCGGAGCAACGCATCGCCTCCGCCCCGAACGGTGGCGAGGTGCGAGCGCTGCACATCGACGTCGAGGCGGCGCTGCTCGAGTACTTCGAGATGTTCTACAACCTCGGCTTCGCGGGCCGCACGCTGCGCAGGATGGGTGCGATCGAGTTCGCGACCACGCTGGCACCGGGGCTGCGGGACGTGCTGCTCACGGGCAAGATCAAGGAGTGTGTCGGCCGCACCGACTCCGACGGGCGCCACTTCTACGACGCCGTCGTGGTGGACGCGCCACCCACGGGCCGGGTGGTGAAGTTCCTCGACGTCACCCGCGCGCTGACGGACCTGGCCAAGACGGGTCCGATCCGATCGCAGGCCGACGGCGTCGTGAGCCTGCTGCATTCGGGTCAGACGGCCGTGCACCTGGTGACGCTGCTCGAGGAGATGCCCGTACGCGAGACGCTGGACGCGGTCGCCGAGCTGGATGGTGCGGACCTGCGGCCGGGGGCCGTGCTGATCAACCGGGTGCGCCCGCCGCGGTTGCCCGCCCGATCGATCTCGCCCGCCGCTGACGGCCGGGTCGACGCCGACCGGGTGCGCGCCGGGTTGGCTGCGGCCGGCCTCGACCTGCCGGACGCGACACTCGACGCACTCGTGACCGAGACCGTCGAACACGCCGGCCGGGTCGAGGCGGAGACGACCGCGCGGCAGCAGCTGTCCGAGAGCGACCTGCCGACGCTCGAACTGGCCGACCTCTCCGGCGGGGTCGACGTCGCCGCGCTGTACGAATTGGCGGAATCGCTCCGCGGCCAGGGGGTGCGGTGACGATGTCGGACACACGGGACACCCGGGACCACGTCGACCTGGACGGTCTCGACGTCGACACGCTCATCGACGACCCGGGCACGCGCGTGGTCGTGTGCTGCGGTTCGGGCGGGGTCGGCAAGACGACGACGGCCGCCTCGCTCGCGCTGCGGGCCGCGGAACGCGGCAGGCAGACGGTGGTGCTGACCATCGACCCGGCGCGGCGGCTCGCCCAGGCGCTGGGCCTTCGTGAGCTGGGCAATCATCCCCGACAGGTGACGGTCGACGGGTTCGAACCGGACGGCCAGCTGTGGGCGATGATGCTGGACATGCGCCGCACGTTCGACGACATGGTGCGGCGCCACGCCGGCCCCGAACGGGCCGAACAGCTGCTGAGCAACCCCTTCTACCAGACCATTTCCACGTCCTTCTCCGGCACGCAGGAGTACATGGCGATGGAGAAGCTGGGGCAGCTCGCGGCGACGGGCGACTGGGATCTGATCGTCGTCGACACGCCGCCGAGCCGATCGGCGCTGGACTTCCTCGACGCCCCGAGCCGACTGTCGGCGGCACTGGACGGGCGGATGATCCGCCTGCTCACCAGCCCGGCGCGCGCGGGCGGCTGGGGGATCCGCAAGGTCATGAGCGCGGGCTTCTCGATGTTCGCCAAGGCCGTCTCGACCATCCTGGGCGGCCAGTTGCTGGCGGACGCCTCGGCGTTCATGCAGGCGTTCGACTCGACGTTCGGCGGGTTCCGCGAACGGGCGGCGAAGACGCAGGAACTGCTGCGGTCCGAGGGCACCTCGTTCCTGGTCGTGGCAGCGCCGGAACCGGACGCGCTGCGCGAGGCGAGTTACTTCGTGGAGCGGCTCTCGGAGGAGACGATGCCACTGGCCGGTTTGGTGGCGAACCGGACACATCCCGTGCTGGCCGACCTGTCCGCGGTCGACGCACTCGCGGCGGCCGAGTCACTGGAACGCGGGGAGACCAGCGCACCGCTCGCGGAGGCGGTGCTGCGGTTGCACGCCGACCGGGTACAGCTGGCCGAACGCGAGTCACGGCTGTTGGAGCGTTTCACCAGGGCGCACCCGAGCGTGCCCGTGCGGCGGGTGCCCGCGTTGGCCGGCGACGTGCACGACGTGTGCGGGCTGCGCGACATCGGCGACCGCCTGGCCGGCAACTGACGCACCGGGGTCCGAAGGTCGTGAGGGGTGGACACCGGCCGGGCCGGCGTCCACCCGTCCGGCGTGTCAGCTCGAACCCGCGCCGGCGGGCTCGTATTCACGTTTGGCCGACTCGAGAAGGTCCCACCAGCTGTGCACCTCGGGGCGCTTGCGCAGCAGCGCACGCCGTTCCCGTTCGGTCATTCCTCCCCAGACACCGAAATCGATCCGGTTGTCGAGCGCCTCGGCGAGACATTCGGTCCGCACGGGGCAGCCCATGCAGATGACCTTCGCGCGATTCTGCTCTGCGCCGCGGACGAACAGTCCGTCCGGGTCCGTGTCCCGGCAGTACGCCTGGATACGCCAGCTCGACTGGTTGGTGTTCATCACGACCCCCAGCTCCTACCTGTTGTGACCTGCGCAGTTGCCATGCCTCGGGCCGCCTGGTCGTGGCGCCTCAGCCTCGCCGCTGCGACTGGTCGCTCTCTCTCCCTGTGTTCTCACGGTCCCTCCGCAACGCCTCCCCTTGTGAGCGTTGCCTCGTGAGATGTTGACGGACTGTAGACACGGTCGGTTCCCATATCCAACCGACGAAGTTCGGATTTGTTTTCGCGAATGACCACACGGTCAAGTGCAGGTGGCTACAATGTTTCGGATCGGGGCTTGGAGCTTTCTCCACTGAAGTGGGTATCGGCGCCCCGGCACCGCGCCGTGTAGCCAACCCGCACGTGACGGCTGCTATGCGTACCCTGGCTGCGTGCGTAAGAGAAGCGGTCTGCTGAAGCTGGTTGGTCTCTGCCTGCTGGCCGGTGTGCTGGTGGCGGGGATCCTCTTTCCTGTGGTCGGAGCCGCCGGTGTCGTGTCGAACCAGGCGAGCGAGACCGTGGAGTCGATGTCGGCCGAGCTGGCCGACGAGCCGCCGCCACAGCTGACGACGGTCACGGACAAGAGCGGCAAGCCGATCGCGACGCTGTACAACCAGTACCGCGTACCGACCAAACCCGATCAGATCTCCGACGCCATGAAGTGGGCGCTGATCTCGATCGAGGACCGCCGCTTCTACGAGCACACGGGCGTCGACTGGAAGGGCACGCTGCGCGCCGCGATCAGCAACTCCTCGGGCGGCGACACGCAGGGCGCCTCGACGTTGACGCAGCAGTACGTGAAGAACTATCTGATCAACGTCACCTACCGCGACGACGAGATCGGCCAGCAGCGCGCACAGGAACAGACCATCGCGCGCAAGCTCAAGGAAGCGCGCATCGCGATCCAGCTCGAGACGCGGATGTCGAAGGACGAGATCCTCGCCGGGTATCTGAACGTCGTCGAGTTCTCGCGGCAGATCTACGGTGTCGGCGGGGCCGCGCGGGCTTACTTCAACACCACGCCCGACAAACTGGACGTCGGCCAGTCGGCGATGCTCGCCGGCATGGTGAACAACCCGGCGGTGCTCGACCCGTGGAACAACCCCGAGGGTGCCAAGAACCGCCGCAACATGGTGCTCGACTCGATGGTCGACAACCGCAAGCTGTCGGCCGAGGACGCGGAGCGGATCAAGAAGGAGCCGCTGGGCGTGGCGAAGGGCGGCCCGAACAAGCCCGCGGCGAACTGTGTCGGTGCGGGCCCCGAGCACGGGTTCTTCTGCCAGTACGTCGAGGACTACCTGATCCGCTCGGGCATCTCGAAGGAAGACCTCTACGACGGCGGGTACACGATCCGCACCACGCTCGACCGGCGGATCAACCGCATCGCCAAGCGCTCCGCCGAGGAGCAGGTGCCCAAGATGCAGGAGAACATCGCCAACACGTTGGCCATGGTCCGGCCGGGCAAGAAGCGGCACGAGGTGGTGGCGTTGGCCGCCAACCGCGACTACGGACTGGACAAGGAAGCGGGCCAAACCACCTACGCGCTGCCGTCCGACACGTGGAACGTCACCGGCGCTGGGTCGAGCTACAAGATCTTCACGGCCGCCGCGGCGATGGAACACGCCGGGGTCGGCATCTTCGACTCGCTGCCGTCACCCGGGTCGTACACGGCGAGGAACTTCAGTGACGGCACGAACCCCTACACGGTGGGCAACGCGGGTGAGTACCCCGCCAGCATGACCCTGCAGGACGCGCTCGCCAAGTCGCCGAACACGACGTTCGTGCACCTCGTCGACCGCGTCGGCATGAAGCCGGTCCTCGACATGGCCTACAAGCTCGGCATGCGCCGGACGATGCAGTCGAACGCCGCCAACGGCGGTCCGGTCGACCCCGATGCCGACAGCTCCATGTACTCCCTGCCCCAGCGGAAGTTCTACGGCCCGCGAGCGAACACCCGCGGCATACCGTCGTTCACCCTCGGCGTCAGCCCGACGAACCCGCTGGAGATGTCCAACGTCGCCGCGACGATCCTCAGCGGCGGCACCTGGTGCCCGCCGACCCCGGTCGCCGAGGTCACCGACCGCAACGGCGACCCGGTGAAGATCGACGAGAACCCTTGCCAGCAGGTCGTCAACGAGGACCTGGCGAACTCGCTGGCCGTCGGCATGAGCAAAGACGACCTCCCGGGTGGCACGTCGGCCGCCGCGGCCGAGGCGGTCGACTGGTCACGCCCGATGATCGGCAAGACGGGCACGACGCAGAACAACGCCTCCGGTGCGTTCATCGGCGGCACGCCCCAGCTGGCCGGCGCGTCGATGATCTTCAAACCGGAGCGCCCGACGGGCGGCATCGTGGACAGCGGTCCGGGGAACGTCTACTCGGTCGACGGCGAGGGCAACATCTTCGGCGGCAAGGCCCCGGCCCGCACCTGGTTCAACGCCATGAAGAAGATCATGGAAGGGGAACCGGTCCGCCAGCTCCCGAAGCCCAGCCCCCGCTACGAATGAGGCCTGGCAGCCGTTGACAGCGGCGGCGAGACACCGCGACAGCCCTCGGTGTCCGGTCGGCCGACCGTTCGCGGCTGCCGACCGGAGGCCGGCAGTTCCGGCTGGTGCGTAGCCGTGCACGTCGTGCTCCTGGGGTTCGGCATGGTGGTGACCGCCGTCGTGGTCACCACCATGCCGCCGCGCCACTGCCTCCGCCGCACCATGCCGCCGCCGCACCGCTGCCGCTGTCGCTTCGGCTGACCCTGCTGTGGGCCCGGGTCGCCGCCCTGTACGTCATCGGGTTCGCCGCTCTCCGGCCGTTGTGGTGGCCGACCGGATCGGGACGGCGATCGCGCTGGTGTTCGCCGTCCCGGAAACGCGGCGACGACTGCGTCACGGCACCGGCTCGACGCGCCCCTGACACTTCGCCACACGCGCGTACGCTGGGCGCGTGCATCTGCTGGGCAAGGAGACTTCATGAAGCGCCTCGTCACCACGACGGCGGCCGTCGGCGCCGCGACGCTCGGCTATGCCGTCGGCGTCGAACGCAGGAACTGGACGCTGCGCACCGCCGTGCTGCCCGTCCTCGACGACGACGCCTACCCCATTCGCATCCTCCACATCTCCGATCTGCACATGCTGCCCGGCCAGAAGTCCAAACAACGCTGGGTCGCCGCCCTCGACGAACTCGAACCCGACCTCGTCGTCAACACCGGCGACAACCTCGCCCACCGACGCGCGGTGCCGCACGTGCTCCGCGCGCTGGGACCGCTGCTCGATCGGCCCGGCGTGTTCATCTTCGGCAGCAACGACTACTACGCGCCCAAACCGAAGAACCCCGCTCGTTACCTCATGCCCAAGGGCCGCAAGAAGCGGATCCACGGCAGGCACCTGCCCTGGCAGGACCTGCGCGCAGCGATGATCGAACGCGGCTGGCAGGACCTCACCCACCGCCGCACCACCTTCGACGTCGCAGGCCAGCGCATCTTCGCCGCCGGCGTCGACGACCCCCACCTGCGCCGCGACCGCTTCAACGAGATCGCAGGCCCCGTCGACGCCGAGATCGTGATGAAGCTCGGCATCACCCACTCGCCCGAACCGCGCGTGCTCGACCCGTTCGCCTCCGAGGGCTACGACCTCGTCCTCGCAGGCCACACCCACGGCGGACAGCTCCGCATCCCCGGCATCGGCGCCCTCGTCACCAACTGTGAACTCGACCGCTCCCGCGCCCGAGGCGTCTCCCGGTGGGGCGCCGACATGTGGCTCGGTGTCTCCGCAGGACTCGGCACCTCGCCGTACGCCCCGGCCCGGTTCGCCTGCCCGCCCGAAGCAAGCCTGCTCACCCTCGTTCCCCGCAGTTCACCGACCACCCGCAGGGACACCACCGCCAGAAGGACCACCCGCCGCAAAGCCCGCAGCGAAGTCCGCTAGACTGTTTCCCGACCCGCTCACCGGGAGACCGGTGAACACATCATCGGGGTGTGGCGCAGCTTGGTAGCGTGCCTCGTTCGGGTCGAGGAGGTCGTGGGTTCAAATCCCGCCACCCCGACGAAAGAGGGAGACCCTTGTCCGCGGAAAGCGTGGACAAGGGTCTCTTTCTTTATGTCTTGTGGGGGCGCAGCCCCCACACCCCGGCCCGGCGGGCTCCGCCCCCGGACCCCCTGCCTGTGGTGGCGATGCAGGACGTGAGTTGCGGTGGCGGGGTGGGTCCGGCCGTGCTCGCTGCGCTCGCCGGCCTACTGCCGAATACGTGCGGGTGCGAGCTCTCGTGAGGTGCGGGCGTCGGGGGTCGTGCGTTGCGTCGCGTGGGGCGTCCGCCGTTGCTCGCCGGCGCTCGCTCGGCTGCTCGGGTGCCATGCGGGTGCGGGGACTCGTAGGGCGCGGCAGCCGGGGACGTGTGTTGCGTTGCGTGGGTGAGCCGCCGTTGCTCGCCGGGGGCTCGCTCGGCTCCTCCCGGGACGTCGGAGGGGCAGCGGCGCCGCACCGCGAGAACTGAGTTCGGCCGTGTTGCGCCCTCCGGGCGCCGTGTTTCGGATTCCAGGACCCGTGTTGCGCCCTCCGGGAGGTGTGTTGCGGATTCCAGGGGGCGGGCGCGGCGGACGGGGAGCGCGGCCGTCGGCGGCACGCTGATCGTCGCCGCAGCTGCCGTGGTGGCCCTCGCCGCAGCGGTCTCCGGGCTCCGGGCTCCGGGCTCCGGGCTCCGGGCTCCGGGCTCCGGGCTCCGGGCTCCGGGCTCCGGGACAAGGGTCGAACAGCAGCGGTGGGCCGCACCGAACCGGTACGGCCCACCGCTGCGTGATCGCTTACTCGCCCCGGAAGCGGGCGTACTGCTCGGCGATCGTCGAACCGTCGGCAGCCTCGTCCAGGAACATCAGCGAATCCATGCTGCAGTTGCACGGATTCTTCTCCGCCGTGTTCTGCGGGAAGCTACCGCCGATCTTGATGCCGCGCGGATTCGTCGCACTCGTCGGCGAACCGTCCACCTGCCACGGGTCACCGTCCTTGACGTACGACCCCTCGAGCGGCTCGCCGTTGCGATACAACGCCATCTCGCCGGTCGTGTAGTCGAACGTGGCCGCCAGGTGCACCCACTCGTCCTGCGGCAGGAGCTCACGCCAGTCCCGGTCGGCCGCGAACATCTGCGACTCGCCACCGTCCAGGCGCCTGCCCAGAGCCACCAGCTGCATCTCGCCGTCGACCTCGATCAGCTCGAGCAGCGCACGCACGTCGTGGCCGTCCGAATCGCCGCTCAGCACGCCAGCCAGGCCGACGGAGTTGTACCGCGCGTCCGGGTCGTCCGACGACGGTTCGGGGCTCGGGTTCTCACCCGTCATCTTCACCCAGCCCATCACCGTGATCCCGTCGGCGGCGTTGAACGCGTCCAACGCCTCGACACCGTCGGCGTCGCCGTCCCACAGGCCGGCCTTCCAGTCGTCGTTTCCGACCTGGCCCGGATTCACCTGCTTCAGCTGCAACGAGTTGTTGCTGCCGGGGAACGCCCCGCCGTCGACGCGCATGTCCTCGCCGCCGTTGACCAGGTCCAGCAGCGTGTTGGCGCTGCCCTGACCGGCCTCCTTCGCACCGTCCACAGCGAACGGATGCTCGAAGTCGTAGTGCGCGACCAGGTTGTCCGACACGTCATCGGTGACCTCCGACGGCTCCGCCGGCTTCACGTCGGTGACCTTCCAGATCTTGCCGTTCGCCTTGGCCAGCAGGTACAGCTCGCCCGCCGCGTCGGTGCCGAACCGCAGGTCGACCCGGCCGTCGTCGACGAAGTCGCTCATCCGCTTGCGGTCGCCGTCCGAGTCGAACAGCTGCACCTCGGTGATCGGTTCACGATTCTTGCCGCGGCTCATGTCGGCGGCCTCGGTGCTGAAGACCTCACCGTCGACCAGGTCGCCGAAGATGTACTTGCCCTGCAGCTCCGGATGGACGTCGCCGCGGTACACCTGACCGCCGGAGATCGCGTGGCCACTGTCCGAATTGCACGGCCAGTTGTCGGGTGCATCGTGATCGTAGGCCGCCACCGGGTAGGTGTAGCCGTACTTGGCGTCGTCGGGCGGCAACGGATACAGCACGCACTGCTTCTCCGGGTCGAACCGGAAGCGACCCTCGCGTTCGCTCCACCCGAGGTTGTCGCCCTTCTCGACCTTGTACACCGCTTCGAGCGCTCGCTGTCCGATGTGGCCGAGGTACATGTCGTTCTTGCCCTCGGGGTCCCACGTGAATCGGTGCGGATCCCGCATGCCCAGCGCATAGATCTCGCCGAGCGCGCCTTCCTCGCCGACGAACGGGTTCGACTCCGGAATGCCGTACTCGCCGTTGGGACCGTTCGTGCCCTCCGGGTCGATGCGGAGGATCTTGCCCGCCGGGTTGTCGAGCTCCTGCGGAATATCGGTGCCGACACCGTCTCCGCCGTCGCCGACCGCCAGGTACAGCAGGCCGTAGTCCTCGTCACCGGGCTCGGCCGTCGGGTTGAAGTCGATCTGCTGGATCGCGTGGATCTGTGTCGCGAAACCGAACCGGAAGATCTCGCGATGGGTTCCCGAGAACGTGTTCGCCGACGGATCATCCGCCGTCCACTCGGTCACGACGCTCTGCACCGTCGCGTCCTGCTGGTTGGGATACGTCGGCTCGTTCTCGGCGATTCCCTCCTCGCCGACCGAATGCACCGTGTAGAACTTGCCGTTCTCGGCGAACTCCGGATGGAACGTGACGAAGCCGAATCCCGTTCCCATACCCCTACCGGAGAAGAAGTACTCGTCCTCGGAGCGCATGTCGAGATACTCGTGCTGCTCACCGTCGTCGGAGAGCAGATACATCGGGCCGTTGAGGTCCGGCACGTACTTCCGGCCCGAGCCGTCCGGCACCTCCCCGATGTAGTTGATTCGGTTGTGCCGCATCAGACGCTCGTCCGTCGGCGGCGGCGTCGGTTCGGTCTCCGGCAGCTGGGCGTACTCCTCCAGCACCAATCCCAGTTCCGCAGGCTTCGGATCCTCGGGGATCGGGTCTGTGATCGGTTCGTCACCCGTCGCCGGCCCGCTTTCCGCCGGTGGCGCTCCGCCCGCCGGCGGCGCCGACAGGGTCATCGTGAGCACCGCCGCGGTCACGGCGGACACCCACCATTTTCTGTTGCCCATCATTGGACTCCATCCCACGTGCTCATGGTTTTCACGTGCTTGGATCGGTTTGCGGCCGGCGCGAGTGCGAGTGCACGCCGGCCCGCCCGAAATGTGGCGGCGATCCCGCCACACCGGGACGTCTACAGTGGATCTCCAGTCGTCAGTCGCGGACACCGACGGCGGTCACGTCGCGAATGCGCCCGTAGTTGTCGAACGATCCGAACCCGATGCGGCCACCCGAGAACGTCGTGTCCTTGGCCGTCATCAACGGCTTCGGAGAACCGTCGATGTGAACGGCGATACGACCGGACGGCGCGTGGTGGTCGACACGCACGTCGTGCCACTCGCGGTCGTCGATCGCGGGCCTTGCGCCGGACTCGCCGTTCCACTGGTCGTCGATGCGTTCCCGGTCGGCGTCGTCGACCTTGAAGATGCCGTTGTGCGGGTAGATCGTGTTGTCCTGCGACAGGTGGACGTAGTAGAAGCTCGTCGGCGACCGGTAGTTGAAGATCAGGACGACGTCGCGGTCGTTTCGGGTCACGGGTTCGTCGATGCGCACCGTGGCGCGGTAGCGAACCGATCCCAGTTCGGGGCCCGCGTCGACGATCGCGTACTCGAACGGCCTGCGCGGACCCTCCGGCGGGTCTCCCCGCTCGGCCTGGATCACCTGCCGGTCGGAGAAGCTCCACTTGTCCGGGTGAAGCGGCGACCAGTCACGCTGCGTCGGCTCCGGACGAACGACGGTGAAGCCGCTCCGATCCGGAGATCCGCCCACATCGAACGGACCGGCAGCCGGATACTGCGCCGACAGCCCGCCTTCCTGTCCGGGTGAACCGGGTGATGTCGGGCCCGCCTCCGGTGCGCTCGCCGCCTCCGCCGATGCCGCGGCCGGGATCGCCGTCGCGGGGATCGCCGTCAACGGCAGGACTGCGGCCGCTGCGACGACCAACGCCCGTCGCAGCCCCGGCGGCCTCGGCTGCGATGTCGGGCCGATACTGCGTGAGTCGATACTGCGTGAGCTGGAAGTCGTTCGGGCATGCGAAAACGTGCGGTGCATGATCCTCCCCGCTCGGCCGGCCGCGTCCACGGCCGCCGCTGATGCGATTTGGCAACTCATGCGGCACCGCCACCTCGACGAGCGGTCGTGTCGACGAGCCGGCGCCATGCGCGAAGAACTCAGCGATCACCTCCGTTGGCTCGCCGTACGGCTCGTCTTGTAAGCGCTTTCGGAAAGCGCTTCCCGGAAGCATAGGAGCGGTGATCCACAACCGCAAGCCCACACAGCGGACAATCCGGATGGACGAGAGCAGACGGCGCAGCCAGGGCGCACGGCCGCAACAAGCCCCGCACAGGAGCCGGCGCGGCAGCTGCGACGGCGTGGCAGTAGCGCGGCGTGGCAGCAGCGCGGCGACGGCGACGGCGACGGCGACGGCGTGGCAGTAGCACAGCGATGGCGACGCACGGCATCAAAGCCCGGCAGCCCAGCTACCGAGAGGCGGGACGCACGCCGGTCGGCCCCGGGCGGGATCCGGCAACCACCGAAGCACCGAAGACCGCCGCCGCCCGCAAGGCCCGACAGGACCCGCGAGGTCCCACAGCCCTCGAGCGCCGAGCCCTTAGCCCCTAACCCCTGACCACTATCCCGGCGGGTCCTCGCTACACCCGGGAATCGTCGGTGCGGGATCCCACGAGTTGTTCGCGCAGGGCGGTGATCTCCGCCTTGAGGTCGGCGACCTCGCCGCGCAGCTCCTCCGCGCGGACGGCGTCGGCCTGCCTGGACTCCTTCTCCGACTCCTCCATACCGCCGAACTTCTCGACGAACCACGACGCGATCGAACCCGTGACCACACCGAGCAGTGCGATGCCGGCGAGCATCAACCCGGTGGCGATGAGCTTGCCCTCGCTCGACACCGGCGAGTAGTCGCCGTAACCGACGGTCGTGATGGTGGTCATCGTCCACCACAGGGCGTCGGCGAAGGTCGTGATCATGGCGTCCGGCTGATCGCGTTCGACCTCGAGGACGGCCAGCGCGGCGGACACGCCGACCAGCACCGTCGCACCCGACACGTAGGCCACGACCTGACCGCGCACGCGGGCCTGGAGACGCCGGTTGATCAGCACCAGCACCATGACCAGGCGCAGCACGCGCAGCTGGCGCAGTATCGGAACCACGATGGTCACGAGGTCGAACAGGTTCCGCAGCACGAATCTGCCGCGCCGACGGCTCAGCGCGAGCCGGATGAGGTAGTCGGCGGCGAACGCCGCCCACACCAGCCACATGCCGACGTCCAACGTCGAGCGCGTGCCGCGGTCCATGCCGGGCTGCAGCACGATCCAGGCGTACCCGGCGAAGAACAGTACGGACAGCGCGATCATCGGCCACTCGGTGCGCTGCTCCCAGCGCTGCAGCCGTGTCTCGTCGGGTTCGTCGTCGGCGCCGTTGTCGGTGCGCACGGGTTCAGCAGACATCGCGCCCATGATGACGGCCACCCCCTCGGTGGATACGCACAACCCCGCAACCTCACAGGTGACGGGCCTCACACGGACCTCACGCGGCGGAGCCGCCCTCGGGACCGCCACCGGGCACGGCGCGCGGCGGCATCACAACCCGGACCTGGCAGTATCGACAGCCGTGACGACACAGCAGCCAGGCACAACGCAGTACCCAGCCCCGCACGTCCCCGAACGGCTCTTCTCCGACGAGGCGGCCGAGCAGCGCTGGCGGTCCCGGTTCCTGGCGCCGCGCGTATCGGTGCCGGACTGGGCGCTCGACGCACCCGACGCCAGCATCTACGTGTCCAACGCCAGCGGCGTGTGGGAGGTCTACGCGTGGAACCGCGCCACGGGCGAACGCTGCCGGGTGACCGATCGTCCTAACGGGACGCTCCACGCGACGCTGTCGCCCGACGGGGAATCGATCTGGTGGTTCGACGACACCGACGGCGACGAGTTCGGCTCGTGGGTCCGCCAGCCCTTCGACGCGAGCGGCGACACATCCCAGCAGCCCGGCGCAGCCAAGGCCGTCGTCGACGTGCCCGACGGCTACCCGGCGGGCCTCGAGATCGGCCACCGGCTCGTCGCGGTCGGCGTGTCCACCGACGACGGCAGTGCGCTGTACGCCCACGCGGGCGGGGAGACGACGCGCTTCTACTCCCGGTCCGAGGACGCGGGCATCGCCGCGCTGTCCCGGGACGAACGGCTGCTGGCGATCGCCCACTCCGAGCACGGCGACTCCCGCCACCCTGCCGTCCGCGTGCTCGCCACCGACGGGTTCGAGACCGTCGCCGACAAGTGGGACGGCGAGGGCAAGGGCCTCGATGCGCTCGAGTTCTCTCCCGTCGAAGGCGACCCACGGCTGCTGCTCCTGCACGAACGCCGCGGCCGGGAAGAGCTGCTCATCTGGGACGTCGAGGCCGACACCGAACAGGAGATCAGCCTCGACCTGCCCGGCGAGGTAGCGGGCACCTGGTACCCGGACGCCGACGCGCTGCTGATCGTCCACTTCCACGAGGGCCGCAGCTCGCTGCACCACTACGACCTGAAGACCGGCGCACTGGCCGCGCTGGACACGCCGCCGGGCCGGATCGGCGGTGGCGGCGTGCGCCCTGACGGCAACGTCGAGTACTCGTGGTCGAACGCCGCCCGGCCGCCCGTGGTGCGGGTGCGCCGCGCCGACGGCACCGACGAGGTGCTGATGACCCCGCCCGGCGATCCGGCGCCGGGGTCGCAGCCCGTCGAGGACGCGTTCGTCGACGGCCCCGGTGGGCGCATCCACGCGCTCGTCGCGAAGCCGGCAGGCGCCGCCGGTCCGCAGCCGACCGTCTTCCTGCTGCACGGCGGTCCGCACGCGGCCGACGAGGACCGCTTCTCGGCCTACCGCGCCGTGTGGCTGGATGCCGGGTTCGCGGTCGTCGAGGTGAACTACCGCGGGTCGACGGGGTACGGCTCGGCGTGGCGCGACGCCATCGAGGGAAGGCCCGGACTGACCGAGCTCGAGGACGTTGCAGCGGTGCACGACTGGGCCGTCAGCAGCGGGCTGACCGATCCGCAGCGGTGCGTCGTCAGCGGCGCTTCGTGGGGCGGGTACCTGACGCTGCTGGCGCTCGGCACCCAGCCGGGCCGGTGGACGGCAGGTGTCGCCGGCGTTCCCGTCGCCGACTACGTGGCCGCCTACGAGGACGAGATGGAACAGCTGCGCTCGTTCGACCGTGCCCTGTTCGGCGGTGCGCCCGAGGACGTCCCCGACGTCTACCGCGAGTGCTCGCCGCTGACGTATCTCGACGACGTCGACGTCCCGGTGCTCGTCCTCGCGGGTGACAACGACCCGCGGTGCCCGATCCGGCAGATCGAGAACTACCTCGACGGGCTCGCCGAGCGCGGCGTGCCGCACGCGTTCTACCGCTACGACGCAGGGCACGGCTCGCTGGTGATCTCCGAGACGATCACCCAGACGGCCACCGAGGTGCACTTCGCGATGCAGGCCGTCGGCCTCGCCTGACCCGCGCGTTCAACCCGGCCACGCGTCGGCATGTCGTCGACGGGCGGTGGCCGGGCCGGCGGTGAACGCCCCCAACGGCACCTTGGGGCGTTCACCGCCCTTGATCTTGCGTCTCCCCGTGATCTCACCATCCGTGTCCGTCCCGTGGGAGAACCGCCCCCTGGGGCTTCACACGCCGGTGCGATTACTGCTGCTGGGCCTGCCACATCCAGTGATGCTTCTCGAGCTCGGCCGCGATCTCGATGAGCAGGTCCTGAGTGACGAGGTCGGCCTTGTCGGTCTCGTCGATGCTCTTGCGCAGGCGTTCGATCAGCTCGGAGAGGACCTCGACGATCGCGTCGACGGTGGCCTGCGTGTCCTGCCAGTTGTCGGGGTAGTCGGACAGGCCGGAACTCTCGGTGACCGTCGATGCCTTGCCGTTCGGCGAGACACCGATGGCGTTGGCACGCTCGGCCACCGAGTCGGTGTAGGTGCGCGCCGTCGACACCAGCTCGTCGAGCTGCAGGTGGACGCTGCGGAAGTTCGTGCCGACCACGTTCCAGTGGGCCTGCTTCGCGATCAGTGACAGATCGATGAGGTCGACCAGCGTGCTCTGCAGCACGTTCGCGGTGATCTTCTTGTCGCTGTCCTTGAGTGGGCTGCTGATCGGCGACTTGGCCATCGGTTCCTCCTGCGGTGCGCTCCCCTGCAAGCGCTCGAGTACTCGGAACGCCGCGTGCCGCGGGCAGCATGCGACGCGCGCCGGGCCGACGCGACTCGGGGATTACCGCGTTGCCGGGGCCCCAAACCCGGCCGCCGTCATGCCCGGCGCTGGGCGAACTCCGTGACCTGGCTTCCGATGAGCCGCAGCGTGTGCTCGACCTTCTCCTCCGACACACCGCCCTGGGCGTCGAACTTGACCTCACCGGTGTTGACCGCGCCACCGAGTGGTGTGGGCCAGCCGCGGAGGGCGTGCGTGATGGTGCGCAACTGGTCGAGCGTGGTGACGGCAGCCTGCCAGCCGTAGGCGACACCGACCACGCCCACGGCGCGGCCGTCGAGGTAGGGACGCCGGTCGGCGCGCAGGTCCTCGAGGTAGTCGAGCGCGTTCTTGATCAGACCGGACAGTGCGCCGTGATACCCGGGCGAGACGACGATGAGCCCGTCGGCTTCGCGAACGGCCTCGACGAGTTCGCTCGCGCGTGGCGTGCGCTCGACCGATACCGCGTCGTAGAACGGCAGGTCCAGGGCCTGACCGCAGATGGCGGACGTTTCGGCACCCGCGTCGGCCGCACCGGCGAGTGCGACCCGCAGCGCCCGTTCGGTCTGTGAACCGTCCCGCAGCGAGCCGCCGATACCGAGCACCTTGACCGCACTTGCAGAAGTCGCGCCCGTAGAAGTCGCGCCTGTAGAAGTCGCGCCTGTAGAAGTCGCGCCTGTAGAAGTCACAGCTTCGAGGCTAAGCGCTCGACCATGGTCGAGGTCCACTACGGCGGCATCGAGACGATATCCGTCACATCTCGACGCATGTGACGGCGCGACCCCGGCCGGAGGTCCTCGCGACGACATCATCGCAGGTACGGAATGCGGTCACGGGAGCGGAACACGGGTGCCGAGGACTGGCCGCCTCGCCTACTCGGGAGTAACCTCGAGTCGCAGTCAGAGTCGACGGGAAGGCACCACCGATGGCGATTCCACCTCAGATCCGGGCCCAGGCCGCCGCCATGAAAACGATCTACGCACTGCCCTCGCCGTTGCGGCGGCTGATCGCGGGCAAACCGGTGCAGCGGGACGGCCAGGAGCTCGCACTGGACGCGCAGTTGCTGCTGCGGATGCAACAGCTGTCCGGGACGTCACTGGTGGATTCGAACTTCGACGTCGGCAGTTCGCGCGCGGCGCTGGACGCTGCGCGCCACCTGGTGAGCGGTACGCCGATCCAGCCGGTCGCGACCCGCGAACTGTTGATTCCCGCCGACCACGGCGACATCGCGGCCCGGCTGTACACCCCGCAGGGCCTGGCCGACGGCTCGCCGCTGCTGGTCTTCTACCACGGCGGCGGCTTCGTCATCGGCACCCGCGACAGTCACGACAACACGGCGAGGCTGCTCGCCAAGCAGGCCGGCGTGCGGGTGCTGTCGATCGAGTACCGCCTCGCACCCGAGCATCCGTTCCCCGCGGCGCAGCAGGACGCGCTCACGGCCTTCGACTACGCGCACGCGAAGGCCGCCGACCTGGGAGCCGACGCCGACCGCATCGCCGTCGGCGGGGACAGCGCGGGCGGCAACCTCGCAGCGGTGACCGCGCTGGCCGCCACCCGGCGCGGCGGCCCGGCACCCGCGTTCCAGCTGCTGCTCTACCCGGCGGTGGACTCGACGACCACGCGCCGCTCGCGAGAACTGTTCGGCAACGGGTTCTTCCTCACCGACGAGCACATGACGTGGTTCCTCGACCAGTACGCACCCGCAGGCGTCGACCGCGCCGACCCGTTGCTGTCACCACTGCTGGCCGACGACCACACGGGCCTGCCGCCCGCCTACATCGCCACGGCCGGGTTCGACCCGCTGCGAGACGAAGGCGAGGCGTACGCCGCAAAGCTCGCCGAAGCGGGCGTTCCCGTCGGCCTCAGCAGGCAGGAGGACCTGATCCACGGGTTCGCCAACTTCACCGGCGTGGGCACCCGGTTCCGCGAGGCGACCGTCGAGGCCGCAGGGGCCCTCCGCATGGGCCTGTCGGGATACACCCGGTAGCAGGACCGGCGCCTCTCGTCAGCCACCAAACTCGCCCCGGGTGGGAACTCTCCACACGGCTGCCCGTCACGGTGCGGAGGGGCGGCCGTTCCCGGCCACCACCCCTCAAGGACGCGCGTTGAATGCCCCCAAGGCTGACCTTGGGGGCATTCAACGTCTGTGGGTCACGGGGCGGGGACGTCCGGCACCTCAGGGGCATCCGGTGCGTCGGGAACCTCGGGCACCTCCGGCATCGGCACCGGCCCGAGCAGCCCGGACAGCAGCCCCTGCACCGTCGCGAGCAGCGACTGCAACAGACCGTTCACCGCCGCCAGCGGGTCCGGCAGCGCGGGCAACTGCCTCATCTCGGCGTCGGCCGTGTACGCACGCGGCTGCGCCTGCGGGTCCGCGAGCACGTCCTGCACCTTCTCGTTCTGCGTCAACGCCTTCTTCGCGTCGCTTGCCGCCTTCCGTTGGGCCGGTGTCGCGGCGAGCCGCTCGAGCACCGGGTCGATATCGGTGAGAGTGGCCTTCGTGCCCTGCACGTCACCGGAGTAGGCCCGGTCGGTGAGCTGGTCCCGCAGGTCCAGCAGGCGATGTGCGGAGGACTGCGTGGTGACCGAGCCGCTGCCGTCGTCGCTGATGCTCGCGGCCGTCGCGATCCCCGATGTGGAGACCGCGAGCGCGGCCCCTGACAGCACCGCGGCGACCGTGCGAGCGAATCCGGACTTCATGACTGCCAACCTCCTGGCGTGGGAGAGCAACGAACACGTCCAGCCGTACCAACCGGCCTCGCCGTGTACACCGTGCAATCACCTGATCCCGTGGCGTGATGGCGTCACTGCGAGTGCCTGCGATCCCTCGCACACTGGGCCGTCAGGGCTATGGCCTTCACCCGGTTGCCGGTACGACAAGTACCGAGACGAGCGATCCGGGCGTCACACTGCGGTCGCAGCGTCCACCACAGCTCCCACTGCCGTCCCTCGACGTAGCCGTTTCACGGTCCGGCCCTCCGGGTTCACCCTCCGGCGCGTCACCCGCACCCCACATGTGACGTGCCCGAAAGAAGTTGCACGACCGTACCGGGATGCTGTTACGTCGCGGATGTGCCGCTGACGCCTTACCTGCACATTCTTCGCATTCCTCGCATGGCTACGTCGACGCTCGTCGCCGTACTCGCCCGGCTCCCCATGACCGCCACGGGCGTCACGCTGACGCTGCACGTCGTCGGCACACTCGGCCACGGCTACGGCGCCGCCGGCCTCGTCGGCACGGCCACCACCGCGGGCACGGCACTCGCGGCCCCGCTGCTGGGCCGCATGATCGACCGTTACGGACTGCGTCCCGTCGTCGCGGTGTGCGGCACGACGTCGGCGACATTCTGGATCAGCGCACCCCACCTGCCGTACGCGGTGCTGCTCGTCGCGGCGCTGCCCGCCGGTGCGCTCCTCATCCCCGCGGGCCCGATCGCGCGGCAGGTGATCGCCGCGCTCGTCCCCGCCGGACAGCGCCGCACCGCCTACTCGCTCGACTCGGTGCTCGTCGAGCTGACGTTCATGACGGGCCCCGCGCTGGGAATCCTCGTCACCACACAGGTCTCGTCGACGGCCGCGCTGACCGCGATCGGCGTGCTCTTCGGCACGTGCGGATGCGCGCTGTACGCCGTGAATCCGCCGGTGCGGACACCGGACGAAGCGGGACGGTCCCGCGCCGCGGTCCGTCCACCGCTGACATCGTGGCTCGGCAGGCACCTGGTCGCGACATTGCTCGTCGCGACGGGCGCGCTGTTCGTACTCGTCGGCGCCGAACTGGCCGCGCTGGCGGCCCTCCGCGAATCCGGGGAGGTAGGCGCGGCCGGCGTCGTGATCGCCGTGATGTGCCTGGCGTCGCTGGTGGGCGGGATCGTGCACGGGGTCGCCCGACGCTCGGCCTCCCAGCTGACGCTGATGGTCACGCTGGCCGCGCTGACGATCCCCGCGGCACTCGCGACGCAGCCGTGGTGGCTGCTGGCGTTGGTGCTGGTGCCGTCGAACCTCGTGTGCGCGCCGACTCTCGCGGCCACGACGGAACGAGTCTCCCAGCTGGCCCCGCCCGCGGTGCGCGGCGAAGCGATGGGAGTGCAGGACTCGGCGACCCGCATCGGGCTCGCGCTCGGCAGTCCGGTCGTCGGGTTCGTCATGGACCACACGTCGCCGGGCATGGGTTTCGTCGCGGCGGGTGCGGGTGGGCTGGCGTTCGCCGCCGCCGGTGCGGCCCTTTCCCGTCGCGGCACCGCGGACCGCACCGCCCCGCAGCCCGCGTGACGCCCGCCGCGGGCGACCGGGCCACCCGGCCGCCCGCGGCGGGCGTCACCGGTCACATACAGGCCTGGCGGAGACTCTCGAGCTTGGACAGGTTCTGCTGCAGCCACTGGTTGAAGTCACCGATCCGGTCGGCTCGTTGCTGTTCGAGCTCGACGTAGCCGTCGGCCAACGCGGTCAGGTTCTGCTGGAGGTCCTGGTCGGCCGCCTGTCCGGCCAGGTCACGCAGCTGCTGTGCCTTGTCCGCCGCTTCGGACTGGACCTGCTGCGGGTCGACGTTGGGGTTGAGGTCGACGATCCCGAGCGCCTGACCACAGACGCTCGCCTTGTCCGCAGCCCCGTCCACGGACTTACTGATCTCCGAAACCTCGGAACATCCTGCGAGCAACAACATCCCCAGCGCGGCGACCGGCGCCGTCCGTTTCCACATGGCTCGACAACCTACCGGCAAGGCCACCTTGCCGTGATCGACTGTGGACGGGAAGGCTAGTGCTTGCGCGCCGTCAGATACCTCCCCCTGCCGGCGAGCTCCGCGACCTCCTCGTCGTCGAAGGTCCGGCCGTACCGCTCGGCCAGCTGCGCCACCGTTACCTCGTCGACCGCCCATCCCAGCTCGGACAGGCGGGCGTTCGGGTCGTAGTCGGCGTCCGACAGCAGCGAGGCGAGGTCGATCCCCAGTCCGGCCGACAGTGACGCGGCCGAGGAATCCGCGAGAGCCGAGCCCACGCCCGGCATGTACTCCACCGCGATCGTGCTGCCCGGCGCGGACAGCTCGTGCACGGTCGTCAGCAGCCGCTCCGCCGCGTCCGCGGGAAGGTAGGGCATGAGCCCCTCGGCGAGCCAGCTGGTGGGCGCCGCCGGGTCGAAACCGCTGCCGGCCAACGCCGCCGCCCAGTCGTCCCGCAGATCGATCGGGACGCCACGGCGCTCGCATGCCGGTTCGGCACCGCCGTGGTCGAGCACCGCGTCCTTGAACTGCAGCACCCGCGGCTGGTCCACCTCGTACACCGTGGCGCCCTCCGGCCAGTGCAGGCGGAAGGCGCGGCTGTCCAGTCCGGCGGCGAGCAACACGACCTGGCGCGCACCCGCCGATGCACCGGCCGACTCGTGGGAACCGAGCAGATACTCGTCGAGATACCGCGAGCGCAGCCCCAGGAAGACCGACATCAGCGACCACCGGTGATCGTCGTCGGCCACGTCCTCGGCGCGGGTCGGCATGGGGATCGGCGATTCAGCGGCGCGAACGAACTCGGCCGCGTAGGGGTCCCGGACGAGCGCATCGGTCCGGCTTGTCTCGACGGCCCTGGCGGCAGCCACGCCGAGAGCGGTGATGCCCACACCGGAGACGATGTCCCAGTCCCGCAGCTCGTACACCATGTCCGCACCCCTTTTACCGCACGTGATCACTCCACTACCAGGCATACCGCGATTGCTTAGCATCTACAACTATCAGAGACACGCGTCACCGGCGACGAGGAGAACGGGTTCCGAAAAGCGAAAACCGCGAAGGCCTGAACCTTCGCGGTTTTCGTCATGCCGGCACGATCCGGCGGAGAACGCCCGTTCCGGGCTTTCAGCGCCCGGTTCGCTGCGTCTACTGCTTCGCTGTTTTCCCTGACTTCGCTGCGTCTACTACTTCGCGATGCGGTCGGCGACCAGCTCCGCGATCTGCACCGCGTTGAGCGCCGCGCCCTTGCGCAGGTTGTCGTTCGCCAGGAACAGCGTCAGCCCGCGGCCGTCCGGCACGCCCTGGTCGGCGCGGATGCGGCCCACGAAACTCGGGTCCTTGCCCGCGGCCGCGAGCGGCGTCGGCACGTCGACCAGCTGCACCCCCGGAGCCCCGGACAGCAACTCCTGCGCCCGCGCCACGGAGATCGGCGACGCGAACTCGGCGTTCACCGAGATCGAGTGACCGGTGAACACCGGAACGCGCACGCACGTCCCCGACACCGCGAGCCCCGGAATGTCCAGGATCTTGCGGCTCTCGTTGCGCAGCTTCTGTTCCTCGTCCGTCTCGAACGTGCCGTCATCCACAATGGACCCGGCCATGGCCAGCACGTTGAACGCGATCGGCGCGACGTACTTGTCCGGCGAGGGGAAGTCGACGGCCGACCCGTCGTGGGTCAGCTCCTTCGCCTTCGTCCCCGCGGCTTCGACCTGGCTCGCCAGCTCCTCGACGCCGCCGAGCCCGCTGCCCGACACCGCCTGATAGGTGCTGGCGATCAGGCGCGTCAGCCCGGCCTCGTCGTGCAGCGGCTTGAGAACCGGCATCGCGGCCATCGTCGTGCAGTTGGGGTTGGCGATGATCCCCTTGCGCGCGTGGCCGATCGCGTCGGGGTTTACCTCGCTGACCACGAGCGGGACGTCCGGGTCGAGCCGCCACGCCGACGAGTTGTCGATCACCGTCGCGCCCGCCTCGGCGAACCGCTGCGCCTGCGCCTTCGACGTCGAACCACCCGCCGAGAACAGGGCGATGTCCAACCCGGAGGGATCGGCCGTGGCCGCGTCCTCCACCTCGATGTCCTTGCCGCCCCACGACAGCGTCGAACCGGCAGACCGGGCCGAGGCGAACAGCCGCAGCTCGGACAGGGGGAACTTGCGGTCCTCCAGCAGCTGCCGCATCACACCGCCGACCTGGCCGGTCGCACCGACCACGCCTACTCGCAGACCTCCAGCCATCAGCGACCACTCCCCGCGTAGACGACGGCCTCTTCGTCGCCGCCGAGTTCGAACGCCTCGTGGATCGCACGCACCGCGTCGTCGACCTGCTCGTCGCGGATCAGTACGGAGATGCGGATCTCGGAGGTGTTGATGATCTCGATGTTGACACCGGCGTGGGCCAGCGCCTCGCAGAACGTCGCCGTGACACCCGGGTGCGAGCGCATGCCCGCGCCGACGAGCGACACCTTGCCGACGTGATCGTCGTAGAGCACTGCCGAGAAGCCGATCTGCTCCTTGAGCGCCTCGAGCTCGCTCACCGCGCTCGGCCCGTTCGCCTTCGACAGGGTGAAGGTGATGTCGGTGCGGCCCTGGGTGTTGGACACGTTCTGCAGCACCATGTCGATGTCGATCTCGGCGTCCGCGACCGCGCGGAAGATGCTGCCCGCTGCGCCCGCATGGTCCGGGACCCCGGTGACCGTGATCTTCGCTTCGGACCGGTCGTGCGCCACACCGGTGATCAACGCCTGTTCCACGGGGATCTCCTCAATCGAGCCGGCCACCGTTGTGCCCGGCTTGTCGCTGTAGGACGAGCGAACCCGGATCGGCACGCCGTACCGCCTGGCGTACTCGACCGAGCGCAGGTGCAGGATCTTCGAGCCGCTCGCCGCGAGCTCGAGCATCTCCTCGTACGGCACCGTGTCGAGCTTGCGGGCATCCGGCACGATCCGCGGGTCCGCGGTGTACACACCGTCCACATCGGAATAGATCTCGCACGCGTCGGCCTCGAGCGCCGCGGCGAGCGCGACGGCCGTCGTGTCCGATCCGCCACGGCCCAGCGTGGTGATGTCCTTGGTGTCCTGCGCAACGCCCTGAAAACCCGCAACCAGTGCGATGTAGCCCTGGTCGAGTGCCTCGGTCACGCGCCCCGGCGTGACGTCGATGATGCGGGCGTTTCCGTGCACGGACGTCGTCACGACGCCCGCCTGCGAGCCGGTGAACGACCACGCCTCGGCGCCCTGCGCCGAGATCGCCATCGCGACAAGCGCGTTCGAGATCCGCTCGCCCGCGGTCAGCAGCATGTCCATCTCGCGCTCCGGCGGGACGGGATTCACCTGCTCCGCGAGGTCGAGCAGCTCGTCGGTCGTGTCCCCCATCGCGGAGCACACGACGACCACCTCGTTGCCTGCCTTCTTCGTGGCAACGATGCGCTCGGCGACACGCTTGATCCGGTCTGCGCTCTCCAGCGACGAACCGCCGTACTTCTGGACTATGAGCGCCACTTTGGCCGAACCTCCTCGAAGGAGCGGCGCCCGCTCGGCGGCCTTGTCGCAAAGGTGCGCACGCTCCGTATCGTCGGGACCAGGGTACCGATCGTTCACCCGGATGCCATTCGGCCTTGTGACTCCTCGCACGCCGCCGAGCTGCTGGTTTCCGGGCCCATGGAGGTGCGGAATGGGTGGCGGACAACAGGAAACGGCCGTCGGCGTGCACTCGCTGATCACCCTGCGGAGAAGCCCCCGGGCCCTCGACGCAATGAGCGACGTCACATCGGAGCAGATTCGCAGGCTCCTCGAGGCGGCCCGCTGGGCGCCCTCGTTCGGCAACACCCAGCCCGCGCGGTTCCTCGTCGGCCTCCGTGGTGACGAGACCTACGCGCGCGTGCTGGCAGCGTTGACGGAGCGGAATCGGGCGTGGGCCCACCGGGCGGGTGCGCTGCTGATCGGGTCGGCGGTGCGGCGCAACGCCAAGGGAGACGTGCCGTACGCCGAGTACGGCGTCGGGCTCGCGGCGGAGAACCTGGCGCTGCAGGCCGTGGCCGAGGGCCTGGCCGCGCATCAGATGGCGGGCTTCGACGCGGAGCAGGTGCGACGGGACTTCGACGTACCCGCCGACGTGGAACCGCTGGTGGCGATCGCCGTCGGGGTCCAGGCCGACGCGGAGGTACTCGGGGAACCGCGGGACGTCGAGCGGGAGCGGGCCCCGCGCTCCCGCCTGCCGCTCTCGGAGATCGCCTACGCCGGAACGTGGGGCGAGCCCCTGCGGTGACGCTGCGGTTGCGCTCAGTGCCGGCGTGAGCGCCCCCAAGGGCACCCTGGTCGCGTTGGGCGCGACGAATCCTCCCCTGATCATGGCGCAACAGCGAGCGCAACCCGTGCCTCTTCACGGAGTGCGAGGGGAAGAAAGGGCGCGTTGAGTGCGACCAATGTGCCCTTGGGGGCGCCGGCACCGCTCAGGCGCCGCCACCGACGCGGCGGATCACCTTCGCCACGATCGACGACACGACGAGCCAGAAGATCGCGGCGATGCCGTAGTTGATCAGAACCAGCAGTTTCGGATCCGCGGGCTGGAACAGGTCGTGGAACCCGACCGCGAGGTTCTCCGAGGTGTCGGCCACCCACTGCACGATGCCGTTTCCGGGGTTCGCCTCGCCGATCACGAAGACGACGTGGAGCACCAGGATCAGCGCGAACGCGAGGCCGACCCACCGGACGATCCCTGCGAGCAGGCCGACGCCCCGTTCGCGGACCGCCGTCCAGTCGACCGACGGCTCCTTCGCCTCACGCTGCGCACGCCGCGAACCGCCGGTCTGGCCGGCCGCCTTCCCGTTCGCCGCGTCGGGGGTGCCGTTCTGCGTCGCCGCCTGCGGCGCACCGCTGCCGCCGGACGTCGTTTCGGGAGCCGGCGGCTGATGCACCTGAGTGGCCTCCGTGTCGGCGCCACCACCCGCGCTACCCTGCGCGTTCTTCTCCGTGTGCTCACCCATGACCGCAGTCTGACACGTCGCATGGCCGATTGCTACGGGCCAGTAACCTGCAACGATGTTGCGCCGTAACATTTCGGTGTCGGGACCCACTCTCGCCAATGGGCCCGTCGTTGGGTTAGCCTCGCTCTCGTGGCACGCGCACTTCTGCTTCGCTGCCGCGACGGGGCCTGATCGGACCGGCTCCTCGTCGCGGGGTTTCGTCGTGCCGGTCTGAAGACCGAGGCCCTTTCAGCAGCGAGCAGGAGCATTCAGCACCATGAGTACGCCCGAGAGCGGAATCTCCGAAGTACCTTCTTCCAGTAGCCACATCCGTAAGCCGTCGCGTCCGGCGCCCGCCGACCAGGCCGTGTGGAACTTCCAGCGTGGCTCGTCCATGCCGTACCACCGCTACGAACCGTGGCACCGGCTGGTCGAGGACATCCGGCTGCCCGACCGCACCTGGCCGGACAACCGCATCGACCGCGCCCCGCTGTGGTGCGCGGTCGATCTGCGCGACGGCAACCAGGCACTGATCGACCCGATGTCGCCCGCCCGCAAGCGCAAGTTCTTCGACCTGCTCGTGCGGATGGGCTACAAGGAGATCGAGGTCGGTTTCCCCGCGGCCAGCCAGACCGACTTCGACTTCGTGCGCGAGATCATCGCCGACGGCGCGATCCCCGACGACGTCCACATCCAGGTCCTGACGCAGTGCCGCCCCGAGCTGATCGAGCGCACTTTCCAGGCCCTCGAAGGTGCGCCGCGCGCGATCGTGCACATCTACAACTCGACGTCGATCCTGCAGCGCCGCGTGGTGTTCCGCGAGGAGCGCGAGGGCATCAAGAAGATCGCGCTGCAGGGCGCCGAGCTGGCCGCCGAGTACGCGAACAAGTACTCCGACACCGAGTTCCGCTTCCAGTACTCGCCCGAGTCGTACACCGGTACGGAGCTGTCGTACGCGGTCGAGGTCTGCAATGCCGTGGCCGACATCTGGCAGCCCACGCCGGAACGGCCCGCGATCATGAACCTGCCCGCGACCGTCGAGATGGCCACGCCCAACGTCTACGCCGATTCGATCGAGTGGATGGGCCGCAACCTCGACAAGCGCGACTCGATCATCCTGTCGCTGCACCCGCACAACGACCGCGGCACCGGCATCGCCGCCGCCGAACTGGGCTATCAGGCGGGCGCCGACCGCATCGAGGGCTGCCTGTTCGGCAACGGCGAGCGCACCGGCAACGTCGACCTCGTCGCGCTGGGTATGAACCTGTTCAGCCAGGGCGTCGACCCGCAGATCGACTTCTCCGACATGGACGAGATCAAGCGGACCGTCGAGTACTGCAACCAGCTGCCCGTGCACGAGCGCAGCCCGTGGGGCGGCGACCTGGTCTTCACCGCGTTCTCCGGCAGTCACCAGGACGCGATCAACAAGGGCTTCGCCGCACTGGAGGCCGCGGCGGAGAAGGCGGGCACCCCGGTCGACGAGTTCCCGTGGGAAGTGCCGTACCTGCCGATCGATCCGAAGGACGTCGGGCGCACCTACGAGGCGGTCATCCGCGTCAACTCGCAGTCCGGCAAGGGCGGCATCGCCTACATCATGAAGAGCGAGCACCAGCTGGACCTGCCGCGCCGCCTGCAGGTGGAGTTCTCGCAGGTCGTGCAGCACTACACCGACTCCGAGGGCGGCGAGGTCGACCCGGACACGATGTGGACGGCCTTCTCCCGCGAGTACCTGGAGTCCACCACGCCGCTGAAGCTCGAGCAAGCACAGGTGGCCGCGACGTCGGACGGCTACGAGGTGAACGCGACCGTGCTGGTCGACGGCGACGAGCGCGAGATCAACGGCCGTGGCAACGGGCCGATCGCCGCGTTCTTCGACGGCCTGGCCACCGTGGGCTACGACGTGCGGCTGATGGACTACAGCGAGCACACCATGTCTCCGGGTGACGACTCGCGCGCCGCCTCGTACATCGAGTGCGGCATCGGCGACAACGTCTACTGGGGTGTCGGCATCGACCCGTCGATCGTCACGTCCTCGCTGCGCGCCGTCGTCTCGGCGATCAACCGCGCGCACCGCTGATCGGCCACGCGCCCCACCGAGGGGCCGCGCACCACTGAGGAATCCGCGAACGCGGGGTGGGCACATGCCCGCCCCGCGTTCGCGTTTCCGCCCGGTCGCCCGCCGCCCCCTCTCAGCGACGCGCCTTCTCTGGCCCGTGTCGCGTGCTCCGGGGAGGTCGTCCGCTAATCCTGGAGTCACGCGGGCGCGCAGCTGACCTCGACGGCCCGTGTTGCGGCTTCCGGAAGACGATCCTCACGCACCCGGTTCGCCGAACTGGGCGGCCTCGGCACGGATCGCGTCGAGGACCGCGCGCACCGCGGGACGCCGATCCGGCGCACCGGGGCGGATCACGGCCTCGACGTGCCTGGCGGCCTTGATGCCGGCGAGCGGTTTGCACCGCACCTTTGCCGTGTCCACTGTGTACCGTGGCAGGAGCGCGATGCCGTGGCCCGCGGCGACGAGCGATTCGATGATCCGGAAGTCGTTGATCCGCTGCACCACCCGCGGCCGGACACCGGTCCTGGTGGCCAGTGACATCAGCAGGTCGTCGACGGGGAATCCGACGTCGACGCTGATCCAGGACTCCGCGGCCAGGTCTGCGAGCTCGACGCGGTCGGCGCCCGCGAGCGGATGCTCCGGGGGCAGTGCCACGTCGAGGGGCTCCCGCAGCAGTGGCAGGACCTCGAGCCGTTCGGAGGCGACGGGCGGGGCGTACTCGTCGCGGTGCATCACCACGATGTCGAAGTCGGCCATGAGCCCCGGCACTTCCGGTGGCGTCATGTCGACATCGCGGACGTCCAGGTCGAGGCCGTCGACGGCCTCGACCTGTCGCAGCAGTCCCGGCAGCAGCACGAGGGCCGCCGACGGGAACACCGCCAGCCGCACACGTCCGCGTGGGGTGCTGCGGAAGGTGTCGAGTTCGGCCTCCGCGCGGTCGATCGCGCCGAGCACGTCGTCGGCCCGCGCGACGAGCGCGGTTCCGGCGTCGGTGAGGCGCAGTCCGCGGCCGTCAGGCTCGGTGAGGACGAGTCCGACTTCGGCCTGCAGTGCGCGCAGCTGTTGTGACACCGCCGACGGCGTGCAGCTCAGGGCTTTCGCGGCCTCCGACACACTGCCCCGATCGGCGAACTCCCGCAGCGTCCTCAACTTGCCCACATCCACGAGGAAATTGAAGCATAACTACATACTTTCTGCAAATATTCTCGCTGGACTACAGAGTCATGGGGCTGCAGGCTGGAGCCATGGCGCTGAGAGATCGACTGCTCGCCGCGTTCGTCGCCGTCATCTGGGGTTGCAACTTCCTGGCGATCCACGCGGTACTGACCCACTTCCCACCGCTGTTCGCGGGCGCGATCCGGTTTCTCGTCATCGCCGTCCCCACGATGCTGCTGATCCCCCGTCCCAAGGTGAAGGCGCGCTGGCTGATCGGCTACGGCCTCGGCTTCGGGACGTTCCAGTTCGCGTTCCTGTTCGTGGGCATGTACACGGGAATGCCCACGGGCCTCGCGTCGCTGGTGCTGCAGTCCTCGGCGCCGTTCACGGTGCTGCTCGGCGCGGTGATGCTGCGGGAACGGCTGTCGCGCAGGCAGCTGGCGGGCATCGCACTCGCCGTCGTCGGCATGGCCGCCATCGCCTGGCAGCGCGCCGAGTACGCCGCCCTGCTGCCGGTGATCCTGACGCTGCTGGGCGGGCTGAGCTGGGCTGCGGGCAACCTGTGTTCCAGGCAGGCGAAGCCGGACAACCCGCTGCACTTCACGCTGTGGATGAGCGTGGTGCCGCCACTGCCCATGCTCGCGTTGTCGCTGGTGTTCGAGGGACCCGAGCGCCAATGGCTGTCGCTGGCGACCCTGGACGAGGCGTGGCTCGCGCTGGCCGGACTCGCCTACATCGTCCTGCTCGGTACCGTCCTCGGTTCCGGAATCTGGACCACACTCATGCGCCGCAACCCTGCCAGCTCCGTCGCCCCGTTCTCACTACTCGTGCCGGTGGTCGGGATGACGCTGTCGTTCGTGCTGCTCGACGAACGGCCGACCCCGGTCGAGATCACGGCCGCGGCCGTCGTCGTGGTCGGCGTGTTCCTCGGCTCCACCACCGCACGGCTCATCCGAGGCCGAAGCCGACACCGCGACCCCGTCGTCGATGCCGAAGAGCCCGGCGAGGTGCAACCGAGCGTGTCGCACGTGCCCCCAAAGGCACCGTCGGGGCGCTGACCGCAGCCACGCGTCAGCGTGTCCTTGAGGGGTAGGGGTCGGGCCGGCGGTGCCCCAAGGGCACCTTGGGGCACCGCCGCCGGTCACGAGTCGGGGTGGACGAGTTCGGGTTCGACTTCGTGCGAGGTGATCCTGCCCGCGAGGATGTCCTCGGCGTAATGGCACGCGACCCGGTGGCCGCCGCCCACGTCGCGGAGCTGCGGCCGGTCCGTGTCGCACAGCGTTTCCTGTTTCCACGGGCAACGCGTGTGGAACCGGCAGCCCGTCGGCGGATTCGCGGGCGACGGCAGGTCGCCGGTCAGCAGAATCTGTTCCCGCTCGTCCTCAACTGTCGGATCCGGCACCGGAACGGCCGACAGCAACGCCTTCGTGTAAGGGTGCATCGGCTCGGCGTACATCTCGTCGGAGCTCGCCTCTTCGACGAGCGAGCCCAGGTACATCACGCCGATCCGGTCGGAGATGTGCCGAACCACGGCCAGGTCGTGGGCGATCACCAGGTACGTCAGCCCGAGTCGCTGCTGCAGCTCCTCCAACAGGTTCAGCACCTGCGCCTGCACCGACACGTCCAGTGCCGACACCGGCTCGTCGGCCACGATCAGGTCCGGTTCCACGGCCAGTGCCCGCGCGATACCGATCCGCTGCCGCTGACCGCCCGAGAACTCGTGCGGATACTTGTGCAGCGCGCTCTCCGGGAGACCGACGGAGTCGAGGAGTTCCACGAGCCGGGCCCGCGTCGACTCCTTGCCGGAGTCGAGTCCGTGTGCGCGCATGCCCTCGATGAGGATCGACTCCACGGACTGCCGCGGGTCCAGACTGGACAGCGGGTCCTGGAAGATCATCTGCATGCGTCGGCGCGACTTACGCAGCCTCTCACCCTTGAGCGTCGACACGTCGATGTCGTCGAACACGACGCGCCCGCCGGTGGGCTCGACGAGCCGCAGCAGGCCGCGGCCCAGCGTGGTCTTGCCGCAACCGGACTCGCCGACCAGGCCGTAGGTCTCGCCGCGCCGGATCGTCAGGTCGACGCCGTCGACCGCGTAGACGTAACCGACGGTGCGTTCCAGCACGATTCCCCGCTTGATCGGGAAATGCACCTCGAGGCCCTCGACGGTGACGAGCACGTCGTCGCCGCCCGCGGCACCGTCACCGGACCGGGACGTGCCGTCGTCGGGCCCGGCCGCGCCGGCGACCTGCGCTCCGGTGACGTCGCCGTCTTCCGGTGTGGCGCCGGTGGCTGCTGTCTCGGTGCCGGTGACGTCCGTCGTCGTGGCGGTTTCGTCGGTCACAGGGCTCCCTCCGTTACGGCATCGCCGATGGCGACGGGGTTGTGACAGCGCAGCATCCTGCCGTCGTCGGCCTTCAGCTCGGGCGGCTCGCTCCAGCACACGTCCGTCGCATTGGGACAACGCGGCGCGAACGCGCAGCCCTGCTCCCATTCGATGTTGTCCGAAACCGAGCCACGGATCGGCGTCAACGGCTCACCCCGCGGCGCGTCGAGCCGCGGGATCGACTGCAACAACCCGTGCGTGTAAGGGTGCCGTGACCGCTGGAACAGGTCGTGCCGCTGCGCCTGTTCGACGATGCGGCCGCCGTACATGACGTTGACGTCGTCGCACAGTCCCGCCACGACACCGAGGTCGTGCGTGATCATGATCAGCGCGGTGTCCGTTTCGGACACCAGTTCCGACAGCAGCGACAGGATCTGCGCCTGGATCGTCACGTCCAGCGCGGTCGTCGGCTCGTCGGCGATCAGCAGCTTCGGCCTGCACGCCAGCGCGATCGCGATCAGCACACGCTGCCGCATGCCACCGGAGAGCTGGTGCGGGTACTCGTCGATCCGCCGCTGCGGATCCGGTAGTCCGACCCGGTCCAGCAGTTCGGCGGCCTCGACCCGTGCCTCCTTCCGCGACATTCCGCGGTGACGTTCGAGCACCTCGGTGATCTGCAACCCGATGGTGATCACCGGGTTCAGGGACGACAGCGGGTCCTGGAACACCATGCCCAGGTCCCGGCCACGCCGATCGCGCAGCTGCTTGTCGGAGAGCGTCAGCAGTTCGGTGTCTTCGAAGGTCACCGAGCCGCTGATCTCCGCACCCCGTTTGGGCAGCAGCCCCATGATCGCCAGCGACGTCACGGACTTGCCACTGCCCGATTCCCCGACGAGCCCCACGGTCTGCCCCGGTTCGACGGAGAAGCTCACGCCGTCGACCGCGGTGAACGGGCGGGTCCCCTTGCGTTTGAACACGACGCTCAGGTCGCGTACGTCCAGTAGTGCCACGTGAGTTACCGCCTGTTCTTCGGGTCGAGCGATTCCCGCATCGACTCGCCGAGCAGTGTGAAGCCGAGCGCCACGATGATGATCGCGATGGCGGGGAAGAACGCCAGCGACGGTTTCACGCTGAGCAGCTCCTGCGCGTTGCCGAGCATCAGGCCCCACTCCGCGCGCCGCCAGTCGGAATCGCCGAGGCCGAGGAACGACAGCGCCGCCGCGTCGATGATCGCGGTCGCGAGCGTGAGCGTCGCCTGCACGATCACCGGGCCGATCGAGTTCGGCAACATGTGCCGGAACACGATCGTCTTCCGCTTGACGCCGAGCGCCGTCGCCGCGAGGACGTGGTCGCTCGACCGCTGGGCGATCATCGCGCCCCGCAGTAATCGTGCGAACACCGGAACACCGATCATCGCCACCGCGATGATCACCGTCCACTGACTACCCGGCAGCAATGCCGCGATCGAGATCGCCAGCAGCAGCGAGGGGAGCGACAGCATGATGTCGGTGAGTCGCATCAACAGACTGTCGACCCAGCCGCCGAACGCGCCCGCGAGCCCACCGATGATCATGCCGATGGTGACGCCGATCAGCGTCGCGAACACACCCACGAACAGGGTCTGCTGCGCACCGACGAGCAGCCGGGAGAAGAAGTCGTACCCGTTCTGGTCGCTGCCGAGCAGGAAGCCCGGCATCGGACCCGGGATGTTCGACGGCGTCAGCTCGGACTGCAACTCCGGATAGGGCCGATACGGGTCCTTCGGCGCGATGAACGGCGAGATGATCGCCAGGATGACGAACAGGCCGACGATGACGAGACCGAGGATCGCGACCGGACTGCGGAACGTCCGGCGGAGCGCGTCCATGGCGAGGCTGGTTCCACCCTCGGCCAGCGAGTCGATCTTGTCGGCCTTCCGCGTGGAAAGAATGCTCATCGCACACGCACCCTCGGGTCGATGATTGCGTACGAAATGTCGACCAGCAGGTTGACCAGCACGAAGACCGTGGCGAACAGCAGGATGAGCCCCTGCAGCCGCGGATAGTCACGTTGCTGGATCGCCTGTTCGAGCAGGGTGCCGAGCCCGCCCCAGGCGAACACCTTCTCGGTCAGCACCGCACCCGACATGAGCAGGCCGGTCTGCAGGCCGATCGTCGTCGACACGGGAAGCAGAGCGTTCCGAAGCACGTGGCGCTTGCGCACGATCTGCGTCGTCAGACCCTTCGAGTTCGCCGTGCGGACGAAGTCCTCACCCTGCACGTCCAGCACCGAGGCGCGCGTGATCCGCACGATCACCGCGAACGGAATGCTCGCCAGCGCCACCGAGGGCAGGATCAGATGCAGCATCGCATCCCACGTGGCGTCGAACTCGCCCGTCAGCAGTCCGTCCAATGTGGCGATGCCGGTGATCCTGGTGGCGTCGATCAGCACGTCCTGCCTGCCGGACGGCGGCAGCAACGACATCTCCTGCGTGAAGATGTACTTGAGCAGGAAGCCGAGGAAGAACACCGGCACCGCGACGCCGACGAGCGTAGTGACGACCGTGGCGTTGTCGAGGAACCTGCCGCGGAACCGGGCCGCGATGTAACCCATCGGGATGCCGAACAGCACCGCGAGGAACATCGCCGCGGCGGACAGCTCCAATGTCGCGGGGAACGCCCAGCTGACCTCCTCCATCACCGGGTCACCGGTGATCAGCGAACTTCCGAAGTCACCGGTGAGCACGCGGCCGAGGAAGCGGAAGTACTGGACGAAGATCGGATCGTCCAGCCCCAGCACGGCGTTCATCGCCGCGACCCGCTCCGGGGTGGCCTTGTCTCCCAGCAATGCCGTCGCCGGCCCGCCGGGCAGCATCCGGAGCCACGCGAAAACCAAAATGGACAGTACGAACAGCGTCGGAACCGCCTGTAGCAGCCGACGCACCGTGAACCTGAGCATGAATAGGTGCCTTTGCCCCATGAAGCCGGGAGGCAGCGCTCACGCACGCGGCGCGCACGCAGGCACTGCCTCCCGGTGGGATGTCGAGCAGAGCGTCAGCTCTGGCCCTTGGAAACCGAGACGAACCGCTCGTCGGTCAGCGGGCTCGGGACGAGTCCCTGCACGTCGCCGCCCACGACGATCGCCGGCGGCGACGACGTCAGCGGGACGGCGGGCACGTACTCGGAGATCTTGACCGCGGCCTCCTCGTAAGCCTTCTTCTGCCCCTCGTCGTCGACCGTCGCGTCGGCGTCGGCCAGCGCCTTGAAGATCTCCTTGTCGTTGAAACCGAACTCCGCCTTCTCGCGGCCGAAGAACGTGCCGACGAAGTTGCCGGCGTCGCCGTAGTCGCCGGTCCAGCCGAGCAGGTGGATGTCGTGGTTACCGTGCTTCTGGATGTCGTCCTTGAAGCCGCCGTTCCACGGCCGCTGCACCATTTCGACGTCGATACCGGCCGCGTCGAGGTTGTCCGAGACCGCGCCCGCGATGTCCACCGGGTTCGGCATGTACGGGCGGCTGACCTCGGTAGGCACGTAGAACTTGAGTTTCAGGTCCTCGGCGCCCGCTTCCTTCAGCAGCTGCTTCGCCTTGTCCACGTCGTGCTCGTGCTTCTCGACGTCGTCGGTGTAACCGTCGGTCTCCTCCGGCACGAACTGGTACCGGGCCGACGCGCCCTCGGGAAGCTGGTTCTTCGCGAGCTGTTCCTTGTTGATCGCGTACTCGATCGCCTTGCGGACGCGTTCGTCCTTCAGTTCCGGCGTGTTCTTCTGGTTGATGCCCAGATAGAGGATGTTGAACGTCGGGCGGACCATCACCTGGGCGCCCGAATCGCGCAACGCCTGGTAGTCGGCGGGGTTCGGCAGATCGTAGCCGTCGATCTGGCCGGAGATCATGTCCTGCTTGCGGGCGTTCTCGTCCGGGATGACTCGGAAGACGATCTTCTCGAGCTTCGGCTTGTCGCCCCAGTAGTCGTCGTTACGCGTCAGCGTGATGGTGTTCGCCGACTTGTCGTAGGACTCGAACTTGAACGGCCCGGTGCCCGTCGGGTGTTCGTTGGCGTAGGCCGGGTAGTTGAACGACTCGCCGCTCTGCGTGACCTCGTCGGCGTTGTGCTCCTTCAGCGCCTCCGGGCTCGACATCGACAGCGACGTCAGGCCGAAGGCGTCGGGGAACGCACCCTTGGCCTCGTTGAGGTTCAGCACCGCGGTGTGCTCGTCCTTCGCCTCGCAGGACTTGTACACCGGGTCACCCGAGGCGTCACCCTTGTTCTCGGCGAAGCCCTCGAACACGTCGCCGTAATAGATCATCTGGCTCTGCGCGGCGGCGCCCGGCATGTTGTACCAGCGGTCGAAGTTGAAGCAGACCGCCTCGGCGTTGAAGTCGGTGCCGTCGTGGAACTTGACTCCTTCGCGCAGCTTGAACGTCCACGTCGTGCCGTCGTCGCTCGGGGTCCACTCGGTGGCCAGACCTGGCTCGAGTTCGGCGGTGCCGGGCTTGTACGCGACGAGCGTCTCGTACATCTGCCGGATCGGGCGGAAGCTTTCGCCGTCGTCGTTGAACACCGGATCGAAGTTCTTCGGCGCGCCGGCGGCGCCGAACACCAACGTGTTCGCGTTTCCGGCGTCCTCGCCACGTTCCGAGGCACAAGCGGACAACGCAAGCGCGCCCGCCAGCCCGATCAGGGCGAGGCGGCGCGTGCGGTTCACCCGTGAGTGGAGCATGTTCGCACCCCTTGAGAAAGGTCAGTCGGGTTACGCCCAGGTGGGCGCAGATGGGGGCAGACCTTAGCGGCTCGTTGCCGGTTCCTTAAGTACTTGAGGTTACGATCGGGCTACTTGACAGCCGTTTCCGGCGACTAATTCACGAATTCGGACACGGATAGTGCCTGAAAACCAAAATTTTCAGCGCCCTGCGACGAATGGATTAGACCGTTCGGACGAGTACGTCACGTCGGCCGCCTCATGAGGTTCGTCCACCGAGAACCAGCCGGCCTCGAAGCGCTGCCACCGCTCCAGGTGCGGTCTGGACCACTCGCCGTCGCGGGCCACCGCGCGCGCCAACCGGGCGTCCCGGTCCGCGTGGTCCAACCAGCACAGCACGGAGGTCGAAGCCCGCACCGACCGGCGGCCCGACGACACGCCTTCCAGTACGAGTACGTCCGGTACCGGAACGTCCACCTGCGCACCGGCGACCGGCTCCCCCTCATCGGTCCACTCGGTGCGCCGGAACCGACCGGGCCTGCCGGCCGCGAGCGGTTCGAGCACCCCCGCGGCCAGCCGCGGCCACCACGACACCGGGTCGTCCCACGTCGCGAAGTCGTCGGTACTCACCAGCGCAGGATCGGCCCCGCGGCCGCGGAGAACGTCGACGACCCGGGCCGCCAGGTGCGACTTCCCCGCACCCGACGGCCCGTCGATCGCGATCAGCCGCACCGCCCCGAGCCGCGGCGGCGCGGCGAGAACCCGGTCGGCCAGCTCGCGGGCCGCGTCGACCGCGCGACCGTCACGCACCGTGCCGCAGTCCGGACCCATGGCGGGTCACAGCGCGCGGCGGCCCGACAGCGCGCGGCCGAGCGTCAACTCGTCGGCGAATTCGAGGTCGCCACCCATCGGCAGGCCGGAAGCCAGCCGCGTGACCGTCAGCCCCGGGAAGTCACGCAGCATCCGCACCAGGTACGTCGCCGTGGCCTCACCCTCGGTGTTCGGGTCGGTCGCGATGATCACCTCGGTGATCTCCTCCGACCCGATACGCGTGAGCAGGTCCTTGATGCGCAGTTGGTCGGGCCCGACACCCGACAACGGGTCCAGCGCACCCCCGAGCACGTGGTAGCGGCCGCGGAACTCACGCGTGCGCTCGACGGCCAGGACGTCCTTCGGCTCCTCGACGACACAGACCGACGTGGCGTCACGGCGCAGGTCGTTGCAGATCCGGCACCGCTCGGCCTCGGAGACGTTGCCGCAGATCTCACAGAACCGCACGCCCTCGGCGACCTTGCCGAGCACCTCGCGCAGCCGCCCGATGTCCTGCGGATCCGAGGCGAGCAGGTGGAACGCGATCCGCTGCGCACTCTTCGGACCGACCCCGGGCAGCCTGCCGAGCTCGTCGATCAGGTCCTGAACGACACCTTCGTACACGCTTACATTCCGGGGAGGCCGAGGTTGCCCATGCCGGGCAGGCCTTCGCCGCCGCCGAGCCCACCCGTGATGGAGCCCAGCTTCTCCTGCTGGAGCTGCTGCGCGTTGCTCGTCGCGTCGCGGACGGCCGCCACCACCAGGTCGGACAGCGTTTCGACGTCCTCGGGGTCGACGATCCCCGGGTCGATGTCGAGCTTCTTCAGCTCGAGCTCGCCGCTGACCGTTGCGGTCACCTTGCCGCCGCCTGCGGTGCCGGTGACCTCGGCGTTGGCCATCTCCTCCTGCGCCTCGAGCATCTGCTGCTGCATCTGCTGCGCCTGCTGCATGATCTGCTGCATGTCGGGCATTCCGCCGCCGGGCTGCGCCATGGTGGTCGATCCGATCTCTCGCTTGAGCTGGCTGTACCGGCCAGCCTAGTCGCCGCACCTGTGGCACCGTGGACACCGTGCGAAGTTCGGGGGGCAGGTTCGCCACCGCGTCGGCCCGCGGGGTCGTTGCGGCGATCGGTATCGGCATGCTGGCGACGGCCTGCTCAGCGGCCGAACCCGCATCCAGCGGCCAAGTGGGCGACCAACGCGCGGCGACCCAGCGTTCGGCGGTCGTCAGCACGGAGCGGAACGCGACCGGTGAACCGGACCGGGCCCCGGACGGGCAGGCACAGGGCCGGCAGTCACGTGCGGCGCCGGGCAGGGACTCCGGCCGGGAACCGCGAGGCGACGTCGTCGTCCTCGATCCCGGGCACAACGGAGGCAACGGGGCCAACCTCGACCGGATCGAACGCCAGGTGCCGAACGGCCGCGGGGCACGCAAACAGTGCAACTCGACGGGCACGAGCACCGCCGACGGCTACCCCGAACACGCCTTCAACCTCGCCGTCGCCCAGCAGGTGCGCAGGCAACTGGCCGACCGTGGCGTCCGCGTCGTACTCACCCGCTCCGCCGACGACGGCGTCGGCCCGTGCGTCGACCAGCGGGCTGCGATCGGCAACCGAAACGACGCCGACGCGGTCGTGTCGATCCACGCCGACGGATCCGCGGCCGAGGCGAACGGCTTCCACGTCATCTACTCCGACCCGCCGTTGAACGATGCCCAGCGGACCGCCGCGCCCAGGCTGGCGCGCGCCATGGTGGCGGGGATGGCATCGACGGGCCTGCCGAAGGCGGACTACATCGCCTCGACCGACGGGCTCGACGGACGCGCGGACCTGGCCGGGCTCAACCTGTCGACGGTGCCCGCGGTGCTCGTCGAATGCGGCAACATGCGCAACCCCGACGAGGCGGCGGCGATGTCGACCGCCGAAGGACACCGCCAGTACGCCGAGGCCATCACCCGCGGAGTACTGCGCTACCTCGACCGCTGATCGCCCGCCACGACCGGGAACCTTCCCGGCGCCGCGGGAAGTTCCCGGAACCTCCCGGAGCGCGGACCGTCACCGCCGGTAGGCCGGAGCCGCGCAGCGAGCAGCGAACTGTCAGTCGATGGGACGGGCACCGAGATGATCCGTCAGGAGCCGCTGTGCGACGTCCTCCGGATCGTCCGAATCGGAGGACGTCGGCGCGGCCTGTGCACTGCCGTTGCCGGACGGGCCCTGCGACCGCTCCGTCCGGGCCGGTCCGGGACCCGGCGGCGGTTCGGGGGCGCCGTACTCGTCGTCCTCCGGCTCCGGAGGCAGCGGAATGTCGGGCTCGGTCGTCGTCACCTTCGGCCCCGCGCCCGCCGAGTCGGCGGCTCCTGACGGACGCTGCTGCCGGGCCGCGTTGTCCGGTGAGGCGTTGTCCGGTGATCCGTCGTCCCGTGATTCGTTGTCCGGTGATCCGTCGTCCCGTGATTCGTTGTCCGGTGATGCGTTGTCCGGTGATGCGGCTTGCGCCGCGGCCCCGGACGTCGCCTCGTGGCCGGTCGGCGCGGTGCCGCCGGACCCGGCGTCGGCGGGCCGGCTGCCAGCCGAGGCCGGAGCGGCGGCGGTCGACGCGGACGGGGCACCGCCGGCCGACGGGGCCACCTGCCGTGCCGAGTTCCCCTGCGCTGATGTCCCCTGCGCCGGAGCCGCCGTGCCCGACTGGGCAGGCGGGGCACCTGCGGCTCCCGCGTGCACACATCGCACCTGCCACCGGCCGCCCAGCAGTTCGCCGAGAGCCGCCGCGATGCAGTCCGCGTTGCGCGGTTCCGACAACCGCCGCGCCAACGGCTCGGCCGTGTGCGTGAGCGTGACACCGCCCGCCTCGACGCTGTGCACCGTCGCGTTGGTGAGCATCGCCTCCGTGCTGCGGCTCGCCTTGCGCACGGTCGACAACAGCTGCGGCCAGTACTGGCGCAACGCCGCCGCGTCGATCTGCCCCGGCTGAGCCGCCGGGGCCTCCTGCGCATCCGGTTCCGGCCGGGCCGACCCGTCCGGCTGTGCCGAAGCTGCCGGCTGGGCCGCCGGTACCGACTGCGCTGCGCCCCCGCCGGATGCCGGCGTCGCGGCTTGCGCTGCCGGTCGGGCCTGTGCTGGGGGTTGGGTGTGAGCTGGGGGTTGGGTGTGAGCAGACGGTGCCTGCGCAGGCGCGGCCGGGGCGGGCGAATCCGCCGAACCGGCCTGCGCCTCCGGCGCCGACGCGGTCGCGGACGCCTGCTCGGCCTGTGCGGCTGCCTGGACGGGCGCGGCCGGTTCGGCCTTCTGCGCACGCTGCGAAGGCCGTTCGAACGTTCGCTCCGGCGCGGCTTCCGCGGCCGGCGCCGCCCCACCTGCCGGAGCGGCACCACCCCCGGCGGTCATACGCCGTTCGAGACGTTCGAGGCGTTGCAGCGTCGCACCCTCGTCGTCGGCAACCTCGGGCAGCAGCATGCGCGCGGCGAGCAACTCGAGCAGCAGCCGGGGCGCGGTGGCGCCGCGCATCTCGCGCAGGCCGTTGTGCAGCAGTTCGGCGTAGCGGGTGAGCGTGCCGGGCGCGACCCGTTCGGCCTGCGCCGACATGCGGCTGAGCTCCTCCTCCGGCGCGGCGACCATGCCGTTCGACGCGGCGTCCGGAACGGAACGCAGGAGGATCAGGTCTCGGAAGCGGTCGAGCAGGTCGCTGGCGAACCGGCGCGGATCGTGACCGGCCTCGGCCAGGCGGTCGATCGTGGCGAAGACCTCCTTGTGGTCCTCGGCGGCGAGCGCGTCGACCATGGAGTCGATCAGCGCCGCGTCCGTGACCCCGAGCAGCGCGACCGCGCGGTCGTAGGTGATGCCTTGGGGGCCCGCACCGGCGAGGAGCTGGTCGAGCACCGACTGGGTGTCCCGCGCGGATCCGCCGCCGGCACGCACGACCAGCGGGTACACGGCCGGTTCGACGTTGATGCCCTCGGCAGCGACGTTCCGTTCGAGCAGTTCGCGCATGGCCGTCGGCGGGATCAGCCGGAACGGGTAGTGGTGGGTACGCGAGCGGATGGTCGTGAGGACCTTGTCCGGCTCGGTGGTCGCGAAGATGAAGATCAGGTGTTCTGGCGGTTCTTCGACGATCTTCAGCAGGGCATTGAAGCCCTGCGTCGTGACCATGTGGGCCTCGTCGATGATGAACACGCGGTAGCGCGACTCGGCGGGCGCGTAGAAGGCGCGGTCGCGGAGTTCACGAGCGTCGTCGACGCCACCGTGGCTGGCGGCGTCGAGTTCGGTGACGTCGACGCTGCCTGGACCTTCCGGCGCAAGCGCTTTACACGGGCCGCACTCGCCGCAGGGATCGGACGTGGGCCCGCTTTCGCAGTTGAGCGAGCGCGCCATGATGCGAGCGCTCGACGTCTTGCCGCAGCCGCGGGGCCCTGAGAACAGGTAGGCGTGGTTGATACGTCCGGCCGCCAGCGCGGTGCGGAGCGGCTCGGTGACGTGTTCCTGCCCCACGACCTCGGCAAAGGTCGACGGCCGGTACTTGCGGTACAGCGCGAGAGCCACGGCAGCGAGCGTACCGGCCCGCACCGACACCCGGACGAGCACTTCGCCCCGACCCTCCCCGCCCCGTGTCCTGCACTCGGACACGCGTGTTCTGCACTCGGGCCCGCGTGTCCTGCACTCGGGCCCGCGTGTCCTGCACTCCGGCCCGCGTGTCCTGCACTCCGGCCCGCATGTTCTGCACTCGCGCACGCATGTCCTGCACTCGGGCCCGCGTGTCCTGCACTCCGGCCCGCGGAGGCCCGTCACGCACCGGATGGCCTCCTGCGCTTAGTGACCGGACAACGACTGAGCAGGACATGCGCGACGAGACAGTCGCGCGGCATCGCGTCGTTGAGGGGCAGTAGCCGGACGACGACCGCCCGGATGCAGAAGACGCGGTGCTGAGTGCAGAACACGCGGTGCTGAACGCAGGACATGCGCCTGGCGGTTCGCCAACAGCACGGTGACGTACACCGGTGGGCACAGCACCGGCCGGGCACGGGCACAACACGAAGAACAGGGAGGGATGCGCCGCCGAGACAGAGTCGGATCCCCACAAAAAAAGGGGACCCCCGCACCCGTCAGAGCCTGCTTATCCTTGCTGCCTTCCGGCCCTGGGGAGGTTCACAGGGTGGACGCCGCGGGGGTCCGGTGCCCAGTCTACGGCCTGGCGACGGTTCTCCGGAACGGGGTCCGGCCAGACCGCCCGCCCGGCCGCCGAGAGCATGACGCTCAGGCGGGCAGATCGAACTGACCTGCCTTTACGGCCGTGACGAACGCCTGCCATTCGCCCCGGGTGAACATGAAGACGGGACTGTCGTCGAGCTTGGTGTCCCTGACGCCGACGTTGCCGTCGCCGCAGGCGTCGCCGAGGTTGACCTCCACGCAGTTTCCACCGTTGGGTTCGCTCGCGAACGACTTCTGCCACCCGGTCGGATCGAACCGGCTCACAACAGTTGCCGGGTCGTAATAATCCGTCTCCACTGCGCGGTCGGCCATCTCTACCTCCGTACCAGGGCGACACCGGCACCAGCTCGGTGAGCTGGCCCGATTTCGTGTCGCTGTTCCGGTTTATCCCTGTACCCAGACGTCAAACCGACAAAAGCGTGCGTCCATCCGTGGGAACTTCACGAACGCCGGTCGACACCGTGATTAATCCCGTCCTAGGATTATTCCTAACGCTCGGCGGCGGGTCGACCCCGGCCCACCCGCTGAGAGGCGAACCACAAGTCCGCAAGCGCGCGCACAGCGTGCTCTCTGGGGGTGGAGTGCATATGGCCGTACGACTTGAGATGCCCCGGGCGGGCGCACCGACCACGGAGCCGGACGTCCCCGACCTCACCGATCACGCCGTGCCCGCGCTGCCCTCGCCGCGCAAGCCCCGCCGGTTCGGACCGGGCCTCGTCAGCCGCCGCCCGCCGCAACAGGACGGCGCCCCGGACGACCGCAGGCTCACCTCGCGGTACGTCGCCCGCCTCTGACCCACCCCGAAGGGCCACTCACTCCGCGGTGCCCTGTCGCCCGCAACCGGCGCACCGCCCGAGTCCGGCAGCGGTCGCCGCCGAACGCCGCCGATCGAATCACCCCGCCGCCCGCGGCCGGCCGCGTCGTCACCGCGCGTGCAGCCACCGCGCGAACGGCCCAACGCGTGCCGCCATGCCACGGACAACAGAACCACCCGCGATCACTCCGCGTGCTGCACGCCCGCGTTCGTGTCACACGCCACATCCCGGCTCTCGGCACCCAGTCCGGCGAACGTGCCTCGGCCGCGCAAACACGCGCCACATTCCCGCATCACACCTCGCTCCGGCAGGCCCGCGAACGTGTCGCTTCCCTGCTGCTCGCCGGACCGCCTCAGGTGACCAGCTGGGAGCGGTAGTGCGCCGCCATCTCCTGGACGAACTCCCGCGTCTCGCCCCGTTCCAGCGCGGCGCCGCGCAGGCGGTCCCACGAGTCGACGAAGATCTGGAAGTCCTTCATGTCGTCGAGGTAGATACCACCGGCGGAGTGTTCGACGTAGACGAAGTCGCGGGTCCGGTCGGGGAAGCGCATGATCGTGAAGTCGTTGGGCACGGCGGCGAGCTTCGCGTCGAACGGCAGCACGTGGATGTACACCCGGGTGCGGCGTTCCAGCTCGAGCAGGTGCTCCATCTGATCGAGCATCACGCCGGGTGAGCGCCCGCCGGGCGCCCTGCGCAGCGCCGATTCGGACAGGATGAACCGGTAGTACGGCGGCTGTTCCTGATCGAACACGGCCTTGCGGTCGAGGCGGGCGCGCACGAGCGAGGTGATGTCGGCCGAGCCGAACTCGGTGAACTGCTTGAGCATGTAGTGCTCGGACTGCAGCGGCCCCGGAATGCGCTCGCCGTGCCACGTCATGATCTCGGCGGCCGCGGGTTCGAGGTCGGTGAAGGTGCGGAACCAGTGCGGCACCACGGATCGGTAGCCGGACCAGTGGCCGCGCTGCCCGGCCGCGGCACGCGCGAGGTTCAGCAGCGTGTCGGACTCTTCGCTGGAGACACCGTAGGCATCGATCATGGTCCGGACATCGCCGAGTTTCGCTCCGACGGCGCCGGACTCGATCTTGTTGACCTTGCCCTGCGTGCAGCCGAGGATCGCAGCCACCTGCTGCTGCGTCATCCCCGCGTTGGTACGCGCATGCCGCAACTCGTTGCCGAGTTGCTTGCGGCGAGAGGTCACGGTGCTTGCCATGGCGGGATGAACGTTACCTTTTCTCGCCGCTGCCCCAAAGCAGGAGGTCGGCGTAGGGTTAGGCCCATGACGAAGAAGGCCGATATCGGCGTGACCGGACTCGCCGTGATGGGGCGGAATCTGGCCCGCAACCTCGCTCGCCGCGGGCACACCGTCGCCCTGCACAACCGCTCCGAAACCCGCACCAGGGAGCTGGTGGAACAGTTCGGTGACGAAGGTGACTTCGTGCCCACTCACTCTGCGCGCGAGTTCGTCGACGCGCTGGAGCGCCCGCGCAAACTCGTCGTCATGGTCAAGGCGGGCGGGCCGACCGACGCCGTGATCGAGGAGTTCGCGCCGCTGCTCGACGAGGGCGACGTGATCGTGGACGCGGGCAACGCACACTTCGCCGACACCCGTCGTCGCGAGGCCGCGTTGCGGGAACGTGGTCTGCACTTCGTCGGCACCGGCGTGTCCGGCGGCGAGGAGGGCGCGCTGCACGGGCCGAGCATCATGCCGGGTGGTTCCGCCGAGTCGTACGAGTCGCTGGGCCCGTTGCTGGAGAGCATCTCGGCGCACGTGGACGGTGAGCCGTGTGCCGCCCACATCGGTCCGGATGGTGCGGGCCATTTCGTCAAGATGGTCCACAACGGCATCGAGTACTCGGACATGCAGCTGATCGCGGAGTCGTTCGACCTGCTCCGTGGCGCGCTCGGGTACGAACCGGCGCAGATCGCCGACGTCTTCCGCACGTGGAACACCGGACGGCTCGAGTCGTACCTGATCGAGATCACCGCCGAGGTCCTCGGACACGTCGACGCCGCGACGGGCAAGCCCTTCGTCGACGTCGTGGCCGATCAGGCCGAGCAGAAGGGCACCGGCCGGTGGACGGTCCAGATCGGACTCGACCTGGGCGAGCCGATCACGGGCATCGCCGAGGCGACGTTCGCCAGGTCACTGTCCGGCCACGCCGATCTGCGTTCGGCGACCCGCGGCCTGGCCGGTCCTACCCGCGCCCCGCTGTCCGGCTCCGAGGCTGAGCGGTTCGCGGACGACGTCGAGCGGGCGCTTTACGCCTCCAAGGTGGTCGCCTATGCGCAGGGCTTCAACCAGATCCTCGCGGGCGGCGCCGAGTACGGCTGGGACATCGATCTGGGCAGGGTCGCGGCGATCTGGCGGGGCGGCTGCATCATCCGGGCACGCTTCCTCGACGACATCCGCGCCGCCTACGCCGCCGAGCCGGGGCTGCCGACACTGCTGACGAGCGGCGGGTTCCGCAAGGCCGTCGAGGACGCCCAGGACTCCTGGCGGTCGGTGGTCCAGACCGCGGTTCGCCTCGGCATCCCGACACCGGGCTTCTCGACCGCGCTGGCCTACTACGACGCGTTGCGCGCCGAGCGGCTGCCCGCGGCACTGGTGCAGGGACAGCGCGACTTCTTCGGCGCCCACACCTACCGGCGGGTCGACGTGGACGGCGTGTTCCACACCGAGTGGGCCGCCGACGGCCGTCCCGAACACCCCGCGTGAGGTGACCGGACGCCTAGCGAAGCGCCTGCTGCCGAGCTGGCGGCAGCCGGCACGCGTCGTCGTCGCGGGGTTCGCGTTCGTCGTCGGGTGCGGCACGGTGCTGCTCGCACTGCCGGTCGCGGCCCAGCCCGGTGAGACCACCGGGCTGGTCGACGCGCTGTTCACGTCGGTGTCGGCGCTGTGCGTCACCGGGCTGATCGTCGTCGACACCCCCGAGCACTGGTCGGCGTTCGGGCAGATCGTCATCCTGGGGCTCATCCAGCTCGGCGGCATCGGCATCATGACGACGGCGTCGCTGCTGGGGCTGCTCGTGTCGCGGCGGTTCGGCCTGCGGATGCGGCTGACGGCGCAGGCCGAGACGAAGGCGCTCGATCTCGGTGACGTGCGGCGAGTGGTGCGCGGCGTCATCAGCGTGTCGCTGCTGCTGGAGCTGGTCGTCGCGGTCGTGCTCGCGCTCAGGTTCGCCACCGGCTACGGCTACGAAGCGGGGCGCGCGGCGTACCACGGGGTCTTCCACGCGATCTCGGCGTTCAACAACGCGGGCTTCGCTCTCTACAGCGACAGCCTCATGGGGTTCGCCACGGACGCGTGGATCTGTGTGCCGATCATGCTCGCCATGCTGGCCGGTGGACTGGGCTTCCCGGTGTGGCTGGAGCTGTGGCGGCACCGGCGGCCGCGCCGCCGCGGCGACGAGGTCCGGCGCTGGTCGATGCACGCGAAGCTGACGCTGCTGACGACGAGCGTGCTGCTCGGCATCGGCATCGTCGTGATCACCATCGCCGAGTGGAACAACCCGGACACGCTCGGCGGCTTCGGGCTGGCGGGCAAGCTGCTCGCCGGAGCGTTCCACGGTGCGATGCCGCGGACGGCCGGGTTCAACAGCGTCGACGTCGGCGAGATGGAATCGGGAACGCTGCTGGTCACCGACATCCTGATGTTCATTGGCGGCGGCAGCGCGGGCACGGCGGGCGGCATCAAGGTGACGACGTTCGCGCTGCTGGCGTTCGTCATCTACTCGGAGATCAAGGGTGAGCCGTCGGCGCACGCGTTCGGCCGCAAGATCCCGGCCCTGGTGCAGCGACAGGCGCTGACCGTGGTGCTGCTCAGCGTCGCGGCCGTCATGCTGAGCACCCTGGCACTGCTCGCGCTCACGCCGTTCCGCCTCGAGCAGGTGCTGTTCGAGGTCGTGTCGGCGTTCGCGACGGTCGGGCTCTCCACCGGTATCACCGGCGAGATCGGCACGGCGGGAGACCTCGTGCTGTCACTGCTCATGTTCCTGGGACGCGTCGGCCCCATCACGCTGGCGTCCGCGCTGGCGTTGCGGGACCGTTCTCGTCGATACGAACTTCCGGAAGAGAGGCCGATCGTTGGCTAGGTGGGGGAGCAGGAATGCGCCGCGGACGTCCCACGACGTCAACCGTGTCGTGGTCATCGGGCTCGGCCGCTTCGGTGGCTCACTGGCGCTGGAGCTGATCGCGAGCGGGTTCGAAGTGCTCGGGCTGGATCGCGACCCGAAACTCGTGCAGCACTTCGCCGACGAACTGACCCACGCGGCCGTCGCCGACACGACGGACCCCGACGCGCTGGTCCAGCTCGGCGTGCCGGATTTCCAGCGCGCCGTCGTCAGCATCGGCGACGACATGGAGGCGAGCATCCTGACGACGTCGGTCATCGCCGACTTCGGCATTCCACACATCTGGGCGAAGGCGACGAGCAAGCGACACCGGCGGATCCTCGAACGAGTCGGCGCCCACCACGTCGTGCTGCCCGAACACGACATGGGTGAACGCGTGGCGCACCTCGTGACGGGGCGGATGCTCGACTACATCGAATTCGAGGACGACTACGCGCTCGTCAAGACGACCGCGCCCGACGAGGTGCTGGGCGTTCCGCTGGGGCAGACGGCGATCCGCAAGCGCTACGGCGTGACGGTCGTGGGCATCAAGCGGCCCGGCGAGAAGTTCACGTACGCCACCCAGGAGAGCATCGTCGAGCGCCACGACCTCCTCGTCGTGGCAGGCCGCCGCGACCAGGTGGAGAACTTCGCCAACCTCACGTCGACACCCCCACGCTGAGTAACCGCTCCGCAGGGCGAACGCCCCCAAGGGCACCTTGGTCGCGTTGAACGCCCCAAAGCTTCCCCTCGCGCATGGCGTTGGACGGCTTTCCGCAGCAGCAAGATCAGGGGAGAAATGAATGGTCGCGTTGAGTGCAACCAAAGTGCCCTTGGGTGCGCGCGGAGGACTCGTCCGCACGCGGGGTTGTCACGGTGTGTATCCGGCGGAAATCGGTCGACGGTGCAGCGATACTGGCGGCATGCTCGCCGACCACTTCCCGCTCCTGGGGTTGCGCGTGCGCACCCCGCGGCTCGAACTGCGCCTGCCCGACGAGGACCAGCTGGCCGCGCTCGCCGAACTCGCCGCGGGCGGCATCCACGAACCGGACACGATGCCGTTCCTCACGCCCTTCACCGACGCGCCGCCGGACGTCGTCGCCCGCTCCGTCGTGCAGCACCACTACCGCATGCGCGGCGAGCTCACCCAGGACAAGTGGGCGCTGCCGCTGACCGTGCTGTCCGGCGGCATCGTCGTCGGCGCGCAGAGCCTCGAAGCCACCGAGTTCGCCGTCACCCGCGAGATCGGGAGCGGTTCCTGGCTCGGGCGCGACTACCAGGGCACGGGGATCGGCACGGAGATGCGCGCCGCGGTGCTGCACCTGGCGTTCGCCGGCATGGGCGCCGAGGTCGCCCGTTCGGAGTCGTTCGACGACAATCCCGCGTCGGCGCGGGTGTCCCGCAAGCTCGGTTACGCCGACGACGGCACCGCCCGCCACGCTGTCCTCGGCCGCCGCCGCACCGGCCACCGCTTCGTACTCACCCGCGAGGCATGGGAGCGGCACCGGACCGTCGACGTGGCGATCGACGGCCTGGAGCCGTGCCTGCCGCTGCTCGGCGCCGACGGATCAGCGGCGTCCTGAGCTTTCTCGTGCGTGTGGTGAGACGTGCCCACCGCCCGCCACGTGACCGGCCTGTGAGGAGCCGCCGAGAGCCGACACAGGCGCCGAGAGGACCCGCTGAGGGCCACCACGGCGGGTGCACAGGCGCCGTGGTCGCCGCAGCTCAGACCCGCTATCAGCGGTAACTCACGGTCCTGTACCCTTTTCCGCGGAGGATTGGCCGAGCGGCCTAAGGCGCACGATTGGAAATCGTGTTGGGTTAATAGCCCTCACGGGTTCGAATCCCGTATCCTCCGCCAGCCACGAACGCCGGGCGCTCCCTCTGGGGCCGCCCGGCGTTCGTCGTTCCACCAGGGCGCCGGTTCCACCGCGTTCAGGGACAACCGAGCGTTCAGCACGACCGAGCGCGCGCAGGTCGACCAAGGCGTTCAGGGACAACCGAGCGGCCTGCGGTCAACCGAGCGGTGAGCTTCCTCGCAAAACGCTCGCGACCAACGGCCGGGCACACCTTAGGCTGGGACGTGCCGAGAGGCGTTGCAACGGGCTGCCATCGCCAGGGGGCAGCCCGCCACGCTCGGTGAGAACCTCCAAGGACGCCTTCCGACCAGGAAGGCAGGGCATGAGCAACATTCAGCCAGACCGCACCGACCAGCTCACCTCGCTCCTGCGTGAGCGAATCCTGATCATCGACGGTGCGATGGGCACGATGATCCAGCAGGAGTCGCCCGGCGAGGCCGAGTACCGCGGCGAGCGTTTCGCGGACTGGAGCTGCGACGTCAAGGGCAACAGCGACCTGTTGGTGCTCACCCAGCCCGACCTGATCGGCGGCATCACGCGCCAGTTCCTCGAGGCGGGCGCGGACATCGTCGAGACCAACACCTTCAGCGCGACCACCATCGCGCAGGCCGACTTCGAGATGCAGGAGTTGGTCTACGAACTGAACTACGAGGGCGCCCAGGTGGCCCGCAAGGCGGCCGACGAGTTCGCGACCGCCGACAAGCCCCGGTTCGTGGCTGGCGCGATGGGTCCGACGAACCGCACGGCGTCGATCTCCCCGGACGTCAACGACCCGGGCGCCCGCAACGTGTCCTACGACGAGCTGGTGACGGCGTACCTGCAGCAGGCCAACGGCCTCGTGGACGGTGGCGCCGACCTGCTGCTGATCGAGACGATCTTCGACACCCTCAACGCGAAGGCCTGCATCTTCGCGCTCGAGACGCTCTTCGAGGAGCGGGGCCGCCGCTGGCCGGTCATGGTCTCCGGCACCATCACCGACGCCTCGGGCCGCACGCTCTCGGGCCAGACCACCGAGGCGTTCTGGAACTCGATCCGGCACATCAACCCGCTGCTGGTCGGCCTGAACTGCGCGCTCGGTGCCGCCGAGATGCGCCAGTACGCCGCCGAGCTCAGCCGCATCGCGGACTGCTTCGTGCACTGCTACCCGAACGCCGGCCTGCCCAACGCGTTCGGCGAGTACGACGAGTCCCCCGAGCAGATGGCGCCCGTGGTCCGCGAGTTCGCCGAGGCGGGCCTGGTCAACGTGCTCGGCGGCTGCTGCGGCACCACACCCGAGCACATCGGTGCCATCGCGAAGGCCTCCGAGGGGCTGGAACCCCGCGTGCCCGCCGAGCCCGAGCCCGCGATGCGTCTGTCCGGCCTCGAGCCCTTCAACGTCGACAACTCGTCGCTGTTCGTGAACGTCGGCGAGCGGACCAACATCACCGGCTCCGCGAAGTTCCGCAAGCTGATCAAGGACAGCGACTACGACACCGCCCTGTCGGTGGCCGTGCAGCAGGTCGAGAACGGCGCGCAGGTCATCGACGTCAACATGGACGAGGGCATGATCGACGGTGTCGAGGCGATGGATCGCTTCCTCAAGCTGATCGCCTCCGAACCCGACATCAGCCGCGTGCCGATCATGGTCGACTCCTCCAAGTGGGAGGTCATCGAGGCCGGCCTGAAGAACATCCAGGGCAAGCCGATCGTCAACTCGATCTCGCTCAAGGCGGGCGAGGACGAGTTCATCGAGCAGGCCCAGCTCTGCAAGAAGTACGGCGCGGCCGTCGTCGTGATGGCCTTCGACGAGGACGGGCAGGCGGACAACCTCGAGCGCCGCAAGGAGATCTGCAAGCGCGCCTACGACATCCTCGTCGACCGGGTCGAGTTCCCCCGCGAGGACATCGTCTTCGACCCGAACGTGTTCGCGGTCGCGACGGGTATCGAGGAACACGCCACGTACGGCATGGACTTCATCGAGGGCGCCCGCTGGATCAAGGAGAACCTGCCGGAAGCGAAGATCTCCGGCGGTATCTCCAACGTGTCGTTCTCCTTCCGCGGTAACAACACCGTGCGCGAGGCGATCCACGCGGTCTTCCTGTACCACGCGATCGACGCCGGCCTGGACATGGGAATCGTCAACGCCGGCGCGCTCGCCGTCTACGACGAGGTCGCCCCCGACCTGCGGGACGCCATCGAGGACGTCATCCTCAACCGCACCGACGACTCCCAGGCCGCGACCGAGCGGCTGCTGGAGCTCGCCGAGCGGTACAAGGGCAGCGGCACCTCCACCGACGAGACCGCCGACGAGTGGCGCGAGCTGCCGGTCGGCGAGCGGATCACCCACGCGCTCGTCAAGGGGATCGACGCCCACATCGAGGACGACACCGAGGAGCTGCGCACCGAGATCGCCGAGCGCAACGGCCGGCCGATCGAGGTCATCGAGGGTCCGCTGATGGACGGTATGAACGTCGTCGGCGACCTGTTCGGCGCGGGCAAGATGTTCCTGCCCCAGGTGGTCAAGAGCGCCCGCGTGATGAAGAAGGCCGTGGCCTACCTGATCCCGTTCATCGAGCAGGAGAAGGCCGAGGCGGGCACGACCGGCGAGAAGGACACCAACGGCACCGTCGTGCTCGCGACCGTGAAGGGCGACGTCCACGACATCGGCAAGAACATCGTCGGCGTCGTGCTGCAGTGCAACAACTTCGAGGTCATCGACCTCGGCGTGATGGTGCCCGCCCAGAAGATCCTGGACGCCGCCAAGGAGCACCAGGCCGACGTGATCGGCCTGTCCGGTCTGATCACCCCGTCGCTGGACGAGATGGTCAACTTCGCCTCCGAGATGCAGCGCCAGGAGTTCGACGTCCCGCTGCTGCTCGGCGGCGCCACCACCTCGCGTGCCCACACGGCCGTCAAGGTCGACCGGAAGTACGACGGCCCCGTGGTGTGGGTCAAGGACGCGTCCCGTTCGGTGCCGGTGGTGGCCTCGCTGCTGCACGAGGAGCAGCGCGAGACGCTGATGGCCGACGTGCAGGCCGACTACGACGCGCTGCGCGCCCGGCACGCGAACAAGCAGGGCAAACCGCTGATCAGCCTCGAGCAGGCGCGGGAGAACCGCACCCCGATCGACTGGTCGTCGTACACGCCGCCGACGCCGGCCAAGCCGGGCGTGCACGTGTTCGAGGACTACGACCTGGCCGAGCTGCGGGACTACATCGACTGGCAGCCGTTCTTCAACGCGTGGGAGATGAAGGGTTCGTTCCCCGACATCCTCAACAACCCGTCGACCGGTGAAACCGCGCGCAAGCTGTACGACGACGCGCAGGCGATGCTCGACAAGCTGACCGAGGAGAAGTGGCTGACCGCCAGCGGCGTCATCGGCTTCTTCCCCGCCAACGCCGTCGGCGACGACATCGAGCTCTACACCGACGAGCAGCGCAAGGAGACGCTGTCGACGCTGTTCAACCTGCGCCAGCAGGGCGAGCACCGCGAAGGCGTCCCGAACCGCTCCATCGGCGATTTCGTCGCGCCGAAGGAGACCGGTCTCGAGGACTGGGTCGGCGGCTTCGCCGTGACCGCGGGCCTGGGCACGCAGAAGAAGATCGCCGAGTTCAAGGAGAACCTCGACGACTACAACGCGATCCTGCTCGAGTCGCTGGCAGACCGGCTCGCCGAGGCCTTCGCCGAGCGGATGCACGAGCGGGTGCGCAAGGAGTTCTGGGGCTACGCCCCCGACGAGGAGCTGGACAACGTCGGCCTGATCAAGGAGAAGTACGACGGCATCCGGCCCGCGCCCGGCTACCCGGCGTGCCCCGAGCACACCGAGAAGCAGACGCTGTGGAAGCTGCTCGACGTCGAGAACACCACCGGTATCGAGCTCACCGAGTCGATGGCGATGTGGCCGGGCGCGGCGGTCTCCGGCTTCTACTTCAGCCACCCGGAGTCGCGGTACTTCGTGGTGGGCCGACTGGGCCGTGACCAGGTCGAGGACTACGCCGAGCGCAAGGGCTGGTCGATGGCCGAGGCCGAGCGCTGGCTGTCGGCGAACCTGGGCTACGACCCGGAGGACTGAGCCGCGGACGCCGAGTAGCCGAACGCCGGCGAAACGCCGGGTGGGTCCGACGCGACCCACCCGGCGTTTCGCTGTCCGGGTTCTCAGCTGTCCGGGTTCTCAGTGGTGGTAGGCGTGCGCGAGGGCCGCTGCCGACGGGCACTCGCGCCAGACCGTCACTCGAACAAGGCCGACAGCTCCCGCGGGAGCTGGGCGATCGTGTCGTCGACCTGGCCGGTCGGCGCCCACGAACGCAGCACGGACAGCACCGCGGAGGCCTGGCGCTCCATGCTCTCCATGTCGACCGTGTGGGTCTCACCGCCGATCTTGTTCAGAAAGGTCGTCTTGTCGAACCGCTCGGCGTGTCCGCTCTTGTCACCGAGTTCGGCTTCCAGGACGTCCGGCAGCCATTGCGCCAACTGCTTGGCCTGCCCTCCGGAAACGGAGGTGCCCAGGGCACGCGCGGTTGCGCGGCACAGCTGATGGGCCTCGTTGTACGACTCCAGCCCGGCGCGCTGCTGCGCCGCACGAACGAACTCTTCCAGCTCGGCGCTGTCCTGGCCGGGAACGTCGGTCATCACTGGTTCCTCCTCCCCGTGGGCGGTGGCATGCTGCGACCCCGCGTCACGGCCTGTCGCGGTCGGGAGTCTGGCCGGCGACACCGTGCCGGAGCGGAGCGCCCGGACCGGCTGCGGTGTCACGAGAGACGGGCGAGCCGTGCGGTGTGTCCGCGGGCTTGCCGGTGCCGTCCCATTGATCGCCGCCCGACGGCTCGGCCCCGTCGGCGAGCTCCTGCTGCCGGGTTCGCAACAGCTCCAGCACGGGTGTGCGGTTGCCGTGCTGCTGCTCGTGGTCGATCAGGGTCTGGATGTCGTCGGCCGACAGTGCGCGAATCTGGTGCTGCAGCTTCGCGATCGGCAATTCGTCGTAGTCGGGCAGGGGCAGGACGCTGTCGGACGTCATCGGGTGCACCTCACAGGACGTGGAAGGTCGATGTGGTCAACTTCCCCGGTTCTCGCCGAGTTCTTCGACGATCGGGGTCGACGCCCACCTCGGACACCGACGTCGCTCCGTCGGCGGGGGAGTCAACTGAGGACAGTGCTGCTTTCAAGGATTCGCGGTCCGCACTCATCGATGGCCCCTCCTGTTCCGGCCGGGCAACGACCGGCCGGCCCGGCATCGCGATGGGCGCCGGCCGATCAGGGAGACGATTGGACTCGCGGGATACCCGCCGCGGCTGCTAATCCGCAGGAACCACGGGGGCGACCCACCCGTCGTCGACCTTGGACCAGTCGGCGCTGCGGTTGAAACCGGCTGCGAGGAGTTCGCCGTCGATGTCGTTGGGGCCATCGACGTCGTGTTGCAGCTCGAGCTCGGTCACCGGAATGCCGCGATCGTCGCGCACCGTGATAGCCGGCGCACTGTCCGTGTCGGCGGCGCGGTAATGCGCTGTTCGTGCCACGCTGTCTCCCTTCTCGGTGGCTCTGCGGGTTCGTACCCGCATCGCCGCGTCGCCAAACCGCACGTCTCACCGCACGCGGGGCCACCGGAGCGGGCCCTGCCTGGTTCCGCCCTGCCGGCCGCCGACACGCCCCGGCGCACGGCGATCGGGCACCGGGGCAGCGCCTGTCACGCGGCGCGCTCGAGCTCCGCCATGTCGTTCTCGCTCAGGGCGACGTCGGCGATCCGCATGTTCTCCTCGAGATGCGCCACGCGTGACGTGCCGGGGATCAGCAGCACGTTGTCGCGGCGGGCAAGCAACCAGGCGAGCCCGACTTGCGCGGGCGACGCGCCGACGCGCTCCGCCACCGCCTGGACGGCGGGGTTGTCGGTGACCTTCGGCATGTCGGGGAACGCCGACCCGAGCGGGAAGTACGGCACGTAGGCGACCCCCGCGCCGTGACACAGGTCCAGTACCTCGGCGTCCTTCCTGTCGACGAGGCTGAACGCGTTCTGCACGCACACGATGCCCGCCTGCTCGATGGCCTGCTGCACCTGGGCGTACGTGGCGGTCGAGATGCCGATTCCCGCGATCTTGCCCTCGGCGCGCAGCCCGACCATCTCGGCGAGCTGATCTTCGAGAGGGATCAGCTGATCGGCGGGCAGTTCGTGCTCGTCCATCCGGCGCAGGTTCACGACCCCGAGCCGGTCGACGCCGAGCGTGCGCAGGTTCTCCTCGACGGCGGCCCGCAACTGGCCGGGGCGCTGCGCGGGGACGAACCCACCCTGTGCGTCACGGAGAGCGCCGACCTTGGACACCAGCACGAGGTCGGCCGGATACGGGTGCAGCGCCTCGCGGATCAGCTCGTTCGCGACGTCGGGTCCGTAGAACTGTGCGGTGTCGATGTGGTCGACGCCGAGTTCGACGGCGCGGCGCAGCACGGCGATGGCCTCGTCGCGGTCACGCGGTGGCCCCATCACGCCGGGGCCGGGCAGCTGCATCGCGCCGAAACCGATGCGACGCACGGGAAACTCGCCGAGGGAGTAGGTATCCATGGTCGCGACGCTAGCCGCGCCCGGTACGGGTCACAAACCGCGTTCCGTGCCGGCAGCCGTGAGCGACCACGGCCGCCGGGGCCCGGGTTGCGCATCCAGGGGCCCGGGTTGTGGATCCAGGAGCCCGGGTTGTGGATCCAGGAGCCCGGAACATGATCGTCGCCTCGGAGGAGCCGCCGTGGACCACCACCCGACCGACGCCACCCCGCGTGTCCTGCGCTCAGCCGCCCGAGAGCTGCATCCCGACCCGCCTGATCTGCGGCAGCGCCTGCAGGACTACGCCGACGCCCGCACCTGGGTCTCCTCCCTGATGTCCGACACCGATGCCGAGCAGCTCGCCGGTCCGGCGCCCTGCGCCGAACTCGACGTCCGCACATTGATGGCGCACCTCATCGGCACGGCGCATCGCGGCCTCGGCACCGCACTCGGCACGTCCACGCGGCACGTTCCGTTCGCGGTCACCGACGTCCCCGACGCCGAGCTCGCGACGACGTACGCGCGGCTGTCGGACGAGATCGCCGACGCGTGGGCCGTGCTGGGCCCGGACGACGAGGTGCGCGCACCGTGGGGACCGTGCACCGCCTCCGCGGCCGCGGGCGGGTTCACCGTCGAGACCGTGACACACGGCTGGGACCTTGCCGTCGCCACGGACAGACCGACCGCGATCGCCGATCCCATCGCGGAACGCTGCCTCCGCCGCGGCGCCCCGCTCGTGCCCGAACGGCTGCGCGGGGTGATGTACGACGAGCCCGCGGCCCCACCGGAGGGGCCGCGCCGATCGAACGCCTCGCCACGCTCCTCGGCCGCACGATCACGGTTCGGGCCACGACGCGGCACGGGACGGGACGGGCTGACCCGGCCGCAACTCGGTGTGGTGGGTGGAGTGGACCCGCCGACGGTGTCCGAAGTCGATGACACACCCACTGCCCCGCTCACCGCGTGCGGTCGGCACGCTCGGCCGGTGACTCCTCGTCCACGCGGCGCTGCGCGGCCCGTACCGCCCCGACGACGGCCCGCGCGGCGACGCCCACGACGACGATCCCCACCGCCATCTGGATCATCGTGAGTATCCGGGCGGCCTCGGTGCTCGGTGCGATGTCTCCGAATCCGACCGTGGCGAACACCGTGATCGCGAAGTACAGCGCGTCGGTATGGCCGAGGTCCTCGGTGAAGCTGCCCGGCTGAGTCCGCGCCAGCCCGGCGTAGGCGGAGGCGAAGAGCACGAGCAACAACGGAAGGCCGACGGCGACCAGCTGCGTGGCCTTCAGCCGCGGAATGTCGGAGACCGCGATGACGCGGAGCTGCCAGGTCACCGCCACGCCGAAAGCCACCAGGGCGATGCCGAACCGCAGCCACGGGCCGGTTTCGAACGGACGGTCCAACGGCAGGAGGTAGTAGACGGTGATCACGAGCCCTGCGCTGAGCATTGTCCGCAGCAGCACACCGGCGACGATCCGTCTTCGCACCCCGGTGGGCAGCTCCTCGAATCGCCGTCGTCCCACGGCCGGACCTCCGGACTCCGCACCCTCACCTGCACGCCACGGGTATGGGTACCCCGGCCGCCGCAGGCGACACGTGGTCACCGGCCGTGGAGAGACGCCTCGACACGGCCGCGCACTCGGTCGACGACGACGGCCGGACGCAACACAGTCCCCCCGAGAACTCAACACGGTCCCCGGAATCCGCAACACCCGTACCGGCACCGGACGCAGGACACGCGTGGCTGAGCGCAGGACACGCGGGAGAAGGTCAGGGGAGGTAGTCCTTCAGCCAGGCCGGCGGGTGCCCCTTGGTGAGCAGTTCCGGCCAGTCGCCGGGGCGCTCGTCGCCGTAGGCGCGTACGCGCAGTTCCTTGCCGAGGACGTCCGCGTACTCGGTGACCTCGGTGTAGTACATGTACGACATCAGCCGGTCGGCGAACCGCCAGCCGGTCGGGGTGCGGCGGTACACGTCCTGGTACCGCAGTGCGACCACCATGGCCTTGCCGTCTCGGACGACCTCGGCGTGCGAAGCGAGCTGACCGTGGGCGATGTCGGGGTCGGTGTCGTCGAAGCGCACGACGTGGCCGTGCGTGAAGTGGTTCGTCGGGCCGAGAGCCTTGAACCGGCCGAGATAGGTGGTCACGATGTCGTCGATACCGACGGCCGCGAACACCCCGTCCGCCGACCGCAACGTGCCGTCCTCGCAGAAGATCCGGCGGATGCCGTCTTCGTCGCGCTCGTCCATGATGTAGCCGTAGAGCACGGCGAGGTCCTGGATCGCCGTCCTGTCCTCGATCCGCTGGATGCGCCGCTCGAGTGCTTCCGTCATCGCTTGCCTCCCGAAGCCGCCGCGCGCCCGGCGCGGTATCCGAACACGAGCGCGGGACCGAGCGTGCCGCCCGCCCCGCCGTACACCATTCCGGTGGGCCCGGCCATGGCGTTTCCCGCGGCGAAGAGCCCCGGTATCGGGTCTCCATCCACAGTGAACACAGAGCCGTCCACATCGGTCTGTGGACCGCCCTTGGTGCCGAGGGTGCTGATGTGGAGTCGCACGGCGTAGTAAGGCCCCTCGTCGAGCGGTCCGAGGGTGGAGGCCGCTGCCGGGTAGTACCGCTTATCGCCGACGAATCCGTCGTAGGCGCTCACGCCGCGGGCGAAGTCGGTGTCGACGCCGTCGGCGGCCATGCCGTTGAACCGGTCGACGGTTCGCCCCAAAGTGGCCGGTTCGACGTCGATCTTCCGCGCCAGTTCGCCGATCGTGTCGGCGCGGAGCGCCCAGTCCGGCGCCTGCCCCGGCGGGAGCGTGAAGCCGCCGTACTCCTCGACGTGCCGGGCGTCGAAGATCAGCCAGCACGGGTCGCCCAGGTAGTCGAAGTCGGACGGGTCGAGCTGGTGGAACGCGCCGCCGAGTGCGTTGTAGTTGGCCGCCTCGTTGGTGAACCGCTCGCCCGCGCGGTTCACCATGATCGACCGCGGCAGCGTGCGCTCCCGCAGCACGAGGTGCACCGCCTGCTCGCCATGGTTCTCCTGGCCGGGCAGCACGCACACCGGCACCCACCACGCCTCGCGCATGTTGCCGAGGCGCGCGCCGGCCTTCATCGCCATGCGCAGGCCGTCGCCGGTGTTGGTCGGCACCGTCGCGGGATAGGACATCGGACCGCGGAGAAAATCGCGCACCAGGTCGGCGTCCCATTCGAACCCGCCGGTCGCGATCACGACGCCGTGGCGGGCCGTGGCCGTGGAGCCGTCGGCGAACCGCGCGCCGCTCACCGCGTGTCCGTCCTGGATCAGCTCGACGGCCGCCGCACCGGTGACGGGTTCGATCCCGTGGTCGAGACAGCCTTTCAGCAGGGCGCCGACCATCGCGCGGCCGAGACCTTCGAGGTGCAGCTGCTCGCGACGGTTCGCCTCGCCGGGGTCGACGACACCCGTGCCGCCGCCCACCGGCGTCTCGCGGACCATCATGCGGCGGACCCGGCCCTCGATGTGGTCGGCCCACGCGCCGAGCTCGTCGAACGGGAACAGCTCCGGTTCCACCGAACGGCCGCCCTTCGGCTTACCGCCGGGGTGTTCGGGGTGGTAGTCCGGATAGCCGGGTACGAGACTCAGGTGCAGCGGCGTGCGCGTTTCGAGCCAATCGGTGACCTCGCCGCTCCCGTCGACGAACGCCTCGGCCATGCCGGGCCGGATCATGCCGCGCGAGAGGGACTCGAGGTACCGCACACCCTCGGCTCGCGAATCCTCGACGCCGGCCTCCCGCGCGTACCGATTGTCCGGCAGCCACGCGACACCGCTCGACAGACAGGTCGTGCCACCGATCAGGGACGACTTCTCGAACAGGCCGACACTCGCTCCCGTATCGGCCGCCGACAGCGCCGCGGTCAGCCCCGCTGCCCCGGTACCCAGCACCACGACGTCGAACTCGGCCATGAGTTCTCCCCTCAATCGAGGATAACCATGCTAAGCGATTTCATCACAACGTCAATGAGTCGACCACACCCCGGCACGGCACCCCGCCCCAGCTCTGCCACCCGAAGGAGATTCGCAATCGAGGATGAACACGCAGTGTCATCGGATTCGACCGACCTCCACACCCCTGCCGAGCCGTGGTCACGCTAAGTTGGTGAGCGACACGCACCGAACATGTCCTAGGAGCCCGCCCCATGGCCGGAGTGGAAGAGATCCGCGCGGGGATCGCCGCCGCGAACGAGAAGGCTTCCGCCAGCATCGCCGCACTTCAACAGGCCGCGCAGACCCTCGAGGAAGCGCAGCAGACCCTCGCGATGGCGACCGAGGGCAGCGCACAGGAGGACGTCAGCCAGGCACACGGACTCATGGCCGAGGCGATTCAGGGCATCACGGGCACGCAGAGCACCATCCAGGCGTGCATCTCCTCGACCGAGGGCTACGCGGCCCGCCTCTGAGCGGCGCCGTACCCGCAGCACGCGATGTCACTACACGAGCTCCGCGCCTCGCTGGGCGTCGTCCGGTCCGGCGTCACCGACACCGCCGCGCAGGCCGCCCACGCCAGGGAACTGCTCGAGGAGTATCGGCATGCACTGCTCAGCGTCCAGAGCGGTACCGGCGCGGACACCTCGGGCCAGCCGTGGCTACCGCCGCCGCTGGCACGCGCGTTCGACCAGCTGGACGAGCACCTCGCCCAGCTCGGCAACGTCGAGTCGGCCCTGAACCAGTACGAAGCAAGGTTGTAGCAGGCGAATGGGCAGGAAGAAGGGCGAGCAGCGCGCTCGGGTCGTCACCGCTCTCGACCAGCTCCGCCACCAGATCGGCCTCGCGCTCGGGGCCGCCCGCAACGCGCGGGCGGCCGCGGAGCACGACCTCGCCCAGCGCAGGCTCGAACAGGAGGTCGTGCGCACCGGGCTGGAGCGTGCCGCCGCCGATCCGGAACTCGCCGCGCGCATGACGACGCCGGCGATGGCAGGTGTCGTGGAGCGGCTCGCGACGGTCCGCGACCGGTTCTACGCCGAATGGGCCGACGGCCCCCGCCGGTTACGAGAGCTCGTCGCCGGCGCCGCGCCAGGGCCCGCGGGAGCGCCGCCCGGCGAATGGTTGGGCCGCGTCGGCACCGATCCCGGCCTGTCCTCCCCGGAGCTGTGGCGGATCGGCGATTCCACAGTGGACATCGGCGGCAGGCAGACGTTCGACGTCGCGGTGCCACTGCTCGACGCCTCCCACCTGTCGATCACATCGGCGCCGAACACCCGGCCCACCGTCGACGCGCTCGTCGAATCGCTGCTGATGCGCGTGCTGTCGACGTTCGAACCGGGCGCCGTCAAGATCCACCTGTGGGACATCGGCCAGCTCACCGGCGTGCTGCCGAACTTCTACGCGCTCACCCGCACGAGCGCCGTCACGGTCCACGACCCGACACGCCTGGCCGACCTGCTCGACGACTTCGCCGGGCACATCCGCCGCATCCACGGCGTCGCGATGCAGGCGGGACACGTGTCGCTGCGGGCCATGCGGGCCGCGACGGGCAAACGCCTCGAACCGTGGCGGATCGGCGTGCTCTACGGCAACGGCGAGGACCTGCAGCCGGAGCAGATCCGCGACATCAAGCGCGTCGCCAGCGGGGCGCTCGAAGCCGGCATGGCGCTGATCCTCGTGGACGTGCCGACGATGCTCGACGGCGCCGTGGAGAACGTCCATGTTACGGCCGATCGCACCGCGGTGACGAGCATGACGGGCGCCGACCTCGCCGTCCGGCTCGACCCGCCGCTGCCCGCTAGCCAGGTGACGGCCGCCGCAAGCAGACTCGCCGAGGCGCTCGTCGCCAAGCAGGGCGGTCCGCGCACGTTCGAGGACCTGCTGCCCACCGAGTTCGGCACCGAGTCGTCGGCGGTCGAGCTCCGCGCCCCGGTGGGCTTCCACGAGGGCGAACCGGTCGACGTCGTGATCGGCGACGCGACGCCGCACGCGCTGATCGGCGGCCCGAGCGGTTCCGGCAAGACGAACTTCCTGTACGCGCTGCTGGGTTCGCTGTGCGCGCGGTACTCGCCGGACGAGCTGTCGTTGTACCTGCTGGACTTCAAGGAGGGCGTGTCCTTCGCGGGGCTGGCGCCGGGCCGCAAGGAGGAGAGCTGGCTGCCGCACGCGCGGCTGGTCGGGGTGAACGTCAACACCGACCGCGAGTTCGGCCTGGCGTTGCTGCGGTTCCTCACCGACGAGCTGCGCCGCCGTTCGGCCGCGGCCAAGCAGCACGAGGTCACGACCCTGTCCGAACTGCGGCAGCAGGATCCGGGCGGGCACTGGCCGCGCATCGTGGCCGTCGTCGACGAGTTCCAGTACCTGTTCGGTGAACGCGATTCGGTGACGGCGCTGGCGACGTCGCTGCTCGAGGACGTCGCTCGCCGCGGCCGCTCGCAGGGCATCCACCTGATCCTGGCCAGCCAGGACATCGCGGGCATCGAGGCGTTCTGGGGCAAGCCCGCCGTGTTCGAGCAGTGCACGCTGCGGATCGCGATGCCGAAGGCCAGGCGGGTACTCGCGGAGGCCAACCAGGCGGCGGTGGCCGCGCCGCGCTGGCACGCGGTGGTCAACCACGAATCCGGCATCGGGCACGGCAACAGCCTGGCCCACGTCCCCGACGCGAGCTCGGGTGGCGTGTTCCCGGCGCTGCAACGCGAGCTGTGGCAACGCTACGGCTCGACTAGCGTGCCGCGACTGTTCGACGGCGCCCACGCACCCGTGCTGACCGAGTCGTCGGCCTACACGGCACTGTCGCGTTCGGACCGTCCACAGGCGATCGTAGGGCAGTCGATCGACGTCGCCGATACGGCGCACGCCGTCGAGCTGTCGGCCGCGCCGGGACGCAACCTGGCCGTACTCGGCACCGGCCAACGCGACGCGGTCTCCATTCTGGATTCCGCGGTGCGTTCCGTGGCGCGGCAGTGCGCGCCGGGCGACGTGGAGTTCGCGCTGGCATGCCTGGTCGAGCAGTGCACCCCAGCGGTGACGGCACTGGCCGAGGAGCTGTCGGTCGACGGGCACAAGGCCGAGGTCGTCACCACCGACACGCTCACCGACCTCGTGTCGGCGTGGGCCGAGCAGCAGTCGGCGGCGCGGCGGATCGTCGTGGCCTACGGCGTCGACGCGGCACTTCCCACGTTGGAGGCGAAGGAACCCGGCAAGTCCAGCGGCCTCGACCACCTGCGGGCGCTGCTCAAGCACGGCCCTGCGCGCGGGGTGCACGTGCTCGGCTGGTGGCGCAGCGTGGCGCGGCTCAAGGACACGCTCGGCTTCGGCGGCACCGACGACATCGGCGCGTGGGCCGCGTTGGACGTGCAGGGCAACGAGCTGTCGACCCTGGCGGCAGGACAGGTCGTGCACTGGTCGCCCCGGCCCGACCGAGCCCTGTTCTTCGACCGGACGACACTGTCGGCCCCGGAGATCGTCGTCCCGTTCCGGCGCGAGGAGGACACCGATGACTGACCCGCAGCGGCATCCCGAGCCGGACAGCGCGATACAACCCGGCGCTATGCAACCCGGCGCTATGCAAGCCGGTGCGGTGGGCGCCGACGGCAGTGGGACGTCGGCGGCGGCGCGGTACAAGGAGATCATCGGACTGGCACGCAGCGCTGCCGAGGAGCTGCGCGCGTGGGAGCAGGCGCGGGAGCGGCAGCTGTACGCCGAGATCCAGGCGGCAGAGGAGAACGTCACCGCGGCGGGCGAGGCGGAGGAGGCGATGGCGGACCGCGCGCGCCGGTGGTGGTCGATGGCGCGGGACAACGTGGCGCGGCTGTCGTGGCTCGACGTGGGCGCCGATCCCGAGCCGGTGCCGACCGCGCGGGGCGAACAGGCCTCGCGCTACGCCGACGACATCCGCCCCGCCTATCACGAACTCACCCAGTCGGTGCTGAAACTGAGCTGGCGCGCACGCTGAAGCCGCGAGCCGGTGCGACCTCGGCCGACCGGTCTCGGCGCGCGGCCGTTCCCTGTCGAACCGTGCGCGATTGCGCCACACTCGTCACGGACGCATGGCCGCGCCCTTCGCGGGGAAGACGACAGGTGCACCGAGAGAAGGGACGTCGATGGGCAGGATCGTGCTCTACATGTGGATGTCCCTCGACGGCTTCATCGCGGGACCGGAGGACGGTCCCGGCCGGGGCCTCGGCGTCGGCGGCGAGCGGCTCCACCGAACCCTCTCCCTCGACGACGGAGATCCGAGCACCGCTCGCTCCACCGACGAGGTCGGCAGCCGGATCCTGGCCGAGGTGAAGGACACCGGCGCGGTGCTGACCGGCAGGCGCACCTTCGACCACGCGGGCCACTGGAACGGTGACCACCACGACGGTGTCCCGATCTTCGTGCTCACCCGCTCCGTGCCCGAACAACCCGCACCCGGGCACGCCCGCTACGTCACCGACGTCCACGAAGCAGCGGCGCAGGCCAGGCAGGCCGCTGGCGAGCGGGACGTCCTGCTGCACGGCGCGTCGGCGGCGCGCGCGTTGCTCGACGCCGGGGAGCTCGACGAGATGTCGCTGCAGATCATGCCCGTGTTGCTCGGACAGGGCCGCCGACTCTTCGACGGCATGCCCGCCGAACACGTCGAGCTCCAGCTGATCCGCACCCTCGACAGCCCCGACATGCTCCACACCCGCTACCGGATCGACTCAGCGCGCCCGGACCGGAGCCGGGCGTAAGGGCTCGACGCACGCTCGACCTCCGGTGGTACCTCCCGTGTCCGGCTGATCGAGCCACGCCCGCTGACCAGCAAGTTCCCAGAACACAGCCGCGAGGAAGAGCGCCGGCGTGGGGACGTGGCCGGGCGAGGGCGGGAGCAACACGGGCCCCGGAACCCGCAACACGACCCCTGGAATCCACAACACGCGCCCGGAAACGACGACACGGCCTCCGGAAAGCGCAACACGGTAGGCCCGCCTACCGCGGCATCACCCGCCGAAGCGTGACCAGAACCAGTCCCAGTAGTCGAGGAAGTGGCCCGCGGACGGCCGGAAGCGGACGATCTGCGGGTCGTGATCGCTGGCCTGCTCGGCGAACTCGGCGTTGATGCGCACCACGTCGTAGTCGACGCGGCGCAGCGAGTCGGACACGAGGATGTGGTCGAGGACCTGCGAGTTGCCCTCGTAGACGTAGCTGTACTGCTCGCCGGCGGGCAGGGTGTCGATCAGCGACGTCAACGCGCCGCCCTCGGTGAGAGTGCCCAGCGTGTCGGAGAACTGGAAGTCGTTCAGGTCCCCGGCGACGACGACGTTGGCGTTCGGCTGCACCTGCTGCAGCTCGTCGACGAAGCCCCGCACCACCTCGGCCTGCTGGTGGCGCTGCTTCTCGGACGAGCGCGTCGGCGGCTGGTGCCGGCCGTGGGTCGGCTCGTCGCCGCCCTTCGACGCGAAGTGGTTCGCCACCACGAACACCGTCCGCCCACGGAACGTGAACTCGCCCGCGAGCGGTTTGCGGCTGTCGTCCCACGCCTCGTGTTGCGGGTCGACCCTGCCCGGCGACACCGACAGCTTCGCCGCGCCCCGCCGCGTCTGCTCCACCTCGACGGCCGTCGTCGCGTCGCCGCCCTCACGGTCCACGAACGACACCCGATCCGGATCGAAGAGGAATCCCACGCGGATGTTGCCGCCCGGCTGGCCACCGTCGGTGAGCTCCTGCGGGTCGATCTGCCGGTATTCGTACTTCGGACCGCCCGCGGCCTCGATCGCCTCGGCGAACCTGTCGAGTGTCTCGTCGGCCGCGACGACCCCGTCGCCGTTGCCGTCGGCACCGTTGTTGTCCTGGATCTCCTCGAGCGTCACGACGTCGGGCGACCGCAGGTGCTTCACGATCCCCTCGGCGAGGTCGTCGAACTTGGCCTGCTCGTCGACGGCGGACAGGTTCTCGACGTTGTACGTCGCGACCGACAGCTCGCTGGGACGCTGCTCGCGCGTCGTCTCGCGTTCGATGCCACCGCTCTCGACCTCGCCCAGCTCGGTGGCCTGCATCGTGTAGCCGCCGTACTGGTCGTACTCGAGCGGACCGGTGGTGGTGCCGGTGAGCGTGTCGCCGACGTTCGCCGTCGGGAACGGGCGCTCGGAGAACGGGATCAGCGACTCGATCTTCAGCCGTCCCGTGTTGCCGTCGTCGTAGCCGCCGTAGACGACGCCGCCCCGCGGGGTGCGATTCTGCTCGGGCTTCGTGGTCACGTACAGCTCGTCGTAGTCCGTGCTGCGGCTGACCAGCGGCACGTCGGCGACGGACACGCGCTCACCCTCATGGGCTTCCCAGAAGTCCAGCGCGTACTTGTCGGGCCGGAGTTCGAGCTCGTCGAGGTCGCCCTCCTCGGGCGCGAGCGTCTCCGGCACGGCGTCCGGGGTCAGCCGGGCGGCCTCGGGCAGTTCGTTGCCCGACGACGCGACCGTCCACTCCGCACCGGTCAGCTGGGTCGACGACTGGTACGCCGAGTCCTGCCCCTGCGGCCGGTACTCACCGACCTCGCCGGTGACGGACACCTCGTCGCCGACTGCCACGTCCGGCGTCTCGTCACCGTTGTAGACGAACAGCGCCTCGCTGGTACGCGGATCGTCGTCCGGCTGCGGGTCCTGCACCCAGAAGCCGCGGGCGCTGCCGAACTGCCGCTTCGCGGTCACGACGCCCGGCACGGTCACGGTCTCGCCGTCCATCGGGGAGATCCGGCCGGTGCCCTGCACGTCGTGGATTCGGGAGTCGGCGGTGGCCTCCGGGGTCGACTGGGGCTCTGCGTTCGCTGGGGTGGCGAGCGCGAGCGAACCGGCCACCGCTGTCGCGGAGAGTGCCGAGACGACCCGCGTCGCGCGTCTGGAATGTACGGTCACGGCACGCATCTTTACCCATTCGGGTTATCGCCGAAAGGAAAATGCCCAATGCGGAGGGGTCCGTTCGTCGGTTGTTCATCCGCACGAACGCCCGAGGTGATCAGCGGCGCGCCGAGCGTCCCACCGTGGACCGGACCACGTGTGCCAGCGCCTCGACCCCGCCACGTGCGCTCGCCGCGAGGACGGTCGTCCAGTCGAAATAGTCCCGCCACAGCACGATCCGGCCGCCGGAGACCTCGAACGTGCCGCACACCCAGAACTCGGCCCGCCACGGCCTGGCGGCGAGCACGTCGGTGCGTTCGGTGAGCACGACCGGCCCGTCGGCGGCGATGCGGTGCACGCGCGCCTCGAACCCACTGCCGTACCGAGCCAGGAAGCGCATCTGCTTCTCGAACGCCGCCTTGCCACGCGCGGGAGGCAGCGGCACGTTCTGGTACACGATGTCACCCGCCGCGTAGCCGAGTGCGGCGTCGATGTCGAGCCGCTCCAGCGCCGACAGGAACGCGCGGACGACCGCGACGGGATCGGTGGGCCGGGCCTCGTCGGCCTCGGCGGCGGGCTGGTCGGACATCGACGTCTCCTCGGCTCGCGTACGAGGTCCGAATGTTACTCCGCAGTAGTAAACATGGGAAGCCGGTGCTCGTCACCGTCACCCACGTGACTCGTGGAAACGCCGTTCAACCGAGGAGGCCGGGGCCGCTCACCGGCACCGGCCCGAACACGAAACGGGGCAGGCACTCGCGATGAGTACCTGCCCCGTTTCCAGCTCCCCTAGGAGATGACTCTCCTGAGAGACCAAGCGCGGTAGCGGTGGGATTCGAACCCACGGAGGCTCTCACCTCACGCGATTTCGAGTCGCGCTCCTTCGGCCGCTCGGACACGCTACCGCTAAATAGGTTACGACACGGCCGACCGCCGATGACACGGGGGTGGGCCTCCCGCCACGCCCCGGCGACGCTCAGCCGGCGTCACCGCGATGCGCTGCGAAGAACTCGTCGAGCAGCGCCGAGCACTCGGTTTCGAGCACTCCGCCGATCACCTCGGGCCGGTGGTTCAACCTCCGGTCGCGCACGACGTCCCACAGTGATCCGGCCGCGCCCGTACGCGGTTCCCACGCGCCGAACACCACCCGGTCGACGCGCGCGAGCACGAGCGCACCCGCGCACATCGTGCACGGCTCGACGGTCACGGCGAGGGTGCAGCCCGTGAGCCGCCAGCCGTCACCGTGTTCGGCGGCCGCCGCGCGCAGCGCCAGCACCTCGGCGTGTGCCGTCGGGTCGCCCAACGCCTCACGCGCGTTGCGGGCGCCCGCGAGCAGTCGACCGCCGGCGTCGAACACTGCCGCGCCGATCGGCACGTCGGCCTCCGGTGGTGCGGCACCGGCACCGTCATCGACCCCGAAGCCCTGCCGTGCGAAGCGCAGCGCCTCACGCACCGCGGATTCGTCGGCGTGCGACGGGTTCACAGCTCGTCGAGCGCCTTGTTGAACTCGTCGCCGAACCCGCAGCGCTGCGCGATCATGCCCAGCTGCTCGTCCGGGTACAGCTCCGTCTCGCCCGCGATCACCTCGAGCTCGGGCGCCGGCATGCCCAGGTCGGCCAGCACCTCGAGGTCACCTTCGGGCCAGATCGTGTCGTCGTCCTCGTCGGGCGGCTCGGCGCGCAGCAGGTCCAGCACGTCGGCCGCGATGTCGTAGTCCAGCGCCGCGGCCGCGTCCGACACCATCAGCTGAGCACCGCTCGGCGTGGGGCGGACGATCACGAAGAACTCGTCGTCCACCGCCAGCAGTCCGAACACCGCGCCCGTAGAACGCAGTTTGCGCAGTTCGGTGATGGCAGCGTCGAGTTCGGCGAGTGCGGCCTGGTCCAGCGCACTGCACTGCCACCGGCCGTCCTCGCGCACGACGGCCACCGCGAATCCCGTGATCGGCTCCTCCACCGGCATGGGCCCTACCGTATACCCGCGTGACCTTCGGTGACGGCTCGAAAGCCTCCCGCCTGTCTTCACGGCCGATCCGAACCGGTGACCGCGGCCCGCGTGAGGCTCGTGCCAGGATCGACCGCATGACCGGACCCGAACAGCTCCCCACCCTCCCCGACCTGGTGCTCCCGCGACTACTCGACGAGGCGCGGGAGCTGCAACCGGACACCGTCGCCCTCCGCAGGCGGCTGCACGCCCAGCCCGAGATCGGCCTCCAACTGCCGAACACGCAGCAGCAGATCCTCGACGCGCTCGACGGGCTCCCACTCGAGGTCAGCACCGGGAAGACGTCGACGTCGGTCACCGCCGTGCTGCGCGGCGCGAAACCCGGTCCCGCGGTGCTGCTGCGCGGCGACATGGACGCACTGCCCCTGCAGGAGGAGTCCGGCCTCGACTTCCCGTCGGAGATCGACGGCGTCATGCACGCCTGCGGGCACGACACGCACGTCGCGATGCTCGTCTCCGCGGCGCGGCTGCTGGCCCGGCACGTCGACGAGATCGCGGGCTCTGTCGTGTTCATGTTCCAGCCCGGAGAGGAAGGCCAGCACGGCGCGCGGCACATGATCCACGAAGGTGTGCTGGACGCGGCCGGTGAACGGGTCGAGCGGGCGTTCGGCGTGCACATCTACCCGACGCTGCCGAGCGGCCGGGTGCACACGCGCCCCGGTCCGCTGATGGCAGCCGTCGACGACTTCCACGTACGCGTCCTCGGCAAGGGCGGGCACGGTTCGGTGCCGGAGGCGGCCGTGGATCCGATCCCCGCGGCCGCGGCGATGGTCGGCGCGCTGCACACGATGTCGAGCCGCCGGTTCGCGGCGACGGAACCGGCCGTGTTGTCGGTGACGCACCTCGAGGCGGGCACGACCACGAACATCATCCCGGAGACCGCGTTCGTCGAGGGCACGATGCGCACCCTGTCCGACAGCGCGCGGGCCACGATGCGCGCCGAGGTGGAGAAGGTGTGCGAGGGCATCGCCGCGGCGTACGGCTGCCGCGTGCACGTGGACCTCACACCGGGGTATCCGGTCACCGCCAACGACCCCCACGAGGCCACGCGCGTGCTGGACCTCGCGTCGACCGTCCTCGGACCGGACAACGCGGCCCCGCTGCCGGAGCCGATCATGGGCGGCGAGGACTTCTCGTACGTCCTGCAGCGCGTCCCCGGCGCGTTCGCCCTGCTGGGCGGCTGCCCACCGGACGTCGACCCCGCGGAAGCGCCGGCCAACCACTCGAACCGCGTCCGCCACCACGAGGACGCCATGGCCCACGGCGTCGCGATGCACGCCGCCTACGCCCTATCGACGCTGCGGTGAGTGGTGATTTCACCCTCAAGGACACCGTTGCGCCCCCAAGGGCACCTTGGTGGCGTTGAACGCCCCAAAACTTCCCCTCGTGCACGACGTCTCCCCGCGCGCACGGTAGTTGAACAGCGCTCTGGCACGGCCATGATCAAGGGAAGAATAGTGGCGTTGAGTGCCCCCAAAGTGCCCTTGGGGGCACGCTGGGGCACTCAACGTTCAGTGAGGGGCGGGCGCGGAGCCACGGACGTGTGCCAGGATCTGCACCGTGCGTGACGTGTGTGTGATCGGACTGGGGCTCATCGGCGGATCGGTGCTGCGTGCGGCCGCTGCCGCCGGACGCAGCTGCTGGGGAGTCTCCGACTCGCAGGCGGACGTCGAGGCCGCGGGCGCCGACGGCTACGACGCCACCACCGAACTCGGCCACGCCCTGGACCGCGCGGCCGAGGCCGACGCACTGGTCGTGCTCGCCGTTCCGCTCACAGCGGTCGACGAGGTCCTCCGCACGGTCGGCGAACACGCGCCGCACTGCCTGCTCACCGACGTCACGAGCGTGAAGGCCCCGGTCCGTGACGCCGTCGCCCGCCTCGCCCCGCACACACGCTACGCAGGCGGTCACCCGATGGCGGGAACCGCCGAGTCCGGCTGGAAGGCCGCGACGGCGTCGCTGTTCGACGGTGCGACCTGGGTCGTGTGCGCAGAGGAGCCCGCCGCCGACGACGAACCCGGCACGGACCTCACGGCGTGGCGGGAGACCGCCGCGCTGGCGTTCGACGCGGGCGCGCGGGTCCTCGCACTGCCCGCGCTCGCGCACGACGGCACGGTCGCCAGGACATCACATCTGCCGCATCTGCTCGCCGCGGTGCTGGCGAACGTCGCGGCGGGCGGCGGCCCGCTCGCCGCGGCCCTCGCAGCGGGGTCGCTGCGGGACGGCACGCGCGTCGCGGGCACCCGCCCCGAGCTGGTGCGCGCCATGACCGAGGGCAACCGCGGCGCACTGCTTCCCGTGCTCGACGAGGCACTCGGCCTGCTCGGTGCCGCGCGTGGATCACTGGCTTCGACCGGCGGCCTCGCCGCCACGATCGACGCGGGGCACGAGGCCGCCACAACCCTCGTGCGACAGCAGGAGGCACCGCGCACGCCGGTCACGCTGGACCTGCGAGCCCCCGACGCCCTCGAAGGGCTGTTGTCGCTGGGGGAGCGCGGGGGCTGGTTCACCGCGATCGACGGCGACGTCCTCACCGGCGAGGTCGCCTGAACGCGGCCGACCTCGCCGAGCAATCGGCACTGCTGGTCCGACGGCCGGCACTGCCCGCCTGACCGGCGGTGTCAGGCCAGCACTGTCAGGCCGTCACTCTTAGGCCAGCACTGTTAGGCCGGCGTTGTCCGGCCGGCCGTGTCAGATCGGCATTCTCAAGACGGCGTTCGCACGCCGGTGGTGTCCGATCCGACCTCGCCGGATCGGACACCCGCTCACTGCCCTGTCGGTCCGGTCGGACCCGACGGACCCGGCTGCTGGCCACCCTGGCCACCGCCCTGGTCGCCCTCGCCGCCTGACTGTTTGTGCAGCGCGTCCTTCGCCTTTTGCGTCGCGTTGTCGATCTTGTCGGCCTTGTCGCCGAACTTCGACTTGGCAAAGCCGCTCGCCTTGTCCAAGCCCTGCTCGACCTTGTCGCTGTTCTTGCTCAGGGCGTCCTGAGCCTTCTTCTTGATGTCATCGAAGTTGATGCCCATGTACCCAATCCACCAGCATCGACGGCCCGAGCGCAAACGCTGGCGGGGGTGTCGCCCGAAAAGACCCGAGCGTGTCACGGACGAAAACCGCGGACTCCGTGCTTCCGGCCCGCCGCGGCCCTCGAATACGCGACGATTCCCCCGAAATACCGTCGAAACCCGTAGCAATCGGACTAACCGGATAAATCACCCGGACGGAGCGGTGCGGAGCCGGACGGCGTAGTGCCGGATACCCCGAGGTGGCGGGTACGCGACGACGCTGGGGATCGGCGGAACGTGCCGAGCGCAGAACGTCACTGGCCCGGGGCATCCACGAGCACAGGGCCATCCGAACGCAGCACCATCCAAGCGAAGCGCCGTCCGAGCGCAGGGCATCCGAACGCAGCACCATCCGAGCGCAGGGCATCCGAACGCAGGCCGTCCGAACGCAGGCCGTCCGAACGCGCTGCGGGCCCCACCTCACCGCCGCCGGAACCGGAACCGCGGCCGCATCGGATCCGGCCCGCGGACGGCGGCGAACGCGGCGGACAGCTGATCGGTCACGCCCGAGAGCTGCTCGGACGCGGGCAGCTCGACGTCGCCGGGGTCACGTGACTCCCGCACGGCGGATGCCAGCTCGCCGAGCGCGGCCGTCACGAGCCGGACGTCCGCCTCCGCGGGCCGTTCGGCGCCGTGGGAGATCGTCACGACGACAGCCGTGACCGCGTCGGTGACCTGTTCCAGCGCCACGATCGCGGGCCACCACGCCGCGGCCTGCCTGCCCGCGGGCGAGGGCTCCACGACCAGCTGCTGGAACGCCGTGCGCAGGTCGGACAGTCCGCGATAGGCACGTCGCCTGCAGCGGGACTGCTCTGCCCGGTCCTCGTCGGACGGGCCGAGGCTGACCGCTACGTACCGGGCGACGGTGTCGGCGACCTCCGCGAGCCGCCCGCCCACGCGCGGGCGCAGACTGCCCGGCCACAACAGGTAGCCGAAGACCAACACGATGGCGCAGCCCAGCACGGTGTCGGCGAGCCGGGCGATCACGACACCCCAGTCGCCGCCGATCGTGAGGTCCATCTGCAGGATGATCAGCGGCGTCACGAACGCGCTGAGGATGCCGTAGTTGCGGACCTTGCCGATGGCCACGCCCGCGCCCATGATCGCGACGAGCAGCACCAGCACGACACCGTGGGAATCGGCGCCGAGGCCGAGGATCGCCGCGCCGATGCCCACACCGACCACCGTGCCCACGCCGCGCAGCACCGCCCGGCCGAACACCGACCCGAAGTCCGGTTTGAGCACGAGCCCGACGGTGAGCGTGATCCAGTACGAGTTGTCCAGCGGCACGATCAGACGTGCCAGCTCGGCGAGCGCCACGCACAGCGTCAACCGGGCCGTGGCCACCCACGTGAGCGGACCCGATGTGAGCGAGTCCAGCCACTCGCCCAGCTTCGTGTGCCAGGGCGAGGGGGCACGCCTGCGGCGGTCCCGGTCGGTGCTGATCCTCGTCAGCGCGTGGTACAGCGCCGCCGCCGGTGAATCGGCGGGTTCGCCGCGGCCACCGGTCGCCGACTCCGGGTCTGGCGGCTCCGGCAGCGGCATGTCCGCCAGCACGGCCGTGGCCAGGTCGGTGAAGTGCGCGATGATCTCCTTAGGAGCGCGCTGCCCCGCGTTGACCATCGCGACCGAGGCCTCGACGGCCGGCGTCGTGGCCGACAGCAGGTTCAACAACCTGCGGTACGTCGCGTCCCGACCCGACAGCCACGACCGTGCGGTGAGCAACCGGTCGTAGGCGGTGTTCATCGCGGTCGTGAGCTGGGCTCGGGCGGTGAGCGACGTCGCGTCGTCGGGCGCCGAATGCATGGCAGCCAGCTCGATGTAGACCTGGGCGACGGCCGTGCGCTCCGGCGACGTCCCGCGCACCGGCCAGCCGGACAGCGCGACGAGCAGTCCCCACACCCCACCGGTCACGATGCACAGCAACGCCACGCCGACATCGGCCCCGGCCTCGGCCTGGCCCGTTCCGAGGGTGACGAACACGAACAGCTGCAGCGCGGCGAACGAGGCGTTGTTGCCGCCCGCACTGATCAGCGCCGACACGGCCGCGACGGCCACGACCGTCGGGTGCGACAGCCACGGGTCGGCGCCGGAGACGAGACCGATCCCGAAGCCCGCGATCGCGGCGAGCACCGTGCCGCCGAGCCGCTTCGCGCGATACCGGTACGGGCCCGCCACGTCGCCGGTGACGACCGGCAGCACGCCCGCCGACACCAGTGCACCCGTCGCGGGCGCGCCGAGCAGGTAGCCGACGGCGATCGGCACGGCGAACGTCACGGCGGCGCGCGCCGCGCCGCTCCACGGCACCGGCGCCGGATTGGTGCGCAACAGGTGCGCGAGCCAGCGCGGCGCGGGCAGGTCGGCACGGGGCGGGCTCACGCCACCATCTTGACCCAGCACCGCCACCGCCGAGTAGCGGCCACCGGAGCGAGATGATCACGACGACAATCGTGTGCCGCCAGGGACGGTGCCCCCTCGTCGACTCGTGACCCCGCCGGATCGACGGCAGCATGTCGAATCGCGACCCCTGTCACTGTGGCGGCACCGGGTCGATTCGGCAGCGCCGGGTCGTTTCGACGGCCCTGTGTCGAGTTCACAGACCTGGGACGTCGAATCCACGGCGCCTCGTCGAATCCACGCCCCTCGGACGAATCCGCACCGGGTCGATTCGGTCGCCCTGGCGGCGAATCATCGCCGCTGGCCGGCACGCGCGAAGCGGTACGGCTGCCCTCCCTGCGAACCGCACCCGCCTCGCGCTCCGTGGTCCGGACCTGCGCCGTGGCGTGGCCCGGACCGATTCCCGCATCCCGGACGGATGGCCGACACCCCCACTGCGTGTCATCCGACAGTCGGCCAGCCGCACCCGCTTGCGGGGAACACTGCCTCCGACCTACTGCACCCGCCCGCCGGTTCCGTCCTGCGGCCAACGGATTTCACGAACCCACCGGCCGCCGCTCACCGGTCGGCGTTCAAGGACTCCCAGCGGGCGAACAGCTTCGGGATCTCGACGACCAGGTAATCGAGGAAGTCGGCCATGTTGGACAGGCGAATCCCGGCCGGCGTGTCGGGCCCCACGGCCTGCACCCCCTCCCGCGTCGCGTCTCGCCACATCTCGAGCATGCGCTCGCGCTTGAGCATCGAGGCGAACCAGAAGTCGTCGAACACGCGGTAGTGGTCGCGGCGCGCGCCCGGGGCCCGCTCCCTGGCGATGAGCCCGGTCTGTTCGAGGTACTTGACGGCGCCCGAGACGGCGGCGGGGCTGACAGACAGGGCCTCCGCGATCTCGGCCGCCGTCATCTCCCCACTGTCCGACGTGGTCAGGGCGGCGAACACGCGCGCGGGCATGCGCGGAAGGCCGATGTTGTTGAGCGTCAGCCCCAGGCTCTCGACGTACTTGGCGACGGCCTCCTCGTCTCGAGCGCCGGCCTCGCCGGGGGTGTTCACCCCGTTGCGGCCGTTCTCGTCGCGGGCCTCGTCGTCGCGGGCCTCGTCGGTGCGGGCCTCGCCGTCGCGGGCGTCGTCGCGGTTATCGGCGTCCTGCTGTCCGGCTGACTTCTCGACCACGGGCACATCCTCCCTCACGCCGATCCGGGAACCACACGGCGCGCGCCCTAGGGTTCACATCGATCACGAACTTTTCAGTATTCACAAGTTTGTGAAATCAGTGTACCTTCGTTCGCATGACATACAACGCCGCGAGCACCACCACGAGCGGCACGACCGCCCACGAGGCGATCGGCGTCGCCGGGCTGCGCAAGACATTCGGCCGCACCATCGCCCTAGACGGACTGGATCTGCACGTCGAGACCGGCGAGGTGCACGGCTTCCTGGGCCCCAACGGCTCCGGCAAATCGACCACCATCCGCGTACTGCTCGGCCTGCTACGCGCCGACGGCGGCGACGTGCGACTCCTCGACGGCGACCCGTGGCGGCAGGCGGCCACGCTGCACCGCAGGCTCGCCTACGTGCCGGGCGACGTGAACCTGTGGCCCAACCTCTCGGGCGGCGAGGTCATCGACCTGCTCGGCAGGTTGCGCGGCGGCATGGACAAGCGCAGGCGCGCCGAGCTGATCGAGCGGTTCGAACTGGACCCGACCAAGAAGGGCCGCACGTATTCGAAGGGCAACCGGCAGAAGGTCGCACTCGTGGCCGCACTGGCCTCGGACGCCGAACTGCTGATCCTCGACGAGCCGACCTCGGGGCTCGATCCGTTGATGGAGGCCGCATTCCAGGAGACGATCCGCGAAGTCCGCGGCGAAGGCAGGACGGTGTTGCTGTCCAGCCACATCCTCGCCGAGGTCGAGGCGCTGTGCGATCGCGTGAGCATCATTCGCGCGGGCCGCACCGTCGAGACCGGGACCCTGGACGACCTGCGGCACCTCACGCGGACGTCCATCTCCGCCGAGCTCGCGGGCCCCCCGAACGGGCTGGCGACCCTGCCCCACATCCACGACCTGCGCGTGGACGGCAACACCGTGCACTTCGACGTGGACACCGACGCACTCGACGAGGCGTTGCGGCGGCTCACCGCCATCGGCGTCCGCAGCCTGACGAGCACACCGCCGACCCTCGAGGAACTGTTCCTGCGGCACTACACCGACGAGCTGCCCGACGCCGAGGCCGACCGCACGGAGAATGCGAGGACGGCGCCATGACCGCGGACGTCACCCACGTGCCCGCCACCCACGAGAGGCCGTCGGCCACGGCGGGCGCACTGGCGGGCACGGGCCAGCTGATCCGGCTGGCACTGCGCCGCGACCGGATCGTGCTGCCCGTGTGGGCACTGGTGATCGCCTTCCTCGCCGCATCGGGCGCGAGCGCGTACGAGGCGCTCTACCCCGACCCCGCCGAACGCGCTGGGCTGACGGCCAGCGTGGCGGCCAACCCGTCGTTCGCGATCATGTTCGGCCCGGCCTACGACCTGCAGACGGCAGGCGGGTTCACGGCCTGGCGGTTCGGCACGATCGCGGCGCTGCTGACGTCGTTGATCGCGGCGTTCACCGTCACCCGGCACACCCGCCAGGAGGAGGACACCGGGCGCCAGGAACTGCTGTCGGCGGCGGTGGTCGGCCGCTACGCACCGCTGACCGCGGGCGTGGCCACGGCCGGCCTGTTCAGCGTGGTGACCGGGGTGCTGCTGACCGCGATGATCGCCGGGGTCGGCGCGGACGTCACAGGATCGGTGGCGTTCGGCGCGGCCGTGGCGCTGTGCGGCCTCGTGTTCACCGGCGTCGCGGCAGTGACCGCCCAGCTCGCGGAGTACTCGCGTACCGCCAACACGCTCGCCGGTTCGACGTTCGGCGTGCTGTTCCTGCTGCGTGCCGCGGGCGACACGTCCGAGGCCGAATGGCTGTCGTGGCTGTCGCCGGTGGGTTGGGTGCACCGCGTGCGCGCGTTCGCCGAGAACGAGTGGTGGGTGTTGGCCCTGCCCGCCGCGACAACGCTCGTGTTGTGCGCGGTGGCTTACGCACTGCTGCCGAAACGCGACGTCGGGATGAGCCTCATCCCTGGCAGGCCGGGGCGCGCGACGGCCACGCCGGGGCTGCGGACGTCGCTGGCGCTCTCGTGGCGGCTGCACCGCGGCGCGCTCATCGGCTGGATCGTCGGATTCGCCGTGATGGGAATGCTGTTCGGCACGCTCGCCTCCGGCGTCAGCGACATCGTGGGTGACAGTGCCGAGATGAAGCAGATGCTGCAGCAGATGGGCGGCGCCCGCGGCATCGAGGACGCGTTCCTGAGCTCGATCACCGGCATGATCGCCATGATCGGTTCGATGTACGCGGTGCAGGCGACCCTGCGCATGCGGTACGAGGAGACCGCGCTGCGCGTCGAACCGCTGCTCACGACCGGTGTCGGACGGCTGCGCTGGCTCGGCGGGCACCTGCTGTTCGTGCTGGCGGGCACGGCCGCGGTGCTCACCGTGTGCGCCGCGCTGCTCGGCGTCGGCTACGGGCTGAGCTCCGGCGACGTCGGCGGCGAGTGGCCACGCGTGTTCGGCGCGACCCTCGCCCAGCTGCCCGCGATGTGGGTCGTGGCGGGAGCCGCGGTGCTGCTGTTCGGGCTGGTGCCACGCGCGACGGTGGCGGCATGGGCGCTGGCCGCGGCGTTCGTGCTGATCTCCATGTTCGGCCCCATCCTCGACCTGCCCCAGGCCGTGCTGAACGTCTCGCCGTTCACGCACGTGCCGCAGCTGCCGCACGCCGAGTTCACCGCTACCCCGCTGCTGTGGCTGACGGCTACAGCCGCGGCACTCGTCGCCGTGGGCGTGACCTCACTGCGCAGGCGCGACATCGGCTGATCGGGCCGGCGAGACCGGCGGGCGGGCCGGTCGCCGGCGGGGGAGGTGCGGCCGGTCCGGCGTCGGGGGCCGGGCCGGCCGCACCGCCGCGGGCGGATCACCCGGGACGCACCGCGGCGTCCCGGTCGACCGTGACCGAGGCGGCCGGTCCGAGCGCCGGGCATTCGTCGCCGTTGGGGCGGACCGGCTCCGGGACGACGGTCACCGGATTCAGCCGTCGCCCGTCGGCGACGAGCGTGACGCGGACGGGTTCCGCGGGCAGCTCCCGGATCTCGACGAAACCTCGCTGAGGCTCCGACGACCAGTGACGGCTCACTTCGTACTCCTGACACGTTCCGCCCCAGCACGCCTCGAGCACCAGATCGGTGGGAACCAGGCCGTCTCCGGACGGAGCGGGCGCCGTGCCGCCGGGCGCAGGATCACCGGGCTCCGGCCCGCCCGGCTGCGACTCACCGGACGGTGCTTCTCCGGACGGTGCTTCTCCGGACGCCGACTCACCGGATGTCGCCTCACCGGGCACTTCCGGAGCGAGAACGTTGATACCCGGCGGTGAACCGATCGCCGTACAGGTCTGCCCGCTCGAACCGCACCCGCCGACCGCAACGACGGCCAACAGTCCCGGTATCCACATTCGCCACACACCACTGGGACGCACCCGGACGTCGATTCGGTTGCACATCCGCCCCTGGTCCATATCGGACCGATCGGTCCGGCACTTCTGCCGGTTCCCGCACCCTGGGCGGCTTCGTCCCCTCACCGCCGTTCGATGCCCGTCCGCCGACCTGCTCCGTTGTGGGACGCGACGTCGTGCGACGGCGACCACCGCCGGTCCCTGCGCCCGTGGTCCGGTACCGCTGCCGAACTGCACGTCCGATCAGGTGCCCTGCGGCGACTCCGGCTGCGCGCCGGCGACAGGTCCGTAACATGAGGATCCGGCGAGTCGGGTGCGAAGGGAACGGGATGGACAGCGATCGGCGCTCGGAGTGGTCACCCGCCGAGCGGGCCGCGTACCGGCGGTTCGTGCGGGATCACCATCCCGACGCGGGCGGCGACCCCGAGGTGTTCGCGGCCGGACTGCGCCGGTTCCGGCAACGTCCTCGCCCCGACGCCGAACCCGTCGTGTTCGTCGCCCGTAAACGCGGTCTGCCACGACTGTGGTCCGCGCTGTCGGCGCGCCGCCGTCGCAAGAGGAAGTCGCGGGTGATCTAGGAACAGGAACCGCACATCGCAGGCCCGTCCCGGAAACGGACAGCGCCCGGTGACCACGGCGGCGTCCACGTGGCGGCCGTCACGTGGGTACGCGCGTGACGACGGTGCGATTCCGGTGTCCTACGAGGTGAACAGGAGGGATGTCGCCATGACGGTCACCGGGACTCAGCTGGACGACGTCACGCTGGTCGCCAGAGCCCGGGACGGGGACGCACACTCCTACGAGCAACTGGTGACACGCTACGAGGGGCCGATCTATCGTCTTGCACTGCGGATGCTCGCCAACGCGGCCGACGCCGAGGACGTCACCCAGGAGGCGTTCCTCGCCGCCTGGCGGCAGCTCGGACAATTGCAGGAGGACGCCGCATTCGTCGGCTGGCTGTACCGCAGCGCCACCAACAGGTGCCTGAACGTCATCCGATCGCGGAAACCGCTCGCCGACAGTACGCCCGAGGAACACGCCGCATCGGGCCCCGACGGGAAGCCGGAACAACAGGCCGAGACGAGCGCTCAGCTCGCCGCGCTGTCGACGGCGATGGGCCGGCTCACCCCCGAGAAGCGAGCCTGTTGGCTGCTGCGCGAGGTGCACGGCCGTTCCTACGACGAGATCGCGACGACATTGGGGGTCTCCGCCACGACCGTGCGCGGACGGATCGCACGCGCACGAGCAGAACTGGCTGAGGTGATGTCACCATGGCGCTGAGCCCGGGCACGGACACATACCGGCTGCCCTGCGGCCGGAACGTCGAGCGCCTCTGGGAGGACCTCGACGCACCCGACGAGCACGGGACGAGCTGCCCGCACTGCCAGGCGTCCCGAGCCAGCCTGCAGCTGTTGCGCCAGGCGACCGGCGAGCTGGTCGCCGACGAGGCCGAACCGCCCGCCGGCCTGACGGCCCGGATCATGGCCGCGGTGCGGGCCGACATCCGGCGCAGGGACCTCCTCGAACTGCCCACGACCGAGCCGGGTGCCGCGCGCATCAGCGCCCAAGCCGCCGCGACGATCCTGCGGTTCGCCGCCGACACCGTCGAAGGCGTGCGGGCACGGCACTGCCGGGTGGACCTGGACGCGACGGGTGCGGTCGTCGAGCTGAACATCGCAGTCGACAGCCGCACGTTCACCCACCCCGCGCTCGAGCAGGTTCGGCAGCGGGTCGAGACCGCTGCCAGCAGGCGCATCGGCTGGCCGACGGTCACCCTGCATCTCACAATGACGGACGTCTTCGAAGCGTGATCGTGCTCCACATGCGCGACGAAAGGAAACCGACAGCCGTGCCGACCGTGGATCTCGCCAAGTGACCGGCCAGGAACGCGAACCGGATTGGGACGTGGAACCGCCCGTACTCGCCGCGATCGCGGCACGGGCTGCGTCCCGAGTGGTCGGTGTGCAACGCCTGCAGAGCGGCCTCGTGGGTCTCACCGGAGCCGCCATACGCGCCGTCCGGCAACGGATCGCCGACGTGGATCCCGCCCCCACCGAGGGAGTACGGATCGAGGTCGACGACACCACCGGCAGCGTCGACGTCGAGATCGACCTGACGATCTCGCACTTCGAACAGGCCGCGGCGGTGGCACGGGCGGTGCAGCACGCGGTACACCGCACCGTCACCGATGCGACCGGGATCGCTCCGAGGAACGTCTCGGTGAACATCCTCGACGCCGACCCGGGGACGGCAGTGTGATCACCGAGAGAACCGACCTCGTGCAGGCGCTGCTCACGGTGCTCCGCGGGCTTCCCGGACTGCGCCCGGCCACTCCCGTGACCCGGTCCTGGGTTCCCTGGGACGCCGACACCATGGCGTTGGACGTCGACGACCACACGGTGGAGATCCGGGTCGTCGCACTGGCCCTGCCGCTCGAACCGTTGCTGCGCGAAGCCGCCTCGGCGCTGGCACCGTCCTTGAACGACAGTGCCTGGCGGAACGCACGGCTCCGGCTCGTCGTGACCGACGTGGATCGTGGTGCGCTGGACTCGCTACACGTTCCGGAGACGTAGACCACACGAACGGGTCGTGACGTTCTTCCGTCCGTGGGGTCTTTCCTGTGTAGGCATCCGATGAAGGAGGACGGCATGACCGAGACCGACAAGACCACCACGCAGGGTTCGGCGTCCAAGACGAACACGCAGGCCTCGGGGGGCGAAGTGGAGAAGTCCGGCACCAGTGCGCTGGTGACCAAGGACGGCACAACCACCATCGCCGACACCGTGGTGCAGAAGATCGCCGCGCTGGCCACCCGCGAGGTCTCCGGGGTCCACGACGTCGGCGGCGGCGCCGCGCGGGCCTTCAACGCGATCCGCGAGCGCATCCCCGGCGCCTCGGCTTCGAGCGGCCAGGGCGTCACGGTCGAGGTCGGCGAGAAGCAGGCCGCGATCGACCTCCAGATCCTCGTCGAGTACGGCGTCTCGATCGCCGATCTCTCGCGCTCGGTGCGGCGCAATGTCATCACCGCGGTCGAGCAGATGACGGCGTTGGAGGTCGTGGAGGTCAACATCCACGTCGGAGACGTGCACCTGCCCGGCGACGACACCGACGACGACCAGGCCGACAGCAGCCGCGTGCAGTGACCGGCGACGAGCTCCGGGCCGATCGGATCGCCGCGGCGCAATCCGTTCCCCGCGTCCGCCGGATCACACGGTGGCTCCCGGATCGCTCCGCCGATCCGGGTTCACACCACCGCTCCGGATCGGACACCGTCACCGGATTCCACGGCATCAACGGATCACACGGCATCAGCGGATCACACGGTGGCCGGCTCGGCCGGTCACCCGTCCGTCCGGCCGCTGCGCGTGGCGGCCGGACGGACGGGTGACCCCCGGTCGTCGTGGGCTGCCGTTACCGGGCGGCGGCGCGCGAGGTCGGCGACGATGTGCGGGAGGTGGCCGCGACGTCGCCGGGCCCGGCAGCCGGACCGGTCGTCACCGACATTTGCACCGATTCTTACGGCTCGCCTGAAGGGACACTGTCATGAGTATGACCCAGATCGGGTTACTTACCGGGCTCGTGCTGGGCCTCGCCGGAGCCTTCGGCGGGTTCGGCGCCTTCGTGTTCGTTCTCGTGTTCGGAGGGCTGGGACTGCTGGTCGGCCGCTACCTCGACGGCAAGCTCGACCTGTCCCAGTTCTCCGGGCGCGACCGGAACTGAGGCACGCATGACCGCCACGAGCATCGAGGAACGCGGGCAGACCACGATCGCCACGCGCACCGTCGAACGCATAGCCACGGCGGCGCTGACCGAAGTGGACGACGTCGGCGGCAGCGCCCGGCGCGTGTTCAGTATCGCCGTGGGCGGTGCTGATGACGCCCAGGACGCGCAGGTCACCGCCCAGGTCCAGGGAGAAGAGACCACGCTCGGCGTCCGCCTCTCCGTCGTCTATCCGACGCCGGTCTCGGCGGCGACCGAGGCGGCCAGGCAGCACCTGGTCCGCCGGGTGAGCGAGTTGACCGGCCTTGCCGTGTCGCGCGTGGACATCACGGTCACCGCGCTGCACGCACCGACCCGCGAGCGCAGGAGGGTGTTGTGAAGCGCCGTCCCCGCAGGAGCCTGCCGGCCTTGTTGGTGGCACTCGTCGTGCTCGCCGCGGGAGCGCTGGTCGCGATCACCGCGGTGCAGTTGCTGCTCGGTGAACCACCGTGGATCAGCTACGACGCGGTGGCACGAACCCTGCACGGTCTCCGGTGGGCCGACACCGCGGTACTTCTCGTCGGCATCGGCACGGCCCTGGTGGGCCTGTTACTGCTGCTGTGCGCATTCGTGCCCGGCGCGCGGACGGTCCTGCCGTTGGCACCCGGCGACAGCGGCGTGGACTGCGGTGCCGCACAGCGCAGCTACCGCAACGTCCTGCACAGCGCGGCCGCCCGAGTCGACGGCGTCAGCGACGTGAAGGTGAAGGCACGCAGCCGGTCGGTGAAGGCCGTCGTGCGCACCGACCGCACGAACACCGCAGGCCTGACCGAGGCGGTGGAGCGGGCCCTGGCACAGCGGATCGACCAGCTCGCGCCCGAACGCAAGCCGACGGTGAAAAGCAAACTCAAGGCCGCTAGGAGCAAATAATGCCCAGCCTCAACCGTCCCGCGAGGCTCAACCGAAGCGTGCTCGCGCTGTTCGGGTTGGTGCTGATCGCGGCAGGCGGGTTCGCGGTCGCGACCCATTTCGGCTGGCTGACCCTGTTCGGTCCGGACACTCGCCTGGTCCCGGGCACCGCACGACCGCCGACGTGGGCGCTGTACGTCGCTGCGGCCGCCGGTGTCGTCGTCGCACTGCTCGCGCTGGCGTGGCTGCTCGCACAACTGGCCCGCAAGCCCGCGACCACGACGTGGCGGTTCGAGCGGGAACCGGCGGCGGGCACGACCGAGCTGGCCGCGAGCACCGCCGTCGAACCGCTGCTGGCCGAGCTCGAGGCATACGACGGGGTGGCGGCGGCGCGCGGCACTCTCGCCGGGCGACAGGGATCCCCGGTCCTCACGCTCGTCGTCACGGCGGAGGCGGACGCCGATCCGGCCGAGATCCGCCGGCGACTCGAGTCGGAAGGGCTTCCCCGGCTCCGCCAGGCCCTCGAACTCGACACCCTGCCCACGAGAGCCGAGTTCCGTTTCAGCACCTCGACGAGCAGCCGCATCCGCTGATCGGCGGCGAACCGGGCGTCACCCCGCCGACCACTGCTGTCGGAGCGATGACACACGCGGGCTCGGCGCTCCGAACGCGTCCACCGCTGCACCCGAGGCGGCACCCGTCAGACCGGACCGCGCCGCGCCTCGGTCACCTCGGACAGGGCGGCTTCGGCCTCGCTCACACGACGGTCGGCGGCCTCGAACGCCTTACGGGCCGCGATGGTGCGGCGGCGCGCTTCCGCCTCGGCGGCCTCCGCCTCCCGGAGTTCGGTCACGGCGGCCCCGAGCGTCGCCCGCGCCTCGGCGAGTTCGGCGTTGCGCTGGTTGCGCAGTTCCCGCTGCTCCCGGAGCCGCTGTTCTTTGAGCTCCTGTTCCTTGAGCTGCCGTTCCTTGAGCTCCTGTTCCTTGAGCTCCTGCTCCTTGAGTTCCTGGTCCCGCAGCTGCTGGTCGTGCTGCTCCTGCTGTCGCAACCGCTGTTCGGAGCGCCGGCTCTCGGGTGAGTCCCGCTCGGGCGGCTCCTGCGGTTGCATGCCGCGCGGCTGGAGTTCCCCACGGTTCCGCTCGCGGCGTTGCCGTTTCTTGTCGCGGTGCTCCCGGTTCTGTCTCCCGGTCTGCGCCCGCCGCGCGGCCTCGCCCTGCCTCGCGGTCGACCGTGAACCTTCGGAGTCGACACCGGCGTCACCGCCGCCCTGCCCACCGCCGCGCTGTCCACTGCTGCTCCGACCCGCCGACGGCTCCACCGCTGCCGATCCGAGTTCACGACCGTCCACATCGGGCCCGGTCCAGCCGGTTGCGAACACGTCTCCCGGCTGCAGCACCGACACGAGACAGCCGCGGGCGACGGCCTCGCCCGCGTCGGCGTCCGTCACGGCGGCGTCGAACGTGTCGTGCACCTCGCGTGACACTTCCCGGCCCGCCTCCTCGGCCTCCAGTTCGGACAGCTCGCCGACCAGTTCACGCCGACGCTGCGACAGTTCCCGGATGCGGTCGCCGTCGAGCTCGCCGTGCGCGGCGCGCAGCTCGTCGCCGAGTGCGCGAAGCTGCCAGACCCGGCCGGGATTGCTGCGCGCGAACCGGTTCACCCGCGCTGCGGCGACGGTGGGTTTGCGCAGCTTGCGGACCCGAGCCGCCAGTTCGCGATCGCCCACGGAACGCGCACGTGCGTCCCGAGCTCGCGTGAACTCGGCGCGGTCGAGTGCGTACAGCTCATCGGCGACGTCCCGCAGCGCGGCATCCGCCACGACGGACTCCTCCCGGGCGGCGTCTTCCCGTGCGGTGTCCTCCCGTACGGGGTGCTCGTTCCCACCCGCGTCGGTGCCGGTTCGCGCGCCGTCGTCCATGCCGTTCAGCGTGCCGCACCATCGCCCGCCCGCGAAGACCTCCGGACCGCCGCCTGCCGGAAGTCCGAGGTCGACATCCCGGTTCCGCAGCAACGACCCGCCCGGCACACGGATTGCACGACCCGCGTGCCGGTGCGCACGTCAGGTGGCAGGAATCGGCTCGTCCGCCTCGAGTAGGGTCTTGAGGTCGGCCACGAGTTCCGGCCAGCCCTGGGAGACCATCTGCCGCATGGTGCTGCCGTCGGGGAACCCGTCGTGGGTGACGGTGAGCCGCACCTTCTCACCGCGGCCGTCGGGGTCACCGCGGCTCTCGATCTCGAACGTCACGGTGGAACGCGATTCGGCGGCCAGCTCGGCGCGCACGTCCTCGCCGATCCCAACCGAGGCCGCCCACTCCGGGGTGGGCGTGTGCCACGTGTAGGACAGTGTGCGATACGGCTCGGCCTCGACGACCTGCTGCGCCGGATCCTCGGTGCGGCTGCCGCCTTCCTGCCACACCATGGGCGAACCGGGCCGCCAGTCGGTCTCGAACTCCACGCCCCAGTAGCGGCGCGTGAACGCCGGGTCGGTCAGCGCCTGCCACAACTTCTCCGGCGTGGTCCTGATGTACGTCGTGTACACGAAAGCGGGCTCGCCCATCGGTGTCTGCTCCAATGCGTGTTTGAGGTCGGCGAGCGCTTCGACCCGCCTGCGGTCGTAGGTGTGGATCCAGCGATCCGAGATCGCGAGGATCGGCTCGGCATTGAGGTAGTGCAGTTTTTCCCTGCCCCGGCGAACCGCGGTCACGAGATTCGCCTCCTCCAGCACGGCCAGGTGTTTGCTCACCGACTGGCGCGTCATCTCCAGCTCCGCGCACAGTTCGCGCAACGCCTGCCCGTTGCGGGCGTTGAGGCTGTCCAACAGCCTGCGCCGACCGGGGTCGGCCAGCGCCTTGAAGACCTCGTCCATCCGCTCCCTGTCCCCGATAGGCAACCGTGCGGCTGCTTTTTCACGATAGGCACCCGGACGGTTGCATGTCAATCTGCGTCACATCCGGCCCTGATCCGCCGCGGCAACGACGTACCGTCGGAGACGTGGCGATTGACGAGATCGAGTTCTACTGGCGTCCCGGCTGCCCGTTCTGCATGATGCTCGAGGCCCAGCTGGACGCGACCGAGCTGCCCGTCCGGAAGATCAACATCTGGGAGGAGCAGGGCGCGGCCGATCGCGTACGCGCGGCAGCCGACGGCAACGAAACGGTGCCGACCGTCTACGTCGGGCAGCATTCGCTGGTGAACCCGAGCATGGCCCAGCTCGAGAACCTCGTCCGCACCGAAGCCCCCGGACTCCTCGGCGAATAACCCCGCTTTCACTGCGACTCTTTCACTGCGGCCTGTGGAACGCGGCCTGTGGAACGCGGTTTGACCGCATCCAGTTCGGGTAGCCGGGCGAGTGATGGATGCAGGTTCACCGCCGGACGTCGCAGACCTTCTGCGCTCGGCCGGGTTGCGCGTCACCGGGCCACGCCGGCGCGTACTGCGCTGGCTCGAACACCACCCGCACTCGACCGCGGACGCCGTATGGGCAGGCGTGCGCGGACAGCCGGCGTCGGTGTCACGCCAAGCGATCTACGACGTCCTGCGCGCCTGTGAGGAAGCCGGCCTGGTTCGTTCCATACAGCCGGCCGGCCACGCGGCCCGTTACGAGCGCCGCGTGCACGACAACCATCACCACCTCGTCTGCCAGTCATGCGGGCGGACGGAAGACGTCGACTGCGCCGTCGGCGCGTCGCCGTGCCTCACCCCGAGCGATTACCGCGGATTCGACATTTCCCAGGCCGAGGTCATGTTCTGGGGCCTGTGTCCTGCGTGCCTGCAGCGACGACGGTCCGCATCGGCCCCGGCCGCACAGGCTCCCGCTCCCCACGGCGGCTGACCCCGGCGACGGGCTCCCAGCCCCGCGCGGGAGAAGGCCGCGGAGATTCCCGATACCGACACACCCAGCGTGCAGGCGACGCGACGAGGAGGAACCGAAAGACATGGCCGCACCCACCAACCGCCCCGCCACCACCACCGACGCAGGCATCCCCGTCGAAAGCGATGAACACTCGCTCACCGTCGGCCCGGGCGGGCCGATCCTGCTGCAGGACGCGTACCTCATCGAGCAGATGGCCCAGTTCAACCGCGAACGCATCCCGGAACGGCAGCCGCACGCCAAGGGCAGCGGCGCGTTCGGGCGTTTCGAGGTGACCGGCGACGTCAGCCAGTACACGAAGGCGGCGCTGTTCCAGCCTGGCGCGAAAACGGAGATGGTCGCGCGCTTCTCGACGGTCGCGGGCGAACGCGGCAGCCCCGACACATGGCGCGACCCGCGCGGTTTCGCGCTGAAGTTCTACACCTCGCAGGGCAACTACGACATGGTCGGCAACAACACGCCGGTCTTCTTCATCAAGGACCCGATGAAGTTCCAGCACTTCATCCGGTCGCAGAAGCGCCGCGCGGACAACAACCTGCGCGACCACGACATGCAGTGGGACTTCTGGACGCTCTCGCCGGAGTCGGCGCACCAGGTGACGTGGCTGATGGGTGATCGCGGCATTCCGCGTTCCTGGCGCCACATGAACGGCTACACGTCCCACACCTACATGTGGGTCAACGAGAAGGGCCAGCAGTTCTGGGTCAAGTACCACTTCAAGACCGACCAGGGCATCGAGTGCTTCACCCAGCACGAGGGCGACCAGATGGCCGCGGCCGACACGGACTACCACACGCGTGACCTGTTCGAGCACATCGCGGCCGGCGACTATCCGAGTTGGACACTATACGTGCAGGTGATGCCGTACGAGGACGCGAAGACGTACCGGTTCAACCCGTTCGACCTGACGAAGGTGTGGCCGCACGGCGACTACCCGCTGATCGAGGTCGGCCGGATGACGCTGGACCGCAACCCGACCGACAACCACGCGGAGATCGAGCAGGCCGCGTTCCAGCCGAACAACCTCGTGCCCGGCATCGGGCCCAGCCCGGACCGGATGCTGCTGGGCAGGCTCTTCTCGTACGCCGACGCCCACCGCGCCCGCATCGGCGTCAACTACCAGCAGCTGCCGGTGAACGCCCCGGTCGTGCCGTTGCAGTCGTACTCGAAGGACGGCGTGATGGCGTACCGGAAGGTGACCGATCCGGTCTACGCGCCGAACTCGAAGGGCGGTCCGGCAGCCGACAGTGAGACCCACAGCCCGCCGACCTGGCAGGCCGACGGCGACATCACGCGTGCCGCCTACGTCTCACACGCCGAGGACGACGACTGGACCCAGCCGGGCACGCTCGTGCGGGAGGTCATGGACGAGAGCGCCCGCGACCGGCTGGTCGACAACGTCGTCGGGCATCTGCTGAACGGCGTCACCGAACCCGTGCTGGAGCGGGCGTTCGAGTACTGGAAGAACATCGACCCGACGGTCGGCAAGCGCATCGAGGACGGCGTGCGGTCGAAGCAGGCCGAGAAGGACCCGAAGGCGCACGAGCAGGCCAACCCGGCTCGCAGCAGCATGCAGCAGAAGGCCTGAGCAGGCAGCGACGGTTCGCCGAGCGGCCCGGATCCCGCGTGGGATCCGGGCCGTTTTCGTCGCGCGGATCGTCTCGCGCCGACCGTTTCCCGCAGCGATGCCTCAGATGGCGGACGGGTGCCGCGTCAGCGCCTTCACCTGGATGTCCATGTACGGGAACAACGGCAGGTTGGACAGGATGTCGTGCAGTTCGTCGCCGGACGGCACGTCGAAGATCGAGACGTTCGAGTACTGGCCGACGACGCGCCACAGGTGCCGCCACGTGCCGGCACGCTGCAGCTCCTGCGCCAGGGCCTTCTCGTCGGCCTTGAGAGCGGCGGCCCTCTCCGGGTCCATGTCAGGCGGCAGGTTCACCTGCATCTCCACGTGGAACAGCATCGGCTTCCCTCCTGCTCGGGCCGGCTGTGATCCGCCGGCGGGGTGGCTCCGCGCAACCGAACTTGACACGTCCGGCAGGCCACCGCACAGTACCGAGTAGTCGAATAGCGAACAACTCATACGCATTGCGTCCAACATTGGGTCCAACATTGCGTGCAGCGCGAGGAGATCGGCCGTGGTGAAACCGCCGGAGGACAAGGACTACGTGCAGTCCCTCGAACGCGGGCTCGCGGTCATCCACGCGTTCACCGATCGCGGACCGCGCCTCACGCTGGCGCAGCTCGCCCAGGCCACCGGCTTGTCACGACCGACCGTCCGCCGTGTCGTACTGACCCTGGAACGCCTCGGCTACCTGCGCACCGACGACCGCGAGTTCTCACTCACCCCGCGCGTGCTGACGCTCGGGGAGGCCTACCTGTCGTCGTTGAAGCTGACCGAGGTCGCCCAGCCGCACATGGAGAACGTCACGAAAGTCACCGGGCACACGTGTTCGCTGGCCGTACTCGACGGCGACGACGCCGTGTTCGCCACGCGCGTGCCGGCTCGGCCGGTCATGCGGAACACGTTGACCACGGGAACACGCTTACCCGCGTACGCCACGTCGATGGGCCGCGTACTCCTCGCCGGACTGCCCGACCACGAACTGGACGCGTTCCTCGCCCGCGCACCGTTCTCCCGGTTGACGGCGAGCACGAAGGTCACCGCCGAGGAGTTGACGGCGGCGCTCGCCGCGACCCGCTCCCGCGGCTGGGCACTCGTCGACCAGGAATTCGAGGAGGGCGTGCGGTCGTTCTCGGCGCCGGTGCGCGACTCCCACGCCTCGACGGTCGCATCGCTGAGCATGTCGGTGCGCGCCGACGAACTGAGCGTGGACGAGATCCGCCACGAACTGCTGCCCGTGGTCATGGAGGCCGCGGCCGAGATCAGCAAACAGCTCGGGGCCGACGCCCCGCACACCCCTCCGCACGCCTGACCTCGCGTGTCCTGCACTCAGCACCGCGTGTCCTGCACTCAGCACCGCGTGTCCTGCAGTGTTGCGCCTTCCGGGGCCCGTGTTGCGTTTTCCAGCGGTCGTGTTGCGCCTTCCGGGGACGCGGGTTGCGACTCCGGAGGCGTGGCGGTCGCTCTGCCAACCCGCGGCCGATCAGGCGAGTCCGGCGGTGCGTAGCTGCAACTCCACGGTTCGCGCGAAGTAGACGTCGGCCGGGTCGAGGGTGTTCGCGAACTGGCCGGTGAACTCCAGCGCCACGGTGCCGAACAGCTGCGTCCACGCATCGACGGCCCGGAGGATGACCACCTCGGGCAGGCCGGACAGGTCGAGTGCCGTCGCGATGGTGCGCGCCTGGGTTCGCAACGTGTCGTCCGGTTCGGCTCCGTCGGCGCGGAGGTCGCCCGCGTGCCAGGCGTCGCGCGCGATGCGCAGGAACGCGCCGGGGACCCGGCCCGCGGGCGCGACGGTGTCGTGCGGCGCGCGATAGCCGGGCACGGGGGTCCCGTAGAGCAGGGCGTACTCGTACGGGTGAGCGCGAGCCCAGGTGCGGAGCGCGTCCGCGGCGGCGCGCCACCGGTCGGCGGGGGTGCCATCGGAAGCCGACGCCGTGTCGAGCGTGTCACCGAGCGCGTTGTAAGCGTCGACGATGAGTGCCGTCAGCAGCTCGTCGCGACTGGGGAAATAGCGGTACAGCGCGGACGAGACCATGCCGAGCTCACGCGCGACCGCTCGCAGCGAGAGGCCGTTCGCGCCGTTGTCGGCTAGCTGCCTGCGGGCCTCGTCCTTGATCTCGGCTGTCAGTTCGGCGCGGGCGCGTTCCCGTGCGGTGCGATGGGCGGGCATGACGTGATTCTCCCACCTGTGTGATCACTGCACCATACCGAGATCAGTGCTCTTGATTTTTGGAACGAGAGCGAGGATGCTCAAAGAGAGAGCAGTGATCTCACTTTTGACAGGCGATCTCAAGGAGGGGTGATGACCGAGAACGTGCGGTACCTGGAGCCCACACGACCGGCCGTCGTGTTCAACGCCGTCGTGGCGCGCCTGACCCGGCTGGGCGTCAGCCTGTGGGGCAGCAGAGTGCTGTCGGTGCAAGGGCGGAAAACCGGCGAATGGCGGTCGGTGCCGGTGAACGTGCTGACCATCGATGGTGCGCAGCACCTGGTGGCGGCTCGCGGGCACACCCAATGGGTGCGGAACCTGCGCGCGGCAGGCGAGGGCACGCTTCGAGTCGGCAGGCGGGTCGAGTGGTTCGGGGCCGTCGAACTCTCCGACTCCGACAAGCCGCCGATTCTCCGCGCCTACCTCAAGCGGTGGGCGTGGGAGGTCGGCTCGTTCTTCGACGGGATCGATGCGAAGTCGTCGGATGACGACCTGCTCGCGGCCGCACCGGGCGTCCCCGTGTTCCGCCTCTCGCCCGGGCACGACGGCTGACTCATCGACAGGCGACTGCGCCCGTCGGTGACGTCGACCGACGTGGGCCGGGCAACGACACGCGAACACCGTCCAGGCCCCGCCCGCGTGCGCAGGCACGATCCGCGCAAGCGCAACACAGCAGCCCGGGCGAACACAACACGAGCCCTGGGACCCGCAACACGAACCCCGGAACCCGAAACACGAGCCCCTGGAGGAACAACACACGGGAGGGGCGAGCACAGATGCAGGACACGCGTGGCTGAGTGCAGAACACGCGCCTCCGAGTGCAGGACACGCGTGGCTGAGTGCAGGACACGCGCACGCGCGCGGGGTGTCAGCCGACCAGCAGGACTTCCAGGGTGCGCGGGCCGTGGACACCTTCGACGCGGTCGAGCTCGATGTCGCTGGTCGCGGACGGCCCGCTGATGAACGTCAGCGGACCCGACGGATCCAGCCGTTCGATCGCCTCGGGCACACTCACCACGATCTGGTCCGCCCTCACGACACACAGGTGGTAGTCGGGTACGAGCGTCAGGACACGCCTGCCCTGGGCGGGACCGGCGTCGAGCACGATGGTGCCGGTCTCGGCGATAGCGAGGGCACATCCGCTCAGCACGCCGTCGACCTCCTCCATATCGGACACCCCGAGCGGAGGGTCGTCGGGTAGCCAGGCCACGCCGGGAACCCGCCATTCCCCCGGCACGTCAGGTGGCACGGCGATGCGGCCACGGCCGTCGAGACGTTCGGCGATCCGGTACGGCAGTTCCCGCACGGCCGCCCGGTACACCGTCGCCCGGTAATCGGAGATGCGTTCGGCGAGCAGCTCGACGGGGTCGTCGGCATGACGGGCCCGTTCGTAGTCGCGCGGCACCGGGGGCGGTGCCGGCCGGTCGACGGCGCGGATCCGGCCGAGGATCTCGTCGCGCGCACTACCCACGGTTGCGCCTCCACCACGAGCGGAACGATTCCTTCGGCACCACCGGGGCGTCGCGGGTATCCGTCCACTTCGAACCGGGCCACGGCAACGACGACAGGGTTCCGCCGCGCGCCAGGAACCGCGTGAGCGAGCCCGCCTTCTGCGCAGCCTCGTACCGTTTGCGATCGCCGAACACCCATGCGGCCGCCGACATGGCCATGGCCTCGGGCGTCCGCTTTCCCTTCGCCTCCACCACTTCCGCTCGCAGGTGCGTCAACACCTCGGGGATGTTGATCCGCACGGGACACACCTCGTAGCAGGCTCCGCACAGCGATGACGCGTACGGCAGCGACGCGGTCTGTTCGTCGTGCAGATCGCCGGCCAGCTGCGGCGCGAGGATCGCCCCGATCGGCCCGGGATACACGGACCCGTACGCCTGGCCGCCGGTGCGCTCGTAGACCGGGCAGACGTTCAGGCACGCCGAGCACCGGATGCACCGCAGCGCCTGCCGCCCCACCTCGTCGGCCAGCGTCGATGTCCGTCCGTTGTCGAGCAGTACGAGGTGGAACTTCTGCGGACCGTCACCGGGTGTCACGCCCGACCAGATGGACGTGTACGGGTTCATCCGTTCCGCTGTGGACGATCGAGGGAGCAGTTGGAGGAAGACCTCGAGGTCCTGCCACCGTGGCAGGACCTTCTCGACGCCCATCACGGTGATCAGCGTTTCCGGAAGGGTCAGGCACATCCGGCCGTTGCCCTCGGACTCCACCACGACGATCGATCCCGTGTCGGCGACGCCGAAGTTGGCCCCGGAAATCGCCACCTTCGCCGACAGGAACTTGCGGCGCAGGTACTTACGGGCGGCCTCGGCGAGCACGCGAGGGTCGTCGGATGCCGGCGGTTCGGGCATCTGCGCGAAGATCTCCTTGATCTCCGCGCGGTTACGGTGGATCGCGGGGACGAGGATATGCGACGGCCTGTCGTCTCCCAATTGGACGATGACCTCGGCGAGATCAGTCTCGATCGCGTTCACGCCGCCGTCGGCGAGCGCCTCGTTGAGGCCGATCTCGGCGGTCGCCATGGACTTGACCTTGACGACCTCGTCGGTGTCCTCCTCCTGCACCAGGTCGAGCACGATGCGGTTCGCCTCGTCGGCGTCGCGTGCCCAGTGCACGACACCGCCACGCTCGGTGACAGCGACCTCGAGGCGTTCCAGCTGGGTGTCCAGGTCCGCCAGCACTTCGTCCTTAATGGACTCACCGGCCCTGCGGAGTTCCTCCCAGTCGTCGAGTTCGGCCACGACCGATTCGCGCTTTCCCCGGATCGTGGTGGTGGCCTTGCGGAGGTTGCCGCGCAGTTGCGTGTCGCCGAGGGCCCGGCGCGCCGCGTCGGGGAACGTCGGGCTGCCCAGCCACGTCACGGGGTTGCGACCCACGGCTCCTCCTCTGTGCTCGCCAGAATCTCGGCCAGGTGCACCGGGCGCACCCCCGTACGCAGCCGGGACAGGCCGCCACCGATCTGCATCAGGCACGAGTTGTCGCCCGCGGTCACGACCTGCGCGCCGGTGTCCTGCACGCACCGCATCTTGTCCGCGAGCATGGCGGTGGAGGTCTCGGCGTTCTTCAGCGCGAACGTCCCGCCGAACCCGCAGCACTGCTCCGCCTGCGGCAGCGGAATAAGCTCCAGTCCGGAGACGGCACGCAGCAGGCTCAGAGGCTTGTCGCCGACACCCAGCATGCGCAACGAGTGGCACGTCGGGTGGTAGGTGACGCGGTGCGGGAAGTGCGCGCCCACGTCGACGACACCGAGCACGTCCACCAGGAACTCGCTCAGCTCGTACGTGCGCCGGGCGGCGGGCGATGTGCCGCACAGGTCCGGATGGATCTCCCGCACCATGCCCGCGCACGAGCCGGACGGCACCACGACGTGGTCGTAGCCGTCGAACACCTCGGCGTAGGCGCGCGCCATCGGACGCGCGTGCTCGGCGTATCCGGTGTTGAAGTGCATCTGCCCGCAGCAGGTCTGGTCCAGCGGGAAGTCGACGTCGCAGCCGAGCCGTTCCAGGAGCCGCACCATGGCCTTGGCGGTCTCGGGGAACGCCGTGTCGGTGAGGCACGTGGGAAACAGTGCGACGCGCGGTCCACTCGTGCGCCGACCGCCAGCGTCCTCAGTGGACGGCGGACCGCTCGCTCCGTCGCCGTTCTGCACACCCCGAGCCTACGACGTGCACGGCGCTTACGCGAGCGTTGCGGACCGCGTGGCTCCTGGGCTAACGTCGAGATCGTGACTGCCGGGTCGGCCATGCGTGGCCACGCACGAGAGAGGTTCCCGGTCATCGCGTGATCGCGCGGTGGCCCCGGAGCTGCTCACGAACGCGGGGCCCGCCACGACGCACTGCTTTTCGACGGTTCGAATCCTCAGGCCCTCTCCGAAAGCAGTGCGTACATGAACGATTTCAACAGACCGATCATCGACGAGTTCCGTGCCGCGGGCGGCCGTGTCGGCGGCATGTTCGCCGACGCCAGACTGTTGCTCCTCACCACCACCGGCGCGAAGAGCGGCCTGCGGCACACCACTCCGCTGGCCTATTTCCCCGACGGCGGGCGCGTACTCGTGATCGCCTCGGCAGCGGGCTCGGATCGGCATCCCGACTGGTTCCGCAACATCGAAGCGGACCCGCGCGTGACCGTCGAGGACGGCGCGTTCACCTACGACGCCCACGCCGAGGTACTCGACGGCGAGGAGCGCGACACCGTGTTCGCCCGTGTCGTCGCGGCCGAGCCCGGCTTCGGGGACTACCAGCGCAAGACCACGCGAACCCTGCCGGTGGTCGCGCTGACACCGGTCGCCGACGGCCCACCGGACGGTGGTTCGCTCGCGGACATACTGGTGGGCATCCACGACGGATTCCGCCGCGAGCTCGAGCGGATCCGGAAGGAACTGGCCGATTCGGGCCCGACGCTGGGAGTGCAGCTGCGCATCAACTGCGTGACGCTGTGCCAGGGCCTGCACAATCACCACGTCGGCGAGGACATGGGCCTGTTCGCGGCCATCGGCGCCAGGCACCCGGAGCTGACAGACACCCTCACGCGGTTGCGCAGCGAACACGAAACGGTCGCCGACCTCACCGCCGCGATCCAGGCAGCCGTGCGTGACGAGTTGCGGGACACCGCACGTGCCGAGGTCGAACGGCTCGCCGGCGAACTCGAACGACACCTAGATCACGAGGAGGAGCAGCTCCTGCCCGTGCTCAGAGCGATGTGACGCGGGCCGGTGTCACCGCGGGTGGCACCGGGCGTCGCCGGGCCTACGGTGAGCCGGTCGCCGGCCCGGCCGTGGCCACGAGCCGTTCGACGAGACCCGCCTTGAACCGCTCGCGCTCGACGACGTCGAAGCCGTGCCCCGTGAGCAGTTCGAACGGCCGGCGCAGGAAGTGTTCGCCGGCCTGCCGGACGGTGACGGCCTCGAGTAGTCGTTGCAGCACGCGGACAACACGCGAGGTGCCCGCGACGTGGTCGACGAGGATCAACCGCCCACCGGGCCGGAGCACGCGGGCCATTTCACCGAGCGCGGCGTCGTGGTCGGGGATCGCGCACAGCCCGAGCGTGCAGACCACCGTGTCGAACGAGTCGTCCGGCGACGGCAACTCCTCGGCGCCCGCCTGGCGGAGCGTCACGTCGCGGCCGAACTGTTCGGCCCGGCTGCGAGCGCGATCGAGCATGCGCGGGGAGATGTCGATGCCGGTGACGCGGACGTCGTCCGGGTACAGCGGCAGGTTGAGTCCCGTGCCCACGGCTACGTCGAGCACCTCGCCCCGCGCCCGCGACGCTGCCCACTCTCGGGAATCACCGAAGAGCTTGCGTTCCCATCTGGTCATCTGCCGGTCGTAGTCGTCGGCGTGGGAGTCCCAGTACCGCTGCCAACGCGTGCTGTGGGTCGTCACCCGGGTGAGTCTGCCGGACACACCCCGCGGCAGCGACCCACAGAACCCTCGGACACGACGCGGCCCCGGACACCCTCGAGGGGCTGTCCGGGGCCGCGGGTGGGTGTCACTTCGACGAGTCGTCGCTCCCGGTCTGGTAGACGTCCGGCACGCCGTCGGCGTCCTCGTCGCGGTTCTCGATCTCGTGCAGCCGCTTGTACACGCGGTTGCGGGCCCTGAGCACGATGGTGCCCAGCACGGCGGCGAGGATCGAACCGGAGAGGATCGCGATGCGGACGTGGTCGTCCTCCGGCGTGCCCACCCCGAAGGCGAGTTCGCCGATGAGCAGACTCACCGTGAAGCCGATACCGCCGAGCAGGGCGAGACCGACGGCGTCGACCCAATTGAGCCCTTCGGCCATGCGGCCGCGGGTGATTTTCGTGGCGAGCCACGCGCCGCCGACGATGCCGATGGTCTTACCGAGCACGAGGCCGGTCATGACGCCGAGCGAGACCGGCTCCTGCCAGGCTTCGACCAGGCCGGACAGGCCGCCGATCGGAACGCCTGCCGCCATGAAGGCGAAGATCGGCACCGCCACACCGGCCGACAGCGGGCGGAAACGGTGCTCGAAGTGCTCGGCGAGACCAGGGCCGGCGTCCGGGCCGCCGGCCCGCTCGCTGCGGATCACCGGCACGACCATGCCGAGCGCGACGCCCGCGATGGTCGCGTGGACACCGGAGGCGTGCACGAGCGCCCAGGTGACGATGGCCAGCGGCAGCAGCAGATACCACGAGCGCACCCGTTTCTGCACCAGGAAGGTGAAGATGCCCAGCGGGACGAGCGCCAGCAGCAGCGGGCCGATCGCCAGGTCGTCGGTGAAGAAGATCGCGATGATCAGGATCGCGATGAGGTCGTCGACGACGGCGAGCGTCAGCAGGAACATGCGCAGCGCGGCGGGCAGGAACGGCCCGGCGACCGCGAGGATCGCCACGGCGAACGCGATGTCGGTGGCCGTCGGGATGGCCCAGCCCTGCGTGGCGCCGCCGATGTTGAAGGCGACGTAGATCAGGGCCGGCGCGACGACACCGCCGATCGCGGCGACGACGGGAACGATCGCCTTACGGATGTCCCGCAGGTCGCCCGCGACGAACTCGCGTTTGAGCTCGAGCCCGACGACGAAGAAGAAGATGGCCAGCAGGCCGTCGGCGGCCCAGTGGGAGATCGTCAGGTCCAGGTGCAGCGATTCGGGGCCGATCTTGTACGACACCATGGACTGATACGCCTCTGACCAGGGCGAGTTCGCCCACAGCAGGGCAACCACGGCACCGATGATCAGCAGCGCGCCGCCGACGGTCTCCTTACGCAGGATGTCACCGATTCGGCGGGTCTCCGACCACGATCCGCGACCAAACGTGTCGTAGTCGTGGGAAGACGATTGCGACATTCACACTCCAGGGGAAGGCAGCGGTCAAGACCATTGCCGACCAGACTTCCCGGCGCACCTGGCCGCCAGGATAGTGGCCGCGCACAGGAACACTAGCCCCTTCGCGCCGTCTCGGCCGAGTACGAACGCAGCCGGGTTGACACGGTGACCAGGCGTTTTCGTGGACACTCCAGCATACTCCGGCGATCCAGTGACACACTGTGACATGTACCTCGAATGCCGCCACCTCGCGGAAACCCGACCCACCGCGACGCCGTCGTCACCCTGCGAACACCTCTCCCGCGGTCAGAGCTGAGACCGAACGAGCCGGCGCCGGGGAAGGGGACGGGGAGAAGTGGGGACGGGGAGAGGCGGGGACAGCGAAGTGAGGGGGCGCCGGCCCTTGCTGGGGGTCCAAGGGCCGGCGCCGGCGCGACCCCCTGGGGGAGGGAGGGTGCGCATGGGGGAAGAGCGGCCTCGCGGCCCTCAATGACGCGCACTCACCAAACTCACCCATCCGGGTGAGTATTCGCCTCCAGTCCTCGTGTTGTTCCCGCCCGTCGCCCGACCAGCCTGACCGGCACGCTGGCCGCGCGACCGTGCTTTCGAGCCCGTGTTGCGGGTTCCAGGGGCCGTGTTGCGGGTTCCAGGGGCCGTGTTGCGGGTTCCAGGGGCCGTGTTGCGGGGCCCGTTGCCGCACCCGTCCCCGACCACCGCACCTCACCGACATGCCGACACACTGACGCGTATCCACGGCCGGCGTGACCGGTTCACGACTCGGCGACGAGTTCGACCTCGAAGCCCTCGCTGTTCTCGAGGAACGCGGCGTAGTGATCGGGACCGCCCGCGTACGGGTGCCGATCGGCGAACAACAGCCGCCAGCCGTGGGCGGCTCCTTCGGCGGCGAGCCGGTCCACGTCGCCGCGCCCGCCCGCCCAGAACGCGACGTGATTCGCCCACCCGTCTCCCGCCACCACCCATCTCAGAGTGACCATCCGCCACGGTTGACGTTCGGCGGGGAGGCGAGACCGGCCTCGGCCGTACTCCGATCGTGCGTTCCGGAACGGTCGGGCCCCGCCTCCAGCACGACGTACCCGGCCGTGTCGTGACGCCAACTCTGTCCGTCGCGCCAGTGGTCGGAGCACACGTATCCGAGTTCGCCGAGCAACCAACCCCACTCGCGTTCGGCCCCGGCGAGGTCATCGACCCACAGTTCCAGGTGGTGCAGGGCCCCCGTTCGGGTCATTCGCCGGTCTCCCCGTCGATGGCCTCGCGCAGCAGGTCGGCATGGCCGTTGTGGCGGGCGTACTCCTCGATCATGTGGAGCAGGATCCACCGCAGGTTCGGCGCGCGGCCGTCCGGCCAGGGCGTCTCGGCGAGCCGCTCGAACCCTCCGTCGGCGATCGCCTCAGCGGCCAGCCTGCGGGAGCTGTCCACAGTGTCCTTCCACAGTCCGAACAGCTCCTCCGGCGTGTCGCGGGCGGCGCTGCACCATTCCCAGTCCGGGTTCCGGCTCCAGTCCACCTCGTCCCACGGCGGCTCGGCGGGCAGTCCGTGCAGCCTGCGCGCGAACCAGTGGTTCTCGACGAAGGCCATGTGCTTGAGTAGTCCGCCGAGGGTCACCGCGGAGGCCGATGTCGTCCGCCGCAGCGCGTCCGCACCCAGCCGCGAACACTTCCATTCGAGCGTCTGCCGTTGGTAGTCGAGAAAGCCGAGGAGCTGATCCTCCTCGCCACCTTCGAGTGGTGGCTCGGTCCTGCCTTGCTCGTCCACGTCTACATCGGACATCGACATCGTCTCCTCACCCGTACTCGGCGGTGACCAGCGACCCTAGTCCGACATCGGCGTGTCCGATACGGTTCGACGCAGTTCACGACGCCGTGCCCACCGGAACCCGGGAGTGCCCGCAGTCATGCTCGAACCGACCGTGGAACCCACGGCCGAAGCCGCCCGAACCGCCGCGCAACAGTTCATCGACCTAGCGTTGTCGGTTCTCGACCCGGCCGTCCCTGTGCCCGCCACTCCACCGTGGACGATCGCCGACGTCTTCGGTCACGTCGCGATGGAGCCGCGGCGCTACCGCGACCTCGCCCGTGGGCAGGGCGCGTGGCCGTCGCGGGCTGCCGACCTGCCCGACTTCAACGAACAGCAGATCGCATCGCTGCCCACCGACGACCTCGGGACACTGGCCGGTCTGCTGCGGGCCGATCTCGACGACTTCCTCACCACGATCGACGAACTCGGCCCGGACGCGCGAATGATGTTCGACGGCGACCAGGAGATCCGCGTCGACCGTTCGCTCGGCACGCTGCTCGGCGAGTTCATCGTCCACGGCCACGACATCGCAACCGCGCTGGGCAGGTCGTGGCCGATCGACCCCGAGCACGTGCCGATGGTGCTGACCGGCATGCACCAGGTCATGCCCGGCTGGATCGACCGCGACGCCGCGGCGGGCCACACGGCGACCTACCACGTGCGGCTGCGCGGCGGCCCCATGCAGATCTACTCCTTCCGGGACGGCGCACTGACCATCGGCGAGAGCGGCCGTCCGCACGTACGCATCTCCGCCGACCCGGCCACGTGGCTGCTGTTGGTGTACGGCCGAGGAAACCCGACGCGCGCCGCTCTCACCGGGAAGGTCGTGGCCTACGGCCGCAAGCCGTGGTTGGCCTCCGGCCTCGCGAAGCGGTTCCTGCCGCCGTGAGGGGCCGCCGTCGGCACCTCACCACCTCGCCCAGGCGTCGGGGCGGGTTCCGTCGACGTCGGTGACGCAGTACTCGCGTGCCAGGTCGCCGGCGGTGACCGAACGCTGATTCCAACGTGCGCGATCCGCATCGGCGGCCAGCGCGGCGATGCCGCGCCCGACGAACCGCGGGGTCTCGGACTCCGAGAAGTCCGCGGGCGCGACCGGTCCGTCGGCACGTTCCGGGTTCAGCGCGTCACGCCAGCTGTCCTCGGTGACGCCGAAGTGCTCCAGCATCATCTCCGAGCGCATCCATCCCGGCGTGACCGCGACGGCGCTGCCCCCGTGCGGTGCGAGTTCGTGCCCCTGGGAGAAGGCCAGCCGGTTCACCGACGCCTTCGCCAGGTCGTAGAACACCGAGATCCGATACGTCGAGGCGTTGATCTCCGTGGTGCCGTCGGTGACCTCCACCAGCAGCCCACCGGGACGCTCGATGAGCAGTGGCAGCAGGAAATGCGACGTCACCAGGTGCGTTTCGACGGCGAGTCGCAGCATGCGCAGCCCGGCCTCGAGGTCGAGACGCCAGATCGGCGTGTCCCACTGCGGCGGGCCGCCCGTCAGTTCCTCGCCGCCCCAGATGTCGTTGACCAGCACGTCGAGGTGCCCGAATTCGCCGCGGACCCGGTCTGCGAGCGCGCGGACGCTGTCGTGTTCGAGGTGATCGACCTGGACGGGCACACCCGTGCCGCCCAGCGAGGTGACCAGCTCGGCGGTCTCCTCGATCGTCTCGGGACGGTCGTAGTCCGACGCCGTGTTACCGGCGCGCGAGCTGCGCCCGGTGCAGATCACGGTCGCCCCCGACTCGCCCAGCGCCGCGGCGATCCCACGGCCCGCACCGCGCGTCGCCCCGGCCACCAGGGCCACCTTGCCGCGCAGACTCCCGCCCGGATCTCCGTCGCCGCCCAGATCTCCGTCTAGCTCTCCGTCGCGGTCCACGTTCCCGTCACCGTCCGGCACGACAGCCCCCTTCCGCTCCACCACCGATGGTCGCCGGTGACGCTACTCGCGACGTCCGACAATTCCGGTGCCGCGAGAATGCCGGGCATGGACGAGGTGACGATCCGTACGGCACGCGACGACGAGCTGCCGTTGCTTGCAGACATGCGCTGGCGCTGGGTGATCGATCGCGGCGACGAACCGGACACGACGCGGGACGCGTTCGTCACGGCATTCGTCACGTGGGCGCGGGCGCACGCCGAGGCGCACCAGCCACTGATCATGCTGCGGGGCGGGACGGTCATCGGCATGGCGTGGCTGGCGCTGCAACCGCGGGTGCCGTCACCGCGGTCGACCGACCGGGTGACGGGCGATCTGCAATGCGTCTACGTCGCGCCGGAGCACCGATCGGCGGGGCACGGGGACCGGCTCATCGAAGCGGCACTGGCCCGGGCACGCGAACTGGGCCTCGAATCGGTGACGGTGCATTCGAGCGAACGTGCCGTCACGGCGTACGAACGCCGAGGGTTCGCCGTGTCGCCGAGGCTGCTGCAGCTGAGACTCTGATCCGGCCGTAGCCGCCCGGTCCCGTGTCACCCGACCCGGGCGCGACGAGCACCCGCCACGGTGCATCCGCGGCTGCCACTCAACCCATGCCCCGTGCCGCGCGTCCCCCGCACATGACCAACGGCGTTGCGTGCGACAGGAACCTCGCCTGGGACGGCTGCGTGAACGTCCGCGACCTGGGCGGACTCGGCGACATGACACCGGGCGCCGTCATCCGGATGGACGAACCGACGACACTGACCGAGGCCGGGTGGGCGGCCGCATGGGAACACGGCGTTCGCACGATCGTGGATCTGCGGGACCCGTGCGAGCGGACGTCCGACCGGGCACACCGGCCCGACGGCATCGCAACGGTCCCAGTGCCGGTGGAACCGGTCGGCACGCCGTTCCACGACCGTTGGCAACGGATCGACGGCCTCGCCTCCCCACTGCACTACACCGCCATGCTCGACGAACACCCGCACGCGGTCGTCGCTGCGGTTCGTGCCGTCGCCACCGCGGCACCCGGCGGGGTGGCGATCCATTGCGCGGCCGGCAAGGACAGGACCGGGCTCGTGACACTGGTACTGCTCGCGTTCGCCGGTGCGACCGCCGACGAGATCTGTGCCGATTACCTGCTGAGTTACGGGCGACTGCAACCACGGTTCGACGCCGAGAATCCGGGCGAGGGCGTGCGAGATCAGCTCACCGCCGTCACCGGCCTCCTCGCCGACCACGGCACGACGATCGAGGAATCGATCGCGGCCACGGTCGCCCACCTGCGCATGCCCGACTTCCTGCTCGAGGGCGGCCTGCCGAAGTCGGGGCTCGCCGCGCTCCGCAGGCGTCTGACCGGCTGAGCTCAGCCGGTGGAACGCACCATCGTGAGCTGGTGCACCGGCTTGCCGCGGTAGCGAACACCGGGCACCGGTACGGCCTCGCCGTGCGGCGTGAACCCCATCCGCCGGAAGAACCGGACGGCGCGGTCGTTCTCCACGACCGTCTGCAGGTAACACCCAGGCACGTCCTGCTCCTTCAGCTGGGAAAGGAAGTGCCGCATCAGGCCTTCCGCGGCACCGCTGCCACGGGCGGTCTCCGCGACGTTGATGTGCAGGTGAGCGGGCCAGCGCTCGTCGTGCAGTTCCCCCGCCGTGCGGCGACCGCGGAGCTTGGCGACGGCCATGTCGCGCACGCTGCGGGCGAAGAAGCGCCGCGCAGCGGGGTTCCGCAGCAGGCGGTGCTGCCGGATCGCGGACGCCAACCTCGCGTCCTCACCCGGCATCAGGTCGGAGGAAGGGCAACCGACGAGATATCCGACGAGCCGGTCGTCGCGTTCGGCCAGCCACACCGAGCCCGGCACGGCGTCCAGGTACGGGTCGAGGTAGACGGCCGCCTCCGACACCGGATCGCCCCACAGCGACTCCGTCGGGGATCCGCGGCCCGCGAATGCGAACAACTCGCGTACCGCGACCCGATCGCCGCTGCGATAGGTACGAACGGTCAGCATCGACATCACCTCGCCTGCGGATCGCTGCGCGAGCGGTCACCGTCCGCTCCCGATGTCGGCCGATTCTCCCTCACACGGCCGAAAACCGCGGCGGAGCGGTGGCGTCGGCTCCCACTGTCCAACCTTGACACACGTTCCGGCGCCGCCGCACCATCAGCCGGCGGTGGCCGACGGCGGCGAAGGAGCTTCCCGATGATCGACGCACCTGCGATGCGAGACGTCCGCGGCGGGGACGCACCGAGGACGGTCGGCCACGGGAGCGATTCGCCCGTCGACCCGTTCACCGTCCGCTGACGCCATGGGGAGCTACGACCAGCGCCCGTGGCTGAAGCTGTACCCGGACGGGCAGCCCGGCGGAATCACGGTCGAGTTCGACAACGTCGTGGACATGTTCGCGGCCACGGTCGCGCGCGATCCGGACGGCGACGCGATCCGCTACTTCGACGGCCGGATCAGCGCCCGTGAGCTGGACGCACTGTCGGACGCGTTCGCCGCGGGCCTCGCCGACACCGGGTTCACGGCGGGCGAGCGCGTCGCGATCTACGCGCAGAACGTGCCGCAGTTCGTCATCGCCCAGCTGGGCACCTGGAAGGCCGGCGGCATCGCGGTGTCGGTCAACCCGATGAACCGCGAGCGCGAGCTGGAGCTGATCCTCACCGATTCCGGCGCCAGCGTGCTGGTGTGCCTGGAAGGGCTGTATCGCGACGTGGCGAGCGCGGTGCTGCCGCGCACCGAGGTGCGGACGGTCATCACGACGTCCGAGCTCGAACACCAGACACGCGGGGACGAGCGGGTGCTCGGCGGGATCGAGCGGATCACCTGCGACGGAACCATCGATATGTCGACAATGCTCGCGCGGTTCCGCGGTGCCGCGCCTCCCGCGGTGCGACTGCGCCCCGACGACGTCGCGCTGTTGACCTACACCTCGGGCACGACCGGCCCACCCAAGGGCGCCATGAACACCCACCGCAACGTGGTGTTCAACGCACAGACCTTCCGCGACTGGATCGGCATCGACCACGACGACGTCGTCCTCGGCGTCGCCCCGCTGTTCCACATCACGGGGCTGATCGGCCACGTCGCGCTGTCCCTGCTCACCGGGGCTCCCCTCGTGCTGCTGTACCGGTTCGACCCGGAGGTGACGATCGAAACGGTCCGGGACGAGCAGGTCACGTTCGCCGCCGGGTCGATCACGGTGTTCATCGCGATGATGAACGCACCGAACGCCGAGAAGGCCGCGCTGGCCAGCCTCACGAAGGTGTACTCCGGCGGCGCGCCGATCCCGCCGAGCACTGTCACGGCGTTCCGGGAGACGTTCGGGCACTACATCAACAACGTCTACGGCCTCACCGAGACCACGTCCCCTTCCCACGGCGTGCCGAGGGGAGCCGACGCACCCGTCGACCCGGCGTCGGGGGCGTTGTCCGTGGGCGTCCCGGTGTTCGACACCGTGGTACGCGTCGTCGACGAGGACGGGCGCGACCTGCCGCCCGGCGAGATCGGCGAACTGGTGACATCCGGACCACAGGTGGTGCCCGGCTACTGGAACAAACCCGACGAGACGGCGAAGGCACTGCCCGGCGGCGAACTGCACACCGGCGACGTCGGCTACATGGACGCCGAGGGCTGGTTCTACCTCGTCGACCGCAAGAAGGACCAGATCAACGCCGGCGGCTACAAGGTGTGGCCCCGCGAGGTCGAGGACGTGCTGTACGAACACGACGCCGTGCGCGAGGCCGCGGTCGTGGGCGTGCCGGACGCATACCGCGGCGAGACCGTGAAGGCGTTCGTCAGCCTTCGTCCCGGCCGGTCCGCCGACCCCGACGAACTCGTCGCGTTCTGCAAGCAGCGCATGGCGGCCTACAAGTACCCGCGGCAGGTGGAGATCCGCGACGACCTGCCCAAGACCGTCACCGGCAAGCTCCTGCGAAGGCAGTTGCGCGACTGACACAGGCGCCGTGTTGCGGATCCCGGGCGCCGTGTTGCGGATCCCGGGGGCCGTGTTGCGGCGAAAACGGGGAGCGGGTACCGGCGCGGCGTTGTTACGTTGCGCCGGTGACGGAACAGACCACGGACGTGCGCGCCGCCATGCGGACCGCGTTGAGAGATGCCATGAAGGCGAAGGACAAGGGCGCGACATCGGCGTTGCGCTCGGCGCTGGGTTCGATCGACAACGCCGAAGCCGTGGAGGTCGAGGCCACTGCCGATACGGCTTCGGAGAACGTGGCGGGAGCCGTGTCAGGGGTCGGCACGGCCGACGTCCCACGTCGGGAGCTGACGGCCGACGACGTGACCGGCATCGTGCGCTCGGCCGTCGACGAGCGCAGGGCCAACGCGGCCGATTACGACCAGCTCGGGCAACACGACGCGGCCGAGGCCGCGCGGTACGAGGCCACCGTCCTGGCCCGGTTCGTGGACGGCTGAATCGACGTCCGAGTCGGCGGGTGGGTCACAGCCGGTCGAACCGGACTATCGACACCCATCCGGGGCAGGGACAGGCGCCCGTGCCCGCACCGCGCGGGCGCAGAACCCCCGGTGCCGAGTGCAGAATACGCGTGGCTGAGCGCAGCACACGTGGTGCTGAGTGCAGGACGCGCGACGGCCCCGGAACCCGCACCACGCTCCCCCGAACCTGCAACACGGGCGCCGGAACCCGCAATACGATCCCGAACCCGCAACACGGGGCCCGGAACCTGCAACACGGCGTCGGCGCGGCGGGCGCGGGACACGCGCGAGCACCGGGGCTAGCTACGCGGGCGCAGGCGGACGTTCGGCAGCTCGGGCGCGGGAATCGTCTGCTCCCACTCTGCGGGCATGCGGCCGAACCTGCCCGGCTGCCGCGATGTGCGCTCGTGTTCCCATTCGCGGCGGTACTCGGCGATCTCGTCGTGGGAGCGCCCGACGAAGTTCCACCACATGACGATCTGCTCGCCGAGCGGCTCGCCGCCGAGCAGTAGCAGGCGGGTGTCGGACTCGGCACGCAACGCCAGCGTGTCGGAACCTGCGGGCTGGTGGACGAGCACCCCCGCTGCGGCCGTGACCCCTGCCGTGACGACCGAGCCCCGGTCGACCAGCACACCGTGTTCGAACGCCGGGTCGATGTCCAGCCGCAACTCGCGTCCCGCCGGCAGCGTGATCTCGGCCCCGAGCAGCGGGGTGAACGTGTGCACCGGCGACACCTGCCCGGCCAGTGAACCGAAGAAGACCAGCATCTGCGCACCGTCGACGTCGACCACGGGTGGTGCGTAGTGCTCGAACCCCGGCTCGGTGAACCGATGTTTCTCGGGCAGCGCGAGCCACAGCTGCGCGCCGTGCAGGACGTCGGTGCCGGGAGTGGAGAACTCGGAGTGGGCGATGCCCGCGCCCGCGGTCATGAGGTTGAGCTCGCCGGGGCGGACGTACGCGTGCGCGCCGGTCGTGTCGAGGTGTTCGATCTCGCCGCGGAACAGCCACGACACCGTCTGGAGCCCGGTGTGGGGATGGCCCGCGACGCGCATGCCGCCCGTCGCCGCCACCTCGTCGGGGCCGTAGTGGTCGACGAAGCACCACGCACCGATGAACGACTGCGCGCGTTGCGGCAGCGTGCGGCGTACCGACATGGCCCGCGGACCGCCGAGCGGCACGCTGCGCGGTTCGAGCACGCGCCCACGGTCGTTCGGCGCCGACGTGCACGTCAGCTCCTCGGGTGCCGCTTCGAGATTGCTCATGCCCGCCTCCACTGCTCGCCAGGTCGACGCGAGATCCACTGTTCACGATGCCGGACGCGCCGGCAGGGAGCATCGCGAGGGTCGCCTCCCGGCGGATGCAACCGATCACCGGCAGGCGGCGTCGAACCCGGCATGGCCGCCGACGAACCGACCTCGCCCGACGACCCGGACAGCCGGGCCCCGGACGGCCGGGCCCCGGACGCCCACGACGCGGACGCCCACGGCGCGGCTGTCCACGGCGCAGATGCGCAGGGGCCGGGCACGCCGGACATCGACGGGCGGGACCACACGCCGGATGCCGACACGGGAGATTCCGACGTCAGGGAGGACGCCGACGCGTCCGATGCGACAGCGCAAGACCGACGCGCGGGGTCGTATCTGATCACGTTGCTGGTCACCGTGCAGCTCGCCCTCATGGTGCCCGCCGCTCTGTTCACGACCTGGGTTCTCGGTGGTTTCGACGCCGAGGAGATCCAGGTGTGGGCGCTGCTGGCCACCGGGTTCACGGCGCTGGGCTTGTTCGGGCTGTGGGGCGCGGGCCACGCGGAGTCGCACACGGCGCTGCACTGGTTCGCCGGGCTGGCCGCGTTGTTCGCCGTCGGCACCGCGGCGACGGCCGTCGTCGGGTTGCTGCCCACGGACGAATGGCAGGGGCCCGCGCCGCTGTACGCGCTGCTGGCCGCGCCGCTGTGGGCGGCCGTGGCGGCGGCGACGTGGTGGGAGATGCGGTTGCACGGGCCGCGCGCGACGGGGTGGGCCGCGGGCGGTCTGATCACCGGCAGCTGTGTCGTGATCGTGACGGCGATGGTCTTCGTGCTGGGCGGGTTCGGCCCGGCGCTGTCCGACCGGTACCTGCTGTGGCGGCATTCCGACGTCGAATCGGGGCCCGGCCGGATCGAGACGCCGCAGCCGTCCACCTTCGACGGCTCCGTCCGCTGGACCTTCGAGGTCGGATCGCTCGGGCTGGTGCGCGACGTCGTGCCCACCCGGCACGGCATCGCGGTGGCCTACGAGGATCGCGGCTTTCCGCGCGTCGCGCTCCTGTCGGCACGGGACGGAGAGCCGGTGTGGATGCGATCGCTCGAGGAAGGCCGCCGCCCACGCATCATCGCCGCCGATGCGACCCACGTCGTGGTGCGCTGGAACACGCACGGAACGGACGTGGACGGGACCGTGCTCGACACGCGGACGGGCGCCTCGACGTCGGTGTGGAACTACGGCGGGGACGATCACCCGCTCCACGCCGAGGACGACGAGCCGTGGCCGACGGGTGACGACGACGTGCGAGCGCCGTACACGCTGGTGACGCGCGGCGACCGTCCGGACGGCCGGCTCGCCGCGGTGGACATCGACGGTGCCGAGTTGTGGGACCGCCGGGTCGACTGCATCAACGAGCACGTCGAGGCGGCGCACGACGACGTCGCACTCCTCGGCTGCGACGGCGACACGCTTGCGTTCGACGCCCGGACCGGCAGCCGGCTGTGGGAAGCGTCGGAGGACGACGACACGCTCGAGTCGAACGTCGCCTCCACCGTGACCGGCCGGCTGTACATCACCGCGGGCAGCGAGACCGGCCGGATCACGGCGCGGCGGCTGTCCGACGGGGCCGACGCCTGGTCCACCGGTCCGCCACCGGAGGGAACGCCGTGTGCACAATCCGCGGAAAAAGACTGGGCCACGGAACGAACACTGCGGCTCACCGCCGGTGCGGACACGCTGTACGTGTCAGGCTGCGGTTCGGCGTCCGACTCCGACGTGCTGACGGCGATGCCGTTCGGCGGCTCGCCCGCCTGGCACCACCGGTACGAGCGGCGGACCGTCACCGACGTCCTGCCGCTGTCGGGCGAGCGTGCGCTGGTCGCGTCCGCGGACCGGGACGGCGGCTGCGCCGTGGACCTGGTGAGCGGGTCGGGCAGCACCCGCCTCGCCGATTCGGAGTCGGACTCACGCATCGACTGCAGCTACGGCGGCCGGCTGGTGCGCTCGGGCGGCGCCTACTACCTCTACGACGCCCGCGGCACCGTCACCGCCATCGGCTGACCGGTTCCCTTGTGGGCACCGGCCGGACGGAGCCCGGCACCGCGCCGGAACACCGCGGTTGACCGTAATGGAGCAGTGTTGTCACCGTGACGCGCGAAGTCGCTGCTTTTCGCACCGTTGCCGGACGGTGGTTCGATGAGCGAACGGCGCCGGCGAATCCCGAGAGGTTGCGAAGGCATGCGAACTTCCCGCGTTCCCGCCACGCTCGCGGCCCTGTTCGTCGCGGTGGCGATGTCGCTGCTCACAGCCGCGGCACCTGCCCAGGCACAGGAGGCCCGCCGGGTGGGCGAGGTCAGCGCGGTCACGGTGACCGCGGGACCCTCCCGCACGCCGGAGGCGGCCACCGGCCCGTCGACGCCGATCGGAGCACTCGTCGTGCTCTCCGGACTGGGGCTGCTGACGGGCCTGGCGGTCCGGTACGTCGCCCACAAGCGCGAAGGCTGACCGGTGTTCGCCGTCCGCGTCACGCGGGGGCGCAGCTGGCCGGGTCGGCCTGCACCACGGGTGCGTCCTCAGCGGCGCCGTGGAACTCGGTCTGTCCACGTGGGACGACCGTGTCGCGCGTGACCTCGTAGCTGGTGCGCACGCCGTCGAGTCCGCCGTCGGTCCGTTCGGCCCGCACGGTGGTGAAGGTCGCGCCGTCGTCGTCCGGTTCGTGGCACGCATACGAGGCCAGCGATGTCGCACCGCCGCCGTCGTGGAAGGTCAGTGGCGCGCCGTCGGTTCCGGTCACCCGCACCAGGCCCTGTTCCGGGATGTAGGTGAACGCGGCGAACGTCAATGTGTTGGCGCCGGTCGCGGTGGTGACGAGCAGGTCCGCCGTACCGTCCCTGCCGAGGTCGGCCACCCGCGGATCGAGATTCAACCGCCCCGCCGTGTCGCTGGGGAACGCGGATTCCACATAGGAATGGTCGGCGAAGCGTGCCGACACCACCCGGTCGTCATCGCGTTCGCGCACGGTGATCAGCTCCGGCCCACCGTCGCCGTTGATATCGGCCTGCACGGACGCCGAATCCGGCAGGTCCCCGCCCGCCTCGCCCGCCGCTGCAACCGGCGTCGCCAGCGCACCGCCCAGCAGTGCGGCCAACGTCAAACCGGCGGTTCTCGACCCGATCCTGACAGGTTTCATCGCAGCCCCCTCGCGATGTCGACCCGCGCCGTTCGCGCGGACTCCCTGTCAGGACGGGACGAACGTGGCCGAAGGTTGCACGCGCCCGCTCACAGTGGACGCACCGTGAGGATCTGCTGCGCGTGCCCCACGTGGCCGTGAGTGTCGTGGAGCGCGGTGCTCGTGATGCCGCGGCCGCCGGGACCGAACGTGACGGTGGTATCGAGACCGGTCCAACCGGGTTCGGGCGCCCGATGCAGGTGAACGGTCAGGTCGACGTTCGGGAACATCCACTCGGTCGGCGGCCTGCGCACGGCGATGCCGTTGGCCGCGTCGACGTGCGTGACGAACGCGGCGAACGGGCCGACGGGCTCGCCGGCGACGAGGTCGGCGTCGGACGAGATCCAGACTGTGCCGCGGCCGGGCTCCGGTGCCGCGACGGGACGGGCGTCCAGCGAGGCGATGTAGCCGCCGGACCACAGGTGCGACATCTGCCACGGCTCCAGCTCACCCGGCGGGGTGAGGGGTGGATCCTCCCCGCCCGCGACGGACGCCGTGTCGCCCGGGGCCAGCAGCCACGCCCTGGCGCGTACCGCCGTGCGGCCACCGAGGTCCGCGACGGCTTCGACCAGCTCGATCGTCCGTCCTGGGCGGATCACCTCGACGCGGATGTCGCATTCGTCGAGGGCGAGTTTGCCGAGGATGTCGAAACTGATGCGGGAGATCGCCAGTGCGCTGCCCCGCTCGTCCCGGTCGCTTTCGATGGCGTGCGTGATGAGACCACCGAGGGGACTGAAGTGCTGTTCGTCGGGGTTCCACGCGCCGCTCGTGTGAGACGTCGGCTTGAATCGCCGATCGTCGATGCGCTCGTAGTAGCTGCGCTCGTGGTCGGTGCTCACCAGGCGGGCTCCCTCTCTGCTCGTCCTCCCGGTGAGAGTAAGCGACCGGGGTGAGTCGAGGGCGCGTACGCGCACTTCGTCACTGTCTCGCGGCCCCTCCCGCGGCACGTGGCCGGCGTGGCGGCGTGGCCGGCATGGCGACGTGCCGTCTCAGGGGTAATTCAGGAAAGGACCGGGTCGTGCCCTGATGTCGGCCGTCGCGTGGCCGCATAGCGTCCACACCGTGAAGACTCGACTTGCCCAGCTGTCGTGGCCGCTGATCATCGCGCTCGGCGTGTTCGCGCTCATCAGACCGCTGTTCAGCATCACAGGGCTCATGGATGAACTCGGAAAACCGGTGACGCCGATCCTGATGACCGTGGGCATCTCGGTCGTGTGGCTGGCCGCCGTGCTCCTTGGGCGTGCTCGCGAACCGGTGCTGACGTTGGTGTGCGTCGGCCTCGTCTACGGTGCGGCGGCGATCGTGCTCAGCGCGATTCTCTCGCCGATGCTGCACGGCCAGCTCGAAGGCCCGCTGGCGACGCCGGGAGGCATCGGCGTCGTGATGACCCTGCTGGTCAACGCGGCATGGGGCGGAGCGGTCGGGTTGCTCGCGGCGGGTATCGGCGCCACCCGACACCGGGCGGGTTGACCGGCTGCGCGAGGCAGTGCCGGGGCGCTGATGCGGGAGCAACTGAGACCCGAAATGAGCACCCGACACGAAATTGGCCCCTGCGAGTGCTTTCGCAGGGGCCAATTTCGCTGGTCAATGTTGTGGCCAGGGCCGGGGTCGAACCGGCGACCTTCCGCTTTTCAGGCGGACGCTCGTACCAACTGAGCTACCTGGCCGTTGGCTGTACACACTAGCGCATGTGCGCAACGGCCCGTGCGGCGGGGCCCGTTGCGCAGGGCGGTGTCAGGACTCCGACGTCGGGACCACCCGGCGATGCAGGTCTCCGGAATCGAGGCCGCCACGCGGTGACTCCCGGGGTCCCGACGTCACGACCGGCGCGCGATGACTCCCAGCGAGCCATGACTCACAACCGGGCGGTGACTCACCACGGGCGACACCTCCCGACGACATGAAAAAGCGGATCCGTCTCATGACGAACCCGCTTCCTCGATGCGACCCTGACGGGACTTGAACCCGCGACCTCCGCCGTGACAGGGCGGCGCGCTGACCAACTGCGCCACAGGGCCTTGCTGTGCTCCGGCCTTCAGGTTCCGATGTCGTTACCCGAGCCGGTATTCTGTTGTCGACTGCACTCGTCACGTGCAGCGTACTGCGTACTCCCAACGGGATTCGAACCCGCGTTGCCGCCTTGAAAGGGCGGAGTCCTAGGCCGCTGGACGATGGGAGCCCGGCCGGTTTCGGATAACCGACCCGACCACGCTCTCCAGGTCGTCTCCCCGGGAGCGATGACTACTTTACGGCACCCGGTGATCCGCCGAAACACCGGGGGTCACTTTCACCCTGACCTGCGAAAACCTCCGGATCGGCGCCGAACCTCCGCGACGCCCCTCGACGGGGGGGCACACCCGATCCCCCGCGCGCCGACCTTCGGCACCGAGTTCGCGATCCCCGCACGCCGCCACGGCAGGCGTCCCCACGACTCGACCGTCCGATCCCGCCGGCTCGGTCACACCCGGCGACGCCCCGCACCCGGATCCGTCACAGCGACCTCTCCGCAACCACCACCGGGTTAACGGCGGCCGACCGGCACCTGCCGACCCGGTTACAGCCCGGACGCATCAGGTCGCAACCGTTTGCCCGGCGGCACTGCCTGCAATTAGCGTGGCGAAGTGTCGTCCAGGTGCACGACCAGGGGGTGTGCACCTGGACGCACATTTGCCGGACGTCGCACGGCATCGGCCGCGGACCACACGGGTGACGTCCGCCCGCGGCGGCGCATCCACCGCAACCACTCCGTGCGACGCGAACGACCTGCATCCCGACGGCACCGAGCGAGTCGCCCGGCCGGGCCTCACCGAACGGCGACGGCCGGCCCGAACGACGGCGCTCCCCGAAATGACGGCGCAGCCCGAAACAACGGCGAGCCGCCGCGGATCGGCGCGGTCACAGCCGGATCGGCACCGCGGTCACCGCTGAACGGGAACGTTGCCGTCCTCGTCGGGTGTCAGGCCGAGCATGTCCAGCAACTGGGCGCAGTCCTCGGCGTCGACCGCACCCGAGGCTACGGCGATCCTGGCTCTGCGTACCTGGTCGTCGGAAACCCGCGGCGCCTCCGCCTGCCCCGAGCGTTGCCCTGGCAGTCCACCGACTCCGGAAACCTGCTCCCCTCCGTCCTGCCGAAGGAGAAACTGTCGCACTTCCACTGATCCGCTCATTGCTCCTCCAAGGGGCTGCGCCGGATCGCGGACGGATCCCCCGCGTACGGGTTGCCGCCGGATCGAGGGGTGGTCGAGCACCGACCTCGGCGCCGAGGCTAGCCACGCGGCGATCACAACCCCAGCCCCCCGCAGAGTGAACTCCTCGTCACGCGTGCGGACTCCGCACATCGGTGACGGCCGGCCGTGGAACGCATTCCGACGACAGTAGTTGCGCGATCTCCGTTCGGATGCGTCGTCCGCGCAAGATCTCGCGGGTGTAACGCCCGAACGCCGGAAGAATGTCAACCCATTCACCGTCGACTCTGCGGAAGACGGGCCGACGGAGCCCCGCCGAAGGTGGCCCGCAAGCTTTTTTCATCCCCAAACCTCGCCACCCGCGGCCGGATCGTGTAACAATCGACGTGCTGACACACCCCCGGTCAGCGCCTGTGGAGATCCCCTCCGGCCCCCGCGTTCCTCCCCCTGGCGCGGGGGCCTCTCCATTTCCGCGATCACTTCGCCGAGCACATCCCGCCGGTGGTCACAGCGGTTTCGGCGGACTTCCGGCGGCTTGACTTCCTGCAGCCGATCGCCGTCTTGCGAAAATTCTTCAGCCCTGCAATCTGCAATCGTCGCGATGTCCGAAATCACGATCCGTACAGGAATCCACAACGCGCTCCGGTTGTGCCCACACAGATGGCCCACCGCCACGTTGAACGCAGAATCACGGACACCTACGAGCCGTTACACGACGTGTCGGAAGCCACGTCGTCCCACGTGGCTGAGACACAACCGTTATCGTGGCCGCCGTGCCTAAACCTTCATTCGGACGGCTGTCCGGCCGCGGCAAATCCGGCTCCAGACGCCGGGACGACGCGGACAACGCCACGCCGCGCACCGCCGCACCGGCAGGCCGCGACGACACCGACGACCACGGTGGGGAGGACCAGGAGCTCTCCAGCTACCTCAAGGCCCTCGCCCCGGACAACGACGTCGAGAGCACCGGCTCCGGCAGGAAGTTCGGCGACGCGCAGGTCTACCAGCTGCGCATGACCCACGCCGCAGGCGAGGAACTGACCGAGCTCGCCGAGGCCCGCGGCACATCCCCGCAGGCGCTCGCTTTGGAGTGGGTGCTCGAACGGCTTGCATGGGAGGCGGGCTCCGTGACGCCCACCGGCACCGACCCGGCCGCCCCGGGACAGGACGCCGCCGCATCCGGGGCGGACCAGCCTGCCGGTCACCAGAACGCGGGGTTTCAGAACGCGGGGTTTCAGGACGCCGGGTTGCCGGGCGACGGGTTCCCGGCGGCGCCGCAGGCGGAACAGGTGGCGCCCGCTCCCGAGGCGCACGCCGCGCGTCCCGGCGAGGACACCGATCCGCACGGCCGCGCCGTTCCCCCGCTCGGTGCGGGTCCGGACCCGCGGCATGCGGCTGGACCCGGCCACATCGAGCCGGAGGCCCGCACCGACGAGCACTTCTTCGATCGCACCGGCTGGGACGCGCCGCGGCGCTGACCGACCCGAAACGCAAGCCGACCCGAAACGCAAGTGAGCCCCCGGCGACCTGGTCGCCGGGGGCTCACTTGTCAGTCAGTGAAAATCAGCAGGTGACGCACGCCCTCAGACGGCGCGAACCTTCTGAGCCTGCGGGCCCTTCTGGCCCTGGCCCACCTCGAACTCCACTCGCTGGTTCTCCTCGAGGGTGCGGAAGCCGCGTCCCTCGATCTCCGAGTAGTGGACGAACACGTCGCCCTCGCCGCCGTCCTGGGCAATGAAGCCGAAGCCCTTTTCGGCGTTGAACCACTTCACAGTGCCTTGCGCCACCGTTTACTCCTCGTTGCTGTTGAGCTGGGACCCAGCTTAGTGAGTCCCCGGCCGATCCGGACGGTTCCAACGAGGTTCTGCGAAAGAGCGCATGTCCGTCTCACGCCCCGCGTCAGAAGTTCCGCGAGTGTGAAGCCACGAACACGCAAAACAACGGCCACTTCGCAGCCTACCCTGCCGCCGCCGTTTCGACAGCCCCGTACGGGTGTTGGTCCAACCGGGCGGACCGGCCCCGAACGGGTTTCGATCCGGCCCACACCGGCCATGTCACCTGGGTAGCCGCATGGTCACCGCCGGAGTCGACCGGAATGTTCGGACCGGAGTGCCGAATGTGAGTGCCATCACATTCGGCGGATGAGTGGCGAGGACAGGACACGGCCACACATTTCGCGGACCTCAGAGGGGCGGATCCACGTGAAGGGCACTTACACGATCGGGGGCGATCGCAGACCCGGGCCGGTGATCGCATTGACACTGACCGCGATGCTGTGGCTGGCGGCTTGCACCGGTAGCACGCCACAGCAGCGAAACGCGGGTATGCAGGACAGCACCCCCGAACCCGCACCCGCGGCCGAGGTCGACCTGCGGCCCGGCGACGGTGAGGCCGACGTCGAACCGCGTGACGACGTGTCCGTGACGGTCGAACACGGCACTCTCGACAACGTCACCCTCACCGCCGACGCGGGCGAGCAGGTCGACGGCGAGCTGGCGGAGAACGGCCGCTCGTGGACGGCCACCGAGCGGCTCGGTTACGGCAAGCGCTACCGCTGGACGGGCACCGCGACGAACGCGGAAGGCAAGGAATCCCCGGTCACCGGGTCGTTCGAGACCGTGAAGCCGACCGCGATCCACAGCGCCAGCCTCAACGTCGGTGACGGCGGCACCTATGGCGTGGCCATGCCGATCTCCATCACGTTCGACGAGCCCGTCGAGAACAAGGCTGCGGTCGAACGCGCACTGTCGGTCGAGACGTCAACGGCCACCGAGGGCTCGTGGGCATGGCTCGAACTCGACACCGCCGTGCACTGGCGGCCGAAGGAGTACTGGCAGCCCGGAACCGAGGTGTCGGTCAGCGGCGATCTGTACGGGCTCGAACTCAGTGACGGCGCCTACGCCGAAAGCGACGTGTCCTCGACGTTCACGATCGGCCGCAGGCAGCTCGTGCGCGCCAACACGCAGTCGCACCGGATGAAGGTGTTCGTCGACGGCAAGCAGACCGCCGACTACCCGGCCAGCTTCGGCCTCGACTCCGACCCCGGCCGCGTCACCCGCAGCGGAACACACGTCGTGATGACCAAGCACTCCGAGTACTACATGAACAACCCTGCCTACGACTACGAGGACTTCCGGGTCGAATGGGCCGTGCGGATCTCCAACAACGGCGAGTTCACCCACGCCGCTCCGTGGTCGGTGGGCAGCCAGGGATACGACAACGTCAGCCACGGGTGCATCAACCTCGCGCCCGCGGACGCCCTCGAGTACTACAACCTGGCGCAGACCGGCGACCCGTTCGAGGTGCGGGGCAGCAGCGTTCCCCTCGGCCCCCGGGACGGCGACTACCACGACTGGTCGTACTCATGGCCCGAATGGACGTCGATGTCCGCTCTCCAGGACTGACGGCCGCGGAGATCGTTCGCCCGGACCGAGTCATCACCCGAGCTTCGTCAACGCGGCCTGGGCCGTCTCGGCGGCGACCTCGCGGTAATGCTCACGGCCGCTGTCGACGTCGACCGTGCGCACGCGCAGCTGCACGTACGCCGACCGACCGTGCAGCGGCGGTGTTCGCCACAGATCGGCGCCGCAGGCGAGGTCACGGCGCCGCGGCCGGATAGCTTGACCCGATGAGCTCACGTACCGAGAACTGGCCGCCAGCCGACGCCGAGCCCGTCAGCCCGCACGCCGACGCACCCGCCCCCGGCACGCAGCTCGCCGAGCACTACGCCGAGTGCTTCGGGTGCGGCCACGAGGTCGAATCGGGCCTGCACCTGAAGTCGGCCGTCGCCGACGACATGTCCGTCGTGTCGACGTTCACCGTGCAGAAGGATCACCAGGGCGCTCCCGGTCTTGCCCACGGCGGGCTGCTGGCGTGCGCGTTCGACGAGGCCCTCGGGTCGGCTGTCGGCAACCTGCTGCGCAGGCCGGCGGTGACCGCCCGCCTGGAGACCGACTTCGTCGCGCCCGTCCCCGTCGGATCGACGCTGCACATCGCCGCCAAGCTCGACGGCGGGTCCGGCCGGAAGACGTACGTCAGCGCCGAGGGCCGTCTCGACGCCGCCGACGGTCCGGTCGCGCTGCGCGCCCGCGCGCTGTTCGTGACGGTCGGCTTCGAGCACTTCACAACGCACGGCGACCCCGACGCGCTCGACAAGTTCCGCGAGTCCGAGGCCACCGAGACCACGGCCGCCGAGGACAGGGGCTGGGACGTCAACCCCTGACGTCCGCCGCGGTGGCGTGGTCGTGCGGCAGCCACGGCGATGCCCCCAAGGGCACCTTCGGGGCATTGATCACGGCCACGCGTCGGCGTGCCCTTGAGGGGCGCTGGTCGGGCCTGCGGGTGAGAGCGCCCCGAATCTTCCCTTGATCACGCGGCATGGCATGCCCGTATGCGCGGTCGGCGCACGGCGGCACGGACTTGCCCACCGCCATGCCCCACGAGCCCACGGACCCGTCCGCGCTCACGTCAAGGTGCGCGGCCGCAACGCATTCGCTTTGTCGACGAGTTCGATGCGCTCGGCGGCCGTCGACGCCAGCCGCGCCAACGACCGGTGGTGCGACTCGAGCCCGAGCCGGATGTCGCGGTCCTCCAGTGCACATCCCAGCACCCGCGTGCCCCCGGACGCGTTGTTCGCACCGACCCATTCCAGCGCGGCCGACAGAACCTCGATCCCGAGCCGCGTCCGCCGCTCGGCGTCAAGGTTCAGCCGCTCGAGGCGTGCGCTCGCGTCGACGAGATCGGCCTCCGTCACGGACTTGCCCGCGATCGGCGTGATCTTCACCTTGATCGCCGCCAACTGTGCGGGCACGTGGTGCGTCGACGTCGCGGGCACCGATTCGAGCACCTCGATCGCGCTGGCCCGCGCTCCCTGTGCCAGGTAGACCCGCGCCAGTCCGAACGCGGCACTCACGTACGACCGGTCGGTCCGCCACACCAGCTCGTACAGCCGCGACGCCGTGAAGTACTCGCCGGTCGCCTCCGCGCTGAAGGCCATCGCCAGCTTGGGCGCCGTCTCACCGGGCAGCTCGTCGTAGACCGTGTCGAACGCGACGTGCGCGACCCGCGCGCGCCCGCCTGCGAGCTCGATCAGGCCGCGGTACCAGTCGATCCGCCAGTCGTGCGGGAAGCCCGCCTTGATCGCCAGGTACTGCGCCGCCTGCAACTGACGATTGGCCTCGGCCAGCTCGCCCAGCTCGATCCGCGCGCGCACGACCCGCAGTCGCACCTCGATCGACTCCCGCGGCGCACCGGCCAGCGCCTCGATCGCCGCCCGTGGATCCGCACCGAGCGTCGCGGCGAGCACACCGGCGCCGACGTCGTCGGTGTCGACCTGCGGCACCGGCAGTCCGGACACGACCTCCACCGGATCGGGCAACGGCACATCCTGTCCGTTGCCCGGAACGACCATGTCGACACCGAACGTGTTCGTCTCCGGACCGAACACAGTGGACTGTCCGGGGCGCTGTTTTCCGGTTCCCAGCGCCATGATCTCGCGCAGTACACCGGTCAGCTGGTCGGCCATCTCCTCTGCGGAGACGAACCGGCGCGCGGGATCGGTGTGCGTCGCGCGGCGCAGGAACCGGTAGTAGGAGCCGAACAGCTGGAACAGTGGAACGTCGTCCTGGCTCGGCAGCGTCGTCTTGAACTTCGTGGTGTAGCCCGTGAATTCGAAGCTCAGCACCGCCAGCGTGCGGCCGACCGTGAACAGGTCGGAGGCCACGGACGCGCCGTCGCTCGCCAGCTCCGGCGCGCTGTACCCGCTCGTGAAGAACAGCGGACTGCTGTAGTCGTCCATCCGCCGCACTGCGCCCAGGTCGATGAGCTTGAGCTGGTCGCCGGTCTGGATCACGTTGTCCGGCTTGAGGTCGCAGTACAGCAGCCCCTGGCTGTGCAGGTAGCCCAGCGCGGGCAGGATCTCCAGTCCGTAGGCGATGACCTGCCCGATCGGCAACGGCTCGGCGCGCCCGCTCTTGCGGTGGTGGTCGAGCGCGAGCTGGCGCAGCGACTGCCCGCCGACGTACTCCATCACGATGTAGTCGACGGCCCCGCCCGTGTCAGGGTCGGGGTGCTGCACGAAGTTGTAGATCTTGACGATGTGCGGATGCTCGACCTCGGCGAGAAACCGCTTCTCGTTGACGGCGGCCGCCATCGCGGTCGCGTCACCGGTGTTAATCAGTCCTTTGAGGACGACCCAACGGCCGTCGACGTTGAGGTCACGTGCGAGATAGATCCAGCCGAGCCCACCGTAGGCGAGCGCGCCCAGCACCTCGTACTGACCGCCGACGAGATCGCTGGGCTGGAGCTTCGGCACGAACGAGAACGGTGTCCCGCACTTGTCGCAGGTGCCCTGCGGACTGCCCGCCTTGCCGTCCGCCCCCCGGCCGACCTTGGCGTTGCAGCTGCTGCAGAAGCGCTTCGACTCCGACACGACCGGGTCGGACAGCACCGCCTCGGCGGGGTCCCGGTAGGGCACCGGCGGCACCTCGACCATGCCGGCACCCAGCCTGCCGCGGGTCGACGTGCGGGAGGACGACCGCCGCGACGTGCGCGGGAACGCACCTCCGGTGCCTGCCCCCGAACCGGTCCACGGCCCACTTCCGGCTCCGCTGCCGGTCCCGCTCCCGGTGCCACTGCCCGGCCCGCTTCCGGGGCCGCTCCCCGGGCCGCTCCCGGGGCCGCTCGCCGGACCGCTCGCAGGACCACTCGCCGGGCCGCTTCCCGGACCGCTCGTGTACCCACTGGGCGGTCCCATACCCTCGCTCGGATCGGCCGATTCGGACGGCGGAGCAGGCGGCATGACGAGTTCGGTGCCCGGAGCGTGGTCGAGCACGCTCGTCGACATCGGCTCGTTGGCCCCGGCCTGCGCCTGCGCGGCTTGCGGGCCCTGCTGTGCGGCCCCGGGTGCCTGCGGCTGCGGCGGTGCCTGCGGCTGCGGCGGCTGCGGCGGCTGCTGCGGCTGAGCGGCGTGCCGGGGCGTGCCGCCGTTCGGCTGCACCGGCGCGACGTACTGTGTGTGCTGCTCGTCGTCTCCGTCCGGCGCCGCGTGGCGAGGACGACGTGGCTCGTCGGTCACAGGTTGCCTCCTCGGTTCGCGGTCACCGGTACTGCGGCTGCGGTGGGGTCAGGTCGCCCAGCACCCGCTGCAGCCCCCAATGCCGGAACCGGTCGCGCCACATGTTCTTCCGGAAGTCCTCGAGCGTCGCATTCACGAAGCGGACCATGTCCTCGTTGCCCTTCGGGACACCGACGCCGTAGAGCTCCTCCGACAACTGCGGGCCGACGACGCGCGTCGCCGGATCCTCCTCCGTCATGCCCGCGAGGATCGTGTCGTCGGTGGACACTCCCGCGACCTGCCCCTGCTGCAACAGCACGAGGCAGTCCGTCCAGTTGTTGGTGACCACGGGCTCGGGCTTCGGTTTCGCTTCGGCGAGCCGGTTCACCGAGGTCGAACTGCCCGCGGCGCACACCTTTTTCCCGCCCAGCTGCGCGATGTTCTCGATCCCGGACTTCTCGGTGACCAGTACGCGCTGCGCCGCTTCGAAGTAGACGGACGAGAACGCGACCTTCTGCAACCGCTCGCACGTCACCGAGTACGTCCGCACGACCACGTCCACGTCGCCGCTGGCGAGCACGGTCTCGCGCTCCGAGGAGTTGATCGCCTTGAAGCGGATCGTGTTCGGGTCGTAACTGCCGAAGATGTCGTGGGCGATCTCCTTCACGACATCGATGTCGAACCCTTCGAGCTCGCCCGTGTGCGGGTTGCGGAAGCCCCACAGGTTGGTGGCCTGATCGACACCGGCGATGAGGTAGCCGCGCTTCTTGATGTTGTCCATTGTGGACCCGGGCGGCATCGAGTCGTCCGGCCGCAGGCTCTGCTGCGGGTTGCAGTTCGGCGCGTCCGAACCGCCCTGCTCGATCTTGCCCGACACATCGGTGCCACCCGGCATCGGCCGCTGCACCGATCCGACCGGGGCCGGATCCACGGGCGTTCCCGCCGACCCGCATCCGGCCACCAACGTCGCCACCAGTGCCCCGGCGAGCCATGTCCAGCGTTTCATCAGCGGTACTCCCGAAGACGTTCACGGATGCCGAGGATCGAACCCAGCATCGCCACCAGCGACAACACCGCGAATCCCGGCGAGAGCAACGTCAGCACGCGCGAACCGTTCGTCGTGTCGTCGAGGAACAACTGCCTGCTGTCGGCGATTCCCCTGGCCAGGTCGCCGTCGAGGCGCGTGAACGCGGCGGTCGCGCCCTCGTCGCCCTCGGTCTGGATGGCGAGCTCCACCGCGTCCTCGTAGCGGCCACCGTTGTCGAGGTTGCGCACCTGGCCGTGGACCTCTCGCCACGCCCCGGCGCTCCGGATCGCGGCGTCGACGTGGTCCGCGGCCGACAGCCCCTCGGTGCCGTCCCTGGCCTCACCGAGGAACCCGCCTTGCCCGTTGCCACCGGAGAGCCGCTGGATGGACGCCTGGTATTCCTCCTCGTACGCCGTGCCGTTGCCGCGGGCCAGCAGCGTCAACGTCTCGTCGGCGCGCGCCTGCAACGCCGCGATGCGCGCCCGCACCATGACGTCGGTCTGCTCGGAACCCGACGACTGGCCGCTGCTGACGAGGACGCTCTGGATCGTGACCGCCACGGCCGACCACAGCACCGCCAGCCCGACCGCGACCGTCGCCACGACCAGGCCGACGTTGAACACGCGGTTCGTCCGGCGTTTGAGGTGCACCTGCGTGACGATCAGCGCCGCCAGCAGCGCCAGTGCCAGCAGTCCCGTCAGCCACGGCACGGACGCCGCGTCGTCCTGCTCATCCGCGAGACGTTCGACCTCGATCTCGTAGAGATTCTTCGCTGCCGGCAGGATCTCCGACCGCATGAGCTGCGACGCCTCGGCGAGATACGCGGCGCCGACGGGGTTGCCCTGGCGGCTGTTCGTCCGAGCCGTCTCGACCAGCCCGGTGTAGACCGGCAACTGCCGCGACAGCACGTCGACCTGCGCCACGGCCGCGGGGTTACCGGCCGAGGCGCTGGCCGCCTTCGCGAGCGCTGCGCCCGCGCGGGCGACGTCCAGGTCGTAGCGGTCCCGCAGCGCGATGCCCTCGGAGTCGGCGTTGAGCAGCGTGCCGGCCGCGGTGGCGTCGGCGTCCGAGAGGGAGCGGTAGACCTCCTGTGCGGCCGCCGTCAGCGGTTCGCGGTGGTCGACGAGACCGTCGATCGTCGCCTTGCGCTCGCCGAGTTCGGCGCCCGCCACCGTGCCGACCAGCAGCGCGAGCAGGGCGAGGCCGGCGCTGATGAGCGTCAGTCGTCCCGGTGTGGTCGCGGCCGAGCGCCGCAGCCCGCGAACGGCCGCACTCGGGAGTCGCACCAGCCACGCGAACCCGGAGCGTCCCCCGCGCGGCTCACCGGCGGGTTCCGGCCCGGACTCCGGTTGCTGCACTTCCGGGCCGTGACGCGTCACGGTGCTCGTCATCGTCCCTCCACCCAGTTCGCCTGCCGCGCACGACCGTAGCCGAGGCGCCCCTCACGCAGGTCACGGACCGGTACAACAGACGAAGATCGTGGAGATGTCGTATCACGAGCAGCGGCGGCAGCCGACCCTTCCCACCCGAAACGAGGAGCCGGCCGCGTCGGCCGTGACACCCCGTGACGGGTCGGACGGGTGGAACGACTACTGAGCCAGTCGGGTGAGCCGGGTCGCGCTCGGCCAGCGGACCTTGGTCGCCCAGCCGAGCTTCTCGAAGATCCAGATCAGCCGGGCCGATATGTCCAGCTGGCCGCGCAGCACCCCGTGCCGGGCACAGGTCGGATCGGCGTGGTGGAGGTTGTGCCAGGACTCGCCGAACGAGAAGATCGCGAGCGGCCAGAAGTTCGCAGCCTTGTCCCTGCTGCTGAACGGGCGTTCGCCGATCATGTGGCAGATCGAGTTGACCGACCACGTCACGTGGTGCAGCAGCCCGATGCGGACGAGCCCGGCCCAGAAGAAGGCGGTCACACCGCCCCACACCGACCAGGTGATGAGCCCGCCGAGCAGCGCGGGCAACAGGAAGCTCGCGAGCACCCACACCGGGAAGAGCCGGTCGACCGTGCGAATGTCCCGGTCGCCTGCGAGATCGGGCGCGAACCGTTCGACGTTCGTGACCTCGCGGTCGAACAGCCACCCCATGTGCGCGTGCCAGAAGCCCTTCGCCAGGGCGGCCGGCGACGTGCCGTACCGCCACGGGGAATGCGGATCACCCGCGCGGTCGGAGAACGCGTGGTGCCTGCGGTGGTCCGCCACCCACGTCGTGACCTGCCCTTGCGCCGACATGCTTCCCGCGATCGCCATCGCGATGCGCAGCGGCCTCGCGGCCTTGTAGGAGCCGTGGGTGAACAACCGGTGGTATCCCGCCGTCACGCCGAGCCCGCTGATGACGAAGAACGCCGCACCGATCGCGATGTCGATCCAGCTCAGGCCCCATCCCCAGGCGAAGGGCACGGCCGCGGCGATCGCCACCAGCGGCGCGATGACGAACACCTTCACGGTGACGTGTTCGGGCAGGGACGTGCGACCGGATGTGATCGGCTTCGGCCGGCGCGCACCGGCCGCTTCGTGGGTTTCCGCATCGGTGGAAACGGGGGACATCGACACCTCGTGTTGGTTGTTGCTGTATTGGCAGTGGTGGTCACCCGCGCGGACTCGGTCGCCTGCACGAGCGGAACCTGCGAACGCGCCGGAACCCGACCGAACGTCGGTCCGGTGGCCGGCTCCGCACACGGCTGTGCCCGGAGCCGCGGTTCGCGGCAGAAGATGTACGTAGGACTGGACGGATTCGATGAGCGAGCCGACCCCCACTCGGCTGCGATGACAGGCCCGCGCTCGCGGGCGATGCGCCGGGCTGGGGGCTCCGATCTATCGGGGGCGTGGCTGACGGGTGCCCGGCCGTCTGCCATCCGACGCTACCGGAGGAATCCGCCCGTGACCATGACGGCGAATCCGGATCACGGTGCCACGGCCGGGCGATGCGGCGCCGACGTCCCGGGAGGGCGGCGCCGACCCGGCCACGGGGCCGCCGCCCGCACCGGGGTCGTAGACTACGAGCGGTAGTAACCGTGGGAGGTCCGGTGATCACTGGCTATGCGATCGCGGTGTCCGCCTGCGCGGCGGGCGTCGCGATATGGGCGTTCGTCCTCGTGGTGCTGCACCGCGAACCCGAGAAGCCGCTGCTCATGGGTGTCGGCGCACTCGAAGCGCTGCTCGCTGTCCAGGTCGTGATCTCGGTCGTCATGCTGATCGGCGGCGGCGAACCGGGCAGCCTGCTCACGTTCCTGGCCTACCTGGTCGGTTCGCTGCTCGTGTTGCCGCTGGGCACCGTGTGGGCGCTCGCCGAGCGCACGCGTTCCAGCACCGCGATTCTCGGCGTCCTGTGCCTGACCGTCCCGGTCCTGCTGCTACGCATGGTCGAGGTGTGGGGCGGGGCCAGTGCCTGAACAGCCCGCGACCCCACAGCGCACGCCCGCCGACCGGCCGGCGACAGCGAGCGGGCCCGGCCGTGTCCTGATCGTCGTGTACGCGATCTTCGCCGTGGCCGCGACGTCCCGCGCCGGTGTGCAGATCGCCACCCGATTCGACGAGGCCCCGGTGCCGTATTCCCTGTCGGCGTTCGCGGCGGTGGTCTACCTGCTCGCGACGTTCGCGCTCGCCCGCACCGGAACCATGTGGTGGCGCGTGGCCCTCGCCTCGTGCTCGGTCGAGATGACGGGCGTGCTGGTCGTCGGCACGCTGAGCGTGTTCGACAGCGCCGCCTTCCCGGACGCCACGGTGTGGTCGAACTTCGGCATGGGCTACCTGTTCATACCGCTGGTGCTACCAGTGATCGGCCTGCTCTGGTTGCGTCGGACCCGCCCGGCCTGACACTGCGTCGCGAAGCCTGCCCGGCTCGCTCCGCGCTCCGGTACCGAGCGAGCCGCGGGCGGGCCGCTGTGGATCAGACCTCGGGGTCGCCGGTCTCGTCGTCCTTGCCGGACTTCCCGGTCGCCGACACCGCGGTGGCCATTCCCATGCCGAGCGCCACCCCGATACCCACGCCCACGCCGACGTTGTCGAACACGGTCAGGCCGAGTGCGATCCCCATCGCCATGCCGACCGGCAACCACGTCCCGACCGACTTGCCGTCGAACGCCTTGTCACTCATGCGGCGACAGCTCCGCTCCGGCGTGGGGACGCGGGTCGGCGCTCGGGCCTGTGGTCACGGGACATACCGGAACCCTAGCGACGCGACCGGTGGCTCACGCCCACATCGCGGCGATCGCGACGTTGAGCAGAGTCGCAGCGGTGAGGCCGTAGAAGACGTTCTTTCCGACGTCGGGGCGGCGCCACGTGATGTGAGCCAGCACGAGCACCACCACGGCGACGCCCAGCTTGACGCCGATCTTCATGTGGTTGGCCTCGCCGCCGACGAGGCCCGCCGACGCGATACCCGCGAGCGCCAGCCCCGTGACGACCTGGGCACTCGCGCCCCACAGCATGATCTTGCCACCCGGTTCGGGGGAGCCGACCCACCGCACGACGATGCCGCTGACGAGATAGGCCATGCCGAGCAGGTGCGTCACGACGAGAAGGTTGTAGACGATGTCCATGCACGGAATCTACTACATGTCGTAGTGAACCGGCCGCGGGTACGGGGGAACAGCGGTGAGCGAGTACGAAGATGCCGGAGTGCGTGCGCGAGAAGTACGAACGGAAGATTCGGGACTTCCCGCCCGCCGGCCCGACCACCGCCCCTCAAGGACACGCTCACGCGTGTTCAGGGGCGCTGAACGCGGCCTACAGCGGGACGGCGAACAGCGAAAGCGACGTCACGAGCGCCGCCACGGCGACCGCACACGCCAGCGGCCACGCCAGCGGCAGCCTGCCCTCGTCCGGATTGCGGAGCCTGCGAATGCGGGCCGACACCGGCGCGTCGGCCACCGCGAGCGCACCCGCGGGCGTACCTCCGCCGTTGCCGTTCGCTCGGAACCGCTCCAGCGCGCTCGCCAGGGGCTCGCGACCACGCGAACGCGCCGCACGGTCGTCGGCGCACATCTCGACGAGCAGCTCGATCGTCGAACACACCCTGCTCAGCAACCCGTTCCCTGGCAGCAGCCGGCGCAGCGCCTGGAACGGAGCAACAACCAGGTGATGACGCTCGCGCGCGTGCGCACGCTCGTGCGCGAGCACCGCGTCGAGTTCGTCATCGGTGAGCAGCCGCCGTGCGCCCGCGCTGACGACGATGTGCGGGGTCCGGCCGGGCAGGCAGTACGCCACGACGACGGGGTGGTCGACGACGAGTGCGTCCCTGCCCTGCTCCTCGGATTCCTGCGTCGCGACGAGCTGCAGCAGCAGCCGGTGCCGCGCCCGCGCGCGAGCCGTGCTGCGCAGGCACAACAACTGGTTGACGATCAGCCAGCCGCCGACGGCGAGGCCGAGCCCGACCGCACCGAGATGCCAGAGGTCGAGCTCCTGGAACCGCCACGGCAGGTCGACGAGCGCGGGCAGCAGTCCCCGCCCGAACGGTTCGAGGCCGAACGAGAGCAGTGCACCGACGACCGAGACGATCAGTGCCAGCGAGCTGAGCTGCCACAGCACCAGCGCGGCCCGTGGGTGCGAGTGGGTCCAACGTCCGCGCAGCAGCCAGAGCGACACGAGCACGGCCGCTGTGCCCGCTGCGACGTGATGCGCGGCGAGGCTCATGGCGATTCGCCCTGTTCCAGGGCCTTCCGCAGCGCGTCGGCCTCGTCGTTGGTCACCGACTGGGCGAAGCGCACCAGCGCGGAATCACGGTCGCCGGTCATCTCCAGCGCCTCCAGCATCAGTTCCGCGACGTACTCCTCGCGGCTCGCCGCGGGTGCGTACAGCCACGCCCTGCCCGATCGCTTCCTGCGCACGACTCCCTTCGCCGCCAGCCGGGTCAGCACGGTCATGACGGTGGTGTACGCCAGGCCGCGGTCGGCCAGTTCCTCGTGGACGGCACGCACAGTGGCGGGTTCGGCCCGCGCCCAGAGCACCTCCATCACCGCGCGCTCCAGTTCACCCAGCTTCGCCACGTCCACCCTTTCTCCGTGCGTCCACCGGAAATTCAACCACGACCGGCTCAGCTGCGGGGCGGGCTTGTGACCCGTTCGGCGCGGAGACGATCGGTGGGCAGACATGTCGATGCTGGTCACGGGTGGTTCATTCCACGGGAACGGCGAAGGTGACGGGGTCGAGCGGCTGGCCTGCCGGATATTGCTCGTTGAACAGCTCGACGCCCTGTTCGGTGAGCCTCGCGGGCACGTCCGACCACATCCGCAGGCCCTCTCCGGTGACGGACTCGGCGGGTTCGAGCGTGGCGAGCGGCATGCGCATCGAGGTGTCGGGCCAGTGCTCGACGTCGACGACCGTGAGCACCGCCCCGGCGGAGGTGAACTCGACCCACGGGTCCTTCAACATCACGAACAGCAGCCCGGCGTGGCCGACGAGCCGCACGTCGCCCCGGAACCGGAGTACGTCGTCCCCGGTCGACGCCGCTGCGGCGGAACCGGCGGGCTGCGGAGCCGGCGCGTCCGGCCGCGCTGCGGCAGACCCCACCGACGCACCGCCCGGGGACGCGGGATCACCGACCGCCGCCGCAGCGGGTTCGGCGGGTTCGAAGTGGAAGAAGCTGCCGTCGACGACGGAGCCGCCGTCCTTGGCGCCGCAGCCGCCGTCCCGGAGCCGGGACACGTAGGCCACGAAGCTGCGTTTCAGACCCCAGGTCAACCCCGGCTGCGGAACACCCACGCGACCTCCTCGTCACTCCGGTTCGCGAACCCGGGCCACTCCGCCGGCGTCACCCGAGGGTGACCGGGGCAGCGCGCTTCCCGGGACGTTCACGAATCGGGCGCGACGGTACGTGATCCCACCGCCGGGTGACCAGCATTCGCCAGCACCTTCCCGCGGTGTGGGCGGTCGGGGTGCGGCAGCGCGCTCGTCCGCCCTCCGGACGGCAGCGCCGGCCGGAGGGCACGGCACCGACGGCGACCCACCGCCGGCGTTGTCCGCGCGGCTCTGGGAACCGCTCACGCGGTGCCGACGGCGTCCTGCAGTTCCGCACCTGCCCCGGTCGCCGTGCGTGCGCAGTGGGCGCAGCAGAAGAACCGGCCGTCGACCGACGCTCCGTGGCCGATCACCCGGCAGCCGCAGTGTTCGCACACGGGCGCGAGGCGGTGGATCGCGCACTCGAACGAGTCGAAGACGTGCACGCCGCCACCCTGGGTTCGGATCTCGAAGGCCAGCTCGTAGTCGTTGCCGCAAACCTCGCAGGCGGCCATGATCGCTCCTTCCGTCGCCGGTCCGTACGGGCACGCATAGGCGTTCCCGCATACGTCGCGCGAAAACCCTTCGCCGCCTCGTCCGGGCGCATCTACGCTCTGCCCGGTGAACGACCGGCGCGTGGGCGGCGAGCCCGAGACGCAGACCGAAACGCTGCTGCGGTACCTGCAGCAGGCACGCGAGACGCTGTTGTGGAAACTCGACGGACTCGGCGAGTACGACGTCCGCCGACCGCTCACCCCGACCGGAACGAACCTGCTCGGCCTGGTCAAACACGCCGCCGGCGTCGAATTCGGCTACTTCGGCGAACCGGTCGGCCGCAGCCCGCAGGGAGCGCCCGCGTGGCTCGACGGGCTGGATGACGACCCGCTCGTCGACATGTGGGCACGGTCCGACGAATCACGCGAGGACGTCGTCGCCCTGTACCGCGCGGCGTGGGCCAACACCGACGCCGTACTCACCGGGTCGGATCTCGGCACCCGGGGACACGTTCCCCACTGGCCCGAGGACCGCAATCCGGTGACGCTGCACCAGCTCGCCGTGCACGTCATCGCCGACACCCAGCGGCACGCCGGCCACGCCGACATCCTCCGGGAGCAGCTCGACGGCGCCGTCGGCTACACCGTGGCGACATCGAACCTGCCGCACACCGACGAGGCCGCCTGGCGCGAACACGTGGCGACGCTCGAAGCGGCAGCGGCGCAGTTCCGCCGGTGACGCGAGCCCACCTGCACGCGGCTGCTCCGCGCGGTGAAGGACATCCTCGACGAGTACATGGCGGCGCCGGCCAGCGGCAGCTACCTCGCACTCACCCACATCACGTACCCGCGCCCCGAGAACGACCCGCAGGGCCGCGCGGCCGAATCCGCGACCGCATCCGGTCCCTCGGTATGGACTCCTGCTACCGGCGCAACTACGACCACGTGCTGTCCTATTTCGACGGCCTGGCGATGGCTCCGCCGGGACTGGTCCGAACCGTCGAGTGACGGCCGTTCGGACCGCCGCAGCTGACCGAACTCGACGACGTCACGTTCGGCGGAGTGGCCCGCACGCCGTGACTGCCCGGTCGGCGGACACGGCACCGGGAACGGTGGCGGGCGGGCGGCTTTTCGACCATCCGCACCCGCCGCGCTCCGGCGGCACCCGTGGCTACTCGGCCGGTCCGTCGGCGCCCGTGCGGACGTGCACGAGGAAGTAGGCCGGGCGGTACTCGGGCAACAGCTGCCGGCCGGTGTGATCGACCATCTTCCAGCGCACCTTGCAGGTCGTCTGCTCCTTCGCCGCCGTCGCGGTCACCGGAACCTTCACCCGCTCACCGGGCGGCGTGTCCGCGATACGCACCCGCTGCGGGGCCTGGCAGTGGCCCGGACCCGTTTCGTTGTCCATCCGCTGCAGGTAGCGGCCCTTCCAGTGGACCGTGCCCGCGTTCTCCAGTTCGAACGTCCGCGTGAACTTCTGCTGCGGTGCGACCACGGCACCATCCGGGATGCCGAGATCGCGGGCCAGTTTGCTGGCGTCGCCCTTGTGCACCGGCTCGGTGAGCGCATCGGACTCGGCCGCACTGCCGGCCTCGCCGCCCGTGGCATGCTGCCCACCGGCCTGCTGCCCACCAGCCTCGGCACGACCGTCGTCGCCGCCGAACGTCCACAGTCCGGCCGCGACCGCGGCCACCACGAGCACCACCAACGGCACCGCGAGCCAGCGACGGGAGCGTCCACGTCCCGCCGATGACCCCGCATCCGCACCGTCGCTCGAAGCCACAGCTCCACCTCGCGAAGCCACAGCTCCGGAGGTCTCGCTCCGGCGTTGCCGGGGCACCGTGCCCATGTCTCGGGTCTCGTCCGCCTGCCCTGCTGTGTCCGCCTGCCCTGCTGTGTCCGCCTGCCCTGCTGTGTCCGCGTGGTCTGCTGTGTCCGCCTGGTCTGCGGCGACCGCATCGGTGCCTTCGGCGTCCGGGGCTGGGCGATCCGGGACCGCACCGAGCGCTGTGGCCCCGGAAGCTGCACTGTCGGGAACTGCGACCTCGGAAACCGCACCGTCGGGATCCGCGACCTCGGGAGCCGCACCGTCCAGAGCTGCGACCTCCGAGGCCGGATCGTCGGACGTCGATGCCCCTGAGGTCGCGGCGCCCGAAATCGCGGCGTCGCTGTCCGCGGGGGCGCTGCCGGTGGGGGCACGGCCGGTGGGGGCGCCGCCCTCCGCGGCCTGACTGTCCACGGCGCGGGAAGGCGCATCCTCCGCCGCAAGGCCGTTGCCGGAACCGCCAGTCTCATCACTGAGGACCGCGCCACCGGGGCCGCGATCGTTGTCAGAACCGCCGGTACCGACTCCGTTGGCCGGTCCGGGAAGCTCACCCGACAGCACGGCCTTGGTGCGCCGGTACCGCGCACACCACTCCGCCTCGTCGCCGCCGCAGGCACGCACGAACTCGCGGACCGTCTCCCACGGCTGCAACCGGCGTCCCGTCACGGTCAGGTGGAGCGTCGCGTGCGACACCGCGCCCGACAACTCGGCCATCTTCCGGAAGGACGGATTGCCCGCCTGCTGTCTGAGTCGTCTCAGCTCCGCCATGAACTCTTCGAGTGCAGGCGGCCGCTGCTCACCTTCGGCGTCGGACACGGCCTCGGTCCTCCTTCTCGAGCGTCTGCGACTGTGACGCCGGCTACGCCGCAGCGGTTGCCGATCCGTCAAAAATGCCCCCACGAACTTCACCCCGGCAACAGGAGGCGTCACAGAAGGTGGTGGCGACCCGGCCGTGACCCACCCGCTGTCATACAGCTCTGACCTGCATGTTCAACGTGCATCGACCGGGTGTCGGGACTGTCAACCGGTGTCATACGGCGTCAGAAGGATTGCCCAACACATTCCGGACACCTCGCCCATTCGCCACTGTTCCTGCCAGCAACACACCACGGCTGGAAGAGGAAGCGATGAAAGCGAAGCGCCCCGTGTCGATGGCGGTGACCGGGCTCGCCGCAGCGGCGGTACTGGTGGGCCTGCCGATGTGCGCGGCCGCCGGTAACTCCGCTCCCACAGGTGGGGCCGGAGCCGCGGTCGGAGCCGCGGAGCTGCCGAAGGTGAACATGGCGGCGGTCCTGAAGGCCGCGCAGATCGACCCGCAGCGCCCGGACCAGACCCTCACCGACGGAGCAGCCAAGCACGTCAGAAAGGTCGAACGGGAGCTAGCCGAGCGCGGCGTTCTCGAACAGAAGTACGTCGACGGCCACTACGGCACGGCCACCCTCGAGGCCTACTCCGCGTTCCAGCGTTCACTCGGCTACGACGGGCTCGCCGCCAACGGCATCCCCGGACACCGTTCCCTCACCGCGCTCGGTGACCGCGCCTTCGACGTGACGCACATCGTGCAGCCCGGCAAGCGCGTGACGTACGACGGCGCGACGTTCAACAAGCGCACCAAGGACATGCTGCTCGAATCGCAGCGGCTGACCGGCGTGACGTTCGACGTCGAGCAGGGTTCGTACAACCCGGGCGGTGACCCGACGTCGGCGGGCACGCACGACGGCGGCGGTGCGGTCGACCTGTACGTCGACGGGATGAGCCCGAAGAAGCGCACCGAGGTCGTACGCGCCATGCGCAAGGTCGGGTTCGCCGCCTGGTACCGCTCGCCCGAGCAGGGCGACTGGGGCCCGCACATCCACGCCGTCGCGCTGGCCGACCCCGATCTGTCCGAACCAGCCCGCGCGCAGACCGGTGACTACTACCTCGGCAAGAACGGCCTCGCCAACGACCTGCCCGACGACGGGCCGAAGGTCAAACCGATCCGCACCTGGGAGGGATACCAACGGACGCATTGATCACGCCTGACACCCCGGCGGCAGCCGCGCGGGGAGTGCGCATCGATTTCGATTTCTGACCACGGGAACCGTCGCCGGCCGCAGCGAGGTCTCAGACCCCAGGAGTTCCGCACCTGCTCGCGTGGCGGTCCCGTCGTCTCCGACTCACATCTCGGCAATCTTCGCCTTCGAGGAGAATCATGAAGTTCCGCAAGATCTCGGCGGCCATCGGCGCCGTCGCCGTCGCGGCGAGCGCGGCGCTGGTGTCGGTCGGTGCCGGCCAGGCGGCCGCGGCCCCCGCGTTCAAGATGCCGTTCAAGTGCGGCTACACCGCGACCGCGGCCACTTGGAAGGGCCACAGCCCCGAGAACTCCGTCGACTTCCAGGGCTCCGGCATCTGGAAGACACCGGTCGTCTCGTCCGCGCCCGGCACCGTCTCGCGCGTCGCCAACGAGGGCAACACCAGCTACGGCAAGTGGATCGAGATCGACCACGGCGGCGGCTGGAAGACCCGGTACGCGCACCTGTACTCGCAGGGCGTCAGCGTGGGCCAGAAGGTCAACGCAGGCAGCCAGATCGGCCGCGTCGGCAACACGGGCGGTTCGTCCGGTCCACACCTGCACTTCGAGCAGCGCCTCAACGGCGTGGCCAAGCGCGTCGTCATGGACGGCAAGAACGTCCCCTACTTCACCAAGACGAACTTCACCAGCAAGAACTGCGGCGGTGGCGGCGGGGGCAACCCGTACTCGCCCGGTGAAGTGTGCGGCAGCGGCTTCAAGGTGATCAACGAGAAGGGCCTGAGCGGCAACGGTCGCGTCTACCTGATGTACAACTCCGGCTCGGGCAAGAACTGCGTCACGACGATCAAGAACACCAAGATCGGCAAGGCGAGTTCGGCGTCGACGTTCCTCGAGGTCCAGGGCAACAGCCGTAAGACCGACAAGGGCAACTTCAGCTACTACGCGGGCCCGGTGAAGGCGCAGGCCGCGGACAAGTGCGTCAAGTGGGGCGGCTCGGTCGGCGACAAGTCGTTCACCAGCAAGTTCGGCCACTGCGGCTCCTGATCCCCGGATTCGACGCAAAGGACATCTCATGCGCAAGATCGCAGCGACGGCGTTGCTGACGGCCGTGGCCGCAGCGGGACTCGCACCCGCCACGGCCACCGCGAGCGACCCGAGCACCGCGGGCCCGGCGGCGAAGGCCGGTTCGGTCAACATGGAGAAGGTCGTCAAGGCCGCCATGTGGGATCCGTACAAGCCGAACACGTCGATCGTCCCCGGTGCGGGCAAGTCGGTGACGAAGGTCGAGAAGGCGCTGGCCGCGAAGGGAATGCTGGCCGACAAATACGTCGACGGGCACTTCGGCACGAGCACGGTCTCGGCGTACGCCAAGTACCAGCGTTCGCTCGGCTACTCCGGGCTGGCCGCGAGCGGCCTGCCGGGTAAGGGTTCGCTGACGAAGCTGGGACGCAGCGCCGGATTCGACGTCACGCGGAAGATCGGCGTGGGCGGCAAGGTCCGGCTCGGCTCGGGCGACGTACTGAACCGGCGCACGCTCGACATGTACGAAGAGGCGGAGAAGATCTCCGGCATCGACCTGACCGTCACGCAGGGCTCGTACACCGGGTCGAACCCGGGCTCGGCCGGCACGCACGACGGTGGCGGCGCGGTCGACATCTCGGTGCGCGGCATCAACGCCCACAAGGCCGTCAAGGCGCTGCGCCAGGTCGGGTTCGCCGCCTGGCACCGCACCGCCGACCAAGGCGACTGGGCGCCGCACATCCACGCGATCGCCATCAGTGACACCGATGTGTCACCGGCCGCGCAGAAGCAGGTCGGCGACTACTTCCGCGGCAAGAACGGCCTGGCCTCGGGCGCTCCGGACGACGGCCCGAAGGTCAAGAAGGTCACGTGGGAGGAATACCGGCGCAGTAACTGATCGCCCCCGCGGGCCGACAGATCCCGGTGAGAACCGTTCGGCACGCGGGATCGTTCCTCCGCCGCACGGGCGGGTGGCACGAGCCTCCGGAGCTCCCTCCCGCTCGCGCGGTGGTTCAACCACCGGTCCCACCCGGGCTACTGGGGGTATGCACAGACGACAGACCCGCTCCGTATCGGGCGCCCGTCCGTGCATACATGGCCCGGCCTGGAGGCCGGTTAAAAACCGCCCCGGTTCGTCATCCCCCGAAGGACGAACCGGGGCGGTTCTGTGTGCGGTGGCCGGGCGCCGGACGGTCGCAACACGGCCCCCGGGACACGCAACACGGCGTGGGTGGTCAGCCGACGTAGTCCGCGAGGTGCCGCCCCGTCAAGGTCGAGCTTGAGGCGACGAGGTCGGCGGGCGTGCCCTCGTAGACGATGCGCCCACCGTCGTGGCCGGCGCCGGGGCCGAGGTCGATGATCCAGTCGGCGTGGGCCATCACGGCCTGGTGGTGCTCGATGACCACGACCGACTTGCCGGAGTCGACGAGCCGGTCCAGCAACGCGAGCAGCTGGTCGACGTCGGCGAGGTGCAGCCCGGTGGTCGGCTCGTCCAGCACGTACACGCCCGCGGACTCGGTCATGCGCGTGGCGAGCTTGAGCCGTTGCCGTTCGCCGCCGGACAGCGTGGTCAGCGGCTGGCCGAGGGTCAGATAGCCGAGGCCGACATCGTCGAGCCGCTTCAGGATCTTGTGGGCCGCGGGGATCCGTGCTTCCGAAGGACCGGCCTCGCCGCCGGAGAAGAACTCCTCGGCGTGCGCCACCGACATCGCGAGCACCTCGCTGATGTCCTTGCCGCCGAGCGTGTACTCCAGCACCTCCGCCTGGAATCGCTTGCCCTCGCACACCTCGCACGGCGTCGGCACTCCAGCCATGATCGCCAGGTCGAGGTAGATGACGCCCGCGCCGTTGCAGTTGGGGCACGCGCCGTCGGAGTTCGCGCTGAACAGCCCCGGTTTCACGCCGCCTGCCTTGGCGAACGCCTTGCGGATCGGGTCGAGCGCGCCCGTGTACGTCGCCGGGTTCGATCGGCGCGAACCCTTGATCGCGGACTGGTCGACGATCGCGACGTCGTCGCGTCCTGCCAGGGATCCGTGGATCAGTGAGCTCTTGCCGGAGCCCGCGACGCCCGTGACCACGGTCAGCACGCCGAGCGGGATGTCGACGTCGACGCCGGTCAGGTTGTGCAGGTCGGCCCCGCGGATCTCCAGTGCCCCGTCGCCGGTCCGCACCGACGGTTTCAGCGCCGCCCTGTCGTCGAGGTGTTTGCCGGTGAGCGTGTCGCTGCCGCGCAGCCCCTCGAGGGTGCCTTCGAAGCACACCGTGCCGCCGTCGGTGCCGGCGCCGGGGCCGAGGTCGACGACGTGGTCGGCGATCGCGATCGTCTCCGGCTTGTGCTCGACGACCAGCACCGTGTTGCCCTTGTCACGCAGCCGCAGCAGCAGGTTGTTCATGCGCGCGATGTCGTGGGGGTGCAGGCCGATCGTGGGTTCGTCGAAGACGTAGGTGACGTCGGTCAGCGACGAGCCGAGGTGGCGGATGAGTTTGGTGCGCTGCGCTTCGCCACCGGACAGCGTGCCCGAGGGCCGGTCCAGCGACAGATAGCCGAGGCCGATCTCGACGAACGAGTCCAGTGTGGACTGCAACATCTCCAGCAGCGGCCGCACTTGGGGCACACTGATGCCGCGCACCCATTCGGCGAGGTCGCTGATCTGCATCGCGCACGCGTCGGCGATGTTCACGCCGTCGATCTTCGACGAGCGCGCCGTCTCGTTCAGTCGGGTGCCGTCGCATTCGGGACAGGCCGTGAAGGTGATGGCCTTGTCGACGAATGCGCGGATGTGCGGCTGCATCGCCTCGCGGTCCTTCGACAGCATCGACTTCTGCAGCTTCGGGATGATGCCCTCGTAGGTGAGGTTGATCCCGTCGACCTTGATCTTGGTGGGCTCCTTGTACAGCAGATCGTCCAATTCGGACTTGCTGAACTCGCGAAGCGGCTTGTCCGGGTCGAAGAATCCGCAGCCGATGTAGATGCGGCCGTACCACCCTTCGGCGCCCCACCCTGGAATCGTGAACGGTCCCTCACGCAGCGACTTGCTGTCGTCGTACATGGCGGACAGGTCGAAGTCGGTGACGCGCCCGGTGCCCTCGCACTCCGAGCACATGCCGCCGAGCACGCTGAAGCTACGCCGCTCCTTCACCGTCTTGCCGCCACGTTCCATCGTGACCGCGCCCGCGCCGCTGATCGACGCCACGTTGAACGAGAACGCCTTCGGCGACCCGATGTGCGGCTCGCCCAGCTTGCTGAACAGGATCCGCAACATCGCGCCGGTGTCGGTCGCCGTGCCCACGGTCGACCGCGGGTCTGCGGCCATGCGCTCCTGGTCGACGATGATCGCCGTGGTCAGCCCGTCGAGCACGTCGACGTCGGGTCGCGCCAGTGTCGGCATGAAGCCCTGCACGAAGGTGCTGTAGGTCTCGTTGATGAGGCGCTGCGACTCCGCGGCGATCGTCGCGAACACGAGCGAGCTCTTGCCCGAACCGGACACGCCGGTGAAAACCGTCAGCCGCCGCTTCGGCAGTTCGATGCTGATGTCGGCGAGGTTGTTCTCCCGCGCTCCCTGCACGCGGATCAGATCGTGACTGTCGGCGGCCGGCACCGCCGGCGTGTCCGTGCTCATCGGTTCTCCCATGGCTTCGATTCGTCTCGGGCGATCGGACGCGGTCAGCGGCGCGCCAGCCGCACGACGGGGTACTGCCTGCTGTGCTTGCGCTGGTACTTCGCGATGCGGGGCTGTTCGGCGACGATGCGCTGCCACGCCCGCTCACGCTCGGCACCGTCGAGGGTCTGCGGGGTCACGCCGACGGGGTCCTGCCCGTGCCACTCGGCGGTCGCCCGGTCCGGGCGGGCCATCAGGTTGACGTACCAGTCAGGGTGCCGTTCACCGCCGCCCGAGGCGATGATCAGCCAGGCATCGGAGTCGTCGTCGGCGAACCAGGTCAGCGGGGTCTCCCGCGGCTCGCCACTGCGCTTGCCCACGGTGTGAAGGATCAACAGGTCCATCCCCATCGAGCGGCCGCCCTTGCGGCGAATGCGTTTCGCCGTGGAGGCGTTGGCGCGGTGCTGGATCCACCGCGACAGCGCGTTCGGGCCCGCGGTCTTCGTGGTCATCGCCTGTTCACCCCACCTGCTGGATGCGGATCATGTTGCCCGCCGGATCGCGCAGCGCGCAGTCGCGGATGCCGTACGGCTGGTCGATCGGCTCCTGGACGACCTCCACGTCGCCCTGCTGGACCTTGGCGAACGCGGCGTCGACGTCCGGTGTGGACAGGTTGATCATGGCGTAGGTGCCTTTGGCCATCATCTCCTCGATGAGGGTGCGCTCGGCGTCGGTGAGGCCCGGGGTCGCCTCGGGCGGGTACAGGACGATGGACGTCTCCGGCTGGCCCGGTGGGCCGACGGTGATCCAGTGCATGTCGCCGTACTCGACGTGGTTGCGAACCTCGAAGCCGAGGACGTCGCGGTAGAAGGCGAGTGACGTGTCCGGGTCGGCCAGCGGAAGCATGGCCTGGGCGATGGTGAGATCTGGGCTGGTCATGGCTTCACGTTAGGACCTGCGCGGCGTGGGCGCTTCTCGATTCCTGATCGGTCTCGTGACCTGTTTCGCCACACACGCGGGCATGCCGTCGGTCGCGCCCGCCTCCTCCGCGCGGTACCGGCTCGGCGACATGCCGACGAGCTCGCGGAACCGCGTACTGAACGTGCCGAGCGAGGAGCAGCCGACCTCGAAGCAGGCCTCCGTGACGCTCAGATCCCCGCGGCGCAGCAGGGTCATGGCGCGTTCGATCCGCCGGGTCATCAGGTACGAGTACGGCGATTCGCCGTAGGCCTCGCGGAACCGCCTGCTGAGGTGGCCGGCCGACATGTGCACACCGCGCGCAAGCGCCTCGACGTCGAGCGGCTGCGCGTACTCCCTGTCGATCCGGTCGCGCACCGTGCGCAACAGCGCGAGTTCGCGCAGGCGGGCCGCGTCAGTCGTGCTCACACCCGCAAGCCTGCCATGCCCCGGCGACATTCCGGGAACGCAGCGAATGCCCCCAAGGGCGCCTTCGGGGCATTCCACACAGCCACGCGCCAGCGTGCCGTTGAAAGGTGGTGGCCGGGCCGGCCGGCGGGAGCCTCGAATCTTCCCCGCGCGACTGTCTCCCTTGCGGCCAGTTGGGTGGCGGCACTACCAGCGGTCAGCGCCACGGGACGTCGTCGAAGACGGCGGCCCAGTAGTACGGCAGCGCCTCGCCGAGCGTGATCCACGCCGGATCGCCGCGATCGCCACCCTCGCCGCGATCACCACCGTCGCCGTGGTCATCACCGTCGCCGCGATCACCACCGGGTTGCGGTACCGCGAGGCGGACGTCGGGCCCGTGCCAGGCGAGCCGCTCCCGGCACACCCCGCAGGGACTGAGGACGACGAACCGGCCCGGCGCCTCCCTGGCCAGGCACACCGACGCGACGATCGTCCTGCCGAGCCGGAACGCCGCCGCGAACGGCTCGGTCTCGTGGCAGATCTCCACGCTGGGAGTGACGACGTCCGGAGCGGTGCCGGTGACGATCACGCCGTCGTCGAGGAGCATGGCGGCCGCCCCGCGTTCGACGTCGCCGGGAAAGCGGGCCTCGATCAGCTCACGGCAGGCCGACACCGTCGCGGCCAGGCCTTCCGGGGTTGCGATGGCCGGAGTCGGGCTCATCCGCCGGACCCTACGTCAGGGCATTCGGCGCCGGGCATCGTGACCGACGCGGGGCGTCGCGACGTCGGTGTCACCCACCGCCACACGGGACCCGACCCGGCGATACCACCGGCAACCTCGCTGACCTGCGGAAAGGCGAGCCCCGCCCGCGGTGCGGCCGAGCGGGCGAAAACTCCAGGAGAAAATTTCCCCGGGCTTGTCGATTTCCGTGAGCGCCCGCTCGACCTAGGTGGGAAGCTCCACCAAGGGAGCTTCACCGGCGAAGGAGCAAACAATGAAGTTCATGCTGATCATGCGGGCCACCGACGAGACCCTCGCGGCCTACGAGAACGTCGATTTCAACGAAGTGATCGAGGTGATGGGCCGCTTCAACGAGGAGATGGTCAACGCCGGGGTCATGGTCGGTGGCGAGGGCCTCGACCCCCAGGACCCGGGCGTGGTCGTCGACTACTCCGGCGAGACCCCGGTCGTCACCGACGGCCCGTACGGCGAGACCAAGGAGCTGTTCAACGGCTTCTGGATGCTCGAGGTCGCCTCCAAGGAAGAGGCCGTCGAATGGGCCAAGCGTGCCCCGCTGCAGGGACCCGGCAGCAAGATGGAGATCCGCCGCGTGACCGAGGTCGACGAGTTCCCGCAGGACAACGAGTGGATCCAGAAGGAGAAGGGCTGGCGGGAACAGCTCGGCACGGCGTGAGCGCAGCAGCCGAGACCGTCGCGGCCCGGCGCAGGGTCGAGGCGTTGTGGCGGATCGAGTCGGCGCGGATCGTCGGTGCGCTCGCGCGCTACACCGGCGATCTCGCGCTGGCCGAGGACGTGGCGCAGGAAGCCCTCGCCGAGGCACTGGTGAACTGGCCTCGCGAGGGCGTCCCGCGTGACCCGGTGGCATGGCTGCTGACGACGGGCAGGCGGCGGGCGATCGACGTGTTCCGCAGACGGTCGGCACTGGACGAACGCCTGCCGCAGCTGGACTCCGGATCCACCCCGGAACGGCCCGACGACACCGACGACGACGTCCTCACGTTGATGTTCACCGCGTGCCATCCCGTGCTCTCACGGGAGGCGCAGGTCGCGCTGACGCTGCGCGTCGTCGGCGGCCTGACGAGCGACGAGATCGCGCGGGCGTTCCTCGTCTCGACGGCCACCGTGCAGGCGCGCATCACCCGCGCGAAGAAGTCCCTCGGCGCGGCCGGCGCGGGGTTCGAAGCGCCGCGGGACGACGAACTCGGAGCACGGCTCGCGTCGGTGCTGAGCGTGGTCTACCTGATCTTCACCGAGGGATCGTCGGCGAGTTCGGGCAATGCGCTGATCCGGTTCGACCTGGCAGGCGAAGCACGGCGGCTGGCAAGGGTGCTGGCCCGGTTGATGCCGGGCGAGAACGAGACCCACGGACTGCTGGCGCTGCTGGAACTCACGTCGGCACGGTTCCCCGCGCGGACCGGCTCCGACGGCGAACCCGTACTGCTCGAGGACCAGGACCGGCGGTTGTGGGACCGCTCGGCGATCCGGAGGGGAAGGGCGGCGTTGCGGTCCGCCGAGCGGATCGGACGCGGGCTCGGCTATTACGGCCTGCAGGCGGCGATCGCCGAATGCCACGCGGTCGCCCGGACGGTGGCGGAAACCGACTGGGAACGGATCGTCGCGCTGTACGAGGGGTTGGGAACGCTGGCGCCCTCACCCGTCGTGGAACTGAACCGCGCGGTGGCGGTGTCGATGGCCAGCGGCCCCGGCGAGGCGCTGCCGCTGGTGGACGCCGTCACCGGTGATCTCCCGGATTCCCACCAGGTGGCGGGTGTGCGCGGTGAACTGTTGCGCCGCCTCGGCCGCACCGCCGAGGCACGCGCCGAGCTGGAACGCGCCGTGTCGCTGTGCGGCAACGACCGCGAACGCACCGTCCTGACCCGCAAGCTCGCCGCCCTCGACTGAACGATGCGCATGTCCTGCGCCCGCCCGTCGCCCGGCCACCGTCCTCATCGACACGCTGCAGCGCGGCTGCACCCTCGCGCGTGTCCTGCACTCAGCCACGCGTGTCCTGCACTCAGCCACCGCGTGTTCTGCACTCCGGCGCGCGTGTTGCGGTTTCCGGGACCGTGTTGTGGTTTCCCGTCGCCCGGTCGCCACCCTCGACCGCGCGATGCGGCGCGACGAGCCCTCGCGGGTTTCCGCAGGAGTCAGAACGGCGCGTGTTCGACGCGTTCGTTGACGTCGCCGATGTGCTGCGAGCCCACGTATCTGCCCGGAAGGTAGCGCTGCAGTGCCTCGTGGGCCCGTAGCGCCGATTCGGACCGCCCGCCGACCCGCACCTGGTACACGTGACCGTCGCGGGCGAGGCGGTGGGCCTCCGCCAGCCCTGCGGGCGTCGCGTGCGGATCGAGGTGCAGTTCGAGTGCGGTCAGCACGGCACCTTCGCGGCGCTGGCCTCGCCGGGAGTACACGAGCTGGGCCGTACGCAGCTCGGCCGATCGCACGTCGGTCCAGTCCACGCGCAGCCGTTCCCCCTGCCCACCCGAGTACTCCACGCCCGTCGGAGTCAACGCCAGCCTCGCCGGTTTGAGTGCACGCCGCAGCCTGCGCATCGACGGCAAACCACCCAGGAACGTCAGCAGGCCGAGGAGTATCGGGATGAGCCGCAGCATCGTCGAGTCGTCGGTGGGCCACAGTCCGGCACCGACGAAGACACCGCCGAACACGACCGCCGCCAGTGTCCACGCCGTGGCGCGTCGGATCTCCTCACCGGGTGGTCTCGTGTCGATCAGCCAGCCGTCCTGCACCCGATCAGGGTAACGACGGTGACCGTGACATCGGCCGGGCCACATCGCGTGGCTCACCTGTCCGGCGGCCGGCAGTTCCGACGCGATACGGAAACGGGCACGTCGGCACCGTGTCGTCGGGGGCGGAGTGTCGTCGGGGGCGGAGTGTCGGAGGCGCTCCTCCTTCGCCCTGCCCTGCTGACGCGGTGAAACCGTCGTGATCAGCACCGGACGGGAACGGTCCACACGGGACTGATCGCGACGGCCGGCCGATCCGGGGCTTCGCACCACAGCGACCGCCCGGTACCTCATCCGCAGAACACCGGCCGACCGGAGATTTGTCGATAAGCCGGTAGGCTGACAACCTCGGTACGTTTACCGCGGGCGCCGCCGGGGTACGGCACCGGCCGCGCAAAGATCGGAAAGACTCTCGCCTGAGAATCGCGCGGACTCGGCCCCGTATTACAGCTTTGACCTGCGACTTTTTCCACATTTGTGAGCTGGCATCGACCGAGCGGAACGTGGCACATTCGTGGGTGCGTTGGGCCACGTCCCCCAGCGCCGAGGGACTCACCCGGCAACCGATAACTCGCGAGTGCGGCAGCGTTGTGCGCCGACGGATGAGCCTCCTCGCCAAATGGGACGGCGAGCGCGGTACAGAAAGGAGGTGTCAAAGGATGCGAGTGATCTACACCGCGATTCGTCGCTACGTCGCCGAGCTGAACCGGATGCAGGACGTCGGCCGTGGCCTCTCCACGTACAGGGGAGAGAGGGCCGGCCGCTGACCATCACCGGTAGTCCCAGTTGGTTGTTTCCGGTCCGGCGTTCACACGCCGCGGTCGAACACCGGACCGTCCTAGTCTTTTCGGGTTGAAAGATCGGCATGCCCACAGGGGCATGCCGATCTTCTCGTTTCGGAACTCTTCCCACCGCGTGTGCGGCACCGCGGACGCAAGCGACGACCCCGGCCCGCCCACGCGAGCCGAGGCCACGCGCGACGTCAGTGGACGGCCTCTCGTTTCGTACGCAGCTGGGTGGTGACGGCGAGCGTGGTCATCACGGCGATCACGGCGAGCCCGACGGCGATCGGCGGAACGGAATGTCCGAGGACCAGCCCGAGAATGCCGACCACGACGAGGACCGTCGCAGCCAGATACCGCTCCCGGGCCACCGCTCCGGTGCGCGAACGCAGGAACAGGATGTTGCCCGCCAGATAGATGAGCGGCCCGCCGACCGTGGTCAGCACCAGCGCCGGGTCGGTGTGTTCGTGCGTGATCCGCAGTTCGATGGACACCGCGACGACGATGGCACCCGCGACCATCAGCGCGTGGGCGTATGCGAAGGCCGACCGCAACGCGCTGGTGCTCGCGTCGCCCTGGCTGGCCTGCGTGTCGTGGCCCGCGAGCGCGAAGTACGCCCACCACATGACGAACAGCCCGATGAACCCGAACAGCGACGCCAGCACGGCACGCGTCGTGATCGGGTCCATGCCGTACAGCGTGTTGCCCATGATCAGGATCGACTCGCCGAGCGCGATGATGAACACGAGCCGATTGCGTTCGGCCAGATGCGCGGCGTCGGTCGGCCAGGTGTGCATGGGTGCCGAACCGAGGCCGGGGAAACGGAACTCGAACCGCGGCCCCGAGACGTCGATCAGCAGCGCGACGGCCCAGACGATCAGCCTCGGCACCGGGTCGAGGAACGCGCCCACGAGGAACAGCACCCCGGCAGACGCGCTCCACGCGAGCAGGTTCGTGTAGTTCTTCGCGAGGATGTGACCCCGCATCGCCACGGCCATGAATGTAGGCCTGATGACCTGCGCGGCGACATAACATCCCGCGAACAGCAGACCGTCCTCGGCGAACGCATGTGGGAGGGCCAGCGCCATGCCGAGCGCGGCGAGCATCAACACCCCGTTGAGCACACGCACGAGACCGCTGCGCGGGTCGAGCCAGTTCATCGCCCATGCGGAGTAGTTCCACGCCCACCACACGGCGCCGAACAGCACTGCGACCTCGGCGAATCCGAACCACGTGAGGTGGTCGAGCAGCGTGTGTGAGACCTGGATGATCGTGAACACGTACACCAGGTCGAAGAACAACTCGATCGGAGCGACCTCCGACCGTTCCCGCCCTTCCGGCCGCAACAGCTTCGGCGGTGTCGCCTGCGACGTCACGGGGAACCCTCCAGATGGCCGACTCTGATCACGGACGCTCGGATTGTAGGCGTCGTTACTCCACTAGGCCGTTCGGATGGTCCTCGCGTCCCTGAAGCTCGTGAGCCGAACGACCGGGTGGCAGCGACTCGCCTCGGAATGTGGTCGGACCCCGACTCGGTGCACAGGCACGTGTGGGAGCCGATGTGACATGCCGAGGTGGTTCGAGTGGAAGTGCTGTTCGTACTCTTCATAGTGGCGTCGTTCGTGGTCGCGATCATGGCCCTGTTCCGGCGCAGCCCGGTCCGCCGGTGGTACGCCTCTCGACAGCATCCGGGCCGGGCCGTGGTCGTGACACTCGTGATGTGGCTGATCGCGGTCGTGGCCCTGGTACCGAAAGGACCAGCCGTGGACACGGCCACGACGGCCGACGCGCCGTCGACCTCGGCCACTCCCTCCCCGCGTCCGCCGGCCAGCACCCCGGGCACGACTCCGGCCGAGTCCCCACCCACGACCACACCGAGCGCCGACACGACCGCGCCCACGACGCGGCAAGCCTCCACTCCGGACGGCGTGCCACGCGATGCGCAACGGGTTCGAGTGGAACGCGTCGTCGACGGCGACACTCTCGAAGCCGCCGCCGTCTCGTCGGGCACGGTACTGTCCGGCACGGCTCAGGTCGACGTTCGCCTGCTGGAGATCGACGCCCCCGAGACGAAGCACCCTTCCGAACCCGAGCAGTGTTATGGGCGCGAAGCCACCGAGAAGCTGCTCGAGCTCGCGCCTCCGGACAGCACGGTCTGGGTACAGCGCGATGAGGAGCTCCGCGACCGGCACGGCCGGTACCTGCTGTACGTCTGGAACGACACCGGCGTCTTCGTCAACCGGGCGATGGTGACCGAGGGCTTCGCACAGCCGGACCTGTACAAACCCAACGACAAGCACTGGGAAACGATCAGCGCCGCAGGCGGCCAGGCACGATCGGTGGCAGCCGGATTGTGGTCGGCGTGCGAGTCGTTCGGCGCACCGGAGAGCACGCCGCCGGCGTCGACGTCGGTGCCGACTCAGGAGCCGGCACCGGAGCCGTGGACCGAGCCGGAACCGCCGCAGGAACCCGAGCAACCCGGTACCGGCCCCGCCTCGGAACCGGCACCTGAACCGGACGGCGTCGTCAGCTACCCGTACCCGCCCGACAAGGACTGCGGCGAGATCGAGGAGAGCAACTTCCAGGTCCAGGAGGGTGATCCGCACAGGTTCGACGACGACGGCGACGGCATCGGCTGCGAAGGCTGACGACCGCCGGCGGCGACCGGCCGAGCCGCCGTCACCGTCACCCGGCAGCGCACGTCACCCGGCAGCGCACGTCAACGGACTCGGCGAGTGAGCGCGACCGCCACGGCACGAGTAAGGGCGATGGACGGGCACAGCCGTGCGCCGGCGCGGTGTCGGAGGTGCGGGTCCGAACGCAGAACACGCGGGTCCGAGCGCAGAACACGCGGGTCTGGGTGCAGGACACGCGGTGCCGAATGCAGAACACGCGGGTCAGGGGTGCAGGTGCCGCCTCGCCGTTCGGTGGGCTTCCACCACACCTGCGCCCGCGTCGAGGTCGGCGGGGGAGGGTGTGAGGGTCGTGCCGTCGTCGTGGGCGCGCCAGCTCGGCGGTTCGGCCCCGCCCCGCAGCGCCCACGCAGCCTGCCGCGCCGCGCCGACGGCGACGTGCTCCATCTCCGGCGGGACGACGACGCCCACACCGAACACCCCGGGCGCGATCGCCCGCACGGCTGCCGACCGCGACGCGCCACCCGTGAGCAGCACTCGCCGCACCGTCACGCCGTGTTCGCGTAGCGCGTCGAGGCCTGCGGCGAGTCCGCACAGCATCCCTTCGACGGCGGCGCGCGCCACGTTGGCCGGCGTCATGTTGGCCCGCCGCAGGCCGACGAGCGAGCCCGTCGCGTCGGGCAGGTTGGGCGTCCGCTCCCCGTCCAGGTAGGGCAGCAGCGTCAGCCCGTCGGCGCCGGGCGAGGCCGACAGGGCCAGCTTGTCGAGGCCTTCGAGGTCGGTGCCGAGCATCGCCGCGGTGGAAGTGAGTACGCGCGCGGCGTTGAGCGTGCAGGCCAGCGGCAGGTACCGGCCGGTGGCGTCGGCGAACCCGGCGACCACGCCGGAACCGTCGGCGACCGGTTTCTCGGACACACCGAACACCGTTCCGCTCGTGCCGAGTGACACGGCCACGTCCCCGTCGGCGAGTTCGAGTGCAAGGCCCGCGGCCATGTTGTCGCCCGTACCCGCGGCGACGAGCACACCGTCGGCGGCGCGTCCGGCCGCCTCGGCCGGTCCCAGCACCGCCGGCAGCCCTACCTCCCTGCCGAACGCCTTGACCAGCAGGTCCTTGCGGTACGCGCCGTCGACCGCAGAGTAGTAACCGGTGCCGGAAGCGTCCCCGCGGTCGGTCGTCGGCTCGCCGCGCCGGTCGAGCAGCCGCCAGGTCAGCCAGTCGTGCGGCAGCAGCACCCGCGCGACGCGCTTCGCCGCGGCCGGCTCGTGCTCGGCCAGCCACCGCAGCTTGGTCACCGTGAAGCTGGCCAGCGGCACGGAGCCGACGGCGTCCGCCCACGCTTGGCCACCGCCGAGTTCCGCCACGAGGTCGTCGGCGGCACCGGCGGAGCGGACGTCGTTCCACAGCAGCGCGTCACGCACCACGTCGCCGTCGTCGTCGACGGTCACCATGCCGTGCTGCTGGCCCGCGACCGCGATCGCCGCGACGTCGTCGAGCAGACCGTCACCCGCGGTGCGCAGTGCCGACCACCATTCGGCGGGGTCGACCTCCGTGGCGTCCGGGTGCGCGGCCTGCCCGGTCCGCACCACCCGTCCACTCGCTGCCTCGCACACGACGACCTTGGTGGACTGTGTCGACGAATCCACCCCGGCTACAAGCTCGTTCACTGTGTCAGGCGCCCCTTTGCTCCTGCTCCCGGCGCGGCCCGCCGGACGGTCCGATCCGTGGCCCGGCGGCCGTCACCGCCCGGAGCCGTTCATTCCGCGCCGATGCGCAGACCGGACTCCGGGTCGAAGACGTGTACCTCACCAGTGTCCCGCAACGCCACCCGCACCGCCTCACCGAGCCTCGGCGGGGTGCGGCCGTCCGCGCGGACGACGACCTTGTCGGCACGGCCGGCGAGGGTGCCGTGCACGTAGGCGTCGGCGCCGAGCTCCTCGACCAGCTCCACCCGGAGGTCGAAACCGTCCTCGGCCTCGCCGACGAGGGACAGCGATTCCGGCCGGATCCCGACCGTGACCTCGCCCGGCTCGACGCGCACCGGCAGCTGCACCTTCAACTCGCCGAGCTTCACCCCGTCGCCGTCGACCGGCAACGTCAACTGGTTCATGGCAGGCGAGCCGATGAACCCGGCGACGAACACGTTCCGCGGCGTGTCGTACAGCTCGCGAGGGGACGCGCACTGTTGCAGCACACCGTCGCGCAGCACCGCCACCCGGTCGCCCATCGTCATGGCCTCGACCTGGTCGTGGGTCACGTAGATCGTCGTGGTGCCGAGCCGTCGCTGCAGGGCGGCGATGTTGGCGCGCGTCTCCACGCGGAGTTTGGCGTCCAGATTGGACAGCGGTTCGTCCATCAGGAACACGCTCGGCTCCCGGACGATGGCCCTGCCCATCGCCACCCGTTGCCGCTGGCCGCCGGAAAGGGCCTTCGGTTTGCGATCGAGATACTTCGTCAGGTCGAGCAACTCGGCGGCCTCCTCGACCTTCGCATTGACCTCCGACTTGGCCATGCCGCGCAGTTTCAGCGAGAACGCCATGTTCTCCCGCACGCTCATGTGCGGGTACAGCGCATACGACTGGAACACCATCGCGATGTCGCGGTCCTTCGGCGGAAGGTGCGTGACGTCGCGGTCGCCGATCGAGATCGACCCCTCGTCGACGTCCTCCAGCCCGGCGGCCATGCGCAGCGCCGTCGACTTGCCGGAACCGGAAGGGCCGACGAGTACGAGGAACTCGCCGTCGCCGATGCACAGATCCAGACCGTCGACGGCCCGCACGGAGTGCGCACCCGGGTAGACGCGGGATGCACCGGCATATGCCACTTGCGCCATCGATGACTCCTTTACTTGACCGCGCCCATGGAGAGGCCGCGTACCAGGTGGTTCTGTGCGATCCAGCCGACGATCATCACCGGCAGCGAGGCGAGCAGCGCCGCGGCGGACAACTGCGCCCAGAACAGGCCCTCGCTGGTGATGAACCCGACCAGGAACACCGGCACCGTGCCGGCCTGAGCGGCCGTCAGGTTGACCGCGTAGAAGAACTCGGTCCACGAGAAGATCACGCAGATCAGCGCCGTCGCCGCGATTCCCGGTGCCACGACGGGAAGAATCACCCGGTACAGCACCGTGGGCAGCTTCGCGCCGTCCACCCTGGCCGCCTCGATCATCTCCGTCGGCACCTCGAGGAAGAACGAGCGCATCATCCACACCGCGAGCGGCAGGTTCATACCCGCGTACAGCACGATCAGCGCCCACACGTTGTCGAGCAGTCCGAGGTTCTGCGAGATGATGTACAGCGGGATGATCGCCGCGACGATCGGCAGCATCTTCGTCGACAGGAAGAAACCGAGCGCGTTCGACGTCTGTTTGACCGGCGCGAGCGACAGCGCGTACGCCGCGGGAACGCCGAGCAGCAGCACGAGCGCGGTGGACAGCACCGTCACGAACGCCGAGTTCGCCAGGTAGGGCAGGAATCCCCGGTCGAGGATCGTCGTGAACTGTTCGAGTGTCGGCGTGAACGCGAACGTCGGCGGATCGGTGGCGGCGTCGACCTCGTGTTTGAACGAGGTGACGACCATCCAGATCACGGGGAACACGAACAACAGCGCGACGAGCCAGGTGAACCCGGTCAACGCGCCCCGGCCGAGCCGGTTCGTTCTCGCAGTCATGTCACTTCACCCCACGCGAGACGTCGAAGGCCCGGAACATGAGCCGCAGCGCGAAGGTCGCCACGATCAGCGTCATCGCCACGACGACCACGCCCATGGCCGAGGACTGGCCGACGTCGAATCCCTCGAACGCCCGCTGGTAGATGTAGTACGGCAGGTTGGTGCTGGCCGTGCCGGGGCCGCCCTGGGTCATCAGGTAGATCGCGTCGAAGCTGTTGACGATGTAGATCGCGCCCAGCAGCACCGCGAGCTGCAGGTACCGCGACAGCTGGGGCAGCGTGATGGACACGAACGTCCGCCAGCGGCCCGCGCCGTCGACCTGCGCAGCCTCCAGCACCTCGCGCGACTGCGCCTGCAGGCCCGCCAGGATCAGCAGCATCATGAACGGCGTCCACTGCCACACGATCTGCGCCATCACCGCGGCCAGCGGATAGTCCGACAGCCATTCCACCTCGATGCCGAAGGCCCAGTTGAGCAGGCCGTAGCTCGGGTCGAACATCGTCGTCTTCCACAGCAGCGCACCGGCCGCGGGCAGGATGAGGAACGGCGTGATCAGCAGTGTCCGCACGATGCCGCGGCCGAGGAACTTGCGGTCCAGCAGCAGCGCCAGCCCCAGTCCGAGCAGCATCGCCACGAACACGCACACGACGGTCAGCGTCACCGTGTTGCCGAGTGCCTGCAGGAACACCGAGTCGGTGAACACGTCGACGTAGTTGTCGAACCCGACGAAGTGCTGCGATCCGGGGCGGACCATGTTCCACGACTGGAACGAGTAGAACACCGTGACCAGGAAGGGAACCTGCGTCACCGCGATCGTGAACAGCAGCGCGGGCAGCAGCGGAGCGCGGCGTTTCCACGCGGCGGACCGCTCGCGGGTCCTGGTTCGCGTGGCAGGCGGCTCCGACGACTGGGGCGCCTCGACGAGGGTGATCATCGCTCACCTCCCGCCACGGTGTGTTTCGGTGTCATTCTCCGCTCTCCTGATACGACTTGCCGACCGTCACCGCGTACTCGTGTGCCTGCTGAAGGGCTTCCTCCGGGGTCTTCTGCCCTGCGATCGCGGCCGATAGCTGCTGCGACACCCGCGTGCCGAGGTCCTGGAACTCGGGGATGCTCAGGAACTGGATCCCCTCGTACGGCACGGGTTTCGTCATCGTGTGCTGCTGGTCGGCCACGCTGATGGCGTCTAACGTGGGCTGTGCGTAGGCTTCCGCGGCCTTCCGGTACTGCGGGATGTCGTACGTGGAGTTCCGGGATCCGGTGGGCACGCGGTTCCACCCGAACTCGTCGCCGACGGTCTGCACGAACTCCTTGCCGGTCATCCAGCGGAGGAACTCCCACGCCGTGTCCTTGTTCTCCGTGACCTTCGGAATGGCGAGCGACCACGTGTACAGCCAGCCACCCGCCTCGGTTTGCTGCCGCGGCGCGGGCGCGTATCCCGACTCGCCGACGACCTCGCTGCTCTGCGGGTCCTCGTTGGTGCCGGCCATGACGGTCGCGTCGTACCACATGGCGGCCTGGCCACGGCCGTATCGGTTGCCGCACTCCTGGAACCCCGCCGAGGAGGCGCCGACCTCGCCGTGGTTGCGCACCAGGTCGATGTAGAAGTTCCATGCCTCGCGGAACTCCGGCGAGTCGAGCTTCGCGTTCCAGTTCTCGTCGTACCAGCGGCCGCCGAAGGTGTTCACGACCGTGTTGAACGGCGCGAGGCTCTCGCCCCACCCGGGCTTGCCGCGCAGGCAGATGCCCGCGATGCCGTGCTCCGGGTCGTGCAGGCGCTTCGCGAAACCGCGAATCTGCTCCCATGTCGGGTTGGCGGGCATCTCCAGCCCCGCCTTCGCGAACAGATCCTCGCGATAGGCGACGAAGGACGATTCGCCGTAGAACGGGACGGCGTACATGTCGCCCTGATGCGAGAGTGCTTCCCGGATGCTCGGGATGAAGTCGCCGGTGTCGTAGCTCGGGTCGGCGTCGATGCGCGGCTGCAGGTTCTCCAGCCAGCCGTTCTCGGCCCACTGCGGCGTCTCGTAGTTGCTGATCATCACGGCGTCGAACTCGCCGCCCTCGTTGGCGACCGACGCGGTGATCTTCGCGCGTGCCTGGTTCTCCGGCAGCTGCACGAACTTCAGCTGCACACCGGGGTGCTCAGCCTCGAAGCGGTGCGAGAGCGCGACGGCGTCCTCCATCTGCGGGTTCGACACGATCGCGATGACCAACGTCTCGCCGCCTGCGCCGAGCGCGCCCGCGCCCGCGCACCCTGCTGCGGGCAGCACGGCGGTCAGCAGAATCCCCAACCGTGCGAGGAATCCGCGTCGCCGTGGCCTCGGCCTACGCATCGGCCGCCCCCGGCAGCACCTGTGTCTTCAGCCCCTGACCGCTGCGCATGAGCTGCAGCGCGTCGCCGAACTGCTCCAGCGGCAGGCTCTCGGTGAGTAGCGAGGACGTGTCGATCGCCCCGGTGGCCACGAGGTTCAGCGCCGCGCCGTAGCTGTGCAGCACCGCCATCGAGCCCACGATGGTGATCTCGTCGTTGTAGATGCGGAACGGCGACAGCGACACGCGCGCCTCCTCGGGTGCGACCCCGAACACGAGGAGACGGCCGCCGCGGCGCAGCGAGTCGAACGCGGCCTCGATCGCGGGGACGGCACCGGTGCAGTCCACCGCGGCGTCGAACTTCTCGTCGCCGAGTTCGGAGACGTCCGCGACCGCGACCTCGGCACCGAGTTCGCGCGGCCTGCCGAGCCGTTCGGTGTTGCGGTCGACCATCGTGACGGCCGCACCCGCTCGTTGCAGCAGCTGCTGCATGATCAGGCCCATCGTGCCCGCCCCCAGCACGAGGAACCGTTCGCCTGCCTCGACGCCGATGCGCCGCACGCCGTGGACCGCGCACGACACCGGTTCGACGAGCGCGCCCTCCTGGTACGTCATCCCCTCGGGCATGCGGTAGCAGGTGGCGGCGGGCACGGCGACGTACTCGGCGAAGGCGCCGTCGACGGTGTCGCCGGTGGCGCCCCAGTTGGCGCACAGGTTGCCGTGGCCCGCGCGACACGGACCGCAGTGGCCGCAGAACAGCGACGGGTCGACGGCCACGCGGTCGCCGACGGAGAACCCGCCGGGCGCATTGGCTCCGACCTCGACGATCCGGCCTGCGAATTCGTGACCGGGGACGATGGGGTACGGCGTCGGCGGGAAATGCCCGTCGGCGATGTGCAGGTCGGTACCGCAGATGCCGCACGCGCCCACGGCCACGACGACGTCGTGGTCGGCCGGCTTGGGGTCTGGGACGTCGCCGACGCGTACCGAGCCCGGCGTATCGATGATCGCGGCCCGCATGAGGCGCCACCCTCCTGATGCTCACTCGGGCAGTGCCGGCCCGGTTCCTCCGGCCTCCACGACCTGTCCGATGTCACCTCGGTGGCATCCGCTGCGACGTCGGAGCGGCCGATCAGGGTCAACCCGAGCCGAATAGGCGCTCACTTGAGCGCCGCTGCTCACTGCCTGAACGTTGACTGACAGCTGCATTGAATGCTTCGGCTCGATGTGAAGTCAACGTTTCCAGGCGAAGTTCGTGCTAAGTTGCTCATATGAGCAGGACAGGGCGCCGTGAGGGACCTGGACCGGCCGAATTGTTGCTCGCCACGTCGATCGGCAGGCGGTTCTACGTCCAGGGCACATCGAAGCTGGAAATCGCCGAGGAGTTCGGCATCAGCCGGTTCAAGGTGGCGAGAATCCTGGACCAGGCACGCGACAGCGGGCTGATCAGGGTCGAGTTCGACGTGCCTGCGCCGCTCGAGCCGACGTTGTCCGACGAGGTGGCGGCCGCGTACGGGCTGCGGCGTGCCCTGGTGCTCGAACGAGCGCAGCGCACCGAGATCGAGTTGCGCAAGCACCTCGGTGCGATGGCCGCCGACCTGCTGACCGAGCTGATCACGGAGGACGACGTGCTGGGCGTCGTCTGGGCCCGGACCGTCAACGCGATGACCGACTCCCTGCGCGGACTCGCACGCTGTCCCGTGGTGCAGCTGTGCGGCGTCTCGTCACGGATCGACACCCGGGAGCACTCGGCGGACCGCTCCGTCGAAACGGTCCGCCGGATCGCGGCGGTGTCCGGCGGCGAGGCATTCCCCATCTTCGGCCCACTGGTGCTGCCCGATCACCGCACCGCGCAGACACTGCGGCAACAGCCCGGCATCGCCGAGGCGTTCGAGCGGTTCGCCAGGATCACCACGGCGGTCGTCAGCATCGGCGCGTGGCGGAGCGGGCAATCCACCGTCTACAGCGTGCTCGGGCAACAACAGCGCGAGGAGCTGGCCCGCAAGGGCGCCGTCGCCGAGGTCGCCGCGCGGCTCTTCGACGCCGACGGCAACGAACTCGCCGGTCACCCCGGCCACCACGTGCTGGCGGTCGGCGTCCCCGAACTGAAACGCGTCCCCGAGGTCATCGCCCTGGGCGGCGGGGCAGGCAAGGCCGACGCCATCGCCGCGGTGCTGCGGTCGGGCATGGTCAACACCCTCGTCACCGACGCGGGCGCCGCACAGCGGCTCCTCGCGCAGGCATGAGGCCGCCGGCCCGGCCCCTCGCCCGGCCCCGACCAGGCCGCGGCGCGCCGAACGCGGGCCTCAGAAGTCGATCGCGTCGGCGACGTCGGCTTCGTGGAGGTGTTCGATGTCGTTGCGCGGGCCCGGGTCGGTGAACTTCGACGAGCCCGATTCGTACAGCACGTAGAGCCGGCCGCCGTGGTCGGTCACGCCTTCGGACATGCTCGGAGCGCGGTAGCACTTCGCGGACGGGTCGATGTCGGTGGCGCCCTCGTCGACGGTGTAGATGTTGCTGCGGTTCGTCCGGCCGTAGGAGGTGCTGTAGATGAACGTGCCATCGGCCACCGTCATGCCCTGCGTCTTCTTCGGCACCTCGTACTCGGTGCCCTGCGTCAGGGTGCCGTCCGCGGCGACCGAGTAGTCGTGCATGTAGCCGCGGCCGGTCTCGTTGAACTTGCCGGAGTACAGCGTGTCGCCGCCGGAGCCGAGGAACGACGCCGCGGGCACCTCCTGCGACGTGCCGGTCTGCGCCAGATTCGGAATGCCCGCCTCGGTCATCGCAGTCCGCAGCTCTCCCAGGTCGTACTTGCGGATGCGGTCGGACCCGTTCCCCGGAACGAACGCCCAGCCGCCCACCACCGCGATGCCGCCGACGTGCGCCTCGGCGATGTCGACCGACCCGATGTGGTCACCGCTACCGGCCTCGATGCCGTAGATACGCGAGTGCTCACCGCTCTTGTACGCCGTGACCAGCAGCAGGTCTCCACCACTGCCGTCCCAGTCCTCCCAGTAACCGAGCCCCTGTGGCGTGAAGCCCTCGTCGAGGTACGGCACCGCCGCCCCGCGGCTGTAGCGATCGTCGTAGATCTGCGACGCCGATTCGCCGGGATAGAACGGGTCGGTGCCCATGGCCGTCTCGCATTCGATCGCGGCGGCACCGAGGTCGGAGCGGACGACTTCCGCGGGCCCGCCGGCGTCGTTGGCGGGCACGGGTGGTGCGGCCAGCGCGGACGCCGGGGCCATCACCAGTCCGGTGACGAGTGCTGCCCCAGACAGCGCCGACAGTGTCCGGTTCCGCGAGGTGCTGTTCCGCGAGCTCGTCATCGTCCCTCCAAGCGGGAATCGGCCCCCTGCCGACGTTAACGCCTTCGCGGCGGTTCACCGACGGATTCGATACTTACGGAGGACCCGCACCCGACCCCGGCGACGCTGCGTACACGGGCGCCGCATGGTGGTCCGTGCCGTGACATCCGGCGGTAAATTGTGATAATCAATACCCGTGTCTGCGTCGACGGCGGAGGCGCGACAGGAGGGACGGGTGGTCGCAGTGCACGATGACGAGACAGGCCGTGGAGGTCGCGACGGCGCAGCACCGCCGCCGGTGGGGACCCGCGACATCGAGGACCTCCGCGGTGCCCGGCTGACCGCCGACGCCCGCGCCGAACTGCTCGGCACGCAGACCGAGTGCACCTTCGTGTTCACCGCCGACGACGGCGCACCCGCCGCCGTCGTACTCAGCTTCGCCTACGACGACGGGCGCTTCTGGTTCACGAGCGTCGACGGCCGCGCCCAGGTGCGGGGCGTCGACCGTGACCCACGCGCGTGCGTGGTCGTGTCGAACGCGGGCACCGACCTGCCGGGGCGGCGGATGCTGTCGGTGCGGGGCGAGGTCACTGTGCACCGCGATCCCGCCGCGGTCGCCGAGCTGCTGCCGACACTCGCCCGCCGACTCGCTCCCACGGGCACCGACCGGTTCCTGCAGTTGTTGTCCAGCCCGCGGCGGGTCGTCCTGGAACTGACGCCTGCCGACGTGGTCGCCAGCCACGATTCGCGCCACATGGCGGGCGACGGCCGCGGCGGCGCCGCACAGGGGTGACCTGGCCGGCCGACATCCGGCTTCGGCGTGGCGGCTTCGGTATGGCGGCTCGACGCGCTCGGCGCAACGGACTCAGCTCAGCGGACCCGGCGCAGCGGTCCGCCTCCGTAAACCCCACCGCCGACGTCCTGCGATGGCAACCTCCTGCGGCCACCCGCGTCGCGGGGCCCGATGGAGGTGTCGGACCGGTCTTCGAGTGCAGCACGTGGAGCATGCCCGCGCCGCAGGCGCTCCTCGGTGTCGGCTCCGTGGCGCTGCCGTATGCGGCCGTGCGCCGATACTCCGGACCCGTCGCCGATCTCGTCGCGGACGCGCACTCGCGCACACCCCAGATCGCCGCACCGATGTTCCGCTTCAACAACCCTGACGCACTGCTGATGTCCCTGTTCGACGGCGCGCACTTCCTGGGTGCGCGACGTCGAGAAAGGACAGTCATGGTCGCTTCGGCTCGCCGGTTCCGCGATCAGGCTCCGGATTTCTCGACGGAGATGCTGCAGGCGTTCTTCGTGTCGCCCGCGTTCGCGCCGATGAATCTGGTCAGCGCTCCGGTGTCGCTGCCGAAACGGTTGCTGCAACTGCTCGGGCGCAGGTGTCCGTGACCGTGCCTCCGGGGCAACTTGTCCACAGCTCCGCCCGTTATCCACAACCTTGGGGACAACACGGCCCAGAAATCTGCAACAGGAGTGCAGAGCACGCGAGAGCGCCGCCGCGTGTCAGTGCGCCATTGGGGGGCGGTCGCGGGCGACGGGCGGGCACAGGACACGCATGGCTGAGCGCCGGAACGCGGACTTGAGTGCAGGACATGCGGTGCTGAGTGCAGGACACGCGGTGCTGAGTGCAGGACATGCGCATGGAAGAGCCCCGCGGACCGGCCGGTCCGCGGGGCTCTTCCTCGTCTTCAGGGCTGCCCACACCCGTAGAGTTTTCCCTGGTGGGACTGTGCCCGGTTCGGGCGGTGCCCGGTTCGGGCGGCGCCCGGTGGGGCTGTGCCCGGTTCGGCTCAGGCGACCGCGATCGTCACCTGGTGCAGGCCGGGGCCCGCGGCGTCGACAGTGGCCTCGCCGTTGCCGCTGCGGTGCAGCGCGCGCACCTTCCACTCGCCCGGCGCGGCGTAGAACCGGAAGTCGCCCTCGGGGGAGGCCTGCACCTCACCCGCGAACTCGCCGTCGGCGTTGAGCAGCCGCACGTAGGCGCCGCCGAGCGCACCCTCGCCGCCGGTCACCTTGCCCGCGACAACGACCTGGTCACCGGTGTCCTCACCGGTGACGACCGCCGTCTGCTCGGGAGCTCCGCATCCGTCCGTCATGTCACTTTCCTCCGTTCGAACCGGTCTCGACCGGCACGCCGACCAGCGAGCCGTACTCGGTCCACGAACCGTCGTAGTTCTTGACGTCCTTCAGGCCCATCAGCTCGTGCAGCGCGAACCACGTGTGGCTGGAGCGCTCGCCGATGCGGCAGTAGGCGATCGTCGCCTTGGAGGTGTCCAGGCCCGCCTCCTCGTAGAGCTCCTTGAGCTCATCGGCGGTCTTGAAGGTGCCGTCCTCGTTGGCAGTCTGCGCCCACGGCACGTTCAGCGCCGACGGGATGTGCCCCGCACGCTGCGCCGACTCCTGCGGCAGGTGCGCCGGGGCGAGCAGCTTGCCGGAGAACTCGTCGGGCGAACGCACGTCGACGAGGTTCTTGGTGCTGATCGCGTCGACGACCTCGTCGCGGAAGGCGCGCAGCGACAGGTCCTGGTCGGACGCCTTGTAGTCCGTGGCGGGCCGGTCCGGAACCTCCTTGACCAGGTCGCGGCCGTCGAGCTCCCACTTCTTGCGGCCGCCGTCGAGCAGCTTGACCTTGTCGTGGCCGTAGAGCTTGAAGTACCAGTAGGCGTACGCGGCGAACCAGTTGTTGTTGCCGCCGTACAGGATCACGAGGTCGTCGTTGCTGATTCCCTTGGCCGACAGCAGCTTCTCGAAGCCCGCCTTGTCGACGAAGTCGCGGCGCACCTGGTCCTGCAGTTCGGTCTTCCAGTCGATCCGGACGGCGCCCGGGATGTGACCGCCTTCGTACGCGGTCGTGTCTTCATCGACCTCGGCGAACACGACACCCGGGGTGTTCAGGTTCTCCTCGGCCCACTGCGTAGTGACCAGGACGTCTTCACGGCTCATGGAGCGGAACTCACTTTCTGTTACTCGTGTTCGGATGCGAATGCGACTGTCGGTGTTGCTGATGTCGGTGTTGCTGCCCGCGGTGTGGCGGACCGGGCGGTGCGGCGGGCACCTGTCACGAGGCACTCCCCGCACGCGGCGAGAGGCGCTGCAGCAGCAGGTACATCTCGCAACCGAGGCAGAAGCCGAACGCAGCGTTGAGGAATGCCGCGAACAGGGCCAGCGCCGTGGCGACGATGCCGACCGCGGTCACGCCAAAGGCATACCCGATGGTTCCCACCAGCGCGAACGCGAACCCCACCGCCTGGGCGAACCGCAGCGGCGCCGCGTCCTCACGCTCGCCGGTCGGCTGCAGTCGCGGCGCGACCAGCAGCCGGTACAGCACCGAGTACGGCGCAGGCCTGAGCCCGACGAACGCGCCGATCGCGAAGACCACCGTCTGCGCAGCCAGCAGTGGCCACCAGTCGGTTGCGAGCACCACCACCAGCACGACCGTGGTGACGATCGCGGCGAACCGGGGACCACGCGGGTCGACCGCTGGCTGGGTGGACATGACACCTCCTGGACTGGCTGCCTCCTGCGGCGGAGTCAGCGACTCGAGCTGCGCGCGCACTGCCGACTCGGTGCGTGAGCCGACGTACACAGGCTGCTACGCACGCGGCAGAAGTCAACCGCGCGCCGCTGGGTGAGTTCGACACCCAGCGCGAGGAGGTGAGAATCCGGCCTGTCCACGGCGGCAAGCCTACTCAGGCTTCCCAGGAGCGGGAACCGTGTTCATTCTGTGGGACGGCCGCCTTCGGGGCGCTCCGCGATGGGCCGTCGGGCACCCGACAGTCGCGGTTCCAGTGCAGCGAGCAGTTCCTCCTGCTTCGGCACACCGGACACACGCAGTAATTCCACACCCGATCGGGCGTAGGCGATCGTGGTCGGCGTGCGCAGCACGCCCAGGTCGCGGGCGATGCCGGGCTTGTCGGTGACGTCGAGGTCGACGTGGCGCAGGCCGTCGGTGCGTTCCGCGACGTGCGTGAGCAGTGCCCGCGCCTGCCTGCACGGGGCGCAGAAGGTCGTCGAGAGCTGCACCAGCGTCACGTCCGCGGGCTCGCCGGTGAGCGCGTCCCGCACATCGGCGGGCAGCCCGGCCAGCGCGGCTCCGTCGGCCGACACTCCGTCCGGCGCGACTCCGTCCTGCGCGCGCCCGCCCGGGGCGGCGGACGTCACGGTCCCGCCGTCGCCGGAGGTGCGGATCCGCCCATTGCGGGAACGCACGACCAGGCCGACGACGACCGCGGCGACGATCGTCACGCCGGCGACGATCAATCCCGTCATCCGTTCCTCCCGTCGTACCCACTACCGGCCGCAGCGCCGCCGGAGAGACCCGTCAGCGGGAAGCGTCCCCGCCGGTGAACCTGACATCCTTCGCCTCGCCGCGCACGGTGATGCCGTCCGGCGATGCCGCCACGGCGGTGGGCGTCACGGTGAACGGCAGGTCGCCGGTGTTGATGTCGGCCTCGAAGCTCGGCAGCAACTGCTGCTGCACCGCCTGGGGAACAACGGTCGTTTCCTGGTCATTCCCGAACTGCAACCGGTGCGGCGTGATCTTCACGTTGGAGCCGTCGAGCTCGATGATCGCGAACGCGAAGATCTCCTGCTCGACACCCGCGACCCGCACCTTGCCCGACAGTCGGATCCCCGCGGAGCCGTCGTCGTTGTCGTCACCGTTCTGCCCGTTCGCGGCGTCACCGTCGGAGCCTTCCCCTTCGCCGGACCCGTCGGCGGGGGCGTTGTCGGCGTCGCCACCGGTGTTCGCGCTGTCGTCGGGGTCGGTGGCCTGCTCACCGGAACCCTCGCCGTTGCGCACGTAGGACTCGCTGGACGCGGCGATCTGCAGGTCCTCGATGTTGTCCAGCGGGCTGACCCGGTTGATGTCGCTGGCCTTGAGCGTGACCTCGCCCTCGACCCGGTCGATCGTGACGTTGTCGACGTTGCCCTGCGTCAGGTCCGACAGCGGGGCGTCGACGTCGTACAGCTCGGCCTTGATGTCCACGTCGCGCAGCACGTCCTGGACCGGCACCGACTTCGCCTCGACGGTGATGTGGCCGTACTCGCCGGAGATCGCCTGCGTGAGGAACGGGAACCCGCCGATGCCCACCTCGGGATCGCTGTCGAGGCCCAGCTGCTGGCGAGCCTTCTGCGACACCGTGTGCTCGGCGAAGGCCGCACCGGCGAAATCGACACCGACCAGCACGGCCACCACCACGAGCACGACCGTCACGATCCTGCGCACGCGGCGCCCCGAACGTGGCGAGGACGGCTTCGATGGGGTGGACACGGTGTCACTCACAAGCGGCTCTCAATCGGCGTCTGGCTGGTTGTGTCGGACACTGGAAACGGCAGCGGCCGACACCTCCGGCATACACAATGTGATCGGGGCGGACAGCGAAATCGTAAGCACGACACTGTGTGATGACTGTTCCACGTGGTGATGACCGTCCCACGTGCTGCTCGTTCCACGATTTGTGATGCCCGTTTCACGATTGCAGACACCCGCGGGGCGTCGGCGCTATTGTCACTGACAACCAGCCCGAGCCCGACCCGAGGCGCTCAAAACACTGTGAGGCGGTGGCCATGAGCCTGGACCTGCTGGTATTGACTGCGGAATCCGACGCCACCTCGGTGCTGCCCGCCCTCGACCTGCTTCCGCACACCGTACGCGTGCGCGCACCCGAGGTCACCGCATTGCTGGACGCAGGTCACCGCGACGTGATCCTGCTGGACGCACGCTCGGATCTCGCATCGGCCAAGAGCCTGAGCCGCCTGCTCAAGGGCGCAGGCGACGAGGAGGCGACGACACCGGTCATCGCGGTCGTCGGCGAGGGCGGCCTCGTCGCCGTCAACTCGGAGTGGCGCACCGACGACATCCTGCTGCCGACCGCGGGTCCCGCCGAGGTCGACGCCCGCCTGCGCCTGGCCACGACGCGCGACGGTGGTGCCCCTCAGGTCGACGCCGAACTGCGCGTGGGCGACCTGGTGATCGACGAGGCCACCTACACCGCCCGGCTGCGCAAGCGCACCCTCGAACTCACCTACAAGGAGTTCGAGCTGCTCAAGTACCTCGCCCAGCACGCGGGCCGCGTGTTCACGCGTGCCCAGCTGCTGCAGGAGGTGTGGGGGTACGACTTCTTCGGCGGTACCCGCACCGTGGACGTCCACGTGCGGCGACTGCGCGCGAAGCTCGGCCCCGAGCACGAGCAGATGATCGGCACCGTGCGCAACGTCGGCTACAAGTTCGAGCGTCCCGCCAAGTCAACGGGTCCGGTAAAAGGGGGTAACCCCGGCGGGGGGCACTCCACAGGGCCCATGGCAGGACCCGCCCCCGCCGAGTACTCCGGACGCTGACGGCCCCGGCGTCCACGATCCCGGCTTCCACGGCCCGGCGAGCGACGCGGCAGGCTCCGGCGACGCGCCGCGGTCCCACGGGCCGGACGATCGGGGCACGGGCAGCGCCCGCCCGGCTAGCCTGTCGGACATGCTGGAGCTGCACTGGGCCGAGAACCTGGACGACGAACGCACCGCCGCGGTGCGCACGCTGCTGACGGCGGCGCGCGGCGTCGACGGCAAACCCGAGGTCGACCCGGACGGTCCGCTGCCCGGCGAATTCTCCGGCGGCCGATATCTACTGGGCACCGTGGCCGGTGACCTCGTCGGCGTCGCCCACGTCGACGTGTCGGGCGACGCCTTCGGCAGACAGGTCGCCGAGCTCGTCGTACACCCCGAGCACCGCCGCCGCGGCCACGGCGCCGCACTGACCGAGGCGCTGCTGGCGGAGTACCCGCGGAACCTCCGGGTGTGGGCGCACGGCGACCAGCCCGGCGCCGCCAGGCTCGCCCAACACCACAGCCTGCTGCGCAGCCGCGAACTGCTGATCATGCACGTCGACACGGCGGGCGCCGACTGGCCCGAACCGACCCCTCCGGAGGGAGTCACCCTCCGCACGTTCCGGCCGGGCTCCGACGAGCAGGCCGTCATCGACGTCAACGCCCGCGCGTTCGACTGGCACCCGGAGCAGGGCGCGCTGACGGTCGACGACCTGGCCGCGACCGAGCGTGAGGACTGGTTCGACGCCGACGGGTTCTTCCTCGCCGAACGGGCGGGCACCGTGATCGGCTTCCACTGGACGAAGGTCCACCCGCCGAACCCGGCGAAGTTCGGCGGCAAGGCGGCCGGCGAGGTGTACGTCGTCGGCGTCGACCCGGACACGCAGGGCGGCGGTCTCGGTCGCGCACTGACCGTCGCGGGCCTGCACCACCTGGCCGAACGTGGTCTGAGCCAGGTGATCCTCTACGTCGAGGGCGACAACGCGCCCGCGGTGGCGGTCTACCGCAGGCTGGGGTTCACACCGTACGAAGTGGACGTTCAGTACGCGACTGCCGACCCGGGGTGAGGGTGCGCACGTGACGGCCTGCCCCGCGCCACCCGGTGGTAGCGTCGCGAGAGGCCAGCCGCACTCACGGGTGACGTGAGTCAGGGAATCCGGTGCGAATCCGGAGCTGACGCGCAGCGGTGAGGGTGACGGCCGGAACACACGCCACTGCAGCCTGGCACGCGCCTCAACGGCCCGTGCGGGCGGCGGGAAGGCGTTCCGGCCGGACGACCCCGAGTCCGAAGACCTGCTGGCCCCGGCTCCGGCGAGCCGGTAACCGGTCCGACTGCGGGCTCCGCGCATGGGCCCTCGACATCAAGGGAACGCTGTGCCGATCTTCCCGCGACGATCACGCCCCGCCCGCACCTCCGCGGCGCTGCTGCTGTCGACCTGCCTCACCGTGGGCCTCGCAGCCTGCGGCGGACCCGCGGGCGGGCGAGAGCAGGCCGCGCCCGGCTTCCCGCGCACGATCGACAACTGCGGACGCACCACCGAGGTGCACGAACCGCCGCAGCGCGTCGTATCCCTCAACCAGGCGAGCACCGAGATCCTGCTCTCCCTCGGCCTCGAGGACCGCATCGTCGGCACCTCGATGTGGACCGATCCGGTACTGCCCGAGTTGAAACAGGCCGCCGACGGCATTCCCCGGCTGGCCGACAACATGCCGTCGTTCGAATCGGTGCTCGACGCCGAGCCCGACTTCGTCAGCGGATCGTTCGCCGCGACGCTCGGCAAGGGCGGCGTCGCCACGCGCGACCAGTTCGAAGAGCTGGGAGTGCCGACGTACCTCTCGCCGACCGACTGCGCCGCGAAGGACAACAGCGGCTCCGGCGACGGCAGCCGGTCGAAACCGCTCACCATGGACGTGCTGTACGGCGAGATCCGCGACCTGGCGCGGATCTTCGACGTCGAGCAGCGCGGGCAGCAGCTGATCGACGGGCTGCAGCGACGGCTCGACGGCCTCGACGTCGACGCGTCCGGAACGTCGGTGCTGTACTGGTTCGCCAACTCCGACTCGCCGTACCTCGCCGGATGCTGCGGTGCACCGGGCATCATGACCCGTGCAGTCGGCGCCGACAACGCGTTCGACGACACCCACGCCGAGTGGCCGCAGTCGGGCTGGGAGAACGTCGCCGAACGCGACCCCGACGTCATCGTGCTCGGCGATCTGACCCGGCGCGAGCAGACCGCGGAATCGGCCGAGTCCAAAATCGACTTCCTCGAATCCCACCCGGTCACGCAGGACATGACCGCGGTCAAGCGGAAACGCTACGTGCGGCTCCCCGGCCAGGCGCTGAACCCGACGATCCGCACCGTCGACGGCGCCGCGAAACTCGCGACCAAGCTCCGTGAGTTCGGACTGGCACGGTGATCACCGTGACGACGGGTCGCGTGACCTCCGCTCCGGCGGCGAAAGCCCCGCCGAGGGAGCGGTCGCGACTGCCGCTGCTGCTTCTCGGCGGCTGCCTCGTGCTGTTCGCCTCGATCGGAGTGGCCGTCACGATCGGACCGGCCGACATCGGCGTCAGCGACGTCTGGGCGACACTGCTGTCCCGCGTCGGACTCGCCGAGCCGACCCTGTCGGTGCTGCGCGACGGCATCATCTGGGACCTGCGCCTGCCGCGCACGTTGCTGGCCGCCGTGTGCGGCGCCGGCCTCGCGGTGTGCGGTGTCGTGATGCAGTCGCTGCTGCGCAACCCGCTCGCCGACCCGTTCGTGCTCGGGGTGTCGTCGGGCGCATCGACGGGTGCGGTGCTCGTCGTCGTGCTCGGCGTGAGCGGTGGCGTGCTGTCCATGTCCGGCGGGGCGTTCCTCGGCGCGGTGGCCTCGTTCGCGCTGGTGTTGACCCTCAGCCACACCCTCGGCGGCACGACGGACCGCGTTGTGCTCTCCGGCGTGGCGGTGATGCAGCTGCTGTCGGCACTGACGTCGTTCATCGTGCTGACCTCCGCCGACGCCGAGACCACCCGCGGCGTGCTGTTCTGGCTCCTCGGGTCGCTGGCGAACGCGGGCTGGTCCGAGGTGCTGACCTGCGCCGTGGTGCTCGCCGGAACGCTCCTGGTGTGCGGCGGGTACGCGCGGTCGCTGGACGCGTTCGCGTTCGGTGAGGACGCGGCGTCCACGCTGGGCGTCGCGGTCGGGCGCACCCGCGTGGTGCTGATGTCGGTGACGGCGTTGCTCACGGCCGTGCTCGTCAGCTCCGTCGGGGCGATCGGGTTCGTCGGCCTCGTGCTGCCCCATGCCGCGCGGCTGGTCACCGGCCCCGGGCACGCACGGCTGCTGCCGGTGAGCGCGCTGGCGGGGGCGGTGCTGCTGGTGTGGGTCGATACCGTCGCGAGGACCGTGCTGGAACCGCAGGAGGTGCCGGTCGGGGTCGTCACGGCGCTGATCGGCGTACCGGCGTTCGTGCTGATCCTCTACCGCTCGCGAGGTGCGCAATGACGGACCGGCGATACGCGGCGACGACTCGGGCCGCGACGGGTTCCCGGGGAGCGCGATGACGGATCACCCTGTCGACGTGGGCCTCGCCGCGGAGCGGGTGTCGCGGTCGCTCGGCGGCGGGCTCGTGCTCGACGGCGTGAGCGTCGCCCCGGCCGACGGTTCGACGGTGGGCATCCTCGGGCCGAACGGGTCGGGCAAATCGACGTTGCTGCGGGTGCTGGCCGGAGTGCTGAAACCGTCGGCTGGTCTGGTCACTGTGGACGGTCGCGAGTTGACCGACGTGCCCAGAAGGACGCTGGCGCAACGGGTCGCCGTCGTCGAACAGCATTCCGACACGCAGATCCCGCTCACGGTGCGCGACGTCGTCGGACTCGGGCGGGTGCCACATCGGCGCGCGTGGCTCGCGGCGTCGTCCGACGACGATGCGGCCGTCCACGAGGCGCTGGAACAGACCGGCATGACGGCGAAGGCCGCGCAACGGTGGCAGACCCTCTCCGGCGGCGAACGCCAGCGGGTGCAGATCGCCCGCGCACTCGCCCAGCGCCCGCGGGAACTGCTCCTCGACGAGCCGACCAACCACCTCGACGTGCAGCACCAGTTCGAACTCCTCGACCTGCTCGCCTCGCTGCCCGTGACGTCCGTGATCGCCCTGCACGACCTGAACCTCGCCGCGATGTACTGCGACGAGATCGTCCTACTCGATCACGGCGTCGTCGTCGCGACGGGCAACCCCGCGGACGTGCTGACCGAGGAACTGATCCTGCAGGTCTACAACGTCAAGGCCGAGGTCACGAGCAGCCCCGAAGGCCACCCCCACGTACGTTTCCTCCGCACCTGACGCAGGCGGCACCCGCCGTGTTGCGTTCCCCAGGGCCCGTGTTGCGTTCGTGCGCGCATCTGCACGCCGGACTCCCTGTCAATCACCCTGCCTGCTCAACGCCTCCCACTTCGCGAACTCGGCAGTCCTCGCGCGGAACATGTCCATCGACATGTCGTAGGCCGCACCTCCGAGGATGATGCGCCGCGGCGGCTCGTCGAGGTCGACGATCTTCAGCAGCACCTCGGCCGCCCGCGCCGGATCGAAATCCTCGGCCTCGCCGAACATCGCGTCGAGGCGTTCACGCAGCGGCGCGTACGCCGGATTCGGGGCGGTCGTCGTCAGCCCGCGGCCGAACAGGTCGGTGTCGTATCCGCCGGGATGCACGGTCGTGACGGAGATCCCGAACGGTTCGACCTCCATGGCGAGCGCGCCGCTGATCGTCTCGAGCGCAGCCTTACCCGCGCCGTAGAGACCCGTCGACGCGAACCCGCCGCCGGCCCCCGGCATCGTCGCGATCTGCAGGATGTGACCGGAGCCCTGCTCCCGCAACAGTGGGACGACCGCTTGGCACACCCACAACGCCCCGAACAGGTTCGTGTCGAAATGCTCTCGCACCTGCTGCTCGGTGACCTCCTCGACCATTCCGAGCAGCGCGCCGCCCGCGTTGTTGACGACCACGTCGATGCCGTCGAACTCGTCGAAGGCTTTGCGCACACCGGTCAGGACCGCCGCCCGGTCGGACACGTCGAGTGAGAACGTCGCCAACGCGCCGTCAGCTCGGGCGACGAGCTCGGCCAACGGAGTGACGTCGCGAGCCACGCCCACCACTCGATCTCCCGCCGCCAACGCCGCCTCCGCGAACGCCCGGCCGAGTCCGCGGGACGCACCGGTGATGAACCAATTTCGGGACATGCCTACCTCCGATGACGAGACAAGACGAGACGAGACGGTCCGTCTCGTTATGGCACCCAGAGTCCGCCCTCCGGCCATTCGCTGTCAAGACGGACCGTCTCGTTTCGCCGTACGATGTCGCCATGGCACCGGAGTCGGGACCCCGTCGCAGTGAACGTTCTCGTCAGGCGATCCTCGCCGCGACCAGGGAACTCATCGCCGAAGTCGGGTACGGAAAGTTGTCGATCGAGGGGATCGCGGCGCGAGCGGGAGTCGGCAAGCAAACGATCTACCGCTGGTGGCCGTCGAAGGGGGCGGTGGTGTTCGACTCACTGCTCGCCCTGAGTCAGGACAGCGCCGGCGACATCGAACTGCCCGACACCGGCGACATCCGAACGGACCTCAAATCGCTCCTACGGGCGACGGTCGAGGAGTTCGCCGACGACGACTTCCAAGCGCCCATTCGCGCACTGCACACCGAGATCATGAACGATCCGCAGCTCGCGACGGCCTACCGGGAGCAGATGGACGCACCCGTTCGCGCGGCGAAACTGCGGCGACTGCGGAGCGCGCAGCAGGCAGGCCAGCTCGCCGGGGACGCCGACCTCGACCTGCTGCTCGACATGCTCTACGCACCGCTCACTCAACGTTGGCTGCTCCGGTCCGGTGGTCTCGACGCCACCTTCGCCGACGCGCTCGTCGACGCGACGCTCCGAGCTTTCGCCCCTGCCTAACAGCGCCCGGCACCGCAGCCCGGCCCCATGGACACAGCTGCGCGCAACTCGTCGATGAGGGGTGCGACCGGACGACGGTGGGCGCAACACACGAGCCCCGGGACCCGCAACACGGGCCCCGGAAAGCGCAACACGGCCCCTGGAACCCGCAACACGGCGTCCTGAGTACAGGACATGCACCGAGGCGCGGTCTCGCAGAAGTGCGTGCTCGACTGTTTACGGCGGGCGGCGGGAAGCCGGGCAGCCGGGGCGGCGGCTCAGCCGAAGCGACCCGAGATGTAGTCCTCGGTGGCCTTCTGCGACGGCGTCGAGAAGATCCTCGTCGTCTCGTCGATCTCCACGAGCTCACCGGGCTTGCCGACGCCCTGCAGGTTGAAGAACCCGGTGGTGTCGGACACGCGCGCGGCCTGCTGCATGTTGTGCGTGACGATGACGATCGTGTAGTTCGCCTTGAGCTCCAGCATCAGGTCCTCGATGGCCTGCGTGGAGATGGGGTCGAGCGCCGAGCACGGCTCGTCCATCAACAGCACCTCGGGCTGCACGGCGATGGCTCGCGCGATGCACAGCCGCTGCTGCTGCCCACCCGACAGCCCGGAACCCGGCTTGTGCAGGCGGTCCTTGACCTCTTCCCACAGGTTGGCCGACTTCAGCGACCGCTCCACGAGATCGTCCATGTCGGACTTCTTCAGCCGCTTGTTGTTCAGCTTGAGGCCCGCAGCCACGTTGTCGTAGATGGACATCGTGGGGAACGGATTCGCGCGCTGGAACACCATGCCGATCTGCCGACGCACGTTCACCGGGTCGACGTTGGGCCCGTACAGGTCGTCGTCGTCCATGACGACCGAGCCCTCGACGCGCGCGTTCGGCACGAGCTCGTGCATCCGGTTGAGCGTGCGCAGGAACGTCGACTTGCCGCAGCCCGACGGCCCGATCAGCGCCGTGACCGACCGCGGCTGGATCGTCATCGACACGCCCTGCACCGCGAGGAACTTGTCGTAGTAGATGTCGAGGTCCTTGACCTCGATGCGCTTAGCCACAGTTACTTCCTACTCTTTCCGGGCCGTCAGCGGGTCTTCGGGGCGAACAGCTTGGAGATGACTCGGGCGACGAGGTTCAGCAGCATCACGATGATCATCAGCACCAGCGCCGCACCCCACGCACGGTCGAACGACGCCTCCGCGAACAGACCGGGGCTCTGATACTCGTAGTACGAGAACACCGACAGGGTCGTCATACGTCCGTCGGTCGGATCGAAGTTGTCGCCGTCGGTGAGGCCCGCGGTCACCAGCAGTGGCGCGGTTTCACCGATCACGCGGGCGATCGCGAGCGTGACGCCCGTGGCGATACCAGCCAGTGCCGTCGGCAGTACGACCTTCAGGATCGTCCGCCACTTGGGCACCGCCAACGCGTACGAGGCCTCGCGCAGCTCGTTCGGTACGAGCTTGAGCATCTCCTCGGTGGAACGCACGACGGTCGGGATCATCAGCACGCTGAGCGCGACGGCACCCGCCAAGCCCATCCGCACGCCGGGTCCGAACATCATCACGAACAGCGCGTAGGCGAACAGACCGGCGACGATCGACGGGATACCGGTCATGACGTCGACGAAGAACGTGATGGCCTTGGCGAGCTTGCCGCGGCCGTACTCGACGAGGTAGATCGCGGTGAGCATGCCGATCGGCACCGAGATCAGCGTGGCGAGCCCCGTGATGATCAGCGTGCCCATCATCGCGTGGTAGATGCCGCCGCCTTCGCCGGTGACGCCGAGCATCGAGTTCGTGAAGAACTCGGCGTCGAACCGCGCCGCACCCCGCGACACCACGGTGACGATCACCGAGACGAGTGGCAGCAACGCCAGCAGGAACGCGCCGGAGACGAGCGCCGTGACGAACCGGTCGGTGGCCTTGCGCGGCCCTTCGACAGCGCGCGACCAGGTGTAGACGATCACCACGTAGGAGGCCGCGGCGAGCAGTGCGCACGGCACGACGGCCCAGCCGGCCAGCAGCCACAGCAGCAGGCCCGCCACCGCGGCCGCGACGAGCGTGCCCGGCGCGGCGCCACGCGGCAGCTGACCGGCCGTGAGCGACACCCCGCCGAGCGGCGTGTGCAGATCCGGGTCCCGTTCGGGAGTCGTGAGCGAGGTGGACATCAGTTGGCTCCGTCGAAGTCTTTGCGCCGGTTGATCACCGCGCGGGCGATCATGTTCACGACCAGCGTGATGGCGAACAGCACGAGACCGGACGCGATCAGCGTGTGCATACCGACGCCGGTCGCCTCGGGGAACTGCAGCGCGATGTTCGCGGCGATGGTCGGCGGGTTCTCACTGCTGATCAGGTTGAACGTGATGCCACCCGCGGACGCCGACAGCACCATCGCGACGGCCATCGTCTCGCCGAGCGCGCGGCCGAGGCCGAGCATCGAGGCGCCGATGATGCTGGAGCGGCCGAACGGCAGCGCGGCCATGCGGATCATCTCCCACCGGGTGGCGCCGATGGCGAGCGCGGCCTCCTGGTGCAGCTGCGGGGTCTGCGTGAACGCCTCGCGCACGACGGCGGTGATGATCGGCAGGACCATCACGGCGAGCACGATGATCGCCACCAGCATGGTGCGGCCCGTCGACGACGGCGGACCCGCGAAGAACGGGATCCAGCCGAGATGCTGGGACAGCCACGACGCCGGGTCGACCGTGACGGGCGCGAGCACGTTCATGCCCCAGAGGCCGAAGATGATGCTCGGCACCGCGGCGAGCAGGTCGATGATGTAGCCAAGGGCCTTCGCGATGCTGCGCGGTGCGTAATACGTGATGAACAGGGCGATCGCCACCGCGAGCGGAACGGCGATGACCAGCGCGAGCACCGCCGAGATCAGCGTGCCGAACAGCAGCGGCCAGATGTAGACGACGAGTCCCTGGCCACCGGGGATGTCCTCGGCGGGCGCCGTGAGCGCCGGCCAGGCCTCCGTCACCAGGAAGACCGCGACACCCGCGAGCGCCACGAGGATCAGCACACCGGACCCGGTCGAAACACCGGCGAAGATGCGATCGCCCGGGCGTCGCGGCACCCGGTTCTTCCGGGGCGGGGCCTCGGTACTGGAAGCCACGTTCTATTCCTTCCGTTCTTGCGTTCGGCCGCCGCGGTGGGCCACAAACCGGCTCACGAACAAGTCTCCTGACACGCGTGTGTCCGGGTGGTCACCTCATCGTCGAGGAGACCACCCGGACCGTGCGGGGACACCACTCGGGGTCGCCCGTTGTCGCGTTCGCGACTATTGCCGACGGGTGTCAGCTGCCGGAGTTCGCCGAGCCGATGGACTCGACGGCCGGCTGCACCTTCGAGCGCAGGTCGTCGGAGATCGGCGCGGAACCCGCCTGCTCCTCGGCTGCCTTCTGGCCCTCGGCGCTGATCATGTAGTTCAGGTAGTCCTTGACCATGGTGGCCTTGTCAGCATTGTCGTAGTTGCTGCAGGCCAGGACGTAGGAGACCAGCACGATCGGGTAAGTGCCCGACTCCTTGGTGTCGCGGGCCAGGTCGAAGGCGAAGCTGTTCTCGCCGCGGCCCTCGACCCGCTCGGAGACGTCGAGCACGGCGGCCGCGGCCTCCGGCGAGTACTTGACGAACTCGTCACCGACACCGACCTCGACGGTCGTCAGGTCGCCGGCCTGGCTGGCGTCGGCGTAACCGATGGTGCCGTTGCCGTTCTTGACGGCCTGGACGACACCGGAGGTGCCCTGCGCGGCCTCGCCACCCGACACCGGCCACTCGTCGCTGACCTCGTGCGGCCACTGCTCGGGCGCTGCTTCCTTGAGGTACTCGACGAAGTTCTCGGTGGTGCCGGAGCCGTCGGCACGGTTCACCGGGACGATCCTGGTGTCCGGCAGGTCGACGCCCTCGTTGGAGGCCGCGATCTCCGGGTCGTTCCACTTGGTGATCTTCTGGTTGAAGATCTTGGCGATCGTTTCCGGCTTCAGCTTGATGCTGTCGACACCCTCGATGTTGGTGATCAGCGCGACCGGGGAGACGTAGGCGGGAACCTCGACGAAGCCACCCTCACCGCAACGCTCCTGCGCGGCCTTGACCTCCTTGTCGTCGAGGTAGGCGTCGGAGCCTGCGAAGTCCACACCGCCGTTGGTGAACTGCTCCCGACCACCGCTCGAGCCGACCGGGTCGTAGTTGATCATTCCGTCGTTGCTCTCCAGGAAGCCGGTACGCCACGCGCTCTGCGCCGCCTCCTGGGAACTGGCACCCGCACCGTTGATGGTGGGGCCGCTCGCCGCCCCTTCCTCGTTGGCGGAGCCGCAGGCGACCAGACCGAACGCGAGCGCGGCCGTCGTCGGCAGAACAAAGGCGCGGCCCAGGGTGGAACGCTTCACAGTTGACCTCTTCCGGGGTTCTGGTGCGGCAGAGCTCCTGCCGCCGCTCGGGGTTTGTGCCGCGTCGAACGCTATGGGCGGGACATGACACCGCTTCATGAAGCGAATGAACGAAAGGTGAACGAGGCGTGTTGTCCCGACGACGTCACAGCGACATCACCAAGGGGTGACTGACTGTTGTCGGCAATACATGCGCAGGTCATACGGCACGTGTCCAACGTGTAGCCCGAGCGGATTAGGGCCAGTCGATCAGACGTCGCTGGCACTGTGATTTGGCATACGCCCCGTGACGACGAACAGCATCCGGCGCGCCACGGAGACCGCGTGGTCGGCGTAACGCTCGTAGAACCGGCTCAGCAACGTGAGATCCACAGCGGGGGACACACCGTGCTGCCAGTCCCGGTCCATGATCACGGTGAAGAGGTTGCGGTGAATCTCGTCCACCTCGTCGTCGTCGTCCTCGAGGCTCTTGGCGGCCTCCGCGTCGTCGCCCCGCACGACCCGCTCGAGCTTGCGGGCCAGGCGGACGTCCACGTCGCCGAGCCGCTCGAACGCGGGCCGCACGTCGGGCGGCAGCACCGGTTCCGGGTGCCTGCGCCTGGCGGCCTTCGCGACGTGCAGCGCCAGGTCACCCATCCGCTCAATGCTCTCCGCCGCGTGCAGCGACGCGACGACGATGCGCAGGTCCGTCGCGACCGGGGCCTGCAGCGCGAGCAGGCCGTAGGCCTTCTCCTCGGCCGCCGACCGGGCGTCGTCCACCTTCACGTCGTCGCTGATGACCTGCTCGGCGGTTTCGAGGTCCTGGTGCAGCAGCGATCGCGTCGCGAGCTCCATCGCTTCGGCCACCAGCTGGACCATGTCACCCAGTTGAGCACGGAGATTGTCGAGTTCGAGGTTGTAGGCGTCCCGCATACGGCTGACTCTACGGCCCGCGATGGCCTAACGCCGAATCCAGATCTGAACCGTCGGTGAACGCGGACCGACAGCTCGGTGAGAACTCCCGGGCGGCTCGATGCCGCCCGCGCACCGCCGCGCCGGCGGGTCAGGGGGCCGAGGCGCTGGCCGGTTGCTCCGCGGCCTGCTGCTCGTCGGGCTCGGGCTGACCACCCGACGAACCGTCACCCGAGGGCGGCCCATCGGCCGACGCCTCGTCGCCCGGCAGCGGCGTGTTGTCGATGATGGCGTCGAACAGCGCCTGCGAGTCCCCTTCGAGCAGCACTTCGTTGCCGCGTTCGTTGGCCTCGCCGACAGTGGGCACGGTCAGGAACTCGACCTTGCCCGCGTCGAAGCCGCGCATCGACTGCGCCAGCGTCAGCATCTGATCGACGCCGATGCCCTCGCCGAACGTCGACCGCGTGAACGCGTCGATGAACCTGCTCAGCTTGCCGGTGTTGAACAGCACGTCGCTCGAGAGCGTGGTGTCGAGCAGCGACGAGAGGAACTTCTGCTGCCGCTCCATGCGGCCGTAGTCCGAGAACGTCGGATCGCTGTACACCTTCCGCGCGCGGACGTAGTTGAGCGCCTGGTCGCCCTTGAGCTTCACGTTCCCGGTCTCCGTGACGACCTTGCCGAGCGTCTCGTCGACGATCGGCTTGTCGATCTGCACGTTGACACCGCCGACGGCGTCGACCATGCCTTTGAAGCCGTGGAAGTCGATGCCGACGAAGTGGTTGATCTTCATCCCGGTGAGTTCCTGGACCACCTTCGTCACGCACTTCGGCCCGCCGACCGAGAACGCCGTGTTGATCTTGACCTGATCGGCGGCGGGCATCACCTCGCCGTACCGTCCGGAGTCCGAGTCCCACCGCTCGCATGCAGGCCGGGAGATCTCCAGGTCACGGGGGAATGACACGACGACAGCACGACTGCGGTCCTCCGGCACGTGCGCCACCATCAGCGTGTCCGACCGAGCTCCGCCGACGTCGGCGGCCGTGCCGACGTCCTCCTCGGCCTCCGCACCCTCACGGGTGTCCGAGCCGAGGACGATGAAGTTCTCGTCACCGATCTGACCGGGCATGATGTGCGCCGAGTTCTCGTCGAGCGCGGCGATCTGGTTGAACTTCGAGTCGAACCACGTCTTCGCACCCCACGCCGCACCCGTGGCGAGGAAGACCAGCGCCGCGGCGACGATCGCCAGCGTTTTGCTCGCCAGGCGCGCACGGTCGTTCTTGCGCTTCTTCTTCTCCTGCAGCCGGGTGCGCGAGGGCGTGTCCTCGTCGCCGTGTCCGGCTTCGGCGTGTCCGGTGTCGGATTGCTCGGGGTCGGATTGCTCGGGGTCGGATTGCTCGGGGTCGGCCCCGTCCAGCTCGGCGCGGTCGGCACCCGCTCCGGCCTCGCCGCCTGACTCGCGGTCTCGGGACACCGCGGATCCGCGTCCGCCGATCTTCGAGGTGACGACCGCCTGGAGCTTCGTGCGCGTGTGCTCGATCCGCGCCGCGAGTCGTTCCTTGCGCGCGCGGCGCTCGCTCTCCTCGGCCTCGAGCTCGTCGTGCGCTGCGGAGAACCGGGCGAGCGTGTTGTCGATCTTGCGTTTGTACTGCGTCTGCTCGTCGACCGGCTCCATCTGGTCGGTCATCGAGAGCCGGTCTTCCTCGCCTTCCCTGCGGGGCGCGAGCGGCCTGCGCGGACGCGGCGGGGCGGGAGCGGCCCGGCCGGGCTCGTCGGCGGGTCCGGCCGGCTCCGGCTCGCCGGGCTCCGGATCACCGGGTGCGGGTCCGGTGAGCGGCGGTGCGGCGGGCGGCGGTGCGGCGGGCGGCGGTGCGGCGGGCGGCGGTGCGGCGGGCGGCGGGGTCGCCGGCTTGCGCGGACGCGGCGGATCCGGCCGATCACCTCTACGAAGCCCACGGCCTGGGCCGGGCCGAGGAACAGCTCCGACGCCGTCGGACGCCCCGGTGCTGTGCGCTGCGGCTGCGCCGTGCGCTGCGGCTGCGCTTTGTGGCATGGCTGCGCTGTGCGCTGCGGCTGCGCTGTGAGACGTGGCGGAGCGGGAGGCCGTGGCAGCACGGGAGGCTGCGGGCTCACTGCGCTCGCCGTCGTCGCGCTTCCCACCTCCGATATCGGCGCTCAGACCGCCGTCGAGCACGGACGCGACGGCCCCGAACACGGTCGGCGGTTCGGGCTCCGGAGCCGGACGCCGCTGTGCCTGTGCCTGTGCCTGTGCCTGTGCCTGTGCCTCCGAACGAGGTGTCTCCGGACGAGGTGTCTCCGGACGGCGTGACGACTCGGGCCGCGGTGCCTCCGGACGCGGTGCCTCCGGACGGAGCGACTCGGGCCGTGGCGGCTCAGGGCGGGGATCGGGGCGGCGCACGCCCGCACCGCCGGCAGGCATGCCTTGAGGAGGGCCGGTGGGACGCGGTCCGCCATCGGGGTGCGGTTCGGTGTGGTGACGAGGCCGCGCGGGCGGCGGCCCCGGCCTGCGCTGCGGCCCATGGGCCGGCTCGTCGATCTCCCTGCGCCCGGGCGCGGGACCGGCCGCCTCCGGCGGCACGGGAGCTCCGGGCGTTCCAGGCGCTCCAGACACTCCGGGCGTTCCGGGCGCCCTGGGCCCATCGGGACCCCGGGCATCTCTAGGACTCCGGGGCTCACCAAGACTCCGGGGCTCGCCGGAGCCGCCGGGCGAGGCCGAGACGCCGGGCTTGCCGGGAACACCCGGTGAGGCCGCGGCGGGCGGCGCGACGGCCGGCCGGCTCCGGTCCAGGGGCTGGTCCGGGGGCCGGTGCTGCGTGCCGGACCTGTCGGGTACGTCGTGCGGCGCCGGAGCGTCGGCGGGCACGGGAGCGGGCCGCCCCGGCGCGGCGGGCGGGTGAGCGGGCGGGACCGGCCGCGGGTTCGGGCCGGAGTGTTGGGGCGTGCGCTGCCCGGACGGGTTCGGGGGACGCTGACCTGCCGGAGGGGGACCGTCCGGGGCCACCGGGCCGGGAGCCGCGACTCCGTCCTCACGGGGAGCGCGCGGGTCACGGGGCCGTTCCCGCGGCGACTGCGGCTCGGCGGGCTCGCCCCGCGGCCGCCGCGTCGCGGGTGCCGGACGGGGCGCGCGTGGTCGCGGTTCGTCCGGCTCCGGCGGACGAACCGGCTCCGGAGGAGGCATCGACGAACCGGGGGCGGACGGCCCGGGGGTGGAAGCCCCGGGCGGGGCAGGTGCGGGTGCCGACGGCCCGGGCGGAGCAGGCGACGACGGGGGCGACTGCGGGCGCCGTGGCGGCGAGTCGGCGAGTGAGGAGTGCCCCGGCACGGGCCGCGGCCGTTCGGACGATTCCGGCGGACCGGGATGTGCCGCCTGGCCGGGCTGTTCCGGCGGCCTCGTGTCCCGCCGCGGCGGTGCGGGCGGAAGCGGGGCCTCGGCGGCCCGCTCGGGCCGGGAGTCCGGGCGCGGGTCGGGTGCACCGCGATCGTCGGGGGCGCCGCGGCCGACCGGCGCACCGCGCCTGTCCGGCGCACCGCGCCTGTCCGGCGCACCGCGCCTGTCCGGCGCACCGCGCCCACCCTGAACACCGTGCCCGTTGCGAGGCGGCGAGAACCGCTCACCCGGTTCGGCGGACGCGAAGGGTTCGAAGGGTTCGGCAGGCGACCCTGGACGCGAAGGTCCGCGCTGACCTCCAGGAGGAGCCGCCGACGCCGCGGGCGGCCCCGGCATACGGTCGTGTTCAGGACCCTCCGGGTCGTCCGTGGCGTGCGAGAGCCTGCCTGCCTGGTGGTTGTAACCGGTCTTGGCCAGCAGTTCGGACACGCTCGTGCCGCCGTCCCCTTCGAGGGAACGCCGGCGCCTGCGTTCGGAGTCGGCGCGGTTCCGTTCTGCGCGGCGGCGCCATTCGGCGATCTGGTCGGCGGCGGCCTGGGCGTGGCGCGAGGCAGGCGAGCCGTGCTCGTCGGACACGCGCCCACTCCTTCCCCAGAAACACCTGGTCACATGCCGCTTTCGCGACATGTCCGCGACCGTGGCGTGATCGGCTCTCCGGCAGTGTGCGCTATCGTACGGACGTCCCTCTTTCGTGACGACACCAAGGCCCGAACTTTTTACACAGAGTTGCGGTGCATGACGTCTCCGATCCCGCAACCGGGAAGTAGCTGGAGCGGCTTCACGAATGCGGTCGAGCGGAATGCGTACTGAGGGTACGTGTCACGCGGGACGCATCACCGCGGTCCAGCGCCACCGAGTTGCGGCCCTCTCGTTTCGCCTGGTAGAGCAGCTCGTCCGCAATGCGTAGGCGGGTCTCGGCGTCGCCGTCGGCGGGTGAGACGCCCGCACTGATCGTGACCGTCAGCTCCGGCCTGACCGTGCGCCACGGGAACTGTTCGACCCGCATCCGCGCGCGCTCGACGATCGCCGCGACGGTTGGCTGCGACGTCACGGGCACCACCAACACGAACTCCTCACCGCCGTAGCGCGCACAGAATCCACCGGGAGGCAGCGACCGCCGGAGGATCCGCGCCACCTGCCGAAGCACCCGATCGCCCACCTCGTGCCCGAACCGGTCGTTGACACCCTTGAACTCGTCGAGGTCGACCAGCGCCACGGCGACGGGTTCGAGCCACGGCAGGGTGCGGTCGAGATAGCGGCGGTTGTACACGCCGGTGAGCGCGTCGGTCAGGCTCTCGTGGCGCAACTGCTCGACCTCGCGGCGGTACTGCTCGGGGATACGCGCCGCGACGGGCAGGTTCCGGGCGTGGCCGAGCGCCGCACGCAGGTGCTCGTACGCGCTGCGCCAGTCGCCCTGCTCGGCGAAGGCGTCGGCGAGCGATTCGTGGGCGTCGACCAGCGCGGCGGCGTCGTGGACGGGTTCGGCGGGTGTCACCGCGTCACCTCCAACAGCGTCGAACCCCATACAGGGATGTCGACAGGAGAGAGGCGCCGCTTGAGCCACCGGGACTCGCCGAACGCGAAAATCGCTCGACAGGACGAGCGGCGTCACTCGCCGCCACGGACGGAACCCGCCGCCGACCACGGAACGGACGAAACGGGCGCGATCAGATGCGGAACGACCGGGTGAACGCGGCCAGCAGCTCCTTCGGCCCGGTGATCGCCACGCTGCCGTCGGCGACCGCGTCGTCCGGCGCGAGCTCACCGGCGAGCAGTGCGCGGAACGCAGGGCCGGTTTCGATGACCAGGTCGGCACCGTCGGCCTCGCCGGTCCCCGCGACGAGTTCACCGCCGTCGACGCGGGCGTGCACGACGACGTCACCGAGACGGATCTCGTAGGTCGCGTCGGCCTCCTCCGCCGCCGCCTCGGGCAGGAACGCCGTCCGCAGCGCGATGACCAGCGAGTCCGACGTGATGATCTCGTCGGGGCCGGGTTCGCCGAGCGCACGTGCGCCCCACCGGCCGAACGCGAGCACGGCGTCTTCGAGGTCGGCGCCGTACTCGGTGAGGGCGTACTCGACGGAACCGTCGGGGCGCGGCCGCAGCCGGCGCTCGACGATCCCGGCGGTCTCGAGTTCCTTCAGCCGCGCCGAGAGAACGTTCGTAGGGATGCGCGGCAGGCCGCGTTTCAGGTCCGTGTAGCGCTTCGGCGCGACGAGCAGATCGCGCACGATCAGCAGCGCCCACCGTTCCCCGACCAGCTCAACGGCGCGAACGAGCCCGCAGAACTGTCCGTACTGCCGCTTTCCCATCCTGCGGAGTCTACCGCCTCATGCACTGACTGAACTCCACTTGTTTTTCCGCAGCGATTCAGCTGTCCCACGCGGCTCAGCGCCCCCGAGGGCACCTTCGGGGCATCGAACACAGCCACGCGCCAGCGTGCCCGTGTGGGTTGGTGGTCAGGCTGACGGGAGGGAGCGAGCCCGGAATCTTCCTCTCACGAGCGGACCCGACATCCCTGCGACCCCGATGGGGCGACGGCCCCACCTCCTGGGTTGAGGACTCCGACACCCCGGCGCCTCGACACTCCGGCATCCCGGGAGGTCGGCATCCCGAGAGGTCGACATCCCGGCATCCTGGCAGGTCTACGGACCGACTCCGGGAGCCGTACCTCGCGGTGCTGTCGGCGCGCTGTCAGTCGGAGCAGCACCCTCAGTCGGAGCGCTGTCGTCAGCCGCCGGAATGCATCATGTCGGCGCCCTCGGGCACGCACGGGTCGTCGGGGTCGTCGAGCCAGCCGTGCGGCAACGTGACCTTGCCGGGCGACCCCTGCCGCCCGCGCGGGCCGAGTGCGTCCGCGGGGAACGGCGCGTCGTGGTCCAGCTTGCCGATCAGATCGTCGAGCTGCTCCAGCGACGACACCGTGGCGAACGAACGCCGCAGCTCCGATCCGACCGGGAACCCCATGAAGTACCAGGCCATGTGCTTGCGGATGTCGCGCATGGCCTTGTCGTGGCCGTCGTGCTCGATCAGCAGCTCGGTGTGCCTGCGCAGGACACGCGCAACCTCGCCGAGGTTCGGCGGCTCCGGCGCCGGCCTGCCCTGGAACGCCGCCTCCAGCTCGCCGAACAGCCACGGCCTGCCGAGACATCCCCTGCCGACGACCACGCCGTCGCAGCCGGTCTCGTCGACCATGCGCATGGCGTCGCCCGCGGTGAAGATGTCGCCGTTGCCGAGGACCGGGATGCTGGTCACGGTTTCCTTGAGCCGCGCGATGTGCGACCAGTCGGCCTTGCCCGAGTAGCGCTGCGCGGCGGTGCGCGCGTGCAGCGACACCGCAACGGCTCCCTCGGCCTCGGCGATGCGGCCCGCGTCGAGGTAGGTGTGGTGGTCGTCGTCGATGCCGACGCGGAACTTCACCGTCACCGGCACACCGGCGGGCTCGGCGGCCTCCACCGAGGCGCGCACGATGTTGCCGAACAGCTTCCGCTTGTACGGCAGCGCCGAACCGCCGCCCTTCCGCGTCACCTTGGCCACGGGGCAGCCGTAGTTCTGATCGATATGGTCCGCGAGACCTTCGCCGACGATGATCTTGACGGCTTCGCGCATCGTCTCCGGGTCCACGCCGTAGAGCTGCATCGACCGCGGGTACTCGCGCTCGCCGAAGGTCATCATGTGCATCGTTCCGGGGTGACGCTCGACGACGGCGCGAGCGGTGATCATCTCGCACACGTACAGTCCTGCGCCGTACTCCTGGCACAGCTTCCGGAACGCGACGTTGGTGATGCCCGCCATCGGAGCGAGCACGACGGGAGGGTCGACCCGGTACGGGCCGACCTGCAACGCAGGCGTCGTCAAGGTGGCGGTCATGCCTCCAGGTTAGCCGTCACCACCTGCCACCCCGGCCGGCCGGTCGACGCTCCGGGTCGGCCTTCGCTCCAGATCGGCCGTCGCCGCCTGCGACGAGGGCAGCGGCGACCTCGGCCGATGTAGCCGACGCCACGCGTAACCGCCCGACCTGCAACGGGCGGGCACGGTCCGCAGCAGCGTCGAGCACGCGTGCCCGACCAACGAGGTACTCGACCACGTCGCGGGCAAATGGAGCGTCGGCGTGCTCGTCGCGGCGGCACAGGGACCGGTGCGGTTCACCGAACCTCGAACGTGACGGCCTGCTCGTGCGGACCGTCTATCCGACGGTGCCGCCGAAGGTCGAGTACACGCTCACCGATATGGCGCGCGAGCTGCACCACACACTCGCCGACCTGACGTCATGGGCACAGCGTCACGCCGGCGCGATCGCCGCCGCCCGCGCCACCTACGACGAGCGTGAGGAGACGCCGTGAGCGCCGACCGTGCCGCCGCCGTGTCCTGAGCGCAGCACTCGCGGTACTGAGCGCAGGACACGGCGTCACGAGTGCAGAACACGCGCGAGAGCGCAACACGGCGGGTGGGCGGGTGGTGCCGGCGCGAGCGTCAGAGGTCGACGTTGATGCAGGCCAGCCGCGCCCCCGCGTCGCCGGACTCGCCGGGTTCGGTCGACGTGTGGTGCTCATGGATCACCACGGATGCCGGCCTGCGGTCGCCGTACGACCAGTCCACATGCGACGACGCGAATCCCGTGCCGTGCGAATTGGTCGTGAAGTCGAGCCAGACCTCGTTGTCCGGGTTGGCGTACTCGGGGTCGGTCGACGGCTGGTTCGGGTCCTGCACGTACTGGAAGTGCGGGCCCGCGTCGTCGCCACTCGGGCCGCAGGGGTTGTCGTGAACGTGCGCGCCGTAGTGCCGGTCCGGCTGCAGCCCGGAGACTGCGAGTTTCGTGGTGGTGCCGACACCGCCGTTCGATAGCGAGAACACCGACGCGCGAGCACCCGACGGCACGCTGTCGAGGTCGTACGTCGCGGCCGTGGCACCGTCGACGTACGGGGCGAACGTGCCGTGCGCGAACGCCACCGCGGAGCGGGACTGCGCAGGCTCGGCGGCAGCCGGGGCAGCGGCAGCGGTGCCGGCACCCGCCAGAGCGACGGCCGATGCCAGGGCAAGGGTAACGGGGAGTCGTTTCATGGCTCGTCCTTAACCTCATCGCGCTATCGACCACAAGTCGATTGACACGGTCGGGCGATCTCACTGCGTGACACGGACACGTTTGTTATCGGCGTCCGGCCGTAATCTGGCACGCGTGACTACGGCGGACGTATCGACCTCAGGCACAGCCGGTCCGGCCGGCCGCCCCACGGACCGGACGTGGCTCGTGGCGGTGGCGGCGGCACTGTGGGGCACCGACGGGCTCCTCCGGCTACCGCTCGCGGCGGACCTGCCGTCCGGCACGGTCGTGTTCTGGGAGCACCTGATCATCGTCGCGGTGCTGTCGCCGTTCGTGCCGCGTGCGGTGCGAGCGCTGGCACGCTGCGGTCCGCGGGTGTGGCTGGCGGTACTGATCATCGGCGGCGGATCCTCCGCACTGGCCACGGCACTGTTCACCGCGGCGTTCCAGACGGGCGATGCGATCACGCCGCTGGTGCTGCAGAAGCTGCAACCGGTGTTCGCGGTGCTGGCCGCGTGGGCCGTGCTGGGCGAACGACTGCGCAGCGGCTACGCGCTGTTCGCGGTTCCCGCGATCGCGGGCGCGTGGCTGTTGGCTTTCGCCGACCCGCTGGACATCGAGTTCAGCGCGTTGCGTGCGGCGCTGCTCGCGCTCGGCGCAGCGGCGCTGTGGGCCGCGGGCACGGTGCTGGGACGGCTGGTGTCGACAAGCCTGCCGTCACGGGACGTCACGACCCTGCGGTTCACCGTGGGACTGCCGGTCGCCGCGATTATCGTCGCCGCACAGGGGAACCCGTACACGGTGGATTGGGACAACGCCGTGGGGCTCGGACTGCTCGCGCTGATTCCGGGCCTGTTCGCGCTGAGCCTGTACTACACGGGTCTGCGCGCGACACCGGCCGCGCGTGCGACGCTGGCCGAACTCGCCTATCCGGCGACGGCCGTCGTCATCGGCGTGTCCTTTTTGGACGAGACCATGACCGCGACGCAGTGGGCCGGCCTCGTCGTGGTGGTCGCCGCAGTGACGGCGCTGGGCTGGCACGAACGGGCCGCCAAGCGGCGCCCGGTGGTCGTCCCGCCCGAACCCGTATCGACAGGCGGCCGGGAGTAGGGGGCTCGGAGTGAACGGCCCGGGAGCGGACGCGCGCGGCGGCGGATCCGGCGCCGGGCACGACCCCGGTGTGGAACACGGCCCCGCTGCCCAGCAGAACCCGGGCGCGCAGGTGAAACCCGGCGCGCAGCACGACACCACCGCACAGCACCACACCACCGCACAGCCTCCCGCCGCCCAGCACTACGTCACGGCGACGCAGCACCCCGGCGCGCAGCACGGCCCCGATGCCCAGCACAGGTCGGATACACAGCACAGGTCCGATGCGCAGCATGACGCCGGTGCGGAGCCGCACCACCAGCGGCTGACGCGGAACGTGAACGAGCTGCTCGGCGAGCTTCGGGTGGCTCAGGCCGGGGTGCAGATCCTGTTCGGCTTCCTGCTCGCGGTGGCGTTCACGGCGCAGTTCCGTGAGGCCAGTGGATTCGAGAAGATCCTGCACCTGGTGACGGTGCTGTTCGCGGCCGCGGCGACGGCCATGCTGACCGCGCCCGCGGCCTGGCACCGCATGCTGTTCCGCGCCGGACGCAGGCAGGCGATCCTGCGCGTCGGGAATCGCCTGGTCATCGCGGGGCTGGTGTGCCTGGCCATCGCGGTGACGCTCACCGTCGGGCTGATCGCCAAGGTGGTCTACGGGCCGGTATTGATGGGCGTGGCCCTCGTCCTGGTCGGCGGCCTGTTCTCGACCCTGTGGTTCTTCATCCCGACGAAGCTGTGACCGCGGCGAGCCGGTGCCCCCAGGGGCACTTTGGTGGCATTGAGTGCGACCAAAGTGCCCCTGGGGGCGCGAACGGCGCGCTCAGTCCTCGTCGGTGAGGTACGGGTGGAGGCCGGCGGTGTCGTTGTACCGCGGGTCGGGGCGGAACCAGGTGATGACGTCGGAGTCGAAGGCGTCGAGGTCGGAGACGTCGTAGAGCTCCTCGTGGGCCCCGTCGGCGAACGCGTGGTCGTCGAAGTGGGCGAAGATCTCCGCGGCGCGCTCCTCCGGCATGGCGTCGGCGAGGTCGAGTTCCAGCTCGGCCCGCGACTTGACGACGTGCAGCGCGAGCGCCTCGGCCAGGCACAGCGGGGCCGTCCATTCCTCCTGGGTGAGGCGGTAGCCGAGGATCGCGGTCGTCACGAGCAGCTGCTTGGCGAACAGCGCGGTGTACTGGTCGGCGTACTGCTGGGGCAGTTCGTCCATCACCCAGAGCGCCTCGACGTCGACGGCGGTGCCGTCCTCGTCCTCGAGCAGCTGGATGTCGCCGAACAGTTCGTCGGTGACCATCTCGACGCCGTGCATCACCGCGCCCGCGACGTAGCGGGCCTCCTGCTCGGTGACGTCACCGCCGTCGGTGAAACCGAACGCGTCGAGGCCGAACGCGCGCAGGTACTCGGACGCGTCGAGGAGCCGCTGCCTGCGCTCGGCGAGTTCGAGCTGGTCGGCCGGGTCGATCTCGATGACGCCGTCGTCGCCGGTTTCGGCCGACGCGGCGAGCGCGCTTTCGAGCTGGTCATCCGTGGCCGTGACGGCACAGTGCTTGACCTGCCAGCCACGGAGCAGTTCGGTCTCTTCCAGGAGCTGCTCCAGCACGGCACGCGTGGCGTCCTCGGCGAACACGAGCGCGGGCGCGTCGAGCAGCCAGCTGACGTTCGCCCCGCCGAGGTGCGCGTGCACGGCGTGTTCGACGGGCGTGATCTCGACACCGTCCGGCCCTTCGATCCCGGCCAGGCGGGACAGCCGCGTGTCGAGCAGCGCCACCACGCCGACCTGCTGGAGCGGGTCCAGGTCAGGGCCGTCTTCCGGGGCGGTGAGCTCTGCCGACAGTTGGTACTCCACGGCGTGCAGTGTGGCACGACGAGTGGCGGCTCAAGCCATCAGCTCCAGTTTCGCGAGCTCACCCCTGCCGGAGACGCCGAGCTTCGGATACGCCTTGTACAGGTGGTAGCCGACGGTGCGCGGGCTCAGGTACAGACGGTTGCCGATGTCGCGGTTGCTGAGGCCGTCGGCCGCCAGTTGGACGATGCGCAGTTCTTGCGGGGTGAGGCCGTCGGTGTCGACGGTGGTCTCACGGCCAGGGCGGCTGTCGCGGCCCTCACCCGCGGCGCGCAGTTCGGTGCGGGCACGGTCGGCCCAGGGCTGTGCATGGAGCCGTTCGAACGCTGTCAGCGCCGCTCGCAGGTGAGGACGGGCCTTGGCGGGGTTGCGGTCGCGGCGGAGCCATTCGCCGTGGGCCAGTTCGGTGCGAGCCTGTTGCCAGGCGTCCGCGTGATCGGCCAGACCGAGTGCGGTGGACAGCAGGCCGGGGTCGCCCAGCAGGCCTCGACTGCGGAGGGCAACGGCGCGCACCGAGGGCCTGTCCACGACGTTCGCCCAGGTCACGAAGTCGGCAAGCGCTTGCGAAGCGAAGTCGTCGTCGGACGGGCGATCGGTGCGGGACGCCGCTTCGACGAGGTCCGGCACGGCCGCCAGGCCGGCCAGGCCCGGCCGGTGCGCCGCGGCCAGCCGGTCGACCGCCGCCTCGGCCCGGCCCTCGCCGAGGTCCAGCAGCGCCAGCGCGTGCGCCGCGGAGGCCGGATCCGCGTCAGCGGCGTACGAGGCCGTGGCGTCCGCATCGCCCCGCACGGCGGCGACGAGCGCGGGCACTCCCGACAGCGTCGCGACGCCGCGCCGCTGGCCGATGCACGTAGCGACCTCGAGTCCTTCGCCCGCCGTCTTCGCCGCGGCGTCGAGTTCACCGAGCTGCAGCTCCGCCTGTGCGAGCACGCCCAGCGCAGCGGGCAGCACCCCGGTGGCGGCCTGCCTCCTGGCCTCGCGCACGGTGTCCGTCGCCCTGGCGTAGGCGCGGTCGGGGTCGCCGAGCAGCAGCGACCACCACGACCGCTGCACCTCCGAACGCAGCGTCAACGCGATGTCGGTGCAGGCCGTCAGCTCCGTGCAGTCCGCGGCGACGAGCTCGCGCAACGCCGCGACCGCTTCCGCGACGTCTGCGCTCGCGGCGGTCGCCAGCGCCCGCACCCGGGTGGCGCCGGGAAGCGCCAGCTCGTCGGCGACCGCCGCGGCTTCGACCCCGCGGGCCGGGTCGTCACCCCGCCACGCCGCACCGACCGCGAGGAAGAGCAGCTTGCCCGCCGGTTCCGGAGCCTCGCCCGCGATCCGCCGGGCGGTCGTGACGAGCAGGTGATGCGCCTCGGCGACGCGGCCGTCGTCCTCGGCGAGGGTCGCCCTGACGATCGCGGCCCAGGTCGCGTCCACCGGCTCCGGAAGCAGCGTCGCCGCTTGTTCCGCCAGGTCACGGGCGCGTTCGGGCTGCCCCGCGTCGGCGGCCGCGCGGGCGGCGGACGTCAGCCGCAGCCCCTCGTCCCTCGGCTGCGGGCTCAGGTGGGCGGCGCGTTCGTAGTCGTCGGCGACCGCGGCCATGCCGCCGCGGACGCGCGCACGGTCGATACCGGCCTCGAGGGCCGCGGCGACCGACTCGTCGGCCGTGGTCGTGGCGGCGGCGAGGTGACGGGCGCGCCGGTCGGCGTCGGCGTCCTCACCGAGCACCTCGGCCAGTGCCCGATGGGCTTCGAGCCGCCGGGCCAATGTGGCCGCCCGGTACACGGAGGTGCCCACGAGCGGATGCCGGAACCCGAAGCAGCCCTCGGTGAACATCACCAGCTCGGCGTCCTCGGCGACGCGAAGGTCTTCGATCGACGCCCCGAGACCGTTCGCCGCGGCGAGAATCGTGCCGATGTCACACGTGCCGTCCGCCGCCGCGACCAGCAGCACGGTTCGCGTGGCGGGCGGCAACTCCGCGATCATGTCGGCGAACGGATCACCCCGACTGTCTCGTTCGGACGACCCGAATTCCAGCAATGCCAACGGGTTTCCTGCCGCCTCAGCGATGACCCGAGCCCGACGGTGACGAGGGAGTTCGGTCGTGGCAAGAATCCGGCGCGCCGACTCGTCGTCCACACCGGGCAGTCGAAGTTCGGGCAGGCCGGGTGTGGGCATCGCGGGCGCGAGCGGTTCGCGGACCGCCAACAGCACTCCTACCCGCTTGCCCGAGAGCCTGCGCGCGGCGAACGACAGGGCGTCGGCGGACGCCGCGTCGAGCCAGTGCGCGTCGTCGGCGAGCACCAGGACCGGCCTGTCCTGCGCCAACATCCCCAGTAGTTCCAGCACTGCCACGCCCGCGGCGAACCGGTCGACGGACCCGTCACCCGCGAGCACCCGGCGCAACGTGCCGGCGTGCGGTTCGGCGAGCCCGTCGACGTAGCCGGCCACCGGGTGCAGCAGCAGGTGCAGACCCGCGAACGGGATCGCCGACTCCGCCGCGACGCCGGCCCCGCGCAGCACGAACAGGCCGCACTGCGCGGTGCCCGGGTGGACCGGACCAGGTGTGCCCGCCTCGTCGGCCGCGACGCGAGTGTCGGCGGTGTCGGCGGCGAACTCGAGCAACGTCGACTTCCCGATCCCCGCCTCGCCGCGCAGCACCAGCGTCTGACCCGCCCCGGCGCGCACCTCGTCGACGAGCGTGCCGATGCGGGCGAGTTCGTCGTCACGGCCGTGGATCCCTGCAGAACTCATGGTCACAAGCCTGCAACTTCGAGTATGGTCGAAGTCAACGGATTTTCGTGGAAGATCGTCATCCCACTGCTGGAACCGGTGGTTCGACCACGACCCGCACGCAGTGGTTCACCGGGGCCGCCGCCCGGCCCTCGCGGGCGGCGGCCACGGTGATCAGTTGCTGCCGTACGGGCGCACCGCACGGGCCTCGTGCAACGCCCTGCCCCACCACGACAGCTGGTCGAGCATGCCCTTGGCCGCCTGGCTCGCGGACTCCGCGTCGTGCGGGATGCCGTCGTCGCCGAAGCGGTCCGGGTAGTTGTAGAAGCTGACGGTGTCGCGAACGGTGACGGCGTGCAGTTCCGCGAAGACGCCGCGCAGGTGCTCGACGGCGCGTAGGCCACCGCTCATGCCGCCGTAGGTGACGAAGCCGACGGGCTTGGCGAGCCACTCCGCGTGGAAGTAGTCGATGGCGGCCTTGAGCGGCGCCGGGTAGCTGTGGTTGTACTCGGGCGTGACGACGACGAACGCGTCGGCGGCGGCCAAGCGCTCGCCGAGCGCGTCGGTGTCGGCGGATCCGTCGAGCGAATCCGGCACGTCCAGTCCCGCCAGGTCGACGACGTCGACGTCGAACCCGTGATGCTTGCGCACCTCGTCGGCGAACCAGGCGGCCGGTACCGGCGCGAACCGGCCGGTGCGGGTACTGCCGATGATCACCGCGAGCCGCAGCGGCCCTCCGGTGCCCTGGGCGTCGCCGTGGGTCGTGGTCGTTGCGTTGGCGCTGGTCATGATGGTTCCTCTCGCGTCGATCGGTGCGTTGTCGATTGCCGTCGACGCTACGAACGCAGGCCCCGGTGCGGCATCAGTCGACCGACCGGTATGACGACTGTCAGCACGCGCCGTGTTGCGCCTTCCGGGCCGCGTGTTCTGCGTCCAGCACCCCGTGTTCTGCGTCCGGCACCGGACTCCCACGCCTGCGGTGCCGTGTCGCGGATTCCGGGGACCGTGTCGCGCGGCTGCCGTCGCGCCCCATCTGGTGCGGTTCCGTACGGTGCGGTTCCGTACGGTGCTCTGCCATGACGGTCCTACGTTCGGTGCTGTTGTTCGGGTTGGCCGCGCTCGCGGAGATCGGCGGGGCGTGGCTGGTGTGGCAGGGCGTGCGGGAACACCGTGGACTGCTGTGGATCGCGGCGGGCGTGATCGCACTGGGCGCGTACGGGTTCGTGGCGACGCTGCAACCGGACCCGCACTTCGGTCGGATCCTGGCCGCCTACGGCGGTGTCTTCGTGGCGGGTTCGCTGGCGTGGGGCATGATCGTCGACAAGTTCCAGCCCGACCGATGGGACTACATCGGCGCCGCGCTGTGTGTACTGGGCGTGGCCGTGATCATGTACGCCCCACGTCCGGCGTGAGGCCGGCGACGCGGCGGAGCGCGGCGAACCCGTCGTCGCTGCCCGGCCAGTGGCGACGCGCGACATCGATCCCGGCGCGACGTACGACGGACCGCAGCACGGCGGTGACGACGATCGCGTCGTCGGCGTAGCCCAGCACGGGAACGAAGTCCGGCACGAGGTCGATCGGCAAGGCGAGGTAGACCAGCAACAGCCACAGCCGCACGCGCACGCCGCGAGGCAGGTCGCGGTCGGCGGCGAGTCTGCGGACGAGCCGCAGCACGTCCGGCAACAGGCGCAGCGCCTCACGCAGCAACCCGCCGCGCGGCCGCACGATCACCAGCACCACGATCAGCGCCACCCAGGCGACCGCGAGGGCGGCGCCGACGCCGATCAGAGCTTCCCAGTACCAGGCCACGCACCCACCCTAGGCGCGCGCAGGACCGCTTCCAGGGCCGCCGGGCGCGGCCGCTAAGCTGGCCCTCGGCAGGGCCGTTAGCTCAATTGGCAGAGCAGTGGACTTTTAATCCCCGAGTTTGTGGTGTCGATGAGTGTCACGTGGCGCGGCCCAGGGTTAATCTGTGCAGGTCAGGACGCATTTTTCGCGGGCGTCAATATCGGGCAGTGTCGCGACGTATCGGGTGCTCTGTGAGCAACGGAGCCCAATCGGAGACATATACGACGGCCTGCGGGCGCCCATCGCGGACCGCCGCTGGCCTGTGGTTCTGTCGCTTCCGGGTCACGGGCAAGCTCATCCGTGGCAGCCGGAGCCGGTCACTGGCGCCGCCTCCGGTGTGACAATGCGTCCGTCGGGACGCCGTCCGGTGCGGCGCTATAGGTCAAGTTGTGACGTTAGGAGCCACGGCGGCAGTCACGTTGCCGTGGTGACAGTCAACGGAACGTTGATCTGCTGTGCAACAGGTGTCCAGACGTCGGCGTCGAGGTCCGGCGTTTCGATCGAGAGGATCATGGCGTAGCGAGCACCAGCATCGCTGCGGTCGCGTGCCTTATTCTCCTTCCACCAGCCGGTCACCGGGAACACGGCCAGTGCGCCGCGCTGGGCGAGGTCGGCGGCGCTACCGAACCAGATGTCCGTGTGCAGGGACCCCGGTGCGCGCTGGTGATCAGGGCCGAAGAACCACTCGCCAGTGTCGTTGCTGGACGTGGCTCGCAGCTCATCTTCGGCCAGGGCTTTCGCGTTGATCCGCTTCTGGAACTCGGCCTTGGACTCGGTGGCCCTACGCAGGTCGAAGCGAAGACCGTGGGACGCGTAGCTATAGCGACGCTGCCAGCCGCGCCGCCCAGGGTTGGGTTCGATGAAGTACGACAGGGTGACCCGCAGGCGGACCTGCGCTTCGCCGAGGTCTGCGAGGACGCCGGTGGGCCACGGCAGATCGTGGTAGTGGATCTCGCGCATGGTGCCCTCGGCGAAGGGACGGATGGTGTCCTGCGCGATGAGCGTCAATGCGTCGGTGGCGCTCCGGGTGGCCCGGGCGAGGTCGGGAACGCCCATGCCGTAGCGGCGGCGGAGGGCGATGCGGGGCGCCTTCTTCTTTTCGGCTTGGAATCGGGCTTTCATCGCGGGAGTCCATTCGGCGGAGTGCACAATCAGCGCCCGCACGGTCTCCGGCCACAGTGCCGGGTACTCGGCCATCACCGACGCTGACAGCGCCGCGGCCTGAGAGGTGGCGGCGCTGGTCGCGTGGATCGTGGTCAGCAGTCGCGTGGTTCCGAGGGGTGCGTTGGTGGTCAGGAGCTGTAGGTTCGCCGGGGTGTCGAACGTGGTGCCGTCCGGTGAGCGGGCCACGTTGCCGCCTTCGAGTACGACGTCTGGTTTGATCGGCCAGACTCGACTGAAGGCGACCGAAGTACGGCTGAACGGTGACAGCTCGCCACGCGGCGCCCAGGGTGTCCAGCCGGCGAAGTCGGCCGCGGCGCCGGTCATGGTGTCCATTTCGGTGTACGCACCGATGGTGAGAACGTTCCACGCCTGGGCAGGGTCTTCCACCGGTTCGAGGTCGCTGCGGTCGAGGTGCTCGTCACCGGGGTACCAGGACCGCACGTTGCCCGCCGACACGATGAACAACCGTTTCGCGGCGTGGTCGGCGTCGTCGAGAAAAACCAGCCCATCCTCGTTGGCGAGGACGCTGCGACCGGCGGCGAGCGCATCGAGGCTGGCCGACCAGGACGACGGCTGCCCGGACGCAGCCGGAGCTGCCGCACCGTTCGTCGATGTCGCCACGGGTGCCGTCACGGCGAGCGAGTAGACCCTGCGGCGATCCGGCGCCTGGACCTCAGCACGACTCGTTCCGGCGGCGGTGACCGCACCGTAGAGATCGGGGGCGTTCTGCTGCGGCAGCGGTGGGAGCAGCTTGACCGACTCCAGCCGATGGCGTAGCCGCAGCAGCTGCGGTGAGGCTAGGGCCTGGCCAAGGTCGCCGTATAGGGCGAGGCCGGCCATCTCGGTGCCGTGTCCCCGGTCGTCGTACACCGGCCACGATGGGTCTGCGGCGTGGCAGTCCTCTCGGGGAAGGGACGCCTGCAGCAGGGGGTGTTCCTGGTAGACGCCGCTGTCGATAACACAGACCGTCGGCGCCTCGGGATCGGCGGGCTCGAGCCTGTCCGCGAGGTCGTCGATCCAGGCGGCCTGCTCGATCGCGTCCGTTTCCGCCAGGAACTGTGTCGGATCGTGCGGCCGGCGCAGCTCGGCTAGATCGTCGAGAACGTCAACGGCCGAGGCGAGCTGGTCGACGGTCGCTTCGACCAGCAGCACCGTGCGGTCCCCGAACCCAAGGCCACGAGAACCTGTGCGCAGTCCGGTGGCAGAGGCGAACGTACGAAACCGGCTCACCTCGTTCCCGTCGCGCCACCGCAGCCACGCCTCCCACCAGAACAGCTGCCCCGGCTCCGGGAACTCAGCCGGCGGATCGGTCCACAACGCCTCGATCGACGCCGCCCGCACTGCCTGGACACGATCAACGAGCTCCCGATTGCGGGGCCTCGCGGCGTCTGCAGTTTCGACGTATTGTGTGATCCGGTCCAGGAAGTGAGTGAGCTTGCCCTGCGGCACGAACACGGTGGCTCGTTCCACGGTGACACCGTCGCCGAGGTCGACCTCCTGCACCGCGCGCAGCTCCGGATGGAGGGTGCCTTGCTGAGGGTCGAGCCTCTCCAGCGCGAGGTGCACCCCGGGGAAACTCTCGAAGCTGACGTAGACGCCGTCGACTGCACCCTCGACTTGCACATCTCGCTGGCTCCGTCGTGCCTCCGCGTCAGCGTCGACCTGGCGGAGGGCATCGTGCAGCTGCTGGCCGTGTTGGCGCCGGTCCGCTGGCACGGGAACTTCCTGCCCCCCGATCGCCCGCCGCGGGGGTGAGTAGTCAGCGGCATGCGCTGAGACCGGGATGAACAGATGGGGACGATCGCGAGGTTCTGGCATGGCTTCCGCGGATCAGTCGAGCATGTGCTGGCGCCGCTCCTGCAGCGCCGCACAGAGGCTGGTCGTGGTGACTCGGCCGTCGCTAGCCAGGATCGCTTCCTTGGCCGCCAGATCCGCGGCGATGGTGATCTCGCCGTGGCTGAGACCGTCGGCAGCCGCGTCTACCTTCGACCAGGTCAGCCGAGCGGTCGGAACGTTGGACAACCGGGTCCGGATCACGTCACGCACGACCTCACCGGCGGGCAGCGGATAGTCGATCACCGCGTCGAACCGACGGAACATCGCCCGGTCTAGCAATTGCGGATGGTTAGTCGTGGCCACCAGCAGGCTGTCCGAGTTGTCTATCTCGAGGAACTGCAGGAACGAGTTCAGCACCCGCCGAATCTCGCCGACGTCGTTGCTAGCAGTGCGGTCACCTGCAAGGGCGTCGACCTCGTCGAACAAGTAGACGCCGCGGGTCTCCGACAACGCGTCGAAGATCAGCCGCAGCTTCGCTGCCGTCTCCCCCATGAACTTGGTAATGAGCCCGTCGAGTCGGATCATGAAAAGGGGAAGCCGCAGCTCGCCGGCCAGTACGTGTGCCGACATGGTCTTGCCGGTGCCTGGGGGACCGGTGAGCAGCAACTGCCGCAGAGGTTCGAAGCCGTGCGACTGGAGCCGGTCACTTTGTCGTTGTTCCTGCAACACGCGTGCGAGGCGTTGCCGAACGCTCTCGTCGAGCGCGAGGTCGGCGAGGAGGTTCTGCGGGTAGGTGACCGTCAGCAGCTGTGCCAGTTCGCCGCGCGGCTGGACCACCGGGACCGGACGCGTCGCCGTCGAGTTGCGGCCTTGCTGTGTCTGCAGCGTGTCGACAAGGTCTCGCAGATCCTGGGCGAACCGGTTCTGTCCTTGCCGCGCCGCACCTGCAGCGACCTGTAGGGCCACGGAGTAGAAGCGGGAGTCGTCTCCCTCCGCATGGCTCTTCACCATGGCTTTTACCTGGTCAGCCGTGGCCACGTTCTCACCTCCCCTCCGTGAGCAAGCACTGTATTCGACCATAGCGCTCCCGGCCGACCAAACAGCCGGTACCGGGCCAATGCGTAACGGGGCCACCACGAGATCAACAGAAGTCGCAAATAACGACCCGAGGCGCTACAGCCTGGGTGGGCCTCGGCACCGTTCAAGCCAACTTCACGACCAGCACCAACGCTGGAAGCACCGCTCGCGGCAGGGACCTGTCTATGGAGCTGCGGGCTGTTCGTGGCGACGAAGTGCGCAGTGGAACCGGCCATGGACCGGCCTGTCCGTGGGCATCTTCCCGCCCTATCGATGGCGAGCCCGGCGGGCTTGTACGGCTGCACTGTACGCGGCCGCCGGGCTGGAGGACTGTCCGCGCGCTGGTGCCCATCCTTGCCCGGATGAGCTATACGGGAACCACGTTGCGCCTATGCTGAGCCGGATCTGGATTCCGAGTGTGGACACGGTGATGCGGTTCTGATCTACGGTGAGCGCGTCTTCGGGAACGTGGTGGTGGCTGCAGATGGTTTCGATCGCCGCGTACATCACGCCTGGGTCCGGGTCGTGAGCACGGTGCGCGGTGTGGACGCCCTCCAGTCCTGCGAATGTGTAGGCCACGCGTAATCGGCTGAATGCAGCGTTGCTCAGCCCTGCTCGTTCGGCGGCTGCCGCTGCCGTGGCGGCATCGCACTGTGTTACCTGGACCAGCCGGATCAGGTCGACGACGTCATCGTCGTGGAGAGCTGCGTTGCGTCCATCCAGCAATGCGGCGGCACGGCGCGCGGCATCGGCTGCGATCTCAGCGAGAACCTGGGCTGGGAGGATCCCCGCGGGTGTCTCGGGTAAGTCACGGTCGGCGAAGGGGATCCGTTCGCCTCCGCCGGTTGCGCTGGCGGTCATGATGTCCTGAGTTTGACGAGGTGCACGAGTTCAGCGGCGGTCAGCTTGGTGAAGTCGAATTCTCCGCCTGGCAGATACAGATTACTCAGGTCGCGTTTGGCGGCCAGCAGTGCGGAGATCCGGTCTTCGATGCTGTTGCGAGTCACGAGGTAGTCGACGTTGACGATTCGGGTCTGGCCGATGCGGTAGGCCCGGTCGGTGGCCTGTGCTTCGACAGCGGGGTTCCAGTGCCGCTCGAAGTGGATCACGTGGTTGGCGCAGTGCAGGTCGAGGCCGACGCCGCCGGTGGTGACGGTCGCGACCAAGATCTGAGTGCCGCCGGAGGTAAAGGCCTCGATACGGTCCTCGCGGTCGGATTCGCCGACGTCGCCAATGTAGAGCGAGCTCGTGTATCCCAGCCTGGTCAGGAAGTAGTGCACCATCTTCGCGGCGTAGACGTAGTGGGTGAACACGAGGGCCCGCTCGCCGGTGCCGCGCAGGCGTTCGACCAGTCGGCGCAGGACGGTCAGTTTCGGGGTACTGTCCTCTAGTTCGTGCGGAGGCAGGCCCAGTTCTTCCACGGGCAGGTCGTCGTATTGGGCTGGGCTGTTGGTGATCTTGCGTTGGTCGTGGATCACCTTCTTGGCGAGCTGGCCTACAGCCGGACTATTCGGGTTGCGTGTGATCTGCTCGACATCGTCGGCAGTCAGCGCTTCGAGCATGCCTCGCTGGCGGTCGGAGAGGTGGACGAGGTGTGTGGTCTCGTGCTTTCCCGGCAGGTTCATCCCGAGCGCCGGATCGTCTTTGAGCCTGCGCAGGATGAACGGACGCAGGATTCGCTGGATCCGCTGATGTGCCCACGCCGCTTGGCGCTCATCGGCGGCATCGGTGATCGGGCGCACGAACTGGGCGGTGAACTCGGCCGGTGTCCCGAACAGCCCGGGGTTGCACCAATCCAGGATGGTCCGGAGCTCGCCGGCCTGGTTCTCATAGGGCGTCCCGGTCAGAGCGACGCGCATGGCGGAGGGAAGCGCACGGATCCACCGGGCCGCGCCGGTGGCGCCGTTCTTGGTCCGCTGGGCTTCGTCCGCGACCACCAATCCCCACTCGACGGCGCTGAGTTCGTCGATGCTGCTTTGGAGAGTCGGGTAGGTGGTCACCACAACCGTGGCCGGGGTCAGCCCGGCAAGGGAGCGTTTCTGCTTCCAGTACCTGATGACGGGCAGTCCGGCGAACCGGGCTGCGTCGCGCTCCCACTGGCCGATCAGCTTGCCGCTGGGACAGATCACCAGGGTGGGCCGGTTCGCGCCGGTACGTCGTGGTGACTGGTGGAACGCCAGCGCCGAGATAGTCTTGCCCAGGCCCATGTCGTCGGCGAGTAGACATCCGAAACCGGCCTGGCTCATTCGGAGCATCCAGGCCACGGCGCGAGCCTGGTGCGGCATCAGGGTCATCGAACATTCCGTGCTGACCTGCCGGACGGCCTCGGCGTAGTCGGTGGAGCGCAGGTCCCCGATGAGCGCTGCGAGCCCGTCGGCGGGAGTGCACGCGTAGGCTCGCCCGTTGATCGTCACCCAGCCGTCGAACACGTCGAGCATAGCCTGCGCCCGGGGAATGGTGGTCGCTTTGGGCTGGCGCAGGCATTCCTGCGTCTTGTCATCGATCATGACCCAGCGGTTCCTCCGCATGATCCACGGAAGTTCGGCCCGGCGAAGCTGGTCCAGCTCGGCGGGGTTAAGGATCTGGCCATCGGCGGTGATGCGCCACCGTCGGTCGAACAGCTCGCCCAACCCGAGACGCCCAGTCAGCGGACTGGTCGACTCCGCTGGTTCAATGACGGCTTCGACGGAGAGTGCGTCGGCCCAGTCCTTGTCCCAGACCACCTCGACCCCCAAGCCGGTCAAGGTGTCTGCCGCGCTGCCCCGCAACAAGGCGGCGTCTGCGGCGCTGAGCCAGCAGCGTGCCGGATACGGGTCCGCGCCCAGCGCCTCCAGCGACGGCAGCGTCCGTCCTGCCAGCCGCAGACGTCTGCGCACGCGCTCGCGCAAGTCGGGACCGTTGGGGAAACGGGCAAGAACTGTGCCGTCCCACCACACCTCATCGGCGTCAACGGCAGTGTCGGCGCTGCCCGGGACCCGACACAGCTGCAAGGTCGCCTCCAGCACAGCGGTGTCCGGACGGGGCGGCAGGACGGTCAGCTGAAGCGACGGCGCCTCGGAGTCGAGGTCGTCGGAATCGGCCGCGTCGTCGACCCACCGCTGCACGGTGCTGATGCGGTCCGCGTCGTACACGTAGGCGGCACCGGTGAACGGGACCGGTCCGTGCAGATGGCCACGCCCGGACGAACTCACCAGGTAGTCGGCGACCGCGTCGATCATGCCTCGCACAGCCCGGACCAGGTCGACCGACTCCCGCACGTTCTCGCCGCGCGCCCAGTCCCCGAGGATGTACGGCGAATCCTCGAGTTGCCCGGCGAGCTGGTTCACCAGTTCGGCCTGGTCGGCATCGAACGCCCCGACGCGCCAGGTCGGATAGCGGGCCCCCCGCCGGTTCGTGTCGGCCAACGCCGGCGCGATCCCGTGGCGCGCGATCGCGTCCAACGCCAGGTGAATGACGCGCGTCCACACGCGCGCAGAGTCGTGCCATCGCTCGCGTGCTGGTCCGGCCAGCAACGCGATGGCGTCACCGGTGCTGATCCGCCCGCATCGAAAACTGAACGATTCGCCCTGCCGACCGACGAGGATGCGACGCACTGTTGTCTCCGGCGCAGCCTGGACATGGTCGGACAACGCGCACAGCAGGCCCGCCTCCACAGTCGGAACGGTTGTGTCGAAGACGAAGTACGCGCCGTCGTCGAGCTCGGTCATGAGCGTGTCACGGTCAAGGCTCGGCAGTCTGTCCCGGGTTGCCGAGGTGCCGACAACGGCTGGTCGCTCGGGAGCCGAGGGCGGCTCGGTCGACGATGCGGACTCGGACGAGGGCTGCGGGGCGCGAGGCTCCGGCGCGGCCGGGACGGTTGCTAGCGGTGAAACGCTCGTTGAGTCCGGCTCCGCAACGGGTTCAGTACCCTTGTTCGAAGAGGGAACGGCAATCGCTGGGACCGCGGTTGCGGGGCGGGCACGCTCATTGAGGAGCAAGATAAGCGCTCCTGCCGCGGCTTGGCGGGCCTGCTTCCGGTTTCCGCCTTTGGCCGTCGCGCCGACCGTGTCGCCGTCGTGCTGACAGGACACCCACGCTTGCGATATTCCGGCGGTAGCCTTGCCGTCGCGCCACTGCGGAGAACTGATCCACCCCCGCGACCTCGCGACGTCCAGCACCGAGATGGCCGTCGCAGCTCCCGTTACGGCCAGCCATTCGCTGTCGCCGACCGCAGTGTCCGGCCACCCGGCGGACGGATCCAGGCCTGCAAGTTCAGAAACGGCTTCCAGGCGCACTGCCTGTCGTGCTGCCTTGCCCGGTGCATAGCACGGACCGAACGTGCGCATTCGCCCGTCGACGATAATGCGGAAGGAAGCCCATTTCGTACCGTCCGGCCCAATGCCCTCGCCGTACTGGCCGGTCGACACCCCGGTCAACGCGGCGTACTGGTTGAGCACATACGGCAGCATCACCGGGATCCGGGTTGCCGCGTGCACTCCCTCACGCCGAACCTCGTCCCATGCTGCCGAGCGTGCCCGAAACAACACCACCGCCAGCTGTTTGTCGTCCAACAGGCCCGCCCGGGCCCGCTGCAGCGTGTGGCCCACCAACTGCGGATCGGGGTTGGGAAGGCGGGCGCACTCAGTCAGCGCGCCGAGGAACTCATGCGGGGTCATCGACGACCAGTGGCATGACGATTCCCCACCACCAGGTGCCGCCACGGGCTCCCCTGGTTCCAGGATCCCTTCCCCAGCGACGGTTGTGTCTTCGTTCAAGATCAGCCTGCCGTCGACCAACCGGTTCAGCAGACTCAAACTCGCCGCGTGACGGACGGCGGACTTCGACGTCGCCACGCACGTCTCTCCGGATATCGACCCGTCCTCAAGTTCGAGAACCGCCTGTCCGCGGAACGCGAGGCCGCCACGACCGTTGATCGGTTCAGGATCTACTGTCGGAACAGGCAGCCCGGCCATTTGGGCATGCACAGACAGGACGCTGACAGCCACGTGCGGTCGAGCCTGCAAATGTTCCAGAACACGCTGCCGAATCCCGTCCCCGTCCGGCCCGTCCAGACGTACCAAGAGAAGCGCACGGATGTCCTTCGGCGTGAGCTCTTGAGCCTCCAACCGACGCAGAACCTCTCGCAGCCCGTGCGTGCCCACCCCGCCGCCCACCATCCATCGGCGCAGCCACGACGGAACCTCCTGGGCCATCCTGATTCCCCCAACGAAAGCGCGGCGACGACGAACACCGCCGCCGACAGAAACCAGCGCCATCACCGACGAATGCAGGCGGGAGCGTAGCGGCAAACGCACGGGCACAAACATCCACCGCACCCAATCGTGCGACCCCCATTCCAATGATGATCCGAAGGCTCGGCGCAGGCCTCGGTGGGATCCAGCGACCGGACGGCGGTCGGCAACGAATCGCCACCGAGCACCGCACGGCCTGCGGCGCGGTTGTTCGATAATAGGTTCTGCTTCCGGCTGATCGGGGTGGACTGGTCGGCGCGCGCGATCCGGATGAGCTTCGGACATAGGGGCGCTTCCGACCCGATGTCCACCAACGAGGCGCTCGTATACGAAACCGCCGTACATTACCCGAGCAGAGATCGACACGGCGAGGTCATCACCACCAGACGGTGGTGGCGGAACCTGGCCTTCCGCAAGCTGTTCGCAGTCCCCTCCGTTGTCTCCCACCGTCCCCTCATGGGCCCCGTCGGCACCCTCACCATGCGCGGCGGCGTATCCCCAGCATGGCACTCCACCAGCGAGGCAGCGGACGAGTCGCCGACGGCGGCGGGCTTGACCCACCTCATGCCCGCCGGGACCTTCCAGCTCTCCAGTGTCCGGCCCGCCACTGTCGCCGAAAGACTTCTCTACAGCGCAACATCGAACGAGAACTTGCCGACGAACTGCTCGGGCACGACGGCAACGGGAACCCATCGCCTACCGCGAACTCGAACCCTTCGCCACGTTCGACGCCCTGATCCTCCGCGGAGACATCCTGACCGTCGCGGTCATTGAGCCAGACCTCTATGACGCCATGTTCGCCAGCGCCGCCAGTATGAACTCCGAGGACACCGTCTCGGTCCGCCTCCGTTCAAGGAAAACACGCCGCGAACTTCGGGAGCAGGGGCACCTCTCACCGAGTTCCCCCACAGCGCTGCATCTGGCGTGGGCCCACCGCGCGACGCATTTCCCCGATAGGTCCAACCGCCGCACGGTCGCGCAAGACGACCCAGCGAAGCCGTTCATGACATAGCACAGAGAAGAACGAAACACGTCAATCCATTGTGGATCGACGTGCCCCATTCTCCCCGTTTCGGGTTGTCCCGACTGTGCCCGTGGTGGGTCAGGCGGCGGTGGGACGGTTGCGCGGGACGATGGATGCAGCGGCTTCGGCGGTCTCGCGGGCCAGTTCGGGCAGGACGTGGGCGTAGGTGTCCGCGGTGACCGCGATGGTGGAGTGGCCGAGCAGTTCCTGCACGACTTTCAGGTCCGCTCCGGCGGCAAGCATGAGGGTGGCGGCGCCGTGGCGCAGGTCATGCAACCGGACCGGCGGCAGCTCGGCGGCGTCGGCGATGGCGTGGAAGGCATCGGTGAGCTTGGCCGGGTGCAGAGGGCCACCGTCGCGTTCGGTGCACACCAGCTCTTGTTCGACCCAGTCGGTCCCGGCTGCCACGCGCTGTTCGTTCTGGTGATTCTTCTGCCGCCGCAGCACCAGGGTGGTGGCCTCGTCGAGGGCGACGATGCGGCCGGAGGCTTCGCTCTTGGGTTCACCGAACTCGGCCCTCCACCCGAGTTGTACGATCGCGGTGGAGATGGTGATCGACCGGCTGACCAGGTCGACGTTCCACCATGGCAGGCCGCAGGCTTCACCGCGCCGCAGACCCCGGTATGCGATGAGATGGAACAGCGCATAGTAGGGGTGACCTTCGGCCTGATCGAGGAATTTTCCGATCTGCTCGGGTGTCCACACCATGACTCGCGAGGGCTTATGTCCGGTGCGCTGCCAGCGTTCGACCCGGTCGGGTGTCCACAACAGAGCCTTCGGGCGGCGCCCGGAGGGTAGCTCGACGTAGGCGGCCGGGTTGAAGGTGATCTTCTGGGCGCGGATGGCGGCGTTGAGCGCGGCGCGCAGGGTGGCGCGGTAGCGCTGCATGGTGGCCGCGCTGATGATCCGCAGGCCGTGCACGCTCTTGCGGACCTCGGGGTCGTCGCTGTCGTTGGCGGCGGTGATGGTGTCGTTGCGTTCGGCCATCGCGTCGAACATGCCGGAGATGTGGTCGACGGTGAGGACGTCGAGCCGATAGTGGCCCAGGTGCGGCGTCAGCCAGTTGGTTATGTGGAACTGATAGGCGATCCGGGTGCCTTCCCGGATCTTCTTGCGGGTGGTGATCCAGCTGGTCAGCCATTCGCCGACGGTGGGCATGGCTCCGAGGCTGGCATTTCCCTCGTCCAGCTGCTTCTCGACCTCGTCAGGTGTGGGGAACGGTTCTCCGGTGCGCAGCCGGTTGTCGATGAGGTCGCCGATGGCGGCGAGCGCGGTGTCGCCGCGTCGTTCACCGACTGCGACCAGGTCGGCGATCTTGTCCAGCTGGTCCTGCGCGTCGGTCTGTGAGGCGAATCCGTGCCGCCTGCGGGTGCGGCGGGTCCCGTCGTGATTCTTGGGAAGTTCGGCTTGATACGACCAAGTTCCGTGGTTCGAGCTCCACATTCCGTTGCTGCGTTTAAGTTTGGGGCATTGGGAGCCGAGTTGCTTCTTGGTGCCGGGCTGGGTGCAGCTGCAGCGCTTGTACGTGGCGCCTTTGAATGCCATCGGGGATCTTTCCTTTCCCGCAATCCGCGGCTGTCGGGTTCGGACAGGAACCATGGACGCTCCAGTAGCCGCAGAGGGCAAGCGTCAGGCATGAGGCTCTTCATCCAGCCCGAGCAGCTCGACCAGAGGTGCGACAGCGATGCGGTAGCTGCGGCCGACACGGACCGCCGGCACCGGGAAGGTTCCGGCGCGGGCGAGTTTGTAGGCCGTGGTGCGGCCGATGCCGAGCATGCGGGCGGCGGTCATCAGGTCGGTGGTCACGCCGAGGTCGGCGAGTCGTTCGCGGGACCACGCCGGTGACGACGCGGCCGTGGTTGTCGAGTCAGGTGTGGCGGGGCGGAGACGGTCGAAATCGTGCACAGCAACCTCCTCGCAGCGAGGCGATGTCAGGGTTCGGTGGAGGCATGGGGTTCTCGTGCGCGCGGGTGCTGGCCCTCACGGCAGGGGCATCCGGCAGTTGTTGGGCGTGGAAATGCCGGAGCGGTGCCCGGCGGCGCTGTCAGGCCCGGCCACAGCAAGCCCGAGACGCGAACGTCGCCCCCTACAGCAGCGACACCGTGGCCGCAGGACCGCTGCGGCACGAGACCGGGAGCATCCGCCGGGATCGTCTTCCTCGGTCATGGCGGGCGTCGCCGCGGCGCGCCAGCAGCGGGACACCGGTAGCGGGTACCCCAGCCGCAGTCCCAGCAGTGCACCCAGGGTGCTCACGACGTCCGTCCGCTACTCTTCGGCCCCGCCTCGTTGAGCGACGTGCTGCGGGGCACGAGGGGGCTTGGCCAGGACGATCACGTCCTCGTGCGAAATCAGATGCAGTGGCAACCCCTGTTCGCGTTGTTTGCGGATGAAGTCACGTTGGAAGAAGCTGCCCCGGGCGATGAGCGTGTCGTTGGCGACGCGGGCAAGGAGCGCGACGCACCGTTCGACGGGTTCGAGTCCGGCGGCGTGTCCGCAGGCGATGATTTGTGACGGCAGGTCGATCAGTTCGGCATGCTCGCGCCAGGGGCGCACGGTGATGGCGACGTGCCCTCCTGGACGCAGGATCGTCGCGGCTCCGGCCAGGATGCGTGTGAAGCCGGACAGGAGTCGGTGGTGTCCGACGTTGGCGAGGTTTCCACGGTCGAGGGTGTTGCCGTAGCGGTGGTAGTACTTGTGGACTTTTCCGTCGGCCGAGTCGGTGCTCGCGGTCGCGACGCGGCCGTGGGTGGAGGGCCCGTAGGGCGGTGAGGTGACGACGAGGGCAGCTTGCCCGTGATACTCCTCGGGCAGCAGGTGCGGGAGTTGACGGGCGTCGCCGTGTACCACCTGAGCGTCGGCGTTGTGTCCGCGTTCGCGGGCGAGTTCGAGGTTGGCTTGGGCGATGGCGGCCCAGTGGGGTTCGTATTCGACGGCGAGGGCGCGCCGTCCGGCGTGGAGGGCTTCGACGAGGGTGGTGCCGGCTCCAGCCATGGGGTCGAACACGATCTCGCCCGGACGGGTGTAGTGCTCGATGGCGTGGGCGGCGACGGCGGGAAGCATCTTGGCAGGGTGTGCCGTGGTTCCGGCCACGTAGCGGCCTTTCCGCTGGTTCGCCGGCGAGGTTTGCGCGGTCGTCCACACGGACACGGGCAGCTCAGCTGCGCCGGGTGCATTGTCGTCGGCGGGGTTGGCGTCGAGCGTGTCGTTGAGGGTGCGTGGGATCGGCATGGTCGCCTCGTCGGTGTGCGCATCGCTGGTCTGGGCGCGTTCGTTCGGCGGCTGTGGGGTCATGGCGGCAGGCACCTTTCACGGGTCCGGTCAACGGGTGGGTAGCCAGTTCAGGGCGGCGACGCAGGCGCGGTTCACGAACCTTCGCCGCTTGCGACCGTGGTGGGATCGGTCGCGCCGGTGTCGGGCGACGAGGTGTCTGTTCCGGATGGTTGCGCGAACACGAGGATGTCGCTGTGGACGCGGAGGTGTGGCGCGGGCAGTCCGCGCGCGTGGGAGTGGTGGCGGGCGCGGTCGTGTTCGGTGGTGTGGGCGGGGCTCGGGTCGGAGTGGAGATGGCCGGCGCGGATCGGGGTGTGGAGGGCGACGATGTGCTGGAGGTAGAGCAGGTCGGCGTGTTGACAGGCCGCCACGATGTCCCCGGTCGGGTCGACCAGTCGTCCGCGGTGGGTATCGCTGTGGGTGTAGACGGCGAAAATTCCTCCGGCGTGTAGCTGCGTGGCCGTGGCATGGGCGATGCGGTCCAGCGGCAGCGTGTCCGTCGCGTGGGCGGGCAGCGAGGCGAGGACGAGGTCGGCGCGGGCCGGACGGCGCGTACCGCCGGAATCTGTGAGGCCGTGGGTGGGTGCGGTAGCGGCCAGCGCTGCGGCGGGGTTGGCGTGGCTGGTGGGCAGGCTCGCCCAGAACGGACGGGCGCCGCCCGACTCGCTGGACGCATGCGGGATGAGGGTCGAGACGTCGGCGCTGCGGTTCAACGCGCGCACCACGTCGACCACACCGCACTCCGGTTGCCCGTCGGTCTCACCCACATCGGCGGAGGGGGCGTCGGTGCGGGTGCCAACCGGGTCCGGGGTGAGCAGCGTGACGTGTGCGCCGGGGTCGGTGAACGCGGCAACGAGGGTTTCCACGATGGGTGTGGGCCAGGGCGCGCGTGCATCGACGGGTTCGGGTCCGCAGGTCCACACGGTGGCCGGTGTCGGTGTCGCCGGGGCACCGGTGGTGTGCTGGCGCGGCGCGGCCGGGGTTTTCGGGCGCGTGCCGGCGGTGCTGCGGGGTGTGCTTGGGCGGGAACGCGGGGTGGCTCCTGGGTATGCCGGGCGTGTCTCGACACGGGACGAACGCGACGAGGTGGGGGCATTGTTGCGACGTCGGTGACCATCGGCGTGCGACGACGAGGATGGGGCCATGAGTGCTCCTCCCAGAGGGCCGGACTGAGCTGGCGATAACGGAACCGGCTGGGGCGCTGTCGTCAGGCAATACTCATCACGACCCGGATTTGCGACACGTCTCAGCGTGAAATGACGCGCCGTCCACACCCGCCCGAGACGCCGTCCCGCGCACCCGCCGCGCCGCGCGCGGAGCGAACCGTTCCGCTGCCCTCCCGCTTGCTGCACGTGCCTGCACCTCGGCTCACGGGTGCGCCGCAGCACAGACCTTGGAAGAGGTGATTTCCCCGGCTTTCGGCAGCACGGCGCCGGCCCTTTTCGTGGCTGCGGCAGCCGCATTCACGCTCGTCGTCGCCAACGGCGAGTCAGCAGGTCACAGCGTTGATGCGGGGCGTGTCAGCAGTGTGATTCACGTGGTCGGCGGGGTCCGCCTGTCCCGTGGTCGTCGGGCGGTGTGAGGCGGTGTTGTCGCGCTGGTGAGGCGGTGTTGAGGCGGCGACGACACGGGTGTGAGGCCCTCGGTGTGGCGTGCTGATGGCAATTCACTCAGCCGCACTCGCAAGGGGGTCGTGATGAACAGTGGGAAGAAGGACCGTGCGCGCATCTATGACGTAACTAGCAAGCCGGATTTCGTCGCCGGCTCGGACGTGTTCGCGATGGCGCGTTCGGCGTTCGCCTGGTTGGTTGCCGGCCCGGATCCGGTCAGCGTGGACGGACGCGCCGTCCCGGGTTTGCCGCCACGTCCGGTGCCGTTGGATGAGCTGGGCACGCGACTGTTGGCGCGCAGCTGCCCGCAGGTTACGCGCGACGGCGCGTGGGCCTATCTCATCACCCGGTCCCGGGCCGAAGGTGGTACGTGGACTGTGGCGTGTGTGGGGCTGGCGCTGCCGAGCGTGCTGCGGGCCGCGTCGTTGGTGACTCGCCGAGTTTCCGGTGACACGCATGACATCAACGCCGCGGTCTTGACCGGTTTCCTTGCCGCCCTGCCGACCGTCGACCTGGCGCGTCCGGCGATTCTGGCGCGCCTGTATTACGCGGCATACCGCGCGGGCTTGGCGGCGCGGGACGAGATCGTCGGCAGTCCGATACCGGCCGGGGAACGGGTGTCGGAGGCCGCCGCGACGCCGCAACCGGAGGGGCATCCCGACCTGGTGTTGGCCCGCGCGGTCGCCGCTGGTGCGATCACCACGGCCGAAGCCGATCTGATCTCCGTCACGCGCCTCGGCGACACGTCACTGGCCGAGGCGGCCGCCGAGCGCGGCAGTTCGTACAAGGCGACGGCGAAAGCGCGGGAGCGCGCCGAAGCACACCTCCGTACCTACCTGACCGGCGGCCCGGTCGACACCGATGCGAACGCACACGAACCACATCCCACTCCCGCGGGGACGAGCCGCGACAAGAACCGCGTAGGCGACCGCGGCAGGCGACCCGAGACGGCACGTGGCCGCGGGCGTGGGCAGAAAACACGGCAACCGATGTCGCCCAACGCCGCCAAATCCCGTATTGCCTCACGCGGGGCTCCTTCTCCCGCACGACCCAGTTCTCGCGCCCGTCCCGCCCGTTCCGGTCCGGCGGCGCCGACTCGTCGGGAGGTCCGCTCATGCGACTGACACCCCCACGCCCCCATCGCCGCACTCGTCATCGCCGAATTGCTGGTGCCGTTTCGCGGGTCCGCGCGGGCGGGGTAGTCGCTGCGGTGGCACTGACCGTGCTGGTGTGCACGCCAGCAATGGCCACGGCCGACGTCGGCCAGGTGGTCGCGTTGGCGCGCACGGTCGATGAGGTGTTGAGCAACATCCGCGACTGGATTATGGGGATCCTGGCGGCGGTCGCGGTGGTGTTCCTGACCATCGGCGGTCTGCGCTATCTGATGGCCTCCGGCGACCCAGGGGAGGTCGAGAAGGCCAAGGGGGCGTTCAAGGCCGCCGGTATCGGGTTCGGTCTGGCCGCACTGGCCCCGCTGGTCGTCGAGATCCTGACCGGCATCGTGGGCGGTGTGTAGCCCATGGCTCCCACGAGCGCCCGGTTGCGGCGGTGGGCAGGCACGCTCGCCGCGACCGCGGCCCTGCTGGCCACATTCGCCGCGACAGCGGCGACCTCGATCGCGGCCACCCCCGCCCCGTCGGCGGCACCGGTTGCGGCACCGGCCCAGACCGAGCCGCCGTTCCCGCTACCGCCGGTCGACGAGCCGGACTGCCGGCCGGGGGCGACTGATCCACGGTGCACGCTGCCCGATGCGCCCAGCAGCACCGCACCGCCCCCGGAATCGCACCTGCCGCCGGTCACGGAACTACCTCCGCCGCCGTCGTGTTTTCCCGGTTCGCTCGCCCCCGGATGCGACGGGCCCACCGGTTCCGACGACCCGGACGGTTCAACGACGCCGGAGCCGTGCACCGGGCCGAATTGCATCCCCCAGCCCGCCCCGGTGGAACCGGGACAGTCCGACAGGCCGCCCGACTCGAACGAGGACGGCGACGAGGAGGCCAGCGACTGCGGGATCACCGACCCGGTTGCGTGTGTCACCGACGGCATCGACAGCCTGTTCCGCGGCGTGGTGACCGAGGCGCTGAACCCGCTGCTCGACTTGCTGGGCCAGACCCTGCTGACCACACCCGAGCCGAGTGACCTGCCGAGTGTCGGACAGCTGTGGACCCAGTCGTGGCACATCCTGCTGTCGGCCTATGTGGGGCTCGTGCTCATCGCCGGCATGGTGGTGATGAGCTATCAGTCGCTGCAGACCCACTACTCGATCAAAGAGATCGCACCTCGCATCGCGGCGGGGTTTCTGGCGGGCACGCTGTCGCTGTTTCTGGCGACCAAGGCGATCCAGATCGCCAACGCCCTCGCCCAGGCCGTGCTCGGCGAAGGGGTGAATGCCGACACCGGGAGCACCGCGCTGACCACGATGGTGCTCGGCGCACTGAACGGCGGCGGGCTGTGGATCGTGTTCATCGGCCTGGCCCTGGCGGTCATGGTCATCGTGCTGCTGATCACCTTCATCGTGCGGGTGATGCTGACGATCCTGCTGATCGCCGCGGCACCGCTCGCGCTGATGTGGCACGCCCTGCCCCACACCGAAGGTATCGCCCGCGCGTGGTGGAAAGCGTTCGGCGGCGTGCTGGCCATCCAGGTGGGCCAGTCGCTGACGATGGTCGTGGCGCTACGGGTGTTTTTCACCCCGGGCGGGCTGTCGATGTTCGGGCCCACTGCCGACGGACTGGTGAACCTCCTGGTGTCGCTGGCGCTGATGTGGGTGCTGATCAAGATCCCGTTCTGGTGTCTGCGTCCCCTCTCCAACGGCGGACGGTCGATGGTCGGCTCGTTGGCACGCGGGGCGATCGCCTACAAGACGATGGGCCTGCTCGGCGGCGCCGGATCGATACTCGGCGGGAAACGGTCGTCGCGACGCGGGCCGAGCGCACACACCACCGACCGCGCCTCCGATGGCGGTGATCCGACGGCGACGCGCTCGGGGCAGTTCATGCTGCCGATGCGGCTGCGCCGCACTCGCCCCTCCTCCCACCGCAGCCCCCGACTCGGCGATACCGCCGCGGCCACGGGCGAGCCGGGAGATCGGCGGCCGGGGCCGGGCCAGCTGTCGCTGCTGTCGGTGACCGGCACCGCAGGCCAGCACGACGTGCGGCCGAATCCGCGGGCGTTGCCACCCGATGGACTTCCCGGGGCTCTCCCGACCGAGCAGCGCGGTCTGCCGATCACCACCCGCCGAACCCCCAACGCGACGTCGCGCCGCACGGTGGCCGACGAGCACGCCACACGGCGCCCGAGCATGCCACCACCGGTGCCGCAGTCGGGCCTGCTGACTCCGGACGGGCGGATCAACCGCAACGCCCGCCCACCCACACGTCTGCCCGGCGCGTTGATCGCCCCGCAAGCCGGGATGCTGCCCATCCACCTCCAGCCGGCCCCGCCCGCACCGACGCGCCACACCCTGGCCGATGAACGCAGAGCCGCGCCCGCCGACACCCCGCCGGTCCGGCAACGAGGGCCCGGGCTGATCACACCGTCCGGGCAGATCAATCGCACGGCCCGACCACTTCGGCCCCACTCGACTCGCGATGCCTACACCGGTAACCGCCCGTTGGCCTCGGGCCAGTACCCGTTGCCGCTGGGCGTGCGGCGCCAGCCAGCGCCGCGGGCCGGCGCTCAGTCCCCGGCGCCGACACCGCCGTCCACACCGCGGCCTGCGCCGCGGGCTCGTCAACTGGCCTTGCCCTTGGACCTGCCGCGACGCAGGCGGGGCAAGCCTGCGAAGTGAGGTGCCTTCCACCATGACCAGTCCTGTGCGTGTCCCCGCCGATGTGGACCGGCCCGACCGGGTCCTCGGACCGCTGTCGGCCCGACAACTAGCGATTCTCGGCACCGCCGGCCTGCTGATGTATGGCCTCTACCTGGCCGTGCGCTCCGTGGTTCCGCTCGCCGTGTTCCTCGTCGCCGCCGTGCCGATCGCGGTTGCCGTCGTGGTGCTGGCCATGGGGCGGCGGGACGGGGTGAGCCTCGATCGGCTGGCGCTGGCCGCCCTGCGATGGCGCCTGTCACCGCGCCATCGCGTGGCCGCCCCCGAAGGAGTACGGCCCGCCCCGCCGTGGTTGGCCGCCCACGCCTCGTCGCAGCACACCGGCGGCGGGGTCCACGAGGAGGTGTCTGCAGTGCCCGTGCAGCTTCCCGCCACCGGCGTCGCTGATCACGGTGGCCAGGCTGGGATCGTTGATTTGGGCAGTGACGGACTCGCGCTCATCGCTGCATGTTCCACGGTGAATTTCAGTCTGCGCACTCCGGGCGAACAAGATGCGTTGGTCGCCGCGTTCGCGCGGTTTCTGCATTCGCTGTCGGCCCCGGTCCAGATTCTCGTGCGGGCAGAACGGCTCGACCTCACCCGGCAGATCGATCAGCTGCGGGCGCGGGCCGGTGGGCTGCCGCACCCGGCCTTGGAAGCCGCCGCCCGCGATCACGCCGACTACCTGGCCGAGCTGACTATGCAAACCGATCTGCTGCGCCGCCAGGTACTGCTCGTGCTGCGCGAGCCACTACCTACCGCGCCTAGCTCGGAGACATCCGACCGATGGCCATGGCGGCGGCGTCGCCGAGATGAGGAGTCCGGCAACGTCGACGGCGCGCGGCAGGCGGCCGAGCAACGGTTGGCCCGTCGGTTGGGCGAAGCCAGCGACCTGTTGTCGACCGCCGGGATCGTGGTGAGCCCGTTGGACGCGGCGGCCGCGACCGGAGTGCTGGCTGCGGCGTGCAATCCCGACACCTTCCTACCGGCCTCAGCCGAGCTGGCCGCCGCCGACGACATCGTCACTGCCACCACCACCGTCGCCGACCTCTACGACGCCGGCTCGGACCACGAACCGGATCACCCACCTGCCCGCCCAGGAACGGCTGCGCCAACGACGTCGGCGACGCGGGAGTCCACGGCAACGGGGCCGTGGTTGGAGCCGGACCAGGACTGGGACTACGACGATGAGATCGAAAGCAGGTAACGCCATGGCACACGCTCCACATCGCCGCCGACCTGCGCGGACGGGCTCGGCCAGTGTCTTCACTCCGGACGCGTTGTCAGTGGCCGCCCGCCATCTGGAAGTGGGCAACGAGTACGTCGCCTCATTCGGAGTCACCGGGTATCCACAAGAGGTCTATCCCGGCTGGCTCGCGCCCTTGCTGACCTACCCGGCACGCTTGGATGTCTCGGTACACCTGTCCCCGATCGACCCGGCCACCGCCGCCACCCGGCTCCGTACGCAGCGGGCCAAACTGGAATCCTCCCGCCGTCACAACGCCCGGCACGACCGGCTCGACGATCCCGACCTCGATGCTGCGGCCGAAGACGCCGCCGATCTCTCGCATCGCGTCGCCCGCGGTGAGGGGCGGTTGTTCCGGTTCGGGCTGTATCTGACGGTGCACGCCCCGGACCCCGACTCGCTGGCCGACCAGGTCGCCGCGTTGCGTTCGCTGTGTGCCTCGTTGCTCCTGGATGCCAAACCGGCCACCTACCGGGCATTGCAAGGCTGGGTCACCACCCTGCCGGTCGGGATCGACGGGCTCGGGTTGACCCGCACGTTCGACACCGCCGCCGTGGCGGCGGCGTTTCCGTTCACCTCGCCGGATCTGCCGCCGACCGAGCCGACCAGCACCACACCGACCGGTGTGCTGTACGGGTACAACGTCGGCTCTGCCGGGCTGGTGCACTGGGACCGCTTCGCCTGCGACAACTACAACACCGTCGTTCTCGGACGCTCAGGGGCAGGAAAGTCGTACTTCGTCAAGCTCGAGACCCTGCGCTCGCTCTACCGCACCCTGACCCCGGAGGCCGCCGACCCCGCCGCGGCGGAAGGGGTCCAAGCCTTCGTCGTCGACCCCGAGGACGAATACGCCCGCCTCGCCGCCGAGATCGGCGGTACCTACATGCATCTGGGCGCCGCGGGCGTGCATCTGAACCCCTTCGACCTGCCGGTCCACACCAGCACGGGAGGGCGCCGCACCGCGCCCGCCGACGCGCTGCGGCGACAGACGCTGTTTCTGCACACCGTCCTCGCGGTCGCCTTCGGCGCGGCAGCCAGCGCCGAGCAGCGGGCCGTCCTCGACACCGCGATCGCCGAAACCTACCGCCAGGCCGGCATCACCGACGAGGCCCGCACGTGGACCCGCCCCGCCCCACTGCTGCGTGATCTGCGCGCGGTCCTGGCCGCCCGGGGCGAGGAAGGCGACCACGTCGCCGCCGACCTGGCGGCCCGATTGCACCCGCTGGTCGACGGGGCCTACAGCGCCCTGCTCGACGGGCCCACCTCCACCACCCCGGACGGGCATCTGGTCGTGTTCTCCCTGCGCGACCTACCTGACGAGGTCCGCCCCTTGGGCACGCTGCTGGCTCTGGATGCGATCTGGCGGCGCGTGTCGAACCCGACTCACCGGCGCCCCCGGCTCGTCGTGGTCGACGAGGCCTGGCAGCTGATGCAACAGCCCGAAGGTGCCCAGTTCCTGTTCCGCATGGCCAAAGCCGCGCGCAAACACTGGGCCGGGCTCACCGTCGCCACCCAGGACACCGCGGACGTGCTGGGCAGCGAACTCGGCAAGGCGATCGTGGCCAACGCCGCCACCCAGGTGCTGTTGCGTCAAGCCCCGCAAGCCATCGACGAGATCGCCACGACCTTCGACCTGTCGGCCGGTGAACGCCACTTCCTCCTCTCAGCCGAAAAGGGCCAAGGACTCCTCAGCTCCGGCACCCACCGAGTCGCCTTCCACACTGTGGCCTCCCCGACCGAGAACGTCCTGATCACCACCGACCCCGCCGAACTCGCCCACCTCGCCGCACACGACGACGCCACCGACCCGAGCCTGGCCGACGCCTACATCGACCTCGAGCCTGGCTAACACCAACTGCGTAGCAGCAACGGCGCGGTCTCCGCGCGTGCGTGTTCACCCGTTGTTTTCTGACCAGAGGAGTTGTGCCATGCCTTCGTCGATCGCTACCGGTGGCTGGGTGGGTGATTACCTGCGCGATCCCGGCGGCACCGCGCTGGACATGCTCGCCGCGCTCGGCGACTGGGCCCGCAGCTGGGGCCTCGTGGCCGCGGCGTTCGTCGCGGTGGCCGGATCCGTGGCAACAGCGGCGACCCTGGTGCGGCGTGGGCGACTGCGCGCGCGGCTGCAGACCGATGCCCGGTGCGTCACCGTGCTCGCCCCACCGACCGTCGATCCTGCCGGGGGCACCGCGCTATGGTCCAACCTCGCCGGGCTGCTGCGCCCGACGTGGCGACGGCTCTGGTTCGGACAACCCCATCTGGCGATGGAGTACGTCTTCACCGAACACGGGGTGGCGGTGCAATTCTGGGTCGCCGGAACCATCCCGCCCGCGCTGGTCGAGCGGGCGATCGAGGCTGCATGGCCCGGCGCGCATACACGCACCCACCGGGCCACTCCGCCGTTTCCCGCACTCGAACCCGGCCGACGCCGGATCACCGTGGCCGGCACGCTGCGCCTGGCCCGGTCCGAAGCCCTGCCGATCCGCACCGATTTCGAGGCCGACCCGATCCGCGGCCTCCTCGGCGCCCCCGTCGGGCTCGGACCGGGTGAACGGGCATGCGTGCAGATCCTCGCCCGACCTGTCACGGGCAGCCGCGTGGCCCGCGCCCGCCGCGCCGCGCGCCGGGTGCACCACGGCCGTTCCGGGCAGTTCAGATCGGCCCTCCTCGACGCCCTCACTCCCGGTACGAACGCCACCCGCCGACGGCGCACGCCCGATACGCGGCGCATCAGCCCCGACCCGCAAGTCGCACTCGAATACTCCGCACAGAACAAGGCCATCGTTGGCAAACACCGTGGCCCGCAGTACGAGACGACCATCCGCTACGCCGTGATCAGCGACCTGACGGGCGAGGTCAACGGTGGCGGGGACCTCGCCCGTCAGGCGCAGCAGACTGCGCGCGGACGGGCGCACGCCCTCGCCGCAGCGTTCGCCGCCTACACCGAGCACAACCACTACACCCGCACCCGGTTGCGCTCGGCCGCCGCCGTGTTGGCCCAGCGGCGTCTGGGTTCCGGTGACCTGTTGTCGGTGCCCGAACTGGCCGCACTCGCCCACCTGCCCGCCGACGCCGACATCCCCGGCATCGAACGCGCCGGAGCCAAGGCCGTCGCCCCGCCACCCGGCGTCGCCGTACCCGGCGCCGGGGTCAAACCACTCGGACACTCCGACACCGGTCACGCCCGCGCCGTGGGGTTGCGCGTGCCCGATGCCCGCCACCATGTGCACGTCCTCGGCGCCACCGGCTCGGGCAAATCGACGCTGCTGGGCAACATGATCCTCGACGACATTGAGACCGGCCGGGGCGTGGTGCTCATCGATCCGAAGGGTGACCTGGTCACCGACATCCTCAACCGGATCCCTCTCGACGCGGCCGCACGCGTGGTGCTCTTCGACGCCGACTCACGGCACCGACCACCGATCCTCAACCCCCTCGAAGGCGGCGAAACCGACCGCGAGGTCGACAACCTCGTATCGGTGTTTCGGCGGGTGTATTCGGCGTTCTGGGGCCCGCGCACCGATGACCTGATGCGCGCCGCCTGTCTGACCCTCCGCGCAGCCGAAGGCGTACCCACCCTGGCCGACCTACCGAAACTACTCGCGAGCGAGGCCTACCGATCCCGTATCACCAGCGGCCTGGCCGATCCCGTGCTGACCGGGTTCTGGCAGTGGTACGACGACCTCACCGATTCGTCCCGCTCGCAGGTGATCTCCCCGCTGATGAACAAACTGCGCGCCTTCCTCTTGCGTCCGTTCGTCAGAGAAGCCATCGCCGGCGGAAGGTCCACAGTAGACATGAGTAGCGTGCTTGACGACGGCGGGATCTGCCTGGTGCGTATCCCCAAAGGATCGCTCGGTGAGGAAACCACGCGACTGGTCGGCTCGCTGGTGGTGGCGCGTGCCTGGCAAGCCACCACTGCCCGCGCCCACACACCGCAGCGCCTCCGCCCCGATGCCTCACTCGTGGTCGACGAGTGCCACAACTTCCTGAACCTGCCCTACCCGCTGGAAGACATGCTCGCCGAAGCCCGCGGATTTCGCGTCGGCATGACCCTGGCCCACCAACACCTCGGCCAACTTCCCCGCGAGCTCAAAGAGGGCATCTCGACCAACGCGCGCAACAAGATCTTCTTCTCCGCCAGCCCCGAAGATGCCCGTGAACTCGCGCGCCACATCGCGCCGCGCCTGAGCGACCACGACCTGTCCCACCTCGGCGTCTATCGCACCGCGACCCGTCTCGTGGTCGGCGGCGAAGAAACCGAACCGTTCACCATGGCCACCACCTCGTTACCTGACCCCGTCCCCGGACGCGCACGAGCGATCCGCGCCGCCCTCCGAGCCCAACGCCGTGCCCACAACCCCACCGAACCCGATCCCAGCTCCGACACAGCCGCAGCCCCGCCGAAAGCCCCCGCGGCGCCCTCGCAACCGGCGGCGCGCGGGCAACGCCCTCCGGCCCCCGACCCCCGCCGCACCAGGCCGTAAGCCTGGCCGCTGCAACCAGTGGTGCGCCATCTGCCGATCGGCCTGGACCCTTCGGGGGCTCTTCGGGCCATCTGCCCACACCGGTATCCACACCCTGTTGATACGCAAGGGAGCCGTGTCGTGATCACCACGCCCACCCGCCAACACGCGCTACGTAGCCCGCGCCCGCAGAGTCGCGCCCCGCGGACGGCCGGCTCGATCGAGCATCACGCGATGCTCGCCACGCGGCTGACCGCCCGCGACAAATGGATCCTGGCGATGCTGCACGAGCACCGGGTACTGACCAGCAGCCACATCCAGGACGCCGCATTCCCCTCCGGCCGCGCCACCCGACAACGCCTGCGCGAGCTGTACCTGTGGCGCGCGGTCAGCCGATTCCAGCCCTTCCGGCAACGCGGCTCGGCCCCCATGCACTACGTCCTCGGACCCGCCGGAGCCGCAGTTCTGGCCGCCGAACACGGCCTCGAGCCAACCGAACTCGGCTACCGCCACGACCGGGCCATGGCCATCGCCCACAACCAACGCCTCGCCCACACCACGGGCATCAACGACTTCTTCACCTCGCTGATCGCCCACACCCGCCACACCCGTCCAGGCAGCGGGCGGATGGAGCTGACGGCGTGGTGGTCCGAAACCCGGTGCGCCCGCCATTTCGGTGACCTCGTGATCCCCGACGGCTACGGTCGCTGGCACACCCACACCACCAGGCACGCCAGCGACGTGGAGTTCTTCCTCGAGTTCGACACCGGCACCGAAACACTGGCCAAAGTCGCACGCAAACTACTCGGCTACGCCCGCCTGGCCGAATCCACCGGCATCGCGACCCCCGTGCTGCTGTGGCTGCCCAGCACGCGCCGCGAGGCCGGCGTGCGCACCGCGCTCGCCCGCATTCACGCCGAACTCGACCACCCCGCCGCCGTGCCCGTCGCCACCGCCGCTGCCGACCTGCTCGACCCGGCTGCGCCGCACCCCAGCCCCGCCCAGGACGTCTGGCTTCCCCTGACCTCGGCCCGTGCCCACCGCTCGGGGCCCCGCTACTCCCTCACCGACCTCCCCGACGCCTGGCCCTCGCTCGCCCCACCCACCACCGACATCGACACCACCGGCGACGCCGTCGACCCCCAGACGACCTCGCCCTACCGCCTGCCACCACCGCGCCCCACACCACCGGCGGCCACACCCAACCGCCAGCCCCGCTGAGCGCGACAAACGCCACGAAGGGAGCGCATGCCCATGATGGCGACGAAACTCGACACCAGCGGCGGGGTACTGGTCGTGGCCGTGATCGCCCTCGTCGGCGCCGCAACGGGTGGAATCGTCGGCGCCCTCGGCAACACCGAGCCCACTGCGGACGCCGCGGGCTGTCACACCGGCGCCACAGCGGCCCAACAGGTTGCGGGGTTGAGCGGTGAGCAAATGGACCATGCCGCCACCATCGTCGCGGTCGGCCGACAACAGGGCGTACCGCTCCGAGGCTGGGTAGTCGCGATCGCCGCCGCGCTCCAGGAATCCCGCCTCCGCAACCTCGACTACGGCGACCGCGACAGCCTCGGCCTCTTCCAACAACGCCCGTCCATGGGTTGGGGAACCCGGCAGCAGATCACCACTCCCAGCTACGCAGCCACCCAGTTCTACACGCACCTGAAAGCCGTCCCCGGCTGGCAGGACATGAGCATCACCGACGCCGCGCAAGCCGTCCAACGCTCCGGATTCCCCAACGCCTACGCCCAGCACGAACCCACCGCACGCACCGTCGTCGCGGCCTTGACCGACGTTCGCTGTCAGCCTGACTCCGCGACGACCGGCACCGGCAACTGCGCCACCATCCACGCTCCCACCCCCGCCGCACGTACCGCCATCAACTACGCCTGCGGACAACGCGGCCTTCCCTACGTCTGGGGTGGGAACGGCCCCGACGGCGGCCACTCCGGATTCGATTGCTCCGGCCTGACCAAAGCCGCCTACCGCGCGGCAGGCATCGACCTCCCTCGCACCGCCCACACCCAGTACCACTCGGGCACCCCCGTCCCGGACGGACAACCACTCCACCCCGGAGACCTCGTCCACTACGGCACCCCAGCCCACATTCACCACGTCGGCCTCTACATCGGCAACGGCAAGATGATCCACGCCCCCGACTTCGGCGAAGTCGTAACGATCGACAACTACCGCTACCCCAGCGACGACTACGCAGGCGCGACCCGACCGACCACATAGGACCGATCGAGCTCATCATTCCGCAACCGGATACAGACGACGAAGGTTGGCGTACGAGGCGACCTTCGTCACCGGAGCATGCGCGCCGGATTCATGGGCCCCGCCCCGCGGGCCGGACTACCTCGCCGGTCACTCCGACTCTTCGGTGGCGCTTCGCTCCCCGACGTGTCCGGGGTTGAGGGCGAAGCGTTTCGGTGCGAGGCAGGTTTTGACGGCGTAGCCCTCGGCAGTGAGTTTTTCGAGGGCGTTGTTGACTGCACCGCCGGAGCGTTGGAGGTCGGTACCGATGCGCGCGGGTCCGAAACTTTCGCCAGGGTGGTCCGCGAGGTAGGCCGCGACAAGCGCGCGCAGACCGCCCTTGGCCAGTCGCGGCCGGGGCGCGGTTGACGGGGCAGGCGTGGCCGAGGTGGCGCCGCTCGCCGGGGTGGCGGTGTCGGTCGAACCGGTGACGTCAGCACCGACCGGTGTGGATGTCGCGGCCGCAGGAGCGCCGGTGTCCGCGTCGTCGCGTGGGGTGTTGTCACGGCCGGACACGTGAGCGGGCGCGTCGCTGGCGCCAGCGGTCGACGTCGCAGAGCTCGCCGTGTCACCGGGCACGGGCGGCGCGGCGTGGGTGTTGTCGTCGGGCGCCGGTGCCAGGGTCCAGGTGTCGGGGTTTTGGGGGCTGTCACCGGGGGTGCGCACGGCGGTGCCGTCGCGATCCCAAGCGACGAGAATTTTCGCGGCAGTCGAGCGGCCCACTCCAGCGATCTTGGCCAGGGCGCCGGTGCGGGTGCCGGGATTCGCGGCCAAGGCGGCGCGGACCTTGTCTTCGGCGGTGAGCGCGGCCGGGTCGGGGTCGGAGTTGGTGACGACCCGAAGGTGCCGCGGGGTGGTTGTGTTGTGGGACATGACGAACTCCCTGGGTAGGTTGTTGGGATTGGTGGTCATGCCCCGGCCGGGGCGTGTGTGCCCGCCGGTGCGCATCCGGCGTTGTGGGCGACACGTGTATGGACGCTCGATACGGGCGTTGATGTCAAGAACGCTGTCAACAACGAACGTGTGTCTCGTGTGGACATATGCGCCACGGTGGGGTTTGTGGTGGGTGCGGGCCGTCACCGGCGCAATCTGTAGGGGTTGCTGCGTTCCCTGGCATCGCTGCACGAGCAGGCATGGTGCGGCGCGGGCCCACCCGGCAGCGGGCGGGACTCGGTGTCCCCATGCGTTCGATGGTGCGGCGCAGAAGGTAGGCGGCCACGACCACCGGGGTCCAAGGGCCGGGGAGCACTGCGGCCACCACAGCCCAGGTAAGGCGCCGACTTCGGTCGGGTGATGCTGGTCCGGCGTCGTGGTGGCAGGCGGGGGGTCGCATGGCGGTTAGCCGTTGAGCACGGTCGTCGCGCGGATAAGGAGGCGTTCAGCGAGGTCGGCGAGTTCGTGGGAGCAGTTCACCGACCAGTGCCCGGGTGGGGTGGTCTGGTGCCAGCTGCTCGGATCTTCCGAGACGAGGTGAGTCCAGGTCAGATGCTCGGAGAGAACCTCGGCGGTCGCGCTCGATTGGGCGCGGTAGGTGTCGCGTTCGATGCGTACTCGTATGCGGCGGTCGCCGCTGCGCACGATACGGGTGTAGGTGTAGCGCTGCCGCGTACCGGTGGTGTTGTCGTCGAGGGTGATGTAGGCGGGCGCGGGTGGGTCGATCATGGCTGCGGGTCCTTTCCGGTGTGACTTGTCGGGCGGCGCAGCCGGTGGGGACACGGGGCCGCACACGCGCTGCGGCGGCTACGTGGTCGTCGCGTGCAGGGTTAGTGGGCGGCGTGCAGGGCTGCGGTGGCGGCGCGGCCGATCGCGCGGGCGGTGGTGGTCGGGTCGGTGAGGGTGTGCACGGTCGCGCCGTGCATGGGCTCGTTGCCGCCCGTGTGGGGTTCGAGCCACAGCACGCCGCATCCGTTGGCGCGGAGACGGTCGAGGTCGCGCTGGGCGGGGGCTTTGGTGGCTGTTTCGAAGCGACCATCGGAGATGATCACCAGCAGGCGCGCGGCGTCGGGTCGGCCCAGGTTGAGGGCACCGTCGAGGGCGCTGATCGCGGTGTCGATCTGGTGGGCCCGGTCGCCGGTGCCGAACTCGGTGACGTGCGGCGGTGTGGTGCCGGGGTGGGTGACCGGGCGGACGGTGTGTCCGAAGATCACGGCCGCGCTCGTGGCTGCGACGGTGGTGTGGCGGGTGGCTTCGGCCAGGATCCACGCGGCGGACGCGGTGGGCTCGGCGAAGGGGGCCATGGACCCGGACACGTCGCATGCGATCCCGATACGCAGTGGCGGGGCGGGCACTGTGGTACGGGTGGTGCGGGTGAACGGTTCGGCGGTGGGGATCGCACCGGCCGCACGTTGAGCGTCGGCGGCCATGGCCCCGCGCATGTTCAGTCGTCCCGGGGGCGCGGTCGAGCGGGTTTTGGTCGGAGTGCGTTCGCGGGTCCCGGCCGTGGTCAGGGCGCGGGCCAGCTGTCGTGCGGCGTTCCGTTCGCTCTGGGTTGGCGTGCGGGTGCCACGTAGCGGGGCACCCCGGCGCCGCGCGGAACGACCTCCGTTGAAGACGGCGCGGGCACTGGACCGGGCCCGCTCGCGGGCCTCGTCGTCGGCCGCACGGGCCTCGAGCTTGCGGGTGACCGGATCACTCGGCGCGGGTGCGGTGGCCACGGCGCGGCGCACGGCCTGGGTTGTCGCGGCCACGGCTTCCGTCAGTGGCGACGGGGGCGCGCCACTGGGCTGGGCGCCGCTGTCGGCCGACCCGGCCGTGGGGGTGGATGTGCCGGGGGTGGGCGGTTGTTGGTGGGGGTCGGTGCCCAGTGCTACGCACCAGCGTCGGCCGAGTTCGATCATGGCCTCGGCGTCGTCGTCGGCCGTGGTGTGGGCCTGCTGCCAGATCTCACGCAGGGCCTCGCGGGTGGTACTGCCGAGGATGCTGTCGATCACGGTGGCCACCGGGGCGGTTTCGGTGGTGGTGAGCACGCCGCCATCGACTCGGGCCAGCAGCAGCGCCGCGCAGCGGGCGGCGTCGTCGGCGGTCATGGCCGGACCTTGTCCTGCGGTGGCGTGGGTGTCGGCGAGGATGAGGTTGGTGGCACTGGCCCGCAGCCAGTAGCGGTCGGCCGGGCGTCTGCGCAGGTGGGCGGCCTCGATGCGGGACTCTTCCAGCAGTTCGGCCGCTGCCCGCGCTCCGGGTGGTGCGGTGGTGGGGGCACGCCATTGGGAATGCTTGGCGTGTGCGCACTCGTGGGTGAGTAGTCCCCAGGCGACCCCGTAGCGCTTGCGGTCACCGACGCGGTGCGGGGCCACGGTGGCGGGGTCGACGTGGGAGTCGATGTGCGAGCCGTCGACTTCGATCGTCGCCACGTCCGGAACGAAGCAGGCGGGGGCGCCGCGTCCGGCCCCGGGCGCCACGGTCACGACGAGGTCGTCGCGGTCGGCGATCGCGGGCACCTCGTCGCCGAACGCGGCCGACAGGGTCAACCATCCGGGCGTGGTGGGGAACACGGCAGTCGGTGGCGCGGTGGGCGCGGCGATGTGGGTACTCATGGCGGGCGTGCCCCTTTCTGGGAGTGGGTGGGGGTCAGAACTGCGGTCCCAGTGACAGCGGGGCCACATCGGCGCCGAAGACGTTGCGCACGGTCTCGGCGACCACATCGCGGTCGGCTTCCGGTGCGATGCCGACCAGGTTCCCGGCAGCGGCGGCGGTGCCCAGTACCTCGGCGATCCGGTTGAACGCGATCAGTTCCCGCAGTTGCGGCGCCCACCCGATCTCACCCTTCTCGAGCCGCGCCGCCAGATTCCGCGCGACCCGGACCGCCTTGTTGTCGATCTTCAGTTGCGCGGCGAGGTCGTAGTCGGTGGAAACGTGGATCTGGGCAGCGAACCGGGACGACAGGGCGTCGGTGAGAACGGCCCCGTGCACACCCGGGTTGTGCCCGGCCACGACGTAGAACCCGGGCTCAGCGTCGATCACTTCGTTCTTGTGCGTTTTCAGGATGATCTGGCGCCGCCCGTCCATGGCGGGATAGACCACGGCCAACACGGTGGGTGGGATCAACGTCGCATCGTCGATGAACAACGCGCGCCCTTCGCGCATGGCCGTGACCAACGGGCCGTAAGCGAACTCGTAGCGCCCGTCGGGAGTTTGGGTGTAGGAGCCGACGAAGTCGTCGGTCACGGTGTCGCTGTCGCCGGGCACCGTAATCAGGTCGTCGAACGCGGCTTCCACGACCGACGTCTTCCCGGTTCCGGGCGGTCCGTACATGAGGGCGGGCACACCTGCCTCGCGTAGCCGTCGCAACGCGGTCACGTCCGACAGGCCCGACAGTTTGCGCGGGTGGTACATCTGCCCGTTCGGCCGCCGAACGGGGCCGGTCACGATCGCGGGCCCAGCGGCCCCCGTGGGCTGGGGGCGGGCAGCGGGTGCGGCGGTTTGCCGCGTAGTGGCTGCGGCGGTTGCCGCGTCGCGGGTGGCGTCGGTGGCCTGGTAGGTCACGGGGTTGGTGCCGACTTGTTGGGCTTGGCCGCGTGTGGCCAGGGTGGCCAGCGCGTTGCCCACCGCCCCGGATGACCGGCCCAATTCGGCAGCGATCCGGCCGGGGGTCAACGCGGCGCCCGGGTCTTGGGCCAGGTGCTGGGCGACCATGCGGCGTAGTTCGCCGTTGCGTAGGCGGGCGGCCGTACCCGCGCCAGCGGGCGCGGCGCCCGATCCGGTCGGTGCCGTGGTCGTCGTGGTGGGCGTGGTCATGGCGGCGGTGTCCTTTCAAGTGGCGGGGCGGTGTGGTCCAGCGGTGACGGAAACGGGCGCGGGACGCGGGGCGCCGGGGTGGCTAGTCGGCGCCGAGTTCGGTGGTGAGCGCTTCCACGGCGTGGTGTTCGCTGGTGGCGTCGTAGTGGGCGCCGTCGGCGGTCACCACGCGCCAGTGATCACCGCACACCCGGTCGGCCGGGTAATACGTTCCGACCAATCGACCGTCGGGCCGGGTCACCGCCCCGTACAACAGTTGTTGCGCGTCGGCCGGATCGATCATCACGGCGGTGACGGTGCACCCGTGGGCGGTGAATCGGCGCGTCACGATGTCCGGCAGCGGGGCCGGGTCGGCGGCGGGGTCCACGCGGCGCAACGCGTACGAGTCCCGGGCGGGGGTGTGATTCATGGCGTGGGGCCCTTTCGGTCGGTGGGTGGGTGAGTCAGTGGTCGGCGGCGTCGAATTCGGCGGCGTACTGGTGGGCGGCGGCCGCCGCATCGGCCGCGTCGGCGCTGGCGTGTTGTTCGGTCCACCCGCAGTAACACAACGCGGTGGCGGTGCCGTCGGCGTGGGTGGTGATGTCGGCGTAACACATAGCGTTCCCCGTTCGCGGTTTCGGGTGATGGTTAAACCGTGCGGCCCGACAGTTCGGCGCGGCTTCCGGTTTTCCCGGTGACACAACAAACATAACCCGAAATCGCGCGCCCCCGCAACGGTTTTCCGGGGTCAATTTCAAGGAATTTCGTTCACGTTTACCGGTTGCGACATTAAATATTCCACTAGCACGGATTCGGTCACCGACACCATTTTCCACCACGCCGAACAATGAAAGGGCGGCAATAGCAATGCCCGAATAAATAGAGAATAAGAAATGAGCCAGGAGGAGAAAGGGCGAACGGTGAGACCGTGGCGACGCGCTTGGGCTCCCCGACGACCCCCACCTCGACCTGCCTCGCGTCGCTGCCCGGCCTGATGTGCTGACCTGCTTGTTCCCAAGCGAGTCGGGGACACCGCTGGCACCCCGGGAAGCGCTCTGAACTGGGACGATAGTGGCCGTGAGGGGTTCCGCTTTAGACGGATTGCGCGGCGGCGGGTGCAGTGGCAGGTGCACAGGCGCGTGCAGCGGCGCGGGGTTTCGTCCACGGTGTCGGTGGAGTGCGCTGCCCGACGCGCGCGACGGCGGGTTCAGACACGGCGCGGGGCCGGTGGTACCTGGGTGAGATGGTGCGGCATGTCTCGGACAGCATGCGCGAGGACGAGGGCGGAATGATGTGGTCACGGTTTTCGCAAATAGCCAGACCCGCCCGCGACTGTCGTTGTCGACGTCATCCGGTGCGGGGTGATGTGTCGTGACCCTAGCATCGGCCGCTGGCCGGGCGCGATGGTTCACACGAGTCTCTTTGTGGCGATATCGAGTGACGGCGTCGGTGTCGATTCCGGCGACTCGATATTTCGTACTCCGACGTGGCGATCGGGTCATGGAATGACCGTCAGGAATGGCGACCGGCGGTCGTTTCGCGGGTGGGGATTCCCGTGTGCTGCTGCTGTAGACGATGGGCTAGTTCCACCGTGTCCGCGGTGGGGGTGGTGTCGAGGTCGGCCAGGTGGGTGCGGAGCAGGGTGAGGGTGCCGGCGATCGCCGTGTGGCGTCCGAGGGTGTGCTGCAGGCGCATGATGTCGCGGTACAGAAGTTCGTTGTGCGGATCGAAACTTCGCGCTGTTTCGAGTAGGTCTAATGTGGATGATGGGTCGTCGGCAACGCGGGCGCGGGCCAGGGCTGCCACGGCGTCGAGCGCGTCGCGGCGAGCGGCTTCGCGGACGGGGACGAGCCATTCGGCGTCCAGCCCGTCGGCCAGCGTTCCGGTGTAGCCGGTCACGACCGCTTCGGTCGCGGCGGTGCGTTCGTCAGGAGTGGTGGCGTAGCGGCGGCGGGCCACGGCGGCGGCAAAGTCCCGGTAGTCGACGGTAACCAGGGCGAAGTTGAGACGGTAGTGGGCGCGTTCAGCCAGGATCAGGTTGGTTGCGGTAGCGCCAGCGGCCTCGGCCAGGGTTCGGCGGAGCCGGGCCAGGACGGTGCGGATCGCACTGGCCGGGTTGCGGGGCGGGGTCTCAGGCCAGAGGGCATCGACGAGACGGTCACGCGAGACTCCGTCGGGATGCACTGCAAGATAGGTCAGGACTTCCAACGGCCGTGTGCTCAACCAGCCGGTGAGGTCCTCCTCCGCGCCTTCTGGGTGGGGTCGCCAGTGCAGGGCGGGACTGCCCAGCACCGTGAACCGCAGCGGCGCCGCATCCGGCCCGGCTGGCTCGCCTTGGCTCGTGGCGGGCGGACGCGGTGCGTCGGGTTCGGGGTGCGGCGGCGGGGCTGCTGAGGTCGGGGCCGCGGTGATTTCCAACTCGCCGCGGCCCTCCGCTGCCGACGCGGTCGAGATGAAGTGCGGCGAGATCTCGTCTTCAACTTCTGCGGTCCGGCCGCTTCCTCGAGGCGGATGTGTGCGAGCGAGGAAGGTGAGGAGGTCACGGGCGTCGGCGGGCGGCAGGCGCAGGGCGCGGGTGCCGCGCAAGGGCTGGCCGAGGCCGGGGCCGGTGGCTGAGATGGTGCCGTTCGGTGTGACGTAGGCGGTCACCCCGGGCCGCCATGGGCCGAGCAGGAGCGCCGTGACCCCGCGGGAGGCGTGGTTGTCCAGGAGGTGTTGAAGCCGTGCCTGGGCGGCCGTCCGAACTGGTGGCGAGGCGACCAGAACGGTCGGCCCGCCGTCGTGGTCGGCGGCCGATTCCAGTGTGGACAGCGCGGTGTCGAGGTCGGCTACGACCGTGAGCGGTTCGAGAACGTCCTCGGGCAAGGTGGTGGTGCCGAGCAGGCGGGTCAGGTCGTCGGCCGGTATCAGGACCGTCGGCGCGGGTGGGCTGCCTGTCGGCGGGGCCAGGAGGGTGAGCAGCAGCGCGCGGAGTGCGGAGTCGCCGCCGGGTCCGGCCATGCCCAGTCCGTGGGTGCGGGCCAGGTCCAGCGCGATCCGGGTACTGGTGACCCTCTCCCCTACTGGGCCGGCGATGGATACGTCCACCGGGAGCGCGGGGGCTGCGGCTGCGGTGGTGTCGTCGGTGACCACGTGGCGTCCGGGCGCCGCCAGTACTCGCGCAGGGTGGGGGTTTGCCGGGTTCGAGGGGGCGGGGTGATGAGCGTCGACAACGGCCGTGTCGCTGGTGTCGGTGTCGTCGGGGACGGGTTCGAGTACGGGTGGGGGGTCGTCGTGCTGGGCGTGTAGGTGGGCCAGGCGCAGCTGATAGACCACCGGGGCTTGTGGTGGGTCGTCGCCGCGTTCGAGGCTGCCGGGACGGTAGCGGGCGTGGTGGCGGCGTCGCGCGCGCAGCAGCAGGGCGCTGACCGCCGCCGCCAGGCCCAGCCCGACGAGTGCCTCGCCGCCCCACGTGACCACCCCGGCGGAAGGATCGCCCTCCTCCGCTGTGTCGGCTGCCCCGTCCGGCGTCGGCGTGGGTGTGGGTGTGGCAGTCGCGGGCGGTGGTGGCGTGGTGGGCGGTGCGGGCTGCGTCGGTGGGACGGCAGCGTCTGTCGTGGTGTCGCGTGTCGGGGTGGTGTGGTCGGCCGGTAGGCGCAGGAGGTCTCCGGGGCGGATGAGGTTCGGGTCGGTCAAGACGCGCGGTCCGGGCTGCGTGCTGCCGCGGTTGAGCGCCCAGATTTCGGGCCAGCGGTCACCGTCGCCGAGGCGTCGCTGGGCGATCCGCCACAGCGAGTCGTGTACGCCCTCGGACGGGGGCCGCACCCTCTCCAGTCCACCGGTGCGTGTGTCGGCCGGTATGCGGAGGGGCTGCTCGGTCGTGGGCGGTGCGGTGGCTGCGGGCGTGCTCGGCCCAGCTGTCGCGGCGCATAGACGTGGGCTGTCCGGCATGGCCAGGGCGGAGCGCCCGAGAACGGTCACCAGCAGGGCTCCGACGAGGACTCCGGCCACGCGCCGCAGCGGTCCGCGTGGCGGCCGACGGGAGCCGCGTGCAGCCTCACGGACGCACGCGGCGACGTCGACGGCGAACACCGCCCAGATCACCCAGGCTGCGCAGGCCAGCGCATCGAGCAGGAATGCGGTCGACATCGGCGTCGTCGCCACGGCGCGCAGTTCGCTGAGGCTGGGCACGTGGTCTGGCAGGGGCCAGCCCACCCCGCCGATCAGCATTCCGGGTACCCCTGCCAGCAGTCCGAGCAGCACGACCCCGGCGAGCACTGCCGACCCGACGCGGCTGAGTAGCCCGGCCCGCTGCGAGGGACGGAGTGGTCGGCTCATCCGGTGCTCGCAGGGAGTGGGGATGCCGCGGACGTGTCGTCACTGCCGCCGCTGGCGGGGCTGTCCAGTGCGGCGGTCTGTGGTGTGGATGCGGCTTCGGTGTGGGAGGGGCGTGGTCGTGAGCGGCGGGTGCGGGCGTTCTCGGTGGCGGGACGTTTGCGGGGCCGTCCGCGTGGTTTGGCGGCCTTTTCTTTCCACCGGGTCAGGTCTGCGGCCGGGACGTCGGTGACCTGGGCCAGTTCGGCGATGTCGATGACGTCGGCGGCACTGGCGACCGCGGTGGCCAGTTCGCGCTCCAGCTCGGCCAGCTGACCGGCCACCGTGCTGTGCCGCCGCGCCAGCTCGCCGATCGTGGTGGCCGCCTCGGCGCGGCGGGCCGAGCGGGCGGCATCCGCTTCGTCGAGTCGGCGAGCGATCTCGTCGTGTGAATTCACCATGGCAGGTGCTCCTTCCTCACATCGGTCGCGCGGGGGTTCTCAGGGTTCGATGCCGCGGACTCCTCGGTGGGGCTGGGCCGAGGCGTGCGCGCGGGTGTGGATGTCATCGATGCCGACCAGCGACAGCAGTTGCGGCTGGTAGGTGGCCGACACGGCCACGGTGACGATTCGACCGCTGGTGGTGACGGTGCCGGTGGCGCCGACGCTGGCCAGGTAGCGCTGGGCCAGCAGCCGCGCACGGGCCGGGTCGATCTGCACCTCGCCGGTCGCGCGGTAGGTGGCCAGGTCGAGGGCTTGCGCTCCGGCGCGGGCGGCGGATTCGGCGTGCCCGTTCGCGCGGACGGTGGCCGCCAGCGCGAGTCCGCCATCCAGGCTCAACCCGATGAGGGCGAGCAGTCCGACGCAGGCGGCGAGGACGAAGGCGGTGACTTGGCCCGCCTCCTCGCGCCACCACCGCGGCCACCCGTCGCGGGGCTCGGCCGCGCTCATGGCCGGGCCCCAGACGGTTGGGAGCGGTGAACGTCGACGACCTCGGAAGCGGTGGCGGACAACGTGCGCTCGCCCGGCGTGCCGAGCAGGAGCGCTTGCCCGAGGTCCACGGTGCAGCTCACGCGCACGGTGACCGTCTGACCCGGAGCCGGCCGGCCGGACAGACGCGTGCTGGGGTTGCGGCACACGAGCCCGGCGCGAGCCACTGCGGCCGTGGCGGTCTGGCGGGCTGCGGTGGCGGCGGCGGGAGTGGTGCGGTGCAAGGTAGCGGCGCGGGCGGCTTGGTGGGCTACGTCGTCGATGCGCAGACGTGCCTCGACTCCGCGATGCGCGAGCACGGCGACAAACACCAGGAGCAGCACCAGGAGAGGTGCGATCAGTACGGCTTCGGTGGTGGCCGATCCGCGCTCGGCGGCCCACCAGACACGCCACCGGACACGGCGCCTGGACCGGGTGATGACGGGAGTCATGAGAGTCCTCCCCGAGTACTGCTGGAGGGCCAGGTGTGAGGTGGGTGTTCCCAGACGAATGCGCCGGCGCTGGTGAGATCGCGGGCGGCAGTGATCGAGGCGAACACCGCCGGTGGCAGCTCCGCGGCCGCCGAACAGGCGAGTGCGAGCTCGTCGGTGCCCGGCAGCGTGTCTGTGGTGGCTTCGGCGCGTGTGGCGAGGTCCGCGTGGCGTAGCTTGGCCGCCCATGCCCGCAGCAGGCTCGCGCAGGCGTGGGCGTGGAAGGCGACGTCGTCGAGGGCGGCGTCGGCGGCAGTCACCGCCCGGCGGGCGGCGGCAATCTCGGCCGACTCCTGTTCGTGGAGGCCGGCGAGTTCGTCCAGCAGGGCACGGGCGGGGGCGGTGCGGTGCAGGAACGTGAGGACGTGCCATGCCACGCGATGCAGCTGGACGGGCAGGGCCGGGTCGAGCCAGGGGCGTGCGGGGCTGGCGTGCACCTCAGCGACCGCTTGCATGAGGCTGCGCACGGTGCGCTGCTGTGCCTTGTCGCTGGTGAGCGCGCGACTGCGCAGGAACATCCGAGCCGCACGGCCTTCAGCAGTGGCCGCGACGTGGATCAGGGGGTGGCCGGCGCGGCGGCGACCGACCAGCACGGCCGTCACGGCCATCAAGATCCCGGCGGCGCAGGCGGAGGCGCCGACGAACCCGGTCCCGGCGCCCGCCAGGATCGCCACCGTAGCCAGCGCAACACCGGCGAGTCCACACAGCACAGTGGCTGGGTGCAGCGCCGCACGTAGGCGCGCGGCGCGCCAGTCCCGCGGAGTGAGGTCGGGATTGATCAGCACGCAGTCGGGACCGTCGGCGAACCGGGCCGTCTGCACCGGACTGGGCGTAGGGGTGGCGTCGGTGCTGTGCATCAGCGTCTCCTTGGGCATGGCACGGATTCACCGCCCTGACCACGGTTTCGCCGTGGAGGTGTCGGGCACGAACCTCTCCCGCGGGCCGGATGCCTCCGCCGTGACGGCCAGGTGCAGGCCGGGCAGGACCGGGGTGGCGTGGCCGCTCACGCGCGCCGACGCCCCGCGCGGACCGCGGGATACCGTCAGCTCGACCTCGCGCAGGGGCCCTGGGGCCAGGTCGCTGAGCACTTGGCTGCCGGCGTCCTGTCCGGCGGCGATGGTCCCGCGGTGGGTGCGGGCGGCGGCCAGGGCTTGGGACGCTGCGGCTTGGGCGACGTGGGTGGCGTGCGACCACAGGGCAAACTGGATGATCAGCAGGAGCGTCAGCAGCAACAGCGGTGTCGCGAGCACCAGCTCCACAGTGACCTCGCCCCGGTCACCGCGCGCCGCCGCGCGCACCCGCATCACCAGCCCGGCGGCGCATGTGCGGTGTCGGCCTGCGGCGGTCATGTCAGCCGAGGTCGATCGAGTTGGCCTTCTGGGTCAGTTTGGCCACGATGATGCCGATGATGGCGATCGCCGCGATGGCCATCAGAGCGGTCACGATCACCGTGGTCGTGATCTCGCCACGCTCGGGATCGCTGCGCAGCACCGCCGCGCGGCTACACATCAGGGCCCACGCGACGCGGATCTGGATTTTCATGATGTGACCTTCCTTCCTTGGCATTCCGACGAATCCGTCATTCTGAGTACGCATTTCCTAAAGTCCATTGAGGACGCTCAGGACGGCCGGGTAGGCGATGAATCCGAGGAATCCGACGAACAACAGCGTCACCGGCAGGGCCATGCGTTCAGTGGCGGCTTGAGCCTCGCGCTCGGCGTCGGTGATCTGGTGGGTGCGGAGGGCGCGAGCCTTGGCCGCCAGTGAGGTACGTACGCGGGCGCCTTCGGTACCGGCCAGGGAGATAGCAGCGGCCAGTTCGGACAGTTCGGTGATCTCGAGTTCCTCGCCAAGGCGGCGCAGGCTCTCCCACGGGGTCGTACGAGTCAGGTGCGCGGCGCCGAGGGATCGGCGGATCGCGGTGAAGGCGGGTCCGGTACCGACGTCGGCAGCATCGGCGAGGGCGGCTTCGATGCCGGCTCCGCCAGCCAGAGTGATCCACACCAGGTCCAGGTATGCCGACAGAGCGTCCCGGAACTCGCGGCGCAGCCGTCTGGCCCGGCCACGCACGTGCAGATCGGGCACGAGGAAGCCGGCAGCCGCGCCGGCGAGACCGGCCAGCACCGGGACCTCGACCGCGATCGGCGCGCCGGTGAGAGCCAGCAACACGGCGGCCAGTCCGGGTGTGAGCAACGCTGCCGCGGCCAGCAGTACCTGGGTGGCCAGGTGAGTCGCGGGGCCGCGGCCGGTGATGCGCAGATCGGCGGCGATGCCCGCCCCGGGGAGTCCGAACCGGCGCAGTACGGGCGTGACGTGGCGGCCCCAACGCGCGACCCATGGGGCTCCGGCCGCGTCGGTCAGCGTTGGGGCGCTGTCGGTGCGTGCCAGCGGTGCCCATTGGTCGCTCAGGGGCGGGCGGGCCGGGGCGGCCCACACCAGCAGCAGCCACAGGCCCAGCCCGGTGCCGCCTCCGAACACCAGCGCCGGCATCACGGCCGCTCACCTCCGGCCACGGCGGTGGTGGGCGGATCCAGGTCGATCAGGCGCGCCGTGCGCCGGCCGCCGCCGATGCGGGCCAGCCAGGCAAAGCCCGCAGCGAAGCTCGCACCGATCACGGCGAGCACGAGTTGTCCGGCCGGGGTGTTGTAGACGTCGAGGTAGGCGCGGTTGAACACCACGACGCCAGCAGCGAACGCGCCGGTAGTGGCCACGATGACCCGTACCGAGGTTCGGGTGCGGGCGCGCCCGGTCTCCACGCGCATCCGCATTGCCGCCTGCTCGCGCGCAGCGGTGGCCAGCGAGCCGAGCAGTTCGGTCAAGTGCCGTGCCTGGTGCTCGGCGGCCAGCACCAGCGCGGCCAGCACCAGGTCCGCGGTCGGGTCGTCGAGTTCACGCGCGAGGCGCCGCAGGGCCGGCGCGAGGCGAACCCCGCTTTCCAGTCGCGCGGCCAGGGCAGTGATCTCGGGACGGATCGCCTGCGGGGCGATCGGGGCAGTGGCGAGGATGGCCTGTTCGAGGCCGGCAGCTGCCGAGAGCACATCGCGCAGCATCTCGGCCCACGCGGCGATCGCCTCGATGCGAGCAAGCCGGCGGGCGTGAGCGCGATCGGAGCCGAGCAAGCGGGGCAGGAACCACACCGCAGCCGCGGCCAATACACCGCCGACGATCCATCCCGTCCCGACCGCGGAGAGGACGCCGATCGCGGCGACCAGGGCCACGCGTATCCCCGCGCCCGGCCGCCCCGCCGCAGCGCGCACTCGACGCACCCATCCCCCGTCGTGGCGCGGTCGGATCACCGTCGTGGGGCGCAGTGCGGTGACGATCAGTCCGATGCCGCCGGCCACACCCAGGCCCACCCCGGCGGCGATGAGGGTGGTCGCCGCGGTGGTCATACCCGCCGCTCCTGGCCGGCTCGGGCGCACCGATCGGGCGTGTAGCCGACGGCGACGAGGTCGTCGAGGGTTTCGGTGCGCAAGGCGCCGGGCAGGAGGACGGCGCGCCGATCGGGACCGCGGCGGGCGACTTCGTTGGAGATCACCGCCCCGGCCTCGGCATCGACGACCTCACGGATGGACGCGATCACGCGGGTGGTGCGGTCGCAGGCACGGTCGAGATGCACCACGAAATGCACGGCACTGGCCACCAATAGAGCGGTGGCCTCCAACGACAGCCGTTCCGGGCCTTGCGCGGCGTAGGAGGCCAGGCGCGTGAACGCGATCTTCGAGCTGGAGGCGTGCAGCGTGGCCATCGACCCGTCGTTGCCCTGGCTCATGGCGTTGCACATCGGGATGACTTCGGCGCCGCGGATCTCGCCGACGATGACCCGGTCCGGGGACATGCGCAGTCCCCAGCGCACGAGCTCGGCCTGATCGATCGCACCCTCGCCTTCGACGTTGGGCTGGCGTGCCTGCAACGCGGTCACGTCGGCGTGCAGAGTCGGGTCGAGGTCCAAGCCGAGTTCGAAGGCGTCTTCGATCGTGACGATCCGCTCGAGCGGGTCCATCTCCGAGGCCAGAGCACGCAGCAGCGTGGTCTTGCCTGCCCCGGTGCCGCCGGTGATCAGGACGTTCTTGCGCGCTCGCACCAGGGCACGCAAGAACTGTTCCAGTTCCCCGTCGAGGGTGCCTCCCCGGCGCAGCTGGGCGAGGGTGGTCGTGCGATAGCCGTGCCGGCGGATCGTGCATGCGGTGACCCCGCTGGCGGTCAGACCCAGCACTGCGAACAGCCGCTCGCCGCCCGGCAGTTGTAGGTTCAATGCTGGCGAGCCTCGGTCGAACCGGCGTTCCTCCGACGAGGCCCGCGCGGCCAGTGTGCGGATCAGGTCGGTGAGTTCGTCGTTGGACTCGGCCACGGGTGCGGCTGGGGCGCGGCGCCCGTCGGCGTAGTGCACGACCACCCGATCGAAACGGTTGACCACGATGGTCTCGACCGATGGGTCGTCCAGCAGTGGTTGCAGTCGGCCCAGTCCGAACACCCCGTCCAACACCTGCTCGACAACGACGCTTTCGGTGGCCGAGTCGAGCAATGCGCGCCCGGCGAGGAGTTCGGCTTCGCTGTGGGCGGCCAGGGCGGTTTCGACGATCTCGCGGCCGATGTGGCGACGTCGCGAGTTCGGGAGCATCGGCCCGCCGCCGGCGGTGGCACCCTCGCCAGCGGCCTCGACGCGGTCGGGCATCTCGGTGGCCAGCGCCTCGCGTAAGCGCGCGCGCAACCGGTGACGCGGCCCGCCAGGCTCCCCGACCGGCGCAGCGGTGGTGTGGTGGATGGAGGTCATGACAGGGGCTCCTTTCGGGCCGACGTGGAGTGCTGGTCGTCGCGACGGGCCGGCTCTCCCGCCGATGGCGGCGCAGATGGCGGCGACGCCGGCGCTGAGGGCGAGGGCGGGCCGGGCAGGCTCGCGCCAGCAGTGCGCACCTGTTGCGGCGGCACTCCGGGCACGGCCGCAGGCGGGCCGCCGGCTGGTGTCGGTCGTGGCGTAGCGGGTGGGGCGGCGAGGGCGCGGGCGAGCGCGGCGATGCGGCGAGCCAGGCCACGGCGACGCTGCGCAGGCGACGTGATCCTGGTGAGGGCGGCGCCGGTCGGGTCGTGGGGCAGGCGGCCGATCGTGGGGACGCCGAGGGCGCGTTCGACATCCCGGGTGGCATGGCCGGTGCCGGTGAGTAGCAGGCAAGGCCGCGGGGTCCACGCGGCCAGCTCGACAAGGCGGGTGGCGGTGTGCGCCAGTTCGTCCGGGCGGGTGCCGCTGACCAGGAGCAGGACGTCGGCCCGGCGGGCGATCGCCTCGGCGGGTGTGGCGGGGTCGAGTCGTCCGCAGTCCGCGAGCAGCGCCACGCCGGGGTTGGCCGCCGCACCGTGGAGAAGTGAGCTGCCCGGTCCGCTGGCCAGAATGGTCAGCGCGGCGTGAGCCTGAGCGGCAGCCGGTGGGGCGGGCAGGACATGGCTGCCTCCCGAGACAAGGTGGGTGTGGTCCCACACGGCCGCAGGCTCGCGGGTGCGACGGGTGGAGGCGGCGAAGCTGGCCAAGCCCGGCGTGGCGGGCAGCCCGTAGCGGACAGCCAGATCCCCACCGGAGGGATCGAGTTCGGCCACCAGACGGCGGGTGTGCTGCGCCTCAGGCCACAGCGCTGCCAGGGCGGTGGTCACGGTGGTCACGCCTGGTGCGGCTTTGACCGAGCCCACGGCGATGAGCATCAGCGATCACCCCCGCCCGACTGCAGGGCCAGGGCGATCCGCCCGGCCGGAACTTGCGCAAGCTGCCCGGCCTGTTCGGCGGACATTTCGAGCGAGACGACCGTGGTCTGGTCCGTCCCGGCCGGGGCCAGGCTGAGTACGGTGGCAGACCACGCAGCCCCGGGCTCGGGCCCTTCGGTGACAGCAGGACCACCTTCTGACGTGGTGACCAGCACGCGCACCGGGTGGCCTGCGGCGAGTTCCGGTGGGTATCGGCCCGGCGCGAGGGCGACGGCGACCACCGAACGGCCCTCGCCCGGCAGGGCGGTCGGGCCGACGACCTCGCCATTGAGCAGAGCGCCCGCCGGCAGGCTCGTGGCCAACGGCCGTCCCACGAGGCTGCCGGCGCGATCGGCGGGAATCAGATCGAGGTCGGCGTCGGTGGACACCTCGACAGTGCGCAGGTCGGCGCGCGTCAGTACCTGCCCGACGGTGACCGGGTCGGCCAGCGCTACCACCGGTGTGCGCGCTGCGGCGGCGGTGCTCCACCACAGCGCGCCGGCCACACAGGCCACGACCAACAGCGCCCCGGTCACCAGGTGCGGAATGCGCCGACGCGGTGCGGACCTGGTCCGGTGGCTGGCCGTGCCGGACGGATCGGCCCAGGCTCCGGCCTGCGCCGCGTGTTCCCCGTGCGTGGGGGTCGTCGTTCTGGTCATCGCGGGTTCTCCAGGCATAGCTCGTCCGCACCGCGCATGCCGGTGCTTGTCAGCCGCGGCAACGCGGTCAGGAAAGGGACAGATTGTGCGAAGTTGTCGCCGAATTCGGGTGGCGGTTTATCCGGTGCCGAGTGCTTGGGCTTCGGCGACGCGGAACGAGGTCTCGTCGTCGGTGGCCATGTTCGGAAAGCGGCCCTGCTCACCGGCGCCCGACCAGGTGATCTGCCACGACACGGTGGCCGTGACCGGAAAACGTGCGTCAGCGGCACCGGCCGAGGAACGTTGGTACGTGTGGCCGCAATCCGGCGATGCGCTTCCCGGATCGGCATCCGCCGGGAATTCGGTTCCGGGGCCGCGGCAGGTGAGGGTGGTGCCATCGCCCATCGACCACGACACCGACGTCGGCCGGGCCGTGGCGGTCACCGATACCCCTGGAACGGAGGCTGTGGCGGTATGCGGGTGCCACAGTCTGCTGTCGATCCACACCCAGGTGGGCACTCGCACCAGCTGGGTACCGGCCGGGTTCGAGCCGATCGTCGGATTGGGCAGGCGTAGCTGTGAGCGGGCTTGGCGGGCCAGCTCCTGTGGTGACGGTGCCGGCGGCTTCGCGTCGGCCGGAGCCTGGCTCGCCGGGATCCACACCGGCGCCCGGTACAGGCTGTCGCGGGTGCCCTCGCTGCTGCACCGGTAGACATACCAGCCACCACCCCTGTCCCCGTCCAGCGCCAACTCCACGTCCCCTCCGGGAGGTCCTGCTTCGGCGACGGCGGTGCCGGTGGTGTGGGCAATCGGGCGGACATCGCCCGGTGGCCCGGACGAACGGGAGACGGTGATGGTCTGAACACCGCCCGTCGGCGGTTGGTAGTCGCTGAGCACGTAGGAGCAGTCGGCCTCGGTGTCGCTGCCGCCGACGATCCGGTCGCCCTGCGGCTGCTGCTGCTCGGGCGCCGTCTCGCCGCTGCCTTCCGGCTGTGGTTCGACCTGCGGGCGCGGCGGCGCAGGATCAGGTGCCGAGGGCGGGTTGGGGGCACTGCCAGCGCCGAGGTCACAGTACGGCGTGGGGTCGCTGTTGCAATCCACGCTGCCCCACCCGCCAGCCCATGCAGGGCTGGCTGCGCACCACACCAACGTCGCGGTCATCCCGGCGATACCGATCGCGCGGCCTAACATGTGCCCACGTCCTGGATGGCGAAGTCGGCAACCTTCCACGAGCCGTCGACCGCTTTTTCAACCCGTGCTGTGATGTGCCGCCGCCCTGCCGGGCCGTCGTTGGCCGGTTTTCCGGTGTCGGCGTGGTATTTCACCCAGTCGCTGTCGTCGCCGCAGTCGATGATGTCCACTGTGGTCGGCTTGTCGGCTGGTGTGACGGTGTCCACCTCGGGGTTGTTGCGGGGCTCGCCTTTGGTGACCAGTCCGTTGTAGTGGTCGGCATACAAGCCACGCGAGATCCGCGACAACGCCTTCCCCGTGGCATTGCGCGCCAGCCTTGGTGAGCGCCAGTCCGAGGTCTTCGCAGCTGCGGCCATGTCGCGCCACATGCCCAGATACGCTCGAATCGCCTGGCGACCAGCAGTCTCGGCGGGGGCGGGGGTAGCCGTGGTCGGCGGGGTGCTAGTCGAAGCCGGCCCCGATGACGGCGCGGGTGAGGACGGCGCGTGCCCGCCGGTGGCCGAGCTGCATGCGCTCACCACGACGCCGACGATGACGGCCACGACGAAGCGGGTGGTGCGGTGGTGAGTCATCACGGTCCCCCAAAGCATCAACGATCGCTGTCCACACCGGCCCCGCACACCGGGGCACCACTCCCCCGTGCCAGCACCGGCCCAGAAATCGACTTTCGCGCGTACTTCCTCACCGACGACGCGACTGCCAGGAAGTTCACCCGTTGGGTGGAGACTGTCCCGCCGGCGCCGCGAGCCCACAGCGACCGCGGTCAGGATGATCACGTACGCGCCGCGGGACACGGAGGTGGCATGGTCGCGAGTGGGTGGTGGGTGGTCGCCGCCGCCGCGGCCGGCCTCGGTGTGGGGGCGGCGGCGAGTGCGGCAACGCGCAGCTTCGTCGGCCCCGAACGGCGTTGGGCGCGTTCGGGGTGGCTCGGCGCCGCGCTCACCGGCGTCGTATTCGCAGTGCTGGCCTGGCGACTGGCCGGGCGTGGTGAGCTGGTCGCGTTCGGCCTCGCCGCGGGGGTGGCGATTCCGTTGGGAATCATCGACTGGTGCGAGCACCGCCTGCCGCGCGTGCTGGCCTGGCCACAGCTGGGCGCTACAGCCCTCGCACTGGCATCGGTGTCGCTGATGCGGAACACTCCCGAACCAGGGCTGCGCGCGCTCGCCGCTGCGACCGCTGCCATGGTCTTCTTTCTGCTCCTCGCCCTGGCCAGCGGCGGCGGGGTCGGGGCAGGAGATCTGCCCGCGGCCGGACTGGTCGGACTCGTCACCGGCTGGATCGGCTGGCCCCACGTCGCCGGCGCGCTGATCGCGGCGTCGGTGTTGGCGTTGGTGGTAGCCGTGCCGGCCCGCCAACACCAGACTCGCCGGGGACCGGCGACGGTGCCGTTCGGGCCGTTCCTGTTCTGCGGGGCCCTGCTCATGGTGCTCGTCGGCGCCTGACGCCGCCGGGATAGCCAATGCTGGCTCGGTGGTCCTCGCCGTCATCTCGCTGTGCTCCGATCGCGTCACGGGGGCACTCATTCGCCGACCTGCTTGCCAGTCGGACCGGCCAGCTCGTGGCCGAGTTCGCCGAAGAAGGACTCGCCCGCAGCAGGTACGGATGATGGTTCGCTGCGGGGACCGGGGACCGCGACGTCGCCTCCAGTCCCGACATCCCCTGGCAGAGCCCCTTCGGGGGGCATGTCATCGGCGATACCAGGTCGCGATGTGGGAACCAGTTCGTGGACCCGGCCCCACTGGCGACAGCCCTCGCACCAAGACAAACGGGGAATCATTTCGGGCTGGGCGATCAGCTCGGCGATATCGTGCTCAGCGACCTCGTCCAACGAGCGCGTATGACCGCACTGCAACAGGAAATACGCCATCACCCTCCTCCAATCAGGACATGAACCAGCATCACGAGTGCGTACTGATGGGGAGGGAGAGGGCGCTCCGCGTACTGGGTGAGCTGCGTAGGCTCTGGGGGCACATCAACCCACGCAGCCGCAGCAGACGCGGAGCGCCTTGATTGAGCGGACACGTGGCCACCTGGGGAGGGCAAGGCACCTGTCACGTAACAACCGGTCAGCTGCAGTGCATCAACGCCGCCGGAGGTGAACGATTTCCCATGAACCCACTGTGACCGTGAACTAACCCCACGACCACGGTTCACAATGGACAATGATGTGCACTTTGGGTGCTCATCCTGTGTCAGTCCTGTCTAGATGAACATCATTGTCATCTGGACAAGAGGGTCACCAGTCGGACCGCGAGTGGCGGACACCCTCTGCGGAGCCACAGCTCCTGCAGCTCGATGACGACGTCTTCATTCCACGCTCGAGGGCCGCGGTCCGTGGCCACCTGGGCGGGGCGCGCGCCGGGTTGCCCACGAGCGACCCGGTCGACGAGTCGCACAGCATGCAGGACGAGTTCGGCGGCAGGATCTTCCGTTCCAATGGTGCCGGCGGCCTGGCGCAGCTCGGTGGCTGACTGCTCGATCGCGGCGCGGTCAGGCCAGGAGCGCAGAAGCGGAGGCGCGGTGACGGCGCGAGTGATGGCGTGGTGTGCCCGTTGGCGCATGAAAATCATGATGACCGCACTGGCCCGCCAACACCATGGCGAGTCTGCTGCGCATCGACCGGCTCCGCGGAACGGCGTTACGGGTCGGCGGCTGCGAGACGACCCACAGTTGTGATCGTGGGCAAGTTCATCCACCTGCCGCGACCGTCGTGCTTACCCCACCTACGGCCCGGCGGTTGGTCTGATGTCAGTGCCATCGGGCGAGCTAGCGACTGTCGCGCGTGCGTCGCCGTCGGGTGGGCTCAGCGTGGCCATCCTGGCGTGGAGTTCGTATCCGCGACGGTCGTGGAGGCTCTGCCAGAGTTCTATCGCGTCCCGATAGGAAGCTCGCGCGGCGTCGACGAGCCCGAGTGCCAGTAGAGCATTGCCCCGCGCTTCCAGAGTCTCGGCATGGCAACGTGGCTGGTGGCTGTGGCGATGAATGGTCAGTGCTGCGTCGAAATGCGTGAGCGCCGCACGTGGTTGCTGTTGTGCTGACAGAACGATTCCGAGCTGGTGATGGGCCAGGGCGGCTGCGGGGTGTCGAGGAGCGATGGTCAACACGCAAGCGAGCGCATCGTTGGCGTAGGCGTGAGCGCGATCGTCGTTGCCGAGGGCTTCGTGCGTGGCGGCGAGCAGGGCTCTGGCTATCGCGGCGCCGAGCGGGAACTCGGTCTGGTCGAACAACTGAGCGGCATGTTCGTAGGCGGTTCGCGCCTCGACATGGTGTCCGGCTGAAGAGTAGGCAGTAGCGGTCGCGAACTCGCTCCATGCCAGTCCTGCTCTGTCACCCGATGATGTCTGCAGATCCGCGGCTTGGCGAAGGTGGTCGAGTGCATGGTCGGTGTGCCCGGCGTGATGTAGTGCCCATCCGAGACTTTGGGTGCAGCGGCCGATGCCGAGGTCGGTTTCGAGATCGCGAGCGGCAGCGAGGCCTTCCGTGGCAGCGGTGAGCCACGTTGTCCAGGTGTCGGTGAGCTGGAAGTAGGGCTGCAAGAGCGTGGGCAGTATCCAGGCTGCGTCCTTGGCGTTGTGGGATCGGGAGTGACGGGCGATGTCGATGATGGTGTGTGCTTCCTTGTCACACCATGCGAGAGCAGCCTCGTAGTCGCCGGCGGTAAACGGCGGGCTGACTGGGGACGGGCATTCGAGGACGGGGTCGGCCCATCCGGGCGCCAGCGCGTGGGCTGCTCGCCATGCGGTGGCGGCGTACCACTGCAGGAGGCGGTCATGGGCATGTTCGATCCCCGACAATGGGTCATCCACGATGGCTCGCCCAGCGGCGTAGGAGCGCAGGAGATCGTTCATCTGTACCTGGTCGGAATGATCCGGGGCGTCGTCGACCAGGTGGGCGCGACGGAGTTCGTCGAGTGAGTCGAGGGCGGTGGTGGCAGGCAGCCCGCATTGGACAGCGACGGCGTCGGCGCTGATCAGGCTGGCCGGAATGATGCCGGCAAGGCGGAAGACCCGGCGGGTTTGGGGTGTGAGCGCGAGGTAGGACAGGTCGATGACGGCATGCACGTTCACCGCGGGGTCGGATGAGGTGAAGACGTCGAGACGTCGGGTATCGCTGTCGAGGCGTTCGGCCAGCGTCTGTAGGGCTTCGCGCGGGTGTTGCTGGATGCGTTCGGCCGCGATGAGGATCGCCATGGGCAAGTGTCCACAGCGGGAGGCGATCCTGATGGCGGCATCGCGCTCGACGTCGATGCGGGCGTGGCCCGCTCGCATGCGCAGCAGGGTCAATGCTTCGTGGGCGGTCAGGGGCGGGAGGGTGATGTGCACGCCACCTGTGCGCAGAAGTAGCGAGGATTGGCGTTCCCGACTGGTCAGCACCACGACGCTGCCCGCGCCTGGCAGTAGGTCGGCTACCTGTTCGTAGCTGGCGATGTTGTCGAGTACGACCACGGCCGGGCGCTGGGCCAGCAGCGACCGGTAGTGCGCGGCCCGTTCGGCGAGGGTGCCGCGCATCGCGTCCGGTCCGGCATCGAGGGCGTGCAGAAATCCGTCCAGAACCTCGTCCGGGGTGAGGGCACTGCCAGGGGCCAGGCCTCGCAAGTCCGCGAACAGGCATCCGCCGGGGAACCGTTGCTCGATGCGCGCGACCCAATGCAGTGCCAATGCGGTCTTGCCGGTCCAGAACCCACCTTCGATGACCGCCGTGACCGGGGCGCCCGGGCGGGCGTCACTCACCAGAGCGGCGTCGAGTTCGTGCAGAATCGATGCGCGACCGACGAAGTCGGCTGGTGCCGCCGGTAGCTGCATGGGTCGGCTACGGGGGCGATCGCCGCTGTCTTGCTCGCGGGCGAGCTGGATCAGCTCACCGCCGGCATCGAGGATGTCGTCGATCTCGCTGACCAATGCGGGCGCCAAGCGTCGTTCGCCGTGCAAGATCTTCGAGAGATAGCTCGCGCTGTAGGTCGTCTTCTCCGCCAGGTCGGCCAGTGACATGCCGTGCCAGCGCCGGAGTCTGTGCACCGCTGCCGCGAATGCGTTGAGTGCCCTCGTTGACATGTGCGTCCCCCTCTGTTCTCACGCCACGCGCGCACCGGACAACGCGTGACCTTGAGGCCTGCCCGGTAGGCAGGCCCTATGTGGTGAGGGGACCGGGCCGCGAAGTCCCGACGGGCGCCGAAACACCGCGGCAGACGATTGTGTGGTTATCGGGCCAGGCCTCTCCCCCGCGCGCCCGCTTGCACCGCGGATGCGGAGGCGACCCTTGCCTTGGCCGGCCGTGCCGACTCTCCGACTGGTTGCGATGCAGATACGTAGCGTGCGCCGTTTCCCCAGAACCCAGGTGCGTGCCCGGACACCCTTGGGTACCGAGGCTTCACTGCAAGAGGCAACCAGTTACTCCATTAATGCCCCATTCGCGCGAATGGACCCCAGGTCAAATACTCACAGTATTAGGTAGTTCTACTCGTCTCACCCTGAGCAAATGCGCCATAGGGATCGCTGGACCTTGCCGACAGGTCGACGAACCAGCAGTGATGTGGGCGAGCCTGGACGCTATCTCGCACAGGCCACATGGCGGCCTCAGCCTCGTAACCTGCCAACCCTGCAGGCGTGTTCACTCATTCGTGTTGTCGATAGGCGAACACGTTGCCACCGGATGCGCGCGTGCGCTTAAAGTACGGAGGCCTGGGGAGGCGCTACGCGCATCATGTAACAGTTCACGGACCGATGTGTTCTCCACACGAGGAGCATCGGACCGGTTTCTCGCCGTTTAGGTACACGCATACCTAAACGCGAACGGCAACGATATCCGCCGGCGATGCAGCCTTGAACTCATTTCTGACGAGGCCGCGTGGAACTCATTTACACCACCAACACTCACATCTCACATCAAGGAAAGCGAGAACTGATGAATACGGTAAAGAAGGCGGCCGCGGCGTCTGTATTGACGCTCAGCACGGCTGGCATGAGCCTGCTAGCCGTCACATCGCCAGCCTGGGCAAACCCCACCGAACCTGCTGATAGCGGCGCGCCACGAGCGGGGTGCACGGTGCACGCCTGGGATCCCACCCAGAGCGGAAACACGTTGACCGGCCGAGCTGGGACGAACTGTCACCGCGGCGAAACCGTGGGAGGGACCCTATACATCGACTACAACAATTGGCCCGACAGCGATGTCGCCAACGGCGCGACCTCAGCGCCGGGATACTACGACGTGAACGCCAAATGCGGGGCAAGGAATGCATACTACCTTGAGGGTGTGGTCAGCTACATCAACAAAGACGGATGGCGTGCATGGGCAACGCATGAATCCGGACATCCCACGTTGTGCTGACCGCCTCTTGGCGTGACGTTCGGGTTCTGCGCACGCGTGTGGACGGGCTTTCGGTACAGTCCGTCCACACGCGTTGCCATATTCTTCGAGGGGGTTCTCATGGTCGAGGTTCGATTAGATTCTGTCAGTTTTCGCTACGGCCGCAAGCAGGTGCTGCGCGATGTCACCTGGTGCATCGTCCCCGGGGTGACCGGCCTGCTGGGGGAAAATGGAGCGGGAAAGTCGACGCTCATGTCCATTCTCGTCGGCATGCGCCGCCCGCGATCTGGTCACGTGTCGCTGGGAGGATCGTCCGAGACACCTCGGGTGGGCTTCGTACCGCAGCGTTTCACCACGCCGGGCGAGATGCGGTTGGTCGACACCATCAGCTATGCGGCGTGGCTCAACGGCGTGGACCGGCGCGCGACCGCACCGGCGGCTCAGCGCGCGTTGGAGGCCGTTGACCTCGGCGACCGGTCCCATGAGCGGGTGCGCACGCTCTCCGGCGGGCAGCGGCAACGCCTGGGTGTGGCAGCAGGTCTGGCCCACGACCCCGACGTGCTCGTGTTGGACGAACCCACGGTCGGGTTGGATCCCAGCCAGCGTCTGCGCGTGCGCGAAGTGCTGGCTGCGCTCGGGGGCAAACGCACGGTGCTGTTGTCCACGCATGTGTTGGACGACGTGCAGTTCCTCTGTCATCGGGTCGGCGTTTTGGCCGGAGGAACCATCGCGTTCGACGGCACAGTCGATGAGCTCACCTCCGCGCTGGCCCGGCCCGAGCATCCCGGTGGCGGGCTGGAGTCGGCCCTCGAACGCGGGTATCGCACGTTCATGGACACCCTGGGAGACGACCGATGAGCCCGCGACGCCTGTTCTGGCCCCTGCATCCGCTGTATGTTCTGGCCCCTGCCGCTGCGGTACTGCTGGTTGCCCTGGTTGGGACCGGGCAAATGTGGTCGTGGCCGTATCTGCACTGGTCGTTGACCGACGCGCAATGGCACCAACAATTCCGGCTCGCCGGCCCCATGGCCGCAGCAGCCGCGACGCTGTGGGCGACCCGGCTCAACCGATCGAGCCACGTGTGGGTCCAGCCCTACGCTCGCCGCCTGGGCGGTGCGGTGATCGCTCGTCATCTGGGCATACTGACCGCTTGGTATGTCGGTGCCTATGCCGTGGGCATGTTGCCGCTGACCGTGCTGACGGCCCTGGCCGGTCCACCTGGCGGGCCCGACCTGCAGGTGATCGCATCCGGCCTCGTGGCGATCGCCGCCGCGACGGCCGTCGGCTACGCGGTGGGCACCGTCACTGGGTCGACCGTTGCGGTGCCGCTCGTGGCGGTGGGCGCTTACTTGCTGGATGCCGTCGCCGTCTACGGCGCCAACGCGGCGGCACCGTACGTCCCGCAACTGAGCTACGAACCACTGCTCGGTGAGAGCGAACCGCTCACCCTCGCCTTGTTCCGGACCGTATTCTTCCTGACCGTCGCCACCGCATGCGCTGGCACGGCAGCGGCCTTCTTACGATGGAATGCCCGCGGGCGACGCGCACCGGCACGCCACGCTGCCATCGTGGCCGGGTGCCTCATGCCTGCAGTGATCGTGGGTGTCATCCCGGCGTTCGCCGCCGCGCCCGCAACCTACGTCGCCGACCCTGCCCCGCAACGCTCGTGCCTGACCCAACGCGGCATCGAGTACTGCGTCCATTCCGGCCACGCTGCACGTCTCGATCAGCTCGTCGCTGCGTTCGACCCCGTCCTCGACCGATACGGCACCAAACCCGCCGCCTTCACGAAGATCTGGGACCAGGGCTTACTTCCCAGCCATCCCATGGGCGGCCCCACGACCAACGGCACCCTGATCGCCCCGCTCAAGGCCGACGGCAGCGTCGACACCCTCTCCTCCGGACTGACCGCCACACTGTTGGGCTTCCACTCCTGCCCTGCAACCGGACCGCACGAGGACACATTCGCGGTCTACAGGGGCCTGGAAACCTACTTGCGCACCGGACGCAGCACAGGCGCCTTCGCAAACATGAACGAACGTCGAGTGAAGCAGTGGATCCACAACCACCGCGCCCAACTGGAAGGCTGCACCCTCACCGACAAGGACCTGCCCTCCACATGATCCGCATCATCCTCGCGACCAGGGCCGCCCACCGGGCCCTCATGGCCACGGCTGCCCTGGCCGCGATCACCTACCTGGCCGGCACCTGGACCCTGCGAATCGACCTGTCGCCGGCCAGGCCGAACGAACTCGTGATCTCCGACCTGTGCGGCATCGCCTGCGCCACGGTCGTCGCCATCATCACCGGCCCGCGGCTCTGGGAATGGGAGCGCGCCGCTGGTGGACACCGCGCCCGCCTTGTCGCCACCACGACAGCTCTGGCCGGTGTTGCGCTACCGGTGTTGTGTGCAGCAGCCGTCATCCCCCACGTGGCCGGGCGAACCGACTGGCTGTTCGCCGTCACCAACGTGCTGGCCCTCGCCGCCCTTATCCAACTCGTGGCCCCGTTTGTCGGCCCGCTCTGGGCCGGCGCTCTGGCCGTCGTGACCTGGTACGGCTCGGGCCTGGTCCAGAACCTGGTCCCCGAAGCCATCACCTTCCTACCCATCACCGGATACCCCACCGCAGAACCGCGAACCACCGCCGCCGGTCTACTCACCGTTGTCACGCTCGTGGTCCACGCGCGCACGTTGGGTTCCACGGCGCGGCGACGTGCCCGCGCGTAGATCCGACCACCGAGCTGGAACAGCACCGCGAATCGGCGAAGTTTCGACACTGGTATCGCCGGGGGATTGCAATCCGAATGCCGATCGCCGACAGGCGGTGTTCCCGAACTTCCTATGGTCCGATATCCACGGTATTGGACCATCTGGCCGAGAGTGTCAAACCGCCTACCGGTGCATGGCCTCCGCGTCCGGGAGTCGAGCCGGATCGTCGGAAGTCCCGCGGGTCCTGTCGTTGAGCCAGTTGCGGTAACGACGTAGGGCGCGCCGCTCCCGGGCGGATTCGCGGGCGAAGGCGAGGACCGGGTGGACACTCGGGCGCGTCGACCGGCCGGTACCGAGGCGCCGCAGCTGTTCACGGACTCGCGCCATGCCTGCGGCCGATGCCAGTGCCTTGTCCTTGATCTTGACCGGTGTGAGTTCGACGGTGGCTTCGTCGCTGTGCCGCCACTTGTTCGGCAGGTCGGGGTCCACGGCAAGCGCCGTGCCCATGCCGACGAGATCGACGCCACCGGCGAGCACGTCCTCGGCGACCGGCCGGCGGACGATTCCGCCGGTGAGCATCAGCGGGAGCGAACTGGTGCGCGCGAGCTCTTCGGCGAGGTCGAGGAAGTACGCCTCACGAGCCAGAGTCCGTTCGTCGGCGGAGCGACCCGACATCGCGGGGCTCTCGTAACTGCCGCCGGACAGCTCGACCAAATCGACGCCGAGTGGGCGCAACATCTCGATGACCGCACCGGCGTCGGAGGCGTCGAACCCGCCGCGCTGGAAGTCGGCCGAGTTCAGCTTCACGGCGACGGCGAACGAGTGGGCGACGGTCGCCCGGATCGCGCGGACGATGTCGAGCAGGATGCGTGCGCGATTCTGCAGTGTTCCTCCCCATCGGTCGGTGCGCTTGTTCACCAGTGGGGAAAGGAACTGCGAGAGCAGATAGCCGTGTGCGGCATGGATCTCGACGCCGTCGAATCCGGCCAGCTCGGCTCGTCGTGCGGTCTCGGCGAACCGCTCGACGGTCGCCTCGATCTGTTCCGGAGTCATCTCGACAGGTTCCGCCAGCCGCTTGCTCTGCTTACCGACGTCGACCTTGATCGCCGACGGGCTCCACGCCACTCCTGGCATGTTGGCCATCACCTGGCGGCCGGGGTGATTGATCTGCATCCACACCTGTGACCCACCACTTTTCGCGGCTAGTGCCCATTCGCAGAACGGTTCCAGCGGGGAACTCGCGTCGAGGACGACCCCGGCGGGGCCGGTGAGCGCTTCGGCGTGGACCATCACGTTCCCGGTGATGAGGAGTCCGGCGCCGCCCCGGCTCCAACGGCGGTAGAGCGTGTGCAGCTGCTCGTCCGGCAGTTGCCCGGCTCCGGCCATGCTCTCTTCCAAGGCCGCTTTCGCCAGGCGGTTCGGGATGACCGAGCCGTTCGGCAGCGTCAAAGAGCTGAAAAGTGCGGGTGGCATGACATTCTCCAGGCTATCCGGTATGTTTACAGTGCTCACATGACAATAGGAGGAGAAGTTAGCAGTGTCAACTTCGGGCAAGAGTGGCTATCACCACGGCGACCTGCGAGCCGCCCTGCTGGAGGCCGCGGTGCAGATGCTGGAACAGGGCGAGCCCTTCTCGATGCGCGCCGTGGCGCGCCGTGCCGGCGTCTCGCCCACGGCGCCCTACCGCCACTTCGCGGATCGCGAGGCGCTGGAGTCCGCGGTGGCGGTCGAGGGGTTCCACGACTTGAAGGCGGCGCTGACCGAAGGTCGTGATGCCCCCTCGTCGGCTACCGACCTTGCCGAGAACGCCGTGACCTACGTCTCCTTCGCACTCAGCCGGCCCGCGGTGTTCCGGCTCATGTTCGGCAACGAATGCGACGACACGAACGATCAACGTGTGCAAGCCGCCGCGGAGCTGCATGAACTGCTCGCAGGCGCGGTGGGCAACGTCTTTCCGGACGCCGACGCTCCGACCCTCGGCACCGCACTGTGGAGCTTGGCGCACGGCCTGGCCTTCCTCCATCTGGACGGAAAGTTCGCGGCCGCATCGCCCGAGGAGGTCGCGGCACGGGTGCGTTCCGCGTTCGACGCCGTCCTCGCGATTCCCCGCATCGCCGGCGGCGCCACCGGCGATGCGGACTGAGCCCGACACCGCTTGGGGGTCGCGCGCTCCGTCGCCCGTGCGCCCATCGGTGTGCTCGGAGCGGACGAGTCACTCTCCGGACGCCGGCATGAATCTCATCGCGTCAGCGAGCGACTCGGCCAGCGACGTGTGGCCTCACCCACCGGCGTTCGTTCACCGGCTGTTCGCGCTGTCGTCGGGTACCGGCTCGACCGCCGGCGGCCTGCTCGTGAGACTCCCGGCCACGAGCGCGAGCACGGAAAGCGGCAACGCGATGAGCACCGAGTTCCAGTCGTGCGGCTTGTCCAGCGCAAACTCCCAGATCAGCACCGCGGCCGTACCGACGACCATGCTGGCCAACGCGCCCACCTTGGTCACCCGCGGCCAGAAGAGCACGGCGAGGACCGCCGGAGTGACGGCCACGCCGTAGATCGTGTACGAGTGGATCTGCAGTTCCAGGACGCTCGGGAAGAAGCTTCCCAGCAGGTAGGCCAGCACCGCGATGCCGAGGACCGTCAGCCGGTGGAGCTTCAGTCGCGCCTTGTCCGAGACTTCCCGGGAAACGTGCCGTACGTAGAAGTCGTAGACCACGTTGCCGGCGACCGAGAGCATGAACGAGGTTCCGGTGGTGACGATGAAAGCCAGTGCTCCGGCCAGGACCATCCCGCCGATCACGGTCGGCACGAACCCCTCGGAGGCGAGGGAGAGGACCGCGGTGTCCCCGGTCTCCAGGTCAGGGAGCAGGACCGAAGCAGCCGACGCCAGGATTCCGACCGGGATCATGACGACGAACGCGCCGAAGAAGAAGCCGGCCGTCGAGCTTCGCGCGGTGCCCTGGTCGCGCGCGGCGGTCAACCGCTGGTAGAGGTTCTGGTCCGCGAGAATCAGCAAGAACAGCGGCAGGAAGTACCCGAGCAACTGCATCGTGGAAAGACCGCCGGTCAGCGATTGCGACGACGCGGAAAGCTGATCCCAATAGTCGGCGGGAGATCCGATTTGGGAGATCACGATCGGCACGCTGACCAGCAGCGCCACCACGATCAGCAAAGCCGAGGCAGCATCGGTCCAGGCCACACTGAGCAGGCCACCACCCACGGCGAGGAAGGTGACGACGCCGGCCACCAGGAGGGTGGCCTGCGTCTGCGACAGCGGCGTCAGCAGGCTGATGATGTGCCCGCCGCCGATGAACTGGTAGGCCGTGATGCCGACGTAGGCGAGCAGGATGACCACCGCGCCCAGCATGCGTACTCCGACGCCGTAGCGCGCCTCCAGCAGCTCCGGCACGGTGTAGGTGGACAAGGCGCGGATCTTGGCGGCGGCGAAGTAGAGCACCACGATGCCGAGCGGAGTGGCGGCGGAGAACAGGAACGCCGCGAGTGGTCCGTAGTTGTAGGCGAAGTTCGCGCCGCCGACGATCGTTCCGGACCCGACCCAGGTGGCCAGCAACGTACCGATCAGGACGGGCCGCGGGAGGGCACGCCCGGCGAAGATGAAATCGTCGCCGGTGCTGACCCGGCTCGATCGGGAGAAGTAGGCGCCGATCAGGAGCATCACAACGAGGTAGCCGATGAGAATGGCAAGATGAATTGTCTGCACTGTTCCTCCGAGGTCCCGGATCGGCCCGAGATCGATATCGCCCTGGCCGGGTTTCAGCTGGAGATCAGGGGCGCCGGCCCACGACGACCCGGCCGCCCTGGATGACGTAACGGTGGGTGTCGGCCGCGTTGACGAGGACCTCCAGGTCCTCCAGCGGGTTTCCGTCGACGACGAGGAGATCGGCGTGGGCACCGCGGGCGATCACGCCGACCTCGCCCTCCATCCCGAGCAGGCGGGCGGCGTCGACCGTCGCCGACCGGACGACGTCGGCGGCGGGCTGGACCTGTCCGCGGACGCGGAATTCGTGGAGCTGGTAGGTGCCCATCGCACCGAGTAGATCGGTGCCGTAGGCCAGGTTGACCCCGGCTCGATGTGCCCGCTCCAGCGCGCCGAGGCCCGCGTCGAGCACGTCGTAGACCTTGCGATGAGAGCCGGGCGGAAGACCGTACTTCGGCCCGTCCGCGGCAAGGCGGTCGTAGGTGATCAGAGTGGGCACCAGCCATGCGTCGTGCTCCAGGAACAGTTCGACGCTGGAGTCGTCCAACAGGTTGCCGTGTTCGATGCACCGCACACCGTTCGCCAGACCTCGGTTGATCGCCCGTGCGTGGTACGCGTGCCCGGTGACGTACCGGTTGGCGTTCGTCGCCTCCTCCACGAAGGCCCGGATTTCCTCCTCGGAGTACTGCACGGCGCTCACCTCGTCGTTCGGTGAGGCCACCCCGCCCGAGAGCATGATCTTGATGTGGCTGGCACCCTTGCGCAGCTCATCACGGGTGGCACGCCGCACCTCACCGACACCGTCGGCGATCCGGCCCCCGCCGACCTTGGTCTGACAACACGGAACCGAGTCCTCGTCGCGGGTACGGAAGTCGCCGTGTCCGCCGGTTTGACTGATGGCGCTGCCGCCGTACACGATCCGGGGGCCGGTGACGATCCCTTCCTCCACCGCCTGTGCCAGACCGTGGTCGGCACCTCCGGTGTCGCGCACAGTGGTGAATCCACGTTCGAGCATGGCGGCCAGCCCCGACGTGGCCCTGGCGGTCCGATAGGAGGGCGACCAGCCCGCCACCGCGTGGGCGTCGGCCGAGGTCAGTATTGCGTGCACGTGCGCATCGATCAGGCCGGGCAACACGGTGGCCCCGGCGAGCCGCAGGACCGGCACGTCGTCGGGCGCTGCGGGCGCCCGCCCGGTGCCGACATCCGCGATGCGGCCGTCGGCCACCTCGATCCATGAGCTGTCGGAAAGATCCCCCGTCTCCGGGTTGAGGACGTGCGCATCGGTGAGCAACAACCTGGTCATCTGGTACTTCCCTTGTCGGCCGCACGTGGTGGTCACCACACGATCGATGCAACAGTAAGATGCACAACAAGAGATTTGCAATAGTTGTTGCGCAACGATCGTTGCGCCATGCCTCCGCTGCCACCGGGACCGCTTAGAGTAGGTATCGATGTCCGTTGAAACCTGGATCGATGAGTTCGTTCGGCAGAACCCGCTGGGAGCGCAGGCGTCACGGGTCGTCCAGGTGCTGAACTCACAGCCCCGGTTCGCGTCGTACGCCACCGCGCGCGACCTTGCCGACCGAGCAGGCGTGAACATCTCGACGGTCACGCGCACGGCTCAGGGACTGGGATTCAGCGGTTGGTCCCATCTCCAGCTCGAGCTCCGCAACCGGTACCTGGGAGGCCTCGCTGCAAGCGAAGTCCTCACCGAGCACGCGGATTCCGCGGGTGACCCGGTGCAGTCGGCTTTTCAGCAGGACGCCGACAACGTCGCCCTCGCGGCCCGAACCGTGGACGTCGAGACCATCCGCGCGGTGGCCGACACGATTCGCCGGTCCGGACGCACCTTGATCATCGCGTCCGGCAGCTTCCTGGCACCCGGCATCGTGCTCGCCCACATGGCCAGTTTCATGCGGATCGACATCACGTGTGACGGCACGGGCGGCACCGTCCGCGTCAATCAGATCCTCAAGCTCGGCCCGGGCGACTGTCTCCTGGTCGTCAACGTCTGGCGCCTGCCGCGGGAGATCCTCGAGGCCACCCGGCTCGCGAAGGACCGTGGCGCCACGATCTGTGTTATCACCGACCGGCACTCCACGCCTCTGGCGGCCGCCGGTGACCACGTCGTGATCGTTCCCAGCGAAGGTTCCTCACTCTTCCCGTCGATGGCGGCAGCTTTGACCACCGCGCACGCCATCGCCGCCGAGATCGCCGCTTCCGACACCGAGGGAGTCCGCGCTGCACTGGCCGAGTGCGAGGATGCCTGGCATCGGCTCGACCTCATGGAAGATCAACCGATTCGCGACCGGTCGGCACGCTAGAGGCTAGCCGGTCACCAGCAGGATTTTGCCAATGTGCTGGCTCGTTTCCATCAGCCGATGAGCCTCACCGGCCTCCGCCATGGGAAGAACCCGGTCGACCACGAGTCGGACGGCTCCACTCTCGACCATCGGCCAGACGGTGTTCTGGACATCGGCCACGATGGCCGCCTTCTGTTCCGGCGGGCGGGTGCGCAACGTCGTGCCGTGCACGGAGGCACGTTTGAACACGAGCTCGGCGAGGTTGAGTTCCGCCGTGAGCCCATCCTGTAGCCCGATGACGACCAGGCGTCCGTCAGCGGCCAAGGCGTTGACGTTGCGTCCGAGGTACTGGCCGCCGACCACGTCCAGGATGACGTCGTAGGGGCCGTGCTCGACGAAGTCCTGAGTGCGGTAGTCGATCGCCACGTCGGCGCCGAGTTCACGAGCCCGATCGGCCTTCTCGGAGCCACCGGCGGTCGTGACGACACGCGCGCCCAGCGCCTTGGCGATCTGGATCGCCGTGGTGCCGACACCCCCGGTGCCGCCGTGCACGAGGAAGGTGTCACCCTCCTGCAGCTCGGCGGTCAGGACGAGGTTGGACCACACCGTGGCGACCGCTTCCGGCAAGGCTGCCGCCTCGATCAACCCGACGCCGTGCGGCACCGTCAGCAGCTGCCCCGCGGGCACGGCGACCTTCTCCGCATAGCCACCTCCCGTCAACAGCGCGCAGACCTCGTCGCCGACCTGCCAGCCGGTCACCCCCTCGCCGAGGGCGCTGATGCGTCCCGACACCTCGAGTCCCGGATACGGCGACGCGCCCGCCGGCACGGGGTAGAGCCCCATCCGCTGCATGACGTCCGCGCGGTTCAGTGCGCTGGCCACCACGTCGACGACGACCTCCCCGCCGGCCGGCACCGGATCATCGACCTCCATCCATTCCAGGACTTCGGGTCCGCCGGGTTCCGTGATCGTGACTGCCTTCATGACCCCTCCGTCCGGAGCGAAGCTCCCGCCGACCGATGTTTACAGTGCATACATTAGCCGGCAGGAGTAAGCAGTGTCAACATGTGGCATCTAGCGGACAGAACGCCATGTCCCTCGGACAGCGCGCCATGTCTCGAATAGCTCGGCCGGGCCGAGACCGACCCCTCGGGAAGTTCGAACGGATATCGCGCCCTGCCGGGCGTACTCGGGTGCTCTCGCAGCAGTGGTGAAGACGGCCAACCCGCTGGCAGGCGGCACGGCATGCGGTTGCGCCCACGTCGAAAGGTCGGCTTACGTCCGAGGGCTGATTCCCGCTGAAGGGTCGGCTTGTACCGGAGGGCCGGTTTGCATTGGAGGAGTCAAGGGGCCAGCCTTGTGTTGACGGTGCTTACATTTTCGGGTTAGGCTATGTGAGCACTGTATACATTGAGGTGAGGGGCAATTCGCGATGTCAGCGACACATCAGGAGACGGTCGAGGTCGACCTGGGTGGCCGCAGGGTCACGGTTCCGAAGGGCGGCTTGTTCGATCGGTACCGGATGGACACCGATCTCGACGAGGTCGCTCGCGATTCCCGGGTCAGCGGCGTGGATTTCTTCCGGCGTCTGCCCAAGACGAGGGTCGACTCGCCGATCGGTTCGACCCTGACTCCGAACTTCTACTACCGCATGTCCTCGGCGCGACTGACGATGCTTGCCCGTTCGCGTGCGATCCGCGCCCGGCTGCCCCGAGAACTGGCGCCGCTGGAAGTCGTGCCGGGCGTCGGATTGGCATCGGTGATCTTCTTTCGCTACGAGGTGTGTGACATCGACTTCTACACCGAGGCCGCCGTCGGCGTCGCCGTGCGCCCGGCCCGACACGGACGGCTTGGCGCCGTCGATCTCGCCGCAGCCCTGAAGAACGACCACCTGGACACCTACGTGCTGTCGCTGCCGGTCAACACCGACATCGCCCAGGTTCGCGGCCACGACGGCTACGGCTTCCCGAAATGGGTGACCGAGCTCGACGTCGACATCGACACCCGCCGCGCCGCCGCGCGCGTGGTGGGCGACTCCGGCGAGACCGATGTCGCGTTCTCCGCACCGACCCCCGCGCAGACCCGCTACCCCAGTGGCGAGCGCGTGTCGACCCTCACCTCCTACACCTCTATCGCCGGCGCGTGGCATTCGACCTTGAGCCAGACCAATGTGCTCTCGGCCGGGAGTGCAGTCCTGCCTCGCGGTGTCGACCTGCGACTCGGCAAGGGGCGGATGACCGATGACCTGCGCTCGCTGGAGCCGATCCGCACGATTCGCCTGGACGTGATCACCGAAGGCCAGCTCGCCCTGCACATGCCCGTGCCGTACTCGGTCCCCAGCGCGGCCTGACCGGGACAGCGCAGCCGACAGCCACCGACGTAGCCGACAGCCGCCGAGGAGTTTCGCGATGACCAGGGTTTTGCAGGTGGTTTCGGCCGCCAGAGTGTGGACGCTCAAGGACGGAACACAGCACCCGACCGGCTTCTGGGCGGAGGAGTTCGTCGTCCCCTACACGCTGTTCGGCGAAGCCGGGTGGGAGGTCACTGTCGCCACGCCCGCCGGTGTGCAGCCGGTCGTCGACAAGCTGAGCCTCGGGATCAAAGGCGGCGTGCTACCCCACGCGGCCAAGAAGCTGAGAGCACAACTCGACCGGCTCGCGCCCGTGTTGAACGACCCGGCAGATCTGTCCGGGATGGACCCCGATGACTTCGACGCCGTCTTCTATTCCGGCGGGCACGGACCGATGGAGGACCTCGCCGTCGACGGAGACTCCGGTGCCCTGCTGACGAAACGGCTTGCCTCGGGCCGGCCGCTCGCGCTGCTCTGCCACGCCCCGGCGGCAGCGTTGGCCGCCCGGAACGCCGACGGCAGCTGGCCGTTCGCCGGCTACGCGATGACCGGTCTGTCGAATGCCGAGGAGCGGCTCAACCCGTTCGCGTGGAAAGCGAAGTGGTTGCTCGAAGACCGGCTCAAAGCGGCAGGAGCGCACTACACGTCCGGTCTGCCGCTGAAGTCCAAGGTGGTCGTCGATCGCAACCTCTACACCGGACAGAACCCTGGCTCGTCGGCCGCGCTCGCGCGCCGAATCATCACCGATGTCTCGGGAAAGGAGGTCTCGGGAAAGGAGTAGGCCCCAGAACCACCGGCGCGACCCCGGGCTTCCGCCGGAGAAACAATGCCATCGCCGAGGGAGAGAACGATGACCGAGATTCCAGCTCCCATGACCCCGTACCTCGAACCAGCCGCGAGGGAACTGGCCGAAGCGACCGATCCGCGTCCCCGCATCTACGAGGTGCCACCGGAACAGGGTCGGCAGATCCTGCTCGACCTGCAAAGTGGCGAAGGTGTGCCACGTCCGGATGTGGACGAGCAGTGGGTGGACGTGGACGCCGGCCAATGGGGCACCGTCCCCACCCGCATCATCCGGCCCAAAGGCATGACCGGTCCGCTGCCGGTGGTGTTCTACATCCACGGTGCCGGCTGGGTCTTCGGGGACGACAAGACCCACGACCGCCTCTTCCGTGAACTGGCCGTCGGCGCCGGCGCCGCAGGTGTGTTCCCGGTCTACGATCGCGCGCCGGAGAAGGGGTACCCCACCCAAGTCGAGCAGAACTACGCCGTGGGCCGGTGGGTGCAGCAACACGGCGCCGATTACGACCTGGACACCACTCGCATCGCGGTCACCGGCGAGTCGGTCGGCGGCTGCATGTCGACGGTGTTCGCCCTGATGAACAAGGACCGAGGCGGCATCGACCTCAAGGCCCAGGTGCTGCTGTACCCGGTGACCAACGCCGATTTCGACACGCCCTCCTACATCCAGTTCGCCGAGGGGTACTACCTCACGCGCGAGGGCATGAAGTGGTTCTGGGACCAATACACCACCGACCCCGCCCAACGTGCCGAGAAATACGCCTCACCGTTGCAGACGTCCCTGGACGACCTCAAGGGCCTGCCCACCACGCTCGTCATCACCGACGAGGCCGACGTCCTGCGTGACGAGGGCGAACAGTACGCCAACAAGCTGCGCGAAGCCGGCGTCGACGTCACCTCGGTCCGCGTCGCCGGCATGGTCCATGACTTCCTGCTCCTGGACAGCCTGCGCGACACCCGTGCCGCCAACGTCGCCCGCCACCTCGCGATCGACGCGCTGCGAACCGCGCTGCAGTAACGACACCGGTGACCGGGCCTGCGGGTGCCCGCCCAACCCCAGCGAATCGAGGCGGGCATCCGCAGGGCTGTCGCGCGAACCCCAGACCCGACCGGCAGCTTGACAGACAGAGGCCGACCATGGCCACCGCAGCTGGCGACGTGGTTCAACAAGCCCGCCGCGGGCCGCGCGCGCTGCGGCGAGGTGGCGTCAGGCTCGGGCTACCGACGCACCGCCCTGCTCACGGCCCGTACTCCCGATCGAGACCCCACCCGCCCTGGGGCCTTGCCCGGGACGGTGTGTCCCAGTAAATTTGGCTTCGAATGGGCCCGGATCGCATCGGCAATCGGGTAGGGGCTGTCATGACGAGGAGGTATCGGTGACGTTGTCGTCGTCGACTGGGGTTGATCCGTTCGACCAGGAGTATCGCGATCTGCTGGCGACCTTGTCTGAGGGGTCGGTGCACCAGAGTTTTGATCCGTTCCAGGACATCGACTGGGACGCGCCGGAGTACGCCATCGACCCGCACGACCGGCGCTGGGTGCTTTCGGCCGATATCGATCCGCTGGGTGCGACCCAGTGGTATCGGGATCTGCCGCTGGATCGGCAGATCGAGATCGGCAAGTGGCGGCTGGCCAACTCGCTCAAGGTCGGTTCCGCGTTCGAGAGCATCCTGATCCGCGGGATGATGCAGTACATCTTCAAGCTGCCCAACGGGTCAGCGGAGTTTCGCTACTGCCTGCATGAGATGACCGAGGAATGCAACCACATCCAGATGTTTCAGGAGCTGGTCAATCGGATCGGTGTCGACGTTCCCGGGATGCGGCCGTGGTTTCGGAGGATGTCGCCGCTGATCGGGGTGGCCGGTGGCTACGCGCACGTGATCCTGTTCATCGGCATCCTGGCGGGTGAGGAACCGATTGATCACTTCCAGAAGGCCGTCATCCGCGAGGGCGCGAACATGCCCCCGGCGGTGCTGCGCGTGATGCAGATCCACATCGCCGAGGAAGCGCGGCACATCTCCTTCGGCGGCGATTTCCTGCGGGTGCATATCGAGAAGATGGGCCCGGCGGGCAAGGCGGTGTGTGCGCTGGCGTTCCCGCTGGCGATGCGGTGGCTCGCGGGTGAGATCATGACGCCGCCGCGCTCGTTCGCCCGTCAGTTCGGTATCCCGCGCGAGGTGTTTCGGGAGGCGTTCTGGCGTAGCGAGCATTCCCGGGCGATTCTGAGTAGCTACTTCGGTGACATGCGCAAGCTCGCCACCGACCTCGGCTTGATGAACCCGATCAGCAGGCAGCTGTGGAAGCGCCTGCACATCGACGGGAAGCCTTCGCGCTATCGCGGCGAGCCGTCTCGTGACGCGCGGCGGGTGGGCTGATGCCGCACGTTGTCACCCAGTCGTGCTGCAGCGACGCGTCGTGTGTGTTGGCGTGCCCGGTCAACTGCATCCATCCGACTCCGGACGAGCCCGACTTCACCTCGGCGGAGATGCTCTACATCGACCCGGCGACGTGTGTCGACTGCGGTGCGTGCGTGTCGGCGTGCCCGGTGGACGCGATCAAGCCGCACACAAAACTCACCGACGAGGAACAGGACTTCCTCTCGATCAACAGCGACTTCTACCGCAGCCCACGGGAATACCCGATACTGGCGCCGGTTGTACCACCATTGACGGTGCGCGACCGGCCCGAATCGCTGCGGGTCGCCGTTGTCGGGTCCGGGCCCGCGGGCATGTACGCGGCCGATGAGATCCTGACCATTCCGGGCGCGCGGGTCAACGTGTTCGAGCGGCTGTCCCAGCCGTACGGGCTGGCCCGGTGGGGCGTGGCACCCGACCATCAACGCACCAGAAAGGTCAGCGACCAGTTCGACCGCATCCGTGACCAGGACGGGCTGAGTCTGTTCTGCGGCGTCGAGATCGGCAAACACCTCACCCACGACGAGTTGCTCGCTCACCACCACGCGGTCATCTACGCTGTGGGCGCCTCGTCCGACCGCAAGCTCGACATACCCGGCATCGACTTGCCCGGCGCGGCCTCCGCGACCGAGTTCGTCGCCTGGTACAACGGCCACCCGGAGTTCACCGACCGCACGTTCGACCTGTCGCACCGCCGTGCCGTGGTGATCGGCAACGGCAACGTCGCCCTCGACGTCGCCCGGATCCTCACCGTCGACCCGGACACCCTCACCGAGACCGACATTTCCCCGGCCGCGCTGCACGCGTTGCGCGGCAGCGGGATCGAGGAAGTCGTGCTCGCCGGTCGGCGCGGGCCTGCCCAGTCGGCCTTCACACTGCCCGAGCTGGTTGGACTCCGCTCGACTCCCGGCGTCGAACTCACCGCCCGATCAGAAGAACTAGCCCTCGCCGACGCTATGGATCACAAGCTCACAGTGCTGCGCGGCCTCTCGCCTGCTACGAACACGGCGCGGCGCATCGAGCTGCGCTACCTGCTGTCCCCGGTCCGAATCACCGGAGGTGCCCATGTCGACGGGGTCGAGTTCGAACGCAACGAACTCGTCGACGCGGCCGACGACGTCGCGCGCGTCAAATCGACCGGAGAGCTCGAGGTCATGGACGCCGGGCTGGTGCTGACCTCGATCGGATACCGGGGGACGCCGCTGTCCGGCCTGCCATTTGACGAGGCGGCCCGTGTCGTGCCGAACGAGCGTGGCCGGGTGCTCCATCCCGAAACCGGCGACGCTTCGCCGGGTACGTTCGTCACCGGATGGATCAAGCGCGGCCCGAGCGGCTTCATCGGCAACAACAAGTCCTGCGCATTGGAAACCGTGACCGAACTGGTCGCCGACTTCAACGCGGGCTACCTGGCCGCACCCGCAACGAGCAACGACGAGCTCTCAACCCTCGCTGAGCAACGCCGACGCGTTCTCACCTCGTGACAGCGTCGTCGCTGGCGGGGCCGGGCAGCTGATTGATGACCGTGACGAGTTCGGCCGTCGGGTCGATGATGAACCCCGCGGACTGAAGAGCGCCATCAAGCACGTACCAGGCATACGTCGCGAGATCAGCGACGACCTCCGATTGGTTCGTGTCCGGGTTCGGATCGCGGACCCATTGGGTCAGCGTGCCCTCCACCATCGTAACGACGGCCGTGCTCAATGATCTGAAGGCGCCTTCATCGACTTCGATCGATTTCGCTATGGACCCGATGATCTCGCGCGCCTTGCCGACCATTCTGGCCTTCAGGCTGCTGACCGCGTCCGTATTGGCCTCGTCGGCGGTCGGGCCGTTGCGCAGGAACTCGTGCAGCCGCGGATGCTCCGACATCCACTCCGCGACAGACTGAATGGATCGGGTGAGGATCTCCTCGACCGAACCCTCTGAGATGTTTAGCTCCGCATCCAGCATGGCCGCAAAGTCCTCAACCAGATACGACCTGACTCGACGGTCCAGATCTTCACGATCACTGAACCGTCGATACACCACGGACTTGGCCAAACCCGCCCGCTTCGCGACCTGCTGCACCGCAATATCCGCGCCCGGGGAACTTTCCTCGAGCAGCTCCACCGCCGCCCGCAGGATCAACTTCTCTCGCGCGGAGTTGTGCCCCTCCCACCGAGCACGGTAGCCACTGCCCGAACGACGCACTGCGCGTTCCGCGTTGATTGACACACCCCAAGTCTATCGTCGGGCTCGGTCATGGCCGCCACGGTAGCGGCGACCCCCGACAGGGTCGCCGGGTGATACAGCGGATTATCACCCGGTCGCCGCACCGACGGCCGTTGCGTCCGTTCATGAGGAGGACCGCGACGATGACGGTCACGGTGTATGCAAGGCCGTGGAGAAGGGCCGGTAGATGAACGGTGGCCATGTTCAGCGGCAACGCGACCAGCGTCGCTAGTTCGATGGTACCGACCAGGTGGAGGGACTGACGCGGGTTCACAGCCCGACTCCTGTGGTCGATCCAGGACGATAGATCATGAGGATGACCACCACCGCCCAAAGGACATTGAAGACTCCGGTATGCATCGCGAGGCGGCAGCTGATGCGGTCAGGGGCTTCGTTGTCGGGACCGTTGACCCTCGGCGCTCCGGCGTGGTCGAGGGCTGTGAGGGTGCGACGCTGGGCGGGCAGGATGACGGCGATGAGGATGACCGCCGCCGTGGCGGTGAGGATCATGGACGCGATGAGCCACGCGTCACCGAGGACACCGAGGCTGGCACCGGTGACGAGGCCGAATACGGGAACGAGTATCCCGATGGCGGCATAGACGCGGGTAATGCGGTGCAGAACGTCGACCTCCGGTTTCGCCGGCACAGCGAGCCCGGGAGACGGAGAATGCAACGGAGTCGAACGCCGCCCTGTCGAGGTCCGTCGGACTTCCGGTGACAGTGCCGGATTCGTTCGGCGACATGTACCGCTAGAGAGGTCCGGAACTCGACGTCGATGACATAGAGTCAAGCGGCTTGCCATACCTCGCGGTCCGGGTCATTGCTCGGCCATTCTGGATGGTCGTGGCCGTCGTTGTAGTGCCTCGCCTCTCCGAGCTGGATCGGCCGACGCCCGGCCATCAGAAGCCAACGCTGGCGTGGTCGGACTTCGTACGCAGCCGTGGGAGGACGTTGCCCGGATGGACGTCCGCTTCCACGGGGTGGCGGTGGCTCCACCGGGACCAAGGGGGCACGAACCTGCAACGCGTCGCGCAGGGCGCCGCGCAACCGTCCGATCTCAAGTGGGGTAAGGGTGAGTTGCAGGTGCTCGAGTCGCGGGCCGGCGATCGTGACGCCGCCAGTGGAGATCCCGATCCGCACTTTCGTTCTCCTGCCCTGCTCGTCCCGACATGGCACGGTCCAGGATTCAGGGGCTGGCCGACCAAGGCGGCCAAGCAGGGCGAGGACGGTCATCGTTCGGCGACGCCCTCTCATGGTGTACCGCCTGCTGCTGGCCAGAAGTGTTCATCGTGAGCGGCTTGTCCCTGTGTATCGCACGAGGTCCGATGATGTTGTCGGACCAGGCTCGGGCGACGACCGCGACTTCTCGACTCAGCGAGGGCTACCGCCTTGTCACGTGTGCACCACATCCTCGACTCCGATGCCCTTCGCACGCTCTCGTGAACGTGATGGATGGATGCCGGCGGGACTGGATCAGGTCGGGGCGCCCACTCCAGCCCCGCCGGACTTCACGCCAGGACCATGCCCAACGTGATGTCGACAATTATGTCGACATCACTGCAACTTACTATGTATATATAAATATCTCGATACACCATTCGGGTGTATACGACGATGTCGGGCGGACTGCATGCGAAACTGTGGCCGACGTTGGTGACATACGGGAGGACTTCAGTGGTCGACCACCGCTCGGACCCATCGGCACTGCGCTTCCTCATCGGGCACGACCTGCGCGCGACACGCGAGCGAGCCGGCCTCAAGCAGAGCGACGCCGGCAAGGTGCTCGACTGCAGCCAGGCGAAGATCAACTACCTGGAGATCGGCAAGACCCAGCAGAAGCCCGACGAGGTCAACGCCCTGCTCCGTGCCTACAACGCTGACACCGAGCATGTCGACCGCATGACGTCCCTTGCCGCCCGCGCAGACCAGGGAACGTGGTGGGCACCGTTCAGCGACGTGCTGCCGAACTGGTTCAAGATCTTCGTCGGCTTGGAGGGCATCGCCAGCGCTCAGTTCGCATACGAATCGCTGCTGGTACCCGGTCAACTGCAGACGCCCGGCTATGCCTCGGCGCTACTGGTCGACAACCTCCGCGTGCCCCCGATGGAAGCCCCTCAAGTCGTGCGCGCCCGGATGGCCCGGCAGCGAGTGGCCGACGACGACAACCCTCTCCACTTCCGAGCCGTTATCGAGGAGTACGTCCTGGACCGTGCCGTCGGCGGGCCGCAGATCATGTCCGCCCAGCTGCAGCGCCTGCTCGACCTGGGACAACGCGACAACGTCGACATCCACGTCATGCCCGTCAGCGTCGCGGTACACGACGGCCTCGACGGCGACTACCTGCTCCTGGACTTCGAGGACGCCCAGAGCATCGGCTACGTCGAGTACCCCACCGGGGCCATCTATGTCCAGGATCAAGATCAGGTCAGCGCGTACACTCTGTCAGCAGAACGCCTGTGTTCGGCTGCGTTGTCCACCAGCGAATCGGCCGACCTGATCACCGAACGCATGCGGGCGTTGACGACGAAGACGGAGTAGCGACATGCCCCCCACCGACCGCCTCGTCTGGCGAACCTCCAGCTACAGCAGCAACGGCGAGAACTGCGTCGAACTCGCCCCCACCGGCGCCGCCGTGTACCTGCGCCACAGCAAACACCCCGACGCGGGCACCATTGCCTTCACCCACCCCGCGTGGGCGGCCTTCGTCCGCGACGCACGCAACGGCCGGCAATCGACCAACGGCGTTACCGCGATCGCACGTCACGGCGCCGACACCGTGGTCACCTCTTCGGCCGGAGATGTCGAGCTGCGCTTCGACGACGAGGAATGGTCAGCTTTCCTCTCCGGAGCGGAAGACGGTGAGTTCGACTTCGCCGATACAGGACTCGTGACGACGGGCTGACTACAGCTGCCCGTAGCGGCCGCCTCATCGTCCGAGTCGCCACGGGCAAGGGAATGTCGGTGGTGTCGTACAGGCTGAGGGCATGTCATTTGCCGAGTTGCGATTCGGATTGACCGAGCTCGCTGAGCAGTTGCCCACAGGCGAGGCCAGCGCGATGCGGGAGAGCATGGAGGCCGCGTTAGCCGACATGGTCGAGGTGTGGCGCGGGAGCAACCATCCCGCGGCAGAAACCGCACCTTCCGCCGTACGTGCTGCACTGGATGAGCTCCAGACAGCCACCGCTGGACTGGAAGAGGTCCGTCTGGCGATCGAATCGTATGTTCGAGGGATTTAGGTCGCCGTGGCGAGCTTGAGCGACGTGATCGCGCGCTTGCACGGCGCGCTCGATCGCTTGCCGACGGGCACGGTCAAGAAGACCCGCGCGCACATCTCGGACACGGTGGCACCCGCCTTCGCCGAGCTCACAAGGGGAACAGCGAACCACGACCTGATCACCGCACGCACGGCCCTGCAGACCGTTGCGCGCAGCCTTGAGCGAGTGGAGAAGCTACTCGGGTCGGCTTCCGCACACGCCGCCGAGTGGCTCTCCGAGCACGGTGAGCAGGCAGAGCGGTCGTCTCCCGGCACCTACGCCTCGCCACCGGTGCGAGCCGGTGATGTCACCTCGCGCGTGTCGACGTATCGGGCCAAGCTGGAGAACCCCTGGCCCTATGGAAAGCCGCTGCGAGGTTGGCGGCTGACCAGACACGGCGAAGATGTCGGGCTGTCCAGTGGGGCACGGCTGGAGTCGGGCCAGACCGACCCCGCCTACACCGCGGCCGTGGAACGAGCCACCGCCCTCGGCCTCGCCCGCGGAGGGTTCGTGCCCGACATCGCACGCCACATCGAGATCAAAGAAGCCGCCACCATGCGCGCAGGCGAAACACGCACGATCGTGATCGGCAAGGACCCGTGTGGCATCGACCCGGTGACCAACGTCAGCTGCCACCGGTTCCTGAAGCACTTCCTGCCGCCCAATGCCACACTCATCGTCCACGGCCCCGCCGGGAGCCCGTACCGATACGAAGGGAAACCCGCGTCGTGACGCTCCAAGCGCAGTACTGGGTCCACCAGCCCGGCCAACCGCCGGTCGAGAAGGTCGACGACCTCGCAACCCCTGACGACGTCCGCGCCTTCATGGCGACACTCGCCGAGAAGACCGTCAGCGACGCGATCCTGACCCACACCGCACGCCCCCGTGTCGACACAGCCATCCCCGATGACGACGCCCCGAGCGGGTACCTCACGGTGCCGGATCATTCAGTCATCGCCGGCATCCACGGCGACCGAGGAGCGCTCTCCTACCGGGGCAACGACGGGCACGGCTCCGAACCCGTTCACCTCTACAGCCACGGCGACGGCCCCGAACGTCCGGTTCTGTACGAGACCGACGAGTTCCCACCGAACTGCGAGATCCCGGCATCGGCCGTCGCCGAAGCCCTGATCGAGTTCCTCGACAGCGGCAAACGTCCGCTCAACGTCGCCTGGCAATCGGAGACAGCTTCGGTGTCGAGCTAGGTTTATCCCGGTCGCGACGCGCTCGATGACGTGGATGCTCCCGCAGAAGCGAACGCAGCGGGTGTGGTCATGACCGGCGCCGTTCCGTGGAGAGCGTGCTGACATAGCGGCGAGCTGCGCGACGACTGGTAAGGGTGACGACGGTACCCGTGGCGTGTTCGTCAAGCAGCGCTCGGACCTTCGAGCGCATTGTCTTGCGGTAGCCGAGGATGTACTTCACGAATCCCCAGTTCAGGTCGCCACGCAGGTGGCGCGACAGGTCGTCAGAGCCACGGTGCTGCCAGCGGCGTTGAAGGATGCCCCACAAGCACACCAACGGATGGAGGTCCAGGAAGATCACAACATCGGCCGCCGCTAAGCGGACAGGCATCGTTGAGGCATAATTGCCGTCCAAAACCCACTGCCCCTGGGTAACCAGCTGTCGTTGAATGGCAGCGAATTCGTCCTGACCCAGCGAGTTCCACTCGTCATCGTAATAGACCATGTCGAGATGGGTCACGGGAAGATCAAGACGGCGGCCGAGTTCACGCGCGAGGGCGGACTTACCTGACCCGCCGCAGCCACAGATAGCGACTTTCTCCACCATTGGAACTCTCCGGGCAATAAAGGACGCTGGCGGCTACTGCGACTTCGGTGGGAGCACGGCAGCGTGCGACAGCCGCTGGCACAAGGGCATCCGAGATCGAACGCTGACGCGTTTCGACGGCGCGGCTTTGACGGGCAGCCTGATTATCCGCCGATGGAGTGGGGATAGCGCTTGAGGACGCGGGGCGACCGCGGGATATCGGGCCAGAGGACCAGGTAGTAGCGGTCGTCGCCATCGAGCCCGTCGGGAGACACGGTGCCGAGTCCTGCGTGGTGGACGCGGGCGGCGTAGTGGGACGGTGACGGTCGTCGGATCGTTGGTCGACGCGGGAACGGTGACGTGATCAGTCGCCCCGTAGGCGTGTGCAGGCCCGTCTCGACGACGTGGTCCCAGCGTTCGAGGTCGTCGCCGGCGGGTTCGTGGCTGCGGACCCCGATCGTCAGTGGCACGCGCACCGGCCGGGCCGTGGTGATGCCGATGGCGCCGTCCTGCGCGGCCACGAAGTCCCGGAGCAGCGCCTGAATCCAGGGACGCGCCGTGGCATCGAAGGGCGCGGCCGCGTCCCGGACGGTGATGGTCCAGTCATCGGCGAACACCGCGAGTTCGGCATGAACGAGGCGATCGCCGTCTTCCGAATCCGGTATCGGTGATGGTTGGTTCATGCGTCCCTGCCAGGTGGTTGGTGTGCCGTCATGGTCACGGTGTGTCCGGCCGGAAGGTCGTGCAGACGCTGCACGATCGGCCCGCGAATGCGCATTGCCGTGGCGCCGTCTCTGACGACGAGGTTGTCGAACGTGTCAGCAGCCCACTTAGCCGTTCCAACCGTGCCAGAACGGCGTGCGATCGTCTCCTGCCGTGACGAGGGCAGCCTTGAGGGCGCCGGGTCGTACGTCGGTCTCGGCGAGTTGATCGAGAGGCAGCCAGTGGAACTCAAGGTGGTCTTCCTGGCTGATCGGGTCGGTGTCGGTGATGGCGACGTCGAAGACGAGGTTGATCTCGTGGTGAGTGGTCCCGTCCTCGATGTAGCCGTGCTCGACCGCGCCGACGAAGCCTGCGATCCTGGCTTCGGTACCGAGTTCCTCGCTCAGTTCGCGGACCAAGGCAGCTTCCACTCGTTCGCCCGGTTCGACGTGGCCGCCCGGCAGGAATGACCAGGACTTGGTGCGTTGGCGCGCGACGAGCAGCTGATCGTCGCGGCGGATGACAGCACGGGCGATGATCTCAGTGGCGGCGGCGCTCATGGGTGCCCTTCGTGTCGGTCGGTGTCTTTAGAGTTACGGCTTGTGACGACCTCAAAGATTACCGCTGAGGATGTTGCGGCGGGTGTGGCGGAGCTGGTGCCCGACGCGGCTCCGGTCGAGGTAGTCCGACCGCTGCGGCGAGGTCGGAGCCACGCCTCGTGGGTACTGGAGTCGTCGCGCGGCTGGTTGGTCGGCAAGGTGTTCCTGGGACCGGCCGGAACGGCTGGTCTGGAGCGGCTGGCCGAGCACCGCCGCGTGTGGCAGCACGGTATCGCGGTCCCACCTGTATTGGCGTTCACCGAGTCCTGCGCGTCCGTGGCTGATCGACCGTTGGCCGTGTTCGAATACGTGCCGGGCGTGGACGCCGAGGAAGCTTTGCCCACGTTGGAACCTGCGGCGGTGCTGGAGGTCATGCGTGCTACGGGCACGGCATTGGCGGCGCTGCACCAAGTCCCTGTCGAGGGATTTGGCGATGCTGCGAGCGGCTTGGGCACGGTCTCGGCGACCTGGAACACCGTCGTCACGAGCCGCGTGGAGGCACTGCGGGACGCCTATCGCTTCGTCGAAGATTTTCCCGCCGCGCTGGTCAAGACTGGGTTGGACTTGTTGGACAGCTTGGCCGAGGAGGTGTCGCCGGTCGCGCGGCCAGCGGTTGCGCACCTGGATGTGTATCTGCCCAACATTCTCCTCGATGACGAGGGCCTCTTTCGCGTCCTGTTGGACTTGGAGCACGTGCGGTGGGTCGATCCGGCGATGGATTTCGTCAAGCCCGCAATGTGGATGTTTCCTGATCAGCAGAGCTGGGCCGAAGCGTTCGCGGACGGCTACCGGGCAGCCGGTCCGTGGCCTGCATGCTGGTCTGAGCGAATGGCTGTGGCAACCGGCCTGGAACTGTTGACCGGGGTCAAGTATTGGACGCAGGTCGCTGATCATGCGATGCGCGAGGACTATCTGCGGCGACTGCGCGCGTGGGTTCGGTCGGATGGGGCCGATCATGTCTGGTCGGCGATCAGCTCGGCGACGTAGCGGGAGTAGACATCCCAATCTTGTGTGGTCGTGTCGAGCACATGGAGCGGCAAGGGTGAAGTCTGCACCCACCGGGTCAGTTCGGCTTGTACCTGCCTGACGTGTTCGGCTCGCCCGGCATCGGTTGCGCCGAAGCCCTCCAGATAGCGCGCCCACTTCGGTCCCCGGTAGTGCCGGGTCGATTCCACACACTGCGCGCGGATGCGGTCATCGGGGACGCGCAGCAGGACCAAGTGCACTCCGAGTACGGCGAGGCGCTGCTCAACGCTTGTCAGGGCGTCACGGCTGAACGGGAGCCCGTACATCGGGGCATCGAAGCCGAGCCCTTCCAGCAGGCAGGTCGGGGTCCACGCGGACGCGAAGCGGTGCTTGGGGAGCGTGCTCGCTTGGAATCGGCGGTTGGTCTCTTCGAGAAACGCGGTCAGGTGATCCAGCCACGACAGGATGTGGGCAGCGTGTTCGTGCGGTGCGCCGGGTGTGTAAGTGTGCGTGGTGATCGTTGCCGCCTGTGGCATTGCGATCAGCGATTCGCAGCCCGCAGCGGCGAGCCGTCCCAGGGTGCGCTGGTAGACGGAGGTCTTGCCCGCACCCCACACGCCGGCTAGTACGCATCCCCTCACGTCTGGGCTCGCCGGTAGGCCATCGCGGCGATGCGTGGCAGCTCGGCCGGGTCGGTCCAGGCCAGCGGGAGCACGGGCACCGTCTCGGCCAGACGTTCCCACAGGTCGCGGGCCCCACTTTGGGGTTCGGGTAGGGCCCCGCTGAGGTGCGAGCGGAGGTTGAGCCAGTCGTCGGCGAAGAAGTCCTTGGTGCCGAAGTCGAGGTGGTGCCGTACGAAGTCCCCATCTCGTTCCCCGGCCGATACCTGTGCCGAGCGGGTGAGGATCACGAGCTGGGCGACCTCGGTCTCGAGCTCGGAGGTTCGGTTGAACAGGGTGGCGAGTTCCCACGGCGTGAGTTCGATTTTGCCGTCCACGAGGTGTCGTCCTCGGCTGGGCTCGAAGCGGTTCAGCGCAGCCTTCAGGGTCGGCGAGCCGCCGATGCCTTCCGGGGTGAAACGAGCGGCTAACGGCACGCCGATGGCATGCCAGCGCCCGGTGTCAGTGGGGATGAGCGCGGTGCGATCGTTGGATACGGGACGCGCGCCGTGATCCTCGATCAGATGGGTGAGCACCGTGGTCTTGCCGGAACCGGGGTGCCCGGCGATCAGCACTCCGCGCCCGTCAAGGTCCACCGCTGCGGCGTGCACGCAGCGCCCTCCCCGTACTTCACCGCCACGCATGACGAGTTGACGCACGACTCGGATGCCGATCGTGGCTGCGACGCGCGCGCGTTCGGCGGCGACAGCCACGATCCCGGGGGTTCTGATGATCACGTGGTCCGCAGCGTGCTCGGGAAGCAGAATCTCCCGGTCTTCGATGATCCAGATGCGATAGCGCTGCTCCGGGTGACTGGTGCGCACCGTGGTCGGCGGCAGATCGGCGAGCGACTGCCGGACTTGGGCGACGGTGGCAGCGTCACGCTCAACCGAGACCGTCAGGTGCGGCCGCTCATGGATCCCGGCTGACACGAGAAACGGGCTCACGTAGTGGCGCATTGCGGCCTGAGTTTCCTCGGACGCGCTCAGGCGGCAGACGCAGGTCCCGAGATCGAGGAATCGCGAATCCATCAACGCCCATCCGGTACGACGGCGGTGCTCTGGCGCAGCCAACGCGGTTGTCCTGGTTCGGTGGTTTCCGGGGCGCCCAGGGCGTCCTGGTCCGCGTGCTCGGTGAGCCATCGGGGTACGCCGGCGCAATGGTTGTCGACGGCCGGCTTCGCACCTGGTCGGAAGGTGGCAAGCCACCACCGGCAGTGCCACACCAGTCCAGCGCCGATGCGCTGCCAGGACAGCTCCTGCTCAATGCAGCGGCGGCCCGCGCGCCCGATCTGGTCGAGCGCGGCAGGGTCGCGCAGAAGTGCGGCGATCCGTGCGGGCCACCTGTAGAGGTTGTCCTCCACGATCACGCCGGGATGCTCGGTCGGCAGCCCGGTCACGGCTTCGCGGGTGCCCAGCACGGGTAGTCCGGCGGCAAGGTAGTCGAGGACCTTCATTTTCGCGCCCGAGCCGGCGGTCAACGGGGCGAGCGCGATGGTTGTCCCGTTGAGTGCTTGGTTGATCGTGTCCACGCGCCCGGTGAACTCGATGCCCTGACCGCTGCGGGCTAGTGAGGCAGGTCCGCGGCCGACGATCCGCATCCGAACGTCGAGGTCACCCGCACGCAGTGTGGGCAAGATCGTGGTGGCAATGGCGTCGACCGCTCGCGCGTTGGGCTGGTAGTAGAGGTTCCCGACGAAGACCAGTGTCGCGGCGTCGACTTCTGGTCCCCGGCAACGGCGCTGGTGCGGGTCCGCGCCGTTGGGCAACAGCGCGGTGCGCGGCGCGGGAATCCCTGCCGTGGCTGCCATCGCTTGCTCGTTGCGTGTGGAGACGATCACGTTGTCAGCGGTGCGCAGCGCGGCGCGCTGTGTCGTCGCGTGGGTCTGCACGGCCTCCCGCGGCTCGCCGACGCTGGCAGCGACGGCAGCATCGTCGTCGTGCATGTCGTAAACCAGGTGCGCATCCAGCAGTCCGGCTAACTCACGTCCCATGGCCACGAGCGCTTCTGCTTCGCACAGGACAAGAAAATCCGCCGCATCCGTTCCGAGAATCCTCGCGAGGGTTGCGGGAGCGTAGAAGTCGCTCGGATGGACCAGCGCCACGTCGCATGGCCACTCTTTCTCCGTGCCGTACTCCGCGCCGCGGTCACACAGCACCACCGTGACAGCGGCGCCCGCTTGGTGACTGTGTTCGGCGAGGGCCAGAACGCGGGCCGGGGTGCCCGCCAGTGCCCGACCACGCCAGACATTTGGGGTGTCCAGCAGAAAAACGAGGTTGGGAACTGCCGCGCTCATGATGCTTTGCCCTCCGACTCGTCAACGCGGGCAAGAAGATCGGCCGCGATCGTTCGCCGAATGCCCTCCCGCAACGGGGTGTGCGGCCACCACGGCACGATCTGTCGCAGGCGCTCCGGATTGGCGCAGGACACAGGCCGCGACCGGTGCCGAAGTCGGTCGGGATCGACCCGTGTTTCCAGGTGCCGTCCGGTAAGGCTCCCCACAAGCTCGACCAGTTCTCGGCCAGCGACCGGAACTCCAGCGCCAATGTTGAAAACCCCGGCGCATGGAGTGCGCAGGAGCGCTAGCAATGCCTCGGCAACATCATCGACGTAGACGAAGTCACGGGCGGCGTTCAGGTCGCCGAGGTCGAGCGTCTGGCCGTGCCGTGCCTGCTGGAGGACTTCAGGAAGCAGGTGCGGGTGCGGATCACCGGGTCCGTAGACGTTGAACAGGCGGGCGATTACCGCTGTGCAGTGGCCGAGTCGGTGCGCCTGGTCCTGCAACAGCCGTTCGCCGAACAGCTTGGACCAGCCGTACACGCCCTGTGGCCCTACCGGATCATCCTCGTGATGCGGGCTTTCGCTCGCGGCGTACACGTCGGCGGTTGAGGTGAACACCAGCCGTTGCGGCGGGTGAACAGCGCAGGCATCCAGCACGTGCTGAGTGCCCAGCACGTTGATCGCCAATGTTTCGGCGGGGGCGCTGTCACAGGCCGGAATGAAGTGCTGTGCGGCCAGATGCACCACAGCCCACGGGTGTTCGGCTGCCATGAGCTGTACCAGTTCCGAACGCTGGCGAATGTCGAGCACGTAACGCTGCACCTCGGCGCAGTCGGCGAACTCGTCGAGCCGGTGCAGCGTGCCCGCGCTTCCGTCGTCGACCGCCACTACGCGGAAACCCCGTGCGCGCAGCACTCGCACGACGGGCACGCCGATCAAACCGGCTGCTCCCGTGACGAGCACGGCGCGAGGCGCGATGTCATTGGTCGTCGAGGGCATGGCGTCCGTTCCCCGGAGCGGCCGCAGCCGCGCCGCCATCCGTCTGAGTGTCGATCATGGCGTAACTCTGTGAAAGGCGAGTGCCTGAACACCCGCCCCAGGTCGCGCCGGTCGAGGCCGCACACGTCCGCGCCCTCGGCCACGAGCCGCGTGGCCGGGTGCCCGTCGATGAAACCGCGGCGCGGGTGACCACCGCACGTATCGAGGTGCCCGTCGACGCGGGGTAAGTGGCCGTGGCATGCAGCATGTCGTGTACCTCCGAGAACGTGTACCTGAGTGTCGGGCTTGGAGGACGGCGGGGCGGGGCGCGGTCGGGGTCGACACCGCCCCGCCGTCGGTCACGGGTGATGCAACGGTATGAGGTGGGCGATGTCGTGCGTGCTGCTGTCGTCGGTGTCGAACACGGCGACGTCGCGGGTTGGTCGAGGAAGCCCGCCGTGATCGGCCCACTGGCAGTCCTCGTGCGACGCGAGCGCGGTGTGCTCGACACCGGTTTCCCACACCAGGACGAGGCAGGCCGAGTCGGCCGCGGCTTCGAACACCCCGACCCAGGTCAGCGCGGACTCGGCCACCTCAAGCCCGGTCTGGTTCCGGACGTGCTCGAGCAGCGATCGCTTCGCCGGGATCGCAACTACAGGACCGCCGGGCAGCACCCAGTTCCCGCCCGGTGAGCGGATGCCGGCGATGTTGGCTTCGCCCGAGGTGTCGTCGTTGGCGTGGATCAAGAGGTGGGCGCGGATACGCCGTTGGACGTCAGCTGGCCTGCGGTAGCCGGTGGTGTTCATGGTTCTCCATGGCGGGGGTGGTCACGGGGTTGATGGGGGTTGCCGTCGCGGTCAGAAACTCGGTATTGGCGGCGATCACCGACTGCCGCAGCCGTGCTGGGTGCGCGTCGAGGCGGACCGCAGCGCGCAGCCAGGCATGGACGCGGTGGGTGTAGGCGTCCCAGAGCCGGCAGGCGATCGCGTTGAGGTTGGGAGAGAGTCCTCGGGCGGCGTACCACGCCTCAATCAGCGGACCGGGCCAGTCACCAGCCCGTGGCATCGCCGCGCCCGGTGGCGAGGCGCGGGCATCGGCGGCGAAAGCGAGTGCCCTGTCGAGGACGTCGTGGTCGGCGACGTTGGCCGGTACGAGGTCCGCGGTCCACGGAGGGACGGCGTTAGCGGGGACAGCGCGGGCGAGTCGCGCGGTCGCAAGCGCTGCCTCGAGAAGCCCCAGCCCGCGGTCGTGATCGGCAAGATCGCCGACGTCGGACGAAAGTTGGTCCAGCGTGATGCTCGGGGTCCGCGGCGGGCCCTGGTCCAGGTCCATGCCGGCGTAGCGTGCGGCAGCGAGGACGGTGAGCCCCTGCTCGCCGGGCAGCGTGTCGAGCCGCCAGCGCGGGTTGGGCGCGATCTGGACCGCGCGGGGTGACAGCACGAGGGTGCGCGCATCAGGATCGACTAGCGTGAGTCCGAGGCCAGGCGCCAGCAGTGGCCGAAGGACATGGGTCGTGAGTTGCCGCTGCCACCACGGCCGCGCCAGCGGGCTGCACACCACCCCGGGCAATGCCTGTTCCCGAAGCATCGTGATCGCGGTGGACAGCGGCAAGTGATAGGCGAACGCGTCCTCGCCCGTGGGTTTATCAGCATCGACGACGACCAGGCTGGCCTGAAGATGCAGGGCGTGCCGGAAACCACGCGCCACGGCCGCGCCCCACCCCGCTCGAGGACAGGCGACAGCGTGGCGCGAACAGCCCGTCAGCGATGACAGGAACGCCTCGCGAGCACGGGTATCGGCCGGGGCACTGGTGTCCACGAGGACGGTGCATACCGGCGTGTGCCAGCCAAGAGCCACGTGCACGGCGTGTTCGGCCTGGGTGACGATCTGGGCGACCGTGCCGTGAGCCGCGGCCGGAACGACGATCACGACCGGCGCCCCGGACGGGCTCGCCGCCGGAACGGAATACGTCTCGCCAGGCTCAACGATGTCCGGCGTGCTCACGATGGTCGCTCCGGCGCCGAACCAGAACGTCCGTGCTCTGTGGGTTCGGGCAGTTCCAACAACGCACGCACGCAGTCGTCGAGGGAACCGCGAGATCTCCAGGTGACACGCTCGCCGGTGCGATCGACGTGCGTGCGCCAGGCGAGGCAGTCACCGGTGGCGGGGACCTCAAGGGTGTCGACTGCATCCGAGGCGTCGTAGCAGCGAAGAAGCAAGCCCTGCGTCGGAGTACCGACGAACGACCAGCCGCGGTCGATAAGACGGTGGACCTGCTCATACGCCTCGTCACCGCTGTGCCCGGTCACGCCAGCCTGCCTTGCCGCATGGGACGGCCCGGCGTCGGCGCGCCGACCGGGGTGGAGGTGGGAGCACAGTGGGACCCCGGGTGGGCCGGGGGTAAGGAGGGGACTCTCGGGGCCCCACCGTGCGTCGGGGTGCCGCATCGAGGCGTGGCGGGTGTCATGTCGGCGGCGTTCCTCGTGGTCGTGGACATCAACACGCCTAGCTCACCAACCGCCGCCGGTGGGAAACAGTGGCCACTGGGTAGCCGCGGGTGTGCCACCGACGCGTCACCGGGTCCCTAAGGTGGGCGCCATGACCATTCGCGCGGTGTTTTTCGACGTCGGGGAAGTTCTGGTGGACGAGACCACCGAGTACGGCACCTGGGCTGACTGGCTGGGGGTGCCCCGGCACACGTTCTCCGCGGTGTTCGGCGCCGTGATCGCGCGGGGGCTCGATTACCGCGAGGCGTTTCAGGTGTTCCAACCCGGCTTTGACCTCGATCGGGAGCGCCGCGCACGCGCAGAAGCGGGGCAGCCCGAAACCTTCGACGAAACCGACCTCTACACCGACGTGCGGCCCTGTTTTGTGAACCTGCGAGAGCAAGGCTTGGTCGTGGGCGTCGCGGGCAACCAGACCACGCGTGCGGAAGGGATCTTGCACGCGCTCCAGTTGCCGATCGACGTACTCGGCACGTCCGATAGCTGGAATGCGTCGAAGCCGTCGCCGGAGTTCTTCGAACGTCTCATCGCCGAGGCCGGTGTGCCCGCTGACCACATCCTGTATGTCGGAGACCGGCTCGACAACGACATCCGTCCCGCCGTCGACTTGGGGATGAAGACCGCGGTGATCCGGCGAGGACCGTGGGGCCACATCCTCCGCAACAACGCGGCCACCGCGATCCTCGGAGCCGATGTGGAAGCCTCATGCCTGTTCCAGCTCGACAGTCTCGTGTCGCTGGATAGCCTCGTCGCCGAACACAACGAGGCCGCCCGCGACGCGGTGTAGTCACGCGTCGGTGGTCACACTGGGCAGGCGAAGTGCCCGAGTACGGTCCACCAGCTCGACGCCTGCCGGTGTCCCGGCCAATGCCTGGTGCACCGCCGGGATGCGTTCGACGGCGGCACCGTAGGGGTGGTCGCCCAGCATGTCGCAGGCCTGGTGCGCCAGCGTCGCGGCGTGATCGACATCGGTGGGGGCGTGCGCCGCGGCGAGGTCAAGCAGCACGACCGCGCGCTGCTTGCCAGCCTGCGGGTCTAGGTCTAGCTCGCCGAGGGATCGGTCGAGCCAGCGTGTGGCGGACTCGTGTCGTCCGGCGAGGAGCTCGGCGTTGCCGGCGAACGCGGCCAGCCGCGCGGGGCTGAAGTAATCCAGCCAGTCCGGGTCAATGCCGGCGGTGCCCAGCGCGTGTTCGGCTTGGCGAATCTGGTCCCGGGCCGTCGCGCCGTGCCCTGTACGCGCGTGGATCTCGGCGGTGACGCAGTGCATCCACGCCCGCAGGTTCGGACCGCCGCCAAAGCGGGCATGGGCCTGGGCGACGTCGAGGTGCCGCCGCGCGGCGAGGGAGTCGCCCGCGAAGCCGGGAACGAACGCGCGGTGAGCGGCGATCGCGGCTGCAAGCCCGTGGTCACCGGCGTGCTCGACGGCGGTCTCGGCCTGCTCGAAGCACCGCGTCGCGATCGTCGGGTTGTCGAGGTCGAAGAACGCGATCCGCGCGGCCAACAGGGCCGTTTCCGCGACAGCACCCGCAAGCGAGTCCGCGCCGTCTCGGTGGGTGGTGGCTTGTCCCAGGAGCGTGAGACCGAGACGAAGATGTCCCAGCGTCGCCTCCCACATCGTGTCCACCGGAGCGGTCCAGTACAGGCTGCGCTGCGAGGCCGTGACACTCTCGTAGGCCTCGACCGCGCGCGGGTCACGGGCGTGTCCAGGACTGTGCCAGGCCGCGTCCGCCTTCTCGACCGTGGCCGAGGCCAGGAAGGGCGACAGACCCGCCGCCAGTGCTGCCCGGAGAAACTGCTGGCGGCCGACACCCCCGCCATCGCTCATCAACAACCTCCTCAGCTCCGCACTGACCATCGCACCCAACGCAGTGTCGGTGACCGCCGAGTCGGTCACCGACGGATCACCGGGCTGGTTCTCCAACTCCTCGGTCGTCAGCAGCCCCAGCTCGCTGGCGGGCATCCCGAACAGGAGCACCAGATGTTTACGGAAACGGGGTTCGGGCCAGCGCTGCCCGGACTCCCACCGACGCACCGTATGCGCGGTCAGCCCCGACTCGCCGTCACCGTGCGCACGCATACTCCCGGCGAGTTGCTTGACCAGTTCCTCCCGGCTCCACCCGCGTTGCAGCCGTTGCCAAGTCAACCGCTTGTTCGGCAGGTACCGGCGCGTCTCGCCATCGCCCATTCCCATTCACCCCATGCGCAAGCCGATGCACCGTTCGTGACGGTATACGCAGCTCAACCGGCCCGCCAGACATGGCAACGCCTGGCCACCCCGCGGCCCCTACGTCCCCAGGCACGCCGGGACTGTACTCGACAAGCATCCGTACACGAGGCTTCATTGAAGAGGGTCCTCATGCTGGTCACCGACATCACACCCGACACCAAATGCCCCGAAACCGCACGCGCAGGCCGGTGGCATCTACCTCGGTTCGTGGCCCACCACATCGTCACCATGCCCGGCCGCCTCGTGGCCCGCGACACCCATCAAACGCTCATGCTCGCCCGTTGTGGTCCGCAGCGTCTTCGCGCTCCGCGTCGCGGCGAGAGCGACCGCGACAGTGAGCGATGCCTGGCATGTACGCGCCTGCGTCACGTCGAGTCCACCTACGAACCAGTCGGCGCGGCCCACTAACCACGTGGGCACCCACTCGCTCCGCGACGCCACCGGTCGCCCCGTCATCGGTAGCGGCACGACGTTCGGACCGGGTGGACGGCACAGCCATGAACTCATGAACGCACACACCGACACCTTCCACCTCGACGCCGTCACCGGAACCCTTCCGGCCGACCCCAGGTTCGAAGACACCTCACTTAAGGCTGCCGAAACAGGAACAGCCCTACCTGATGGGGAACGCCCCTCACGAGACCTGCTTGAGCGCGTATTGGACGGGTTGAAACGTCTCACCTTCGATGACGAGCAGTGATGCGAATCATCCCGCACCATTCGCGCCGCCATGCTGATATGCGCGACAGGCATGACTCGGACCTGGACCGGACACTTGCGCTGGAGCGGGAGGCGTTGCGCGTGTGCGCGGATCAACCGGTCCGGTCGGTCTGGCAGCGGGCCACCACCTTGCACGGACTCACCCAGCGCTGGGCCAACGAACCGCAGGTCCTCGAGTTCAGTGACCAACTCCGCAGCTGGCGCGATCGCCCCGAGGTCCAGGCTATCTCCGGTCGAACCGGTTGAGGGCTGTTCCTTGGAGACGGGTAGGTGTGTACCGCATGGGCACCTCGTACAGCTCGACCTTCCCGACCAGGCCGCCAACCGACCCCGATGACCCCGCCAGTGTCGCCCGCAACGATCAAGCCGCGTTCGAGCAGATCGATCAGATGCTGTGCCACTGGGACCGGCCCCATCGGCGCTCGTATCACTGGATGGTCACCCTGGACATGCAGTCCCACGCCGTCGAGCTGAGCCAGCGGTGCCAGGCGGTCCTTCCGGAGGACGGCCTGGATCTCATCCCGCCCGAGAGCCTGCATCTGACCGTGCGGCGTTTCGGGTACGTCGATCAAGTTCCTGCCGGCACGCTCGACGCCGCGGTCACCACCGTCAGCGAGCATTGCCGGGCGGCCCGGCCCTTCGACCTCCGCCTACTCCCTCTGGCCGGTTCACCCGGCGCACTTCGCTTCAGCGTTGCCCCATGGTCTCCACTGCTATCCCTACACCGAGCAGTGTCCGCGGCCTCCGGCTACGACGACGTAGACCCGCTGACCCAATACCGCCCGCATGTGGGCATTGCCTACAGCAACCAGGTGCAGCCGCCCGGTCCGTTCATCGCCGCCGCCCACAAGGCCCGATCGCTGCCGTCAACCGCGATCACCATCACCGAGCTACGGCTGGTCGAGCTGTACCGGACCAACCACCAGTACCGATGGCACGTGCTCGAACGCCTCCCAATAGCCGCGACGTCGTGAACTGGCAAACATCGACTTCGGCATCAACACCGACTATCCGAGGCACGCATGGACGAACGGTCTGTTCCAGTCGCGGGTGGTGGGCCGCAGCCCAGCCCCTGCTGGGCGTCATCGTTGCGTGTCGATCAGTAGCCCGTGTCGAGCTCGTCGTGAAGGTCCTGGTCGAGCCGCTGCCGCCAGTTCGTCGATGACTTAGGGCGGGCCGAAGCTCGGACGCTCATCACGGTCCAGTTCAGTCCAGTCGCGGTGTCGTGTGATTGCCCCGCCATGGCCTTCTCGACATGTCGCCGGATGGCCAACACGTCGGTGTGCTGCGCGTGCCCGATCTCGCGGACGCCGCGGCGCACGTGCCGGTTGAGCAGGTCGATGCCGTTTTCGGGTCCGGTGGCGAGCAGGAGATACGAGTCGGCGACGCCCCACTCGACCTGCAGTGTGAGCCAGCGTTCGTGCGACGCGCTTTCGGGTAACGGGATCTCGACCGAGTCGGTTCGCCACCGCATGTCGAGCAGGTAGTAGCGAGGCCGTCGCGACTGCGCCGTCCGGGCGTCCTCGGCGGCCCTGACGAGCCGGAGGTGTCCCGCATCGCGCCTCAACGCCTGGCAGGCGCTCGCGGCGATGCGGCTCCGGTAGACGGCCCGCACCGGCCACGCCTGGGGCAGTGCTTCAGGCATATCCCCACCACCCGACACACGAGGTGGCCGTGTCGGAGTACGGGACCGCCCCCTCGGCGCTTGTCCCGCTGCGCCGGTCCGGCAAGTTGTCGAGATAGCAGGTGGTGAGGGCGGTATCGGCTTCCAGGCCCGGGAAATGCAGCCACGCATGGCCGTGGAAGTCCTCGGTCGTCACGGTGACTCGGGCGCACCGCGCGGCGGGCACGAGGGGAACACGGCACGGCTCGACGATCCGAGTCCAGACCGTCTCGCTCATGATGAGTGCCGCACCGAACCGTTCGCCGGTCGTATCGCGCCGGCACCAGTGAGCGACCACGTCGCAGAACGCCCTGGCCGACAGGAGCCGGGTCAAGGTGATGTAGGTCCGGTGGTACCGACCGTTCTCGTGCATTGGACCCACGTGCACTGCCACACGCGCCCGAATCGGGAATCGCGCATGGCGATTGCGGGTGCGCAGGAGGTGGTCGAGATAGAACACCACTTCGGTCAGCGCGACGAGGTGGCGTTCGGGGTAGGCGACCATGACGCCGTCACCGGTTTCGCGGAAGTGCCGTGCCTGTCCACTGTCCAGCCCTACCGAGCCGAGCGCGTGGTCCAGGAGCTGTTCCAGCTCGGACTTCATCGGGTCGAGAAGGTCGTCGGGCGCTCTCGACGACCCGACCATGTCGATGGCCAACACGGCGTGCGACTGCGCCTCGTACCTGGCGCACGACAACAGCGCCATCAGATCCCATCCCTCCGTGTCGTAATGATCACGGAACGGAGTGTGGAGCCGCCGGAACGGATTTTCGGTTCGCCGCTGAACGCATCAGGCACTTGATGCGGCCGATTCCCGGTTCGGATATCACCCGGCATCAACCGTCAGCCGCGAACGTTCACCGGTGAACGTTCGGACCGGCGCATGCGTGGTCCCCTGAAGATCATGGGAACGATCGGGCGCCGGATGGTCGATGGTGAGCACAAGCTCGCGATCACCGTGGAACACCACTTCTCGCTCGCAGAGACCGTCGAGGCCGTGATGGTGCTCAAACCAGCCCTGCGTCCCGGAATCGGACGGCACGTCCGTCCGCTGCAGACCTCCGATGTGCGCCAGGCTCTGCACCACGCGGCCCGCCATCGAACCGGCCGGCCGCATCCGGTGTTACTGGCCTATGAGGACGAACTCGCGGGCGGCGAACTCCACCAGCTCGCCGACTGGATACGACGAGAACTGGTCAGACTCGGCCTGTTCACCGGTTCCGACCACCCGCACGACACGTGGCCGGAACCGACAACGACCAACGACTCCCCACACGGGAAAGGCTAGCCTGAACGCTCATGGTGGGTGGCACGAAACAACCCCGGCCCGGAACGCTCCTGGACCTGCTCGACGAACCGCTACGCGGCGAACTGGGCAACCTCGGCATCTCGACACGATTCGCCCGCGGAGAACGGCTCATCCACGTCGGCGACCCCGGCGAATGGGTCATGCTCGTAACCTCCGGCGTCGCCCAGGTCGTGGGCGAAGACGCCAACGGCGCCACCGTGATCCTCGACATCGCCGCGGCCGGCGACCTCATCGGCGAGGCCGCGGTACTCGACCCGGACCACCCACAGCGCATGGCCAGCGTCGTCGCCATGAGCACCGTCGTCGTGCGCCGCATCCCGGCACCGGAATTCCGCGCGTTCCTCGACAAGCACTCCGAGGCCGCCATCGGGCTGCTCGTGATCGCCAACCGACGCATGCGCATCGCCCAGCACCAACGCACCGTGACCCAAACCCGGGTCAGCTTCCAGCACATCGCCGAACGCCTCGACTACCTGCTCGACACCTGCGGCTACCGCACCCAACACGGCTGGGCCTTCACCGTCCCCTGGACCCGCGAAGACCTCGCCGACTTCATCCCCACCGGGCGCACCACCCTCATCACGAAACTGACCCGGTTCGAAGACCACGGCATCATCGCCCGAGCCCGCAAATTCATCACGGTCACCGACCGCGCCCGACTCACCGCCGTGGCACAAGGCCGAACCACCCTCGAATGAACCCGCCCCGCCTGGCCGGCGGCAACACAGGGTGGGCCGACAGCGCCACAGCACATGTGCACTGCACGTGTGCGTTCTCACCGGACGACTCGTAGACGCGGTGTTCGGTTGACTCCGGAGTCGCTCCGGTAGTTACCCTGCCGTTACGCGTGGCTACAGGGGGAGAAATGGACGGACCGGGCTATCACGTCGATGTCGACACGCTCGAACAAGCCGGAACCGCAGTGCAGAAGGCCGTCGAGGCACAGGACAACTTCGAACTGCGCAGTTTGACCGGTGAGCCAGAAATGTACGGTGACGAGCCGCTGCGGAACGCGCTCATGGACGTCTGCGTCCGGTGGAGCGACCGGATCGACGAACTCGTCGACGACGCCGAGGAGATCGGCCAAGCCTTGAAGGCCTCGGCCCAGGCCTACCGCGAGGCCGAGCAGCAGGCCAAGGGCGCATTGCCCGACGACCCGGCTGTGGACGTGGCCGATGGCTGAACTGGGCGAGACCGACAACCCGCGAGCACTGATCCAGGGCAACCCCGAAGCGATCGACAAGAACGTCAAGATCCTCAACGCGCGCGGCAAGCAGGCCGTCAACGCCGCGATCGGACTGCGAGCGATCGACACGGGCGCATGGACCGGACCAGCAGCGAACGCCTTCCGCGACGAGTTCTCCTACGAACCGACCAAGTGGTACGAGGCCGGTGACTCGTTGACCTACGCCGGCGAGGTCCTCGGGCTCTACGCCGGAACACTGCGCTGGGCACAGGGCCAAGCACGCGAGGCCATCGAACTGTGGAAGCAGGCGCAGCAGCAGACCGCGAAAGCCCAGGCCAACCACGATCAAGCAGTCGCCGACGCCACCCGCCAGAACCAGGCCAACGCCGCCGCCGGCAACCCGACGTGCATCACCGTCGAACCGTTCTCCGACCCCGGCGAATCGACCCGACAGGCAGCCCGCGACACCCTCAACCGGGCACGCCACCAACTCAAACAGGTCGCCGACGACACCGCGCAAGCCCTCCGCAGCATCACCCCGGCCGAAGAGGAAACCACCCTCAGCAAAATGGGCCACGGCGCCCTCGACCTCGCCGGCCTCATTCCAGGCATCGGCGAACTCGCCGACGGCACCAACGCCGCCTGGTACGCCGGGCAAGGCCGCTACACCGAAGCCGCCATCTCCGGAGCCGCCGCCGTCCCCTTCGCCGGATGGGCCGCCACCGCCGGCAAGGCCGCGGACAAGGCCACCGACATCGCCAAAGCCGCAGGACACGCACCCGCGAAGTTCGGCCACGCCACCCACACCAACTACCGCAAAACCTTCTTCGAAAAGCACCCCGACCTCGAAGGCAAGGTCGTCGTCCACCACGCCGTCGAACAGAAAGCGCTCAAGCAGTACCCCGATAACGGGATCACGGCAGCGGAAATGCACTCCTACGAAAACCTCCGCGGGATCCCCAAAGAATCCAACAGTAGACTACACTTGAGTGAAATAAGGAAAGACTGGAATGATTTCTACGAAAAGCATCCGAACGCCACCACAGAAGAACTTCTAGACTTCGCTACACATATAGACAACAAGTACGGCCACGAGTTCAACCCCCCAGTGAGGTGACCGATGATGACCCACTACAAACTCCGCCCGGCAGCACCAGGAGAGTTGGGAGACAACGTTGTCATGGACCCCAGCGTCCATCCGCCGCGCATCGACCATGCGCACCTGGAAATCGACTCGTGGTTCGGTGACGAGCTCATCGAATCTTACCCATGCCTATTCATCTCTGATGATCTGGCAAAGACACTAGAATCTAGCCGACTCGGCCATTACGAACTACGCAGCGTGGAAGTTTCCTTGTCCGAAGACCTCCCGGACGAGGAACGGGCATCTGTACCACACCTCCATTGGCTCGTCCTGACCGGACAAGCAGGGCAGGACGACATTGGCGCAACCTCCACGGGTCGCATGGTCGTGTCCGACCAAGCTCTTGAAATTCTGCGGCAACACAACATCGACCACTGCGACGTCATCGAGTACGCCGGGGAGTAGACACCTCGCCGGTGTTCGATGGCACGATGCCCTACTACTCCCTCGAACCTGCTGCACCTGGCGAACTCGGCGATCACGTAGTGATGGACACATCAGTCCACCCTCCACGAGTTACGCACGCACACCTGCATCTCGACGGATGGCTCGGCGATGACCTGATCGAGTCCTACCCGTGCTACTTCATCTCGGAGACACTCGCCGCCACCATCGAGAACAGCGAACTCGACCACTACGAACTTCGCGACGTCGAGGTGACCGTCTCCGAGGACGCACCCGACGATGAACGCGCCGCCATCCCCGGCATCCGCTGGCTCTTCGTCACCGGAACGGCCGGCGTGAATGACCTTGGCACCACCGCCATCGGCCAACTCGTCGTCTCCGACCGCGGCCTCGCCGCTCTACAGCAGGGAAACCTCGAAAACTGCGACATCGAGGACTACGACGCAGACTGACCGGGCAACGACAACTTTCAAACGCCGCGTGCTCGCCCGACTTCCACGGGGCGCCCCCGGGGGCAGACGGCGCCAAGGCGTCGGAGGGGACCACTGCAACGTGAGATACTACCTGCTTCGTCCCGACGTGGCGGGCGAGCTCGGCGCTGGCACGGTGCTCGACACGTCCACGCATCCGCCGGTCGTCCACCAGCTCGAGTACGTCATCAGCGCGTGGTTCGGATCGGACATCCTCGAATCCTTCCCCTGCTTCGTCATATCCGCCGAGCTGGGGAAAGCACTCCACGAATCGGGTTTCGGGTCATTCGAACTCGCCGATATGCAACTTACCGTGACACCAGAAGCCGAAGAGCTGCGAAAAGACATGGATGTTCGCGAATTCCCGGAGTTCGTCTGGCTGAAAATCTTCGGACAGGCAGGCGTAGATGATATCGGCGTCGACCGACGGGCATCGTTGGTCGTCTCCGACCGCGCCCTCAAGCTCCTTCGCCGCTTCGACCTAGACGGCTGCGACATCGAGGACTACCAAGACAGCTGACGGCGGCCTTTCGTAGCCGGGACTGAGGTTCCAGTTCTTCTGAGGAGCAGGCATATCCTTTCAGCCGAATGGCCCTGCGCAGAATCCTTGAGGAGCTTCAACCGTCTGGATACGATGCGGCGCATGATGTTATTTGGTCGGATGAGATCGTCGAGTATCTTGCCGAGGTCGTAGGTGGACGTAGGCGGCCCACTTCCTACCGTCGATCTCATTCGCGTCGCTGCTGGAGCGGCCCGGGAAAGCGAGGCGACCTGCGACTGCTCCGTGAGGTGGAAGACGCGCCCGAGATCGGCCACGGTCGCACGGTTTCCCCGGGAACGGTTGGACGATTTTGTGTTCCGTCCGGTGATGGCGACACTGGACCAGATCGAGTTCGACGGCGCTGATCTTGCCACGGCACTTTCTGTAGTACGGAGTGACGACATTGAGACACATCCCGGCGTCGATCGTTTCGCTGAACACGCGACGCGCGCGTATCTTCGGGCGTGTTCGCGGGACGATGCCGTGCTGCGCCCGGTGCGTGACTGGTGGGTTGCGCAGCGGATTCTGCCGTCGATGGTGTGGGAGTTGTACGCGTGGGGGCGGCGGTATGAGTCTGGGGATGGCGCGCTGCGTGAGTTTCGGTTCCTACGACTGGGCGAAGCTCGTGAACGCGGCCCCTCGGAGGTCGCGATCGCGGCGTTCGTTGCTGCGTTCGGGGCCCCTGCATCGTGGCCGCAGCCGTGGTCGGAACCGTTCCGCCCGTCTGGGCGTGAGGGTGCTGAGCGGGTCCGGGTAATCGAGGTCGGGTTGGCCGACGGATCAGTGAAAGAGCTCCTAGACGCGACGGCGCAGGAGGTGGAGGAGTACTTCGCGACGCATGGTCGGACCCAGGTCGTTGAGATCGCGCATGGCGAAGCGTTGGAGCCGGGGTTTGGGTGTGGAGAGTGTAAGCGGGTCGCAGTGTGCCGTGGACCGGTGCGTACGCCGGGGCTGCTTGGTGTCGAGTCCGGGCAGGGGCCTCTGCGAACGGTGTCGATCAGTGGACTTCGATACCACCGCAAGTGTCCGGCCCAGGCGTATCTGAGGGCGGTGCATCTGCCGCGTTCTTACGAGTACAGCCAGGAGGCCGCGCTTGGGCAGGCGGTGCATGCCTGGCTGGAGAAGGTGCACGATCAACAGCGTGACGGCTGCGACTTGGACGCGATGCCGGATGCTGTTTCAGATTGGTCGGCCGGCGATTGGCGGGTGACGGGCGAGGACGCCGCGGCCGGTGCGCGGATGCTGGCCCGCCACGTGGAGGTGTGTCCGTTTCGGGACGCGCCCGAGGTGGACTCGGTCCGGGTGGAGCCGCAGCTGACTTTCCTGGACCTGGTGGCCCGCGCCGTCGTGGTGGCCAAACCCGATCTGGTGTACCGGGAGGAGGGTCGGTGGGTGTGGCGCGAACTCAAGACCACGCAGAAGCCCAGGTCGTCCTTCTCCGACCCGCTGGAGGAGTACCCGCAGCTCGCCCTGGGCGTTACGGCGCTGGCCGGGGATGCTCTCGGTCCTGGCGGTGCGGGCCGAGTCGAGTTGGAGATCCTGCGCCCATCCGGGGCGGAGATTGTCCCGATTGACCCGACCGACTCCGAACGGGTGAAAACCGCGCGGCGGGTTCTGCGCGAATGGGCTGGTCCATGGCGGGAGGACAGCGTCTTCGACGCGCGCCCCGGCAAAGAATGTCAGTGGTGTCCGGTATCTCAGTGGTGCCCTAGCTACCCAGGGGTTGGCCCCGAGCAGAAGGACGACGAGACCAGTGCTGAGCCAGGACCAGCGGCCGCCTCAGCCGAAGGCTGACGGCTTCTTCGAAGGCGAGAACATGCTGCGGATGGTGGCTAGCGCCATCGTGCGGTTGTCGCAGCAATCCGGACCGGGTGACCCGGTGTACGACGCGACGGTGCAGAACACCTATAACCAGCTGGTGCTGCTGTGCCTGGGCAAGGGACATGCACCGCCGGGCAGTGTGCCGGAGATGGTCCGGTGGGCGGCGGAGCGTTCGATTGGGGAGTGGCCGTGGACGTTGCCGGAGGACTTCGATGGCGCATCGGCGTTCTTGGTAGACGAGCTGACGCGGACGCCGACGCAGCAGTGCTGGGAATGGCGGATTGCCGCCCGCGACGTCGCCGCCGAGCAGGTCGAGAACCAGTTGATGCTGGAAGCAATCTCCGAATGCCGCGCCGCACGTGCCCCGGCGTCCTACACCGCGTTTCGCAAGCTGTTGATCAGCAAGCCGGTGCTGACCGACGCCGAGCGCGTCGCGCTGGGCGATGACCTGGATCTCGAGTTGCTGCACGACGTGATCAAGCGCTGCTACGATCCAGTTCCCGCGTCGTATGTTCGCGAGGGTGTGTACGCGGTGTGCGCGCGGTGCGGATGCTTGCTGGTACCGATCGGGCGTGATCGCTACGTATGCGAGCTGGACCGGTGTCGCCGTGACCAGCATACGCGGGTGGGGCGGCGGGTCGAGGCACGCCGCAGCGGCTTGTATCAGCTGAACCGCCCGCTGCGCATGTTCATCACCGGGCCCGGTTTGGCCGAGACCGATCTCGAGGCCGAGCTCTCCCGTCGCGGGGTGCGCGTGGAGATGTGGCCCAACTTCGACGCCTACGATCTGCGGATCACGCTACCGCGCGGCCGGGTCTGGGCCGTTGATGTCAAGGACCGCGCGAATCCGGCGCTACTGGGTCGCAGTGCGCTGCCGCTGCGCAGCGACCCACTCTATGACGAGGGCTTCTTGGTGGCCCCGCAGTACCGATTCGACGAGCGCGAAGACTACGGCCGCGTGTACGCGCGCCACCGCACCGATGCGCCAGGTGTCCCGGACTTGATCTCCGACACCGAGTTGCTCGCGCGAGTCGATCGGGAGCTCGCGCGAAGCCAGCGGAACACGGCAGACCGTGACACTGTAGGAGGGGCGGCTGATGCGTGATCGGAGTGGATGGCACACCCAGCTGCTGGGGCAGCTTAACCCGGTCTGGCCCGAGTGGCTTCGTGACTTCTCGCCAGGGCAGATGCTCGATGTGGAACTGGGGCTGTATCTGCTCCGGTCGGTGATGTCCGAGCACTCCGCGCAGGATGCGTGGACGCTGTTCGGCGGTTACCCGTACAGCGAAGTGTTCGGCGCAGACACGGTCGAAGCACCGATGCGGGTGACGCGGGGCCGGCACTATCTGTGGGACATGCGGCGCCGCCGGGAGTGGCTCTCGGCGGTCGAGAAGTATCTGCAGGTTCCCGAGGAACTACGCGGCTTCCTGCTGGAGGACGTCGACGGTGTGCCCCAGCGGCGCGAGCCCAGCCGGGCGGCTCACCGATTCGAGGTCTACGAGACGCTGTTGACCGCGGCGCCGGCGTTCGCCCGCCAGCGACTGCCCGCCGCAACGGCAGGTGAATATGAGTTCTACGTCCGCGATCGGCGGTACTCGGTGACGTTTCCGGCCGAGCTGCTCGCCGACATTCCAGCACCGGTCGGGCACGACCTCGCCACGCAGCCGCTCAGCGCAGGTGCCCCGGTGGAGGTCACGTGGACCGAGTTGGAGGAAGCCGCGGCCAAGATGGATGCACTCGAGCAGAATCTGCCGGGTCGATCCAACGAATGGACCCGCCGACTCGGCCGGGTCAAGCTGCTGATCCGGGATGACGCCCAGGGCGAGTACGTCGAGGCCGAACGGATGCGTGTTGACCGGTTGATGAACCTGGTCGGCATGGTCGGCGCCGGCAAATCGACGTTGCGCGACATCTTGACCTTTTGGGCTGCGACGGAGACCGGCCAGCGCGTCACCATCGTGGTCGGCGACGTGGCCGAAACTCTGGCGATCGTCGATCTGTTCAACCGGCTGGGAATCGATGCCGCTCCCGTGGTGGGGCACTCGACGCGCGAGCGACATCTCGAACGGTTGCACCGGCGCATGGCCTCGACCGGCGCGGAGACAATGCTCGGTCACGAGCACGCCAGTTTCAACTTTCTCAGCAGCGCGTGCCCGCTGGACGCCCTCCGTGGGGTGAACGCGAGCCAGCCACTCAGAATCGGGGAAGCCCCGTGCAACGCACTATATGAGGTTCAGCCTGCCACGTCGGCTTCGGACAACCTGTTCGGCGACAACAACCACGCAGCCGACCGCTCGCCCGACCGGAAACGACGCAAGCGTCACGGCTGTCCGCTGTGGACAGCGTGTCCACGTCATCATGCCTCCCGCAAGCTCGTGGACGCGCAGGTGTGGGTGGCGAACCCGGCCAGCCTGGTACACAGCGGTGTCCCTCCGGCATTGCAGGACGAGCGGCTGCGACACCTGGAGCTCGCGTGCCGGATGAGTGACCTCGTGATCGTTGACGAGGCTGACCGCGTGCAGATGCAGCTCGACCGCGCGTTTGCTCCCGCAACGACGTTGGTGGGACAGTCACCGAACTCGTGGCTGGACGAGGTCGCCGGTCACAAGGTCAGCGAGCTGGCACGCCGGGGCCGTTTGCAACTGTCCGAGCAGGACGTCGACGACTGGACCAGCGCTGTGGACACCGTCTCGGCAGCAACCGACCGGCTGTATGCACTGTTGATCGGCATCCCACCACTGCGGACGTGGATCACCGAGGACTACTTCAGCGCGATGACGCTGCACCAATGGCTGATCCGGTCCTGGTTTCCCGACCTCACCGGTCCCGACGACACTGCTCCTACCGGCGATCCGGCTGTGCTGGCACAGCGGCGGGAGCGCATGGAGCACGTCGAGGCCGTGCTCAACAAGTTCCGCGACGAGCCTCTCGAGGAACACGAACCAAAGAACGACACCGATCGCGTGACACCGGCGGCCAACGCGTTGGTGCACCTCACCCTGCAGCTGCTCCATGCGCACCGCGAGTCGATGATCCGCCGCCGACTTCGCGACGTTCTGCTCGATCTCGTGGGAGACGATCCCACGATCGCCGATGACCTGGAAACCCACGCCCAACGTTTCGAACTCACCCTCATCCTGGCCGCGTTGCACGATCGTCTGGACCGGATGACGATCCTGTGGCCACGGGTCGAAGCCGCGCTCAACCTGGAAGCGACCTCGAACGTACTATCGCGGCGCCCGCCCAAGGACTACGAGCCGGTCATCCCGGAATCCCCCATGGGTAACGTCCTGGGATTTCAGTTCCAGCTCGGCGAACGCACCAGCGATGGTGACCAGAGCGGAGAGCTGCGGTTCTTCCGCTGCAGCGGAGTCGGACGCGAGCTGTTACTCAGCCTGCCACACCTTCCCGCCGTGGATGACCGGCCCGGCCCGCACGTACTGCTCATGTCGGCCACCAGCTGGGCGGGAACCTCGACTCGTTACCACGTCCACACACCGGTTGACGCGGTCCTGCGGCCACACGACGACGAAGTCACCGCGATCCTGGACACCACCCTGCGCACCGAGTTCCTCTACTGGCCGGGAACCTCCCCACCGCTGCCGCTCAAACTGTCCGGCAGCGGTCCGGGCGACCGCGAGAAAATCCTGGAGCAGATGCTCAACCAGCTCGCCGTCCCTGACCGCAGCCTGGGTGACGCGCCGAGCATGCTCGATGCCGAACTCGCCGACATCGAGGACCCGGACCGGCGCCGGATCCTGCTGCTGGTGGGCAGCTACGCCGAGGCCAAACATGCCGCCCGTCACCTCGACCGCATCCCGGAATGGACCGGCCGGGTCACCCAACTGGTATCCGACGACGCTGACCTGGATAACAGCTGGATGGTGTTGCGCCGCGGCGAACTGACGAAGTTCCCCGACAGTGGCAGCGAGATCCTGGTCGCGCCCCTACTCGCCGTAGAGCGCGGCCACAACATCGTCCTACCTGGCGGTAAGGCGGCTATCGGCAGTGTCTACTTCCTCGCCAGGCCCCACCCAAGACCCGACGACATCGCGCTCGCGATCCACGCGATCAACGACTGGGCGGTACGTCAACTTCGAGGCCCGGCCCGAACCTTCCACCGGGACGCTCTCGCCGCTGGAGCCCCGGATAGCGCCGCATTGGCATTTCGCCGTCGAGCCAGCAAAGAGTGGAACCGCTTCCTCACCCGCCAGATGGCATGGAGCAGCCTCACGCCGGACGAGAAGGTCAGCTTCACCTGGGACCAGCTCGTGGTCATGTGGCAGGTCATCGGACGGCTGGTCCGCGGCGGCGTGCCGGCCCGCGTTGTCTGTGTTGACGCCGCGTTCGCGCCTCGCCAAGCCGGACTGCAGGCCGTAGATACCCCCGAGACCAGCCTGCTGGCCAGCATGCGCGCCGTCCTCGAGCCCTACTTCACCGCCGACCCGGCCAGCACCCCGCTCGACCGCTCGCTCGTGCAAGCGCTCTACGAACCGCTTTACCAAGCACTTGCCGACCTCGACTGATCACAGACTGAACAGGACCAGCCCATGGCCTTTCCAGAACTGCAGACCGCTGCGTTCATCCCAAACCCCGACAACAAGACATTCACGGTCGACCTGCACACGCTGACTTTCCCCGCGCACTGGCGTGAACCCGTCCTCGATCTCTACCGGTCCGCCCGTTCCGAACGCTCACGGCCCTGGATCAAGGAGGTGCCGATCAAGCGGCTGAACTCCCTGATTCGCACCGTCGCTCCTGATCTGGTCACTGTCGACGCCAACGCTTCCTTCGACGACACCCGGCCCTGGCTATACACCCGCACCGACTACCCGATGCGCCCGCTGACCCGGCTCGTGCGCGCTTGGCTGCGCAACTTGGCGCCCACCCCTGAGGCGTGGGAACGCTTCCGTGACACTGCCGGCGCTGTCGACCCGGAACAGCTGCACTGGACACCGGAAACCGTCGATCTTCTTGAACACACCCTCTCACCTGGAGGAACCTGCGAGCCCGCTGCGCGGCTCTACCGAATCCTGCCGGAGATCCTCGCCGACCGTATCGCTGCACAACCGCCCTATGAGTTCTGCGGCGAGCAAGTCCGCTTTCACCGCGTCGCCGTCGACGCCGGCGCTAACGGTGCCGAGCTCATGTCCTGGCCACCCCTCAAACACAGCACCAAGGTCAAAGATGAAGAGGCACAGAAGAGCTATGGGGGCGTTCGTGAGTGGCGCTACTCCGCAGTGATCAACGTGTCGCTCCGCACAGTGCCGTTCTCACCAACACCCCGGATCCACATCAGCACCCGAATTCGACGCTGGGTCGCCGGGGAAGTATTCATGTCCGGAACACGAAACGTGTCGGCCTATCTACTGACCCAGCAGCCCTTCGTCGAGGACGGCCAGCAACCCGGCAGATTCGCCGTCGCGCAGTTCGCGTGGAACCGGCAAACCCGCCAGATCGAATGGGCGCAGAGCGGTCCTGGCGGCATGCTCGCCCGCGTCGGCGCCATCGACAACCTGCCCGCCGCGGGCGTCTTCGCCAAAGAACCTGACACGTGGCTCGACGGCCGAGACGGTATCGAAGGCGGCGCTAATTACCACACCATGATGGGTTGGCACGGGGTCGGCGCCGGCATCATGCCTGCGGAACGACGCCGATTGACCGAATGGGCTGGCGCAGCACTTGCGCCTGAGTTCGTGCCAGCGCCACCGCTGGTCCGCAGCGCCCTCAAGCAGAACCCAGCCAAAGTGCTGGAACCGAAGGTGTCGGTTCCCAAGAAGCACGCCACCGATGAGCGAGTTGCGGCCGCAGCCGCAACTAATGAGCGCGTCGACATGAACAACGCCGTGCGCCGGCGTGAGTTCGCCGCACTGGCACTAGACGGACCAGCCCTTACCGCCGTCCTGCTCTACCAGTCCACCCACATGCGCGACCAGCTCATCAGCGCCGCCGAAGCCAACCTTGGGCTGACCGAGTACCGCGAGGCAACCGGGCCGCAGCTGTGGAGCTGGAACACACCCGACCTCGAGGTTCGCATCCACGCCCGCGCACTAGGCTCGCTCGGTGCACCGCTCAGTACCGGTGATCAGCCTCCCAGAAAGGGCAACGAGCACCTCACCGCGATCAGCGACCGCCGAGCTGCCGTCGCCTCTCATCTCCGAGACCTGGCAAGCGAGCTCGGCGACACCACCGCCATCACCTTCGTAGAACTCGACGGACGAGACAAATTCAAGCACCGCACCACCGACCCCAAATTCGCCATCCGACTCGGCTGCGCCGACGCCGGTATGGTCAGCCAGTTCTTCGCCCCCGCCGAACCCAATCCCGGTGACGACGATGACGACTCGCCGTTTCGCGCCGCCGCAGCGTGGGCCGACGGGCTCCGACAACTCGGCATGCGACTCATCCCAACACACACCGTGTGCGACACGATCCCCGAAGACCTCAACCAACTCGCATTCTGGCTCGTCAAACGACAAGTAACCGGCGAAACAGGAAAAGCGCAGTTCACGCCGGTGGCAGTACTCATTCGCCCCGGCCGAAAAGGCATCCTCGGTCGCACGCCCGACATGACCGAATGGGTCCCCTACCCACAGCTACTCATCGCGCTCACCGGTCAAGTGCGCCCAGAACACTTATCAACCAAGGAGCAGCAGACCAAGTCCGTCGCGGCGTTCGTCCAGAACATCCTGTACACCTTGCGCGGCACACCGACCCTGGTCGTCACACACGCCCACAACACCCGAAGCCGTTGGCCCTGGCTGACCAACCCCGGACTCATGTCCGACCGCATTCGACTCGGAGGCGCTGACAACCCGGCCCAGCGCATCAGGTTCTTGGGAAACAACCTCCGCTTCGCTCGCGTCGCCACCAGTGACCGGGACGAAACCCCCCAATGGTGGGCGCCAAAAGACAATGATTCCGGAGGGATTAGCAAAGGCCTCTGGAAGCTGCCGGGCGGCGATGGTCAGAAACGAGTATTCTACAGCACTAGCGAAAAATCTTCGAATCACTCAATTCCCGTCGAAGCGACCAAACTGACACATCGGATCAACACGGTGGGAAAACTCGACCGGCGCCCCGGAAAGAACGCCTGGAACCCCGAACTTCTCGAGATTACGGTGCTCGGATGCCCCGACGCACAGGAAGCCGAGCGCTGGGCCATGTTCCTGCACCAACAACGTTTCGCCGAGGACTACCGTGACGCACTCGCACTCCCACTCATCCAGCACATCGCACAACTCACCTCCCAATACGGCCTGCCTCACGACGACGAACCAACCGACACCGACGATCTGTGCGGCTTTCCTGACGATGAGCAAGCGCCAGGCAACGATGGCTAGAGTGGAACGACTCGTCCAGCCTGCCGAGCATCCTCGGTTTCTCGGGCTCCTAGTCGGAGATGATCGTTGGTTGTCATGGACTACGACAGGATGTCTGCACCGCAGCAGCTTGAGTTCCATCAGTGAGCCGTCACCCGGGCTCGCCTGGGTGAGAAACAGGTCACCGCGTCTGGCGAGGCCCTCGGCGTCAGCTGCGCTGAACTGCCCAGGAACCGGTAGCTCGATCTAGAGAATAATGTTCTGCAATCCGCCGCGGCTTAACCACTGCCACGACGCTCACGCCTTTGTTCTGACGGCAAGGTTTCGCTTTACATTTGAACCATTCCGTGTATCGTTCAGTCAACGAGATAGTGGGCCTCGATGTAGGAAACGGTCGAGTCGAACGGTTCGCCAACTGGTTTTAACTGGTATCGGCGGAAAACTGCAGCGGTTGCGCGGCGGACGCCGCGGTTGCGAGCTTCGGCGTTATCCCATGAGGCAGCGAGGGTCCGGGTGACCACCTGGTCGATCTCCTCGGCCAGGTTCCTCTCTGTAACTGTGAGGCCGGGCGGTGCATGGTCGTGGATGATTCGCGTTAGGACACCCACGTGGTCGTCGTCCACGACGACTACGGCTTCGTCGGGATGCTTCTCGGCGTCCACGATGGCGCGAGCGACCCTGAGTGCCTCGGACAGGAACTCCAGTGCATCCTGGGCGTTTTGGATGATCCGGTCCCGCAGCAGTCTGATCCGCTCCGCGAGGGCGGTGTATTTCGCGGACCCCGGATCGACGCCGTGGTCCAGGGATGCCTTGATCCGATCGAGGATCTCCGCGGCGGACGGCGGTGTGGTGTCCTCGTCGTCCTTGTCGGTCTTGGAACGGACGAGTGCCAGCAGTTCTTTGAGCACGGCGATACCCTGGGTGTCCAGGACGAGGGCTTTTTCCTGGGCGGCGACCACTGAGAAGGAGTGGACGTGGGCGTTGATGATCTCCAAGACCATGGGCCCCAGCTCGCTCAGCCGTTCCCTTCTTTCCTCGTCGGAGGACTTCTTGAACAGGGTCGTGTACACGGACCCGAACAGTCCGAAGCCGTCTCGGTATTTGGCGATCCGATTGTCGGTGTTGATTAGTGGATATAGGCGAGCCAGGAGCCGATAGTCCTTGGCGAATACCGCCGCGGCGTGAGGGTCGGAGTCAAGGAAGAGGTTGATGGCTCGTACGGACTCGTACCCGTGGACCGTGAGGTCCAGGTCATCGACGTCCGCAAGGAGGTCTTCGATGCGGGCGAAGGTGGTGCGGAACTCGACCACCAACTCGGTCAGGTCGGTGACGAACCCTCCGCCCTTACCGGTCTCCGCCGTGGTGGGGTCGACCACGGCTCTCTGAACCTCTTCGGCCAGGCCGATGTAGTCCACTACCACTCCGGAGGTCTTCTCGAACCCGGTCGGGGCCACCCAGGTGCGGTTCGTCCGAGTGATCGTCTGGAATAAGGTGTGCGCCTTCAATGGCTTGTCCAGGTAGAGGACACCCTCGTTGGGGGCATCGAATCCTGTCATCAGCTTCGCCGTAACCACGAGGAAACACAGTGGGTCGTCCGGGGCGAGGAACCGTCGCTTCTGCTCCTCCTCCTCGGCTTCTGACAGTCGGAACGGGCGCATGTTGGGGTCTTCGTCTTTGGAGTCAGCAACGAAGACGTTCACCTCAGCGGTGATACGGTCGTGCTTCCCAACCTCGGTGAGTACTTGTGACACTTCGAATCCGGCCAACAACTCGTTGATTTTGTCCGTGTAGGCCACGGCGAGCTCACGGTTATACGTAACGACTTGCGCCTTGAGGCCGTTGCGGTAGGTACCGGCCAGGTAGTGGTCCACGATGTCCTGGCACACCGCTTCGATGCGATCGGGATTTGAGAACACCGAGGTGAGGCGCCCGAACTTGCGGGACAGGGCCTCGCGGTCGGGGTCGTCGAGATCGAAGTCGTCGGCAAATTGGTCGAACTCGGCTTGCAACTCCTGGTCGTTCATCTCGAAGGCGACCGGGTGTGGGTCCAGCAAGACCGGAACGGTCGCCTCGTCCATCAGAGACCGGGACACCGAGTACCGGTGCAGGACCCTGCCTGGATCAGACTCGTCGCCGAAGAGGGCAAAGGTGTCGGTGGCCAGGTTGCGGACCGGCGTGCCAGTCATGCCGAAAAACTTCGCGTGCGGCAACGCTGCCCGCATCTGCCCGGCCAGGGACTTCGGCCGGGATGACTGCGTGCGGTGCGCCTCGTCGACCAGCACGATGATGTTGCCCCGGGTCGAGAGGTTCTTGCCGGCGTCGGCGAACTTGTGGACGGTCGTGGAGATGACGCCGCGCACGTCGTCGGCCAACAGGGAACGCAGCTCCTGGCTCGTAGCAGGTTGGTGGAAGTAGGCGTCCCCCATGGCGGAGGTGTATACCCCGGAGGTCTGCCGAACGAGCTGGGTCCGGTCCGAGAGCAGGATGATCGTGGGAGAGTCGGTGCGGGTGTCGGCCAGCAGTAGGGATGCGGCGAACACCATTAGCAGCGTCTTCCCGGAGCCCTGGTGGTGCCAGACCAAACCCTTCGAGCCGCCCGCCAGGACGCGCTCGTGGATCAGGTGGGCGGCCTCCATCTGCGGGTAGCGGGGCAGGTACTTCATGTCGGCCCCGCCCCCGGAAGTGTCGAAGAGGGCGAAGTTGGCGAGCATGTCCAGGATCGTGGTCGGGTTCATCAACAGCTCGACGGTGCGCTGCACGTCGGCCTGCCCGGACAGGTGCTCGTCGTCGGCGGTGGACCGGAACGGCTGCCACAGGTTCGTGGGCGCACCGGCGGCGCCGAACCGTAGCTTCAGGCCGTCGGAGGCGAGAGAGAAGACATTAGGGGTGAAGAACCACGGGTACTCGGTGGCGTAGACGTCGTTGATCTCACGGGCGGCGTCGACCCACCCTGACTTCGAGGTCGGTGATTTCATCTCGACCACGACCAGAGGAAGGCCGTTGACCCAGTACACGAGGTCGAACCGGCGGGAGGGCTTGCCGGGAACTGAGATGCTCACCTCGTCCGACACAACCAGCGTGTTCGCAGTCGGGTCGGTCGGGTGTTCAAAGTCGATGACCTTCAGGGCATGCCACACGCCGTCGGCATCCCGGAATTCCCTGAGTCCGCGCAGCAGGCGCAGCACCTGCTCGTTGGCTCGCACCAGCCCGCCGTCGACGGCGTTGACCGTGGCGACGATCTCCTCGACGACGGCGTCCACGTCGAACCCGTCGATCACCCCGGGGTTGAGCCGAACGATCGCCTCCCGCAGTTGACCCGCGATCACCGCCTGCGTTGTCTCGCGCGGAAGTGACCTGCCAGCTGTGAAACGCCAGCCCATCGGGAGGGACCACTGGATCATCAGGTTCTGGAACTCACGCTCCCGCACGCCTTTTGCCATTAGGCAACCTCCAGTTCGGCAGCGTCGATGCTGATGGTCCCGTCCAGCAGGCCTGAAAGCAGAGCGGCACGAACCTCGCGGAGCTGAACAGCCTCAGCGCGGGTCGCTGCTACGACCTCGCTCATCGTGTCGAGTTCCGCCGCGATGCGCGCCTGGTGCTCGATGCTCGGGAGGCGCACTGGCATGCGTGCCGCTCGCTTGGACCCGATGTGCTTGATGTTGGTTCCGCCAGCGACCTCTCGGAATTGCCCAGACTCGTACGCCCACTGGCACCAGTGGTTGACGAACGCCGGAATGGTGACACCGTCGACGGCGCGGTAGCGAAGCAGAGTGTTCTGGAAACAGATCGGAGCGGGAATCTCGTCCCGCCACATCGCTGGCATTCCCACTGCGGTCTCACTCGCGCTCCCCTCGGAGACTAGGACGTCCCCGTACCGGAGGCCGAAGCTCTCGCGCTCGGCCGGGGTGAAATCCATCTCAAGTACGTCGGAGAAGTTGAAGGTTCCGTATCCGACATTGGCAGACCGAAGGTAGGGAGTCATGTACGGACCAGTCGAGCGTTGCGGTGAACGCTGGCGGCCCATAGTGATAGTGAAAGCCTCGTCTGCGCGGACTTCATCGACAGCCCCGTCGGTCATCGAGTCGGCACGAAGTCGACGAAGAACTGCTTGGATCGCATCCGCTTCGGTGTCGAGTGCGGTGATCTGGTTGTCGATCGCGTCGAGTATCTCGACGATCCGCGCTTGTACCTGGCGGGGTGGGATCGGCACTTGGATCTGCAAGAGTTGCTCTGGGTTGAGACGCTTGCGCCGCTGGACTGTCCCGCTCACCCGGTTCTTCATTTCTGTCCACAGTCGCGGTGAGCGACATACGTGCCTCATCCAGTCGGGCATCAGTTCTGGGCCAAGCGTGAACGTGGGAAACTCGTTGCTGACGACGAATCCATCGAACTCGGCAGATACTACGGTGATCGGACCTTCCCACGCGGTCAGTTTTCGCATCACGACCTGGTCGACGTGTAGCACGTTCATTGTCGTGTACTCTGTCTCGCCACCGTCGAATTCGCCTTTAGTGACAAGTCCCTGTCCTGCATTCAGGACGCCGGCCAGGCGGTAGGTGGTTGCAGGCTTCATCGGTGTGCGCTGGATGTCGAGGCGCATCACCTCTCCGAGCGGACGAAGTGGATAGCCGTCACTCACTGAGGCCCTCGATCCCAGCATCGGCGAGGACGGCGAGCATGTGCTGCTCGGTCTTCTGACGTTCGGCACGGGCAACGTTGTAGGCATCGATGAGCGAGCCGAGGTCCTCCTGCTTAGCTTCGGCCTGCTTGATGTACCTGCCGATGTTGAGATCGTAGCCGTTCGCTGCGATCGCCGTGGTAGGGACGAACCGCGCCGCAAGTCCTTCGTCGCCGTCAGGGTCGACGGGGTTGCCGTCGGGATCGAAGTTCGAATGGTAAGCGGTCACCACATCGGCGATGTCTTCCTCCGTGAGGACGTTGCGGTTCTTGCCCTTGATGAATCGTGTGGAGGCGTCGAGGAACAGCACCCCGTCCCGGCGCTCCTCAATCTTGGTGCCGGGAGCGCGAAACACGAGGATGCAGGTCGGGATGGAAGTCGAGTAGAAGAGGTTCGCTGGCAACCCGATCACGGCCTCCAGGAGGTCATCGTCCAGGACGCGCTGGCGGATGGCTGCCTCCTGGCCACCGCGGAACAGCACACCGTGCGGCAGGACGACACCGGCCCGGCCCTTCTTGGGATGCATGCTGGCGATCATGTGTTGCACGAACGCCCAGTCCGCTGCCGACTGTGGCGCTACCCCGCCGATGGCGCGTGGGTCCTGGGTCCAGGGCTTCCATTTAGAGCTGAAGGGTGGGTTGGCGACGATCACATCGAACTGCGCGACGGACCCGTCCGGCTTCTTGAAGCGCGGGTCCTTCAGGGTGTCGCCGACTTCGATCTGAAACTGGGTGAGGTTGTGCATGAACAGGTTCATGCGCGCCACACCCGCAGTGTCCGGTACGGACTCCTGCCCACGCAGCTTGAGCGTGTAGCCGCGCCCACCGCGGGCCTTCAGTAGGTTCGCGGAGGCGATGAGCATCCCGCCCGATCCGCAGGTCGGGTCGTACACCGACTCGAAGTTCTTGGGGTCCAGGACTTCGACGATCAGTTCGACGACCTCGCGTGGGGTGAAGAACTGGCCGGCGCGGGTGCCGGCCCCGTCGGAGAACCGCTTCAGCAGGTACTCGTACGCCCCGCCGAGCACGTCGTGGGACATGTTGCCCTCGTGCATCCTGGGAGTGCGGTCCATCGCTTGCATGACTGCCGCCAACACCTCTTCTGGCAGCACCTCGTCGGAGGTCCAGGTCATGGCTCCGAACAGGCGGGAGAATTTATCGGGGTTAGCCGTCTCGATGGCCTGCAGGGACGCGCGGACCCGCTTGCCGAGGCCCGGCTGGGTGACGGTGGCAAGGATGGACGACCAGGAGGCGCGACGCTCCCGGACCGTGCCCGGGTGGATGAACGGGATCTCGAACGACTGGTAGTCGCGGAACTCGATCTCGTGGGCTTCCTCGGGGGAGAGGTCGTCCAGGCCCTCGTTGTCGGCCAAGAACTCCTGGTGGTGATGTTCCCAGGTGTCCGACAAGTACTTCCAGAACATCAGGGGAAACATCACCGACGAGTACTGCGCTTCGGGCATCGCCACACGCAACTCGTCTGCGGCGTCCCACAGTCGGCTCTCGATCTCCTGCTGAGTCACTGCCATCAGTCGGGTGTCCTTACTCGTAAGAGGGCGGGGACGGGTAGGCCGTTGCGCCTCCACCGAGACACCCTATTTCGAGGGGCTTGGGCAGACGCGCACCCCAGCGTGTCGACAGCCAAGACGCCCGCAACACCATGGCCAGCTACTACTTCAGCGACGGTCCCGCCATCGACACCATCAAGACGGCACTCGCCGACGCCTTCTACGAAGCCGCCATCGAGGAACAGAGGATTGACCGGGGGTAGGACGTCCGCGACGTCTGGGTAGGCGATCAAGGCAGGCTCGCCGCACCTCGGGGGACGAATCGACGTTACTGGGCGTCTCGTGGCCATCGATCGGCCTCCGACGACGTATGCAACGGACCCGTGCCGCAGGTCCTACGACCCCGCCGCTAAGGCGACCGTCAGAGTCATCGACGAAGTACCACGGACAAGAGTGATTTCCGCCACTTAGCTTGACCTGTGGCGAAGCCAACCCGTCGCGGCACCGTCGGCGCAGACCTCGAGCGAAGCGCCACACTCCGCGTTCCCAGTGCAATGACACTCGGACGGGTAGCGCACCCCCCACCGCTGCCTCCGATCTGCAGCGCGGGGTGGCACATAACGCGGCGAAACTCCGACCGAGTACACTGTGGGCAGCTAGGGCCTCTAGCTCAATTGGCAGAGCAGCGGACTTCGAATAGGAGCGCCTGGTCGGAAACGATCAGGATGACACCACCCAAAGTCGGGGAACCCTTCGCCAGCTCGCTGGCATGGCAATCCCGAGCCAAGCCGGAGCAGCGCTCCGGAAGGTGTAGAGACTGGACGGGTGGCACCTACAGCGCACCAGCGCCACGGTGAAGGGACAGTCCAGACCACAAACGCCCAGGGCGGCGCCGAAAGGCGTAGTGGCAGGTTAATCCGCGGGTTGTGGGTTCGAGTCCCACGGGGCCCACCACTTCCTGACAATCAGCAGCTCGGCGGCGTGTTGATGGACGTGCATGCACGTCTGCAGCAGGCCGTGGTGCGGCACCTCCTCCCATCGACGATGACCTACTCTCGCCGCCCACCAGCGCTGGCTGGTCGACCAGCTCGACCTCGACGGACGTGACGCCCACACACGCGGACCCAGATCCCAGCACAAGTGTTCGATGCCACCATCCGACCGGGCGCGATGATCGTCCACTACCCGGCGGCGTCCGTCCGAGATTCGGACCGGTGGATGCAGGTCCGCGCGTGGATCGAGTGTCAGTCCTCGTTCAGGAAGGTCCTCGTGACCAGTTCGGCGGCGTCCACCAGCGTGCCGGCGGGGACGACGATCTCGCCCCGGGTTGTCAGGTCGCTGCTGTCTTCGGTGAGCACCCAGGTGACGAGCACGGACGTGGCCTGGGGGTCGCGGGCCACCACCACGTAGTCGTCCACGTCGGTGCGCCACTCCACGTTCGGCCGTAACGACTCCGGCGTCAGCGTTACCTCGCCATTCTTTCCGCGCTGGCCCCAGCCCACCGGGTAGCCGACCTCACAATCGTGGAAAGTCAAGATGATCTCCGGCCTGGCGACGAACCGATCTCGGCTGACCACGCACGGTCCCACGCCCCCGAGGGCCACGCCGAGCAGGCGTGCACGGCCTGCCTCGATGTGCTCCGGGCGCGCTTGCTTCCACACATCCAGCCGCGTTGCCCGATCCTCTGTCGTCGGCATTACCGTGTCGCCGAAGAGCCCCGAAGGAATGTAGCCGGGCAGCGGCGGCCTCTTCTCCTTCGATGACGACTCGATATACCGCTGCTCTTCGAGGTCATACAGGCGGTCGAGCGTCTCGGAGACTCGGTCCACCCGGTGGATCGTGCCGAGGAGGTCGATGTCGAGGGTAATCGGATGCCGCGGGACACCGCGGGCCCGCTCCATGAGCCCCATAATCTCGCCGGCGTTCGCGGTCCGAGTGTTGCTGTGGTCGCGAACATAGATCGCACCATCGGCCAGCTGGTCCTCTCCGGGCACGCCGTGCGCCTTGTGGCAAGGATAGATCGGTTGGCCGTCCTCGGGTGGCAGCCCGATGACGAACAGAACCTCCCGGTCGCCCTCCACGCTGACACGGCCGACCTCGGAACCGGGGAACGTCGCGCCCAGGTACGGGCGGAGCCGGTCCGCGAGCTCGTGGAGCTCCACACCGCGGGCGATACCGCCCGCCTCCGGCTGGCGAGACCAGGCCGTCCAGCCGAGAGGAACAGTTGGAGGCAGAGGTCGCCCTGGCTCTTGGTGAGGCCTCGGTCGACTGTGGTGGGGGTGATCCTATTGGCCTCCCGCCGAGCCGCTGGTGGGCGGCAGCCAGCTGCCGCGCATTTGCCCACGCTTCGATCTCCGCGACCGGGATAGCTCCTGTCAGGTTGACCCAGCGCGATTGCGCACGAAGACGACCGTCGCTGCCGCCACGGCCGTGATCGTGACGATGGCCGCAAGGTTGGACAGAATCGCCGATGCGAACAGAGCACACGTGACGAAGAGCACGAGCAGCGCCGGTTTGGACAGTGTGAGAAGCCGCGCGGCGGCGAGTAGGCCGATGATGGTGACAGCGGCGAACATTCCTGACGCGATCTCGACGGTCGTGTCCATCCCGAGCGCCGTCGGCGCGAACACGGCGGTGACAACGGCTCCGAGGATGCCGAGTTGGAGGCTGTGGGTGCGCACAGTGGCGCGGGCGAGCGGCTGCGGGAGGTGCCGTCGGCGGGTTAGGTCGGCGCCAAGCCGTGCGACGGATCCGACGAACGCGTTCACCGCGAGCAGACCGAGCAGCAGGCTGAGTGCTCGTGAGACCCAGACGGCGTGAGGGCCGAAGGTGGTGGACAGGAGTGTGCCGAGCGCGTTGGGTGTCGTCGCCAGGTCGGGTCCGATAGCGCCGATAGAGGTGACCGCGAATCCGGTGTACAGGACCGCGATGATCGCGACGGTGATGGCGGTAACGCGGCGGAGGTTGACTCCGGCGGTGAGCGCTTCGTGGGCGAAGCCGGTGACAGCCTCCCAGCCGGCGAACGCGAAGAACACGATCAACAATGCGCCCAGCGCCGACAATGGGCCGTGTTCGGGACCGGTCGTGAAATTGGCGGGCTCGACATGGGTGATCGCACCCCCGACGGCGACGGCGAGCGCGACGGCGAGCACCACAGCTCCCACGAGCTGAACGCGGAACGCGACGGTCGTACCGGCGGCGTTGGCGATGACCGCTCCGACCAGGATGATCCCGAACGCGGTCCAGTACTGCCACGACTGATATTCGCCGAGCATGAGTGCGGCAATGTGGGCGGTGGCGGGTGCCCCGAAAGGGATGGCGAAGTAGAACAGGTAACCGCACAAGCGGCCGAGAGGGTCGCCGAACGCGGCGCGTGCGTAGTCGGCCACCCCGCCGCCGCTGGCGTGGTGCAGTGCCAACTGCAGGAAGAAATATCCGACAGCCGCACCGAGGACGATCATGACCAGCCACGCCACCAACGACCACACGCCGGCTTGTCGGTAGGCCAGCGCGGGCAAACCGAGCACACCGACGCCGACGATGGAGGTGACGTACAGCGCGAGACAGCGGGCGAACGTCACAACCGCACCCGCACCGTCACGAACGCATCTTCCAATGGCAACGCCTCGACCTGTTCACGCTGGCCGGCAGAGTGGGTGTCGATCCGGCATTCGACGTCGAACGCGTCCGCGATCTCCGACACTGCGGCCAGCATCCTCCCCACGGTGTCGTCAAGGATCTTGGGGCAGGCGGCGTGGATGTGTTCAGACATCATGGTGACTGTGCGACACCACCGCTCAAAGTCAGGGTCGTCGACGGTATCGACGTCGAACGACGCCACTTCGTCGCCGCGTGTGACGGTCAGCCTCACCGGGTAACCTCTGTCAGCAGGCAGTCCAGGTAGCGGTGCGAGGAGTTCATGCGGGCCATCGCTCCCCAGTAGATGTCCGGGCCGCTGGCCGGGTTCTTGGCCAGTTCGGGCTTGATGACGTTGCGGAAGAAGCCGCTGGCGTGTCGGGCGTCGACGCCGATGTGTTCCCGGTGGTACTCGCCGCTGGCGGCCGGTAGATCGTTGCGGTTCCACGCCTCCAGCAGTTGAGCGCAGCGGCGCGGGAACAGGAATTCGGTGACGGCGAAGCTGCCGATGGACCGGTAGTAGAACCGCGGATTCACGGCCAACGCCGCGGACAGGTTCCCGCACACCAGCGTCTCGGTGAGCCTGTTGTTGGCGACGAATTCCTCGGTGGCGCCGACCTCGTGCATCGCTTGACTGAACATGTTCGTGTGGACTCGTGTGTGGTCGCCGTTGCCCATCTCGTCCCAGTAGTTGCCCGCCAGTTCCAGCTTCTGCTGCGGGTCGCACCCTAGCTGCATTAGCGCGATGAAGTCGTCGAACCGCGGGTCCAGTGCCGTCTCCTGAGCCAGGTAGTACCGGATGTGCTCGACGGTAGCGGTGTTGGGCAGGAAGTCGACGTAGAACGGGTGCCGATTCGCCGGGTGCGCTCGAACCTGATCTTTGAGTTCTCGTACGAACTCGTCCGGGTCCGACGTGTCCGGGCATCGCGTGGAGTCGATCCACTGGTCCTCGAATCCGACTGCGAAGTCGTCCAGCACGGCCTGTGCCGGGTCGATGATGGCGCGGCGGTTGATGTCCGCCTCGCCGGGCCTGGGCTTGGTGAAGTACAGGCTGTGCATCAGCTCCAAGGTCCGATGCAGGCGGGCGAACGCGTCACTGTCTCGGTCTGCCTGTTGCGCGAGTTCGTACGCGGATCGACGCAGCTGCCAACCCAGCTCCGTCGCACCGCCACTGCCGCGGATCATCGTCCGCACCACGTCGCCTTCGCCAAGTATGACCCGCTCAACGAGGTCCTCCACGCGGACGACCATGGTCGAATCTGCAACCATTTTTCAACTTCCCCAATGTCTCCGACACTACTGACGGCGTGCCGCCGCGATGCGCTTGCGTACGACGAAACCGTAACGCTACAAGGCAGCACACGGAATATTGTTGAATCCACTTCGACTGTGGCATGAGGCACATCACACCACAAAGTCGGAGCCGACAACTGACCACCGCGTGCAACAAACCCTCCGAGCACCCCGTCGAGGTTCAACCTATTGGAGTATTGCGAATAGCAGCGCGTTCCATGGGAGCATTCACGGTGAAATGAGGGGATTTGGAGAAATTGGAATACACCCGTACACCCAGCGGCGAGAATTGCCACGTCGCACCACCGAAGGTATCAACTTATTTTCCGAGACAACAAGGACTGGCCACCTAAAATTCACCCAGTCGCATCAAGACTGACACAGGACTGACGATAAGTACACGATAGACACTCTTCTTGCGTCGTTTCACAAATTCTAAAACTGGGGGATTTTTCTGTTGAGTTTTTTTGTCGTACCCGGAGAAGTGGCCGACGACATTCTGAGAACCTCTCGTACCACCGTACTGGAATTGGTGCATGAGACATACTTGTTGCACGAGGCTGGCGCGAGCATCAACCCGGATAGTTACTTTCTAAGATTCCCGGATAAACCCAACTCCAGGGTAATAGCATTACCTGGATACCTCGGCGGAACTTTCGACAAGATCGGCATGAAGTGGATCGCCAGCTTCCCGGACAATGTTGCGTCGGGCAGGCCACGTGCGTCCGCCGCACTGCTCCTCAACGACTACGCAACCGGGTCCCCGATCGCGTGCCTGGAGTCCGCTGGCATCAGCGCAGCACGCACCGCCGCCTCAGCGACGCTGGCGGCGGCACGGCTGAAGCCTGCTGAAACGCGGACGGTGTCGTTTATCGGGTCCGGCATCATCGCTCGCACCATTGCCGACTATCTCCTGGTGGCCGTTCAGGGTATTAGCGAGGCCGTCGTCCACGATCTGGTTCCCGCCAGCGGGGCGAATCTCGTCCGATACATCTCGGAAGAATACCCGATCACCGCGAAGTTCGTCGACACTCTCAACGAGGCGTTGGAATCTGACATCGTCGTCTTCGCCACTACCGCACCGACGCCTTATGTCACTCCGGCTACGGAGTTCCATCCCGGACAATTGGTACTTAACATTTCGTTGCGGGACATCGCACCGGAGATCTTACTTCGGTCGAACAATGTTCTCGACGATGTCGACCATTGCCTCAAGGCAGAAACATCAGCGCATCTTGCCGAACGCCTTTCGGACGGGCGGGAATTCATCGACGGAACAATCGGCGATGTACTTCGTGGAGAAATCGAATTGCGTTCTGACCGAGCGACCATCTTCTCCCCGTTCGGTCTCGGCGTTCTCGACATTGCAGTCGGCTCGTTCGTTCTGAAACAGGCAAGGGATGCCGGAAAAGCGGTCGAGATCGAGAACTTCATCGGCGAGGAGAAACGCTGGTGAACAATCGGTACGCCGCCGCTTACGCGCTAATCGGTTGTGGCCCCCGCGGAATGAACGTCCTCGAACGGTTTGTGTTCCACGTGAGTCGTGATCTGCAGCAGCGACCGATCGTGCTCCACATAATCGATCCCGAGGCGGCGGGCGGCGGCATCCACGGCGCTCAGTCGGACCACCTGCTACTAAACACGATCGCCTCGCAGCTGACCACCTTCGTGGATGACGTTATGGTTGAGGATGGTGGCGTCCGCGGGCCGTCGCTCTACGAGTGGTCGTTACGGCGTGGTGTTCGAGTTACGTCAAACACCGGCGAGGTCCGCAGGGTCGAGCCCATCGACCACTTGCCGCGCCGTCTGCTCGGAGAGTACCTGCGGTGGGCGTTCGGACAGCTGCTCGACGTCGCCCCGCCCTGGCTGGACATCCGCCTGCACAATAGCGCGGCGTTCGAGGTGCGTCGGCTGATAGACGGGCGCGAAGAGGTTGCGCTCGACAACGGCACGTCCGTGAAAGTGGACGGCGTGGTTCTGTGCGTCGGCCACACTGGCACGCCGGTTCCACGGCTCCTGGGTCAGGAAGTTCCCGGTACCGCCGTGATCGGCAACCCGTACCCGATGCCTGGTGCACTAGCCCACATCGGCGCGGGCGAGACAATCGGCGTGCTCGGTAGCGGGTTGACGGCTATGGACGTGATCGCCGAACTCACGGTCGGTCGCGGCGGCCGCTACGAGGCTGCTGGACAGCTGAGATACGTAGCGAGCGGCGACGAGCCGAAGATCGTGCTCATCACGCGCAGAGGTCTGCCGGCCCGCGCACGACCACGTCCCTACCGGTCAGAGCCCATGGCCCCGCAGCACCTAACCCTATCCGCGCTACAGGAGGCCAGGGCGCGTACGGCGGACGGCAGGCTGGATTTCCACCGCGACGTACTCCCGCTGGTGAACGCCGAGATGCGGCACCGGATCAGCGTGATGGAACCTGACCCTGTTGTAGCGGCCCGACTCACGGCCCAAGTCACCGCGACCTGGACTGCCGAGGTCCCCGCCTCCGCCCTGTATTCGGCAGATTCTTACGGCGTCTGGTTCGTCGATCAGGTCGAGCAAGACCTGACTGAAGCGCGCCGAGGACTGGACCGCAGCCCAATCAAGGCCGCGTTCGAGACGCTTCGCGATCTACGCGAAGTGCTACGCCACGCAGTGGACGGGGTGGGAATGACCGAGCTGTCGCTGGCGGAGTTCTTCGGCCCATTCGCCAGCGAAATCAACCGTAATGTCATCTGCCCTCAGCTCGAACGCAACGAGGAGCTCGTCGCTTTGGTTCGAGCCGGTGTGCTCTCACCCGGCCTCGGCCCGAAATGCGGGCTCACCTGGTCGGACGGACGATGGCTGCTCGAGTCCACCGCTCTAACGAAACCCCGCACGACGGAGCTAAATCGCGTGGTGTACGGGTTCTCCCCTTCACCGACGATCACTTATTCGACAAATCCGGTGGTGCAGCACCTGTACACCTCGGACAGGTTGCGCCCGGTCATCGCAGGTCGCACGGAGCTCGGCGCACAGGTCGATGAGAACGGGTTCGCAATCGATGCGCAGGGAAATCCGCAACCAACTCTGGCCGTTTTCGGACCGCTGGCTGAGGGGTCCAGCTATTACAATCACTACGTAACCTCACCCGGTTCCAAATCGCGGGCAACCAATGACGCAGATCGCGCGGTCCGGTCGTTCTTGTCTACTTCTAACTCGACTAGTAGTTCGCACTTGAACAAATTGACTCTCATCTGAGATCACCTGCAATAAAGGAGCCGCATAAGCCCTGCGCTTCGATTAATTCCGCAGAGTCAACCTCTTGTGAAAGGATTTTCCGTGGCTGATCCGCGAAACACCTACTTGGTGATCGGACCTCCTCGTAGCGCGTCCACCGCGCTGTCCCGTGTCATCTGGAACAACCCCGCCATACGCTATTACTCGCACGAACCGTATGAGTCCACCTATTTCAAGGGCCTCGACGCCGCAGCGGCTGAAGCCGCTATCGACAGCCCAGTCGACCTTCAGCCGGTGGTCGGTGCCAAGGTCGGCGAGGGCGTGCTGGTCAAAGAGATCAGCTTCCAAATTGGCCCACACCTACCTCAGTTGCTGTCGAAGACCGCGCACCCAGTTGTGTTCCTGCTGCGCGACCCGCGGTTGACTATCAGCTCGCGCCGCCGGGTTAGGCAGCTCCAGGAGCAGCCGCTCGACTTCCCACTGGCGGAAACGGGCTGGAACGCACTGATCGAGCAAATAGACCAATGCCAACAGCACGACGTCCCCCATATAGTCATGGACAGCTACGACTTCCGGTCGAACCCTCCACAAGTGTTCGACCAGATGTTCACGGCGTGGGGACTGTACTTCGACGAGTCTCAACTGAGGTGGCAGCCGCAGCCCGAGTTGCAGTTGAGCAACTACCGAGTCGGCGGCGTCGACCACTTCTTTACCAGGGTGCTGAACAGCAAGGGCCTCGAAATGCCCGTAGAGGTACCCATCCCAGTAGAAGACTTCCCAGAGACCAACGGTCTCCGCGACCACGTGCGCTGGGCAACGGAGCAGTACGAACGCCTGCGGAACGCGCCCCAGTTCGTGCACGCGGCAAGCGAAGAAGTCACATACGGATGACGTGGCCCGTCACCACAGTAAACAGGGGGAATCGTTGTGCCCATCGTGACCGCCGCCGAAGACCTCGTCGTCGACGACGTCTACGTCAATCTGCGCCCGTTCCTCGGTCGCGAGCTCTATCTCAAGTGTGAGAACTTCAACTTCGCCGGATCGGTGAAGCTGAAGGCCGCTCGCTCCATGTTGGATGAGGCGGAACGCTCCGGCCGCATCACTCCAGACTCCGTGATCGTCGAGTCCTCGTCGGGAAACCTCGGCATTGCGCTGGCGATTCTCGCCGCAAGCCGTGGATACCGGTTCGTCTGCGTTATCGATCCTCGGGCGAACCCCGGCGTCCACCGCCTTGTGGAGAGCATGGGCGGCGAGGTCGTTGTGGTCACCCAGCTCGACGAGACGGGCGGGTATCTCGGTAGCCGCATGCGTGCCGTGCAAGAGCTGTGCGAGGTCAGCCCGAACTACGTCTGGTTGAACCAGTACGCGAACGACGAGAACTGGCGGGCCCACTACCGCCACACCGCACCTGCACTGATCCGACAATTTCCGTCGGTGGACTACGTGTTCATAGGCGCGGGCACCACAGGCACGCTCATGGGCTGCGCGCGCTACATGCGGGACCACGAACATAAGGCGAAAGTCATAGCGGTCGACAGCATCGGATCGGTCACCTTCGGTAGCGCACCAGGACCCCGGTTCCTGCCTGGCCTCGGTGCCAGCAGGCGTCCCGAACTCGTCGACGAGTCGATGGTGGACGAAGTGATCATGCAGGACGAACGGGGAGCTGTGCAGATGTGCTACCGGCTCGCGGAGCGCGGGTTCCTGTTCGGCGGGTCGACCGGCACCGTACTGAGCGCGGCCGAACGATACCTGAAAGACATTCCGGACGACGTCACCGCCGTGGCTATCTCGCCCGACCTCGGTGACCGGTACCTCGACACGCTCTACGACCGGTCGTGGGTGGAGGAACGGTTCCCGGGCTGTCTGTCGCCTATGGCACGCACGCGTCGTCAAGAGCTGCAGAAGACGTTCGTCTGATGACTGTTTCAGCTTCGCTCTGCTATTGGGGTAGATAACTATGAACGCTGATATGGGACCACCACACAGAAAGACGGCACTGGTCGAGCACGACGCGTACCGCACCACACCCGGACAGGAACACGGCGCGACGGTATGGCTGACCGGTCTACCGAGCTCGGGCAAGACCACGATCGCCCGCATGGTAGCCAGCGAACTCCGCGCCGTCGGTCATCGCGTCGAAGTGCTGGACGGCGACGAGTTCCGCGCCAAACTCTCGAACGGCCTCGGATTCTCCCGCGAAGACCGGACCATCAACGTCTACCGCGTCGGCTGGGTAGCGCAGCTGTTGGCGCGCAACGGGGTCAAGGTCATGGTTCCTGTCATTGCGCCGTACGCCGATGCACGGGCGGTGATCAAGGAACAGCACCTTGGCGCGGGCACATCCTACCGCGAGGTCCACGTAGCCACACCGCTGGAGGTCTGCGCCGAGCGGGACGTCAAAGGTCTGTATGCCAAGCAGCGCACCGGTGAGATTACCGGCCTGACCGGAGTAGACGATCCCTACGAGACGCCGAGCAACCCCGACCTGCGGCTGCACACGCAGGAGGAAACCGTAGAGGGTTCCGTAGACCGCGTTCTGGCGGCGATGAAGGTCTGGGGTCTGCGGTGATCCGTTTCGCTTGTGACACGCGGCGATCACACCCGTCCCCGCCACCGACCAACTCGGCTTACTGGGGGCGGACCGTATAGCGGTGCTCAACGACTTAGGCGAAGTTGTGCCCGGTGTTGACGTGCAGCAGGCTGGGCGCGGGCAGATGCACGGAGTGCCGGGTGCAACTGTACTTATCCATCGTCCCACGGTCCCTGATTCGATTACTAGATACGTAGCCGCGTGGGCCGAGCGGTCACGTAAAGGAAAGGAAATACATGGCGCACGTTGTCTTCGTTGATAGCCGTCCGTACGGGTTCCGTGCCGTGCTCACAGCGACGCGGCTCGGCCACGACGTGACCTTCGTGGCGTCCGAGAGCTATGCGTCCGCGTACCAGGGCGCCGAGTTCGACACGATGCGGCAGGCGGTCGACCGGGTGGTACCGCTCACAAGCTCAGGGGACGAGCACGCGGTGCACGCGGTGCACGCGGTGCTGGCACAGATCGACCAGAAACACCCGGTCGATGCGGTGATCGGCATGCACGATGAGGTTGTGCAGAGCCTCGCCCCCGCCGCCAGGTCGCTGGACATTCCGTTCACGAGCCCTGCCGGGGTTGAGAACGCACGCAATAAGGCGCTGGCTCGCGACTGCCTAGCCGAAGCCGGACTACGTACCGTTGAGTACGCCGTCGTAGATGCACCGGAGGGCATTCCGGCGGCATTGGACAAGGTCGGACTGCCCGCTGTCGTCAAGCCCGCGGCAGGTAGTGCGAGTATTGGTGCGAGCATCGTTCGAGAGCACGCCGACATCGCAGTCGCGCAGAGCAAGATCAGCAACTCGGTAGCTTGGATGACCCCGGCACAGCGTGCGGCGTTCGGCACCGATCTCATCGTTGAGACCTATCTCGAAGGCGCGCTGATGTCGGTCGAGATCGCAGCTGGCCGCGGAGTCCACGTGCCACTGGCCGTGCTGGAACGCCAGCAGTACCAGCACGATCGCACGATGGAGCTGGGCTCGATCGTGCCCGCCGCTCTGTCCATCGAACGCGATCGGGAGGTGCGAGAGTACACGGCTGCCGCGGCGCGGGCACTCGAACTTGACCTCGGATTGTTCCATATGGAGGTGATCATGACTGACACTGGCCCGTGCCTCATCGACCCGAATCCGCGAATCGTGGGTGGTCCGAACCCGTTGCTCATAAAGGAGTGCTGGGGCGTCGACGTGCACGAGGCGTTGATCGCCGTCCACTTGGGACTGCCAGTTCCGGAACCATCGATTCAACCTATGCGACACGGAGGCGCCCACGTGCTCGCGCCTGTCCGTAACGCGGTGCACCGCGTGGACGCGGACCTGTCGTTCCTACGCGATAACGAGAATATCCGTGACTGGGTGCTGCGCTCCCGTCCCGGCCAGGACGTGCGGAGGGCCGAGAGCAATCTGCACTACCTGGGCCACGTGCTCGGTGTCGGGAACAGCCGGGAAGAGGTCGTCACGACGTGCGTCTCGACGGTGCGGGAGCTGGGCGATCGCACGGATATCGAGATGATCAACTGGCCACACCAGGCGGAGCCGGTGGCGTGACGACTTCGGCTGATGTCGACAACCGTTTTCGCACACTGGCCGAGCGCCGTCCCGTCCCCGGGTGGCTGGTTGCAGTACTACTCGGCGCGGCGTGGTTCATCGTCGCCGCGAACATCGCGCTGGTGCCGCCGCTGGTCGTGTTCATGGCCGACGAGATGTTCATGTCCGAGTGGCAACGTGGGGCGGTCGTCGCCGCACTGCCACTGGCGAGCTTCGCGGGTAACCTGATCTTCGGGCCGTTCGTCGACGTGATCGGACGGCGGCGCTCGGTCGTCATCGGCAGCTCGGTCGTCGCGCTGCTGTTGCTCGGCACTGCAATGGTCGACTCAGGTGTGCTCGCGATCGGGCTGCGGGTCGCCACCGGCTTGTTCATGCCCCTCATCGGCGTGGCGGTGTTTCCATGCATTGCTGATTACGTGCCACAGGAGCGACGCATGGCAGTCACCGGTCAGGTGGTAGCCGGTGGCTCACTGGCGCAGCTGGTTACCGTGCCCGGCGCACTGTTCGTCGCCGGGCATCTATCATGGCGGTGGAGCTTCGCGGCACTTGCGCTCCTCGCCGCGGCAGTCGCGGTGGCGGTGCTGTTCGCGTTCCCTGCGGCACCCCGGCACACGAACGGCCGGGCGAACCGCGGGCTGCGAGTACTGCTGCACGCCGCCAGGCCCGGAATTCGCGAGCCGGTTATGGCGTTCTGGCTGTTCACCTTCGCATTGTTCACCGTCATCTCCTTCTACCCCAGTTGGGTACTGACGGACACCACCGGCGCAACCCGTGACGTCAACACCGTGACCCTCGTCTTCGTCGCGGCCGGCGTCGTCGCAGTCGTGGGTGCATCGCTCACCGGCGTCGTAGCGAAGCTGCCGAACCCGTGGCTCGCCGCATTGCTGGCGGTGCCGGTGCCGCTTGTGCTCGCGCTGCCGCTGCTCGCGGATTCCCTCATCGCCCAGGCCATGCTGTACGCATCGTTGACCTTTGCTCAGGCGCTGGCCTTCCCGCTGCTGCGCGGGCGGGCTAATCTTGCGGCAGGTGACGACCGGCTCAGCGGAGTCAACACTGCACTCAATGCCGGCTACCAAGTGGCGGCAGCATCAGCGGCCGCCGTCGCCGCGCCGCTGTTTGGCTGGTCGCCCTCCTTTGTGCCCAACACCGTCGTCGCTGCCCTTGTGTTTGCGATAGTCCCGGTCGTCTTTCTACTGGGCCAACGCCGGAATCCCGATGTGAAGAAGGGCGAGATTGCGCCATGACAAGGCGCGGTCCACCCACGCGGACAGGAAGCCCGAGGGAGGGCCTGCCGCAGGTCCATCGGACGGACGTCCTTCGCCCCAGCGCCCCCTCGCTCGGCTTACGATGATGCCAGCCCTCGAATCCGTGCGTTAGCGAGACAAAACCCCAGGTCGGATCATCTCGAGGCCCACCTGAGCGCTGCAGGAAGAACGGAGACATAACGGAGGCCAGACTAGTCGTTAGCCATCGCAAATATGATCTTGATACTGCCAAAAGTGCAGGTAGAAGCACTGCAATCGAAGCCTGTTTCAAGATCACCGCGTTCGAACCCGCGGGCTTTTAATCCTCGGGTTCCGGGTTCGAGCCCCGGGCGGCCCACCAAAATCCCAGTTCAGCCGGGTTGTCGGCTCGTCACGACGGCCATGGTGCCGTTGTACCGCCGCGGGTCGACGGCCCGCACGGCCTGCCTCCGGACGCCGACCCGCGGGATCCGTGCGGATGCCGGCGAAGCCAAGTGCTGGTCGTCCCACGGGCGACAACCGGCGGTCCACCAGTGCCGTCGGCGGTCGCTCATGCCGCCAACAGGATCGGGACGAACATCGTCGCGGTGTAGAAACACATGAACTGCACGCCCGCGTTCATACCGAAGGCCCGGTTGCACAGACCGCCCAGCAACCCGACGGTCAGCGACGTGAACAGTCCCAGCGCTCCGCCTTCGTACCAGGACACGACGACGATCAACCCGGCGAACGCGGCGATGAGCGCTTCGTGGCTGACGCGCGTGATCACCCATGCGCTGGCCACACGCGCATACTTCATCGCGACGGGATAGACGACCACGGCCGCGACGAGCACCCCCAGCAACCCGAAGAACAGGAACTGCCACGACGACAGCATCGAGTGCAGATTCTGTCCCGAATCCACCGAGTAGACCGGCGGGGCGTTGAACAACGCGGCGGCGGGGCCGGCGGCGACGGGACTCAACGGCAGGCCGAACGCCACCAGCGGAATGATCGTCTCAGCCAGATAGGTCGACTCCGTCGTGCCGTTCTTGACCGCCATCAGCGAGCTCAGACGTTGGTAGGGATGTTTCAGCCGTGCACCCACCGCTTCACCCACGATGACGGTCGTCGCCACCGGACTGAACACGAATGTGGACGAGGTGACGACGGCCGAACCCGCGGTGTAGCCGATCTGCTGTCGGGTGAGCACGCGAAACGGGTTGGGGAAGGGGCCCCTGCCGTCCGACAGGTCCGGCGCGAGATGAAACTCCCGGACACCGCTGCGCTCCATACCCGCACGCCCGGTGCGGGACGTCGCCCTCACCAGGTCCGCCAACAGTGGGCCGATCGCGATACCGAGGAAGAACGATATGCTCAGCGAGTCCCCGAGGTGTTGCTCGGTGAATCCGTGCAACGCGGCGATGGCCAGGGTGAACGGAATGATTCCCACGATGCTGGCCCAGCGGCCCGGCGAGAAATAGCCCACGAAGATCGCGGCGGCCGCGAACAGCCACGGTGCGACAGCCTCCACGGTTTCGGACAAGGGCGCCAACGCGGTTGCGATTCCCACCGCGACCGGTACGGCGATGACAGCCGACAGCAGCGCGCCCGCGAGCGCCTTGCGCAACGCGACGTGCGGTGCGCCGAGCCGCCGCATTCCGTCCGCATCCTCCATGAGCGGCACCGCCATGGTGTCACCCGGAATTCCGAGCAGCGTGGTCGGAATCGCGTGTGTCATGTGCTTGGACACCGCCGCGGCGATGAAGAACGTGAACACCCCGACGGGCGGAACTCCGGCAAGCACGACGATCAACGTCAACGGCCCGAGCGTCGCGGTCTCGTCGGTACCCGAAACGAGGCCGATGGCGCCGAACACCACAGCGCCCGTCAGGCCCATCCCGAGAGCCCAGAGCAGATCCACGATCATTGTTGAACTCCCTTTCTCGCCGTGTCACCGGCAGGCGAGGTTCCGGGTTCGTACAGTCCGATCTCCCGCATTTCCTCGATGTACTCGTCGGGCAGCCCGGAGACGGCTTCGGGCGTGGAGAATTCGGGAGGAAGGCCGGAGCGGATGCCATCGGACCGGCTTTCGGCGAACACCCGTTTCGGGGTGAACAACTTCGCGCAGAGCGCGCCCGTAGCGACGCACGCGGCGAGCCCGACGAGGAGTGCGTATCCGTCGACGACCTGTTCGTTTCCCGCTCCGGACAGAACCTGCTGTGCCAGCAGAAATGCGGCCAGCGCGACCGGCACGGCCAGCAGCAAGGACCGGCCCAGCTCCTTAGGCGCCACCGCGTCGCCCCACAACACGAGATAGGGCCGAGAATCGTCGTCGTGTTCGGGGAACTGCTCGTTCGCCGGGTCGGGAACGGGTTCCCCGGAAACCGTACGTTCGTTGCCACTCATTGCTCACTCCCGCGTCGTACCTGGTGGGCGGTTCCGGTGTTGCGGCTCGTCGCATGCGGGGCGCGACGCCGATCTCCGACGGGAACCGGCGCCGACGACGCGGGCGTTCCTGCCGGGCACGACCCCGGCGCGGGTGGCGCCCGGCGGCCGGTTCGTCACGGCCGGCCTGCTCTGAGTTCGGCAAGCACCCGCTCGGCGTGGTCGGCACGGACGGCCCGGTCGGCAACGAGGCGCGACACGACCTGCGGAAGCTCGGTGGCGCTGGCTCCCGCGGACACCGCCACATTGCGCGCGTGCAACGACATGTGGCCGCGTTGGATGCCCTCCGTCGCCAGCGCGCGCAACGCCGCGAGGTTCTGCGCGAGTCCGACGGCTGTGATCACCTCGGCCAGCTGCTGGGCCGTGGCGACGCCGAGCAGCCGGACGGCCGACTGCGCCGCGGGATGCACCTTCGTGGCCCCGCCGACCAGCCCGACCGGCATCGGCAGCTCCAGCGTTCCTGTCAGGTTGCCGTCGGCGTCGGTTTCGAAGCGCGAGAGAGCGGTGTAGCGGCCGTCCGCACCGACGGCGTGTGAATGCGCACCGGATTCGACGGCGCGAGTGTCGTTGCCGGTCGCGAGCACCACGGCCGTGATGCCGTTCAGGATTCCCTTGTTGTGCGTCGCCGCGCGGTACGGGTCGGCTTCGGCCAGCGCGCCGGCGTGCACGATGTCCCGCACGACGTCCGCACCGCCGAGGGTCGCGGCGTCGAACACGGCATTCGCACGCGCCAGTCGCGTATCGGCCTTGTTGGTCAGGATCCGCAGCAGCACCCGCCCGCGAGCGATCTCCCCGACCCGCGTCGCGACGGCCTCGGCCATCGAGTTGACGGCGTTCGCCCCCATCGCGTCGCGGACGTCGACCATCAGGTGCAGCACGACGTACCTGCCGGGCCTGGCCTCGACCACTCGCACCGACAGTTCCCTGGCCCCGCCGCCGAGTTCGACCAGTTGCGGATCCTGTTCGTCGGCCATCCGCAACAGCTCGGCACGCGCGTCGAGCAGGCGCAGCCGGGCACCCTCCGGATCTTCGACGTCCACGACCTGGATCTGCGCTTGCATGACGGGCCGGGAACTCGACGTGTGGAAGCCGCCGGCGACCCTGGCGATTCGGGCGGCATTGCTGGCGGCCGCGACCACGGAAGGCTCCTCGGTCGCCATGGGGACGAGGACGTCGTCACCGTTGATCGTGAAGTTGGTGGCGACACCGAGTGGTACGCCGAGCACGCCCACGACGTTCTCGATCATGTGGTCGGCCTGCTCGACGGTGAGCCCTTCGGAGGGATCCAGCGCGCTGAGTTCGTCCGGGGCGCGGCCGGTGTGCTCGGCGAGCTGCGCTCGCCGAGCGGCCGGCGGCACGTCCCGGAACCCGGACAACCTGCTGTACACGGACACGCGGACCTCCCACGCCGTACTGCGTCACCGGGCACCGGCGACGACGACAGTTCACACCCGGCAGGCAGGCGGCACGACGAGGGTCGGCCGCACTGCCGTTCCGGTTGACCAGGAACGTTAGGCCGTCACGGACCGCGTCCATACGGGCGAAGAACCCACATTCGGACCGGTGGCCACGTGTAGTTCACCCACAACCCCGGCCCGGCACAGCGCCACTGGAGAGCGCGACGCCCCACCCGGTGGCCGCGCGCGTCCAGTCCCGCAGCGGACACGATCACCGCGTGTCGGCAGGTCCGTCCATGGCGTGCCGGCGGATCAGCGAGCGCATGCGCGTCGCCAGCGAGATCCGGAACAACGGCTCGGGTTCCCGCCAGCCCTCTCCCAGCAGCGCCGTGATCCGTTCGAGTCGCTGGGTGACGGTGTTGATGTGCACATGCAGTGCCCGCGCCGTGCGGGTCGGACTGGCCTGTGACTCGGCGAACGCCGACAGGGTCGCGAACAGGTCGGTACCGCGCTCCTCGTCCCACCGCAGAACCGGCCCGATGACCGAGTCGATGAACCGGGACAGGTCACGCGGGCGCGAGCCGAACACCGCCAGATACGGCTCGTAGGCCTGCGCATCCACGGCGCCGTCCGGCGCCTGCCAGCTCTGTAACAGCTGCGCACAGCGGCGCGCCGCCTCGAAGGATTCCCCCAGCGCGGCAGCCGCCGGTGCCGGCGGCCCCGCGACCGCCAGCACCGGGGTTTCCGCTGCCCGGCGGGCGGTTGCCCACACCTCGTGCGCGACGTCGTTCGGTTCCGGTCGCGGCGAAAGCACCGTGAGGACCCCGTCGCGCTCGCCCACCAGCGCCCCCGAACCGGCCCGCCGCAGGGCCACCGACACGGTTCGACGGGCCTCGGCCGGCACGGCCACGACGACGACCGACCGCAGCTCGTCGAGCCGCACGTCCCGAGCTCGCGCGCGGCGGACCAGGTCGGGCCGTTGCAGCACATCGCCCCGCAGAATGTCGGAGACGAGTTCTCCCCTGACCCGGTCCTCGGCTTCAGCCACCGCGTCCTGCTGCACGGCGACCAGGGCCGCGATCTGGGCCGTACGCTCGATGGTGCGCTGCTCCACGGCCCCGAGCTCCAGCTCACCGTGTCCGACGAGGACGGCTCCCAGAAAGACGTCGCCGGCCACCACGGCGACCACCACCTCGGGTTCCGGGGCACCGCCGTCGACGAACACGCACCGCCCCGACGGCCGGCTCTCGGCGATCGCCTCCCGCACCCGGCCGGACAGTCCGTCCGCCGCGGCGAGACCGCGAGCCCCGGCCCGCGCATCCGCGATCGGCTCCCAGTCCCGGTCGAGGATCGTCACGGGCCGGTTCAGGGCTCCGCTCAGTGTGTCCGCCACACCCTCGGCGCTCCCGCCTTTCAGCACCACCGCCGTCAGGTCCTCGTGCACCGCGCTCGCCCGTTCCATCGCCGTCACGTTGTCGGCCAGCACGGCTCGGGCACGGTCGGCCTCGTGGGCCGCCAACCGCGCCTGCTCCAGCAACGACGTCGTCTGCAGCACCACAGCGGCATGATTCGCGAACGCGCTCAGCAGCGCCACTTCGTCCGGCGTGAACGTGTGGCCACTGCGGTTCGCGGCGAACAGGACGCCGAGCACGCGGTCGCCCGCGATCAGCGGCACCCCCAGCAACGAGACCAGACCCTCGGCCGCCACGGCCGCGTCGATCCCGGGTTCGTGCGGGATGTCGTCGTTCTGCTGATACGTGGAAGTCCACTGTGGAAGTCGGGTGTGCACGACCTTGCTGGCCAGCCCCATGCCCGGTGGGACCCGCAACCGGCGAAACGACGAGTCGATCGCCCCCGACGTCGACCGGACCCGAAGTTCGTCCCTGCCCTCGTGGAACTCGGACAGGTAGGTCACGTCGGTACCCAGTAGGTCATGGGCCCGCTCGACCAGGCGGTCCAGCAAGGTGTCGGTGTCGCGCAGCTCGGCGAGTTCGTGAGCGCTCGAGAACAGGGCCGACAGCTCTTGTCCGCGGCGACGCCACCGCGCCATCGAGGCACGCACGTTGCGGATGCGTCCCTCCAGCGCAGCAGCGTCGTCGGCGGGCAGGGCCGTACCGACGGTCGTGGCGGGTTCCGACGTGTCGGATTCCGCCACGACCGCATCCAGCAGTTCCAGGACTTCGGACACGGAGAGCATCGAGTCCTGCCGATCGTTCCGCACGGCCATGAGCCGAGCATCCCCCAGGCTGCCCGCCGCGTCGAGACAGCCGCCCGCGGCGGCGCCTCGGACTGCCCGCCGACCGGCGCGGTCGTCGCGGCCGCCGCCGGCTGCGCCGGAGCGTGCACACGCAACCGCCGGACGTAGCTCGCCACCTTCCGGCGTACGCCGGAACGCGTAGCCGGCGAGGGCGCTGCGACGGACGCGCCGTCGGGTCACACCGCCCTAGCGTTCCCGGGGTCAGTTCCCTTCCGTCCGATACGGAGTCACGCCATGTCGGTTCACCGACTCGGATTTCCCGTCTCCGCCGTGTATGTCTGGTTGGCCATGGTGGCCTTCGGCGGCATCGCGGTCGAGACGATCGTCATCTATCCCAACGTCTTCCACGACGTTCCGCGGTCGTTGACCGAGGCCAGCGAGTTCTTCGACGTCACCGGACCCGCCGACTTCTTCCCGCCGATGGGCGCGGCCACACTGATCGTCGCCGTGGTCACGTTGTTGCTCGTCAGGAAGGTTCGGGCCGCACGGTGGTGGATCGCGGCAAGCCTCGCATCGCTCGCACTCGGCGAATTCCTGTTCTCGGTGCTGTACTTCTGGCCCCGCAACGAGATCATGTTCGACGAGGGGGCGGCGATGCACACCGCGGAACTGCTGCGGAGCACCGCCGTCGAGTTCGAGGTCGGCCACTGGTTCCGGCTCGGCATGAGCGCGGTGACCGCAACACTCGCCTTCGTAGGGTTGCAGCGGCTGCACCGCGACCGGATCACCTCGGAACCGCGAGCGTGACAGCCGACGCCCACGGCCACGTCCGCCACGATGCGGCGGCTGCCGCGGCGGTGCGGCCGCCGAACGGAACGGCCCCCGCACCCGGTCCGGGCGGGCCGAATGCGGGGGCCGGGGACGCGATGCTCCGTCAGTCGTCCCGATCCTGCTCGAACGAGACGATCTTCCCGTTGTCCGCGTCGATCTCGATCTCGTACTCCGCAGCGCCCTTGCGGAGGTCGACCTCCCATTCCAAGCCGTAGCAGCGGTCGAGGTCGATCTCGATCACGCTCGCGCCGGGCACCCGCTGCAGCGCGATCCGCTCGGCCTGCTGCGCGCCGACGGCCGGCTGCTCGCTCGAGCAGTGCTCCGGCCACGGGTTGCCCCAGTGGGACGGCGCCTGCTCGCCCTTCGGGCCCGTGTGGATGTCGTCGGAGTCGGGACCGGTGTAGTGGTCGCCAGGACCCGTGTAGTGGTCGCCGGGTCCGGTGTAGATGTCCTCGGGGTCCGGACCGGTGTAGGGCCGCTCGGACTGCTGCTGGGCCGATGCCGGACGCGAGTCCCCGGACTGGCCGCCGTCGGCCGCGAACGCAACGGCCGTGCCACTCATGGCCAGGACGCCACCTGCGACCGCAATCGCTCCGACCAGCTTCTTCTTGCCCAACACGTCGAATCCTCCTGTGCGTTTCCGTGATGCTCGGGCGGCATCGGCGCCGCCGTCGAGCACGACGTTCCCAGCGGAGGAACTAACCGGGCGCTACTCGAACGTTAAGGCGAGGCTAAAGCGCATCACCGCAGTTCGGGGCGGGTTGACGGGTTCGCGTACCCGAGTTCGACGACCACCCGGGCGCCGCCGCCCGGGGCCCGTTCCAAGGTCACGCCACCACCCGAATCGGCGGCCGCGCGGCGCACGATGTCCAACCCGAGACCGCTCGACCCGCTTCCGCTGGCGCCGCGCCGCAGCGGACCGGTGCTCGTCTCGGGAAAGCCCGTTCCCTCGTCGTCGACCACGAGTCGCACCAGGTCGTCACCCCGCTCCAGGGTCACGGAGAAACCGACGCCGTCCACGGTGTGCCCGAAGACGTTGCCGAGCAGCGCGTCGACGCACGCGGCCAGGTCCGCCTCGCTGACGGCGACCGGCAACGGTCCCTCGGCGAGGTCGGTGCGCACCTCACGGTCGGTGTCCTCGGCGAGCACCGACCAGAACGCCACCCGCTCCGACACGACCGTGGCCGCGTCGCAGTGCTCGGCGACGTCGCCGGTGGACGTACCGCTGCGGCGCCCCGCCTCGTCGATGATGCGGGTGACGGCGCGCTGCAACGCGTCCACGTGACCGGTGATCCGCTGTGATTCCACCGGATCGGACAGCGCTTCGGCGTCCAACCGCAGCGACATCAGCGGTGTGCGCAGCCGGTGCGACAGGTCGGCCGCTCGTTCGCGCTCCTCGGCGAGCAGTTCGCGAATGCGGCCTGCCAGGTGGTTCAGGGCGGTGGCGACATCACGCATCTCCCGCGGCGCCGCCACGTGGGCCCGCGCGTCCAGCTCACCCCGGCGGCCAGCCGGTGCGACACCGCGGCGAGTTCCCGTGTCGGGCGCACCAGGCCACGCGCCATACGGTCGGCGACGAGCACGCTCAGCGCAGCCAGCGCCACCCCCAGCGCGCCCAGCAGCAACCATGCGCGGTGCACCCCGCGCATCAGCTCCTCCTCGCTGACGGCGGTGCGGATGACCGCCTGACCGCCGGAGGCGTCGCCCACCGACACCACCACTTCGACGCCGTTCTCGGTGTCCACGGTCAGGCTGCGACCCCGCTCGGCCAGCCGAACCGCGGACGTGCGGTCGGCGTCCGCGCCGATTCTCGTGCCGTCGCCGAGGAAGACCGTGACCGGGAAGCGTCCCTCGGCGTTCGCCTGCTGGACGCTCAGCTCGAGCACTCGCGGATCCGCTGTGGACACGACCGACGTGAGCGCCTGCGCCTGGACGGTCGCGTCGTTGACCGCCCTGTCGAACGCCACCGTGCGCGCGAGCACGGCCAACGGGATCAGGAACGCCACCACGACCAGGACCGTGGTGGCGACGACTAGCAGGGCGATCCGCCGCCGCATCAGGAGTTCCCCGGTTCCTCGGCCCCGCCGAGCCGCACCCCCACACCGCGCACCGTGTGCAGGTACCGCGCGTTCTTGGCGGTCTCGCCGAGTTTGCGGCGCAGCCAGGACACGTGCACGTCCACGGTCTTGTCGGCCCCGCCGTAGGGCAGCTGCCACACCTCGGTGAGCAGTTCCCGCTTGCTCACCACCTGACCGGGACGTCGGGCGAGATAGTGCAGCACGTCGAATTCGCGCGGGGTCAGTTCGAGCGGCTCACCGTCCAATGTGGCCGTTCGGGCGGCCGGGTCGAGCCGCAGTCCGTCCACGACGAGCGTCTCGGGCTCCGAACGCTGCCCGCCGCGCCGCAGTACCGCGCGAATCCGCGCGTCCAGCTGACCGGCCCCGAACGGTTTGACCACGTAGTCGTCGGCCCCCGAGTTCAGCACGTCCACGATTTCCTCTTCCGCACCGCGCGCGGTGGCCACGACGACCGGGACGTGGCTGACCGCGCGGAGCATCCGCAGCATCTCCCGCCCGTCCAGATCGGGCAGGCCGATGTCGAGCACCACCACGTCCGGACGCTGCGCCACGACCTGGTTCAGTCCGTCCATGGCCGTCCCCGCCGAGGTGACGGCGTGCCCGAGGTCGTGCAGGGCCCTGCTCAGCGAGCTACGAATGGTCGCGTCGTCCTCGACCAACAACACTTGCGCCACGCACCGCACCGTAGCCCGCGCGCCCGCCGGAAGCGGCTTGGCATAGTGGGTCGCATGGCTCGCCCGAACCGCGCCGCGCGCACCGCCCTCGCTGTGGCGGGTTGGCTGGCCGCGGCCGGGGTCGCGGTCGCGGTCGGTCTCGTCGCCGTGTCCGCGCTCGGCCGCGGCATCCTCGCCCCCGGCCCGCCGATGGCCGAACCTGCCGAGGTCGAGGCGGAGCTGAGCAGCCCTGCCTCGTCGGCCGCGGCAGACCGGGAAGGCCCCGAAGGCCCCGGCGACCGGCCACGGACACGTCACGTCGAGCACACGCCGGGCGGGACCGTGGTGGCAGCCTGCGACCGGGACGGCCAGGCCTCGCTGCTGTCGTGGAGTCCCGCCCAGGGGTTCCACGCCGACGATATCGAGGACGGACCCGACGACGAGGTGGAGTTGACCTTCGAATCGGAGGATCGCGACGTGGACGTCTCGGTGGAGTGCCGCAACGGAAAGCCGCGCGCCACCGTCGACGCCGACAACTGACCGCAACCGGCACGGCAGGCCTCCCACGACACCGTCGTTCGCACAGGCCTGCTCGCCACGGGCCCGCTAGGGTCGCGCCATGTCCCTCGACGACCGGACGCTGCGCTACTACGGCGCCGTCTGTGAGACCGGGTCGATCCGGTCGGCCGCCGAGCAGCTCGGCCTCGCCCCTTCCGCGGTGAGCCGAGCGATCGGGGCGCTCGAACGACGGCTACGGACGACGCTGCTCGAACGCAGCGCCCGCGGCGTGCGCCCCACCGAAGCGGGCGAACTGCTGCTGCGCTTCGCCAAGGACCGCGCCCACCTCGAAGAGCTGCTCACCGAGAACCTCGACGAACTGCACGACCTGCGCCGAGGCCGAGTGCGCGTGGCGGCGGGCGAAGGGTTCATCGACGACCTGGTGGAACACGGGCTCAACAGCTTCCTCGCGAACTACCCCGGGGTGTCGGTGGAGCTGAGCACCGGCGGCACCGACGAGATCCGCGACCTGCTGCTCGCCGACGAGGTCGACCTCGCCCTCGCGCTGCACACGACGCCGCACCGCGAGCTCACCGTCGTCCGGCAGGCCCCGCAGCCGCTGCACGTCATCTGCGCGCCGGACCACCCGCTCGCCGACCTCGACGAGGTCACGCCGCAGCGGCTGGCCGACGAACCGGCGACCGTACTGCCGGCACGTTTCGGGTTGCGCGCGCTGACCGATCAGATTCAGCGCACCCACGGCGTTCTGCTCGACATCCGGCTCGTCAGCAATTCCATCCACGCGATGACCGGCTTCGTACTGGCGGGTCTCGGCATCACGCTGCTGCCGCGGTTCGCCGTCGGCAGGCACCTGACGAGCGGGCGGCTGCGGGCGATTCCCCTCGGTGACGCGGACAGCGGCCGGGTCCACGCCCAGTTGCTGACGCGGGGTGGGCGCACTCCGTCGTTCGCCGCATCGCGGCTCCTCGAACACTGCTCGGAACAGCTCGACTCGCTGAACCCCCGGTGAGTGTTGCCCGAATGGCAACACCCTGGTCCGAAAATTGTCTTCTTGTGCACCACCTGCCGTGAACGTAGCGTCGCCTGCCATCGAGAGTTCCGTCGCCGAACCCCTCATCAGCAGGAGCCGCCATGCGTGCACCGGGCAGCGTGTTGGACATGTGGCGACTGCACGTCGCCGTGCTCGTCGTCGCCGTCGTCGCGCAGCTGATCGACGTGCGGGAGATTCCGATCGGCCCCGCCGCGATTCTGCTGCTTCCGTTGCTCTACGCGTTCCTTCTCAGCGTGCTGATCAATCCGCACGTCGTCCGGGCCGCGTCGAAGTTCATCCGAAAACGGGAAGTGAAAGCGGCTTCGCCGATGATCGTCATCGCGATCATGCCGTTCATCGCGAAATTCGGCACCACCATCGGACCGTCCTTTGAGGAACTGATCGAGGCGGGGCCCGCACTTCTGCTGCAGGAAATCGGAAACCTCGCCACGGTCGCATTCGCCTTCCCACTCGCGATCTGGGCTTTCAAACTCCACCGGGAGGCGATCGGCGCGACCTTCTCCGTCGCCCGTGAGCCGAACCTGGCCATCATCGTCGACCGCTACGGCCTGAAAAGCCCGGAAGGCACCGGGGTCATGGTCGTCTACGTCGTCGGCACCCTGTTCGGCACGCTGATCTTCTCGGTTCTGGCCTCACTGATGGCTTCGCTGGGGATCTTCACGCCCGAGGCGCTGGCGATGGCCTGCGGGGTCGGCAGCGGGTCCATGCTGGCGGCGTGCAGCGGCGCGCTTTCCGGGATGTGGCCGGGAATGGAGGACACCGTCGTCGCGCTGGCCGGAGCCAGCAATCTGCTCACCTACGCCACCGGGCTGTACGTCAGCTTGTTCGTCGCACTTCCCGTCGTCGAATGGCTGTACAAGAAGGCACGCCCCGGCGAGGCGTCGGCGGCACGGAAGGAGAGCTGACCGTGAGCGCAGAAGACACCGCGAGCGGGAGCACCCGGATCCCGCGCGAGAAGATCGCCGTGGTCCCGACGTTGCGCGATCTGGCTCTGGTCAGCGTGCTCGGCTGGGCGTTGCAGCTGCTGGCGACGGACATCTCCGCGCTGGCCGCCGTCGGCGGCATGGCCGGGCTGTACCTGATCTGCGCCGGCGGCATCGTGCTGACGCGCTTCGCCCCGTTCTACCTGCCGAGCATCGCGTGGATCTCCCTGCTCGGCATCGCCGCCACGCTCCCGTTCACGCCATGGGGAAGCGCCGTCACGGCGCTCGTGGCCGACATCGACTTCCTCGCACTGAGCGTGCCCGCACTGGCCTACGCCGGGTTGGCGCTCACCGAACGCGAGATCGACGTCGTCAAGAAGTCCGGCTGGAAACTGCTGCTGATCGCGGTGTTCGTGCTCGCGTCCACCTACATCGGTTCGGCCGTCGTCGCCGACATCGTCCTTCGCATCACCGGCTGACCGGATAAGGAGAGAACCAGATGCACGACTCCGTGGCCGTGATCGGCCTCGGCAACATGGGTGCCGGCATCGCGCGAACCCTCGCGCAGACAGGCCGTTCCGTCCTCGGTGTGGACCCCGCGCCCGAGGCGGCAGCACGCGTCGACGACCTCCTCCCGGTCGTGGACCTCGACAAGGCCGTGGCGGACGCGGACGTACTCGTCCTGTCGCTGCCGGGATCCGAACAGGTCGAACAGCTCGTGGACCGCCTGCTCGAGGCCGAACCGGGACACCGGCTCGTCGTCGACACCTCCACGAGCAGTCCGGTCTCGACCCGGGCGCTCGAGCAACGGCTCACCCGGCACGGCCACAGCCTGCTGGACGCCCCCGTCAGCGGCGGTCCCGCCGGGGCACAGAGCGGCTCGCTCACGGTGTTCCTCGGCGGACGCGACGACGCAGTGGCGGAGGCCGAGGACGTGTTGGCCGCGATCGCCCAGCGCGTGGTCCATGTCGGCGGCCCCGGCGCCGGCAACGTCGCCAAGCTCGTGAACAACCTGCTCTGCGCCACTCATCTGCAGATCGCGGGCGAGGCCCTCCGGCTGGCGGAAGCGGCCGACATCGACCCGGCACGGGTCGTCGAAGCCGTCAACGGAGCATCCGGACGCAGCGCCGTGACCGAGGTCAACCTGCCCCGCTGGGTGCTGTCGGAGACGTTCGACTCGGGTTTCCCGCTCGGGCTGATGGCGCGCGACGTCGCGTTGGCGACCGAGACCGCGCGTTCGCTCGGCACGCCGTCACCACTCGCCGACGTGGTGTCCGCGGCGTGGCGCGACACCCGCGACCGACTCGGCGCAGCAGAGGACTTCAACCGCATGGCACAGCCGGAGAGGACCCAGAACCGATGAGCGTGACACCGACGAGCGGCACACCGGACCTCACCATGCTCGCCGACCGGGATCCGGGCGAGCGGGCGCGCGTACTCCTCGACCGTCACCTGCCCGACGGCATCGGCGTCCGTGCCGCGGGCGTGACGCATCCGGGCTCGGGCGAGCCGATCGAACTGCGCGACCCCGCGACCGGCGCGCTCGTGACGACCTGGGCGGATCCCGGCGCCGAAGGAGCCGCCGTCGCGGTGGACGCGGCACGGCGGGGCGCCGCGACGTGGGGTGCGGCGAATCCGTTCGAGCGCGCGCGGATCCTGCGGGACGTCGCGGCGGCCGTGTCGGACAACGCCGAGGAACTGGCCGTGCTGGAGAGCGCCACCACCGGAAAGCCGCTGCGGGACACCCGGGTCGAAGCGGCGAAGGCGGCCGAGATGTTCGCCTATTTCGCGGGCTGGGCCGACAAGATCATCGGGGAGACCATCCCGGTGCCGGGCGAGTGGGCGACCTACACCCGCAAGGTGCCGTGGGGGGTCGTCGTCGCCGTGACGCCGTGGAATGCACCGCTGTTCACCGCGGCCTGGAACGCGGCACCCGCACTGGCCACGGGGAACGCGGTCATCGTCAAGCCCAGCGAGTTCACCCCCGTGACCTCGCTGCGGCTCGCCGCGCTGGCCGAGGACGCCGGCCTGCCGCCCGGTGTCCTCACGGTCGCGCCCGGTCTCGGCGGCACGCTCGGTGCCGCGCTCACCGGTGATCCGAGGGTCGGCAAGATCGCGTTCATCGGCTCGGTGCCCACGGGGCGCGCGGTCGCGAGCGCCGCTGCCGCGGTCGGAACGCCCACGCTGCTCGAACTCGGCGGCAAGAGCGCCAACATCGTCTTCGACGACGCCGACCTGGACCGCGCCGCGCACGGAGCGATCGCGGGCATCTTCGCCGCGGCCGGCCAGTCGTGCGTCGCCGGTTCGCGATTGCTCGTCCACCGGGACATCCACGACGCGCTGATCGCACGGATCCGGGAAGGAGTCCGGCACCTCCGGCTCGGCGACCCACTCGATCCACGGACCGAGATCGGCCCGATCGTCACGCGGGCGCAGTACGACACGGTGTGCTCACTCATCGACACCGGTATGTCCGACGGCGCCGACCGGGTCGCCGGGCACGAACTGAGTCCGCACCTGCGCGAATCCCCGTGGCAGTGCGGCAACTGGGTGATGCCGACCGTGCTGGACGGCGTCGGCCCGGAGCACACGCTCGAACGGACCGAGGTGTTCGGACCGGTGCTGTCGGTCGGCACCTTCACCGACGAGGCCGAGGCCGTCGCGAGGGCCAACGGGACCGGCTTCGGCCTCGCGGGCGCCGTGTGGACGGCGGACGTCTCGCGTGCGCACCGCGTCGCGCACGCGGTCGACGCGGGCACGTTCTGGATCAACTCCTACAAGACCATCCACGTCGCCGTGCCGTTCGGCGGCGTCGGCGACTCCGGTTGGGGACGTTCCTCGGGACCCGGTGTGCTGGACGAGTACACCCAGACCAAGGCCGTGTGGGTGCCGACCGTGCCGACCCCACCGCCGTTCCCTTCGCTCACCTGAGGCGCCCGCACCGGCGCCGCTCGCGGGCCGGGACGGTTCACCGCGGGTCGCGAGCGTGCCGGAGCACGTCCACGACCGGGTCGATCCAGATGTCCGCGTTGCGCCACAACAAATAGGTCGTGAGCGTGGCGCCGAGGTCGTCGACCGGCAGGATCGTCGACTCGGGGTCCAGCGCGAGCACCGTCGCCGACTCCAGCGGTGCGAGGCTGAAACCCTTCGTGCTGCGCAGCAGGACCAGCAGCCCGGACGTGTCGGTGAACTGCGCGTCCTTGTCGACCACCACGCCGTGCGCGGCCAGCCGGTCGGCGCGGTGCGAGCCCAGATCCCAGTGCCGCGGGCCCTGGATGTAGGTGAATCCGCGCAGGTCGGCGAGGGTGAGCGAGGTGCGTCCCGGGAAGCGGCCGGAGTCGACCACGGCGCCGAGCGGCTCGCGGTAGAGCACGAGCGCCGCCAGCCGCTCGTCGCTGGTGCCGACGTGGGACACGGCGACGTCGAGCGAGCTGCTCAGCAGAGCCGACTGCATGTCCAGCGACGGCAACTGCCGGATGGTGACGCGGTAGTGCTCCTCCAGCGAGCGGATCGACTCACTCAGGTTGCGCCGGTGCGTAGGGTTCAGCACGTCGGGCACCGCCAGTCGCACGTCGCACCGCCGGTCGCGTGCGCCGACGAGCCCGGGGATCGCGTCGAAGTTCGACACCACGGATTCGGCCAGCGGCAGCAGGGCGTGCCCTGCCGATGACAGCCGCGTGTGGTGGGTCGAGCGGTCGAACAGGGTCTCGCCGAGTTCGCGTTCCAGGTCGCGGATCCGGCGGCTCAGCGGCGGCACAGACATGTTCAGTGACCGCGCCGCGCGGGTGAAGTTGAGTTCACGCGCGACGGCGAGGAAGTAGCGCAGGTGGTGCATCTCCACGCCTGCAGCCTATGTGGTGTTGCCGCTGTGGACATACCAGCGTGAGGCAGTCGGTCATTCCCTCGTCACTCTCGGCTTTCTAACGTCGAAGGTGAGCTGATCACCCGAGGGAAGGACCGCGATGACCTCGCCCAACCGTTCGGGTCCCGACACCGACACCGCCACCGGCGCACCCTCGCCGAGCGACGCGGACACCGGAGCCGGAGCCGCGGACACCGCACTCTCCGCCGAGACCGACACCTCCACCGGCCACCCGGCCTCGACCGGCAGCACAGCCGCAGCCGGCACCGCAGCCTCAGCCGGCACCGCAGCCTCAGCCGACGCCGCAGGCCCAGCCGGCACCGCAGCCTCAGCCGGCACCGCAGTCTCAGCCGACGCCGCAGGCCCAGCCGGCACCACCACCGGCAAGGGACCACTCGACGGCGTGACGGTCGTCGACCTCTCGTCCGCGGTCATGGGCCCCCTCGCGACCCAGCTCCTCGGGGACTTCGGCGCCGACGTCATCCGGGTCGAACCAGTGCGCGACGTCGCGAGGCACTCGCCGGCCAACATCGGCCGCAGTCCCGGCATGGCTCCGCTGCATCTGCAGGTGAACCGCAACAAGCGCAGCGTCACCATCGATTTGAAGGACCCGGCGGGCCGCGAGGATCTCTTCGCCCTGCTCGCCGACGCCCACGTACTGGTCACCAACATGCGCGCGGGAGCACTCGAACGACTCGGACTCGGCTACGCCGAGGTCGCCGAACGGCTGCCACACCTGATCTACGCCCACGCCCAGGGATTCGCCGCCGACTCCTCCCGCGGCGACCGGCCCGCCTACGACGAGGTGATCCAGGCGTCGTCGGGCCTGGTCAGCCTGCAGAACCGAGCGGCGGGCAGCATGCAGTTCGTGCCCACGCTGATCGCGGACAAGACCGCGGCGCTGTACCTGTTGGGCGGCGTGCTGGCCGCGCTGTACCACCAGCAGCGCACCGGCGAGGGGCAGGAGATCACGCTGGCGATGGCCGACGCGATGATCGCCGTCAACCTCGTCGAGCACCTCGCGGGCGAGCTGTTCGTCCCGCCTGCGGGCGAGGTGGGCAACCCGCTCTCGCTCTCGGACACGCACGCGGCCATGCGCACCGCCGACGGCGGCGCGATCGCCGCCGTCCCCTACACCAACGAGGGTGTCCGCATCCTGCTCAAGGGCGCGGGGCTGGACGACGCGGCCGCCGACCCGGCGTGGGACTCCCCGGTGATCGACCGCGAGGTGTTCACGGCGGGTGTCGAGAAGGTGCTGGCCAACTCGACGCATCGGACCACCGCGGAGTGGGAGGAGTACCTCACCGCCCACGACGTTCCCTACGCCCGCGTGGTCGACATAGCGGAACTGCCCGACGACCCCTATGTTCGGGAAGTCGAGTTGATCAAGGAACGGGAACACCCGACGGAGGGCACGATCCGGGTCGTGGAAAGCCCGCTGCACTTCTCGGCAACACCCGTAGGCTTCCGCCGGCACGCCGAGCGGGCCGGACAGAGCACGGCCGAGGTCCTCGCCGCCACACGCGCGGACCGTTGAACCGTCGTCGAAAGGATACCGACGCCATGGATCTGGAACTGTCGAGTGAGGACATCGAGTTCCGGGACGGCTTGCGGGAGGTGTTCCTGCGCGAGATCCCCGAGGAGATCCGCAGGCGCAACGCGCTGAGCCGGATCACGCGCGAGGACATCGTCACCACCCAGCGCATCCTCAACTCCCACGGGCTCGCGGTGCCGCACTGGCCCGTCGAATGGGGCGGCAAGGACTGGACACCGACCCAGTCGCACATCTACGCCTCGGAACTGCAACGAGGCTCCGTTCCGCAGCCGTTGGCGTTCAACGTGAGCATGATCGGCCCGATCATCGCCGAGTTCGGCACCGAGGAGCAGAAGCGCACGTTCCTGCCCGCGACGGCGAACCTGGACATCTGGTGGTCGCAGGGCTTCTCGGAGCCGGAGGCGGGATCCGATCTCGCGTCGCTGCGCACCACCGCACGCCGTGAGGGTGACGTCTACGTGCTCAACGGCCAGAAGACGTGGACCACGCTCGGGCAGTACGGCGACTGGATGTTCGTGCTGGCCCGCACCGATCCCGACGCGCCGCGCAAGCAGCAGGGCCTGTCGTTCCTGCTGCTGGACATGACCACGCCGGGGATCGAGCGCCGCCCGATCACGCTCGTCGACGGCAGTGCCGAGGTGAACGAGTTCTTCTTCGACAACGTGCGCATCCCGGTCGAGAACCTGGTCGGGGAGGAGAACAAGGGCTGGAGCTACGCCAAGTTCCTGCTCGGCAACGAGCGCAACGGCATCGCGCAGATCGGCACGAGCCAGCGGGTCTTCGCCGACCTGGCCGAGGCCGCGGGCGGCATTCCGACCGAGACGGGCGCGCTGGCCGACGACCCGCAGTTCCGCGCGTCGATGCACCGCTCACGGACGACGCTGCTGGCGCTCGAGGCCACGCAGCTGCGGGTGACCGGTGCGTCGGAGAACGGCCAGGCCAGCCCGGTGTCCTCGCTGCTGAAGATGGAGGGAACGAAGGCGCTGCAGGAACTGAGCAAACTGCGCAAGGAGGCAGCGAGCCAGGACAGCATGCTGCTCGACACCGAAGCGGTGGTGGCAGACGAGGCGTCCGCGGTCGCGGCCGCGCAGTATCTGAACCAGCGCAAGCTGTCGATCTTCGGTGGCTCCAACGAGATCCAGCGCGGCGTGATCGCCAAGACCATCCTGGGACTGTGAGAAGGCGAAAGAGGGCACGGCCATGAATCTGGAATTCAACGAGGACCAGGCACTGCTGTTCGAGACCGTCGATTCGGCGGTCGGCCGTGGCTACGCGGCCGGCGGCCGGGCCGAGGCGACCGGCTCGGAGCTCGGCTGGAACGAGGGCGTGTGGCGCACCCTGGCCGAGATGGGCATCACCGGGCTGACCATCACCGGCGAACACGGCGGAGCCGATGCCGGACCGGTCGAGGTGTACGCGACGCTCGAGGCGCTGGGCAAGCACGCCGCAGCCGAGCCACTGCTCGACGGCGTGTTCCTGCCGTCGTGGCTGATCACCGCGGTCGGCACCGACGAGCAGGCCAAACAGCTGCTGCCCGCGCTCGCCGAGGGCACGCAGACTGTCGCGGTCGCCCACGCCGAACCGGGCAGGCCCTGGAACGCCACCCCGTCGGTCACGGCGACCCGCCGCGCCGACGGCTCCGTGACACTCGCCGGGGTCAAGGCGCCGGTACGGCACGCAGACCAGGCCTCGTCCCTGTTGGTGACCGCCTCCGACAGCGACGGCACAACCGGCGTCTACGTCGTCGAAGCAGGCGCGGAGGGCATCACACGCGCCGACGGGCGCAGCGCGGACTGGAGCCGCGCCTCGCAGGTCACCTTCGTCGACACCCCCGCCACTCCGCTCGGCACCGCGGGCGCCGACGTGGCCGCGGCGCTGGCTGCGGCGTTCGCACGGGCACGGGTGGCCGTGCTGGCCGAAGCCGTCGGGCTGATGGAATCCGCACTCACCCTCACCGTCGAGTACCTGAAGAACCGCAAGCAGTTCGGCGTTCCCCTGTCGACGTTCCAGGCACTCGTTCACCGGGCCGCCGACCTCTACGCCCACGTGGAGCTGGCACGGTCCATGGCACTGTGGGCCACCGCGACCGTCGAAGCCGCCGACGGAGGTGCCGACGTCGACCTCGCCGCGATCGCCGACGACGCCTTCGTGTTCGTCGGCGACACCGCCACCGCCGTGGCGGAGGAAGCCGTTCAGCTGCACGGCGGTATCGGCATGACCTACGAGGCCGAGGTCGCGCACCAGGCCGCACGCCTGACCGCGATCACCGAGAGCTTCGGGGGCGTGGCCGCCGCCAGGCGCAGGGCCGTGGCGTCGGAGTCCGCACTGCGGGCGCCGAGCGCGCTGCTCAACAACTCCGGCGCCGTCACGGCGTGAGCCCGCCTGCCCGCCGGCGGCCACACCCATGCCGCCGGCGGGCAGTGCACACCACTCGACCCGCGGGCGGGGGGGGGTCACCCGCGGGCCGGGGTTCGCGGGCCGGGGTTCGCAGCGCGGGCGCGGTACGTCGAAACGCGTAGTACGGAAGCGCGCTGTGACGGACGCGGCGACCGGCACCGGCGGCCTAACGTTCCGTTGGTAACCGCCCGTTCGGATCGATGTGGAGTCACGCCATGAGGATGCGCCCGTTCCCACCGCGGCACCGAGCCCGCAGCACCGCAGGGGCGCGGTCGTGACCGCCCGCCTGCGCGAGCGGCTCGGCCTCGCCCCGCTCACGATCGTCGCCCTGGCGATGCTCGGCGCGCCGCGGGCGATCGTGCACGACCTCGGGCCCGTCGCCCCGGTGCTGAACGGGCTGCTCGTGTTCGTGCCACTCGCCGTGTGGGTCGCGTTCGTCCTCTGGCGGCGCGTCCCGTCCCCACTGCTGACGCTCTCGGCCGTCGGGGCGGTCTACGGCGTCGTGCTGGGCGTGGTGCACCAGGCCCTGTGGCATGTGGCCCACGCCGAAGCCCCTGAACTCGGCGGCAATCTCGCCGGCGCCCTGTCGCCCGCGCTCGAGGCCGTCGTGCTCCGCTCGGCCGCCTTCGGCAGCAGTGTCCTGACCGGACTGCTCACCGGTGTGGCGACGGGCGCCGTGGCCTGGCTGCTGTCCAGAATGGTCCCCGGATTCCGGCCACAGTGACGCCGGCCGAAACCGGGAGATGATCCACATCGGACCACGCAGCAGCATCGCACGGGGCAGGGAAGCGGCGCCGCCGGACGACCGCAGCCAGCTCGTGATCGACACCGCCCTGGGTGTGGTGGTGCTGATCGTCGTGGGGACGGCCGTCACGGCGAACGTCGGCGGTGACGGCACCGTGAGTCCCGCCGCGTACGCGTTCGGGGCGCTCTTCGGTGCGCTGATGCTCGTGCGCCGCCGCCTGCCGGTCACGGTGCTGATCGTGACCGCCGTCGCGCTGCTCGGCTACTACATGCTCTCCTATCCGCCCATCGGGTTGGCCGTTCCCGTGGCCGCGGCGCTCTACTCCGCCGCGGAATGCGGCCGGCTCTACTGGGCGTGCGGCACGGCGCTGGCGCTGCTCGGCGTGTCCACGGCCGTTCGAATCGGCCAGGGCGACGACCTGTCGTACGTGCTCGGCCTCGAAACCCCGACCTCCGCGACCCTGATGCTCGCCGTGATCGCGCTCGGCGACAGCGTGCGATCCCGCCGTGGCTGGCGGGCCGAATTGGACAGACAGGCCGCCGCGGCCGCCCTGGAACAGGAGACCGAGGCGACCCGCCGGGTCGAAGAGGAGCGCGTGCGCATCGCCCGCGATCTGCACGATCTGCTCGCCCACACCGTGTCGGTGATCTCGCTGCACACCGACGTCGCCAGGGAGACATTGCACGACGAGCCCGCCACCGCGGAGCGGTCACTCGTCGCGGCGCGCACGGCCTGCCGGGACGCCGGCAGGGAACTGCGCGCGACGGTCGACGCGCTCCGCGCCCCGGACGCCGAGAACAGCGAGCCGGGAAGCGCAGACGCACGTCCAGGGCTGAACCGTCTCGAGGAACTCGTCGACACCGCCACCGTCGGAGGGCTGCACGTCGACGTGCACACCGCCGGCACCCCGCGCACACTGCCGGTCGTCTCGGACGTGACGGCCTATCGTGTCGTGCAGGAGGCCTTGAGCAACGTGCTGCGGCACGCCGACGCCACCACGGCGACCGTGGCCGTGGATTACGGCGAGGACGTGGTGACGGTGCGGGTGAGCGACGACGGCCGGGGCGCAGCTGCCGCGGACCCTGCCGGCGGCTGGGGCATCACCGGCATGCGCGAACGCCTGACGCTGCTCGGCGGCACCCTGCGGATCCGAACCCGGCTGGGAGAGGGCTTCGACGTGACAGCACGCATTCCTGCGCGGGAGGACTCGTGATTCGGGTCGTGCTCGTCAATGATCAGCACCTGATCCGCGCAGGACTGCGGACCCTGCTCGAACGGGCTGCCGACATCGACGTCGTGGGAGAGGCCGACAGCGCGGACACCGGCGTCGCCGTCGTCGCCACGGAGCGTCCCGACGTGGTGCTGATGGACATCCGCATGCCCGGCGCCGACGGGCTGGACGCCACCCGGCGCATCGTCGCCGACCCGCGGCTGCGCGCCGTGCAGGTCGTCGTGCTCACCACGTTCGACACCGACGAGAACATCCTGCAGGCGATCCGCGTCGGTGCGGCGGGATTCCTGCTCAAGGACGCGACGCCGGACGAGCTGCGCGACGCGGTGCGGATCGCCGCGCGCGGCGACGCCCTGTTGTCCCCGGCCGTGACCCGGCGCGTCATGCGTGCCGCCGCGGAGGGACCGGCCCCCGTAGCGGCCGGCCGGCTGGAGGTGCTCACCGGGCGGGAACGCGAGGTGCTGGCCGAGGTCGGCGCGGGCCGTTCCAACGGGGAGATCGCCGAGCGCCTTTTCATGAGCCCGGCCACCGCGCGCACGCATGTCGGCAGACTGTTGACCAAACTCGACGCCCGCGACCGCTCACAACTCGTCGCGCTGGCCTACGAGACCGGCCTCGTCGCGCCGGGCCGCCACGACGACTGACGTAACACCGCGTTCCGACCTACCGCACCGCCGTCAGCCGTCAGCCGTCAGCCGTCAGCCGTCAGCCGTCAGCCGTCAGCCGTCGACGATCAGCTTGACCACGTCGTCGATCGCCGGGCCTCATGCCGCACGGTGACCCTGATTTTCCAGCCGGTCCGCGATCCAGACCTTGATGACTGACTGCCGAGTCACACCCAGCCGCTTGGCCTCTCTGTCCAGCGATTCGATCATCCACGCCGGGAAGTCGACGTTGACCCGCCGCTGCTCGGCGTTCGGACGCCTGATCCCGGACAGATCGAGGTCCCCGGTCACGTCCTCGCCACGGTCGAAACGCTCGTCGAACTCCTCAGCCTTCATAGAGCGCTACCTCCTCGTTGCGCGCTCGGCGCACTGAAATGATCCTCGTTCGGCCACCTCGATACGTCACGACCGCCGACCAGTGCTTTCCGTCGATCATGCCGATGACGAGCCACCGAGGTTCGTCGGTGGCACGGGCCGGCACCTCCACGAGCATCGGATCCGACCACAACGCCTGCGCTGCATCGAAGTCGATGCCGTGCTTAACCCGGTTAACTCCGCTCTTGCGCGGATCGAATTCGAAGTCCACGGCTCCCTCGACTTGGTATAGAAACTATACCCATATGTGGGTCAGCGCGCCACACTTCAGCCGTCGACGATCAGCTTGACCACGTCGTCGATCGCCGGGCCCGCGGCGACCTCGGCAGCCAGTTCGCCTGCGCGGCGGCGGTACGACGGGCCGCTGAGCACGCGGCGAGCGGCCGACCGCAGGGCGGGCACCGGGATCGAACCCCGCGCGTAGCCGAGGCCCGCACCCGACCACGTCACACGCGCCGCCACCTCCGACTTGTCCTCACTCGCGCCCACGACGACCAGTGGCACGCCGTGGCGCAGCGCGTGGTTGACGCCGCCGTAGCCGCCGTTGGTGATCATCAGGTCGCACCGGGGCAGCAGTTCGTCGTACGGCAGGAAATCGGCCACGCGCACGTTGGCGGGCAGCGGATCGACGTCGGGCTCGGCTCCTCCGGTCGTGACGACCACGAGCACGTCGTCGTCGGCGAGCGCCTCGATGGCGGGGGCGACGAGACGTCCGAGGTCGCCGTTCGCGATCGTCCCCTGCGTCACGTGCACCACCGGCCGCTCCCCGCCGAGCTCGTCCCACCACTCCGGCAGTGCGTACTCGCGCGCCGAGCTGGTCGTGGTCGGGCCGATGAAGTGGACCGGCGCGGGCAGCGGGCGCGGATACTCGAATCCAGGGCTCGTCATCTGCAGTACGCCGTCGCTGCGCATGGGCCAGTCCATGAAGGACAGATCGGTGTCCACACCGACGAGCTCACGGATGTGCCGTCGCGCGGTCGCCCTCGCCGGTGCGGTCATCCAGCCCATGAACCGTCGCAGCGCCGCGCCGTGCAGGCGCTCGCCGAGCCCGCGCGGCGCGGGCCGATACGGCGTCGGCTGCGTCAACGGCACGAACCCGAGCACCAGGACCCGCGGCGCGTCCCGACGGAGGACGAGTGCCATACCGGCGGCGAACAGCGGATCGCAGAGCACGACGTCGACTCCGCGGGCCAGCACCTCGTCGACCGCCCGCAGCTGCCCCGGCATCGCGCCCGCGAACGTGGCGAGGTCGAACCGGCCCAGTTTCGGGCCGCGCAGTCCCGCCCTCCCGGGGATCGAGCCGTTCAGGTCGGTCTCGTCGAAGTCGACCTCGTCGTCGAGCACGGTCACGTCGGCGCCGATGTCGGCGAACGCCTGCTCGTAGCGCGCGCCGGTGACCACCGCGACGTCGTGGCCCGCGGCGAGGAGCGCGGCGACGAGCGGTTTCGTCGGCCCGACATGCCCTCGTGCGGGCTGCACACATACGAGAACCGAAGACATGACAGACCTCCGCGGGCTACCTCGCTGGCGACATTTCGTCGATACGCTGTATCGTCGAATTTCGATGGTAGCCGAATCCGACGCATCGCGCCGCCCTCGTCGGCAGTACGAGTCCCCGGTACGACAGGAACGCGCCGAGCGCACCCGCGCGCACGTGATCGCCACCGCCGGACGACTGTTCGCCGAGCACGGCTACGCGGCCACGAGCATGCGGCGGATCGCCGCCGAGGCAGAGGTCGGACTCGAAACGGTGACGCAGACCGGGCGGAAAGCCAACCTGCTGCTCGCCGCGTTCCGCTCCGGCTTCGCGGGCGATCCGGACGCCGTCGACATCACCGCGCTCATCGGCGGCTTCCCCGGCGGCGCAGAACCGGGCCACACAGAACCGGGCAGCGCTGGAGCGGGCGGCGGCACCGACCTGGTCGAGGCGATCACGACCGCAACGGCCCGGCTGGCCGACGGGCTGCGCGACTCGCTGGGCATCTGGCGTGCGTTCACGGTCGCCGCGGCTGCCGACGAGACGGTTGCCGCCGCGCGGGCGGAACTTGCCGGCCTGCGCCGAAGGGAGATCACCACGTGGCTCGAGGCGCCCGAGAGCGCGGGCATGCTGCCGACCCGGGACGCCACGTCCCGAGCACGCCTCGCCGACATGCTCGGGCTGCTCACCTCGCACGACGCCTACGACCACCTGGTGACCGTCTGCGGCTGGCCCCACGACGACTTCGCCTCCTGGACCTCCGCCGCGATCCTCGACCGGCTCCGCTCGCCGTGACGACCGGCGCAGACTGCGGCGCTGCGGCGCCGCCGCACCCCCGGCGAACTCGGCGAAGCAGCCCCCTCGAACCGGTGACCATGCTCACGAGGCGGCACCTGGACTCGGGCGAACCGGAGCGTGGGCGCTATCCTTCCGCGCGTGGAGATTCTGTTTACGACGCTGCTGATCCTGGCCATCGTCGCCTCGATGTGGTTCGCGGGCTACGTCGTCTACCGGCTGTACACCGACAGCTGAGCCGACACGGTCCGGCAGCAACAGCACCTGTCACCAACGCTGAGTAGGGCTTACTCCGATGTCGAGCGGCGACGAGGCCATCGAGGCCGCAGCGCAACGCGCTGAGAAGACGGCCCACCGCAACCTTCCGCAGCTGGAGGATCTGCCGATCCCCGGCGACACGGCCAACCTGCGCGAGGGCGCCGACCTCAACGACGCGTGCCTGGCACTGCTGCCGCTGATCGGCGTGTGGCGCGGCGAAGGCGAGGTCAACTACCCGACGATGGACGAGCCCGTGCGTGTCGCGCAGCAGCTCACCATCGCCCACGACGGCCGCCCGTTCCTCTACCACGAGGCGCGGTCCTGGCTGCTCGACGCCGACGGGAACATCATCCGTCCCGCCGCGCGCGAAACGGGATTCTGGCGCCCGCAGGCCGACGACACGATCGAGCTCGTGCTGTCGCACTCCTCCGGCATCGTCGAGCTGTACTACGGCAACACCCGTGGACAGTCGGCGTGGCAGCTCGCCACGGACGCCGTCGTGCGGTCGCAGACCGCCAAGGAGGTCACGGCCGCCGAACGGCTGTACGGGATCATGCCCGACGGCAGCGGCAACCTCGGCTACGTCGAGGAGCGCGCCATGGTGGGCCACCCGAAGACCCCGCACGTCTCCCTCGTCCTCGAACGCGTCGTCGGCTGAGGCTCACACCTCCGAGCAACACCCGTTCAGCCCAGCGTGCGCGTGCCCCCAGGGGCACCTTTGCGGCACTCAACGCCACCAAGGTGCCCTTGGAGCATCTGCCTCAGCCGTGCGGGTCACTCCGCGTGGTTGCGCACCTCGCCCACCTGCGCACCAACAGGGCACAGGTGGGCGAGGTGCTCACTCGTACTGCGCGTCGTAGGCCTTCGCCAGTTCGGCGTGGATCTCCACGGCGGGATCGTCGGCCAGCCGGACGTCGTCGAGCGTGTGCACCCGCGTCAGCTTGCGCACCGACGACGCCAGCATCAGCGCGTCCCCTGTGACCAGTTCGTCGGCCTTGAGCTGCGTCACCTCGGTCTTCCAACCGGCCCGCTCCGCCGCGCGGAACACATCGCCCTGGGTCGTACCGGGAAGGATGCCGTTCGTGGGCGGCGGCGTGTACAGCGTCCCACCGCGGGCCAGGACGACGTTCGACGTCGGACCTTCGAGCACGTACCCCTCCGTGCTCGTGAAGATCACGTCCGCGGCGCCGCGCCTGCGCGCCTCCCGCTGCGCCGCCATATTCACCGAGTACGACAGCGTCTTCGCGCCGAGCAGCAGCCACGGCGCGCGCTCCATCAGGTCCGCCTCGAACCCGCGGTTCAGCGTCACCACGCCGATGCCGTCGCGCCGCGCCTGCTTGGTCGACTCCGGGATGTCGGTTCCGTACGCGAACGCCGTCGGCTTCTCGTCTGGGTCACCGTCGATGCCGCGGGTCAGCACGATCTTCAGCGCGAGCTCGACGTCGGCCGGCCAGTTGTCGATGACCAGGCGCACCACCCGCTCCCACGCCTCGCGGTCCGGCGGCGCCATGTCCATCTTCGCGGCGGACCGGGCGAAGCGGTCCAGGTGCGCGTCCAGCTCACGCGGCACTCCGTTGGTCACGAGGATCGTCTCGAAGATGCCGTCGCCACGCACCAGGCCGAGGTCGTCGACACGGATGTGAGCCTGGTCGGGGTCGGCGAAAGTACCGTCTAGGAAAGCGAGGACGCGCATGGGCTTCACCGTACCCAGCGGCGCGGCGAACGCTACCGGCCATCGTCCCGGACTCCGACATACGATCGCGGTATGACGTACTCCTCGCCCCTGTCCGAACTGCCCGGCGCCGTCGCAGCACCCGACGACCACCCCGAGGCAGGCGTGCCGTGGCATTGGGGTGATCCGTTCGCCGAACAGCGCACCGCCGTGCGCGCCTCGGCGGTCGTGGATCGGTCGCACCGGCACGTGATCACCGTCGGCGGTCCGGAACGACTGTCGTGGCTGCACCTCGTGCTGTCGCAGCACGTGTCCGAGCTGCCCGCCGAGACCGGCACCGAGGCGCTCGTCCTCGACGCCCACGGCCACATCGACGCGCACATGGTCGTCGGATACACCGGCGACGTCGTCCACCTCGACACGGACCCCGACTCGCACGCCACGAGCGCCATGCCGAACGGCGGCAAGCAGACCCTGATCGACTACCTGCAGGCCATGAAGTTCTGGTCCGACGTCGACATTCGCGAGGCCACCGGCGAATACGCCGTGCTGACGCTCCTCGGTCCGGACTCCGAGCAGACGTTGGCCGCCCTGGGCGGCGACACTCCCGTCGAGCTGCCGGCCGAGCCGTACGCGATCGCCCCGCTGCCCGGTGGCGGGTTCGCCCGCCGCATGCCGTGGCCCCGGCCGGGCGCCATCGACCTGCTCGTCCCGCGCGCCGACCTCGTCGACGTCTGGAAGCGCATCACCGACGCGGGCGCGCGGCCCGCGGGCTCGTGGGCGTTCGACGCGCTCCGGGTCGAGTCCCAGCGGCCGCGCGTCGGCGTCGACACCGACGACCGCACCATTCCGCACGAGGTCGGCTGGATCGGCTCGGCCGCCCACGTCGCGAAGGGCTGCTACCGCGGGCAGGAGACGGTCGCCAAGGTGTTCAACGTCGGCAGGCCGCCGCGCAACATGCTGCTGCTGCACCTGGACGGGTCGATGGAGGTCTACCCCGAGACCGGCGACCCCGTGCTGCGCGGCGACCGCACGGTCGGCCGCGTCGGCAGCGTCGCCCAGCACCACGAGCTCGGCCCGATCGCGTTGGCACTGATCAAACGGTCCACCCCGGTGGATGCCGAACTGATCACCGGCTCCGGCGACGAACGACCGCAGGCGGCCATCGACCCCGATTCGGTGCCCCAGGAGGGCGCCGCACCGGGCCGCGAGGCCGTGCAGCGGCTGCGAGGGTGACATGATCACCAGAGCCCCGGAGGTGTCCGGCCTCTGGTCCAGATCGACGACGTAGAGCAGGATGAACCCGTGATCGAAGTCCGGCCCGGCGGGCGACGTCGCATCGACCGCGTCCTCGCACCCGGTTACGCGAGCGAACCGGAGGCACTGCCGCTGCCGACCTTGCGGGAGCGGCGCGACGAGGCCGCCCAGGAGGAGACCGACCTCTCCTACCTGCGCAGACTGCTGCACGCCCGGATCGACATCGTCAAGGCCGAGCAGCTGCGACGGAGCTCGGACGACCCGGGCGACGAGGACGTCGTCGCCCGGCTCACGGCGATCCTGGCCGACAACGCGCTCGGGCCCGCGACGGGTTCGGGCAGACACCAGACGCTCGAGCCGACACGTGCGGGCGAGTACCGCCGCGCGGCCGAGGCTCTGGTCGGCGACGCGAACCTGTCGGACGTCGTGTCGCTGTCCGACGACCGGCTGGCCGAGACGCTCGACTCCTACCGGGAGCAGGAGGGGTCGGTGTCGCAGCGCAGGCGGGAAGTACAGGCCGTCGTCGACACGTTCAACGCCGAGATCGCCCGCCGGTACGCCCGCGGCACGGCGTCGGTCGACGAACTGCTCGACTCCCAGCGTTCCGTGTCCGGCCCCGACAACGAACAGGACCCTGCATGACCGCGCTCGTCGAAGTGGTGCGCTCCGGATTCGTCGAAAGCGTGCACCACGGCAGCGTCGTCGTGACCGCACCCGACGGCTCGGTGCGCGCGTCGCTCGGCGACGTCGACGAGCCGATGTACCCGCGGTCGTCGAACAAGCCGCTGCAGGCACTCGGCATGCTGCGGGCGGGGCTGGACGTGGCCGACGACGACCTGGCACTGGTGTGCGCCTCGCACAACGGGGAGCCCGAGCACGTCGAGCGTACGCTCACCCTGCTGGCCAAGGCCGGACTCGACGAGGACACCCTGCACTGCCCGCCCGACACGCCCCGCGACCGGCCAGCGGCCGAGCGGCGCAGGGCCGCGATGAACTGCTCCGGCAAGCACGCCGGGATGCTCTCGACCTGCGTGTCGGCCGAGTGGCCTACGGCGACCTACACCGACCCCGAGCACCCGCTGCAGCGCGCGATCGCGGAGACGGTGTCCGAGGCGACGGGCGAACCGATCGCGTGGACCGGCGTCGACGGATGCGGCGCCCCGCTACTGGCCTACTCGCTGACCGGCCTGGCGCGCGCGTTCGGGCGCCTGGTCACGGCGGACTCCGACGACCTGCGGCGGGTGGCCGACGCCATGCGCGCGCATCCGTGGCTGGTCGCCGGCACCGGCAGGGAGGACACGGTGTTGATGGACGCCGTGCCGGGACTGCTGATGAAGGGCGGCGCCGAGGGCGTACACGCGTTCGCGCTGGCCGACGGCACGGCGGTGGCGCTGAAGGTCGCCGACGGCAACGCCCGCGCCCGCGAGCCGATCCTGGTCGAGGCCCTGCGACTGCTCGGTGCGACGCCGGCAGGCGAGGCCGTCGACCGCATGGCCGTCGGCGCCGGGATCGTCACGGGTGCCGACCGCGACGTCGGTTCACTCCGCGTGACCACCGCGTTGGCGGACGCTCTGCGGTAGCACCCCCAGGGGCACTTTGGTTGCGTTGAATGCAACCAAAGTGCCCCTGGGGGCACGAGCGGGCGTCGCGCTCAGTTGAAGCGTTCGCGGGCGGCCAGCTCGCCCCAGTAGTCGCGCAGCGTCTGGAAGATCTCGCCGACCTCGTCGACGTCGCCGTTGCGGAGCGCCTCGAGCAGCATGTGCACCTCGTCGGCGGAAGTGTCCGACTCGAGCGTCAGGTCGTCGACGAGCTGCACCAGCCCGCCGTAGTCCAGCTCGACCGCAGACGCCGGGTGGAAGTTCCCCAGCCACCGGTGCGTCTCGCTGAGGATCTGCACCGGTCCCGCGTCGTCGCCGAGCGCGTTGCCCACCAGCTCCTCGGCCTCGCCGACCCGGCGCAGGGCGTCGGTCATCGGCGCGCGCCACGACAGTTCCCGCTTCGGATCGCCCTGCCCCGAGCCGAGCTCCAACCGGAACTGCCTCGGGTCGACGAGCGAGAACCACGGCAGCGGCACCGTCCACGTCGTCGACAGCACGTGCATCGACGTTCCGTAGAGGTCGCGCAACGCCGAGTTGGCGCGCGACTTGATGCGGTCCTCCGGCGCCCCCAGCGCGTCGACCACGGCGCCCCGCAGCGCGGGGTGCGCCTCGCCGAGGAAACCGACGAGCGCGGCGGCCGACCGGGGGCGGATCTCCAGCGGGCACACGAGCGGCCCCGGCCCGACCTCGGCGCTCGCCTCGGTCGGCACCTCCTCGGGATCGAGCACCAGCACATCCGGCAGTGAGGACGACTCCTTGGGCAGGATCCGCGGGTTCTCACCAGCCTGTGACTTCAGCCACATGACCATCTCACGCTCGCCCGCGTCGGGCCGCGTCAGTGCGGCTTCCTCGACCGCGCGAGACAGCCGCTCGTCCGGTGGCTCACCGAAGGCGACGAGCGGTTCGTAGACCCGCAGATAGGCGACGAATGGTCGGAGCACCCCGGAATCCTGGCACGCCGCCGGGGTGGCGCGGGCATCGGCTGGCCCGTCCGAACGTGATCTACATCAGTGTCGCGTCCCGCACACCGCGCCACGTCGCGTCCGGCCCGGGGGACACGGTACGGTGTCCTCTAGGAAATAGTTGTCGAGACGACGCGGGGCCGCCGATTTCCCCCGGCCGCCCCGCCCCTGCGCAAGGGGGTCGAGCCATGGGGCGCGGCCGAGCTAAGGCCAAGCAGACGAAAGTGGCCCGGGAGCTCAAGTACAGCGTTCCCACCACGGACCTCGAGGCACTTCAGCGAGAGCTGTCGAGCAACTCCTCGGACCAGAACGGCCATGAGGACGAGGAGCGGTACGAAGACCCGTACGACGACGGGTACGACGACTATCGTCGATGACGCAGGCGAATGCGGGGGTGGCACCGAGCGGATCGGTCGCCACCCCCGCATTCCGCGTGCCCAATGACACCTCAAGGGAGAGAACGTGCCGGAAATCCAGCGGATCGGTGTTGTCGGTGCGGGCCTGATGGGCTCGGGTATCGCCGAGGTACACGCGAGGGCAGGGCTGGACGTCGTGGTGAACGAGGTCAGCCAGTCGGCGCTGGACGCCGGGAAGGCCAAGATCGAGAAGTCGCTGCAGCGCGCGGCGAAGGCGGGCAAGATCGCCGACGCCGACGTCGAGGCGACGCTCGGGCGGCTGACGTTCACCACGGACATCGAGACGTTCGCCGACCGTGATTTCGTCGTCGAGGCCATCCTCGAGCAGGAACAGGCCAAGACGGAACTGTTCGGCAGGCTCGACAAGGTCGTGGCGAGCGACAGCGCGATCCTGGCCTCGAACACCTCCTCCATCCCGATCATGAAGCTGGGCATGGCGACCCGGCGACCGGAGCACGTCGTAGGCGTGCACTTCTTCAACCCGGTCCCGGTGCTGCCGCTCGTGGAGCTGGTCGCCTCGGTGCGCACGGCCGACGACGTGGTCGCGCGCGCCGAAGCGCACGTCACCGGCGCGCTCGGCAAGACGGCGATCCACTGCCAGGACCGCGCGGGCTTCATCGTCAACGCGCTGCTGGTGCCGTACCTGCTGTCGGCGATCCGGATGTACGAGGCCGGGTTCGCCTCGGCCGAGGACATCGACGAGGGCATGGAGAAGGGCACGGCGCACCCGATGGGCCCGCTGCGGCTGTCGGACATGATCGGCCTGGACACGATCAAGGCCATCGCGGACTCGATGTACGACGAGTACAAGGAGCCGACGTACGCGGCGCCGCCGCTGCTCATGCGCATGGTCGACGCCGGGCTGCTCGGCAAGAAGTCCGGCCGCGGGTTCTACGACTACAGCTGAGCATTCGCGCGAGTGCACGGTCGCGACGCCTGGCACTCCCACGAGTGATCACCGGCCGCCCACGCCCGCGCTCCGGGTCCTACGCTGCGAGACATGAACGACACGCAACTGCGCGTCGGCCTGGTCGGCGGTGGGCCGTGGGCGCGGACCGTGCACGCACCGGGCCTGGCGGATCATCCGGCGACGAAGCTCGAAGCCGTGTGGACGCGACGTCCCGAGGTGGCGAGTGAGCTCGCCGAGGCGCACGGCGGGTCGGCGGCAGGCACGTTCGAGGAACTGCTGGACGCGGTCGACGCGGTGGCGTTCGCGGTTCCGCCGTCGGTCCAGGGCGAGTTCGCCGAGCGTGCCGCACGGGCCGGTAAGCACGTCATCCTCGAGAAGCCGTTGGCGGGCGATCCGGAGACGGCCGAGCGCATCGCGGCCGCTGTCGACGAGACCGGCGTGACGTCGCTGATGATGCTGACGATGCGCTACACGCAGCAGACCCGCGAGTGGCTGGCCGGGATTCGCGAGGCCGGCGGCTGGACGGGCGGTGCCGCGCGGTGGCTGTCGGGGGCGCTGCTGGGCGACACCTACGGCACGGCGGGATGGCGCGTCACCGACGGCGTGCTGGTGGACGTCGGGCCGCACGTGATCGATCTGATGGACGCCGCGCTGGGCCGGGTGACGGACGTCGTCGCCGCCCACCGGACCGACGCAGACCTGTGGCACATCGTGCTCGAGCATTCCGGCGGGGCGACCTCGACGGTCAGCATGTCGACCCGCGTACCGGTGCGGCCGACCGCGGCGGAGTTCACGGTGTACGGCGAGCACGGGTTGCGGACACTGGCACGCACCGCGGGCGCCGCGGCCGAGGCGTACACGGCACTGCTCGATGATTTCGCGGCACTCATCGCGACGGGCGTGCGAGACCACGAGTGCAACGCCGCCAGGGGTGTCCACCTGCAGCGGATTCTCGGCAAATGCCTGATGGCCGCCGGAACGAGCCCCGCATAACCGGCCGCGGCCGCTGATCGGTTCCCCGGACACCCGGAGTGGGATAACTCCGCGGGGACCGGCGGACACCGGGCATGCATACCCTTTCTGGACATTCCGGTCGTCGGAGAATACCGGGCGAGTGCCGCGATACCGCGACTTCCGGTAAAGGGGGCTCGCGAATTCGCCCGGCCGGACCACCTACGAACGGATGGTGTCACGGGGCGCGAGGTTCGCCTGCCGGAACTCCCTGTTAACAACGGGAAAGCGCGACGGAAACAGCGGCCGGAAAATCGGGGCAAAACGAGGCTCGGATACCACCGAATCCGATGTCGGGGCAAGCTCTGAAAAGTCACGACGATCGACTGTGTGCACCCTCGCGGAACCTTTGCGATTCTTTCCTTGGCGCGCGAAAAGCAAGGGGGTCCGTCGCGTGGAATTCTTGCTGCACCATTTCGGCCGACTCATTCCCGTCGGTGTGACGATGTTGATTCCGGCCTCGGCGGCGTGGCTGATGCTCGTCTCCCGCAGGCGCCGGCGGCTCCCGGTGCGGCAGGCCGTCACGACGGCGAGCCTCGACACGGTGATCTGCCTGGTGATCGGCTGGATCCTGCTGCTGGTCGCGATGCCGACGGCAGGCGAAAGCCGGCTGCACCTGATCCCCGGTACAGATCTCCTCCCCGTGACCGCCGACGACGAGGCGGCCTGGCAGTTCGCCGCCAATCTCGGCTTGCTGCTGCCGCCGGCGATGTTGCTGCCGCTGCGGTGGGCGTGGTGGCGCAGCATTCGCCGGGCCACGGCGTGGGCGTTCGCCGCGTCCTGCGGCATCGAACTGTTGCAGTACGTCGCCGCCATCGGACGCGTCGCCTCCGTCGACGACGTCCTGGTGAACACCGTCGGGGCGATGGTCGGCGCGACCGTCGCCGCGTGGATCACGCGGCCGGACGTCGGGGTGCTCCCACCAGTCGCCCACCGCCGCCCAGCCCGGGCAGACGGCTCCCACCGAACAGACGGCCGGACACGTGGCGACACCCGTGTTGCGTCCTCCGGGGCCCGTGTTGCCGATCCGGGTGCCCGTGTTGCGGATTCCGGAGCCCGTGTTGCGCCCTCCGGCGGCCGTGTTGCTCCCGCCCGTCGCCCGACAGCCGCCCCTCACTGACGCGCTGGCGCGCAGCAGTGGGCGTTGAGTGCCTGCTGAGGGCCGCTGTTGCGGATCCGGGTGCATTGCGAGTCGAGAAGAGTCCGTAGCCCCGAACCCCGCACCGAGTGCGCGCGAGCTGACGTGTGACGCCAACCTCGCCGGATGCGGCGGAAACTCAGTCGTCGTTGCGGGCGCGGCGGCCCCGCTTGATGTCCGAACGGCGCTTCTTCGCGGCGATCCGGCGTTCCTTCGAACCCCGTGTCGGTTTCGTCGGCTTGCGCTTCCTCGGCGGTGGCGCGGCCGCCTCGCTCAACACGTTCGCCAACCGCTGCCGGGCGGCCTCGCGATTGCGGAGCTGCTCCCGGTGCTCGGCGGCCACGACCGTGAGCACCCCTGCGGCCAGGCGACGGTCCAAGCGGGCCAACAGCCGTGGCCGCAACGACTCCGGCACGGCGACCGACCGCGCCACGTCGAACGACAACTCGACGCGCGAGGACGTCGTGTTCACCCCCTGACCACCGGGGCCGGAGGCGCGCGAGAACCGCTCCGACAGTTCCCCCTCGGGGACGACGAAGCCCGGCGTCACACGCAGTTCGTTCACGTCAGCCACGATGTCCTGCCCGCCCGGGATGTGTCGAGCGCATTCGACGGCGACGCGGGGCCCACAGCCGGCGGCCGTGGCGGCCCACGCCGAACGGCGGCAGCGATCAGAATCGCGGGTGGTCGCCCGACAGCACGGCACGCGGACCGTCGGCGGTGTCGCCGTCGGCCGTCTTGACCTCGCCGAGCACCCACGCGGGCACGTGCCGCGCGGTGAGCACGGCCAGTGCGCGGTCGACGTCCTCGGCCGCGACGACCGCGACCATGCCGACGCCCATGTTGAACGTCTTCTCCATCTCGGCCCGCTCGACCCTGCCGCGCTGCTGGATCACCGCGAACACGGGCGCGGGCGTCCACGAACCGCGGTCGAGGTGGGCGACGAGGCCCTGCGGCAGCACCCGTTCGAGGTTCGCCTCCAGACCGCCGCCGGTGATGTGCGAGAACGTGCGCACCCCCGCCTCGGCGACGAGCGCGAGGCAATCCTTGGCGTAGATGCGGGTCGGTTCGAGCAGCTCCTCGCCGAGGGTGCGGCCGAGCTCCTCGACGTGCCCGTCCAGCGGCAGCCGCGCGATGTCCAGCAGCACGTGCCGCGCCAGCGAGTAGCCGTTGGAGTGCAGGCCGGACGAGCCCATCGCGATGACGACGTCGCCGGGACGGACGCGCTCGGGGCCGAGGACGTCTGCCGCTTCGACGGCACCGACGCCCGTGGCCGAGATGTCGTACTCGTGCTCGGCCATCATGCCGGGATGCTCGGCGGTCTCACCGCCCAGCAGCGCGCAGCCCGCCTGGACGCAGCCTTCGGAGATACCTTCCACGAGCGCGGAGACCCGCTCGGGCACGACCTTGCCGACGGCGATGTAGTCCTGCAGGAACAGCGGCTCGGCACCGGTCACGACGAGGTCGTCGACGACCATCGCGACCAGGTCGATGCCGACGGTGTCGTGCTTGTCCATCGCCTGCGCCACCGCGATCTTCGTGCCGACGCCGTCGGTGGACGACGCCAGCAGCGGTTCCTTCCAGCGGTCGAGCTTCAGCGAAAACAGGCCGGCGAACCCGCCGACACCGCCGACCACCTCCGGGCGGGTCGCACGCGCTGCGTGCGGCTTCAGCAGTTCGACGGCGTCGTCGCCCGCGTCGATGTCGACGCCTGCCGCGGCATACGTGGCACCGGCACCTTCGGTACCGGAGCCGTCAACGACCGGCTCCTGGCCAGACTCGCTCATCGGGACGCGGACTCCTCACTCGGCATTACTGACGGCGTGGTGTTCGGAAACCTACGGACGCCCGACGGCGTCCTCGGCACCGTACCCCGCACCCGCGACGGGCAGTTCCTGCGATGCACCGCCGAGGTTCTCGAGCATGTGCTTGCCGATGAGCGCCTCATCGGGCAGGGCCACGGGGTACTCGCCGTCGAAGCACGCCGCGCACACCCGGTTGCGCGGCTGTTCGGCCGCCGCGACGAGCGAGTCCACGGACGCGTAGCCGAGCGAATCGGCGCCGATGGCACGGCGGATCCCGTCGAGGTCGGCGCCGTTGGCGACGAGCTCGGCGCGCGAGGCGAAGTCGATCCCGTAGAAGCACGGCCAGCGCACCGGCGGCGAGGCGATCCGCACGTGGACCTCGACCGCGCCGGACTCACGCAGCATCCGCACCAACGCTCGCTGCGTGTTGCCGCGCACGATCGAGTCGTCGACCACGACGAGGCGTTTGCCGCGGATCACGTCGCGCAGCGGATTCAGCTTCAGCCGGATGCCCAGCTGGCGGATGGTCTGCGACGGCTGGATGAACGTGCGCCCGACGTAGCTGTTCTTGACCAGGCCCTGGCCGTAGGGGATGCCGGACGCCTGCGCGTAGCCGATCGCGGCGGGCGTGCCGGATTCGGGCACGGGAATGACCAGGTCGGCGTCGGCCGGGTATTCGTCGGCGAGCCTGCGGCCGATGTCGACACGCGTGGCGTGGACGCTGCGGCCGGAGATCGTCGTGTCGGGCCGCGCCAGGTAGACGTACTCGAAGATGCAGCCCTTCGGCTCCGGGTTGGCGAACCGCGTGGAGCGGATGCCGTCGGCGTCGATCGCGATGAGTTCGCCGGGCTCGACTTCGCGGACGAACGAGGCGCCGACGATGTCGAGTGCGGCGGTCTCGCTCGCGGCGACCCAGCCGCGCTCGAGGCGGCCGAGCACGAGCGGGCGGAATCCCTGCGGGTCGCGTGCGGCGTACAGCGTCGACTCGTCGGAGAACGTCAGGCAGAACGCGCCACGCAGGGACGGCAGCAGGGCGGCCGCCGCCGCCTCGATGCCCTGGTCGGCCGCGGTCGCCGCGAGCAGCCCGCAGATCAGGTCGGAGTCGGTGGTGGCGCCGTTCTTGCTGACGACGCCGAGTTCGCGGGCGCGCTCGTGCAGTTCGTGGGTGTTGACGAGGTTGCCGTTGTGGCCGAGCGCGATACCGCTGCCCGCGCCGGTGGTGCGGAACGTCGGCTGGGCGTTCTCCCAGCTGCTGCCACCGGTCGTGGAGTAGCGACAGTGCCCGACCGCCACGTGCCCCTGCAGCGACGACAGCGACTTCTCGTCGAACACCTGGCTGACGAGGCCGAGATCCTTGAACACCACCACGTGACGGCCGTCGCCCGCGGAGATCCCCGCTGCCTCCTGGCCGCGGTGCTGCAACGCGTAGAGCCCGTAGTAGGCCAGCTTGGCGACATCCTCGCCCGGTGCCCACACGCCGAACACGCCGCATTCCTCGCGGGGTTCGGCTTCGGGTTGGCCGTCGGGGTCGGTGACCGACGCCGGCGATGGTTCGTGGTGGTCGCCGAGCAGGTTGTCATGCCTGTCGTTGTGCACCGAGGGGCTCCCCTGAGGACGAGAACGGGCCGCCTCCAGTCTAGTCCGCGGAGGCGGCCCGTTCGGGGTGAGATGGCGCTCAGACCGAGCGTCACAGCGACGAGGGGGGAGGTGCACTGCTCCGCCGCGGTCTGAGCGCCGACCAGGGGACACGGCGGCGAACCGGCCGTGTCGAGAAGCGGGACTCGCGATGATCGCGTTCGGAGCCCCGCATCCGGGTTGGCTTCGTCGTGTCGAGTTGTCGGTTCGGTCCGAGGGTCAGGCCGTGGCCTGCAGCCACTTCGCGCGGCCGGATCCGTTCGGCACCCAGCAGCCCTTGCCGGTCCGGACCGGTGCGATCGGCTCGGCGAACTGGTCGTCCGCCAGCTCCAGCAGCTCGTCGACGACGCGGTCCATGTCGCCATTGCGCTGCCACAGCACCTGCTTGGGCTCGAGGATGTTCGGCTCGTCGTAGGGCATCCGCGTGGCGGTGACGTCGTCCTCGGCGTCGAGCCTGACCACGTCCACCACGGCCTCGTGCATGCGCACACCGACGACCGTCACGAGGTCGCCGTTGGTGTCACGAGGGTGCACGAACCGGTAGCCCTTGCTGATGAGCCTGCCGAGGGCGGCCTCGACCTCGCTGGGGGCGAGTTCAGACGAGCATGTCATCGAACTCGCCGTCCTTCACGCCAGCGACGAAGGCTTCGATCTCCGCGCGGGTGTAGACGAGAGCAGGACCCTGAGGATCACGGGAGTTCCGTACGGCGACGTCACCGCCGACGAGCGGTGCCACCTCGACGCAGTTGCCCATCGCGCCGCTGTACCGGCTCTTGCGCCACTGAACGCCGGTGAGTAGCTCCGACGAGACGCCGTTCTCGATCCGCTGCATGATCCTCACCTTCCCGACTTTCAACCTTTGGAGGATGCATCTGCACGTGCATTGACGTGTGCACCGAAGTTAGCACGCGTTAGTGCTCGTGTGAATGCACGTGCAAAAGCCCGTGATGCACTTCGCCCGGATGCAACACAGCGCAGAAACCGCAGGTCAGGGCAAGCCCCAGGGAGGCGACGACTACTCGGCGTCGACGAGCGGGATCATGACTGCGACGAGCGGTTGATCTTTGTCGGCGAGCGGGTGAACGCAATGCGGACACCTGACTGAGGTTCACCCGTCACGGCGAATGGTGACGGACCGTAGCCGCCCATCGCTCCGCGTCACGCGCGCCGTGCGCACACCACGGGATGCGCGGCCACGAGCATCGGAGTGCGAACTCGGCGGCCGCGCCGCCGCCACCACCGGCCGGCAACCGGTCTGCCGACCGGCGACCGCCAGACCGCTAACCTTCAACCGCGAATCCCGGGTGTCGGCGAATCCGGGTGCCGGCGAGCCGGAGTGCCGGCGAGCTGGGGTGCCGACGAGCTCAGGTATCGGCGCGAGCCTTGAGCATCATCTGGCGCGAACGATCCGGCGTCTCGGCGTCGACGGCGAGCCGGTCGAGGGCACGTCCGATGAGCTCGACATCGTCGGACCGGTCGAGGTAGACGCCACCGGCGATGTGCTCGACATAACCGATGTTCGGCAGCTCCGGCTCGGAGAACCGCAACAAGGTGAACGAGCCCTCCGCGGCGTAGCCGCTGCGCTCGTACGGCACGACCTGCACGGTGATGTGCGGCATCGAGGTCAGCTCGATCACCTGGTCGAGCTGTGCCCGATGAACCTCGCGTCCACCGATCGGCCGATACAGCACCGATTCGTCGACGACGGCCCACAGCTTCGGCGCGTCCGGCCGGAACAGCAGCCGTTGCCTGCGCATCCGCAGCCGCACACGCGCATCGGCCGCCTCCGAGGCATGCTCCGGCAACCCGTGAGTCATGATCGCCCGCGCGTACTCCTTGGTCTGCAGCAGACCGGGGAAGAACTGCAGCTCGTAGGTCTGGATCCGCGCCGCGGCCTCTTCGAGCCCGACGTAGTCGTCGAACCATCGCGGCATGTAGTCGTTGAACTTCTGCCACCAGCCCGGCTGCGAGGACTGCTCCACCAGGTCCAGGAAGGTCGCCCGCTGCGTCTCGTCCTGCACGCCGTACAGCGTGAGCAGGTCTTCGACGTCGCGGCCCTTGAACTTCACCCGGCCCAGCTCGAGACGGCTGATCTTCGATTCGGAAGCGCGGATGTGGTAACCGGCGTCGGCGCGGGACAGCCCCACGGCCTCACGCAGCCTGCGCAGCTGGGAGCCGAGGATCATGCGCCGCGCCGTGGGGCCCTTGTCGTCGGAGGCGTCCGGCATCCCGGCACGGGGCGAAGGAACGCCGGTGGTGGACGGCCCGGTCGGCCACGAAGCCTCTGATCCGGGTGTCATATCGGTCGTTCCGTCCCCTTCATCCACAAATCGGTAACCCACACGTACCCGCTGCCAGCTGGAATGATCATCGTAACGCAGCAGATTCAACCGGACATTCAACGTAGGCGCCCCCGGCCGGGCTATCAAGTCCGACGGCGGCGATGCCGATGTTTACTCTCGCACGTTTGTCCGACTACCCTGTGTACGCTCCTTCCCCGAACGTGGCGTACCCAGTCGAAGGCGAGGTTCCCCTCACGTGTCCACCGGCCCCGTCCCGCAGACAGAACGCGTGCCCGTGGGGGTGGACCCCACCCGGGCGAGCATCGCGCGCGTCTACGACGCCTTCCTCGGCGGCAAGGACAACTACGAGATCGATCGGCAGGTTCGCGACGGTGTCCTCACCGAGGCCCCGTACGCGGCGCACATGGCGGTCGAGAACCGAGACTTCCTGATCCGCTCGGTGCGCTTCCTCGCGCAGCAGACCGGCATCACGCAGTACCTCGACTGTGGTTCCGGCCTGCCCACCGCGGAGAACACGCACCAGGTTGTTCAGCGCGTCAACCCGGACGCCGAGGTCGTCTACATCGACAACGACCCCGTGGTCCTCGCCCACGGCCGCGCGCTGCTGGAGGAGAACGACCACACCACGCTGGTCGACGCCGACATCTTCGCCCCCGAGGACGTGCTCGACAACGACGTCGTGCGTGCCCACATCGACTTCACGGAGCCGATCGCGCTGCTGCACATCGGCACGCTGCACCACTACGAGGGGCCCGCGGACAAACCCGCCGAGATCATGCGCCGCTATTACGAGCGCCTGCCCTCCGGGTCGTTCGTCGCGCTCAGCCACTTCCTCGACCCGGAGAACGAGCACACGCCGATGGCCCGGCGCGCCGAGGAGAAGTTCCGCCACAGTCCCATGGGTTCGGGCTCGTTCCGCACCATGGAGGAGATCCGCTCCCTGTTCGGCGACCTCGAGCTCGTCGAGCCCGGCGTCATCCGGCTCGCCGACTGGTGGCAGGACGGTCCACGGCTGACGCCGCTCAACGAGGCACAGCACTGCATCGCCGGAGGCGTCGCCCGCAAACCGTGACCGCGCGAACCGTGACGGGTGAGACCCCGCCGGGGCGCCGGATCACACGCGAACGACGGGAAGCCAGTGCGAGACGTCGGCGCGGGCCCCGGACGCGGCGACCAGACCGCGCTCGACGGCGTCCGTCCACTGCAGCCTGCCCGTCGCCAGTTCGAGCCAGGTGCGCGGATCGGTCTCGACCACGTTCGGCGGTGTGCCACGGGTGTGTCTCGGACCGTCGACACACTGGACGGCACCGAACGGCGGGACACGCACCTCGACGCTGTGCCCCGGGGCGACCGCCGCGAGGGTACGCAGGCTCAACCGGACTGCCGAGGCCAGTTTCTTGCGGTCCGGTTTTGCCGGAGCGGCGCCGTCCAACCAGGCGGTCACGCTCCGGACAGCCTCTCGTAACTCTTCGGGATCGACCGAGCGCGATGCGGGCATGTGTCCACACTAGAGTGGGCGTCGACCGGATGCGGCCGCCTCCACCCCGGGCGGCGTGAGGAGGGCCGCGAAGAGGTCATGCAGGCGGCGGAAATGCCGGCGGCAAGGGCAGTGAACGTGGAGAGCTACATGGAACAGCGGGACGACGCGAACCGGCTGGTACCGGGAGAGCCCCAGCACCGGCCGGGCCGCAATCCCAAGATCACCAAGGAGATGCGGGCCAACGCGCGAGCGAACCCGAACAGCTGGCTGTACGTGATCGACGAGGCGTTCGACCCGGCGGGACGCGTTCCCTCCTGGGCGGTCGTCGGTGCTTATCCGGTGAACAACGAAGGCGAGATCGTGGAGGACTTCCACCCCAACGACCGGTACCGGCCCTCCCCGAAGGCGCTCGGCTACCCGGAACCGGCGTCCGATCTGGAACGGCTGCTGCAACTGGTGCACACCAAGCACCGGCCCGCCGAGGACCTGCCGCCGGTGATCCTGGACGCGACGCTGTTCGTCTACGCACTCTCGCCCGTGCAGCGCACCGTGATCGGGTTCCACAACGCCGACGGGCGCATCCTGGTGCCCGCGTACACGCAGAAGTCGCTGGTGCCCGCGGAGTGGCCGCATGCGCGCGCGGTGCTCGGCCGCGACATCGTCGACCTGCTGGGCGAGCATCCGCTGGCGATCAACCCACACGATCTCGTCACGGCCGTGGTTCCGGCGCACCACCTACGACACGCACGCGCACAGGAGCAGTGACGCCCCGGCGGCAGCGCCGAACGGCCGCGGCAGCCGGGGCAGGTGGTGGCGGCCGAACCGCCGCCGGTGAGATGGCGGCGGCAGAACCGTGACGCCCCGGCGGCAGTGACCGTTCGGCGGAGCAGTGACGCCCCGGCGGCAATTGTTCGGCGGATCGGTGACGATCCGACGTCGGTGACCGTTCGGCGGCAATGCCGAGAACGATGCGTGACGACGGAAACCGTGCGGCGGTGCTTTATACCCGCTGGCCCGAAAAGAAAACCGGTCGTCACTCGAACGAATCACGACGAGCGTATTTCCCGCCGGAGAACATCACCCGAATAGCGCCAACTCATACTGCGAGTGGACCCCGCTGCCGTTCCAGCGGCAATTCCGGATGTACATCACCCACCCGCAGCGGAGTTTTCACGCCAACTAGTGACAAAGTTCGCGAACTCCTATAACAATCAACGCCCGAACGGCTACCTGCAGTAAGCCGTTCACAGCGAGGGCACATTGTGAAGGGATACGTCGCATGTCCACTGCACGAAGAATCCGGCGGCGGATGCGTACCGCCGTGGTGGCCGGTTCGGTCGGCGCGCTCCTGCTCGGCGCGCTGACGACGCCGGCAGGAGCCGCACGGTCGAACACCGGCGAGACCGATGCGTTCGAAATCGGCAACCACGCGATGGGGTCGCAGATCGCCAGGGTCGAGGGCGACAGTTCGTCTCCGGCCACCGAGGCACGGGCGATGCAGCCGCAAGGCGTCGGCGCGGACGGGAGGAAGGCACAGGCCACCGTCGCCGGCATCGACGTCGCCAGCCATCAGGGCAACGTCGACTGGGACCACTGGTGGGGCCAGGGCAAACGGTTCGCATACGTCAAGGCCACGGAGGCCACCAGTTACAAGAATCCGTACTTCGCCCAGCAGTACAACGGTTCGTACAACGTCGGCATGATCCGCGGTGCATACCACTTCGCGGTGCCGAATTCGTCGTCCGGGCGAGCACAGGCGAACTACTTCGTCGACAACGGCGGCGGCTGGTCCGGCGACGGCAAGACCCTGCCCGGCGCTTTGGACATGGAGTACAACCCCTACGGCGACGACGCGTGCTACGGCCTGAACCAGGCGCAGATGGCGTCGTGGGTCCGCGACTTCCACGACACCTATCACTCGCGCACCGGGCGCTGGCCCGTGATCTACACGTCGACGAGCTGGTGGAACATGTGCGTCGGCTCGGCGCAGTCATTCGGTGACACGGTGCCGCTGTGGGTCGCGCGGTACGCCGACTCGGTGGGTCCGCTGCCCAACGGCTGGGGTTTTCACACGTTCTGGCAGTACACCTCCAGTCCGCTCGACCAGAACTCGTTCAACGGCGCCTACGACAGGTTGCAGGCGCTCGCGAACGGCTGATCGACTCCGTTTCCGGCAGGCCCGGCGGTTGGTGCAGACCACCCGCCGGGCCTGTTCGTGTGACCGAACCGGCTGTCCGAACCTCGCGGTTCACGACAGCAGGGGAGGAATCGACGCGCCGGATACCCCACCGCCGACGCGCTGGTCGCGGCCCTTGTTCGGCCACCAACCGTGGTGGCGGCGCGCTGATCGCGGCATTCGACAACGGCCACAAGGCCAAGGGCCGAGGAGAACACCGGCGAGAATCGCCTATCGGAGTCGACCGGCAGTCACGGGCCGACAACCGGAATCACCGACATTCGCACCTGAGCCCGACCTTCGCCTCGGCCGGCCACTCGCGCAATTGCGGCGACAGCCAGGAGTCTCGACTGCCCGGTGGTTCCGTGAGCACCCGGGGAACCACCGGGGAACCACCGGGGAACCACCGGGGAACCACCGGGGAACCACGGCCGCGTGGCAGAATCCGCGCGGTCGTAACGCGAGCAGGAGGCCCCGGTGACGTATCCACCACAACCAGGACAGGGCTATGGCCAGGGCGGCTGGGAACAGCAGGGCCACGGCCAGCCGGGACAGGGCCAGCCCGGTCAGCAAGGCTTCCCCGGTCAGCAGGGCTACCCGGGCCAGCAGGGCTACCCCGGTCAACAGGGATACCCCGGTCAGCACGGATATCCGGGCCAGCAGGGGTATCCGGGCCAGCAGGGTTACCAGGGACAGCAGGGGTATCCGGGATACGACCCGACCGGCCAGTACGGCATGCCCGGCGGTCCCGGTGGAGAACCCCCCAAGAAGAAGACGGGCCTGATCGTCGGCATCGCCCTCGGCACCGTGGCGCTGCTGTTCGGCGTCTTCGCTCTCCTCGCCTGGGTCGCACCCGGCTTCCTCCTCGCCGATGACGAAGACGACTCCGGTTCGGGCGGTTCCGGCGCGCAGGCCCTCGCCGAGAAGATCATGCAGGGCTTCAAGGATCAGGACAGTCAGGGCCTGCAGCAGCTCGTGTGCTCCGACGCCGAACCCATCGTCCAGGGCGTCATCCAGTCCGCGGCCCACGTACAGAGTGCCGAGCTCGGCGACGTCAAGGAGAACGGCAACAGCGCGACGGCCGACGGGACCGTCAACATCGAAGGCCAGGACGTCCCCGTCAGCGCGGGCCTGAAGAAGGACGGCGAGTCCTGGTGCTGGCAGTCGGTCGAGGTCTCCGGCATGAATCCGGGCGACATGAGCGCCGAGATGCCGGACCCGGCGGAGTCGAGCAGCGCGAGCGTCCCCGACTCCGACAGCGGCAGCACCGACGAGACCGGCAGTGGTGAATGGCGCACCAACATGGACAAGTTCATCAGCGCCATCAACTCCGGTGACAAGGAGGCGGCGAAGTCCGTGCTCTGCAGCGACGCGGACACCGGCAACGGCCTGCAGGAACTGATCGACGGCCCGACCCAGGTCCAGGAGGCCGACGTCGACGACAGCGGCACGTACTACGCGTACGTCTACTTGACCGGGACCGTCGGCGGCGAGCAGCTGACCGATGACACCAAGGTGAGCATCGAGAACTTCGACGAGACCGGATGGTGCGTCGACTCCGGCTTCACCTACTACGAGTGATCCTCCCCGCCCGCGGCGGCCGCACCGGACACGCGGCCGCCGCGGGCTCCTCGCACCTGTCCGGATCGCCGGAAGTTCCCGTCACCTGCGCAGAAGCTGTGCGACACTTCGACAGCTACAGCGCGAAGGGGACGACCGATGACATATCCACCGCAGCCCGGCCAGGGCGGTCAGCAGGGTGGCTGGGAGCAACAGGGCTACGGTCAGCAGGGGAACCCCGGATGGCAGGGCTACCCGGGTCAGGGCTACCCGGAACAGCAGGGATATCCCGGTCAGCCGGGTTACCAGGGACAGCAGGGCTACCCGGGTCAGCAGGGATATCCCGGTCACCAGGGTTACCAGGGACAGGAGGGGTATCCGGGATATGACCCGACCGGCCAGTACGGCATGTACTCGGCAGACCCGGGCGGTGGGCCGCCCAAGAAGAAGACCGGCCTGATCGTCGGCATCGCCCTCGGCACCGTGGCGCTGCTGTTCGGCGTCTTCGCGATCCTCGCCTGGGTCGCGCCCGGCTTCCTCCTCGCCGACGACGAAGACGACGGTGAGTCCGGTTCCGGCGCCCAAGCGCTGGCGGAGAAGATCGTTCAGGGCTTCAACGACCAGGACAGTCAGGGCCTGCAGCAGCTCGTGTGCTCCGACGCCGAACCCATCGTCCAGGGCGTAATCCAGTCAGCAGGATCAGTGCAGAGCGCCAAGCTCGGCAACGTCCAGGACAACGGCGACACCGCGACTGCCGAAGCCACGATCAACATCGAAGGCCAGGACGTACCCGCCAGTGCGGGCCTGAAGAACGACGGCGAGTCCTGGTGCTGGCAGTCGGTCGAAGTCTCCGGTATGGACCCCGGTGGTATGAGCCCCAGCACCGACATGGCGGAACCGGAGCCGTCGGACCTCGATGACTACCCGGCACCGGGCGGTGACGGCGACGACGAAGAGTGGCGAGGCAACGCCGATGAGTTCGTCAGCGCCGTCAACTCCGGCGACAAGCAGGCGGCGAATTCCATGCTCTGCGAGAACGCCCTGACGAGGGGCGGCCTCGAAGACCTCATCAACGGCCCGGCACAGGTCGAGCTGGGCGAGGCGAAGCTGAACAGCGACTACATGGCCTCGGTCACGATGTCAGGCACCGTCGGCGGGACCGAGATCAGCGACGGCTCGCGGCTCACACTGAACAACACCGAGGAGACCGAGCCGTGGTGTGTCGACATGGCGTTGGTCCTCGAGTACTGACCGGCAGATGAGCCGGGACGGCCAGGCGGTGGGTGCGGTGCCCGCTGCCCGGCCGCTCCGCATTCCGGGAACCGGGCGTGAGGTCCGGGGTCCGTGCCTACTCGACGCGCGATCACCGGAGTCGCGGCGGCGACGTGGCACAATCCTGCGGTCGATCACACGAGGGGGCGAGCGATGCCGTACAACACCGGGCCGTACCCGGCCGGTTCGTACGGGTACGGAGCCGGGCCGCACGGACCCGGGTACGGCCCCGAGCGGCCATACCCGGGCGGCGCCGGGCAGCAGCACGGTGCCGCGGCGGGCCACGGACAGCCGTACGGTGCGAGCCACGGAACGGCAGGCCCGCCAGGGACTCCACCGGCAGGGCCGCCGGGCAGTCCGCACTCGGGAGGTCCGGAACACGACGGGCAGCGGAGGCAGCAGCACCGTCCTGGCCCGGAAGCCTTCGCTCCCCCGCCGCGCGGCAACCGGCCCCCACGGCTCGCCGCGATCGCCGGGGCCGGAGCGGCCCTGCTCGTCGGAGTGTTCGCGTTCACGGCGTGGGTCGCGCCCGGTTTCCTCGCGGGCGGTGACGCGCGCGAGGAGGCAGGCGAGGGTGCCCGCAACGTCGCGCAGCGGATCATGACCGGGTTCGCCGGCCAGGACAGGACCGCGCTGCGGAAGCTGGCCTGTGAGGGTGCGGAACGTCCCGTCACGGCGGCGATCGAGCAGGCGCATCAGACGACAGGGGCGCGTCTCACCGGCCCCGTCACCGTGCACAACGGTTCCGCCACCGTCCCGGGCCGCCTCACGATGAGCAGCGACCACGTCGACGTCGAGACCGTCCTCGAACAGCGCGGCGAAGCGTGGTGCTGGCAGTCGCTCACCGTGCCCGGGATCGAGCTGCGCAGCCCCCGCCCGACCGGCTGACGGAACGGCGGCACGGATCGCGGCGGTGGTAGCCAGACTGCCGTGTCGGCCAGACTGCCGTGTCGGCCAGACTGCCGTGTCGGCCAGACTGCCGTGTTGGCCAGGCTGCCTGTCGATACGCGACCTGGGTCGACACGGGGCCATGTCGACATGACGACAGTGCAGACGTGTCGTGTGCCGGCCGATCGAACGTAGGCGCACCACAGCTGGGCCGTGATCGACTACGGTCACGAGCCGTGAAACGCCCGTGGTCGCCGGAATCCCGGCAGCGTTCGTCGGTCGCGCTGGCCGTCACGCTCGTGCTGGCCGTAGCAGCGGTACTGACCATCGGCGCCTGGCTCATCGCGGACCCCGGAACGCCGCGGAGCGACGCGCTGCGCACCGCGGGCCTCGCGGGCGGCGCGATCATCGCGCTGTACGCATTGTGGCTCAACGACCGCAGGCGCCGGGTCGAGGAAGCGCGGCACGCGCTCGAAGGTGACCGGGTCTCGGACGAGCGGTTCGCCCGGTCGGTCGAACTCCTCGGTCACGAAGCCGACCAGGTCCGGGTCGGCGCCATGCACGCGTTGGCGGGACTCGCGAAAGCCCGCAGGGACTACACGCAAACGGTGCTCGACGTGCTGTGCGCCTACCTCCGCAGGCCCTACGCGCATCCGCGATGGTCCGATTCGGACAGTCCCACATCCGAGGAGCACGAGGAGGCCGAGCGCGAACTACAGGTCCGACTGACGGCGCAGCGCCTCGTGCACCACCTACTATCCGAATCGGACGACCCGAACGGCATCGCCTACGATCTCGACCTCACCGGAGCCGCCGTCGAGTACCTCGATCTCTCGCGCCGTCGCATGGGCACGGTCGTGCTGCGGTACGCGTACCTGCACAGCGATTCGAATCTCAGCGGATGCGTGTTCACCGGACCGGTCTGGTTCACCCGTGGCCGCACCGGCACGGGACGACTGCAGGGCCGGTTCCGTTGCGAGGACGCGGTTTTCGAACAGCCAGCGACGTTCAGCCACGCGACGTTCAACTCGCTGGCCTCCTTCCGCCGCACCCGGTTCGCCGACGACTGTTCGTTCTCCGGGGTCGCGTTCAACGGCACGGCACGGTTCACCGAGGCGACTTTCCGCGAGCTGGACCTGCGCCGCGCGCGATTCGCCGGGGACGTCGACCTCCGCTGGCGCGAGGCGGTGGCCGTGTCGACGGAGGACACCACTGCCGATCCGGCGCACAGCATCGAGCTCCCCGAAGACTGGCACGCCGCACCGACTCGCAGCCGAACTGACGCCAGCGCCGAGCTGGTCCCACCGCAGAGCTGACCCCGCCGCCCACCGGACGGGCCGACGGGGCGGCCGACCTCGCGGGCGACCGGGACGTCCTCGCGGCCGGGATCGGAGGTGTGCACCACGATGCGGGAGGAATCCGGCGGTACCGCACCGTGGGGTGTGCTCACCGTGGCACAGTGACCGCGACCCAGTTGTGATGTTGCTGTGAAATCTGGGGCACGCGGAGACTCGTACCCGAGTGAGGACTACGGCTACGGCTAGCTGAGCCCGTCCGGACCGCCTCACCGCACCGACGACGGCACCACCGGTCCGGACCGGCTCACCGCACCACCGAAGCGCCGGCCCTCGCCGCCGGTCCAGCCGCGCCGGACACGGAACCACAGCGGGCGGCCGCGAGTCGAACGTCCATAGCGCCATGACAGAGTGACCCGCAACAGGGTCACCCAGTCGAGGCAGATGCAATGACAGCAGCATTGCGTGACCAGCAGAGGGGGAGTCGTGACCTACCCACCCCAGCCCGGCCCTTACGGCCAGCAACCCGGCCCCTACGGCCAGCCCGGACCGCACCAGGGCGGGCCCCAGCCGGGCGGCTATCCCCAGCCGGGAGCACCCCAGCCCGGCGCACCCCAGCCGGGAGCGCCGCAGTCCGGCGGCTTTCCGCAGCAGGGCATGCCCCCGCAGGGTGGCGGCTATCCGCCGCCCGGACAGCCGCACGGCTTTCCGCAGGGCCCCGGCGGGTTCGACCAGCAGCCGAAGGGCAAGAAGACCGGCCTCATCGTCGGCGTCGCCGCCGCCGTCGCGCTGATCGCCGCAGTCCTCGTCACCGGGCTCTGGGCACCGGGATTCTTCGTGGGTGACGACACCGAGACGTCCGCGGACAGCGGAAACTCGGGCGACGACTCCGGCGGCACCGCTGACGACAGCTCCGGCAGCGACAGCGGTTCCGGCGGGCAGGACGGTGGCTTCGGCGACTCCGGTGACACGAACGGAACGGACTCCGGTGGCCTCGACGGAGGCGCTCAGGCCACCGCGACGCAGTACGCAGCCGCACTGTCCGACCTCGACGTGCCCGGCATGGAGGAACTCGCCTGTGCCGGCAGCACGGACGTCGCACCGCAGGGCGAGGCGCCCGACGGCCTCCAGATCCAGGCCACGGTCGCCGAGGTCGACGAGACCTCGGCCGACAAGGCGTCGGCAAAACTCAACATGCAGGTAACGTCCGGCGACCACTCCGCGAACATGCAGGCCGACCTGACACTCGAGAACCAGGGCGGCTGGTGCATCTCCGACATTGAGGCGGACAGCGGCTCCGGATCCGGCTCCGGCTTCTGACGCAGCCCGCCGCGACGTCCTCGCCGTCGGTGTCCTCGCCGGCGGCGAGGCCGGCGGCGAGGTGGTCGTCGAGGTGGTCGTCGTAACTCGCATCCGGGCGACGACGGCGCACGAGGACTGCACCACCCTCCTGCGGGACGGAACGTGGTCGGCCGGGCACACACGGGGAGCTCACGCCCGTGGAGACGATCTTGGGAACCCGGCCGGGGTACCGGCCCGTCCAAGTCGTTGCATATGAAGTAGTTTCACTGTCCGTTGGACGTCGGAAGACGCACGCGCGCGCGAGGAAATGGGAGCCCGCCATGACGTACCCACCCCAGCCCGGTCAGCCCGACCCGTACGGGGGGCAGCCCGGCCAGCAGCCAGGTGGCTACCCCCAGTCCGGCGGGTTCCCCCAGCAGGGCGGATACCCGGGCCAGGGCGGCTATCCACAGCAGGGCCAGCCCCCGCAGGGCGGCCGCCAGCAGCCGTACGGCCAGCAGGGCCAGTACGGCCAGCAGCCCTACGGTCAACAGCCCTACGGTCAACAGCCGTACGGCCAGCCGCAGCAGGGCTACCCGCAGCAGGGCGGCTTCGGCGAGCCGCCGAAGAAGAACAAGACCGGCCTCATCGCCGGCATCGGCGGGGGCGCCGTCGTGGTCATCGCCGCGTTCGTCATCACCGCGTTCTGGGCACCGGGATTCCTCACCGGCGACAGCCCCGACGACGTGGCCGAGAAGGCCGTCGAGGCGCTCAACAACAAGGACGTGGACGTGCTCAAGGAGGTCGCGTGCAGCGCGGAGTCGGCCGGCGACGTCAGTCAGCTTGAGGACATGCCCGACGAGATGACCATGACGTTCGCGGTCACCGGCGACTCCACGGAGGACGGCGACGAGGCACGCGTCCCGATCAAGCTCGACGTCCAGTACCAGGGCAAGAGCAACACCAGCCAGGGCGAGCTCATCCTGAAGGACCAGGACGGCTGGTGCATCGACGACATCGAGGACGCCAACCAGTAAGCCGGGGGCGCTCCCTTCCGCGGCCGGCGACCTCCCGGATCTCCGGACGCGGACACCGGTGCCACGCATCGGCCCGGCTCGGCTCGGCGTTCGACGCGGACAAGGACAGGAACACGTCGGCCCACCGGCGAATGCCGTGTTCAGGGAGCTGCAGTCAGGAGGTGAGCCGCTCGGCGCGCAACGCCGAGCGGCGCATCTTCCCCGTGTCGTCCCGCAGCGGTTCGTGCACGATCTCGATACTCTTCGGCCGCTTGTGCGGAGCCAGCCGCGCACCGGCGTGTGCCGCGATCTCCGCAGCCGACACGGCATCGCCGTCGGGTGTTTCGACGATGGCGTGTACACGGTTGCCGGTATCCGGATCGGGAAGTCCGATCACGGCGCTGGAAAGCACGGCCGGATGCTCGACGAGTGCGTTCTCGACCTCGGCGGGGTAGATGTTCACCCCGCCGGCGATGATCATGTCGGAAAGACGATCGTGCAGGTAGAGGTACCCGTCCTCGTCGAACTCGCCCACGTCTCCGAGTGATTCCCAGCCGTCGAGTTCTTTCGCCTCCGCGCCGATGTACCGGTACGGTTCGGGGCTCTCCGGGGCCGGCCGCAGGTAGATCTCACCCGGCGTTCGGGGTGTCGTCACCTCGGCGCCGTCGACGTCCACGATCTTGATCTCGCCCCACGTGGTGCGGCCCACCGTGCCGGGATGGGCCAGCCACTCGCGGCCGTTCACCGTGCATCCCGCCTGCGCCTCGGTGCCGCCGTAGAGCTCCCAGATCACGTCCGCGCCGAGCCAGTCGATCCACGCCCGTTTCAACCACGGCGGGCACGGCTCGGCGACGTGCCACACGGACCTCAGCCCGGACAGATCGCAGCGCTGCTTGACGTCGTCGGGGAGAGCGTGGATCCGGCGCATCATCGTCGGTACGAGATAGAGCCAGCTGATCGCGTGGCGGCTCACCTCCTCGAGCGTGCCCGCGGGGTCGAACTTCCGCATCAGCGTGACCGTGGCGCCCGTGAACAGGCCTGCCATGGCCGTGCCGAACGGCGCGTTGTGGTGCAGGGGCGCGGGTACGAGGAGCCGGTCCTCCGGTCGGATGCCCCAGACCTCCGCGTCGAAGGCTCGGTACGTCGCGGGCTTGCCGGACAGGATGATCTTCGGGCGGCCGGTCGAGCCGCCGGAGGTGGGCGCTTTCCACGACGGTGCGACCACAGTGGGCAGATCCTCGTCCGTGGCACCGAGTTCTCGAAGCCGGTCCACAGTGGTCGCACCGGGAACGCCGGAACGTTCGGTGTCCACGACGACCGCAGCAGGCTCGGCCAGTGCGAGGATCTCGTCCCGTTCCCGCTCGGTCAGCGTGGTCGACAGCGGCTGGGGAATCGCGCCCACCTTGTAGCAGGCGAATGCCGACACGATCATGTCGACGCCGCCCGGCAGCGCGAGCGTGACGATGCGGCCGATCGACACCCCGCAGCGTCGCAACCCGTGGGCGACACGGTTGCTCGCGCGGTGCAGTTCGGCCCAGGTCAGCTCGTCGCCGCCGCAACGGACCGCGACGGTGTTCGGCATGACGCCGGCGTGGTACTTCGGGACGTCACACAGCGGAAACTCTTCGGGTGGCATGAGAATGCAAACCTTTCGCCGGGCTGACGAGTCGTGGCACAGCTGCCGTGGCTCGGTCACTGCGTGGCCGAATGCGCTTCGGCGTCGTCGACATCGTGGCGGAGCCAGGTGTGGTAGACCCACGCGAACAGCAGCGGGCCGACCACGCTGGTCAGGGGCCAGATCACGTAGACGAACACGGCCGTCGACGCCGGCAGGCCACCGATGACCCCGCTGCTGTGCAGCGTCGCGTTCGACACGACGAACAGCATCGTCAGCACCGCCCCGAAGGACACGATGCGGGCCGTCGCTCCCGGTTTCCATTCGTCACGCCGGTTGAGCGACCCCATCAGCATGAAGACAGTCACCAGACTGGGGATCGCGTAGTACACCAGGTGCCAGACGTCGAAGACCACTCCGACGGTGACGCCCGTGACGACCACGAATATCGCGGCGACCAACGCGTCCGTGCGATCGATACTCATTCGGACATCCTTAGGTGGAGGGTTGGCGCGAGCGTGGTGTGCCGCTACTCGGCGGCGGTCGACGTCGGTGACCGCATGTCGTGCATCTCGGTGAATCGATCGGCGCATGCGCGGGACGGTAGGGCCACCGAGACGACGATGAAGATCAGGATTCCCACGACGGTGATGAAGCCACCGGCCTCGATGTAGTCGGGAATCGTAATGATCTCCTGCGACGTGAGGGCCGTGGTGACCAGGTTCGCGACGATGCCGAAGGAGATCGCGACGGCGGTGGCGAGCCCGGTCGCCCGCCGCCAGTACAGCCCGAGCGCGAGCGGCCCGAAGATCGCGGCCGCGAAGGCGGCGAATCCGAGGGCGCCCAACAGGAACACCACCTGCGACAGGTAGAGCGTGAACACCAGGGCGCACGCCACCACGAACACGCTCGCGAGACGTGCCCAGCGCACCTCGTTGCGCACGGTGATGCCGAGTGCGCCGGTGAGGTCCCGCATCAGCGAGGAGGCGCCGACGGCGATGAAGGAGTTGGAGCTCGACATGATGGCGGCGAGCAGCCCGGCGAGCACGAACCCGGCGAACACCGGCGAGACCATGTTGTCCAGGAACCACGTGGCGGTGTTGTCGACGTTCTCGAGTTCCGGCGCCCGCCCCTGGATCGTGAGTGCGCGCACCGACAGTCCGACGCCGAGCGCGAACAGCGTCGTGATGCCGTATGCCAGTGCGGCCACGAGCGCGCCCCATTTCAGTTCCGAGGACGACCGCAGCATCAGGAACTTGGTGATGAGCTGCGGTTGCGCGGCGATACCGAGGATCGCGAGCAGGACGAAGGTGTAGACGTAGGTGAGCGGCTGCGAGGCGTCCAGGCGAAGGAAGTCGAGGTCGTAGTTGCTGATGGTGGTGAGCATGGAGCCCCAGCCGCCGACGGTGCCGGTGGCCACGAAGAAGGCGCCCACCGACAGTCCGACCATGAGCAGCCCCTGGATGAAGTCGGTCCAGGCACCGGCCAGCATCCCGCCCGCGACCGTGTACACCGCCACGACCGCCGAGCCGATGATCGCACCGGTGGACACCGAGGTGTCGAAGATGAGACTCACGATGACGCCCGTGGCCGTGACCTGCGCGGTCATGTACGCGACCGAGCCGACGAACATCGCGACGGACATGGACACGTGAGCCGCCTTTCCGGGATACCGGATGCGGATCACGTCGGGTACCGAGTACACCTCGTACTTCCGCGCCAGCCGGTACAGCCGGGACCCGAGCAGGAACCAGGAAAGCGCGAACGCCAACGGCACGAGGAACGCAGCCGCCACTAGCGCCTGCACACCCCACGAATAGGTGTTGGCGGTGTGGCCGATCATGCCGAACCCGCTCTGGATGGACGAGAACGTGCCGATCGCCATCACGAAGAAGCCGAGCGTCTGACCAGCAACCAGAAAGTCCTTTGAGGACCTGATGCGAGATTTCGCCCAGTACCCGATGGCGAACATGAGCAGGAAGTACACCAGCATGATGACGACGACTGGGGTCATTCGACGATCCTCCGCGGTGAAGATGGTTGGGCACTTCGGGCGAGTACGTGCCGGCGACGGCGGTGCTCGTGCGGACGGCACGCTGCGATGGTCACCGCCTCCGGTCTTGCGGTGTTGCGGTCCTGCCGGTCGTAGCGTCCGGTCGTCACCGGGCGCCGGTCAGTCCACCGTCCACCGGAATGACCACTCCGGTGAGATACGCACCGGCACGAGAAGCGAGGAAAATCGCGGTTCCGGCGGCGTCCTCCGGAGTTCCCGTACGGCCGAGGGGGATTCGCTGGAGCACCCCCGAACGCAGCTCGGGATCGTCCAGCGCGTAGGCCATCATCTTGCTGGGGAACGGCCCCGGCGCGATGGCGTTGACCGTGATGCCGTCGGCGGCCGTGACAGCGGCGAGTTTGCGCGTGAGCATGTGCACGGCGGCTTTGCTGGCACCGTAAGAGAAGTTGTCCGACGCCGATACCGTCATGCCGTCGACCGAGCCGATGTTGATGACGCGCGCGGGATCACCCTCACGCGACGCGGCCCGCAGCTCGGGCAGCAGCCGTTGGGTCAGCGCGAAAACCGCCTTGACGTTGACGTCGAAAACCTTGTCGAACGCACTGTCCGGGAACTCGTCGATCGGCGCGCCCCACGTCGCACCCGCGTTGTTGACCAGTACGTCGATCCGGGGCGAGATCTCCCGTACCCGTTCGACCAGGCTCGCGATGCCATCCGGTGTGGACAGATCGGCGGGGTGGGCGATGCACGTTCCCCCTGAGGCGGACAATTCCTCCGCCGCCTGCCGGCACGCGTCGGCCTTGCGGGACGAGATGACGACCGTGGCACCGGATTCGACGAATCCCCTGGCGATCATCAGACCGATTCCCCGGGAACCGCCGGTGACCACCACCGTCTTGCCGGAGACGTCGAACAGCGCCGCCGGCTTCATCGTCGCACCGTTCACGGCACCGGCATTCGTCCCACCGGCGTTCGTCCCACCGGCATTCGTCGCACCGGCGTTCGTCGTGTCGGGGTTCGTCGTGTCGGGGTTCGTCACTGCGGCACTCCTGTCGGCTCACTGTGCGCGCCCGCGAGTTCGACGTAGCGGGCAGTCTGGTCGAACGCGGATCCGGTCACCACGGATGCGGACATGTCGCTGATCTCGCTCCAGCGGTCGGCGACCGTCTCCGGCAGGCGCGCCTCCTCCGGCAGGTACACGCCCGCGGACTCCTCCATGCGTGCCACCGCGAAGACACCGGCGCCGGCGGCGAGAATCGTCTTGTTCGGTGCCGCATCGGAGACGAGGAACAGTGCACCGGGGGCGATCGACTCCGGTTCGAGCACTGCCGTCGTGTCCGGGTCGATGAGGTCCTCGGTCATCCGGGTCGCGGCCGTCGGGGCGAGGGTGTTGACGTGGATTCCCTTGCGCGCGCCTTCGATCGCGAGCACGTTCATGAGGCCGACGACGCCCGACTTGGCCGCACCGTAGTTGGTCTGGCCGAAGTTGCCGTAGATGCCGGATCCGGACGTCGTCATCAGTACCCGCCCGAACCCCTGCTGCACCATGTGCGGCCAGACGGCCTTCGTGCAGTGCACCGCGCCCATGAGGTGCACGTCGAGAACGCGGCGGAAGTCCTCGACGTCCATCTTGGCGAACGACCTGTCCCGGAGAATGCCCGCGTTGTTGATCAGGATGTCGACGCGTCCCCAGCGCTGAATCGTCTGGGCGACCATGCCCTCGACGTCGCGCACATCGGTGACGTCGGCCCGGCTGACCATGGCCTCGCCGCCGCGGCGTTCGACCTCGGCGACCACTTCGGCGGCCGGCCGCTCGTCGGTCCCTCCGCCTGAGACGGCCCCGCCGACATCGTTGACGAGAATCTTCGCGCCGCGTTCGGCGAGCGCGAGCGCATGCGCCCTGCCGAGACCGCCGCCGGCCCCGGTCACGATGGCGACCTTGTCGGAGAAGCTGAAACTCACGGCCACCAGCCCTTTCACCTGGGATACTACCGCGTATTATGTGGTCCGGGACACGTTGCGTCAACACCGACCGAGTACGTCCGGCCGGCGGCGGTGACATGATGTGCAACTACGGCGAACGATGGAGGATTCGTTGACTACGAGCTCCGAGGTGGACAGTGGCGTCAAGGGACGCATCCTCGACGCGGCCGCCGAGGCGTTCATGCAGCGCGGATTCGGAAGCACCACGATCGACGACATCGCCGACGACGTGGGTGCGACCAAGGGCCTGATCTACTACCACTTCCGCTCGAAGTTCGACGTGTTCCTCGCCGTGTACGAGGAAGGCATGCGCCGCGTACGCGATCACGTGGAGCCGCACGCCAGCGGTGAAGGGAACGGCCGGCAGCGGCTCGTGGCGATGTCACTGGCCCATGTGCTCAACCTGATGCGGGACATCGCCTACCACAACGTCGTCCACCAGGGCGTGCGCGCCAAGGAGTCGACGGAGCTGAAGATCCGCCAGCGCGATGCGCTCGCCTCGCTGAACGAACTCAGACGGGACTACGAGCGGCTCTTCCACCGCGTACTGGCCGAGGGAATCGAGGACGGCTCGGTCCGCGACGTCGACGCCGCCCTGGCCACGCGAACACTGCTGAGCAGCCTCAACGCCGTCGACATGTGGTACCGCCGGGTCGACGACCAGTCCGATGAGGACATACAACACCTGGCGCGGCAGGTCGTCGACGTTCTCATCGGAGGCATCGCGGCACCGGGTCTGGCACCCGCGTAATACGGGCGAACGCCCGCACGGAACAGCGAACCGCCCCGTGGTCCACATCGGACCACGGGGCGGCTGGTTCACAAACCGGTGGTTCGCGGACTGCGAATCCTGCTCAGGCGAACAGCTTCGGCAGCGTTCCTTCCCAGGCTTCGCGCAGCTCGTCGAGGCCGAAGGTGGCGACGTCCTGGATCTCCAGCTGGTCGGACTGCTCGTCGGCGACACCGGCCTTACGCCACGGCAGACCGCGTGCGCTGCACATCTCGGTGAAGCGCAGTTCCTCGGTTCTCGGGACGGCGACCAGCGCGCGGCCCGCGGACTCGGAGAACAGCTGGACGAACGGATCGGCGTCGGGGTCGAGCAGGAGGCGAGCACCGCACTGGCCGACCAGTGCCATCTCGACGATCGCCTGCGCGAGCCCGCCGTCCGACAGGTCGTGCGCGGCCGAGATCATGCCGTCGCGCGAGCCCGCGACGAGGATCTCCGCCAACAGCCGCTCGCGTTCGAGGTCGACCTCGGGCGGCGTTCCGCCCAGGTGACCGTGGACGACGTGCGCCCACACCGAACCGCCGAACTCGTCACGCGTGTCGCCGAGCAGCAGCAGCGATTCGCCGGGCTCGTTGCCGATGCCCGTGGGGATGCGGCGCCGCACGTCGTCGATCACGCCGAGCACGCCGACCACCGGCGTGGGCAGGATCGCGGTGTCGCCGGTCTGGTTGTAGAAGCTGACGTTGCCGCCCGTCACGGGCACGCCCAGCTCGGCGCACCCGTCGGCCAGCCCGTGCACGGCCCGTTCGAACTGCCACATCACGCCCGGGTCCTCGGGGGAGCCGAAGTTCAGGCAGTTCGTCACGGCCAGGGGCTGCGCGCCGCCGGTTGCGACGTTGCGGTACGCCTCGGCCAGCGCCAGCTGCGCGCCCCGGTACGGGTCGAGGTAGACGTACCGGCTGTTGCAGTCGGTCGACACGGCCACACCCCGTGAGGTGGACTCGTCGACGCGGATCATGCCGGAGTCGGCGGGCTGAGCGAGGACCGTGTTGCCACGCACGTAGCGGTCGTACTGCTGAGTGACCCAGTCACGCGAGGCCAGGTCCGGCGAGGAGACCAGGCGCAGCAGTGTGTCCCGAAGTTCGTCCGGAGTGGACGGACGGGTCAGTGAATCCGGGGTGGCCGACTGGATGTCGTCCTGCGAGGCGGGCCGCGCGTAGGGACGGTCGTAGACCGGGCCCTGGTGGGCGACGGTCCGCGGCGGCACGTCCACCACCGTCTCGCCGTGCCAGTTGATCACGAGGTTGGCACCGTCGGTGACCTCGCCGATCTCGGTGGCGATGACGTCCCACTTCCGGCAGATCTCCATGAACGCGTCCACATCGGACGGGGCGACGACCGCGCACATGCGTTCCTGCGATTCGCTCGACAGGATCTCCGCTGCCGTCATTCCCTCGGCCCGCAATGGAACCCGGTCGAGGTCGATGTACATGCCGCCGTCGCCGGCCGCCGCCAGTTCGGACGTCGCGCACGACAGACCGGCGCCGCCGAGGTCCTGGATGCCGACGACGACGTCCTTGGCGAACAGCTCGAGGCAGCACTCGATGAGCACCTTCTCGGTGAACGGGTCGCCGACCTGCACACTCGGCAGCTTCTTGCGGCCACCGGCGCTCTCGTCGCCGTCGAACGTCGCACTCGCCAGCACGGACACGCCGCCGATGCCGTCGAGACCCGTACGCGCACCGAACAGGATAATCTTGTTGCCGGTGCCGGATGCGTGCGCCAGGTGCAGGTCCTCGGCCCGCATCGCGCCGACGCACATCGCGTTGACCAGCGGATTGCCGGCGTACGTCCGGTCGAACACGACCTCGCCGCCGACGTTCGGCAGGCCCAGGCAGTTGCCGTAACCGGCGACACCCGCGACCACACCCGGCAGCACGCGGCGCGTGTCCTCGGCGTCGGCGGGGCCGAACCGCAGCGGGTCGGCGACGGCCAGCGGACGCGCACCCATCGCGAGAATGTCGCGCACGATGCCGCCGACACCCGTCGCCGCACCCTGGTACGGCTCCACATAGGAGGGATGGTTGTGGCTCTCGACCTTGAAGGTGACGGCCCAGCCGTCGCCGACGTCGACGACGCCCGCGTTCTCGCCGATGCCCGCGAGCATCTTCTCACGCATCTCGGCGGTCGTGGTGTCACCGAAGTAGCCGAGGTGCCTCTTCGACGACTTGTACGAGCAGTGCTCGCTCCACATCACCGAGTACATCGCCAGTTCGGCCTCGGTGGGCCTGCGGCCGAGAATCTCGCGGATGCGCTGATACTCGTCGTCGGCGAGGCCCAGCTCGGCGTAAGGCTGCGGTGCGTCGGGCGTCTCCGCGGCACGGGCGGTGGTGTCGGTCAGGGTCGTATCAGTGGCCACGACCCCCAGGGTACGTGGCCACGTGAAGCACCGGTGGCCCGGTCCGCTCCGGCCGGAACCGCCGTGTCGGCCATCGGCGCAGGTCACACCTGCTGCCCGCGCCGCCCCGGCACTGGAGGCACCGGGGCGCCGGGCCGCGCGAGCGTCGACGACCGAACGGGTGTGGACGACTACGCGGCGCGGCCTGCGGGCCACCCGTCACACGCCGAGGCGCCTGCGGATCAGGGCCGACAACTGGTCCACCGCGATCACCAGGACGAGCACCACGACCAGGTGCGTGACCATCTCGTCGAACCGGAACAGCTTGATCGACTGGTTGATCAGGAACCCGATCCCGCCCGCACCGACGAGACCGAGCACGAGCGAGGACCGCACGTTCACGTCGAACCGGTACAGCAGGAGGCCGACCAGCTGCGGCAGCGTCGCCGGCAGGACCGCGTGCACGGCCTGCTGCGCCCTGCTGGCTCCCGCCACTCTGAGAGCGTCGCGCGGGCCGAGGTCCGTCTCCTCCATCGCCTCGGCCCACAGCTTGCCCATCACCCCGGTGTTGTGGAACACCAGTGCGAGCACACCGGCGAACGGACCGAGGCCCACGGCCGTGATGAACACCAGTGCGAACACGACGTCGGGCACCGCACGCAGCAACGACAGCACACCGCGCGCCAGCTGATAGGTGACTGAACCGCGGGTCGTCGCCCGCGCCGCGAGCAGCGCGAGCACCAACGCGAACGGCACCGACAGCGTGGTGCCGAGCAACCCGATCCCCAGGGTCACGACGGCGGCGTCGATGCTGGGCCGTACGACGTCGTCCCATGCCAGGTCCGGTGGCAGTGCCTCCGCGAAGAAGTCGGCGATACCCTCCCAGCCCGCCACGAGGGCGGCGGGCGAGAACCCGGTCGCGTTCCACGCGATGACGTGCAGGGCAACGACGACCCCGGCGATGCCGAGTGTGATCGCCGACGGCCACGGCCTGCGGGGTGGTTCGCTCGTGCCACGACGTTCCGGAGCTGCGGCGGTCATACGACCACCCCGCCCGGAACGTAGAGCGCGTCGAGTTCCGCGGACGACACCGCTCCAGTGGGCGCGTCGACCGTCACCTGCCCGCCGCTGAGCCCCACGATGCGGTCGGCGCACCGGACGGCCAGCTGCGGCTGATGCAACACGGCCACCACGGCGAGCCCCTCGGCGGCAAGGCTCGCCAGCAGCTCACTGATCCGCACGGCCGCGCTCGGGTCCAACGCGGACACCGGTTCGTCGGCGAGCAGCACGTTCGTGCGCTGGCACAGGGCTCGCGCGATCGCGACCCGCTGCTGCTGCCCGCCCGACAGCCGGCCGGTCCGCCGGCCGGCATGATCGGCCAGGCCGACGCGTTCCAGACACCACATGGCTTCCTCTCGCAGCTCGCGGGGAAACAGCCGCGGCGAGAGCGACCGGCGCAACGGCAGCCGGCCCAGCGCACCCGCACACACGTTGTCGAGCGCGCTCCTCCGGTTCACCAGGTGGATCCGCTGGAAGACCATGGCGGGACGACCGTCGACGGTGATCTCCCCGGCATCCGGCCGTTCCAGCCCGACCACGCAGCGCAGCGCCGTCGACTTCCCGCATCCGTTCGCACCGAGCACGGCGACGAACTCGCCCGCACGCACGTCGACGTCGATGCCGTCGAGCACTCGGTGCTCGCCGAACGACTTGCGCAGGTTGCTGATCCGCAGCGCCGACCCGTCAGGCATCGTCTTCACTCAGACCCAGTGTGTCGGCGAGCCGGAACAGCGGCCGGTAGGTCTTCCTGTCGACCTCGACCAGCGGACCCGGCGGATCGACGTCGAGGTATCGGCCGACCTTCGCGATGTCGGAGGGGGAGAGATCCAGCAGCGCCTCCCTGAGGCGCTCCTTGAACTCGGGTGCGAGGTTTCCCCGCACCGTGATCGGATCGTTCGGGATCGGCTCGGACTGCCATATCCGCCGGTATCGGGACTCGTCGAAGGTCCCCTCCGCCTTCGCCGCCGCCAGCTGCTGACTGTTGATCTCGGCCGCGTCGACCTTGCCGTTCGTCAGCGCGAGCAGCGCCTCCGGGTGACCGCCCGCATAGTCGATCTTGACGTCCTGCTCGGCGAGTCCCGCTGTGCGCAGCGCGTAGCGCGGCAGCGCGTCACCGGAGGTCGAACCGACCTCGCCGAGTGCGAGCGTGCGTCCCCGCAGGTTCTCGATGTCGCGGATGCCGGAGCTCTTCGGAACCCAGATGCCGCCGGTGTAGGTCGTCAGCCGGCCCTCGGCGTCGGCGAACGAGGCGAGCGGCTCCGCGTCGGCCTTGCGGCTGGCGAACACGTACCCGAGCGGGCCGAACTGGGCCAGTTCGAGCTGCTCGTTGCGCATCGCGAGCACCTCGCCGGCGTAGTCGTCGACGATCTTCAGCTCGACGTTGCAGTCCAGCTTCCGCTGCAGGGCGTCGGCGAGGACCCGGTATGCGGGCGTGAGTTTCGCCGGGTCCTCGTACGGTTCGATGCCGAAGCGCACCCCGCCGTCCGGGCAGGCGCCACCTGCGCCGTCCTGGGTGGTGCCGCACGCCGTACCCGTCGCGAGGACGAACGTCGCGGTCGCCGCGAACATGGCGAACCGATTCATCGGGGAATGCATGGTGCGATCTCCTCGGGGTGGGGAGGGTTGGGGAGGATTCGTCAAGCGAGCAGGTCGTCGAGAACGGCCGGGGCGAGCCCGAACGCTGTGGTCATGCCGATGCCGGAGGTGACCGCGACGACGCGGACGTCGTCGCAGGGGGTCTCGACCAGGAACGGGTCGGGCGCGGAGGCGTACACGCCGGTCCACCGTTCGCGCACGGCCAGCGACCGAACACCGAGCAGTCGCGCGGTCTCCGCGAGCACGAGTTCGTCGAGGTGCTCCGCGCGGTACGGCGGCACCGTGGCCTGGTAGGCGTGCGTGTCGCCGATCGTCAGGTCGCCGCCGGGGAGTTGGGTGAACATCAGGTTCAGACCGGCGTCGACGAGGCGAGGGTGATCACGTTCGAGCCGGGAACGCACGGCGTCGTGGCTCCGGCACGCCGCGAAAGCCGCGTAGCGCAGCATCGAGAACCCGGTCAGCACGGCGCAGTCGACGTCCCTGCCGTGCGGCTCGGCCACCCGCAGCATGTGCAGCGAGCACCGCTGGACGGCACGCTGCGCGGCCAGTCCGGGGAAGTGACGGTCGACGTCGTGGCCGACCGCGACGACGACGTGGCTCGCACGCAGCACGCCTCTGCTGGTGCCGACCTCACCGGTCCCGATCGTGTGGGCGGTCGTGGACCAGTGGAAGGTCACGCCCCGGTCGGCGAGCGAGGCGGCCACGGCATGAACGGCCTCCCGCGGGTCGACTCGGATGTCGAGCGGGAAGTGCGCACCCCCGATCGCTCCGGCCACGGGTACGCGGTCCAGGACTGCGCGCTCGTCGAGCAGATCGACCTGGCCGTCCCGGTACTCGGCGAGCTCGGTGAGCAACTCGAGCTCGTCGGCTGCCCTGGCGACGACGACCGTGCCTGCTTCGCCGATGTGGAATCCGGCTTCCTTGGCCAGCCGCAGCCACGTGTCGCGGGCGGCGAGTGCGTAGTCGAGTGCCTGCCCGTCCTGCGCGGTGATGCAGCCGTGCCCGAAGTTGCGCACCGAAGCGCCGCTCGCTCGTTCGTCCCGTTCGACGACGGCGACCGACAAGCCTCGCTCGGTGGCTTCGTACGCGTGCGCGAGCCCGACGATGCCCGCACCGATCACGACGACGTCGGCCGTGCCGAGCTCCGAACAACTTGTCATGACAAGAAGCCTGTTCGAGTCGCTGTAATCGCGTCAACAAACAAGGATGTCTGTATTTGACCTGTTCATCAGCAGTTAACGAGCATCTCGACATGTATAGTCACCGCCATGGAGACGCCCTTGCACGAGCAGATCGCCGCCGACCTGCGCCGCCTGATCTCCTCGGGAGAGCTGCCCGTGGGCACCCCGGTGCCGTCCGAATCGCAGCTGTGCGCACAGTGGGACGCCTCGCGTGGACCGGTGCGGCAGGCACTCGCGACGCTGCGCACGGAGGGCATGATCGGCGGTGGCCGCGGCAAGCCACCCGTCGTCCGGCGCCAGGTACTGAGTCAGCCCTTCGAAACGTTCCTGTCGTTCTCCAGCTGGGTGCACGGACTCGGCCGCAACCCCGGCCAGCGCACACTGGAGATCGCACGCAGGCCCGCGACGGCGGAGATCGCCGACGAGCTCCTGCTCGACGAGGGTGAGCCCGTCGTCCAGCTACTGCGACTGCGACTCATCGACGACACCCCGACCATGCTCGAGCGCACGACGTTCGTCGAACCCGTCGGCCGGCTGCTGTTCGATCACGACTGCGATTCGGGGTCGATCTACGCGTTCCTCGGCGGCCAGGGCGTCGACATGAGCCTCGCCCGGCATCTCGTCGACGCCGTGGCCGCCGACGAGGCCGACAGCGAACTGCTGGGCGTCGCACCCGGCGCACCTCTCCTCCGGGAACAGCGCAGGGCCACCGGCGTGGACGGCAGGCCCGTGGAGTACTCCGACGACCGCTATCGCCCCGAACTCGTCGGCTTCGCCATCGAGAACTCGCAGCAGGCACAACCCACACTCGCCAGGAACTGGAGGTCGGCGTCGTGACCGCACTCGCCGTACTGGACATCGCAGGCACGACCGTCGACGAGCAGGGTGCCGTCTACACGGCTCTCGAAGGCGCCGTCCGCGCCGCCGGTGCATCACCATCCACAACGGACATTCAATGCTGGATGGGCGCCGACAAGAAGGAGGCCATCGCAGGACTCCTGGAGAACGGCACGGGCCAGCCACCCCATCCGTCCGTTGTGGAGTCCGGATTCACGGACTTTCACGCGAGGCTCGACGCCGCATACCGATCGCGGCCACCACGTCCACTGCCGGGCGTGCCCGAGGCGATCGCCGCCTTGCGAGCCGCGGACATCAAGGTCGCACTGACCACCGGATTCGACAGGTCCGTCGTGGACGGTCTGCTCGACACGATCGGCTGGACCTCCGGCGTGCTCGACGCAGTCGTGTGCGTCGACGACGTCCCCGCGGGCAGGCCCGCCCCGTACATGATCTTCCGTGCGATGGAACGCACCGGCGTGCAAGCCGTCGCGGACATCGTCGTCGCCGGCGACACGCGCCGCGATCTCGAGGCGGGCCACAACGCCGGGGCCGGCACGATCGTCGGCGTCCTGACCGGCGGGTACGACGTCACGGACCTCGGTGCGGTGCCGCACACCCACTTGTTGCCGAGTGTCGCGGACCTGCCCGGGCTACTGGGAGTGGCCGTACCGGCTCAGGCCGCGACGCCGAGCGCGTCGAGCGCGGAGTAGAACATGCCGAGACCGTCGTCCGACGGTCCCGTGAGCGCGTCGATGGCGTGCTCGGGGTGCGGCATCAGTCCGACGACCCGGCCCCGCTCGTCGGCGACACCCGCGATGTCGCTGCGCGACCCGTTGGGGTTCTCGCCGACGTACCGGAACACCACGCGCCCGTCGCCTTCGAGACGCTCGAGCGTGGGCTTGTCGGCCATGTAGCTGCCCTCGCCGGACTTGAGCGGGATCAGCACCTCGGCGCCGGAGTCGTAGCGCGTGCTCCACGCCGTCGTGTTGTTCTCGACGCGCAGCCACTGGTCGCGGCACACGAAGTGCAGCTTGTCGTTGCGCACGAGCGCACCCGGCAGCAGACCCGCCTCGCACAGGATCTGGAAGCCGTTGCAGATTCCCAACACCGGCATGCCCTTGGCCGCGGCGTCGATCACGGACGTCATCACGGGCGCGAACCTGGCGATCGCACCGCAGCGGAGGTAATCGCCGTAGGAGAACCCGCCGGGCACGACGACCGCGTCGACCCCGTGGAGGTCGGCGTCGGCGTGCCACAGCGAGACGGCCTCGGCGCCGGAGTACCGCACCGCGCGGGCGGCGTCGACGTCGTCGAGCGTGCCGGGGAAGGTGATGACGCCGATGCGAGCGGTCACTGCTCCACCCGCCGGATCGTCCAGTCCTCGATCACGGGGTTGGCGAGGAAGCCCTCGGCGATCTTGGCGAGCGTGTCGTCGTCGACCGAGTCGTCGACTTCGAGCTCGAAATGCTTGCCCTGGCGAACCTCGGTCACCCCGTCGAACCCGAGCCGCGGAAGGGCACCGGCGACGGCCTGCCCCTGTGGGTCGAGAATCTCGGGTTTGGGCATGACGTCGACGACTACTCGGGCCACGACAGGCTGCTCCTTAGCGTCAAGAACCGCGTTGCTGGGCTTTTTTGATGCGTTGCAGTGCGTTTCCGCAGGTCGGATAGCCCGTTCAGCGTAACCCAATGACAGCCGGAGCCGGCCTTCGGGGCCGAGAGACCCCCGACGCCCCTCGGCCCCGCCGGTCGGCACCGGCTTCTACGTCGGGAGACGTATGCCTATTCCGTCGGTTGCGTCGGAAGTGCCGGACTCACCGGTTCGGAGGACAACGACAGTTGTCTTGTAACCGAGAGCTATCGAGTCTCCGCGTTCGGTGAGGGCAGGCGGGTTACGACCGGGCGCGGCCGCAACGCAGGCACGGGTTAGGCGGCGGGTGGGATTGACCCGACGTCGAGCGGACGCGGTCGGGCGGACTCAGAAGCCGGCGCCGTAGCCGGGCGGTCCGTAGCCCGGTGGTCCGTAGCCCGGCGGGGCCTGCGGCTGTTTCGGCTTGCCCCCGCGCATCGCGCAACCGGTCGCCGGCAGCACGGCCATGATCGACGCGGCCAGCAGCACGACCGCAACGATCACCGAGAAGATCATGTACTCGAAGGGCACCTCGGTTTCGTACGTTTGCCCTTCCACCGCGATCTCGTAGCCGATCAGCGTGAACTTGATCGGCGCGAACAGGTAGTAGGCGAAGCCGAGAAACCCCAATCCGGCCGCGATCCACCGTGCGAACCCGAGCCGGGCGAACAGCAGGCCCACGAACAGCAGCAGGGTCGACGCATACGAGAAAGTCACCGCGATGATCGCGTCGACGATGTCGGTCGATATGTCCACGAACGCCAGGCCGGTCAACGTCATGCGCATGTACGCGGCGAATTCGCTGCCGAGCGAGGAGTCGGTCGACACCGTCGCCGAGATGTACAGGATCACGACGGCCGGCAGGAACGCGATCGCCGTGACGTAGGCCATCGCGGTACTCGGCTTCCGCGGGGCGAACCCCGCCTGCGGGTATCCGTACCCCGGAGCTCCCGGAGCTCCCGGAGCCCCGTACGGCCCGGGCTGGCCGAACTGGCCGGGACCACCCGGCTGCTGCGGATATCCGCCCGGATACGGCTGGTTCATGCGCCATCCCCCTCGCTGCTGTGGCTGCCACTGGTGGCTGCGACCCGGGACTTCTTAACACACGATCCGCCCGAAAAACGCCGTTCCGGGGATGCGCCGCGGCTACCCGACATCCAGGGCACCTGCGGATGACGGGCCGCGGAAGCCGCACCACCGAAGCGCGCGCCGCGACCTGGCACACCCGACCGCGGCGAGCGGCCGCCGCGGTCGCAGGAACAACGGGGACGCATGCCAGAACAGCGGCGACGGCGGCCACCCCGCGCCGGCCGAGGGCGCAGATCAGCCCTTGCCGTGCAGCTTCGCGATGAGCCTGCCGACGATCGCCTCGGTTTTCTTCGACCGCGCGAACGAGGTCAGCGCGATCGGGGCGGTGAACCGCTGCCGGGCGATCGCCTTCGGCCGCGCGAACTCCCGCAGCCCCTCCGGCCCGTGGATACGCCCGAACCCGGACTCGCCACGGCCGCCGAACGGGAGCGATGCGATGCCCGCGAACGACAACGGTGCGTTGATGGCCGTCTGACCGGTGCGCAGCCGCCGCGCCAGCTCCATGCCGCGTGCCTTCGAGAACACCGTCGAGCCGAGGCCGTAGGCCGAATCGTTGGCCTTGTCGATCGCCTCGTCCATGTCGGCGACCCTGGCGATGGTCACGGTCGGACCGAACGTCTCCTCGCGGACGGCGGAGCAGTCCTCGGGCACGTCGACGAGCACGGTCGGCTTCACGTACCGGTCGCCCACCGCACCGGCGCCGCCGACCAGCGCCCTGCCACCGGCGGCCAGCGCGTCCTCGATGTGCCTGCGCACGATGTCCAGCTGTGCCGGCATCGTCATGGGGCCGTACTGCTCACCGGCGTCGACGTCCTCCGCCTTGGCGACGACCTTGGCGACGAACTCGTCGTAGACGCGCTCGTGGACGTACACGCGCTCGACACCCGCGCATGTCTGCCCGGCGTTCGAGAACGCGCCCCAGACGGTGGCGTCGGCGGCGGCGTCGAGGTCCGCGTCGGCGTCGACGAGCAGCGGGTCCTTGCCGCCCGCCTCGATGACGACGGGCGTCAGCGTCTCGGCCGCCGACGCCATGACCTTCTTGCCCGTCGCGGCCGACCCGGTGAACGCGATCTTGTCGACGCCCGCCTTCGTCAGCGCGGCTCCCGTGTCACCGAGGCCCGTCACGAGCTGCAGCACCGGGTGTTCCGGCACCGCTTCGGCGAACGCTTCGACGAGCCACTTGCCCACGCCCGGTGTGAACTCGGACGGCTTGAAGACCACGGCGTTGCCCGCGGCGAGTGCGTAACTGACCGAACCGAGCGGCGTGTAGACCGGGTAGTTCCACGGTCCGATGACACCGACGACGCCGAGTGGCTGGTACTCGACGCTGGCCGCCTGGTTCGACAGCAACAGCCCCGGTGAACGGCGCTGCGGACCGAGGACCTTGCGCGCGTGCTTGGCCGCCCACGCCAGGTGCTCGATGGCGAGGACGAGCTCGAGCTGGGCGTCACCGGCCGGTTTGCCCGTCTCCTCGGTGATGATCCTGCCGAGCTCCGGCATGCGTTTGGCCAGCGCGGAGCGCCACGCGGCCAGGCGTTCTGCGCGGCCCGCGAACCCGAGGGAGTCCCACCAGGCGGCGGCCTCGCGCGCCTTCGCCACGGCGGCCTCGACCTGTTCCGCAGTGTGCACCGGGTAGGTGCCGACGGCCTCGCCGGTGGCCGGGTTGAACGATTCGAACGTCTCGCCGGTGAGCACAGTCGTCATGCCCCGAGAGTACGTCCACGCCGCTGTTACTGGCAATGTGCCAACTAGGGATCGTGTGCGTTCCTGCACCTGCGGACCGGACAGGGGCGGATATCGTGGCGATCGCACCAGCCGCCCCGCGGGAGGAGCCATCGATGCGCGTCACCCACTACGGACACGCCTGCGTCCTGCTCGAGACCGACCGAGCACGGATCCTCATCGATCCCGGCGCGTTCTCCTCCGGGTTCGAGGACCTCACCGATCTCGACGCCGTGCTGATCACCCACCAGCACTACGACCACGTCGACACGGAGAAGCTGCCGAGCCTCCTGTCCGCCAACCCCGGCGCACAGCTCGTCACGGACCCGGGATCGCGCGACACCGTCGCCAAGGTCGACCTCGATTCACACACGGTGCAGCCCGGCGACGCGTTCGACGTGGGCGGCGCGGCGGTGAACGTCGTGGGCGGCCAGCACGCGACGATCCACAAGGACATCCCCGTCATCCCCAACGTCGGATTCCTCGTCGACCACGGCGCCTTCTACCACCCCGGCGACTCGTTCTTCGTGCCCGACCAGGAGGTCGACGTCCTCGGCCTGCCGACCGCGGCACCGTGGCTCAAGGCGGGCGAAGCCGTCGACTACCTCCGCGCCGTGGCGCCGCGGCTGGCCGTGCCGATCCACGAGGCCGTGCTCGCCAACCCGGCGATGCACCACGGACTGTTCACCAACCTCGCGCCGGACGGCACCGAGGTCAGGGTGTTGCCGAAAGCCGAGCAGACCACGGTGTGACGGAACGGCCGCCTCTGTGTCGTGAGGGGAATTCGGGCCCCTCCCGCCGGCGGCCACCGCCCCTCGACGGCACGCCGGCGCGACAGCGAGGGGAAGATTTGGGGCGCCCGCCCGCGGACCCGACCGCCACCCCTCACCGACACGCTGACGCGTGGCTGTGTTCAACGCCCTGAAGATGCACTGGGGCGGCTCCCGGCCACTGGGCGCCCCTCGCCGCGACCCCGAGCGACCGCTCAGGCGCCGGCGGGCGACGGCCGCACGCCGGACGTCGACGTTCCCAGCGAGGCGTAGGTCCGCGGGCGGGCGCCGGCCTCGACGGCCGCGTCGACGGCCTCCAGCACGGCTCGCCTGCCGCGAGCCGTCGCGAGATCGAGTGCGTCGGCGGCGAGCCGCACCAGCCCGCCTCGCCGTGCGGCCCGCACCACCGCGGTGACGTCCCCCGACTCGACGGCGGGCCTCGTCACCGACCGGGACGCCCACGACGGCAGCATCGCCGCACCGCGGCGCACCGCCGTCCTGCGCATCCCCGCGGGTTCGACTCGGCCGACCCGGTGCACGCGCCCGCGTACGAGACCGTCTCGTTGCAGGTCACGCACCACGGCCTCCTCCGCGCACACGGCGAACCCGTGGCGGCGCAGCGCGTCGCGGGCCTCGGGGGTGATCCGCCAGCGCGGCGGGGCGAACACGTCGGTGCGCAGGCCTTCGGCGTCGAGCGCCGCTGTCGCGGCGATGAGCCGCAGCCCCGCCTCGTGACCGCGCAGCGAGGCGAACTCGGCGGGAACGCGGCGGTCGTAGCCGTGCAGCGCCACCGCGTCGCCCCGCGTGGCACGCGCACGCACCCATTCGGCCGCGCGACGGGAGCCACCCGGCGTGTACAGCAGCGTCAACGGCACGCCGCGCGTATCGAGCTCGTCGGCCAGGGCCGCGCAGCCCTCCAGCGTGCGCGAACCCGGCCCGGACAGGGAGACCAGCAGCGAGGCATCCACGAGACCCACGAAACCGGTCGCGAATGACCGCGTGAGGGCGCGCGGGTGAGCCCGCGGTGAAACGCCACCGACGAACGGGCACGCCGGGTCACCGCGACGGGTGACGAGCGCCGGCTACGAACGGTCGGTGGCGGGCTGGTCCTGCCGGCGGCTCGTGACGGGCTCCTCGTCGTCGGAGTCGCCCATGTCCTCGCCCGCGAGCGCGTTGATGCGCTTCTCCTCCCGCATCGAACGGATCGACGTCACCAGCGCGGCCACGATGAGCGCCGCCAGACCGACGTAGCAGACCACGATGGCGGAGTGCGGCAGTCCGAGGTTGCTCAGCAGCATCCACGCGTTGGCCAGGATGATGAGCCCACCTGCGGCGGTGCCGAGGACCCGCGGCGGCATGTGGTGCGCCAGCCACGCCCCGATCGGCGCGGCGACCACCCCGCCGATCAGCAGACCCAGCACGACCAGCCAGTTCATGCCCTCCTGTTTGAGCGCGATCAGGAACGCCAGGCAGGCGGCGACGGTCACGACGAACTCGGCCGCACTGACCGAGCCGACGACCTTCCGCGGTTCGAGACGTCCCGACGACAGCAGCGTCGTGGTGGCCACCGGTCCCCAGCCGCCACCGCCGCTCGCGTCGACGAAACCGGCCACGAACCCGAGCGGGGCCAGGAACTTCGCACCGGGGCGCTTGTCGGTGATGAGCTTGCCGAGCTTGAGGAACGCGAACCGCACCAGCACGTACAGACCGAGCAGGAACAGGAACGCGCTGATCCACGCACCCGCGACCTCGGTCGACATCGCCACCAGCGCGAACGCGCCGATCGCCGCACCGATCGCACCGGGCACGGCGAGGATGCTCACCGTGCGCCAGTCGATGTTGCGGAACTTCCAGTGCGACACACCGGAGGCCAACGACGTGCCGACCTGGGCGAAATGCGCCGACGCCGACGCGATCGCCGGTGCCGTGCCCGCGGCGATCAGCACCGTCGTGGACGTCATGCCGTAGCCCATGCCGAGCGTGCCGGACACGAGTTGTGCCAGGAACCCGGCGATCCCGAAGAACAGGAGCGCTTGCATGCCGACCTCAGACGTGACTGTTGACGGGCGCGGAACGGCCCGGGGATGGGACAGGGACTGGCGTCAGCGGTGACGGCACAGGGCGGAGCTCACCCGGAGCAAGTCGATGTGCCTGCGCTGCACCAGCGGCCGTAGCGACGCCGGCGGTATACACGCGCACCCGAGACTGCCCACTCGCTCGATCGTTGCAGAAGGTCACGATCGGGTCTACCCGCTCCCACATCACAGGATTGGCGCCGGTTCGTATTCGACCGCCTCCGGGAATCGCTTCACCACATCCGCCACCCGCACGGAGACAGCTTCGACCTGCGACGACGCCGTGCCGGTGAACGACAACCGGTCGGCGAGGAGATCGTCGAGACTCGCCCGGTCGAGGGGTAGCCGATCGTCGGCCGCGAGCCGGTCGAGCAGGTCGTTGTCGGCCTGGCCCTCCCGCATCGCCAGCGCGACCGCGACCGCGTTCTCCTTGATCGCCTCGTGCGCCGTCTCCCTGCCGACCCCGCCGCGGACCGCGGCCATCAGCACCTTGGTCGTGGCCAGGAACGGCAGGTAGCGGTTCAGCTCGCGGTCGATCACCGCGGGGAACGCGCCGAACTCGCGCAGCACCGTCAGCAGTGTCTCCAGCAGCCCATCGAGCGCGAAGAAGGCGTCCGGCAACGCGACGCGGCGCACCACGGAGTCGGAGACGTCGCCCTCGTTCCACTGGTCGCCCGCCAGCTCCCCGACCATCGACAGGTGTCCGCGCAGCACCACGGCCAGGCCGTTGACGCGCTCGCACGAACGCGTGTTCATCTTGTGCGGCATCGCCGACGAGCCGACCTGCCCCGGCTGGAAGCCCTCGGTGACCAGCTCGTTGCCTGCCATCAACCGGATCGTCTTGGCCAGGCTCGACGGCGGCGCGGCGAGCTGGGTCAGCGCGGAGACGACGTCGAAGTCCAGCGACCGCGGGTACACCTGGCCGACGCTGTCCAGGACGCGGTCGAACCCGAGGTGCCCCGCGACACGCTGCTCGAGGTCGGCCAGCTCGTCGGCGCCGCCCAGCAGGTCGAGCATGTCCTGCGCCGTGCCGACCGGGCCCTTGATGCCGCGCAGCGGGTAGCGCGCGATGAGGTCGTCGAGCCGGTCGAAGGCGACGAGGAGCTCGTCGGCGGCCGTGGCGAACCGCTTGCCCAGCGTCGTGGCCTGCGCGGCGACGTTGTGCGACCGGCCCGCCATGACCAGCTCGGAGTGCTCGGTCGCCAGTTCGGCGAGCCGGGCGAGGACGGCGGCCGTGCGGGTGCGCAGCAGTTCGAGGGACCGGCGGACCTGCAGCTGCTCGACGTTCTCCGTCAGATCGCGCGAGGTCATGCCCTTGTGGACGTGTTCGTGCCCGGCGAGGGCGTTGAACTCCTCGATCCGCGCCTTGACGTCGTGGCGCGTGACGCGTTCCCGCGCGGCGATCGAGTCCAGGTCCACGTCGGGCAGCACCCGCTCGTAGTCGGCGATCACTCCGTCGGGCACGTCGACACCGAGCTGGGCCTGAGCCTTCAGGACGGCGAGCCAGAGCTCACGCTCGAGCCGGACCTTCTGTTCAGGGGACCACAGTGCGACGAGTTCACGGGACGCATAGCGGCCGGCGAGCACGTTCGGGATGGCGGGCTTGTCGGTCACTCCGCCAGGCTAGCCGGAGTCACAGATCACAACCCAATCACGGTGCCTGAAGGGCCGGCTCCGGCCGCCTGGCCGTGCGGTGTCCGCGGCGGCGCGCGGCGAGATGGCGTCGGGCGACTCCGCCGTGCTCGACCGGCGCCGCGGCCGTCGCGCCCGGGAGCAGGGCCGGTCCGCGCCGGTCAGGCCGTGCCGGTTAGGCCGTGCCGGTTAGGCCGTGCCGGTCAGGCCGTGTCGGAGGCCAGTGTGTCGCGCAGCATGCGGGCCGCGGCACCGCGCGGGTCCGGGTCGACGGCGATTAGCGCGTTGACCACGGCCCCGTCGACCACGGCGATGATCCGCTCGATGCGGCGTTCGTCGGCGTCGAGACCGGACTTGACGAGGATCTCAGCCAGCAGTTCGCGCAGCTCGCCGGACAGCGTGCGCATCAGCGGCCGCAGGTAGGGGCGCCTGCCCGTGCCGACGAGACGTTCGTAACGCAGCAGCACGGCCTCGTACGCCGGGTCCTCACCGAGCAGCTGGTCCAGCACGAGGTCGACGACGGTGTCGACGCCGCGGTCAGCGGTCGGCAGGTCGGCGAGCCGGGCGCGGCCAGCGGCCAGTTCGGTCCGCCCGTGGTGTTCGGTCGCGGCGGAGACGAGCTCGTCGAGCGAGTCGAAGTAGTAGGTCGTCGAGGCGAGCGGGAGGCCGGCACGTTCGGCGACGGCGCGGTGGCGGATGGCGTCGAACCCGCCTTCGGACAACAGCTCGGCTGCGGCCCTGACCAGGGCGTTACGACGACGTTCACCCTTCGGCGTGCTCGCGGACGTCATAGCGCGCAAGTGTGCCAGCCGCCGGGCGCGCGGATGGGACGTATCCGTCGGAGTCTCCGACGAACGGCGGGAATCGCGCGGCCCCGGGTTCTCGTCGGCGGTGGTTCGCTACAGCTCGCCCGCGACCCGCTTGGCGATCCGGTCGACGTCGGGACCGTCTGTGTCCGCTCGCGTCAGTGGTTCGTTGAGCAGCAGCAACGTCGACCCGCTCGCGGTGTTCTGCTCGGCCGTCTCCGCGTCCGACAGCTCGCCGGGCAGCTGCACCTGCGTGCCTTCCGGCACGAGGACGGCCGTCAGCGCGGAGCCGTTCACGCGGAACGACGCCGACGTCGTGCCCTCGGGGCAGAAGCGTCCGGGCGAGGCGTCCGAGGCGGTGACCGGGAGCTCGCCAGCGAGGGCGGTGGCGAGCTCCCGGTCGACCTGATCGCACCGCTGGGTGCGATCCCCGTCCGCCGTGCCGCCCTGCTTCGGCTCGTCGGACGGGAGTCCCTGGATGCCCGGTTGGCCACTCTGGGGACGCGACCCGCCGTCACCGGGTTGCGCGATGCGCGGCTGTGTCCCTCCTGTGGTGGACCTGTCCGACCCGGCGACCACGTTCCCGCCGCCACCGCCGCCGAGCATCGAACCCGCGACCACACCGCCGCCCCCGAGGAGCACGACGGCCGCCGCGGCACCGCCCGCGATCGCGCGTCTGCGCACGGTGATCCGGTGCGAGGCGTGAGCGACGTCGGACTCGTCGAACGACGGCGGCGGCGGCTGCCCGGGCACGGAACGGAACAGTTCGCCCAGTTCCCGTTCATCCATGCGCGTCCACCTCCGTACCGAGCGCCTTGCGCAACGCAGCCAGTCCACGGGCGGTCTGGCTCTTGACGTTGCCCTCGCTGCAACCGAGGACGCCCGCAACGCCGCTGACGTCCAGACCATCGAAGTACCGCAGGACGAGCACGGCTCGCTGCCTCGACGGCACCTGCCGCAGCCCGGCCAGCAGGTCCTCCCGTGTCGCCACCCGGTCGCCCAGCGGGTCGGTTGTGGCCGACGCGCCGGGCGCCGACGGTTCCGGCAGGTCCGAACCATCCTCGGTCTGCCGTTCCCGCCGCCACGGGCGCCGTGACTCGTCGATCGCCGCCCGAACCAGCGTCTTGCGGACGTAGGCGTCGAGGGCCTCCCTGTCACGGACCTTCCGCCAGCGCCGATGCAGCGCCACGAACGCGGTCTGTGCCAGGTCGTCCGCCCGGTGCCAGTCGCCGCAGAGCATGTACGCGGTTCTGCGCACGGAGTCTCGCTTCGCGGCGAAATACGCCGCGAACTCCTGCTCGTCGCGGGGGTCCACGCGGTAGGTCTCCGGTTGCTTCCTCAGTTGTTCGTGCCTCGGTAGACGGCACCTGTTCCCTACACGGTTGCACGCCCGCGCGACATTTTTCGTCACGAATCGGTGAGCCCTGCTTCGGGCCACCCACCGACGTGTGATGTGATCGAAACGTGACCTCCGGATCCCCCGCCCCGATCGATCTCCGTTCCGACACGATCACGACGCCCGACGAGGCCATGCGCACGGCCATGGCTGGCGCCGAGGTCGGTGACAACGTCATCGACACCGATCCCACGATCGTGCGCCTCGAGGAGCGCGCCGCGGACATGCTGGGCATGGAGGCCGCCCTGTGGACCCCGAGCGGCACCATGGCGAACCTCATCGCGCTGTCGCTCCAGCTGCAGCGCGGCGACCGGTTCCTCGCGCCGCGCGGCGCGCACGTGCTGGCCAACGAGCTCGGCTCGGCGGCGTGGCTCGCGGGCGGTATGCCCGACCCGGTCGATCACGACGCCGGCCCCGGCAGGCCGACCCCCGCCACCGTTCGCGCGGCCGTGGGCCCGCCGAACGGCCCGTACTACACGTTGCGCACGACGCTGCTGTCACTGGAGAACACCCACAACGCCGCGGGCGGCGCGGTCACCCCGCCCGAGGAGCACGCGCAGCTGGTCGCCACCGCCCGCGACTGTGGTCTGAACGTCCACCTCGACGGTGCCCGGTTGTGGAACGCGGCCGCGGCGCTCGACCTGCCGCCCGCTGCGCTGACGGTCGGCGTCGACTCGGTGTCGGCGTGCCTGTCGAAGGGCCTCGGTGCACCCGTCGGCTCGGTCGTCGCCGGTACCGCCGAGTTCGTGGAACGGGCGCGGCGGATGCGGCAGATGCTGGGCGGTGGCGTCCGCCAGGGCGGTGTGCTGGCGGCCGCGGGCCTGGTGGCGCTGGACCGGGTCGACGACCTCGAGCGGGACCACGCCAACGCCAGGGCGCTCGCCGCCGGGCTGGCCGAGCTCGGCTGGGACGTCGAGGAGCCGCAGACGAACATCCTGCTCGCCGCGGTGCCGGACGTGGCGCTCGCACTGGAACGGCTTCGCGGTTCGGGAATCCTGGCGCTGCCGATGGCCGGGAAGGTGCGGTTCGTGCTGCACCGCGATGTCAGTGACGACGACGTCGAGGAAGCGCTGCGGCGCATCAGGGAGGAACGCGGATGACCGGCTGGGTGGTGTTCGACTACGGCGAGGTGCTGTGCCGCAGGACGACGGCGCTGCCGGAGCTGGCAGGCAGACTCGACGTGCCGCCCGCGACGTTCGAACCCGCCTACTGGGCACACCGCGATCCGTACGACCGCGGCGCCAGCGACGTCGCCTACTGGCAGGCCGTCGCCGACACCGTGGACACGGCGGTCGACGTCCAGGCGGTACATGAGCTGACCGCGATCGACGCGCGCGGCTGGTCGCAGCTCGACCCGGACGCAGAACGGTTGGTGGAAGCGCTGGCCGAGTCGGGAAGGCGACTGGCGGTGCTGTCGAACGCGCCCGCGTCGTTCGCGCGGCACGCCGAGCAGCAGCCGTGGACGCGGAACTTCGAGCAGCTGATCTTCTCCGGCGACGTCGGCATGGCGAAGCCCGACGCGGAGATCTACCGGCTACTGGTGCAGCGACTGGGCTGCGCGCCGGGGGACTGCCTGTTCTTCGACGACCGCCGGCGCAACGTCGACGCCGCCCGCATGGCAGGTCTGCGCGCCGAAGTCTGGCCCGGCGCGGAAATCGCCAAGTCGATGCTGCTGTAGGTGGGCCTCAGGAAGAATCCTCGTGCGGAACGCCGGACACGGCAACCGATCCGTGCCGCGGTCCACAGGGGACGGTCACGGACGAAGGCGGGCCTGTTCGAAGGGCGACGACCGGCTCTCACCGGGTGATGTGCCCTGCTAGCCTTCCGCGATGAGTGAGGGTCGACTGACACATCCCCACCACAGCCGGCGAATCTCAGTCGACTCCGGCCACGCGCGGATCGACGAGCTCGACGTCCTCCGCGGATTCGCGTTGTGCGGCATCCTCGTCGTCAACATCTACCAGCAAGTCGTCTTCGGCGGCCCCGGCGGGCAAACAGGACCGGCCGCGATGCCGCCGGTCGTGCAGCTGCTGTTCTACGAACGGTTCCTGCCGATCTTCGCCACTCTGTTCGGTGTCGGGTTCGGCATCTTCCTGTCCAGGGCGGCGACCCGTAGCGAACGGCCGAGGTTGGTACTGGCACGCCGCCTGCTGGTGCTCTTCGCGATCGGCGCGGTGCATTTCGTGTTCCACCCCGGTGAGGTGCTCACCGCCTACGCCGCGCTCGGACTGGTCGTGCTGCTCCCGCTCAGTCTGCTGCGAGGGCGTGCGGCCTTGATCGTCGCGATCGTGCTGCTGTTCCTCGGCTCCCAGTTCATCCTCGGCTACGGGCCGATACCCGGCCTGCTCGCACTGGGTTACGCCCTCGCCGTGCTCGGTGCACCCGAGGCCCTGTCCGCCAGGACCGGAAGGATCGCCACCGGATTCGGGGTCTTCGGATGCCTGGCCGGGCTCTACGCCTACCTCGAGCTGACGGGCGCGGACCTGCCGTACGTCAACGTCATCGGCGGTCCCGGCGGCGGTGTGAACCTGTTGCCGGTCGCGGCGGCGATCGCCACGGCGTTCGCGTACTGCTGCGGTCTCCTGCTGTTGCTGCGCACGCCTGCCGGCACGGTCATCTCCGCGGTCTTCGCCCCGATGGGCCGGATGGCGCTGACCAACTACCTCACCCAAACCGTGCTGTTTCTCCTGCTGAGCCCGCTGGTCGGCATCGAGAGCGGCGAGGACTGGGCGCAGCTCATCGTTCTCACCGTCGCGATCCTGGCCCTGCAGGCGGTGTGGAGCACACTGTGGCTGCGTTCCTTCCGCTACGGCCCGGCCGAATGGCTCTGGCGGTGTCTGACCTGGTGGCAACGCGCCCCGATGCGCCGCTGAACGCGCGGGCGCTGACCGCAGGCACCGGCTACACCCGGAGCCGAGTACGGGCGGCACCGCCTGCAGCGGGTATCGAGTGCGGACGGCTCCGAGCACGGCGGCGCCTGATCCGGACGGTGCCGATTACGGAGGACGCCGAATGCGGACGGCTCCGCGTACGGAGAGCGCTGCCGGGCGAGGACGGTTCAGTCGCGGCCCAGTTCGGTGCAGACGCAGACCCGGTTGCCGTCCGGGTCGGCCAGCACGACGAATGCGGGGGCGTGACTGTCGTCGACCACGCGACCGCCCGCGTCGAGGGCCGCGGCCACCCGCCGGTCGGCCTCCTCGGGAGGAACGGTGACATCGAGGTGGAAGCGCTGTCGGTCGGGCGCGGTCGAATCGGTCGATTGGAACCACAACTTCTCGAACCCCAGTTGTGGCAGTTCCGCAGCCGGCTCGACATCACCGCCACCGGCCGCACCGGTCGCAGCCGCACCGTTCGCGGCCTCGCCGGTCGCAGCCGCACCGTTCGCGGCCTCGCCGGTCGCGGTCTCGCCGGTGAGCACGGCCTCCCAGAAGCCGCTGACCACGCGGGCCACGGGCGTGTCCAGCGCCAGTTCCAGGACCTGCAACCGATCAGGGCGCGGCGTCAATCCGTGGTCGGCCGCGAGGGCACTGATCCGTTCGGCCAGCCGCACATCACGTTCGGTGACTCCGCCGGCGTCATGACTACGGAGCGCGAATCGGGCGTGCCCGGCGCGCAGGTCCACGTCGGGATGGTGACCGGCCTCCTCGGCGCACCGCCCGACGGCCGCGACGAATGCGGCTGCCGCAGCGAACGACTCCGCGGCGAACCAGGACCGCAACGCGCCCAGCAGCAGGCGCCAATCAGCCAGGTCGACCTGCCGCGCGCCGAGGGTGGTCTGCTCCATCCGGCCAGCGTAGGAGCCCACCCCGACAATGTCCGGTCACCGCCGAACCGCCCCGTCGCGGCCCGCGGACGTGTCCGCCGGCCGCCGGTGATCACGAACGGATCTGCTTCTTGTCGCCGCCCTTGAGCGCGCCGTAGGCCGCCGCGCCGAGGAATCCCGCACCGGCGATCAGCGCGATCCAGAACACCGCCTTGACGAGGAAGCCGACGAGCGAACCGATCACCATGAACGCGACCCACGCCAGAAGCAGGCCGCCGACGATCTTCCAGAACATGTGCTTCCTCCACACTCGTGTACTGCCGTGTATGTCCAGGTTGGCACGGCGCGCACCGGAAGTCCCGGCCTCCCGGAAACGTTCAGGGAAAACTCCGGGTTCCCCCGCAGGCAGCGGTCACGCCCCCGACAGCCGGGCAGCTGCGGGTCAGCTGCCGAGCCACGTCCCCATGCGCTCGACGGCCGTGACGATGTCCGCCCGCGCACCCGCGAACGACAACCGCACGAACGACCCGCCCGCGACCGGATCGAAGTCCACGCCCGGCGTGATCGCCACCCCGGTGTCCTCGAGCAGCCTGCGGCACCACGACAACGAGTCGTCGGTGTACTCGGACACGTCGACGTAGGCGTAGAAGGCACCGTCGATCGGGGCGATGCGGGTCAGGCCGATGCCGCGCAGCCCGTCGAGGAGCAGATCGCGGTTGGCGCGGTAGTGGTCGACGTGGCCGTCCAGCTCGGCGTGCGACTCCGGCGACAGCGCCGCCACCGCCGCGTGCTGCGACAACGCGGGCGGGCAGATGTTGAAGTTGCCGGTCAGCACGTCGACGCTGCGGTGAAGGCTCCGCGGCGCGAGCATCCACCCGAGCCGCCAGCCCGTCATCGCGAAGTACTTCGAGAACGATCCGAGCACCAGGCTCTCGCGAGACGTCTGCCACGCACACGCGACGTCCCGTTCGTAGGAGATGCCGTGGTAGATCTCGTCGCTGATCAGCCGCACGCCCCGCGCCGTGCACCACTCGGTCAGCGCGGCCAGCTCGCCGGGCGACACGATCGTGCCCGTCGGGTTGCTCGGGCTCGCCACGATCAGGCCCTTGATGTCGCCGAGGCCGTCGAGGATCTCCGGCGTCGGCTGGAACCGGGTGCTCTCGTCCGTGGCGAACTCGACGACCTCGCAGCCGAGCGCGCTCAGCAGGTTGCGGTAGGCCGGGTAGCCGGGCCGGGCCATCGCGACCCGGTCGCCCGCCTCGAACGCGGAGAGGAACGCCAACAGGAACCCACCCGAGGAGCCGGTGGTGACGATGACGTCCGCCGGGTCGACGTCGAGTCCGTACGCGCGGTCGTAGTGTCCTGCGATCGCCTCGCGGAGCGGCGGAATGCCCAGCTGCGTCGTGTACCCGAGGTCACCGCCGCGCAACGCCTCGTGCGCCGCCGCCAGCACCGGCTCCGGTGCACCCGCCGTCGGCTGGCCCGCGCACAGGAACACCACGTCACCGCGCTCGGCCTGCCGCGCCTTCGCCGCCGACAACACGTCCATCACGTGGAACGGCGGCACGTCGGCACGCTGTGCTGCGGGCGGGAACGGGGAGGTCACGGAGTCCGTCGTCATGCCCAGCAGGGTAAGGGGCCTGCCACGTCGAACCGCGAGGGCGGCGGGTGGGCGGGAGACCGGTTTGGGCGAGTCGGCGGCCCGGCGTAACCGGACGTAGGCGAGCATGATCAAGAGAAGAACAGAGGCGCTCAACGCCCCCAAGGTGCCCCTGGGGCACCCGAGCCCGCTACGGCTTGCGGCCGATGCCGCCGATCATGAGGCGGCGCGCCGGGTCGAGGTTCTCCGGCGGCGGACCCTCCGGCCACCAGTAGGCGAGCGTCTCCAGGCCGGGATCGAGGAGCTCGAGGCCGTCGAAGTAGGCGGCGATCTCCTCGCGTGTGCGGAACCGCCCGGTGCCCATCGGGCTGTGCAGGAACGCGTGCTCGAGCCGCTCGGCGACCGCGGCGGCCTCGGGATCCTCATCACCGGGGTTGAAGAAGTGCGACAGCACGACCTGCGACCCGGACGGCAGCGCGTCGATGTAGGCGCGCATCATGGCCTCGGGGTCGCGCTCGTCGGCGACGTGGTGCAGCGTGCCGACCTGGTACAGCGCCATCGGCCGGTGCCACTCCAGCCTGCCGGCCACGGCGGGGTCGGCGAGCACGGCCTGCGGTTCGGTGAGGTCGCCCTGGACGCAGTGGACGGACTCGTGGTCCTCGACGAGCGCACGGCCGTGGGCGATGACGATCGGGTCGATGTCGACGTACACCACGCACGTATCGCCGTTGAGGCGAAGTGCGACGTCATGCGTGTTCTCGACGGTCGGCAGACCCGATCCGACGTCGACGATCTGGTCGATGCCCGCGGTGCCGACGATGAAGCGCGTCGCGCGGATGAGGAAGTCGCGGTTGTCCCACGCGAGGGTCGTGACCTCCGGCGTCACCTCGCGCAGTTGGCGCGCGACCTCGCGGTCTACCTCGTAGTTGTCCTTGCCGCCCAGGGTCGCGTCGTAGGCGCGGGCGATACTCGGCACGTTCGGGTCGATGACCGTCGGCAGCTGCGCGTCCCGGCTGCCGTTCCGTCCTGGTGTGGAAGTCACTGCGGTTCTCCAGGCTGCGCGCGATCAAGGGACCGCACGCAGCCTATCGAACACGTTCGGGGCTCAGGAGCCGCACTGGAACCGTTCGATGTCCTCGTCGGTGATCTCCAGCGGCCCCTCCGCCGGCTGACTGATGCGGATGTGGTTGCCGAACGGGTCCCGCAGCGCACAGTCGATGCCGTACGGCTGTTCGACCGGTTCCTGGGTGAATTCGACGCCCCGCTCGCGCAGCGTCTCGTACGTCTTGCGGCAGTCGTCGGTGTTCAGGATCGCCGCCGCACCCAGCGCACCCTTCGTGACCAGGTCGCGGACCTGCGCCGCCACCTCCTCGCTGTGCTGCGGCGGCCCCGGCACCTCCAGCAGCAGGTGCGTGTCCGGCTGGGCGGGCAGATGCACCGTGAGCCAGCGCATGAACCCCAGGTCGACGTCGTCCGTGACCTCGAAGCCGAGTTTGCCGCAGTAGAAGTCGAGGGCTTCGTCCTGGTCGAGGACCATGATCGAGGTGATTCCGATTCGTGTGAACATGCCGGTAACGCTACGGCGACACCCCGCGGTAGCGCTTATCCGAAACTGCTCACGTGGGCCGGCCTCACGCCGGGCGTGACCACGTCTTGACGAAGCACACCGGCACGTGCAGCGGAGTCGCCGCCGCGCGGTACTCGGCGGGCGATACGCCGACGATCGACCGGAACGTGCGGCTGAACGTGCCGAGACTGTCGAAACCGACCTCCTCGGCGACCCGCGTGACCGTCGCCGACGGCGACCGCAGCCGTGCCATCGCCCGTTCGATCCGCCTGCGCTGCAGGTATCGGTGCGGGGTCTCGCCGAACGTCGCCCGGAAGGAGCGGGTGAAGTGGCTCGGCGACATCAGCGCGACCCGCGCGAGGGTGGGCACGTCGAGGGGCTTCGCGTAGTCGCGGTCGATCGCATCACGGGCGCGCAGCAACCGGTGGTTCTGGTCCTCGCGCGGGCTCATCGTGGCCACGACGTCGAGAATAGCCCGCACGCGGCGCGCGTGCGGGCTATTCGGTTCCCGGGCCCCTCTCGATCGCCAACGACCTCAGCGGTCGTTCGTACGCTCCGACGTGTGACCACCACGGCCACGTCACTCCAGCGGGAAGGTCACCGGCGACCGAACCGCGCCCGGAACCTCTTCCTGACAATCCGCTGTGGACTGTCCACAGCGGACTGCCTTGGCCCGCGTCGCGAGGCGATCCGCGCGGCGCGGGCGCTGGCGCCAGCGAGGACTGTGTCACTCCGCCCGTGTCACTCCGCCCTCATCACTCCGCCCGCGTCACCGCGGGGAGTCAGCGCTGGCCGTGGAGTCGGGGCCGTCAGGGGAGCCGTCGGGTCCGTTCGGCGCGTCGACACCGTCACGATCGGCAGGCGAGTCCGCGGTGCTGCCCGCCTTGTCGTCACCGTCGTTCGGGGAATCGGCCTCATTCGGGGAATTCGCCGTGTCGCTGTCGTTCGCGGTGTCGCTGTCGTTCGCCGTGTCGCTGTCGTTCGGCGAATCGGCGGAGTCGGCCTGCCCGTTGCCTTGCTCGGCCTGCTGCACCTGCGAGGCGGGCTTCGGGTCGTTGACTCCGTCGGCCAGTGCGGTGCCTCCGACGGCGATCGCACCGCCGACACCGACGGCCGCGGCGGCGACGACGAACCAGGGACGCTTGTTGCTTGCCATGATGCGACTTCCTTTCGAAGGATGTGCTCGGGGTGGGTTTCTCGGTCACCTCACGCGACGGGCGCGCGAGGAATCCAGGGGCCGCCGGGCGCTCGAGGCTGCTGCGCTCGAGGCCGGCACTCGAAATCCGACACTCGAAATCGGCACTCGAAATCGGAGTACGGACCCGCAGTGCTCGTTCGCTGCGGCGGCGGTTGTTACGGGGTCAGGCGGTGAGCGGATCGTCGGCGCGGCACCAGTTCCACGCCAGGTCGAGGCGGCGCTCGAGCACCGAGTGCCACCCGCGGCGGCCCGTGCGGTGCGCACCCGGCGCCAGCGACAGCACCACGGCCGCGGCATGCGACCGGAGCGTGACCGGGTCCCAGTGCCGGTCGAACTCCCGCAGGCACCGCGCCGTGAAGCGATCGATCACCGGTGCGCGTTCGGGTTTGACCTGCGACAGCACGGACAGATGACCGAGCAGGCAGGCCGGATCGTCGTGCGGATCGCCCGCGCCCGCGGTGTCGATGTCGAGCAACCCGACCAGGCGCCCACCGGAGACGAGCAACTGCGTCTCGTAGAAGTCGCCGTGCACGGGAACCGGAGCGGCACCGGTCGGTACGGCGACCGCCTCGGCGACCGCGTGTGCCGTCCCGGCCGCGCCGGGGTGCACGCGGGCGATGACGTCGGCGTAGTGGCCTGCCTGTTCTGCCCAGCTCCGCCTGCGGGCGTGGTCGGCGAACGCCTGCGGCAGCCCGTGGAGCGTGGCGACGATGTCGGCGGGGTCGATCCGGTCGAGCTCCATCGTGTTGCCACCGAGCAGCAGCCGCCGCAGTGACGTGCCGCCGACGCCGGCGAGCACGAGCAGGCCGTCATCGGTCCAGCCGAGACTCTCCGGAACCACGCCGCCCTCGGCGGCGCGGTGCAGCCGGTGCAGCTGCTGGACCTTGTCGGGACGCAGCACCTTGACGAACACGGTCGCCCGCGCGGTCCGCACCTCGACGACCGCCCGCCGCAGCGGGCGGTAGGAACGAACCGTCGGCCGCAGATCTTCGGTGGGCAGACCCAGTCCGGCGAGCAGTTCCCGCATGCGGCCGGGGTCGACCGCCCTGGCCAGCCCCGGCAGCGCCGGATCGTGCGGGAACCGCCAGACGCCGAGTTCGCGCACGCCGTCGGACACGCGCATCGCAGCCCGCGCCTTCGCCGAGGTGCTGGCGCAGTAGGTGTCGGTGGCGCGGGAGCCGTCGGGACGGGTCACGTCGACCCGTGCGGCCACCGTGGTCGAGGCGCGCTGGACGTCACGATGGGTGATGCGGCTGCCGAGCGCGGTGTCCCCGCTCGCCCCGGCGACGGCGGACCACAATGCGCTCAGGTCCGCCTCGTCGGGTTGCCACTGCTCTTCGCTCATGACGTCAACGATGCCGCCGCCCCGTGAAACCCCGCTGAGCCGACCGTGAAGGGACTTTCATGTCCGCGCCGTCGTGGCTCCGGGGAGAGGAGTTGCGGTCAGTACGGCTGGTAACCGCCGCCGGAGGAGATCGACTCGAGGCCGGGGTGCTGTTCGAGGCTGCCGTAGCGGTCGAACGTGTAGCGGACGCCGGCGATGATGTTGTCCACCGGATCCCAGATGTCACCGTGCCCCGGCAGGGCGTGGGAGTCGAACGTCGGGTCGATGCACTGCATCAGGCCCTTCGACGGGGTGCCCTTCGCGGCGTTCGAGTCCCAGTCGTTGATCGCGCGCGGATCACCACCGGACTCGTGTTCGATGATCGTCCAGATCTGGTCGATGTTCTCCTCGGTGACGGGGATGCCGTTCTCCTTGAGGATCTTGATGGCTTCCTTGATCCACTGCTCGACGTTCCCTGGAGGCGGGCCCGCGGGCGGGCCGCCACTCGACCCGAGACCGCCACCGCCACCGCCGACGGCCGTCTCGGCACCGCCGCTGCCGCCACCGCCGCCGGCACCACCACCACCGACGCTCGGCGCACTGCCTGGGTTGCTGATACCGCCGGTGTCGGCCATCTGCGACTGCGCCTGCCCCGGCTTCGGCACCTGCGAATAGCCGCCCGCACCGCCGATCTCCTGCTTCATGAGGCGCTGCGCCTTCTTGATGGCCTGGTTGGCCTGACCCAGCAGGCTCTTGATCCGCTCGGCCGCCTGCGACGCCGTCTGCCGGTTCTGCTCGCGCGCCTGCTCCCGGATCGACTCCGGGTCCTGGCCGCCGCCCTCGCCGTCCGCCGCCTGCGCCGCCTGCTGTGCGCGCTGTTCGGCCTGCTTGTTGCGCTCGTCGATCTCCTGCTTCGCGTTGGCCTTCGTCTCGTTGATCGACTTCTTGAGCTCCGACAGCTTCTGCTGCAGATCGCTCAGCTCGACCGCGGCCTCGTCGAGCTTGTCCTTGACGCGCTGTCCCGCCGAGGCGACCTGCGCGACGTAGGAGAAGAACGCATCCGCCGCCGGACCGTTCCAGACGCCGCCCTCGGAAAGCGGCGAAGCCGCGTTCTTCAACTCCGCAGAATGATCGCCTGCGTTCTCCGACGCGGTTTTGAACTCCTGCGCGACGTTTTGAATCCTGCCCGGATTGACCTTTTCGACCTTCGCTGCCTGGGATTCGACCTGCTCCCAGTTCTCCGGCATCCCCAGCGACATGTCAGGCCTCGCCCCGCATCGTCAGGTTGCTCGCCGCCTGCTCGTCGGCCTCCGACATCGCGGCGATGGCGCTGCGCAGCGCTCCGCTCGCCTCTGCCATGTGCTGGTGCGCAGCGTCGAATTCCGCCTGCATCCCCGAGGTGAACGAGCCGAGCGCGCCGTCCACCCGATCCGGATCGTCGGCGTCCTCGACCTCACCGAACGGGCTCTCCCCCTCGACACCGCGCAGTTTCGCCTTGTCCTCGGCGATACGGTCGGCGATACCGTCGACCTTCCCTGCCGTGCTCCGCATGGATTCGGCGTCGTAAACCGGCACGGTGGTCATCCCCCTTCACGAAAAACGATCCGCTCGTCGCCGGGTATGACGCATGCGCCCGCACCGGCGGTTCCGCTCAACTCTATCGGCGAAAGCGAGAATCGCGCGTACGCCACTTTCGTCGCCCGTGGAGAGGTGAGCTTTCCTCACATCTCGTCGAGCAGTTCCCACACGCGCTGCGCGAGTAGCGTGTTGTCCGCGGGCGCGACGGTCGCCCACTGCCTGCCGTCACTGCCCGGTGCGACCTGCAGCAGATACCGGCCCTTGTCGCTGTCGAAGAACGACACGACCCGCGGCGCACGGCGGACACCCCCGTCACGTCCATACGCCTGCGCACCGAACTGGCCACGGACGACCTGGCCCGCCAGCATCGCCGCGACCTCCTGCGCCTCGCTCAGCGCGATCCCACGGTCGGCCAGCGCCCCCACGAGCACCCGCGCGTCACCGCCCGCCTCGCGGTCGGCGTCGACCAGCACGTCGTGCGGCAGGGTCGCCGACCAGCCGATGCCCGCGGCCGTCTCCCCGGCGACCGACACCGCCGACTCCGGCAACGACGAATCACGCGCCGGGATCAGCCACACCTCGTCACCGTCCACGACACCCATCAGCGCCTGGCTGCCCGTGCTCACGGCCACACCCGAGATCTGCCGATCGGTCCAGACCCACATGTCGATCGCGACCGCGGGCCGCACGAACAGGTTCAGCATGTCCACCAGGTCACTCGTGGCCTGGTGGCCCTTCGCCAGCCTGCGCTGCGCCAGCGACTCCCACGCCTGGTCGACCAGATCGGACCGCTCGCGGTGCGTCACCCCCGCACTCGGCACGTCCAGTGCCGGATGCCGGCGTGGCAGCCGCTCCGCCTCCCACAGCATGTCGAACTCGAGCGTGGACAGCACCACGCTTTGACCGGTGGTCACCGGCGGCTCACCGTTGTTCCGAGTTCGGGTCGCCGATCGTGTCGGGAGCGACCATGCGCTGGTCGACGAACAGGTCCTTGTCGTCGACGCCGTACCGGCGCACGTGCGTGTCGTCCTCGTCGCCCTCCTGCGGCGCCGCCTTCTGCATCATGCTGCGCCGGTCCTGCTCGGACTTCGACGTCTGGTTCTGCTGCGCCCTGGACTGCTCCTCGGGCAGGTCCCCGATCTGGGACTGGTGCGGCGAACGCGGCGCTCCGCCCCGGCCGCCACTGCGGTCACTGTCGCCGGCCAGCGCGCCCGCGATACCGCCCGCGGCCACCGCTCCCGCGGCACCGCCGAGGTCGTTGGCGCTGAACCCCGGTGACTTCGGCGACGCCGTCGTGCCGCTCGCGCCGGGCGCGGCCGTACCGCCGACGACCGGTGCGACGCCGAACGACTTGCCCTTCTGCAGATCCTGATCACCCGATACAGGGACACCGGCCTTGCCGCCGACCATTCCCGGGGGCGGCACCGCCACTCCGCCTCCACTTCCGGGAGCGGGACCACCGGTGACGGGCCCAGGCGCCGGCGCCACGGGCGAAGCACCGCCCGACGAGGGGAACTTGCCCACGCCGGACTGGCCGCCCGGCTGGCCCGGGTTCGCAGGCGTGCCCGGATTCGCGGGGGTACCGGGATTTGCGGGGGTACCCGGGGCGGCAGGCGTCCCCGGAGCACCGGGCGTGCCCGGCTTCCCGATCGCGCCGGGAGTCCCACCGGCCGTCGGTGCGCCACCCGAGCCGGGCGCGGCCGGGTTCGCGGGCGCGGCGCCCGTCGGGCCACCCGGCTGGGCCGAGCCACCGGACTGCTGCTGCGAACCCGGGTACTGCGGAGAGCCGGGATGGTACGGAGAGCCCGAGTACTGCGGACCTCCCGACCCCGATCCCGTGCCCGGACGCGGCACGTTCACGTAGCCGTAGCCCGCGTTCGGCGACGACGTCACCGGGGCACTCGTCGACGGTGTGGTCGACGACGGCGCCGTGCTCGGGTTCGGCGTCGGCTGGGCCGAACCGGTACCGGGCGGCGGGGCCAGCGGAGCGCTCTGGTTGGCGGGCGGCGGCTGGGCAGGCTGCGGGACGTGGTGGACCGGCGCGGACGCCCCGGGCCCGTCGACAGGCGCAGGCGGCGCCACACCCGACGACTCGGTGCGGTCGCCCGTGGGCGCATCCGCGGGCACCTCGGTCACGTCCGGCGGTGTCGGCGGACCGCCCGCGTCGACCTCGGTCGGCACATCGGCGGACACCACGGCCGACATCGGCGTGGGGGCGTTCAGCTGCGGCAGGTCCGACAGGTTCTCGCCGGACTCGCTCGCGTAGCCGTTGAGGGCCTCGAGCGCCTGCGCCCGCGCCTCCTGCCCCTGCGCGACACGCTGGGCGTTGTCGGTCTCGAAGCCGATGAGGCTGCCGAGCGAGTCCATGAGGCCGTAACCACCGGAACCCTGCCGGAGGGACTGGGCGTCGGGCAGCTTGTGCACCGTGCGGTTGAACGCCTCACCCTGCGCGAAGATCTTCTTGGCACACGCCTCGACCTTGGTCTGGGCCTCCTCGGAGAAGTCGGCCTGCCCGGTCATCCACCGGAACGCCTCATCGCCGGCGTCACCGCGCCACTCGACACCGAGCTTGCCCAGTTCGGTCCGCAGCGTCCGCTCGGTCTCGTCCAACGCCTTGCCGACCGCCTTCAACGCGGTGACGGCCTCACCGATGCCGCCCGCGCCCGCGCCGCTGCGGAACACCTCGACCTCGTCGGCCAGCATGTTGTTCGTGTAGCCGTCGAACCGGTGGTTGCGGATCTCGTTCGCACGCTGCGAGACATCCATCGCCATGTCGATTTCCCTCTACTTCCGCTTCGACCGCACGGTCGAGAAAACCTGGACAGCGTCGGCGTCCCGAAGTGAGCGCCGGGAGCGGGCCGGACCGGGACTAGCCGGGAAGGCCTCGTCCGCCACCGAGAGCATCCGCCTTCTCCTCGTCGGATTCGGAGTACCTCTCACCCGCCTTGCGCAGCTGGGTCGCCAGGGACCGCAGGTCCTCGACGTACGCGCGCGCGTGCGCGGCGTAGGAGTCCTCGGGGGCGCTGACGACGTCGTTCCACGCCTCGACGGCGTGCTGCGACACGATGTCCTCCGCGGGCGCCTGGATGCGCAGTGAGCTGAGGTGCTCGGACAGTTTCTTGTCCAGCGCGTCGGCCTGTGCCTCGATGATCCGCGCCACGTCGGCGACCTTGTCGGGCGCGACGTCGATGTCACTGGCGGAAGGGACCGAGGGGAACGCACCGGCCCCGGGGATGACGTCCGAACCACCGAACGGGCCGCCCTGGCCGTTGCCACTCCCGCCGTTCGAACCGGCCGAGTCGCCCGCGAACGCAGTGCTGGCCGCCGCGAACGCGGCCTCCGCGCCCGCCGGCTCGCCGGCCCGCGACTCGCTCACCTCTGACGGCATGCGCACCCCCTGTAACGGCCGGTAGTCATCCGATTCTCACGCAGGCTACCAACCAGAATGTGACAGTGACCTGAACTTTGACGAGCTCACCCGGACGACGGTTCCGTCCGATCGTCGGATTTTCCGCCGCCCGCGGACACCGTCGAACCGGCGGGCCACCGGCACGAGACGGAAGGGTGCGGGAACACACCGCCAGCAGCCGCACCGCACGGTCGGCCCTGCCGCACCGTGCCGTCGGCTCTGCCGCTTCACGCGCCGTCGGCGCAGTCGCACCGTGCCGTCGGCGCTGCGGCTTCACGGACCGTCGGCGCCCGGTCACCGCGCCACGGGTCACCGCGCCATGGGGGTGCGCCGGGTTCAGCGCCCCGGGATCGACACCTCGCCGCGAGCGGCGCGCGCGGCGATGTCGGTGCGGTGATGAGCCCCTGCGAGCCCGACCCCGGCGATGCGCTCGTACGCCTCTGCCCGGGCCTCCTCCAGGTCCGCACCGGTGCCGACGACCGACAGCACCCGGCCGCCGCTGGAGACGACCGCACCGTCGTCCCGCCTGCGCGTGCCCGCGTGGAGCACGCCGTCGGCTTCACCGCCGGTGATCACATCGCCGACCAGCGGTTTGCCGGGGTAACCGTCGGCGGCGACGACCACCGTCACCGCACTGCCGTCGGCCCATTCCAGCTCCGGCTGCTCGGCCAGCGTGCCGGTGGCGGTGGCGTGGAGCAGCCCGGCGATCGGCGTACGCAGCAGCGCCAGCACGGCCTGTGTCTCGGGGTCGCCGAAGCGGCAGTTGAACTCGATGACCTGCGGACCGTCACTCGTCAGCGCCAGCCCCGCGTACAACAGTCCGGTGAACGCCGAATCGCGCGCGGCCATCTCGTCGACCACGGGCTGGATGATCCGCTCGACGACGTCGTCGACGAAGCCGTCGGGAACCCACGACAGCGGGACGTAGGCGCCCATGCCGCCGGTGTTCGGGCCGGAGTCGCCGTCACCGACGCGCTTGAAGTCCTGCGCCGGCAGCAGCGGCACCACGGTGCGCCCGTCGACCAGGCAGAACAGCGACGCCTCCGGCCCGTCGAGGAACGACTCGAGTACCACCGGGTGACCGCCGTCGAGCAACATCAGCGCGTGCTTACGCGCCTGCTCGACGTCGGTCGTGACGACGACGCCCTTGCCGGCCGCGAGACCGTCGTCCTTCACGACCCAGGTCGGGCCGAACCGGGCGAGCGCGGCGTCGAGATGCGCCGGGTTGTCGACGACCTCACTGTGGGCCGTCGGCACCCCTGCGGCGGTCATGACGTCCTTGGCGAACGCCTTGGAGCCTTCGATCCGGGCCGCTGCCGCCGACGGGCCGAAACACGGGATGCCCGCCTTGCGGACGGCGTCGGCCGCACCGGTGACGAGCGGCACCTCGGGGCCGATCACCACGAGGTCGGCCCGCCACTGCTCGGCGAGAGCCGCGATGGCAGCCGGGTCGGTCAGGTCGACACCGAGCGGTTCGGCGAGGGTCGCGGTGCCGGCGTTGCCGGGCGCGCAAGCGATCGCCGTTACCGCCGGGTCCTGCGACGCGGCGAGTACGAGGGCGTGCTCACGGGCTCCGGAGCCGATAACCAGGAAGCGCACGATTCCTCAGCGTAGACATGCCAATATCCGCTCGTTCATCGGCATGTACCTCCGCGGCTGCCACGCTGTCGCCGGGTGGTCGACCGCGGCCGCGAACGTAGGCGAACGTCCCTACCGGATCGAGAGAGGACCAGCGACGACTCATGGCATTCACATCCCGATTCCGTAAGCGCCTCGGAGTGGTGGCGCTCGGCGCGGTGGCCGTGCTCGCCACCACCGGAGCGGTTCCCGGCGCCGCCCAGTCCGGGCCCTCGCGGGCCGAAGCCGGCCAGGCGGACGCCGCTCAGGGCAGCGGCGCACACGCCGACGACCGCATCGTCGTCGGTCACCGCGGTGCGTCCGGCTACCGGCCCGAGCACACGCTGGCCTCGTACGAGCTCGCCGCGCGGATGGGTGCCGACTACATCGAGCCCGACCTCGTCACGACGTCGGACGGTGTGCTGGTCGCGCGGCACGAGCCGGAGATCGGCGGCACCACCGACGTGGCCGACCGGCCCGAGTTCGCCGACCGCAAGACCACCAAGCTCGTCGACGGCGAACCCATGACCGGCTGGTTCGCCGAGGACTTCACACTGGCCGAGCTCAAGACGCTGCGGGCGAAGGAGCGACTGCCGGAGATCCGGCCGAACAACACGATCTACGACGGCCGCTTCGAGATCCCGACGCTGCAGGAGGTCATCGACCTCTCCCAGCAGCTGAGCCGCGAGCTGCACCGGCCGATCGGCATCTTCCCCGAGACCAAGCACCCGACGTACTTCCAGGAGCAGGGGCTCGCGCTGGAGCCGAAGCTGGTCGAGGCGCTGAACCGCAACCACCTCAACCGCCCGAACGCGAAGGTGCAGGTGCAGTCGTTCGAGGTGACCAACCTCAAGGAGCTCGACGACCAGGTGCGCGTGCCGCTGGTGCAGTTGACCTCGACCTCGGGCGCGCCGTACGACTTCGTCAAGTCCGGTGACCCGCGCACGTACGAGGACATGACCACACCGGAGGGCCTCCGCGAGATCGCCACGTACGCGGACGGGCTCGGGCCGTCGATCGGGCAGATCATCCCGCTCGACGCCGACGGCAACACCACGGAGCCGACGTCGCTCGTCGACGACTCCCACGCCGCCGGGCTGAGCGTCGTGCCGTGGACCTTCCGTGCGGAGAACGAGTTCCTGCCCGCCGACTACGACTCGTCCGACGACCCGGCGGAGTGGGGCGACGCGCTCGGCTGGGCCGAGGCCGTGTGGGACACCGGCGTCGACGGCCTGTTCGCCGACCACCCGGACGTCGTCATCGAGGCGGCCGAGTAACGCGGAGAAGCCCTGTCGCCCCGAAGGGCACCTTTGGGGCACTCAACGCCCCGAAGGTGCCCTTCGGGGCGTTGACGTGTCCCAGCGGACGTCGCCGGGGGTATTCGCGTTGCGAGAGGCTCGGGACTACCCGAAGTGAGCCTTGGCGGACTGCGCCATCAAGGCGTACACCTTGTCGATCTCCGCATCCGAGAGTTCCCGATAGTCGTCGCGATACGTCCCACGCCCAGCCAGCGGCCTGGCACTGATATGGAGAATCCCGGCCCGGCTGAGGTCCCTGTACGGCGACAGGTAGACGTCGTGGAGGTTCGGGGCTCCATCGAACGTGATGGCGGGGAAACCGCCCAGAGACACCTCACGCCTGTTCTCGCCGATGGCGCCGTACTCATCTGGCGCAAATGACGGATCGGCGTTCACCCTGAACAGATACGTGTTATCCGGACTAACGAAAAAACAGTGCTCGCCCCACACCACCGGTGACAGCTGCGAGCCGAAATTGTCCTCGATCGCGTCCTTGAAGACGGCGCACTGCACATTGCGGTCCTCGTCAGCCGCGGCCAACAGCTCCTCGCCCTTCAGCCGGGGGTCCGCACCGCTGTAGGGGTGGCAGTCCTCGACACCACCGGGCTGGAAGAAGTACCGGCAGTCCCCGCGCGCCGCGACGTCCGGCTCGTCCGGCTCGAAGAACAGCGAGCCGTGCCCTGAGGACCGGACAGTCCGAACTCCTCGTTCGGCATACCTCTTGATCGACGAACAGGAAACGTCGCCCTCGTCCGACCCCGTCTCGTAACGGAACTCGATGACATCGGTGAAGGTGACAGGAACGGACCACGTGCAGGAGCCGGGGCCTTCGATATCGCCCTGCATGCTGTACGCCTTGACACCGGCCACCGGTTCTTCCGCGGACTCGATCCGGCGGAGATGGCCGAGCTCGGTGCCGAGCGTGACGGTCAAGCTCTCACCGCCTCCCGCGAAAACGCACTGATGCGAACTGACGGCGACCTTCTCCACCCCGTCGGGCCGTTTGAGGTCTCTGACGTCCAGCAGGTCACACGGGTCGATGTCATCCAGTGTGGTGAGTGCGGCACGCCTGTCACTGTCGTCGGGGAGCGGCTCCGGCGGCTTCTGTTCCTCGTCCACCGGAGTCCGCACCTGCGCGCCGGACGAGTCGTCACTGCCGGACAACGCGATGGGGACGACGATCACGGCGGCGAGCACGACGGCGAATGCGGGGACTAACCACCACCAGTGGCGACGCGGTCGCTTCGGTCGCCCGCCGGTCGGCGGCATCCCGCCCATCGGAGGCCTCTGCCAGGCCGGTGTGGACTGTTGCGGACTCCAATCGGGTCGCCCCGGTTGCGGATACGGTGCCCCCATCGATACCCCCTCGCGATCGTGCGCAGGAAGTTAGCAGAGGGCTCCCAGCAGCAGCGGAAGAACCAGACAAATCCGCTCCGTCGGCCGCGGATGGGTGGCGGGCATACCGCCGCCGGCCCGAGCGCACCCGCGAGGGATTCGTGGCTCCCACCCTGTCCCATCACCCAAACGGACGCGCTCCACGCGGCAGTGTTCTGCCGTTGCCCCACAGGTGCCCTTCGGGGCGCTTCACTTGTCGCAGGGGACGTCGCCGGGGGTGTCCGTGACAGGCCGGGCTTCGGCCTCGTGCGGGCGGCCGCGAACGACCACCTCCGTTCCCGCCGCGCCGACCACGCGGGTCTGCAGCGAACCGCAGGCACAGCGGGTCCAGACGGTCGCTCCTTCGGGGGTCCGGTGCCGGGACAGCACGGCTACGACGTCGCTGTCGGGCCAACCGCAGAACGGGCATGTCGTCATGACTCCACCGTGCGGCCGGAATACGTGAAGGTCCAGGTTCGATTTTTGGACGAAACCGTGAAGAATGGCCTTCATGATGGACCTGCGCCGACTCAACGTGCTGCGCGCCGTGGACCACTACGGCACCGTCACCGCCGCCGCGACCGCCCTCCACCTGACGACCTCGGCCGCGTCCCAGCAGATCCGGCAACTCGGTCGCGAGCTCGACGTCACCCTGCTCGAACCGCTCGGCCGCACCGTTCGCCTCACCGACGCGGCACGCACCCTGCTCGCCCACGCCGACGCCATCGAGGCGCGCTGGCAGCAGGCCAGGGCCGAACTCCACGCCACGCAGGGCGGCCCCACCGGCACCCTCCGGCTCGCCGCGTTCCCCACGGCGATGTGCCGACTTCTCGGCCCGGTCGCGGCAAGCCTGCGGGCACGGCACCCGTCGTTGACGGTGCGCCTGCGTGAGGCCGAGGCGGTGGACTGCTTCGATCTGCTGTTCACGGGCGAGATCGACCTCGCCGTCGTCGAGGCGCTGCCCGCCAACCCGCCCGTCGACGACCCCCGCTTCGAACAGCACACCCTGCTGACGGACCCGTTCGACCTGCTGCTGCCGACCGGACACGAACTGGCGGACCAGCCGACCGTTCGGCTGACCGACGTCGCCGACGAACCGTGGATCGTCGGCCTGCCCGACGACGCCGCGCGCGCCCACGTGCTCGCCGCCTGCACCGCCGCGGGATTCAGCCCCGCGATCGCCCACGAAGCCTGTGACGCGAGCCTCGTCGCGACGCTGGTCCATCTAGGACTGGGCGTCGCGCTCTACCCCCGACTCTCGCAGCTGCCGCCGGGACTCGACGTGCGACGGGTTCCGACAGGCGGCAACGCGCCCGCCCGCACGTTCCTCACCTGCGTCCGCCGCGGCGGACGCGAGGCACCGGGCGTCGCCGCGGCCCTCACGGCGGTGCACGAGCTGACGGCGGCGACGGCACCGGCCACCGGCGCGTCGGCCACGGCCACGGCCACGGCCACGGCCACCTGAGCGTCCCGCCACCGAGCCACCCGCGACACCCGGCCGGTCCAGACCGTCACGCGGGACGCGTCAACGGCCGAACGTCGGGCGGGCGCGAACCCGCGCCGAGAAACAGTCGTGCGGGCGGGTCAACGGGGGCCGGCGGCGGGGCCCGGAAGGAAAGTCGCTCCGGGTATCGGGTCAGGCGAACTCGTGACGGACGATCGTTTCCTCCCGGCCGGGGCCGACGCCGATCGCCGAGATGCGCGTACCCATCAGCTCTTCGAGCCGCTCGACGTAGGCCTGCGCGTTCTTCGGCAGATCCTCGAACGTGCGGCACTCGCTGATGTCCTCCCACCAACCCGGCAGCTCCTCGTACACCGGCTTCGCGTGGTGCACGTCGGTCTGCGTCATCGGCATGTCCTCGGTGCGCTGCCCGTCGACGTCGTAGGCAACGCACACCGGCACCGTCTCCAGTCCGGACAGCACGTCGAGCTTGGTGAGGAAGTAGTCGGTGATGCCGTTGACGCGGGCGGCGTAGCGGCCGATCACGGCGTCGAACCAGCCGGTGCGCCGCGAACGGCCCGTGGTGACGCCGAACTCGCCACCGGACTTGCGCAGGTTCTCCCCGGCCTCGTCGTCGAGCTCGGTCGGGAACGGACCCGAACCGACCCGCGTCGTGTACGCCTTGAGGATGCCGAGCACGGTCGTGATCCGGCCCGGCCCGATGCCGGAGCCCGCGCTGGCACCGCCGGAGGTCGGACTGGACGAGGTCACGTACGGGTACGTGCCGTGGTCGACGTCGAGCAACGTGCCCTGCGAGCCCTCCAGCAGCACGGTCTCGTCGCGTTCGAGCGCCTTGTTCAGCTCGAGGCGCGTGTCGGCGATGCGGTGCTGGAACCGCTCGGCCTGCTCGAGGACGGTGTCGGTGACCTCGGCTGCGTCGAGCCCCTTGCGGTTGTAGACCTTGACCAGCACCTGGTTCTTGTACTCGAGGGCCGCCTCGACCTTCTGGCGCAGGATCTTCTCGTCGAGCAGGTCCTGCACCCGCACGCCCACGCGCGCGACCTTGTCCTGGTAGCACGGTCCGATGCCGCGGCCGGTGGTGCCGATCTTGCGGCTGCCCAGGTAGCGCTCGGTGACCTTATCGATCGCCACGTGGTAGGGCATGATCAAGTGCGCGTCGGCCGACAGCAGGAGCCTGCTCGTGTCGATGTCACGCGCCTCGAGGCCCTCGAGCTCGTCGAGGAGCACGCCCGGGTCGACGACCACGCCGTTGCCGATGACGTTCGTGACGCCCGGCGTGAGGATGCCGGACGGGATGAGGTGCAGCGCGAAGTCCTGCCCATCGGGAAGGACGACGGTGTGGCCCGCGTTGTTGCCGCCCTGATAGCGCACCACCCAGTCCACCTTGTCGCCGAGCAGGTCGGTGGCCTTGCCCTTGCCTTCGTCGCCCCATTGGGCACCGATGAGCACGATGGCCGGCATGTGAAACTCCAAGGTGTGAGGTGGCTGTGGATGTTGCTGACACTGACCGTCTGTCGGTGTGACTGTCGAAATGCCGGTATACGAGCCTAACCGAGGGGTAATCCGTGCGGGGACTGGTACTGCTCTGCGGAGGCGCTGAGCTGGGGATTCACACGCCGGAGGGGGTCGGGGAGGCGAGCGTGCCGGCGCGGCCGGGCAAGGCCGACGTCGACCCGCTGCTGGAGACGGGCCGGCAGCGGCTCGTGGTGGTCGGCGACGACGCCGACCTGTCCGCGGTGGCGCTGCGGCTGCTGCGGAAGAACCGGCTCGACGAGATCGCCGTTGGATACGTGCCGACCGACCCGTCGTCGCAGGTGGCGGAGTTGTGGGGCGTACCGACCGACCGCAGGAGGGCGTTCGACGTCGCACTGTCCGGCGAGCCACGGGGCGTGCCACTCGTCCGCGACGACGCGGGCGGCCTGCTGCTGGGCCACGGCGTCGTGCGGCGGCCACGCGGCGTCGGCTACTGCGACGACACCGAGGCGCTGCGCGGCGAGGCCGCCCTGCTCGAGGTGCGGCCCGACCCGAAAGCGGGGGACGATACTGCCTCCGGTGGGCTGCGCGTCACCATCACCAGGGGAAAGCTCCTGAAACGACGGCGCACGTTCGCGGGCAGGGCGTTCCAACTGGGCGGCGCAGAGGTCGTGCCCGAATCCGACGGCGTGGCGTACCCGCGGGCCATGTCGCGGTGGACCTGGTACCGGCACACCCACGACTTCCGTCTGGTTCTGCGCCCGACATCGGTCTGAATCCGCCCAGGGTTAACGGGATCGTTACCTCTTTCGGAGACATTCGGAAAGTCCTTCACATCGCTGGACGACCTCATGTTCCCCGCTGAGAGGTGCCTGCCGTGATCCTTCCCCGCAAGTTCCGCAACTCCGCACTCGTCGTCGGTGCCGCGACCGCACTGACGCTGCCGCTGACGGGCACTGCCGCGGCCGAACCGCCCGGCATCCCCACGCCCACCGAGGCCGAGACGCAGCTCGCCGAGCTGACCGTGGCCGAGGACGGCTCCATGGACGGCTACGACCGCGACCTGTTCCCGCACTGGAACAGCCACGAGGACAACTGCAACACCCGTGAACTGGTGCTCGAACGCGACGGCGACGACGTCGAGACGGGCAACGACTGTTATCCGACCGACGGCAGCTGGTACAGCGAGTACGACGGCGAGACCGCGAGCGACCCGTCCGATTTCCACATCGACCACGTGGTGCCGCTCGGCAACGCCTGGGTGTCCGGCGCCGCGGAGTGGACGACCGACGAGCGCGAGGCGTTCGCAAACGACCTGGAATCGCCGCAGCTCATCGCCGTGTCGAGCAGCTCCAACATGTCGAAGAGCGACGACGATCCGGCGGAGTGGCAGCCGTCGGTCGAGGAGTACCACTGCACGTACGCCTCGATGTGGATCACCGTGAAGCACAAGTACGAGCTGACCGTCGACGAGGCCGAACACGCCGCTCTCGAGGACATGCTCGCCACCTGCTGACGTCGGGCGTTCTCGCCCCCAAGGGCACTTTGGTCGCACTGAATGCAACCAAAGTGCCCTTGGGGGCACTACGCTACCCCGAACGAGTGAGTTGCCTACTGACGAGTAGGGAAACCTTGATCTCACATCTCCCCGCGGATAGAACGTTTTTTTGACAACGTCGTCACATCCCAGCTGGGGAGCCTCATGCGATCAGCTCGCAGGGGACGCGTCACCGCGTCCCTCGCCACCATCGCCTTATCCGCCACCGCCGCGTCGATGCTCACCGCCGCCCCTGCCGCGGCGTCACCGGCCAACACATCGCAAACCACCGCATCGCAGGCCACTGCGGCACAGACCACCGCGGCACAGACCACCGCGGCATCACCCGTCACAGCCGCGAGCGACGAGTTCTACACACCCCCGTCACCCCTCCCTGACGGCGAGTCCGGAGACGTCATCCGCAACGAGGAGACGGAGTTCTTCCTCGATCCGCTCAAGCTGACCCGCGCTCCCGCGGACGCGCAACGCGTCATGTACCGCAGCACCGACACCCACGGCGACGCCAACGCCGTCACCGGCACCGTGCTCACGCCACATCGCGAATGGGACGGCCCCGGGCAGCGGCCGATCGTCGGCTATTCCGCGGGCACCCAGGGCATGGGCGACCACTGCGCACCGTCGAAGGCCATGGCCGCGGGGATGGAGTACGAGGGTGTCTTCATCTCGGGCATGCTCGCCAAGGGCTACGCCGTCGCGATCACCGACTACGAAGGCCTGGGCACGCCGGGTGTCCACACGTACGTCAACCGCAAGGCCACCGCACACGCCGTGCTCGACATGGTTCGTGCGGCCCGGCAGCTGCCGGAGGCCGACCTGCCTTCGGACGGCCCCGTGCTCACGGCGGGATATTCGCAGGGCGGCGGCGCGTCGGCGGCCGCGGCCGAGCTGCAGCCGTCCTACGCCCCCGACGTCGATCTCATCGGCTCGTTCGCGGGCGCCCCGCCCGCGGACCTGTCCGCAGTGGCCGAGAAGCTGGACGGGCACTACGCGGCGGCGTTCCTGTTGTTCGCCGTCGCCAGCATGCACGAGGCCTACCCGGAGCTGGGCATCGAGGACATCCTGAACGAGAAGGGCCGCGAGGTCCGCGGGCAGATCGAGGAGCGCTGCACCGCCGACGGGCTGCTCGGCCACCTGTTCACCCGAACCTCGGAGCTGACCGTCGACGGCAGGCCGATCGGCGATTACCTCGACGAGGAGCCGTTCCGCAGCGCGGTCGAGGAACAGCGCATCGGCACCCTGGAGCCGCAGGCGCCCGTGTACGTGGCGCACAGCCGCCTCGACGACATCGTTCCGTACGGCCAGGGCCGTGACATGGCGCGGTCGTGGTGCGAGCAGGGCGCGACGGTGCAGTTCGACACGCTGGCCGTCCCGACCCACGTCGGCGGTTACGTGGGCGCCTACCCGAAGGCGTACGCCTGGCTCGACCAGCGCGTCCACGGCGAGGCCGCCCCGACGAACTGCGGCGAGTTCTGACGGCTGGGAGGGACGCACCCTCGAACGAAACGGGCCGCCGGGGACGTGTCCCCGGCGGCCCGTTCGTGTGCTCGACTCTCGCGAGTCCTGCGACTCAGGCGAGACCCGTGGCCTCGGCGGACGCGGGGTCGGAGTCGACGAGCAGCTGCCTGCAACGCTCGTACTCGTCGGTCTCGCCGAGCCGGCCCGCCGCCTTGGCGAGCGCGGCGACGCAGCGCAGGAAGCCCTGGTTCGGCCGATGCGCCCACGGCACCGGGCCGAAGCCCTTCCAGCCGGAACGGCGAAGCTGGTCGAGGCCGCGGTGATAGCCGGTGCGAGCGTAGGCATAGGCGTCGACGACCTCGTTCTCACCGAGCGCCCGCTCGGCGAGTGCGGCCCAGGCCTCGCTGAAATCGGGATGCTCGGCGGCGACCTCGCTCGGCTCGGTGCCCGCGTCCAGCGCGGCTTCGGCGTCGGGGCGCTCCGGGAGCGTGGTGGGATCCGGTTCGAGCAGGTTGTGCGTCATGCCGCCATTGAACCACCGAGCGAGTGGCCACGGCGCGGCGCAGGGGCGGCAGCGCAGCAGCACCGCCTCAGAGCAGCAGGGTCAGCGAAGAGGCGACGGCCATCAGCACGAGGCAGCCGACCAGAACAATCGCGACGAGACGTTTCGACATCACGCCGCCACTGTGCCCGACCACGAATCGTGCCCAGGCACATCCCCCGAACGTGAATACCCCAAGGGCACCGTAGGGGCGTTGAACGCCACCAAGGTGCCCTTGGGGGCACGAAAGTCCGGGTTCCGTCAGAGCTTCTTGCCTGCCGACTTCAGGGCCTCGGCGGACTCGACGACGCGCTGGGCCATGGCGCCCTCAGCGACCTTGAGGTAGCTGCGCGGGTCGTAGGTCTTCTTGTTGCCGACCTCGCCGTCGATCTTGAGGACACCGTCGTAGTTCTTGAAGAAGTGGTCGGCGATGGACCGCGAGAACGCGTACTGGGTGTCCGTGTCGACGTTCATCTTCACGACGCCGTACGACAGCGCCTCGTGGATCTCCTCCAGCAGCGAGCCGGAGCCGCCGTGGAACACCAGCTCGAACGGCTTCGAGCCGGCGGGCAGGCCCAGCTTCTCGGCCGCGACGGCCTGGCCACGCTTGAGTACGTCCGGGCGCAGCTGCACGGCGCCCGGCTTGTACGAGCCGTGGACGTTGCCGAACGTCGCGGCCAGCAGGTAGCGGCCCCGCTCGCCCGCGCCGAGCGCGTCGACGGTCTTGGTGAAGTCACCCTCGGCGGTGTACAGCTTCTCGTTGATCTCGTTCGCGACGCCGTCCTCTTCACCGCCGACGACGCCGATCTCGACCTCGAGAATGATCTTGGCCGCAGCCGAGGCGTCGAGCAGCTCGGAGGCGATCGAGAGGTTCTCGTCGAGGTCGATGGCCGAGCCGTCCCACATGTGCGACTGGAACAGCGGATTCTGACCTGCGTTCACCCGCTCCCGGGAGATCTCGATCAGCGGGCGGACGAAGCCGTCCAGCTTGTCCTTCGGGCAGTGGTCGGTGTGCAGGGCGACGTTGACGTCGTACTTCTCGGCGACCACGTGAGCGAACTCGGCCAGCGCCTTCGCGCCGACGACCATGTCCTTCACCTGCTGGCCCGACGCGAACTCGGCACCACCGGTGGAGAACTGGATGATCCCGTCGCTCTCGGCTTCCGCGAACCCGCGGATCGCAGCGTTGATGGTCTCCGACGAGGTCACATTGATCGCCGGATACGCGAATTCACCCTGCTTGGCACGGTCCAGCATCTCGGCGTAGACCTCAGGTGTGGCGATGGGCATCGTTGTCCTCCTCGGGGCGGCGTGGCATACGGCTGTGTCGTCAGCCGCATTCCCGGTCGTCTTCCGGTTGACTCGTGCTCGCGGACGGCGCCGTCACGGGTTTCGGCGCCGGGCTCTGCAGACCCGGATCCTACGAGCCACAGCCTGGCATCACCCGGTGACACGGTGAAGCCCGGTATCGCACCCACGTGGCCTTTTTCGCAACATCGATTCAGGTTTCGATTCAGAAGCCGATCTTCCGTTCCAGGCAGGCACGCCTCGCGGCGGAACTCCCCGGCGTCGTGACGGAACGTCGCAGGCTCGCGCACCTCGAGCGCCACCCCGGGCGAGGCGAAACATGAACCTCGATCCGCAACGACTGCGGCCGGGAGGGCGAGTGTCCGGCGCCGGTCGATCGTCGGCGGACCACCGTAGCCGTAGGCAGATAAGCACGGGATGCGACCAAACGGGGAATCGTGGTGGTCGCTGTCATATCGGGACAACCCTGCGCCGGATTAATATTGCTTACGGTAAACAATGAGGGGCAGGTCATGACGTCACGGATGACAGGATCCGATTCGACGACCGCAACCGGCTCGCAGGCCGAACCCACCGGACCGACCGAACCCGCCGAACCGACCGACCCTGCCGACGCCACCCCCACCGCAGTCGGCGCCCGTGAACCGATCTGGTCCCGCGACCTCGCGGTCGTCTGGGTCGTCAACTTCTGCCTCGCGCTGGCCTTCTACGGGCTCGTCACGATCATGGCGGTCTACGCCGTCACGCGGTTCGCCGTCTCCGATTCGACGGGGGGCATGGCGGCGAGCATCTTCGTCGTCGGCGCCACGGTCGCGCGACTGTTCGCGGGCGGGCTCGTCGACCGACTCGGCAGGCGCCGCATGCTGTGGGCGGGGTTGGCGTCGTGCGCCGCGGTCGCGGCGCTGTACCTCGTGGCGAGCTCACTGCCGCTGCTGCTCGCGGTGCGCGCGACGCACGGCGTGCTGTTCGCCGTGACGAGCACGGCCGCGATGACGCTCGCACAGGCACGCATCCCGTCGTCCCGGCGGAGCGAGGGCACCGGCTACTTCGCACTGAGCATCACGCTCTCGACGGCGATCGGTCCCTTCATGAGCCTCGAGATCGTCAGCGGCAGCGGTTACGACACGCTGTTCTGGTCGATCTTCGCGACGCACGCGGCGGCCTGCCTGCTGGCACTGCTGATCACCGCGAAGGACGAGCCGCGGCAGCCGCAGCCCGCCCGCGAACGCACCGCGCGCGGCGTGCTCGAGTCGATGGTGCACCCGGCCGTGCTGCCGATCGGACTGTTCATGCTGGTCATCGGCTGCGTCTACTCGACCATCGTCACGTATCTGAACTCCTACACCGCGCAGGAGGGTCTCCAGCGGGGCGCGAGCCTGTTCTTCGTCGCCTACGCGACCGTGATGTTCGTGAGCCGGTTCGTCATGGGCAGACTGCAGGACCGGCGCGGCGACAACGTCGTCGTGTACTCGGCGATCGTGGTGTTCGCGGGTGCGCTACTACTGCTCGCAACGGCATCCGCCGACTGGATGATCGTCGCCACGGGCGCGCTCACCGGCTTCGGATTCGGCACCATCAACCCCGCGTGCCAGGCGGCCGCCGTGTCGCGGGTCCCGCAGGAGCAGTTCGGCGTCGCGATCTCGACGTTCTTCCTGATGCTCGACGGCGGGGTCGGCCTCGGACCGGTCGCGTTCGGCCTGGTCGCGGAGCGGGCCGGCTATTCGGCGATGTTCCTCGTCCTCGCGGGTGTGATGCTGCTCAGCGCGCTGCTGTACCTCGCGGTGCACGGCCGCAGGCCCGACGCCCGCCACGGCCGCGCCGCCGCTGCCCGCGCGTAGCCGCCGGCACCTCGGCGGCCGTCCCGCTGGAGTTCGGGATCACGGTGGACGCCCTCGGCCGCCTCACGACTCGGCGGCTGCGAAGAAGTCACGAAGCTGACCGGCGACGACGTCCGGTTGTTCCTCCGGCAGGAAATGGCCGCATTCGGAGATCTCCGCCGCCGTCAGGTGATCGGCGTACCCGCGCCAGATGTCCGCGCTCGGCAGTGAACCGAGCAGCCCCGCCGATCCCCACATGGCCAGCACGGGCATGGTGAGCCTGTGTCCGGCTTCGGCGTCGGCGTCGTCGTGCTCCGCGTCGTCGGGGAACGAGGCCCGGTAGTCGTCGAATCCCGCCCGCAGCGCACCGGGCGCCGAGAACGCGCGCACGTACTCGTCGACCACCTCCGGAGTGAACACGTCCCTCCGATACGTCCAGCGTTCGAAGAAGTAGCCGAGATACCCGGCGACATCCTGTCCGGCAAGCCGCTCGGGCAGATCGGGCTGTAGGTGGAACAGCCAGTGCCAGTACCCGCGCCCGACGTCGGCGTCGAGCCGTTTCCACATCTCACGCGTCGGGATGATGTCGAGCACCGCGAGCCGCTCGACCTGGTCGGGTCGGTCGAGGGCCCACCGGTGCGCGACGCGCCCGCCGCGGTCGTGTCCGGCCACCGCCACGCGGTCGAAGCCGAGGCCCGAAACGAGCTCGGACACGTCGCCGGCCATGGTGCGCTTGTCGTAGCCACCGAGAGGTTTGTCGGTGCGGCCGTAGCCCCGCAGGTCCGGTGCGATCACCGTGTGCCGTTTCGCCAGCGACTCGATGACGTTGCGCCAGCAGAACCAGGTCTGCGGCCAGCCGTGCAGCAGCACGACAGGTGGCCCGTCACCCGCGCGCCGGTAGTGCATCCGGATGCCGTTCACGGTTGCCATACCTGCTTCCACAGGGATCATCCAACCGCGTGGCGCGGGCGCGCGCACTCCGCCGATCGGCGACGATCCCAGCGCCCGCGACGGCGGCGGGAGCGACTCCGAGCGGTGGCCGAGCCGCTCCCGCCGTCGACGCAGGGCTCAGCCGTTACAGCAGGTGCTCGGCGAGCGCCCGGTAGGTGGGCAGCGGATCGGCTTTCATGGGCAGCGCCTGGATGCTGACGTGGTCCGCACCTGCCTCGATGTGCTTCTTGACGCCCGCCGCGACGGTGGCCGCGTCGCCGTGCAGACCGAGCCGGTCGATGAGCGCGTCACTGCCGCCGTCGTCGATGTCCGATTCGGACCAGCCGAGGCGCTTGAGGTTGTTCCGGTAGTTGACGAGGCCGAGATACGGGTTGTTGATCGGCGGCCGCGCGGTGGCGCGCGCACGCTCGGCGTCGGTGTCGAGCACGACCTTCTGCTCCGGTGCGAGCAGCACGCCACGGCCGAGCTGCTCCCGCGCCTCACGGGTGTGCTCGGGAGTGGTCAGGTAGGGGTGCGCGCCGAGGGCGCGCTGCGCCGACAGCTTCAACACCTTCGGCCCCAGCGCCGCGAGCGCCCTGCCCTCAGCGGGAACGCCGACCTCGTCGAGCTGGTCGAGGTAGGAAACGATCTTGTCGTACGGCTTCTGGTACTCCTGCTGCGCCTCGGGGTGGCCGACTCCGACCCCGAGCAGGAACCGGTCCGGGTGGTTGGCGGCGATCCGCAGGTAGGAGGCGCCCACCGTCGGGGCGTCGTCGGTCCACATGTTGACGATGCCGGTCGCGACCGTGATCGACGACGTCGCGTCGAGCAGCTTCTCGACGTGCGCGAGGTCGCCGGGCGGGTTACCGCCCAGCCAGATCGCGCCGTAGCCGAGCTTCTCGATCTCGACCGCGAGCTCCTCGTCGACGCCGTTCCACCAGCACCAGATTCCGTACTTGCCAAGATTCACTGCCATGTCCGTGGCAACGCTCAACGTCCGGCCGTATGTTCCCCGGTATGCCCACCATCGCTGAACTGAACGTTTTCCCCCTGAACCTCGGAGGTAACACCTTCGGCTGGACGGCCACCGAGGACGAGTCGTTCGACGTGCTCGACGCCTACAACGCGGCGGGCGGCAACTTCATCGACACGGCGGACATGTACATGTTCCGCGCGCCGGGCAACACCGGCGGCGAGTCGGAGACGGTCATCGGGAACTGGATGGCCGCGCGGGGCAACCGGGACGAAATGGTCATCGCCACCAAGGTCGGCAAGTGGGACCGGCGGCCCGGTCTGTCGGCCGAGAACATCAAGGCCGCGGCCGAGGATTCGCTGCGGCGACTGCGGACCGACCACATCGACCTGTACTACACCCACTTCGACGACCCCGAGGTGCCGCTCGCCGAGACGCTCGGTGCACTGGACGCGCTGGTACGCGAGGGGAAGGTGCGGTATCTCGGGGCGTCGAACTATTCCGCACCACGGCTGGCCGAAGCACTGTCCATCGCGGACTCGAACGGATTCGCGCGGTACGTAGCCCTGCAGCCGCACTACAACCTCATGGAGCGCGACTACGAACGCGAGCTCGCGCCGCTCGCCGAACGCGAGAACCTGTCGACCCTGCCGTATTTCAGCCTGGCCAAGGGTTTCCTCACGGGCAAGTATCGCGACGGCGGCGACACTGTGGACAGTCCACGCGCAGCGGGTGCCCGTTCCTATCTGGACGAGCGGGGCAGGCGAGCACTGGCGGTACTGGACGAGGTGGCGGCGGCTCACGGCACGTCGGTCACCGCGGTGTCGCTCGCGTGGCTGGCATCCCGCCCCACCGTCGCCGCTCCCATCGCCAGCGCCCGCAACCGGCGCCAGCTCGACGACCTGCTCGCCTCGACACGCCTGGAGCTGACCGCCGACGAGGTGCGTGCGATCAGCGCCACCACAGCTCCCCCTACCGAGCAGTAGCCTACTACGAGTAAGTTGCGGTACCGTCGGCGACGACGAGCACCGAGGAGGCAACAGTGACGTTCCTGTCCGGCGGCAAGGGCGACAACCTGAAGAACGTGAAGAACAAGGTCGTGCTGATCACGGGCGCGGCCCGCGGCATCGGCGCAGGCCTGGCCGAACGCCTGGCCGCCGACGGCGCCAAGGTCGCACTCGTCGGACTCGAGGCCGACGAGCAGGCCAAGGTCGCCGAGCGCATCGGGCCGAACGCGCGCTCCTGGGAGGCCGACGTCACCAGTTGGGACGCCCTCGAACGGGCCACGGCCGACATCGTCGAGCACTTCGGCGGCATCGACATCGTGATCGCCAACGCGGGCATCGCCACCACGGGCTTCGCCCGCTCGATCGACCGTGACGCCTACGAGAAGGTCTTCGAGGTCGACCTGCTCGGGGTGTGGCGCACGTTCCGCGTCACGATGCCGCACGTCATCGACCGCAAGGGCTATCTCCTCGCGATCTCGTCGTTCGCAGCCGTCGCGCACGCGCCCGGCCTGTCGAACTACGCCGCGGCCAAGGCGGGCGTCGAGGCGTTCTGCAACAGCCTGCGCGCGGAGCTGCAGCACCTGGGCGTGAGGGTCGGCGTGGCGCACCCGACGTGGATCAAGACCGATCTCGTCGACAGCGCCGACTCGCACCCGGTGTTCGGCAAGCTCCGCACCGGCATGCCCGGCCTGATGGGCAAGACGTACCCGCTCGACCTGGCGCTCGACCAGCTCACCGAGGGAATCCGCAAGCGGGAGCGGGTCATCCACGTGCCCAAGTGGGTCGGAGCGATGAAGCTGATCCGCGCCGTTCTCCCGCCGATCATCGAGTTCGGTTCGCGTTTCCAGGGCGTGGCGAAGGCCGACGAGGCCGCCCTCGAGGACATCGCCAAGCGCGGCTCCCGCGAGTCCGCCCTCAACGGCCACGGAGGCAGGGCCGCCATCAAGTAGCGACGCCGGTGAGTGCCCCCAAGGGCACCTTGGGTGCACTCAACGCGCCGAATCTTCCCCTCGCGCCACGCGGTGAGTGACGTACGCCCCATCACGACGGCTTCATGATCGGGGGAGGATTCGTCGCACTGAACGCCACCAGGGTGCCCCTGGGGGCTCACCAGAACCGCGCCACAGCTGGAGGCCACCGTTGTCCCGCCGCGATCAGATCCGCATGTCCGACGACGAGGTGCGCGCGTACTTCGCCGAGCAGCGCGTCATCAACGTCGCCACGATGAACCCGAACGGCAGGCCACACCTGGCGCCGCTGTGGTACTTCCCGCGCGACAGCGATTCCGGGGTGCGCGACTCCGGGACGCGCGATTCAGGGGAGAACGACGGGGTGCCCGCGCTCGTGACGTGGACGTACCGCAAGTCGCAGAAGATCGCGAACCTGCAGCGCCTGCCACAGGCCACGGTGCTGATCGAATCGGGCGAGTCCTACGAACAGCTCCGCGGGGTGTCGATGGAGTGCGACGTGGCGTTCGTCGAGGACGCCGGCGAAACCGCGGAGATCGGCACCGCCCTCGCGATGCGCTACGCGGGCCTCGAGGGCGAGCCGCCCGATGAGCTCAAGGCCGGCATCTCACAGCAGGCGCCGAAACGCGTGGGGCTCGTCTTCACGCCCACAAAGATCGTCAGCTGGGACCACGCGAAGCTGGGCGGCGCGTACTGAGGGGCGTCTACTGAGCCGGCGCGTACTTAGGCATCACGTATTGGGGCGGCGTGTACTGACGCGGCGTGTATGTAGACGCCGTGTACGTAGGCACCGTGTACTGAGGCGCCGTGCACTGAGGCGGCGTGTACTGGGCCGCCGCGGTTCGACGATCGAATACGCTCCCGCACGTCAACGGTGACGAACAGGGGAGTCGGCATGGGCCTCGGCACACGACTGCGACGGATCGGCGCGCTCGCCGCTGCGATCGGCATGGTCGTCGGACTCGGCACGCAGGCGCACGCCTCGGAGCGGGAGCCGACCGGCCCGCCCCAGCCGAACATCCTCACCGCGCTGGCGTACTCGGCGGCCCGGCCCACGGTGATGCCGCCGCACACCAACGACTGGGGTTGCGAGCCGAGTCCCGAACACCCCAATCCGGTGCTGTTGTCCAACGGCACGCTCGTCAACTCGTACGCGGACTGGGCGGGACTGTCCGGCAAGCTGGCCGACGCCGGGTACTGCGTGTTCAGTGCGAACCTCGGCGGCGCGGAGGGCAGTCCGGTCCAGACCGTCGCACCCGTCGCGGAGACGGCCACCGCACTCGCGGAGTTCGGCGACCGCGTGCTCGCCGCGACCGGCGCGGAGCAGCTCGACGTCGTCGGCCATTCCCAAGGTGGGATGAATCCCCGCTACTGGATCAAGAACCTGGGCGGCGAGGCGAAGATCGACCGGCTGATCGGCCTGTCACCGTCGAACTACGGCACCGACCTGTTCGGGCTGCTCACCCTCGTGCAGCAGGTGCCGCCACTGCGCGATCTGGTCGGCGCGGGCTTCCCCGCGTTCAACGACCAGGAGGAGCACTCCGACTTCCTCGCCGAGTTGAACGCCGGCGGCGACACCGTCCCCGGAGTGGAGTACACGGTGATCCAGACGAAGTACGACGAGGTGGTCACCCCGTACCGGAACGCGTTCCTCGAGCCGGCTCCGAACGTGGAGAACATCCTGCTCCAGGACGTCTGCCCGGCCGACAAGACCGACCACCTGGGCATCACCTATGACCCGATCGCGGCCCAGCTGGTGCTGAACGCGCTCGATCCTGCCGACGCGGCCCCGCCCCGCTGCCGGTTCGTACCGCCCGTGGTCTCCTGACCCGGCCGTTGACCCATTCGCGGGGCTGCATCCACCAGCTCCGAGCTGCGATGATGAGCACCGGAACCACTCGACGAGGAGTGCCCGGTGACGCTACGAGCCGAGATCGCCCAATCCTGGCGTCGTGCCGAACTGTCCGGGTTGAAGCCCGACAGTCCGGCCGACCGGCTCGCGGGCGCCGATGTCGCCGACATCGACACCCGCAGTCGCCTGCTGCGCGCCGCCGACCCGGTGCTGACCGAGATCTCGCGGCACCTGCAGGACACGCGACTGTCGGTGCTGCTCGCCGACCGCGACTGTCGCATCGTCGCTCGCCGCTACGGCGACAAGACCCTCGAACGCGCACTCGACGCCGTCAGCGCCGTGCCCGGCTGCCGGTTCTCCGAAGAGATCAGCGGCACGAACTCGCTGGCCACGCCGCACGAGTTGCGGCGCGGGGTGGCCGTCCACGGTGACGAACACTTCCTCGACGCGCTCAAGCCGTTCACCTGCTACGGCCATCCGATCACCAACCCGGCGACCGGCAGGCTCGAGGGCGTCCTCGACATCACGGGCCTGGTCGAGGATGCGAATCCGCTGTTGGCGCCGTTCCTGCTGCAGGCCGTGACCGACATCGAACGGCGACTGCTCGACGGGTCGAATCTGGCTCAGCAACGGTTACTGGCGGCGTTCCAGGCGGCGCAGCACCGGTCGTCGGCGGTGCTCGCGCTCGGGGAGGACGTCGTGCTGGCCAACAGCGCGGCGGTGGACCTCGTCGATCCGGCCGACCACCCGATGCTGCGTGAACTGTCACGTACGCGGCGCGGAGTGCGGCGGGTGCGGCTGTCGTCGGGCACCGAGGTCGAGGTGCGCATGGAGGCGGTGTCGGTCAACGCGGGGATGCTGTTCGAACTGGCGCCGCTGCGACCCGCGTACTCGGCGGCGACCCGCAGGCGCTCGCCGGAGAGCGTGGTGCCCGCCGACGTCGAGGACCGTCTCCGCCGCAGCGCCGCGGCCCGGCGCCGGGTGCTGATCACGGGCGAGCCCGGCACCGGTCGGGACGCGGCGACGGCGACGCTGGCCGGGTCGCAGCCGGTCGCGCGCGCCGACGCCGGTGATGTCGCGCCGGTCGGCGAAGCCGAATGGGCGGCGCGGCTCGACCGGCTCGCGGCGACCCACCAGGGGCTCGTCGTGATGCGGGACGTCCACCTGTTGCCGCCACTGGCCGTGAGCAGGCTGGCCAGGCTGCTCGACACGACGTCCGCGTGGTTCGCGTTCACCGCACGCCAGTGCGACACGGCACGTGCGGGCGGTACCGAAACCGGCGAGGTGGACGCCGAACTGCTCGCGCGCGTGCACCGGCGGGTCGAGCTGCCACCGCTGCGGGCACGCCGCGGCGACATACCGACGTTGGCCAGGGCGATCCTGGCCGGCGTGCACCCCGACGGAACCCCGCGGCTCACGGCCGGTGCGCTGGAGCTCCTCGCGGCGCAACCGTGGCCGGGGAACCTGCGGGAACTGGAGACCGTGCTGACCGACGTCACCGAGGGGCGCTCGGCCGGCGACGTCACGGCGCGCGACCTCGCACCGCTGTGCCCGGTGACGACCACCGCACCCGCACTGTCCGGATGGCAGCAGGCCGAGTACGAGGCGATCACCCGCGCACTCGCCGCTGTCGGAGGCAACAAGGTGAAGGCTGCCCGCGATCTCGGGATCAGCCGTTCCACGCTGTACAACCGCCTCCGCACGCTCCACATCACCACCGCCTGATCGCCCACCCGACGCACGGCCACCTGCTCCGGAACGCCACGTGCCGGAGTACTCGGGCGTGCCGTTTCGCGCCCCGGGTCGCGGCGTCGCGCGCCCTGCTGTGCAAAAGCTGCACACCCGCGCTCGTTGCGACCGGCCGACAATCACTGTCAGGCCGAGATTGCAACGGAGCAATGAGGAGTCACCGTGAAAACGAAGGCAGCGGTTCTGTTCGGTGCCGGTAAACCGTTCGAGATCATGGAACTCGACCTGGACGGCCCAGGCCCCGGCGAAGTGCTGATCAAGTACACGTCGGCCGGGTTGTGCCACTCGGATCTGCACCTCATCGACAACGATCTGGTTCCGCGGTTCCCGATCGTCGGCGGACACGAAGGTGCGGGCATCATCGAGGAGGTCGGCCCCGGCGTCACGAAGGTGGCCCCCGGCGACCACGTCGTGTGCAGCTTCATCCCCAACTGCGGCACGTGCCGCTACTGCTCGACGGGCAGGCAGAACCTGTGCGACATGGGTGCCACGATCCTGGAAGGGCACATGCCCGACGGCAGTTTCCGCTTCCACGGAAACGGCGACGACATCGGCGCCATGTGCATGCTCGGCACGTTCTCCGAACGCGCGACGATCTCGCAGCACTCCGTCGTGAAGGTGGACGACTGGCTGCCGCTGGAGACGGCCGTGCTGGTCGGCTGCGGGGTGCCCACCGGCTGGGCGACCGCCAACTACAGCGGCGGCGTACGCGCGGGCGACACGGCTGTGATCTACGGCGTCGGCGGCATCGGCATCAACGCCGTGCAGGGCGCGGCGCACGCGGGTGCGGCCAACGTGATCGCCGTCGACCCGGTGGCGTTCAAGCGTGAATCGGCGCTGAAGCTCGGTGCGACGCACGCGTTCGCGACCGCCGAGGAGGCTACGGAGAAGGTCACCGAGCTCACGTGGGGCCAGATGGCCGATCAGGCACTGATCTGTGTCGGCACCGTCGACGAGGCGGTGGTCAGCTCGGCGTTCGACGTCGTCGGCAAGGGCGGCACCGTCGTCGTCACCGGTCTGGCGAACCCGGAGAAGCTGACTGTGCACGTCTCGGGCGGTGTACTGACGCTGTTCGAGAAGACGATCAAGGGCACGCTGTTCGGGTCGGCCAACCCGCAGTACGACATCGTGCGCCTGCTGCGCCTCTACGACCAGGGCCACCTGAAGCTCGACGAGCTCGTCACCACGAAGTACACGCTCGACCAGGTCAACGAGGGCTACCAGGACCTGCGCGACGGCAAGAACATCCGAGGCGTCATCGTCCACGACGCCTGACAAGCCGGGCGTGGGCGTTCGCGATCACGTGAGCGCCCACGCCCTTCCATCCGACGACCGTGGGGGCCGCGTGACGACACCCACGGTCGCGTCCGTGGGCGCGTCGGTGTTCGTGGGCGCGTCGGTGTTCGTGGGCGCGTCGGTGTTCCGAATACCGCGGCCTGCCGGGCACTGCGGATTGCGGGGCACTGCGGACGACCCGTTCGGCTGCTGTCGCCCGCGCGGCCGTGTTGTCCGGGTTGTCCGGGCGGTGCGGGCGCTGCGGTCGCCCTCCGCGCCCCGCGCGGCAGCGCCGAAACAATGCCCCGAAGGTGCCCTTGGGGCACTCGAGTGGCACCCACGTGGGCTACTCCGAGGACGGCAGCCACGCTCCGAGGACGGGCTTCCACTCGCGGATCGTGCGTTCCGCCAAGGCGCCCTCCAGGTGGTACGGGTCGGCGTCGAGCAGTGCCTGGAGCTCGTCCCGGTCGGCGGCCTGCATGACGATCATGCCTCCGACGTTGTCGTCGAGCGGCCCGGCCAGCGCCACGATGCCGCGCTCGGAGAGGTCGGCGAGGTACTCCCGGTGCCGAGGCCGCACCTCCACGTACTTGTCACCGTCGTACCGCGTCTGAACCACATACCAAGTCATCCCCCGAAGATACGGTCGCGCGGAGCGCGTCGATCAGGGGCTGCGGTCGGGCGAGGGGCAGGCCCAGCCGCGCGGAACGGACGATGCGGGCGACAGGGACGAACGAACACCGTCCCGGCGGCAGCGGCTCACGTCGGGGACGTCACCTTGGCGGGAATCCTGGGTCGGGCACCCACCGACCCGATACGCTGATCACGCGGTGAGGTCCCCGGAACCGAAGGACGGTTCGATGAACAATGCCGAGCGCGGCGCAGCAGCCGGCGGTGCCGCCGACGGCGGCGCGGCCGGTCACGGCAACGCGGCCGGTCACGGCGGTGCGGCCGGCCATGGCGGCGCGCCCGGCAACGACAGTGCACCCCGCGAGGGCGGGGCGACGAACGCCGTCGAGCAGACACTCCGGCACCTGCGCACTCTCGACGCGCCCGTCGAGGAGGCCGCCGACGCGCCGTCGCAGGGCCCGCTGACGCTGGAGGACCTCTACCGCCAGCACCGCATGCGGCTCGTCCGGCTGGCGATCCTGCTGGTGGACGAGCCCGCCACGGCCGAGGACGTCGTACAGGAGGCGTTCACCGGGCTGCATCGCAACTGGGCGAAGCTGCGCGACGCGGCGGCCGCGGTCGGTTATCTGCGCGCGGCGGTCGTCAACGGGTCGCGCAGTGTGCTGCGCAGGCGTAAGACGGCGCGTGAGTACGTGCCGCCGCATGCGGTCAACGCTCGGTCGGCGGAGAGCCTGGCGATGCTGTCGACCGAGCACCAGGCCGTGGTGAAGGCATTGTCGAACCTTCCGCCGCGGCAGCGTGAGGTATTGGTGCTGCGCTACTACGGCGGCCTGTCGGAAGCGGAGATCTCCGAGGCCACGGGCATATCGAAGGGCACGGTCAAGTCGACGGCCAGCCGGGCGCTCGAGGCGCTGCAGCGCACGATGCCCGATTCGAAACGCTGAGCGGCGTTCCGGACGGACCTCGCCGACCGGTTCGCGGCACCCGGCAACCGCCGTACGCCGCGCCGCGGAAGCGGCAGCAGCCGCTGCCCCTTTCCACTGTTCGCATTTCGCCCACAGCGAGCGTTTCCGGTTCGGATCCGCCACGCGCGGGAAGCCTCGTTCACGGACACGTCCCGTGTTCGCCACATGACACCTTGCTGGTCAGTCGCTCGCTGCTGGTCTGGACCAATAGGATGGCGACGTGAGCATTCCCGACGACCACACGTCCGAACCTCCGGACCTCGTCCTCTCCGGAGGCCGGTTCGCCTTTCCCGGCGGAGTGGCCGACGACGGCTGGGTCGCGATCACGGGGGAACGCATCACCGCGACGGGCACCGGGACCGCGCCTGCGGCCCGCGAGCACGTCGACGTCGGCGGTCGCCTCGTCGTCCCGGGTTTCGTCGACACCCACTGCCACGGCGGCGGCGGCGCGTCGTTCTCGACGACCGATCCCGCCGACGCGGCCCGCGCCGTGGCCGCACACCTCCGCCACGGCACGACGACGATGCTCGCGAGCCTGGTCAGCCAGCCGGTCCCCACGCTGACGAGCCAGGTCGCCGCGCTCGCAGAGTTGGTCACCGACGGCCTGTTGGCGGGAGTGCACCTCGAGGGCCCGTTCCTCGCCGAGGCTCGCTGCGGCGCGCACGATCCGACCGCGCTGCGCGAACCCGACGGTGAGTCCGTGTCGGCGCTGCTCGACGCAGGCCCGGTCCGCATGATCACGCTCGCCCCCGAACTACCGGGCGGGGTCAAAGCGGTGCGGCGGATCGCCGAGCACGGCGTGATCGCGGCGCTCGGCCACACCGACGCCCGCTCCGAACAGCTGCGCGCCGCGGTCGACGCGGGTGCCACCGTCGCGACCCACCTGTTCAACGCGATGCGGCCGCTGCACCACCGCGAACCCGGCGCCGTCGGCACCCTGCTCGACGACGACCGGGTCACCGTCGAGCTGATCTGTGACCTCATCCACGTGCACCCCGACGTGGTGCGCTTCGCCGCCGGTCACGCGGGCCCCGGCCGGACGACCCTGATCACCGATGCGATGTCCGCCACCGGCGCCCCCGACGGCGACTACACCCTCGGCGCGCTCGACGTCGAGGTGCGTGACGGCGTCGCCAGGATCCCGGGGTCCGGTGCGCTCGCCGGCAGCACGCTGACGATGGACACGGCGTTCCGCAACGTCGTCGCCGACGTCGGCATGAGCATCGACGACGCGGTCCACGCCACGGCCACCCGGCCGGCGCGGTCGCTCGGCCTCGACCACGAAGTCGGCAGTCTCGCCACCGGTCTGCGCGCCGATCTGGTGGTGCTCGACGGCGAACTCCGGACACAGCGAGTGATGCATGTGGGACAATGGGTCACCACCGGGTGACCCATTCGCAACCCGTCCGAGCACCGGCTGACCCGCCAAGGCCGACAGCATTACGCTGGGCAGCGATGAGCGACGACCCCGAGCGCCTGCTGGCCGAGGCGTTGCGGGCACAGGCTCGCAACGCGCCTCCCGCTGGGCAACCGGCGCCGCAGCACACCGCCCACCACCAGGAAGCAGCCGGACCGACACCCGTCGTCGAAACCCCGGGCGGTTACGGCCTGCTGTCCGGCGCGGGCGAAGGTTCCCTCGAACGCGAACGTGCCGCGCTCGACGCCCAGACCGAACCGCCCGCGCAGGCCGTCGAGCCCGCGAGCACCCCGGAATCCGCGTCGGCGTCGGCGGGGTCGGGCTCGCAGCCGGCCGTCACGCGCACCGGTGGCCGCCACCACCGGGCCGACACCGGCGGCCTGCAGGTGACACTGCCCTGGATCATCCTGCTCGCCGCAGTCCTCGGCCTCGCCTGCGGCTGCGTCATCGGCCTGCTCACCATCGCCTGACGTCGAGCGCCCGGCGCCGGCAGGCACCCGCGCCGCCACACAAGACGCAGCGCGAAGCTGTTCCTCACCTGCATTTCGGAAGTGACGGAGTCACTTGCCGTGGGCCGTCAGCTGGCACCGCCGCAGGTTCTGCCACCCGCACCGCGACGCAGGTCGCCACAATTCATCACTCGAACATCGAGCCGGGGTTGAAGACGCCGTGCGGGTCGAGTGCCCTGCGGATGTCGCGGTGGACGCGCAGGCCGACGGGCCCGAGTTCGCGGGCCAGCAGATCCTGCTTGAACTTGCCGATGCCGTGTTCACCGCTGACCGTGCCGCCGAGGGACAGGCCGAGTTCGCAGATCGCGTCGAACGCGGTTCGCGCGCGAGCGAACTCGTCGTCGCCGTCGTAGATCACGGTCGGGTGCATGTTGCCGTCGCCCGCGTGCCCGTTGACGACGATGCGCAGGCCGACCTCCTCGGAGATCCGCGCACAACCGTCGATGAGTTCGGCGATGCGGGTCCGCGGGACGCACACGTCGTCGATCATGTGCTGAGCACCCATGCTCTCGATCGCCGGATGCACCGAGCGCCTCGCCTGCATCAGCATGCCGCCCTCGGCGGGGTCGGTGGTGGCGTGCACCAGCGCAGCACCCGATTCGTCGCACACGCGTTCCAGCGCGGCCAGTTCGCGGGACGCCGCCTCGCCTCCCGCGTCCGACTGGCACAGCAGCAGCGTCCCGCCGCCGTCGCCGCTGCCGAGGTCGGTGCCGAGGTGCCGTTCGACGGCACGCACCGTCGTGGCGTCCATGATCTCCATCAGCGACGGCACCAGACCTTCGCCGACGATCCTGGTGACGGCCGTGCCGGCGTCTGCGGTGTCGGGGAACGAGGCGACGAGGGTGCCGGGCGCCTGCGGGAGCGGCCGCAGCGCCAACGTCGCCCGGGTGATCACGCCGAGCGTGCCTTCGCTGCCGACGAACAGCTTCGTCAGGTCGTAGCCCGCGACGCCTTTGACGGTGCGCCTGCCGGTCCGCAGCAGGGAGCCGTCGGCGAGCACCACGTCGAGACCCAGCACTGAATCGCTCGTCACGCCGTACTTCACGCAGCACAGGCCGCCCGCGTTGGTGGCGAGGTTGCCGCCGAGAGTGCAGAAGTCGTAGCTCGCGGGGTCGGGCGGGTAGAACAGATCGTGGGCCGAGACGGCCTGCCGCAGATCGGCGTTGATGACACCGGGCTCGACGACCGCGACCCGGTTGGCCGCGTCTACCTCGACGATCCGGTTCATGCGCGTGAGCGCCAGCACGACACAACCGTCGAGCGCGTTGGCTCCGCCGCACAGCCCGCTGCCCGCTCCGCGTGGCACGACCGGCACGCCCGCGTCGGCGCATGTGCGGACGACGTCCTGCACCTCCTCGGTGGACGACGGCAGCGCGACGGCGAGCGGGGTGCCGGAGGGCGCCAGTGGCAGGCGGTCACGCGAGTAGGCCGCCATGACGTCGGGGTCGGTGAGCACACCGGACGTGCCGAGGCGCGCGGTGAGCAGGTCCACGAGACCGGCTGCGGTGCCGGCCGGGGAGGTACTGGCCATGGTCTGCACCGTAATCCGACCTCACCCGAACCGGTAAGTACGTGCGGTCCTTCACAACGGTCGGTGTCCGGTCGGATCTGCCCGAACGCCTCCGACTGAGCTAGGATAGTTGTAAACGTCAAATAAAACGGCGGGCGGTGCCCCGGGTCCCCGGTCCTGATCGATCCGAGGCGGCCGCCGGCGCGACGTGGCAGTACGGACCCCGCGGCGAAAGATCACCCCATGACAGTTCCCTCCCAGGACGACCTCGACGTCGCGGATGCACTCGGCGGCCAACTGGTGCGGTTCTACCGGGCGATGGCCAAGACGAAGTCGTACCTGTCCAAGATCGGCCCGGACGGCATCGAGCGAGCCGCGTACGCGATCCTGTTCTACCTGGTCAACAACGGTCCGCAGCGCACGTCCGCGCTGGCCGACGCACTGCATTCGGACATCTCCACGGTCAGCAGGCAGAGCAGCACACTCGTGCAGCACGGGCTGGTGGAGCGCACCGCCGACCCCGAGGACGGGCGGGCCACGCTGCTCGCACCGACCGGCGAGGGCCTGCGCGTGTTCGAGGAGAACCGGCAACTGCGCGCGCGATGGATCGCCTCGATGCTCCAGGAGTGGCCACGGGAGGACCGCGTCGCCGTCGCCACCCTGCTCGATCGGCTCAACGCCGAGATCGAGCAGTTCCAGGAAGGCCTCAGCGAAACCACCGGCGACGGGACCGCGTCGGCCGAAGCCGGTGCCGACACCACCCGCGGCGCCGCGGAGGGCGGGAACGCCACCCCGGGGAACCAGGCGTGACCGGGGCGATCCGGCGCCCGCGCACCAGCCCGTCGGGGAGTGGCAATCGGGCCCCGTCGGTGACACCGGCCGATTCCGGCGTCGTCATGATCAGCGCTAGCATCACACGAACGGATGGCAGCCATTCACTCACCGCAGTCGGCGCGGGTGTCCGCCCCCTCGCCGCCCGCGGCGGACGGCTCCGCCCGCCGGCAGCGACGACGCCGACATCCACGACACCGCCGACGACGCCGCCCATGCCTGCGGTGCGACGCGGCACGACGTCGAGTTCACCGACGACGTCCGCCCGAGCGAAGGCGAAGCCACCCCACGACGACCGGCCGGGGTACGAACACGTGCTCACGCGAGTGAAGGGAACCCACCTCTGATGCCCGGACTGTCCGCCACCGTTCGCACGACCGACGGCTGGGGAATCGAGCACGCCGTCCTCACCGTCACCGACCTCAGCGGACGGCAGGCCGCACACGCCACCGCCGACGCCCAGGGCACGCTGGGCACCGACCTGCTCGAGCCCGGCGTCTACACCGCCGTCGTCACGGCGGCCGGCTACCTGCCCGTGGCCCGCACGGCCCAGGTCGGCAGCGCAGGCGGGGCCGAGCTCGGCGAGGTCGTCCTCGAACTGGAGGAGGGCGCCATCGAACTGCCGCCCACGGGGCCGTGGGTGGTCGACCCGATGCACTCCTCGGTGCAGTTCGCAGCTCGCCACCTGGGCATTTCCAGCATCAGGGGCAGGTTCGGCGAGGTGCAGGGCCGGGTGGACATCGCCAGGCCGGTCGAGCAGTCCGTCGTGCACGCCCAGATCAGCGCCGACACCATCGACACCGGCATCAAGATGCGCGACGACCACCTGCGCTCGGCCGAGTTCCTCGACGTCGCCGGATTCCCGACGATCGACTTCGTCAGCACCGGTCTCGTCCAGCGCGGTTCGGCCGAGTGGACCATGGAGGGCGAGCTCACCCTGCACGGCGAACGCAAGCCGGTCACGCTCGAGATGACCTACGGCGGATACGGGCCCGACCCGTGGGGCGGCACCCGCGCCGCGTTCCACGCCGAGACGCAGCTGCGACGCGACGACTTCGCGATCAACTACAACGCGATGGTGCGCGCGGGTGTCGCGGCGGTCGGCACGACGGTCAAGGTGGAGATCGACTTGCAGCTCGTCCAGGGCGAACAGCTCCCCGAGATGTGACATTCCGCGTCGGTGATCCGGACCGCGAGCCACTGATTTCGGTACTTGCGGGTGATACGCCGATGCGGGCACGTACGCTGGGTCGCTGTGAGTGGTGCGTACGCGATGGGCGCCGGGTTCGGCATGGATTGGCTCGCAACGGTCGGGCCGGTGCTGCTGTGGGTCGTCGTGCTCAGCTTCGTGTTCATCGAGTGCGCGTTGATCCTGGGCTTGTTCCTGCCCGGCGACTCGCTGTTGTTCATCGCAGGTCTCATCCTGGCGCAGGACAACGCGAGCGACATCGAGGTGTGGGCGATGGCGGTGGCAGGTCTCCTGGCCGCCATCGTGGGCAACCGGGTCGGCTACTACGTCGGCGACCGCACCGGCACGCGGTTCATCTCGGGACGGGACGGCAAGGTCCTCAACCAGCGCAATCTCGACCGGGCACACGAGTTCCTCCAACGCTGGGGCTTCCTCGCGATCGTCGCGGCCCGGTGGATCCCGTACGTGCGGACGGTCGCGCCGATGCTGGCCGGCGCGGCGCGCATGGAGATGCGGCGGTTCATGGCGTCGACCACGGTCGGCGCGATCATCTGGGTGCCGACACTCGTGCTCATCGGCTTCTACGGCGCGGGCCTGATCTCCCACATGCCGTGGCTGACGGAGGGCCTGATCTGGATCAGCGTCCTGTTCTGCATCGCCAGCACGGTCTACGGCGTGGTCCGCTACCGCAAAGAGACCCGCAAGCCCGCAGCGGACGTCGAGCACCCCGCCTGACCGGTCGCCCCCGGATCGGACCACAGCTGTGTGCCTCAAGGGCACCTTGGTCGTGTTGAACCCCTCACGCGCGCCAGCGCGCCCGTGAGGGGTGCCCGGTGGTCGGGCTGGCGTGAGGGGCCCAAAGGTGCCCTTGGGGGCTTCAACGCCTACTGCTCGCGCAGCGCTCCGTTACGGAGTTCGAGGTGGCGCGTCGGCCGGACGGATGACAGGAAGCGCTCGTCGTGGCTGACGACCACGAGCGCGCCCTCATACGACCGCAGGGCACTCTCCAACTGACCGACGCTGACGAGGTCCAGGTTGTTCGTCGGCTCGTCGAGCAGCAGCAACTGCGGCGCCGGTTCGGCGAACAACGTGCACACCAGCGTGGCCCGCAGTAGCTCGCCACCGGACAGCGAATGCACCGGCCGCTGCGCACCGTCACCCCGGAACAGGAACCGTGCGAGCAGGTTCATCCGGTCGACCGGCGGCATCGACGGTGCGAACAGCGCCAGGTTCTCGGCCACCGACCGGTCGGCGTCCAGCACGTCGAGTCGCTGCGTCAGCTGCGCCACCCGCCCGTCGAGCCGCCGCACGGTGCCGGCCTCCGGTTCGACGTCCCCGCTGATGACGCGCAGCAACGTCGACTTCCCGGAGCCGTTCGGCCCGGTCAGCGCGATCCGCTCCGGTCCACGGATCGACAGGTCCAGCCCGGGCTCGGGGACGTCGACGCCGGCCGCCTCGCCGTCCACCTCGACACCGACGCCGTGCCCGGGACCAGGCTGCCCGGGATCGAACTGGGCTGAATCGAACTGGGCAGGGTCGAACTGGGCTGGGTCGGGGTCGAACAGGTCGCGCACGCGGATGCCGTCGCCGTGGAACACGGTTCGCCCCGCGGGCACGCTGGTCTTCGGCAGGTCGACGATGATCGTGTCGTCGTCGCGCAGCGAGCGCTGAGCGTCGTCGAGGCGCGCGCGGGCCTGCGCGAGGCGGGAACCGTGCACGTCGTCGTTCTTGGCGGCCGAAACCTGTGCCTTGCGTTTCAGTTCCCCGGCGACGATCTTCGGCAGGCCCGCCTCAGCGGCCTTCCTCGAACCGGTGCTCGCCCGCCGGTCCGCGCGCTCGCGGGCCTGCTGCATCTCCCGCTTCTCTCGTTTGACCTGCTGTTTCGCGGTGCGAATCCGCTGCTCGGCCGCCTGCTGCTCGACGTCGATCGCCTCCTCGTACGCGGTGTACCCGCCGCCGAAGAATCGGATCTCGCCGTCGTCGAGCTCGGCGATGCGGTCCATCCGGTCGAGCAGTGCGCGGTCGTGACTGACCACGACAAGGCAGCCCGACCAGTCGTCCAGCACGTCGTGGAGCCGATGCCGGGCGTCGGCGTCGAGGTTGTTCGTCGGCTCGTCGAGCAGCAGTACGTCGGGGGCGGCGAGCAGTTCCGCGGCGAGTCCGAGCGCCGTGATCTGACCGCCCGACAGCGTGTGCAGCGGCCGCGCCAGCTCGACGCCGATGAGGCCGAGCCGGTCGAGCTGCGCCCGTGACCGCTGCTCGACGTCCCAGTCGTTGCCGATGACGGTGAAGTGGCGTTCGTCGACGTCACCGGCTTCGACGGCGGAGATCGCAGCGAGCACGGGCGCGACACCCAGCACGTCGGCGACCGTCAGGTCACCGCGGTACGGCAGCGTCTGCGGCAGATAGCCGAGCACCCCGTCGACGGTGATCGTGCCGGAACGCGGCCGGTGCAGCCCGGCGACGAGTGCGAGGAGCGTGCTCTTGCCCGCGCCGTTCGGCGCGACGAGGCCGGTGCGACCCGGCCCGACGGTCAACGACAGGTCGTCGAACACCGGGGTGTCGTCGGGCCATGCGAAGGACAGATGTGAGCAGACGATCGACGGCGACGAACCCGGTGTGGTCGCTCCGGGAGTGAACGGCGAACCGGAAGAAACGTGGGACACGGCTGATACCTCGGGAATCGAGTGACGCGGACGCGGACGGGCGGCCACCGGCGGTGGCGGCTCCGCGGATCGGCGCAGGCCGTGCGGTCAGCGCGTGCGGTGAAGTCGGCACGGGCAGTGCATCAGCCGGATCGGAGCTGGGCCGATTCGACGGGTGGGCCGTGGCGAATCAGCCGAATGCTCCCCACGTGGCTCGACGGCCGAGTGGTGATCGCGATCAACGCGGAGCTGTCAGGCGTCACCCAGCATGTCGTGGACTCCCAAGAACGGCAGCAGGCCGCTGTCCAGGCTACTCGACGTCCACAGCGCCGGGCGACGCATTTTTCACCCGGCGACGTTGCTGCCCGCAAGCTGCAATCCACCTGTGGACAGACCTGTGGATAACCCGCATTTGTCCACAGGCCGTGGACAAATGCGTCGACCGATGGTCACACCGCGAAGGTCGGCAGCTCCATGTCCTTGACGACGAGGTCGGCGCGGGCCGCGCTCGGCGCGACCAGGTCGGCGTTGCGCTGGTCCGATCCCCAGGCCCGCTGCTGCGCCTCGACGAGCGACCGGCCGTACTTGCGGTGCCGCGACACGAGCCGTTCGAGGCGCACCTTCTCGTCCGGCTCCAGGAACCACGCCTCGTCCAGCAGCGGCCGCAGCTGCGCCCACGGCTCGGTGTCGAGCAGCAGATAGTTCCCCTCGGTGATCACGAGCGGTACGTCCTCGGGCACGGCGACCGCACCCGCGATGGGCTCCTCGATCTCCCTGCGGAATTCAGGGGCGTACACGCGCTCGTCACCCGCGGCCAGCCTGCGGACCAGGTGGGCGTACCCGGGACCGTCGAACGTGTCGGGCGCACCCTTGCGGTCGGCGTTGCCCAGCCGGGCGAGCTCCACCTGTGCGAGGTGGAAGCCGTCCATGCCGACCACCTTCGCGCGGTTGCCGAGCGCACCGGCCAGCCGCCACGCCAACGTCGTCTTGCCGGACGCCGGGCAACCCGCGATGCCCAGCACACGCCTGCCGCCGGATGCGGCGAGCGCCTCGGCGCGCGCCAGCAGATCATCAAACGTCGTCATCTCGCTCCCATCATGACCCGTGCACCGCACCGCCGGTTCGCCGACCCCGCCGCCGAACGTGTCGCCAGACCCCACCGCCGCACCGGGTGTCGATCAGGATCGACAGTAGGCAGCGGTATCGTGCCGCGCAATCGAGCGCGCAAACGCTTGCCGCCCATCGGGAAGGAGCCCGTCGTCCCCGTGCCGAAGAGACCGAGCCGGCCGACCCAACGCGACATCGCCGAACTGGCCGGAGTGTCGATCACCACCGTGTCACACGTCGTGAACGGCACGAGAGCCGTGGCGCCCGCGACCCGCGAGGCGGTCCTCGCCGCTGTCGAGCGGACCGGCTACACGGGTGACGTCATCGCTCGTTCGCTGGTCACGGGCGGCACGCAGACGATAGGACTGGCCGTGTCGCTCAGCGGCAGCCCCCACGTCGCCACCCTCGTGCAGGCCGTCGAGCGCGAAGCGGCAGCGGCCGGATACACCGTGCTGCTCTCCGACACCCACGACGACGCCGAGACCGAGCGCTCGGTCGTCCGCGCCCTCCGGGCCCACCGCATCGAGGGTGTCGTGCTGGTGTCGGCACCCGACGACCGCGACGTCGTCGACGAACTGCTCGCCGCGGACGTGCCGACCGTGCTGCTCGACCGGCTCACCACCCGCAGCGACATCGACCAGGTCGGCCCCGAGAACATCCAGGCCATGTCGGCACTCACCGAGCACGTCGCCGCGCGGGCGCACCGGCGGATCGGCCTGGTCAGCGGTCCGGAAGGCCAGGTCACCAGCGACGAGCGCGTCCTCGGCTACCGTCTCGGCCTCGGCAGGGCCCGCGTGCCGTGGAGCCCGGAACTGGTCGCGACCGGCGATCGCAGCCGCGACGGCGGTGCCACGGCACTGTCGTCGCTGCTGGAGCTGCCGGAACCGCCGACGGCCGTGTTGGCCGCCGACGACGCGATGGCCGCGGGCGTGGTCGTGGAGGCGCGGCGACGCGGCCTGCGAATCGGCACCGACCTGGCCCTCGCGTGCTTCGACGAGCCGGAATGGGCCGACCTCGTCGATCCGCCGCTGACGACGATCGCCCAGCCCGTGGCCGACATGGGCAGCGAGGCGATGCGCCTGCTGCTCGCCCGCCTGAAAGACCCGGAACGCGAACCGGAGACGGTGCGGCTGCCACCGGCGTGGCGCCACCGGACGTCCTGCGGCTGCCCGCCGGAGAACTCGGCTCGCTGACACGCCCGGCCGTCGCGGCGGTGCCGGGCCCCGTGTTGCGGATTCCAGGGGCCGTGTTGCGCCCGCCCGTCGCCCGGGCACCGCCTCATCGACGCGACGGTGCCGCCTGGGGCCATATTGCGGATTCCGGTGCCGCGCGCCCAGACGGCGATTGCCCGCTGCTACGACCGCTCTTCTGCCACAGGCCGCTCCCGCTGCGCTCGTGAACATCGACAGCCCGATGTGTCCGGTGTCACCATCGATCCATGACAACGGCATATGTCACTTGTCCGCTGTGTGAGGCGACCTGCGGGCTGGAGGTGACGCTGGACGCCGCGACGGTCACGGGAGTCCGAGGCGATCGCGACGACGTGTTCTCCCACGGCTACGTCTGCCCGAAGGGGGCGTCGCTCGGCGCGCTGCACCACGACCCGGACCGCCTGCGAACACCGTTGATCCGCCGCGGCGGCGAACTCGTCGAGGCGTCGTGGGACGAGGCGTTCGCCGAGATCGACGCCCGCCTGCCCGGCATCATCGACGCCAACGGCCGGGACGCGGTGGCCGTCTACGTCGGCAACCCCGTTTCGCACAACGTGTCCGCCTCGGTGTACCTGCGCGCACTCGTCAAGGCGCTGCGCACCACGAACGTCTACACGGCCGGCACTGTCGACCAGATCCCGAAGCACTACTCGTCGGGGTACCTGTTCGGCGGCGCCATGACGATCCCCGTGCCCGACCTGGACCGCACCGAGTACCTCCTCGTGCTCGGCGCGAACCCGCTCGTGTCCAACGGCAGCCTGATGACGGCCGGTGACGTGCGGTCGCGGCTGCGCGGGATCCGTGACCGCGGCGGGCGGATCGTCGTGGTCGACCCGCGGCGCACGCGTTCGGCCGAGTTCGCCGACGAGCACCACGCCATCCGACCGGGCGCCGATGCCCTGCTGTTGCTGGCGATGGTGCACACGCTGTTCGCCGAGAACCTCGTACGACTGGGCACGCTCGCCGGCCACGTCACCGGAGTGGACGAAGTGCGCGAGCTGGCGGCGGAGTTCAGCCCGGAAACGGTCGCCGACGCGACGGGCCTGGCAGCGGCCGACATCCGGCGGCTCGCCCGTGACCTCGCCGCCGCCGACCGGGCCGCGGTCTACGGCCGGATCGGCACCACGACGCAGGAGTTCGGCACGCTGACCAGCTGGCTCGTTGACGTGCTGAACGTACTCACCGGCCACCTCGACCGTGAGGGCTGCGCGATGTTCCCGCTCGCGGCCGCGGGCCAGGCGAACACCGCGCCGAGCAAGCCGTTCCGGGCCGGACGCCGCCGCACCCGCGTACGCGACCTTCCCGAGGTCCTCGGCGAAGTGCCCGTCGCGACGCTCGCCGACGAGATCGAAACCCCGGGCGACGGTCAGGTGCGAGCGCTCATCACGATCGCGGGGAACCCGTGCCTGAGCGCGCCCAACGCGGCCCGCCTCGACGCCGCGGTGGCCGGTCTGGACTTCATGGTGTCGATCGACATCTACCGCAACGAGACCACCCGCCACGCCGACGTGGTCCTGCCCGCACCAAGCCCTCTCGAACGGCCGCACTACGACGTGACGCTGTACCAGCTCGCGGTACGCAGCGTCGCGAACTGGACCCCGGCCACGCTCACATCCGAGATTCCGCAGGAGTGGCGGACGTTGTTGCGCCTCAGTGGCGTCATCGCTGGCCAGGGGCCGGATCCCGACGTCGACGCGCTCGACGACCTGCTCGCCGCCGACCTGGCGGACCGCTACGGCGTCACCGCCGACGACACCCGGCGCGGGCCGGAGCGGATCGTCGACCTGATGCTGCGCGCAGGACCGTTCGACCTGACGCTCGCCGATCTCGAAGCCGCCCCGCACGGCGTCGACCTCGGCCCGATGCAGCCACGCATTCCCGACGTGCTCGCCACCGAGAGCGGCAAGGTCGAGCTGGCGCCGGAGGCGATCGTGTCGGACATCCCGCGGTTGGCGGCCTCGCTGGCCGGGTCCGCGGGATCGGCGCCGGGGTCCGCGGGTTCCGACGGCCAGGACACCGGCAGGCCGACGGACCTGATCCTGATCGGAAGACGGCAACTGAGCTCGAACAACTCGTGGATGCACAACCTCGAACCGCTCGTGCGCGGCAGCAACCGGTGCACGGCGCAACTGCATCCCGACGACGCCGGCAGGCTGGGGTTGGTCGACGGCGACCCGGTGACCGTCACCGCCCGCACCGGATCGATCGACGTGCCGGTGGAGATCACCGACGCGATGCGGCCCGGTGTGGTGAGCATTCCGCACGGCTGGGGACACGACGTAGCCGGCGTGCGGACGGCGGTCGCGACCCGGCACAGCGGCGCGAACGCCAACGTGCTCACCGACGACCGGACCCTCGACGGTCCCACGGGAACCGCCGCACTGGGCGGAATCCCGGTCACCCTGACCCCGACCCGCTGACGCCGTGTTGCAGATTCCGGGGGCCGTGTTGCGAATTCGCATACGCAGTGCCGTCTCAACTCCGTCTGTCCACAGTGGCTATCGACGGGCCGCGGCGCCACTCACTCAACCGACGTTCAACAGCTCGCCGAGCGCCTTGTCCAACACATCGTGGGGAGTGAACGCGATGTCGGCATGGAGTGCCTCGTAATGCGGGGCCCGGTCGGCACTCACGGGGGCGTCCACTTCGCGGCCGGCCGCCTGATAGGTGAGCGCACTGCCGATGACCAGGTTCGTGGCCGCATAGGCCCGGGATAGTGGGTCGGATCGGCCGGATTCTTGCAACCCCCGGACCAGCGATTCCGAAAACTCGAGGTAAGCAGGTCCACGAGGCGGCCGCATAGCGACGACGTGGACGGCCCAGGAGTGTTCCAGCAGGTGCTCGAAGAACGCTCGCAGGATCTCGACCGCTTCTCCTCGAGATATCGCCTGCTGGATCGAATGGTCCGCACCGAGCGCATGATCCAACGCCAGATCCAGCGCGTCCGATGTGCCACGAATGCGCGAGTAGAGGCTGGCGGGTGCGACGTCGAGCCAGTCCGCGAGTAGGCGCAGTGAGAACTCGTCGTAGCCGACCTGATCGAGTAATCGCGCCGCCGTGCGAGCGATGGCCTCCGGTTCGAGGACTCGGCTGCGGCGTACGGCTTTGGCGGCATCCCAGTAACTCATCACTTCCCCCTTAACCAATCACTGTTAGTTTAGTGGATGTGATTGATCCGGCACTGTTACCCGTCAGCGATCACCTACGTGCGTTGCGCGCGCTCGCGCCCGTCGACGCCGTCCGTTACGCGGAAGGCACCCGGGATCCGCTCGTGCGGCAGTTCGGGCATCTCCCCGAGTCCGAGTACACGCCGGAGTCGGTGGATCGCCTCGCTCGAACCGTGGTGCCCTCAGGCCTCGCCCGAGGAGACCTGGCGGTGCTGAGCATCGTCGACGTCACCGACGACACGTTCCTCGGCAGCCTGGTCCTGTTCGATGTCACCGCAACGGAGGCCGAGGTCGGATTCTGGCTCCACCCCGAATCCCGAAGGGGCGGGCACGCGACCGGGGCCCTCGAACTCGCCGCGCAGCTCGCGGCCGGCAGTGGACTCGACGCACTCACCGCTCGGACCCTGACCGGAAACGTCGCCTCACAACGCAATCTCGAACGGTCGGGGTTTCAGTTCGTCGAGCAAGTGGAGGATCGAACGCCCGCGCAGGAGCTCGTCCCGTTGCTCCACTACCGACGTCCCCTCACGGCGCCCCGCAGCAGGATTCGCGACCCGGAATACCGCGACCCGGAATGATGAACGCCCCGAGCGGGCGCACCGCGCCTGCATCGTCGCCAACAGCCTGGCCACCCCTGTCCGGGTGCGGACGACCGTCGTGACCGGGTAGCCGGTCAGTCCCAGGCGTCGGCGACGTCGGCGTGCTGGCGCACCCACGTGTGCATGACGATGCCCGCGGCGACACCCGCGTTGATCGACCGGGTCGTGCCGAACTGCGCGATCGACACGACGAGTGCCGCCGCGTCCTGCGCCTCCTTCGACAGGCCCGGGCCTTCCTGGCCGAACAGCAGCACGCACTCGCGCGGCATGTCCGCCGTTTCGAGCGCCACGGCGCCCGGGGTGTTGTCGACCGCCACGATCGGCAGCGCCCGCGCCGCGGCGAACTCGACCAGCCCGTCGACCGTCGGGTGATGGTGGAGGTGCTGGTACCGGTCGGTCACCATCGCACCGCGGCGGTTCCAGCGGCGCTTGCCGACGATGTGCACGGCCGCGGCGGCGAACGCGTTGGCCGTCCGCACGACCGTGCCGATGTTGTGGTCGTGCTGCCAGTTCTCGATCGCGACGTGGAACGGGTGCCGCCGCGTGTCCATGTCCGCGACGATCGCCTCGCGCCGCCAGTACCGGTAGGCGTCGACGACGTTGCGGCGGTCGCCCTCGGCGAGCAGTTCCGGGTCGTAGCGTTCGTCGTTCGGCCACGGGCCGTCCCACGGGCCCACGCCCACCTCGGGGTTCGCGCCCCACTCGGTCGGCCCTGGCTCACCGGCCCCGGTCGGATCAGACGTCACCAGGCCATTCTCCCGCGGGCCACGATCGGCGAGGGCACTGCCCGGGCCGACCTCCGCCGCACCCCGCCGCTGCCGGGGCGGCGGGGCGCCGGGCTCCCGCAGCAGCCCTGTCCTTCCGCTGCCCTGTCCCGCAGCAGCCCTGTCCTTCCGCCGCCCCGTCCTGCCGCCGACCGGGTTCCTCAGCCCAGGCGAACGGAGTGGCCGTGACCGGCGTTCGACTCGTGCACGCGGTGCCGCCACAACACGTACAACCCGACGTAGGACACCGCCACCAGCAGCAACGCGGCGACGCCGACGAACGGCAGGATCGAATGCGGAATCAGCGTGCCGTAGATGTAGTACTCGTTGAAGCCGCCGGGAAGCGGGTCGAGTCCGCGCTGCTGGCGCAGGAAGTCCTCGGCGACGGTCAGCGGACAGGCGAGTGTGAACACGTTCACCGCGACGCCCCACGCCGCGAAAAACACGTGCACGAAGAACGACCTCGGCCACAACCACGCCAGAAAACCGCCGAGGCCGATGTAGGCGAGCGCGAGGAAATGCACGACGGTGACCATGACGGTCAACAGCCCCAACATCAGACCCCACCTGCCCCGGTGACCGGCGACAACCCCCTGTGATTCCAACCCCTGTCACGGTCAACATAGCCCGCCGCGACCACATTCCGCGTCCGGGAAAACACCTAAGGGGCGGTTTTCGCCCCGGCCGTTATGGTTCCGATATGCAGTTCGCTCGCGGGCGAGCCGTCCAGGTGGTTTCCGGGTACCCGAAAACCGGGCCGCCGAGAACTACGAGTTCCGCACCCGGTCGTGCAATGCCGTCACGACGTATCGCGCCGAGTCGATCGCACCGGCCTGCCACGCGATGAAATGGCTGAGCCAGTCGCCCGCGAAGTAGACGTTGCCCGCGGGCTTGTTCAGCAGGTCGTACTCGCCGGAATCGCGGGACGGCCAGTGCACCCAGCCGCCCTCGATGTGCGGCGTGCGCTCCCAGGACACGGAGAAGGACGCCTGCACGCCCTGGCGGTACTTCTCGCCGTGGATCTTCGCGCCCTGCGCCAGCGCGCGGCGTTCACGTTCGACGGGGGTCAGCCGGCTGTAGGCCTCGGAGTACGGCCCCTCGGTGTAGTACCCGACGACCACGCCACGGTCGGTGTGGAAACCGTGCGACGGGTACCAGATGTTGAGCACATCCAGGTCGGTCATGGTGATCCCGCCGTAGATCCGCTCGTCGAGCTCCCACCACCGGCGGTCGTACTCGAGCCCGATCTTCCCCGCGGAGAAGGCCTCCGGGAACCGAAGGGCCGAGTTCACACGGGAGTCGAGGTTCGTCGGGATCTTCGCCATCACGTTCGGCGGCAACGTCGCCACGCAGAAGTCCCCGCTGATCCGGGTGTCCTTGCCGCCGGGACCGCGATAGACGACGTCGACGCCCGCGTCGGTGTTGCGGACCTCGGACACCGGTGCGCCCGTGACCACCTCCGCACCGGTGCGTTTCGCCGCCTCGTGCAGGGCGTTCGTGATCGCGTCCATCCCGCCGACGGGCTGCAGCAACGTCATCGCGTGGGTGTAGCGGGATTCGAACGACAGGTACCGCCCGAGCCGGCTCGACAACACCTCGGACAGCGACGGCGGCGGCCCCAGCGGCACGCCCTCCTGGTCGGCGGCGCCCGGCTCGACCTCGTACCCGCGCCTGCTGCTCCCGGTGTACGCGAACCCGGAGTTCTTGTCGCCGATGTCGCCGTAGTACGACAGGAACGTCAGCAGCGCCTCCTTGTCGTCCGCGGTGAGCTCTGCGTCCAGCGCACCCTGGTCGACGGCCTTCGACAGCAGTTCCGACACGTAGCCCTGGTAGTCGGCCTTCACCGTGCGGTACTGCTGCGCACCGGAACCCTCGCCGTGGATGAGGTTGTTGGCGTTGTGAGCCAACAGCGGTTCCAGCGGCACGCCGAGCTCGCGGCAGTAGTCGAGGGTGATGTGCGACTGCGGAATCCGCGCGGCCCCTGCGTTGAGATAGCTGCCGGGCTCCTTGCTGAACCGGGCGGTCTGGGTGTGGCCGTCGAGGTCGGTTTCGGTGGTGCCCGAGCGCACCGTCCATACCCGACCGCCGACCCGGTCCTTCGCTTCCAGCACGACGCATCGGTAGCCGGCCTTGCCGAGTTCGTACGCCGCCGTCAGCCCCGCGACGCCCGCACCGAGGATGACGACCGTCTTGCCGCGGTTCGCAGCGGCGAGATCGCCCGCGCGTGGTTCACGGAAGTCGGGGACGGCCAGTGCCTGTGGCGAGGCGACCAGGCCGAGCGCACGCATCGATTCGAACATCGCACCCGCACCACCCGCCACGCCGATCGAGCGCAGCAGACTGCGGCGGGTCACCCCAGCACGTTCGGTTGGCAACGTCGACTCCCTTCATCGCGAGGACGGAGGAAGTCTGCCGGTTGTACCCACCCTTGTGGGTGATGCCGATACATCCGTTGCGTTCGGGAACACGGGTTGAAAATGCAGCCATGCGCCAGCGTGTCCGTGAGGGGCGGTGGTCGGGCCGACGGGTGGGCAAATGCCCCAAGGCACCTTCGCGGCGTTGAGTGCCCCAAGGTGCCCCTGGGGGCGCTAAACCGCTGGGCTGTTCGAGGTCGCCCGATGGTGAGTGGTCAGGTGCCGGACAGGCCGAGGTCGTCGAGGTCGAGGAGGTACCGGTATTCGAGGCCCGCCTCCTCGATCGCCTCTCGCGCGCCGGTACCGCGGTCGACGACCGTCGCCACGCCGACCACGGTCGCGCCCGCCTCGTTGAGCGCCTCCACGGCCGTGAGCACGCTGCCGCCGGTCGTGGACGTGTCCTCCACTGCAAGCACCCGCTGCCCGGCGACCTCCATGCCCTCGATCCGGCGCTGCATGCCGTGTTCCTTGAGGTTCTTCCGCACGACGAAAGCGTCGAGCACCATGCCGTCGGCCGCGGCCGAGTGCAGCATCGACGTCGCCACGGGGTCCGCGCCGAGGGTGAGCCCACCGACCGCGACGTAGTTCCAGTCCGCCGTCAGCTGCCGCAGCAATGTGCCCATGAGCGGCGCCGCCGCGTGATGGAGCGTGGCCCGGCGCAGGTCGACGTAGTAGTCGGCCTCCTTGCCGGACGCGAGCGTCACCTTGCCGTGCACCACGCACAACTCGGTGACGAGCCGGGACAGTTCGCTCTTCGCCGCTTGATCCAACGAGGGTGTCGCCACGGCCGCAGTTTGGCACGCGCGCCTTCCGGCTCCGGCCGCGGCCCGCGGCAGACGTGACGCTCGCCGCCCGTGGAATTCGCCCCGTGGAATCCAGCGAGGACACCGCGCGGCGGCGGGCGGCGAGTCAGGTGCGGTCTCGGCCGGCGAACAGCCCGCCGAGACGGCGGATCAGCCCGCGCGGCAGCAGCTTCCCGACCGCCACCGCGAACTTGTACTGCCTGCCCGGCACCGAGACAGCCTTGCCGCTCCGCAGGTCGGACAACGCCTCAGCCACGACGACGTCGGCCTCCAGCCAGATGCCCTTCGGGCCGGACTTCTCCAACCCGGCACGATCGTGGAACTCGGTGTGGGTGAACCCCGGGCACAGCGCCATCACCCGCACGCCGGAGCCCTGGAGGGCGGACGCGAGGCCGTCGGAGAACGACGTCACCCAAGCCTTGCTGGCGGTGTACGTCGATCCGCGACCGGAGAAGAAGCCGGCGACGCTGGAGACGTTGACGATGTCACCGCTACCGGCCTCACGCATCGCGGGCACGGCCGCGCGGGTCAGTTGCAGCACCGCCGTGACGTTGACGTCCAGCTGGTGTTGCAGCTCCTCGGGCGGTGCGGTCCAGAACTCGCCGGCCAGGCCGAGCCCCGCGTTGTTGACCAGCATGTCGACGCCGTCGGCCAGCCGCTGCTCGACGGCCGCACGCCCCTCGGGCGTGGCCAGGTCGGCGGTCAGCACGTCGACGGAAACGCCGTAGCTCTCGACGAGCGCGTCCGCACGGGTACGCAGGCGCGTCTCGTCCCTGGCGACGAGCACCAGGTCGTAGCGCTCACCGGCCAGTTCGCGCGCGAAGGCGGCACCGATGCCGGACGTGGCGCCGGTGATGAGGGCTGCCGGCATCAGCGGTTGACGCCTTCCCCTGGCGTGTTCACGCCGGGCTCGTCGACCTCGGTGTCGGACGGATCAGCGGCGGGCGGTTCGACACCCGGTGCCTGCGCGGGCACGTATCGCTCCTCCATCGCCTCCTCCGAAGGGTCGATGATGTCGGCGATCTCGCCGAGGTCGCGCAGCAGGCGTTCCAGCCGCGACGGCCCGACGTTGGGCGCGACGCTGGCCAGCACCCATTCCTGCTCGATCCACGCGACACCGACGTCGCCGCCGAGCGCGTCGGCCGCCTCGACCAGTTCCTGGGTGACCAGGGCGCGGCCCGCGGCCACCTCGTCGGCGAACGCGTACCGCTGGCCGACCGGCCCCAGCAGCTCCGGCATCTCCGTGCGCTGGAACGGCACGCTCGCCAGCCACAGTTCGAGCAGTACCGGCTGCACGCGGTTGCAGCGCACGGCCACGATCACCGAGGGAATGACGCCGTCGGCGACGATGTCGAACACGAACACCGGACGCCTGCCGTCCGAGGTGAACGTCGAGCCCGCGACCACGTTCACCGCGGCCTCGGCGCCGAAGTAGCCGATCGCGCCGCCCGACCATTCGCGCGGCAGCTCCTCGTCCTCGTCGACGTACTGCCAGCCGCGCAGCTCGGCCCAGCGCGCGCGTTCCCGGTTGCGGGAGCTCTCGCGCGCGCGGTCGGTCATCAGCAGAGCGAGACCCGCCACGGCGGCGACGGCCGCGATGACGAACCAGATCCACGCCGGAATACCCACGCGAGCAGCGTATCCCGCCCGGCCCGCCACACCGAAGAGGCAGGCCGGGCGGAAACCGACTCGTCCGGGCGGTTACGAACCCCGGGTGACCACGAGTGATGCGGCGGCCTCGAACTCGGGGGCATCGACCCGCACCGTGTCACCGTCGCGGATGTCGCCCGCGAGCAGCTGTTTGGCCAGCTGGTCGCCGATCGCCGACTGCACGAGCCGCCGCAGCGGACGCGCACCGTACACCGGGTCGTAGCCGTTGAGGGCCAGCCAATCCCGCGCCGCCGGCGACACGTCGAGTGTCAGCCTGCGCTGCGAGAGCCGCTGGCCGAGCCGCGCGACCTGGATGTCGACGATCTCGCCGAGCTGTTCGGTGCCGAGCGCGTGGAACACGACGATGTCGTCGAGCCGGTTGAGGAACTCCGGCTTGAAGTGCGACTGCACCACCGACATGACCGCGTCCCGCCGCTGCCGCTCGTCGAGCGCCGAGTCGGCGATCGCCTGCGAGCCGAGGTTCGAGGTCAGCACGAGGATCGTGTTGCGGAAGTCGACGGTGCGGCCCTGACCGTCGGTGAGCCTGCCGTCGTCGAGCACCTGCAACAGCACGTCGAACACGTCGGGGTGCGCCTTCTCCACCTCGTCGAGCAGCACCACCGAGTACGGCCGCCTGCGCACCGTCTCGGTGAGTTGACCGCCCTGGTCGTAGCCGACGTAACCCGGGGGAGCGCCGACCAGCCGCGCGACGCTGTGCTTCTCCGAGTACTCGCTCATGTCGACGCGCAGCATGGCGCGCTCGTCGTCGAAGAGGAACTCGGCGAGCCCCTTCGCCAGCTCGGTCTTGCCGACACCGGTGGGCCCGAGAAACAGGAACGACCCCGTCGGACGGTCCGGATCGGCCACCCCGGCGCGCGCCCTGCGCACCGCGTCGGAGACGACCTTCACGGCGTCGGCCTGCCCGACGACCCGCCCGGTCAGCTCCTCCTCCATGCGCAGCAGCTTGCCGGTCTCGCCCTCGAGCAGCCTGCCCGCGGGAATGCCGGTCCACGCGCTGACGACGTCGGCCACGTCGTCACTGCCGACCTCTTCCTTGAGCATCACGTCGGGCGCGGACTCGGCAGCCTGTGACGCCTCCGTGGCCTGGTCGAGCTCCTTCTCCAGCTGCGGGATGCGGCCGTAGCGCAGCTCGGCGGCACGGCCGAGGTCCGAATCGCGTTCGGCGCGGTCCGCCTCGCCGCGGAGTTGTTCCAGCTGCTCCTTCAGCTCGCGGACCCGTTCGATCGAGCCCTTCTCGTTCTGCCACCGGGCGGTGAGCGCGCTGAGCTGTTCGCGCTTCTCGGCGAGCTCCTCCCGCAGCGCCCCGAGCCGGTCCTTCGAGGCGGCGTCGCTCTCCTTCGACAGCGCCATCTCCTCGATCTCGAGCCTGCGCACCGCCCGTTCGACCTCGTCGATCTCCACCGGGCGCGAGTCGATCTCCATGCGCAACCGCGAGGCCGCCTCGTCGACCAGGTCGATCGCCTTGTCCGGCAGGAAGCGCGCGGTGATGTAGCGGTCCGACAGCGTGGCGGCCGCGACCAGCGCGCTGTCGGTGATGCGCACACCGTGGTGCACCTCGTAGCGCTCCTTGAGACCCCGCAGAATGCCGATCGCGTCCTCGACCGACGGCTCACCGACCATGACCTGCTGGAAACGGCGCTCCAACGCGGCGTCGGACTCGATGTGCTTGCGGTACTCGTCGAGCGTCGTCGCACCGACCATGCGCAGCTCACCCCGCGCGAGCATCGGCTTGATCATGTTGCCCGCGTCCATGCTGCCGCCCTCGCCCGAGGCACCGGCGCCGACGATCGTGTGCAGCTCGTCGATGAACGTGACGACCTGCCCCTCGGAGTCCTTGATCTCCTTGAGCACGGCCTTCAGCCGCTCCTCGAACTCGCCGCGGTACTTCGACCCGGCCACCATCGAACCGACGTCGAGCGAGACGACGCGCTTACCGCGCAGCGACTCCGGCACGTCACCGGCCACGATCCGCTGCGCGAGCCCCTCGACGATCGCCGTCTTGCCGACACCCGGCTCGCCGATCAGCACCGGGTTGTTCTTCGTCCGGCGCGACAGCACCTGCACCACCCTGCGGATCTCCGGGTCACGGCCGATCACCGGGTCCAGCTCACCGGCCCTGGCGAGTTCGGTCAGGTCGACGCCGTACTTCTCCAGCGCCTGATACGTGCCCTCCGGATCCGGGTTCGTGACCCGCGCGGAACCGCGAACCTGCGTGAACGCGTCCTGCAACGCCTCGGGCGTCGCACCATTGCGGCTCAGCAGCTGTGACACCGGACCGCCCTCGGCCGCCAGCCCCACCAGGACGTGCTCGGTCGAGACGTACTCGTCACCCAGCTCCGTCGCCAGCTTCTGGGCATGTGTCAACGACTTGACCGCGTGACCGTCGAAATTGGGGGACGACACGGTGGAACCCGTCGCGGCCGGCAGCTTCGCGACGATCGGCTCGAGCTCCGAGTGAATCGTCTGCGGATCGGCTCCCACCGCCGTCAGCAGCGGCCCCGCCAGCCCGTCCGACTGGGCCAGGAGCGCACCGAGCAGATGTGCGGGCGAGATCTCCGGATTACCCGCCATCGTCGCGGCCTGCGCCGCCGACGAGATCGCCTGCTGGGTCTTCGTGGTCGGATTGAAAGCGTCCATCCCCTCACCTCTGGATCGTCAGCACTGGGAGCAGCCTCGCAGGTCGAGCACTGCCATGTAGTCCAACGTCAGAAAACTTGAGTCTGTTCCACTCAATTATTGCAGGGCGACCCCGCAGGCCCCACGTCGCTCAGCCGTTGCGGGAGCGACCCCCGCAGACCCCACGTCCCTCAGCCGTTGCGGGAGCGACCCCCGCAGACCCCACGTCGCGCGCTCCGCGCCGTGGCGTGCGTGCGCTGAACCCGCTGGGATCGAACCGGCGCGGCGGCACACGCGGGCACTGACGCCTCGGAGCGGGAAAGGCCCAGCGTCGACACCTGACAGATGGGCGCGATGGAGTCCACCGCGACAGACGGACGCGGCAACGTGGCGCCGGCCCTGAACCTGGTCACACTCGACCCGCCAAGCCCGCGTGACAACGCCTCACCGAGAAGCGCCCGCAGGCTGCTGAGGGTGGAGCACCGGCCGTCGGAGGTGCCTGATTGAGGTGTTTTGCACCTTTGGCGCACATCTAAGTCAGCTGTTTTAACAACTCGGCGTAACAAACCGGCCGAGAACCTTGTTTGACAGCGACCGTACGGGTCAACCTTTACGTCATGCCTGTACCGAGCGCAGTCTCCACAAGCTCGCCGCCGACGTCGGGAGACACCCACGTCCTGGCCGCCGAGAGCGAATTCCTCTCCTCGATCGAGACCTGGATCAACGACATCTTCACGCCGATCTCGGACGGCTTCTCTGCCTTCGTGTTCGCCGAGATCAGCGTGTTCGGTGTCTCGTTCCCCTGGATCGTGGCATGGCTGGTCCTCGCGGCCGCCATCTTCACCATCTACTTCGGATTCATCCAGTTCCGCCGGTTCAAGCTCGCCACGCAGATCGTGCGCGGCAAGTTCACCGACAAGTCGGAACCGGGCGAGATCCACCACTTCCAAGCACTGGCCTCAGCACTATCCGGCACCGTCGGACTCGGCAACATCGCCGGTGTCGGTGTCGCCGTGACGATCGGCGGCGCGGGTGCGACGTTCTGGATGATCCTTGCCGGCCTGCTCGGTATGTGCACCAAGTTCGTCGAGTGCACCCTCGGTGTGAAGTACCGGGAGGAGCACGAGGACGGCACCGTCTCCGGCGGCCCGATGCACTACCTGCGCAAGGGCCTCGCCGAGCGATTCCCCAACGCGTTCGGCGTCGGCCTCGGCAAGGTACTGGCCGTGCTGACCGCCATCGGCATCCTGTTCTTCGGCATCGCCGGCGGCAGCATGTTCCAGGCCAATCAGACCTTCCAGCAGGTCCGCGACGTCACCGGTGGTGACGACGGCATGTTCGGCAGCGACGGCTCCGCCCTGATCTTCGGCATCGTGCTCGCGCTGATCATCGGCGTCGTGATCATCGGCGGCATCAAGTCCGTCGGCGCCGTCACCGGCAGGCTCGTGCCCGCGATGGCGATCGTCTACATCGCGGCGTGCCTGCTCGTGATCATCATGAACATCGGTCACGTGCCGGACGCGATCGGCCAGATCGTCAGCGGTGCCTTCACCGGAGACGGTGTCGCTGGCGGCATGATCGGCGCACTGATCGTCGGCTTCCAGCGGTCCGCGTTCTCCAACGAAGCGGGCCTCGGCTCCGCACCCATCGCCCACTCCGCGGTCAAGACGAAGAACCCCGCCACCGAAGGCTTCGTCGCCCTCCTCGAACCCTTCATCGACACCGTCGTCGTCTGCACCATGACCGCGCTGACCATCGTCATCGCGAGCCCGCAGATGTGGCTCAACACCAAGGCGACCGTGGCCGCGGGCGGCGAGGCGCCCGACAACGAGCAGGGCGTGACGATCACGTCCGAGGCGTTCGGCACCGTGCTGCCCTGGTTCCCGTACGTGCTGACCATCGCCGTGGTGCTGTTCGCCATCTCGACGATGATCACGTGGGGCTACTACGGCCAGAAGGCGTGGACGTTCCTGTTCGGCAGGTCGCGCGTCGGTGAGCGCATCTACCAGGTGCTGTTCTGCCTGACCGGTGTCGTGGGCTGCGTGCTCACCCTCGGCAGCGTGCTGTCGTTCGCCGACGCCGTGGTGTTCTCGCTGGCGCTGTTCAACATCATCGGGCTCTACCTGCTGATGCCGGTCGTGAAGAAGGAGGTCAAGGGCTTCCTCGGCAAGCTCAAGTCCGGCGAGATCCAGCGCACCGACAAGGAACCGCAGAGCTGACACTCCGGACCGGCGTCGCATCGACCCGGAATCCGAATCGGAACGCCCCCGGGCTCACTGGTCACACGCAGTGCGCCCGGGGGCGTTCGCTGTGTGGACCGGGGCTCCGGCAGCCTCACCCGCGCCGGGCACGAGCTTCGTGGAAACCGGGTTTCCACCGATCGACAGGGCTTTCACCGGAGATGGAAACCGAGTTTCCAGCCGCCGACCGGGCTCCGTCCGGTCCCGGGCACGTACTCGAGTGAGCGGCCGCCGCCGATGATCGGCGCATGGTACCGACAGTGATCATCTCTGAACCACTTTCGGAGGACTCGAGTGAACGGGAACACATAACATTCGGCCAATCGACCTACGGCGGGCGTTGCCCCATTCGTCCCTCTGACCTGCGTCAGGTGACGTAGCGAAGCCGTCCGATACGCCAGGTTGTAATAACGCGCCGTAACAAATCGTTTGATTTGCTTGCTCTAAACCATTCGTTCAGGTCAACTACCTGACCATGTATCTGCACAGCACAGCCGGCGCGGCCGATCCGCCCGGCTCCACCCACACCCTCGCGGCCGACGGAGGGGGAATCTTCGCCGGCGTCGAGAGCTGGATCGCGGACAACTTCACCCCGATCGCAGACGGGCTGTCGAACTTCGTCTTCGCCGAGGTAACCCTCGGCGGCGTGACGTTCCCGTGGATCGTCTCCTGGCTGATCCTGGGAGCGATCGTCTTCACCATCTACTTCGGGTTCATCCAGGTCCGTAAGTTCAAGCTCGCCACCGACCTGGTGCGAGGCAAGTTCACGGACAAGAACGAACCCGGCGAGATCAACCACTTCCAAGCCCTCGCCTCGGCACTGTCGGGCACCGTCGGACTCGGCAACATCGCCGGTGTCGGTGCCGCGGTCACCATCGGTGGTGCGGGCGCGACGTTCTGGATGATCTGTGCCGGCTTGCTTGCCATGGCCAGCAAGTTCGTCGAGTGCACCCTCGGTGTGAAGTACCGGGAGGAGCACGAGGACGGCACCGTCTCCGGCGGCCCGATGTACTACCTGAGCAAGGGCATCGCCGACCGGTTCAGGAACGGCTTCGGCGTCGGCCTCGGCAAGGTACTGGCCGTGCTGACCGCCATCGGCATCCTGTTCTTCGGGATCATCGGCGGCAACATGTTCCAGTCGAACCAGGCGTTCGCGCAGATCAGAGACGTCACCGGCGGCGACGACGGCATATTCGGCAGCGACGGCTCCGCCCTGATCTTCGGCATTATCCTAGCGATCGTCATCGGCATCGTGATCATCGGCGGCATCAAGTCGATCGCCAACGTCACGTCGCGGCTGGTGCCGACCATGGGCGTGCTCTACATCGTCGCGTGCCTCGTGGTCATCCTCGTCAACTTCACCGCGGTACCCGCGGCGGTCGGCGAGATCATCAGCGGTGCGTTCACCGGCGAAGGCGTCGCAGGCGGCATGATCGGCGCACTGATCGTCGGTATCCAGCGGTCGGCCTTCTCCAACGAAGCAGGCCTCGGCTCCGCACCCATCGCCCACTCCGCCGTCAAGACCAAAAACCCCGCCACCGAAGGCTTCGTCGCCCTCCTCGAACCCTTCATCGACACGGTCATCGTCTGCACCATGACCGCCCTGACCATCGTCATCGCCAAGCCCGCGATCTGGACCCAGGGCTTCGCCGACGTCAACCAGAACGGCGCCGACGCGCCCGACGGTGTGACGGTGACATCGAACGCCTTCGCGACGGTCATGCCGTGGTTCCCGTACGTGCTGACGGTCGCCGTGGTGCTGTTCGCCATCTCGACGCTCATCACGTGGGGCTACTACGGCGAGAAGGCATGGGGCTATCTGTTCGGCCGCAAGACGGTGTCGATCCGCATCTACCAGGTGCTGTTCTGCGTGATGTCGGCTGCGGGCGCGGTGCTCACGCTCCAGTCGGTCATCGACTTCGCCGACGCCGTGCTGTTCCTGCTGGCCCTGTTCAACATCACCGGCCTGTACCTGCTGCTGCCGGTGGTCAAGAAGGAGGTCAAGGACTTCCTCGGCAAGATCGACAGCGGGGAGATCCAGAAGAAGGAGAAGACGAAGGTCTGACGACCCGTCCGCGACTTCCGTGGCAGATCCCGCAAGGAGCGGCCCGGCATCCAACTGTGGGTGCCGGGCCGCTGTGCGTTAACCCCAAAATCCCCCTGGAGGGCGATGTAGTTGATCACGAGATGTGACGAATGAGCCGTTATCTCTGGGTGACGACGCACCTCAGCAAAAGTGACATAGAACCCAAAAGCTCCGGATGATCCACCCATCCGGAGCAACAACGGGACGAGCGAGCCCGAACGCCCTACCGTGCAGCTGCACATGAATTTATGGTGAGCCCGTGCGTACGCACCGAAAGGCGGATTGGACAGTGAGCTTGACTGGGAGCTTCTCGCCACGGCCCCACGCCGGGGCGGGAAACGGTTCGACCACAACCGGCGTCCCCACGCCGGCCGCCGGGTCACCCGCGCGCGCCTAGCCCTGGAAGGCCCTGACGATCACAGTGCGTATCGACTGCAATCCCACCCGCCACCACGCCGGGAACCGCCGCGTCCCCGGCACCGGTGGCATTGCCGAGCCCGGTGCCGCGACATGACAGCCGAGCCGCTCAACCCCATCCCGAAGGTCGCCGACTCGGGCAACGCCCCGGCGGCCGTCACGTCCATGGTCCGCCACATCCGCGACACGTGGCGTGAGATCGAGCCCTACACCCCCGAGGTCGCCCAGTTCTTCTACGGGATGCTGTTCACCCTCGCTCCCGAGGCACGCGACTTCTTTCCGATCCACATGGACGTGCGCAGCGGCAAGCTCGTCCGCGCGATCGTCAACATCCTGCAGTCGGTCGACCGGCCCGACGACGTCGCGCCGTACCTGGTGCAGCTCGGCCGCGACCACCGCAAGTTCGGTGTGCAGGCGCACCACTACGAGGCCATCGGCACGGCACTGCTGGCCGCGGTGAAGCGGCAGTTGGGGCCCGGCTGGACCGACGACGTCGAACGCGCGTGGGCGGAGGCGTTCACCATCGTCGCCCGCTCGATGCAGGACGCCGCAGAGGCCGACGAGTACCCGCCGTCGTGGACGGGCACCGTCGCCGAACACCGCAGGCTGAGCTGGGACCTGGCGCTCGTCCGGATCGAGCCCGATCGCCACATCCCGTACCGGCCGGGCCAGTACCTGAGCGTCGAGGTGCCGCAGCGGCCACGGCTGTGGCGCAACCTCTCGCCGGCCAACGCTCCCCGTCCGGACGGTTCGATCGAGTTCCACGTCCGCGCCATCGAGGGCGGCTGGGTCTCGCGCGGCATCGTCAGCCACACCCAGCCCGGCGACGTGTGGCGGTTCGGCGCGCCGATGGGGCAACTGAACGTCGACCGCGAGTCGGGCCGCGACGTCCTCATGATCGCCGGTGGCACGGGCATCACCCCGCTCCAGTCGCTCCTCGACGACCTCGGCCGGTTCGGGAAGAACCCCAACGTGACGATCTTCTACGGCGGCGCCGCCCGCGAGGACCTGTACGCGCTTGAGGTGCTGCGGTCGATGGCGTCGACGAACCCGTGGCTCACCGTGCACCCGGTGGTCGAGCGGGACGAAGGGCTTTCCGGGTTCGAGGTCGGCACCCTGGCGGACGTCGTCTCCTCGTACGGCGCGTGGGCCGACCACGACGTGCTGGTCTCCGGGTCGCCCGCCATGATCCGCGCGACCGTCAGCCGCATGCTCGTCGCGGGCACCGCCCTCGACCAGATCCGCTACGACCCGTTCATCGAGGAATAGTTCGCGTTCCAGGCCGCGTGTTCTGCATTCAGCACCGCGTGTCCTGCACTCAGCACCGCGTGTTCTGCGCCCCCGTCGCCCCCACGCCGCCCCCAACGCTGCGCTGTCGCGCGACTGCGTCCTCGCGCGTGTTCTGCACTGGTGCCGCTAGCTCGGCGGATTCGAACGATCAGCCGACGGCCCCGTCGAGCAGTCGGCTGTAGCGCAGCCGAAGAGCCCGCTCGGTACTGGCCATTGCCGCCGCGACGGTGACCGTGATGTTGGCCCAGACCGGCAGCTCCACGGGCGCGCTGAAGGTGCCGAGGTGCTCGGCGATCTCCGGCACCCGCGTGATCGATCCGACGATCTGCGTGAGCAGAACGAGCAGCGCTACCAACAGCACACCCACCGAACCCGCGCCCATCCAGCGGCTCAACGTGGGGTGTTGACGTTCGAGGCGCAGCCGCCGCCCTTCCGCGGAGGCCGGATCGGGGTCGAGCCGGTACTCGGCGCCCGCTGCGGTGACGTAGTGGCAGCGTTTGAGGCCGAAGCCGCTCGCCGCCACCTCGATGGTGCCGCCGGGCACGGGGAAGTGGGCCGGGATGGTCGAAGTGGCGTGATGCCTGCCGTCGAGATACAGATCGGCGCTCCGGCGGCCGTTCGAGTCGTACTTGCCGTGCATCACGTCGACGCTGTAGACCGGTTGCCTGCCGTCGTCGGACAACCGCACGTGCAGCAGTGCGCGCCGCGTCCACTGCCACCACCGGAACCGCTTCAGCTCCCGCCCGTCACCGGGCTTGACGCGGCCCAGTGCCCGCGCTTGCCGCCACGCCCGGACCCTGCCGCCCACGCTGGTCACCGGCCCTTCTCGGCGGTGCAGGCCAGGTCGTGGTCGGGACGACCCCCGGTGGTCAGGTACGTCGTCACGGCGTCCTTCGCGCAGCTGTTGGCGCCGAACGGGTAGACACCGTGCCCGCCCTGGTCGGCGGTGACCATCGTGGCGCGCTGCCCGAACGCGCGGCGCAGCTTCCTGGCTCCGGCCAACGGTGTCCCCGGATCGCGCTCGTTCTGCACCATGAGCACGTTCGACGGGCCGCGATCACCGATGTGTACCGGCGGCTCCGGGCGTTCGTCCGGCCAGAACGCACACGGTCCGATGTTGGCCGTCGACCCGCCGAGCATCGGGTACTTCGCCCGGTCCACGGCGACATTGCCCTGGTACTGCCACACCGAGTCCGGCCAGCGCGAGTCACCACAGGTGACGGCGAGCCGCGCCGACATCAGGTTCTCCATGTCGCCGGAAGGGGGCGGCGGTGCCGGCGGCAACGGCCCGTTCTCGTCGAGCGCCTGCCACATCTCGGCCAACAGGGGCATCAGCGCATCGCTGTAGAGGTACTCCAACGTGATGCCTCGCAGCAGCGTTCCGTCGATGCCGTGGACGGGCTTGTCGTCCAGCCGATCGGCCAACTCGAAGAACTTCGCCCTCACCTGCGCCGGCGTACTGCCGAGCCCGTACTCGGGGTGGGCGGCGGCGAACGCCGCGAAGTCCGGGAACCGGTCGGCCAGCCCGCGGGCGAACAACCGCATGGCCTCGTAGTCGTAGCCGCTGTCACTCATGTTGCTGTCGAGCACCACGCGGTCGCTGCGCTGCGGGAACATCGTCGTGTACACCGCGCCGAGGTAGCTGCCGTAGGAGGCGCCGAGGTAGGAGACCTTCGGCTCACCCAACGCCGCGCGAAGCCGGTCCATGTCGCGAGCGGTGTTGGCGGTGGTGGTGTGCGGCAGCATCCACGCCGTACGCGAGGTTGCGCACTGCTCGGCGATGGTCCGCGCGTACCGGGCTTCGGTCACGACATCGACGGGAGTGTGCGCGTACTGCGCGAATGCGCCGCGAGCCCGTTGCCGCTCAGTGAGGTCGCACGTCACCGGCGCACTCCGGCCGACACCACGCGGGTCCATGCCGACGACGTCGTAGGAGTCGAGCACCCGCCTCGGCAGCCCCGACGCCGCCAACGCGGCCGGATAGTCGAGCCCCGGGCCGCCGGGGCCGCCCGGGTTGGTCAGCAGCACGCCCCGGCGCCGTGAGGGGTTCTCGCTCGGCAGGCGGGACACCGCGATCTCGATCTTCCTGCCGTCGGGCATCCGATAGTCAAGGGGCACGGTCAGCGTCGAGCACTCCAGGCGCGGCGCGGACACCTCCTCGGGACACGGCCCCCACCGAAGGGAATCCCAGGCCACCGATCCGTCCGGCGTCCGTGTTTCCCGCGCCGCCGACACTCCCGGGACCGCGGACAGGACAAACGCGGCGGCGAGGACGCAAGCCACGGTTCTACGCATGTGTTCCCCCACGTTCGGTGCCATCACAGGCAGCGATCTTCGTGGAGTGCCGTGCGATCCACATCGTTCCGGCGTCCAGAGCTTCCTCGACCCGCGTCGGAGACGCGGGTTCGACCTACGTCTGATCCGACACCGTCCTCACGGCCACTGCGCGGGACGTGCGGCTCCGCAATACTGACCGAGATGATCACGGACGCCGCGCCCGGGCTCAGCCGGCTGCACCAGGCGTGGCGGCTCCTCGCCTGCGCCGCGATCGGTGGCCTGCTGTGGCTCGCGACCAGTGTTCAGCTCGCGCAACAGCACTCGGCCGGACCGGACACCTGGTTCTACACCGGCGACCCGCTCGTCGGAATCGCCTGCCTGGTGACGCTCGTGTGGCGCAGGCGGTTCCCGCTCACGGTGGCGCTGGCGACAGCGCTCGCGTCGGCGGTCTCGACCACAGCCTCCGCCGCCGCACTACTGGCGCTGTGTTCACTCGCCACCCGTCGGCGTCCGATGGAGATCGGCGCGGTGCTGCTCGTCTCGGTCGCCGCGTCGCAAGCTCACGTCGAGTTCCGCATGGCGGACGCACCGAACGGCCCACTGTGGCTCCAGCTCGTACTCGCGGTGCTGGTCATGGGGATTACCGTCGCCGTGGGCGTGGCCGTCGGCGCCCGCCGTACCGAGGTGCGCTCGCTGCAGCACCGGGCGGAGAGCGCCGAGCGGGAACAGCTCGCACGAGCGGCACAGGCGCGCACCCAGGAACGGGCGCGCATCGCCCGCGAAATGCACGACGTGCTCGCGCATCGGATCTCCCTGGTCGCCATGCAAGCCGGGGTGCTGAACCATCGCGCCGACCTGTCGACCGACGATCGGCAGGTCATGATCCGCGGTATCGCCGACGGCGCGCACCAGGCGCTGGAAGAACTGCGGGACGTGCTCGGGGTGCTCCGCGCCGACCCGGACCGGCCGGAACAGCCGCAACCCACCGTCGAGAGCATCCCGGACCTGGTGACCGACGCCCGCACGTCGGGCCTGGAGGTCACGTGGACCACCACCGTGCGGGGCACACCGCCGGAGACCATCGGGAGGGCCTGTTACCGGGTCGTCCAAGAAGGATTGACCAACGCCGCGAAACACGCACCCGGCGCCGCCGTGCACGTCAGTGCCGGCGGAATGGAAGGCCACGAACTGCGGATCAGCGTGGCCAATTCGCCGGCCACCGGCGTCCCCGCGCGACGACCCGAGTCGGGATTCGGCCTGCTCGGTCTGACCGAACGCATCACGCTGCTGGGCGGGGAACTCGACCACCGTCGAAGCGCCGATGGTGGGTATCTTCTCGCGGCCCGCCTGCCCTGGCCGCGTCACGACGACGAGAAGAGGGCCTGAGTGGAGAGCGAAAGCGGTCCGGTGCGGATCGTCGTCGTCGACGACGACCAGCTGGTGCGCATGGCGCTGCGTCTCGTGCTCGACGGCGAGCCGGACCTCACGGTGACCGCCGAAGCGGCCGACGGCGACGACGCGATCGCCGCGGTGGAACAGCACCGGCCCGACGTCGTGCTGATGGATGTCCGCATGCCGGGCCGGGACGGCATCACCGCAACCGGTGACATCCTCAGCCGCCCCACGCCGCCCCGGGTGCTCGTGCTGACCACGTTCGATTCGGACGATTTCGTGCTCGGTGCACTGCGTGCGGGCGCGCTCGGGTTCGTGCTCAAGGACACGCCGCCCGCGCAGATCGTCGACGCGATACGAACCGTCGCCCAAGGAAACCCCGCGCTGTCACCCGCAGCGACCGCGCGAGTGATCGCGGCGGCCACCGGACCCCGATCCTCCGAGGCCAGGCGTTCCGTTCGTTCGGCCGCTGCCGCGAAACTAGCCACGCTGACCGAACGCGAGCGCGACACGGCCCGGGCCATCGCGGACGGACTCGGCAATTCCGAGATCGCCGCGCGACTGCACGTCAGCGTCGCGACCGTCAAGGCACACATCGGAAACGTACTCGGCAAACTCGCGGTCGAGAACCGCGTGCAGATCGCCCTCGTCGTCCGCGATGCGGAGAACTGATCACCGATTCCGACCGAGGAGGCACCGTGGAGACCACCATCGACGTCGCCGACGGAACGATCGACGGCTACCTCGCCGAGCCACAGCCCGACGTCGCAGGGCCGGGACCGTGGCCCGGCGTCGTTGTCGTGCACGACGTGTTCGGCCTGCCCCGGGACACCCGCCTCATCACGGAGCGCTTCGCCACCGCGGGATTCGTCGCACTCGCGCCAGATCTCTACTCGCGAGGTGGACTGGTCCGATGTGTCCGGTCGGTGTTCCGCGCGATGCTGGCCGGCGAAGGCAGAGCGTTCGACGATCTCGAAGCGACGCGCCGCACGCTGGCCGACCGCGAGGACTGCAACGACCGCGTCGGCATCGTGGGCTTCTGCCTGGGCGGCGGGTTCGCGCTGGTGGCGGCCGGCGGCGAATTCGACGCCTCGGCGCCGTACTACGGCCAGCTGCCGGAGGACAGGTCCGTGCTCGACGGTGCCTGCCCGGTGGTCGCCAGCTTCGGCGGCAAGGACCCGACGTTGAAGGGCGCCGCGGACGAACTCGAAACCGCACTCACCGCACGCGGAATTCCCCACGACGTCAAGGAGTATCCGCAGGCCCGGCACAGCTTCGCCAACCAGCTACCGCTCGGGCCGTTCAACCTCGTCGCCCGCATCAGCGGATTCGGCTACGACCACGAAGCCAGCGAGGATTCGTGGCGCCGGGTGCTCGCGTTCTTCAGCAAGCAGCTGCGCTGAGTCCGTGCATTCCAGCGGCCGTGCACTCCAACAGCCGGGGCGGTCACGCCGTCGCACGGCCACGCGCCGTCGGGGCAGCGGTCCGATGTCTGGCGCACGCAACACGAACTCCGGAACGTGCAACACGGGCCCCGGAACCCGCAACACGGCCTCCGGAAACCGCAACACGGATCCCCGAATCGACAACACGGGCCCGCGAACGCAGAACACGCACGATGGGGTCAGCGCTTCGGCCTGCCCGGCTTCCAGACCACCATGGCGTTCTGCTTCCGGAACGGCACGAGGTCCTTGCGGTACGACGCGTGCACGGCGGCCGCCGCCTGCTCCGCCGCCGCGTAGGCCGACGACAGTTCCTCCGCCAGTTCCGTCACACGGGCCTGCAGCGCCTCGACCTGGTTCTCCAGCTCGATGATCCGCTTGATGCCCGCGAGATTGACGCCTTCCTCCTGGGACAGCCGCTGCACCTCACGCAGCTGTGCGATGTCACGCATGGAGTAGCGGCGGCCGCCACCGGTCGTACGACCGGGCGAGACGAGTCCCATCCGGTCGTACGACCGCAGTGTCTGCGCGTGCAGCCCCGAAAGCTGTGCCGCAACGGAGATGACGAAGACGGGCGTGTCCTCGTCGGCGCCGTACGGCATGCCGAATCCCGGCGAACCTGAACCGAACATCACTCACCTCTGTCGCGCAACAGCGCAGTGATCTCGGGTCGCGGATCGTGCTTTGCGACCGCATCGGCGTACTTCTCGAGTGCTGCCTTCGCTTCGTCGTCGACCTTCGAGGGCACGACGACCTGCAGCGTAACGAGGAGATCGCCCTGCGAGCCATCCCGTTTGGCGATTCCCTTGCCGCGCACCCGCAGCACGCGGCCGCTCGCCGTGCCCGCGGGCACGCGCACGGACACCTTCGAATCGAGCGTCGGCACGGTCAGTGTCGTGCCGAGCGCCAGCTCCGTGAACTCCACGGGGAGGGTGATCGTCAGGTCGTTGCCGGACCTGCCGAACACCTCGTCGGCGCGCACGTGCACCCGGACGAACAGGTCGCCTGCGGCCGCACCGCCCTTGCCCGGTTCGCCCTGCCCTGCGAGACGGATCTTCTGGCCGTCGTCGACGCCCGGCGGAATCCGCACCGTGAGCGTGCGCGTCCGCGTGGACACGCCCTCACCGGCGCACTCCGGGCACGGGTCGTCGATCTGGTGGCCGCTGCCGCGGCAGTCCGGGCACGGTTCGGAGAACGCGAACGCACCCTGGTTGCGGTTGACGAGTCCGGCTCCGGCGCACGTCGGGCAGGTCCGCGGGGACGTGCCGGGCCGGGCGCCGTTCCCGCCGCACGTACCGCACGTCGCGGGGCTCGACAGCCGCAGCGGCAGCGTCGCGCCCTTGACCGCCTCGGCGAAGTCGATCCGCACGTCGGTTTCGACGTCGCTGCCACGCTGACCACGCTGCGCACCCGCCGCGCCGCCGCGGCGTCCGAACAGGTTGCCGAGCATGTCGCCCAGGCCGCCGAACCCACCGGCGCCACCGGGACCACCGGGGCCGGCGCCCTGGCCGAAGATGTCACCCAGGTCGAATCCGCCGGCACCGCCCGCGCCACCGGGGCCGCCGCCGGGGAACCCGCCGAAGCCGCCACCGGTGCGCCCGGAGCCGAACAGGGCACGCGCCTCGTCGTACTCCTTGCGCTTGTCCGGATCGGACAGCACGCCGTAGGCCTCCGAGACGGCCTTGAACTTCTTCTCCGCCTCGGCGTTGCCGGGGTTGGCGTCGGGATGGTTCTCCCGCGCCAACTTCCGGTACGCCTTCTTGATCTCGTCCGTGGAAGCGTCGGAGGAGACGCCCAGCTCACGGTAGAAGTCCTTGTCGAGCCACTCCCGAGCGCTCATCGGGCGTCTCCTCCTTTCCGCTTGTCGTCAGTTCCGTTGCTCATCGCCGTCGATGGGGAGCTCACCTTCGACCGGCGGGTCGATCGGCGCCTCCGCATCGGACGCCTCCGCACTTGCGGGCGGAGCGTCCGCCGCCGGAACGGCCGGCTCGGCGGGTGCCTCACCGGGCTCGTGGTCGGTCACGGCCACCAGCGCCTCCCGCAGCACCCGGTCACCGAACCGGTAGCCGCGCCGCAGCACGGTCGTCACGGTCGGACCGGACACCTCCGGCGACGTGTCGTGCTGCACCGCCTCGTGCACGCTCGGGTCGAACTCGTCGCCCTCGGCGCCGAACGGCTCCAGGCCGGCCTTCTCCAGTGCCTCGACCAGCTTGTCCGCCACCGACTTGAACGCGCCCGTCAGGTCGCCGTGCTGGGCGGCGCGCTCGACGTCGTCCAGCAGCGGCAGCAGGTCGCCCGCCAGGGACGCCTTGCCCGACGCCGCGAGCTGCTCCCGCTCCCTGTCGGCACGCCTGCGGTAGTTGGCGTACTCGGCCTGGACGCGCTGCAGGTCCGCGGTGCGTTCCTCCAACTGTTTGGCCAGGTCGGAGTCGACGTCGGACGCGGCCTGCCCGGCATCGCCGGCCGCCCCGCCGATCTCCGTGCCCGCGAGCTCACCCGCCGGCACCTCGACCGCCTCACCGTCCTCGGGAGCGCGCAGGTCACCCGACTCCGGGTCCACCTTGCGACGGTCCCGAACGACGACCGGCTCCTCTTCCCGGACTTCGGTCTCGTCCCGCTCTGTCACTTCTTGTCGTCCTCGTCGACGATCTCGGCGTCCACGACGTCGTCGTCAGCCTTGGCGGACCCGGTGTCACCGCTCGCGCCCGCAGCGCCGGCGGCACCGGCGTCGGCACCGGCCGCGCCCTCGGCACCCGAGTTGGCGTACAGCGCCTGGCCCAGCTCCTGCGAGACCGTGTTGAGGTTCTCGACGGACTCCTTGACCTTGGCGATGTCGTCGCCCTTGAGCGCCTCGTTGGTCTCCTCGATCGCCGTCTTGACCTTGGTCTTGAGCTCGTCCGGCAACTTGTCCTCGTTGTCGGTCACGAACTTCTCGGTCTGGTAGGAGAGCGTCTCCGCCTGGTTGCGGGTCTCGGCCTCCTCGCGACGCCGCTGGTCCTCCTCGGCGTGCGCCTCGGCGTCCTTGACCATCTGGTCGATGTCCTCCTGCGGCAGCGCGGAGCCACCGGTGATGGTCATCGACTGTTCCTTGTTGGTGCCCAGGTCCTTCGCCGTGACGTGCACGATGCCGTTGGCGTCGATGTCGAAGGAGACCTCGATCTGCGGCACGCCACGCGGCGCAGGGGGAAGGCCCGTCAGCTCGAACATGCCGAGCTTCTTGTTGTGCGCCGCGATCTCGCGCTCACCCTGGAACACCTGGATCTGCACGGACGGCTGGTTGTCGTCGGCCGTCGAGAAGATCTCGCTGCGCTTGGTCGGGATCGTCGTGTTGCGCTCGATGAGCTTGGTGAACACGCCGCCCTTGGTCTCGATACCCAGCGACAGCGGCGTGACGTCCAGCAGCAGGACGTCCTTGACCTCGCCCTTCAGCACGCCGGCCTGCAGGCCCGCGCCGACGGCGACGACCTCGTCCGGGTTGACGCCCTTGTTCGGCTCCTTGCCGCCCGTCAGCTCGGTGACGAGCTCGGTCACGGCCGGCATCCGCGTGGAACCACCCACGAGCACGACGTGGTCGATCTCGCCGACCGAGATGCCCGCGTCACGCACCACGTTGTTGAACGGGTTACGCGCACGCTCGAGCAGGTCGGAGGTGATGCGCTGGAATTCGGCGCGCGAGAGCGTCTCGTCGAGGAACAGCGGGTTCTTGTCCGCGTCCACCGTGATGTACGGCAGGTTGATGTTGGCGGTCGAGGAGCTCGAGAGCTCGATCTTCGCCTTCTCCGCGGCCTCCTTGATGCGCTGGAGGGCCATGCGGTCCTTGGTCAGGTCGATGCCGTTGGACGCCTTGAACTTGTCCACCAGCCAGTCGACGATGCGCTCGTCCCAGTCGTCACCACCGAGGTGGTTGTCACCACTGGTGGCGCGGACCTCGACGACACCCTCGCCGATCTCCAGCAGCGAGACGTCGAACGTGCCGCCGCCGAGGTCGAAGACCAGGATGGTCTGTTCCTTCTCGCCCTTGTCGAGGCCGTAGGCCAGCGCGGCCGCGGTCGGCTCGTTGACGATGCGCAGGACGTTCAAGCCCGCGATCTGGCCGGCTTCCTTCGTGGCCTGGCGCTGGGCGTCCTCGAAGTACGCCGGGACGGTGATGACCGCGTCGGTCACCTCGTCGCCCAGGTAGGACTCGGCGTCGCGCTTGAGCTTCATCAGCACGCGCGCGCTGATCTCCTGGGCGGTGTAGGCCTTGTCGTCGACCTCGGTCTTCCAGTCGGTGCCCATGTGCCGCTTGACCGACCGGATCGTCCTGTCGACGTTGGTGACGGCCTGGTTCTTCGCGGGCTGCCCCGTGAGCACTTCGCCGTTCTTGGCGAAGGCGACGATGGACGGGGTGGTACGTGCGCCCTCCGAGTTGGCGATGACCGTCGGCTCACCGCCCTCGAGCACGGAAACGACCGAGTTCGTCGTACCAAGGTCGATGCCGACCGCTCGCGCCATGTGTCTTTCCCTCCTACTGATCCTGTGGACACCCCACCGGCCCGGCTGACCGGGCGCCTCGGCGTATCGCCGAGACCTGAGCGGGGCTCACTCAAGTTCTAACCGTACCGGCCGAGAGTCGTCAACCCAGACTTGAGCGATGACTACTCAACCTTTCTGCCAGCATAACGTCCGACCTGCGACGTTTGTTCCCGCGGCGACCACAGCCGCCAGGTCGAGACAACTCGTGGCGCGACCGGCCGGTCACGGCTCCCGCGCGCGGCTGACGACACCGCACGGCTGACCCCGCCACGCGGCCAACCCCGCGCGGCCGTCCCGGCACACGGCTAGCGACGGCGGACCGTGACGTCTCCACTGCCCGTGTCGAGCGACAGCGTGTGACGCGCACCCGGGGACGTGTCGACACCGATCTCCCGCGAACCGCTGCCGCTGTCGCCCGCGATCCGATAGTCGGCGCGCGGCACCGTCAGCGCGATGTCCCCACTGCCCGTCGAGGCCGTGACACCGGCGGGGCGGGACAACTCGAGGGTGATCTCGCCCGAACCGGACTCGGCCTCCACCGGCCCGGCCAGCCCGCGCCCGGTGATCCCACCGGAGCCGGCGTCGACGGTCACCTCGCCGCCGATGCCGCTGAGCTCGACGTGTCCCGAACCGGCATCCACGCGTGCGTCCCCCTCGACGTCCGAGACCCGCGCACCGCCGGAGCCCACCTCGACATCCAGCGACTCCGCACCCGTCACGTCGAGCTCGCCCGAACCGATGTCCCCGGAGACCGCCACACCGCGCGGCACGACGATCTCGTGTGTCGTCGTGCACCACATGCCGCAATCGGGCAGTGTCAGCACGTCGTCGCGGACCTCGAACACCGGGTCGTCGTCGCCCCACCGATAGGACTTGGTCTCGACGACCCTCGCAGCCTCGACATCACCGGCACGGATGGCCACATCGCCCGCACCCTTGTCGAGCTCGATCCGCTCCACCCCGGTCACCGACTGCCGGTGCGTCACGCTCGCCTCGTCGAACACCCCGAACCCGATCGCCGCGCCCGCGCCGACGAACACCAGTCCGCCGATCGCCAGCGCCGGACGCCGAATTCGCGGAGCTGCCATGGGCCCTCATTCCCCCCTGTCGTGGTTGTGAGAACAGTAGGCCCACCGCGCCGCCCCCGACATTGGGGCCAACCCCGATATGACCCTGATTCCGACGGGCCACGACCGGCACGCACCGGCCTGCGGCGCGCCCACCCTGACGCACCGCATTCGGCTGCCTACCCTGGGGCCGGGTCAGCGATACACCCGACGACATGCCCCTGGGGACTTCAACACCTCCAGCCGGCTCAGTGCCACAGACCACGAGGAGCGTGAGATGGCCGACGCGCCGTTCAACTTCAATCCCTACGACTTCCTGCCGCAGGTGCCGAGCTTCGACGTGCGCAGTGACGACGTGGCCGACGGCCAGACACTGCCGACCCCGCAGCTGTCCGGCCTGTTCGGCGCCGGCGGTGAGGACACCTCGCCACACCTGGCGTGGTCCGGCTTCCCCGACGGCACGAAGAGCTTCGTCGTGACCTGCTACGACCCGGACGCGCCGACCGTCAGCGGGTTCTGGCACTGGGCGGTGTACAACATCCCCGCCTCGGTCACCGAGCTGCCGACCGGCGCGGGCGACCCGAACGGCGCCAACCTGCCCGAGGGCGCCAAGATGCTCACGACCGACGGCGGCGTCCGCCAGTACCTCGGCGCCGCTCCGCCTCCCGGGCACGGCCCGCACCGCTACATGTTCGTGGTGCACGCGCTGGACGTCGACTCGCTCGACATCCCCGACGAGTCCCGGCCCGCGTTCCTGTCGTTCAACATGTTCGGCCACACGCTGGGCCGCGCGACCCTGACGGCCCTCTACGAGAACAAGGGCTGACACCAGCCGACGCCGACCATCCGCGCGTGTCCTGCACTCGCAACCGCGTGTCCTGCACTCGCAACCGCGTGTCCTGCACTCGCAACCGCGTGTCCTGCACTCGCAACCGCGTGTCCTGCACTCGCAACCGCGTGTCCTGCACTCGCAACCGCGTGTCCTGCACTCGCAACCGCGTGTCCTGCACTCGCAACCGCGTGTCCTGCACTCGGTCGGCGCGCGAGGGCGCGCCGACCGTGCCTGACATCTCGCGAGGGGCGGGAACCGCGCGATGGGCGGGAACAACGCGGGCCCGGAAACGCACTCCCCGGGGCCCGAAGAACCACAGTCACCCGGTAGCCCGTCGATGGGGGGCCACGTTCGGGAGCAACACGCGCCCCGAACTTGCCCAACAGTCCCCGGACGAAACGACACGGCGTCCCGGGACGTAGGACAGGGCCCCCTGAATGCAGAACACGCGGTTCTCAGTGCAGAACACGCGGGTCTGAATGCAGGACACGCGGGATGACCGCTGGGCGGTTCACCTCGGGTTGAGCAGGTAATCGACCACCGGGCGGAGTTCCTCCTCGCCGGGGGGTTCGTCATCGATGAGACCCTGGATCAGCAGGCCGTCGATGCCGGCGAGGAACACGCGGAAGGCGACCTCGTCGTCGTGGCGCACCATCGACGTGAGCACGTCGAGCCAGCGCCGCGCGGCGGGGCGCAGCTCCGGTTTGCGGGCCGCCAGCAGGTACAGCTCGTACTCGGCCATCGTCCGCCCGCGTTTCGGTCCGAGCGCCTCGGCCAGGAGCTTGGCGATCTCCTCCGCGCCACGGCCACGGCCGTGTGAGCGCGCGCGATCGATCATCCAGTACACCTCGGTGGCCATGTCGCGCGCGCAGTCGATCAGCGTGGCGATGAGGAGGTCGTCGAGGGTCGCGAAGTGGTAGGTCGTCGACGTCGTCGGCACACCCGCCTCCGCCGCGACCGTGCGATGCGTGACCCCGGCGACGCCGTCACGTTCGATCACGCGCAGCGTGGCCTCGATGATCTCCGTGCGCCGCTTCTCGCCGCGCGCCTTGCGGCCGTCGACCTGCCGCTTCACGCCGCACGCCCGGTCTCGAGCAGGACGACGCCGCCGATGACGAGCGCCAGGCCCACGGCCATGGTCAGGTTCATCGGTTCACCCAGGAACGCCGCGCCGATAAACGCCACGAGCGCGACACCCGCGGCCGCCCAGATCGCGTACGCAACCCCGACCGGCATACCGTGTTTCAGCGCCTGTCCCAGCAGCACGAATGCCGTGCCGTACCCGATTAGCACGGCGATCGAGGGCAGCAACCTGGAGAAACCCTCCGACAACTTCAACGACACGGTGCCGGCGACCTCGGCGACGATCGCTCCGGCGATCAATAAATATGCACCCACTCCGGTGAAGATACCTGAACGTTCGTCCCACTATTGGCGAGGTTTCTGCCACATCAGTGGGACTCGGGCATCTCTTATCCATTACTCCTCAGTAGGAACCAACCGGAGAAGAGATACCCTCCCGACACCCACCACGAAGACCGAACCGAAAGGCCCGATCATGGGTGCACTGCAGATCACGCTCGGCGTGATCGGCGTTGCCGTCAGCATTGTCGCTTGGGGTGTGTTCGCCGCCGCCGTCGTCCGGCAGGTGCGCATCATCCGACTCGGGCAGCCGGACGGCACGCGCTACGGACCGTTCGTCCCGCGTCTGAAGACGCTGATCAAGGAGTTCGCCGCCCACACGCGGATGAACAAGTTCCGCCGCGTCGGACCATGGCACTGGCTCGTGATGTGGGGCTTCCTGCTCGGCTCGCTGGCACTGTTCGAGGCATACGGCGAGATCTTCGACCCGCACTTCGCGTGGCCGATCATCGGCCACTGGGAGCCGTGGCAGCTGCTGCTCGAACTGCTGGGCATCGGCACCGTGGTCGGTGGTGTCGCGCTGGCGATCATCCGGCAGGCCAACCACCCGCGCCGCGCCGACCGGCAGTCCCGGTTCCAGGGGTCGAACTTCGCGGCCGCCTACTTCGTCGAGGCCGTGGTGGTCATCGAGGGTCTCGGCATCCTCGGTGTCAAGACGTTCAAGATCTCCAGCGGCATCGAGGACCCGGCCTTGTGGTCGAGCTTCGTGACGCAGCCGCTCGCGCAGCTCCTGCCGAGCGCCACCGCCGCCGTGTCCATCATGGCGCTGATCAAGCTGCTGTCCGGCATGATCTGGCTGGTCGTGGTCGGCCGGAACCTGACGATGGGTGTCGCCTGGCACCGGTTCAGCGCGTTCTTCAACATCTACTTCAAGCGCGAGGACGACGGCGGAGTCGCGCTGGGCAAGCTCAAGCCGATGATGAGCGGCGGCGAGCCTCTCGACTTCGAGGAGGCCGACCCGGAGAAGGACGTCTTCGGTGCAGGCCAGGTCGAGGACTTCAGCTGGAAGGGCTGGCTCGACTTCTCGACGTGCACCGAGTGCGGCCGCTGCCAGTCGCAGTGTCCGGCGTGGAACACGGGTAAGCCGCTGTCGCCGAAGATGCTGATCACCCAGCTCCGCGACCACGCCTACGCCAAGGCGCCGTACCTGATGGCCGGCGGCAAGAAGGATATGGCCGGCGACGAGATCGGCCTGACCGGGGACGACCCGCACGCCGGCATCGACGTGCTGGCGCTGGCCGAGTCCGAGCGGGCGCTGGTGGGCGACGCCGAGGCGAACGGCGTCATCGACCCGGACATGCTGTGGTCGTGCACCAACTGCGGTGCGTGCGTCGAGCAGTGCCCGGTCGACATCGAGCACGTCGACCACATCGTCGACATGCGCCGTTACCAGGTGATGATCGAGTCGAACTTCCCGACCGAGCTGAACGCGCTGTTCAAGAACCTGGAGAACAAGGGCAACCCGTGGGGTCAGAACGCCAAGGACCGCATGGCGTGGGCCGAGGACCTCGACTTCGAGGTGCCGGTGTTCGACGGCGAGTTCGGTGACGCCGAGTACCTGTTCTGGGTCGGCTGCGCCGGTGCGTTCGAGGACCGTGCGAAGAAGACGACGCGTGCGGTGGCGGAGCTGCTGCACATGGCGGACGTGAAGTACACGGTGCTCGGGCCGGAGGAGACCTGCACCGGTGACCCGGCTCGCCGCGCGGGCAACGAGTTCGTGTTCCAGATGCTCGCGCAGCAGAACGTCGAGGTGCTGAACTCGGTGTTCGAAGACGTGGAGCCCGCGAAGCGCAAGATCGTCGTCACGTGTGCGCACTGCTTCAACACGCTCGCCAACGAGTACCCGGACCTCGGCGGCAACTACGAGGTCGTGCACCACACGCAGCTGCTCAACCGGCTGGTGCGGGAGAAGCGGCTGACGCCGATGGCGCCGGTCGCGCAGGACATCACCTACCACGACCCGTGCTTCCTCGGCCGCCACAACCAGGTGTACGAGGCGCCGCGTGAGCTCGTGGGCGCGGCGGGCGCGAACCTGCGGGAGATGCCGCGGCACGGCGACCGCTCCATGTGCTGCGGTGCCGGTGGTGCTCGCATGTGGATGGAAGAGCAGATCGGCAAGCGCATCAACGTCGAACGCGTCGACGAGGCACTCGGCACCGCGCCGTCGAAGATCGCGACGGGCTGCCCGTTCTGCCGCGTGATGCTGAACGACGGCGTCACTTCGCGCCAGAGCGACGGCAGCGCCAGCGAGGACCTGGAGGTCGTCGACGTGTCGCAGCTGCTGCTGTCGGCCGTCAAGCGGGGCTCCGACAAGGAGCCGGTCGCGGTGGGCGCCCCCGAGGCCGAAACGGGCGGCGAGGCCGAGCCGGACGGCAAGGCGGACACGGCCGGTACGGCTGATGCCGCGGGCGACAAGCCCGGGTCGGCCGACGACTCGTAACCGAGGCGGGTAAGCCGAAGCGGGCGCCGCACCGGACTTCCGGTGCGGCGCCCGCTTCTCGTTTCGGCACCGATCACAGCGGTTCGGCCGCGATCGGCGCGCCCGGCCGGAAGGACTCCGGGAACGGGCCGGCGGTGTCTCCCGTCCGCCGGCCCCTTCCTCAGGCGCGGCCCAGTCGCAGCAGGACGGACTCTCCGGGAGCGTCGTCGAGACCGTCGTTGTCGACGGCACCGACGAGACGGCCGTCGCCGGTCACGGCGAGACCTTCCGGCTTGTCGGCCACGACGCCGCCACTCGCTTCGAGCGCGGGCAGCAGGTCCTGCGAGAGCTTCTTGCGCAGCACCGGTTTCGCCTCACCGGCGGGCGCGGGGTCGACGGTCGAGACGTCGACCTCGTAGACCTTCTTGGTCCGCGCGTTCTCACCGCGCTGGTTGTCGCGTTCGAGCACGAGCAGCCGCCCGTCGCCGAGCGCGGTCAGCTCGGACACGCCGATCCAGCCGTTGTCCGGCGCGGCGTCGAGCGGGTAGGCCGCGAACGCCCACTGCCCGGTCGCGGGCGTGTAGCGGGCGAGCGTGGTGCGCCCCTGCTCGTTGTCCGCCCACTCCCGCTGCACGGCGACCCACACGTGGTCGCCGGAGACGGCCACGCCTTCGAAGCCGTACTTCTCTGCTCCGTCGGCGATCTCGTCCGGCAACGCGATCTCACGGTGCACCTCGCCGCCGGAGTCGACGTCGACGAGCAGGTTGCGGATCCCCTCGGCAGGCTTGCCCTCGGTGGCGAGCCAGTAACCGCCGTCGGCGCGAGCGGCGATGCCCTCGGTGTCGTAGGCGGCCTCCTCACCGTCGCGCGTGATCGGCAGCTCGGCCGTCACGCGGGCCGGATACGAGGCGCTGTCGACGGTGAGCACGCGGCTCGGCGTGTACGCGTCGTCGGTGACGGCCACGACCTCGCCGGGCTCGCCGGGAACGCCGGAAAGCCCCGACAGGGCACCGAATCCGGTGCCGTCGGAGACGATCGACGGCGCGCCCTGGTTGTGTTTCAGCGAGGCGGCGAGCGGCTTGCGCGTCAGCCGATACCGGCTGAGCGAGGAGCGCACGTCGTTCTCGGCGTCGTCCTCCTCGGCGGAGACGACTAGGTGCTGTTTAGGAATTGATCTTGGTGAGGTCGGCGAGCCAGATGTTGATGGCGGCGATGTGCAGGGTGGCTTCGTAGCGGACGGCGAGTTTGTCGTAGCGGCTGGCGACGGCGCGGTGGTGTTTGAGCTGGTTGATGCCGCATTCGACGGCGTGGCGCTGTCGGTAGGTGGTGGGGTCGAAGGCAGGCGGTCGGCCTCCGGCTGAGCCGCGGGCCCGGCGGTGGGCGGCTTGATCTTTGGGAACCGGGATCGTTGCCGCGATGCCACGTGTGCGCAGATAGTCCCGGTTAGCGCGGGAAGAGTAGGCCTTGTCGGCCAGCACTCGTGCCGGGCGG
>NZ_JANBBF010000009.1 GCF_024648885.1 Prauserella salsuginis | reverse complement strand
GCCATCCCGCCATAGGTGTCAACAATGATCTTCCGACCCGTCAGACCCGCATCACCCATCGGACCACCAACCACGAACCGGCCCGTCGGATTGATCAGAATATTCGGATTCTCAGCCTGCAGACCCAGATCCTCGATCTCCGGATCAATCACATACTTCTGCACATCCGCCGCAAGCTGCTTGTCCAGATCGACACCCTCAGCATGCTGCGACGAAAGCACCACCGTGTCCAACCGGACCGGCTTGTCCTTGTCGTACTCGATCGTCACCTGCGTCTTACCATCCGCACGCAAATACGGCACCGTGCCGTTCTTCCGCACCTGCGACAACCGCAACGACAACCGATGCGCCAACGCAATCGGCAACGGCATCAACTCCGGCGTGTCCGAGCAGGCATACCCGAACATCAACCCCTGATCACCAGCACCCTGCTTATCCAGATCATCCAGAGCGTTCTCCAGACGCGACTCATACGCCGTGTCCACACCCTGCGCAATATCCGGCGACTGCGCACCAATCGACACACTCACCCCACACGAAGCGCCATCAAAGCCCTTCTCCGAGGAGTCATACCCGATATCCAACACAGCCTGACGAATCAACGCCGTCGTATCGATGTTCGCCGCCGTGGTCACCTCACCAGCCACATGCACCTGACCAGTCGTCACCATCGACTCCACCGCAACCCGCGACCGCGGGTCCTGCGCCAACATCGCATCCAAAATCGTGTCGCTGATCGCGTCACAAATCTTGTCAGGATGACCCTCGGTCACCGACTCACTCGTGAACAACCTGCCTGTAGTCAAAATGCTTCCTTCTTGTCGACGGGAGCGGTCTTACTTGTTCTCGTGAACTTTCTTGCGATGTGGCGCCGGATCACGCCTTGACGTGGAAGATGCCCCACGCGAGGTTGCCGGACTTGCCGCCGGCCACCCAGTTCTTGAGGCCGAGCTTCATGCGGTCGCGGTAGTCCTGGCTGATCGTGCCCGCCAGCTCGTCCTCCCGCTTCTCCAGCTCGGCCAGCACGCGACCGTAGTGGTTCGAGAGCTGGTGGGTGTGGTCGTCGAACTCGACCGACTTCATGCCGAGGCGCGTCAGCTCCTTCTTGTAGAAGCCGGGCGCGCCGAGGCTGTCCAGGTGCAGCCGGTCGAGGATCGGCTGCAGCGACGACGTGTCGCAGTTGTCCGCGGCCATCGGGTCGGTGAAGACCATCTGGCCGTTCGGCTTGAGAACGCGCACGGCCTCCTCGACCACGCGGACACGGTCACCGCTGTGCAGGTAGGCGTCCTGCGACCAGATGACGTCGAACTCGTTGTCGTTGAACGCGAGGTTCTCGAAGTCGCCGTCGACGACGTCGATCAGCTTGGCAAGGCCCGCGTCCTTGTTGAACTGCCGGTTCCGGTCGTTCTCGACCTCGGAAAGGTTCAGGCACGTCACGTGTACACCGTAGGTCTCGGCCAGGTAACGGGCGGCACCCCCATAGCCCGCACCCAGGTCCAGCACCTTCTGACCCTTCTTGAGGTCGAGCTTGTTCGCCATCTGCTCGACCGTGCGGCGGCTGGCCGCAGCGATCTCCTCGTTCTCGGACTGGTAGAGGCCGACGTGGATGTCGGTGCCACCCCAGACGTGGTAGTAGAAGTTGTCCGCGTCCTCGGAGTTGTAGTACTCGCGCGCGGTGTTGACCGCGCTCGAGTAGTTCTCCGTCATCGCGCTCTCCAGGTACTCCTTCGTCGCGACGTGCACGAAGAAGTCCGGCGCGTTGTCGTTGCCGTAGGCCTCCTGGAAGTCGCCGTACGTGTCGACCTTCTGGAAACCGACCTCACGCAGCAGCCGGCGCAGGTAGTTCTTGCGCAGCGGGAACATGTTGAGGTGGTAGAGCGAGCCGTCGGGGAACTCGTAGCGGAAGCGGGCGAGGCCGTCGTCGACGTACTCGGGCTCTGCGCTGACCTGGTCACCGCAGTAGTAGTACGTGTGCTTGCTCGAGAACCCGTCGTCGAGGATCGAGTCGTAGTTGCGCTGGTCGATGATCAGGAGGCCGTCGTGCTTGAGCACGGCGTAGAACTCGGCGAGCGCTTTACGCCGGTCGTTCTCGTCGAACAGGTGCGTGAAGGAGTTGCCGAGGCAGACGATCGCGTCGTACTTGCCCTGCACGTCCTTGCTGAGCCAGCGCCAGTCGGAGTGCACGACCTTCAGGACGTAGTCGCCGTACTGCTTGCCGTTCTCGAACGCCTTGGCCAGCATCTCGGCGGCACCGTCGACACTCGTCGTGTCGAAGCCCGCCTCGAGCATGCGCACGGAGTGGAAGCCCGTGCCGGTCGCAGCGTCGAGCACGGACTCGACACCGTGCTTACGGAGCAGGTCGACGAAGAAGCTGCCCTCGCTCTCGTACCGGCCCTTCCAGTCGATCAGCTCGTCCCACTTGTCGACGAAGCCCTCGTTGTACTCCTCGGCGTAGTGGTCGCTCTCCCGAACGGCCAGCGGGTCGGAACCGAACGCCTGGTCGGGATGCGCGTCGGCGCGGCTCTTCTCTGCGACTTCGGCCTGCGCATCGGTGGTGCCAGCCGCTGATTCCTGCATTAGGTTCCCTCCACGTTCGGCGGATCGGTGCTTGATCGTCCGTGGCCGGCTCACCGCAGTCTCGCCTGCACCTCTCGGCGCACATCGGTGCGGAGATACGGCCGCGAACACGTCGGGGAAGGGCACAGAAAAATCCCGGGCCGACGACGCGATGTATCGATCGCGGTTCAAATCAGCCCGCGGCGCGCATTGTGCGCAGCCTGAGTATCGCGCGTCACACCTGACGCGGCCCTTCGCCCCGACTGGGCGGAATTGCGCCGTGATCCGCACTGATCCCGCGCAAACCGCCTGAGCCACAATCTATTCACAAACTCGCCGTTCGATCAATGGGTCCATGGCGTGACGTGAATTTTCACCCCTCGTATACCGCTCGAGCGGGCCGCGACGAGCGGAACAGCGCCGCTCGCCACGGCGCGGCGAGCGGCGTTCTGCCAGGTCGGAGCGCTAATGCGCGCCATGCGCAACCGCGCCTCCGTTACACATCCAAGGGTTTTGTGACCTCCGCAACAAGCCGACACGTTCGGCCGAGCGAGCACTACTCAGGGTGTGTTTGTACGGATATTTCGCCGCAGCTCTAGTCCACGAGCCTGATGAGTGATACGGGATCTAAGTTCGTAGCGTATTCGGCAACGCGTTGCGTATGAATCAACAAGAACACCCTCGCGAAAATCGTGAGATCTCCGCGAGGGTGCTCCGCTGCCTGCGCTCCGGTTGCCAGAATGTTGTACCGTTATCGTTCTGTTACCACCATGACATCGTCATGAAACACTGCAATGTGCACAGACCGCAATTTCAAGGTGTGCGAACAGGCACAATTCCGGTGATCGAGATCATCGCTGTCGGCCGATTCGGATTGCGAATCAGAATTTTTATGAGATGGACTACCCTCCCCTTGAAAATAGCGCTTCCCGCCGGACCTCGCCGTCGTAGCCGCCCTCGATCGGCGGCAGACCGAGTAGCTCGCCCACGGTGGGCGCCACGTCGACCGTGGTGGCCAGGGCCGACGACATCGCCCCCTTGCGCACTCGCGGATGCCCGCCCGCGATGAAGAACGGGATCGGCTCGGTCGCCGGGTGGCCGTGGTTGCCCGGGATCGGATTCGATATCGGAGTCGGATCCGAGAAGCGCCAGCCCGCCTTGCAGTACACGACCAGGTCCGCGCAGTCCGGCGCGAGCCGCAGCGAGCCGGGCCGATGGACCGACAGCACACCCGGCGTGGCGAGCGCGATCTCGCGCATCCGTGCCACGGCCGCAGCACGGTCGGCCTCGGGACCGGTGAAGGTCAGCAGGTCCGCTCCGCCGTTCTGCGCGATCGCGATCCTGCCGGCCAGCGCCGCATCGGCCTCCAGTGGCGCCTGCAGCGAGATCACCTTGTGACCGTGCGACCAGTCCATCGAATGGTCCGCGATCACCATGACCACGCTCGACTCCCAGCGTCCGCTGCTGCGCAGTTCGTCGACGAACCGGCCGACGTACGCATCCGTCGCACTCAGCGCACCCGCACGCAACAGGCCCAGCGACGTGCCGGTCAGATCCGCATGGCCGACCCTGTCCACGTCACCGAGGTTGACGAACACCAGGTCGGGATCGGTCTCGGCCACCATGGCCGACAGCGCCAGCTTCGTCGCCAGGTCCGGCGCGTGGTCGGTGATCGGGATCAGCGGCTCCGGTTCCCAGCGGACGCTCGCCCGCTCCCCGAAGATCGTGTACAGGTACTCCTTGCTGAGCACGCTTCCGCTCACCCGGCCGGTCTCCGCAACGCGCTCGAGCAGGGTGGGCACCCGGATGTCCGACGGCCGGTCGAGCGTGCGCACCGCGCCTTCCGCACGGTCGTAGACATCGTTGGCAGGCACGCCGGAACGGTCCGGCCGCACGCCGGTCATCATCATCACGTGATTGGGCAACGTCTCCATCACCGGCAGCGCCCGCGCCTGCGGGAAGTTCGTTCCCTCGGCACGCAGCGTGTACAGGTGGGGAGTCGTGTCCGGGGTGATCTCGTCCGGCCGCAGTCCGTCGACGACGAGAACGTAGACGCGCAGCTTCTTCTCCCCCGCGCCACCTGCACCGTGTACTCCTGCCTGCGATGCCGACACCGCCGGCACCCCCGCAGCCGTGGACAGCACGACGGCGGCGCCGGTGGTCGTCGCGATCCGGAGAAACCGGCGCCTCGACACGTCCGTGCCGTCCGATGCCGCCGCGCCGGGCGTAGTGATCTCGTCGTTCATCGCGCCTCCTGCCGTGCCAGTGCCTGCCGGTGCGCGGCCGCGAGCTCGTGTTCCGTCGCGGCCTCGTGTCGCGGGACGATCCCGTCCATCGAGCGCGGAGCCCGCTCGAGCTTGTCGGAGCCCGCAGGTACGCGGTAGGACGCCGTGACCTCGGCAGCGCTGGCAGGGTCGGCGCGATCGGCGAGCCGGAACCAGTCCATACGCACCTGCGCGGGCGTGACCTCGAGGACCGAAAAGCCGTGCGAGTCGAAGTCGAGGTACTTCACATGCGGGTTGGCGAGCTTGATGACCGCTTCGACGACCAACGACAGCGTGCGGGGCGGCAGCTTCAGGTAGTCGTCGAGGTTGTCGCTCGTGACCGAGGTACAGACCAGTTCTGTCGCGACGGAGTCACCGCTCAACGGATAGGTCATCGGGTCAGCAGGTAGATCGGCGGCCCACCCGGAGTGGATGTCACCGGTGAGAAACACGGTTCCGGAAACACCGTGGTCGCGCAGCGCCCGCAACACCGCCGCCCGATCGGACGTATAGCCGTCCCATTGATCCACATTGTACGGAACGCCCTCGATGGGACCGAGCATCTCCGCGACCGCCTCGAGTTCGCGATTGTTCAATGTGGATGGAAACTGCACGGGCGAGATCATCACAGAATTGCCCACGAGCTTCCACTGCGAGGTAGCGGTCGTGAGTCCGGCCGTGAGCCAGTCCAACTGCTCCTTGCCCGTGATGGTGCGCTCCTCATCGTGGACGCCCCGGTCGAACGGGTGCGCAACCTGCTCACTGCGATAGGACCGAAGGTCCAGCATGGACAGTTCGGCCAGCGAGCCGAACGTCAGCCTCCGGTACAACTTGCCCCCAGGCTCGTAACGCACCGGCATCCACTCCGCGTACGCCTGCTGGGACACGGTCTTACGGTCGGCCCACGCGCCCTCGTCCGGCTCGGTGTGGTTCTCGGCGCCACCCGACCACGCGTCGTTGGCCGACTCGTGGTCGTCCCACGTGACCGCGAACGGCGCTGCCGCATGCAGGGCCTGCAACGACGGATCCGTCTTGTACTGCGCATGCCGTCGGCGGTAGTGCTCCAGCGTCGTCATCTCGACCGGCGGATCGTGCCGGCGCGGCGCATCGGACTCGGCGCCGTACTCGTACAGGTAGTCCCCGAGATGGATCACCAGGTCGAGATCACCCCGCTCGGCCAGGTGCCGGTACGCAGCGAACTGCCCGGCCTGCCAGTTCGAGCACGAGACGACGCCGAAGCGCAGGCTCGCCACCGCACTGCCGACGGCGGGGGCCGTGCGGGTACGGCCGACGGGTGAGCTGCTGCCACGCCAGGAGAATCGATAGAAGTACCACGTGTCCGGATCGAGCCCGACCACATCGGCCTTGACCGTGTGATCGCGATCGGGGCCGGTCCGCACATGTCCGCGCGCAGCGATCCGACGGAAACCGGCGTCGTGGGCCACCTCCCAGCCCACGAGCGACTCCTCTCCCCTGCCCGAACCGGGTGTGGCGCCTGCTGACGGGGTCAGGCGCGTCCACAGCAGCACACTGTCGGGCAGCGGGTCCCCCGAGGCCACCCCGTGCCGGAACGGCTGCTCGGCGCCGGCCGCGACCGCAGGCCCGGCAAGTGTGACGCCACCCACAGCAGCGAGCGAACCCGTTCGCAGCACCTGTCTTCTGTTCATCGTGTTCACGCTGGCACCCTTGCCGAAGGCACACGTTCGTGTCACGGGGCGCAGCCGGTTCGTTCAGCAAGATTTCGCCCGGACGAACAGGGACCGACGCTCGCGTGTGACCGTCATGGTTGATGGACTCAGCACGCTTGTGTGAGTATCGGACAACTGCTCGCTGAGTCGGTCCGGATGCCCCCGGATTCGGACGGACAGGAGTCGGTGTTGAACCAGGTTCAATTCGCCTTCCAACCGCTCTACAGCCTGCACACCGGCAGTGCGGTGGCTGTGGAAGCACTGGCCCGCCCTGCCGCGGGCCGCATAAGCGAACTGCTTGAATCAGCCATGCGCCTCGGCAGGCTGGTTCAAGCCGACACGGGCCTCGCGGCCCGTGCGATCCATGAGGCCGAACACCAGGCCATGCGACTGCCGCTGCACCTCAACATCACGGCACTGACGGCCGCCTCCCCCTCGTCCTCACTGGAACCGCTCCTCACCGCGTTACAGGAGACCGGACGCCGACCCCACGAGGTCGTCTTCGAAGTCGGCCCGCCCTTCCACACAGCCCCGCCCGCCGCCCTGCTCGACGGACTGAACCGGCTCACCGCACACGGCTTCCGACTCGCCTTCGACGGACTCGGCGCCGCCGACCTGCCACTCAATCTGCTCGCCGAGTCCCAGACCGACATGGTGAAGCTGGACCGCAGTTCACTCCGCCGGCTGCCGGACGACACCCCGACGGCCGCGTTGACCGAGGCGCTCGTGCACTTCGCCGACCGCACCGGTGTCCGGCTCGTCGCGACCGGCATCGAATCCGAGGACCAGCTGGACATGGTCCGCGGCCTCGGGATCGGCCTCGTCCAGGGAAACCTGTTCGCTCCGGCAGGACCCGGCTCCGTCCCCGCCGGCGCCATCGCCCCCGCCCACCAGGGCCGCGACGTGTACCCGTCCGGCGGCACACCCGCGATCAAGGACTTCCTCCGTCCTGCCAGGACCGTCGCCGCCGACGCCACGTGTGACGAAGTGCGCACGGTCCTCGTCGACGACGTCGCACTCAGCGGCCTCGTCGGCGTCGACGCCGACGGCAGGCCGCGCTGGTCGATCGACCGCACCCGGTTCCTGCTCGCCGTCACCGGCCCGTTCGGCCACGCGCTCCACGCGCACCGCCCGGCACAGCGGCTCGCCGACCCGCCGCACGTGATCCGGAACTCGGCGTCCGCACTCGAGGTGCTCGATCTCGTCAGCGACAGCCCGTCGGGCCGCGCCTCGGACGACGTGGTCGTCATCGACGAATCGGGCCGCTGTCAGGGCGTGGTGCTGATGCACGAGCTCGTTCGCGGCATGGCCGAGGCCAAGGTGGAGCAGGCCGCAGCCCTGAACCCGCTGACCCGCCTGCCCGGCAGTGACGCCGTGGCCAGGGACGTCGACCGTCGCCTCGCCGCGAACGAATCGCTCGTCGTCGGCTGGCTGGACATCGACTCGTTCAAGACGATCAACGACACGGCCGGTTTCGCCGCGGGGGACGACGTCATCCGCGCGATCGGGCGGGCGCTCACGCGCCTCGCGACCGACCTGGGCGGCGTGACCGTCAGCCACGTCGGCGGCGACGACTTTCTCATCTCGTGCGGGCCGGACACGATCCGCCCGCTCGCCGACGCGATGCTGGACACCCACTGGTCGGCGGACGGCATGCCGGTCACCGTGTCGTTGTCCACGCTGTGGTGCCTGCGACGGTCGGTCGAGTCCTACGGCGAGATCTCCCGGCTGCTGGCGCCGTTGAAGAAGCACGCCAAGAACCTCGCGGGATCGAGCTGGGTGTGCGGCAAGCCGGGCACGGACCACGTCGAGGTGTTGCGCGGCACGCCCGGCGGCTCCGGGGCGTCGGCGTCCGCGGTCTGAGGGTTCACCCGTCACCGATCCGTGCCGGGCGCATCGCCCTCGGCATGTCCCGCCACGGCACACCGGACCCGGCCACCAGCCGGCACCGGCCGACCGGACACGAGGCCGAACTCGGCGCGCACCTCCCTCGCAGCCGCCAGGCACACCGAGGCAAGGGCGACGGGCTCTCCCGGATCGCCGAGGCCCGCCTCGACCGCATCGAAGTCGTCCCACAACGCGTCGATCACGCGCGGACCGGCATCGCAGGCCGGATGGACCAGGCGCCCCTCCCCGGGGTCACGCCTGCCGTCCTGCGGTTCGATCCGGGTGACGGCCGCTGCCGGCGCACCTCGCGTGTCGACGATCGTCGCCGCCAGCTCGGCGGCCCTGGCGGGAGCATCCCCCGGGCCCGCCAAGAAGGAGACCCGCTGCCACACCTGCCAGCACGGGCCCGGCATGGACGTCTGCGGCAGCGTCCGGCGTACACCGCGGCCCGCCAGTTCGAGCGCCGCGGCGTGATCGGCGGCCTGCGCACGTTCCGCGTCCCGGCGAGGCACGTCCGGACCGCACGGTAGACCCCCCACGAGAGTGTCGTACTCCGGTCCGGACGACGGATGCGGGCCGCCGTGCAGGCGCCCGTCCACGGCGGCGTCCACCGATCCCGGCGGACTCCACCGGACCGGACCTGCCACCGAACAGAGCCGCCGGGCATGGCCGGTGCGGTGGTACGGGTGCGCCAACGTCACGAGCCGAAAGGTCGCGTCCTCGACGTCCCGTGCCGTCGTTCGCACCAGCAGCTCCGCACACCACAACCGCACGGTGCGGCCTCGCCGCCGCGCCTCCCAGGCCTCGACGTCCAGCGCCTCCTGACGACGCCTCCACTCGTCGCCGTCCTCCTCGTACGGACCGGGTTCGGCGCCACGGAGACGCGCCTCCCCGACGGCCACCGCCGTCCACGGCAGATCGGCCCTGCCACTGATGCCCACGATCGGCTCCCCCGTTCCCTGACGTCCTCCGCCGCGCACCGCGCCCGCTGAAACCGCACAGTGACGACGCTGGACAGCTCGTGACGCTGGGCAACTCGTGACCCTGGGCAGTTCATGACCCTGGGCAGTTCATGACGCTGGACAGCGTCGACACCTGCCCAGAGCCGACGGTTCATCGGTGTGATGTTGTGCCGACCCGGGACGCGCGGCCCCAATCCGGCATTCAGTGCGTCATCGCTGGTGAGCGGCCCGCGGCGCGCGCTGATGGCGGGAAAACTAGCACGGAACGGGACAGCCGCGCTACAGCGCGTTGCACAATGGTGTGACGCGGACCGACGCCGACCGACGCGGTGTGCCGCGTTCCACAACTTCGTGCAGCTCGGGACCGTTCTAATGTCGAGGTCATGAGCGGTCCCGCACCACGCAAGTACAACCCGGACAACAAGACCGGATACGAATACGAGCTGCTGGCCGAACACCTCGCCGGACTCATCGCCAGCGGCGAATGGACCCCTGGCAGGCGCATGCCAGGTGAGCGGTCCCTGGCCGAGGAGTACGGCGTCGCTCTCGACACCGTCCGCAAGGCCACCCGCATCCTGCGCGAGCGCGGCCTCGTGCAGACCTTGAAGTCGAAGGGCACGTTCATCGCCCATCCCGACTGAACCGCCGTCGCCGGCTGCCGCCGCCGAAACCTACAACGGGCGCATCGACCGCACCCGAATCCGGCCGACCGCTGTCGGTGCGGCCACCGAACGTGTCACCGTGGAACCATGAGCGAGCGCAACATTCTCGGCGACGAGCTCGAACCGTGCGGTAAGGACCCGCTGACCGGCTACTACCGCACCGGATGCTGCGAGACGGGCGACGACGATCCGGGCAATCATTCGGTCTGCGCCGTGGTGACGACCGAGTTCCTCACCCAGCAGCGGGCAATGGGCAACGACCTCACGACCGCACGCCCCGAGTTCGGCTTCCCCGGCCTCACTCCGGGAGACCGGTGGTGCGTCTGCGCCGACCGCTGGCTCCAGGCACACGAGGCCGGCGCCGCTCCGCCGGTCGTACTGGCCGCGACCCACGAACGGGCCGCCGAGGTCATCCCGCTCGACGTGCTCCGCGACCACGCGGTGGACGTCCCGGCCGACCCGAGCAGCCTGCTCTGACGCCGGGCCCGTCAGGCGCGCTCGGGTCCCGGCTTCTCGGCGAGCACCCGCGCGACGGGCGCCGTCGTCTCGGCCTCGACGACGGTCATGCCGTGAGCCCGCAACGTGGCCGCGATGGCCCGGTGACCCGGCATCCGCAGTCCGGCGAGGCCCGCCGCCGCGGCGACGGCACCCGCGCCCGGCCCGGCGTATCCCGGTTGCAGGACCGCGATCCGGCCACCGGGTGCGACGACCCTGGCGCATTCGGCCAGCGCCGTCTCCTGATCATGCACGAGTTGCAGCACCATCAGGCACGTCACGGCGTCGACGCTCGCATCCCGCAGCGGCAGGTCCGTGACGTCGGCCCTCAGGAACCCGACGTTGGCCCCGGAATGGGCCTCAGCCGCGCGTCGCAGCATCGACCGTGACACGTCGACACCGATCGCGAGTCCCCGGCGGCCGACATCACGTCCCAGCTCCGCGGTCACGGTGCCGGGCCCGCATCCGACGTCGAGCGCCGTCCCGCCCTCCGGCAAGTGCAACCGCTCGGCCGGCGGCCGCAGCCGCGCGACAACCTTCCTGGCGAATGCCTGCACCGGTTCGTAGACGGCCGTGCCCGCGCGCGATTCCCACAGCGACTGCACCGGACCACTCGGCTGCGGCTCCTCGGCGCCCAGCAGGTCGAGGTAGCCGTCCTGCAGCGGCGCGGCCGCCGGCTCGGTGGTCAGCAGTGGAAGTGCGCGGCGCAGGGCGTCGGGCAGCGCAGTGGTGTCCATGCGCGCGACCGTACTGGGCCCGTGGCGCCCCGGCACTCCATCGACCGAGTGGGGCGGCAGGTGAATACCGAACGACCCGTGATCACCGTTCAACAGTAGTTCGCCGGTCGGAAGCCGGAATGACACCGGGAATTCACTCCCCGGGTGCGGCTGACGTCGAGCTCCGCCTCCATCGGTGACCGAGCCGGAGAGTCCGGTTCACACCGGCCGCGACCGACGACGCCCGCCCAGCCGTCCGAACCTCCGTCGACACCGGCCGCGACCGACCGCGACTTATGCCGACATCGACCTGCTGGGCATGCGCACCGCGTCGACCGCGGGTGGGACGTCACGGTAGACCGGAAGTTGCCGCTCCAGACCGGTCACCTCGATCGGACGCAGGACCGGCCGTGCCGCGGCGAGCGCCCACGGAATGTTCCGCGACCGCGCATCGGCTCCGGTCTGCAACAGCAGAGACAATCCCGCCGCGCTCAAGTAGCTCGTCTCAGTGAAATCGAGAACCAGAGCCCGCACACTCCGTAATTGACGTTCGAAGCAGGGACGCAACAGGGAAACACCGAGCAGGTCGATCTCTCCCAGCACGTGCGTCACCACCAACCCGCCACTCCGAGGTTCGATCACCACTTCGACCCCGGTGGCCGAGATCGTGCCCGCGCCGAATCTTGCGCCGACGACCGTCTCCATGAAATTCCCTCCCCCGGATTCCATACTCTGTTGTCCCGCCCCGACGTCGGAACCCCGGATCGGTGCCCCGCAACACCGCAGCACCACAGCACCGCAACACCGCCGCAGCACCCGACGCCCCGTCGTTCGGTGAACCCCGCCGTCCGTGACGTCCGCCGTTCCCGTGGCTCGTCGTCGACCCGCGGCCCGCCGGACTCACCGGAGGATCACGCCACATCCCGCGATATGACGAGTACCCGCAGCGGCGAACAAATCGGAGCCGACCGTCCGCGATCTCACCTGCCCCGAGCCGAATTCACTCGGCGAAACCCGCTGCGAATCGGCGAAACTGTCACCAATCGCCGTCACCAATCGACGATGCGTCAACGGCCCCGACGCCGCTGCGGAAAACGGTACGCCCGTCGCAAACGAACTTCAATACCCGACCTCACCCGGCATTGGCTTGTCCTTAATGGACATCATCTGGAAAGTAACTCACGAACTTCATTCGTTCTACGATTAATCGCCGAATGCGAATGCGGCACTTCCGAGCGTCCACCACAGTCGGACCTCGTTCACGCACCCGCGGCGCATCTCCGACACGGCCCGTCACTGCGGCACGGTGACCACACCACTCTCGCCGCGACCGTCGCCCCACCCCGCCGTCGCCCCACCCGGCCGTCGCCGCAACCGGCGCGGACCCGAACGGCTACGGTCGTTTCCATGGCGACGCTGGTGACTTTTCACGCGCATCCGGACGACGAGTGCATCACGTGCGGCGGCGTGATGCGCATGGCAGCCGACCAAGGGCACCGGGTCGTGCTCGTGGTCGCCACGCGGGGTGAACTCGGCGAGGTGACCGACGGCGTGCTCGAACCGGGGGAACCGCTGTGGCGACGCCGGGTCGCCGAGACCCACGCCGCCGCCGACATCCTCGGCGCCGCCCGCGTCGAGTTTCTCGGCTACACCGACTCCGGCATGATGGGCGAGCCCTCCAACGACGAAGCGGGCACCTTCTGGCAGGCCGACGTGACCGAGGCCGCGCAGCAGTTGGCCGGCCTCCTCCGGGAAGAGGCCGCCGACGTCCTCACCGTCTACGACTCGCACGGCGGCTACGGCCATCCCGACCACATCCAGGTGCACCGGGTGGGCATGCGCGCGGCGGAGCTCGCCGGCACGCCACGCGTCTACGAGGCCACGCAGAACCGCGACCACATGGTCAGGGGACTCGCACAGCTGGCCGACAACCCGGAACTCGCGGGCGTCGAACTGCCGGATCTCGACGACGCTCCCGAGTTCGGCACCCCCGAATCGGTCCTCACCGCGGCGGTCGACGTGACCCCGTATCTGAACGCCAAGCGCGCGGCCATGCGGGCGCACGCCAGTCAGATCGCCGAACAGTCGTTCTTTCTCGCCATGCCCGATGAGGCGTTCGGGTTCGCTTTCGGCACCGAGTGGTTCATCCGGGCGGGCGGCGGGCCGGGAATCACCGAGAGCGACCTCATGGCGGGGCTGGACGTCACGGCCGGAGCGGAAACGTCCGGGTGAACTCACCGTCGCCACGGGCATGAGCGACCCGGCCGTCTCGCGGGTAACGCGGCGCCTCCGCGCGCACGGACCGGTCACCGCCGAGTGCGGCCACGGCCGGGTCGGCTCCCACCGGCTCACGGACGAGACCATGCCGAGGTGATCCACCGGGTTCGTCCGCGCCGGTGAGCCCGATCAGCTCGGCCCGATCAACGTTGACCCGCGAGCGCTGTGCAGATGGCAGGGTGACGACGAGCCCACTAGCGTGGAGGCACATGATCGGCCTTCCCGCGACGATCACCGCCTGCCTGTTCGATCTCGACGGCGTGCTCACCAGCACGGCGTCCCTGCACCGGGCCGCATGGAAGCGCACGTTCGACGAGGTGCTCGCCCGCCACGGGGACACGCCCTTCACCGACGAGGACTACGCCACCTACGTCGACGGGCGGCCACGGCTCGACGGTGTGCGTGCGTTCCTCGCCTCACGCAGCCTCGACCCGCCGGAGGGCGGTCCGGACGACCCGCCGGATGCGGAGACGGTCCACGGCATCGGCACCCGCAAGAACGACCTGGTCATGCGGCTCATCGACGAGACGGGCGTGACCCCGTTCCCGGGCTCGGTGCGGTATCTGACTGCCGTGCGGGAGGCAGGCCTCGCGATCGGCGTCGTCACGTCGTCGGCGAACGCGGTCCACGTGCTCGGCGCCGCGGGCCTGGACGGGTACGTGCAGGCCCGCGTCGACGGCGTGACGATCGCCGGCGAAGGTCTGCGCGGCAAACCCGCGCCCGATTCGTTCCTCGTCTGTGCCCGGCAGCTGGGAGTCGCACCCGAGGCCGCCGCCGTGTTCGAGGACGCGCTCGCCGGGGTCGAAGCGGGCCGAACCGGCGGCTTCGGCCACGTCGTCGGCGTCGACCGGGCCGGACAGCCAGCCGCGCTGCGCGAACACGGCGCCGACGTGGTCGTAGCCGACCTCGCCGACCTGCTGGAGGTGCCATGACCGGAACACGAGGTTACGAATGCTCGCCGTGGCAGCTGCTGTGGCGGGGTCTCGACCTGAAGGGGCTCACCCAGACCGAATCGACGTTCGCACTGTCCAACGGGCACATCGGCCTGCGCGCGACACTCGAGGAGGCCGAGCCGCGCGGCAGGCCCGGGACGTATCTGAACGGGTTCTACGAGGAACACCCGCTGCCCTACGCCGAGGCGGGGTACGGCTACCCGGAGGCAGGCCAGACGGTCGTCAACGTCACCGACGGCAAGATCATCCGCCTGCTCGTCGAGGACGAGCCACTCGACCTGCGCTACGGCCACACCACGGCACACCACCGCGTGCTCGACTTCCGCTCCGGCACGCTGCGGCGGGAGACGGAGTGGACCTCGCCGACGGGCAGGCGGGTGCGCGTGTGCAGCGAACGCCTGGTGTCGTTCTCGCAACGAGCGGTGGTGGCGATCCGGTACGAGGTCGAACCCCTCGACGGCGAGATGCAGCTCGTGGCGCAGTCCGACCTGCTGACGAACGAACCGATCGAAGCCGAGACCGGCGATCCCCGGGTCGCCGCTGCCCTGGAGGCACCGCTGCACTGCGAGTACATGACCGCAGCCGACTACGGTGCGGTGCTGATCCACCGGACGAGCCGGTCCGACCTGCGCATGGCCGCGGCGATGGACCACGAGATCGGGGCTCCCAACGGCACCGGCCTTCGCACCGACATCGCCGTCGAGGACGATCTCGCCCGGTTGACGGTCGCCGTCAACGTCGCCGAGGGCGGGAAACTCCAGCTGACGAAGTACCTCGGCTACGGCTGGTCGGCACAGCGTTCGATCCCGGCGCTGCGTTCCCAGGTGGACGCGGCACTGGCCGGGGCGCGTCAGACCGGGTGGGAAGGCCTGCTTGCCGAACAGCGGCAGTTCCTCGACGACTTCTGGACCTCGGCGGACGTCGAGCTCGAGGGCGATCCGGAGCTGCAGCAGGCGCTGCGATTCGCGCTGTTCCACGTGCTGCAGGCCGGCGCCCGTGGCGAGAGCCGCGCCATCCCCGGCAAGGGCCTGACGGGCCCCGGATACGACGGGCACGCGTTCTGGGACAGCGAAACGTTCGTCGCACAGGCTCTCACCTACACGTTGCCCGGCGCCGCCGGGGATGCACTGCGCTGGCGACACTCCACATTGGATAAGGCGCGTAGCCGCGCGCAGCAACTGGGGCTGCGCGGATCGGCGTTCCCCTGGCGTTCGATAAACGGGGACGAGTGTTCGGCGTACTGGCCGGCCGGCACGGCGGCGTTCCACGTCAACGCCGACATCGCCGACGCCGTGGCCCGCTACCTCGCCGCCACGGGTGACACCAAGTTCGAACGTGATCACGGCACGGAACTGCTGGCCGAGACCGCTCGGCTGTGGGTGTCGCTCGGTCACCACGATCCGCACGGCGGGTTCCGCATCGACGGCGTCACCGGGCCCGACGAGTATTCGGCCATTGTGGACAACAACGTCTACACGAATCTGATGGCGCAGCGGAACCTGTTCGAGGCCGCCGCATCGTGCAACCGCCAGCCGGACGTCGCCGCCCGCCTGTCGGTGACCGAGCACGAGATCAAGGCGTGGCTTGCGGCGGCCAGGGCGATGCTCGTGCCCTACGACGACCTGCTCGACGTACACCCGCAGTCCGAACGGTTCACCGAACACGCGCGCTGGAACTTCCAGGCGACGCCGGCGTCGGCCTACCCGCTGCTGCTGCACTTCCCGTACTTCGACCTGTACCGCAAGCAGGTTGTCAAGCAGGCGGACCTGGTTCTGGCCATGCACCTGCGCGGCGACGCGTTCACCGACGAGGAGAAGCGGCGCAACTTCGCCTACTACGAGGCACTCACCGTGCGGGACTCGTCGTTGTCGGCCGCCACACAGGCGGTGCTGGCGGCCGAGTGCGGCCATTCCGACCTGGCCTACGACTACCTGGCCGAGGCGGCGCTCGTCGACCTGCGCGACGTCCACGGCAACGTACGCAACGGCCTGCACATCGCGTCACTCGCGGGCGCGTGGATCGCGCTCGTCGCAGGGTTCGGCGGCATGCGCGACCACGACGGCGAGCTGTCGTTCCGGCCCCGACTGCCGCGCGACCTCGACTTCATCGCCTTCCACGTGTGTTTCCGGCAGGCGCGGTTCCGGGTCGAGGTCAGGAAGGACGAGGTGACGTACACGCTCACCGACGGCGGCCCGGTGTCGCTGCGCCATTACGGCGACACGGTGACGCTGGTGGCGGAGCCGGTGACGTTGCCGTTGCCCGAACCGCCCGACCTGCCGCGTCCGGCACAGCCCGAAGGCCGCGCGCCGCAGCGGCGTCGGCCGCGGCCGGGAACCGGTGCGGCTGCCGCCGCCGCTGCCCCTGCCTCGGTCGCGCAGGGCACGGTGACCGGCGCGGAGGACGGCAGGGTCAGCGGCCGCTGACTAGTCGGGGGGCTCGACCGCCCCGGCATCCGGGTTGACGTCGTCGTTTCCCTGCAGCTCTCGGCGCTGCCGGCCGGGCAGTCCGGTGTCGACCTCGTCGCGGTTCGGCGGTTCCGGCACGTCCTCGGTGCCGCCACCGGCATCCGGATGCGGCGGCACGGGTACGTCCGGGGACAGCGGCGGTGGCTCGGCCGGCCCCTCTGTCGTCGGCTCGTCGGGATTGCGCTGATCGCCCATACCCCGAGGTGTACCCGCAACGCCGCGACCCTGTCGACGTCACCGACACGGGCCGCGGCCGCGGCTCGCAGCGACTATCCTGCGCGCCATGGGGAAACGTCGTCAGCGGATGTGGCCGCCGTGCCAGTGCGGCGAGGCGTCGTCGCACTCGGAGCAGATGCCGGCCTGTGGCCGCGCCACCTGTCTGCGCCGCTGGTGGACGCTGGTCGGCATGCCGTCGTTGCTCGCACTCGCCGCCCTGGTCACGGCGGGAATGCTGCTCGGCTCCGACCAGACCCGCAGCTGCCCCGACGGCATGATCGACAAGGGCGCCGGCATCTGCGTCGACGCCGGCTGAGACCGCGAAGGGACCCGCCGACTACGAGGCCGCCACCTCGGTCGCTCCCGCCCATGCGGATACGACCCCGTCGAGTACCGACAGCGGCATCGCACCGCCGCCCAGCACCACGTCGTGGAACGCCCGGATGTCGAAGGCCTCCCCCAGCGTCTCCTCGGCCTTCGCACGCACCCGCTCGATCTCCAGCCTGCCCACCATGTACGCCAGCGCCTGGCCGGGCCAGTTGATGTACCGGTCGACCTCCGAGACGATCTCCACCTCCGGCATGGGCGTGTTCTCCAGCAGGTAGTCGATCGCCTGCTGCCTGCTCCAGCCCTTCGCGTGCAGCCCCGTGTCCACGACGAGCCTGCCCGCGCGCATCGAGTCGTTGCTCAGCATGCCGAGTAGCGTCACGTCACCGGAGTACAGGCCCATCTCGTGCGCCAGTCGTTCCGCGTACAGGCCCCAACCCTCGGTGTAGGCGTTGAAGTCACCGAGCCTGCGCAGCAGTGGCAGGTCCGTGAGCCCCAGCGCGCGGCTGATCTGGAAGTGGTGACCGGGAACGGCCTCGTGGAAGGCGGTGGCCTCGACGGTGTGCCGGAACCGCTCCTCGGCCTGGTACGTGTTGGCGAAGTACATGCCGGGACGTGACCCGTCGGTCGCGGGCGAGAGGTAGTACGCGGGCGCCGACCCCGGGGCCTCCGCCTCGGGTACGGCCTCCACCACACACTGCTCCGAAGGGATCGTGCCGAACCACTCCGGCGTGGCCCGCTCGGCGCGGGCCACCGCCTCCCGGGACGCCTCCATCAGTTCGTCCCCGCTGTTCCAGCGCAGTTCCTTGTCGGTGCGCAACCGCCGGAAGATCTCCTGCAGATCGCCGGTGCCGAAGACCCGCCCACCGATCTCGCGGTACTCCTCGGCCAGCTCACCGATCAGCCGCAGCCCCGTCTCGTGCAACTCGTCGGCGGTGCGATCGGTCGTCGTGTGCACGCGCGCCAGCGAACGGTAGATCGTCTCCCCGCCGGGCACGTGGCACACGCCGGACTCCTCGTCGGGCCTGCCGCGGGGCAGGATCTCGGTTTCCAGCACATCGCGGTACCGGCGGAACGCGGGCCGGACGCGTTCGGCGAGGATCTGCTCCCGCTCGGCGGCGAAGTCGGGCGCGTCGGTGGGCGCCTCCTGGCGCAGCAACGGGTCGGCGCCCGAGTCGGCCAGATAGCGGTCGATGTGGGCGATCGCGTTCCGCACGCCACGGGCGACCGGCCTGCGTCCCGCGGCGATCCCCGTGCGATGCCGTTCGGCGGCCTCCTCCAGGAAGCCGGGGACCGCGCGGAGTCTGTCGAGCTGCGCGGCGGCCTGCCCCGCCGTGGCGACGGGCGTCATCGGCAGCAGCATCAACACCCCCGTGGCCGGCGCCTGGAATCCGTCGCTGACACAGAACTCGACGGTCTTCGCGTCGAGGCTCTCAAGGCGAGCCTGCGCCGCCGCGATCAGCACGTCCCTCGTCGTCCTGCTCTCACCCGACAACCGCGCCGGGTCGATCGCCTTCGCCCGAGTGACGATGTCGGTCAGGGCCCGCCACTGCCGCTGCTCGGCCTCCTCCCCGAGGTCCTCCAGCCCCGATCGCTCGGGATCGATCCCGAGAATCGCCGGCATCAGCGGGTCCACGTCGAACATCAGGTCCATGTACTCATCAGCGAGCGCCACGACGTCATCCATGGGCGACGAGGATAACGGCTGTCGCGCGTTCCGGCTGCCCGTTTCGACTGCGCCCGGCGGCCGTGGCCGGTCACGGTATCGTCGGTGGCGTGTCCGTCACCGATCCCGCTGACGCACGGCTGCTGCAGGTCGTCGCCGACCTGGGCAGGGCGTCGGTCGTCGACATCGCGTCGCGTGCCGGCATGGATCCGCGCGAGGTCGCTCAGCGACTGCTAGCACTCTCGGCGACGGGCCTACCGTTGCAGGTCGGTGTCGAAGCCGACGGCAACCGGTTACGCGCCGCACTCGCGGCCGCGCCAGCGTCCCCGAACACCAACCCGCCGAACATCACCGCACCGGGTTCCGGGCCTGTACCGGGTTCCGGGCCTGTACCGGGTTCCGGGCCTGTACCGGGTTCCGGGGCCGCGCCGGGTTTCGGGGCCGCCGCACCGCAGGGCAGGCCCGCGTATCCGGAGCGGCAGGGGCGGCCGGGTCCGTCGGTGCCGCCTCCGGCCGGCCCGCCTACTCCGAGCGGACCTCTCCCCGCGGGCCCGCCGTATCCGGCCCCGCCCACCGCACCACCGCCCACTCCACAACCGCCCACTTCACCACCGCCCACTTCACCACCGGGCACGGCTTCACCACCGGGCACGGCCGCGCCGGACACGGCACCACCGCCGCCCACCGAGTCGCCAGCGGCACCGCCACCCGCCGCCGAGCCCGCCGAAGCGGACGAGTCCCGGCAGGCGATCGACCCGGTGATCAGCACATGGGGACCGCCGCAGAGCGCGTCGTGGACCCGCCACGACGACGCCTGACCACCGCGCCGGCGGCGGACGATGACCCCGTGCCACACGTTCCGCCTCAGGCCTGCGCGGTACCGGGCCCGTGTCGTCGGCCCCGACGTCGTCAGGATTCGGCGCGCAGGATCTCCAGCGCGTGGGCCAGATCGTCCGGATAGTCGCTCGTGAACTCGACCCACCGGCCGTCCGCCGGGTGGGCGAAGCCGAGGGCCCGTGCGTGCAGCCACTGGCGCGTCACGCCGAGCCTGCGCGCCAGCGCGGGATCCGCACCGTAGGTCGCATCGCCCACACACGGGTGCCGCAGTGCGGAGAAGTGCACGCGGATCTGGTGCGTCCGGCCTGTCTCCAGCTTGACGTCGGCCAGCGACGCCGCGCGGAACGCCTCGATCACTTCGTAGTGCGTCACCGAGGGCCGCCCGCCCTGCACGACCGCGAACTTGTAGTCGCGGGTCGGATGACGGTCGATGGGCGCGTCGATCGTGCCGCGCATCGGATCCGGATGGCCCTGCACCAGCGCGTGGTAGCGCTTCTCGACGGTGCGCTCCTTGAACGCACGCTTGAGCACCGTGTAGGCGTGCTCGCTCTTGGCCACGACCATCGTGCCGGTCGTGCCCGCGTCGAGGCGGTGCACCACGCCCTGCCGCTCCGCCGCTCCCGACGTGGAGATCCGCAGTCCTGCGGCGGCGAGACCGCCGATGACGGTCGGGCCCTCCCAGCCGGGACTCGGGTGTACGGCGACACCGACCGGTTTGTCGACCACGACGATGTCGTCGTCCTCGTGCAGCACCTTCAGCCCGTCGACCGGCTCGGCCACGACCTGCGGCGGTTCCTCCGGTTCGGGAAGGGTGACCTCGAGGAGTCCGCCCGCGACCAGCCGGTCCGACTTGCCTGCGGGCACGCCGTCGAGGAGCACGTCGCCCTTGCCCGCGAGCTCCGCCACCACCGTGCGCGACAGGCCGAGCAGCTTGGCCAGCCCCGCGTCGACGCGCATGCCGTCGAGCCCGTCCGGCACGGGCAGCATCCGGGCGCTCATGCCTCGTCCTCCGGGTTCGTCCGCGCGGCAGTGCCGGACCGCGATCCGTCCGCCGGTTCGGCTGCCGCGGTCCCGGTTGCGGTCCCCGACGGTGCGTCGACGTCGGAACCGGTGTCGGGAGCGGCCGCTGCACCATCGTCGTCGGCGTCGCCGGTGTTCTTCTTCGGCCCGCGGGTGATCGCGCCGTCGTAGTCGCGGCCGAGGACCGACAACACCACGATCAGGACCGCGCCGACCGTGATGGCCGAATCGGCCGCGTTGAACACCGGGAAGTACCGGCCGTCGGGGCCGAACACGGAAAGGAAGTCGACCACGTGCCCGTGCATCGGCGCGGGGGCACGGAACACCCGATCGGTCAGATTGCCCAGCGCACCGGCGAGTACGAGGCCGAGACCGATCGCCCAGCCGGTCGAACGCAGCTTCCTGGCGAACCAGATGATCACACCCACGACCGCGAGGGCGACCAGCGCGAGGATCCACGTGCCCCCGAAGTCCATCCCGAACGCGGCGTAAGGGTTACGGATGAGCTGCAGGTAGACGATGCCACCGAGGATGCGGACCGGCTCTTCGCCTTCCAGCGCGGTGGTCGCCGCGACCTTCGTGCCGAGGTCGATCAGGTAGGCGACCAGGGCCACGGACGCGAGCAGCACGACGTACCGGGCCGGTCGATCGCCGGTGCCCGCCGGTTCGCCGGACGTGGCGGTCTCGGGTTCACGCTCGGTGTTCACCGGTCCATTGTCCACCCCGGCCACCTCGACCCTCCCCGGTGGTCAGTCGCCGGACTCGCCCTTCCACGCGGCCAGCGGCCCAGCGCGGTCGACCGCACGGATCCGCCGCTCGGCACGACTGCGCGCCTCGCTGGTGGTGACGACCAGCAATCGGTCCCCCGACTTCAGCCGCGTCCCCGCGCCGGGGGTGAAGCTCGCCCCGTCTCGCACCACCAGGCTGACGCCCGAACCGGTGGGCAGGCGCAGCTCGCGCAGGTACACCCCGTGCAGCCGGGAGTCCGGCCGGATCGCGACCTGCAGCAACACCGCGCCCAGCTCGTCCAGCGGTGCCGCGTCGACGTCGAGCTCCTCGGGTTGCCCCGTGCGGGCGAGCCCGAGCAGCCGCGCGACCGGGCCGAGCAGCGCCCCCTGCAGCAGCGTGAAGACGATGACGATCACGAACACAGCGTCGAGCAGCCCCTGCGCGCCGGGCAGCCCCTCGGCCAGAGGGATCGTCGCCAGCACGATCGGCACCGCACCCCGCAGCCCCGCCCACGACAGGAACACCTGCTCCCGCCACGGGAGCCGGAACGGCAACATCGACACCAGTACCGACACGGGCCTGGCGAGCACCAGTACGACCGCGCCCGCGACCAGGCCGGGCACGATGCCGTGCACCAGGCGTTCCGGCGAGGCGAACAGCCCGAGCAGCACGAACAGCCCGATCTGGGCCATCCAGCCGAGTCCCTCGGCGAACGACAGCGTGTCACCGCGGTGCGGCAGCCGGGCGTTGCCGAGCACGAGCCCCGCCAGGTAGGTGGCGAGCAGCCCGGACGCCTGGCCGAGCTGCCCGGCCGAGTAGGCGACCACGCACACCGCGACGGTCGCCAGTGGGTACAGGCCGGTGGCCGGCAGCGCGATCCGCCGCAGCGCCTGCGCACCGAGCCAGCCGAGCGCCAGCCCGATACCGGCACCTGCCCCCAGTTGGTACAGCACCACCAGCGGCAACGTCCACTGCACGTCGGCGCCACTCGCCAGCAGCACCACGGCGATGTAGGCCGGCGCGTCGTTGAGGCCCGACTCTAGTTCCAACGTGCCCGACAGCCGCCGGTTGATCCCCGACCCGCGCAACATCGAGAACACGGCCGCCGCGTCGGTACTGGCCAGGACCGCGCCCCACAGGAACGCCAACTGCCAGTCGAGGTCGAGCAGCCAGTGCAGCGCCGACCCCGCGACGAGGATCGTCACCACGATGGCCATTGTGGACAGCGCGATCCCCGGTCCGAGTGCGGGCCGCACCGCCTCCCAGCGGGTCGTCAGCCCACCTTCGGCCAGGATCATCACGAGCGCCGCGAGCCCGAGACTCTGGGTGAGATCGGGATTGTCGAACTCGATGCCCAGGCCCGCTTCGCCCAGCAGCACACCGATACCGAGATAGATCAGCAGCGACGGCAGTCCGAGTCGGATCGAGAACCGGACGGCGAACACCGACGCGAGCAGGACGATGGCCCCCGATCCGAGAATGATCGGAAGCTCGTTCATGCCGCACGTCCCTCGCTCTCGCCCCCTGCGCCGTCACCCCCGCGACTCCGCCCTCCGGCCGGGCTCACCCGCACCGCGGGCCGACTCATGGAAATACGGTATCCGGCCGCGGCGCCGCCGGCCGTCACAGCCGCCGCGGACGTGACGCCGGCCGCACCGGTGGTGACCACGCGAGCACGCGCGGGTGAGGTGCCGCCGTCGCCTCAGTCGAGGCGGTAACCCATGCCCCGCACGGTGACGATCCGCTCCTGGCCGATCTTGCGGCGCAGCGTGCGCACGTAGACGTCCACGACGTTCGAACCGGGATCGAAGTCGTAGCCCCACACGTGCGAGAGCATCTGTTCGCGGGAGAGCACCTGCCGCGGATGCCGCAGGAACAACTCGAGCAGGGAGAACTCGCGCGCGGTGAGGTCGACGACGCCATCCGGGGTTTCGGCGCGGCGAGTCCGCAGGTCGAGCGACAGCTCCCCGTGCCGCAGGACCGTGACCTCGGGCGTGCGATCGGCCGACCGCAGCCGCAGCCGCACGCGCGCCAGCAGTTCCTCGAACCGGAACGGCTTGGTCATGTAGTCGTCGGCGCCACCTTCGAGCCCCGCGACCGTGTCGTGCACCGTGTCCCTGGCGGTCAGGATGATCACGGGGATGTGCACGTGGGCGCGCCGCATCGCCTGCAGGACCGCGAAACCGTCGCGTTTGGGCAATCCCAGATCGAGGATCACGAGGTCGAACTCGCCCGCCACCACCTGTGCGAGTGCGGTATCGCCGTCCTCGACCACCGAGGTGGTGAAACCGTTGGACCGCAATCCCTTCTCGATGAACGCTGCGATCTTCGCCTCGTCCTCGGCGATCAGGATGCGGCTCATCGGTCTCCTCCCTGTAGCGGCAATTCGAATCCGAACGTCGCGCCCTGTCCCGGCGCCGACATCACCCGCACCTGTCCGTGGTGCGCACCGGCGATCGCCTTCACGATCGCCAGGCCCAGACCGGCCCCCGTACCGTCGCGCGCACCGGCGCCGCCCCGTACGAACCGGTCGAAGATCCGCTGCTCGTCCCCGCTCTCCAACCCGGGACCGGTGTCGCTGACCCAGAACGAGACCGTCTCCGCGCCGACAGCCGAACCGATGCGGATCACCGCCCCGTCGGTGGTGTGGGCCGCCGCGTTCTGCGCCAGCTGCACCATCGCCTGGGTGACGCGCTGGGCGTCGACGCGGGCATCGCCCTCCCCGACGGCCTCGAGCGTCCAGGCCCGCGGTGCGATCGCGCGCACCTTGGCGTCGATGTCGCTCGTCAGCTCGGGCACGGACGTCCACGCCGGATGGACGAAGTCCGGCTGCTCGGCCTTCGCCAGCAGCAGCAGATCATCGACGATCCGCGCCATGCGATCGAGTTCGTCGGTGCACAGGCGCACGACCTCCGCGCGTTCGGCCGGGTCGTCGCCCATCAGCTCGAGATGCCCGCGCACGATCGTGATCGGCGTGCGCAGCTCGTGGCCCGCATCGTCGAGGAACTGCCTGCGCGTGTCGAACGCCCGCTCCAGCCGGTCGAGCATCGCGTTGAACTGCTCGGCCAGCGCCGCGACGTCGTCCCGGCCCTCGACCCGGATCCGCCGCGTCAGATCGGCCTCGGTGAGCCGCCCCGCCGCCTTCCGCACCGTGTTGACCGGGGCGAGGATCTGCCCCGCGACCAGCCACGACACCCCTGCCGCCAGCACCAGCGCCACCGCACTGACGATGATGAGGGTGCGAACCGTCGCGCCGGCCTCCGCCCTGACCTCGTCGACGAAGTAACCGCTGACGAACCAGGCGTCGGCCTCGGTGCCGCCCTGGCGGGGCAGCACGTCGACGCGCAGCCAACGCAACGTCCCTGCCGGGGTCGACACCGTGCCCGTGACGTCCTCGCGCGAGACGATGTCCCGCAGCACCGCGTCGGAGAGCCGCACGTCCCGGAACGTCTCGTCGGCCTGCCGGATCGCCTCGAGCTCGCCCGCGGTGCTCCGGATACCCAGCATGAGCTCGGCATTGTCCGGATACTGGCTGCTCAGGTGGCGGTAGAACAGGTCACCGGGGTCCGTCACCGGCTTGCCGGTCGCCGGGTCCAGACCCGCTTCGGCGAACCGCCGGAACTCCTCGGCATCCTGGGCGAGGGCCGCGTTGACCCGGTCGTCGATCGCGCGGTACTCGAATTCGACGACCAGCAGGACGACCGAGGCGAGGCCTGCCGCCATGACGGCCGCGAGCCAGCCCGTGATCTGCAGCCGGGCCGGGATGCGCGTCCCTCGCCTGCGTCCGGGCACGGGCCTGCCCGCGCCCTCCGTGTCCGACGCGTCACCGCCTGCACCGGACGCGGCGAGTTCCTGCGTGGTGAACACGTCAGGCATCGGCCACCGCACCCGCCGGTCCGGGTCGGCCACGCCGGTCAGTCGTCGTCGCCGTCGTCATCGTCCCCACCGTCGTCGTCATCGTCGTCATCGTCGTCGTCGACCGGCGGCGGTGGCGGGACGACATCGCGGGTCGGCTGCGGCTCGGATCCGGGACGCGACGGCGGCCGTTCCGGCCCGTCCGGACCGGTTCCGTGCCCGTCCGTCGTGGTCGACGACGGCGGCGGCGTCGAGTCGCGAGACGGCAGCGAAGGCAGCTCACTGCGTGATCCGTCGGCTCCGCCGATACGGACCACCGGGCTCTCGTTGACGGGCGCGTCGGACCCGCGCAGCAGCAACGTCACGACCACCGCGGCCACCGGCAGTGCCAGCACGGCCACGAGCGCCAGCGCCCTCGGTGTCGGTTTCATGGCGTCCACTCTGCCCCGATACGGCGAAGCCCGGATGAGCCGGAGATGAAGACATCTTCATCAAGTCTCATCCGGGCCTGCTCACCGGCCGGACGCGAACGTCAGCCCGCGTGCGCGCGCACCGCGACGGTCACCTTGTCACCGTCACCGACCGCACCGGCGAAACCGTCGCTCACAGCCGCGTACGCCACCTCCGTGGCCAGCGTCTCCGACGCCACGAACTCCTGGTGCTCCCGCACCGCCGCCACGACCGCGTCCGGCGCGTCGATCGTCAGCGCGATGCGGTCGGCCACGTCGAGCCCCGCATCGCGCCGAGCCTGCTGGACCACGCGCACCAGGTCACGCGCCACGCCCTCGGCGGCCAGCTCCGGCGTCACATCGGTGTCGAGCAGCACGAGGCCGGAACCCCCCGGCAGCTCACCAGCGATGCCCTCACCCGAGGCGACCAGCCTGCGCTCGTACTCACCGTCGACCAGTTCGATCCCGGCCGCGACGACCGCACCCTCGGCCGTGGTGGACCAGTCGCCCGCCTTCACGGCCTTGATCACGGTCTGCACGTCCTTGCCCAGCCGCGGTCCCGCAGCACGGGCGTTGACCGCGACCTCGAACGATCCGTGCGCCGCCACGTCGGTGGTCAGTTCGAGGGCCTTGACGTTCACCTCGTCGGCGACGATGTCGGAGAAGGGCCGCAGCAGCTCGGCATCCTCGGCCGCCACGAGCAGGGAGGCCAGCGGCAGCCGGACCCGCAGCTTGTTCGCCTTCCGCAACGACAGCGCCGCGGAACACACCTGCCGCACCCGGTCCATCGCGGTGACGAGCTCGGGGTCCGCGGGCAGCACCGCGGTGTCCGGCCAGTCGGCCAGGTGCACCGACCGACCACCGGTCAGCCCGCGCCACACGGCTTCCGTCGTCATCGGCAGCAGCGGTGCGGCCACCCGGCACACCGTCTCCAGCACCGTGTGCAGCGTGTCGACCGCGGCCTGCTCGCCCGCCCAGAACCGGTCGCGGGAGCGCCGCACGTACCAGTTGGTCAACACCTCGAGGTAGTCGCGCAACGTCGCGCACCCGCCCGCGATGTCGTAACCGTCCAATGCGGACTGCACATCGGCCACGAGCTCGCGCGTCTTGGCGAGGATGTACCGGTCGAGCACGTGCCGCGAGGGCTGCTTGCAGGCGCGAGCCATCGCTTCAGCGTCGGTGACCGATGTTCCCTCGACACCCTCGGCGTTCGCGTACAACGCGAGGAAGTAGTACGAGTTCCACAGCGGCAGCACCGCCTGGCGCACCGCGTCGCGGATGCCCTTCTCCGTGACGACCAGGTTGCCGCCGCGCAGGATCGGGCTCGCCATCAGGTACCAGCGCATCGCGTCGGAACCGTCCCGGTCGAACACCTCGTTGACGTCCGGGTAGTTCCGCAGCGACTTCGACATCTTCTGCCCGTCGGAACCGAGCACGATGCCGTGCGAGACGCAGGTCCGGAACGCCGGCCGGTCGAACAGCGCCGTGGCCAGCACGTGCAGCGTGTAGAACCAGCCCCGGGTCTGGCCGATGTACTCGACGATGAAGTCGCCCGGATAGTGGTCCTCGAACCACCCGGTGTTCTCGAACGGATAGTGCACCTGGGCGTACGGCATCGACCCGGAGTCGAACCACACGTCGAGCACGTCCGGAACGCGGCGCATCGTCGAGGCGCCTGTCGGGTCGTCCGGGTTCGGCCGGGTGAGCTCGTCGATGTACGGCCGGTGCAGGTCGGTGGGCCGCACCCCGAAGTCGCGTTCCAGCTCGTCGAGCGATCCGTAGACGTCGACGCGCGGGTGGTTCGGGTCGTCGGAGACCCACACCGGGATCGGCGTGCCCCAGTAACGGTTGCGCGAGATCGACCAGTCGCGGGCGTTCTCGAGCCACTTGCCGAACTGGCCGTCCTTGATGTGGTCCGGGTACCAGGTGATCTGCTGGTTCAGCTCGACCATCCGGTCCTTGAACTCCGTCACCGCCACGAACCACGACGACACGGCGCGGTAGATGAGCGGGTTCCGGCACCGCCAGCAGTGGGGATAGCTGTGCTCGTACGTCTCGTGCCGCAGCAGGATCGCGCCCTGCCGCGCGGCCGAGCCGGTGCCGTTCTTCAGGTCGCGGATGATGTTCGGGTTGGCCTCGAACACCTGCTGGCCCTCGTAATCGGGCACCTGCGCGTCGAATCGGCCCTTCGCGTCGACCGGCGTCGCGGGAACGATGCCCGCCGCATCGGTCACGACCTTGTCCTCGTCGCCGTACGCAGGGGCGATGTGCACGATGCCCGTACCGTCGTCGGTGGTCACGTAGTCGGCCGACAGCACCCGGTGGGCGTTCTCCCTGCCGACGAAGTACGGGAACGGCGGTGCGTAGCGGGTGCCGAGCAAGTCGGATCCCTTGTACCTGGCGACGACCGTCGGCTGTTCGCCGAGTTCCTTCGCGTAGGCGCCGAGGCGCGCTTCGGCGAGCACGAAGCGCCTGCCGTCGGCGTCGGCGACCTGGACGTAGTCCACATCGGGATGCACGGCCGTGGCCAGGTTGGACGGCACGGTCCACGGCGTGGTGGTCCAGATGAGCAGATATGCCCCGTCCAGCTCGCTGTCGTTGCCCTCGACGCGGTAGCCGATGGTCACCGCCGGGTCCTGCCGCGACTGGTAGACGTCGTCGTCCATCCGCAACTCGTGGTTGGACAACGGCGTCTCGTCACGCCAGCAGTACGGCAGCACCCGGTAGCCCTCGTAGACCAGGCCCTTGTCCCACAGCCGCTTGAACGCCCAGATCACCGATTCCATGTAGGTGACGTCGAGCGTCTTGTAGTCGTTGTCGAAGTCGACCCACCGCGCCTGCCGAGTGACGTACTCCTGCCATTCGGCGGTGTAGCGCAGCACCGACTCGCGGCACGCCCGGTTGAACTCGGCGATGCCCATCTCGTCGATCTGCGACTTGTCGGTGATGCCGAGCTGTTTCTCGGCCTCGAGCTCGGCGGGCAGGCCGTGGGTGTCCCAGCCGAACCGGCGCTCGACCCGCTTGCCCCGCATCGTCTGGTAGCGCGGAACGGTGTCCTTGACGTACCCGGTCAGCAGGTGGCCGTAGTGCGGCAGCCCGTTTGCGAACGGCGGACCGTCGTAGAAGACGTAGTCGTTGTCACCGCCGGTGCCCGCATCGCGCGCCTCGACACTGGCCTGGAACGTGCGGTCGCTCTCCCAGTAGGCCAGGATGTCCTTCTCCAGGGCAGGAAAGGACGGCTGCGACGGGACCTCGTCGGCGGCCTGCGCGCCGACGGATGTCTTGGGGTACATCCGGTGTGCTCCTCGCGGAAATGTCCGTGTTGCCGTACGGGCCTTCCGGCCCACACGGGGACGACGCGAGCGCTACAGAGCGCACGTTCCGCGGTACCACCCCGCTTGCCCGCGCCGGTCGGCGCGGACCCCTCGTTCGGCGGCTGTGACGGGCCGCTGCCGTCCGGTTCTACTGAGCCGTCGCGGGCGTGTCGCCCCGCGACGGCCGTTCTTCCGGAAGCTCCCCGGTGATGGCCGGATCGTCGCCGTGTGTGTTCAGGATAACCGGTCACGAACCGGCCCATCACGCGCCCACGGAATCACGCACCCGCGGAGTCACGCACCAGCCGAGTTACGGTGCCGCTGCGCGAGCGTCGCGTCCGGCGCGCACCGGCCGCACGGGCTGAAACCGAGTTCCCTGGCCTCCCTGGCCGGCAGCGGGATCGTCTCGCGCGTCTCGAGCCAAGCGCATTCTGCGAGGTGGTACCGGGGCCGCTCGTCCACGACGACGACCTCCTCCTCCAGTCGCGACACGAGCAGCGCGTCGGCGTCGGCGGAGTTCTCCGTGGCCGGTTCGTCGTCCGGATCGGCCAGGTCACCCTCGGCCGCGATCAGCTCCGTCTGGCCCTCGCCGACGGGCTCCTCGGCGTCGTCGGCCTCCTCGAGGGCCCGGTCGATGTCCTCGTCGTCGGTGTCCGAGGCCGTGGACCGCTCCGAGTCCGCCTTGCCGGCCTCGTCGTCCGATTCGGCCCGCTCCGGCTCCGCCTCCGGCTTCGCGTCGCTTCCTGCCGAACGGCGGCGCCACCAGTCGATCACGAGCAGAATCGCCGCGACCACGGACACACCCAGCGAGATCCAGGCCCACAGCGAGTCGGCGGTGATGAGCGCCGCGACCACGAGGCCGAGCGCCCCCAGTACGAGAATCAGAACGATGTAGAGCACAGTGAATTACAACACGAACGCGAAAGAGACGGCCCCGACCCCTTCCTCAGGGTGTCGGAACCGTCTCTCTCGGTGAACATCAGCCCGGTGGTGCCGGTGACAGTGCCGTGTCGGTGTCAGCCCGCTTCGGCTCGCGGACCGAACGAGTAGCCCTGGCCACCGTTCGAGGAGTTCGAGCTCGAGCTGCCCGTCGACGACGAGGACGAGGACTCGGACGACGAGGACGTCGACGCCGAGGCCGGTGCGGCCGAACCACGGTCGTCGAGCTCGCGCAGCTGCGATTCGAGGAAGCCGCGGAGTCGAGTACGGTACTCGCGCTCGATGGTGCGCAGCTCCTCGATCTTCTTGTTGAGCTCGCCCTTCTCGGTGTTCAGGTTGTTCATCGTCTCGGTGTACTTGCGCTGCGCCTCGCGATCCAGAGTGGTCGCCTTGTCGCGCGCCTGACGCTCGAGCGTCTCCGCCCGGGTCCGTGCGTCGTTGAGCATGCTCTCGGCGCGCGTGCGCGCCTCGTTGACCATCGAGTCCGCCTTCGAGCGGGCGTCGGACAGCAACTGCTCGGACTTCGTCCTTGCCTCGGCGAGCATGCCGTCGGACTCGGTCTTGGCCTCGGCGGTCAGCCGGTCGGCCATCTCCTGTGCCAGGCCCAGGACCTTCGCGGCCTGCACGTTCGGCTCGCCGTTCTCACCACCGAGCAGGCCTGCGGCCGTGGCCTGCGTCTGCTCGGTCGACGACGGGGGCGGCACCGGGGCGAGCCGCCGAGACGGGGCCTCGTCGGTGGACCCGCGCTGCGGGGCGGGCTGTGCCGCCTGCGCGCTGCCGCCGGCCTTCGCCGACTCCAGCTCACCGCGGGTCGACTCCAGCTCGGCGTCGAGCTGCTCCACCTGCTGGCGCAGCTCGTTGTTGTCCTCGATCAACCGGGCAAGTTCCGTCTCCACCAGGTCGAGGAACGCATCCACCTCGTCCTCGTTGTAGCCCCGCTTGCCGATAGGCGGCTTGCTGAACGCGACGTTATGCACGTCAGCAGGGGTCAACGACATCAGATCACCTCACGCACTCCATGGGCTGTCGGACGATCCGGGTTCCCCGTCACCCGGGTAGCGCCAGTTGCATCAGTATGAACACAACCAACAGCAGCACCATAATCGATAAGTCCAGGCCCACGCCGCCTATCCGCACGATGGGAATAACACGTCGTACGAGCTTGACCGGTGGGTCTGTCACTGTGTAGATGCTCTCGACCGCGACCGCAACCCCTCCCGCGGGTCGCCATTCGCGCGCGAAAGCCCGTACAAGCTCGACGACGATCCGCGCCGTGAGCAGGAGCCAAAAGACAAAGAGCAGCCAATAAAAGACCATCCGGACCGCATCCACGCCGCCACTCTAGCCACAACCGGCGACGTTGTGGGCCACCGGCCCGCCGACGCGCCCGGCGGCTCTCCCCCGGCGCCCGGCGGTGGCCGGGTGACCGGCGGCGGGGGTCAGTGACCGGTGACGGAGGTCAGCGGCGGAGGAACAGTCCACCCTCGGCGATACGCCTACGGTCCTCGGCCGAGACGTCCGCGTCCGGCGGCGAGAGCAAGAACACCTTGTTGGTGACGCGGTCCATCGAGCCACGCAATGCGAACGCGAGCCCCGCCGCGAAGTCCACGACCCGCTTCGCGTCCGCATTGTCCATTTCGGTCAGATTGATGATCACCGGCGTGCCGTCCCGGTAGGCCTCGCCGATCTCGCGCGCCTCGGTGTAGCTCGTCGGGTGCAGGGTGCGGATCCTGCTCAACGGGTCCCGATTCGCCGCAGGGGCGCGCGCAGGCGGCTCCGGCGCCGGACGCAGCCGGGTGACCGGCTCGGGCTGCCGGTCGACCGCGAGTGAGCCGTGGACCGGCGACGGCTCAGCGGCCGAACGCCGCGCGCGTGCGGGTTCGGGCTCCTCGAACTCGTCCATGACGTGATACCGCGAACGACCCCGGCGCGGCGGCTCGTCGTAGTCCGCCTCCCGGTAGTCGCCCCTGCCGCGGTCGTACGCGTCATAGGAGTCGTAGGCCTCGTAGGAGTCGTACGCGTCCGGGTCGTCGGCGTAGCCGCGCCGGTAGTCGTCGTAGTCGTACTCGTCCTCGGCAGGGACCATCCCGAAGTAGGCCTTCAGCTTGTGCAGCGTGCTCATGCCTCTCCCTCGCCCGCACGGTCGCGTCCCCACCCTTGACGCTGAGTCACCGCAAAACGCCACTGTGGGTGAACGTCTCTATGGCGAGGCTAGACCGCGGCCACCGAGCAACGCGGTTCCGACACGCACACAAGTCGAGCCGTGCGCCACCGCGGCCTCCAAATCCCCGCTCATCCCTGCTGAAAGTTCCACGGCGTCGGGATGATCACGTCTCACCCTCGCGTGCGCCTCGGCGAGTCGGTCGAAGGCCGGCTCCGGGTCCCCACCCAGCGGGGCGACGGCCATGACTCCCCGCAGTCGCAGCGACTCACCCGACCGAGCGATGACGTCGGCGAGTTGTGGCAGCTCGTCGAGCGGACATCCGCCGCGCCGTGCGGCATCATCGGCCGTGTCGAGGCTCGCCTGCAGCAGCACGTCCAGTGGTCCGGACCGGGTGCCCGCCTCTTGAGCGGTACGCACGGCCTTGGCGAGTGCCTCGGCGAGCCGCTGCGAGTCGACCGACTGCACCTCACTGGCCCAGCCGGCGACCGACTTCGCCTTGTTCCGCTGCAGCCGCCCGACCATGTGCCAGCGCACGGCCGCCTCGGGCCGCAGTTCGGTGACCTCCGCCGCCTTCGGGGCCGCCTCCTGGTCGCGATTCTCGGCCAGGTCCGTGACGCCAAGGTCGCTCAGCAGCGCGGCGTCGGACGCGGGAAAAGTCTTCGTCACGGCCAGTAGCCGCACCTCACCGGGCTCGCGCCCGGCCGCGGCACACGCCTCGTCGATCCGGCCCCTGACCGCCTCCAGCGAGGCCGCCAGCTCCGCGCGGCGCTGCTGCGGATCACCCTGGGTCTCGACGGTCACGCTCACTCCTCGATCCACGTCAAGGCAGCGATCCGCCCCGACGGGTTGTCCCTGCGGTGACTGAACAGTGTGTCGTCCTCGACGGTGCAGCGTGGGTCGACGCCGATCCTGCCCACTCCCGCGTCGGCCAGCTGCCGCCACAGGCCCGCGCGCAGGTCGAGCGCCGCCGTGCCCTTCCGGCTCCGGCAGCGACTGCCCGGCAGGTGCGCCTCGACGTCGGCGGCCATGTCGTCGGGCACCTCGTAGCACGAACCACACACCGACGGCCCCAGCAGCGCCTCGATCCGGCTCGGCTCGGCTCCCACCGAACGCATCGCCTCGAGCGCGGCAGGCACGACGCCCACTCTCGCGCCCACTCGGCCGGCGTGCACGGCGGCGACAACACCCGCCTCGGCGTCTCCCAACAGCACCGGCACGCAGTCCGCGACGAGCACAACCGGCACCACGCCGGGCGTCGCCGTCACCAGCGCGTCCGTGGCCTCGGCGGGTTCGGTCTCCGTGCCGTCGACAACCGTTGCGGTGCGGCCGTGGACCTGTTCCATCCAGGCGAGGCGGTCCTCGGTCAGTCCCAACTCCGTCGCCAGCCGCGCCCGGTTGGCGCGCACCGCGTCGGGGTCGTCCCCGACGTGCAGGCCGAGGTTGAACGAGTCGTACGGGGGTTTCGAGTAGCCGCCCGCCCTCGTCGTGATCACGCGCCTGATGCGCACCGATTCGTCCTTTCACTCGGGCGTCGTCCGCGAGCGGCGCCGCAGAGCCGCCTGCACCGGAGAGCCTACGGACCCCGGACACACACCGAGGGTCACCGCCCCCTGCCGTGGGAACGGTGACCCTCGAAAGCGATCCGGGTGCTGCGAACGTGCCTCAGCGGCGCATGAACGGCGGGACATCGACCTCGTCGTCGGACGGGTCCTCGGTCACCGGCTGGGTGCCGCCCGGCAGTCCCGTCTGCGGGCGCGGTGCGCCGGCCTGCGCCTGGCCCGGAGCCGGCTGCTGCGCCGAACCCGGCTGCGGCTGGCCCTGCGGTGCCGCTCCCTGCGGTGCCTGACCCTGGGGTGCCTGCCCCTGAGGGGCGGACGGCTGGGGCGCGGGCCTGCCCTGTTGGCCGCTCGGCACGGGCTGGGCGCCACCAGACGGCGGAGCCGAACCCGCTCCGTTGGCGTGCGCCGAGGCCGCCCCGTTGGCAGGGGTCGCGCCCGCCGAGGCGGACGGCGACTGCTCGCCGGGCTTGCCCGCGGCGGGCTGTGCCGGGGCGGCGGGGGCCGCGGGGCCTCCCGATTCCGCCGCTGCGCCGCCGGCCTCTCCGGCCTCGACCGTCATGGTCGACCCGTTCGCCGTCAGCGTCCCGGGATCGAGCTTCTTGTGCGTGGGAGTGCCCGCGTCGAAGCCGGCCGCGATCACCGTCACCCGGACCTCGTCGCCGAGCGAGTCGTCGATGATCGTCCCGAAGATGATGTTGGCCTCCGGGTGCGCGGACTCCTGCACCAGCGACGCAGCCTCGTTGATCTCGAACAGGCCGAGGTCGGACCCGCCGGCGATCGACAGCAGCGCGCCGTGCGCACCGTCCATGGACGCTTCGAGCAGCGGAGAGTTGATGGCCTTCTCCGCGGCCTGCACGGCGCGACCCTCGCCACGCGCCGAGCCGATGCCCATGAGTGCGCTGCCCGCGCCCGACATGACGCTCTTGACGTCGGCGAAGTCCAGGTTGATCAGACCGGGCGTGGTGATCAGGTCGGTGATGCCCTGCACACCGGACAGCAGCACCTCGTCGGCCGAGCGGAAGGCGTCCATCAGCGAGACACCGATGTCGCCGAGCTGCAGCAGCCGGTCGTTCGGGATGACGATGAGCGTGTCGCACTCGTTGCGCAGCTCCTGTATCCCGTCCTCGGCCTGCTTTCCGCGCCGTTTGCCCTCGAACGAGAAGGGCCTCGTGACCACACCGATGGTCAGTGCGCCGAGCTTGCGGGCGATCTGCGCGACGACCGGGGCACCGCCGGTGCCGGTGCCGCCGCCCTCACCCGCGGTCACGAACACCATGTCGGCGCCCTTGAGGACCTCTTCGATCTCCTCCCGATGGTCCTCGGCCGCCTGCTGGCCGACGTCGGGGGCGGCGCCCGCACCGAGTCCCCGGGTCAGTTCCCGGCCGATGTCGAGCTTGACGTCCGCGTCGGACATCAGCAGTGCCTGGGCGTCGGTGTTCACCGCGATGAACTCGACACCTTTGAGGCCGACCTCGATCATGCGGTTCACGGCGTTCACGCCGCCGCCGCCGATACCGACGACCTTGATCACCGCGAGGTAATTGTGCGGGGGCGTCATCGGGTTCGCCTTCCTGATCGTGGTGCTTGTCCCTGGCTCGCGCTGGATGTCGACCTCGGACTCCCGGAAACCCTCAACCTCAAGTTGAGGGTCAGACTTATGTCAACTACCAACGTTGCGGTAGGACGGTATGCATCGCGCGGGCCCGAATCCAGGCGCCACGCCGCGTGTCGCCGGATGTTTGCACCACGTCGGGCGTTATTTGCACCACCGCGCGGCCGGCGTCTCGGCTGCCCTGACCGCGTTGCCGCACAACGGAAAACCGGTCGGACACCGGATGCGGCGCGGCCGTCAGGACACGGTCGGCAGTTCGGGGCTCGACACGTCGTAGACCTTGCCGGGCCGGGTCATCAGCGCGCCGAGGACCTTCGCCTTGCTCTCGCTGTCCGACGCATCGCCCCACCGCACCGACTTGCCGCTGCGGAGCGTGAACTCGACGCTGCCCGGCGAGTCCGCGCGCCACTGCGTGACCTTGTCCCGCAGCTGTTTCGGCAACGCCTTGCGCACCGCGATCACCGCACGGGTCTCGGCGTTGCCGACGCCCACTTCGGACATCTTGAACTCCGGAAGTCCTTGGGGCCGCTTGGAAATCTCCTTGTACACCACCCCGCCGGTGTCGACGAGGTACAGCGTCGAGCCGGTGTCGTACACCCCGGCGGGGGCGCGTTCGGTGACCGCGATCTCGATCGTCGACGGCCAGGACCGGGAGACATCGACGGTCGCGACACCGGGGATCTCGGCGACCCGTTCGGCGATCGCGTCGGTGTCGACGCGGAGCATCGCGCGCCGCTCGGGCACTTCGGCCACCTGACGCACCCGGTCCGCCGCGACGTCACGATTCCCGGTCACCTCGACCGACCGCACACCCAGCAATGACGTGAACAGCAGCACGTAGGCCAGGCCGAGCACCGTGAGCACGCTCAGCACCGCGATCCAACGCCGCCGCAACGCGCGCGCCCGCGACACGAAACCCGTCGCCGCCTGCGCGGCGGTGCGGCCCGGCGCTGCCCTGTCCCGCTGTCCGGAAGCGGGACGACCGCGTCGTTGGGCCGCCCTGGCAGGCCGCGTGGGGGCATCGTCGTCCCTGCGCGGCCTCCGCCGGCTCGTGCTGGTCATGTCCGGAGTCCGTTCGCCGATCAGGTCCCGCGACGGTCCAGCTCGGCGAGGATCTCCGGGCCGAGTTGCGTCACGTCGCCCGCGCCCATGGTCACCAGCAGATCGCCCGGCTTGACGAGGTCGGCCGCGAGCACGGTGGCACGGTCGAAGGCCGGCTCGTAGTGCACGGCGGCACCGGTGATCCGCTCGGCGATGAGTTCGCCGCTCACGCCCGGCTTCGGTTCCTCCCGCGCGCCGTAGACGTCGAGCAGGATCACCTCGTCGGCCAGGCCGAGCGCCTCGGCGAACTCGCTCGCGAACGCCTCGGTGCGGGAGTAGAGGTGCGGCTGGAACACGACCACGACCCTGCCGGTCCCCGCGGCGTGCCGCACCGCCCGCAGCTGGGCATCGACTTCGGTCGGGTGGTGGGCGTAGTCGTCGTAGACGCGCACGTCCGCGGCACGGCCCTTGAACTCGAACCGCCTGCGCACACCACCGAACACGGCGAGGCCCGCGAGCATCCCGTCGACCGGGGCGCCCAGCTCCAGGCCCGCCAACAGCGCGGCCACGGCGTTGAACGCCATGTGCTCGCCCGGCACGGTCACCCGGACCTCGAGTTCCTCGCCGCCGAGCGCGAGGCGCACCGTGCCGCCCTCGTCCGCCGGCTCGTAGGTCACGACCCGCGCGTCGTGCTCTCCGGTCGCCGACCGGCCGTACCGCAGCACGCGCACGCCCGCCGCCTCGGCGCGGACCGCCAGCTCGGCGGCGGCCGCGTCGTCGGCACACACCACGAGCGCGCCGCCCGGCGCGATCCGGTGGAGGAACTCGGTGAACACCGCGATGTAGGCCTCGACGGTGCCGTGGTGGTCGAGGTGGTCGGGCTCGACGTTCGTCACGACCGCCACGTCCGGCGTGTAGCTCAGGAACGAACCGTCGCTCTCGTCGGCCTCCGCGACGAACACGCCGCCCTCGCCGTGATGGGCGTTCGCTCCGGACTCGTTGAGGTCGCCGCCGATCGCGAACGACGGATCGAGCCTGCAGTGCTGCAGCGCCACGGTGAGCATCGACGTCGTCGACGTCTTGCCGTGGGTGCCGGCGATGCACGCGACGCGGTGTCCCGCCATCAGCTCGGCCAGTGCCTCCGCGCGGTGCAGCACCGGGATGCCGCGGGAACGCGCGGCCGCCAGTTCGGGGTTGTCGTCGCGGATCGCCGTCGACACGATCACGGCGGTCGGTTCACTTCCGGCGAGGTCGAGATTCTCGGCGGACTGTCCGACCGCGATGTGCGCACCCTGCGCACGCAGGGTCAGAAAGGCCCGCGACTCCTTCGCGTCGGAGCCGGACACCTGCGCGCCCCTGGCCAGCAGGATCCGCGCGATGCCGCTCATGCCGGCACCGCCGATGCCGATCAGGTGCGCCCGCAGCAGCACCTCGGGCGGCCGCGACGCGACGGCGTTCATGCCGGCCTCCTCGGGTGTGTCAGTTGCCATCGCCATGTCCCCCGGCCTCCAAGACCATCCGCGCCAGTGTTTCGTCGGCCGCGCCGTGGCCCAGCCCGACGGCGGCCGCGCTCATCTTCGCGAGCCGCTCGGTGTCGGTCACCAGCGGGATCACCTGTTCGGCGATCGCCTCCGGCGTCAGCGCCTCGTCGGCGACCAGCAGACCGGCTCCCGCGTGCACCGCGGGTTCGGCGTTGAGCGCCTGCTCACCATTGCCGTGCGGCAGCGGGACGAACACCGCGGGCAGGCCGACGGCGGACACCTCGGCGACCGTCATCGCACCCGATCGGCACAGCACCAGGTCCGCCGCGGCATAGGCGAGGTCCATCCGTTCCAGGTACGGCACCGGCACGTACGCCGGAGCGCCGGGGAATTCGCGCACCGCGACGGAGTTCTTCGGGCCGTGTGCGTGCAGCACACCGACACCGGCCTCGGCGAACGTCTGCGCGGCTCCGGACACGGCCTCGTTGATGGACCGCGCGCCCTGCGAACCGCCGAAGGCCAGCACGGTCGGCGCGTCGGGGTCCAGTCCGAAGTGGGCGCGCGCCTCGGCACGCAGGGCGGAGCGGTCGAGGGAGGTGATCGAGTGCCGCAGCGGGATGCCGACGACCTCGGCGCCCGGCAGCGGTGTCCCGGGCACGGCCGCGGCGACCTTCGCGGCGAGCCGGGCGCCGATCTTGTTGGCCAGGCCCGGATGCTTGTTGGCCTCGTGCACGACGATGGGTGTCCGCCCGCGTGCGGCCAGGTAGGCGGGCAACGCGACGTACCCGCCGAAGCCGACGACGACATCGGCGCCGACCCGGTCGAGCACCTCACGCGTGCGCCTGACCGCGTCGCGGACCTTCAGCGGGAGCCGCAGCAGCTCCGCCGTCGGCTTGCGCGGCATCGGCACCGGCGGGATCAGCTCCAGCGGGTAGCCGCGGTCCGGCACCAGCGTGGTCTCCAGGCCGCGCTCGGTGCCCAGCGCGACTACCTTCGCGTCCGGCCGGAGCCGCGTGACCGCGTCGGCCAATGCGAGCGCGGGCTCGATGTGGCCGGCCGTGCCGCCCCCTGCGACCACAACCGTCGGCGCGGTGCGTGCCGGTGTCTTCTCCGCACCGGTGTCGGGCTGGCTCACCTGCGTCCTCTCCGTGTCGATCGACTGGTTCCCGTGGAACGGTCCGGTTTCGGCCTGCGCGGTCCGCCGCGCGCCGATTCACCGCGGCTGCGGCGACCGTACTCCGGCGCTGCACCGCGCCGGTCGGGCGCCGACGCCGACCGCGCCCCACGGGTGGCCGGCCGGCCTGCCTTGGCTCCCGACGACCGGGTTCCGCCTTGACCGCGGCCACCGCCCCTCGAGCCGCCGCGCCGCGTGGCGGGAGGCCGGTACGGGTCCGGGGCGGGCAACCGCATCAGACGTCCGAACTTACCCGGCCCCTGGGTGCGCAACGCGGCCACGGCCTCCGGTTCGTGCCGCGCACAGTTGGCGAGGAGGCCGAACAGCAGCATCGTCATCAGGAGCGAGGTGCCACCGTAGGAAATCATCGGCAGTGTCACGCCCGTGACGGGGAGCAGTCCGACGACGTAGCCGATGTTGATAGCGGCCTGCGACACGATCGACACGGTCAGTGTCCCGGCGACGATCCGGATCCACGGGTCCAGGTTGCGCATCGCGATGCGCAGGCCCACGAAGGTCAGCAGTCCGAACAGGCCGATCACGACGATACAGCCGACGAACCCGAGCTCCTCCCCGATCAGCGCGAAGATGAAGTCGTGCTGCACGTTCGGCAGGTACATCCATTTCGACTGGCCCTGCCCGAGGCCCTTGCCGAACAGCCCGCCGTCGGCGAGCGCGTACAGCGCCTGGTTGGCCTGCATCCCCTTGCCGAGCGGGTCGGCGCCGGGGTTGAGGAACGTCATGACCCGGTCGAGCCGGTAGTCGGCGATCAGTGCGAGCACCACCGCCCCCGCGACACCGGAGGCCAGCACGATGCCGAACAACCGTTTCGGCGCTCCTGCGAACCACAGCAGGGCGATGAGCACGATGCCGAGCGGCACGGTGCCACCGAGGTCGGGTTGTGCCATCACGAGTGCGCACATCAGCAGCGCCCCGGGTACCACCGGCACCAGCAGGTGCCGCCACTGATGGAGCACCTGGTATTTGGTCACGAGGATGTGTGCGCCCCACAGCGTGAGCACGACCTTGCCGAGCTCCACCGGCTGCAGCGAGAGCGGCCCGACGACGAACCAGCCCTGGGAACCGTTCTGTTCGCTGCCCAGCGGGGTGAGCACGAGCGCCAGCAGCCCCAGCGTGACCACCATCGCCGCGGGCGAGAGCGTCCGGATCCGCGGCAACGGGATGCGCACGCCCAGCCAGAACACGACAGCGCCGACGGCCGCGAACACCAGATGCCGCTGGAACAGGGCGTACACACTGCCTGCGTTGCCCGGGTCGTAGGACGAGACCGACGACGCCGACAGCACCATCACGGTGCCGATCACCATGAGCAGCCCGCAGACGGCGAGGATCAGGTGGAAGTCCGCCAGCGGACGCGACAGCCACGCGGTCAGTGCGGTACGGACCGCCGCGAATCCGCGTTCGGTGCGTTTCCTCCGGTTCCGGTCGTCGCTCCGCCGGGCGGAGTCGGAGGAACCGGATCGGCTCTCGTCAATCGCCGTCACCGAGGCGTTCCCGTCTCAGCGCGTCGACGGCCGTCGTGAACGCCTCGCCCCTCGCGGCGTAGTCGCGGAACATGTCCAGCGACGCCGCCGCGGGGGCCAGCACCACCGTGTCGCCCGCCGTTGCGAGCGTGTGAGCCGCGTTCACCGCCGATGTCATGGGCTCATGGTCACCCGGATCGACGCGTGTGACGGGAACATCGGGCGCGTGTCGCGCAACAGCGGCGCCGATCACGTCCGCGTCGACCCCGAGCAGGACCACCCCGCGTAGCCGGGCGGCCACCCCCTGCACGAGTTCGTCGACGGACGCGCCCTTGAGCTGGCCGCCCGCGATCCAGACGACACCGTCCTGGGCGAGCAGTGAGCCCGTGGCGGCGTGCGGGTTGGTGGCCTTCGAATCGTTGACGTAACGCACCCCGTCGACCTCCCCCGCGACGACGGCGCGGTGCGCGCCGGGGGTGAAGGTGCGCAGCCCTTCGGCGACGGCGGCGGACGGGATGCCATAGGCCCGTGCCAGCGCGGCCGCGGCGAGGGCGTTGGCGACGTTGTGCGGGCCGAGGGGACGGACGTCGGCGAGCGTGGCCAGTTCCTCGGCGCCCTGCACCGGGTCGCCGACGTAGGCGCGGTCGACGAGCAGGTCCTCGACGATGCCGAGTTCACCGGGCCGCGGGGTGTCGAGGCGGAAGCCGACCCGGCGTGCGCCCTCGGGTGCGTACTCGTCGGCGAGGCGCTGCGACCACGCCTCGGCCACGTTGTGCACGACCGTCCCCGAGCGTGCGTGGACGGTGCCCTTCGCGGCGGCGTAGGCCTCGAGGCCGCCGTGCCAGTCGAGGTGGTCCTCGGCGACGTTGAGCACGACGGACGCACGCGGCGCCAGCGTGGCCGACCAGTGCAACTGGAAACTGGACAGCTCGACGGCCAGCACGTCGTGGCCGCCCCGGACGGCGTCGAGCACGGCGAAACCGACGTTGCCGCAGGCCACGGCGTCGGCACCGGCCGCACGCAGGATCGACTCGAGCATGCCGACGGTGGTCGTCTTGCCGTTGGTGCCGGTCACCACCAGCCACGCGGGCGGCCGCTCGCGCTCCTGCCCGAGCCGCCAGGCCAGTTCGACGTCGCCGATCACCTCGACATCGGCCTCGGCCGCCGCCTGCAGCAGAGGTGCCGTCGGCCGCCAGCCCGGGCTGGTCACGACCAGTTCGGTGCCCTCGGGGGGCACGTCGAGCCCAGGCTCCAGCGTGGCGCCGAGCCCGCCGAGTTCGGCGAGCCGCTCCGCGTTGCCGTCGGTCACGGTCACGTCGGCGCCGAGTTCGGTCAGCGTCTCGGTGACCGACCGGCCGGTCACCCCGGCGCCGGCGACCAGCACCCGTGTTCCAGCCAGCTTCACCGGTCAGCCCCCGCCGAGACCGAGCTGTTCGCTGTAGAACAGGCCCAGGCCGAACATGCAGCACACGGCTGCGAGCAGCCAGAAGCGGATGATCACCGTCGTCTCGGCCCAGCCGGAGAGCTCGAAGTGGTGGTGGAACGGCGCCATCCGGAACAGCCGCTTGCGCGTCGTGCGGAAGACCGCGATCTGCAGCACGACCGACACCATCTCGACCACGAACAGACCGCCGATGACGATGGCGAGCAGCTCGGTGCGCGTCGTCATCGACAGGCCGGCGATGAGGCCACCGAGCGCGAGCGAACCGGTGTCGCCCATGAAGATCTTCGCCGGTGCGGCGTTCCACCACAGGAACCCGACACACGCGCCCGCCGCGGCCGCGGCCACCACTGCGAGGTCGAGCGGGTCGCGGACGTCGTAGCACGCGGCCTGCGGCGTCTCGACACAGCTGAGCCGAGCCTGCCAGAAGGCGATCACCACGTAGGTGACCAGCACCATCGCCCCGGCGCCGCCTGCGAGGCCGTCGAGCCCGTCGGTGAAGTTCACCGCGTTCGACCACGCCGAGATCAGCAGGTAGCAGAACAGGATGAATACCGGGAGGGGGAAGAAGATCAGTGACAGGTCCCGCACGTACGACAGGTGCTGCGAGGCGGGTGCCAGGCCGTTGTCGTTGACGAACTGCAGCGCGAGGATGCCGAACACGACCGCGACGAGCAGCTGGCCGACCAGTTTGGCCGTCTTGTTGAGACCGAGGTTGCGCTGCTTGCGGATCTTGATGAAGTCGTCGAGGAAGCCCACGAGGCCGAGCCCGACGGACAGGAACAGCACGAGCAGACCGGACGCCGTCGGCCCGGAGTTCGACGAGTCCCGCAGCACGTCGACCAGGTGCGCCACGAAGTACGCGACGACCATCGCCACGATGATCGCCACACCGCCCATCGTGGGGGTGCCGCGCTTCGAGCGGTGGCCTTCCGGCCCTTCCTCACGGATCTCCTGCCCGAAGCCCTGCTTCGAGAACAGCCTGATCAGATACGGGGTGAACAGGATGGAGATCAGCAGCCCCACCGAGGCCGCGATCAGGATGCTGATCACTGGGTGCCCTCCAGCTCGGTGCCCTCCAGCAACGCGTCGGCCACCCGCCACATCTCGGCGACCTTGGAGGCCTTCACCAGGACCACGTCGTCGGAACGCAGTTCGTCGCGCAGCAGGGCGACGGCCGCGTCGGTGTCGGGAACCAGAACCGACTCCTCTCCCCAAGAACCTTCGTGGCTGGCACCGGTGTGCATCGGGGCGGCCGCGTCTCCGACCACCACGAGTCTGCTGATGTTCAGGCGCACCGCGAGCCTGCCGATCTCGTCGTGCGCGGACACGCTATCGGTACCCAGTTCGCCCATCTCCGACAGGACCGCCCACGACCGCCTGCCCGCGCCCCGGGTCATCGACGCGAGGGTCTTGAGCGCGGCCTTCATCGACTCGGGATTGGCGTTGTACGAGTCGTTGAGCACGGTGACGCCGTCGGCGCGCGTGGTGACCTCCATGCGCCGGGAGGACCGGCGCTCGGCGCCGGACAGGCGTTCGGCCACCTCGGCGACGGGCGTACCGAGTTCGAGGGCGATCGCGGCGGCGGTGAGGGCGTTGCCGACGTGGTGCTCACCGTGCAGCGACAGCGTCACGTCGGCGGTGCCCTGCGGGGCGACCAGCCGGAACGAGGCACGCGCCTGGTCGTCGAGGCGGACGTCCTCGGCCCGCACCGTCGCCTCGGAGCTCTCGCCGACGAACACGACGCGCGCCGAGGTGCGCGAAGCCATGGCGGCGACCAGCGGGTCGTCGGCGTTGAGCACGGCCACGCCGTCGGCGGGCAGCGCCTCGACCAGCTCACCCTTCGTCCGCGCGATGCCCTCACGGGAGCCGAACTCGCCGACGTGGGCGGTGCCGACGTTGAGCACCGCACCGATCGTCGGCGGCGCGATCTGCGCCAGCTCGGCGATGTGGCCGGGGCCGCGGGCCGACAGCTCCAGGACGAGGTTGCGCGTCGAGGAGTCGGCACGCAGCGCGGTCCAGGGGTGGCCCAGCTCGTTGTTGAACGAACCCGGCGGCGCGATCGTCGGGCCCAGCGGCTCGAGCAGCTGCGCGATGAGGTCCTTGGTGGAGGTCTTACCGGACGAACCGGTGACGCCGACGACCGTCATCCCGCCCTCGGTCAGCCGCGTGACGACGTGCCTGGCGAGCCTGCCGAGCGCCGCGAGCACCGCCGCGCCGGACCCGTCGCTGTCACCGGCCAGCGCCATGGCGTTCGCGTGCGCGGCCTCGACCGGCGGGGCGATCACGGCGGGCGCGTCGACCTCGCGGCCCGCGAGCACACCCGCGGCACCGTCGGCCACGGCCTTCGCGGCGAACTCGTGCCCGTCGACCCGTTCGCCGGGCAGTGCGACGAACAACCCGCCCCCGGTGAGCCTGCGGGAGTCGAACTCCACCGACGCCGTCACGCGTTCGGTGCCCTCGGCCCGGTGCAGCCGGCCGCCGGTCACCTCGGCGATCTCGGCCATGCTCATCTCGATCACACGCTCACCTCGAACCTGTCGCGGATGGCGGCCGCGAGTTCATCCCTGTCGGAGAAGGGATGCACCACGCCCGCGATGTTCTGCCCGCTCTCGTGTCCCTTGCCCGCCACGAGCACGACGTCCCCGTGGCCTGCCGCGGCGACGGCGGCGACGATGGCCTCCCTGCGGTCGCCGATCTCGCGGATCTCGCCGGCCTCGGCCGAGTCGACGGCCCTGGCGCCCTGCAGTATCTCCGCCCTGATCGCGGCCGGATCCTCGCTACGCGGATTGTCGTCGGTGACGATCACCAGTTCGCTGCCGCGCACCGCCGCCTCACCCATGATGGCCCGCTTGGCGGTGTCGCGATCGCCGCCGCATCCGAGCACCGTGATGATGCGTCCCTGCGTGCCCGCCCGCAGCGCACGCAAGGCCTCCGTGACGGCAGCGGGCTTGTGCGCGTAGTCGACGACGGCGGCGAACGGCTGACCCAGCGCGACGCGTTCCATCCGGCCCGGGACCTCGACGGATGCCAGGCCCGCGACGATGGCGTCGAGGGGGATGCCCACCGTGTCCAGGATCGCCGCGGCCAGGGTCGCGTTGGCGACGTTGAACTCCCCCGGCAGCGGGATGCTGGCGCGGGCGGTGCGCCCGTCCGGCCCGTGGAGGGTGAAGCCCTGTTCGCCGGTGGGCGTCGTGGCGATGTCGGTCGCCCGCCATACGGCGTCGACGCCGCGCTCGGTGGCGACCGTGATCGTCTGCGGGGTGACGAGCCTACGACCCCACTCGGCGTCGACGACCACGACCTCGCTCGTCGACCGGCCGTCGAACAGCAGCGACTTCGCGGCGAAGTAGTCGTCCATGTCGCGGTGGAAGTCGAGGTGGTCCTGCGACAGGTTGGTGAACGCCCCCACCGTGAACCGCGTGCCGTTCACCCGGCCGAGGCTCAGCGCGTGACTGGAGACCTCCATGGGCACGTGCGTCACGCCCTGCTCGACCATGAGCGCGAACAGCGCCTGCAGGTCCGGTGCCTCCGGTGTGGTGAACGCGCTGGCGAGACGTTCGCCCGAGACGCGGGTCTCGACCGTTCCGATGAGACCGGTCGTGTGACCCGCCGCGCGCAGGCCCGACTCGACGAGGTAGGCCGTGGTCGTTTTGCCCGATGTGCCCGTGGTTCCGAGGACGTTGAGGGTCAGCGACGGTTCGCCGTAGATCCAGGCGGCGATCTCACCGAGGACCGCACGCGGCTCGGAATGCACGAGCACGGGCAGCTCGGTCTCGGCGATCGCGGGACGTTCGGTGCCCGCCTCGTCGGTGAGGATGGCAGCGGCGCCCGCGGCGATCGCGCCGGCCGCGAAATCGGCGCCGTGCACACGCGCGCCGGGCAGCGCGGCGAACAGGTCCCCTGGCCGCACGTCCTGTCCGCGCAGCGTCGCCCCCGTCACGGTCACCTCGGGCGCGGACGGGTCGGCGAGCAGGCGCGAACCGGAGCGCGCCACGAGCGTCGTCACGGGAACCGGTTCGGTGTACGCGGGCCGCGGTGGCCCGGTACGACCCGACGGCGCCGCGGACGGACCGGACACACCGGGAGCAGCACCACCGGACGCAGAACCACCGGAGGCAGTGACGCCGCGCTCGTCCTTGTTGACAGACACGCGGGAAGGTTACCCACGCCCGCGGTGGCGCCACTCAGCGGTCGCCGGCAGGAGGAGACACCCAGCGTCGCCCGCGGTCCGGCGTCCCCGACGGCACCGTCACGGCCGTGGCGGTGCCGGCACCGTCACGGCTGTCGGTCCACACCGCTGCCCAGCACCACGGCCCGCCACCCCCGCCGTCACACCACTGCCCGACAGTGCTGCCACCCCGACAGTGCTGCCACGGCGGCACCACCTGCACCCTGCCCTGCGGCGCCACCGTTCCTGCGGACCGCCGTCCTGTGACGGTTCCACCTCACTCCGACGCCATGCCGCCTACGCAGCCGTGGTGACTACGAAGCCGTGTCCGTGCGTGCGTCCTGGTGCTCGGGGCCGGCCGCCGTACCGGATCCGGCCGCTGTGCCGGCGCCCGTCTCCGCCAGATCCTCGGCGGCCAGGTAGCCGAAGACCATCGCCGGGCCGATCGTCGCGCCGGGGCCGGCGTAGGTGCGGCCCATCACCGCGGCGCTGCTGTTGCCCGCCGCGTAGAGCCCGTCGATCACCGATCCGTCCTCGCGCAACACTCGCGCCCGCGTGTCCGTGCGCACGCCGCCCTTCGTGCCGAGGTCCCCCGGCACCATCTTCACGGCGTAGAAGGGCGCCTGGTTCAGCGCACCGAGGCTCGGGTTGGGACGGTTCCGCGGATCGCCGTAGTAGTGGTCGTAACGGCTGCGGCCCCGACCGAACTCGGCGTCCTCACCCGCACCGGCGTACTCGTTGAAGCGCTCCACTGTGGACTCGAGTGCCGCGGCCGGTACACCCATCTTCTCGGCCAGTTCACCGACCGACGACGCCTGCACCACGACGCCGTGCTTGTACCAGCGCCCTGGCAGGGGCTGGCGGGGGCCGAGCCCGGTGAACATGTACCGGTTGCGGTACCGCTGGTCGAACACCAGCCACGTCGGGATGTTCTCCCCGGGACCGTCACCGCGCCCCTGGTCGCCGCCGTACATCGCGTGAACGGCGTCCACGTAGGGCGCCGACTCGTTCACGAACCGGCGGCCGTGCTCGTTCACCATGATGCTGCCGGGCCGGGACCGTTCCGCCAGCGCGAACCACGGTCCGCCCGGCAACGGGATCGACGGTCCCCACCAGGCGTCGTCCATGAGGTCCACCGCAGCACCCACGGCCGTCGCTGCCGTGATGGCGTCGCCGGTGTTGGCCTTGGCTCCGACCGTCCATTCCGTACCGATGGGGGCGCGCTGGTACCGCTCGCGCATCGCGGCGTTGTGCTCGAACCCACCCGCGGCGAGCACCACTCCGTGGCGGGCGCGCACCACGGCTTCCTCGCCGTCCCGGTCGACGACGACGCCGGCCACCCGACCGCCTGCCGTCTCGAGGCGCAGCAGCGGCCGGTTGAGCCTGACCTCGGCACCGGCGCGGCGAACGCCGATCCGGAGCGCGGCCGCGATCGCCTGTCCCATGACCAGCTGGCGTTTGCCCAGCAGCAGGCCGCCCAGCCAGCGCATGCCCAGGCTCAGCAGGGTCAGCAGACCGCGCGGGTGGCGTGCGATCAGGCTCAGCCACCGGTAGTCGGCCTGCCCGAGCGGAACCCCGAGCGGCGGCGCGCTGTACGGCGGCTCCAGCCGATCCCGATCCTCGCCGAGCAGCCGGGCGTCGACGGGCTTGGGCTCGGCGGACCGGCCGACCGCCTTCCCGCCGGGAGCCTCGGGGTAGTAGTCGGAGTATCCGCGCACCCAGCGCAGCCGTAACGGCGTGGTCCGCTCCACGAACGACAGCACGGCCGGCCCGTGCTCGAGATACGTGTCGATGCGCTCCGGCTCGGCCGCATCACCCACGATCGAATGCAGGTACTCCCGGGCGGCCTGCGGCGTGTCCGAGACGCCCGCGCGCCGCAGGGCGTCGTTGCCGGGAACCCACACGCCGCCACCCGACCGGGCGGTCGACCCGCCGAAGGCGGCGGCCTTCTCGAGCACCACGGTGGACAACCCGAGATGCGCCGCGCGCAGGGCCGCGGTCAGTCCGGCCGCACCGCTGCCGACCACGACGACGTCGAACTCCTCCACATCGGTACCCTCCCGCGGCGCCGCCCCGGCCGCCTGCTCGCCCGTCACTCGGACTCGTCCAGCGACAGCGCGGCCTTCGGGCACGACTCGACGGCCTGCAGGATCCGGCCGCGGTTCTCGGCATCCGGGTCCGCCTTGAGGATCAGGTTCTCGTCCTCGTCCAGTTCGAACACGTCGGGTGCGACGGCCTCACAAATTCCGTTCGACTCACACAGGTCCCAGTCGACGACGATCCTCACGCCTGTTCCTCCTGAAATCGCTTCTCGGTCAGTGCGGCCGCCACGCGGCGCCCGGAGAACACGCAGTCCGCAATGGACAGACCGCTCACATAGGACTCCGAGCACACGCCGACGGCGTTGCGGCCCGCGGCGTACAGCCCCGGCACGGGCGAGCCGTCCTCACGCGTGACGGCCCCGGTCGTTTCGTCGACGGTCAGGCCGCCGAGCGTGATCATCGGGATCGGGAATCCCGGCTGGGTACGGATGGAGCAGTCGATCGCGTAGAACGGGCCGCTCGACAGCGGGTGCACATGTGCCGGGTCCTTGCCCATCCGGTCGTGACCGGCGGCGGCACCGGCGTTGTACTCCTCGATCGTGTGGGCCAGCACGTCCGGGTCGATGCCCCGGCTGCGGGCCAGCGTCGGCAGGTCGGTGGCGCGGACGTGGCCGATCCGCAGGACGTACTCGGCCTGCAACCGCTGGAACCACAGTGTCTGCGACGGGGCCTGCCGGAGCGCCTCGGCACGGATGCGGGCGTCGATGATCAGATACGCCTCCGAATCGGGCTGCCGCGCGACCCGGTCGCCGATACGCGCGCCGTAGTAGGCCTCGTTGCAGATGCGCTCGCCGCGATTGTTGACGAGCACTCCGTCGACCATCGCCAGCGGCGGGTTGAAGAACCGCCACGCGGACACGCGGTGCAGCCGGTCGGCCCGCCCGCCCACCGATTCCCCGAGCGCGATGCCACTGCCGTCGTCAGCGATCGTGCCGAGCGACGAGCCGCGGCGGTAGGCGGGCGCATGTTCGGCCACCAGCTGCCGGTTGAAGACGAACCCGCCTGCGGCGAGCACGACGCCGCGGCGAGCGCGATACCGGCGCGGCACGCCGTGCCTGCGTTCCAGGTTCGCGACCGGCCCGTCGAGCATCCGGCCGAGCGGCCGGTAGTAGATGTTGAGCTTGCGGCCCGCCCACGCCAGCACCCGGTGCAGCCCGCGCGGGACGCGCCCACCGATCTCCGAGACCTCCACGCCGACGATCCGCTCGCCGTCGGTGACGAGGCTTCTGGCCTTGGTCTGGGTCCGCACCGCGATCGGCCTGCGGGCCACGGCCCTGCGCAGCGCCCCGAACAGCGGTTTGCCGGACACGCCCGCCCCCTTCGCACGGTGCCCGCGCGGGGCGGGAACCGCGGCGTCGGAGAACGGCGGGGCGAGCTCGTTGCCCGAGTAGTACAGGTAGTGCTCGTTGGTGGGGTACGACGTCTTGCGCGGCGCCATGCTGCCCTCGAACGGCACGCCGTGTCGTTCGAGCCAGCGCAGATTGTCGGGACTCTGCTCACAGAATCGCGCGAGCGTCTCGTCGGAGACCACACCGTCGGTCTCGAGCCTGAGATAGTCGAGCATCGCCTCGGTGGTGTCCTCGAATCCCGCGGCCCGCTGATGCTGCGTGCCGCCTCCGGCGTAGACGACCCCGCCGCTGATGGCGGTCGCGCCGCCGCCCTGGAAACGGTCGAGGACGAGCACGTCGGCACCGCGGTCGCAGGCGTCGATGGCGGCGCACGCCCCTGCGCCCCCGAAGCCGACGATCACGACGTCGGCCTCGGCGTCCCATTCCCGGTGCGGCATCGAAGGCTCCTTCCGGCGAGCTGATCGCCTCCACATGATGCCGATTTCTGAAACATGTTTCAACTATTGTCTGGCTCGGAAAACGGTCGCTGACAGCGCGGGCGACGGTCATCAGCACACAGGGCGGCATCGTGTTGCATTCGAAAGACGACGGTTGAGCCCGTCGTGGCACGCGCCTACAGTTCCCCGCATGCCCGCTGCCACGGCCATGCCGCCCGAGCTGTTGACCGCCGCGCTCGAGGCACCCGGCTTCATGCCCACCGACGAGGGACTCGCCCTCTACGACGCCCTGCACGAGACGGTGGCCGCCCGGCGAGGCGACGCCACGGAGACACCCGTGGCCGTGGAGATCGGCAGTTACTGCGGCAAGTCGACCGTCTTCCTGGGCGCGGCCGCGCGGGAGACGGGCGCACGCGTCGTGACCGTCGATCACCACCGCGGTTCCGAGGAACATCAACCCGGCTGGGAGTACCACGACCCCGGCCTCGTCGATCCCGGCACCGGCCGCCTCGACACCCTGGGCGCATTCCGCCGCACCATCGCCGGCGCCGGACTGGAGGAGCACGTCGTCGCCGTGGTCGGCCGTTCCCCCGACGTCGCAGCACTCTGGCGGACGCCCGCCGACCTGGTGTTCATCGACGGCGGCCACACCGAGGAGGCCGCCGACGCCGACCTCGCGGGCTGGGCGCCGTGGGTGCGACCGGGCGGACTGCTGGCCATCCACGACGTGTTCCCCGATCCCCGCGACGGCGGCCGCCCGCCGTTCCACATCTTCCGCCGCGCACTCGCCTCCGGCCAGTTCGCCGAACACACGGCGAATGGCTCGATGCGATTGCTGCGCCGGATCGACGGTCAGCCGGGAACGCCGGTCACGTAGGTGTCGCAGTCACAACCGGTGCCGACGGGTGCGAGGCCGAGCGGGAGGCCGTCGCCGCGGAAGATCGCCGAAGCCGGGGTGGTGCGCGACAGCGCATCGGCGGCCAGGATCACGGCCGCACCGGTCCACGTGGTCCGCTCCTCCGGCCAGCGTTTGCCGTCGGTGAAGACGTAGCCGGTCCAGTACGAGCCGCCGGGATCCCGCAGATGCTGCATGGCCGCCAGCAACTCCCTGCCGAGCACGGCTTCGCCCACGGCGTCCAGGCTAAGCACGAGCTCGCACGTCTCCGCCCCGGTGACCCACGGCCGGTCGTCGACACACCGCGCACCGAGCCCGTCGACGACGAACTCGGGCCAGCGCCGGTGGATCCGGTCGAGCCCGGCGGGCCCGCGGACGGCTCCCCCGAGCACCGGGTAGTACCAGTCCATCGAATACCGACTCTTGTCCGTGAACGCCTCGGGGTGGGCCCGCAGGGCGTGTCCCAGTCTCCCGAGCGCGACCTCCCAGTCCGGCTGGGGACGCTCGACGTGGTCGGCCAGTGCGAGCGCACATCGCAGGCTCTGGTGGATGCTCGCGCACCCGGACAGCAGCGCCTCGCTCGCCCATGTCCCGTCGCCGCCGCGCGCCCAGGCAACCTCGCCGCGTTCGGTCTGCGCGTCGAGCACGAGGTCGATGGCGGCCCGCACGACCGGCCACATGCGCCGGGCGAACTCGTCGTCCCCGGTGCACGTGAGGTGGTGCCACACGCCGACAGCGACGTAGGCGCAGAAGTTCGTGTCGGTAGTCGGGTCCCCCACACCGCCGTCGACGACCTTCGCGGGCCACGATCCGTCGGACCGCTGGGTGCGGCGGCACCAGTCGTAGGCGGCCGCGGCCTCGTCGCGAAGCCCGGCTGCCGTCAACGCCATGGCGGATTCAACGTGGTCCCACGGGTCGGTGTGGCCACCGGGAAACCACGGAACGGCACCGGAGCCCTCCTGCACGGCGGCGATCGACCGGGCTGTGGCGGCCACGTCGGCGGCGGCGAGGACTCCGGGCACCTCGGGCACGTCAGTCCGGGGCACCGGCGACCCCCTGTCCACCGCCGTCCCCGCCCGCGCCGGCGACGGCACCGGCGTCCTTGACGCTGTACACCGCGAGGCTCTTGCCGACCACGGGGTCGAGCAGCCGCTCGGCGGTACGTGTCGGCCAGGGGGCGCGCATCATGTCCCACACCAGCAGCCGGTGATAGGCCTTGACCAGCGGGTTGTCGTCGTTGTCGGGCCCGACGGCGCACTTGAGCCACCAGTAGGGCGCGTGCAGCGCGTGGGCGTGCTCGCCCGCGACGGGCCGCAGCCCGGCGGCACGCAGCTTGCCGCGTAGTTCGTCGCCCCGATAGATGCGCACGTGCCCGCCCTCGACCTCGCGGTAAGCGTCGGAGAGCAGCCAGCACACGCGTTCCGGCAGCCACCGCGGCACCGTGACGACGACGGAGCCGCCGGGCCGCGCCACGCGCACCAGTTCGGCGATGGCCCGCTCGTCCTCGGGGACGTGCTCCAGGATCTCCGAGGCGATCACGCAGTCGAACGAGTCGTCGGGGAACGGCAGCCGTAGCGCGTCGCCCGCGACCGTGGTGGCCGCCGCCCCCGCCGGTACCTGCCCTTCGGCGGACATCGCCGCGAACATCGTCTCGACCTCGGCCAGCGCGGGCTTGTCCTGGTCGAACGCGACGACGTCGGCGCCGCGCCGGTAGGCCTCGAACGCGTGCCTACCCGCACCGCAACCGACGTCGATCACCGTCGTACCCGGGCCCACCCCGATGCGGTCGAAATCCACCGTCAGCATCTACCCCGCCTTTCGCCGTGTCCGGTCGATCACCTCGCGGTATACGTCCACTGTGGACGCAGCGACCGATCGCCAGCTGTACCGTTCGAGGGCTCGTGCCCTTCCCGCATCACCGAGACGGCCCCGTAACTCCCGGTCGTCAAGCACCGTGGCCAGTTCCCGCGTCAGCGCCTCGGTGTCGCCGGGCGGCACGAGCCGGCCGCAGTCGCCCACCACCTCTGGCAGCGCACCCGCGCGGCTGACCACCAGCGGCGTGCCGCACGCCATCGCCTCGACCGTCGGCAGCGAGAACCCCTCGTAGAGGGACGGCACGCAGGCCACCTCGGCTGAGGCCAGCAGGCCGGCGAGCTCGTCGTCGGCCAGCCCGTGCACCGCGCGCACGACGTCGCCGATCGCGAGTTCGTCGATGAGCCTGCGGGTCGGACCGTCGTCGGCGAGCTTGCTGACCAGCACCAGCTCCACGTCACGTTCGACCCGGAGTTTCGCCACCGACTCGAGCAGATGACGGACGCCTTTCAACGGCACGTCGGCACTGGCCACGGCCACGATGCGGCCCGGAACCCGGCCCCCGGCGGGGCGGAACAGCTCCGTGTCGACCCCGAGCGGAATCGTGGTGAGCCGCTCCTGCGCCACCCGGAAGTCCTCGGCGATGTCACCGGCGGACGCCTGCGACACGGTGATCAGCCGCGGAAGGCGCCGGGCCACCCGCGCCTGCATCGTCACGAAGCCGTACCAGCGGCGTACCGCGAGCTTGCGCCGCCACGACGCCGCGGCCAGGTCGGCGACCCGGTCCCTGGTGATCGGATGGTGAACCGTCGCCAGCAAGGGAACACCGGCACGCTGCAGGCCGAGCAGGCCGTAGCCGAGGCACTGGTTGTCGTGCACGACGTCGAAGTCGGACGCTCGGCCCCGCAGCAACCGCGCGGCGCGCAGACTGAATGTCAGCGGCTCCGGGAAGCCGGCCGTCCACATGGCGCCGGTCTCGAACAGGTCTATCGCGTCGCGGTACTCACCGAGCCGCGGGGTGCGGAACGGATCCGATTCGCGGTACAGGTCGAGACTCGGCACTTTCGTGAGCCGGCCCGGGTCGTCGAGGTCCGGATACGGCTGGCCGGACAGGACCTCGACGTCGTGTCCGAGTTCGGACAGTCCGCGGCTGAGGTGCCGCACGTACACGCCCTGCCCACCGCAGTGCGGTTTGCTCCGGTAGGACAACAACGCGATACGCATCCGATCACCTCACCCGCACCCGCCGGACGACCGCCATGATCATCGAGCAAGACTAGAACATGTTTCACTTTTTGGCAACGTCAGCGCCCGGGCCACACCGGACCCGTCGTACATGATCACCACACGAACGCGCCGCGCGCATCCGCTCCGGCACTCACACCGGCGACATCTCGGCGATGCGCCAGCTCCCGTCGCTGCGCACCGCCACGACGTCGATCCACACCGAATCCGAACCGCGGGAGGACATGTCCTCACCCAGCACCCGCCGATCGGCCAGCACGAGCAGCTCCGCCCGTCCGCCGGTCAGACTGCGCACCCCGACGGATCGGACCGTCGTCGACTGCACGGCACCCGACGCGGCCGCATCGCCTGTCCCGTCGGCTCCGTTCCCGCCGGCCCGGTTTCCGCCATCCCGACTCCCTGCGGCCTGCGCGCGGAGACGGGCGAAGAGGGCCTCGTACTCACGGCGCGCCGCTCCGGTCAGTACCCGGTCGGCCGCCCGCTCGGTACGCGCGAGATCACCGCGGTCGTACGAGAACACGGCCGTGACGGCGGCGTCGACCTCCTCCGTCAACTGCTGCGTCCGCGCCGCATCGACATGGGCCACGTCGTCCGGCGCGGCGTCCACCGAACGCATGCCCAGCCAGACCGCACCCGCCGTGGCGACGACGCACACCGCGGCCAGGACGGCGAGCACCGTCGCGCGCCGTGCCGCCGGACCATCCCTCCGGGCCGCCGCGTCGTCGGCATCACCGGGCTCGCCGGCCGCACGGTCCTCGCCGTCCGCATCCTCGTCCTCGGTGTCCACGTCCTCGTCCACGGTGTCCCTGTGGCCGCGGCCCGCCCGGTCCTCGCGGTCGTCCTCGGGCTCCGCGCCGGGCTCCGTGACGGGTTCCTCGTCCTCGCGGTCCCCGGGCTCCCGCACCGTACGCCGGGTCACGAGCCGACCGCCTGCACGTTCGACACGGTCCACCGCTCCCCTTTCCGCACCAAGGATGCGATCAACGTGCTGCGCCGCTGCTCCTTGCCGACGTCGGTGTCGACGACCGCCAGCAGCCGCGCCGTCCCGCCCTCGACGTCCAGTTCGGACAGCGCGGAGCGGGTCACCGTTGCCGTGGCGACGGTTTCGGCATCGCCGGCGCGGTCGATGTGCCGCTTCCGGTCACCAATCAACCTGCCGTGCAGCTCACCCGAAGTGACTCGTGCCCACGCGTCGAGATCCGATGCGGCGGTGCGGTGATCGATCGTGTGGAGCACCTCGAGTGCCCTGGTTCCTTCGCGTACGGCCGCGTCCCGGACAGCGGCGCCGTGGGCGGGCTCGCTGTGCGCCACCGCCCACCAGCGCCAACCCAGACCGGCGCAGGAGACGGTCGCGATCACAGCGACGGCCAGCAGCACCGCGACGGTGCGGTCCCGGGCCACCCGGCGCAGCAGCCGTACCGGCCTCATCCGTCCACCCCCAGCAGGCCGCCCATCCCGTCGCCGGACGACCCGGAGTCCGCCGAATCGCCCTGCCCGGAACCGCCGGTGGCCGAGAAGTCGAGCAGTCCGGGCAGCCCACCACTGCCGTCCTGGCCCCCGCGCCGTGACTCCTCCCGATCCCGATCGGCACCACCGTCGATGTCGCCGCTCGCGTCCTGGTCGCCACCCGGAACCTGCACCGGCTCACCCGCCACCGGCGCGTTCTGCGCACCACGGACATTGCTCGGACTGCCCTGCGGTTCGGCGCAATAGGCCTCGGTGTTGGGCTCGGTGTTCCGCGTGTCGTTCGCGGGGCGGCGCTCGGTGCCCTCGTACCCCTTGGTGCAGCCGTGCGGGTCGAAGAACGTGGGCACGAAACCGAGATGCCCTTCGCCGTTGGACACGACCGAACGCGAGAAGCCGGACACCATCGGCAGCGCCACCATCATGTGCTCGAGCGCGTCCGTCCGCGGTTCGAGCACCTGCGAGGTCGTCAGCAGGTTCGCGATCATCACCGACAGGCTCGTCCCGGACTCGTCGAGCAGCGCGGAGATCTCGCGGCTCGCCGCGGGAGCGCGGTCGATCACGTTGCGCAGGTCGGAGTCGGATTTCTTCAGCTGTGACGCGATGTCACGGAACCCGCCCGCGATCGACCGCAACTGGTCGGCGTTCCGGCGCTGGGTGTCGAGCACGGTCCGGCTCTGCCGCAGCAGTTGCGCGGTCTGCGGCAGATTCTCCTTGGCCTGGGCGGTGAGCGATCCCGCCGAATCCAGCAGCCGCCCCAGGTCGGGGCCCGCGCCGGTGAACGCGGTGTCGAGTTCGTCGACGACCGTTCGCAACGACTCCGGATCCACACTGGACACGAGCTGGTTGAGGTTGCCGAGCAGCTGCCCGGGCGGCACCGGCGTGCCGGTCCGGGAGCTGTCGATCGTCGAACCGTGTTCGAGATACGGCCCGTCGTCGGACCGGGGCCGCAAATCGACATATTGCTCACCGACGGCGGAGCGATTGGCGACGACGGCGTCGGAGTCGGCGGGAATGTCGGGCGTACCGCTGTCGATGTCCACGTCGACGGTCACACCGTGGCCGTCGAGGTTGAGGCCCGTCACCCGGCCGACCGTCACGCCCCGGTAGGCGACCTCCGCGTTCTCGAAGATGCCGCCCGACTCGCTCAGCTGGATGTGAACCAGATACCCGCGGTTGCCGAACAGCCGATCCAGGCCCGCATACGTGCCTCCGGCGTAGCCGACCGCCAGCAGGGAGATGAGGCCGAACACGACGAGCTGCAACCGGTTCTTGCGTTCCAGTCTCATCAGCCACCTCCCACCAGGCCGCCGAGCAGCCCGTCGACACCGCCGCCGGTACCGCCCCTCCCCTGGCCGGCACCGGCCTGCGGAGCGGTCAGCGATTCCGAGGGGTCGGGCAGCGGCAGCGGCGGCGGGGCGTCCCCGTCGTTGAACGGGATGGCACCCTCGGCGCCGGTGCCGTCGTCGTTCGGCAGCTGCACCGGCGGCCTCCGCGCATTGAGGACGTTCTCGAGGATCGCGTCGAGCTGCAGGTCCAGTCGCACGCTCACGTTCGCGTAGTCGCCGTGCATGATCGACTCGCCGAACACCGGGATCGGATAGCTGGGCAGCAGCTGCATCGCTTCCGGCAGATCGGCACCGGTCTCGGCGAGCTTCTCCAGCGTCGGGGTGAGCGCTCGCAGGTTCGCGACGAGACTCTGTTTGCTCGCGTCGACCACTCGGGTACCGGTCCCGGACAGCTTCCGCAGTGATTTCAGCATGCCGACCAGCTGCTCCCGCTGTCCGGAGACGACCTTCAACCCAGGCTCCAGGTGCTCGAGTGCCGTGGACAGGTGGCCGCGCTGTTTCGACAGGGTGCCCGACAACCGGTGCACCCCGTCGATCGCCCGCACGATCTCACCGCGCTGTTCGTCCAATGTGGTCGCGAGTTCGTCCACGCGGGTCAGCAGCGCCCTGATCTCCGGTTCGTTCCCGGCCAGCGCATCGTTGAGCTCCCCGACGATGTCCCTGAGCTGTTCCACTCCGCCGCCGTTGAGCAGGAGCGACAGCGCCCCGAGGACCTCCTCCACCTGCGGATTGCGGTTCGTCCGGTCGAGGGGGATCACGTCGCCGTCGCCGAGCGCGGCCTTGCCGCCGCCGTCGGCGGGCGGCCGCAGCTCGACGAACTTCTCCCCGAGCAGGCTCGACTGGCGCAGTTCCGCCACCGCGTCGCCGGGCAGGTCGATGTCCCCGTTCAGGGCGAGGTCGGCGAGCGCGGTCTTGCCGTCGTCGGCGAGCCGCACCCGCTCCACCCGCCCCACGGCGACGTCATTGACCTTCACCGCCGCCTGTGGCACGAGATCGAGCACGTCGTGGAACCGCACGGTGATCCGATACGGCCGGTCACCGAGGTCGGCACCGCCGGGCAATGGTGCGTTGTACAGCCCCGAGAATCCGCCGTCGCCACAGCCCGCCACCAGCAACAGCAGGCATACCAACGACAGTCGCAGCGCCCGCCGCGCCCTGCCGGGACGGGCACCGCCCGGCGTTCGCTGCACCGCCGTCGCTGTCGCCACCGTTGTCTCCGTCATCACCGACCTCCCGGTGCCACGATCGACGGGAGCGGCAGCGGCGGCAGCTCGCCGCTCTGGATCGAGGCCAGCAGCTGTGAGACCGACGGCAACTTCGCGGCGCCGTCGACGACCGGGCCGAGAATCTCGCACAGTTTGTCCAGCGCCTCCGGCGTTCGGTGGTCGGCCAGTGACTTCGTCAGCTTGCACGCGCTCGTCATCAGCGGATTGGTGACCTCGTTGAAGTTGTAGCGGATCGCGATCGACCCGGAGGCGGCGTCGTAGGAGTTGATGAAGTTCGACAGCCCGAGAGGTGCGACGTCGGCGATCTCCGCGACCGCGGCGCGCTGGTCGACCAGCACCTGGGTGATGCCTTCGAGCTTGCCGATGTTGTCCGACAGCGCCTTCCGGTTCTCGCCGACGAAGCCTTTCACCTTGCCCAGCGCCCCGCCCAGCGACGACAGCGCCTTGCCGACGTCGTCGGAATCCTCGGCCAGGAACCCGCTCACCTCGGACAGCCGCTCGTAGAAGCGGTTCAGCTGCGCGTCACTGGTCGCGAGCAGCTCGGTGAACTTCTGCAGGTTCCGCACCGTGCCGAACAGGTCGTCCGACGAGTCGTCGAGCGTCGTGGCCAGTTCGGACAGTTTCGTGACCGTGGTGTTCAGGTTCCGGCCGTTGCCGTCGAGGTTGGCCGCGGTCGTGTCGAGCACCCGAGACAGCGCACCGTCGGAGTTCGCCCCGTCCGGCCCGAGTGCCGTCGACAGTTCGTCGAGGCTCGCGTACAGGTCGTCGATCTCCATCGGGGTGGCGGTGCGGTCCCGCGGGATCACCGTTCCGGACGTCATCACGGGCCCGCCGTCGTACACCGGCGTCAGCTGCACGTAGCGGTCGCTGACGAGGCTCGGCGCGACGACGACCGCGTCGGCCCCCTCCGGCACCTGGACCCCGTTGTCGACGCGCATGGACACCACGACCTGCTCACCGCGTGGCTGCACCCGCGTGATCTCGCCGACCTCGATGCCGAGCACGCGCACCGTCGACCCGGCATACAGCCCGACCGCGCGGTCGAAGTGCGCCGTCAGCCTGATGCCCGCATCCTCGCGCAACAACCACCAGACGCCGCCGGTCAGCAGGAGTACCGCCACGCAGGCCGTCGCCAGCCAGCGATACACGCTCCTGCCCGCGCGCGTGTCCATCGTCATCGGCCACCTCCGACGCCCTGGTCCGGCGCGGCCATGTCACCGACGCAACCCTCCGAGTTGTACTCGTAGCCGGTGCCGGTGTTGATCGTCGGCGGCAGCATCCCGCAGATGTAGCCGTCGAACCAGCGGCCGTTACCGGTCACGTTGGTCCCGAGCCGGGTGAACGGCGCGAGCAGCTCCAAGCCGCGGTCCAGGTTGTTCTGATTGCGCTGCAGCACCGTGGTGACCTTGCTCAGTTCCTGCAACGCCGGCTGGAGCTGCTCCCGGTTGTCGTCGACGACCCCGGACAGCTGCTGCGACACCTGCCGGGTGCCGACCAGCATCCGGTTGATCGCCTGCCGCCGGTTCTGCAGTTCGGTCAGCAACGTGTTGCCGTCGCCGATCACCTTGCGCAGCTGCTGGTTCCTGCTGCGGAGCGTGCCGGTGATCTGCCGGGTGTTCGACAGCAGCCTGCCCAGTTCGGCGTCCCGCGACGACACCGTCTCCGACAACGCCGAGAGTCCCTGCAACGCCTCGGTCATCGGCTCGGAGGTGTCGGCGAAGGTCTCGGACACCACGTCGAAGCTCTTCGCCAGCTGGTCGGTGTCGATGTCCTCGACCGTCCCCGACAGCTGGTCGAACGCGTCCTGCAGTTCGAACGGCGTCTCCGTGCGCTCCACCGGTATCGGCTCGGCCGGGTCCTGCGGCGCCTCGCCCTCCGGGGCGAGCGCGAGGTACTTCTCCCCCAGCAGCGTCTTGATCTCGATCGACGCCCTCGTCCGGTTGCCGATCCGCGAGGTGTCGATGCCCTCGAGCGAGAAGGTCGCGCGCACGCGCGTGCCGTCGAGCACGACCTCGTCGACCTCGCCGACCCGTACCCCCGCCAGCTGCACGTCGTTGCCCTCTGCCAGTCCGGCGGACTCGGCGAAGTGTGCGGCGTAACTCGTGCGGTCGCTCAGAATCGGGATCTCGTCGGCCCGGTAGACGGTGACGGTCGTGAGCACCACCAGCACGAGAGCCACGAATCCCACCGCGGCCTGGTTGCGTTCGGTCAGCGGTTTCACTCTGTCTGGCACCTCTCCGGCTGCTCCGTCGCGGGCAGCGGCAGGATCGGCACGTCGACGTTGAGCGCCTTGATACCGATCGTCCCGCGCAGATCGCACAGGTAATAGTTGAACCAGCTGCCGTAGCTGACGGCACGCGTGAACTTCTGGAGGTGTCCCGGCAGCGTCGTCAGCACCTCGTCGATCAGTTCGCGCGAACCGGCCAGATTGCCCGCCAGCTTCCGCAGCGCTGTCACGTCCTGGCGCAACGGCTGCCGTGCGTCCTCGAGCAGTCCGCCGGTCGCCGTGGTCAGTTCGGCCAGCCCGGAGACGGCCTCCCCGATCGGTTTCCGCTGTTTCGCCAACCCGCTCACCAACTGCTGCGTCGTCGACACGAGGTTCTTCACCTGCGGCGTACGCGAGTTGACCGTGCCGAGGACACGGTTCAGGTTGTCGATGGTCTGGCCGATGACCCGATCCTTCGACGCGAGGGTCGAGGTCAACGACGCGGTGTGCGACAGCAGGCTGCGCACCGTGCCGCCCTCGCCCTGGAACACCCGGATGATCTCGTAGGAGAGCTGGTTGATCTCCTTCGGATCGAGTGCACGGAACAGTGGCTGGAAACCGTTGAACAGCACCGTGAGATTCAGCGCCGGACTGGTGCGTTCCGGCGGGATCGTGCCGCCCGGTTCGAGCCGCTCCCGGTCGGGCACGTCGGTGCCGAGCGCCAGATACCGCTGCCCGATGAGGTTGCGGTACTTGACGGTGGCCGTCACCAGCGCGGGAAGCCTGCGTTGGCCGTCGACGTCGAACCGGACCTCCGCGTGGTCGCCCTCGCCGACGGCGATCTCCTTGACCTGTCCGACCTTCACGCCCGCGATCCGCACGTCGTCGCCCTCGGACAGTCCGGACACGTCCACGAACCGGGCGGTGTAGCCCGAGGCGTCGCCGAAGTTCGTGTTGGCGATGGTCGCGGCCAGCAACCCCGTCAGCAGCACCGTCACGACGGCGAACACCGAGATCTTCAGCAGCGCGCCGGCGATACTCCTCATCGCAGCTCCACCGTCATCCCGCGGTACAGCGGACCGAGCAGCACGCCGCCCCAGCCCGGCAGCTCGTCCGGTGCGATCCCGGTGCGCGGCGACTGCAGCACGCCGATGAGCCGCTGTTCGGCGGCCGAGTTCGCGGGTGAGGAGATCCGGCCCTGCGCCGCACCGCCACCGCCCGCAGTATCGCCACCGGCAGCGTCACCAGCCGCGGCGTCACCGCGCGCAGCTGTCCCGGAACCGTCCTGAGCGTCGCCACCCGCTGCGTCGCCGCCCGCAGTGTCACCAGCGGCGTCGCCACCCGCTGCGTCGCCGGAACCGCCCTGCAGCGCGGCCTTGTCGTCCCCGTTCTCGGGGAACGGCACGTCGTAACCCAGCACCGGCCCCGGGAGCGGGCCGGAGTTCTTCGACGGCGCCGGATGGGTCGACCCGTCCTCGAGCGGGCCTTCCGGCGGATACTGCGGAAACCGCTCGGGCGGCACCTTCTGCGGATAGCACCTCGGGCCGCGCTTGTCGTTGTACCGCGGCTCGTCGACTCCCGGCTCGTACTTGCCGCGGTTGTCGGCCAGCATCCGGATCACGACGTGGTTCATCTCGTCGTCGCCGTGTCCGAACGCCGCCTTCGCGTTCGGCACCGCCTCGGCGAACTGCCGGAACATGCACGGATACTGCGGTGCGTACTTGGCGAGCACGTCCAGCGTGGGCTGCGACGACGTCGTCAGGCCGATGATGTTGCGCTCGTTGGCGGCGAGGAACCGGTCCAGATCGGCCGACGCACCTGCCACGCTGTTGTACACGCCGGCGAGACCCTGCCGCTTCTCGACGATCGTGCGCGTCGTCGTGGTCAGATCCCGCATCGCGGCGAGGAAATCGGGTGCCGCCTCGTGGTAGATGTCGGCCACGTCGGCCACGGCCGTGATGTCGTGCGACAGGTCGGGCAACGAGGGGTTGAAGTCCTTCAGGTACTCCGACAACCCGACGAGCGTGTCGCCGAACTTCTCGCCGCGTCCCTCCAGTGCGTCGGACACCGACGACAGCGTGCCGGAGAGCTTCTGCGGCTGCACCGACTGGAGCAGCGGCAGCACATTGGACAGCACTTCCTCCAGTTCGACGGCCGAGCGGCTGCGATCCTGGGTGATGACGTCACCGGCCGCCAACGGCACCACCTCCCCGGAGCCGGCCGAACGCTTCGGCGGTTGCAGCGCCACGTAACGCTCGCCGAACAGGGTCTTGGGCAGCAGCCGTGCCGACACACCCGCGGGCACGGCTTCGATCCGGTCACGTTCGATCGCCAATTCGAGGATCGCCTTCTGCCCGTCGGTGCTCACCGACCGCACCTCGCCCACGCGCATGCCGCGGATCTTCACATCGGCGCCCATGCGCAGCTGGTTGCCCGCGGTCGTGGCCTCGAGCCGCACGGGGACCGCGTCGGAGAACGCCTTGTTGTAGATCGCGATCGTCGTGGCGATGAACAGGGCGGCCACGACGAGGAAGATCAGCCCGAGCAGCTGCAGCCCGAGCCGATGCACCACAGCTTTCCGTGTGCTCATCCGGACAACCTCACCGTCGTCGTCGCACCCCAGATCGCGAGGCTGAGGAAGAAGTCCAGCACCGCGACCAGCACGATCGAGGTCCGCACCGCCCGGCCCACTGCCACGCCCACACCGGCGGGCCCGCCACGCGCGTAGTAGCCGTAGAAGCAGTGGGACATGATCACGATGGTGCTGAAGATGATCACCTTCAGGAACGACCACAGCACGTCCTCCGGCGGGAGGAACAGGTGGAAGTAGTGGTCGTAGGTGCCCGCCGACTGCCCGTACATCCAGATCGTCACCTGACGGGAAGCCAGATACGACGACAGCAGTCCCACCGCGTACAGCGGGATCACCGCCACGACACCGGCGATCACCCGGGTCGTGACCAGGTAGGGCAGACTCGGGATGCCCATGACCTCCATGGCGTCGATCTCCTCGGAGATCCGCATGGCGCCGAGCTGGGCGGTGAATCCGCAGCCGACGGTGGACGACAGGGCCAGCCCCGCGGCGAGCGGTGCCACCTCCCGGGTGTTGAAGTAAGCGGAGATGAAGCCCGTCAGTGCGGCCGTGCCGAGTTGTTCGAGCGCCGCATAACCCTGAATGCCGACGATGAGGCCGGTGAACAGGGTCATGCCGATCATCACGCCCAGGGTGCCGCCGATGACGGCCAGGCCGCCGGTACCGAAGCACACCTCGGTCAGCAGCCGCAGCGTCTCCTTGCTGTAGCGCCGGACCGTGCGCGGCACCCACGCGAGCACCTTGAGATAGAACAGCAGCTGCTCGCCGAGGCCCTCGAACATCGCACCCGGCCGCGCGATGGCTTCGAGCACGCGCTCGTCGGAGCGCGGCCCTCGCTGTGGGGACGGCTCCGGCTGCGGTGCGGAGGCGGCGTCTCGATCCTGGGTCGCGGTCATGGCGTCACAGCGCCTTCGGCGGGACGAGCTGCAGGTACACGGCGGTCAGCACCACGTTGATGAGGAACAACAACAGGAATGTGATCACGACGGCCTGGTTCACCGCGTCACCGACACCCTTCGGGCCACCGGACGGGTTGAGTCCCCGGAACGCGGCGACCACCCCGGCGAAGAACCCGTAGATCACGGCTTTGATCTCGCTGATCCACAGGTCGGGCAGCTGCGCGAGCGCGTTGAAACTCGCGAGGTACGCGCCGGGGGTGCCGCCCTGCATGACGACGTTGAAGAAGTACCCGCCCATCACGCCGACGACGCTGACGAGCCCGTTGAGCAGCACGGACACGACGATGGCGGCGAGCACCCTCGGCACGATGAGGCGCTGGATCGGGTTGACCCCGAGCACCTCCATCGCGTCGATCTCCTCGCGGATCTTGCGGGCGCCGATGTCCGCGCAGACGGCACTCCCGCCGGCGCCGGCGACGAGCAGCGCCGTGATCAGCGGACTCGCCTGCTGCACGATCGCCAGCGCGCTGGCCGCGCCGGTGAACGACTGCGCACCGATCTGCTGCGTCAGCGAACCCAGCTGCAGCGCGATCACCGCACCGAACGGAATCGCCACCAGCGCGGTCGGCAGGATCGTGACGCTGGCGAAGAACCAGCACTGCTGGATCCATTCGCGCCACTGGAACGGCCGCCGCGGGATCGCGACGAGCACCTGCCACGACAGCGTCGTCAGCCGGCCGACCTGGGCGAACGCGGCGGTGCCCGGGAGCGAACCCGTACGTGCGGTCATGACACCTCCTGCGCTCGCCCACCGGCTCGTGCCGGCGGCCCGGTCCTCAGAGCTTCAACGCGTGGGTCGCGGTCGCGCCGCCGTCGGCCACGAACTCGGCCCCCGTGCTGTACGAACTGTCGTCACTCGCGAGGAAGGCCACCAGGCCGGCGATCTCCTCCGGTCTGCCGACCCGGCCGAGTGCGACCTTCCTGCCCACCGGCGAAAGATCCGTGTCCTCACCGGTGAACCTGCGCACCATGGCGGTGTCGATCATGCCCGGATGCACCGAGTTGACGCGAATCCCGTTGCCGCCGAGTTCCAGGGCCGCCACCTTCGTCATGCCGCGGATCGCGAACTTCGTGGCCGTGTACGCCGCGACGTACGGCATGCCGGCCAGCCCTTCGACGGAGGACAGGTTGATGATCGAGCCGCCGCCCGCCGCCGTCATGGGTGCAACGACCGCGCGCATACCGAGGAACGTACCGATCTGGTTGACGCGCAGGAGCCGCTCGTAGTCGGCCAGCGACGTGTGCTCCAGCTCCGAGAAGTGCAGCAACCCCGCGTTGTTGACCAGCACGTTCGGCGGCCCGAATTCCTCGGTCACACGCTCGATCGCCGAGTTCCAGTCCTCTTCGGACCCCACGTCGAGCCGTTGGTAGGCGGCGGCACCGTCGCGCTCGGCACACAGCTCGGCCGCGAGCTCCTTGCCGTCGGCGTCCTCGACGTCGGTGATGAGCACCTGCGCGCCCTCGGCGACCAGTCTGCGCGCGAACGCCGCTCCCTGACCGCCGGCCGCGCCGGTGATCAGCGCGATCTTGCCGTCGAGCCGCAACCCGCGCGCGGCCGTGTCGGGTGTCGTCATCGCCTCACTCACATCATCTCGTCGCCGAGGGGCATGAGCACGGTCTTGAGCTCGGTGAACGACTCGATCGACGACTTGCCGCCCTCCCGGCCCAGGCCGGACTGCTTGAACCCGCCGAACGGCAGGTGCGGTTCGATCTGGAACCCGTTGACACACACCGTGCCCGCACGCACCTTGCGGGCCATGCGGAACGTGCGCTGAGCGTTCGCGCTGAACACGCTGGCGCCGAGGCCGTACTCGGTGTCGTTGGCCATCGCGACGGCCTCGTCCTCGTCGTCGAACGGGATCACGGCCAACACCGGGCCGAAGACCTCCTCCTGCGCGAGCGTCGACGAGTTGTCGACATCGGCGAAGATGGTCGGAGCGACGAAGTTGCCGTTCGCGTAGTCGCCGTCGAGGCGCTCCCCGCCGGTCACGAGCCGGGCGCCGTCGGCCTTGCCCTGCTCGATGTAGCCGAGCACGCGCTCCAGTTGCTTGCCGTTGATCAGCGGCGCGGACATCACGGCCGGGTCGAACGGGTCGCCGTAGCTGACCATGCCCGCCATGCCCTGCGCGGCGGCGATGAACTCGTCGTAGACGTTGCGGTGCACGAGCGCGCGCGTGTTGGCCACACACGCCTGGCCGGACAGGCCGAGGGTCACGGCACCGATCGTCGTGGCCGCGGCGAGACCGACGTCGGCGGCGTCGTCGAACACGATGGCCGGGCTCTTGCCGCCGAGTTCGAGCGACACGCGTTTCATCGTCGCCGCGGAGGCCTCGACGATCCGGCCGCCGACCCCGCGCGAACCGGTGAAGCTGACCTTGTCGACGTCGGGATGTGTGATGAGGCGTTCACCGGTCGGATCCCCGGGGCCGGTGACGACGTTGAGCACGCCGGCGGGCACGCCCGCCTCCTCCAGCAGCTCCACCATCCGCAACACCGTGAACGTGCAGTACTCGGACGGCTTCAGCACCACGGTGCAGCCGGTCGCGAGCGCGGGTGCGACCTTCTGCGCGAACAGCAGGAACGGTGCGTTCCACGGGAGGATCGCCGCGACCACGCCGATCGGCTCGCGGAACGTCATAGCCAGGTGGTCCCCGCCCTGATACGGCGTGAGCGTTTCGCCACCGAGCTTGTCGACCCAGCCCGCGTGGTGGTCGAACACGTCCGCGGCGACCTCGACCGAGACCGCGTAGACACCCGCGCCGAAACCGACTGGTACGGAGTTGTCCAACGCCTGCAGCCCGCGCAGTTCCTCGGCGTGCTCGCGCAGCAGCGCACCACAGCGGCGGAGCACGGCGATGCGCTCCTGCGCGCGGGTGTTGGACCACTCGCCGGAGTCGAACCGCCTGCGCGCCGCGGCGACGGCGGCGTCCACATCGGAGGCTGACGCGACGGCGAGCTCGCCGATGTCCTCGCCGGTGGCGGGGTGCCGGTGCGTCCAGGTGGCACCGTCGGTGGCCCCACCCCATTCGCCGTCGATGTAGAGCAGGCCCGGTTTGAGTCCCACCGTCTCGCGGTGCGGTTGCATGGTCAGCGTCATGGGCGCGTCTCCTGTCCCGGTTGTCCCAGTTCCAGCACGTCGGTCGCGGAGAACATGTGTGCGGGGTCGCGGTCGTCGAAGTAGCCGCCGATGCGGTCGGCGAGTTCGCCGACCGTCCAGGCCTCGCCGCCGGTGACGAAGTCCTGTTCGATCGACGGCGGACTCAGCAGTGCCACATGCCCGCCGTGCACGACGAACACCTGGCCGTTGATGTGGTCGGCACCCGGTGAGCCGAGGTAGGCCACGAACGGGGCGACGTGGTCGGTCGACAGCGGGTCGTTGCCGTCAGGGGCTTCGGCGCCGAACGTGCCGGCGGTCATCGCGGTGCGCGCACGCGGGCAGATCGCGTTGGCGCGCACGCCGTAGCGGGCGCCCGCCCGCGCGGTCGACACCGTCAGCGCCGTGATGCCCGCTTTCGCCGCGCCGTAGTTCGCCTGCCCGGCGGGACCGGACAGGAACGCCTCCGACGCGGTGTTGACGATCCGGCCGTACGCCGGGCCGCCGTCGGTTTTGGACACTCCGCGCCAGTACTGCAACGCGCCGCGGCACAACAGGAAATGCCCGCGCAAGTGCACCCGGACCACGGTGTCCCAGTCGTCGTCGGTGAGGTTGAACAACATCTTGTCCCGCACCAGGCCGGCATTGTTCACCACGAGGTGCAGCCCGCCGAAGTGCTCGGTCGCCGCGGCGAGGAGCGCATCCGCCGTGGCGCGCTCGCCGACGTCACCGGCCACGGCCAGCGCCTTGCCGCCGACCTCCTCGACGGCGGCCACCGTGGCGCGGGCGGCCTCGTCGGCGACGTCGTTGACGACCAGCGCGGCGCCCTGCCTGCCGAGTTCGAGCGCTTCGGCACGGCCGAGCCCGGCACCGGCGCCGGTGACGATCGCGACCCGGCCGTCGAGCACGGTCCCCGTCACCCGAAGGTCACCACCTGGCGGATCACGTCGCCGCTGCCGTCGCGCAGCGTCTCGAGTCCGGCGTTGAGGTCGTCGAACCCGATGCGGCGGCTGATCATGCCGTCGAGGTCGAGCATGCCCGCACGCCAGAAGCGCAGCATGGCGGCCGTGTCGCGTTCGACGTGCGCGGATCCGTAGAGCGAGCCGAGGATCTTCTTGTCGTGCAGGAACAATTCCTGCGCGCTGAACTCGACCATCGCGTCGGCCTTGCCCGCGCCCACCACGACGACGGAACCGCCGCGGCGGGAGTGGTCCCATCCTGCGCGGATCGTCGCGGGGGCGCCGACGACGTCGAAGGCGTAGTCGAATCCCTGGGAGGCCGTCAGCTGGTGCTTGGTCTCCTCCACTTGGTCGGGCGTCACCGCATGGGTCGCGCCGAACCGCGTGGCGACGTCGTGCTTCGCGGTGACCGGATCGACGGCGACGATCGTGGTGGCTCCGGCGATGCGCAAGCCCTGGATGACCGAAATGCCCACGCCGCCGCAGCCGTACACGATCGCGGTCGAGCCCGGTTCGACCTTCGCGGTGTTGAGTACCGCCCCGACGCCGGTGAGCACGCCGCACGCGATGAGCGCCGCGGTCTCGAACGGCACGTCCGGGTCGACCTTCACCGCAGCAGGCGCCGGTACGACGAGCTCCTCGGCGAACGTGCCGAGCCCGGAGAAGCCGAACAGCTGCTGATCGCCGATCCGGAACCTCGCCGTGGTGAACGCGTCGATGACGTGCACCGCGCACAGGTTCAGTTCCCCGCGCACGCAGTCGGGGCAGTGCCCGCACGGCGGCACGAACGACATCGTGACGTGGTCGCCGGGCTGCAGGTGGTCCACGCCGTCGCCGACGGCGACGACCTCGCCCGCTCCCTCGTGCCCGACGACCCCCGGCGCCATCGCGGGCAGCGTTCCGGTCATCGCGGACAAATCACTGTGGCAGATGCCCGAAGCACGCACCCGCACGCGCACCTCGCCCGGACCCGGTCCGGCGACCGTCACGTCGTCGCGCAGGTCGAGTTTGTCGTTCCCGATCTCGTGCAGAACGGCCGCTCTCACGTACTGCCTCCTCGTTGAAGCCTGCTCGGTGGGCGACGCGGCCGGTGGTGTGTGCTGGCTCACCGCGGCTCACATCGCGACCGACAATAGAATTTGTTCTCATTCTTGGCAAGGGCGGATTGCTCGGGTTCTCACCGAGGCTTGATAGCGCGTTTAGAACCACTGCGCGGGGACAATGCATCGCGCCCGACAAGTCGACGCGGTCGGACCTGTTCCCTCAAATAGAACCTGTTCTACACTCAAGGTCGGCAGGGTCCGCCGCTGTGGCCGGGCCGGGTCGACGGCGATGCGACCTGACCGGCGGGCGTCACGGCCAGGTCCCTCACTACGTCCAACGGCCCACGGGAGGATCGGATGCGGATCGCGTACACACCGGAGCACGACCGGCTTCGCGACGAGCTGCGCGCGTACTTCGCCACGCTCATGACGCCGGAGCTGCGCGACGGGCTCCGCACCGAGGGCCATGGCACCGGCGGCACCCCCGCCGGCGAGGGCGTAGCCGGCGGGAATGGGGGTCCCCCCGCCAATGAGGGCGTAGCCGGCGGGAATGGGGGTCCCCCCGCCAATGAGGGCGTAGCCGGCGGGGGAGAGTACGGCGACGGGGTGGCGTACAAGGAGATCGTGCGCAGGCTCGGCGAGGACGGCTGGCTCGCGCTCGGCTGGCCGCAGGAGTACGGCGGACAGGCGCGGTCGATGCTCGACCAGCTGATCTTCACCGACGAGGCGGCGATCGCGGGCGTGCCGGTGCCGTTCCTGACGATCAACACGATCGGCCCGACCATCATGCGGTACGGCACTCCCGAGCAGAAGGAGTACTTCCTGCCGCGCATCGCGAGCGGGCGCCTCCACTTCGCCATCGGCTACTCCGAGCCCGACGCGGGCACCGATCTCGCGGCGCTGCGGACCCGTGCGGTGCGAGACGGCGACGAGTACGTCATCAACGGCCAGAAGATGTGGACCAGTCTCATCGAGTACGCCGACTACGTGTGGCTCGCCGCGCGCACCGATCCGGACGCGAAGCGGCACAAAGGGATCAGCGTGCTGGCCGTGCCGACGTCCGCAGCGGGCTTCTCGTGGACGAAGGTTCACACCGTCGCCGGGCCGGGCACGAGCGCGACGTACTACTCGGACGTGCGCGTCCCCGTTTCCGCCCGGATCGCCGAGGAGAACGCGGGCTGGCCGCTGATCACCAATCAGCTCAACCACGAACGCGTCGCGCTCACCTCCGCCGCCCCGCTGCAGGCCGCGCTCGAGGAGGTCGTCACGTGGGCACGGGAGGCCAAGCGGGCGGACGGCAGCCGCGTCATCGACCAGGAGTGGGTGCGGGCGCACCTGGCGCGCGTGCACGCCCACGCCGACTATCTCAAACTGCGCAACTGGAAGATCGCCTCGACCGCCGACGCCGGCGGGGTCGCACCCGCCGATGCATCCGCGACGAAGGTGTTCGGCACGGAACTGGCGACCGAGGCCTACCGACTGCTGCTCGAGGTACTGGGCGCGGGCGGGCTGGTCCGCGAGGGCAGCCCGGGTGCGGTGCTGCAGGGCCGGATCGAACGGGCGCACCGGTCGGCGCTGATCCTCACGTTCGGCGGCGGCACCAACGAGATCCAGCGGGACATCATCGGAGCCACTGCGCTCGGCCTGCCCGTGACCCGCTGACGAGCACCACCCGCCGCCGGAGCACCCGCCGGATCACTGCCCGTCGGACCACTGCCCACCGCATCACTGCCTGTCGGAGCTAGCGAGGAGACGTCGATGGATTTCACCTACACCGAGGCGCAGCGCGACCTCGCGGAGCTGACCCGCCGGATCGCGGGTGACCACCCACCGGGAGCTCCGCACGGGACCGGCGGGTTCGACCGCGAACTGTGGCAGGCGCTCGCCTCCTCCGGGGTGCTGGACGCGGCTCTGCCGTCGACGGTCGGAGGCGGCGGTTTCGGCGTGCTCGAGCAGTGCGCGATCGGGCACGAGCTGGGGCGAGCCGTCGCGGCCGTGCCGTACGTGCCTGCGATCGCTCCCGCGGGGTCGGTGCTGGCCGAGTTCGGCGGTGGTGAGCTGCTCGAACGGTGGGTCGTTCCCGCTGTGCGGGGCCAGGCGGTGGTGAGTGCAGCCGTGCCGGACGACGGGGCTCCGACGGGGTTCGCCCTCGACGCGGAGGGCGGGTTGAGCGGTGAGGCTCAGGCCGTGCCGTACGGGGCGTTCGCCGACGGCCTGTTGGTGCAGGCGACCGCGACCGGCGGCGACGTGCTCGCGCTGGTCGCCGCGGACGCGTCCGGGCTGGACGTCGAACCCCAGCGCGTGGTTGATCACGCCGACGCCGCGTTGGTCCGCGCACGCGGCGTCCGGCCGCAGGCGGTCCTGCCCGCCGAGTCGGTGCCGTTCCTCCGCAGGCGCTTGACGCTCGGCGGGTGCGCGCGCCAGCTCGGCGTCGTGGAGCGCGCACTCGAGCTGACGGCGGACTACGCGGGCCAGCGCCACCAGTTCGGCACACCGATCGGCGGCTTCCAGGCGGTGCGGCACCGCCTGGCCGACGGCTACGTCGACGTCGATGCCGTGCGGCTTACGCTCTGGCAGGCGGCGTGGCGACTGGCGTCGGCCGACGGCGAGACTTCCGACGACGGAACCGGTGACGGCGGGGTCGACACCCGCGACACCGACGTCGATGTCGCGATCGCAACCGCGAAGTACTGGGCCGCCGAGGCCGGGCACCGAGTGGCGCACACGGCCGTGCACGTCCACGGCGGTGTCGGCATCGACGTCGAACACGACGTGCACCGATATTTCGTGGCGGCGAAACGGAACGAGTTCGCCGGGGGCGGCGCGACGGCACAGCTCAACCGGCTCGGGGAGCTGCTGGCATGACGGCGGCCGGGACGGTGTCCGAGTTGCTGCTCGCGCAGGCGGGGCGCACGGAACCGGGCTTGAAGACCCACGAGGGCACGTGGACGTGGGACGAGGTGGTCGCCACATCCGCCGCCCGCGGAGCCGCCCTGCGGGAACTGCTGAGCGGCCTGCCCGGCGACGGGCCGCCACACGTGGGCGTCCTCGCCGACAACCTCCCCGAGTTCGCGTTCCTGCTCGGCGGCTGCGCGCTGTCGGGGTCGGTCCTCGTGGGGTTGAACCCGACCCGGCGCGGTCCGGCGCTGACCAGGGACGTGCGGGTGTCGGACTGCCGCGTGGTACTCACGCAGTCGTCCTACCGGCCGTTGCTCGACGCCGACCCCGGCGTTCCGGTGCTCGACCTCGACGGTCCGGAGTGGACGAATCTGGTCGCGGCGCATGCCGGGGTGTCCACCGAGCAGGCTCCCGCGGGACCGGACGACCTGCTGATGCTGATCTTCACGTCCGGCACGAGCGGCGACCCGAAACCCGTGCGCTGCACCCACGGCAAGATCGCAGGTCCGGGGCGGATGCTGGCCGACCGGTTCGGCCTGTCGACCACCGACACCACCTACATCGCGATGCCGATGTTCCATTCGAACGCGATCATGGCCGGGTGGGCGGTCGGACTCGCCGCGGGGGCGGCCATCGCGCTTCGGGACCGGTTCTCCGCGAGCGGGTTCCTGTCGGACGTGCGCCGGTTCGGGGCCACGTACGCCAACTACGTCGGCACGCCCCTCTCCTACGTGCTCGCCACCCCGCCCGGTTCCGACGACGCCGACAACCCACTGCGCCTCGTCTACGGCAACGAGGGCGCCGAGGCCGACCTCAACGCGTTCGCGGAGCGGTTCGGCTGCCGCGTCGTCGACGCGTACGGGTCGACGGAGGGCGGCATCGGCTTCTCGAGGACCCCCGACACGCCGCCGGGATCACTGGGCAGACTCACCGACGGGGTGCACATCCTCGACCCCGACACCGGCGAGACGTGCGAGACCGCTGAGTTCGGACCGGACGGCGAGCTCCGCAACGCCGACACCGCCGTCGGCGAACTCGTCAACGTGTCGGGACCGGGCTGGTTCGCGGGTTACTACAACGATTCCGCGGCCGACGCCGATCGCGTCCGGGACGGCCGGTACCACACGGGCGATCTGGCCTACGTCGACGCCGACGGCTTCGCCTACTTCGCCGGGCGCACGGCCGACTGGGTCCGCGTCGACGGCGAGAACCTGGGCACGGCTCCGATCGAACGCATACTCGTCCGCCACCCCGCGATCGCCGAGGCCGTGGTGTACGCCGTGCCGGGGCGGGTCGGCGACGAGGTAATGGCGGCGATCGTCCCTGCCGGCGGAGCGTCACCCGGTCCGGACGAGTTCGCGCGGTTCCTCGACGCGCAGGACGATCTCGGCCCGAAACAGCGCCCCCGGTACGTCCGCGTGACCACCGACCTGCCGAGAACGGCGACGTTCAAGGTGATCAAACGGTGGCTCGCTGCCGACGGACCCGACTGCGGCGACCCGGTGTGGCAACGCACCGGTGACACCTACCGCCCGCTCCCCGGGTCGGGCAGCCACGCACCGGTCAGCCGGCAGGCGCGTTGAGCTGCCGCAACCGCCGGGGTCCGCTGTCGGGACGAGACGGCGGCGAACCGAGGACGATCCGCGCGTTCGTGACGAACGCTCCCTCCGGCGAGGCGAGAATCGGGTCGAGGACCAGCGACCGCACCTCCGGGTTGTCCTCCCCCAGCGCCGCGACCCGGAGCATGAGGTCCTGCAGCGCATCCAGGTCGGCCGGCTCGTCACCGCGGTAACCCGTCAGCAGCGGCGCCGTCCGCGGTTCCCGCACCAGCGTCGCCGCGTCCACATCGGTCAGCGGAACCGCCCGGAACGCACGATCGCCGAGCAGTGTACTGACCACTCCGGACAGTCCGAACGAGACGAGTGTGCCGAACGAAGGATCGTCCTGCAGGCCGATGACGCATGAGATCCCCTTGGGTGCCATGCGCTGCACATAGATCTCGGCCATGCCCGAGGTGTCGCGCAGATCGCGGTAACTCGTGCGCACGGAGTCGTCGGAGGTGAGATCGAGCCGAACCCCGGCCAGGTCGGGCCTGCCGCGCAGAGTGTCGTCGTAGGCCTTCAGCGTCACCGGGTAGCCGAGCTCGGCCGCGACCGCGGCAGCCTCGTCCTCGCCGGTCACCACCCGGAACGGCACGACATCGATGCCGTAGCACTCGAGCAGCCGGACCAGCTCCGCATCGGCCAGCCGGACGTCCCGGTCACCGGACCGCTGTCCGGCAGGGTGGGCACCCGCCGGAACGCCCGCGGCCCCGCCGACGCCGTCCGTCCCGGCCGCGCCGTCCTCCGCGGCCCCGCTGCCCTTCCCTGCCCCGCTGCCCTTCCCTGCTGCGGGGCCCTCCCCGGCTGCGCCGTGGTCCGCGTTCTCACCCGCATGCCGGGCCTCGGCCGGCAGCCACTCCCGCACCAGTCCCTGCGCTCGTTCCGGATGCAGGCCGTCGGGCCTTACGACCGCACCCTGGGGCCGTGCGCGCCACTCGGCGTACCGGATGACCCTGGCGAGTGCGTTCACCGCCCGCTCCGGACTGGGATAACTCGGTATCGAACCGACCACCGGCTGCCCCTGCTCCCCGAGAGTCGCCAGCTCGGCCGGCACACCTTCGACGGCGAGGAACGTGGACACGATCGGCTTGTCCGCGGCTTCCCGCGCCTGCACCGTCTCGCGTAACGCGCGCGCGTACGCCGTGCCCGGGATCGACACGGGCGGGGCGAACACGGCGACCAGCGCATCCACGTGCGGCGAGTCGAGCGCCTCGCCGACCGCCTCTGCGAATTCCTCCGGCGAGGCCTGCGGTCCGATGTCGACCGGCTCGATACCGAGTTCGAGGCCGTTCCCCCTCGCCGTGTCCGCCGCGAGCAGGCCGATCGCACTCGAGTTACCCACGATCCCCACCCGAGAGCCGGCCGGCAACGGCTGATGGGCGAGTACCAGCGCCGTGTCGAACAACTGCGCCAACGAGTCCACGCGGACGACACCGGCCTGCTCGAACAGAGCCTGCACACTCGACTCGTCGATCTCGGTCGACGTCGCCGCGAGCTGGGGGCGGACGGCGTGCCTGCCCGATTTCACGGCGACGATCGGCTTGGTGCGCGCGAGCCGCCGCGCGAGGCGGGCGAACTTGCGCGGGTTTCCGAACGACTCCAGGTACAGCAGCACGACGTCGGTGTTCGGATCGGTTTCCCAGTACTGCAGCAGATCGTTACCGGAGACGTCGGCGCGGTTACCCGCCGAGACGAACGTCGACAACCCGAGCCCGCGCGCCTCGGCGTCGGCCAGGATCGCCGTTCCCAGCGAACCCGACTGGCAGAAGAATCCGGTGCGGCCGGGTTTCGGCAACTGCGGTGCGAGTGTCGCGTTGAGCCGCACCCGCCGGTCGGTGTTGAGCACGCCGAGCGCGTTCGGACCGACCACGCGCATCCCGTGCGCCCGCGCCTCGCCGACGAGCTGCAGCTCCGCGTGCGCACCGTGCGGGCCGGCCTCGGCGAACCCGGCCGAGACGATGACGAGCGTCTTGACGCCCTTCGCCAGCGCACCGTCGAGCACCGCCTCGACCTGATCGGCGGGCACGGCGACCACCGCGAGATCAACCGGATCCGGGATGTCCAGCACCGACCGGTAGGCCCGCACCCCGCGCACGGACGCGTGCTCGGCGTTGACCGGATAGACCGGCCCGGAGAAGTCGGCGCCCAACAGGTTGGTCAGCACCGCGTAGCCGATCTTCGTCGGATCGGTCGAAGCTCCGATGACGGCCACCGACCGCGGGTGCAACAGGTTGTGCACGCTGCGCGCCTCCGCGGCCTGTTCGCGGGCGCGAGCCACCTCGAGAGAATCCTCGGTGGGGTCGATGTCGAACTCGAGGTGCACCACACCTTCCTCGAAGGCACGGCTCACCTGGTAGCCCGCGTCCCGGAACACCCGCACCATCGCCGAGTTCTCGGCGAGGACCTCGGCCACGAACCGGCGCAGCCCCGACTCCCGTGCCGCCGCGGCGAGGTGCTCCAGCAGGATCGACCCCAGTCCACGACCCTGATGGGCGTCGTCGACGACGAACGCCACCTCCGCGGAGTCGCCGTCGAGACCCTCGTACCGTCCGACCGCCACGGCGTCGTCGCCGAGCAGCGCGATGAACGCCACGCGACTGCGGTGATCGACGGTGGTGAACCGCTTGAGATCACGCGCGGGGATCCGCGGGTAGGCCCCGAAGTAGCGCAGGTAGCGCGTGCGTTCGGACAACCTGCTGTGCAGCGCGACGACCCGGTCGGCGTCGCTCGGCACGATCGGCCGCATGTGCACCGTGCCGCCGTCGGAGAGCACGACGTCGGCCTCCCACTCACGGGGATAGTCGAACGGGTCCGGCTCCCCGTGCTCGCCCGTGTGGGCGCCGGCAGCCGCCGTGGCTGCGGCCTCCGCACCGCCACCGGCGTCCATCGCACCGGTATCCATCGCACCGGTATCCATCGCGCCGCCGGTACCCGCGCCCGAACCCGACTCGCCGGAGCCCGCGCTCGAGGTCTCATCCGTACCGGAGGAATGCTGCTGGTCGGTCATGGCGGTTCAGTCCCTCGGATCGTCCGGATCCAGTCCGTGCAGGGGGAACACGGCCCGGCGGGTGTCACGTATCGCCGCGTCCACGGCGTCGTCGAGGCCGTCACCCCACGGCGAGTACCCCACGTCGGCGCCGTCGGACATGGTCGGCGGCACCTCGGCGGACGGCGCCACGCCGCGCACCAGGTCCGTCCATTCCACGGGCAGCGGGACGTCCGGCGTGACGTCGTGGTCGAGCACCGTCGCGATCAGATGCGTCCAGGACCGGGGCACGACCCGCATCAGCTGATAGCCCCCGCCACCGACGGCGAGCCAGCGACCCTCGGCCCAGCGCTCGGCCAGCGCACGCAGCTCCCGGTAGATCGCCCGGTGCCCGTCGACCGTGAGCGACAGATCCGCCAGCGGATCCTCGCGGTGCGAGTCGACACCGCACTGGGTGACCAGGACCTGCGGACGGAACGCCTCGAGCAGCGATGGCACCACCGCGTGGAACGCGCGCAGCCACCCTGCGTCACCGGTGTGCGGCGGCAACGGAACATTGACGGCACGGCCCTCGCCGTCGCCCGCACCGATCTCGCTCGAATATCCGGTCCCGGGGAAGAGCGTGAACGGATGCTGGTGGAGCGAGATCGTCAGCACCCGCGGATCGCCGACGAACGCCGCTTGCACCCCGTCGCCGTGGTGCACGTCCGTGTCGACGTACGCGATGCGGTCGTAGCCCTGTTCGAGCAGCCACGAGATCGCCACCGAGCAGTCGTTGTAAATGCAGAACCCCGCGGCACGGTCCTGCATCGCGTGATGGTGCCCGCCCGCGATGCTCACCGCCCGCTGCGCTCTCCCCTCGGCGATACACCGGGCACCCAGCAGCGTGGAGCCGACGACAAGCGAGGCCGCGTCGTGCATGTCGGTGAAGAGCGGGTTGTCCTCGGTCCCGAGGCCGTGACCGACGTCCCAGCCCGCCATCGGAGCCTGCTGCACGGCCTCGAGGTACTCGGCGGAGTGTGCGCGGTAGAGGTCCTTGGCTCCTGCCGGCTCGGGACTCAGCAGCGGCACGTCGTCGAGCACGCCGAGCGCCGCCGCGAGCCGCATCGTCAGGTGCAGCCGCACCGGGTTGAACGGGTGCTGGTCGCCCATGTCGTAGGCCAGCAGCGCGGGGTCCCAGACGACGGCGGAGGGAGACATGCCCAGAGCGTAGCTGCCACCGGCGCCGAGTCGAGGGTGAAGATCAGCCCGGCTCGTCGCCTGTCGCGGCCGGCCGGTTCGGGTCCGCCGACCAGTTCGACCACGAGCCCGCGTACAGCGCGGCCGGCCGCTCGCAGCCCGCGCGTTCGAGGGCGAGCACGACCGAACTGGCCGTGATGCCCGATCCGCAGTAGGCACCGACACCGGACATCGCCGACGCCGCCGACGCCGCGGCCGCCGAGACCGACCGACCCGGGCTCGCGGCACCCCAGGACTCGGTGTTCGAGGACTCGGTGTTCGAGAGTTCGGTGCCCGTTGCCGGTGTGGCCGGATCCGCGGTTCCCGGCTCCGCACCGGCGGTGCCGACGCCGAGGCGCGCGAAGTGTTCGCGCAGCTGCTCGGGGCTGCGCCAGTGTCCGTCTGCCTCGACGTGGGCCGCGAATGGGGCGTTGCGCGCGCCCGGGATGTGGCCGCCGCGCGGGTCGACGGGCTCGTGGTCGCCGATGTACCGCTCGTGGGCCCGCGCGTCGAGGAGGACGCCCTCACGGGCCAGTGCAGCCGCGCCGTCGGCGTCGAGCACGGGCAGGTGGCCGGGGTCGACGGTCACGTCGCCCTGAGCCGGCGCGGGGATCTCTGTGGTCACGGGCCTGCCCTCGGCCTGCCAGGCGGCGAACCCGCCGTCGAGCACGGCCACGCGGTCGTGGCCGGCCCAGCGCAGCAGCCACCACGCACGGGCGGCGACCGACGAGTCGGCATCGTCGTAGGCGACGACCGGTCGGTCGCTGCGCACGCCTGCGGCCCGCAGCACGCGCTGCAGCTCGCCGGGATCCGGCAGCGGGTGGCGCCCCGCGGCACCCGGCGTACCGGCGAGTTCCGTGTCGACGTCGACGAACACGGCTCCGGGCACGTGGCCCTCGGCGTACGATTCGGCCCCCGGTGGTCCGAGGAGCCGCCAGCGCACGTCGAGCACCACCGGCCGCTCGCCGGCCGGGCCGTCGAGCGCTGCGGCCAGCTCGGCGGTGCTGACGACCGGGCCGAACGACGCGGACTGCGAATCGGGCATGGTTTCGGGCATCGGTGACGTTCCTTGTCTAGGGAGCCCTCATTCAGGGAGCGGCGCGGGCGGCCTCCGGCGCTGCCGACGGGTGCTCCGCAGCGGCGCCGGTCTGTGATTACCACACCACCCGCGCGAGATCGCGGCACCTGACGGCCGACCGCTTCGTCGGGGGCGAGGACTACCATGAGTTCGGCGAACAAAGGGGACAGGCGTGAACGATCTCATCGACACCACAGAGATGTACTTGCGCACCATCTTCGAGCTCGAAGAGGAAGGTGTCACCCCGCTGCGCGCACGAATCGCGGAGCGGCTGGAGCAGAGCGGTCCGACGGTGAGCCAGACAGTGGCGCGCATGGAACGGGACGGCCTGGTCGTCGTGGCAGACGACCGGCACCTGCAGCTGACGGAGCACGGACGCGAGCTCGCGATCGCCGTGATGCGCAAGCATCGGCTGGCGGAGCGGCTACTCGTCGACGTCATCGGCCTGGAGTGGGAACACGTCCACAGCGAGGCCTGCCGCTGGGAACACGTGATGAGCGAAGCCGTGGAACGCAAGCTCGTCACACTGCTGAACCAGCCGACCACCTCGCCGTACGGCAACCCGATCCCGGGCCTTGACAAACTCGGTGACGGCGGCGAACCCGCCCCGCCCGCGGAGGCCGACCTCGTGCGGTTGGACGACGTGGCGCGCTCGGGTGGCGGCAAGGTCGAGATCCGCCGCATCGCCGAGCACGTGCAGAGCGACGAGACGCTCATGGCGCAGCTCAAGGCGGTCGGCATCGTGCCGGGCCGGACGGTCCACGTCGGCAAGAACGCGGGCACCTCCGTCGAGGTGTCGGACGACGCGGCCTCGGGCACCGTGAACACGAACGTCCTGCACGCCGTTCTGGCTCAGACCCGGTGACGGCCTCGGACCAGGCGACGGCGGCCGGCCCCGCCGACACCGCCGACGACGCGTTCCGATCCGTCCACGACCGGGCACCCGCAGGGGTGTGGTCGGCTCCGGGACGGGTGAACCTCATCGGCGAGCACACCGACTACAACGACGGGTTCGTGCTGCCGTTCGCACTTCCCCACCGTCTCGCTGCCGCTGCCGCGCCCCGCGAGGACGGCAAGCTGACGTTCGCCACCGTGGGCTCCGACGGTCGCGTCCACACCGAGGCGCCCGTGGCCGTGTCCGATCTGCGGCCCGGCACGCCGGACGGCTGGTCCGGTTATCCGGCAGGCGTGGCCTGGGTGCTGCGCGAGGCCGGTATCGGTGGCGGCGCCGAGACGGACGGCTGGACCGTCGACCGGGGCGCCGACCTGGTGATCGCCGGGGACGTGCCGACCGGAGCCGGGCTGTCGTCGTCCGCCGCGATCGAATGCGCCACGGCGATGGCACTGCTCGGCCTGGCGGGCGAGCACGACCAGCAGGCGGCCCGGCGCGCCGAGATCGCGCGGTGGGCACAGCGCGCCGAGAACGAGTTCGTCGGCGTCCCGACCGGCTCGCTCGACCAGACGGCGTCGATGTGCTGCGTCGACGGGCACGTGCTCTTCCTCGACTGCCGGTCCGGTGACACCGAGCAGGTGCCGTTCAACGCGACGGGCGCCGGCCTGTCGGTGCTCGTCATCGACACGCAGGTCAAGCACTCGCTGGGCGGGTCCGAGTACGGCGACCGGCGGGCCGGTACCGAGAAGGCCGCGCGGCTGCTCGGTCTGCCCGCGCTGCGCGATGTCACCCCGGACACCCTGGACGACGCCCTCGACCGGCTCCCTGCGGACCTGGTACCGCTCGTCCGGCACATCGTCACGGAGAACGCACGCGTGCTCGAAGCGTCCCGGTACCTGCGGGACGGCCGGATCGCCGACATCGGGCCCGTGCTGGACGCTTCACACGTGAGCATGCGCGACGACTACCGCATCTCCTGTCCCGAGCTGGACCTCGCGGTCGACACGGCGCGCACGGCGGGCGCGCTGGGCTCTCGCATGACGGGCGGCGGCTTCGGCGGGTCGGCCATCGCGCTGGTCCGCGAGAACGATCGCCACGCTGTCGAAGCGGCCGTGACCACGGCGTTCGACACGGCCGGGTACCGCAGACCGCGCATGTTCGTCGCCGTGCCGTCCGCCGGAGCCGGCCGCGACCGGTGACGACCTCGCCACAGCGGCACGACAGGGCTGCGGCACACTGTCGTCGGTCCAGTCGTCATCGGTCCAGTCGTCATCGGTCCAGTCGTCATCGGTCCAGTCGTCATCGGTCCATCTGTCGTCGGTCCAGTCGTCGGCTCGCTTGCCGGCACACTGCCCTGGCCCGGCGACGGCGGCCCACCACAGCGGCGCGGCGACACCGGTCCACCGGCCCGGCCGGATGTCACCCGTCCACCGTTCGCACCCGATCAGGAAGGCCCGGAACATGCCCACCGACCCGGCCCTGTCCCGCAGTCCGATGAAGCTGGTCGTCACCGGCGGCGCCGGGTACGTCGGCAGCGTGTGCGCCGCCCGGCTCGTCGAAGCCGGCCACGACGTCACCGTCGTCGACGACCTGTCCACGGGGCATGCCGACGCGGTTCCGGACGGAGTCCATTTCATCCAGGGCGACGCCGCCGACGTCGCCCAGACGTTGCTCAGCCAGGGCTTCGACGGCGTGCTGCACTTCGCGGCGAAGTCGCTCGTCGGCGAGTCCATGCAGGACCCAGGCCTCTACTGGCGGGGCAATGTCCTCACCTCCCTGCGGTTGCTCGACGCGATGCGGACGCACAACACGCCTCGGCTGGTGTTCTCCTCGACCGCCGCCACCTACGGCGAACCGGACGTCAGTCCGATCCCGGAGACGGCCCCGACCGGGCCCACGAACACCTACGGTGCGACGAAGCTGGCCATCGACTACGCGATCACCAGTTACGCTCGCGCCCACGGCCTCGCGGCGACCAGCCTGCGGTACTTCAACGTCGCCGGCGCCCACGGCGCGTTCGGTGAGCGCCACGCCACCGAGACGCACCTGATCCCGATCGTGCTGCAGGTCGCCACGGGCGACCGTGAACAGGTCCAGATCTTCGGCGAGGACTACGCGACCGCCGACGGCACCGCGGTCCGCGACTACATCCACGTCACCGACCTCGCCGACGCACACCTGCTCGCGCTCGAACACGCCCGTGAAGGCCGGCACGAGATCTACAACCTCGGCAACGGGACCGGTTTCTCCGTGCGCGAGGTGATCGACACCTGTCGCGAGGTCACCGGGCACGACATCCCGGCGGCCGTCGCACCGCGGCGGGACGGTGACCCGGCCGTGCTCGTGGCGTCGTCCGAGAAGGCGCGTGCGGACCTGGGCTGGAAGCCTGTGCACACAGACCTGCACGGGATCGTGGCCGACGCATGGCGGTTCACGCAGGACCGCCGTTCCGCGGGCCGCCGGTGACCTACGGCCCGGCGCCTCCCGGTCCACGGGTCGCGCCGGGCGCACCCGACCCGCCGGCACGAAGCGCCAAGTGCCTTCCCCGGTTCCGCGCGAGGCCGGCGAGCGTCTCGGGCGGCACGGCGTGTGCCAGCGCCCGGTCGAGGAGTTGAGCCAGCGTGTGCCCCGGATGCGACTCGAGCGCCTTCCTCACGGCGACCCCGGCCAGCGGACCGTCGCCGCGGAGATAGGCGGTGTAGGCGAGCAGTGACGCCGCTTCCGCCCGCTCCGGGGCCGGAACGCCGCGCACCAGCACGGTCCAGAGACGCTCGGCGGCCACGGCCAGATCGCTTCGCGGTGGCCAGCACACGCCGAACGACGCGTCCCGCACCTCGTGGTGCGTCAGGGCACGTGCCAACTCCACGATCTCCCGATCGGACAACACGGGCCCGGTGCCGCCCACCCCGCTCCGGAACCGCGCGAGTACGTCGCCGACGAGCGCACAGGCGTTCTCGATCTCCTCGTCGCGGCAGGCCGGGTCCGTCTCGTCGCGAGAGGCGGCCAGGTCCAGCAGGGCCGCCCGCCGAGCGAGCACCGCCGCCCCTTCCGGATCCAACGCGCCTTCCATCGCCTCCCGGCTGGCGTAGGTCAACTGTCCCGCGTGCGTCGTCACCGCCGCCATGGTCGAGGCCGTCGGATCCGGCAGTTCACCGCCGCACATTTCGTCCCCGTAGCAGCACCAGCGCGCCCCGAGCCGGATCTCCGATGCCCACAGCGCGTGGTTGATCGGTACGCCGAGATCGGTCATCACGGCGGTCAGCGCCCGCATCACGTCGCGGTGCGCAGGCCCTTCGTCCGGTGCGATACCGCCGACGAGTACGACGGTCACGGCAGCGGCATCCGCCAGCGGGACGCGCAGCGGCGGCTCCAGCTCGGGTACCGCCGCCACATCCGGGATGTCGACGCGCATGACGTGGCCGACGGTGTCGGCCTCAGGGCCGTCCGGTGCGTGCGCCAGCAGCACCAGAGAATCGGCGGGCGTGAACCCGAGCAGATACGGAAGGGCCGCGAGGAGCTGTTCCGGACTGCGCAGGTCGACCCGCGTGCCGAACTCGGGATTGGTCGTCGATGAAGTGCTCATGCCTCCACGATGCGGCGGCGCGAACGCGTCGGGCGGCACCGCGGGAAATCTGTGGACACGCTCGTACGACGTGGACAACTCGCGGCCGGGCCGACGCCGGAACGCGGAACTGTCGGTGGCAGGCGTTAGGGTGCCGCGCCCGCCACCGGCGGCCGACCCGCAAGGCAGGAGGCCGGGCCGATTCGGAAACCGGCCCGGCCCCTCCTGTTCGGCCTGGACCTCACTCGCCCTGGACCTCACTCGCCCTGTACCTCACTCGCCCTGTACCTCACTCGCCCTGTACCTCACTCGCCCTGGGGCCTCGCTCGCCCTGGAACTGTTCGCCCCGAGCACCGCCCCCCTGCCCAGGCCAACCCGGCGCCGGTCGGACTGTCGCCGGGCCCGGCCTGACACCTACTGGACCGCGCCGGCCCCGCCGACGGTCGGAACCGTGACCGACGAGTGCTTCACGTCCACCGTGATCCCGGTGCCCGGCCGCGGCCGCAACGTGAAGTCGTGGTCACTGGAGAGCACCGCGAACTCGAGACGGTGCCCCTCGTCCAACACGTAATCCTGCGGCTGCAGGTCGAACGACAGGCGGTACGACTGCCCGGGCCGCACCGGCCGCGTCGATGCGCGGTCGTGCCGATTCTGTGGATCCGCCCAGCCGCGTGTGATGACGTGCGAGCTGCCGTCCGGAGCGCGATCGACGAGGACGCCGGTCACGTTCGCCGCGGGCCGGTCGAACGAGACACGCAGGTCCACCGACGGTGTTCCGCTCAACCGCACCGCATTCGGGACGGCCTCGGTGGCATAGCGCAGCCGATGCGGGGACGTCTTCGCGTCCACGAGCTGCTCGACCTTCTTCGATGCGTCGTCGGTCAGTGACTCCGTCACCGGTCGGCCGTGCTGCGCACCGTCGGGCGACAGCCCGCCGACACCGTCACCGCCCGGACGCAGGTGCAGTCGCGCGTCCTCGGCACCGGCCGCGGGCCAATCCGCCTCGTCGTGCCACGACTCGTCCTCACGCTGGATCGTCGCACGCGGTTCCGCGTCGACGCCGTTGTCGATGCCGTAGAGATAGTGCGAGAACCACCGGTTCAGCGTCCGCAGCCACGCCTCCTTGCGCACGCCGTACGGGTCCGTGTGCGCGAACTGGTGCAGCCAGATCTTCCGTTCGACGCCGTGGTCGGCGAGCGCCTCGTACCAGCGCACGGTCTGGCTCGGCGTCACGTTCCAGTCCGAAAGGCCGTGCACGGCCAGCACCGAGGCCTGCACGTTGCCCGCGTCGTCCAGATAGGACCTGTGTTGCCAGAAGTCACTGTCGTCGCCGGTGACCCGGTCCTGCCGACGTGCCAGCTCGTCGATCACGGGCCGGCAGATCTCCCTGTCGTCGCGGGTGTAGACGTACTCGGCGAGCACATCGGCGTCCTCACCCTGATAACCCCCTGGCGCGACGACGGCGCCGTTCTCCCGGTAGTAGTCGTACCACTCGGAGATCGCCGCGATCGGCACGATCGTCTCGAGGCCCTCGACCCCGGTGCTCGCGACAGCGTTCGGCAGCGTCCCGTTGTAGGACACGCCCATCATCGCCGTCTTGCCCGTGGTCCAGTCCGCCTGTACCGGATCACCGCTCTCGGCGCGCGCCGGCGCACGCCCGTTCAGCCAGTCCACGACGGACCTCGCACCGATCGTCTCGTTCTCACCCCCTGTCGTCGGGCAGCCCGTCGACCCGCCGGTGCCGAGCGATTCGGCGTACACCACCGCAAAACCGCGGGAGAGCAGATAGTCCTCGTACCGCGACGTCATCTCCGCGCGCGGCACGTACAGTTCCACGTCGACGTCGTGGTTCTGCACGTCGTTGCCACCCGAGAAGTAGGGACTCGCGGTGTAGACCACCGGTACCCGCACGCCGTGCTCGGTCTCGGCGGGCCGCACCACGCGAACGTGCACCTCGTCATCGGCGCCGTCGCGGTCACTGTCGACCGGAGCGCGTACCCACAGGTTCTCCCGCACGACGTCGCCGGGATCGAACACCGGTTGTGCCTCGCCGCCGGCGAACACGGGCCGTTGCGGCGATCCCGCGGCCGCCGCGGGCGCGAGCAACGGCAGTGCGATGGCCGCCGCCAGCAACGGAACGAAACGTCTGGCTCTCCCTCTGGCTCTCAACACGAAACACCTCGATCGGCTCGTCGGGCAGGGACGGTGCACTCGGTGCGCGCACACGAGCGGCCCGACCCTTCCGCCGATCCCGAGGGCTGTCAAGATCGCGCGAACTGCGCTCCCTGCGGGAGAATCACCGCCCGTCGTCACCCCGAACTCCGGCCGCACGCCGCGCCGCCGGGCCCGGCGAAACGCGCCGAGACGTGGTCGGATGGGGCCATGGGACATCGCGTCGTCGCGGCAGGTGTCGTCGCCGGTGCAGTACTGGCCGCCGGCATCACCCTCACCGCAGGCGGAACCTCGGACGATTCCGCAGGGGACACCCGCCGCTCCGTGATCGCGGCCGCGCCCGGACGAAGCAGCGACCGCGCGACACTCGAACCGCCGACCACCGCACACGACCGCGAGCAGGCTGCCGCGGCCGTCGTCGGAGCCGTCCGCGGTGTCGTGCCCGGTTCGAGGCCGGGGCTGGCCGTCTACGACCGGCACACCGACGCGATGGTCGTCGGAGCCGGCCCCGACGAGCCCTTCTACACCGCCTCCGTCGTCAAGCTGCTGATCGCCGTCGACGTGCTGCGTGCCCACGACTGGCGCGTGCCCGGCGGGGACACGGGCTCCGATCTGACGACGATGCTGTCGGCCAGCGACGATGCCGCAGCGACGCGGCTGTGGGACGAGTTCGGCGGCGCCGCCATCATCGGCCGCACCGCCTCGCTCATCGGACTGGACTCCACGACGCCGCCCGGCGAGGCCGATGAGTGGGAGCTGACCCGCATGAGCCCCCGTGACATCGTGCGCACCTACACCTACCTGCAGCACGACCTGCCCCGGCCTGCGCGCGACGCGGTGCTCGGCACGCTCGCCCACTTCGACGCGACCGCCGCCGACGGCTTCGACCAGCGGTTCGGCCTGCCGACGGCGTTCGGCGACGCGACCGTGGCGGTCAAACAGGGCTGGATGCCGGTCGGCGACGACGTGGTGCTGAACACGACGGGTGTCGTCGGCGCGGGCGGCCGGTTCGTCGTCGCCCTGCCCGTGGTCCTTCCCGGTGACACCGATTTCGCCACGGCACGGGACGCGCTGACCGCGGGCGCGCAGGCGCTGGCCCGCTCCCTCGGCCACAATTGACTCTCCGCACCTGCTGGCAGACTGTGGTCATGACCGACGCGCCCGACCCCGCCACAACCCCCGACGACCCGTACCTCTGGCTCGAGGACGTGACCGGCGAACGCGCCCTCGACTGGGTTCGCGCCCGCAACGACGAGACGACGGCCACCTACACCGACCGGCCTCGGTTCGCCGCTCTGCAGCAGGAGCTGCGCGAGGCCCTGGACGCCGACGACCGCATTCCGTACGTCGTGCGACGGGGCGAGTTCCTCTACAACTTCTGGCGCGACGCGCAGCACCCGCGCGGGCTGTGGCGCCGCACAACTCTCGATGAGTACCGCACGGCCGAACCGGAGTGGGACGTGCTCATCGACGTCGACGCGCTGGCCGAGGCCGAGGGCGAGAACTGGGTGTGGCAGGGCGCCACGGTGCTCCGGCCGTCGCTGGACCGCTGCCTCGTGGAACTCTCCCGCGGCGGCGCCGACGCGGCGGTGGTGCGCGAGTTCGACCTGCAGCGCCGGGAGTTCGTTCCGGACGGGTTCCAGCTGCCGGAGGCCAAAAGCTCCGTCAGTTGGATCGACGCCGACACGATCTACGTCGGCACGGATTTCGGCGACGGCTCGCTCACCGCGTCGGGTTACCCGCGCGTGGTGAAACGCTGGCAGCGCGGCATGCCCCTCGCCGACGCCGAGACCGTCTTCGAAGGGAAACCCGAGGACGTCGCCGTTCGCGGTGTCCACGACCCGACAGAGGGGTGGGAACGCGACCTGGTCCGCCGGACGATCGAGTTCTACCGCAGCGAGCTACACCTGCTGACGGGCGACGGCCTCGTGCGGATCGACGTGCCCGACGACGCCGTCGCGTCACTGCACCGGGAATGGCTGCTGGTGCGCACTCGCTCCCCGTGGGGTGACCACCCCGCCGGCTCGCTCCTGGTGGCCCATCTCGACGCGTTCCTCGCCGGCGACACCACGATGACGGCCCTGTTCACCCCGGACGCCCACACCTCGCTCGACTACTACGCCTGGACCCGCAACCACCTCGTCGTCGGCACCCTCAGCGACGTGAAGACCCGACTGCGCGTACTCACCCCCGGCGAACACGGCTGGCGCGACGAACCGCTCCCCGGCGTTCCCGATGTCGGGACCGTCGACCTGGTCGACACCGAACCGGACATCGACGACGCGATCATGCTGGAGGTAACCGGGTTCACCCAGCCGTCCTCGCTCCTGCACGGAGACGTCGGAGGCGAGTACGAGACGGTGAAGCAGGCTCCGGCACGGTTCGACACCGCAGGGCTCACGACCGAGCAGTTCTTCGCCACGTCCGACGACGGCACCGCAGTTCCGTACTTCGTGGTCCGCTCCCCCGGCGCGGCACCGGGGCCGACGCTGCTCGGCGGTTATGGCGGCTTCGAGGTGTCTCAGACGCCGTACTACAGCGCCGTCGTCGGCCGCGGCTGGCTCGCCAGGGGCGGCACCTACGTGCTCGCCAACATTCGCGGCGGCGGCGAGTACGGACCGGATTGGCACAACCAGGCCGTCAAACAGCACCGACACCGCGTCTACGAGGATTTCGCCGCCGTGGCACGGGATCTGACCGAACGCGGCATCACCACGCCGGACCGGCTCGGCATCCAGGGCGGCAGCAACGGCGGACTACTCATGGGCGTGATGCTCACGCGGTATCCCGAACTGTTCGGCGCGATCGTGTGCCAGGTACCCCTGCTCGACATGCGGCGCTACCACCTGCTGTTGGCCGGGGCATCGTGGATGGCCGAGTACGGTGATCCCGACGACCCCGAGCAGTGGGACTACATCCGTTCCTATTCGCCGTACCAGAACGTCCGGAGTGGACACTCCTATCCCCCGCTGCTGATGCTCACGTCAACACGCGACGACCGGGTGCACCCGGGCCACGCGCGCAAGATGGTGGCGCGGCTGCTCGAATCCGGCTATGCGCCCGAGAACGTCCGCTACTACGAGAACATCGAAGGTGGCCACGGCGGCGCGGCCGACAACGCACAGTTGGCCTTCAAGACGGCGCTGGCCTACGAATTCCTGTGGGAACGGCTCGGCGACTGACGTGGCCAGCAGCACCACGGTGGACCGCACCACGCCGGCCCGCACCACCGTGGACCGCACGACAGGGGCCCACACAGCGTGAGGGTGGCGCAGCGGCGGGGCCGGAGACGATGTCGGTCTCCGGCCCCGCCGTTGCGGTGGTCACCACTCCGATCGCGTCACCGGCGGCTCCTTGGCCCATCACCGCGTTCCGGTGCGGTGTCAGGCGGAGAACTCGCCGTTGAGCTCCTGAGCACGCTCCTCCAGCTCGAGCGCGATCGGTTCGGCTTCGTCGTATCGGTCCGGGTAGGCCGATCGCTGCACGGACTGCGCGACCTGTCCCGCGGTGAAGTCGGGATTCGCCGCGTCGATCTCGATCGCACCCGCCGTACCGTCCGACGGATTGCCGTGCAGGAAGTCGTACGTCGCGAGCTCCGGATCGCCCGCGTTGACCCAACCGTAGTCGGGCCGCTGCTGGAACACGCCAATCGACGACGCGTGTCCGCAGTCGAGATCGTTGGCATGCGATTCCACCCACGCCGCCTCATAGGTGGCCAGCCGCACCTTCTCACTGGCCTCCTCCGCGTCGAGAACGTTCTCGATGGTGACGAGAACGTCGTCGTCGGCGTCCGCGGGAACCTCACAGTTGATCTCCACAGGAGACTCGGCCGCCGGAACGTGACCGCCCGGCCGCAGCAGCGCATCGGAGCCCTCGTCCGCCGCCGCGGGTGCCGCGAGTCCCACTGTCAGTGCCGACACGGCAAGGCCGGTCAGCAATCCTGTCCTCAGCTTGGTCATGCCGTCCCTTCCATAGGTGGTCGTCCTACGAGCAGGTGAAGTGACGTACTCCGGTCACCCACCAGGCGACCACTCCGCGGAGTCGGTCCACCCGATGCAGCGACCGCGTTCACGCTAAGTGCACCCACAGGTAGGCACCTACGGCCGAAAGTTCCTTACACACTGAACTGGACCGTCGCGAATATCGCACAACGAACGATATCGGGCACAACACGCGTGGGTGACGACGAACCGATCGCGCCGACGGGCGAGTCGCCGACGTACGAGTGAGGGCCGGGGATCGTCGTGATCCCCGGCCCTCACCATCGGTCACGCCGGCCGGTTACCGCCGACTCGTCGGCGGATCAGCTACCGCCATTAGGCCCAGCTACCACCCTTCGGATCAGCTGCAACCCGACGTGGCGCCACAGCCCTCGCAGGCGTAGCACGAACCCGCGGGGCGCATCTTGGTCCCACACGTCATGCACAGCGGCGCGTCCGCGGCCTTGCCGAGCTGCAACTCCACCAGTTCCGTGGTCGTGTGCGCCTCATCCCCGGAGGTGGCTGTCTCATCGGCGGACTGTTCGGCCACCTGCGTTCCACCGGAGTCCACCGTGCTGCGCAGTGTCTCCAGGTCGACACCGTCGCCCTCGGAATCGCCTCCGCTGTAGTCGGCCTCGACCTGCGCCGAGCGCTCGTCGGCGGTGAAGATGCCGAGCTGAGCCCGCTTGTCGTACGGCAAGTAGTCGAGCGCGAGCCTGCGGAACAGGTAGTCGAGCACGCTCGTCGCCATCCGCACGTCCGGGTCGTCGGTCATGCCAGCAGGCTCGAAACGCAGGTTCTGGAACTTCTGCACGTAGAACTCGAGCGGGATGCCGTACTGCAGCCCCACGGAGATCGACATCGAGAAGGCGTCCATCACGCCTGCGAGGGTCGAACCCTGCTTGCCGAGCTTGACGAAGATCTCGCCGAGACCGTCGTCCGGGTACGAACCGGCCGTCAGGTATCCCTCCGCGCCCGCGACGGTGAACGACACCGTCTGGCTCGGCCGCTTCTTCGGCAGGCGCTTGCGCACCGGGCGGTACTCGACGACCTTCTCCGGTTCCGCCTCACCCTTCTCCTGCTTGCCGGTCGACAGCGGCTGGCCGACCTTGCAGTTGTCCCGGTAGATCGCCAGCGCCTTCAGCCCGAGCTTCCAGCCTTCGAAGTAGATCTCCGCGACCTCGTCGACCGTGGCCGACTCCGGCATGTTGACGGTCTTCGAGATCGCGCCCGAGATGAACGGCTGCACCGCCGCCATCATCCGCACGTGTCCCATCGGCGCGATGGACCGCTCACCGACGGCGCAGTCGAACACCTCGTAGTGCTCGCTCCGCAGCCCCGGGGCGTCGATGACGTGTCCGTGCTGGGCGATGTAATCGACGATCGCCTCGACCTGCTCCTCCTGGTAGCCCAGGGCACGGAGTGCGCGCGGCACCGCGTTGTTGACGATCTGCATCGACCCGCCGCCGACGAGCTTCTTGAACTTCACCAGCGAGAAGTCCGGCTCGATGCCCGTGGTGTCGCAGTCCATCATGAACCCGATCGTGCCCGTGGGCGCGAGCACACTCGCCTGAGCGTTACGCCAGCCGGAGCGCTCGCCGATCTCGATGCCGCGCTTCCACTCGTCCGTGGCGAGGGCACGCACGTTCGCGTCGTTGCGGTGCAGCGTGCGTACGAGCTCGTTGGCCGCGGCGTGCTTGCGCATGACCCGCTGGTGACCTTCGGCGTTGCGGGCGTAGCCCTCGTACGGGCCGACGACGCCGGCCATCTCGGCGGAGCGACGGTACGACACCGCGGTCATCAGCGACGTGATCGACGCGGCGAGCGCACGGCCGCCGTCGGAGTCGTAGGCGTGGCCCGTCGCCATGAGCAGCGCGCCCAGGTTGGCGTAACCGATGCCGAGCTGGCGGAACTTCCGCGTGGTGTCACCGATCGCCTCGGTCGGGAAGTCGGCGAAGCAGATCGAGATGTCCATCGCGGTGATGACCAGCTCGACCGCCTTCGCGAACAGCGGTGCGTCGAACGACCCGTCGTCGGACAGGAACTTCAGCAGGTTCAGCGATGCCAGGTTGCAGCTCGAGTTGTCGAGGTGCATGTACTCCGAGCACGGGTTGGACGCGGTGATCCGGCCGGACTCGGGACACGTGTGCCAGTCGTTGATCGTGTCATCGTACTGCATCCCCGGGTCGGCACATTCCCAGGCCGCCTGCGCCATCTTCCGGAACAGCGGCTTCGCCTCGGTCTGGTCGATGACGTCACCGGTGGTGCGGGCGCGCAGGCCGAACTTGTCGTCCGACTCCACGGCGCGCATGAACTCGTCGGACACGCGCACCGAGTTGTTCGCGTTCTGGTACTGCACCGAAGCGATGTCGGAGCCGCCCAGGTCCATGTCGAACCCGCCGTCGCGGAGCACCCGGATCTTGTGCTCCTCCTTGGCCTTGGTCTCGATGAACTCTTCGATGTCGGGGTGGTCGACGTCGAGCACCACCATCTTCGCGGCGCGGCGGGTGGCCCCGCCGGACTTGATCGTGCCCGCGGAGGCGTCGGCGCCGCGCATGAACGACACCGGGCCCGATGCCGTACCGCCCGACGAGAGCAGCTCCCTCGAGGAACGGATCCGCGAGAGGTTCAGACCGGCACCCGAGCCGCCCTTGAAGATCCGGCCCTCTTCCTTGTACCAGTCGAGGATCGACTCCATGGTGTCGTCGACCGAGAGGATGAAGCACGCCGAGACCTGCTGCTTCGACGCGGTGCCCACGTTGAACCAGACCGGCGAGTTGAAGCTGAACACCTGGTGGAGCAGCATCCAGGTGAGCTCGTGCTCGAAGATCTCGGCGTCGGCGGGCGAGGCGAAGTAGCCGTGTTCGGTGCCCGAGGCGACGTAGGTCTTCACGACGCGGTCGATCAGCTGCTTGAGGCTGCTCTCCCGCTCCGGGCTGCCGGCGGCACCCCGGAAATACTTGCTGGTGACGATGTTCGTGGCGTTGATCGACCAGGACTCGGGGAACTCGACGCCCCGCTGTTCGAAGTTCACCGTCCCGTCGCGCCAGTTGGTCATGACGACGTCACGCTTCTCCCACGTGACCTCGTCGTACGGGTGCACCCCCTCGGTCGTGAACACACGCTGGACCCGCAGGCCCTTCCGTGTGCCACCGCCGCCACCGGACCGCTTCTTCGACGTCTTCGAGGCCTCGGCGCCGGCTCCGACCGTTTCTGTCATGACTCCCACTCCCGCGATTGGCACCAAGCGGCGACGCCGGGGCGTCGTCCGCATTTACTCCCGCTGTCGACCGAGGAACCTCAGTCGACCGAATCCGCAATCGCCTGCCGAAGGTCCGTGATCTCCTTCTCGAAGTCTTCGATGGAGGAGAACGCGCGATAAACACTCGCGAACCGCAGATACGCCACAGCGTCCAGTTCCCGCAGGGGACCGAGGATCGCCAGACCGACCTCGTGACTCGGGATCTCCGCCACGCCGGCGGCCCTGATCGACTCCTCGACCCGCTGCGCCAGCTGCTGCAGCGCGTCGTCGTCGACCGGGCGCCCCTGGCAGGCCCGATGCACGCCCCGGATGACCTTGTCCCTGCTGAACTGTTCCGTCACCCCGGAGCGCTTGACGACGGCGAGCACCATCGACTCCGAGGTCGTGAACCGGCGACCGCACTTCGAGCACGAACGCCGGCGCCGGATCGCCTGCCCTTCATCCACCTCACGAGAATCGACGACGCGGGAATCGGCATGCCTGCAGAACGGACACCGCATGACCGAACCACCTCCCCATCACAGGCGCCGGCGCACCGTGCGCCGCAACCATCGCCGGGCCACGTCTCGCGACACCGGCTGCCGGCGTGCCCTGACGCACCGCCGACGACTCTCGAGCCCCACCGATCCCGGAACCCGATGACGTGATCGGCCGCGAAGACTCGGCGAGGACTGTCGTTCACCAGGGCGATCCTGGTGATCAATCTGTGGATACCCGGTGGGCGAAGGCCGACGAGCTGTGGATAACTCTGTCCGAGTTTACCCCAATTTGTGGACCAACTACAGCCGTGTAACTACTAGATGTGGGGGTTGACTCTAGGAGTGCACCCACCCGCCGCGCAAGCTGACACAGCCATCCGACGGGTGATCACCGACATAGCTCACCGTCACGGGGGAGCTGGTCCGGGCGACGTCCCAGGGAAACCGCAGGAAGACGTGCCACGGCAGTCACGGTCCGACGGGCACCACCAACGGGGTACCCGTGCGCACCGCGCCGCCGGCCAGGTCGTTGAGTTGCTCGATCCGTGTGACGACGGCCGCCGGATCCGCCTCGGGTGCGGTGGACTCGGCGATGTCCCACAGCGACTCCCCCGCACCCACGGACACGACCGCCGTCTCCGCCGGAACCTCGCCGGCACCGGAGCCGCCGAGACCGGCGAGCGCGTTGGCGACGAACCCGGACGCCACGACGAAGGAGAACACGCCCACCGCCACGGCGATCAACAGCCACCCCTGCGCTGTGATCCGCGTCCGAGCACACGCGCGCACCGGAATACGCGTATGCGGCCGGACGGGACCGCGCCTCGTCGGCGGGCGACGGGAATCGGCGGGTACGACACGAACCCACCGGACCGTTCGCCGGTCGCGAACGCCGCCGCCGATCGACGTGGACACCGTGTCCGCATCCCGACCCGCACGCGCACCGTGGACCTTCTCGAACACGCCGCGTCCACGTCTCCGCGCTCGGTCCGCCTCGACACCCGGAGCGAGGCCGGCGGACCCGGGAGAATCACCCGGCTCGCCGGACCGCTCCGGCCTGCTATACCTCGCATGCCCGCGCTCCAGCGGCTGCTCCCGCTGCAGTACCATCGGCATGGCCACCTCCTCGAACATCCGGTCGATCGAACGCCTGTACGATGTCTACCACCCGGGTCTGACAAAATCGAGACCCACACGGCGTGTCCCTCGAACAGATGTTTGAGATTCGCGGCCGGGGAGGCTAGCGTCGGAGATGTACGGCGTGCCATCCGGCCATCACGGCCTGTCGCGGCCCGCCGAACACGACCGAGCACACGACGACACGCGGCTGCCGCACGGCACCGCGATCACCGGGCAGCCGTACCCGCTGCCCGCGACTGGGAGGCGACACGGTGGCACGCAAGACCCACGACGAGACCGGCGGCAAGCGCGGTCCCGGCAGCACTGTCCACGACCTGCCGGAAGTCACCGAAGAAGGCCTCACCCCACGACAGCAGCGCGTGCTGGCGGTGATCCGCTGGTGGGTGGACCGCTACGGCTACCCGCCGAGCGTGCGTGAGATCGGCGAGGCCGTCGGTCTCACGTCGACCTCGTCGGTGCACCACCAGCTCGGAGCGCTGCAACGCAAGGGCTACCTGCGACGAGACCCCAATCGTCCTCGCGCCGTGGGCATGTTGACCACGGACTCGATCTCGAAGCTGAATCCCTCCGAGGACCGGCCAACCCCCGCGTTCGTGCCGATCCTCGGTCGTATCGCCGCAGGCGGCCCGGTACTGGCCGAGCAAGCGGTCGAGGACGTCTTCCCACTGCCGAAGGATCTGGTCGGTGAGGGCAATCTGTTCCTGCTGAGCGTCACCGGTGACTCCATGGTCGACGCGGCCATCACCGACGGCGACTGGGTCGTCGTCCGCCAGCAGGAGGATGCGGAGAACGGCGAGATCGTCGCGGCCATGATCGACGGTGAGGCGACCGTCAAGACGTTCAAGCGCAAGGACGGCCACATCTGGCTGTTGCCGCACAACGAGGCATACGAGCCGATCCCCGGGGACGATGCGCAGATCCTCGGCAAGGTCGTGGCGGTACTGCGCCGACTGTGAGGGTGCCGTCGTGACCCGGTGTGCCGCGCACCGACGTCACGATCTGCGACGACGGACGACCACGAGGATCGCCCCGAGTAGTCCGATCACGAGCGCGCCCACACCGACCGGTACTGGGGGAAAGCCGGACGCATCGCCGTCACGCTGGGCATCGCCGTGACGTTGGGCATCGCCGGCAGACCCTCGATCCGCCCGCCGGCCGTCGTCCGGCCCGGCCGGCCCCCTGCCTCCCTTCGCGTGGGCATCGTCGTCGGTGCCGTCACCCGCTGATCCGTCCCGCTCTGGTCCGCCGCCTCCGGAGCCGGTGACGAGGTCGGTGGCGTCGCGTACGACGCGAACGGGGTTGCCCACTCCTTCGCTCACCGACACGAGAGTGCCGTCGGGTTGGAACGCGATGGCCTCCCCCTGGGGTTCGCCGGGCAGTGGGATTCTCACCGGGTCGCGCTGGAGCGCAGCGACGACGTCGCCGTCGGGTGCCGGGTACAGGTAGGCGTCCGTGTAGGTGCGCAGCGCGACGACCCGTCCGTCGTGGCTCGTCGCGCCGCCGGTGATGAGCAGTGTCCCGGCGGTGCCCACGGGACCACCGGGAGTGCCTGTCGGTGGGACTGTCACCGAGCCCACCCGTTCGAGTGGCGTCGGCCCTGGACTCTGCAGCGCCGCGGCAGGACGGTACACGCCCGATGTCCCGGTCACGCTCTTCGTGACGATGTACGGCGTGCCCTCCCGGTCGAGGAGTACGGCCTCGGCGTCGTGCGCACCGTCGGGATACGTGAGCCGGTAGAGCGTCGATCCATCTCCCGGGCGAAGCGCGTGCAACGCCACGGTGTCGCGGGCCGAGCGGTTGTCGCCGATGTCGGCGAGCCAGAACGTGCCGTCGGCCGCTCTGGCGAGATCCTCGACGTCGTACGGGTCCGTGGGATCGGTGATCACGTCGGTGACGGCGCAGTCCCGGTCGAGCGCGTAGACGCGCAGGACCGTGCCCCCGTCGTTGACGGCGTACCACCGGCCGTCACCGGCGACCAGCCCAGATGCCTCGTCCACGGCGGGATCGTCGATCCGGCACACGGCCCCGGGCTCAGGCGGGCCGTTGCCGTGGGGCTGTGCCTCCGCCGCCGGTACGGCCGCGGGAATGCCCAGCACCACGGCGACACACGCCGTCACGACCGCGAACGTCCCGCGCATTCGCCACGCGCGCCGACGCCTCGTGGTGCGCTCGATCGAACACGGCCTCGTCGAACGGGGCATCGGCGAACGGGGCATCGGCGAACGTGTGGTCACTGTCCCTCGAGGCCGGGTCGTCAGCCTGCCGGTTCGCCGACAGCGCCCGCGTCGGCCGGTTCCGTCACGTCGGCGCCCTCGATGCGGTACGAGTCCAGCGCACCGGCGAGATCAGCGTGGACACGTGCGCACAGGCGAGTGCCGTCGGCGGTGTGGTCCTCGGTCAGCACCTCGCCTTCGGCGTGCGCCCGTGCGACGAGTTCACCGCGCGCGTACGGCACGAGCACGTCGACCAGCGTCTCCGGACGAGGCAGCCGATCGGCGATCTCCGCCACCAGTTCCGTGACGCCCTCCTGCGTCCGGGCGGACACGACGTGCGCGTCCGGAAGCAGGTGCCGCAGGCGGGCCAGCGATACCGCGTCGGCGGCGTCTGCCTTGTTGATGACGATCAGTTCCGGCGGCAGCGACTCGGAACGTTTGCTGCCGATCTCGGCGAGCACCGTCCGGACCGCCTGCACCTGTTCCTCGGGTGCCGGGTCGGAACCGTCGACGACGTGCAGCAGCACGTCGGCGTCGGCCGCCTCGTCGAGCGTCGAGCGGAAGGCGTCCACCAGCTGGTGCGGCAGGTGCCGGACGAAACCGACGGTGTCGGTCAGCGTGTATGCCCTGCCGTCGGGGGTGACGGCCCGGCGCGTCGTCGGATCGAGGGTGGCGAACAGCGCGTCCTCGACGAGCACACCGGCATCGGTGACGGCGTTGAGCAGGCTCGATTTGCCGGCGTTGGTGTAGCCGACGATCGCCACGCTCGGCACGTCGTTCGCGACACGGCGGCCGCGTTTGGTCTCGCGGATGGTGTCCATCGCCGAGATCTCGCGCCGGAGTTTGGCCACGCGCTTGCCGATGCGCCTGCGGTCGATCTCGAGCTTGGTCTCACCCGGTCCGCGCAGCCCCACGCCGCCGTTGCTACCCGCACGACCACCGGCCTGTCGGGACAACGTGTCACCCCAGCCGCGCAGTCGCGGAATGAGGTACTGCAGCTGTGCGAGTTCGACCTGCGCCTTGCCTTCCTTCGACCGCGCGTGCTGGGCGAAGATGTCGAGGATCAGGGCCGTGCGGTCGACGACCTTGACGTTCAGCTTGTCCTCCAGCTGGCGGAGCTGGCCGGGCGAGAGCTCACCGTCGCAGATGACGGTGTCCGCACCGGTGGTGGCGACGATGTCGGCGAGTTCGCGAACCTTCCCCGAGCCCACGTACGTCGCCGGGTCGGGCCGGTTGCGCCGCTGCACCAGACCCTCGAGCACCGTGGAGCCCGCCGTCTCGGCAAGCCTGGCAAGTTCTTCGAGGGAGGCTTCCGACTGGGCAGCCGTGCCTTCGGTCCACACACCGACGAGCACGACATGCTCGAGCCGCAGCTGCCGGTTTTCGACCTCGGTGATGTCGGACAGTTCCGTGGACAGCCCGGCGACCCGGCGCAGCGACGCGCGGTCCTCGAGCTCCAGTTCGCCGGTCGACGGTGCGTCGTCGAACACCTCGTCCAGCGATTCGGCGGGCAGATCCGCCTGCGACGTCAGTACGTCGCCGCGATTCGGGTTACTCACAAGCCTCCATGTCGAATGTCGTCACCGCGTATGCGGCTCCTCCGGGTCCATCATCCCACGTTCCGTCGAATTCTCCGACCCGTTTACCCGCTCGGGTACAGAGCCAGGTAGATCGCGGTCGCACCCGGCTGCTCGGCGGCAGACTCGGGTGGCGCGTCCTCCTCGTCACCGGCTGCGAACTCGTCAATCAGCTCGGCCAGCCGGCCGCGGAACTCGGCGATGCGGGCTTCCGGCAACCGGGCGACCGCACGCGTCTGGTGCAGCGCTGCCGGTTCGAGGTCCGCGATCTCGGTCAGAAACGCCTCGAGCATCGCGTCTTCCACCGGCGCGTTCCACGGGCCACTCAGCCGCCACGACAAGCCGGTCGACCGGTACGGAATCTCTTTCGCACCACGCGCCCCCCGGCGTTCCACGTCGGTGACGAGGAAGCCCGTGGCAACGAGTTTGCGCACGTGATACAGCGTCGTTGCCGGATCCCGGTCGAGCCGCCGAGCGATCTCCTTGTTGGTCAGTGCCTCGTGATAGGTCAACCGGATGATGCGCAGGCGTATTCCCGAGGCGAGTGCATTCGCCTCGGCCTCGGTCGCTGTCCGTCGCCCCGCTCCCATCCGCCCAGCATACGTGGCTGACATACGGGAATGATTGACGCTTTCCAATCAGTTCGGAACACTCGCCGGATGCGACAGGAATCGCCGTGGCGGCAGCCGGATTTCCGCCGATTGTGGGTGGGCTCGCACAGCCGGGCGCCGGAGCCTGGTTCGTCGGCGGTGCGCTGGCAGCCCTCGGTCACGGTATGACCGTGTACAACATCGTCCAGGTCAGTTACCGGCAGGCGATCTGTCCCGACCGGCTACTCGGCCGCGTGACCGCCGGGATCCGGTTCCTGGCATGGGGCACGGCACCCGTGGGAGCGCTGGGCGGGGGCGTCCTCGGCGAAACGATCGGGCTTCGTGCGACCGTGTGGGTGTTCGCGGGCATCACCCTCGGCGCCGCGGTGCTGCTCGTGCTGTCGCCGCTCCGTACCGCCGGCACACCGGCCGAGCGAGCCCCCGACGCGGCCGCTCGACCCGGTTCCTAGGTGGCCCCGGCCGCACCAGCGCAGCCACGCTGCTGACGGTCACGTCCCACAACATTGGCCGATCACGACCAGGCCCCGCGCTGCTGGACGACCGGCGGCAACCGGGCCTCGCCTCGTATGCGGGACGGCACGGTCTCAGTGCGCCCAGTGGGGCTCTCGGTGACCGGGATGCAGGCAGACCCGCGGTAGGCGGTTTCCTGCGTTCACGCGAAGTTCCGCGCACCGGTCACCGGTCGTGATCGCGGCATCAGCAGGTCGGGCGATGGTGTCTACACGTTCGCCGTCTGGTCACCGGCATCCGCCGACGGATAGGACATAACAGGCCTGTTCGACGGCGATCGGGGACACATGCCGGCACAGCGATCCGACCACACCGACACCCACCACCCGTCACACCGTCGACGGCACCATCGGCTCCCCCACGCCGTCACCGCGCGCGGCGCCCGGCCGACGGCACGGGTTGTGACCGCACTCGGCACACTCGCTCTCGCGCTGGCCATGACGCTCACGGCCACCCCGTCGGCGTCTGCCACCGCGTGGCAACCGCGGTTCGAGCACTACGTCGCCCTCGGCGACTCCTACACCTCGGGCCCGTTGATCCCGCTGCCCAAACCGACCCCACCGCTCGGCTGCGCCCGATCGACGACGAACTACCCGACCGTGCTCGCCGTTCAGACGCGGGCCGACACGTTCCACGACGTGAGCTGCGGCGGCGCGACCACCGGTCACATGACCGAACCGCAGCACACCCCGCTCGGCACCAACTCGCCCCAACTCGAGTCCTTGCGGCCCGACACCGACCTCGTCACGCTCGGCATCGGCGGCAACGACGAGGGCGTCTTCGGCGACATCATCGGCACCTGCCCCAAGCTCCGGGACGAGAACCCCTCCGGAAGCCCCTGCCGGGAGCACTTCACCGAGGCCGGCACCGACACCCTGGCCGAGGCCGTGGCTCGCACCGGGAGCCGGGTCGCCGCGGTACTGGAGGAGATCACGGCTCGTTCCCCGCACGCCACGGTGCTCGTCGTGGGCTATCCGCGGATCGTCCCCGGCCCCGAAACCGGTGTCACCTGTCCGGACGTCCTGCCGTTCGCCGACGGCGACCTCGCGTGGGCTGACGAGATCGAGATGGCGCTGAACGACGCACTCCGGACGGCGGCCGAGCACCACGGCGCATCCTTTGTGGACATGTACCCGGCGTCCTACGGCCACGACGCGTGCGCGGGGCTCCAGGCGTGGATCCAGGGCAAGGACACCAATCCTCTGGTCGCGATGTCGTACCACCCGAACGCCGCAGGCATGTACGGCATCGCCACGGAGATCCGACGGACCCTGGACGCGATGTCCTGACACCGGCGTCCCGAACCCGGGGCGGAGCCCACCTCGAACCCTCGAACCGGAACACCCGTGGCCCGCTCCTCCGCTGGACGCGGAGTCGCGGGCCACGGCAGGAACGGCACCTGAGGGTCAGGACGCGGGCAGCGACTCCAGCCGCGCGGTGATGCGCTCGATGTCGGCGGCCGCCGTGTCACGGCGTACGCGGATCTTGTCGACCACGTCGGCGGGCGCCTTGTCGAGGAACGCCTGGTTGCCGAGTTTGCCCTCGGTCTGCTTCAGCTCCTTCTCCGCTGCCGACAGGTCCTTCTCGAGCCGCTTGCGCTCGGCGACCACATCGATCGTGCCCGACGTGTCGACCTCGACCGCGGCGGTGCCGTCGGCGAGCGCGACCTCGATCGACGCCGTGGCCGTGAACTCGTCGCCGGGTTCGGTCAGCTTGGCCAGCGAGCGGACGGCCTGCTCGTGGGCGGCAATGGCCTCGAAACCGGCGCCGGTCAACCGCGTGGCCACCTTCTGGCCCGGCTTGAGGCCCTGATCGGAACGGAACCGGCGCACCTCGGTGACGAGCTTCTGCACATCACCGATCCTGCCCTCCGCGGTCGGGTCGGCAGCCGGCAGCAGCTCGCCCGTCGGCCAGTCGGCCACGACCAGGGACTTCCTCCCGGTCAACGTCGTCCACAGCCGCTCGGTCACGAACGGGACGAACGGGTGCAGCAGGCGCAGCACCGTGTCCAGCGCGTGCCCGAGGACGGCACGGGTGTCGTCGGCCCTCTCGCCCGACAGCTGCACCTTGGCCAGCTCGATGTACCAGTCGCACAGCTCACCCCACGTGAAGTGGTAGAGCGTGTTCGTGGCCTTGGCGAACTGGAAATCCTCGAGCAGTTCATCCACTTCGGACAGAACCGTGGACAGCCGGCCCAGGATCCAACGGTCCGCCTCGGTCATGTCCTCGACCGCGGGAAGCGGGCGCGCGGTCGTCGCACCGTTCATGATCGCGAACCGCGCCGCGTTCCACAGCTTGGTGCAGAAGTTGCGTGACCCGGCCGCCCAGTCCTCGGCCAGGGCCATGTCCGTGCCGGGGTTGGCGCCGCGGGCGAGCGTGAAGCGCGTGGCGTCGGCGCCGTAGTTGTCCATCCAGTCGATCGGGTCGAGAACGTTGCCCTTCGACTTCGACATCTTCTTGCCGTACTGATCACGGATCAGGCCGTGCAGATAGATGTGCTGGAACGGCACGGACTGCTCGGCGCCGCGTTCCCGCATGCCGTGCAGGCCGAACATCATCATCCGCGCGACCCAGAAGAACAGGATGTCGTAGCCGGTGGACAGCACGGTCGTCGGATAGAACTTCGCCAGGTCGGCGGTGTCGTCGGGCCAGCCCATCGTGGAGAACGGCCACAGGCCAGACGAGAACCACGTGTCGAGCACGTCGGAATCCTGGTACCAACCCTCTCCGGACGGCGGCTCTTCGTCCGGGCCGACGCAGACCTGCTCGCCGTTCGGGCCGTACCAGACCGGAATCCGGTGCCCCCACCACAGTTGGCGGGAGATCGTCCAGTCGTGCATGTTGTCGACCCAGTCGAAGTAGCGCTTCGCCAGCTCCGGCGGGTGGATCTGCACCCGGCCGTCACGCACGGCGTCGCCCGCGGCCTCGGCGAGCGGGCCGACCCTGACCCACCACTGCAGCGACAGCCGCGGCTCGATGACCGTGTCGCAGCGCGAGCAGTGACCGACGGCGTGGACGTACGGCCGCTTCTCCGCGACGATCCGGCCGTCCTCCCGCAGCGCGGCCACGATCGCGGGGCGTGCCTCGAACCGGTCCATGCCTTCGAACGGACCCGACGCGGTGACCACCCCGCGCTCGTCCATGATCGACGGCATGGGCAGGTCGTGGCGCCGGCCGATCTCGAAGTCGTTCGGGTCGTGCGCGGGCGTCACCTTGACCGCACCGGTGCCGAACTCGGGGTCTACGTGCTCATCGGCCACGATCGGGATGCGCCTGCCGGTGAGCGGCAACTCGACCTCGGTCCCGACCAGGTGCCGGTAGCGCTCGTCGTCGGGGTGCACCGCGACGGCCGTGTCACCGAGCATCGTCTCGGCACGCGTCGTGGCGACGACGACCGACGCCTCGCCCTCGCCGTAGCGGATGGACACCAGTTCGCCGTCGTCGTCGGAGTGGTCGACCTCGATGTCCGACAGCGCCGTCATGCACCGCGGACACCAGTTGATGATGCGTTCGGCCTGGTAGATCAGTCCCTCGTCGTAGAGGAGCTTGAACATCGTCTGCACGGCGCGCGAGAGGCCGTCGTCCATCGTGAAGCGTTCACGGGACCAGTCGATGCTCTCGCCGAGCCGCTTCATCTGGTCGAGGATCTTGCCCCCGTACTCGTTCTTCCACTCCCAGACGCGCTCGACGAACTTCTCGCGGCCGAGGTCGTGGCGGGAGACGCCCTCCTTGGCCAGGTCCCGTTCGACGACGTTCTGCGTGGCGATACCGGCGTGGTCCATGCCCGGCAGCCACAGGACCTCGTAGCCCTGCATCCGCCTGCGCCTGCTCATGGCGTCCATGAGCGTGTGGTTCAGCGCGTGGCCCATGTGCAGGGTGCCGGTGACGTTCGGCGGCGGCAGTACGATGGAGAACGGCGGCCTGTCAGACGACGCGTCGGCGGTGAAGTAGCCCGCGTCTACCCAGCGCTGGTACAGGGCGGCCTCTTCGTCGGCCGGGTTCCAGGCGGTGGGAAGGTCCGTGTGCTGCTGGTTCGCGTTCTCCGTCACAGCCGGTAAGTCTACGAACCCGCTTGCGGCGGTTCGTCACCGGCGTGGCCCTACTCGCGGCCCCGCCTGCGAAGGCGCCGGCTACGAGGTGGTGACGACGGCCGCCATCACCGCGACCATCACGGCGGCCGTCACCTCGTCGATGGCCTTGCGCACGGCGTCACTGCCCCAGTTGCCCTCGGCGACCTGCTCGGCCCGTTTCTGCGTCAGCTGCGGGTCGTCGGTCGGGAACGCGTGCCGGACCGACTTGGTGGCGACGAGCAGGGCGACCACCGCGGCGGTGCGCTCGTCCGGCTCGGCCTCCTCGACGAGCACGCGGTGCAGCTCGGTGCGGAGCTGTTCCTCGTGCCGGCAATCGGCCGCGGGCCAGCGGGTGACGGGGAACAGCTTGAGTACCTTCCTGTCCTCCCGCTTCAGCACACCGCGGTCGGCCAGTCCGGACAGCAGCCGGTCGACGGGACCGTCCTTGGCCAACCGGTTGACGGCGTCCTTCGGCTTCGCCCCCTCCTTCTCGGCGAGCGCCTCGAGCGCCCCGTCCAGTTCGGCCTCGCCCACGGGAGTGGCGTCGCGCAGCACGATGCGGCCGGCCCGGCCCTCGTCCGCCTCTCCGGTGACGTCCACCCTGCCGCGCAGAGTCAGTTCGAGCAGGAGTGCCCCGGCCACGGCCTGGTCGAGGTTGTGGACGCCCGAAACGGGTTTGCCCTCGGTGTCGTCGAACGCCAGGAGCAGCAGGTCCTCCGCGATGAGCATGGCCGCACCCTAGCCGCAGCCGCCGGTGTCCACCACCGGTTCGCCGCAGCTCCGGCGCTACGACGTCGCCCAGAACACCGCGTCCGCGACCTGCGCGTACAGCCCCTTCGGATGGTCACGGAACATCGGCTCGGTGCCGAACAGCACCGTCCGCGTCCCCCCGGCCGAGACGCCCGAGACGACCGACGCCTCCCCCGCGGCCTCGGCAGGACCGCCCGCGGCCTCGCCCGGCAGCCAGTGCCCCGCGACGAGTGGATCGCGGGCGTAGCGCTGTTCGGCCGTCACGGAGTCGGCGAGACCGGTGAACCACACCGGCGAGTAGACGAACGAGTGCGCGGGCGCGCGGTCGAGCACGCCGCCCTCACCGTCGGTCACGGACACGACGCCGTTGGCGTCTCCCCGTCCTTCGACCGCGGTGACCGGCAACAGCCCGGCCGCCTCGTTGAACGCCGCGCCACCGCCGCCGCGGGTGATGACCCCGCCACCGTCGTCGAGGAACGCCTGCAACCGCCGCTTCGCCTCGGCCGTCAACGCGTCGTGGTCGAGACCGGTGGAGACCAGCAGCGCGCTGACGTCGTCGAACTCGAAGCCCTCGTTGAGCACCGCGGTCGAGACCGGGCGGACCTCGAACCCGAGGCCGCGCAACACGGCGAGCTCGTCGGCGGACGCCGCGGCGGCGATCACCGGCGCTGCCAGCGCAGTTCCGGCCGGGCCTCTCCCGGCCTTGGTGAAGGTCACGCCGAACCGGTCGGCCGCCGTCGCCGCTTCGCTGCGCGCCGACGCGGGGACGACGAGCGTGCCGTCGTCGCCACGGGTCACCTCGACCCCGCGATCGAGCAGGTAGGTCACGGCCTGCACGTCGGCACCGTCGGTGAGCGCGAGCTCGAGGTCGGCCTTCGCCGGCGGCGGAAGCGACCCCGTCGGCCCGGCCGCCGCGACCGGCGACGTGCGCACCGCGGGCGCCTCGTCGGCCGAGACGTCGACCGTGGCGCCCCACAGCAGCCCGAGACTCCAGCCGGAGATGTCGTACATCCGCGGGACGTCACCGGAGATGTCCTGGCCTGCCGAGAGCATGGCGTTGGCCAGGCCGCGCTTGGGCTGGTGCATGTCGACCACGTACGAGCCCTTCGGGTAGCGCTGCCCGTCGAGGTGGAACGTGTGCTCCGCACGCGAGACCCGCACGTCGTGCGCAACCAGGTGGTCGACGAGCCGTGCCGCGGCGGACGCCGACCGCTGGTCATCGCCGGCGGGGATGACGTAGGCCCGCGGGAACTCCGCCGAGTAGCGGTCTTCCTCGCCGAAACCGGGAACGTATCCGTCGGGGATCTCGCGCTGCGGCTCGCCGGCCCAGCCACGGCGGAACGTCTCGATCTGGTCGTCGATCAGCTCGGCCCGGTTGCTCTCGGCGTAGTCGATGGCCGACGTGATCGTCGCGCCCGCCACGTCACGGTTGATGTCCGAACGCCGCCGCAGCTCCTCGACCGGCAGCTGCTCGTACTCGCCGCGGTTCACCCGGAGCGGCACCTCGACCGTGTGCCCCACCGCGCCGTGATAAATCGAGTACATCGGCGTGAAGATGGGCGGCCAGTCGTCCCACTCACCCGGCTCGAAGTCGCGGAACGGGATGTCCGCCCGCTCCGTCTCGTCGTGGCCCAGCTTCCCGATGGCACGTTCCATGCCGAGTGCGTTCTCGTAGGCGTGCTTGATGTAGAGGTCGTACTCGTAGTCCCGGCCGTGCGGCGGCGTTCCCGGCTCGATGAGTGTCGTGCCCGTGTAGCCGTGCTCGTCGATCATCACGAGCGGCTGGGTCTCGATCAGCACGTCCCGCACCGCGCGGGATTCCGGCTGTGTCGAGCTGATGTGGTCACGGTTGACATCGAATCCCGCGGCGTTCGCACGCGTGCCCGCGACACGGCCGTCGGGATTGTTGGTGACGGTCAGGTAGATCCGGGTGGATTCGAGCAGGTCGGAATCGGCCTCGTCGGTGCTGGTGGCGAGGCGTTCGATGACGTCCAGCGCACCGTCGGTGCCCTCCCACTCGTCACCGTGGATGTTGGCGTTGATCCACACCGGTGCCTTGTACTCCCGAGCCAGCCGCTCGTTGCCCGCGGCAGCCGACGGATCGTCCTCGATCAGCTCTCGCCAGCGCGCCTGCCGCGCCGCCTCGGCGGGCGATTCGGGAGCGGTGAGCGTGACCAGGTAGAGGTCTCGGCCCTGGGTGCTCCGCCCGACGACCTCCGCCGAGACGCGGTCGCTGCGCTCCTGCAGCTCGTTCAGCTGCGGTGCGATGTCGTGATACGGCGTCAGTCCGAGCTTGATGGCCTTGTCGTCGGGGTTCTCGGGGAACTCCCGCAGCCTGGTCTGCCGTGGGTAGCCGGTCTGATCCCCGGCCTGCCGGTTCTCGTCCGATGTCGCGAGCCGAGTAGCCGCGGGGGTGGCGCCACTGCGCGCCAGCTGCCCGGATTCGCGGTGGGCACCGCCCCCGGATGCGCCCGGATCGCTCCACTCCTGCGCGCTCACCGGTGTGGTCAGCGCGGGCAACGTCACCAGGACGGCGAGTGCGGCGAGTCCGCGGCGGACGGATCGGGATACGGCCACGAGAACCTCCGGTCGGCAGCTGCTCCCTGTCGGGATCGGCTGCCCAGCCTTTCGCACGGCTAACGATCGCCGCAAGACGCAGCGGGTAACGCGGACGTAAAACCACCCGGCCGCTGTAATCGGACACCCGCGGCCGAACACTCCCGTCAAGCGCCGAAGAGCTGCACCAGTTTCCGCGCCAGTTCGAAGGCGCCGTACGCGAACGGCAGCCCGACCCACAGCCACGCGAGCACCAGCAGCCCCCTGCGGCGCTCGGCCACGGGACTCGTCGCGCTGCCGCCCGGTTCCTCGCTCCGCTGTTCTGTCATCGCCCCTCCTTCGCGGGATCGCCGGCCGTGGCCCCCTCGGATCCACCGACGCCCGGTTCATGGAACCGGGGATGCACCGGCCGGACGAACTCGTTCGCCACGAACCCGACGATCAGCAGGCCCATCATGATCAGCAGCGACATGCCGTACAGGTCCGGCCCCTGCTTGCCCGCGGCCTCCTGGCTGTCGGCGATGGCGTTGACGATCAGCGGGCCGAGCACGCCCGCCGTCGACCACGCCGTCAGCAGTCTGCCGTGGATCGCACCGACCTCGTAGGTACCGAACAGGTCCTTCAGGTACGCCGGGATGGTGGCGAACCCGCCGCCGTAGAACGACAGGATGAGTGCCGCGCACAGCACGAACACCAGCGTCGAGGAGTTCGTCGTCAACGCGATCGCCAGGTACAGCAGCGCACCGACGCCCAGGTACATCCGGTAGATGTTCTTGCGGCCCACGACGTCCGATGTGGAAGACCACACGAAGCGGCCGAGCATGTTCGTCAGCGAAAGCAGCCCGACGAACCCGGCCGCAGCCGCCGCGCTCACCGGCATCGCCGTGTCGCGGAAGAACTCGGTGATCATGGGCGAGGCCTTCTCGAGGATGCCGATGCCCGCGGTCACGTTGAGACAGAGGATGAGCCAGAGCAGCCAGAACTGCGGCGTGCGCAGCGCGTTGTTGGCCGACACCGCGATCGTGCGGCCACCGGCCTGCTCCACCGGGGTCCCCGGTGGGGTCCAGTCCGGTGCCGGTACCCGCACCAGAACGACCCCGAGACCCATGAATCCGAAATAGACGACGCCGTGCACCAGCATCGTGGTCGCGATACCGCCGCTGCCCGTGCCGAACCATTCCAGCATCTGGGCCGACCACGGCGACGCGATCAGTGCGCCCCCGCCGAAGCCCATGATCGCGATGCCGGTCGCCATGCCCGGCCGGTCCGGGAACCACTTGATCAGAGTCGACACCGGCGAGATGTACCCGATACCCAGGCCGACACCACCGACGACGCCGTACCCCAGCACGACCAGCCAGAACTGCTCCGTGGCCACGCCGAGCGCCGAGATCAAAAAACCCGAGGAGAAGCACGTCATCGAGACGAACATCGCCCAGCGCGGCCCGTTGCGCTCGACGAGCGTGCCGCCGAACGCCGCCGACAGCCCCAGCATCACGATGGCCAGCTGGAACGGCAGCGCGCTCTGCGTGCCGCTCAGCCCCAGGGACCCCTCGAGCGGCGGCTTGAACACGCTCCACGCGTAGACTTGCCCGATCGCCAGATGCACCGCCAGGGCCGCGGGCGGGACGAGCCAGCGGCTCCAGTCCGGCGGTGCGACGGTCCGCGAACGGTCGAGAAAGCTGAGGGCCACTCGCTCACTCTCCTACTCTGGAGTCACGGTGCTCGCGTCACCGTAGGCCACCCGGCCGCGACGCGGCACCCCCGAACCACCGAAACCACGTCTGGAGTGGACGCACCGATGGGCCGAGTGACGGTACGCAGGCCGGTACGCATGCTCACCTCGAACGGCGAGCGCACGCGCCCGGACGCGCTCGCTGCCGAGGAACCCCTTGAACTGCGCGTGGCGGGCGCTCCCCTCGCCGTCACCATGCGCACGCCCGGCAACGACGTCGAACTGGCACACGGGTTCCTGCTGTCCGAAGGCGTCATCGGCGACCGTGAGGACGTCCTGACCGCCCGGTACTGCGCGGGAACCGACGACGACGGCCGCAACACCTACAACGTCCTCGACGTCGCGCTCTCCCCCGGTGTCCCCGGGCCCGACCCCGGTGTGGAGCGCAACTTCTACACGACGTCGTCGTGCGGGGTGTGCGGCAAGGCAGCGCTCGACGCCGTGCGACTCAGTACGCGGTTCTCCCCCGCCGAGGCCGATTTCCCCGTCACGCCGGAGATGCTGTCGGCACTGCCCGACGCGCTGCGGGAGCGGCAGAAGGTCTTCGCCAGCACCGGCGGGCTGCACGCCGCGGCGCTGTTCACCGCCGACGGGACGCTGCTTGACGTGCGGGAGGACGTCGGCAGGCACAACGCCGTCGACAAGGTCCTCGGCAAGGCGCTGCTCGACGGATCCATTCCCGCCGCCGACCGGGGCCTGCTCGTGTCCGGGCGTGCCTCGTTCGAGTTGGTGCAGAAGGCCGCGATGGCGGGTATCCCCCTGTTGGCCGCCGTCTCCGCTCCGTCCTCGCTGGCCGTGGAGCTGGCCGCCGAACAGGGCATGACACTCGTCGGCTTCCTGCGGGGATCCAGCATGAACGTCTACACCGGGGGCGATCGCGTTGCCGAGACCTGACCGCCGCTCGGTGGTGCTCGGCGGCACCGCGGTCCTGGCCACGGCAGGGCTCGCGGCGCTCACGGGGTCATCGACGGCCCGCCGGTCGGCGACCGCGACCGCCCCCGACATCCGCTCCGAAGTGGTGTTCTCCCGAGCCCGCGGGCAGCCGGTCAACCTCGTGCTCATGCTGCCGGGCCGGCTCCCTGACCGCGGGCTGCCGATGGTGGCGGTGCTGCATGCCCGGGGTGGCACGGCGCGCGCGGCCACCCCGAACGGGATGGTGCGGTACCTCGCGCAAGCCGTCGCGGTGGGCGACGTGCCCCCGTTCGGCCTGGCGGCGGTCGACGGCGGCCCGTACGCCTACTGGCACGAGTCCACCCCTGGCGACGACCCCATGACGATGCTGCTCGACGAGCTGCCCGTCTGGCTCGCCGCTCGCGGCCTCGGCGGCCCGTCCGGACGGCCGTTCGCGGCGGCCGGGACGTCGATGGGCGGGTTCGGCGCACTCGTGTACACCCGCAGGCGCCGCGAACGCGGTGACCCGCTCGCCGCGACCGGTGTGATCGCCCCGGCGCTGCTGACCGAGTGGGACGAGATGAGCGAACGCGAGGCGTTCCGCGACCGCCGGGCATGGGCGGCACTCGATCCGCTGCGGCACCCCGACTCGCTCGGTGACACACCGCTCGGTGTGTGGTGCGGCACGTCGGATCCGTTCGTGGCCGGGACCCGCCGGTTCGTGCGGCGTGTGCACCCCGAGGTCGCGCACTTCAGCGACGGCGGCCACACCGGGAACTTCTACACCTCGGCCGTGCCCGGGCTCGTCTCGTTCCTCGGCAGATACGCTCCCGGGCAGGCCGAGCCCCGCGTCTGAGGCGCTACCGGTCGAACCACACGCGCGTGGCGGTGTGGCCCGCGCCGCGGTAGGTCCGCACGAGATCGGCGAGCCGGTTCACCAGCAACAGCCCCCGCCCGCCGAGCTGCTCGGCAGGCACGGGGAGCCGGCCGGCGAACGGGTCGGTGTGGCTGCCCGCGTCGTCGACCTGGCACACGACCGCTCCGGTCGGGGCGTCCTGCCACACACCCAGCGTTCCCGAGCCGCCCCCGTGCTGCACGCTGTTCGCGGCGAGCTCGCCGATGACGAGCGCGATGTCGGGCAGCCGGTCGCGATCCACGCCGTGGCATTCCGCGTGCGCGACGGCGAAGCGCCGTGCTTCGGCGAGCGTGTGCACGTCGAATCGGAGCGCCGACACCGACGACGGCACAGGCAGCGGCCGATTGCAGTCATCGATCACGGCGTTCGGATCGTAGGCGTCACTCGCGTGCCTGCCCGTCTCATCGACCAGATCCGGATGGGTCGCCAGGACGTCGTCGAGCACCGTTCGCCCCAGCCGGGACGCGTCATAGGGACAGAGGATGACCGCCGGCGTGCCCGCGAAGGCCTCGTTGATCAGCGCCTCGTGTTCGACCGCGGCGGTGTACTCGGCCGCGGAACGCTCCGGCCAGATCGGTTCGCCCACGATCCGCACCCTTCCATGGTGACTGTCGGCGAATGAGTGGAGCACCCCACTGAGGACCGCCGCCGGATTGCGACCGGCTTCAGCCATGTCGATGAACACGACGTCGGCGGCGGTGTCACCGAGGGCCTGCTCCACCGTCGCCAGCTTGTCGGTGGGCAACGCGAGTGCGACCGGCTCCTCGTTGTGAATGCCATTCGCGACGAACGCCGTGATCGCCTTCACGTAGGCGTTCTCGTCGCGGTAGAGCAAAGCCTCGTGTGAGAACTCGCCGGTGGCGAGCTCGCCCATCATGGTCACAGCGTGGCGTCCTCTTCGCGTCGGCACACCCTACCGGGAGAGGTTAGCCACGACACGGATTCGCGAAACCTCCGCGTGGACGCATCGTCGCCCGGAGTTCACATCGCCCGGGGTTCACCAGACCCGGTTGATCATGCCGAGCAGCCAGAACCCGAGCGCCACCCCACCAGCCACGACCGTCGTCCACGCGACCGCGTGGCGGTCGTCCGCGGCGGTCCGCGCCCGCCACGCCGCGGCCGACGCCCCCGCGAACGACAGCAGCGGCAACAACGGCAGCAGCGACAGGCGCGTGATCGTCGCGATCACGCACACCACCATGAAAACGACCAGAAAGCCGGCGATCGCCACCTGCACCCGCGGCTGCCGCAGGCGCAGGGCCGCGACCAGACGTGCCGCCACGTCATCGGATTCGTTCACCATGTCCCCAGCTGTCCGCTGCAGCGTCGGCAACCCCCGAGTGGGCGAGCGGTGCGACGTCTTCATCAGCGGCGCCCGCCCGGTCAGGCGGACTTCTCCCCGCGCTCACCGTTACGCCGCCGGGACGGCTGCCGCGACACGATCGTCGGGTTCACGTTCTCGCGCACCGTCTGCTCGGTGATGACGACCTTCGCCACGTCCTCGCGGCTCGGGATGTCGTACATGACCGGCTGGAGCACCTCTTCCATGATCGCTCGCAGGCCCCGGGCGCCGGTTCCGCGCAGCAGTGCCTGGTCCGCGATCGCCTCGAGCGCCGTGTCGGTGAACTCGAGCTCCACGTTGTCCAGCTCGAACAGCTTCGTGTACTGCTTCGTGAGCGCGTTCCGCGGCTCGGTGAGGATCTGCACGAGCGCGGCCTTGTCCAGGTTCGTCACGCTGGCCATGACCGGAACGCGGCCAATGAACTCGGGGATCAACCCGAACTTGATCAGGTCCTCAGGCATCGTCTCGCTGAAGACGTCGCTCTGCTCGATCTCCTGCTTCGTGCGGATCTCCGCGCCGAATCCGAGCCCGCGCTTACCGACGCGTTCGTTGACGATCGCCTCGAGCCCCTGGAACGCACCGGCCACGATGAACAGCACGTTCGTCGTGTCGATCTGGATGAACTCCTGGTGCGGGTGCTTGCGGCCGCCCTGCGGCGGGACCGCCGCGGTCGTGCCCTCGAGGATCTTCAGCAGCGCCTGCTGCACGCCCTCCCCCGAGACGTCGCGGGTGATCGACGGATTCTCGGACTTGCGGGCGATCTTGTCGACCTCGTCGATGTAGATGATGCCCGTCTCGGCACGCTTGACGTCGTAGTCGGCGGCCTGGATCAGCTTGAGGAGGATGTTCTCGACGTCCTCGCCGACGTAGCCGGCCTCGGTGAGCGCCGTGGCGTCGGCGATCGCGAACGGCACGTTGAGCATTTTCGCGAGCGTCTGCGCGAGATAGGTCTTGCCGCAGCCCGTCGGGCCGAGCATGAGGATGTTCGACTTGGCGAGCTCGACCGGCTCGTCCTTCGAATCCTTGGGACCCGCCGAACCCTGCGACTGGATGCGCTTGTAGTGGTTGTACACCGCGACGGCCAGCGCGCGTTTCGCCTCGTCCTGGCCGATGATGTACTGCTCGAGGAAGTCGTGGATCTCCGCGGGCTTCGGCAGTTCGTCGAGCTTGACGTCGCCGGCCTCGGCCAGTTCCTCCTCGATGATCTCGTTGCAGAGATCGATGCACTCATCGCAGATGTAGACGCCTGGTCCGGCGATGAGCTTCTTCACCTGTTTTTGGCTCTTCCCACAGAACGAGCACTTGAGCAGGTCTCCGCCCTCGCCGATGCGTGCCATGGCCGCTGACCTCGTCCCCTCCGGTGCGTCAGGCGCACCTGACTCGTTCTCGGTGCCGCCTGGTGGACACAGTGAACAGGCGCCACGCGCTGTCTCTTGACGGTACCCGCCGGGCGGGACCGATGGGAGTCCGCCGGATCGTCCCCACTCACGTGAGGAACGCTCGACGGCCTTCCCGACACCATAGCCCGCCGGGCGGGAACCTGTCGGGTGACGACACGCTCCCGCCCGGCGGCGGGTCGATCAGTTCGAGCCGGTGCCCTTGCGGTACGGCAGCACCTCGTCGATGATCCCGTACTCCTTGGCCTCCGCGGCCGTCAGGATCTTGTCACGTTCGACGTCCCGGCGGACCTCTTCTTCGCTCTTGTCCGTGTGCTGGGCCAGCGTCGTCTCCATGAGCCGGCGGATCCGCTGGATCTCGGCGGCCTGGATCTCCAGGTCGGACACCTGGCCGTAGGTGCCCTCGGTGGCGGGCTGGTGGATCAGCACCCGGGCGTTCGGCAGTGCGTACCGCTTGCCCTTCGTGCCCGCCGCCAGCAGCACGGCCGCGGCCGAAGCAGCCTGGCCGAGGCACACCGTGGCGATGTCGGGGCGTACGAACTGCATCGTGTCGTAGATCGCCATCAACGCGGTGAACGAGCCACCCGGCGAGTTGATGTAGATCATGATGTCCCGGTCCGGGTCCTCGTGCTCGAGGTGGAGCAGCTGGGCCATCACGTCGTTGGCCGACGCGTCGTCCACCTGCACACCCAGCATGATCTGGCGCTCTTCGTAGAGCTTGTTGTACGGGTTCGACTCCTTGATCCCGTAGCTGGTGCGCTCCACGTAGGAGGGCATCACGTACCGGGACTGAGGAAGCTGGAAGTTGCTCATCGATGGTCTCCTTCTCGGGTCCCGGTCAGTTCGAGTTCGAGCCCGGCGCGGGGTTCTCACGCGTCAGCACCTGGTCGACGAAGCCGTAGTCCAGGGCTTCCTGTGCGGTGAACCAGCGGTCGCGGTCACCGTCGGCCAGGACCTGGTCGACCGTCTGGCCCGTCTGGTCGGCCGTGATGCGCGCCAGCTCCTGCTTCCACTTGCCGAAGACCTCGGCCTGGATGGCGATGTCCGACGCCGTACCGCCGACACCGGCCGACGGCTGGTGCATGAGGATGCGCGCGTGCTCCAGCGCGTAGCGCTTGCCGGGCGTACCCGACGACAGGAGGAACTGGCCCATCGAGGCGGCCATGCCCATCGCGTACGTCGCCACGTTCGGCTCGATGAGCTGCATCGTGTCGTAGATGGCGAAACCGGCCGTGACCGAGCCACCCGGCGAGTTGATGTAGAAGCGGATGTCGGACTGCGAGTCCTCCGCCGACAGCAGCAACAGCTGCGCCGTGATGCGGTTGGCGACCTCGTCATTGACCTCGGAGCCCAGCACCACGATGCGTTCCTGGAGCAGCCGCTCGTACACCGAGTCGGTCAGGTTCAGTCCCGCGGTGCTGGTGCGCCCCTCGGGCATGTGCTGCGTCACGTCTGCCTGCCTTTTTTCGAAGTCTCAGATCTTGCAACCGACCCTAACGAACTCGGGCGGCGCAGAAGTCCTGACACCGCCCGAGTTCGCTCAGAGCATGAAGAGAAATCACTTGTCCGAGGACGTGTCCTGCTCCCCGGCCTCGGTGTCCTCCTGCGCCTCGTCCGCACCGGTCGCCGCGTCGTCGGCCTCGGCCTCCGACTCGTCCTCACCGAACAGCTCGGCCAGGTCGAGCGCCTCACCCGACTCGTCGGTCACCGTGGCGCCGCGCACGACGACCGCCAGCGCCTTGCCACGGCGGACGTCGGCGAAGATCGCGCCCAGCTGGCCCGACTGCTGGGCGCGCTGGATGTACTCGTCCGGGCTGACGCCGAAACGCTGGGCCTGGTAGATGATCCGCTCGGTCAGCTCCTGGTCGCCGACCTGGACGTCCTTCTCGTCGGCAAGCGTGTCCAGCAGCAGCTGCGTGCGAACCGACTTCTCGGCCTCGGTGCGAACCTCGTTCTCCCACGCCTCCGGGTCGCCGCCCTGGGCTTCGAGGGCCTTCTTGTAGGCCTCCTCGTCGTGGTCGTACGGGTGGATCGCCTCGTGCTTGGCGTTGTCGATCTCGCCCTGCAGCACCTTCTCCGGCACGGGCACGTCGACGCGCTCGAGCAGCTGCTCGAGCACCTTGTCGCGCGCCTCGACGCCCTGCTGCATGCGCTTCGAACGTCCGAGACGCTCGCGCAGGTCGGCCTTCAGCTCGTCGATCGTGTCGAACTCGCTGGCCAGCTGGGCGAACTCGTCGTCGGCCTCCGGCAGCTCCCGCACCTTGACGCTGCCGAGCGTGACCGTGACCTCGGCCTCCTTGCCCGCGTACTCACCGGCGAGGAGATTCGTGGTGAACGTGGCCGACTCGCCCTCGGACAGGCCGACCAACGCGTCGTCGATGCCGTCGATGAGCTGCCCGGAGCCGATCTCGTACGACAGGCCGGACGTCGAGGCCTCGGAGACCTCCTGGCCGTCGACGGTCGCGGACAGGTCGATCGAGGTGAAGTCGCCGTGGGCGGCGGGCCGGTCGACACCGGCCAGCGTGCCGAACCGCGCGCGGAGATTGTCGAGCTCCTCGCCGACCTCCTCGTCGGTGACCTCCACGTCGGACACGGTCACCGACAGGTCGTCCAGGTCCGGGATCGTGATCTCGGGACGGACGTCGACCTCGGCCGTGAACTCGAGGACGTCGCGGTCCTCGAGTTTCGTGATCTCGAACTCGGGCTGGCCGAGCGTGCGGACGTCACCGGTCTGCACGGCCTCCATGTACTTCGCCGGAATGGCCTCGTTGACGACCTCGTCGAGCACGGGGGCACGGCCGATCCTGCTCTCGAGGACGGGCGCCGGTGCCTTGCCGGGGCGGAAGCCGGGGATCCGGACCTGCTGAGCGATCTTGCTGTAGGCGCGGTCGAAGTTCGGTTTGAGCTCGTCGAACGGCACCTCGACATTGATCTTCACGCGCGTCGGGCTCAGCTGCTCGACGGTGCTCTTCAACGTTTTCTCCTAGCCGGGACAGTGGTATCGGTCGGTATTTCGGACTCATGTCGCACGCGCAGGTCCACGCCGCGTGGGCGCGCAGGCGTGCGTATGGTTCACGGGCTCGCCCACGGGCACCGCAGGTGACGATGGGGAACCGATGTCCGAGTCTAAGTCAGCGGACCTCCGGAGGCGGGGCCGCCCCTCACGGACCGTACGCGGGCCGGCGCGCGACGGGTCGTCAGTCGGTGGAGCCGGAGCCGGCATCCGGGCCGTCACCGGTGCCGCCGGCGCCGCCCTTGCGCTTGCCGAACCCGAATCCGTGGCCGAATCCGTGGCCGTTGCCGTGGCCCTCGGCGGAACGTTTGCCGGACGCGCCGCCCTGCACGGAGCCGTCATCCTGTCCGTCACGGCCACCGGTGTCCAGTTTGCGCAGCCACACCCGCCAGATGACCGCGGTCGGCACCCCGGCGGCGATGATGACTCCGAGCGCCACCACGACGGGCGCGCCTGCGCCCGCACCGAGCGCGATCACGACGCCGCCGACGATGAAGAGGGCGACCAGGCCCGCGCCGATCCACAGCATCCGTGAGGTGCCGGGCCGCAGAGTGGCCAGGCGCTGGGCCAGACGTGGGTCGTCCTCGCCCAGGCGGCGTTCGATCTCGGCGAGCTGTCGCCGTTCCTCGTCACGCAGGCCCATACGGCATCACCACCTTCGATTATGGATCAGCGCGACCGTTACGGACAGTCCCAACCGGTATCGATTTCGATCCGGTCCGATACGGGTGTCCGCTCCGCCGCCGGTACTCACATGGGTCGCGGCCATTCGCTGGTCGCGGCCGCGCCTGCGGGTGCCGCTCCGCCTGGGGCACCCGGTCGGCCCGCCAGGTGCACGGGCCTTCACGCTGGGTACGCCGGGCGGCTAGATTCACGCTAGATTCACACCGTCGGTGACCCGCAACGGTGAACCGCCCAGGACGTAGGACGCAGTCGTCGGCGCTACCGGGAGTTCGCATGTCCGTGCCAGCGCAGCACGAGCCCGTGGGCGGGCTCGCGTGGCCGCGCAGGCTGCGCGACCCGGCGGCGATCCTGCGGACGGCCCGGCACATCGCCGACGACCTGGTCGACGGGCTCAGCGGGCCGCGTGTCCGATCCGCGGCCCGCGGCATCCGGCGGCTCCTCGCATCCGACGGCGTGGCTCTGTCGGACCTGTCCGGTGAGCTCACCGTCGCGGGGGCGCTCCCCCGGGACGTGGACGTCGCGGCGCTCGTCGACGACGTCCTGCACAGCGAACACCGCCGCCGCCGGGCCGAGGTCGTCGCCGAGCCGCTCGTCGTCCACGACGAGCTGGCCGGTGTGCTGGTCGTCGCGGGTACGACGCGGGTGTCGGCCTTGCGCGAGGTGAGCGGCGTCCTGGTCGCCGCCCTGGAGCGCGGCAGGCTGGAGGCGTCCGCGGAAGAGGCGGCCGAGGCCGAGCTACGGGCGTTGCGGGCAGAGATCTCGCCGCACTTCGTCTACAACGCGCTCACCGTCGTCGCCGGGCTGGTGCGCCCCGATCCGGCCCGCTCCCGCGAACTGCTGCTCGATTTCGCCGACTACATCCGCTACAGCCTCGCCGGCCACGGTGAGTACACGACCGTGGCGGACGAGTTCCACGCGATCGAGACGTATCTGGCGTTGCAGCGCGCAGTCCTCGGCGACCGGCTGAAGGTGCAGGTCCGGGTCGCACCGGAGGTACTGGCCGTCGCGATCCCGTACCTCGTGTTGCAACCGCTGGTCGAGAACGCCGTACGCCACGGCATCGAACGCCGCACCGGGGGTGGGGCCGTCCAGGTGTTGGGCGAGGCGGAAGGATCGGACTGCGTCATCACCGTCGAGGACGACGGCGCCGGCATGGACCCTCGCGACGCCGAACGTCTGCTGGCGGCGGGCGGCGCCGACACACGGGATACCGGAGGCATGGGACTGGCCAACGTGGACCGGAGACTGCGCAACGTGTACGGGCCGTGGTTCGGGCTCGTGGTGGAAACGGCCGAGGGCGAGGGCACCCGCGTCGTGGTGCGGGTGCCCCGGTTCCAACCGGGGGTCGTGCCGTGACGGTGCAGGAGACCCCGCAGCCGCTGCACACCTCGGCGCCCGGGCTCCGGGTGCTGGCGGTCGACGACGTACCCGCCGCACTGGACGACCTCTGCAGCCTGCTGCGGGAGGCACCCGAGGTCGCGTCGGTGACCGCAGCGGCCGATCCGCTCGACGCCCTGCGCTCCATCCGGGGCGGCGAGTACGACGCGGTGTTCCTGGACATCGCGATGCCCGGGCTCGACGGGATCGAGCTGGGCGAACTGCTGAGCAAGCTCGCGACGCCACCCGTGATCGTCTTCGTGACGGCCTACGACGAGCACGCGATCGCCGCGTTCGGCATCGGCGCGGTCGACTACCTGCTCAAGCCGGTGCGCGCGGAACGGCTCGCGGATGCGCTCGGCCGGGTCGCCCGGATGGCGGGCGCCGATGAGCAGCCGGCACGGCAGGCGGCGGACGCGCCGGTGCCCGACGCCATGGCCGCGCTGCCCGTCGAGGTCGCGGGCAGGACGCGGTACGTGCAGCGCAGCGAGGTGCGCTTCGCCGAGGCGCACGGTGACTACGTCCGACTGCACGCGCCGTCGGGCGTGCACCTGGTGCGCATGCCGATCTCGCGGTTGGAGGAGTACTGGGAGGGCGCCGGGTTCGTCCGGACGCACCGAGGGTTCCTCGTGGCGCTGTCGGCGGTGCGGGAGCTGCGGAGCGATTCGGTCGGCGGCGTACTGGCCCATACCGACCTGGGCGACGTTCCGGTCAGCAGGCGGCATGCCCGGCAGCTCAGGGAGCGGTTGCTCAAAGCCGCGCAGCAGGGCGAGTTCGAACGGCCGACATGACCGGTCGCCGTGTCGCCGTCACCAGTCCGCAGACCCGGCTCGCGCACGCCCGCAGGCGCTATCGCGGGCCGTGGCGGCCGACGACGCTCGATCCGGCCGAGATGCCGCGTGCGATCGCGCTGTACCGCGCCGGCCGCCGCCGTGCGATCGCTGCACTGGCGGCGCTCGGGGCGCTGATCTTCGGATTGCCGTTCGCACTGTCACTGTGGCCCGCGCTGGACGACATGCGCGTGGCGGGCGTGCCGGTGTCGTGGGCCGCGATCGTGCTGGTGCCGTTCCCGGCGATGGTCGCGATGGCGTTCTGGCAGTTGCGCCGCGCCGAGCGGGCGGAGCGCGACCTGCTCGACCCGGAGGCGCCCGCCGGCTCCGACGACGGCGGCCACGGTGACCCGAGCGCCGGCCCCGGACAACCGGCGCGCGAGGGCGCCTCGTGATCGTCGCCCTCGCGGTCGCGCCGGTCGTGCTGGTGACGATGCTGATCGGCCTGCGCGGTGTCGCAGCGATGCGCACCACCTCGGACTTCCTCGTCGCCTCCCGCCGCGTGTCGCCGTTGTTGAACTCCGCGGCGGTGTCCGGCGAGTACCTGTCGGCGGCCTCGTTCCTCGGTGTCGCGGGGCTGGTCGTCAAGGACGGCATCGGCTCCCTCTGGTATCCGGTCGGCTTCACGGCCGGATACATCGCGATGCTCGCCCTCGTGGCCGCCCCCATGCGCCGGTCGGGAGCGCTCACCGTGCCGGACTTCGCCGAGGCGCGGCTCGGCTCGGCCACGCTGCGCAGGCTCGCAGCGGTGGTCGTCCTCGTGATCGGTGTGCTGTACCTGGTGCCGCAGTTCCGCACGGCCGGACTCGTCCTCAGCGTCGTGACCGAGACGCCCTACTGGGTGGGCGTGGTCCTGGCGGGCGGGGTCGTCAGCGCCACCCTCGCGCTCGGCGGAATGCGGGCGGCGACGTACGTCCAGGCGTTCCAGTTCGTGTTCAAGCTGATGATGTTCATCGTGCCCGCGATGTGGCTGCTCATCCAGGCGGGACCGGACGTGCGCACCGAGGCGACACAACCGACCGAGTTCACGCACTTCCGCGACGACACGACGGTCTCCTTCCGCGTCGGCGCGACGCTCGACGTCCCGACCGGTGTCGAGGTCGTCGGCCGCGACGGCGGTCTGCGCGAACTGGAGCCGGGCCCGTGGGAGGTGCCGCCCGGAACGACCGTCACCTTCGCCGACGGCACCCCGGTACCCGAGGTCCGCGGTGAAGCCGTGCCCGGGGCCGACGGCTGGGAGCGGCCCCTGCTCGATTTCGACGACGAGGGGTATCCGCTACTGGGCACGTGGGCCGTGCTGATCGCGACGATGCTCGGCACGATGGGGCTGCCGCACGTGATCATGCGGTTCCACACCAGTCCCGACGGCCGCGCCGCACGCCGCACGGCCGCGTTCACCGTCGCCCTGCTGAGCGTGTTCTACCTGTTCCCCGGCATCTACGGCGTGCTCGGCCGGGTACTCGTGCCCCATCTGTACCTCACCGGTGCCACGGACAGTGCCGTCGTCGCATTGCCCGCACAGGTCGACGACGGCACGGCGGGAACGGTGTTCACCGGACTGCTCACCGCCGGCGCGTTCGCGGCGTTCCTCGCCACGTCGCTGGGACTGCTGCTCGTGGTGTCCGGGGCCATCTCCCACGACCTGGTCCCCGGCGGGCTGAGACAGCTGCGTCTGGCGGTCGTCGGCGCGGCGGCGGTGATCGTGCTGCTCGCCCTGCCCGCAGCCGCTTTCGACGCCGGAACACTGGTCACCTGGGGATTCACGGTCGCGGCTTCGACGTTCTGCCCGCTGCTGGTGCTGGGCATCTGGTGGCGCCGGCTCACGGCCGTAGGCGCGATCACCGGCGTCGCCGCAGGTCTGGTGTCCACGATCGGCTCGTTCCTGGTCAACGTCGGCGGGCCGGATCTGGACGGTTGGGTGGCGATCCTGGTCGCCCAGCCGGCACCGTGGACCGTCCCGCTCGCGTTCCTCACCATGATCGTCGTGTCGCGGCTGGGCCGGCCTGCCCCGTGGGCGACAGCCGCGATGCTGCGACTGCACCTGCACGAACACCGTCTCTCGCCGTTCGTGTCCCGCACTCAGAGCGACGGTGCCGCGCGTGACTTGGGCCACTCGTCGTGGCCCGCACGCCGCTCGTCGGCCGTTCGTCGCATCACACGCCGGTTGGGCCGCTGACCGGTTCACCCGGATCCGGCCCGCGCTTACGGTGTCGCGCACAGCACACTCCCCGTGCCTTTTCCGAGGCGTGCACCGTGACAAGGAGGTCACCGTGAATTCCACCGAGCCTCAGCCACCTGAGGCGGAAACGTGGGCGCGAGTCCACGCGAGCGAGGATTTCCAGCGGCTGCGCAGAAGGCTGCGGAACTTCGTGTTCCCCATGACCGCGCTGTTTCTGGTCTGGTACCTGACCTACGTACTGCTGGCCGACTACGCGCACGGCTTCATGTCGATCAAGGTCGTGGGCAACATCAACCTGGGCCTGATCCTCGGTCTGCTGCAGTTCGTGTCGACGTTCGTGATCACCGGGCTCTACGTGCGCTACGCGAACCGCAAGCTGGACCCGATCGCCGAGAGCATCCGGGCCGAGGTCGAAGGTGGTGACAAGCAGTGAGCACACTCGCTCAGGGCAGCGTCGAGGGCGGCAACCCGCTGGTCAACATCGGCATCTTCGCCCTCTTCGTGATCGTCACGCTGGTGATCGTCTTCCGCGCCTCCCGGAACACGAAGACCGCGTCCGACTACTACGCGGCGGGCCGGTCGTTCTCCGGACCGCAGAACGGCACCGCGATCGCCGGTGACTACCTGTCGGCGGCGTCGTTCCTCGGCATCGCCGGCGCCATCGCCGTCTACGGCTACGACGGCTTCCTGTATTCGATCGGCTTCCTCGTCGCCTGGCTGGTGGCGCTGTTGCTCGTCGCGGAGCTGCTGCGCAACACGGGCAAGTTCACGATGGGCGACGTACTGGCGTTCCGGATGCGGCAGCGTCCGGTGCGTGCGGCGGCCGCCACGTCGACGCTGGCCGTGTCGTTCTTCTACCTGCTCGCGCAGATGGCCGGTGCGGGCGGCCTGGTGTCGCTGCTGCTCGGCGTGGAGGGCGACGTCGGACAGGGCGTCGTCATCGCCGTCGTCGGCATCGTGATGATCATCTACGTGCTGGTCGGCGGTATGAAGGGCACGACCTGGGTGCAGATCATCAAGGCGGGCCTGCTGATCGCCGGTACGGCCGTGATGACCGTGTGGGTGCTCGGCAAGTACGGCCTGAACCTGTCGGAGCTGCTCGGCTCGGCGTCTCAGGCCGCAGGCGGCGGCGACGCGCTGCTGAACCCGGGTGAGCAGTACGGCGAGAGCGGCACGACGCAGCTCGACTTCCTGTCACTCGGTATCGCGCTGGTCCTCGGTACGGCGGGCCTGCCGCACGTGCTGATGCGCTTCTACACGGTGCCGACATCGAAGGAGGCGCGGCGCAGCGTGGTGTGGGCGATCTCGTGGATCGGCCTGTTCTACCTGTTCACGCTGGTGCTCGGCTACGGCGCCGCGGCGCTGGTCGGCACCGACACGATCACCAACGCACCGGGCGGCGAGAACGCGGCGGCTCCGCTGCTGGCACTCGAACTCGGCGGACCGGTACTGCTCGGCTTCATCGCCGCCGTGGCGTTCGCGACGATCCTCGCGGTCGTCGCCGGTCTGACGATCACCGCCTCGGCGTCGTTCGCACACGACGTCTACGCCAACGTGATCAAGAAGGGCAAGGTCGACAGCAAGACCACCGAGGTGAAGGTCGCCCGGATCACCGCGTGCGTGATCGGCGCCGTCGCGATCATCGGCGGCATCCTCGCGAAGGACCAGAACGTGGCGTTCCTGGTGGCGCTCGCGTTCGCCGTCGCGGCGTCGGCGAACCTGCCGACGATCCTGTACTCGCTGTTCTGGAAGCGGTTCAACACCCGCGGCGCGCTGTGGTCGATCTACGGCGGTCTGACGACCACACTCGTGCTGATCGTGTTCTCCCCCGCCGTGTCGGGCAGCGAGGACGCGATGATCCCGGGTGCGGACTTCGCGTGGTTCCCGCTGTCGAACCCGGGCATCGTCTCGATCCCGTTGTCGTTCCTGCTCGGCATCATCGGCACGCTCACGTCGAAGGAACACCTCGAGGAGAAGCACAAGGAGATGGAGGTCCGCTCGCTGACGGGCGCAGGCGCCGAGAAGGCGAGCGCGCACTAACGAGCAGTCCCGCACCGCATGAAGGGCCGCCCGGCGCGTGTTGCGCCGGGCGGCCCCTCGCGTGGACTGGTCCATACTCGGGGCATGGCCGGTTTCGACGTCACCCAGTTCCGTTCCCAGTTCCCCGCGCTCGCCGATGGCGCCGCGCACTTCGACGGGCCCGGCGGTTCCCAAGTGCCGCGGCCGGTCGCCTCGGCCGTGGCGGACACGCTCTGCTCTGCCGTGGCGAACCGCGGCGCGAACACGGCCGCCGAGCGGCGGGCCGACGCGATCGTGCTCGACGCGCGCCGCGCCGCGGCCGACCTCGTGGGCGCCGCGCCCGGCGGAATCGTGTTCGGGCGCAGCATGACGCAACTGACCTACGACCTCGCGCGCACGCTCGCGAAAGGATGGGGCCCCGGCGACGAGGTGGTCGTGACCACGCTCGACCATGACGCGAACATCCGGCCATGGGTGCAAGCGGCAGAGGCCCGCGGGGCGACCGTCCGATGGGCCGAGTTCGAGGCCGTCACCGGCGAGCTCGACGTCGCCGCGGTGACCGAGCTGCTGTCCGAGCGCACGCGGGTGGTCGCCGTGACCGCGGCGTCGAACCTGCTCGGCACGCGACCGGACATCTCCGCGATCACCGCCGCCGCCCGCGAGGCGGGTGCGCTGTCCTATGTGGATGGCGTGCATCTCACGCCGCATGCGCTGATCGACGTCGAGGCGCTCGGCGCGGACTTCTACGCGTGCTCGCCGTACAAGTTCTTCGGGCCGCACCTCGGGTTCGTCGCCGCGCGGCCGGAGCTGTTGGAGACGCTGACGCCGGACAAGCTCGCTCCCTCCACCGACGCCGTGCCGGAGCGATTCGAGCTCGGCACTCTGCCGTACGAGCTCCTGGCCGGCACGACGGCCGCGGTCGACTTCCTCGCCGGCATCGGGGCGGGCGGGCCCACGGTGTCGCGACGGGACGCGCTCGCGGCCGCGTTCGACGCCGTGGCGCGGCACGAGGACGCCCTCATGGCGAACCTGGAGGACGGCCTGGCTGCGACCGGCCGCGTCACGCTGCACGGCTCGCGGATGCGGCGGCGCACGCCGACGGTGCTGTTCTCGGTGGACGGCCTCGCCCCGGCGGACGTCTACGCCCGACTGGCCGAGCGCGGGGTGAACGCACCGGCGGGCACGTTCTACGCGCTGGAATGCTCCCGCCGCCTCGGCCTCGGCGACACGGGCGCCGTCCGCGCCGGGATCGCTCCGTACACCACCGAATCCGAGGTGCAGCAGCTCGTGACCGCGGTCGAGGACATCGCGACGGCGGACTGACCCGCCGGTGGCCGAGGAGCACCATCGCCGGCGCCACTCGGGGGTGTCTCGGTGAGCCACGGAGCACGGTCGACGACCGGCGCGTACTCCCGAACATCGGGGCCTGTAACGGCAGCGCCTCGTGGTCCGACGTCAAGGCACATCCATCGGCCGCTCGCGGTGCAGCCGGGCCGCGTTCCCGGAAGGTTCGCCATGCGAAGATCCCTCGCCACAGTCCTGCTCACCGTCGGCATGCTGACACTCGGCCTCGTCACCGCGCTTCCCGCGGAAGCCGCGGCGCGGATGCAGATCGCCGCCGTCCAATACGACTCCCCCGGCACGGACCGAGGCAGTAACAGCAGCCTCAACGCCGAGTGGGTCAAACTGCGGAACACGTCCCGGGTGCCCATCAACATCACTCGTTTCCGAGTGCACGACCGCCAAGGACACACGTACCGCTTCCCGCAGACGACCGTGATGCCCGGCAAGGAGATCACGGTGCACACCGGCCGAGGGAAGAACAATCCGTGGCACCGCTACTGGGGCCGCACGTCGTACGTCTGGAACAACACCGGCGACGGCGCCACGCTGCGCGACGCCCACGGCCGATGGCTCGACGGGTGCGGCTGGGGCAACGGCCGCGGCTGGGTCAGGTGCTGAGCTCGGTCCGCGACATACCTCGTGTCGACGACGGGCGGTGGCGCGGTCGCGCGCTGCATGCGACCGGACCGGGCGGCCCAGCCCCCAGTAACGACGAAGTCGCCTCTGACCCGCAGCGTTCCTGCAGGTCAGAGGCGACCTCCGACGGTCGGGGTGACAGGATTTGAACCTGCGACCCTTCGCTCCCAAAGCGAATGCGCTACCAAGCTGCGCCACACCCCGGCCACCACGCGGGGTGGTGTGAATACACCATAGCGCTACCGGTAGACTGCCCACGCAGCCGGTCACCGGCGGCATGCGGGCGTAGCTCAATGGTAGAGCCCCAGTCTTCCAAACTGGTGGTGCGGGTTCGATTCCCGTCGCCCGCTCAGAGCACGAAACCCCAGGCCAGGGCCCTGGCCTGGGGTTTCGTGTGTTCCGGCCGTGCGTATGTCCCGCCGGAACGAGCGCCCACTCCCGATCATGAGCGGCGCGCCGTTCGCCCTGCATGCCACGGCCGAGCAACTGGCCGTCATCAACGTCGCCCCTGGACGACCTTGTCGAGCCGCTCAGTGACGGCCCGGTCCCGCCCGATCGTCGCGGGCCGGTAGATCAACGCTGCAGGTATCGACCCGTGGCGCATGCGGTGCATACGTTCGGGTGTGCTCGTCGGGTAGTCCGGTCGAGCGGAGCATCCGACCTGCGCCAGCTGTGCTTCGTCGTCGGCGCGGTTGATCGCTTCGCGCATCCGGACGTTCTCGCCGTCGCCGCATCCGTCGTTGTCCATGGGCGCTTATGTCACGGGCGAGTGGGCAGGCTGGGCAGGAACGTTGCGAACGCCGGCCCGATGAGCGCAGATGGTTGCCGCACGGCCGCGGCCTGCGCAGCGTTTACCCGAAGCCCGATCAGCCGTACCTACTCGCGGATGTCGACGAGCAGACCGTGTTTCGGCCGCATGGCCGCGAAGCTGGTCGGTCGGATGTTTTGTTCGGGGAGGTGGAGGACCCTCCGGGCAAGAAGCCGGGCAAGCATCACGGTGAGCTCGGTCGTGGCCAGCGTCGCGCCGATGCACCGGTGGGGGCCTGCGGAGAACGGCAGGTACTCGTGCGGGGCCGGTTTCCGGTGGTCGGGTTCGGTCGCTATCCACCGTTCCGGTCGGAAACGCAGGGGCTCGGACCACAGTTCGGGAAGTCGGTGCGTCACGTACGGGCTGTAGAGCAGCATGCTTCCGGCCCGAACCTCCCGCCCCGCGAACTCGAACCCGTTCGCGACCTTGCGCGCGGAGACCACCGCCGGTGGGTACAGCCGCAACGTCTCGCGGACGACACCGTCCAGATAGGTGAGCCGTGCCAGATCCTGACGACCGGGCCGTCGGTCGCCGAGCACCTCACTCACCTCGGCGGCGGCGCAGTCCCACACCCCGGGCGTGGTGAGCATGGCGTAGACCGCCCAGGCCGCCGCCGCGCTAGTGGTCTCGAAGCCCGCAGCGATGAGCGTCACCACCTGATCGCGGACCTCCTCGTCACTCAGGCCGTCGCCGGTCTCGTCGCGACCGTGCACGAGCGAGGCCAGAACGTGGTCGTCGTCATCGATCGAGCCGCTGCGCGCTCGCGCGATCTCGCCGGCGATCCGGTCGTCGACCCGGGCACGGGCCCTCATCGCGCGCCGCCACTGCGGTGTGCGCAACCGACACTGCCAGGTCACGGCCTGCGGCAGATGGTCGACCAGGTCGAGCAGCACCTGTAGCTGCGTCCCGAAGAACACCGACTCCGCGGCCAGGCGTCTGCCGAACAACGACTCGATCGTGCTGCGCCGGATCGCAGAGCGGAACTGTTGGTAGAGATCGACGCGCTGCCCCGGCCGCCACTCATCGACGGTGGCGTCGGCGTTGTCGGCCATGATGTCCAGATAGTTCTCGATCTGCCGGTGGTGCAGCGCTGGTTGGACCAGCCGCCGTCGGCGCCGGTGCGCAGTGCCGTCGCTGACGATCAGCGACGTCGACCCGTCCACAGGGATCAAGCCCTCGAAGGCCTCGCGCCAACGAAACAACTCGGAGTACGCGAAGACGAACCGGTTGGCCTCGGGACCGAGCAGATACACGTAGCGGCCGATACCCGTCACCGGCCCTCGCCGTCGATACGCGGACAGCAGGACCTCACCAGGCAGGTACGACAACGTGTGGCCACGCCACTGCGGGACAGCACGCGCAGCATGGGAGCTCTCGGGCATGAAATCCATACACCCCCATCGACGACAACGGCAACGTACTACACCTGTAGCGATTCTTCAGGTCCGGGGAACGGCACCGTCCACCGCGGCCTGAACGGCCCGCCTCAGCCTGGCCGGGTGGTCACCGCCGAGAAACGGACGAGCGAGGGCGTCGTAGAGCACGCCGTCGAGCCCAGCGAGCAGCAACCGGGCCGTTTCTTCGGGTACGGGAACGCCGGAGGCGCCCATCGCCGCGCTCGCGCGATCAAGGAAGCGCCGGTTGGCCGCGTGGAGCGCGTCGGCCAGCTCCGGGCGCCGGGCCGCGTCCAAGTACAGCTCCAGCCGAGCGCGGGTACGTGAGCGCGCTGGCCCGAGCCAGTAGGTGAGCAGCTCAGCCAGCAGTTCGACCAGCCGCTCCCGATGTTCGATCGAACGGCTGTCCCAGCCGGTGGTCGGCAGCTGCTCGAGCACCGCTTCATCGAGTTCCACGAGCCGGTCGAGCACTCCACCGAGAAGTGCGAGCCGCGTCCGGAAGCAACTGCTGGTGCTTCCGGCGGGCAAACCCGCTTCCATATCCACCGCCCGATGGGTCAGCCCTCGCAAACCGTCCGTGGCGATGATCTCGATTGCTGCGTCCGTGACGCGCCGCTGTCTGGGAGTGCGGCCCCCTCCGACCATCTGCATGACGATCAACCTGCTGTGCCGGTGCGCAGGTGCGCAAGCCGGCACGCTTCCGGCCACCGGCGGTGGTCACTCCTGAGCAGCCGCGCTGTCGCTGATCGCAGCCAGGTGTCGCATACCAGACCCTCGGCACGAAAACGCTGCCGCACACGTCGGCTACCGCGCGGACAACCGGTTCTGTACTCGTCGACAACCGTCGGCCGGTCTACCCGACCTGGACCCACGCGCACAGGAGAAGGAGCACCACACCGATGTGACACATGTGACCGGCCACACAAGCTTGTCACACGCGTCGCTGCCGCCCCGTCGTAAGGACGCATCCGAGCGGGAGGGTGATGGACAGTGCGCAGTTCCTGGGTCGTCCGCGCGACCGTGGTCGTGACGGCGTCATCGATGTTGGCCTTCGGCATATGGGCACGTTGGGACCCCGTCGGGTTCGCCGATTTCGCCAGCTGGCCGCACCACGTGCACTTCCTGCACGATGCAGGGGTGTTCCAGATCGGCATCGGATTGACGATGCTGGCGGCGCTGTTCTGGCGGGACACGATCGCCGTCGTGCTGGCCGGATTCGTGGTGACCAACACCTTCCACGCCGTCAACCACGTGCTGGATCTGCATCGCGGAGGCAACGCCGCCGACCCCTGGCTGCTGTTGGCACTGTCCGCCGTGGGCGCGGTCGGATTCGTGCTGCGCGTCCGCCAACTCGGCCGGCGAGGTCGGATGCAGGAGACGACGGGAGGGGGCCGACAGTGAGGATTCTCCTTGCCGGTGCCACCGGCGCCATCGGCCGCCGCTTGGTACCCCAGCTACTCGCCGCGGGCCACAGCGTGCTCGGACTCACCCGTTGCGCGCACGGCGCCACACAGCTCGGAGCAGCCGGCGCCGACGCGGTACGCGCCGATGTACTCGACGGCGAAGGACTGCTGGCAGCGTTGGCGGGATGCCACGCCGACGCCGTGATCCATCAGGCCACAGCAATCGAGGGGGTACCGCTGCGGCACCGTGACCTTCACGCCACCGACAGGCTGCGCGATCGCGGCACGACGAACCTGCTGCGCGCCGCCGAGCTGGTCGGTGCCCACCGATTCCTCACCCAGTCGTTCTTCCTCGGCTACGGCTACCGCGACCACGGCGACGATCTGATCACTGAGGACAGCCCGTTCGCCGAAGCGACCGGGCACCGAGCATTCGACCAGCACATGGACTCGATGCGCTCGAACGAGCATCAGGCACTCAACACCGCCGGCATCGACGGCATTGCACTGCGCTACGGCATGTTCTACGGGCCGGAACCAGCCACTTGGCGGATGGCAACCCTCGTCGCTCGGCGAAGGCTGCCGGTACCCCTCCCCTCGGGCACCACCTCCCTGATCCACATCGACGACGCTGCATCGGCGACAGTCGCCGCGCTCGAACGCGGGCACGCCGGAGAGGCATACAACGTCGTCGACGATCGACCGGTGGACTTCGCCCACTACGTCGCCGCAATCGCCGACCACGTCCACGCGCCCGCGCCACCGCAGATCCCGGGGTGGCTGCTCATGCCAGTGCCCTACATGCGCGCGCTCATGGTCGCCACGCGAATCGGCCTGTCGAACGCCAAGGCCAAGCGCGAACTCGGCTGGACACCCCACTACCCGTCGTACCGGGAAGGACTAGGTGCGCTGCACTTCGACGACAGGGATCGGCGATGACCGCTCCGACAGCCGGTCAGGCGGGCCATGCGACCGACGCCGGTGACACGAGGCAGGGAGGATCACCCATGACGAACACACACAACGTCGTACTTGCACACAGCCCGTTTCTGGGGCCGGCGAGCCTGAAGCCGCTGGCCGACCAATTGAACGCCCGCGGCGTCACGGCACTCGTACCCGACCTACGCCGCGCGGTGACCGATCCACCAGTGCATCAACGGTTGGTCTCCGAGTTCGCCAGTGCCGTGCCCAGCGCACCCACGACAACCTCACTGGTGCTGGTCGGACACAGCGGCGCCGGACCACTGCTGCCGGCTTTCGCCGAGTCGGCCGATCATCCGGTGGCCGCACTGACCTATCTGGACGCTGAACTACCCACGCCTGGGCACAGCTGGGAGGAAACCGCACCCGCCGCGCTGGTCGATGAGCTGCGGTCACAGGTGCGGGACTCACGGTTGCCTCCGTGGCACCGATGGTTCGACGCCGACCTATTGGCCGGCCTGGTACCCGACGACGCACTACGCACAACCCTGATCGACGAGGAACCCGAGGTGGCGGCCGCGTTCCTGGCCGAGCCACGACCGGAAGCGGACTGGGCCGGGCCAGCCGACTACATCCAGCTCAGCCGACCCTACGCAACAGCCTCCGCACGAGCCGCGCAACGCGGCTGGCCGGTCCACCGGGTCGATACCCACCACCTGGCCCCCATGACCGAGCCGGCCACGATCGCCGACACGCTGCTCGACTCGATCGCCGCGGTGGCCCCGTAGGAACCGCCGTGCGCTGCGGTCATGGCACGGCTACCCTCATCGCACGATTCTCGCGAGAGCGTCGAGCAGCTGATCGATATCGGCGTCGGTGACGTGCAGGTGGGGCGCCAGCCGCAACGATCGGCCCCGGACCGAGGCGTAACAGTCGGCTGCGGCCAGCGCGGGCAAGACGTCAGCCAGGATCGTGTCGGGTAGCGCTACGCCGAGCATGTGCCCACCGCGCTGATCGGTCGACGACGGGTCCAGACCCAGTTTGCTGACCCGTGTGGCGATCTGGCCTGTGATCGCGGACAACGCTGCCACGACTTCGTCGATTCCCCATGCGTGGAGCTGCTCGAGGGCGGCGACAGCCATCGGCAGTAACTCGAACTTGGTCCGCTCGCCGACATCGAACCGGCGCGCCCCGGGCTGATACTCGTCACGGTAGTCGACCAGGCGCGCGAAATCCTCCGCACCATCGCGCAGGATCCAGTTGTGCTCGATCGGCCGGCCCGAGCGGTGCTCTTCCGCAACGTAGAGATACCCAACTCCGAACGGCCCGAGCAACCATTTGTAACCCACACTGACGACATAGTCGGGCCGGATGGCGGCGACATCGAACGGTAGCGCGCCGATCGACTGGCTACCGTCGATGACCAGGCAAGCGCCGACCTCGCGTGCCCGTGCGCCGACCGCGACCACATCCACCAGCGCACCATCAGTCCAATGCACCTGCGGAACCGAGACCACGGCGACTCGCTCGTCGAGACCGTCCAACACAGCCTCAGTCCAGCTCTGTCCAGGAGCTCGGTGCACGGTGAGCATCTCGGCGCCCGCCGCACGCGTTGCGGCCTGCCATGTGTACACGCCCGACGGGTAGTCCTCAGCCAGCACCAGCACGCGCTGTCCGGCTCGGAGGGCGATATTGTTCGCAGCCACCGCAAACCCGTAGCTGGTGGCGGGGATCAACGCGACGCCGTCCGCACAACTGCCGATCAAAGCGGCGAACAACGATCGGAGCCGTTCCACGTCCGCGAACCAATCCTGCGCCGTGATCGTCCACGGTCGCGCGCGGCGCTGCAGAGCCTCCTCGCCCGCGACACGCACCGAGTGCAGCAGCGGAGAGAGGTTCGCGGTGTTGAAGTAAGCCACCTCGCATGGCATCTCGAACGCTGCTCGCTGCCCTGACAGGCCCATGCCCGTTGATGCGCGCACGGTGTCCACGGGCGTATTAACGGGCGTTGCCACATCGCCCTCGCCAGGCTCCCGTGGGGCGCGGTTTGCCGTTCGGGCCACTGGGGATCCGTTCATGATTCCAGACTGCATCATTTCCACCGACCGGGCTTTACCAATCAGAGCGATCGGAGCCATAAATGTTTACGGATCCGAAGTCGGGAGCAGCGATCGAGAACATTTCGGCAAACAGCGTTGTCGACGATGTCGATCGCAGGCTCCTCGTCGCCCTCAACGAGGACCCGCGGCAATCGAAGTCTGCGCTGGCTCGTCGAGCTGGGTTATCCACCCCTACGGTCTCCAGCCGGATCGCCCGACTCGAACGCCTCGGAGTGATCCGCGGATACCGTCTTGATCTCGATCCTGCCGCTTTGGGCTACCTGATCTCCGCGTGGGTTCGGGTACGGCCTGGACCCGGGCAGCTTGCCAAGGTCGTCGAACTCGCCGAGCGCACTCCCGAGATCAGCGAGTGCCATCGCGTCACCGGCGACGACTGCTTCCTGCTCCACGTGCACGCACCGTCGCTGAGCAGCTTGGAGCACATACTCGACCGTTTCCTACTGCACGGCCAAACAACCAGCACGATCAGCGTCTCCAGCCCTATCCTCCCGCGTAATCCTCCCGTCCTTGAGTCAACCAAGGCACACGCACAATGAGCACCTCGCCTGAGCTTGTGCCCGAGCATCAAGGCACGATCCCGCGAGCGGCGTGGCCGGCCCGACCCGTCAGAGCGTCCTCGTCATGAAGACACTGTTCGGATCGGGCCGGTAGTCGGCGAACGGCTCGCAGTAGGAGAACCCGAACTTCTCGTACAGTCTCCGCGCCGGGAGGAAGAATTCGTCCGAACCGGTTTCCAGGCTCAGCCGCGTCAGCCCCATGCGCCGCGCCTCGGCCAGGATGTGCTCCAGCAGTCCGGACGCGATGCCACCGCGTGCGTGGTCGGGCGAGGTGCGCATCGACTTGAGCTCGCCGTGTTCGAGGTCGAGACGCTTGATCGCGCCGCAGCCGACGACGGACTCGCCGCTGCGCACCGACCAGAACGTCACGTCCGGCTTGCGCAGGTCCTCGAGATCGAGGGCGTGCTTGCTCTCGGGCGGCGACGTGGCCCGCAGCTGCCGCAGGTGCTCGGCCAGGAACTCCGCGATCCGCGGACCGGACAGATCGTCGACCACGATCTCCATGCGCGCCTCCATCCACTCACCCTCATCAACCGCGCGTCACGAGCCGGAAGCCGACATCCAGTTCGTCGCGGCCCAGCAGGTCGCGGTGCCGTTCATGCCAACGACCGGAGGCAAGATCCTCTCGTAACCGCTCGATGCCCCGCGACACCGCCGCCTCGTCGGTCTGGGCCAGAGCGGAACAGTTCCGCCGGACCCGGGCATCGAGATAGGCCTCAGGGCGCCGCCAGTGCGCCGGAAAGACCCCGTCGGCGAAGTCCCACGGGACGGGCGACGCTGTCACATCGTCGGCGCCGAGCTCGTCGGCGATGTCGGTTGCGGACGGACGCGAGGCCTCCAGTCGTGCGATCTCGGGGATGTATTCGCGCGTCAGCCAGAACTCGGCGTGCAGGCGGGTCTCATAGGCCACGATCACCTGACGGTGGGAAGTGCGCCGCAGTTCCGCGAGGCCACGGCGCCAGTCGCGCCAGTGATGCACCGTGAGCACGGCCAACGTAACGTCGGCAGCCCGGTCGCGCAGCGGCAGCTGCTCTGCCACAGCCTGCACGGCGGGGACCGCGCCGGCCCGTTGCGCGAGCATGCGACGTGACGGTTCCACCGCCAGCACGGTCGACCGGTCGGGCTCGTACGAGCCCGACCGGCACCGACATCGACGACGGCGCCGTCGTCCACGGCCCGGGAGATGCGCGACATCCACCGGCGATCGGTGCGCCGGCCACGGGCGTAATCGGTACCGATGCGGTCGTACACGTGCGGCGACACGAGACCTCCGAATGCCCGGCACCGGCCGCTCACGACCGGGGTGTATCCGGAAGGAGATCACTCCCGCGGCGGGCCGTCCAGCCCATGTCGGCGCGGGTCACAGGGACGTGTCGTCATCCACCTGCCGTGCCGTGGCCGCCGCACGGTCGGTCTCCCAGAACGCTCTGACCGACAGGAGCCGCCCGTCGGAGCCGGCCCGGTAGACGATCACGCAGTCGGTGTCGACACGGTAGCCGCCGTCGAAGAACGTGGTGATCGTGGCAACGTTCGCCACCTCGTCGCCTCCTGCGTGCGAATCGCGGACGACGAACTCGAACCGCTGCACGTGCGCGATCGTCAGGTCCCAGAACGCCGAGATGCCCTCCGCGCCGTGGTGGCCCTTGCCCTCCTCGTCGAACGGCGACGGCCCGACCGGATCCTCGATCACCGCCGCCGGGTCGAACAGGCTCAGCCAGCGCTGCTTGTTCCCCGCCGCGACGGCCTCCATGGACCGCAACGCCGCGACGCGCGCGGGCGGCTGTTCGGAGTCGACATCCCAGCACACCGTGACACCCATACGCCGGACCTCCTCAGAACCGCTCGATGATCTCGTCGGCGAACTTCTTGATCGAGTCCTTCTTCTGCTCGACCGGGGCGTCGAACCCGAGACCGTCGAACACCCAGGGCACGGTGATCACGTCGGTGACGCCGACGTCGGCCTGCTCGCGGTAGCCGTCGAGGCCGAACCGGTCGATGCACACCGCCTGGAACTCGAAGGGCTCGTCGGCGCGGCCGTACTCGGCGCGCAGCGTGTTCAGCCGGGCGATCGTGTCGCGCAGGTCGTCGAGTTTCATCATCGCCGACGACCAGCCGTCACCGACGCGGGCGGCGCGGCGTAGCGCCGGTTCGCTGTGCCCGCCGATGTAGAACGGCACGTGCCGCTTCGGCGCGGGACTCATGCACAGCTTGTCGAAGTCGAAGAACTCGCCGTGGTACTCCACCATCCCGCCACCGAGGATCAGCCGGAGCACGTCGATGGCCTCGTCGACCCGCTTGCCGCGCCGCCGGTACGGCACCCCGCACCATTCGAACTCCTCCGGAGCCCAACCCACACCGAGCCCCAATCCGAACCGGTCGCCCGTGAGGTTCGCGACCGAACCCACCTGACGGGCCAAGAGCACCGGATTCCGCGAACCGAGTTTCAGCACGGATGTGTAGAACGTGATCCTGTCCGTGGCCGCACCCATCGACGCCGCGGCGATCAGCGGGTCGACCCACGGCGTGTTCTCGTCCCAGAACCGACTTCCGTCCGGAGTGTACGGATAGTCCGCGGATACCTGCTCAGAATAGAAAAGCGAGTCGGGAAGGGCGATCGAGGAGAACCCGCACTCCTCCGCCGTGACGGCCAGTTCGGTCAGTTGATCCAGCGGGGTCAGGGCCACCGACAGTGTGAACCTCATGCCGCAAAACAGTAACGTGTTCTAGTTCGCTGCGCCAGAGTCGACGGCGATCCGGGGCCATACGCAGCTTCACCGGTGTGGGTGCTCTCGACTCGCGACCACCGCGGAACCCGTGTTTACGGTCGTCCCGGCCGGTGGTTCACCCCATCGGCCCAGCACGGTGCCGATGCCACGACGGCCTCGGCGAGGTCGGGGGACCATGACGTGTGACGTTCCTGTTGGAGGATCGGCGTGTCCACACCGTGGAAGCGCACAACGGTCATCGGACTGGTCGGTGGCACGGCTCTCGTCGCCTTCGCGGGCAACGCGGCAGCCGTCGTACCGAGCGAGCAGTCCCTGCACGACGTACCGAACACCGTGGAGAAGGGCACACGGGTGACGCTGTCGGGCACCCTGACCGGGCTGCGGGACCGCCCGGTCAGCGGTGAGCAGGTCGCCCTCGAACGCCGGGCCGCCGACGGCCGGTGGCAGGCCGTCGACACCACAACCACGGGCGACGACGGCAACGCCACGTTCCACCGCACCCCGGACCGCACCGCCGAGTGGCGGCTCACCTACGACGGCAGCACGTTCCTCGACCCGGCTGCCTCCTCACCCCAGCGGGTCGAGGTGCGCCTGCCTCCTCCGCCACCACCGGCACCGGAGCGGCCCACGAAACCGATCGGCAGACAGCTCGTGGACGTCGCGGCGGCCCAGGCCGGCAAACCGTACGCGTACGGTGCCGCGGGACCACAGCGGTTCGACTGTTCCGGGTTCGCCCAGTTCGTCCACGGGCAGGTCGGGATCCGGCTGCCTCGCACGTCGAGTGAGCAGCACCGGGCCGTGCGAGCCGTCGCCAACCACGCGAAGGTGCCGGGTGACCTGGTGTTCTTCCACGAGGGAGGCTCCGTCTACCACGTCGGCATCTACGCGGGCGGCAACCACGTCTGGGCCGCACCCGAGAGCGGTGACGTCATCCGCAAGCAGCGGATCTGGACGGACGCGTACTACACGGGCCGCGCCTGGTGATCACGTGGGAACTATCGAGGCGCCGCGGGCGTTGTCCGGTTCGAAGGAGTCTGTCCGGTCAGCCGGCAGCCTCCCCGCAACGCGTACGCCCCTGGAGCACCTCATGGAGCGGAGTACCTCATGGAGCTCGTCCTCGTCGTCCTCGTACTGATCATCGTCGGTGGCGGGTACTACCTGATCCAGTCGAACCAGCAGGCGAAACGCAGCCGGCTGGAGGATGCGAAAGCCGAGGCACGCCGCTGGCTGGAACGACTCGGCGGCCAGGTGCTCAACCTGACCGGCACCGACACGGCCTCACAGCAGGCGATCGCCGACGCGTCGGAGCGCTACAACGCGGCAGGCTCGCAGATGGAACAGGCCCAGACCGAAGAGCAGGCGAAACTCGTCAAGGAGACCGCGCTCGAAGGGCTCTACTACGTCCGCGCCGCGCGGGAGGCGATGGGCCTCGACCCGGGACCCGCACTGCCGGAGGACCGCGAGCGGCAGGCCGCGGGCAAGGTCACCGAGCACCGCTCGGTCGACGTCGAGGGCAAGCACTACGAGGCCTCGCCGCAGCCGAGCTCCGACACCCCGCACTACTACCCCGGCGGCCGTGTCGCAGGCAGGCCGGTGCCGCAGGGCTGGTACAGCGAGCCGTGGTGGAAACCCGCACTGGTCGCCGGCGCGTGGGGCCTGGGCTCGATGATGCTGTTCAGCACCATGTTCGCCGGCATGGCGGGTGTCCCCAGCGGCGAGGCCTGGGCCGACGGCTACAGCGCGGGCCAGGAGGACGCCATGAGCGAGGGCGGCGACGGCGGTGGCGGCGATGCCGGTGACGGCGGCGGCGACATGGGCGGAGACGCCGGCGGTGACATGGGCGGCGACTTCGGTGGCGGCGACATGGGTGACATGGGCGGGTTCGACTTCGGGTTCTGACCGCCCCGGTCCGTCACGTCACGCGGGCTGGCAGGACGGACACCAGTAGAGGTGTCTGCCCGCCAGTTCGGTGTGGGCGACCGGCGCGGCGCAGACCAGGCAGGGCTGCCCTGCCCGCCGGTAGACGTACACCTCGCCACCGTGCCGGTCCTGCCGCGGCGCGCGGCCCGTGATCTCGGGCAGGTGTTCGTCGGCGACCGTGTCGATCCGCCCGCTGCGCACCCCCGCGCGCATGAGCGTGACGAGGTCGTCCCACATCGCCTTCCACGCCGTCTCGTCGAGGTCGCGGCCGGCGAGCATCGGGGTGACGCCGTGGCGGAACAGCACCTCGGCGCGGTAGACGTTCCCGACCCCGGACAGCACCTTCTGGTCCATCAGCAGCGCCGCGATCGAGGTCCGCGACCGCGTGATGCGTTGCCAGGCGAGCTCCGGCCGGGCATCGCGGCGCAGCGGGTCGGGGCCGAGCCGCGCGACGATGGCGTCGGCCTCGGGCTCGGTGAGCAGTTCACACCGGGTCGGGCCACGCAGGTCAGTCCAATGTGTCCGGCCGGACAGTCGCATCCGCACCTGGCCGACGGGGTCCGCCTCGGGGAGCGCAGCCTCGGCGAACGCGCCGTACAGCCCGAGGTGGACGTGGACGACGCCGAGCGGACCGTAGTCGTGGAACAGGTGCTTGCCGTGTGCATCGGCCCGCACGAAGGTCGCACCGTCGAGCAGCGCGGCCTCGGCGGCGAACCTGCCCTGGGGGCTGCTCACCCGCACCGGCGCACCCGCGTAGCGCCGCTGATGCAGCCGGGCGAGCCGGTGCAGGGTGTGCCCTTCGGGCATCAGGCCTCCGGCAGAGCGGGGGCGTCGCCGGTCTGTTCGAAGTCGGTCAGCTGCTGCACCCGGCGCGTGTGCCGCGGGTCGTCGTCCACCCGCGTGTCCAGGAACGCCTCGACGATCCCGGTGGCCTCCTCGACGCTGTGCATCCGCGCGCCGACGCCGATGACCTGGGCGTGGTTGTGCTGCCGCGTGAGCTGGGCGGTCTCCACGCTCCAGCCCAGGCCGGCCCGGCAGCCCGGCACCTTGTTGGCGGCGATCTGCTCGCCGTTGCCGGACCCGCCGATGACGACACCGAGGCTGCCCTCGTCGGCGACGACGCGCCGCGCGGTCTCGATGCAGAACGGCGGGTAGTCGTCGGCGGCGTCGTAGACGTGCGGGCCGACGTCGGTGACGTCGTGGCCCTGCTTCTCCAGATGGGCGACGAGGTGATTCTTCAGCTCGAAGCCGGCATGGTCGGATCCCAGATAGACACGCACAGCGGCAGTGTGCCATCCCCGCTGCATATGGCCTCGGGCCACCCGGCAGGGTGTGAGCCATGACGGATGCGATGCCGGCGAACTCGACTCCGACGACACCCGGGACGAACCCCGCGACCACGCAGACCCCGGCGCTGCTGGCCCAGGACGGCCACGACGTGCGGCTCGACTGGGGCGCGTCCGGGCTGGCCGCACTGGGCGGCCGGTGCGCGGTACTGGTGATCGTGGACGTCCTGTCGTTCTCCACGCGGGTGGACCTGTTGCTCGCGGAGGGCACCGCGGTGCAGCCGGTGCGATGGACGGACACCGTTACCGAGGCGCCCGCCGTCGGGGCAGAGCCGGTGCAGTCGCCGAACGGGGCGACACTGACGGCCGACGCCGCCACGACGGGTGCGCACGTGCTCACGGCCTGTCTGCGCAACGCCGACGCAGTGGCGAAGCACGCCGCGGACCTGGCGGCGGGCGAACCGATCGGCGTGCTGGCCGCGGGAGAACGGTGGGGCGTGGCGGCCGGCGCGGCGCCGGGATCCGACGGACCGTTGCGGCCGTGCGTCGAGGACCAGCTCGGCGCAGGGGCCGTCGTCGCGGGCCTGCAGTCCTACGGCGACGTCTCCCCCGAGGCGGTCGTGGCGGCGCAGGCGTTCGCCGTGGCCGACGTGCCCGCGGCGGTGAGCGGCTCGGCCTCGGGCCGCGAACTGACCGCACACGGCGACGGCGAGATCGTCGAACGGGCCGTCGAGGTCGGCATGTCCGCGGGTGTGCCGATACTGGGCACCGACGGGGTGCTGACCGGTGCCTGACTGGTCCGAGCAGGAACCGGGCGTGTACTCGCGCCGCTACGCCGAACTGGACCTGACCGTCGGGCTCGTCGTCGGGTCCGAGCGGTGCCTGGTGATCGACACCCGCGGCTCCCGCGGGCAGGGCGAGGAGCTGGCGGCGGCGGTCCGCGAGGTGACGTCGGCGCCACCGGTGATCGTGCTGACGCACGCGCACTTCGACCATTCCTTCGGTGCCGCAGCGTTCGGCGACCGTCCGATATGGGCACACACCGGATGCCGGGGCGCACTGGCGGAACACGCCGAGACCGACCGTCGGGAATGGATGGATCGATACCGGGCCGAGGGCAGGCACGCGCTGGCTGACGACCTCGCGGCGACGCCGATCGCCGCACCGACGCGGACCTTCGACCGCGCAGCGCGGCTCGACCTCGGCGGCCGCACGGTCGAGCTCGTCCACCCGGGTCCCGGACACACCGACCACGACGTGATCGCCGTCGCCGGTGACGTCGTGTTCGCCGGCGATCTCGTCGAGCACGCACCGGGCGGATCGTTCACCGAGGAGTCCTTCGGGCCCGACACGCACCTCGCGGCGTGGCCCGCCGCCCTGGACCAGGTACTCGGACACCGGCCGCGGGTGGTCGTTCCCGGCCACGGCGAGCCCGTCGACGCCGCGTTCGTCGCACGGGCGCGGGCGGACCTGCACGCGCTGGCGGATCTGCGAACCGGAGTCCGCGCGGGCACGCTCACCGTCACCGCGGCCGTCGACGCCGCTCCCCTGCCGCCGGAGGTCTGCCGGGCCGCGCTGTCGTGAACCGCGCTCAGCGGGATCGGCGGCCACGTCCCACTGTGGCGCTGGCAGCGGTCCGGTCCCGCCGGGGCGCTGAGTGCTGTCTCGCCATGGCGCTGTGCTGTCCGGCCGCGACGCTGTGGTCTCCGGTCGCGACGCTGTGGTCTCCGGTCGCGACGGTGTGGCCTCCCGTCACGACCCTCGGCCGGTCTCACCATGGCGAAGCGGCTCGCCGACGCGGTGCAGATGGCCGAGCGCTTCGGCCCACGAGCTCAGCAGCCCCGTCTCGTGGTACGGCACACCGATCTCCGCGCAGTACCGCCGCACGATCGGCTGCGCCTTCCGCAGGTGCGGCATCGGCAGATGCGGGAACAGGTGGTGCTCGATCTGGTAGTTCAACCCGCCCATCAGGGTGTCGACCACCGGACCACCGCGGACGTTACGGGTCGTCAGTACCTGCTTGCGGAGGAAGTCGAGCTTCTCGCCCGCCTGCAGCGTCGGCATTCCCTTGTGTCCCGGCGCGAACACCGATCCCATGTAGACACCCCAGAGCGCCTGATGAACCAGCAGGAACGCGAGCGCCTTCCCCGGCGAGAGGACGAGCAGCAGCGCGCCGAGGTATCCGGCGATGTGGGCGGCGAGCAGCGCCGCCTCCACACCCCGACTCTTGATGCGCGGGTTCGCGTTCCGGCCGATCACCGCCCGCACGCTGGAAAAGTGCAGGTTGAAACCCTCCAGAGTGAGCAGGGGGAAGAACCACAGCGCCTGCCTGCGCCCGATGAGACGTGGCAGCCCCCTGCTGGCGAGCGCCTGCTGCCGGGACCACACCAGGATGTCCGGGATCACGTCCGGATCGTGTTCCTCGTGGTTCGGGTTGGCGTGATGCCGGGTGTGCTTGTCCATCCACCAGCCGTAGCTCATCCCGATACCGAGGTTGCCCGCGATGAGTCCCGCGATCTTGCCGGCCCGCCGGGTGCGCAGCACCTGCCGGTGTGCCAGATCGTGCGACACCAGTGCGACCTGTGCGAACACGACCGCGAAGAACGCGGCGACGAACAGCTGCCACCAGGTGTCGCCGAACCAGAGGAACGCGGCGATACCGGCGCCGTACAGAGCGGCGACGATGCCGATGCGAGCGGCGTAGTAACCGGGGCGGCGGGCGAACAGGCCTGCATCGGCGATGCGGCGGGACAGCACGGCGAAGTCGCTGCCCTGCCTGGTCTCGGACGGTTCGGATACGTCGGCTGCGGCGGCCGTGTCGGCCGGGGTGGGCGTCATGCCCTCAACCCTGTCCCGCACCACCCTCGCGCGGACATCCCGCGCGCCCCCGGATCCCGCTGGTGCAGCCCCCACCGGAAAAGAAGGCGCGGGTGGGAAGCGACGCGAGGGGAAGATTCGGGACGTGGAGTGCCCACAAGGTGCCCTCGGGGGCACTCCACGCCAGGTGTCAGTCGAAGTTCAGCTCACCGGTGCGGGTGCGCTTGAGTTCGTAGAAGTCCGGGTAGCTCGCCATCGCGACGGCGCCGTCGAACAGCTTCACCGCGTCCTCGCCACGCGGAATGGAGGAGAGCACCGGGCCGAAGAACGCGACGCCGTCCACGTGCAGCGTCGGCGTGCCGACATCCATGCCCACCGGGTCCATGCCCTCGTGATGACTCTTGCGCAACGCCTCGTCGTAGTCGGTCGACGTGGCCGCGTCCAGCAGCTCGGCCGGTGCCGACACCTCGGCGAGCGCCTCCTTCAGCACCAGGTCGATGTCCTTGTTGTCCTGGTTGTGGTAACGCGTGCCGAAGGCCGAGTAGTAGTCGCGCAGCACCTGTTCACCCTGCTGCTGGGCGAGTGCGACGGCAACGCGCACCGGGCCCCACGCCTTCTTCATCAGCTCGACGTACTCGTCGCCCAGCTCGCGCCCGGAGTTCAGCAGGGCCAGGCTCATCACGCGGAAGTTGAGGTCGATGTCCCGGTGCTTCTCGACCTCGAGAATCCAGCGCGAGGTGATCCACGCGAACGGGCAGATCGGGTCGAAGTAGAAGTCGACGCGGGTGCGGGACTCGGTCATGAACGTTGCTCCTCGCTCGGCCTGGTCGGATCTATCCCGGCCAACACCGCCGGCACGGATGTTGTTCCCCGGCCGGCGGATCGTTCCCACGGCCTGACCGAACCGTTCCGTACGGGCAGGTACGCGCGGCACAGGAGGCGGCCGCCGAGGCGCCGGTCCGCCGCGTCTCCCCGTGCGGGGACACCGCCCTGGGCGCCGAGTGAGGCGATTCCCCGTGCGGGCGGAGCAGTGGCCATGATTGGATCGGCGAACGTCCTGTTGTCCGCCCACGATCGATGACCGAGGTGTCCGTGCCCGCCCCCAACCTGACTCGGGACGCTGCCCAGCAGCGCGCCGACCTGCTCGACGTCCAGTCCTACGACATCCTTCTCGACCTCACCGACGGCCAGGGCCGCCCCGGCGAGAAGACGTTCGACTCCAGGACCACGATCACCTTCGCCGCCGCCACTCCCGGGGCGGAGTCCTGGGTGGACATCGTCGCCGAGGGTGTGCGTTCCGCGACGCTCAACGGCACGCCGCTCCCGGTCGACGGGTACGTCGAGGACGACGGCCTCGCCCTTCCGGACCTCGCGGAGACGAACGAGCTCACGATCGAGGCCGACTGCCGGTACATGAACACCGGTGAAGGGCTGCACCGCTTCGTCGACCCGGTGGACGAGTCGGTGTACCTGTACTCACAGTTCGAGACGGCCGACGCCAAGCGCATGTTCGCGTGCTTCGACCAGCCGGACCTCAAGGCGACGTACCGGCTCACCGTGATCGCCCCGAAGGGCTGGAAGGTCGTCTCCAACGCGCGCGTCGAATCCGAGTCGGAGACACCCGAGGGTGCGGTGCGGCTCGTGTTCGCCGAGTCCGAGCGCATCTCGACGTACCTGGTGGCGCTCGTGGCAGGCCCGTACGCCGAGTGGCGCGACGAGTACCGCGACGAGAACGGCACCATTCCGCTCGGCATCTACTGCCGCGCCTCGCTGGCCGAGTACATGGACGCCGACCGACTCTTCAGCGAGACGAAACAGGGCTTCGGCTTCTACCACCGCAACTTCGGTGTGGCCTACCCGTTCTCGAAGTACGACCAGCTGTTCGTGCCGGAGTTCAACGCGGGTGCGATGGAGAACGCGGGCGCGGTGACGTTCCGGGAGGACTACGTCTTCCGTAGCCGCGTCACCCGCTATTCCTACGAGCGTCGCGCCGAGACGCTGCTGCACGAGATGGCGCACATGTGGTTCGGCGATCTCGTCACCATGCGCTGGTGGGACGACCTGTGGCTGAACGAGTCGTTCGCGACGTTCGCCAGTGTCCTCGCACAGGCCGAAGCGACCGAGTACACCGGCGCGTGGACGAGCTTCGCCAACATCGAGAAGTCGTGGGCCTACCGGCAGGACCAGCTTCCCTCCACGCACCCGATCGCCGCCGACATGGTCGACCTGCAGGCGGTCGAGGTGAACTTCGACGGCATCACCTACGCCAAGGGCGCGAGCGTGCTCAAGCAGCTCGTCGCCTACGTCGGGCAGGACAACTTCTTGTCGGGGTTGAAGGTGTACTTCGACCGTCACGCGTGGGGCAACGCGACGCTGGCCGACCTGCTCGCCGCCCTCGAGGAGGCGTCCGGCCGCGACCTGTCGTGGTGGAGCGCCCAGTGGCTCGAGACAACGGGGCTGAACTCGCTCCGCCCGGCGTTCGAAACCGGCGCCGACGGCAGGTTCACCTCCTTCGCCGTCCTGCAGGGCGGAGCCAAACCGGGTGCAGGAGAGTTGCGGACCCACCGCGCCGCCGTCGGCATCTACGACGACGTCGACGGCAAGCTGGTGCGCACCAAGCGCGTCGAACTCGACATCGACGGCGACCGCACGGAGGTGCCCGACCTGGTGGGCGCCGACCGCGGCAAGCTCGTGCTGGTCAACGACGACGACCTCACCTACTGCACGATGCGGCTGGACAACGAGTCGCTGGTGACGCTGATCGACCGGATCGGCGAGATCACCGACCCGCTCCCCCGAACGCTGTGCTGGTCGGCCGCGTGGGAGATGACGCGGGAGGCCGAGCTCAAGGCCCGCGACTTCGTCACGCTCGTGCAGCGCGGTATCGGCGCGGAGACCGAGGTCGGCGTCGTCCAGCGACTGCTGATGCAGGCCCAGACGGCGCTGAACTCCTACGCCGAACCCACGTGGGCGCAGCAGGAGGGCTGGCCCGCGTTCACCGCACGGCTGCTCGAACTGGCACGCACCGCCGAGGCGGGGTCAGATCATCAGCTGGCGTTCGTCAACGCGCTGACCGCGGCCGTGCTCGACGAACAGACCCTGTCGGTACTGGCGGGCTGGTTCGACGGCTCGGCGACCCTGGAAGGCCTGGTCGTCGACACCGACCTGCGGTGGCGGCTGTTGCACGCGCTGGTCGCCCACGGCCGGGCGGACGAAGCGGAGATCGCGGCCGAACACGAGCGGGACGACACCGCGACGGGCCGCCGCCACGCCGAGCGTGCCCGTGCGCTGCGGCCGACGGCCGAGGCCAAGGCGGAGGCCTGGGAGCGCGCGGTCCACGACGACGAGCTGCCCAACGCGGTCAACGAGGCCATCATCACCGGCTTCTCCCACCCGGGACAGAAGCATCTGCTCGAGGGCTACGTCGACACGTATTTCGCCACGATCGACGACGTGTGGACGCGCCGTTCCAGTGAGGCCGCTCAGCCGACGGTGGTGGGCCTGTATCCGTCGTGGTCGGTCACGCGCGAGTGCATCGCCGCGGCCGACGCGTGGCTGGAGGGCGAGCACTCGCCCGCGCTGCGCAGGCTCGTCTCCGAGGGCCGCGCCGGGGTCGTGCGCGCGCTCGCGGCCCGGGAGTTCGACGAGAGCTGAGGCCGGCCCGACACCACGACGCCCCGACACCACGACGCGTCGGGCAACAGGACGCGGATCCTCCCAGCACAACGCCCCGGCACCGAACTGATCGGTGCCGGGGCGTTGGGTTTGGCTGTGCTGAGTGGTCAACACCGCGCGCGGTGTCGCCCTCCGGCGTCGGCCGTCAGTGGGTGGGGCGGCTACCCGCCTGGTCGGCCATCATGCGCAGGCCGCTGACGAAGCCGCCGGTCAGATCGCCTTCCTTGAACGAGGCGACCATGCTCATGACGGCCAGCTTCACGGCACGATCGGGCACGCGCTGCGTCGTGTTCGCGCCCGTGACGATCTCGACGACCCGTTCACCCGGCGACACGGCGATCAGCACGGCGTCGTCGCCCCGCGTGCCGAGCCGGTCGTGCAGCTGCTCGGCGGCCGCGCGCGAGTCCTCGGCGCCCAGTGAGCCGAGGTAGATGCTGAAGTCGATACCCGTGTCACGCGTCGCCAGCGCGAGCGCCTCGTCGATACGGCTCAGCTGTTGTGTCGTGAATGGGCCGTTCGGAGCAGCGGGTACGTACTCCTGGGCGCGCGAGATACGCCCGCTTTCCGTAACAGCGGCGCCGTACGGCAACTCGGCCGGGTCGACCGCGGCGGCGTCACGGTCGTGGACCAGTTCACCAGTTCCCACGGGCACCTCCTCGGTCCGTCGAGGGTTTGCCGGACGTACCGGCGCTGACCGGGTTGGCACTCCACCATGTCGCAGGGTGGTCCCATTCCTGCCCCGGGCGATACCGTGGCCGCCCTGCGAACTTCGAACGCAGGGTGACCAGGGCGAATACGCCGCAGATGGCGAGCGGGATCACCACGAAGACCAGGGTCGTCTCGAGGATGCTCACGAGCGCAGGGTATCCGACCGGCCCGCAGGTGCGACCACCTGGAGCCTCCGCCACGCCGCACTGACCTGTGCCGCTCGCCGCATCTCAACCACCGTCCGCCGCTTGCCGGAGACGTAATGGCACGTTGAGCCGAAGCGCCACTGGCAGACGGTTGCAACTCGACGTACACCCGGACTCACCGGGCGCATCGTGCTTGTCAGGGGTCAGGGACCCTCGTACGTTTTTCACACGTACGGGTTCTTGCGCCCCGACGTTCCCAACCCCACTGACTTCCGCCTGTCACAGGAGGCCCACATGCTTCACGTCCTGAGCCCCGCCGCGACGAGCGACAACGCGACGTCGTCCGACGCCGCCCGCCCCGCAGAGCTCGGAACGCGAGTCACGCGCGGTACCCGCGTCACCTGTGGCACCCGAGTGACGGCAGGCACGCGCGTCACGCGCGGTACACGAGTGACCCGCGGCACGCGCGTCACGATGGGCACGCGTGTGACTCGGGGTACTCGGGTCACGATGGACACCGACGCCACCATGGGCACCCGCGTCACCCGTGGCACCCGGGTCACCTCCGGCACCCGCGTCACCATGGGCACGCGCGTCACCCGCGGTACCCGGGTCACGATGGACACCGACGCCACCATGGGCACCCGCGTCACCCGTGGCACCCGGGTCACCTCCGGCACCCGCGTCACCATGGGCACGCGCGTCACCCGTGGCACCCGGGTGACGATGGACACCGACGCCACCATGGGCACCCGCGTCACCGTCTGATCGGTACGACCCGGAACACCGCCTCGGCGTTCCGTTTCCGGCGACGCTCCCGACGAAAGTTCCATCGGCTACCGACACCCGTGACCGTCCACGCCTCCGCGAGCGGCGTTCTCCTGGGCGACGTCTCAAGAGCGCCGTTCCGCGGGCGCTGTTTCCTCGGGGCTGTTCCGCAGGTAAGGACGTCACGTGCGGCCGGAAGGCTGGCATGCCTGCGCGGCGAGTTCGGTTCCGCCGGCGTGCGTTGTCCGGCGGGCACGACTCGGCAGTGAAGGTCGTCCCGGTGCCCACGGGTGCCCGAGGCCGGACGCCCGACAACACTCGGCCGGAGCATCACGGCTGCATGTCGCGCTCGGACACCGTCGTCCGCAGCGCTCCGCCGTGGTGGACCGGCCGCGAGAGTCGACCGACCTCGGAACGAGGGCCGGTGAGGTGCTGCCACGCGCGCCGTTGCAGACCGCGCCATTGCGGATGCGGACGCGTGGTGGCGGAACGCGCTAGGCTGCGGGCGCTCCGAGGTACTGCCGCCACAGCGGGTCGGTTTCCTTCGCGTGTGCGAGCAGCCGCCAGTGCGGCCCGTGCGGCGCGCGGGGAATGGTCCGCATGGTCCAGCCGAGTTCCGAGAGCAGCTTGTCGGCCTTGCGATGGTTGCACTTGGCGCAGCAGGCGACGCAGTTCTCCCACGAGTGTTCGCCGCCCCGGCTTCGCGGCTGGACGTGGTCGATCGTCTCGGCACGGCCGCCGCAGTAGGCGCAACGGAAGCGGTCTCGGTGCATCAGACCGGCACGCGTGAGCGGCACCTGCGCGCGATAGGGAACGCACACGTAGTTCGACAACCGGATCACCGACGGCACGTCCACGGTCATCGTCGCGGCATGCAGCGTGAGCCCCGACGGATCCTCGTGCACGACTTCGGCCTTGCCGCAGACGAGCAGGACGATCGCCCTGCGCAACGGCAGTGCCGTCAGCGGTTCGAACGTCGCGTTCAGCAGCAGGACCCGGCGCTTTCCCCAGCCGGGGCCTGACGAACCGGAGCCAGCCTCACGGGAGCGCCACGCCCCGGGCGTTCGGGGAACCCTGCCCGCGCGCGGCGGGCCGGTGGGATGCGGCCCCGTCGGAGCCGTTCCACCGCGGTTCACGCCGGATGCCGGCGCGCACAGCATGACCTCCGACGCCGTCCCGGCCGGCTGCCGGGGGTGAGCGCCGTGAGGGCTCGGTTGTCGGTCTGGCACGCGACCACCTCCACCGGTGCTGCCCTAGTCGACCACACATCGCCCCTGAAACGCACGTGTGTTAATGCACGTGTCCGCCCCGAGTACCGTGGCTGTGGAATTCGACGTGGTCAACATGCCTCACCTGCGCCCGGGCAGGATCAGTGAAGTGGGCGGCGTCACACATTCCCTCGATCATGCAACGGAAGGAAAAACACGCCCCGTGGACCAGTTGCTCAGCGAACCCCCGTCCTGCATTCAGGAGGCGGGCACCTGGTGCCAGCAGATCTGGCAACTCACCGGCAACGAATGGCTGGCCGGTTCGGCGAACTGGCTGATCGCCAAGCCGCTGACCATCCTGCTCATCGCCATCATCGCGTTCTTCGTGCGCCTGGTCATCCGCAGGCTCATCGAGCGAATGACCCGCACTCCCGAGGACGGCGCCAAGGACAAGGTCCCGGCGCTGCTGAAGCCGCTGAAGGAGAAGGCCCCCGACCTCATCGGCCCCGGCATCCTCGAACGCCGCAGGCAGCGGGCCAGGACCATCGGCTCGGTGCTGAAGTCGATCACGACGGTCGTCGTCTACACGATCGCCTTCGTGCTCATCCTCGGCGAGCTGGGCATCAACCTCGCCCCGATCATCGCCTCCGCGGGCATCGTCGGTGTGGCCGTCGGTTTCGGCGCACAGAACCTCGTCCGGGACTTCTTGTCCGGCATCTTCATGATGATGGAGGACCAGTACGGCGTGGGCGATGTCGTGGATGTCGGCGAGGCTGTCGGCACCGTCGAGGCCGTGGGGCTGCGCATCACGACGTTGCGCGACCTGAACGGGACCGTCTGGTACGTCCGCAACGGCGAGGTGCTCCGGGTCGGCAACTTCAGCCAGGGCTTCGCCGTCGGTGTCGTCGACATCCCGGTGGCCTACGACGCCGATCTGGACCGTGCCACATCGCTGCTCAAGGAGGTCCTGGCCACGTCGGCCGAACGTGAAGACCTCGCGCCCGACATCTTGGAGACCCCGACGGTGCTGGGCGTCGAGAGCGTGACCCCCGAGGCAGTACTCCTGCGTCTGACCGTGAAGGTGCGTCCCGGCAAGCAGTGGGCAATCCAGCGTGCGCTGCGCGCCGACGCGATGGCCGCGTTCGAGCGCGCAGGCTTCCAGCCGCCGTTGCGGCGGCTGTTCCAGAACGGCAACAACAACGCGTGACGTCACCGGGACAATGAAGACCAGCCCGACCATCGTTCGAGATATCCGAGGTGCCCGAAGTGTCTGAGGCCAGCGGCGGAACCGCCGACCCGCGCACGTTCTACGACGCGGTGGGCGGTGAGGAGACGTTCCGGAAACTCGTGGCGCGGTTCTACGCCGAGGTCGCCGACGACGAGGTGTTGCGACCGCTGTATCCCGAGGAGGACCTCGGCCCGGCCGAGGACCGGCTGCGACTGTTCCTCATGCAGTACTGGGGCGGTCCGCAGACCTATTCCGAGCAGCGCGGCCACCCGCGGCTGCGGATGCGGCACGCGCCGTACAAGATCGGCCCGATCGAACGGGACGCGTGGCTGCGGGCGATGCGCATCGCCGTCGACGAGACCGGTATTCCCGAGCCGTACCGGACGAAGCTGTGGGACTACCTCGAGATGGCGGCCCAGTCGATGATGAACAGCTGGGTCTGACGGTCGGCCGACGACTACGGGGAGGGCGCTGTGATCACGCGATCACAGCGCCCTCCCCGTAGCGGCCGTCCTCGGGCGGCCGAGTCACGCGCGGCCGAGTCACGCGCCGTCCCGCTGGCCGACGAGCACGGCCAGCGCGGCATGGACGAATGCTTCGACATCGGCTTTGGCGACGCCGGCAGTGGTCAGGACGCCGTCGTCGCCCTCGTGTTCGAGCAGTGCCAGCAGCACGTGCTCGGTTCCGATGTAGTTGTGCCCGAGGCGCAGCGCTTCCCGGTAGGTCAGCTCGAGCGCCTTCTTCGCCTCCGCCGAGAACGGCGGCAGGTCCGGAGCGTCATCGGATTCGCCGTCCTCTGGCAGCGCGGCGATGGCGGCCGCCCGCAAGGACCGGTCGGTCACCCCCTGATCGGCGATCGCCTTCGCGGCCAGCGCCTCCGGTTCGGTGAGCAGGCCGAGCACGAGATGGACGGGTGTGATCACGGAGTGGCGGTGCTCGCGGGCAACGTCACCGGCCGCCATGACGGCGTTCCTGGCACGCGGGGTGAATCGCGAGAAGCCTTCGTTGGGGTCGAGCACCTCGTCCCCCTTCGCGACGAATCGCTTCTGGGCGGCCTGTTTGCTGACACCCATGCTCTGGCCGATGTCGGTCCACGAGGCGCCTGCGCGACGGGCCTGGTCGACGAAGTGCCCGATCAGATGGTCGGCGATCTCGCCGAGGTGCTGTCCGGCGAGGACGGCGTCGGAGAGCTGGTCGAGCACGTCGGTGCGTGCGGTTTTGATGGCGTCGATCAGGTCGTCGAGCCTGACCGGGTGCGCGATGACGCGCGGTTGCGGTGTTTCGGTCATGCGTCAACCATAGGTTGACCTTCTCCAAGTCGTCAACACTGGGTTGACGGCAGTGTGGCGTGGGCGTGATCAGCCTTCGCCCATACCCATGTCTTCCATCCCGCCATGACCGCCGGCCTCGTCGGCGTACTCGTCGTAGGCCTGGGCGCTCACCCAGCCCGCCGCGCCGCCGGCAGCCAGATACGGCGCCGCGCCGCCGACAGCGCCGGCGACCCGTTGGAATCGGGTCCGCTCGTTGGCGTCGGGAATCGGTGACCCGGCTTGCTCGGCGGGCGGCCGTTCGGTCCGCCACGGTGTCTCCTCGGGACGGACGTCCGCCAGGAACTCGGCGGTCGGATCGGCAGGTTCGTCGGCCCGATCGTCGTCGGCGCGTCGCGACTCCTCGCTCATCGGCCAACTATGACACCCGCGACGGACCGCGGCCACTGATTCGCTGCGATCGCCGCAGGTCACCCGCAGCTGTGCGGTTTCAGAACAGCAGCGGCAGCAGCGCGTGCCTGCGGCGGACGACCGCGCCGTACCGGCCGTCGAGCCGCAGCCACGCGTCGGTGGCCGTGACCCGCACGACGTCATCGGCGACGGAGGAGTCGACGAACCCCATGCCGGACATCGCGAACAGGCACCGCATCGGCACCTCGAGCTCGGTGTTGTCGTCGCCGGACACGGTGAGCACGGTCTGATCCATGAGCGACGCGGGAGGCGTGCCCTGCGGTCCGACGTTCTCCCTGGCCACGGCGACCCCACGATCGGCGAGGTCGGCGACGATGGCCGCAGGCAGCGTGTCGACCTGTCGCCACCCCGCACCCGACGGTAGTTCGGAACGCCACAGCAGATCGCGCGACGGACCCGGGTCCATCCGCTCGCCCGGCGCGACGGTCAGTGCCGCGAGCAGCTCCGAGCCCGACACGGTCACGTCGCCCGGCTCGATCTCGCCCTCCACGGCACGCGTCACGAGCACCTCGAACGGGGTACTCGCCCATGCTTCCAGCACGCCGGGCCTGCGCATGCGCAGCCGCACGACCGCCTGCCCGTCGAGGCGGACCGCCCTGGCTATGAACGCACCCAGCGACTCGCGGTCGGCCGGGTCGGGGATTCGCAGCTCAGGCACGGTCCGCCTCCGGGATGTGGTCCGTCAGGAAGGCACGCTCCTGCGCGGCGAGCCTGCGGGGACGCGCGGCTCCGACGTCGTACGGCGCAAGCAGCGTCCACGCCGTCACGGCCACCGGGTCCGATTCGGACGGTCCGTTGTGGACACGATAGGCGAGTGTGAACGACGCCTGCTGCAATCGGGTCATGGTGATACCCACCCGCAGTTGTTTGCCGTCGACGATCACCGGCTCCTTGTAGTCGACCCCGAGCTTCACCACGACCGTACCCTTCGCGAACTCGCCGAGACCCTGAGCGGTCGCGTCGTCGAACAGCAGCGGCACCCGCGCCTCCTCCAGCAACGTCACCATGCGCGCATGGTTGACGTGGCCGAACGCGTCCATATCGGACCAGCGCGGCCGGACATGCGTGACGTACTCGCCGACACTCATCCGACCGTGCTCCGGATCTGCCGCGCGGCGACCGACAGCGTCGCGAGGTCGATCCGCCCGGACCGCGAGATCTCGTCGAGCGTCACCCGGGAACGGGCCAGCCGGGAAGCATTCGCCTGCTCCCACTTGGCGATCTTTTCGTCGACCGAGTCGCCCGGATCGCTGTGCCGCAGGGCGTCACGCGTGATGGCCCGCAGCGAACCGTACAGGTCGTCCCGCAACGCGAGCCTGGCCAGCGCGTGCCACCGGTTGTCACGCTCGAGCTGGTTCACCGACGCGAGCATGTGATCGAAACCCAGGTGGTCCGACAGCGCGAGATACAGTTCGGCGATGTCCACCGGGGTGCCCTCGCCGTCCGGCTCGGCCACCTCGGCGACCTCCGTGATGTCCAGCAGCGCATACCCGAGCAACAGCTCACTGACGCGCTCCGCGAGCTCCGTGGGCACGCCCGCCGCGGTCAGCCTGCCAACCTCGGCACGCACCTTCTCGGCCTCACGCCCGCGCACCAGCTTGCCCAGCCGGCCGGTCAGCGCCCGCACCGGCTCACCGAACCGGTTGATCTCGGCACCGACGGCCAGCGGCTGCGGACGGTTCGTCAGGAACCACCGGGACGCCCGGTCGAGGAGCCTGCGGGTCTCCAGCACCATCTCGTCGGCGATGTCGGTCGCCACAACGGTGTCCAGCTCCGCGATCGCCTGCCACACCTCGGAAAGGCCGTAGACGTTCGTGACGACCGAGTACGCCCGCACCGCATCGGTCGCCGTGGCGTTGAGCTCCTCGGAGAGGCGGAACGCGTACGTCAGGCCTGCACCGTCGACCACCTCGTTGACCAGCCAGGTCGTCGTGATCTGGCGCAGCAGCGGGTGCTTGGCCACCGACGCGCCGAATCGGTTGCGCAGCGGTGTCGGGAAGTACTCGGCGGCGCGACGGCTGAACACCTCGGCGTCGGGCAGTTCGCTGGCGAGGATCTCGTCCTTCAGGTCCAGCTTGACGTGCGCCAGCACAGTCGCCAGTTCGGGCGACGTCAATCCCTGACCGGCGTGCTCGAGCTCGCTGAACCCGGAGTCGACGGGCAGCGCCTCGAGGTGCCGGTCCAGCGCACCCTTGGCCTCGAGCGCGCCGACGAGCCTGCGGTGCACCGACACCATCGCGTCCGTGTGATGACGCGCGACGCCCAGCACCGCGTTCTGCGTGTAGTTGTCCCGCAGCACCAGCTCACCGACCTCGTCGGTCATCACCTCGAGCAGCTGGTTGCGCTCGGAGACCTCCAGCTCTGCCGTCTCGACGAGCTTGTCGAGCAGGATCTTGATGTTGACCTCGTGGTCGGAGCAGTCGACCCCCGCCGAGTTGTCGAGCGCGTCGGTGTTGACCTTGCCGCCGTGCCGGGCGAACTCGATCCGCCCGCGCTGGGTGAGACCGAGGTTGCCGCCTTCGCCGATGACCTTCGCACGCACCTGGCTGCCGTTGACGCGCACGGCGTCGTTGGCCTTGTCGCCCGCGTCGGCGTGCCGTTCGCCGGTGGCCTTCACGTAGGTGCCGATACCGCCGTTCCACAGCAGGTCGACCGGCGCCTGCAGGATCGCGTGGACCAGCTCGGCCGGCGACATGCTGTCGACCCCGTCGATGCCGAGCGCCTCGGCCACCTGCGGCGTGATCGGGATGGTCTTCGCGCTACGCGGGTAGATCCCGCCGCCCTCGCTGATGAGCGAGCGGTCGTAGTCGTCCCACGTCGAACGCGGCAACTCGAACAGCCGTGTGCGCTCGGCGAACGCACTCGCCGCGTCGGGGTTCGGGTCGAGGAAGATGTGCAGGTGGTTGAACGCGGCCACGAGACGGATGTGCTCCGACAGCAGCATGCCGTTGCCGAACACGTCGCCGCCCATGTCGCCGATGCCGACGACCGTGAAGTCCTGGCTCTGCGTGTCGACGCCGAGCTCGCGGAAATGCCGCTTGACGCTCTCCCACGCACCCTTCGCGGTGATGCCCATGTCCTTGTGGTCGTAGCCGACCGATCCGCCGGAGGCGAACGCATCACCCAGCCAGAAGCCGTAACTCTTGGCGACCTCGTTGGCGAGGTCGGAGAACGTCGCGGTGCCCTTGTCCGCGGCGACGACCAGGTAGTTGTCGTCACCGTCGTAGCGGACGACGTCGCGGGCGGGCACCGTGACACCGTCGACGAGGTTGTCGGTGAGATCCAGCAGGCCGGAAATGAACATGCGGTAGCAGGCGACGCCCTCGGCGTGCTGCGCCTCGCGGTCGATGCCCGGGTCGCCCGTGGCCGCCGGCGGACGCTTGACGACGAACCCGCCCTTGGCTCCGACCGGCACGATGACCGCGTTCTTGACCGCCTGCGCCTTCACCAGGCCCAGCACCTCGGTGCGGAAATCCTCGCGGCGGTCGGACCAACGCAGCCCGCCCCTGGCGACCGAGCCGAAACGCAGGTGGACACCTTCCACGCGCGGCGAGCACACGAAGATCTCGTAGGCCGGACGCGGCTCGGGCAGGTCGGGCACCTGCTGCGGATCGAGCTTGAACGCGAGGTACGGGCGAGGGTTGCCGTCGGTGTCGGTCACCCGGTAGTTGGTGCGCAACGTCGCCACGATGACCGACAGCAGCCTGCGCAGGATCCGGTCCTGGTCCAGGCTCGTGACCTCGTCGATCATCGAGCTGATCTCGTCGACCTGCTCGTTCGAACGGTCCTCGCGCTGCGCGTCGTCCGGGCCGAAGCGGGTTTCGAACAGCCGCACCAGCGCCGTCGCGATGTCGGTGTGCGCGAGCAGCGTCGTCTCGATGTAGTCCTGCGAGTACGGCGAGCCAGCCTGCCGCAGGTAGCGGGCGTACGCGCGCAGCACCGCCACCTGCCGCCAGTCGAGTCCGGCACGCAGTACGAGAGCGTTGAACCCGTCGACCTCGGCATCGCCCCGCCACTCGGCGGCGAAGGCGTCCTGGAAGCGCACCTGGAGGTCCTTCTCGGCCTCCACCGCGGCCATCACGCCCGGGTCGATACGCAGGCCGAAGTCGTAGATCCACAGGCGGGCACCGTCCTCCCGCGAGAGTTCGTACGGCCGCTCGTCGACCACCTCGACGCCCATACGCTGCAACAACGGCAGCATCGTCGACAGTGTCACGCCGTCGCCCTGGGTGTAGAGCTTGAACCGGCGCTCCCCCGGCGCCGCACCGTCAGGCAGGTAGAACGACATGCGCACGTCGGCTCGCCCCTCGAGGGATTCGAGCATGCGCAGGTCGCGCAACGCCGACTCGGCGTCGAAGTCCTCCTTGTAGGCCTCGGGGAACACCGTCGCGTAGCGCTGTGCCTGCTCGGTGGCCGATTCCTCGCCGGCGAACGTCACGGCCTTGCCGTCGCCCGCGCGCTCCCTCCGTTCGGCGAGGATCGCCTCCACCATCAGGTCGTCCCAGCTGCGCATGGCCTCGGCCAGCCGCTCCTGGATCCGCAACGTGTCGGGTTCGACGGTCGCACCGGGATCGGTGTGGACGGTGAAATGCACCTGAGCGAGCTGCGTCTCGCCCAGCCGCGTCGCGTACTCCAGGTGCGTGCCCTCGAGTTCGTCCAGCAGCACCTGCTGCATCGCCAGCCGCGACCGTGTCGTGTACCGGTCGCGCGGCAGGAACACCAGGCACGAGTAGAACCGGCCGTACGTGTCGCGGCGCAGGAACAGCCGCAACCTGCGCCGATCGGCCAGCGTGATCGCACCCGTGGCCGTGGCGTACAGCGAATCCGGATCGGCCGAGAACAGGTCAGCCCGCGGCCAGTTCTGCAGCACCTCCAGCATCCGCTGGCCGGAGTAGGACTGCATCGGGAACCCGGCGCGGTGGATGACCTCCCGCACGCGGCGTTCCACAACCGGGATGTCGAGTACGTCCTCGTGCAGGGCCGTCGTGGTGAACATGCCGAGGAACCGGTGCTCGCCGGTGACGTTGCCGTCGGCGTCGAAGGTCTTCACACCGACGTAGTACGGGTAGATCGGGCGGTGCACCGTCGACGGCGCACCCGCCTGCGTGAGCACCAACAGCTCCGGCTTCAGCGCCTGAGCTGTCGAATCCGGTCCGGCGGTGAGGTTGCGGGCGGCGAGGCTGTCTTGCCGCAGCACACCGAGCCCCGACGCCAGCACCGCACGCAGCGCGGCCTCGCCGCCGTCGTCGATCACCTCGTAGTGCCGGTAACCGAGGAACGTCAGGTGACCGTCCGCCAGCCAGCGCAGCAGCTCCGCACCGTCGCGGACCTCCTGCTCGGACAGCGGCGGCGGCGTGTTGTCGAGTTCGTCGGCCAGGGAGAGCGCGGCGGCGGCCATGCGGTCGGTGTCCTCGACGACCTCCCGGACGTCCTCGAGCACAGCCAGCAGCCGGTGGTCGCACTCGCGTGCGCGATCCACATCGGTGATCGAGTCGATCTCCAGGTACATCCACGACTCGACCGTCGCGCCCGCCGGCGGCTGTTCGACGTCCCCGCCCGGGTGGAGCTGCTGCAGACCGCCGGACATGTCCCGCGTGACCAGCATGATCGGGTGGACGATGCGCTGCACGTGCACACCACCGCGCGCCAGCTCTGCCACGACCGAGTCGACCAGATACGGCATGTCGTCGGTGACGACCTGGATGACGGTCGATTCGCTCGACCAGCCGTCCTCGGCGGTCGTCGGGTTGAACAGACGGAGTGCGGGCCTGCCCGGCACCCGGTTGCGTGCCAGCTCCAGGTGCGACCGCACGGCGCCGACGAGGTCGTCCGGGCTCTCACCGATGATCTCCTCGGCGGGGATCAGGCGGTAGTAGTGACCGATGAGGTCGGCGATGTCCGGGGCCTGTGCCGCCGCAGCGGCGATCAGGTCGTCCCGGAGTTGTTCCGGGCTCCGCCGGCTGGGCGTGGGGCCTTCCCGGTCCGCGTTCTGCGAACGGGACTGGACACCGGTCGAGCTCATGTCGGGCAACGCAACTCTCCAACTCTGGCGATGACAGCTCGGACGTGCCGTTCGGTCGTCGCCACTGTATCGGGACGCTGCCCTCCGGGTTGCCGGATGGCGCGGTCCTAACGATCGTGGCGGCCGCCTTGTCCCCGAGCGTGCGCGCTGCCGTTACGGCGACGGCCGTTCACGCCCGCCCCACTGCCGACGGCGTGGCCGTCACGGTCGTCGCCACCCGGCGTCGATGCAAGGGCCGCACCCGACGCGACCTGGTGCTCCGCGAGTGCACGCGCGAGCAGCTCCGCCAACCCGGCGTCCTCCGGCGGTTCGTCGAGCGGAAGCTCGTGGCGTGGCAGGTCGGGCACGCCGGTATCGGACACGGCCGGTTCGTCGACGCCCGATTCCGGGCGGGCGGATTCCGACGGTCCGGGCTCCGACGGTCCGGGCTCCGAGGTGCCAGAACCCGCGGTGTCGGAGGCCGACGTGCTGGGGTCCGCGGTGTCGGAGTTCGCGGTGTCGAAGTTCGGGGCGCTGGGGTCGGATGCCGTGGTTTGCCAAGAAGTGGCTTGCCAAGCAGCGGGTTGCCAAACAGTGGGTTCCGGAGCGGCGGGTTCGGGAACGGTGGATCCGGAAGCCTCATGCTCCGAGGGGACGGAATCCGAGGCGCTGGGCTCCGTCGCGGTCGTTCTGTCGTCCCTGGGGTCGTAGAACGCCGAATCCGGGAACGTGGCGGATTCGGTATGTCGTCCGGCATCGCTACTCGGCGCGATGTCGGTGGGCCTGGCCGGAGTAACGCTCGCCCCCGAAGCTCCTGTCGAGGAGTCGGCGACCGGTTCGTGACCGGACAGCGCGTGAGTGGCCGACAGGTGCGCACCCCCACCGCGTGTGGTCGTCCGGTCCGATTCGGCCCCCGCGGCGTCGCCCCCTGAGCCCGGTTCCCCTTCCGGCGCGAGCGCTTCCATCGGCAGCAACGGCGGCGGCAACTTGACCCGCGGCAGCCACGGGTCTGCCACCGACTCACTCGCAGCGCCGATGCCACTGCCGGAACTGCCGGTCTCGGTAATTCCGGGGTCGAACCCGCCGTCACCGACCTCTGCGCCCACACCGGCACTGTGATCGGCGGCAGGGCTGAAGTCGGTGGTGCCGAAGTCCGTGGTGCTGAAATCCGTGGTGCCGTGATCGACGGCGCCGCGGTCGCCGCTGTGATCGCCGGCGCCGTGGTCAACTGCCCAGCGAGCGTCCGCACCGAAGTCCGCAGTGTCGTTGCCGGTACCGGTGGTTCCGGTTTGTGTGGCCGCCGGGCCGATCGTGGGCTCGTCGGTGATCGCGGGAAGGATCGCCGTCGAGTCGTCGACCTGGGGCGCAGACGCCGTCGCTGCCGCGAGGATCGGCTCGACGCTGGCTCCCGCCGTCCCGGAGTCCAGCACGTCCGCCGCCGCCGACTCCGTGGAGCGGGACCTCGCAGGGTCGTCGGCCCCCGCCGGCCTGGTCGCCCCGGCACGGGTATCGACCGTCGACGGCGACGCGGACGACGAAGCCTCCGATGACGAGAACTCCGATGACGGCGACGCGGGCGACGACGAGCCCGCATCCGCGGCCCGGTGCGAGGACGCTGCCTCGCCACCGTTGTCGGCATCGGGAGAGTCGGATGAGGCTGCGTGGCGGCGGCCGCCGCGCGACGGCGAGATGCCCAGCCGGTCCAGCACCGAGCGTGCGGTGACCGAGCCGTGATCCACATCGCGGCGGCGGCGCTTCCGCGGCGTGGCCGGTTCGGACGAATGTTCGGACGAGGTATCGGCATCGCCGGCATTCGATCCGCCCGATGCGACCGCGTCTGCCACGGAATCGGTCTCTCCTGCCGACGTGTGGGCCCGCCTCGGCGCCGCCTGGTCGGACTCCGCGGCGTCAGCGGCCGGAGCGTCCACGGCCGGGGTGTCCGCGGCCGGGGTGTCCGAAATTCCTGAGGCGGCGGTCGTCCCCGTGCCATCGGCCGATGAGAAGGCTGTCCCGGCTGCGCCGATCACCCGAAGGTCCGCCGTCGAGGTTTCCGCGGCCCCGTGCGAGACGGCGGCGGCGTCCGACTCACGGTCGGCAGCCGGGTGGTCGGTGGCCCTGTGCACCGTGGCCGGTCGTACCGGGGCCCGTTGTTCCGGGGCCCGCTGTTCCGGGGCCCGCTGTTCCGGGGCCCGCTGTTCCGGGGCCCGCTGTTCCGGGGCCCGCTGTTCCGGGGCCCGCTGTTCCGACGCCCGCTGTTCCGGGGCCCGCTGTTCCGGGGCCCGCTGTTCCGGGGCCCGCTGTTCCGGGGCCCGCTGTTCCGGGGCCCGCTGTTCCGGGGCCCGCTGTTCCGACGCCCGCTGTTCCGCGGCCCGCTGGGCTGTTTCCGTCTGTTCCGGGGCCGCCTGTTCCGTGGCGCTCTGCTCGGTAGCGCTCCGTTCGGTGGCGCTCGGTGCGGTGTCCGCGTCGCCGGTGTCCGTGGTCGACACCGCGGTCGCCGGAGCGTTCGACTCCGCGGTCGTGGACCGGTCCGCCGGTGGACCGTCTGCGCGCGGTATCGCGGGCATCACCATGGTGGCTTCGGCTGCCGCCTCAGCCGGTTCGTTCGTGGAGGCCCGGTCGGCCGCAGCGGTAGTCGCATCGCTCGACCGGGACGTCTCACTGCCCGCTGCCGACGACGCGCCACCGGCGACGGTTGCTCCGTTCCGGGCCTGCGGGCCGTGGCCGTTGACCGGCTGATGCCCGTTCACGGCCGCACTGTCGGCGCGGGTGGAGACGTCGCTCTTCGGGGACCTGCCGCCCGCGGGGGCTCCGTTGACCGCTCCGGCACGCTGGGCATCGGCCGCGACCTGTGATGCGGCGGGATGCGCGGACGCCGGTCCGACGGCCGAGGGCACCCCCGCGGCCGGAGCCGGGACCGACTGCTGCGGACGCGCCGAGGTGACGATCTCGGCCAGATCCACCGGCGCCTGCTCACCCGAACCGAATTCACCGTGCAGGACGGCACGCGCCTGACTGCGAGCACGCGCGTACCGCTGCTCGGCTGCCCGGGCGTTGTGCAGACACGTGACGGCTTCGGCGGGATTGCCGATGCGTTCCTCGACGTTCGCCAGTTCCAGCCAGAGCCGCGCGACCACGGCGTCGAGGTCGTGGCGCACCACGCCGTACAGCGCGTCACGCAGCATCGTGGCGGCGGATTCGGCCGCGCCGTTGCTCAGCAGGACGCGCGTGGCCAGCGCGGCACGGAGCCACGCGGTCGGCGCGACGGCCGCGGCACGCTCCGGTTCGTCGAACAGTGACTGCGCCGCTTCCAACGCGGGCTCACCGTCCCCGCGGTCCAGCAGCGAGCACACGAGCTCCAGGACGAGTCGGACCCTGGCGACCCCGCCGTCCCGGGACGGGTCGGCCATCCGATCGAGGAAGCCGATGCCCGTGCGGGCTGCATCGGCGGCGCCCATCGTGTCGCCGTGGCGCCTGCGGTGCGCCGACACCCCGAGCCTGATCATGCCGCGCGCCATGAGCTTGTCGTCCTCGTCGAGTGTGGCGTCGGCGGCCACGAGACGGTCGCCTTCGAGGAGCACCCGATCGAGCTCGGCCTTGCGTCCCAGCGTGCCAAGGCAGCCCACGAGGTGACACAGCGCGGTCGCGCGCCGCACTGTCGACAGGCCGCTCACGGTGAGCACCGGCCGCAGGATGGCCAGTCCGGTGAGGGGCGCACCGACACTGCGCGCGCACACGGCCAGGTCGGTACGGACCTGCGCGGCGATCACCGGGAGTTCGGCGTCCTCCGCCGCGCGCAGGGCCGCGACCGCCCGCCCGACAGTGGAGGCCCGATGCCCGAGCAGGACGTGTGCGTGAACGACCGTGGCCTCGGCCCGCACCCACAGCGCGTTCGCGCCGGAGGCCTCCGCCAGGCTCGCCGCCCGTTCACCGAGAATCGCGGCGAGCTCGGGCGCCCGCCACTCCATCGTGTCGGCGCGATCCAGGAGCTGCTCCACTGCGGACAGGTCGCCGACGCCGCCCGCCGTGACGTCGTCTCGGTGCACACCACGAGGAACCGCGGTGTCGCGGCCGTTGACCGCGTGCGTACCGGCCGACTCAGTGGCAACCACGGGGACTCCGCTCTGTGAGGCCTTCCATTCCTGCAGATGGGCGTGCCGACGAGCCGGCGGTCCGGGGCCGGTTCCCGTGCTCGGGTTACCCGGCCCGGCCGCCGACTCGTGAGAGACCGACCCTATCCAACGTCGCAGCGGTCCCTGGTCCGGGTGATCAGTCCCGGGTGAGCTTGCGGTGGGTCACGCGGTGCGGCCGCGCCGCCTCCTGCCCCATGCGCTCGATCTTGTTCTTCTCGTAGCCCTCGAAGTTGCCCTCGAACCAGAACCACTTGGCCGGGTTCTCGTCGTCGCCCTCCCAAGCGAGGATGTGGGTGGCGATGCGGTCGAGGAACCAGCGGTCGTGGGAGATGACCACGGCGCAGCCCGGGAACTGTTCGAGCGCGTTCTCCAGCGAGCCCAGCGTCTCGACGTCCAGGTCGTTGGTCGGCTCGTCCAGCAGCAGCAGGTTGCCGCCCTGCTTGAGGGTCAGGGCGAGGTTCAGGCGGTTGCGCTCGCCGCCGGAGAGCACGCCCGCCTTCTTCTGCTGATCGGGTCCCTTGAACCCGAACGCACTCACGTAGGCACGGGACGGCATCTCGACCTGGCCGACGTTGATGTGATCGAGCCCGTCCGAGACGACCTCCCACACGGACTTGTTCGGGTCGATCCCGGCCCGCGTCTGGTCCACATAGGCCAGCTTCACGGTGTCGCCGATCTTGACGCTGCCCTCGTCCGGATCCTCGAGGCCGACGATCGTCTTGAACAGGGTCGTCTTACCGACGCCGTTCGGGCCGATGACGCCGACGATGCCGTTGCGCGGGAGCATGAACGACAGGTCGTCGATCAGCAGGCGGTCGTCGAAACCCTTCTTGAGGTGCTCGACCTCGACCACCGTGTTGCCCAGCCGCGGGCCCGGCGGGATCTGGATCTCCTCGAAGTCCAGCTTCTTGCTCTTCTCCGCCTCCTCGGCCATCTGCTCGTACCGTTCGAGACGCGACCGGGACTTGGTCTGCCGGGCCTTGGCGTTGGAGCGCACCCACTCCAGCTCGGACTTGAGTCGCTTGGCGAGCTTGGCGTCCTTCTTGCCCTGCACCTCGAGGCGTTCCCGCTTCTTCTCGAGGTACGTGGAGTAGTTGCCCTCGTAACCTTCGACACGGCCGCGGTCGAGTTCCATGATCCACTCGGCCACGTTGTCCAGGAAGTACCTGTCGTGCGTGACGGCGAGGACCGCGCCCGGGTAGTTCGCGAGAAACTGCTCGAGCCACAGCACGCTCTCGGCGTCCAGATGGTTGGTGGGCTCGTCGAGCAGCAGCAGGTCGGGCTTCGACAGGAGCAGCTTGCACAGTGCGACACGGCGCCGCTCACCGCCGGACAGGTGCTCCACGGGCTCGTCGCCGGGCGGGCAGCGGAGTGCGTCCATGGCCTGCTCGAGCTGCGAGTCCAGTTCCCACGCGTCGGCGTGGTCGAGGTCTTCCTGGAGCTTGCCCATCTCGGCCATGAGCTCGTCGGTGTAGTCGGTCGCCAGCTGTTCGGCGATCTCGTTGAACCGGTCGAGCTTGACCTTGATCTCGCCGAGGCCTTCCTCGACGTTGCCGCGCACGGTCTTCTCCTCGTTCAGCGGCGGCTCCTGCTGCAGGATGCCGACGCTGGCGCCGGGCTGGATGAACGCCTCGCCGTTGCTGGGCTGGTCGAGTCCCGCCATGATCTTCAGGACGGTCGACTTGCCCGCACCGTTCGGGCCCACGACGCCGATCTTCGCGCCCGGGAAGAACGCGGTGCTGACATCGTCGAGAATCACCTTGTCCCCGACGGTCTTGCGCACCTTCTTCATGGTGTAGATGAACTCGGCCATACCGCGATCGTAGAGCCGAGCCGCGAGCCGGCTGACGGCGCCTCGCCTTGTCGCCCTGAAGGTCCGCGGCTCGGCCCTCGACGGTCACGGACACGTCAGGCCGCCGAGGCGGTCGCCATCGCCGGCTCCGCCGTTTCCCCGACGCCGTGCCCAGGGTCGGGACGATTCCTACCCCGGGGGTTTCGCTGAACCCCACTGGTGCACCACGAAAGATTCGGGCCGACGGCCTGTGCCTCCAACTCGGTCACCGTGCGCGACTGCCCGTCCGTGACGAACTCGGTTGTGTACAACCGCCCGCTCACCACGACGGGATCGCCCTTCGACAGCGAGTCGCGCACGTTCTCCGCGAGCCGCCGCCAGCAGGAGACGCGCACCGCGAGGGACCGGCCGTTGCACCACTCCCCCGATTCCTTGTCGTAGCGCCGTTCGTTGCTGCGCAGCCAGAATCCGGCCACCGAGCCGCTGTGGGTGTCCTTCATGAACACCTCGCTGGAGATGTTGCCCACCACGGTCACCGTGGTCTCACCGATCGCCATTGCCATTCCTCTCGCCGGGTTGTTCGGTGTCTCCACCGTGCCCGGCGACGTGGGCCGGCAAGGCCGTCGCGGCGAATCTGTGGACAGCTGTCGGCGACGTGGACAACCCGGCCGGGACCGGGCCGGTCCCGGCCGAAATCGTCGGTGGGGCGTGCTACTCGCGCCGGGTGCCGCTCGCGAGCTCCTTGAGCATCGTGTTGTAGGCGGCCAGGTCCTGTTCACCAGTGGCGTCCTCCCGCCGGTCACGGCGGCGTGCCTCGCGGTCGTCGGCCCTGGCCCACTGGACGAGCAGCGCGACCATCACGATCACCACGGGAATCTCACCCGTCGCCCATGCGATGCCGCCGCCGGTCTGCTGGTCGAGCAGCAGGTCCTCGACCCAGGGCAACCCGAGCCCCCGGTAGAACGCCTCGCCGATCACCGTCTGCATGTTCATGAGCGTCACGCCGAAGAACGCGTGGAACGGCATCGACACGAACACCATGCCGAGCTTGACCAGGTGCGGCAGTCGCCGCGGTGACGGATCGATGCCGATCACGGGCCAGTAGAAGACGTACCCCGCCAGCAGGAAGTGGGCCTTCATCGCCAGATGCGCCCAGTGGTAGTTCAGCGCGGCGTCGAACATCCCCGAGTAGTAGAGGCCGTAGAAGGAACCGACGAACAGCGTCGTCGCCACCACCGGGTTGGTCAGCACCCGCGTCACGGGCGAGTGGACGAACGCCAGCAGCCACTCCCGCGGCCCCGGGGGCGCGTTCCTGCCCGCGGTCGGCAACGCACGCAGCGCCAACGTGACCGGGCCGCCGAGTACGAGGAGTACAGGCACGCCCATCGACAGGAACATGTGGCTGACCATGTGCATGCTGAACATCGACGGCGAGTAGCGCCCGATGCCGGACGAGGTCGCCACCAGCAACATGGCGCAGCCGAGCACCCACGCCCAGGTCCGGCCGACGGGCCACGGGTCACCTCGGCGGCGCAACCTGCGCACCCCGGCCAGGTAGAGCCCCGCAAGCACGATCGCCGCCGTGCCGTAGACGAGATCGAACCGCCATGCGGTGAGCAGCGTCCAGAACGTGGGAGCGCCGGAGAGTTCGTAGCCGAGCAGCAGCTCGGTCGTCGACGGCTGAGCGGCGATCTCCGAGGGCGGCGGGGTCCGTGCGAGCGCGGCCGCGAGCCCGATCGTGACGAGCATGATCAGCACTTCGACGCCGGCGAGGCGCAGCAGCTGCCCTCCGCCCGCACCGTCGCGCAGCCCCGCGATGCTGCGACTGCGCTGCTGGTGCCCGAACACGCCGAGCATCAGCAGCAGGACCACCTTCGCCAGCACGAGCAGGCCGTAGTCGGTGGTGAGCAGGTCTCCCGGCTCCACCCGCACGAGCGCGTTGACGACTCCGGACGCGGCCATGACGATCCAGGCGACCAGCGCGATCTTCGAGAACCGGGTGGCAGCGAGCGTCAGGTGCGCGCCGCGTCTGCGTCCGTGCGCGAGGAGCGCGATGAGCCCGCCGACCCACAGTGCGGCGCCGAGCAGGTGGAACAGCAGGCTGTTCGTGGCCAGGTCGTGGGATCCGCCGCTGGCGGAGTGACCGGTCATGGCGACGGGCAGCAGGCCCGCGACGGCGACGAAGAACAGCACCGTCGTCCAGCCCCACGTCAGCACCAGTCGGCAGCCGAGGACGAGCAGCAGTGCGATGCCCGACGTCATGAGCCAGGCCTTCGGCTGTTCGATGGCGCCGACGAAGTTGAGGAAGACTTCGGGCTCGAGCAGCTCGGTGACCGGGCGGCCGGCACCGTCGGCAGCGACGAAGAACACCGAGGTCAGCGCGAGGACGAACCAGGCCCACGCGGCGTGACCGGCGGTGCGGACTGCCGCGTAGCCGTCGGCGGCGAGCGTGCCGGACCGCTGGGGCGGCACGAGGAACGCGGCGAGCAAAAGCGATCCGATGCACACGGCCGATGCGAGGTCGGCGGCGACCCGGACGACCGTGATGCCGTAGGTGGTGAGCGGGCCGGGGTCGGAGATGCCGGCGACCTCGCCGAGTCCGCCCGTCAGCGCTACCAGGCCGACCGCGACGACGATGCCGAGGAGCGCGCCGACGGTCAGGAGGGGTGCAATGCCCGCCCCGCGTGGCACGCGGACGTCGGATTCGGGGTCGGCTTCGGTGGACACGGTTACGAGGGTAGGCCGCCGACCATCGGCCAGGGCCGCCGGTCGGCGCGTGACGCCGGGCACGCCGCGACCGCCTCGCCGTAGCAGCGTTCGACACCCGCCACAAGCGGTTCCCCGGAAAATGTGGACAACCGTCGAACGTGAGTAGGTACCCGTAACTCGAACGAGTCTTTCATCGCGAGTTGTCCACAGAATCGCGTTTCCGTGCTGACATTCCGGTCAACCTTCGCCATCGTTGGATCAGACCCGAACACGACGAATCGACCATGGGGGAGAAAACCGATGACCCGACGTCCCGTCACCTTCCGTACCGCCCTGCCCGCCGTTCTGCTCAGTGCCGTCGCAACGGTGGCCGGCTTCGCGGCGCCGGCCGCCGCGGGAACCGCCGACGGCGCGTCCCCGCACCGCACGACCTCGACCGCACCGTCGGGGTCGACCTCGGCATCGGGTTCGGCGGCGTCACCGCAGCCGCACCATCCGGAGTCGGCCTGCAACTCGGGAGAGTTCTGCGCCTGGCAGGAGGAGTTCTACGACGGAAAGCTCCAGCGGTTCGACCTCCGGAATACCCAGACGGAACAATGCGTGACACTCGACAATGAGATGGAGGCACACTCGTTCGCTACCAGAATGGAGCGGCACGTGACGGTCTATCAGGACGACAAATGCGCTACGCAGGCCGATTTCAGCACTTATCCGGGCCCGGGCACGTACGTTCCGCAGGCGCCGTACGTGGTGCGTGCGATCCAGGTCTGGGAGTGACAGCGCGTCATCCCACCGGCCAGGCCGGTACGTCGGGACGTCACGGCTGGGGAACCCGTGACGTCACGACGGCCGGTCAGGATGCGGTCACGGAGCCCCGACCGTGACCGCGCCGTGGGGGCGCCGTTCGAGGGAGCGTGCTCCCCGCGCTCCGTCCCGCGCCCGGCGCCCCCACGGCACCTCCTCACTCGCAGGCAGCATGCCGCGCCGTATCCTGGGGCCACTCCCGGTGACCCCAGGTTCGCCGGCCACCGCGATGCGGACACGGGCGGCCCGCCCGCGGTGCAAGTGTGATCCACGTAGCACCATGAGACACGAGTGAAACGAATCGGGCACATTGCACGATCACCCATACGGCGATGACTAAGCTGGCTCACCGCGGCCGGCACGGTCGCGCCGAGCCTCCGTAGCTCAGCTGGATAGAGCAAGAGCCTTCTAATCTCTAGGTCGCAGGTTCGAGTCCTGCCGGGGGCGCTACCAGCGGAAACGCTGGAATCGTTGCAAGTAGAGCAAGAAAGTGGCGAGCGACGATTCGGCGTATGTCCGCCGATGCCTCTCCCCTGCGCGACCTCGCCGACGACTGGGAACGCTCCCCGGCCGCCGGCAGGGCCAAGGGCACCGTGTAGCTGTACCTGGGCCACGTGCGTTACGTCGATACCTGGCTCGCCGAGACCGATCGGCCGCGCGACCCGGCCGGCCGACCGCCGAGACCTATTTCGCCGAGCCTGCCCAGCGCCGCACCCGCAGCAACGGGCGGGAGGGCGAACAGGCCAAGCCGCCTACGTCGCGGCCAACTACCGCAGCTTGCAACAGTGACCGTCGACGGGCTGTGGGATCCCACCCGCCACGCCTGAAACGGCGGTGGGAGTCAACAGCCTCCTGCCCGCACCAGCTAGTCATTGCCCCCGAGCTGCGGGGCGGAGTCGTCAGCGAGCCGCCGGCGCTCCTTCCTGTGTCTCACTGACTGCACGATCATGAGGGTCCCGCCCCAGCCCCCAGCGACCCAGATCCACCAGGGGTGGACGGCCTCGAAGCCCTGGTCGAGTCCGAGCACGATCCACACACCGAAGCTCAAGAAGCTCACGATGAACCAGGCGCGGACGGCGTCGAGCATCCACGGCGGTCCCATCGCGGTCTCGGCCCGTGCATTCTCGGGGAGTAGTTCTGTTTCCCCGGCCGGCGTTGGTGGCCTCTGGGGCAAGTCGGCGGTGAGCGTATGCAGCTCACCGTAGGTGGTGGCGCTGTACGCCTTCTGAAGTCGCGTGTCGAGCTCGTCCGTGCTCAGCCTGCCCTCCGCGTAACCGTCGCGGAGCTGCTGCGCGACCTGCTCACGATCCCGGTCGCCGGCACGAAGGAGGTCGCGCCGTTCGGATTCAGGCATCCTGATCACATCCACGAAGGGCTTGTCGCGACTTGACCAGCATCTTACCAAGATGTCAGGCAGCTGAGCGAGAGCGCGCCACCGGCTGCAGGTCGCTGAGCAGGCCGACGAATGGCGCCGCATCACACCATGTTGCCCCGCCACCCGGCCAGGGTGTTGAGCAGTGCGTCGAGGTCCGCCGCGCTCTCAGCGACTGCTGAGCCGCGGTGCTCGCACCACGCTGCCAGCGCTCGCATCGGTATCACTCAGCGCAGGGCTGCCGTTGCCCACACGTGGGGCGCTGACCGGTTGCGACAAACTCCCGGACCGCATCGAGCGCGGCCCTTGACGGCCACCTCGGCACCGACGGGCTGAACGAAGTGGTGACCGTGCCACGTGAAGTAGTCGACCTCGCTTTCGTTGGACCCGTTCGCGGGTACATACTCCGTACCGTCCTCGGCCTCCCACGTCAGGCACCCGACGGCGCCGTTCACACCCGCGACCAGACCAGCGGGCGACTCCGTACCGGGCAGCAGGTGCCGGACCACGCCGCCCGCGCGGTCCGGGGCCAGCCCGTCGTCGAGTCGGCGCATCATGAGCACGACGCCACGGCTTGACGTCGGCGAAACCGAAGTCGGGATTCTTTACATGTCCCCGAAAAAGTCCGACAAGAGGCTCATGAGCGGCTTGGAAACACGCGCGACGCACGCCGGAGAGCACCGCCACGACTCCGCGCCCTGGGGTTGCGGCAGGAACGACACCGCCACCACTTGCGGAGTATCCGTTTCGACTCAGGCGATCGTCATCGACTACCCGGCCCCGGTAACGGCCACTGGTTCGATCCCGGCATCGCGCACCACCTGTTTCAGGGAGGACGTCGCAGGAGATGACCTGGCCCTACCTGTAGTCGCCCACATGTGTTCACCGGAAACCAACGACTCCGGGCGGGTTCGTAACCATCACTGATACGGCGCCCGCGGGCTGCTGACGACTGCCACCCGCGTCGGGGTGGCGCCCCGGACCCTGGCGCAGTCGTGGGACAACGCCGTCGCTAGATCCTGCGCATCGGCCTCGCCTTTCCGCAGGTTCGGGCCCGTCGAAACGCTCACCGCTGCAGTGATACGCGCGCCGATATCGGGATCGAGTACGCGGATCGCCCTCCATCTCGTTCGGAGCATCGCGATCCTGTGTCATAGTTGAACCATGCACGAACTTTTGCTGGACCAGCCCGTCATTGCCAGCATTAAGGACGAGTCCGGACTTCAGGCTGTCGCCACGGCCGATCCGCAGGTCACTTTCCTGCTGTACGGGTCGGTTCTGACGCTGCCTGATCTGGTTGAGCAACTGCGCGCCACCGGTAAGACCGTGCTGGTCAACGTGGACTTGGTCGAGGGACTGGTGAATCGGGACGTCGCCGTCGACTTCGTCGCTGAGCGGACGCGGGCCGACGGCGTACTCAGCAGCAAGGCGAGCATCGTGCGGGCTGCCAAGGCACGCGGGCTACTTGCCGTTCACCGCTTCTTTCTTGTCGACTCGTTCTCCTACCACAACCTCGGCAAACAGCTGGCGATCTCTAAGCCCGATTACATCGAGATCCTTCCTGGCTGCGTACCGCGCGTGATTACTTGGATACGGGAAGAGACCGACGTCCCGATCATCGCGGGCGGGCTCGTGTGCGACAAGGATGACGTGGTTGCGGCACTGCGTGCGGGAGCCACTGCCATCGCGTCGTCCAATGTGGGCGTTTGGGCTATGTGACGCTCACCCTCCCGCCGACGCCAGCCAGTTGAACAGCGGATCGGTGTAGGTTGGCAGCTCACGGTAAACCTCCTGCAACCGCCGGTAGTGTTCGTGGGCCTCGCGGGAAGGCGTGAACTCCTCGCCCGGTCGCACCATCGCCGCCACCGCCTCGTCGAAGCCGCCGAATAGGCCCAAACCCACACCTGCGCAGATCGCCGATCCCAATGCCGCGCCGCCCTGCGCACGTCGCGCCGGCCGGTCGAACGCGTCGGCGATGATCTGCATGAGCACATCGGATCCGGCACCGCCACCGGACACCAGTAGCTGTTCGAACTCCGTGTCCAGCTCCGCAGCCATCGCATTCCCGTTGCCGCACATGGTCAACGCGATCGCTTCGAGCACGGCTCGGTACATGTGAAACGGGCCCTGCGTGCCGTCGAACCCGAGGAACGCTCCCCTGCGGAAAGGCGCTCCCACCGGAGCAAGCCAGTCGAGAACCGCGATGAGGCCGTCGCACCCGGGCGGCACGGTACCGGCTCCCTCGTTGAGCCAGGCTTCTTCTCCCAGCATGTCGCGCAACCAGCTGACCGTCCACATGCCGCGGCGGATGCCATGACTCTCGTAGAGGTACTTCTTCGGGCGGCATGCGAAGTTGGTCCAGAACGCGTCGGCGTCGTGGATGTTCCTCGTACCGGTGGTCATGCCCGCGATGTAGGTGCCGAGCGACAGCAGCAGCGTACGCTCGTCGCCGAGGCCACCGCCGAGCGCTTCCACCGCCTTGTCGTTGGCGGTGGCGAACACCGGCACCCCCTCCGGCAGGCCGGTGTGTGCCGCCGCCTCCGCCGTCACCGTCCCGAGCTCGTCGCCGGGGTGGACCAGCTCGAACAGCATCTCGCGCGGGATGTCGGGTTGGTCTTCCCACGCCCACGTGTCGGTGTCGATCGGCCACATTCCCTGGTAATTCGCGGCAGTGTCGCGGAACTGCCCGGTCATCCGGGCTGTGATGTAGCCCGAGGACGCGGTGACGTAGTGGACGTCGGGGTTCACGTGCACATACGGCCGAGAGACGCGCTCGTCCATCCAGCTCAGCACCGGCTGGGCGAGTGTAGCGTCGGGGCGCAGCAGTGCACGGCAGAACCTGATCGTGCACAGTCCGACGCCGATGATGTCTTCGGGCTCACCGTTGAAGGCCACCAGCGCCGCGCGCGTGGCCGCGCCGATCGAGTCCCACAGATCGTCATCGGGATGCTCGACTACGCCAGGCCGGGGTGTGTCGTTGGGGCGCAGCGGAACGCGGGCGCGCGAGTGCACCACGCCGCGTTCGTCGAACACGGTGACCTTGGTGCTTTGCGAACCGTTATCGATGCCGATCAGGTATCCGGTCATCAGCGGTTTCCAGCAGGGAAGATGGTGCCCGGATTCATGATGCCGTTGGGATCGTACACTTCTTTGAGCTTGCGCAGGATCGGATATGCGCTGCCGTGTTCTTCCTCGGTCCACTGCGCGCGGTACTTGCCGATGCCGTGGTGGTGCACCATCGATCCGCCGCGCGCCAGCGTCTCCTCAACGATGATCGCGTTGAGCGGGATGTGGTACTTCGTGATTTCCTCGCGCGGCTCGCAGTCGATGTCATAGTCGTAGACGAAGTACATGTTCGTACCGGTCTGATAGCTGTGCGAGGAATGCCCGCCCAGCATCGTGATGTCCTGGAAGTGGGGGTACTCCTTGGTGATACGGGCAATCACGGCCTCGTAGATGTCGCCGATCACAGACCAGTTCGCCGCCACCTCGGTGGTGTAACCGAGGTGGCGCTCAGCGAGCATCGTCTCGTGCTCGGCGCGGATCTTGTCCGGGCCCCAGTTCAGGTTGTCGAACCATTCGCGGATCAGCTCCGGCGCCACCCGCTCGTGCGGTTGCCTGCCCACCACTCGTTCGATCTCCGCGCTTGTCGCCTCCACCAGTCCGGCGGGCCCCTCTGCGAGGAACACTGCTACGCATTTGCCCCCGGCGAAGTGGGAGAAGTGCTGCGCGGCGTCCTGCTCGGAGTAGACCCGCGCGACCGAGGGGCGGAAGCCGTTCGTCACGATCTCACGCAGGATCTCGATGCCGGTGCGCACGTCATCGAGCAGGTAGCCGTGGAAGCGATTGTTCTCCGGCTGGTACTTGAACAACTTCACCGTGACTTCGGTGACGAAGCACAGCGCGCCCTCGTTGCCGATCACGACGTGCCGGATGTCCGGGCCGGCGGCACGGCGCGGCACGTTCTTGATGCGGCCGACGGTCCCGTCCGGGAACACTGCTTCCAAGCCGACGACCATGTCCTCGATGCCGCCGTAGAGCGTGGAGAACTGCCCGATCGAACGCGTGGCGACCAGCCCTCCCATCTGCGCGAGCGGCTTGGATTGCGGCGAATGGCCGGTGGTCAGACCCAGTTCCCGCACGCGTTCCTCCAGCAGTTCGAGCGACACCCCGCACTGCACGGTGACCTGCATGTCGACCGGGTCGACGTGCACAATCTCGTCCATTTCGGACCCATCGAGCACCACGGTGCGCTCGAAACTGGTCTCGAGTCCGCCCTCAGTGCCGGTACGTCCGGTACGCGGGACGATGTTGACACCGTGTTCGTTCGCGAAAGCCAGCACTGCGGCGACCTGCTCCGTGCTGCCGGCGCGCACGATGGCGATCGGGAACGGCCCGTCGTAGATGCCATGCACTGCCGTGTACTTCTTGAACCGGTCGACACTGGCCTCGCGCAGCAGCCGCTCGTCGGTGTCCACGCGCTCGGGCCCGGCGATCTCTCGCAGCCGTTCGATGATGGCGGTGGTGTCCATGGTTTCCTTCGCTCCGTTCCAATTGAGGTTCATCGGGTGAGGTAGCCGCCGTCGACGGTGAGGACGTGCCCGTTCACGTAGTCGGATGCCCGGCTCGCCAAGAAGACCAGTGCGCCCATCAAGTCTCCCAGCTCGCCCCAGCGCCCGGCCGGAATGTGGTCGAGCACGCGCTGGTTGGTGACCGGGTTCGCGCGGGTCTGCGCAGTGATCGGCGTGGCGAAATAACCGGGGGCGATGGCGTTGCACTGAATGTTGTGCGCGCCGAGCTCGTCACAGTAGGCCTTCGTGAAGCCGACGATGCCGTGTTTGGCCGCCGCGTACGCGGGCGACATCTGGCCGCCGAGGAAGGAGAACAGGGAGGCAACGTTGATGATCTTGCCGTGACCCTGCTCCACCATCTGCCGTGCAGCCACCCACCCGAGCTCGAACGGTGCGGTCAGATTGAGCGCCACCATCGGATCCCACTCGTCGCGGCCGAACTCCGCCACAGGTGCCAGCTTGGAGATGCCCGCGGAGTTCACCAGGATGTCGACCGATCCGAGAACGTCCACGCAGGACTTCACGACCCTACCGGGCGCACCTTGCTCGGTAAGGTCGATCTGCAGCGTCTCGAACCGGGAACCTGCGTCCTCCACCAGCCGTCTGGTCTCGCCGTCGTCATCGATCACGCTCGGCACGTACACGTTCGCACCTGCCTTGGCCAGGGCAACGGTGAACGCTTGCCCGAGACCGGTGTTGCCACCGGTGACGATCGCGTTCCACCCGCGCAGCGAGAAGAGATCGAGGGAGAAGTCTCGGATTTCCAACGAGAAGCCTTTCATCGCATGGTCGGTCAGGTCAGGGTTGGGGTGAGCCGATCCGGCTCGGCAACCGGTTCCCGCCGCTGCACCCACAGGGTGACCGAGGTCAGGACCAGGCCCAGCACGCCAACGACCGCTAGGAAGCCGAACAGCGCGGTGTAGCCCCCGTTCGGAGCCGTGCCGGCGGTCGGATCGCCGATCCAGCTGGCCACGAGACCGGGCAGGAACGCATCCGGCAGGTAGGCAAGCCCCGAAGCCAGACCGATCACGCCGCCGCGCTGATCCTCCGGGATGCGCGCCTCGGTGATGCTCGCCCAGTACACACCGCGACTGGCGAACACCATCAACGACAGCATGAACATCAGAGTCACCGCCGCCCACTGCAGCGCGGCCGAACTGGGCAGTATCAGCAGCACCACGACGCACAGCGTCGCGCCGGCGAAAGTGAACCGCAGGAACCGCGGCGTGGACCGCGTCACCTTGTCCACGCAGAATCCGCCGAGTGGACCGGCGACGAACTGGAAGACGTAGCTGCGCACCACACCGAGGATGCCGATCAGCCCGGCCGTGACGCCGAAGTCGTGTTGCAGCATGGGCGAGAAGTAGCCGAGCGTGGTGTAGAAGCAGTACATCAGCATGATCGTGCCGCCGAGCAGCCAGGTGTACTTGTTCCGCGCAGCCGAAATCAGCTGGCGAATCGACAGGGCCGAGCGTTCACCGTCCGAGACGCGGTCCGCCTGGCCGCGCAGTGCGAACCAGATCAATGCGGCGAGCACAAGGCACAGGCCGCCGTAGATCGCGATGAGCACGAGCACCCCGACGGTCGGGGCCAGTGCGACACCGACCAGGTACGCGCCAAACCCGCTGATCAGCGTCGACGTGACACCGCGGATCGCCTCCAGGAAACCGAACAACCTGCCTTGCTGTTCGGCGGGACCGCACGAGCCGATCACCTTCACCAGTGCGGGCCAGTAGAGCGCCATTCCGGCGAATGCCATCGCGACGTGCGCGAGCAGCACCGCGGCGTAGCCTGGGATGGTGGTCAGTGCCATGTCTGCGAGGCCGGTGATCACCAGCGCGGCGACAACCAGCGTGCGCGGGGCGAAGCGGTCGGCGAACCAACCTCCGACGAAGTACATGACCGCGGCCACGGCGCCGAACACGGACATGATGTCGCCGTATTCCTGCGCGGTGAGGCCGAGTGCGTGGTAAGTCGGCTCCAGGAAAACGAAACGAATGTAGGCGACCTGGAAAACAACACCACCAGAAATGCACAGCAGCAGATAGCTGAACCGCCTCCGCGCATCGTTCACCCGGACCACCTCACTGTGGGTATTAGGACACAAAAAAAGAGAACAGCATAGCCCGGGGTCAAAATCCGGGTTGCTGTTCTCTGCATCTTTAGCAACGTTTATTCGATTATGAGCGAGTAGGATTCTAACCATAGGAATCCGACCGCGTCAACACCCATCCACCTGCAGGTTTACCCGTGCCCACATCGATCCCGCAGTCGATGGGACGGTCGCCACAAGACGACGGATCGCCCTGGATGGCTTGCCGGCACGTATTGACACCCCGAAAAATACTCCCGTGCTCGGTACTCAGCCCGACAGGAACGCGTTCCAAGACCGGAACAAAAGGCCGTTGGGGGTGGCTGTCCGAATCTGCTCACGAGGGGTTGCCCGTTTGGGGGTTCTTGCCGCCGTTCTCGAGGAGGCCCGCGCTCCCCTACGGCTGCGCACTCGCACGCTCGACCAACCCGCAGCCGGCGAGGTAGCCGTGAGGATTGTCGCAACCGGCGTGTGCGCCAGCGATGCTCACCATCAGCGAGCGCATCCGCCCGCTCGGCATTCGTTTCGAACCACTCGAGCGGCCCACTCCTCATTCCCGGGATGCCGCCGCCTCGTTCAGCTCGAGTCCGGATCGCTCAGCTCGCACTGTGTGCTCATTGGCCGCCGCCGGCGGACCTGTCTGCGGTCGCTCCGACATCACGTCTTTCGCGAAGGCGACCGCGACGGCGATCACGATGACGAGGAACGGTGCCGAACTGACGATCACCATCTGCTGGAGCGACTCCAGCCCACCAGCCGCCAACAGGGCAATGGCCGCCGCGCCGGTCACGGCACCCCACAGCGCCAGCACCCCGCGCGACGGTTGCTCCGTACCGTGACTGGTGAGCATTCCCAGCACGTACGTGTTCGCGTCGGCGCCGGAGATGAAGAACAGGATCACCAGCACGATCGTCACGATCGATGTGATGGCGGTCAGCGGCAGCGAGTCGAGAGTCGCAAAGAATGCAGCGTTCGTGTCCTCCGCGGCTGCGGCCCCGATCGCCGTCTCGCCACCCATGTCGCGATTGATCGCCGTACCACCGAAGGCCGTGAACCACGCCGTGAACACCACAGTCGGCACGAGCAGCACCCCGGTAACGAACTCGCGCACTGTCCGTCCCCGCGAGATACGGGCCAGAAAGACCCCGACGAAGGCCGCCCACGACAGCCACCACGCGAGCATGAAGTACGTCCAGTTCTGCATGAAGCCCAGGTCTCCGCTCGCCGGCGTGATGAGGCTGGTCGCGACGAGCTCGCTGAGGTACCGGCCGACCGACTCCACGTACAGGTTCGCCAAGTAGATGGTCGGGCCGACGATGAGGACGAACACGAACAAGGCCCCACCGAGCCCCATGCTCGCCTCGGACAGATAGCGAATCCCCTTGGCGACACCGGTCAAGGCCGACGCGGTGAACAACAACGTGATGACCGCGATGATGGCGAACTGCACCGGCAGCGAGTTCGGGATGCCGAACAGACTCGTCAGCCCTCCGTTGATCTGCAGAGCCCCGAGGCCGAGGGAAGTCGTGGTGCCGAACAACGTCGCGATGACGGCGAACACGTCGACTCCTTTACCCGCAGCTCCCTCCACACGGCGCCCCAGTAACGGGCGCAACAGCGCGCTGACGAGCCCGGGCCGCCCCCGGCGGAACATCGACCACGCCATAGCCAGCCCGACGACGGCGAAGATGCCCCAGGCATGCAACCCCCAGTCGAAGAACGAGAACTGCATCGCCGTGACCGCCGCGCCGGAGGTCATCGGTGCTGCGAGCCCGTGAGGCGGGGCAGCGAGGTGGCTGATCGGTTCCGCCACCCCGTAGGAGACCAGGCCGATCCCCATGACGGCTGAGACGATCATCGCGTACCAGGTGACACGACGGAACGCCGGTCGATCGTCGTCCTTTCCCAAACGCAACCGGCCATACCGGCTGCATGCCAGCACGAGAAGGAACACGAGGAAGCCGAGCGACGCCGCCAAGTAGGCCCACCCGAGCCCGCGCGTGATCCCGTCGAGAGCCGTGGCACCCGCTACCGCAAGCGAGTCACTCGCGACAGCGCCCCAGACGACGATCGCCAGGGCCAGCGTGAGCGAGACGTACAGGACAGGTCCGGGACGCCGGCGAACCGGCGGCACGGTCAAGAAATCGGACATCGTTGTCTCCGTCGAGATTCTCCGTGGGACCGCGGGAAGGAGCGTCCGCGCCGCATCCCGGTTCCGGGAGTGCGCATGACGCGTCAATGTGGCATGCAAGAAGACGACTGGTCAATGCCAACCCGGAAAGTACGAAAGACCCTCATTACCCGGAAATTGGGAGTTTTCAGCGGTGACAAGCGTAGGAAGGTAGACGTCTTGACGCCGTACAGGGATCCGCCGTAGCTTCTCTTGCATGCAAGAACCTACCGAGGTTGTCGGGCGGAACGGGGCGCAGGCGCGGGTTCTGGCCGGTGTGCGGAGCGCGATCATCGAAGGTCGGCACGCTCCCGGCGAGCCACTCTCCGAACTCGCCCTCGCCGCCGAGTACGACGTGTCGCGGACTCCGGTTCGAGAAGCGCTCAAGCAGCTCCAGATCGAAGGACTGGTCGAGGTCCGCGCACGAGTCGGCACGTTCGTCCGTTCCCCGAGTCGGCGCGAAGTCGTGGAGCTGTTCGAGCTCAAGGAGATGCTCGAAGGCATGGCCGCACGACTGTTGGCCGCCCGCGGGCCGGTGCCCGTCCTGGACGAGATCGAGGACAACCTCGAGCGCTCCGGGCGGGCCGTGGCACAGGGCGACACCGAGGACTACGCGCGCCTCGTACACGGCTTCCACGAACTGCTCGTCGTCGGGGCCGACAACTCACAACTGGAATCGCACTACCGGACGCTCATGAACCAGCTCGCCTACCACCGGCTGGTATCCGCATCGCTGACCCGGCCCGGCCGACTCGGCGCATCGCTGGCAGAGCACCGGAACGTGCTGGAGCTGATTCAGGAGAAGGACGGCTTCGGAGCCGAATTCGCCATGCGTGACCACGTCCGTTCCAGTGAACGGGCGACCCTCGCCGCCGACGACCCTCTCGCCGGAGGCACGCCGCTGCGGAAGGAAGTGTGACATGCGGTTCTCGATCTTTCACAACATCGGAGCGCCGGGTCGGCTCGACGACGTCGCGACAGTCCTCGACGAGGTCCGAGAGGTCGCGACGTTCGCCGACAACGCGGGCTACCACTCCATCTGGTACACCGAGCACCACTTCGGACACGAGGGCTTCGAACTCGTCCCGAATCCGCTGATGGTCGGAGCCGACATCGCGGCGCGCACCTCCCGCATCCGCATCGGACAAGCGGCCAACATCGTCACGTTCTGGAATCCGATGCGCCTCGCCGAGGACATCGCGATGCTCGACGAGCTCTCCCGCGGCCGCGTCGAGGTCGGTGTCGGACGCGGTCTGTACGGCCGGGAGGCGATGAACCTCAACCCGCTCGCCGACCCTCGAGACCAGGAACAGAACCGCGAGCTGTTCGAGGAGACGATCGACATCCTCCGCAAGGCGTGGAGCGGCGACTTCTTCTCCCACAACGGACAGTTCCACCAGTACCCAGCGCCGGGTGTGTCCTGGGACCATCCACTCTCCCCAGCCTCCCCGGAATTCGTCGGCGACGACGGCACGATCTCCGCCATGAAGGTCGTGCCGAACACGTTCCAGGACCCTCACCCGCCGCTGTCCCAGGTCATCGACAGCCCTCGGTCGATCCAGAGTGCGGCCAGAGCCGGCATGAACGGCATGTTCTGGATGCCACCCGTCTCCGAGCTGAAGGGCCGGTTCGAGCTCTACCGCGACACGCTGTCGGAGGCCACCGGCGTCGAACAGGACCTGGGCACCGGGCTGTCGCTCGTCCGCGACGTCTACGTGGCGGACACGATGGAACAGGCCCGCGCGGACTTCGAGGAAGCGCTCCTCACCTCGTATCGTTGGGTGTGTCACTGGCGAGGGCTCGGCAATCTGCGTGAGGTCGGCGAGGACATCGCGGGTCGCGAGCTGGACTACGATTTCCTCGCCGAGCGCAACCTTCTCGTGGGCACGCCCGACTACGTGGCCGAGAAGGTTCACGAGCTGCAGCAGGAACTGAACCTGCAGGACCTGCTGTTGTGGACTACGCACCCCGGCATGGACCACGGCAAGGTGATGCGCAGTTTCGAGCTGTTCACCGAGAAGGTCATGCCCCAGTTCGCGGAGAACCCGGCGTGAGTAGGAGTATCCGCCGGATCGTCACGGTGACCGACGAACCGCTGCACGAGGCGGGAGAGCCGGTCCGAGTGCCGGTGCGCCGCGTCGCAGCCGTCGCCGTCGTTTCCAACCCATGGGTCGGCCGCGGGGTCCTGAACGACCTGTCCGCAGAGGTGTCGGCGCTCGCCCCGGAGATCGCACACGCCCTGTCGGACCGACTGGTCTCGGCGCTGGGCGGCGCCGAACACGTCGAGGCGTTCGGGAAGGCCGCCCTGGTCGGTGTGAACGGAGAAATCGAGCATGCCGGCGCACTGATCCACACACCGTACTTCGGCGACGTGCTGCGGAGGCGCACGGACGGCGAATCGATCATCGTCTTCGCCGATCAACGAGCCGGGGCCGGAACTTCCCTGCCGGTGCCGATCTGGCACAAGAACCACGCGTCCACCCGGTCGCACTACCAGACCGTTCCGGTGCGGGTTCCCGATGCGCCGCGGCCCGACGAGATCGCGGTGATCGCCGCGGCGTCGGACGGACCTCGTCCGAACGCGCGCATCGGCGACCGGCGCACCGACACCGCGCTCGCCGATCACATCCTGACCGGTCATCCCGTCGCTGCTGAGAAGGAGCCACTGCCATGAGCACCGTCCGCGCCATCCACACGATCGTCGACGAAACCCACATCGAAGGGGGCAAGCAGGTCGACCCGCCCGCCAGGGTCGCGGTCGTGCTCGCCGCCGTCGAGAATCCCTGGGCCGGTAAGGGCTTCGTCCAGGATCTCCAGCCCCTCATCGACGAAGTCGCACCACAGCTGGGCAAACTGCTGAGCGACCGCGTGGTCGGCGCTCTCGGCGCTCCGGTCGAAGCCTACGGAAAGGCCGCGATCGTCGGGTTGGACGGCGAGATCGAGCACGGCTCCGGTCTGATCCACACACTCAAGTTCGGCAACCACTTCCGCGACGCCGCACAGGCGACGACGCTGCTGCCCGCGGTGGAAAAGCGTGCCGCCGCAGGCTCGACGTTCGACATCCCCCTCAAGCACGTCACCGATGCGACGATCCGCTCGCACCACCAGACGGTCGAGGCACGGATGCCGGACGGGCCCCGTGCGAACGAGATCGTCATCGGGCTCGCCGCCGCCGCGCAGGGCCGTCCGCAGGCCCGGCTTGCCCCGCTGACCTCGGAGCAGTGAGCATGCCGGCCGATGTCGTCCTGCTGCACGGTGTGGGGCTCGACCACACGATGTGGCGGCGTGTCGCCGGCCCCCTGTCAGCCTCCGCGCAGCGAGTGCACACTCCGGACCTGCTGGGGCACGGAACCGCGTCCGACGCCGACGACGGCACCACGCTCGCGGATCTCGCCGCACCGATCACGGGCCTAGTCGGCTCGCTGCCTAGTCCGGCCCACCTGGTCGGATTCTCACTGGGCGCACTCGTGGCCACCCGCGTGGCACTCGACCGCCCGGACGAGGTGGCGTCGTTGACACTCGTCAGCGGGGTCGCCGACCGACGCCCCGAGGAACGCGCCGCCGTGGACCGACGCCTGGCCGCCGCCGAATCCGACCTGGCCGCGACGTTCGACGCCGCGATCGATCGCTGGTTCTCGCCGCGGTGGCGCCGAGCCGAACCGCGGTTGGCGGCGGAGACCCGTGCGGTACTCGCGGCCAACCGGCCGGCGAGCTACCTCGCCTGCTACCGGATTTTCGCCGAAGCGGACGCCGAGGTGTGGCCGGAGTTACCGGACCTGGTTCCGCCGGTGCTGGCCATCACCGGAGCCGACGATCCGGGATCGACACCTCGCATGTCCGCAGCCGTGGCCTCTCGCGTACCGAACGGCCGCTCCGCGACCGTTCCGGGAGCGCGCCACCTCCTGCCGTTGGAACGTCCGGACATGGTCACCGCAGCCGTCCTCGCCCAGATCGAAACCCGAACCTTCGCCGTTGCTGGAGAGACAACATCATGAGCACCACAGCTGCTGCCCAGTCGTCGTCCACCGGTTCCGCGCGCCTGCCACGGTGGGAGCACCATATTGCGGGAAAGGAAACCGCACCGGCCGACGGCCGCTACTTCACCAGCGACAACCCCACTACCGGCGAGGCCTGGTACGAGGCCGCGCGCGGCACAGCCGCCGACGTTGACCGTGCCGTAGCAGCCGCGCGGAGTGCATTCGAGTCGCCGCACTGGCGCAGAATGTCGCAGACGACGCGCGGCGCCCTGCTGCGCCGCGTCGGTGAGCTGGTCGGCCAACACGCCGATCGTCTCGCGCGCATGGAGTCGACCGACAACGGCAAGCTGCTCCGCGAGATGACGGCGCAGCTGGCGGGCTTGCCCGAGTATTTCCATTACTACGCCGGTCTCGCGGACAAGATTCACGGCGAAACGATTCCCGCGAGCAACGTCGACGTCCTCAATTACACGAGCCGGGAACCGGTGGGCGTCGTCGGCGCGATCACGCCGTGGAACTCACCGCTGACGCTGACGGTGGCGAAACTCGCCCCACTGCTGGCCGCGGGCAACACGGCCGTGGTGAAACCGTCGGAACACACCAGTGCCTCGATGCTGGCGCTTGCGCCACTGTTCGAGGAGGCGGGCTTTCCACCGGGCGTCGTCAACGTCGTGACCGGCATGGGTGACGAGGCGGGAGCGCGGCTGGTGGATCACCCCGACGTCGCGAAGCTGTCCTTCACCGGCAGCACCGCGACCGGAGCGTGGATCGCCGAACGCGCCGGCAGGCGGTTGATCCGTGCGGGTCTGGAGCTGGGAGGCAAATCGCCGCAGCTGGTGTTCGGCGACGCCGATGTGGCGAGTGCCGCGAACGGGGTGATCGCGGGGATCTTCGCCGCGGCCGGTCAGACCTGCATTGCCGGTAGCCGGGTGTTCGCCCACCGCAGTGTCTACGACGAACTCGTCGAACGGGTCGTCGGCAGAGCACGGACCATCCGGATCGGCGACCCCTTGGCGCCCGAGACCGAGCTGGGACCACTCGCCATGCGTGCGCAACTGGCCAAGGTGGAGGATTACGTCGCTGCAGGGCGCGCCGAGGGTGGTCAGGTCGCGCACGGCGGCAGGCGTCCCGAGATCGGGCTCGGCGGCTGGTTCCACGAGCCCACCGTGTTCACCGACCTGCCGAACGACGCCCGAATGTGCCGGGAAGAGATCTTCGGCCCGGTCGTCGCGATCATGCCTTTCGACGACGACGCAGAGGCTCTGCAGCTCGCGAACGACACGGCCTACGGCCTGGCCGCGGGTGTCTGGACCACGGATCTCTCACGCGCACACCGTGCCGCAGCCGCACTCGACGCAGGGACCGTCTGGGTCAACATGTACCGCGCCATGTCGCCGATGTCGCCGCGGTCCGGGTTCAAGGCTTCCGGACTCGGCGTCGAGCACGGCACCGAGGTGATTCGGGAGTACACACGGTTGAAGAGCGTCTGGATCAACACCAGCGACGAACCCGCCGGCGACCCGTTCGTCCTGCGCTCCTGAAGGGAGGACTCATGAGTCTGAGCACGACCGTCGCACCGAACGGAACGGTCGACACCGATGCCGTGCGCGCCACGTTCGCCCGGTTTCCCAGCGGTGTGACAGCCGTCTGTGCGCTTGACGCCGACGGAACTCCGACCGGGTTGGCTGCCAGTTCGTTCGTGGGTGTCTCGCTTGATCCGCCACTGGTCGGCGTGTGCGTGCAGTACACGTCCACGACGTGGCCGCGGCTGGCGCACAGGCCTCGGTTGGGACTGTCGGTGCTCGCCGCTTCACAGGACCGGACGTGCCGCCAACTCGCCGCAAAAACCGGCGACCGATTCGCAGGACTGGACTGGCATGCCACCGACGACGGCGCGCTCCTGCTGCAGGGCGCGACCGCATGGCTGGACTGCTCGATCGAACGAACCGTTCCCGCCGGAGATCACGAGTTCGTGCTTTTCCGGGTGCACGAACATGGCAGCCAGCCGCAGCGCGGCCCACTCGTGTTCCACGCAAGCGGATTCCACACCCTGTCCCGACTGGAACACGCATCGTGACCACACAGATCGACCGGGTGACTCAAGCGCCCGACGCATCCGACGTTCCGTCCGCGCTCTCCGCGTTGCGCTCAGGCAGCCCCGTGCTGCTGGTGAGCCGCGAACGGCCCGAGGTAGCCGACGTCCTGCTGCCTGCCGCGCTGGCCGAAGCCGACCAGGTCGCGTGGATCGTCAGGCACACGTCCGGGCTGCTGAGCACCCCGATGCCCGCCGACCGTGCCGACGCGCTCCACCTTCCCCCGATGGTCGGGTCCGTTCAGGCGCCGGATACGGCGGCATACGCGGTATCCGTGGACGCGGCGGACGGGATCGGCACCGGGATCAGCGCTCGCGACCGCGCTCGCACAGCACGGGTGCTCGCCGACCCTGATTCCAGCCCGGATGCGCTGTGCCGTCCCGGACACGTGCTCCCCGTCCGCGTGGGAACTGCCGCGTCGTCCACCCCGCATGGAGCGGCGGTCGCACTGTGCCGGGAGGCCGGGCTTCCCCCGGTTGCCGTGACCGCGGGACTGGTCGCCGGAGAGGACAACGCTGTGACCACCAACGGGCCGGGACAGTGGGAGGTCGTCGCGCTGGCAGACCGGCACGGTCTGCCCCTTGTCGACGTCGACGACGTGTGGTTCACCAGCCACGGTGCCGAAGCCGCACCTGGCGCATCGCTCACAGCCCGACCATGCGGGACGCTCACCACGGCGCACGGAGCCGTGTCGGTCGTGGAGTACCGGGACGAGTTAGTCGGCGTCGAGCACCTCGCGATCCACCGCGACCTCGCGGCCGCACCGCCCCGCTTGGCGGTACACATCGGATGCGCGGTCGGGGACCTTTTCGGCAGCAGCGCGTGTGCGTGCCGCGCGCGTCTCGACGACGCAGTCGCCGCGACCGCTCGATACGGCGGCCTGCTGGTGTACCTGCGCGCCGGAACCGACCCTGGACTCTGCGGCCGCGCCTCTGGTGCTGCCAGCGCTCCTACCCCGCTCGTCGCGACTGTCCTGGCCGATCTCGGGGTATCCCGGATCCAGCTGGACCGCGATGCCCCGATCTCTCCGCGGTATCTGATGACGCGGGGCATCGAGGTCGTGGCCGCCTGACCCGGCCAGCCGTTCGGTCCGAGCTACTCGAACACGGCCGCCAGCCCGGCAGAGCCGATCAGGGACGTGGTCTCCACGGGGGGGGTGGCCGATACGGCTGGTCCGGGGCGCCGCCCGGCGGCTGCGGCGGCTCTGCCATCGAGCCCGCCGTCGTACCGAGCGGACGGCGCGCACCTGTTGTCAGTCGCGGCCCATACCGTAGAACTCGGGGTTCGGCCGCATGTCGGTGACATTCGCGATGCGGTTGGAAAGACTGAAGAAGGCGGATATGGCGGCGATATCCCAGACGTCCTCCTCGGTGAAGCCGTGCGAAGCCAAGGTAGCGAAATCTGCTTCGGACACCGCGTAGGCCTCAGCCGAAACCTTGATCGCGAAGTCGAGCATGGCCAGTTGCCGCTCGGTGATGTCGGCCTTGCGGTAGTTGGCAGCCACTTGGTCGGCGATGAGGGGATCCTTGGCTCGGATCCGAAGTATCGCGCCGTGAGCGACCACGCAGTACTGGCACTGGTTGAGGCTGGACGTGGCGACAACGATCATCTCGCGTTCCGCCTTCGTCAGGTTCCCTTCCTTCTCCATCAGCGCATCGTGATATCTGAAGAATGCGCGGAACTCCTCCGGCCGGCGCGCCAGCACGAGGAAGACGTTGGGGACGAAGCCGGACTTCTCCTGCACCTCGAGGATTCGCGCCCGAACGTCGTCGGGCAGGGTATCGAGCTCAGGGACAGGAAACCGGCTTACAGCGGTCTGCTCGGTGCCAGTCATGATTCGGGCTCCCTCAGCTCGTTGGGGTTGTTCCACGACCCTGCCCACGTCGCCATCCTGGCCCGTTGACACGCTGCGCACCACCGCCATCCGTCCGACGACGGCCGGCACGTCCCCGCGGCTCGAAGTCAACCTGCCACCCGAACTGTCACATCTCCCTCGTCCCACCGCCCGACGGGAGCGCGATGGCCGGCAGCTCGGAGACCGCGCAGCTGCACAGCTCGGCCAACCATATCGGATACGCAGTCCGCGCACCCGGCTGCCGACCACATGCCTGCCAGTGTCATCGCCGGCGAGCTGCCGGGTACACCGTGAGCGATGACAGCGACAAGCTCGTACTCATCTCGCCGTGGCTCGACCTCACCATGACGCCCTGCCGTGGCGGCGCAGCGACAGGATGGCACGCTCACACGTGGTCTCGTGGAATAGTCGAGCTCCAGTTCAGCGACGTGACACGTTCACCGTTGTGATACGCGTCGAGCTGGGCGTGCAGCACGAAATGCTCCGGAGTGGAGGTCAGGATCGTGCGCGTGTCCGTACGCACGTGCCAGCCGCCCCTGGCGAAGGCGACCCGCCAGACGGTTTCGCCGCGCACCGTGGTGAAGTCGTCGCCGACCCACCGGTAGCGTTCCTCGCCGCGTTGCGACACCTCCAGGTCGATGTCCTCGAACCGCTCGGTACCGGAATCCTTGACGACCTCGAGCTGCGACGCGTAGTCGACGAGATCCCGCGACACCTGCCACCGGTGCTCGCCAGGCCGCAGGGCCGTCGTGCCGCGACGCGGCGCCCCTTCCGGCGGGTCGAACGGCCGGAGCGTGACCTCATCGGATTCCTCGACCGGCCGCGTCGGCAGGATCAGCGTGCTCGTGTCGGGGTACACGGTCAGCTGCACCGGTTTCGGTGGTGGCCACGCCAACGGCCAGTACGATGTGGACAGTGACAGCCGGATGCGGTGTCCCGTGGGGAAGGTCTGGGCCACTCCGTTGAGCGCCAGCGACAGCCGGTACCGCTTGCCGGGTTCGAGCTTCTCCGGCCGCGCGTGCGAATCACGGTGTGTCAGGTTCAGCAGTCCGTAGGTCACCCGGGTCGCCCTGCCGTCCTCGGCCACATCGGACAACCGCGCCGCGAGCATCGCCACGGGACGGTCCACGGAGATCTCCAGCTCCACCTCGGCGGCGCCGAGGATCTCCCACGGTTCGGTCAGAGTCTCGGTGTCGAACACCAGCGAACCGCCGTCCTCCTCGCGCTGGTCGTAGGGCAGGTCCGGCGGCGCGCTGTAGGAGCACCACTTCCCGGCGAACTGGCCGACCGACAGCGGCGACTGCAGGACCAGACCGTCCGGTGAGGTCGGCCCACCGCTGTCGTCGTCGGTGAGGATCCCGTGGCGGCGCAGTGGAAGCCGTTGCGGTTGCACGTGCGTCGACGGCCACGAAGGCTCGCCGACCCACCGGCCGGGCCGCTCCTCGTACGCGGTGGACGGCGGCACGCTGTCTTGCATCCACACGCGCAGCATCGGCTCGTCCATCACCGCGTTGTCCTCACCTTTGAGCCAGTGGTCCCACCAGCGCACCAGCTCCTGCAGGAAGCCGATGGCCGGGCCGGGATCACCCAGGTGCGGATACTTGTGCGACCAGGGTCCGATCAGTCCTTTGCGGGGAACTTCGAGGTGCTCCATCAGCCGGAACACCGCGTTCGAATAGCCGTCGGCCCAACCGCTGACGGCGAGGACCGGACACCGCAGTGAACCGGGGTCCTCGCAGATCGAGCCATGACGCCAGAACTCGTCCCGCCGCTGGTGACGCATCCAGTCCTCGAGCCACAGGCCGCTGCCGTGCAGGCGCTGCTGCCACATGTCGAACCAGCGATCCCCCACCAGCTCCGGATCCGGCGGCGTAGAGGTCTGGGCGAACATGGTCGAGGCCCACGACAGGTTGTCCCCGAGCAGACACCCGCCCATGTAGTGCACGTCGTCGGCGTAGCGGTCGTCGGTCGAACACACCGTGACGACGGCGCCGAGACTCTCCGGTCTGCGCGCGGCGACCTGCAGCGCGTTGAAGCCTCCCCAGGAGATGCCCATCATGCCGGTGTTGCCGTCGCACCAGGGCTGCGCCGCCAGCCAGGCCAGCACGTCCTCCGCGTCCACGAGTTCCTGTTCCAGGTACTCGCCGGTGAGCACGCCCTCGGAGTCGCCGCTGCCGCGCAGGTCCACCCGCACGGCCGCGTAACCGTGGCCCGCCAGGTAGGGATGGTGGATCGAATCGCGTTTGGCCGTTCCGTCCCTCTTGCGATACGGAATGAACTCCAGAATCGCGGGGACCGGGTCGTCGTTCGAGGACAACGGCCGCCACAGTCGTCCTGCCAGCCGTGTCCCGTCCGAGACCGGGATCCAGAAGTGCTTTTCCTCGGTCACCGTGTGGGGAAGACTGGTCACTTCGTGCATCGCAAGGCACTCCCCTTCGGTCGGGTGCGATGTCGCTTCGGCGGGCCGGTCTTCGCGGACGCTGGTCACTTCCCGTGCATGCCGCTGTCAATCGTCGAATTCGAACGGGAGGAGCTCGAGGCAGCGCTCGTACTTATCCTTCAGCTCCCGTTCGTCGGCGGCACCGACGTGGACGGTGGCGTAGGCGTAGCTGTAGCTGTCCTGCTCGCGCAGCTCGGAGAGCCGTTCGCCTTCATCGACCATGAGCTCGGCCCTGCAGCCGGGCAGCGCGCGCTCCACGTTCGCCAGTTCCTCCGCCGTCGGCACCCGCCGTGCGAGTCCGTCCGAGAACCGCCGGACGAACCACTTCGCCGCAACCCGGTACGGACCCTGCCGGTACGGCAGGTCGGGGTCGGCGCCGACCGCGAGACGCAGCACGCACTGGTGATTCGGTACGCCGTCGACCAGGTCGAAGAGGATGGCGTGCGACTGCGAGTGCCGCGGGTTGATCTCCAGTAGGGTGATCGCACCGGTGTCGGGGTCCCAGAAGTACTCGATGTTGAACGGCACCGAACGCAGCCCGATGTGCTCGACCACGCGCCGCGAGAGGTCGGCCAGGTGGGTCTGCACCTGCTCCGGCAGTGACGACGGGTACTGATAGCGCTGGAAGCTGGGCGTCCCGGGATAGTCGTGCGAATCGACGATGCCGTAGACGTGCACGCCGTCGCCCGCGTCGTAGCCCTCGACGGTGACCTGCCTGCCCCCGACGGCCTCCTCCGCCAGACATGTCTGCCCACCGAGCCGTGCGATCTGTTCGGGCAGCTCGGCGTGATCGAGGACGACGTCGAACGGCTTACCGACGCGGTCGATGCCCTCACGGATGCGGGCCAGCGCATCCGTGAAGCCGGCCGTGTCCTCGATCCGGAAAGCCAGCTCCGACGAGAACGCCTTCACAGGTTTGAGCCAGAACGGGAACCCGACGTCAGCGGGCAGCTCGGCCGCGTCCAGCGGCACGGCGGCGAACCGGATACTCGTCGATCACCTCGGACTGGACCACGCGGCTCCAGTACTTGTGTTCGCACTTGAGTACCGACTCCAGCGTCGCCGCCCGCAACCCGCGCTCCCGGCACAGGATGGGCACCATCGAACTCACCGGGAAGTCCCAGTACCCCACGATCGCGTCCACGCTGCCGTCGAACTCGGACAGCTGCCGCCGCGCCTTGTCGAGCAACGACTGCATCGGCAGCCGATCAGCCTCCACCAATTCCTCGGCCGACAACAGCGGCCGGAACCGATAGTCGGCGAAGCCCGCGACATCGTGCAATGTGCTCAGGTTCTGCTCGTCGAGTCCGAGCACGAAGATGTTTCCGGCCATGCTCGCCGGATACCCGGCACCGGGCGCAGCACACTCCCGCCGCCGCGCCGGGCACCAGCGCATCGCACACGCACCTCGTAGCCATCGTCGAGTGGAACGGCGCCGCGGACGGCGGAGGTGACTGGTCCGGTCCTACCCGATCACCGGTCGGCCAGTGCCATGAGCAGTTCTGCGATCAACGCGGTGCGGCCCGGGACGTGGTCGAGCAGCACGTGCTCGTGCCGCGCATGGGCGCCGCCGCCCACCGCGCCGAGCCCGTCCAGCACCGGCCTGCCAAGAGCCGACACGAAGTTACCGTCACTCGCACCACCGACACCGACCTGCCCGAGCTGCCAGCCGGCCTCGGCCGCGATGCTCTCCGCGATCTCGAACAGTTCGTCGGAACCCGGATTGCGCACCATCGGCGGCCGGTTCCATTCACCCTCGACCGTCACGCTCGCCCGGCCGTCGGACGTCCGCAGCGCCGCGAACGCCGCGTCGATCCTCGCCATCTCGTCGGGCTCCGACACTCGCACGTCGATGCCGCACGTCGCGGACCCCGCGACGACATTGCAGCCGGTGCCGCCCTCGATGAGACCGACGTTCACGGTGGTGCCCCGCTCCCGGTCCCCGAACGTCGCGATCTGCCCGACCAGCCGCGCGAGCTCGTGGATCGCACTGACGCCGGCGTCGGGATCGAGCCCCGCATGCGATTCCACACCGGTGACCGTGACCTCGAACAGCCCGACCCCCTTGCGCACGGTCTTCAGGTCGCCGTCCGCCGACGCCTCGCACACCAGCGTCGCACGCGCGTCCTCACTGAGCCGTTCGATGAGCGGCCGTGCGACCGGACTGCCGATCTCCTCGTCACCGTTCAGCAACAGCCGCACCGTCGGACGCGGCATGCCGAGCTCACTGAGGCACCGCAACGCCCACACCGCCTGCACGAGACCGAGCTTCATGTCGAACGCACCGGGCCCGCTCACCCGGTCGCCCTCCACCGTGAACGGCCACTCGGTCAGCGTCCCCACCGGCCAGACGGTGTCGTAGTGGCACAGCACGAGCACGGTCCCCGGTGCGGTTCCGGGATAGGCGACCTCCAGTGCGTCCCCGTACTTGCCGCCGTCGTGCAGCCGCCGCTCGCCCGGCTCGCCGAGCCGTTCGGCGAGCCACCGCTCGATCGCCGCGATCCCTGCGCCCAGCAACGTCTTGTCGTCGCTGGGCGTCTCCAGCTCGACGAGCGTGCGCAGGTCGGCGGTCATGTCGGCCAGCGCGCGCTCCGTCCAGCCCTGAATGGTCAACTCCGACACGGTCTCTCCCCTCCTCGTCAGCGCACGGGTGCGCCGGGTCCGAGCGGGATGCCGATCCCCCACCAGACCAGGAACAACAACGTCCACGCCGTCAGCACGCTCAGCGCGATCGGCAACGTCAGTGACATCAGCGTCCCGATGCCCGCCTGCTTGCGGTACCGCTGCAGGAATCCGAGCGCCATGGCGAAGTACGGGCTCATCGGGCTGATCAGGTTCGTGCCCGAGTCGGCGATGCGGTACAGCGCGAGCGTCGTCTCGGCCGGGACGTTCAGCAGCAGGAACATCGGCACGAACACGGGCGCGATCAGCGTCCACAATGCGGACCCGCTGGTCAGCAGCACGCCCATGACGCACGCCGCGACCAGCATGCCGAGGAACATCACGACCGTCGGCACGTCGGCGTGGTCGAGCAGCTCCGCCCCGCGGATCGCGACGACCTCGCCCATGTTCGTCCAGTTGAAGTAGGCGATGAACTGGCTCGCCGCGAAGAACAGCACGATCACCGGCGCCAGGTCCCGCACGCCCTGCGCCATGGCGACGGGGATCTCGCGAGCCCTCGTCAGGCTGCCGGTCGTGCGGCCGTAGACGTACCCCGTGAGCAGGAACGTCAGCCCGAGCACGACGGCGATACCGGTGACCACGGCGGAGTCGAGCACCCCGCCGTCCTCGCCGCGCGCCGGCGAGGACGGCGGGATCAGCGCGGCCGCCACCACGACGACGATGCCCAGCAGCACCCAGCCCGCGTTGCGCAGCCCCTTGCGCTCCGCGTCGGACAGCGTCATCGAGCCGAGTTCCTCGTCGACCCCGTCACCGTCGACCTCGATGCTCTGCGCTCGCCGCGTGAGCACGAACTCGGTCACGGCGGTGATCACCAGCGCGAGCACGATCGCCGAGGACGCGGTGAAGAAGTAGTTCGCCAGCGGGCTGACGACGTGACCCGGCTGGACGAGCTCGGCGGCACTGGTCGTGATTCCGGCGAAGAGCACGTCGCCCGCCGTGATGAACACCGATGCGTCGTAGCCCGCGGCGATCGACGCGTACGCGACGACGAGACCGAGGATCGGGCTGCGCCCCGCCGCTTTGAACACGAGCGCACCCAGCGGCACGAGTACGACGTAGGCGGCGTCCGAGGCCACGCTCGCCGAGATCCCGGCGAGCGACAGCGCGAAGGTCAGGTACTTCGGCTGCACCCGCGTCACCGTGCGCCGCAGCAACGCCGTAAGCATGCCGCTGCGTTCGGCGACCGCGACGCCGAGCATCACCGCGACGATCAGCGCCAGCGGCGGGAACGACGCGAAGTTGTCGACGGCCTCGCCGAGCATCATGTGCAGGCCGTCCCGGGACAACAGGCTGGTGATCTCGACCCGCTCGCCGTCGGCGGGCGACACGGCGAACACGCCGAGGGCATCCAGGATGCCGCTGAGCACGATGACGACACCCGCCATCAACACGAACAGCCAGAACGGGTGCGGCAGCTTGTTGCCGACGCGCTCGATGACACCGAGCAGTCGCAACAGCCACCGCAGCGGCCGCGAGGTCTCCGGCGGCCCCGCGTTCGTCTCCGTGGAAGTCAACGAGGGCCCCCGATCGCCGTAGGTGGGAAGTTGCCTGATTAGAGAACCTAACGAACGGTCTAGTCAAGTTACGAGTTGGTGTCGCATGTTTCACGCGCAGCAACCCGCTTGAGTGCTAGTTTCATTCGGTGAGCACTGGGGAGTTGGCGAGCGCCGGAAAGCTGGAGTCCGGGGATCTCGATCTCGTCGCCGCGCTGCAGGTCGCGCCGCGTGCACCGCTGGCCGCGATCGCCTCGACACTCGGTGTCTCGTCCAGCACCGTCAGCAGGCGGATGGCACGGCTGGAGGCCGACGGTGTGCTCCGTGTCATCGGGCAGCTCGACTGGTCGGTGACCGGGCACGGCAACCCGTGGCACGTGTGGGTCAACGCGGGTGCGGGCAGTGCCAGGAAGGTGGCCGCCACCATCGCGGAGCTGCCGGAATCGCAGCTCGTGGCCACCACCGCGGGCCGTGCCGACGTCTACTGTGCGGTGCAGGCCGCGAGCCAGGACGCCGTGCAGGACCTGCTCGGTGAGCGGATCGCCGCTATCCCCGGAGTCGACTCGGCGCACAGCGAACTGGTGCTGCGCGGGGTCGCACTGGCCGACTCGTGGCGGCTGCCGAGGCTTTCCGACGATCAGCTCGCCGCGCTGCGCGCGCACGCGGAGGCCGACGACGTCAGGACCGAGCCGCCCGGCGAGCTCACCGAGGACGCACTGCGCGTGGCGAGGCTGCTGCGCGAACACGGCAGAATCACCGCCGCACAGCTGGCCAGGGAACTCGGCAGCACCCAGTCCACCGCCTACCGCCTGCTGCACACCCTGCTGGACCGCGGGATCGTGCGGCCGCGCGTCGAGATCGAGCCCCGGCTACTCGGCTACGGCCTGGAAGCGGTGATCGCGCTGACCGTCGCACCGGGATCCATCCGCACCGTCAGCGAATCCCTCGCCCGTCACACCTCGGCGCGTTACGTCTCCATCGTCGCCGGCAACTCGTCGGTGATCCACCAGGGAGTGTTCCGCGACGAGGACGGGCTCGCGGAGTTCCTCACCAGCGATCTCGGCGCGCTGCCCGGAGTGTTGTCGTTCGACGTGTCGGTACTGCTGGATGTCCGCAAGCGCTACTGGCGGGATCGGACGACCGTGCGCTGAGGACGGGTCGGGCGGCGGGAGCACGAATACGGGCACGGCTTCCCGGCACCGCATCGGCGCCGGAAAGCCGTGCCCGCCGGGCCGCTACCGGCCCGAGTCCGAACGAACCTGCCGGTTGTCGCCGACGCCGAGCACGCTTTGCAGCTTCTCCAGCGGGACGCCCTTGGTCTCCGGCATCAACACCAGCACCCAGACGAGCTGGGCGACCATGCACACGAAGAAGAACGCGAACGCCGTACCCCCGCCGACGACCTCGGCCAGCAGCGGGAAGACCCAGGAGATGGCGGCCGCGAACCCCCAGTGGACCAGCGAGCCGAACGCCTGCCCGCGGGCCCGGACCGAGATCGGGAAGATCTCCGAGATGAAGACCCAGATGACCGCGCCCTGACCGAACGCGTGCGCCGCGACGAACAGCATCACCAGGACGACGACGAACATGCTGGCCGTGCCGGAGAAATCCTGCCCCTGGCCGAAGAAGATCGCCGAGAGGAGGCCCAGCGTGATCAGGTATCCGATCGACCCGATGAGCATCAGCTTGCGCCGCCCGAGCCGGTCGATCACGAACAGGGCGAGCATCGTCGAGATCAGGTTGATCAGCCCGACACCACCGCTGCTGAGGAACGACGCGCTCTCGCCCATCCCCGCCGAGGCGAAGATCGACGGGGCGTAATAGAGCACCGCGTTGATCCCGGAAAGTTGGTTGAACGCGGCGATCGCGAACGCGAGGAAGATGACCTTCCGGTGGCGGCGTGTGAAGAACGTGCCGCGCTGCTGCGCGCCGTCGGTCTCGAGTGCCTCGGTGATCTCCTGGTGGGCGAGGCGTGCCTCGTCCGGATCGGATGCGAGAGCTTCGATCACGCGGTCGGCCTCGTTCACCCGGCCCACCTTCATCAGCCAGCGCGGGCTCTCCGGCACCAGGAAGAGCAGGAGCACGAACGCGAGCGCCGGCAACGCCTCGACGCCGAACATCCACCGCCACGCCGTCGCTTCCGGCGCCAGTTGCAGCATGACGTAGTTCGACAGATACGCCAGCAGAATGCCGAGCACGATGTTGAACTGGAACAGTCCCACCATGCGACCGCGGAGCTTCGGCGGTGCCACCTCGGCGTTGTAGATCGGCGCGACCGCGGCCGCCGCGCCGACCCCGATGCCTCCGACGAACCGGAACACCATGAACGTCATCCAGTCCGGCGCGAGGGCCGAACCGACGGCGGATACGAAGTAGAGAATGCCGATCGCGTAGAGGACTTTCTTGCGCCCGAACAGATCGGCCGGCTTCCAGAGACCGGTCACGGCGGCACCCACGATGGTGCCGATCAGCGCGGTCGCGACGGTGAACCCCAGCCCGCCTGCGCTCAGCGAGAACACGTCCTGCAGCGCGTCGGTGGTACCGGAGATCACGGCGGTATCGAAACCGAACAGCAGCCCGCCGAGCGCGGCGATGACAGCGCTCCGCATGGCCAGTCGGCTCCCGGACGTACCTGCCCGGGTCGGTGCGTTCTGCATGGCGGGGAACCTTCCTCGTTGAAGGAGACGGAAAACGGGGATCGTGGTGCGGCGCCGGAGGGTCGTCCGGGTTCGTTACGCCGCCCCCGGCGGACCTGCTGCGCTGCTAACGGGTCGCCGCACAGCGGAGCGGTTCGAAGGAACCCGCCCTCCTGATGGGCGTCGCTGCCGGACCGGCGCGTGTCGCGGTCATGCGATCACCACCTCGATCGCGGCCTCGTTGAGTTCGGCCACGGCCTGTTCGTCGAGACCGGAGTCGGTCACCACGACGTCGATCTCGCCGAGCGTGGCGAACCGGGCGAACTGATCGTCGCCGTACTTGCTGTGATCGCTGAGCAGCACGCGACGACGGCAGGCCCCGACCATCGCCGCCTTCACCGCGGATTCGGCGGTGTCCGGTGTCGTACACCCGCGCGCGGCGGAGAATCCGTTCGTCCCGAAGAAGCCGATGTCCACGGTCAACCCGGCCAGGACGGCGAGCGCCCAGGACTCGACCGTCGCCAACGTCGCAGGCCGAATCCGGCCGCCCAGCATGTGCACGGTGACGTCGGTGCGGGTGGCGAGCTGGGAGGCGACGGGCAGCGAGTTCGTGACGATCGTCAGGTCCCGCCCCTGTGGCAGCAGTGCCGCAAGGCGGCTGCTGGTGGTACCGGCGTCGAAGAGCACGGTTCCGCGCTGCGGCACCAGATCGAGCGCGGCGCGCGCGATCCGGTCCTTCTCGGCCGAACGTGTCCGATCGCGTTCGTTGACCGCGGGTTCGAAATCCAGCCGTTCCAGCAGGATCGCGCCGCCGTAGACCCGGCGGACGAGGCCCTGGCGTTCCAGGGCTGCGAGGTCTCGCCGGATGGTTTCGGGCGCGACCCCCAACTGCTCGGACGTGGCGGTGACGTCGATCCGCCCGTCCGTGCGCACCTGCTGTGCCAGCAGCTGTTGGCGCTCCGCACCATACATGCCCGTTTCCCTCCGGTGCGTTTTGGTATTGCCTGATTCTGACGGTTGTTGCGTTCTTGTCAACCCTCGCAGCCCTAACCGCAGGACGGACCGCCACCCGGCGTGGCGCCCGTCTACACCCCGGACGCGGACATCGTCGGGGAATCACACCGAACACCGAGGACCGTCGGCCGCATCTGCACTTCCGGCCGACGGCCACGACCTCGGACAGCGCACGGAAGGTTCGAACCCCGCACGGCGCCGCACCCCGAGCCGCACGAGCCCCGCCCAGCCGAGTCCGCCGATTCCGAGGATTGACAACCCCGCAACAACAAGCACAATCAGTCGGCACCAGAGAGAAACCGGACCCAATCGGGCACCGGATCAATCGGACACCGCGAGACGGTCGGTCGCCGAAAGTCCCGGCGCGTGGACCGGGGACGCGGAGCTCCCTCCGGCAGCTCCGAACCCCTCGCCGAACTCGCCGGAGGACTGCGGAGCGGCCGCTCTCCGCAGCGTCGTCACTTCCCGATCAAGGAGGATCGCGTGACCCCAGGCTCGCCGCCATCGACCCCGCCCGTTCCCGCTCCGGCAACCGAGCGATTCCCCATGTCCGGAGCTCGAGCACGGCGACCCGGCCCCCGCTCCGGTTCCGGTCCTGGCCCCCGCTCCGTCCCCTGCTCCGGTTCGTGAACACCGGTACCGCCCCGTTTCGACATCCGCAGAACCCCACCATGCACTGCCGCGTGCCCACCGGGCGGCAGGAACAGACGAGGAGGCAACGATGGAAAACTCCGCTGACGGCACCGCCGCTTCCCGGCATCCACTGACACGGGGATTCGGACGCCGCAACTTCCTGGCCGGGGCCGGCGCGCTGGCCGGGCTGGGGTTGACGGCGACGCTGCCCGGTTCACCGACCGCCCGTGCCGGAACGACCGGCTCCGCCTCGGAAACGTCGCAGTGGCGTCCCTCGGTGTGCTTCACCCCGGAACGCAACTGGATGAACGATCCGAACGGGATGGTCTACTTCAAGGGCGAGTACCACCTGTTCTTCCAGCACAACCCGTACGGCGACCAGTGGGGCAACATGTCCTGGGGGCACGCGGTGAGCACCGACCTCGTGCACTGGAAGCAGCTGCCGGTGGCACTCGAACCCGACGAGCTGGGCGACATCTTCTCCGGCTGCGCAGTCGTGGACCAACACGACACCAGTGGTCTCTTCGGCGGCGGGCCCGGCCTGGTCGCGCTCTACACCAGCGCGGGCGACACACAGCAGCAGAGCCTGGCCTACAGCAGCGACCGCGGTCGCAGCTGGACCAAATACTCCGGCAATCCGGTGATCCCCAACTCCGGCGAGGCCGATTTCCGTGATCCCAAGGTCTTCTGGCACGCAGCGACGAACCGGTGGGTGATGTCGATAGCCGTGGGCGACCGGATCCGCTTCTACGGCTCGCCGAACCTGCTGCAGTGGGAACAGCTCAGCGAGTTCGGCGCGAACCACGGCGCACACGGCGGCGTGTGGGAGTGTCCCGACCTGTTCCGGCTGCCCGTGGATGGCGACGACCGCCGTGGCAAGTGGGTCCTCATCGTGAGCATCAATCCGGGTGGACCGGCAGGTGGCTCGGGAATGCAGTACTTCCTGGGCGACTTCGACGGCACCACGTTCACCCCCGACGCAGCTCCCGACGACGTCCTGTGGGCCGATGAGGGCTCGGACTTCTACGCCGCGGTGTCCTGGTCGGATGTTCCCGACGGCCGCCGACTGTGGCTGGGCTGGATGAGCAACTGGTCGTATGCGGCCGACGTCCCCACCTCGCCGTGGCGAGGTGGCATGTCCGTCCCGCGCGAACTGGAACTGGTCTCCACCGCAGCCGGAACGCGGCTCGCGCAGCAGCCGGTCAGGGAGCTGGAGCGAGTACGCCGCAACCGGCGAGCCTGGAGCGGAACCGTCTCCGAGCAGGGCGGAGCTCCGGACACCGCGGGAACGGCGCTCGACATCGTCGCCGAGTTCCGGCTCGCCGGTGCGACGGCGACCTCGTTCGGATTCGACGTCTTCGCGGGTGGCTCCTACCGCACCCGCATCGGGTACGACGTCACGACGCAGGAACTGTTCGTCGACCGGCGCAGTTCGGGCCGGACGACCGTCCACTCGAGCTTCCCGGCACGCCACACCGTCGCGCTGCCACCGACCGACGGCGTCCTCCGGCTCCGCATCGTGCTCGACCGGGCCAACGTGCAGGTGTTCGGCGACCGGGGTCAGGCCGTGATCACCGACCTCGTCTTCCCGGACGAGGGCAGCACCAGGGCGAGCACGTTCGCCACCGGTGGTGAGGTCACCGTGCAGTCGCTCGAAGTCTTCGACCTGGACGCGTGAGGTCCGGTGCCGCCCCGCACCGGGCAGCGGGGCGGCACCGGCGACCTCCCACATCACGACTTCCGGTCGGCGGCCCCGTTCCTGCGACGGCGAGTACCGGGCCGGCGGGCACGCGCCGTGCCGCCCGTCTCAGGAGCCACGGCGTTCATCGCGAGCGGCGTGCCGTCCTCGAAGACCCGGCCTTCCCGCCGGCGACGATCCTGTTCGCCGCCAGCGGGAAGGCCAGCACCGTGACGGCACCGGCCGTCACCATCACCGAGGCGGTGGCCGCAGTGATCAGCTGCGACGAGGCCGCGATCTGCGTGACCGCCACGATGATGGGCAACCCGGTCGCCGCGTAGAGGCCGAGCGCGAGCCGGTCGCGGGTCGTCGTGACGCCCGAATGGGTGCTCGTCCACATCTCGCGGGCGAACACCGGGAATCCGCGCACGACGAGGATCGCCCCGACGAACGCGAGCAGCAGCGGCCACTTCGACGCGACGGCACCAAGGTCGATGGTCATTCCGCTCGTCACGAAGAACACGGGGATGAGCAGGCTGAATCCGACGATCTCCAGTTTGTGCGCGATCTCCTCCGCGTGATCGGCCGCGACCGCCCGCAGCACCGCGTTCGACAGCAGGCCCGCGGAGAACGCCCCGAGCGCGACGTCCAGCTCCAGGACGGCCGTCAGCAGCATCAACGTCACCAGCACCAGGACGGTGATCCGCGCCGTGGTCTGCATCGTCGTGTTCGACGCCCGCATCACCGCACGTCCCAGCAGCGGCACCCGGCGCAGAATCCTGGCGGGCAGTGCCACCACGACCACCGCGGCCGCGGCGAACGCCAGCAGCACCGCCGCCGCCTGCCACGTCGCCCGCGTCGACAACAGCACCCACACCGGCGACTACCGGCGCCGCGCCGGTCGGCACCCACCCGCCCACCGGCTGCTCAACGCTGGACCGGATCGCCTCCCGACGCCAGGAACGCGTCGAGTTCGGCAGGGGTGGGCGCCGCCTCCCAGTCGCCGGGCATCGTGCACATCACCGCACCGCAGGCGTTCGCGCGGGCGAGCTTCTTCTCGACGCTCCATCCGTGCACGTCACCACTGAGATAGCCGGCCACGAACGCGTCCCCCGCACCGACGGTGTCGACCACGTCGACCCGGTGACCGGGGGCGTCGACGAGGACGCCGTCGCGGTAGACCGTCGCTCCGTCGGCACCGCGCTTGACGACGATCTCGCGCGTCCCGCCGGGATCGAGCGCGCGTACCAGCGCGCCGATGTCCGCAGCGGCCGCCCGGTCGTCGGTGGGGGCAGTACCGCCGGGGGCGACATGGGCGAGCTCGTCGGGTGAGCCGAACATGAGGTCGGCCTGCCCGGCCAGTTCGCCGAGCACCTCGGCGGCCACGTGCGCCGGCGCGAGCGTCGACCGGTAGTTCACGTCGACGCTCAAGCGCACGCCCGCAGCCCGCGCGCGCCCCACCACCGACCGGCACGTCTCCCGAGCCGAGTCCGACAGCAGCGGCGTGATGCCCGTCAGATGCACGAGCGCGGCGTTCTCGACCAGACCCGCAGGAACGTCCGCCGCGGCCAGCCGGGAACCGGCCGAGCCCGCACGGTAGTAATACACCCGCGCGGTCCCCTGGCCCGTGAGTTCCTTGAGCATGAGTCCCGTTGCCGCGTCGACGTCGACCTGCGCACGCACGTCGACGCCCTCACCGCGGACCTCACGCACGATCCGCCTGCCGAGCGAGTCGTCGCCGACCCGCCCGATCCACGTGACGGGCACGCCGAGCCTGCTCAGGCTCACGGCGACGTTCGTCTCGGAGCCGCCGATGCCCACGTGCGCGTCGGACACGTGCGCGAGCGATCCGATGCGGCCGCCCGTGATCAGGCCCATCGTCTCGCCCAGAGTCAGAACCGGGGAGTCGGTCATGCCGCTCCACTCCCCGCACACACCTCGACGAATCGCCGCGCCCGCGCGGCGAGCGCAGTCAGCTCGCCGCCTGCGAGCGCGTCGCCGAGGAGCGGTCCGCCGACGCTGACGGCCGCGGCGCCGGCCGCGAGCCACGCCCCCGCCGCATCGAGATCGACGCCTCCGGACGGAACCACGGCAAGCTCGGGGAACGGACCGCGCAGGTCCTTCAGATACCCCGGCCCCACCTGGCCCGCCGGGAACACCTTCACCGCAGGCACTCCCCTGCTCCAGGTGGACCACACCTCCGTCGGGGTGAGCCCGCCGGGGACGACGGGGACGTCGCGAGCCAGGGCCCGATCGACGACCGTGACGTCCGAGATCGGGGTGACCAGGTAGCGCGCTCCCCCGTCGGCGGCGGCGTCGACCTCGCCGGGACGGGTCACGGTGCCGACGCCGATGTCCGCGGTGTCGCCGTACCGTTCGACGAGTCCGGGCAGTGCGGCGGCCGTACCGGGCGTGGTGAGCGTGAGCTCGAAACTGCGCACTCCCGCTTCGACCATGGTGTCGATCACCGGCACGTAGTCGTCGGCGTGTTCACCGCGGATGACGACGACGAGCCGCGTTTCGGCGGTCCACCGAGGCAAAGCCTGTCGCTGGCTCATGACGTGTGTCCTCTCCCGACTCACCAGTCGTGCACGGTGCCGTCGAGCAGGCGGTTCACCGGTAGATAGGCAGCCGTGTAGGGGTGGCGCGCCGCGACCTCCTCGTCGAGTTCCACGCCGAGACCCGGGGTCTCGCCCGGGTGCAGGAAGCCGCGGTCGAACGTGTACGAGGTGCGGAACGCCTCGAGGGTCAGCTCGCTGTGCGGCATGTACTCCTGGATACCGAAGTTGTGGATCGCCAGGTCGAGGTGCAGCGCGGCGGCCATACCGACCGGCGAGACGTCGGTCGGGCCGTGGATGCCGGAGCGGATGCCGTAGATCGCCGCGAAGTCGAGCAGCTTCTTCATCCCGGTGACACCGCCGGTGTGGGTGGGCGCCGATCGCACGTAGTCGATAAGCCGCTCGGTGATCAGCGTCCGGTAGTCATGCACGGAGTTGAACACCTCGCCGGTGGCCAGCGGTGTCGTGCTGTGCTGCCGGACCAGCCGGAACGCCTCCTGGTCCTCGCCGGGCGTCACGTCCTCGAGCCAGAACAGGTCGTAGGGTTCGAGCGACTTGGCAAGCCGCGCCGCCTCGATCGGCGACATCCGGTGATGCGCGTCGTGGAGCAGCCGCAGCTCGGGGCCGAACTCCTCCCGCACCTTCTCGAAGATCGCGGGTACGTGCCGCAGGTAGGCGGGCGTGTCCCAGTCCTCTTCCTCGGGACGCGTCGCGGCGCCGCCGTCGGCACCGCGGTGTGCGGGTTCGTAGTCGTAGCGCTGTCCCGGCTCCGCGGTGTCGGACACGCCGTACACCCGCTCGAGACCGGGAACGCCCGTCTGGATGCGCACCGCCGTGTAGCCCTCGTCGACATATCCACGGATCGCGCGCGCCAGCGCCGGGTAGTCGTTGCCCGAGGCGTGGGCGTACACGCGGAGCTTGTCCCGGCTCGCCCCGCCGAGCAGCTGGTACAGCGGAACGCCCGCCTTCTTGGCCTTGATGTCCCACAGCGCCATGTCGACGGCGGCGATCGCGGCCATCGTCACGGGTCCGCGCCGCCAGTAGGCCCCGCGGTAGAGGTACTGCCACGTGTCCTCGATGCGGTCCTCGTCGCGGCCGATGAGCGTGCTCGCCAGGTGGTCCCGCAGGTACGAGGCCACGGCCAGTTCCCGCCCGTTGAGCGTCGCGTCGCCCCAGCCGACGACCCCGTCGGAGGTGACGACCTTGAGGGTGACGAAGTTGCGTCCGGGGCTGGTGACGATGACCTCGGCGGTCGAGATGCTCACGGCGGGTGTTTCCTTCCGGGCTGATGTGTCGATGGTGGACGGTGGGGCGGTCCCGGGTGCGGCGCGGCGGCCGCACCCGGGACCGGTTCAGACCGCGTTGCGCGGATCCCTCAGGTCGCGGCCCGCGACCTCCGGCATGAACAGCGTCCCGATGAGCGGGCACAGGGTGAAGAACCCGAGCAGGACCGCGACCGGGATCCACGAGCCGGTGGTGGCGGCGACCCAGGCGGCGGCGACCACAGGGCCGATGCCGGTGGCGATCATCGCGGCGATCTCCCGGATGACACCGGTCGCGGCGTAGCGGTGCCGGGAGCCGAAGATCTCCGGCAGCGTGAGGTTCTCGAGCGAGGCCAGCGCCATCACCGACACGTTGTGCATGACGATGTAGCCGACGAACACCTTCGGCACGTCCGCTCCCGCGATCAGCATCATGGTCGGCACGATGAGCACGAGCGAGATCACGCTCATCACCTGGTACATGCGGCGCCTGCCGAACCTGTCGCCGAGCGCACCCACGACGGGCACCGTGACGAACGCGCACAACGACGAGACGATCACGACGGTCGTACCCACCGACGCCGACATCGCCAGCGTCACCGTGATGAACGAGACCATGTAGGTCTGCAGGATGCCCGAGTTGCCTGCCTGCCCGAAGCGGAGCAGGAACGCCGGCACGAGTGCGCGCCACTTCTTCTGCTCGAGCGCCTCGAGCATCTGCGTGTCGTTCTCCCGCTCGGCCTTCGCCCTGACCTCGGCGGTCGACAGCGCCACCCCGTCGGAGACGTGGGAGCTCTCCTCGAACACCGGGCTCTCCTTGAGCCGGAACCGGATCCACACGGCCACCAGCAGGATCACGGCGCTGCCGAGGAACGGAATGCGCCAGCCCCACGAGAGCAGCTGCTCCTCGGACATGACCGCCACGAGAATGCCCCAGATGGCGGACGCACCGAGCGTGCCGCAGTTGGTGCCCAGCGCCACGAGCGAGGCGATCACGCCGCGCCGCCGCCTCGGCGCGTACTCGGCGAGCATGACACCGGCACCGGAGATCTCCGCACCGGCGCCGAAGCCCTGCCCGAGCCGCAACACCACGAGCAGGATCGGCGCGAGGATGCCGATGTCGTGGGCCGTGGGCAGCGCGCCGATGAGCGTCGTCGAACCGCCCATCAGCGCGATCGTGATGAACAGGACCTTCGTGCGTCCCACCCGGTCGCCGAGGCGTCCGAAGTACCAGGCACCCACGGGGCGGGCGACGTAACCGACGGCGTACGTGGCCATCGCGGCGACGACGGCGAGCGCGGCGCTGTCGCCCACGAAGAAGAGCTGGCCGAAGACGAGCCCGGCCGCGAGCGAGTACAGCTGGAAGTCCATGAACTCGAGCGCGGTGCCCAGCCAGCCGGACATCGCGGCGCGTGTGAGGTCACTGGTGCTGCGTTCGGCCTGGCCTGCTTCGGCGGTGCCCGTGTCGGGCGGCGGTGCTGAAGTGGACATCGTTGTTCCTTCTGCGGTGTCGGATGGGGACGTGAGGGCGGGTGGGGGTCAGAACTCGATGAGGACCTTGCCGGAGGCGGCGGAGTCCTTCGCCGTCGCGAACGCCTCGACCGCGTCGGCCGCGGGCAGGACGTGCGTGACGACCCGGGCGATGGTGGGGTGGGCGGCGAGCAACTCGACGGCCTCGTCGATCTCCGTCGAGAAGCGGAAGGTGCCGCGCAGCTGCAGTTCCTTCGACACGAGCGGCGCGAGGTTCACACCGATCGCGGCGTCGGCGAGCATGCCGACCTGGACCACGACGCCTGCCCTGGCCGCGGATGCGACCGACTGGGTCAGCGAGGCCGGCGCTCCGGAGCATTCGAACACGACGGGATACGAGGTCGCGGGCACCTCGTCGCGTCCGATGAGGAACGTCTCGTGGGCTCCGAGGTCGCGGGCACGGTCGAGGGCGGACTGCTGGACGTCGCCGACCGCCACGTGACCGACGCCCCGCGCGGCGAGCGCCGCGACGGTCAGCAGGCCGACGGGCCCCGCACCCAGCACGAGGGCGCGGTCGCCCAGGTCGCCACCTGCGACCGTGAGAGCGTGCAACGCCACGCCGAGCGGTTCGGCGAGCGCGGCGTCCCGCAGCGACAACCCGTCGGGCAGCCTGCGGAGCATGGGTTTCTCGACGAGCACGTACTCCGCCGCCGCGCCCTGCCGGTGGGGGAAGTCCGCGGCGCTGCCGAGGTAGTCGCCGCCGGGCCAGAGGTGCGGCCGGTCGTCGAGGCCCGTCACCGGGCAGCCGTACCGAGCGGGGTGCACGGTCACCGGCGTGCCGGTAGCCCATTCGCCGGACGGATCGGACTCGACGGTCGCCGAGAACTCGTGGCCGGGAGCGAACGGCTCGCGGACGAGGTTCTCACCGTTCTTGCCGTGGAAGTAGTAGTGCAGGTCCGAACCGCAGATGCCGACGTAGCGCACGCGCAGCAGCACCTCGCCCTCGCCGGGTTCGGGCACGGCGACGTCGTCGAGGCGCATGTCCTCGGCGCCGTGGATGAACAGACCTTTCATCGGTGATCAGCTCCAGGGGTCGGGGCGGGGCTCCGGGGAGGGCGGGGCGGGCTCAACGGGAGGCTGCGGCCACGTCGGCGGCCGCGGTGCGCACCCCGTCTCGGGTGATGAGCGTCAGCAGCTCGGCGACACGGGCGGTGAAGACGTCCTGGTCGGCGAGCGCCGCGGGGAAGAAGCCGCCGGTCATGATCCGGCGCACGTGGTCACTCACGGTCACGGCGCCGTCGACCGTCTCGGCGAGCCGTTCCCGGGCGGGTTCGGCGATGCGCTCCGCCAGCGGGTCCGGGTCGAAGCCCGCGGGCGGGGCGACGCACGCGATCCACGCGGCGGTGCACAGCGCGAGACGGTGCGGTATGCGGCCGCGCCGGAGGTGGAACAACGCCGCGTCGGGGATGCGCTGGAGCAACTTGACCGAACCGTCGGAGCCGACCTGCGTGGTGGCGTGGCCGATCAGCGGGTTGCGCCACCGGGCGTCCAGTTCGGACACGTACCCGTCGGCATCGAACCCGGTGGGCGGGGTGAACGTGGGCAGGTAGTCCTCGGCGATCCCGCCGAGGACCGCTTCGCGCACGAAGTCCAGCCCCCATGCGGTGTCGATCGTGGGTGCACCGGCGAGGACGCCGAGGTAGGCGATGAGCGAGTGCGACCCGTTGAGCAGGCGCAACTTGACCATCTCGTAGGCCTCGAGCTCGGTCGAGAACGTCGCACCCGCAAGATCCCATGCGGGACGGCCGCCCGCGAAGTCGTCCTCGAGCACCCACATGCTGAAGTCCTCGGCCGGCACGGGACACCGGTCGGTCACCCCGAGCAGGTCCTCGACACGCTGCGAGTGCTCGGCCGTCGTCTTCGGCACGATGCGGTCGACCATCGCGTTCGGGAACGACACCGACGAGGACACAAAGGACAGTACGTCGTCGTTCACGCCCGCCGCGTTGAGGAACTCCTCGACCACGGCGCGCGTGACGTCGCCGTTGGACTGGAGGTTGTCGCACGAGAGCACGGCGACCGGCGCACCGGAGGCGGCCCGCAGTTCGAGGCCCCGCGCGATCATGCCCATCGCGGTGCGCGGCGTCGAGCCGGCGACGAGGTCCGCGGCGACCTCGGGGTGGTCGAGAGCCAGGCGGCCGGTCGCCGGATCGCGCGTGTAACCGACCTCGGACACCGTGAGCGAGACGATGCGATGCGCCGGATCCGCGATCGCGGCCACGACGGCCGCGGGGTCGTGCGCCGCTACGCCGGTGTCGCGGTGGACGTCGACGACACCGGCCTTGGTGCCGCCCTCGGTCAGCTGCAGGATCGAATACAGGTTGTCCTGGGCGCGCATCGGCGCGACGACACGGTCCGACGAGTGAGCGAAGCCGCGGATGCCCCAGTCGCCTCCGGCCGCGGCCATCGCCTGCGCCGTGTAGACGGCACCGTGCGCGCGGTGGAAGTTGCCCAGACCGAGGTGCACGATGCCGGTCCGGTCGGGCGCTGATGCTCCGATGAGCGTTCCCGCGGGCACGCTACTGCGCCCGAGTCCCTGTGTCATGACGTCCTTGTCCTTCCGCGACGCGCGGCGGGCGCTGCCGGCACCAACCGTGTGCGTTTCATATCGCGAACCGGTCGTTTTGTATGTCGGACCATAAGTTAAACTCGCACTGAACGCGACGCAATACCGACCCCGGCGACAATGGAGCCATGGAGACCGAACCCACATCGGAAACGCCACCCGTGACGAGCCTCGATCGTGCGCTCGTCGTGCTCGAGACGGTCGCCGCCGCCGGCCCGGAGGGCATGGCACTCGGCGAGATCGCGGCGCACACCGGGATCAACAAGGGATCGGTCCACCGGCTGCTCCGCGGGCTTGCGCACCGCGAGTACGTGACGCGCGACGATGACGACCGCAACTACATCCTCGGCGAGGCACTCCGGCGGATCGTGCGCACGTTCGGCGCCGAGGAGAACCTGCCGCTGCTGTTCCGCCCACTGCTGCTCGAACTGTCCCGCCGCACGGAGGAACTCGTCCACCTCGGCATGCTCGACGGACGCCGCGTCGTCTACCTCGACAAGATCGAGCCCGAACGTTCCGTCCGCGTGTGGTCACGCGTCGGCAGGCGTGCGCACATCGCGAGCACGGCGCTGGGGCGCGCGCTCATCGCAACCGCTCCCCCGAGCGACGCTCTGCTGACCGGCTACGCCGACGAGGCCGACCCCGACGGGCAGCACCCGACACTCGCGGACCGGTTCCGCCACGCCGTCGAGTCGGCGCGCACGCTCGGCTGGGCGGTCGAGAACGAGGAGAACGAGCCCGGAATCGCATGTGTCGGTGTCGCCCTCACCTCGGGGACCGGACAGGACGTCGCGATCAGCGTCACCGGCCCCGCGGACCGCATGACCACCGACCGGCTGGCCGACGTCGGCGCACTGATGCGGGAGCTCGCAGGCAAACTCGCACCGGAGGAGTACACGCTGGCGCCGGCCACCGGGTGAGCGTCTCGGCAACACGGAGGCTCGCACCGCCGGACAGCGACCACCGCGACGATGTTGGATTTCCAACATAATCGTCCTCGCCCCCGACCCGGCGACGCCGCCCGTGTATCATTTCGAACAACTACGAGGGGAGGACGTGGCGTGGACAGTGCATCTGCCGGACTGCTGCGCTACGACGACGCCCCCGCGCGCCGCGGTGTGATCCTCGAACAACTCCACACCGCGGGATTCCTCGCGATCAGCGACCTCAGCAAACAGCTCGGCGTGTCGGACATGACCGTGCGCCGCGACGTGCGCCGGCTCGAACGGGACGGCAAGGTGCGGGTCGTGCACGGCGGCGTCAGCCTCCCCCCTGCCGACCAGCCACCGGCGTTCGAGGGCCGAGTTCGCGCCCGGCACGAGGCCAAACAGCGAATCGGCGCCCACGCGGCCGGCCTGCTCGCCGGATCCGACACGATCGCCGTCGACGCCGGTACGACGCCGTACGAACTCGCACTCGCCCTCCCCGACGACTTCGCCGGTTCCGTCGTCTCGCACTCGGTGCCCGTGCTGCAACGCATGCTGAGCCTGCCGGCCGCACGAACGGTCGCACTCGGCGGCGACCTCAACCACGACAGCCAGGCCTTCGTCGGGCCCATCACCGTGGACACCGCGGCCCAGCTGCGGGTGAAGACGTTCTTCCTCGGCGCCGCGGCCGTCGACGAGCGCGGCGTGTACGTCGCCACCGACCGGGAACGTCCGACCAAGCTCGCGCTGATGGACATCGCCGACCGCGTGGTGCTGCTCGCCGACCACAGCAAGTTCGACGCCGCCGCGGCGGTCCTGCTGTGCCCGCTGAGCCGACTCGACACCGTGGTCACTGATCGCAGACCCGCACTCGCCGACCTCTTCGACGGCGCCGGCGTCCAGCTCGATCTCGCCACCTCCTGACTCGGTCCGCACCGGCCTCGGGGCACCGGTGTGTCCACCGAACCGCCCCGCTGAGTCCTCCCAACGCTGAGCCCTCCCAACGCTGAGCCCTCCCCACTGAGCCCTCTCAGTTCAATCTTTTCCGCTGAATCTTCTCCGCTGAATCTTCTCCGCTCAATGTTCTATTTTCGACAGCGAATGTTGACTTATGAACATCCCCGGCCGACACTATGGGCGCCATCGGGCGAGGAGGAACCGTGGAAACCGTTGTCTTCGTTGGTGCGGCGACCGAGGACGCCATCGCCGTCACCGCGCATCACCCATCCCCTGACGAACGCGTCGTCGTCGACGACCTGGTCCGCAGCGGCGGTGGCCCCGCCGCCACCGCGGCCGTCACAGCCGCGCGCCTCGGAGTACCCGCCCAGGTCATCGCGGCCGTGGGAGACGACCGGCCCGGGCACGACGTCATCGACGGCCTCGACGCCGCAGGAGTCGACACGCGCCACGTGCGGGTGACCCCGCACGCCGGCACCCAGTCGGTCGTCGTCATCTGCAGCCGCAGCGACGCCACCCGCGCGATCTGTACCACCGCGGCACCACCCGTCGAACTCGACGAGGCCGCCGCGGAAGCCGTGCGTTCCGCCGACTGGGTCCACGTCGACCACCATGGGTGGCCACCGGTCGCCCGCCTGCTCGCGGACATACCGCCATCGGACCGTCCCCGACTGTCGGTCGATGCGGGCTACGCGGTCGATGATCTCCGATGCCGTCCCGACGAGGTCACCCTCTACGTGCCCACTGCGGACCGATTGCGAGCCGAGTACGGATCGACCGATCTCGACGCGGCACTCGCTGCCTGCACGGCCCACACCGTGGTGGCCACCGACGGCGCGAACGGTTCGATCGGCCGCGACCACCGCGGCCGACTACGCCGCGTGCCCGGACTGCCGATCGAGCCGGTCAGCACTCTGGGCGCAGGCGATGTCTTCCACGGCGCCCTGCTCACCGCCGTCGTTCGCGAACGTCCGCTGCACGAGGCGATGGCATACGCGGGTATCGCGGCGGCTCTCTCGTGCCGGGCCGTCGACGGCCGTTCCGCCATCCCCACCGACCACGAGATCGAGACCCACCTGAGCGAACTGAAGGAGTACGCGTGACCTCCCCTACGCCATACGACCTGACCGACCTGGCACGACCGTCGGGCGGCTTCGCGATGCTGGCGGTGGACCAGCGCGAGGCTCTGCGACTGATGTTCGCGGGAGCGGAGCCCGCCGCGGACGGCACGACGCCCGACGAGGTGCTTCGCCGCGTCGACGACGCGACCCTCACGGAGTTCAAGCTCGCCGCCACCCGCGCCCTCACTCCGCATGCCTCCGGTGTTCTGCTGGACAAGCAGTTCGTCTTCGACACCGCTGTCGACTCGGGAGCGGTCGCCCCCGGCTGCGGGCTCATCGCCGCCGCCGACCGGTTCGTGCCCGGGAACGGCGAGGCCGTCACCGACTCGGTGCTGGACGACACCGTCGACCCGCACACGGTGCGAACCCAGGGCGCCGTGGCGATGAAACTCCTCGTCGTGTGGCGGCCCGATGAGGACGCACACCGCCGAGTCGCCATGGTCGAACGCTTCGTTGCCAGGTGCCGCGCCGCCGGCCTCGTCAGCATCATCGAACCGGTGTCGAAAGCCCCTCGCCGCGGAGGCCACTGGGACTGGAACGCCGGCGTCCACGCGGCGGCCGACGAGCTCGGCGGACTCGGCGCCGACCTGTACAAGTCCGAGGTTCCCTTGCGCGGCAAGGCCGACGCCGACGTCCTGCACCGCGAATGCACCCGGCTCGGCGCACGGATCGCGTCACCGTGGGTGGTGCTGTCCTCCGGGGTGGATGCCGACGATTTTCCCCGCGCGGTCGAGGTCGCCTGCGCGGCAGGAGCGTCCGGGTTCCTCGCCGGCCGTGCGGTATGGCGGGCCTGCGTCGGAGCCGCGAACCTGCCCGACGCGCTCGAGGCGGACGCCGTCCCGCGGTTGCAGCGGCTGGCGGATCTGGTCGATCGCGCCGTGAGCGCCCCCACTCGCTGAAGGAGGACATGGTGTTGGTCAAGGAGATCCGCTTCCCCGGCGTCGGCGAGGTCGAAGTGGGCGAGGTCGCCGACAATCCTCGTCCCGGGCCGGGAGAAGCACTGGTGGCGCCCTCGTATGTCGGCATATGCGGCTCGGATCTGCACGTTTATGCCGGACGGCATCCGTTCGTCCGTCCTCCCGTGGTGACCGGGCACGAGAGCATCGGCGAAGTACTCGCGATCGGCGACGGCGTCACCGGGATCGACCGCGGCGAGCGGGTGCTGATCAATCCGCTGGTCCATTGCGGACAGTGTGCGGCGTGTGCGGCCGGTGCCCTCAACACGTGCGAGTCCGCGCGGGTTCTCGGGTTCAAACTGCCCGGCACGGCGCGCACCCGAACCGTCCAGGACGCGTCCCGCCTGCATCGCGTTCCCGACGCGGTGGCCACGGATGTCGCCTGCCTGGCCGAGCCACTGGCCACCGCAGTCCATGCGGTGGGCCGCACCCACGGGCCGCCGGCCCTGGAGAACGTGTTGGTGATCGGCGGCGGCTGCATCGGCCTGGCCGTACTGCTGGCCGCTCGCGCCCACGGTGCCGGCAGGATCACTCTCGTCGAACCCGTCGCGGCGAAACGTGACCTGGCTTCCCGACTGGGCGCCGACCGGGTGGTGGAACCCGAGCGCCTCGGCGAGCTCGCCGGATTCACGACGGCATTCGACTGCGTGGCCGGTGCGGACACGCTCCGCGCTGCCGTGGCCGGCACTCGCGGTGGCGGACGGGTCGTGGTCGTCGGCGTGCCGTCACGGACCGAGCTCGACCTGCCGTTGCCACGGATGCAGCGCTTCGAGGTCGACCTCGTCGGCAGCGGTATGTACCTGCCCGCCGACATCGACTCCGCGCTGTCGCTCATCGCCGACGGATCCATCGACCCACGGCCCCTCATCTCCCGATGTTTCCCGCTCGCCGACGCCTCGTCCGCCTACCCGGCGGCGGCCGACCCGGACACCGTGAAGGTTCTCGTTCGACTCTCCGACTGAAGGAGCACACATGACCCCCGTCTCGCAGCGTGGCGAGCGGAAACGCATGCGCACCGTCGCCATCGCCAGTTTCATCGGCGCTCTCATGGAGTGGTACGACTTCTTCCTCTTCGGTACAGCCTCGGCGCTGGTGTTCGGCCCCGTGTTCTTCCCCGATGCGGAACCCACCGTCGGCACACTGGCCGCGTTCGCGACGTTCGGCGTCGGGTTCGTCGCACGTCCGCTCGGCGGTGTCGTGTTCGGACACTTCGGCGACCGGGTGGGACGCAAATCGATGCTCGTGATCACGCTGATGATCATGGGCGTCGGTACGTTCGCGATCGGGTGTCTGCCCGACTACGAACAGATCGGCATCGCCGCTCCGATCCTGCTGGTCGTGTTCCGCCTCGCGCAGGGACTCGGGCTCGGGGGCGAGTACGCGGGCGCGGCCCTGATGACCATCGAACACGCACCCGAGGCCCGGCGCGGGTTCTGGGGCAGTCTCCCCCAGGCTGCCGCGTCCGGGGGCATCCTGTTGTCCACCGGCGCTTTCGCACTGGTCAGCCAACTGGACAGGGCGGAGCTGCTGTCCTGGGGTTGGCGGCTGCCGTTCCTCGTCAGCATCATGCTGCTCGGGGTCGGTCTGGTCATCCGGCTGAAGGTGAGCGAAAGTCCCGAGTTCGAGCGAACCGCGGCGGAACGGAAGCGGAACAACAGCGGCAAGCAGCCGATCCCGCTGTTGCAGGTGTTCCGCAAGCATCCCCGTAACCTGCTGCTCGCCTTCGGCGCTCGGCTCGGCGAGACGGTCACCTCGAACGCGATCAACGCCTTCGGTATCTACTACGTCTCGACCCACGTCGGCGTCGCGGAGTCGACGGCGCTGAACGGCATGCTGTTGGCCTCGGTCATCGGGCTGGTGACCGTGCCGATCATCGGAGCGCTGTCCGACCGGATCGGCAGACGCAGGATCTATCTCGCGGGCTCGGTGTTCGGCGTCGTGTTCGCCGTCCCGTTCTTCCTGATGCTCGACTCGGGGTCGATACCGATAATCACGCTCGCGTTCGTGATCGCATACGTGTTCGTACCGACCATGATGTTCGCCGTGCAGTCGACGTTCTTCTCGGAGCTGTTCGGTGCCGACGTCCGCTACACCGGACTGTCGCTGGCCTATCAGGTGTCGGCGATCGCGGGCGGGTACGTCCCTGCCGTCGCCACCTCCCTGCTGGTCGCGGGCGGTGGTGAACCGTGGCTGGTGGCCGCGGTGTTCGCAGTGGTGTGCCTGGTGACGACGGCCTGTGTGCTGCTGGTGGCACATCGCCCCGCGGGCGCCGCCGCCGACTCCGCCGCCGAGACCGCCGACCGGCCGGAGACGACCGGCGAGCGCATCTCCTAGCACCCGCGGCGACGGCCCGGCTGCTGCCCACGTATCGGTGCGTGGCAGCGGCCGGGCCACGGTTTCAGCCGATGGCAGCACCGCCGCAGACCTTGAGCACCTGACCCGTCACGTATCCCGCGCCCGGTCCTGCCAGATAGCCCACGGCCGCGGCCACCTCCTCCGGCGTGCCCATACGTTTGATCACCTGGTCGTCCAGTGCGTAGGCGACGTCGGCGGTCAGCGCCGTCGCGATCGGGCCGGGAGCTACCGAATTACAGGTGATCCCGTCCGCGCCGAGCTCCTTGGCGAGCCACTTCGTCAACGCGATCACGCCGCCCTTCGACGCCGCGTACGCGGGACCGGACCGACCGCCGCCGGCACCTCCCGACCGCGGGCCGCCCATGATCCCGGAGATCGAGCTGACGTTGATGATCCGCCCGTCTCCCCGTTCCTTCATGTGGGGTTCGGCGGCGCGGCAGTACAGGAACATCCCGCGCAGGTTGGTGTCCAGGTCGCGGTACCACTCGTCGTCGGTGAGCGTGTCCAGGCCGTTCCTGCTGGCCGTGCCCGCGTTGTTGACCAGGACGTCGAGCGAACCGAGTTCGTCGACCGTGGCATCGACCGAGGCGCGCACGGCCTCCTCGTCACGCACATCCACTTTCCGGTACCGCACGTGCTGCTCCGGGAAGTCCGCGGCGAGAGACGTCACCTCGGCCGACTCGTCGGCCAGGTCGACGGCCACCACGTGCGCGCCCTGTCCCGCCAGGCCCCGTGCGACGGCCAGTCCGATACCGCGCGCGGCGCCGGTGACCAGGGCGACCCGGCCGGTGAGGTCGAACGGATTCACTTCCACGTTCCCTTCTAGAAGCCCAGCAGATCGGGAAGCCAGTTGGACAGCGCCGGTACGTACGCGACGAGCAGCAGCACGACCAGGCCGGCGGCGAAGAACGGCCGGATGCCCTTGACGACTTCGGCAAGCGGAACCTTCGCGATACCCGCGGCCACGAACAGGTTGACGCCGACCGGCGGGGTGACCAGCCCGAGCGCCAGGTTCACGACCATCATCACGCCGATGGTCGTCACGTCGACGCCCGCTTCGAGCAGCACCGGCGCGATGATCGGCACGAAGAGGTACAGCGCGGACACCGCGTCGATGAACGCGCCGACGATCAACAGCACCACGATGGCCATCAGCACGATCAGCACCGTGTTGCCGGTCAGCCCCAGCAGTGCCTCCGAGATGTTCTCCGCGATCTCGTTGACGGTGACCACGTAGGCGAACACCGAGGCCGAACCCACGATCAACATCACCACGGCCGACTGCGCCGAAGCGGTCACGAGGATGCGGTACAGCTGCCGCGGGCTGATCTCCCGGTATACGAACAGGCCGACCAGCAGCGCGTAGACCGCCGCGACCACGGCCGACTCGGTCGGTGTGACGATGCCGCCGTAGATGCCGCCGAGGATGATCAACGGGACCAGCAGACCCGGGATCGCCTTGCCGAAGGAGGCGGCGAACCCGTGCGACGCGATCACCTCGGCACCGTCGCCGGCAGCAGGCGCATCCGCGTCGCCGCCGCTGCGACCGCCGTTACCACCACTGCCACCATTGCCGCCGCTGCCACCTGCGGCGCCCGCCGCGACCGTGACGGGTTGGGTCCGCGGCAGCAGCAGGCTGGCCACCACGAGCGCGGCGGCCAACAGAATGCCGGGCACGATGCCCGCCACGAACAGCCGCACGATCGACACACCGGCGTAATCGCTCACGACCACCGCGAAGATGATGAACGCGACGCTGGGCGGCACGATGATGCCCATCGAACCGGCACTGGCGAGCAGGGACGTCGCGTGCCGGGCTGCGTAACCCTGGCGGATCAGCGCCGGAATGAGGATCGACCCGATGGCCGCCACCGTGGCGGGGCCCGATCCCGAGATGGCCGAGAAGAAGAACGCGGCGATGATGACGACGATCGCCAAGCCGTGCTTGCGCCTGCCCACACAGGCGTGTGCGAAGTCCACGAGCCTGCGCGAGATACCGGCGTACTCCATGATCACGCCGGCGAGGATGAAGAACGGGATCGCCAGCAACGTCTCCGACGCGACGGAGGCGGTGAAGACGTTCGGCACGATCGACAGTTCCCCGAAACCGCCCATGGCCACCAGCGAGACGCAGGCCGCCACCCCGAGCGAGAACGCCACGGGAACACCCATCAGCAGCAACACGAAGAAGCTGCCGAACAGCACGAAACCGATCACCGGTCGGCCTCCTCACTCGGCTGAGAATCCACTGTGGACCTGCGGAAGCCGATCCGACTCGCCTGCAACGTGCGGTACACACCGAAGATCGCGCCCACTGGGAGAGCGGCGGTGAACAACCACTGCGGAACCCGGATCGACGGTGTCGCCCTGCCACTGCCGAGCTGAGCGATCGCCATGTCGATACCGAAGTACAGCAGTACGGCCAGGAACGTCAGGATGGCGATGGTGATCAGAACCGTCATGGCCTGCCGCACCACCCCGGTGGCCTTCTCGTGCAGTGCACTGAAGCCCAGGTGGGCGCCTTCCCTGAGCCCGATCACCGCGCCCATCATCACCATCCACACCGCGAGGTTGACGGTGAGTTCCGAGGTGAAGGCCAGTGAGGCGTTGAGGAAGTACCGGCTGATGACGTTGACGAACGCGACCACAGCCACCACCGCGAACGGGACGGCTGCCAGCACGTTCTCCGCGGCTGTGAGCACGCGTTCCGAAGTCGACTTCTGCATGGCTCAGCGCTCCGGGCTCACGGCGCGGACCATCGCGGGCCCCCACACCGGTTCGTAGGATTCGTACAGCGGCCGTACCGTCGCGCGGAAGCGGGCGAGCTGCGCATCGGTGAGCTCGGTCGTCTTCATCAGCTTCGACTGCTCGTCGATCTGCTGCTGTTCGAGCCCCCGGTTGGTCTCGATCTGGAAGGAGTTCGCGTCGGCCGCGGCCTTCTCCACGATCTTCCGGTCGGCGGGGCTCAGTGATCGGAACAGGTCCTGGTTCATCCCGAGGATCAGCGGGTCGTAGACGTAGTTCCACACCGTCAGATGCGGCTGCACCTCGGCGAGCCCGGCCGACGAGATGACGTCCATCGGGTTCTCCTGGCCCTCGATCGTGCCCTGCTGGAGCGAGGTGAACACCTCGGAGAAGTTCATCGTCGTCGGGTTGGCGCCGAGCCCGCGGAAGATGTCGGTGAACATGCCGATCCCCGGGATGCGCACCTTGATGCCGGCCAGGTCGGCGGGCTTGCTCACCGGGCGGACGTTGTTGGTCAGCTGCCGGAAGCCGCTCTCGCCGAACCCGAGCATCTTCACGCCGATCTCGGAGGACAGCTTCTCGTAGGCGGCGGTCGCACCGCCCTGCAGTGCGCGGTCGGCCTCGTCGTAATCGCGGTACAGGAACGGGGCGTTGATCGCGCCGAACCGCGGGTCGATGCCCGCGTAGATGATCGTGGAGTTGTAGGAGAAGTCCTTGTCGCCGTTCATCAGCTGTTCGACCCCGGCAGCAGGATCGCCCGCCGACAGCTGTTCGCCGGTGAAGATCCGGAGTTTCATCCGGCCACCGGACTCGCGTGACAGGGTTTCGGCGAACCTCTCCGCCGCTTGATACCAGGTGGAGGACTCGCCGACCGTGACGGTCATGTCCCAGGTGTAGACCGGTCTGTCCGGTGTGGCCGTCACCGAGCCGCATGCACCGAGCATCAGGCAGGCCAGCAGCGCGACGGCGCCCCGAAGGCGCTTCGACATCATTGTCCGTTTCTCCTCGTCCGCCCCGGAAGGGCACACCGATATTGAGAGAAGCCGATCAGCGATGTCAATGCACATTCGCGATCCATGGTCCACAATATGGACCATTGCGGTCCGGCTCGAATCGACCCATGATGGCTGATGTGAGCGCCGATGCCGACGCGCCGCGACCCGCCGCGCCCCCTCCTGAGCTTGGAAAAGCAGCACGTAGGTCCGCATCATGGACCATCGCTCACACCGCCGACGACGGCGCCGACCGGCCGTCCGGATCGCAGAGCATCCAGCGGGCACTCGTGCTGCTGAATCTCGTCGGTGTGCTGGCTCGTGACCGCCCGGACGGCGCGTCACTCGCCGAGCTCACGCGCGTCAGCGGCCGCCCGAAGGCGAGTGTGCACCGGATCCTCGTCGCGCTGGTCGCCGAGGGATACGTCGAACAGGATCCCGACACGGCGTGCTACCGCCTCGGGCTGCAGGCGGGTGTGCTCGGCGAGCTGGCGGGCCACCGGGCCGACGACCTCGGCGAGGCGAGCACCGACAGCCTCATCCGGATCGCGGACTCCTCGACGGACACGACGTTCCTGACCGTGCGCCACGGCAGCTACGGCGTGTGCACGCGCAGACAGGAGGGTCCCGGTCCGATCCGCAACTACGCCCTGGCCGTCGGCGACCGGCACCCGCTGGGCATCGGCGCGGGCAGTCTCGCCATTCTCAGCGCACTGTCCGACGACGACGTCGAAGACGTGCTGGCCTCGACGGCCACGACCCGCGACCACTACCCCGGATTCGACGACGACACGCTGCACGACCTCGTGCACCGGTCCCGTCAGAACGGGTACGCGCTGAACGACGGCCGCGTCATCGCCGGGTCCTGGGCACTCGGCGTCGCGGTGCGCGACCCCGCCGACCGGCCGGTCGCCGCGCTGAGCGTCGCCAGTATCGCCGAACGCTTCGACGGCGCCCGGCGCGACGAACTCGCCGCACTGCTGCACGCGGAGGCACGGTCCATCCGTGCCGCACTGACCGATTCTCAGAAGTCCCGATCCGCGAGAGGACGATCATGACAACCACCCCCGCGATCATCGGCTGGGCGCATTCCCGGTTCGGTAAGGCGTCCGAACCGGACGTGGAAGCGCTGCTGGCCGGTGTCACCGGCGCCGCCCTCGACCACGCGGGCACCGAACCCGGAGACGTCGACGGGATCTTCGTCGGCGTGTTCAACGGCGGGTTCTCCCGGCAGGGTTTCGAAGCGGGCCTGGTCGGTGCGGGCAGGCCCGAGCTGGCGACCGTGCCCGCGGTGCACACCGAGAACGCCTGCGCGACCGGATCGTCGGCACTGTTCACGGCGCTGGACTTCGTGCAGTCGGGCCGCGGCCGGATCGCACTGGTCGCCGGTGCGGAAAAGATGACGGCGGCCGAGCCCGAGGTCGTGGGCGACGCGCTGCTCACCGCCTCCTACCGCAAGGAGGAGGAGCAGGCGGGCAGTTTCGCGGGCGTGTTCGCCGGGATCGCCCGTGACTACTTCGAGCGATACGGCGACCATCGCGACACGCTCGCCCGCATCGCCGCGAAGAACCACCGCAACGGTGTCGGCAATCCGTACGCGCACCTGCGCAAGGACCTCGGCTTCGAGTTCTGCGCCGAGGCGTCGGACCGCAACCCGCTCGTGGCCGATCCGCTCCGCCGCACGGACTGCTCACTGGTCTCCGACGGCGCCGCCGCACTCGTCGTGGCCTCCCCGGACGTCGCCGCGAGCGCACCGCGCGCCGTGGGCTGGCGCGGCAGGGCCCACGCCAACGATCACCTGCCGCTGAGCCGCCGCGACGACGTGCTCGCCTTCGCGGGCGCGAAGTCGGCGTTCACCCGGGCCACGGCCGAGGCCGGTGCCGGACTGTCCGACCTGGACCTCATCGAGACGCACGACTGCTTCACCGTGGCCGAGCTGCTGCAGTACGAGGCGTTCGGCCTGGCCGAGCCGGGCAAGGGTGCCACCGTCATCGACTCCGGACGCACCGAACGCGACGGCGAGCTACCGGTGAACCCGTCGGGCGGGCTCAAGTCGAAGGGGCATCCCATCGGCGCAACCGGGGTGTCGCAACACATCATGGCAGCCCTTCAGCTGACCGGCGACGCAGGCGAGATGCAGGTCCCCGGAGCCGAACTCGCCGCGGTGTTCAACATGGGCGGCGTCGCGGTCGCCAACTACTGCTCGGTGCTGGAGCGGGTGCGATGACCCTGCGTGCCGTCAACCTGGCCCATCTGCTGACCGCGACGGCCACCCGGCTGTCCGGCCGCGACGCCGTCGTGTCCGGCTCGACGCGGCTGACGTGGCGGGACCTGGACACGCGTGCGTCCGCGGTCGCCGTCGAGCTGCGCCGCCGGGGCATCGGCCGTGGTGACGCGGTGCTCGTGCACTCGCCCAACCACGTCGAATTCATCGCGGCGATGTTCGGGGTGTGGCGCGCGGGCGCAGTGTTCGCCCCCGCCAACTTCCGCCTCACCCCGTCCGAGGTCGCCGGGCTGGCCGAACTGACCACGCCCGCTGCGCTCATCTGCCACACCGACTACGCCGACCATGCCGATGCCGTCGCCGCGGCCTCGGAGCTCACCGGCGGCACGCTGTGGATCGGCGCCGCGTCCGGTGCCGACGGTGCGATCGCCGGCCTGCCCATCCCGCAGGCCGGCGAACCGGACGAGCCCGTGTGGAACGGTGACCACGCCTGGTACTTCTTCACGTCCGGCACCAGTGGCAGACCCAAGGCCGTCGTGCTGACCCACGACCAGCTGGGCTTCGTCGTCAACAACCATCTCTGCGACCTGATGCCCGGCCTCGGCGCCGACGACGCGCAGATCGTGGTCGCGCCGCTGTCCCACGGCGCCGGGATCCACCTGCTGCCGCAGGTCGCACGGGGCGCGAAGACCGTGCTGCCCACGTCGACCCGGCTGGAGCCCGCGGAGGTCTGGCGGCTCGTCGAGGCCGAGCGGGTGACCAACGCCTTCACCGTGCCGACGATCCTCACGACGCTCGCCCAGGCGCCGGAGGCGGCCCACCACGACCTCGGCTCGCTGCGCTACGTGATCTATGCAGGCGCACCCATGTACCGCGCCGATCAGCAACGCGCCCGCGCGGTGCTCGGCGACGTGCTCGTGCAGTACTACGGACTGGGCGAGGTCACCGGCAACATCACGGTGCTGCCACCGGACGAGCACGACCGCAGGCCGCCGGACGGCGTCGAGTACGGCACCTGTGGTCATCCGCGCACCGGAATGCAGGTCAGCATCCAGGACTCCGACGGTACGGAACTGGCCACGGGAGAGCAGGGCGAGATCTGTGTGGCGGGCCCCGCGGTGTTCGCCGGCTACCTGCGCAACGACGAGGCCAACGCCGAGTCCTTCCGCGACGGATGGTTCCGCACCGGGGATCTCGGCATGGTCGACGACGAGGGATATGTCTACGTCACGGGCAGGGCTTCCGACATGTTCATCTCGGGTGGGTCCAATGTGTACCCACGGGAGATCGAAGAACGCCTGTTGCACCATCCGGCCGTGGCCGAGGCGGCGGTTGTGGGTGTACCGGACCCGAAATGGGGCGAGATCGGCGTGGCGGTCTGTGTCGCCGCCGACGGCACCATCGCCGACGACGAGGAGTTGCGGTCGTGGCTCGGGGACTCGCTCGCGCGGTACAAGATCCCGAAACGCTTCGTGTGGTGGGACGAGATCCCGAAGTCGGGATACGGCAAGGTGGTCAAACGCACCATCAAGCAGCGATTGGCGGAGTCGTGACCGCGCACCGGGCCGGGTTCCCACTGCAGCACCCCGGGCCCCGCTCGGCGGAGCGGATCGTGTCGGTGCCCACCGGCGTGACGGTCGTGCGGACGGAGCTGCCGCCCGGCGCGCGCGTCGCAGCGGAGCTGTGGCGGATCACCGAGTCCGCAGGTCACCGTGCGGCGTGCGTCGAACTGGTGCACGGCAGCTTCGGCACGCTGCGCTACGTGCACCCGGCCGTCGGCGCCGAGCGTCCCGCCTACTTCAGTGAGACCTACGAACCCGCCGGTCCGTGTTTCGTACTGGGCGGTTCCGCGACCGTGGGGAGCCGTGAGGGTTCGGGGTTCGCACACGTGCACGCCACCTGGCTCGACGAGCACGGACGTGTCCGCGGCGGCCATCTGCTGCCGGACACGACGGTCGGCGCGGTGCCGATCGAAGCGACGATGCGGTTGCTGCACGACGTCGCGTACGTCAGCGACACCTGCCCGGAGACGGCGATGCCCGCGTTCAGCCCGCACCCGCGCTGGGAGGCGGCGGCCACGCAGGCCGTCGCGGCGCGCATCCGCCCCGGCGAAGACCTGCACACCGCGGTCACGGACGTGGCGGCACGGGCGGGTTTCCGTTCCGCGGTGGTCCGCGCCAGCCTGGGCAGCACCGTCGGCGCGCGGCTGCGCACCGGTCCCGGCCGGATCGCGGAGGCAGACTGGCCCGCCACCGAGTTCACCTCGCTCACCGGCACCGTCGCCGACGGCGAGGCCGTGCTCACCGCGTCGCTCGTGGACCGCAACGGTGACGTGCACTCGGGCCTCGTACTGCCGGGGCAGAACCCGGTGGCGGTGACGTTCGAGCTGTACGTCGAGCGCGCCGATTCCGGTGCGATATCCCGCGACATCGACAACACCGCCGAGGAGGCGCCAGCATGACCGACACTCCACGACTTGCCGGCCGGACGGCACTCGTGTTCGGCGGCGGTGGCGGGCCGGACGGAGCGACCAACGGCCAGGCCGCCGCGATGACCTACGCCCGGCACGGGGCGTCGGTCGCCGTCGTGGACGTCAGCGCGGAGGCGGCGGACCACACCGTCGATGCGATCCGCGCCGAGGGCGGTTCGGCGACGGCGATCACCGCGGACGTCACCGACGCGGGCCAGGTCGCCGACGCCGTCGGCCGTGCGGCCGAGGCGTTCGGGCCTGCGGACATCCTGCACAACAACGTGGGTGTCACGGTGTTGGGCGGTCCGATGGAGCTGAGCCTGGAGGAATGGCGCCGCGCATTCGCGCTCAATGTGGACGGTGTGTTCCTGGCGTGCAAGCACGTGCTGCCGGCCATGCTGGACCGCGGCAGCGGGGCCATCGTCAACGTCTCGTCGCTCGCGGCGCTGCGCCACGTCGGTTACGAGTACCCGGCGTACATGTCGGCGAAGGCCGCGGTGAACCAGGCGACGGTGTCGCTGGCGCTGACGTACGCCGCCCGCGGTATCCGCGCCAACGCCGTGGCACCCGGTTTCATCGAGACGCCCCTCGTGCGCCAACAGCTGGCGTCGCAGGCGGGGTCGATCGACGAGCTCATGGCCGACCGCCACGCGGCGAGCCCCACGGGGCGGATGGGCACCCCGTGGGATGTCGCCAACGCGAGCCTGTTCCTGGCCTCCGACGAGGCCGCCTACGTCAACGGGGTGTGCCTGCCGGTCGACGGCGGCCTGGCCATGACCTGCGCACCCGGCTGAGCCGGCCGGTCACCGGTCACCTGTCGCCGGCAGGCGGGGCCGGGAAGCCGCCGACGGCCTGTTCGAACGTCCGTGCCACCCGCAGCACCGCCGCGTCCTCGAAGTGCCTGCCGACGATCATCATTCCCGTGGGCAGGCCGTCCACCGGTGCGGTGGGCACGCTGCACGCCGGGTGGCCGGTCGTGTTGAACGGCGCGGTGTTGCCGATCATCGACAGCGCGGTGTCCAGGTACTGCCCCAGCGGGACGTCGGCGGCGGGCAGCGGGCGCGCGGGGTAGGGCACGGTCGGCATGACGAGGACGTCGCAGCGGGTCAACGCGGCGTCGTAAGCGGCCCGCGCCTGGTGCGCCAGGTGACGCGCCATCGCGTAGTACCGGCCACCGCCTTCCTCGAACGTGTAGCGCCCGGACAGGCCGACGAGTTTGACCGTCTTGGACAGTTCGGCGCCGTGTTCCAGCCGGTTCCTGCCGTAGTGCGCGATGAGCTCGGGATCGTAGAAGTCCTCGACGTTCATGCCGAAGGCGTTGCCGTCGAGCATCTGGTACGCGGCGCCTTCGGTGGCGATCACGTTCCAGGCGTGCATCACGTCGACGTGCCACGGGATCGACACGTCCTCGGTCTCCAGCCCCGCCGCGCGCAACACGTCCACACCTGCGCGGACCGCCTGGTCCACGGCGGGGTCGGACACCGGGGTGTCGAAGCCCTGCGTCACGACACCCACACGCATGCCCGCCGCGGACCGGCCGAGCGCCGACACGTAGTCGACGGCGGAGATCTCCGTGGGCTGGCGCGGATCGGCCCCGTCCACGCCGGCGAGCACGGTCAGCATGCGGGCCGCGTCCTCGACGGTGCGGGTCATGGGGCCCAGGTGGTCGATCGTCCGCTCGATCGGGAACGCACCGGTGTAGGGCACGAGCCCGTGGGTGGGCTTGTGCCCGACGATCCCGCAGAAAGCGCTCGGCATACGCACCGAACCGCCCTGGTCCCCGCCGAGCGCGAGGTCCACTTCGCCGCCGGCGACGAGCGCGGCGCTCCCGCTGGAGGAGCCGCCCGCGTTGCGTGTCCCGTCCCACGGGTTGCGCACCGGTCCCGGTTTCGAGGTGAAACTCCCGCCGGAGAAGCACAGGTCCTCGCACACCGACTTGCCCGCGATCGTCGCGCCCGCAGCGAGCAGCCGGGTGACGACCGTTGCGTCGCGAATCGGGACGAAGCCCTCGACGGCGCGCGAACCGTTCATCATCGGCACCCCGGACACGGCGACGTTGTCCTTGATCGCCACGGTCCGTCCGGCGAGCGGCCCCTGCTCCGACTCCCTGACGGACGTCGTCACGTGCCAGGCGCCCCACGGGTTGTCCTCCGGATAGGACCACTGCCGCTGTTTCGGAGCCGGCGCAGTGCGCCGGTACAGTTCCTCGACGGCCTCCGGATGTTCGAGGGTGCCGGCCACTGCCGGGCCGAACTCGTCGAGTTCGGCCTCGGACAGTCCGAACCGGAAATGCTCGTCGAGCGACGCCAACCGGGACCGGTCGGGCGGAGGCAACGGGGACATCGACAACACCGTCCTTTCGCCGCGGAAGCGACCCGGCACCACGAGGCCGGGGCGGATCGCGGACGGCGGCCTGGCAGGCCGGTCGGGATGTGCGAACGTCCACGACCTTAAGCGGCTCCGCGACCTGGAGCAACGCGGCGAACAAGAGCATCGGACTCCCGCGCCGCCCACTCACCGCCGCCGCTCGCCGCCACTGCTCGCCGGTGAGCAGGCCGGCGAGGAGGCCGGCAGCAGGGCGGATCGTCAGCCGCGCGCCGGTTCGACTCCCAGCGCCCGGTCGACCCAGCGGCCCACCGGAAGCGCGATGACGACGGCGGCCAGCACGACGTGGACGACCATGAACACGACCGCAGTGGCGACGCTCGGCACGCCGGTGAACACGATGATGTGCGAGGCCCACGGCAGTTCCGACGGCCGCGATCCCGCCGCCCACACGTCGTTGAGCGCCCAGAACGTCAGGTCGTTGAGCCCCGACACCACGACCAGGATCGCCGCCACACCGGTCTTGAGCACGTTCGCGGTTCTGGCCCCGCCCAGCCGGTAGGCCAGCAGCATGAACAGCACGATGAAGGTCGTGATGAACAGCTCGAACTGGTACACCGGTTCGAAGGAGCCGTCCTGCTCGGCGTTGCGCCCGAACTCCTGGATGCGCATGACCATCTCGGTGTCGATGTAGGCCATGTACCCGATCACGCCGAGCAACAGCAGTCCCGGGGCGGCGCGCCATTTCGGCAACAGGGCTACAGCCACTACGGCGAACGCGAACGGGCTCAGTTTGAACGCCCATTCCGCCACGTTGTCCAGCGTCTGGTCGGGCGGCAGCACCACCATGATCAGCAGCGCCAGTACCGCCGCGGGAACCGTGGGCACCACCCACAGCCACCCGCGCGCGCGATACAGCGCGGCCACCCAGCCCGTGCCCTGGTCGCCACCCGGCCTCCCGGCCGCGGCATCCGCTCCCGGCATCGTCGCGGTCATGCGTCGTCGTCCTCCAAGCGCGGCTTCTCGACCCAGAACGGGCCGAGCGCGAGTGCGTCCACATCGGTCTTGAGGTAGCACGCCACGGCGTCGGCCGGCGTCATGACGATCGGTTCCTCGTTGTCGTTGAACGAGGTGTTGACGACCATCGGGACACCGGTCAGCCGCTCGAAGTGCTGGATCATGCGGTAGTAGAGGGGATTGTCCTCCTCCGACACCGTCTGCACCCGGGCGGTGCCGTCGACGTGGGTGATCGCCGGCACCACCTCACGCTGGTGCTCCAGCACGTCGAACACCAGCAGCATCACCGGCGACGGATAACCGCTGGCGAAGAACTCCCCCGCACGTTCGGCGAGACAGGACGGTGCGAACGGCCGGAACGCCTCGCGATGCTTGACCTTCTCGTTCATCCGGGTCTTCGACTCGGGATCGCGCGGGTCGGCCACCAGCGAGCGATTGCCGAGTGCACGCGGACCACACTCCATCCGGCCCTGAAACCAGCCGATGATCAGACCGTCGGCGATCCGCTGGGCGGAGTGAGCCGCGATGTCGTCGTGGCGTTCGTAGTCCAGTCCCGCGTCCTTGAGCGCCAGCTCCATGTCCGTCTCGGTGTACTCGGGGCCGGTGTAGGTGAAGCCGCTCCGGGGGCGCGGGCGGTGGTAGGTCCCCACGCTGACGTCGAGGGCCGCACCGACGGCGCACCCGTCGTCGGCCGCGGCAGGCTGTGCGAAGAAGTCCTCGAACGGGGTCTCCAGCAGGATCCGCCCGTTCATCACGCTGTTGAGCGCCACCCCACCGGCCACGCTCAGTCTCGTCGACCCCGTTTCAGCCTGCAGCCACCTGGCGAGGTGCAGACCGGCCTCCTCGAGCGTCACCTGCAACGCGTAGGCGATGTCGCAGTAGTGCTGCGGCACCGGGTTCTCGGCCGTGACCCGTGTCTTCGGCCGGGCTGGGCCGAACAGGTCGTGGAACTTCTGCGACATCACGTGTTTGCCGGTGCGGTGGTGCTCGAACCAACTCAGGTCGAGTTCGAACCCGCCGTCCGGGTCGAGGTGCACCAGGTCGCGGAACGCCTCGACATACGTGTCGCGGCCGAGCGGGGCCAGGCCCATGACCTTGCCTTCGTCCCGGGTCGGGTAGAAGCCGAGATATCCGGTGACGCCCGCGTACATCGCACCCAGCGAATGCGGGAACTTGATCCGCCGCAGCTCGGTGATCGTGTCGCCCCTGCCGTGCGCCAACAGCGTCGAGGCGCCGTCGCTGCCGATGCCGTCGAGCGTCAGCACCGCCGATTCGTCCCAGGGACAGATGTAGTACGCACTGCCCGCGTGTGCACGATGGTGGTCGACCAGGTGCACTGTGAAGTTCGTCGGCCCGGAGTGGCCGACGGCCTCCTTGATGTCTCGCCCGAGGGTGTAGGTGCGTTTGATGTGCGCGAGCAACGCACCGCCGACGTGGTAGTCGTCGACGCCCTTGCCTCCGCCGCTGCGGAGTGTCTTCAACAGCCCGGCGGCCCGGCCGCCCGACGCACCGTCCGGATTGCGGAAGACGTCCAGCGTGCCGGGGAAGTACCGCGCGAACACCTTCGCGGCGTGGATCGCCTCCCGCCACCGCTGCCAGTAGTAGGCGACGTGATCCACCTCGGCGAGCGTGATACCGGCCTGGTCGAGGCAGAACCGGATCGCGTTCGCGGGCAGGCCCCCGTCGTGCTTGACGCGGGTGAACCGCTCCTCCTCGGCGAAGGCGACGATCGTGCCGTCGTGGACCAACGCCGCCGCCGAGTCGTGAACCCTGCTGATACCCAGTACGTACATGTTCTCGCTCCGTGGTGTTACGTGGTGGATGACAGGCCGGACCGTGCGGGCCGTCCGGCAGGCGGACCGGATGGACGTCGTCGCACCATGTGGTGCAGCGCCGCCGCCTCGGCCGACAACGCGAACACGACTGCGGCGAACCCACCCGCGGCGCCGAGGGGCGGCACCAGGCACAGCGCACCCACCGTCGTCGCGAGGAGCCGGCACAGCGCTCCCCTGAGGCTCACCCCCAGCAGCGGGCCCCCGGTGTTCTCGATCAGGAAGATTCCGTACATCACGGCGATCGCGGTGACGATCTCGACGGCGGTGAGCACGCCGAGTGCCGCCCACATCGCGATCCCCGTGTCGGCGAGCAGCGCGTCGCGCGATGTGGGCACCAGCAGGGCGGCACTGAACAGCACGGCGAACGCCGCCCCGCCCACGACGACCGCTCGCAGGATCGCCATGGCCTTCGCCCGCGCCACCACCGCGCCGGCTCCCCGCTGGCGGAGCGATACGCCCGGCTGGTGGATCCGGAACTGGTATCGCACGATCGAGCAGAACGCCCCCGCCGCGAGCATCGCGAGGTAGAACGGCCCGCTGTCGGACACCCGGCCCACGGCGGCGAGCACGAAGAACACCACCGCCACGGTGAGGGCGTCCAGCAACTCGGGCACACCGAGGAGCCAGGTGGTGCGCCCGTAGGCGAGCACGAACCGGCGCCGCCGCAGCGGTTCCGGCCGTCGCCAGTCCCGGGGCAGTAGACCGACGGCGACCAGCGCGACGGCGGCCAGTCCCGCGGGCAGCACCAGCAGCACGGTGCGCGGGGACCACTCGGCCAGCCAGGTCGACAGCGTCACGGCCAGCACCAGCACCGCGCCCGCGGTGAACGCCCAGGCGTCGAGCGCGGCCCTTCCCCTGAGCCGGTGGAGTCCGGCCACCGTCATCAGCATGCCGGAACACGTGTGCCAGCAGGCTGCGGCCAGGTACGGCAGCAGGGCCGATTCCGGTGCCACGACGACGGTCACGATCAGGCCGGTCGCGAACGCCAGCACCGGCGCGGCCGCGAACCGAACGGCCAGCGCCGCCACCGTCGCCCGCGTCGCCCTCACCCGCGGAGCCAGCCTCAGTGCGCTCTTCTCGGCCGCATTGGGCAGGAAGACCAGCCACGCGCACGCGCCGAGGGCGTTGGCGAACGGGCCGTAGGCGACGGTTCCCCACACGACGGCCAGCGCCACCTGCATCACCTGCACGCTGGCACGGAACGAGCCCCGGCCGAGGAGCAGCCGCAGCATCATCGACCGGCGGGGGGCCGCGCTCACCGCAGCGCCGGTCACGGCTGCGGCACCGCCTGCGTCACGTCGTCGAGGCGGAACTTCAGTGCGCCGCGCACCGCCTCTGCCGCGGCACGCAGATCATCCATTGTGGGCGCTTGGAGAACCGCGTAGCCGAGTTTGTAGCCGGCCTGTTCGTAGGCACGCACGAACGTTCCCTCGTCGGCGAACAGCCGCAGATCGACCACGGCCGGATGCGAGCGGACCTCCTCGATGCCACAGACCTCGGCGAGTCTGCCGGCCCGGTCCGCCCCGAAGACCTGCACCATCGTGGGCACCGGTTCCCGGGAAGCGAGCACCGGCTCGTCACCCATCGCCGTCGCCATGGTCGCCGCCATGACGTCCACGCCGTAGCACGACTCGATGAGCTCGGCGAGGCCGTTCCCTCCCATGCGCGCACCCATCTCGACCAGATACAGCCTGCCGTCACGGCCCAGCACCGCGTCGAGTGTCAGCGGACCGTCCGGGTAGTCGATCCGCTCGCAGACCGCTTCGAGCATGCCCACCAGCTCGGCGTCCACTCCGGACGGAAGTTCGGCCGGAACGAGGTGCGAGGTGGTGACGAAGTACGGCGGCGGCGTGATCGTCCGTTCGGTGACGGCGTGGAAGGCCACGCTGCCCTGCCGCATGAGAACCTCGACGGTGAGGTGCATCCCCGTCACGTACTCCTCCACGACGAGCTTGCCCTCCGGCGAGAACGCCACCGATTCGGCGAACGCCGATCGCAGGAATCCCGGTCCGGCGCACGCCACCACTCCCCTGCTCCCCGACGAGTCGACGGGCTTGACCAGCGCGGGGAATCGCAGTTCACGGGCGCGCTTGACGAGGTCGTCGTCCGGTGTGCCACTGACGGCCCGATACCCCGGCAGATCCAGTTCGGCGCACAGCTCACGAAACACCGATTTGTCGACCGAAGCGCGCATCGCCAGGTCCGGCAGCGAGGCGGGGAGGTTCCAGTGCCGGGTGAGCCAGGCCAGGGCCGGCAGTCCGACATCGCTGGCCGGGCACAGCACACCGACGATGTCGTCGCGTCCGGCCAGCGCGCTCGCGATCCGCTCCGGGGCGCGCACGCTCAGCTGGACGAACTCGTCGGCGTGGAGCACCCCCGGCGCGCTCGGCCGGATGTCGACGCAGATCGTCCGGTATCCCAGCCCGCGCGCCCGTTGGTACACGCTGACCGAACCGTCGGCGCCGCCGAGCACCACCAGAGTCTTCACGAGGCCACCTCCGCACGCCGGGGCTGCGGCGCAGCCTGCCGTTCGTCGAGGAGCAGGTCGGCCGGATCGACTCGGTCGCACAGCGACGTCTCCCGGATGTAGAACTGTCGCGGCCGCGGCCCTCCGGATCCGACGGTGACGAGGTAGCGAATCCCCACCGACAGCACGGCCGTGATCACGGCGAGGACCACGAACACCGCGGCCGGCACCGCGGCACCACCGACCACTCCGGCGGCCGCACCGACGGCCAGCAGGCCGCACAACGCCGCGGTCCCCAGCGCGAGACCTGCCGCGACGCCGGGAAGCCTGCGGGTGAACCCGACGAACAGTTCCACCGCGTGCGAGGCGAGGAAACGGAACCCCACCTTCGACTCACCGCGCTCCCGCGCGCGATGGCCGACGGCCACCGTCGTGTACCGGCCGGTGAGCCGCGGCACGGTCGCCATGAAGTACGGAGTGCCGAGCTCGAGGTCGACGACGCGACGTGCGAGGTCCGTGCGGACCAGCCGGAACGCGGTCGCACCACGCGGTATCTCGACGCGCAGGACGCGCTGGGCCAGATAGTGGAACACGGCGGTGCCCCATCGCCGCAGCAGCGGGTCCTGCCGGTTGGTCCGGACCCCGAAGACGGCGTCATAGCCCTGCTGCGCCTCGTCGATCAGCACCCGCGCCTCGGCGGCGGGGAACTGCTGGTCGGCGTCGATGTGCAGCACCCACGGCTGTGCGGCGTATCGATATCCGGCCGAAAAAGCCGCCTCGAAACCGAAGTTCCGCGTGAAGGAAATGAAACCGACTCGCGGGTCTTGTTCCGCGATTCCGCGAATGATATCCAGCGATCCGTCCGAGCTTCCGTCGTCGACATAGATGACTTCGAGCTCGATATCGCCGAGCTCTTCGACGATTTCCTCGTATGATGCCGTTATATTGTCCACTTCGTTATAACACGGAACCACAACTGTGATACTCGATATACTGGCGCGATCCCCACTCGGCCCTGTCACAGCTCACGCACCAGAACCGGAGCGGATTCCCGTAAGCGAATCCATCTCGGCGAACACGGCATGAATGTCCTCGCGTTTCTACTCGTCAGTAGTCTCTGCCCCCAGCAGGAACGATTCGAGAGTTATATCCGACAAAACGGCGGCAGCAAGGAGGAAAGTCCGGATTGAGCCGTTCAGCCGAGGTCGAAATGAGGGCATGGGCGACCTTTCGGCGCAATCACGGAATTCCCTGCACGAATCCGGTTACTGCGGTGGCACACTGCTCAGCCATGTGGAATTCGCTGGCCTTCCGGTTGTGGCGGGCCGCCTATCTGCGGGCCGTCTCCTCGGCCTTCGCGACCGTGCCGCTGTACCGCGAGACCTGGGCGCTACACGGCCGCACGGATCCGGTCCTCGTTCCGGGCAAAACCGGAAGCAACGGCGGGGCGCTGCCCGCCGACGGGGTGCACCGCCGACTGGTCGACACCGCTCCGCTCGCGGGCGGATCGACCGAACCGGATCCGGCACGCGGCCTCGCCGGGCTGCTGACCCGCGCCACCCACCGGCCCTCCCACCGGCTGGTCGTCATCGTGGACTCCGACGTCACCCGCCCGCCGACGGGACTGCCTCGCGGTTCCCGCGGATGCGTCCTGCACCCCGACGCCGCCACAGCCGCAGGGGACGAGCCGGTAATCAGAGAGGTCGTCGACACGCTGCGGCGTGGTGAGCGCGTACTGACCGTCGGCGAGGGCAAAGACCTCGACGCACTGACCGCGGCCCTGCCTGCGCAGCTGCCACCGCCCGATCGCGTCCCTCACCACCGCATCGACCGCCCGGGCACGGGGCCGTTCGGGCTGCTCCACGATCCGTTGCTCGGCTATCTCGGCGTCCTACGGGAGTGCGGCCGTCTGCACGTCGACCATTGGCACGTCTACGTGCGTGAGACCGCGGGCGGGCTCGCCTTCACCGTCCTCGACCGCACTTCGCCACGCCTGGTCGACGTACTCATCGGCGGCGGGGTGCCGGGCGAGGTGCACGCCTGCCCGAAGCACGGCTCTCCCGTGATCGAGACATGACGGCTGCGTCCGCGCGCACCGCTGTCGCCGCCGCGCGCATCTGCGACCCACGCGTCGACCCTGCTCCCGTCGGGTGGTCCGAGTTCATCGGCACCGCACGTCCGCACGCCGTGTGGGATCCGGATCTGCTGCGCATCGAGGGCTGGCTGGCGCGCAATCCGCCGCTGCTGGTCACCGTGCACGACGCCGACGGCATCGTGGCGGCACTGTCGGCGCTGGTCTGCCGGCCGACGCGCACACCCCGCTACGCGCCCCGTCGGCCCCGTCGCGGTCCGATGTGGGTGGAAGTCAGCCAGCCGTGGCTCAGCGGACTGCCCGGAATCGTGTGGCGGCCCGAGATCCAGGGACACCGGTTGCACGCGGCCGTACGCGCGGCGGAGCGCGCCCTCGCACGGCACCTCGGGCCCGGCCTGGTCGGGGTGTTCTACCGCGGGGTCGGCCCGGAGCTGCTCCCCGAGCTCGACGGCCACGGCCGCATCCACCGGCGCACGGATTCCTCCGCCGTACTCGACAACACCTTCGCCGACGTCGACGAGTGGCTCGCATCGCTGAGCAAGAGCCGGCGCGCCGGTCTGCGCAGACAGCACCGGCGGGCCGAATCCGACCGGACGCTGCTCATCCGCGGTGGCCCCGGCCGGACCGACATCGACGCAGCCGCCGTGGCGGATCTACTCAACGACCATCGCGCCCGGTTCGCCGCGCAGGCCGGCGACACGCGCTCACCCGTCGCGGCACCGTATGTGGAGGCGTTCGTGCGCAGATCCGACGTGCACACACTCACGTATCACGACACCGACGGCAGGCTGCTCGCGCTCAACATCCTGCTCGACCACCGCGACGTCGTCGTCAAACAGCACTGGGCGGCGCTGCCTCGCGAGGACGAGGGCAGACAGGGGCTGTACTTCGATGCCTACGTCCGCGCCGTGCGCTGGTGCATCGCGCACCGCAGGCCGCGAATCTCGTCGGGCCGGGGCAAGCTCGACGTCAAGACGTCGATGGGGTTCGCCCCCCAGGACGTCCACGGGGTCATCGCGCCGAGGCCGGTGATGGGGCGGTGAACGTCGAGATCCTCGACCCCCGTGTCGACCCGGAACCGTCCGGCTGGGCGGGCTTCGTGGGCTCCCACGGTCTGCATCCCGTCTGGCGTTATCCGCTGCTGCGGCTCGAGGCGTGGACCGCCCGCAACCCGCCCGTGCTGGCCGTGGTGCGCGACCACGGGCTGGTGGTCGGAGGCCTTCAGGTCATGGTGTGCCGCAGCTGGCGCACCGGCCGTTTCGGACCCCCGGTCACTCGGCGGCCGGTCCGGTGGCGGCCGCGCTGGGCCGAGGTCTACCTTCCTCTGCACAGCGGCTACCCGGCCGCTGCCTTCCATCCGGACGCCGACGCGCCGGCCGCGGTCCGCGAGTTCGAACGCGCACTGGTGCGGTGGGTCGGCCCGGGCCTGCTCGGAGTGCTGTACCGGGCCATGACCGCCGAGCTGGCCGATGCGATGTCCGGACCGGGCCGGCCGCGCAGAGAGATCGACCCGGCGGCCGGGCTCCGCCCACCGGAGACGTTCGACGCGTGGCGCGCGAGCCTCGCCGACGACGTGCGCGCCACCATCGACGAGATCGACGCCGACCCCGACGTGCGTACCGACGTCGGGGCCGGCCGCGACGACCTGGACGCGACCGAGCTCGCCGCGCTCCTCAACGCCCACCGGGCGCGCCAGGACGCCCGTGCGTGGTCGGGCGGGCAGCGTTCGCGGTTCGCAGGCCTGCACATGGACACCCGCAGTCCCGTGTCCCCCGCCTACCTGGATGCGCTGCTGCGCAGATCGAACGTGCTCACGCGCACCTACCGCACGGCGGCGGGCCGGCTGCTCGGGTTCAACACGATGATCAACGACCGGGCCACGGCCGCTTTCCATCACTGGGCGGCGCTGTCCCGACAGGACGGCGGCCAGCCGGGGCTCTACCTGCACGCCTACGCCCAGGCCGTGGCCAAGGCGATCGAACGGGGAACGACCGAGCTGACCGCGGGCAGGGCGATGCTGGACGAGAAGGCCGCCCTCGGCTTCCACGATACCCGCGAACTGCACACCGTCGCGGCGCCACGGCCCCTGCTCGGCGACCGCTGGTCGGCAGCGGCCTGGCGCCGGCGACCCGGCAGCACCCGTCCACGCCAGCACGTACCGGGAGCGTGACATGACCGTGCACATCGACGTCCTGGATCCGCGCAGCGAACCCGAGCCCGCCGACTGGGCCGATTTCGCCGCGGCCCAGTCGCTGCCCGCGCCCTGGGACTACGGCATGCTGCGCCTGGAAACGGCGTCGTCGCGATGCCCCAACCTGCTGGTCGTCGCACGCGAAGGGGGCGAGCCGGTCGCAGCGCTCTCGGTCACCGTCGCCCGCCCCGGCGATCCGCACCGCCGCAGGCCCGTCGGCGGCATGGCACGGTTCGCACCCCGGCTCGCCGAGGTGCACCAGCCGTGGATGCCCGGCACGTCGGGGCGGGTGTTCGCGCCCGGGCTCGACGCCACCACGCGGCGGGACATCACGCGGGCGGCCGAGCGCGCTGTCGTGGCCTTCATCGGCCCCGGCTGCTGCGGGGTCGTCCACCGCTATGTCCGTGACGGTGAGCTCCCGGACATCACCGGCAGGGGCAGGGCGGTGCGCGACGCCGTGCCCACGACGTTGCTCCAGAACGGTTTCACCGATGTCGACGAGTGGGTCTCGTCGCTCGCGCGGAGCAGGCGGCACAGCATCCGCGGCCAGCGCCGCAAGGTCGCCGCCGACCCGTCGTTGACGATCCGATGTGGACGAGGCAGGGAGGACGTCGACGGTGCGGAGCTGGCCACACTGCTGCACGCGCACCGGGCGAAGTTCGGCCGCGTTCCACTCGACCTGCGCGGAGCCGTGACCGCCGAGTACCTGCACGGGCTGGTGCGCAGGCCGGACGTGGCCACCCTGACGTACCGCGACGCGGCATCCGGGCGGCTGCTCGCGTTCACCAACGTGCTCGATCACGTCGTGACGCCGCTGCACCAGCACTGGGCGGCGGTCCCGCCCGACAGAGGAGGAAAGCGGCACCTGTACTTCGACGCCTATGCGCGCGTGGTCGGATTCATGATCGACAACGGCAGGCCGTCGATCTCGTCCGGCCGCGGCATGCAGGACGTCAAGGGATCGCTGGGGTTCGCGCCGCAGCCGCTGCATACCGTCATCGCTCCGCGGCCGGTGTGCCGATGATCGGGCCGCCGGCGGATTCCGGCTCCCGGGCGGCCGTTCGCACCCTGCAGGGTTCGGCGCGGGCCGCCCACTACGAGGTGTTCGACCCGCGTTTCGATCCCGAACCGGCCTACTGGTCCCGACTGCGGGCAACCGCAGGTCTGTACGCGGACTGGAGCTGGGCCGCCCTGGCCGCCCAGGCGTGGGCGGCTCGCACACCCCAGTACGTCACGGTGCTGCACGCCGACGACGGCCCGTGCGGGGTGGTGTGGGCCGCGTGGGTCGGACCTCCGACGAGGCGACACCGCTTCGCACTCACGACGCGCGGCGGACGGATCGGTGGGCTCGACGTCCGGGCACCGAACAACGCGTCGGCGCCGGGCTGGTGGTTCGCCGACGGCACCGGGCAGCGGCTGCTCACCGACTACGCGCCTGCGATGCGCGACCGACTGGGTGGCGGATCGCGCCTGCTGCTCGCCCGCCAGCTCGGCGACACCGATGCCGCGGCCGTGAGCGCGCCGCTGCGGATCGTCCGGCCGACCGAACCGATCAGCATGCTCGACACCGCCTCGTTCGAATCCGTCGAACACTGGCAGTCCGAACTGCGCGCCACCCGCAGGCGCAGCCTCACCCAGATCGAGCGGACCGTCGACGACGATCCGCACCTGGAGGTGAGAACCGGCCCGATGGCGGACACCGACGCCGGCGAGGTCGCCACACTGTTGCGGCACAACGCCGAGAAGCACCACGACGTGCCGATCGTGCCGCTGCCGATGTTCACCGGCTACCTCGAGCACCTGTTGCGCCAGCCGGACGTCGTCGGCGTACGGTATGTCGACCCAGTCTCCGGAGCGCTGCGTGCGCTCGCACTGATCCTCGACCATCCACAGTGGCCGGTGATTCGCTCGTGGTCGACGCTGCCGCTGCACCGCGGCGGGCGACGGAATCTGTACTTCGACATGTACACCCAGGCCGTGCGGTTCGCGCTCGCATCCGGCAAGAAGGGCATAGTGCTCGGCAAGAAGATGACCGAGCTCAAACGCACCTTCGGCGCCAGGACGGTGGCCCAGCACGCGGCCCTCGTCCCGCTGCACTGACCTCCCGTGAGCCGGCCCGGATCCGGCAACGACCGGTCAGGATGCTGTGGCCGGTCAGGCCGGCGTGCCCGGTCAGGATGCCGTGGCCGCGAGCCACAACAAGGTCATCCCGCCGACGAGGACGGCTCCCGCTCCGCAGAGCAGGACCACCCGCCATATTCGCCTGCGTCTGCCCGCGGTGTAGTCGGCGATCACCGCCCACAGGCCGAGCACCGCGTGGCCCAGTGTCGCCGCCAGCATCACCCCGTCCCAGACCAGCCACAGTGCGGTCGCCCACCGCTGGTCGATGAAGCGGGAGTCGGTGTCCGCGACGTCCGTGGTGACGTGGGTGGCGACGAAATGCCCCAGCACCAGCACGGCGAGCAGCACACCGGACAACCGCAGCGCGACGTACGCCGCCCGCCTGCGGCGTGCGGAGTTCGCATCACCCTTGATGTCGGCCACCGTCATACGATCACCGGTCCCAGAATGAACACGGCACCCGCGAGCGTGCCGACCACACTCACCCCGAGGACGCCGTAGAGCGCTCGTGTGGAGCCCGTCAGCCCGAGATCGACGAGGTCGACCGCGACCAGCCGCAACCCGTTGGCCGTGTGGAACAGCAAGCCGAACAGCAACCCGACCTCGGCAAAGCGCATCGGCACGCTGCCGTACACCTGGTGTACCTCGTCGTAGATCTCACGCGAGATCACGTACAGGCTGACGTCGCCGACGTGCAGGCACAGGAAGGCGAACAGTCCCAGGCCGCTGACGCGGTGGAGGTAGAACGCCCACCGTTGCAGCTCGGCCCGGTCGCGTCCCGGCCGGGCGAGCCGAGCGACCAGCGAGCGCGACACGAACGGCCCGCCGTCGTCCCGGCGAGCGCTGCGCACGACCACGACGCTGAACGCCACGATCGCGACGGCCACCAGCGCGAATCCACAGAAGAACACGAACTGCGCCACGCTCACGAGCCCGGCCTCCCATCGAGATCGGCCGGCCGGAGGTGGCTGAACTCCACGTCGCGCACCTCCGACTCGATCGCACCGGTCGGGCCGTCGCCGGCCGCCCGCTGCACCAGATACCGGGGACGAGCGTCCGTATCGGGGAAGTCCGACCGTGCGTGCGCCCCGCGGGTCTCGGTACGCCAGGCCGCCGCGTGAGCCATGGCCCTGGCGACGGTCACCTGGTTGGCCAGGTCGAGCGCCTCCTGCCAGGCGAAGTTGACCTGTGGCGGACCGGGAACGGCGATGTGCTCGATCTCGTCGGCCAGCGCGTCGAGTTCCTTGCCCGCGTGCTCGAGCGAGGCACCGTCGCGTACGACGCCGACCGAGCGCCACATGAGTTCCTTCAGCCGCCGGGTCAGATCGAACGGCCACGGACCGAGTGATCGGGTCAGCGGCGCGTACGCTCGCGCCAGCGACGCGTTCACCTCGGTCCGCTCCGGTGTGCGTAACCGCCGCTGCCGGGCCAGCCGGGCGGCAGTGTCCCCGGCGCGTGCACCGAACACGGTCGACTCGGCGACGCCGTTGCCACCGAGCCGGTTGGCGCCGTGCGTACCGCCGGCGTCCTCGCCCGCCACGAGGAGTCCGTCGACGTCGGTCCGGCCGTCGGCGTCGATGAGCACACCGCCCATGTGGAAGTGTGCCGTGGGCGAGACCTGGACGGGACCGATCGCCAGGTCCTGTTCGATCTGCCGGGTTCTCGCGACCATGCCCGGAAAACACCGCTCGACCTCGCCGCTGCCCAGGTGCGAGATGTCGATCAGGACGCCACCCTCGTCCGTACCGCGTCCCGCCATGATCTCGAGGTATCCGGCCCTCGCCACGACGTCCCGTGTGGATCGTTCCATCCGCTCCGCGTCGTACCGGGCCATGTACCGCTCGCCGGCCGCGTTGTACAGGTGCGCCCCTGCTCCGCGCAGCCCCTCCTCCAGCACCGCGCCGGTCATCCGGGACTTACCGGCCAGCAGCCCGGTCGGATGGAACTGCAGCATCTCCATGTCCCGCATCGGCAGGCCGGCTCGCCAACACATCGCCACGCCGTCGCCGGTCTTCTCTCTAGCCGGCGCCGCGACGCGGTACATCGTCGCCGAACCGCCCGTCGCCACGACCACCACCCGAGCCCGCAAGACCAACGGATCGCCGGTGCGCACGTTCAACGCCGTCAACCCGGCCAGTTCACCCTCGGCATCGTGGACGAGGTCGAGGGCACGAACGTCTTCCAGCTCGCGAGGACCGAGACGGAACATCTGATCGCGAAGCCGTCCCATGATCTCGATGCCGGTCAGGTCACCGCGATGCACCGTCCGATCGAACGCCTGCCCGGCGAAGGCCTTCTGATGGATGCGGCCGTCGGGCCTGCGATCGAAGAAGCACCCGACCCTGGTCTCGAGCTCGTTGATCACCCGAGGCGCGTCGTCGACCAGCGTTCTGGCCAACGACTGGTCGTTGAGGAACTTCCCGCCCTGGACCGTGTCGCGGAGATGCAGGTCCACCGAGTCGTCGGGGTCGAGGACCGCGTTGTAGCCGCCCTGCACCATGCGGGTGCACCCGGAACGTCCCACCGCGCCTTTGCTCACCACGGTCACGTCCAACTCCGGACGAGCCGTCAAGGCGTGGAGCACGCACATCAGACCGGCTCCCCCGCTGCCGACCACTGCGACGTCGGTGTCCAGCACCTCCGGTTCCCGCCATACCTCACCGGTCGCCACGGAACCTCCTGCCACGCAGTCGGCGGATCGCACGCGCGGGATCGAGCCCCTTGGGACACGCAGCGGTGCATCCGTAGATGTAGTGACACCGGTCGACACCGGATTCCGCCCCGACGACCTCCAGGCGTTCGGCCGTGGCACTGTCCCGGCTGTCGGCGACCAGCACCATCGCGCGGTTCAGCGCCGCGGGGCCGACGAAATCCCGATGCGCACTCGCGATGCCACAGCTCGAGAAGCACGCCGCGCACCCGATGCAGTCCAGAGCAGGATCGATGGCGCGGCGTTCGGCCGAATCCGGCGCGATCACGGCCGGCTCGGCGTCCATGCCGACGTCGGCGTCCTCGCCGGGCACGAGATACGGCCGCACCGATGCCCACGCCTGCCAGAAGGGGCCGGTGTCGACGATCAGATCCCGCACCACGGGCAGGCCCGCGAGTGGGTCGACCCGGATCCGATCGGTGTCCGCCGGGATCTCCGTCTGACACGCGAGCGCCGAGCGTCCGTCGACCCGCACCGTGCACGTCCCGCACATGCCGACCCGGCACGAGAAGCGGAAGGCCAGCGCGGGATCGTGCTCCCGTTGTACGGCGAGCAGCGCGTCGAGAACCGTCATCGGACGGATACGCGCGACGAGGAACTCCGACCGCGTGCCCTCGACGCTGCGCGTCACGGTCACCCGTACCAGCCCGCCGGCGTTCGTGTCCGCATCGGCGGTATCAGCCATGGGAGTCGCCCAGGTAGTCGCGCACGCGGGCGGTGAGACGGTCCGACGCCTCGTCGAGTCCGCTCCGTGCGCGGTCCAGCCACTCCCGCCGATCGGCCAGCTGCTGCCGTGCACCGGCGAGCGCGTGCCGCATCGGTTCGGGTGCCGGCCCGCCCTGCACCTGGTGCGCCGCGACGAACCCGGACGGGTCGAGAGCGTCGCGCACCTGGGAATCGGCCAGACCCGCATCCCGTCCGAGGACCTCACGTGCCGCTTCGTCGAGCAGTGCGGCGCCGACCTCACCTGGCGACAGTCCTCGGGTCGTGGCCAGCAGCACCAGGTGCCCGACCACACGGTGGGCCGACCGGTAATCCAGGTCCGATTTCCGATGCAGCACGGCGGCGAGCTCGGTGGCCGTCGAGAAACCCGACGCGGCACGGGCAGCGCAACGTTCTCGGTGGACCACCAGCGTGCCCAGCGTCCCGCCGAGCAGACGCAGCGACGTCACCATCTCGTCGCACCCGCGGAACACCGGCGGCACCATCTCCTCCTCGACGTCCTTGATGTCGCCGAAGTTCGTGTTGTGCAGCGCACCGAAGGCCGAGGTCATCTCGCCGACCGCACGTGCGCCGCGGGCGCGCACGTACTCGAACGGGTAGGCATTCTTCTTCTGGGGCATCATGCTGCTGGAGCCTGCGAACGAGTCGCCGATCTCCACCAGCCCGAATTCGTCGGTGTGCCACAGGTAGAGGTCTTCGCAGAGCCTGCTGAGGGTGACACCGATGTTCGCGACGGCGGCCGCCGTTTCGAGCCCGTGGTCACCGGAGGCGACGCAATCGATCGTGTTCTCCCGCACCTCGTCGAAGCCCAGCAAGGCTGCCACGAGGCCCCGGTCGACGGGGTAGGACGTGCCGGCGAGAGCGCCGCAGCCGAGCGTGCAGGCGTTGGTTGTCCGGTAGGCGGCCGCGAGCCGGTCCACATCCCGCAGCAGCGCGCCGGCGATACCGAGCAGGTAGTGCCCGAAGGTCGACGGCTGCGCCGGTTGCATGTGCGTCCACTGGGGCATCACCGTGCCCGCCTCGCGGGCTGCAAGATCGAGCAGTACCTCGACCAACGACAGCAATTCCCCGTGAATCCGGATGATCCGTGGCCGAAGCGCCATCCGGGTGAGCGGCTCGGGCCGCGTTCTGCCCAGGTTGATCTCGCCCGCGGCCGCCGCACCGGCCAGTTCGGCCAGCCGGTGTTCGAGGTGGGAGTAGAAGTACTCGAAATCCGGGTTGAACTCCGCGAAGGCCGCCGCACCCTCCTCCGACATCCGGTCCAGCGCCCCCAGCAGGCGCCGGACGTTGTCGGGCGCGACGATCCCGGTGTCGCCCAACATGACGGCCCAGGCCCGGTTCGTCTCGAGCAATGGGTCGAAGTACTCGTCGAGCATGAACCGGAAGCTCGGCTCGAGCACGGTGGTCGTGTAGATCTCACCCGGTGGTTCGGTCAGTCGTTCGCGAGAGATCCGCTCGGCCGGCATCGCTACCTCCAACTCCGCGACGGTGCGGATGTGGTTTGACCTCTGCCCTCCAGGCACATGCTTACTACCTGTTGATCAGGTGTCAACGCCCCAGTGGCGCCGGCCACATCACACCGACAGCAGCGTCGCCACACCGGCCGCCATCACGAGCACGAACGTTGCGATACGGAACACGTCGGGCCGGGCACGACCACCCCACGCCGTGCCGATCCAGTTCGCGACCAGAGCACCGGGCAACCACCACGCCAGCAACCCGACATCGCCGAGGAACGCCCCGTCCCGAACGCCGAGCACAACGAGACCGACCACATTGCTCGACACGAAGTACACCGCCAGATCGGCGATGAAACTACGCTGACCGTCAGTATCGGCCGCGAGAGTCAGCGCCACCGGCACGCCGTTCAACGATGTCGTCGTACCCAGCGCTCCCCCGGCGAAGCCCGCGAGTGCATAGCGACTCCGCGACCGTTCACCAGGACTCGGCGTCCGGAACACCATCACCGGTGCGACAACGAGTACCACCACCCCGGTGACGAGCCGAATCCCGGACGGATCGATCAGGCCGCCGAGCAGCGCTCCGACGACAAGCCCGGGGAAGCTCGCGACGGCGAGTGGGATCGCACGACGCCACCGGATCGAACGCCACAGACGCGCCACGACCGAGACCCGTGTCGCGAGCGCGATCGCGAGATTCACCGCCACGACGGTCGGGGGATCGAAGCCGAGCAGCAGTATCAGCGGAGTCGCGATGAGGTTGTAGCCGAATCCGGTCATGCCACCGAGCACGGCCGCAAGGACGACGATCCCGGCACCGCCGACGATCACCGTCGACATCGGCCACCCCTTCCGCTGATTGCGATCGCACCCTATCGCAGGATCGATTCATCCAGAAAGAAAGAGGTAAGACCTCTGGTGGTCTGGGTCTAGTGGTCTGCGTCACTCGTCGGTATGGTGCGGCGCATGGCTACTGAGGTCAACGACAACGCCGGGCCCGACGGAGTGTCCGGCGACTCCCGGAGCAGCTCCGGAAGTGATGTCACCTCCGTCCTGCTGTCGGGAACCACATACCGGAGTCTCGGCGAACAAACCCTGTCCCCCACCGAAGAACGCTTCGAACGCGCCCGCCGCACCATCGGGCTCGTGCTGGCGCCGCTGGTGACCGTGGTGTTCCTGTTCCTGCCCACATCGCTCGACGGTCCGCAGCACAAACTGGCCGCGATCCTGCTCGGAGTGGTCGTGCTGTGGGTCTGCGAACCCGTACCCATCCCTATCGGCGGACTCATCGGCGTATCCGCCATCGTCCTGTTGGGTGTCGTACCGGCCGACGAAGCACTGGCACCGTTCGGTTCGTCGACGATCTTCGTGTTCATCGGCGCCTTCATCCTGGCGCAGGCGATGCTTCGCCACGGCCTCGCGAGACGGTTCGCCTTCCTCGTGTTGTCACTGCCCGGGGTGGGCAAGACGTCGGCGCGCGTGGTGTGCGCGTTCGGCGCCATCACCGCCGTACTGTCCGCCGCGATCTCCAATACGGCTACGGTGGCGATGCTGCTGCCAACCGCCGTCGGCATCCTCGCCGTCATCGCGGAACTCGTCCGCAAGGATCTGCCCGAGGGCACCCCGTTCGACCCGCTGCGCCTGCGCATCGGTGTGGCACTGATGCTGATGCTCGCCTACGGCTCCGGAGCGGGTGGACTGCTCACCCCGATCGGATCCGCGCCGAACCTCATCGGTCGCGAGTTCATCGAGCAGGCCACCGGGCAGCAGATCTCGTTCCTCAGCTGGTTCCTCACCGCACTACCGGTCTGCATCGTGATGTTCCTGCTGCTCGCCGGTGTCCTCCTGCTGCTCAACCGTCCGGAAATCAAGAGGCTGTCCGGCATCGAGGACTACGTGACCGCTGAGCGGGCGAAACTAGGGCGCATGTCGTGGGCGGAACGCAACACCCTGATCGCCTTCGGGGTGACGGTCACACTCTGGATGGTGCCGGGTCTCGTGGCCTTGGTCGCCGGCGACGACTCGGCCGCCTACCGGACGGTGAGCTCCCACCTCGACGAAGGCGTGGTCGCGGTACTCGGGGCGGCGCTGCTGTTCGTACTGCCGACCAAATGGTCCAACCGCGAGTTCACGCTCACCTGGTCGGAAGCCAGTCGCATCGACTGGGGAACGATCGTGCTGTTCGGCTGCGGCATCATTTTCGGCACGCTGCTGGCCGAGACGCAGCTCGCCGAGTCGATCGGCACCGGAGCGGCAGCGATGCTGGGGCTGGGCAGCAACATCGCCATCCTCGTGTTCGCCGTCGTCCTCGCAGTCGTCATCTCCGAAACGACCTCCAACACCGCTGCGGCGTCGGTGGTGGTGCCGATCCTCATCCCGGTCGCGACGGCTGCTGGCGTCGATCCGTTCGTTCCCGCGCTGGCCGCGACGTTCGCGGCCTCGTTCGGCTTCATGCTTCCGGTGTCGACGCCGCAGAACGCCATCGTCTACGGGTCGGGCGCGGTGCCCATCACCAAGATGGTCCGCTCGGGTTTCACCTTCGACATCGCCGGAATCGTCCTGGTGGTGTTGTTGCTGCCGCTCATGGTGGGCATGGTCTTCGGCTGACAGCAACAGAACCCGAACCGTGGCGGTGGAAGCCGGTCAGAGTTCGCCGGCTTCCACCGCCACCGGGTTCTCCGTGTGTCTCCGCGCCGCCGCGTACGCACCGCGGATGTGTGCCCGCGCCGCCGAACGAGCCGCGCGCGAGTCGCCCGCCTTGATCGCCTCGAGAATCCGGGTGTGCTCGGCGGCCGACTTCTCCAACCTGCCCGGCAGGCGCAGCGTCGTTTCCATGCCGGTCACCATGATCTCGTTCAGCACCCCCAGGGTGCGCATGAGGAAACGGTTGCCCGCAACTCGCACGACCGCCTCGTGAAACGCGGCGTCCAGTCGCTGCACCTCGTCCCAGTCGACCGGATCCCGCGTGGCCTCGATGAGCTTGTCGTACGCGTCCTGGAGCCACTCGATGCCCACCTCGGTGCAGTTCTTCGCGGCCCAACCGGCGGCGGGCACCTCGAGTACCTCACGCATGGCGAACAGCTCGTCGAGGTCGTGTTCGTAAGAGGTGAGACTGTGGGTCAGCCGCTTCGTGGTCGCAGGCTCTTCGACGAACACGCCCTGACCGTGGCGCACAGCGAGCCGACCGCGCGCGGACAGGGAGCGGATGGCCTCGCGCAGCGACGGACGGCTCACGCCCAGCATCGTGGCCAATTCCCGTTCGGGCGGAAGACGATCACCCGGCCTCAATTGCTCCGCCGTGATCAGTTCCTCGATCCGCTCGGCGATCCGCGCGGCGAGCGAACCCGGTGGCTGAATCGGCTCCCACAGATTGTCCAACGCCTCATCCTTCCGGCCAACTGGTCTGGCCAGTCTACCTTCGGAATGGGGACGACCCCGGCACGGGACACGGCCGTGGCACGGTGCCCCCTGCCCGGGTGAACGTCACACCTGCGCAGCGGTCGTATTCAGGCGTTTCGCCCAGTCGTCCAGGTGCGCCGCGGTGCTGTCCGCCACCTCGACGACACGGTCGTCGGCCAGGTCCGCCGGGCCGATCCGCGAGGCGCCCGGTGTGCGCCCACCCGCGTCGCCCACCTGCTCGGCGAGTGCGGCGAATCGCTCCATCGCGGCCGGATCGAACGCACCGGGACGTACCGTCACCACCAGATGGCCGATACCCTGCGGAACCGCGTCGTCGGCCCGGTTGAACATGTCGGGCACCGCCGAGGACAGGTTGGGGCCCACCAGACCGCCGGTCAACGCTTCGACCAGCAGCGCGATGACGAAGCCCTTGCTACCGCCCATGGGAGCGAGCATGCCCTGCAGGGCTGCCTGCGCATCGGTGGTCGGCTCCCCGTCGACGTCGAACGCCCAGCCCGGTTCGAGCTCGATGCCCTGCTGCGCCCGCCACGCGATGGCACCGCGCGCCACAGCACTGGTGGCCAGGTCGACCACCACGGGCCGCGGCGCCGCGGGTACACCGGCAGCGAGCGGACTCGTCGACAGCACCGACCTCGTGCCCTGCCACGGTGGCATGACCGCAGGGCCGTTACTGAACACCAACGTCAGCAATCCCTCGTCGAGAGCCGGGTACACGTACGCGCCGAGCGCGCCGCAATGAGACGAGTTCCGCACCGCCACGGCCGCGATGCCGGTCGAGCCACTCAGTTCCGCCGCCCGTTCGGCCGCGCGCCATAGCTGCCAGTGCCCCAGGCCGGCACCGCCGTCGTACACCACCACGCCGCCGGTGTCGGACACCGGCGTCAGTACCGCGTCCGCCCTGCAGCCTCCCGCAGCGAGCCGCTCCAGATAGTGCGGAAGCCGCATGAGTCCGTGCGTGTGCACTCCCCACACGTCCGCCAGCACGAGCATCTCGGCCGTCCGTGCCGCGTTCGGCTCGGGCACCCCGGACGCCGTCAACAGCTGCTGTGCGCGGGATCTCAGCTCGCCGGCTGTCCTCGTGCCGTTCATGCCGGTGTCCACAGGTCGTGCTTGCCGACCGCATTCACCGCGCGGCGCCCGGCCAGCACGGCCTGGACGTCGTCGGCGAGCACCGATGCGATGCGCTCCTGGCTCTCCACCGTCAACCCCGCTACGTGCGGGGTGTAGATCACCGTCGGGTGCGCGTCGAGCGGACTTCGGCCCGGTGGCTCCGACTCCCGCACGTCCAGGCCTGCCCCGGCCACGGTCCCCGACCGCAGTGCTGCCGCGAGCGCCGATTCGTCGATCACTTCCCCGCGCCCCGCGCTCACCAGCACCGCGCCGGGCCGTATCGCGGCGAACGCCTCGTCGCTCAAGACATGCCGAGTCTCGCGGGTCGCCGGGAGGTGGACACTGAGCACGTCGGCGGACCAGAGGACCTCGTCCCACCCCGTTACGGTCACCCCCGCCTCGCGCACGTCCGCCGCCGCCGGATCGACGTACGGGTCGTACGCCAGGACACGCACGTCGAACCCTCGCAGCACACGCGCCACCGCCATACCGGTGGCGCCGAGGCCGAGCAGTCCCCACGTCTTGCCCGAGAGCTCCCGGCCCGAACTCCGGTTCCATTCCCCGTTCCGGACTCCACGGTCATGGGCGGGAATCTCGCGCAGTACCGCGAGCGCCAACGCCAGGGTGTGCTCGGCCACGCTCATCGCGTTCACGCCGAGCGCCGCAGACACCACCACACCCGCGTTGTCGGCGGCATCGAGGTCGATGTTGTCCAGCCCCGTGCCCGCCCGCGCCACGATCCGCAGGTCCGGCGCCGCCGCCAACATCTCCGCCGTCATGCGCGCCTTGTTCCGCACCACCACTGCCTGTGCACCGGAGAGCGTGTGCCGCAGCAGGTCATCGTCGACCCACGCATCAGGCTCCCATCGGACGTCGTGTGTTCGCGCGAGCTTGTCGAACGCCTCGCCCCACACGTTCTCGACAACCGCCACCGAACCGGCCATCTCCGCACCGTTCATTCGATCTCAATCCTCGTCCCATTGAGGTTTGACCTCTGTCCGATGAACGTAACGCACCGAAGATCGCTTGCCAACACGGCCGACACTGCGAGTGAGCCCTCACCTCGCGTTGACAACGCTTCTCCCCTGCTTCTAACGTCGGAAACGGAAGAGGTAAGACCACTTACCGAAAGAGGAGAACATGTCAGCTCCCCGGCCAGACTTCCTGGCCCATCGCTCGGGTGACGCGGTCGGCGTCGCGGTACGGGACCTCACCCCCGGCCCCGTCAAGGGCGGGTACCTCGACAGCGACGCCGTCGAGGAACTCGAACTCGCCCACGAGGTGCCGCTGGGCCACAAGGTGGCGCTGCGAGACATCCGCAGCGGCGACGACGTCATCGAGTACGGCGTCCGGACCGCCATCGCGTCGCAGGACATCGCACGCGGCGACTACGTCCACACTCACAACGTTAGGAGCGCACGGTGGCTCAGCAGCGTCGCCTGACCGGGTACCGACGGCCGGACGGTTCGGTCGGCACCCGCAATCATGTCGCAATCCTCCCGGTGGACGACCTGTCCAACTCCGCGGCCGAGGGCATCGCGTCGCTGGTGCCCGGCACCCTCGCACTCCCGCACGCATTCGGACGACTCCAGTTCGGCGACGATCTGGACCTCACGTTCCGCACCCTCATCGGCGTCGGCGCCAATCCGAACGTCGCCGCGGTCATCGTCATCGGGATCGAGCCGAACTGGACGGACGTCGTCGCAGACGGCATCGCCAAGACCGGCAAACCCGTGCATCGCATCGCCATCGAGGGACGAGGCGACCTGCGCGTGATCGAGAGCGCATCGCGGTACGCCAAGAAGTTCCTCCAGGACGCCAGCGAGATCACGCGCGAACCGGTTGATCGGTCCGACATCGTACTGTCCATGAAGGACGGCGAGTCCGACACCACGACCGGCCTCGGATCCTGTCGTGTCACCGCTCACCTCGTCGACCGGTGGGTCGAGTCGGGCGGCACCATGATCTTCGGTGAGACCAGTGAGCTGACCGGTGGGGAGCACCTCATCGCCGAGCGCTGTGTGAGCGACGAGGTCCGCAAGCGGTTCCAGGGTTTCTACGACGACTACGTCGAGATGATCGAACAGACCGGGGCGAATCTGCTCGGCTCCCAGCCGACGCAGGGCAACATCGCCGGCGGGCTGTCGACCATCGAAGAGAAGGCCATGGGCAACATCGTGAAGACGGGATCCGTGCCGATCATGGGTGCACTCGCCCCGGCCGAAGCACCGACCGGGCCCGGTCTGCACTTCATGGACACCTCATCGGCCGCAGCCGAGTGCGTCACGCTCATGGCAGCCGGGCGCGGGGTCGTCAACCTCTTCCCCACGGGACAGGGCAATGTCATCGGCAATCCGGTCCAACCCGTGGTCAAGATCAGCGCGAACCCGAAGACGACGTCGGCGATGTCCGATCATATCGACGTCGACTGCTCCGACGTGCTGACTCAGGAATCGACCGTGGAGCAGGCCGGAGATGCGCTGATCGACCTGGTCGAACGGACGATCAACGGCCGGGTGACCGCATCCGAGGCACTGAACCACCGCGAGTTCACGCTCACCAAGCTCTACCGCAGCGCATAAGCGATCGACCCCCGCGTGGATGGGGCGCACCTCGACCGGAGGTGCGCCCCATCCACATGTGCGGGTTGCGGGTCAGACCGCCCCGGCCGCCGCCAACGCGGTGTACCCGACGACGGCCACCAGCAGCGTGGACAGCGCCCCGAGCGCGAGCCCCCGCCGGCCTGTCCGGAGCAGGGAACCCAGGCTCACTCCCGTACCGAGGCCGAACAACGCGGCGGCGAACAGCAATGTACCGACCACATCGGACACCGAAAGCAGCACCGATGGCACGGCGCCCGTGCTCCGGACCAGCATCATCACCAGGAACGCGACGACGAAGAGCGGAATCAGCGGCGGACGTTTCCCGGTCGTCGCAGCGCCCGCGGGGCCGTTGCCGCGACGATTCGCCATGCTTACTCCTGCCACCATGGGGGCCAGCAGCACAACGCGGGTGAGTTTCACGACCACGGCCACGGCCACGGCCGCCGCACCCGCCGGTGATGCCGCGGCCACGACCTGCGCCACCTCGTGGATCGACACTCCCGCCCAGGCGCCGAGTTGCTCGGGCACCATGCCGAGCCACTGGCCCAGCAGCGGAACCACGGCGATCGCCCCGCTGCCGTACAAGGTCACCAGAGTCACACCGGTTGCGACATCCTCCTTGTCGCTGTCGGTCACGCTGTCCATCGCCGCGATGGCCGAGGCTCCGCAGATCGAGAACCCCGTGGCCACCAACAGTCGAAGGCCCGGCGACACTCCGATGAGACGCCCCATACCCAGCGTGCCGAAGAACGCCACGAGCACCGTCACCACGACGGCGGCGACCACCCCGGGCCCCAGTTCCAACACCTCGCCGAGCCCGAGCTGCAGGCCGAGCAGCACAACTCCCACTCGCAGGAATCGTTTGGTGGCCCACGCGAGCCCCTCCCGCGCCCGCTCCGGAATCCAGCGGCCGACGGCCACCCCGAGGACCACCGCAACGGTGAGGGCGCTCAGCACCGGCCACAGAAGCGACATCCCGAACGCCACGGCCGTTCCCGCCGTCGCCACCGCGACACCGGGTACGAGTGCACGCCAACGCGCGGACCCGTCCACGATCGACTCTTGCTTTGTCACCACTTCATCGTCGTTTCGGGGCTCGGACGGCGGTACCACCAGCTCGTTCGCACGTCATAACCTCTGGGAATGACCGAACTGCCGGACATCGAATCCCTGCAACTGCTCGTGCTCGTGGGTGAGCACCGCAGCCTCACCACCGCCGCCGCGCAGGTCGGAACCACCCAGCCCGCCGCGAGCAAACGCATTTCCGCGCTGGAGCGCCGACTCGGCGTACGGCTGCTCGACCGGTCCCGCACCGGTTCGACGCTGACGCCGGACGGGCGGCTGATCTGCAGCTGGGCGGAGCGGGTGATCGAGAACGTCAACCTGCTCGTCGAAGGCGTCAACGCACTGCGCAGGGAACGCACCGCCCAACTGTCACTGGCGGCGAGTCTGACGGTGGCCGAGCACCTGCTGCCCACGTGGATCGGTGAGCTGCGCAGACAGGTTCCCGATCTTCACGTGGGACTGCAGGTGCTCAACTCCACACGGGTGTGCGAGCTGGTCCGGAACGGCGAGATCGACCTCGGCTTCATCGAATCCCCCCGACGGCTCCGGAGACTGCGTTCCCAGATCGTCGCCAGGGACAGGCTGGTCCTGGTCGTCGCCCCGGGGCACCGCTGGGCGCGCAGGCGCACGCCCGTCGACGCAGCGGAACTAGCCGCAACCCCGTTGATCAGCAGGGAGAGCGGGTCGGGTACCCGTGACACCGTCGAACAGGCCCTGCTCGCGACAGGCCTCACCCCTGTGGAACCGCTGTTGGAACTGGGCTCCACCACCGCGGTACGCAGTTCGGTCGCCACTGGAGCGGGCCCTGCACTGCTCAGCGAACTCGTCGTCGCATCCGATCTCGCGGCGGGGAATCTGCGGGAAGTGGCCACCTCGGGAGTCGACCTGCACCGGACACTGCGCGCCGTCTGGCACACGGGCGCAGCACCGTCCGGTGCCGCGGCCGAGTTGCTCGCACTGGCTTCGCGCGCCGGCGCCGGGCCCCGTACAACATCGGTGCGCCGTACGCAGTCCGAACGCGACCGCGGCTGACCCGACGATCGATGCGGGACTTGTCCCGCACTCGTGCACCCGCTACCGTCACCCCCGCAAGAGGTAAGACCTCTCGCCAAAACGTGAGGAGTCGTTGATGGGGCAAGGGACCATGCTCGTGAACGGCGAGTGGTTCGACACGGAATCGGTCCGGGACGTACGGAATCCGGTCGATGACACCGTGATCGGAACCGTCGCCTGTGGAGGCGGCGCGGAGGCCACTGCGGCGGCCGACGCCGCGGCCGACGCGTTCCCCGGCTGGGCCGCGACACCACCACGACAGCGCGCCGATATCCTCCTGCGGGCCGCAGACCTGCTCCGCGAACGCTCGACGGAGCTCGGCACGTTGCTGGCCAGGGAGGCGGGAAAACGCCTTCCCGAGGGAATCGGCGAGATCGCCTTCTCGGCCGAATACCTGCGCTGGTTCGCCGAAGAGGCACGCCGGCCTGCCGGTACGGTGCATACCCACGAGGCAGCGGACCGCAGGCACCTCAGCATGCGCAGACCCGCGGGCGTCGTCGCGAGCCTGACCCCGTGGAACTTCCCGTGCTCCATTCAGGCTCGCAAGCTGGCCCCGGCGCTCGCAGCGGGATGCACCGTGGTGGCGCGGGTGTCGGAGAAGGCACCCCTGGCGGCGACCGAACTCGTGCGCTGCCTCCACGATGCCGGTCTGCCGCCGGGCGTGCTCAACCTCGTCCACGGCCCCGCAGCCGAGATCACCGCAGGGTACCTGGGCCATCCGGCGGTGCGGGTCGTCAGTTTCACCGGATCGACCGAAGTGGGCAGGCGCATCTTGACCGCCGCCGCCGGTCGGATCGTGCGGCCGCTGCTCGAACTCGGCGGCAATGCGCCCTTCGTCGTGTTCGACGACGCCGACATCGACGCCGCAGTCGAGGGCGCCATGCTCGCGAAGTTCCGCAACACCGGACAATCCTGCATCGCGGCCAACCGCTTCCTGGTGCACGCAGCGGTCTATCAGCAGTTCACCAAGCGGCTGGCAGCGGCCATGGATGCGATGTCGATCGGCGACGGACTCGCCGAGCCCACCCCCGACCTCGGTCCGTGCATCGATCACGACCGGGTGCGCGAGGTCGAGGCGATCGTCCAGGAGGCCGTCGCCGCCGGCGCACACAAGCTGACCCGTGACACCGAGGTACCGGGCCCGAATTTCGCCCGGCCCGCCCTGTTGGCCGATGTCCCCGGTCACGTCCGGCTGGCGACCGAGGAGGTGTTCGGCCCCGTAGCAGGAGTGTTCCCATTCCACACCGAGGAGGAAGCACTCGCCGCGGCCAACGGCACCGAGATGGGCCTGGCCGCGTATGTGTACACCCGCGATCAGGCACGCGCATGGCGCTGGTCGGAGCAGTTGGACAACGGCATCGTCGGTGTCAACAATCCGCTTCCCAGTGTTGCGTTCGCCCCGATGGGCGGGACCAAACAATCCGGCCTCGGCCGCGAAGGCGCAGCCGCAGGCATCGAAGAGTTCGAAGAGACCAGGTACGTCGCGATCGGTCTCTGATCCGAGTACCGAACGGCCATGGACAAGGACGTCTCATCATGCCGACCCCACACTCCGACCCGCCCCCTGTCATCTCATCGGCGGCGGACGTCAACGAGCTCATCAATTCCGGACGGGCCAAAGGCGGTAAATCGACGGCGATCACCATCATCGCCCTCGGTGGATCTTCATCGACGCCTACGACTTCTCGGCGATCGCCTTCGGCCTCAAGGACATCGCGGTCACCTTCGAGCTCAGCTCGATCCAAGAAGGCATCGTATCGGCCTCCATCATGGTCGGTGCACTCCTCGGCGCCCTGGTCGGCGGATACCTCGTCGACCGCATCGGGCGCTACAAGATGTTCATGGCCGACATGGTCTTCTTCGTCGTCGCCGCCCTGGCCTGCGCGGTCGCACCCACCTTCGAGCTACTCACCGGAGCGCGATTCGTCCTCGGCATCGGGATAGGTATCGACTTCCCCGTCGCGCTGGCATTCATCGCCGAGTTCAACGCGCTCCGCGGCCGCGGCGGAAAGGTGTCGCTGTGGCAGCCGATGTGGTATTTCGCCACCGGCTGCAGCTTCCTGGTGCTGGTGCCCTTCTACTTCCTGATACCGGAATCGGGCCACGCCGACCTCTGGCGGTGGGCCGTGGGCTTCGGCGCTGTTCCTGCTCTCATCGTGATGCTCATCCGGCATCGGTACATGAACGAATCGCCCGCATGGGCCGCTCGACAGGGTGATCTACACCGAGCCGCCGAGATTCTTCAGTCGTCGTACGGACTCACCGTCACCGTCGACGACTCGGCACAGGAACCCGCCGCGACAGGGCCGCCGTCGTCCGGACTGCGCGAGTTCGCACGCCTGTTCAGCCCGCGCTACCGAGCACGTACGATTCTGGCCGCGTCGGTGAGCGCGCTGCAATCGGTGCAGTACTACGCCGTCGGGTTCGCGTTGCCGGTGATCATCGCGGCGCTCCTGCACCAGGGCAGACTCACCTCCATCGTGGGCCCGCTGATCTTCAACCTCGTGTTCGGCGTCCTCGGCGGCCTGCTCGGTGTGCGGTTGAGCAACAAGCTCGGCTCCTGGAAGCTCGCGGCCGGCGGCTTCGCCGTCTGCTTCGCGATGCTCATCGGCCTGGGTTTGGTCGGCGACGCAGAAGGCGCGATGCTGATCCTCGTCGGAGCGATGCTCGGGGTGTTCGTGTTCTTCCACTCCTACGGCCCCGGCGCTCAGGGCATGACCATCGCAACCCTGAGCTATCCGACGTCCCTTCGCGGCGTCGGCAGCGGTTTCGGCCAGGCGATGCTGCGCATCGGATCCATGGTCTCGCTGTTCTTCTTCCCCATCCTCAGCGCGAACCTGGGAACCGGCGTGTTCTACGTCGTCGCAGCGGCCCCGCTGCTCGGCCTCCTCGTCCTGCTGGCGATCAGATGGGAACCCACCCGCGTGGACGTCGATGCCGAGGAAGCGGCCGACCTCGCTGCAGCGGCACCCGACCGACATCCAGCCGTGTGACGGCCGTACGCGCACACCCGATCCCCACGCGGGACCACAAAGGAGATGCTCGAATGAGAATCGCATTCATCGGCGCAGGCAACATGGGCGGCGCCGTGGCCCGCCGCCTCGCCACCGGCGGGTACGACGTCCGGGTCGCCGACACCTCGCCGTCCGCAGTGGAGCGCTGTACCGCAGTCGGTGCCGAAGCCGCCGAGAGCGCCGCGGCAGCGGCGAAGGACGCCGACGTCGTGTTCACCAGCCTTCCCACGCCGGAGGTCGTCACGGAGGTGTGGCGGGAGGTGGCACCGCACCTGTCCGGGACCGCGATCGCTGTCGACGTGTCGACCATCGACCCCGCCACGGCCGACCAACTGGAGACCATGCTCGCCGAACACGGTCACGCGTTCGTCCACTGCGCCCTGGGAAAGACCCCGGCCGCTGCGGAGCAAGGCGCCATCCCACTGTTCGCGGGCGGTTCCGGCGCGGCGATCACCACCCTCGCCCCGGTGTTCGACCGGATGGGCGAGCGGACGTACGACTTCGGTTCACCGTCGGCCGCGGCCGTGTTCAAACTCATCTCGAACATGATCGGGATGACGAACGTCGCCGTGCTGAGCGAGGGTTTCACGCTCGCGGAGAAGGCCGGGATCGACCCGGAACTGTTCGCCTCGGCGCTCGATGACACCGGCGCCTACTCGTTCCAATCGCAGGTCCGCCTCCCGTGGATGATCGCGGGCGACGACACGGCCCGGTTCAGCACGGCACTCGCGGCGAAGGACCTCCGACTCGCGGTGGACGCGGCGGGGAGGCTCGGGATTCCCACCCCCGTGTCCGCGCAGACCCTGGCGCAGTTGCTGAGCACCGTGGTGCACGGCTACGGCGACCGGGACGTCGTGGCCATGCGCTCGCTGCTGACGCCACCCGGCCGGGACTGAGGTCCCCGCCCACACCCGTCACTCGGCGAGCGTGCGACGGGTGTGGGCGGCGATCTCGAGGTCCTCCCGAGCGGGGACCACGAGCGTGCGCACCGGCGCCGCTGCCCCGCTGATGTCGGCCTCCCCGGTACACGCCTCGTTGGCCTTCGTGTCCAGGGTCACGCCCAGATACCGCAGTCCACCGGCGGCCTCGGCCCGCACCCGGGCGTTGTGCTCCCCCACGCCGCCGGTGAACACCAGCACGTCGATCCCGCCGAGACTGCCCGTCATCGCCGCGATCTCGCGTCGCAGCCGGTGGACGTACACGTCGAACGCCAGCCGGCACGCCTCGTCACCGGAGTCCATTCCGGACATGATCTCGCGCATGTCGCCGGTTCCGCCGGACAGTCCCGCGAGACCGGACTCGCGCTCCAGCGCGTGCGACAGAAAGTCGGCGTCCATTCCCGCCTGTTGCTGCAACCACAGCACCAGGCCGGGATCGACGCTTCCGGTGCGGGTCGCCATCACCAGCCCCGCCAGTGGCGTGAAGCCCATCGTCGTGTCGACCGATCGGCCGCCCGCAACCGCCGCGAGTGACGCGCCGGCCCCGAGGTGGCAGGACACGATCCGCGGTTCCCGCTCCGGTGGCCTCGTCAGCTCAGCCGCCCTCCTGGTCACGTAGGCGTGCGACAGGCCGTGGAACCCGTACCGGCGCAGCCCCCACCGGCGATTCCATTCCGCGGGCAGCGCGTACGTGGCTGCCGCGTCCGGGATCGTCGTGTGGAACGCCGTGTCGAAGCACGCGACCGCCGGTGTGCCCGGCAGCACCTGCGCCACCGTATCGATCCCGGCCACGCCACGCGGCTGGTGCAGCGGGGCGAGATCGGCCAGGCCGCCGATCGCCTCGCGCACCTCGTCGTCGATCCGCACCGGTTCGCTGAACCGACGTCCGCCGTGGACGATGCGGTGCCCCACGGCATCGACCGAGGGCAGGCGGCGCACGAACCTCTCCAGTTCGGCCGTGTCGGCTCCGTCCCAGTTCTCGAGGGCCACGGCATCCACGACCTCGTCGGCGGCGTCGAGCAGCCGTAGCTTCAGGCTCGACGATCCGGCGTTGACCACCAGCACGTGCACCGGCGCTCCCGTCACGACTGCCAGACCCAGTCCCGCACCTCGGGCAGGTCGTCACCGTGCGCGCGGGTCCACGCGTCGTGGCGGGTGCGGGTGTCGACCATGTCCTGCCGCAGCCGCGCTGCCGGAACCCCGAGCTGGGGCACCCGGTCCAGCACATCGATGACCAGGCGGAACCGATCCATGTCGTTACGCACGACCATGTCGAACGGCGTGGTCGTCGTGCCTTCCTCCTTGTAGCCGCGGACGTGGATGTTCCGATGGTTGCGCCGCCGGTACGTCAACCGGTGGATCAGCCACGGATAGCCGTGATACGCCAGCAGCACGGGCCGGTCCGTCGTGAACAGCGCGTCGAACTCGGCGTCCGTCATGCCGTGCGGATGCTCGCTCGCCGGCTGCAGCCGCATCAGATCGACGATGTTGACCACCCGCACCGCCAACTCCGGCAGGCGCTCCCGCAGGATCGACGTCGCGGCCAGCACTTCCAGTGTCGGCGCGTCCCCTGCACACGCCATCACCACGTCCGGTTCCCTGCCGGCGTCCGAACTCGCCCACTCCCAGATGCCAGCGCCGCGGGCACAGTGCAGCACCGCCTCGTCGGCGTCCAGCCACTCCGGCGTCCGGTTCTTGCCCGCCACCACGACGTTGACGTAGTCGCGGCTGCGCAGGCAGTGGTCGGCCACCGACAGCAGCGTGTTCGTGTCGGGCGGCAGGTAGACGCGGATGATCTCGGCCTTCTTGTTCATCACGTGATCGATGAACCCGGGGTCCTGGTGCGAGAAGCCGTTGTGATCCTGCCGCCACACGTGCGAGGTCAACAGGTAGTTCAGCGATGCGACGGGCCTGCGCCAGTCGAGTCCCTTGCTCGTCTTCAGCCACTTCGCGTGCTGGTTGAACATCGAGTCCACGATGTGGATGAACGCCTCGTAGCAGGACAGCAGCCCGTGCCTGCCGGTGAGCAGGTACCCTTCGAGCAGGCCTTGGCACACGTGCTCGGACAGCATCTCGATGACGCGCCCGTCCCTGGCCAGGTTTTCGTCCGTGCCACGGAGCTCGCCGAGCCACTGTTTCGCGGTCCCGTCGTAGACCGCGTCGAGCCGGTTCGACGCCGTCTCGTCCGGGCCGAACAGGCGGAAATTCCGGTGATCGTCGTTGGCGCGCATCACGTCCCGCAACCAACGTCCCAGCACCCGTGTCGGCTCCGACATCGTCGACCCGGGCTTCGTCACCTCCGAGGCGTACTCGCGGAAATCGGGCAGTCGCAACGGTTTCAGCAGCAGTCCGCCGTTGGCGTGCGGGTTCGCCCCCATGCGGCGGCCGCCCGCCGGGACCTGCGCCACCAGCTCGGGACGGGGCGCACCACGCTCATCGAACAGCTCCGCCGGCCGATAAGACCGCAGCCACGACTCCAGTTGCTCCCGATGCCCGGCGTTCTCCCGCACCTCGGCCAGCGGGATCTGGTGCGAACGCCACGTGTCCTCGATCGGCATACCGTCCACTTCGATCGGACCTGTCCATCCCTTCGGGGTGCGCAGCACCAAGACAGGCCACTGTGGACGGCCGGTGAGTTCTCCTTCGCGTGCGCTGTGCTGGATGACGTCGATCTCGCCCATGATGCGGTCGATCGTGGCGGCCATCTCCCGGTGCATCGTGGCCGGCTCGTCACCGTCGACGTAGTACGGCACGTAACCGCAGCCGCGCAGCAGCGCGTCGAGCTCCTCGCGCGGGATACGGGCGAGAACCGCCGGATTGTCGATCTTGTACCCGTTGAGATGCAGGATCGGCAGCACTGCACCGTCGGTTGCGGGGTTGAGGAACTTGTTGATGTGCCAGCTGGTGGCCAGCGGCCCCGTCTCCGCCTCGCCGTCCCCGATCACACACGCGACCAGCAGGTCCGGGTTGTCCAGCACCGCACCGTAGGCGTGTGCCAGCGAGTAGCCGAGCTCTCCGCCCTCGTGGATCGAACCGGGCGTCTCCGCGGCCACGTGGCTCGGCATGCCACCGGGGAACGAGAACTCGCGGAACAGCCGGCGCATGCCTTCCTCATCCTGCCCGACGGCGGGATAGGCCTCCGAATAGGTACCTTCGAGCCAGCTGTTCGCCAGCAGGCCAGGACCGCCGTGGCCAGGGCCGATCACGTACATGACGTTGCGGTCGCGGCGCCGGATCATCCGGTTCAGGTGCGCGTAGACGAAATTCAGACCGGGGGTGGTGCCCCAGTGACCCAGCAACCGCGGCTTGAGGTGCTCGCCCCGCAGCGGCTCCCGTAGCAGCGGGTTGTCCAGCAGGTACAACTGCCCGACCGACAGATAGTTCGCCGCGCGCCAGTACGCATCGAGTGCGTGCAACTCGTCGTCGTGGAGCGGATGAACATCGGTCACGGTCGCCTGTCCGGCCATGTCGGATCCCCTCGTGTCCGGGTATTCCCACGTCGCCGTGGACTACCCGGACAGCGAGGCGACTCAATCCCGTGGTCGGTGGCGTGGCCCGATCGGAGGCCGTGATCGACCGGGCCGGGGACGGTCAGTCCTCGCCGCCCTCACCGTCGCCGTCGTCCTCGTCGCGGCCTTCGTCGCCGTACTGGCCGCCGCCGTCTTCCTCCTGCTGGTTGCCGTCGTCCTCGACCGGCTCGTCACAGGCGGCCACTCCACCGAGCGCACTCACCGCGGCCAATGCCGCGACCGTCTTCCTGATCCTCATACGGGTCAGCGTACGGACATCACGGGCGTTTCACACGACGCCGACCGCCGCGCACGAGGACGACTCCGGACCGGAGCGCGGTCCGCCCGGCACGGCAAATCTCACCCGGCACCGTCGCTTCGCCCGGTACGGCGATCTCACTCGGCGGCGCGGCGATCGACATGCCGCCCGAGCAGCTCACCGGCGTGACGGATGTGGTCCTGCATGGCCTTTCGCGCGGCCTCCGGATCTCGCGCGTGCAGCGCCTCGAGAATCGGATAGTGGTCGTCGACGGACGCCTGCACCCAGCCGTCGATCGTCTCGTAGTAGCGCGACGGCGTGTGCTTGACCGCCTGCCCGAGAAACCACGTCAGCTTGGGCGACCGACCCGCCATCGCCAGCAGGTGGTGGAACCGGTGGTTGAGGTCCTCGATCTCGTCGAGCCTGCCCTCGGCGAGCGCGTCGGCGAGGCCCCGCTGCAGCTCGTCGAGCCGGGCGAGGTCGTCGTCGGACAGCCGCGGTGCCGCGCGTGCCGCGAGCTCGCCTTCCAATTGCGCCTGCACCCAGAACAGGTCGCGGACGTCGTCCCCCGACAGCGGGGCGACCATGAACCCGCGCCGCGGTTCGAGCTGCAACAAGCCCTCGGCACGCAGCGTCAGCAGTCCCTCGCGGACCGGCGTGACGCTGATGCCGAGGTCGGCGGCGACCTGATCGAGCCGTACGAACTCGGGGAATCGCAACTGCCCGGACATGATGAGCTCGCGTACGTGCGCGGCGACCTGGTCGGGCAGGGACCGCTTTCCCCTGGTGCGTGACGTCGTGTTCGTCATGACCCGCCTCACTCACATCCGCCGAGGTTCGACCCTTCCCCAGATCATATATTTGGGCTATAAAAAATAGAAGGACGCCCGCCTGCACCGTTGGAGGTCGCGGACATGCCCGATGAGCCCATGCCGGTCGCGCCGTTGCCGGTCGCGCCGTTGCCGGTCGCGCCGTTGCCGGTCGCGCCCGAGCTCGTGGCACCCGAACTCGTCGCGCCCGTGCCCACGGCACGCAGGCTCGTCGCGCCGGTGCACACAGCACTCGAGCCTGCCGCCCTCATGTCCGCAGCGCCCGCGCCCGGTGCCCACGTCCGCCCCGTCGGCGCCGCCGGACCGCGGGCATGACGGCGCCCGGGCCTCCGACCTCTGCGGCCGACCCGCTCGCCGGACTCCGTGTCGTCGAATGCGCTAGCTTCGTGGCTGGGCCTTCGGGAGGCATGGCACTGGCCAGGCTCGGCGCCGACGTGCTACGGGTCGACCCGCCCGGCGGCGGAGGCGATTTCCACCGCTGGCCCGTCGACGATCGGGGCACGAGCCTGTACTGGGCCAGCCTCAACAAGGGCAAACGTTCGCTCGCCCTCGACTTCCGCGCCCCGGAAGGCCGCGAACTCCTCCTCGCGCTGGCCACCGATCCCGGCCCCGACGCCGGGATCTACCTCGACAACGTCGCGGGGCGCGCCCGGCTGACCTCGGACGAACTGTCCGCCCGTCGGGCCGACACGATCCACGTGCACGTCGAAGGAGCGGCGGGAGGCAAGCCCGGCGTCGACTACACGGTCAACGCCGCCGTCGGCGTTCCGGATCTCACGGGCCCGGCCGACCACCACGGTCCGGTCAACCATGCCCTGCCGGCCTGGGATTTCCTGTGCGGCCAGTACGCCGTGACGGCGATTCTCGCCGCGCTGCACCGTCGCACCCGCACCGGTGCGGGTGCGTCGTCGACGATCGCGCTGTCCGACGTGGCGCTGGCGGCCGTCGGCGACCTCGGCTGGCTCGCCGAGGCCCATCGGACGGGCCGCAGCCGCGAGCGCATCGGCAACCACACCTACGGCAGCTTCGGCGTCGACTTCCCCACTGCCGACGGCCGCCGGGTCATCGTCGTCGCGCTCACCGGCGGCCAGTGGACCGCGCTGTGCAGGGCCACCGGCACCACGGAGGTGTTCGCCGCGCTCGAACCCGCGCTCGGTGCCGACCTGTCGGACGAGTCCGATCGCTACCGGTTCCGCGAGACGATCGAGGCGATCCTGCGGCCGTGGTTCGCCGCGCGCCCCTACGACGAGGTCGCCGACCTGCTCGACGAGTCCCGCGTGCTGTGGGGTCCCTACCGGGACATGGCCGAGGCCACCCGGCTGGCGCTCGCCGACGCCACGTCCGTGGTACGGGAGATCGACCAGCCCGGCATCGGCCCGATGGCCGCCGCAGCCGGTCCCATCCGCACGGCGGGCGAAGCCCGCCCACCGCAATCCGCACCGGCGCTGGGCGCCGACACCGACGCGGTACTGAGCGAACGCCTCGGCCTCAGCCCTGCCGAGATCGGCAGGTTGCACGACGCCGGGCTCGTCGCGGGCCCCGCGTGATCCGTACGCCAGCATCCACAGAGAAGGGACACCGCCACCACATGGGTCTGCTCGACGGCAAGGTCGCCGTGATCACCGGCGCCGCACAAGGAATCGGCTTCGCCATCGCCGAACGATTCGTCGCCGACGGTGCGCGGGTGGTCGTCGGCGACGTCGACGACCAGGCGGCAACGGCCGCGGCGGAGAAGCTCGGCGGCTCCGCCGTCGCGACGGCCGTGCGCTGCGACGTCACCGCACCGGACGACGTCGACGCGCTCCTGGCCGCCGCCACCGACCGCTTCGGCGCGCTCGACGTCCTGGTCAACAACGCGGGCATCACCCGCGACGCCACGATGCGGACGATGACCGAGGAGCAGTTCGACCAGGTCATCGAGGTCCACCTGAAAGGCACGTGGAACGGCCTGCGGAAGGCCTCCGCCATCATGCGCGCGCAGCAGAGCGGCGCGATCGTCAACATCTCGTCGCTGTCCGGCAAGGTCGGCATGGCCGGCCAGACCAACTACTCGGCGGCCAAGGCGGGCATCGTCGGCATGAGCAAGGCGGCCGCCAAGGAGATGGCCCACCACGGCGTGCGGGTGAACGCGATCCAGCCGGGCCTGATCCGCTCGGCGATGACCGAGGCCATGCCCGAACACGTGTGGGATCACAAGATGGCCGAGATCCCCATGCAACGGGCCGGCGAGGTGTCCGAAGTGGCGAGCGTGGCGCTGTTCCTCGCCTCCGATCTGTCGTCCTACATGACCGGGACCGTGCTCGAGGTCACCGGTGGGAGGTTCATGTGATGAGCACCGGAACGACCCGTGAGGCCGTGATCTGCGAACCGGTCCGCACCCCGATCGGCCGGTTCGGTGGCGTCCTCCGTCCGCTGAGCGCCGCCGACCTCGGCGAGGTCGCACTGCGCGGTCTGCTGGAGCGCAGCGGCGTCGCCCCGGATGCGGTCGACGACGTCGTACTCGGCCACTGCTATCCGACCAGCGAAGCACCCGCGATCGGCCGCATGGTCGCGCTCAACTCCGGGCTGGGCGAGCACACCGGCGGCATGCAGATCGACCGCCGCTGCGGTTCCGGGCTGCAGGCGGTGCTGCAGGCCGCGATGCAGGTGCAGAGCGGGGCGAGCGACGTCGTCGTGGCCGGCGGCGCCGAGAGTATGAGCAACGTGGCGTTCTATTCCACCGAGATGCGCTGGGGCGTCAAGGGTGCCGGCGTGATGCTGGAGGACGGACTCGCCCGGGGCCGCATCACCGCGGGCGGCCGGAACCATCCCGTGCCGGGCGGGATGCTGGAGACCGCCGAGAACCTGCGCCGCGAATACTCGATCCCGCGCGAGGAGCAGGACCGGCTGGCCCTGACCTCCCACGAGCGCGCCGTGGCGGCGCAGCGGTCCGGCGTGTTCGCCGAGGAGATCGTGCCGGTGACCGTTCGCACCCGCAAGAGCGAGTCCGTTGTGGATACCGATGAGCACCCGCGCGCCGATGCCTCGCTCGAGACGTTGGGCGGACTGAAACCCGTGCTCGGCAAGCAGGACTCGGACGCGACCGTCACCGCGGGCAATGCCAGCGGACAGAACGATGCGGCCGCGATGTGCATCGTGACCCACCCGGACAAGGCCGCCGAGCTGGGCCTGCGCCCGCTGGTGCGGATCGTTTCGTGGGCCGTCGCCGGGGTGCCGCCCGAAACGATGGGCATCGGGCCGGTTCCGGCGTCACGGCAGGCGCTGGACCGCGCCGGCCTGGCACTGTCCGATATGGACCTCATCGAGCTCAACGAGGCGTTCGCCGCACAGGTGCTCGCGTGCACGCGCGAGTGGAACTTCGGGGCCGGCGATTTCGACCGCCTCAACGTCCACGGCTCCGGCATCTCGCTCGGCCATCCCGTCGGAGCGACCGGCACGCGGATCCTCGCCACCCTGGCCAGGGAAATGGACCGGCGCGAAGTGCGCTACGGCCTGGAAACGATGTGCATCGGCGGTGGTCAGGGCCTCGCCGCGGTCGTCGAACGCGTCACAGGCTGACACCCGCGGCTGGCATGCCACCCGGCCGGCCGCCCTCAGACCGACGCCCCGTCCGCCGGCCCGGCGGGCGGGGCGCGAACCCACACCGCTCCCTTGGAGGCCGCACAGCCATGGCCCGCTTGGCGCACACCGCAGGACTGTCCGATGTGCAGTCCGAGATCCTGGCGACGGTAAGGAAGTTCGTCGACAACGAGATCATCCCGCATGCACAGGAACTCGAGCACGGCGACACCTATCCCGCCGAGATCGTCGAGGGCATGAAGGAGATGGGGCTGTTCGGCATCACCATCCCTGAGGAGTACGGCGGGCTCGGCGAGTCACTGCTGACGTACGCGCTCGTCGTCGAGGAGATCGCGCGGGGCTGGATGAGCGTGTCGGGCGTGATCAACACCCACTTCATCGTGGCCCACATGATCGCCCGGCACGGCACCGAGACTCAGAAACGCCACTTCCTGCCGCGCATGGCCACCGGCGAGGTGCGGGGCGCGTTCTCGATGTCCGAACCCGGCCTCGGTTCCGACGTCGCCGCGATCAGCACGAAGGCCACCCTCGACAGTAATGGGGGCGCCTCCGCCAGTGGGGGCGTGGCCGGCGGGGGAGAGTACGTCATCGACGGCGCCAAGATGTGGCTCACCAACGGCGGCACGTCCACCCTCGTCGCACTGCTGGCCCGCACGGACGAGGGTGCCGACAGCCCGCACCGGAACCTGACGACCTTCCTCGTCGAGAAGCCGGAGGGCTACGGCGAGGTGCTGCCGGGGCTCACGATTCCCGGCAAGATCGACAAGATGGGCTACAAGGGCGTCGACACCACCGAGGCCGTGTTCGACGGCTTCCGTATCGGCTCCGACATGGTGCTCGGCGAAGCTCCCGGCCGGGGCTTCTCGTACATGATGGACGGCATCGAGGTCGGTCGCGTGAACGTCTCGGCTCGTGCGTGCGGCATCGCGATCCGTGCCTTCGAGCTGGCGATCGAGTACGCCCAGCAGCGCGAGACGTTCGGCAAGCCCATCGCCGAGCACCAGGCGATCTCGTTCAAGCTGGCCGAGATGGCCACGAAGGTCGAAGCCGCCCACCTGATGATGGTCAACGCCGCACGCCTCAAGGACTCCGGCGCACGCAACGACGTCGAAGCCGGCATGGCCAAGCTCATCGCCAGCGAGTACTGCGCCGAGGTCACCCAGGAGGCGTTCCGCATCCACGGCGGCTACGGCTATTCCACGGAGTACGAGATCGAACGCCTCATGCGCGAGGCGCCGTTCCTGCTCATCGGCGAGGGTACGAGCGAGATCCAGAAGACGATCATCAGCAAGGGCCTGCTCAAGGAGTATCGCCTCCGCAGCTGAGCCGCTCACATGGCAGCGCACCGGGTCACGTGAATCGCCACCGGGTCGGCAGGAACGTGCCCTCCATGGGAAACGCGAACGCCGTCTCCGGGGCGATCTCGAATACCGCGTACGGCGGCCCACCGGAGGTCGGCGCGCCGAACGGAGCGTCGAGCAGCTCCCCCGCGACCGTCGTCGGCCAGCCGTAGACCGCAGCGAAGGCATCCGATGTGCGCCGGAGCGTGTCCTCATCGGACACCCGTAGGCCACGACCCTCGACGATCACGTGCGCCGCGTCGACGTCGGTGGTGACCACGCACCGGCCGTCCGCGATGAGGTTCCTGCTCTTGCGTGTCGTGTCCTTCGAGCACACGTACACCCGGGACTCCGACCACACCGCGAACAGCGGAGCCACGTGCGGCGCCCCGTCGGGGCGCACGGTCGCGAGCCAACAGGACGCGTCGGTGTTGAGGCGGCGTTCGGCCTCGGCCCAGGACAGCGGTTCCAGCTCGGCCTGCGCGTCGAGCGCGGTCCCGCGGCCGACGGGTGGAATCGCCTCGACGACGGGATGTGCCTGCATCGTTCCTCCTCGGATCAGCTACCGCTGCAATTTTGCAAGCAGTTGTAGACTAGAGGTGACCGATGCAAGAACACAACCGGTTGGAGAATCGAAGCGGATGGCAGAGCCGGATCGGATGACCGCGTCTCCTCGTTCCCTGTGCCCGGTCAACCTGTCGCTGGAGGTCTTCGGGGACCGCTGGACGCTGCTGGTGCTCCGCGACATCGTCTTCGCCGGGAAGCGGCACTACCGTGAGCTGCTCACCTGCGACGAAGGCATCTCCACCAACATCCTCGCCGACCGGCTGAAACTACTGGTCCACCGCGGACTGCTCACCAGGAGCGACGACCCCGGACACAAACAGAAGGCGCTCTACAACCTGACCGAACGGGCCATCACGCTGGTGCCGGTGTTCGTCCAGATCGGGGTGTGGGGCAGGAGGCAGCTCGGAGCCGACGACGAGCTGAGCCGCTACGCCGAGGTCCTCGAAGACGGCGGCCCTCCGCTGTGGGAAAGCTTCATGGACGACCTCCGTGAGGCGCACCTGGGCGCGGCGGCACGCCACCACCCACCCGGACACGGCCCGTCGTTCGAACTCGCCGTCGAGCGGGCCCGTACGGGCAGTCGATCCACGGGCGGTGCGTGAGCGGAACCCCACTCGCCCCTGCCGACGACCGCCTCGCTCGCCGGTGACTCAGCCGGGCAATTCGACCACGGTCATCCCTGCGCCGGTGCCGGCCGTCGGCTCGTCCATCGCCTCCAGTGCGGCCGGTGCCTGCCGGAGGCCGATGGTCTCGCCGATCAGCTCCTCGGGGCGCAGCGTGCCGTCGGCGAGCATCGCGAGCAGCTGCGGGTAGTCGCGCGCCGGCATCCCGTGGGAACCATGCACCTCCAGCTCCTGCGCGGTGACGACGTCCATCGGGATCGGCGGGGTCGCCGCCTCCCCGAACAGCAGGCCGACCTGCACGTGCCTGCCGCGGCGGCGCAGACTCCGCACCGACGAGATGCACGTACCGGCCGAACCGAAGGCGTCCATCGACGCGTGCGCCCCGCCGCCGGTGAGCTCCCGCACGGCCGCCGCCGTCTCCGGAGCATCCGATCCAGCCGAGTTCACGACGGCCTGCGCACCGAGGCGGCGCGCGTTGTCGAGCGGCGAATCCGCGACGTCGACGGCGACCACCCGCGCGCCCAGCGCGACCCCGATCTGCACCGCCGACAGTCCCACGCCACCGCAGCCGTGCACCGCCAGCCAGTCCCCCGGCCCGACCCGACCGTGGACCATGACCGCGCGGAACGCCGTGGCGACCCTGCAGCCGAGCGAGGCGGCCGCCGTGAAACCCACGGTCTCGGGCAGTGGCACGAGATTGAGGTCGGCCGCGTGCAATGCCACGCGCTCGGCGTAGGAGCCCGGCCCGGTGAAGCCCGGCTGCGTCTGATGGGGGCAAACCTGCGCCTCACCGGCGGCGCAGTACTCACACCGCCCGCACCCGCACACGAACGGCACCGTCACCCGCGCGCCGGGCTGCCAGCGCGTGACGTCCACGCCGACCTCGGTGACGACACCGGCCAGTTCGTGTCCAGGGATCTGCGGCAACGGCACCTGCTCGTGCCCCTTCCAGGCGTGCCAGTCCGACCGGCACACGCCGGTGGCGCGCACGGCGACCACCACGCCGTCGGACGGGCACTCCGGCTCCGGGACATCGGTGAGCACGGGCGGTTCGCCGTAACCGGCGTAGACGACAGCCTGCATGCCGTCAGTCTGACCGCGGCGCCCCGGCGCATCACCCCCGGCCCGCCGCGAGTCGTGGACGGAGCCGGAGTCGGCCGCGCGGCCGGTCAGGCCCGTGGCAGCAGCACCACGCCGTCGTCGTCGGCGTACAGCGTGTCGCCGGGGTGGAAGGTGACGCCGCCGAACTCGACCGGGATGTCGACCTCGCCGACCCCGTCCTTGCTGCTCTTGCGCGGGTTCGTGCCGAGAGCCTGCACGCCCAGCGGCAACCCGCCCAGCACGGCCGAGTCCCGCACCGCGCCGTTGATGACCAGCCCGGCCCAGCCGTTGCGCACCGCGGCACCCGCGATCAGGTCACCGGTCAGTGCCGTGTGCAGCGACCCGCGGCCGTCGACCACGAGCACGCAGCCCTCGCCTTCCGAGTTCAGCAGCTGCTTGACCAGGCCGTTGTCCTGGTGACAGGACACCGTTCGCACCCTGCCGGAGAACTCCCGGTGCGAGCCGAACTGCCGGAACTGGGTATCGCACACGCGCAGCGCCTCGCCGTGTTCGTCGACGAGGTCTGCCGTACTCATCACGTCACTCACGCGGGACATCATGACCACCGGGTACGCACCCGGTCCGCCCGGGGAGGCGCACGCCACACAGGCGCGTGCCGGGCTCAGCGGTCGCCCGTCTCCCGATCCTCGTCGGCCACGGCCTTCCCCGAGGCCTCCCGCATCTCGATCAACTCGGTCACCCAGTCGCCCGTCTCGCGCGCGACGTCGCGCACCGCGCCGGTGATGATCCCGGCGATGTTGCCGACATGCGACGCCGCCTGCTCGGTGAGTACCTGCACCGTGTCCTTGCCCGCCTCGAATCGGCCGACCATGTCACCCTCCCTCGTCGTGTCTGCGTGCCTCAGGCCGCAGCAGGTGTCCGGTCGCGCTCGACTGTAGCCGGTTCGGGCTCGCGGTCCCCGCTGCCGGGAAGCGCGAACTTGACGATCTTCTTCGCCACCGACCACAGCTGCTTGTGCAGCGGTCCGGTGTGGTACGGCAGGCCGTACTTCTCGCAGATCGCCCGCACCTCGCCCGCGATCTGCGGGTACCGCCGCGCCGGGATGTCCGGGAACAGGTGGTGCTCGATCTGGTGCGAGAGGTTGCCGGAGAGGATGTGGAACAGCGAGCCGCCGGTGATGTTGGCCGAGCCGAGGATCTGCCGCAGGTACCACTGGCCGCGCGTCTCGCGTTCGGTCTCCTCCTCGGAGAAGCTCTCGACGTCGGCCGGGAAGTGGCCGCAGAAGATGATCCCGAACGCCCACAGGTTCCTGGCCAGGTTGGCCGCTGCGTTGCCCGCGAACGTCAGCGGCGCCAGCGGCCCGGTGAGCAGCGGGAACAGCACGTAGTCCTTGCCGATCTGCCTGCCCATCTTCCGGCCGATGCGGCGCCGCTCCTCGCTGAACTCCGACCACTTGCGCTCGCCCTTGAGGACCCGGTCGACCTCGAGGTCGTGGAGCATGACGCCCCACTGGAAGAAGATCGCCAGCAACGTCGCGTACACCGGGTTGCCGAGGTAGTACGGGTGCCATTTCTGCGCCGGGTCGATGCGCAGGATGCCGTAGCCGACGTCGCGGTCCTTGTCGACGATGTTGGTGTAGGTGTGGTGGATGTAGTTGTGCGAGTGCCGCCAGTTCTCGGCGGGCGCCACGTTGTCCCATTCGAACCGCTGCGAACTCAGCGCCGGGTCACGCGTCCAGTCGTACTGACCGTGCATGACGTTGTGGCCGATCTCCATGTTGTCGAGGATCTTCGCCAGCGACAGTGCGCCCACTCCCGCGAGCCAGGCGGGCGGGAAGAACCCGGCGTACATCAGCGCCCTTCCGGTGACCTCGAGGCCCCGCTGGGTCTTGATGACGTTCTGGATGTACTCGACGTCCTCGGCGCCGAGGTCGGCGACGACCCGCCGGCGCAGTTCGTCCATCTCGCGGCCGAACTCTTCGACCTGTTCCGGCGTGAGCCGGTCCTGCAAGCCCGTCATGAGGTGGCTCCTAACAGTCGATCTCGACGTCACCCACCGCGGCGGTGACGCACAGCTGGATTTCTTCGTCGTCCTCGGCCGATTCCTCGCCACCCGCGGTGCGCACGACGCCGGACACCTTGCGCTGGGTGCACGAGAAACAGATACCCATGCGGCAGCCGTGTTCCGGGGACAGGCCCGCGTCCTCGGCCTGTTCCAGCAGCGGCCGACCGTCGCTCACGATGTCCACCCCACTGCGCACGAAGCGGATGCGACCGCCCGCCTCGGACGCAGCGACCGTCAGTACCGGCGGCGCGAACTCCTCGGTGTGCAGGTGTTCACTGATCCCCGCGTCGGCGTAGTGCGCGCGCACCGCCTCCATCAGCGACGACGGCCCGCAGAGATACGTGGTGGCGCGGGCGAACCACGGTGCGACCCGGCGAAGGTGGTCGGCGTTGAAGTGCCCGTCGGTCGCCGTGTGCCGGACGTGGATGCGTACGCCCCGCCTGGCCGCGAGCTCGTCGAGTTCGTCGGCGTAGGGCACGTCGTCGGGGGTCCGCGCGTAGTACAGCAACGACACCTCGCCCGGGTGCCGTTCGTCGACCAGTGTCCGCAGCATCGACAACACCGGCGTGATGCCGCTTCCTCCCGCGATGAGCACGATCGATTCGGGCCGCGGTTCGGGCAACGCGAAGGTGCCGTCGGCCGGTGACAGCCCGAGCACCATGCCCACGTGCCCACGTTCGTGCAGGTGCCGGGAGACCAGTCCGCCCTCGTGCGCCTTGACGGTGAACTCGAGCTCGTCACCGCGATGCGCACTGCCGGCAGGCGAGTAACAGCGCGTACGCCGCACCCCGTCGATGTCGACGGTGACGCGGACGAACTGCCCCGCGGCGAAACCCCGCCACGCCCTGCTCGGGCGGACCGTCAGCGTGATCGAATCCCTGGTCGGCCTGCGCAGGGCCACGACCTCGCCGCGGATCTCGCTGCGTACCAGCATCGGGTCGATCAGTTCGAGGTAGCGGTCGACCCCGTGCGGCGTCAGCAGTTTCTCCGCCAGTGACGCGAGCGAGGCGGGCAGCGATCCCGGCCGGGTCGCCGCTCGCCGCACTGTGCGCATCGCCATTCCGCGCCTCCATTTTCAGTGAACGACTGTACACTCAATCTTGTAGGCGATCAGGTGGAGGCGCAAGGTGACCAGGGTCGATGTGAACGGGGTTACAGAACCGGCCGACGTATGCTCGACAGCCATGACGGCACCGGAGACCCGCAACGAGCGGAAGGAACGGACGCGGCGCGCACTGCTCGACGCGGCGCTGCGACAGGCGTCCGAGCGGGGATTCGCCGGGTTGAGCCTGCGGGAGATCGCCAAGCAGGCCGGTGTCGTGCCGACGGCGTTCTACCGTCATTTCGAGTCGATGGACGAACTGGGCGTCACGCTCGTCGAGGAGTCGATGCGCACGCTGCGGACGATGATCCGCGGAGCACGCAACGCGCCCGGTGGTTCGGCCGACCTCATCCGCGCATCGGTGCGAACTCTTTCGGAGCACGTGCGTTCACACGAGGAGCACTACTGGTTCCTGGTGCGGGAGCGCTACGGCGGCACCGGCGCGGTGCGCCAGACCATCGGCGTGGAGCTGAAACTCCTCGCGGGCGAACTGGCGGTGGACCTCGCACGCTTCGACGGCCTGCGCGACTGGTCGACCGACGACCTGCGCATGCTGGCCGACCTCATCGTGTCCGCGATGCTGGCGACCGTGCTCGACCTACTGGAAGCACGCCCCGGCTCGGAGGCCGAGATCACGGCCGAAGCCGAGCGGAAACTCCGCCTGATCTTTCTCGGCGTGCCGCACTGGCGCAGCAGCTGAGAGCACCGCGCTGATGCACGCGAGAAGCCCCCAAGGGCACTTTGGTTGCATTGAGTGCAACCAAAGTGCCCTTGGGGGCGCCGGTCAGGAGAAGCGGCGCAGCCGCAGGCTGTTCGTCACCACGAACACCGAGCTCAGTGCCATGGCGGCACCGGCGAGCATCGGATTGAGCAACCCGGCCGCCGCGAGCGGCAACGCGGCGACGTTGTAGCCGAACGCCCAGAACAGATTCCCCTGAATGGTCCGCAGGGTCCGGCGCGACAACCGGATGGAGTCGGCGGCCGCGGTCAGGTCGCCGCGCACGAGCGTCAGGTCGCCCGCCTCGATCGCGACGTCCGTGCCCGTTCCCATCGCCAGGCCGAGGTCGGCGCAGGCCAGTGCCGCGGCGTCGTTCACGCCGTCGCCGACCATGGCGACCACCCGGCCCTCGGACTGCAGCCGCTCCACGACGGCGACCTTGTCCTCGGGCAACACCTCGGCGATCACGTCCGCCGACTCGATGCCCACCTGCGTGGCGACAGCCCGCGCGACGGCGTCGTTGTCACCGGTCAGCAGTACCGGGCGCAAACCCAGCGACCGCATCCGCCGCACCGCTTCGGCCGACGTCGCCTTGACCTCATCACTGACGACGAGCACGGCACGTGCCTCGCCGTCCCAGCCCGCGATCACCGCGGTGCTGCCGTCGCGTTCCGCGGCTTCCTTCGCGGCCACGAGTTCGTCCGGCAGCGTCAGGCTCCATTCCCTGGCCAGCGCCTCCCTGCCGACGACGACGGCGTGACCGTCGACGACACCGTGCACCCCGAGGCCGTTCGTCGTGGCGAAGTCGCCGGCCTCCGGCACGTCGCCGAGTTCCCGTTCCGCCGCATCCGCGATCGCCCGGGCAATGGGGTGCTGTGAGGCGTTCTCGACGGCACCGGCGAGTCGCAACGCCTCGACGCGATCGGTGCCCTCGGCGACGTGCACCGCGCCGAGTGTCATCGTGCCGGTGGTGACGGTGCCCGTCTTGTCGAGCACGACGGTGTCCACCCGGCGCGTGGACTCCAGTACCTCGGGCCCCTTGATGAGGATCCCCAGCTGCGCGCCCCGGCCCGTACCGACGAGCAACGCCGTCGGCGTGGCCAGGCCCAACGCGCACGGGCAGGCGATGATCAGCACGGCGACGGCCGCGGTGAACGCCGCCTCGACGGCACCACCGGTGGCCAGCCAGCCGATCAGCGTGCCCACTGCCAGCACGATGACGATCGGCACGAACACCCCGGAGATGCGATCGGCGAGCCGCTGCACCTCCGCCTTACCCGCCTGGGCGTCCTCGACGAGCTTGGCCATCTGCGCCAGCCGCGTGTCCCCGCCGACGCGAGTCGCCTCGACCACGAGCCTGCCGCCCTGGTTGACGGTGGCCCCGACGACGGTGTCGCCCGCGGTGACCTCGACCGGCACCGACTCGCCGGTGAGCATGCTGGCATCGACCGCGGACACGCCGTCGACGACGACGCCGTCGGTCGCGATCTTCTCCCCCGGCCGCACGACGAACCGGTCGCCGACGCCGAGGTGGTCGACGGGGATGCGCTCCTCGCGACCGTCACGCAGGACGCCGACGTCCTTGACTCCCAGGTCCAGCAACGCCCGCAGCGCGGCACCGGCGCGGCGCTTCGCACGCGCCTCGAAGTACCGGCCTGCCAGCAGGAACATCGTGACGCCTGCCGCGACCTCGAGGTAGATGTTGGTGCTGCCGTCGCCGCGTTGGATCGTGAACTCGAAGGCGTGCGTCATACCGGGCATGCCCGCACCGCCGAAGAACAGTGCGTACAGCGACCACGCGAACGCAGCCGACACCCCCATCGACACCAGCGTGTCCATCGTCGCTGCGCCGTGCCGCAGGTTGACCAGCGCACTGCGGTGAAACGGCCACGCCGCCCACACCACGACCGGGGCCGCCAGCGCGAGCGAGGCCCACTGCCAGTTGTCGAACTGCAGCGGCGGCACCATCGCCAGCACGATCACCGGTACCGACAGCAGGATCGCGCCGATGAGGCGCTGCCGCAGCGATTCCGCCTCACGGTCCACGGGTTCGGCCGAGGCCGACCCGCCAGGCGCTCCCGTGGTGTCGGGCGTCTCCCTGACGGGTAGCACCGCTTCGTAGCCGGCGGCTTCGACCGTCTCGACCAGCCGGTCCGGCGATACCCCTTCGGGGTAGGACACGCGCGCCTTCTCGGTCGCGTAGTTCACCGACGCCGCGACACCGTCCAGCTTATTGAGCTTGCGTTCGATGCGGTTCGCACACGAGGCACACGTCATGCCACTGATCGCGAGCTCGATCTCGTGCTCCGCCGCCGGGTCCTGCCCGGCGGCCTCGACGCCCTCCGATGCCCGAGATCCGGCCGTCATCACCGCCTCCTTCACGGATCATCCATTGCCGACGTGCAGCCTCACGCAGCCAGCGTGTACCCGGCTTCCTCAACCGCCGACCGCACCGCCTCGTCGGCCACCTCGGCGTCACTGCTCACGGTGACGGCTCCGGTGTCGAGGTCGACGTTCACGGCACGCACGCCGTCGACCTCGCCGACCTCCTCGGTCACCGACGCCACGCAGTGCTGGCAGGTCATTCCGGTCACGGTGTAGGTCTTCTCGAACATCACGATCGCCTTCTCTTCAGAATCACCAATGGTTTTGCCGGTCACGAGCGCACGAGGCGGGCAATCGCCTCACTGGCCTCGCGAACCTTCTCGTCGGCCGTCTCGCCGCCTTCGGCGACGGCCTCCGCGACACAGTGCTTCAGGTGCTCGTCCAGCAGGCCCAGCGAGAGCGACTGGAGCGCCTTCGTAGCGGCCGAGACCTGCGTGAGGATGTCGATGCAGTACTCGTCGTCTTCGATCATCCGCTGCAACCCACGGATCTGCCCTTCGATCCGGCGTAGCCGCTTGAGATAGGCGTCCTTGTCGCCGCTGTAACCCCGCATGACATGCCTCCTTCGTTGTCGACACCATCATCATATACCCCCTACCCCTATAAGGCTAAGGTGGACCCCCGGGCTCGCGAGAAATCGCCTTGAGCGAACAAGGCTCAACTTTAGGAACAAGGCCTGCCGCAACTCCGTTGGACGAGATGGCAGGCCCGAGCCGCGGGCCTCGAGCCCGAGAAGGGATGAACGAGATGGCATTCCCGGTACTGCACACCCGCACGGCGCGCCCGCTGCGCACGTCGACCCCGACCTGGAGCCCGCTGCGCGAGCTCGACGAACTGCAGCGCCTGCTCGCCGGCGCCGCGAACGACAGGACACCGGCCTGGTCGCCGGCCGCCGACGTCCGCGAGACGGACGAGGCCTACACGGTCGAGATCGAACTGCCGGGAGTCAAGCGCGAGGACATCGCCGTCGACCTCACCGAAGGGACCCTGGCGGTCAGCGGCGAGATCGCCGAGCGGGAAGGGCACTTCCGCCGACGCACCCGCCGCACCGGCCAGTTCCGGTACGCCGTCACCCTCCCCGAGGGCGTCGATCCCGACCAGGTGAGCGCGGAGCTCGCCGAGGGAGTGCTGACCGTGCAGGTGCCGAAGCGCCCCGAGGACGCGACGCGCCGCATCGAGATCAAGTAACGACGAGTTCGGGCGGGCCGGAATCCGGAATGCCGGGTTCCGGCCCGGCCGCGTCGCCATTTCTGTGCCGTGACTCACATCGAATGTGGCATGTGTCCTCAATGGACTTTCGTGCTGGACCGTGCCGGTTTGGGAACCATGGCGCCGGGTATCTGCAGAATATGGTGCACATCCCGGAACAGCAGGAAAATGACAATGCGAACATGGCCGAACTCGCAGAGTCGGCACGGGCCGTCGGTATCTTCGCCACGGCCCACATGAGCAAAGCGGAACTGATCGAAGCGATCAGGCAACAGCGTGAAACGAACGCAGTCCTACGTGCCGACCCGCAACGCACCGACGAACCGGACGCCGACCGTCGGCCGTCCGCCACGAAACCGTCCGATCAGCCGCGGTCCGACCGGCAGCGCACCGGAAGGCGACGCGCCGGTGACCGCACCGATCAGCGCGCGGCTGCGCGGCGGCTGGCCGGCGGCATCACTGGGTGACGAGCGACCGGCTGGCGAGTTCGGCGGTGTGGAGTTCACGACCCAACTGAGCCGCCATGCGCTGCGCACGCGCCAGCGCGGCAGCCGCTTCGAACGTCGACTGTGCCAGCTCGCCGTAGGCCGTGTCCTCACCGACGTTGCCCGACCAGAGCTGCTGCTCGAGCCACGTGCCCGATTCGGGCAGGAACCGGGCGAGGTTCTCGGCGAGCTGCCGCAGCGAACTCAGCACTTCGTGCAGCTCCGCCTCGTGATCGGCCCGCGGGTGAGAGCCGCGGCGGGCGGCCCACTGCTGCAGGGTGCGCGTCGCGTCTTCAGCGCGGGCGGCCAGCACGCCGGGGTCGGCCGGGGCGCCCACGTTCGTCTGGTCGGCGTTGCCGGATGCGGTCATGGCGGTTCCCTACGGTCATGGCACAAAGCGCGGTGAAAACACGGGCATGAGAAACTCGGGGCCGGAAATATCTCCGGAGAATCCGAGCTCGCATCCACGTTAACGTCGGGTAGCCGGTGTTTCTGCCACGATGTGGCGAAGCTCAAGTTTTGCCGAGCTATCGTCGGCAAACCCGATTCCGGCGCGACTCGCCGACGAACGAAGATCGAATTCCGCTGAAACCGGATGACTCCCTCGGATTCGGATCAGCTCGGACCCGTGTCGTCCGGTCCGCCGCGGGCGAGTCGAGCGAGAACCTCGAGCGCTCCCGTGAGCACGGATTCGGGCGGTGCCGCCAACGCGAGCCGGACCGCGGACGGCGCATGTCCCTCGTCGACCGTGAACGACGCCGCCGGGCTGACCGCGATGCCGTGACGGGCCGCCGCGGCGACGAAGGTGTCCGCCCGCCACGGCTCGGGAAGCTCCCACCAGCAGTGATAGGCACGAGCATCGGCGCGGATCGCGAATCCGCCCAGTCGAGCACGCATCAGTTCCTGCCGCCAGGCCGCGTCCGCACGTTTTCCCCCGACGAGTTCGTCGAGCGTGCCGTCGACGATCCACCGCGTGGCCGCATCGAGGGCGAATCCGCTCGCGGCCCATCCCCCGCATCGCAACGCCCGCGCGACCTCGCCCCACAACTTCGGTGGCACGGCGACGAAGCCGAGGGTCAGCCCGGGGGCGATCCGTTTCGACAGGCTGTCCACGACGATCGTGTATTCCGGTATGTGGTCGGCCAACCGCGGTTCGTCACAGAGGAATGCGTTCACGCGGTCCTCGATCACCGGAACCCCGCGGTCGCGGACCACCTCGGCGAATGCCGTCCTCCGCTCCGCAGACATCGTCGATCCGAGCGGATTCTGCAACGCCGGCTGGACATACACGGCGTCGACCGCCGCCCGCTCGAGCGCATCGGGGCGAATGCCGTCCTCGTCGAGTTCGAGCGGTACGAGTGTGACGCCGCGATTCCTGGCGATCCCGCGGACGACCGGGTACGTCAGCGCCTCCACCCCGAGCCTGCCGCCCGCGGGCACGACGGCCGCGATGGCGGCGCCGATCGCCTGCCGACCGTTGCCGGCGAGCAGCACCTGGTCCGGGTCGACCTCTCCGAGCAAGCGGGCCACGGCCCGCCGCGCCTCGGCGGTACCGCCGACGGGGACCGGCGCCGACGCCGCGTCGAACGCATCCGGCCGGAGCGCGGCTGACAGGCTGCGGGTCAACATTTCCGACTGCCCCGGCAGCGACGGGAAGTTCAGTTCGAGATCCACTCCTGCCCGCGCCGGTTCCCCACCGGGCGGGTCGACGGGCGGTGCGGCGGCCCGGACGAACGTGCCCCTGCCGACCTCTCCGACGACGAGGCCGCGCCGCGTCAGCTCTGTGTACACGCGAGCGGCCGTCGACGTGGCGATGCGGCGGTCGCGCGCGAAGCGACGCTGCGGGGGCAGCTGCTCCCCCACACGCAACCGGCCCGCCGCGATGTCCGCGGCGACCCCGTCCGCGATGGCCCGATAGTCCTCGTCACTGGAACCGACCATGCTCGAACGATGAAGGAGAATTGCACCGATGTCAATGATTTTATTGCACCGATCAGAGCGGACTTCTAATGTCTCAACCATGACGGCGACGAGACCGACAGCGACCCCTGGCACCCGGATGGCCCACGACGACGCAGGACACGGACCCGCCGTCGTGCTGGTCCACGGACACCCGTTCGACCGGTCGATGTGGTGGCCGCAACGGGAACGACTGACCACGGCGGGATGGCGTGTCATCGCCCCGGACCTGCGTGGATACGGCGAAACCCCGAGCAGCGACACGTGCACCCCGCTCGAGGTGTTCGCCGGGGACCTCCTCGCCCTGCTGGACGAACTCGACGTCGAACACTTCATCCTCGGCGGCCTTTCGATGGGCGGGCAGATCGCCCTCGCGACCCATCGATTGCTCCGAGAAAGATCGGAGCAATATCGCATCAGGCGAATGCTGATCGCCGCGTCATCCCCGCACCCGGAGGACGCCACAGGCGTCCGAGCTCGTCATGCCACGGCCGACCGGCTACTGACCGACGGTATGGAACGGTTCGCCGAGGACATGCTGCCGCGGATGCTGGCCCCCGCCAGTATCCGGAGGCTTCCCGCCACCGCCCGGCACGTCCGCCGCATGATGGCCGCCGCGCCGCCGAACGGTGCCGCAGCCGCACTCCGCGGCCGCGCGATGCGGCCCGACTACCGAACCGAACTCGCCGAGGTCACGGTCCCGACGCTCGTCGTCGTGGGCCGGCACGACACCCTCACCCCGGTTCCGATCGCCCGGGACACGGCAGCCGCCCTGCCCCGGGGCCGGCTCGCCGTCCTCGACGGCACGGCACATCTGCCGAACCTGGAGCACGAGGTCGCCTTCAACGACACGGTGCAGCACTTCCTCGGCGAGACGTTCGACGGCTGAGTTTCACGCCGGAACGGCGCGCGCCGGACGATACGGGCCGGGGTGTGCCGCGAACCACGACGCGCCCCGCACCACGGCCTCCTTGTACGACGCGGCCACCCGCCCGCCGAGGATCATCCGAAGTGGACTGTCATCGCCGTCGACGGCCTGGATCACGCCGTCCCGCCTGCCGAGGCTGATGCACTGGTTGACATACCGGAAGCGCAGCCCGGCGGGCTTGCGCCCGGCCAACCGGTCGGCGATCGCCGTGCCCGCGGCCGCACTCATCGGCAACGCCGTCGCACAGGCCATGCGGAAGTCACGCCCGTTCGGCAGCTCCGGCACGGCCGCGTCGCCGACCGCGTAGACGTCCGGATGGGACACCGAGCGCATCGTCCCGTCGACGCGGATCCGCCCCGTCCCGTCGACCGCCAGTCCGGATCCGGCAGCCAACGACGGCACCGCGAAACCCGTACACGCCAGCGTGAGACCCGCGCCGACCACCCGGCCGTCGGTCAGCTGCACCGCACCGTCCCGAACATCGGCGACCGAGCCGCTGACGACCTCGATCCCGAGCCTGCCGAACACCCGCCGCAGATGCCGCTGCGCCCGGTGCGACAACCACGACCCCGGATCCACATCGGACACCACCCGCACCCGCACGGCCGGATGCCGCTCGGCGAGTTCGGTCGCCGCCTCGATACCCGTCAGCCCACCTCCCACGACGGCCACCGGACCGGGTTCGGCCGCAAGTGCGCCGACCCGATCACGCGCCCGCCACGCGTCGTCCACCGTCGCCAGCGCGACGGCGTCGTCCGGTGCGGGCGCCGCCTGACTGCCGAGCGCATAGACGAGCGTGTCGTACGGCAGCCGCTGCGCGCCGGACGAGGCCCCACGCTCCAGTACGACTTCCCTCCGGTCGAGATCGATGCCACCGGCCCTGGCCACGACGACGGTGACGCCGGGCCGTACCCGCTCACGCAACGGCCGCAGGACGATCGACTCCCCCACCGCGACCTGATGCAGTCGCACCCGCTCGACGAACGTGGCACGTTCGTTCACCAGCGTCACCTCGGCACCGTCGAGCCTGCGGGCGATCCGGTTCGCCGCCGTCACACCCGCGTAGCCACCACCGAGGATCACGATCCGATGAGCCATGAGGAACTCCTTCCGAACCCGAGCACGTCACCTCATGAACCGCACAGCGGCGCGAGAACTGACAACGGGCCGGAGTGTCACGCGTCACAACTCCGGATCACGGCACGACGAGCCGGGCGAGCTTGTCCGGGTTGGCGACGAGATAGATGTCCGCGATCGCCCCGTCGACGATATGCAGCGACACGGCCAGCACGGTCACGCCGTCGATCGAGGCCACCACGCCCGGCGTCCCGTTGATGTCCGGCAGGTCGACCACGAGGCCGGGGATGTCCCTGCTCATCCACGCCAGGTAGCGGGTCACCCGGTCGGCACCCGAGACCGGGCGGCGGGCGGCCGTGGTCTTGCCGCCACCGTCGGCCCACGCGACGACGTCCTCGACGAACAGGCTGCGCAGCGCCTCCTGGTCGGCTCCGCGGGCTGCGGACAGGAAGCGCTCGGTGATCCGCCGGCACTCCTCGGCCGACGTGGTGAACCTGGCCCTGCCGTCGGCCACGTGCCCGCGGGCCCTGCGGTACAGCTGTTGGCTGGAGACCTCGGTGATGTCGAGCACGGCCGCGATCTCCGCGTGCGAGTGGCCGAACGCCTCCCTCAGCACGAACACCGCTCGCTGCGGTGGCGTCAGCCGTTCGAGGACCACGAGCATCGCCATCGACACCGACTCACGTTCGGCGAGCGTCGTCAGCGGTTCTTCGGTGACGACGGGTTCCGGCAGCCAGGGCCCGACGTACTCCTCACGCCGGGCCCTGGCCGACGTCAGCCGGTTCAGGCACACATTGGTCAGCACCCGCGTCAACCACGCGACCGGTTCGCGCACGTCCCCGTGCTCGGCTCCCGACCAGCGGACGTACGTGTCCTGCACGGCGTCCTCGGCGTCGGCGACGGTGCCCAGCATGCGATAGGCGATGGCCGACAGCCGGCCACGCGCCTCCTCGAAGGTGCGAACGTGTTCGTCGGCGATGGACACGTCCCCACCGTAGCCACGCGGTCAGCCGACCACCCGGTCACACTCCGGCGTGCTCGACCACGTCGAACCGCAACCCGCCTTCGGACGCGACGTCGATCCGCACCGTGGCACCCTCGCCGATCTCCCCGCCGAGCAGCATCCGGGACAACACGTTGTCCACCTCGCGCTGGATCGTGCGCCGCAGCGGCCGCGCGCCGTACTCGGGCTGGTAACCGGTCTCGGCGAGCCAGCGCACCGCCTCGTCGCTGACGTCCACCTCGACTTCCTGGGCACGTGCCTTGCGCCGCGTCTCCTCCAACAGCAGCGACGTCACCTGTTCCAGCTGCTTGGAGGTGAGCTTGCGGAACACGATGATCTCGTCGATGCGGTTGAGGAACTCCGGCCGGAAGTTGTCCCGCAACCTGCGCATCAGCCGGTCCCGCAGTGGTTCGTCCCCGTCGTCGCCGCTGGATGCGGTGAAGCCGAGCGCACCCTGCGTCCCGCTCAGCACGAGTTCCGACCCGATGTTGCTCGTCATGATCAGCACCGTGTTGGTGAAGTTCACGGTCCGACCGCGGCCGTCGGTGAGCCTGCCGTCGTCGAGAACCTGCAGCAGGACGTTGAACACCTCCGGGTGCGCCTTCTCGATCTCGTCGAGCAGCACCACCGAGTACGGCGTCCGCCGAACGGCCTCGGTGAGCTGGCCCGCCTCCTCGTAGCCGACGTAACCGGGTGGGGCGCCGAGCAATCGGGAGACGGTGTGCCGTTCGCCGTACTCGGACATGTCGAGCCGGATCATGCGGCCGTCGTCACCGAACAGCGCCTCGGCGAGCGCCCGGGCCAGCTCGGTCTTGCCGACCCCGGTCGGGCCGAGGAACAGGAAACTGCCGGAGGGCCGGTCGGGCTCGGCGAGGCCCGCGCGGGTGCGGCGCACGGCCTCCGAGATCGCCTCGACGGCCTCGTCCTGGCCGACGACCCGCCTGTGGAGGTGTTCCTCCAGCTTGAGCAGTCGTTCGCGCTCCTCCTGGGTCAACTGTGCGACGGGAATGCCGGTGAGCCGCGAAACGACCTCCGCGATGTCGGTCTGCCCGACCTCCGTCTCCCCTGCCGGCCGGTCCTGGCTGCGAGTCTGCTCGATCCGTTCCCGGAGTTCGTTGATCTCGTCCCGCAGCGCCGAGGCCCGCTCGTAGTGTTCCTCGCTGACGGCCTGGTCGCGGTCGCGGGACAGTTGGTCGAGGCGGTCCTGCAACTCGGTCAGGCCTTCCGGCCGCTGCGCCGACCGCATACGCACCCGCGCCCCAGCCTGATCGATGAGATCGATCGCCTTGTCGGGCAGATGCCGGTCGGTGATGTAGCGGTCGGACATGGTGACCGCGGCGTTCAGGGCCTCGTCGGTGAACCGCACCTGATGATGCGCCTCGTACTGGTCGCGCAGCCCGTGCAGGATCTTCAGCGCGTCCGCCACGCTCGGCTCCGGCACAAGGATCGGCTGGAACCGACGTTCGAACGCGGGGTCGGTCTCGACGTTGGTGCGGTACTCGTCGAGCGTCGTCGCGCCGACGATGTGCAGCTCACCGCGGGCGAGCGCCGGCTTGAGCATGTTGCCCGCACCCATCGAGCCCTCCGACGACCCTGCCCCCACGACCATGTGCAGCTCGTCGATGAACACGATCAGCTCGTCGCGGTGTTCACGGATCTCGTCCAGCAGCGCCGTCATCCGTTCCTCGAAATCCCCGCGGTACCGGGTGCCCGCGACCATCGCCGTGAGGTCGAGCTGGATCACCCTGCGGTCGCCGAGGATGTCCGGCACCTGCCGGTCGGAGATGCGCTGCGCGAGTCCCTCAACGATCGCCGTCTTGCCCACGCCCGCTTCACCGATCAGCACCGGATTGTTCTTCGTCCGGCGGGACAGCACCTCGATGGTCTGCTCGATCTCCGTGTCCCTGCCGACCACCGGATCGAGCTCACCACCGGAAGCCAACGCGGTGAGGTCGCGGCCGTACTGCTCCAGCGTCGGTGTGTTGCTCGTCCCGCCGCCGCCTCGCGACGTCCCGGAGCCCCCGCCACGTGCCGCGGCCTGCCCTGACTGGGGCGCACCGGCTGCGCCGCCGGCTTCCGGGCCGGCCAAGCCGCGGCGGATCGTCTCGGGGGTCACACCGCCGTCACCGAGCATCCGTCCAGCCGGGGAGTCCTGGTGCGCCACGAGCGCCAGCAGGACGTGCTCCGGGCCGATGTAGCTCGAGCGCAGCTGCCGGGAGATCTGGTGAGCGTCCATCAGAATGCGCTTGGCCCCCGGGGTGAGCACCGGCGCCGACGACGGGCCGCCGGTGGAACCCTCGGACTGTTCGCCGATCCGCGTGGCTAGCGCGTCCGGATCCCCGCCCGCGCGCTGGATCAGCTCGCGACTGCCCGGCACCTGCGTCGCGCCCCAGAGCAGGTGCAGCGAGTCGAGTTCGGCGCGTCCCTGTGCGGCGACCTGTTGCACCGACGCCGACAACAGTGCCAGCGCCTGCTCGCTCATCAGCCGCGTGATGCCCAGCGGGGCCTGTCGTCCCGGCATCCCACCGCGGCTGGAACCGCCGAAGAACTGTGCCAGCAGCTGGTCGAACGGACTGGGGCCGGGGTCGCCGAAGAAGCCGGACATGGACAGCCTCCTCCTTACCGATGGCGGGATCTGCCGCGCACGTGACTACCCACTGAGCCGAGGTGTCAACCAGCCTGCCGTGTTGCGGATCCTGGGGGCCGTGTTGCGCTTTCCGGAGTTCGTGTTGTCACCTACGGGGTCGCGTGTCCGCCACGTGGGTAGACCACGGATTCCCGGTGCGCGTGGAAGACCACGCGCGTCGGCGTGCTGCGGAGGTTCTCCCGGTGCCAGTCGAACCGCCACTGCGGCACGGCGTCTCCACCCACGGAATTTCCACCCACGATCCGCGCGGTGCCGGGTCATGGTGCGTGCTGCGAGCCCGCAGGTCTGCAACACGGGCCCCGGAAAACGCAACACGGGCTCCGGAATCGACAACACGGTGGTCAGACACCAGTTAGGCGGTCGCGGTCCTGCGGAACTCGCTGGGGTTGACACCTCGGACGCGTTTGAAGGCCGCACTGAAGCCGAACGGGTCGGAATAACCCACGGCGCGGGCGACGTCGGCGACGGTCGCCGAGCTCCGCTCGACCAGCATCTCCGCGGCGAGGGTCATCCGCCAGCGCGTGAGGTACGTCAGCGGAGGTTCGCCCATCAACTCGCCGAATCGTTTGGCCAAGGTCGACCGTGACACGCGGGCGCGATCGGCCAACACGGCGACGGTCCACGGCGCCGCAGGCTCGGCGTGCATCCGTCGCAGCGCATCGCCGACGACGGGGTCGTGCTGCGCCGCCCACCACGCCGGGGGCCGGCCACCCGGCCGGTCGAACCACTCGCGCAACGTGCAGACCAACATCCAGTCCAGTAACCGATCGAGGACCACTTGCTGACCCGGCCGGTCGATCGCGACCTCCTCGGCGAGATGGTCCAGCACGCCGTCACCGGTTCCGCCGCCGTCCACACGCAACACACCGGGCAGCGCCTCCACCAGTCTGCGGCTGATCTCGCCCCGCACGGGATAGGCACCGACGATCAACGTCACGTCGGCGTCACCGCTGTCGTGCCAGCCACGGCGATGCCGCGTGCCTCCCTGGCCGGGGACCGCGCAGTGCTGCCCGCACGAGACGGGTGCGGCCCGCGTGCCGACCTCGTCGACGAAGCTGAACGGCTCCGGACCACGGACGACGACCGTCTCGCGATCACGCAGTGGGACCGGCTCACCGTGCTCCGGCACGATCCAGCCCGCGCCGCCGAGCACGGCGCACAGCGTCAACGGCGCACCGTCGGCGAAGTGCAACGACCACGGCGGCGTCAGCACCGAGCTGCCGAACAGCGACCCGTGCGCACGCACCCCGCGGATCAGGTCGTCGAACACGTCCACCGTGCCGAGCATAACCGTGCCGAGACGAATACACAGGCGACTCGGTGTCCTACCTATGGGATCGTCCGATCGACTCGGATTGACTGGTCGACATGACTACCGAGACCGCTGTGTCGACTCCGTTGCTGACCGCCGCCGACCTGGCGTTCCTCCGTCGGCCGCTGCACGGCTTCCTGTCCGTGGCGGCGGGACCGCTTCCGCCGCAACCGCGCCCCGTGTGGTTCGAGGCCACCGAGGCGGGCACCATCCAGCTGTTCACCTATCCGGACGCGCCCAAGGTACGGCGGCTGCGCCGGGACCCACGCGCCTCGATCGTCGTCGCCGCACCGGTGGGTGAACAGGAGCAGTGGATATCGGTCGCCGGTCGCGTCACGATCGAGTTCGAGGGTGCGCACGAACTGCTGGACCGTCTCGCGGCTCGGTACTGGGACCTGGACGACCCCGGGCACGCCGCCGACCTGGCCACCATGCGGTCGGAGAACTGGGCGCGCATCGTCATCCGGCCGGAGTCCGTCCGGCGTGCAACGGGCTGACGGGCCTGAAAGGCGCTGACCTGGCCCCGCGGCACCGCCCCGGCAAGTTGGGTCTCGTGTCGGCGCGTCGACGAGGAACGGCAGCCGGACGACGGGTGGGAGCGACACGAACCCCGCATGCGCAACACGCGCGGGAACGCCGTCACGCGGCAGCATGTCGGTGAGGAGTGGGGACCGGGTCACGGACGCAGAACACGCGGCGTTGAGCGCAGAACACGCGGTGCTGAATGCAGAACACGCGGCCGAGGTCGGGGTCGCCCACCTCGGCCGCGTGTCGATTCGGCGCCTTCGCGCGTGTCTGCCGACAGCCCCGGACGGTCACATGTTGATCATGTGCCCCGCGAGGCCGTGGACCGCCTCCTTGATTCCCTCGCCGAGCGTCGGGTGGGCGTGCACGTTGCGGGCGACCTCGTGCACGGTGAGGTCCCACTGCTGGGCGAGCGTCAGCTCCGGCAGCAGCTCCGTGACCTCGGGGCCGATCAGGTGGGCACCGAGGAACTCGCCGTACGCCGAGTCGGCGATGACCTTGACGAACCCGACCGGCTCGGCGAGGCCGTGCGCCTTGCCGTTGGCGGTGAACGGGAACTTCTGCACCTGCACGTCGTGGCCCGCGTCGCGTGCCTCCTGCTCGGTGAGCCCGAACGAGGCGACCTGCGGCTGGCAGTACGTCGCGCGGGGGATCATGCGGAAGTCGAGTTCCATCGTCTCGGCGTCGGCGATGGTCTCCGCGGCGATCATTGCCATCGACTCGGCGGCGTGCGCGAGCATCAGCTTCGCCGTCACGTCGCCGATCGCGAAGATGTGCCCCGCGCTGGTGCGGCCGCGGCCGTCGACGTCGATCGCGCCCCGCTCGGTGAGCCGCACGCCGGTGTTCTTGAGCCCGTAACCCTCGACGTTCGGTGTGAAGCCCATGGCCTGCAACACCTTGTCGGCCTCGAGGACCTGCTGCTGGCCGCCGGACGAGACGGTGACGCGCACCCCGGTCCCGTTGTCCTCAATGGACTCGACCTTCGTGGACGTCAGCACGTCGACGCCGAGCTTGCGGTAGCGCCTCGCCAGTTCGGCGGACACCTCTTCGTCCTCGGCAGGCACCATGCGGTCGGCGAACTCGACGATGGTGACCTGTACACCGTAGTTGTGCAGCACGTAGGCGAACTCGACGCCGATCGCACCCGCGCCGGCCACAACGATGCTGTTCGGCAGCTCCTCGGCGAGGATCTGCTCCTCGTAGGTGACCACGTTCTGGCTGCGCTGCGTACCGGGCAGCAGTTTCGGGCTGGCGCCGGCGGCGATGATGCAGTGGTCGAACGTGACCGTGTCCGTCTCGCCGTCGCTGCGCCGCACGTCGATCGCGTTCGGGCCGGTGAACGAACCACGACCGTTGAACTGGGTGATGGCATTCTTCTTCATCAGGTAGTGAATGCCCTTGACGCGACCGTCGGCGACCTTGCGGCTGCGCTGGTAGGCCGCGCCGTAGTCGAAGGTGACCTCGCCGGTCGTCTGGATTCCGAAGGTCTTGGCCTCGGACGTGAACAGGTGGGCAAGCTCGGCGTTCCGCAACAGCGCCTTCGACGGGATGCAGCCCACGTTCAGGCACACACCGCCCCAGTAGCGCTCCTCGATGATGGCGGTGTCGTACCCGAGCTGGGCCGCCCGGACCGCGGCGGTGTATCCGCCGGGGCCGGCGCCCAGGACCACAACGTCGAAGTGTTCGCTCATGGCGGCGATTATGCCCCGGACCACACCGAGGGGCCGTCACCCCGGCCACGGGCGTGACGTGGGTCGCTCTGCCGGATCGGCTACCGACCCGGCAGAGCGTCTGTGCAGGTCACGCCGGGTCGAGGACCACGACGGGGATGTCACGGTTGGTCTTGGCCTGGTAGTCGTCGTAGGACGGCCACACCGCGGCCATCAGCGGCCACAACTCGGCCTTCTCCTCGGCACCGGCGGTGCGGGCGACCGCGTCGAACTTCTCGGCACCCACCTGGACCTTCACGTGCGGGTCGGCGTCCAGGTTCTTGTACCAGCCGGGGTTGTCGGGCGCGCCGCCCTTGGACGCGACGACGACGTACGCACCACCGTGCACCTGGTAGATCAGCGCCGACTTGCGCGGCTCGCCGGTCCTCCGCCCGGTGGTGGTGAGGACCAGTGTCGGCACGCCGTTCTGCCACACGTGGCCGACCTCGCCGTCGGTCTCCTCGTACCTCTGAACGTGTTCGTCGCCGAACAGCACGTCGCTCATCGTCGGCCCCTTCGTCACGCGTCGGCTGGCTCTGCTCTCCCGTCAGCCTAGGACGTCGGCGAGCATCGCGCGGTCCACGTTTCCGCCGGAGACCACCACGACGGTGCGCCCCCGGGGCAGCTCACCCGACCGGTGGAGATAGGCGGCCAGCGGGACCGCGCCGGACGGCTCGGCGATCAACCGGCTACGGGTGGCGAGGACCCGCATCGCGTCGCGGATCTCGTCCTCGGTGACGGTCACGATGCCGTCGACGACGGCCTGGAGGTGCGCGAACGTCAACTCCGACGGCTGTGAACGCAGCCCGTCGGCGATCGTCCTGACACGGTCCTCGACCGGCCACTCGACCACCTGCCCTGCGCGCAGACTGTCGGCGGCGTCCGCGGCCAGCTCCGGCTCGACCCCGACGACGGTGGCGTTCGGGCAGAGTGCCTTCACCGCGGTGCCGACACCCGAGGCGAGCCCTCCGCCACTGATGGGGACGAGCACGAGCTCGACGTCAGGCAGGTCGTCGCCGATCTCGAGCCCGGCGGTCCCCTGACCCGCGATGATGTCGGGGTGGTCGAACGGCGGCACCAGCACCGCGCCCAGCTCGTCGACCAGCCGGTAGGCCGCCGACTCGCGCTCGCCGACGGGCACCAGGACGACCTCGGCGCCGTACATCCGCGTGCCCTCGACCTTCACCTGCGGCGTGTTCTCCGGCATCACGATGTGCGCCGCGACGCCGAGCCGCTGCGCCGCACACGCCACCGCCTGGGCGTGGTTTCCGCTCGAGTACGCCACGACGCTCGGCCTCGCTGCGACACCCTGCCCATCGACACCCTGCCCAGCTGCGCCACCCTGCCCGGCGGCACCGCCCTGCGCACCGGCCCGTTCGTCGAGCGCCGCGAGCGCGTTCACGGCACCGCGGAGCTTGAACGCGCCGATCGCCTGCAGGCTCTCGGGTTTCAACCACAGCGGCCGGTCGGTGTCGGCCCAGGGAGCGGGCAGAAGCGGGGTGCGCAGGACCTGGCCGCGAACGCGGTCGGCGGCGGTCCGGATGTCGTCGAGTGAAACGAGCTGCATACCCCGCAGTCTGCCCGCGGCCCGTTACAGCGCCAGCGTCGGGATCTCGACCCTGCGGCCCTCCCGCGCAGACCGGAGTCCCAGCTCGGCGAGCTGGACACCCCGCGCCCCGGCGAGGAAGTCCCACGGGAAGGGCTCGTCACCCGCGACGTGCCGCAGGAACATCTCCCACTGGACCTTGAACCCGTTGTCGAACTCGCCGTTGTCCGGAACCTCCTGCCACTGGCCGCGGAAGTCCTCCGTGGCCGGCAGGTCCGGGTTCCACACGGGTTTCGGCGTCATCGAGCGGTGCTGCACCCGGCAACGGCGCAGCCCGGCAACGGCGCTGCCCTCGGTGCCGTCGACCTGGAACTCGACGAGCTCGTCGCGGAACACGCGCGTCGCCCACGACGAGTTCAGCTGGGCCACGACACCGCCCGCGAGCTCGAAGATGCCGTAGGCCGCGTCGTCGGCCGTGGCCTCGTACGTCCTGCCCTGCTCGTCCACCCGCTTCGGGATGTGTGTCGCCGCAAGCGCTTGCACGGAACGCACCGGCGCGAAGATGTCCTCGAGCACGTAGCGCCAGTGGCAGAACATGTCGACGATGATGCCGCCGCCGTCCTCGGCCCGGTAGTTCCACGACGGGCGCTGGGCCTCCTGCCAGTCACCCTCGAACACCCAGTACCCGAACTCCCCGCGCACGGACAGGATCTCGCCGAAGAACCCGCCGTCGACGAGCCGCTTGAGCTTGCGCAGCCCCGGCAGGAAGAGCTTGTCCTGCACCACGCCGACCTTCACGCCCGCGTCCCTCGCCAACCTGCCGAGTTCGAGCGCGCCCTCGGTGTCCTCGGCGATCGGCTTCTCGGTGTAAATGTGCAGCCCCGCGGCGACGGCCTTGCGCACGCCTTCTGCGCGCCTGCTGGTGACCTGCGCGTCGAAGTAGATCTCGGCGCCGGAACGCAGCGCCTCGTCGAGGTCGGTCGTCCACCGGTCGAGTCCGTGTTCCTTCGCGATGGCGGCGAGCTTCGATTCGCTCCGTCCCACCAGGATCGGCTCCGGCCACAGCAGTGTGCCGTCCGGCAGGGACAGTCCGCCCTGCTGCCTGATCGCCAGGATCGACCGGACGAGGTGCTGGCGGTAGCCCATCCGGCCCGTGACACCGTTCATCACGATCCCGACGGATCGCAGTTCGTTGACCATGACGCCCTTTCTGAGGTTGCCGTGCGCGTCGGGCCGGCGGCGGTCACCGCGGCCGGCTGGAAGTCGACGCCGTTCGGGTTTCTCGGTCTCGGCCCGCTATTCGGCCGCTGCGGCCGCACCGAGGTGATCGCGGATGTGGCGGGTGGCCTTGGCGAACTCGGGTTCGGCCATCGTCGGGCCGTAGTCCCGCTCCACCGGAAGGTTCACGTCGACGACGCCGGCGACCGTTCCCGGCCGAGCGGAGATCATCACGACCTGGTCGGACAGGTACACCGCCTCGGCGATCGAGTGCGTCACCAGCAGGACGGTCGTGCCCGTCTCCTGCCAGATGCGGCGCAGTTCGACGTTCATCTGCTCCCGGGTGAGTGCGTCGAGCGCGCCGAACGGCTCATCCATCAGCAGCACCGGCGGACGGTGCAGCAGCGCCCGGCACAGCGCGACGCGCTGCTGCATGCCGCCGGACAGCTCGTGCGGCAAGGCGTCCTCGAAGCCCGAAAGCCCGGTCATCTCGATCAGCTCGTCGGCGCGGGCCGCCGCCTCCTTGGGCGGCAGTTTCCGCATCTCGGCCTGCAGCAGGATGTTCTTGCGCGCCGAACGCCACTCGAGCAGCGCCGCCTTCTGAAAGACGTAACCGATGTCCTTGCGCGGCCCGTGCACCGGTTCGCCGAACAGCCGCACATCGCCCGTCGACGCCGGCAACAGTCCCGACGCGAGCTTGAGCAATGTGGACTTGCCGCATCCCGACGGCCCGACGATGGAGACGAACTCTCCCGGTTCCACGCGCATCGTCACGTCGGTCAACGCCGTCACGTCACGCTTCTTACTGCGGAACCGCACCGTGACGTCGTCGATTTCGACCGCGTAGCCAGCCATGTGCCTTCCCCACTCCTCGGACCTGTTCTCGGGTGGCGGTTGTCCTCCGGCGATGCGGGGCGGCCGCACCGGGGTGCGCGACCGCCCCGCGTCGCCGTTACTCCTGTGCGACGAGGTCGCGCTCCCAGTACTCACCGGGCTCGCCCGCCTCGTCGATGACGCCGGCGTCGGCGAAGATGCCGATGGTCTTCTCCCAGTCCTCCGGCGTGTTGACGCCGGGACGCTCACCCTCGGTGGCATCGGTGTGGAGCAGTTCGAGCGTCTCGTCGAACTGCTCGGTCAGCACCGGCTTCGACGGCAGTTGCTCGGAGGCGCCTTCCATGGCGTCGACCGCCGCCTCGCGGTCCTGCCCCGCCTGCTCCCACGCCTCGGTGGTCGCGGCAACCATGCGCTGGGCGAGATCGCCGCGGTCGTCGAGCACGTCCTGCGCGGTGAGCAGGCCGTTGCTGTAGAAGTTCAGCCCGTGCTCGGCCCACCGCAGGTACGAGACGTCCTTGCCCGCCTTCTCCTGCATCGTCGGTCCCTGGTCGGTGGCGTAGCCGAGCAGAGCGTCGGTCTGGTCCTGCATGACCGCGGCCATCTTCCCCGCAGCATCGGTGTTCTGCACCTGAACGTCCTGTTCGGACAGTCCGTTGGCTTCGAGGAACAGCGGGAACACGTTCGTCAGGGCGTCGCCCGCCGTGCTCGCGACCGTCTTGCCCTTGAGGTCGTCCGGCGACGAGATGCCCTCCTCCGAGAAGAACTGCACGGACGAAGGCGTGGTCTGCAGGTAGACACCGATGCTCTTGACGTCGAGGCCCTGTGACACGCCCGCCAGCAGCGCAGGTGTGTCGGCCCAGCCGAAGTCGGTCTGCCCGGCCGCCGTCGCCTGTACGGTCTTCTGCGAACCCTGGCCCGCGCGGATGTCCAGCGAGATTCCGTGTTCCTCGTAGATCCCCTGCTGTTTGCCGTAGTAGAAGGGCGCGTGTTCGCCGTACGGGTACCAGTTCAGGGTGAGGGTGACCTTGTCCAGCTCCTCGCCCTCGGCGTTGGTGACGGTCTCGCCTTCCGATCCGCCGCAACCGGCGGCCAGCAGCAGCGCTGTGGCGGCCGTGCCTGCGGTGAGTGCACGTAGCTTCATTGCTCTCCTTCGACTCACTGGGCTCTCGTGGATACGGGTCAGAGGGTGGTGCTGGCGCCCTCGTCGCGGCGGCTGGCGTGCCAGGGCAGCAGGAGCTGTTCGAGCCATTCCACGATCACGAACAACAGCACGCCGAGCAGCGACATGATCAGCAGACCCGCGAACAGCACCGGGGTGTCGAGATTGCCGTTGGCCTGCAGGATCACGAACCCGAGGCCGGCGTTGGCTCCGACGAACTCACCGACGACGGCGCCGGTGACGGCCATCGTCGCGGCCACCTTCAGGCCCGAGAACAGGTGCGGCAACGACGCCGGGAATCGGATCTTCCAGAACGTCTGCCCCGACTTCGCGCCCATGGTCGAGGACAGCTGCAGCATCTCCGGGTCGACGGACTTCAGGCCCGTGACCATCGAGATGACGACGGGGAAGAACGCCATCAGCACGGCGACCAGGATCTTCGGCCCGAGGCCGAACCCGAGCCACACGACGAACAGCGGCGCGATGGCGATCTTCGGGATGACCTGTGCGAACAGCAGCAACGGGTACAGCGTCTTCTCGAGCGTGGAGGACTGCACCATGGCCACGGCCGCGACCACGCCGACCGCGATGGCGATGACGAATCCCAGGATGGTCTCGTACGTCGTGGTCCAGGTGTGCTCCCAGAAGTACTCCGGGCGTGCCGCGATGGCGTCGAACGTGTCCCCGGGGGAAGGCACCAGGTAGGGCTCGACGAGCTCGGCCGCCGTGACGCCCCACCATGCCACGAACAGCGCTGCGAGCAGCGCGAACGGCCGCCACGAGCGTTCCAGGAAGCCGCCCAGCCGCTGCCCGATCCCGGGGCGGCCGCGCTCGGCGACGCCGGAGGCTTCGCCCGCTCGCTCCCGCTGCCCGGTCCGCGCGGACTGTGTGTGCGTGACCATGACCCTCCGTTCACCGTCGAACGTGTCGCTAACAAGAACCTGATCGAAACCCGGCACACGTTGTGTGAATGCGCTTTCTGAATGCGCTTTCACGCTAGGATGTGGACAGCGTATGCAGACCGGAGAGAGCCGGTCAAGCGTCGGGTGCCGAACCGAGGGGCCTACCCTGGCCGGTGCTCATGAGACGAGCTGGGAGAGTCGCGAATGGACGATCGGCCGCACGTCACGCTCGAAGACGTCGCGCGGGAGGCTCAGGTCTCCCTCGCCACGGCATCGCGCGCACTGAACGGAACCACAAAAGTACGCTCCGACCTGCGAGAACGTGTCCTGGCAGCGGCTAACCAGCTCGCCTACACGCCCAACGCGCATGCGCAGGCGCTCGCGGGCGGAGCACACCGCACGGTCGGTGTCATCTGCCACGACGTCAGCGACCCGTACTTCGCGGGCATCTCGCGCGGGGTCATGCGCGCGGCCGACGAGGCCGGCCTGCTCGTGATGCTGGCCAGCACCTTCCGCGATCCCCAGAAGGAGATCGCCTACATCTCGATGCTTCGCGCCCAGCGGGCCTCGGCGATCCTGCTGGTCGGCTCGGGTTTCGAGGACCGGGAGTGGGAGCGGGCGCTCGCGGCCGAGATCGAGCCGTACCAGCGCGGCGGCGGCCAGGTCGCGGTGGTCAGCAGGCATCGGACGCTGCGCGTCGACAGTGTGCAACCCGAGAACCGGGAGGGCGCCGCGCAACTCGCCCGCACGCTCACGGCACAGGGGCACCGCCGGTTCGCCGTGCTGGCGGGGCCGCGCGCGCTGACCACGGTCGTCGACCGGCTCCGGGGCTTCCGGGAAGGTCTCGCCGAGGCGGGCGTCGAGCTGGCCGAGAGCCACATCGTCGAGGCGTCGTTCACGCGCGACGGCGGGCACGCCGCGATGTCCGAGCTACTGGCACGCGGACTCGACGCCACCTGCGTGTTCGCGGTGACCGACGTGATGGCGATGGGCGCGCTCGCGGCACTGCGGGAGGCGGGCAAGTCGGTTCCCGAGGACGTCTCGCTCGCCGGTTTCGACGACATCCCCGTGGTGCGCGACCTCGCTCCCCCACTGACGACCGTGGCGCTCCCCCTCGAGGAGCTGGGCGAGAAAGTCATGGAGCTGGCCGTGCGTGACAACCGCGGCAAGCGCAGCCGCATTCTCCGCATGCCGGGCACGGTCGTGGTCCGCGAGAGCACCCGCGCCCCGACTGCCCCCTGACCCGCTCCCGACCAGCCCCTGCCCCGGGCCGACACGGCGCCTTGTCGCGTGCGGCGACGGCGTCTAAGGTGTGTGAAAACGCTTTCTACAAGCGCTTTCAGCAGACATCGCAGGGTTGGGCACGTGTCGCGAAGGCCGGGCCGAGCTGCCGTGGCCAGCCGTAGTCACCCACCGGGTGCCCGAGTCCGGAGTCGTCCGCATCGAATCCCTGGCCGACGTCCGGCCACAAAGGAGTGATCATGAGCTCGTTGCTGCTTCCGTCACGCGACCGCACGCTCGAACGGTGGTCCCCGTCCGGAACGCCGGTCCGACCACCGGCCGCGGCACAAGCGACGCCGCCGACCTCGCGCATCGCCTACGCGGCCGCGCACGTGGTGGCCGACGCCTCCTGCCCCGACGACCCGACGCACGTCGTGGAACTCGACTGGGAGACGACGCTCGCCTTCCGCGAGCACCTGTGGTCGTGCGGCCTCGGGGTGGCCGAGGCCATGGACACGGCGCAGCGCGGAATGGGCCTGCACTGGCCGGCCACACAGGAACTCATCCGCCGCACCGGCGCCGCGGCCCGCGCCGGAAACCGGCCGTGGGTCGCGGGCGTCGGCACCGACCAGCTCCCGCCCGGCCCCGCCACGATCGACGACGTCGTCGGGGCGTGGCGGCAGCAGCTCGACCTGGTCGCCGGGGAGGGCGCCGTGCCGGTGGTCATGGCGAGCCGGGCCCTTGCGGCCGCGGCAGCCGGCCCCGAGCTCTATCGCGACGCCTACGGCAAGCTCCTGTCCGCCGCGGACGGCCCCGTGCTGCTGCACTGGCTGGGCGAACCGTTCGACCCGGCCCTGGCCGGCTACTGGGGGCACTCGGACGTGCGCGCGGCCGCCCGCGAGCTCGCCGCGCTCTGCGCGGAGCACGCCTCGACCGTGGCCGGCGTGAAGGTGTCGGTCCTCGATGCCGACGTCGAGCGGGAGTTCCGGCGCGCGCTGCCGGACGGAGTCGCGTGCTACACGGGCGACGACTTCAACTATCCGGAGCTCATCGCTGGTGACGAACAGGGGCACAGCGAAGCACTACTCGGGATCTTCGATCCGATCGCACCGGTCGCCGGCGCTGCGCTCACGGCCCTCGACGACGGCGACCTCACCCGGTTCCACGAGCTGCTGGCACCGACCGTGCCGCTGTCCAGGGAGATCTTCCGGGCACCGACCCCGCACTACAAGGTGGGCGTGGTCTTCCTGGCGTACCTGAACGGCCATCAGGACCATTTCCGCATGGTCGGTGGGCTCGAGTCGGCGCGGTCGATCACGCATCTGTCCGACGTGCTGCGGCTCGCCGATCGCGCCGGACTGCTGACCGACCCCGAGCTGGCCGTCTCCCGGATGCGCTCGCTGCTCGACGCCGCGGGGGTGCGCTGGTGAACCGCCTCAGCCTGAACCAGATCACCACGAAGCGCTGGTCCCTGCCGGAGGCCGTGCGCGGCTGTGCCGATCAGGGAGTCGAGTGGATCGGACTGTGGCGGGACAAGATCGCCGAGGTCGGCGCCGCCGAGACCGCACGGCTGCTCGCCGAGCACGGTGTGCGCGCCTCCTCGGTGTGCCGCGGCGGCTTCTTCACCGGTGTGACGCCCGAGGGCGCCGAGGTCGACGGGGTGGCGGGGACCCGCGAGGCGATCGACGAGACCGCCACCGTCGGTGCGGACACCCTGGTGCTCGTGGTCGGCGGGATCGCGGGCGGCGACCTCGCCGCCTCCCGCCAGCGCGTCGCCGACGCCGTCGGGGAACTCGCCCCGTACGCCGCGCAGCGCGGGGTGCGGCTCGCACTCGAACCGCTTCATCCCATGCAGTGCGCCGAACGGTCCGTGCTGTCGACGCTCGACCAGGCGCTGGAGATCGCCCAGGAGCACCCGTCCGGCGCGGTCGGTGTGATCGTCGACGAGTTCCACGTGTGGTGGGACCCGCGCATCGAGGAGTCGATCGCGAAGGCCGCGGACCGGATCGCCGGCTTCCACGTCTGCGACCAGCAGGTGCCGATCACCGACGGGCTGATGGCACGCTCGCTGCCTGGCACCGGGCCGATCGACCACCGCAGGCTGCGGTCCTGTGTCGAGGCGGCGGGCTACGACGGGCCCATCGAGGTCGAGGTGTTCGACGCCGACCTGTGGCAGCAGCCGGGTGATGAGGTGCTTCGGCAGGTGATCGCGGCCTACGAGGAGCACGTGGCACCGCGGTGAACGAGCGGACCCGCCGCCGACTTCGAGTTAGGTGGAAGTCGGCGCGCGGGTTCGGTTACCGTGGCGGAGTGACCACCAGGCTCGCCGATCATCTCACGATCGGGCAAGTCGCTCAGCGCAGCGGCGTGCCGCACACCGCGTTGCGATTCTACGAGGACCGCGGCCTCATCTCGTCGGAGCGCTCCAGCGGCAACCAGCGACGCTACCCGCGTTCGGTCCTGCGCCGCATCGCCTTCATCCGCGCCGCGCAACGGGTCGGCCTGAGCCTCGACGAGATCGGCTCCGCCCTCGACACGTTGCCCCACGACCACGCGCCGACGAAGGCTGACTGGGCGCGGCTCTCGCGGGACTGGCGCGACGAGCTCGACGCCCGTATCGACGCGTTGCAACGTCTCCGCGACCAGCTCACCGGCTGCGTCGGCTGCGGCTGCCTGTCGCTGAAGGCCTGCGGGCTCCACAACGTCGACGACCGGCTCTCCCAGTTCGGGCCAGGGGCACCGCTGTTGAAGCCCGCCAACGAGGGCGGACTCGAGTAGGCGTCGGCCAGCCCAAGCTGCCCGGCCACGCGGCTGCCCGGCCACTGTCCCGACGACACCCTGCCGCGCAGGCATCGTCGCGCGTGTTCTGCACTCAGAACCGCGTGTTCTGCGCCCGCCCGTCACCCGGCCACCGCCCCCAACGCCGCACTGACGCGACTGCATCCTCTCGCGTGTCCTGCACCCGAGCCCTGGTCAGCCCACGGTGTCGGCGACCGCGAGGGGCACTAGCTGCTCCGCGGCGGTGAACGAGCCGTGGTGCCCCGTCAACGAGGTCTCTGCGGGCTCGGCCGTCGCGCTCACGATGCCGTACCGGGCACGGGCCGCGGCGACGACGTCGCCGATCCGCGGGCGCACCCGATCGCCGACGTGTGGCCCGAACCAGCCCTCCTCGACGGCCTGTTCGCGCGATGCGACCCAGGCCCGTTCGCCGAGCAGTTCCCGCCAGGCCGCCAGCACGTCGTCGGCCGCACCGGGCTCGGCGTAGACGTGGCGGGCGCGTACCTCACCGCCCAGCGCACGCACCCCCTCCCGCAGCGCGGGTGTCGCGTCGACGTCGACGGTCTCCCCGATCCGCACCATCCCGTGGTCGGCTACCACCGCCAGAACCGCACCGGAGGGCATTCCCTCGACAACGGATTCGACGAGCCGGTCGACCTGGCGCAACTGCATGCGCCACGCCGTCGACCCCGGTCCGTACAGGTGGCCGAGCATGTCGAGTTCGCTGTGATAGCCGTAGACGAACGCGCGCTCCGGCCGCAGCGCCTCCGTCACCCGCATCGCGAGATCCCCCAGCGCATGCACGCCGACGTACCGGCCGCCCCGTAGCACCGCCCTGGTCAGCGGTGACCCGTCGAACTGCGCAGCCGACACCACGCTCGTCGCCACGCCCGCCGCTGCGGCGCGCTCGAACGTCGTCGGCAGCGGCTGCACATCCTCCGCGGCGAGCTCGTCCGACAGGTCGCGCCCACCGGGATGCCTGCACCAACGCAGCGCATTCACCACGCCCGTGCCCGGCACCTCGAAGCTGTAGCCGGCCATGCCGTGCTCCCCCGACGGCGAGCCGGTGCCGATGGCGGCCAGCCCCGCCGCCGTCGTCGCCGGGTACCCGACCCGCAGCGGCCTGCGGCACAGCTCCAGCAGCACCGGCGCGCAGTCGGCGTGCTCGTGCAGCAGCTCCCAGCCGAGACCGTCGATGAGCAGCACGCACGACCGTGTCGTTTCGGGCAGTTCCGGCACCGAGCGTGCGAAGCCCGGCACTCCCGCCGCGGCGAGCATCGTCGGCACGACCTGGGACAGGTGCGGGTGATCCATGCCGCCCAGCATCGCCGCGACCCCGTTCCGCGCGCCAGCCGATAACCGGACGCCGAACGCGTCCGCGCCCGGCACGCGCCCGACGAGGCGCGGCCGGGCGCGGCTTCGGAGCACCGACGCCGGCGTGCGGCGGGACCTACTCGTCGAAGTTGCGGTCCGCCAGGGCGGTGATGCGCGCGACGGCGTCCTCGGCCTGCGTTCCCGTCGCCGTCACGACGACCGTGTCGCCCTTCCGGGCGGTCAGCGACATCAACGAGAACACACTCCTGGCGTCGGCGTCGGTGTCGCCGAGCGAGATCCGCACGTCGGCGTCGACGTCGGCGATGCTCCTGGCGAGCAGGGCCGCGGGCCGGGCGTGCAGTCCGACCTCGTTGTCGAGCGTGATCTCCGCGCGGGCGCCCGGCTCCGGCTGCGCACCGGACTCCGGCCCTGCACCGACGGTGTCACCGGAACCTGGCGCCTCGGCGGTATCGGCCACTTCGGACCGGCCCGCCGCCGCACGGGCCGCTGCCGCCACCGCACCACGGTCGCCGCCGCCCTGGGCCGAGACCGCAGCCGCGATCGCACCCTCCACGAGCGGGGCGTCGACGACCACGACCGTCTCCGGCTCCGGCAACGATTCCACGGCCATCTCCGCCGTCATCTGCGCGCTTCCCAGGTCGTAGAGCACGACCACGCCCGCAGCCGCCGCGGCCTCGGTCACCGCGGCGAGCACGGCCTCGAAATCGGTGCCGATCCCGCCGTCGGGAAGCCCACCGGCCGGCTTCACCGTCACGTCGGGCGCCATCTGGGCGGCGACCTCGGCGACCCCGTCGGCCAGCCGGCCGCTGTGCGACACGATCACCAGCCCGACCAGGTCGCCGCTCATCGTGCGGCCTCCGCGAAGGACCGCAGCAGCAGCGCCGTCGACGTCGCGCCCGGATCGGCGTGACCGACACTGCGCTCGCCCAGATACGACGCGCGCCCCTTACGGGCGGTCAGCGGCACGGTCGAGTCGGCGCCCTCCTTCGCGGCGTCGGCCGCGGCGCTGAGTACCGCCGCCACATCCCCGCCGTCGGAGTGGGTGCGCTCCGCGGCTTCGACCGCGGGCTCGAGCGCGTCGACCATCGTGGCGTCGCCGACCTCGGCTTTGCCGCGGGCGACCACACCGTCCAGCGCTGCCCGCAACCCCGCGGCGACCGCGGCGCCGTCCAGTTCGGACACATCGCCGAGTTTGGTCGCCGCACGCAGGAACGCCGTACCGTACAGCGGCCCCGCCGCTCCGCCGACCTTCGAGATCAGCGTCGTCGCCGCGACCTTCAGAACCGCACCGGGCGTCTCCGGCACACCGGCGTCGAGCGCGGCGAGCACCGCCGCGAAACCACGGTCGAGATTCTCCCCGTGGTCGGCATCGCCGATGGCACGGTCCAGGTCGATCAGTTCGGCCTTGTGCTCGGCGACCGTCTCCGCGCCCGCGCGCAGCACCCCGGCCACCCGTTCCGCGTTGCAGCCCATCAGACCCCCCACCGCAGCGACGGGGTGTGCACCGGGGCGTCCCACAGCTCGGTCAACTCGTCGTCCATCCGCAACAACGTCAGGCTGATCCCCTGCATCTCCAGGCTCGTGATGTACGGGCCGACGAGCCTGCGGGTGACCCGGATGCCCCGGTCCGCGAGCAGCCGCTCGGCGATCCCGTGGGCCAGATACGTCTCCATCGGCGGTGTGGCGCCCATGGAGTTGGTCAGCAGCAGCACGTCGTCACCGTCGCCGAACGGCAAGTCCTCGACCACGGCCGTGACCATGCGCTCGACGAGCGCGTCGGCCGGCTCGGCGGGAATCCGCTCCCGGCCCGGTTCACCGTGAATGCCGATGCCGAACTCGAACTCGTCGGCTCCGAGGTCGAAACTCGGCTCCCCGGCGTGCGGCACCGTCGGCGGCGAGAGCGCCACGCCGATCGACCGCACCTGGCCGACCACTCGCCGCGCGAGCGCCTCGACGGCATCGAGCCCGTCCCCACGTGCGGCAGCCGCGCCGACGATCTTCTCCAACGGCACGGTGCCGCCCACACCGCGCCTGCCGGCGGTGAACGTCGAGTCGGCCACCGCGACGTCGTCGTCGATGACCACGCTGCGCACGTCCAGCCCTTCGGCGGCGGCCAGCTCGGCGGCCGTCTCGAAGTTCAGCACGTCGCCCGTGTAGTTCTTCACCACCAGCAGCGCACCTGCCTGCCCGGTCGTCGCCGAGACCGCCGCCTGCACCGCGTCCGGCGTCGGCGAGGTGAACACCGGGCCGGGAACGGCCGCATCGAGCATCCCCGCACCGACGAACCCGGTGTGCAACGGCTCGTGGCCGGAGCCTCCGCCCGAGATCACGGCCACCTTGCCGGAGACCGGTGCATCGGCACGCACCACGTGGTTCGGGTCGTAGGCCACGCGCACCAGGTCCGCGTGCGCGGCTTCCAGTCCTCGGAGCGATTCGGCGACCACCGCCGCCGGATCGTTGATGATCTTCTTCACGACGCCCTACTTTCCGTGTCACCTTCGACTTCGCCCGCGAACGCGGCGCGTGCTCGAGGCAACGCTAACGACAGAAGCAGGCCGGGCGCCACGCGAGATTCCGCGTCGGCAGCCCGGCCTGCTTCTCGTGTTCGGTCGTTCTCAGTCCTGCCCGGCCTGGGAGGAGTCGTTCTCCTCGTCCTCGGGCACAGGCACCGTCAGCGGACGGAGCTTCACCCACAGCAGGAACAGGCCGGTGAACACGAGCATGCCGATGCCCGCGAGCAGGTTGATGTTCATGCCGTCGGCCTTGGCCAGGTCCTCGTCGGAGACGAACCCGATCCCGAGGATCGTGATCACCAACCCGTACACACCGGTCAGCAGTGCGATGACCAGCCGGACGTCGAACGCACCGGCGGTGCGCTTGCGCGTGTCGCTGCCCATTGTCCGCCTCCTAGAAGAAGATGTTCAGGACGATCGTGAGGACCAGGACGATGCCCGCCAGCAGGCCCGGGTTGCGGTACCAGCCCGCGTCCTCGCCCACCGTCGAACGCTTCAGCTTCTCCTTCGGCGTCAGCGAGTAGACTAGGCCCACGAGCTGCGCCTCCGGCTTCGGCTTCGTCACCATGGTGACCACGACGCTGACCACGATGTCCACCACGAACGCGGCGCCGGCACCGATGAACGAGGCGCCCTGGCCCGGCAGGTCCCACACTCCGGTCTCGGCGAGCATGAAGACACCGACCGCGGCAGCGGTACCGGTGACCAGGCCCGTCCAACCGGCGGTGGGCGTCATCCGCTTCCAGAACATACCGAGGATGAACGTCGCGAACAGCGGTGCGTTGAAGAACGAGAACAGCTGCTGCAGGTAGTCCATCAGGTTGCTGTAGGTGGAGGCGATGAACGCCGTGCCGATCGCGAGGATCGTGGCGCACGCGGTGACCACCCGGCCCGCCCGCAGGTAGTACTGATCCGGCTTGTCCTTCTTGATGTAGGCCTGCCAGATGTCGTACGTGAAGACGGTGTTGAACGCGCTCAGGTTCGCCGCCATACCGGCCATGAACGAGGCCAGCAGACCGGCGATCGCGATGCCGAGCATGCCGTTCGGCAGCAGGTCACGCATCAGCAGCAGCAGCGCGTCGTTGAAGGTCGCACCGCTCGGCGCGGCCTCGCCCGCCATCAGGGCGGCCTTGTTCTCGCCGGACAGCTCGGTGACGCTGACACCGGCGATCATGCCCGGAATGATCACGATGAACGGGACGAGCATCTTCGGGAAAGCACCGATGATCGGCGTGCGCTGGGCTGCCGACATGCTCTTCGAGGCCATCGCGCGCTGCACCTCGACGAAGTTCGTCGTCCAGTAGCCGAACGAGAGCACGAAGCCGAGACCGAACACGAGGCCGAGCACCGACAGGAAGTTGTCGCCGAAACCGGTGAGCTGGTTACCCGGCCAGGAGCTGAGCTGTTCCTCGCCGCCGGGGCCGTTCGCGACCTTGTCGACGAGGCCCTCCCAGCCGCCGACCTCGTGCAGCCCGACCAGCGTCAGCGGCAGCAGGGCCGCGACGATGACGAAGAACTGCAGCACCTCGTTGTAGATCGCCGCCGACAGTCCACCGAGCGCGGTGTAGGCGAGCACGATGACCGCCGCGAGGATGATCGACACCCAGAGCGGCCAGCCCAGCAGCAGGTTCACGACGCTGGCAAGCAGGAACAGGTTCGCACCTGCGATGAGGATCTGCGCCATCGCGAAGCTGACACCGTTGACCAGGTGTGCCGGCTTGCCGAATCGCCGGAGCATGAACTCCGGGACACTGCGCACCTTCGACCCGTAGTAGAACGGCATCATCACGATGGCCAGGAACAGCATCGCCGGGATCGCGCCGACCCAGAAGTAGTGCACGGTCGGCAGGCCGTACTGAGCGCCGTTCGCCGACATGCCCATGACTTCGATCGCACCCAGGTTGGCCGCGACGAACGCCAGGCCGGTCACCCACGCGGGCAACGACCTGCCGGAAAGGAAGAAGTCCAGACTCGACGACACCTGTTTCCGCGCCAGGTAACCGATACCGAGCACCAGGGCGAAGTAGAACGCGAGCAACGCGTAGTCGACCGCGTTCGCGTCGAGCCGTAGATCCTGGGCTAGGACGGTCATCGGCCCACCTCCGGAATCAACAGTAGTCAACAGAAATGATCACAGATCAAGCTGCGCGCGAACATTACCGCACGCAGATACTCACCTGAATCCCACATCGCGAATTACGCAACGACCACGTCGAGACACGGACAGTGACGCCAATTGGTACATACCGGACGCCGACAGGCCGCAGAACGCGTCTTCCGACGGCCGCGACTTCCGATTGCCGCAACGGCGAGGTCCGAACAGGAGGAGGCCGGAACAGGCTGTGACCCACGGCGGCGCCCACGTCCCCACCAGGGAGCGAGAGCGGCCTGCACGGCTTGCTCGGCGCGCCGCCCGTCAGAACAGGCGGAACTCGTCCGGTTCGATGCCGCGAAGCGCGTCGTAGTCGAGCGTGACGCAACGGATGCCCCGGTCCTCGGCCAGCGTCCGCGCCTGCGGCCGGATCTGCTGCGCGGCGAACACACCCTGGACAGGCGCCAGCAACGGGTCCCGGTTGAGCAGTTCGAGATACCGCGTCAGCTGCTCGACACCGTCGATCTCGCCGCGCCGCTTGATCTCCACCGCCACGGAGGCCCCTTCGGAGTCACGCGCGAGGATGTCGACCGGGCCGATCGCGGTCGGATACTCCCGCCGCACGAGCGAGTAGCCGTCGCCGAGCGTGGTGATGTGTTCGGCCAGCAGCTCCTGCAGATGCGCCTCCACACCGTCCTTCTGCAGGCCCGGCTCGGCACCCAGATCGTGCGATACCTCCTCGACGATCTGGTCGATCGTGATGACCAGCTTCTCGCCGGCCTTGTTCTCGACGATCCACAGGTTGCCGTCCTCGATGAGCCAACACGGCGGACTCATCCAGTTCAGCGGCTTGTAGGCGCGGTCGTCGGAGTGCACCGACACCGAACCGTCCGACTTGACCAACAGCAGCCGGGTGGCCATGGGCAGGTGGGCGGTGAGACGGCCGGCATAGTCGACCTGGCACCGGGCAATGACCAATCGCACCCGGCAGAGATTAGGGGACTTGCCACGGCACGTGACGATGGCCCCGGCGATGGATCGCCCACGTCGGCCGAGAGGGGCGGCCCTTCCACGGCGACGCGCGCACCACACCGATGACGTCTCCGGTGACCGTGGCGAAGGGGCACGGTGCGACCGGACCGGACATCGCACCCCACAACGGCATTGTCTTCGCTGGTCATCGCAGGAGCCGCGGACTGCACGCGGGACTACCGTGGTCCGGACATCGACGTCGGCATGGCCCGTGGCCTTCCCCGGACACACCGTGACGACCGGGCGAGCGCACGACCATGCCGAGCGGCCGGTCGACACGCCGGTCACGACTCCGAAAAGCCGGCTCACGGGAAAACCCGACTATGACATTCCTATATCGGTCGGCTCATTCGTCCGAGATCCATTCGGGAAGTCGCGGCGCACGAAGCCCTCTCCCCCGTTAGTGTCATGCGGGTGCCGGCGCTGGCCGCCGCCTGTCGCAGCAGGCGTCGCGAGCGAAAGACCGACGAGAGGTGCTGATGAACGATATACCGACTGTCTGGGACTGGACGGGAAACCTGCTCACCGGTTTACGCATCACTCTGCTGGTCACGGTACTCGGCACGATCCTCATGATCGCGATCGCCATCGTGCTGGGACTGATGGCCCGCTCTCGCCGCATCGCGGTACGGGGCATCGCGCGCGTGGTGATCGAGTTCTTCCGCGGCACGTCGCTGCCGATCCAGCTGTTCTTCCTGTTCTTCGGCCTGCCACTGCTGGGTATCCGCTTCGATCCGCTGGCATGCGGTGTGATCGCGTTCGGCCTGAACTACGGCGCCTACGGCTCCGAGGTGGTGCGCGGCTCCATCAACGCCGTGCCCAAACCGCAGTGGGAGGCCGCGACCGCGCTGAACCTGTCCGCGTGGCAGCGGATGACCCGCGTGATCTGGCCACAGGCGATCCCGCTGATGATCCCGGCGATGAACAACCTGTTCATCCAGCTGCTGAAGAGCACGCCGCTGCTGTACGCCATCTCGCTGGCCGACATCATGACGAAGGCGGAGGACTTCCGTAAGGCGGGTGGCGACGCCACGCTCATGTACCTGGCCCTGATGGTGATCTACTTCGTCCTGGCGTACGCAGTGACCCTGCTGTCCAATATGGCCGAGGTGATCGCCAAGACCCGACTCGGTCAGCACGCCGGTCTGCGCAGCGTGTTCACCTTCCGCAAGCCGAAACCCGCTGAGGAGGCGAAGCTCGTGGATGCGAGCTCCGCGGCCGGCGGACCGGGAGGTGTCCGATGAACTTCGACCTCGAATACGCGGGCGAGATCCTGCCCGACCTGCTGCTGGCCTTCGTTCAGTACACGTTGGTCGCCACACTCCTCGGTATCGGTGTCGCCGCCGTGCTCGGCCTGCTGTTCGCGGTGATCCGTCAACTCCGGATCCCGGTGTTGACGCAGCTGCTGACGGCGTTCATCGAGTTCATCCGCAGCACACCACTACTCGTGCAGCTGTTCTTCCTGTTCTACGCGTTGCCGGGCATGGGCGTAACGCTCTCGCCGATGATGGCCGGGGTGACGGGGCTCGGTGTGCACTACGCGTGCTACATGGCGGACGTTTACCGGTCCGGCATCGATGCGGTCCCGCGTGGACAGTGGGAAGCGAGCGTCGCGCTGCAGCTGCCGCCGCGGGTGACCTGGCAGCGTGTCGTACTTCCGCAAGCGATCCGCAACGTGCTGCCCTCACTCGGCAACTATGCGATCGCGATGTTCAAGGAAACCCCGTTCCTGGCGTTCATCACGGTGCCGGAACTGCTCCACCAGGCGCAGGAGGTCGGCGCCAACACCTACGAGTACGTCGAGCCGTTCGCGCTGGCAGGCCTGATCTTCCTGGCCGCGAGCTACCCGACCGCGCTACTGCTGCGTCGCTTGGAACGCAGGCTGGAGACACGCTGATGCGTTGAGGGGCGTGAGCGCTCGACCGCGCTCACGCCCCTCAACGCATTCTCCTCAACCCTCCGTGGCGCAGAGTTCCTCGGTGGTGGCCTTACGGGCCTCCTCGGCCGGGAATCCCCACTTGTTCATCAGCTGCTCGAACTCCGAGCTTTCCTTGAACTTCTCCAACTCCCTGTTGTAGTTGTTGAAGAATTCCTTGTCCCCTGGCCGGAACGCCGCGCCGGAACCCGTGGTCGGGAACGCTTCGAGCGGCTCGGTGATCTCGAAACCGCCCTGCTGATCCTTCAGCTTCTCCAGGGACAGTGTCGGCAGGAGGATCGCGTCCACCCGGCCGTCCCTCATACCCTGCAACGCGTCGGGCGCCAGCGGGTAGGTCGGCAGCTTGGACTCGTCGATGCCCAACGACTTCGCGGTCTTCAATTCGAAGCTGCCTTCCAGCACCGCGACCGTGACGTCCTTGTTCTTCAGGTCGTCCACCGTGGTCAAGCCCTTGGGATTGCCCTCCGGCACCGCGAACGACTCCGTCGACACGAGCACCGGCGACGAGTACTGGACTTTCGCGCACCGCGTCTTGTTCATGAACAGCCCGGCCGTCACCATGTCCCAGCGGTCCGCATTGAGCCCGGGGATCATCGAGTCGTAGTCGGCCTGCACGCCCTTGATGTTGTCGATGCCCATGCGCTTGAGCACGGCCTGTGCCACGTCGGGTTCGGCACCCGTGAGCTCACCGTTCTTCTCGAGCACGGTGTACGGCGGCTCGTTCGCGACCGCGAGGCGCAGCGCCTGGCCCGAGTCCACCCGCTGCTGCAGGCCCGGCGCATCGTCGGACTGTCCGGTCTCGGGGTCGGTCGTCTGGCACGCACCGAGGAGCAAGCCGCCCCCGACGGCGGCGACACCGGTCGCGGAGTAGCGCAACATAGCCCGGCGGGAAAGGCGGTTCATCTTCGGTTCCGACACAATCTCTCCGTTCGAAAGACAACGGTTCATCGGACCCTAACCCAAACGAGTGGATCGGGCAGAATCTTCGCCATGGAACAGCTGAACTCGCGGCAGGTATACGCGAACAACTGGATGACGGTGCGGGAGGACGCGATCCGGCGGGACGACGGATCCCCAGGTCTGTACGGGGTCGTCGACAAACCCGACTACGCGCTCGTCATTCCCTACGAGGACGGCAGGTTCCACCTCGTCGAACAGTATCGTTACCCGCTCGGTATCCGGCGATGGGAATTCCCGCAGGGCACGGCGCCCGATCGGGCCGACGTCGAACCGGCCGTGCTGGCCGCGCGCGAGCTACGCGAGGAGACCGGACTGGCCGCGGGCGAACTGGTCGAAATCGGGCGACTCGACGTCGCGCCCGGCTTGTCCAGCCAGCGCGGCAGGGTCTTCGTCGCCACCGGCCTCACACACGGTGAGCCGCAACGGGAGCACGAGGAGCAGGACATGCGCTCGGCGTGGTTCGAACGGGCGAAGTTCGAAGCCATGATGAGAGCGGGCGAGATCACCGACGCCCAGTCCGTCGCGGCGTACGCGCTGCTCCAGCTGTGGGAGAAGCGCTCCTAGTCCGGCCAGTCGGGCTTGCGCTTCTCCAGGAACGCGGCCATCCCCTCGCGGGCGCCCGGCAACTGGGACGCCGCCGCCATGACCTCGACGGCGATGCGGTACGCGTCGTCCTCGGGCCGGTCGAGCTGCGAGTACAGCGTCTGCTTGCCCAGCGCCTTGGCCGCCCGGCTGCCGCGAGTCGCCCTGCCGAGCAGCTCGGTGACGGCCTCGTCGAGCTCCGCGTCCGGCACGACGCGGTTGACCAGGCCCCAGTCCAGGGCCGTCACGGAGTCCACGACGTCGCCGGTCAGCGCCATCTCCATGAGACGTTTGCGGCCGATCGTCCTTGCCACGGGCACGGCAGGCGTGTGGCAGAACCAGCCGCCCTTGCCGCCCGGCAGCGCGAAGCCGGCCGATTCGGCCGCCACGGCCAGGTCGCACGACGCGACCAACTGGCAGCCCGCCGCCGTCGCAAGCCCGTGCACCCGCGCGAGGACGACCTGTGGCACCGACTGCATCGTGTGCATCAGCCGGGTGCACACCTGCAGGAGCTCGCGTACCCCGACGAGGTCGCGCTCCGCGACGTCGCCGAAGTCGTGCCCGGCCGAGAACACGGGGCCCGCGCCTGCCAACACGATCCCGGTCGCGTCCGACTCGCCGACCTCGGTGAATGCGGCGAGCAGCTCCCGGAGGTGCTCCTCGGTCAACGAGTTGCGCCTGCTCGCGCGGTTCATCGTGATCGTGACGGTCTCGCCGTCGCGCTTGACGAGGACGTGCTCGTACTCACCCATGCAACGACCGTAACCCCGCCTCACCGGCTCGCGGAAGCGGCAGCTTCGCGGCGGAACGGGACACCCTGCGCGCACGGTTCGATCATCGAGCGCGTCACGGCTCCGCGAGAACCGTGAGGGATTAGGACGCTTCCCTGTCGATCACGGCGTGCAGGAACGCCTTCGTGCGTTCCTCGTCGGGGTCGGTGAACAGCTTGTCCGGCGCCGCATCCTCCACGATCTGACCGGCGTCGAACATCATCACGCGGTCGGAGACGTCGCGCGCGAACTGCATCTCGTGCGTGACGCACAGGAACGTGATGTCGGTGGTGCGGGCGATCTCGCGCAGCACTGCCAGCACACCTGCGACCAGCTCGGGATCCAGCGCCGAGGTGACCTCGTCGAGCAGCAGGATCTCGGGCTCCATCGCCAGCGCCCGCGCGATCGCGACGCGCTGCTGCTGCCCACCCGAGAGCCGCGAGGGATGCTCGTCGACCTTGTCGGAAAGGCCAACCATGTCCAGCAGCTCCTTGCCGCGCTGCTCGGCCTCGTCGCGAGACTTGCCGAGCACCCTGATCGGGGCCTCGGTGATGTTCTGCAGCACCTTCATGTTCGGGAACAGGTTGAACTGCTGGAACACCATGCCGATGCGCTTGCGGACCTGGCGCAGGTGCCTCTCGTCCGCGGGGACGAGTTTGCCGCCGCGATTCATGTGACTGAGGTATTCGTCGCCGACCTGGATCGTGCCGCCGTTGATGCGCTCCAGCGTCATCAGCAAGCGCAGAATCGTCGTCTTTCCGGACCCGCTGGGCCCGATCAGCGAGACGAACTCGCCGGGACTCACGGAGAAGCTCAGATCACGCAACACGACGTTGTCGTCGAACTTCTTGACAACATCCTCGAACCTGATCATCACATCCGAGCCAAGACCGGTCGATGTCTCACTCTGGGGGCACAAAACGACGCTCCAAAAGTCGGACGAGCAAAGGCATGACGAGCAAGCCGTAGGGTAACTCACAAGCAGGAACCCGCACGCCCACAACGATGATCGGCTCAACATACTTGCGCGTTTGCCCACGAATCGTGGAGGGTTCCGCTCTGCGGCGCCCCGGCAGGGACCCCCGCGGTGTTGCCACGGGGAGGACGTCCCGCTCCGGCTGCGGCCGAAGCCCCCGCCGCCGCGCCCGACCAGATGGCCCGAGGGCTTCGCTGCCGGACCCCGCCACCGTGTGGTGCCCGTACGCGCTCACCTGTGCGGCGGGCTCCGGCACGTCATGCCCTACCGTGGAACGCCGTGACGTGGAGTGCGTACAGCAGCTACCTGATACTGACCATCCTGGTCGTGATCGCCCCGGGCCCCGACACCGTGGTGACGCTCAAGAACGCGTTCGCGGGCGGATTGCGGGGCGGCATGATGGCCACCTTCGGTATCGCCGTGGGCAACCTCGTACAGGGCACGCTCGTCGCACTGGGACTCGGCACCCTGATCGTCCAGTCGCAACCGGTGTTCACCACGATCCGCTGGGCCGGTGTCGTCTACCTCTGCTACCTGGGCATCCAGGCACTCCGGTCGGCCTGGCGGGGCGACTACGCCACGATGGACGCCCAGGGCGCGGACGTCAGCGCGTTCCGCCGGTGGCGCGAAGGCTTCCTGTCCAACGTCACCAACCCGAAGGTGCTGGCGCTGTACCTGTCGGTGCTGCCGCAGTTCCTCGATCCGGTCACCAGCACACCGCTGCACGCGCTGCTGCTCGCGTACACCGTGGCCGTCCTGGGCGCCGTGTGGCTGGTCCTGTTGCTGATGTTCGTGCACCGCGTCCGCGCGTGGCTGCAGCGACGCCGCGTGCGCCGCGGGCTCGACATCGCGACGGGCGGCACCCTCATCGGCTTCGGCGTGTCCCTCGCGGCTGGCGGCTGACCAGCGGCCCTGCGACACCGCCGCGGCGAACGCGGACGGTCCTCAGCCGCCTTCCGGACCCGACGTGCCGACCCGGTCGATGCGCGCGCCGAGCCGGTTGAGGTTCTCCACGAAGTGCGGGTAACCGCGGTCGATGTGGAACACGTCCCACACCTCGGTGATCCCATCGGCGCACAGGCCCGCGAGCACGAGTCCCGCACCCGCACGGATGTCCGAGGCCCACACCGGCGCGCTCGACAGCTGCTCCACCCCGCGGACGACGGCGTGGTGCCCGTCCGTCCGCGCATCCGCACCGAGCCGCACCATCTCCTCGATGAAGCGGAATCGCGCCTCGTAGACGTTCTCCGTGATCATCGACGTGCCGTCGGACACCGACGACAGCGCGACCGCGAACGGCTGCAGATCGGTGGCGAAACCGGGATACGGCAGGGTCACGAAGTCGACCGACTGCGGCCGTTCGGGCTGCCGGACCCGGAAACCCTTGCCGTCGTAGGTCGTCACCTCGGCGCCGGCCAGGCGCAGCTTCTCCAGGACCAGTTCGAGGTGATGCGGGTCGACCCCGGTGACGGTCACGTCGCCACGGGTCATGGCGGCTGCGAACGCCCAGGTCGCGCCTACGATGCGGTCGCCGATCACGCGGTGTTCGGTCGGCTTGAGCTCGGCCACCCCCTCGACGGTCAACGTCGACGTGCCCGCACCCGAGATCTTCGCGCCCATTTCGCCCAGCATCGCCGCGATGTCGGCGATCTCCGGCTCCCGCGCCGCGTTGTCGATGACCGTCGTGCCCTCTGCGAGGACGGCCGCCATGAGGATGTTCTCGGTGGCCCCGACGCTCGGGAAGTCGAGCCAGATCTGCGCACCGTGCAGCCCCTCTGCCTGGGCGACCACGCAGCCGTGCTCGATTGCGCTCGTCGCGCCCAGCTTGCGGAGACCGTTCTGGTGCATGTCCAACGGCCGCGACCCGATCGCATCCCCGCCCGGCAGTGCCACGACCGCCTTCTTCAGCTTGCCGACCAGCGGGCCCAGCACACAGACCGAGGCCCGCAGCTTGCTCATCGCACCCGAGGACGCCTCGTGGGACAACTCCGCCGGAGTGGTGATGCGCACCACGTCGTCGTCGATCTCCACGTGGCAGCCGACACTGCGCAGCACGTCGGCCATCAACGGCACGTCGAGGATCCGCGGGCAGTTCGTGATCGTGGTCGTGCCCTCGGCGAGCAACGCCGCCGCCATCAGCTTCAGCACGCTGTTCTTGGCTCCGACGACCTCGACCTCGCCGGTCAGGCGCGCTCCGCCATGTACGTCGAAGTGCTCGCTCATGCGGACATCTTGCCCGCCCGAACCACGCACTCTGCGCAGGGGCATGCTTACAGCAAGAGTGGTCACAATTCGGCCACGACCGAAACACATGATCTCCGCCCGACGATGCCCCGCGCACGAGATCCTGACGTAGCCTCGTCGCATGTCTGTCCGGATCAACCGCGTGTACACCAAGGTCGGCGACACCGGCACCACCGCTCTCGGCGACGGTTCCCGCGTCGCCAAGACCGATCCGCGCCTCGGCGCCTACGCCGACGTCGACGAGACGAACTCGGTCATCGGCGTCGCTATCGCCCTGGGTGAACTGTCCGACGAGGTCGCCGGCGTGCTCCGCGGGGTGCAGAATGACCTGTTCGACGTCGGCGCGGACCTGTGTTCCCCCGTTGTGGCCGACCCCGAGTACCCGCCGTTGCGCGTGACCGAGCCGTACATCGAGCGGCTCGAAGGCTGGTGCGACGAGTTCAACGAGCGGCTCGGCAAACTGACCTCGTTCATCCTGCCCGGTGGCACTTCGGGAGCAGCCCTGCTGCACCAGGCACGCACCGTCGCCCGGCGTGCGGAGCGGTCGGCGTGGGAGCTCGCGGAGGCCGATCCGGAGCGCACCAACACCCTCGCGGTGAAGTACCTGAACCGGTTGTCGGACCTGCTGTTCATCCTCGCCCGGTTGGCCAATCCGGACGGCGACGTCCTGTGGCAACCCGGCGGCGGCCGCTGAGCACGATCTCTGAGCACGGCCCCTGAGCGGCACGTCCCCGCCGCTCAGGGCTGGTCGTCCGCCAGCACGTCTCAACGCCGTCACCAGCGCAGGAAGCCGTTCACGGCCAACAGTGAGAATCTGCGTATCGGTCGACCAGTACCCCTGGACGACCCTCTTCCGCATGTCCGCGGGACGACGCCGACGGGACATCGGGGTGGCGTTCCTGGACGGCGCTCGGCACCTTGGTGGCCGCTTCGGCCAGCACAGTGAGCTTCCACAGGAGGGCGTCGACCACGTTCTGAGCGCAGAACACGCATTACGGAACGCAGGACACGCGTGAGGCGCAGTCGCGCGTCAGCGCGGCGTCGGGGGTGGTGGCCGGGCGACGGGTGGGCTCAGAACACGCGCCGCGAGGTCTCGTCAGGAGGCGCGACGTATGCGCCTGCCGGGAGGCGCCGATTCGAGCCACGACAGGAAGCCGGTGAGCGCGTCCGGTCCCATCGCCACCTCGATGGGTTCACCGTGTGCCGGCTGACAGCGCAACACGGTCGAACCGGACGGGACGGCGTAGGACTCGGTGCCGATGGGATCACGCCGATCCGCGATCTCCAGCCCTTCCCGGCCCAGCACCCGGTCGGGCCCGCTACGCAGGCTCCACACGCGATACCACAGGAACTGCTCGCCGTGATAGCTCGCGATACCGAGGTGCCAGCCGGAACGCTCCCGGTCCGGGTCCCACCGCAGCGCCACGCTCACGCCACCGCGGCGGCGCATCGCGACCCACCGCAGGCCGTACCAGAGCGCGAAGACGAGCAGTACCAGCAGGAGGGCGGAGACCACGATCGCTGCGTCCACGGCCGGCACCCCTGCTGGTCTCGCCTGTCAGACCGACTGGCCGGCTGCGCGGAGTTTCGCGGTCGCTCTCTCGCGTTCGACCTCGTCGTCGTCGGTCAGCGCGGCGCGCGCGGCCTCGACGTCGACCTCCTCGCCCAACTCGGCGCTCTCGGCGAGGACGCTCACACGCTCGGCGGTCACCGAAAGGAAGCCGCCGTGTACCGCGGCCGTGACGGTCTCGCCGGCTGTCGTCGTCACCTTGACCACGCCGCCCTCGACCAGTTGGCCGAGCATCGGCTCGTGGCTCGGCATGATGCCGATCTCGCCTTCGGTGGTCTGCGCGACGACGAACGAGGCCTGGCCGGACCACAGCCGCCGTTCGACGGCGACCAACTCGACGGACATCTCAGCCACGTGGGGTCTCCTTCTTCATCAGCGCTGGCGCCAGTGTAACCGCCACGCTGTCCTTGCCAGGGGGTGAGTACGGAAGCGACGGGGCCGGGAGTCCCCGGCCCCGTCGCGCCGCATGTGTCACTCGAGGTCAGCCGGTCACTTGCCGGTGAGCTCGTGGTACTTCTTCTCCAGGTCCTCGAGGCCACCGATGCCCAGGAACGCCTGCTCCGGGTAGTGGTCGAAGTCGCCCTTGGCGATCTTGTCGAACGCCTCGACGGTCTCGGTCACCGGCACGGTCGAACCGGGCTGGCCCGTGAAGACCTCGGCGACGAGCATGTTCTGCGAGAGGAAACGCTCGATGCGGCGGGCCCGCTGCACCGTGAGCTTGTCCTCCTCGGACAGCTCGTCCATACCGAGGATCGCGATGATGTCCTGCAGTTCCTTGTACTTCTGCAGGATCCGGATGACCTCGGAGGCCACTCGGTAGTGCTCGTCACCGACGATCGCCGGGTCCAGAATCGTGGAGCTCGACGCCAGCGGGTCGACCGCCGGGAAGATGCCCTTCTGGAACACGCCACGCGAGAGCTCGGTGGTGGCGTCGAGGTGGGCGAACGTGGCCGCCGGAGCCGGGTCGGTGTAGTCGTCCGCCGGCACGTAAACCGCCTGCATCGAGGTGATCGAACGACCCTTGGTCGAGGTGATCCGCTCCTGCAGCACACCCATCTCGTCGGCCAGCGTCGGCTGGTAACCCACCGCCGAGGGCATGCGGCCCAGCAGCGTCGAGACCTCCTGGCCCGCCTGCGTGAACCGGAAGATGTTGTCGATGAACAGCAGCACGTCCTGGTTCTGGACGTCGCGGAAGTACTCGGCCATCGTCAGCGCGGACAGCGCGACCCGCATACGGGTGCCCGGCGGCTCGTCCATCTGACCGAACACGAGGGCCGTGTTGTCGATGGTGCCGTCCTCGCTCAGCTCGAGGAACATGTCGGTGCCCTCACGCGTGCGCTCACCGACACCGGCGAACACCGAGCTACCACCGAAGTTCTTGGCGATACGGGTGATCATCTCCTTGATCAGCACCGTCTTGCCGACACCGGCACCGCCGAACAGGCCGATCTTGCCACCCTGCACGTACGGGGTGAGCAGGTCGATGACCTTCAGACCGGTCTGCAGCACCTGCGTGCGGCCTTCGAGCTGGTCGAACGCCGGCGGGTGGCGGTGGATGGTCCAGTGCTCCATGTCGGAGCCGTAGCCGGGCTCGTCGAGGCACTCGCCCAGCGCGTTGTAGACGTGGCCCTTGACCTTGTCGCCGACCGGCACGGAGATCGCCGAGCCCGTGTCGGTGACCTCGGCGCCGCGGACGAGACCGTCCTGCGGCGCGAGCGAGATCGCACGGACCAGGTTGTCGCCGAGGTGCTGCGCGACCTCGAGCGTCACGGTCTTGCGGAGCTCGGCGAACTCGATCTGGACCTTGAGCGCGTTGTTGAGCTCGGGGATGTGGCCGCGCGGGAATTCCACGTCGACGACCGGACCGGTCACCGAGACGATGCGCCCCTTGACGGCAGCTTCAGTGCTAGTCATAGCTCAGTCATCACTTCCTACTGCGGCGAGCGCATCCACTCCGCCGACGATTTCGCTGATCTCCTGGGTGATCTGGGCCTGGCGGGCCTGGTTCGCCAGCCGGGTGTAGGTCTCCACGAGTTCGCTGGCGTTGTCCGACGCCGCCTTCATCGCGTTCCGCTGAGCCGCCAGCTCGGAGGCCGCCGATTCCAGCAACGCCGCGAAGATCCGCGTGTTGATGTATTTCGGCAACAGGGCGCCGAGCAGCGCCTCCGCGTTCGGTTCGAAGTCGTACGCGGGTGCGACCCCACCGCCTGCCTCCGCGGCACCGTCCTCACCATCGGTGTACTCGACCTCCAGCGGCGCCATCCGCTTGGCCACCGGTGTCTGCGTCAGCATCGACCGGAACTCGGTGTAGACGATGTGGAGCTCGTCCACGCCCAGTACCCCGTCCGGCCCCTCGGTGCCGCCCTCGTCGTCACCACCGGCGAGGAACGCATCGACCAAGGTCTCACCGACCTCGGCCGCGTTCTCGTAGTGCGGCTGCTGGGAGAACCCGGTCCAGCTGCCGGCCAGCTCCCGGCCACGGAACGTGTAGTAGTTCAGGCCCTTGCCGCCGATGACGTAGAGCTGCGGGTCCTTGCCCTGTTCACGCAGGAGCGAGAGGAGCTCCTCGGTGGCCCGCAGGACGTTGGCGTTGTAGCCACCGCACAGCCCCTTGTCACTGGTCACGACGAGCACGGCGACCCGACGTACCGGTTCGCGCTCGACCAGCAGCGGGTGGTCGAGGTTCGACGACGCGGTCGCCAGCGCGGAGAGCACCTCGGTGATCTCCGACGCGTACGGACGCGCGGCCTCGACCCTCGCCTGCGCCTTGCTGATGCGCGAGGTGGCGATGAGTTCCATCGCCTTGGTGATCTTGCCGATGTTCTTGGTGGACCGGATCTTCGACCGGAGCTCACGAAGCTGTGCCATGGCTACCGCCCACTACTTCTTCGGAGCCGGACGGTTCACCTTCACGGATTCCTGTCCGACCTTCTCGGCGTCCATCGCGTCGGCCTCGGCCTCGTTGAGCTGCTTACCCTCCGAGGTGGTGAAGCCCTTCTTGAACTCCGTGGCTGCGGCGGCGACCTTCTCGGCCAGCTCGTCGTTCCACTGTCCCTTCTCGCGGATCTCCGCCAGGACGTCCTCGTGCTTGTGCCGCATGTTCTCGAGCAGCTCGCTGTTGAACCGCGCGGTGTCCTCGACCGGGACATCGTCGAAGTGCCCGTTGGTGCCGAGGTACACGGTGACGACCTGCTGCTCGACCGGAACCGGCGAGTACTGCGGCTGCTTGAGCAGCTCGTACAGGCGGACACCGCGGTCCAGCTGGGCCTTCGAGGCCGCGTCGAGGTCGGAGGCGAAGGCGGAGAACGCCTTGAGCTCCTCGTACTGCGACAGGTCGATACGCAGCGTACCGGCGACCTTCTTCATGGCCTTGGTCTGCGCGTCACCACCGACTCGCGACACCGAGGTCGTGGTGTCGACGGCGGGACGCTGACCCGAGTTGAACTTGTCCGACTGGAAGAAGCACTGCCCGTCAGTGATCGAGATGACGTTCGTCGGAATGTAGGCCGAGATGTCGTTGGCCTTCGTCTCGATGACCGGCAGCCCCGTCAGCGAACCGCCGCCCAGCTCGTCGGAGAGCTTGGCGCAACGCTCGAGCAGACGCGAGTGCAAGTAGAAAACGTCACCGGGGAACGCCTCGCGGCCCGGCGGACGACGCAGCAGCAGCGAGATCGCTCGGTAGGCCTCGGCCTGCTTGGTCAGGTCGTCGAAGACGATCAGGACGTGCTTGCCCTGGTACATCCAGTGCTGGCCGAGCGCGGAACCGGAGTACGGTGCCAGCCACTTGAAGCCGGCCGGGTCGGACGCCGGGGCGGCGACGATGGTCGTGTACTCCAGGGCGCCCGCGTCCTCGAGGGACTTGCGCACCGCGGCGACCGTCGAGCCCTTCTGGCCGATGGCGACGTAGATGCAGCGGACCTGCTGGTTCGGGTCGCCGCTCTCCCAGTTGGCCTTCTGGTTGATGATCGTGTCGATGCAGACCGCGGTCTTACCGGTCTTGCGGTCGCCGATGATCAGCTGACGCTGGCCGCGGCCGATCGGCGTCATCGCGTCGATGGCGGTGATACCGGTCGCCAGCGGTTCGTCGACCGGCTGACGCTCGACCACCGAGGCTGCCTGCAGCTCCAGCGCGCGGCGCTCGTCCGACTCGATGTCACCGAGGCCGTCGATCGGCGTGCCGAGCGGGTCGATGACGCGACCGAGGAAGCTCTCACCGACCGGCACCGACAGGATCCGCCCGGTGCGCTTGACCTCCTGGCCCTCCTCGACCTTCTCGAAGTCGCCGAGGAGCACCACGCCGATCTCGCGCGGCTCCAGGTTCTGCGCAACGCCGTAGACGCCGCCGGGGAACTCCAGCAGCTCGTTCGCCATGGTCGACGGCAGGCCCTCGACGTGGGCGACACCGTCACCGGTGTCGACGACGACGCCGACCTCTTCCCGGCTTACCTCCGGGGAGTAACTCGAGACGTAGTTCTCGATCGCACTGCGGATCTCATCCGAGGAGATCGTCAGCTCCGTCATGTCGTTCCCGCTCTCACTTCGTGTCTTGCCACTGTGCAAAGTTTGTGTTGCGTCCGCGCCGTCAGCCCGCGAGCTGCCTGTGCAACGCCTCGATGCGACCCGCGACGCTTCCGTCGATGACCTCGTCACCGACGCGGATGACGAGCCCGGCACCCACCTTGTCGTCGACCTGGACGTGCAGGGCCAGCCTGCGCCCGTAGATCTGCTCGAGCCGCGCGGTCAGCTGCTCGCGCTGACCGCCGGTCAGCTCGGTGGCACTCCTGACGTACGCGACCGACTTCGAGCGGTACGCCGCGGCTTGCTCGACGAGCGCGTCGATACCGGTCGCGATGCCACGTCCACCCGGACGTGCCACGACCTGCTCGGCCAGTACGAGCGTGACCGCGTCGACCTTCTCGCCGACCAGACCGCGCAACAGCGACCGTCGTCCGGAGACGGACCCGACCTGGTCGGACAGCGCCCGCTCCAGTTCCGGTCTCGCCTCGACGATACGGGCGAGCTGGAACAGTTCCACCTCGACCGTGTCGAGCTTCCCGGCCTTGTCGGCGCTGATCAGCAGCGCCTTGCGGGCGACGGTCTCCAGGCCGTCCAGCAGCTCACGCGGGCTGGACCAGCGGCTGCCCACCACGGTGTCGAGCACGCCGAGGGCGGGTTCGGACACCTTGCCTTGCAGCAACGACCTGACGAGCCGCTTGCGGGCCTCGGGATCGGACGAACCGTCGCCGACGGACCGCCGCAACCCCACCTCCCTGGTGAGCAGTTCCACCACGGAGAGCAGCTCTTCCCCGACGGCGGACGGGTTCGTGCCCGCATCGCCGAGCACCTCGTCGAGACGGGTCTCGGCGAAGCCAAGAGCGTCCCGGCTCGCAGCATGCAGCGTCATGTGCGCCTACTCCTAGTTCCTGGCTCCGGCACCGTCGGCACCGGCGTCGAGTTCGGTGAGGAACCGGTCGACGGTGCCGCGCCTGCGGGCCTCGTCCTCCAGCGACTCACCGACGATCCGGCTGGCCAACGCCACCGAGTTCCGGCCGAGGTCGGCCCGCAGCTCAGCGACGAGCTGCGCACGCTGCTGCTGCAGCTGCGCCTCGCCCTGAGCGACGATCCGGCTCGCTTCCTGCTCGGCTTCGGCACGCAGTTCCGCCTTGATCGTCTCGGCCTCGAGCCGTGCGTCGTCGCGGATCTTGGCGGCCTCGGACCGTGCTTCGGCCAGCTGCGCCTTGTACTGCTCCAGCGCCTGCTCGGCTTCGGCCTGAGCCTTCTCCGCCTTCTCGATGCCGCCCTCGATCTTCGCGGTCCGCTCCTCGTACAGCTTCTCGAAGCGCGGCACCACGAACTTGCGCAGCACCCACAACAGAAGCAGGAAGGCGATCAGACCGATGATGATCTCGGCAACGTGCGGCATCACCGGGTTGTACTCTTCTCCAGCCGCCAGAATCATCGTCGTCTCCACTTCATCCTGTCATTACCGGCGTCGGCGGTCGCCGACGTCAGGCGAGGAAGAAGAGAACGAAGCCCAGCAGCGCCAGAACCTCGACCAGGGCGAAGGTGGTGAAGCCGATGTTCATCAGCTTGCCCTGGGCCTCCGGCTGGCGAGCGGTGCCGCTGATGACGGAGGAGAAGATCATGCCGACACCGATACCACCACCGATGGCACCGAGGCCGTAGCCGACGACGGCAAGGCCCGAGTTGATGCTGGTCTCTGCGGCCTGCTGGGCGAGAACAATGGAGCTCACGTGTTTTCCCTTTCCAACTTCGTCCGTGTTCGGTAACGGATGTCTTGTCTGTGGGTTCGGACGGACGTTCTCGTCGCTCGCGCGTGAGCCGTCCGGGATCTGAGGGTCGGTGCGGTTGTTCCTAGTGCTCGTCGGCCAGTGCCGCGCCGATGTAGTTGGCCGACAGCAGCGCGAAGATGAAGGCCTGGATCGACATGATCAAGACCTCGATGAACGTAATCGCGAGCGCTCCGCCGAACGAGAAGACGGAGAAGATCTTCGTGATGCCGTCGCCGTGGAGCAGCAGGAACTCCGCTGAGATGCCGAACAGCATGATCAGCAGATGACCCGCGAACATGGCCGCGAAAACTCGAATCGCGAGCGTCAGCGGGTTCATGATGAACTTCGTGAAGAACTCGATCGGTGTCAGCAGGATGTACACGGCCTTCGGCGCGCCCGGCGGAACCAGCTGGTGCTTCAGGTAGCCACCGAGCCCGTGCCGGCGGATGCCCGCGTAGTGGTACACGGGGTAGACCACCAGCACCGACAGTGCGAGCGGGAAGCCGATGTGCGACATCGTCGGGAACTGCAGGATCGGAACGATCCCGAACAGGTTGTTCACGAGGACGAAGCTGAACAGACCCAGAATCAGCGGTAAAAAGCGAAGGAAGTCCTTCGAACCGATCTGCTCCCGGGCAATGTTGTTGCGCCCGAAGTCGTAGAACGACTCGACCAGGAACTGTCCCTTGCCAGGCACGACGCTCAGCTTCCTGCTGGAGAGCAGGAAGAACCCGATGATCAGGACGACCGACAGCACAATCAACAGCATGGGTTTGGTGACCCAGCCGAAAATGGGAGGCAGATTAAACGCCTCGGCCGTCGGCGGCGTGAATTCGTCACCCGCGGCTAGTACCAGCGCGCCCAACTGGGCTCCTTCCGGTTCTCCCGGCCGGCGTTCACTCCGCCGGGGGAATCGATGCAACCTGGGCATAACGTACCGGATGCAGATCCGGTGCTATGCGGGGTGTCCCTTCACGTGAAGCAAGGGCAACCTTGGCGGGGACGTTATCAGCCCCGTAACAGCCCCAGCCGTACGGGCATACTTCTACGGTTTTGCAATGCCGCCGACCTGGAACTACGCCATGTCGTAGGGATTCGTGGAACGATTCAGTTCTCTTTCCCGGAACGCGTGTGCGCTGGGACGTCCGCGGCGGCCGTCGTGCCGGAAATGTCAGCAGCGTCACGTCCGGTGGGGACGCTGTCGACCGTCTCGGCGTCGTCATCGCCTGTCCCTCGGCCGGCCGGTTCGCCCACCTCGGCGCCCGGGTCGGCGGGCCCGGAACCCTCGGACTCGGCATCGGTGGGAGCGGACTGCGCCGGCGGGATGACCAGCGTCGGTGTCTTCGTGCGCTGGAAGGCGACGACCTCCCCCGCCGCCCACGCGACGACCACCACGAGCATGCCGAAGGCCAGTGCGGGCCTGCTGAACCCGTCGACGTCGCGCAACAGCAGCATGACGACCAGCAGCGCGGTCATCTTCAGCGCATATCCGCCGAGCGCGAAGCCCAGCAGCGAGTTCGGACCGCGCTGCGCGGCCATGCGCATCATCGTGATCGTCACCAGCGCCGACCCCTGACCGAGCACGACGCCGAAACCACCGCCCACCAGCCCAGCGGTGCCCGCGACCAGCACCGAGACACCCAGGGTGATCAGGCTGAGCGGCAGCGAGATCCGCAGCCCCCAGCTGAGCATGGCGTCGGCCAGCCGGTGCACCGACCGTGCATGCTCGGCACGGACCGCGGCGTCGGGCTCGGCCGGGGTCGCTGACTCGGTCTCGGCATTCATCGGATGGCCTTCGGATCGTGGACGTGGCGGACTGGGCGCAGCACCCCGGAAGCCGGTCAAGACCGCGCGGAGGGGCCTTCGCGCTGTCGTTTCAGTCTAGGGACTCCGGACACGGTCGCCGCGAGCAGCAGGCCGACGCAGGTCAGCCAGAACACCACGCCGGTGTCGAACAGCGTCACCGCGACGGCCCCGAATGCCAGCAACCCCGCCCACAGGTAGATCAGCAGCACGGCACGCCGCTGGGAGTGGCCGATCTCGAGCAGCCGGTGGTGCAGGTGCATCTTGTCGGCCGCGAACGGGCTCTCGCCCCGGCGGGTGCGCCGCACGACGGCCATCACGAGGTCCAGCAGCGGCAGGAACAGCACCGCCGCCACGACGAACAGCGGGGAGAGCAGGGCGACGACGTCGGTCGCGTCGAACGAGGTGTAGTTGATCTTCCCCGACGCCGAGGTGCTGGCCGCGGCCAGCATCAGGCCGATCATCATCGACCCCGAATCGCCCATGAAGATCTTCGCCGGCTGGAAGTTGTGGGGCAGGAACCCCAGACAGGCACCGGCCAGCGTCGCGGCGATCAGCGCGGGCGGATACGTCCCGACGTCCCCTCCGGACGAGGCGAGCAGGCCGAGCGAGAACGCGCACGTCGCGGCGGCGGCGATGAGCCCGAGGCCGCCCGCCAGTCCGTCGAGGCCGTCGACGAAGTTCATCGCGTTGACCATCACCACGACGAGCAGCACCGCCAGCAGGCCGCCCTGGTTGCGGTCGAGGATCAGCACCTGACCGAGGGCTTCGCCCTCGCCGCCCCACGGCACCCAGAACGAGACCCACTGCAGGCCGAACAGCACCAGGATGCCGGCACACATGACCTGGCCTGCGAGTTTCGTCCAGGCGTCGAGCTCGAACCGGTCGTCGAGCGCGCCGATGAGCACGATCACCGCGCCGCCGATGAGGACGGCCAACGGGTCGTAGGAGTACTCGAACGCGCGGCGCAGCACCGGCAGCTGATGTGCCAGCGCCATCCCGCCGACGACGCCGAAGTACATCGCGAGCCCGCCCATCCGCGGAATGGGCACCACGTGCACGTCGCGCTGCCGCGGTACCGCTACGGCACCGGACTTCATCGCGAACTTCCGCACGAGGGCGGTGAGCAGGAACGTCACGGCCGCGGACACGAGCGCGACCAGGATGTACTCGCGAATGGGCAGACCCGCCGTGGGAGTCACGGGCGCTCCGTTCCGGTGATTCCCCGGGCCCCGGCCCTGCGGCGAACCCCGGGGATCCGGTGGGTCCAGGCGAGTCGGTGGGAGGTCACGGCGGGCAACGCTATCGCCATACCGCCGACGTCACTCCTGCGGGCCGAGGTCGACGCCCAGCACCTCGGACACCGCGTCGGCCGTCACGGCACCTTCCCGCAGCAACACGGGAGCCGAACCGGTCAGGTCGACGATCGTCGACGGCACCGGCTCGCCGCTGGGGCCGCCGTCGAGGTACACCGACACCGACTCGCCGAGCTGCTCCTCGGCCTCCTGCGCGTTAGCCGCGGCGGGTTTGCCGGAGACATTGGCGCTCGAGACGGCCATCGGGCCGACCTCGCGGAGCAGCTCGAGTGCCACCGGGTGCAGCGGCATCCGGAGCATCACCGTGCCGCGGGTGGTGCCGAGGTCCCAGTTCAGGCTCGGCGCGTGGGGCAGCACGATCGACAGGTCGCCGGGCCAGAACGCCTCGATGAGGGCGCGCGCCTGCTGCGGCACCCCGAGCACGAGCCCGTCCACTGTGGACCACGAGCCGACGAGCACGCCGACCGGCATGTCCGGCCCCCGGTGTTTCGCCTGCAGAAGTGCGCGCACGGCGGCGGAGTCGAAGGCGTCCGCACCGATGCCGTAGACGGTGTCGGTGGGCAGCACCACGAGCCGTCCCGAGCGGACCGATGCGGCCGCGGCCTTGAGTCCGTCGGTGCGGGAATCCGGGTCGCTGCAGTCGTAGACCACGCTCATGACCGGCAGCTTAGACCCGCCGGGGTCGGCCACTCGCAGCGGCGGTCGGTGCCCCGGACGGCGAACCGGCGGGCCGCCGGGTGCGGTACCGCGTGCGCCGTGGTGGACTCGACGCCGATGACGCCCATGACGACGCCCGAGGGAGCCGATGCTCAACCGGGCGTAGCGGGCTGGCACGGTCCCGCCGGGTTCGGCCGGACACTACTGGTCCTGCTCCCGCTGCTCGTGGCGCACGTGCTGGTCGACATCACGGCCTTGAGTGGCGGTCTCATGACGATCGTGTTCTGGCCGTTCGTGCTCGCCGGTTACGCCCTGGTCTCCCTGCTCGTGTGGCTCATCGGGAGGCGCGGCACGAGATGGTCGGCGGGCAGGGCGGTGCTCACCGGGGTCATGGTCCATCTGTTCGTGGCACTGCCACTTTCGGCTGTCGCACTCGCGTTCCTCAACGAGGCACTGACGCAGTAGCGCACGTGTCAGCCACGCAGCGCGGTGGCGAACCGGGCACGGCCGGCGAGGTCCTGGTGATCGGCCACGTCGGACAGCACCTTCCGCGCGCGCAGTAGTTCCGGAACGGCACCGCCGTGGGTGTCGTCGTGTTCCATGGCGACGCCGCCGCCGGGTTTGAGCAGTCGCGCGGCCATGCCGACGACGTGGCGGATGACGGCCAGTCCTCCCCCCGGCGCGAACACGGCCTGTGGCGGGTCGTGGTCGGCGACCTCGCGCGACACGTCGGTGCCCTCGGGAACGTACGGCGGGTTGCACAGCACCAGGTCGACGAGCCCGTCGAGCTCGGCGAACACGGTCGGGTCGGTGACATCGCCGGAGTACAACCGGACGGGCGTGTCTCCCGTGGCGGCGCGCGCGTCGGCGTTGTGCCGCGCCCAGGCGAGCGCAGTGGGGTCGTTGTCGACGGCGTAGACGACCGCGTCGGGGCGCGCGTGGGCGACCGCGAGCGCGAGCGCGCCCGAGCCCGTGCACAGGTCTACGACCACGGGGTATTCACGCCCCTTCAGCAGCTTCAGTCCCCATTCGAGAAGCAGCTCGGTCTCCGGGCGCGGCACGAACACGCCCGCGCCGACGTCGACGGTGATGTCCCCGAGAGCGGCCCATCCGGTGAGGTGCTGCAGCGGCACCCGCTTGGCACGCTGTTCGACGACGCGGCGCATCGACTCGACGACGGGCGGATCGACCAGCGGCGTCAGCGGGAGTCGACCACGGTCGATCCCCAGCACGTGAGCCGCGATGAGCTCCGCGTCGTTGCGCGGCGAGGCCACACCGGCCTGCTCGAGGATGCGCGTCGCCTCCAGGATCGCCAGGCGGAGAGGCTGTCTGTTCACCCTTCTACCCTGGCATATTCGTCAGTCCTCGGGCGGGACGTGCCCCGCGAGTGCGGCTCCGGTGCGCCGCATCGAGCTGGTCCGGACCGCGCTCGGTGCCGGTAGGGAGTGGTGGACGATGCTGGGTACTTCCTCGGCGGTTCGGTCCGCTGGACGGGTTCGCCGACCGCACGACGCGCTTCACCACGAGGTTCGGCCTGGGCAGAGGGGCTTGCGTCCGCCTCACTGTCTGCGGCTCCCACGCGGGCGGGCGCCGCGGGTCAGGACTGCGACTCGGCCATCCGCTCCTCGCGGTCGGCGGCCTGCAGCGCGTCGAGCACGGCGTCGAGCTCTCCTTCGAGCACCTGGTCGAGGTTGTAGGCCTTGAAGTTGACGCGATGGTCCGAGATGCGGTTCTCGGGGAAATTGTAGGTACGCACCCGCTCCGAGCGGTCGACGGTGCGGATCTGTGACCGGCGCGCGTCGGCCGCCTTCGCTGCCGCCTCCTCCTCGGCCATCGCCTGCAGCCGTGCCTGCAGCACCTGGATCGCCCGCGCCCGGTTCTGGATCTGCGACTTCTCGTTCTGGCAGGACACGACGACGCCCGTCGGCAGGTGCGTCACGCGGATCGCGGAGTCGGTCGTGTTCACGCTCTGCCCGCCGGGGCCCGATGAGCGGAAGGCGTCGATGCGCAGGTCGTTCGGGTCGATCTCGACCTCGACCTCCTCGGGCTCGGGGTAGATCAGCACGCCCGCGGCCGAGGTGTGGATCCGCCCCTGCGACTCGGTCGCCGGTACCCGCTGCACCCGGTGCACGCCACCTTCGAATTTGAGCCGCGACCACACGCCGTCCGCAGCCGGCTCCTTGGTCTTCAACGACACCGTGACGTCCTTGTAGCCGCCCAGGTCGGACTCGGTGGAGCCGAGCACCTCGGCCTTCCAGCCGTGCCGTTCGGCATAGCGCAGGTACATGCGCAGCAGATCGCCCGCGAACAGTGCCGACTCCTCGCCGCCTTCACCGGACTTGATCTCCATCACGACGTCGGCGCCGTCGTGGGGATCGCGCGGCAGGAGCAGTTCGGTCAGCTTCGCCTCGAGCACGGGAATGCGCTCCTCGAGCTCCTCGGCCTCCTCAGCGAATGCAGGGTCGTCCGAGGCGAGCTCCTTGGCCGCCGCGAGGTCCGATTTCACGCCCTCGAGCTCGTGGACCGTCTTCACCACCGGCGAGAGCTCGGCGTAACGGCGACCCAATTTCCGTGCCCGCGCCTGGTCGGCGTGCACGGCCGGATCGCCGAGCGCCTCTTCGAGCTCGGCGTACTCGTCGAGCAGCCCCTTCAGGGACGCTGATTCCACTGCACTGCTCCTTCGTTGATCACCTCGCCGGGCGAGCCGCCTGGTCGGCGCGACTCGCGGGACTCCCGAACACCGGCGAGCCGAACCACTGGTGTCGCCGGACTACCGGAACCGGGATGCCGGGTCGTCGGACAACCGGGTCGCCGAAATACAAAGCGGCGCCCGTACCCGCCACACAGGCAGATACGGGCGCCGTCGGTGAAGCTACTTGGCGTCGGCCTTCTTGCCGCGCTTGCCGTAGCGCGCCTCGAAGCGGGCGACGCGGCCACCGGTGTCCAGAATCTTCTGCTTACCGGTGTAGAACGGGTGGCACGCCGAGCAGATCTCGACGTAGATGTGGCCGGAGTCCCGCGTGCTGCGCGTGGTGAAGGTGTTGCCGCAGCCGCAGACGACCTCGGTCACGACGTAATCGGGGTGAATACCGCTCTTCATGGTGTCCTCTCTTCGTGGTCCCGGGTCCTGCGCGAGGAAGGTGAACCGGGACCGGACGTCAGCGGGTCGATTCTGCCAGACGGCCCGTCACCACCTGCAACGCGGTCCGGGCCGCCGCCATTCCCACACGAGCACCCTGCGGATGCCACCAAGCCCCACACCCCAAGGGCACCTTCGGGCATTCAACGCAGCCACGCGTCGGCGTGCCTGTGAGGGGTGGTGGTCGGGCCGGCGGGCGGGAGCCCCGAATCCTCCCCTCGCGATTGTCGACAACGCGAGAGTGGACGACGCCCCGGCGATAAACCCCCGAGCACACCTTGGTTGCGCCCACCCGTATCCCCCACCGCCCGACCGGACAAACGCCGCACGGCGGGCTCGACAGATACGGCGGGCTCGACAGCTGCAGCCACAGTGCACCCCGGGGCTCTTCGTAGCAGCGCTCGCGGTGTCAGACGAAGGCACTCAGCGCCGTCGCGGCGACACAGCCGGTCAGGCCGACGATCGTCTTCATCACGGTCCACGACTTCAACGTGTCGGCGACCGACATGCCGAAGTAGCGGTTCGCCATCCAGAAGCCCGAGTCGTTCACGTGGGAGAACGCGGCAGCACCGCTGGCGATCGCGATGCAGGTCAGGGCGACGACCGCGTCGCTGGCGCCCATCGTCGTGGCCAGCGGGGCGGTGAGCGTGGCACCCGTGATCATGGCGACGGTGCCCGAGCCCTGCGAGATGCGGATGATCGACGCGGTCACGAATCCGAACAACACGAGCGGCATGTTCATATCGCTCATCCAGCCGGCCAGCACGTCACCGATACCCGATTCGACAAGTAGCCCGCCGAACACGCTGCCGGCACCCGTGATGAGGATGATGACGCCGGCCGGACCGAGCGCCGAGGTCGTCATCTGCTGCAGCTCGTCCCTGGTCGCGCCGCGCCGGACGCCGAAGAAGTACAGCGTGTACAGGCAGGTCAGCAGCAGTGCGATCACGGGATGTCCGATGAACGCCAACGTGGTTCGGGCGGCGTTGTCCTCGGGCAGCACGGCCTCGCTGGTCGTGCCGGCGAGGATCAGCACCAGCGGCAGCAACAGCGCGCCGACGACGGCGCCGAACCGCGGCAGCGTGTCCGGGTCGCGCTCGTCGGCCTCACCGCGGGCGGCGTCGAGGTCGGCTGGCACGGGCACGAAGATCCGCTTCGAGATCCAGCGGCCGAAGACCGGCCCGGCGATCGCCATTGCGGGCAGGCCGCAGATCACGCCGAAGAGAATCACCAGCCCGAGGTCCGCGTTCATGATGCCGGCCGTGGCGATCGGCCCCGGGGTCGGCGGGATGAACGTGTGCGTGACGCTCACGCCCGCGCACAGCGGGATGCCGTAGAACAACAGCGACTTCCCGGTGCGCTTCGCGATCGTGTACAGCATCGGCACGAGGATCACGATCGCGACGTCGATGAACACGGCGATCGACACGAGGAAACCCGCGAACCCGAGCCCCCACGCGACATGCTTCTCGGAGAAGCGGTCGATCAGGGTCGAGGCGAGCCGTTCGGCTGCACCCGCCCGTTGGAGCACGTGCCCGAACACGGCACCCAGGCCGACGACGAGCGCGACCTGGCCGAGCCCGCCGCCCATCTCCTCGACGATGAGTTCGACGAGGTCACCGGGGCTGGTGCCGGTGGCGAGCCCGAACCCGATGCTCGCGATCAGTAGTGCGATGAACGCCTGCAGCCGAACCCAGATGACCAGGCCGAGCAGCAAAGCGATGGCGAGGACCGCTGCGACGAGCGTCCACGTCGTGGATGTCATGACATCACCATTGATTGTCTAAAAGGGACGGGTGGGTTGGGGAGAACGCCCGCGGTGGGACGCAGGCCGGGCCGCGCTCAGCGGGCGCGCGGCACCGAGGCCCGCTTCTGTTCGGCCTGCAGGAATCGGAAGTCGGCGCCGTCCTCGGCCTGGGTGACCTGGTCGACGAACAGTTTCCGGTAGCCGCGAGCCGGGGTTTCCGGCGGTGTCACGGGCTGCTGCTCACGGCGGGTGGCGAGTTCGTCGTCAGGCACCTCGAGCGAGAGCACGCGGTCGGCCACGCTGAGCCGCACGGTGTCGCCGTCGCGCACGTACGCGAGCGGACCACCGACCGCCGATTCCGGGGACACGTGCAGGACGATCGTGCCTCGCGCGGTGCCGGACATACGCCCGTCGGAGATGCGGACCATGTCCGTGACGCCCTGCCGGGCGAGCTTCTTCGGGATGGGGATGTAGCCGGCCTCGGGCATCCCGGGGGCGCCGAGGGGGCCGATGTTCTTGAGCACGAGTACGTCATCGGCGCGCACGTCGAGGTTCTCGTCGTCGATGCGCTCGGCCATGTCGGCGGAGTTCTCGAACACGACGGCACGTCCCGTGTGCTCGAGCAGTTCGGGCGTGGCGGCCGCCTGCTTCACGATCGCCCCACTCGGGGCGAGGTTGCCGCGCAGCACGGCGATGCTGCCCGCCGGGTAGATCGGGTCCTCGCGCGGCCGGACGACCTCCTGGGTGAACGAGGTGTCGCGGTCGGCGAGCTCCTCGCCGAGGGTGCGGCCCGTGATCGTGAGCGCATCCAGGTCGACCAGGTCGCGCAGGCGGTCGAGCAGCATCGGGATGCCACCCGCACGGTGCAGGTCCTCCATGTAGTGCGACCCGGCGGGTTTGAGGTTGACCAGCACCGGCGTCTCACGGCTGAGCTGGTCGAAGGTGGCGAGGTCGAGATCGAAGCCGAGGCGTCCCGCGACGGCCGCGAGGTGGACGATGCCGTTCGTCGAGCCGCCGAGGGCCAGCAGCACGCGCAGGGCGTTCTCGAACGACGACTCGGTGAGGATCTTGTCGACGGTGAGCCGTTCGCGCGCGATGCCGACGGCGCGGGTGCCGGTCTGCTCGGCGACGCGCATGCGGTCGGCGGTGACGGCGGGCGGCGTGGCGCTGCCGGGCAGGGCGATGCCCATCGCCTCGGCGATGCCGGCCATGGTGCTGGCGGTGCCCATCACCGAGCAGGTGCCGACGCTGCCGACCAGGCTCGAGTTGACCTCGGAGATCTCCTGGTCGTCGATCTCGTCGCCGCGGTACTTGCCCCAGAACGCGCGACAGTCGGTGCAGGCGCCGACCCGTTCGCCGCGGTGTCCGCCGGTGAGCATGGAACCGGTGACGAGCTGGATCGCGGGGATTCCCGCGGAGGCGGCACCCATCAGCTGCGCAGGGACGGTCTTGTCGCACCCGCCGATCAGCACGACCGCGTCGAGCGGCAGCGCCTTGATCATCTCCTCGGTGTCCATGGACATGAGGTTGCGCAGGTACATGCTCGTCGGGTTCGAGAAGCTCTCGTGCAGCGAGATCGTCGGGAAATCGACCGGCAGCCCGCCCGCGAGCATCACGCCTCGCTTCACCGCCTCGATCAGCTGCGGCATGTTGCCGTGGCACGGGTTGAACCCGCTGCCGGTGTTGACGATGCCGACGACGGTGCGGTCCAGCGCGTCGTCGGTGTACCCCGCTCCCTTGATGAATGCCTTGCGCAGGAACAACGAGAACCCGGAGTCGCCGTAGTTCGGCAGTCCCCGCGTCATGCCCTGAGTGGGGTCTTCCGCATCGCTCGCCCCGTCAGCCATTATCGACCTCATTATCAATAATCTAGTCAATGAAAACGGCGACATCTAACCACGGCCGTGGAGCGGGTGGCAACAGCCATGGGAAACTGACTCGCCCGCGCCGATACGTGATGGAGGTAGAGGCGAGTTGTCCCTGCTCGAACAACTGGAGGAGCAGATCGTCCTCGGGCTGCGCTATCCGAGGGAGCGGCTCGTGGAGGACGAGCTGATGCGGGCGTTCGCCGCGAAACGCCACGTGGTGCGCAGTGCACTGCAGGAACTCGAGAACCGGGGACTCGTCGAGCGGAAACCGAACGTGGGTGCGTTCGTCAAGGCCTACACATCACAGGAGGTGCGCGACCTCTATGCGGTGCGGGAGCTGCTGGAGGTCCACTGCGCGCGGCTGATCCCCGTACCGGTGCCGCCCGAGCGGCTCGACGAACTCGTCGCCATCCAGCGCAGTCACGACGCGGGCATCGACAGCGGTGAGCTGCGCGATGTGACGAAGGCCAACATGGAGTTCCACCGCGCCCTGTTTGGCCTGTCCGACAACACCGTCCTGGTGGAGGCGATCCGGAGGCACGCGCAGATGGCTCACGCGATCCGATCCGTCACCGTGACCTCGCCCGAGTATCTCGAGCAGAGCAGGCGCGAACACTGGGCGATGATCGAGGCGCTGCGCAACGGCGACACCGAGACGCTGGCCGAGACGTGCCGCGAGCACCTGCTCCCCTCCCGCGACGCCTACCTCAGCCGCCTGCCTCCTGCCGACTGACGCCCGCCCTCAAGGGCACCTTCGGGGCGCTCAACGCCACAGGGGTGTGCCCTGGGACGCTTCCGGCGTGCCGACGCGAACGGCCCCTCGCCACACCTGGTGACGAGGGGCCGTTCGCTTGCGAGCCGCGGGCGCGGGTTACTGCTGCTCTTCCGTGCCCGGGGTGCTCTTCGAGATCTGCATCAGGAACTCGATGTTCGTCTTCGTCTTCTTCAACCTGTCGATGAGCAGGTCGATCGCCTGCTGCGAGTCGAGCGCGTGCAGCACCCGGTGCAGCTTGTGCGTGACGGCCAGTTCGTCCGGCGAGAGCAGCAGCTCCTCCTTGCGGGTGCCGGACGGGTTGACGTCGACCGCCGGGAACACACGGCGCTCGGAGATCTTCCGGTCGAGCTTGAGCTCGGCGTTACCCGTGCCCTTGAACTCCTCGAAGATGACCGTGTCACCGGTGGAGCCCGTCTCCACCATTGCGGTGGCGAAGATGGTCAGCGAGCCGCCGTCCTCGATGTTGCGCGCCGCACCGAGGAACCGCTTCGGCGGGAACAGCGCCGTCGAGTCGACACCACCGGAGAGGATCCGGCCGGACGCCGGGGCCGCCAGGTTGTAGGCGCGGCCGAGGCGGGTGATCGAGTCGAGCAGCACGACCACGTCGTGGCCCATCTCGACGAGGCGCTTGGCCCGCTCGATGGACAGTTCGGCGACCGTCGTGTGGTCCGACGGCGGACGGTCGAACGTCGAGGCGATGACCTCGCCGTTCACCGACCGCTGCATGTCGGTGACCTCTTCGGGACGCTCGTCCACGAGCACGACCATGAGGTGGCACTCGGGATTGTTCGTCGTGATCGCGTTCGCGACGTCCTGCATGATCGTCGTCTTACCCGCCTTCGGCGGCGAGACGATCAGGGCACGCTGCCCCTTGCCGACCGGCATCACCAGGTCGATAACCCGGGTCGTCAGCTTGTTCGGCTGCGTTTCGAGCCGCAGCCGCTCGTTCGGGTACAGCGGCGTCAGCTTCGTGAACTCGGGGCGCTTCTTGGCGACCTCGGACTCGAGCCCGTTGACCGAGTCGACCCGCACCAGCGGGTTGAACTTCTGCCGCTGCTGCTCGCCCTCCCGCGGCTGACGCACGACGCCGGTGATCGCGTCGCCGCGGCGCAGGCCGTGCTTGCGCACCAGCGACAGCGACACGTACACGTCGTTCGGCCCCGGCAGGTAACCGGAGGTGCGCACGAACGCGTAGTTGTCGAGCACGTCGAGGATGCCGGCGACGGGCAGCAGGACGTCGTCCTCGCGGATCTCCGTCTCGCCTTCGCCACGGCCGCCACCGCGACGGCGACGGTCCCGGTACCGGCGGCCACGGCGGCCGCCGCGGTCGTCGTCGTCCCGGTTGTCACCACGGTTGTCACCACCACGGTTGTCACCGCCGCGGTTGCCCTCGCCCTTGTTGTCGCCGCGGTTGTTCTGCTTGCGCTGGTCGCCGGATTCGTCGTCGGCCTTGTCCTGGCCGCCGTTGCCGTCACCGCGCGAGTTGTCGCCGCGGCCACCGTCGGCGTTGCGGCCGGAACCGCCACGACGACGGCGCCGTCCGCCGCCCTCGCCCTGCTGACCGGACTCGCCGTCACCGTCGGCCTTCTGCTTCGAGCCGCCCTTCTCGGGCTTCTCCGTCTTGTCGGCCTGCTCGGTCTTCTCGGCCTTGTCAGCCTTGTCAGCCTTCGCCGGCTTGTCGGCGGTCTTCTCCGCAGACTTCTCCGCGGCCTTGCCTGCCGGCTTGTCGGTCCCACCCGCGGACGCGGTCTGGACCTTCTGCTCCGACTTGGCCGCCTTGCCGTTGGTGTCGCCGAGCGGCAGCGTCGCCTCGATGGCCTCGCCCGTGTCGTTCGACTCGGTGCCGCCCCGGGGCTTCTTGCTCTTGCCCTGGCGTTCACGAATGGCGGCGATCAGGTCCCCCTTGCGCATGCCCGTGGTGTCACCGATACCGAGTTCGGTGGCGAGGGCACGAAGATCGGCGATAACCATGCCGGACAGTCCGCCGGGACGCCGCTTCGGCGTCGACGCCGAGCCGCCCTGCGACTCCCCGTCACCCGGCGCTGCAGCCTGGGCACTCGCGTCGCCGCTCAAAAGATCGGTGTTACTCACACATGTCCTTCCTGACCGGTCCACTCCTTGTCGTTGGACCAGCGGACCGCCGCCCGCGTCCGAATTGCGAGACGGCGTTTCGGCTCCCTGCGAGCGGCCTGCGCTGAGACGTGGGAGTCGCAGCGGCGCCAGCCGCGTGCAAGAGATGGGGTCGACCACCGCGATACCGGTTACCCCCGTCGAGAAAACGGAAGATGCGACCGGGAGGAGTTCCCGTGACCATCGCCGGGTGCGGAATGAGCACGGTGACCGAACGCCCCCGAGCGTAGACCGCCCACCGTGCGGGTGCAACAACCACCCCGGTCAGTGGCGTGCCTCACTCTCGGCGATCGGACTGCGACGGGATGCGGGAACCCTGCCGATCGGGGCCCTGAAGCCCTCGTCAGGCCAGGGAGACCTGCGCTCCGTCGAGGTCGATGGCCGGCTCGAGGATGTCGAATCCGTCAACGTCGACGTCCGGCGGAATTATTCCCGCACCGGCCCGTTCGCCGAACGGAAGCGCCAGCACGGTCGGCCCCGCCCCGGACACGGCAGCCGCGATGCCGTGGGAACGCAGCTCGTCGACCAGCCGCATCGTGTCGGGATAGGCGGGCCTGCGGTAGCCCTGGTGCAGCCGATCGTCGGTCGCCTCGAGTAGCAGATCGGGCCTGCTGGTCATGGCATGCACGGCCAGTGCGGTGCGCCCGCCCGTGAACACGGCGTCGGCCAGCGGCACCTGCTCGGGCAGCAGGCCCCGCGTCTGATGTGTCGACGACTGGGTCGGCGGTACTGCGACGACCGGCCGGATCGCCTCGTGCGGGGTGAGCCGCTCGGCGCGGTACCACTCGCCGGATTCCCACGCCACGACGAAACCGCCGTACAGGCTGGCCGCGACGTTGTCGGCGTGACCTTCGAACTCGGCGGCCAGGTGCAGCGCTTCGGCGTCGAGCTCGCGGTCGGCGAGGGTGTAGGCAGCGACGACGCCGGTGACGATCGCGGCGGCCGACGAACCGAGGCCGCGGGAGTGCGGGATCGCGTTGTGACACCGCAGTCGCAGACCGGGCGGGGTGGTGCCGAGCCGGTGGCAGGCGGAACGCAACGCACGCAGGACGAGATGCCTGCCGGTGCGCGGCACGCGGCTCATGTCGCCCGCCCCCGCGTCGAGCACCTCGATGTCCACACCGGACTCGGCGGTCTCGAACTCCACGACGTCGTGCAGCGCCAGCGAAAGCCCGAACGTGTCGAATCCGGGACCGAGATTCGCCGTCGAGGCTGGCGCTCGGACCGTGAACCTCACGAGAGCTCCAGCGCCGCCGCGACCGCCCGCGGGTCGACGGAGAGCGGCTCGACCTCGACGTTGCCTTCGAGCGCGGTGCCCGGGTCCTTCAGGCCGTGGCCGGTGACGGTGCACACGACTGTCGACCCGCGAGGGATCCGCCCGTCGGCCGACGCCACGAGCAGTCCGGCGACGCTCGTGGCCGACGCCGGCTCGACGAACACGCCCTCCTTGCTCGCCAGCAGCCGGTACGCGGCGAGGATCTTCTCGTCGGTGACCGCGTCGAACAGTCCCCCGCTGGCCCGCTGGGCCTTCACGGCGCTGTCCCACGACGCCGGGCTGCCGACGCGAATGGCCGTGGCTACGGTCTCCGGCGTCTTGACCGGCTCGCCGTGCACCAGCGGCGCCGCCCCTGCCGCCTGGAAACCGAACATGCGCGGGGTGTTCTCGACGAGCCCGTCGGCCGCGTACTCGGTGTAGCCGGCCCAGTAGGCGGTGATGTTGCCCGCGTTGCCGACCGGCAGGCAGTGGATGTCCGGGGCCGTGCCCAGCGTGTCGCAGATCTCCCACGCCGCGCTCTTCTGCCCCACCAGCCGCACCGGGTTCACGGAGTTGACGAGTGTCACCGGGTAGTCGGCGGCCGTCTTGCGCGCGAGTTCGAGGCAGTCGTCGAAGTTGCCGTCGATCTGCAGGATGCGCGCGCCGTGGAGCACCGCCTGCGCCATCTTGCCGAGCGCGATCTTGCCCTGCGGCACGAGCACCGCCGTGGCGAGCCCTGCCCTGGCGGCGTACGCGGACGCCGAGGCCGACGTGTTGCCGGTCGAAGCGCAGATCACGGCCTTGAGCCCGCTCGCGCGGGCGTGCGTCATGGCCACGGTCATGCCGCGGTCCTTGAACGAGCCGGTCGGGTTGGCGCCCTCGACCTTGAGGTACACGGTCGCGCCGGTGAGCTGCGACAGGTGCGGCGCGGCGAGCAGTGGCGTGTTGCCCTCGCCGAGCGTCACGACGTCAGCGCCCTCGGGGATCGGAATCCGCGAGGCGTACGCGTTGATGATGCCGGGCCAGCCGGCCTTGACGTCGCCGCCCGTGCCCGCCGGGTTCTCGGTAGTCACTCCGCCTCGCCTTCCACCCGCATCACGCTGACGACCTCGCGTACGACGTCGAGCTTGTCGATTTCATCCACAGTGGACCGCAGTGCGGCGTCGGGAGCCTGGTGCGTCACGACCACGAGGCTCGCCGTGGATCGCCGGTCCCGTTGCCGCACCGTGGAAATGCTCACGCCGTGCGCTGCGAACACCTGGGCCACCTGCGCGAGCACGCCAGGCTTGTCGGCGACGTCGAGGCTGACGTGATAGCGAGTCGGCGTCTGCCCCATCGGGCGCACCGGCAGGGCCGCGTGTGCCGATTCGCGGGGACCTCGGCCGCCCGCGACCTTGTTACGTGCGGCCGACACGAGGTCACCGAGCACCGCGCTCGCCGTGGGAGCGCCGCCCGCACCCTGGCCGTAGAACATCAGCTGCCCCGCGGCCTCGGCCTCGACATAGACGGCGTTGAACGCGCCGCCGACACCGGCGAGCTGGTGCGACTTCGGGATCATGACCGGGTGCACGCGCGCGGAGACCGATTCGGAACCGTCCTCTTCGGTCACGCGCTCGCAGATCGACAGCAGCTTCACGGTGCGCCCCAGCGATTTCGCCGCGGTGATGTCCGACGAGCTGATGCCTGCAATGCCTTCGCGGTGAACGTCGGCCGCGGTCACGCGACTGTGGAACGCCAGCGACGCGAGGATCGCCGCCTTGGACGCCGCGTCGTATCCGTCCACATCGGCCGTCGGATCGGCCTCTGCATAGCCGAGCCGAGTCGCCTCGTCGAGCGTCTCGGCGTAGCCGGCTCCCGTGGAGTCCATCGCGGACAGGATGAAGTTGGTCGTCCCGTTGACGATGCCCATCACGCGCGTGATGCGGTCGCCTGCCAGTGATTCGCGGAGGGGACGCAGCAGCGGGATCGCACCGGCGACGGCGGCCTCGTAGTACAGGTCCGCACCCGACTCGTCGGCCGCCTCGGCGAGCTCACTCCCGTGCTCCGACAGCAACGCCTTGTTGCCCGTCACGACCGATCGGCCCTTGCGCAGCGCGGACAGCAACCAGTCGCGCACCGGGTCGATCCCGCCGATCAGTTCGACGACGATGTCCACATCGGAATCGATCAGCGCCGTCGCGTCCGACGTGACGAGGTGCTGCGGCAATTCCGGATGCTTGTCCGGCCTGCGGACTGCGATACCCGCCAGCTCGACCGGCGCGCCCACGCGCGCGGCCAGCTCGCCGGGGTCGTCGAGCAGTATGCGCGTCACCTCACTGCCGACGGTTCCGCATCCGAGCAGGGCAACCTTGACCGGCTCAGTCATTCACGCCCCTCCCCTACAAGCAGCTGGCCACAGCTCACGTCATCGCTCGCGCCGCAGCTCACGACGCCTCCAGTCGCAGCATGTCGTCGTACGTCTCCCTGCGCAGCAGCAGCCGGTGCTCGCCGTTTCGCACGGCGACCACCGCGGGCCGCGGCTGCCGGTTGTAGTTGCTGGCCATCGAGTAGCAGTACGCACCCGTGGCGGCGACCGCCAGCAGGTCGCCCGGTGCCAGGGTCTCCGGCAACCAGCAGTCGCGGACGACGATGTCACCGGACTCACAGTGCTTTCCCACCACGCGGGACAGCATGGCGGTCACGGGCTCGGGCTGACCGTCGTCACTGGCCCTGGAGACGAGGCGGACGTCGTAGGCGGCGTCGTAGAGCGCGGTGCGGATGTTGTCGCTCATGCCGCCGTCGACGCTGACGTACCGCCGCACGCCCTCGTCGCCGAGCACGACGTCCTTGATGGTGCCCGTCTCGTACAGCGTCACGGTGCCGGGCCCCGCGATCGCCCTGCCGGGCTCGCCCGCGATACGCGGCACCGGGATGTCGGCGAACGCGCACTCCTTGCGGACGATGTCGCGGATCTGGGTGACCAGCTGGGCCGGCGGGGGTGGGTTGTCCTTGTCGGTGTAGGCGATCCCGAACCCGCCGCCGAGGTCGACGGTCGTGAGGCTCTCCAGGGCCTCGGCGCCGTGTTCCTTGCGCAGCTCGGCGAGCAGGCCGACGACGCGGCGCGCGGCGACCTCGAAGCCGTCGGCGTCGAAGATCTGTGACCCGATGTGGCTGTGCAGGCCGACGAGCTGCAACGACGGGGCGTTGAGCACGCGGCGGACGGCTTCGGCCGCTTCACCGGCTGCGAGCGAGAACCCGAACTTCTGGTCCTCGTGCGCGGTGGCGATGAACTCGTGGGTGTGGGCCTCCACGCCGACCGTCACCCGCACCAGCACCTGCTGGACCACGTCGTGGCGAGCGGCGACGTCGGCGAGCCTGGCGATCTCGTAGTACGAGTCGAGCACGATCGTGCCGACGCCGGCCTCGACGGCCGCCTCGAGTTCGGCCACGGACTTGTTGTTGCCGTGGAACGTGATCCGCTCGGGCGGGAACTCGGCGCGCAGGGCGATGGCCAGTTCCCCGCCGCTGCAGACATCGAGACTCAGGCCCTGCCCGGCCACCCACCGGGCCACCTCGGTGCACAGGAACGCCTTGCCCGCGTAGTGGACCAGGGTCGGGTCCTCGAACGCGGCGGCGTACTCGGCGCAGCGGAACTTGAAGTCGGCCTCGTCGATGACGAACAGCGGCGTGCCGTAGGTACGTGCGAGCTCGCGGACGTCGACGCCCGCGATGCGCACGACGCCGTCGCCGGCGCGGTAGGTGTTACGCGGCCACACCTTCGCGTGCAGCCGGTCGAGCTCGCCCGAGGTGGACGGTGGGAAACCCGCCTGATCGGCGTGCGGGTAGACCTCAGCGTGGCGGGGCCCCGCGGGGTGTGCACACATTCATTACATCCGTTCCGGGGCCGAGACCCCGAGCAGGGACAGTCCGTTGGCGAGTACCTGGCGTGCGGCTTCGCACAACGCCAGGCGCGCATGGGTGAGGGCGGTCGGCGCCTCGTCACCCTGGGGCAGCACGCGCGCGACGTCGTAGAACTTGTGGTACGCCGACGCCAGCGACTCGAGGTAACGGGCGACACGGTGCGGTTCGCGCAGCTCGGCCGCCTTGCTGAGCACGCTCGGGAACTCGCCGATCGTGCGGATGAGGTCCCCTTCGCGGGGATGGGTGAGCAGGCTGAAGTCCGCCTCCGGGTCCAGCTCGATCTTCAGCTCGGCCGCGTTCCGCTGGAGGGAGGCCAGCCGCGCGTGCGCGTACTGCACGTAGAACACCGGGTTCTCGTTGGTGTGCTTGCGCAGCAGGTCGAGGTCGATGTCGATGCCGGAGTCGACGGAGTAGCGCGTCAGCTCGTACCGTGCGGCGTCGACGCCGACGGCCTCGACGAGGTCCTCCAGGGTCACGACGGTGCCGGCGCGCTTGCTCATCTTCACGGGCTTGCCACCGCTCACGAGGTTGACCATCTGGCCGATGAGCACCTCGACCACCGCGGGGTCGTAGCCGAGCGCCACGGCGGTCGCCTTCAACCTGCCGATGTAACCGTGGTGGTCGGCGCCGAGCATGTAGATGCACAGATCGAAGCCGCGCTGCACCTTGTCGCGCAGGTAGGCGATGTCGCCTGCGATATAGGCGGGGTCGCCGTCGCTCTTGATGACGACGCGGTCCTTGTCGTCGCCCTGGTCGGTGGTGCGCATCCACCAGGCGCCGTCGGCCTCGTAGAGGGTGCCGGACTCCTTGAGCTCCCCGACCGCCTGCGCCACCGCGCCGTTCGCGTGCAGCGAATCCTCGTGGAAGAAGACGTCGAAGTCGGTGCCGAAGTCGTGGAGACTTTGTTTGATCTCCTCGAACATGAGGCCGACGCCGATCTTGCGGAACGTCTCGCGGCGCTCGCCCTCGGGCTGCGAAAGCGCGTCGGGTTCCTTGCGCAGGACGGCGGCGGCGATGTCGTCGATGTAGGCACCCGCGTAGCCGTCCTCGGGCGCCGGCTGCCCCTGAGCGGCCGCCAACAGTGAGTTGACGAACCGGTCGATCTGCGCGCCGGCGTCGTTGAAGTAGTACTCGCGTGTCACCTCGGCGCCCTGCGCGCTCAGCACGCGGCCCAGCGCGTCACCGACGGCGGCCCAGCGGGTGCCGCCGAGGTGGATCGGGCCGGTCGGGTTGGCGGAGACGAACTCGAGGTTGATCTTGCGACCGGCGAGCGCGTCGCCGCGGCCGAAGGCGTCGCCCGAGCCGAGCACGCGGCGGACGATCTCGCCCTGGGCGTCGGCCGCGAGGCGCAGGTTGAGGAAACCGGGGCCCGCGACCTCGGCGGTGTCGACGCCGTCGGCGGCGGCCAGCTCGGTCGCGAGCGCCTCGGCCAGCTCACGGGGAGCCATACCTACTTTCTTCGCGACTTGCAGCGCGACGTTGGTCGCGTAGTCGCCGTGTTCCGGGTTGCGGGGTCGCTCCACCGTCACCTGCTCAGGAAGCACGCCGGTGTCGAGGCCGCGGGCCTCGAGAACCGTGACGGCAGACGAACGCACGAGGTCAGCAAGGGCGGAGGGAGTCACCCGGCGAGTGTACGTTCGGAGGGGGCGACGCTCGGTCACCGGCTCACCCCCGATGTGCGCGGTCACATACCGGATCCGCGAGCCGCCGCCCGGGGCCCGTCCGGACGTCCCTACACTGCTCGATCGGGGTACCCGACTCTCGCCGAAGGAGACATCTGCAGCCATGGCCAGCGGCAAGAAGGGCAAGAAGGCGCCGAGCGCGGTGCAGGCCGCCCGCGGATCCACGGTCGGCCAGAAGAACGTGCCCTGGGGCACGATCACCGCGGTCGTGGCCATCGTGCTGCTGGCGGCCGGCGTCTTCGGCTACTACTACGTCGCCTCGAGCGACTCGCGGGAGCAGCGGGAGCGCGAGGAGGTCGCGGCCGAGAACTTCACGCCCGACCAGAACAACCCCGATCCGTCGGAGAAGATCGACGGCGTCACGACCGAGCAGTACGAGGGCGGCGCCCACGTGCGCCCGAACGAGCGGGTCGCCTACGACCAGTCACCGCCGTTCGGTGGACCGCACGACGGGTTCTGGGCAGCCTGCACCGGCACCGTGTACTCGGAGGCGGTGCGCACCGAGAACATGGTCCACTCGCTCGAGCACGGCGCGATCTGGATCGCCTACGACCCGGAGCGGGTGTCCGGGGAGGACCTGGACACGCTGAAGCTCCGCGTCGAGAACAAGCCGTACATGATGCTGTCGCCGTACCCGGGGCTGGACTCGCCGGTCTCGCTGCAGTCCTGGGGCCACCAGCTGAAGGTCGACGATGTCACCGACGAGCGCATCGATCAGTTCATCGCCGCGCTGAAGCGGAACTCGAACACCTACCCCGAGATCGGCGCCTCCTGCGACGCGCTGGGGCCGGGCCAGTTCGACCCGGACGACCCGCCGCCGTTCAACCCGGAGAAGCCGGGCCCGGACGCCAAGCCGATGGGCTACCAGGGCTCGGCGGGAGCGGCCGACGAGTCGATGGGCGGCGGACAGTAACCTTCCGGCTACTCCCCGCCCGCCGACGACCGTATTCCAGGGACTCCGCAGGTCATGAACGACACTCCTGACGAATCACGCTCCCCCGAACCGACAGGCCCTACCGGCGACGCCGAGGCGGAACCGCCCGCGGCGGCTGACGGTGAGCCGGAGTCCCCGGACGATTTCGGAACCGACGATTCGGCGTCGGACGATTGGGCCGCGAACGGTTCGGCGACCGCGGCAGCTCCCACGCGGCCGCCGCGGGAGCGCGAGTGGCCACGCTACGTGATCTTCGGTGCGGCGGCGCTGGCGTTGCTGCTGGTCGGCGCGACCGTGGGACTGCTGGTCGCCCGGGGCACCGACAGCGAGCCTGCGACGCGACCGGGGCCGGTGGACGTCGGGTTCGCGCAGGACATGTCGGTGCACCACCTGCAGGCCGTGACAATGGCGAACTGGGCGCGCGACCACAGCACGGATCCGGCGGTCAAACAGCTGGCGTTCGACATCGCGAGCACGCAGAACGAGCAGGTCGGCCGTATGAAGGGCTGGCTGATGCTCTGGGGCAAGCCGGAGGAGCCCGCGGGCGAGTACATGACGTGGATGTCCGAGCCGATGGGGCACGACCACGGCGGGGAGAGCGAGACGGCCTCGTCCGAGTCGGAGACGACCGAGCGGACGCCGTCGGGACCGTCGGGCGGCCAGGTCGGCGGCAGCAGGGCCATGCCGGGCATGGCTACCGAGCAGGAGCTGTCGAAACTGCGCTCGCTCGAGGGTGAGCGGCTGGACGTGTACTTCCTGCAGCTGATGCTGCGCCATCACCAGGGCGGCGTGGACATGGCCAAGTACGCGCGTGAACACGCGCGGCTCAGCGCGGTGAGCACGCTGGCCACGAGCATGCTGGCGTCGCAGTTGCCCGAGTCGGACACGATGCGGCAGATGCTGGCGCAGCGGGACGCGAAGCCGCTGCCGTTCTCGTGACGCTCTGACCCCGGCCCAACGACTCACCAGCTGAGTTCTTCGCAGCGCTGGGCGTGTTCGCGGGGTTCGACCTGCAGGGTGGCGTGCTCGATGCCGTAGCGGGTCGTCAGCAGGTCCTGGGCGGCGGCGAGGACGGCGGAGGTGTCGCCGTCGGGGCTGATCGTCAGGTGCGCGGAGGCGACTTCCATGCCGGACGTGAGCGTCCAGACATGCAGGTCGTGGACGTCGTCGACGCTGTCGAGCGCGGCGAGGTCTGCTTCGAGGGCGGCGACGTCGACACCTCGGGGCGCGTGCTGGAAGAGGATGCGCAGCGAGCGGGCGGCGAGCACGGCCGTGCGCGGGAGGATCCACACGCCGATGGCGACGCCCGCGACGGGGTCGGCGTAGCGCCATCCGGTCAGGAGTGTGAGCGCGGCGCTGACCAGTACGGCGACGGAGCCGACGAGGTCGGCGAGCACTTCGAGGTAGGCGCCCCGGATGTTGAGGCTTTCCTTGGCGCCCGAACGCAGGAGCATGAACGCGACGATGTTGGCGATCAGTCCGGCCGCGCCGGCGAGCAATACGGGAACGCCGGGCACCTCGGGGGCACCGCCGATGCGGTCGATCGCTTCGTAGATGACGTAGCCGCCGACACCGAACAGCAGGAACGCGTTGGCGAGCGCGGCGAGCACCTCTGCGCGGTAGAGACCGAAGGTGCGGGTGTACGTCGGGCCGCTCCGGCGGGCGAGCATGGCGGCGGCGAGCGCCATGCCGAGTCCGAGGACGTCGGTGAACATGTGCGCGGCGTCGGAGATGAGGGCCAGCGAGGCGGTCGCGAAGCCGACGACGAATTCGAGCACCATGAACGCGCCGCTGATCGCCAGGGCGGCGGTGAGCCTGCCCTGATGGGCGCCGGAGGCCGAGAGGTCGGCGTGCCCGTGACCATGGCCGTGTCCGTGGCCCATGTAGTCCCTCTCTCGTCGGCGGTTCTCCCGCGGATGCTGTCGCAGGCAGCGTTGTCGGCGGCGGTTGCGGCCACGCGCGGACGAACATATAGCGACATGCGCATGATTGCAATACAGGTAACCCTAACCTGCGGGCGCCGGGGACAGTACCGTGTCGCGGCGGACCTCACATGCCGGCGAACGGGGACCACGCGCACGGGCCGTGACGGGTATGCGATAGGCTTCTGACGTCACCGCGAGGTGGCGGGCCCTCGTAGCTCAGTGGATAGAGCACTGCCCTCCGGAGGCAGGTGTCGCAGGTTCGAATCCTGCCGAGGGCGCCCGATCAAGACATGCAGAAACGGCCCGTGACCAGCAGAAATGCCGGACGCGGGCCGTTCGCTTGTTACCCGGCCCAACCCGGCGAACCCCGGGCCTCTACGGGCAGCCGTGGACAATGTGTGGACAGAGCCTCGCCGCCTCGCCGCCTCGGAGACGACTACGCCGTGCGACTGCGGGAGCGATCCGCCGCCCCGCCTTCACCGGTGCGCGCTGTGTCCCGGATAAACTGTTCGTCTGATCCAGGCGTGATCGACGAACGGGATGGTGATCGGCGTGGCCATCGACGCTCTCGATTTCGCAGCGCTGTTCGGTGCGATCCGCCCCGATTCGGGCCCCGCGTACCGGCGCCTCAAGGATGTCATCACCGAGCAGATCGGCACCGGCCGGTGGCCGGAGGGCGAGATGCTGCCCTCGGAGAACCAGCTCGTGCATTCGCTGGGACTCTCGCGCATGACCATCAACCGGGCACTGCGGGAGCTCAGCACCGAAGGTGTTCTGGTGCGGATGCCGGGCGTGGGGACCTTCGTGGCCGAGCGCAAGAGCAGCTCTGCGCTCTACGGCGTGCGCAACATCGCCGAGGAGGTGAGCCGGCGCGGACGCCAGCACCGCACGGACGTGGTGTTCGTCCGGGAGGAAGCCGCCGACCTGCGAACGCACCGCCTGTTCGGCATCGCCGTGGGCAGTCCGATCTTCCACTCGTTGGTCGTCCACTTCGAGGACGACATCGCCATTCAGCTGGAGGACCGCCACGCCCACCCGGAGATCGCCCCGGAGTACCTCCAGCAGGACTTCACCCAGCGCACGCCGAACGACTACCTCTCGCGGATAGCTCCGATGGGCAAGGGCGAGCACATCGTGGAGGCCGTGCTGGGCACCGCCGAGGATTGCGAGCTGCTGGGCATCGACGAATCCGCGCCCTGCTTGCTGATCTACCGACGAACCTGGTCGGAGGGGCAGCTCGTCAGCGCGGCGCGGCTCCTGCACCCCGGATCACGCTTCCGGTTGGAAGGCACCTTCGACGGCGTCTGATCGCTGCGCTCGCGCACCCGCGGCTGCGAGCAGCACCCGGAGGCTGCAGGTCAGCTTCGCTGCCCGTCACACCTGGCCGACGCACTTCGGGCCATGCTCCCGCAGTGCCGCCACCAGGTAGTGCTCCGCGCGGCGGCCGGCACGCGCCGCACGGCCGGCGACGTCTCCGATCCTTACCCACGGATCTCATGTCACCCTCTTGACTGATTGTATATACAGCACTATACCTATCGGTCGTTGTGAGCGCGTCGCACGGCACACGCCGACGGGACCGCTCCGGATGCTCGCGAACCCAGCCGCCAGCGAAGGGAACAAGGAAGTTCCCGAGGGAGGACAAGGTGAAAGAACGCACGGCGGCGCTGAGTCGAGGTCTCAACGCACGACACATCCGCTTCATCGCCCTCGGCTCGGCGATCGGCACCGGGCTGTTCTACGGATCGTCCGAATCCATCAGCCAGGCGGGCCCCTCGGTGCTGCTGGCCTACCTGATCGGTGGCGCCGCGGTGTTCATGGTGCTGCGCGCACTCGGCGAGATGGCCGTCGACGACCCGGTTCCCGGGTCGTTCGGCGAGTACGCGAGCAGACACCTCGGCCGACTGCCCGGCTTCCTGACCGGGTGGACCTACACGTTCGAAATGATCATCGTGTGCATCGCCGACGTCACGGCATTGGCCGTCTACATGGGATTCTGGTTCCCTGACGTGCCGCGGTGGATCTGGGTGCTGGCCACGTTGTTCATCATCGGCGCGGCCAACCTGCTCAGCGTCAAGGTGTTCGGCGAGCTCGAGTTCTGGTTCTCGATCGCCAAGGTCGCGGCGATCATCGCGATGATCCTCGGCGGGATCGCCCTCCTGGTCTTCGGGTTCACCGGGGACCACGAGGCCGGTGTGAGCAACCTCTGGTCACACGGCGGGTTCTTCCCGATGGGCGTCGAGGGATTCGTGCTGTCGTTCGCGGTCGTGATGTTCGCCTTCGGCGGCACCGAGATCATCGGAGTCAGCGCAGGGGAGGCCGAAGAGCCGCACAAGACCATCCCCCGTGCGGTCAACACCGTCCCGGTGCGCGTGCTGCTGTTCCACGTGCTGACCCTCGCGGTGATCATGTCTATCGCACCGTGGCAGTCGATCGGCTCCTCGGGCAGCCCCTTCGTGCAGATCTTCGAAGGAATCGGGCTGAGCTCCGCGGCCGCGGTGCTCAACGTCGTGGTGATCACCGCAGCGCTGTCGGCCATCAACAGCGACATCTTCGGCGCAGGGCGGATGCTCTACGGGATGGCCCAGCGCGGACAGGCCCCACAGGCGATGCGCCGCGTCTCGCGCAACGGCGTGCCCTGGATGACCGTCGTCATCATGACCGCCGCCCTCCTGGTCGGCGTGGTGCTCAACTACGCCATGCCCGAAAGCGTCTTCGCGATCATCGCCTCCATCGCCACCTTCGCCACCGTGTGGGTGTGGCTGATGATCGTGCTCTCGCAGTACCGGGCGCGGCGGACGATGAACGCCGACCGGGCGGCCTCACTGCGCTTCCCCGCGCCCCTGTGGCCCTACGGCCAGATCATCACGATCACCTTCCTGATCTTCGTGTTCGTGGTGCTGGCCTTCTCGGCGGAAACACGGATTGCGCTCTACGTGGGAGCGGTATGGCTCGGCCTGCTCTCGGTGCTGTACCTGCTCCGCGTCCGCAAGAACGCCGAAGGCTACGAGACCGCGGGCGAGCACGGGATCGAAGCGCACTCCGAGGTCCCCGCTCGTTGATCGACTCCGGTGGTCGGCACGCACGTCCCCGCCCACCACCGGAGTCTCGCCCCGTCGCAACCGACACGGGTACCGAGCCGGTGCGCCGGACCTGCGTCGCCTCAGGGCAGCGGACCGCGGAACGGCTCGGTGCCGGCGACCAACTCGACACCGCCGTACGCGGAGTGATTCTGCAGATAGGCCAGCTCACGGCCCAGGTCGCCGACTCCGTTGCTGCCCGCAGTGGGCAGTACGGTCAATGTGGAGAGCACGCCGAGGGCCTGGCCCTGGTCGTCGAGGAAGGCGCTGCCGGAGTCGCCGGGAATGCCCGGCGTCGCCGTGTAGGCCTGATGGCTCCACCCGCCACCGCTGTCGCCGATGCTGGTGCCCTGCTTCGGGCTCAACTGGGTGATGCCACCGCGGAGACTGGAGTTGCCGTACGACAACACGGTGTCGCCCGCCGCGGTGCCCTCGGTGTTGAGTCCCGCCGGGCCACCCCAGAACGGAACCGAAGGGTTGACCCGGTCCACATCGGCCGGATCAATGCGGACGAGCGCGAAGTCGTTGTAGGCACAGGTATCGGGATCGGTCTCGCCGCTCTCCTGCATGGCCAGCCAGGAGTTGTACACCATCGTGCCCGGCTCGCTGGCGCCCTCGATCTCGACCTTCGTCCCCAACGGCAACGACCCGGACTCGCACCCGTCGGTCGCCGTACTCCCGCCCGTGCCCGAGCAGTGGGCGGCCTGACCGAGGAACACGTCGACGCCGTCCCTGAAGACGAAGTTCGCCGTGCACTGCGCCCCCTCGGTGTAGGTCATGACGCCGGGGTGCACCGTTGCGCTGTCGGCAGGAGCCCACGCCGACACGGCCGGAGCCGCAGCCACGGTCCCGCTGGAGGCGATCAGGGCAGCGGAGAAGACGCCGCCTGCGAGCCAAGCGGTTCTCCGGGAGACGAGTCGTCGCATGAGACCCTCCACGGCCGTCGAGATAAGCTACTCGTAAGTAAAATAAGACGGCGCCTGCACTGTTGAGCAGGACTGGACAGTGCAATCGTGTTGGTCCGTTTGCCGCATCCGGGGCCGAGTTCGCAGGTCGAGTTCTCAGTTCGCGTTCGCCGCGGGTTCGGCAGGAAGGCCGCGAGGGCGAGAAACGGTCACCCGCCACCGAGGAGTCGGTTGAGGAGGGGTGCACGTCGCGGTGGACGTGTACCGGTGCCGTCGGCCGCGCCGAGGCGTGCGAGGTCGGTCGCCAAGGGGTGCTCGCCGTCGGCCCAGCAGACACAGCTCGGGAAGCTCCTCGCAACGGGACGGGGGCTCGATACGCGCCCACCAACGCAGGTTCGGATCCTGCCGAGAGCGCCCAGTCTGAACCACAAAAAACCGGCCCCTACCAGCGGAAGCATGGTCGAGACCGATTCATGTCGTACCCGGCTCGCACCGGCTACACCTTGCGGCATGCGGCCGTCCACGTGCGATCCACGTGCACAGGCCCGCGGTTGCGAGCCTCCGAGAACCTCATCGATCCGTCCGGACCGGTCACCGACAGCACTCACGGCCACGATCCGTAACCGGAGCGTGGCCGTGTGGCGCGGGTCAGTGGCGGGTGGCCCGCGGCATGCGCCGACGCAGCTGACGAATGCGCAGTGAGCCGGCGATCGCGGTGAGCAGTACCCCGGCGACGGTGGAGAGCAGCATGGCCACGGCGAGCGAAACGCTGCCGCTGACGGTGAAGTAGGAGATCTCCACGGCTTGCGTGTTCTGCAGAATGAAGATCAGCAGGAGCGCAAGCACGGCGGCGAAGACGATGACACCGACCCACAGCGCGCTCGTGCGCGTCCTGCGTCGCGGGTCGGGAGTGGCCGAAGCCGCCGGTGGCTCGGTGGCGGCGCTCGGGCCGGCCGGTGGAGCCGAATTCGTAGGCGAAGGGTTGGACTGTACGGGCCCGGTGGCTGGCGTATCGGTCATGATGGCCCCCTCTCGATGGTGGGCCTGCCCCTCATCCTACGCCGGTTCGGTGTGGTCACGCGTGTGCAGACATGGGATGTCGAGTGGGCCCGGTGGGCTTCGACCCCATACGGGCCAGGACAAGGTTCCGCCCGAAATCGTGGCGTGCCGGTTGGCTTGTGCTGACGATGTTTCAGCAGGTCATCTCGCTGGTTCGGCACCTGCCGACACGGCGTCGTCTCTCGGCAACGCCCGGTGGTCGACGCCCGGAGTCCGGCCCGGGAAGCGAGCACGGCCGGCGGGTTCGGACGCCGAGACGAGGTTGGTCTCGATCAGATCGAATGCGGCTGTGCGACCAGCGCGTAGGCGCTGAACCACAAACCGAACGCGCCCATCAGAGCGATCGCCCCGACGCCGGTCGGGGAACGCTTCCGCCCGGACCAGACAGCGAGGAGCACCAGGAGAGGAAAGGCGGACAGCAGTTGCCGCACGCGGTCGTGCTCGGCGCCGGCATGACCGATCGTCAACAGCAGTACGAGCGCGGTGTATGCCCATACGGCCAATGGCAGGTGCCGCCATGCTGGAACCAGCGCGACAGCGACGACCAGGCACAGCAACGCGGAGAGCACGCTGTAGGCCTCACGGCCGGTGCCGAGGGTGTCGAAGATCCACCCGACATAACTCAGGTCCAGCTGATTACCCCAGCCCTCGCGGGTGATCGCGAAGTATCCACCGGGCACGCCGCTGGTGAACTGCACCCACAGCAGGTAGCCGCCGACGCCGACGGGCGCGATGGCCGCAGCGAGTGCCGGACGCCATCCGTTGCCCTCGCCCCGGTACGCGGCGATCAGCCCCGCCACCACGATCACGACCACCAGCGGCGCGCCCATCGGGTGGGTGTAGCCCGCGACCAACGCGCACAGCCCCGCGGTCAGCCACCGACGCTCGAGCATCGCGGCGAGCGCCCATGCGACCGCGGCGACGAGCAGCGCCTCCGGGTACGGCATCGAGTACACGATCGCCATCGGCGCCGCGGCGACCAGAGCGACGGCCGACAGCTCCGCAGATCGGTTCCCGCCGAGCGCGCGGGCCAATCTGGCGATCCCGTACGCCCCGACGATCCCGATGGCAGTCGACAGGATGACCGCGAACTCGAGGTACAGCTGCGGATCCTCGGGAAACAGCAGTCCGAGCAGCTGCGGGTAGGCGGGGAAGAACACCATCGCCGTGTACGAGTGGTGGGCGCCGTGAGCATCCGTCATTCCGGCGTCCACCTGCTCGTACCCGCCGGCGGCGATCTGCAGGTACCACCCGGCATCCCAGTGCTGCAGGGTGAAGTCCTGACCGTTCGCTGCGCTCATCACCCACAACAACGCGACGCCGGCCGCCCGCACGGCCAGGTAGATCAACGCGGGCGCCAGCAGCAACGCAACGCGGCGCCGATCGGCACTCGCCCGACGTTCCTGGTCGCGAATCAGCTTCGGCCCCTCGATCGATTTGGTGACCGGCGAATCGTATCGACCGGACGTAGCGGATGCAGAAGGCGGCCGGGCCACCATCCGGGCGAACGGTCGACGATGCATGACCGTTCCGATGGTCCACTGTGGCCCGAAACCGGGACAGCGACGTCTGGACCACGCGACGTGCCGTTGTCCGCTGCGCGCTCGCGAAATCGACACAGGTCGGCAGCACCCGCCGCGGGCGGCCGACTTCGCTATCGGCATCGTGGCATCGATCCCGGCACCGGCGGAGAACGCCGGGCTAGTAGTGCTGCGACGGTGGGTCGTCGAGGCGGATCAGGCGAAGGCGTACGGCCTCCGCACCGCCGCCATGCGGTTGTCGACACCGAGTTTGGTGTTGATGTGCACCAGGTGCGTCTTCACTGTCGCCTCGCTGATGAACAGCCTCCGTGCCATGTCCTGATTTCCCAAGCCCTGTGCCACCAGCTCCAGGATCTCGACCTCCCTGCCGCTGAGCGTGTCGCCCGCGTGGCTTCGACTCCGCCCACACCGTCGCCCAACTGGCGATCCATCAGCACCACGTCAGGCCGAAACGCTCCCGCCTGCTCTTGGTATACAAAACAGATGACAGGCGGGCCTCAGCCTTGCACCTCCCGGACACCGTGGCTGACCGCGAGCCTCCCCCGGATCGTCCGTCCCGAGCCCCCTTCGCCGACCAAGGAGCCCGCATGACCTCGCCCCGGTACGACGGAGCCCAGGGCACCGTCCCTGCCGACGACACCGCCGACGCCGTGGTCTTCCGCAACGTCCGCCCGTTCGGCACGGAATCGCCCGTGGACCTCACTGTGGTCGACGGCCGCTTCACGGACCACCCGGCGCCCGCTGCCGCCCGGGTCGTCGACGGCGGCGGGCGTGTCGCGCTCCCGGCGCTCGTCAACGCCCACGTCCACCCCGACAAGACCACGTGGGGCGGTCCGTGGGTCTCGCGCAGGCCCGCTCAGGGCATCGCCGACTACTCCGAGCAGGACGCCGAACTCTTCCGAAGCCAGGACCGCACCGTCGCGGAACGCGCCCTGGGCCTCATGTCCCATGCCGTGACCCGCGGTACCCGCGCCATGCGCGCCCACGCCGACGTGGCGCCGGCATACGGTCTCGCCTGCGTCGAAGGAGTCGCCGCAGTCCGGCAGCAGCTGCGGCACTCGCTCGACGTCGAGATCGTGGCGTTTCCCCAGCACGGGGTCCTCCGCACCCCCGGCACCGCGGAACTGCTGGAAGAGGCCGCACGCACCGGCACGATCGACATGATCGGCGGCATCGACCCGATCGACTTCGACCACGCCCTCGACGAACAACTCGACCTGATCTTCCGCCTCGCCGACCGCCACGCGCTGGGCGTCGACCTCCACCTCCACGACCGCGGCGACGCCGGCACAGCGGCTCTGCGCGCCGTCATCGACCGCACCCGCGCCCTGTCCCTGCAGGGCAGGGTGACCGTCAGCCACGTCTTCTGCCTGCTCGACCTCGACGAACGCGAACTCGACGCGATCGCCGCCGAACTGGGCCTGGCAGACATCGCACTGACCACGGTGGCGCCCTCCCCTTCCCGCGTGCTGCCGATCGCCCGGCTACGCGAACACGGCGTGCGCGTGGGCCTGGGCACCGACGGGGTGCGCGACGCGTGGAGCCCCTTCGGCAACGGGGACATGCTGCACCGGGCACATCAGCTGGGCCGGGTCACGGGCGCACGCACGGACGACGAACTGGAACGGTGTTACCACGTCGGAGCCCACGACGGCGCCGACGTCCTCGGCCTGCCCCGTGTCGATTTCACGACTGGATCCCCCGCCGACTTCGTCCTGGTGCACGGCGAATGCCTGCCGCAGATCGTCGTGGACACGCCTCCACCGGACCTGGTCGTGCGCGGCGGACGCGTCGTGGCCCGCGACGGCGAATCGGTCGACGCGACCGAGCAGTCACTCCCGTGAGAGGGCATCCGGTCGGCGCGACCGAGCAGCCACTCCCGTGAGAGGGCATCCGGTCGGCGCGACCGAGCAGCCACTCCCGTGAGAGTGCATCCGGTCGGCGCCGACAACGGGACCATCCGCTGACGACGCAGCCGATCCGGTCCTTGCCCGTCGCGGTAACTGCAGGCCGGTCGACAGCCGGTTCGCGCAGACGTTCGCCGGCGGTGGAGCCGGCATACCGCCCGTTACGCAGCGCTCGGCATGTTCAGGGCGCCGTTGCAGTCAGGCGCCGTTGCGCTTGAAGATCTTGTTGCCCAGCCAGACGATCGGGTCGTAGCGCCGGTCGGCGACCCGCTCCTTCATCGGGATGAGCGCGTTGTCGGTGATCTGGATGCCCTCGGGGCACACCTCCGTGCAGCATTTCGTGATGTTGCAGTAGCCCAGTCCGTGTGCGGACTGGGCCGCCTCGACCCGGTCGCCGGCATCGAGCGGATGCATCTCCAGTTCGGCCACGCGCATCAGGAACCGTGGTCCGGCGAAGGACTCCTTGTTCTCCTCGTGGTCCCGGATCACATGGCAGGTGTCCTGGCACAGGAAGCACTCGATGCACTTACGGAACTCCTGTGAGCGCTCGACGTCGACCTGCTGCATCCGGTACTCACCGGGCTCGAGCCCCTCCGGCGGAGTGAACGCCGGGATCTCACGAGCCTTCGTGTAGTTGTACGACACGTCCGTGACGAGGTCGCGGATCACGGGGAACGTGCGCATCGGCGTGACGCTGATGACCTCGTCCTCGGCGAACGTCGACATCCTGGTCATGCACAGCAGTTTCGGCTTGCCGTTCACCTCCGCCGAGCACGAGCCGCACTTGCCGGCCTTGCAGTTCCAGCGCACCGCCAGATCCGGTGCCTGCGTGGCCTGCAGCCGGTGGATCAGGTCGAGAACCACCTCGCCCTCGTTGGCCTCGACCTCGAAGTCCTGCAGCTCGCCGGCGGTCGCGTCGCCGCGCCACACGCGCAGTTTCGCCTGGTATGCCATCTCACGCGGTCCTTTCCGGGTGGCCGGCGAGTTCGTCCTCGGTGTAGTACTTCTCCAGTTCGGACAGTTCGAACAGTTCCAGCAGATCGGCACGCATCGGCTGCTGCTCCCTCGCCTCGACGTCCACCTCGGGCACCGGCTCATCACCGGTCGTCTGGCACACGAGCAACCGGTTGCGCCACTGCGCGTCCAGCTGCGGGTAGTCGTCGCGGGTGTGCCCACCCCTGCTCTCGGTGCGCCGCAGCGCCGCCCGCGCGACGCACTCACTGACCAGCAGCATGTTGCGCAGATCGACCGCGAGGTGCCAGCCGGGGTTGTACTGCCGATTCCCCTCGACCGTCACCCCGCGGATACGGCTGCGGATCTCCGCGAGCTTGTCGATCGCCTTCTCGATCTCGTCAGCCTTGCGGATGATGCCGACCAGCTCGTTCATCGTCTGCTGCAGCTCGGTGTGCAACGTGTAGGGATTCTCCGCGCTCGTCCCGTCCTCCGGACCGTCGAACGGGGCGAGCGCACGTTTCGCGGCGGCGGTGACCTCGGCGTCCGGCACCGACGGCCGCGCGCCGAGGGACTCGACGTACTCCGCGGCGCCCAGACCGGCGCGGCGGCCGAACACGAGCAGGTCCGACAACGAGTTGCCACCGAGCCTGTTGGACCCGTGCATACCACCGGAACACTCACCCGCGGCGAAAATCCCGGGGACCGTCGCAGCCGCCGTGTCCGGGTCGACCTCGATACCGCCCATCACGTAGTGGCATGTGGGGCCGACCTCCATCGGTTCGGCCGTGATGTCCACATCGGCCAGTTCCCTGAACTGGTGATACATGGACGGCAGGCGCTTGCGGATCTCCTCGGTCGGCAGCCGGCTGGCGATGTCGAGGAACATGCCGCCGTGCTCGGATCCCCGTCCTTCCTTGACCTCGGTGTTGATCGCCCTCGCCACCTCGTCGCGCGGCAGCAGGTCCGGGGTTCGCCGATTACCCTCCTGGTCGGAGTACCAGCGATCGGCTTCCTCTTCGCTGTCGGCGTACTGGCCTTTGAAGACGTCCGGGATGTAGCGGAACATGAACCGCTCCCCCTCGGCGTTCTTCAGCACACCGCCGTCGCCCCGCACCCCCTCGGTGACGAGGATGCCCTTCACACTCGGCGGCCAGACCATTCCGGTGGGATGGAACTGGACGAACTCCATGTTGATCAGGCCCGCACCGGCACGCAGCGCGAGCGCGTGTCCGTCACCGGTGTACTCCCACGAGTTGGAGGTGACCTTGAACGACTTGCCGATGCCACCCGTCGCGAGCACCACGGCCGGCGTCTCGAACAGCACGAACCGGCCGCTCTCGCGCCAGTACCCGAACGCCCCCGCGATGTGTCCGTCCTCTTTGATGAGTTCGGTGACGGTGCACTCGGCGAACACACGGAGTTTGGCCTCGTAGTCGCCGTAGCGCCGGTAGTCCTCCTGCTGCAGCGACACGATCTTCTGCTGCATCGTGCGGATCAGCTCGAGGCCGGTGCGGTCCCCGACGTGCGCGAGCCGGGGATAGGTGTGCCCGCCGAAGTTACGCTGGCTGATCCGCCCGTCCGGGGTGCGGTCGAACAACGCGCCATAGGTCTCCAGCTCCCACACCCGGTCGGGCGCCTCCTTGGCGTGCAGCTCGGCCATCCGCCAGTTGTTGAGGAACTTCCCGCCGCGCATGGTGTCGCGGAAATGCACCTGCCAGTTGTCGTGGGAGTTCGCGTTGCCCATCGACGCCGCACAGCCGCCCTCGGCCATCACCGTGTGCGCTTTGCCGAACAGCGACTTGCACACCACCGCGACGCTCAGCCCACGCTGTCGCGCCTCGATCACGGCACGCAGACCGGCGCCGCCGGCACCGATCACCACCACGTCGTAGTTGTGCCGTTCGACCTCGGTCATGAAATTGCCACCTTCGAGACGTGTTCAGTTGATGAAGCGCAGATCGGCGATCGCCCCACTGGAGACCAGCCACACGTAGAGGTCCGTGAGCACGAGCGTGCCCAGCGTGAGCCACGCGAACTGCATGTGCCGGGTGTTGAGCCTGCTGACCTGCGTCCAGGTCCAGTACCGCACCGGGTTGCGGGAGAAGTGTTTGAGCCTGCCGCCGGTGACGTGCCTGCACGAGTGGCAGGACAGCGTGTAGCACCACAGCAGCACGACGTTGAGCAACAGGACCACGTTGCCGAGACCGATGCCGAAGCCGTTCTCGCCGCCGAAGGCGAGGATCGCGTCGTAGGTGTTGATGATCGTGATGACGAGCGCGGCGTAGAAGAAGTACCGGTGCACGTTCTGCAGGATCAGCGGCAGGCGCGTCTCACCGGTGTAGCGCTCGTGCGGCTCGCCGACGCCACAGGCGGGCGGAGCCATCCAGATCGAACGATAGTAGGCCTTGCGGTAGTAGTAGCAGGTCAGGCGAAAGCCCAGCAGGAACGGCAGGGACAGGAACGCCAGCGGGATGAACCCCGGCAGCTCGCCGATCGGCGTGCCGAAGTGACTCGAACCCGCCACACACGAATCGCTCAGGCACGGCGAGTAGAACGGCGTCAGGTAGTGGTTCTCGGCATCCCAGTAGTCGCTGCGCATGAACGAGCGGACCGTCGCGTAGACGACGAACGTCGCCAGTCCCAGGGTGGTCAGCAGCGGCGGCAACCACCAGCGGTCCGTGCGGAGTGTTCGGGCCGGGATGCTCGCGCGGGCAGGGGGCGGGGTATCGGTGGAAGAAGGGCTTGCCACGTCGAACGCCACCGGCCCCTCAGTGCCGGTGGCCGTGGTAGCCGCCGACGCCCTCGTCGTCGGCGTCGTGCCACAGCGCCGGGTCGTACGGGGTGTCGGGCACGGGCACGACCTCGCTGCGGTCGATGATCGGGGCGCCGCGACCCTGCGCGGGCACGGCCGAACACTCGTCCAACTCCACCGCGTCGATGTCGAGCCGTTCGACGTCGTTGATCAACCGGTGCACGGCCGGAACCTCGCCGTAGCGCGTTCGCAGGTCGCCGACGCACTGCCTGAGCCGGCCTATAGTGCTGCGAAGCTCGCTCATCTCTCTGTTGGACATCTGCGCACCCTCCGGATCGGTTCGGTCGGCGGCGCCGCCGTGGTGACGCACCGCCAACTCTGCCCTGTCGATGTTCACTGTGACAACTACCACATTGCCACACGTTTCCGTGATGTGGATCACCTCTGGGCGTCCGATTCACCCCGCCCCACCAGCGCTTTTGAGTCAAAACTGAATCGATTTTGATTCCAGGTCGGCGCTTCTGTATCGTGTCAGTCTCCACGGAGGACAAGCGCCCAACCGACCGGAGACGCTCGTGAATCAAGCGCAAGAGCACGTCCACCCCGTCGTCGCCGAGGTCACCGACCGCATCGCGGAACGTAGCCGCGAGAGCCGGGCCGCGTATCTCGCCCGCATCTCGGCAGCCACCTCGGCCGCGGCCGGACAGCCCACCAGGGCCGCCATGGGCTGCGGCAACCTCGCGCACGGCTTCGCCGCCTGCGCGGGCGACGACCGACTTGCGATGCGCGGACTGCGCAAACCCGGCATCGCGATCGTGTCCGCCTACAACGACCTGCTGTCGGCACATCAGCCGCTGCACGAGTTCCCCGAGTGGATCAAGGATTCGGCCCGCGAAGCCGGCGGTGTCGCGCAGTTCGCCGGCGGCGTCCCCGCGATGTGCGACGGCATCACGCAGGGCCGCGCGGGCATGGAACTGTCACTGTTCAGCCGGGACGTGATCGCGATGGCCACCGGCGTCGCGCTGTCTCACGACATGTTCGACGGCACGCTGCTGCTCGGGGTGTGCGACAAGATCGTCCCGGGGCTGCTCATCGGCGCGTTGTCGTTCGGACACCTGCCCGCGATGCTCGTGCCTGCTGGCCCCATGACGTCCGGCCTTCCCAACAAGGAGAAGGCACGCATCCGCCAGCTCTACGCGGAGGGCAAGGCGAGCAGGGAGGACCTGCTGGAGGCCGAGTCCGCGTCGTACCACTCGCCCGGTACGTGCACCTTCTACGGCACGGCGAACTCCAACCAGCTCGTCGTCGAGGTCATGGGCCTGCACCTGCCGGGCGCCAGCTTCGTGCATCCCGGAACCCCGCTGCGCAAGGCTCTCACCGAGGAGGCGGGCCGCCGCATCGTCGAGATCTCCCGCGGCGAGGAGTACACGCCGCTCGGGCAGCTCGTCGACGAACGTTCCGTCGTGAACGGACTGGTCGCACTGCTGGCCACGGGCGGGTCGACCAACCACACGCTGCACCTCGTCGCCATCGCCGCCGCGGCCGGCATCCAGCTGACGTGGGACGACTTCGCCGACCTCTCCGCAGCCGTGCCGCTGCTGGCCAGCGTCTACCCCAACGGCAGCGCCGACATCAACCACTTCCACGCGGCGGGCGGCGTGCAGTTCCTCGTCCGCACACTGCTCGACGCGGGCCTGCTGCACCGCGACGTGAAGACCATCGCGGGCCCCGGCCTCGACCGGTACCGGCAGGAGCCGGTCCTCGACGGCGACACGCTGACGTGGCGTGAGGCGACCAGCCACAGTCTCGACGAATCGGTGCTGCGGCCGGTGGAGCGGCCGCTGGCCGACAACGGCGGGCTGCGCATGGTCGAGGGCAACCTCGGCAGGGCCGTCATCAAGGTCTCCGCGGTCGCACCCGAGAACCGCGCAGTGGAGGCGCCCGCACGGGTGTTCAGCACGCAGGCCGAGTTCGACGCCGCGTTCCGCGCGGGTGAACTGGACCGCGACGTCGTCGTGGTACTGCGCAACCAGGGCCCGCACGCCAACGGCATGCCCGAACTGCACGGACTCACACCTGCGCTCGGCGTGCTCATGGACCGTGGCTACCGCGTCGCGCTGCTCACCGACGGCCGGATGTCCGGTGCTTCGGGCAAGATCCCCGCGGCCATCCACCTCACCCCCGAGGCCGCGGCGGGCGGACCGCTCGCGCGTATCGCGGACGGGGACGTCGTCCGGCTGGACACCGAGGCCGGAACGCTGGAGATGCGGATCGACGCCGCGGAGCTCGACGCCAGGGAACCCTCCGACGGGGCTCCGGACGAGACGCAATGGAGCGGGACCGGACGCGAACTGTTCGCGGCGCTGCGCCGCAACGTGGGCCCCGCCGACGCCGGAGCGAGCGTGTTCGGGCCGATGACACCCGGCCATCTCGGCGTGACCGCACCGAGGACCGAAGCCAGCGTGGGAGGACCATCATGACGACCAGCTCGGAACTGCTCGACCTGTCACCGGTCATGCCCGTCGTGGTGCTCGACGACGCCGAGGCCGCACCGGATGTCGCACGGGCCCTGCTCGCAGGTGGTATTCGCACCATCGAGCTGACGCTGCGCACCCCCGCCGCGCTCGAAGCCATCGAGAAGGTCGCCTCACAGGTGCCCGACATCGTCGTCGGCGCCGGCACCGTGACCACGCCCGAACAGGCAGCCCAGGCCGCCGACGCGGGCGCGGCGTTCCTGGTCACCCCGGGTACCACGGACGCGCTGCTCGACGCGGTCGCCGCCACCCGGCTGCCGTTCCTGCCCGGCGCCGCGACGGTGTCGGAGGCCATGCGGCTGGCCGAACGCGGCCTCGACACGCTGAAGTTCTTCCCCGCGGAGGCGAGCGGCGGCCCGGCCGCGTTGAAGGCGTTCGCGGGCCCGCTCCCGCACCTGAAGTTCTGCCCCACCGGGGGTGTCAGCGTGGCCAACGCGCCGGAATACCTCGGGCTGTCCAATGTGGGCTGTGTCGGCGGAAGCTGGCTGACGCCCAAGGACGCGGTGGCCGCCCGTGACTTCGCGACGATCGAGCGGCTGGCGAAAGAATCCGCGGCGCTCGCGAGCTGAGCGACCGGCCGCGAGAACGGATTCGGCTGCGGCACCCCGAGCGCCTTCCGCGCTCAGGGTGCCGCAGCCGTCGGCCCGAACCGCACTACCGTGCAGCTGTGCCGTGCCCGGTCGTCATCCGGCCGTGCTCGATGCGCCGGCCGGGGACGAAGCCGCGGCGGGGGTTCCGGTCCGCTCGCCACGGAGCAGGGTCAGCGCCGCCGCGGTGAGCACGAAGACGGCTCCGAAGGCCAGGTAGAGGTGGTGCGGCGTCCACCCCGCGTCGAGGAGGGTACCGGCGATCGTGGGCGACAGGATGGCGCCGATCCTGCCGATACCGATGGCCGTGCCGACTCCGGTGGCGCGCACCCCGCCGTCGTAGACGTTTGGGGTCAGGGCGTAGAGGCCCGCGACACAGCCGTTGACGAACAGTCCGATCAACGCTCCCCCGGCGAACGCGGCGGCGAGTGAGCCCAGCGCGAGCAGGAACAGCGCAAGCATGGCGGCCGTCGTGACGAGGTAGACGACGAGGACGTTGCGCAACGACCAGCGGGCCGCGAGCACGCCCAGCGCGGTGGCACCGAAGATGCCGCCCAGGTTAAGCAGGGTTCCGCCGGTCAAGCCCTGGGTGGCGGACAGGCCCGCTTCCACGAGCAGGGTCGGCGTCCAGCTGGTCACGAAATAAAACCCTGCCATCACCAGGAAGAACGCCGTCCACAGGATCAGCGTGCCGCGCCGGAGCCGCGGCCCGAGCAGGGTGCGGAATCCCGCGGCGACCCCGGTCCGCCCCGGCCCGGTCGATACCGGCGGCAGTTCCTCCAGCGGTGCACGTCCGAACCTGCGGGCAACGCGGTTGATCTTGTCCAGCGCCCTGTTCGGGCGGCGACTGAGCAAGAAGTCGAGTGATTCCGGCATTCCGACGAGCACGAGCGGGATCGCGAACAGGGTGGCGACGCCGCCGAAGAGGAAGACCGACCGCCAGCCGAACTCGCCGATCAGCACGACGGCGAGCACGCCGCCGAGCGTGGCGCCGAGGGCGTAGCCGGTGGAGTTGAGACTCACCGCGAGACCTCGCCAGCGGCGCGAAGCGTACTCGGCCGCGATGGTGTTGCTGCAGGCGAGGATCCCGCCGATACCGAGTCCGGTCAGGACGCGCAGCAGCCCGAGCTCGATCGCCGAACCGCTGACTGAGGCCAGCAGCATGCCGAGACTCGCGATCCCGAGCGACACGAGGATCAGCGGGCGCCTGCCGAAGCGGTCCGCGAACGGTGCCAGCAGCAGTGACCCCGCGGCCATCCCGACCAGGCCCGCCGAGAGCAGCAGGCCGAGTTGGCCACCGTTGAGCCCGAACTCGGTGGAGACCGACTCGCCGGTGAAGGCCATGACGAGCACGTCGAACCCGTCGAGCATGTTGAGCAGGACACAGACGGCAACGGCAACCCATTGCGAACGGTGCATGGGGCCGCCGTCGAGGTCGGCACGCAGATCGTGGGACATCGTTGTCCTTTCGGTGCGGTGAAACGTCGGCTGCGGTGGACGTCAGGCGAGGTGGAGACGAAGTGGCAACGAGTCCCACGACCGCAGCGTGTTGTTGAGGTGCCGGCGCGGCGGCGCGGCGGGTTCGAGGTGCTCGACACGGCGTGCGAGCGCGGTGAGCAGCGCCTCGGCTTCGAGCCGGGCGACGTGCTGGCCGACGCACTGGTGGATCCCCATCCCGAACCCGACATGGCCGGAGGGATCGCGGCCGAGGTCGAACCGGTCGGCGTCGGCGCCCCAGCGTCGGTCGTCGCGGTTGGCCGCGCCGAGGAACATCAGGATCTTGTGCCCCTCGGGAACGGTCCGGCCGCCGATCTCGATGTCACGCGTGGCGGTGCGGAAGAAGACCTGGACCGGCGACTCCCAGCGGACGGCCTCGTCGAAAGCGACCCGTGCCGCTGCGGCGGGAGCCTCGCGGAACCGCGACCACTGCTCGGGATGGGTGGCCAGCGCGTGCAGCACGGCGGACAGCCCGTGCACGGTGGTGTCGACTCCTGCGGAGAGCAGGGACCGCACGATCAACGGCGCCTGGTCGAAAAGGATGTCACCACGGTCGGCGGCGGCCCAGATCTCGGCGCCGAACCCGTCGGGCGCAAGCACGTCACGCCGGCACTGCGCGCTCGTCCATTCCTGCAGCTCGCCCGCGCGGGACTCGCCCGCTTCGACGAGGTGGTTGCGCGGGCCGAAGCTGTTGAACAGGTGATCGCCGTAGGGAAGCAGGTTCTCCCGCCCCTGCTGCGGAATGCCGACCGCGTCGGGGAACACCCGCAGCGGAAACGCCTCGGCCAGTTCGGTGACGGCGTCGATCTCGACGATGTGGGTCCCGTCGGCCAGCACCTTTTCGACCAGGGCCTCGGCGTCGGCGAACCAGTCGTCCCGCAGCGTGCGCAGAGCCCGGGGAGACAGGATCTTCTGCAACACTCGTCGTGGTGCGTCGTGGTGCGGCGGGTCGGCCTCGAGGAGCAGGCTGGGCGGCCGCCACGGCTGCTCCGTACGGAAGTTCGCCAGTCCGACCCCTGCCGCGGACTGGAATCCCTGCCAGTCCACGAGAGCAGCACGGACCTGCTCGTAGCGGGCGAACGCGAGAATGTCGTAGCTGCCCAGGTGGACGACCGGACCTGCGGCACGCAGCTGTCGCTGCAGCGGGATCGGATCGGCGAGGACCTCGTCGCAGAACGGATCGACATCGATCGTCGGCGCATAGCCGAGCGTCGGTGCGCTCATGGTTTCACTCCATTGTGAACTAAGTCGTGTGGGACTTTCGGTGCGCTGTTGGGTGCGGAGCCGTCAGAGGTCGAGTACGAGCCGGTCGCCCGGAACGGCGCGCGAGACGCACGGGAACATGCAGTCCCCCGCCTGCCGATCGTCGTCGTCGAGAATGGAGTCGCGGTGGTCCGGACGGCCTACGAGCACGGTCGTCTCGCAGGTGCCGCACGTGCCCTGCCTGCAGGACGACAGCACGTCGACGCCCGCCGCGGCGACCGCCTCCAGCACCGTCTCGCTCCGGCCGACGACGATCGTGCGGCCGGACCGGGCGAGTGTCAGCTCGAAGGAGGTGTCGCTGCCTCCGTCGGAACGGTCGCGGGCGACGAACCGCTCGGTCCGCACCGAGCTCGATGGCCAACAGGCGGCCGCGGTGGCCAGCGCATCGAGCAGTGGAGCGGGCCCGCACGCGTAGATCCTGGTGTCCTCGCGCGGCTCACCCAGGAACGCGGGCAGGTCGAGCAGCCCGGACTCGTCCTGCGGCTCGACCCGGACCCGCTCGCCGTAGCGGCCCAGCTCGTCGAGGAACGCCATCGAGGTCCGGGTTCGGCCACCGTAGAGCAGGTTCCAGTCCGCGCCGAGCAACTCGGCCTGAGCGATCATCGGCAGTAACGGGGTGATGCCGATCCCGCCCGCGACGAAGAGGTACCGCGCGGCGGGCACGAGCGCGAAGTTGTTGCGCGGCCCGCCGATGCCGACCAGGTCGCCCTCGCGCAGCGAGTCGTGTACGAAGGCCGATCCCCCGCGGCTCGACGGTTCGCGCAACACGGCCACCCGGTACGAATGGGCGTCCCACCGGTCGCCGCACAGCGAGTACTGCCGGGTGGTCCCGTCCGGCAGCACGAGGTCGATGTGCGCGCCCGGCGCCCAGTCCGGCAGCCGGTCACCCACAGGGTCGGTGAGAACGAGGCCCATGACGCCGTCGGCTTCCCTGCGGATCTCCGTGACGCGCGCAGTACCCGCGCTCGCCTGTTCGGCCACGTGGCCGCGCTGGTGGATCGGAGCGACGTTGCTCACCGGTCAACCTCCCGAGGGGACGGATCCGAGACGCGGGAAAGCATGTGAGCCGGTGCGGCCGCGGCAGAAGAGCCTTCTCAATGATTGGAAGTACCGAGGGCACGTGACAACCCCCGTGCGGCCGTGCGCAGCACCGGGACCAGCGCGAAGGCGTCCGTCGACCGCGGCACGATGACCGAGAGGGCGGCGACGACGGCGTCCTCGCTCCCCCGGATCGGCACGGCGACGCTGGTGGCGTCGACGTGGATGTGGCCTTCGGAGATGACGTAGCCGGATCGGCGTGCTGCGGCGAGAGCTTGGCGCAACGTGTCGGCGTCGCCGATCGTGCGCTCGGTGTAGCGGTGCAGCGGGCGGTCGAGGATCCGCTGCTGGAACTCGGGGGACGAATGCGCCGCCAGCAGCACCCCGGACGAGGACGCGTGCGGTGGCAATCGGCCTGCGATCTCGGTGAAATTGATGATCGCGCCCGGCGCCGACAGGCGCTCGACACACAGCACCTCGTCGCGGTCGAGCACGCTCAGCTGGACGTGGTGACCGACCGCGTGGTGGACGTCCTCGAGGAACGGCATCGCCGCTTCCCGCAACGACAGCGCGGGCGAGGCCCGGTGGGCGAGCTCCCACAGCCGCATGCCGATCCGAACGTGCCCGCTGGAATCGCGCACGAGGAAACCGTGCCCGACGAGCTCGGCGACGAGCCGCGACGTCGTCGGCACCGGCAGCTCCGCCGCGCGGGCGATCTCGGTGATCGTCAACGAGCGGCGGCCGGAGGTGAAGACCTCGATGATCCGGACCACGCGGGCGAGGACCGATTCCCCCGTGGCGACCCTGGGCATGGTCGGCAGTCTGCCTCACCGGCGCCGCGGTGAGCGAGCCCTGCGCGGGGGTGTTCGCCGGTACGCTCGAACTCGTGCTGACCGACGATGCGATGCCGGTCGCCCACCGCGACTCGCCGTCCGCGGCGTATCGGGCCTACCTGGCGTTGGAGTTCCTGGCGCTGTTCTTCGGGGTCATCGCCGCGTTCGCGGTGCTGGCCGACGGTGTCAGCCCCGTCCCGTTCCTGGTCGTACTCGGCATCGCCAGCGTGGTCTACCTCCTGCGGGTGGGCGAGTTCGACCGCCGCGACCTGTGGCGCGCCTCGGCGGTGCGCGCTCGGCTCCTGTCGATTCTCGGCCTGTGGGCGGCGGCGTGCGTCGTCGCGGTGGCCGGGGTCGCGGTGTTCCTGCCCGGCGACCTGTTCTCGTTGCCGCGCGGGGAGCCCGTCCTGTGGGCGATCATCGCGGTGGGTTATCCCGTGCTGAGCGTGTACCCGCAGGAGTTGATCTTCCGCGCGTTCCTGTTCCGCCGCTACCGGCCCGTGTTCGGCTCGGGCGCGGGGATGATCCTGGCGAGCGCTGCCGCGTTCGGATTCGCCCACATCATCTTCGGCAACCTGTTCGCCGTACTCGCGACGACCGCCGGCGGGCTGCTGTTCGCGTGGCGGTACGCGCGCAGCCGCTCGCTGCTGGCCGTGTCGATCGAACACGGGCTCTACGGCGTCCTGCTGTTCACCGTCGGCCTCGGCCGCTTCGTCTACCACGGCGCCGGCTGACGCATCCGAGGCCGAGATCTGTCCGCCACGGGCCATCGCCGCCGCCGTTACCTAACCGAGTTGCAGGGCTAGGTAGAGGTCGACGCGGTCTGCGAAGCTCGCCAGGTCCTTACCGGTGATCTCCTCGATCCGGCGAATGCGGTACCGCAGCGTGTTGACATGGACGTGCAGTTCAGCAGCCGCCTTTGCCCAGGAACCCGACGTCTCCAGGAACAACCACAGGGTGTGCACGAGGTCCGACTGGTGCCGCGCATCGTAGGCACGCAGGTCCCGCAGCAGCCGCTCGTGGAAGGAGCTGCGCAGCTCGTCGGGTAACGCTGCGAGCAGCAGCGCGTGCGAGGACACCTCGTCGCCGGTGACCACCCGAACACCGCCGCGGGAGCCGGTCTCTCGCGCGAGCTGGTGCTCGGCGAGCAGGCGGGCGTGGCGGGCTTCCTCGATCGTCGAACGAAGCCGATCGGCCGGCGCCACCCCGCTCACCCCGAACGTCAACCGCCGCTTGCCGAGTGCCGGTTCGATGGCGGCGAGCTTCGCCCGCAGCGCGTCGACGATCTCCTGCTGAGCGGACGAATGGGTGGCCAGCACCGCTACCGTGTCCGCGTCGGCGGAGCCGATCAGCGTCGTTGGCGCCAGTTCGTCGCCGATCTCGGCCAGCAGCGCGGCAGCCAGACCCGCGTCCTCGCCTGCCTGGCAAGCGAGCACCCACACCGGGACGGCGGGGTCGTGCCCGAGGGTCCCGAGACGAGAAGCGATCTCGGCAGGCGGTGCCGAGCTGTCGAGCACCATCCGCAGGAACATGTCCGTTCCCTGGCGGGCGACCCGGCGCCCCTCGTCGAGCCGAGCGCGAAGCAACGCGACGGCCGTCCCGAGCTCCTGGACCACCGCCTGCTGCCCAGCGGAGAACTCGCGGTGGTCGGCACCGAGCACGACGCACCACTGCGCGGCTCTGCTGCCGGTGTCCGGACCGGCCGCCGTGACCGAATACGTGGTGGCCCGGTCGCCGAAGGTGAAGCTCGTGGGGAGTCGCTCGGTCCGGACGAAGCGGCGCACCGCGGTACGCCGGGTGGGCTCGGGCAGGTCGTCGACGTCCTGTCCGCCCGGGCTCGCCGCCGCGATGCTCCGGCCGGTCGTGGACAGCACCCAGCATCCGATGCCCAGTTCGGCCGCCGCCGAGCGCAGTACGTCCTCGAGATCCGCTCCCTCCGCGACGTCCGCGACGAGGCGTCGCGACCGGCCGAGCATGCCCGTGCGCTCGGCGGTCACGCCGAGCACCACCCGGTCGGAGATCTCGGCGAAGCTGACGTCCAGCGGAACCTCGATCAGGGGGAGATCGTGTCGTCCGCACGCCTCGATCAGGTCAGGCGGAGCCGCGCCGAGCCGAGCGGTGCCGGAGATCAGACCGGCGACCCCGGCATCGACGAGCGCGGCGACGAAGGTTTCCGAGTCGGCAGCCGACTCGTGCCACATCAACCCGGTCAGCACGACCTCGCCACCGGAGAGGTAGCGCCGCGGGTCACGCAGGTCGGTCGTGTACACCCAACGGACGACCCGGTCCAACCCGCCGGCCCCCGTCAGCAGCTCCAGCCGCAGATCGGGGTCGTCGAGAAGCGTGCGAAGCAGCATCGAGCACCTCCCTCAGCAGGTCGCGCGGCCTGCGCTTGTAGGAATCTACGATAGCCAGGTCGCCCGTGGCCGATGTTTTCGTCGGATCCACCGCTATCGCGGCGCCTCACGTCGGCTGTGTACTGAGTCACAGCAATCCGAACGCTAGGAGGCGCAGGACGTGGACTTTCTCCGCGCCGCATCACTGGACGATGCGCTGGCCACGAAGGCACAGCGACCCGACATCGCACCCATCGCAGGCGGCACCGACCTCATGGTGGGAATCAACTTCGACCATATCCGCCCGAGCGGGCTGCTCGACCTGACCTCGGTCCCCGAGCTGACCGAATGGTCCGAATCGGGCGACGTGGTCCGCGTCGGAGCCGGGGTGCCTTACGCACGAATCATCAGCGAACTCGGCGAACGCCTTCCGGGCCTGGCGATGGCCGCGCGAACGGTCGCGTCGCCACAGATCCGCAACCGTGGCACGGTCGGCGGCAATCTTGCGACCGCGTCTCCGTCCGGCGACGCTCACCCAGCCCTGCTGGCTTGTGACGCCGAAGTCGAACTGGCATCGACTCGCGGCACCAGGCGGATGCCGGTCACCGAGTTCTTCACCGGCGTCAAGCGCAACGCGGCCGAGCCGGACGAGCTGATCACCGCGGTGCATCTCCCGCGTGCCACCGGCCCGCAGCAGTTCGCCAAGGTCGGCACCCGCAACGCGATGGTGATCTCGGTGTGCGCGTTCTCGGTGGCGCTGCATCCGGATCGGGCAGCGGTCGGCACCGGTTTCGGCTCCGCGGCACCGACCCCGCGCAGGGCCGTCGAGGCCGAGCAGTTCCTGTCCGGCGAGCTGACCTCGCGAGGGATGTGGGCCGACCCGCGACCGTTGCCGGACACGGTGGTCGAGAGGTTCGGGGAGCTGGTCGCGGCCGCCTGCGCACCGATCGACGACGTACGGGGCACGGCGTCCTATCGCAGGCACGCGCTCGGTGTCCTCGCACGGCGAACGGTCCGCTGGACATGGGACGAGTACTCGATCGGGAGGCAAACATGCGCCTGAACCTGACTGTGAACGGCAGGCCGCACCAGGCGGACGAGGTATGGGAAGGCGAGAGTCTGCTTCACGCACTGCGTGAGCGGCTCGGCCTGCCCGGTTCGAAGAACGCGTGCGAGCAGGGGGAATGCGGTTCGTGCACCGTGTACCTGGACGACGTGCCGGTGTGCTCGTGCATGGTCGCCGCAGGGCAGGCGCAGGGGCGTGCGGTACGCACGGTCGAGGGACTGGCCGACGGCGAGCGGCTCGACCCCGTCCAGCAGTCCTTTGTCGACGCCGGTGCCGTGCAATGTGGATTCTGCACCCCTGGCCTGCTCGTGCAGGCACACGACCTCATCGAACGGAACCCGGAGCCGACCGACGCGGAGATTCGCGAGTCACTGGCGGGCAACCTCTGCCGCTGCACCGGCTACGAGAAGATCATGGACGCGGTCCGGCTCGCCGCACAGCGGAAGGCGGTGTCATGAACGCTCACGGCAATGCTCCGAGCAGGACCCCGCAGGATCTCAGCGAGTCGATCACGGGCGGGGTCGGCGAGTCCCCGTCCCGCCCGGACGGAAACCTGAAGGTCCGCGGCGACTACGCCTACTCCTCGGACCTCTGGGCCGAGGACATGCTGTGGGGCGCGACCCTGCGCAGCCCGCACCCGTACGCGCGGATCACCGGTATCGACATCGCACGGGCCCTCGCCTATCCCGGGGTGTACGCGGTGCTGACGCACGAGGACGTGCCCGGTGACAACCGCTACGGCCTCAAGATCACCGACCAGCCGGTGCTCGCCGAGGACGTCGTGCGGTTCCGGGGTGAAGCGGTCGCGCTGGTGGCCGCCGACCATCCGGAGACCGCGCGCCGGGCGCTGGAACTGATCGCGGTCGACTACGAAGTGTTGGAGCCGGTCACCGATCCGAAACGCGCCGCGCACGACGAGACGTTGCCGAAGCTCCATCCGGACTCGGGGCGCGAGAACAATCTTGTCCGCTACCAGCCGATCGTCCGGGGCCGGCAGGACGTGACGGCGGAGGTCGTCGTCTCCGGCACCTACACACTCGGTATGCAGGATCAGGCGTTCCTGGGCCCGGAATCGGGGTTGGCGATCCCGGCCGAGGACGGTGGGGTCGAACTGTTCCTCGCAACGCAGGACCTGCACTCGGACCGCAAGCAGACCGCACGGGCCCTCGGCCTGCCCCCGGACAAGGTGCGGATGACCATGTCCGGCGTCGGCGGCGCCTTCGGCGGGCGGGAGGACCTGTCCATCCAGGTTCACGTGTGCATGCTGGCGATGCACACCGGCAAGCCGGTGAAGATGGTGTACAACCGGGAAGAATCGTTCTACGGCCATGTGCACCGGCATCCGGCGGAGATGCACTTCGAGCACGGCGCGACCCGCGACGGCGATCTGGTCTACGTCAAGGCCCGGATGTACTTCGACGGCGGCGCCTACGCGTCCAAGACCCCGGTCGTCGTCGGTAACGCCACAACCCTGGGAACCGGCCCGTACGAGGTTCCCAATGTGGACATCGCAGGGTGGGGCGTGTACACGAACAACCCGCCGTGCGGGGCGATGCGCGGGCTCGGTGCGGTCCAGCCGGCGTTCGCCTACGAGGCACAGATGGACAAGCTGGCAAGGGCCCTCGACATGGACCCGGTGGAGTTGCGGCAACGCAACGCGGTCGCCCAGGGATCCGTCCTGCACACCGGGCAGCAACTGGACTACCCGGCGCCGGTCGGCGAATTGCTCGAGCGCGCCCGGAAGCTGCCGATGCCGCCGGAACGGGACCCGGCCGCCGAACCGGATATCCGGGACCTGCCCGGCGGTGCGGCCAACACCACGCACGGCGAGGACATCGCACGCGGGGTCGGTTACGCCGCGATCATCAAGAACGTCTCCTATGCGGAGGGAGCCGACGACTACTCGACCGCGCGGGTGAGCCTGCAGGCGGTCGGCGGCGAAGCGGTGGCGATGGTGCACACCGCTGCCGCGGAGGTCGGCCAGGGCCTGGTCACCGTGCAGCAGCAGATCGCACGAACCGAACTCGGGGTCGAGCGGGTGAACATCCACCCGAACGACACCAGCGTCGGTGAAGCCGGGTCGAGCTCGGCGTCCCGGCAGACCTACGTCACCGGTGGCGCGGTCAAGGCCGCGTGCGAAGCGGTTCGGGAGACGTTGTTCGACCGGGCCGCCGCCGCGCTCGGGCACACCCCGCCGGATCTCGCGGTCGTCGACGGAAAACTCGTCTCCGAATCGCACGGCGTACTGGCGGACGTGGTGGACGTCCTAGGCGACGGCGTAATCGAGTGCACGAGGGAGTATCACCACCGGCCGACCTACCCGCTCGACCCCGAGACCGGGCAGAGCGAACTGGTGCACGTGCAGCACGCCTTCTCCGTACACCGCGCCGTGGTGGACGTGGACACGCAGCTCGGTCTGGTCAAGGTCGTGGCGTTGGACTGTGTCCAGGATGTCGGCAAGGCGGTCAACCCGGACGCGATCGTGGGCCAGATCCAAGGGGGTGCCACCCAGGGCATGGGGTTGGCTGTAATGGAGGAGATCCAGGTCTCCGACGGCCTCATCCGCAACCCCTCGTTCACCGATTACCTCATACCGACCATTCTCGACACCCCGCCGATGAAGGTCGACATCATCGAGCGCGGGGATCCGCACGCCCCGTACGGAGTGCGCGGTGTCGGCGAACCGCCAACCATCTCCGCAGGGCCCGCCGTGCTCGCCGCGATCAGGGCGGCCACCGGCATCGACTTGACACACGCCCCGGCCGGCCCGGAACACATCACCGGCACGGCGCATTAAGCCTGCCGGTCTGCGATCGCGAAAGGACGAACCACGCATGACCCTGTCCACAACGGACCTGGATCTCGAGCGGTCCTGGATGGCCGAAGCGATACGGATCGCCACCGACAGCGTGAGAAGCGGCGGCGGACCTTTCGGCGCCGTCGTCGCACGGGACGGCGACATCGTTGCCACCGGCAACAACCAAGTCACCGCCACCTTGGATCCCACGGCGCACGCCGAGGTGACGGCGCTGCGTAACGCCTGCCGTGAACTCGGCACCTTCAGCCTCGCGGGCTGCATCCTGGTGACCTCGTGCGAGCCGTGCCCGATGTGCCTGTCCTCGGCGCTCTGGGCGCGGTTCGACCGGATCGTGTTCGCCGCGGACCGCGATGACGCCGCCGCGGGCGGCTTCGACGACAGAGCCTTCTACCAGCTCTTCGAGAAGAACCCTGCGGGCACCTGGCCCATCACCATGGACCGGATCGAGATGCCCAACCGTACCGAGCCGTTCGACACCTGGCTGACCAAGCCGGACCGGATCGAGTACTGATCCCATTCGGGTGGTGGCGCGGCGACCGGGCCGCACCACCGCCCGAGAGGCCGACTGCATGCGCACCGCCATCGCGGCTGCGCCGACAACCCACGGCCAACCGACGGACGGCGACGTTCTGGCGCCGATCCGCACTTCGAAACGCCCAGCAGTCCGGACAGGCCGAACGCGCCTGTCGGAGGGCGCCCACCGGCATGGGGAGGACTCATGACTCAACTGCGCACGGAGGCTGCGGGGTCCGGACGACCCGGTGATTCGTCCGGACCCCGCTCCCGGCTCGACCGGTTCTTCAAGATATCCGCCCGCGGCTCCACGGTGTCCCGTGAGCTCAGAGGCGGGCTCACCACATTCGTCGCGATGGCCTACATCGTCATCCTGAACCCGATGATTCTCGGCTCGTCCGCCGACATCACCGGCCGGGAACTGTCCACAGCGGAGCTGACCACCGCCACCGCTTTCACAGCTGCGTTCGCGACGATCCTGATGGGCGTCGTGGGTAACGCGCCTTTGGCACTGGCTTCCGGCCTCGGGGTGAACGCGATCGTGGCGTTCACGATCGCGCCGGTGATGACCTGGGAGCAGGCCTTCGGCCTGGTGGTGCTAGAGGGCATCTGCATCATCATCATGGCGGCCAGCGGGCTGCGGCAGAAGATCATCGACGCCATCCCGGACGCGTTGAAAACGTCCCTGACCGTCGGGATCGGACTCTACATCGCGCTGATCGGCCTGGTGCAGGCCGGTTTCGTGACGCGCAATCCCGATTCGGCGGACACGACGGTACCGGTCGGCATGGGTGACGGCGGCACCCTGCAGGGTTGGCCCATCACGGTGTTCTGCGTGACGCTGCTGCTGATGGTCGTCCTCGTGGCACGCAAGGTTTCCGGAGCCATCCTCATCAGTATCGCGACCGGCACCGTGCTCGGGGTCGTGGTGAACTATGCGTTCGGCCTCACCGAACAGGACTGGGGGTTGATCCAGCCGAACCTGCCGGACAAGGTGGTGGCCGCGCCCGACTTCGGACTCTTCGGAGATGTCGACCTCTTCGGCGGATTCGCTGCCGCAGGTGGCATCGCGGCCACGATGTTCCTGTTCACACTGGTACTTTCCGGGTTCTTCGATGCCATGGGCACGATCACCAGTGTGAGCAACCAGGCGGGGCTGGTCTCCGACGGCAAAGTGATCGGCATGGGTCGCATTCTGACCTCGGACGGGATCGCCGCCACCGCAGGCGGCATCACCGGTTCGTCGCCGAACACCGTGTTCATCGAATCCGCTGCGGGCGTGGGCGAGGGCGCGCGCACGGGGTTGGCGAGCGTACTGACCGGCGGCCTGTTCCTCGTGGCGCTGCTGTTCACGCCGTTCGTGTCCGTGGTGCCCGCGCAGGCGGCCGCGCCCGCGCTCGTCATCGTCGGCGGAATGATGATGGCCCAGTGCACAAAGCTGCCGTGGGACGACCCGGACTACACCATCCCGATGTTCGTGACCATCGCGCTGATTCCGTACACGTACGTGATCACCAACGGTGTCGGCGCCGGCATCATCGCCTTCGCGGTGATCAAGCTGGCGAGGGGGAAGGTCAGGGAGATCGGCTGGCTCGTCGGAATCCTGGCGATCGTGTTCGCGGTCTATTTCGGAATCGATGCTATCGAGATCCTGTTCGCCTGACTCGGGGCGAAACCATGCAAGTCGAACATGAAAGGAGCGAGGAGATGGCTTTGCTGTTCCTCAACGGCGGTGGCATGCGCGGAGGTCCGCTGAACCACCAGCTACAGGGTGCGCCCTTCGTGGGCAGGGCGACGTCGGCGCCGAAGTACCGGTACTACTCGGTCGGTGACCGGTTTCCCGCCATGGACGAGGTGGAGACCGACGGTCGGGCCGTGGTCGGTGAGGTCTACGACGTCTCGCTCGAGGTGCTGCGCGAACACCTGGTCCCGGCGGAGCCGCCGGAGCTGGAACTCGGCCTGATCGAGCTCGCCGATGGCGCCTCGTGCCTGGCGACGGTGCTGCGCAAGCCGTACCGGGGCGACAACGATCTGGTCGACATCTCGGACATCGGTGACTGGCGCCGCTACCACGGATGGGAGTGAGTCGCCGAGCGCGGCACTACTCCGCACGCAATCAGCGGCGGCGAGGTCTTCCGCCCTTGCCGCCGCTGCCGCGCTTGCCACCGCCCCCGGTGCCACCGCCCCTGCCGCCAGAGCGCTTGTCGCCGCCGCGCTTGCCCTGGTTGCCGGCACGGCCTCGCTGCGTCCCGCCGGTCGGCTGTTCGGTGGCGCGTTTCGGCTGCTTCGGGGTCGGGCCGCGGCCCCGGGTGCTGTTGACGGTCCGGCCGCGGACGATGCCGATGAACTCTTCCATCAGGTCGGTCGTCTCGCCCTCGGGCCACGACAGCGCGACCTGCGACTGCGGCGCGTCCGTGAGGGGCCGGTAGGTGAGGCTCTTGCGGTGGTGCAGCCGCGCGAGCGACTGCGGTACGGCGAGAACGCCCACCCCCGCCGCGACCAGCTCGATGGCCCCCGCGGTGGTGTCGGGGCGGGCGATCGCCGGCTGCCCGGGCAGCTGTTCCCAGGCGAGGGTGTCGTCGTGGGGGTGGAGCACGACGTCGTCGGCGAGATCGTCGACGGACAGCTCGTCGGCGACGGTGAGCAGGTGTTCCTTCTCGACGACCACCACGGTCGTCTCGGTGTAGAGCGGGATGGCGTGGAGGCCGGTCCGATCAGTCGGCAGCCGGAGCAGGACCGCGTCGGCGTGGCCCTCACGCACGTGGTCCGCCGCGTCGACCGCGGCGATGCCGTCCAGCTGCAGCGGGACGTCGGGCACACGTTCGCCCCATTTCCGGACCCATTTGTCCGGGATCACCCCCGGGACATACGCGAGCCGGAACGCCTGGGGCTCGTCACGCTCGTCAGGGGTGGTCACCGGCCCAGATTACCGGGTGCGGTCGACCGGCACGCCCAGCCGGATACGCTGGGGACCATGACGTCGCGCAAGACCACCCAGACGATGAAGCCCGCCACCGCGGCCAAGAAGCTGGGCGTTTACCTCGAAGCCACTCCTGCCGAGTTCCAGGAGGGTGTGGTCTCCCGCGACGAGCTGAACGAACTGCAGGCCTCCCCGCCGGAATGGCTGCGGGACCTGCGCCGCAACGGTCCGCATCCGCGCCAGGTCGTCGCGGCCAAACTCGGCATCTCGATCGGCGGGCTCGCCCGCGCAGGCCTGATGGATCCGCTCACGACCGAGCAGATCAACGCGATCAAGGACGAGAACCCGGAGTGGCTGCAGCGCGAACGCGCCACGCAGGCCGAGGTGAAGAAGGAAGCGGCCCGCGTTAAGAAGGAAGCCACGGCCAAGGAGAAGAACACCGAGGCCGAGCAGCGGCGTTCCTGAAGCCGGGAGGCGGGTCCCAGCGCCCGACCGCTACCACTTCCCGCAACCGCCGAGCTGACATCCCGATGGCGTGATCGCCTGCGGTATCGCTCCACCCGGTCCTGTCGCCGAGCCTGCCCTCGGCGCCGACGTCACCCCCACCACAGGCGGCCGACGCGGCGGCGGGGACGACTCCGCACGCGGATCGTCGTCGCCTCGACCTGGTGACCCTTTCGCCCCTGCCGGCGAAGACGGCGCGGGCCGCGGTCACCAGATCTGGAAGATCATGACGACGAAGATGCCCGCGATGAGCAGAGCCGCCAGGGCCGTCAGCGCGATCGTCACGATCGGCAGTACGCGTGGTGGTGTGGGTTCCCGGTGGGACAGCCCGGACGTCTGGCCCGACTCCGGCGGAGTGTCGCCGGGCCGGACGCCCCCACCGGGCTCGAGGCCCGGGGTCTCCTCCGGTGGCGGATCCGGGGGTTGAGCCGTCATCGGCACGCCTCGCATTCGGCCGAACTCACAACGTCCACACGTGGCCGGAGCCCCGTGAAGACCGGTCACGCCGGCCCTACCCGAGCGCGGCGCCGCCGAAACAAGCGCGGCGGACCGGCCGGCTGTGCGGACCGGCGTGGATCGACCCCGTCATGACCTACGCCCCGGGCGGGTTCGCGGTGTCGGCCTGATCGCCTGTCGCAGTGAGGCGGTCCCCGGAGTGAGAACGAGCCGGCATGGAAATGCCCCTTGCCGGGAGCCTGTGCGCTTCCGGCAAGGGGCATTCGACCGCTGCTCAGTAGCCGCGGGCGATCCACTCTTCGAGATGTGGCGCTTCGGTGCCGATCGTGGTGCCGTCGCCGTGTCCGGTGTGGACACGGGTGTCGGCGGGCAGGCTGAAGAGCCGGTCCCGGATCGAGCCGATGATCGTCGGGAAGTCCGAGAACGACCGGCCGGTGGCGCCCGGCCCTCCGGAGAACAGCGTGTCGCCGGAGAACAGCGCCTTCGCCTCGGGCAGGTGCAGGCACATCGACCCCGGCGAGTGTCCCGGCGTGTGGAGCGTCTCGATGTCGGTGCCGGCGACGGAGATCCGGCTGCCCTCCTCCAGCTCGCTGAACGGCACGCCGGGGTGGGTCATCTCCCACAGTTGCCGATCGGCGGGGTGCAGCAACACCGGGGCGTCGAACTTCTCGCCGAGCTGCGGGGCGTGGGTGACGTGGTCGTTGTGCCCGTGCGTGCACACCACCGCGACGACGTTGCGGCCCGCTACGGCCTCGGTGATCTTGTCGGCGTCGTGCGCGGCGTCGACGATCACCACGTCGCTGTCGTCGCCGATGAGCCAGACGTTGTTGTCGACCTCCCAGCTGCCGCCGTCGAGTTCGAAGACGCCGCTGGTGACGACCTGGTCGATGCGCGCGCTCACACGATCACCACCGAACGCAGCACCTCACCGGCGTGCATGGTGTGGAAGGCCTTCTCGACGTCGTCGAGCGTGATCCGCTCGGTGACGAACTTGTCGAGCGGGAGCCTGCCCTCCCGGTACAGGTTGACCAGCATGGGGAAGTCCCGCTCGGGCAGGCAGTCGCCGTACCAGGACGACTTCAGGGCGCCGCCGTGGGCGAAGACGTCGATCAGCGGCAGCTCCAGCCGCATGTCCGGCGTGGGCACGCCGACCAGCACCGCCGTGCCCGCGAGGTCCCGCGCGTAGAACGCCTGGGTCCACGTCTCGGGCCTTCCGACGGCGTCGATGACCACGTCGGCACCGAAACCGCCGGTCAGGCCCTGGATGGCTTCGACGGCGTCGGTCTCGGCGGCGTTGACGGTGTGGGTGGCTCCGAGGTCGACGGCCCACTCGAGCTTCTTGGGGTCGCGGTCGACCGCGATGATCGGCGACGCGCCGGCCAGGCGTGCGCCGGCGATGGCGGCGTCACCGACGCCGCCGCATCCGATCACGGCGACCGAGTCGCCGCGGCCGACCCCGCCGGTGTTGACGGCCGAACCGATGCCGGCCATGACGCCGCAGCCGAGCAGCCCGGCCACGGCGGGGTCGGTGTCGGGGTCGACCTTGGTGCACTGCCCCGCGTGCACCAGGGTCTTGTCGGCGAACGCGCCGATCCCCAGCGCAGGCGAGAGTTCCGTGCCGTCGGTGAGGGTCATCTTCTGCGTGGCGTTGAACGTGTCGAAGCAGTACTGCGAGCGGCCGCGCTTGCATGCCCGGCACTGTCCGCACACGGCGCGCCAGTTGAGCACGACGAAGTCGCCCGGTTGCACCGAGTCCACGCCCTCGCCGACACTCTCGACCGTGCCGGCGGCCTCGTGACCCAGCAGGAACGGATACTCGTCGTTGATCCCGCCGTCGCGGTAGGTCAGGTCGGTATGACAGACGCCGCACGCGGCGATCGCGACGACGACCTCACCGGGCCCGGGGTCGGGGATGACGATGTCGGTGAGCTCGACGGGAGCTCCCTCGGTGCGGGCGATCACGCCGCGGACTTGTTGTGGCATCGGGGCGGTTCCTTCGGATCGACGAACAAGACATGCGCATCACCGCATGCCTTGCCGACACTAGTGTGCTGCGCCATCCATATGACCTGTCCGGACGGACAGCAATACCTCGACCTCCGACGAGTTAGACTGGCGGAATGCCGGACGAACTGGATCCCGTCGCCGCCCTGACCGGGCTGCGGGAGGTCCTCGACGGGCCGCTCCACGAGATCGCCCGCCGCCTGTCGCACCTCGTCGCGTCGCGGTGGCCGCACACGGCGCTCATCGTCTTCACCCGCGAGTGCGCAGGCCGGCCCCGCAAGGTCGCCGGCGACGTCGACATGCTCAACAAGGTCACCATCGGTGAGCTGGAGCAGGTCAAACAGGAACTCGACCCCGGCACTCCGGTCTGCTCAACGTTCGCGATCGCGGGTGAGCAACGGGCGGTGTGGGCGGTGCGCGACCCCTCGGACATGCTGCTCGTCCTGGTTCCCCGGTCCCCGGGCCAACCGCTGCCCCAACCCGGCCTGCTGACGGCGCTGTTCGGCATCGTCGCGACGTCGATCCGCCAACAGGTGGCCCAAGCCAGTCCGGACTACCTCGCCGAGTCCCGCGCGGCCGCGCTCGAACGTGAACGCACCATCACCGAACTGGCCACCGCGCACGAGTCCACACTGGTCAGACTGCTGACGACATTGCGGTCGACGGAGCTCGACGACCATCGAGCGCGGGTCACCGCGACCGACGCGACGTCGTCGGCCCTGGTGGCACTGCGCACCGCCCAGCAATCGCAGCAGGCACTGTCCACCGAGGCCGCCCCGGCCGCGTTCACCGTGCTGCGCAACGAGATCCGGCAGATGTTGCGGCATCACGAGGCGCCGATCGAGTTCGCGGCACCGACCGCCGCAGGTAGCACCCTCCCCGGCGACATCGCGCACGCCGCGCGCGCGATGACCCGCACTGCGGTGCTGGCACTGACCGCCGATCCCGAGTTGGCCCGCCTGCGCGTCGCGTGGACCTGCGACGACGCAACGCTGCTGGTCGACGTCCGCGATCAGAGCACGGGAAACCTCGACGGGGCGTCGCTGCGCCGGCAGTTGCAGGGCCGCGCGCGGACGCTCGGCGCCACGGTCGGCGTCGACGCCACGCCCGGTTGGGGCAGCCGCGTCACGGTCGAACTGCCACTCGACGCGTCCGCCGACACCGGCGTGGAGACCCGGCTGACCAACCTCAACCGCCGCGAGCGCGAGGTGCTCGACCTGCTCGCACAGGGCAAACGCAACAAGGCCATCGCCGCAGACCTCGGTGTCACGGAGAGCACCGTCAAGTTCCACGTCACGCGGGTACTGCACAAACTCGACGTCAGCACCCGCGGCGAGGCGGCCGCGCTGGCTCTCACCGCGGGTGCCGACGCGGCGGCACGCACCTAGCGCAGACTCCGGCGCTACGCTGCTCACGGCCGGTCGGCAGCGACGCGGATCGTGAAGGGGTGGGCGGCATGGCAATGGTGACGCCGGCGGAACTGAGTCCCGACGCATCGTTCGCCCTCGGGTGCTGCACGAAGGTCAAAGGCGGCATCGTCGCCCCGCAGCGGATGACGTATGCGACCTACCGGTTCGCCACTCGCCGCCCGGAACGCGGCAAACAGCACGGAACCGTCGACTGTCCGCGGTGCGGCGCCACGATCCCGCTGTCGATCCTCGCGGTGTCCGACGTGCGCCGGCGGCGACGGAACTGCCGAACGGCCTGGACCGTGGCGAGCGTGATCTCGTTCGTGACACCGATCGCGATCATGCTCGCCACCGGCGACGACGAGTGGCTCGCGATCGGCCCGCTCCTGATCCCCGGGATCGGCCTCGCGATCGCGGCCGTCGTCCATCCGCCGTCGATGACCGGCATCAGCATCGCCCGGAAGGCGCGCGGCCAGCACATCGTCACGCGGTAGCCCGCCGGGAGTCAGCCGCCACGTCGATCGCCCGACGGTGGCCGGGGCAGGACGATCGGCGTCCCGGTGAGCGGGTCGTCGATGACGGCGCAGTTCAGCGAGAACACGGATTCGATGGTGTCGGGCTGCAGGACCTCGGCGGGTGGCCCCTCGGCGACGATGCGGCCGTCCTTGACGGCGACGAGGTGGTGGGCGTAGCGGCCCGCGAGGTTCAGGTCGTGCAGGACGAGCAGGGTGGTGCGGCCGAGCGCGGCGTTCAGGTCGGTGAGCAGTTCGAGCAGGTCGATCTGGTGGGCCAGGTCGAGGTGGGTGGTGGGCTCGTCGAGCAGCATGACGTCCGGATCCTGGGCGAGTGCGAGCGCGAGCCATGCCCGTTGCCGCTGACCGCCGGACAGTTCGTCGACCGGTCGCTCGGCGAGGTGGGTGATGCCAGTGGACTCCATCGCCGCCGTGATCGCGGCGTCGTCGGCACCGGTGTGGTGGCGGAACCAGCGCTGATGCGGGTGCCGTCCGCGGCCGACGAGGTCGGCCACGGTGATGCCATCGGGCGCGAGGGGCTGCTGGGGCAGCAGTCCGAGGCGCCGGGCAAGCGTTTTCGTGGCGAGCCGCGCGATGTCCTGTCCGTCGAGCAGGACGGCTCCGCGGCGTGGGCGCATCAGCTGAGCGAGCCCGCGCAGCAGAGTGGACTTGCCGCTGCCGTTGGCGCCGACGATGGCGGTGATCCGGCCGGGTGGCACGGTGACGGAGACGTCCCGGACGACGGGCTCTGCGTCGTAGCCGAGGGTGAGCCTGTCGGCCGACAGTTCCGTGGCCGGCGGCATGGCGGTCGCGGTCGCGTCAGGGTTCATCCGGTGTGTCCGATCCGGTTGGCACGAGCGAGGAGGTAGAGGAGAACGGGTGCGCCGAGGACTCCGGTCACGGCGCCGACGGGCAGTTCGGTCGGCGCGAACAGCAGCCGCGCGACGAGGTCGGCGCCGGTCACGAGCAGCGCGCCCGCCGCGGCGGCCGGGCCGAGCGTGACCGGCCTGCCCGCCAGCAGCCGCCGCGTGATCTGCGGGGCCACGAGTGCGATGAACCCGATCGGACCGGCCGCCGCGGTGGCCATGGCGGCGAGGACCACGGCGGTCGTGATCAGGGCGAGCCGGACCCGGGTCGTCCCGCCGCTGAGCGTTCTGGCCAGGTCGTCGCCGAGTTCGAGGATGCGAAGATGCCGGCCGAGCACCAGCAGCACGGGCACCGCCACCGCCAGTGCGACGAGGACGATGGTGACGTGCAGTGTGCCGCGGTTGGCGAGGCTGCCGGTGAGCCAGGACGCCGCACTCAGTACCTGGTGGTAGTCGGCCCGTACCAGCAGGTAGGAGATCGCGGACGAGAGCATGGCCGCGATACCGATGCCCACCAGCACGAGCCGATAGCCGTTCAAGCCCCGGTTGAGCGCGATGAGCACGATCGCCGCGGACGTCAGCAGCGCCCCGGCGAGCGCGCCCAGTACGAGGGACGCCCCGGCACCGCCCGCGACGGTCATCACGAGCAGCGCACCGAACGACGCGCCGGCGTTCACGCCGATCACGTCAGGGCTCACCAGCGGATTCGCGGCGATCCGCTGCAGGATCGCGCCCGACACGGCGAACGCCGCGCCGACCCCGAGGCCGGTCACCACGCGGGGCAGCCGGTCCCGCACCACCACGTCGTACTCGATGAGCGTTCCCCCGCCGCCGAGCACGCGCAGGGTGTCGGCGAGCCGCAGGTCGAACTCGCCGAGGCCGAGCGCTGCCACGGCGAGCGTCAAGGCGCACAGCCACAGCATCGACGTCAACAGCGCCGAGCGCCGCTGCAGCCGGAACACGACGGCTCCGCGGGCGACACGCACGGCGACGGTGTCCTTGGCCGTCACAGCTGTGCCACCTTCCGGCGGCGCACCAGGTAGAGGAACAGCGGTCCGCCCGCGAGCCCGGTCACGATGCCCACCTGCAGCTGCTCCGGCTGCACCAGCCACCGGCCCGCGACGTCGGCGAGGAGCAGCAGGATCGGGCCCAGCAGCGCCGACAGCGGCATGATCCACCGGTAATCCGGCCCGATCAGCAGGCGTGCGATGTGCGGGACCGCCAGACCGACGAAGGCGATGGGGCCTGCGATCACGGTCGCCGTACCGGCCAGTAGCAGCACCGACACCGCCGCGAGCACACGGATCGCCACCAGCCGTGTCCCCAGGCTGCGCGCCATGTCCTCGCCCAGCGCGATCGTGTTGAGGCTCCCGCTGACCGTCAGCGCCAGCAGGAAACCCGTGACCAGGAACGGTCCGACGGCGGCCGTGACCTCGGCCCCGGCGCGGGTGAGTGAGCCGACGGCCCAGAACCGGTACTCGTCCAGCGTGGCCGCGTCGAGCAGCGTGACGATGGTGGTCATCGAGCCGACCATGGCGGTGAGCGCCGCTCCGGCCAGCGCCAGTTTCACCGGCGTCGCTCCGCCCCGGCCGAGGGAACCGAGAACGTAGACGAAGAGGGCGGCGGCTCCGGCACCGGCGAACGCGAACCAGAGATGGCCACCGGCCGTGGTCACGCCGAGCGCGATCGCGGTCACCACGGCCAGCGACGCGCCGGCGTTGACGCCCAGAATTCCCGGGCCCGCCAGCGGGTTGCGCGTGAGTCCCTGCATCACCGCGCCGGCCACTCCCAGGGCACTGCCCGCCAGCAGGCCGGACACCGTTCGCGGGATGCGCACGTGCCACACGATCGTGTCCACGTCTGCCTGTCCCGGCGAGAGGACCGCCGACAGCACGCGGGCGGGCGAGGCCGGATAACTTCCGACCACAAGGGACAGTGCACAGGCGACGGCGAGCAGCGCCACCGCCGACGCCGTCCAGACCACTGTGGACCGCCACCCTGCCCGGCCTTCCCGCGGTCGCGGTGCCTGCGGCCGCGGCGATGCCGCCCGCTGCGACGGGATGCCGGCCACGTCGGCCGTCGTCGATGCGCGTTCCCCGGCCGACGAGACCCCCACGGCCACCCGGATCCTCTCGGTCGGCGAGCTCCGCTTGTTCACCCAGCTCGCCTCAGCCGACGCGGTCGGGGTGCAGCACCGACGCCACCAGTTCGACGCTGTGGGCGGCACGGACTCCCGCACTGCGGTCGGCGAACAGGAACGGGTGCACCGCCTTGTTCTCCACCGCGGTCAGACCGGACAGGGCCGGGTCGTGCAGGATGGCGTCGACCTCGGGCCGGGCGTCCTGTTCGGTCATGCTCGCGTCACAGCACGCGTCGGTGAGGATGACGTCGGGGTCACGCTTGACCAGTTCCTCGGCGCCGACATCGATGTTGCGTTTCTTCGACAGGTCGGCGAAGGCGTTCGTGCCGCCCGCCCGTTCGATGATGTGCGAACCGAAGTCGATACCGCTCGCGACGCCGTAGGTGCCGTCCTCGTTGGGCGACACGATGGCGACCGACGGCCGGTCGACGCCGGCGACCTGTTTCTCGACCGTGGCGATCCGTTCGCGCATGTCGCTGATCACGGCCTCCGCGTTGTCCTCGACGCCGAACAGGGCGCCGAGATCGCGCAGGTCCCGGTAGATGTTCTCGACCTTCACGGTGGCCGGGTCGATCGACTGGTCGGTGAGGCCGTCCTCGCTGGGGCAGAGCGGTGAGAGGATCCAGCTCTGCACGCCGACCTCACGAAGGCTGGCGCGCGTGCCGACCGAACTGTCGGCGCCCTGCTCGGCGAAGAATCCGTTGAAGCCGGACAGCACGAAGTCCGGGTTCGCCTGCAGCAGTGCCTCTCTGCTGGGGAGGCTGGGCAGGTAGTCCACATCGGCCTGACGGTCCGCGTACTCCGGCAGCACCTTCGCATCCAGGAACGCGGTTCCGGCGAGCCGGTCGCTCACCCCGAGAGCATGGGCCAGTTCGATGGCGGGCTGGTAGGCCGCGTAGATGCGCTGCGGGGGATCGCCGGTGGCCACGTCGATGCCGCAATTGGTCCGGCTGGTCGCACCGCCCGCTGCCGATACGGCATCCGGCGGTGGCGGTGCGCAGGCCGTCGCCACGGCAGTCAGAACTGCCGCGCACAGGGCCTTGGCACGCCGAGCTGTGGCGTGCGGAGAAGTGGTCGCGACGGAGTTGCGCCCACGGCGCAGAGTGGAAGTGGCGCGCCGACGGCGCAGAGCGCCAGTTGAACGCCTACGGCGCGGTGATACAGGGCGACTTCGGCGCGGTGATACAGAGTTGCGCCTTCGGCGCAGCGATACAGGGCGCCTTCGGCGCAGCGGCAATGACATCGTCAGCCCGCCCCTCCAGGTCCTCGTGGATCGGGTCATCGGTGTGCGATCGGGTCACACAGTGCCGTGGCCGGTCTCCTGGCTGACGGGTCGTACGCGCTGTGCCAGCCTTCCCGGAACGTTCGTTCCAGTGGCTCGCATGCTGAACGGCACAGCACTTCCCGAATCACAGTGGCGAGGGCCGCTCCGGTTTTCCACCGGATTCCCGTGCACCACGGCGGTGTGAACCTAACAGACCCGCGCGCCACCCGGGGTGTGTCGGCACCCACACGGCGCACGACGCAGTGGTCGACGTTTCGATCCGCCCCGCACCGGCAACCTCCACCCTGCAGACTCCCCGGGCCGAAGGAAGCGGAACGTATGCCTCGCAACGTTGCACAGAAGCTGATCGCCGACCACCTCGTGGACGGCACGATGACGCCGGGCGAGGAAATCGCGATCCGGATCGATCAGACCCTGACCCAGGACGCCACCGGAACGCTGGTCATGCAGGAGCTGGAGGCACTGGACCTGGACCGGACCCGCGCCGACGTCAGTGTCCAGTACGTCGACCACAACCTGCTGCAGGCCGACGAGCGCAACGCCGAGGACCACGCGTTCCTCCGTTCGGCGTGCCGCCGGTACGGCCTCTGGTACTCCAAACCGGGCAACGGCGTGTCGCACCCGACGCACATGCAGCGGTTCGGCGTGCCGGGTGCGAGCATGGTCGGCTCCGATTCGCACACGCCGGCGGCCGGGTCGTTGGGGATGCTGGCGATCGGGGTCGGCGGGCTGGACGTGGCCACGGCGATCACGGGCGAACCGATGTACGTGCGGATGCCGGAGATCTGGGGTGTGCGGCTGACCGGTGAGCTCCCACCGTGGGTGTCGGCCAAGGACGTCATCCTGGAGATGCTGCGCAGGCACACGGTGTCCGGGGCGGTGAACCGGATCATCGAGTACCACGGGCCGGGGCTGGCGACGTTGTCGGCGATGGACCGGCACGTGATCGCGAACATGGGCGCCGAGCTGGGCGCCACGACGACGGTGTTCCCGTCGGACGACGCGGTGCGGCGGTTCCTGCGGACCGAGGGCAGGGAGCAGGACTTCGTGGAGATCGCCGCCGACGAGGATGCCCAGTACGACGTCACCGACGAGATCGACCTGTCGACATTGGTGCCGCTGATCGCGAAGCCGTCGGCGCCGGACAACGTCGTCGAGGTGCGCGAGGTCGCCGGAACGCCGTTGGGGCAGGCGATCATCGGCTCGTCGGCCAACCCGGGGCTGCGTGACTTCGCGATCGCCGCCGCAATGGTCCGCGGCAAGCAGACGGCGGGCGGCGTCAGTTTCGACATCAACCCGACGTCGCGGGAGATCTTCGCCGACCTGACGAAGATGGGCGGCACATTCGACCTGGTGTCGGCGGGCGCGCGGATCCACCAGGCGGGCTGCATGGGGTGCATCGGCATGGGGCAGGCTCCCGCCGTGGGGCACAACTCGCTGCGCACCTTCCCGCGGAACTTCCCCGGTCGTTCGGGCACGCGGGAGGATTCGGTGTGGTTGTGCTCGCCGGAGACGGCCGCGGCCAGTGCGCTCAAGGGTGTGATCACCGATCCGCGCGATCTGGGGATGGAGGAGCCCGCACTGGGGCTTCCCGAGCACGCGACGATCAACCCGGACACGCTGGAGGAGCCACCTCCGCCCGAGGTGTCGCGCCGCGCGGAACTGACGAAGGGCCCGAACATCTCGGCGCTGCCGGACTTCCCGCCGTTGCCGGACCGGATCGAGGCGCCGGTGCTGCTGAAGGTAGGTGACGACGTGTCGACCGACGAGATCTCCCCCGCCGGGGCCGCCGCGTTGCCGTACCGGTCGAACATCCCGGCGCTGGCCGAGTTCACGTTCACGCGGATCGACCCGGACTATCCGGCGCGGGCGAAGGAGACGGTCGGCGGTTCGGGACATGTGATCGTCGGTGGTCGCAACTACGGTCAGGGTTCGTCGCGTGAGCACGCCGCGATCACGCCGCGCCACCTGGGGCTGCGCATGGTGATCGCGGTGTCGTTCGCGCGTATCCACTGGCAGAACCTGGCGAACTTCGGCATCCTTCCGGTCGAATTCGCCGACTCGGGCGACTACGCGAGCATCGACGCCGATGACACGCTGGTGGTCGAGGACCTGCGCCGGCTGCTGAGTGAGCCGGACGCGCGGCTGTCGGTGTTGAATGCCACGAAGGACCAGCGCTACGAGGTGCGGCACACCCTGTCGCAGCGGCAGCGGGATGCCGTGCTGGCGGGTGGGAAGATCCCGTTGTTGGCACAGGGTTCGGCGCCGGTGTCGTGAGTGGTGGGTGTCGGCCGTCTTGGGTCGCTGACCGGAGCCGGGTGGATGGTTCGTCGCGCGGTGCGGAACGTCCGCGCGCGACCGCCGGTGGGTGTCGGTGGTGGCGCTTACGGTCGTTCGCATGCTGACGACGCTGGCCGTGCAGAACTACCGTTCGCTGCGGGATCTCGTGCTGCCGCTGTCGCGGCTGACCGTGGTGACGGGCGCCAACGGGAGTGGCAAATCGAATCTGTACCGGGCGATGCGGCTGTTGGCGGATGCGGCGCGTAATGGTGCCGTCGGCGCGCTAGCACGCGAGGGCGGGTTGCCGTCGACGTTGTGGGCTGGGCCGGAGACGATCGGCCGCGCGGTGCGGGAGGGCAGCGCGCCGCCGCAGGGCACCGTGCGGACGAAGTCCGTCGGATTGCGGCTCGGCTTCACGGGCGACGAGTTCGGCTACGCACTCGATCTGGGGATGCCGGTGCCGGTCGAGAAGTCGGCGTTCAACCGGGATCCGGAGTTCAAGCGCGAATGCGTGTGGAGCGGCTCGGTGCTGCGCAAGGGCGCGTTGTTGGCCGACCGGGACGGCCCGGTGGTGCGTACCCGTGAGGCGGGCGGGGCGTGGGGCCGGCAGCCGCATCGGATCCCGGTGACCGACAGCATGCTGACGTCGTTCGCCGATCCGCGGGTATCACCGGAGGTGCTAGTGGTGCGGGAGCGGATCCGGTCGTGGCGGTTCTACGACCATTTCCGCACCGACGCCGATGCCCCGGCCCGGCAGGTGCGCATCGGAACCCGTACCCCGGTGCTCGACCACGACGGCGGCGACCTGGCCGCGGCGTTGCGGACGATCTCGGAGATCGGCGACAGAGACGCACTGAACACGGCGGTGGAGAACGCGTTCCCGGGGTCTCGGCTGTCGGTGGAGGTCGGTGAGGACGGCAGACTCGAGCTGCACGTGCACCAGTACGGGTTGTTGCGGCCGTTGTCGGTGGCGGAGTTGTCGGACGGTACGTTGCGGTATCTGTTGTGGGTAGCGGCGTTGTTGAGTCCGCGCCCGCCTGAGCTGCTCGTGTTGAACGAACCGGAGACCAGCCTGCATCCGAGTCTGCTGCCCGCGTTGGCGACGTTGATCGCGACGGCGGCGGAACACACGCAGGTCGTCGTGGTGACGCACGCACGGCCGCTCGTCCACGCGGTGCAGGCAGCGGCGGGCGAGGCGAACCTGGTGGAGTTGGAGAAGGAGTTCGGTGCGACGGTGTTGGCCGAGCGGCCTGGCGTGCTCGACCGTCCGGCATGGGAGTGGCCGAAACGCTGAGCTGCGGCGCAGTGGTCACGATTTGGTCTTGCACTAAGCAGTGACCACAGCCATGTCCCGGACTGCATCGACTCCGCTCGAGGTCCGTCGAGGAACTACCCCGGAGAAGACCGGGGCGAGCGACCGTCAGGTCGACATCGAATGTCTGACCCGGTAACCGGCCCGCGCAGAACGGCGCGGGCCGGTTCTCAGTTGCACCGAGTCCGGCTCAACCGCCGAAGCCGTCACAGGTTGCTGTCGCGAACTGACCGTTGGCGGTGCTGGTCTTGGCGTCCTCACCGTCGACGGCCACCGTGCAGGTCACACTGCCACCGTCCCCACCGGTCATGACGGTGAGATTGCCGCCCTTGAACAGACCCTTCGTCGTGAAGTCTTTCGACCACGGCAGTTCGGTGACGTTCTCCTCGCTCGTCGACGTGGTCCCGTCGCCGTACGTGGTGTAACTGATGGTGGCGTTCGGCGCGTCACCGGTGACCTCGTAGTGAATCGCGACTTCACGGTTGGCCTCTTTGTCGACCTCGTTGGCCGCGTTGCCGAAGGCAGTGAGCCACAAGATGCAGATGACCAGCCCGACAGCCGAAACCACGACTCCGGCGATCGAGAGGCCCTTGTTTGTCGCTTTCCCGCGCCGGGCCCTGCTGAGCCCAATCGACGACAGAATGAGCCCGATAATCACCAGCGGCCAGGCGACCACTCCGATCAGCGGCAAGGGCGAGAAGATCAAACCGATCAGGCCGACGACGAACCCACTGGTACCGAGTCCGTTGCGCGGCTCCCTAGGTGGAGGGTCGACGGCACCCGTCGAGGACGAGTAGGGCGTTGGAGTGGTCATGGCGACCTTCCTTCATGATTCGATTGCCGAACCGTTGAGCCGATGTCGACGTCGAGTGGGGACTGATGCGGTTCCACCCGCTCTCAGGTTTCGCCCAAGCAGGCGCGGCGAGCGACCGTCCGATAGGGACGGTCACCACCGGAACCACTGGTCATTCCTGAAACCACATGCATGAGCCGTCGACGTTGAAGAACTCACCCTCTTCAACAGTCACCGACGCCTTGCCCATCGGCGTTCCGTTCGTGATGACCGACTCGAACTCGCCGGAGTCGTCCCGGGTGCGCTCCCAGTAGCACCCCATCAGGTCGCCAGGGTCGGGCCCGTCCGTCACGTACCGACCCGGTGGCGTGTCGACGCCCACCTGGTACATGCCCATCGTCAATCCCGTCCCCTCCGGCTCGCCCGTGGCGGCATTCGGTGCCGGCTCGGCCGGGGCAGACTCAGTGACCGTCTCAGTGACCGGCGGGACAGACTCGGTCACCGTCTCGGTGCTCTTCTCGGTGCTCGGCGAAGCAGACTTGGTCACCGTCTCGAACACCGTCTTCGCGGGCGGCGCCACAGCAGCAGCCTGCTCCCCGCCTGCCAAGCCAACCGACGCGATACCGATCCCCACGCCCAACAGCAACGCCGCACTTACCGCGACCACCATCGGCCACCGCCGCCTACGCCGCGCCCTCACATCACCCGTGTACGCACTCATGCTCGTCCCTACCTTCTCCAGAGAATTACATCGTTGAGTTCGGCGGCGCCGCCGAGACCAGCGCAAGGACGACGAGTCCAGCAAGGTCGTTTCCGTTCAGCCGTCGTGAACATCCGACCTGCCGATTGTTTGCCTTGCTCCACCCCCAAGAATCGACCCAGTAAAGTCTCCGGATTCTCCAATAAACCCGAAGCCATACCCGTTCATCGTTTCCGGATCGCAAAACGCAACATCTACGTACAATTCGACCACGGAGAGGTCGATAATTCACCGAATTCAACAGCTTTAGGAAAATGGCAACGTTGGTGAGATGTAGTTGACTCGAGAATCAATACGTCCACTCCCAGCCTGCCGGACCGCCCATCAGAGCTCCGGGATCGAGCGCGAGTGTGCCGCTCGCCTCGGGGACGACGATCTCGATGGTGCCGCGGTACTTCTGGTTCACGCCGAACTGCCCTGACAGCTCGCCTTCGTAGCTGCGTTCTCCGGAGCCGCCGACACCGCGTTGGACATGGCACTGGCCGCTGGACAAACCGCAAGGCACGGCAACCTCCCGGCCCTGGCGTCAGAGATCCATGTCCCGGAAGCGCATGGCCATTCCGACGTGACCAACGTGAATGTCTGACCGCGCTCCGCAACAGTGAACGAGCCCTCGACCGAGCCACCGACGACCGGCCACACTGGCTCGCGTACTTCGACCACTCCTCCATGGCAGCCAAAGCAGCGCACGTATTCCGCGACCTCGGAGCTCCACCGGAAGCCGAGCGTTACGCACGTCGCTCACTCGAAATGAGCGACGGCTACGAGCGGGCCGCCTGTTCAACATCGCCTTGCTCGCCTCGACCTTGGCCGACCAACGACGGGTCGAGGAAGCGTGCGTGGAAGGCGCTCGCGCCGTCGGAATGATCAACCGCGTGCGATCCGTGCGGGCCACCAACTACCTGTCCGATCTCGCGCGCCGTCTCGCACCCTTCAGCGCAACACCTCAGGTCCCGCGACATGGATGACGTCGGCATCGCAACGCCACCCGTATAGTCAGCTCGGAGGGAAGGCCAGCACGTGCATGAGGCCCACCTGCGACGACGCACCCACGATCTCACCGCGATCCATCTTCTCGCGCACCGACGACAGCGGGAGCCAGGCGATCTCCTCGGCCTCGTTGATGTCGGTCGGGTCGCCGACGTACTCCGCACCGAGCGAGACGTACAGCCGGTTGTCCGCATCCGCCGAACCCACCATCGGCTGGGTCGACAACAACTTACGCACATCCCGCGGCCGCCAGCCCGTCTCCTCCTCGACCTCCCGCGCCACCGTCACCGCCGGATCCTCGTTCGGGTCGACATAGCCACCCGGCAACTCCCACACCCAACGGTCGAGAATCCACCGGTGCCGCCACATCATCAGCACATGCTCACGCGCGTCGTCGAGCACGACCATCATCGACGCCGTAGGCAACCGCAGCACGTACTGCTCGAACGTCACCCCGTCCGGCAACTCCACCGACGCGATCGACAACTTCAACTTCCGCGTGTCGTCGACCAGTCGCTCACCATGGATCGTCCACTGCGTCAGCCCGTTCCCCACGGCCCGCACCGTACCGGGCAGACGACGCTCCGGAGCCCAACGTCCACCGGCTGCGGTCGGGACTCGTGATGGCGCCACTCAGCGGTCCGACGCAGAAGCTGACATGACCACACGGAGCGGTCTGCCGATGCGAAGAGCCGCTCGCCGGTGCAAATCCGGCGAGCGGCTCAACCTACGCAAATCGCCCCGCAGGGCGCTCAGTTCGCAAGGCCCGCAGCCGCTCGGCCGCGTGCACGAATGCAGAACACGCGGTGCTGAGTGCAGGACATGCGACTCAGGTTATGTCGGTCCACACTCCACGAGGACTCAGAGCAGTCCCCGGAAAGCGCTACACGGACCCCTGAAACGTCAACACGAGCACTCAAGAACGCAACACGGGCCCCGAGGGTGCAACACGGCGCCCATCCCGGCGGCCGGCCAACCCGCCGGACTCGTCAGCCGGATTGGGAGGCGCCGGCGTTGGCCAGGGGGAGGATCGGGTAGGCGACGCGGACGCCGGCGGCGTCGAGGCCGGCCTTCAGGTGGCCACGCAGGTCGCGGCCGATCGACCACTGGTCGCCGGGCTGTGTCATGACCATGACCCGCACCGTGACGGCACCGTTGCCGATGCCGACCACACCGGTGATGTCCGGGCGCTCGATGATCTTCGGCGCGAACTCCGGGTTGTCGGCGAACTCGTCGATGCTGCGCTGGATGACGGCCTTCGCCTCCTCCAGGTTCACCGAGTAGTCCAGCGGCAGCTCCACGACCGCGTTCGCCCAGTCCTGGTTCATGTTGCAGACACGCATGATCTCGCCGTTGCGCACGTGCCACAGCCCGCCGTTGAGGTCGCGGATCTTCGTGATCCGCAGCGTGACCGCCTCGACCGTGCCGACCGCGTCGCCCACGTCGACGACGTCGCCGACGCCGTACTGGTCCTCGACCATCATGAAGATGCCGGACAGGAAGTCCTGAACCAGGCTCTGCGCACCGAAACCGATCGCCAGACCGATGACACCGGCGCTCGCGATGATCGGGCCGATGTTGATCCCGAACTGGCCGAGGATCGTCACGAACGCGATGCCGAAGATCACGAACGAGGCGACGCTCTTGAGCACCGACGCGATCGTGCCCGCCCGCTGGCGCTGCCGCTCGCCACGACTCTCGTTGTTCTGCTTGATGACCCGGCTCGCCGCCTTGGCCTTGGCCTTGTCGATCCGCTCCCGCGAGTTGACCATCCGCTTGGCCAGCTGGTCGATCACCCGGCCGACGATCGCGCGCAACACCAGCGCGATCACCACGATGATCACGACGTTGATCAGGCCGGACACGAACTCCGTGGAATTCTCCTCGAACCAATCCACGAACGCGTTCGCCTTGACAGGAGGCATGGGCACGGGTCTCCCCTCTTCCGCTGGCAGCGGACACGTACTCGGCGTCACCTGGCAGGGTAGGCAGCCACCCGCGCGTCGCCCGCACGCGGGGCGCCGCACTCCCCTGACCGGCCGGTCAGGTAGCCCGGCCGGCCGGGCTCCGACCACCGCGGCCCCCTGTCCGATCGGGTAGGTACCCGCTACCGCGAACGGAGGGTGTGCCCGCCGTCTGACCGGCACTAGCCTGGTGGCAGTCCAGCACCGCGGCTGGAGGTGAGGAGGCGTTCCGCGTGCTTCATCCGACCCGGGCCGCGCCGGAACTGTCCGATGACTTCGGGCCCCGCGCCCGGCTACCGCGACTGCCGGCCCCGCCACCCATCGAACCGGACGACCGTGGCGTTGAAGACCGGGGCGTCGAACTGGCAGGCCCCGGCAGCGCGCCCGCATACCCCGACCCGTCCACGGGTCTGGCGAAGTTCCACGTGCCCGAGATCGTGTTCGGGCCGCACGCGCTGGCCGAACTCGGTCACTGTGCGCTGCGCGTCGGCGCGCGCAGACCGTTCCTGGTCACCGACCCCGGCATCGTGGCCGCCGGATGGGCCGCCGAGGCCGTCGACCACCTCCGCGGCGCCGGGCTGCGGCCCGTCGTGTGGTCGGACGTGACGCCCAACCCCAAGGACGGCGAGATCGCCGCCGCCTACGAGCACTACCTCGACAGCGGTGCCGACGTGATCCTCGCCGTCGGCGGCGGCTCCTGCATCGACGCGGCCAAGGGCGTGGCGATCCTGTCCTCCAACGGCGGGACGATCCTCGGCTACGCCGGTGTCGACAAGGTGGTGCAGCCGATCCCGCCGCTGGTCATGGCGCCGTCGACGTCGGGAACGGGCGCTGACGTGTCCCAGTTCGCCGTCATCACCGACACCGACCGGCACATCAAGATCACGATCATCAGCCGGACGCTGGTGCCCGAGATCTCGATCATCGATCCGCGGTTGCTCACGACCATGCCGGAGGAGCTCAACGCGGCCACCGGACTCGATGCGCTCACCCACGCCGTCGAGGCCTACGTCTCGCGGGCGCACAATCGTCTCACCGACCACCACGCGCTGCACGCCGCGCACCTGATCACGAGCAATTTACGCGACACGACCCTCGAACCGAGGCGCGCCGCCCCGCGGATCGGGATGGCGCAGGGCGCGCTCGAAGCCGGCATGGCCTTCACCAACGCCATCCTCGGCATCACGCACGCGATGAGTCACCAGGTCGGCGGGCTGCTCGACGCCCCACACGGCGTCCTCAACGGCGTGCTGCTGCCCCACGCGATCCGGTTCAACGCCGCCGAGGATCCGCACCGCTACGTGCCCCTGGCAGCGGCCGTCGGCATCGACGTCGAAGGCAGGCCCGCCGACGAGGTGGCCGACGAGCTCGCCTCGTTCATCCGCACGCTGGCCGACGACGTCGGCGTCCCGAAAGGCCTGTCCGACCTGGGCGTCAGCGAGGCCGACGTGCCGACACTCGCCCGCACCACCCTCGCCGACGCCTGCCTGGCCACCAACCCGCGGGAGGTCGACGTCGCCGACGTGTTCGCCCTGTTCCGGCAGGCCCTCTGACCAGGGGACGCCGTGACTCTCATGAACGCTGTGAGGAACCGATGACCTCGTCCGCACACACCGGCTTCGGCCGTGACGAGGCCGACCTCGGCGCGCTCACCGGCGTGCGCTCGGGCAAACGTTCCTTCTATCCCGAGTACGTGCGCTCGGCCGAACGGCTGGAGAACGCGGTGCGCGCCCTCGACCGCATCTCGCGCGCGCTGGTCCGCACGGCCGAGGGCCCGCGCGAACTCGTCGAGGCCGTCGTTCACGCGGCAGCCGAACACCTGCACGCCGAGTGGCTGCTGGTGGCGGTCGCCGACGGGGCGCTGCAGGCTGCACGGCCGCGGTTCCTCGTGCTCCACGGTGGCGAACTGATCGACGACGAACGGTCCCTGCCCGCCGAGGCTCTGCCCCACCTGCACGTGCTGCGGGGCCGTCCGTGGGAGGCCGAGGACGAGCCCGGCGACGGCATCGTGCGCGTGTCGATGACCCTCGACGGCGAACCGATCGGCGGCATCGCCGGGCTGCCGGGCAAGACCGTCGACGTCGCCGACACCGACCTGGCGATCCTGCGGGTACTCGCCAACCAGGCAGCGGTCGCGCTGCACAACTCGTTCCTGCTGCACGCGGCGACCACGCTGCGCGGCAGGACCGAACAGCTCTCCGAGGCAGCCGAGCAGCAGGCCAAGGAGCTCGCCGAGACCCAGCAGCGCCTGATCGAGTCGATGCAGCGGCAGGCGCTGGACGACGAACGGCATCGCATCGCCCGCGAACTGCACGACAGTGTCACCCAGGACGTGCTCTCGGCGGGCATGACCGTGGAGGTGTGCCGGGCCGAGCTGGCGGCGAGCGGTGTACACGAGGAACTGGTCGACCAGCTCAGCGCAGCCAAGGACCTCACGGGCCACGCGGTGGAGCGGCTGCGCGCCGCGATCTACGCACTGCACAACGGCGCCGAGGAGCCTCCCGGGTCACTGCCCGTGCTGCTGGAACGACTGTCGTCGGTGCACCTTCCCAGCGACCTGAAGGTGCAGGTCCGCATCGCGGGTACGCCGGTGCCGCTGCCCGGTGAGGTCGAACATTCGCTGCTGCGGCTCGCGGGCGAGGCGCTGTTCAACACCGTCATGCACACGACAGCCGACGAGGCGCTGGTGCGGCTGCAGTACCTGCCGGAGCGGATCGTGCTGTCGATCTCGGACAACGGCGAGGGCGATCCGGCCCAGCTGCGCCGAACCCTCAAGCTCACCGCCGCGACCGACCTGGCCGGCGTGCACCGCGGTCTGGCGAACATGCAGGACCGGACCCGCGAACTGGGCGGCACGATGTCGATCCGGCGCTCCGAACTCGGCGGGATCATGCTGGTCCTCGACATTCCCCTCCCCCTGCGGAGGCACGGAAAGGCGGCGCCATGAACACACCACCGTCCCGGGTGATGCACCCGGATCCCGCTGGGGCGCAGCGGCCGAACCGGGAATCGGAACGACAACCCGGCAGCGGCAGGCACGACCAGCTGAGCATCGTGCTCGTCGACGACCACGCCATCGTCCGCCAGGGACTGCGATCCATTTTGGACCGCGAGGAGGACATGCGAGTGGTCGGCGAGGCCGCGACGGCCGCCGAGGCCCGCACGGCACTCGAACAGCTGCGCCCCGCCATCGTGCTGCTCGACCTCAAGCTCGGCACCGGGTCCGACACCGAGGGCCTCGACCTGTGCTCCGAGATCACGCGGCGCTATCCCGAGGTCGGCGTGCTCGTGCTGACCACGTTCCTCGACGATGCCTACGTGCTGGAGGCCGTGCACCGCGGCGCGAAGGGCTACGTCATCAAGGACGTCGACACGAGCGAGCTCGTCTCGTCGATCCGCACCGTCGCGCGCGACGAGAGCGCGTTCGACTCGCGGTCCGCGTCGGTCATGGCCCGTTCGCTCCGCACGACCCCGGAGGAGCCCGCGCTCACCGAACGGGAACACCGCGTACTCGAACTGCTCGCCTCCGGGCTGAGCAACCGCATCGTCGGCACGACGCTGTTCATCTCCGAGACCACGGTGAAGTTCCACGTCCGCAACATCATGCGCAAACTCGGCGCGTCCACGCGGGCCGAAGCGGTCTACGAGGCCAGCAAGCTGGATCTCATCTGAGGCAGACCCGCCTCGGCGCCCGACCACCGTGGTCCGACGCCGAACTGTTCGGACCTAAACACCAATGCCGCCCCGGCGAGACCGGGGAGGATTCGGATATTCGTCAAGCTTCAGTACGCGGTATGTCTCCGGGTCGATCGTTGCACCCGCAGCCACGGAATGACGAATTCCGTTGAAGACCAAGTCCCACAAGAGTGGATTCTGCTGATAGTCCGCTATATTACCGCGGTCGACGTTTCCTCGCTGATCTTTCAGGATTAGTTCCCAGCTACCCGGAGTTCCGGAAGTTCCGATCTCTACCAGTTCATACGTATAAATGGTGTCACCTCCGGCGTTTACCCAATCTGCGCCAGCGGCCATTTTGGTATTCCGAGGAAGAAACCAGAACGCAACACCCGCAGCCGCCATGAACAGCCACGTCGGCCAAGCGAACACCCAGTCCAGCCCCGATTTGAACGTAAGGAAAGCGATGATCAAGACAACCACCGTGGCTGCTGACCACCACCCGGATTTTCGAGTGCCGTAGAGCCATTCCAGCGCTGCAGTAGGGCCGCTTGGAACCTTGTTGGCGTCGTAGGGTTGCGGCTCCTTGAGGCCGTTGAAATGGCCGGGAGCGGCCGGGGGTCTAGGCTCTCCCGTCTGCGGGTCGGGCTTCGGCGGTAGGTCAGGATTCACAGCTACCTTCTACCAGTTTCCGGTGGCGAACTTGGACAGCAGCTTCAAGTCAGGTAGCCACGGGTTGGTTTCGGCATTCTGGTAGCCGTCCTGGGACATTACGTCGAGAGCTTCCTTGACATCGTCACTGGCGAAGTTCTCGATCAGGAAGCCGGTACCGGTCGCCGCGATGAACCCGGCCAGAGCCCCGGGCGGACCGCCGATGGCACTACCGGCGGCGGCCCCGGCCACGATGCTGCCGCCGTTAGACAGCACAGTGACCGCCGGGTCCTTGCCTTGTGCCAAGTCGTCAACGAGGCTGAACCCGCCCAGCGTCGTCCCGACCGCAGGAAGCTTCGACAGCAGTGGCTTCGCACCGGCCAGGTATTTCGCGTTCCTCGGTACAAAATTGGCGAGGGTGCTTGTGAGCGCCTTCTTGACCCCATCGGGCAGCTTGTTGAGCCATTTGCCGAACTTCTTGCCCTCGGCCTGGGCCGCTTGGACGTTGGCCTTCGAGTTCGCGACCAGGGAGGCAACCAGATAGCGCGCCTGGTTCGACGATCCACGGGTGGCGTCGTCGGCGAGGTCACCCAGTTTGCTGCCGAGCTGACGGAAGTTCGAGGCAGTTGTCTTGAAGCTGTTATGCGCGGCAATGTGCGCTGCCGCGAGCCCGGTGCCGAAGTCGGGCACGTTGATGTACCACTTTTGGCCGACGTTCTGTAGGTAGTCGAGAAGCATGCTCTGCGAGTCGGTCTCGATCTTCCGAGCTTCGGTCACCACGGTGCCCGCTTGCGTGTAGGCCTTGGCCTTCTTCATCCAGGCGGTGTAGGTGTCCCACTGGGCGTCGAAGCGCTCCTTGTCGTCGCTGCTGATCGCCCCACTCTTGGCGTGCCGATGCGCTGGTTCGGGCTTCGGCGGTGGCTCGCCAGGTCCCTGAATCTCCTTGTCCGTGACAGTCAGGCCGCCCTTCTTGGCGATCTCGACGGCCTGCCCCATCCGGGCGTTGGTCGTATCAATGTCGGCCGCGTGCAGATCGATCGCGTTCGCCAAGCCGCCGTACCCGGCACTCAGATCATCGATCTTGGGCTTGAAGTGCAACATGTTCCGACGGAACGCAGTGGCCCCTTCGCCATCCCACCCGTCCTCGGAGCTGTTTCGACGCACTCGTCACGTCCTCGTGACGAGCCGACACCTTCTTACCGGCCGTGCGCAGCCAGCCCGCGACCTCACGCAGACTGGCCGGTTGCGCCTCGACCTCAATGTTCAACGCCATGCTTCCCCCTCGTCAGACCGGCCGGTTGTCGCCCTGCTCCGGCTTCGGAAGGTGGTCGGTCGACCACTGTTCCTGCGCCTCGTAGTCGGTCCGACTTTGCTCGACCGCATCGCCAATCGAGTGCAACCCGGCCACCAACTGGCTCGACTGCTCGGCCAAGTGGGCGATCACCATGGCAATCGCCGCGCTCGGTTCCCCTGCTTTGACATCCTCCGGCGGCTGCTCGGTGGCGCCCAACTTGTCGGCCGCACTGTGGAACTTCGCCGACACGGTGTTCAGCGTGTCGGCCTCGACCCGGTAGCCCCCGGTCATGAGCCCTCCCCGTACTCGCCGTACTGCCGAATCTCCGGCGCCAACGTCGCATCCCACAACACCACGTCAGCGCCGACTTGATGCTGTAGCTCCTCCAGGCCAGCGGCGTGGAATCCGATCCACGGCTGTTCCTCGCCGCACCCCTCAACCAAGAGATCCAACGACGAGAACACCAACAACGCGAGCGACGCGTCCTCCAGCTCGCGCAACACCACCGTCAGGTCCTCGCCGCGCATCGGCGCCGCCGTCGGGATATAGACGACCTGCGGCGCCTCCTCGGTCATCTCCGCACCGAGCACGGGCCGAGACACCTCGGCCGTGACCTCGGGCTCCGGCACGTTGGCCTTCGTGCCATACCGCGACTCACGCAACGACTGACCTCCCCCGTCAAACGTGGCAATCGATTCTAGGAGCACAACGACAACCAGCCACCAAAACGGAGCAGAAAGTCACAGCCTCACCCGGACAGAGTACGGACCGGAAACCACTCAGGAGCCCTGATCAACGCACCGGACGCCGTCAGGCGCCCGCGGGTCCGCCGCCGAGTTGATCGCGCGGATCATCAACGGAAACCCTCCGAAGTACATCCGTTTCCGCGGGCTTCTGCCGAAACTCCATGCCCACCGAATGATCGCGAAGGAAGCCGTTGCGTCTTTGGGAGTCCGGTTCATCCCAGTGCGGCCGAAATGTCCGTCCCGTCGGTATGTAGGCCCAACCGGCTTCGCGATAAGGAGTCTCTGCCAGTTCATCCCGGCGGCGCTCCAGTGCGTCCGTACGCGCCCTGAGACGCTATCTGAGGCAGACCCGGCTCAGGGAAGGACACCCTGGTGGTTAGTGGCCTGGCAGATCGGCGGATGCAAGTTCCGACAGCGCGCCGGTCAGCTGCTTCACGAACCGCTGGCGGCGCTTTTCGCTGATGCTGTCCAGCGACAGGTAGGGGTTGAGGTCCTCCAGCTCGACCAGCAGCAACGTGCCCTCGGCAGTACGGCACGCGTCGACGCGCTGGATGCCGTGGCCCACCCCGTTCCAGTCAATGAAGCGCCGGGCGAAACCCAGGTCGGCCTGGGTCGGCTCATACGCCCTCAAATGCCAACGTTGCGCGGGATCGGGCGTGTACAACGCGTATTCGAAGGTGTGGTCGATGAAATAGAACGAGACTTCGTAATCGATCTCGACGTGCGGCTGGATCAGCACGTCGCCCTCGTCGATACCGCGGACCTGCGTCGGGTCCAGGATCCTCAGGCCCACCGAGTCGGCGCCGAATTTGGGCTTGACCACGTAGGCCTGGCAGTCCGGGAGCCGGTCCAAGCCCTCGGTGCCTTCCACGGTGGGGACCACCGGGTAACCGGCTTGAAACAGGTCGACGAGGTACTGTTTGCCGGCCATGTCGGCTTTGCCCGTCAGCTCGTTGAAGACCCGCGCACCGGTAGCCAGGGCATGTTCGCGGAACGCCTGGTACTGCTCCGGGTAGTAGATGACCGGACCACTGTTGCGGACGAGCACGACATCGAACCGGTCCATCAGCGCCACGGCGTCCCTGGGATGGCACAGCGCCACGTCGAAGGCCTCGCGCAATTGAGAGGACAGGTAGATGTCCTCATCGCAGTACCGGCGCCCGCGCGCTTCATACGACAGATCGGTCACGAAGAGCACACTGGGCCTGCCGGAAGACATGCCCCAATGTCTCACATACCTGCCTGACTCCCGCCGAACACAGCAGGCGTTCGCCTGCAGCACGCTGCCCCGTCACACGCACCCGACAGACGGCAGACGCGCCCTTGGAACCCTCACGCGCCGGGTGCGGTTTCGACGACGAGCCAGCCGCCGTGGTGTTCGGCCACGGTGAACGGCAGGCCCGTGCGGGTTCCCAGGCGGGCCAGTTCGGCGCTGTCGAATCGGCGCACGTGACCGAAGCAGGCCTCCGGTTCGTCCTCGAACGGCACGGCGACGACCACCCGGCGGGCCGCGAGCCGCATCGCCTCGGCCAGTACAGCCGCCCCGGCGTCGGCGTCGAGGTGCTCCAGCAGGTGCAACACGGTCACGGTGTCGGCCGCGCCGCCGCGCAACGGGACCGAGGCCGCATCGCAGGCCAGCGTCGACAGCGGGACTCCTTCGGCGCCGGCGATCCGCGACAGCAACCGCATGCTGCCGGGCACGACGTCGGACGCGGTCACCGCATACCCCGACTCGGCCGCGAGCAGCAGCGGGAAGAAACCGAAGCACGAACCGAGGTCGAGCACCCTGCCCGGCGGCACGAGCCTCCGGGCGTACTCGTACACCGGCGCGAGCCCGCGGGCGGGACCGTGCGCCGATCCGTGCAGGCGCGCGAACGTGTTGCGGTAGAAGGTCCGCCACGCTGCGAGCCCACCGGGCACCGTCGAGCGGACGAGTCCGACGAAGACCCGCTCGAACAGCTCCTGCTCGGCCACAAGGCCGGGGCGGAACAACTCCTCGGCGAGCAGCGCCGTCAGCGCGTCCTCGACGTCACCGCGGCCGAGCCGATGACTCACGACGAGCCGCGCCTCGTCCCGATGCAGCCGAAAATGCCGGGTACTCGCGACGACCGGCCCGAGTGGGCCCTCCGGCAGCCCGCCGCCGCGGTGCACCACCCGGACCCGCTCGTCGCGATACTCCCCCGGCCGGCACGGCGCCATCGCGTCGACCGGAGCGGCGTTGCCCGGCGGGGCGGAGTTGTCGACCGGGGCGGAGTTGCCCGGCGGGGCGGAGTTGTCGACAGGGGCGGAGTTGTCAACCAAAGCAGCGCGGTCCAGCGGAGCCGCGTTGTCGAGCGCCAGAGCGGCGTTGTCGAGCGGGGCGGCGTGGGCCCGGTCCCGCAACGGACTGGTCATCGGACGGCCACCGGCAGGTCGCGCGCGGCGTTCTCCAACCCGGCGACGTCACGCACGACGCGCACCCGGCTGCAGTGCTCGGCGTAGTCCGGCAGGTCGCACGCACCCAGGCCCCACGAATGGCGCGGCTCAGGAGTCAGCCACAGCACGTCCCTGGCCTTGCGCGCGATCTCCTCGAACGCGCCGAGGTTCGGATCGTTGCCGTTGCCCCGCCCGTCCCCCAGCACCAGCACGGTGGTCCTGCGGCTCACCGCAGTGCCGTGCTCGTCGAGGAACGCGCCGAACACCGAGCCGTAGTCGGAGTTGGCGTCGACGTCGATGACATCGCCCCGGAACAGCGTCTGGAGTGCCTGGTCGATCCGCTGCTCGGCGAACAGGCCGCTGATCTCCGCGATCTCGGCGACGAACGCGTAGGAGCGTACCGAGGAGAACAGGTCGTGCAGCCCGTACAGCAGGTGCAGCGTGAAGCCGGCGGTGGCGCGCACGGACAGGCTCACGTCGGCGAGTACGACGAGCCGCGGCTTGTCGTCCCGCTGGTCAACGGTGACCGGCCGGAACGGCACGCCGTCGTAGCGCAGGTTCCGGCGCATCGTGCGAGCCGGATCGACCCGGCCACGCGACGCGGGTCGTTTGCGGTGCGTCACGGCGCCGCGCAGCGAGGCCACGATCGTGCGCAGCGCGTCCTCCAACTCGTCGTGGCCCCGATCGGATCCTCGACCGGACCGGGAATCCTCCGCGACCGACTGTTCGAGCCGCATCAGATGTTCGAGGTGACGGCGCAGCGCCTCCGGCAGCCGGGCGAGGGCCTGCTCACCCATGTCCGACCGCAGGGCCACCGCATCGGTCTCGTCACCCTCGTCGTCCTCGCCGGACCCGCTGCCCTCCAACCAGTTGAGCAGGGCGTCCTGTTCGGCGAGGCTGAGCGTGGCCTCCACCGGCGTTCCCTGGGCCTTGCCGAGTTCGCCGGGTGCGACGCCGTGGCTTCGGTCGATCTCCAGCAGCACCTCGTTCGAACCGTCCATGGTGGACACGTCCTGCTGCGAGAACACGAGCTCGTCGTCGGTCTCGTTGTCGAGCACGATCGGGTTGAGCTCGGGGTGCGGGCTGTAACGCTCGATGAGGTCGTCCTCGTCGAACAGGTCGCCGAGGTCGGCGTCGGGGCTTTCCATGTCGGCCCGCGGCGGCCGCTGCCCCGCCTCCTCGGCGATCGTGAAGTCCTCGAGCAGTGAGACCGTGCCGGTGTCGTTTCGGCCGTCGCCGGGTTCGTCGCCGAAGCGGACGCAGGCGAAGAAGGCGTCGAAGAGCTCGTCGAACGTCGCGTTGTCACGGTGATCCTTGATCAGCGCGCAGCGCAGTCCCTCTCGGAACAGTTCGCGGTCTCCGAGCATCGCCGGGTCGGCCACGCAGCGGGCGGCATCGACGACCTCGATCGACGAGATCCGCAGGCAAGCACTGCGCAGCAGCCGCACGAACCGATGCAGTCCGGTCAGCATGTCCGCGGCCTACCGCTTGCCGCGGCCGTGGTTGGCCGCGAACGAGCGTTCACCCTGGCTGCTGCTCACCGGCCGCCGCGGCGCGGGGCCGTCGGCGTTCTCGCCGTGGTAACCGGCCCCGTGCCTGCCGGGGGTGTCCCGTGCGGCGCGCAACGCGGCACCCGTCCCCTCCTCGTCGGGATCGACACCCGGGACGGGCGCGCGCCGCTCCCCCTCGACCGGCGCCCCCCGGTCGTTGCCGGTCCGGCCCGGACCACCCTGCTCCCGCAGTTCAGCCGAATCACGCAGTACCCGCATGGCCCGTTCGACGTCACGGTCGTACTTGGCCACCACCGAGATCGTGTCCGTCAGCAGCTCGGTGTCCGGTTCGGACGCCCCGAGCACCGCGAGCGTCCGTGCCCAGTCGAGCGCCTCGGAGATGCCGGGCGGCTTTCGCATCCCCTGCTGCCGCAGCTCCCGCACCACATCGACCAGATGGGTCGCGACCGCATCCGGCAGTCCGGTGCCCTTCGACCGGATGATGTCCAGCTCCCGCTCGGCCGACGGGTAGTCCAGCGACAGGTGCAGGCAGCGCCGTTTCAGCGCCGCCGACAGATCGCGCGTGTTGTTGGACGTCAACACGACGTATGGCAGGTGCTCCGCGGTGAACGTTCCGAGTTCGGGAACCGACACCTGGTACTCGGCCAGCAGCTCGAGCAGCACCGCTTCGAGTGCCTCGTCGGCGCGGTCCACCTCGTCGATCAGCAGCACGACGGGTTCGGGGGAACGGACGGCGCGCAGCAACGGGCGCTCCGCGAGGAACCGCTCGGAGAAGAACACGTTGTCGTGCTGCCCGATCGCCGCGACGGCCGTCGGCAGATCGTCGGCGTCGGCGACCACCTGCCCGATCTTCTCCCGCAGGATCTGCGTGTACAGCATCTGCTTGCCGTAGTCCCACTCGTAGAGGGCCTTCGTCTCGTCCTGGCCCTCGTAGCACTGCAGCCGCAGCAGCCGTCTGCCCGTCGCGGCGGCGAGCGCCTTGGCGAGCTCGGTCTTGCCGACCCCGGCGGGACCTTCCAGCAGCAGCGGTTTGCCCAGCTGGTCCTGCAGGTAGACGGTGGTCGCGAGTGGACGGTCGGCGAGGTAACCGACGTCGGAGAGAAGCGAAGTGACCTCGCCGACGGACGAGAAGGAATGGGGGTGGTGACCGTTTCGTGAGCTCACGCGGACAAACACCTTTCGGCCGGGGCCATGGGTGTTCCGCGACGCGGCGGGCCACCGCGGAACACCCATGGCTGAACGACAAGCGGCTCAGGAGATCAGGTCGTCGAGGTCACCGTTGAAGCAGTGCTCGACCACCGGTCGCACGGTCTCGAACGTCGTCTCCTTCGGATTGCCCGGCGTACAGGCGTCGCCGAGGATGTGGTTGGACACTCGGTCCACATCGGCCGCGTCGCCTTTGATCGTCGAGGCCTTCTTGTAGAACTCGGTCGGACCGGCGCCGAGGCGGTTCTTCGGGTGCGTGTCCTGGGTGATGTCGGTGAACCGCTCCGTGATGCCCACGTCGCGCAGCAGCCGGATCGCCGCCGCCACGGCCGCGTCGGCCGCCTTCACGTCGTTCATGCCCGTGGTGTCCACACCCAGCGCCTCGGCCAGCCGGGCGTAGCGCTTGTAGGCCACCGGCAGGTTCCACGCCCACACGCGCGGCAGCGCGATGGCGTTGTTGAGGCCGTGGTGGGTGTCGTAGAACGCGCTCACCGCGTGGGAGATCGAGTGGATGACGCCGAGACCACCGGAGTTGAAGGCCTGTGCCGCGGTGTACTGGGCGTACATCATGCCTTCGCGAGCGGGCAGGTTGTCAGCGTGCCACGTCGCCGTGCGCAGGTGCTCACCGACCAGCTCGGCCGAGAACAGCGCGCTGCCGAGCGACGGTGTGAAGTCCAACCTGGACACATACGGCTCGGAAGCGTGCGCCAGCACGTCGAAGCCGCACTGCGCGGTGAAATGCGAAGGGCACTCGTAGTACAGCACCGGGTCGTCGACCGCGAGCGTGACGACCGAGTGGTCGTCGAACGCGACGTACTTGTGCGGGTTGGCCGGGTCCGTCGTGGTGTCGGTGATGACGTACGCCCACGACGTCTCCGAGCCCGTGCCCGCCGTGGTCGATACGGCGATGTGCGGCGGGTTCTTCGGGTTCTCCGACTTGTTGAAGCCCTCGAACTCGTTGACATTGCGCCCGTCGTGCGCCACCGAGATCCGCGCGCCCTTGCAGGCGTCGTGGGAGGAACCGCCGCCGATCGAGATGAAGCCGTCGCAACCGTCCTGCTGGTACATCGCGACGGAGTCCATCACGTTGTAGTCCTTGGGGTTGGACTCCACCTTGTCGTACACGGACGGTTCGAGCCCGTGGTACTTCAGCGACTCGACAAGCTTGTTCACGATCTCGGTGCCGCGCAGTCCGGAGGTCATCACCAGCGGCCTGCGCATCCCGATCTTCAGAGCTTCGGGGCCGATCATCTCGTGCGAGCCGGGGCCCAGCAGCGCTCGCGGAATCGGGTGGAATTCCTTGAGGGGAAACGGCTTGAGAAGTTCGTCGACCTGCATTGGCTGACCCTTTCCGTCGTGACACGTACCACGCCGAAGCTATGGCCCTGGTCACTCCGGCCCAAGGGGTCCGAGGCCGAAACCGCTCACCGGCGGAGGCAGAACGCACCCGTGGGAGAGGAGACCGCCCCGTCCGTTCGGTCAGGTTCCTGCACGGGGAGCGTGCGGCGACGCCGATACGATAACCGCACCGCCGCGGTCGTGCGGCGGTGCGGTTGGTCGTGCGACGGTGCGGTCGGCAGCGCGAGTCAGGACCGGCGGAGCAGCCCCGCGAGTTTCCGCGGCTGCCGCGGTTGCACCCGGTTGTTGCGGACGTCGTCCAGCAGGGCGGCGACGGTCTCCTGCGCACAGGTCTTGTTCGCACCGATTCCGCCGGACGGGCCGCGTTTGATCCACCCCACGACGTACGTGCCGTCCCGGCCCTGCACCCGGCCGGCCGTGTTCGGGATCGTGCCCGCCGCCTCGTCGTACGGCAGGCCCGGCACCCCGACGCCGCGATACCCGACGGCCCGCACCACCGAGCCGGCAGCGATGTCCACATCGGACTCAGATCCGCTCGTGCGCAGTCCGGTCACCCGGTCGCCGCCCAGCACTTCCAGCGGCGAGGAGTGGAACCGCAGCACGATCCGGCGCCGACCCCCCACGGGCGGCGCCGACCAGTCGATGTGTTCCTGGACGAGGCTCCGCAGCAGCTGTGCCTTCTCCCCGGGCTCAGCGGCGTCGATCGCCTTCGCCACGCGGTCGTCGTGGTTGTCGACGACGACGTCGAAGTCCGGATGCCGGGTCAGCGCCAGCAGTTCCGGCTCGGTGTAGGCGGCGTGTTCCGGCCCGCGACGTGCCAGCAGCACGACCTCCTGCACCGAACTCGACCGAAGCCGTGCCAACGCACTCTGCGAGATCGACGTGCTCGCCAACGTGCCCGGATCGCTGGACAGGATGCGCGCGACGTCGAGCGCCACGTTGCCGTTGCCGATCAGCACGGCCCGCTGCGACGACAGGTCGACCACATCGTCACTCGCGTCCGGGTGGCCGTTGTACCAGGACACGACGTCGGTCGCGGCCACGCTGCCGGGCAGCTGCTCCCCTTCGATGCCCAGCGACCGTGCCGACGACGCGCCCACGGCGTAGATGACGGCATCGTGCCGGGCGGCCAGTTCGTCGACCGTGACGTCCTTGCCGACCTCGACCCCGAGCCGCAGTGTCAGCCGCGGATGCTCGCGGTAGCGCGCGAACGTCTCGTCGATCCGCTTGGTCGACGGATGGTCCGGCGCGACACCGAAGCGGATCAGCCCACCCGCGACGTCGAGCCGGTCGATCAGCGTGACCCGTGCGCTCGTGTGCAGCAGCAGATCCTCGACGGCGTACATCCCCGCGGGCCCGCTTCCGACGACGGCGACGTCCAGCGCGGGGAAGTCACTGGAGATCGTCCGGTCGAAGGTGGGCGCGCCCCAGTTGTGGAATACCGGCGAGGACCCGAGCACGTCGGCCGAAACCGGCTTGCCGTCGTAGAACCGTGCGTTCACGTCGGCGTACGGCTTGAGGGACTCGCTCAGCATGTCCACCGGGAAGATGGCGTCCACCGGGCACGCATCGGCGCACGCGCCGCAGTCGATACAGCTGCGCGGGTCGATGTAGAGCATGTCGGTGGTGCCGAAGTCCGGTTCGTCCGGCGTCGGGTGGATGCAGTTGACCGGGCACACCGCGACGCACGAGGCGTCGTTGCAGCAGGTCTGCGTGATCGCGTAGGCCATGGTTACCGAGCCGGGTTCAGAGCAGGTTGGCGCGCTTGTAGATGCGCTTCGACGCCGGGGTCAGCAGTCCCGCCGAGTTGAGGAACTCCATCAGGCCCGAGCAGCTGGAACGCAGCATCGCCTTGTGGTTCTCGTTGTTCTTGGCCTCCCGGAGAGCACGCTTCGGGTCGAGTCCGGCGTTGGCGTACACCTTCGGGTTCCACATGGCGTCGACGATGAAGTAGGCGACGATCGCGATGTTGACGGCGTTGATGTGGCGGCGCAGCTTGCCCGCGCTCTTCATCCGCTCCTTGGTCTCCTCGCGGGCGAACTTCATGTGCCGCGATTCCTCGACCACGTGGATGTTATTGATGGTGCGCACGAAGGGCACGACGCGCTCGTCGCGCATCCAGTCGCGCTGCATCACGTCGAGGACCTCTTCGGCCACGAGGATCGCCGCGTAGGCGGCCTCACCGCGCGCGGTGGCCGCGTAGACCCGGCCGCCGTGCACCGCGTACCACTTCGGGCGGTAGGCGGGCGCGTTCAGCTTCTCCGCACCGCGGGCGAACATGATCGAGTGGCGGCACTCGTCGGCGATCTCCGTCAGGGCCCACTGGAACTCGGGCGAGGTCGGGTCCTTGGCGTAGAAGTCGCGCAGCACCATCTGCTGCAGGATCATCTCGAACCAGATGCCGGTGCTGGCCACCGACGCGGCTTCCTGCCGCGTCAGCTCGCGCCGCTGGTCCTCGGTCATCTCGTCCCAGTAGGGCGTGCCGTAGAGCGTGCTCCACTCGGGGCTCGTCCCCCAGTACGAGGTGTCGAGCGGGGTTTCCCAGTCGACTTCGGTCGCGGGGTCGTACGACAACATTTCCGACGAGTCCAGCAGCCGCTGCGCGACCGAGTCGTGGCCGTGCTGCGCGTCCGCGTCACTGCGGTTGTCGACGCTGGTCATAGGAAGCTCCCTGACGACGAGAATGCCTGTTACCGAGATTTACTGTTACTCAAGGTAACACGACCTCCGGGCCAGGGCCAGCCTGGTACGTTTTCCCAGCTCAGAAGGCGAATTGAGGGTTTCGGACGGCCAAGATCGTGCGGATCCGGCATGCTGTTCGGGCACCGGACCTGCCCGTCCGCACCGCCGGGACGGGATCGACGTCTCGAGGGACCATGGCCGACCGACACCGCGACGACGCCGACCGGCGGCCTCCGGGTAGCGCACGGGGTTCCACCGCTCGCATGCGGCAGGACTACGACGCCTACGCCGCACGGTACGACCAGGAGACGAGCATCTACGAACAGGTGATGCTCGGAGACGGCCGCGCCTGGGCCTGCTCACAGGCTCGCGCCGAGGTGCTGGAAGTCGCGATCGGCACGGGCCGCAACCTGCCCTTCTACCCGCGGGACTCGCGGCTGTCCGGGGTCGAGCTCAGTCCGGCCATGCTCGCGCGGGCCCGTGCGCGCGCCGGCGAACTCGGCCGTGACGTTCAGCTGGTCGAAGGGGACGCTCAAGCGCTGCCGTTCCGCGACGCCGCGTTCGACACCGTGGTGTGCACTCTGGGGCTGAGCAGCATTCCCGACGACCGGGTCGCTGTCGCGGAGATGCATCGGGTCCTGCGCCCGGGCGGACACGTCGTGCTGCTCGGACATGTCGCGAGCCCCCACCGGCCGCTGCGGGGGTTGCAACGTCTCCTGGAACGGTTCCCTGCCGTCGTCGGTGCGCGGCGACCCGCTGACCGGCAGACCCGGCAGGTCGTTCCGCTCCTGTGCGCGGCGGGCTTCACCGTCCTGTACCGCGGTCGCACCCGCGGCGGGATCATCGAACGCGTGACGGCGACCAAGTAGGCACGGACACGGCCTCCCAACCGGCACAGCGGCGCGCTCGTCGGCGACCAGCGCGCAACCCTGTCGACGAGAACGGCGCACCACGCTCCGTTGCTACACAGGCGCGCGATGGTCGTCTCTGACGCGCTTGAAGGAGATCAGTGTCGCGTCGACAAGGAGCGTGTCACGCAACGCACTCCCACGCCCGAGCGTCCGAGCTGGACGGACACACCACACCGGCCCGCGTCGTCATCGACGCCCACTCCGAACAGCCGACAACAGCCCACACCGCACGCGCGTAGCCTGCGGGGTGTGGAGCTGCTGCCGTTCGACGAGTACGTGCGTTCGCTGCCCCGGCGGCGCATGGCCGCAGGAGTACTGTTCCGCGACGCCACCGGCAGGGTGCTGCTCGTCGAGCCGAGTTACAAGCGGTTCTGGGACATCCCCGGTGGCGTGGTGGAGGCGGGCGAACCTCCGTGGGAGGCGGCCGCCCGTGAGGTGCGCGAGGAGGTCGGCCTCGACCGGCGCCTCGGGCGACTCCTGGTGATCGACAACCTCTCCGCGTCCGGCCGCATGCCCGAGGGCCTCATGTTCGTCTGGGACGGCGGGCCGATCACCGAGACCGAGGTCGACACCCTCACACTCACCGACCCGGAGATCGTCTCTGCCTCGCTCCACACGCCGGAACAAGCCTCGGCGAAGGTGCCGCCCTCACTGGCCGCCCGCCTCGACTCCGCGGCCCACGCCGCCGACACCGGCACCCTCGCGTTGTGCCAGGACGGCCACCGCACCGCGGCCTGACCCCACAGCCCGGCCCCTCAGCCTGCCCCCTGGCATCGAACCGGCGGTCGTGGTCAGATGGACGGTGATCACCGGTACCACCGCACGGAAAACGACCATGCGCCAAAGGAGGCGTCCGTGGGCAGTGCGTACGTTGTCGGCACGTTCGACACCAAGGGCGACGAGTTGCGCTACGTCGCCGGGCTGATCCGCGAGGCCGGCGTGCCCGTGCGCACCGTCGACCTGGCCACCGGCGGGCAGCACAGCGACACCGGCAGCAGCACCGGGAGCGGCAGCACCGGCCCTTCCGACGCCGACGTTCCCGCGCGCGAGGTCGCCGCCTGGCACCCCGACGGGGCCGACGCGGTGTTCACCGGCGACCGCGGCAGCGCCGTCGCCGCCATGACCGAGGCGTTCGCCCGGTTCCTGCCCGCCCAGCGCGACCTCGACGGCATCGTGGGGCTTGGCGGCTCCGGCGGCACGGCGCTGATCACGCCCGCCCTGCAGGCACTGCCCGTCGGCGTCCCGAAGATCATGGTCTCGACCATGGCCGCGGGCGACGTCGGCGCGTACGTCGGTGCGAGCGACATCGCCATGCTGCATTCGGTCACCGACGTCGCCGGGCTCAACCGCATCTCCCGGCAGGTGCTCGGCAACGCCGCCCACGCTCTGGCCGGCGCCTGTGCGCACCCCATCCCCGCGGGCGACACCCGTCCGGCCGTCGGCCTCACCATGTTCGGCGTCACCACCCCGTGCGTCGACGCCGTCGCCCACCGGCTCGGCGACACCTACGACTGCCTCGTCTTCCACGCCACCGGCACCGGCGGCGCCGCGATGGAGAAACTGGCCGGCGACGGTCACCTCGCAGGCGTGCTCGACATCTCCACCACCGAGATCTGCGACCTCGTCGCGGGAGGCATCCTCGCCGCCGGCGAGCACCGGCTCGACGCGATCGCCCGCACCGGAATCCCCTACGTCGGCTCGTGCGGCGCCCTCGACATGGTCAACTTCGGCGCGCCCGACACCGTGCCCGACCGTTACGCCGGCCGCCTGTTCTACCCGCACAATCCGCAGATCACACTGATGCGCACCACCGCGGAGGAGGTCCGCGCGATCGGCGAGTTCCTGGCGCGCAAACTCAACGCCTGCGACGGCCCCGTCCGCTTCCTGCTGCCCGAGGGCGGCGTGTCCGCATTGGACGCACCCGGCCAGGCGTTCCACGACCCGGAGGTGGACGCCGTGCTGTTCGAGACCCTCGAACGCGAGGTCCACCAGACCGGCAACCGGCAACTGATCCGCTCGCCACGGCACCTGAACGACCCGGAGTTCGCCGAGGAGCTCGTGGCCGCATTCACCGACGCAGCAAGGAGTTAGCGTGCCCCGGATCGACAGGCAGGAACTGCTCGCGAAGTTCACGGCGATGGCCGCACGCGGCGAGCCCATCGTCGGAGGCGGCGCGGGAACGGGCCTGTCCGCCAAGTGCGAAGAGGCGGGCGGGATCGACCTCATCGTCATCTACAACTCCGGCCGCTTCCGCATGGCAGGCCGCGGTTCGCTCGCCGGCCTGCTCGCCTACGGCAACGCCAACGACATCGTCGTCGACATGGCCGACGAGGTGCTGCCCGTCGTCCGCCACACCCCCGTGCTCGCCGGGGTCAACGCCACCGACCCGTTCCTCGACACCGATCGGTTCCTGCGCCGCCTGAGCGACCTCGGTTTCTCCGGCGTGCAGAACTTCCCCACCGTCGGCCTCATCGACGGCACGTTCCGCGCCAACCTCGAAGAGACCGGCATGGGATACGCCCACGAAGTGGACCTGGTCGCCGCCGCCCGTCGCGCCGACCTGCTGACGACGCCGTATGTGTTCTCCTCCGACGACGCGCGGGCGATGACAGAGGCCGGCGCCGACATCCTCGTCTGCCACATGGGACTGACCACCAGCGGATCGATCGGCGCGGTCACCGCGAAGACCCGCGACGACTGCGTCACCGCGATCGACGAGTGGTCGGCCGCAGCCCGGGAAATCCGCGAGGACGTACTCGTGCTGTGCCACGGCGGCCCCATCGCCGCTCCCGAAGACGCGGCCTACGTCCTGTCGCGGACCGAACGCTGCCACGGGTTCTACGGCGCCAGCAGCATGGAACGGCTGCCCGTCGAAGAGGCGCTCACCGCGCGCACCCGCGAGTTCAAGGCACTGCACACGCCGACCACGGAGGAGAAGTAGATGCCACGGCCCTACGCGAGCGGAATCGTGCCAGGCGACGTCGACGAGGTGTGGCGGCGCGTCCGCGACTTCAACGGCCTGCCCGCCTTCCACCCCGGCATCGCCAGCAGCGAGATCGAACCCGGCCACAGCGCCACCGAGGTCGGTGCCGTGCGCAAGCTGACCCTCGCCGACGGCGGCGTCGTGCGGGAACAGCTGCTGTGCCTCGACGACCCCGGCCGCAGCTACACCTACAACATTCTCGACGGCCCGTTCCCCATCCGCCGCTACATCAGCACCATCCGCCTCGCCCCGGTCACCGCCACCGGCGACACGTTCGTCGAATGGTGGACCGAGTACGACGCCGATGCCGCCGACGAGCCCACCCTCAACAAGACGTTCAGCCAAGGCGTCTTCGCGGCAGGTATCGCCGGCCTCGCAGGCGGCTGAACACCGGCCCCACAGGCACCCTGCGTACCGGTGCACGAATTTCGCGCGCACCGGTACGCGGCGGCGGCGACACCGACGTCGTCAACGCCCGATGCGTCGCCGGCGACCTCGTACTTCGCGCCGGGGGGCATCTGCGGCGATTGGTTAACGGACAGTCCTCGGTACTTCCTGTCGCCGGTGTGAACTGTGCCCGCCCCCCGTTTGAGTGAGTCGCGTTGCTACGCGGTCGCCGTATGGAGCCGTTGTGGTGGAAGCGTGGTACCTGGGTTGTCCGATCGAGGGAGAAGATCACCTGGGTCACAACTGTGAGCTGCGCCCGACGTCGAAATATCGGATCCACCGCCGTGGTTGTTCCTGACGAGACACTCCGTCTCCCCGTGGACCACCGACGAAAGGCGCACGACCATGACTCTGCCGCTGTCCATCCTCGATCTCGCCACGATCGGCAGCGGAGAGTCCGTGGGCGACGGCCTCCGCAACAGCGTCGCCCTGGCACAGCACGCCGAGAAGCTCGGTTACCGGCGGATCTGGTATGCCGAGCACCACAACATGCCGACGATCGCATCGTCGGCCACCAGCGTGCTCATCGCGCACGTGGCCGCGCAGACCGAGTCGATCCGCCTCGGTTCCGGCGGCGTCATGCTGCCCAACCACTCCCCGCTGACGATCGCCGAGCAGTTCGGGACGCTGGAGACACTGCACCCCGGCCGCATCGACCTCGGCCTGGGGCGGGCCCCCGGTACGGACCAGAACACCCTGCGCGCGCTGCGCCGCGACCCGAGCTCGGCGGAAAGCTTCCCGCGCGACGTGCAGGAGCTGCAGGGCTACCTGGGTGAGCGCTCCCTCGTCTCCGGCGTCAACGCGACACCGGGCAAAGGCACCGGCGTCCCGCTCTACGTCCTCGGCTCGTCACTGTTCGGGGCGAGGCTGGCCGCGGCGCTGGGACTCCCGTACTCGTTCGCCTCGCACTTCGCACCGGACGCGCTGCAGGACGCCGTCGCGGCCTACCGGAGCGAGTTCCAGCCGTCCGAACAGCTCGACGAGCCGCATGTGATCGCGGGTGCCAACGTCATCGCCGCCGACACCGCGGACGAGGCGCAGCAGGACTTCCAGTTCGTCAAACGCGCACGGCTGCGGCTGCTCGCCGGCAGGGGACGCACCTTCACCGATGCCGAGGCCGACACCCTGCTCGACTCCCCGCAGGGGACGTCGATCAAGAACATGGTCCGTTACACCGCGGTGGGAACGGCCGACGAGGTCGCCGACTACCTCGACTGGTTCGGCAAGCACGCCGACGCGGACGAGCTGATCGTCACCCACCCGTCGTCGCGACTGGACAACCGGCTCCACTCGGCCGAACTCACCGCCAAGGCCACCGGAATCGGGAGCTGACGCCGGCCGGACCTTCGTGCGGTAGTTCAGAACGGCGTCTCGCCCCTGCGTCGACCACGACGACAGCCGTCCGGCGCCGGGCAGCCGCCGGAAGCGAGGTGACACCTGCGCGGCGAGCGCGCACCCCGTCGACGAAGCTGCCCCGACCCGTCGGGCGGCCTATCCTGCCTCCATGTTCGTAGCGCAGCTCGGCTCTCCGTGGGGAACGCTCGCACTCGTCGCACTCAGCACCACCGCGATCTACCTGGCACTCATCGTGTACTCACGGCTGGCCGGCTTGCGGTCGTTCGCACAGATGACGAACTTCGACGTCGCCGCGACGGTGGCACTCGGGTCCATCACGGCGACGACCGCCGTGAGCACGGAGGTGTCACTCCTGCAGGGAGCCGCCGCTCTCGGCGTGCTGTTCGCGCTGCAGTGGCTCATCGCGCGCGTGCGCAAGTGGGACGGGGTCCAGGACGTCATCGACAACCGGCCGCTGCTGCTGATGGTCGGCACCACCGTCATCGAGGAGAACCTCGTCCAGGGCCAGATGACCCGCGACGACGTGCGCGCCAAGATTCGCCTCGCGGGCGTGACCCGGATGGACCGCGTTCGCGCCGTCGTGCTCGAAAGCACCGGTGAGGTCTCGGTACTCACGGACGACCCCGGCGGAGAACCCCTCGATCCGGACCTGTTCACCAGCGTCCGCGGTTACGAATGGCTCATCGGCGACCGGACGCCACCGGGGAAACCGTTGTGAACCACGCCCTGCCGGCTACGGAAACGAGCACAGCGGGTGCCCGAGACCGCAGGGGCGGCTTGCACATCGACAGCTCGCTCGGACACACGTTTCTCGGCTTCGGCATCACCTCCGGCCGCGCAACGGCGCGCGCACTCGCGGTGAAGCTGGGATGATCGCTGGCAGCCGGGAGGTGACCGTGAACGAGAATCACCCACTGCTCGACAACCCGCTGCTCGACACAGGGCTTCCGATCGCCCTGTTCGTCATCATGATCGGGATCGGACTCAGCCTCAGCGGCGGGGACTTCAACCAGCTGCTCCGCACTCCCCGGGGCGCCATCGCCGGGACTCTGGGCCAGGTGGTCCTGATGCCCTTGCTCGGCCTGGCGCTGGCATGGCTGCTGGCGTTGCCGCCGCTCGTCGCGGCCGGCCTGGTGATCATCGCGGCGTGCCCTGGCGGGACGACGTCGAATCTCATCGCGTACTTGGCCAGGGCGAACGTCGCGCTGTCGATCGTGCTGACGGTGATCGCCAGCCTCATCACGATCGTGACCCTTCCCATCTTCGCCAACCTGGCGCTCGGCATCTGGCCGGTAGCCGGTGTCGGCGAGATCCACGTGCCCGTGCTGCGAACCATCGCGCTGCTACTCGTGCTCGTCCTGGTTCCGGTCCTGATCGGGATGGCGGTTCGGGCCCTCAGGCCCGCGATCGCCGATGCCCTGGAGCGAGCCGTGTCGGTGTTCGGCGGGCTCGTCCTCGCCGCGCTGATCGTGGTGATCTCGGTATCGCTGGGCGATGAGTTCTGGGAGTACCTGCGCAGCGCCGGCCTCCCGGTGATCCTGCTCAACCTGGGCGGACTGGCGGTCGGTTTCGGAGTGATGGCGTTGGCACGGACCTCGTGGGCCGACCGGGTCGCCGGGGCCGTCGAACTCGGTATCAAGAACGCCACGATCGGCATCCTGATCGCCGTCACCGTCATCGGACAGCCCGAGATGGCGGTTCCGCCCGGAGTGTACGGCCTGCTCATGTACGCCTCGGCGGCCGCCGTCATCTGGTACGGACGCCGACACGCACGAGGACTCGAGAACCGGGCCGACGAGCCCACCTGACACTGGACCGGGCAGGGAGCCCACCGCACGCGACGAACTCCGATGATCGCTATCCACATCGGATAGTGACGAACCGGCAGGCTCGTTCGTTCGACGATGACGTGCGACCGGCCACGATCAGCTCCGATGCGTACTCGCCGGGGTGCGATGGCACAGCGCAGGAACACCACTCCCCGACACGGAACCGCGGCACTGCGTCTCGTGGCGCTGCGTCTCATAGAACCGCTTCTCATGGCACCGCGTCGCATGTCACCGCGTCACGGGGCACAGCGTCACGGGGCACCGCGTCTCATGTCACAGCGTCACGGGGCACGGCGTCACGGCACCGCGTCTCATGGCGCGGGCGTCGCGGGACGGCGCCACGGCACCGAGCTAGACACGGAGTCGCAGCACAGGTCGGGAAGCGTTGCCTTGTCGTCAAACCGGAAACATGTTCTACTTCTGGCGCTCCGTGTCCACTGTCGCCGGTGTCCTAGAACACTCCCGGAAGGAGCCCCATGCGACGCCACCTCGCCCGGACGGTCACCGTGCTGAGCGCCGTGAGTGCACTCCTCACGACCTCCGTCGCGGTAGCCGACGACACCTCCGCCGCAGGACTGCGTGAGGTCCTGTTCGTCGGGAACAACTGGGAAGGAACAGTCGACGTCATCGAGCCCACCGAGCCCTACGCCAAGCTCGGCCGGATCGACATGGTCCCGGACAAGCGGGAGCGGCTCCGCGAGATCTACACCGATCCCGTGCGGCTGGCCTACTTCCTCGGGATCCGGGAGACCGTCGGCGAGGGCAACGACCAGCTCGTCGACGACATGTACTCGACTCCCGACGGGTCGGCGGTGGTGGCCTCACGTCCGAGCTTCGCCGACGTCGTCTCGGTGGACTCACGCAGCGGCGAGGTCAACTGGCGGTTTCCGGTGTCGGGCAACCGCGCGGACCACATGGCGGTCTCCCCGGATGGCGAACGCGTCGCGGTGTCGGCGTCGACGAGCAACACCGTGCACGTCCTGGACATCCGGACCGGCGACGAGGTGGGCTCCTTCGGAACCGGTGACAAGCCGCACGAGAACGTCTACACCGACGGCGGCCGATACCTGTGGAACATGTCGATCGGGGAAGTCCACACCCCGCTGGACGACCCGGCGATGGACTTCACCAAAGGCGACCGCAGGATCACGGTGGTCGACACCAGGACCTTCGACGTGATCCGGGTGATCGACATGCGCGAGCGGCTCGACGCTGCGGGGCTGGAGAAGTTCTCGGACGCGGTACGCCCCGCCGTGTTCAGCCCCGACGAGTCGAAACTGTACTTCCAGGTCTCGTTCTTCAACGGGTTCCTCGAGTACGACGTGGCCGAGGACCGGATCACCCGCGTCAAGACGCTGCCGAAGAACCCGGACACCACCGAGGACCGCACGAAGTGGGTCAACGACTCCCGGCACCACGGGATATCGATGAGTCCGTCCGGTGACGAGCTGTGCGTCGCGGGGACCATGGACGACTACGCCACCATCGTGGACCGGGAAACCCTGCAGGAAGGTCCGCTCATCACGGCAGGGAAGCCGTACTGGGCCACCGTCAACGGCGACGGCAGCCACTGCGTGATCTCCGAGAGCGCCAACGACAGGATGAGCGCGATCGACTTCACCACCGGGGAGAAGGTCGCCTCCGTACCGGTCGGCGACCACCCGCAGCGGATCCGGATCGGCCACGTCCCCCGAACCTGGGCGAACTGAACCCCGGCCGGTGAGCCGAGGCTCGAACTGCGGTGTCGGCCGATCGGCGGGCAACGCGGGCGCAGCGATCTGAGTCGACGAAACCGGGATCGCAGGATCTCAGGGGAGCCGGCCCACCCCCGGAGGCCCTGCGGCATCCACCCGGGAGCATGTAGCGAGCGCCGCGGCCCACCGGAACAACGGACGTCACCGGAGGCATGACCTTCGGCACTGGCGGCACCGGAGCGCTCCGGGGTGCACTGGTTCCACAATGGAATCGCCGGTGGGAGGACGGGCGCGGTGTTGTGGGTCGGAGCGGTCGGGACGGTGCTGTTCGTCATGGCCTTCATCGTCGACGGCTGGAGCCGCCCCGGTTACTCGCCCGTGCGGCATCCCGTCAGCGCACTCGCACTGGGCAGCCGCGGCGCGGTGCAGACGGTCAACTTCCTCCAGTGCGGCTGCGCCGTCGCCGTCGGAGCGACCGGCCTGCTGATCGCCGGTGCGCACCCCGCGCTCGCCGCGGTGCTGGCGGTCTTCGGTGCGGCTCTCGTGGCATCCGGCGTTTTCCCGATGGACCCGATGCTCGGTTATCCGCCCGGCGCGCCCGACGGGGTCCCCGACGAGAGCAGTCACCGTCACCGGCTCCACGACATCGCGGGCGCGGTCGTCTTCCTGTCCCTGCCGACCGCCATGGTGATCGCCGCGCTGACGCTCCCCGGAACCGGGTGGCGGATCGGCTCGGGCGTCGCCGCCGTCGCCCTGTTCGCCACGTCTGTCCGCTTCGCCCGATGTTGGGAGGAGGAGTCCGCACACCTCGGACTCGTCCAGCGCGGCGTCATCGTTCCCGGCTGGAGCTGGCTCGCCGCGCTGTTCGTACTGCACGTTCCCGCCTGATCGGAATCTCACCGCCGTGAACCGCGCGTGAGATCTCGCGTAAAACCCTTGTTAGTCAAGGGGAAACGTGGTCGACACCATTGACACCCGCAACGAAGGGCGGCAACTTTGCGGTGTCCCGCACCCGCGCGGCCGAGCACGTTCCCTTCCGCGACGACACCGACGTCGCCTCGCCTCTCCTCGCCCGCGACCCGACGCGGGCCAGCACGTCGATCGAGAGGTTGCACCACTGTGCGTTCGCTGCCGCCGCCGGAGCCTTCGCCGTCACGCCACGGACATTCGCCGTCGAACCACGGGGATGCACCGTCGCACCCGCGCCCGACGGTGACAACCGCCCCGGACGCCGCAGCGAGCACCAGCGGCCCGAATTCACCCGCACCGGAAACCGGCGCGGCGCGCCGGTTCCGGCCCGACATCGAAGGCCTGCGCGCGGTCGCGATCCTCGCCGTACTGCTCTACCACGCCGGTCTGCCGCTCACCGGCGGCTACGTCGGCGTGGACGTGTTCTTCGTGCTGTCCGGGTTCCTCATGACCCGGCTGATCCTCGACGAGATCGAACGCACCGGAACACTGTCGATAGGCCGGTTCTACGCGCGCCGTGCGCGGCGACTGCTGCCCGCCGTCGCCGTCGTGCTCGCGGCCGTGGCGCTGCTGTCCTGGGTGCTGCTCTCGCCCGTCGACCGCGACTCGGTGGCTACCGACCTCGTCGCCTCCGCCCTGTATGCGATCAACTGGTGGCTGTCGGGCCAGGCGGTCGACTACTTCGCGGCCGGACTGCAGGCCAGCCCCGTGCAGCACTTCTGGTCGCTGGCCGTCGAGGAACAGTTCTACCTCGTGTGGCCGCTGCTACTGCTCGGTGCCGCGTGGCTGGTGAAGCGGGTCACCGGTACCGGTGCTCCGCGGCGGGCACTGCTCGCGGTGGTCCTCGGCACGGGCGCGGTGTCGCTGGTGTACTCGTTGTTCGGCACGCTCACCGCCGCCGACACCGCCTACTTCGACACGTTCGGCCGCGGCTGGGAGTTCGCCGTCGGCGGCGCGGTCGCCCTCGTCCCGATCACCCGGCTCACGCCGAGGGCCGCGACGCTGCTGGCATTGGCAGGTCTCGCTGCGATCGGCTGGTCGGTGGTGTCGTTCGACGAGACGACGCTGTTCCCCACACCGTGGGCGCTGCTGCCGGTCCTGGGCACGGCGGCCGTCATCGCTGCGGGCACCGCGGTGCCGTCGGTCCGGCCACTGCAGCTCCTCGCGGTGCCGGTCATGCGGCACGTCGGGCGGATCTCGTACTCGTGGTACCTGTGGCACTGGCCGGCGTTGGTGTTCGCCGCGGCCGTCTTCGGCGAGTTGTCGGCGACGGAGGGCCTGGTGGCCGTCGCGGCCGCCTACGTGCCCGCCGTCGCGACCTACCACCTCGTCGAGCAGCCCTTTCGGCGGCCGGCGGCGTTCCAGCGGCCGCGACCGGCGCTGACACTCGGTGCGGCATGCACGGCGATCGCCGTGACCGCCGGGCTGGTGCTGTCGCTCACCATCCCGTCGCTTCCGACCAAGGCTCCGAACGAGGCCGCCGGCGCACCCGCGCTCGGCCACGGCGAGGCCGTCCAACGCTCCGTCGACGCGGTGCGCCCCGAACCGCGCCAGGCACCGCAGGACTGGCCCCGCAACTACGACGACGGCTGCCACGCCGACCAACCGGAGACCACCTCACCCGCGTGTGTCTACGGGGATCCGGAGTCCGACCGCACCGTCGTGTTGTTCGGCGACTCACATGCGATGCAGTACTTCCCCGCCCTCGAACGCCTCGCGAAGGACAGGGGCTGGCGACTGGTGTCGCTGACCAAGTCCGGCTGCCCACCCCCGCAGGTCAACCTGTTCAACGACGCATTGCGGCGGTACTACACCGAATGCGACACGTGGCGCGCGGACATGCTGCGCCGCATCAAGGAGAAGGAGCAGCCCGATCTGGTCCTCACCGGCGGCCGCGACACGTACACGGTGATGGACGACCAGCGGCGGCTCGATCCGGCAGACAGTGCCGAGGCGCTTCGCGATGGGTACACCGAGACGCTGACCGAGCTGCGCAGCACCGGCGCACGGGTCGTGACGATCAAGGACAACCCGCATCCGGACAAGGACGTGCCCAGCTGCGTCTCCCGCGCGCCACAGCAGCTGGACGAGTGCGCCATTTCGCAGGACACCGCCTTCGCCTACCCGCAGGTCGCCGACCACGCCGCGGACCGGGTCGAGGGTGCCCGGCTGCTCGACGCGACACCGGCGTTCTGCCGCGACGGCACGTGTCCGGCGGTCATCGGTGACGTCGTGGTCTACGGCGTGACGACCCACCTGACCGCGACCTACGCGCGCACGCTCGCACCCTGGCTCGACGAGCAGCTCTCATCGCTGAACGCCCTGGTCTGACCCGCCCGACCGTCACCGACCTCGTTATTCAACCGACGGGTTGACATCACTGCGCGCGCGGTCGTAGCGTTTATTCAACCAACAAGTTGAGGACAGAACGGTGGACGAACGTACGGAACAGCTCAACCGCGCTTTCGCCGCGCTGGCCGACCCCACCCGCCGCGACCTGGTCGCCAGGCTGGCCTGCGACGACGCGACCGTGGGTGAGCTCGCCGAGCACTACGACATGAGCCTCCAAGCGGTCTCCAAGCACGTGAAGGTGCTGGGAGAGGCCGGACTGGTAACCCGCAGCAGGGAGGCTCAGCGCCGCCCGGTCCACCTGGACGCGGACGTGTTCGACCTGATGTCGAAATGGATCGAGCGCTACCGCAGGCAAGCCGAAGAGCGATACCGCCGGCTCGACGCACTCCTGGCCGAGACGAGCGGCGACCGCGAGCAGCACACCGAGACGGAGGCATCATGACCACCACCACGCACGAGACCGAGATCAAGGCCGACGACCGGGTCCCGACGATCGAGATCGTCCGCGAGTTCGACGCCGAACCGGAGCACGTGTTCCGCGCCCACGTCGACCCCGAGCTGTACGCCCGGTGGGTGGGGCCGCGCTCGGTGAGCACACGGATCACCCGGTGGGACGCCCGCACGGGCGGCGAGTGGGCGTTCGCCAACGACCGCGACGGCGAGGAGATCGCGACCTTCTACGGCAGCTTCCACGAGGTCAGGGCCGACGAGCGGATCGTGTGGACGTTCACCTACGAGGGTGTGCCCGACGGCGTCGCACTCGAGACCCTGACGTTCGAACGACTCGACGGCGGACGTACCCGCCTGCGGGTACTGAGCCTGGTCGAGGACTTCGAATCCCGCGACGGCATCCTGGCGAGCGGCATGGACGTCGGGGTCCGCGAGGGCTACGAGAAGCTCGACGAGCTGCTGACGAAGGACGCGTGACGATGGTTGCCGAACTCGACGGCCCGGCCCGGCGGCACGCCGAGGACGCAGCACGGTTCACGGCACTGGTCGAGTCGGCCGGACCCGGCGACTGGGCACGGCCGACACCGGTCGCTGAGTGGAAGGCACTCGACGTCGTCGAGCATCTCGTCCGGTGGCCACGCGGCTTCCTCACCGGTGCCGGAATCACGTTGCCGGACCTGGACGTGGCGGCGGACCCGGCCGCCGCCTGGAAGCAGCAGGTCACCGACATCCAGGCGATCCTCGACGCGCCCGCCGGACGGGTGCTCAGCAATCCGCACACCGGTGACAAACCCGTCGCCGAGGCGATCGACCAGTTCTACACCGCGGACGTCTGGATGCACTCCTGGGATCTGGCCAAGGCGCTCGGCCACGAGCCCGACCTCGGCCAGGAGCGGTGCGCCTCGGCGCTGGAAGGCATGCGGGCCATCGAAGGGCTCCTGCGCGACAGCGGACAGTTCGGCTCGGCCGTCCCCGTACCCGACGACGCGCCCGCGCAGGACCGGCTGATGGGGTTCCTCGGCCGTGACCCGACCTGGCGTCCCTGACGCCGGGCCGGCCCGCCGAGTCGCCCGGCCCCGGCCCCGCGACACCGGTATCTCTCGGGCCGCCGGGAGCCGGAGTCCGCAACGGTGGCGGAGTCTGCAAGGTGACGGCCACGGCCTCGACGGCCTTCGACGGCCGTTCCGGGCGCCGGCCGGTGGCCGGCGCCCGGAACGGGGTCAGTGCGAGGGGACCCGATCGCCGTCCTGGCCGTCGGCCCGCTCGCCACCCTGACTGTCGGTCCGGTCGCCGCCCTGGCCGTCGACGTAGCGTTCCAGCAGTTCCTGTGAGTGATGCTCGGCTCCCACGGCGGAGTCGGTGAACTCCGGCGTGTCGAACACCTCTCCCGCGGTCGGGTCGGTGTGCACGCCGTCGTCGTCGAGCCCGATCGCACCGGTTTCCGGGTCGACGGTCGTGGCGTGCGCGGGCACCTCGTGGACCGCGAGGATCGTGTTGTCGGGTGTCAGCCTCCGTGCGGGCGAGGCCGAGGGCCGCATGTCGAGCCCGCCCAGGGTGGCCGACACCCGCTTCAGCGCACCGCGGCTGCTCCCGTTGCCGTTCCCGTTGCCGTGGCCGTTGCTCGACCGCAGCAACTCGCGCAGGCTCCGCTCCATCTCACGGTCGGTGTCGGAGTTCTCGCGAGCCGCCTCGACCAGTGCCGATGGGGTGGCTTGGGACCGGATGCGGACGTAGCGGGGCATGGTGGCGACCTCGAGGCGGAACATCCGCCACATCGCGACCATCGCGAGCACGTAGACGATCGACAGCGGAGCCGCACCGGCCAGGGAACTGACCTGCAGCACCGTCAGCGCCGCCTCACCACCCGCCATGAGCAGCAGTGCACCGGCCACGCCGACGAGGACCGCCCAGAACACGCGCGTGACCCACGGGGTCTCGCTCCGCCCGTTGTGGGACAGCACGTCGACCACCAGCGAACACGAGTCGGCGCTGGTGACGAAGAACAGCGTGATCACCACGATCGCGATGACCGACAGTACGGTGACGATGCCCTCGGTGACGGGAAGCTCGCCGAACAGCAGGAACAACGCGGTGTCCTGGTCGACCGCGCCGTCGCCGCCGACCAGGTTGCCGTCGGTGAGCTGGCTCAGCACGCCCGTGCTGCCGAAGATCGTGAACCAGACCAGCGACACCAGGGTCGGAGCCAGCAGCGCACCGAGGATGAACTCACGAATCGTGCGGCCGCGCGAGATACGCGCGATGAACATGCCGACGAACGGCGCCCACGCGAGGAACCACGCCTGGTTGAACAGGGTCCAGTCCAGCGTCCACGTGTCACCCGCGCCGGCCCCGGTGACGAACGCCAGCTGCGGAATGGTCTGCAGGTACTCGCCGAAGTTCTGCACCAGCGAACGCAGCAGGAACACCGTCGGCCCGACCAGCAGCACCACGACGGCCAGCACCGTGGCGAGCGCCATGTTGGCGTTCGAGAGCCACCGCAACCCCTTGTGGAGTCCCGTGACGACCGAGATGGTGCCGAGAGCCGTGATACCGAGCACCAGGACCACCAGCAGCGTGTCCGAGGGCTCGAACCAGCCCTGGTACGACAGCCCGGCCTGGATCTGCAGCACACCCATACCGAGCGAGGTGGCCACGCCGAAGACGGTGCCGACGATGGCGACGACGTCGATCACGTGCCCGACCCACGATTCGATGAGCCTGCGGCCGAAGATCGGCTCCAGCAGCCAGCGGATCGACAGTGGACGACCACGGCGGAACGTCATGTAGGCGAGGCCGAGCCCGACGATCGCGTAGATGCCCCAGGCGTGCAGTCCCCAGTGGAACATCGACTGTCCGATCGCGGCGCGCCCCGCCTCCTCGGAACCTGCCTCGACGCCTGCCACCTCGGGCGGGCTGAACATGTGGTTCAGCGGCTCCGAGACACCGGAGAAGACCAGGCCGATGCCCATGCCGGCGGAGAACAGCATCGCGAACCAGGAGTACAGCGAGAACTCCGGCCGCTCATCGTCCCTGCCGAGCCGAATGTTGCCCACTTTGGACAACGCGGCCCACAGGCAGAACAACAGCATCGCGGTGACGACGATGATGTACCACCAGCCGATGTTGGTGCCGATGACGTTGCGCAGCTCAGTGAACGCGTCGGCCGCGCCGTCGCCGTAGCGCGCGCCGTACCACGTGGCGAAGCCCAGCGCGGCGACGATCACGATGACGGCCGGCACGAACACCGGTTTCGACAAGCGCGCCTTCGGCGGCGCCTGCGACGCCTCCGGTCTCACCTCTTCCTGCGAAGCCACGAATACTCTCCTGTTCGACCATGTCTCGAAGGCCCGCTTTGGCGCCGGCCCGCTCACACCCTGCACCGGAGGGCCCGGCCCGCGAACACGGGGCATGAGCGGGCAGCGTCGGCTGCCCTTCCGGTCGGGGTGTCACAATTCCCGAAAACCCGGTATACAGATCGGTAACCAGGCGGCGGTCAGGCTATGTATACAGATTTGTAAAGTCAAGGAGCGGGCGTGGACGACCAGCGCATCGACCTCGATCGCCTCACGCCGGGCGCACGCAGGATTCTCGAGGTCGCATCGGCGTTGTTCTACGAACAGGGCATCCATCCGGTCGGCGTCGACACCATCGCGGCCGAGTCGAAGGTCACAAAGCCGATCCTCTACAAGAACTTCGGCAACAAGGACGGCCTGGTCGCCGCCTACCTCCGGAATCGGCACGACACGTGGTGGCCCGTCCTCGAGGCCGCCATCGCCGCCACGGAGAAGCCGCGCGCGCTGGCGTTCTTCGACGTCTACGCCGAGGACGCCAAGACCATCACCCGCGGCTGCGCCTACCTCAACGCGGCGGCCGAGCTCACCGAGGAACACCCCGCCTACGCGGTCATCCGCAGGCACAAACACCTGGTGTGGAAGCGACTGGCCGAACTGATCGCCGAGGACCTGCCGGACACGACGGAACCGGAGCGCCTCGCCGACCACCTGTTCCTGCTCCTGGAGGGCGCGTTCGCCCACCACCGCATCTACGGCGCCGGCCTGCTCGCCGAGGGCCGCGAGATCGCCGAGGGATTGCTGCGAGGGTGAATCTCACCGGCCCCGCTGTGCCTCCTTGACCAGCCCACCGCCGATGATCAACCGCTGGATCTCGCTGGTTCCCTCGTACAGGCGCAGCAGCCGGACCTCACGGTAGATCCGCTCGACCGGCACCTCGCGCATGTACCCGGTGCCGCCGTGCACCTGGACGGCGAGATCCGCGACCCTGCCGACCATCTCCGTGCAGTGCAGCTTCGCCACCGACGGGGCGATCCTGCGGTCCTCGCCGGTGTGGTATTTCCGCGCCGCGTCCCGCACCAGCGCCTCGCCGGACATCACCCCGGTCTGCATGTCGGCCAGCATCGCCTGCACCAGCTGGAAATCGCCGATCGGCGTGCCGGCCTGGGTGGCGCCCGCCGCGTAGGCCACGGACTCGTCCAGCGCGCGCCGCGCCGCACCGACCGCGAGCGCGGCGATGTGCACCCGGCCGCGGGCCAGCGACATCATCGCCGCCCTGTACCCGACCTCCTCGGAACCACCGACCAATGCGTCGGCGGGCACACGCACGCCGTCGAACGTGACATCGGCCGTCCAGGCACCCTCCTGTCCCATCTTGCGGTCCTTCGGTCCCACGTGGACACCCGGCGCGTCTGCCGGGACCAGGAACACGGCGATGCCCGGATCCTTGCCCTCCGCCTCACGCGTGCGTGCGAACGTGACGAACAGGTCCGCGATCGGCGCGTTGGTGATGAACCGTTTGCCGCCACTGATCACCCAGTCGTCACCGTCCGCCTCGGCCTTCGTGCGCAGGCCCGCAGGGCTCGATCCGGCACCCGGCTCGGTCAGCGCGAACGAGGCGACCACCTCTCCCGAGGCGATCCGCTCCAGCCACGCGGCCTTCTGCGTGTCCGTGCCGTAGTTCACCAGCACCTGGCCCGCGATGCCGTTGTTGGTGCCGAACAGCGATCGCAGCGCCAACGACGTGTAGCCCAACTCCATCGCCAACTCGACGTCCTGCGTCAGGTTCAGCCCGAGCCCGCCCCATTCCTGCGGGATCGCGTAGCCGAACAGCCCCATGTCCGCGACCTGCGCGTGCAGGTCGTCGGGGATCGCGTCGGCCTCCATGATCTCGTTCTCCCGCGGCACCACCCGGCTGCGCACGAAATCGCGGGTGGCGGCGAGGATCGCGGCGAAGTCCTCGTCGCCGACCTGTTCGAGACCGGGCTTCGACATCGGATCGGGCGTCGTGGTCATGGCGGTCGCCTTCCTGTCGGTCACTGGATCACGCCGTCGGCGCGCAGGTTCTCGAGTTCCCCGGCTGGCACGCCGAGGGCGGTGAGCGTCTCGTCGGTGTGCGCGCCGAGCGCGGGCACGTCCCCCATGACGAGTTCGACGTCGCGGAACGTCATCGGCGGCAACAGCGCCCGCACGGGGCCGTTCTCGGTATGCACCTCGCGCCAGCGGTCGCGTTCGGACAGTTGCGGGTGGGCGATGAGACCCGCCATGTCGTTGACCTGAGCGGCGGCCACGCCGGCCTCGACGAGGCGCGCTTCGAGGGTCGCCGTGTCGAACCTCGCGGTGCGTACGCCGACCTCCGCGTCGCACGCCCCGCGATGCTGAACGCGCAGCACGTTCGTCGCGAACCGCGGGTCGGCCGCGAGCTCGTCGTCGGACAGCACCTCGCGGCACAGCGCGTCCCATCCGCGGTCGTTCTGCACGCCGATCAGCACCTGGCCGTCCCGGGTCGGATAGGCGTCGTACGGCGCGATCGCGGCGTGGCTCAGCCCGAGCCTGGGCAGCTGCCGGCCGGCGTACATCGCCACGTACATGGGGTGTCCCAGCCATTCGGCGGTGGCGTCGAACATCGACACGTCCACGCTCGCGCCCTCACCCGTGCGCTCGCGCCGCAACAGCGCGCCGAGCACCCCCGTCAGGACGTACATCCCGGCGGCGATGTCTGACGTGGGGATGCCGGTCTTGGTGGCCTGTTCGGGCGTCCCGGTGATCGACACCAGCCCGCTCTCCGCCTGCACGAGCATGTCGTAGGCCTTGCGGCCCGCCTGCGGCCCGCCGTCGCCGTAGCCGCTCAGGTCGACGGTCACCAGCCGCGGATTCCGGCTGCGCAGCACGGCTGCCTCGAGGCCGAGGCGGGCGGCGGCACCGGGCGCCAGGTTCTGCACGAAGACGTCGGCGGTGTCCAGCAGGTCCGCCAGCAGCCTGCCGCCCCGCTCGGATTTGACGTCGAGTGCGAGTGACTTCTTCCCGCGGCCCAGCCACACGAAGTGAGAGGCGACGCCGCCGACCGTGTCGTCGTAGGCCCTGGCGAAGTCGCCCTCGCCGACCCGCTCGACCTTGATCACCTCGGCACCCAGGTCGGCGAGATGCCGCGTGGCCAGCGGCGCCGCGACGGCCTGCTCCAGCGCGACCACACGGATTCCCTCGAGCGGCAGCGCCGGCGGCGAGTCGGCGTCGGTGTCGACCATGCCTCGATCCTGCCAACACGACCAATACCCGGCAATGGCGTAATCGGTATGGTATCCATCATGCGCACGCATCAATCGCCTGTGCCCACGCAGGCCGACGGTCGCCCGTGACCGCCGGTACGCCCGAGCCGGGAGACGCCGGATGGACCTCCACCACGTCAAGGCCTTCCTCGCCGTCGCCGAGGAACTGCACTTCGGCAGGGCCGCCGCACGACTGCACGTCGCCCAGCCACCGCTGAGCCGCACGATCCAGCAGCTCGAACGCCACCTCGGCGCGGCGCTGTTCGACCGCACCACCCGCCGCGTCAGCCTGACCCCGCAGGGCGAGGCGCTCGTGCCGGCGGCCTACGGCATCGTGGGCGCCTTCGACGCCGCCGAGCGGGCGGTCGCGCACGCGGGCGAAGGAGCGGTCGGCAAGGTGTCCATCGGCTTCGCCGGCCCGTCGTCGCACCCGCTGATCAGCGCGCTCGCCCAGCGCGTCCGCCAGGACCAGCCGGGCATCGAACTGGCGCTGAGCAGCACGACCTACGGCTCCGACGCCATCGGCCAGCTCACCGACGGCACCCTCGACATGGCGATCGTGCGCTGGGACGCCACACCATCGGGAATGCGCTCCCGGGTGGTCCGCGTCGACCACTACGTGATCGTCGTTCCCGAGTCGCACCCGCTCGCGGGACGCGACTCGGTCGGCATGGACGAACTCGCCGAAGAGCCGTGGGTCTTCCTCGAGGCCGCGACCGGCTCGTCCCTCCGCGACACCGCGATCCGCAAGGCCGAGCAGGCGGGGTTCACACCACGCATCGCCCAGCAGGGGCCCGACACGTGGACGCTCATGGCACTCGTCGCCGCCGGCGTGGGGCTGACGCTGACCGTGGACACGGCGTTCCGGAACGTCATCACCACCGGCCTGTCGGTCATCCCCCTCGAAGGGGGCAGGGAGGAGGCGCTGGCCCGCCTGATCTGGCGCGCCGAGACCACGCCCGCCGTCGACCGGGTCCTCGAACTGTCCGAACGTGCGCTGCCCACGCCCGAGGACTACGGCGGCCTGTGACCCGTCGCGGCCGGTGGCGGTCGACACGTCGTCGCCACCGACCGGCTCACCGCAGATACAGCCGCACCGTGTCGATCTCCTCCCGCAGCAGGCGGACGTCCTCGGCGCGGGGCCGCGGCGTCTCGGCCACGTCCGCGCGTACGCGCAGGTCCCAGCCGGTGTTCTCGGCCGCCTCGGCCACCGTTACACCCGGATGAACCGCCGCGAGCTCGAGTTCGCCGTAGCGGTCGGGCCTGCGCAGAATGCCGAGCGGCGTGATGACCGTGGTGACGCCCGCACCTTCCGGCTGGTGGAACCCCTCCTGCCGCCGCGCCCTGACCGGACTCGGCGAGGTGCAGAAGTCCACGTCCGCGGGCAGCGCGTGCGGATCGTGGCGGCGCAGCACGACCACGATCTCGCGGGCGGAAGCCATGATGTCGCTCGCACCGCCCGATCCGGGCAGCCGCACCTCAGGCCGCCTCCAGTCGCCGATGACGGAGGTGTTGATGTTGCCGACCCGGTCGACCTGTGCAGCGCCGAGGAACCCGACGTCGACGTACCCGCCCTGCAGCACATAGCCGAACAGCGCGTCCATGCTCAGCATCGCCTCGGACCCCGACACCAGCACCGAGTCGGCGATCCCCTCGGCCATCGCCTCCGGATGCGCACCGACGACGCCGGACTCGTAGACGAGTTCCACTCCCGGGTTGACGGTGCGTTTGGCCAGGTCGACGGCCAGCGTCGGGAGGCCCACCCCGGCGAACACCCGGTGGCGACCGGCGAGTTCGCGCGCGGCGACCGTGGCGAGGAACTCCGCGCTGTGCGGCGGAACATCGGCCACGTCCGCAACGGGTCGCCCGGCCGACGACCGTTCCGCAGTGGACGGTCCACTGCCGTGCCGGGAAGAGTCTGCCGTCATTCCTTCCTCCGTCCGTAGGAGACCGAACCGGAAGGGGCCGGCGCGACCCGCAGCCCGTCCCAGCGCTGCTGCCCGAGCTTGGCGAGATAGCCCGCGTGATCGGCGGTGCCGTGAATCCACTCGTCGATCCACGCGAGCGCCGCCTCCCTGTCCCGACTGATCGGCGTCCACTCCCGGTAGAAGGCGCTGTCCCGGTCGTAGCAGCCCTGTGCGTACGAGGGGTGCGCCCCGCCCGGCACCTCGACGACCGCGTCCACCGCGTGTGCGGGGATCAGAGTGCGGTTCGGATCGGCGCGGACCACCTCCGGCGCGACGATCTCCTCGACCGTCACGATCACGGCGGAGGCGGCGTACGCCGCGGGCGCCTGCGCTCCGGTGATGCCCCACAGCTGCGTGTTGCCGCTCGCATCGGCCCGCTGGGCGTGCACGATCGTCACGTCGGGGTTGAGCGGCGGCACGACGTACACCCTGCCCTCGCCGTACGGACTCTCCACCGACCGGATGCGGGGATTGAGCGCGGGCAGGTCACTGCCCACATAGGACAGCAGCGGCTGGAACGGCAGTCGTTTCGCACCGGCCTCGTACCGGCAGTACATGCCGTAGTGCGAGTACTCCTCCGTCTCCAACGGCGCCGGATCGTGCTGTTCGACCCGGCGCCGGATCTCGTACAGCGAGCCCGCCGAACCGCTGGCGAAGAACGACGCCACGAGCCTGCTCACGCAACCGGCGACCAGGAGCTGGTCGGTGAGGATGTCCGGCGTCATCCGGCACATCGTCAGGTCACGCCTGCGCTGCCGGATGATCTCGTGCCCCGCCGCGAACGGGATCAAATGGCCGAAGCCCTCCAGCGCCACGGTCATGCCGTCCCGCACGTGTGCGGCGACCGCCTCGGTCAGCGTCGTCACCTTCGAGCCGGTCACGTGCGCACCTCCGGATCACCCTCACGCCGCTCGCCTGACCCGGCGCCGTCCGGCAGTGACTCGTCCCGCAGTGACTCACCCTGCAGGGCCTCGCCGGACCCCGCCGCGGCAGCGGCGACCGCGTCAGCGGCAGCCGCGTCATCGCCGCGACGCTCCGGCGGCCCGGCGTGGTGGCCGAACAACCGGAGCCCCGCCAGCAGTGCGACCACCACGACCAGGCCCGCCATCGACGACACCGTCTCCGGCAGCAGCAGTGCGACGCCCCCGGCGAGCGCGACCGCGCGCGCCCACCCCGGCATCCGGACCTCCACCAGCGGTGCGTATCCCTCGAACGCGGCACCCATCGCGAAGACACCGACGATCGCCAGCCCGACGGCCTGCAGCACGGATCCGACGTCGTCCTGCGCGACCAGTGCCGGGTTGAGCGCGAAGCAGAACGGCACGATGTACTTCGCGGCGCCCAATCGCATCGCCGTGACCGCCGTGGCCATCGGCGAGCTGCGGGCGATGCCCGCCGCCGCGAACGCGGCGAGCGCGACCGGTGGCGTGATGTAGGAGGCCGCCGCCCAGTAGATGACGAACAGATGCGCGGCGACCGGGTTCACCCCGAGTTCGATGAGCGCGGGCGCCATCACGATCGCAAGGAAGACGTACACCGCCGACACCGTCATCCCCATGCCCAGCACGAAACACGTGACCGCACCGGCGATGAGGATCAGCAGCACGTTGTCGCCGACGGCCGCGACGAGTTCGCGGGCCAGCGACAGCGACGCCCCGGACATCGACAGCGCGCCGACGATCAGTCCGACACCGGCGATGATGCCGACGATCTCGGCGATCGACCGTCCCGAATCGACGACGACGGCGAGCAGACCGCGGGCCCCGAGCCGGTGCCGCGGCCGCACCACAGCGATCGCCAGCAGCAGCGCCGCCGCCATGAACGGGGCCTGCGCCTCGTCGCGCTGCCACACCAGCAGCAGGATGAGCGCGCCCAGCGCCAGCAGATACGGCCAGCCCGTCCGCAGCGTCGCCAGAGCCTTCGGCAGGCGTGACCGCGGTTCGCCGCGCATGCCGGTGCGGGCGGCGTAGGCGTCGACCTGGGTGAAGACGCCGACGTAGTAGAGCAACGCCGGCGCTGCCGCCGCCAGTGCCACCTCGGAGTACGGGATGCCGAGGAACGAGACCATCAGGAAGGCCGCCGTGCCCATGATGGGCGGGGTGATCGATCCGCCGGTGGCTGCGGTCGCTTCGATACCGGCAGCGTACGTGCCGGGATAGCCCGCCCGCTTCATCGCGGGAATCGTCATCGGACCCGTGGTGAGCACATTGGACACCGCCGACCCGCTCATCATGCCCATGGACGCCGAGCTCGTCACCGCGACCTTGGCGGAACCGCCCCGAGCGTGACCGAACACGCTGCGCGCGAGGTCGATGAAGAACTCCGCACCGCCGGTGCGCTGCAGCACGACCCCGAACACCAGGAAGCCGATCAGGATCGCTCCCGCGGTCTGCAGCGGCAGTCCGAGGATCGAGTCCGGCCCCAGCGCGTGAACCGTGGCCGCACGTTCGATGGGGAACGGCACGCCCTGCAGGAACCCGATCGGCATCTGCTCCGCGATCAGCGGGTACAGCGAGAACGCGCCCGCGATGATCGTCACGACGAGTCCCGCAGTGCGCCGCAACGCCTCCAGTACCAGCAACCACAGCACGAACGACCCGGCGACCGCGAGCGGCGGCGCGGCGTAGTCCCAGCCTTCCAGCGAGATGTCCTCGGCGTGCACCGCGAAGTACAGGTTGGTCACGACACAGACCACGGCGAGGACGGCGTCGTACCAGGGCACCGAGAACCGGGACCGGTCGGCGGACTTGCGCGCCCTGACGAGAATGAAGACCTGCGACAGGAAGCACGCCAGTACGACGTACAGGAAAGCGTTCAGCAGCAGCGTGAAACCGCCGGGGTTCCAGAAGAAGACCTGGTTCAGAACGATCAGCACCCCGGCGATGGTCAGCGTCACGGCCGCCCCCGCCCAGAACCGTTGCCCGCCGGTGAGCCGCGCCGTCTCCGCGGCCGTCACCACCGGGCCGTGCTGCCCGTCGGCCGGGCCGTCCCGGTGGTCGTCGGCCGAACGTTCGTCGATCACGTCATTCATCGCCGGCCTCCTCGAGGTGCTGCTTCTTCCAGGCCGCCCAGTCCCGGCGGAGGTTCTCCGACTCCTTCACCTGCTGCCAGCCGCGGCGGAGCTGCTTCTCCTGTGCCAGCAGTTCGTCCTGCCGCTGCTGGGCCTCGGCGGTCCACACGCCCTCCTGCTCGAGGACCTCGACCAGGCCAGGGTGGAACGGCACCTCCACCGGCGCGATCATCGCGTCGTCGGTCGACCACAGATCCGTGGTCGAGGTCGCGTCCCGGTACTTGTCGTAGCTATCCACAATGGATCGCGCCAGCTGGGAGGCGACCACGTCGGAGGTGTCGGCATACGTGATGACCGGCACCGCGTACCAGAAGCCGGTGTTCGAGCCGCCCTCCTCCTGGCCCGGCGCCCCGGTGAACGAACGCAGCTCCACCGACGGCACGTTCTCTTCGATGGCCCGCTGCGTACGCGGATCGTTCTCGTCGAACTCGAGCCAGTGCACCGGGGTGGTCGATTCGAGTTCCGCCAGCGAGGAGCCGTACACCTGCTGGAACAACACGTCCAGCTTGCCTGCCTTGAGCGCGTCGGGCTGCTCGCCGTACCCGATGTCGACCGGACGGACGTCGTCCCAGGTCAGCCCGGCGCTGGCGAGCATCGCCTTCGTCTTCTGGTTGACCGAGGGGTTGGCCGTGACCCGCGGGACCCGCTTGCCTTCGAGGTCGGCGGCCTCCTCGATACCGGAGCCGTCCCTGGCCATCCAGCTGTGCGGGGCGGTCGGGGCCCAGACCACCCGGGTCCGCTGTGGCCCCCAGTCCTCGTCGGCGAACTCGTGCTCGGCCCGGAACCCGAAGATGTACTCGTCGCCGACGCGCGCGAACTGGGTCTGGCCGTCCTTGAGCGGCAGCATCCGGCCGATAGCCGTGCCGGAGGTGATGATTCGGAACCGGGTCCCCTCCGCGGCGGTCACGGCGTCCGCGACGGCTGCCACGTCGGCGAACGTCGCGGTCCCCGTGCCGTAGGTGGACAGCGCCACCACGTCGATCGGGGTCTCACTGCGCGCCGGATCCTCACCCCCTCCACAGCCGGAAAGCAGGAGCAGGGCAGCGGCCACGAGCGCGGCCGGCGTGTGACGTCGTGTGTCCATCCATTCGTCCCGTCGTTGGGAGAAGCGCCACCCGCAACGGTGATGGACGGCACACGTTCGACGCCAATACTTCTTGTCGACCCGATTGATACCCGCACAGTGTCAGTGCTGTGGTCGATTTTTCCGGCAGTGGCCGTAATCAGGCTCGTTCCCCACTTCACCGCCGGCCGCAACCGCCAACGCCCCCAGGGCACCCTGGGGCGTTGATCGAGCGCTGCCGCGCGGGACGCATCCGTCTGGGTGGTGGGAGACGGTCGGGAGCCACGAGTCTTCCGCTCGCGGAGCGACTCCGACCACGTATCGCACCGGTCCCCCGGGGTCCTGACCCGACGGCATAGCCAGGGCAGCGCTTCCCGGCGGCAGACTCGCCTCCCACAGCACGAACGGCTCAATCCCGGCCACGACGCCGGTCGGCCCCGCACATGTGCGGGGCCGACCGGCGTGGCTGCAGAGGCGGCTACGCCGCTTCAGTGCTGGGTGGTGAGGGTGTGGGCGCGTTCGACGAGTTCGAGGACCTCGACCGCCTCATGCGGGTCGACCGGCACCTCGCCCGTGCCGGCAATGGCCTCGGCGAGCCGGCGGTAGAACTCGCCGTAGTCCCCACGCCGCGGCTCGACCCGCCGCGACTCGTCCCGCGTACCGACCGTGGCCCACTGCCCCTCGGCGCGAACCCCAAGCCCGGCATCGCCCGGCCTGGCACCCCCACGCAGCGCATCCTCCTGCGGATCCAACCCCCAGATCGTGAACCCGGCCCGCGACCCCGACACGTGAAACCGCGGCCCCGGCAACGGCGCAACCCCCGACATGATCAACCGCGACCGCGTCCCATTCGCGTGCCGCAACACCACCACCGAATCGTCATCAGCGGCATCCGATCCCCGCGTGGTCACATCAGCCCACAGATCCTCGACCGGCCCGAACAGCCGCACCGCCTGATCGATCAAATGCGTACCCAGGTCGAACAGAATCCCGCCGCCCTCGGTAACACCCGCGCTCGCCTTCCAACCGCGGCCGCCCTCGGGCTTCCACCACTCGAACCGCGACTCGAAGCTGTAGACCTCGCCCAGCTCACCGGAGGCGACCAGCTCCCGCAACGTCAGGAAATCCCCATCCCACCGGCGGTTCTGATACACCGTCAGGATCCGCCCGGCGCGGCGCGCACGGTCGATCAACGCCCGGCCCTGCTCGCTCGTCGTCGCGAACGGCTTGTCGACGACGACGTGCAAGCCCGCGTCCAACGCCTGCCCAGCGATGTCCGCATGCGACGCAGGCGGCGTCCCGACCACCACCAAATCCACATCCGAGGCTCGCTCCAGCAACGCAGCCACATCCGGCAACACCGTCACCCCCGGATACGACTCCCGCGCCTCCCGCGCCCGCTCCCCATTCCCGGTCACAACGAAATCCAACGAAAACGCATCGTCATGATCCACAAACGGCGCATGAAAGATGCGGCCTGCGGTGCCGAAACCGATGACGGCCGTACGTACTGTCACTGCTCCACCCCGTAACTCTCCTGCGCGGTCCGGGCCGAGACGCGGCCCTCCGCGACATCGCGTTCCACTGCCGCGCGACCCCGTTCCCCCGGTGGTCCGTACCCGCCCGCACCCGCGGTGCGCACGGAGACCACGTCGCCGGTTTGCAGGCGGGTGTATCCGGCGATGACCGGCCGGGCTCCCTCGGAAAGCTCCACCTCCGCGCTCGCCCCGGGGCCGCCGCCCGCGAGTCCCCACGGTTGTGACGTCTGCCGGGACGTGTCGAGCCAGAAGTGCACGTCGTCGGCCTCGACACGCACCGTGCGCCGGATCCCCATTCCGCCGCGGGTCCGGCCGACCCCGCCGGAGTCGTCGATGAGCGCGTACTCCGACACCAGCAACGGGTATTCGGTCTCCAACGCCTCGACGGGCAGGTTGCTGGTGTTCGTCATGTGGACCTGGACCCCGTCGAGGCCGTCCTTGCCGAGCCGGGCGCCGCAGCCGCCGCCGATCGTCTCGAGGTAGACGAAGTAGCGCCCGGTGCGCGTGTCGACGCCCGAGAAGTGCACGCCGGTGTTGGCTCCGTTGCTCGCTGCCGTGACAGCTTCGGGCACGGCGTCGGCCAGCGCGCCGTGGATGAGGTCGACGACCCGCTGGCACGTCTCGCTCCTGCCGTTGACGGCCGCGGGCTCCACGCAGTTCAGCACCGACCCACGCGGTGCATCGATGCGCACGGGCCGGTGCAGGCCCGCGTTCGGCACGATGTCCGGATCGACGAGCGTCTTCAGGGCGTAGTACACGGCGGCGTACAGGCCGGTCCACACGACGTTCACGCTCGCCCGCACCTGATCCGGTGCGGTGAAGGCGAAATCCACCTCGTCGCCGCGCACGGTGACGTGAACACCGAGGTCGAGTTCCTCATCCAGTTCGGGACAGTCGAACACGTCGGCGAACGTGTACTCCCCGTCGGGAACCCGGGAGATCGCCGTTCTGGTGCGCCGCTCGGTGTAGTCGAGCAGCGCTTCCGACGCCCGCACGAGCGTGTCCGGTCCGTAGCGTGTGGACAGTTCGGAGAACCGGGTCACCGCCAGCCGGTTGGCCGCGATCTGAGCGCGCAGATCGGCCTTCCGTTCGTGTGGGACCTGGCAGTTGAGCAGGATCAGGTCGAACAGGTCCTGCTGCATCGTGCCCTCGCGCATCAGCCGCACCGGCGGGATGCGCAGCCCTTCCTGGAAGATGTGCGCGTGGCCGCGGTCGCCGAAGTCGGCGTGGTGGGCCAGATTCGCGACCCACCCGATGATCTCGCCGGCGACGAACACGGGTGAGACCAGCACGATGTCCGGCAGATGCGAGCCGCCGCCGTGGAACGGGTCGTTGCCGATGAACGTGTCGCCCTCGGCGATCGTGTCGGCCGGGTACCGTCGCGTGATCTCGTCGACGATGCCCATCAGGGAACCGAGATGCAGCGGCGATCCGCCCTCGTCCTGGGCGAGCATCCGGCCGCGGGCGTCGAACACCGACGCCGTGCAGTCGCGGCGCTCCTTGATGTTCGTGGAGTAGGCGGCACGCACCAGCGTCTCGCTCATCTCCTCCACAACGGACGAGAGCGCCGACCCGATCACCTCGATCAGCACGGGATCCTTGATCACTGTCCCACCTCCACGACGATGTTGCGCAGCGCATCGACTTCAGCCACGTCGCCGGGCAACAGCAGCGTCGTGGTGTCCATCTGTTCGATCACGGCGGGGCCGTCGAACCGGTTTCCCGCCTCGAGCCGCGACCGGTCGTACACCGGGCAGGAGACGAAACCGCCGGCCTCCGGCACATAGACCTCGCGGGTGGTGCGGATCGCCGCCGACGCGTCGGTCCCGGCCCGCTCCGCACGCTGCAGCTCCGCCCTGGCGACCTCGCCGATCGCACGCAGCCGCACCGTGACGATCTGCAGCTGTTCGTCCGGCGCCGCGTAGCCGTAGAGCCGTTCGTGCTCGGCGGCGAACCGCTTGGCCAGCTGGTCGATGGTCGCCGCCGTGACGTCGCCGTCGGGAATGCGGACGGGCAGTTCGTAGTTCTGCCCCGCGTACCGCAGTTCGGCCCAGCGTTCGAGGTTCCTCCGCCCCTCGGGGACGTTCTCCTCGGCGAGCCACGCCGACGCCTGCTCCCCGAGCCCGTCCAGCACCTCGGCCAGCCGTTCCGCCGCGTCCGTCTCGCGACCTTCCTCGACCCGCATGATGTTCGTGCGCAGGAAGTCGGCGCGGATATCGGTCATCAGCAAGCCGGCCGCGCACTGCGCACCCGGCGTCTCCGGGATCACGATCGCGGGCATGTCGAGTTCGCGGGCGAGCCTGCTCGCGTGGAGCGGGCCTGCGCCGCCGAACGGGACGAGGGCGTAGTCGCGCGGGTCGTAGCCGCGCTGGACGGAGATGACGCGGATCGCCCTCGCCATGTTCGCCGTGATCACCCGTACGATCCCGGCCGCCGCGTCGAGCACGTCGAGCCCGAGCGGCTCGGCCACGGACTCGACGGCCCGCCGGGCGGCGTCGGCGTCGATGTCCAACCCGCCGTCGAGCAGGTGCTCCGGATTCAGCACGCGCAGGACCACGTTCGCGTCTGTGACGGTCGGCTCGGTGCCGCTTCCGTAGCAGGCGGGCCCGGGATCGGCTCCCGCGCTGGCAGGGCCGACCTTCAGCGCGCCGCCCGCATCGATCCACGCGATCGACCCGCCACCGGCACCGACCGTGTGGATGTCCAACATGGGTGCCCGCACGGGCCTGCCGTCGATCTCGGTGCCGTTGGTGACCTTCGGGACCCCGTCCTGCACCAGCGACACGTCGGAGGACGTACCGCCGACGTCGAAGGTGATGATGTCCGGATACCCCGCTGCTCCCGCGAGCTCGGCCGCACCCACGACCCCGGTGCTCGGGCCGGACAGGACCATGCGCGACGGCGTGCGCTCCGCGGTCTCGAACGGGATGATGCCGCCGTTGGACTGCGTGACGTGCGGCGTCGCCGTGAGGCCGAGCTCGCGCAGTTTCCCGCGAAGGCGGGCCAGATATCGGGACACGACCGGTCCGATATAGGCGTTTATCACCACAGTGGACAGTCGCTCGTACTCGCGGAACTCGGGCAGCACCGCCGATGAGATGGACACGTACACCCCTGGCAGCTCCTCGGCCAGGATCCGCTCGACCTCTCGTTCGTGCTCGGGATGCACGAAGCTGTAGAGGAAGCAGACGGCGACGGCCTCGACTCCCTGCCCGCCGAGTTCCCGCGCGAGCTGCCGGACCTGCTCCGGATCGAGGTCACGTTCGATGCGCCCGTCGTGGCGGACGCGCTCGGAGACCTCGAGCCGCCGGTCCCTGCCGACGAGTGCGCCGGGCTTGTCGGCCTGCGGGTCGTACATCGCGGGCCTGCGGCCGCGCCCGAGTTCGAGCAGGTCGCGGAACCCCTCCGTGGTCAGCAACCCGGTGCGCGCGCCACCCTCGGTGAGCAGGGCGTTGGTGCCGACCGTCGTACCGTGCGCGAAGTAGCCGACCTCGGCCAGCTGCCGGCCACCCAGCTCGTCGAGCAGGCCGGACACCCCGTCGACGATCGCGCGGCCGGGGTCGTCAGGGGTACTGGGAACCTTGCGTACGGAGATGCGACCGGTGCGTTCGTCCAACGCGCACACGTCGGTGAACGTGCCTCCGGTATCGACGCCGATGCGAAGTGTCATCTACTGAGCCTGTCGTGTCGGGATTGAGTGAGAACCTTCTCAGTGGGTGTTGGGTGAGAACCTTCTCAATGCGGGTACGATGCGTCAAGACACCCGGGGAAATTCGCGGTGAACGACGGGAGGTGCCACGGGATGACGGAACGTGGTGCGCCCTCGCTGATCGACGTGGCACGCGAAGCGGGCGTGTCGACGGCGACCGCGGGCCGCGCACTCGGCGGCTACGGCAAGGTGAGCCAGCGCAGCCGTGATCGCGTCGCCGACGCCGCCGCGCGGCTCGGGTACCGCACCAACGGACTCGCCCGCAGCATGATCACCGGGAGCACACAGACCCTGGGCGTGCTCGTCAGCGACGTGTCGAACCCGTTCTTCGCCACCGCCCTGCGCGGCATCACGGACGTCACGCAACCGGCGGGATTCGAAGTCCTGCTGTCGAACACCGGCGGCGACGTCGAAGCCGAACGCCGTGCCATGGCGGTGATGTCGGAGAAGCGGGTCGACGGAGTCATCGTCGCGCCCGCACTCCCGTCCGAGGGTGCGCATCTGGCGCGCGCCATCGACGTCGGCGTGCCCGTCGTCTTACTGGACCGGCTGGCCAGCGGCGTTCCGAATGCCGACAGCGTGACGATCGACAACGAGCACGCGGTCGCCGAGGCCGTGGGACATCTCGTCGAGCTGGGACACCGGCGCATCGGCGTGATCACCGAGGCCGGCGGCGATCTCGCACACCTGAGGAAGGGCAACCGCAAACGAGGGCTGCTGCCGAGCGCGGTGCGGTTGCGGGGCTATTTCTCGGCTCTCGCCGACGCGGGCATCACCGCGGACGAGACACTCGTCGGCGCCGCGCGCTACGACCGCGAGTCGGCCTACGACGCCACGACCGGCCTGCTCGACCTGGCAGAACCGCCGACGGCCCTGTTGTGCACCGACAACGTTCTCGCGTCGGGCGCGTACCGGGCTGCCCAGGACCGCGGGCTGCGCATGCCGCGAGAACTGTCCCTGATCGGCTTCGACGACGAGCCGTGGACGACCCTCGTGCGGCCGGGGCTGACCGTCGTCGAACAGCCGACCTACGATCTCGGCGTACGCGCAGGCAAGCAACTGCTCGACCGGATCGACGGCGGCCCCGGACGGGCGCGCCACGCCCAGTTGCAGGCCAAGCTCGTCGCACGAGACTCCACGGCGTCGCCGCGCTGAGCGCCTCGGCACGGCAGCGGTCTCTCCCACGCCGCGATCTCAGCCGACGTGAGGCGCTGTCCCCGGTGCCAGCTCAACTCCGCTGTCGGGGGCGGCGACACCTGGCCCGGGCGGCGCCGAGTTCTCCTCACGCGGCGTTGTACTGGATCAGGACCCATGCGAGGAACACGTTGCTGGAAAGCTGGATGTCCACTACCTCGACGGCGGGATCATTCAGGAATTCGTTGACCTTCTTGTCCAGCTTCTCGGGGTTGCTCGAATAAAACGTCTTGATCTTCATTGGCTGAACGTAACAGCGGGTGCCACCGGATAGCGCAGCGCCGACTCGGCCACCAGAAGCTCGATCGAGCGGCCCGGACAGTGGCGAACGTTCCGTTGCTACCCCACCGCGATCAACCCCGACCGCACTCGGTCCGACACCGAGGGTCACGGCCCCGGACGTCGCGCGGCCGGAAGCCCCCTATCCGTCGTCGCCGACCGTTGACGCAGCGCACGACATCGCACAGGATGAAGCTCCCGATCGGGGAAGCACCCGAACTCAGACGGCTCACCTGTCATGGGGTGATGAGATGAGTGCCCCATCGCTGGCGCGACTCGCGGAACATCGCGGCCACGCCATCCTGGACGACACCGGCGATGCCGGGCAGACGGTCGACGTCTGCACCGGCACGCTGCGTCCTCATTCCCTCACCGTGAAAAGCGCGGGCTCGCACCTCGCCACCAGGTTGGTGCATGTCCGGCTGCAGGACACGTCGGTCAACCGGCTTCGCTACGGCACCGAGGTCACCGTCAGTTCCGGCGACGGCGCACTCGACGACTACCTGCTCACGCTTCCCCTGTCCGGCCACGGCACGTTCCGATACGGCAACGAGGTCGCCACCGCTTCGCCCGACCGCGGCGTCATCATCGGCCCGCACCGGGAGTTCGCCTTCGACTTCGGCCCGACCTGGGACCAACTGGTCATCCGGCTCGACCGCGAGCGCGTCGAGTCGGCCGCGGCCGCGTTGACCGGCGACGTCGGCCCCGTCGACTTCGACCTCGCCCTCGCACCGGGAGTGGCCACGCTCGACGGCCTGTTGGAATCGGCCGTGAACCTGGCCGGTTCCGAGATCACCGACCAGCGGCCGCGCCTGATGTGGCAGTTCGAGCAGCTGATTCTCGAAACGCTGCTCGCCGCGCAGCCGAACAACCGGACGTCCAGGACCGGCGCCGGTCAGGGCCGGCCGAACTCGCCACGCGTCCACCAGGCCATGGAGTTCATGCTGGACCGGCTGAGCGAACCACTGACCGTCACCGCCGTCGCCGAGGCCTGCGGCACGAGCGTCCGAACCCTGCAGCAGACGTTCCGGCGCGAGGTCGGTTCCTCACCGCTGCAATGGCTCCGCGAGCAGCGCCTGGAACGCGCACACGCGCTGTTGACCACCGGAGCACCCGGGCTGTCGGTCACCGACGTCGCCTATCGCTGCGGCTTCTTCCACCTCGGCGAGTTCGGCACCGCGTTCCGCCGCCGCTACGGCACCACACCTTCGAAACTGCTGGCGACACGCCGCTGACCCGCGGCGGGCGTCCCTTCCCACGGAGCGGCCGCCTGCGCGATTCCGAGCACGGCCCGGCGTCCATCCGATATCGGTGTGCCTTGCATCACGCGATGGTGAGGCCATGCGAATCGCCCTCCTTCAACTCGCCAGTCCGGGCGAGGAATCCGTAGAGGACCGGATCGCCCGGGTGACCGGCATGGTCGACGCCGAGCACGAGTTGGCCGACACCGACCTGCTCGTCCTCCCGGAGATGTGGACCGCCGGATACTTCTCGTTCGAGCAGTACGCGGCCCGCGCCGAGCCGTTCGAAGGCCCCACGCTGGCGGCCGCACGCACGTGGGCCCGCACGTTCGACCTGCTGGTCCATCTCGGCAGCTTCGTGGAGGCCGGCGCCGACGGGCGGCTCCACAACACCTCGGCCGTCGTCGCCCCCGACGGGACTGTCGTCACGGCCTACCGCAAGGTGCACCTGTTCGGCTACGGATCGCGGGAATCCGAGCTGCTCACCCCCGGCGATCAGCTCGGTGTGGGACACGTCGGCGGCCCCACCGCCGGCATCACCACGTGCTACGACCTGCGATTCCCCGAGTTGTTCCGCAGCCTCGTCGACGAGGGCGCCGAGCAGCTGCTCGTCTGCGCGGCCTGGCCTGCCGCGCGGCTGTCGCACTGGCGACTGTTCACCTCCGTCCGCGCCGTCGAACAGCAGGCCATCCTGATCGCCTGCAACGCCGTCGGCGAGCAGCACGGCGTCGTCCTCGGCGGTCACAGCCGAGTGGTCACGCCGACCGGCGAAGTCCTGGTGGAGGCAGGCACGGAGGAAGGCTTCACCTACGCCGACGTCGACCCCGCCCTCCCGCGGCAGGCGCGCGCCGAGTTCTCCGCACTCGCGGACCGGCGCTGGCCCGTGCCGGCCCCGGTGCCCACGTCGTAGCGCCCCACCGGCGCCATCCCCCATTCAGCACGGAATCCCCAACAGTCAAGGAGAGTCATGGCCCGCACCGCCACCTCGCTCCGGCTGCGAACCGTCGACGGCCAGCCGGTCGACGTGACGCCCGGCCGTCTCGTCGTCGCCGGCTACACCGGCCGGAACCAGGACGCAGTCCGGCACCACATCGAGGAGCTCGCAGCCATCGGTGTCCCCGAGCCGGACAGCATCCCGGCCTTCTACGAGCTGGACACCGGCCTGCTGACCGTGGACGAGACCGTCGAGGTCGGCGGCAGGCAGACCTCGGGCGAAGTCGAGCCCGTCCTCGTCCGCACCGACGGCCGCTACTACCTGACGGTGGGCAGCGACCACACCGACCGGGCGCTCGAGCGTCACGACATCAAGGCTTCCAAGGGCGCGTGCCCGAAGCCCGTGGCCGGCACCGTGATCGACCTGGGCACACAACCCGAATCGCTGCCGTGGGACGAGATCACGGCGGCCTGCTGGCTGGACGGCGAGCTCTACCAGGACGGCACCCTCGCCCAGCTGCTCCCGATCACCCAGGTCCTCGCCGAATGGGACTCGTTCGGCTCCGGCGACGTCCCGCTGGTCCTTTTCGGAGGGACGATGCCGCTCCTCGACGGCGAGTTCCGGTTCGGCCGGGAATGGCGGATGCGCCTCCACGTTCCCGGACAGCCCGCCGTCGAATTCACCTACACCACTTCTGTGAGGGAAAACTGATGCGCACCAGCACCGACTACCCGGCCGCACTCGACGACGGCCGCCGCGTCGTCGTCGACGGTGAGCCGGTCAAGAACGTCGCCGAACACCCGGCCTTCGCGCCGATCGCCCACACGATCGGACGTCTCTTCGATCTGGCGGCCGACCCCGTCAACAACATGCGGACCGATGACCCCGCCACCGGACGGGCCGTCAATCGGCTCTTCCTCCCGCCGCGTGACGCCGGGGAGCTGACGGCCTTTCGAGAGGCCGCTCAGGTGTGGGCCACCGAGACCCACGGCTTCGTGGGACGTTCGCCCGACCACGTCGGCGCGTTCCTGGCAGCGTTCTCCAGCCACCCCGAGGCATTCGCCGAGAACCGGGGTCCCGGCAAGAACCTGGCCGAGAACGTCCGTGCGTTCCATCGCCGCGTGGTCGCCGACGACCTCTACGTCTCCTACGCGATCATCCCGCCGCAGGTCTCCCGTGCCACCACGGCGCATGCCTGGGAGGGCGACTTCATCCAGGTCGGTGTGAAGGAGGAACGGCCCGACGGGATCGTCGTGCAGGGCGCGCAGATGCTCGCCACCGGCGGCGCCGTGGCCGACGAGATCCTGGTCTCCTGCATCAAACCCCTGCAGGCCGAGGACGAGGACTTCGCGGTCAGTTTCACCGTGCCGGTCGCCGCCGAAGGGCTGACGCTGTACTGCCGGCGCCCCTATGCTCCCGGAGCCAGCAGCGAGTACGACTACCCGCTCACGTCGCGCTACGACGAGACCGACGCTCTCCTGGTGTTCGACGAGGTCTTCATCCCCTGGGAGAACGTCTTCGTCTACAAGGACGTGCCCGGTCTCCGCCGGCAGTTCTTCGACACCGGAGCCCATGTTCTCGGGAACTGGCAGGCCCAGATCCGCTTCGCCACCAAGCTGCGCTTCCTGGCCGGGCTGGCTCGCAAGGTCGCCGAGGTCAACGGTGTCGACAAGTTCCCCGGTGTCGTGGAGAAGCTGGGCGAGCTGGCCAGCCTGGTGTCCATCGTGGAATCGGGGGTGCTCGCCGCCGAACACACCGCCGACAACGACGAGCAGGGGCTGTGCCGTCCCGGAGCCCGTGCGCTGTACGGGGCCATGGGGCTGCAGTCCGAGATCCACCCGCGGGTGATCGGCATCCTGCGTGACCTCGCAGGCGGTGGCGTCCTGCAACTGCCCGCGAGTGTCGAGGAGCTGCGGGGTGAGACGACCCGCGCCCACATGGATCGTTACGTCAGCAGCCCCGGCACCCCGGCCGAGGAGCGGATCAAGTTGTTCAAGCTGGTCTGGGACGCCATCGGTTCGGAGTTCGCCGGCCGGCACCAGCAGTACGAACTCTTCTACGCAGGCGCGCCTTTCGTCGTGAAGGGCTACGCCTACCGCAACTACGGCTACGACCAGCCGCTCGCCGAGGTCAACGACTTCCTCGCGAGCTACAGCACCACCGGCACGGAGGCAACACGATGAGCAAGCCCGCGATCGAGTTCACCGACATCACCGACATCGAGTACACGCTGTGTCCCGGTGACGATCCGCTGATCAAGGAGCGCATCCTCGCCACCGACCCGGCGACCGGCGTCGCCACCAGGATCCTGCGGTACGAGCCGGGTGCCGACTCGACTGCGTTGGGGGCGCAGAAACACGAGTTCTGGGAGGAGGTCTACATCATCGAAGGGTCCTTCACCGATCTGACGCTGGGTCAGACCTTCCACGCCGGCCAGTTCGCCTGCCGTCCGCCGGGCATGCCGCACGGGCCGTGGCGCTCCGAGGAGGGCGTGACGACCTACGAGGTCCGGTACCCGGCGCCGGCGGAGCGGTGAGATGCCCGCCATGACCCCGCAACTGGTCGATCCCACCACGATGCGGCAAACCATGGGGCGGTTCGCGACCGGTGTCGCGGTCATCACCACCGAGTCCGACGGCGTGCCGCACGGCATGACCATGAACTCGTTGACCTCGGTGTCGCTGGATCCGCCGCTGCTGCTGGTGTGCTTCAACCACGGTGCGCGCAGTGCCACCGCGGTCACCGACTCGGGACGCTTCGTCGTCAACCTGCTCTCGCAACGGCAACAACCGATCGCCATGCGGTTCGCGAAGCGCGGCGAGGACCATTTCGGCGGCCTCGGCCTCGAATACGGCGACCACCGTGTTCCGGTGGTGCCGAATGCCTTGGCACACCTCGATTGCGAGGTCGACCGGATCGTCGAAGCCGGTGACCACACGGTGGTCTTCGGCAGGGTCACCGACGTGTGCACCCGGGACGGCGACCCGCTCGGCTTCTATCAGGGTCGATTCAGCGACATCACGCCCCACGGCGCCGAACCCGAGCACTGGTTCTTCTGATCGTCCTCGCCCCGAGCCGGGAACTCCCCGGCTCGGGGCCCAGGGGGCCAACTCGGCGCCCCTCTCCGATCCGCCGCACCGACGCCACTGGGACAGGCGCGTCGGTGCTGTCGAATCAGCCGACCTGCACCACGGGATGCAGCCTGACGAATGGATCACGTATGTCCCAGAGCATCGAAGACCACGAGATCGGCGGCTCCGACGAGTCCGACCGGCTCATCGAGTCCGGCCCCGGCTACCGTGCCGGGTTGCGGGGCCTGCCACGTTCCCTCGACATCTCGACAATCGGCGCCGGCGTCGTCGCCGCGGTCTTCGGCTGCACCGGCCCCGCACTGATCGTCGTCAACGGCGCCACCGACGCCGGACTGACCACCGCGCAAACGGTCTCGTGGGTCAGCACGGTCTACCTGGTCGGCGGGTTCATCTCGCTGATCATGGCGCTGTACTACAAGCAGCCCATCGTCGGCGCGTGGAGCATTCCCGCGGCGGCGCTGGTCGTCTCCAGCCTGGCCGACCATTCCCTCCCGGAGATGATCGGCGCCTACTTCACCGCCAGCGTCCTGGTGTTACTCCTCGGACTGTCCGGCTTCGTCCGCACCCTGGTGCGATGGCTACCCATTCCGATCCTGATGGCCATGATCGGCGGTGTCCTGTTCAAGTACGCCCTCAACATCGTCGGCGCCGCCGAAACGCGACCGTTCCTGGTCGGTGCCGCCGTCGTCGGGTTCCTGCTGCTGAGCCGGTTCGTCAAGGCAGTCCCGGGAGTGATCGGTGCCCTCGTCTTCGGCATCGTCGCGGCCGTTCTCACCGACTCGTTCGCCTCGGCCAACGTCGGCACCGAGTTCACTCTGCCGACCTGGGTCGGCGTGGACTTCAACCCGCTGACCATGTTGGGCGTGGGAATCCCGCTCGCACTGGTGATCCAGGCGGAGAACATCCAGTCCATGGGTGTGCTCATCGCCGAGAAGTACCGTCCGCCGGTCAACAACATCACCGTGGTCAGCGGAGCGGCCAGCCTCCTCGTCTCCGGGTTCGGCGGCCACAACGCCAGCATCGCCGGGCCGATGACCGCCATCTGCGGTTCCGACCAGGCCGGTCCGCACCACGACCGCCGCTACGCCGCGGCCGTCGTGAACGGCATCATCTTCGTCACGTTCGGCTTCTTCGCCAGCATCGCCGTGGGCCTGGTCAGCGCGCTCCCCGGCGAACTGATCTCCACCGTGGCCGGACTGGCGATGTTCGGCGTCCTCATCATCGCCTTCCGGGGCGCGTTCACCGAGGGCCGCTACAAACTCGGCGCGCTGGTCGCTCTCGTCGTCGCCATGGGGGACGTCACCATCCTCGGCATCTCCAGCCCCTTCTGGGCGCTGCTCGCCGGACTCGGTGTCTCCCTCCTGCTCGAGTTCGACGACTTCAAGACCCGCTCGCACAGCTGAGCGGTGGGCAGTCAGCCCATCACGTGTACGGCCCACCGGCACGGCGCGTTCACTGCTCGATCGGTCCGGGGTACCGGTCCTCCGCTCCGGTGGGCCGAGGCCCCGGACCGACCCGTGTGGGCGGTGAGCTTCGCGCCGAGGTCCGGGGCCGTCCGGCCGCAGCCGAACTCGCCGGCCCTGCCGCCTTCCGCCGACGGCCGGTCAGCGCGCGGGCGCGGTCCGGCTCGGCCGGGTGCCCGTGGCGAGAACGTCGTCCCGATCGATCTCGCGTTTCAGGATCTTTCCGGTGGTTCCCTTCGGCAGCGCGTCGACGACCTGGTAGATGCGCGGGACCTTGTAGGCCGACAACCGCTGCCCCAGCCATTCACGCAGGTCGGCGGCGTCGATCGCCCGCCCCTCGTGCGGTGCGATGACAGCGCCGATCTCCTCCCCCAGCCGTTCGTCGGGGATGCCGATCACCGCAGCCTCGAGGATGTCGGGGTGACCGTAGAGCACCTCCTCGACCTCGCGCGGGTAGACGTTGTAGCCGCCGCGGATCACGAGGTCCTTCTTGCGGTCGACGATGAAGAGGTCGCCGTCGGAATCCATTCGGCCGAGGTCGCCGGTGAGGAACCACGAGCCATGACGGACCGTCGCGGTCGCATCGGGCCGGTTCCAGTACTCCCGCATGACGACCGGGCCCTGGATCGCGACCTCGCCGACCTCCCCGACCGGAAGCGGCTCCCGTGACTCGTCGAGGATCGCCAACCTGCACCCCGGCAGCGCACGACCGACGCTGCCCTCCTTGCGGGGCATGTCCAGGGAACTGAACGTCGCGGCGCCGGTCGTCTCACTCAGCCCGTAACCGTCGAGCACCCACGCACCGAAGCGGCGGTGGAACGCCTTGGACACCTCGACGGGCAGCGCCGCGCCGCCCGAACAGGCCAGCCGGAGGTCGGTGAAATCCTCGGCCGTCAGCTCGGTCTCGGCGTGCAGCATCTCGTTCCACATCGTCGGAACGCCCGCCAGCCCGGTCAGCCGATGCTCCGCAGCCATCTCGAGCATCGCCCGGCCGCTGAACGGCCGCAGCAAGGACAGCGAAGCCCCGACGGTGAAGACAGCGGCCATCACGGAGGCCTGGCCGAACACGTGGAACAGTGGCAGCGCCGTACCCATCCGGTCGTCGGAGGTGGTGTCGAGCGCCTCGGAGAGCATCCGCCCGCAGGACAGCAGGTTCTCGTGCGTCAGCACGGCGCCCTTGGGCTTGCCGGTGGTACCGGAGGTGTAGAGCAGGACGGCGGTCCCGTTCCCTCCGACGTCGGCGATGTCGGAGGGAACGCGCCCCGGGGCGATCGTGTCAGGAGCGAGCGGCCACCGCGGTACACCGGCCGCGTCGCTCGCCTCGACCAGCGCCTCGGCCGCTCCGTCCCACCCGATGGCCAGGCTGCACTCGGCGTCGGCGAGGAAGTACTCCAGCTCCCGCGGGGCGGAGACCGGGTTGACGGTCACGGCCGTGGCGCCCAGGGCCAGTACCCCGTGGTAGACGAAGACGAACTCGGCGCTCGTCGGCACCGCCATCAGCACCCGGTCGCCGGCTGCGACGCCTCGGTCCCTGAGGACGGCGGCAGCGCCGGACACCTGCGCCCGCAACTCCTCCCAGGTCCAGCTCCGGTCACCCTCCCGCAACGCGACGGCGTCAGGGCGCTGGTCGGCGTGTTTCCAGATGTTCGCTACAACGTTCGTCACGGGGCCGCTCCTCGTGGTCGTGTTGCGGTTGGCCGGTCGGCACGAGCGGTGTCTGCGCGCCGGAGTCGGGCGTACGGCCGGTGCGCCACGTGCCGAGACGCGTCGGGTCGAGCACGACGCGGGCGGGGACCGATCTCGGTCACGCCTTCTTCTTCCACGCCGGGTCCCGACGACGCAGCTCGGTCATGGCGATGGTGCGCTTGTGGACCTCGTCCGGCCCGTCCGCGAGACGCAGCGTGCGCAGATGGGCGTACAGCCAGGCCAGCGGGAAGTCGTCCGAGACGCCACCGCCGCCGTGGACCTGGATCGCCCGATCCACGACTTTCAGCGCGACCTCGGGTGCGGCGATCTTGATGCCGGCGATCTCGACTCGGGCCCGCTGGTTGCCGACGGTGTCCATCAGCCAGGCCGTCTTGAGCGTCAGCAGACGGGCCATCTCGATCTCGATGCGCGCCTCGGCGATCCAGTCCTGGATGTTCGCCCGGTCGGCGACCGGAGCACCGAAGGTGACCCTGGACTGTGCCCGGTCGATCATCATGTCTAGGGCGCGCTCGGCCATGCCGATCGAACGCATGCAGTGATGGATGCGGCCGGGCCCCAGCCGTGCCTGGCTAATCATGAAGCCGTCGCCCTCGTCGGCGAGCAGAGCCGTGGCCGGCACTCGCACGTTCTCGAATACGACCTCGGCGTGCCCCTCACGGTCCGCATAACCGAAGACCGGCAAGTTCCGCAGGACCGTGACGCCAGGGGTGCCCAACGGGACCACCATCATGCTCTGCTGGCGGTGTTTCGGCGCGTCCGGATCGGTCTTGCCCATGACGATGAGCACCTTGCAGTTCTTGTGCAGGGCGTTCGACGTCCACCACTTTCGCCCGTTGAGCACGTACTCGTCGCCGTCCCGGACCATGCGCAGCTCGACGTTCGTAGCATCGGAGCTCGCCACGGCCGGCTCGGTCATCGCGAACGCCGAGGCGATCTGGCCGTCCAGCAACGGCTTGAGCCACTTCTCCTTGTGCTCGTCGGTGCCGAAATGGGTCAGCACCTCCATGTTCCCGGTATCGGGAGCGTTGCAGTTCGTCGCCTCGGGTGCCAGCTCCGGGCTGCGGCCCATGATCTCGGCGAGGTGGGCGTACTCGAGGTTGGTCAGGCCCGATCCCCACTCCTCGTCCGGGTGGAAGAGGTTCCACAGGCCGCGCTGCTTCGCCTTTGCCTTGAGTTCCTCGAGGATCGGGGGCTGGAAGTGCGGGTCGCGCGCCTCCTCCATCTGCGTCCGGTAGGTCGCCTCGGCCGGATAGATGTGCTCGTCCATGAAATCGAGCAGCTTCTCGCGATACTCGCGGCCCCGCTCGGTCAGCTCCAGCATGGCCGCTCCTCCATCGGTGACCGAACGGCCACTGTGGTCGATTGTCTCCGTGGTTTGTTGTCTCTGGAGTTTGTTGTCTCTGGAGTAGTTGTCTCGTGGCTTGTCGTCTGTTCTTGGCGGGGCAGGTGTCTCCGGGTTGGTTCGTGCCCGCCGGCGCGTCCGGACTCAGTGGCCGAGCAGCGCCGTGAGCTCGGCCTCGGTGGTGACCGCGTCGGTGTGGACGACTCCCGCCATGCCCAACCGGCCCGCGGCAGCGATGTTCTGTTCGAGGTCGTCGACCATCACCGTCTCCTCGGGACGTACGCCCAGCCGCCTGCACGCGATCCGGTAGGCCTCGCGCGAAGGCTTGCGCACGCCGATCTCGGCGGAGATCGTCACGGCGTCGAACATCTCGGGCAGGTCGAAACCGGCGTAGCAGTCGTCCCCCAACGAGTTCGAGAGGAGCCCCACGGGCCATCCCTGGGAACGAAGCCGCCTCACCAGGTCGATCGTCGCGCTGTCGGGGCGAAGCCCGGCTTGCATCCGCCGGAGGAGTCCACTCGCCGGCACCGCAGCGCCGTGTGCTGCGAACCGATCGGCCAGGCCACGCTCGAAGACCGCCTGGTCGATGCGGCCCTCCTCATGAGCCTTCAGCAGGTTCTTGCCTTGCTCGTCCGATGCCACCACCCGGAGGGGCAGCCGGGAGTCGCCGAGCTCACGGCCGAACTCGGCGAACGCCGCCAGAACTCCGGTGGTGAGGACGCCGCCGAAGTCGAACAAGACCGCCCGGCGAGCAGGGAGCGACGGGTTCGCCATACGCGACTCCTCGGTCTCGACTGGTGTCGCACGCTACTTGAATCCGGATTCGTATTCAAGCTTGCGAAGGTGGCGCGACTGTGGGCACCGAGCCTGCCGCCGGCGCCACCGAACAGTCCTCGCCGGCCCGCACGACGTGCTTCGCGGGCCGGCACTCCGGCACGGCGACGGCAACGGCGTGCCGGCCGAAACTGCAGGCCATCGCGCGGTCGAACCCGGCGGCGGCACCCCGCCGGCCGGCAATGAGCAGGGTGCTCGGCCGACTTGGGCCAGGCACGTCAACCGGCCGAACGGACGAACGGGCAACCGTCGGCCGCCTACTTGAACCCGCCGTCAATTTCATCGAGATTCCCGGCTGAGCGGGACGAGTCGATCGTGGCCGCAGCGCCCATCGGCCGCGTCAGCGAAGCATGGTTCCCTTCGATACCGGAAGCGACCGGACAGACCATGTCGTACTTCCGCAGCGGCCGCCGCGCAGACGCCAACGCCTCAGGCGCCGGTCACTCAGGCGCCGGTCACTCAGGCGCCGGCCACTCAGCTCTCGTCGAGCTTGAGCGCGTTGACCCAAAGCCGGGTCGTGGTGTCGACCAGCTGTTTCATGCTCGCCTTGTCACCGAGACAGAAGACGTTGTAGGCGAGGCGCGAGACCATGCCGGACAAGGCCATCGCGGCCATCTTGGGGTCGATGCCGGGGTCGACGAGACCCTGTTCCTGAAGCCTCGCGATGGCGCGCGCATTCCGCCCGGCGAACGTCCGGCTGCGGGCGCGGCGCACCTCTCGGAACTTCGGGTCGACCACGGCAACCTGCTCAAGGATCAGCATCAACTTGGCGTTGCGCTTGTAGGCCTCGAGATAGGCACGGTTCGACGCTTCGATGACCGCGGCAGGCGAGGCCTCGTCCTCGTCCAGGTGCGGGGCGCCGGGGTGCAGCATGTCGTGCTGAGCTTCCTCCACGACCGCAAGGAAGACCTCTTCCTTGCTGGAGAAGTAGGTGTAGAAGCTCCCCGTGGAGCACTTCGCCTCGGAGGTGATGTCCGTCAGCCTGGCATCGAGGAAGCCGTCACGTTCGAAGACCACACGTGCGGCCGCAACGAGAGCGGCACGAGTGCGGGCACCTCGCGCCGTCACCGGCGGAGCACGGAACGCAGAGGTGTCGGCGAGCGGAGGCACGGCCGAGTCGCCGCGCGCGCTGCTCTTGCTGCTCATCTGCCCTCCTTGGATGCAGATGCATGGTGCCACACGCCGGCGGCCGACCCTGCTCACCCACGCCAACGCTGCTCACGCCGGCGCGCGATCCGACATGGGCCGCCACCAACGCGGGCGGCACGATCTCCGCTCACACCGTGAGGACCACCTTCCCCGTGGCAGCTCGCCGCTCGAGGCACTGCAGGGCGTCCGCGGCCTGCTCGAGCGGGAAGGACGGTCCGAGCACGGGTTTCAGCGCCCCGCTGCGCAGGTGCGGTTCCATGGCTGCCCACTGGGTGGCGACGTGCCCGGGCCGCGGCATCGAGTAGGCACCCCAGCCCACGCCGGTCACGGATATGTTGTTGAGCAGCAGCCGGTTGACCTTGACCGTGGGGATGTCGCCCGCGGCGAAGCCGACCACGAGGAGGCGGCCGTGCTCGCGCAGCGTCCGGAGCGAGTCGGTGAACCGGTCACCGCCCACCGGGTCGAGGACGACGTCGACAGCCCGGCCGACCTCGTCCTTGAAGTTCTCGGCGAGGACGAACTCGTCCGCCCCGGCTGCCATGGCCACGTCGCCCTTTTCGCTGGCCGAGACCACCGCGATCACGCGCCCGGCCCCGAACGCCTTGGCCACCTGAATCGCACTGGTGCCGATGCCTCCGGCGCCACCGTGCACGAGGACGGTCTCCCCCTCGGCGAGATGCCCGCGTTCGAGGAGGGCGAAGTAGGACGTGCAGTAGTTGAACAGGAAGGAGGCGCCCTCCTCGAAGGACACGCCGTCGGGCAGGCGAAAGGTCAGGTCCGGGCTGGCCAGCACCCGGTCGGCGAAACCGCCCAGCAACGGCAGAGAGGCGACCCGGTCTCCCACGGCCAGCCCGGACGACGCGGGCGCCGCGGCCACCACCCCTGCCACCTCCGCACCCGGAACGAACGGGAGCTCCGGCTTGACCTGGTAGAGGCCCCGCGTCTGCAGCAACTCGGGGAACGCCACCCCTGCGGCCCTCACATCGACGGTGACCTGCTCCTCATCGGCCGGGGCCGGGACGTCGACCACTTCGACCGCGGAAGGGCCGTCGAGACTGCTGATGTGGATGGCGCGCATTGATGGGTCACACCCTTCGACGATGATTCCGTGTGCCACGACGTGTTCACGCCCCGAGTCAGGCAGCGCAGATCTTCAATACGAGCTCGCCTCTTCCGTCCACGATCGCAGACCCCGGGAGTGGGTTGTGCACGCTACGCGAACTTGAATCAGGATTCAAGATTTGTCGAATCCGACATCAGGTTTACCCTGGCACGGCGGGTGCCACCACTCTCGCACGGCCACTGCCGGTGAAAGTCCGGCCTCAACGGCCTGTCGACCGAGCCGAGAAACGTGGCCTCGTCGCCCGGACCCGCAGCAGCGACCGGCGCGCCTGTCAGGTCTCGCTGACCGCGGACGGACCACAGGCGGGCACTGCCACTCACGACGGCGTGATCGCCCGACTCGGCGAGCTTCGCTGCGACACCGACGAGCCCCAGCGCGACCTGCTGACCGCCCGGACCGTGGGGATGGTCACCGTGGGGATGACCGCAGCCCCGAGAGGACGACCGTCGCTGACCACCGTCCGCGACTGACGCGGACAGCTCAGTCCGGCGCCGTACCTGACCGATGCCGTGGCTGACCGGCGCCGTGGCTGACTGGTGCCGTGGCTACCTGGTGCCGCGCCTGCCCACAGCTGAGCTACGAGCTGACCGAAGTGGACGGTGTGACACGGACACGAACGCTCTTCATCAGCGGCTGGTCGCTCTGGGTGCTGTAGTCGGCCGCACCGATGAGTCCGTTCATCTCCGGCATGTAACCCGCGGCGCTGCCGCGCGGCAGGTCGTAGGAGATGGCGCGGTACTCGTGCAGCGAGCGCTGCGATCCGTCCTTGGAGGTGGCGACGATGTCGACCGGAGTTCCCTCTTCGATGCCCCGCGCACGCATGTCGTCGACGTTCATGAAGATCAGCTCGCGCAGGTTGCGCACGCCGCGGTATCGGTCGTTGTTCGAGTAGATGGTGGTGTTCCACTGATCGTGCGAGCGCATCGTCTGCAGTACGAGCACGTCGGCGGAGTCCGGGATGACGTCCGGCAACTCCGCGTGGCAGAACTCGGCCCTGCCGGAGCGGGTGTGGAAGGTGCGCTCACGGGCCGGCTGCGGAATCCGGAACCCCGAGGGCTGTCGGACACGCGTGTTGAAGTCCTCGAATCCGGGCAGGACGCGCGCCATGACGTCGCGGATGCGGTCGTAGTCCTCGACGTACCACTCCCACGGTGTTGCGCTGCCGGGCAGCGTCGCCCGTGCCATGCCGGCGATGATGGCCGGCTCGGACAGCAGATGGGGCGAGGCCGGCCGCTTCCTGCCGGTGGACAGGTGGACCATGCTCATCGCGTCCTCGACGCTCGTGCTCTGCAGGCCGCCGGGTTGCTCGTCCAGCTCGGTACGGCCCAAGCACGGCAGGATCAAGGCCTGCTTACCGTGGACCAGGTGGCTGCGGTTCAGCTTGGTGCTGATCTGCACGGTCAGTTCACACCGTCGCAACCCTTCGGCGGTGTGTTCGGTGTCCGGGGCGGCCCGCACGAAGTTCCCGCCCATGCCGACGAACACCTTGAGCTCACCCGCATGCATCGCTTCGATCGAACGGACGGTGTCGAGGCCGTGCGCGCGAGGCGGGTCGATCCGGCACACCTCGGCCAGCCGGTCCAGGAACTCGGCACCCGGCCGGTGGTCGATGCCGCAGGTGCGGTTGCCCTGCACGTTGCTGTGCCCACGCACCGGTGACGGCCCTGCGCCCTCACGTCCGATGTTTCCGCGGAGCAACAGGAGGTTCACGATCTCCCTGACCGTGTCCACGCCGTGTTCGTGCTGACTGACGCCGAGGCACCAGCTGATCAACGCGCGTTCGGCGCGCAGGTAGATGTCGGCGGCGCGCCGGATGTCGGTCTCGCCGAGCCCGGACTGGACCGCGAGTTCGTCCCAGCTCGTGGCCTCGACCAGCTCGCGGTACTCCTCGAAGCCGCGGGTGGACGATTCGAGGAATTCGCGGTCGAGGACGTCGGGGTTCTCGCGTGCCCGTTCGAGCACGACCTTGGCGATGCCGCGGATGAGGGCCAGGTCGCCGCCGGGGCGGACCTGCAGGTTCAGGGTGCTGGTCGGGGTCGACTTGAGCCGCGCCATGTCGGTGAACTCGTGGGGCACGATCGTGCGGGTGGCACCCGCCTCGACGAGCGGGTTGACGTGGACGACCTCGGCGCCGCGGTCGTACGCCTCGGCCAGCGCCGTCAGCATCCGCGGTGCGTTCGACGCGGCGTTGACCCCGAGGACGAACAGCGCGTCGCACTGCTCCCAGTCGTGCAGGTCGACGGTGCCCTTGCCCGTCCCGATCGAGGCCCGCAGCGCCCGGCCGGAGGCCTCGTGGCACATGTTGGAACAGTCCGGCAGGTTGTTCGTGCCGTATTCGCGAACCATCAGCTGGTAGAGGAAGGTCGCCTCGTTACCGAGCCTGCCCGAGGTGTAGAACGTCGCCTGGTCAGGGTTGTCCAGCGCGCGCAGCTGCCCGCCGACGAGCTCGAACGCGTCGGCCCAGCTGATCGGCACGTAGTGGTCCGTCGCAGCGTCGTAGACCATCGGCTCGGTGAGCCGGCCCTGATTCTCGAGGTCGAAGTCGGTCCACTCGGCCAGTTCGGAGACCGAGTGGGCGGCGAAGAACTCCCGATCGACCCGCTTTCCGGTCATCTCCCACGTGACGTGCTTGATGCCGTTCTCGCAGATGTCGAGTTTGAGGCCCTTGGTGTCATCGGGCCAGGCACACCCGGGGCAGTCGTAGCTCCGCTCGGCATGGTTCATGTCGAACATGGCGCGGGTGCCCTTCACCGGCACACGCTCACGAGCCAGTACCCGCATGACCGAAGCCGCCGCGCCCCACCCGGCAGCGGGGTGGTCGTACGGCCGCTGCGACCAGCGTCCGTCGGTCGACGGGCCCGTACCGCCCTGCCGCGGCGTGTCCGACATGAGCCCCGGGACGGCCCGTCGCTCCGACGTCGGGTCGCTCTGCGCGGACGCCGCCTCGGCAGGACCGTGTTCGACGGCCTTGTCGACGCCTTCAGCCGTGTCGTCGCTGCCCATGCCGGCTCCTGTTTCGTCGAGGTCATCAGCGTGCCGGGTCCGTATTCGACCGCTCCGTGACGGCCGGCGTCTGACGTCGGTGGGATCGGGCCGTGACGGGGACGGACGGGACGCGGGAACGAGGTCGACGGTACTGTTGCCGCGGTTGTCGACGCAGACAAAGCTCGTTGTGACGCAGGACGTCCGATGCGGGCCCCGTCCGCTACGACAATCGCCCCTGACGTCGGGCCGGAACGAAACGATGATCGATGAACCACGGTGAGGGCTCGCTCGCGGAGCTGGCCGACCTGGCAGACGCCCGGCTGGCTGAGCTGGCCGACGACGTCGTCGCCGACTGCGTCGACCGGATGGACGTGTACCGCACGGTCGTACCGCGCGAGGACCTGCGCCGTTCGATCGAGCACAACCTGCGGTACATCGTCGCCGCGCTCCGGGACCCCGGCGATGCCCGCGACCTCAGCGCGCCTCGGGAGACGGGACGGCGCCGCGCGCACCAGGGCGCGCCGCTGCCGGAGGTGCTGCGCGCCTACCGGCTGGCCTTCACCGCGGTATGGGACGTGCTCATCCGCCGCGCTGGCGAACGCCACGAACCCACCCGCACCACACTTCTCGGCGCGGCCACCCTGCTCTGGCAGCTCGCGGACGAACACGCCATCGAGCTCACCGAGGCCTACCGGGCCGCCACCGCGGAGCTGCTCGACGAACAACACCAGCGCCGCGCCGCCCTCCTCGAGGCGCTGTTCACCGGGCAGGTGGGGCCGGACGCAAGCCCGTGGGAGATCGCCAAACTCCTCGATCTGCAGCCGAACGCGGACCTGGTCGTGGTCGCCGCCGAGAACGGCGCACTGGCCGACGCCGGCCTTCCCCGCGTCGAACGACGACTCGCGGAACGCGGCATCGTCTCCGCCTGGCGCCTCACTCCGACGCTGCACACCGGGGTCGTCTCGCTGCGTCCCGGGCAGCGAGACGAGCTGTTCGCCGTCCTGCGCGAGGCCGTGACCACCCGCACCGGTGTCAGCCCTCCGTACCAAGCACTCCGGGACACGCCGAGGGCGCTGCATCTCGCCGGCGTCGCACTCGCGGGGATCCCCACGGGGCAGTCGGACGTCCACGCGTTCGGCACGAGCCCGCTCGCCGCGCTGGTCGCCTGCGAGCCGGACGAGAGTGAGCGGGTCGCGTACCAGGTCCTGGGCTCAGTGCTCGAGCTTCCCGCCGACGACCGCACCAGCCTGTTGGACACCCTGCACGCCTGGTTCGACCACGGCGGCTCCGCCGAACAGGCCGCCAAGCAGCTCTACTGCCATCCGAACACCGTCCGCTACAGGCTGCGGCGCATCAACGAGCTCACCGGCCGGTCGCTGACCCAGCCGTTCGATGTCGCCGAACTCGCGACCGCGCTTCACTCACTCAGCCTCGGCAAGGACCCGACACCGGGCCGGGGCCAGCAGGGCGGCCCCGACCGCCCGAACCGGCACTGATTCGCGCCCTCCGGCTGCGTTGCGTTCGGCGCTGCCGAGGCCGGTTCCGTACGGGGTCGGTTCCGTACGGGGTCGCCCGGCACCCGCCCGCCTCGCGACCTGGGAGGCCGCGCACCGGGAACCGCGCCGCGTTCGGTGGACCGCGTGACGTGCACGACCTCGACCGCCAGCACCGGAGCGGCCCCGCCGAGCCCTCAGTGGTTCGAATATGAGTTCGAAATACCACGCGACAGTCGAGTGAATCGGCAGTGACACTCGGAAGAACTCGCAGGCTCGACCCGGGCCGCGACCGGCACTTCGCCGACCACTACCCGCGAACCACTCGCCGATAATTCTCCCCGGTCCGGGATTGCCACCCCGGAGCTGAATCTCCGCCGAGTTCGCAGGTCACGATGGCACAACACGACGGTGACGACCAACACTCATCGGCACCGCAAAGGGAATCTGCTATACTAGTCTTGTATCAAAATTCGAGGAGTTCTGAGGTTCGGCGATGCAGTCGGGGTTACAATGAGTGCTACAACCGAGGATCAACCGATTTCCATGGCGGAGAAGGCCTACCAGGCGATCCGCGATCGGCTGATCATGCTGGACATCCCGCCGATGGAGCCGATCGACGACGCGGCACTGGCCCAGTCGCTCGACATCGGCAGGACCCCGGTACGGGAAGCACTCAAGCGCCTCGAGATCGACCGCTTGGTCGTGTCGTACCCGCGCCGGGGAACCTTCGCCACCGCCGTGGACATCACCGATCTGGCCTACATCTCCGATCTGCGCGTACACCTGGAACCGCTCGCAGCGCGCCGCGCGGCCGAGACCATCGGCGACGCGGAGGCCGAGGAGTTCGCCGAACTCGCCGATTTCCTCGACGACATGGACCTCCGCTCCCTCACCCGCGACGAGGTCATGCGGTGGGACCTGCACGTCCACCGCGCGATCTACCACGCAGCGGGAAATCCGCATCTGGAAGACACACTGATCCGCTACGACAACCTCGCGACACGGATCTTCTGCGTCTTCCTCGACCGCATGCCGGATTTCGACAGTCACGTCATGGAGCACTCGGGGCTACTGCGGGCGATCAGCTCGTGCGAGCCGGACAAGGCTGAACGACTCGCACGCGAACACGTGCTGAACTTCGACAAGGCTATGCGTTCGTTGGTCTGAATCCTTTCCGATCCGACCGGCCGGGGAGGCCGGAATTCGGGGATGCGCCGATCACGGACGCTTGGCCAGTTTTCGCCGCCATTGCCCGAACGGGCGGGCTCGGTCGATCGCCAGGACGCCCACGGGACGCTCCTCGGAATTGAGGTAGAGGGCGAGGAAATCACCCGAGTCCGGGTCGCCCTCCTCGATCTGCACCGTGCAGTCGGCCCTACGGTGGCCTGCGAACTGGATCTTGTGTCCGTACTGGTCGGACCAGAAGTAGGGAACCGAGTGATGCGCGGGGGCGGAGTGCTCCCGGCCGAGCAGCGCGGCGACCGCGGCCGCCGGTTGCTGCAACGCGTTGGTCCAGTGCTCGAGACGCAGCCAGCCGGCCGTGTAGTCACGGTAGGAGTGGGCGCAGTCGCCGACCGCGAGAACCTCGGGGATGGTCGTACGTCCCTGCTCGTCGGTGCGAACGCCGTCGTCGATCTCCAGACCGGATCCGGCGAGCCACTCGGTGTTCGGCTGCGCTCCGATACCGACCACGACGACGTCGGCAGGCAGTTCGCGCCCGTCGGTGAGGCGCACCGCCTTCACACGAGTCTCCCCGACCAGTTCGGCGAGACCGGTACCCGCGTGCAGTCGTGCCCCGTTGCGCGCGTGCAGCCTGCCGCACACCGCGCCCATCTCGGCGCCCAGCGGTCGTTGCAGCGGGACGTCCGCGGCCTCGACGATGTCGACCTCGCAGCCGAGGCCCGCCGCAGTGGAGGCGATCTCGGCTCCGATGAAGCCGGCCCCGATGACGACCAGCCTCGCGCCGGGGACCAGCTCGCTGCGCAGCGCCCTGGCGTCGTCGAGGGTGCGCAGGGTGTGCACGCCCTGCGGGAAGCCGCCGGGGAGCTGGCGCGCCCGGGCGCCGGTGGCGAGCACGACGGCGTCGGTGCCGACCCGGGGTCCGTCGGCGAGCACGACGGCCTTGCCCGCGGTGTCCAGCGAAGCGGCCGTCTGGCCGATGACCCACTCCACGCCGAGGTCGGCATCGTCGGAATCGGTCAGCCCGATGTCCTCCTCGGTGACGGTTCCCGCGAGGTACTCCTTCGACAGCGGCGGACGATCGTAGGGCTCGTGCCGCTCATCGCCGATCACAGTGATCCGGCCTTCAAACTCCTGCGCGCGCAGCGCGCGGACGGTCGCCAGCCCTGCCAGAGAGGCACCGACGACGGTGATGTGCTCCATCAACCGACCTCCTCCACAACCGCGCCACCGACGGTGACCCGGGTCGACTCGTGCACGTAGATCAGGCCGTCCTCGATCGAGACCGCGTGCGTGCGCACCGGTTTCTTCGCGGGCGGACCACTGGGCTGACCGGTCCGGAGGTCGAAGCAGGCGGCGTGCAACGGGCACTCCACCGCGCAGCCTTCGAGCCATCCGTCGGACAGTGAAGCGTCCTGATGCGAGCAGGTGTCGTCGATCGCGTAGAGCTCACCGTCCACGTTGAACACCGCGATGGCCACCTCGCCCTGCACCCGGACCGACTCTCCGGGCGGCAGGCCTGCCAACTCACCAACCAAGATCATTACGGCCCCTGTTGCTCATAGAGGAACGAGTAGTGCATTACGCAACTCACAGGATGGGGTTCGACACCCCCCGAGTCAACGGTCAAATTCGATCGGAAACACTCGCATTTCACACGGCACGACCAGCGAAAATGACCATGGACGCGCAGTAACCACGGAGCCGCACCGAGCGGTGTGACGGCTCCGCGGGTGGCCGCGGCGAGGGGTGGATTCTTGCTTCGAAGAGCGCTGACCGGCTACCTTACCGCAAACAGATATATCAGTAGTCGATCGTGGTCACAACCGCGATGCTGCCGCGGCATCACGCCACTGCCGCTCGCCGCCGCACATCGCACCTCCGGGGAGCCCCATGACCGATAAGTCCAGGCGACCGCGCTGGGGCCTGACGCCCCCCGTGGTGCAAGAGGAGCGCACGGTCCGCCGCGCCACTGCGGCGGCCGCGGTCGGCAACGTCGCGGAGTGGTACGACTTCGGCATCTACTCCTACCTGGCCGCGGTCGTACTGGAGCGGGTCTTCTTCCCGGAGTTCGGTGAGTGGTCGGCGGTGTACACCCTCGGCGCGTTCGCCGCCGCGTTCGTCATGCGGCCGCTGGGCGGGCTGATCTTCGGCAGGCTCGGCGATCGATACGGCCGCACCAAGGTCCTGTCGGCCACCATCCTCCTGATGGCCGTGGCCACGGTGATGCTCGGCCTGGTGCCCAGCTACGGCGCCGTCGGGATGCTGGCCCCGGTGCTCGTGCTGATCATCCGGATGATGCAGGGCTTCTCAGCGGGCGGTGAGTACGTCGGGGCACTGACCCTGATGGCCGAGTACGCCCCGGACCGCAGACGCGGATTCTTCGGCAGTTGGCTGGAGTTCAGCACGATCACCGGCTACACCCTCGGCGCCAGCACCTGCGGTGCGGTGATCGCGTTGCTGCCCGACGAGGAGCTGTTCACCTGGGGCTGGCGCGTGCCGTTCATGCTCGCCCTGCCGCTGGGCATGGCCGGGCTGTACCTGCGCATGCGGCTGGAGGACACCCCGGCGTTCCGGCAGCAGATGGAACGCTCCCCCGCGCTGGCCACGATGTCGACCAAGCGCGCGGTGCAGATCGTGCGACGTCACTACCCCACCGCGGCGCTGGTGGCCGCGGGCGTGGTCGTGACCTGGAACGTGACCAACTACGTTCTGACCAACTACGTCCCGACCTACCTGACCGGCACGCTCCCCCGCTACGGCGAGAGCGGGACGAGCAGCGGGGTGGCCACCGGGATGCAGGTGGCCGTCATGCTCGTGATGCTGTGCGCGATCGTCAGTGTCGGACGGCTCAGCGACCGCATCGGCCGAAAACCGGTGTTGATGACCGGAAGCGTGGCACTGGTGGTGTTCGGCTTGCCGGCCGTGTGGCTGCTGCGCACGGGGATGGTCGGCCAGATCACCGGGCTGCTGATCATCGGGCTGTGCCTGATGTGCTTCGCGGCGGTTTCGCCGTCCACGTTGCCCGCACTGTTCCCGACCATGATCCGGTACAGCAGCCTCGCAGTGATCTTCAACCTGTCGGTCTCGCTGTTCGCCGGAACCGCGCCGACGATCATCGAGGCCGCGGTCACCGCCACCGGCAACCTCGACTGGCCGGGCTACTACCTCATCGGCGCGGGCGTCATAGGCATCATCGCCACACGACATCTGCGCGAGCACGCCGGTAAACCGCTCGACGGCGCCGCTCCACTGACCTCCAGCGCCGAGCTCCCGCCTCCCCCGCTGTCCGAGGACGGAGTTCCCCTGGAACCGCCCCGCTAGTTCCGGTACGCCCGGAAACCGGGCCTGGATCCGGTTTCCGGCTCCAGGCCCGGATCTCCCGAGGTGCGGCGAATCGGGAGCGTCAGTCGATCACGGCAGCCGTGGCTTCGACTTCTACGAGCTGATGGTCGTAGCCGAGGGCGGCGACGCCGATCAGCGTGCTCGGCACGTCGTGATCACCGAACGCGTCACGGACGACCTCCCAAGCCGTCACGAGGTCGGCCTGGTCGGACGAAGCGACGAGCACACGAGTCGCGATGACATCCGTAAGAGTCGCGCCGGCTTCGCTGAGGGCCACCTTCATGTTCTCGATGCACTTGGCGGCCTGCGCGGCGAAGTCGCCTTCGCCGCAGGTCGATCCGTCGCTGTTCAACGGGCACGAGCCCGCCAGAAAGACCAGACGGGCTTCTGCGGGAGCGGTCGCTGCATAGGCATACTCCGCCACATCCGACAGCGAGTTGGAGCGAATGAGGGTCACGGCCTTTGGCATGGTCTCTTCCAGGTCGAGGACAGGTCCAGCCAGCCTCGCACATTCACCTGGGCCGAGACCCGAGACGTTCGTTGGACGAGGCCGTCGAGCCGTTCGACACGGTTCGCACGACCACTTCGGCGCGAAAGGTCGGACCGAGCTTGTCGTAGCCGGCGGCGACACCGCGTCATTGCCGCACGTCGCGGTAGCCGCGTTCGATGAGGTTCCGGCCGGGCTGGGCATCGGCGTCCGATCCGACAGGCCTGCCGCCGCGGACGACCGCAGTCACGTCAATGCAGCTCATCCGCCAACACAGCAGAGCCCGTCCTGCCGCTGAGAAGACGTCTGAGGAGGCACCGGTCCGCTCGGGGCCGACGGACCCGCGGCACACCCCGCACCGGCTCAGCGGGCGCCACAGGCAGGCGAACTCAGGCAGACGAACAGCGGGCAGACGAACCGCGGGCATGCGAAGGGGCCTCGCGCCGTGTCGACGCGAGGCCCCTTCCGAGACCGGATCAGCCGATGCGCTCGCGGACCCAGTCGTGGAACTCGGAGATGTGGTGCTCACTGGGCACCAGAACGCCGCCGTCGGCGTACGCGCGGGAGTCCATGGCCAGCTGGCAACGCTCGCAGGCGTCGAAGTCCTGCTGGTTGACCCGGTGGAACAGCTCCACCGAGCGGTCGATGTCCGTACCCGAGTCCACCACGTCCGGCAGGTACAGCCAGTCGCAGCGCACCAGCGTGCGCTCGGCGGTCAGCGGGAACATCCGGTGGAAGACCACGTGGTCGGGCACCAGGTTGATGAACACCTGCGGCCGCACGGTGATGGCGTAGTAGCGACGGTCCTGCTCCTCGCTCACCCCGGGGAGCTTCTCCAGGCCCTCCGAACCGTCCACCGTGAAGCCCTGCACGTCCTCGCCGAACTCGGCGCCGTGGCCCACGAAGTACTGCGCGGCCAGGCCGTCGGCGAACTCCGGGAGCACCTCGGTGAGCTCGGGGTGGATCGTGGCGCAGTGGTAGCACTCCATGAAGTTCTCGACGATCTGCTTCCAGTTCGCCTTCACGTCGTACTCGATGCGCCTGCCGAGCTTGAGGTCGGCGACCTGGTAGCCGACGATCGCGTCCGGGGTGCCCAGTCGCGCGCTGACGTCGCCGATGACCGTGTCCTCGAACGACGGTGGCTCCTCGGCCAGGCACAGCCACACGTACCCGAGCCATTCGCGTACGTGCACCTGGTGCAGCCCGTACTGGGTGCGGTCGATGTCCTCCATCGCACCGAGGTTCGGCGCGGCGATCAGCGCGCCGTCGAAGGAGTAGGTCCAGGCGTGGTACGGGCACTGGAAGGACCGGCGGACCTCGCCCTTCTCCTCGGTGCACAGCCGCGCGCCCCGGTGCCGGCAGACGTTGAGGAACGCCTTGATCGCACCGTTGCGGCCCCGGGTTACCAGTACGCTCTCGCGTCCGATCTGGACGGTTTCGAACTGGCCGGGCTTGGCCAGGTCCGCACTGAGCACGGCGCAGAACCAGCCTGCTTCGAAGATGTGCTCCTGTTCCAGGCGGAAGATCTCGGGGTCGGTGTAGTAGTGCCCGGACAAGGTCTCGCGCAGGCTTTCGGGGAGGTCGCCTGCCTGCTCCAGTGCGGTGGGAAGCTCACCGGTCGTCATGGGTAACGCTCCTCGTCAGTGAGGTGGCGTCTCGCTGCGGCGCGAACACAGCGGGCGCCGGCTCTGATTCGATGGTGGTGTGTCAAATGGGGTCAGCGGGCCGTGATTGATCGCTGGAGGCATTCGGGGTTTTCGGCCGCGGGCCGGTGGTCCGCGGCCGCAGAACCACCGTGCGATTCGCGCGTGGCGACGATGCGGTGCGCTGCCGGGAGCACCGGGAGAATCGCGGTTCGCCGACCAAAGTACTCGCACTTGTCGCCTCGCGGCTAGCGGAACACCACGGTGCTGTTGCCGTTGAGCAGCACGCGGTTCTCGCAGTACCACCGCACCGCCCGGGACAGCGCCAGCGCCTCGGCGTCCCTGCCCACGGTCTGCAACGCCCGCGGGTCGTAGGTATGGTCGATGCGGATCACCTCCTGCTCGATGATCGGGCCCTCGTCGAGGTCGGGGGTGACGAAGTGCGCGGTGGCGCCGACGAGCTTCACACCCCGGTCGTAGGCCTGGTGGTAGGGCTTGGCGCCCTTGAATCCGGGCAGGAACGAGTGATGAATGTTGATCGCCCTGCCGTGCAGCGCCTTGCAGGTCTGGTCGGAGAGCACCTGCATGTACCGGGCGAGCACCACCAGATCGGCCTCGTAGTCGTCGACCAGCTGCAGCAGCTGCGACTCGGCCTCCGGCTTGTTCTCCGGACTCACCGGGATGTGGTGGAACGGCAGGCCCGCGGCCTCGGCCATCGGGCGCAGGTCCTCGTGGTTGGACACCACTGCCACGATCTCGGCGCCCAGGGCTCCGGCCCGCCACCGGTAGATCAGGTCGTTGAGGCAGTGGCCCAGCTTGGAGACCATCACCACGACCCTGGCGTCGCGGTCCGGGTGGAGTTCGAAGTCCATCTCGAAGTCGGTGGCCACCGGAGCGAAGTCGTGGGACATCGCGTCCAGGTCGACCTCGACGTTCGCGGTCGCCTGCACCCGCAGGAACAGGCGCCCGCGCACCGGATCGTCGAACTGCCGGTACTCGGCGATGTCGCAGCCGTGCTCCACGAGATAGGAACTGACGGCCTGGACGATCCCGGTGCGGTTCGGGCAGCTCAAGGTGAGCGTGAACGACCGGGTTTGCACGCTGGAACTCCTGGTCACGGGATTCTCCTCAGCATTCCACGATGTTGAGCGCGAGGCCGCCGCGCGCGGTCTCCTTGTACTTGTCCTTCATGTCGGCCCCGGTCTCGCGCATCGTCTTGATCGCCTTGTCCAGGGACACGTGGTGCCGGCCGTCGCCGCGCAGCGCCATGCGCGCGGCGGTGATCGCCGTGATCGAAGCCACCGCGTTGCGCTCGATGCACGGGATCTGCACCAGTCCGCCCACCGGGTCGCAGGTCAGTCCGAGGTTGTGCTCGATACCGATCTCCGCTGCGTTCTCCACCTGCTCGGGGGTGCCGCCGAGCAGCTCGGCGAGCCCGGCCGCGGCCATCGAACAGGCCGATCCGACCTCGCCCTGGCAGCCGACCTCGGCCCCGGAGATGGAGGCGTTCTCCTTGAACAGCGCACCGATCGCCCCGGCGGTGAGCAGGAAGCGCACCGCGGCGTCGTCGTCGAAGCCCGGCAGGTAGCGCTGTGCGTAGTGCAGTACGGCAGGCACGATCCCGGCCGCGCCGTTGGTCGGCGCGGTCACCACCCGGCCGCCCGCCGCGTTCTGCTCGTTGACAGCCAGGGCGAACAGCGTCACCCACTCCATGGCCTGCGCCGCGTCCCCCTCCCCCGCACTGTCCTCGAGGCTGGCACGCAGTTCGCGAGCGCGGCGGCGGACCTTGAGCCCGCCGGGCAGCGTCCCGCCGGTGCGGGTGCCCTGCTCGACGCACTCCTGCATCACCGACCAGATGTGCAGCAGTCCGGCACGGGTCTCGACCTCGCTGCGCCAGCTGCGCTCGTTGGCCAGGACGACGTCGCTGATCCGCGACCCGGTGGCGGTGGTGTGCGCCAGCAGCTGCTCGCCGGTGCCGAACGGGTGGCGCACCGGGGTGTCGTCCTCGACCAGTACCGGCCGCTCCGCTTCGTCCTCGTCGACGACGAAGCCGCCACCGACCGAGTAGTACTCGCGGCGGTCGAGCCGAGCTCCGGTCTCGTCGAAGGCCTCGAAGACCATGCCGTTGCTGTGAAAGTCGAGTCGGGTGTTGCGGTGCAGCACCACGTCCCCGTCCACGTCGAAGGCGATCTTGTGCTCACCGCCGAGGGTCAGCCGGGATTCCTCGCGTGCGGCCTGCACCTGCGGTTCGGCGGCAACCGGGTCGACCAGGTGCGGCTGCTCCCCCGCCAGCCCCAGCACCACGGCCTTGACGCTGCCGTGCCCGTGCCCGGTCGCGCCGAGCGAACCGAACAGCTCGCAGCGCACCTGCTCGACCCGCTGCAGCAGTCCGGTCTCGCGCAGGTGCTCGACGAACAGGTAGGCGGCTCGCATCGGGCCGACGGTGTGGGAACTCGACGGCCCGATGCCGACCTTGAACAAGTCGAATACGGAAAGGCTCATCAGTGCTCCGAACCGGTTCGCAGCTGGGGCCCGGCGGCGTGCCGGGCCGGGCGGGTGCTGTGGATCGCCGACCGCACGGTGTGCTGCAGCAGCAGCGCGGTGGTCACCGGGCCCACACCCCCTGGCACCGGGGTGAGACCGGCGACCTGCACGGACGGATCCACGTCGCCGACGAGTCCGCCGTCGGCCGTCGGGTTGGTGCCGACGTCGACGACGATCGCGCCGTCCCGGACATGCTTGTCGGTGATCAGGTCGGGCTTGCCGACCGCGACCACCAGCACGTCCGCGTCCGGGGTGAACGCGGTCAGTTCCGGGGTGTGCCGGTGGCAGATCGTGACGGTCGCGTCGCGCTGCAGGAGCAGCTGCGCGACCGGCTTGCCGACCACGTTCGAGCGCCCCACCACGACGCAGTTGCGTCCGGCCAGCTCGATCTCGTGGTGATCGAGCAGCTCCAGGACGGCGGCGGCGGTCGCCGGCGGGTACGCGGACATGCCCGCGGCCAGGTTGCCGAGCGAGACCGGGTTGGCCCCGTCGACGTCCTTGCGGGGATCGATCGCCGAAGCCAGGTCCTCGAAGTGCGCCCCGGCAGGCAACGGGGTCTGCAGGATGATGCCGTGCACCGACTCGTCGGCGCTGAGGTTCTCCAGCGTGGCGCGGATCCGCTCGGGGTCGGCGCCCGCACCGAGATCGACCGTCCGGCAGTCGATTCCGGCCTTGCCCGCGGCGCGGGCGATCGAGCGCACGTACCAGGCGCTGGACTCGTCGTCGGTGGCCACCACCACTGCCAGTCCCGGGGTGGTGCCGGACTCGGTGAGCTCCGCGGCGTCGGCCGCGGCCCGCGCGCGGATCTCGCGGGCCAGTCCGGTGCCACCGAGTTCTCGGCCGGCGTCGGCGGATCGGGTTTCGGTGGGCTGAATCGTGGTCATCGCAGGATCTGCTCCCGAACGGCGGAGGTGACGGAGTCGGCTCGCAGCAGGGTGTCGTCGGTCTTGACGATCGCCTCGTCGAGTTCGGCGTGGACGTCGGGATCGGTGATGCCGGCGAGGTTGATCTCGACGTTGACCCGGGCGGTCGAGATGGCCGCCCGCGCCGCGACCGCGGCGGCCGCCACGTCGCTGATCACGTTGGGATTTCCGATCGGCCGCAGCAGTTCGGCGAGCTCGACGAGCTGGGCGGCCATGGCGACCACCCTGGCCGGGACCCGGCCCGCCTCGGCGAGCGCGGCCGCGATGGCCGTGGAGCGCTCCTGCTTCTCCTCGGCGGTCTGCTTGGGCAGTTTGTAGGCCGCGACGACCGCGCCGAAGGCCTCCGCGTCCTGCTCCGCCAGGTCGAGGCAGAGCCCGCGCAGGTCATCGGCGGCCTCGCACACCTCCTGCAGGGTCGCGGCGTGCTCGGCGTACTTCTCGCCGTCGCTGTAGCGGGCGACCATGGACAGCAGCGCCGCAGCCTGCGCGGCGTGCAGCGCAGCGGCCGCCCCGCCGCCGGGCGCGGGCACCCTGGCGCCCAGCTCGTGCAGGTAATGTTCGATGGTCTCGGTGCGCATGGACGTCCTTCGCGGTCGTGCGCCCGCAGGCGCGGTGCTGGTCACCGGCGGATCCGGTGCATGTCCGGGTCGACAAGGGGCTCGGCCGCGACGGTCGCGGCCACCATGCGGTCGAAGTACTGGATGCGCACCTGCGTCCCCTCGACGGCCTCGGCGGGCAGCCAGGCGTAGGCGATCGGGGTGCCGAGGGTGTGCGAGAAGGCCGCCGAGGTGATGTAGCCGGCAGCCGCGCCGTCGACGAACACCGGCTCGGAGCCCAGCACCACGCTGCGCTCGTCGTCGATGGTCAAGCAGCGCAGTTTCCGGGTGACCGACTCGGGGTCGATCGCTTCGAGGGCCTCGCGGCCGACGAAGTCACCCTTCTGCATCCGCACCGCGAAGCCGAGTCCGGCCTCGAACGGGTTGTGCTCGGTGGTCATGTCGCCGCCCCAGGCGCGGTAGCCCTTCTCCAGCCGCAGGCTGTTGAACGCTGCCCGGCCGGCCGCCACGACGCCGTGCTCGCGGCCTGCCGCGTAGAGCACGTCCCAGAGCCGCTGGCCGTACTGGGCGCTGGTGTAGAGCTCCCAGCCCAGCTCGCCGACGTAGGACACCCGCATCGCGGTGACCGGGATGCCGGCGATGTGAATCTCCTTGCAGCGGAAGAACTTCAGGGCCTCGTGCGAGAGGTCCTCCCGGCTCAGCGGCTGCACCAGATCGCGGGCTCGCGGGCCCCACACCCCGATGCAGCAGGTGCCGCCGGTGATGTCGCGCAGTTGCACGCTGCCGTCCTCGGGCAGCTCGCGGCGCATCCGGTCGAAGTCGAGGTTGCCGTTGGCGCCGACCTGGAACAGCTGCTCCTCCAGCCGCGCCACGGTGAGGTCGCTGCGCACGCCACCCGCCTCGTCGAGCATCAGCGTGTAGGTCACCGAACCGACGGACTTGTCGAGCTTGTTCGTGGTGAGCCGGTCCAGGAACGCCAGCGCACCGGGACCGCTGACCTCGAGGCGCTTGAGCGAGGTCATGTCGAACATGGCGACGTCGGTACGGGTCTTCCACGCCTCGACCGCGGCGATCGGGCTGTGGTACATGGCCGCCCACGCGTCCCGAGCCGGTGGCTGCCACTCCATCGGCAGTTCCTTGACCAGCGACCCGTTCGCCTCGTACCAGTGCGGCCGTTCCCAGCCGTGGGCCTCGAGGAACACCGCGCCCAGTTCCTTCTGCCTGGCGTGGAACGGGCTCACCCGCAGGTCGCGCGGCGAGAGCTTGGGCTGCAGCGGGTGCTTGACGTCGTAGACCTCCACGAAGTTGCGCGAGGCCGTCTCCTCGACGTACTCCGGCGTCGTCTCGATCTCGTCGAAGCGGTGCACGTCGCAGCCGTGCAGCTCGATCTCGCTGCGCCCGTCCACCAGCAGCTGTGCCACCGACCGCGCCACACCCGCGGAGTGGGTCACCCACACCGCCTCGGCGATCCAGAAACCCGCCAGGTCCGGGGACTCACCGACCAGCGGACCGCCGTCGGGCGTGAACGACATGACCCCGTTGAAGCCGGTCTCGACCGTCGCCGACTCCAGCGCGGGCAGCAGTCGCTTGGTGTACTCCCAGGACGGCGCGAAGTCCTCGTCGGTGAACGGCAGCACCGAGGGCATGGCCAGTTCGGAGGGATCGTCCACTTCGGGCAGGTCGCTCAGGCGCACCGGCATCGGGCGGTGCGCGTAGGTGCCGATGCCCAGCTGATCCACGTGCTCGCGGTAGTAGAGGTCGCGATCCTGGTGGCGCAGGATCGGCAGCTTGGCCTCGGTGAGCTCGTCGTTGCGACCGGCGAGTTCGGGCAGCTGGTCGGTCTTGGCGTACTGGTGCGCCATGGGCAGCAGCGGCACGTTCATGCCGGCCATCTCGCCGAGCTGCGGACCCCAGAACCCGGCGCAGGACACCACGATGTCGGCGGGCACCTCGCCCTGGTCGGTTTCCACCCCGGTCACGCGGCCGCCCTGCTGGTTGATCCCCAGTACCCGGACCTCGCCGCGGAACCGGGCCCCGCGAGCGGCCGCCCGCCGCGTCAGCGCCAGCACCGCGCGGGGCGCCTTGGCCAGACCGTCGGTGGGCGTGTGGAACCCGCCGAGGATGCGATCGGCCTCGAGCAGCGGGTGCAGCTTGACGCATTCCTCAGGGGAGATGACCTCGCCGGGCACGCCCCAGGAGGTGGCAAGGCCCTGCTTGCGGTGCAGGTCGGCCAGCCGCTCCGGGGTGGTCGCTACTTCCAGCCCGCCGACCTGGTTGAAGCACCAGCCCTCGTCGGCGTGCAGGCTCTTGAACTTCTCGACGGTGTAGGTGGCGAACTCGGTCATCGTCTTCGACGCGCCGGTCTGGTACACGAGGCCGGGCGCGTGCGAGGTCGAGCCGCCGGTCAGCGGCAACGGCCCCTGGTCGAGGACGGTGACCTCGTTCCACCCGCGGCTGGTGAGCTCGTCGGCCAGGTTCGCACCGACGATCCCGGCTCCGACGATGACGACGCGAGGGGTCGTGCTCATGCAGGTCTCCTTACGGGACGGCGAGGTTTCGAACTGAGGAGCGATACCGCCTTCGGCAGGCGGTTCTCGTTACGGAGGAGGGCTTCGGGATGTGCGGCGCCGCCGGACCGCGCCGGAAGGGCGGATACTCACCCCTCTGACCGAGGACTGATATATCAACTGCACAGCACGGTAGGACGACGGGTGTGATCCGGTCAACACGTAGCTGAAAATTCCTGGTAGACCAGGCGCTTCGGCGCCCCGGAGGGGCATTCGCCCGTTTCACTTCGAAGCGAGGAGTCGAGCCGCGCGGGTTTCAGGCCGAACGTCGGAATCCCTTGACCGCGCGGCACGCGGTGCTACCGTGACCTGTATCTGATATGTCAGTTGGCTTTCAGATCAGCGCGGTGTTCGGCCAGCCAACCCTCGATCCCCTGCTGCGTGACAGCGCGGAAGGAGTCCCATGAATTCGTCCACCGATGACCTGTTCGACCACCCACTCTCGGCGGTGGACCCGGAGGTGGCGACGGCGGTCGGCGCCGAACTGGGCCGCCAGCAGAACACGCTGGAGATGATCGCGTCGGAGAACTTCGCTCCGCAGGCGGTATTGCAGGCCCAGGGCTCGGTACTGACCAACAAGTACGCCGAGGGCTACCCCGGCAAGCGCTACTACGGCGGCTGCGAACACGTCGACGTCGTCGAACAGGTGGCCATCGACCGCGTCAAGGACCTCTTCGGCGCCGACTACGCCAACGTCCAGCCCCACTCCGGCGCCCAGGCCAACGCCGCGGCCATGTTCGCGCTGCTGAAGCCCGGCGACACCATCATTGGCCTCGACCTGGCCCACGGCGGGCACCTCACCCACGGCATGCGGATCAACTTCTCCGGCAAGCTCTACAACGTCGCGGCTTACACCGTCAGCGACGACACCCACCGCGTCGACATGGACGAGGTGGCGCGACTGGCCCGCGAGCACAAGCCGCAGCTGATCATCGCCGGCTGGTCGGCCTATCCCCGCCAGCTCGACTTCGCCCGCTTCCGCGCCATCGCCGACGAGGTCGGCGCGTACCTCATGGTCGACATGGCCCACTTCGCCGGGCTCGTGGCCGCCGGACTCCACCCCAACCCGCTTCCGCACGCCCACGTGGTCACCACCACGACCCACAAGACCCTCGGCGGCCCGCGCGGCGGCGTCATCCTGTCAGGCGACACCGAGTTCGCCAAGAAGCTCAACTCCGCGGTCTTCCCCGGCCAGCAGGGCGGCCCCCTCGAACACGTCATCGCGGGCAAGGCCGTGGCCTTCAAGATCGCTGCGGGCGAGGCGTTCGCGGAGCGCCAGCGCCGCACCGTCGAAGGCGCCCGGATCCTGGCCGAACGTCTCCAGGCAGACGACGCCCGCGAAGTCGGCGTGCGGCTGGTCTCCGGCGGCACCGACGTGCACCTCGTGCTGGTCGACCTGCGCGACGCCGAACTCAACGGCCAGCAGGCCGAGGACCGCCTTCACGAGATCGGCATCACCGTCAACCGCAACGCGGTGCCGAACGACCCTCGACCGCCCATGGTCACCAGCGGACTGCGCATCGGTACCCCGGCGCTGGCGACCCGCGGCTTCGGCTCGGGAGAGTTCACCGAGATCGCCGACGTCATCGCCGAAGCGCTCCAACCCGGCTTCGACGAGGCCACCAGCGCCGAACTCCGCGCCCGCGTCGAAGCGCTCGCCACCAAGCACCCCCTCTACCCGAACCTGATCGGAGGGTTCTGATGCCGCGTACGCCCGGTGCCGATCTGCCGGACCACCCGGACTGGCTCTGGAACTCGCCTGAGCCGAAACGCTCCTACGACGTGGTGATCGTGGGCGGTGGTGGTCACGGCCTGGCCACCGCCTACTACCTGGCGGTCAACCACGGCATCACCAACATGGCGGTGCTGGAGAGCGGGTGGCTGGCCGGCGGGAACATGGCCCGCAACACCACGATCATCCGCTCGAACTACCTCTGGGACGAGAGCGCGGGTCTCTACGAGCACGCCATGAAGCTCTGGGAGGGCCTGGAGGACGAGCTGGACTACCCGCTGCTGTTCTCCCAGCGCGGCGTGCTCAACCTCGCCCACTCCCTGCAGGACGTGCGCGACAGCAAGCGGCGGGTCGGGGCCAACCGGCTCAACGGCATCGACGCCGAGTGGCTCGACGCCGACCAGGTCGCCGAGATCTGCCCGATCCTGAACACCTCGGAGGACCTGCGCTACCCGGTGCTCGGCGCGACCTGGCAGCCGCGGGCCGGCATCGCCAAGCACGACCACGTCGCCTGGGGCTTCGCCCGTGCGCTGGACCGCATGGGTGTGGACCTCGTCCAGAACTGCCAGGTCACCGGTTTCGACCGGATCGGCGACCGCATCACCGGCGTGCGCACCACCCGCGGTGACATCGCCGCGGGCAAGGTCGCCCTCGCCGCCGCCGGGTCCACCTCGGTGCTGACCGACGAGCTCGGCTTGGCGCTGCCCATCCAGAGTCACCCGCTGCAGGCGCTGGTCTCCGAACTCCTCGAACCGGTGCACCCCACCGTGGTCATGTCCAACGCGGTGCACGTGTACGTATCCCAGGCACACAAGGGCGAACTCGTGCTCGGTGCGGGCATCGACTCCTACAACTCCTACGGCCAGCGCGGCGCGTTCCACACCATCGAGCGGGAGCTGACCGCCGCGGTGGAGCTGTTCCCGATGTTCTCCCGCGCGCACGTGCTGCGCACCTGGGCCGGCGTCGTGGACGTCACCCCGGACGCCTCGGCGATCATGGGCCTGACCCCGTTCGAGAACCTCTACGTCAACTGCGGCTGGGGAACCGGCGGTTTCAAGGCCACCCCAGGGGTCGGCTGGTGCTACGCCCACACCATCGCCCACGACGAACCCCACCCGCTGAACGCACCCTTCAACCTCGACCGCTTCACGACCGGCGCCCTGGTCGACGAACACGGCGCCGCCGGCGTCGCCCACTAGGAGAGCCGCCATGATGCTGATTCCGTGCCCGTGGTGCGGGCCGCGCAACGAGACCGAGTTCCACTACGGCGGGCAGGCCGACGTGTCCTACCCGGCCGAACCACAACAACTGTCCGATGCGGACTGGGCGCGGTTTCTGTTCTACCGCGCCAACCCCAAGGGAATCTTCACCGAGCGGTGGAACCACCAGGCGGGCTGCCGCCGCTGGTTCACCATCCGCCGCGACACGACCACCAACGAGATCTTCCAGGACGACTCCCACGAGGCGGTGACGAGGTGACTGGCGAGTACAGGCTTGCCGAGGGCGGCCGGATCAATCGCGACCGCCCGGTCCGGTTCCGGTTCGACGGCCACGACTACGAAGGATTCGACGGCGACACGCTCGCCTCGGCACTGCTGTCCAACGGCGTGCACCAGGTCGGTACCAGCATCCGCTACGGACGTCCGCGCGGCATCGCCTCCGCCGGCCCGGAGGAGCCCAACGCGCTGGTGCAGATCGAGGAGCCCTTCCCCGAGCCGATGCTGACCGCGACCACGGTCGAGCTGCGCGACGGGCTGGTCGCCTCCTCACTGCCCGGGCAGGGACGGCTGGCCACCGAGCCCGACCCGGCCCGCTACGACGCGATCAACGCGCACTGCGACGTACTGATCGTCGGCGCGGGCCCGACAGGGTTGGCCGCCGCGCTGAGCGCGGCCCGCAGCGGCGCCCGGGTGATCATCGCCGACGCCGACACCGAGTTCGGCGGCAGCCTGCTCGGTAGCGGTGAGGCGCTCGACCACGCTCCCGCGGGCCGCTGGATCGACCGTGTCACCGCCGAGCTGCGGGACACCCCGGACGTGACGGTGCTGCCCCACACCACCGTCTTCGGCCGCTACGACGACAACTACCTGGTGGCCGTCGAGCACCGCGGCGAGGACGCGTTCACTCGGCAGCGCACCTGGCACATCCGCGCCCGCGAGGTCGTGCTGGCCACCGGCTCCCACGAACGGCCCCTGGTCTTCCCCGGCAACGACCGGCCCGGCACCATGCTCGCCACGTCCGCGCGCACTTACGTGCACCGCTACGGCGTGTTGCCCGGCCGCCGCGCCGTCGTGTTCACCACCAACGACAGCGCCTACGCCGCGGCCATCGACCTGCACGACGCCGGCGTGGAGATCGCGGCGGTGGTCGACGTACGTCCGGTGGCCACGACCTTGTGGACCGCACGGTGCGTCGAGCGGGGTATCCAGATCCTGACCAGCTGCGCGGTCACCGGCACCTCGGGCACCGACCGGGTCAGCGGCGCTCAGATCTCCCCCGTTCCCTCCGCCGATTCGGCTCCGACCGTTCCGTCCGAACTGGACTGCGACCTGCTGCTGGTATCGGGCGGCTGGAACCCCGCGGTGCACCTGCACAGCCAGGCACGCGGAACCGTGCGCTACTCCGAGGAGATCGGAGCGCTCGTCCCCGACAGCACTCCCCGCGGCGTGCGCTCGGTCGGTGCTGCCGCAGGGAGCTTCACCACCGGCGAATGCCTGCGGACCGGTTCCGAAGCGGGCAGGGACGCGGCCCGCGAGGCCGGGTTCGGCGCCGACACCGCCGAGGTGCCCGGCGCGCCCTCCGGCCCCGTCACGCCACCGCAGCCGACCTGGCTGCTGCCCGGTGTCCCCGCGGAATCCGGCGACGAGCAGTTCGTCGACCTGGCACGGGATGCGACGGTCGCCGACGTGCGCAAGGCCGTCGGGGCCGGGATGTCCTCGGTGGAGCACATCAAGCGATTCACCACCATCGGCACTGCCCACGACCAGGGCAAGACCTCCGGTCTGCTGTCCTCCGGTGTGATCGCCGAGCTCCTCGGCGTCGAGGTCGCGCAGGTCGGCGCCACCACGTTCCGCCCGCCCTACGCCCCGGTGGCCTTCGCCGCACTGGCCGGGCGCGACCGCGGCGACCTCTACGACCCCGTCCGGGTCACCGCCATGCACGACTGGCACCTGACACAGGACTGCCCGTTCGAGAACGTCGGCCAGTGGAAACGGCCCTGGTACTACCCGCAGCCCGGGGAGGACATGGACTCCGCCGTCCTGCGCGAATGCCACGCGGTGCGCACCGGCGTGGGCATGCAGGACGTCTCCACGCTCGGCAAGATCGACGTGCAGGGTCCGGACGCGGCCGAGTTCCTCGATCTCGTCTACACCAACAAGATGAGCACGCTCAAGGTCGGTCGGATCCGCTACGGCCTCATGTGCCACGCCGACGGCATGGTCTTCGACGACGGCACCGTGATGCGCACCGGCGAGCACCGCTACCTCATCTCCACCACTTCGGGCGGTGCGGCCGGCGTGCTCGAATGGCTCGAGGACTGGCTGCAGACCGAATGGCCGCACCTGCAGGTGCACCTCACCTCAGTCACCGAGCACTGGGCCACCATCGCCCTTGCCGGCCCCCGTTCGCGCGAGGTGCTCGCCCGGGTGACCTCGGACATCGATCTCGACAATGACGCCTTCCCGTTCATGTCCTGGACCGACGGCACCGTCGCGGGCAAGGCCGCGCGGGTGTGCCGGATCAGCTTCTCCGGCGAACTCGCCTTCGAGATCAACGTCCCCTGGTGGCACGGCCGCGAGGTCTGGGAAGCGCTGTACCAGGCAGGTTCCGATCAGGACATCACGCCTTACGGCACCGAGACCATGCACGTGCTGCGGGCCGAGAAGGGCTTCCCCATCGTCGGGCAGGACACCGACGGCACGGTCACCCCGCACGACCTCGGGATGAGCTGGGCGGTGTCGAAGAAGAAGGACGACTTCCTCGGCATGCGCTCGTTCAGCCGGGCCGACACCGTCCGCTCGGACCGCAAGCACCTCGTCGGGCTGCTGCCACCGGCCGACTCGGCGGTCGTGCCGGAAGGCACCCAGCTGGTGGAGCTGGCCGAGCTGCCCGAACCGCCGGTTCCCATGCTCGGGCACATCACCTCCAGTTACCGCAGCGCCGCCCTCGACCGCCCCTTCGCCCTCGCCCTGGTGAAGAGCGGCCGCGACCGCATCGGGCAGACGATCTACGGCCACGTCGGTGACCGGCTCGTGCCCGTCGAGATCACCGAACCGGTCTTCTACGACAAGGAAGGAAACCGTCGCGATGGCTGAGCTCCACGGCGAGTCCCCGCTGGCCGCCCGCACCGAGACACTGGCCGACTCCTCGGTGCCCGGTGCGTTGCAACTGTCCGAAGTGGCCTTCACCGCTCAGGTCGCCCTGCGCGTCGACCCGAAGAGCCCGGCCGCCGAGCGCATCGGCACGGCCGTGGGCACGATGCTGCCCAACCAGCCGGGCCAGGTCGCCCGCACCGAACAGCTGCAGATCCTCTGGATGGGCCCGGACGAGTGGCTGCTGGTCGGTCCCGAGGGCAGTGCGGAACGGATCCAGGCAACGCTCACCGAGGCCCTCGGCGAGGAGCACGGCTCGGTGGTCGACGTCTCCGGCAACCGCACGATCGTCGAGGTAACCGGGCCGAAGTCTCGTGAGCTGCTGGCCAAGGGCTGCGCACTCGACCTGCACCGGCGCAGCTTCGCCTCCGACCAGTGCGCGCAGACCCTGCTGGCGCGCGCCGGAGTGGTGCTGCTGTGCCGGGACACCGAGCGGCCGAGCTTCTGGATCTTCGTCCGCGCGTCCTTCGCGCGCTATCTCGCCGACTGGCTGGCCGACGCGGCCGCGGAGTACCGGGTCTGACACCGGTAGCAGGACGAGTCCGTACGAAGGCGAATGGGAGCAACCAGTGACCGAAGTGCGCGCAGTGGTGGCCATGGGTGAGGGAAAGCCCGTCGAGGTCACCACGATCCACGTTCCGGATCCCGGTCCCGGTGAGGCCGTGGTGGACGTGCGGGCCTGCGGTGTCTGCCACACCGATCTGCACTACCGCGAAGGCGGCATCAACGACGAGTTCCCGTTCCTGCTCGGCCACGAGGTTGCCGGCACGGTGGCAGCGGTCGGCGAAGGCGTGCACAACGTCGAACCGGGCGACTTCGTCGTGCTCAACTGGCGTGCGGTGTGCGGCAACTGCCGGGCCTGCAGACGCGGTCGCCCGCAATACTGCTTCGACACCCACAACGCCGACCAGCCGATGACCCTGGCCGACGGCACCCCGCTGTCGCCAGCGCTGGGAATCGGCGGATTCGCCGAGAAGACCTTGGTGCACTCCGCACAGTGCACCAAGGTTGGGCGGTCGGGGCGCCCGGCGGTGGCCGGACTGCTGGGTTGCGGCGTGATGGCCGGTATCGGCGCCGCGGTCAACACCGGTCAGGCCGGGCCCGGCGATTCCGTGGCGGTCATCGGCTGCGGCGGCGTCGGTGACGGAGCCGTGGTCGGGGCGGCGATGGCAGGGGCGCGGCGGATCATCGCGGTGGACACCGACCCCAAGAAGCTCGACTGGGCGTGCCAGTTCGGCGCCACCCACACCGTCAACGCTTCCGAGGCCGACACCGTCGAGGCGATCCGTGAGCTCACCGGCGGCAACGGCGCGGACGTGGTGATCGACGCGGTCGGGGTGCCCAAGACCTACGAGCAGGCGTTCTACGCCAAGGACCTGGCCGGGACCGTCGTGCTGGTCGGTGTTCCGGATCCGAAGATGCGGCTGGACCTGCCGTTGCTGGACATGTTCGCCCGCGGCGGCACGCTGAAGTCCAGCTGGTACGGCGACTGCCTGCCGGAGCGGGACTTTCCGATGCTCACCGAGCTCTATCTGCAGGGCCGGTTGCCGCTGGAGAAGTTCGTGACCGAGGAGATCTCGCTGGACGGGGTCGAGGCGGCATTCGAGAAGATGCACCGCGGTGAGGTGCTGCGTTCGGTGGTGACGTGCTGATGGCGCTCCGGCCCGATCACGCCGCCGTGCCGGGGAAAACCTCCCCGGACGGCAAGGTGGACGCGATGTCCGCACGCATCCCCACATCCGGCGGAGCGTCGTCCTCGACGCAGCCTTCCGCACGTCACCGGGCAGCGCTGGCGGGGACGCTGCGTAACGCCTCCTACGAGGTGCTGCCGTTCCGCAGCACCGAGGACAAGGTGCTCGCCCACGTGCCGCTGGACGTGCCGCTGACGGTCACCGCCACCGAGGCGAAGGGCATTGAAACGACCGTCGAGCTCGCCGTCCGGTTGAGCAAGAACGGCTACCGGATCGCCCCGCACCTGCCCGCCCGGCTGATCCGCGACCGCGCTGAACTCGACGACATCGCCGCGCAGCTGCTGGAGTCCGGGATCGAGCGGATCTTCGCCATCGGCGGGGACGCCGCCGAACCCGCCGGGGAGTTCGCGGACGCGGAGAGTCTGCTGATCGCCCTCGCCGAAGGCGGGCACGCCTTCCGCAACGTGGGTATCGCGGGCTACCCCGAGGGGCACGGCAAGCTGTCCGACGCGGTGATCGACGAGGCGCTGCGCGCCAAGACCGGCCACGCGCACGAGATCATCACGCAGCTGTGCTTCAACCCGGACACCACGATCGGCTGGGCCCGCGGGCTGCACGCCGAGGGCATCCGCACCCCGATCCGGGTGGGCGTGCCGGGCTCGATCAACCGCCAGAAGCTGATCCGCGTGTCGGCAAGTCTCGGGCTCGGCCAGTCCGCCCGCTTCCTGGCCAAGCAGTCCGCCATGCTCTGGCGGTTCTTCCTGCCCAACGGCTACCGCCCGGACAAGCTGATCACCAAGCTGGCCGACCAGATCGGCCGCCCCGACAACGAGCTCGCCGGCATCCACGTGTTCACCTTCAACGACCTCGCGAGCACCGAACGCTGGCGGCAACGGTGGCTCGACCGGCTGTCCTGAGTGCCCACCCAGGTGGCCGGGTAGCTCGCCGAGATCCTCGATCGATTCCTATCAGGACATGTGGCCACCTGGGGAGGCGAGGCACGTGTCACGAAGCAACCGGTCGTTCGCGTCGCATCGACACCGCAGTGGTGAACGATTTCCCATGCATCCACTATGACCGTGAATCAGGCCCACGGACACGGTTCACAATGGACAACTGTGCGCACTTCGTGCCCATCGTGTCCCCATCCCGTCCAGGTGAACATCATTGTCATCTGCACAGGACGGCTGGCGGTCGGGCCGTGAGAGATCGGCATCCTACGGGGGCCGGTCACGGCATAGCAGGCCACCAATGCCGAGCTGTCGCCCCAGGACCGGAACCGGGAACGGCCCTGACGATCGGCATCGCCCACCTCACCCGCGACCCCTTCCGACGCCTCCGGTCCGTTCGCATTGTTCCGCTCTCCGGGCGACACTCGGGCCGAACATGAACTGGTCGTTCTCTCCTCCGACGTGCCGTCGGAGGAGGATCGCAGGTCCGGCCGCCGACACTGACCGGGAGACGACATCGATCGGGCCCGCCGACCACGTCACCAGATCCGAGCGAGACTGTCGCCGCCTACCCCACGGACGGTGCAAACCACGGCGGCCGAGGGATCGCTTCGCCCACACGTGTGTGTGGGCACGATCAAATCGACTACCCTCAGCCCATGCCCGAGGAACGTGCAGCCATCGATACCGACCGCCCAAGCGCCGGCCGCATCTATGACTACGTGCTGGGAGGTCGCCACAACTACGCCGTCGATCGAGAGTTCGCTGAGCAGCAACTGCGGGAGCTCCCACAGATGCGCATGGGGATGGTGAACAACCGCGAGTTCCTGCGCAGGGCCGTGCGGTATGCGGTCGAGTCGGGCATCCGGCAGTTCGTCGATGTCGGGAGCGGACTACCGACACAGGGCAACGTCCACGAAGTGGCCGACGAGGTCGCCCCTGGCGAATGCCGCGTGGTCTATATCGACAACGAACCGATCGCCCACGCGCACGCGCAGATCCTGCTCGAAGACACCGCCGATCCCGAACGGCATTACGCGCTCTTCGGCGACTACTTCGACGGGCCCGAACTCTGGCAACGGGTACTCGATGAGGGCGCCATCGACCCGGACGAGCCGATCTGCCTGCTGATCGTCGCGCTGCTGCATTTCATGCCCGACGAGCACCAGCCGGGAGCGCCGCTGGCCTACTACCGCGACCAGCTACCGCCCGGCAGCCTGCTGGCACTGACCCACATCAGCCTGAACGTCGAAGACAACGAGGTGCAGGATGCCTTCCAGACGGTCGCCGGACAATACACCAACCGCGCCACTCTGCCACTGACCCAGCGCAGCCGGGACGAGATCGCCGGATTCGTCGGCGATTTCGAGTTCGTCGAACCCGGCCTCGTATGGCTACCCGACTGGCGCCCGGACACCACCAACACAACCGACGCTGCCGAGTCGAACATCGTCGGCGGCGTCGCACGCAAAACCAAGAAGTGAACGACACGCCAGGTCAGCAACACGCTCACCGGGCCTCGGCGGCCCGGTGAGTTTCGCAGCGCCACGACCCGAACACGGCGTTGCCGTACTCGCCGGCAGCTCGCGGCGTGCTCGCTCGCTACAGCGGACTCCGGGCTTGCGGAGGAGGACCTCGAGGCAGTAGTCCAGGTCGAGCTGGACATCGCCCTTGGTCATCAACCGTTCGTGGCGTGCCACCACTGCCTGGCCGTCGTAGAAGGCTACTTCAGTGATCAACAATATGATCTCGAAAAGCAAGAAACCCCTGCGCACAGGGGGTTTCTTGTGGTGCGCGCCTGTAGGGATTCGAACCCCAAACCTTCTGATCCGTAGTGGCGACGTTGACCTGCTCATGCCTCTCGACCTGGTGTATCGATGGCATGCCAGGACCCAAAATGGGCGTCTTCGGCACCGTTGGGCACCATTTCGGGTCCAAGGTCGGGTCCACGCCCACACCCCGCCGACCGTGAAGTCACCCCACGCGACGTGCCCTTCGGCCGGGTGCCGATCAGCATGGCCGGACCGAGCCTCATACCCAAGCCCTCAGACTCTGCCTTGCAAATGCGAGGTGTGGTCCGGTCCTACCTGGATATCGCTGGCCACAGACTTACACCCGCTCCCTCGGCTGCCTCCACTGGCTCAGAACGGCTGCGTTTCGCTCCCATCGTGGCTCCCATCAAGACTGCCGCTTAGCTGAGCACACCGACGCCTGGTGACCTCCGCAGCAAACGCCACAAGTCTTCACCTGCCAGACACGGGCGAGGGCGAGGACGACCGCCCAGGGTGTGCCTCACCTCTGGCGGGAACGCCAAGAACGGAGTCAACTCTTCCCAGTGGCTGCGCCAGAACCTCACGATCGCCGGGTAGCGCTGTTCCCGGGCCTCGGCGAACTCATCTGACGCGGCCTCGGCAGAGACCGGTTGCCGGTCATCGTTGTTCGGGCCATATGGGCGAGGCAACCGTTTATGGGGTTACTTGGTCTTCAGCTGCGTTGGAAACGGTAGTGGGTTTTCGGTGTTGGCTGCGGGCGAGCACGGTGAGTCCGATCAGTCCGGCAAGTATGTAGGTTGCGGCCTGAGCGTTCAGCACACTGTTGATGCCGAACCAGCCTGTACCGATGCTTGCCAACAGCATGCCAATAGCGGTAAACAGTGCCGTTGCGGCGAAGGCCGCACCCATCACGCGGCCAGTCAGGGCGGGCGCCGCGGTGGTCTGCAGTACCGACATTAGGCCAGATACTGCTACCACCGCCGGGAACCCGATGAACGTAAACAGTGCGAGGTAATAGCCGAACGGCATGCTGAACTGTGGGCCGTTCCACAATGCCGCCGACAGCAGGCCGAACCCGATCGCCCCGCAGCCGAGCAAGCTGCTCGGTCGCATATTTCGGGCAAGCACTGCGATGGTGACGCCGCCGCTAAGACCGCCAATAGCCTGGACTCCACGTAACAGTCCGACATGGTTCGCTCCGCCATGGAGCGTATCGAGCACGAAGGGGATGAAGAGCACAAGGAACACCCCCTGTGCTGTCGTCATGAGCGCGAGGACGATCCCTGCTACCCGAATTCTGCGGTCGCGCAGGATGACAGTCATGCCTTCGATCCAGTCACGCAGCATCGGCTGGTCCGGCTTGTCTGCTGCTCGGTGCCGCGCGAAGGGCACCAGCAGCGTGAACACGGCGAGTATCAACGCACAGACGTAGGCCGTGTAGGTGATCATCAGGCCACCGGTGGCGAACAGCGTACCGCCCGCCGATGCACCGACCAGCCGTGCGACGTTGCTGCCTGCGCCGAGCAGCCCGTTCGCGGCGTTGACACCGGACTCGCCCACCAGCTCAGGCACCAACGCGTTTCGCGTCGGCTCGAACACCGACGCGACGGTGGCTTGCCCCGCCATCACCCCATATCCGAGCCAGAGCACGGTGGCCTCGTTCGCGGTCAACAGCGGCGCGGCCACCAACGCCTGTCCTATGCATACCGTCCAGAGCAAGACACGCTTGTTCCAGCGATCGGCAAACACCCCAGCCATCGGACTGACAGCCACAGCGGGTAACAGACCAACGATCATCATGGTCGCTGTCGACGTCATTGAACCAGTTTGCTGGTATACGAGCACAGGCAGAGCTATCTGCAGCATCCATTCGGCCGACTCGGACAGAAACGCTGCAACCCAGAGGCGAGCGAACGCCAGGGTGCGGCATGCTTTGTCGATCACTGGTATGTACCGTCGGCCTCGATGCGCGGGAAAGCGCGCAGACCGACGTGTACGGTCCGTGCTTCCGCCGGGGCATCTTCGCGGATAGTGCCGACATACGGTCGAATCAGCGCGTCCACGTCCACTATCAGTTGCGCCAGTTCATCGGATGTAATCCGCAAGGAGTACGTATTCAGCCCGCCGCTCTCGAGCCACTCCGGGTCCAGTTCCCCTGCTTTGTCGAAAAACCGCTGGGTCAGCGCTTGTTCTTCGTTGAGCGCGTTACCCACCATCGCCAGCTGAGTACTACGAACCACCGGATCCTGGTCGAGCTGGCCTAAATCCAGGCCGACGTCGCAGGCCTGCCATGGCCGTTGCCTGCCATCAGTCGCTGCCGCAGGCTCAACCAGTCCCAACCGCGCGAGCTGCCGCAAGTGCCAGCTGCAGTTCGATGCCGACGAGCCCACGTTTTGGGCGCACTCACTCGGCGTCTTCGGTCCGACAGCCATCAGATAGCGAACCAACGCGGCCCGCAACGGATGGGCCAGCGCCTCCAACAGCTCCGCATCACGCACGCGCCGTCGCTCTGGAAGATCATCACCCATAGTTAACCCTGAAACTGTAGTTTCGAAATTGCAGTTTCAGATTTCTACGCATCCGGCACCTTGTCAAGGAGCACCTCGAACCGGGGGACTGTGTCGGGCCGAACCCGCCGATCCTGAAACAGTCCCCTTTTGCGCCGTGGTGGTCGAGTCAAGGGTGACCGGAGCTCATCGCGGAGCGACGCCGCAGGCGCCTTGAGTCGGCCGTCACGGCGTAAGACCGTCTCAGGGTCAGAAGGGGCTGGGGTTCCTCAAGGTGTGCGTTCCCAGGCTGTGCGCATGTGTTCGCACCAGAGCGGTTGGCCGGCGGCGGTACGTGGGAAGTTGGCCCAGAACGCTCGTGCGATCGGGTCGTCGTTCACGGTGGTCGTCGCCCAGCTGTAGCTCGGTCCACGTACGAGGGCGGCCGTTACGGTCGTTCTGGCGAAGCCTCGGCGGCGCTGGCTTGGTTCGGTTCTCACGTGCTCGATCAGGCCGCGGCGGCAGACGCCGCACAGCGTCACGTCGACTTCGCTCACGATGCCCTGGTCGAGGTAGAGCCGGATCTGGCCGACGCCGGCGGTCGTCGGTGGTGGTTGTGCGATCAGTTTCAGGCCGATGGCTGTCGTGTCGGCTGTGCTGATGGGTGCCTGTTGGCGTGGGTCGATCAGGCACCACTGGTAGCCGCACGATTCGCAGTCGACGCCGGGCTGGCGCATCACTGTCCGCCACTGGGGGCGCAGGTCAGAGCTGGAACACTTCGGGCACGTGGGGGGGTAGTCGTATCGGAGGCTGCCCTTATCGGTGATCACGTGCCGCAGCTCCGGCCGCACCGGCAGCCCCTCGGGCCCGAACTCGCCCCGCATCGACATTGCCCCACCTCCTGAGCGGTGCCGGCCGACCGCTTCCCCCGATCGGCCGACACCACCTCAGAAGCTAGAACGTACGTTCGATGACCGCAACGCGATGTCGGTCACCACGTCGCTGACCAGCGGAGATGTGGCCGGTCGGTCCACTCGTCACCGTCGGCCGGTCGCTACTAAAGCCTTGAAGCGTTTATGGCAGACAGGATTCCGCCAGGCGGGCGGGCGCTGCTATCGGCCGGGCGGACGTGTGATCCGCGAGCAGGAATGGACCCTGTTCGACGGACATGCGACCCGATCGACGCTAGATTCGCCGGGTACTCATCCAGTAACGTTCCGCAGCTGCAACACGACTTGGAAGGCTTGTACTTCGACGGAATCTGTGGGGGTAGCAATGTCCCGAAGCGGCGAGAAGGACACTGTGTGGGAGCTTAAGCCACACACGGCGGCTAAGCATCAGCTTCTTACCGGCTACCTCAAGGCCTGGTTCCCTATCCTGAGCAGATGGAACAGTCGCCTTGTCTTCATCGATGGCTTTGCCGGGCCGGGCATCTACAAGGGGGACAAGCCGGGCTCACCCGTGCAAGCCCTCGACGTACTACTGGAACATACGCATAAGGACGCAATGTCCAGCAGCGAATTCATCTTTATGTTTAACGAAGCAGAAAAGGACAGATACGATAAGCTCGACACGGTCGTAAACGAGTACATCGCCAACCACCAGCCGTGGCCTGCAAATATTAAGGTCAAAACCGGGTGCGATAGCTTCGAATATGTAGCCGAAGGAATCCTCAAGCACCTAGAGGAGCAGAAGAAGAATCTGGCTCCAACCTTTGCCTTTGTGGATCCTTTTGGTGTCAAAGGTTTATCTATGGACCTACTGAGCCGATTGCTTTCATTCGACCGATGCGAGCTCTTTGTCTACTTCGACTTCAATACGGTGAATCGTTTCGCAGCTGCTGGGAACATCGACGACCGACTGGCGGAACTCTTCGGCACCGACCAGTTCAAGCGAGCAGCAGACCTGACGGGCAGTGAGCGCAAGACATTCCTCCACGACCTCTACCAGTCGCAGCTGATGGATGCATGTGGATTCAAGTATGTAAAGAGTTTCGAGATGATCAACGAGACGGGGCACACGGGGTATTTCCTATTCTATGGAACTCGCAATTTCATGGGACTTAAGACGATGAAGGAGGTGATGTGGAACGTTGATCCCGGTGGTGGTGCAGTCTTCTCCGACATCCTTGCCGGCCAGGATGTCTTGTTTGACATCAAGCCAGACACGCTTCCCTTGCAGGAGGATTTGGCCCAACAATTTCGCGGTAAGCGTGTTAGCGTCGAGACGCTTGAGCAGTACGTAGTAATAGAGACGCCTTACGCTGCAAAACATCTCAAGAAGGCAACACTCAAGCCCATGCAAGAACGCGGAATCATTACTAGCCCTAACCAAAAAAGGAAGGGAACTTTTCCCGCAAAAACACTGGTTCAGTTCGCCTAGCGATTAAATTACGACAGGCTGGCATGGTTGGGGATACTCGTTCCATTCTCGCCCGTCGAGCAGGCGCCCGCCAGCTTTCGGAGTGCGCCCGCCCCACTGCTTGAAGAAGAACGGGACATTGGCGAGTTGGCACTGATCGCGCAGGTCGCGAAGCCAGTCGGCCTCGACGGAGCGGGCAGCGGCCCCTGACTCACCGCCCGCGATTACCCAGCCAATGCCACCGAGTTCGAGTTGACGCAATGGGCCGAGTAGCGGTTCGCAGGAGAGGAAGCGCACCGCAGCTGGGACAGCGCGCAAGTCGTCGATGCGGTCAAGCACCCGGTCATTCTCGACCGACACGCCAACCCACAAGTTGCTCGGCCATTCCAGTGACGACGCAAGCCGACGCAGTCGGCGGCTCCGTTTGGTTAGCAATTGGTAGGTGTGCTGGGGGGTCTGTTCCATGACTGCGAACACGCGGCGAATGAACTCGACTGGCACACGTGCGTGGAAAAGGTCGCTCATCGAGTTGACGAACACAAGCCGCGGCGCACGCCACCGGAAGGGCTCAGCCAGTGCGGTTACGTGCGTGGCAACCCCGAAACCTGGGCCACTGGTCCGTGGATCGCCATCCGTTTGATACTTGTCGGAGCCCATTGCTTTGAGGCGTTTCGCGAGTGTCAGGGCGTAGCAGTGATCGCAACCGGCCGACACTCGATCGCATCCAGTGGTTGGGTTCCACGTCGTCTCAGTCCACTCGATGCTCGACTGGCTGCTCATCTCGGGTTCCCTCCACCGTGTTGGCTTCCTTGCTAAGGCTCCTCCGCATGGCGGGATCGCGTCGCCGGCCAGCCTAGTGCGCCACGGCGAACATCTGAACGCCACCACGCAGGGTGCGACACCTTTCCACAGACGACCGACGGTTCACGGCAGCCGGCCTGCCAGTGAACTGTGAGCTCGTGTCAGTGGCCGCACTTGCAGCAGATCCATTTGCCGTTGATGTAGTGCTTGTAGCAGCCTTCGCGGCACATGCTGGTCACCTCCTTTCCGAGTTCGCCGGCTCTTGGTTCAGTCGCCCGTGAGGCAGTCGAGCAAGTGCTCGAGCTGCTCGACGGCGTCGAGTAGGCCGCGGCTGTGCGTGGTGAGTACGCGCTGGCCGTGCTCGTCGGTCTTCTCGGCCAGGTCGCGGCGGATGCTCTCTGTGAAGCAGGAGGCGGTCGGCGCGGAGGCTGTGTTGGCGTGCTTCGGCGTTGATGAGTGGGCGCAGGTGGGCGCGGTCCCATTCGTCGAGGGCGAGTTCTTCGCCTCGTGGGCCGGCTGGGTAGCGGTTGCCTCGCCAACCGCACTGACAGGCGGCTTCATGGCACTCGTAGGCCGTCTCGTCGATCAACCAGCGGCGGGAGTAGGTGCCGTCGGCGAGGAGTTGTGCGGCGCGTCCCTCGTAGTCGCCGATCTTGTGGGCGTACGGCCCTTGGTAAACGATTCCCATGGCGTTTCCTTCCTCCGGTTTGTTGGTCAGTCGGCCGGGTTTTGGGGCTGCGGGGCAGGCCCGGTGTTTTTCGGGGCCTGCCCGCAGGCGAGCGCAACCGCGGCGCCGGAGGCTCGCCAGCAAGGAGGAAGGGCAGAAGATCTTGGGCGCGCGCTTTTTGCGGCCAAGATGTTGTGCCCGCCTTGCTGGTGAGGTGGCGTCGTGGTATCGGAACTTGTGCGCCGCAGTCGGGGTGAGTGGCTACGTTTGTCGCGTCTCGACAGGGCAGCGCCGCAGGCGCAACAGGGGTTCTGGGCCGTGCGGCCTTGAGCTCATGCCGCAGCGCCGACCTGCCGCGGGGCGCCTGTGTGGCCGCTGCGGACTGTCGGTGGGGCGTGCGAGCCTCGATGGCATGGAGGTCACCGAGGCTGACGTGCAGCGGATTCCGCCGCGGAATGTGCGGGTTCCGCTGGATGAGTTCGCCCGGGTGTGGGTCGAGGCCGGCCACCGCGCGGCGGCGGACCGGGATTGGTACGCCTCCGGTGTGTCGATGACGTGTCGCTGGATGGCCCACGGCTCGATCGAGCTCAACGGCCGGCGCCTGCCGGCCTCGGCTCCGGTGACCCGTCGCAAGGACCGGGCTTATGAAGAGCTGATCGAGGCCGAGGTGCTGGCGGCGGAGAAGCTGGCGTTGCAGCGGCCGGTGCCGGCCTGGCTGGCCGAACGGCCGGGCTGGTGCGAGGCGGTGTGCGCGACGCTGCGCTGGGCGTGGCGTCACAGCGGCCCGCCGCCGCTCCAACTCCCGGCCGTTCACTGACCCGCATCCCCTACTGGGCGCCGATCTCGGCGACGTCGTCGGCGGCCGCTTCGGCGGCCTCGGCCTGTTCTTCGACCTGCCAGCGCGCGAGCTGCGCCGCGTGGGCTTCCTCGGCCTCGCGGGCCTGGTCAGCGGCCTGCCGCTCGGCGATCTCGGCCAGGGCGCGCTGGGCGCGGTCGACGGTATCGGCGGTTTCGTCGGCCGAGGGCACCCGCACGGCGTCCTCGTCGACCTGCGCCGCCTCATCGGCGACCTGCTCGCGCACGTCCTCGAGGCCGGTCTCGACCACCGCCTCGACCTGCTCGGCCTCCGCTTCCCGCTGCGCGTCGGCGGCAAGCTGGGCCTCCGCCGCCTGCTCTGCGTCGGCGGCTTGGTCGGCGTCGCGTTCGGCGGCGACGTCGGCGAGTTCGTGCTCGGCGGTGATCTCGCGGTGCGGGTCCTCGGCGGCCTCGGCCTCGGCGTGTGCCTGTAGCCATTCGGCAGCCGTGACCGTCTCCTCGACGGCCGGCTCGTCGGCGTGCCGGGCGGACAGTTCCGCGGCGGCACGGTCGGCGGCCGCGCGGGTGGCCGCGGTGTGGGCGAGCCACTTTCCGCGGGCCTTCTCGGCCGTTTCGAGCTCGGCCGTGCGTGCCTCGAGCGTCTCGGCCAGCGCGGCGGCTTCGTCGGCCTCACGGCGGAGCCGCTCGCGCTCGGCCTCGTCCGTGGCGGCGTCTGCTTCGGCGGCCTGCAGGGCGGCGGTGTGGCGGTGCTGCTCGGCGGTCTCGCGGATACCGGCGAGCTCGTTGGCCACGTAGCGCGGCGCCCACGTGTTCTCCCGTTCGGCGGCCCGCACGCGCATGCGCAGCTGGCCGTCGCTCATCTCGAGCTCGTCACGGTCGGCCTCGGGCCGGCCCAGCACACGCCAGGCCGAACGCCACGAGGCGTAGGCCTCGACCTGGCCGGCCTTCGGCGGCGTGCCCAGCGCTTCGGCCGGGTCGTCGTGGCCGGTGAGCTCGCGGTGGGCGGCGACGGTGCCGACGTTGTGAACCCATTCGGCCGCCTGGTCCGGGTCATCGGGGCACAGCCCGAACGCCTCGAGGGCCCACGGTTCGGGCTCGGCGGCCTGCTGCCGGCCGAGGTCGAGCTGCCGCTGGTCGGCCGTGGCCGCCAGCGAGGTGAGGTAGGTCTGCCACTCCGGGTCGGCGACCTGGGGCACGCGCTCGGCGTAGCTGTCGGTGGTCGGGTCGAGCCGGCGCAGGGTGGTGATGCGGTGGCGCAGCACCGACGTCAGCTGCCGCGCGTCCTCGAGGCTGTCCTCGACCACGGCCGCCCGCAACACGTGCTGCGGATCGTGGCCGGCCAACTCGGCCCGGCGCAGCACCTTCGACAGGTCCGCGGCGCCGTCCTCGGCGGCGAGCTGGGCCCGCTGCTCTGCCGACAGCACACCGTCGGCGGCGAGCTGATCGAGCCACCCGGCGGTGCGGCCGGCCGTGGCGAGCTCGACGGCGTCGGCGAACAACTCGGCCGGCGTGCGCACGGACTCGACGTCCTGGGCGGATTCGGTGGCCGTGGCCAGCGCCGACCGTGTGGGGTCGGCTCCTTCGAGGGTCGCGGCGAGCACGGCGGCCGGGTTGCGGTGCAACGCCTCGGCCGTCTCCCCCGTCGCTGCGTCCTCGGCCACGGCGCGGGTGACGACGTGTGCGGTGTTGCCCTCACGGCCGCGTGAGAGGCCCACGTAGAGCGCTTCCGGGCCGGTGCGGCCGGTGACGACGATGTGGCTGGTGTCGACGGTCATGCCCTGGGCGGCGTGCACGGTCGAGGCGTAGCCGAGCGCCACGTGCTCGGCCACGTAGTCGGCGGGCAGGGTCATGCGGTCGCCGAGCTGTTCGCCCTCGGGGCCGCGGCCGACGATCGGGGCGACGACGAGGTGTCCGTCGTCGCCGGCCTCGAGGACGCGGTATTGCTCGCGGTTGATCGGGCCGCGCCGGTTGCCCTGGTAGCCGGCGAGGTCCCAGCCGTTGAGGCGGGCCTGCACCAGATCGCCGACACCGGCGTAGGTGCCTTGCAGCCCGAGCGGCACCCCGGTTTCGGAGACCTGGCCGAGCCGGACGAGTTCGGCGCGCAGTTGCGAGGACAGTTCGGCGGCCTGCTCGTTGGTGTCGACCACCAGCACGGAGTGTTTGCCGGCCAGGGTGTCGCCGAGCCAGGCGCGGGTGGCGGCCTGTTCGGTCTGCTCGATCGCGCCGCCGTCGCGCAGCCGGCCGTGGCGGTGGTACTCGTCGAGCACCGTTTCGTCGCCGGCGCGCAGGCGCAGCGAGGCCTCGCGTTCCCACTCGCCGGTGAACCGGCGGGCGTCGACGAGCTCGTAGGACGCGCCGCGGGCGGCGACCAGGTCCATACCGCCGCCGGCGCCGACCGCGGCGAGCTGCTTGTGGTCGCCGACCAACAGCAGTTTCGCCCCGGCCGCGGCGACGTGGCCGTGGATGGCCGACAGGTCGGCGGTGTCGGTCATCGCCGACTCGTCGACGACCACGACGTCGCCGGCCTGCAGGTGCCACTGCTGGTCCTCGGCGGCCGCGCTGCCACAGGCGAGGCGGTCCTGCGTGGCCAGCCAGCGCGCGACGTTGCGTGCGGCGACTCCCTCACCGGCCAGCACGTCGGTGGCGCGCTGGCTCGTGGCCAGGCCGACGACCTTCCGCGGCGTCGCATCACCCCACATCTGCGGGTCCTGCCAGGCCTTCGCCACGGTGCCGACCACGAAGGACTTGCCCGTACCGGCCGGTCCGATGAGCGATTCGACCTGCGAACCCGAGGTGAGCACGCCGCGCACGGCCGCGGCCTGGTCGGCGCCGAGCTCGATACCGCTCTCGCGGAGCTGCTGCAGGAACCGCTGCGCGCCGGCGTCGGTCATCGCCTCGCCGGCGGCCTCGGCCGTGGCGGCGGCCAGGGCGCGTTCGGTGTGGACGTGGTCCGGTGTCGCGTACAGCCGTCCGGCCGGGGCGTCGTAGGCCGAGCGTCCATCGGCCAGCCGCAGCTCGCCGGGTAGAGCCGCGTCGCCCGGACGCTGGGTATCCAGCGCGACCGCGGCGTCCAGGGCGGTGTCGGTGAGGCTGTCCAACAGCCGCGCCACGTCGGCGCCGTCGGCGAGGCCGACGTGGTCGGGCAGCGCGTCGCTGATCGCGCGGGTCAAATCGGCGCGGGTCCAGGCGGCCTTGCGTGCCTGCACGTCCGCGAGCGCGGTCTCGACCACCGCCCGCGGCGACCACTCGGCCGCCTCGGGCTGCTGCTGCCCGGTGGCCAGCACCCCGTCGGCAACGCCGGCCAGGCCGCCGGCGACCTCGGCACGCAGCTGCCGGTCCCACCGCTCCAGGCGCTCCTCAATCGTCTCGCCGTCGTGGCTCTTGGCGCTGCGAGTGGCGAACGCGGCTTGGCGCTGCAGCCGGTCAAGCTCGAGCGAGGTCGGCTTGCGGTCGAACTTGGTCTCGAACGCCTCGACCAGCTCGCGCGTGCGCTCGGTGATCGCCCGCCGCCGGTTGGAAAACAGGTCCATCACCTCGGGGGCGATGCCGACGACCTCGCGGGACTTGCCGTCCGGGCGGGTCGCGAACTCCACGCCGAGTGCGCGGCTCAGGTGCTCCTCGGTGGTGCGCTCGCCCACCGCCGAGGCCGCGCCGCGGAACTTGTGGATGGCCTTCGAATCGAGGGTGCGCCACTTGCCGTCGGCGCCCTGGACGCGGTTCAGGATCGCGTTGTGGATGTGCAGTTGCGGGTCGTGGTCGCGGTTGTCGTGCTGAAAGAAGCTCGCAACGGTCCAGTCGTGCGCGTCGATGTAGCGGCCGGCCGCTCCGCCGTGGTGGCCGATACGCGAGTAGCCGGCGTGCTCGGACAGGTAGTCCAGCGCCGCCCGGTTACCTGCCCAGATCGCGTCCTCGACGGCACGGCGGTGCGTCGCCCACGCCTCGGCTCCGGTCTCGTCCCCGGCGGTGCGGGCGGCGACCTCCTGGGCCTCGAACGCCGTGTGCAGCACGGTGATCGACTTCTGGACGCTGAACGTCGCGTCCAGGAACGCCACGTTCCGCTGCGCCCGCTTACCGGCGTCCAGTCGGAGTTCGGCGCGGCGTTCAGGACCGGCGTCCGGCTCGCGTTCCAGTGCCTCGGCGTAAAGCTGGTCCTCCGTACGGTATTTCCGTCCGGTTTGGCCCAGAGTGGACGCCTCGTCCCACTGTTCAGGCGTCCTGAACGCCTCGTCGCGCGGGTCGATGAACCGCTCGTACAGCGCGGTCATGTCCTGGCTGTCCACCAACCCCTGCAAGCCCAGCGCCTCGGCTCCTCGGCCGTACCAGCGGCCCGGCGGCTCCCCCGCGGCCACGGCGCCGGTGTAGTAGTTCTCCCGGCCCGTAGCCACGGCGCCCAACAGGTACTCCGCGCTGTGTCCCGTCGAGATCGTCAGCACCGCGACCACCCCGCAACCGGGCCGGAATCGGCCCCGCGGCGGCGCGCAGCGCCCGCCGCGGCCTCCGCGCAGGACCGCAGGTCCGCGCCCCCACGGATCGTGATGCCTAGGTGTGTTCCCTTCTTCTTCTCTTCTTCTCCTTCAAAAACCTCAACTCCTCCTCGCTCCAACTCAATCGCTACTACCTGACTCAACACTGGAAAGGCTCGAAAACTCGTCGCAGTCATCACTGGGCTTCCTGCACGTCGCTGGCGGTGACCAAATGAAGCTCGGTCGACGTCTCCCGAAGGGCTTTGAGGACTTCGCCTGCGGTGCCTCGGGACACTCCCGCCATCTCGGCCAGACGGCTCACGGTCGGCAGCGCGCCGTGCTCGTCGGAGTACTGGACGGCCGCTGCGTGGGCGCGCTCGCGCTGCGAACCGCCGGACGGCCGCGCCCCCACCGGCCCGGCAACCGGCCGCGCCTGGACAGGTTCGGACGGCGCCGCGTCCACCGGTTCCGTACGGCCGACCGGCTGGACGGGCTCCGGCTGAACGGCCGCGGGACCGGACGGCGCCTCGGACGGTTCCGGCCGGACGGCCGGAAGCTGCACGGTCGGACGCTCGTTCGCCGACGGCGCCGGCCTCGTTTCCTCGGGCGGCCGGACAACCGGCACCGCCGGGTCGACAGCCGGCACCGGACGCTCCGCCGGGGCCGGCGCATCGCTGGCCGGTGTCTCCGCCTCGGCTGGTGCGTCGTGTCCGGCGTCCTCGGCGCGGTCGGCGTGAGCGATCAGGAACAGCAGGTGCGCCGCGATCGCCGCCGCCACGGCCGGCCACGCACCGATCCCGAACCGCAACTCCGGCGACGTGGTGTGCACCCCGCCGGCGAGGTAGGCCGCCTGGGCCAGACCAGACACGCCCGCGGCCAGCACGACCACGAACCAGGCGTAGCGGCGCGCGTGGGCGGCCAGCGCGATCGTCGCGAGGTAGGCCACCAGCGCGAGCCCGTCGGTGATCACCGGGTACACCCAGGCGATCCCAGCCGGCACATGCGCGGCCACCGTGACCTCGAACAGGCCGTGTGCTGTGGCCGCCGCCGCGCCCAGCGCGACCAGCAAGCCAGGAATCCACAGTGCCCAACGGCGGATACCGCCGCGGCTCGCAGTGGTGGGCTGAGTACTCATCGGCGCATCCCTCCGCGGGTTCGGCGCGGCGCGGCGGCCGCGAACTGCTCGTCGCTCGGTTCCGGCGCGGGCCGGCGGCGACTCGTCGCCCACCACTCGGCGAGCTGGCCGGCCGAATCAGCCAGCGGGGCGACCGGCGCCCCGGCCGGGCTCGTGTGGTTCTCCAGCGAGCACTTGCCCGCCCGGGCCGACAAGCGCCGCACCACACCTGGCCGGTAGCGGTCGTGCCAGTCGGCCACCCGCAGCACGCCGCCCGACTGGTCGAAGTAGGCGCTCGACCAGGCCTGCATCAGCCACAGCAGCTCCTCGACCACCTCCGGGTGCCAGGCCCAGCAATCCGGCAGCACCTCGGCGGCGTCCGGGTAACGGAGGAACACCGTCTGCAGCCAGGCCACGAGTTCGGCCATGAGGTGCTGGGCCTGCTCGTCGTCCTCGGGCAGCGCCAGCCAGGACGCGACCGCGGTCTTCCCCGAGGCCGTGACCAACTGGCGCAACTGCTCGGCCGTCTCGGCCAACTGCTGCTCGATCGCGTCCAGCCGAGCGCCCCACGCCTCGACCGGGCCGAGCCTGTTGCCGAGCTGGTCGAAACGGCGGCGCAGCCCGTCGACTTCCAGCGCGACACCGCTCACGGCCTCGGCCGTCGCGTACTCGGGCATCTCGCTCATCGCCGCTCACCTCCGATGCGAAGGTCGGGGCGCTGGGCGATCAGCTCGTCAACCGCTGCGCCGATCTCCGGGTCGGCAGCGATCGCGGCCACGAGGCGCGCCATGCGTTCGATGCCGTCGGCCTGGCCGCGGTGGAACGGGCACAGGTCGTCGAGGTGCGGGTAGCGCGCGACCACTTCGTCGCAGGCTTCGCACTGCTCGTCGTGGGCGAACCACCACAACGGGTTGTCGGCCAGGAAGCGCCGGCCGGTCTGTGCGGAGTTCATCGGGACACACCTCCGTCCACATCGGAGTGCACGTGCTGCGGGCCGCGGGCCCGATCGACGTCGAGGTGGACGCCGAGCTTGCGGCGCGCCTTGGCGAACTTGTCCTGGGAGGCCCATTCCTCGACGCGGTCGGCGAACCGCAGCCACGCCTCGCTCCACCGCGTCAGCCGCTCGTACCGACGCGCGGCGCGAGTCTCGGCCCGCACGTCGTGGCGCTTCCACGCCATGCGCACCCGGCCGACAGCCGCCGGCATGTTCCGCCGGATCATCAGCACCCGCCCCGGAGGAAGCTGCGCGATCTGCGACTGCGTCAGCACCGGCACCCGCTGCGAGGACACCGACTTCAGCTCGCCGTCCTCATCCCAGGTCGGCGTCTCCTCGTAGCGCTCACCCGCCAGGGCCGAATACGCGGCGAGGTCCTCGGAATCCCGCGTGGCGCCGTAGATCATCAGCGCGGCGGAGTTGTTCAGGATCGTCGCGGCGCCGTCGTCACCCCAGCGCTGGCGCAACTGGCTGCGCGACTGCGCGGCGATGTGGATCGTGACGTTGCGACCGCCCATGTCGGCCGTCCAGTTGTCCAGCGGAACCGGGCAGATCAGCGCGGCCTCGTCCAGCGCCATCGTCAACGGTGGGTCCAGCCGGCCGCCGGGCTCGAACGCCGCCAGCCGCCGCGCCTCACGGGCAATGTGCCCGGTCAACGCCGTCACCAGCGGTGCGACCTGTGAATCCTCGGCGCCGAGCATGAACACCGTGCCGCGGCCGGCCAGCAACTCCGCCACGTCGAACGAACCCTCGGCCGCAGCGGCCGACGCCGTCGCATCCGTCAGCCAACCCAGCGCGGGCATGATCGTCGAACAGATCGACGACCGGGTGCGCTCGTTGGTCCCGAGGAACTGCAACGCGTCCTGCTCGAACGCTGGCTCGGGCGAGCGACGCAGGAACCGCTGTACCTCCGTGCCTGCGTTGTCCGGGTCGGCCACCCACGCGAGCACATCGCGCATCGAGCCCCCGCCCAGGGCGGCGGCGTGCATCAGCGAGGCCAACACCCGGCGGGCCTGGGACTGCCAGAACTCCATGTCCCCACCGCCGACCGAGGTCGCAGCACCCGACAGCAAGTCCGCCGCTCGCACGGTGGCCGTCTTCGGCTCCTCGCAACCCGACAGCGGGTCGAACGTCACCGACGACTCCATGCCGCCCAGACCGGACGGGTTGAACACACTCACCGGCCCCGTCCGGGCACGGCACGCCCCGGTCAGCTCCACCAGGTCGGTCCGCGTGCTGGTGGCGATCACCGCACCGGGCGCATCGAGAATGCGGCCGGCCAACTCGCCGGTCTTACCCGTGCGCGGCCCGCCCAGACGCAGCGTCACGTCCTCGATCGGCGACCACACCCGCAGCGGGCCCACCCGCGCCAGCGGCGTCGCCAGCTCGGTGATCGGCACCGTCCAGCGGCGCCACCACGACATCTGCCGCAGGTGCGGCCGCAGCACCGCGGCCTTCCGGCGCACCGCGAACCACGACGCCGTGCGCAGGATCGTCCACGGCGAGGCCACACCGTCGTTACGCTTCGACCGACGCGACCACCGCGACACCGTCCCGACCGTGCCCGTCCGACGACGCGCCACCAGCACGACCACCGTCACCAGCGGCAACGCCCCGGCGATCATCAACCACGGCCAGAACTCCTGCCCCGGCGTCTCGGCCGGCATCCGCGACATCAGCCAACCCAGGCCGAACAACGCCACACCGCCGGCAACCACTCGACGCGTGAACTTCGCGCGACTCTTCCTCGTACCCAGGCTCATGCCGCACCCCCGGACAGCGCGGCTCGTGCGGCCCATTCGGCGACGTCGACGCAGCGGCCTGCTGCGATCACCTCGTCGACCAGGCGCTCGACCACCTGGCGCGGCACGACGTAACGTCCACCGATCTTGACGGCCGGAAACCGGCCGCTGCGCAGATGCCGGTAGAGCGTCGACTGATCCATGCGCAGGAGGTCAGCGGTCTCCGCGACGTTGTAGAAGGCGAGGCGCGGCCTGTCGGCCCCTGCTCCCCCTGCCGGATTGCTTGCCTGTTCCACGGTCTCCTCCAGTTTGTTTAGACCCCTAAACTCCCTCCCCGCACTTTTGGCATGAGTGGCGTTTAGGGGGGATAAACAGCACTGTAGGGGCCCATCGCGAAGCCCGTCAAGCCCCTCTAAACTCGGGGCATGGCGGACTTGGATGACTTCGACTCGGTCCGGACAGACGACGACCCGGTACGCAGGGCACGGCGGGCAACCGCGCTGATGACGCACTACCAGCAGCGGGCCACCGAACTAGCTCGCCTGCGCAAGGCAGCCATCGAAGAAGCGCACCGCGACAAGGAACTGAGCTACACCGAGATCGCCGCAGCGCTGGGTATCTCCAAGGGCCGGATCACGCAGATCAGAGGCTCGGCCCCTGGCCCCGAGCGCGCTTTCTTCGGCGTCGGCCCAGTCGCGGTCGGCGTCCCTCTCCGCCGCGGCGAAGACCACCGCATGCGCACTTACATCGACGCGTCCGACGCGCAGGCGCAAGAACAAGCGGAAACGCTCCTCGGGAGCTTCTCGCTCGCCAGCGAACGCTTCTCGATCGAACCGGAACGGCAAGACCTTCCGGACGGCGACGCCGTCATCATCTGCGGCCCGCGCTCCGCGCCCGTGGCTCTCCTCCTGCTGGAAGAAGACGCCGAGCTCGGCTTCGCGAAGCCCGACGGCAAATGGCGCATCGAGGACCACGTCAAGAACGAGCACTACTACTCGCCACGTCTCGACGACCCGCCGACACGGGCGGAATTCGGCTACTTCGCCAGGCACAAGCACGACGGGCGCGTGATCACCCACATCGCCGGCATCACCGCCGTTGGCTCCAGTGGCGTCCTGCACTACCTCACCGAGAACATCGCCCACCTGTTCAAGGAAGCTGGCGATACCTCGTTCAGCGGGATCGTTCGCTGCACGTTCGACGAGGACGAAACGACGATCACCGGCAGTGAACTCGTGGCCGGCCCCTACGGTTGGTGATCGAATGCGTATCCACACCGCTCAGCTTCCGGACACCGCTCGCAGCCAAGACCGGGTCTTCACAACCGACCGAGCTGTCGCCGTTCTCGACGGGGCCAGCCCGTTCGCTCCGGTCGACGTGTCCACCGGGGCATACGTCGACGCGCTCGGAAATGGCATCAGCGATCAGCTACGCGCGTCCCCTGACATCGCTGTAGCCGACGCCGTGGCTCACGCTATAGCGGCTGCCGCCGATGAACTCGGCATCGAGGGAGACGCGTCTCCCTCGAGCACCGTCACCGTGTTGCGCCACGCCGACGACAGGATCGATCTCTATGTCCTGGGCGACAGCACGATCTACTACGGTGACGACCACGCCTGCCACGAGCTCGCCGACCACCGACTCGACGAGCTCCACCTTCCGGAAAGGGCCGAATACCGTCGCCGTCTCGCTCATGGCCACGGCTACGACGACACACACCGCGAACTGCTCGCGGACCTACAACGTGAACAACGGAAGCACCGGAACATCGAAGGTGGCTACTGGATCGCGGAAGCCGATCCCAGCGCCGCTCACCATGCGTTCGAGCGCAGTGTTCCAACCGGCGACATCACGTGGGCGGTACTCGCGACCGATGGTGCCTACGAACCCTTGGCCCACCTGGGCCTCGACGACTGGCGCAAGGTGTCCCGAATGGACGATGCGAGCATCGCAAGCCTGCTGCAGCGCTGCGAAACCTGGCTCAAGCAGTCCGACCCCGAGGGCGCGACACTTCCACGCTCGAAAGTCGCCGACGACATGACGATCGCTGCCGTCGACCTCCGCTCGCTATGAACCGGGCCGGTTGAGCTTCGGCATACGTCCCGCCAGCTTTGTCGCCGCTTCCTTGTCCGCAGCTCCGACCCACGCGGCGTAATGCCGCAATGTGGTGGTGCCATCGCCGTGACCGAGACGTCCGGCCACCGTGCGCAGGTCCACACCGGCGGTCAGTAGTTCCGTCGCGGAGTAGTGCCGCAGTTCCTTGAGCTTCGTCGCGATTCCCAACGACTCGACGAGCTTCGCGTATCGACGCGTGAGCGCGCTCGGGTCACGCGGGCGGCTCAGGTCCGGCTTCGCCGAGAACAGCCACGTCGTCCCCTCAAGTTTCAGGCCGAGGCTCTGCAGCTGCTCTTCGCAACTCCCCCGGTACTGCCGAAGCAGGGTCACGGTGTCGTCGTCGATCGAAACCCGCCGCGCCTGGTGCGTCTTCGTATCCTTCACCAGCATGCCGTCCGGCCCGCGCACATAGTTCTCATCGAGCAGGACGATGCCGGCGTCGCAATCAACATCGCACCACTGCAGCGCCACAATCTCGCCGCGACGCGCCCCGGTCACGGCTGACAACCAGACGTACGTCCCCCACCATTCGTCGGCGTTGAACGCGGCCTCCACGATGCGCGCCATGTCCGCCGAGGAAGGCGGCTGCGGCTGCGGGCGCCGCTTGGCCGGCAACTTCACGGCCGGCGCAGGGTTGTACGCGATCCATCCCCACCGCATCGCCGCCGACAGGGCACTACTGATGATGGCGTGGACCTGTCGCACGCTCGAGGCCGAATAGGGCGCGCAGACGTGGGGCTGACACTCGACGACCGTGCAGCCCATCGCCTCGCAGTCATGCGGCGGGTAGCCAGCCGCTGGGCGGCGACCCGGAGGGCGGCGGTGCTGCACCTCCCGACACTCGTGCGGCCCCTCGACACGATGCTCGATGAACGGCTTACCGCTGCACCGCGCACTGCACCGACGTAGGTCCGCATAGAAGCGCTCCAGCCGCTCCGACGCATCCCGCACGAGCAACACCAGCGGCACTTCCCCCAGCTCCGGCCGGATGTAGCGCTCAATGGCCGACTCGTAGTTCATCCGCGTTGTCGCATCGACCTCGTGCTGTGCCAGCCACCTGTCGAGCAGAGCACCGAAGGTCGATTTCGTCCGCGCGACCTTCAGCTCGTCCGCCTCGTTTTGCAGACGGGTCAGAACCTTCTCGGCTTCCTTGCGTGCGGCTCGCTCGGAGCGTTCGTTGCCGGGCTTCTCGATCGGAACGGTTTCAATGAGGCGGATTCGTTCCCCCGTCGCCGGGTCCTGGCCCGCTGACACTCGAACCCGGAAGCTGCTGGGCCGACGATCGATGGCGCCCCGACTCCGAGGCTTACGTGCTGCAGAAGACCCCTCCATAGGGATCAAGCTAACAAGCTCTGGGTCCAACGCTGGGTCCAAAGATCAACACAGCTGGGACAGAGTCGGCCCCAGACAGCAAGAAACCCCCTGCGTACAGGGGGTTTCTTGTGGTGCGCGCCTGTAGGGATTCGAACCCCAAACCTTCTGATCCGTAGTCAGATGCTCTATCCGTTGAGCTACAGGCGCATCGTTTTCAATTGTACCCGACGGCTTGCCGGGTCCGACGCTCGGGGTGTTCCGAGTGTCAGCGGAGGCTGCGGGATTTGAACCCGCGAGGGAGGGTTACTCCCAACCGCATTAGCAGTGCGGCGCCATAGACCGGACTAGGCGAAGCCTCCCGGGTCGGTCGCGACCACTGCCGTCATAGTTTACGCATGCCCCATGCCAGACTTCCAGCCACCCCCCTTTCGCGTGCACGACCGCACCGCGATGCGCGTGACCTGCGTGATCTCGATTTGTGTAGATCGGCTCGCGCAGACCCACAGGTGGGTGCGGGGTCGGCCCCTCGGTCTCACCGCGCCCGTCGCGGCCCGCCTCACCGCGGCCACCGAGCAGCAGCGACCACGGCGAGACCTAACCTCCACGGACGGCAACGGCGCTGCAGGACACGCCCGAGGACGCAGTCGTGCGGCAGCGCGGACGATGACCGAACGCAGGACTAAGCGCAGAACACGCGGGTCTGAGTGCAGGACACGCGCTCCCGAACGCAGGACATGCGGGTCAGGAGCGTTCGGCGTACTCCACAAAGGCCGTCAGCGCGTCCGGGTTGGCCAGCGCGTCACGGGACACGGCACGATCCGGATCGGCACCGGAGAGGATCTTCTTCACCGGCACCTCGCACTTCTTCCCGTTCAGCGTCCGGGGAACCGCGTCGACCACCACGAACCGGTCCGGCACGTGCCTCGGCGACAACGCCGCGCGCAGTTGTTTCCGCAGGTCCGGCTCCAGGTCCTCCAGGGTCACACCCTCCGCGAGCACGAGGAAGCACACCAGCTCGCCCTCCTCGCCCGCCGCTGACGTGTCGATCACCAGCGAGTCCACCACCGCCTCGTAACTCTCGACGACGCGGTAGAACTCGGCGGTGCCCATCCGCACGCCGCCGCGGTTGAGCGTCGAATCGCTGCGGCCGTAGATGATCGCCGAACCGCGCCGGGTGATCTTGATCCAGTCCCCGTGCCGCCACACACCGGGGAAGTCCTCGAAGTACGCCTCGCGCAGCCTGCTGCCGTCCGGGTCGTTCCAGAACATCACCGGCATCGACGGCATCGGCTTGGTGACCACCAGCTCGCCCACCTCGTCGACGACCGCGCGCCCGCTGTCGTCGTAGGCGTGCACCGCCGCGCCCAGGCTCCGGCACGACAGTTCACCCAGCCACACCGGCACGTCCGGAGCCGAACCGACGAACGCCGTGCACAGGTCCGTACCGCCGGAAACCGAACAGATCTGCACCTGTGGCCCAATGGCGTCGGCGATCCACCGGAAACCCTCCTCCGACAACGGAGCCCCCGTCGATCCGATCGCCCGGAGCGACGACAGGTCCAGGTCCTCGGCCGGCTTCAGGTGCGCCTTCAAGCAACTCTGCACGAACGGCGCCGACGTGCCGAACACCGTCACGCGGTGCCTGGCGGCCAGCCGCCACAGCGCACCCAGATCGGGGTGTCCGGGGCTGCCGTCGTACAGCACCACCGTCGAACCGACGAGCAGCCCGGAGATCAGGAAATTCCACATCATCCAGCCGGTCGTGGTGAACCAGAAGAACCGCTCATCCGGCCCGAGATCCTGCTGCAGCGCGAGGGCCTTCAGGTGTTCGACCGTGATGCCGCCGTGCCCCTGCACGATGCCCTTGGGCAGACCGGTCGTGCCCGACGAGTACAGGATCCACAGCGGGTGGTCGAACTCGACGGCGTCGAACGCGAGCTCGGCACCGGCATGCGCCGCGAGCAGGTCGTCCCAGCCGCGGGCGCCGGACATGGTGCCGCCGCCCTCGTAGTCGATCAGCACCGTCGAGCCGAGGTCCGGCAACTGCCCGACAAGTTCGTCGACAGTGGGGCGGATGTCGAAGGCGCGCCCGTTGTAGCGGTAACCGTTGACCGCGATCAGCACCTTCGGCTCGATCTGCGTGAACCGGTCAGCCACCGCGCGCACTCCGAAGTCCGGCGAACACGACGACCAGATCGCGCCGAGACTCGCCGTGGCCAGGAACGCCACGAGGGTCTCCGGGCAGTTCGGCGCCAGTGCCACCACGCGGTCACCCTTGCCGACGCCCAGTTCCCGCAAGCCGGCGCGCGCCGCCGCCACCTGGCCGCGCAGCTCGCCGTACGTCAGCTCCCGCTCGAGGTCGTCCTCCCGCGTGAAGATCACCGCGATCTCGTCGTCGGCCTTCGCCGCGCCCGCGACCCCACCGGTCAGGGCGTGCTCGGCGTAGTTCAGCGTGCCGTCCGCGAACCACGTCGTGCCCGGCATTTCCGGTTCCGCCAGCACCCGGCCCGGTTCGTCGTGCCAGATCACACCCAGATACTCGGCGACGGCCGACCAGAAATCGCCGAGGGACGTCGTCGAGAACTCGTGCAGCTGCGCATAGTTCTTCGTGGTCACGCCGCGCTCGTCGGCCAGCCACCGGCGGAAATCCGCCACTCGCGTCCGCTCGACCTGCTCCGGCGTCGGCGTCCACAGAACCTCGGGGATGCCGCTGCCGGCAGACGTGCTGCCTCCTGATGTGCGGGTGCCTTCCGGTGCGCCCGTGCTCGTGGCGTCGCTGCCCTGCGTGCTCATGCCCGCGACCTTAGGTCAGATCGTCGACCATTTCCTCGGCCATGCCCCGCAATCTCGCCGCATCGGCAGGCGTCACGGTCACCCAGTCACCGAGTTTGCGCAGCGCGTAGCGGCCGTGCTCGGTATCGACCCAGTTCACGGTGCCCGGCGTGCGTCCCCGTGTGCGCGAGGTCGCACCGACGTACCCGCCCGCGCGCCTGCCCTCGATCGCGCGCAGGAACATCGACGCCTGCGACGACCGCACCCCGGCCTCGGCCAGCGCGTCCAGGAATCCGCTCGCGCCCTCGTGGTCACCCGCGCGGCACGCCCGCCGGTAATCCGCGTAGCCGACGTTCGCCGGCGCTCCCGAACCTGCTTCGACCTCCGGCAACGCCCCGAACATCGTCGGAATCAACTCGGCCGGCCGCACCGGCCCGACGAGTACCTCCTGCCCCGACGTGCGCGCCGCCACGGCGCCGCGCTCACGGATGACGCCGTAGGAGCGGAAAGAGGTGTCGGCTCCCGATGCGTTCAGGTCCACCGACACGTCCGGAGCGGCCAGCGTGCGCAGCAGGTCCGCGAGGTCACGGTCCGGCGAGCGCACCGTGCCCAGTCCGCGGTCGGCGAGCGACTCGTCGGCCAGTGCGATCAGTTCCGCGCGGTACGACTCCGTGGCCCCGGCCCGCGGCACACCGAGCACGGTCGGCATGTCACCGAGCTCGAGCGTCCGCCACAGCAGGTAGAACTCGCCCGGGTGGAGCGTGATCCATCCGGAAGCCTCGTCACGCACCCGTTGTCACTCGTCCCCGCGCCAGTTGCGTTCACCGATGACCGGCGGCACGACCTGACCCACCGGCATGCCCCAGACGTCGTCCTCCTCCTGCAGGTAGGACGGCGAGTTGTGCTCGGCCTCCTCGTCCTGGTTGGGCCGTGTGCCCGCACCGCCCATCATGCCCATCGGCGCGCCGCCGGCACTGCGCGCGGCACCGGCGGCCGACGCGGCCTGCCCGCCGCCGGCACCCGTCGGCGCACCCGCCGCACCGGCACCGGTCTGCATCCCGGATGCGGGCGCGCCACCGGTGGCTCCCGCCATCATTCCCGACGCCGCGCCCGCGGCCAGCGGCGCCGCGACGACACCGGGCGTGAATCCACTGCCACCACCGGACGGCTGCGGCCCGACCTGATGCGACGGATCGGTGCCAGGGTCCTCCGGCGACGGCGCGGGCTCGCCCGGCTCGCGCGGATCGTCCTTGATGATGTCCTCGCCCGGCATGACGAACTGCGGCACACCGCGGAACACGTTGCCCGATTCGAGCTGGTAGGTCCGCATCACCTGGGCTGCCTGGCGGTGCAGTTCCTCGCGCTGCTCGGTGGTGGAGATCGGGTCGAGCGGCAGCTCGGCCGCGTCGGCGAACCCACCACCCCCGCCACCGGAGCCCGCACCGGCGGACCCCGCGGAACCGCCGAGCCCACCGGAACCGCCGAACCCGCCCGAACCGGAGGGCCCGCCACCCAGCGCCCATCCGCCGTCGCCGGGACGCCGCCCCGCGGTACCTCCCGTACCGCCGGAATCGCCGTCACCCAGCACGTCGATCTCCCCGGGCAGCCCGGCACGCCGGCCGGTGTCCGCATCCGGGCCGCCGAGGGCCACGACGTCGTCCCCGTCGTCGTAGGGCGCGAACTCGTGCGGCGCGATCGGCTCGGCCGGCAGCATCGGCGGCCGCCACGGCCACGGATACGACAACAGCGGAGGCTCCGGCATGTTGTTCTTCGCCCACTGCGCCAGGTGCGCCTGCGCCTGGATCGCCGTGCCGACGCCGTGACTGTCCCGCGCGGTCTGATCGGTCCACGTCGACAGCTGTTCGACGCGCTGGCGGGCCTGGTCGACGCCGCCGCCCTGCCAGCCTTCCGCGGCATCGCGCAACGCGGTGCGGAGGCTGTCGCCGATGTCCTGCAGTTCGGCGCCGAGCTTGGCCCACTTGTTCGCCACCTGCTCGGCCGTTTCCGCGTCGACCCCCATCGTGGCCATGCGGTGCAGTTCCCGGTGCGGCAGGGCCTGCCAGTCGAACTCCGATTCCAACGCGTCCTTGCCGGGCGGCGGACCCTCCGGCTCCCGCGGCGGCCACGGCAGCGGCAGGCATTTCGCGATCACTCGAACCTCCCGATGCGCTGCAGGTCTTCGCCGGCCTCCTCGTCGGCCGTGGTGATCATGCCGGCCGCGGCGCGCACGATGCCCTCGAGCTTCTCCAACTGCGCGGCGTAGGCCGTGAGTACGGGCAGCGCGGCGTTGGCGTCGCCCTCCGCGGCTCCCCGGAGCCGTTCGGCAAGCGTTTCGCCGACGAAGTTGTCACCGAACCGCAGCGGCGCGGCGATGTTCTCGCCCGCGTCGGCGATGAGCCGGTGGACGTGCCCCTGCAGCTGCATGAGCGTCGCGAGCAGGTTGTGGGCGGCGCCCTCGTCGAGGCGCAACTCGCCGCTGTCGATCTGCTCGCGGACCTGGTTCAGCTCCTCGGCCACCGGGACGAGCCTGTCCGCCGCACCACCGGCGAAGTCCAACGCAGGCGCGGTCGGCGGCGCGCCGACAGGGCCGGCGCCGTCCCCAAGGCCGACCGGCTGGCCCGCCGCGCCGTCGTCGCGCGCCGTGCTGGGTTCGGTCACGATCACACCCCCGGTCGACTAGATGTCCGTCACTGTAACTGTGACGCACTCGGCTGCCGACCGGTTCGCACGATTTCGCATCCCTCGACCAGCAGGACTCGGGCCGCGTTAAGTTGAGGTGACACCACGCGGCCGACCGCGTGGAACCGGCCTGCGGAGCGATCCCGCAGACCGGACCCGCCCGCACAACCGGATCGAGAGCAGGGAGCCCTCACCGTGTCCAGCGCATCCCAGTCCCCGGCGGACCCGTCCGCGCCGCAGCTCCGCACCAGGCCCGACCTGGAGAGCCTGCCCGCCTACGTCGCGGGACGGACCGTGCCGGGAGCGGTGAAGCTGGCCAGCAACGAGACGCCGCTGGGACCGCTGCCGAGCGTCGCCCGCGCCATCGCCGACGCCGCCGCCGAGGTGAACCGCTACCCGGACATGGTGTCGACGGCCCTGACCGAGCGGCTCTCCCGCGAACTCGACGTGCCCACCGAGCGGATCACCGTCGGATGCGGATCCGTGGCGCTGTGCCAACAGCTCGTGCAGGCGATGTGCGCGCCCGGTGAGGAAGTGGTCTACGCGTGGCGCTCGTTCGAGGCCTATCCGATCGCCACGCAGATCGCCAACGCCGCGGCCGCCCCGGTGCCGCTGGACGAGGGGCACGTCCACGACCTCGACGCCATGCTCGCCGCGATCACCCCCGCCACGCGCCTGGTGTTCGTGTGCAACCCGAACAACCCGACGGGCACGGTCGTCGGAAGGGAGGCGCTCACCCGTTTCCTCGACGCCGTGCCGTCGCACGTGCTGGTGGTCCTCGACGAGGCGTACCGCGAGTTCGTGACCGACGACGACGTGCCCGACGGCGTCGAACTGGCCCGCCACTACCCGAACGTGCTCGTGCTGCGGACGTTCTCCAAGGCATACGGGCTCGCGGGCCTGCGCGTCGGATACGGCGTCGGCCCCGCCGAGGTGATCACGGCACTGCGCAAGGTCTACGTGCCGTTCAGCACCAACGCACTGGCCCAGCGCGCGGCGATCGCCTCGCTCGACGCGGCCGGCGAACTGATGGAGCGCTGCCGGGCGATCATCGCGGAGCGGACGCGGGTCGTGGCCGCCTTGCGGGACACCGGGTTCGAGGTGCCGGAGACGCAGGCCAACTTCCTGTGGCTGCCGCTGCGCGAACGCACCGGGGAGTTCACCGAGCACGCCCTGGAACACAAGGTCGTCGTGCGCGGCTACGCCCCGGACGGCGTGCGCGTGACCATCGGCCAGCCCGAGGAGAACGACATGCTGCTGGCCGCCGCCCGCGCGTTCCCGCTCGGCTAGCGGGACGCGGAACCTGCGGCTGGCGACACGGCGGACAGCAGGGACAGCAGCGTGCGGTTGGCGCCGACGTCGATGCCGTGCCGATCGCCGAGACGGACGACGGTGCCCGTCAGCCCGTCGTGTTCGAGTGGCCTGCCGGCGTCGCGGTCCTGCAGCATCGACGTGGTGCTGCCGGGCGCAAGCGTTTGCAACCAGGTGAGGACGTCCCGGGCGTCGGCGTCGGTCAGGCGGGCACCCTCGGCGTTCGCGACGGCCACCGCCTCGGTCAGCACCCGCATCGCCAGCTCCGCGACCTGCTGCTCCGCGAGCACCTCGACCCGCCGCCCCGTCAAGGCGGTGATCGGGTTCGCCGAGACGTTGGTGAGCATCTTCCGCCACGCCGCCGTGGCGAAGTCCGCCGACCGTTCGACAACCAGGCCCGCGCCGGCCAGCAGATCGGCCACCGGCGCCGCCTCGTCGGTTCCCGGGACGACGAGATCGCAGTCGCTGCGGCGCGTGCGCACGACACCCGGCGCGACCCGTTCGGCGTTGACGTAGACCAGCGCGGGCACGACAACCCCCACCGAACCAACCCCCACCGAACCGGCCCCGCGGTGACTCCCGCCGGCTCCGCCGATGAGCGGGCCGACCCGTTCGGCCTGGTCGACGCCGTTCTGCGCCACGAGGACGTCGCCGCCGGTCGAGGTGAGCGCCGCGAGCCAGCCCGCGGCACCGCCGGTGTCGTGGATCTTCGTGGCGAGGATCGTCAGTGCCACCGGACCGACGCCGGCGGGCTCGGCCGCCCAGCGCACGGGATACGTCGCCGTGCCGCCGGCGCCGACGACCTCGATGCTCGACAGCGGCCTCCTGCCGCACGCCACGACGTCGTGCCCGGCCGCGGCCAACGCCCCGGCGAGGGCCGTCCCGACGGCTCCCATCCCGACGACCGCGACCGTCACGCCGCCGGTCACTCCCGGGTTCACAGCTGCTGCACCACCAGTTGGACGGCCGCTGCCGCGCCGACGACGACGATCACGCCGCGCAGCACGCGGGGCGGCAACTTCCTGCCGATCTTCGCGCCCAGCTGCCCGCCGATGACCGACCCAACGGCCAGCAGCGCCACAACCGGCCAGCTGATCGGCGCGACGAAGGCGTACACCGTGCCCGCGACGATGTTGACGGCCGCGGACAGCACGTTCTTGATGCCGTTGAGCGTCTGCAACGGCAGGGTCATGAGGATGCCCATGACCGCCATCAGCATCACGCCCTGCGCAGCGGTGAAGTACCCGCCGTAGATGCCGATCAGGAAGATCAGCGTCACGAGCCCCACGGCGCCCTTCGCGGACGTCGATCCGCCGTCGGTGTCGTCGACACCCGCACGCTGCCGTCTGCGCGTCACCCACGCCGACACCTTCGGCTGCACCAGCACCAGCACCAGCGCCAGCACGATGAGCACCGGAACGATCGTCTCGAAGGCATCGGGGGGCAGCGACAGCAACAGGATGGTCCCGACCACGGCGCCAAGCACCGACGCGGGCAGGAACGACAGCAGGACACGCCCGTGGCCGCGCAGTTCGTGGCGGTACCCGATCGCGCCGCTGACACTCCCGGGCGCGAGCCCGATCGCGTTCGAGGTCGTCGCGGTGACGGGCGGATAGCCGAGCGCCACGAGCACCGGGAACGTCACCAGCGTCCCGGAGCCGACGACGGTGTTGATCATCCCGGCCCAGACGCCGGCTATCGCGATGAGAACGGCATGCCACCAGATCACCCGGCGACGATAGGCCGCCCCGGTGGGCCGCCGTCCCCCGCGGGCACGCAGGCGTGGCGGGACTCACCGCCTACGACGTTTCCCACTCACGGCCACGGGTAATCCTGCCGCGGGCCGCAGGCGGAGTGAACGCGTCGTGCGGACTGAGTGACGAGGAGGTACAAGTGGGTGACAGACGGTCACGGTCACCGGTCATCATCGAGGCAAGACACCCATGGCCCGAACGAGGCCCGTCCCCACTGAGGTGAAAGTGACAGAGACAGAGTCGACAGGGCGCGCGCAACCGGCCGGCGGCGAGCAGCAGGACGTCCTCGCCGCCGAGAACGACATCGAGGTGCGCCTCGGTGCGAGCCTGACGCACCTGCCCATCGTCCGGTCGATCGCGGCCAACCTCGCCGTCCGCGCCGACTTCGACATCGATGCCATCTCCGACCTGCGGCTAGCCGTCGACGAGGCCTGCTCCACGTTGATCACCAGCGCCGAGAACGGCTCCGCCATGCAATGCCGCTTCACGATCGAATCCGACGAGCTCCGCTTCCACGGCACGGTCCCCTCCTCGGACCGGGAACCGCCCAGCACGGCCTCGTTCGGCTGGAAGGTCCTGACCACGCTCGCCGACTCGGCGACCACGTGGCTCGAACCGGCAGCCGACATCTCGCCCGACGGCGCGGCACCCGGCGACGCGCCCGACGGAACCCACGGCCGGGTGCACGTCGAAGTGACCAAACGAAAGCCGACGCTTACGTGACCGAATCCACCAAACGCGGATCGCGTGGTTCCTCCGAAGACTACGAGCACCTGATCCCGCTGTTCGACGAGCTGGTGACGCTGGAGGAGAACGACCCCCGGCGCGCCGAGCTGCGGGAGGCACTCGTACGCGGGCACCTACCGCTGGCCGAGCACATCGCCCAGCGATTCTCAGGACGCGGCGTGGCCAAGGAAGACCTCGTGCAGGTGGCGCGCGTCGGCCTGATCAACGCGGTCGACCGGTTCGACCCCCGTCGCGGCTCGGACTTCCTGTCGTTCGCCGTGCCGACCGTGATGGGCGAGGTGCGCCGCCACTTCCGCGACACCGGCTGGGTGATCCGGGTGCCGCGCCGGCTCAAAGAGCTGCACCTGTCGATCAACAGCGCGAGCACGCAGCTGTCGCAGCGGCTCGGCAGGGCACCGACGCCGAGCGAGATCGCCGAACATCTGGGCATCTCGCAGGACGCCGTGTTCGAAGGACTCGACGCCGGTAACGCCTACCACTCGATGTCGCTCGACGAGGTGCTCTCCGGCGAGGTCGAGAACCTCGCACTCGGCGACACCCTGGGCGAGGAGGACGCCGCGCTGACCGGCGTCGAGAACCACGAGACCCTGCAGCCCCTCGTGAGGCAGCTTCCCGAACGGGAACGCAAGATCCTCGCCCTGCGCTTCGTCCACAACCTCACGCAGACCCAGATCGCCGAGCAGGTCGGCATTTCGCAGATGCACGTCTCCCGCCTGCTGGCCCGCACCCTCGCCAAACTCCGGCAGGGCCTCGCCGACGAGACCTGACCGCGCATCCGCAGGCCCGGCTGCCGTGATCGGCCCCGACCACCCGCCTGCCACCGGTCCACCGCCCGTTCTAGCGCCGCTCTCGTCGCTCGCTTTCGCGCCGCTCACTTTCCCGCCGCCCGCCTCTGCGCCTTACCATCGGCCCGTGCCCCGACCCCGGCTCCCGCAGCGGCTGCGCCCCGTACTGCGCACCAGCCTCGGCCTCGCCGCGCTCGGCTTCTGCTCGAGCTTCTTCGGCGCGGGCGTGGTGTTCCTCGTCCTGCTGCTCCAGGGAGTTCCCGAGGGCGCGCAGGGCACCGAGTGGATCATCGCGGTCGTCGCGGCCGGGTACGTACTGCTCTCGGTGCTGGTCGGCACGACGTGGGCGGTGTTCCTGCAGCGGCGCACCGTGGTGTGGTTCGTCCTCGGCAACACACCCACCCGTGACGAGGCGCGCCGTGCGCTGCGACTGCCGCTTCACCTGGCCAAGGTCAGCGGAACGCTGTGGCTGGGCGGGATCGTGGTGCTGGGCACGCTGACCGCGGTGTTCGGCACGTGGTTCGACGCGATGGGTGTCGCGTTGGCGATCGGGCTGGGCGGGATCGCGACCGTCGGGCTCAACTACCTGGCGACCGAGTGGGTGGCCAGGCCGCTGCTGGCGACGGCGCTGCGCTCGGTGCCGCCCGGCGAGTCGCTCGCGACGACGGTGCTCGCACGGCTCGTCGTGACGTGGCTGCTCGCGAGCGGCGCGCCCATGATCGGGGTGCTGATCCTGGTGCTGCCACCGGACCTCGGCGGTGATCCCCAGTACAGCCTCATCACGCTGTCCATTCTCGGGCTGCTGCTCGGGGCGGCCGCGACGTTCCTGCTGGCGCGTTCGGTCGCGTCGCCGCTGCACCGGCTGCGCGACGCGCTCGGCGAGATCGCCCGCGGCCGCCGCGACGTGGCCGTCGGCGTGGACGACGCGAGCGAGATCGGCATGCTGCAGGCGTCGGTCAACGACCTGACCACGGGCCTGCGCGAACAGGAACGCATGCGCGACCTGTTCGGCAGGCACGTCGGCGACGAGGTGGCGCGGCACGCCCTCGAACACGGCGTGTCCATGTCCGGCGACGTGCGCGTGGTGACGGCCCTGTTCGTCGACGTGGTCGACTCGACCAGCCTCGCCGCGGAACTCGCGCCCGACGAGGTGGCACGCAAGCTGAACGGCCTGTTCGCCGCGGTCGTCGAAGCGGTCAGCACCCACGGCGGCCTGGTCAACAAGTTCCAGGGTGACGCGGCGATGTGCGTCTTCGGCGCGCCCACCCGCCACGCCGACCCGGCGACGTCGGCACTGCGCACGGCACGGGCGATCCGCGACGCCGTCACCGCGTCCGGCGAACTCGACCTGGGCATCGGCGTCGCGACCGGCCCCGCGTTCGCGGGCCAACTCGGCACCGCGACCCGGTTCGAATACACCGTGATCGGCGACGCCGTGAACGAGGCGGCCCGGCTCACCGAGCACGCCAAGCACGCAGACGGGCGCATCCTCGCCAGCCGGGCGGCGCTCGACGCCGCGTGCGACGCCGAACGCGGCCTGTGGCACACGTACGAGACGTACCAACTGCGCGGCCGCAGCGAACCGACGGAGACCTGGTCGACCCCGCCCGGTGAGGCAGCGTCACCAATCGGTTCGCCGGCCCGTTCGGATGCAGATCCGGGTCCGGGGCTGGCCGCGGAGGCGGATGCGACGCCGGATCTGCGTTGATGAACCCTCATGCTCGTTACGTCATGACCGGCACCATGAGCAGCCCGTTTCCGGAAGGCGCCGGCTGACCTTCTGTTCGGGGATGATTGCGGTCGTACGCGCTGAAGCGCCGACCCTGGTCGTCCCGCGATCTTCGGTGGCCGACCCGGTCGCCCCCCCCCGGCACGCGCCTACACGAGGCCGAGTTCGCGGGCGCGGACACCGGCCTGGAAGCGCGATTCGGCGCCGAGCGCGGCCATGAGCTCGCCGACGCGGCGCCGGTAGGTCCGCACACTCAACCCGAGCTGGCGCGCCGCAGCCTCGTCCTTCGCGCCTTGCCCGAGCAGGTCCAGCACCGCGGGCGCGAGGCGACGGATCTCGGCGACCTGCGCGTCGTAGACGTCCAGGTCGGTGGCCGAACGCCACACGGTGTCGAACAGTGACACCACACCCTGCACCGTCTCGGGCTGGGTGATGACGCTGTAGCTGCGCGGCCCTCCGGACGACTCGCCTGCCAGGATCGCAACCCTACGGTCGACGATCACCGTCTCGCTGAGCTCGTCGGAGGTGATGCGGATCTGCGCGCCGTGCCGGTCGCGGCGGCGTGTGAGTTCCTGCGCCGACACCGCGTCGAGCAGCAGCCCCGACCGGTAGATCTTGCGGATCCGCGCCGAGCCAGCTCGTCGCAGAGCAGCAGCTTCGAGGTCGACCTCCCTGCCGGCGGCGACCCAGAGCGCGAGGTCGTTGGCGACGCAGGCGATGTCAGTGGCGGTCAGGAAGAGGTGGCCGACGCGGCGGTACAGCTCTTCCTCGCCGCGCACGATCGTGACCGGGTCGCCGGTTCGCACATCACCCGTCGCCATGGGTCCGATTGTGCTCCTCGCCGGGCCTGTCCGCCCACGTTGGCAGGTTGTTGCCATGTCCGGACGGGAGTGCCATCTCCGCCGCACGGTGAAGACATGACTACCACCGACATCCGCAGCAGCAATCCGACGACCGCCGACGCCGCGGGCACCTGGCGACTCGGCGACCGCACGATCAACCGGCTCGGCTTCGGCGCGATGCGCCTGACCGGCATGCCGTGGGACGAGAAACCTCGAGACCGCGACGACGCCGTCGCCGTGCTTCGCCGCGCCGTGGAACTCGGCGTGAACCACATCGACACAGCTGCCTTCTACTTCACGGCGACCCGCTCGGCGAACGAACTGATCAGCACCGCGCTCCAGCCGTACCCGGACGATCTCGTGCTCACCACGAAGGTAGGGCCCGCCCGCACCCGCGACGGCGAGTTCGAGTACGCACGGCCGGAGCAATTGCGCGGCCAGGTCGAGGAGAACATCCGTCAACTCGGTGTCGATCACCTCGACGTCGTCAACCTGCGCTGGGGCACCGGGATCGGGAAGGATTCGGGTCCGGTCGCCGACCACTTCGGTGCGCTCGCCGAACTGCGGGACGCCGGGCTCGTCCAGCATCTCGGTGTCTCCAACGTCACCGAAGCGCAGCTGAGGGAGGCCATGTCGATCGCCCCGGTGGTGTGTGTGCAGAACCGTCACGGGCTCACCGACCGGGCCGACGACGACCTGGTCGAGCTGTGCGGCCGGCACGGCATCGCGTTCGTACCGTTCTTCGCTGTCGCGGGAACCGCACCGGGCGAGGCCGAGGAGCACGGGCAGGGGCAAGCGGAACTCGCTGCCGTCGCGCAGGCCCATGGGGCCAGCCCGGCGCAGGTCCGGCTCGCGTGGAGCCTCCACCGGGGCGAGCACGTCCTCGCCATCCCCGGCACCGGCAACCCGGCGCATCTCGAACAGAACATCGCCGCGGGAGCCCTTCGGTTGACCGACGACGAGCAGAACCTGCTCGACAGCGTCGGCCAAGCGGCGTCCTAGTCGACAGGCATGCCGCCGGCCGGAAGGCTGGCGGTATGCCGAAGACGGACCACTACGACGACCCCGACGCGCCCGCACCGAACAGGATCGTCCCCGCCGTCACGGCCGTCGTGCGCAACGCGGCGGGCGAGCTGCTGCTGATCGAGCGCACCGACAACGGGCTGTGGGCCCTTCCCGGTGGCGCGCAGGACCTCGGCGAGTCCGTGCCCGACGCCGTCCGCCGCGAGGTCGCGGAGGAAACGGGCATCACCGTCGACGTGACCGCGATCAGCGGCATCTACTCGGACCCGAAGCACGTTATCGCCTACGACGACGGCGAGGTGCGCCAGGAGTTCTCGCTGTGCTTCCACGCTCGGCCGACCGGAGGAAGCCTGCGAGCGAGTGCGGAATCGCGCCGCGTTCACTGGGTGTCCCCTGACGAGATCGACAGGCTCCCCATGGACCGCGCGATGCGCCTGCGCGTCGACCACGGCATCAACGAGCCGACGAACGTCCACCTCGGGTAAGTCAGCGGCGTTCAGCCGATGTCAGCGGCGTGCAGCCCGTGCCACTGGCGTTCAGCCCGATGTCACTGCGCCGGAGCCGGAGTCGGAGTCGGAGCGCGCGGTCACCGCGCGGGAGTTGTCGGCGTGACCTCACGGGTGTGCAGCACGACGTCGAAGAACTCGGACAGTGGTCCACCGGACATGCTGGCCGGCCGTGTGGGGTCGTATCGCGGTCCGATCAACCGCAGCTTCGCCGGAGCGTCGGCGAGGTGCTCGGTGGCGGCCCCGCCGGCTCGGAGGTCGAGCAGATAGCGCTCGAGACCCGCGTCCCCGAGGACGGCGTCGGTGAAATCGCTCGGAGGCGCGGGCACGCGCACCGGCTCCCCGTCCAGGTCGACCGTCCCGTGGTGGAACGTCAGGCCCGCCGACAGGTACTCGGCGCCGAGTTGCTCCCGCAGGTAACTGCCGGCGTTCCGGTCGGCGTCCCCGCCCTCGCCCGGCGTCCAGGCCACGCTGCGGGCGTGCCCGACCGCGCTGTGACTCCCGCTCCAGTAGAGGATCCGGTGGCCGGTCTCATCGCGCCAACGGAGGATGGTCGCAGCGAAGTCCTGTTCGTGGACGCTCATGTCGACCGCATCGACGCCGACCAGGCCGACGAGGCGCACGGGATCGTCGGGACGGTGCCCGTTGTGGGCGCGCATCCAGTGCAGCACCTCGAGGAACTCCGACGTTCGCCACCACGAGTGGTCGTTGCTCAGCAGGGACGCGACGTCACCGCGGCCGGTCCGTAACCACGAGTCGACCGCCGCAGCGGTCCGCGCATCGGCTTCGATCGCGAGCGAGCGGAACCCGAGCCGCTCGACGAGCAGCCGCAGTACGCGGTGGGTCATTCGACCGAACTCGCGGGCACCGTGGGCGCCCCGCGCGAGGCCGACCACCGAGGCGTCACCGACCACCTCGCGCAGCGGCTCGAGGTCGGTGAGGGGCGCGGCGGGGTCCGTGGTGTCCAGCGGGTGCGCCGCGCCGGTGATCCGTTCGGTCGGCCGGCTCATGTCGCGATCGTTCGCGTCGGTGGTCATGACCCGACAGTGCTACCTCGACCACGATCGAGGTCAAGATCGATCGCCCCGCGCCGCTCGGCTCTACGTCGACGCCGGGTTCATTCCACCGGTTCGACCGCCAGGTCCGGCCAGCACAGCGCCGTGGCACCCCAGGTGAGGCCCGCGCCGAAGGCTGCGAGCAGCACTCGGTCACCTGTTTGGAGGCTGCCGTCGCGGACACCGTCGGCGAGCGCGAGCGGGATCGAGGCGGCGCTGGTGTTGCCGGTGTGGCCGATGTTCACGACGAGACTGTCGGCGGGCAGGCCCAGCTGCTTGGCCACGGTGTTCAGGATGCGGATGTTGGCTTGGTGGCCGACGAACCGGTCGACGTCGCCGACCGTCCAGCCGAGCTCGGCGAGTACGGCGCGCGACGACTCGGCCATCCGCGCCGTGGCGTGCCGGAACACGGCGGGCCCCTCCATCCGCAGGTACGCGTCACCGGGCTGCTGTGGCGTCCGCTGCCGCGAACCGCCGGCGGGGACGACGAGCAGATCCGTGCCCGAACCGTCACTGTGCAGGTCGAACGGGCCGAGCGCGCCGACGTCGTCCGGTTCGCCCGCGCGCAGCACGACCGCACCCGCGCCGTCTCCGAAGATGGGCACGGTGCCGCGGTCGGAGGGGTCGACGAGCGTCGTGAAGGCGTCCGACCCGACGACGAGAACATCCCTGGCGACCCGCCCGGCGATGAGACCTGCCGCCGTCGCGAGTGCGTAGAGGAAACCGCTGCACACCGCACCGACGTCGAACGCCGCCACGTCACGCTGGCCCAGCCGGGTCGCGACCTGCGGCGCACTGGCCGGGCAGGGCTGATCGGGGGTGGCGGTGGCGAGCACGACAGCGTCCACGTGCTCCGTTCCCGCCGACCGCAGTGCGCGCGCACCCGCCTCGACCGCCATGTCCACTGTGGACATGCCGTCGTCGACGACGCGGCGCTCCGCGATACCCGTGCGCGAACGGATCCACTCGTCGGTGGTGTCGAGCCGGTTCGTCAGCTCGACGTTGTCGACCACGCGCGGTGGCAACCAGCCGCCGAGGCCGGCCAGTACCGCCGTTGATCGTGTGGCCACTTGCGGTCCCCCAATGAAGGCGCCCATAGATCCCTTACCGGGACGTCGCGAAACGCCCCCGAGGAACCTATGTATGGCCTACTTTTCGGTAGAGGCACCGGTTGTGACCCATGTCTCCGTTCTGTTCGGAAGGCCCGCCGAAAGGATGCCCCGAACGGACCCGTCACCCCGACCTTCCGGAACCGGGCACGCCGCGGCCGACCAGCGGAAAGGCGTCAGCCGTCGTCGGCAGGGCTGCGCGGCGGCCGCGTAGCCTGCTCCCCCGGAGGCAGGCCGAACAGCGAGATCGCGCCGATCATGCCCGCGTACAGGCTCTCGACCGGGCACCGCGCCACGTTGCCGATCTTCGTCCACGCCGGGTCGTCCCCCTCGGGCGCGCCGGGCGGCGGTGCCGGCGTCGGCTCCGACACCGGCGCCGTCTCGGCCACGACGACGTCACCCGTCAACGGCAGGTCCCGGGACGAACCGCCCACCGACAGGGTGTAGTCCCCCTCGCCGCGCACCCACCGGTCGGCGTCGGCATCCCAGTGGGCCAGCGACCGCTCATCCAGCGCGAACCGCACCCGCGCGCTCTCGCCCGGCTCCAACTCCACGCGCTGGAACCCTTCGAGCCGCTTCGGCGGCTCCCCGGCCGACTCGGGATGCGTGACGTACAGCTGGGCGACCTCCGACCCCGCACGCGAACCGGTGTTGGTCACCCGCGCGGTCACGGTCGTGTCCGGCCCGCCGTCGCCGCGTATCTGCAGGCCCGAGTACTCGAACGTCGTGTACGAGAGACCGTGACCGAATGGGAACAGCGGTTCGATGTCCTCGCGGTCGTACCACCGGTAGCCGACGGCGAGCCCCTCGTCGTAGGCGCCACCGGGGAAACGATCCGGGGACGCGGCGGGCAGATCGGCCTGCGAAACCGGGAACGTCGCGGGCAGCCTGCCACCGGGATCCGCATCGCCGTACAACACCGAGGCGAGCGCGTCGCCGTACTCCTGCCCCGGGTACCACGCGGCCACGACACCGGCCACCTCGTCGAGCCACGGCATCTCGACCGGACCCGCGGTGTTGAGCACGACGACGGTGTTCTCGTTCGCGGCCGCCGCCTTGGCGATCATCTCGTTGTCCTTTTCGGACAATCGGATGTCCTTGTTGTCCTTCGATTCGGTAGACCATTGCCGCGCGACGACCACGGCGACATCCGCCGCTCCCGCGGCCTCGCCCGCCTGCGAACCGTCGTCGAAGCTCACCTCGGCGCCGGCTTCCCGCGCCCGCTCGGCGATCCCCTCGAACGGCGTGACGATCTCCGGCGCGATCACGTGCGGACTGCCGCCGCCGGAACCGATGACACGTTCGCCCGCCGCTTCGCCGATCACGGCGATCGACCCGGTTTCGCCACCCAACGGCAACATCCCGTCGCCGTTCTTCAGCAACGTCATACCCTTCTCGGCGACCTCACGCGCCACGGCTGCATGCTCCGGGCCGGTCACGGCGTCGTCCGGCGACCCGTTGCCGTCCCGCTCGAACAGCCCGAACCGGAACATCGGCCGCAGGATTCGCGACACCATGTCGTCCAGCCTCGCGGTGGTGACGGCGCCGCTGTTGATGCCGTGACGCAGCCGAGGTCCGTAGTGGCAACCGCCGGGCATCTGCAGGTCCATACCCGCGTTGGCCGCGGCATGGCTGGCCTGCGTGGCGAACCAGTCAGATGTCACGAAGCCGTCGAATCCGAACTGTCCTTTGAGGACCTGGCTCAGCAGGTACGTGTTGTTGCAGGCGTGCACCCCGTTCAGCCGGTTGTAGCCGCACATCACCGACGCCGTACCCGCATCGACGACGTCCCGCACCGGCGAGAGGTACACCTCCTGCAACGTCCGCTCGTCCACAATGGAATCGTTCGCGGGAAGATTGCGCAGCGTCTCCTGGTTGTAAGCGGCGATGTGCTTCGACTGCGCGAGCGCACCCTCCCCTTGGATGCCGCCGACCTGCGCGGCGGCGAGTTCACCGGTCAGATGCGGATCCTCACCGAGCGTTTCGAACGACCGGCCGGCCCTCGGGTCACGCAGCAGATCGATCGTCGGCCCGAGCACCACGTCGGCGCCCTTGCCCTGCGCCTCGCGAGCGATGGTCGCCCCGTAGCGGCTCGCCAGTTCGGCGTCCCACGACGCGGCGAGCGCCATCGGCGACGGCAGCTGCGTGACTCCCGTGTGTCCGTTGCCCACCCCCGCGGGACCGTCGGACAGCCCGAGCTGCGGAATGCACAGGCGCGGATTCTCCGAGATCATGCCGGCGTACGTGGGACCGACGAACTGGAACGGCATGGCCGAGCCGTGCACGAGGTCGAGCTTCTCGTCGAGCCGCATCCGCGACAGCAACTGGTCGATGCGCTGTTCGACCGGCGCGTCCGAACCGACCCAGGGGCACTGGGAATCGGCCTCCGCGGCGGCGTCGGCCGTCTCGGCTGCGTGTGCCGCCGGAGCGGTGACGAGCACAGACGCCGCGATCAACGACACGAGAGCGGAGGCCGACCACGCACGCTGACCACGACGCTGGGGACGCAAGATGCCGCCTTCCGTTCGACGCACGAACGCGAAGCAGTTTCACATATGGCGGCGCGTGAAACCAGAGGCGATCATGGCCGTCCGACAGACTTCCCCCGCTCGGACCACCACCGTCACCCAGGGTCAACGCAGACGAGAACGACGGCCGCACGCGGGACGACCACGTGGTCACGCAACCGTCCCGCCACCGCACCACGACACCGCCACACCACGACACCGCCACACCGCCACACCGCCGCCCGACGGCGCCGCCTCAACGCTGTAGCGGCGTCGCCGCTGTCCCAACACTGCAGCACCGACGGCGCTGCCCCAGTGCTGTAGCGCCGACGGCGCGAGGGGCCGCCGCCTCGCCGAAACTCGCGGGGTGGAGCGCACTGGACGCGCGGGCGTGGTTCCCCGTGTGCGGTGGGCCTGCGGTGGAGGCCATGCGCAGTGGAGCTGCGTGGGACCCGGGGTCCTCGCGACGCGGGGTTCTTGTGAGGCGGGGGTCTTGTACGGCGGAGCCTCGGGAGGCGGGGTTCTTGTGAGGCAGGGGTCCTCGTGGGGCAGGAGTCCTGGTGGGGCGACCTACCAGCCGGCCCCGTACGTGCCGAACTCGTCGACACCGGCCCGGTCGCGCAGCCCGCCGTCGTCCGTACCGCCGTTGCCCGTGCCGCCGTCTGTCCGGTGCCCCTCGGCTTGGCCGGCAGCTGCCCGGCCGAACCCGTACTCGTACGCGTGGTCGCCGGACCAGCTGCCGTCGTGCGTCAAGGATTCAGCTGCGCCGGAAGGCGACACACCGGCCACACGATCCGCGTCACCGCGCTCAGTCGTGTCGGGGGCCGGGGCCTCATGGTCGGGAGCGGCGGGGGAAGCTTCTCCGCCGTCGGGGTCGCCGGCACCGGGCCGGACCTCGACCTGCTCACGCTCGTCCCGTTCGCCGTCCGCCTGCTCGCGCTGCGCCTCCCGCTCCGGGATTCGCGCGTCCGCCGGGGCACGCAGCGCCGATTCGTGCACCGGCACGCCACCCAGGACCCGGTCGTACAACCCCTCGACACCGCCCGGCTCGGTCAGACCCGGTTTGACTCGGCTGTCGTCGCCCCGACGCTCCCCGGCCCCGTGTCCTTCGGCACTGTGTCCCTCGAACCCGTGCCCTTCGAACCCGTGCCCTTCGACGGCGCCGTCCTCGACACGGCTGTCGGCGCCGTGGTCGACGGTGTGGTTGTCGACGGCGTGGTTCCGGATGCTGTGGTTCCGGATGCTGTGGTTCCGGACGCTGTGGTTCCGGACGCTGTGGCGAAGTTCCTCTCCGAACAGCTGGATCCGCCGGTGCAGCGACGCCTGTTCCCTATCGCTCGTCCTCGTTCGCGCGATCCGCGGTGACTGCCTCGCCGTGTCCGCCTGCGCCACCTCCGGGACCCGTTCTCCCAGACCGTCGGCCTGCGCCCCGTTCGCAGGAACGTCGACGTCCGGGGTCTCGGCCGGTACGACGTCGGTACCGGGCGTCGCAGGTTCGACATCCGTGGCAGGCCGGGCGCCGGCCCGTTCTTCGGCAGTGGGCCCAGCATCGGCAGTGGACTCGGCATCGGCAGCGGGCTCGTCGGATGTGTCCCCGGCGACCCCCATGATGAGGTTGTCCCGGCGCTGCTCGGCAAGGCCGGCGCCTTCGGACAGCCGAGGCACCGCTTCTTCTGCCACCTTGTCTCCGGCGATCAGCCGGGACCCGTCACCTCCGCGCTCCAGCTCCGACACGCCGGTGACGGCTGCGAAGACCATGACGACGAACGCCATGAAACCGGCGGCACCGGAGCGATTCATCCCCGGCGTCGGCGGCGGACGGTGGCCCGAGGCACCGATGATTCCGGTGCGGTCGAGCAGCGCGTCCTTGTGCGGCGTCGGACGTGGGGCCGTCGGCGCCATCAGCCCTCCAGGAACGTGTCGGTCGGTCGATCACCGGGTACACACTTCACCGCGGTGAGACAGCTTGCGGGAGTGTCCCATTAACTCGCCGACAGACCGCCATGTCACGGCAACGTCCCGAATTCACAACCAGAAGGGCTCGATGGGGTGAAAGGCCGCATACGGGCGGTCATCAACTGCCCCAATTGGGCGAAGTGGGGAAGTTTTCATCGTAGTGGCGCATCAGAGTGTGCCGCGTCGAGAGTCTCACCCACGACAGCCGCCGAGGGGGCGGCACCGGAGAGACGGGAGTGTGCAGTGCGAAGCGACGCCGTACACCAGAGTCAGTTCGTGTATCTCAACGGCTGCAGCACGCCGGTACTCGCTCGCCTGATGTACCGCGCGGACGACCCGTTCACCGTGTCGCTCGCGTTCCGCATCGATGCGCGCGATTGGGTGGCGTGGGACTTCTCCCGCGAACTGCTGCTCGCCGGCCTGACCGAGCCTGCGGGCATCGGCGACATCCGCCTGCGCCCCGACCTGGCCACTGACGAGAAGTTCCTCGTGCTCGAACTCGAGTCGCCCGACGGCTACGCCGTGGTCGAACTCGAGATCGCCGATGTGCGACGGTTCGCCGACGCCACTACGGCGATCGTGCCGCCCGGCACCGAGGCCGAGCGCCTGGACCTGGACCGGCTGATCGACGAGCTCACCACTGCCCGCCCCTGAGACGGCGGCGAACTGTCAGCCGCACGCGCCCTTGGCTCGCAGCACGCGGCTCAACGACGCGTTGATCCGCTCGGCCGACAGTTCGCCGCTGTCCGCGGCCTGCTCCAGCCGGTCGAGCACCGGCCCGACGTTGCCGCCGGACGACCACAGTGCCTTGTCCGCACCGGCCTTCAGCGCGAGCAGCACGGCCTCGGGCAGCGGATGCCGGTCGGTGATCGCCTTCATCGCACCGAGGTCGTCGGTGACGACGGGGCCGTCGAAGTTGTAGTCCTCGCGCAGCAATCGATACGCCGCGGGGGCGATCGACGCGGGCTGCCCGTCGGTCAGCTGCGGCACCGTCAGATGACCGACCATGACACCGACGTCGCCGTACTCGCCGACGCGTTCGTACGTCTTGAGGTCGTGTTTGCGCAGTTCGGGCAACGGCGGCGTGGTCACGTCGCCCACATGGGAGTCGCCGCTCGCGTTGCCGTGTCCCGGAAAGTGCTTGATGACCGGCTGCACGCCCGCTTCTCGGAGACCGTTGCCGAACGCCTTCGCGTACCGGCGGGCCGTCGCGGGGTCGGTACTGAACGAACGGTCGCCGATGGCCTCGCTTGCCGGTTCGTCGGTGAGATCGAGATCGGGCGCGTAGTCGACCGTCACGCCCCGCTTCGCCATCTCCTTGCCGCGTTCGACGGCCAGCTGCCGCACTTCCTGCGGCGTCATCGTCTGCGCCATCTCGCGGGCACTCGGCATGTCGCCGACGAGTTCGTCGATCCGCTGGACCCGGCCACCCTCGTCGTCGATCGCGACGGACACCGGCACGTCCGCCGCCTCCTGCACCGAGTTCAGCGCACCGCCGGTGAACAGATCCGTGGCGTTGCCCCCGATGAACAGACCGCCCACCTGGTGCTCACGCACGATCTGCGTGGTCTGCTGCGCGCCCGATTCGACACCGACGACCACGAGCTGCGCGACCTTCTCGCGGGTCGACATGTCGGCCGCCGCAGGGCAGGCGGACGCGGAGTCGGGTTTCGCCGACGGCGACGAAGCCGGGGCCGACGACGCTTCCGACGGTGTCTCCGAGGCGGCCGAACCCGGACTCGGCGCACTCTGGGTCGTCGGAGCCTCGGACGAACCGCAACCGGCGACGAGCAGCCCTGTCATGGCCGCGAACAACAAACGCTTCCTCATCGTGTCTCCACAGTACGGCTTCGGCAGGGCAGGTGCGTCGCGGTGGCGACCCGCGTGCTCGCGACCCGGATGCCCCGGGTGCACGGTCGTGAAGCGCGGCCGTACCGACCACCCCACACCCAGGTTCGGGCCTCGGCACGAGCGGAAACCGGTCGCCGGGCAGGCTCGGCGAGCCGGTACAGCGCGCGTGTCGCACCGCCCGTTGCGGCGCCGGTCGCCGTCTCCGAAGCGCCTTCCGGCGCTGTCACGAGTGTCGAATTCTCACCGCCCCGGGGGACCGTGGCAGCCACCTCCACCGTGGCGGCACCGTCGCCGCGGGACCGGGAGTGTCGGTAGTACCGCCTAGCCTGCTCGGTGCCGTCCATCCGCTCGATCACCAGTGTGCTCGGGCGGCGTCCGCGCGCGTGGGCGGCAGCCAGCCGTTCGGCGTCCCGCTTCCGGACGTGACGGGACAGCACTGCCCCGTCACGGACGACGAGCCAGGTCAGCGAATCAGGTGACAACCGGAATCGGATCGCGAACTCCGTGTGCTGCACGGGCCCGCTTTCGCAACTGTGACCGGATGCGTGGTCGGCGGAGTGATCGATGGTCATGTCCGGCCCCCTGTCGGTGTGTGCGGCGGTCGCGAGGCGACCCGGCGCGGCCAACCGGCCGTCTTCCGTACCGGATCGCGGTGCCGCGTCGAGCATCCCTCGATTGTATCGTTTGTGCAACCCTGTTGCTATACTGCAATTCCGTCCTGGTCTTCCGACCGGCCACCTGCCAAGCTGTGCCGCGCCGACCCGCCGAAGGAGGTCACATGTCAGGTCGCATGGACCTGCCCCGCCTGCACGACGCCCTCGATGCGCAGCGCCGCGCGCGTGATCTGTCCTGGCGCCAGCTCGCGGAGGAAGCCGGGGTCAGCCCGTCCCTGCTCAGCCGCATGGGCAACGGTCAGCGCCCCGACCTCGACGGATTCATCGCACTCGTCCAGTGGCTCGGCACGCCCGCGGAGGAGTTCATGAGCCACCCCGGCGACGACCGCGCCACGCCTCCGGCCCACGGACCGAAGCCGGAACTGGAGACCCAACTCGCCATGTTGCTGCGCGCCCGCGACGACCTCCCCGAGGCGGACAAGGAATACCTGCTCGAGATCGTCGGCGCGACCATGCGCCGCATCAAGCACCACGCCGGCGCAGGCGGATCCGCCGGTTCGAACGACGCCGCCGACCCGGCGGGTTCCGGCGACGCGGGTTCGGGAAGGTGACCGCCGTGACGCCGCTCCGACGGGGCTTCAAGGCACAGGCCGGACGCCTCGCGCTCGCCGTCAGGGCAGAGCTGGGTCTGCAAACCTCCGACCCGCTCGACCCGTACACCCTCGCCGAGCTGTACGGCATTCCGGTACTCGACCTGCGCGATCCGGCGATGCCACGCGAAGCCGTCCGGCACTTCACCGGGCCGGCGGCGGACTCGTTCTCGGGTGCGCTCGTCGCCGTCGGCAGCGCGCGCGTGATCGTCGAGAACCACGTCCACGACACGCGGCGCAGGCGCGCGACGATCGCCCATGAGATGGCGCACGTCCTGCTCGAGCACGAATTCGGCCTGCTGGTGACCGGTGCGCAGCTGTGCGGCGCGTCGGCCACGTCCGTCGAACGGGAGGCCGACGAGCTCGCGGGCGAGTTGCTCCTGCCCCGGGACGCGGCACGCGCGGCGGCACTGCGCGGGTGGACCGACACGGCCGTGGCGCGCCGGTTCGGCGTCAGCAGGCGGATGGCGCGCTGGCGGTTGAACGCCACGGGTGCGCGGACGATCGCCTGGCGCCATCGTGCGAAACGTCCCCGGTTCACTGCCGACCACGCACCCGGGGGCGCCGGCGCCGCACCGGGAAATGTCGGTACGCGCTGAGAGACTCGCCGTCATGGCCACCGAAGACATGCGCGGCGGATCCACTCCCGTCGAACGACAGCGACCGCCGATGACCGCGGACGAAGCGACGACCCTCGAGGCGTGGCTCGACTTCTACCGCGACACGCTCGCGCTCAAGTGCGAAGGACTCGACGAGCAGCAACTGCGCACCGCGTCGGCGCCGCCGTCGGAGTTGACACTGCTCGGGCTCGTGCAGCACATGACCGAAGTGGAACGCTCCTGGTTCCGCCGCACCCTCACCGGCGAGAACGTGTCGTCGGTGTACCCGACGACGGGTGGCCAGCACTCCGCGGGCTTCACCCTGCTCGACGAGGTGTCCGCCGAGCAGGCGATGACGACGTGGCGCGATGAGATCGCCGTGGCGAAGCGCAACTGCGCGAACCACGTACCCGACTCGACGACGACGCTCCACGACCAGGAAGTCAGCCTGCGCTGGATCTACACCCACATGATCGCCGAGTACGCCCGCCACGACGGCCACGCCGACCTGCTCCGCGAACGCATCGACGGCGAAACCGGCGTGTGATCGCGCCCGCGAGTACCGCCCGGTGCGCGCAGCTCAGCAGTCCGACACCGTCCACCACACGGCGAACCCGTCCGGGTACGTGCCCCTCGGACACGGACGACTGCAACCCGAACTGCTCACCTCACACGAAACGCCGAGCCGGACGTGATGTCCAACCCGGCGTTTGCGCTGTTCACAGCTGCGGAAGCGGGGGGATTTGAACCCCCGGTGGGTTGCCCCACGCTCGATTTCAAGTCGAGTGCATTCGGCCGCTCTGCCACGCTTCCCCGGCGCTCAGGGTAGCGCGCCACGATCAGCGACGGGCCCGGCGGGCGAGGTTCCGCCCACCCGCATCGCACACACCCGGGCACCCACCGAGCACCCGCGCCGCGGCACCCGCACCTACGCCGCAGCCCCAGCACCAGCACCGCCGTCGTCAGCACGAGCGCGCCGGCACCGCGCGGCGACCGCCCATGACCCCGGGCCTACTCGTCGAGCTGCTCCAGGTGGCCGAGCACTCGGGTGAACGCTGATCCCAGCGCGGCCTGTTCGTCCTCGGTGAGCAGGTCGATCATGTGGGCACGGACCCCCGCGACGTGCTTCGGCGCGGCCGTGCGCAGCAGCGCTACGCCGGCGTCGGTGAGTTCGGCCGTCACGCCACGTTTGTCGTCGGGATCCTTGCCCCGCCGGATGTGCCCGGCACGTTCCATCCGGCCGATCTGGTGGGACAGCCGACTCTTCGTGGAGCCGAGGAGGGCCGCGAGCTCGGTCATGCGCATGCTGCCGGTCGATGTCGCCGACAGCGCTGCCAGCACCTCGTAGTCGATCAACGAGACGTCGTGCGCCTCGACCAGTTCACGGTGCAACCGCTGTCGCAGGCGCAACGTCGAGACGATGTACGGCCGCCACGCGGTCATCTCCTTCTCGGTGAGCCACCGCGTCTCGCCCGGGTCAGCGTCAACAGCCATGCCCGGAGACTAGAACCTCTCCGCCTGTCAGGCTTGTGCACCTCCGCCGACGGGAGCACGCTGGAGTCACGGAGGGAGCCGGCCGAGCCGAATGCCTCCGCTCACCGGGCAGCTCGCCGACTCCGCCCCGGGAAGGGTCAGGTGGTGCCGTGGCAAGAAGATCAAGGCATAGCCGGCGGCCCATGGCGCCGGACCCGGCGCGCGATACCGGGGCGCAAGGCCCGCCCGCGCCGGAGACCACGTTCCCCGCGACCGGGGCAGCGACGGCGGCCCGGTCGCGCGGCAGTGGGGCGCATGCACCTCAGCCGCCGGCGATTCGCCCATCGCAACCTCGGTAACAGCCTGGGCGTGGCCACGCGCCGCGCCCAGGCCAACCCGGGTCGGGCCATGCCCGGTCAGGCCCGGTAACCGAAGCTGCGAACAGCAAGCAGAGAATCCTCCGTGAGATGCAGCAGTGCCCGTCCCCCATGGGCAGGGAACGGGCACTGCGTTCGTCAGCGTGTCGGCCGCAACGGGTCAGGAAGTGACCTCGTGTGCGCGGTCCGCGGCCACGGCGGCGACCTTCTTGTTCGCCGCCCGCTGCTTGGCGACCTCGGCCTTGTTCTTCTTCTCGGCCGGGGCGATGTGGTTGACGTCCTCGGTGCTGAGCGCGTATTGCGCGGTCACCTGGGCCATCGCGTCGGCGTTGACGTCCAGGGCGTCGTAGTCGACGTTGCCCAGGTTGTCGCAGGGCGTGTGATAGCAGGGGTCGAACGCCTCACCGGCGGTTCCGCCCCACTTGGCCGCCTGCTCCTCCGTCTTGACGTCCTCGGCACCGGTGAACAGGCCACCGGCCGGGATGCCGTAGGCGATGAACTCGCCGTAGTCGGAGCGGCCGGTGAAGTCACTGCCCTCGGCCTCGATGCCGCGCTCGGCGAGCGACTCCTCGAACGCCTTCTCGATCTGCGCCGAGCCGTACGGGCCCGCGCCCGCACCCTCGCCTTCGGAGTCGTCGCCGTCGAGGGTGAAGTAGGCGGCGTTCGGCGACCCGATCATGTCGAAGTTGAGGTACATCGCGATGTCGAGCTGCTGCTCCTGGCTCAGCGAATTGACGTAGTGCGTCGAGCCGACCAGGCCGAACTCCTCGGCGCTCCACCAGGCGAACCGGACCTTGTTGTTGACGTCCGGGGAACCGCCCAGCTGCAGCGCGGTCTCGAGCAGGGCCGCCGAACCGGTGCCGTTGTCGTTGATACCGGGACCGCCGGTGACACCGTCGAGGTGGGCGCCCGCCATCACGACGTTGTCGTCGCGGCCGGTGGTGGTCTCGGCGATCACGTTGTAGGTGGTGCGCTCCTCCTGCAGCTGCCGCAGCTCGAGCGTGATGTCCTGCCCGTCGGCGTCGATCAGCGTCTGCGCGTCCTCCTGGCTGATGCCACCGGTCGGGATCACGGCGCTGTCGGCGTCACCGAGCGTGCCGTTGAGCGGGCCGGGCTCGTTGTTGTAGATGATCGCGGCGGCCGCACCCGCCTCGGCGGCGGCGGCCTGTTTGTCGGCGAACGAGCAGGCACCGCGCTGCACGAGCGCGATCTGGTCGGTGACGTCACCGTAGTCGGCGGCCTCGCAGCCCGGGGTGTCGTCCGGCTCGATGGCGGCGACCGGGGCGGTCATCCCACCCTCGTCGGTGTTCTTGCTGTACTCCATGACGACGACCGGCACGTCCTCGCCGCCGACCGTGAGTTTCTCGGCGAGTGTCTCCGTGTAGGTGAACGGGAACTGCTGCCGCGTGATGTCGAAGCCGGCGCCGGCGAGGCGCTGCGCCATGTATTCGGCGGACGTCTCGTGTCCTGCCGAACCGGCGGCCCGGTGGCCGTCGTGAGCGTCGGCGATCCGCTGCATCGCGATCAGGTGCCGCTGCATGGCGCCGAGTTCGACCTTCTCGGGCAGCTCGTCCGGCAGCGATTTCGGTGCGGCCTGCGCCGTTGCGGTGCCGGTGAGCACCAGGCCCGCACACGCCGCTACGGCCGTGACAGACCGCAACTTCCCTCTACTGAATGACATCTGATCCCCTTCTGACTTTGCGGCGTCACTTTTGTGCGAGTTCTCCGAAACGTCAAGGTCCGTTCGTAGGAAAACCACGTGGTCACAAGGGAATGGCAATCACGGCCCGCCACCGCGAAGGTATGAACCGTCGCCGCTGGGACACGCTCCGCGGAGTGACATACAGTCGCGGTATGCGCGCGATCATGCTCCGAGAACCCGGCCCTCCCGAGAACCTCGAGCTGACCGAGGTGCCCGACCCCGAGCCCGCACCCGGCGAGGTGCTCCTCGACGTCGCGGCCACGGCCGTGAACCGCGCCGATCTGCTGCAGCGCCAGGGAAACTATCCGCCACCGCCCGGCGCCAGTGAGATCCTCGGCCTCGAATGCTCGGGCACCGTCGCGGCGCTCGGCGAGGGCGTCACCGGCTGGGAGGTCGGCGACGAGGTGTGCGCACTGCTGGCCGGCGGCGGGTACGCCGAGAAGGTCGCCGTACCCGCGGGCCAGCTGCTGCCGCTGCCGACCGAGGTGGAGCTGCACTCGGCCGCGGGGCTGCCCGAGGTGGCCTGCACCGTGTGGTCCAACCTCGTGATGCACGCGGGTCTGTCCGAAGGGGACGTTCTGCTGGTGCACGGCGGCGCGGGCGGCATCGGCACCCACGCCATCCAAGTGGCGAAGGCACTCGGCGCGACGGTCGCCGTCACGGCCGGTTCGGCCGACCGCCTCGAGCGGTGCAGACAACTCGGTGCCGACATCACCCTCAACTACCACGAGCAGGACTTCGTCGAGGAACTGAAGACCGCGACGGGCGGCGCCGACGTCGTGTTCGACAACATCGGCGCGAAGTACCTCGACCGCAACATCGACGTGCTGCGCGACAGCGGCCACCTGGTGATCATCGGCATGCAGGGCGGCATGAAGGGCGAGCTGAACATCGGCAAGCTGCTGCGCAAGCGCGGGACCGTGTCGGCGACGGCATTGCGCTCGCGGCCACTCGAGAGCAAGGCCGCGATCGTGGCCGACGTGCGCACGCACCTGTGGCCGCTGCTGGACCAGGGCACGGTACTGCCCGTCATCGACCAGGTGCTGCCACTGGGCAACGCCGCGGAGGCGCACCGCGCACTCGACGAGGGCGGAGTGTTCGGCAAGGTCGTCTTGACGGTGAAGTGACCGCCGCCCGTCTCCCGGGGCGTCCCGTACGCACCCGGGTGACGGGCACCCCGCGGTGCGGTTCGCCTGCTATCACGCGGTGCTGGGTGGCCGCCGCGACCGGGCGGTTCCCGGCCACACGGCCGCGGACTCCGGCGCGTGGTTCGTCAACTCAGGGAAGTTCGGCGAGGACGCGCGTCAGCTGGCCGATCTCGAAGCCGTTCGAGTAGTGGGCCAGACCGATACGGACGGCTCCGCCGACCTCGCCGATGCCGAGCGCCTCGAACAGACCGCAGCTGCCGGGGTCGGCGAACGCGCAGAGCCCCTGCCGCGCAAGGTAGTCGGCGACGTCGGAGGCCTTGCGGCCGTCGGCGTAGAACGCCAGCGCCGGGATCCGCCGCACCGGTGCGCCCAGCACGGTCACGTGCGGCAGCGACCGGAGGTCGGCAGAGAGCTGGTCGAGCAGCCCTTCCTGATAGGACTTCGCCGAACCGAGCGAGGTGAGCAGCCGCTCGCGGCGCGTGCCGGTCGCCGAGTCGTCGAGTCCTGCGAGGTAGTCGACCGAGGCGATCAGCCCCGCGAGCAGCGGATACGGATGCGGGCCCAGCTCGAGCCGCTCGGGACCGGTCGCCTCCGGTGACAGCGCCGCGGGCGGCAGCTGCGACAGGAGGTCGGGGTCACGAAACACGAGCGCACCGATAGCCGGACCGCCCCATGCCTGCGCCGACAGCACGACGACGTCGGCGCCGAGGGTCGACATGTCGAGCGGGACGAACGGCGCGGCGTACGTCGCGTCGACGACCATCAGCGCGCCCGCCTGCTGCGCCGCCGAGGTGATCGGCTCCAGGTCGGGACGGGTGCCGACGGCGCCGGAAGCCGCGGTCACGGCGACGGCCTTGGTGCGCCCGCCCACGAGATCGCGGTACTGCCATTCCGGCAGTTCGCAGTTCTCGATGTCGATCTCGCCCCAGCGGGCCTTGCCGCCGACGCGGTTCATCGCGCGCAGCCACGGCGCGATGTTGGCCTCCTCGTCGAGCCGCGACACCACGACTTCGTCCCCGATCGTCCACCGCGTGGACAACGTGTCCGCGAGGCGGGCGATGAGCACCGAAGCGCTCGGCCCGAGGACCACGCCGTCGGGCTCGCCTCCCACGAGGTCCGCCACGGCGCGCCGGGCCGCGGCCACGATGCTTTCCGCCCGCTGTGAGGCCGGAAACGCTCCGCCCGGACCGGAGACCGGAGCCCGCATCGCCGTCGAGACGGCCGACGCGACCTGTTCGGGGACGAGCATTCCGGTTCCACCGTCGAAGTGAATCCAGCCGTCACCCAGAGCGGGGAACAACCCACGAATCCGAGCGACGTCAAACGCCATGGGAACAAGGTACGGAGGCGGGTTTTCGCCGCGCACCCGGGGCCCGACCTCCGGATCGACCGTCCGGATCGACGGCTGAATCCGGCGGTGGCCGATTTGCCCGGCCTGGCCGCCCGTACTGCCCGTACTGCCCGGCCGGGCACGCGGTGCGGCCGCCCCACCGACGCGGCCACCCGCCGCCGGCGCGTCGACCTCCCCTCCCCCTGCACCCGGGTCGACAGGCCGGTGCGCACCGGAAGTACCGCCGGGGTGAGTACCCTCGAAAGCTGCGACACCCTCCCGCAGCGAGCCAGGATGGAGCTATGACGGAGCCGAACACCCCGTACGCCACACCCTCCGAGGACCAGCACGTCATGGTGGTCGGGCCGGACGGTTCCCCGGTCGGCGCAGCGCGCGTCAATCCGGAGGCCGCCGACGGCGAGGCCGAGAACCCGGGCGAGTCCGTCGGCGACATGGTCGAAGAGCCCGCGAAGGTCATGCGCATCGGCACGATGATCAAGCAGCTCCTCGAAGAGGTGAAGGCTGCGCCGCTCGACGACGCGAGCAGGCAGCGCCTGCGCGAGATCCACCAGACGTCGATGAAGGAGCTCGAGGAAGCGCTCGCCCCGGACCTGCGCAAGGAGCTGGAGCGCCTCGTCGAACCGTTCACCGAGGACAGCACGCCGTCCGACGCCGAACTGCGGATCGCGCAGGCACAGCTCGTCGGCTGGCTCGAAGGCCTGTTCCACGGCATCCAGACGGCCCTGTTCGCCCAGCAGATGGCCGCCCGCGCTCAGCTCGAGCAGATGCGCCGCGGCCTGCCGCAGGGCTCCGCCGAGGGCGCTCCCACCGGCATCGGCAACCCGGGCCAGTACCTGTAACCGAGGCCGAACCCCGAGTTCCGTCGACCGGAAGGCCGTCGGTCCTTGAGGCTGTCAGTCTTTAAGGCCGTCAGTCCTTGAGGCTGTTCAGCCAGCGGTTTACGGTGACCGAGTAGTCGTTGCCGTACTGCTGCTCCCCACGGGCGACGGCGGCTCGGACCTTCACCTCGACCTGCTGCGCCCACTCCGGCTTGGCGAACACGAACTGCCAGCTGCCGCTGCGCGCCTGGAACGGCCCGATCTGTGAATATCCCGCCACCGCGATCGGAATGTCGAGGTCGTGCACCGTGTCGGGGATGTTCTCGCCGGGCGACGGCACGACGATCACCGCCGGATCGTGGGTCCGCACCACCGAGTCGGGCCTGGCGCCGTCGGCGATGAGGCCGTCGTTGCGGCCGCTGTAGTCGACGGCGTTCCAGCCGCTGTAATACGGGATGACGCCCGGATCGGCGACCGCGACGGTGCGCGCGCCCGCGGGCACGTCCGCGTCGGCGAGCGCCCTGCCGATGGCGGCGTGCGTGCGTTCGAGATCGACGCCGGTGTTCGCCACGGCGGGCAGCCCGGGCGACATGACGCCCGCGACCGCCACCCAGCCGACCGCGAGGATGCCGACACCCGCCTGCACGAACCGCACGCCTGCCATCGCGGCCACGGCCACGCCCGACGCCAGGCACAGCACGGGGAACACGGTGAAGGCGTAGCGGTGGAGTGCGTCGGCCTCGGGCGGGCCGAACAGTACGAGCGGCACCCCGGCGGCGAGCACCGTCACGCAGAAGAACACGCCGACGCGGCGCAGCTCCGGCCACGTCAGCAGCGCCACCGTCAGCAGCAGCAACGGGGCGAACACCACGACCGTCGACCACAGCCACGCCCCGTCGAACCCGATAGAGCCGACCGCGTCGCTCCACGGCTTCGGCACGAGGTGGCTGTACTGCACGATCGTCCACACCACGCAGCCCGCAGCGAGCACCGCGGCGATCGTCAAGCCCACGCGCGCCTGGCCGGACAGCCGGCGCGACCGGAACCAGACGATGAACCCGGGCAGCACCGCGATCAGCGCCTCGGGCCGCAGGGTCGCGGCGAGCACCAGCAGCAGCGGGGGTTCGAGGTCGACGACGTGACGCTCCTCGACGACACGCATCCCCAGCACGGCCATGCGCAGTACGACCAGCGCCACCAGGCCGGTCTCGAGCCCGCCCGCGAGGTGGAAGTACGTCGGAAGGAACAGCACGTAGGCGCACCCGGCCACGACCGCAGCGGCACCGTCGACCGCGCGCATCAGCAGCACCAGGGTCGCCACCCCGGCCGCCACACCCGTCACCTGCGCGACGAGCACCGGGTCGGCACCGAACAACGCGAAGAGCGACTGCCACAACGTCCACAGGAGACTGGTGAACCCTTCGACCGGGTTGTGGTCGCCGACGTTGTAGACGAGACCGTGCCCTTCGGCGAGGTTCTGGGCATAGCGGGCGTCGACGAAGGTCGCGTCGGTGACATACGACCACGCCATCCAGGTGCCGAATGCGAACAACACCAGCAGGCCCGCCGCGGTCACGGCCAATCGATTCACGGCCGCAAACTATCAGCGGCGCCACCGGCCTCCGAGACCTCCCGCCTCCTCCGAAATGGGGACCGACAAACGGCGTTGACCTGGCATTTCGGGCCCTTTTACACCCACATGGGCGATATGGTGACCGCAGAACCCGACGCGCGCGTTCGCGCTTTCGCGGCAGCAGTACCCTCGTATCTCGTGCATGCCACAAGCACTTCGACGGCCACTGATTCGCCGGGCAGCGAATCAGGCGACAGCCCAGGGACGAAGTCACCGATGAACGCCGACACGACCGACACCGCGCCCGTTCCCGGCAGCCGGTCCTTCAAACGCGCCTTCGACGACATCCGTTCGGGCCTGCGGCAGACGGAACTGTGGGGCCACCTCGGGTGGCAGGACATCAAGCAGCGCTACCGCCGTTCGGTGATCGGCCCGTTCTGGCTGACGATCACCCAGGGTGTCATCGCGCTCGGCCTCGGCCTGCTGTACTCCCAGCTGTTCGGCCTTCCCATCGAGACTTTCCTGCCCTACATCGTCACGGGTTTCATCGTCTGGGGCTTCGTCAGCGGCTGCATCACGGAGGGCATGCAGACCTTCATCTCGAATGAGGGCCTGATCAAACAGATGCCGGCGCCGCTGACGATCTACGCGCTACGGACGGTGTGGCGGCAGACGTTGATGGCAGCGCACAACGTGATCGTCTACGTGATCATCGTGGCGATCTTCTTCCCCGCGCTGTCGCAGCAGTACGGCGTCCAGGACGACGCGTGCACCACCGGCAACGGCCTGTGCCACCCCGGTATCGACTGGTCGATCCTGTCGGCCGTGCCCGGTTTCATGATCCTGGCGCTGAACGCGGGCTGGGTCACGCTGATGCTCGGCGTCATCTCGACGCGCTACCGCGACATCCCGCAGCTCATCAACTCGCTGATCCAGCTGCTGTTCTACCTGACGCCGATCGTGTGGCCGATCGACCAGCTGTACGCGGGCAACGGCCGCGAGGGCGTGTCCTGGGCACTGCCCATCATCGAGCTCAACCCGCTCTACCATTTCGTCCAGATCGTGCGTGCGCCGCTGATCGGCCAGCACATCGACGGCAAGAGCTGGATCGTCGCCATCGCCATCACGATCGTCGGATGGGCGCTCGCGTTCGTGGTGATGCGCAACTACCGTGCCCGTGTCTCGTATTGGGTGTGACACCAGATGGTCAGCATTGACGTGCGCAACGCCTACGTGGACTTCCCGATCTTCGACGCCAAGACGCGGTCGATGAAGAAGCGGGTCCTCGGCAAGGTCGGCGGCAAGATCGGTTCGGACTCGAAGGTCCCCATCATCGAAGCGTTGCAGGACGTGAACCTGCAGCTCTCCGACGGCGACCGGCTCGCCCTCGTCGGCCACAACGGCGCGGGCAAGTCCACGCTGCTGCGGCTGCTGTCGGGCATCTACGAGCCCACCCGCGGGTCGGCGAAGGTCACGGGCAAGGTCGCGCCGGTGTTCGACCTCGGCGTCGGCATGGACCCGGAGACGTCCGGTTTCGAGAACATCATCGTCCGCGGTCTCTTCCTCGGGAAGAGCCGTAAGGAGATGGAGAAGCGCCTCGACGACATCGCCGAGTTCACCGAGCTCGGCGACTACCTCGCGATGCCGCTGCGCACCTACTCCACCGGTATGCGCGTGCGCCTCGCCCTGGGCGTCGTCACCTCCATCGACCCCGAGATCCTCATCCTGGACGAAGGCCTCGGCGCGGTCGACGCGTCCTTCATGAACAAGGCCCGCGACCGACTCAAGGACCTCGTCAAACGCTCGGGAATCCTCGTGTTCGCCAGCCACTCCGACGAGCTGCTGCTCGAGCTGTGCGACCAGGCCATGTGGATGGACGAGGGCCGGGTGCGCCAGCACGGCAGGCTGCGCGAGGTCCTCACCTCGTACAAGGGCAAGGACCCGTTCCAGAACGTCAGCCGCGAGGTCCTCGAACGCCTCGGCCAGGCCAACCCCGACGACGTCGCCAAGCCCTCCGACGGCAAGGTGGACGGCAGCGACGGGCAGGCCGCGGACAAGTCCGCCGCCACGGCTCCGGCGAACGGTGGCTGACATGGGCGCCCTCCCCGAAGGCGCGATCGCCGCCGTCGTCGTCACCCGCAACCGCCGTGAGCTGCTCGCGGAGTCGTTGAAGGTCGTCGAATCGCAGACCCGGCCCGTCGACCACCTGATCGTCGTCGACAACGGCCCAGAGGAGGAGTCGGCGCGCGACGTCGTGGAGGCGTACTCGCGGCCGGTCACGTACCTGCCGTCGTATCGCAACCTCGGCGGCGCAGGCGGGTTCGCACTGGGCATGCTGCACGCCCTGGCGCTCGGCGCCGAATGGGTGTGGCTCGCCGACGACGACGGCAGGCCGGCCGACGAACACGTCCTCGAAACGCTGCTCACCGAGGCCGAACGGCGCGGGCTCGCCGAGGTGTCGCCGATGGTCGTCAACATCGACGAGCCCGAGAAGTTGGCGTTCCCGCTGCGGCGTGGTCTGACGTGGAAACGCACCTCCTCCGAGCTCGGGGAGGACTTCCTGCCCGGCATCGCCTCGCTGATGAACGGTGCACTGTTCCGCGCGTCGACCCTCGAAGTGACGGGCGTGCCCGACCTGCGGCTGTTCTTCCGCGGTGACGAGGTGGAGCTGCACCGGCGGCTCGCCCGCTCCGGCTTGCCGTTCGGCACCTCGCTGCGCACCGCATACCTGCACCCGAACGGCTCGGACGAGTTCAAGCCCATGCTCGGCGGCCGATTCCACGCGCAGGATCCGGAGAACGAGGTCAAGCGCTACTACACCTACCGCAACCGTGGATTCCTGCTGTCACAACCGGGAATGCGCAAGATCGGCGCACTCGAGATCGCCCGGTTCGGCCTGTACTTCGTGGGCGTCAAACGTGACCCGAAGGCGTTCGTCGAGTGGCTGCGGCTCGTCCGCCAAGGCCGCAAGGAACACTTCTACCGCTACTGAGCTCCCCGACGGACACCTTGGTGGCATCAAACGCACCTTGGTGGCATCGAACACAGCCACGCGCCAGCGTGCCGTTGAGGGGTGGTGGTCGGGCCGGCGGGCGGGCGCCCCAATCTTCCCCTCGCGCGTGGCACCCTCCGTCACCACTCGGCGAAGCCGCCGTCCTCGTGGCGCCAGATCGGGGAGCGCCACCGATGCCCAGTCTCCGCGGCCTTCGCGACGGCGGCCTCGTCGATCTCGACGCCCAGGCCCGGCGCGGTCGGTCGCTGGACGTAGCCGTCGGCGAACGCGAACACCGCTGGGTCGGCCAGGTAGTCCAACAGGTCCGAGCCTTGGTTGTAGTGGATACCCAGGCTCGTCTCCTGGATGAGCGCGTTCGGGCTGGCGAAGTCGACTTGCAGGCTGGCCGCAAGTGCCACCGGGCCGAGCGGGCAATGCGGTGCCAGCGCGACGCCGTAGGCCTCGGCGAACGCCGCGATCCGCCGGCATTCGGAGATACCGCCCGCGTGCGACAGGTCCGGCTGAACCACGGCAACGCCCTGCGGCAGAACGTCACGGAAGTCCCACCGCGAGAACAGCCGCTCACCCGTGGCGATGGGGATGGTCGTCGACGCGCAGATCTTTCCGATGTCCGCCGACAGCTCCGGCACCACCGGTTCCTCGACGAACATCGGCTGCAACGGTTCCAGTTCCCGGCACAGTACCCGCGCCACGGCCGGCGAGATCCGGCCGTGGAAGTCGACGGCGACGTCGCGGTCCGGGCCCATGACCTCGCGCACCGCCGCGACGCGGTCGACGGCTGCCCGGATCTGGGCGGTCGTCTCCAGCGGCCGCATCCGCCCGGTGGCGTTCATCTTCACCGCGGTCAGACCGGCCTCGACCTGCCTGGCGGCCTCCTCGCCGACCTCGGTGGGTTCGTCGCCGCCGATCCAGCAGTAGATCCGCATCGTGTCCCGCACCGCCCCGCCCAGCAGCTCGTGCACCGGCACACCGAGCGACTTGCCGCGGATGTCCCACAACGCCTGGTCGATGCCGGCCACCGCGCTGGACAGGATCGGCCCGCCCCGGTAGAAGCCGCCCTTCGTCAGCACCTGCCAGTGATCCTCGATGCGCGTGGGGTCGGCGCCGATCAGGTAGTCCGACATCTCGTCGACCGCTGCCGCGACAGTATGCGCGCGGCCCTCGACGACCGGTTCTCCCCAGCCGACGATGCCGTCATCGGTCTCCACTCGCAGGAACAGCCAGCGAGGCTCGATCAGGTACGTCTTGATGCTGGTGATCTTCACGGGCGATGTCTCCTGTTCGGTGCCGGGTAGGGGCGGCCGGGTCAACCGCGGTGGCCGAGGTCAGCGGCGATGGCCTTCGCCGCGGTGGCGAGCCGCGGAACCAGCCCGCGGAGCGCGTCGACGTCGGGGGACGCCTGGATCGTGGTGATCGAGACGGCCGCATCGACGCCGGACGACTGGGGCACGGGGATACCGATGCAGTGCACGAGCGGTTCGAACTCGCCCAGGTCGGTGGCGTAGCCGCGGTCGGCGGTCACACGCAGCTCGGCGAGGAACGCCTCGGGGGTCGTGATGGTCTCGTCGGTGTGCTGTTCGAACCCGCACCGGGCCATCAGCCGGTCCCGCGACTCGGGCTCGAGGCCGGCGAGGATCGCCTTGCTCACCGACGACGTGTGCAGCGGCACGGCACGGCCGACGCGCGACCACATCCGCATCGTCGCCGGGTGTTCGATCTTGTCGACGTAGACGATCGCATCGTCGATGAGCTGCGCCAGGTGCACCGTCGCGCCGACTTCCTCGGCCAGTTCCAGCAGGTGGCCGTGCGCCGCGCCGTGCAGATCCACGTTGTCGAGCGCCTGCTGGCCGAGCTCGGCGAGCCGCAGGCCAAGGCGGTACTTCCCGTCACCGCCGCGTGCGATCAGCCCGTCGGCGAGCAGCGGCTGAATCATGCGCAACGCCGTGGAGGAGTGCACGCCCACGGCCTCCGCGAGCACTGACAGCGACCGCGGACCGTCGGCCAGCTGGCGCAGCACGAGCACCGCCTTGGCAACCGTTGTCGACATCTCACTCCTTGACCTTCGACCGCGCAGCGTACAGACTGATGCAGAATTTACAAGTCATTTGCAGATATTGCAACCTATGCGAACACGCCACGGACTCACCGGAGGTATGGCGATGAGCTCGACGAAGCCCCCGCAGAGCGGGGCCTCCGAAAGCAGTGCCGCCGGCACCACTCCCGAAAGCGGGGCGCTGCTCGGCGACGCCCTGCGGAGTACGCGGATCGTCGCGATCCTGCGCGGACGCTCCGGTGAGCACGTCGACGCGGTCGTGGACACGCTCGTCGACGCCGGCGTGCGCTGTCTGGAGATCACGATGAACACCCCCGGCGCACTCGACGCCGTCCGCGGCGCCGCGGAGCGGCACGGCACGTCCGCAAAGGTGGGCGTGGGCACGGTGCGCACGCCGGAACACGTGAATCGTGCCGCCGAGGCAGGCGCGGAGTTCGTCGTCGCACCCGACACCGACTCCGACGTGGCGGCCCGCGTGCACACACACGGCCTCGGCTACTTTCCCGGCGCGCTCACCGCCACCGAGGTCACCACCGCCGCGAAACTCGGCGCGACGGCCGTCAAGATCTTCCCCGCGAGCCTGACCGGTCCCGGCTACATCCGCGAACTCCGTGCCCCACTCGACGACATCGAGCTGCTGCCCACCGGCGGGGTGACGCTGGATCTCGTGCGCCCCTACCTCGACGCCGGGGCGTGCGGACTCGGCATCGGCAGTCCACTGCTGGGCGACGCCCTCGACGGCGGCGACCTGGGCGAGCTACGCAGGCGCGCCCACGCATTCCTGGCCGAAACCGGGGCCGCCGCATGAGCGGGCTCGTCACCCTCGGCGAGGCGATGGCCGTGCTCACCTCGCCCATCGTCGGACCGCTGCGGCATGCGCCGAACCTGACCCTCGGCGTCGCCGGTGCCGAAGCGACCGTCGCGATCGGCGTGGCCCGCCTCGGGGGCCAGGCCACCTGGATCGGGCGCGTCGGCGACGACGAGTTCGGCAGGCTCATCCGGATGACCCTCGCCGGTCAGCAGCTGCCCGCCGAGCACGTGCTGACCGACGAACACGCGCCGACCGCGCTCATGGTCAAGGAGCGGCGGACCGGAACGCGGACTCGCGTCTCCTACTACCGCACCGGCTCCGCAGGATCCCGGCTGCGACCGGCCGACGTCGACGAGACCGCGGTCCGGCGGGCCGGCGCACTCCACCTGACCGGCATCACACCCGCACTGAGCGAGTCCGCCCGCGACGCCGCGTTCGCCGCGGCCGAGACGGCCCGCGCCGCCGGCGTGACGATCTCCCTCGACCTCAACTACCGCCGCGCGCTGTGGACTCCCGACGAGGCCACCGCGGCACTGCACCCCCTGGCATCGGCAGCCACCGTAGTGTTCGCCACCGAGGACGAGGCGCGACTGCTCGTGGACGGCTCCGACCCGGCACAGCTAGCCCATGCCCTGGCCGCACTCGGACCGCGCGAGGTCGTGATCAAACTCGGCGGGGACGGCGCGGTGGCCCTGACCGATGGGGAGATCATCACGGTTCCGCCGCGGCCCACCACCGTCGTCGACCCGGTGGGCGCGGGCGATTCCTTCGCCGCCGCATACCTGGCCGCCCGACTCCGCGGCGATCCCGTACGGCAGCAACTGGACGACGCGGCCGCGGCCGGAGCACTGACCGTCGCGGTCAGAGGCGACTGGGAAGGCCTCCCCGACCGCAGTGAGCTCGCCGCCGGCGCCAGCGACGTCACCCGCTGACACACCGCGCCGACCTGAGCGCTCGAGTCCGAGCAGCGCAGCCGATCGCAACGACCGAACCCGTTGCCACCAACAGCGCAATCGCCGAACCCCGGGCACACGAATTCACTCAGTGTTGAGAAAAGGAAACCGATGGAAGAGATAACGCCGGCCTACGGAGTGGGCCCACTGCTGGCGATCGCAGCCGGTGCCGTCGCGCTGCTGCTGTTGCTGATCATCAAGTTCCGGGTGCACGCGCTCATCGCACTCGTACTGATCAGCGTGCTGACCGCGGTGGCCACGCGGATCCCACTCGACGAGCTCGTCGACACGTTGATGGGCGGTTTCGGTACCACCCTTGCCGAAGTCGGCCTGCTCGTCGGCCTCGGCGCGATGATCGGCCGCCTACTGGAAGTCACCGGAGGCGCGGACGTCCTGGCCAATTCGCTGGTCAACCGGTTCGGCGCGAAACGGGCCCCGCTGGCCCTCGGCGTCGCCGCCCTGTTCTTCGGGTTCCCGATCTTCCTCGATGCCGCGTTCGTGGTGTTCGTCCCGATCATCTTCAGCGTCGCCACCCGTTTCGGCGGTTCGGTGCTGTTCTACGCGCTGCCGCCGCTCGGCGCGTTCGCCGTGATGCACGCCTTCGTCCCGCCACATCCCGGCCCGGTCTCGGCAGCCGAGTTCCTCGACGCCGACATGGGCCTCGTACTGCTCGTCGGCCTGGTGATCGCGGTGCCTACCTGGTATCTCGCAGGCTACGTCGGCGGCAAGATGATCGGACGCCGCGTGGACCTGGCCGTGCCGGCCCTCTCCCTCGCCGGTACGTCAGGAACCAACCACGGCACCGGTGACTCGGCTGACGGAGACACGGCTGGTGGGGACACGGCAACCGGGGATTTGCCCTACCCGAGGTTCCGCACCGTCATCGGAATCCTCCTGCTGCCGATGGTGTTGATCTTCCTCGACACCGGTCTGAACACCCTCGGCACCGCAGGCGTCGTCGACGCCGACGCAACCTGGGTGCAGGCACTGCGGGTACTCGGCGCAACCCCGATCGCACTGCTCGTCACGGCGCTCGTCAGCCTCGTGGTGCTCGGCCGCGGCCGTTCCCGCGCCTCGGTGGAGAACATCGTCAACGGAGCGCTGGCGCCTGTCTGCGCGATCATCCTGATCACCGGCGCGGGCGGCATGTTCGGTGAGGTGCTCTACGTCAGCGGCATCGGCCAGGCCCTGGCCGAAACGCTCAAGGACCTCGGCATCCCCCTCATCCTCGCGGCGTTCCTGATCTCCACCGGTCTGCGCGTGGCCCAGGGTTCGGCCACAGTCGCACTCACCACCACAGCCGGCCTCATCGCGCCGACCCTCGCCGCGACCGAAGGCGTGACACCGTTGTACCGCGCCCTGCTGGTGATCACGCTCGCCTGTGGCGCCACCGTGCTCTCGCACGTCAACGACTCCGGGTTCTGGCTTGTCGGCCGCTACCTGGGCATGGACGTCAAGACCACACTCAAGACGTGGACGGTGCTGGAGACATTGATCGGCGTCATCGGATTCGGCCTCGTGCTGGTGCTGAGCATTTTCGCTTAGCACCGCCACGTAGTCAGATCGCGACGCGTGGCCCGGCGGTGCGACCCGCACCGCCTGGCCACGCCGCTACAAGTACGGTTCGAGTTGGGTGTAGAGCTGGGAGACGATGCGGGCGTTGTCGGCCGGCGCGTAGGTGGCCCACTTCTGGCCGTCTTCGGCGGCTCGCTGGGTGCCCAGGTGCCGGCCGTCCTCGTTGTCGAACCACATCACGGGATCCAGCTTGGCTGGTCTACCGCCGTCGCCGGGCACGAACGCGGTGATGAATCCGATGCGCTCCATCTTCTTCTCGAACAGCCGGGCGACGGCCCGTTCCTGCGACGTCGTCTGTGACGACCGCGGCGCTTTGACGCCGCCGAACGGGTCATAGCCGCCTTCCGCCTGCCGCGACTTGCGCGCGGCGGGCACCGGCACGGTGATCGATTGGCCGGGGGCGGGTTTCGTCAGCGGCAGTAGGTCCACCAGCTCTGCGACGAAGTTCGTGGGCCGCACCTCGGTGAACGTCAGCATGTTGGCGTCCTGGCGCACGAGGAGGGCGAACTGGCCGTCGGAGACCGACCGCGCGTAGATCTCCTCCTCGTCGGCGAGCTGACCGGCCAGGGCCACGATCAGTGGCGCACGAACGAAGGTCTCCAAGGCGGTTTCGGCATCCGGCTCGAGCCGGCCGCCGCGAGCCAGGCCGCGTGTCTCGAGGTCGCGGAACACGGCCTCGCGCACCTGGTTGCGTTGGGTGTGGGTCGTGCCCATGTGCGGGATCTCGAACGGAAACGGCGACCTCCCGAGCTTGTACTGCTCGAGCAGGATGTCCACTGCCACCAGCGACAGTGAGAACGTTTGCGCCATCTCTCCCCCGGTTCTGCTCCGCCTGCGGGCAGCACGTTAGCAGCCCCGCCTCATCCGACGGTTCCGCTCCCGGAAATGCGGCGGCCTCCCGACAATCCGCTGTCGGCGAACCGCCTTGCCCACACCCGTCGGCGGTGACCAGGCTGAGGTATGACCGAAACCAAGCCCGCGCTCGTGCTGCACCTCGTCAGCGGCGGCGAACCACTGGTGTTCCCACTGCACGCCGACGCCGTCGACGAGGTGACCAGCCAGCTGAACCTGCATCTCGACCACGGGTCGGTGCAGAGCATTCGCGACGCCGACGACCGCACCGTGCACGTCAACTTCGCGCACGTCGCCGCGGCGTACGTCGACGATCTGCAGCGATCCGGCAAGGTGTTCGGCATGCCGTGACCGCGAGCCCGCCGAGACACCGCGGTGCCGCAACACCGGAGCCGCAATGCCGTGGCGCTACGACTCCGGTGCTACGCGGTTCTCCGGTGCTACGACTCCAGTGCTCCGCCGTGCTGCGGTGCCGTGGTGCGTGACGCAGGCCGAACACCCGCACGGATCAGAGTTCGTAGAGGCGCTTCCAGTTCTCGCGGCTGGTCAGCTCCGGCATGGCGCGCTTGTACTGCGCCTGCACCGCATGCCCCTCCTTGCGGAGACGGCTGACCACCTGGACCGCACGCTTGCCGAGGTCGACCATGCGCTCCTTGTCGTAGGACCGCACGCGCACTCCCTCCTGCGAGGCGTCGGTGACGACGGCCGTCTTGAACAGCGCGATGTGCCACCAGTGCGCCTCGTCGGCGGGGACGGCGCCCAGGTTGAACCGGTGCTTGCCGAGCGCGCGGTTCACGATGCGCTTGAGCAGCACGGCGCGCTGCATGCTCGGCCGCGGCGCCGTGTTGTTGATGATGATGTTGTTCGACGGGATGCCCGGCACGTTGGTCGGGTCGTGCCGCTTCGTCTCCGGGTACTGCCCGCGGATCTCGCGGATCTCCTTCATCGCCGCGACACCGCCGTCGTGCAGGATCTCCGGACCCTCGAGGAAGTCCTCGACGGCCTTGATCAGCGTCGCCGTGAGGCCGTACTGCATGCCGAGCAGGTAGCGCACCACCTGCGCCATCAGCACCCGCGAGAGCAGGTTCAGGTCGAACGGGCTGTGCAGCGCCGCGGTGATGATCGAGTTACGCAGGTTGAAGTAGCGGTGCCACTCGTCCCAGTCCTTCCAGTGGAAGTCGGCGTGCCACACGCCGGCGCCGGGCAGCGTCACCGTCGGGAACCCTGCGGCGCGGGCGCGGTAGCTGTACTCCGCGTCGTCCCACTGGAAGAAGAACGGCATCGGGTAGCCGACCTTCTGCACGACCTCGGACGGGATCAGGCACGACCACCAGCCGTTGTACCCCGCGTCGAGCCGGCGCTCCTGGCGGACCTTCTTGCCGCGCCGGTCCACCCCGAGCAGGTCGGCGGTCTCCGGGCTGTGCGGCACCGGCACGCCGGGCTGCAACGCGTTCAGCTGCGCGTACTCGGCGCCGACGTGCAGCTGGTTCGGGTGCAGCAGGTTCAGCATCTGGCCGCCGACGATCATCGGGTTGGCCGCCTTGTTGGAGAACGCGGTCAGCCGGATCACGATGTCCGGCTCCAGCAGCACGTCGTCGTCCATGAACAGCACGTTGGCGTGCTCGGCGGCAGCCTGGCCCGCCACCTCGTACAGGCCGCGGGTGAAGCCGCCCGCGCCGCCGAGGTTCGGCTGCTTGATGTACTTGAGCTTGTCGCCCAGCGCCGCGGCCACATCGGCGAATCCGTCGCGCGAGTCGACCGTGTCGTTCCCCTGGTCCGCGACGTAGATCGCGTCCAGCGTCTCCAGGGCTGGCAGCGAATCGGCGAGCGTGCGCAGGTTCGACAGGCAGTCGTCGGCGCGGTTCATCGTGCAGATCGTCACCGCGGTCGGACGGATCTCCTCGGGCGCGTCGACGGTCCAGCGCACCTGGGAGACCGTGAGCCGCTCCATGGCGTCGGTCTCCAGGTCGAGCCACAGCCCACCGCCGTCGACGAACTTGTCCAGCTTCGCCTCGAGCGTCACGGTGCGCTGTACGACGTCGGTCATGGCCTCGGCGGCGACCGTGCGTGCCTCACCCGCGACGTCGGATGCCCGCACCATCAGCTTGCCGGAACCGCTCACGATCGCCTCGACCGTCACCGACCGGACAGCCGTCCAGCGCTGCCAGTACGACGCGGGGAACCTGCCGAAGTAGGTGTTTCCCGTGGCCTTCGCCGACGGCTCGAGCGTCACCGTCTCACGGTCACGCGACGCGACACCCGCGACGACCTCGAGGTACAGGTCCTTGCTGACGACCGCGGACGGCCCCTCGAACAGGCCTCGCTGCGCGAGCAGACGCCCCGACGCCGGGGTGTGGGCCTGCAGCAGCGAGCCGGCCGTCGCCTCGGTCGTCACTGTTGCTTCACCGGACATGAGAGGCGTCCTCCAAGTAGTACAGGGCACCGGATTTGAGGTTCGACGTGTTCACATCGCGGAATCGGCACCTCGTCGGCGTCACTCCAACGCGCGAACGCCAGTAAGGTACAGGCCGCCCCTCAGCGGTTCGCACCAGGCTTCATCACCCACGTGATTCCCGGAACACAACCCATTTCAACATCACGAAATTGATCACGGTGGCCGTTCCCTGCGCGATGACCCACGCAGCCGCGACCCGCCACCGGAAGTCGTCGGACAACATCGCGAGCATCAGAGCGTTCGTTCCGACGTTGACGAAGAACGTCGTCGTGTAAAGCGCCGCGAACCCGCCGATCTGCCCGGCACCACCCTTTTGGGCTGCCGTAAATGTGAAGCGACGGTTAAGGAAATAGGCGGTGGTGGTGCCGGCGATGAAACTGAGCGCCTTCGCCAAATGCACCCACGTACCGGCCTGCAGCAACAACCAGTACAGGCCGGAGTCGACCAGTGCGCAGAACCCACCGATGAGAACGAACCGGGCGATCTGTGCCACCAGACCGGGCGATGCGGGCCTCGCCGCCTCGCCGGCAGGAGATTCCATCGTTGTCACCGCTGCACCTTATGTTCTGCCGACCGTGCGTGTTCTGCGTGTCGTGTTCCCGCGAACCCGGTTCCGACCTGCGTTTTTCCGGCCGACTGCTCCCGAAGGCGCCGCGTCGATTCCGGGTCCGTGCTTATCGAGTGTAGGGATCGGACATTGTGGCACCGGAGACAGGCCATATCTCGAGATGGTTACCCTGACTCGAGTGAGCACACCCACTCCCGAACGGCACATCGAGCGGCGCACCCTGGCCGGGTGGGGCAGGACGGCCCCGACCACGGCGAACGTGCTCGCCACCCCGGACGTCGAAATGATCGCGCGCGCGGTCGCGCAGGCGGGCGAACGCGGCGTCATCGCGCGTGGCCTCGGCCGGTCCTACGGCGACCCGGCGCAGAACGCCGGCGGCCTCGTCGTCGACATGACCGCGCTCGACCGCATTCACTCGATCGACCCGGACGAGGCGATCGTCGACGTCGACGCGGGCGTCAGCCTCGACTCGCTGATGAAGGCCGCCCTGCCGTACGGCCTGTGGGTGCCGGTCCTGCCCGGCACGCGCCAGGTGACGATCGGCGGCGCGATCGCCAACGACATCCACGGCAAGAACCACCACAGCGCGGGCAGCTTCGGCAACCACGTCGTATCGCTCGACCTGGTGACGGCCGACGGCCGCGTGCGCACCCTGAGCCCGGACGGCCCGGAGTCCGACCTGTTCTGGGCCACCGTCGCCGGCATCGGCCTGACCGGCATCATCGTGCGGGCCCGGATCAGGATGACGCGGACGGAGACGGCGTACTTCATCGTCGACAACGACCGCACCGACGACCTCGACGGCACGCTCGAGCTGATCAGCGACGGTTCCGACGAGAACTACACCTACTCGTCGGTCTGGTTCGACACCATCTCGAAGGGCCGCAAACTCGGCCGGGGCGCGTTCGCCCGCGGATCGCTGGCCAAGCTGGACGACCTTCCGCCGAAGCTGCGCAGCGAACCGTTGAAGTTCTCGGCGCCGCAGCTGTTGACCGTGCCGGACGTCTTCCCGAACGGGCTGATGAACAAGCTGTCGCTGAGCGCGATCGGCGAGTTCTACTACCGCTCCACCCCGAAGCAGGGCCGCGGCGCGATCCAGAACATCACGGCCTTCTACCACATGCTCGACCTGGTCGGAGAGTGGAACCGCGGCTACGGCAGCAACGGCTTCCTCCAGTACCAGTTCAGCACGCCGCTCGGCGCGAACGACGGCCTGCGGCGGATCGTAGAGAGGGTCGCCCATTCCGGGCACTACTCGGCGCTGAACGTGTTCAAGCGCATGGGCGAGAGCAATCCGGCGCCGCTGTCGTTCCCGCACCCGGGCTGGATGGTCTGCCTCGACTTCCCCATCAAGCCCGGCCTCGCGCAGCTCTGCAACGAGCTCGACGCGATGGTCCTCGAGCTCGGCGGACGCCTGTACACGGCGAAGGACTCGCGCACGACCGCGGAGACGTTCCACCGCATGTACCCGCGCATCGACGAGTGGAAGAAGATCCGCCACTCCGTCGACCCCTACGGCATCTTCATCTCCGACATGGCCAGGAGGCTGGAACTGTGATCGACGCGGTGGGCAACCCCCAGTCGCTGCTGCTGCTCGGCGGCACCTCGGACATCGCGCTGGCGATCGCCGAGAAGTACCTCGCCCAGCGCCCGCTGCGGGTCGTGCTGGCGGCCCGGCAGTCACCGCGCCTCGACGAGGCCGCCCAGCGCCTGCGCACCGCCGGCGCCGAGGTGGAAACGGTCGACTTCGACGCCACCGACACCGATTCGCACCCGCTGGTGATCGACAAGGCGTTCTCGGGCGGCGACATCGACGTGACCGTCGTGGCGTTCGGCCTGCTCGGCGACGCCGAAGAGGCGTGGCAGGACCACGCGCAGGCTGTCGAAATGGCGACCGTGAACTACACGGCACCCGTGTCGGTGGGCGTGGCGCTGGCCGAACGGCTCAAGCAGCAGGGCCACGGCTCGGTGATCGCCCTGTCGTCGGTCGCGGGCGAGCGCGTACGCAGGTCGAACTTCGTCTACGGTTCCACGAAGGCCGGCTTCGACGGCTTCTACCTCGGCCTCGGCGAGGCACTCGCGCCGTACGGCGTCCGGGTCACGGTCGTGCGCCCCGGCCAGGTGCGGACGAAGATGACCGAAGGCATGGACAAGGCCCCGCTGGAGCAGACCGCCGAGTCGGTGGCCGACATCGCCGTCGACGCCGCACGCCGCGGCAAGGACCTCGTGTGGGCACCCGGCACGTTCCGCTGGGTGATGTCGGCACTGCGGCACGTGCCGCGCCCCATCTTCCGCAAGCTGCCCATCTGACGACCCGATCGCGACGCTGACGACAGCGGCTCCGCCACCCGACCGCGGTGGCGGAGCCGCTGTTTCGTGCGCGGCGATTCCGTTTCGAGTGCGGCGGCTACTGCGTGACCCAGTAGCCGTAGCTGGTGTACTCCGGGTACGGGCTGAGCAGCGGCCGGACCGGTTCGAGGGTGACCTCGGCGTCCTTCGACGTCACGAATTCGCCGGGGATGTCGAACGAGCGCGTGCGCCAGGCGTCGCGGTTCGGACCGAGGTCCCAGACGCCGACCTCGCGCCCGTCGACGCGCACGCGCACGAACTGTTCGACACCGTTGACCATCACCCTGCTGGTCAGTTTCGCGTCCTGACCGGGCTTCAGGTTGCCGACGCGGAACGTCTCACCACCCAGGATGTACCGGCTGCTGTCGATGACACCGTCCTGCCGGCGCAGGTCCGTGTAGGGCTGCACCCCGGGCTGTTCCATCTGCGGTGTGTAACCGTGGCCGGTTTCGGAGTCGAGCGAACCGACATCCACGTGGTCGCGTACATCCCCGGGAACCGGCGCGGCGTCACCCGTGCCGGCGAGGCTCCAGTTGGCCTTGCGTACCGTCAGCTCGTCGAACGGGACGATGCTCCACCCTGTGCTGTCGCGCGGCACGTTCAGTTCGAACGTCATTTCCGGCTGCGGTTCGAACACGCCGGTGTCGACGAACGAGTGCATCGCCGCGCCGGGCCACTGCTCGTACACGGCGAAGTAGTCGGGCCGCTCGCCCTCGGGCATGGCGCGCAGCTTCTCGTACAGCGCGCCCGGGCCGTGGTTGCTGGCCTCGGCGAACCCGTTCGTGGTCAGACCGATCGTGTCGACGACCTTGCGCTCGCTGTAGTACGCCACCGCGCCGACGTCCTTGACACCGACGACGGCGTCCGGCGGCAGGTTGCCACGCAGCCACGCGGCGACCGAGACGTTCGTGTCCCGGATCGTCGCCGCCTCCCAGCCGAACCGCCACGCCCACTGCGGCAACGCCATCAGCGAGAACAGCAACGCGACGGCCGGCAGTAGGTGCAGCGCCGCTTGGCGGAACCGGCCGCGCGCAACGAGCCGCGACACGGCGTACAGGCCGATGACCGTGACGACGATGTACAGCGGCAGGAACGGCTGGAAGTACCGCAGTTCGTGAATCAGCGCCGTCGACAACGTCGACACCGACAGCACGATGCCGGCGAACGCCACGGCCAGGGCGATCGCCAACGACCGCCACCGGCGGTGCTTGACCAGCAGATACGCCAAACCGAGCACGAAGACGATCAGCATGCCGGGGAAGGCGTAGTTCTGCCCGGACAGGCCGTTGAAGAAGCCGACGGCACCCCGCAGGTTCTCCGTGGCGCGCTGGACGAAGTCCCCGATGTAGAACGTGGGCCGGTCCGACATCAGCGACTTGGACTGCACGCCGTTGGCGGAGAACGTGCCGGTGGCGATCCAGTAGAACAGGTACTGGCCGACCGGGGCGAGCAACGGCAGCAAGGCCCACGATGCCGCGCGCGGACGCCGCGTGTGCCCTGCGCGCCTGCCTCCCAGCGTCGTCCACAGCATCGCGCCGATCAACGCGATCGCCAGCACCATGCCTTCCGGCCGCACCAGCGCGAGCAGCACGCCCAAGACAGGCGTCCAGCGGAACCGGCCGTTGGGGCATTCCCGCACGAACAGGTACACCGTCCCGACGGCGAGCAGGGCGGTGAGGCCGACCTCCATGCCGCTCGCCGCGCCCCACATCAGCGGGCCCGACACCGCCGTCAGCACTCCTGACCAGATTCCGACCACACGACCCACGAGCAACCGGCCCAAGTGGTACGTCAGGCCCGTCGCGAACGCGGTGCAGACGATTCCCGTCGCTACGGCGTAGCCCAGCAGGCCGTTGCCGCTGAACCCGAGCAACCAGCCGACGGCCAGCACGAACGAGTACAGGATGCTGCTGGCCCCCGTGCTGATCGGGTCGCCGGGGTTGAATCGGAACAGCTCACCACTGCCGAGCTGCTTGCCGTACTGCAGGTGGATGTAGACGTCGTCGAGCGGTGCGATGAACGTGCCCTGGTTCCACACCATGTCGACGACGACGAACACGACCGCGACGAGCGCCGCAGCGGCACCGAGCAGCCAGGCGATCGGATCCCGCCCCGACAGCACATGCCGGAGTCGTCCCGCTGCGCCCGACGCCGTCGTGTCCGACGAGGTCGCCCTGTCGGACGAGGCCGCCGTATCCGGGGAGACCCCGTCCGTCGAACCAGCGGCCCCGGAGTCCGGGCCGTCACTGGTCGGGCCGCCGTCACTCTGCGCGGTCATGGATGCGTCCGCCTCGTGTGTCGTCATCGCTCCTACCCGTTCGGCCAGGAACAAGCTACCGGGTATGCGCGAAAACGAAACGTCTGCGTCAACGGATGCGGACCAGCGTGAAGTGGCCGATGCCGGTCGCGTCCGAATGGACGGTCCAGGTGTCCGGACCGTCGCCCGGTCCGGAGTCGTACAGCAGTCGATACACCGGCGAGAGCGGTTCGCGGTCACGGTCGAACCACAGGTAGTTGACTTCGAGCAGGGCCGACCCCACCGGGCCGGATGCGGACAACCGCTCCTCGAGCAGTTCTGCGACACGGCCGCGGTCGGAGAACGCGTCGACGATTCGGCATTCGCAGAAGTACGCGAGTGTGCCGATCTCACCCGGTGACCGAACCGCGGCGGTTCCCACCCGACGGCCCAGTTCGGTACCGACGCGGGCGTAGTCCTGGGCGCTCGCCCAGTTGCCGAATATCACCGGCGAGCGCCACGGCACACCCCGCTGCACCTCGACCATCGCGGTGGCGACGACGAGCCCGGCGACCGCGCTCAGCAGTCCGAGCGCGATGACCGGTCGCGGCCGACCATCGACGCCACGGTCACCGTCCGGTTCTCCACGCCGATGACCCCACCAGGCGCCGAGCGCGAGGACGCCGCACATCGCCAACGCCGTCAACGGCGCCACGTAGTACCAGTGGTACGGCCCGACGCCGAGCAGCACGTAGGCGCCGTAGTACGCCACTCCCCCAGCACCGAGTCCGGCGACCACTCCCAGTGCGGGGCGGTCGGCCGCCACGAGCCGGACGATCACCGCAGCGAGCAGCGCGACCACGCCCAGGCCCGCCGGCACAACGGCCAGCAGGACAGGGACGCCCACACCTTCGAGGTACATGCCGATGCCGGTGGTGTACGTCCACGGGTCGAACAGGCCGTCCTGCGACTGTTTGATCACCAACGTGTCGGGCACGGCCGAGCCGAACGCCACCCAACTCAGCACATGCCAGGGCAGCGCAACCGCGACCATCGCCACGAACGCCTGCCACCAGCGGCGCCCGACCGCGCGAGCTGTCGCGACCGCGAACATGACGACCACGAACACGGCCAGGTCGAGCCGCACGAGCACCGCCAGCCCCGCGAAGACACCGAACCACACCGCACGCCGCTCGACCGTGGCTGCCGCGAGGCCCGCCAACGCCGCCGGGATCAGCAGTACCTCGAGGCCGATCGCCGACAGCACGAATGGATTGACCACGACAACGGCCACCCCCAGGAGAGCCACCGGCGCCGGGAACCGCAACTGGGCCGCCAACCGTGCCCACGCCCACCCGAGCGCCGCCGTCGCGCCCACCGTGACAAGTCCGAGCGCCACGATCGGCTGCGCATCTCCGAACAGCCCGGTGATCGCGGTACCGAGCGCCAACAGGATGACGTTCAACGGCGACGTGGCCGAGTTGCTCACGACGCCCGGGATGATGCCCCATGTGCCGTGTTCAGCGAGGTTCCTGGCATAGGTGAGCGTGATGTACGCGTCGTCGGTCAGACTCGCCCTCGTGAACAGGAAGACCAGCAGCCCGCCAACCGCGGACATCCCGACGATCATCGCTGTGCGCCTGCGACCTGCCATGACTTACTTCCACTGTTCGCCGTAACCAAGTCCCATGTTTGCAGGTCATGGGCGTTACTCCGCGGAGTGACATGACTCTTTACAGTGCCGGGTTGTGACCGCATCCGCGACGGCACCCCGCCGAACCGTCCCGAGGGGTTTCGCACGTCGTCTCTCCGCGACGGTGCTCGGACTGCTGTCCGCGCTCGCATCGGTCGTCTTCGTTCTGGCGCCCGTGGACCAGGTCACGACCACGTACGAGTGGCCGTCCGACACCCCCGAAGACACGACACTCCCCCTGCTGCCGTACAGCCCGCAGCAGATGGACGTCACCCTCTCCTGCGCCGACGCGCTCGCCCTCGGTAGCGGCACTCTCCTGTCGACGACAGGGCCCGGTGGCGACCAGGCCTCACCGAACGGCCTTTCAGTGCGGGTATCGGACGGGCGGATCACGGCCACCCTCGGGCAGACACAGCTGGCGACCGCGCCCATTACCGACACCTGTCGGTGGCGAATCGTCTCGGATGCATCGGGAACCACGGCGTTCGCCGACGGACGCGAACAGGGACGCACGACGGAACGACCCGCAGTCAACGGCCTGTTCACCGATGTCTCGGAGGCAGCCGAGCTGCAAGTGAGTGTCACCCCGGATACGCGATACGTCTCGGACCCGAGCGCCGTGAAGATCGCGGCCGGCGTCGTCTCGGTGACGTCGCTCGTCGCGATGCTGCTCGCGCTCCGGAAACGGGAGCCGTGCCGCCCGAGGCTGCTGCCACCGGGGTGGGCGCGTCCTCGACCGGCGGACGGCATCGTTGCGGCAACGCTCGTCGTGTGGGCTGTCATCGGCGCCGCCACTGTCGACGACGGCTACATCGTGACGATGATCTTGTCGTCGGCCGATACCGGCTTCGTAGGCAACTACATGCGCTGGTTCAACGCCCCGGAAGCGCCGTTCAGCTGGTTCTACGAGCTGTACCGGCCATGGGTGGAGATCAGCACGACCACGTTGTGGCTGCGCCTGCCATCGCTGTTGGTGTGCCTCGTGTCGTGGCTCCTGATCGATCGTGTCCTGCTCCCACGGTTCGCCAAGGGACGACCGGTGTTGGCGCACTGGGCCGCGGCAGCGGTTTTCCTGCTCTGGACCATCCAGTTCGGCATCGGCCTGCGGCCGGAGCCCTGGGTCATGCTCGGTTCGCTGGCCACGTTGGCTCTCGTGGAACGGGGCGTGACGACCCGCCGGCTGTCGCTCCTCGCATGTGCCGTCATCGCCGCAGGCGCGACAACCGCCCTCACACCGACCGGCATCGCCGTTTTCCTGCAGCTGCTCGTAGCACTGCCAGCGGCTTGGCCGACGTTGCGCGCGCACGGTCCGCAGGCAATCGCTGTCCTGCTCGGCGCAGGTACGTCGGTATTGCTGCTGATGTTCTACGGCCAGCCGCTCGACACGGTCCTGCATGCCATTGAGGTGCGCACCGAGATCGGCCCGAGTTACGGCATCACCGGCGAAGGACGACGCTACGAGTGGCTGTTCGATCCGCTGCAGGGAGGATTGAACCGACGGCTCCCGGTACTGCTGTTGTGGTTCGCCATGGCCGTCCTGGCGGTGCTGCTCGTGCTGAGACGTACGCCGAAACTGGCGAAGGCACCGACCCGACGGCTCCTGATCGCATCGCTGCTGTATTTCGCGGCGCTCGCACTGACTCCGACGAAGTACACCCATCATTTCGGTGCTCTCGCAGGCGTGGCGACGCTGCTGGTCGCCGTGGTGGTGCACGCGATCGCGCGAGGCGCGTTGCGGCGCAGCTGGCAGTTGTCGCTGATGTGCGTCGCGTTGGCGGTGGCCGTGTGGGTGGGCATCGACGCTCCGTTGCGGTGGTGGTTTCTCGGTGGGCTGAACGTGAAATGGTCGGAGGTGCCACCAGGAGTAGCAGGAATCGATGCCGCAGACCTGGCGTTGACAGCCGGGATCGTGGTGGCGGTGGCCGGGCTCGCGGGAGCATGGCGATGGCTCCGAACGCCGGCTTTGTTCGTCCCTGTCGTTGCTTTCGGTGTGGTGATCGTCGAGGTCGGCACGATGGCGTATGCCCTGGTTCCGCGTTCGGAGACTTACACCACGGGTGCCGCGAACGTGGCCGCACTGGCGGGCGCACCATGCGGCATCGAAAGATGGCTCGAGGTCGAACCGGATGTGGCCGCAGGCATGCTGCCCACTTCCGGTTCCGCCGATGTGGACGGATTCACCACGAACGGCTTCTTTCCACGAAACGGCCTACTCGAACCGTACGGGAGCGCGGAAGCGCCCGTATGGCACAGCGGTGGCCGACGGGGTAAGGTCACGACGCCCTGGTATCATCTACCCACAGGAAGCGAGGGCCCCGCTGCACCTCCGGTGGTGGTACCCGCTCGCGGCGCTGGTGCCGTCTCGGCAACCGTGGAGTTCGCCGACGAGGCCGGACGAATCCTGTCCTCCCAGGAAGTTCCTCTCACTCCGATTTGGACTGAGGAACGTTTCGACCCGCCAACCGCCGCGATGGTGCGACTGAAACTGGTCGACGAACGTTCGGCCAACGGCTGGATCGCAGCAGGCGTGCCACGTCTACCAAAAACCGTTCCTTCGACTGAACTCGTGCCCGCATCGGAACCCGTCATCCTGGACTGGGTGGGCGCATTCACGATGCCGTGCCGACGCCCGCCCTCCGTGGCCGACGGGACCGTCGATCCGGTTCGCTATCGTTTCGCATCCGGCCCATCAATCCGCGACATCGGCAGCGTGTCCTATATGGCAAGCCAAGGTGGGCCGTACGCACCACTGATGCAATTGGCGACGGAGACGGCCGTACCGACATACCTCCGCGGTGACAAGCTTTCCGAACCGATCAGTGTGTTCCGGCTCGACTACCCTGCTTCGAACCGGAGCCTCCGGATGCTCCGAACGCCGCGCTAGAACCCTGTTCAGAACGGCATCGGCTCGCGCGCCGCCTGCGCTTCCGTGCACGTCGGCCACCGACGCCGCCGTTCGGGCCGTTCCCGTCGAGCACGGCATGACGACGTTCTCCACTCGAAACGCCGTCGCACAGCTCTACGGGAGGGCGACTGGTATGCCGCGCCCCGCGCGGTGTCGTGATGTGAAGGGTGCCGTCAGGCTCGAGCTCGAACTGCCAACCAGCCGTGTGTTTGACGACGTGGTGGTGTCGGCACAACCCGATGAGATTCGCCGCGCACGTCGGCCCGTCACAGCCGTGCGGAGTGACGTGGTCCAGATCGACATACTCAGCCGGCCGATGACAACCGGGAAAACGGCATTCCCGGTCACGCACCTTCACGTAGTCCGCCACCGCCTTGCTCGGCCGATATCGCTTCCGCCCGACGTCGAGCGGCGTTCCGGTGAGAGGATCGGTCACAACCCTCCGCCACGTGGACGTGGGGTCCTCGGCGATCTGGCGAGCAACGGGCGCCGGTATCGGGCCGTGCCCTGCAAGCTCTGCGGGATTGTCGGCTAGCCCCATCAGTGTCGGCAGGTCGATGTGCACGTAGATCTCCGCCCTACCGGATCCGGCATGATCGCCCGAACGCCCGATCACACACTCGGCGAGCGTGTCGGCGCGCAGCTGATCCATGGTCCGCGGGTCGCCACGGTTCCGCGCCGACCTGGCCATCCGATCGAGACTTGCATACGTCGCCGATGCCACCTCTGCGGGCAGACTTGCAGTAACGGTAGCCATCGCGTCCTCGCGGTGGAGGATCTGGACCTTCCGGTCCTCACGTCGTCGAGCCGCCCGTACGGCTGCGCCATCCGGGTCAACTTTGTGTACTGCCCGGTACGCGATGCGTCTGATTGAACCGGCGTCACGACCTTCGAGTTTGCCGGCAATCATCTCGTCGACCCTGCCGGCCGAATCTCCGTCCAGCACGGTGGTCTGATCGACGACCTTCGTGGCCTTCGGCAAATCAATGTCACCACCGGACAGTGCTCGCAACGTATATGGCAACCGTGTGGCGAGTTGCCGCGCCCATGCGAGTTCCCGACGCACAACGTGCTCGGACTCTGCTACGGCAACGGCCAACTCAGCCGTGACCTGTTCACCGTCACCAACCCCCGAATCGGCGGCGACGGCCGCGAGCTCGCGTACGTACTCGGCTTGAACTTGCGCGATCCGTCTTCGTGCGCGAACAACACTGTCGAGATTCATGCGTCCCCCTTCGTTCAAAGCTGTTTGCGACAGTACTCAGATATCCGGAAATATGTCAAACATAAGTTCGATACACACGATCGTGCTATGGCCAAGCAAGACTGACACCGGTTGAATCGCGAGCGGGGCCGAGTTCGGCAACTCGAGCCTCGTAGGCCGGCTCGCCGGGCTGATCGACCACGTATACAACGCGCCACCGACAGAACCGAACCACAGCGGGCACCGGACATGTCGGCGACCTGCTGACAAAGACCCGAACGCCGCTCGTCCACGGCGTGACCCGGCAACGGCTGACCCACCAACAGCAGTGCAGATCAATCGCCACGAACAGGAGTGACCATGGAAGCACTGAGAACCGACTCGGGCCGACAACCCTCGCAGCGGATGGAGCGGTGCTCCAACGCAGGCAAGGCCGCCGGCACTGGCGGCCCCAGCGTAACCCACCTCAGTGCCGCTCGGCAGCCGTCCGACTTTCGGTCGTCGAAGCAGCTCGCCTCCGGTCTCATGAAGATCCGCAGACCGATGTTGGTTCGCCTACCCGGTCACCCCAAGAAGGAAAGACCACCGGGCGCGGACCCGCACCAGGCGATCAACGTACGGCGATCACCACGTACGGGCCGACATCGCGCTTCTCGAACCGCGATGACTCGAACAGCGACGGTTCGAACGTGACCTTGCGGCCGAGAGCAGCCGTCTTCCTCGGGAAGGTGTCGTATTTGACGGTATAGAAGTAGTTGTCGTCCTCGCCCTTCTTGAGCACGACCATGGTCGGCGCACCGAACGGGCCGTCATGCATCCGCCGGTACAGCTCCTGCGGGCTGCCGGACGCAGCCCACGTGTCGATCTCTGCCGCACGTTCGTCGTGCCGCGACAAGGGATTCGTGTAGTGCGGCCGATGGTCGTGGAACAACCAGAACGGCCGGAACACAAGCATGTGATGTTGTTCCGAGAGAACCGTCTCGCGTTCCGCAGTGCCCGTACCGAGTTCGTCGACTGCGGCCAGCAACTTGCCGCTCCAGATTCCCTCGTCTTCTTCCTCGCCGGGAATGTGGTGTCGACTCTCGGGGGTCCTGCCGTTCGGGTAGTAATCCGAGAGCGCGGATTCGAAGCCATCGCTCATCGGGCCTCGAAGACTGTCCTGCAGAACCCCCACGCTCAAAGCGATCGCCACGACGGCGACGGCGGCCGTGATCTGGGTTCGCCATTCATGCCACCGGCGCAGACCCCAGCCCAGCATGTCCGTCGTCGCGAACACACCCGCAACTGCCAGCGTGACGTTCAGCGTCACGTTGAACCTGAACGCCAGCAACGTCGTGTCGAACGCCAATACCAATGTGGAGAGCACGTACCACAGATAGACCGCACCGGCCGTCACCAACGCAACGAGAGCGACCCGATGAGCACGCACCCGCACGACCGACCATGCCAGCCCTGCCAAGCACAACAGGCCAATCGGGCCATTGGGTTTGAACGGCATGGGGAAGTACGCACTCGTCTCCGGGAGATAGCGCGCAGCGACGTTCTCAGCCCCCAAGCCTCCGCCGAACAGGTAGGGCGCCCACACGACGAGCATCAGAGCGACCGACACGACGGCCACGAGCGCTACTCGGACGACCAGACCCCGGACGACCTCGCCGCGAGACGCGCCCGCCCGCACTCGCAACACACCCGCGATGATCGCGAGCAGAACTACCAACATCGCGCCGAACGCCAGGTGCAGGGTGTACGTCATCGCGCACACACCCAGATAGATCCCGGTCAGTACGAGTGGCCAACGCGGTTTCTCCCGGTTTCGCAGCGCGTTCCACGTCAGGACCAATACCGGGAGCAGCCATGCCGTGGTCGGCCACGCGTACGGTTCGCCGACGCCCGGCACGTACAGGCCCATCAGCAATGTGCCCAGGCTCGCCAGCACCGCCATCCGCCGACGCACCACGAACCGCCACAGCACGAACGTCACGGTCGCGACGACAGCGATCGTCGTGATGGAGAACGGCTTGTACGCCTCCCAACCCTGCAGATCGAAAAGGTTGGCGAAGCGCCCACCGAGCCAGAACCAGCCCGCCGGGTAGAACGGCGGAAGCCCCTCGTAGTTGAAGTCGGCGAGCCCCCACCCGGAGGCCATCCGCTCCATGTACCGGAGACGGAACTCGTTGTCCCCGGTCGTACCTCCCAGGTAGTAGCGGGTCGACAGCAACGGCAGCGCGAGCGTCAACGTCGCCAACGTAGCCAGGCCGCCGGTAACACCCGCGAACTTGACCCACCACGGCGCTGTGACCACCCGCCGCACGGCGAGTCCGTCGACGAGACACACGATGAGCCCGGCGCCGATCAACGACAACAGGGCGTTGGGAACGTACGTGTCGGGAACCAGGTTGGGCGCGCTGTTCACGGCGAACTGCAGGAACAGGCTGATCGCCGTGGCCCCGACGATGGCGGTCACGAGTTCGGCGGCCGCACGGCCGAGACCGGGGAGTGGCACCGGCGGTACGTGGCTCCAACGACGACCGGAATCGTCACCGGCAACCTGGGGGTCCGCGTTCGAAGCGGCGGGCTCTGGGTACGTCACGGTGGCGTCATCCGTCGCGGAAATCGGGGTGGCCCGGAATTACAGGTAGTACCAGAGGATGAGCATGACCACCCACGTACCGCCGAGGATCTGAAGCACGCGGTCGTGAAGTGCGATCTCCTCGGGTTCGCCGGCGTTGCCGCTGTCGACATCCACGGCGTAGCGCAGCACGGCGACGACGAACGGCACCAGCGAGATGACGCTCCAGATCGAGCCCGGATCGACCTGCTGCTGTTCGAACGCCCACAGCGAGTACGACATGATCAGGATCGCTGCCGACGTCGCCCACACGAACCGCAGATAGCTCGCCGAGTACTTCTTCAGCGAGGAACGGATCTTGGCCCCGGTACGCTCGTAGAGTTTGATCTCGGCGTAGCGCTTGCCCGCGACCATGAACAGCGAACCGAACGCCGTCACCAGCAGGAACCACTGCGACAGCGCGATGCCCGTGCCAACGCCGCCCGCGATCACGCGCATGAGGAAGCCCGAGCCGACGATCGCGAGGTCCACGACCGGCTGGTGCTTGAGTCCAAAGCAGTAACCCAGCTGCACGGCCATGTAGACGGCCAACACCACGAGCAGCTGCCACGAGGCGAGCAGGCTCAGCGCGCACCCGGCAGCGAAGAACACCACCGAGGCGATGTACGCCGCAGGGACCGGAACGATGCCGGCAGCAATGGGCCGTTTGCATTTCGTCGGGTGTGCCCGGTCCGCCTCGACGTCGATCGCGTCGTTGACCAGGTACACCGCCGATGCGACGAAGGAGAACGCGACGAAGGCAATCAGCGCGTCCAGCAGGACGCCACCGGTGGCGATCTCACCGGCCGTGAACGGCGCGGCCAGAACGAGCACGTTCTTGACCCACTGCCGTGGCCGCGCGGTCTTCAGCAGCCCGGTGACGATGTTCCCGGAAGCGCCGGCTTCCTGGCCGGTGGTCTGTTCGCTCGACACGGTCGCCTCCGCCTGGCCTGCCTCGGCCTGTCGGGTCGTCTCACTCATCGTGAGCTCCGGTTGCGATTCAGCTTGCGACGCACGAACCCGCCGACGACGCCACCGAGCGCAGCGCCGGCGAGAACGTCGGTCGGGTAATGGACGCCGAGCACGAGCCGCGACGCGAGCATCGGCGGCACGAGCGCGGGCACGACGTTGCGCCCGGTGAGTCCCGAGTAGAGGACAGCCGCGGCCGTGGTCGACGTGGCATGCGACGACGGGAAACTGAGCTTGCTGGGCGTGCCCACGCCCACCCGCACGCTCGGATGATCGGGCCGCGGACGACGCACCACCCGCTTGACGGCGATGGAGGCCGCGTGAGCACCGACGATCCCCGCTGCCGCGGTGACCCAGTCCTTCCGGCGCCGCTTGTCGACCCCCGCGCCCACCAGCGCCAACGCGAACCACCCGGCACTGTGCTCGCCGAAGTGGGACATGCCGCGTGCGATCTTCACCGTCGTCGGGTTGACGATCCTGTCCTGTACGGCGGCGAGGACGGCGACCTCACCGGCAGCCGGCGACCCGGGCGTCGCACCGACGGCGTCGGCATCGCCGACGGTGGCGCCGGTGTCAAGATCGGTGTCGGCGGTGGTGGTGCCTGCTAGAGCGGGGTCCTTCTCAAGCATCGATGGAACCGTCCAGAGGGGCGCCGTCGGTCAGATGCGGAGCGATCTTGTTGTCGAACATCGACAGCGCCGACCCGATCGCCATGTGCATGTCGAGGTACTTGTAAGTACCGAGACGGCCGCCGAAGAGCACGTTGCGCTGGTTGGCCTCGGCCTTGGCGAGCTCGCGGTAGCGCTCGAGCTTCTCCCGGTCGTCGGGGGTGTTGATCGGGTAGTACGGCTCGTCGTCCTCGTTGGCGAAGCGCGAGTACTCCCGCACGATGACCGTCTTGTCCTTCGGGTATCGGTCCTCGCGCTCGGGGTGGAAGTGCCGGAACTCGTGGATCCGGGTGTAGGGCACTTCCTGGTCGTTGTAGTTCATCACCGGCGTGCCCTGGTAATCGCCCGTCGGCACGACCTCCTGCTCGAAGTCGAGCGTGCGCCAGCCGAGGCGCCCCTCCGAGTAGCCGAAGTACAGGTCGAGCGGCCCGGTGTAGACGGTCGGCGTGTCCGCGGGGATCTGGTCGCGCACGTCGAAGTAGTCGACGTTCAGCCGCACCTCGATGTTCGGGTGCTCGGCCATCTTCTCGAGCCAAGCGGTGTAGCCGTCGACAGGCAGGCCCTCGAAGGTGTCGTTGAAGTACCGGTTGTTGAACGTGTAGCGCACCGGAAGCCGCGCGATGTTGCCAGCGGGCAGTTCCTTGGGGTCGGTCTGCCACTGCTTAGCGGTGTACCCGCGCACGAATGCCTCGTAGAGCGGCCGGCCGATCAGGGAAATGGCCTTCTCTTCGAGGTTCTGCGCGTCGGAGGTTTCGATTTCGCTCGCCTGCTCGGCGATGAGTTCGCGCGCCTCGTCCGGGGAATGGGACTTTCCGAAGAACTGGTTGATCAAGCCCAGATTCATCGGGAAGCTGTAGACCTGTCCCTGATACTTCGCGAAGACCCGGTGTTGGTAATCCGTGAAGTCGGTGAACTGGTTGACGTAGTCCCAGACCCGCTTGTTGGACGTGTGGAACAGGTGGGCGCCGTAGGTGTGCACCTCGATACCGGTCTCCGGCTCGGGTTCGGAGTAGGCGTTGCCGCCGATGTGGTGCCTGCGCTCGAGCACGAGGACTCGCTTGCCGAGCTGGCTGGCCACTCGTTCGGCCACTGTGAGGCCGAAGAATCCGGAGCCGACAACGACCAGGTCATACCCGTCGAAACCGGCATTTCCGTTGCTGGGAGTTTCCGTAAACGCGCTCACGGTGCAAAAGGCTACCGACGCGCCACGACCCTCGTGCGGCGAGGCTCCCCCGTCCCCGTTCGGGACTTCCCATTTACGGCTCTCACCTGGCCGCCTACCCGCCGCACGAGGGTCCGCGCTCCAACACCCCCGGGATGACCACGTGTGATGCGTGTGTGGTCAGCGCCGTACGTCAGTTCCGACGGAACGTCGTCGTTTCCGGTTCCACCGGCTCGACATTCCCCACGTGCTTTCACCCGGCCGAGCTACGAGTCGTGGGAACCCGGCGGCTCACTCGGACGCGGGACGTTCCTGCAGGCCGGGCAGCACGTCGTCGGCGACCTCCTCGAGCACGACCTCGCGTCCCTGATACGGGCTGGAGCTACGCGGCCAGTGCGCCACGACGTCGGTGAACCCCAGCTCGGCGGCTCGTCCTGCGGCGTCGACGAACGCTTCCTTGCTGGTCAGCGAGTACACCGGTGCGGCGTCGAGGCTGAGGTGCCGTTCCAGCGTCGCCGGGTCGCGTTCCGCCGCCGCGAGCTCGTCGTCCAGGCGCGCGGACAGCTCGGCCACGCCCTTCCACCACGATTCGAGTTCGTCGGAGTTTCGCCCCGTGGTCAACCAGGCGTCACCGGTCGCGGCGGCGAAGCGGATCGTGCGCGGCCCGTTGGCGGCGATCACGAGCGGCGGACGCGGATGCTGCACCGCGCCGGGCAGGTTCCGCGCGCCCTGCACCGTGTAGTACTCGCCGGAGTGGTCGAACCCGTCGACCCGCAGCAGACCGTCGAGCACGGTCGTGAACTCGATGAACCGGTCTGCACGCTGCCCGGCCGTGAGCTCCTGCTCACCGAACACGGTCGCGTCGTAGCCGAGGCCTCCCGCGCCGACACCGAGGACGAACCGGCCGTCCGACAGGTCGTCGAGCGTGATCACTTCGCGCATCAGTGGCAGCGGGTGCCGGAAGTTCGGCGAGGTCACGAACGTGCCCAGCCGGATGTGCGACGTCACCGTCGCGGCGGCGGTCAACGTCGGAACGGCGCCGAACCACGGCCCGTCGACCAGGTTTCGCCACCCGAGGTGGTCGTAGGTCCAGGCGTGGTCGAAGCCGTACTCCTCTGCGGCCCGCCACTTCGGCTCAGCCGCCCACCAGCGGTCCTCGGGAAGGATCACAATGCCAACGCGCACGGCGCCACACGCTATCGGCCAACGGCCTCGCTGTCGTGGGTGCCCACTCCGGGCGACGTTCCGGGCGTGTCGTCCCCGCGCACAGCACCGCGCACAGCCCAGTGCCGCCCGCCGGCGCTCCGTCGCCCCCACGCCGTTCCGTCGTCCCCACGGCGCTCCGTCGTCCCCACGCCGTTCCCGGGCAGCGCACTACCGTGCCGCGCTCTACCCTGTCCACTCCACGGCGCTCTGTCGTCCCCGATCGCCGCGCTGTGCCTCGCGCACCGCGCGGTACGGACACCGCGCTACGGGGCGGTGCGCTACGAGGCAGTGCGCTACGTGCGCACGATCGACCGGCGTCGTCCGAGGGGATGTCGTATGGAACACGGCGGACCTGTCACGGGGCTCTGGAACACTGGAATCGTGGAGAGACCGAGCCTCATCGCATCCGATGTCGACGGCACGCTGCTGTCGACGGCCACGCACCTGAGCCCTCGCACGGTCGACGTGGTCGACAGCGCAGTCGCTGCGGGCGTGCCGGTGGTGCTCGTGTCTGGACGTCCGCCGCGGTGGATCCCGGAGGTCGCCGAACAGGCGGGCCTCGACGGATACGCCGTGTGCGCCAACGGCGCCGTGCTGTACGACATCGGCGCCGACCGCGTGGTCGACGTCCACGGGCTGATGGACCCCGCACAGCTGGCGACCGTCGCCGACGCCCTCGAGCACGCGCTGCCCGGATGCACGCTCGGCGCGGAGCGGATCGGCACCCACGCCGTGGACGATGACATGCGCAACTTCGTGATCGAGTCCGGCTACCACAATCCGTGGGGCGACGGCGAGGGCTCGCAGGCCTCCCGCGCCGAAGTGCTCGGCCACGCGGCGGTGAAGCTGCTGGTCAGCCACCCCAAGATGACGTCGGACGCCATGGCGAAGGCCGCGCGCGAGGTCCTCGATTCGCACGTCGACGTCACGTTCTCGTCCGGTGCCGGGCTCATCGAGCTGGCCGCACACGGCGTCACGAAGGCCACCGGGATCGCCGCGGTCGCCCGACGCAACGGACTCGACGCGGACGCCACGATCGCGTTCGGCGACATGCCCAACGACGTCGAGATGTTGCGGTGGGCGGGACACGGTGTCGCGGTGGCGAACGCACACCCGGCCGTGCTCGACGTCGCCGACGAGGTCACGGCGCCGCACTACGAGGACGGTGTCGCTCAGGTCCTCGAACGCTGGTTCTGACCCCGCGCTCGGCCGCACGCCCGCATCAGCAGGGTTTGGCGGTGAACCGCGGGTCGGCGGTGAGCCGTTCGGTCAGCAGATCGGCCTGCGGCCGGTGCAGGTACAGCTCCACCCACCGGCCCCCTGTCGCCTCGCCTCCGGCGCGGCGGAACGGCACGACCTCGTAAGGACCGGCGTACTCGGTGCGGATCCGGCACGTCCGGCTCGGCAGGTACCCACCTGCTGCGTCGACGACCACGGCGGGCATGCGGTCGCGCACGACGTAGGCGTGGTCCCCGGGGTTACGTGCCAGGTGTGCGTCGGTGGTTCCACTGGGGTCGACGACGTACAGCTGCGGGCCCGCCGCGGCTGCGAGCGCTCCCGCGGGCACGGCGCTGACGACCGTGCCGCCGGTGAGGCGTTCGCCGAGCCAGTCGCCGATCTCGTCCAGCTGGTCTTCGACGGTTCGCAGTTCCTGCATCGCGGGCAGGGTCCTGGTCATCCCGAGAGTCAGTGACAACCCGGCGAGCACCACGGCGACGACGGCGACGCCGCGTCCGGTCGGCACCTGTCCGGCGCCGGCACCGCCCGGTGCAGCCCCTTCTGACGTCGTGTTCGGACCGCCAGCCGGTGCCGACCCGTCGGCCGGCGTCCCGGCCAACGCGAATCCGCTCGCCGCGGCGACGGTGAGCAGCACCGGGACGGCCGCCAGCAGTTCCCACGCGGGCAGGGTCCCGCCGCCGATCGCGATCGCGTACGCGGTTTCGGCCAGGGCGAGCGCCAACAGCAGCCACGCGTACGTCGCTCCGGGCAGTCGACGGCGATAGCTCAGCAGGCCGATCGTCACGGCCGCGACCAGCAGAAAGGCCTGGTAGGTGAGCGCGAAGTCGGTGACGTAGGTCCACCCCGCCTCGAACCGGCCGACCAGGGAATCGCTGGCGCGGACGAGGCGGGCGACGACCGCTGTGGGGACGCTGTCGCCGTAGTAGGTCATGCGCCAGGCCGCCCACGGCACGAGCAGCACCGCAGCGCCGGCGACGTACACGGCGGGTGACGGCCGCGGCATACGACCGCGCACCGCGGCGATCACCAGCCACACGCACGCGACCACGGCGACGACCACGCCGTCGAGGCGCGTCATCACCGCGAGCGAGGCGACGAGGCCCGCCAGCACGATATGGCCGGTGACCAGCGTGTAGACGAGCGTCAGCACGAGCAACACGAACAGCGGCGTGGCGAGTCCGGACGGCCCGTAGGCGGCGAGCGCGCCGGTCGCTGCGGTGACCACGGCAGCGGCGACGGCGAACGCGGGTGCCCGGCCGGACCAGCGCAGGATCCGTCCGGTGAGCACGTACGCGACGAGTACGCAGCCGAGTGCGCAGACGATGCCGAGGGTCACGGCGACCGGTTCGACCTCGGCACCCGTGATCGCGCGGACCAGCGCCAGGAGCACGATCCACGCGAAGTCGGTGTAGCCCTCGACGGGTTCGCCCGGGTTGAACACCGGCCCGTAGCCGTCGGCGATGTTGCGTGCGTAGCGGAAGCCGACGTGGGCCTCGTCGGGCACCGTGCCGTAGGCGAGCTGGTGCGCCAGCGACGCGACCACCGTGACCGCGAGCGTGACGAGGCGCCAGCCGCGATGGTCGCTCAGCCGATGCCACACCGCGACGAGCAGCACCGCGAGACCCACCCACAGTGCCACCACCACGCCTGTGGCGATCATGGCGCGACCACCCCATCCCCGCCGAAGCCGAACGACCGGCCGAGCAGACAACGTACCGAGACCGGACGGCCGACTCGGCGGGCACCCGCCGGGTGCCGAGCGGCGCCGCCGGCCGACGCTACGGCTCGAGACTCTCGAGCATCGAGAACGTTTCTTCGACCAGGTCCTCGAACGGTTCCGGTAGTCGGTGCCGTGCCCGTATTCGATCAATGCGATGGGCTCGTGCACCAGTGGGCGCAGGCACCCGTGTGCCGCCGCTCACGGCGCCGGTGGTGATGTTGCTGCTCACGCTGGCTCTGGCCGTTGCGGGCACGGCGGCGTTCGCCAGGCGTGATCTCGCCACCGCGTGAGGAACCCGACTCCGAGCGGACACGTGATCGCCGCACGAGAGGCGTTACCGTCGTCGGCCATGCGACGGGTTGTGGTGATCGGCGGCGGCATTCTCGGACTCGCCGTTGCGCGCGAGCTGACCGGACGCGGCGACGAGGTGACCCTGATCGAGAAGGAACACCGCTGGGCCGCACATCAGACGGGCAACAACTCGAACGTCGTCCACGCGGGTCTGTACTACAAGCCGGGCTCGCACAAGGCGCGAATGTCGGTGGCCGGCAACCGGTCGATCCTCGCGTTCGCCCGCGAACACGGGGTCCCCGCCGAGGTTTGCGGAAAGCTCGTCGTCGCCACCCAGCCGTCCGAACGCGCGCCGCTGCACGTACTCGCCGAACGGGCGGAGGCCAACGGCGTCCCCGCCCGGCTGATCGGCCCTGCGGAGGCACGCGAGTACGAACCCGAGGTGGCGTGCGTCGAGGCGCTGCGGGTCGAGACAACCGGCATCATCGACTTCCCCGCCGTGTGCGAAACGCTCGCACGGCTGTCGACGGCCGCAGGTGCCGACCTGCGACTCGGCACGCGCGCGGTGGCGATCCGGCCGCGCACGGGCGGAGGTGTCGACATCGCGACCGAGACGGCGACCGACGGCGCCGAAGTGACCGACACGCTCCGCGCGGACGTGCTCGTCAACTGCGCGGGCCTGCACGCCGACCGGGTCGCCGAGCTCTCCGGAGTGCACCCGCGGGCTCGGATCGTCCCGTTCCGCGGCGAGTACTACGAGCTGAGCCCGGGCGCGCGGCACCTCGTGCGCGGGTTGATCTACCCGGTGCCGGATCCGTCGCTGCCGTTCCTCGGCGTGCACCTCACGCGGATGCTCGACGGAAGTGTCCACGCCGGACCCAACGCGGTGCTGGCGCTGCGCCGCGAGGGCTACCGGTGGCGGGACGTCTCACCGCGCGACGTCGCCGACGTGGCGCGGTTCGCGGGTGCGTGGCGACTGGCCCGGCGGTACGCGTTCCCGGTGGGATTCGACGAGGTGCGGCGATCACTGTCCCGGAAACGGTTCGCACGGAGCCTGGCGGGGCTCGTGCCCGCGGTCCGGCCTGACGACATCACCCGCCACGGCGCGGGTGTGCGCGCACAGGCGGTGCTGCCGGACGGCTCGCTCGCCGACGACTTCCTCATCGACCGCGCACCCGGTCAGGTGCACGTGCTCAACGCCCCGTCCCCTGCGGCCACGAGCGCCCTCGAAATCGCCCGTCACGTCGCCGACGCCACCCCGGACTGAACCTGCGCCGGACTCCGGCGCCGCGGTTCCCGGCCGGTTCGCCGAGAGCCGAAAACTCGCGGGAAAGTTTTCTGCGTTTTAACGCACCCGCAGCCTGTGCGGCCCTACCGTGAAATCTGTGTCCGAAGACTGCATGATCCGGCCGGTCGAGCCCGCAACCACGGGCATCGGCCTCGTGGCGCCGTTCGACTTCGCCCTCGACCGCGAGCTGTGGCGTTGGCTGCCCGCCCACGTCGACCTGTACGCCACGCGCCTGCCCCACCTGCCGGATCCGGTGTCGGTGGAGCTGGCGACCGCGCTCAGCGATCCTCGCGGCGTCCGCAACGCCACCCGCGACATCCTCGCGCCGGAACCGAGTTCCGTGGCCTACTCGTGCAGTTCGGGAAGCTTCATCGACGGTGCCGCAGGCGAGGCCGCGATCGTCGCCGCGATGTTCGACGCCGGTGCGCCCGCCGCCGTCACCACGTCGGGCGCCATGGTCGCGGCGCTCACGGAGCTCGGCGCCCGCCGCGTCGCACTGGTCACGCCGTACGTCGACGCCATCACCGACAAGCTCGTCGACTTCCTCGCCGCGTTCGGCATCGCCACGACCGCCCGGTACGACCTCGGCCTCAGCGGCGGGATCTGGAAGACGTCGTACGCCGAGGTCCGAACTGCAGTGTCCGCTGTCGACACCAGCGGAGCGGACGCGGTGTTCATCGCGTGCACCAACGTGCCGACCTACGACCTCATCGCTCCGCTCGAGGCGCAGCTCGAAGTGCCCGTACTCACGGCCAACCAGGTGACGATGTGGGCGGCCATGCGCGACGCCGGGATCACCGGCGTCGACGCCCCCGGCTCCCTATTCGCCGACCGGGGAGAGGACCTCACGGCCGCCTAGGAACGGGCGCATCGCCTCCGGCACGCGCACGGAACCGTCGGCGAGCTGGTGGTTCTCCAGGATCGCCACGAGCCACCGAGTCGTTGCGAGCGTGCCGTTGAGCGTGGCCACGGTCTGCGGCTTGCCGCCTGCGTCGCGGTAGCGCACGCCGAGCCTGCGGGCCTGGAACGTCGTGCAGTTCGACGTCGACGTCAGTTCCCGGTACGTCTCCTGCGTCGGAACCCACGCCTCGCAGTCGTACTTGCGCGCCGCGCTCGTGCCGAGGTCGCCGGCCGCGGTGTCGATCACGCGGTACGGCACCTCGATCTTGGCGAGCATGTCCTCCTCGAACGCCAACAGCTTCTCGTGCTCGGCCTCGGCGTCGTCGGGTTTGCAGTAGACGAACATCTCGATCTTGTCGAACTGGTGCACGCGGAGGATGCCGCGCGTGTCCTTGCCGTACGACCCTGCCTCGCGGCGGAAACACGTGGACCAGCCCGCGTACCGCTTCGCGCCCGCGCCGAGGTCGATGATCTCGTCGGCGTGGTACCCGGCCAGCGGCACCTCCGACGTGCCGACGAGATACAGGTCGTCGGCACCGAGGTTGTAGACCTCGTCCGCGTGGGCGCCGAGGAACCCGGTGCCGCCCATGATCTCCGGGCGCACGAGAACCGGCGGCACCATGAGCTCGAAGCCGGTCGCGCCGGCCTGCGCGGCGGCCATGTTCAGCAGCGCGAGCTGCAGCTGGGCGCCGACCCCGGTCAGGAAGTAGAAGCGGGCGCCCGAGACCTTGGCACCCCGCTCCATGTCGATCGCGCCGAGACGCTCGCCGAGGTCGAGGTGATCGCGCGGGGTGAAGTCGAACTCGCGCGGGGTGCCGACGTGCTTGAGCACCTCGAAGTCGTCCTCGCCACCCGCGGGGACGCCGTCGATGATCAGGTTCGGCACCGTGCGGTGGAGCTGCTCGAACTCGTCACTCGCGCGGGACTGCTCGACTTCGGCCTCCTTGACCTGCGCGGCGAGCTCCTTACCCTTCGCCAGCAGCGCCTCCCGTTCGTCACCGGAGGCCTTGCCGATCTGCTTGCCGAGCGCCTTGTGTTCGGCGCGCAGCTGGTCGGCGGTCGCGATCGCGGACCTGCGTTCGGCGTCCAGGGACAGCAGCCGGTCGACGACGCCCTGGTCCTCGCCGCGGGCTCGCTGCGAGGCGCGTACCTGGTCCGGGTCTTCGCGCAGAATCCTGAGGTCGATCACACAGGGATCCTAACCGCCACCGACCTGCAACTGACTGGTTGCGCCAACGCGCAGTTCGTGCAACTCTGAAGTTGCACGAACCGACGGAAGGAAAGCCCATGGACACGGACCCGATCGAACGAGAGATCCTGATCGACGCCCCGCCCGAGCGCGTGTGGGCCGAGCTCATCGAATTCTTCTGGGTCAACGCCCGCGGCGGCGCACTGACCGTCGTGCCGGGCGCGAGGCTGGTCACCCGCGACGAACACGACCACGAGTACCCGATCGTCATCGAGCGCGCCGATCCCCACAGCCTGCTCTCGTACCGCTGGGCCAGCGCCTATCCCGGTCGTGAACCCGGGGCGGGAAACTCCACGCTCGTCGAGTTCACGCTCACCGAGGAAGCGGGCCGCACCCGGCTGCAGGTCACCGAAAGCGGCTTCGCCACCCTGCCGGAGCAGGACGGACGGCAGGCGTTCCAGGACAACACCGGAGGCTGGGATTGGGTTCTCGACCGACTGACGACGGCGACGACGGCGGCGTGACGGACCCCGGGACAGACGCGGTACTGGGTGCGCTCGCCGACCCCACGCGGCGCGCACTGCTCGACGCGCTCGCCGCTCGCGGGCAGGCGAGCGCGTCGGTGCTGGCCGCGGACCTGCCCGTCTCGCGGCAGGCGATCGTCAAACACCTCGGGGTACTGAGCGAGGCCGGCCTCGTCGAACCCGAACGCAGCGGCCGCGAGGTGCGCTACACCGTCCGTTCGGAGTCACTCGCCGCCACGGCGAGTTGGATGTCCGCACTGGCCGACCGGTGGGATCGCCGACTGCGGACGATCAAGCGCGCGGCCGAACAGCAGTGACGCGACAGCCCACGCGCGGGCCGGACCACGCGGTCGGCGGCAGGTTCGCCGAGGCGGCGCCCCACACGAGACAGCCGTCTCGCGCCGGTGCCGTCGAGGCGTGGTCACCGGGTGACGCGTGGGGGCAACCCGGCCCTGCAACGCAGGGCACGGGCGCCGTCGGCGAGGGTCCGGGGCAGGGAGACGGGCGGGAGCAACACGGGCGCCGGAACGCAGAACACGCGGTGCCGAGTGCAGAACACGCGGTGCCGAGTGCAGGACACGCGGTGTCGAGCGCGGACTATAGGGAGCGGACGAACGTCGCGATCTCGCTCGCGAGCGCCGGTCCGCCGTCCTCCTGGAGGAAGTGACCCGCGTCGGTGATCGTCGGGTGGTTGCGGTTCTCCGCACCCGGGAGGCGCTCGAGCACGGGGCGCATGCCCGCGGTGATCGGGTCACTGTCGGAGAACGCCACGAGCATCGGGATCGACAGCTTGCCGAGCGCGGCGCGCGCCGCCCGGTTCGCCTCCGTGGCCGGGTCGTCCGGCGTGGTCGGCACGAGCGACGGCATCGCCCGCGGACCGGCCTTGTACATCTCGTTCGGGAACGGCGCGTCGTAGGCGGCCCGCTCCGGTTCGGTCAGCTTCGTGACACAGCCGGACTGCACGAAGCGGCCGATGTCGAGCACCTGCGCCTTCTCGACGGCGTCGTGGAACGACCACCAGACGTCGGGCATGCCCTCGTCACCGGTCGGCAGTCCCGTGTTGGCCGCCACCACGCCCGCGAACCGCTCCGGGTGCTCGGCGACGAGGCGCAGGCCGATCAACCCGCCCCAGTCCTGGCCGACGATCGTGACGTCGCGCAGGTCGAGCGCGTCGAACGCGAACGCGCGCATCCACTCGACGTGCGCGGCGTAGGTGTGGTCGGCGACGTCGGCGGGCTTGTCCGAACGACCGAAGCCGACGAGGTCGGGTGCGATCGCACGCAGCCCTGCGTCGGCGAGCACCGGCAACATCTTCCGGTACAGGTACGACCAGCTCGGCTCGCCGTGCAGCAGCAGCACGACCGGGCCGTCGGCGGGACCCGCCTCGACGTACCCGATGCGGACGATGCCGGTCTCCGGGCTGTCGATCTCGGCGTAACGCTCGGGGAAGTCGAAGCCGGGGAGGTTCTCGAAACGATCATCTGGGGTCCGCAATAGCCGCACGCCGCCACCGTAGCGCGTCAGGTGCACCTGACAAGCCCGCGAAACGATCACGCGACGGTCCGGTCACGAGACTGCATCCGCGGCGCCGGTGGCGGCGTCCGGCGCGGCGGGACCGCTACGAGATGGCGACGGCCACCACGAGGCCGAGCGCCAGGTGAGCGGCCGCGACGACGAGGCTCGCGGGGGCGAACCGCTCGCTCTCGATGGTCGACCGGACGTCGATGCGGGTCGCGAACTCGAGCACGCGCACCGCGGCGACCTGCACGACGATTCCGACGAACCCGAACACCAGCGACATGATCAGTCCCTCGGCGAGGTCGCCGGTGGAGGCCCAGATGGCGACGACGACGATGAATGCCATCGACAGCAGCCCCGAGGCGGTGACGATCACGGCGTTCGGCAGGCCGCGGCGCACCAGCTCCGACAGTTTGCCGGGCGTGGTGAAGTCGATCGCGTAGAAGCCGATGAACATCAGCAGCAGGCCGACGATCGCGTACAGGGCGATCGCCCCGATGCCCCAGGCGATGTTCCCGAAGAAGCCTTCGGACAGTGCGACGTTCACGTGGAACTCTCCCTTGCTCAGTTTTCGAAAGCGGTGGCGTCCGGCCGGTGCCGGGGGGCCGGCGGTCGCCGGCCGGGCGCGGTCACCCACCGGACACGGAGTCGGTCGAACACGGTGCCAGCCGGCTCCGCGTGCAATCGGACGCGGTATCGGCTGCGGGTACATTTCGGACGCGGTGCCAGCCGGTGCCCGGCGCCGGTCCGCGGTCATCGGTCTGCGGTCATCGGTCTGCGGTCATTCCGGGATGCGGTGCGGGACGAACGCGGCACCGTCGTCGGTGACGAGCCCCGCGGTCTCACGGATGCCGAGTCCCGCCGCGTTGTCGCCGACGATCCAGGCGCCCATCGCAGGGCGGAAACCGTCGAACTCGGGCAGCGGGTCGAACGCCTGGAACGTGTAGCCCTCGGCGCCGTAGACGCCCGCGGTCTCGGTCTCGTAGCCGGGCGCGACGATCTGCACGTTCGCACCCTCCCTGCCGAGCTTGGGCTTGCGCACGTACTCGGTGAGCAGACCGGGCTGGTCGTTGAACGCGGGCAGCAGGTTCGGATGCCCCGGATAGTTCTCCCAGAGGATGCCGAGCAGCGCCTTGTTGGACAGCAGGGTCTTCCACAGCGGTTCGACCCACAGTGTCTGCGGCAATGATTCGGCGGCGTACCTGCCGAACTCCTCCTCGACGATCCATTCCCACGGGTAGTTCTTCACGACCGTGCCTATGGGCGCCTCCTCGAGGTCGACGAATCGCTTCAGCAGCGGATCCCAGCCGATCTCCTCGATGGCGAGCGCGACCGTGTCGAGACCGGCCTCGGCGGCGGTCTCCTGCAGGTACGTCGTGGTGATGTGGTCCTCACCGCTGGTGTCGGCGCTCGACCACGTGAAGTGCACTTCCTTCGACGGCAGCAGCCCGCCGACGTGCTGCCAGCGTTCGATGAGCTGTTCGTGCAGCGAGTTCCACTGGTCGGCGTCGGGGAAGACCTCGGTCTTCCAGTGCCACTGCAGGATCGCCGCCTCGAGCAGCGAACTCGGCGTGTCGGCGTTGTACTCCAGCAGTTTGGCGGGGCCGCGGCCGTCGTAGCGCAGGTCGAACCGGCCGTACAGGTGCGGATCCTGCCGCTTCCACGACTCGGCGATGTACGGCCACAGCCATTCGGGCAACCCGAACTCGCGGTACCGCTCCGTGGTCACCACGTGGTCGACGGCGTCGAGGCACATCGAGTGGAGCAGCTCGATGTCGGCCTCGAGCGCGAGCACCTCCTCCATGGGGATGACGTAGTGCACCGACTCGTCCCAGTAGGGCCGGGCCTTGCCGTCGCCGTAGCGGGCCGGGGTGCCGAACACGAGCCCCTGCTGCTCGACGGTCTGCTGCCAGTTCGGGCGGGGTGCTGAGGTGGATCGCCGCACGGATCAGGCTCCGCTCTTGCCGAAGCTGCCGCCGCTGACGCCGAAGCCGCCCCGCTGGATGGACTTGCCCGACTTGGTGGAGATGTTCGCCCCGGACGGCTTGTTGTACGAACCGCCCTGCACCTGAGTGCCCGGCGTGCCGCTGCCGCCGTAGTTGTAGCGGTACTGCTGCATGCCGCCGCCGGGCATCGGCAGGAACATGAACCCGCCGCTGACGTATCCGCCGTGGCTGTTGACGTAGTCCTCGTCGCAGTAGTCGTCGTTCGCGACGACCGTGCCGTCGGCGTCGGTGCACACCGCGGTGACGTCGTCCGGTTTGACGAGGTACCACCCCGCGACCAGACCGACCAGGCCCAGCCCGACGCCGCTGCCGATGAGCAGCTTGCGCCGGCTGTCCGACTTCTGCTCGGCCGCGAGCCGCGCCTGCTCGGCCTGTGCGGCCCGCTCCCGCTCGGCGACGGCCGCCTGCTGGCGAGCACGCTGCTCGGCGAGCGTGGGCTCCCGCGGCGCCGCGGTCGACGGATCCTGGAACCGCATCCGACCCGGCTGTGACTGTCCCGGCTGTGACGCCCCGTGCTGTTCGGGCCCGCCCTGCTGTCCCGGCTGCTGCTGTCCGCCCTGCTGCTCCGGACCGCCGGGCATTCCCCCCGGCGGCTGCTGCCCGTAGGACTGCCCGCCCTGTGGTGGCCCCGGCGGCCGACCCTGCCACGGGTCCTGCGGCCCCCCAGCCGTGTTGTTGTCGTCGCTCATGCTCGAAGGCTCCACATGTCGGCACCTGTTCTCGTCTGCCGGTTCCCGTCCGCCGGCCCCGTACCGGGGTCTCTCCCCAGGGCCGGCCACCGGAGTCCGGTCATCGGCCTCGCTCGCGCACCCTGCGTTCGCTCCCCCGGCTCGCCGGTCCAGGTCGTTCGACCACTCGGCTCGTCCGCCGACCGGGCCATCACCCGTCCGAGGTCGGCCCCAACCCTAGCGACCCGCGGGCAACAGCTGTCACGAGCAGGCATCATGGAATGGATGTCCGAAGAGCCCCGCCGGTTCCATCCGGAAAAGCCCGCGCGCACGAAAACGGCGCGCCGTACCCGTGTCCTGGTCGCGGGCGTGTTCGTGGGCGCCATTGCGGCGATGTCCCTGTCGTGGCTGCTGGGGTGGGGCTTCGAGACGCCGGAGGAGCGCACGCAGGAGCGCTCCGAAGTGGCCGCGAAGGCCCGCTACCAGGCGTTCAGTTCGCCCGCGGGCACCTGTCTGACCTGGCAGGCCGCCGACGCGGGCGACATCCGCAAGGTCGGCTGCGACGAGCCGCACCTGTTCGAGGTCATCGGTTCGATCGACATCTCCGACCAGTACCCGCGCGATGCGAAACAGCCCGACGCCGACACCTGGCGCACGCTCACCGAACAGCGCTGCGGCCAGAAGGCGCGCGAGTACCTGGACGGGCAACTGGACCCGGAGGGCAAACTCAGCCTCGGCGTGCTGCAACCCGACGAGCGCCGGTGGGACTCCGGCGACCGCCGGATGCACTGCGGCCTCCAGCGCACCGCACCGGGCGGATCGCTGCAGACCCTCGACGCGCCCGCCGCCGAGCTCGACCAGTCGGACGTGTGGGACAAGGGCACCTGCCTCGGCATCGAGGACAAGTCGCCGAGCGACCCCGTCGACTGCGCCGAGCAGCACTCCTACGAGATGGTCGCGGTCGTCGACCTGGGCGAGGAGTTCGACTCGTTCCCGTCGCAGGAAGACCAGAACAAGTTCCTCGACAAGCGGTGCAACAAGCTCGTCGGCGACTACTCCGGCGACGCCGACCTGCGCAAACAGGGCCTGATCACCGCGTGGGACACCCGCACGAAGGAGAGCTGGCAGGCCGGCTCGACCCGGGTGAACTGCAAGGTCGGGGCGCTGCTGGACGACGAGAGCGGGCTCGCTCCGATCCGCGGCAGCGTCGCGAAAGACGCCGCGTCGAAGCCGAGCGCCTCGGCGGGTGCCGATGACAAGACGTCGCAGGGCTCGGACCAGAACTCCGGCGGCAACGGCAACGGCAACGGCAACGGCCGGGGCTCCGGCAACGACGGCAACGGTGGCAACGGCTCCGACGGCTCCGACGACGGCGGGGGCAACACGGGCTCCGGCCTAGAATCCGGCGGTGACCTCGACGGCGAGCTCGATGGTGACGTGGGCGACGTCGGCGGGGACGTCAGCGGCGAGCGGAACGGGGGCTGACCGGCGTGGCCGTAGACATGCCGCTGCAGCGCTTCGAGGAGCTCGTCGCGTCGGCGCTCGACCAGGTTCCCGAACAGTTCGCGAGTGCGATGGACAACGTCGTCGTCCTCGTCGAGGAACACAACGAGTCCGAGCCCGACATCCTCGGGCTGTATCACGGGGTCGCGCTCCCCGACCGCGGCCACGACTACGGCGGGGTGCTGCCCGACCGCATCTCGATCTACCGCGGGCCGATCCTGAGTATCTGCGACACCGAGGAGGACGTCGTCGAAGAAGTGCTGGTCACCGTCGTGCACGAGATAGCCCACCACTTCGGCATCGATGACGCCAAACTGCACGAACTCGGCTGGGGCTGACCCGAGGCCGCCCGTCCGGACACCGACGGCGCATGCGGCACGCACCCTGCGAAAGTCGCGTTTCCGACTGAGACATTCGCCCGAAAGGGTAGGATTACTAGCGGCTACCGGCCGAGCACGTTCTGCTCTAACACGATGGCGCAAGATCCGACCACAACAGTGACTTCCCCCGCCCCCGCCCGCCGCGGACTATCCCTGCTGCTGGGCGCCAATCTCGCCGCAAACCTCGGCGACGGTATCGCCAAGGTCGCCTTCCCGCTCCTCGCCGCGACCGTCACGCGCGACCCGGTGTTGATCGCCGGGTTGTCGGCCGCCCAGTTCCTGCCGTGGCTGCTGCTCGCGGTCCTGGCCGGCGCGATGCTGGACCGGGTCGACCGGCGCAAGGCCATCGTGCTGGCCAACACCGGGAGGGCTGTGGCGATCGCCGGCATGACCGTGCTGGTGCTGACCGACTCGGCGTCGATCTGGCTCGTCTATCTCGGCGCGCTCGTCGTGGGCGTGGCCGAGGTCGTGGCCGACAGCGCGGCCAACGTGCTGATCCCATCGGTGGTTGATCAGAGGGGACTGTCCGGCGCCAACAGCAAGCTGCAGGCCACCGAGATCGTCGGGCAGACCTTCGCGGGCGGCCCACTGGGCAGTCTCACGTTCGCGGTGTTCGCGGCGTTCCCGTTCCTGCTGACGTCGGCGTCGTTCGCCATCGGTGCCGCCTTGCTGCTCGCACTGGCCGGCAGTTTCCGGCCACAGCGGTCGTCGGCGGCCGGCGGCGAGGACCGGCCCGCGGCCACCCTGCGCTCCGACCTCGCCGATGGCATGCGCTGGCTGATCGCCAACCCGATCATGTGGCGGCTCGTCGTCGCGGCGGGCGGGCTGGCGCTGACGTCGGAGCTCGCGCAGGCCCAGCTCGTGCTGTACGCGCTCGAGGACCTCTCGCTCACCGAAGCCGCGTTCGGCGTGTTCGGCCTCGTCGGCGGCCTCGGCGGCCTGGCGGGCGCGGCGGTCGCCTCACGACTGATCGACCGGTTCCGCGGGCGTTACGTGCTCGCCGGTTCGATGGCCACGGCCGGGGCCGCGTTCGTGGCGATGGGCTTCTCGGCCCAACCTGTGGTGAGCGCGGTGCTGTTCGGCGTGTTCGCCGGTGCCGTGGTCGTCGCCAACGTGCTGCTGGCCACCACGCGCCACCGCCTCGTGCCGGCCGACCTGCTGGGCCGGGTGCTCGGTGTGTGGCGGACCGTGGTGTGGGGCATGTTGCCCGTCGGTGCCCTGCTGGGTGGTCTGCTGACGACCGTCCTGGGGTCGACGAGCGCCACGTTCGCGTTCTCCGGCGCCTGCCAGATCGCGCTCGGCGTCGTCACGGTCGTCGCGGTGCTGATGCTGGGCCGACGCCCCGGCACGGTCTGAGCCGCGGCCGGTACCGGTGGGGACCCCAGCGTGACGAGATCCCCACACGGTCGGTCCTGCGCGATCAGCGGCCGGGTTTGACGGTCGCGACGGTGAGCTGCTGGCCGCCGGGGAACTCGGCGCACCCGGTGCCGGGAGCCTTGACGAACATCGAGTTCGTCTCGTGCGGCGGGTACACGCGCAGACCGCGAACCGGGGTCGGCTTGCACTCGGCCGGGTCGTAGTTGCGGACCTGCACGAATCCGACGTCCGCGTGCGCGGTGGCGCCCGGCTGCAGCGTCACCGGCGCACCTTTGCCGCCCGTGCGGTACGCGGCCGTGCCGACCTGGTGCCCGTCGTCGCCCGCGACGTACGAGACCCCGGGATAGCCGTGGATCACGCACGCGGAGTCGGAGACGTTGGTGAAGCGCAGCGGGCGGTAGTGGGTGCCCGCGGTGCCCTCGCCGCGGCCGAGGGACAGCTCGAGGTCCGCCGCGAGGCACGTGTCTCCGGATCCGGCCCGCTCACGCGTGGGCACGGCCTGCTTGGGTGCGTCCTGTTGCGGCGCGGAGCCGTCACCGGCGTCGGCGTCAGCCGTTGCGGTGGGCTTGTCGGCGGTGGCTGCCGGGGAATCGCCGGATCCGTTCCCCTCGGATGCGGTCGATGAGGCCTCCTGCTGGCCCGCTCCCTGCGAATCGGAACCGTCCGCCGGGCCACCACAGCCGGCGAGAACGAGAGCCAGAATCGCCGCACCCGCGACGATCGACCTATGCGAAGCGGTTTCACGAATCTTGTTCATCACGCGCCTCCCTTGCCGGAATGTCGGCTACCCGGAAGACGTTTCACGCACTCTTCGGTTGCGCAGAACTTTCCCGCCCGCGGTCAAGGCGGGATAACAATTCACGGCATGCTCGAAACGCCTGCGCACGGAGCCCGCCGGGACCACAACCGTGATCGGCCGACATCATCGGCGCAACATCACGCTGACAACATCATGGGACCGTTCTGGTGAACCGCCCGAATGTGTTCGGCAACACTTTCCTCACGCCGGCATCGACGGTTTCCCGTTCGACACCACCCATTCGCGTCACGGAAACACGGCAGCAGTACACGCTCGGCACCGCCGCGCCGACACCGTGACAACAGCGACGACGCGGTGACAACGATGACGACACGGTGAAGACTCGACGGGAAGCGGTCGATCAGTTCCCGACGCTGATACCCGCCCATTCGGAGCAGTGCCAGCCGCCATTCGCGTCGGCGTCGAGTCGCACCACCGCGGTGTTGGGCAACAGGCCGTTGTCGGCGATCTCCGAGGTCACGTTCCCGGCCAGCCATTCCGCGCCGAACCGGATCGCACCGCCGTGGCTCACCACGACGACGGCCTCGCCGGAGCCGTAGTGCCGGTCGCGCAGCCCGTCGATCGCCTCGACGTACCGCTTCCGCACATCGTGGCCGGTTTCGCCACCGGGCAGCGGCACGTCCAGCCGCCCGTCCAGCCACTGGCCGACGATCTTCCCGTACAGCTCGAGGGCCTCCTGGTCGCCGCGTCCCTCGAGATCGCCGACGCTGACCTCCTGCACGCCGGGCAACAACGTCACCTCCATCGAGAGCGCATCGGCCAACGGGCCGGCCGTCTGCCGGGCACGCGTGGCGTAGGAGGCGTACACCGCCGCGATCGGCTCGCCACCCAGCCGCTCCGCCAGGTCCCGGGCCTGTTGCCTGCCCAGTTCGGTCAACGGCGGCCCCGGCAACGCCGTGTCGAGGATCTTGCGGACGTTCGCCTCACTCTGTGCGTGCCGCACCAGATACAGCCTCACGCGAGCTCTCCCTTCCGGACGGCCTCCACCCAGGCGTCGGCCGCGGCGAAGTCATCGTTACCCGCACCGGGTTCGAGAGTGGCCGCCACGCCGTCGGCGCGCGGGTGCGAGCCGAGGAACCGCACCTCGGTCGAGCGCCTGCGCAGCGCGGCGAGCGCGTCGGCGATACGCGGCTCGGCGATGTGGCCTTCGAAGTCGAAGAAGAACCGGTACGTGCCGTAGTCGCCCTTGACCGGCCTCGCGTCGAGGCGGGTGAGGTTGATGCCGCGCATCGCCAGCTCAGTGAGCAGCCCGGCGAGCGACCCCGTGCGGTTGGCCGCGGCCACGACGATCGACGTCCGGTCGGCGCCGGTCGGCTCGGGCAGCTGTCCCGGCCTGCGCAGCAGCAGGAACCGGGTGCGCGCATCGGCGAGGTCGGCGACGTCAGTGGCCAGCACGCGCAACGGGTAGTGCTCCGCGGCGACCGGCGCGACTACGGCGGCGTCGTACTCGCCTTCCAGCACTCCCACCGCGGCGCCGGCCGTCGACGAGGCGACGAGCTGTTCGGCCTTCGGCAGATGCTCGGCCAGCCAGCCGCGGACCTGCGCGAGCGCGTGCGGATGGCTGGCGACGGTGCGGGGCGGGTCGGGTGCGTCGGAGCGGGTGAGGACGCTGAACCGGATCGGCAACAGCGCCTCGGCGACCGCGACGAGCGGGTCACCGTCGACGGCGCTGTCGAGCGTCGCGGTGACCGGGCCTTCGACGGAATTCTCGACCGGCACGCACGCGCCCTCGGCCACTCCGCTGCGAACGGCGTCGAAAGCTGCTGGGATTGTCTCCACCGGAAACAGCTGATCACCGCCGGCGAGATTCCGCGCCGCCTGCTCGGTGAAAGTACCTTCCGGACCGAAGAACGCTATGCGTACCACAACCGACAAGGTTACCGATCGCGAAAATGTTCACTCCCACAGCCCGTTACACAACTCGCGAGTATTTGCGATCCTGGACGGGTGACCGCCGAATCAGGCACCCATATAACGCGGAATGGTGTGGCTGACGTGACCGGTGCAGACCGCCGTCCGGCCGCACCGGAGGTCGTGCTGTGCGCAGTCGACGAGCCGCTCGCCCTGGCGTGGGAATCGGCGGCCGGCAAGGTGTCCGGGCCGGTGAGCGTCCACCACGGCTCGGTGCTGGACGTCGGCGCGCATGCCGTAGTGAGCCCGGCCAATTCGTACGGCTGGATGCGCGGCGGCATCGACGCGATGTACGCCAAGGCGTTTCCCGGCATCGAGCAGCGCGTACGCAGCGCGGTGCTCGCCTACCACGGCGGGGAACTGCCCGTCGGTGAAGCGCTCGCCGTACCGACCGGGGAACCGACTCCGGCGTGGCTGATCAGCGCGCCGACGATGCGCGAACCCGGTGAGCAGTTGCCGCCGGACACCGTGCATCCGTACCTCGCGGCGAAGGCGGTGTTCATGCTGTGGGCCGAGGGAACGGCCGACCCCGCAGAGGGTTCCGACGGAACGGACGGCGCGAACGGCGCGGTCGCCGGTGGAGCGGTGCCGCTGCGCGAGGCGGTCACGACGATCGCGCTGCCCGGACTCGGCACCGGCGTCGGCGGCGTCGCACCGGAAACCTGTGCCCACCAGGTCGCCGCCGCGTGGGACGAGGTGTTCGGGAGCTGACCCGGCGGCCCCGACCGCGATGACGGGACCCGGGGTCGGACGTCCGACAACCCGGTCCCGATACCGGGCGACGGTAGGGTCAGGCCGTGCCCGTCCCCTTCTCCGTCCGGCCCGAATGGCAGGCCGAGCACGAACGTCGATGGACGAGAGCGAGCACGACCCTCACCGCCGCCGTGATGGTGTCGCAGGCGGTCGTGGTCGCGACAACGATCGTCGTACTGGTGCTGTCGCAGTGGTGGACGGTCGGAATCTCGGCGTTCGTGGTGGCGCCGATCACGGCGTACCTGCTGTGGTTCGTGCTGTCCGAACACTCTCGAACGCATACGACGCACTGGGTTTCCCAGGTTGCAGGGCTCGGCGCGGTGCAGCTGTGCGGAGTCGCCTTCGCCGCCGTGATCGCGACCTTCCAGCGTAACGCCTGGGCATGGCCGTTCGTCGGGCTCGCCGCCCTCGCGATCGGCGCCGCTGTCGTCGCCACCGGTCACGCGCACCGCACCCTGTACGGCGAGCCGGCCGGCCGAGCGACGCCACGGCCGACCACACCTGCGGGTCCCGACCCGGTCACGCTCGCGGCCACCGCACCGGGCCTGCTGATCGAGCATCGAATGAAGTCGCACGGCACGCTCGGGGACTGCCGGGTGTCGATGGACGGCCACGCGCTGCGCTGGCAATTGCGGTTGTCCCGCAGCATGATCAAGGTGACCATGGGCTCAGGGCAGATCCCGCTCACCCACATCACGGGAGTTCGCATCGCCCAGGTCGAGAAGGGTGCCGGAACGCGGCTGAACAACTTCCCCGTGCTGCCAGGGCCGGTTGTGGCCGTGGCGACCCCGCAGGGCGAGGTGTGTTTCGCGGCGGTGGATCCGCAGCTGCTGGCCGCGCAGCTCCAGAGCCGCTTGCACGCCCTGGGGCTGCCAGTGTGGCCACGCTGACCCTGCGTGCGGCACGACGCGAGGACCGGTCCGGGGGCGGCTCCGCTGATCGGGTCCCGGTACCCGGGGCGGCGGTAGGGTTCCGATCGTGTCCATGACCATCTGGATCTGGGTGCTCGTCGGGCTGGGATCGGTCGCGGTCGTCCTTGCCGTGCTCATGACTCGGCCTTCCCGCACGCCCCGTGCCGGCTCCTACCCGGCACCCCAGACCGGATCCGGCCAGCCCCCACCCGAGGGCCAGCCCCTCGGAACCGGTCAGCCCGCCGCGGCCGGCCCCGATCCGATCGGTGTCGCAGCGGCCGCCCCCGCCATGCCGCTCGAACATCGGATGAAGCCGTACGACGCGCTTCGGGACTGCCGCGTCTGGTTCGACGACCGTGCGCTGCGGTGGTCACTGCGCGCGTCCTCCCGGATGATTCACATCACGATGGGCACCGGAGAGATCCCCCTCTCGCAGATCACGGGGATCCGCCTCGTCGACATCCAGCAGGGCGCCCAGCCGCAGCTGAACCCGAACATCCAGGTGCCGCCCGGACCCGCCGTCGCCGTCGCGACGCCGCAGGGCGAGGCGTGCTTCGCGGCGGAGAACCCGCAGTTGCTGGCCGCGCAGCTCGGCGCGCGACTCCGGGCGCTCGGCGTCGCGGGGTGGACTGGCTGACCCATTCACCCGGACAGGCAAGCGATTGACACGCAAGTAGCTACTTGCCTAACGTGGTCGTCGTGGCCGACGTCTTCAAGGCACTCGCCGATCCGACCAGGAGGACGATCCTCGACGAGCTGACCGAACGCACCGGCCAGACGTTGTTCGAACTCTGCGGCCGGCTGACGACCAGGCACGGGCTCGCCTCGTCGCGGCAGGCGATCTCACAGCACCTCGACGTCCTCGAAGCCGCCGGACTGGTCGAGACCCGGCGCGAGGGCCGGTACAAGTTCCACTACCTCGACACCGGCCCGCTCGAAGAGATCACCGTGCGGTGGCTCGACCGTCCCGGCACACCACAGACCGGCACACCTCAGACCGGCGACAGCCACACCGGCACGACCCACGACATCGGTGCAGCCGGGGAATGACCGGCAGCACCCACCCGACATCGAAATGGAGCCGACCATGCGAATCAACATGACGAGCGTCTTCGTCGACGACCAGGAGAAGGCCCACCGCTTCTACACCGACGTGCTGGGCTTTCGCACCAAACACGACGTGGACATGGGAGGCGGCGCCCGCTGGCTGACGGTCGTCTCGCCGGAGAACCCGGGAGGCACGGAGCTGCTGCTCGAACCCGCCGGCCACCCCGCGGTCAAGCCCTACCGCGACGCACTGATCGCCGACGGGATCCCGCTCGCGCAGTTCGCCGTCGACGACGTGCACGCCGAGTACGAACGGCTGACCGCGCTCGGCGTGGAGTTCACCCAGGCGCCCATCGAGATGGGCCCGGTCACGACCGCGGTCCTCGACGACACGTGCGGCAACCTCATCCAGATCGCCACCGAAGCCCCCGCACCCGCGTAGCGCGCGGTCAGCGGCGCCCCCGAGGTCGCAACGGACACCACCGGTGAGGTGCACAACGTCACAGTCCGTTTTCGGACGCCACGTCTTACCGTAAGAACTGCGTTACGAAAGTCGCGGGAACGCCGGCCCACCGACGGGCGAGGAGTGAGCGAATGCCACGGGTCCGTGAGCTGAGCCCCTATGTTGAATTGCAGCGTGACCAGTGGCGGGAGCTCAGACGCTCCACGCCGCTCCCGCTCACCGCGGACGAACTGGTCAGCCTGAGAGGCCTCGGCGAGCAGATCGACCTCACCGAGGTGGCCGAGGTGTATCTGCCGCTGTCCCGGCTGATCAACCTGCAGGTGGCCGCTCGGCAACGGCTGTACGAAGCCACGACGACGTTCCTCGGCGAGGACACCCGTCCCTCCAAGGCCCCGTTCGTGATCGGCGTCGCGGGCAGCGTCGCGGTCGGCAAGTCGACCACCGCGCGCATCCTGCGCACCCTGCTGGCCCGCTGGCCCGACCACCCGCGCGTCGACCTCGTCACGACCGACGGGTTCCTGTACCCGCGCGACGAACTGATGCGCCGCGGGATCATGCACCGCAAGGGCTTTCCCGAGAGTTACGACCGGCGTGCGCTGCTGCGGTTCGTCACCGACGTCAAGTCCGGTGCCGCCGAAGTGCACGCGCCCGTCTACTCGCACCTCGCCTACGACATCCTTCCCGGCGAGCAGCAGACGGTGCAGAGCCCGGACATCCTCATCATCGAGGGGCTGAACGTGCTGCAGCCCGGTCCGAGCCTGACCGTGTCGGACCTGTTCGACTTCTCGCTCTACGTCGACGCCCACACCGGTGACATCGAACGCTGGTACATCGAGCGGTTCCTCAAGCTGCGGCACACCGCGTTCGCCGACCCGAGTTCGCACTTCCACCACTTCGCGGGCCTGTCCGACGAGGACGCCCGCTTCGAGGCGCAGCACCTGTGGAAGACGATCAACGAGCCGAACCTGGTGGACAACATCCGTCCCACGCGCCCGCGCGCGACGCTCGTGCTCCGTAAGGACAGCGACCACTCCATCAACCGCGTGCGCCTGCGCAAGCTCTGACGGTCCCCTTCCGGGGACGACGAACGGTGACCCTCGGTGAGGGCACGCGGGTGCCGTGTCCGCCCGTGGCCGACGACCGGCGGTGATCCTGCCTGCGACAGCGGCGGGACGGCCGGGTGCGGGTGGTTCACCGGCATGGCTCCACCGTGCGACGGCCTCGGTGCCGAGGGTCGTCGGCGCTCCTCCGAAGGTCGCATCCTGGCTGCGGGTTTCGTCGTTCCCGCGGCGGAACGGCGCATGCCCGGCTACCGTCACGAGTCTGTTCACCCACACGCCGCCCAGGGGTTTCGACGACCGCGGAGCGCGACGCTCTCTCGTGCTTTCGGTCGATCGAAGGGCGCGTGGTTTAGCCGGTTGGCCGATGGCTGAAGGTCCAGTCCAGGCCCGACCCTGGTGAACGGAACACGAACTCCTACGAGGGGGAAGGGACGGTAGCCATGCTGGCGACCATCGTGACGTGGATCGGTGCGATTCTCGGGATCATCGTGCTGCTTGCGATGGCGTGCGGCGCCTTCGTACTCGACGCCGACGAGTCCCGCCGCGCGCAGAAGACCGCGCCCTGAGCGAACCGGTCAGGACCGCCGGGACCGCCGCTGTGACGGCGCTGTCGGCAACGCGATGCGGGCGGCGCGGATCTCGTCCAGCAACCGGGACTTGCGGCGATGACGTTCGACGAGACCGGCGAGGTAATCGGCGAACTCGGCGGACGTGCCCGCGTCGCGGTGCAGAGTCCGCAGCCGGCGCAGCGCCACCGCGGCACGTGCGTAGTTCTCGGCCGGGCTACGGGCATCCCTGCCGTCGATGAGCGAGTCGACGTGCCTGCGGTACACGTCGATGACGACGCCGGCCGGAGCGGCGGGCGTCACGGGCTCGGCGTGCGAACAGGACCCGGCCTGTGGGGCGAGCAGGTTCCGCGTCAATGTCCACGCGTCGTCGTCGCGGCCCGCGGCGAGGAGGTCACCGATCCGGGAAGGATCGCTGCTGCGGGCGCGCGCGGCGTGCGCGAGAGCTTCGGAGTGTCTGCCCGCGGCCCGCAACACCCGTACGATCTTCAGGCTGACCTCGATGTTCGGGAGACGTTTCTCCCAGGTGGCGACCAGTCCGCCGACCTCGCCGGTCAGCGCTGCGAGCTCCTGCGCGAGCCGCTCCGCGACCGGATCCGGGTCTTCCACTGTGGACTCCGCGAGTCGGGAATCGACAGTGGCACGAATGTGCGCCATGCCGTACTCGCCGAGCGGATCCGCGAAATCGTGCAGTGAGACGACACGGGGCGGATCACCGAACGACACGCCCAGAATCCAGTCCGCGAGATCGATCGTCTCGGGCGGATGCGCTGCACACGCGCGGGCGTACAACGCGAGCGCCCGTTCCAACGACGCCTCGTGCGCAGCTGTCCCGCGCGCCCCGACCCCCGGTGCTCCGGCCTCGAGTGCTCCGTCCTCGAGTGCTCCGGCCTCGAGTGCGCCGGCCTCGGCTGAGGGCGCATCGAGCGCGCCCGGTTCGTCCGCAGCGGGCTCCGAAGGGGTCCGAGCGGAGGCGGCGGGCAGGGCCGACGCGGTGAGCCGATCGACGGCCAGCCGCGCGAGCCGGGCGACATCCGCCCTGGTGCCCGCGTCCAGCATCCGCTCGAGGGTGTCGAGTACCGCGGTCACCTGCGCAGGTTCACCGGGTCGACGCACCGGATCATGGTGTCACGACCGCAGGGTCGGTGGTAGCTCTCGGTGCCGGCACCCCGGTGTCACCGACGGCACGCAGCTCCGCACCGGCGGCATGGACCCGGCCGAGCGGAGTTCCCGGAGCGGCCGACGCGAGCGCGGCGGCGTCGGCCAACAGGTACAGGGTGCCGCGGGCACGACTGGTCGCGGAGGCGAAGGCGCGGGTGCGCGCGTGCCAGTCGTCGGAGACGAGGTCGACGAGCACGACCTCGAACTCCTCGCCGTGCATCGTTCGGGCCGTGCCGATGGCCAGGTCGTATCGCTGGCCCGCGGCTTCGAGCCAGCGGGCCGCAGCCGTCCGATGTGGAGCGATGACGGCCGAGCCACGAGGCAGCGAGGAGATGATCCCCGCGTGCCGCACCGATTCGCCCGCGGTGTCGAGGACCACGACACGGCCCTTCCGCCGCTCCGTACCGTCCGCAACGGCAGCACCGGCGAGGTCGGCGTCACGGTCTAGCGACACCCGGCGCGACGTGGTCAACACGTAGCAGCCGCCGTGCATGCGGGCGTCCTCGGCCGTGCGGATACCGCAGTGGCTGAACACCGTCCCCCCGCACCAGCGCCGCACCGCGGCCTCGTCACGCAGCTCCGGACCCAGCCACGGCTGCGGCGAGTCGGGATCCCCCGCTACGACGGCGGTGTGACGGGCGAGCCCCACGGCGGCGAGCACCTCGGACAGCGGCCTGCTTCCCGCATCGTCGACCAGTACGACGTCGAACCGCGTGCCGGCGTCGCCGTGCGGCAGCGTGTCGCACCGGTGCACCGGGCCGTCGGTTCCGACACAGGCACCCTCGCCGAGCCACCACAGCCGCTCCTCGAGCTGGCCGCGCCGGGCCGCCTGCTCCGCCGAGGCACGTGCCAGGTCGTCGTACTCGGTCTGCAGATCCGGCAGGCCGCGGCGCACGCATTCGGCATGGAAGCGGATGTCCTGCTCCGACGGCTTCGTGGACCGGAGCTGCGCGATCTTCGCGTGCAGCTTCTGGACGCGGGTGTAGGCCTCCGACTCGTCACGCGCGGCCTCGTCCAGCCAGTGGTGCGCATCCGACAGTGCGGTGTCCAACGCCGACGCGCGCTCGGCCGTGATCGCTTCCTCGCTGCACGCCGTGATGCGCTGCCGCAGCGAATCACGTTCCCGTTCCGTGCGGTACAGCGCCTTGCGGTCGCGGTTCTTGCCGCGGTACGGGCGCCGTTCGACCCGTAGGTGCAGCCGGGCCAGCTCCGCATCGACGTCGGCCAGTCGCGCCGTGAGTGCCCGCAGTTCGGTCAGCTTGCGCCTGCCCTCGGCGGCGTCGGTCCAGTCGGCGCGGGCGCGGCGCAGTTCCTGCCTGGCCTGCGCGAGATCCGCGGCCGCGACGTCGTAGTCCCGTTGCGCCGCGGTGAGCTGCTCCTCGAACTCGTCGGCACGGAGCTGGTCATCGATCCGGCGCCGCACCGCGTCGTAGGCGGCCCGGTCGAATCCGCGCAGCAACTCGCGCAGCTCCGGCAACCGCGATTCGGCCGCGGAAAGGTCGGCGAGTTGTTGCTGCACGGTCAGCCGTGCCTGGTCGGGGACGCACGTGAGGACCTGTTCGGTGCGGGTCAGCAGGAGGACCCGAAACCCGTCCCGGGCGAGTTCGTCGGCCGCCTCGTTCAGCAGTGTCGTCTTGCCGCTGCCCGGTCCGCCCCGGATGAGCCGGACACCGGGCAGGAAACACGCCCGCTTGGGGTCGCCGTGGGCACGGTCGGGTCTGCCGGTGGCGAGCCGGTCCGCGAGGGGCGCGAACCCGAGGCCCTGCAGGACGCTCGCGCGGTAATCGGTGGCGGCGATCCGCGCCCACGCACGATCGCATTCGGCGGGCAGGGGGCCGGGGTCGTCGAGCCGGAGGACGCCGCGCCGCAGGCGCACCCCGACCGGTACGGCCGCGCCCTCCCGCGGCCCGGCGGCCCCGGCGAGGCGCACGTCGAGCAGCCTGCCGAGGCGCGTTGCGCGCAGGTCCACGACAAGACCGTCGCCGGAGTCACGCACCGGGCCCAGGTCGTGCCACTCGTCCTCAGTGGCCTGTTCCGTTCCCCCGGTGTGGGCGGTCTCCGTGCCGACCGCCTCGGCAGCCTCGTGCCGCCAGTTCACCATCTCGTCCCCCTTCACACCTGCCGGTATCCAACCGTCTTCGAGGCTTGACCGGAGGGAATGTCCTTCGAGGGTGTGAGAGCGCCGTGTCGAACGTCCCCGATCGTGGAGCTCCGGTAACGGAACGGGCCGGCCACGCGACACGACCTGGTTGAGCGTCGATCGGCGCTGCCCGGCGGGTCGATCGGCACTGCCCGGCGGCGGGTCGCGCCGGGAGACATCGTGCGGCGCGAGTGTGAAGCTCGCGGAAGATGACGAAAGTCAGCAGTTCTCGGTCATCGGCAACAGCGACCACACCGACGAGGCGGCCAAGGACGCATGCGCCGTGAGCGACGACGTCGCCAAGGCCGTGCTGAACGGACTTCCGGGATGAACGGCGGTCTGCCTACGACCACGGGGTCCGCGGGCGCTGCTGGAGCAGGCCGTCCACGCGAACGTCGACGCGCTCGTCGGCGAAACAGATCAGCCCCGCGATGCGCTGGCTCTCGGGCAGCGGGGCGCGGTACGACCAGGCGATGTCGGTGTGCTCGCCGACGGACCAGTACTCGGCCGCACCCTTGTAGGGGCAGTGCGTGACGGTGTCGGTGCGGGTCAGGCGGTCGAGGCGCACGTGCGGTTTCGGCAGGTAGTACCGCACCGGCAGGCCGGTCTCGAACAGCAACCACGGCGAGTTCGATACGGCGACCGGTTCGCCGTCGATGTCGATGCGCACCTCGCGCGAGCTCGGGATGATGTCGACTCGCGTGTGCGGATCGCGGGCATGGGTGTAGACCTCCTCGTCCTCTTCGAACCAGTGGTCCATCGCGTGCCAGTCCAGGCGAACGTAACCTCCGAGCACGTCACCGGGGTATTCGACGGCGGCGTCGACGGCTTCCCGACCGCCGGCGTGCACGGTCGACAGCTTCCCGTCACCGAGGTGCGACGCGCGGGTCCGTCCACTCGGGACGAGCGCATCGCCGTGGACGTCCTCCCGCGGCACGTAGTACGTCGGGTAGTACGGGTTCTCCCACACCAGCAACGGGCGGGTCGTGTCCGCCAACACGACTCCCGCGAACACGACGCGCACCCGCTTCGCGGACTGCTCCGTGCGGGGCTCCTCGGCGACCATGGTCGTGACGGTACGCGCGTTGACGAGGGGTTTCAGCGCCGAGCACCCGTATGGGCGCTGAAACCTCGGGTGGACGCTCATCGGGTGGCGGCTCAGCGGGTGACGGAGGAGGCGGCTCGCGTTGCCGCGACGCCATCGGGGAGGACGTAACCTCGAATCATGGCCATCCAGGTGCTCCTCGTCGACGATCACGAGGTCGTCCGCCGCGGACTGCGCGACCTGCTCGGCGACGAACCGGACATCACCGTCGTAGCCGAGGCCAGCACCGCGGACGAGGCACTGGCGGTCGCGCTGCACGTCGAACCGGATGTGGCGGTCGTCGACATGCGGCTCGGCGGTTCGGAGAGCGACGGGGTGGAGCTGTGCCGTCGGCTACGAGCGCTGAGCAGCCCGCCGTACTGTCTGGTGCTCACCGCCTTCGAGCACGAGGAAGCCATGGTCGGCGCCATCCGCGCGGGAGCGTCGGGGTATCTGCTGAAGCAGGTCCGCGGGCAGGACGTCGTCCACGCGGTGCGCGAGGTCGGCGCGGGGCGGTCGCTGCTCGACCCGGTCACCACCGCCCGGCTGCTCGACACGATGCGCGGCGACGCCGAGGCCGATCGCCTGGCAGGGCTGTCGGAGCGCGAGCGCAGCGTCCTCGACCTCATCGGCCAGGGCCTGTCGAACCGCGAGATCGCCCAGCACCTGTTCCTCGCCGAGAAGACCGTGAAGAACTACGTGACGTCGCTGCTCGGCAAGCTCGGCATGCAACGTCGCACCCAGGCCGCCGCATGGGTCGCCCGCCACACCGCGAACCCGAACCGCACCCCCTGAGCCGCGTGTCCTGCACTCAGCACCCCGTGTCCTGCACTCAGCACCCCGTGTCCTGCACTCAGCACCCCGTGTTCTGCACTCAGCACCGCACGAGCAGGTCATGTCCACGGCGTTCGGTGCCCGAGACACCCCGAGCCGACGACGTCCCCACGGGCCGGCCGGTTTTGCGACGCGGCGGATCGGTCGCTACAGCGGAATCTCGAGCGCGACCATCGTGCCCATGCTGGGCGAGGAGTTGACGTCGAACCGGCCACCCGCGGCGTCGGCGCGTTCGGCGAGATGACGCAGCCCGCGCCGGGCGACGTCGGCAGGGACGCCGCAGCCGTTGTCCCGCACACGCAGCCGGACCTGGCGGTCGTCGCGTTCGAGCGTCACGCGCACCTCACTCGCGCCGGAATGCCGCACCACATTGGACAGTGCCTCCCGCAGAGCCGCGCGGATGTGGTCGCCGCGTTCGCCGGGAATGCCAGCCAGCTCCCCCGACAGTTCCAGGGTGGGCGGATAGCCCAGCAGCTCACCGGCGATGCGAACCTCGGAGCGTGCCGACTCGGCGAGGTCGCTGGCGTCGGGGGTCTCGGGCACGGGTTCGGGTGATCGCAGCTCGCGCACGGTGCCGCGGATCTCCTCGATCGTCTGGTCGAGCTGTTCGATGGCCTCGCCGAGCCGGTCGCGTTCGGTGCGCGCGAACCGCCGGTGCAGCCTGCGATGCACGCGGTCGAGCTGCATGCCCGCCGCGTACAGCCGCTGGACGACGACGTCGTGCAGTTCGCGGGCGATGCGTTCGCGCTCCTGGTACAGGGTCAGCCGGTGACGGGCGTCGGCACCGTCGGCCAGTGCGAGTACGACCCCTGCCTGTCCCGCGAACGCGGTGAGCAGGTCGCCGGTGCCGGTGTCGAACGGCGCGCGGTGCGGCGACCGGTATGCGGTGAGCACCCCGAGTCGTTTGCCGCCGGTGCCGAACGGTGCCGCGGCGAACGGGCCGTATCCGGCGAGTTCGACGGGCACGAACTGCGAGGTGCGCGGGTCGCTGGTGACGTCGTCGGCGAACACCGGCTCGGCACCACCCGCGACCCGGCCGGCGGCCGACTCGGCAGGCAGCACGAGGCCGACGAGACCCGTGGTGTCGGCACCGTAGGCGGCTTCGACGGTGACGCTGCCGTCCTCGTCGCGGACCATGAGCAGGCCGAGGTCGGCGTCGGCGATCTGCACGGCGTGCCGCACGACCATGGGCAGCACGGCGTCGGGATCGTCCCCGGACAGCACGGTCGTCGTGATCTCGGTGGCGGCGGAAAGGGCCCGCGCGGCGACGTTCGGTTCCATCAGACTTCCGACGGTACGAGGTGTTCACCTCGCGTGGGCCCGCGGACGTGTCGCGGCTCGCGTGCGCACCCTCCCGTCGGCGACCTCGAGCACCAGGTCGGCACCTGCGACATCGTCCGGCCGGTGGGTGACGTGCACGACCGTCTTTCCTGCCAGTGCGGTGCGCAGGTCGGCGAGGACCCGATCGGCGGTCGGCTCGTCGAGGTGGGCGGTGGGCTCGTCGAGCAGCACCAGGTCGGCGCCGGGCGCGGCGAGCAGCGCCCTGGCGAGCGCCACCCGTTGCGCCTGCCCGCCCGAGAGACCGGCGCCCGCCGAGTCGAGCACGGTGTCCAGGTCGAGGTCGACGTGTGCGGTTCGGAGGGCGTCGGCGAGCTCGGCGTCGGTGGCGTGCGGGTCGGCGAGGCGCAGATTCTCGGCGACGGTCGTGGAGACCAGCTGTGGATCCTGCGGCGCCCACGCGGCACGCGCGGGTACGTCGGCCTCACCGCGCACCGGCCGCAGGAACCCCAGCAGCGCGGCGAGGAGCGTGGACTTGCCCGCACCGGACGCACCGACGACCGCGACGTGCGTTCCCTGCGGGATGTCGAGGTCGACGTCCCGCAACACCGGACGCGCGCTCGACGGCCAGCCGACGTCGGCGCCACGCAACCGCACGCTCCCCGGGCGCTGTGTCGGTTCGCGATCCGCGTGCGGCGCGCGGGCGGTGTCGTCTTGGTGTGCGTCGTCTTGGTGTGCGTCGTCTTGGTCGGTGTCGCTGTGGCCGGCGTGGTTCTGGCCGATCTCGTTGCCGACGTCGTTGCCGACGCCGCTGTGGCCGGTGTTGTCGTCGGGGGTGTCGTGCTCGGCGGCGGCCAGGCGGGTGCGGGCGTCGCGAAGGGTGTCCCAGTGCTGGGCGACGGGTGGCAGCAGGGCGAGGACCTCGGCGAGGGCCAGGGGCACGAGCGCGACCACCGGGGCGGCGACGGGGGTGAGCGTCCCGGCTGCGACGGCACCTGCGGCCAGCCAGGCACCTGCGACGGCGGCGGCGCCGGTGGCGGCGGCGATCACGGCGTCGGCGGCGCCCTCGCCCCAGGCCTGCCTGCGTGCCGCGGCGGCGAGCCGGCCGTCGAGCCGTGCCAGTGCGCGGCGCCTGCGGTGGTGGGCGCCGACGGCGACCAGTTCGGCCGCGGTGCCGAACAGGGCGAGTATCCGCTCGTCGAGCCGGCGCCGACCGGCCGCGAGCGTGGTCGTGGCGCGGCGCTCCACGACGAGAGCGGCCCACGGGGCGGCGATCGCGGCGACACCGGCCGCGGCCGTGAGCACCAGTCCGGCGGCCGGCAACACGATGGTCACCGCGGTGCAGGCGGCGATCAGTACGGCGCCGACGACGAGCGGCGGGGTGAGCACGCGCGGCAGCAGGTCGCGGACTGTGTCGGTGTCGCCGACGAGGCGGCGGTGGTCCGCACCGTGCCGTAGCGCGGCGGCCGGTCCCCGTGCGACGAGCCCGCGCCACAGCCGGACGCGCAGTGCGGCTGCGATGCGGAACGCGGCGTCGTGGGTGACGAGCCGTTCCGCGTAGTTCAACCCTGCCCTGGCCAGGCCGAAGGTGCGCACGCCGACCACGGCGACGCTGAGCATGAGGATCGGCGGCTGTTGCGATGCGCGGGCGATGAGCCAACCCGACGTGGCGGTCAGCGCTACCCCGGCGATGAGCGAACCCGCGCCGAGCGCGGCCCCGCCGAGGAATCGCCGGTCGACGAGTCTGCGCAGCGCGATGCGTCGTGCCGAGCCGGCACGACGGTCGGCGAGCGGGGTGGCCTCGTGGGTGTCGGGCGGCTCGGTCGCGGGGTCGGTGCTGTGGGTGGTGCTGAGCGCGGCGCGGTCGTGGGCGGCGACGATGACGGTGCAGCCTGCGCGTGCCGCCTCGTCGATGAGTTCCTGGACGCGGCGGGCGTTGTCGGCGTCCAGGTGCGCGGTGGGTTCGTCGAGCAGCAGCAGCCATGCGCCCGCGCGCACGCGTGCGAGGGCCCTGGCGACCGCGAGGCGCTGGCGCTGGCCGACCGAGAGCGTGGCGACGGGCCGGTCGGCGAATCCGTCGAGCCCGAGGCGGTGCAGCAGGTCGTGGGTGTGGGCGGCATCGAGTCCGGGCGCGGCGAGGGCGATCTCGGCGGCCGCGGTGCCCCCGGTGAACGACGGCGACTGGGGAACCCAGCCGATGCACTCGCGCCAGGCGTCGGGGTCGAGCTCGGCGAGGGGGACGCCGGCGACCTCGACGTCGCCTGCGTCGTTGCGGACGAATCCGAGGAGGACGGCGAGGGTGGTGCTCTTGCCGGCGCCGCTCGGCGAGCGCAGCCACACGGTCTGCCCCGGACGCGCGGTGAACGTCTCGCCGTCCGGTGCGTGGCCGCCGCGGCGGTGGACGCGCAGGTTCCACACCCGGATGTCGCCGCGGCGCGGGGGCAGTGTGCCGTCGGAGGGTGCGGGTTCGGCGAGCACGTCGGTGACGCGGCGGACGGCTTCGACGCCGTCGGTGCTGGCATGGAACGCGGTGCCGACATTGCGCAGCGGCGCGAAACACTCCGGTGCGAGCAGGAGCACGCCGAGTCCGACGGCGAGCGGCATGTCGCCGTGGACGAGGCGCACGCCGATGACGACGGCGACGAGGGCGACCGACAGGGTCGCGGCGAGTTCGAGGGCGAACGCCGAGCTGAACGCGACGCGCAGGGTGCCGAGGGTGGCGCGGCGGTGCCGGTCGGAGACGCGGCGGACGGTGTCTGCCTGCGCGTCGGCGCGGCGGAATGCGGCGAGCACGGGCAGGGCGCGCACGAGTTCGAGCACGTGGGCCGACAGCCGGGCGACGGAGTCGCTGGCCGCGGCGACGCGGTCGCGCGTGTAGGAGCCGATGAGCGCGCCGAACAGCGGCAGCAGCGGCAGGGTGACGGCGATGAGCAGGGCCGATGGCCAGTCGGCGACGAGCACGGCCGCGCCCGCGGCGAGGGGCACGACGGCGGCGGTGACGAGCGCGGGGAGGTACCGGGTGAAGTAGGCGTCGAGCGCGTCGAGGCCGGTGGTGGTGAGTGCGGTGAGCTGGCCGGGGCCGCGGCGGGCGATCCATTCGGGGCCGAGGCGGAGCGCGTGGTCGAGGACGTGGGCGCGGAGTTCCTCCTTGGCGCCCGCGGCAGCGCGGGCTGCGACGACGCGGATCGCCCACGCCAGCACGGCCCGCCCGGCGACGGTGGCCAGGAGCAGGCCGAGCCGGGGCGCGAGGCCGCCGGTGTGTCCCGCTCCGGCTCCTCCCCCGACGACGACGTCGGCGAGCACGGAGGCGAGCAGGAAGGCCTGCGCTACGAGGCATGCGGCGTTGAGGAGCGCGAGCACGCCGGATGCGGCCAACGCTCGGCGCGCCGCCGGGGACAGTGCCGGGAGCGCGCCGAGCGGGCCGTGTCCCACCCGCGACCGGCCCGGCGTGTCCGGTGTGGACGGTTCGGCGCCGGCGCCGGTAGCGGAAAGGGTGTCGCGGGTGGGACGGCTCATGAGGACACCTGCTGCGCGGTGTGGGGGGCGGGGATGTGGGAGGTCTTGATGCGTTTGCGGAAGACCCAGTAGGTCCAGCCCTGGTAGACGAGTACCGCCGGGGTTCCGAACGCCGCGACCCAGGTCATGACCGTGAGGGTGTAGTCGCCGGAGGCGGCGTTGTCGACGGTCAGCGAGTGAGCGGCGTCCAGTGTGGAGGGAAGGACGTCGGGGAACAGGGCGCCGAACAGGGTGACGACGGTGCCGGTGATCGCGACGCCGAGCGCGGCGAACGCCTGCCCTTCGCGCCCGGCGGCGATGCGCCACCAGGCGACGAGCACGGCGCCGACGGTGACGGCGAGGGGCACGTACGTCCACTCCGACCCGTGGCGGACCTGGACGAGGACCGCGAAGGCGGCGACGGGCAGGATCGCCACGGGCAGGATCGCGGTGGCGAGGCGGCGTGCGCGGCGCCGGATGTCACCGTCGGTCTTGAGCGCGATGAACACGGCGCCGTGCAGCAGGGAGAAGCCGGTGACGGCGAGCGCGCCGAGCAGGGTGTCCCAGCGGAAGGCCGCGAAGGCCGAGCCGACCCGGTTGCCGTCGGCGTCGAGCGGCAGGCCGAGGACGGTGGAGGCGATGACGAAGCCGATGCCGATGGGCGGAACGGTGGAGCCGATGACGATGACCTTGTCCCAGGCTCGGCGCCAGCGCTGCGAGTCGACCTTGCCGCGGTACTCGAAGGCGACGCCGCGGCCGATGAGCGCGAGCAGCACGAACAGCAGCGGCAGGTAGGCGGCGGAGAACAGGCCTGCGTACCAGGCGGGGAACGCGGCGAACGTCGCGCCGCCCGCGACGATGATCCAGACCTCGTTGCCGTCCCAGACGGGCCCGATGGTGTTGATCATGACGCGACGCTCGGTGTCGTTACGGCCGAGGACCGGCAGGAGCATCCCGACGCCGAAGTCGAAGCCTTCGAGGAACAGGTAGCCGAGCCACAGGAACGCGATGACGACGAACCAGACGACCTCGAGTTCCATCAGCCCACCCGCCTCGGGTCGTGCCGCAGGTGCGCTACCACGGCGTTCCGACATGTTTCAGGTGAAACCTGTTTTCCCCAGCCGGCTGTGCACAACAGCCGGAGTTGTCCACAACTTGCTGGACACGCCTTGGGAAAACCGCTCGCGACGGTAGGCTGGAGTTGGGGTCGTCCCCCGGAGAGGGTGGGGGCATGCCCACCGGAAATCACGATCACGACGCCTCCTCGAACGACACGGTCTCCTCGAACGGCACGGTGTTTGATCGACACGTGCGGGGTGCGAACGGCTAGTAGGCGAACGACAACGGCTCGTCGTCGGGGTCGTCGGGCGCGCCCGCCTGGCCGCGACTGGAACCGCCGTTCGATCCGCCACCGCCCGAATCGTCGCCCGAACCGTCCTGGTCCCCGTCGCCACCCGCCCCTAGACGAGCGGCGGCCTTCGCGGGCATCACGCTCTCGATCCCACCGCGCACGTACTTGGCCATCAGGAACACCTCGACCACCCCGAGCACCGCGTACAGCAGGGTCAGCGACAGCAGCGACAGCCACACCTCGCCCTGGCTCACGCGCGACACGGCCATCGCGGTGTACATCCACACCCCGTCGACGCCACTCGGATCCGGGTTCGGCACCACCACGAACGGCTGCCTGCCCATCTCGGTGAAGATCCAGCCTGCACTGTTGGCGATGTACGGCAGCGCGATGCTGCCCAGCGCCATCCACGGGAACCAGCGGCCGCCCGGGATCCGCCCGCCGCGCGTCAACCACAGCGTGGCCACGCCGACCAGCGCCGACAGCGCGCCGAAACCGATCATGATCCGGAAGCCCCAGTAGGTCACCGGCAGGTTCGGTACGTAGTCCACCGGCTTGCCCGCCAGCTCCCCGAGCGCCGGGTCGTCCGGATAGTGCGAGCCATACTTGTCCTGGTACTCCCCGACCAGCTCCTGCACGCCCTTGACCTCGGATGAGAAGTCGCCCTCGGCTAGGAACGACAGCAACGCGGGCACGTTGAACGTCTTCACGCTCTCGCAGTCGGCGTCCGACACGTCGCCCACCGCGATGATCGAGAAGCTCGCGGGCTGCTCCGTCTCGCACAGCGCCTCCGCGGCCGCCATCTTCATCGGCTGCTGCTGGAACATCAGCTTGCCCTGGAAGTCACCGCTCACCACGAGCACGGCAAACGCCACGACGCCCGTCCACGCGCCGAGCTTCACCGACGAGCGCCACACCGCGCGGTGCTCGTCGTCCTCGCCGCGCCGGCGCCACAACCGCCACGCCGCGATACCGACCACGAACGCCGCGGCCACGGCGAAGCACCCCGCCACGGTGTGCGGGATCGCGGCCAACGCCGTGTTGTTGGTCAACACCGCCCAGATCGAGTTCATCGTCGGCTTCCCGTCGACGAACTCGGCACCCACCGGGTGCTGCATCCACGAGTTCGCCGCCAGGATGAAGTACGCCGACGCCACCGTGGCCAGCGAGAACGCCCACGCGCACGCCAGGTGCACTCGCTTCGGCAGCCGATCCCAGCCGAAGATCCACAGGCCGAGGAACACCGACTCCACGAAGAACGCGACGAGCCCCTCCATCGCGAGCGGCGCACCGAACACGTCCCCCACGAACCGGGAGTACTCGCTCCAGTTCATGCCGAACTGGAACTCCTGCACGATCCCGGTCACCACGCCCATGGCGAAGTTGACCAGCAGCAGTTTGCCCCAGAACTTGGTCATCTTCAGGTAGCGCTCGTTGCCCGTGCGCACCCACGCCGTCTGCATGCCCGCGACCAGCACCGACAGGCCGATCGTCAACGGCACCATCAGGAAGTGGTAGACGGTCGTGATCCCGAACTGCCACCGCGCGAGCTCCAGAACTTCCACGATCACGACTCTGCTCCGCGGATGCACCCGGCCGACAGGTACGCCGGTCCCGACTACTACAGGACGTAAGTCCCGCCCGCCCCGCGCCGTCGCCCGGCGAACCGGGCATTCCCGCTCCGCAGCCAGCAATTTCGGCACGCCGAAAAAAACTGTGAGCCGCGGGTTCGTGCAATTTCATCGGGCGCCAAAAATGCCGATTCGCGTGATCGATCCGCTTGATTTTCGGCAATTCCCCTTTATCGTTGAAGTGACCAAGGGGTGAAACTACTGATGTCCACTGCGCTGCCGGCCTTCTTCACGGCGTTCGCGCTGGTCTTCCTGGCCGAACTGCCGGACAAGACCACGGTCGCCACACTGGTGCTGACCACGCGTTACCGCGCGGGAGCGGTGTGGACCGGCGTCACCGCCGCTTTCGCCATTCAAACGCTCGTCGCCGTCGCATTCGGCGGCGCATTGACATTACTTCCCGAACGCCTCGTTTCGGTTGCCGCCGGCGTCATGTTCGGCGTCGGCGCGGCGATCCTGCTGCGCTCGGGATTCCGCTCGGCCGACGACACCGGCGAGGACGCGATGCGCAGCGGGCCGGCACGCGTCCCGTTCCTCCGGGCGGCCACCGCGTCCTTCGGGGTGTTGTTCGCCGCGGAATGGGGCGACGCCTCGCAGCTCGCCACGGCCGGTCTCGCCGCCCGCTACGTCCAGCCGGTCGCGGTCGGCCTCGGCGCGTTCGCCGCCGTCGCGTGTGTCACCGCGATCGCCATCGTGGTCGGCAGCAAGCTCCGCCACCGCATCCGTCCACACCTGCTGCAGCGCGCCGCAGGCGTGGTGTTCGCCGGACTCGCCGCCTACGCGTTCGGCTCCGCCCTGCTGGGCTGACCCCGACAGGGCGGAACCCCACCGGGACGGCCCATACCGCAGCCGACGACGAGACGCACCGGACACGAGCACCCGCGCACGACTCGCAGCCGCTCACCAGGGAACACCTGCGAGCACCCGGGCTCACTCCGTGCCGAGCAGCCCCAGTTCCACGAGGTCACCCACCGGGCGGTCGAACTCGGCGCACGCGTACGAGGCGAACATCGCGCGCACCGCCGTCGCCGCCTCGTCGGAGAGCCCGCGAGCCTCGTCCGCCAGCGCAGCGCCGTCCGTGCTGGCCAGCGCCCCGCGCACGTCACCGCCCGACAGGCACCGCGCCGAGGCCACGAGCAGATTCAAGAAACCGTGGTGCTCGATGCCGTCGTCGGCGGTGTGCCGCACCGCGCGGTGCAGACTGTTCGTCGCCTTGAACGTCGCACCCGTGGAGGCCGCGACCACCGAGAGGAAGTCGGCCACCTCGTCGACCTCGGGGAAGTTCTCCGGCGACTGGCCACCGCACCGGATCTTGGGCCTGCTGCCGTGTTCGATGACCTTCTGCACGCCGTCGAGCCAGCCGACCCCGCGCCGCGGCTCCACCACGCGCACGACGTCCTCGGGCACGAACTCCGAGACCCGCTCGAGCCACACCTCGTCGACATCCGACGGCGCGGGCATCTCGACCATCTTCAGCGCCAGCAGCTCACTCCTGGACTCCACGATGGAGATCGCCTTCGGCACCCCGCCGAGGCCCGTGTCGATGATCAGCGACAACGGCAGCGGCTCGGCCGGCTTGATCTTGATGAGTTCCGTGATCAACTCGGGCAGCCGCGACGCCTGGCACAGGAAGACGCCCAGCACGCCCGACCTGTCGCCGCTGCGCGAAGCGAAGTGCCCCTTCAGCGCTTCCGGCATGGCCGCGTCGCTGGGCGGAAAGAGCGCCGAGTCGTCGACGAGCCGAGCGAACAGCGGAGGGACTCCGCGAGGGCCGGGGGGCGTGAGTTCCACAGCGCTTGACACGCCTCACACGCTAATAGCGCCCGTTTTCGGGATGAATATCGGGATGACCGCAGACCCGCAGCCGGTACCGCCGCGCCCCGCCTCACCAGGGCCGCTCGGGTATTCCCCTCACCGTGGACATAGGTTAGCCTCGCCTTAGTTGGAGGTGACCGGTGACCCGTACCCGTCCGCACACACCCCGGACCCCGCTTCCCGCGGAACGCGCCAAGAGCATCGCCACCCGCGGTGGACCCGCCGTGCTGATGCCCGCCGTCAACCGCGACCCCGCGTCCGGACCGCACACCGAACCCGTACTGCACCACGTGCACGCAGGCGGCCGCGCCAGCATCCTGCTGCCCGACGACGACCCGCTGGTGCTCGCCGTGGGCGGCCGGTCAGGCACCGGCGGCGACACCGGCGCCGCCACGCCGGCAGGAGAGCTCGCCATCACGCTCGAGATCACCGACGAGGCCCCGGTCGCGCTGCGCAGCCCCGTACGAGGCCTGCTGTGGCTCACCGGCTGGCTCCGCCGACTCGACACCCACTCCGCCCGCACCCGTGCCGTCACGATCGCCGAGCAGCGCGCCGAACCGAGCCTGCTCGACCTCGGCCACGGGCTGACGATGCTCGACCTCATACCCACCTCGTTCGTACTCGCCGACTCCGAGGGCACCGACTCGCTGACCACACAGACGTTCGCCTCGGCCAGCCCCGACCCGTTCTGTCGGCACGAGTCCGCGTGGCTCCGACACCTCGAACACGCCCACCCCGAGGTCGTCACCGCACTCGCCCGGCATGTACCCGACGAACTGCGCGGCGGCCGAATCCGCCCGCTCGGCATCGACCGTTACGGCCTGCGACTGCGCGTCGAACACCCCGGAGGCCGCAACACACCGGACCCGTCCGGCACCACCGTCGACCACGACGTGCGCCTCGCCTTCGACGAACCCGTCGACTGCCGGCAGCGACTCGGCCTCGCGCTGCGCAAACTCGTCGGCTGCCCCTTCCAGCCACCGGGCCCGGACGCGCGGGGCTGAGCCCGCGACATCGAGTCGGCAGCGTTGCCCCAGCAGCGTTGCCCCAGCAGCGTCGAGCCCGTGAAGCCGGGCCGCGGAGGCGATCGCGACGATCCCAGCGCGGCGAGGCCGGCAGTCAACAGCCGGAAACACGAGAACGGCGCCCCCGGGAGCAGTACTCCCAAGGGCGCCGTTCGTCTCGCGCTCACCGGCAGGCGTTACGCCTTCACCTTGCCGTCGTCCCCGGTGTCCGGGTCCTCGACGACGCCGGCGTCCACGAGGCTGCTCGTCACGTGATCCGCGAGCTCCTCGCGTTGCATGCGCCGCTGGGCACGTAGCGCGGCTTTGCGTTCCGCGCTCAACTCGCGCCAGATCGACACGCACATACCGATCATCACGACACTGAACGGCAATGCGATCAGGATCGCGACCAGCTGCAATGTGGACAGACTGTCCTCGCCCGGCAACAGCAGCGCGATGGCCACCGCACCTTCGGCGACACCCCAGAACACGCGACTCCACGTCGGCGGGTTCGGGTTGCCGCCCGAGGCGAGCATGTCGACCACCAGCGAACCGGAGTCGGACGAGGTCACGAAGAACAGCACGATCAGGATGATCGCGCCGACGATGACCACGCTTCCGCCGGGCATCCCCTCGAGCAGGGCGAACAGCGACGTGTTCGTGTCGACCGTCGCTGCGCCGTCCTCGACGCCGATCAGGCCGCCCTGGCCGAACAGCTCACGGTAGAGCGCCGTGCCACCCATGACGCAGAACCAGATGATCGCGACCACGGTCGGCACCAGCAGCACACCGGCGACGAACTGACGCACCGTGCGGCCACGCGAGATCCGCGCGATGAACACACCCACGAAGGGCGCCCACGAGATCCACCAGGCCCAGTAGTACGTGGTCCACCAGCCCTGCCACTCGGTGCCGTTCTCGCCCGAGTAGGCGGTGGTGTTGACGCTCATCTGCAGGATGTTCTGCAGGTAGTCACCGAACGTCTGCACCACGTCACGGAAGATGAACAGGGTCGGACCGGCGATCAGCACGAAGATCAACAGCGCGGCCGCGAGGCCGAGGTTGATGTTCGAGATGTACTTGATGCCCTTCTTCAGACCCGTGACCACGGACACCACCGCGGCCGTCGTGATCGCACCGATGAGGATCACGTAGGTCAGGTTGTTCGGCTCCTCGATGACGTCGATGAAGCTCAACCCGGCAGCGACCTGCATGACGCCGAGACCCAGCGACGTCGCGACACCGAACAGGGTGCCGCAGATCGCCGCGATGTCGATGACGTCACCGATCCAGCCGTTGACCTTCCTACCCAGCACGCCCTCGAGGGCGTACCGGATCGACACCGGCCGCTTCTTGCGGTGGATGGCGTACGCGATGGCCACACCGACCACGACGTAGATCGCCCACGGGTGCAGCCCCCAGTGCAGCACCGCCTGCAGGATCGAGTCGTGGGCGCCCGCTTCGGTGCCCTCCTCGATCCCGGTGGCGCGGTTCGGGATACCGGCGAAGTGGTTAAGTGGCTCCGCCACCCCCCAGAACACCAGACCGATACCCATGCCGGCCGCGAACAGCATCGCGAACCACGAACCGAGGCCGAACTCCGGACCCTCGTCGTCGGGTCCGAGCTTGATGTCACCGAAGTGGCTGACACCGATCCAGATCGCGAAGGCCACGAACACGGACACGAGCAGCAGGTAGTACCAGCTGAACGTGCCGATCACGGCGTCCTGGATGTTCCCGACGATCTCCGCGACGGTGTCGGGGAAGATCACCGAGATCAGGACGAAGGCCAGCACGATGATCACGGAGGGCCAGAAGACCCTCGGCGCGACCCCCTTGTGACCAGAGGATTGACCCTTCGGCGATGTGGATGGCGCGGCCTCAGCTTCTGACGTTTCCGCCACGAGGCTCTCCTCCTTCATCGTTTCTTTCAACCGCTGCACCCTAGTAGGCCGTTCGGGCGATTTATTGATAACCGGCCGCATTGTTAGTGGGATCGTGATGATTCACGATTCCCCCGGTCGGTGTCGGGCCCGTGACGGGGCGTTAGTGTTCCCGGGTGTCCTCCGGCCAACGCGATCGCCTGAATCGCTGGTTGCGCAGGTGGTTTACACCTCACAGCGCACCGTTTCCACCGCCGGTTCCCACCGGTGACGACGCTCGACGACGGCGGATGCTGACCGTCGAAGTCGTCCTTGTGTTTACGATCACACTTGGTTTATCAGGCGCACGCTCTCTGCTCTCACTGGTCGACGCACTGCTACAACCCGAGACGCTGAGTGATCAAGAGGTCGCGATCAACACGTCTCGGGCCACCAACGAGATAATCGATCTCCTCTTCCAACTACTCAGCGCCACTCAGCTCGTCGCGTGGGGCGCACTGGGCGTGTACCTGCTGTGGCGCGGCGGCATGAAGCTCGCCGAGGTCGGCCTTCCGCGCCGGCCGCAGGCCGCCGATCTGCGATGGAGCATCGGTCTCACCGCGCTGATCGGGATCCCGGGGCTGCTGTTCTACCTCGCCATGTGGCAGTTCGGTCTGAACCTCGCCGTGCAGCCGTCGACACTGGGTGAGACGTGGTGGCGGCCGATCACGCTGACCCTGTCGGCCTTCGGCAACGGCTTCGCCGAGGAGGTACTCGTCGTCGGGTACCTGATCACCCGATTGAGACAGCTCGGCATAGGCGAGAATACGAGCTTGATCATTTCCGCGGTCCTGCGCGGTTCGTACCACCTCTACCAGGGCTTCGGCGGATTCCTCGGCAACGTCGCCATGGGATTGATCTTCGGCCGCGTGTGGCAGCGCACGAACCGCCTGTGGCCACTGGTCGCCGCGCACACCCTGCTCGACGTCGTCGCGTTCGTGGGTTATTCGGCGGTGCGCGACCACGTCGCTTGGCTGCCGTAGTCGCCTCGTCCTGATCGACTCCCCGAACCGCTCGCGGTCATGATCGCCGACCTGACCACGACCAGGAGGTTTGCACGCATCATCGAACGTGTGTTCTACTTGTGACCGGCGCCGCGCAGGGGCTGCCGACCTTCACCACCGTCCGGACTGCAGGGGATCCGGACGTCGGAAGGAAGCCCCGGCATCGAACGGACTCGGCGTCGAACGGACTCGAGTTCGAACAGACTCGGCCTCGAACAGAAGAGCACCGAATGGACTCGGCGCCGATCAGAAGAGCGTCGAACAGAAGGAAGGTACGTCGCGGGTACGACAGTTCGTCGACCCAGCGGCAGTGCATCGACTCACCGGCAGTTCGTCGGCCAACCGGCGCCGCCGGGAGGTGGCGATCGAGTGGGGAACGCAGGCGGACGGGCAGCGCCGCCGCCGAAGACGGAAAGGACTGTGTCGGAGGGGATGGAGATGGCCTGCAAGATCACTCACCGGGCCTTGCGCGACCAGCAGATCCGGTTCGCGAACCGGGAGGCGGCGGAGCGGTACGCCGAGATCATGGGCGGCGGTGTCGAGAACTGGGTGTTCACGACCGTGCCCTCGGTCGTCGCCGAGTACGGCTGGGGTCCCTACCCGGAGCGCGCACCACGAAACCGGGAGCTGACGCCCGCCGGGTGACTACGCTCACGCGCGTGACGAACACAGCCAACACGATGACCGGCCCGGGCACGGACGACACCACGACGATCGCCCCGGGCGTCGACAGCGAGGTCGGCCCGCTGCGGTCGGTCCTGCTGCACCGGCCCGGCGGCGAGCTCACGAGGCTCACACCGCGCAACAACGACCAGCTGCTCTTCGACTCGATCCCGTGGGTCGAACGTGCCCAACAGGAACACGACGCGTTCGCCGAGGTGCTCGCCTCACGTGGCGTGGAGGTGCTGCTGCTCGCCGACGTCCTCGGCGAATCGTTGGCCGATCCACGGGCGCACGCCGCAGGGGTGCACGCCGCGGTGGACGAACGCCGACTCGGCAGCGAGCTGGCGGACGCGCTGCGCTCCCACCTGTCCGGCCTCGGCGCGGGCGCGCTGCGCGAAACGCTGATGCGTGGGATGACGTTCGAGGAGCTGCCTGCCTCCGAAGGCGCATCACTCGTACGGAAGATGCACCACGCGCACGACTTCGTGGTCGATCCGCTGCCGAACCTGCTGTTCACGCGCGATTCGTCCGCATGGATCGCCGACCGGGTGGCGATCTCGTCGCTGGCGATGCCCGCCCGGAGCAGGGAAACGGCGCTGCTGGACCTGGCGTACGCGTACCACCCGCGGTTCCGCGGTGCCTCGCGTGCGTACGGCGCGCATTCGGCTCCGGTCGAAGGCGGCGACGTGCTGTTGCTGGCGCCGGGAGTGCTGGCCGTGGGCGTCGGCGAACGGACGACGGCCGCGGGCGCCGAGTCGCTCGCGAGGTCGGTGTTCGCCGACGGCATCGCGCACACGGTGCTGGCCGTCCCGATCGCGCAGAACCGCGCGACCATGCACCTGGACACCGTGTGCACGATGATCGGCCCCGACGCGGTCGTCATGTACCCGCTCGCGCGCGACTCGCTCGTCGCCTACACGATGCGGCCGGGTGACGACGTCGCCGCCGACGGCACCCGGGAGCTGCGCGTGGACGGACCGGAACCGTTCCTCGACGCCGCGGCCACCGCCATGGGCATCGATCGGCTGCGCGTGATCGACACCGGCCTCGATCCCGTCACCGCCGAGCGGGAGCAGTGGGACGACGGCAACAACACGCTCGCGCTCGCGCCCGGCGTGGTCGTGGGCTACGAGCGCAACACCCAGACGAACGCACGCCTGGAGGAAGCGGGCATCGAGGTGCTGGCCATCGCCGGTTCCGAACTGGGCTCGGGACGCGGCGGCCCGCGCTGCATGTCCTGCCCCATCGCCAGGGGCCCGCTGCCGAGCGCGTCCTGAACACCCGCACCGGCGCTCCCGCACCGGCGCTCCCACATCGACGCGCTCCCGCATCGGTGGCCGCCGCACCGCGGCCACCGGAGCGGTGACGTCGGGGCGGCGACGGCCGGAACGGTGATCGGAGCCGGAATCAGCCGGGACGGAGACGGCCGGACGGTGCCACAGGAGCGGTGACGCCGGGGCCGGCGCGCAACGGTGACGGCCGAACGGCGACGGCCGAACGGTGGCGCGAACGGTGGTGCCGGAACGGGCCTGTCGGGACGGGCCTGTCGGGACGGTGCCTGCCGGGAGCGCGCTCGGAGTCGGCGGCCGCCGGAGTGAAGCCCCTCAGGGCGGCCGCCGGGGTGCAGCGACCGCCGAGGCGGCGCCGCTCGCGTGGCGACCACCCGAATGATGCCTGCCGGAGTGAACCACCGCGACCGGGAGCCTGCCCCGCAACGGCCGGGAGGCGCTCGCGGCGACCACCGACCCGACCCCGAACCGGTGATCTCTCGGCGGGATACCCATCGCGGACCGTGATTTATTCCCCAAATGAGGGACAATCGACAGGCTGAGATATAATTAAGCCTCACCTAAGTCATTCCCAGAACTTAGGTGAGGCTTAATTTATTTAGCTCATCCTTGGCTAAGGAATTGTAGGCAAATGCGCTCCGGATCACCAGCCCCCGGGTGGAAAAAAGTAGAACCAGGGGCGTACATTGAATGCATGCCCACCACGACGAAGAAGCAGAATTCCCAGCAGCCGCGTTCCAAGTTCTACGAATTGCTGCAGGGTCAGGTCCACAACGAGTTCCACGCCTCGCAGCAGTACACCGCGCTGGCCGTGTGGTTCGACAACGAGGACCTGCCCGAGCTCGCGAAGTTCTTCTACGCGCAGGCCATCGAGGAGCGCAACCACGCCATGGCGCTCGTGCAGTACATGATGGACACCGACCACCACGTGACGATCCCCAGCACGGGCGAGGTGCGCAACGAGTTCTCCAATGCCAAGGAGCTGGCGGAGCTGGCCCTGGAGCAGGAGAAGGAGGTCACCAGCGACATCAAGACGCTGACGAAGGCCGCCCGCTCCGAGGACGACTTCCTCGGCGAACAGTTCATGCAGTGGTTCCTGAAGGAGCAGGTCGAAGAGGTCGCGACGATGAGCACGCTCGTGAACGTGTTCGATCGCGCCGACGGCAACCTGTTCGAGGTCGAACGGTTCGTGCACAAGCACCTGCAGAGCGACGACGCCGACGACGACATGCCGGAGGTCGCGGGCGGCAAGCTCTGACGCTTCCCGTCGTGGCACACGCAGCGTTCTAGAACCGGAAGGGGCGGCGCCCCTCGCGGTCGATCCTGATCACGGATCAACCGCGAGCGGAAGCGCCGCCCTTTTCGCATTCTTCGCAAATTCCATGAGGGAAGGCTCACCTCACGGCACGCTAACTGCGAACCACGGGAAAGACGACCCGGCTTCGTCCGCATTCGGCGGTTGCCACGGTTCACCACAACATTCGCTCCTAGCCGATCTCCGTCCCCGGCCAAGGCGATCACCGGGACGACCGGCGGCCCACTCATCCGTCGCCCGAACCGAACGAGGTAACAACATCGCCCCCTTTCGACTTGACCAGTCGTGTTTCCACCGCCACCGTAGGTTTCGGACACAAGGAGCATCTGCGCTCGGCTGACGACGTGGTCGACGGAAAGCAGGGGCACCATGAGCGAGTCAAACAGCGGTCACGGCGGACCTTCCGGCGAGGAACCGGCCCCACCCGGCCAGGCCGTCGAGGGAAGTATCGCCCAGGCCGACGCCACCCATGACGAGATCGAGGACGAGCTCCGCAGACAGGGCGTTCGACTGGGGCGGGGTGGGATCGCCCCCTCCGTCTTCTGGCCGAGCCTGATCGTCGTCGCGGCTATCGCACTGTTCTCCATCATCGCGCCCGAAACGGCCGGAAACCTGTGGAACTCGGTGCAAGGCGAGATCGTCACCGGGTTCGGCTGGTTCTACACGCTGGCCATCGCCGGATTCGTACTCTTCGCGATCTTCCTCGGGGTCAGCCGCTTCGGCGACATCACCCTCGGCAAGGACGGGGAGGAGCCCGAGTTCGGGCTGTTCTCCTGGTTCACCATGCTGTTCGCCGCAGGCATGGGGATCGGCCTGGTGTTCTACGGGGTCGGCGAGCCACTGACCTTCTACTCCGACCCGAAGCCCGGTGTCGACGGCGGTTCCGCCGAACTCGCCTCGCAAGCCATGGCGCAGACGTTCCTGCACTGGGGTTTCCACCCCTGGGCCGTGTACGTCATCGTCGGCCTTTCGCTCGCCTACGCAATTCACCGCAAGGGCCGCCCGGTGTCCATCCGCTGGGCGCTGGAACCGTTGCTCGGGGACAAGGTCAAGGGCTGGCCCGGCGACGTGATCGACGTGCTGGCCATCGTCGGGACCTTGTTCGGTGTGGCGACGTCGCTCGGACTCGGCGTGACCCAGGTCGCCAGCGGTCTCAGTGAGATCGGGGTGGTCGACGAGGCGAACAATCTGCTGCTCGTCGTGCTGATCGTGGCCATCACCCTGGTCGCGATCGTGTCGGTGGTCAGCGGGATCGGCCGTGGCATCCGCTGGTTGTCGAACTTCAACCTGTCGCTGGCCGGGGTGTTCCTGATCGCCGTCCTGCTGCTCGGACCCACGCTGTTCCTGGCCAGGGACTTCGTGCAGTCGCTCGGGGCCTATCTCGCCAACGTGCTGCCGCTGACGTTCGACGCGTTCGCCTACACCGGCGACGCGGGTATCGAGTGGGCAGGCAGCTGGACGATCTTCTACTGGGGCTGGTGGATCGCCTGGGCCCCGTTCGTAGGCGTGTTCATCGCGCGTATTTCACGAGGTCGCACGGTCCGTGAGTTCGTCGCCGGCGCGCTGCTCGTGCCCACCCTCGTCGGTTTCCTGTGGTTCACGGTGATGGGTGGCACGGCCATCGACCAACAGCAGCGGCAGGGTGACCTCGTGCCCGAAGGCGGAGTGGTCGCCGAGGAGGCACTGTTCAACACGCTGCAGAACCTGCCGCTGGGACTGATCCTGTCGGTCATCGCGATCATTCTGGTGGTCATCTTCTTCGTCACCTCCTCGGACTCGGGTTCGCTCGTGGTCGACATGCTCGCTTCCGGAGGGCACCCCGACCCGCCCATCTGGAGTCGCGTGCTGTTCGCATCCCTCGAGGGACTCGTGGCCATCGGACTGCTGCTCGCGGGCGGCGACGAAGGGTTGTCCGCGTTGCAGGCTGGCGCCGTTTCCACCGGGCTGCCGTTCGCCGTCGTGCTGGTGGCGATGGCGGTCGCGTTGTACAAGGCGCTCAACTCCGAGCACCGCGCGATCATCAGAGCCGAACGGCGCATCTACCGCCGCGAACTCGCCGGGGAACTGTCTCAGGACTTCGACCGGCACTTCGGGGAGCAGGTCGACGACCGCATCGACTATGCACTGTCGACCACGACCGGAATCTGGAACCGGGCGGACAAGCGCACCCCGATCAGTACGTTGTCCCGCGCTCGGCGGCGTGGCAAACGCCAGCGTTCCTCCGGGGGCCCCTCCGACGAGGGCGGTCCGTCCGGTGGAGGCGGTCCGTCCGGCGAGGGCGGGCCCTCCGGCCAGGGTGGGCCCTCCGGCGGAGGTGGTCCGCCCGGAGGTGTGGCGCCGGACTAGCCCACGCCCGTACGGCCGGGCCCGCTCCCCGCGAGCGGCCCACTCTCGACAGCGGCCCACTCCCCGCAGCGGCCCACTCCCGGCAGCAGCTGACTCCCTGCGAGTGGCTCGCTCCCGGCGAGTGGGCCGTTCGCAGCCGGACGGCCGGCAGCCCGCTTCTCAGCAGCTGACGTCGGGGTTCGGCACGGTCAGCCGTAGCGTGACAACCTCGTCGGCCTCGACCCCGAAGACGTACCGGGAATCCGCTTCGGGGTTCTCGCGCGCCCACCGGCCGTCGTCAGAGCGTTGCAGCTCCGGGTAGGCGCGGTTCAACTGCTCCCACGACGACCCGACGACGATGCGTTCCGGTGTCTGCGCGGCGTCGGCCTGGAACCGCACGATGCCGTGCCCGCCGCGGACGGCGACCCGCGAGATCGCGGGGTCGGCCACCTCGTACGAGCGGCATTCACCCTGAGCGGGCGGCCCTTCTCCGGGATCCATCGCGCCGGTGGACACCGCCTCGTCGTAGGTCATCAGCAGGTGCAGGGGTTCTTTCCCCGATTGTCCGAGTGTGGGTGGTGGCTGCGGTTCGCCCGCCTCGGTGCTCGTCCCCGGCGGCGGATCCGCGGGCGAAGGGCCCGGCCGTGTCGACGTCGGTATCGCCGGGGGTGCACTCACGGGGGAACTCGGCCGGGACTCCCGCGTCACCGTCGGCGCCTCCGACGTCATCTGTTCGCTGCGCGGGCCCTCGTCGTCCGATGCCGGAGCGCCGCTCGAGTGCACGATGCCGCTAGAACGGTCAGCAACCGCGACGTCGTCGGGGCGAGGCTCGCCGCCGGCCCCCGCCAGTGCCAGTCCCCCTGCCACGGCACCGACCATCACGAACACACCCGCGCCAGCACTGAACGTCGCGCGCCTCCGCCTGCGACGGCCGGCACCGGCGACGATCGCACCGGGGTCGGGTGCCCGACCGGCACCGAGTTCCGCGCTGCCGAACAGCCGCCGCAGCCCCTCACGGACCTCCGGGTCGTCGCGGTCGTCACCCGTGCCCGTCATACACCGCCGCCCTCCCCGCTGCCTCCGGATCGTCCTCACCGAGCCGCCCGCGCAGCGTCGCGAGCGCCTTGCTGGCCTGGCTCTTGACCGTCCCGGCCGACACGCCCAGCGAACGGGCGATCTCGGCTTCGGACAGTCCCTCGTAATAACGCAGCACGACGACCGCACGTTGCCTCGGCGGCAGATCTTTGAGCGCCTGCCACAGCGGTTCGTGTTCGAACGGGTCGGAGGGCGTCGCCGCGCCGGTCTCCGGCAGCTCAGCGACGAGGTTCTCCCGCCTGAGTTTGCGCCAGCGGCTGATGTGGGCGTTGGCCATCGACCGGCGGACGTAGGCGACCGGGTCGGCGGTTTTGCGCTGCACGTTCGCCCAGCGAGAGCCGACCTTCTCGAGCACCGTCTGCACCAGATCGGCGGCGTCGTGCGGGTTGCCGGTCAGCGCGTGCCCGTAGCGCATCAGCCCGGTCAGGTTGGCCTCGACGAAGTCACCGAAACCCGTGAGGTCGTTCGCCACGAACGTCCTCCCTCACTTCAACCCGCCCGCCGTGTCCAAACCGCTGCCGTGTCCGAACCGCTGCGTCCGCGCCCGCAGCGGCGCCCGGCCGGGCCGAATGCCGCGGCGAGCACGGCCGCCCTGTCAGGCCGGATACTCGTGCAGCGCCTTCGGCAGTCGGAACGTTCCGTCCAGTTCGGGCGGGAACGCGCAGGTTCGCGTGACAGCAGCGGCCGGTATCGGACCGTAGACGTGCGGGAACCACGGTGCACCCGGTTCGGGCGGATCGGCGGGCTCCCAGCGCAACGGGACGTCGAGGCGGGCCGGGTCGATCACGAGCAGGATCAGGTCGGTGCGGCCGGCGAACACACGCTCGGCCGGAAACTGCACGGTGCCGAAATCGCTGCAGTGCACGAACCCGACGTCGTCGAGCGAGGCGGGCCGGTACTCGCCGTCGCCCGGGACCGCGGCCCAGTCGGCCTCGGGACAGATGTGGAGGATCATCGCCGCACCCGACTCAACGCAGCGTGAACTGGCGGCCGATCAGGCCGTCGCGGGCGCGGCGCTCGGCGGCGTCCAGCGGTGTGTCGTCGAGCGAGGCGAACGCCTCCTGCAGTCGCGTGCCCAGCGCCTTGGCTGGTTCGACCCACTCGCGGGCGTGTGCCTCCGGGTCGAGGTCCCACACCGGAACCAGCAGCCCGTGCGCCCGGAACGAGCCGGCGAACTTCGTGTCCTCGCCAAGCGTCAGCGTGCCCGCGGCCGACAGGCGCGCAAGCGCTTGCATCAGGCGGTTCTCCTCGGCGGGCCACACCCACCGCAGGTGCGCCTTCTCCCCGGCCAGCACCCAGTAGGCGCCCGAGTCGAGACGTTCGGTCGGCATGATCGCCTCGTTGGCGCGCTGCAGCGACATCGCGACCTCGCCGGTCGGTTCCTCGCCCTCGGGCAGCCACCAGGAGAAGTCCTCGTGCACCTGGACGTCGAGTTCGGCCGAGGGGTCGAGCAGATCCTGCAACCGCTCGCCCGGCTGCGAGGGGCTGCGGGTGTCGGCGACCGACAGCACCTGCCCCGGCTGCGCGGTCAGCGCCCACGACAACGCCCTGCCCAGGTCACGGCTGATGTCGCCGGAACGGGTCTGCACCTGCAGTCCGACGTACACCTCGCCGTCGCCGCGCACGAACGCGGCCGCCGCCATGGGCAGCACCGACGCGATCGTCACCGTGCGGTCGCTGTGCTCGCCGGCCAGCGGCAGCGTCGCGGTCGCGGACGGCACGAACTCGCGCATCGCGATGAGCTCCGGCTCCGCCGCCAGGCCCTCGAACGGCCGCCCGACGAATACGTCGCGGACCTTCTCCTTGCGCTCCTTCTTCCGCGCGGCTTTGCCCACTGCGCTCGCCTCCCGGTCATGATTCGCCTGGCGGAAAACGCTACTCGACCGGCGATTCGGCTACGGTCGGCGGGTGTTCGATCCTGCCGACCCGGCCTTCCTCGCCGATCCGTACCCCGAATTCGCCCGCCTGCGCCGCACCGGCGGCGTCCACCACCACGACGGCCTCGGGCTCGCCGTGGCCGTCTCCCACGAGGCCGCCTCAGCCGTGCTGCGCAACCGATCGCTGGGCCGCATCTGGACGGACGCCACCCCGCTGGAACAGTTCGCCTCGTTCAACATGCTCCACCGGAACTCGCTGCTGGAGAACGAACCGCCTGCGCACACCCGGTTGCGCAGGCTCGTGCAGTCGGCGTTCGCGCGCGGGCACGTGGAACGGCTGCGGCCGACGGTGCAGGCGTTGGCCGCACGAATGGTCGACACGCTGGCGACCGCGATCCGGGAGGACGGCGAGGCCGATCTACTGGAGCACCTGGCGCAGCCGTTGCCGGTCGCGGTGATCGCCGAGCTGCTGGGCATTCCCGAGGAGGCGGGACCGCAGCTGGTCGAGTGGAGCAACGCGATCGTCAAGATGTACGAGTACGGCCTGCCCGACGACAAGCGGGCCGAGGCCGAACGCGCAGCCGAGGCGTTCGCCGGCCACCTGCGCGGCCTGGTCGACGAGCGGGCAGCCTCGCCCGGCGACGACCTGTTGAGTCACCTGGCGGTCGGTGAGCTGACGGGCGACGAGGCCGTCGCGACCGCCGTGCTGCTGCTGATGGCCGGGCACGAGGCCACCGTCAACGTCATCGGCAACGGCGTGCGGGCGCTGCTCGCCCACCGCGACCAGTGGGATCTGCTGGTCGCCGACCCCGGACTGGCCGACACGGCGACCGAGGAGCTGATCCGGTTCGACTCGCCGTTGCAGCTGTTCGAGCGCACGGCCACCGCCGACGTCGAGATCGCGGGCTTCGCCGTCCCCGAAGGTGGGAAGATCGCGGCGCTGCTCGGGGCTGCGGCGCGGGACCCCGAGGTGTTCGAGGAGCCGGACCGGCTCGACATCACGCGGGAGAAGAACCCGCACCTGGGTTTCGGCGGTGGCATCCATTACTGCCTGGGCGCCCCGCTGGCGCGGATCGAGATCGCCGCGGCACTGGAGGCCCTCGTGACCCGGTTGCCCGAGCTGCGCTTCGCCCGCGAACCGCAGCGCAGGGCGGAGTTCGTCATCCGCGGTCTGCGGGACTTCCCGGTGACGGTGCCGGCCGCGTGAGAAACGCCCACAGCGGAAGAGCCGTCAGCGGGTCGAGGTCTCCGGGCGGGGACGTCGATCCGGTTCGGGGGCGCCTGCCACCTTGACGACCTGTCGCAGCGCGAGCACGTCGGCGTCGACCGGGGACAACAGTCGGGTGATCCGGTTGACGAGCACCACCGTGACGATCGCCAGCCCAGCGGCGCAGGCATCGGTCAGCGCGCTGAGCACCACGCCGTCGGCGTCGGCCTGCACCCCGTCACGGAGCCGCCACACGACGGTGACGACGGCGAGGACGAAGTTGGCGCACCAGGTCGCCCACCAGGCCAGCACCAGCCGCGACGGCCGCGGCCGCTCGTGGGCGGGCCTGCGCAACGCCGCGTGTTCCAACTCGGCGATGATCGGTCCGGCCAGCAGCACGTTCATGCCCGGTACGAGTGTGCCGACGAGCACCTGCCACGGAGGCCGGGGCACGTCCTGCCCCGCGTCGGCCGCGGCCACCGACCGTGCGACGAACAGCCACCACAGCGCCGCACCCACGGCGAGCAGCGCCATGATCGGCGTCATCAGTGCGAATGCCAGCACGAACGCGTCCGACGTGCCCACGACCGCCGGGCTCAGCGCCGACGTACGGCTCTGCAGCAGGAGCACGTACCGCCAGACCTCGGCGATCGCTGCGAGCCCCGCCAACACGGCGAGCGCGATCAGCAGCGTGACAGCGTTCCTGCTGGTCGAACGCAGCCGCTGGCGGGGCTGCATACCTCCGGACGCGGTTCCTGGCACCGCCGTCGACGGGCGCCACACGAGGTTGGGGAAACCCCAGCGCGGCGGGGACGGGTACCGCGGCGGGCCGGTGTACGGCCTGCGCCGCCCGCGCGGGCGCGGGCGGGCCTCGCCCGGCGGGACGGTCGCGACCCACCGCACGCTCGGCCTCGGCTGCCTGCCCTGCTGCCGGTTCGGGTACCTGCCCGGATGCATCGCGGCTACAGCACCTCGGGTTCCGCCGCGTCGTGATCGGTTTCCAGCGCGCGGCCCTCGGTCTGCCAGGACTTCATGCCGCCCGCCACGTTGACGGCGTCGACCAGGCCTGCCGCGTTGAGCCACGCCGTCGCCTGCGCGGACCGACCACCGGTGCGGCAGATGACGTACACGGGACGGTCGTCGGGCAGTTCGGCCAGCTTGTCGGTACTGGCCGGCAGGTCGCCGAGCGGGATGTGCACCGCGCCGGGTGCGTGGCCCGCGGCCCATTCGTCGGCCTCACGGACGTCGAGCAGCACCGCGCCGTCGGCGGGCAGTTCGGACACGCGTGTCGTCGGGATCTCGGCTGGGTTCACCACGGCCCCATCGTCGCACGAACCGCGTCACTCCCGCGTAGGAGCGAGACCCCACCCACGCGGCGGGCACCGGCCGGGGGCATCAGCCGCTACTTGCGGTGGCGGCCCTGCGTGGTGCGGGTGTGTTCCTCGGCGCGCCCGAATCGCTGCACGGCGCGGTCCCGCATGAAGCCCAGCGGGTCGGGTGCGTGGAGTCGCAGCATGACGGCGCCGACGTCCTCGGGGACACGACTCGAGGTGGCGGTGCTGACGAGCACGGTAAGGCCGAACGCCACCGGCACGGTGACCAGCGCGGGCTGTTGAACCAGCCACGGCGCCCAGCCGCCGGTGTGGGCGGACACCGCGTTGAGCACCACCGCCAGCAGCACGAGACCGCCGCCGGTGCACATGCCGACCATCGCGCCCAGCCACGTGAGCCGCCGCCACCAGATCCCGAGCACGAGCAGCGGCGCGAACGTGGACGCGCCCAGTGCGAACGACATGCCCACGCTCAACGCCAGGTCGTCGATCGGCAGCGTCACGGCCAGCGCCACGGACACGGCCGCGACGCCCACGCTCGCCACCCGGTAGTCGCGCACTTTGCCCGCGAGCAGGTCGGTGGCGATCACCCCGGACATGCTGGACACGAGGCCGGACGCCGTCGAAAGGAACGCGGCGAACGCACCCGCGGCCAGGAGCGCGGCGAGGATCTGCCCCGTCACGCCCGACAGCATCGCCGTCGGCAGTGCGATCACGGCCGCGTCGGTGTCGCCGGTTATCAACAGCTCCGGGACGAACATCCGCGACAGCATCCCCAGCATCACGGGGAACAGGTAGAACAGCCCGAGCAGCAGCAGCACCTGCACGGTGGTGCGCCGGGCGGCCTTCCCGTCGGGGTTGGTGTAGAAGCGGGACAGCACGTGCGGCAGGCCCATCGTGCCGAGCAGCAGCGCCAGCAGCAGCGAGTACGTCGACAGCAGCCCGGTCAGGTCGGTGCTCGGCAGGAGCCAGTCGATGTTGGCCGACTTCGCCTGGTCGACGGTCGGGACGGCCGAGCCCCCGGGGAACGTCAGCTCGGCGCCCGCGTCGACGGTGTGCTCGGAGCCGGCGCGCCACGTGGTCCAGCCCGCGTCGCCGGAGCCGTCGTCGACGTGCACGCGGGTCGGGCTGTCGACGCGCAGGGTCACGTCCGTGTCGACCGTGACCGCGGTGCGCGCGGCGAAGTTCGGCGCTGCGGGTTCGTCGAGGCTGCCCGCCGACCCGGGGGCGCCCGCACCGCCGGTGACGAACACCGCGCACAGCACGAACGTCGGCGCGGCGATCGCGAAGAGCTTGAACCAGTACTGGAACGCCTGCAGCAGCGTGATGGCGCGCATGCCGCCGCCCATGACGTTATAGGCGATCACCACCGTGACCAGTACCGATCCTGCCCACGCCGGTGCGGGCATGATCATCGTCATCGCGAGGCCCGCGCCCTGCAGCTGCGGCAGCAGATACAGCACGCCGATGAACACCACGAACCACGTCGACGCGGTGCGCAGCGTCGGTGAGGACAGCCGCGCCTCCATGAAGTCCGGCAGCGTGTACGCGCCCGACCGGCGCAGCGGCCCCGCGACGAACAGCATCAGCGCGAGGAACCCGGCCGTGAATCCGATGGGGAACCACAGCGCGTCGGCACCTTCCTTGAGCACCAGTCCCGCGACGCCGAGGAACGAGGCCGCGGAGATGTACTCGCCCGCGATGGCCGCGGCGTTGCGCCGCGAGCGCACGGTACGGCGGGCGACGAGGAAGTCATGGGTGCTGCGCGCGAACCGCGAGGTGCGGTGACCGAGATAGAACGTCACCACCACGACCAGCGCGACGCTGACCAGGGCCCACGGGTTCACCTGTACGCACGCCTTCCTCGCGGAGTCTCCCGGCGGCTCGGCGTCAGTTCTCGATCATGTTCACGAAGTCCCGCTCGCGCCGCTCGGCCAGCCGGTTGTACCACAGTCCGACGCCGAACATGAGCGGGAACGGCGCCACGGCGAGGAGCAGCCACGGCAGTGGGAGGCCGGCGAGACGCAGCTCGGTGACGGCGGGCGCGACGTAGAACACGGCCGGGATCGCACACAGCACCGCGAGCACCAGCAGCCCGAGCAGCACCGCCGTGCGCAGCTGCACCTTCACGAGGTCCTTGATGAGCAGTTCGCCCCAGCTGGTCTGCTGCTCGAGTTCGACCCGCGCGCGCAGGCTCGTCGACGACCGGCTCGGCTCGGCCAGCACGACACGCTGCCTGCGGATCCGCGGCTGCCGGGGTTCGGAGGCGCGGGGTTCGGAGGCACGAGACTCCGTGGTTCGGGACGCCGCGGCTCGGGACGCCGAGTGCGATGTCGCCGCATGGGAGGGCCCCGACCGGAACGACCGTGGTTCCGGCGACCGCTGCGACGGCCGCTGCACGACCGGCTCGGGCGCGAACGGTTGCGCAGGTTTGCCGAGCGTCGGATCCGGTTCGCGGATGCCACCCGGCCTGTCCGCCGGCTCCGGTGGGTCCGTCGCGTCCCCCACGGCGCGTCACCCCGCTCGCGAGGAGCCGACCAGTTTGTCCTTGAGCGCCCGCGTGTGCCGCCGGGACACGGGCAGCACCTTCTCCTCGTCGCCCAGCACGACCTGGTAACCGCCCTGGGCCATGCGCAGTTCCGTGATCAGCGGCAGCGCGACGAGGTACGACCGGTGGATGCGCACGAACCCGGCCCCGCCCCAGCGTTCCTCCAGCTGGGCCAGCGGAATGCGCACCAGGTGGCTGCCCTCGGTGGTGTAGAGCCGTGCGTAGTCGCCCTGCGCCTCGACCCACCGCACCGACGAGCGGGGGATCAGCTTGGTCGTGCCCCCCAGCTCGACGGGGATGACCTCCTCGTCGCCCCCGGTCGCATCGTCGACGACCGGTTCCCCGGCCGCGCCGCCACCGGGCGTGCGGGCGGGCTGCGAGTCGAGCTTCTCGAGCACGCGGCCGATCGCCTTGTCGATCCGTTCCTGCCTGGCCGGTTTCAGCACGTAGTCGACCGCGCCGAGATCGAACGCATCGACGGCCTCGCTCGCGTAGCCGGTGACGAACACCAGCACCGGTGCGGGGTTCAGCGACGCGAACACCCGCGACATCTCCATCCCGGACAACCCGGGCATGTTGATGTCGGCGAACACCGCGTCGACCGGCGGCAGGCCGGCATCCTTACGCCGGTTGATGTCCTCGTCCTCGGATCCCAGCAGCCGCAGCGCCTCGGACGCGTCGACAGCGGGTATCACCCGGCCGACCACCTCGTTCGACTCGAGACAGTGCCGGAGCTGGTCAAGGCCGGGTAGCTCATCGTCAACCGCCAGGACGAGGAGCTTTCGGTTGTCATCACGAGCACTCACAGTGAGCGTCATCCTGCCGTGAGTACAGCGCGACTGTCTACACCGCTCCGGGCGAAACTCGGTGTCATAGGCCGAAACGTGACCATGCGGCGCGGTGTTCGAGCGCCGACAGCACCGCCGCCGCGGGTGCGCCCAGCCCCAGCCGCGCGGCCAGCGACTTCTTCGGCTCGGCCACCACGACCTCGGCATCCGGGTAGCGCTCCGACACCACGTCGCGCAGGTTGCCCACGCGGTCGACGAGGCCGAGGTCGGCGGCGCGCTGGCCGAGCCACACGTCGCCGGTGAACAGGTCCTGCTCCGCCGCAAGACGGCTGCCGCGACGCTCACGAACCCACTCGGTGAACAGGCCGTGCAGGTCGTCGTGCACGCCCTTGAGCCACTCGACGTCCTCGTCCTTCTCCGGGCTGAACGGGTCGAGCCTCGCCTTGTTCTGTCCCGCGGTGTGCAGGCGGCGCTCGATGCCGAGTCGGTCGATGAGCCCGGTGAACCCGAACCCGCCGCTGATCACACCGATCGAACCGACCTGCGACGTGCGGTGCGCGACGATCTCGTCCGCGGCGCAGGCGAGCCAGTAGCCGCCGGACGCGGCGACGTCCTCGCAGAACGCGATCACGGGCACGCCCTTCTCGTCGGCCAGTTGCCGGATGCGCTCGGCGATCAGGCCCGACTGGGTGGGCGCACCGCCCGGCGAGTTGATCTGCAGCGCGACGGCCTTGAGGTTGTCGTGACCAAAAGCCCTGGTCAGCGCCGATTCAACGGTCGAGAGGTTCAACACTCCCCTGCCGACCGGTGATGCGTGCTGCGTGATGATGCCGTGCAGCTTCACGACTGCGACGACATCGGAGTCCCTGCGCTCGATCCGGTCCCCTACGACGGGAATCCGACCCGCCAGCCCTCTCTTTGCCATGCTCCCCACCGTAGCCACGAGCGGCCCGCCGGGTGGCCGGCGAAACCCGGACGGGTCGATCTCGGCGGCGTGCTCAGCCGGACCGCTGCCCTGACGGTGGTTCGGGTTCGTCGTCGGCCCGCCGCTGCCGGCCGCCGCTCTTGCCACCGCGGGCTGCCGCCTGCGCGGCGCGCGCGGCCTGCTTGGCCTCCGACGCCTCCCGTGCGACCGGTCTGCGCGAAGGCTGCGAGGACGTCTGCCGCGATCCCTGCGCGGCGGGAGACGCCTCCGCGGGAGGCGCGGCAGGGGGCTGCTGCGTCGACGGAGGCTGCTGTGTCGACGGGCGCTGCGGTGCCTGCGCCGTCTGCGGTGCTTGTGGTGCTTGCGGTGCGGCCGCCGGGGTCATCCCGGGATGGGTCGCACCGCGTCGCCCCGGAGCCCCACCGGGCTGGCCGGGCGCGCCGGGGGGTCCTGCCGCCGGCGATCCCGCCGGTGGCGGGCCGGTTCGTCCCGGTCCGCGCTGCGCGGGTGCCGACGGCGGCGGTGCAGCGGCGCCGGACGCGCCCGCGCCCGCAGGATCCGCACTCGGCGACTCGGCACGCGGTGCCTCGGCATGTGCCTGCTGCGGATGCGAATATCCGGCGGTCGCAGAGCCGGAGCCCGCGGAACCGGAACCCGCGGCACCGGCCATCGACGTACCGGCACCCGCGCCTGCAGTCGGGACGCCGGCACCACTCGGGGCCTGGGCACCGGCACCGCCGGTGCCCGAGGCCACCGCGGTCTGTCCGTTCCCGCCCTGCCCGGCCGCACCGCCCTGCCCGGCTGCACCGTCCGGCGCGGCCAGCAGTGCCTCGTCGTCCGCGCTGCCCTCGGTGGCGAACTTCAACATGTCCGGCCGCACGCCGCGGACGAACTTCGGCACCCGCATCGTCACCTTCATGCCCGCGCCGGGCGCGGTCTCGACGATCAGCGAGTAGCGGTTGCCGAACACCTGGCTCATCCGGCGGTTGATGCCGGTCAGCCCGATGTGCGCGCTGGAACGCGAGTCGCGCATGCCGTCGAGCTGCTTCGGGTCCATGCCGACGCCGTCGTCCTCGACGCTGATCTCGGCCTCGGTGCCGTAGTCCTGCGCGGTCACGGTCACGGTGCCGCCGCCGGGCTTGTTGGCGATGCCGTGCTTGACGGCGTTCTCGACCAGCGGCTGGATCAGCAGGAACGGCACGACGACCGACTGCACCTCGGGTGCGATCTTCAGCCGCACGCCGAGCCTGCCGCCGTACCGCGCGCTCTCGATGGTCAGGTAACGGTCGATGTTGCGCAGCTCGTCCGACAGCGTCGTGAACGTGCCCTCGGTGCGGAAGCAGTAGCGCGTGAAGTCGGCGAAGTCCTGCAGCAGTTCCCGCGCCTCTTCGGGGTCGGTGCGGATGAGCGAGGAGATCGTGTTCAGCGCGTTGTAGACGAAGTGCGGCGAGATCTGCGCCCGCAGCGCCTTGATCTCGGCCTGGTGCAGCTGATGTTTGGTGTCCTCGAGCCGCGCCGCTTCGAGCTGCGTGCCGACGAACCGCGCGACCGCGTCGGCCATCTGCACGATGCGCTTGCCGCGGGTCTTGCCGACGACGATCAGCACCGCGTCGGTCTCACCCTCCACGATGAGCGGCACGAGAACGGCGGTGCGCATCTTGCAGGTGCCGCGGTGGTTGCACGGCATCTTGTCGTGCGAGACGACCTCGCGACGGTGTTTGCGGATGCAGGTGCCGATGGTGTCGACCAGGTCGACGTAGTGGTCGTTGGCCTCGCCGTCCCAGGCCAGCAGCGTGCCCTCACCGTCGGTGATGCCCACGGCGACGCCTTTGAGCAGCTGCAGCAACCGGCTGGTCAGTTTCTCGGCCGCGGCCTGGTCGAGTCCCTCCCGGAGTTCGAGCGGGGCCTTCGCCATGACGTACACGGCCTCGAGCACGGCGTCATCGATCGCGCTGGTCGGTTTGCGCCGCTTGAGCAGCACGACCGCGAGCGCGATCACCAGCAGCGCAATGATCGCCCCCAGGACGATCGGCACGGTCAGCTGCTCGGACACGGCGTCAATGCTGGAGGGTCACCGGCCCGGTGGCAAGGCCCGCAAGAGTACTTCGCGTATCCGATTCGACACGGCGCGTCATGGGCCACGTGGGCGACATACTCACTTGACGAGCCGTGACAACCGCCGATCGGCGAGTGGTTTGCCGCCGGTCTGGCACGTCGCGCAGTACTGGAACGCCTTGTCGGCGAAGGACACCTCACGCACCGTGTCGCCGCACACCGGGCACGGCAGGCCCGTGCGCCCGTGCACGCGCAGCCCGGACCGTTTCTCGCCCTTCAACCGCGCAGCGTCCTGGCCGACGGAACGCGTCACGGCGGCGGTGAGCACGCCGTGCAGGGCGTCGAACAGCGCATCGAGGTCCTCGGAGGTGAGCCTGGCCGGTGTCGCGTACGGCGACAGCCGCGCGGTGTGCAGGATCTCGTCGGAGTAGGCGTTGCCGATGCCGGCGATCGTCTTCTGGTCGGTCAGCACGGTCTTGATACGGCGCGTCTCGCCGGTGAGCAGGGATTCCAGGCGGTCGCGGTCCAGCCCCAGCGCGTCGGGCCCGAGCGCGGCGATGCTCGGCACGTCAGCAGGGTCGGCGACGATCCACGCGGCGAGGCCCTTCTTGGTGCCCGCCTCGGTGAGGTCGAATCCCACGTGCCTCGGCGCGGCGTTCGACTCCCCGCCGGACTCGTCGGCGGACAGGTGCGTGCGCAGGGCCAGCGGGTTCTTGCCACTCGGCCGGGGCGGCTTCGCCGGAAGGTCGTCGGACCACCGCAGCCAGCCCGCACGGGCGAGGTGGACGATCAGGTGCAGGTCGCCGCACTCGAGGTCGAGGTGCTTACCGTGGCGCCCCGCACCGGTGACCTCACGTCCCCGCAGATCCGTGTAGGCGGGCGTGACGGTTTTGAGCACGCTCAGCGACACCACGTCGATCCGAGTCACCGCGCGGCCGACCGCGTGCTCGCGCAGATGGTGTGCGAGCGCTTCGACCTCGGGTAACTCGGGCACGGCGGCTACTCCACGGGATGCAGCGGACCCTCGAAGTCCGGTAGGTCGTATTGGGATATCGACTTGGCGATGCGCTTCACCTCGCCGCCGATGTTGAACACGCCGCTGACCGTGCCGACCCAGCGTTCGGACGGGTGGTCACCGGCCGGGTCGCCGTCGGTTTCGGCAACGACCGTCCACGGCCTGCGCAGCACCCATCGGAGCGGGAAGAACAGTGCGACCAGCAACAGCCCGTACGGCACGAACTGCGGGATGACCAGGCGGTCCGGCATCGTCAGCAGCAGTGCTCCCGCCAGCGCGAATGCCACGCCCGCCATCATGACGCCCGGCGTGTAGTTGGCGGCGGCGTCGTGTTCGAAGTCGTCGGCGGTCGCCGGTTGACGCCACTCCATGTGCGCCCGGATGACCCATTCCCGGCCGTCGTTTCCTCGGACCAGCCGGTTCATCACGTTCCTCCGCAGCCCGCCGGTGTTCCTGTCCGTGACAGTTCCTGTGTCTCCACGTGCCGGAGTCCGGGAGTTCCGGACTCCGGAAGTGCCGGTGTCTGTCGGTAACAGACGTTACCGGGAGTGTCACTCTCCGCGGAAGTGGGCGGCGGCCGGTTTCCGGCCTTGGTGGTCCGGCTCCGACTTCGAAAGCCGGTGGTCGAAGCCGCCTGACCGGTCGTCCCCACCGCGGTCGGCGCGGTTGCCGGCACTGTTGCCCGCACTGTTGTCGGCGTGGTTGCCGGCACTGCCACGGCCAGCATCACCACGGCCAGCGTTGCCATGGTCTGTGTTGGCGTGGTCGGTGTTGCCGCGGTCGGCCCGCGGCGCGGGCTCCTGGGCGCTGCGGACTCCTGGACGTTCGGTCGGCCGGCCGAACCCGACGCCACGGTCCCGCTGAGACTCCTTGACCTTCTCGGCCCACGCCTGCGCCAGCCGCTTCGCCACCGGAGCGTTACCGCCGGACCTGGCCTGCTTCCGAGGTGGGCCGGCGTTGCGGCCCCGGTCGGCGCGGTCCCGGTCGGCTTTTGCGCGCACGCCCAGGTCGGAGCGCGCGGTGTCGCCTCCGGCCCGGTCGGCGGTGTTCGCCTCGCCGTCGGAACGGGCGGCCCCCTCGGATGCGCCGTTGCCCCCGGGTCGGCCGTTGTCCTTGGATGCGCCGTTGTCCTTGGATGCACCGCTGCCCTTGGATGCACCGCTGCGCCCCTGCGGTTCGTTCCCACGGTCGCCGCGGGGCCCGGACTGCGCCGGACGCCGGGGCTGCGCAGCGTCGCGACTCCGCGGTGAGTCCCCGGAATCGGCTGCGGGCACGGTGTAGTCGGTGTCGGCCATCGGCGCACGTTCGCGGTCGGCCCCGGATCCGAACTCGCCACGGTGCGCAGCGCCGTCACGTTCGGCAGCGCCAGGTTCGGCAGCTTCAGGTTCGGCAGCGCCACGGTTCGCAGGACCACGGTTCGCAGCGCCGTCGTGCTCGGCCATGCGGTCGACGTCGGGGGCGGCCGGTGCGGGTTCGACGAGCTGCAGGCCGCCGCGTGACCCACCGTGCAGTCCGATCACCTGGCGTTCGTCCCCTTCGGGAAGCCCGGCGACGCCGGCAACTCCCGCCGCGCCGACCGCGACCGTCGAGGCAACCGCGAGCCCGACCTTCACGTGGCCGCTCAGCGCAGCGAGACCACCCGCGGTGCCGGATACCGCGCCCGCCGTCGACCCGGCTCCGGCCGCGGACCCCGCCACCGAGGACACGGCCCCCGAGGCCGCTCCGGTGCCGCCCCAGTTAGCGACGACCCCGGCCGCTGGCACGAGCAGCACCAGCACGCCGGCGTGCGAACGCAGCGAGGAGCACACGTCGCGCAGCTCGTCGTGCGTCGCGCGGCACGACGAGCACGCCGCCAGGTGTGTCTTGACCTTGCGCGCCTCGGCGCCGGTGACGCTGCCCGCGGTGTATCCGCCGAGCTTCTCGACGATCGTGCGGCAGCCGTTGTCGCTGCGCCCGGTCGCGAGGTGGGCCTGCAGGTACGCGGCGCGCAGCCCGATCCGCGCGCGGCGGGCGAGCGCGGCCGTCGCGTTGGGGCTGAGACCGAACTCGGGCGCGACGTTCGCCGGCTGCACCCCTTCGACCTCGGTCTGCCACAGCACCGTGCGCCACCGCTCGGGCAGGCTCGAGAACGCACGCGTGATCAGTGACGCCTCGGCGGTGGAGCTCTGCGTGTCCGCACCCGCGCCGACGCGGGTCGTCAGCTCGTCGTCGCTGACCGGGACGTCGCGGCGCGCGGCCTGCCACTCCCACGTCACGCGGCGCGCGACGGTCAGCAGGTATGCACGGACGTTGTCCTTCGGGCCGTTGCCACGGCGGACCGCCTGCAGCACCCGGAAGAACGTCTCCGCGGTGATGTCCTCGGCCTCGGACCCGTCCCGTGCCAGCCCGCGGGCGAGCCGCCGGACCGAAGCCACATGGAGTTCGAACAACTCCCCGAACGCGTCTTCCTCACCTTGTCGTAGCCGCTCGAGCAGCATCGCCTCGTCGGTCGCGGACACCGTGCGTTCCATTCAGCCAGCCACCCCCTAAGGCCTGCCCGGACCCCCTCGCCACGCGCAGGCACCAGTTGAATGTTGAACACGATACGGAGAGTGGAGCCGTTACGTCACCCCTCTGCCAACCCCCTGACGCCAACGTGTAAAGTTCTGGGGCGTAACGGGGAAGGCACGCCGGAACCGAATACACCGAGAACTTCATCAAGTGGACAAGTCCACATGCGGACGTAGCGCAGCTGGTAGCGCATCACCTTGCCAAGGTGAGGGTCGCGGGTTCGAGTCCCGTCGTCCGCTCCACCGAAGAGGCCCTCGTGCAGTGCACGGGGGCCTCTTCTCGTGCTCGAACCTCCCTGTACTCGAGCCTCCCTGCGCTCGGACCTCCCCGTACTCGAGCCTCATTCTGGCGGGACCTTCCCGTAGCCGGACCCTCTCGTGCCGAACTCTTCCGATGTGAGCCTCGTTTCACCCGGGCTGATTCACGTCTCCGGACCTTCGTTCACCCCGGTTTCCGGCACCGCCCGTCACATCACCCGCGTGCGACCTGCATTTATCACAGCTGTGATAATTTCGAGTCATGGCTCATCTCGACGTCGCAGCCGTGGGCTACTCGCTCCCCGACGGCAGGCCGCTACTGAGCGATGCCACGCTGCATCTCGGCTCCGGCGAGCGGATCGCGCTGATCGGGGCGAACGGAGCGGGCAAGAGCACGCTGCTAAAGATCATCACCGGCGAGCTCGCCCCTGATACCGGAGCGGTCGCCCGCGAAGGCCGGCTCGGCGTGATGCGCCAGTTCGTGACCGGAACGACCGTGCGGGAGCTGTTGCTGTCCGTCTCCCCACCCTCGATCAGACACGCGTCCGAGCGGCTGGCGCGCGCCGAAGCCAGGATGACCGAACGGGACACCACGGACACCCAGCTGACATTCGCGTCGGCGCTCACCACCTGGGGCGATGCGGGCGGCTACGACTCCGAGGTGTTGTGGGACGTCTGCACGACGACAGCGCTCGGACTGTCGTTCGACGAGGCCCGGGATCGACCGGTGGACACGCTCTCCGGTGGGGAGCAGAAACGGCTCATCCTGGAAGCGCTGCTCAGAGGGCCCGACGAACTGCTGCTGCTCGACGAGCCCGACAACTCGCTCGACGTGCCGGGTAAGCGGTGGCTCGAACAACGACTGTCCGAGACCGACAAGGGCGTGCTCTTCGTCAGCCACGACCGCGAGCTGCTGGCACGGACCGCCACCGGCATCGTGACGCTCGAGCTCGGTACAGCAGGCAACACGACCTGGCTGCACGGGGGCGGCTTCACCGACTATCACCAGGCCCGCGCGAACCGTTTCGAACGCCTGGAGGAACTCCGGCGGCGCTGGGACGAGGAGCGGGAGAAGCTGCGCTCCCTGGTGCGGTTGTACAAGCAGAAGGCCGCCTACAACTCGGACATGGCCTCCCGGTACCGGGCGGCGCAGACGCGGTTGGAACGGTTCGAGCAGGCCGGACCACCTCAGCAGAATCCTCGGGAGCAGCAGCTGGCAATGCGGTTGCGCGGCGGCCGGACCGGAAAACGGGCGCTCGTATGCGAAAGCCTGGAGCTGACCGGTCTGACGCGTCCGTTCGACGTGGAGGTCCGGTACGGCGACCGTGTCGCGGTGCTCGGTTCGAACGGCTCCGGCAAGTCGCACTTCCTCCGGCTACTCGCCGCGGGCGGCACCAACCCGGAGCCGGGGCATGCGCCGGTGAGCGGCATGGCGATCGATCCGGTGCAACACAGCGGTTCGGCACGGCTGGGCGCGCGCGTCCGGCCCGGCTGGTTCGCGCAGAACCGGGGGCGGCCGGATCTCGTGGGGCGGAGCCTGCTCGACATTCTGCATCGCGGTGACGAACACCGTGCGGGAATGCCACGGGAGGACGCGGCCAGAGCGCTCGCCCGCTACGAACTCGCCAGGGTTGCCGAGCAGCGCTTCGACGCGCTTTCGGGAGGCCAGCAGGCCAGGGTCCAGATCCTGCTGCTCGAACTGGGCGGGGCGACGATGCTGCTGCTGGACGAGCCGACGGACAATCTCGATCTCGTTTCGGCCGAAGCGCTGCAGCAGGCGCTGGACGCGTTCGCAGGCACGGTGATCGCCGTGACCCATGACCGCTGGTTCGCCCGCGACTTCGATCGTTTCCTCGTCTTCGGTTCCGACGGGACGGTCGGCGAAAGCGTGGCTGCCGTCTGGGACGAGCCGACAGCCGAACGGAAAGGGACCTGACCATGCCGCCACGGATCGAGCCCGAACACAGGCGCCGACAGGTGATCGAGGCCGCGTTCCGCATCGTCGTCGCGGCCGGGCTGGAAGGGTTGTCGCTGCGCAAGGTCGCCGAGGAGGCCGGGCTCAACATCGGTTCGGTCCGCCACTACTTCGACGGGCACCTCGACCTGCTCGCCGCGGCCGCACAGGAGGCAGGCGACCGGATGGCCCGACGGCTCGCGAAACATCCGGTCGAACAGCTCGGGGAGTTGCGAGGCACCGATGCCCTCGATGCGGTTCAGGCGCTCATCGAAGAGGTACTGCCACTCGACGAGCAGCGGCGCGACGAAACGATCGTCGTGGTCGAACTCGTGATGGCGTCCCGGACCAGACCTGTGTTCCACGAGATGGCGGAACGCATGGGAACGGACCTCGCCGATGTACTGCAGATGGCATTGCAGGCGCTCGGTGTGCGTGCTCCCGGAACGGAGAGCGCCCGATTGGCGGCACTGATCAGCGGCATGACCGTCGAGGCGGTCACCCCGCACAGCGAGTTCGGGCCGGATGTCATCCGGGCGACACTTCGGGCGCAGTTGGAAGCCCTGGTCCCGGGTCCGACGGCGAGCGCGGGGAGTACCGGTTCGCTCGAAGACACCCCGTGATCGACGTGGAGGACATCGATGTGGAGGAAAATGAGAAGAGGCCCCGTGCGGCGCACGAGGCCTCTTCCACTGCTCCCCCTCTGTTCCCCTCCGGACCCCGTGGCCCGGTTCCTCCCCCTCGTGATTCCCCCTCGAACCGGGCCACGGATTCAGCGAAGCGACCGCCCACCGTGTCGGCGTCGGGATCGTGCCGGGCGCTGCGCTGTGACCATGCGTCCACGATGTCGCGACCACGGGCGCCCGGGCTTCAGGGAAACCCCGCGATCGGGGCGAGTGAAACTACTCAGGTTTCGCGGGCGGCCCGCGGGCTCGTCACTCGCGCCACGCCAGCGGCGACAGGGTGAGCGCGGCTTCGGCGACCCGGCGGGCTGTGGTCGTGGTCAGGGTCCGCTGGGCACTGTCGATCCACTCGCCGGCGCCTGCGACACCGATGTGACGGTATTCGACGGCCTGGAGCAACATTTCGAGCTTGTCGGCGTCGCGGGCGCAACGGGCTTCGGCGCTGGCCGCGTTCTCGTACTCGTCGACGGCGCCGCGCACGCTGTCACGGGCGGGCTGCGGCAGTGCGGACGTCTGGTCGGCGGTGATCCGCCGCGGGTCCGGCTTGTCGACGTACGGTTTCGCCGAGTGGGGCAGGTCGCCGGTGCGGGTCTCCTGCGTGTCGTGCCACAGTGCGAGGTAGGCGGCACGTTCCGGGTTCGCACCCTCCTCCGTGGCGAGCAGGCCCGCGAGCTGGGCGACGCGCATCGTGTGCTCGGCGACGGACTCCGGGTCCCGCACGCCCGCCTGCCACCAACCGGCACGGCGGATGCGCTTGAGCACGCCGAGCTCGTACCCGAACGCCGCGAGCCGATCATCACTCATGAGCCGCCGAACCTCCACCTGCCGTCTCCCCGGCGAGGCTAGCGAAAAGCGGCCGGCGTCGCGCCCGAAACCCTCAGCGGGTGATCGGCTCGCGCAGCAGTGCGACGGTCGACGCGGCGGCAGCTGCCAGCCACACGAGCGGACCGGACAGACCTCCCAGCGGATCGACGTGCCCCGGGACAACCATGACCGGAATGAAGATCGCGTCGACGGCCCCGAGTACGAGCAGGTTCAGCCAGTACCCCCGTCGGCTGTTCGTCCGGTTCATCGTGATCGCGACCGCGATGGCCTGACAGCCGAGCACGACGGCGCACGCGAAGAACATCGCACTCTCGGCAGCAGCCTCCGCGGCCGGCGCGAGGAGACCGGCTCCGGCCAGCATCGACACTCCGAGACCGACGTGAAGCACACCCCAGAGCACGTACAGCCCCGTGGCGACAACCGACCACCTCAGTTGTTTCACGGCGTGAATATTACACATCGTGTAGTATTTCGGGAATGGCGGACGCAGCGGAACGGAACTCGAGGGCACCGGCCTCGGAGCCGGCCGAGACAGGCGGGGTGAGCGCAGCGGCCGGGACCGTTCCGACAGGGCAGTCGTCGGAACCGGACGTCGCGGGCCCGGCGGTCCTGGATGCGCTGCGCGCCCTGCACGCCTCGCACGACGTGCTGCTCGAGCGGGTCGCCGAGCGGTACGGAATCGGGCGCAACGATCTGCGCTGCCTGGAGATACTCGAGCGCGAGGGGCCGATGCGGCCGCAACACCTTGCCGAGCGGAGCAGGCTCAGCCCGGCGGCCATCACCAAGGTCGCCGACCGGCTGGTCCGCTGCGGCTTCGTCGTCCGGCAGACCGACGAGGCGGATCGTCGCGGCTACGTACTACGCGTCTCGACCGGCCACGGCCGGCTGCGCGCCTCCACCTGGGACGCTGTCCGCGCGGACGCGACGGCGGCACTCGGCGAGCTCTCGCCCGCCGAGGCCGCACTGCTGGTACGCATCGCAGCCGCGTTGACCGACATCAACACCCGCCACGCCGAGCGACTCGAAGGCCCGACATGAGGGGCGGCCACATGAAGGTCCGCGCATTCGAACCGGCAGATGAACGACCTGCACCGCAACACGCTGCCGGAAGCCCGCGGCACACACCCGGACCTGCTGCCGTTCCTCGGGCCCGAGAGGGCCGCCACGTGAGCCCGCGTCACGACCCGGCCGACGGGCGTTTCGGGCGGTAGACGCGGCCGAAGCTACGCGGGCTGTCGTCGTGGACGTCGACGAGTTCCCAGTCGACCCTGCGGCCGCCGGGTACGTCGAAGATCCGCACGCCGTCACCGAGGAACACCGGCGCCACGAAGACCTGCAGCTCGTCGACGAGGTCGTGCTCCAGTGCCTGCCTGGCGATGTCGGCACTGATGATCTGGATGTCGGCTTCGCCCGCGATCTCCTGCGCCCTGCGGATCGCCTCGACGACGTCGCAGTTCATGGCGGTGACGTTCGGGTCGTCGACGAGCTCCTCCGGCCGGTGGGTGAGGACGAACTCGGTGCCGGACCACGCGCCGCCGTAGGGCTCGGACGTGAGCTCGTCCCGTTCGCCTCGCTGCGCCTGTGCGGCGTCGTAACCGTCGCGGCCGGAGATGATCACGGCGACCTCGCCCGCCATCCGTTCGACCGCACCCTCGGCCAGCGGTTCCGCGGCCGACATCCAGCTCATGTCGTGTCCGGGCCCTGCGATGAACCCGTCGATCGAACACGTGAATCCCCAGGCGACCTTGCCCACATTAGCTCCCGCAGCCCATGTCAGCTCCCATAGTTCGAAGGACAGCGAACCTAACAGCCCGCACCGACACTCCGGGCGTCGTCGAGTACCCCGACGGCACCACCGGAGAACCACCGCGGGACCACGGGCCGATCGCACGATCCTGCCGCTGCCTCATGCGACCCGGCGAGGAAGGATTCGGCGTTGAATGCTCATGCGCGCTACACGCGGTACGTCAACGCACGGGTGATCAAGGAACGCGTGCAGGCCGTGGGCGTCGCGGTCGTCGGCGTGGGAATGATCGCCGGCGGGTTCGTCGCGCTGAACGACGACGACGTCACGTGCGGCGGACAGGTCATGGAACAGGGCGAGGTCTGCGAGGAGACCCGCCACGGCGAGACCACCGATGAACGCGGCTACGAGGCCCAGTCCGAGGAGAACACCCTCACCGGCTGGCTGCTCACCGGCGGTGGCGCGGCGATGGTCGTCGGCGGCGGATTCTGGTCGGCGACCGCGTTCACCAGGAAGAAGCGCATCACACTCGACGAGGCCGCCGCCGGTCTCAACCCGACGACCGTGGTGACGGCTCGCCGAGCCGGCCGGACGCAGGGCGGGCACTGGCAGCCCGCGCCCACCCAGGCTCCGTCACCGATGCAAGCGCCGCGTGCCGCGTCACCGCAGCACCCGCCGCAGCCCCAACATCCACCGCAGCCCCAACATCCACCGCAGCCCCCGCATCCGTCGCAGCCCCAGCATCCGCCGTACGACCAACAGCCGCCGAACGGCACGCAGCACCACCACGGACCGCAGTACCCGCTCCGCTGACCGTCGCGGCTCCACGCCTGCACGGTCGCGGCTCCACGCCACTGCCGACACCTGCTCCCCGCACCACCGCCGACGACTTCATCGGAACGCCACCCACCGGCACGCACCGCGGCCCCGATCGCGGCGCCCCGCTCCGGAATCGACGTCACCCCGGCGCCCTGTACCGTGCGGGACTCGTGAATGCCGATGCCGCGGAACGTTCGATCACCCGGGGGCGTTGACGGCACGTGCTGCGGATGGCGATCGAACCGAGAGCCCTGATAGTCGTTGCCGGACTGCCGGGTTCGGGCAAGAGCACATTGTTGCGCAGCATCGAATCGGACACTCCGCTCGTCATGCTCGATTCGGACAGAACCCGCGACCGGTTCGCGGCACTGCTGCCTGCCGGCACGCCGTACTCCTACTACCGACCGGCGGTGCACCTGGTGCACCGGTTGGCGGTCAGCGCCGTCATCCTGCGGCGGCGGGGCGCGGTCGTGGTTCACGATCCGGCGACCGGGGTGCCGACGCGCGCGTGGTTGGTCTCGCTCGGCGTGCTGAGCCGGCGGCCGCGGCACTTCCTGTGGGTCGACTGCCTGCCAGCCGACGCGGCGGCCGGGCAGCGCGCCAGGGGCCGCGTGGTGCGCAAGGGCTCGTTCGCCCGGCATCTGCGGCGATTGCCGCGAATGCGGGCCACCCTGCGCACCGGTCCCCGCGGCTGGCACACCACGACGGTCGTCGACCGTGACACCGCGGCCGCGGGGCTGGAGCTGACATTCCGGACGGCTGCGTCGAATCCGGACTGACCGGGGCCGGCCCGGATCGAGCACGGACGAGGACCGAGCACCCGCCCAGCCGACCAGCCGGGTCACCGGGGACTAACTCGCCACGCGCTGCCGCCTGCGCACGCGCTTGACCGCCGGCCCCGCGAGCAGTGCCACCACGAGCAACCCGTACAGCACCAACGCGATGGGACTCGCGAACAGCAGTCCGACATCCCCTTGTCCGATCGCCATGGCACGACGCAGTTCGGTTTCCGCCAACGGGCCCAGGATCACGCCGATCAACACGGGGGCGATCGGGAATCCGTAACGCCGCAACAGGAAACCGAGCGCTCCGACCACGTACAGCAGCACGACGTCGACGATCGAACTCTTCGCCGTGTACACGCCGAGCGTGGCGAACACGACGATGCCGGCGTAGAGGTAGTTGCGCGGGATGCGCAACAGCTTGGCCCAGACCGGCGCGAACGGCAGGTTGATCAGCAGCAGGATCACGCTGCCGATGAACAGACTCGCCAGCAGCGCCCAGATCAGGTCCGACTCCTCGGTGAACAGCAGCGGACCCGGCTGCATGCCGTACTGCTGGAAGGCACCGAGCATGATCGCGGCGGTAGCCGACGTCGGCAGCCCCAGGCCGAGCAAGGGCACCAGGGACGTGGCCGTGGTGGCGTTGTTGGCCGCTTCGGGACCGGCGACGCCTTCGATCGCGCCCTTGCCGAACTCGCTGTCGCCGCGGCGTTTCGCGAGGTTGCGCTCCGCTCCGTAGGACAGGAACGTCGGGATCTCGGAGCCGCCTGCCGGGATGATGCCGAACGGGACGCCGAGGGCCGTTCCGCGCAGCCACGGCCGCCACGAGCGCCCCCAGTCACGGCGCGACATCCACGGCCGTCCCGGCGTGATCGTCTGCGTGGCGGGGGTCCTGCCCGCGGTCGACGCCACGTGCAACACCTCACCGATGGCCAGCAGCCCGACGGTCACGACCACGATGCTGATGCCGTCGAGCAGCTGCGGGGAACCGAAGGTGAAGCGCACCGCACCGGACTGTTCGTCGATGCCGACGAGCGCGATCGTCAGCCCGAGTCCCAGCGAGGTGAGACCGCGCAGTTTGTTGCCGGAAACGATCGCCGCCGTAGCGACGAAGGCGAAGATCGCCAGTGCGAAGAAGTCGGCAGGACCGAAGCTGACCGCGAGGTCCACCATCACCGGGGAGAAGAACACGACCAGCGTCACCGCGATGATGCTGGCGACGAACGATCCGATCACCGCGGCGGCGAGCCCCTGCGGTGCCCGGCCGTTCTTGGCCATCGGGAAGCCTTCGAAAGCGGTGACCATCGAGGAGCTCTGGCCGGGGGTGTTCAGCAGGATCGCCGTCGTAGCACCGCCGAACTGCCCTCCGAAGTAGACACCCGCGAACATGATGAACGCGCCCGTGGGGTCGAGCGTGAAGGTCAGCGGCACGAGCAGCGCGACCGCCATGGCGGTGCCGAGGCCGGGCAGCACTCCGACCGCGGTTCCGAGAATCACGCCGATCAGGCACCACAGCAGGTTCTCCGGCGTGAGCGCTTCGGCGAAGCCGTTACCGAGCAGTGACAGGGTTTCCACTCAGACCACCGCCCCGAGAATCCCTGCGGGCAGCGCCATGCCCAGTCCCGCGGAGAACGCCAGTTGGGCCACAGCCGACATCACGAACGCCACCCCGATGTCGCGCAGCACGTTGCGGCCACCGAGCGCGTAGGAGACGCCGAAGAACAGTCCCGCACCGGCGATCAGCCAGCCCAGCGGTTCGAGCAACACCACGTGCAGCACCAGTGTCGCGGCCACCATCCCGAACGGTTTCCAGTCGATCGGGGGCGGCGCGTCCGATTCGGACGGACCGCCGAGCCTCCGCTCTGCCGCGCCGTCGCCGGCCTCCGTGTCACCGTCGTCCGTGTCGCCCGCGTCCATGTCGCCGGGCTCCGTGTCGCCCGCGTCGACGGGCTCCCTGCGGACGTGCTGCAGGACGAGCAGTGCGCTCAGCACCAGCAGCAGGGCGGCAACGACGTACGGGAAGAACTGCGGGCCGAGGAACGCACCGTTGTCCGGGACGTCCATCGTCACCGTGCGCGTGAGCACGACGACGCCGATGACCGCGACCGTACCGGCGACGATCAACTCACCGCGTGGTTTGCGGCCGCGGGCAGCGGGCCGCTGGGTTGTCGAGGTCGTCATGCCAGCCCCAGCTCCTTGCTGATCTCGGTGATGCGGGCGGTCTCGCGTTCGACGAACCGCTCGAACGGCTCGCCGGTGAGGAACGTGTCCTGCCATTCCTGCGTGTCGAGCGTGTCCTGCCACTGCTCGGTCCCGTGGACCTGTTCGAGCAGGGTTTCCAGCTCGCGACGTTGCCCGTCGGACAGCCCGGGCGGGGCGACGACACCGCGCCAGTTCGCCAGTTCGACGTCGACGTTCTGTTGCCGGAACGTCGGGATGTCGATGCCGTCCACCGGTTCGGCGGCCGACAGTCCGAGCGCACGCACCTCGCCGCTCTCGATCTGGGCCGCGAACTCGTCGTACCCGGACACGCCGACGTCGAGGCTGCCGTTGAGCAGACCCGCCACGGCCTCGCCGCCACCCGCGTACGGGATGTAGTTCAGCCCGCCGGGGTCGGCCCCCGCCTCGTCCATGAGCATGCCCGCGAGCAGGTGATCGGTTCCGCCGACGGAGCCGCCGCCGACCGCCACCGATCGGGGATCGTCGCGCCAGCGTTGAAGGAGATCGTCGAGATCCTTGATCGGCGAGTTCGCGGGCACGACGACGACGCCGTAGTCGTTGGCCAGCCGCGCGATCGGGGTCACGTCGGTGAGGTCGTGGGGAGTACCTGTCGCCGCGATCGAGCCCATCATGACCGTGCCGGTCATCATGAGCGTGTCACCCCTGCCGGACTGGTTGACGACCCGAGCGAGCCCGATGGCACCGCCCGCGCCCGGCACGTTCAGCACCTCGGTCGTGTTCACGTAGCCGTTGCTGTCCACAACGGACTGGATCTCCCTGCCGACGCTGTCCCAGCCACCACCGGGTGCGGCGGGCACCGTGATGTTCAGCCGATCCCTGGGTCCGGAACCGGCCTCCGCGCTGCTCATGACGTCGACCACGGCAACGCCGACGAGTGCGACGGTGGCGACGGCCGCCACGACGCGAGTCAGTGGTCTCATCGCTCGCCGCTCGGGTTTCGCGCTCTCCGGGGAGGCACTCGCGGTCATGGTGCTCCTTCGCGTACGTCGTCGGGCGCGTCAGCGGTCCAGTCCGCGGACCGTTTTTCGCGGTCCATCTTCCGTGGTCCACTAGACGGTCTTTTATGACCACAGTGCGGACCGTGCGCTACTATAGAGCCCGACCACGTCCGCGACAATGTCCGTGCAGGAGTTGATTTCGCGTGCCCACCACCGACGACCCCCCGGCCGGCGGCGCCGCAGGAGACAATGCACAGGCCTCGCCGGTCCGCAGTGTGGTGCGCGCGCTGGATCTGCTTGCGCTGTTCACCGAGGACCACGCCACCTGGACCGTGCGGGAACTGACCGAGACGAGCGGCCTGGCCAAGACCACGGTGCTCCGGCTCGTCGACACCCTGCAGCAACGGGGCCTGCTCTGGTCCGGCGAACAGGGGCGGATCTCGGCGGGTCCTGGCCTGCTGCGCTGGGCCAGCCTCGCGCAGACCGCATGGCGGGTACCGGAACAGGCGCGCCACGTGATGCGCGGACTGTCCGACGCCTGCGGTGAGACCGTGAACCTCTACGTGCGTTCCGGTACGACCAGGATCTGCGTGGAGCAACAGGAGGGCAGACGCAGCGTCCGGCACATCGTGCGTGTCGGTGACGAGCTGCCGCTGTGGGGCGGGGCGGCGAGCAAGGTGTTGCTGAGCGGGGCGGACGAACGGTCGCTCGCGGCGGTCCTCGCGCTCGACCCCCACGGGCGGACGATCGACCAACTCCGGGCCGAGCTCGCCGAGGTCGCGGCCCGCGGCAGCGCCGTCAGCCACGGCGAGCGGGAGGTCGGGGCCTCCGGGCTGGCCGCCCCGGTCGTCGGCGACGACGGTGCCGTCCTCGCCGCACTGGCGCTCGGAGGGCCCACTCCGCGCTTCACTGCCGAGGCGGTCGCGGACTTCGAGGGGAAGGTTCGGGACGCGGCGAGCCGCATCTCGCGGATCGGCATCGGAGGACGGGCATGACCGGCGGACTGTTGCACGGCGTGCGGGTACTGGACCTGACGAACGTGCTCGCGGGGCCGTACGCCAGCTACCAGCTCGCCCTCTTCGGGGCGGACGTCGTCAAGGTCGAGACGCCGGGCAGCGGCGATCTGGCGCGGCAGCTCGGAGCGGACGCCGAACTGAACCAGGCGCGCCTGGGCACGTCGTTCCTCGCCCAGAACGGCGGAAAGCGGTCACTGACGCTGAATCTCAAGAGCGCCGAGGGCAAGGAGATCTTCGCCGACCTCGTCCGGGGCAGCGCGGTGGTACTGGAGAACTTCCGGCCCGGCGTCCTCGCGCGGCTCGGATTCGACTGGGACCGGCTGCGTGAACTCAACCCGCGGCTCGTCTACTGCGCCATCTCCGGCTTCGGCCAGCACGGCCCGATGGCCGACCGCCCCGCCTACGACCAGATCATCCAGGGGCTGTCCGGAATGATGAGCACCACGGGCACCACCGACACCGCGCCGCTGCGTGCCGGCTACCCCATCTCGGACACCCTCGGCGGGATGACGGCGGCGTTCGCGGTGTGTGCCGCGCTCTCGAACGCGGAACGCACCGGCGAAGGGACGTGCCTCGATCTGTCCATGATGGACACCGCGATGACCGCGATGGGCTGGGCGATGTCGAACTATCTGATCGCCGGTGTCGAGCCACGGCCGATGGGAAACGAGAACGCCACCGCAGCGCCGTCCGGCACGTTCGGGACCGCCGACGGATTCCTGAACATCGCCGCGAACAAACAGGAGCAGTTCGAGGCGTTGTGCGTCGAGATCGGCCGTCCGGAACTGAGCACCGACCCGAGATTCGCCGCACGCGAGGACCGCAAGGCCAACCGCGAGGTGCTCCGCGAGGAGGTCGAGCGTGGCCTGCGGACGAAACCCGCGGAGTACTGGGAGCAGGCGTTGTCCGCCGCCGGGATTCCGGCGGCACGGGTGCTCGGCGTACCGGAGGTCCTCGAACTGGACCAGGTCCACGAGCGCGAACTGGTGCACGAACTGCCCTTCCCCGGCGGCGACTCCGGCACCGTGCGCGTGCTGGGCAGCGGGGTGCAGGTGAACGGGCAGGCAGCCGCCCCGGACAGTGCGCCGCCACTGCTCGGTGAGCACACGGACGAACTGCTGGCCGACCTCGGCTACGACACCGACGAGATCACCGAACTACGCAGCTCTGGAGTGGTGTGACCATGACGGTCGACGGCGAACGCCACGAGGCGGCGGCCTACTGGGCGACGAACCTGGTGCGCATCCAGCCAGGCGAGATCGCGCTGCGCGGCTACCCGATCGAGGACCTGATCGGCAGGTTCTCCTTCGTCGACATCGCGTGGTTGATGGTGCGGGGCCAGCTGCCGACGCAGCCGGAGTCGCGACTGTTGGAGGCGGCGCTGACCGCGGCGGTGGACCACGGCCCGCAGGCGCCGTCGATCGCCGCGGCGCGGATGGCAGCCACCTGTGGTGTCGGCCTGAACAACGCGATGGCCACGGGCGTGAACCTACTCGGCGACGTGCACGGCGGCGCGGGCCAGCAGTGCATGGAGGTGCTGCAGACCGTCCGCGACCGTGTCCCCGCGGCGGGATCGCTCGAGACGGCCGTCGAGCGCGTACTGGCCGAGCACCGCTACGTGCCCGGTTTCGGACACCGCTTCCACCCGCGCGATCCGCGCCGCGACCCGCTGCTCGGACTCGTCGCACAGGCGCGCGACGACGGCGTCGTGGCCGGTGAGCACCTCGCCGCCGCGGTGGAACTGGAACGGCAGCTGGCACGGAAGTCGAACAAGCCCATTCCCATGAACATCGACGGGGCGACGGCGGTCATCTACGGCGAACTCGGCTTCACGCCGGAGCTGGCGAGAGGACTGTTCGTGCTGTCGCGATCGGTCGGGATCCTGGCCCATGCCTGGGAGGAGCGGCAGAGCGGAACGAGGATCAAGGGGCCGGTCCCACGCTCCGTGCTTGCCGACTACACGGGCCCCGACCTGCGCGAACCGCCCCGCTGAGCCCTCACCGCCCAGCGGAGACCTCATCGCAGCCGGAACCACCGCTCCAGGTCGACGTTCGCGAGAGTCCGGACCGCGCGGGTGTCGACTCCGGGCTACGTGTTGAGCAGCCAGATGGTGCCGTTGAGGGCCGCGGCGAACAGCGTCCAGACCGCGTACGGCACGAGCAGCCACGCAGCCGCCCGGTGTATCCGGGCGAAGACCCCGATGGTGCAACCGACGGCCACCACGAGCAGGATGATCTCGGCGAAGGCGATTCCGTAGCGGCCCGCACCGAAGAACAACGGCGTCCAGGCCATGTTCAGCACCAGTTGCACGGCGTAGACCCCGAGCGGGACACGCGCGGCGCGGATGGAACCCGCTCGCCGCCACACCAACCAGCCGGACAGTGCGATGATCAGGTACAGCACGGTCCACACCGGACCGAACAGCCACGGCGGCGGCGCCCACGGCGGCGTGGTCAGCGCCGCGTACTGCTGACTCGACGAGCTCGCCGCCACGGATCCGACCACGGCGACGATCGCCACGCAAACCAGGAAGGCCACCGCACCGCCGACGTCACGCAGCACGGGCCTGGCCGGGCAGGGTGTGGTCATCGCGCTCTCCTTCGTCCGAACGTTTCCGGCCCGTACCTCAGGCCGTACCGTTGCCGGCCTGCGACGTTCGAGGCCGGTGTCGCCTGCCGGCCTGTGGCGCTGTCGAGCAACGGACGGTGAGACGGCGGGCGACTGCGGCTCAGTCCCCGCGATCCGCCTCGTCGGTGTCCAGTGCGGCGTAGGACCGCATCACGGCACCGGCCTGCTGAAGGAACCACAGCACCGTGGCCGCCTCGGAATCGTCGAGCCTGCTGATGACGGCGGTCAGCTCGTCCAACATCGGTGCGAGCTGATCGCGCACCTCCGCCCGGCCGTGAACGGTCGGTGTCAGGACGACCCGCCGGCGGTCCGCAGGGTGGGGCTCTCGGACGACGTGCCCGGCCTCGATGAGCCGTCCCACCAGCGCAGCCGCCGAGGCAGACCGCATGCCGAGGCGGTCACCGAGTTCGACGGTGCCGACGGGTTCGTCCGTGGCGGCCACGTGATCCATGGCCTGCACGTCGGTCACCCGCACGCCGAGTCGCCGCGCCAGGGCGGCCTGCATCTCGCGCCCGGCCTGCAGGACCCGCCGCAGCTCGAGACCCACCGCTCGCCCGGTCCGTTCGTCCACCACGATCAGCATGATAGCTAGAAAAACTAGCTATGTGCAGCTAGCGTGGCGGTATAGCTAGAATTTCTAGCAGTGGGCCTGGTTCAGGGACGCGGTTCACTGCGGCACCGAACCGCAGGCCCCACACTTCGGGAGTGGTGTCACATGTCCGGCACTGATCGGTTGAGCCGTCTCGCGGACGTACTCGCCGACCGCACCGTGCTGCCCGGCTACAGCCGGCTCGGCTACCGGCTCCGGCAACGACACTGGCCCGCCGATCCGGCGCCCGACGCACTGGCAGGCCGGACCGCGGTCGTGACCGGGGCGAGCGCCGGACTCGGCCGGGCCACCGCGATCGGACTCGCACGGCTCGGCGCGACGGTGCTGCTGCTCGTGCGCGACGAGTCGCGGGGCGAGCGTGCCCGCGACGCCGTCCTGCAGACCGTTCCGCAGGCCGACGTTCACGTCGCCCGGTGCGACGTGGCCGACCTCGACGACGTGGACCGGTGTGCCGGACAGGTGCGCCGCGATCACCCGGTGATCGACGTACTGGTGCACAACGCCGGGGTGTTGCCGCAGGAACGCACCGAGACGCCGCAATCCCACGAGCGCACGCTGGCCACGCATGTGCTGGGGCCACTGCGGCTGACCGAGCGGCTGCGACCCGCCCTCGCCCGGTCCACGGATGCGCGCGTACTGCTCGTCTCCTCCGGCGGCATGTACACCCAGTCGATACCCGCCGACGATCTGGAATACCGGCACGGCCGCTACCGCGGTGCCGTGGCCTACTCCCGCACCAAACGACTCCAGGTCGCGTTCACACCACTGCTGTCCCAGCGCTACGCCGCCGAGAGGATCGGCGTGCACTCCTTGCATCCCGGTTGGGTGGACACCCCCGGTGTCACCGGTTCGCTCCCGGGTTTCCAGCGCGTCATGGCGCCGCTGCTGCGCAGCCCGGCCGAAGGCGCCGACACCGCGGTGTGGCTGGCAGCCACACATCCCGCACCGCCGTCCGGCCGGTTCTGGCACGACCGCAGACCGCGACCGGACCACTATCTGCCGGGCCGTGGTGACGACCCCCGAACCGTCCGGCGCGCCTGGCGTCACTGCCTCGACGCCGCCGGCATCGACCAGGACCGGGAGGACTGACCGTGCCGACGGACCGACCGAACGAGACACCGAACCCGTCCGGGTCGGCACGCCCTGCGCCGACCGCCGTGCTCGCGGGCTGCGGAGACCTCGGCACCCGCGTCGCGGTGCGGCTCGCCGGCGACGGCTACCGGGTACTCGGCTTGCGTCGCCACCCGGACCTGCTACCGGCCACCGTCGAAGGCCAGGCCGTCGACCTGCGGACGGAGCAACCCCGCCTGCCCAGCGACACCGGCGTGGTCGTCGTGGCCCTGACCGCCGACGACCGCACGGCCGACGCCTATCGCGACACCTACGTCAACGGTGTGGAGAACGTGCTCGCGGCGATCGACCGGGACGTGCCCGGCAGCCCACGGGTGCTGCTGGTGTCGTCGACCGCGGTCTACAGGGAGGGAGACGGGACGCTGGTCGACGAGCACACCCCCGCCGACCCCGACACCGCTACCGGCGAACAACTACGCGTCGCCGAACAACGCCTACACGAGTGGCGGCCGGATGCGATCGTGCTGCGACTGGCCGGACTCTACGGGCCGGGCCCCGGGCGTCTCGTCGCCTCGGTGCGCGACGGCACCGCGACCGTCCACTCCCGGCCCGTGTACACCAACCGCATCCACCGCGACGACGCCGCCGCCGCGATCGTGCACCTGACCAGCCGCGTGGCCCGGCCCGATCCGCTCTACCTCGGGGTAGACCACGAACCGGCCGAACGGGGCGCCGTGCTGCGTTTCATCGCCGCGGAGCTGGGCGTCGCGGAGCCCCCGGTCATCGACGAGCAGTCCGCGCGGGGGCCCGGCAAACGCTGCGACGGTCGGCGGCTTCGCGCGAGCGGCTTCACGTTCGCCTACCCGACCTATCGCGAGGGCTATCGCATCGCCTGTGAAGGGAGTCGATGAATGCGCTGTGTGGTGCTCGGTGCGACGGGGTACATCGGCGGCAGGCTCGTGCCCGAACTGCTCGAGGCGGGACACGAGGTGCGCGTCGTGGCCCGCAGTCCCGAGAAACTCGACGAAGTGCCGTGGCGAGACGAGGTCGAGCTCGTGCGCGGCGACGTCACCGATCCGTCCGACATGGCCGCCGCCTTGGCGGACAGTCAGGTGGCCTATTACCTCGTGCACGCACTGCATCGGTCCGATTTCGTGCGGGTCGACCGGGCCGCCGCCGAGAACGTGGCTGCGGCCGCGCGCGAGGCGGGTCTGTCCAGGTTGGTCTACCTCGGCGGCATCACGCCCGCTGGGGACGAGCCGTTGTCCGAGCACCTGGCTTCGCGGGACGAGGTCGGGCAGATCCTGCTCGACTCGGGTGTGCCCACCGTGGCGCTGCAGGCGGCGGTGATCATCGGATCCGGCTCGGCCAGTTTCGAAATGCTGCGGTATCTCACCGAGCGGCTCCCGGTGATGGTGGCGCCGCGATGGGTCCACAACCGCATCCAGCCGATCGCCGTGCGGGACGTACTGCACTACCTCACCCGTGCGGCCGAACTTCCCGCCGACGTCCACCGCCGGTTCGACATCGGCGGACCCGACGTGCTGACGTACCTCGAGATGATGCGCCGCTACGCGGTCGTGTCCGGCCTGCCCCGGCGGGTCGTGCTCCCTGTCCCCGTGCTGACTCCATGGTTGTCCGCCCAGTGGGTGAACCTCGTGACCCCGGTACCGCGCAGCATCGGCATCCCGCTGATCGAATCGCTCGTCCACGAAGTCGTTCGCCGTGAACACGACATCGACGCCTACATCGCTCCGCCCGCCGAGGGCCTGTTGCATTACGAACGGGCGCTCGAACTCGCGCTCACCCGTATCCGCGACCGCGAGGTCCCGACTCGGTGGTCCGACGCGACGTGGCCGGCCGCGCCGTCCGACCCGTTGCCCACCGACCCCGACTGGTCCGGCGGGACCATGTACCGGGACGTCCGCGAGCGCCGCACCGACGCCACGCCCGAACAACTGTGGGAGGTCGTCGAAGCCATCGGCGGCGAACACGGTTGGTACTCGTTCCCGCTGGCATGGTCGGTCCGCGGCTGGGCCGACCGGATCGCCGGTGGCGTCGGCCTGCGACGCGGTCGCCGCGACCCCCACGAGCTGCACCTCGGCGAAGCACTCGACTGGTGGCGCGTCGAAGCCATCGAACGGCCACACCTGCTCCGGCTCCGCGCCGAGATGAAGCTGCCGGGCCGCGCGTGGCTCGAACTCGCCGTCGAGCCGGACGGCGACGGCGCACGCTACCGGCAACGAGCCCTGTTCGAACCCCACGGGCTTGCCGGCCAGCTGTACTGGCGCGCCATCTCGCCCTTCCACGACATCGTGTTCGGCGGCATGGCCCGCAACATCACGGGTGCCGCGAACGCGACCTGATCCGCCGCGAGTCCGGTCATGGCGATGGCGGGCCCGGCGACGCAGTCGTCCGGCCGCGCGGGGTGAGCCGGACTCCTCACCTGCTCCGGCTGCATCGCTCTCCTCCCGTCGGCCACTGCGGATCAGCCCCGGCCAGGCCCTTCCCATTCGAGGATCCGATAGTGCAGTCCGGTGGACGACTCGAGCCACGGTCCTGCGGAGTCCGGCGGTCTGCCGACGTCCGGCGCCGTCGTGTCGCCGTCGAAGTGTTCGCTGATCTCGGTGACCACGACGCGGTCGGCGATCGGCAACGCCGCCCGGTAGACGGCCGCGCCGCCCATGACCCACACGTCTCCCGACGCCGCGTCGAGTGCCTCCGACAGGTCCGCGAACGTCTCCGCGCCCTCCTGCCGGGTACGCGACAACACGAGGTTGCGCCGACCGGGTAGCGGCCGGAACCGGGGCGGCAACGACTCCCACGTACGCCTGCCCATGAGCACGGTCGCGCCGTCGGTCACCGAACGGAAGTGCTTGAGGTCCTCCGGTAGATGCCACGGCATGGTGCCGTCGCGGCCGATGACGCCGTTCGCGGACTGCGCCCAGATCAGCCCGATCACACCGCCACCGGTGCCTTGATGCCGGGGTGCGGGTCGTAGCCGTCGACGTCGAAGTGCTCGTAGGTGTAGTCGAACAGGCTGTCGGCGGGCTTCAGGCTGAGTGTCGGGAACGGCCGCGCCTCGCGGGAGAGCTGGGTGCGGACCTGGTCGACGTGGTTGTCGTAGATGTGGCAGTCACCGCCGGTCCAGACGAAGTCGCCGACCCGCAGGCCCACCTGGTCGGCGATCATGTGTGTCAGCAGCGCGTAGCTGGCGATGTTGAACGGCACGCCGAGGAACAGGTCCGCGCTGCGCTGGTACAGCTGGCAGGACAGCTCGCCGTCGGCGACGTAGAACTGGAAGAACGCGTGGCACGGCGGCAACGCCATCTGCGGGATGTCGGCCACGTTCCACGCCGACACGATGATCCGCCGGGAGTCGGGATTCTCGCGCAGCGTGCGCAGCACCTCGCTGATCTGGTCGATGTGCTCGCCGTCGGGTGTCGGCCACGACCGCCACTGCACGCCGTAGATCGGGCCGAGGTCACCGTCCGGCGCGGCCCACTCGTCCCAGATCGTGACGCCGTTCTCCCGCAGCCACGTCACGTTGGCGTCGCCGCGCAGGAACCACAGCAGTTCGTAGGCGATCGAGCGGAAGTGGACCTTCTTCGTCGTGATCAGCGGAAACCCGTCGGACAGCCGATAGCGCAGCTGGTGACCGAAGATCGACCGTGTGCCCGTGCCGGTGCGGTCCGCCTTGCGGGCACCGCCCTCCAGCACGTGCTGAAGCAAGTTCTCATACTGCGTATCCGGCATGCCTGAATCCTAGGCAGTCACGCGCAGCGTGTCCGGTTGGGCGGTGGCGGGAGACGGGCGGGCGTAGGCAGCGGCGCGAAGCGGGTTCGGGCGGTACCGCGCGGAGGGTAAGCGAGCGCGGGGCATGATGAACCCATGTCGGAACACGCGGTCGTGGTGGGTGGCGGAATCGCCGGCCTGGCCACGGCTGTCGCGCTGCAGCGCCGCTCGTGGCAGGTGACCGTGCTGGAGCGGAAACCGTCGATCTCCGAGGTCGGTGCCGGGATCACGCTGTGGCCCAACGCGCTGCGGGCGCTCGACGCACTCGGCCTCGGCGAGCGGATCCGCGGTCTCGGGCTGGTGCAGGGTTCGGGCGGGATCCGCGACAGTCGCGGCCGGTGGCTCGCCCGCACCGATTCCGACGCGCTGGCCGCCCGGTTCGGCGACGGCATGGTGGTCGTCGAACGCGGGGAACTCCTGGCGACGCTGCGGGACGCCTGCCGCGACGTCCGGGTTCGCACCTCGGCGGAGGTACGCGGCGTCGACGCGGACACCGCCGACCCGGATACGGCCGTGACCCTCGGCAACGGCGAATCCGTGCGAGGCGACGTGGTGATCGGTGCCGACGGTGTGGGGAGCGCGGTGCGCGGGTCGCTGTGGTCACGCGCCAGGGTTCGCTCGACCGGCATGCTCGCCGCCCGGTTCATCGGCCGACTCGCCGACCCCGGCGACGTGGAGGGCGGGGAAAGCTGGGGACGCGGCGACTACGCCGGAATCGCGCCGTTGCCCGACGGGCGGCTCTACGTCTTCCTGGTCGTGCCCGTGGCCTCGGGGGTCCCGTCCGGGCCCGGCGAGGCGCTGCCGTGGCTGCGTCACCGGTTCGCCTCCTGGCACGACCCGCTGCCGCAGCTGCTCGCGAGTGTCGAACCGTCGCAGCTGCTGGTCAACGAACTCGCCGACCTCGCCCCGCTGCGCACCCTGGTCCACGGGCGAGCCGTCCTGGTCGGCGACGCCGCGCACGCCTGGGCCCCGAATCTCGGCCAGGGCGCGTGCCAGGCCCTCGAGGATTCCGTCGAGCTCGCCAGTGCCCTCGCCGCCGGAGCCGATCGCGACATCGCCCAGCGGCTGCGGGTCTACGACCGTCGACGGCTACCCCGCGTGCATCGGCTGGCGCGCCGCTCCCGCAGCGCAGGAAGGGCGGCGGGGATGCGCGGCCGCACGACGACCACGGTCCGGAACGCGCTCGTCGGTGCCGTCCCGGACGCCCTGGCACTCCGCGCGTTCGACGCCACGCTGGACTGGACACCGCCCTGAGAGGTTCGCGAGCGGGCCGTGGAGCCGGTTGCGCGTCGAGCCGGTCCCTCCCGCGGTCATCGCGTGTCCCCGCGGGGTGAGCCGTCGGGCCGGGCGGCGGCGCCGGGCCAAGCGATGCCCAGGTCCTCGGCGAATCCGGTGGCGATGCGTTCGAGGACGTCGCGCTGGGTGCGCAACAGCTGGTTCTCGACGCGCAGCCATTCCAGTTCGGCGCGTTCGTCGTCGTTCGGATGTGGCCCGCCGGAGTGCTGGCCCCCGTGCTCGGTCATGGCTGCAGCTCTCGGCGGTGTTCAGCGCAGCGGATCGAACTCGTGGAGTACATCCGGCCGTTTACCGGTGACGATCTGCTCGGCGAGCAGGCGCCCGGTCGCGGGGCCCTGCGTCAGGCCCCACATGCCGTGGCCTCCCGCGGCGTACACGCCCGGTGCGTTCGTCGCGCCGATGATCGGTTTGCCGTCGTGGGTGACCGGGCGGGCGCCCACCCATTCGTCGCGGCGCTCCTCCCAGCGGACCCCGGCCAGCAGCGGGCGCGCGGATTCGACGACGGCGTCGATCCGCGCGGGGTCGAGCGCATCGTCGGCACTGCGGAACTCCATGGTCCCCGCGACGCGCAGCGCACCCTGATAAGGCGTGCAGGCCACGCGGATCCCCGGCAGGTACACGGGACCGGTCACCGGCTCGTCGGTGGGCACGGTGAACGAATAGCCACGACCGGCGCGGACCGGCACCCGGATCCCGAACCGGCGGCCGAGCCGGTTGAACCATGCGCCGCCCGCCAGGACCGCGACGTGCGCCGACACCGTGGCCGACGACGTCGACGCCAGCGTCACGGCGTGATCGTGGGGCCGCACGTCGATCACGTCGAAGCCGTCGCGGATGACACCGCCCCGCTCGCGCACCGCGTCGGCGAGCCTGCCGGCGAACTCCCCGGGGTCGAGGTAGCGCTGGCCGTCGAGGCGGATGCCTTCGCCGAGCCGGTCGGACGCCTGCGGCAGCCGGTCCCGCAGCTCGCCGACGCTCAGCCGCTCGTACGAGACGTCCTGGCCGGCGTCGCCGAGCCGGTCGAACTCGTCGATCAGCGCGGCGGCCTGATCGTGGTTCTCGAACGCGGCGGTGATCGGAGCCTGCACCGCTCCGGTCTCCACACCGCCGGCCGCGAGCGTGTCGTAGGCCTTCAAACTCTCGACGTTGAGCGGCAGGTTCGCACGGGCCACACGGTCCCAACCGCTCGTGGTGCAGCGTGCGGCGAAGCGGAGCAGGAACCGCCAGAGCGCCGGATCGACCCTGGCAGGCACGTGCAGCGGCGCGGTGCGGTCGAACAACGAGCGCAGCCCGTAGCGGAGCACGCCGGGGTCGTTGAGCGGCAGCGCCAGCCCCGGCGAGAGCCAGCCCGCGTTGCCCCAGGACGACCCCGCGGCCACGCCCCGGCGGTCGACGACGGTCACCTCGACCCCGTGTTCCTGCAGGAACCAGGCGGTCGACAAGCCGACCACGCCTGCTCCGACGACGACCGCCGTCCGCGGGTGATCGAAGCTGCCTGCGGCGTTGAGCATGAGTACCTTCCCGTGTCCGGTCCGACTCCAGTGAGCATGACCGAACCGGGCCGCCACCGTGTTGTGCGAAGTCAACAACCTCGGCTTGCGGGATTGTCCGGATCGGCCAGCGTACGATCGGCTCATCCGGGCGGTGCCCCGGCGGATTCGCGCAGGGCTGGTCGTGGATGGTCAGGCTGGATCGCCTCATCAACGTGCTGGGCGGCTACGACGTGCGTGCCTCGGGCCACAACCGGGACAGGGACGCCGAGCTGCACAGCGTGGCGATGCACGACCCGGCAGGCGACGGTCCGGTCCTGGGCGACGCGCTGCTGGCGGTCGGTGTCCCCGACACCGCCCGTGCGCTCGAGCTGGGACGCGCCGCGCAGGCCAGGGCCGTACTGATCAGGGCCGACTGTGACCTCGACGAGGGCGTCGTCGCAGCGGCACGGGCCGCCGAGATCTGCTTGTTGCTGGTGCCCGCGGAAGTGTCCTGGAGCCAGGTGGCCGGCGTCGTGTACGGCCTGGTGCTGGAGGGCCGGGAGACGGAAGCCGGCCGGGGACCGAGCGACCTGTTCACCCTCGCCGACAGCATCGCCGCCGGTGTCGGCGGCCCGGTGACCATCGAGGACCAGCTCTCCCGGGTTATGGCCTACTCGAGCGTGCAGCACGACACCGACGCGGCCCGGCTCGACACGATCCTCGGCAGGCGGGTGCCGGAGGGGGTGCGGGCACTGTTCGACGAGCGCGGCGTGTTCACGCATCTGGCCATGTCCGACGAGCCGCTTCACATCACCGGCGCCCCGGAGCACGGCTTGCAGGACCGGACCGTCGTCGCGGTGCGCGCGGGCCGTGAGCTGCTGGGATCGCTGTGGGTCACGTGCGACGGCCCGCTCGATCCGGTCCGCACGCGGGTGCTCGCCGACGGCGCCCACACCGTGGCGCTGCACCTGCTGCGTTCCCGGGTGAGCGCCGATCTGGAGCGACAGGTCGAATCGGAACTGGTGATCCAGCTACTGGAGGGCACTCCCGATGCGGCCGCCGTCATCGGGAAACTCGGCCTTCCACCCCGGCGGCACCGCGTCATCGCACTGCAGGCGCACACGGCGGCCGAACGCAACGCCGCGATCCTGCTGGCGTTCGAACGAGCCACCACCGGTTTCGGCTGGTCGCGCCCCGGCAGGACGACACTGTTCGGCAACACCGTCTACACGCTGCTTCCGTGCGACGACGATCCGGCGCCCGCGCTCGAATGGCTCCACGAGCTCGCCCAGGGACTGCCCCGCCATGCCAGGCTCGCCGCGGGCATCGGCGCACCCGCCGAGCCCGGTGAGATCCCCGCGAGCAGCCAGGAGGCGGACGAAAGCCTCGCACTGCACACGGCACGCGCCGGGACCGAGCCGGTCTGTTACGACGAGGCCTGGGACGAGATCCTGCTGCAACGCCTCCGCACCGCGGCCGCGGCGGGACGTGTGCCGTCGCGGGGACCGATCGCGCACCTGGCCCGGCACGACGATGCGCACGGCACCCGGTTACTGCCCACACTCCGCGCGTGGCTCGAGGCGCAGGGCGACCTCAACGCCGCGGCCGACCACCTCGACGTCCACCCCAACACCATCCGCAACCGCCTGCGCAAGATGTCCGAACTCGCCGACCTGCGCCTCGACGAACCACGCAAACGCCTCGCGATGCTGATCACCCTCGCCATCGGCGACCACGAGCGATAAACCCCGCGTGCCGGGGCCCGCATGTCGCGTCCGCGTGTCCTGCACTCAGCCCCGCGTGTTCTGCACTCAGCGTCCGCGTGTCCTGCGTTCGGGACCGCGTGTTCTGCGCTCCGGCGCCTGTGTTGCGACTGGCGGTCGTTACAACCCCGCTACGAGCCGCACCCCGTCGTGCGCGCGTGTGCGGCTGCTGTCGAACGCGTCGTGTACGCGAACCGCGAAAGCGCCCGTTGTCGCGGCGACGGATCACGAGGACACGGTCGTCGGAATCGACGACGATCCCGGCGACGCTGACCGAGCGCTTCGGCATCTCACCCATCGCATGTCCTGCCTTGTCGTCGGCGCAGCTGTTCATGGTTCGTCCGACCCTGTGGCGGTCGCACCCGGCACACTTCCTTCAGTAGCATCCACGCCGTTCGCGAATCCGCGGACCGGCCACTGGGGAGGGTTCATGGGGATGAAGTTCCGCCCACCCTTCCCGGACACGCTGCCGGATCCGCGCTCGTCGGGATATGCGACGGCGGTCGAAACGTACGCCCTGCGCCTCCGCAGCTTCTACGGTTCCCGCGCCACGTGGCATCGGCGGTTCTTCCGACTCAGCGGGATCACGGTGATTCTCATCGGCGCCGGACTGCCACTGCTGGTCACACTGGACTACCCCGGCCGTGACCTGGTCGTCTCGGTGGCGGGCGTGATCGTCGCCGGCATCACCGCACTCCGCGCGTTCTACCGGTGGGACCAGTCCTGGATCCTGCTGCGCAACACCGAACGTGCGGTCACCGCGGCCTGGTGGGAGTGGCACAGTCGACTGGATGCGCTCGGCTCCGGCGACGACGCACCCAGCGCCGAGGAACGGGAGATCACGCGGACATTCGCTCGGAAGCTCATCGACATCCGCAAGCAGGAGGCGGACGACTTCTTCTCCGACATGGCGTTTCCGACCTACGACGTGCACGGCGCCGTACCCGCGGTCAGAAACGAGCCTCCGGCGTGAACCCGGCGAAGAAGTAGCCGTCGGCGAACCGGACGGCTCGGGCGGCGTCTGCAGGGGAATGCGCGGTGTAGGCGAGCACCGGCCGTCGGGGGCCGCGCCAGAAGGTGACGAACGGATCCGGCAGCGCGGCCAGTTCGTAGGTGAGGAAATCCGGGCGCACGACCGCGTTCGTCAGCATCATTCTTCCCAGCACGGTCTTCAGCCGACCGGCCGAAGGTAACGATCCGGACGCCTGACCGACGGCCCGATCCGGCAACAGTCGCCGCAACCGCGCGACCGCGACCGGGTCGAAGGATTGCACGACCGCCGCACCCGCGTAGCTGCGCAGCCGGTCGGCGACAGCCCGTTCGAGCGTCGCCGAACGGGAAAAACCCCAGCGGCGGACGTCGACCACCATCGGAACCTCGCCGTCCACCGTGTCGAGGACCTCGTCGAGCCGCGGGACGGGCTCACCGGACTCGCCGACCCGTAACGTCCGCAGCTGCGCCCAGTCGAGGTCACGCACCAGGCCCGCACCACCGGTCATCCGGGCGATGTCGGCGTCGTGCAGCACGACCGGCACACCGTCCCTGCTCAGCTGGACGTCGAACTCGAACGGCACGCTCTCCGAGACGGCGCGGGTGAACGCGGCCAGCGAGTTCTCCGGACGCGATCCCGCCTCGTGCAGGCCGCGATGGGCGATCGGCGCCGAAGTGAGCCAGTCGGGGGCGGTCACAGTCGTCGTTCGAGGTGGACCCGAATGCGACACCGGCGGGGCGGCCTACGACTCCACGCCGAGGCCGACCGGGCAGGACACGCCGGTGCCCCCGAGGCCGCAATAGCCGTTCGGCATCTTGTACAGGTACTGCTGGTGGTAGTCCTCGGCGTAGTAGAACTCGCCGAGCGGCGCGAGCTCCGTGGTGATCTCGCCCTGACCCGCCGCGCGCAGCGCCTGCTGGAACGCCTCCCACGACGACTCGGCGACGGCCCGCTGCGCGTCACCGTCGTAGTAGATCGCGGAGCGGTACTGGGTACCGACGTCGTTGCCCTGGCGCATGCCCTGCGTCGGGTCGTGGCCTTCCCAGAACACCTTGAGCAGCTGTTCGTAGCTCACCCGCTGCGGGTCGTAGACGACGAGGACCGCCTCGGTGTGGCCGGTCAGGGCGGTGCACACCTCTTCGTACGTCGGGTTCGGAGTGTGCCCACCCGCGTAGCCGACGGCCGTCGAGTACACGCCGTCGGTCATCCAGAACAACCGCTCCGCACCCCAGAAACAGCCGAGGCCGAACACCGCGGTGCGCATGCCTTCCGGGAACGGCGGCTTGATGCGCCGGTCCGGATGCACGGCGTGCAGCTCCGGAGTCACCAGCGGTTCGGAGCGGCCCGGCAGGGCCTCGTCCGCCGACACCCGGCGCGTCTTGTCTCGACCGAAAAGCGACATACGGCCATGGTAGGCGACACATTCTCCTTCCGACCCGTGATAACGACCCCGCATCTGCCAGTACTGTGCTCGTCGTACGTGCAAGGCGTGGCGACGGCGCGCAGGCACCACCGCCCACCCGAGCAGGCAGAACCACAGGGGAGCCCGTCATGAGCTGGCAAGAAGAGCTGAGACGTCTCGACGCCCAGCTCACCGCCGGTGCGCTCACCGAGGCCGAGCACCGGCGCAAGCGTGACGAGGTACTCGCCGAGGCTTCCGGCGACGGCGGCTACGTCGGCGACACCGACACCTCCGGTGACACCGGCACCGCCGGTACCGACACCTCCGGCTCCGGCGACGACTCCGGCTCCGGCTCCGGCTCCGGCAGGCAAGACGACTCCCGCGAGCAGAGCGCCGCCGGGTCGACGACGAGCCCGGCAGCGACGACCCCTGGGACTCGGCCGACGCAGCAGGACGGGCCGACGTGGGCGGCCGCCAACCCCGCCGCCGAGGCACAGCTGTCGGCGGGCAGCGACGCCGCCGACGTCCAGCCCGGCACGTTCACACCCTCCACCACACCCTCCGCAGCGCAGCCCGCGTCGACGAAGCCGGCTCCGACGCCGCTCAGCCACGCCCCGTCAACGGCCCGGCGCGCGCCCGCACCACTGTTCGTGCCGCAGACTCCCGCGAACGGTTCCACCGGCGGGTTCGGCTCGGGCGGCACCGCACCGGCGGTCGACGCCTCGTCGACGGACGACATCTCCGCGGCGGCCCAGGCGAGCGCCTATCCCGACTTCTCCTCACCGCCGAAGAAGCGCAAGGTGGCCTGGATCGTCGTGCCGCTGGTGGTCCTCGTCGTGCTGGGCGGCGTGATCGGCGGCGCATGGTGGCTCGGCGGCGGCTCCGGCGACGACGAGGCCGCACCCACCCCGACGTCAGGCACGCTGGCCGACCCCGACGGCGGGTCCGGCAACCCCGGCGACGAAGAAGCCCCGCTCGGGGACCGCCTGCCCGAACTGCCCGGCGAGCCGAGCCCGGACAACTCGACGATGTCGATCGACCGCGCCCTCGACCTCGGGTTCATCACCGACGTCGACGCGGAGTCGATGCGCAAGTTCGGCGTCGCCGACCTCGTCTACCGCGCCTCCGCGGCAGGCGAGAACGGCAACGAGGGCCACAGCCTCGTCGTGGCGCGCACGCCGAGCGGGCAGAAGGCCGTCGGCCTGCAGCGCGCGATGAACACGACCCTGGTCAAGGAAGGGTTCGCCAACGAACGCCTGCGTGACGACCCCCGCTTCATCGCGTTCACCGGGCAGCAGTCCGGCGGCCGGGTGAGCATCGTCTGGTACGCCTCGGGCAATCACGCCGTCGGCATCGGCGTGTCCCAGCCGAACGGCGGTGACGAGCAGGAACTGATCCGCCGCCTCGAGGAAACGCTCACCTCGATGCAGGACGCACTCCCCGCGTCCTGAAGCCCCTCCCCACGTGCTGAAACACAGCACCTCGCGTGGCGGCCGACCACGGTTTCGCGACCCGCACCCGCCGGTCGGTGGTTCGCGAGAGCTTCTCGGTGACCGGCAGGAATCGGGGAGGTCACAAAACGACCCACGCCTTCTCACGGCCTGCACACCGTGCAGAATGAGCGCAGTTCGAACACATCGCAGGAAGCGGTCGCCGGAGCAGGCGGCGCTGATCGAGCAGGGGGTACGTGGTGTCCTGGCAGGAAGAGTTGCGCAAGCTGGACGAGGAGCTTGCAGCGGGCAGACTCTCCGCGGACGACTACCGCGTCCGACGCGACCAGGTGCTGTCGTCAGCTGTCACGCACGGTGACGAGGCCGCGGGCGCGCAGGCGCAGGCGCCCGGACAGGCACCTGCCCAGCCCCAGCAGCCCGGCCAGCCGGACCCCGCCCAGCAGGCCGGCGCCCAGCCCCAGCAGGGTCAGCAGCCTCAGCAGGGTCAGCCCCAGCAGCAGGGTCAGCCTCAGCCGCAGCAGGCTCCTCAGCCCCAGCCGCAGGCGCAGCAGCAGCCACAGCCGCCGCAGCCCCAGCAGTCGCAGAACCCACAACAGCCGCCACCGCCGCAGGGCCAGCAGCCGCCCCAGAACCAGGGCGGCGACGGCAACTCGACGCAGGTCATCGCCGCGGTGGGCCCGCCTCCCGGCCAGACCGGCCAAACTGGTCAGCCCCCTGCTGGAAGCGCGCAGACGCCTCCGCAACCGGCGCAGCCGGGCGGCGACCCCGAGGCCACGCAAGCGGTGCGGCCTTCCGACCCGGAGGCGACGCAGGCCGTCCGCCCTGGCGACGCCGAGGCCACCCAGGCCGTGCAGCCGGTGGCGCCGCCGCAGCCGCCGTACCAGCCGCAGGCCTCCCCCGCCGCCGGCTTCCCCCAGCCCGCGCAGGCGCAGCAGCAGCCGTGGAACGCTCCCGACGTCGACCAGAGCCCGCCGTGGGGCGGCGAGTTCCCGCCCGTCTCCCCCGGCGACTCCGCCGAATGGGGCCAGGGCCCCGAGGACTCGTTCGACAACGAGTCGAAGGGCGGCAAGGGCAAGATCTTCGCGATCATCGCCGCGGTCGTGCTGCTGGCAGGCATCGCCACGGGCGCGTTCTTCCTGTTCGGCTCCGGTGACGGTGAGCCGACAGCGGAAGGCGGCAACCAGGGCCAGCAAGGCGGTGGCGGCAACAGCAGCAGCCAGGCACCGGAGCCGAAGGACGACATGCCGCTCGACGGCCAGCAGGGCCAGGTCGAAAGCAGCGCGTCGCTCAAGTCGTGGGACGACATCGCCAACATCAACCTGCTCAACGACGACGAACTCTCCGCCTACCAGGGCACCGCACCCGGCGAGGCCGAGTACGCCGTGTACCGGCACGACGGCGGGAAGGTGAAGACGGTCGTGCTCATGGTCAAGGTGGCCGACCAGGACGCCGCGTCGGCGGCGGTGGGCGAACTGCGCGACATCCAGCTCAAGAACGGCCAGAAGAACACGTCGATCAACGGTGTGCCCGGTTCGGTGCAGGTCACCGAGATCCAGCAGAAGAAGGACAAGGGCAAGGTCACCCAGAACGCGACGATGCGTGGCCACTACCTGTCCGGCGACGTGCTGGTGCGCATCGAGGGTGTGTCCGGGGAGATGAAGCTGGACGGCATCCGCGACAAGTTCGAGACGACGTTGACGACCCAGCTCGAGAACCTGCCCGCCGATGAGTGAGCCGAGCCAGGCCAGCGGTGATCTGACGGTGGTCACCGCCTGCACCATCGTCGCCCGCAACTACCTGCCCGCGGCGCGGGTGCTCGCGGCGTCGTACCTCAAGCACCATCCGGAGCACCAGTTCGTCGTCGGCGTCATCGACAGCGATCGCGGCATCGGCGCCGAGGATCCCGGTGACGACGAGACGGTCATCGACGGCATGCGCATCGTCGGGCCGTCGGCGTTCGGGATCGACGCCGAGACGTACCTGCGCATGGCGACGGCGTACTCGATCACCGAGCTGGCGACGGCGGTCAAGCCGTACCTGCTGCGCGAGCTGCGCGCGAGTTCGTCGGTGGTGATCTACCTCGACCCGGACATCCAGGTGTTCTCGCCGATGCCCGAGGTCGCCGAGCTGGCACTCGACCACAGCATCGTGCTGACCCCGCACTTCACCGCACCGCTGCCGCGTGACGGCAAGGAACCCGACGACGCGGTCATCATGGGCACCGGCATCTTCAACCTCGGATTCGTAGGCGTCGGACCCGGATCGGAGGAGTTCCTCGAGTTCTGGGCAGGCAGGCTGCGCCAGGACGCGATCGTGGCGCCCGAGGCGCAACTGTTCACCGACCAGCGCTGGGTCGATCAGGTGCCGGCGCTGTTCCGGCACGTGGTGCTCACCGACCCCGGCTTCAACGTCGCGTACTGGAACCTGCACGAACGCCCCGTCGAACGCGCCCACGACGACACTCTCACCGCGGGCGGTCACACGTTGCGGTTCTTCCACTTCTCCGGCTATCGCCCCGAGAAGCCGTGGCTGCTGACGTTCCACTGCGCCCGCAACCCGCGCGTGCTGCTGTCGGACAACCCCGACCTGCGCGCCCTGTGCGAGGCCTACGGCGCGGCACTCAAGTCGTCCGGGTACGCCGAGACGCTGGACGCCATCCCCTACGGCTTCGCCACGTTCGGTGACGGCACCCCGCTGCCCGCGGGCTGCCGACGGCTGTTCCGCGACGGCTGGATCGCGGCCGAGACGCCCGACGAGACCGCCCGGGGCGCCGGCCGCCGTGAACCGATGCCGCCCCACGCCTACGGTGAGGACGGCGGCGAGGCGCTGCGCGCGTGGCTGTCGGCGCCCGCCGACCACGCGCAGACCGCCGCCGGACTGAACCGCATGGCCATGGCCGTCTGGCGGGAACGGACGGACCTGCAGCTCGCGTTCCCGCATCCGACCGGCGCCGACGCCGAGGGTTTCCGCACGTGGTGCACCAGCTCGGGCCTCGGCGAGGGCGTGCTGCCGGAGTGGGCGCTGCCGCACCGGCAGCCGGAGCCGCGCGAACCGGACGAGGATTTCGGTGTCAACCTCCTCGGCTATCTGACCGCCGAACTGGGACTCGGCGAGATGGGCAGGGTCATCCACGACGCGATCGTCGACGCGGGCGTCGAGGTGGCGTCGGTGGTCGAGGAGAAGGCGGTGTCGAACCGCACCGGCGTCGAACGGCCCGCCACCACGGGCGATCCGCGGTTCCCGCTCAGCATCGTCGCCGTCAACGCCGACCAGACGCGCCTGGCCGCGTCGACGCACCCCGACGTCGTCCGGGACCGGTACCGCATCGGGCTGTGGGCGTGGGAGCTCGAGGACTTCCCGGAGTGGCAGCACGAGGCGTTCGGCATGGTCGACGAGGTGTGGACCGTCAGCGACTTCTGCCGCGCCGCGTTCGCCGCCCACTCGCCGGTACCGGTGAAGACGATCCCTGTGCCCGTGCGCGACCCCGGGCCGACCGCGCGCGTGCGGAAGGCCGGCGATCCGACGCGGTTCCTGTTCGCGTTCGACTTCAACAGCGTCGGCGAACGCAAGAACCCGTGGGGTGCGGTCGAGGCGTTCCGGATCGCGTTCGAGGGCCGCACCGATGCGCGACTCGTCCTGAAGACGATCAACGGCGATCTGCACCCGCAGGCCGCCGAACGCCTGCGCACGATGGTCGCCGACGACGCCCGCATCGAACTCGTCGAGGGGTATGTCAGCACCGCCGAGCTGGCCGACCTGTACGCCTCCGCCGACTGCTACGTCTCGCTGCACCGCAGCGAGGGCTTCGGGTTGACGATCGCCGAGGCGATGGCGCGCGGCATGCCGGTGATCAGCACCGCGTACTCCAGCACCACGGAGTTCCTCGACGCCGACACCGGCTGGCCTGTCCCGTACCGCATGGTGCCCGTCGGTGACGGCTGCGAGCCGTACCACCCGGGTGCGCTGTGGGCCGAACCCGACGTCGAGGCCGCGGCCGACGCGATGCGCCAGATCGCCGACGTGCCCGCGGAAGCCGCACGCCGGGGGCGGGCCGCGCGGGAGCACATCCTGCGCACGCGGTCGATGGAAGCCGCGTCGACGTGGCTGCGCACCGAGTTGGAACGCGCGCACCGTACGTGGCTCGACCGCCGCAGGGCCGCCGAACAGGCACCCGCTCCCGAGGACCCGTTGACGCCGATGCGCGAGTCCCGCGAAGCACTGCGGTGGCGGCCCGAGACCGGCGCCGCGGCACGCTCGCCGATCGCACCCGCACTGCGCAAGGCCGTACTACGGTTGCTCGACCACTACGACGTCCACCAGCGCAAGGTGCTCGGCGCCCTGCAGGACGGGTCCGAGGCGACCATGCAGCGGCTGCTCGGGCGGATCGAAGCGCTCGAACGGTCCGTCGAAGCGACGTCGAGCGAGGCCGCTGCGGCGCGCGAAGCCGCCCGCAGACAGGAGAAGCGGGCCGACCAGCTGCGCCGCACGGTGGACGAACTGCGCCAGACCGACAGCGTCAGCGTCGAGGAGTTCCGCAGCAGCAGGGCCGACATCCGCAAGGTCGCCGACCGGCTCGCACACGTGGCATCCGATGTCGAACGGCGTCAGGAGGCGGTGCACGAGCTCATCCAGGCCCGTGACCAGCGGTTCGACAATGACGAGCACGCCATCCAGCGACTCGGCCGCGACTTGGAGGCCGTACTGGAGGCCGCGCGGCTCGTGCACGCGCCGATCCCCGAGGGCGGGGACGTCGTGGTGTGCGACGCGGGCGTACTGCTGCTGCCCGTCGACGACGTGATGCTGCCGTGGATCCGTCACCACCGGTCGTGGGAACAGGACGAGGCACAGCTGCTGACGCAGTTGGCGCAGCGGCGGCCGGGTGCGTTCCTCGACCTCGGCGCGCACGTCGGCTACCACACGCTGAACCTGCTGCGGTCGTCGTCGGCCGTCACGAACGTCGTGGCCGTAGAAGCCGACCCGACGAACGCGGAGTTCCTGCGCCGCAACCTGACCGTGAACCTGCCGACGGAACGCTCCGGGCTCGTCAGCGTGCTGGAAGCGGCGGCGTGGGACACCGACGGCAACCTCGTGCTCGCGCACACCGACGAGCGCAACAGCGGTGACCACCGGGTGCGCGAACCGGACGGCACGGCGGCCCTGATGGTGCAGTCCGTGCGGCTCGACGGCAGCACCGACGTGCTGCGGCAGCCGGTGGGCCTGGTCAAGACCGATCTGCAGGGCCGGGACCACCGCGCGCTCGCCGGGCTGCAGGAGACGCTCGAACGGGACCGGCCGGACGTGCTGTGCGAGTTCTCGCCGGAGGCGATCGAGGAGTTCGGCGACGATCCCGCCGCAGTGCTGGCCGCCTACCGCAAGTGGGGATACCAGCCGGTCGAACTGCTCGCCGACGGCACGCTCGCCGACGACGAACCGGACGACACGCTGATCCACCACGCCCGCATGGACCAGCGCGGCTTCACCACACTCTGGCTCCGCCCGCAGTAACCCTCCCACGATCGGCTTCGTGCGACCACACGTTCGTGACGGTCAGCTGCGCGGTCGATTACGCCGCGTCGACGTCGCTACGGGTTCAGCTCGGCGTACGCCATGAGGTACGCGCCCCACCAGGCGCCGCCGACACACGCGAGTGACAGCACGACGGCCGACACCCATCGCGGCGCCCTGGCCAGCAGGAACGCCACCGGGACGGCCAGCGTGATCGCGGGCAGCAGGAACCGCGCCCGGCAGTTCCAGAACGCACCAGTGCCCAGGGCCGAGGCCATCATCACCGCGGTGTAGACGTGTGCGGGCAGCGGGATCGACCGGACGAACCACGACGCCACCAGCAGCCCGACGCTCACCACCACGACCGCGGCGAGGATCACCGACCACATCGGCTCGTCGCCGGCGACCACCCTGCCGAGGGTGATCCAGGTGAGCTCGCCACCGTCGAAGCCCATGTGCCAGGCGTGGTCCTGGATCCAGAACCACGCGTCGAGACGCCCGCCGCGCCACCCGACGTACAGCAGGTATGCGACCAGTCCGAGCGGTGCGAGCAGCGCAGCCGCCCAGGGACGCCAGCCGTCGCGGCGTCGCACGATCGCGATCAGCGCCGCCACGCCGACGGCCGCGATGAGGGCGGCGGCCGTGCTCCGCGACAGGCCCGCGACCAGCGTCAGCCCGCCAGCGGCCAGCCACTGCCGCCGTTCGAGCGCCAACAGGGTCCACACCGCGATGGCCACGAACAGCGACTCCGAGTAGCCCATGCGCAGCACGACCGCGCCGGGCGCGACCGCCCACAGCACGGCCATGAGGTTGCCGACACGCGGGCCGCCGAGGCGGGTGCCGAACTCGTGCAGCCCCCACGCGGCGACCCCACCCGCGAGCAGCGACACCAACAGCAGTGCGGCCGCCGCGGGCATGCCGAACAGTCCGAACACCGAGGCCAACCCCGGTAACAGCGGGAAGAACGCGAGGCTGACCGGTTCGGGGTTGCCGTCGGCGTCGAGGGGGACGTCCTGGCGATAACCGTGCTCGGTGATCTCGGCGTACCAGTGGACGTCGTAGCTGCCGAGCAGCTCCGTGAAGGAGGCACCCGCCCGCTCGGCGACGATGCCTATGACGAGGTACGAAACGACCTGGACCGCGTAGAACGCCGTCAGTGCGGGCAGCACCGGCCGGAGTGCGTGCCACACCCGCCGGCGAAGCGTCGCGGGCGCCGTCGGCAACGGCTCGGCGGTCGTTTCGGTCATGCGCAGGTGTCACAGATCATCGGGCGGACGGGATTCCACGGCCATGCTAACTGCGGATACGCTGCCGTTTGCCCGATTCATCGCTGGAGTGAACCAAAGCACTACCAGGCCGTAGGGGTGGCCTGTCACGGACGAATCGGCAGGTATGCAGGCGGCCGGTCTGAGGGGGTGAGTGCGTTGGACAAGACGTCACGCTCTCGACCGAAGCCGCTCGAAGGCGACGACAAGACCCGCATCTCGTTCGTCGACATGGGCCGTGCCATCGCGGCACTGCTGGTGGTCTACTCCCACATCGCCCACCCCTGGGTGCAGGTGAAAGGCGAGAACGCCCCGGTCATCGGGTTCGTCGAGACGTTCAGCAGCGAACCCATGCGCATGGCGACGCAGGGCATCGGCCAGATCGCGGTGCCGTTCTTCTTCCTGGTCAGCGGGTTCATCGTGACGCCGATCGCGATCCGCCAGGGGTACCGGAAGTTCGCGCTCAACCGGTTCATCCGCGTGTACGCGCCACTGCTGTTCGTACTGCTGCTGACGTCGGCCGCGCTGTGGGCCGGCCTCGAACCGCAGTCGACGGGCCAGTCGCAGGAGCTGACGCCGTGGACGATGTTCACCAACTGGACCTTGGTGAACTACATCCTGTATCCGCAGGTCGTCCTCATGCCGGTGGCCTGGACCATGATCATCGAGGTCCTGTTCTACCTCATTCTGCTGGCGCTGTTGCCGGTGTTGCGGCGGGCGGTGTGGCTGGCGATCGGCATCGAGCTGACGTTCGTGTTCGTGGTGCTGTCGAGTCGCAGCGAGCTGAACGAGTCGTGGTCGCTGTTCGCGGTCAACGTGTCGTACCTGCCGATCCTGATAATCGGCCAGATCGTCTGGGCCACGACGTCGAAGAAGATCCCGCTGTGGGCGGGCGGCGTGTTCGGCGCGCTGGCGTGGATGCTGTACGTGTACGCCGACATCATCGACGTCGGGCGCATCGACGACTCGTACAACCTCGCGATGTCGATCGCCGTGATGTTCTTCCTGATGGGCTATTTCGCCGAGCCGAAGCTGCGGCAGTTCCGCTTCTGGACGGCGATGTCGGAACGCTCGTACTCCATCTATCTGCTGCACGGCCTCGGCATTTTCGTCACGCTCGGCCTGCTGCGCCCGACGGTTCCGTTCGCCATCGCGCTGCCGATATCACTGCTGGTCACGGCGGCACTGGTCGAGATCAGCTATCGAGGCGTGGAACGGCCGAGTCACGAACTGGCCCGCAGTCTGTCCCGGCGCGTGGGCAATACGGTCAAGCGCGGTGCCGGTACGGGTAGTGCCGATGCGCCCGGAGGCGGGTCCGGTGCCGACGGTTCCCGTGGCGCCGGCACCGGCGAGCCCGGTGGCGACGCGGACCACGTAGCGGCGGACCACGAGGCGAGTGCAGGGGAGTCGACGGTGCGCATTCCCGCCGATCCGGAAGCGGCACCACCACCCGGCACTGTTCGACCAGGCGCCGTTCCGCCAGGCGCCGTTCCGCCCGAGGCCGGTCCGTCGACGGCCGGCGCCTCCGAGCCCGGTCCGTCGACGACGAGGCCTCCCGAAGCGAACGGGTTCGATGCGACGCGGTCCGAGCCGCTCCGACCGACGCGTTCGGCACCGTTGCCGGCCGATCCGGCAGGTTCCCAGCCGGTCCGTTCGACACCCAGACGTGGGGAATCGCCCCGGTCGAAGCCGCCCCGTTCGGAATCGCCGCGTGCGGAGCCGCTGCCACCGCCACGTCCGGAAGCGGCGCCGCGACGTCCGGATCACCCGCGTCCGGAGCCGCCCCGTTCGGAGTCGTCCCGTTCGGAACCCCTGCGTTCGGAGCCCCGGCGTTCGGAACCCCTGCCACCGCGGAATCGGCCGAGGCGGCCCGCACCAGAACCGCGCCCGGAACGTGGCGGCGGTGTCGCCGAACCGCTGTTGAACGGACACGGTGACCAACCGAACCGCCCCGGTGACCGTCCTCGACCACACCCCGATCGGGCCGAACCTGCCCGGAATCACAGCGCGGAATCCGTCCCCGACCGCCAGGGAGAGCCTCCCCGAGGTCGCCCCGCGCAGCCGCCGCCGCGCCCGTATCGACAGCCGCGCGAAGGCCGACCGCCCCAAGCAGGTGTCGACCCGCGCAGGGAGCCGTCGCAAACGTCGAATCCGGCCGAGCCCGGCCCTGGCGAACGCCCGGACCGGCAGCGACGCTCGGCGCGCCCGGGTACCGAACACCCCGACCCGGAGCAGCCGCGGAGGCAACGCCGGCGACCGGTGGAACAGACGCCACAGCGCTCCTCCGAGCAGCGCTCCCCTGGACAGCACTCCCCTGGACAGCCGCCTCCCGAGCAGTGGCCGCAGGAACGGCAACCTCGTCGCTCCGGCGGGGAGGACGGCCCGAGACACGCACGTTGACACCTCCTTCCCGCCCGCCGAACGAGCCACTTCCTCACCCAAGCGGGCGAGACGGGCCGGATCGTAGCCGTCGCGAACCGGTGTCCCCTGGCGATGATGGGCACCCGACTCGTCCGGCATACCGACCGAAGGAGGAGTCATGAACGACCACGCGGACCCGACCGGACCCACGGGCGAGGCCGAGACACACGCACTGACGCCGTACCTGGTCGTCGCCGATGCTCGGCGTGCGATCGAGTTCTACGTCGAAACGTTCGGCGCGGTCCGGCACGGCGAGCCGATCGTGATGGATGACGGCAGGGTCGGGCACGCCGAGGTCGCGATCGGTGACTCCGTGCTGATGATGGCCGAGGAGTTCCCCGAGATCGACCACGTCGCGGTGACGTCGGGAGGGCCGGCAGTCCGTGTCGAAGTAGCCGACGTGGATGATGCGGTCGCGAAGGCGACAGCGCTCGGCGCTGAGGTGTTCGGCGACATCGGCGACGACGGTTACGGCCGGAGCGGCCGCATTCGCGACCCGTTCGGCCAGCGGTGGCTCGTGCAGCAGGCGTCTCGTCGGTCGTCGGCGGGCCGGTCGTAGCCACGGGTCGGCGAACCGGTGTAGCCACGCGCTGACGCACGACCGGGAACGGAACGAACAACGAGGTGATCATGAACCTGTACGAGCGGTGGCTCGACGACCTGTGGAACGGCGAGCTGGCAGCTCTGGAGTCGATCGCCCGGGACGTTGTGACCGACGATTTCGTCGGTCATTGGCCGGGACGTCCGGCGCTGGTCACCGGCCCGGATCAGTTGGCTGCCGTGATCCGGGAGGGTCGCGGACTGTTCGACGACCTGTCGTTCGCCGTCGACGTCGGGCCCGTCGCGGAGGGCGACCTGATCAGTGCGAGGTGGGTCGCCCGCGGTCACCGAAACGGGACGCCGGCCGAATTCCACGGCCACGACATCCTCCGCCACGACGGCCGACTGTTCGTCGAGTACTGGGTGATCGCCGAAACGCCGTGACCAGGGGCGTCGTGCCGCTCGAGGGACGTGCGGTGTTGCGGACGTGCGGTCGTTGCGGGCGTGTCCGTCACGCTCCTGACAGCAGGGCATGCCCTTCGTCGGCGGTGGCCTCGGCCACGGCGCGCGGATCGCCGTGCCCTGCGAGGACCTGATACTCGGCGCGGCCGAGGAGTCGCCACGCGGTGCGCATTCCGGGACCGGACGGCATCAGCATGCCGGTTCGGCATTGGTCGATGTATGTCCGCAGGAGCGGATCGTCGCGGCGGAGTGAGTCCATCGCGTCGTCGTGTGCGGGCACGATCCGGCGGATCCGGTTGAGGTCCTCACCCGCGGTCGGGGACGCCTGATAGGTGGTGAGCAGGTCGCGCGCAGCAGGCGGGTTGCGGGAGCGGTGGTTGAGGTAGAGACCGTGGACGGACACGAGCGTGATCGGGCGGAGCGTACCGAGCCGGGGCACTTGTGCGGCGGTGACGTTCAGTCTTCGCCGGCGGATTTCGTGCAACGCCACGGCGGAGCAGATCAGGTACGGCGCCCTGCCTCCGAGGAACAATCGCAACGATCCGCGGTGGTCCAGCTCGGGGTCGAGGACGCCGCTGTGCGCTCTGCCGAGGGTGGCCAACCTTTCGAACGCGTTGACGAAATCGTCGCGCCAGCAGGTTCCGTGCTGACCGCCCGGCTCGTGGCCGAGCCCGAAGAACGAGGCGCCGACGCTGCTGAGGAGCGGCCACACGTGGTACGGATCTCCGTCTGGGGCGCCGACCTGCAACGCGACCGCGGCTCCGTCGTGAATTCCGTGGGCGCGCAACGCATTCTGGCCGTCGGCGACGGCCTCGGCGAAGGTGGAGGGCATCGGCCCCGTGCCGGTGAGCGCGTTGTTGCGGATCAACGCGACGCTGTCCATGGCGTACGGCACCGCATACATCGGGTCGCCGTGACTGAGCGCGTCCACCGCGACGGATGACATACCCGCACGGTCCTCGACGGTCGGCGGTGGCTGTTCGACCCAGTCCTCGGCGACGGCGCGGCCGAGCCAGTCGTGCGGGCCGGCGACGACGTCCGGTATGCGGTAGCCGGCCGGTGGGTGTCCGGTCGACGCGACCTGGCCGAACGCTGTCTCCAAGGTCTCGGTTCGGTCGAAGGATTCAACCTCGATTCGGACGGAGTAGTTCTTGCGGAAGTGGCCGTCACGGCGAAAGTACCGCTTCAGTGGTTCCGCCATCGTCCGTTCCGTCCACAGCACGAGGGAACGGATCCGTTCGGCGCTGCGTTCGTCGCGGAGCCAGCACTCGCGGCCGCTGCGGAACACCACCTGGACTTTGTGCTGGTCGGTTTCGTGTTCATCGGAGACGAGCGCGTCGTGTACATCACCGCTGGGCCACAGATGGGTGTCCTGCGGCCTCAGTACCGCGATCTCGCGGCGAGCCGTTCGGCGGCGAGCTCCGCAGACCACCGTGACGACCAGTTGCTGCAACGGCACGTTCGATCCATTGTAGACAACCGCGCCGGTCTCGCCTGCGTCGTGCGCGATCTGCCAGCCGACGTGAATCGCCATGACCCGCGCCTTGTTCCGCCGCGCCAGCATGTACAGCACAGCGGACGCGGCACCGCTGAGCACACCGACGATCGCACCGAGCAGATCGGCGATACCGGCAAAGTGCGATACCACCGCTACACCGGAATCGACGAGCTCCGACCCCCACGAGAGCATCATCTCATGTTATCAATGCAAACCCTTGTGACAGAACAAGAATCTGCAACTTGCACCGGTCAGCGGCCGACGGCGTAACCCTGCATACCGCGCGCATTCGCCGCCGCACGAAGGATTCCGCCGTTCGGATCACGCGACACCGCCGAAAGACGTCCCAATGCCCACGGTCCGGCATCAACCACGTCGTGCCCACGATCGGACAGCTCGGCGAGCACTCCTTCTCCCACGCGCGATTCGACGACGAGCTCCTTCGGCGTCCACGCCCTCGGGTAGAACGAACTCGGGAACGCCGTCGTGTGCCATGCCGGTGCATCGATCGACTCCTGCAGGTTCAGCCCGGCACCGACGTGTGCAAGCCAGAAGCAGAGCTGCCACTGGTCCTGCTGATCCCCGCCGGGTGTGCCGAACGCGAGCGTCGGTTCGCCGTCGCGCAACGCCATGGACGGTGAAAGCGTGATCCGCGGCCGTTTCCCCGGCGCCAGCGAGTTGGGCAAACCGTCTTCGAGCCAGAACATCTGGGCCCGCGAGTCCAGACAGAAGCCCAACTCGGGAATCGTGGGCGAGGACTGCAGCCAGCCGCCGGACGGCGTGGCGGACACGATGTTGCCCGCGGCGTCGACAACGTCGATGTGCACCGTGTCGCCACGGGTTCGTCCCTGTGGTTCGACGGTGGGTTCGCCGATCGCTCCCGAACCCGCAGCCGTATTACGCGTACGCTCGATCATTTTCGGCATACGGGCGTCGTCACCCCCGGGGCGCAGCCGATCGCTCGCCTCATCACCGATCAGCGCCCGGCGCTGCGCGGCATACTCGCGCGAAAGCAGGCGCTCGATCGGAACGTCACCGGTGTCGCCGTACCAGGCTTCGCGGTCGGCGAAGGCCAGCTTCGCCGCCTCGGTGGCGAGGTGGATCGTGCGCGCCGTCGGCTTACCATCCACATACGACAGATCGAGTTCCTCGAGGATGCGCAGCTGCTGCACGAGGGTCGGTCCCTGCGTCCACGCACCGCATTTGACCAGGCTCCATTCGCCGAAATCTGCGACGATCGCGTCCTCATAGGACGCTTCCCAGGACGCCAGATCGTCTCCGGTGAGCAGGCCGGCGTGATCACGTCCGGAATCGTCCCGGAACGCCGTACGACTGAAGGCGTCGACGGCCTCGGCGACGAAGCCCTGTGCCCAGGCCCGCCGGGCGGCATCGATCTGTTCCTCCCGACCCGACACTGTTTCGGCCTCGCCGAGCAACCGCTGCCAGGTTCGGGCCAGGACGCGATTCGAGTGGAGCGAACCCACCGTCGGCGTATCACCATCCGGCAACCACAGCTGTGCGGATGTCGGCCAATGGGTGGCGAACAGGTCGGACACCGTATCGATCGTGGAAGCGATCCGGCCCAGGACAGGGATCCCGTTCCAGGCGTATGAGATGGCGTACCCGAGCACGTCCCGAAGCGGCTTCGTGCCGTAGTCACGAAGGAGCAGCAGCCAGGCATCCCACGCGCCCGACACGGTGGCCGGCAGCAGACCACTGCCAGGGATCAACTTCAGACCGAGGTCGTCGAAATGACCGATCGTGGCCGCTGCGGGCGCCCCTCCCTGGCCGCACAGCACGCGCGGACCCCCGCCGGCAGGCGCAAAGATTGCGGGCACCTGCCCACCGGGTCCGTTCAGGTGCGGCTCGGCCACCTGGAGGACGAACCCGGCGGCAACTGCGGCGTCGAACGCATTTCCGCCGTCCTCGAGCACGGCCATGCCCGACGCTGACGCCAGCCAGTGCGTCGACGCGACCATGCCGTGAGTTCCGGCGAGTTCGGGCCTGGTGGTGAACGCGGAAGGATTCGCAGCAGACACGCCACGACCCTACGGCCAGTCAGGTAGTTACCTCAACTAACGGTGTGGTCATCCGACAGCCGACGTGGCGTACTCGACAACACGCGGTCTGCCGATGCCCTGCCAACTCAGTCCCGCATCGAGAACCGTGCCCGGGTCGAGCAGGTTCCGCGTGTCCAACACGGTGTCACCGTGCATCGCCTCGGCCATGACGTGCCAGTCCAGTCGTCGGAACTCGGGCCATTCGGTGAGCACGACAACGGCGTCAGCGCCCTTTGCGGCTCGGTACGCGCTGTCGACCACGAGCATTCCGGGCTGCTCTTCGCCGACTGCCGGGTCGTAGGCCGTGACCTCCGCCCCGTGAGCGCACAGCACGGACGCCACGCCGAGTGCCGGCGAATCCCGCAGATCGTTCGTACCGGCCTTGAACGTGAGACCCAGCAGACCGATACGAGCGCCGGACAGGTCCCCGCCGACCGCACGCGCGATCTTCGAGATGACCCGCTCGCGCTGGGCGAGGTTTTCGGCGATCGCCGCTCCGAGCAGATCGAAGCCGAAACCGACCGACTCGGACATCCGCAACAACGCACTCGTGTCCTTCGGCAGGCACGAACCTCCCCATCCCGGACCTGGTGCCAAGAACGAGCGTCCGATGCGCCGGTCGTATCCCATACCTTCGGTGACCGACGCAATGTCGGCGCCAAATCGGTCGCACAGCTCTGCGACCGAATTGACATACGACAGCTTCATGGCGAGAAAGCAGTTCGCCGCGTACTTCACCAGTTCGGCACTGGCTGCGTCCGTGACCACCGACGGCGCCCCCAGAGCGGCGTACAGGTCGACGACCGCCCGCGCTGCCTCCGGCGTATCGGACCCGACGACGATGCGGTCAGGGCCCAGGAAGTCGTCGACCGCGGTTCCTTCGCGCAGGAACTCCGGGTTCGACACCACCGGTACGTCCGGCCTGCCGAGCAGGGCACTGATCCGACGAGTCGTCCCGACCGGGACGGTCGATTTGGTGACCACGGCACATCCGGACGGCAATCGGTCGGCGATCTCGGTGACGACCTCCTCCACGGCTCGTAGGTCGGCGGCACCGCCCGCACCCATAGGGGTCGGTACACACAAGAACACGGCATCCGCGTTCGCCACCGCGTCCGCGGCACTCACGACGAAGGCGAGCGTCTCGTCGGCCAGCCCGCGTCGCACCAGTTCCGGCAACCCGGGCTCGACGATGTCCACACGGCCGGCCGACAGCCGGGCGACCTTCACTCTGTCCACATCCGCACACGTCACCTGATGGCCAAGGCTGGCGAGGCAGGCGCCCGTGGTGAGTCCGACGTATCCCGTTCCGACCACGACGATCCGCGCAGGGTTCATGAAGGCACGGTCACAGTCGCCGGTGACTTGCGGGCGAACGCCGAGGGAACCAGCAGGCGGACATTCATCAACGAATCGACCGTGTGACCACGTACGCTCTGCTTGCTCGAAGACGTGTGAGAAGGGAAGAGCATGCAGATCAAGGACACCGCAGCCATCGTGACGGGTGGTGCTTCCGGACTCGGCGGCGCTGCCGCGAAGGCACTGGCCGCCAAGGGTGCCCGTGTGTTCGCGTTCGACCTGCCTGCCTCGATCGAGAAGGCGGAGCAGGTCGAAGGTGTCACCTATGTCGAGGCCGACGTCACCGACGGCGCAGCCCTGCGGACGGCCGTCGACCAGGCCTCCTCCAGCGGTGTGCCGCTGCGCATCGTCGTGAACTGCGCGGGCATCGGCCCGTCGGCCCGGATCCTGTCGAAGAAGGGCACGCATGACCTCGATTTGTTCCAGAAGGTCGTGAACATCAACCTGGTCGGCACCTTCAACGTCATGACGCTCGCGGCCGAGGCCATCGCCGGCAACGAGCCGCTCGAGGACGGCCAGCGCGGCGTAGTGATCAACACTGCGTCGGTCGCCGCGATCGAGGGGCAGATCGGCCAGATCGCCTATTCGGCGTCGAAGGGCGGCGTCGTGGGCATGACGGTGCCGGCTGCGCGAGACCTGGCCTCGCAGGGCATTCGCGTCATGACCATCGCACCGGGGATCATCGACACGCCGATGCTGGCGACCGTGAGCGACGAGTTCCGTGCCGGACTCGCCGCGGGCGTGCCGTTCCCGAAGCGACTCGGTCGGCCCGACGAGTACGGCCAGCTGGCGGTCGACATCGTCGAACACGACTACCTCAACGGTGACGTCATCCGACTCGACGGCTCCCTTCGGATGGCTCCTCGCTAACCTCGCACGCCCCGACGATCGCGATCCACTGCACCGGCTTCGCGTCGGCCACAGGGTGACCGAGCCGGTATTCCTCGCATCGATCCCCGCATTTCGCGGGCACCCAGTCGCATTTCGCCCCCGAGACGACGTTTCGGGGGCGAAATGCGTTCCCGACGACTCGGGTAACCGGCACCGTCGACCCCCGTCGGTCCGGCTGGCCGGACCGCGACACCGTGCTTCTGTCGATGAAGCGCATCGCGTGCTGCATGAACGCAAAAACACCCCGAACCTCCCGCCTGTATCGCGCCGATAAGAGCCCGCCCGGTTCGCATGATTCGCATCGCTGCAGGACTGATCCGTCGAACTTGCGGCTGACCGGGGCACTCGTCGGATTCGGGACGGCGCTCCACCTGTGACTCTGAACTGAGAAGACACGGAGCGGGACTGTGCACGACGCGGACGCGATGACCGACCGCGGCCGCGTCGTGCACAGGACCAAGGGTCCCACGATGGTCCCGTGCCGTCCTGTCGCCCGATCGAGTGATTCGAACAAAGGTTTGACCCTTGTCTTGATTCGTGTGTAAAGTTGCCGACCACGAGCCGAGGGGGATCGATGGAAATCACCGATGTCGTACACGCCTGGCGTCGAATCGGTCAGGCACAGGCGGCGTACCTGAGAGCACTCGCCGAGTATTCGGTACAACACGAACACACCGTCGATGTGACCGCCGAGCTGGCGCTCGGCCTAGGAGAGTCGGAACACGTCGTCCGACGGGAGCTCGAGTGGGCCCGCCAGCTGACCTCACGTCTGCCCGAAACGTTGAGCGTCCTCGCACGCGGCGACATCGACCTACGTAAAGCGTCCAAAGTGGTCCATCAAACGCGTCCGCTGTCCGACACGAACGCCGCAGAGGTGGACCAGCTCGTCGCCGACAAGCTCAAGGTTCGCAGTGCCGATTCCATCCGCCGGTGTGCCTACAGAGCCGTACACCGAGTGGACCCCGATGGCACGGCAGCACGCGCACGTCAACGACGTGCTGATCGAAAAGTGACTCTGCGGCATCGCGAAGACGCGATGGCGACCGTGTCCGCCTATCTGCCGGCGGAACAAGCATCGGCCGTGTACGCACGGATCGATCACCGAGCTCGCGCAATGCGCACCCACGGCGAAAGCCGGACGACGGACCAGCTGCGAGCCGACGCGCTGGCAGACCACCTCCTGGCGGACTGCTCCTGCGGAAAGCGTGCGGACAACGACCATGGCAGGTCGTCCGCCACGTTCCCGGCAAGCGCCGAAAGCGGCAAGGCGGAGGTCTACGTGCACATCGATTTCGAGACGCTCGCCCGCATCCGCAACAACCCGGCACATCTTTCCGGACACGGACCCGTACCCGCTGAAGTGGCGCGGCAAATAGCTACCGATCGGAAATCCACCTGGCGGAGAATCATCACCGACCCACAGACGGGTGCCCCATTGGACGTCGGAAGGGAACGCTACCGGCCGCCGGCTGTGACCGCGGACTACGTGAAAGTACGCGACAGGGAATGCCGATTTCCTGGGTGCCATCGACCGGCCGAGTTCACCGACCTCGACCATGTACGCACCCACGGGTGCGATGGACCGACCTGCGCGTCGAACTTGATCGGACTATGTCGACGACACCACCTCGTCAAGCACACGCCCAACTGGTTGTTCGAACTCGAGGCCGACGGCTCACTCCGCGTCACGACACCGGAGGGAACCGTCCGAACCGGCGAACCAGCCCACGCCGAGAACGCAGCGGATGGACGGAAGCTTGCGGAACGGAAACGGCGTCGGCGCCGCGGAAACCGCCGCAATCGGAGCCGAAGCAGCCGGCACACAACCGAAAACCGCGGCAATGGAAGACAAGACGGCGCTCAGCGCAAGTCGAACGTCACAAGTCCTCCATGAACGGCACCTCGGTCATGGCGCGTTCACTGATCCAGACGCGGAGGGCATGCGTGGCGAGCACATCGTCCTCGTTGTACTGGAGCAACCGAGCGCGCTGTGCCACGTCGGGTTCCGCATCGTCCATACCGACGGCGTCGCGGTACCACCGCATCGAGGCTTCGCCTCCCGCTTCCGCGTCTCGCCAGGCGAAGCCCGCCACCGGCGCAACCACCTTGAGGCCCTTGCCATGCGAGCACAGGAACTGATCGGAAACACTTCGAAACAGATCCACCCACTCGTCGGAGTCGACGAAGGCCCGCACGTCAGCCGTCGTCGGCACGCCGCGGAACCCGGAGAACCGCTCCGCCGACGCGTACAACCAACGGTTCTCGGCCAACGCGTTGTAGCAGTACGCACGGAACTGCAGTCCGGCTGCTGCAGTGCGCTCACGTACGTCCGTCAACCACGCCCAGAACGCGGCGAACGACCGCGCCTCATCATCGGTCGGCAACGGCTCCCACGTGGCGAACGCGTGATAGCCGCGGGCCACGCCGACATCGGCACCGGTCAGCAGACAACCCCACAGATACGCCCCGGAGTCGCCGAAGCTCTCCATGTCGATATCAACCTCGACGTCACCACGCGGCACGGTCACGTCGGGCACCCGCCGCACCATCGTCAGATCCGCGAGCCACGCCTTGGCCAACGACACGGCGTCCGAGAACGACACGCCCGTCCACTGGATCGGCGGCTCGTCATGGATGTCGAGCGCAGCGAGCTTGTCCACCGTCGCGATGCCGGCGCGGCGCAGCTCCATCGCGTCCTCGCCCCGTACGACCAGGCTGACGTCCCGAACCCTGGTGAGCTCCGCCTCGCACGTCGGCCACCATGGGCAGCCCTTGCATTCGAGGACCCGAGACGGTTCGGCCAACGGCTCCTCGCCCGCGGCCGCGGCACGTGCGACGGCGAGCCGGTCGGCGAACCGACTGTCGTATTCCTGGAGCGCGGTCCGCCCACCCGGCCATGTTCCGGCCTCCAGGTCATGCCAGAGCACCACGTCGGCATCGAGCCCGATCACTCCGCCGACCGCGCGATCCGGCTCGGCGAACCCGGCTGCCTGCAGAAGCCGATAGGTGTGAGCCAGCCTCAACTGATCGCGAGGGTGCGATCGCACCTTCCGATCCGGGTCCGTCGAAGCGTTGGCCGGGTCGAGATCCGTCAGCTCGGTCGTCCGAGCACCCTCCCCCGGATCCGTGATGCGGTGACGCACCACAAGGACCGGCACGTAGCCGTCGACCGACCGAACGAGCAACTGGATACCACCGCGGCGTCCCGCCTCGCGGTCGCGCGGCAACAGTCCGCCCCAGATGTAGCCGACTCCCTCTTCGAGGGCGGTGAGGGTGAGCCCTGCACGTTCCGCAGGAGAAAGCTCGGCGGGAATGACGGTCCAGGTGGCCGCCGAACTGTCCTCGGCGGGCCCCAGCCCGGTGACCGGATCCTCGTCATCACCCACCGGGGCGATGGCGGCCTGTAGTCGCTCCGCGATGTCGGCGCGGTGCGCTTCCGCATCGGCGATCCGCTGTTCGGCCGAGGGATCCGGCGGCGCCAGCGGCGTCCCGGCCATCGTGGGGTCGTTGTCGAGATGCACCCGCCGACGACACCGTGTGACCACCCCCGCGTCGAGCAACACCTCGTCAACCATGGTGTTCACTTTATGAGAAGGCCCCGACACTCCCGGAGGCGACGTGCTCCCGGCCCGGTATGACCAGTAAGTTCTGCCTCAACCGTCAACACGAGCACGGCGGGCGCCGGGGAGGCCCAGACGCCCACGTAACCGACCGGAACCGGAGGCGAGGAACGGCGATGGCCAGCACATCCCGCAACACAGGCCACGACGACACGTTGTCCGAGTCCCCGGAGTCCTCGGCGTTGTCGGAAGGCTCGGAGGCTTCATCGACGAAGTCGAAGAAGGCGGCGAAGAAGGAGCGGAAGGCCGCGAAGAAGGCCGCCAAGTCCGGCGAGCACGAGTCGGGCCTGACCCCGCAGAGGGCCAAGAACGCGGTCAAGGTGGCGAAGATCGTCATCCCAGCGGTAGGACCTGCCCTCGTGCCGTTGGCTGTCCGAGCCGCCGGCACTGTCCGCGAAGCGTACGACCGCTACCAGGCGCGCAGGATCGGCGTCCCGGTCGAGCAGCTGTCCGAGTACAGCGGCCACGGCGGCGGCCTGCTCGCTCGCATCGCCGGCGCGGCGGACGGTTTGACGGAGCTGCGGCGATCCCCCCAAGTCACCGACGACGACGTCTCGTTCGCCCAGCACGCCCAGGGCACGCTCGAACAGCTGACCGCCTCGGTGCGCGCCGCCGAGCACATGCCTTCGAGCCGGCGGAAGGCCGCGCACAAGGCCATCGCCTCCGAACTCGACAACCTCGAGGCCGAGCTGCTGCGCCGTCTCGGCGTGGCGTGACCGCGGACGCGCAACCGGTCAGCAGCGGTCGGTCGACGGCGCCGCGGCAACGTCGGCGGTTCCGTGGCCGCGATGGCTCAGCTGATGAAGCCCTTCTTCCGCATCCAGTCGTAGGCGACCTGTGACGGATCGGCACCGTCGACGTCGACCTGCTTGTTCAGCTCCATGATTTCCTCGTTGTCGAGCGCGTCGGCCACCGGCGCCATGACTTCGGCGACCTGCGGGTGCTCGTCGTAGAACTCCTTCCGCACGGTCACGGCCGCGTTGTACTGCGGAAAGAACCGTTTGTCGTCCGCAAGCACCCGCAGATCCAGCCCGGCGATCCGGCCGTCGGTGGTGAACACCTCGCCGAAGTTGCACGTGCCGTTCGCCACTGCCGTGTAGATCGCCCCCGTACCGAACGTCTTCGTCGTCGTCACGGGGAAGCCGTACGTCTTCGTCACTCCGGGCATGCCGTCCGGACGGCTGGCGAACTCTGTCTCGACGCAGAACACGGCCTCTCGCGGGTTCTGCTTCACGAAGCTCGTCATGTCCGTCATCGTCCGCAGGCCGTGCTCGCGCGCGAACTTCTCGGTCGTGGCGAATGCGTAGGTGTTGTTGACGTCGGAGTACGGCAGCCACATCAGGTCGTTGCGCTTCAGATCAGCCTTGCGCACCGCCTCGTACTGCTCCTGCTCCCCCGGTATCGGTGTGTCCTCGCCCAGGTACGACAACCACGCCGTACCCGTGTACTCCCACTGCACGTCGATCTGCCCGTCCTCGAGCGCGTAGCGGGCACTGTTCGAACCGGCGATGTTCGTCAGATCGACCGTGTCCGCGCCCGCCGCCTCGAGAGCGAGCTGCGCGATGTACCCCAGGACGATCTGCTCGGTGAAATCTTTCGACCCCACCGTCACCTCGACGCCGTCGAGTGCAGGCACCCGCGGGATCGATCCCGGCTGCACGTCGTACGGCAACGCGGCGTTCACGCTCAGCCCGCACGCCGCCGTTGTCGTCACCAGCAGCCCGGCCGCCAACAGCGACCGCACTCTCCGGCCGGCCCGCTTCCCGATCCTCATCCCAGCCCCTTCGGTCCCAGCAGCTGTTCGGCCAGCGCGCCGAGCCAGTCGACGACCAGCGCCAACCCCACGGCCAGCACGGCGCCGACAACGAGCACCGCGGGACGGTTCAGCTTGTACCCGGTGTCCACGAGCTCACCGAGCCCGCCGCCGTTGACGAAGAACGCCAACGTGGCCGTCCCCACGGCCAGCACCAGCGACGTCCGTATGCCCGCCAGCACCATCGGCAACGCGAGCGGCATCTCCACTCGCAGTAGCACCGATCGTGGCGACATGCCGATGCCCCGCGCGGCGTCCACCAGGGACGGGTCGACGGACTGGATTCCCACGATCGTGTTCCGCAGCACGGGCAGCAGCGAGTAGAACGCGATGGGCAGCGCCGCCGCCCACAGGCCCTCCCAGCCCGTCCACAGGAAGAACAGCACCAGCACACCCAGGGCGGGCGCTGCCTGCCCGATGTTGGCGATACCCAGGAACACCGGCGCCACGGGTTTCGCCCACCGCCTCGTCAGCATCGCCCCCAGCGGCACGGCCACACCGACGACGATCGCCGTCACCACCACGGTGATCAGCAGGTGCTCCCAGGTTTTCGTCAGCAGCACGCCCGCCTGGATCGACTCCGCCTCGATCTCGTCGGTCTCCCTGGCGAACGCCCACACCAGCACCGCGCCCACGACGACCAGCACCGCGAGGGGCTGCGCCAACAACCGCACCCGGTCGGCCCGCTTCAGCCCCGGTTCCGAGGACAGTCCGGTGACGTCGACGTCGCTCATGACGTACCCGCCCCGGAGTCGGCCGCCGCACCGGCATCGCCGTCGACACCACCGTCGGCACGGCCAGCACCATCACGAGCGGCATCACCGCGAGCCACACCGGCACGACCCGCATCGCCGCCGTGCCCGTCTCCGTCAGCGGCGTCGGTTCCGTCACCGTCGACTCCGTCACCGGCGTCACCAGCGTCACCGGCCGACTCGTGCTCCTCACGCAGCTGCGCCAGCACGCCGGTCACCGTCTCGATGTCGATCATCCCGACGTACTCGCCGCGTGTTCCGGTCACCACGGCGCGGCCGCCCTCGGCCAGGATCGCCTCCAGTGCGTCCTGCAGCGTCGACTGCGTGCTCACCGTGTCGCCGACCGGTCTGCCGATGTTCGCCAGCGACGTCGCCGCCGACAGGTTCCGCACGTGCACCCACCGCTGCGGCCTGCGCCTGCGGTCCACCAGCAGCGCGTACGTATCCCCTGCTCGGGCCAGGCGCGCCCGCAGTTCCGACGGCGATTCGCCTACGTCCGCGGTCAGCGCCAGATCGGGGTAGTCGACGTCGCGCACGCGCAGCAGAGTCAGCTGTTTGAGTGACGCACCCGCACCGACGAATCCGGCGACCATGTCGTTGGCCGGATTGGCGAGAATCGCCTCCGGGGTGTCGTACTGCTGGATCGTCGACGCTTCACCCAGCACGGCGATCCGGTCGCCGAGTTTGACGGCCTCGTCGAAGTCGTGCGTGACGAACACGATCGTCTTGCCGAGGTCGGCCTGCAGGCGCAGCAGCTCGTCCTGCAGGTTGCCGCGCGTGATCGGGTCGACCGCGCCGAACGGCTCGTCCATCAGCAGCACCGGCGGATCGGCCGCAAGGGCACGTGCCACGCCGACGCGCTGCTGCTGCCCGCCGGACAGCTGCCGCGGGTACCGGTCGCGGAACTGCGAAGCGTCGAGGCCGACGAGGTCCATCAGCTCGTCGACGCGTTCGGCGATGCGCTTCTTGTCCCAGCCGAGCAGTCCGGGCACGACGGCGATGTTCTGCGCCACCGTGAAGTGCGGGAACAGTCCCGCCTGCTGGATCGCATAGCCGATCTTGCGCCGCAACCGGACGTCGTCGAGTTCCAGCGCGTCCTCACCGCCGATCGTGATGCGGCCCGACGTCGGCTCGATCAGCCGGTTGATCATCCGCATCGTGGTCGTCTTGCCGCAGCCCGAAGGGCCGACCAGCACGACGATCTGCCCAGCTGGGATCGTCATCGTGACGTCCTTCACCGCCGGTTCGGCCGACCCCGGGTAGCGCTTCGTGACCCCCTCCAGCTGGATCTCGACCCCGGAAACGGCGGAGTCGGTCGAATCGGAAGTCACGGCGGTTCCACCTTTGTCAGCCACGGATACCTCTCGAAACGGTGAAGCGGGCGATGAAGAAGTAGACGCCCTCGAGCAGCAGCGCGAGGACCACGACGCCGAGCGTGCCCGCGAGCGCCTGGTTCGTCGCGTTGGCGCTGCCCGCTCTGGTCAGCCCTGAGAACACCTCACCGCCGAGACCGGGTCCCTTGGCGTAGGCGGCGATCACGGCGATGCCCATCAGCATCTGGGTGGCCACCCGCATACCGGCGAGGATCGCGGGCCATGCGAGCCGCAGCTCGACCCGCGTGAGCACGGCGAGTCTGCCCATGCCGATGCCCTTGGCTGCGTCGGTGACGGCAGGATCGACACCGGCCAGGCCGACGATCGTGTTGCGCGTGATCGGCAGCAGCGCGTACAGCACGAGCGCCACGACGGCGGGTGTCGGGCCGAGGCCGAACACGGGGATCAGCAGGCCCAGCAGGGCGAACGACGGGATCGTGAGGATCGTGCTGGCCAGCCCGGTGGCCACGGCCGAGCCGACCGGGCTGCGGTACACCGCGACGCCGATCAGCACGCCGAGCACCGCGGCCAGCAGCGTGGACTGCACCACTTCGCTGACGTGCAGCCACGACTGCAGGGCCAGCCGATCCCAGCGATCGGCGATGTAATCGAACAGGGTCACCGGCGCCGCGCTCTCAGTCCACGGCGCCGCGCTCGGCGCTCTTCGGTGCGTTCTTCATGAATCTCCTCGAGTGACCTGCGCATCTCGTCCTCCTTGAGGATCAGTGGGTCGCTGCGCAGGTCCTTCCACAGCGACACGCACAGCCCGACCATCACGAACACGAACGGCACGGCGATCAGGATGGTCAGATATTGCAACCCATCGAGCCCGGTTTCGCCACCCGCGATGAGCATCACCGCGGCGACCGCACCCATGATCACGCCCCAGAAGATGACGACGTTGCGTTTGGGTTCGACCGAGCCCCGCTGCGACAACGTGCCCATCACGACGGACGCGGCGTCGGCCCCGGACACGAAGAAGATCGACACCAGGATCATCACGATGATCGCCGCGGGCAGGAACCACGGCAGGTGCTCGAGCATGGTGAACGTGATGACCTCGGACGAGACTTCTCCGCCCTGGTACAGGTCGGCTCCGCCGTTGCCGGGGTTGCCGTCGGTGCCACGCTGCTGGATGTCCATCGCCGCGCCGCCGAAGATCGCGAACCAGACGAGGCTGACGGCGCTCGGCACCGCGATCACGCCGATGATGAACTGCCGGATCGTCCGGCCGCGCGAGATGCGTGCGATGAACATGCCCACGAAGGGTGTCCAGGAGATCCACCAGGCCCAGTAGAAGATCGTCCAGGTGGACAGCCAGTTCTCCATGGCCTGACCGCCCGTCGCACCGGTGCGGCCCGCCATCTCGGGCAGCTCGCGCACGAAGTCGCCGATGGCGTTCGGAACCAGGTTGAGGATCATCACGGTGGGGCCGACGACCAGGATGAACACGGCCAGCACGGCGGCCAGCACCATGTTGATGTTCGAGAGCCACTGGATGCCTTTCGCGACGCCGGACACCGCCGACGCGATGAAGCACACCGTCAGCACGGCGATGATCCCGACGAGCAGCCCGCTGCCGGGACTGTCGATCCAGCCGACCGCGCCGAGACCGCCCCCGACCTGCAGCGCGCCCAGTCCGAGCGAGGCGGCCGAGCCGAACAGCGTCGCGAAGATCGCCATCACGTCGATGGCCTTGCCCAGCGGCCCGCCGGTGTGGCGGCCGCCGAGCAGGGGCCAGAACACCGAGCTGAGCAGCTGGCTGCGGCCGCGGCGGAACGCGCTGTAGGCGATCGCGAGCCCGACGACCGCGTAGATCGCCCACGGGTGCAGGGTCCAGTGGAACAGGGTCGTCGCCATCGCCGTGTGCAGGGCTTCGTCCGAGTTGGGTTCGAGGCCGGTTCCGGGTGGCGGCGAGGCGAGGAACGTCACGGGTTCGGTGGCGCCGAAGAACATCAGGCCGATGCCCATGCCCGCGCTGAACATCATCGCGACCCACGACGAGGTACGGAACTCCGGCCGTTCCTTGTCCTGGCCGAGCTTGATGCGTCCGTAGCGGCTGATCGCGAGGGCGATGGCGAACACGACGAATCCGCTGGCCGTGAGCACGAACACCCACCCGCCGTAGGGGATCACGGCGTCGAACAGCAGCGTTTCCGACACCGAGAGCAGGTTGCCGGGTTGCAGCACACCCCAGGCGATGATCGCGAGGGCGAGGATCGCCGCGACGGCGAACACGGGCCGGTCGGTCACGGCCTCGCGGTCGGCGGCCGACACGGCCGGGGCAGCCGGGGCAGCCGGGGCGGATGCCACCGGGTCGACACTTCCCGGGCCCGCCGCTTCGGGCGGGTTCGCGTGCGCGGGGACGGTCGCCGCGCCGTCGGGCCCGCCTGCGTGGCCGTTGCCGTCACCGGCTGCGTGGCCGTCACCGCCCGCGTGGCCGTTGCCCGCGCCTGCCGCCGGACCCGCAGCCGAATCTGCGGTCGGGTCGCCGGTCATCGCGGGGTCGCGCCCGTCGCGGGCGTCGTTACCGGAATGTGTGGACATATGCACACGCCCGTCCGATCACCACGGACGGGTTCTCCTTTCCTGTTGTCGGGCCGGCGACACCTCACCCGATGTCGTTAACCCGTTCAGCGCAGAATCCTAGGGTGTCGCCTGCCGTGACGGGCTGTGCCCGCACGGTGCACACCGTTGCCCATCGATCCCCGAACGGCAACGGTTTCTCGCGTTCCCGTCCCAGGTTTGACCGGCGGTTCCGGCATAGGCGACCAAACAGGGCACGATTCGGGCGGCCGATAGGCTGACGTCGTGCGCACACGAACGCCGTCCGGACGCGTCATGCCGGCCGTCCGCGGCGTTCTACTGGCGGCAACCTCGGCGGCACTGTCCGTGACCGCTCACGGTGCCGCCGGCGGCGGGCTCCCCCATCCGGCGACGACGATCGTCGTGTCGTCACTCATCGGATGGGTCGCCACGGCGACCGCACACCGCGCCCGCGGCGTCCGCGGCATCCTGCTGTTCCTCGGAACGGGGCAGCTCGCCGTGCACATCCTGCTCACGACGCTGTCCGGACACGGCGGCGAAGCACCAGCCATGATCGCCGGGCACGCGCTGGCCACCGTGGCGACCGCGTGCGTGCTCGCCCGCGCCGAGGCCGTGCTCACCGGTGTGACACGCGCCCTCCGCGCGGTCCTCCCGGTGACCGTGTGGCGGTGGCGTCCGTACCGCAGGCCGCAGCACGGCACCGCCGGTAGGCCCCTTCCGCTTCCCGAAGCGGCGACGACCCTCGTGGACGTGCTGCTGCGCCGCGTGCACGGCCGCCGCGGTCCGCCCGTCCTCTCCTGATCGAAGAGTTCGTCACCCCGTGCGCCGCGAGGCGCGCGGGCACTTCACCACGCCGCGTCGTGCCCCTGCGCATCCCGTTCGCGGGCACCGCGGCACCCGAAACCCCATCAGGAGAGATCAGCATGTCGACATCGCGTCCCACCGGCCACGGCAGCCCGTCCGGTTCCCGGCTGCGTGCCCGCGGCGCCACGCTCACCACCGCGCTCGGCGCCGCGCTCGCCGCCGGTGCCGTCCTCGGCGCTCCCGCCGCGTCCGCGCACGTCACCGCCAACGTCTATGGCGACGCCCCCGAGAAGGGCGGTTACGGCGCGATCACGCTGCGTGTGCCGAACGAGGAGGAGCAGGCGGGCACCACGAAGCTCGAGATGACCGTCCCCGCCGAGTACAAGATCACCAGTGCACGGACCCAGCCCGTCCCCGGGTGGACCTCCGAGGTCACCACGAACGGTTCGGACGTCGTCACCAAGGTGACGTGGACGGCGGACGGCGAAGGGATCCCGGCCGGGCTGGATTCGTACCAGGAGTTCGGCGTGCAGCTCGGCGCACTGCCCGACAACATCGGCGAGCTCATGCTGCCGACCAAGCAGACCTACTCCGACGGCACCGTCTCCGACTGGAACGAGCCGCAGGAAGGCGATGCCGAACCGGAGAGTCCGGCACCGGTGGTCCCGCTCGCCGAGTCGTCGGGCGGCCACGGCGCGCACTCCGCCGCCGGCGAGGGCGAGAATGCCTCGGGTGAGACCGGATCGGGCGACCACGCACACGCCCCCGAGGGCGGCACCGACGACACGGCGCGGTGGCTCGGCGGCGCGGGCCTGCTGGTCGGCGCGCTCGGTGTCGGCGTCGGCGCGGGTGCCACGCTGCGCGCCCGCAAGAACGGAAAGGTGGACTCGTGACCCTGCGCATCACCGCGGTCGGGCGGCTCCGCGCGGCCGCACTGTCACTCGTCACGCTCGTGGCACTGCTGGTCACGGCGGCACCCGCGGCTGCGCACAACCAGCTGATCGAATCGGACCCCGCCGACGGCGCTTCGCTCGACGAGGCGCCGCAGCAGGTCACGTTGACGTTCGACCAGCCGGTACAGCGCGGCGCGGGTGAGGGCGTCAACCAGGTCGCCGTCACCGGACCCGACGGCGGCAGCTGGGCGAAGGGCGATGTGCAGATCGACGGCACGACCGTGACCGCTCCGCTGCACCCGCTCGGGCCTGCCGGTGAGTACGTCGTCGGGTTCCGCGTCCTGTCGGCCGACGGCCACCCGGTCAGCGAGGAGCTCCGGTTCACGCTCACCAGCCACGGGCCGGGCGATGACACGCCACCGGGTGGGCAGACCACCGCACCGTCGCAGGCGGGCGCCGACGACGCGCGCTCCGGCGGCGAGGGCGAATCCGGCGGCATCCCCGTGTGGGTGTGGATCGTCGCGGCGGTCGTGTTGCTCGGCGCGGGCGTGACGGTCGCGTTGCGCACCGGGTCGGACCGGTCGTGAGCCGCGCCGAGACCACCTCGCGGCCGCGCCTGAGAACGCTGACCGGACTGCTCGCCGCCGCGGTGGCGGGCGCCCTGGTCGGTTTCGCAAGCGCGGCCGCCGGCCCCGTACGCGGCATCGCGGCGGCCGGCGAGGTGGTCTCGGCCGGCATTCCGGTGGCACGGGCGGTGATGAACGTGGCCGCGGTCGTCACCGTCGGCCTGGCGCTGTTACCCGTGCTGCTCGGCGGTGCACGGGAGAAACTGACGCGTCCCGTGCTGACGTCGGCTCAGCCCGCTGCGGTGGCATCGGCGCTGCTGTGGGCGGTCGCGGCCGGTGCGGCGCTCGTGCTGCAAACGGTGGAGTACCGGCCCGCGGCACCGGACGTCGGCGGATACGTCGGCGACGTCGCGGCAGGCAAGGCGTTGGTGCTGGTCGCGGTGCTGGCGCTCGGCCTCGCCGCGCTGAACGTCGTGGCGCTGCGCCGGCCGGACACGGTGCCCGCCGAGGTGCGTGTCGGCCTCGGCCTGTTCGCGTTGCTGCCGCTTCCCGTCACCGGGCACGCGACGGGGTGGTCGCTGCACGACTACGCGTCGATCTCCATCGAACTGCACGTCCTCGCCGCCGTCACCTGGACGGGCGGGCTCGCCGCGATCGCCGCCGTCGTCGGCGCCAACCGGACGCTGCTGGCCACGGCGCTGCCCCGGTTCTCGACGCTCGCGACCGTATGCCTCGCCTGCGTCGCAGTGACGGGGGTGTTCAACGCGGTCGTCGAGCTCGGCGGCAACCCGGAGCTGTCGCTGCCCACGGCGCTGTTCGGCACGGCCTACGGCGTGCTCGTGCTGGTCAAGGTCGCGTGCCTGACGGGAGCGGCCGCGCTCGGGGTGTATCTGCGGACTCGGCTGCTGCCCCGCGTGCTGCGCCACCGGCGGACCGCGCTCGCCACGTGGGCGGCGGTCGAACTGACGATTCTCGGCCTGGCGTTCGGCTTCGCCGTCGCGCTCAGCCGCGCTCCCGTCAGCTGAGCGGTTTCTCCACCCGCGGCGTTCGGTCGGCGATCGGCCCCACCGAAATGTCGACGACAAACACCGCCATTCGGCCCAAACGCCGAACGGTTGGTTTCTGTCGTTGAACGACGGGGGTCATCACCCTTCGCGGTAACGCGCCCACCGGTGTTGCAGGTCCCCGGCCTTCAGATCCGCGAGTCGACGGTGCGCCTCGCGCCGCACAGCGGGGTCGCGGTCGGCCGTGGGCAGCACGCTCGTCGCCAGTTTGAGTTCTCGCATGCCGCGCAGCACCTCGAACCCTTCCCATGCGGTGACGTCGAAGCCGTAGCGCTCAGCGAGCGCGGCCTGCCGCGACGGCGGGTCACCGAATCGCTCGCATCCCACGGCCACCGGCACCAGGTCCCACTCCGGAGGCCCCACGCACGCCGAGTCGAAGTCGCACAGCACGGGCCCGTCGGGACCGACGATGACGTTGCCGACGTGTGCATCCCCGTGGATCAACGTCCTGGCCAGGGGAAACTCGAGCGACGCCGCCTTCGTTTCGAGTTCGTCGCACCGGTCGAGCAGGAACCCGCGATCGACGGCGGCCAGGTCGGCCGACCCCGCCTCCACGCGCGCCCGCACGTCGGCCAGCGGCTCCCACGCATCCGCACCGCCGCCGTCCGGCGCTCCGGCCGCGTGCAGGGTGCGCAGCAGATCGGCCAGCTCATCCGTGGTCGCACGCCTGCCGGTGTCCGGAACCCGCTCCCACACGGTTGCCAGGTGTTCGCCCACCCGCACCGGCTGATCGACGCCGGCCGCGAGGCGAACCGCGGGCACGCCGCGTTGCCGCAGGTGACGGGCGATGCGGACGACCTTGGAAGCCCGATACCGCAGGGCAGACGTGCCGACGATGCGGACGACGAACGGGCGGTCGGCCAGCGCGTACACCGCGTTGTTGGTGAACCGCAGCAGCGTGGCGCCGCGGGGATCGGCTCCCAGCCGTGCGCACACGGCCTGCAGGACGTTGTCGAGCGGGCCGCCGACTAGGTGAAGAATGTGTTCATCCGTTCGACGAAGTCCCTGGCATCCGGGTTGTTGGACCGGCGAGCGGCCTCCTTCTTCAGCGGCTGCATCCGCTGCTCGACGCGGGCGGACTTGAGCCCCTCCGCCGAGTCGAGCGCCTTGCCGCCGGTGCGCACGCCCACGTCGATGTCGCCGTCGATCATGTGGTTCGTGGCGAGCATGCCCAGGTTGAACACCTTGCTGCGGGCCATCTCGTCGTTGTAGGCGTCGATGGCCCTGCTCAGGGCGGGAATCGCGTACTTGGTGTGCATCGGGTCGGCCGACTGCGCCAGCTCCGTGTGCACGGTGCCGACCATCGCGTGCACATCGGTCTCGGTGAAGAACTTGACCCACGACTCGGCGTTGACCAGGTCGGCACGCGCGAACTCGTCCCGCGTCCTGCCCAGCAGTTTCACGGCCTGGTCCGAGTTGCCCATCATCGCGTACGCCCACGCCTCGTTGGCGCACAACACCGCGACCGCCAGCTCCGAGCCCGACTCCTGCGCCGCGATCTGCCCCAGCTGGAACAGCTTCAGCGCGTCGTTCGGCGCTTCCTGGTGCAGGTACACGCGGCCCATGCGGTACAGGATGTTCGCGACCAGCGGGTGGTTGTCGCCCTGTTTCGCCAGGTTGAGGGCATTCGCGAAATGACCACGGGCCGAGTCGATCAGCCCGGTGTCGAACGACGTCCAGCCGGCGAGACTGTGCAGGTCGGCCAGTGCGACGAACAGCCGCGATCTGACCCCGTCGGTGGTGCTGGCCTGCATCATCTGCTGTCCCCACGACAGCTGTGCCACAACGGCGTCGCGGCAGAAACCGCCGCCGTACTGGTAGTCGAGCGCACGCAAAGCCCTGGTGGCGGCTTCGACCTGCCGGACATCGGTGACGCCGATGCGTCCCGGCGCGGGTGTCCTTGCGGGGCTCGCCGCCCAGGCCTCCGCCGACGATCCGAAGACCGCGGCGCCCATCGTGACCTGGGCCGCGTGCGCGAGGAACTTCCGCCGTTTCACGGACTCGTCCTCCTCAGCCTGCTGCTCGCCGGAGGCTCCGGCGACCTGAATCTCGGTGGCCTCGTCGTATGCGAGACCCATGTATCCACGGGGAATACCCAGGCCGGCGGCAATCCTGGCAAGCACGTCGTAGGCCATGACCTGACGGCCTTTCAGGATCTCCGAGACCTCGGACTGTGACTGGCCGGTCATCGCAGCGATCTGGCGTTGCGACACACCGTGTTTGCGCAGTTGGCGGTAGACCTCACTGACGTTTCGCACGGAGAGCGCATCGCGCATCTCGTCGCCTTCCCAGACCTCCGGGTCCAGGCGGCTGGGCGCGAGCTCGGACGAGTCCTCGTTCGCGCCTCGCGAGATGCGGGCGATCGCCGTGTTGTCGGTGGTGTCCATGCGCCCCTCCACAGTCCTTCCGGGCGTCGTCAGCAGCGTAGGCACTTCACATTGAACCGCGCGAAACCCGATTTGTGACCCCTGATCGGCTCTGCCGAACTTCGTCGACCGCTTAACGGCCAGCCGTAGCCGGTCGCCGCTATCCGGCCCACCGAGGCTTCTATCGGCGTTTCATTCATCGCAATCTAGTTCTCGGGATCGACGTGACCACCCGAACACGGTCCGCGATCACCCGGGAGATCCATCGGAATCCAGCTCCATCCGGACTCCAGCTCCATCCGGACTCCCGCGCCCTGCACCCAGTAGGGATTGCACAAAAAGGCACCACGAGTAAGGCACTGCAAGTCAAGGCACTGCGGAACGACCCACCGCGGCCCAGCCGCAGAGGGAACACGGCAGTGCAATGCATGGCCGTGCAATGCATGGCAGTGCAGTGCATGGCAGTGCAGTGCATGGCAGTGCAGTGCATGGCAGTGCAGTGCATGGCAGTGCAGTGCATGGCAGTGCAGTGCATGGCAGTGCAGTGCATGGCAGTGCAGTGCATGGCAGTGCAGTGCATGGAAGAACACAGCACGGCAGAGCCCACAACCGAACACCGGCCGGATTCGGCGACGCACAGCAGGCGTCCGGACCGGCCGTACCGGCCCTCCGCACCCGGGGCCCGTACGGATGGTCCGGGCAGGCGGGTGCGGAGCGGTCGGCGAAGCCCGTGAGCGGGCGCACCGACCGGCTGCGACAGCAGCGCGGAAACGGCAAGCGCGAGCACGGCAACGGCAATGCCAGGACGGCAGCAACAGGAACGCCCGACCGGAACCGCAGCCCAGGACAGCAGGAAGGCGCATCCGCCGACCGGCGGATCGACCACCGACGAGCACGGAACGGAGACGACGTGGAGATCGCATCCTCTGCCACCTCGTGTGGCACGTCGTCACTGCCCGATGCGTCGGTGAGCGGTGCGCCGGACGCCGCGCTGTCCGACAGCGGCTCGTCCGGTGCCGCGTCGTCCAGTGCCGCGCTGTCGACCTCCGCGCTCCCGCCTGCCGCCGATCCGGCCACTACCGCCGGCTCCCCGACCGGGGCCTCGGTCCCGGCCGCCCGGCAACACTTCTCCCCGGTCCCCACAGCCGACTACCGCGCCCCGGCGGCCCACCGTGAAGAGAACGGTCAGGTCGTCTGGCGCGTGCAGTGCGGCGATCTCATTGGCCGCGAACGCTGCATGACGGTGTACGTGGACGACGACGAAATAGTGCTGGTCGGCCCGCCCGGTGAAGCGGCGCGGCTGACCCGCACCCAGCTCGGCCGGCTCACGGCCGCGCTCGGCGAAGCCGCCGGACTGGCGGAAAGGTGACGGTGACTTTCTGTGGACAAGATCCTCGGTCAGGTGCTCCGCAACGCGGTATGGGAACGCCTCGACATGTTGTCCGACCTAGCGGACCGGGGCGACGAACCGTCGCTGGTGTCGGTCGCGCGTTCGGAGCTGCCCCGGCTGACCGACGGCTGGCGCGTGATGCTCCGTTCCCATGAGCCGGACGACGGCGGCCACTGCCCGACCTGTTCCACACGCTGGCGCCGGGTGAAGGCCCCGTGCACCGTGTGGCAGGTGGCGCACGAACACCTCGTGGCGGGCGGCCTGGCGCCCGAACAGCCGACCAAGCGGAAGCTGCGCCGCAAGGGCGCGCCAGCCCACGTGTCGGCGCACTCGCCCTCCGCGACATCCCCGCGGCGCTCCGACGAGCCCGCCGCGGTCCCCGAGCAAACGGGTCGGCACGCGTTGGTCACACCGACGCCGGCCCGGCATGCCGTCGCCGGACCCCCGACCCGGTAGCGGCATGCGAACAGGCGACGGGCTGCGGCCCGTCCCGGCCGGCGGCCGGTTCGTTCGTACCCCCGAGCGAGACGGGTCGGCCGCCGGCTTCCAACACGACAGTCAACCTGATTAATCGGAAAATCAGCCTTTCGTTTGCTGGCGGAGGCGGTAATCCATGGTTAGGTTGGAGGCCGTGACAGCGCGTTAATAACTCCACATGGAAACCCCGCGGTCTCAGTGTCCGGTTAATTCGGATGGCTGAATCCCCCGGCCGCGGTAGTAGCCCGCAGTAGATCCCCGCCTACGCAAGGGCCCCGATCCCCGCGGGCCGGTGCCGAAGATTCCCCTCCCCCGACCGGCACCGGCCCGCGGTCCCAACAGACCGCTCACGCCGTTCCGGCGACGACACCTCGCCGCCGGAACCGGCTTCCCACCACGGTCGACGCGTCACAGCTGCAGACGTGGGCCCCGCGGTCGGCCTGTCACCGCGGTCCACTCATCACGGCACTGACACGGCCCATCTCGGCGCCGTCACACAGCGATCACTCGACCGTGGACGGCATTACCTGCGCGTTAGAGTTCCCCACGCAGAGTGAGGGAGCGTCACGTGACTGAGAGCCGTACCGACTTGCCGCCGCTACGTCGCAAGCCCGTCCAGGAACGGAGCGCCAAACGGGTCGAGCGCATGCTCGACGCCGCGGCCGAACTGCTGGCCGAGGAGGGCTACGACGCGCTCACGACGACGCTCGTCGCCAAGCGCTCGGGCGTGGCGGTCGGATCGCTGTACCAGTTCTTCCCCGACAAACGCGCGATCGTGCAGGCACTAACGCACCGGAACCTCGAACGGTTCCTCGACGCCGTCGGTGAACGGTTCCGCGGCGTCGACCACCAGAGCTGGTGGGAGATCGTCGACTCGCTGCTCGACATCTATCTCCAGATGCACCGCGAAGTGCCGGGTTTTTCCCGGGTGCACTTTGGTGACGCCGTCGACGTCCAGCTCCTGGACTCGGAACGCACCAACAACGGCGTCATCACCGACGCGCTCGCCGACCTCGTCGCCAACCACGTCGACCTCCCACGCGACGAGGTCGGCCTGCCGATATCCATCGCGGTCGAGGCTGCCGACTCGCTGTTGAAGTTCGCATTCCGCACCGATCCGGAGGGCGACCCGCAGGTCGTCGCCGAAACCAAAGCCCTCATCAAGACGTACCTGGCGAGCCGGTTCGGCGACTGACCCGTTGCGCAGGTGCAAGCCTGCTGTGCCCCCAAGGGCACCTTGGTCGCATTGAACGCCACCAAGGTGCCCTTGGGGGCGATGTTGCTGACGCGCGACGTTCGTCAGCCGAAGAACGTTCCCTCGCCGCGGTAGGTGGGCACGGTGCGCTCGATTCTCGCCCCCCGGACCAGGTGGTACTCCGGGAAACGTTCGGCGAGCTCGCCCGCTTTGGCATGCCGGAACCACACCCGGTCGCCCAGTCCCAGCCGCCGCGCGGCCGCGCCTTTCACGGGTGTCTGCACCTCGCCGGCCCCTTCGACACCGAGCAGGGTCAGCCCGGCGGGCGCCACGGGCGTCGGCAGCCGCGACGGTTTCGCCGGCCCGGACGCGATGTAGCCGCCCGCGAACACGGTCGCGAGGTCCCGTGACGGCCTGCGCACCACGGGCAGGGCGAACACCGCGGCAGGCTCGGGGGTGAACCGCGTGTAGGAGTCGAACAGTCCCGGTCCGAGCAGACCGGACCCTGCGGCGACCTCCGTGACGGACGGGTCGTCGACTGTGGATTCGATACTTCCGGTGCCGCCGCCGTTGACGAACTCCAGGTCCGCGACGCGGCGCACCGCGTCGACCACCTCCCCGCGGCGTTGCGCGAGTTCGGCGGCCGAGCGCCGCTGCATCCACCGCACGAGGCGCGCCGAGGGGCCGCGACCACCATCGGGCACGCCCGCGATCTGTCCCTCGTAGGCCATCACGCCGACGAGGCGAAACCCGGGGCGGTCGGCGATCCGCGACGCCAGTGTGTGCGCCGACCGCGGCCGGAACACCGGCGACCGGCGGGTGCCGATGTGCAGCCGTGGCGCGGGCCGCCACGAGGCGTCGAGCTCGAGCGCGACGCGGATCTCGGGGTGGGCACCGCCGAGCGCGGCGTCGACCGCGTCGAGGTGCTCGGTCGAGTCGACCATGATCGTGACGGCCGTTCGCGCGGCGTCGTCAGAAGCCAGGGCGCGCAACGCTGCGTGATCAACGGTCGGGTAGGCGACGACGAGGTCGTCGCTGACGCCGCACCGATGCAGCCACAGCGCCTCGGGCAGCGAGTAACACAGCAGGCCGGCGTAACCGGGCATGGCGAGTGCGTGGTCGAGCAGGAATCTGCAGCGCACGGACTTGCTGGCGATGCGGATCGGCACGCCGCGGGCGCGGCGCGTGAGGTCCCGCGCGTTGGCATCGAACGCATCAAGATCAACGACCGCCAATGGTGGGTCGAGATCCTGGGTCGCGGCGTCGTACGCTGCGGCGTTCACGGTGGTCACGGCGACTACCGTACGTCAGAGAACCTTGAAACGCGAAACCTATTCACATATTCTTTCGATCTCATGCAGGCAGGTGATCACGTGACGACGTGGACGAACTGGGCCGGCACCGCCACGTCGAGTCCGCAACGGCTACACCGTCCGCGGAATCTCGACGAGATCACCGCAGCCGTCCGGCAGACCGCCGACGCGGGCATGCGGATGCGCCCGCTCGGCAGTGGTCATTCGTTCACGGGCGTCGCGGCCACCGATTCCGTCGCGCTCGACCTCACCGAATGGGCGGGCGTGCTCGACGCCGACCGCGACACCGGACTGGTCACCGTGCGGTCCGGCACCACGCTGCGCCGCCTCAACACCGAGCTCGCACGCGTGGGCCTGGCGATGAGCAACCTCGGCGACATCGACGCGCAAACGATTGCGGGTGCCGTTTCGACCGGCACCCACGGAACCGGCGCCCGCTTCGGCGGCCTGGCGACGCAGATCCGCGCCCTGGAACTCGTGCTGGCCGACGGCTCGGTCGTCACCTGCTCCGAGACCGAACGCCCCGAGCTGTTCGCCGCGGCCCGCGTCGGCCTCGGCGCCCTCGGCGTGATCACCACCGTCACGTTGCAGTGCGAACCGGCCTTCGTGCTCGACGCCCACGAAGGACCGGAACCGCTCGACGCCGTTCTCGAGGCGTTCGACGATCACGCCGACACCAACGACCACTTCGAGTTCTACTGGTTCCCCTACGGCCGCAACGCGCTGGTCAAACGCAACAACCGCGTGCCGGGACCAGCCGAACCGCTGTCGAAACTGCGGGAGTTCGTCGACTACACGCTCACCGAGAACGCGGCGTTCGGAACGCTGTGCCGCCTCGGCAGGGCGGTGCCCGCGCTGGTGCCGACGTTGGGCAGGCTGTCGTCGTCGGTGCTGTCGACGCGCTCCTACCGCGACGTCTCGCACCGGGTGTTCGCGACGCAGCGATCGGTGCGGTTCGTCGAGTCCGAGTGGGCGGTGCCGCGCGAGGCGGTGGGCGACGTACTGCGGGAACTGCGGGCGCTCGTGCCGAGGCTGGAGACCCCGGTGGCGTTTCCGGCCGAGGTGCGGGTCGCCGCGGCCGACGACGTGTGGCTGTCGACCGCCTACGGCCGCGACACCGCCTACGTGGCGATCCACCAGTACGTCGGCATGCCGTACCGCGAGTACTTCCTGGCGTTCGCCGCGATCGCGGGCGCCGTCGGCGGACGACCGCACTGGGGCAAGCTGCACGACCTCGACGCGACGACGCTGCGCGAGCGCTACCCGCGGTACGACGACTTCCTGGACGTGGCCGCTGACCTCGACCCGCAAGGCGTGTTCCGCAACGGCTACCTCGACCGGGTCCTCGGGCCGGTCACAACCGGCTGACGGCCTCCGCGATCGGCGTGTTTCCCGCCGCCAGTTCGAGCGTGCGGCCGAACGCGAGGTCGTCGCTGAGCAGGGCGGCGAGCACCGCCGCGACGTCGTCCCGTGGAACGTCACCGCGGGGCGTGCTGTCTGCGAGCTGGACCAGGCCGGTCGCGGCGTCGTCGGTGAGCCTGCCAGGGCGCAGGATGGTCCAGTTCAGCTCACGGCGACGCAGGTCCGCTTCGGCGGCGGCCTTGGCCCGCAGGTACACGGCGAAGACCTCGCCGAGGACGTCCTCGTCGAACGGGCCATCGGTACCCATGGCGCTGACCTGCACGAACCGCCGGACACCGGCGCGCTCTGCCGCGTCCGCGAACAGCACGGCCGCGCCCCGGTCGACGGTTTCCTTGCGCGGCGCGCCGCTGCCGGGACCTGCACCCGCGGCGAACACCGCCGCGTCGGCGCCGTCGAGCACGGCTGCCACCTCGTCGACCGCGGCGGTTTCCAGGTCCATCACGGCGGGTTCGGCGCTCACGTCCCGCAGGTCGTCGGCATGCTCCGCGTTGCGGATGACGCCGACGGCCTCGTCACCACTGGCGGCGAGGCGACGCTCGAGATGAAGGGCGATCTTTCCGTGTCCACCGGCGATGACTACGCGCATGCCCCGATCGTAGGCAGCGGCGCGGATCGCCACAGTATGGGCGGCCGTGGGAGACGGGCGGGCCCTGGGCAGCAGCGCGGAGCGCCACAGTGCGGGCGCTCCGGCGGTGGACGGTTTGCCAGCCGACGGGTGGGCCTACGCGCGCTGGGTCGTCTCCTCCGACGATGCGGCGCCGGCGTCCTCCAGCGCGATTAGCTGCTCGTAGACGACCTCGTTCACCCAACGCCACACGGCGTCGCGGCCGAGCAGGACACGGTCGCTGTGGCTTTCGACGTCGAGCGTCACGTGAGCCTCGTCGTCGGCCGACACGACGGCCACGCCGTACGTGCGCGCCCGCGGCAGGCAGTTGTCGACGTAGTCGTGGGTGAGGGTCATCGACTGGGGCAGCACCATCGCCGCTTCGCCGTAGCGGGAGAACGGCACGGTCGCGGCGAGTCCGGTGCGCCAGTGCCGCGCCACCGCGAGCACGCCCACGATGTCGGCCGCGGGCGGCGGAGCGGTGTCGGCCAGCTCCGGCCACGTCCACGTCGACACCTGCGCGCGGTCGGTGACGGGCTCGTGGCCGAGGGCGATCCGCTCGGCGTGCGCCTCCGGGCGCAGCTTCGCCACGACGTAGACGCGCCTGCCGAACATCGTCAGCGGCGGCAGCACCGCGCCGTGCCAGCCGAGGCTCGCCGCGGCGTCGGCGGCCAGCGCGTCGACGTTCTCCGGCAGTTCGACGGGCGGGACCACCCGACTCGGCACCGAACGCGTTCCGTTCGCGCCGTTCGTGATCGCGGTCTGTCCGGGTGTCGCCGCCACGGATCTGCCTCCCGTACTCGTTCGAAGCCCGCTCGGGTGAGCGGCTCCTCGTTGGATGGCTCTCTACTCCGAACACCGCCCGCCGGGTTGCCCCGCGAGCCCGTGGTGTTCACCAGCCCCTGCGCCGGTGCAGCTCCTCGGTCGCCGTTCCGTCCCGTCGGCCGTGCCTGGCGGGTCGGGTCCGCGCCGCGAAGCGCTGCCAAATCAGATTGCAACCGAAACACCACCGACGTCTGCGCCCTGGCGGGGTAGCTGCGATCGACGGCGCTCAGCGGTCGGTGATCGGTCGGTGGGCGGTGAAAGAAGTTCGGCCCGGCGGTGCTGCCGTATGGGTGACGTACGGCTGAACGGGGGACCTACCGGGCATTCCACGCTGTGCGGTGACGTTCACCGCAGCCATCGACTGCGACGGGCGGTTATCGTCTCCGTTGGCCGGGAGCCGAGCGGTCCACACCACCGAAACGGGGTGGTCCGCACCCGTGCTGAACTGGACGGACTCCAGATCAGCACATTCGGCCTCCGGATTCAATAGGAAGGACAAAGGCGGCAACGAACGTGCGAGGGCCCGACGAGCGCACAGACCCGCCACCAGCCACCATCCCGACAGCCCTTCCGGCGACACTCCCACCATCCCGACAGCGACAAGGAGGTCCGCGCGTGGCACCGCGCCGTTCCGTTCTCTACATGCCCGGCGCGAACGAGCGGGCGCTCGAGAAGGCGAAGACCCTGCCCGCGGACGCACTGATCCTCGACCTGGAGGATGCCGTCTCGCCCGACGCGAAGGACTCCGCACGGGAACGCGTGTGCGCGGCGGCCGCATCCGGCGAGTACGGGGGCCGTGAGGTGGCGATCCGCATCAACGGCATCGACACCGAGTGGCACGACGCGGACCTGCGCGCCGCCGCCCAGGCGGGTCCGGCCGCCGTCGTCGTGCCGAAGGTGAACTCGGCGCGCGACGTGATGACGATCGAACGGGCGCTGGAGCTCAACGGGGCAGCCGAGCACACGACGATCTGGGCGATGCTCGAAACCCCCGTCGCAATGCTGCACGCCGAGGAGATCGCCGGCGCGAGCGACCGGCTGTCGGTCCTGGTCATGGGCACCAACGATCTGGCGAAGGAACTGCACGCCGAACCCGCGGCCGGCCGCGCACCGCTCGTCGCCGGCCTGTCGCTGTCGCTGCTGGCGGCACGCGCCGCGGGCAAGCAGATCCTCGACGGCGTCTACAACGACGTACAGGACCTCGCCGGCTTCGAGGCCGAAGCCACCCAGGCGCGGCAGTTCGGCTTCGACGGCAAGACCCTGGTCCACCCGGGGCAGATCGAACCGTGCAACCGCGTGTTCGCCCCGTCCGACGAGGCGATCGCCCACGCCCGCAAGGTGATCGACGCCTTCGAGTCCGCCCGCGCGAACGGCGAGGCCGTCGTGACGGTCGACGGTCGGATGGTGGAGAACCTGCATGTCGCCGAGGCGCAGCGCGTCCTCGACCTGGCGGAGGCCATCGCGGCGAAGTAGCCGTGTTGCGGATTCCGGGGCCGTGTTGCGGATTCCAGGGGCCGTGTTGCACCCCGCCCGCCGTACACCACCGCTAGGAGCGGCGGGGCAACCGTCCCCTGCCGACTCCATACCGGCGTCGCACTGCGGGTAAGCATCGCGCTGCGCGGCAGGCATCGCACTGCGTACAGGCATTGCGCTGCGCGTAAGCATCGCGCTGCGCGGCCGAAATTCCGTTGCCCCGCCCTCCCACCCGGCCTAGGTTGACGCGTCGTGATCACACGGGGAGCGGGCGGCGGGGGCCGGCAGCGAATTCGGCTCGGGGGCGAATTCGCGCGCCTGTGGACGGCGTCGGCGCTGACGAACGTCGCCGACGGCGTCACCCTCGCCGCCGGCCCGCTGCTCGTGTCGTCCCTCACCGACGACCCGGTGCTGATCGGCAGCGCGGTGTTCGTAACGCAGCTGCCGTGGTTGCTGTTCTCGCTGATCAGTGGTGCCTACGTGGACCGGCTGGACCGGCGCAGACTGCTCGTCGTCGTCAATCTGGTGCGCGGCGCGGTGGTGACCGGACTGGCAGCGACGATCGCCACGGGAACCGTATCGGTGCCGATCATCTACGCGGCGTTCTTCCTGATCGGCACCTCGGAGACGCTCGCGGACAACGCGTCGAACGCCATGCTGCCGACCCTCGTGAGCGTGGCGGCGCTGCCGAAGGCCAACGCCCGGCTCGTCGCCGTCCAGATGGGGGTCAACCAGTTCGTCGGACCGCCGCTGGGCGCATCACTGTTCGCGCTGGCCGCAACGATCCCGTTCGGACTCAACGCCGCTGCGTTCACGCTGGCCGCCGTCGTGCTGGGCACGTTGCCGCGGCGCGCGGGCACACCCGCACCGGTTCAGCGGCGTCCGCTGTGGACGGAGATTCGCGAGGGTGCGCAGTGGATGTGGCGGAACCGGGTGCTGCGGATGATCAGCGTGACACTGTGCGGCATGAACCTCACGCTGTTCTCGACGCTGGCGATCTTCGTGGTGTACGCCCAGCAGCGACTGGGGCTCGGCGAGATCGGTTACGGCGTGCTGCTGGCGACGATGGCGGTCGGCGGCATCATCGGCGCCGGCCTGGTGAGCAGGCTGCGTGCGCGGCTGGCCGATTCGGTGCTGCTGCGCGCCGGGCTGGTGCTGGAGACGCTCACGCACGTCGTGCTGGCGCTGGTGACCGAACCGTGGGTGGCCGCCATGACGCTGGTGATCTTCGGCATGCACAACGGCGTGTGGGACGTCGTTTCGGTGTCCTGGCGGCAGCGGATCGTGCCCGATGCGCTGCGCGGACGTGCCAACAGCGTGCACATGCTCTTCGGCGTCGGCGGCGCCGCGCTCGGTAGTCTCGCCGGTGGTCCGATCGTGAAGGCGTTCGGTGTCACGGCGCCCTTCTGGACGGCCGCAGCGCTGATGGCGGTGTTGACGGTCGTCGCCTGGCGCGCGTTCGGCCGGCACCTCGTCGACGACGTCGCACCCGCACCCGCGGAGCAGCGCGCTTAGCCGGATGCCGCACGCGGGCACAGCAACCCCGAACGCAGAACACGGGCGTCCGAGCGCGGAACGCGCGTCTGGGTGCACGACACGCGCGTCTGGGTGCACGACACGCGCGTCTGGGTGCAGGACACGCGGGGAATCCGCGCAGAGGTACAGACGTTGCACCGGACGTGCCGCTACCACCGTTGTCCGTGCTCGACCGCGCCTCCGTCCGCCACGGCCAGGATCCGGCCGCGGCGCTCCGTGACACGGTGCGATTCGCCGTTGACGTGGAACAGCTCGGGTACCGGCGGTTCTGGGTCGCCGAGCATCACGGCGTGCCCGGCATCGCGGGTGCGGCTCCGACGGTGCTGGCTGCCGCCGTCGGCGCCGCGACGTCGACGATCCGCGTCGGGACGGGTGGGGTGATGCTGCCGAACCATCGGCCACTGGTCGTGGCGGAACAGTTCGGCACGCTCGAGTCGCTGCATCCCGGGAGGGTCGACATGGGACTCGGCCGTTCCGTCGGGTTCACCGGTGCTGTACGGACCGCGCTGGGTGCCGACAAGACCGATGCCGGCCGTTTCGGCGACGACGTCCGCGACCTGCTCGGCTACTTCGACGGCGACCATCGGGTGCGCGGCCTTCCCGCGGAGGGGCTGCGGCCGCCGCCGTTGTTCGTACTGGCCACGGGGTCCGGAGCCGGACTCGCGGCGGAACTGGGTGCGGCGCTGGTCATCGCACCGCTCGGCGACGTCGACCGGCTCGCCGACCACATCAGGCACTATGGCGAGACGTTCCGGCCGTCGGCGCAGTGGCCGGCGCCGCACGTCATCGTGTCCACCGCGGCCGCCGTCGCCGACAGCCGCGAACAGGCGCGCGAACTGCTCCTTCCGGAGGCGTGGGCGATGGTCCGCTCGCGCATCGACGGCGTCTTCCCACCGCTGCTGCCGCCCGGCCGGGTGCCCACGCCCGGCGAACGTGAACGGCGCTACCTCGACGACGCCCTGCGTGGGCAGATCCACGGCACCGAATCCGACGTCGCCAGGGGACTCACCGAGCTGGTCGACCACACCGGCGCGGACGAACTGCTCATCACGATGAGCACGCACGACCGCGCCGACATGCTCGACTCGTACTCACGCCTGGCGAACCTGACCTGAAGCGGTCGTCACACGATGTTGGCGCCCGCATCGACCGGCAGTGTCGCGCCGGTGATGTAACGAGCCTCGTCGCTGGACAGGAACAGCACCGCGTTGCTGATGTCCTTCGATTCGACCCACGGCACGTCGAGCGCGTTCAACGACGTGAATCCGGGAATCGCCTTCTCCTGCGACGGCTCCGGATCCCCGGGAGCGAACATCGAGTAGACGCCGGGGTTCTGAATCATCGTCGTGTCCACATTGGTCGGGTGGACGGTGTTGACGCGGATGGCGTGCGGCGCGAGCTCGTTCGCCATCGTGCGCATCAGGCCCACGATGCCGTGCTTGGCCGACACGTAGTGGCCGACGTGCTGGATGCCCTTGAACCCGCCGATCGAACTCGTGAACACGAGCGACCCGCCGCGGCCCGCTTCGATCATCGACGGCACCGCGACCTTCGCGGTGTGCCACACACCGGTCAGGTTGACGTCGATCATTTCCTGCCATTGCTGCGCGCTGAGCTCCCACGACTTCGTGAACGCCGTCGCGATTCCCGCGTTCGCCACGACCGTGTCGACCCGGCCCAGCTCCGCGAGCCCGTGGTCGAACGCCTTCTGCAGCGCGCCCAAGTCACGTACGTCGGCCTTCTCCGTCACGATCTTCCTGCCGAGATCGCCGACGAGTTTCGCCGTGCCCGCCAGGTCCTCCTCGGTCGCCAGCGAGTAGCACGGGGTCACCGTTTCGATGTCCTCGCAGATGTCGACCGCGATGATGTCCGCGCCCTCCTCCGCGAGCCGCACCGCGTGGCTCCTGCCCTGCCCGCGGGCCGCGCCGGTGATGAACGCGACCTTGCCTGCCATCCGACCCGTCATCGTCTCCTCCTCGAGACCTGCGTCACACGGTCGACCGAGTTTCGTCCCGATCGGCAATTCATGTCAAGGATTAGCAGGAATCAGCTCTGGGAGGTGCGGCAACTCAGCCGATCACCTGAGCGGCGGACCAGGCCTCCCGGATGCAGGGACACACCGGAGACGAGAAGGCCGCAACACAGCCCCCAGCAGGCCGTCGTCGCGCGCCAGCGCGCCGACGGGAAGCGGTGGCCGGATGGCGGGTGGGAGCAACACGGTCCCCGAAGAACGCAACACGGGCCCCGGAAAGCGCAACACGGCGAGGGGCGGGCGCCGTCAGAGGGTTTCGAAGGCGGCGGCCGCGCGCAGGGTGCCGACGTCGGCGAACCGCCGGCCCGCGAGCTGCAGCCCGATGGGCAGGCCGTCGGGACCGCGTCCGCAGTCGACGGACACCGCGGGCTGGCCGGACATGTTGTACGGGAGCGTGAAGGCGATGTGCTCGAACGGGCGCGCCGGGTCCCCGGTGGGTGACGGTGTGTCGAACGGATTCGGCGACACCTGACAGGTCGGCGAGAGCACGATGTCGTACGGCTCGGTGGCCCGCAGAGTCGCGACGGCGATCGCGTCCATCTGGGCGAACCCGTGGTAGACGTCCACAGCGGACAGGTCTTCGGCCGCGCGTGCCCACTCCACGAGGTACGGCAACACGGCACCGGTGTCGAGCTTCGCCAGATCGGCGAGCAGGCGGGTGCGCCAGAACCGGTCGAGCCCGTCGAGCATCTCCCGCGTGAGCCACGGTTCGACGAGCTCGACCGTCGCGCCGGCGGCCTCGAACCGGCGGGCCGCTGCGGCCACCGCGTCACGCACCGCCGGTTCGACCGGTAGCCCCACACCCGGGTCGAGCTGCACCCCGATCCGCAGAGCCGACGGGTCGGCAGGCGGACACGACCAGTCCGGTTCGGACGGTGGCAGCGAGAGGTGGTCGCGCGCATCCGGCTGCGACAGCACACGCATGAACAACGCGGCATCCGCGACCGTCCGCGTCATCGGCCCTGCGGTCCTGCCGGGGAACGGCGGATCGACGGGCACCCGCCCGAAACTCGGCTTGAACCCGACGATGCCGCACCACGCCGCGGGCAGCCGGATCGACCCGCCGATGTCGGTACCGACGTGCAGGGGCCCGTACCCGGCTGCCGCCGCCGCACCCGCACCGGCGCTCGACCCGCCGGACGTGCGCGTGAGATCCCACGGATTCCGCGTCGGCTCGTGGAAGCTCGACACCCCCGACGTGAGCATCCCGAAGTCGGGCATGGTGGTCTTCGAAAGGAGCACGCCGCCGGACTCTCGGATCCGCGCAGCCGCGGGCGCGTCGACCGGTGCGGGTTCGAGCCTCGTCGCAGCCGTGCCCAGGGGCTTCGGGGTTCCGCGCGTCGCGATGTTCTCCTTGATCGTCAGCGGCACGCCGTCGATCGGACCCAGCGGGGTTCCCGCGCGCCACCGCTGCTCCGATGCGGCGGCCGACTCCCGCGCCGTGTCCGGGTCGAAGGCGTACAGCGCGTGCAGCTGCGGTTCGCGCTCGTCGATCCGTGCCAGCACCGCCTCGGTGACCTCGACCGGGCTCACCTCGCCCGTGCGGTACGCGCTGATCAGTTCCGTCGCGGTCTTCTCCGGAAGTCCGGTCATCGGCTCACTCCTTTTCGGACGGTCAACCCTCGGGTGGTGGCTCGGGTTCGGACGACTCGGGCCCGGCTGCGGAGGCCTCGGACGTCGCCGATCCGGCCGGTGCCCGCAGCGCACCGTGCAGCGTCGGGGCCGCGGCGATCAGCTCGCGCGTGTAGTCGTGGCGCGGCGCGTCGTACACCTCGTCGACCGGTCCGTGCTCGACGACCTCACCCCGGCGCATCACGGCGACCTCGTCGCACATCTTCCGCACCACGCCGAGATCGTGCGAGACGAACACGAGCGTGAGCGCGTACTCGTCGACCAGCCGGGTGAGCAGGTCCAGAATCTGTTTGCGGACCAGCACGTCGAGCGCGCTCACGGCCTCGTCGGCGATCAGCACATCCGGCCGCGGTGCGAGCGCACGGGCGATCGAGATGCGCTGGCGCTGCCCGCCCGAGAACCGGTGCGGATACTGCGCGCCCGCATCGGAGGGCAGGCCGACGGCGTCGAGCAGTTCGGCCACGCGCTCGTCGCGGTCACGCGTGCGGCCGAGCGGTTCGCTGATGATGTCGCGCACGCGCATGCGCGGATCGAGCGATCCCATCGGGTCCTGGAACACGATCTGCAGTCGCCGTCGCAGGAACCCGAGGTCGGACTCGCGGCGGTCGTCGATGCGCTGCCCTTCGAACGTGACCGTGCCGGCGGTCGGCCGGTCGAGCGCGGCGAGAAGTCTGACGAGAGTGGACTTTCCGGAGCCGGACTCGCCGACGATGCCGAACCGGCCACCGCGCGGCACGTCGAGCGACACCCCGCGCAGCGCGTGCACCCCGCCGCGATACGTGCGTTCGAGGTCGCGTACCGAGACGATCGGGCCGCTTCCGGGAGCGGCATCCGGGGCGGCACTGTCGGGTGTGGACGTCACAGCGCGGCCTCCACGAGTCGTCGCGTGTAGTCGTGTTCGGGCGCCGACAGCACCGTCTCGACGGGGCCCTCCTCGACGATGCGGCCGTCACGGCACACCAGCACGCGCTCGCACACCGACGCGATGACGGCCAGGTCGTGGGTGATGAACAACAGGGCGCTGCCCCGGTCGCGCACGCCTTCGGCGACGAGGTCGAGCACCTGGGCCTGCACCGTCACGTCGAGGGCCGTCGTGGGTTCGTCGCAGATCAGCAGGGCCGGATCGTTGGCGAGCGCGATGGTGAGCAGCACGCGCTGTCGCTGCCCACCGGAGAGTTCGTGAGGGTAAGCGCGCGCGGTCCGCTCCGGCAGGCCGACGCGGTCGAGCAGTTCGCGGGCGCGGGCGGTCGCCCTGCGACGGGCCGTGCCGTGGACGGTGAGCGCCTCGGCGACCTGCCGGCCGACGCGCATCGCCGGGTTGAGCGCGGTCATCGGCTCCTGGAACACCATGCCGAGGTCCTTACCGCGCAGCCGGGACAGCTCGCGTTCCGAGGCGCCGACGAGTTCGCGTCCCCGCAGCGTCACCGACCCGGCCGCCGACAGTCCGTCCGGCAGCAGGCCCATGATCGCCGACGCGGTGAGCGACTTTCCCGAGCCGGACGCACCGATGAGCCCGACCCGCTCCCCCGGCGCGATACGGAACGACACGTCGTCGACCAGCGCGACGTCGCCGTGGGTGATCCGCAGCCCGTCGACGGCGAGCAGATCGTCATGGTCGCGATCGGGTGGCGGCGCTTGATCAAGGGAAGATTCGGGGCTCCCGCCCGTCTCGCGCCGCCACCCAGACGGACGCGCTCCGCGCGGCAGTGCCCGATCAACGCCCCCAAGGTGCCCCTGGGGGCGGTCGCGTTCGGTCATCGGCGGGCCTCCAGGCGGGGGTCGAAGTGGTCGCGGAGGCCGTCGCCCAGCAGGTTGAAGCCCAGCACCACGGCCGCGATCGCCAACCCCGGAACGAGCGCCAACCGCGCGTCGACGGCCAGCAGCTCCTGCGACTCCTGCAGCATCCGCCCCCACGACGGCGTCGGCGGCGCCGTGCCGAACCCGAGGAACGACAACGCGGCCTCGGCGAGCACCGCCATCGCGAACGACACCGACGACTGCACCACGACCATGCCCGAGATGTTCGGCAGCACGTGCCGCCACGCGATCCACCACCGCGAGCGACCACCCGCACGCGCGGCGAGCGTGTACTCCCGCGAGAGCACCTGCAGCGCGCCCGCCCTCGCGACACGTGCGAACGCGGGCACGGTCGCCACCCCGATGGCGATCATCGCCGTGAGCGTGCTCGCCCCGTAGACCGCCGCGAGCATGATCGCCAGCAACAGCGCGGGAAACGCCAGCACGAGGTCACTGGTTCGCATGACCAGTTCCCCGAGCCACCGCGGGCCCATCGCCGCCAGCACGCCCAACGGCACGCCGGCCACGGCAGCCAGCCCCACGGCGACGATCCCGACGTACAGCGTCGTCTGCGCACCGACCATGAGCTGGCTGAAGACGTCGCGGCCGAACTTGTCCGTTCCCAGCAGGTGCTGCGACGTCGGCCCGAGCAGCCGCACGCTCGCGTCGACGGCTTGCGGGTCGAGCGGCGTCCACAGCAGCGACACGAGCGCCGTCACGACGACCAGCCCGACGAGCGCTCCGCCGACGACGAGGTTTCCGCGCATCACGACCTCCGCAACCGGGGATCGAGGACCGCGTAGAGCACGTCGACCAGGAAGTTCACCAGCAGCACGCCCACGACGAGGACCAGCACGATGCCCTGCACCGCCAGCAGGTCCCGCGCCGCGACGGAGTCGAGCAGCATGCTGCCCAGCCCCGGCAGCACGAACACCCGCTCGACCACCACCGCCCCGACGAGCAGGGTCGCCAGCTGCACTCCCAGCACCGTCACGACCGGCACCGCCGCATTCCGCAATCCGTGCCGCACCAGTGCCGGATACGGCCGCAATCCCTTGGCTCGCGCCGTGCGCAGGAAGTCCTCCCGCTGCACGTCGAGCACCGCGGAGCGCACGTACCGCGTCAGCACCGCGCCCTGCACCAGGCCCAGCGACACCGCGGGCAGGATCAGCCCGCGCAGCCACGCGCCGACGTCGTAGGCGGGCGGTGTCCACCCACCCGACGGCAGCCAGCCGAGCTGCACCGCGAACACCTGCACCAGGATGATCGCCGCGAGGAACGCGGGCACCGCCACGCCCACCTGCGAGGCCGCCGACACGACCACGCCGCTCGGCTTACGGTGCCGCACCGCGGCGACGATCCCCGTCGGCACGGCGATCAGCAGCGCGACCAGCATTCCCGCGCCGACCAGCCACAGCGTGACGCCAAGCCGGTCGAGCAGCTGCGGCCCGATCGCCTCCTTCGTGACGTACGACGTGCCGAAATCCCCGGTCAGCAGGCCGCCCACCCAGTCGAGATACTGCGTCGCCAGTGGCCGGTCGAGGCCGAACTCCTGCCTCGTCTGCTCGACCAGTTCCGGCGTCGCGTTCACTCCGAGTGCGACTTGCGCCGGATCACCCGGCAGCACGGCCATGAACGCGAACACCACGATCGACGCGACGATCACGCTCCCCACGAAGATCACGAACCTGCGCGCGATCGCCGCCGCCGGACTCGCACCGCCCGCCACACGTTCGGCCGTGGTCATGACGTCCCCTGCCGCCGCAACCCCGTGAGGTCGAACGACTCGCTCACCTGGTTGGCCTGCAGCCCACGGACCTCGTTCTTCGCCACGACGATGTTCGGGAACAGGAACAGCCAGTTGGCGGCGGCGTCGTCGGACAGTGTCCTGGCGACCTCGCGCATGTCGGCGATGTACTCCCGGGGCGGCGCGGTGTCGGCCTCGGTGAGCAGGCGCTGCACCCGGTCGCTGTCGTAGCCCCAGTAGAAGTCGGGGTCACCGAACGTGGTGATGTCCTGCGGTTCGACGTGCTGCACGATCGACATGTCGTAATCGGCGTCGGTGAACACCTGCTGCAACCACACCGCGGGGAAGTCGAGCGGTTCGATGTCGACGGTCACGCCGACCTTCTTCAGGTGCGAAGCGATGACCTGGGCCGACGACACGGCATACGGCAGGTTGGCGATGCGCAGGTCCAGCCGCAGCGATTCGTGCCCGGCCTCGCGCAACAGGCTGCGGGCGCGGTCCGGATCGTACGGATACTCACCGGAGAGGTCTTCGAACCACGGATCGGTGGGCGGCACCATGCTGCCGATCAGTTCGCCGCGCCCGCCCCATGCCGCCTCGAGCAGCGCCTTCCGGTCGATGGCGTACGTCAACGCCTTGCGCACCCGCACGTCGTCCAGCGGCGCGCGGCGGTTGTTGAAGGCGAGCACGACCTCGCCGTTCGTCGTGCCCTGCAGCACGCGGAACCGGTTGTCCGCCTCGAACTGGGGCAGCGAGTCGGGAGCGGTCACCCCGGAGATGACGTCGATGCCGCCGGAGAGCAGCGCGTTGTTCAGCGCCGTCGCGTCGGCGTAGTACTTGAGCACGACCGTGCGGTAGCCGGGCGCGGGCCGCGGGCTCTCGGGGTTGCTGTACTCGGGATTGCGGGTGAGCACGATCGAATCCCCGCGGCGTCTGCTCTCCACGTCGTACGGACCGGTGCCGACGGGGTCGTTCGCCAGGTCGGCCACGCCTGCCGGGTCGAACATCGCACCGATACGGGTGGTCATGGCACGCAGCCACGAGTTGCTGGGCCTGCTCAACACGACACGCGCGTGACGGTCGTCGACGACCTCGACACGGTCGACGACGTCCATGCCCGATTTCAGCGAGATCGTCCAGTCCTGCTGCACCCGTTCGATGGAGAACTTCACATCCGATGCGGTGAACGGTTCGCCGTTGCTGAACGTCGCCTCACGCAGCTGGAAGTCGTACACCGTGCGGTCGTTGCTGACGTCCCACGACTCGGCGAGGCCGCCGACGATCTCACCGTCCGAGTCGACCTTCACCAGCGTCTCGTACACGTTGTAGAGCAGCGCCTGCGGAATCGCGGCGCCGTCGGTGGTGGTGAAGTCGAAGTTCTGCGGCTCGGCGGTGAGCCCCACGGCGAGCGTCGACGGGCCGGTCCCCACCATCGCCGTCGAACCGGCGGTGCAACCGGCCAATGCGAGCGGCGCGGCCAACACCGCGGCGGACGCCAACGCCGAGAGCGCCGACCGCCGTGTCGCCATCCGTCACCGCCTCCCGGCCACCTCGGAGCACCCGATCAGCAGGCGACCTTGACACCACGCCGATCGGCGGTCAAGAGGATCAGCCGTCGAGGACGGCCGACACGTCGCGCCACAGGTCCTCGGGGTCTTCGAGGCCCACGCTCAGCCGCAGCAGACCGGCGGGTACGTGCGAATCCCCCGGCAGGTGAGCGCGGCGTTCGATGGTGCTCTCGACTCCGCCGAGACTCGTCGCGTTGTGGATGAGCTTCAGGTTCGCGCAGAGGCGTTCGGCTGCGTCGGCGTCGGCGAGGTCGAACGACACCATGGCGCCCGATCCCGGGTAACGCACCCGCACGACGGCCGGATGCGCGGCGAGCCGTTCGGCCAGCAGCGACGCGGTCTTCGACGCCTCGGCCAGCCGCACCCCGAGCGTGCGGAGCCCGCGCAGCGCCAACCACGCCTCGAGCGCACCGGGTGTGGTGCCCGTGCGGGTGCGCGCCTCACGCAGCGATGTCGACAAGTCGTCGCGGGCGGTCACGGCGACGCCGAGGAGCAGGTCGCTGTGCCCGCCGATGAACTTCGTGACGCTGTGCACCACTACGTCTGCACCCATGCCCAGGGGCTGTTGCCCGATCGGGGTGGCGAACGTGTTGTCGACGACGGTCAGCGGCTTGCGGTCACCCGAACCGGCGGCCCTGAGGATCGCGTCGAGGTCCATGACGTCGAGCGTCGGGTTGGTCGGCGATTCGAGCCACAGCACGTCCACCTCGCCTGCCGCGGCGATCCAGGCGTCGGTGTCGGTGGGCTCGATCCGCCGGACGGTCAGTTTTCCCCGCTCCTGGGCGTGGTCGAACGCGCCGCGAGTGCCGGCGTAGCTGTAGACGGGCACGGCGATCGTCGCCCCGGCGGGCAGCAGGTCGAGCACGGCGGTGGCGGTGGCCATGCCGGAGGCGTACGCCGTCGCGGTGCCGCCTTCGAGGGCGCCGACGGCCTCTTCGAAGGCCGCCCACGTGGGGGTGCCGACCTCGCGGGAGTACTCGAGGCCGAGCGCGCTGGCCGGGACGAGCGGGGCATTGGCGGGATTGCCGTCACCGGCGTCGGGGCGGCCGGCGAGGATGGCGCGGGTGCGCGCGGACCACGATTCGTTCACGCGCCCAACCGTAGCCGCGCCCCTCACCCACGTCCCGTCAACGAGATCAACGCGATGTCACGTCTCCACAGTCACGTCTCCCCTGGGGAGACGCCCCTGGGGCACCTCGATTGCAATGCCGGATCTGGTGATGGCCGCAACACGACCTCCGGAACCCGCAACACGGCCCCGGAACTCGCAACACGCGCCCCGGAACGCAGAACACGCGGTACCGAACGCAGGACACGGCGTCCTGAACGCAGAACACGCGGTGCCGAGTGCAGGAGCTGACAAAGCGAAACGCCCCTTGCGTGAGCAAGGGGCGTTTCGCTTATGTGCGCGAGGTGGGAGTTGAACCCACACGTCCTTTCGGACACACGGACCTGAACCGTGCGCGTCTGCCATTCCGCCACTCGCGCGAGTGCCTCTCTGCGGCAGCACCGATAGCCTAGCAGGCCGTTTCAGGGGCTTTCACCGGCCCCGGTGTCATGGGCGCCAAACCCAGATACGATCGATGCGAGAGGGGCGTTCACCAGGGAGGAGGTTGTCCGGATTGGGTCGTGTTCAGCGTTTTGACCGGCGCCTCGAGAGCCTGGTGGGCAACACGTTCGCCCGGATGTTCGGGGGCAATGTCGTCACGGAGGAAGTGGCGCACAGTCTGGAGCGCGAGAGTGAGGACAACGTTCGTGAGCTCGCGGGCGGGCGGAAGCTCGCCCCGAACCACTACATCGTGTCCTTGGGTGCTGCAGATCACGATCGGATGGCGGGCGATGAGCAGCGGGTCACCAGATTGCTGGCGGACGCCGTCTCACAGCATCTGTCCGAACACGGTTGGGACACCTATGGTGACGTCGTAGTTTCGCTAGAGCGCAACGAAGCGCTGCATACTGGACAGTTCAAGACCCGCTCGACCGTTGATCCCGACGTCACAGCAGCATTTGATGGCGACGGTCAAGCACGGCCGGCACGAACCAGCGACGCAGGAGACCGAGCAATGAGCCAGCCCGGCGGCTACGGCCAGTACGACCAGGGTGACCCGTACGGCCAGGGCCAGTACGGATACGGACAGGGACAGCCCGGCTACGACCAGGGATATGGCCAGCCGGGCTACGACCAGGGTTACGGTCAGCCCGGATACGACCAGTACGGGCAGCCGGGCTACGACCAGGGCTACGGCCAGCCCGGATACGACCAGTACGGGCAGGACCCCTATGCCCAGGGCTATGGCCAGGACCCGTACGCCCAGGGTTACGGCCAGCCGGGCTACGACCAGGGCTACGGCCAGCCTCCGCAGCAGGACCCGTACGGCCAGGGTTACGGCCAGCCCGGCGGCTACGACCCGGGCTACGGCCAGCCCGGCGGTTACGGTCAGCCCCCGCAGGACCCGTACGGCCAGCCCGGCTACGACCAGGGCTACGCGGCCCCGCCGAGCCCTCCCGGCGGCTACCCGGCACAGGCTCCGCCCCCGCAGTCGGACCCCTACGGCCAGCCGGCGCAGGACCCGTACGGCCAGCCCGGCTTCGGCGCGCCCGGTGCCCCGGGTGCCCCCGCCGGCGCCCCGCCGCGGCCGCTGACGGCGTCACTGCAGCTCGACGACGGTTCCAACCGGAACTACTCCCTCAAGCAGGGCAGCAACGTCGTGGGCCGTGGCCAGGACGCCGACTTCCGCCTTCCCGACACTGGTGTCTCGCGTCGCCACCTGGAGATCACGTGGGACGGCCAGAGCGCCACGCTCGCCGACATAGGTTCGACGAACGGCTCGACGGTGAACGGAACCCCGGTCCAGACCTGGCAGCTGGCCGACGGTGACGTCATCCGCGTCGGTCACTCGTCGCTGGTGTTCCGGACCCAGGGCTGAGCGAATCCGGGTTTCGGCCGGGCCTGAGGCAGCGGAACCCGGGTTTTTCGGCAATCCCGCATGGGCGCCGCGTGCTGGTCACGCATAATGGCGGCCATGTGGGGGCCTGCGGCGTGTTCGCCGTGGGGCGAGCGCGAAAAGGCGGGAGCTGACACAACAGGTGCCGGAGCTGGTCGTACAACTCACCAGAGCAGGGTTTCTGCTCCTGCTGTGGCTGTTCGTGTTCGCCGCGCTGCGCGTGGTGCGTTCGGACCTCTACGCGGCGTCCGGTCTGCGGGTGAACCTCCCCAACCTGCGCCGCGGCAAGGACAAGAAGCGCCCACGCGCGGGCGGACGCGGCGGCGGGAAGATGCCGCGCCAGCTCGTGGTCACGCAGGGCGCCCTGTCCGGCACGCGCATCGCACTCGACGGCAAGCCGATCATGATCGGCCGTGCCGACGACTCCACGCTGGTGCTCGACGACGACTACGCGTCGACGCGCCACGCTCGTATCTCCCTGCGCGGAGACGAGTGGTACGTGGAAGACCTGGGCTCGACGAACGGCACCTACCTCGACCGGGCTAAGGTCACTGCACCCCTCCGAGTCCCGCTCGGCGTCCCCATCCGGATCGGCAAGACGGTGATCGAGCTTCGCCCATGACTCTCGTCCTTCGCTACGCGGCACGCAGTGACCGCGGCCTGGTGCGATCCAACAACCAGGACTCGGTATATGCCGGCCCCCGCCTGTTGGCGCTGGCCGACGGTATGGGCGGCCACGCCGCCGGTGAGGTGGCCAGCAAGGTCGTCATCGCGTCGTTGGCGCCGCTCGACGACGACGAACCCGGCGACGATCTGGTCAGTCAGCTCCGGGATGCCACCGTCCAGGGCAATCAGGCCATCGCGGAACTGGTGTCGAACGACCCCGAGCTGGACGGCATGGGCACGACGCTCACCGCCGCACTGTTCTCGGGGTCGAAGCTCGGCATGGTCCACGTCGGCGATTCGCGGGCGTACCTGCTGCGTGGTGGGCAGTTCTCCCAGATCACGCGCGACGACAGTTTCGTCAACGAGCTGATCGAGCAGGGGCGGATCACCGAGGAGGAGGCGGCGACACATCCGCAGCGTTCGCTCCTGCTCAAGGCGCTGACGGGCAGCGAGGTCGAGCCGAGCCTGACGGTGCGGGAGGCTCGGGCGGGCGACCGCTACCTGTTCTGTTCGGACGGGCTGTCCGGCATGGTCAGCAACGAGACGCTGGCCGAGGCGATGCAGATCCCGGACCCGCAGGAGTGCGCGGACCGGATGATCGAGCTGGCGCTCAAGGGCGGCGGTACGGACAACGTCACGGTGATCATCGCGGACGTGGTGGACGTCGACTACGGCGAGAACGCCCCGATCGTGGGCGGCGCCGCCGGTGACGGCACCGACGAGGGTCCGCAGGGTGACTCCCCCGCGGCGCGCGCACGGGCGCTCACGGCGTCACAGCAGCAGCAGTCCTCGCAGGCGCAGCAGGCCGAAGCGAGCCCGCAGCCGGAGGATCCGAAGGCGAAGCGGCGCAAGCGCATTCGCCTGCTCGTCGGCATCGGGCTCGCGATCGTGCTGCTCGCGGCGGCGGCGATCACGACCCGGTATTTCGTGATGAGCCAGTACTACGTGGGTGTCGGCTCGAACGACGAGGTCGTCATCTACCAGGGCGTTCCGGGCAGTGTGCTCGGTCTGGACCTGCAGGAGGAGGCCGAAGGGTCCTGTCCTCCGTCCTCGACGCTGTGCGAGCCGCTGCGGCTGCAGGATCTGCAGCAGGACGCCCGCTCGGCGGTGTCGAACTCGGTCAAGCGCGATGACCTGGCCTCGGCACGCGAGTACATCGACACGCTGCGCCGCAACAACATGTTGGAGATCTGCGACGACGAGCAGGACCAGCCGCAGGGCGGCGGCATCATCGGCGGCATCGGCGAGGGCGAGCGTCAGCAGAACGACGGCGGCGACAGCGGCGGCTCCGGCGGCGACTCGGGCAGCGGCTCGGACGGCGCCGGGCAGAACCAGCGGAACTCCGACGATTCGACGTCGGGCGAAGCCAACACTCAGGCGGGACAGGACCAGCAGCCGGGGGTGGACTGCCGTCCGGCGCCCGGCTCGGGCGGTAACTGATGACCGCAGCCGCAGGCAACCAGAGTGCGGTCGGGCGGCAGTACACCACGAACCCACCACGTGAGCTGCCGAAACGCCGCGGCACGGAGCTGATGCTGCTGGCGTTAGCCGCGGTCGTCGTCACGACGGCGTTCGTCCTGGTGCAGATCAACCAGGAACAGTCGCTGTCGTGGTCGATCCTCTGGTACGGCGGCGCCTACCTGGCGATCTTCAGTGCAGCCCACGTGGCGGTGCGGTTCTGGGCACCGTACGCGGATCCGCTGATCCTGCCGTGCGTGGCGCTGCTCAACGGCCTCGGCCTGGTGACGATCTACCGCCTGGACCTGGCGGAGGCCGAGCGTGCGCGCTCACTGGGACAGGATTTCGCGGGCAGCGCGCCCCGGCAGGTGTTGTTCACGGTCGTGGCGTTGGCGCTGTTCCTCGCGGTGCTGCGCATCGTCAAGGACCACCGCACACTCACCAGTTACGCCTACACGGCCGGTCTCAGCGGTCTGATCCTGCTGGCGCTGCCTGCGGTGCTTCCCGCGTCGCTGTCGGAGGTCAACGGCGCGAAGGTGTGGCTGCGGCTGCCGGGCTTCTCGATCCAGCCCGGCGAGTTCGCCAAGATCCTGTTGATGATCTTCTTCGCGTCGTTCCTCGTCGCGAAGCGGGATCTGTTCATGACGGCGGGCAAACGGATACTCGGCGTCGAACTGCCGCGTGCGCGGGATCTCGGGCCGATCATCATCGCCGCGGTCGTGTGCCTCGGCATTCTCGTGTTCGAACGTGATCTCGGCACGGCGCTGCTGTTCTTCGGTATCACGCTGATGATGCTGTACGTCGCCACCGAGCGTGCGATCTGGGTCGTCGTCGGCCTGAGCATGTTCCTCCTGGGCGCGTTCATCGCCTACCAGTTGTTCACCCACGTGCAGCAACGTGTCACCAACTGGATCGACCCGCTGGCGACCTACGACGACCCCGGCGGCGGCTATCAGATCGCGCAGGGCCTGTTCGGGCTCGGCACCGGCGGAGTGTTCGGCACCGGGCTGGGTGCGGGCAGGCCGGAGATGGTTCCGGAGGCACACACCGACTTCATCAGCGCCGCCCTCGGCGAGGAGATCGGCTTCGTCGGTCTCGCCGCGGTGCTGCTGGTGTACCTGCTGCTGGCGATGCGCGGAATGCGCAGTGCGCTGGCGGTGCGCGACACGTTCGGCAAGTTGCTCGGCGGCGGCCTTTCGTTCGCGATCATCATGCAGGTGTTCGTCATCGTCGGCGGTGTCACGAAGCTCATCCCGATGACGGGTGTGACGACGCCGTTCCTGTCCGCGGGCGGGTCGTCGCTGCTGGCGAACTACATCCTCGTGGCACTGTTGCTGCGCATCTCCGACACCGCGCGCAGGCCGCAGCAGCAGAAGCCGAGCGGGGAGGCGCCGCCGAAACAGCTGGCGCCGATCGCCGAGGCGCACACCGTGATGGTGCAGCGCCCGCCGCAGCCGCAGGCAGGAGCCGGCCCCGCGGCGCCGGCTTCGGCTGCGGCGGGCCAGCAGGCTCCAGGACCCCAAGCTCCGGAGCGCCACTCGCAGGGGCCCCAATCGCCGGGGTCACAGCCACCGGGATCGCAGTCGCCCGCACAGCCTTCCCCGGGGCAACAGCCTTCCCCGGGGCAACAGTCGCCGGCGCAGGCCTCACCCGGGAAGGCACAACACCCGGTGACCCCGCCCCAGGGCCAAGCCCCGGTGCCGCAGCAGGCGCCGAACCGGGCCACCCACTCCGAGCCCGGCCAGGGAAAGCCGCAAGAGCAGGCCGCCGGGTCCGCGCCGGAACAACCGAAGGAAGCCGGGCCCGCACAACCCGGCCCACAGCAGGCGGAGCGATCGACACCGACCGACGAACCCGCCTGGCCGACCGAAGAGAGCACCGACGAACCGAACCGGCCGAAAGGGGATGACGCGACGTGAACACTCCCCTGCGCAAGGTCGGCATGGTCATGCTGGCGATGCTGACTCTGCTACTGGCCAACACGACGTACGTCCAGGTGGTCCGGGGCGACGACTACGCGTCCGATTCCCGGAACTCACGGGTGCTGTACGAGGAGTACTCCCGTGAACGCGGCAAGATCGTCTCCAACGAGGCGGGCCAGGTGCTCGCGGGCGTCGAACCGTCGAACGACAACTTCAACTTTCTGCGCACCTACCGCAACGGCCCGATGTATGCGCCCGTGACCGGCTACTACTCGATCATGTACGGCGCGGGCGGCCTCGAGAACGCCGAGGACGCGTTCCTCAACGGTTCCGATCCGCGGCTGTTCGTGCGCAGGCTGTCGGACATGGTCACCGGACGTGACCCGCGCGGCGGCAACGTGCGGTTGACGATCCAGCCCGCGGTGCAAGAAGCGGCGTACCGGGCGATGACCGAGAACGGCTACACGGGCTCGGTCGTGGCGATGAACCCGAAGAACGGCGACATCCTCGGCATGGTGTCGACGCCGTCGTACGACCCGAACCGGCTGGCCTCTCACAACGGCGACGAGCAGCAGCAGGCGTGGAAGGAGTACTCCGAGGCCGAGGGCAATCCGATGATGAACCGGGCCGTGCGGGAAACGTACCCGCCCGGGTCGACGTTCAAGATCGTCACGACGGCCGCCGCGCTCGAGGACGGCATGGAGCCCGACGCGAGCGTCACCCCCGACTCCGAGGTCACGCTGCCGCACACGAACACCCAGCTCGAGAACTACGGCGGCGCCACCTGCCCCGGCAGCACGCTCAAGGACGCGCTGAAGTACTCGTGCAACACGGCGTTCGCGGAGATCGCGGGCGACCTCGGGGCCGCCAAGCTCCGCGCGACGGCGGAGAACTTCGGCATCGGCCAGGACGACCTGCAGGTCCCGCTGAGTGTCGTGCCGTCGAGCCTGGGCGAGCTGGAGAGCGAGGCGGCGCTGTATCAGAGCGGCATCGGCCAGCGCGACGTGCGGCTGACGCCGTTGCAGGACGCGCTGTTGGCGGCGACGGTCGCCAACGACGGCATGGCGATGAAGCCGAAGCTCGTCAAGTCGCGGTTGGCCCCGGACCTGTCGACCATCGAGGACATCGGCGAGGAGGAGCTGACCGGCGAACCGGCGATGTCGGACGAGTCCGCCGAGGCGCTGACGCAGATGATGATCCAGTCCGAGGAGAACACCGGCGGCGGTGGCAAGGACTCGGACCTGAAGATCGCCTCGAAGACGGGCACGGCCGAGCACGGCTCCGACCCGAAGAACATCCCGCCGCATGCCTGGTACACGGCGTTCGCGCCGCACGACGACCCGAAGATCGCCGTCGCGGTGATCGTCGAATCGGGCGGCAACCGCGGGCTGGCGGCGACGGGTGGCACGGTCGCCGCCGAAATCGCAAGGGCCACCATCTCCGCCGGTCTCGGGGGTGGCTAGATGCTGTCGACCGGGCAACTGATCGCGGAGCGCTACCGGCTGACCAGCCAAATCGCCGTCGGCGGCATGGGCGAGGTGTGGGAAGCCAGTGACACCCGGCTGGACCGGCCGGTGGCGGTGAAGATCCTCAAGGCCGAGTTGTCCGGCAACGCCGAGTTCCTCCACCGGTTCCGCGCGGAGGCGAAGACGACCGCGTCGCTGAACCACCAGAACATCGCCGCGGTACACGACTACGGCGAGACCGAAGCCGGCGAGTCGGCGATCGCGTTCCTGGTCATGGAGATGGTCGAGGGCGAACCGCTGGCGGGGATCCTGCAGCGGGAGGGCCGGATCTCGGCCGAACGCACCCTCGACGTGCTGGAGCAGGCGGGCCACGCGCTGCAGGCCGCGCACGAACGCGGCCTGGTGCACCGCGACGTCAAGCCCGGCAACATCATGGTCACGCCCACGGGGGCGGTGAAGCTGACGGACTTCGGCATCGCCAAGGCCGCGGACTCGGCGCCCGTGACGCGCAACGGCATGGTGATGGGCACCGCCCACTACATCGCCCCTGAGCAGGCACTCGGGCAGGACGCCGAGCCGGGAAGCGACGTCTATTCGCTCGCGGTGTGCGGGTACGAGTGCCTCGCCGGGCGCAGGCCGTTCCTGTCGGAGAACGCGGTGACCGTGGCGATGATGCACATCCGCGACGTGCCGCCGCCGTTGCCGCCGGACGTGCCGCCCGCGGCCCGCGCCGTGATCGAAGCCACATTGGTGAAGGATCCGCGTCAGCGCTACGCCAGCGGAGGCGAGTTCGCCGCGGCCGTCGCCGCCGTGAAGGCGGGCCATCCACTGCCGGTGCCGTCCGGGATCGCGGGCTACGGCACGGCAGGTGGCCAGGTCACGGGCGCGCCCGCGGGCCAGGTCACACAGGCGGGACAGGCCGGAAATCAGCCACAGCCGAATACGGTGGGGCAGGGATCTCACCCGTCGATGCAGCCGGTGTCACCGGTCTCACCGGCTCAGAACGGCGTCATGGGGGGGCACGGGGGCACGTCCCACGGCATGACGCCGCCGGGCGTGGGCGCGCCGGGGGCTCACCAGCGACAGCGGCCCGCGGGGATGTGGATACTTCTCACGTTGGCCGCCGTCCTGGTCGTGGCCGTCGTCGCCGCCCTGCTGATCGTGCTGCTCGGACAGGACTCCGACCCGCCTCCCGGCAGGGTCGGGGACCAGCCGCCGCCGACCGGCAGTAACTGGTCGCAGGCGTCGGGCGACATCGGTGGCGAAGCGGTCATCGACGCAACCGGCGTGGGTACCGCCGGCCAACCGACAACCGGCCCCGACGGCACCGTCGGGGCCCTGGACGAGAACGCAGAAGGCATGACGGGCACACCGTGGACGAAGTGGGACGGCACCGAGCAATGAGCGCACCGAGAATGCTCTCCAACCGCTACGAGCTTGGCGACACGCTCGGATACGGCGGCATGTCCGAGGTCCACCACGCCCACGACGTGCGGCTCGGCCGCGAGGTGGCCGTCAAGATCCTGCGTGCCGACCTCGCCCGCGACCCCCAGTTCCAGGAGCGGTTCCGCCGCGAGGCGCAGAACGCCGCCGCGCTGAACCACCCCGCCATCGTCGCCGTGTACGACACGGGTGAGGCCGACACCGAGTACGGCCCGCTGCCCTACATCGTCATGGAGTACGTCGAGGGCAGGACGCTGCGTGACATCGTCAAGACCGAGGGTCCGATGCCGGAGCAGCGGGCCATGGAGGTCATGGCGGACGTGTCGGCGGCGCTGGACTTCTCGCACCGTCACGGCATCGTGCATCGCGACGTCAAGCCGGCGAACGTGATGATCACGCGCAACGGTGCGGTCAAGGTGATGGACTTCGGCATCGCCCGCGCCGTTCACGACGGCCAGGCCGCGATGACGCAGACGGCCGCGGTCATCGGCACGGCTCAGTACCTGTCGCCGGAGCAGGCGCGGGGTGAGCGGGTCGACGCCCGCAGCGACGTCTACGCCGCTGGCTGCGTGCTGTACGAACTGGTGACGGGCGATCCGCCGTTCACGGGCGATTCGCCGGTTGCGGTGGCCTACCAGCACGTGCGGGAGGACCCGAAACCGCCGTCGGCGATGAACCCCGAGGTCTCGCCCGAACTCGACGCGGTGGTGCTGAAGGCGCTCGCCAAGGGTGCCGACAACCGTTACCAGTCGGCCGCGGAGATGCGCTCCGACCTGGTGCGCACGCTCACCGGGCAGCGCCCGTCCGCGCCGATGGTGATGTCCGACGAGGAACGCACCCAGGTGATGGGGGCGCCGGCGGGCGACCCAGCCGGCGACTACGACGACGCCGAGTACGCCCCCGCCTACGACGACGAGGACGAGCGCAGGCGCCGCCGCAAGAAGGGCTGGCTCATCGCGCTGCTCGTGCTGCTCGGCATCGGTCTCGTCGCGTTCGTCGCCTGGCTGGCCGGTGTGTTCGACAGCAACTCGACGACCGAACGGGCCGTGCCGGACGTCGTCGGGCAGCAGACCGCGGTGGCGGTCGAACAGCTGAAGTCCGAGGGCTTCACGAACGTTCAGCAGGAAGAGGTCATCTGCCGGGCCCAGGCCGATCCGAACGACCCGAACGCATGCAGCCCGGATCAGCGGGGCACGGTGCTGGCGGTGTCGCCGTCCTCGGGCACGCGCGTGGACGTGAGCGAGCAGCTGACTCTGCAGGTGGGCGTCAAGCCGTCGCAGGTGCGGGTGCCGGACCTGCAGGGCCTCGACCAGGGCGAGGCCGAGCAGGCGTTGAAGGACGCCGGGCTGTCGCTCGACCAGGACGTGAACTACGAGGAGGTCGACGACTCGTCGGCCGTTGACACGGTCATCAAGCAGAACCCGGCAGCCCACCACGAGATCGAATCGGGCACGAGCGTGAAGATCACGCTGGGCAAGGCCCCTGAGAAGATCACCGTGGAGAACATGCAGGGCAAGAAGTTCCCCGAGGCGAAGTCGCGGCTCGAGGAACTCGGCTTCACGGTGTCGCGCACCACCACCGACAGCGAACAGCCGAAGGGCACGGTGATCAGCCAGACGCCGAACGCCGGCGAGTTCGAACGCGGCCACACCATCCAGTTGACGGTGTCCAACGGCGCCAACCAGCAGATGGACATGCCGGACCTGACCGGCATGACGTACGAGGAGGCCGTGCAGAAGCTCAAGGAGGCGGGCTGGCAGGGCGACCAGCCGAGCCGGGTCGCCGATCCCGGCGCCGACGAGGAGAACGTAGGCAAGGTCACCAACAGCAGCCCCGCGCCCGGTGAGGCGATCACGAAGGGCCAGCCGGTGACGCTGTACATCGGCGCCGAGGAGGACGGATCGTCGTCGCCATCCAGTGAGGAGGAAGACGACGGCGGCGGGATCTTCGACCCGCCTCGGTAACGGCAACTCTGATCCGCCCGCGATGAGCCGTGACGGCCGCGCCGCCCCTGACGGGTGGCGCGGCCGTTCTCGTGTGTGCGGGCTCCTCGGCGGGGTTTCTCGGGTGGCCGGCCTCGTGAGGCCGGCTCACGTCCACTGGACTGCTTGTGGCTGGGACGGCTCGCGCTCAGCGGCGAACACGGCGGAGCTCACTGCAGCAGCCGACCCGGCGAGCGACCGGCCGCGAACACGGTAGGCGGAGCGCGGCCCCGTGCACACCGCGGCGAGCTACGTGGCCACCCCGGCTCGGGCCGGACGCGACGAGTGTCAGGCGGCCGCCTGCTGCAGGGCGCGGGTGGCCTGTTCGAGGCTGTCGACGGTCGCGGGGGCGACCCGGTGGCCCGCGGCGGCCATCCAGTTGGCGAGCATGCGGTGGCCGCCCTGGGTGAGCACGGACTCGGGATGGAACTGCACGCCTTCGAGCGGCAGCTCCCGGTGGCGCATGCCCATGACGACGCCGGACTCGGTGCGGCCGGTGACCTCGAAGACGTCGGGAATCGTCTCGGGCAGCACGGTCAGCGAGTGGTAACGCGTGGCGGTGAACGGTTCGGGCAGGCCGGCGAGCACGCCCACGCCGCCGTGCTGCACCTGGCTGGTCTTGCCGTGCAGCAGCTCGGGCGCGCGGTCGACGGTGGCTCCCCAGGCGACGCCCAGGGCCTGGTGCCCGAGGCACACGCCGAGCATCGGCACGCCGTCGGCGGCGCACCGGTTGATCACGTCGATGCTGCGACCCGCACGCTCGGGCGTTCCGGGGCCTGGCGAGACGAGCACGCCGTCGAACTGCGGCACCGTGTCGGGGTCGACGACGTCGTTGCGCCACACCTCGGGCTCGGCGCCGAGCTGCGCCAGGTACTGCACGAGGTTGTAGACGAAGCTGTCGTAGTTGTCGACGACCAGTACACGCATAACCGCAGGATACCGGCTCCGTGTGGGATTTCGGGCGGGCGCCGGGCGAACTGGTTCGCCCGGCGCCCGCCGGTCACCCCGACTCGGCGTCGGTCAGATGGTCAGCCACTGGCTGGGGCCGATCGCGTCGATCACAGACCCGCGCCAGTGTCCGAATCGTGCGCATCTCCTACCCCTTTCGTTGTCAGCACATCCCGGCCGGGATGTGCTGAACCTGAACGATGAGGGGTAACCGCGCGCTGCTGGAACGAGTTATCCCGGCAGGCAAATCCGGGCCGAAGCCAGCCGCTCGCGAATCACTGCACGGCGACTTACTGCACGGCGACTTACTGCACCGAGATCTACTGCGCCGAGACGACTACTGCACCGAGACGTCGTTGAACGGGAGCAGCGGTTCGACCCACGGGAACACGACGAGCATCAGCAGTGCCACGACGGCCGCCACGAGCACGATCGCCTCGACGACGCGCAGAGCCACGGGCCCTGGCAGGTGGCGCCAGATCCAGCCGTACATGTCACGCCTCCCCGATCTCGGCCAGCAGGTCGTCGTAGCCGGTGCCTTCGGACTTCTTGTACTGGTTCGTCAGCACCCCGTGGATGATCATGCGTTCGGCGTCGGAGAACTGCGGATGGCAGGTGGTGAGCGTGAGCAGGGAGGCCTGCGACGCCTTCGGCAGCGGGTTGCGGGCCTTGTACGGCACGGGTGCGACGGCGTCGCCGCGGTCCGGCAGCACGATCCGCCTGCCGAACGTCTCGTCGTAGGCATGCTGCTTGTCCTGCAGCGGGGCGACGTTCGCGCAGCGCTGCTGCCTACCCTTGCCGTCGGCCCAGCCGTCGACCTCGTCGCGCATGGGCAGCACCCGGTAGACGTAGAAGCTGTCGCCGGTTTCGATGACGACGGGGTCGCACGAGTTCAGCAGGTCGAGGTCGTTGAACGGGGCGCCCTTGCCGACGCGGTGACCCGCGATGCCGACGTTGCCGGGCTGGCCCGGCATCTCGGTGTTCTTGTAGTGCCCTGGGCCGATCTCCAGCGCATCGGGACCGACCCCTTCCTGCACGGTGAAGCTCCAGTCGACACCGAAGGTGGGGATGTACATGCGGGCGAACGCCTGGCCGTCGGCCGGGTCGACGTGGAGTTCCCGATCCCCCTGCGGCGCACTGCGCCATTCCTGCTCCAGCTGGGCGCTGGCCTCGTTCTGGAGCCTGCCGGACTTCCAGTTCGTGACGTACAGCTCGTACACCACGAACAGCAGCAGGACGAGACCGAGCGTGATGAGCACCTCGCCGAATCCTCGGACGGCGGTGCGCACCTTCCCGCCACGGGGCCGCGGCGGCGGCGCGGGCGGCCGGTCCGCAGCGCTGACCGCGGACGATTCCGCACCGGTTGCCGGAACCCTCGCGGCCGGGGGTTCCTCGTCGGACGTCGACAAGGGGGCTCCTCTCGCCCATGACTTTCGCCCGTGGTCGCGCGCGCCGGGACTTGACGCGCCGCGTCGCACGCCGCGGTGTGGCGCGCTGCTCACGGGCTTCTCAGTACTGCTTCGGACGCGTGGGCGCTTACGTTAACGTGTCTTAGTGGCGGTGGCCCAAGTCCGCCACGCGTTTCGATTCGCAGAGCACGAGGGACATCAATGCCCAAGTCCAAGGTCCGCAAGAAGACGGCGTACACCCCGCCGGCCGACCGGAAAACTCCGGTCAAGGTTGCAGCGGCCGGTCCGTCGCCGCTTCCCTACAAGATCGTCATGTTCGGGTTGATGCTGCTGGGGTTGGCCTGGCTGGTCGTCAACTATCTCGCGGGCGACAAGATCCCCTTCATGCTGGAGCTGGGCAACTGGAACTTCGCGATCGGGTTCGCCCTGATGATCAGTGGCCTGCTCATGACGATGAAATGGCGTTGAGCCGATCGGCGGATCGGCTCGGTGCCGCCGCAGGACATCGGATTACACCGGTGTGATTGATCCCCACTGTGGATTCCCCTGTGGATAACTCCACTCTCAGTTGGTCGACTCATCCTGGGCTGGTGGCGATCGGCTGGGTGCTCGCCGCGGGCGCGGCCGTCGGCGCGTTCGCCGCGTCGGGATCCGCCGACCGGCCGGGCATGCTGCTGTTCGGACTCGGTGCGGTGGCGATGGCATTGGCGGCCGCGTACGGCACGGTCGTCCGCCCCCGGTTGGCCGCCGACGCCGCCGGCCTGCGGATCCGCAGCCTCGGCGGAACCAGACGACTGGCCTGGCGTGAGGTCCGGATCCGGCTGACGACGGTACGCAGGCTGGGGCGCGATGCGATGGCGCTCGAGATCGAACCCGTCTCCCCTGCACTTCCCGCCGCCGACCCGCTTTCCTCCGAGGCCGACGGCGACGCCGAGCCGACAGGTGACACGGGACTGATGGTGCTGGGCTGGCTGGAACTGGGCGTCGATCCGCGCGACGTGCACGACGACCTCACCGCCCTGCAGGCCCGTCACGCAGGTCCTGGCTCCGACCAGCCTGCCGGCGACTGACCGCACGCCGCGAGCGGGCCGATCCCGCACGGAGGAGGCCGATGTAGCCGCCGGCCCGGTCGACCGCTGCGGGTGGCGGCCGCGTCAGACGGTCGTGCCCGCGCAGAGCGCCGGATAGGTGCGGCAGATGTCGGACGCGATCGTGGAATCGCGGTAGATGATCAGGCCGACGAACGCGGCGACGAGGAGCGCGACGACCGTGGCCTGGTAGGCGGTGCGGTCCTTCTTCGGGCCGTACAGCATCGCCACCATCACGAGCGCGCCCGCCACCAGGCCGCCGAGGTGGCCGAGCAGGGAGATACCGGGGATGGTCACGGTCAGCACGAGGTTGATCGCGATGATGCCGATCGCGCCGCCGGGGTTGAGTTTCAGCCGCAGGACCGCGACGAGCAGGGCACCCATGAGGCCGTACACGGCACCGGACGCGCCGGCGGTTCCGACGTTCACATCGCCGAGTAGGAACACGGCCGTCGACCCGCCGAGCAGCGACACCAGGTACAGCGCGAGGAACCGGACCTTGCCGAGCAGCAGCTCGAGGTCCTTGCCGAGGATCCACAGCGCGAGCATGTTCATCGCGAGGTGGAGCAGGCCGTAGTGCAGGAATCCCGAGGCGACCAGCCGCAACCACTCGCCGTGGACGTGAATGCCCAGCGGCCACAGCGAACCACCGTTGAGCAGCGCCGAATCCTGGTTGTTCATCGGGTCGCCCGCCTGGGCGGCGGTGACGACGTAGACCAGCACGTTGACCGCGATCAGCAGCGGCGTGACGACGTTCTTCGACGACACGCGCGCCCCGGCGACCGTTCGGTCGCCGGGGCGGAGCGGCTGTGGTCGGCGCTGCTGGGCACGTGCGGCTTCGACGCAGTCGATGCACTGGTAGCCGACGGACGCTTCACGCAGGCAGTCCGGGCAGGCCGGACGGCCGCAGCGCACGCAGCTCAGACCCGTCGGCTTGCCAGGGTGCCACCAGCACCCGGGCTGGGCACCGCCGTCGGCCCTGGCCGGTTCCTGGTCGGGCGGGTACGGAGGCTGAGTCACTGCACGTGCCGGGGCGAGATCAGGAGCGTTCGATCTCGACCGACTCGATGACGATGTCCTCGAGCGGCTTGTCGGCCGGGCCGGTGGCGACGCGGCCGATCTCGTCGACGACGGCACGCGACGAGTCGTCGGCGACCTCACCGAAGATCGTGTGCTTGAAGTTCAGGTGCGGCGTGGGCGCGACCGTGATGAAGAACTGGCTGCCGTTGGTGCCCGGTCCGGCGTTCGCCATGGCCAGCAGGTACGGGCGGTTGAACTGGAGCTCCGGGTGGAACTCGTCGTCGAACTTGTACCCGGGGCCGCCGCGACCGGTGCCCGTCGGGTCACCGCCCTGCAGCATGAAGCCCTCGATCACACGGTGGAAGATGGCGCCGTCATAGAACGGCCCGCTCTTCTCGCCCTTCGCGTTCGGCTGCGTGTACTCCTTCGTGCCCTCGGCGAGTCCGACGAAGTTCGCGACCGTCTTCGGGGCGTGATCAGGGAAGAGGTTGATGGCGATGTCGCCACGGTTGGTGTGCAGAGTGGCCTTGAACTTGGTACCGACCACGCTCTCGTTGCTCTCAGTCACACGAATCATCGTGCCATCCCGGGCATAATCCGGCGGTAAGGGGCAGGATGGCGGGTAGTGTGACACGCAGACAACCAACGAATAACGAGGTGGAGGCGATGACTCGAACCGCGGAGGCGGGTGAGTCCGTGAAGGACCGGCTGACCGAGGGCACCGACGAGGTCGTGAAGTCCTCGCGCCGCGCCCAGAAGAAGCTGGCCGCGCAGGCCAAGAAGGCCCGCAAAGAGGTCTCCAAGAGCGCAAAGAAGGCCAAGCAGGTCGCCGATGAGCGCCGTGACGGGCTGACCGAGCCGACCCGCAAGGCCAAGAAGGCCGCCGTGAAGGCCGCGAAGGCTGCGGGCGAGTCGAAGCGTCGCGCCAAGAAGGACTTCAAGGCCGCCAAGAAGGACTTCAAGGTGGCGATGAAGGAGGCCAAGGGGGCCGCCGCCGGCGCCGAGACCGGTGAGAAGAAGAAGCGCAAGAAGCTTCCGATTCTGCTGGGCATCGCCGTGATCGCCGGCGTGGCGTACGCGCTGCGGCCGAAGCCGGAGACCCCGGTGGCGCCGGCCCCGCCGCAGAGCACGGACAACCCGGAGACGGGCGGCGTGACAGGCAACAACGGCCAGACGAGCGCGACGCCGCAGCCGAAGCAGGCCTGAGGCACCCGCCGCGGGCGCCGAGCTGCCGGCTCCGCGAGCACGACTCGACCCAGCGGTCGGATGCGGCTCGGGCCACGCCGGCACGGTGTCGACGACAGGCACAGCTCGCCGACAAGCACAGCGAAAGGGCTACCTTCCCGCTCGGGAAGGTAGCCCTTTCGTGTGAAATCCCGCGGTGGTCAGCCCGCGTGCTTCTGGATGAGCGCGCCGAGCCGCGGCAGCGCCTCCACCACGTTGTCCTTGCCCTTCGGGCGCAGCTTCTCGTAGACCTTCTTGATGGAGTCGCGCGAGGACTTCTCGGCGCGGGCGTCGGTGACCGACAGCAGCGCGTCGGCGGCCTCGTCGCTGCGCGTGGGCAGGTAGGCGCCGAAGTCGCCGCCGCCGTTCGCCTTGAAGTCCGCGAAGATCGGCTCGAGGGCCGCGACGAAGTCGTCGAGCAGGCTGTCCACAGCGGAACCGATGATGCCCGGCTTGATCTTCTTGACTGCGCCGTAGCCGGTCTTGATGACCGTGCCGGACACGCCGCTCTTGTCGTCGACCTCCTGGTCGATGAGCGTGGTCAGGTCGGTGACGACGTCCGGACGACGGGTCGAGTCGAGCAGAGCTTCCTTGAGGGTGTCAGCCACGAGATCTTCCTTTGTCACTTCGAAATTCGGAGGGGGACCCGTGCAGAACCGAACGGTCGATCGTCACCTGAAAAGGCGAAGCGGCGATTCTTGATCAACGCTGAGTGGTCTGCACGTGTGGCGCAACCCTAGTACACCACTGTTTCCGTACTCACGTCGTGGCCCGTTCTGCGTCGTCAACCGGTCACTCTGCGCGAGGAGGCGGCGTCTTCGCCGGTCACGGGAGGTCGTCACAGGCCGAGAGTGGCGATGACGTCGGTGGCGACGGTCCTGGCCTTGACGCTCTGCGACTGGTTGGTCGTGACGACAACGGCCGTGCCCTGCTTCGACACGGCGTAGACGGCGCCGTCGTCGCCGGACAGGTAGCCACCGCTCCAACCGGCGGGCTGCTCGGTCGGGTTCGACGTGTCGATGGGGGCGGCGCGGTTCACGATGCCCGTGGCGACGTCGGGCTCGCCGGTGAACACCTGCGTGGTCAGCTGGACCTCGCCGTCCGGCCGGTAGAAGAAGCACGTCGGATGCGGCTTCTCCGCGGAGGTTCGGACTTCGCTCACGCCCTGCCCGTTGGCGCGTTCCGCGTCGGCGGTCGGCAGATAGGGGCATGCGTCGACGACCCCGGCGGGCTGCGGTTCGGGCGGCAGTTGCGGTGCGGGCTCGGTGCGGGTGACGGTGCGGGTCGGCTGTCCCGTGGCGGTACCGTCGCCGCCGTCGCCGCCGGGTTCCGGGATGTCGCAGCCGGCGAGTGCGGCCGTCGCGGCTGCGAGGCCCGCCAAGCCAGCGCGGGTACCGAACGCGAAAGGTCGTCGCATGGCCACCGAGTCAACCAGAAGGCCGGACGCGCAGGTCGCGGAGGCCAGTGCACCCGAACGTGTCGGCCGGCCCGGATGACCGGGGCCGGGTGGGCCGGGCACGCTGGCGCCGGGCGGCACCACGGCACCGGAAGGGACCATGGGCGGGGTCGGCACGCGCCCGCCCTGCGCGCTCGATTTCCGCGCGAGGCGGGCGCACACCAGGAGGTAGGCGACATGACTGGCAAGGGCAGGGCAACGGCGGACGAGGGACTCGCACTGCGCGTGGCCGAGCTGCTCGACGGCGTGGTCGGCGACGACGTGATCGGCTGTTACCTGCACGGGTCGGCGGTACTGGGTGGTATGCGGCCCGCGAGCGATCTCGACGTGCTCGCGGTGACGCGGCGCAGTCTCGACGACGAGCGGCGGCGGGAGCTGACGCGCGGGCTGCTGGGGATGTCCGGCATCGGCGGTGGGTTGCGCCCCGTGGAGCTGATGGTGGCCGTCCGCCGCGACGTCGCACGCGATTCCCCTGCGCAGCACGACGCTGCAGAGCACGGCACTGCAGAGCACGGCACGACAGAGCACGAGGCCGCGGAGGACGAGGCCGAAGAGAAGGAGGCCGCGCAGTCCGGCGCGGATGACGGCGGCGTGACGCGGGGTGGTTCGGATCGTCGGGATACCGCGTCGCGGCAGTTTCCGCCGGTGGTCGACTACCTCTACGGCGAGTGGCTCCGGGAGCGGTACGAGGCGGGTTACGTGCCGGGGCCGGAGCCGATGCCGGATCTGGTGTTGGCGGTGGCGTCGGCGCTGGCCGGCGACCGGACGTTGGTCGGGCCGCCGCCGGCCGAGGTGCTGGCGCCCGTGCCGCATGCCGACGTGATCCGCGCGAGCCTGGCGGGCCTCGACGAGGCGTTGTCCGGCGTCGACACCGATACGCGGAACGTGGTGCTGACCGTGGCGCGCGTGTGGGCGACGGTCGAAACGGGCGAGATCGTGCCGAAGGACGAAGCCGCGGCGTGGGCGGCGCAGCGGTTGCCCGAGGAGTACCGGGCCGTCACCGAGCATGCGCGGGAGCTGTACCTCGGCAGCGAGTACGCCGACGAGGTGTGGCCCGCCCAGGTGCTGGCCCGGGTTCACGGCTGCGTGGAACGCATGGCCGCCGCGGCGCGTGCCGGCTCCGGTACTACACAGGACACCTGACAGCCACGGTCAGCGCGGGTCGACGACCGTGCGCGGGCGGTGCGGCCGTCGACGGGCCGGTGCTGGCCGAACGGAGGTGCCTGCCGGCGGGTCGAGCGGTGTCGGCGACGGTCGGCGCGGTCGGCGCGGTCGGCGACGGTCGGCAGAATTGACGAATGGACGTCATCGAGTGGGCGGATTTCGAGAAGGTCGAACTGCGCGTCGCCAGCGATCGTCGAGGCCGCGCCGAACGATAAGGCGCGCAACCCGGCGTACGTGCTGAAGGTCGATCTGGGCGAACTCGGGGTGAGAACGTCGAGCGCGCAGGTCACCGACCACTACGCCGCTGCGGATCTCGAGGGCAAGCGCGTGCTGTGCGTCTGCAACTTCGAGCCGAAACGCATCGCCCGCGTCAAGTCCGAAGTGCTGGTGACGGGAGCGCACGACGAGGAACGCCGCGTCGTCCTCGCCGGCTTCGACCATCCGGTCCCAAACGGCACCCGCCTGATGTAGCCCGTCATCCCGCAGGCATGGGGACGTCGTCGTCGGCAAATCCGGGTGACCGATCGCTGCCGGCCGCGCATACTCCGCGTCCGTGGCCCTGACGTTCACGCCGTTCCGCCGGTACTGGCTCTCGTCGTTTCTGGCCGATCTCGGTGACGGGGTGCGGTTCGCGGCGTTTCCGCTGCTCGCGCTGACCGTCACGGACTCACCAGCCGCCATTGCCGCAGTACCGGCCGTGCAAGGACTGCCGTGGATCGTGCTCGGTCTCGGCGTGGGTGCCCTGGTCGATCGGTGGGACCTGCGGCGCACCATGGTCACGGTCGACGTCCTGCGCGCTCTCGTTGTCGCGGGGTTGGCGGGCTCGGTGCTGACGGGCACGCTGACCCTGCCATTGATCTTCGCCGCCGCCTTCGTCACCGGGCTCGGCGCGATGATTCACGACACGGCAGCAGCGACCGCCGTACCTCGGCTCGTCGAACCCGCGGAGTTGCAAAAGGCGAACGGGCGGATCGTGGCGACCCGGATCCTCGGCGACGAGCTCGCAGGACCGGCGCTGGGCGGCTGGCTGTTCGGGGTCGCGACGGTGCTGCCGCTGGCCTTCAATGCGAGCGGGTTCGGCATTTCGATCCTGTTGCTGCTGACGCTGCCGAGCGTCTTCGCGCCGCATTCCCGTCCGGACCGGCCGACGACGGTCGGCGGGGTGATCGCTGCGACGGGCCGCGAGATGCGCGAAGGTCTCCGCTGGTTGCGGGGTGACCGGGACGTCCGCAACCTGACCGTCGCGGTAGCGCTGGTGGCGGTCGCGGACGGTGCCTACCTGGCGATCCTCGTCCTGTACGTGACGCGGGTACTCGAACTACCCGAAGCGACGTACGGGTTTCTGCTCGGCGCAGGCGCGATCGGCGGTGTGATCGCCGGTGCGTTGTGCGCACGCCTGACAGTGTGGGCGGGAACCCAGAGAATGCTCACCGGGTCGATCGTCGTAATGGCCGGCTGCCAGCTACTGCTCGGGCTGACGAGCAACATCGCGTGCACGATCGTCGCGCTCACGTGCAGCAGCGCGGCGTTCGCCTCGTTCAACATCACGGCGATGACGATGCGGCAACGCCGGTCGCCCGCCGGCATGCTCGGCCGCGTCAACAGCGCGTACCTGACGGTCGCACGCAGCGCGGATGCGACGGGTGCCCTGGCAGGCGGCGCGCTCGCGGCAGCGATCAGCATCCAGGCGCCGATCCTGATCGGCGTGCTGCCGATGCTCGTCGCCGCCACGCTGCTCGGACGACCGAAGGACCCTGCCTGGTCGCCGGCAACGGCCTAGTGATTCCGCCACGGTGACCAGGCTCGAGCCGTCATCACGCAGGCATGGGGACGTCGTCGTCGGGGTCCTGAAGGGCGAAAACTGTCGTGCCCGGACGGTAGCGTGAAGAATGGGGGTCCCCGGAGTGACACGAACGGTCCACTCGTGTCATCGGGGTCCGTGATCGAAGACTTCGCCCGTCGTGAACCAACTGGGGGTTTCAATGACGAACGCACCCGTGGACGACCTGGACACGACCCTGCGGGCGGTCGGTGACATCGTTGCCGGCATCCGCGACGACCAGTGGCAGGCCGCGACACCGTGCAGCTTGTGGTCGGTACGCGACGTGACGAACCACCTCGCCCTCGGCAACAAGCTGTTCGCCGGGCTGCTGGCCGGCAAACCCGGCTACCCGCTCGACCCCGACTACGCCGACGCACTCGGCGACGACCCCGCGGGCTCGTACCGCCGGCACGCCACCGACATCGTCACCGCCTTCCGCAGGCCGGGCGCGCTGGAACAGGTCATCGAGGCCCCCGTCGGCGCCATTCCCGGCATCGCCGCGGTACAGCTCCGGACCGTCGAGGACCTCGTGCACGGCTGGGATCTCGCCACCGCGACGAGTCAGCGCGTCGACTACCCCGACGACATCGTCGAACGTGCCCTCGCCTTCACCCGCGACCAGCTTGCGAGCATGGAAGCCAGTGAGGACGGGCCGTTCGCCCCGCCGCAGCCACATCCCGACGACGCGCCACCGATCGACCGCCTCGTCGCACTCCTGGGCCGCCGCCCACTCGGCTGAGCCCGCGCGAACCGCTCGCTAGTCAGCAGGCACGCCGGGTCCGCAACGGTCGGTCCGGACGACGACCGATACCGCACCGCGGCGGATTCTGGCGAAGAACCGGCACATCACGGCTGCCCCATGATCAAGGGAGGATTCGGTGCTCCCCGCCCGCCGGCCCGGTCACCATCCCTCAAGGACACGCTGACACGTGGCTGCGTTGAACGCCCCGAAGGTGCTCTTGGGGGCACTCCGGCGCCACTCCGGGGCGCTCCGGGGGGCACTCGGGCGCCACTCAGTACTCGCCCGTGACCGTCAGCTTCACCCCGTCGGCCAGGCGGTACGGCGCGGGCGCCACGAGGTCGCCGATCACCCGTCGCAGCCGTGACACCTCGGCGCGCGCCGTCACCGTGTGCCCGTCGTCGCCGAACAGGCCACGCCCGAGCGCGGCCGCATCCACGCCCTCCGGACCGGCGCGCGCGATCAACGCCAGCACCTGCGCCTGCCGCCTCGTCAGGCCCGCCGACCACGACCCGTCGTCACCGTGCACGCGCACCACCGGATCACCCGCCAGGTCCAGCTCGGCGACCATCGGCGCCCGGTCCCGGCGCGGCCGCAGCAGCCAGCCCTCACCGAGCCGTTCCGGGGTACACAGCCCGAGACCCGCGACCGCCATCGGCAGTCCCTCCCGCGGCACGGCCACCCGCGCACCGGCCGCGATCCCGGAACGCACCGCCACCCAGCCCTCGTCGTCGACGACCAGCAGCGGCTCTCCCACCCCACCGAGCACGGGTTCTGCCGTGCGGCGCAGCCGTTCGAGGCGCTGTTCGTGCAACCGCCACAGTCCCGACTCGGCCAACCTCACCGACGTCTCCACGAGTGCACCGATCGCCGGATGCAACGTGAGCGCCGGGCCGCTGATGTCCACTACTCCGGCCAGCTCCCCCGTCACCGGCGAATGCACCGGCGCCGCGCAGCAGTACCACGGGTGTTGCGCGGACTCGAAGTGTTCCGCGGCCAGCAGCTGCACCGGCGCCGCCTCAACGAGTGCCGTGCCGACCGCGTTCGTGCCCACCGTCGCCTCGGTCCACCGCGCCCCCTCGGCGAACCCCAGGGCGTCGGCGTAGGCCCGCACCCGAGCGGAGCCGTCGCGCCACAGGATCACCCCGTCGGCATCGGTCACCACCACCAGGAACGGCGACGTCTCCGCGGCCCGGCCCAGCAGCTGCCGCAGCTCGCCGATCACCGGTTCCAGACCCGACCGGCGCCGCCGCAGCTCCAGTTCGGCCAACGGCACCACGGCACGCGGCGACCCTGACACGTTCAGGCCGAGATCCAGCATCCGCGACCACGACCGCTCCACCACCCCGCGCGGGCGGACCGGAGGGCGCGACCCGGCGAGCACGGCCTCGTGCACCCGCTGCATCACACGTGCGTGCTCGGACAGATCGGTCGGCAACCCCGGCAACGCCATCTCACCGGCCACGACAGCACCTCCCGACGACACCTCCCCGCCGGCCGCCGGCGCGTGCAACGCAGCGCAACGCTGGCCGATCGGCGACTCGGCGCGGACTGTGTATCCCACATCACACGATGAACCCCGTGGCCGCAAGGGAGGGCCCTTCAATGACGCAGACCCTCGGTTCTCCGCAGACCGACTCGCTGCCGAGCCCGCAGCGCAAGGCCGAGAACTGGCTGACCGGTTTCGCCGACGCGCTGGCCGCGCGCGACATCCCCCGCGCGGCCAGCATGTTCGCGGCGACCAGCTATTGGCGCGACCTCGTCGCGTTCACCTGGAACATCGCCACCACGGAGAACCCCGACGGGGTGGCGCAACGGCTCGACGCCGCCCTCGGCGAGGTTGACCCCGCGAACTTCGCTCTCGAAGAAACGCCGGAAGAGGCCGACGGTGTGATCACGGCGTGGTTCACCTTCGAGACCGCCGTCGGACGGGGACGTGGCCTCGCCCGTCTCGTGGAGGAGGACCACGAGACCAAGGCGTGGACGCTGCTGACCACGCTGTACGAACTCAAGGGCCACGAGGAGCCGCGCGGCACGCACCGGCCGATGGGCGCCGAACACGGCATCAACCCCGAGCGCAAGACGTGGGCCGAGAAGCGGGCCCAGGAGGAAGCCGAGCTCGGCACCACCGTCCAGCCCTACGTGCTCGTGATCGGCGGCGGTCAGGGCGGCATCGCGCTCGGCGCGCGACTGCGGCAACTCGACGTGCCCGCCCTGGTGATCGACAACCATCCACGGCCCGGCGACCAGTGGCGCGGCCGATACAAGTCGCTGTGCCTGCACGACCCGGTCTGGTACGACCACCTGCCCTACCTGAAGTTCCCGGACAACTGGCCGGTGTTCGCCCCTAAGGACAAGATCGCCGACTGGCTCGAGTCGTACGTCAAGATCATGGAGGTGCCGTACTGGGGGTCCACCACGGCCACCTCGGCGAACTACGACGCAGCCACGCAGGAGTGGACCGTCGAGGTCGAGCGCGACGGTGAGCGAATGACGCTGCACCCGAAACAGGTCGTGCTGGCCACCGGCATGTCCGGCAAACCGAACGTGCCGCAGCTGCCGGGCCAGGACGTCTTCCGCGGCGAGCAGCACCACTCCTCCCAGCACCCCGGACCGGACGCCTACACGGGCAAACGCGTCGTCGTGATCGGCAGCAACAACTCCGCGTTCGACATCTGCGGCGCGCTGTGGGAACACGGCGCCGACGTGACGATGGTGCAGCGCTCGTCGACACACATCGTCAAGAGCGAAAGCCTCATGGACATCGGCATGGGCGATCTGTACTCGGAACGGGCACTCGCCGCGGGCATGACCACCGAGAAGGCCGACATGATCTTCGCGTCGCTGCCGTACCGGATCATGCACCAGTTCCAGATCCCGCTGTACGAAAAGATGAAGGAACGGGACGCCGAGTTCTACGAGCGGCTCGAACGCGCCGGGTTCTGGCTCGACTTCGGCGAGGACGAGTCCGGCCTGTTCCTGAAGTACCTGCGGCGCGGCTCGGGCTACTACATCGACGTCGGCGCGGCGGACCTCGTCGCGGGCGGCGACGTAAAACTCGCCCACGGGCAGATCGAACGGCTCACCGAGGACTCCGTCGTACTAGCCGACGGCACGGAGCTGCCGGCCGACCTCGTCGTGTACGCCACGGGCTACGGGTCGATGAACGGCTGGGCCGCCGACCTGATGGGCCAGGAGATCGCCGACAAGGTCGGCAAGGTGTGGGGCCTCGGCTCGGACACCGCCAAGGACCCCGGCCCGTGGGAGGGCGAGGAGCGCAACATGTGGAAGCCCACGCGGCAGGAGGGGCTGTGGTTCCACGGCGGCAACCTGCACCAGTCCCGCCACTACTCGCTGTACCTGGCGTTGCAGCTCAAGGCGCGGCACGTCGGCATCCCGACGTCCGTTCACGAACTCGCCGAGGTGCACCACCTGAGCTGAGTACCTACCCGAGCTGAGGACCTCCGGTGGCCCCGGGACGAGGGGGCTCGGGGCCACCGGACGTGCCACCACGCACACCTTGCCTCCCGGGCAAGTCACCGGCCGGCCGGATGGTCGATGATGGAGGTGACAGCGGCGAGCTGAGGGAGTGAACGTGGTGGCGACCGAGCCGAACGAGCAGACCGACGACACCGGCGGCGTCGACGCCGAGCCCGCCGAGGTCGCCGCGGCCGGAACGGGGATCGACGCCGTCGAATCCGAATCACCCGACGAGCGCATCCGTCGCAAGGTGGGCCGCATCCGGTGGCTCACGTTCCTGAGCAGCACGCTGTCGGTACTGCTGGCCATGGCGGCCACGGTGCCGACGACCGACCGGGTGCTGTGGACGTTGCTGGTGGTCACATCGCTGCAGTTCGCGTTCGTGGTGCCCGCTTCGCTGGTGCTGGCTGAGCCGAAGCGGTGGGCGCGCACCGTGCTACTCATCGCCACGCCGGTGAGCGCCGTGATGTGGGTCGTCGCGCTGACGCAGACCGCGTGGCTGCTGCTGCCGGGGAACATGCTGCTCGTACTCGCCTTCATCCCGCTGCGTGACGCCGAGGTCGCCGACTTCTTCCGCCGCGGCGACCGCACCCTCGCCGACATCCGCGCAGGCCGCTGACCCACCTGGACCCTGACGCACCTGGACTCTGACCCATTGCCAGCGCACCGCGCAGAACACGCACGCGAGGGCGGCCGCGCGACAGCGCGCCATCGGGGTGGCTGAGCGACAGCGACGGGCGGACGCAGGACACGCAAGAGGGCGCAGGCGCACGTCAACGCGGCGAACACGGCGTTGGGACGGGCGTGATGCCGAGTGCAGAACACGCGGTGCCGGGCGCAGGACACGCGGTGCCGAGTGCAGAACACGCGGTGCCGAGTGCAGGACACGCGAGAGGGCGCAGGCGCGCGCCAGTGCGGCGTTGCGGGGTGGCGGCCGGGCGACGGGCGGGCGCAGGACGCGCGGCGGCCCCGGCCCGTGTCCAGCCGTGTCCGCATGCCGGGTGAGGACCTCCGGCGGCCCGCAACTCGGCGCCTGCCAACATGGAAGCAACCGCAGGCACGGAGCCGGCCCCAGCACAGCGTCGGCCCCCGCGGAGGAGCCGGCCCTGACGAAGGAGAGAGCGTGACGACATCGCCGCAGCGCGCGGGTAAGGCCCCGGCGTGGACCAGCTACGGCATCGATGTGGTGCGCGGCGCGCTGATCGGCACCGCCGAGACCGTCCCCGGCGTCAGCGGCGGGACGGTCGCGCTCGTCACGAAGGTGTACGACACCGCGATCACCTCGGCGGGACACCTCATCTCCGGCGTGGCGCGCACGGTGACCGACCTGCCCCGCGGCAAGGGCATGGGCCGGGCGTCCGAGGAGTTCCGTTCGGTCGTCTGGCGGACGATCATCCCGCTGCTGGCAGGCATGTTCGCCGCGCTGCTGATCATGGCGAGCCTGATGGAGGTGTGGGTCGAGGAGCACCCGGTCCAGACGCGCGCCCTGTTCTTCGGCATGGTGCTCGCCTCGCTGTGGGTGCCGTACTCGATGTCGAAGACCGCACCGGCGAAGGACTCCTCCGGCGGCCATGCGCCGTGGACCTGGAAGGACGGGCTGGCGGCGCTGGTCACGGCCGTCGTCGTGTACGTCCTCGTCAGCCTGCCGCCCGGCGACCTCGAAGCCACGGCGCCGGTGATCATCCTGTCGGCGGCGGTGGCGATCTGCGCACTCGTGCTGCCCGGCCTGTCCGGGTCGTTCCTGCTGCTCACGATCGGCCTCTACCAGCCGACGCTCAGCGCGGTGAACGACCGCGACCTCGCCTACCTCGGCCTGTTCGCCCTCGGTGCCGTCATCGGCCTCGGGTCGATCGTCAAGGGGCTGCAGTGGCTGCTCGAACACCGCAAGCGCATCACGCTGGTCGTGCTGACCGGCCTCATGGCGGGCAGCCTCCGCGCACTGTGGCCGTGGCAGACCGAGGACCGCGGCCTGCTCGCCCCCGGCGACCACCTGGGCATGGCGATCACGCTGGGGCTCGTCGGTTTCGGCGTGGTCGTGGCCGTGATGGTGGTCGAGGCACGCATGACGCGTAAGCAGGAGACCTCCCCGGCGACGTGACCCGCTCGCCCGGGCATTCGGTACTGGCCGTCCGTGTCGACCGGCTCGACGGCTACGTCCGCGCCCGCACCGCCCATTACGACGCGTCGTTCGTCTCGGCGGACCCGGCGTTCGGGCACGCCCACATCACGCTGCTCGCGCCGTGGCTGGCCGATCCCACACCGTCCGACCTCGACGTCGTCGCTCGCATCGCCGCGCAGACCCCCGGGTTCGACACGGTGCTCGGGCGGATCGAAACCTTCCCCGACGGGCTCATCCACCTGCGCTGCGACCCTGACCTGCCGCTGCGCACACTGACCCGCAGCCTGGCGGCCGCGTTCCCGCGGTGCCCGCCGTACGGCGGCCGGTTCGGCGAGGTGGTGCCACACGTGACGCTCGACCGCGTCGCCGACGGCATCACGCAGGAGACCGTCGCCGCCGAGTTGGCCGCCACGCTGCCGGTGGTTCTCCGTGTCGACCGGATCGACCTGCAGTGGTGGGAGAACGACAATTGTCACGTGCGCGAATCGTGGAAGCTGGGCGCCGACGACCGGAGGTGACCGGCGTGGCCTACACCGAACAACGTGCCGACGTCCCCGGTGCGGGCGCGTTCGGACGCGGCTGGGTCCTGTGGCGGAACGTCGCCGACGTCGACGGCCCGCAGCGGATCATGCCCGACGGAGCGCTGGACCTGATGGTCCACGAGGGCAGGTTCGTCGTCGCGGGTGCGGACCGGACGGCGGTCGACGTGGCCGGGACGGCTGGCGCCGTGACGTGGGGCCTGCGCCTGCCGCCCGGCGTCGCACCCGCACTGCTGGGCGTTCCGGCGGGTGAGCTCACCGGACTACGCGTCGATCTCGCCGACGTCACACGCGTGCCCGTCCACCGCCCCGACCGGCCGTGGCGGCTTCCCGGCGTCGCGGAGGCGTTGTGGCGGCAGGCGGCACCGGACCCGGCGGAGCTGCGCCTGGCCGCCTCGCTCGACCGGGCCGCGCGCACCGGCGCTGCGGCGCGGGAGGTGGCCGATGACCACGGCCTGTCGGAACGGTCGCTGCGGCGCAACGCGAACCGGTTCTTCGGCTACGGCATCAAGACCCTCACCTCGGTCCACCGCTTCCAGTGCGCGCTGCGGCTCGCCCGATCCGGAACTCCGCTCGGCGAGGCGGCGGCGCTGGCGGGCTATACCGATCAGGCGCATCTGACCCGCGAGGTCCGCAGGTTGAGCGGCGTCACGCCCGGCGCGCTGACGGCGTGAAACGTGGCCGTTTCGTACAAGCGACGGCCGCGTCGGCGTGCGACCGTCGACGACATGGGCATCGAGCAGGCGCGCGCGTTCCTCGCCGCGCACGGACGGCAGCTGGACCGGCGGCGATTCGACGCGATCACGGGCACCGCCGACGGACACACGGTGCTGGCCGCGTTGGAGGCGTACCGCAACGACGACGGCGGATACGGCTGGGGAATCGAGCCCGACCTGCGCGCACGCGAAAGCCAGCCCGCGGGTGCACTGCACGCGCTGGAGGCGATGGTCGACGCCGAACCGGTGACGACACCGCGGGCCGCCCCGCTGCTGGACTGGCTCACGTCGGTGACGCTCGCCGACGGCGGGCTGCCGTTCGCGTTGCCGATCGCCGACACGACGGGCTGTGCACCGTTCTGGGCGCAGGCCGAGCCGCGGGAATCGTCGTTGCAGATCACGGCGGCGGTCGCGGCGCAGGCGCACCGGCTCGCGGCGTTCGACCCCGACGTGGCCGGCCACCCGTGGCTCGCGCGCGCCACCGAGTACTGCTTCGCCGAGATTCGTAACCTCGACGAGCGGCCGTTCGCGTACGTGCTGTCGTTCGCGTTGATGCTGGCGGACGCGGCCAGCGACACACACCCCGAGGCGCTGAGGCTCCTCGACCACCTGGCGACGTTCGTCCCCACCGACGGCGCCGTGCCGGTCGAGGGCGGCGCCGAGGGCGAGACGCTGCACCTGCTGGACTTCGCACCCGAACCGGGACGGCCGGTGCGGAAGCTCGTCAGCGAGGCCGCCGTCGAGTCCGATCTCGACCGGGTCGAGAGCGAACGGCGAGCCGACGGCGGATGGGCCGTCGATTTCGACAGCTATTCGCCCGCGGCGGCGCTGGAATGGCGCGGCTACACGACCGTCGGCAACGTCGCGATCCTCCACCGCAACGGCCGACTGTGAGTGGAGGACATGGCAGGGCGGTCAGTAGCGCACTCGGAAGTGCCCGATCAGCGTGACCACGTTGCCGTCGGGGTCACCCAGGGAACTCAACCGGACACCCTTGTTGACGTCACTGATCGCACCGAAGTGCAGGCCCCGCATCGCCAACTCGTCGATCGCGGCCGGCAGGTCGGACACCGCAAGGTTGAGCAGTCCGTTCCCGGCACGGTCGGCATCGACCGTGACCTGGACCCATCCGCCTTGTGCAACGTGCCATTCGGCCAGTGAGGTCATCGGGGCGTTGTCGGGGCGGCGTCCGAACAGTTCGCCGTACCAAGCGATGGCGGCGTCGATGTCGCCGACCGGAACGACGGCCAGCACGTGCTCGACTCGGAAGGTGGCGGCATTCATGGCTCGGTCACCTCCACACCCAGCTCAGCAGCCAGGGCAGTCAGCTGATCAGCGGTACCTCGCTCGCGCCACGTCGGCTGCTCCTGTCCTGGCAGGTACATGCCGTGTTCGGTGAGCAGAATGCGGGTTGCTTCGGCACCGTCGGCAGCTGCGGACCGGAACTCCACGGTCGTCGCCGACACCGTGGACAACGCGTCGCCCGCCGTCAACGTCGAGGTGTAGATGATGCGTTCGTTCTGCACGATGTCGTGATAGCGGGCTTCGAAAGCCAACTCTTCCCCGTTTTCGGCGCTGCCGCGAACACATTCCGTGCCACCGACGGCGAAATGCTGCTCGTGCTCGGCTCCCTGCGCGAACCAGCGCCGCCGCGCCTCGGGCCGTGCCCAGGCCGAGAACACCGCCGACACGGGCGCCGCATACGTCCGTTCCATCGTGAAGGTCGCGTGCGTGACTTCCATGCTGATCACTCCTGTAGGTATTCGTCGAGTTGATCGAGTTGCCGCTCCCAATGCGTTCGCTGTCGGCCGAGCCACTGTTCAGCCGTGCGCAACATGTCCGGTTCGATCTGGCAGGTTCGCACTCGGCCAACCTTCTCGGTCCGGATCAACCCCGCCTTCTCCAGCACCCGAAGGTGCTGCATCACCGCGGGTAGCGACATGGCCAGCGGCTCTGCCAGCGACGACACCGCCGCCGGCCCCCGGACGAGGCGTTCGACGATCGCCCGGCGGGTCACGTCCGCGAGCGCGTGGAACACCTCGTCCAACACCGAAGCTTGGTTAAGCATGTTCTTAACCATCACACGCCGACACGGCAAAGGTCAAGCAGGTGCTTAAGTGAATTCGCCCGACACGAGCTCAGGCCGACCCGTGGACTTCGCCGGCTACTCACCCGCCGCAGCACTCGAATGGCGCCGTCACACGACGGTGGGCAACACCGCACGATCCTGCTGCGCCCCAGTCGTCGCCGAGCACAGCCGTTGGTGAGCACAGCCGCGCCGAGCACAGCCGCTGTGAGGGCCGTTGAGGTCAGTACGGTCAGCGGTGAGAAGAATCCCTGGTGAGCAGTCGCGTCAGGAAGAAGAGTCGTCGAGCAACCGATCCTCGATGATCCGCACAATCCGCCTGGTGACCAAGAGCCTCCCACTGACGACCAGGGGCTTCCCAAAAAAGAACGACAAGGAGTCATATCTCCCTGCCGTGCCTAATATATAACACACCCTCCCTCTTGCGGCAAGACCCGGTATCGGGCGCACAATTCTCCGGTCGAAACAGATCCGATTTCTCAGGGGGAATTGTGGAAATACGCGACGTCGTACTGGGCTTCGAGGAGGTCGGCCTGGACGACGCCGGACTCGTCGGGGGAAAGGGAGCCCAGCTGGGGCAGCTGTCACGGATCGAGGGGGTCGACGTTCCCGCCGGATTCTGCGTGACCACCGATGCTTTCCGTACGGTTCTGGGGGCCGTACCGTCACTCGACGAGCGACTCGACCGGCTCGCTCGGCTCACACCGGACGATCGGGATTCGATTCGCGCCTTGAGCGCCGAGATCCGTGACGCCGTCGAAACCGCGGCCGTTCCGAGCGATATCGCCGACGCCATCACGTCCCGGCTCGACGACGGCGTCGCCTACGCCGTCCGCTCGAGCGCCACGGCCGAGGACCTGCCGACCGCCTCGTTCGCCGGCCAGCAGGACACGTATCTGAACGTCGCGGGCGGTGCCGCGGTGCTCGACCACGTCCGCAACTGCTGGGCCTCGTTGTTCACCGAGCGAGCCGTGACCTACCGGTTGCGGGGCGGTGTCGACGACCGCCGGGTCGCGATGGCCGTGGTCGTACAGCAGATGGTCGCGCCCGAGGTGTCGGGGATCGCGTTCACCGCCGATCCCGTCACGTCGGACCGGACGGTCACGGTGGTGGAGGCGTGTTTCGGTCTGGGCGAGACGATCGCCGGTGGCACGGCCGACGCCGACTCGTGCACGATACGCGCCGGTGAGGTCGTCGACCGGTCGATCGCCGCGAAAACGGTGGCCGTACGCGCCGCGCCGGGCGGCGGGACCGTCCAGGAGGAGATCCCGCCGCAGCAGCGCGACCGGCAGGCACTCACCGACGCACAGGCCCTGCGGCTCGAACGGCTGAGCAGGCGGATCGAGGAGCACTTCGGCAGGCCGCAGGACATCGAGTGGTGCCTCGCGGACGACCGGTTCCTGATCGTCCAAAGTCGACCGATCACTACGCTGTTCCCGATTCCCGAGACCGCTGACGACGGGAACCACGTGTACGTTTCCGTCGGGCACCAGCAGATGATGACCGACGCGATGAAACCGCTCGGGTTGTCGGTGTGGCTGTTGACGACGCCCGCTCCGATGGTCCACGCGGGCGGCCGGCTGTTCGTCGACGTCACCGAGCGGCTGGCCTCGCCCGCCACGCGAGACGGCCTGGTCGACGCACTGGGCAGTTCCGACCCGCTGATCGGCAACGCGCTGCGAACCGTGCTCGACCGCGACGGCTTCCTTCCCCCACCGCCCGATACGGCGCAGCGGCCCACCGGTGCCGGGCCGTCGATGACGGGTTCGGTGCACATCGATCCCGACCCGGCGATCGTGGCGAAGCTGATCGCGCGCAACGAGGAGTCGTTCGCCGAGGCACGACCCCGGATCCTCACCGCGTCCGGACCGGAGCTGTTCGACGTGATCCTGGAGGACCTGGACGAACTCAGGCGGACCATGTTCGATCCGCAGAACCATCAGGCGATCACGGCCGTCATGGAGGCGACGGCCTGGCTGGGCGACCGCCTGGACGCCTGGCTGGGCGAAAAGGGGATCACGGACACGCTGACGCAGTCCGCACCGAACAACGTGACCTCGGAGATGGGGTTGGCACTGCTGGAGGTCGCGGACGTGATCCGGCCGCATCCCGAGGCGGTCGCGGTACTGCGCGAGGCCACCGGCGACGAGTTCCTGCACGAGCTGCCGAAGGTGCCGGGCGGCCGGGAGGCGCGGGACGCCATCGAGTCCTACCTGGACACCTACGGGATGCGCTGCGTCGGCGAGATCGACATCACCACGCCACGGTGGAGCGAACGGCCCTCGGCGCTGGTTCCGGTGATCCTCGGCAACATCGCCGGTTTCGACCCCGGTGAGGCACAGCGGCGGTTCGAACACGGCCGCCGGGACGCGGAACGGACGAAGCAGGACGTGCTCGACCGACTCCGGACCCTCCCGGACGGCGAGCACAAGGCCGCGGAGACCGAGCGGATGATCGACGTGCTCCGCAGCTTCATCGGCTATCGCGAGTATCCGAAGTACGGCATGGTCCGCCGCTACTTCGCGTACAAGCAGGCGTTGCTGGCCGAGGCCGACCGCCTCGTGTCCGGCGGGGTGCTGCCCGACCGGGAGGACGTCTTCTTCCTGACGTTCGAGGAGTTCCGCGACGTGGTCCGCACGCGGCACGCGGACCACGCGTTGATCGCCCGGCGCAAGGCGGAGTTCGACGAGTACCGGACGCTGACGCCGCCGCGGGTGCTCACCTCGAACGGCGAGGCCGTCGCCGGGTCGTATCGGCGCGAGGACGTGCCGGACGGCGCGCTGGCCGGGCTGCCGGTGTCGACGGGGACGATCGAGGGGCGAGCCCGCGTCGTGCTGGACATGGCGGAGGCCGATCTGCGGCAGGGAGACATCCTCGTCACCACGTACACCGATCCCAGCTGGTCACCGCTGTTCGTCTCGGCCGCGGGTCTGGTGACGGAGGTCGGCGGCCAGATGACACACGGCGCCGTCATCGCCCGCGAGTACGGGCTGCCCGCAGTCGTGGGCGTCGAGCACGCGACACAGGTCATCCCCGACGGCAGGCGCATCCGCGTCGACGGCACGCGCGGCTCGGTCGAGCTCCTCGACTAGAACAGCCGCGGGCCGCAGAAGCCACCGTGCCCACCGGTAGTCCGTTGTGGACTTTCTGAGGTCCCACGGGTGGGCACGGTGGCGACGCCGTCCTCGTTCGGGATGTGGACCGGGGCGTATCCGGCGGTGGCGGCCTGCAGCTGCAGTGACGTGTGGTGGGCGGTTCGGCTTCCGCCATCGCGTCGGGGCCCAGGTGTGGCCGCAGCACGTCGAGGAAGGCCATCCCCTGATCGCGGCAGCCGGGCTACCGCGGCAGTGTGTCGGCGTCGAGCCAGGCGGTGAAGAATCCGTCCAGTGAACGGCCCGCATGCCGGGCGGCCAGGGCGGTGAACTCGGCGGTCGTCACGGTCGAGTGACGGTGGGCGTCGGTCCAGTCGCGCAGCAGCGCGAAGAACGTCTCATCGCCGAGTTCGCCGCGCAGCGCGTGCAGGGTGAGCCCTCCGCCCTTGTAGACACGCTCGGAGAACATGCCGGCCACGCCGGGGTCGGCGATGCGCGGACCGCTCCCCTGCTGCGCCGGCGCGTCGCGCCAGCGGCGGGCGAGCGCGTCGGCGGATTCGCCGCCGGATGCTTCCGACCACAGCCATTCGGCGTACGTCGCGAAGCCCTCGTTGAGCCAGATGTGCCGCCAGTCGGCGACCGTGAGACTGTTGCCGAACCACTGGTGCGCGAACTCGTGCACGACGAGTCGTTCGTGGGTGCGCTCGCCGTCGACGTGGCCGGCGCCGAACACGGCCATGCCCTGCGCCTCGATGGGGTCGTCGAGCTCGTCGTCGGTGACCACGACCGCGTAGTCGTCGAACGGGTACGGGCCGAACCACCCTTCGAGAGCGGTGCGCATGTCCGGCTGCCTGCCGAAGTCGACGAGCGCCTTCTGCCGCAGCCGCGTGGGCACGAACAGCCGGGCCTCGCCCAGGTCGACGTCGTCGTAGTATCCGATTTGGACACTGACGAGGTACGGCGCCGTCGGTTCGGGGCGTTCGAACACCCACCTGACCGTGCTCGCCGACCTGCTGCGGTCGACGAGGCTCCCCGTCGCGACGACCGTGTACGGGGCCGGGACCTTCAGCGCGAGTCGGTAGGTGGCCTTGTCCGCGGGGTGGTCGTTGCACGGGAACCACGTGGGCGCGCCGATCGGCTGGCTCGCCACGAGCGCACCCTCGGTGAGCTCGTCCCAGCCGACGTCGCCCCACTCCGGCGACGAGATCGGTGCCGGATTCCCCGAGTAGCGGATCTCGACCGTGAACTCCGCACCCTCGGCGATCGACCTGGCCGGTTTGACGCGGAGTTTGTGCCCGCGGTGGGCGTAACGAGCATTCGTGCCGGACACCTGCACGCGGCCGATCTTGAACTCCGCGAGGTCGAGCGTGAACGCCGAGAGCGGCTGCGTGGCGACGGCGGTGATGCGGGCGGTGCCGGAGAGCCGGTTGGCAACCGGCCGGTATTCGAGGTCCAGGTCGTAGTGGCGCACGCGGTAGCCGCCGTTGCCGTGCGCGGGCAGGTACGAGTCATCGGAACGATCGGCGCCGGGTTCGGGCTGTGCTGTCACTTGTGACCCCACCCGCCTTCGTCACCCGACCCGCACTCGTCACCCCACGCGGCGATCGGGTTGCCCTGCCAGCGGGAATCGGCGGGCACGGAGTCTCCGCGGGTCACGAGCGATCCGGGACCGACGGTGGTGCGGTCGCCGATACCGCCGCCGGGCAGCACGATGCCGTGCGGGCCGAGCGTCGCGCCCTCGCCGAACTCGACGGTGTCCATACTCATGATCCGATCATGGAACAGATGGGTCTGGACGACGCACCCGCGGTTCACCGTGGCACCGTCGCCGATGCGGATGAGATCCGACTCGGGCAGCCAGTACGTCTCCACCCACGTTCCCCTGCCGATCCGCGCACCCATCGTACGCAGCCACGCGGGCAGCAGCGGGGTTCCGCCGACGCCGCCGACGAACCACGGCACGGCGAGCGTTTCGACGAACGAGTCCGCCAGCTCCGCTCGCCAGACGAACGAGCTCCACAGTGGACATTCTTTCGCGCGGAAGCGGCCCACCAGCGACCACTTCGCCACGGTCGCGGCGGCCGCCGCACCGACACCCGCGACGAACAGCACGGCACCCGACGACAGCGCGGCCGCCCACAGTCCGTACGCCGACCACACGGCCGACAGCGCCGCCACGACCAGTACCGACAGCGCTACCGAGCACATCACCGGCACGACCCGGCACAGCTCCACGGCGCCGCGCGCGATCTTCAGTCGGCGCGGCGGGTCGAACGTGCGGTCGCGAGCGCCGCTCTCGACCGCGCGCCGCAGCGGCATCGGCGGCATCCCGAGCCAGGACGAACCCTTCTTGGCCTTCTTCGGCGTCGACGAGAGCACGCCGACCAGCCCGCGTTTGGGCACCGACCGGCCGGGTGCGGTGATGCCGGAGTTGCCGAGGAACGCCTGCTTGCCGATCCGCGCGGGCGCGACGTGCAGCCAGCCGTTGCCGAGTTCGTAGGCGGCGACCATCGTGTCGTCGGCGAGGAACGCCCCACTGGCGATCTTGGTCATCTTGGGCACGGCCAGCACGGTCGACGCCTCGACACCGCGGCCCACCTTGGCGCCCAGCAGTCGCAGCCAACCGGGCGTGAGCAGGCTGGCGTACAGCGGGAACAGTGCCGATCGCGCGGCGTCCATGAGCCGTTCGGTGGCCCACACCTGCCAGGCGAGCCGGCTGTGCACGGGGTGGAAGCCCTCGCGTAGTCCGATGCCGAGCGCGCGCACGCCCACCAGTACGAGCGCCGCGTACGTGCCCAGGTACGCGAGCGCCGCGACGGGCACGAGCGCGAGCATCGGGCCGAGCGCGGCCACGAGTCCGGGGGCCTGCGCGGCGGCGGCACCGAGGATCGCGACGGCCGGCAGCGCCGCCACCGCGGACAGCACGCCGAGCACGAACGAGGCGGCGCCGTAGGCCAGTGCCCAGCGCCGGCTGCGCGCCGGTTTCTTCGACGGCCAGCGCAACGCACCCTTCGGATCGCTGGTCGCAGGTGAACCCGCCCAGCGCCTGCCCGCGGGAACGGCACCGCGCACCGTCGCGCCGGCGGCCACCTCGGCGCCCTTGCCGATGCGCGCGCCTGGCAGCAGCGTGCTCCGCGCGGCCACGCGTGCACCCGCGCCGATGCGGATCTTTCCGATGTGGACGACGTCGCCGTCGACCCAGTGGCCGGACAGGTCGGTCTCCGGTTCGACGGCGGCGCCGCGGCCGAGTTTGAGCATTCCGGTGACCGGCGGCGGGGCGTGCAGGTCCACGTCCTCGCCCACCTTCGCACCGAGCAGCCGGGCGTAGTGGGTCATCCAGGACGCACCTGTCACGTCGGTGGCCCCGGTGACGTCGGCGAGCCGTTCCGCCGCCCACAACCGCAGGTGCACCCTGCCGCCACGGGGATACCGGCCGGGTCGCAGGCCGCGCAGCAGCAGCCGGGCGCCCGCCGCCGAGATCACGATGCGGCCCGCGGGGCTGAACAGCACGAGCCACGCCGCGGCGAGCGTCCACCAGGGCACCGTGGGCGCCCAGGCGACACCGGCGACGACGCCGAGTGCCGTCGACAGTGCGGCCGCTATCGTCGTCCACCGCAGCCCGGCCACCGTCAGCAGCGGAACCAGCAACAGGCTCTGCACCAGGCCGGTCGATGCGGGCACCGGCGGGACGCGGCGACGGCGTGCGGTCGTGCCTTCGAGCCCGTCGAGCTTCTCGGCCAAATCGCCGAGTCGCGGATGGGTGTACACGTCGGTGACCGCCACGTCGGGATACCGGGTGCGGATGCGCGACACGAGCTGCGCCGCGGTGAGGCTGCCGCCGCCGCAGGAGAAGAAGTCGGCCTTCGGATCGCCGACGGTGACGCCGAGGATCGCGGCCCACCCCTCGGCCAGCCACTGTTCGGTCTCGGACAGCCCGTCGTCGCTGCCCGTCACCGATCCGGCGGGCAGCGGCCAGGGCAGCGCGGCGCGGTCGACCTTGCCGGAGGTGCGCACCGGCAGATCGTCGACCACCGCGAGGAGCGGCACGAGCGCGGCGGGCAGCTGCTCCCTCAGGTGTGCGACGGCGGCGTCGATGTCGAACCCGTCGCCGTCGCCGTCGCCGGGCAACACGTAGCCGACGAGCACCTGATTGCCCGCATCGGTCCTGCGCACGGCGGCCGCGGCACCCGCGACGCCGGGCAACGACTGCAGCGCGGCGTCCACCTCGCCGAGCTCGATCCGCCTGCCGCCGAGCTTGACCTGCTCATCGGCCCTGCCGAGGAACACGAGGCCTTCGGGGTCGGCACGCACGAGGTCGCCGCTGCGATACGCACGCTCCCAGCCGAGCGACGGCAGCGGTGCGAACTTCTCGGCGTCCTTGTCCTCGTCGAGGTACCGGGCGAGCCCGACGCCGCCGATCACGAGTTCGCCAGTGGCGCCCATGGGCACGGGCTTGCCGTCGTCGTCGACCACCGCGAGCTGCCAGCCGTGCAGCGGCAGACCGATACGGACCTGCCCCTCACCGGACAGTTGTGCCCCGCAGGCGACGACGGTGGCCTCGGTCGGCCCGTAGGTGTTCCACGCCTCGCGCCCTTCGACGGCGACGCGCGCGGCCAACTCCGGTGGGCAGGCTTCGCCGCCGAAGATGAGCAGCCGGATGTCCTCCAGCGCCTCCGCAGGCCACAGCGCGGCGAGCGTCGGCACGGTGGACACGGCGGTGATGCGGCGGTCGAGCAGCCACGGCCCGAGGTCGACGCCGGTGCGCACGAGCGCGCGTGGGGCGGGCACGAGGCAGGCGCCGTTGCGCCACGCCAGCCACATCTCCTCGCAGGAGGCGTCGAACGCCACCGACAGGCCGGCCAGTACACGGTCACCCGGCCCGAGCGGTTCGTCGGTGAGGAACAGCTGCGCCTCGGCGTCGACGAACGCGGCCGCGCTGCCGTGGCTGACCGCGACGCCCTTGGGCTTGCCGGTCGAGCCTGACGTGAAGATGATCCACGCGTCGTCACCCGGCGTGGGCGTGCCGGGCATGCCGCGCGGCTCGCCGACCCGTTCGAGCGCGCCGCCGTCACCCAGCACGACACCGACGCCCGCCTCGTCGAACACGAGCGCGGCACGCTCGTCCGGGTCGTCGATGTCGACCGGGACGTAGGCGGCGCCGACCGCGAGCGTGCCGAGGATCGCCACGTACAGCTCGGCGGTGCCCGAGGAGATGCGGATGCCCACGCGGTCGCCGACGCCGACGCCTTCGGCCACCAGCTTCGCCCGCACGGTGTCGATCTCGGCGGCCAGCGCGCGATAGGTCAGCACGGTCGAACCGTCGTCGATCGCGGGCGCGTCCTTGTGCCGCGCGATCGTGTCGTCGAGTACGTCGAGCAGCGTCCGGACGGTCGGCGCGAGCCCGGTCCGGAACACGGCGCGGGCGGCGGGGTCAGGGGCGGGCGTCGGTCCGGCAGGTCTGTCGATCGCGATCGTCACAAGCCCTCACAGGCGCTATCCGGGCCAGCTCCGGGTGAGACGGCCGAGAACGACCGGTCAGCCTACCCAGCATGAACTGCGGATATCGGACAGGTGTAGAGAGGATCACACGACAGGGGACGCCCGCGGAACGTCGCTCCGCCTGCCCGTGGACCCCGGTCGCTCCCGTACGCGGGCCGGCCGAGGCGTTGCTGATCGGTCGCGGGGTACTCGTCGATGACAGCCTCCGGTGCTACCGGATCACCGAGTGGGAGGGGTCCCGCATGCGCTCCCTGTCGCCACGCCTGACGGCGATCGTCGACGCGCTCCCGCTCACTCCTGGGATGCGTGTACTGGAAATCGGGGGCGGTACCAGCGCGGCGGCAAAGGCGGTCGCCGGACGCGTCGGTGACGGGCACATCCTGATGATCGACCGCTCGGCCACGAGCATCGACCAGGCCTGGAAGGGTGCCGCGGCGGAGATCGACGCCGGGCTGATGAGCGTGCGGCGGATCGCCGTCGAAGACTTCACGCTCCTGCCCGACGAAGCGCGCTTCGACCTGGCCTTCGCAGTCCGCGTTGGTGCCCTCGACGGGCGACACCCGGCAACGGGGCGACTCGCCCTCCGCCGAATCGCCGACGCACTCACCCCACGGGGACGGCTGTTCGTCGACGGCGGCGACCCGCTACGACGGCTGTCACTTCCGCATCGCGACACCTGATCACTGCCGGGGATCCCGTCAAGATCACATGCGGCTGGTGGGCCGCGGTGTTGCCCTGTCCGGTGGCGCCCTGTCCGGAGGTGCCCTGTCCGGTGGCGCCTCACCGCGAGGCGGATTCCCCGCCGCCGGGTGGTTCGCCCTCGGGCCACAGGCACGGCGACGACGCACCGAGCGAGAGGCTGCCGTCCTTGCTCTGCTGCACGGACATGCGGAACGCGTCCTCATCGTGTTCGACCGACACGAACCGGTCGTCGGCCGACCGCTCGTCGGCGAGCACGCGGAAACCGCCGGACGTCCAGTGGTCGTGGAGCGTGTCGACGATCTCGGCGCTCCGTTCGGCCGGAACCTCGTCGAGCCAGTACGTCCTGCCGACCTGATAGCGCCCGGCCGGCCCCTTGTCGTCGGGGTCGGTGCACTCGAGCTCGTCGTCTCGGTGCAGGGTCAGCTCCGGTGTCACGGGCAGTGCGGCGACGGCACGGTCGATGTGCTGTTGTGCCCGCTCCCGCGCCTGTTCGATCGTCAGGGTGTTCATCTGCCGCCCGCCTTCCGTACCGCCGCCGTCCGTGCTTTCACCCGAGCCGCCCGTCCCCGCGCCACCGCCGCACCCTGCCGCCAGCAGCACACCCGCGACCAGCGCGGGCAGCGCCCATCGGGTCCGCTTACGCGCGGCCGGCCGGGGATTCGGTTTCCTCATGGCCCCATCATGACGGTGACTCGCCGACCACGATGCGGCCTAGGTTGCGCAACGGTGTGGAGTTCTCGTCCCAGTACTCCGAATGCGCATCCGTCGACGTGCCGTACCACGAGTCGGTGCCCTCGCCCGCGTCGAACACCTCGGCGCCGAAGTCCTCGTTGATCGGCTGGTTGTCGTGGATGAACGGCGGGGTGTTGCGGATGACGTCGTTCTCCGCGGTCCCGGCGTAGACGTCGGCACCGTCGGCCAGGTTGAGTTCGGACACGTGGTCCGCGCCGACGCCGGGACTGCCGATGAACACGGCGTTGTCGATGTCGAGTTCCTTGTCACCCTGTGCCGCGTGTCCGACGACGGTCGACCCGTAGCTGTGGCCGATGAGCGTGTTGTTGGACGGCTGCCCCTCGTGCGTGGCACGCAGACCATCCTGAAAGGACTGTAGGTCGCCCGCGGCGTCCTCGGCGAAATCGGCCTTCGTCGCCGCGCCGAGATCCTGCGGCGCGTCGTAGCCGACCCACGTGATGGCCGCGTTGCTGCTGCCCCTTTCGGTCTGCGCTGCCTGGTCGAGCAGCGCGTCGGCCTTGTCGAGTTCGCCGCCGATCTTCGACAGGTTCGACCCGGTCCCTGGGACGGAGGTGACGACGTTGTCGGCAGTGTCGGGATTTCCGGTCGCGACGATGCCGCGGCCGTTGCCCTCGGTGGAGAAGTCGAGCAGGTACGCCTCCGGCCTGGTCTCTGTCGGTTCCCGCTCGAGGCGTTCGTGAATGGCGTCGAGCCCGCGGAGTGTCTGGTCGATCTCCTCGAGTTCGCGCGCCTCCGGTGAGTATCCGGACGGGTCGAGGTTCTCGAGTTCGTCGCGGCGTTCGTTGAGCTGCGTGTACTCCTCGGTGAACCGGATCCGGTTGGCACGGTCGCGATCCTCGGCGGGAATCCCGTCCAGGCCGCCGATGACGTCGCCGTGGGTGTAGATGGCCGATTCCTGTTCGGTGGGGCTCAACTCGTCCCACCACTGCTTGACCTCTGCGGCGGAGGCGTCGCGGGGAATGTCGGCCGGAGTCACGATGTTGCCGTCGCCGGTGGCTTCGAGTTCCAGACCCGCCGACTCCGGTGTCGCTTTGTCCAAAGCAGACACAGCCGTGCGGTCGGCCTCTTTGGCGGCTTTCAGCGCTCGGGAAATCTTCCCGGTCAGTTCCTCCGCGAGATCGGAAGCGGCCTGTTTCTCCTCGTCGCTCCGCATGTCGCCCGGCCCACCGGGAATCGCCCGCACGGTGCCGTCCGTCTGCAACCGCAGGTGCCCGTTGGAATCGACGGTCTCGGCGACGCTGTTCACGGTCTTCTGCGCCTCGGACACGGCGTCGGACAGCGTGCGCAGGGCGGGCGGGATCTTCTCGATGTACTCGGCGGCCGTGGAGTAGCCGTCGCGCACGTCGCTGATGTGAGCCCGTGCGGTGTCACCGGCGTCGCCGCTCCAGCCTTCCAGGGGGCGTGCCGCGGACGCGAGGTCGGAGTCGGTGGAGGAGAGTTCTCCCGCCAAGCGCGACCACTTGTTGGCGAGGTTGTCGAAGGACGCCGGATCGGCCGACCGCAGCTGTTCGAACGAAACCACGTCACGTCTCCGAGTGCAGGTCGGGGAGGGTGTCGAGCACGGTGTCCTCCATCTGCTCGTAATCGCTCGCGCCGTCGCGCAGCAGTCCCCCTGCGACCGCGGTGCGCTTGCCCAGGTCGTCGACGTGGTACTCCCACAGTTCGGCGAGCCCCTTCACCTTGCCCGCGGCGTTGAATCCGTCGTTGTCGTCGGCGTACACCGCGACTGCGCCGCTGAACTCGGCGACCGCTTCGCCGGCACCGTCCGCGAGCGAAACGAGCTCGTCGCCGGTGCTGACGAGTGTCTCGGGATCGACGTCGTAACCGCTCACGCCGGATGTGCCTTTCTCCAGTGGGCAGGTGGGGAGTAGAAAGTATCGAACCGGACACGGCCGCGTTGCCACTTTCGGTGAACAGCTGCCCACGACGGGGTGAGCGGTGAGGTCCGTGGCCCGCTCCGCTCTGCTGCCGGTCACCGGGTTGCGGCCGGCTACTCGACGTCTTCGGGGCGGACGCGCTCCACCAGGCCGACGCCGTTCTCGGTGAGGACCGCTATGGGCCGGTAGTCGGCGTGCGCGTCGATCGCCTGCAGCTGCAGCATCCGCCAGAGCCCGATCTCCAGCTCGACCAGGACGTCCGCAGGGTAGTGCGGACGCATCAGGTCGAGGTCGGCGTGCATCTCGGCCACGCGATCGGGATGCGGGCGCACACCCCACGCCCGGCTGGCCTTACGCCAGATCGCGATCATCTCGTCGGCGTCGACGTCGGGTTCGTCCACGACGACGTACCGCGGGCGCTCGTCGCGCTGCTCGTCCGACATCGGCGGCGTCCCCCGTCATCGCGACTCCGGTCGCGGCGAGCGTGCCTGTCCACGGCCCCGCGGTCAATATCGAACACGCTCGGCAGGAGAGGGCACGGGGCGATGCGCCGAATCTCCGCCGGCACGTCGACGGGTGCGGCATACTTCGGCGCACGCCGACGACAGCCGTCCTGGCAGCAGGAGGATTCGATGCCGAAGCCCGACGCACCGACCACGGCTTCCGACGTGCCGGCGGCAGACCGGTTCCGCAGGTGGGTGTTCGCCCGGCACGCGCATCCGGTCAGCGCGTGGTCCCGCTGGGCCACCACGCCACTGCTGGTGCTGCCGCTGTGGACGCGCGACTGGCGGCACGCGGTCCCCGTCGCGGTGTGGATGGCGGTCAACCCGGTCGTGACCCCTCCGGTGCGCGGCGACCGGACATTCGCGACGCGCGCCATCCTCGGTGAGGAACAGTGGATCGCGGACCCGAAGCAGGACCCGGGATCGAGCGGTCTCAACGCGGTCGGATCGGTCGGCCTCGCCGCCGCCGCGCTGGGTGCGTGGACGAAACGGCCGGTGCCGACGGCCCTCGGCCTCGCCTGGTCCATGACCGTGACCATGCTCAGCTGGCGCCGCTACGCCGAGCTTTACGACCGCCGGGCCGCCAAGCGCGGTTGACGCCCGTTCAGGCTTGCGACCGATCGGACGTGCCTGAGCGGCGGCGCACCGGGTGCCTCGACATGAGGGACACGCGGTTGAAAGCGTTGATGGTGACGGCCGCCCACGTGATCAACGAGACCTCGTCGTCGGTGAGGTTCGCGCGAGCCCGTGCGTACGCCTCGTCGTCGGGATGCTGCTGGGCGACCAGGGTCACGGCTTCGGTCAGTTCCAGCGCGGCCCGCTCGCGTGGGGTGAACAGGTCGGTATCGCGCCAACCCGGCAGCACGGCCAACCGCTGAGCGGTGTCACCCGCTTCGAGGGCGAGGTGAGTGTGCCGGTCGAGGCAGAAGGTGCACGCGTTGAGCTGGGACGCCCGGACGTTGACCAGTTCCAGCAGGATCGTGTCCAGGCCGATCTCACGCGCCCGGCTGCGGATCTCGGTCGCGGTCGCGGTGAGGGCCTTGAACACGGACGGTGTCTGCTTGTCGATGAAGATCCTGTCGGACATGGCTCACTCCGTCCGCTCGCGCACCGCGGCCAGCGCGTCGGTGGTGACCTTGTCGACGACGTCGTCGACCTCGTGGTGGCGTTCGAGGTACTTCTTCACGAACGGGCACACCGGCACGATGCGCAGGCCCGCGTCGCGCGTGTCGGCCAGTGCCTGACCGATCAGCTTGCTGCCCAGTCCCATTCCGCCGAAGTTCTCGCCGATCTCGGTGTGGAAGAAGATGCGCTGCCCGCCGCGATCGACGTATGCGGTGAACCCAGCCGGCTGCTCGCCGACGCTGATCTCGTACCGGTCACGGTCTCCGGCCTGGGCGACTTCCGCCGCCGGGGCATTGTCGGACATCGGTTCCCTTCGGTCGCATCGTCTGGTCCTCCTCGCACGATACGGGCTCGGTGAAGAGTGGTCCGGATGATCGGGCGGTGGCAGGAGCAGATGCGGTCGGCGACCGCGCACTGAGCCGACACTGTCGGTGGGAGGTGGTCAACTAGCCGAATGTTCGAGACTCCCGACGAGCTCCACAGCCTCCAAGTCCTGCTCGACACGTCCTGGGCCGGTTCCAGCAGCCACCTCAAATCGATCATCCGACCAGGTGAGCGGACCCTCGACGCCGAACAGGTCGTCCGCGTCTGCCAAGGCATGTGCACCCTGGCCATCGCAACGGTCACCCGGCGCGGCGAACCACGCATCAGCGGCGCCGACGGGCATTTCCTGCACGGCCGCTGGATCATCGGCACCGACCGCCAGGCCGCGAAAGCCCGTCATCTCGCGGCGCGGCCCGGCATCAGCGCGACCTTCATGCACGGCGAACAGCTCGGCATTTTCACGCACGGACACGTCGTTCCACTGAACCCCGAGGGGACGAGCAACGACCCGACTTGGCCGACCGTCCGCGATTATCTGGTCGACCACTACGACGGCGACGGCGACGATCCGTTCTGGAACGAGTCCATCTGGTATCGCATCGACCCCAGCTGGATGGTCGCTTACAGCGTCGACCCCGTCGGACTGCTCGACCAACAACCGTCAGCCTGACGAGAGCTCGCGCGGGTCCACCTCAGCCGGCCACTCCGGGGCCGGTCGAGGTCGACGCCTTCAGGAGAACACTACGTGGGATTGGCGGCCGAGCTGACTCGTACTGGCCACGTTTCGAGGGCAGTCAGTCCCGCTGTCAGTCCCATCGGACTGGCGGGAGATCAGCCGAATGGCTTGAAATCCCAGGTCAAACTATGTGGAGCTGAGGGGAATCGAGCCCCTGACCTCTGCCTTGCAAATGCGGCGTGTGGTGCGGTCCTACCTGGTTATCGCTGGCCACAGACTTACACCCGCTGCCTCGGCTGCCTCCACTGGCTCAGAAATGCTGTGTTTCGCACCCATCGTGGCTCCCATCGCGACGGCCGCTTAGCTGAGCACACCGGCGCCTGGGGCCTGCTGGACGGTCACGAACCGTTCGCGGTCTTGGGGTGGGCACGTTCGGTCAGGTGGCAGCCCGTAACCGACGACAGCGAAGTGGCCTTCTTCGTCCCGAACGAGAACTCCGCACCGTTGTCGTGGTGAGCGCTCACGAGGTGATCGTTCGGCCGGTCGACCACAGCCTTGGGCATGTCGAAGCCGTACTTGCCCATGACCTCGGTGAAGATCTCCAACGCTCGGGGCCAGTCCGCCTCCGGGATGGGGTGATCGAAGTTGGCCCAGTTGGGCATATGGATCGTCACGGCATCGAGGTCCTCATACTCCCCGGTACACCAATTCTCGGATTCCTCGTCTGTTGTCTCCCAGGAGTCCGGCAAACCGACTTCGGTGACCAGGCGACGTTGAATCTCGCGCTCGATCTCCGCGTGCTCGCTGATCACCGCCTCGATGTTCGGGCGCGCCGCAAGCTCCTGGAACGCACTCTTTGATGGCTCAGCATCCATGTCTTCCCCTTGACCTCCCGTCGAGGGCCCACTCGCACATGCCGCCAGAGCCATGACCAAGGCCAAGAAGAACGGCATGGCGAGCTTCGCAGAACGGCCGGCGACTGACGGTTGCTGGTGCACTACTCCTACCTATCTACGGCTCGGGAACAGGCGTAAAGTCAGGGGAACCGATCATTATCCGGGCCATCGCATACTCGCTCGTCTGATAGACCTCCGAGCTCTGCCCCTGGCTCCGCTCTGATTTCATGTACTCACTGTGACCCGTCGAAGCCTCGGTGCGTTGACCTGGAGCAGGTTCGTATTCCTCGGTGGACATGTGATGGATGCCGTCCTGCTCGACGACATCCTTGCCGTATCGCTCTACCACACCCGGGATGTTCGCGACGGCGTCCTCGCGAGCCTCCCACGCATAGACGTGGTTCTCAGGGACATTCAGCTCCTTGCCACTGTCAGTACCGATTCCCGGGGAGCCGAAGAATCCTGCTTCGTCGACGCCCGTCTCATGGTCACGCAGGGCATAGCCTTGGGTGAGCGACCCCCAGGAATGGCCGAGCGCCGTCATGTGCGGGTTGTCCGCGCGAGATGCGTCGATACCGTTGTAGAACTCTGCGAGCTTCGGGGCTCCCTCCTCAGCCGAGTCACCGGTGACGACGGCCTCGAAAATCCCGTCAGGATTCGTTTGAGGCGGTTCGTACCCCAACCACGTGACTGTGGCCACCGACTCGCCTCTGCGGTTCTCGCGAGTAAGCTCATCCTCTGCGTGGCGCTTCAGCGCGTCAGTGTCTTGCACGTAGTCGTCAAGATTGGTGTCGACTCTCGAATTCATCCCAGGTGTGAACACCGCTACGTGGTCCGCCTTGTCTACGTCGCCATTCGCAACCGCTGCTTTGACACGCTCACCGGAAGTGTCAAGGAGCATGAGCTGTTTCCCAGCCTTCGGTTCACCGTGGCGGTCCGTCACTGTGCGCTCGACGGCAGCGAGACTGTCTAGCTTCTCCTCGGCCCGCGCGATCTTCCGGTTGATAGTCATCTCCTCCCCAACGCCTCCCGGACCGCCGTGCTCGCGCCGCTCGGCCTGAAGCTGCTTGATGCGGTTCTGCAGCCTGGTGCGCTCGTCATCGATCCGGAGCACGTTGGCAGCACTCCGATCAGATGCGGGTATGCCATCGCGATTGCCGACCTGACCAGGAAAGTCCTGGATAAAGCGCTTGCGCTGCGCCTCGCTGAGCGTGGCCCACCACGCAGCGTTCTGGGCAACAGTCGCGTCGCTCAGGGGCGGAGGGGTGGGGATCGTGAGCGAGCCGACCTTCGTGCCGGCTTTCCCGGCCGCGGCAAGCGAGGTGGCGTCGCTGTCGGCGTCGACGGTGTCGCCCAGAATCTTGTCCAGGACCTTGCAGAAGTCGTTGTCAACGTCGTCGGCGCTGCGCAGTACGTTCTTCACGCGTTCCTCGAGCTCGGTCTTCACCCGCGCTCGCTCTTCAGCGACGGCTTCCCGCTGGTCCTGCGGTGTGTCCGCTGGAACGCCGTGGTCGGCTATCGAGCCGTCATCGGCAATGCTGAAATTGTTCGCCTTGGCGACTTCCTCAGCCTCGGTGACACCGTTCTTGACTCCGCCGATGGCGTCGCTCGTCGCCGTGAACGCGGTGCGGGCCGCTGCGATCTCGCCTGTCCATTCGCCCAACGCCTCGACCAGCTCACCGCACCGGCTGCCCGCAGCTTGCGCTGCCTGCCCGGACCAGCCGTCCGGCGACTGAATCTTGCCCAAGTCTTCGCCTGCGTTGATCAGCTCGTTGTACTCCCGGTTCAACGGCCCGATGGCTTCAGCGAGCGCGCTGCCGTTCCACTGCTTGACATCGCTCCAGCTGACCATCAGACGGGCCTCCGGCCTCCGCCGCCGTCACCCAGGTCGGACCGAGCCGCCTCATCCGACTCGCGGTAGCGCTGCGCGGCAGTCGCCAGATCCTGCGCGTACTGATCGAGCGCACCGGACAGCTCGGCACCTGTGCCCTGCCAGTGCTCTTTCACCTTGGCCAGCTTGGCGACCGCCTTCGCGCCTTTCATACCCGCGGGACTATCCGGAACGACCGCAGCCGGATTGACCTGACGTACGGCTTCCGCCACGCCGTCAGCGGCATCGCCACTCTCGCTGATCGCCTCGATCTGTGCCTCGAACCCCACAAGACCGCCCCCTCGTCGTGTTCGTGTCATTACACACTGGCACCGCACATACAAACGATCAATCAGAAGCGACGTATCCAAGCCCTCCTACCTACCCCGTTCGGGGCGCGTTTTCGGCGGTGACGTCGGCGACCGTGATGCCGCGGACGCGCTGAAGAAGCTCCTCGACGGCCCGCTGCCGGACGACGTCGAGGCAGCACAAGACCCGTTCGACGTGCTCCAGTATGCGAACACGATCGACGAAGCGACGGCCGTGGCCGTCGAGTCCCGATTCCGCGAGCTCAAGGTGGATTCCGGTGCCGCCGACGTGATCCGCGCACTCGTCGACGCCGGCCACGTAATCGCCATCGTCAGCAACAAATCAGAGATTCGATGGGAACGGGAGAGAGTTTTCCCAGGTCAAACTATGTGGAGCTGAGGGGAATCGAACCCCTGACCTCTGCCTTGCAAAAGCAGCGCTCTACCAATTGAGCTACAGCCCCTAGGCCTGCGAACCGTGACGTTCGCGGGTGCCGGTGTCAGTTCTGGCCGGCTCCGGTGTTCGCCGGAGTGCTGCCGTTGAGGGACGCACCGTTGACGTGGGTGTCGACCGGTGCCGTGGCCTCGCGCCACAGGTCCGCCTCGGCCTTCGCATCCTTGTTGCGCTTGATGACGAAGAACACGCCACCCGCGACCACGGCGAACGCCAACAGCTTCTTCACGGCCGAAGCCTCCCTCTGGCACGAACTGACCCTGCCGTCTCGATCGTACTGCACCCCCTCCCGGGCGGTTTACGCGGTCCGGCCATGCGGGCAGCCGCCGGGTGCGCGGCCATGGGCAACGGCCCGGCCGCAGGTACAGGCACGAGAGGCACAGGAGGTTCACATGAACCGCAGGGACGAACAGCAGGAAGGCCTCAAGGGTGCCGTCGAGGACATCAAGGGCCGCGTGAAGCAGGCCGCCGGCTCCCTGCTCGGACACGACTCGATGCAGCAGGAAGGCAGTGCGCAACAGGACAAGGCTGAGGCCCAGCGCGAGGTCGCCGAGAAGGAGGCGCAGGCCAAGGAGGCCGAGCGCAAGGCCACCGAGTCCCAGGCGCGCGAGCGCTCCCAGCAGGAGTGAGAGCTCATGATCGCGGATGGTTCCACGTGGAACCATCCGCGATCTTGGCTGCACCGAGGACGTCCGGCCCTGTCGGTGATGCAGGTCGGGGCCACCGGCGCGCCCGGAGCGCCGTACCTGCAGAACGGCACCAGCCAGCCGATCCATATCTCTTGCAGACGCCAATCCAGGACATCTAATATCCAGGTTGTGCGGATGAACGAGGGAGTCGAGTGGGCGGTGCACAGCTGCCTGAACCTGGCGTGGCTGGGTGAGCGAGCCGTGCCCGCGGCCCGACTGGCGGCCTTCTACGAGCTGCCCGCGGCGTATCTCAACAAGCAGCTGCAGGCCCTGGCCCGCGCGGACATCCTGACCTCCGTGTCGGGCCCGCGCGGGGGATTCCGCCTCGCCCGGCCGCCGGAGAAGGTCACGCTGATGGACGTCGTCGTCGCCATCGACGGTGACGAACCGGCGTTCCGCTGCACCGAGATTCGCCAACGAGGCGGCTCGGGCGGCGGCGACGCCGATGCCTACCGCAAGCCGTGCGCGATCGATGCCGCGATGCGCAAGGCCGAACTCGCCTGGCGGCGCGAACTCGCCGGGCAGACGGTCGCCGACGTCATGACGACCGTCGAACACGCGAACCCCGGCGTGCCCGACAAGGTGCGGCGCTGGTTCGACGACACCCGCTGACGACCGCCACGGGGTGGGCGTGCGCTCACCCGTCCACAAATTCCGGATATTCAACATCCAGAAAAGGAGACAACGATGCAGGGACGACTCGTCGGTCTGCAGTCCGCCGCCGCGGGCGGTTTCAAGGCCATGTACGCGATGGAGTCATTCCTCGCGGGCAGCGACGTTCCCCAGGGTTTGCTGCACCTGCTGAAACTGCGCGTGAGCCAGATCAACGGCTGCGGCTACTGCGTCGACATGCACGCACGCGACGCCGCAGCCGACGGCGAAAGCACCGAACGCGTCAACGGGGTCGCCGCGTTCCGCGAGATGCCCTACTTCACCGAAGCCGAATGTGCGGCGCTCGAACTGGCCGAAGCCGCGACCCGGATCGCCGACAACCCGCACGGCGTTCCCGACGACGTGTGGCAGGCCGCCCGCAAGCACTACGACGACACCCAGCTCAGCACGCTGATCATGGCCATCGCCGCGATCAACGCGTGGAACCGCATCAACGTCACCAACCGCACCGTTGCGGGAACCATCACCCGCTAGGCCGAGTGCTGTTCCGCCCCCAAGGGCACTTTGGTCGCATTCAACGCAACCAAAGTGCCCTTGGGGGCATTCCGGTGGTGACGGTCAGTCGTCGGTGCCGCCGTCGAGCCAGATGCAGGGCGACGACGCGCCGAGTGACAGGTCGCCCTCGATGCTCTGGGTGACGGACATCCGGAACGCGTCGCCGTCGTGCTGCACCGACACGAACCGGTCGTCGGCGTCGCGGTGATCGGCGAGCACCCGGAAGTCGTGGGACGTCCAGTGCTCGACGAGCGCGTCGACGATCTCAGCGTTGCGGTCGCCGGGAAGGTCGTCGAGCCAGTACGTCTTGCCGACCTCGTAGCGGCCGCGCGGCCCGCGATCCTTCGGGTCATCGCATTCGAGCGCGTCGTCGCGCTGCACCGTCAGCGTGGGCTGCACGGGCAGCGCGGCGACGGCGCGTTCGATGTGTTCCTGCGCTCGCGCACGCGCCTCGTCGTGGGTCAACGTCCGCATGGCCTGTGCCCCTTCCCCTGGCGCGAGGTGCCGGTTCGCCTCACAACGGTCCCCTGCCCAGGATGATCGCCGCGAAGTTGCGCAGCGAGTCGGAATCGGTGTTCCAGTACTGCGAATGCGCCTCGGTGGACAGCCCCACGGTGAACCATTCGCCGTCGGCACCGGGATCGGAATCGAACACCGTCGCGCCGAAGTCCTCGTCGATGGGCTGCGGCCCGTGGGCGAAGTCGGGTGTCAGGCGGATGACGTCGTTCTGGGCCGTCGTGGCGAACACGCGGCAGTCCTCCGGCAGTTGCAGCTCCGACACGTGGTCCACACCGACACCGGGACTGCCGACGAACACCACCGCATCGACGTCGAGCAACGCTTCGGAAGCGGCGTGCCCGATCACCGTCGAACCGTAGCTGTAGCCGATGACCGAGTTGTAGGAACGCTCGCCGTCCCGGGTCGCACGCAGACCGTCCTGAAAGGACCGCAACGACTCCCCGCCGACCACGGCACGGTCCTTGCTCGCCGACTCCAGGAGGTCCTGCGGCGCGTCGTAGCCGAGCCAGGTGATCGTGGATGTGTTAGTGCGGCGGGACAACTGGCCGAGCCGGTCGACGATCGCATCCGACTTGTCGATCTCGGACCGGACGGCCTTCAGGCTGGTTCCGGTGCCCTGCACGTTCGTCACCACGTTGTCGGCCGTGTCCGGATCTCCGGTGGCGATGATCGCGCGGCCCCGGCCCTCGCGGGAGAACCCGACGAGGAACGCCCGCGGCCGCGCGCGGGTCGCGTCGCTGTCGATGTAGCGCTTGATCGCGTCCATGGCGCGGATGACGGCGCCGCGGTCCTCGTCGGGATCGTCCTGCTGCTGCGCCGTGATGTCGGCGTACTCGACGTCGAACAGCAACCGGTTGGCACGGTCGCGGTCGACGGTCGGAACCCCGTCGAGCGCACCGACCGTGGCCGGCTCGGCGGCGATCACCGATTCCCGTTCCTCGGCCGACAGGTCCCGCCACCAACCTGAGACCTCGACGGGGGAACCTTCCGCGGGAATCCCGCCGACCGGATCGGCCCTGTCACCCGACTCGACCGCCACTGCCGCCTCCACGGTTCGCACCACGCTCGACAACGCCGGCAGCAGCGTAACGGTGCGGCAGCGGCCACCACGGCCGGTTCGCGGGAATTCACCTGACTGCTTCAGCGGCCGCTCACACCGTTTTCCAGTGCCGCTCAGCCGCGTCGACGAAGTCGTCGGCGAACTCGTCGGGGAAGAACAGGCGCCCGCCGGGTATCTCGACGACATCCGTCACCCCGGGGACGAGGCGCTGCAACCAGTGCGCCCACTCGAGATGGAAGAACACGTCGGCGGTGCCCCACACCAACAAGGTCGGCACGTTGCACGCCTCCAGTTCGGGGCGGATGCGGCCGAGCTCGGTCGGCGCCAGCGACATCAACAGCCGCTCCATGAACCGCACCGAGTCACGGCTGCCGAGGATCGGCGCCAGGTAGTCCACCACCACGTCGTCCGGCAGCTCCGCGGGACGGCGATAACCCACCCTGAGGATCTGTTTCGCCAGCGCGGGCCACCGCACGACGGGACCGGTCACCCGGAACAGCCCGAGTCGCGACGCCCACGCCACCGGTGCGAACGCGCGCGGCGGCGTGTTGCCCTCGGTGTCGCAATTGGTCAGCACCCACGACGCGAAGCGGGACTCGTGGCGTGCCATCACGATCTGGCACACCCCGCCGCCGGTGTCGTTGCCGACGAGGTGCACGTCCCACAGGTCCAGTTCGGTGAGCACGGTGCCCACGGCCTCGGCCAGCCCCCACAGCGACGCCTCCCCCAGCGGCGGCGTGCACCCGTGGCCGGGCAGGTCCACCACGATGCACCGCCGGTGACCGCGCAGCCGCTGCACCACATTCCGCCACAGGCGCCCGTTGGTGAACACGCCGTGGACGAACAGCGTCACCGGCCCCTCTCCCACGTCGACGTAGCTGATGCCCCCGACCTGGTGGCGGTGGGCGGCGAACTCATCGGTCATCGACGGATCCTTCCGACTCGGCGGCCCTCAGATCGGCCAGCACTCCCACGACACCCAGCGCCGCGTAGGCACCCGTGGCGGTTGTCAGCCCGATGGCGGCACCCCTGCGCACGTCGCCGCGGACGACGTGGGCGAGGCCGTCGGCCGTGTCGCACACGTCCACCAGCAGCCCCAGGCGGCGCCACCGGCGTCGCGCCGAGCCGTCGGAGAGCAGGTAGCCCCAGCCCAACGCGAGCGCACGCGAGCCGAAGACCCTGATCAGATAGGTCAGTTCCGGCGTCGCGGACTCGTCCACGCCGGCGAGACGCGTGTTCGCCCTCGGCGTCACCAGCGATAGCGCTCCCCAGGCCAGCCGTCCCACCGCGGCGATCCGGAATGCGGTGTCGAGCCACGAGGCCTGACCCGGGGTGACGCATTTCGATGCGATGTGTGTCGATGCGCTCATGCCGACCGACGGTGGCACCGCCACGTGGGCGCGTCGATTACCCGTTCGGTAATCGCCCCGCGCACCGGAGCCGTCTACGGTCGGCGTATGACCGTCGGCCCGCTGCTCCGCGAATGGCGTACCCGCAGAAGGCTCAGCCAGCTCGAGCTGTCGACACAGCTCGGGGTGTCGGCGCGGCACATCAGCTTCGTGGAGACCGGCCGCTCCGGCGCCAGCCGCGGGTTGCTGTTGCAGTTCGCCGAGCACCTCGACGTGCCGCTACGCGCCCGCAACGAACTGTTGCTGGCCGCCGGGTACGCGCCCGCGTTCGGCGAACACCGGCTCGGCGACGGCGCGATGGAACCCGTGCGCCGGGCGATCGACACCGTGCTGACGGCACACGAGCCGCACCCCGCTCTTTCCGTGGACGACTGCTGGAACATCGTGGCCGCCAACTCCGGCAGCACACTGCTGCTCGAGGACGTGGCACCGGAGCTGCTCACCGCACCGCTCAACGTCCTGCGGCTGACACTGCACCCGAACGGTCTCGCACCACGGCTGAGCAACCTCCCCCAGCTGCGGACCTCGTTGCTGCACAAGGTCGACAGGCAGGCAACGCTCAGCGGCGATCCACGGCTGGCCGAGCTCTACACGGAACTGGTGTCCTACGGCGAACCACCACACGCCGGTGAACGAAACGGCGGCGATTCGAACGGGGAGACCGCGTACGGCGGGGATGCGCACAACGGAAGGTCCAGTGGTGGCGCACCGGCCACCGACGACCGGGTGTTCCTGCCGGTGCGGCTCCGCGTTGCCGACCTCGAACTGCAACTGATCAGCACCGTCACGACGTTCGGCACCCCGCTCGACACCACGGTCGCGGGACTGTCGATGGAGTCGTTCTTCCCCGCCGATGCCACCACGGCCGAGTTCCTGCGGCGGCACTCCGACACCGGTGCGACTCGGCTGGAACGGCTAGCCACGGAACATCCGCACCTGGTGCAGTACCTCGCCGGCAGTTGAGTTCCCGCCGTACAGCGATCGGCCGTCCCGGCGCATGCCGTCAAGTGGAGGCGCCCCTCGGTCGCCACCGGCCGAATCCACCCTCGCTATTGACGACCTGTCCCGTGATCCACACGGCCTCATCCGTGACGAGCCACCCGACGAGCCGAGCCGGGTCGTCGGGTTCGCCGTACCGTCCGAACGGGAACATCGGCTCGACCGTCCGCCATATGTCGTGGGTCAGGTATCCGGTGTCGACCGGACCGGGATTCACCGTGTTGACGCGGATTCCACGGTCGGCGAGCTGATCGGCGAATGTCGTCGTCATGCCGTGCAGGGCGGCCTTGGCCGAACCGTAGGCGATCTCGCCGGGCAACGGGCCGAGCGCCTGTCCGGACGTCATCAGCACCGCCGCGCCGCCGGGCCTACCGTCGTGAGCGTTCGCGAACGCCTGCAACAACAGGATCGTCGAACGCGCGTCGACGGCCCAATGGCGGTCGAGCTCATCGGCCGTCAGCTCACCCAGCGGTCCGTCGTGGCCGCTCATCGCGTGATTGGCAACGAGTATGTCGACGTGGCCGAATGTGCCGGTCGCCGCGTCGAAGACCCGTTGTGGCGCATCCGGTTCGGCGAGGTCGGCGTGAAGATCGGCGATCCGCCCGCCCGCAGACTGTTCCCTCACTCCGGCCAGGACCGCGTCGAGGTCGTCCGCGCCCCAGTCCTGTTCGCTGTCGTGTGGCACGAAATGGTGCAGGAACACGTTCGCACCGTACGACGCGAGCCTGCATGCGATGGCGTAGCCGATGCCGCCGCGTCTACTCACGCCCGTGACGACGGCAGCCCGGCCCCTCAGTGGGTACGGATCCCTCACTTACCGAGGATCACACGCGCCTCGGTCCGCCTCAACTCGGTTTCCACGGTGGGCCTGTCTGTCCCCATGTGGACGTCTCCTGTGGACAGTTGATTTATGGACCCGGGTCTCCACATCAGGCCGCGTGCGTAACCGAATCACCGCACCCTCGCGGGGGCGCGGGTGTTTTCCCTGTCGCGCAAAGACATTGGCCGAGTACTCCTTCCGCCTTACACCTGGGCCATGACGACCACACCGAAGTACTTGTTCGAACGTGACGAAGCCGAGGACGAGCGGCTACGGGCTCAGAGCGGCCTGCTCAACGCGATGACGACCGAACTTCTCGATCACATCGGGCTCGGACCCGGTTGGCGCGTACTCGACCTGGGCACTGGAGCCGGCGATGTCGCTTACCTCGCCGCCGACCGCGTCGGACCGACCGGATCGGTGTCGGGCATCGACCGCGACCCGGCGACCGCCGAACGTGCACAGGCCGATGCCCGGCGACGTGGCTACGCCAACGTCGAGTTCCGCACCGGCGACGCACAGACCTTGGAGGGGATCGACGGCGATTTCGACGCCGTGGTCGGCCGGCTGATCTACATGTACGTGGCCGACCCGGTCGAAGCACTGCGGCAGGCGTACGCGCGGGTTCGCCCCGGCGGGCTCGTGTGCCTGCAGGAGGCCGATCTCACCAACACGTGGGCGCATCCCATGACCCCGCTGTGGCAGCAGGCGTACGACTGGCTGCAGGAGACGATGCGGTTGGCCGGCGTCAACCCACGGATGGGCTACGACCTGTTCGCGACGTTCCGCGCCGCCGGACTTCCCGATCCGGAGATCGGGATCAGCTGGCGACTGCGCGGCGCGAGCGAGCTACCGGAGTACACGTGGGCCGACATCGTGTGCGGCACGCTTCCGCTCATGGAGAAATTCGGCGTCGCGACCCGGGAGGAAGTGCAACCGGAGACGCTCGGCGAACGACTCAAGGCGGATCTGCGCGAGCACGACGGCATCATGACCATCGGACCGTTTCCCCACGCGTGGACCCGCAAACCGTTCTGACGGCCGGCCGTCACGGCATGATGGACGCGTGTCGATCGAGGTGACGCTGGACGAGATCCGCGCCGTCGCGGCGTTCGCCGTCGGGTGTGCGGAGCCGGCGGTGGCGCTCTTCGAACGAGTGCGTCCGCAGGATCCGCGCGCACGGGATGCACTCGACGTCACCAGGACGTTCGCGGAGGGTGGGCGGCGGTCGAAAGCGATCCGCGACGCGGCGTGGGCGGCATGGCGGGCGTATCAGGAGACCCGCGACGCCGGCCTGACCGCCGCGAGCGAGGCCGCCCGGTCGGCGCATACGGCCGCGAGCTCGGCGTATCTGCACCCGCTGCCGAAGGCGACGCACGTCAGGCACATCCTGGGCGCGGCCGCTCACGCGGCGCGGGCGTGCGAACTGGAAGCCGGTGGGGACGCGGATGTCGCGGTCGAGCAACTCGAACGAGCGCGCCGGTTGGCCACATCTGCCGTGATCGACGTGCTCCGCCGCTACCCGGTCGCCCCCGCGGGCGGTAGCCGTCCGGGGGAGCTCCTCCGCACACTCGACACCACGCTGCGCGGCCGCGCCTGAGCCGGCCCGCGAACCCTCAACACGGTCCCCGGAATCGACAACACGGGCCCGCGAACCCTCAACGTCGCGTCCCGGGTGCAGAACACGCGTGCACGAATGCAGGACACGCGGTGCTGAGTGCAGGACACGCGCGTGGGGGGTATAGAAGACGAAGGCGCCTCCCGCATGGAGCAGGAGGCGCCTCAACACTCATTGCTACTACCAACGCCCCCTCTCCCGGTTAGGAGAGGGGGCGTTGACGTGCGGTGGGCCCAGGAGGACTTGAACCTCCGACCTCATCGTTATCAGCGATGCGCTCTAACCGCCTGAGCTATGGGCCCGTGCAGCGATGAAAACTCTACCTCACCGCCACTACGGGGTTGACGCGGGGTCGCTTCGCCGTCGTCCGACTCATCGCTCCGCCCGTCATGGCCCGTCACACGCCATCGCGCCGCTCGTCACTCCCGCTCGGAGAGCGTCACCTCGAGGCCACCGGCGAGGTCGGCGGACACGTTGTAGATGAACGCGCTGACCGTGGTCAGAGCCGAGATCAGCACGATGTTGACGGCACCGACGATGGCGGCGATGCCGAACACCCTCGGCGCCGTGATGAACGGGTCGCCCACACCCTCGGTGGCCTCTCCCTGCACGAGCGAGGTGTAGGTGCCGTTGATCTGGTCCCACACACCCATGCCTTCGAGCACGGTGTACAGCACACCGACCGCGACGAGCCAGATGAAGAACAGCGCCACACCCAGCACGAGCGACAGCTTGAGCACCGACCACGGGTCGAACCGCTTGACCTGGAGGCTCGCGCGACGCGGCCCTCGGCCCGGCCTGCGCAGTGCACTGACCGGCGTCGACCGCTTCGACCCTCCACCGGAGCCCGACGCGGCGCCGACCCCCTCGGGGGAGGCGAGCTGGTCGTCACCGGCCTCGGGCCCACGGCCGCCGAACAGTCTGCCCGCGGCGGTACCGCTCACCACCTGCGTGTCGGCGTCGCTGCCCGAGTAGTCGGCTCCCGCGGAAGCCGCGGCGTACTGCTCCGTCGGCTGCTGGTCGGCCGACTGGTACGCGGTCGATTGGTACGACGCCGACTGGTATGAGGCCTCGTCGGCGGGCAGTTCGCCCGACGACCAGCGCTGGCCGAAGCCGTCACCGTCGGATTCCGACACGGCGTCGACATCCTTCGCGACCCGCTGCCACGGCGGTGCGACCTCGTCGTCGGTACCCGCGTCGGCGCCGCGCTGTTCGGTGTTGTCGGGTGGTGTCACTACCGGTCAGTCCCTCGTCCGCGCTTGCGTCTCGTGCCTACCGTTTACTCTTGCTCGTCCTGGGCGGCTCCGCCCTCCGAGGCCGCGTCATCGGCGTCCACAGCCTCTTCGATGTCGGCAGGGGCGGAGTCGGTCTCCCCTTCCGTCGAGGCTGCCGCATCCGATGTAACAGCACCATCAGCCGCGCCGTCCGCATCCTCGGCGGCCCCCTCGTCGGGGACGTCCAAAGGCTTGTCGGCATTGCGCGCGACGGCCAGCAGGGTCGTTCCCTCGTCGAGGTTCATCAGGCGAACACCCTTCGTCTGCCTGCCGGCCTTGCGCACGTCGTCGGCACGCGTCCGGATGACCCCGCCACTGGAGGTGATGGCGTACAGCTCGTCGTCGGACTCGACCACGAGTGCCCCCACCAGCCTGCCACGCTTGCGGTCCTGCTGAATGGTGAGCACACCCTTGCCGCCGCGGCCCTGCACCGGATAGTCCTCGATGTCGGTGCGCTTGGCGTACCCGCCGTCGGTCGCGACCAGCAGGAACGTGTCCTGCTTGACCACGCTGATCTTGAGCAGCTCGTCACCCTCGTTGAACCGCATACCCAGCACACCCGACGTGGCGCGGCCCATCGGGCGCAACGTCTCGTCCGTGGCGTGGAAGCGGATGGACTGGCCTTCCGCGGACACGAGCAGCAGGTCGTCGTCGGCCGAGGCGAGCACCGCGCCGACGAGCTCGTCACCCTCACGCAGGTTGACCGCGATCAGCCCACCCGAGCGCGCCGAGTCGAAGTCGGTCAGCTTGGACTTCTTGACCAGACCGTTCCGCGTGGCCAGGACCAGGTAGTCGGCCGCCTCGTAGTCCGGGATGTGGATGACGCCCGCGATCTCCTCGTCCGGCTGGAACGCCAGCAGGTTCGCCACGTGCTGGCCGCGGGCGTTGCGGCCAGCCTCGGGCAGATCGTAGGCCTTCGTGCGGTACACGCGTCCCTTGTTGGTGAAGAACAGCAGCCAGTGGTGCGTGGAGCACACGAAGAAGTGCTGGACGATGTCGTCCTGTTTGAGCGTCGCGCCCTGCACGCCCTTGCCGCCGCGCTTCTGCGAACGGTACGAGTCCGTCTTGGTGCGTTTGGCGTACCCGGTGCGGGTGATGGTGACGACGACGTCCTCTTCGGCGATCAGGTCCTCGATGGACACGTCGCCGTCGTAAGGAATGATCTTCGTGCGGCGCTCGTCGCCCCACTTCTCGACGATCTCGGTGAGCTCGTCCCTGACGATCTGCCGCTGCCGCTCGGGCTTGGCGAGGATGTCCTCGAGATCGGCGATCTTCGCCTCGATCTCGGTCAACTCGTCGATGATCTTCTGACGTTCCAGTGCGGCCAGGCGGCGCAGCTGCATGTCGAGGATCGCGGTGGCCTGGATCTCGTCGATGTCGAGCAGCTCGATGAGACCGGTGCGCGCCTCGTCGACCGTGGGCGAGCGCCGGATCAGCGCGATCACCGCGTCCAGCTGGTCCAGCGCCTTGACCAGACCGCGCAGGATGTGGGCGCGTTCCTCGGCCTTGCGCAGGCGGTACCTGGTGCGCCGGACGATGACGTCGAGCTGGTGGTTCGTGTAGTGCCGGATCATCTGGTCGAGCCGCAGCGTGCGCGGCACGCCGTCGACCAGGGCCAGCATGTTGACGCCGAAGTTGTACTGCAGCTGGGTGTGCTTGTAGAGGTTGTTCAGCACCACCTTGGCGACCGCATCGCGCTTGAGCGTGACGACGATGCGCATACCGCTGCGGGAGTTGGTCTCGTCGGCGATGTCGGCGATGCCGGTGAGCTTGCCGTCGCGCACCAGCGTCGCGATGTTCTCGACGAGGTTGTCCGGGTTGACCTGGTACGGCAGCTCGGTGACGACCAGCGTCGCGCGGCCCTTGTTGTCCTCTTCCACCTCGACGACCGCGCGCATGCGCACCGAGCCGCGGCCCGTGCGGTAAGCCTCGGAGATGCCCTGCGTGCCGAGGATCAGGCCGCGCGTCGGGAAGTCCGGCCCCTTGATGCGCTGCATCATCGCGGCGAGCGTTTCCTCCTCGCCCGCCTCCGGGTTGTCGAGCGCCCAGATGACGCCGTCGGCGACCTCGCGGAGGTTGTGCGGCGGGATGTTCGTCGCCATGCCCACCGCGATGCCCGAACCGCCGTTGACCAGCAGGTTCGGGATCCGGCTGGGCAGCACGTCCGGCTCGCGCGTCCGCCCGTCGTAGTTATCGGAGAAATCGACGGTCTCCTCGTCGATCTCCCGCAACATCTCCATCGCGAGCGGGTCGAGGCGGGACTCGGTGTACCGCATGGCGGCGGCCGGGTCGTTGCCCGGAGAGCCGAAGTTGCCCTGGCCGTCGATGAGCGGGTAGCGCATCGACCACGACTGCGCCAGGCGCACGAGAGCGTCGTAGATCGCCGAGTCGCCGTGCGGGTGGTAATTGCCCATCACGTCGCCGACGACGCGGGAGCACTTGTTGTACCCGCGGTCGGGCCGGAAACCCGAGTCGTACATCGAGTACAGCACCCGGCGATGCACCGGCTTGAGCCCGTCGCGCACGTCCGGCAGCGCTCGCGACACGATCACGCTCATCGCGTAATTGATGTACGAGTTCTGCATCTCCTGCTGGAGATCGACCGGCTCGACACGACCGTGCTGGCCGTCGGGGGGCAGAGTTTCAGTCACGGCTGGTTGGTTCCTTTCACGCCTGATCCGGATGGCTCGCGAGTGGACGGGGGTCCGCTGCGGACTCGGCGGATCAGATGTCGAGCATTCCGGCGGCCTTGGCGTTACGGGTGATGAACGAACGGCGGGCGTCGACGTCCTCGCCCATCAGGACGGAGAACAGCTCGTCGGCCGTAGCGGCGTCGTCGAGGCTGACCTGCAACAGCACCCGGTTCGTCGGGTCCATCGTGGTCTCCCACAGCTCGTCCGAGTTCATCTCGCCGAGACCCTTGTACCGCTGGATACCGTCTTCCTTCGGCAACTTCTTGCCGGCCGCGGCGCCCGCTTCGAGCAGGCCGTCCCGCTCGCGGTCGGAGTAGGCGTACTCCGCGGTGGCACGCGGCCACTTGATCTTGTAGAGCGGCGGCTGCGCCAGGTAGACGTAGCCGTGCTCGATCAGCGGGCGCATGAACCGGAACAGCAGCGTCAGCAGCAGCGTGCGGATGTGCTGGCCGTCGACGTCGGCGTCGGCCATCAGCACGATCTTGTGATACCGCAGCTTCGAGATGTCGAACTCGTCGTGGATGCCGGTGCCGAGCGCGGTGATCAGTGACTGCACCTCCGCGTTCTTCAGCACGCGGTCGATGCGGGCCTTCTCGACGTTGATGATCTTGCCTCGGATCGGCAGGATCGCCTGGAACATCGAGTCCCGGCCCTCCTTGGCCGAACCGCCGGCGGAGTCACCCTCCACGATGTAGAGCTCGCACTGCTCGGGGTCGGTCGAGCGGCAGTCCTTGAGCTTGCCCGGCAGTCCGCCGATGTCCATCGCGCCCTTGCGGCGCACCAGGTCACGGGCCTTACGCGCGGCGTCGCGGGCCTGCGCACTCGAAATGGCCTTGTTGATGATGGTCTTGGCCTCGGTCGGGTTCCGCTCGAACCAGTCCGACAGCCACTCGTTCGCGTTGGTCTGCACGAACGTCTTCGCCTCGCTGTTGCCCAGCTTGGTCTTGGTCTGGCCCTCGAACTGCGGCTCGCCCACCTTGATCGAGATGATCGCCGTCAGACCCTCGCGGACGTCGTCGCCGGTGAGGTTGGCGTCCTTCTCCTTGAGCAGCTTCTTGTCGCGCGCGTAGGCGTTCACCACGCGGGTCAGCGCCGCGCGGAAGCCCTCCTCGTGGGTACCGCCCTCGTGCGTGTTGATCGTGTTGGCGAACGTGTAGACCGAGGGCGTGAACCCGTTGTTCCACTGCATCGCGACCTCGACCTCGAGGCCGTCACCGGCGGTCTCGAAGCTGACGATCGTCGGGTGGATCGGGTCCTTCGTGTTGTTGATGTGCCTGACGAAGTCCTCGAGCCCGCCCGGGTAGTGGTAGGTGCGCTCCTTGATGCGGGCCGCTTCCCCCGCGGCGTCCTCACCGTTCTCGTCCGGCACCCGCTCGTCGCGCAGCACGATCGTCAGGCCCTTGTTGAGGAAGGCCATCTCCTGCAACCGGCGCGCGACCGTCTCGGCGTTGTAGTCGGTGGTCTCGAAGATCCCCGGGTCGGCCCAGAACGTGACGGTGGTGCCGGAGGCGTCGGACGGACCGGCGTCGACGAGCTCACCGGGCTCGGAGTACTTGTAGTGCTGCGTCCACTTGCGCCCGTTGCGGTGGATCTCGACGTCGAGCGCGGTGGACAACGCGTTGACGACGGACACGCCGACGCCGTGCAGACCACCGGAGACCGCGTACGAGTCGCTGTCGAACTTGCCGCCCGCGTGCAGCACCGTCAGCACGACCTCGACGGTCGGGCGCTGCTCCTTCGGGTGCAGTTCGACCGGGATACCGCGGCCGTCGTCGACGACGCGGACGCCGCCGTCGGCCATGAGCGTGACCTCGACCTTGCTCGCGTACCCCGCCATCGCCTCGTCGACGGAGTTGTCCACGACCTCCTGGATCAGGTGGTGCAGGCCGCGCTCACCGGTGGACCCGATGTACATGCCGGGGCGTTTGCGGACGGCCTCGAGACCCTCGAGGACCGTGATGGAGGACGCACCGTATTCGTTCTCGTTCTCTGCCACCGGCCTGACTTCTCCTCACCATCGCCACACGCGCACGCGCGCGGGGAATTCTGGGGCGCGGGCACCTTCTCGGCTCACCGTCTCGCACGCGCTCACACGGGGTTTCCGCGCGCCGATCCGGCCCACCGGTCCTAGTTTACTTGGCCAGTCTCGCTCACATGCATCAAGGACACGTCTGATTTCGCCAGAGAGCGACGATCTCGACCCTGATCGGGTCCCGGGGCTGACCCGATCAGCGCCGCCGCGTCTCGGAGAAATCGGGCGCCCGCTCTTCGGTGGGGGTCAGCCGTACGTGTCACGCGGCCCCCTGCCGGACACATGACGTGGCCCCTTCCGCCAGCTCGGAGCGGCAGGGCCCTGGATCTTCATGCGTTTGACGACGCCGTGTCCCACCCCGGAGGCGATCTTCGCGAGGAGCTGCCGCTGCAGCAACCGCAGCTGTGTGGCCCACGCCGTCGACGACGCCCTGACCACCAGTTCTCCGTCGGTCAGGCTCACCGGCTGGGCGTGTTCCGCCACGTCTTCACCCACGAGGGTGGCCCACCGGCCGAAGACGTGTCCCCCGGCCAGGCGGTCGCTCCAGCCGAACTGCGTCGCCATGCGCGCCGCGATCCGGCCGAGGCTCTGCGGGTCGCGCTCGTCGGCGCCCGCACCCGACCACCGGCGCCTGCGGGGGTTCTGCGCCGTCTGACCCTGCTTGCCCGGTGCGCCCGGCTTACGCCTGCCCGGTTCGTGACCCCGCGTCTTCGCGCGGTCCTGGGCGGCCTTCAGGACCGAGTGCGCCAGGTCGCGTCCACTTTCCGCGGTCTCCGGTGGTTTCGGGGCACCTGCCCGGTCCACGTCGGTGGCTGCGGAGTGTGCACGACCTGTGGACGGAGCGCCACCGCGGCCGTCGGCGTGCGGCTTGTCCCCAGATGCGGTAGGCGCCCCCGCGTCGGAGACTGCTCCGGTCGGTGCGGTACGGTCACGCTCCGTCGCTCGATCGGACCTTTCGTCCTGGTATCCCCCCTCGCGGGGAGTATTGACCTGCTGATCACGGTCTGCGGTTACCCACTGCGATAACAAATCCAGGGTGTTATCCACACTGTCCACAGACTTATCCCCAGTTTGGCGACGTTTAGCTGTGCTGTCGGTCACGCCGCGTCGCCGGTTTCCCGTATTGCGGGTGCTGTCAGTCACGTGTTACCTCACCCTCCGCGACCGCATAGCGGATGCCGGTCAGCTCGGTCGGCACGTCTTCATCCACAGCGGCCGTCACGAGCACCTGCTCGGCACTCAGCGCGACCTCCGCCAACCGCGCCCGCCGCCGCTTGTCCAACTCGGCGAACACGTCATCGAGCATCAGCACCGGCTCACCCCCTGCCTCACCGCGCAACAGCTCGTACGAACCGAGCCGCAACGCCAGCGCGAACGACCACGACTCGCCGTGGCTCGCGTACCCCTTCGCCGGAGTGTCACCGAGCACCAGGTCCAGCTCGTCGCGGTGCGGTCCGACCAGGCTTACCCCACGTTCCAGCTCCGCCGCCCGCGACTCGCCGAGCGCCACCCGCAGCACCTCGGCCAGCCGCTCCGGATCGGCCCGCTCCCCGCTCGGCTCGCCGTACCCCTCCGGCAACGCCTCGCCCAGGCTCGACCGGTAGGCGATGTGCGCGGGCCGCGAATCCGGTGCCACTCCCGCGTAGGCCTCCGCGGTGTGCGGTGCCAGATCCGCCACGAGATTCAGCCTCGCCGCCAGCAGTTGCGCCCCGGCCTTCGACAGGTGGTCGTCCCACACGTCCAGCGTCGACGCCGCGTACGGATCGTCACCGCGCTTCTTTCCCGCCGACTTCAACAGGGCGTTGCGCTGCTTGAGCACCTTGTCGTAGTCGGATCGCACCCCCGCGTAGCGCGGCGCGCGCTGCACCAGCAGCTCGTCGAGGAACTTGCGGCGCTCACCCGGGTCCCCCCGCACCAGCGCGAGGTCCTCGGGTGAGAACAGCACCGTGCGCAGGATCCCCAGCACATCCCGCGGTCTGCCGACCGCACCCCGGTTCACGCGCGCCCGATTGGCACGGCCCGCCGCGATCTCCAGCTCGACCGTCAGCTCCCGGTCCTCGTTCACGACCGCGGTCCGCACCAGTGCGCGTTCACATCCCTGCCGCACCAGGGGCGCGTCGGTCGCGACCCGGTGCGAGGAGAGCGTGGCGACGTAACCGATCGCCTCGAGGAGATTCGTCTTCCCTCGTCCGTTCTGCCCGACCAGCACGGACGGGCCCGGCTCGAGCGGCACATCGACGTGATCCCACGAGCGGAAATCGGTCACCTGCAGGTGACGGATGTACACGTCGTTATCCGGCTGCCTTCGTCACTCGCCGGCCTTTTTGACACTGTGCCCGCCGAACTGATTTCGCAGCGCGGCCACGGCACGCATCGCCGACGAGTCCTCCTGGCGTGAGGCGAACCGCGCGAACAGCGCCGCCGAGATGACCGGCGCGGGCACCGAGTTGTTGATCGCCTCCTCGAGCGTCCACCGGCCCTCGCCCGAGTCCTCGACGTAGCCTTCGAGCTCGCCCAGGTCCGGATCCTCCTCGAGCGCACGGATCAGCAGGTCCAGCAGCCACGACCGGACGACCGTGCCGCGCTGCCACGCCTTGATCACACCGGGCACGTTGTCGACGACGTCGGAGGCTTCGAGTAGCTCGAAGCCCTCGGCGTAGGCCTGCATCAGGCCGTACTCGATGCCGTTGTGCACCATCTTCGCGTAGTGACCGGCACCGACACCGCCCGCGTGGGCGAAGCCCTCCTCCCGCGGCCCCTCCGGGCGCAACGCATCGAAGATCGGCATCGCACGCTCGATGTCCTCGGCGTCACCGCCCGCCATGAGGCCGTAGCCGTTGTCCTTGCCCCACACGCCGCCGGACACCCCGACGTCGACGTACTTCACACCCTGCTCGGCGAGCACCGCAGCGTTGTGACTGTCGTCGGTGAACCGCGAGTTACCGCCGTCGATGATGAGGTCGCCGCTCGAGAGCAGACCGGCGAGCTCCGCGACCGTCGCCCTGGTCGGCTCGCCCGCGGGCACCATCACCCACACGATGCGCGGCGCGTCGAGCGTCTTGGCCAGGTCCGCGAGCGACGAGACGTCGCTGACGTCCGGGTTCTGGTCGAATCCGACCACCTCGTGCCCGGCGGCGCGTAGCCGCTCGCGCATGTTGAAACCCATCTTTCCGAGGCCGACCAGTCCGAGCTGCACCATCGAAATGCTTTCCCTTGGTAGTTGCGTGTGCTTGCTGCTGCGTCTGCTGGGCGGGTTCAGCCGGGCAGGCGCACAGGCATGAGCAAGTACAGATAGCCGGGTACCACGTCGCCGTTCTCGTCAGCCGGCTTGATCAGCGCGGGCCGGTTCGGCGTGGTGAACGTCAGCTCCGCACGGTCGGCGTGCAACGCGGCGAGACCGTCGGCGAGATAGCCCGGGTTGAACGCGATAGCCACCGGCTCGCCCTCGAAGTCGACGGGCAGCTCCTCCTCGGCGCTCCCCTCGTCGTCGCCACCCGCCGACAGCCGCAGCGAGCCGTCACCGAACTCGAGCCGTACCTGCGTCCCTCGCTCGGCCACCAGCGACACCCGCTTGATCGCCTCGGTGAGCGTCGACACGTCGATGACGGCGCGGCAGCTGTGCTCGCTCGGCAGCAGCTGGCGGTACGGCGGGAACTCGGCGTCGAGCAACCGCGTCGTCGTGTACTTGCCGGAACCGGTCAGGCCGAGCAGGCCGTCGCCGCTGGCGAGTCCGACCTGAACCGTCGACCCGCTCGTACCCAGCGACTTCGCCGCGTCGGCAAGCGTGCGGGCCGGCACGAGCACGGAGGCGTCACCCAGTTCCTGGGCGGGCGACCAGTTGAACTCCTTCATCGCCAGCCGGAACCGGTCCGTGGCGACGAGGGTGAGGTTCTCGCCGGAGATCTCGACGCGCATGCCGGTGAGCATCGGCAGCGTGTCGTCCTTCCCGGCAGCGACGGCGACCTGGGCCACCGCCTGCGCGAACGCCTCACCCGCGACCTCGCCGGCCAGATCCGGCTGGGCGGGCAGCTGGGGATAGTCCTCGACCGGCATCGTCGGCAGGGAGAACCGCGCGCTACCGCAGGTGATCGAGGCACGTGCCCCGTCGACGGCGATCTCCACCGGCTGAGCGGGCAGCGCCTTGGTGATGTCGGCGAGCAATCGACCGGACACCAGCGTGCGCCCGCCGTCGGCGATCGTCGCGGGGACCCCGACCGTCGCCGACACCTCGTAGTCGAAACCGGACACCGTCAGCGCATCGGAACCGCCGTCACCACCGGCGTCCAGCAGCACTCCGCCCAGCACCGGAACCGGCGGCCGGGACGGGAGGCTGCGTGCCACCCAGGCAACGGCGTCAGCGAGGCCATCACGCTCGACGCGGATCTTCATGGCGCCCATCCTTTCGACGGCCCGAGCCGCCGTAGCTCGAAAGACGACAAACGACCACCTGCCGACTCCTCTCGTGGTTCGAGACGAGCCCGGACCGTGGCTGTAGCGGGTCCGCCAACCTACAGCTTGTCGACATGTCGATGCATCTGCGCCGTCGGACCGGATGCGGACCGGACCCGACCGACATGGAGACAGCCGCTGCTCGAGCGGACCGGATGTGTGGGTCTCCACGGTAGAGCCTGGGACCGCCGCGGGTCATATCGGGCCAGGGGCTTCCGAGCGGGTTCGTCCCCATCTTCAGGCGCCCTTCTCTTTTTCTTTTGTTCTTCTAAGAGAGATCTTTTGTCCAGCCGCAGTAGTAAGCGTTGTGAGTTGTGTGGACGCGGCTCGTTCGCCCTGGTCGGCAGGCGTGGCGGCGTGTGGAGGACAGGGGGCGGCAACCGGTGGACCAATCAGGGGTCGATGTGGGTGGTTTGAACCGTCCTCAGGTGGCCCACAGTTGTCCCCATGGTTATCCCCAGTTGTGGGGACGGTTGTGCCCAAGACCTGTGCGCGGCCGACGTGAGACAGATCGCCCGTCGGGGTGACGGATTTCTTGGCACACAAGGATTTCCACACAGTGGGGATGTTTTCCCTGCTCGTTCGTGCACAAGTACGGCGAGACGGAGCCGGTTGTACTGCGGCGTTGCGGTCAGCGCGTCGGTGGACATCCTGCGAACAGGATGCGGACAACCCTGTGGATGCTGTGGACGTCCGGTGGATAACCCGGCCGGAGATCGGGAGCGAACGGTTTTCGCGTTGTGAAGCGGAACCCGACGAAGGTCGCCTGTGCACAGTGGACGGATCGGCCGAACGGGCCTCGAGACGGCCTCCCGGCGGGTTCGCGGCCGGTTCGAGGGCCGGTTCGCGGTCGGTTCCGGAGGGTTCCGGGCGTTGGTTCGAGGTCTGTCGGGAGCGGTTCCGGTCGGCCGAGCCGGCCTCGCACCCTGCCTCGGAGCCGGATCAGACCACCGGCCCGACTCGGAACGACGCCGTGAACGGCGCTGCATCCCCATCCGGGCCCCGCCGGACGAACGCCGCACACAGCCGGTCGGGCACCTGGATCGTGCGGCGACCGCAGCCCGACCGGCCCTCACCGGACGGCGATCCAACGCGTCGGCCCGCCTCCCGCCCGCTGCCTCTCGGCTGCCTCTCGGCTACCTCTCGACCGCGTCCCGACCGCGTCTCGATCGCCGGCTCCGAGGCAGGGTGCGAGGCGGGGCCCGGGGTGCGGACGTGGTCGGCATTCGGATCCGGTGACGCGGGCGACGTGTCCGGCGGCCGTGCAGGTGGGTGCTCCGTCTGCCGGGTGCCGGGTGTAGCGCACACGGCAGGCGCACGTCAGCTCGTCGAGTGCCGGTCAGCGGGTAGGCGGATGGCCGATGCCGCCGTGCCGGATGCAGAACACGCGGTGCTGGGCGCAGAACACGCGGTGCCGGATGCAGAACACGCGGTGACTGCACAGCGCGTCGGTGGAGGTGTCGGTCGGTCCGGAACCCGCAACACCCCTGGGAACCCGCAACACCGCCATTGGTAACCCGCAACACGGTCCCCGGGAAACGCAACACGGTCCCCGGAGGGCGCAACACGAGCCCTGGAATCCGCAACACGACAGGGCGGGGCCTACGTCGGCGGGCGGGGCCGGCGCGTGGTTACTGGCGCGCGCGCTGCTTGATGCGGGAGGTGAGTTCCTGCACCTGGTCGTAGATGCGGCGCCGTTCGGCCATCTCCTTGCGGATCTTCTTGTCCGCGTGCATGACCGTCGTGTGGTCGCGGCCGCCGAAGGTCTGCCCGATGCGAGGCAGGGACATGTCCGTCAGCTCGCGGCACAGATACATGGCGATCTGCCGCGCCGTGGCGAGCGCCTTCGTCTTGCCGGGCCCGCACAGGTCGTCGACCGTCACGTCGAAGAACTCGGCCGTGACACCCATGATCGTGGAGGCGCTGATCTCCGGCGCCTGCGAGTCCGGGATGAGATCGCGCAGCACGATCTCGGCCAGGCCGACGTCCACCGGTTGCTGGTTCAACGAGGCGAACGCAGTGACACGAATGAGCGCACCTTCGAGTTCGCGGATGTTCGCCTCGATGCGCGCGGCGATGAACTCGAGCACATCACCGGGCACGTCGAGCCGGTCCTGGGCCGCCTTCTTCCGGAGGATCGCGATCCGCGTCTCCAGCTCGGGCGGCTGAATGTCGGTGATCAGGCCCCACTCGAACCGCGTCCGCAACCGGTCCTCCAGCGTTTCGAGGCGCTTGGGAGGGCGGTCGGACGAGACGACGATCTGCTTGTTCGCGTTGTGGAGCGTGTTGAAGGTGTGGAAGAACTCCTCCTGAGTACCTTCCTTGCCTTCGAGGAACTGGATGTCGTCGACGAGCAGGATGTCGATGTCGCGGTAGCGCCGCTGGAACGCGACCTTGCGGTCGTCCCGCAGCGAGTTGATGAAGTCGTTGGTGAATTCCTCGGTCGACACGTACCGCACGCGCATACCGGGGAACAGCCGCTGGGCGTAGTGCCCGACGGCGTGGAGCAGGTGCGTCTTGCCGAGGCCGGACTCACCCCAGATGAACAGCGGGTTGTAGGCGCGGGACGGCGCTTCGGCGACGGCGACCGCGGCCGCGTGCGCGAACCGGTTGGACGCACCGATGACGAACGTGTCGAACGTGTACTTCTCGTTCAGCTTCGTCTTCGACGTCTGCGGCTGCGCAGGCGCGGTGTACGGCTGGCCCGCGGTCGGCTGCCCGGTGAACGACGGCCATATCTCGTTGGCGGCCGCCAACGCCTCGCCTTCCTCGTCGACCTCTTCGTCGGAATCGGCCAGCGCCTCGAGCCGCGACTGACCGGCCGACTGCGCCGAGGCCGATCCGCTCCCGGAGTGCTGCGTGCCGCTGGATGGCGAACGCCTTCCCGAGTGCTGCGAAGTCTCGGCGGAGCCGCCGGTCGCCTGCGAGCCCGGCCCGGCCGGGGTCTCGCCCGTGGACCGGGTCTGTCCGGCGTGGCCGCGCGGGTTCGACTGGGCGGACTGCCCCGCGGGATTGTTTCCGTCCGAGGACTGCCGCCCGGACGCGTGCTGTTGCTGTCCCGGCGGGTGCGCCGGGCCGCCGTTCTGCCCGCCGGCCCGGGGAGCGGGTTGCTGCGACCCTGGTTGTTGCGGCCCGGCCTGCGATCCCGGCTGCTGTGACCCCGGCTGCTGAGGTGCGGAATGCCGGGGGGTGCCGGGCTGCTGTGGGTAGGGCGTCGGCCGCCTGCCCTGTGACGCAGCCGACTGCCCCGGTTGGTGCCGGCGCGGCGACTGCTCGGCCGACCCCGATCCGGTTGCGCCCGAACCCGACTGGGAGGCGTTCCCCGCGGAAGCGGAGCCGCTCGACGGGACTCCGGGCGGTGGCGGGGTGTCGTCGCGGATCGGCGGGATGGTCGGCATGACCATCGTCTCCTCGGCGGCCGACGTCTGCGGGACGCGAGGTGCCCCGGACGGGCCGTTGGCGCCGGAACCCTGCGGGGACGCCGGGGATGTGGCGGACGTCGCCGCGTCCGTACCGGCCGCGTGCTGGGGCACATCGGGGGTGTCGCCACTCCCCGGGGTGAGCGTGCCCTCCATCCGGCCCGCCGGTGAGTGCGGCGCCGGGGAATGCTGACCCGGCGAGGAGTACTGAGGTGGGGAGGTGGGCCCGTTCGGTGCGGGCGCGCTCTCGGCGGAGTCGACCTTGACGGCGAGTGAGACTTCGCGGCCGAGCCTGCGCGATAGCGCGGCGGTGATCGGCTCGCGCAGCGCGCGCTCGATCGCTTCCTTGGCGAAGTCGCTCGGTGCGGCGAGCAGGGCGGTGCCGTCGAGCAGGCCGATGGGCCGGGTCACACGCATCCAGGCGCGCTGCTGGGGCGAGAGCGTGCCGTCGGACAGCTCTTTGACGACCTGTTCCCACACGGAACCCAGGTTCAGCTGTTGCTCAGACACCCTGCTCTGCTCCCCTCCCCTCGACCTCATCCACGTGGCCTGCGCATTTCACCCTGTCGACGTTCGTGAGCACGTGCTCGCCGATCGCCGGTCCGAGACGGCAGCGGTGCAGGTCGAACGGGGCTTCCGGCGGCATGAGCGCAGGAAGCATCCACAAGTTGTCCACAGGTTGTGCATTAATGTACGGCTGCCCCACGAGCCCTCCTACTCGCGGGTCCGTGTGTCGCTCGCCCAGTCTCCCACTTATCGGCGACGCCGCGCCTGCCCCTCATCTTCGTGGGTTGAGAAGAGGCACGCTAACAAGCGCTGGTCCATGCCACAAGCGGTTCATTCGAGCAAGGATTCCATGGTCGACGGCGTGTCGCCATTCGAACCGGATCCGTGAGCAGCAGGCCTGCCGCAGGGGGCGGTGTCAGGGATGGGCGGCCGGGTGCGTACCCTTGAAAGGTCTGCCGCCGACACCGCGGCGTCACGGCCACCCGGCCGACGAGGTCATCCGTTCGGAGACTATCGCGCCGGCGCCCGTGGTGCACACGAGGTCCGGGGGCGACCACAGACCTGTACGTCGCCAGACCAGGAGAATGACGCCGTGAGCAAGCGCACCTTCCAGCCGAACAACCGTCGACGCGCGCGGACCCACGGATTCCGGCTGCGGATGCGTACGCGGGCCGGCCGCGCGATCGTGGCCGCCCGTCGTCGCAAGGGCCGTCAGAAGCTGTCCGCCTGACCTCGCCTGCGGCCGGGTCCGAGCGCGCGTGCTTCCCGCCGACGCTCGCCTGCGGCGCAGTGAGGAATTCCGTGCCGTCATGCGCGGCGGCGTCCGAGCCGGGCGCCGCCGCCTTGTGCTGCACGCGCTCGCCGAGTCCGGCGAGCGGAAGAAGGCAGGGTTCGTCGTGAGTAAGGCCGTGGGCAATTCCGTGGTGCGGCACCGGGTCAGCCGGCGTCTGCGTCACCTCGTCGCGGACCGACTCGGAACCCTGCCGGACGGTTGCGCGTTGGTCGTACGAGCGCTTCCGCCGGCTGCGAAGGCGAGCAGTGCGGAGTTGGGCTCGGACCTCGACGCGGCCTTGCGGCGGTTGAAGCTTGCCGGTGCGACGAGCGCCGCACCGGAGGCCTCCCGCGACAGCAATGGACGAACGGTGTGAATGAGCAGCAGCCGGTCGCCGAGCACTCGGACCGTGCAGGCGACCACGAGACGACACATGCGGCTCCGCGACCTACCCCGGTTGCGTGGATCCTGCTGCTCCCGATCCGCTTCTATCGCAAGGCGATCTCACCCTTCCTGCCCCCGATGTGCCGGTTCTATCCGAGCTGTAGTGCGTACGCCGCCGAATCGCTGACGAAGCACGGCGCGGCGCGGGGCAGTTACCTCGCCGTTCGCAGACTGCTGCGTTGCGGTCCGTGGACCGAACCGGGACGGGACCCCGTGCCCGAGACGTTCAGCCTCCGGCGTCAACCCCCTGGTATATCTACCGAGGAGTAGCTCAGTGCTCGACTTTATCTACTACCCCGTGTCGTTCATCTTGTGGTGCTGGCACAAGGTGTTCGGCTTCGTCTTCGGGCCGGACAACGCCATCTCCTGGATTCTCGGCATTGTCTTCCTGACCTTCACGGTGCGCGGCATCCTCTTCAAGCCGTTCGTCAAGCAGGTCCGGTCGATGAAGAAGATGCAGGACTTCGCCCCCGAGGTGAAGAAGCTGCAGAAGAAGTACGCCAACGACCGGCAGAAGCAAGCGACGGAGATGCGCAAGCTGCAGCAGGAGCACGGGGTCAACCCGCTCGGCAGCTGCCTGCCGATGCTGCTGCAGATTCCCGTGTTCATCGGTCTGAACTGGGTGCTCCGCAACTTCCAGGAGGGAAGGCAGAACAACTACTTCTTCGACGCCGCGGAAGTCGACTCGTACGTCAACGCCAAGCTGTTCGGCATCAACATCGGTGATGCCATCAACCACTTCGGCTTCGCCGGCCAGTCGAGCGAGTGGCACTGGGAGGTCGCGCCGCTGGCGATCCCGCTGATGATCGTCGCCGCGATCGCCACGCACCTGACCGCCCGTCACTCGGTGGCCCGCCAGAACCCGGCGTCGGCCACGCAGCAGACGGCCATGATGAACAAGCTGACGCTGTACATCTTCCCGTTCGGTGTCCTCATCTTCGGTGCGTTCTTCCCGATCGGCCTGCTCATCTACTGGCTCGCGAACAACGGCTGGACGCTCGGCCAGCAGCGCTTCGTCTACGGCCGCATCGACCGCGAAGAAGAGCAGAAGAAGGTCGAGGAGAAGGAGAAGCGCGACAACCTCGCGCCGAAGCCGGGCCAGAAGCCGAAGAAGCCGCAGCCGGGTCAGAAGCCGGCCACGCAGAACAAGCAGACAGCGAACGAGGCGTCCGACTCGACCGAAGCCGGTTCCGAGTCCGAAGCAGGTTCCGAATCCGGGTCCGGTTCGGGCTCCGGCAAGGTCTCGGCGAAGTCGTCGAGCAACGCGAACGGCAGCGGTTCCGCCCAGAAGGGCGGCATCGGCGCCAAGGGCGGCAACAGCGCCAAGGGCGGTGCGTGGGCCAAGAACGGTGGCAACAAGCAGCGGCCTTCCGGTCAGGGCAAGAAGTCCAAGGGCGGAAAGCGCCGCTGACGCGCGTGGCGCCCGCCTTCCGCAATCAGACCTCGCCTGAGGGGCTCGAGAGGAGAAGTGACATGTCCGAGACCGCAGAGGTGATCGGCACGGAAGAAGAGAAGGCCACGGCTGTAGCGGCCGGGGCCGACGAGGACACGACTGCGCCCGACGACACGGTCGCGGCGGATTCGCCCGGCGACGCGGAGTCCGGTGACGACCTGCTCGTCCGGGAGGGCGACATCGCAGGCGATTACCTGGAGCGGCTGCTGGACCTGCTCGACTACGACGGTGACATCGACCTGGACGTCGAAGCGGGCCGCGCGATCGTGAGTATCGACGGTGGCGACGACCTGGAGAAGCTCGTCGGACCGCGCGGGACCGTCCTCGAGGCGCTGCAGGAGCTGACTCGCCTCGCCGTTCAGCGGGAAACCGGCTCGCGTAGCCGACTGATGTTGGACGTCGCGGGTTGGCGCGCGGGCCGCCGTGAGGAGCTCCGCCGAATCGGCCGCACCGCCGCCGAGAACGTGGCGAAGACCGGCGAGAAGGAGAAGCTCCAGCCGATGAGCCCGTTCGAGCGCAAGGTCGTTCACGACGCCGTCGCCGAGGTCGAGGGCGTCACGAGCGAGAGCGAGGGCGAGGAGCCCAAGCGGCGCGTGGTGGTCGTCCCCGAGTAATAGCGACGCTCCCAACTGAAGCGGCCCGCCGATTTCCGGCGGGCCGCTTTTGTGTGTGTGACAGCCCGCGGTGTCGGTCGGCCACTCCCCTGTGTCCGACTGCGGGGGTCCCGGTTTCACGTGAAACCGGGACGGCTGGAGTCGGAGCGTGGGACCCGGGAACCGGCGCGGTCACACGCGACTGGCCGCCCCTCGGAATGGAGGTCGACGAGTGCGGTCCTGTTGGCCGGGATGTGGCGGGCGAAGGTGATGACGGGCGGTGCGCCGGGTGTGGGTGTCGGTCGTGTCGGACAGCGCCTCGCGGGAGGGGCATGTCGATCGGTCGGTGTCGCGCCGTGCGGGCCGCCGCATAGCGGTCTCGGCATCGGCAGGTCGGGCGATGCCGTCGCCCGGGGACTCGCGGGCTCGGCCCGTCAGCCCCGATCCCCGCACCGATCCCCGCACCGAGAGACCCGCACCGATCCCCGCACCGAGAGACCCACACAGGAGACCCACACAGGAGACCCACACAGGAGACCGCGATCGACAGACGTGCACGCACCGACACCGACACCGGATGAGCTGAGCGCGCGGCAGGCGGAGTTCGCGGGCAGTCGCGCCGCGTCGAGGTGAGTTGCGGGGTGCCGGCCAGGCGCGCCCCGAACATCCTTCGGAGAGAACTGCCCGTCCACGTGAACCGAAGTGGGTGGGGCCCGTCGAGCGGGTGCCGGCGTGTCCGGTGCCGCGCGGCGGCACGTGGCCACAATGCGGCAGACGATGGTGTCTCGGAAGACGGCGCAACTGACACGGCACACGGCGGCGAGGCACCTTCGAGCCTTGGGCGCGGTGTACCGACAGCGGCGGGCCGGAGAGTGGACCGGCCTTGCGCCGGGTGGCGGGTTGGTGAGTGGGTGGACGGTGTTCGGATGGGGGTAGTGGGTCTCGACCCCCGCGGGCCCCGCAGCGGTGCAGCTCGGCCCGACCGCGGAGCGGCCACTCCTCGAACGGCCACTCCCCGATCGGCCGGGACGAGGAGCAGGCGGATCCGAGGGGGTAATGAGTTGGCCGCAAGCCCCGGCGCGCGGAGATCGATGGTCGGCGCTACACCGAGGTTCCGGTTCCGATAAGTCGTCGGCGGGCGTGGTTGACCGTGCCGCGCACTGTGGGCGCCGAGTAACCCATCACTTCTATGATCGGTCGAGGCAACCGCGTTGGCTGTGCGGTCGGTCGGCAGCGGTCGCGCGACGGGAGACTGCGCGACAGGGGCGGCGGAGACGTCGGAGATCGGCCACGTGTCGATGTTCGACGTGAAACGGCGCTTGGAGTTCTCCACATACTCGGACTGTCGGCTCTGATCGCGCGCGAGTTCATGGACAATCAAACGCGGGCCGTTTCACGTGAAACGCGACGCCCGCGAATCCAGTGAGGAGTTGAGTAGTGGGCCGGGACGGACTGGAGTCCACCACCCCGACAGCGGCGATCGCGGTGTTCGGTGAACACGTCGATCGGGCGGAGCGGTTCGTGGCGATGTTGCGCGAGGACGGGGTCAGGCGTGGACTCATCGGGCCCCGGGAACTCGACCGCCTCTGGGAGCGACACGTACTCAACTCGGCCGTGTTGGGCGATGAGGTTCCACGTGAAACGAGTGTCGTCGATGTGGGGTCCGGAGCCGGCCTGCCGGGAGTACCGTTGGCGATCGCTCGCCCCGATCTCGATATCGTTCTCCTGGAGCCGATGGCGCGTCGTGTCGAATGGCTCGAGGAGGTCGTGGACGAGCTCGACCTCGACGGCGTCACCGTGGTTCGAGGCCGCGCGGAAGAGAAGGCAGTTCGCGCGCAGCTCGATCCCGCCGACGTCGTGACGGCGCGCGCGGTCGCTCCCCTCGCCCGCCTCGCCGGCTGGTGTCTCCCGTTGGTGCGCGAGTCCGGAACTCTGGTTGCCCTCAAGGGCGCCAGCGCCGCCGAGGAGATCGAGCGGGACCGGACCGACGTCGCCAAGGCGGGTGGCGGTGAGCCTCGAATCGTCGAGTGTGGTGGCGACATTCTCGATACGCCGACAACGGTCGTGGTGATCGAGCGGGTGAAGGGGCAGCGCCCGGGATCGCAGCGGAAGCGGTCGAAGAAGAAGGGACAGCGGAGCGCATGACGAGCAGTTCCGAGCAAGGCATGTTCCACGTGAAACACGGCGGCGTTGGGTACGCGCCGATGAAGGGAGAGACCCGGTGACCACGCCAGCTGGACAGTCGAAGACCGGCGGATCGATGCCCATCGCCGAGGAGGCGCTCCGTGCGGCGAAGGTGCTCCACCCCGACGAGGGCTTCATGCCGCGTCCCTCGAAGCGACGTGTCATCACTGTGGCGAATCAGAAGGGCGGCGTCGGCAAGACGACGAGCACGGTGAACCTGGCGGCGGCGCTCGCGCTGCACGGCGTGAAGACACTCGTCATCGACCTCGACCCGCAGGGGAACGCCAGCACCGCGGTCGACGTGGACCACCGTTCCGGGACCCCTTCGGTGTATGAGCTCCTCATCGGTGAGGTGACGCTCGTCGAGGCGGCGCAGGCGAGCTCGCAGAGCGACAACCTGCTGTGCGTGCCGGCGACGATCGACCTCGCCGGTGCGGAGATCGAGCTGGTGTCGATGCAGTCCCGCGAGTCGCGCCTGAAGGAGGCGCTGACGGATGAGGCGCTCGCCCAGCTCGACGTCGACTACGTCTTCATCGACTGCCCGCCCTCGCTCGGCCTGCTCACGGTGAACGCGCTGGTCGCCGCCCACGAAGTGCTGATCCCGATCCAGTGCGAGTACTACGCCCTCGAGGGACTGGGCCAGCTGCTGAGCAACATCGAACTGGTGCAGAAGCACCTGAACCGCACACTGTCGGTCTCGACGATCCTGCTGACCATGTACGACGGCCGCACGAAGCTGGCCGATCAGGTGACGCAGGAGGTCAAGAACCACTTCGGTGAGGTCGTGCTCAAGACGATCATCCCGCGCAGTGTGAAGGTCTCGGAGGCTCCCGGGTACGGCCAGACGGTGCTGGCCTTTGATCCCGGTTCACGTGGCGCCATGAGTTATCTGGACGCCGCACGCGAAGTCGCCGAACGCGGTGTGGAGGGGAAGCAGGAATGACCGAACGCAGAGGCGGCCTCGGCCGCGGACTGGCAGCACTGATCCCGACGGGACCGGTCGAGGACGATCCCGAGGCCGAATCCCATGTGCCGGTCCCTGACATGGCCGACGTCAAACCGCCTGCGGGTGACGACAGCGGATGGTTCGCCGCCAACGGCGCCATCGACGAGGCACCCGCGGTCGGAGGCGAGGTCGCCGGCGCGGTCTATCGCGAAGTGCCGCTCGACTCCATCGAGCGGAACCCGAAGCAGCCGCGGCAGGTCTTCGACGAGGAGGCGCTTGCCGAGCTGGAACACTCGATCCGCGAGTTCGGCCTCATGCAGCCGATCGTGGTGCGCACCCTCGAGGGCGACAAGTTCGAGCTCGTCATGGGCGAGCGCCGGCTGCGCGCCTCGCAGCGGGCCGGTCTGGAGCACATCCCCGCGATCGTGCGGCAGACGACTGACGACGCGATGCTGCGGGACGCCCTCCTCGAGAACATCCACCGGGTGCAGCTGAACCCTCTGGAGGAGGCGGCCGCGTACCAACAGCTGCTCGACGAGTTCGACGTGACGCACGACGAACTCGCGTCGCGGATCGGCCGCAGCAGGCCGGTCATCACCAACACGATCCGCCTGCTGCGACTCCCCCTCCCCGTGCAGCGCCGGGTGGCGGCGGGCGTTCTGTCTGCGGGGCACGCGCGGGCACTCCTCTCCCTCGAGGATCCGGACGCGCAGGAGGAGCTCGCGGGACGCATCGTGTCGGAGGGCCTGTCGGTGCGCGCGACCGAAGAGGCGGTGACCCTCTACAAGAACGGTCCGCAGAAGAAGGAGAAGAAGCAGCCGCGCAAGCAGATGGAGGCGCCCGGTCTTCAGGAGCTCGCGACCAGGCTGTCGGACAGCTTCGACACGAAGGTGAAGGTCGACCTCGGCCGCCGGAAGGGCCGCATCGTCGTCGAGTTCGGGTCGAAGGACGACCTCGAGCGCATTGTTCGCCTGATGGACCCGAATAACGGCAAATCGGACACGTGATCCAAGGTCCCATCACCCCGGGTCATTACGTCACGGTGACGATTACTCGTGGTGGTGCCGAATCACCGACCGTGTGAGATGACAACGGCGCCCGGAGCGAAGTTGCTCCGGGCGCCGTTGTCGTGTGATGACCTGGCTGCTGGCGCTCAATTGCCGCGAGCGGCGGCACGTCCGATCAATTCGTCGAACACCTTCCCCAACGAGGTGCCTGCGGCTTCGAACGCCATCGGCACCGTGGAGGTTTCGGTGAGGCCCGGTGAGGAGTTCACCTCGAGAAAGTGGACCGTTCCGTCGGCGGCCACGATCGCGTCGGTGCGGGAGATGTCGCGCAGCCCGAGTGTCCGGTGCGCACCCACCGCCAGCTCCCCCACGGCTTTCTCGACGCCGTCGTCGAGCCGTGCGGGCGTGAAGAAGTCCGTCAGCCCGGCCGTGTAGCGCGCGGTGTAGTCGTAGACGCCGTTCTCCGGAACGATCTCGACCGCGGGCAGGGCCTGCGGCCCGTCCGAGCCTTCGACGACGGTCACGGCGACCTCGGTGCCGTCGATGTACCGCTCGGCCAGCACCGTGTCGCCGTAGGCGAAGCAGCCGACCATCGCGGCAGGCAGCTCCGTCGCGTCGCGCACCACCTGAGCGCCGAGCGCGGAACCGCCCTGGTCCGGCTTGAGGATCAGCGGCAGGCCGAGCCGTTCGACCATGGCGTCGAGCACCGACTGGGCGCCGAGCTCACGGAATGTGCTGTGCGGCAGGACGAACCAGTCCGGGGTGGTGAAGCCGGCGCCGGACACGAGTGCCTTCGCGATCGGCTTGTCCCACGCACGCCGGCAGCCCTGCGAGTGGGTGCCGACGAACGGGACGCCGAACATCTCGAGCACGGTCTGCACCGAGCCGTTCTCGCCTTCACCGCCGTGCAGTGCGACGACGGCCGCGTCGGGCCGCTGCTCGCGCAGTCTGCCGATCAGGCTCGAATCGGTGTCCCATTCCTGGACGGTCAGTCCGGCATCGCGCAGCGCGACCGACAACCTCCGTCCGGACCGCAGCGAGACGTCCCGTTCGTGGGAGAGGCCGCCCGCGAGGACGGCGACAGTACGTTCGGCCACCCGTGAAACTCCTTGGGGCTGAAGGGAAAACGTCGATCAGGCCGTGTCCGGTCCGGGGGTCTGCGGCCCGGACACGGCACGGGTGGTGACGCTACCGAACGTCCGCATCAAGTCCATTTCGGACTCCAGTACGCCGGCAAGGCGGCGCACGCCCTCGCGGATCCGCTCGGGCGTCGGGTAGCAATAGGACAGTCGCATCTGCCTGCTGCCGAGGCCGTCCGCGTAGAAGCCCGTGCCCGAGGCGTACGCGACGCGGGCGGTGACGGCGCGTGCCAGCATCGCCTTCGCGTCGACGCCCTCGGGAACGGTCAGCCACACGTAGAACCCACCCTCGGGGTGGGTCCAGCTGCAGCCTTCGGGCATGTACTGCTCCAGCGAGCTGATCATCGCGTCCCGGCGTTCGCGGTAGTTCTCGCGGAACGTCTTGATCTGGCCCTTCCAGTCGTGTGTCGTGAGGTACTTCGACACGACGAGCTGGTTCAGCGTCGGCGGGCACAGCGTCGCCGATTCGGACGCGAGCACGAGCTTCTCGCGTACCGCGTGCGGAGCGAGTACCCAGCCGACCCGCAGCCCCGAGGCGAACGTCTTGGAGAACGAACCGAGGTACACGACGTTGTCCGGGTCCATCGACCGCAGCGCCGGGTAGGTCTGCCCGTCGAAGGCGAGCAGGCCGTACGGGTTGTCCTCGATGACGAGCACGCCGTACTGCCGGCAGATCTCGAGGATCTCGGCCCTGCGATCGACGGCGAGCGTCACGCCTGCGGGGTTGTGGAAGTTGGGAATCGTGTAGAGGAACTTGACCCGTTTGCCCGCCTTCTCGCATTCGGCGAGCGCGCTGCGGAGGTTCTCGGGCACGAGGCCGTCGTCGTCCATGGCGACGTGCACGACCTCGGCCTGGTAGGCCGCGAACGAGCCGAGCGCGCCGACGTACGACGGTCCCTCTGCGATCACGACGTCACCCGGGTCGCAGAACAGCCGCGTGACCATGTCCAGCGCCATTTGCGAACCCACGGTGACGACGACGTCGTCGGGGTGGCCCGTGATGCCCTCCATGGCCATGACTTCGCAGATCTGCTCGCGCAATGCGGGCACGCCGTGCGCGGAGCCGTACTGCAGAGCCGTCAGCCCGTCCTCGGCGATGAGTTCGCTCATCTGCTGCGACAGCGACTCGAGCGGGAGCGCGGCGAGGTTCGGCATGCCGCCGGCCAGCGAGACCACCTCGGGGCGGCTCGCCACGGCGAACAACGCTCGGATCTCGGACGCCGTCATGCCCGCGGTGCGGGCGGCGTAGCGCTCGACGTGCGGGTCGAGGTTGGTGTGACTGCCCGGTTCGGTGCCGGGCCTGGCCTCGGGGAGATTCGGCTCCGCGCTCTGCGAATCCGGGACCTGGGGTTCGCTCATGGCATACTTCCGTCTGCTTTTCGTGGGGAAAGCGTTCGGCGGCTGGACTCTGGCCCGCGTGCTTTACCTACGGGTAGTTGTTCGAGTGTAACCACAGGTGGTAGTGCACCTCCCGCCGTTGGCGTGCTCGTCACATCGGCATATGCTGGCCCGTGTTACTCGCCCCGCGTGCGGTAGGCGCGCGGGCGGCGTCCGTCGGTGCCGGTGGATGCGGTCTGCCATGGCCGCACGGCCCTGCAGTACGGGAGGTCTGGTGTCACGTCGCATCGTGGGCGTCACGCTGGACAACCTTGAGCAGCTGCCGCAGCACTGCCGGCGCTGTGTGTACTGGGAACTCGCTCCGCACCTGAAGCAGCAGGCCGAGGAATTCGGCGAGACCGAGGTCGAGAAGGAGGCCTGGGTCTCCGGGGTGCTGCTCGAATGGGGTTCGTGCGGACGGATCGTCTACAGCGGGCGGCTGCCCGTCGGTTTCGTGCTGTACGCGCCCCCGAACGCCGTCCCCCGGTCGGACGCGTTCCCGACGTCGCCGCCGAGCCCGGACGCGGTGCTGCTGACGGCGTTCCACATCCTGCCGGAGTTCCGCGGTAGCGGTCTGGGCCGGATGCTGGTGCAAGCCGTGGCGAAGGACCTCACCCGACGTGGGGTGAAGGCCATCGAGGCATTCGGCGACGCCGGTCCGGAAGAGCCGGAGGCCGAGGCGCAGGGTGCGGGCATCGCGTTTTCCGGTGCTGAATCCTCGGGCATGGGGTCTCCGAGCACGGCGTCTTCAGGCGCGGAGTCTTCAGGCACGGCGTCGTCCGGTGCTGGGACCTCCGGTGGTGGGGCTTCCGGTGGTGTTGGGGACGGCGACGGCCATTCGTGTGTGGTGCCGGCCGCGTTCCTGCAGAGCGTCGGGTTCAAGACCGTGCGGCCGCACCCCCGCTGGCCACGGTTGCGCCTGGAGCTGCGGTCGTCGATCTCGTGGAAGGAAGACGTCGAGGCGGCGCTGGAGAAGCTGCTCGGCGAGGTCACGATGACCACGGCGACGTCGTCCAGCTCACGCGCCTGATCCACTGCCCGGCCGTCCGGGCGACATAGTCACCGCGATCCCGATTCCGGACCACCTCCGAGTTATCCACAGTTCTGTGCACAACTCGCACGGTTATCCACAGATCGCGGTGGCTTGTGCACAGTCACTCGTTCGGTGGTCGCTCTGAGTGCTCATATCCACCACCCTGGGTCACTTCGAACCTGGGGGAGGGTGCGTTGGGTAAGCGCTGGGTCACATTGCCGGATGGTCGGCGGGTCCTCATCGACAGTGACCGTCCGGACAAGCCCAAGAAGGGCCGCAAGGCCGTCGCGGGTGCGGCGGTGGGAGCTGTGGCGTTGGCCGGCCCTGGTGTCACCGGAGGCTTCGGCGCGGGTGGCCTCGGGACAGCGGCAGAGGGGGCGTTGTCGCAGGCCATGCGGGCGGCGGTGACGCAGGGGGTCAAGCACGCCGCGAAGGGGCGTACGGCCAAGGCTCTGCTCTTCCCTGAAGCTCCGACCCGCGAAATCGCGCAAGCCCGCCGGCCGCGGCAAGCCCGGCCGAGCTCGCCGGGACGGGGTACGGGACCGGATCGACCACGCCGCCGAGTGCGCGATGTGGTCGTACGGCGAGGTGCAGCAGTTCTTCTCGACCAGGCCGTGCCGGGAACTGACCAGGCGGCTGATCCCCGTCACCGACGAGCACGGCAACCGCATCGCCGTGTCCGTCGTGTGGGTTCGGATGCCGCGCGCCGCCGGAGTGACGGATCTGCGGCGCCTCGTCGACAGGTACGGCACGGGTAGCGTCACCGCGCTCGGCGCCGTCGGACCGCGGATCGGCAGTGGCGAGTTCACGGGCGAGGCCTACACCTCCACGCGGCGGGGACGAGACCGGCTGGTCATCTCCGAGGCGGCGCTGCTCGGCGGCTCGCCGGACGACGAGACGCTCCAAAGGATGGAAGCCGCCACCCGGGTGGCGGTTCGGCTGCCCCGGCCGAACCGCTGAGACCCGCGACATCGGAACGTCACCTGATCGGAACCCGGCTCACCCAGCAGTGCCCTGTCCGGTGTGAACCCGCCCGGACTACTCCGCCTTCGCGAGTTCGTGAGCGAGGACGTCGGCGAACGTGAACGTGCCCGTGGGCTGGTCACCCTCACCGAGCAGGTACAGCCGCTTCACGGAGATGAGCAGCCCCTCGGCGACCACGTCGCGGAAGGCCGGATCCGACATCCTGAGCCGGTCCTGGCCGTTGGTGAGGTAGCCGATCTCGACGCGCACCGCTGGGCAGCGCGTGCGCGTGAAGATGTCCCACGTCCTGGGGTGCGTGCGGCAGTCGAGCAGGCCGGTGCGGGCGGCCAGCTCCCGCTGGATGTAGCCGGCGAGCAGCTCGCCGACGGTCGAGGTGGTGCCGTTACCGGTGCCGAAGTGGAAGCTCGCGACACCCTGGGCGTGCGGCGAGGAGTTGCCGTCGCTGTGCAGCGACAGGAACAGGTCGGCGCCCGCGTCGTTCGCGAACTGCGCCCGCTCGATCTCCGAAGGGCTCCGGGTGGGCCCGCGGGAGATCAGCGCCTCCATGCCGGTGGCCTTCATGCGCCCTTCGAGGCGGCGCGCCAGGTCCCACGCGATGTCCCGTTCGGCCACCCCGCCGACCTCGACGCCAGGGTCGTCGCCGCCGTGCCCCGGGTCGATGACGATGCGCTTGCCACGGAGCCGGGGCCCGGCCTGCCGCACCTGCTCCTGCTCACGCAGGAACACCGGACGGCCACCGCGCGCACGCGGCGACAGCTGCCGCAGGGCACGGACCGTGGAAGGACCGCAGATGCCGTCGATGGTGAGCCCGTAGTCACGCTGGAAGTTCTTCAGGCCGCGCTCGGTCTGGGGTCCGAAATGCCCGTCCGGCCTGCCCGCGTTGTAGCCCAGCTCGGTCAGGCGCTCCTGCAGCGAGAAGACGTCGTCCCCGTGCACCGGCGACGAGACGAGAAAGGCCAGCGGGCGGCTACCCAGGTGGTAGCAGGATCCGCGCAGCGCACGGTACGTCGCGGGGCCCACCACACCGTCGGTGATCAGGCCCCGGCGCTGCTGGAACGCGCGGACGGCGTGTTCCGTCTGATCGTCGAAGACGGTGTCCGCGCCGTCCGGTGCGCCATTGGTGTGACCGGCGCCACTTTCTCCGTGAGCGCCGTTGGTGCCCGCACCCGGGAGTAGGTCCAGGCTGACCAGCAGGGACCTGATGTCGGCGACGTCCGGTCCGCTGTCGCCGCGGCGGAGTACCCGCATGCACTCCTCGCTCTACCTTGGGCATCGGACCAGCGGGCGGATGACTGCCCGATCCGGTGCTTGATGCTGTGCAAACCAATACAGGACGTGGGGCCCTGCGCCTGACTATTGTGCCTTGCGCTTCCTTGCCGAGCGCGCCAGGCCCGTCTCGGAAGCCCATCACCTACGTGACGATCGGCCCACGCCTGCGTGACGCACATCGCGGGAAGAAAATGCGAAAGCCCGGGACGGGGAGGACCACGTCCCGGGCTTTCACGTGTCGGTCTTCGTCAGAGGACTTCCGACAGGTCGTCGAGCAGCGCCGCCTTCGGCTTGGCGCCCGTGATCTGCTTCACCGGCTTGCCGCCCTGGAACAGGATCAGCGTCGGAATCGACATGACCTGGTAGTCGCGAGCGGTGTTCGGGTTCTCGTCGATGTCCAGCTTGGCGATCTGGATCTTGTCCTTGTGCTCGGAGGCGATCTCCTCGAGCACCGGGGCGATCATCTTGCACGGGCCGCACCAGGTGGCCCAGAAGTCGACGAGCACGGGCTTGTCGTTCGTGAGCACCTCGTCGGCGAAGCTGGAGTCGGTGACCTTGACGGTGTCGGTCATGGTGCCTCTTTCTGTGTCGTTGGGCCTGGTACCTGGTGAAATCGGATCGGTCAGTGGACGGCGCCGGCGGTCGCGTAGCCGCCGCCCACCATCTCGGAGGTCTCCGCCGCTTCGGCCACGTGGGCGTGCTCGGCGAGCCAGCGCTCGGCGTCGATGGCCGCGGTGCAGCCGCTGCCCGCGGCGGTGACGGCCTGCTGGTAGGTCTGGTCCACCAGGTCGCCTGCGGCGAACACGCCGTCGACGTTGGTGTACGAGCTGCGGCCCTTGGTGAGCACGTAGCCCGATTCGTCGACCTCGACCTGGTCGCGGAACAGCTCGTTGCGCGGGTCGTGGCCGATCGCGACGAAGAAACCCGTCACGTCCAGCGTGGACTCCTCGCCCGTCACCGTGTCCTTGACCTTCAGGCCGGCCACCGTGCCGTCCCCGAGTACCTCGGTGACCTGCGAGTTCAGCTGCCAGCGGATCTTGTCGTTCTGCTGGGCGCGCTCGAGCATGATCTTCGAAGCGCGGAACTCCTCGCGCCGGTGGACGATCGTGACGGTCTTGGCGAACTTCGTCAGGAACGTCGCCTCCTCCATCGCCGAGTCGCCGCCGCCGACCACGGCGATGTCGTGCTCGCGGAAGAAGAAGCCGTCGCAGGTCGCGCACGACGACACGCCGCGGCCCAGCAGTTCCTGCTCACCCGGAACGCCCAGGTAACGCGGCGCGGCGCCGGTCGCGAGGATGACGGAGCGAGCGGCGTAGCGCTTGCCGTTCGCGGTGACGTACTTGACGTCGCCGGTCAGTTCGAGCTGCTCGACGTCCTCGGCTCGCAGGTCCGCCCCGAAGGTCTTGGCCTGCTCGCGCATCTCCTCCATCAGGTCCGGGCCCTGGATGCCGGACCGGAAGCCCGGGTAGTTCTCGACCTCGGTCGTCGTCATGAGGGCACCGCCGAACTGGGAACCCTCGAACACCAGCGGCTCGAGCTGTGCGCGTGCCGCGTACACGGCCGCGGTGTACCCCGCGGGACCCGACCCGACGATGATCAGGTTCCGAACGTCCTCTGCAGCCACTGGTTTCCTCCGCTTCGATAACGCCTGACACCGGGTCCAACAGCATCGTAGGTGCGTCTGTTCCCGCCGTGGCCCACGCCCGCATGTGACGGGTCTTTCGCCGGCGTGCGCTCCCGCGATGTGGACGGGAAAGGTCCATTGCCGACCGTGCGCCCCCGGTATTACGCCGCTAGCGCGCCACGCTCGGCTCCTGACCGACGGTGCGCTTCGGCCGGCCGGCGCGGGCTTGGAGTGTGAGGTCCCAGGCCCACAGCAGGAGTGCGAGCCCGGCGACCGCGGCTCCGACGGCCGGGACGGCCGGGTAGGCGTGACCGGCCGCGAGTACGAGGCCACCGATCCAGGGACCGAGGGTGATGCCGACGTTGAACGCGGCGACGTTTCCCGAGACGGCGAGCGTGGGCGCGTCGGGGGGCGATGGTCATGAAGCGGGAGTTCAGCGCCGGGTTGGTGCCGAACCCGAGCACGCCGAGCGCGACCACGAGCACGACGGTCGTGCCCACGTGGTGCGCGGTGAGGGCGAGCAGCAGCGAGGCCATCAGCAGCCCGGTGAACCCGATGCCGAGGACGGCCCTGGGATGACGGTCGGCGGTCTTTCCCCCGATCGCGATACCGATGAGGGCACCGAATCCGTATCCGAACAGCACCGCAGGAACCCACGTCGAGTCGAGGCCGGTCGTCTCGATCAGCATGGCGGCCAGGTACGAGAAAGTGCCCAGCAGTGCGGTGGTGGCGACCGCCGTCATCGCGTAGGAGAGCCACAGCCGGGGCGGCCTGAGGCCGCGCAGCTCGTTGCGCAGGCTCGGCGGGTTCTCCGGCCGGAGGGGCGGAACCGCGGCGATGATCGCGGCCGCGCCGACGGACGAGAGGACCGCGACCGCCCAGAAGGCCCCGCGCCAGCCCAGGTGTTGCCCGATCCAGGTGCCTGCGGGCAGGCCGACCACGGTCGCGACCGTGAGTCCTCCCGCGACGATGCTCATTCGCCCTCCCGCGTCGGTCGGGCCCGACGAGAGCCATCGCGGTGCTGCCGCCGACGGCCCAGAAGCCCGCGTAGGCGAACGCGCCGACGAACCGCATCGCCAGCAGCAGCCCGTAGCTGTCGGTCAGGGCGCTCACGACGTGGCTGAGTACGAACGCGGCCAGGAACACGAGCAGTGCGGAACGTCGCGGCCAGCGCAGGGTCGGTACCGCCAGGGCCGGTGCGCCGACGAGCATGCCGAGTGCGAATGCGCTGATGAGCCAGCCGGCCGTGGGGATCGTCACGTCCAGGTCGGCCGCCATCTCCGGCAGGAGACCGGCGAGCATGAGTTCGCTGGTGCCTTGCGCGAAGATCCCGAATCCGATGCCCCAGATCGCGAGCGGCATCCCGCTCCGTTTCGCTGCCACGCCCACCCTTTTTGTATCGATCGATAGCAAATGCTGAGCCTAGCAGTTATGTATCGATCGATATAAAATTCGCGGTATGGCCTCCACCACGACGCGCGGACGTCCCCGCGGATTCGACCGGGACGCGGCCCTCGACCGGGCGCACGAACAGGCCGGCGGCGTCCTGGAGTGGACGCCGCCGGCCGTTCGCTGAATCTGCGCCGCCGGGCGTTGCTCGGCCGGGAATCCGGCCGAGGCGGCTCAGCCGCCTGCGCCGATGACCCGGTCGACCACCGGTGCCGAGCTGCAGTCCGCGCTCACTGCGACCACGCGGAACTGGGCGGACTCGCCCGTCGTGTAGATCGCCATGACGGCTTCCTCACCGTCGATGGTGACCGGCCGCACCCCGGCCGGCTCCTTGCTCGTGTCGGCTCCCGCCGCCTGGACACATTGGTCGAAGCGGCTCCTCGTCTCGAGCGGACCGAAGTCGCGTACCGCCTGGACGCTGCCGATCGCAGCGGCCAGGTCGCCGTTGTCCTTCGTCAACGCCAGCGGCCCGGAACCGTCCGAAGGAGCACCGGCATCGCTGTCGCCGGACTGCTCCGACGGTGCGGGCTGCGCCACTCCCGGCGTCTCGCTGCCTCCGCCGAGATTCGGCACGGCGATCGCGACAGCGGCCACGACCGCGGCGGCCACCGCGATGAAACCGGCAGCCATGCCCTGCTTCTTCCGCCTGCTGCGAGCACGGTCGAGACTGACGACGTTCGTTCCTGCGGCCTGCTGCTCACGCGTGCGTTGTTCGTCGGCGAGCGCCGCGTCGAGCCGCGAAGCCACGTGGGCGGGCATCGGCTCGACCGGTTCGCGGCTCAGGGAACCCAGGTCCGCCTGGGCCGCCTCCAGCGCCTCGATGACGGCTCGCGCCTCCGGGTCGGCGTTGACGCGAGGCCACAGCTCGGCCGCTTCGCTCTCGCTCAGCGCACCGGCGTGCAGGTCGGCGAGCACGTCGACAGACAACGCGGAACCGTCGGCGGTCCCGCCATTCCCCCTGAACTCGTCCGTCATCGTCGTCCCTCCCCGTGTTTGCTTTCGTAAGTTGGGACGCCGCCTTCCTCCGTCGGGTTCCGTAGATGACCGAGAAGTTTCGCCAGTTTGGAGCGACCTCGCGCACACCTGCTCTTAACCGTGCCGTCAGCGATACCCAACATCTCGGCCGTCTCCGACACCGAGTACCCCTCGACGTCGACGAGCACGATCGGGGCGCGCTGATCCTCCGGCAGCTGGTCGAGTGCCTCCTTGATGACCAGGGACGTCTCGCGTTCGGCCATCGAATCACGCGGCACTGCCGGTTCCTGGTGCCCCTCCTCGGGCAACGGCACGGTCGGTTTGGCCTGACGCCTGCGGATGCGGTCGAGGCACGCATTCACGACGATCCGGTGCAGCCACGTTGTGACCTGCGACTCGGCGCGGAAGTTCGACGCCGCGCGGAAAGCCGAGATGAATGCGTCCTGCAGCGCGTCGGCGGCCTCCTCCGGGTCGCGGACCGTGCGCAAGGCGACGGCCCACATGCGGTCTCGGTGTCTGCGTACGAGCTCGTTGAACGCGTGCGGATCGCCGGCGGCGTGCGCCTTGATCAGATCCGCATCGGTGGGCTCGGCGGTGGGCGCTGTCACCCGGAAGAGATTACTAAGGAGCGCTACGGCGTGAGCACGCCCTGCGTGGATCGTCCGGGTGACATCGCGTTGCCGGGAATGTCGTCGTCGGCCCGGGCGGGTCGGCGACGCCCGCTGCGCGGGGCGGTCACGCCGAGGGCAGGAACTTGACCTCGCCGAACTCCGAGTTGAGCTCGGGTTCCTCGCCTCCCAGGGTCTTGACCCAGACGATCACGTGCGTGCTGTCGACGGGCTGGTCGAGCGAGATCGTCGTGTTGATGTCGTCGAGCTTGCCCTGGCCGACGACCTCGGTCGCGTCGAGGGGTGCGTTCGGCGAGTCGCTGGTGCGGATCTCCACCTCGGTGCCGGGGCTGTCGGCGATGACCCGCACCTTCGACAGGTCGATCGACTCGTCGAAGGTCGCCAGCAGGCCGACGCCACGCTTCAGCGCGGGCAGCTGCTGCTTGTACAGGTCCGTGCGCCACACGGTGGCGGGGTCGCCGTCGGTGGCCTTCGGCGCGTCCGAGGGACTGTCGCCTTCACCCTCGGGGTTGTAGACGGTGATCTCCGACGGCTGCACCGGCCGGCCGGTCTGTGTCTGCTGGTTGCCGTTTCCGTTGTTCTGGCCGTTTCCGTTGTTCTGCCCGCCGTCCTGCTGCTGGGCAGGTGGGTCGGCGAGGTTGACGGGCGGGCCCGAGGTGTCGCCGTCGTCCTGGAAGAAGTTGATGGCCATCATGCCGAGCCACGCGAGCACGGCCACGGCGGCGCACACGAGTGCGGTGACACCGAGTGCGAGCTTGCGGCGACGCGCCTTGTCCTTGGTCGGCTTCTTCGTGGTCCACACGCTGCCGTCGGGCTCGGCCGGTTCGGCCTGCGCCTGCTTGGCGCGTTCGGCTGCCTCGGCGGCGTGGTCGAGCGCGCGCAGGATCGCCGCGCTGGTGCGGATGCCGCCGTGGTCGCCGTCCTCGATGGTGCGTACGGACAGTGCCGACAGCTCCGGCGGCACCCGCGGCTGCAGCGACTTGGCCGGCACGATCCTGCCGGTCGGCGACTTCGGTGCGGGCGGCAGCGCGGGCGGGCCGCCCGGCAGCGCCCACCGCCCGGTGAGCAGCAGATACAGCACCGAGCCGAGGGCCTTGACGTCGTCGCGCAGCGTGGCGTCGGGCAGCGGGCCTGGGAACGCCAGCCGCAGCCTGCCGTCCGGGGTGAGCCGGAGCCGCTGCGGGTGGTCGATCCCGAGCACGAGGCCGGACTGGTGTGCCTGGTCGACCGATTCGGCGAGGGCACGCACCATGCGGGCGGCCGCGCCGGGTTCGACGGGGCGTTCGGCGACAAGGTCGATCAGGTCGGTGCCCTTGGTCCATTCGGCCACGACGATGCCCAGCAGCCCCTCCGACGAGGAGATGCCGCTGCCGAGTGACAGCACGTCGAGCACCCGGGCCACCCCGGGGTGCTCGAACGTCGCGGCGTGCGCGGCGCGCTCGAGCGTGCGCCTGCCGAGCAGGGCGGCTTCCGGGTCGGCAGGGTCGCCGACGAGCATGGTCAGCGCGACGTCCCGGCGCAGCTGCCCGTCGCGCGCACGCCACAGGTGGGCGCCCGCGCGTTCGTCGATGCCGAACTGCGCGAGCAGGCGGTAGCGGCCGTCACCGACGACCCCGCCGGGCGCCAGCGCACCACGCTGCGCTCTCGTGCCCATCCGGCCTGACCCCCTAAATTCGGCTCTCGCTCCCTGCTGTCTCTAAGAGAGGGTACGTGAACACGCAGTGCAAGGGCGGTGTCTTCCGTTGTTAACCACGGCCCAGCAACCGGGTGACTCTCCTGGTCACCGGCGCGAGCTCATCCACCTTGAGTGCCATCAGTACCCCGAACGAGACACCCATTCCGACGATGCCCTGCAGGATCAGCGTCACCCAGGCGCCGCCGATGATCCCGAGGAAGTCCGGAACGAGCATGCCTGCCGCCGCCGCGGCGGCGGCACCGAGCACGCTGGCGACGACCGTGAACAGGATGACGCCAACCACTCGCTTGCTGCGCAGGTTGCCCAGTTTCACCCACAGCCAGACCTGTCCCAGGACCGCGCCGACGACGAACACGAGCGAGTTGACCATCATCACGCCCAGCACGACGTGGGTCGGTGAAAGCAGTGCCTGCGCCAGATACAGCAGCGGGATCTTCACCACCGTCATCACGACCATGATCAGCGTCGGCGTACGTGAGTCCTTCATGGCGTAGAACACGCGCATCTGCAACATCACGAGCGCGTACGGCAACAGGCCGAACGCCGACACCGCAAGCGCTTGCCCCAGCCGTTCGGCGTCTTCCACCGAGCCCTTGCCCAGCGCGAACAGGGCGACACCGATCGACGTGCCCGCAACGGCCATCACCGCGGACACGGGTAGCAGCATCAGGGTGGTCAGCCGCGACCCGTACGAGAGGTCGCCGACGAGCCTGCGGTGGTCGCCGTCGGCCGCTGCCCTGCTCATCTTCGGCATCAGCGCGGTCAGCAGCGACACGCCGATGACGCCGTAGGGCAGCTGGAACAGCAGCCACGCGTTCGAGTAGATCGACGCGCCACCGGCCGCGCCCGCCGTGAGCACGCGCGTGTTGATGACCATGCCGATCTGGCTGACGACGACGTACCCGAGGATCCACGCCGCGAGCCCGCCGAACTCCTTCAGCCGCTCGTCGAGGCCGAAGTTCCACTTGAACCGGAACCCCGCCCTGCGCAGCGCCGGAACGAGGAACAGCGCCTGCGCGGTCATGGCCGTCAGCACGCCGAGGCCCAGCACGAGCACCTGCGGGTCGGTCATGGTCGTCGGCACGATCGTCGGATCGCCCGGGACCAGCGCGAACGCGATGATCGTGACGATGATGACCAGGTTGTTGACCACCGGAGCCCACTGGGCAGGCCCGAAGATCTGCTTGGCGTTGAGTACCGCCGAGAGCACCGCGAACAGGCCGTAGAACAACAGGCCCGGCAGCAGCAGGTACGCGAACCACGTCGCCAACTGCGGATTCGCATCACCCGAGTCGTCCATCAGCAGCGACGTCAGCCACGGCGCGGCCGCGGTCGAGGCGATCGTGCCGATGCCGAGGATCGTGATCGCCATCGTGATCAGGCGCTGCGTGTACGACTCGCCGCCGTCCGGGTCGTCCTGCGACCGCACGAGCAGCGGCACGACGACACTGGTCAGCACGCCGCCGAGTAGCAGCTCGTTGATGATCAGCGGCATCGTGTTGGCGACCGTGAACGAGTCGTACAGCACGCCCAAGGTGGCCACCCACGCCAGCAGCACCTTCCACAGGAAACCCGTGATGCGGCTGGTCATGGTCGCGATGGCCATCCGCCCCGTGGCCTTGGCCAGTGACTGCTTCTTCGCAGCGGGCTGCGGCTCGGCCTCGGGTTCGGCGCGCTCGTCGACGCCGACCGCGGGAAGCCGTTCGCCGATCTCCGTGTGCCGGGGGCCGTCGAGGATCCGCGGCATCATCTGTGTCGCGAGCTCGTCGTACGGCCCCTGCACGTCCGGGTCTATCCCCGGCCAGCGCGCCGAGCGCGGCGGGATGTAGACCGTCGCGTCCGGTTCGGGCGGCAGCGGTGGCGGTGTCGGGCGGGCCTGCGGTCCGCGCGGCGGCTGTCCCTCCGGTGCAGGCATGGCGCGGGTGCGGTCCTGCGGTGGGCCGTCGTGGGAACCGCCGTGTGGTTGGCGTGGGGGTTCGCCGGGAACGCCCGCACCGTCGGGCCGGTCCGCAGGCGGACCGCCCTGCCACGGGCGCACCGGACCGCGCCGCGCGGCCTCGGGAGGCCTGCCACGGCGTGGCGGCTTGCGGCGCGGGTCGGGCGGCAGCTGCTCGTCAGGCGGCGGCCACCGGTCCGCAGCCGGTGGCGGCGGAGCCGGGGACCCTTGCGGCGGCCTGCCGGGGGGTGGCTCGGGCGGCCGGTCCTGCGGTGGACGGTCCTGCGGTGGGCTGTCCTGCGGTGGACGCTGATCCGCCGGCGGCGGAGCAGGGCGGGCGCGCCGCGTGCGGTCCGGCGGCGGTGCCTGCCTGCCCTGCGGCGGCCCGGATTGACCGGGAGGCGGGGCGCCGGGGCCCTGTGCGTTCGGGCCGCCGGGGTGGCCGCGACGCGGCGGCTCCTGGCCCGCCCGCGGATCGACGGGTGGCCTGCCGGGTGGCGGGCCCTGCGGCCGCTGCTGCGGCCCGGCTCCCTGCGGAGGAGGTGGCGCGCCGCGACGGGGAGGCCGTTCGGCATCCGGGGGTGGCGGCACACGCCGGTCGCCGGCCTCTGGGGCGCGGCGACCGTTCCGTTGTGGCTCGTGCGGCCCGGCGGGTGGCGCGGCGGGCGGACCCGGCGGCGGTGTCGCTCGGGAGCCCGGATCCGCACGCGGACGGCGGGGCTCGCGCGGGTCGCCGTCGGGGCGCTGCCCGGGGTGGTGTTCCCGGCGGTCGCGATCCCGGTTGAGGGGTTCGGGAGGCTCGGAGCCGCGGGGGTCATGGCCGCGAGGGTCTCGGCGGCGCGCGTCGGGGTCGACGGCGCGCGGATCCTGCGCAGGCGGCTCCGCGGAGTCACCCGGCCACTGCATGGCGTCATCCCCCTCGGATGCTGCTGGCCCCCCTGGCCTCGCCGGTCCTCCCGGCCTGCCCCCGGGTTCGGGTGGCCGGCCCGGCTGTCTGTCCAACGCGTGCCCCATCAACTCGGCGTCAAGCTCGGTTCAGGGTAATGCGCACGGCCGTAAAACTCAGGTCCCGTGGGGACCGTTTCGGATGGGCGTGCGTAGCGGTGCGTGACCGGTCACGGCTGCGCACGTGAGGCCGCCGCCGTTCGGCCTCGCTACGAGGTGGGTTCGCCGTCGCCCGTGTGCCTGATCCTGCGGATGATCCGCCTGCCCGACAGCAGCACGAGCGCCACGCCGGCCACGATCGTGATGACGAGCGTCACGGTCGAGAGTTCCGTGGAGCTGAGTTCGAGCTCGGCGGGCTCGCCGAGGTTCGCACCGCCGGGCGTGGTGAGCGACACGGTGATCTTGAACCGCCCCGACCGGAGGGTCTCGGCCGGCACCTGCGGGCTGAAGGTGCTGTTGGCCGACAGCGTCTGCACCGGGATGTGCGCAGGTCGCAGCCCCGCGATGTTCTCCAGCTGCAGCCGCACGCGGATCTGCACCGGCAGGTCGTTGCTCACACTCACGGGCAACGGGGCGGACTCGGACCCGCGCAGCACCGGCTGAGCCAGCGTCGCGACGGTGACGTGTCCGGTGAGGTCGTCGAGCTGGGCCTCGGCGCTGCGGGCCGCCGCCATCGCCGTCGCGGGACGGGCGCTCCACGCCGACGACGTCGCGCGGATGACGGCGTTGTGCAGGGGCCTCAGCAGCTCGGCCGGCGGAACCTGCCGCGCCGGGTCGACCCGCATCGCGCGGTTCAGCTCGGCGGTGGTGGCTTCGGTGCCCGACAGCGAGTTGAGCAGATCCGCGTCGAGCGCGGCTGCGGCGGAGCCGTCACCCGGTTCCCTGGCCGGCGCCGCGCCCTGCGGCGGAGTGGCCAGTACCTCGTCGAGCGGCGTCGGGGTCAGCATGTTCGCTTGCTGCAGCTGGGCGTAGGCGTCGAGGAAGGCGGTCAGCTCACCGGTCGTCGCGTTGATCCGCCGTGGCGGCGCGATCACCAACGGTCCGCCGGTCTGCTCGCCGAGTCCGCCACGCAGCGCCAGCGCCGCGATGCCGTTCTGGGTGGCGACCTCGGTGTCGTTCACCGCGGTCAGCCGATTGCCGCGTGCCTTGCGGCCGGTCAGTGCCGCCGACACGAGCGGGTCGTACGTCAGTGTCCTCGCCTGCCCGGCGGTCGACACGCGGCCGATGGCGTCGGCGCTCGTCGATGCCGCCGGCGGGACGAGGAACGTTCGCGCGCCCGCCGCGGTGGCCGCCGACATCGCGTCCTTGTCGAGCGCGTGCGCGGGCCACACCACACCCTGCCGCGGCTGCACCCCCGTGCGCTGCAGGATCGACGGTCCACCGCCGACGGCCATGCTCGTCAGGTCGGTCTCGGAGTCGACCTCGGCGAGCGTGCCCAGGTCCGCGTCGGCGTACGGCAACTGGATGACGCAGTGCGACGCCACGAGTGAGCGCAGCTTGTCCAGCCAGTTGCGTGCGTCCTGCGCGCCCTGGCCTTCGACGTGCCCGTCGGTGGTGCGCACGCGGTAGCCGTCGGTCATCGCCTCGACGGTGTCGAGCAGCTCCGGGTCGATCGCGAAGCACATCGACCCGAACAGGGCCGAGTTCTCCTGCTTGGCCAGCGCGGATTCGACCAGCGCGTCGAGCCGGCCGCCCGGTGCGAGCGCGGTGGCGAGGCCGTCGTCGGCGAGCATGATCGTGTCGTCGTGCGGCTGGGACACCACTCGCGGCCGGGTCGCCGTGATCGGCCACAGCAGCGTGGTCCGTGCGGGCGCGGCCTCGCTCGGCGGGTCGATCACCGGCATCAGCAGGTTCATCGAAGCGAGCCGTGCGGGTCCGCCGTAGGCGGGGGTGCCGTTGACGTTGACCAGCAGCGGGTATATGCCGGGAGTCGCCAGTGGAAGGTCGGCCGCAGGGACGTCGAACCGCACCGGTGCCGACTCCCCCGGCGCGAGCGCGTCGGTCAGCGTCACCCATTCCGTCGTCCCTGCGTCAGCGGGCGGCGGCTCGCTGACGGCCTGCTGGAACGCCGACGTCGTCGGGACCGTCTGGCCGACCTGCAGGCGCGCCACCACGTCGGAGATGTCGCGGTCGCCGGTGTTCGTGACCGTGCCCGTGACCTGCACGCGCGTCCGGTCCGCCTCCCCCGCGGTGAGGATGCGCGGGGAGAACGTGTCGATGTCGAGCTCGAGCAGGTCGGGAGCGCTGAGGCGTTGCTCAGGGCTCGGCTGGGCCTGTGCCGGCTGCAGGTGGGCGGCCCGGTCGGCGGCGCCGAGCGCCGTCGTCGCCGCTGCGGTCGCGGCGGGAGCGGACAGCCCCTGCGTGAGGAGGAAGGCCAACGCCAGCGCGAACGCGCTGAACCTCTTCACTGCTCGCCGCCTCCGTGCCTGTCCGTGCCTGCCCGCGTGCTTGCCGGCGTGCGTGTCCGCTACCCGAACAACTCTCGCGCCTTGCGCACGAGCTTGCGCTCATCGGTGTAGGCGAGCCGTGAATCCAGTTCGTCGAGCGGGACCCAGGCCACTTCGGTGACCTCCACGTCGTCGTCGGACAGCTCGCCGCCGTGTGCCTCGAGGAGGAAATGATGCACCGTCTTGTGAATCCGCCTGCGCTCGGCCACGAACCAGTAGTCGATCGAACCCAGTGGGCGGATCACCCGTGCGACGATGCCGGTCTCCTCCCGAACCTCGCGTACGGCCGTGTCCTCGACGGTCTCACCGTCCTCGATATGGCCTTTCGGCAGGGACCACAGTAGGCGGCCGTGCCGGTTCAGCCTGCCGATGAGCGCGGCGTGCGTGCGTGCAGGATCGACCACGAGACCACCGGCGGAGGTCTCGTCGACAGTCGTCATGCGCCGCCCTCGACGGCGCCGCGGCCGGCGCCGTGGTGTGGCATCACCGGAGCGACCGGCCGATCCAGGCATGCTGCGATGCTAGATCACATCGCGCCGCCGGTAGGCTGGCTTGCTGTGTCCGTGTTGAACCGAAACACCCGCCGGCCCGCGGGTGCCGCAGACGTCGCGGAGGTCGCGAAGGCGTGAACCAGGCCGCCGTGAACACCACCGAATCCCAGCTGCGAGCGATGAAGGACGCCCAGCGCAACGCCGTCGCGGAGTTGCTGCGCGTGTCCCCCGTCGCCGACGAGCTGGCTGCGCGGTTCGCCGACGCGGGCCACCGGCTGTACCTGGTCGGGGGGAGCGTCCGGGACGCACTGCTGGGCCGACTGTCGTCGGACCTCGACTTCACCACCGACGCGCGGCCGGAGGCGATCCAGCGGCTCGTGTCCGGCTGGGCCGACGCCGTGTGGGACACCGGCATCGAGTTCGGCACCGTCGGAGCGGCCAGGGGTGGCGTACAGCTGGAGATCACCACGTTCCGCGCCGACGTCTACGACCGCGTGAGCCGCAACCCCGAGGTGTCGTTCGGCGACACGATCGAGGGTGACCTGGTGCGCCGCGACTTCACGGCGAACGCGATGGCGATCGAACTGTCGACGAAGACGTTCGTCGACCCGCACGGCGGCATGACGGCGCTGGCGTCCGGCCTGCTCGACACGCCCGCGACGCCCGAGGAGTCGTTCGCCGACGACCCGTTGCGGATGCTGCGCGCGGCACGGTTCGTGGCGCAGTTGGACTTCACGCCTGCCGACCGGGTGGTCGCGGCGATGCGGGACATGGCCGGTGAGCTCGAGCGCATCACGGCCGAGCGGGTGCAGGCGGAGCTGTCGAAGCTGCTGCTCGGGAAGGCGCCGCGGCGCGGGCTCGAGCTGATGGTCGAGACGGGGCTGGCCGACGTCGTGCTGCCCGAGGTGCCCGGCATGCGCCTGGCGATGGACGAGCACCACCAGCACAAGGACGTCTACCAGCACTCGCTGACGGTGCTGGAGCAGGCGGTCGACCTGGAGACCTCCCACGAACCGGCGTCGGAGCCGGACCTGGTGCTGCGGATGGCCGCGCTGCTGCACGACATCGGCAAGCCGGACACGCGCAGGTTCGAGTCCGGTGGCGGGGTGAGCTTCCACCACCACGAGGTCGTGGGTGCCAAGATGGCGCGCAAGCGTTTGCGCGCATTGCGGTACTCCAAGGAGATCGTGCAGGACGTGTCGCAGCTCGTGTACCTGCACCTGCGGTTCCACGGCTACGGCAAGGGCGAGTGGACCGACGCGGCCGTGCGGCGCTACGTCAACGACGCGGGCCACCTGCTGACGCGCCTGCACAAGCTCGTGCGCGCCGACTGCACGACCCGCAACCGTCGGAAGGCCGCCGCGCTGCAGCGCACGTACGACGACCTCGAGGCCCGGATCGCGCGGATCGCCGAGGAGGAGGACCTCAAACGGGTGCGCCCCGACCTCGACGGCAACGAGATCATCCGCGTCCTCGGCGTGGAACCCGGACCGATCGTCGGCAAGGCGTGGAAGCACCTCAAGGAAGTGCGCCTCGATCGCGGCCCGCTCGACCACGACGAGGCCGTCGCCGAACTCCGCCGCTGGGCCACCGAGCAGGGCATCGACCCCGCCGACTAGCGGGAGGCCGATTCCCGGTCGGCAACCCTTCACCCGCCCGGCGGGTGCCCTTCGGGGCATCGCCGGGAGGGTGTGGGTGTGGGCCGTTCGTGACGGCTACACGCGCTCCAGCGCGCCGGACTCGACGTGGGCGCCGATGGGACGCGGCAACAGGTACCCGACCGCTCCGCCGGGCAGCGGCCCCCACGGGGCCGTCACGCCCGTCAGCACGTGCACCGGCCGCTTGACGACGAACGTCCGCAGGTCACCTTCGCGTTCGGTCGGCAGCGACGTCTCCGGGAACGGCGTCCGGTCCGGGTGCAGCAGGTTGCCCTGCTCGCCTCCGAACCGCCGTAGCCGCATCCCCGCGGGCAACGTGACCATGCGCTTGTTGCGGAAGAACGGCAACGGCGGTTCCCCGCGCAGCGGCTGGATCGGCCAATCGGTCGGGTGCTCCTGTTCGGCCGACGTGCCGCCGCCCATGCGCCCCGGCAGCAGCAACAACGATCCGAGCAGTGCCTCCGCGGCGTCGTGCACCCGCGGGAAGTAGCGCGGTTCGGTCGGGGCACCGTCGGCGTAGCGCGCGACCTCCCAGCCGTCGGCCGTGCGGTGCAGACACCACACGTCGTCGGCGGTCTCCCCGATCCGGTACGCCGATTCACCGATGCCGTACTCGGCGAGCCGCATCCGCAGCGCCGACAGCACCTCCGACGCGCGCAGCCGCCGCGGTTCCACGCCGCGCTGGACCTTGGTGAGGGTGCTCGGTTCGGCGACGTCCTCGGGTGCACGCGGTGGCCGGGGTTTGCCCAGCAGGTCGGCCTCGGCCGTCACGCGCACCGACCGGTTCGCGTACGGCACGTTGTACTGCTGCGCCCTGATCGCGTCGAGCAGGTCCGACTCCGGCGGCACACCGTATTTGCGCAGGTAGTGCGGCACAGCGGCCGGCCAGATCCAGGTGCCGTCCGTGTGGAACGCATCCGGCACGTCGTGCGGCGCGCCCTGCGGGGCGAACACGTCCCGTAGCCCGCCCTGCCTGGCCAGCACCACCGGCGCGCGGAACAGGTACCCGAGCACGCGCGGGATCTCCTCCTGCGGCAGCGGCGGCCGGTTGACGACCGGCTGCTCGCCCTCGCCGCCGCTGTCGAGCACCCGCGCGTGCCGGAACTCGACGTCGAGCGGCTTGCCCGCCTTGCCGGCGAGCCACGGCGGCGGCTCTTTGCGCGGGAAGTACTCCAGTTCGGCGTCGTAGGTGCGTGCGGTACGTCTGCCCGCGGGCGGTAGCTGCCACTGCGGCTCGGCCACCGTGTCGAAGTCGAAATCGAAGTTGCGCTGCGGGTCGAGTGCGTACGTGCCCTGGAACCAGGTGCCGTCCTCCGGTGTGTACATCGCCGACCGCAGCTGCGACATCAGCTGGCCGAGCTGCGGCGGAGCCGACAGCGACACCGCGGTGTCCTCTCCCGCGTCGGCCTTGACCTCGAGCTCCGAGTAGTCGCCCACCTGCCGGAACTGTGCCGCCACCCGCTGCCAGCCGGACGGCAGGAACCCCAGCAGCGTCCTCCCGATGGCCTTGAGCAGCGCCTGCACGTCACCCGTGCCCGGTTCGCTCCGCGGGGTGTGGGCGGCGGCGAAGTCGTGCCGCTCCTGCCACAGCGCGGTGATCGTGTCGGGGTCCTTCACCCTGGTGGTGAGGTCGACGAGGCCGAGATCGCGGGCACGCTGTTCGTCGGTGCCGGTCCAGCGGAGGATCAGCTCACCGTCGTCGGACGCGGGTTCGACGAGGTACGGCTCGTCGTCGTGGAGACAGTAGGTGTGGAGGGCGAACGTCGCGGGCGCCTCCTCCGCGGGGACGACCTTGCCGCGCGTGCCGTGGGCCTCGGTGTCGAACTCCTCGGGCGCGTCCTCGCCGGGCAACGGTGTCAGCAGCACACTGGAATCGGTCGTCGAACGTTGCGCGCGGAACATCTGCCCGTTCCACAGCGCGTACAACGCGTCCGGCCGCTCTGCCACTTCGACTCGGTGTCGCACGCGTTCCTCTCCCCCTCGCTTCGGTCCCCACCCGCGGTTCACGCGGGCTTCACTGTATCCACCCTCGCCGGACTCGCCCGCTCGGCCGCGGAGCGTGCCCCCTCCGACGCCCGGCCGCGCTCCAGCGGGTCGTGACCCGGCCCGGGACTCGCCCCCAGCGTGGCCCCGGACGGCCGTCGCGCGGCCCGCCTCACCTTAACGGGTTACCGATCACGGCGAGCCGGGATCCGCTCACTTACAGCAAGTTTCACGTCAGGTCCAGAGGGACGTTGGCGATACCGCAAACAGCCCCTCCGTTCCCTTCGCCCACCCACGTGGGTGGGATCATGTCCGGCGTGCAAGCGGACTCCGAGGTGGAACCGGGAACACTGCTGGTCGCCGCCCCCACGATGTTCGACGAGAACTTCCGGCGGACGGTCGTATTCGTCATCGATCATCGTGACGAGGGAACGCTCGGGGTGGTGCTCAACCGGCCGAGCGAAGTGCCGGTGGGTGAGGTTCTGCCGGGCTGGGGTTCGCACGTCGTCGAGCCGGAATCGGTGTTCGTCGGTGGCCCGGTGGAGAAGAAGACTGCGTTGTGCCTGGCCGCGTTGCGCACCGGCGAGGACGCCTCCGAACTGGAAGGCCTGATCGCGGTTCGCGGTCCCGTGGCGCTGGTCGACCTCGACGCCGACCCCGACGAGCTCGTCGCCAAGGTTCGCGGCATGCGCGTGTTCGCCGGGTACGCGGGCTGGGACGCGGGACAGCTCGCCGCGGAGATCAACCGCGGCGATTGGCTGATCGTGCCCGCCCTGCCGGGAGACGTGCTGGCCACGCCCCACCGCGACCTGTGGGCACACGTCCTGCGCAGGCAGGGCCTGCCGACCGCACTGCTCGCCACTCACCCGGGCGACCTGCAACTCAACTGACCGACGCGCGTGTCCTGCGCCCAGCACCGCGTGTCCTGCATTCAGCACCGTGTGTTCTGCGCCCAGACCCGCGTGTTCTGCTCCGGCCCGTCGCCCGACCACCACCCCTCGACGATCCGCTGGGCGCGGCTGCGTCCTCCCGCGTGTTCTGCGTCCGCGACGGCTCCGGCCGGCCCGTCGGCATGTCATCCCCGTTCCGCGTCGCCGAGCAGCGCCGCGATGTCGGCGCCCGCCGCGACCAGGGCGACCATGCGGTGGGCGAGGTCGGTCAATCTGCCCTGGAGTGCCTCGACGGGCGCGTCGACGTCGCCGAGCTCGCGGACGGTCTCGAGGGTGCCGCGCACCGCGGGGATGCCGTAGCCAGCCGCGCGCAACGCGGCCGTGATGCGCGCCTCGCGAATGGCGCCCTGCGGGTATCGCCGCGCCCCGTACGACGTGACCCGCTCCGGCAGCACCAGCCCTTCGCGTTCCCAGAACCGCAACGTCGAGGTGCGCACCCCGAGTGCCTCCGCCAGCTCGCCGATGGACATGGCGTCGGCCGACGTCTCCGCCGTGTACGAGTCGGTCTCGGAGCGGATCGTCCGGAGCGCCGCCACTGCGTCGAGCGCCTGCGTGCGCAGGCGGGTCAGGTCGACGTGGAGTGCGCTGACGACGGCGGCCGCCTGGTCGAGCGGCAGGGTGCGGACCTCTCGCAGGGTGCGGCGTGCGACGACGGGGCCGATCGCGGCGGCCAGCCCTCGGTAAGCACGTAGCGCGACGACGTGTCGTGGGGTGAATCGCCGGTAGTTGTTCGGGGCCCTCGTGGCGGGCGGGATGACGCCGAGACGTTCGAGGTCGCGCACCTGCTGTGGGCTGTACCCGGACGCCGAGGCTAGGGAAGCCGTGGTCAGCGAGCGGTCACCGGTCGTCGAACCCTCCATAAGCACTTCAATAACAGACTTGAGCCATGACCATCGACGACATTCTCGGAGTGGCCCGGTCCCTTTCCGGTTCGCTGGTGCTCTCGCCGGAGCCGGGCAGTGCGTATCCGGAGCTCGCGTGGGGCGATCACTTCTTCTACTACTCGCCGGACGGGCAGGTTCCGCAGCGGATACAGCCCTACGCCACGATCGTCACGAAGAACTATCCCGGCGACGAGGAGTCCCGGCTCGACGCCGACGGCCGGTGGCGGATCAATGTGCAGGTCACCCGTGAGCGCTTCGCCCAGCTCGTCGGGCGGCCTGCGGCCGCTGTGGACTTCGCGGACGTCGACCTCGCGGCGACCGACACGGTGCTGCCGCATCCGGTGTATGCGCGCGCCGGCCTGGTGGCCGTCGTCAACCCGGGGGAACGGACGCACGGGCTCGTCGCCGACCTGGTGCGCGAGGCCCATCGCCGGGTCATGGCGCGGGCGAACCGGGCTGGGCCGACGTAATCCTGTGTGCCGCGATTCGGATCCCGCGCAGGCCCGGTTCGGGGTTGTCGAGCGTCGTGCAGCGGTAGTGGCCTCACCGTACGGTTGGGGGATGCGCCGCCTGCTGATCTCCGTGCTCGTCGCCGTGGCCGCCGCGCTGGGCGCGTTCGTCGTCGCGATGCGTCGGAAGTCGCCCGCCGTCCAGGACCGGGTCCGTCAGTTCAGCAAGCACGTCATGACGCCGGCCGTACTGCCGACCGCCGGCACCGCCGGGCGGGGCAACGGCGTGGTGCACCACCGGGGACGCACGAGCGGCCGCGAGTACGCGACGCCGGTGACCCCGGTGCCGATCAGCGGCGGCTTCCTGATCGCGTTGCCGTACACCTCGCGGGTCGACTGGGCTCGCAACATTCTCGCCGCCGGCGAGGCCACGATCGTTCACGACGGTGCGAGCCACCGGGTGGTCGATCCGGCGGTGATGCCCTACGGCGACGTGGCCGATCTGCTGCCGCCATCCGCCCGGATCGGGGCGAAGGTCTTTTCGATGGAGGAGTTCCTGCGGGTTCGCACGGCCGGGTAGCCGGCTGCGGACGGCCAGTTGGGCCGTGCCAATGTAACAGTGCTTATATAAGCCCTGTTACAGTATCCGAGTGAGTGACGAAACCCCTGGTCAAGGCGATCCGACCGACGTCGGCTTCTGGCGACCCTTGCGAAGGCTGCAGGACGCGATGGACGCCGAGATCGCGCGGCTGTACGCCGAACGCGGCGTGGACGTCCGGCCGAGACACACGATGCCGCTGATCCGCCTCGGCAGGCGCGGACCGATGACCATTCGCAAGCTCGCCGAAGCCACCGAGGTCACGCATTCGGCGATGAGCCAGACGGTCGCCTCCCTCCGCGGCGACGGCCTGGTCGTCACGCGTCCCGGCGACGACGCGCGCACCCGCGTCGTCGAACTCACCGACGCAGGCCGCGAGCTGCTGCCGTTCCTCGAAGCCGAGTGGCGCGCCACCGAGGAGGCCGTCGCCGAGCTCGACGCCGAACTGCCGTACTCCTTCGGTCGCGTCGTCGAGGACATGGCCGCCGCGCTCGAACGGAGGTCGTTCCGCGATCGCATCGCGGCCCGGCTTCCGGACTCGCCGTGAGCGTGCCGGGGCCACGCGCCCCTCGGCACGACCCCGAACGCCACCGCGCCGCGCATCACCCCGCCGAACACCCCGGATCCGAACACCTCCGCCCTGAACCCGGCAGCCCTGAACCCGGCTGCGCGGAACTTCCCTGCGGGATCGGGTCGTGAGCCTGCGTCGCGCGCTCGTCGACGTGCGGCCGCTCCGAACCAGCGCGGACTTCCGCAGGCTGTGGATCAGCACCTCGGCGTCGATGTTCGGGCAGCAGGTCGCTGTGGTGGCGGTGCTCGCGCAGGCGTGGGCGCTGACGGGCAGTTCGTTCGCGGTCGGCGCCGTCGGGTTGGCGCAGGCGGTCGGCATGGTGGTGTGTGGACTGGTCGGTGGCACACTGGCCGACGCCGTCGATCGGCGGCGGCTCGTGCTGTGGACCACGGTCGGCCAGACGGTCGCGGCGGCGTCGCTCGCGGCGCAAGCGTTTGCGGAGCTGCGGTCGTTCGTGCTGCTGCTGGTTCTGGTCGGGGTGCAGGGAGCGCTGGCCGGTCTCGGGGCGCCCGCGCGGCGGACGCTGGCGGTGAACCTCCTGCCGTCCGGGCAGCTCGGCGCCGGGCTGGCGTTGTCGAGCCTGAGCTTCCAGGTGGCGCTGCTGGTGGGGCCCGCACTCGGCGGAGTGGTCACGGCGGCGTGGGACCCGGCCGGTGCGTACGCGCTCGACGCGTCGTTCCTGCTGGTGGCCGCCTGCGGCCTGGGCGGGTTGCCCTCGATACGGCCCGAGGGCGGGGACCGTCCCGGGCTGCGTTCCATCGCGGCGGGGCTGCGGTTCGTGGTGGTCAACCCGGTGCTCGGCGGGTCGTTCCTGACGGACGTGCTGGCGACTGTGGTCGCCATGCCGGTGGCGCTGTTCCCGGCGATCGCCGCGCAGCGGTTCGACGGCGATCCGCGACTGATCGGCTGGTTCCTGTCGGCGATCGCCGTGGGCGGGCTGCTGGCGGGCCTGGCATCGGGCGTGTTCGCCCGGGCCCGGCGACTCGGGGCGGTGCAGCTCGCAGGGTCGCTGGGATGGGGCGTCGCCCTGACGGGGTTCGGGCTGGCGGGGTTCGGGCTGGCGGAGCCGCTGTGGGTCGCGCTCGGCTGCTTGGCGGTCGCGGGCGCATGCGACGTGATGGCGGTGGTGTCGCGCGGCGCGACGACGCAGCTGGCGACGCCGGATTCGTATCGCGGACGGGTGAGCAGCGTGGAATTCGTCCTCGGCGCGGCGGGCCCGGATGTGGGCAACTTCCGCGCGGGCAGTGTCGCCGGGATGACGTCGGCGCCGTTCGCGGCGGTGTCGGGCGGCCTGCTCTGCGTGGTGGGCCTGTGCGTGCTGACGCTCACCGACCGCCCGCTGCGAACCTTCGAACGGCCGTGACGTCGCAGTGCTCAAAGCTTCCCAGGGCACGCCCTCCCGCCTCGGCCCATCCGAGGCGGACGCAACGGCCCAATGGGCATGCGACTACTGGGCACGTTCGACACGAACGTGTGGGCGCCCCAAAGGTGCCCTTGGGGCATCGAAACCCGGCTACTGCGCCTCGTCGGCTTGCGCGGCTGCAAGAGCGCCGCAGCCGCCTCCGCCGCACGCGCAGCCGCCGCAGCCCGCGGGTTCGGGCGCCGGTTCGGGCACGGCCTGCGCCGCCCGGTTCCCGAGCGCTCCACCGCCCGCGACCAGCGCGAACATGCCGACGAGGCCGATCGCCGCGGCGATCACCGTTCCCCAGATGCTCGGCATCACGAAACCGGCCACGCCTGCCAGCACGCCGACGGCGCCCGCCGCGATGGTCGGCAGCCCCGCAACGCGGTTCGCAACCCGGAACGCCTCGTCACTGCGCAGTGTCGCCCGCGTGCGCACGCCTGCCCCGCGGTCACGAGGCAGCTTCTCGCGCAGGCCGAGGACACCGCCCCAGCCGACGAGGACGCCGAGGACTGCGGGAATCAACGAGGCGACGATCACGACGATCACGACCCCGAGAATACGCAGCGGACCGGATCGTCATGTCGACACCCGAACCGGCTGTGCGCAGCGTCATGCCGTGCGGAAACGGCCGCGGTGATGCTCGGTGCGCGGGGTCACGGCGGCGGCACCCGGTGTGATCGCACCGCCGGTTGCGGCCCCGGACCAGTACGCCTACGTAAACCGGGTGACATCGGGAGTTACCATGGCACCGTGAATTCGGCGAGCCTGCTCCTTAGCCGGCCGCGCTGACCCGCGACCAGCGGTCGGCGCGGCGAACCCCTCATGCCTCCAGGCTGGGGGGTCGATTGCTTTTCAGGGCGTTAGACCAGATGCCACAGGCGGGCAGGCCACGAGTGCGGAAGGGTTCCGGCGAGAGATGACAGACGGCAGCGATACGACCCCGGCGCAGCGGTACAACGCGGCGTTGGCGGGGCAGATCGAGCGGCGCTGGCAGGACTACTGGTCCGATCACGGCACCTACCACGCCCCCAATCCGGCCGGCCCGCTCTCGGACGAGTCCGCGCCGATGCCGTCCGACAAGCTGTTCGTGCAGGACATGTTCCCGTATCCGTCGGGTTCGGGCTTGCACGTCGGCCACCCGCTGGGCTTCATCAGCACCGACGTGTTCGCGCGGTACAACCGCATGATCGGCCGGAACGTGCTGCACACGATGGGTTTCGACTCGTTCGGCCTGCCCGCGGAGCAGTACGCGGTGCAGACCGGTACGCACCCGCGCACCACGACCGAGCGCAACATCGAGCGGTACCTGGACCAGATTCGCCGCCTGGGCTTCGGCCACGACGAGCGCCGCCGCATCGCGACCACGGACATCGAGTTCTACAAGTGGACGCAGTGGATCTTCCTGCAGATCTTCAACTCGTACTACGACGACCGCGAGAACAAGGCGCGGCCGGTAGCGGAGCTGGAGAAGCAGTTCGCGGCCGGTGAGCGCGAGACGCCGGACGGCCGCGCCTGGTCGGAGCTGTCGGCCGCCGAGCAGCGGAAGGTCATCGACGAGTACCGGCTGGTGTACATCTCCGAGGCGCCCGTCAACTGGGCGCCCGGCCTGGGCACGGTCGTCGCGAACGAGGAGGTCACCGCCGAGGGGCTGACCGAGCGCGGCAACTTCCCCGTGTTCCGCAAGCCGCTGCGGCAGTGGATGATGCGGATCACCGCGTACGCCGACCGCCTGGTCGACGACCTGGATCTGCTGGACTGGCCCGAGAAGGTCAAGTCCATGCAGCGCAACTGGATCGGCCGCTCGCGCGGTGCGAACGTCCGATTCCCGGTGGGCGACGACACCATCGAGGTGTTCACCACGCGCCCGGACACGCTGTTCGGGTCGACGTACATGGTGCTGGCGCCCGAACACCCGCTGGTCGACAAGCTGACCGCCGACGCCTGGCCCGAGGGCGCGAAGGAGGCTTGGACGGGCGGCGCGGCGACACCGGCCGAGGCCGTCGAGGCGTACCGCAAGGAGACCGCGCGCAAGTCCGACCTGGACCGCCAGGAGACCAGGGACAAGACCGGCGTGTTCACCGGCTCGTACGCGACGAACCCGGCCAACGGCGAGTCCATCCCGGTGTTCATCGCCGACTACGTGCTGATGGGGTACGGCACGGGCGCCGTCATGGCGGTGCCGGCGCACGACGAGCGCGACTTCGAGTTCGCGACCAAGTTCGAGCTGCCGATCCTGCGCACCGTCGAGGCGCCGGAGGGGCACCCGGCCGACGAGGCCTACACCGGTGACGGCACCGCCATCAACTCCACCAACGAGGACATCAGCCTGAACGGCCTCGGCGTCGACGACGCCAAGAAGACCATCATCGGCTGGCTGGAGGAGAAGGGCCACGGCGAGGGCACCGCGGCGTACAAGCTGCGCGACTGGCTGTTCGCGCGGCAGCGGTACTGGGGCGAGCCGTTCCCCATCGTCTACGACGAGCACGGCACGCCGATCCCGCTGCCCGAGGACCAGTTGCCGGTCGTGCTGCCGGACGTCGACGAGTACTCGCCGAAGACGTTCGACCCGGACGACGCCGACTCGGAGCCCGAGCCGCCGCTGGCGAAGGCCACCGACTGGGTCGAGGTCACGCTGGACCTGGGCGACGGGCCGAAGAAGTACCGCCGCGACACCAACGTGATGCCGCAATGGGCCGGTTCGTGCTGGTACCAGTTGCGCTACGTCGACCCGACGAACGAGGAGCAGTTCGTCGACCCGGAGAACGAGCGGTACTGGATGGGTCCGCGCGCCGCCGAGCACGGCGTGAACGACCCGGGCGGGCTGGACCTGTACGTCGGCGGTGTCGAGCACGCGGTGCTGCACCTGCTGTACTCGCGGTTCTGGCACAAGGTGCTGCACGACCTGGGCTTCCTCTCGTCGTCCGAGCCGTACCGGAAGCTGTTCAACCAGGGCTACATCCAGGCCTACGCCTACACCGACTCCCGTGGCGTGTACGTACCCGCCGAGGAGGTGACCGAGTCCGACGGGAAGTTCTTCCACAACGGCGAAGAGGTCACCCAGGAATACGGGAAGATGGGCAAGAGCCTGAAGAACTCGGTCGCTCCCGACGAGATGGCCGACACCTTCGGGGCCGACACGTTCCGCTTCTACGAGATGTCCATGGGGCCGCTGGCCGATTCGAAGCCGTGGGCGACGAAGGACGTCGTCGGCGCGCACCGCTTCCTGCAGCGACTGTGGCGCCTTGTGGTCGACGAGAACACCGGTGACCTGCGCGTTTCCGACGACGAGCTGTCGGAGACGGATCTGAAGCTGCTGAACAAGACCATCGCGAACGTGCGCGAGGACTACGCCGAGCTGCGGTTCAACACGGCGGGCGCGAAGCTGATCGAGCTGAACAACCACGTCACGAAGACGTACGGTTCCGCAGGGGCCACGCCGCGCGCGCTGGCCGAGCCGATGGTGCTGATGCTGGCGCCGTTGTGCCCGCACATGGCCGAGGAGCTGTGGCACCGGTTGGGCCACCCGGACACGCTGGTGCACGGCCCGTTCCCGGTGGCGGACGAGAAGTACCTGGTCGACGACACGGTCGAATACCCGATCCAGGTCAACGGCAAGGTGCGTTCGCGGATCACGGTCGCGGCCGACGCGAGCTCCGACGACGTGCAGGCGGCGGCGCTGGCCGACGAGAAGATCGCGGCGGCGCTGGACGGCGGCGAGCCGAAGAAGGTCATCGTCGTACCGCGCAAGCTGGTCAACGTCGTCGTCTGAGGAAGTGCGGAAAGCCCCCAGGGGCACTTTGGTTGCACTCAATGCAACCAAAGTGCCCCTGGGGGCGGCGGTCCGAATCGCCGACGGGCCGGTCGTGTCGAACCGTGGACGCGAGTTGTCCACATCGCGCCGGTTGTCCACAGGGATGACGATCAGTGGTTCCGTCGTCCCCCGGCGGTCCGCACGATCGGACGGATGAGACGAGGGCGATGGGCTGACAACCCCGAGACGTTAAGGCTGCACAGCAGACTGGGCGTGACGCGCGCGGCAACGCTGCAGGAACTGACCGTCGACAAGAGCACGGTTTATCGCCGCTGCCTTCCCGGTGGGCCGTGGCAGCGTCTCCTGCCTGGCATCATTCTGCTCGAGAACTCCCCACCGACCCTCGACCAACAGTTGACAGCCGCGTTGCTGTACGGCGGTCCGGGCGCGCTGATCACGGGTGTTCACGCATGTCGACGGCAGGGTTTGCGCCTGAACAAGTTCGGCACAACGGCACGCGATCCCGAGAAGATCCACATCCTGATCCCGCACACGCATCGTGTCGAAAGTTCTGGTTTCGTACTGGTCGAGCGGACCCGACGCATGCCGAGAAGTACGTACATCGACGATGTTCCTGTGGCTACGGTCCGGCGGGCGGCGCTGGACGCCGCACGCCGGCTTCGGGCTGATGAACCGGTCGCGAATCTGCTGTTCGAAGCGATGCAGCGCGGACATTGCACGCCCGACGACCTTCGGGTGGAGCTCGACATCGGTGGGCAACGCGGCACGGCGATTCCCCGACGGATCCTCAGCGAGATCACACACCTGCGATCCGTCGCGGAACTGGATGCGAAGCGGCTCACTGCAGCGATGTCTCGTCCGCCGACCCACTGGAACGTCAAGCTGTTCTCCCCTGATGGGCGGTATATCGCCACTCCTGACGCCTGGTGGGACGACGTCGGACTGGCGTGGGAAATCGACTCGGCCGAGTTCCACTACTCACGGGACGCGTACGACCGGACCGTGAAACGCAACTCCCGGTACGGCCAGGTGAGCGTTCCGGTCGTGCAGACGCTGCCTTCGGAACTGCGAGGCAACCCGAGCACCGTGCGCAGTGAGCTCGAAGCCGCCTACCGTGCCGCTTCCGAACTCGGTCGCCCACGGGTGCGGATCGTCGGACTCGACAGCGCGTCAGCATCGCGGGGGTCGACGTCCAGTGGGCCGGACTTCCCCGCTGCATGACGTGACGGCCCGCTGGGGCGGCTTCGCGAGGGGAGGATTCGTCGCGTTCAATGCAACCAAGGTGCCCTCGGGGGGCACGGGCACCTTGGGGGCGCTCAGGTCACGGTGGTGTCGAGGCCGATCTCCCTGGCCAGGTCCGCCAGCAGGGCGTCGAACAGCGCATCGGGCTTCGCCAGCGGGATCGGATAGTTCCCGAACACCTCGAGGGTGACGTGGCCGTACAGCCGCGCCCAGAACTGCATCATCAGGTACGTCGTGCCCACGGTGAGCCGCTGCGGCGGCACGTCGATTCCGGCCCCGGCCAGCACAGCCAGTAGCGCGTCACGGTAACCGGCCAGATCGTCGCGCAGCTCGGCGGGCACGACGTCGTCGCTGGGCAGTGCCGCCTCGTCGGCGAGCAGCACGTCGCCCGCGGCGAGGAGGAAGAGCCTGCCGAACGGTTCGGTGAGTTGCTGCAACTTGGCCGTACTGCTCGTCGCCGCGGTCGCACCCGACGCGAACACCAGCGTGAACTCGTTGATGTGCGCCAACGCCCACTGCCGGAACCCGCGGCAGATCGCGAACAACCGCCGCGGTCCGCCGGCCTCGTGCCCGGCGATCTCACCGGCCAGGGCTTCTCCCAGGTCGGCTACGACGTCGGCGCGGAGGTGTTCGAGCAGGTCGTCGCGCGATCCGTAGTACCGGTACAGCGCAGGCGCGGTGATGCCCAGTTCGCGGGCGATCGCGCGCAGCGTCACCGCCTCGGGTCCGTGTTCGACGAGGAGCGTCCGCGCCGTCTGCCGGATGTCGCGATCGGTGGCGGCGCGCTCCCGAGCCCTGCGCCTGCCCGCCTGATCCCGTCCGCCGCGGTGCGGTGCCGCACCGGCTCGGGGCGCGGGGCCCGCCGAGCCGGCCGGGTTCGACGGCTGCGGATCCTGCGCCGGAACCGCGTTCGACTCAGGAACCGCGTTCGACGCAGATACCGGGCCTGAACGGGGAGGTGGGCTCGACGGCCTGTCCATCCGCAAAGTCTATGTTCGCCGCGCCCACCGCGTGCAGTTCATCGGTGAAGTCGGGGCGCCGCCGGCACCGATCACTCGGGGGGCTACGTGACCGATGCCGGCGACCCGACGCCCGACCGGACCGGACGGTCCCGCCGGACAACACACCGCGCGAACGCGGCATGCCTGTGAGAGCCCTTGCAGGCTCCAACCATGACGCCGACGTTCCCGTCTCACTCGAAAGTAGGAACGCCTGTGCTGGGCGGCTCGCCTGATTGTCGCACTGATCGCCGCCGCAGTTACAAAAACTTTCACATCTGCGTCCGCATATCTGCATCTGCAAATGCCCCCACCGGCGGCATGGCAGGGTGTAGGGGTGACCGAAGCTGTTCTCGTCGTCGGCTCGGCGAACGCCGACCTCGTCGTCGCCACGGATCGCCGGCCAGCAGGTGGAGAGACCGTTCTCGGTGGTGACACGCAGATCCTCCCCGGTGGCAAGGGGGCGAACACGGCCGTGGCCGCCGCCCGCCTCGGCGCCGACGTCGCACTGATCGGCGCGGTCGGTGACGATGCCCACGGCAGGCTGCTGCTCGACTCGCTCCGCGGTTCCGGAGTCGGCACCGACCGCGTGCGTGTGGTCGACCGGCCGACCGGGGCCGCGTACATCACCGTGACCCCCGACGGCGAGAACTCGATCCTCGTCTCCCCCGGCGCCAACCACGCGCTCGCACCGGCCGATGCCGCCGACCCGGCGGGCGCGAAGGTGCTCGTCGCCTCGCTCGAGGTTCCGCTCGACGTCGTGGAGCACGCGATCGCCTGCGCCGCACGGGCCGGCGTCCGCACGGTGCTGAACCTCTCGCCCACGGCGAAGCTGTCCGAGGAGACGTTGCGGCACCTCGACGTCCTCGTGGTGAACGAACACGAGGCCGCCTGGCTACTCGGCACCGACGGCGACGGCAGTGGCGACGGCGACGGCAGTGGCGGCAGCGACGGAAGTGGCGGCCACGACAGTCACAACAGTGACGCGGCCAGCCTGCTCGACCTCGGTCCGGACGCGGTCGTGATCACGCGCGGACCGGAGGGAGCGCTCGTCGCCACCCGCGGCGAGCAGGCGGATATCGACCACGTGGAGGTGTCATCGCCGCAGGTCACCGCCGTGGACACGACGGGAGCGGGCGACGCCTTCACCGGCGCGCTCGTGACGTGGCTGGCCTCGGGTGCGACAGTTGCCGACGCGGCGCGCCGGGCGGTCGACGTCGCCGCGGTGTCGGTGACCAAGCGCGGCGCCCAGCCCTCGTATCCGCTGCTCGACGAATTAAGCTGAGTTTCCGATCAGGTTTGGGAGGATCAGGCACATGGCCGAGGCGAAGTTGTCCGGCGTGGGCGTCAGCCCCGGCCGCGCGAGCGGCCCGGTCGTACGGGTCACCGACACCATCGAGGAGCCGGCGAGCACGCCGGGACCGGATGATCCGTACGCCGAGTCCGCGCTGATCGGCCCCGCGGCGGAGAAGGTCGCCGCCCGGCTCGAAACGATGGCTTCCGCCGCGACCGGTGACGCCGCCGCGATCCTCACCACCACGGCCGCGATGGCCGCCGACCCGTCGCTGGTCAGTCAGGCCGAACAGCTCGTCACCGCGCAGCGCATCCCTGCGGCCCGCGCCGTCTACGAGGCGGCGGGCCACTTCGCGCAGGCACTGTCCAACGCGGGTGGGTACATGGCCGAACGCGTCCGCGACGTCCACGACGTGCGTGACCGGATCATCGCCGAGGTGCTCGGCATCGCACCGCCCGGCGTTCCGGAGCTGACCACCCCGAGTGTGCTCGTCGCCCGTGACCTGGCCCCCGCGGACACGGCTGGGCTCGACCCGGCGAAGGTGCTCGCGCTCGTCACCGAGGAAGGCGGTCCCACCAGCCACACGGCGATCCTGGCGCGGTCGATCGGCATCCCGGCGATCGTGGCCGTGCGGGGTGCGCTGACGTTCGACGCCGGGGCTTTCGTGGTCGACGGCGACGCGGGCACGGTCGAAGCGGCCGATCCGGCGGCGCCCGTCGTCACGGCCACCGCCGGCGGAGCCGCCGAGTGGAACGGCACGGGTGAGACGTCCGACGGTCACCGCGTGAAGGTGCTGGCCAACGTGGGTGCGCCCACCGATGCGCGTGCCGCCGCCGACGCGGGCGCCGAAGGTGTCGGCCTGTTCCGCACCGAGTTCTGCTACCTCGACGCCGACGACGAACCGGGCGTCGACGGGCAGCGTTCGGCCTACGCCGCGGTCCTCGAACCGTTCCGCGGCAAGCCGGTCATCGTGCGCACGCTCGACGCGGGCGCCGACAAACCGTTGGCGTTCCTCGCGCCGGAGGCGGAGCCGAACCCGGCGCTCGGCGTCCGCGGGGTGCGTGTGGCGTTCGACCGGCCCGGCGTGCTGGATCGTCAGCTCGAGGCCATCGCGGGCGCGACGGCCGACTCGGGTGCCGACGTCGCCGTCATGGCTCCGATGGTCGCCACCGCCGACGAGGCGGCGTGGTTCGCGGAGCGGGCGCGCGCGGCCGGAATCGCGCGGGCAGGCGTGATGATCGAGGTGCCCGCCGCGGCGCTGAGCGCCCGCGAGGTGCTGGAAGCCGTGGACTTCGTGTCCGTCGGCACCAACGACCTCGCCCAGTACACCTTCGCCGCCGACCGGCAGCTCGGCGCGGTGGCCACGCTCAACGACCCGTGGCAGCCCGCACTGCTGCGGCTCATCGGCATGGTCGGCGACGCGGCGAAGGCGACCGGTAAACCCGCGGGCGTGTGCGGCGAGGCGGCCGCCGACCCGGGACTCGCCCGAGTGTTGGCAGGCCTCGGCGTGACGAGCCTGTCGATGAACGCCGCGTCGGTGCGCGCCGTCGGTGCCGCTCTCGCCGGCGTCACGCTGGCCGAGTGCGAACGTGCCGCCGAGCAGGCGCTGGCTGCGCCGAATGCGCAGGCGGCCCGTACGGCGACGAAGTAGGGCCAGGGGTTCGGCCGCCGCCGACACGTTCGCCGGTGAGCGGCGGTCGTCGGCGGCCGGACGCGGTCAGGCGAGCCAGCTGCGGCGCGGGTACCGCACCGTCATCGAACCGCCGACGACCCGGCCCGTCACCACGATCCGCGGCGTGCCCGCGGCCCGTGTCGAGTCTGTCTTGTCGGTGAGCGTCGACCACTTCAGCTCGTCGATCCCGTTCAGGTCGACCGACGCCTGCTCCGGCACGATCAGGTTGACCGAACCCCACTTCGTGTCGAGTTCGACATGCACGGCTTTGCTGGTGAACTCCGCCGACGAGAAGTCGAGTTTCGTCTCGCCGTACTTGTTGCGCACCAGCATGTCCGTCGGCACCCGCCACCGGCCGCGGCGCACGAGCGTGCTGCCGACGCCCTTGAGTTCGACGCGCCTGCCCGTCGGCCGGTCGATCCACGGGTCGTCGGGCTGCCCACCGGTCCAGGCCGGGCTCGCAGCTCCGGCGGCGGGTACGGCGTCCTCGTGCCGCAATCCGGGCAGGTCGACCAGCACGGAGTTCAGCTCACCCCGCGTGCGCGCCCCGAGCGCCGTGTCGGTGCGCTCCGAGAACTCGTCCAGGTCCAGCATGCCGTGACCGATCGCGCGCTGGAGCAGTTCGACGACGTGCTCGCGCTCGGCGTCGGACACCCGCAGGTTCCGCAGCCGCTCCCGATGGGTCGCACCGGGAGCCGACTCGGACGCCGTGCCCGCAGACCCCGGAGTGTCAGCCGATCCCGGAGTGCCCCCCGACCCCGGCGTGCCCGCCGACCCCGCGGCGCCAGCAGACGTTGTGCCGCCCGCAGACGTTGTGGCGCCCGCCGACTCCGGCGTGCCCCCCGACCCCGGAGTGTCAGCCGATCCCGTGGTGCCCGTGGTGTCCCCCGACTCCGCGGCGCTCGCGGACTCAGCCGATGTCGCCGAGCCCGGGTCGGCCGTGGCCGCCGGTTCCGCCGTGTCGGCAGGCTCCGCGGAGCTCGTCGCATCGGCACCCGGCGCGGCTGCGTGCGCGCCGTCGGCGGGAGTCGCGTCGCTGGAGTATTCAGTCACACCGAGAACGGTACGACCGCGACCGCCGCGGCGGATCCGGGAAACCCCTGAGAACCGCCCCCGAACCACACCGGATGTCGGAGAAGGCTCACTCCTGTTCCTGATCGAGACCGTGCTCGATGGCGTATCGGGCGAGTTCGACGCGGTTGTGCAGCTGGAGTTTCCGCAACGTCGACTGCACGTGGTTCTCCACGGTGCGGTGGGAGATGACGAGCCGGTCGGCGATCTGCCGCGCCGTCAGGCCCTTCGCGACGAACCGCAGCACGTCCTGTTCGCGCTGGGTCAGCTGGGGTGGCGGATCGCCCCCGCTCGGTGTTTCGGCCATCCGCCGGTACTCGCCCAGGACCATGCCGGCAAGGCCCGCCGTGAACACCGGGTCGCCGTCGGCGGTTCGCCGCACGGCGTCGACCAGCTCGGTCACGGACGCCGACTTGACGAGATAGCCCGACGCGCCCGCCTTCACGGCCTCCAGCACGTCGGCGTGCTCACCGCTGGCCGACAGCACGAGCACCCGGGTGTCGGCCAGCTGTCCGGCGATCGCCCTGATCGCGTCGACCCCGGATTGTTCGCCGAGGTTGAGGTCCATCAGCACGACGTCGGGGGTGACCGTGGTCGCCACCCGCACGGCCGAGTCGACGTCAGCCGCCGTGGCGCGCACGTCGAAGCCGTGTTCACTCAGGTCCCGCGCGACGCCGTCCCGCCACATCGGATGGTCGTCGACGATCATCACCGACACCGTCATCGGGTGGTCCTCCTCAGGTCGACCGGTCGTGGCAGGTGCATTTCCCACTCGGTTCCCGCACCGGGTGCGGTGTCGAGCCGGGCCGTCCCGCCCAGTTCGGCGAGCCGGCCCCTGATGGATTGGGCGACGCCGATGTGTCCTTCCTCGGCCGCCGCTTCGAGCCGGCCCTCGGGAATGCCTGGCCCGTCGTCGCGGACCGTCAGTACGATCTCGTCGGAGAGCTCTTCCAGCAACACCCACGCCTTCGCGCCCTCGCCCGCGTGCTTGTCGACGTTGGAGAGGGCCTCCTTCACGGCGGTCAGCAGTTCGCCGACGGTGTCCGCGGGCAGCCGCACCTCGGAGGCGGGTCCGGAGACCTGCACCCTCGAGGTCGCCAGCACCCCGAGTGCGGCGCGCAGGTCGGCGTTGCCGTCGCTGGGGCCGAGGGGTTCCGACGTCACGAGGGCCCGCAACGCGATCTCCTGCTCGCCCGCCTGCTTGGCGAGTTCCGCGGCCTCGCCGCCGAGTTCGGCGCCGCGCCTGCGCACCCGCGCTAGCACCTGCAGCACACTGTCGTGGATGGAGCGCGCGAGGCGTTCGCGTTCGGCGGTGGCGGCCTCGGCCCGCATCGCGCGCGAGACCACCGCCTGCGACCGGCGCGCGGTCGTCGCGGCCATGCCGATGATCGTGCCGCTGGCGAACAGCAGCAGCCCGTCGCGTGCGACGTCCAGGTCGAACTTCCAGCGGGCGACACCGGTGCACACGGCGACGATCAGCCCGCCTGCAGCCCCGCCGACGGCGCCGAAGCGCGCGCCTGCCGTCAGCGGCGCGACGGACGCCCACACGGTCGTCAGCAGCGGCGCGGTGATGGCGAACTGGTACTCGGACAGCGCCAGCTGCGAGAGCAGCATGATGCCGCACGTCACGACCACGTCCGCCACGACGAGACCCGCGTAGCGGGTGCGCACGCGCACGAACGCCGCCGTCGTCACGATCGACCACACGAGCATCACGGCCCACGCGCCCCATGCCAGGGCCAGGTTGCGGTACTCGTGGAAGTGGACGATCACCGCACCCAGCGCGAACGCCAGCGTCATCCACCGCAACACGATGGTTCCCCACCACAACGGGGTGATCGGGTCGAGCAGGTTCGGTTTGGATGCGGTCGTCATCGGGGCCGCCTGACTACTCCTCTGATCTGTCTGATTCGCCGGTCGTCACCGTAGTGTCGGAATTCGTGTCCCGGGATGCGGCGTTCGGGTCGTCGTGGTCCGTACCGCCGGGGTCGGACTCGGATCCGGCCACATCGGTTCCGGTCACGGGATCACCGTCACCTTCGAATTCGTCGCCGTGGACCAGCGATTTGATGCCGGCGTTCAGCACCGCGAGCAGTGGGACGGCCAGCAGGGCGCCCGGGATGCCCGCCACGGTCAGGCCGACGGTGATCGCGAGGACGACGGCCAGCGGGTGCAACCGCACCGAACGGCCGAGCAGCAGCGGCTGCAGGACGTTGCCTTCGACCTGCATGACGCCGACCACGATGGCCAGCACGATGACCGAGGCGATGAAGCCGTTGGTCACCAGTGCGACGAGCACCGCGACGGCACCGGTGACGACGGCACCGATGATCGGGACGAACGCACCGAGAAAGATCAGGGTGGACAGCGGCACCACGAGGGGAACGCCGATGATCCACAGGCCGACGCCGATGAGGACGGCGTCCACGACGGCGACGGCGGCGGTCGCGCGCACGTAGTTGATCAGCGAGGTGAACCCCCGGCGGCCCGCGAGGTCGGCGCGATCGCGCACGTTGCGGGGCACGCCGCGGATGAGGAACGTCCAGATCTGGTTTCCGCTGGTCAGGAAGAAGATCAGGATGAAGAGCGTCAGCAGGAACCCGGTGAGGAACGTGCCGATGGTGCCCGCGGTGGTCAGTGCGCTGGAGGTGACCGCGGCCTGGTTGTCCTGGATGAACTGGACGCCGTTGTTGATGGCGTCCTGGATCTGCGTCTGCTGCAGGTGCAGTGGCCCGTTGATGAGCCAGTCCTCGATCTGTTCGAGGCTCTGCGAGACCTGTTGCTGCAGCGCGGGCAGGCCTTCGGTGAACTGGATGATGACGAACGTCAGCAGCCCGCCGACGACACCGAGTCCGCCGATCAGCACGATCACGGCCGCCAACGTCTGCGGCAGGCCGATCCGCATCAGCCGGTGCACCGCGGGGATCAGCAACGCGGCGAGCAGCAGCGCCACCGACAGCGGGATCACGACGACGGGCAGGTAGCCGACGACCTCCCCGATGACGTACAGCGCGGCGACGATGACCAGGAACCGCCAGGACAACGCTGCCGCGACCCGGAAGCCCTTCGGCACCGATCGTGCGACGTCGGCGTCGAGGGGGCTGCCGTGGGATGCGGGGTCGGAGGGGAGGCTCCCGGGCGTCCGGGCCGTGTCGTCGTCCACGGGCTAACCGTATCGAGGTCGACGTCGCCGTGTGCGGTGAGTCGATCTACGGGCGGGGGCTGCTACGCCGAGTGATGCGTTGATACGGCGCGTGATTTTCACACCTTCGTGCCATCAAGTCGTGCTGGACGTGATTTCCGGGGCTCGGGTTTGCCATTGTCATCGGCACGCGGGTGAAACCGCGCCGGAATTCATTTTCCGATTCTTCTTCATGTTCCGCGGTGTCCAAGGGTGGGCGCTGACGGGACGAGGCTTGTGAGGCCCTTGCACGCACCGGCGTTCCCCGATGCCGATTCGTGCGGGTTCGAGATTCGCGAGGAGTGCGCGTGACAGCGACGACCCCGACACCGGACGCCCGGCGCGTCCGTCGGTGGTTGTGGCGCGCGCTCACCGTCTCCGGAGGCGCAGCGGCCGCCACCGCGATCGCATGGGGCTTCGGCGCGACGTCCGCCTCCGCGGTCGAGAACCCGCTCGACAACATCGGCGAAGCCAAGCCGTCGGCCGACGTGCCGTTCACCTCCGGTGCCGGGGATTCCCAAGCGAAGGACTCCGGTTCCTCGAGCTCCAAGGCAGCCGATTCCCAGTCCTCCGGCGATCGGTCCGACGGACGGCAGACGCAGTCGCCCGACGGTGGTGTGGACCACGGTGGTGCGCCGGAGGGCGACACCTCGGAGGCCGATGAGGCATCGGCCGACACCGCGTTCGGCCGCCACCTCGCGGACCGTGTCGACGCCGGCGATCTCGCCGAGTGTGACCCAGCCGCGCCCGGTCCGACCGACGTGCGCGGCCTGTTCGACGACGCGCACAGCGACCGGTTCGACATCGGCCGCTTCGCCGATCGTGGCCGAGACCTGGCGGATGCTGAGGATGCCGCCGAGCCGGCCGAAAGTGCCGACGCCACCCAAGCCTCCGGCGACGCCGAGAGCGCAACGTGCCAGGACTCGGACGCCGACCGCCCGGATGCCGATCGCCCGGACGACACCGACACGCCGGAGACCGCCGAGCCGTCCGAATCATGCGGCGCCGCCGACGGTTCCGCAGGGCGACCTCACGCCGAGCACACCTGGAAAAAGGTCACCGGCCGGGCCCGCGAGGCCGTTCACGGTTTCGGTGACGCGCTGCGCGCAGCCGCCGACGACTGGTCCGGTGACCGTTCGGTCGGCTGGGACGACTGGTCCGGCTTCGAGCTGCCGTGGTCCGGCTTCACGGCCGATCCGGCCGACTTGCCGTCGCCGTCCGACGTGCCGATGGGCCCGGGCGGCCCGGACCTGTCCGAAGGCGCGCCCCAGACTTCACCGCACGACGCCGACGCCCGCGCGCCCGGCGGCGAGCGGCATCACACCGTGACGTCCACTTCGGACCACGGTCACCATGAGACGTCCGGTGTCGACGACACCGGTCACGACGGCGAGAGCACCGAAAGTGCCGCCGTCGACACCGACTCCGGCGAGCCGACGAGGTCGTCGGTCCCGGAGTTCGACCCGCAGTACGTGCCGGCATCCGTGCCGTCGCACTCGTCGATCGCCGGCAGCACGCATGCCGATGCGCCGTCCGGCGCCGTCATCACCACGGCCGAGCCGTTCGCCGTGGCCGCCGTGGGTGCGGCCCTGCGCTCCGGCCTGCTGCACAAGTCGATGTCCCCGGGTTCGCAGCCCGGTGTGACGCCCGACTGATCACTTCCGCGGGGTAGCCGGCGCGCCCCTGCGGATTCCGTTTTTCCGCTTTTATTCTCCGCGTCGGCTTTTCCTTTCCCCGCATTTCCCGCGACGCGCCTTTCGGCGTGCTCGCCATCCGCCTCATGTCCCCGCGCGTTCGGCGGAGCGCAAATATGCCCTCTCAACAGGGAACCTAGGAAAAGGAGAACACCACATAATGCAGACCTGGGCGAAGCGCGGATTGCAGACCGCGCTGGTGACCGGTGGCATGATGATGCTGGGTACCGGCATCGCTTCCGCAGACGAGAACGTCGACCCGGACTCCCCCGCCGGTCCGCTCGATGCTGGCGTCAGCGTTCCCGTTCAGATCGAGGACAACGCGGTCGGCACGCCGATGGGCCAGCACGACCTGCCCGGTGTCGACAGGGAGGTCAGCACCAAGCCCGTCACGGACAAGGTCAACGAGGCCGCCGCTCCGGCGATGGAGAAGGCCCAGCCCGTCACGGACAAGGTCAACGACGCTGCGGCCCCCGTCACCGAGCGCGTGCAGTCCGCGGCCGACCGCGGCAATGCGGCGATGACCCAGACGGGCCCGCACACCGAGAAGGCCGCGCCGAGCGCCGAATCGCCGGTCACGAAGGCGACCGATGCCGGCGCCGACCGGCTCCCCGGGCCGGTGTCCGAGTCCGTTCCGCAGGCCGATCAGGTCACGGACACGCTCACGCAGCAGGCCGGGAGCACCGACGCGCGTCAGGTGCCCGAGCCGGGCGACGACCCGTTCATGGGCAACAAGGTCGACACCAACATCGCGCTGCCGATCCAGATCACGGGCAACGCGGTGGGCATCCTCGGTGACGCCGAGGTGCACTCGGACTCCGAGCAGTCCTACGAGCACAACTCCGACGTCAGCACCGACGGCTCCTCCGGTGGGCTCGCGGGCAACGTCGTGGCCCTCGACTGGGCGGCGCCGGTGCAGATCTCCGGCAACGCGGGCAGCCTGTTCGGTTCGGGCAAGTCCACGGGCAGCGCGTCGCAGGATGCCACCACCACGGGCGACGTGGACACCGACGGCTCCAACGGCGCCGGTGCGGGCAACGTCGTCTCGCCGCAGCTGGCGACGCCGGTGCAGGTGTCGGGCAACGCCATCGCATGGTTCCTCGGCCACTCGGAGACCGACTTCGACGCCAACAGCTCCGCCGAGAGCGGCGGCTACCTCGCCACCAACGGCGAGGGCGGCTCCGTCGCGGGCAACGTGGTGGGCGCTCCGGTCGCGCTGCCGGTGCGGGCAGCCAACAACGCCGCCACGTGGGGCGGTGACGCCGATGCATCCGGTTCGTCGATGGTCGACGCCGCCGCGGGCGACGACACCTCGCCGGGCATGCACGACATCGACAGCTTCATCCAGACGGAGGGCGAGAACGGCTTCGCATCCGGCACGATCGCCCAGCCGCAGGTCGCGTCGCTGGCGTCGGTGACGGGCGTCGCGGGTTCGTGGATCGGCAACGCCGCGACGGGCACCTCGGGCGACCGGCAGGCCGGCGGCACGGCGTCCGACGCGACGATGACCGCGGGCGGCGCCTCCAACACGAACGGCAACGAGGCCGCGGGCTCGGGCAACATCGTCGACGCCCCGGTGGCGCTGCCGGTGGAGATCTTCGGTGTCGGTGGCACGTGGATCGGCAACGCGCACGCCAACGACCACGTCAACAGCACCGAGGCGGTCGCCGGCGGCGACACGCTGACGCCGGGTGACGAGTCCGTCCTGTCCTCCAACACGGCTTCGGCCGCGATCGCGTCGGCCGCCGAGGTGTTCGGCGTGGGCGGCGCGTGGATCGGCAACGCCTCTGGCAGCGCCGAGTCCGACAAGCTCGTCGACGCGGGCGGCTACAACGGCACGCTCGCCAACGAGTCCTCCGGTTCGGGCAACCTGGTGCAGGTGCCGCTGGCCACGCCGGTCGAGGTCTTCGGCGTCGGCGGCAGCTGGATCGGCCAGGGCGTCGGCGAGGGCGAGGAGACCAAGGAGGTCATCGCCGGCGGTGGCGGCAGCACCATCGACGACTACGGCTTCGCGAACGCCAACCTGGTGCAGGCGCCGGTGGCGCTGCCCGCGCAGGTTTTCGGTGTCGGCGCCAGCTGGATCGGCAACGGCATCGGCGAGGGCGAGGGTGACACGATCACCGAGGCCGGCGGCGACGCGACCGCTGCGGGCGACAAGGGCACGATTGCGGGCAACATCGGCTTCGTCCCGGTGTCGATGCCCGCGCAGGTGCACGGGATCGGCGCCAGCTGGATCGGCAACGGTCACGGCACCAGCAGCAACCTGACCGACTCGATGGCGGGCGGCGACGCCACGACGTCGGGTGAGGAAGGCTCCATCGCGGGCAACCTGGTCGAGGTTCCGGCCGGTGGCGCGGCGTCGGTGTTCGGCAACGGCGCGAACTGGATCGGCACCGCGTCGGGCACCGGCGTGAACGACGTCGTCTCCGAGGCGGGCGGCGACTCGGAGACCGTCGGCGACGGCGGTTCGATCGCGGGCAACATCGTCAGCGCCGACGCGATGCCGATCGTGTCGGCCTTCGGCAACGCGGCCAGCCTCACCGGTGTCGCGAACGGTGCCGGTGCGAACTTCGTGGACGTCACCTCCGGCGGCGACAAGGAGACGTCCGGCATGGGCGGCGCGATCTCCGGCTCGATCGTCGACGTGCCGCTGACCGCGGTGGCGCAGCTGTTCGGCAACGCAGCCACTGTCGGCGGGGTCGCGAACGCCATCGGCGACAACACGACGGTGGGCGAGTCCAGCGGCACCACCACGACGGCCGGCGACCAGCAGGCGCTGTCCGGTGTGGACATGCAGCGTCCGATCGGTGTCGTCGCGCAGGTGTACGACGTGCCGCTCGCGCTGCTCGGCCAGGCCACCACCATGGCCAGCAACGACACGGACCTGACCGTCGCCGACGCGCCGATCGACCCGATCATCGACAAGCAGATCACCGGTTCGGAGCTGCCCGCGACGGGCATGCCGAACACGCCGTACTTCGACGCGCTGGCCAACCGGGCGCCGGAGCTGGCTTCCGCTTCGCCGATGCAGCGTTCGGCGACGCCCACCGCGGCGCCGTCGGCCCCGGAGCTGCCCGCCGCGCCGGGCATGCCGGGTGCGGGCGACCTGCCCGCCGGTGAGCTGCCGGTGAACGGCCTGCTGCCGGAGCTGTCCGGTGCGGGTGCCCCGGAGCTGCCCGCGATGCCGGCGCAGCGTTCGCACGTGCCGCAGCTGCCGGCCGACCCGACGCAGGGTGAGTTCGCGGGTGCGCTGGACGACGTGTCGCTGAACGGTGTCGAGCTGGGCGGTACGGACATGCGTTCCGCGGACTTCGGCGGCGTGCCGTCGGCTCCGGAGGTTCCGGCGGACGTGCCGGCCGACGCGGACGCGCTGCAGGGCGCGGCCGACGAGGTGGCCGTCAACGGCTACGGCCTGGGTGCGTTCATCTGAGCCGAACACATCCGCCGTCGGCCGTGTGACGCCGACTGAGTGATTCGCGGGCCCCGGAAGCGATGACGCTTCCGGGGCCCGCTTCCGTGTGTGGGGCGATCGCCGGTGCCGGTGGATCAGCCGAGCTGGACGGAGCGTTTCGCGAGGCCGTGCCAGTAGCCGTCGATGACGGTGTCCGGCCGGCGGCCCTCGCCTGCGCCGAGGGAGACGAACAGTGGCGCGAAGTGTTCGGTCCTCGGGTGGGCGATCCCGGCCGCGGGGGCTTTGTGCCGGAAGTCGAGGAGCGCGTCGATGTCGCCGGTGGACAGTGCGCCTGCACCCCAGTCGTCGAACTCGGCCGACCACGCGGGTGGCGTTCCGGCGGAGCCGTCGGTCTGGCGCATCGCGACGAGGTTGTGCGTGAAGAAGCCGCTACCGATGATCAGCACGCCGCGGTCCCTGAGCGGGGCAAGGCGGCGGCCGAAGTCGTAGAGCGCACGGGGGTCGAGGGTCGGCAGCGACACCTGCAGGACGGGTATGTCGGCGCCGGGGTACATCTCGACGAGCGGCACGTAGGCGCCGTGGTCGAGGCCGCGAGTGGGGTCGTCGTGGACGTTCTCGCCGAGGAGTTTCCGCACGTCGGCGGCGAGGTCGGGGGCGCCGGGTGCCGCGTAGGTGACTTCGTAGTAGCGGTCGGGGAAGCCCCAGAAGTCGTACACGAGCGGGACCGTCGTGGTGGCGCCGAGCGTGGCGGGTGCCTCTTCCCAGTGGGCGGAGACGACGAGGATCGACGTCGGTTTCGGCAGATCGGTGGACCAGTCGGCGAGCTGGCGTGTCCAGGTGGCGTCGTCGGCGAGCGGCGGCGCCCCGTGGCTCAGGTACAGCACGGGCATCCGGTCGGTCATGACGCCTCCTCCGGTGGTCGACAACTCTCGGCATCATGTTGAAATTTCAACGACAACGATACGCCCGGTCCACGGTTCGCGTACAGAGGTGTCCGTCACCGCAGGTCGGATGGGTTCCCTGGCTCACCGTCCCTGTCATGCGGCGACGTCATGACAGGCCACGTGGCCGAGTTCGAACGGCACCGGCCGCTGGTGTTCCGGGTGGCGTACGGGATGCTCGGCTCGGCCGCCGACGCCGAGGACGTCCTGCAGGAGACACGTTCGTCAGTTGGCACGGGCGCGCGGCCGGAGACGATCAGGACGCCGTCGGCGTGGCTGGTCCGGGTTGCGACGAACCTCTGCCTGAACCGGCTCATCTCCGCCAGGACCCGACGGGAGCACTACCGGGTCCGTAGCTGCCGGAACGGCTGCTGTCCGAGGATGTCGTCTCCTGGGTCGACGGCGGTGGCCGGGTGGGCGCGCCGTTCCGTGGTGGGCAGCTCGAAGGTGGCGCGGTATCTGCTCGGCACGCTGGCGAAGGCAGGCGACAGTCCGGATCTGGTGGTGTCCGAGGTCAACGGCGACGCGGCGGCGGCCCGCCGTGCAGCGGTCGAGCGTGCACGGGCCCGGCCTCGTCGGGTGCTGGTGCTGGAGGTGAGCGACGGTGTCATCACCGGAATCCGAATCGCCGCGACCCCGGACAAGCTCGGTTTCGCCTCGGCCCGGACTCTGCGGCTGTCACACTCCGCGTGGCCGTCCGATTCGTAAGGGGAATGCCAGTTGCGCGCGATGCCGTCCGCCGGCGACGGGCGGTGTCGCACGCCGATCCGAAGGTGGGACCGATGGGAACTTCGATCCTGGTCACGGGTGGTACGGGCACCCTGGGCAGAGCCGTTGTGGACAAGCTGACCGCCGGTCATGAGGTGCGGGTGCTGAGTCGCGTGCACGCGGATGATCGGCGCGCGGAGTGGGTGCGGGGCGACCTGCGGACGGGTGCCGGGGTGGCGACCGCCGTCGCCGGTGTGGAGGTCGTCGTCCACTGTGCGACGACCAATGGGGCGCGGCGACGTGGCGGCCACACGGAATCTGCTCGCCGCAGCTCACCGCGCCGGCCGCCCCCACGTCGTCTACGTGTCCATTGCCGGCAGTGACCGGATACCGCTCGCCTACTACCGGGCGAAACAGCACTGCGAGCGCCTCGTCGAACGCTCCGAACTGCCGTGGACGATCCTGCGCACGACGCAGTTCCACGACCTCGTCGCGACGTTCTTCGCCATGCAGCGGTGGTCTCCCGCCGTCGCGGTGCCTGCGGGTGTCAGCTTCCAGCCGATCGACGTGCGTGATGTGGCCGATCGCCTGGCGGCACTGGCCGCGGAGCCCGCGGCGGGCCGGGTGGCCGATCTGGGTGGCCCGCAGATCCGCACCACTCGCGAACTCGCCCGGGCATACCTGCAGGTCACGGGCCGTCGCCGAGTCGTGCTGCCGCTTCCGTTGCCGGGCAGGACGTTCCGCGGCTATCGCGAAGGGAGACATCTCGTCCCCGGCAACGCCGCCGGCCGGACGACGTTCGACGAGTTCCTGGCAGGGTCGACGAGGAGGCCGGGATGAACACGGGTGTCACGGCGGTACTGCGCGGCGGGCTGGGGTTCCTCCTCGCCACGCAGCTCGTCATCGGCTGCTGGGCCCTGCTGTTCCCGCGGGCGTTCTTTGCGATCCCGTGGGTCGGCATGCGCATGGACTACAACGAACATCTGATGCTCGACTACGGCGCGATGAGCCTGGCTCTGTCGGTCGTGTTGATCGCGGCCGTCGTCGTGACCACGCGCGATCTGGCCCGGATCGCTCTGGTCAGCTACCTGGTGTTCGCAGTGGCCCACGTCGTCATCCACGCCCGGCTGCTGCACCACCTCACGCAGGCCGAAGGAATCGGCCTGATGATCGCGTTGTCCGCTGCGGTCGCCATCCCCGCCGTCCTGCTGGTGCTGACCACCAGGTTGGGAACGGGCCGAGGCCGTGAACTCAGGCCGGACCGTAGACGGCAGCCGGGGCTCCGCTCGTGAGAGCCCAGTAGCGGTCACCGTACGACCAGTGCCACCACTCGGTCGCGTAATTGACCAACCCCGCGCCGGTCAGCGCCGCCGCCAGCACCTCGCGACGGGTGCGGCACTCGTCGCTGATGCTCGAGGCAGCCATGTAGCAGGCTCCGGAGCTTTCCTCCGGGTTGGCATTCACGCGGGTGCCGAGGTCCAACTCGCGTCCTTCGGCGTCGGCGAGGGTGAGATCGACCGCCGCGCCTGCGCTGTGCGGAGCGATCTCCGGTGGTGACACGTAACGGCTGGCTGCAGCGTGGAGTTGATCGCCCGACAAATCGGGCTGGGCAGTGGCAAGGGTCGCGGCGTACTCCTCGAAGTGGCGGCGTTGCAGCGAGGGTGGGCGGTAGCCCTCGACGAACAGGAAACGCATCCCGGCGGGAAGCAGGCGTTGTGCGTGGTGGATCCGTTCGTGTACGCCACGGCGAACCATGCGGAAATCGCCTGCCGGGTCGCGTCGGCGGTCGTCCACCAGAATCTCGCCGTCGCTTCCCACATCGACAAGTGGCTCATCGCAGTCATCGACAGGCACGGCAGCGACCCGGGGATCGGACATCAGAATGACGTCGCTCATGACGTGATCATGCCCTAGCGCTCCATCCGAGAACCATGACCACAACGATCTATGGATGGAGCACCAGGGCCAGCAGACTTCCGCTGCGCGTTGCCGGATCGATGGGCAGGTCGAGAACCGTGCGGCGATGGAACCGGCCGACCATGTGCGGGCCGCCCCGAGTCGTTTCCTTGGTCGAGCTTTCGGCTGCGCGGTCGGCATCGGTCCACTCCATTGTGTAATGGTTGTTTCGACCATGAGTTCGATAATATGGAGGTTGTGGATGACGTGGGGGACGACGGTGTTGGTGACAAGATCGAGCGGCTTCAGGGCCTGCGGGGTCGGCGGGCGCGGCTGGATGCCGAGGAACTGGCGCTGCTGGCCGATATTTCGGCGGCTGTGGGTGATGACCGCGGTGTGGCGGAGGAGTTGACGCCGGTGTTGCGGGTCTCGACGCGGGAGGTCGAACGCCGCATCGACGACGGTGCCTCGTTGGTGCGGCGGATGCCGCAGCTGCTCGACGCGATGCGGTCCGGTGAGCTCGAGGCGTACGGAGCGCGGCGGGTGTTGGCGGTGGTCGACCCGCTCGACGATGAGGCTGCCCGGAGCGTCGATGCTTTGTTGGCGGACAAGTTGGTGGATGCGCCGGAGACGGCGTGGCAGCCGGGGAACCTGGCCCAGCGGGTGCGACGGTTGGTGGAGAGGGTCGACCCGGGTGGGCAGGTTGAGCGTTCCCGCCGGGCGCGGGTGGAGCGGAAGCTGGAACTCGCCCCGGGTGAGCATGTGATGTCGTCGCTGGAGGTGAGCCTGCCGGCGGAGGTGGCGGCGGCGTGTTATTCGCGGGTGGATGGGATGGCGCGGTCGCTGCGCCGCGGTGGCGACCAGCGCACCCTCGACCAGTTGCGCGCGGACGTTACCGCCGACCTGCTGCTGGGACGCGATCCCGGGGTGACGCCGCTGGAGGCGGCGGCGATGGTGTCTCTGCATATTCCGGTGGATGCGGCCCTGGCGATCTCCGACGAGGGGTGTGAGCTGGACGGTTACGGGCCGGTCCCGGCTCCGATTGCCCGGGAGATCATGACCAACGAGCGCAGCATCTGGCGCGCGGTGTTGTGCGATCCCGGCACGGGCGAACCGGTCGATCTGGGGCGCAGGCGGCGGCGGCCGAGTGCGGTGATCCGCGAGCTGGTGCGGGTGCGGGACCGGGAATGCGTCATGCCCTGGTGCCACCGACCGGCCCGGCACTGCGACCACGACCACGAACACCCCTGGGCCACAACCGACGACGGCGGCGGTGGTGGTTCAACCTCGGTCGCCAACGGCGGGCCGCGCTGCCGACGGCACCACCGGCTGAAAGACCAGCCCGGCTGGAACACCCGCTACGACCCCGTCCACGGCAACACCCGCGTGACCACACCACACGGGGCGACCTACACCGCACACCGCCACCCCATCCTCACCCCGACACGCACTGCCCCGACACGCGACACCTCGGCGCGCTGCGCCGCGCGACACGACAGCCCGACACGTCGCGTACTGGGACGCGACGCCCCGGTACATCGCCAAGCCGTCGTAGCTGCACCGGCGCGAGACACCACCGACGCGGAACGGCAGAACGACGACAGCCCGCCGTTCTAGGTGGACCCGGCCACCGGGCTAGTTGCACCGAGGGGCTGGTTAGGAAGGCGTCAACCGAACACGAGCGCGAAGCGGACCTACAATCGGCTTCTTGGCCCTGCTTCGCTCGTCTGGATGGCCGAGGCTCTGGGCAAGGTTCCTGCAGTCGTGCAGGTAGCGGCAGATGCCGCCAGAAGCGAACCGAATCCGCGAAAGCGAGCCGGGCTGCTTCGGCGCCACCTGCCCTGGAGCCGGATCGCGGAGCTTGCGCGAAGACATCTCTAGAGCGGCGACCAGAGATCGCCCTCCTCAGGGTGAAATGTCTGCCGCGCCGCCACGTCGACGCGCCGCGTGAGCGGGCCCTTCACCGACGGCGGCGGGCGCGGAGCACGACGTCGTGGGTGTGGTGCGTGCCTTCGGGCGGGGCTGACGTGCGGGCGCGGGTCTCGTGGCACTCGACGTTCCAGTCGTCGTCGAGCAGCTCGGCGACCTGGTCGGGCTGGTAGTAGGCGTGCGGCTCGTGACTTTCGTCGACGCCTCTCGGGTCGTGGCCGACGAACAGCAGCGTCCCGCCCGGCGAGACGGCGTCGAGCAGGCTGCGGAGCGCACCGCGTCCCGATTCGGCGCCGCTTCCGGCGTCCCGGCGCAGCGGGAAGTAGTGCGCGGACACGAGGTCGAACGCTCGCGCTGGCGGGGGCATGGTCGTGGGGTCGCCGCGGACCCAGCTGATGCGCTCGCCGAGGCCGTGCTCGCGGGCGGTCCGAGCCGCTCGTTCCAGTGCCACGCGTGAGATGTCGATCGCGGTGACGTGCCAGCCGCGCTGCGCGAGCCACAACGCGTCGCCGCCTTCGCCGCAGCCGACGTCGAGCGCCTGCCCCGGCGGCAAGTCTGCGACGTCGGTGACGAGCACGCCGTTGGGGTTTCCGCTGAAGAGCTGCTCCTGTTCGCGGTAGCGCTCGTCCCAGAAGGCGGCGCCGCCGGTCTGCTGCTGAGTCATACCGCCACGGTGCGCTCGCCGACCGTGAACCGACAAACCCTCTTGCCGGATCCGCAACACCGTGACCGCGCGTGTTGACAACACCTGTTGCCGGAACTGCAATTTCGGGCATGGACGATGACTTCGACGCCGTGTTGACGGCCGTGGGACCGCGGTTGCGGAAGCTGCGCGCGGAGGCGGACCTGACGTTGAGCGCGCTGCACGAACTCACGGGCATCTCGGTGAGCACGCTGTCGCGCCTCGAATCGGGACAGCGCAAACCGGGGCTCGACCTGCTGCTGCCGCTGGCGAGGGCGTATGGGCGGGCGTTGGACGACCTGGTCGGAGCGCCGGAGGTCGGCGATCCGCGGGTGTATCCGCGGCCGATGCGCCGCGACGGCTTGACCGTCCTGCCGTTGACGCGCAGGCCGGGCGGGTTGCAGGCGTTCAAGCACATCCTGCCGGGTGAGCCGAACGACCGGACCCCGACGCCCCGGTCGCACGAGGGCTACCACTGGCTGTACGTCCTCAGCGGCAGGCTGCGCGTCATCCTCGGTGACCAGGACCTCGTGCTCACCGCGGGCGAGGTCGCCGAGTTCGACACCCATCTGCCCCACTGGTTCGGGAACGCCGACCAACGTCCTGCCGAGTTCCTCAGCATCCTCGGCCCGCAGGGCGAACGCTTCCACGTGCGTGCCAGCTACCGCCCCTAGTGCGCCGCGGTGCCCCGACCACTGTCCGACCACCGTCCGATGGTCGGTCCGCGGGTGTCAGCTGCCCGCGGTGGTCATCGTGCGGCCGGTCTCGAGCAGCGTCTTCAGGCTGGACAGGATCCACGGCCAGCCGCCTGCGCCCCGTTCCGCGTCGCCGCCGCCCGCCACGTCGCTCCCGGTCTCCGGGGCATCGGTCACGTCGTGCGTCAGGGTCACCCTGGTCAGACCGGACCCGCCCTGGACGACGTCGTAGGTGAGGCGCTGCGGCGGTTCGTCGGTGTGCCAGGCGGCCTGCCAGTCCAGTACGAGCCGGTGCGGCGCGTCGATCTCGACGACCGTGGCGGTCACTGCCACATCGCCCATGCCCATCTCCTTCATCGCGGGCGTCGTGTGGTGGACCATCCGCCCACCCGGCTGCGCCTCGAAGGTGACCTCGCCGCCGTAGCCGAACTTGTTCGTGTACTCGGAATCGGTGAGTGCTTGCCACACCTTCTCGGCCGGCGCATCGATGTAGACGGTATGGACCTGTGTGGTGCGGGTGTCGGTCATCGTGATGCCCTTCGGGTGTCGGCGGTGCCGTGAGGTCGGTGGGCGCGCGGAGATGTGGCTCGGTGTACTCGTCCATTCCCGAGTCGGCGGCGGTCACACCGGGATACCGCCACCGCAGAGCTCCGGAGCGGATTCCGCCGCGGGTGAACACGGGACCGTCGGGTACCCACGTGGCCTACGTTCGACTCCATGCCAGCTGTCACCACGCGCACTGTCGAATACCCCGCCGACGGCCTGACGATGGTCGGCCACCTCGCGCTCCCCGCCGGATCCGGACGTCGACCCGCGGTCCTGCTCGGCCCCGAAGGCCCTGGGGTGTCCGACGTCCAGCGCCGCAGGGCCGACGCCCTCGCCGAACTCGGATACGTGTCGCTGGCCTTCGACCTCCACGGCGGGCACTGGTTCACCGACCCGCACGAGATGTTGGCGCGGGTGAGTCCGCTGCTCGGCGACCAGGACCGACTGCGTGACATCGGCCAGGCGGCACTCGACGTGCTCCGCGGCGAACCACGGACCGACCCCGAGCGGATCGCCGCCGTCGGCTACGGCACCGGCGGTGCGGTCGCGTTGGAACTCGGCCGCGCAGGCGCCGACCTCCGCGCGATCGGCACGGTCAACGGCCTGGTCACGGGCAGGCCCGACGAAGCACGGAACATTCGGTGCCCCGTGTGGGCCGGGGTCGGCTCCGAGGATCCGATCATGGCACCGGAGCAGCGGGACGCGTTCGCCGCCGAGATGCAGGACGCGGGCGTCGACTGGCGCCTCGTGGTCTACGGCGGAGCGCTCCACGCGTTCCACCATCCGACGGTCGACCAGGAGGTGCTCCCCGGCGTCGGCCATCACCCGCTGCACGCCGAGCGGGCGTGGCGCGACGTCGTCGGCCTGCTCGCCGAATGCCTGCCCGTGTCGACGTGACTCCGGCTACGGCCGCGCGTCCGGCCGTGCCCGGCTACTGCTGGGCGAGGTCGGCGAAGCGGCTGTAGTGCAGCTGGTGGGCGACGGCGATCGTGCTCGTCGGACCGGCACGGTGCTTGGCCAGGATCAGGTCCGCCTCCCCCGCGCGTGGGTCGTCCTGCTCGAAGGCGTCCGGCCGGTGGATCAGCATGACGATGTCGGCGTCCTGTTCCAGCGAACCGGATTCACGCAGGTCCGACAGCATCGGACGCTTGTCGGTCCGCTGTTCCGGGCCACGGTTCAGCTGGCTGATCGCCACGACCGGCACTTCGAGTTCCTTCGCCAGCAGCTTCAGCTGCCGAGAGAACTCCGACACCTCCTGCTGCCGCGATTCGACGCGCTTGCCCGACGTCATCAGCTGCATGTAGTCGACGACGACGAGCTGCAGGTCGTTGCGCTGCTTGAGGCGGCGGGCCTTCGCGCGGATCTCCATCATCGTCAGGTTCGGCGAGTCGTCCACGAACAGCGGCGCCTCGCTGATCTCGCTCATGCGCCGCGCCAGCCGCGTCCAGTCGTCGTCGGACATGCGGCCACCGCGCATGTCGGCCAGTCGGATGCGTGCTTCGGCTGACAGCATGCGCATGACGATCTCGGTGCGGCTCATCTCCAGCGAGAAGATCGCGCTGGTCATGCCGTGTTTGATCGAGCACGACCTGGCGAAGTCCAGGCCCAGGGTCGAATTGTGTGTCGGGACCATGGAGCGTCCGGCGAGATACAGGTGGTCCCCCGCGCTGACCTCGACGCACCGCACGGGCACGCTGGTCACGGGGCGGACCTCCACGACGTACCGCGGGGTCGGCCGCGGGCTGCGCCCGGTGAGCCGTTCCTTGTGCACCAGGTGTTTGCGCTGCAACCAGAAAACGCGGTCATGGGTCGTGAACGTGAGCGTGTGCGCCACCGACGTCGCTCCGGTTCGTCCACGCACCTGCTTGGTGGTCCGGGAACACCGGTAGCCGAGGCCGACGACCAACTCGTACACGCCGTCCGCGAGACGTTCGTCGGTGACGGAGAACTGGACACCGCCCGAGGCCGTCACGGTGCCGTCGGTGTCGAGGAGCCCCGCCAGCAGCGCTCGTCGTTGTTCCTCCGAAGCGCGGAGGTAGTCGACCGGAATGTGCTTGTCGCCCAGCACGCCGAGAGTCCGCAACACCGCTTGCACGGTCCCGTGGTGATCGCGGCATTCCTGACACAGTCGGAAACCCGAGGACGGCTTCCCGCAGTCGGGACACGAGGGGGCCGGAACGGGTTCGGAGACGAAGCGCGCCTTTCCACCGCACGACTGGCCGCAGGTCCTGACCTCACTGGTCCGCGGTAGGAACGCCGCGCCACAGACGACGCAGGACCGGAATTCCGTCGGTTCGGGTTCCGGGAAGCGCAACGTGTACGCGTACTTGCCGGTCCTGGGGACGAACAGCCCTGCCTCGGCTTCGAGGTAGGTGATGATCTCCGGGTCGGCGGTGGTGAACCGGGCGGCTGCGGCGTGGCCGTCGCCGAGCCAGGCACCGAGCGCGTAGGGGTGCAGTGGGAGGACGCGTTCGGGAAGATCCAGCGGCTGCGCGAGCTGTACGGAGTGGTTGACGCGGCTGTCGGCGGTGCCACACCGGACCGTGGCGGCGAGCTGCTCGGTGGTGCGGACCTCGGCGCGGGCGTTTCCCCGCCGGGATGCGCGCGTGTCGGTCAGCCACTGGTGCTCGGCGTCCGCGACGATCACGGTTCCGTCGGAGAACTCCACCTCGTAGCACGGGCGGCCGTGCATGACGTCGGTCGCGGCCACGACGGTCGTGGGCCGCCCATCCGAGCCGATCAGCTGGTCACCCGGTTGCACCTCGCCCATCGTGGTCCACCCGGACGGAGTGGCCAGCTGCGTGTCGAGCGCGAGCGCCTTACCCACACCCGGCCGGGCCGCGACGATGACCATCTGACCGGGGTGCAGCCCGTTCGTCACGTCGTCGAGGTCGGTGAAGCCGGTGGGAATGCCCTGCGCGTCACCGCCGCGGGAGGCGATGGCGTCGATCTCGTCCATCGTCGGCTGGAGCAGTTCCTCAAGCGCGACGTAGTCCTCGCTGGTGCGGCGCTCGGTGACCTCGTAGATCGCGGCCTGGGCGCGGTCGACCACCTCGTTGATGTCGTTACCGTCGCCGCCGCTGTTGTCGGCACCGTAGCCGTACTGCACGATCCGCGTGCCCGCCTCGACGAGCCGTCGCAGGACCGCCTTCTCCGCGACGATCTGTGCGTAGTACCCGGCGTTCGCGGCCGTGGGCACGGTCGCGATGAGCGTGTGCAGGTACGGCGCTCCGCCGACCCGGCTCAGCTCACTGCGGCGCTCCAGCTCCGCCGACACCGTGATCGGGTCGGCGGGTTCACCGCGGCCGTACAGGTCGAGGATGCAGTCGTACACCGCCTGGTGCGCGGGCCGGTAGAAGTCGCCGGGCCGCAGCACCTCGACGACGTCGGCGATCGCATCCTTCGACAGCAGCATGCCGCCGAGCACGGACTGCTCCGCGGCGACGTCCTGGGGCGGCTGGCGGTCGAACGTGCCGTGCTCGCCGCCGCTCGTCGTGGGACCGCGGTCGTCGGTGATCGCCACCGGTTCGCGCACCTCCTTCGTCGTCGTTCGAGCATCCGCTGTTGTGGATGTCGTGGCTCTCGTGGCTGTCTCGGTGGTCGTGGTTGCCGTGGCTGTCGATCGGCCGTGTGCGCCGTTCGAGTCTCCACGGTGCCGGGTGCCCTCGTGCGGGGTGTCCGGCGGGCACGGCCACCGCCCGGCCGGGCCTGCGTACGCCTGGACATCGAACGGAAGTTCGAATCATACCGTAGTCCGGCCGCCGGACGGCACTGTCGGAGCGCCGCCGGGGTCGCTGCCTCACACGCGCAGACGGGCGCGCGAGAAGCACGCTAGATCGCTCGGACGGCGCATTGCAATTGGGCCTGGGGACCGGTGTGCGTCCCGCTGTGCATTGCCTGTGGATGAGTGGGCTGAACCAGTCACAACGTGCCGTCGGCCTGTGTACAAGGTGGGGAAACCATCGCCCGTCCGAGGGAAAGCCCCTGGTCAATCCTTGTGGGCAGGTTGTGGATAAGTTTGTGGTCACACTCTCGGCGTGTCGGCGGAAACCGCTCCTTCGGCGTGTCGCGAGAGTCCGGGAGCGTTGCGGGCTGTGGATATCGCCGGTGCCGGTGTGATCACGGCGAGTGCTGTGGGCGGGTTGTCCAGCGGCCGAACGAGCGGGCACTCACTGTCACCGTTCATCACGCACCGTCGAGAGGGCAGCGGAGGCCGGGGGCAGCCTGTCAGTCGGCCAGCGTGCGCTGCGCCTCACGCAGGCGCGATCGCAGCAGCTCCGGCGTCGCGGGCGCGGCGGCGAGCATCGGCTCACCCGTGCCCGGGGTCTCCTCGATCAGCCAACGGCCCTCGGCGGTGTCGAGGTAGGTGATCGGCTTCTCCGCGCGCTGGCGTTGTCCGGACCGGTTCCGTGCCGCCACGTACAACTGCCCACCACCGGTGCGTTCGAGCCCCATGATGCGCTTGAACTCGTTCAGCTCCCGCTGGGCCGCGTCCGGCACCTCGGACCGCATCAGCGAGTCCTCGCTCAGCGACTCGCCCTTCCGGCCCTCCACCTTGGCCTTCGGCACCGAGAGTGCGTGCGCGTTCGCGGGCGATTGCTGTGGCAACTGCAGCAGGAACGCGTCCACCAGCTCCCGCGCCGGGACGCTGGCCAGTACCACCACTCCGGCGGCCTCGTTGTTGACCAGCGTGAACGCCTCACCGCGGCCGCTGCCCGCCAGCACGGACAGGTCGACGGGCGCGCCGTCGTGCAGGCCGCTGATCCAGCCGTAGTACTCCAGCTCGGGGTGACCGATGGCCTCGACGGTTGCAAGCAGGTCCGGGTGCACCCCGTTCTCGTTCGCCAGGCCGACGCGCGCGAGCTCGGCATGGATCTCGGCGTCGATTTGCTGCAGCGCCTCGCGGCTGTACCACGTCGCGCCCTTCTCGAGAGTCGCGTGTGGTTCGGTTCCCGTCCGCTGGAGCAGGCGGACGAGGGTGCGGGTACGGAGAATCTCCTGGTGCTCGAGCACGGCGCTGCCTCTTCGGGGTGCACGGCCCGCGGACCGGAGTCCGGCCGCGGCATCGGGCCAGGGGTTGAGTCGAGTGGAACCGGGTGGGCCAGACATCGGGCCGCTGCCGAGAAGCTACGTGGCAGCGGCCCGATCGGGTGAGCCGTAATGGTATATCCGACCCGTCTGGGTGGTATGTCCTATTCGCCGATCACGGGCGGAGCGGTCTTCTGATCGGTGCCGAACAGCTTGTTGCCGTCCTCGTCGATCATGAACTTGCGCTCGTGTTCCTCGTCGTCGTCACCTTGCTGGCCACGTCCACCGGCGCCCATCGGCATCATGCCGCCGCGACCTCCCGCCGCGCCCGCGGCGCCCGCGGCACCGGCTCCGGAGCCCATGGCGCCACCGCCCATGCCCATCGCACCGCCACGGCCGGCCGCGCCGCCCGCGCCCGCGCTGCCCGCACCGGCGCCGCCTGCACCGGCCGCGCCGCCTGCACCCGAGCCGTAACCGGAACCCGAGCCGTAACCCGAACCGGCACCGCTGCCGCCCGGACCGAATCCGACGGCACCGGGACCGTAAGCGCTGGTGCCGCCCGGACCGAAGTTGCTGCTACCGGGGCCGAAGTTGCTCGCGCCAGGGCCGGGCGTGCCGGGTGCGTACGGGCCACCGAACTGCCCGTTGGGAAAGCCCGTGTCGAAGCCCGATGAACTGGTGCTGTCGTCCTCGGGCAGGCGACCCGGAATCGACGGATCCCAGGAGTCACCAGGACCGGGGGTCCCCGGCGGGTAACCGGGCCCCGGAGTGCCGGGACCGGGTGTGCCGGGCGGGTAGCCGGGCCCGGGGTTGCCCGGACCGGGCGTGCCGGGACCGGGCGTACCGGGACCGGGAGCGCCGGGACCGGGCGTGCCAGGGCCGGGGTATTGACCACCGCCGCTACCACCGCCGCTACCGCTGCCGCCTCCGGTGCCGTAGCCGCCGGCACCTCCACTGCCACCGCTGCCGTCGGCAGACCCGCCGCCGTTGTGGATGAAGTCCTTGGCGATACCGCCCTCGGCGACACCCGACTCGGCCAGTGACACGTCTCCGAACGAGCCCTGCATCTCGCTGAACTGCGGCATCGAATTGGCGTTGTGCGTGCTCTCGCTGTTGTACGCCTCGAACGCCGCGACATTGCGTTTGGCGTTCTCGTTGTACTGCTGGATCTCGCGGTCCGTGTCGGTCTCCCACGGGGCCACGTCGTTCCAGAAGCCGCTCTCCGGCGGATTGTTCGGCAGCGGCTGAACCGTCGTGCGGACCTTCTCGAACGCGCTCGACTGGTTGTTCAGGACGGCGCCGCTCTTGGCGAGGTTCGCGTTGGAATCCTCCATCCAGACCTTCAGCGGCTCGGCGCCCATCCGGGCGCTGGAGCCGCCTTCACCGGTCCAGGCGGCGTCCATCTTCTTGTCGAGCTGCTCGATCTGCGCCACGCGCTGCTGGTAGCGGCTCTGCAGCACCTCGGTCGCGGACCGACCGTCGTGCAGCGAGGCAGTGCCGGGACCGCCCGTGATGGCTTGGTAAATCTGGTATGCGTCGATGCAGCCGGACGAGCTGACCTGCTGTTGACCGTCCTGGCTGTTCGCCACCGAGTCGGCGATGTAGCCGCCCGCACCGGCGGCGATCGGAACGAGAACTGGCAGCACCATCTCAGGCTCCCTTGGTCGCGATGTGGTTCTGACGGGGCGCGGCGGAGGGCGGTTCCATCTGCGTCACGCGTCCCCTCGAAGGTTGTGAATCATGTCGCCGGCGAGTACCTCGGCGACCTCGCATCCCTGCGGATAGTCTTCGCTCGCCTCGGTGACCTGGGCCATCAGCGACACCACGTACTCGTCGGTGAGCCCGACCTGCAGGTCGCAGAAGCCGTTGTCGCGGTCGTCGCGGTGGGTCTGCGTGACCACCGCCGGGTGGCCTTCGACCTCGGTCGGCTCGAACACCGCGAGGCTGTCGGCCCTGGCGTAGACGTCGTCCAGACCATTCGCGAAATCCTGCACCGCGACGAACCGGACCCGGCTGCCCGAACCGTCGGCGTAGCGGTAGATGCAGGTCGGCGAACCGTCGGACATCGGTTCGGACTCGCCCTGCTCCAGGTTGCGTTCCTGCGTCTGCGAGCTCGACAGCGCCGCGCACGGATCCTGTTCGAGGGCGGCGACGTCGACCGGATCGCTCACTGGCGGTGCCTGTCCGCTCGAGTCGTCGGCAGGAGACGACGGGCCCGGCTCACTCGCCGACGAGGCAGGCGCCGACGGGTCGCCCCCGCCGGTCGCCTCTCCTTCGGTCGGGGAACCGCAGGCCGACAGCACCAGGCCGGCAACCGCCGCGGCGAGCACCGCACCCGCGGGGCGGCGTCTCATCCAAGCACCCCGCCGGCCTTGCCCGCGTCCTCGGCGGCCTGCGTGTCGGCGGCCTCGGTGACGCCCTTGGCCTTCTTCAATGCCTCGATGTACTGCTCGGTGTGCTTGAGCATGCTCATGGTCTGCTGCAGCAGCGCCTGTCCCGCAGGGTTGGCCGAGCCGACGAACGTGTTGCTCGCCGGTTCGTTGCCCGGTGCCTGCACGCCCGCGATCCGGTTGGCCTCGTCGACGTCGTTCTGCAGGTCGTCGCGCAGTTGCTCCCACTGCGACAACACCGCGTCGATCTCCTCAGGGCTGAAGGAGTAGCCACCGCCGGCCGCCGAGCTCGCCGCCTGCTTGGCGAACTCGCCCAAGCTCGCCGTGTTCTTGGTCATGTGGACCATCGGCGTCGGCATCTTCGACAACATGCCCCCGCCGCCGCCGGCGATCTGCGCTTCCACCTGCTGCCCCTTCCTCTCGTCCCCCGTCGCGGTTCGACACCGCCTGTCCGCAAGCTTTACGCCCCCGGTCGAGGGCGTCAACCGTGTCGAAAGTAGGACGATCCTGGCAGCGGAAAGGTTTCCTTCGCGTCCGGAAATCTTCGCCCGCGACGGGAACCGGCCTCCGGCGCTGGGCGTCTGCCGGGCGATTCACGCACTGTTCACCCAGGACTGTTCACCCGCGTGGGTCGGCCGTGGGTCGGGGCACCCAACGACGAATGGCGGGCCCTCCGTGTCGGAGGACCCGCCATTCGCGTGTGAGCTCAGGACTTACTTGGGCTGCACATCCAGCTTCACGTCCGCCTTCACATCGGGGTGGAGACGGGCCGTCACCGCGTGCTTGCCGACGGTCTTGATGTGACCGTCGACGTGGATGACCCGCTTGTCGAGCAGCGGGCCGCCCGCGGCCTTGATCGCACCGACGATGTCGGCCGTGGTGACCGAACCGAACAGCTTCTTCGAACCCTCGGACGCCTTCGCCGCGACCGCGATGTGGCCCATACCCTCGAGCTGCGTCTTCAGCTCCTTGGCGTGGTCGAGGTCGCGGACCCGGCGGGCCTCCTGGGCACGGCGGATGGTGCGGATGTTCTTCTCCGCGCCCTTCGAGGACGGGATCGCGTAGCCGCGCGGCAGCAGGTAGTTGCGCGCGTAACCGTCCTTCACCTCGACGATGTCGCCGGGGCCGCCGAGGTGGTCGACGTCGGTCGTCAGGATGATCTTCGCCATGACTGACTCCCTTCTCAGCGCGCGGTCGACGTGTAGGGCAGCAGCGCCATCTCGCGCGAGTTCTTCACCGCGATGGCGACGTCGCGCTGGTGCTGGCTGCAGTTACCGGTGACTCGACGGGCACGGATCTTGCCGCGGTCGGAGATGTACTTCCGCAGCAGGTTGGTGTCCTTGTAGTCGATGGCCTCGGGGTGGCCCTGCTTGATGGCCTTGCAGAAGACGCAGACCTTCTTCTTCGGCTTACGAACCGGTGGCTTAGCCACTGTGTACTCCTGGGGAACTTAGTGCGTGGTTGCTGATGTCGGGACTGGCGAGCGCGGTCTCAGAACGGCGGCTCGTCGGAGAAGCCGCCACCGCCGCCGGCGGGAGGCGCGCTGCCCCACGGGTCGTCGGCGGGAGCACCGGAACCGGAGGCCGCGGGCGCCGCAGCACCTCCGCCACCGAAACCGCCGCCGCCACCGCCGCGGCTGACCTTGTTGACCTTGGCCGTCGCGTACCGCAGAGACGGGCCGATCTCGTCGACCTCGAGCTCGACGACGGTCCGCTTCTCGCCTTCCTTGGTCTCGAACGACCGCTGCTTGAGCCGGCCCTGCACGATGACCCGAGCGCCTCGCGTGAGCGTCTCGGCGACGTTCTCCGCGGCCTGGCGCCAGATGTTGCAGCGCAGGAACAGCGCTTCGCCGTCCTTCCACTCACCGCTCTGCCGGTCGAACTGGCGCGGGGTGGAGGCGACGGTGAAGTTCGCAACGGCGGCACCGGACGGCGTGAACCGGAGTTCCGGGTCCGCGGTCAGGTTGCCGACCACCGTGATGATGGTGTCTCCGGCCATGGCTGCCGCCTCAGGCCTTCGCGGCGATCTTCGCGGCGCGCTTGGCTCCGCGCACTTCCTGGCGGCGGACCACCTTGGTGCGCAGCACGGTCTCCTGCAGCGACAGCTGCCGGTCGAGCTCCTTGACGTCGTCGGGCTCGGAGATCAGCTCGAGCACCGCGTAGATGCCCTCGGCGTTCTTGTTGATCTCGTACGAGAGCCTGCGACGACCCCAGATGTCGACCTTCTCCACGCTGCCACCCGCGTTGCGGATGACCTTGAGGAAGTTTTCCAGGGTGGGTGCGACCGTCCGCTCGTCGAGCGACGGGTCGAGGATGACCATTACCTCGTAATGGCGTGACACAACCACTCACCTCCTATGGGCTCGGGCGGCCACGGACGATCCGTGGCAGGAGGGCAATGTCGAACCGACAGTCTATCCGCCGGGGCCGACGAGACCTGTTCCGGGGCCGGTCATCGCACCGGAACGGCCACGTCAGCCACCGCCGCGCGTCCCCGGGGGAGGCAGGCGGATGCCCCGAAGGGCTCCTTCGGGACGCAACCGGAAGCCGGTGGGGTCAGGCGGCCTTGCGGAGAACCCAGGTGCGGACGAGTGCCGCGGTGACGCCCGCGAGGGCGACCACGGCGAGCAACATCGGCAGCTGCACCTGGTTCGGGGCCGCGTCGTCGGCGGCGAGCGCGTCGGCGTTGCCCGCGTTGCGCACGTCGCCTCCGCCGGTTTTGCCGCCCTCACCGATGCCGCCGTCGCTCAGCACGCCGTACTCGGGCGAATCCGGGGCACCGGGGACCCCGTCCTGCGGCGAGTACCGCATGTCCGGGGGTACGGCGCTGCCCTGCGTCGGTGCGGAGGCCTCGGGGATGTCGCTGTAGTCGCGCGGGGCCGCGTAGGCATCGCCGCTGCCCTGCGGGCCGTCCGGCGTGACAGGAACGCCGCGCTGCTGGCCACCGGGCTGCGACGGCTGCTGCTGGTGCTCACCGGAGGAGCCGCCGCCCTGCTGCGGGTTCGAGCCCTGGTTCGGCGACTGCGGCCGCGAGCTCGTGGGCTTCGAGTAGTTCGTGGCCTCCACCGGCATCCCGCAGACGCCGCCGACCTTGTTCTTGATCGACTCGAGGACGCGCTCCTTCGTACTGGGCATGACGCCGAGCGCCCAGTGGCCGTCGAGTGCCTCGCCCACGGCCGCGGCGATGGGTTCGCCGCCGATGGCGCCCGTGGCCTTGTTCGGCACGGTGCCGACCTCGAGCTTGTGCTTCGAGATCTCCTCGGCCAGCTTCTTCGGCCACGTCGCCTGCAGCATCTGGGTCTTCGCCTCTTCGGCACCGGTACGGACCGGGCCCTTGACCGCGGCGCCGTCGACCACCACCTTCGCGCCGATCGGGGCCGCGGCCGTCGAGGTGCACGAGTCGACGATCGTCTGTGTCTCGGCGGCTGCGGCCGGCGCGGACAGTGCGGTCAGGCCTGCGGCGACCACCGTGGCGGCGGCCGTACCCAGCGCGCGGGTCAAAGCGGTCTTGGTACGCACTTCGAGCGGTATCCCTTTCCGAACGGCGTTGCCCGGCCTGGACCTGAAGCCTGCGGCGTCGGCACAGCGAGGCGTTATCAAGGTAAACGACCGGGTGGGCGGACGGATACGGGCCGGTAACCACTCACCGTCGCCGAATCGTCGTGGTGCCGACCACGGTCCGGTGACAAGCTCGCCGCGCGTCGTCACCGGACCGTGCGAGGCCGGACCGTGGGTGGTGGCCTGCAGTGGCGGTGCGGGCCCGCACCGTGTGCCGGGACGACGTGCCCGGACGCTGCCGGGCCGCGACGACGTTGCCGGGTCAGGCGCTCGCGCGCTGGATGACCCAGGTGCGGACCAGACCCGCGCTGACACCCGCGAGTGCGAGCACCGCCAGCAGCATCGGGATCGACGGCCCGCGTTCGTCCTCGGGTGCGGCCGAGGGCAGTGACGAGGCGTCGCCGGCCGTGCGCAGGTCGGTGTTCTCCTGGCCCTGTCCCGTCGCCCTGCCGTCGGGTTCGGGTGCGGTGTCCTGGGCGTTCCCGCCCGCGCCGGTTGCCGGGCCGCCGGGGTCGCCGGCACTGCCCAGTACGCCGAACTCGGGGTTGTAGCCGGGGATCTGACCGCCGTAGCGCAGGCCGGGCGCGGCGTCGAACATCGCCCCGCGGGCCACCGGGATCCCGGCGTACCGGAGCTCGGGCGACATCGCCGCGGGTGCCGCCAGCGCCGAGGCGCCGCCGGAACCCCCGGAGCCCGACCCCGACCCGTTTCCTTCCACGACCGGGCTGTTCGGTTCGCGGGTACCCGTGCCGCCTTCGTCGCCGCCGGATCCGTTGCCGGCTCCGTGGTCGGATCCGTTGCCGGCACCCGAGCCGGAGTCCGGGCCGCCACCGCCATCCTCACCGGGTTCCGGTTCCGACGGTTCGCCGGAGTCGTCACCGGGACCGGGCACGACGGAGTCGCGTCCGCCGAGCGTGTCGGTGGCCTTCTTGGCGTTGCGGGTGACGTCGCCGACGGCGTCGTTCACCCCGTCGGCGACCGGTTCTCCGGCACCGGGAACGGGTCGCACCGCCGTGTCGACCACGTTGACCGTCACCTTGCAGACGCCGCTCAGCAGCGAGCCGACCGTGTCCGTGACGACGCCGAGGTCGAGCGGTACGCCGAGCGCGGTGATGCCCTGGATCCGGTCGCCGGGGGCGGCCGTCACGGTGTCGCCGCAGCGGACCTGTTTGGTCTCGGCCACGGCCGTGGCGGGAGCCGCGAGTCCCGCGGTCGCCGCGAGCATCAAGCCGGCTGTTGCCACGGCGGCCGGTTTCGCCACCGCCGAGGTCACCCTCGTCTTGGTGGGTCCGTCCGCGCGGGTGGGCCCGACGTCGTCGTGGGCGCGGCCGTCGGCCTCACTGCCGGGTGTGCGCATCGGGGGGCCTCCCAGGTCGGCTCACTGGGAACAACGAACCACACGGGGAGGCGTGACGGATGCCCTCCGATCAGGCGTTCTTCCGCGCGATCCACGCCCTGCTCAGGCCGGCGACGACCAGCAACAGCGCACCCACCGACAGCACGAGCGGCGTGCGGTCGGTCTCGGAGGCCTGCGGCAACGCCCTGGCCGTGCCGGACTTGCGCGCGGTGTTCTCCTGCTCGCCGGGCTTGCTACCGCGGTTCGGCGCCTCCATGCCGGGACCGATGGGAGCCTTCGGCACGGTGATGTCCGCCGACGGCGGCAGCGCGACGGGGCTGAGTGGCTCGACGAGCGCACCCTGGTCGGCGGGCGGCACGGCAGGCGCGTCCGGAGCGGGCGGGACGTCGGCTTCGGGGACGTCCTCGCCCTCTCCGGGAGCAGGGCGCTCTGGGGCCGGCGAGGGGTCGGGTTCGGGCTGCGGATCGCCGGGCTGCGGCGGGTCGGCCGGTTCCTCGGGGGCGGGCTCGTCGGGCGTGAGGCCGTCGGTGACGTCGCGGGTCGTCGCCCCGAGTGTGTTGACGGTGCTCTGCGCGGTGTCGCACACCTGGCCGAGCGAGTCGACCACGACGCCGGTCTCGCTCAGGCCCGTGCCTGCGAGGGTCTCCTTCAGCGGCAGTGACACCAGCGTGTCCTCGGCTTCGGAGCCGGTGCCGATTCCCGCGAGGCCCTCGGCGCCCGCCGCGGCACCCGCGTCGACGGTCAGCGGCTCGCCGTCGTCGCCCTTGACCGTCGCGTCGCACTCGCCCTCGATGACCTTCGGCGTCGTGTCCTCGCGTTCGGCGTCCCGTGCGGTGCTGTCACCGGTTTCGCTGTCACCGGTCGCGGAGTCGTCGGTCGCGGACTCGTTGGGTGCGGACTCGCCGGTGGTCGTGTCCTCCGTGGCGCTGTCGGTGGCCGTGCCGTCGACAGCCGTGCTTTCGATACCCCCGGTCTCGATACCGCTGTCCTGTGCCTGCGCCACTCCGCCGATGCCGAACGCGGCGATACCGGCCGCCGCCGTCACGACGCCCGTGCGCACGACGCTCTTCCGCGCCGTCTTCCGCACGTTCCTCACGAGCCCCACCCTCGTTTCACTGCCTTGCCGTTCGATGCCCGGCCTTCTGAGCACTGCCTTCCGGGCGGTGCCGTTAGACCGCCGCCCTTTCGACCGCCGCCCGCTCGACCACTGCCGCTCGACCGCCGCCGTCCGGGCACTGCCGCTGCCGCCTCGGCGACGGTCGGTCGCCGCCTTCGGTTCCGTCACTCTGCGGTCGCACCGAGTGATCGGTGTCGTCAGGAGTGAAGGTACTCGATGAGTGTCGTGGGTGGTCGATACCCTCGGGCGATGGAGCTCGCTACGCGTGTCGGCGCGCACGTCCCCGACGACGATCCGTTGACCACAGCGGGTGAGGTCGGGGCGGACGCCGTCCAGTTCTTCCTAGCGGATCCACAGGGCTGGAAGAAGCCGCAGCCGCATCCGCACGCCGAGGAGCTGGTCGCGAGCGACGTCGAGGTGTTCATCCACTCGCCGTACGTGCTGAACGTGGCCTCGCTGAACAACCGCATCCGCATCCCGTCGCGCAAGGGCGTGACGCAGCACGTGGAGGCGGCGGCCACGGTCGGCGCGCGGGGACTGGTCGTGCACGGCGGGCACGTCCGCAAGGGCGAGGACCCGGCAGAGGGCATCGCGAACTGGCGGAAGCTGTTCGAACGACTCTCGCTCGACGTGCCGATCCTCATCGAGAACACGGCGGGCGGCGACGGCGCCATGGCGCGAGACCTGGACATGCTGGCGCGGCTGTGGGACGCGGTCGGTGAGTTCGGCGCGGGGTTCTGCCTCGACACGTGCCACGCGCACGCGGCGGGTTGGGACCTGGCCACGGTCGTCGACGACGTCATGGCGATCACCGGGCGGATCGACCTGGTGCACCTGAACAACTCGCGCGACGAGGCCGGTTCGCAGCGCGACCGCCACGCGAACGTCGTCGGCGAGGAAGGCACGATCGACCCCGAGGTGCTGCGGGCCGTGGCGCTGGCCGCGCAGGCACCGGTGATCGTGGAGACTCCACCCGATGGCCAGCGAGACGACATCGGATACCTCCGCGGCTGACGGTCCGCCCGGCGATCCAGGGCGCGGAACGGCCGCCGGGTCGGGCCCGTCGCCGTCGACCCGTGCCGCCGCCGCGGCGGCCATCCTGCTGTGCGGCATCACGCTGGCGTTCGGACTGCTGAACAAGCACCGCTGCACCGGGCCATCGTTCGACGAGAACGGTCGCAGCACGCCCAACTACGCCGAGCGCAACTACCACGACGCGTGCTACTCGGACATCCAGTTCCTCTGGCTGGGCAGGGACGTCGACAACCACGTCTTGCCGTACGTCCACGGCGACATCACGCCGGACGGCAGGCTCGTCGGCGGCACACTGGAGTATCCGGTGCTGACCGGCATGTTGATCTGGGCGGGGGCCGCCTTCGCCGACACCGACGCCGAGTTCCTGCTCGGCTCCGCCGTGCTGTTGGCGCCGTTCGGACTGCTCACCGCGTGGCTGCTGGGCAGGCTCGCCGGGTGGCGTGCGCTGCTGTGGGCGCTCGGTCCACCGCTGGTGCTGTACGCGTTCCACAACTGGGATCTGCCGGTGGTCGCGGCGGCGGTGGCGGCCTTCTTCGTGCTGCAGAGCCCGCGCGGTTCGCTGCGCAGCCGCGCGGGGTGGGCGGCCGTGCTGCTCGGTGTCGGGGCGGTGTTGAAGCTGTATCCCGCGTTGTTCGTGGTGCCGCTCGCGCTGTATGTCTATGTCGAGAGCAGGCGCGGCGCCGGTGACGACCGGGATGTCGGCAGAAGCCGGGCCGTGCTGGAGGCGCTGCGGGTGCCGCTGCTGGCCGGCGGGGTCGTGGCAGCCGTGAATCTGCCGTTCGTGCTGGCCGGGTTCGACGGCTGGTGGGCCTCCATCGAGTTCCAGGGGCAGCGGCAGGCCGACGGCACGTCGAACTCGATCTGGTACTGGGGTGTGCGGCACCTGTTCTCGGGTGACGTGGCGTTCCAGCAGTTCACCGACGTCGTGTCGCCGTTGGCGGTGCTCACTGCACTGGCGCTGGCGTGCGGCGTCGGCTGGGACCGCGCCCTGCGGGAGGGGAGCTTCCCGCTGCTGCAGGTGTGCGCTGCGGCGCTGTGCGGGTTCCTGCTGTTGCACAAGGTCCACTCTCCGCAGTACACGCTGTGGCTGTTGCCGATGTTCGTGCTGCTGCGTGTGCGCTGGGGCTGGATCGCGGGCTATCTGGCCGCGGACGTGGCGCTGGGCGTCGGCGTCTTCCGCTGGTACGGCGACTTCGAACAGTCCGTCGCGGACGGTTTCGCGGCGCAGGCGGTCGTCATCGGGGTGTGGGGCAGGGCGGCGCTGCTGGCCGGGCTGTTCGTGGCGTTCCTGACCTCCCGCGCGGTCACCGACCGCACGCCGGCCGGTCCGCTCTCCCCCGGCTACCGCCCGTTCCACGTCGATTCCGGGGCGGACTCCCCGTTCGACGTCCCACCCCGCGACGTGCTGGGCGAGGCAGTTGCCGACTCCGCAGCGGACTCCGCCGCGGGCCTGCGCCGCAGCAGCGACGACATACGTGGCAGGACGACGGCGTCCCGCGCCCCCGACAGCACCCCGCCCATCGGATCGTCGTCCCCGGAACCGGGCCCCGACGGGCAGCGCACCAGGTCCGACGACGGCCGGTAGATCTCCCGCACGATCAGTACGCAGAGCGCGACGACCATCAGGTCTCGCACCACGACCGAGGCCAGGAACCAGTCGTCCGGCAGGCCCTTGTCCTCGACGTCGACGTAGGACAGCATCCGCGGCGCCCACACGAGCGCGTCGACGAGCATCCAGCTCAGCAGCAGTCGCCAGCGCGGGATCGCGAGCACCGCGAGCGGCACCAGCCACAACGAGTACTGCGGACTCCACACCTTGTTGGTCAGCAGGAACACGGCCACGACGAGGAAACACAGCTGTGCCAGCCGCGGCCGACGGGGCGCGGTCAGGGCCACGTACGCCACGCCGATACAGCCCAGCAGGAACAGCACGGCGCTGACGGTGTTGAGCACGCTCGGTGTCTGGCCCGCTCCGAGCGGCCCGTCGAACCCGGCCCACCCCGTGAAGTACGAGATCACGTTGTAGATCGAGTCCGGATCCATGGGACGTTCGGTGTTGAGGCGGAAGAACTCGCGCCAGCCCTCGGTGAACGCGGCCAGGAACGGCAGGTTCACCACCAGCCAGGTGCCCCCGGTGGCCAAGGTCGTCTTGAGCCAGTCGCCGGTTCTGCCCGCCCGGATGCACAACACGAGCAGTGGACCGAGCAGCAGCAGCGGATACAGCTTCGCCGCGGCGCCGAGCCCGAGGAGCACCCCCGCGACCACGGGTCTGTGCCGGGCCCAGGCGAGCAGCCCGCACATGGCCAGTGCGACGGCGAGCGTGTCGAAGTTCGTGAACGCGTGCACGACGACCAGCGGTGAGATCGCCACGAGCGCCGCGTCCCACGGTCTGCGCCGGGCGATGCGCGCCGTGGCCCAGATCGTCGTCAACCACGCGGCCGCGAGCAGCAACGCCGTGATGTTGAAATACACCGCCACCGGCAGCGCCCCGGGCAGCAGACCCCTGTCGGCCACCCCCACCCAGCCGTGCGTGAGCTTCGCGTTGACCCACTGGAACAGGCCGGTCAGCACCGGGTACTCCATGTAGCGGCGCTGGAACTCGCCCTCGGAGACCTCTTCGCTCCAGTGGGTGGCGTACGGGAAGGTGTCCGACTGGTCGAGACGTTCGGCGGTGTACAGCGGGACGATGTCGGAATAGCACATCGCCACGTACTGGCGGTTCGACTGCCAGTCCAGCTGCAGGTTTCCCGCGGCGTCCTCGTACTGCTGGATGCAGGCGGCCTTGCCGAACCACGACAGCATCAGCGCGATCACGCCGAGCAGCAGCCCTACCCGTAGCGGCGACCAGAACCAGTGCCTGCCGACGGCAGCGTGCTCGCCCAGCGGACCGCCGAGCGGCGTGGTGACCTTCGCGGCCACCGGGTCGGTGTGACTCGGGATCACCCGCTGTGACGGGTCCAGCGACGCCGTCTCCGGGGTTCCGGCCGGGTCGTCGAGCTGCCGGTCCGCCCGTTCACGCTCCGCGGGACCGGCCCCGGCGGGATCCGAGCCGGTTGATTCGGCGTCGGTGGATTCGGCCCCGGCGGATTCCGAGTCGATCGTGCCCGGCGGGTCCGGTTCGTCGCCGGAGCCGTTGTCCGTTCCGTCCGCCGAGCCGGCGTGCGACGAGGAAGAAGGCGTATCGCTGGGCACGCGTCGGATGTTACAAGCGGTAGCCGTGACGCTCCTGTAATGCGTCGCCCGCGATGCGTCCCCGACTCGGAGCGTCCTGACTCGGACGTGAGCCCTCAGGCTGGCTCGGAGGGCTCACGTCCGAGTCGTGCGATGGCGCATCAGCCGTCCGGCGGGCCGCCGCCGTTGCCGCCGCCGTTGCCGTTGGCGTTCTCCGGTTCGTCTGCACCGCCGAGCCAACCGCCACCATCGTCGTCCTCACTCTCGGTGGGCTCAGCCGGCGAACTGGGCTCGGACGGCCGTCCGTGCGACGGCGGTTCCGACGACTGGGGCGGCCGCGACGGCTTGCTGCTGGACTCCTGGCTGGTCGACTCCTCTGTGGGCGAGGGCTGCTCCGGCTCCTCCGGCGTGGCCGACGAGTCGTCAGTGACGGGCGCCTGCGCGGGCCCGAAGATCTCGTCGGAGGACAGGTCGCTGAATTCCTCCGGGTCGAGCGGCTCGAGGTAGCGAGTCATGAACTCTTCCCAGATGGAGCCCGGCAGACCGCTGCCGTAGATCGGGCTGCCGTTCGCGTCACTGATCGGTTCACCGCCACCGGTGCCGACCCACGTGGCCGCGGAGATCTGCGGCGAGTAACCGACCATCCACGCCTGCGAGTTCTCATCGGAGTCGACGTCACCCTGGTCGTACTGGTGCGTACCGGTCTTGCCGGCGCACGAGTGCTCACCAGGGCACGACAGGTCCGAACCGGGCAGCACGTCGAGCATCGACTCGGTGACGTTGCGCGAGATCTGCCGGTTCTTCTCCGGATCGGAGTCGAACGCCTGCTCGCCCTTCTTCGCCGCCGGCGTGGTCTCGTCGAACAGCACTTCACCGTCCGCCGTCTCCAGCTTGGCCACGAAGTGGGCGTCGCGCTGGATGCCGTCGGAGGCGAACGTCGCATAGGCGCCCGCCATGTCCGTCGGCGTGACCTGGGTCTGACCGCCGCCGATGGAGATGTTGCCGTCGAGGCTGGCCATCGTCGGCTTCTTACCGTGCTTCTCCGGGATACCCGCGGCCTTCGCGGCCTCCACCACCGCGCGCGGGCCGACGTCGTTGGTCACCATGTCGTAGAACACGGTGTTGATGGAGCGCTCCATCGCTTCGCGCACGGTGCACGGGTTGCACTCCACGCCGCTCGAGTTGCCGACCGTGACCGTGCCGAACTGCCGCGGCGAGCTGCCGTCGTAGGTCGAGTACAGGCCCTTCTCGCCCTTCTGCAGCAGAGCCGTGAAGTCGAACGGCTTGAACGACGACCCGGGGTTGCGCTGGACGTTGCCCCAGTCCACCTCGTCGACGCCCGCCTTGTTCGGACCGCCGTAGTAGGCACGCACCCCGCCGCTCTTCGGGTCGACGGCGACGAGTGCCTTGCGGAGCTCCTTCGGCTGGTCCTTCATCACCTCGTTGACCGACTCCTTGGCCGCCTTCTGGGCCCGTTTGTCGATCGTGGTGTAGATCTTGTAGCCGCCGGTCTGGATCTTTTCCTGGGAGTAGCCCTTCGCGGCGAGTTCGGCCATCACCCGGTTCTTGACGAACGCGTCCGCGCCCGTCAACGCTTCCGGCCTGGCCTTCTCGTCGGGGATCAGCTCCGGCGGCTGCGCCGCGGTCCGCTCCTGCTTGGACACCCAGTTGTTGGCGACCATCTGGTCCATCACGTAGGCCCAGCGCTGCTCCCGGACCTGTTCGTCCTCGACGCGGCCCGGCTGCTGGATCATGCCGGCCAGCAGCGCCGCCTCGGAGGCGTTCAGGTCCTTGGCGCTCTTGCCGTAGTAGGACTGCGCCGCCGTCTCGATGCCGTACGCACCGCGCCCGAAGTAGATCGTGTTCAGGTACGCGGTGACGATCTCGGCCTTGGACTGCTCGTTGTTCATCTTGAACGACTTGACGAGCTCGGTCCATTTCCGCGTGTACGAGTACTCGTCGTTCTCGGTCGCGACCTTGACGTACTGCTGGCTGATGGTCGAACCACCGCCGGCGCCACCCGTGGCCTGATTCCACACGGCGCGCAGGATGCCGGTGACGTCGAAACCCGAGTTGGTCTCGAACGTGGCGTCCTCGGCCGCGTACACGGCGTGCTTCACCGTGTCCGGAATGTCCTCCGGCTGCAGGATGACGCGCCTGCCCTCGGGCGGCGCCTCCTCGGCCATCTTCTCGCCACCGGCGTAGTAGTAGTTGACGACCTTGCCCTGCTGGGCGGCGACCTCCTCCGGGGTCGGCACGTCGACCATGAAGTACGTCACCACGAAGGCGATCGCGGGCAGCACGATGAACACGCCGACACAGGCGTAGATCGTGCGGCGGACCCGCCGCCAGCGGCGCTTCTTGCGCTGGGCCGGTGTCAGGAGCTTCTTCCCCTTGCGGTCGGTGGGCTCCTCGTCGTCGGGTCCGATGCCGCCCTCGGCGTGCGAGGCCGACGACGTCAGTGCGGTCTCGTCGGAGAAGCCGTCCTCGTCGTAGGCGCCGGTGAGCGGGTCGGCCCGGTAGGCCTCCTGGCCGTACGGGTCGGAGTAGTCACGCCTGCCGTAACCCTGGTGGGTGATCAGTCCCGGGTCGGGCTGTTCGGACGCGTGCGCGGCGGCGTATCCGCCTGCGGCCGCGCCCGCTGCACCGGCACCGGCCGCTCCCGCCGCCGCGGCGCCCGGGCGATGCTGGGTGCGTTCACCGGGGCGCCCTTCGGGACGGCGGTCGTCGGGCCTGCGCCGGTCGTCGGGCCTGCGCTGCTGGTCGGGGCGGCGCGTGCCGGCCTGGCGCTGCTGGTCGGGGCCCTGCTCCGGACGGCGCTGCTCCTCCGGACGGCGCTGGTCCTCCGGACCACGCTGCCCGCGACGGGTCTGGTCCGCGCCACCGGGCGGTGGCGCCTGCCTGCGCCGCGGATCCTGCTGCGGGTCCACCGGGCGGCCACCGGGGTCGCGGCCCGCCTCGGGGTGCTGCGGACGTCCCTGCCGGTCGGCCGGACGCTGCGATTCGGCCGGACGCTGTGGCTGCCGGGGTGGCCTGCCTTCGGGCGAGGCGTGTCTGCCGCCGTGGTCGCTCTCGGCGTCCGGCCAGGCGGGAGGCGGTTGCTGGCCCGGGTTGCGAGGCTGCCCCGGCTGCCCCGGCTGCTGCGGCGGCCTGCCGGCCTGCGGACCACCGCGGGGCTGCCGCGGCTGGTCGGGCTGCTGTGGCCTCCGGGGAGGCTGCTGGCCGGGGTCCTGCGGCGGGCGCTGGCCCCGCGGTGGCTGCTGCCCCTCCTGTGGCGGGCGCTGCTGCTGCGGCGGCCGCGCGGGGCGCTGCTGGGGGTGCTGCCCTGGTTGCTGGGGCTGCTGTTGCTGGGGCTGTTGCCGCCGGGGCTGATCGCCCTGCGGTGCCTGCCGCGGCCCGCGCGGAGGTCTCGGCGGTTCGTCCGCTCCGTCACCGGGCCATTGCGGAGCGTCACCGGCTTCGGGGTGCCGATGCCGGGGCTGGTGGCCCGGCTCCTGTTCCGGCCAGCCGTGATTTCCCTGGTCGTTCACTCAAGACCCTCCCAGATCGGCGCGTCGGGGAACGCCGTTCTGCGGACCCAACCCTCTCGTGTGAACGGCCGAGGGCACCTGGCCCCCGGCCGCGTGGTCGCGGTCGTCACGTCGTCACTGTCCCGCGGTCCTCCGTGTGCTCCGCGTAGGGCGGGGAACCCGCTCCGGTGTCTCAGCCGTCCCGAGGACGTATGAGAGCACCAGGTGGTTCCATGCACATGCGCGGCAGACCTCTACGACGTAGACGGTGAACTCGGCGAAAAGTGAGGCCATGCGCTCGAGTTCGTCCGGCTTCCTCGCCGAACCCGCCGCGTGCTTGAGCTCGTCGCCGAACACCCAGCTGACCTGCGCCAAGGAGTGCTTGCCGCACACCGGGCAGGCGTTGTCGTCAGGCACCCCGTGGAACTTGGCTGCCTGCAACAACTGCGGGGTGGCGTCGCAGACGTCCATGGCGCTGGCCCGTCCCGTCCGGAACTCGGCCAGCAACGCACGGCGCTGAAGCGCGTAGTCGACGACCTGCCGCTGGTTCTGCACCTCAACAGAGTACGTGGTTCCCGGCGATTGGCCACGGGCCGTTCGAGGTGAGGTCTGGCTGCGGCGAGGCGACACGCCGTCGGCGCGGATAACGGTCGGATGACGGTTGGCTGTTGCGTGAGTGGCTCCGAGGTTAGCTACGCCACTGCGATGTATCAGCGCGATATAATGAGCCGGTACATTGGGTCGTAGTCATCCGGCGGCGGTCAACCAGAAAAGCTGGTCACCAGAAAGATCGAAACGCCGGGCGATGTCGATTCGTTCCCGAAGGGGGTGCCCGTGTGCTCGAGTTCGCAATTCTCGGCCTGTTGCACGAGGCCCCCATGCATGGCTATGTGCTGCGGAAACGCCTCCACGAATCGTTGGGGATGTTCCGCACGTTCAGTTACGGATCGCTGTACCCGACACTGCGCCGGATGCAGCGGGCCGGCTGGATCGCCGAGGACACGGCCGAGGCCGACGCCGCGGCCGGTCCGGCGAACGGCCCCACTTCGGCAGCGCACGCCTCCACCACGACGCCGTGGAATCGCAGGGCGAGCAAGTCCAAGCGCGTGTACAAGCTCACGGCCGAGGGCAAGGAGCGGTTCGGTGAGCTGCTCGCCGACGCCGGTCCACAGACGTGGGACGACGAGGGTTTCGGCGTCCATCTGACGTTCTTCTCACGCACGCCCGCCGATGTCCGCATGCGGATCCTGGAGGGCAGGCGCAGGCGGGTCGAGGAGCGCCGCGAAGGTCTTCGGGCAGCGTTGGCCAGGGCCGAGGAAAAGATCGATCGCTACACCCGTGAGCTGCACGAGCTGGGACTCGAGACCAGTGAGCGGGAGGTGCGCTGGCTCAACGAGCTCATCGCGCATGAAAAGGCCGAGCAGGAGACGTCGACACAGGCGGCCACTCGGCGTGACCCAGGTAGTACGGAACACGAGTAAGGGAGATACCGGCATGGGCGAGAATCGCCGCGTGAGGGTGGCCATCGCGGGTGTTGGCAACTGTGCGGCCTCGCTGGTTCAGGGTGTGCACTACTACCGCGACGCCGACAAGGGTTCGCGTGTTCCCGGCTTGATGCACGTCCAGTTCGGCGACTATCACATCAGTGACATCGACTTCGTCGCCGCGTTCGACGTGGACGCCAAGAAGGTCGGCCAGGACCTGTCCGAGGCTGTTCTCGCGAGTGAGAACAACACGATCAAGATCTGTGACGTGCCGCCGCTCGGTGTGCCCGTGCAGCGGGGGCACACGCTCGACGGTCTCGGCAAGTACTACCGCGAGACCATCGAGGAGTCCGACGAGGCGCCGGTCGACGTCGCCGCCGCGCTGAAGGCCGCCGAGGTCGACGTGCTGGTGTCGTACCTGCCGGTCGGCTCGACCGAGGCGACCGAGTTCTACGCGCAGGCCGCCATCGACGCAGGTGTCGCGTTCGTCAACGCCATCCCGGTGTTCATCGCCTCCGACCCGGTGTGGGCGGAGAAGTTCGAGAAGGCCGGTGTGCCGATCGTCGGCGACGACATCAAGTCGCAGGTCGGCGCCACGATCACGCACCGGGTGCTGGCGAAGCTGTTCGAGGACCGTGGTGTGCAGCTCGACCGCACCATGCAGCTGAACGTCGGCGGCAACATGGACTTCCTCAACATGAAGGAGAACGAGCGTCTCGAGTCGAAGAAGATCTCGAAGACGCAGGCCGTCACGTCGCAGGTCGAGCGCGACATGGGCAAGTCGAACGTGCACGTCGGTCCTTCGGACCACGTCGCGTGGCTGTCGGACCGCAAGTGGGCCTACGTGCGCCTCGAAGGCCGTGCGTTCGGCGACGCGCCGCTGAACATGGAGTACAAGCTCGAGGTGTGGGACTCCCCCAACTCGGCGGGCATCATCATCGACGCGCTGCGGGCGGCGAAGATCGCGAAGGACCGCGGCTTCGGTGGTCCGGTGCTGTCGGCGTCCTCGTACTTCATGAAGTCGCCGCCGGTGCAGTACGACGACTCCACGGCCCGCGACGCGGTGGAGAAGTTCATCGAGGGTACGGGCGACAAGTAAGCCCGGTCCGTGGGCATTTCGCGCATACGGCGGAGTCACGGGCGAGGACGAGGAACGTTTCGGCGAGAGCGGAGCGGGCACAGATGCGCCCGCTCCGCTCTCGCGTGTCCTGCACTCGGGACCGCGTGTCCTGCACTCGGCACCGCGTGTTCTGCGTTCGGGACGGCGTGTTCTGCGCCCGTCCGTCTCTCGGCCGCCGCCGGCTCGAGGACACGCTGACGACTGACGCACTGCCGCACTGCCGCACTGACGCACTGACGCACGACTGTCTCGTCGCGAGGGCTGCGGTCACGGCCGGGTGAGCTGCGCCCCGTCAGCCGGCGCGCTCCCCGTGGCCGCGGTCGGTGTGCGGAGAGCCGCGCCCTACAGATCCAGTGCGGCCTACAGATCCAGTGCGGCCGGCAGCTCCGTGATGCCGCCGAGGACGCGGTGCGTCCTGGCGACGACCGTCTCGTCCGGTGGGTAGTGCGGATTGGGCACCGCGAACACCGTCATCTCGGCGGCCAACGCCGCTTGCAGACCGCTGGTCGAATCCTCGACGGCGGCGCATTCGCGCGGCGCGATTCCCAGCTGCGAGGCTGCCTCGAGGTAGACGTCGGGTGCGGGTTTGCCCTTCGCGACCTGTTCGCTCGACACGGCGACCGGTACCTGCGACGTCAGTCCGGTCGCGCTCAGGAACGACTCGATGAGTACCGGTGGTGACGAGCTGGCGATCGCCGCCGGGTATTGCGCCGCGATCCGGCTCAGGGTCTCGGCCGCTCCGGGTAGCACGGGAGGTGCGCCGGCGTAGCGGTTGCGCATCTCGTCGATCACCGTGCGGGCGACCTCGTCGGGCGTGAGCTGAACGCCGACCTCGGTGACGAGGTACTCGGCCCATTCCGGGGTGCTCATGCCCTGCATCGCGCGGGTGGCCTCGCCGTTCCAGGTGCCGCCGTGGGAGGCCGCCACCGATCGCCGGACCTCGTCCCACAGCTGCTCGGAGTCGACGAGTACGCCGTCCATGTCGAATACGATCGCCTGCATACCTGGATCCTAGGCAGTCACCCGGAGTGTGTCCGGTTGGGCGGTGGCGGGAGACGGGCGGGCCCTAGGCAGTCACGCGGAGTGTGTCCGGTTGGGCGGTGGTGGGAGACGGGTGGGCCGTACCCACGTCGGCGTTCACGGGTGTTTCCGGAGTCGCAGCGGTGGCCGTGGTGCTCGCCGAAAATCGGCACCGCCACGTTCGCTCCTGCGGGATGCGGAAAGGCCGCCGGTTTCCGAACACGACTGCTCGCGGGACGACAATCGGCCGACGTGGTCGTACGGTGTCACCGACCGGTTGTGGCCTGCAGCTGGTGGTTCCTGAGAGGTGCTGATGTCCGACACCACGTGCCACATGTCGATCTCGCTCGACGGTTTCGTCGCCGGTCCGGACCAGAGCCGTGACAATCCCATGGGGAAGGGCGGCTTGAAGAACCACGGCTGGCACCTCGGCGACGAGCGCGCATCCGATGCCGACGTGACGGCGGAGCGCTGGCTGTTGCGACCGCGAGGGGCCTACGTCATGGGCCGCAACATGTTCGGGCCGATCCGCGGTGAGTGGGATGAGGACTGGGATGGATGGTGGGGCCCCGAGCCGCCCTTCCACGCGCCGGTCTTCGTGCTGACTCACCACGCCCGCGAACCGATCGAGATGGAGGGCGGGACCACGTTCCACTTCGTCACAGCGGGCTTCGATGCCGCCTACGAACGGGCGCTCGAGGTGGCCGACGGCAACGGCGTGGACATCGCCGGCGGCGCGTCGACAGTACGACAGGCGCTCAACGCCGGCGTGATCGATGAACTCACACTCGACATCGCGCCCGTTCTGCTCGGCGGCGGCGAGCGCATGTTCGACGGCGTTGAGAACTTCGGCTTCACGCCCGTCGAGGTGCTCCACTCACCGTTGGCCACCCATATCCGTTACCGCAGCAGCAACGCCGACTGACCAGCGACTGCCTTTCGAGCGTCTCGATCGAGGATCCGCTTGCGGAAGGCGGCCTCGCACGGCGGCACAGGGTGTCGCCTTCGCGTAGGGTCCGGCGGTCCCTCAGGCCGCGACCAGGAAGTCAGGGAACTTGCCGGCTACCGCGGATGTCCTGTCCGCGTCGTCGCCCGCGCCGCCGATCCGAGCGGATCGTCTCCGTGTTCGTGGCCAGCTGTGCCCCACGGGCCGATGTCACGTCGTCCGGGTCGTCAGGCACGAGTCGCACACCCGTGACCGAACTTACTTCGTATACCTAACCTTTTTTGGTTAGCATAGCTAATCGGAAGGTCGCGTAGTGCGGCTCGCTGCCGGAGTCACAGCCGCTGCGACCTGCGGCCGCTGCCTTTCGACCGCAGGCCCCGTCTGCCCGGCAGGCAATCGGCGCTGCCGTGTATCGCTCCGCCGCCACCGCACTCCGCTTCCCCACCGGCGCCGCAACGGCGACGCGCATCGCCGATGCGCACGCCGCGGGCAGCGCACCAGCCACCACGTCGACATCCGCGTCAGGAGGTTCGAGCCGATGAGTGAGCAGCATTCGCTGCTGTCGGCCGTCAAAGGTCAGCCGAAACAGGTCTGGATCACCGCGTTCGCCGCGGTCATCGCTTTCATGGGGATCGGTCTGGTCGACCCGATCCTGTTGTCGATCGCCGAGGGCCTCGACGCGACGCCGCAGCAGACGACGTTGCTGTTCTCTTCGTATCTGGCGATCCAGGTCGTCGCGATGCTGTTCACGAGTGCGGCGAGCGCGAGGTTCGGTGCGAAGCGCACGGTCGTCGTCGGCCTGACACTGATCGTGCTCGCCACCGCGCTGTGCGCCGCGGCGGGTTCGATCGAGCAGCTGATCGGGCTGCGCGCGGTGTGGGGCCTCGGCAACGCCTTCTTCATCGCCACGGCGCTGTCGGTGATCGTGGGCGCGGCCGCGGGCGGCCAGGCGGGCGCGATCCTGTTGTACGAGGCGGCGCTCGGCCTCGGGCTTTCGGTCGGGCCGCTGCTCGGTGCGCTGCTCGGGCACCTGTCGTGGCGTGGCCCGTTCATGGGCACGGCGGTACTCATGGGCGCGGCACTCGTGCTGTGCGCGGTGTTCCTGAAGAGCGATGCGGGGCAGGCGCGGCCTCGGGTGAAGCTGCTCGACCCGCTGCGCGCGCTCGGGCACGGCGGGCTGCTGCGCACCTCGATCGGATCGGCGCTGTACACGGCGGGGTTCTTCGCCGTGCTGGCGTGGTCGCCGTTCGTGCTCGAATGGGGTGCTATCGAGATCGGCCTGATCTTCTTCGGCTGGGGGCTGTGCGTGGCGATCGCGGGCGTCCTGCTCGCGCCGCGGTTGGCAGCGCGGCTCGGTGAACGGCACGCGACCGCATTGGCCGTCGCGGGCTATGCCGTGTTGCTGCTGGTGATGGTGATTCCCAGCAAGGCGCTGCTCGTGGTGGCGATCGTCGTCAGTGGCTTGATCTCCGGGCTGCTGAACACGTTGTTCACCGGGACGGCGATGTCGATCAGCGACGCGCCGCGTCCGGTCGCCAGCGCCGGGTACAACTTCTGCCGCTGGCTCGGCGGAGCCGCCGCGGCGACGCTCGTGGGGCACGTCGCCGAGTGGTTCGGGTTCGACCGTGCGCCGTTCCTGGCTGCGGCGGTGCTGTCGGCGGTCGCCGCCGGGTTGCTGTTGGTCCCGGCCGGCGGTAAAGACACCACCCAGGTGCCCGCGGAGGCCGCGCTGGTGGGTGAGGAGGTCTGAACGTGTGCGGCCGGGCGTTCTCCCGTCGTTCACCTCGCGGATGAGAGGGACTCAAGTTCGGCACCTAACGTCACGTTTGTTCCCCTGACCGAGTGACTGGAGGCCGCGTGTCCGCCAAGCCTGGGCGACTGCTCCCACTGCTGACTACCCACCGAACCGGTCGTTCGCCGGTGACGTGTGAATACCGTTGCGGCAATCAGTGTTCCCACCCAGCCCCGAACACCTCCGACAACGAGTACTTCGGCGACGTCGTGCGAAGCGTCATGTCCCGGCGTGGCGCGCTGCGAGCCGGTGGCGTCATGGCGGCGACGGCCGCCGGGTTCGCCGCGATGTCGGGCACTGCCGCGGCCGAGGTGCCGGCACTGGCCGCGAACCCTGGCCGGGGCAACGGTCGCCAGGGCGGGCGTTCCGTTCCCGGAACCGACTTCGAACCCGTCGCGCCGAACAGCCGCGACGCCGTGACCGTGCCGGAGGGTTACGAGCAGCAGGTCGTCATCCGCTGGGGCGATCCCGTGGTGCCGGGTGCGCCCGCGTTCGACGTGAACGGCCAGACCGCGGCAGCGCAGGCGAAGCAGTTCGGCTACAACAACGACTTCGTCGGCCTCATCCCGCAGGACGGCTCCGGCCAGCGCAACTTCCTGGTGGTCAACCACGAGTACACCACCGAGACGGAGATGTTCCCGGAAGGCAGCTACGACGAGGCGAACCCCACCGAGGAGCAGGTGCGCATCGCGTGGGCGGCGCACGGTCTTTCGGTGGTGCAGGCGGACCGCACCCGTGACGGCGGCCTCGAGGTCAAGCCCAGCCGGTACAACCGCCGCATCACGCTCGACACCGAGTTCGAGGTGCGCGGTCCGGTCGCCGGTTCGGACCTGCTGAAGACGTCCGCCGACCCGACGGGCACGATCGTCCACGGTACGCAGAACAACTGTGCGGGTGGGGTCACGCCGTGGGGCACGGTGCTGTCCGGCGAGGAGAACTTCCACCAGTACTTCGCCCACGGCGAGCGGGTGACCGATCCGGTGCAGGCCGAGCGGCTCGACCGGTACGGCCTCGCAGGCGGTGAGACGACCCGCAAGTGGGAGCGCTTCGACAAGCGCTGGGACATCTCGCAGGAGCCCAACGAGGTCCACCGCTTCGGCTGGGTCGTCGAGATCGATCCGAACGATCCGAACGCCAAGCCGATCAAACACACCGCACTGGGCCGGTTCAAGCACGAGGCCGCCAACGTCAAGATCGCGCGGGACGGCCGCGTGGTCGTGTACTCGGGCGACGACGAGCGGTTCGACTACATCTACAAGTTCGTCTCCAACGGCCGGTACAAGCCGGGCCGCAGCGCGCACGCCCGCAGGCACAACATGGCCCTGCTGGACGAGGGCACGTTGTACGTCGCCAAGTTCACCGGCAACAGTCCGGCCGAGGAGATCGACGGCAGCGGCACGCTCCCCTCGGACGGCGAGTTCGACGGCACCGGCGAGTGGATCGCGCTCGCCAGCGGCGACAAGTCCTTTGTGGACGGCTTTACCGCCGAGGAGGTGTACGTCTTCACGCGGCTCGCCGCCGACAAGGTGGGCGCCACGAAGATGGACCGCCCCGAGGACATCGAGCCGAATCCGGTCACCGGCCGTATCTACGCCGCGCTGACCAACAACAGCGACCGCGGCGCCGCAGGCAAGGCCGGTGCCGACGAGCCGAACCCGCGTAACGGCAACAAGAACGGCCACGTCCTCGAATGGGACGAGGACGGCACGGAGACGAAGTTCCGCTGGCGGCTGCTGCTCGTGTGCGGTGACCCGGATGCGGCCGACACGTACTTCGGCGGGTTCGACAAGAGCCAGGTCAGCCCGATCTCGTGCCCGGACAACGTGGCCTTCGACGGCTACGGCAACCTCTGGATCTCCACGGACGGCAACGCGCTGGGTTCCAACGACGGGCTGTTCTCCGTGCCGGTCACGGGCCCGAACCGCGGGCAGGTCAAGCAGTTCCTGACCGTGCCGGTGGGTGCCGAGACGTGCGGTCCGGTCGTGCGTGACGACCTGGTGCTCGTTGCGGTGCAGCACCCGGGCGAGGGCGGTGAGCCGGGGTCGAGCTGGCCCGACGGCGGCCACGCCCGGCCGGCGATCGTCGCGGTCCGCAAGTCCGACGGCGGCCGCATCGGCGCCTGAGCGCCCCGAGCGGGTCGTCCGGTTTTGCCCCCAAGGGCACTTTGGTTGCGTTCAATGCAACCAGGGTGCCCTTGGGGGCATTTCGCTGACTACACCGCGTCACGCCTCGGCGAGGAAGCGTTCCACGGACGTGGCCAGGGCGACCGGGGTCTCGTCGATGCCGTAGTGCCCGGCGCCCGCGAGCTGTTCGAGTTCCACCCTCGGGTACCACTCGGCGAACGTCGCCTTCATCGTGTCCGGCCCGAGCGCCGGGTCGTTTTCGCCCGCGATCACCTTGATCGGAACGTCGCTTCCCGTGATGCGGTCGTGGAAGTCGGTGCCGCTCCAGGCTTCGAAGTAGGCGGCGACGGCGTCGCGGTCGGCTTCGAGCGAGTGCCGCACGATCGCGTCGAGCCACGTGCCGGTGAGGCGGTTTCCGGTGGTGAAGTCCACGATCGCGCGCCGGTTGTCGGGCGAATCGGCGGCGCCCGCGAACAGCTGCCTGCTCTGTTCGTCCAGCGGCACACCGCTCGCGGGAACCGGCGAGATGCCGACCATCGCGCGTACTCGTTCGGGCGCCTCGGCGTACACGTACTGCATCACGCTGCCGCCCATCGAGTGGCCGACGAGGGAGAACCGGTCCGCGCCGAGCTCGTCGGCCAGTGCCAGCACGTCGGCGGCCGCTTCCGCGATGCTGTAGTCGCCGGATTCGCCGCGCCTGTCGCCGTAGCCGCGGTAATCGGGGAAGACGTAGGTGAACCGGTCCCGGTCGAGGTGGGGCTCGAACGCCGTCCACGCTCCACTGGAGCCGAACCATCCGTGCAGTGCGATGACGATGTGCTCGCCGCTGCCGACCTTGCGCATGCCGTGTTCCTCCTCGATCGTCGTTGATCTCGCTGCCCAAGCCTGGCACAAGCGCATTACCGTGGCGGCCATGACCGATCGCCCACTCGCACTCGTCACCGGATCCTCGCGCGGCATCGGAGCCGCCGTCGCCCGTACCCTCGCCGACACCCATCGGGTCCTGCTCGGTGGCAGGGACGAGGCGGCACTGTCCGCGCTCGCGGCCGAGCTGCCCGACGCGCAGCCCTGGGCTGTCGACCTGTCCGACGAGGCCGCCGTCGCCGACGCAGCCGCGCGGATCGAGCACCTCGACGTGCTCGTCCACTCCGCTGGTGTCGCCCGGCTCGGTGACGTGGTCGATTCGGCAGCCGAGTCGTGGCGCGCGAACTTCGAGGTCAATGTCGTCGCCGTGGCCGAGCTGACCCGGTTGTTGCTGCCGGCACTGCGCAGGGCACACGGTCACGTCGTGGTGATCAACTCCGGTCAGGGGCTGTCCGCCCGGGAGGGCTGGGGGCCGTACGCGGCGAGCAAGTTCGGTGTGCGCGCGTTCGCGGACGCCCTGCGCGCGGAGGAGGAGCCGAACGGCCTACGTGTGACGTCGGTGTACCCGGGCCGGACCGACACCGAGATGCAGCAGGCCGTGGTCGCGGGCGAGGGTGGCGAGTACCGCCCGGAGAGGTACCTGCGCCCGGAGTCGGTCGCGGGTGCGGTGTCCGCGGCCGTGTTGGCCGGTGCCGACGCCCATCTGACCGACGTCACAGTCCGTCCCCGTCCTCACCGGTGAGCCTCCGCCGGGGCCGGCAGATCGTCGGCCCCGGCCGCTCGCTCGGGTTTCCGGGCATCACGTGACGTGGTTGCGATCGCGGAGCCGCACCCAGGGCCAGGTCATCAGTGCCCACACCGCGAGGAGCAGTGCGGCGACGGGCGGCAGATACCAGGGCCACGGGCCGAACAGGTCCAGTGCGGACACCGTGTCGGATTTGCCGTTGAGGAAACCGTAGTTGGTGCCGGCAGCGGCGTTGAACGTCATCGTCACGGTCGCCCACGTCAGCGTGACGGCGACCGCGAGCCGGTAGCTGCGCCAGTCGACGCGCATCCCCAGGCCCCAGGTGAGGTAGATCGCGGCCAGTACGGCCAGTAGATGACTCCCCCAGAACAGCACATAGTTGGCGTGCGGGAAGTCCGGACCGGTCAGCGCAGGTGAGATCAACGCCTGGGTACTCAGCACCAGCCCCCAGTAGTAGGCGAGGGCGTGAGCCCACGCGCGCTGGAAGTACAAGGCGTAGGCGGCGACCAGCGGTACGAGGTCCGACAGGTGCAACGGCACCGAGCGTTCGAGGGTCGGGGGCACGAGCTCGTACCACAGGTCCGCCACGCTGAGGACGACGATCGTCACCGCGAACGCCCGGCTGAAGTGCCTGGCACGCGCGGTTCCCCGCTGCCGCCGGCCGAGGTGGACGACCAGCGCTGCGCCGACCGCGAAGGCTCCCACGGCCAGCCAGTGCGACAACCCGTACGGGGAGAACTCCCCCGCCGCTGTGACCGCTCCCACAACACGGACTCTAACGGCGGACGTCGTCCGCGGTCCTGGCTCGATGTGGTCTCACTCCCTCCGTTCCGTGTCGAGTTGACACCCGACCACCCCGGTGTCATGGTTACCTACATGACTAATGAACCAATGCGGTTCATCGGGTGGCGATCGTGATGGACGACGCGCGGCCGCTGTTCCAACAGATCGCGGAACAGATCGAGGACTCGATCATCGACGGCTCCCTGCCGGAGGAGAGCAGGGCGCCGTCCACGAACGAGCTGGCCGCGTTCCACCGGATCAACCCCGCCACCGCGGCGAACGGCATCAATCAGCTCGTGGCGGATGGCCTGCTCTACAAGAAACGGGGGGTCGGAATGTTCGTACCGGCGGGGGCCAGGGAAAAGCTCGTCGAACGCAGGCAGGAAGCATTCGGTCGCTCCTACATCGCGCCGCTGCTCGCAGAGGCGAGACGACTCGAGATGGACGCCGAGGACGTGAAGAAGATGATCGACGCCTGGAGGGACGACCAATGAGCGTGGTGAGCCTGCGAGGGGTGACGAAACGCTACGGCGACACCCGGGCCGTCGACGACGTCTCGTTCGACCTGCACGAGAACCGCATCCACGGCCTGCTCGGCCGCAACGGTGCGGGCAAGAGCACGGCGATGCGGATGCTCACGGGCCAGGAGGTTCCGACCTCGGGACAGGTCCGCGTGTTCGGCGAGAATCCGTACGAGAACGCCGACGTGCTCAGCCGCGTGTGCTTCATCAAGGAATCGCAGCGCTATCCCGACATCTTTGTGGCCCGGCACGCGCTCGAAGCCGCGGCGATGGTCTTCCCGAACTGGGACCAGGATTTCGCCGACCGGCTCGTCGAGGAGTTCCGGCTGCCGCTCAAGAGTCGGGTGAGGAAACTGTCGCGCGGGCAACTCTCGTCCGTCGGCGTGATCATCGGACTCGCCGCGCGCGCACCGGTGACGCTGTTCGACGAGCCGTACCTCGGGCTGGATGCCGTGGCACGGCAGGCGTTCTACGACCACCTGATCGCCGACTACGCCGAGCACCCCCGCACGATCGTGCTCTCGACACACCTCATCGACGAGGTCGCGGACATCATCGAGCACGTCACCGTGATCGACCGCGGCCGGATCGTCATGGACGACTCCTCCGAGAACCTGCGCAGCCAGGCCGTGACGGTCAGCGGTCCCACGAAGGCGGTCGAACAGTTCTCCGACGGCCACGAGGTGCTGCACCGCGAGGACCTGGGCGGCTTCACGCGCGTGCTCGTATCCGGCGTACCCACCGGCCGTGACACGGCAAGCCTGCAGGTCGAGCCGGTATCGCTGCAGCAGCTCGTCGTCCGCACCACACAGTTCCACGACGCCGCGCTCGCGGGTTCAGGCAACGGAAATGGCAAGGGCAACGGCAAGGGGGCCTGGTCATGACACTGACACAGCTCGTGAAAGTCGCGCGGATTCAGCTGGTGAACGCGCGCATGGTGCTCGGCATGCCGCTGCTGGTGCTCGTCTGCGTGTTGGCGGCCAACATCGTGATCTTCATGGCGATCCAGACACCGTCGCCTCCGGGTGAGTCCGCGATCACCGGCGCGCTGATCTCGATCTACATCGTGACGCTGGTGACGCACGTCCAGACGATGACGCAGATGTTCCCGTTCGCACTCGGCATCAGCGTCACACGACGCGATTTCGTCGGCGCTGCGGGACTGGTCATCGTCGGCCAGGCGCTGGTGTACGGCGTCATCATCTGGGTCATGGCGCTGCTCGAGGGGGCAACCGGTGGCTGGGGGCTCGACCTCGCGATGTTCGACCTGCCGTTCCTGCAGGAGAGCAACGTGGTGACGCAGGTCCTCGTGTACGCGGGACCGTTCCTGCTGCTGTCGTTCGCCGGGCTGTGGGCGGGCATCGTGTTCCACCGCTGGGGGCAGCTGGGCGTGTGGGTCCTGGGGCTGGCCCTCGGTGCCCTGCTCGTCGGCCTGATGGCGCTGGTCGGGTCGCAGGGCTGGTGGCAGCAGGTCTTCGACTTCTTCGCGGAGACGCCGACGCTGTTGATGTTCGCCGGCTATCCGACGTTGATCGCCGCGATCCTGGCGGCCGCGACCTACGCGACCAGCCGTCGCGCGGTTCCGTGACCGGCGATGACGTGACAGGCCACGGTGCCGCCGCAGTGATCGTCGGCGCCTTCCGGTAAGGGGAAAAGGGGATCTGCGCCGGTTCCGGTCATCGGGGGATGCCGGGACCGGCGCAGCCTGCTGCCGAGGGGAAGCCCGTCCGACGTCGAGTGCCCGAACACCCGCCGTCCGCCGTGCGGCCTTCTGCGACGAGGTGCCGTCGTCGCGGGCGCCGCGTCGGGGTGCGGTCAGGCCGTGCGGAGGCGCCGCGCCGCGGCGGCGACGTTCGCCTGAGCCTGCCCGCGATCCACGCGGGACGATTCGCCGTCGGTGACGACCTGCTCGCCCGCGACCCACACGTCCCGCACCCTGCGCGACCCGGCCGCCCACACGAGGTTGCCCAGCAGCTGGTCGTCGGGAACGTCGAGGCCCGTGGCGAACGCGGGATCGTCGACGTCGACGTGCACGACGTCGGCCCAGCGGCCCGGTTCGAGCGCGCCGATGTCGTCGCGGCCAAGGGCATCGGCGCCGCCGCGGGTGGCGAGCAGCAACGCGGCCGGAGCCGTCAGCGCCGTGGCGTCCCCTTCGGCGAGACGTGACAGCATCGCCGACAGCTGAACCTCCTCCCACAGGTCGAGGTCGTCGTTGCTGGAGGGGCCGTCGGTGCCGAGTCCGATGTGGATGTCTGCCGCGCGGAGGTCGGCCAGCCGGGCGATGCCGGACGCGAGCTTGGCGTTCGACCCCGGACAGTGGGCGACGCCGGTGCCACGGGAGGCCAGTAGTGCGATGTCCTCATCGGACAGGTGCACCGCGTGTGCCGCGATAAGCCTGCCGCGCAGCAGGCCGACCTCGTCGAGCAGCTTCGGCACCGAACCGTGCTCGGCGCGCTGCGCGGCGTCCTCCTCCGCCGCTTCGGCGACGTGGATCTGCACCAGGGCGCCGCGCGTGGCGGCGTCGTCGGCGATCGCGCCGAGCGCCTCGGCGGGCAGCATGTACGCCGAGTGGCCCGCGTACGACAGTTCGATGCGGTCGCCGGGCCCGAATCGCAGGCCGTCGGCGTCGATCCACTTGGTGGCATCGGCGAGCAGCGATCGCCAGTCGAGGCCCGGCAGGTCGATGATCGGCCCGCCGATGATGCCGCGAGCACCCGTCGTGAGCACCGCGTCGGCCATCTGTTCCGCGTGGAAGTACATCTCTGCGCTGGTCGTGACGCCGCGGCGCAGCATCTCCACCGAGCCGAGGACCATGCCCGCGTGCACGTCGGACGGCCGGAGCCTCGCCTCGGTGGGCCAGATGACCTCGCGGAGCCAGCGCAGCAGCGGTAGGTCACCGCCCATGCCGCGGAGCAGCACCATCGGGCTGTGCGCGTGCGTGTTGACCAGGCCGGGCAGCAGGATCCCCGACTTGTGGGCCGTCGTCTCGGCGGCCGCCGTGGCCTCGCTCGCCGGTCCGCAGTACGTGATCCGGCCGGTCTCGTCGATGTCGACGGCCCCGTCACGGATGACGGAACAGGCCGGATCGGCGGGCAGGACCACGGGCGCTGTCAGACGGTGGATCATCGGCCCACTCTATCGAGCGATGCTCCACCCACCCGGGTCCTGCGCCCTTGCGCACCGGTCGGCCGATCAGTCGGTGACGACGCGGTTCCGCCACGCCCACGCGGCGATCTCGACCCGGTTGCGGGCGCCGATCTTGTTCTGCACCGCGGCGAGGTGTGTCTTCACGGTCGACAGCGACAGGAACAGCTCCTCGCCGATCTCGGTGTTCGTGCAGCCGCGGGCCGCCGCGCGCACGACGTCGAGTTCCCGCGTCGTCAACGGCTCGGCGGGCTCCTCCACCGTCGGCACGTCCTCGGCGGGTGCGTCGGCGAAGTGCTGCAGCAGCCGCACCGTGATCTGCGGTGACACCAGCGCGTCGCCGCGGGCGGCCGCGCGGATGGCCTCCAGCAGCAGCGCAGGCCCCGCGTCCTTGAGCAGGAACCCCGACGCCCCGCCGGTGAGCGCGCTGTGGACGTACTCGTCGAGGTCGAACGTCGTCACGACGACGACCTTCAACGGGTCGGCGACGTCCGGGCCGGCCAGCTGCCGCGTGACCTCGAGCCCGTCCATGCCCGGCATGCGGATGTCGAGCAGGCACACGTCAGGCCGCAGCTCTCGCGCCTTGGACACGGCGTCGATCCCGTCCGCGACGTCGGCCACGACCTCCATGTCGTCTGAGGCGTCCACGATCATGCGGAAGCCGGTGCGCACCATGTCCTGGTCGTCGGCGATCAGTACCCGGATCACTGAGACTCCTCATCTCCCTGCAACGGCAACCACGCTTCGACGACCCAGCCGCCGCCGTGCCGGTCGGCGGTGAGCGTGCCACCCAGCAGTTCGACCCGCTCGCGCATGCCCACCAGACCGTAGCCGCCGACGGCGGCGAGCGGTCCCGGTTCCCCCGGCTCACCGTCGTCGGCCACCCGGATGTGCAGCAGGGCGCGCCCGCTCTCGTCCGGCCCGCCGGCATCGGTCTCGCCGCGCACTGTCGCCCATGCCGCGGAGGCGCCCGTGGCGTGCTTGCTGACGTTGGTGAGTGCCTCCTGCACGATCCGCAGCGCCGACCGTGCGACCTCCTGCGGCAGTCCCTGCGGCACGTCGACGTCGAGCTGCACCGGCACGCCGTGTACCGCCGAGGTGGCGAGTTTCCGCAGGTCGGCGTCGAGGTCAGTGGTCGCCTGCTCGCCCGGTCCCGGCTGTTCGCCCGCGGCTGCTGCGGCGTCGCCGGTCTCCCCGCGCATGCTGCGCACGAGTCGCCGCATCGCCGCGAGCGCCTCGGTGCCCGCGGTCTCGATCTGCCCCAGCGAATCGGCGACGACGTGCGGGTTCTGCTCCGCGACGATCCGCACCGCCTGGGCCTGCACCACGATGCCGGTGACGTGGTGCGCCACGACGTCGTGCAGTTCGCGGGCCAGCGCCATCCGTTCGGCGGTCTGCGCCTCCGCGACGGCCGCTTCGACCGTGGTCTTGCGTTCGGAGTCGCGGGCCCGCAGGAACAGGCCGATGGCGACGCTGATGCCGAGCAGCAGCACCGCGGTGACCGCGAGCCCCTGCAAGAGCTGGAAGCGGCGGTCGTAATGCGTGAACGGCTGGATGAACGTCACGATCTGGACGACAGTTCCGATGGCGACGGCGGCGGAGAGCGTCGCGATCGCGGTGACGGCACGCCGCGGCGATTCGAGCCGCACGAGCAGCGCGGTGACGACCATGCCCGACGCGGTGACGGCCACGGGCACACCGCCCAGCGAGACGTACCGGTCGGCGCGGGTCAGCAGCGCCAACATCGTGGTCGCCGCGATCACTCCGCTGATTCCGAACGCGTGGCTGAACGGGTGGTTCACGCCACGCAGCGCCAGCACCACGGCTGCGATCGCGGGCACGATCATCACGAGGTCGACGTCCGGCCCGCTGAGCACGATCGACGCGTCGAGGAACAGTGCCAGCGCCAGCACGCCGACGAGCAGCCACTGTTGCCGGAGCAGTGTGCCGAGCGCGCCGTCGCCGATCCCCTGCCGGGCACGGGCACCGGGAACGACGGCCACGACCAGCAGCGCGAGTCCCATGCCTGCCAGCTGCAGGATGTGCACGCCCGCGTCGCGCAGCACCGCGGTCGCCACCTCGGCCGTGACGAGCGCCGAGATCGTCACGACCGCGATCGCCGCGGGTGCCGACCGCGCGCAGTAGTAGACGAGCAGCAGGCCGGCGACGCATTCGGCGAACGACGTCTCCGGCAGCAGTGTCGAGAAGGTCGGGGCGTCCGTGAAGTTGATCAGCACCGAGTTCGCGCCGAGTACGCAGGCGCCGGACCAGCCCGCGAACACGGGTCTGGACCTGCCGGTCACCGCACAGGCCGCCAGCAGCAGGATCCCCGGGAGCGGGATCAGGTCGACGAGCGGCATCCCCACCCCGTCGGTCGCCGCGGGCAGCAACACGGCGAGATCGGCCAGCACGGCGGCGAGCAGCACCATGATGGCGGGGTCGACCTGACGCAGCAGCCGGGTGACGCGTTCGCGGAACGGGGACGTGTCGGGCATGCCGCGGACGGTAGTCGAGCCGGCCACGGAGGAGGCCCGGCCGGACGGCTCGTGTCGGATCGGCCGATCGGCCGATGCCGCAACGCGTGGTTCCGGCCTTCCGTCCGAAGTGGCCGCCCCCACGGCTCAGCCAGGCTGCACAGCCATGACGACACGGATTTCAGGGCAGCCGCCCTCCCCGGCAATCCCGGCCCGGCCCGCGTTGAGCGGCCGCGGTCTCAGCAAGCGCTACGGCGCGCAGCACGCCTTGTCCGGAGTGGACATCGACGTCACGCCGGGTGAGGCGATGGCGATCGTGGGGCCCTCCGGGTCCGGCAAGTCGACGTTGCTGCACGTGCTGGCCGGCATCCTGCCGGCGGACGACGGCGAGGTGACGCTCGGCGGCAGGCGCATCGACTCGCTCGGCGAGACGAAACGCAGTGAACTGCGGCGCACCGAGTTCGGGTTCGTCTTCCAGTCGGGCATGCTGGTCGGCGAGCTGTCGGCCGAGGAGAACGCCGCGCTGCCCACACTGCTGGCCGGCACCGGCCGCAAGGAGGCGCTGGCCGAAGCGCGCCGGTGGCTCGAGCACCTCGGTCTCAAGGGCAAGGAACGCAACCGGCCAGGCGAACTGTCCGGCGGGCAGGCACAGCGCGTCGCGATCGCCCGGGCGCTCGTGCACCGGCCGAGCGTGATCTTCGCCGACGAGCCGACCGGTGCACTCGACACCCGCACCGGCGGCGAGACGATGCGGGCGCTCCTCGAGGCGGCAGCCGGATCCGGCGCCGCGGTCGTGGTCGTGACGCACGACCGGGACCTGGCCGCGTCGTTGCCGCGCACGGTCAGCCTCCGCGACGGCCGGATCGAGGCCGACACCCGCGCGGGAGCGGTGGTGCCGGCGTGAACAGCTTCCAGCTCGCGCTGCGCGTGTTGCGGACCGACGGCCGCACACGCGTTTCGGCGATCCTGATCGCCGTCGGCGTGGCCGTGGCCACGGCCCTGGTGCTGCTGCTCGTCTCGCTGCCGGGCGCCACCGAGTCGCGCGCGGACCGATCTGCGTGGCAGCAGTTCGGCGAGCCGTCGTCCGGCGGAGCGTCCCTGGAACTGGCGGCCAGCGAGGACATCACGCCGGACGGCAGACAGATCCAGCGGGTGGACGTCGCCGCGCTGGCTGATCCCGCGCAGATCGACCTCCCGCCCGGTATCGACCGCCTGCCCGCGCCCGGCGAGGCGTTGCTGTCGCCGGAGCTTGCCGACGCGGTCGACCACACGCCCGGCTCGCAGCTCGGCGAGCGCTTCGGCGCGAACGCAGGAGTGCTCGGTGACGACGCGTTGGCGTATCCGGAACAGTTGGTCGCGCTGGTCGGCCACGCACCCGACGACATGCCCGCGGCGGCGGCGCCGCAGGCCGGGTTCAATCCAGGGGGCCAGGGTCCGGACCCGCTGCTGGGGCTGCTGGCGGGCGTCGGCGTGGTGGTGCTGACGGTGCCGAGCATGGTGCTCGTGGCGTCGGCGGCACGGCTGATCGCGGCACGCAGGGAACGCAGGCTCGCCGCGTTCCGGCTGGCGGGTGCGACCCCGCGGCAGGTCATCGCGATGGTCACGGCCGAGACCGCGATCGCGGCTGCGGGCGGTGCGCTGCTCGGCTGGGCGGTGAGCCCGCTGCTGCGGCAGGCGGCCACCACCGTGCCATGGGGCGGCGGCACGTGGCAGGCTTCGGACTTCGTGCTGGGTGCGGTGCCGACCGTGGCGATCGTCGTCGTGGTGCCGTTGCTGGTCGTGTTGGCCGCGGCCTTCGGGCTGCGACGGGTGCTGTCGACCCCGCTCGGCGCCGCGGGTGGGCACGAGCCCAAACCGTTGCACTGGTGGCGCCTCGTGCCGCTCCCGGTGTCGGGCGCGTTGTTCGCCTTCCTGGCCACCACCGCCGAAAGCCAGTTCGAAGCGACGCTGCTGTTGCTGTCGATGGCGATGGTGATCGGCTCACTGACGTTGGCGGGCCCGTGGCTCACCTCGGCGATCGGCGGGATGTTCGTACGGCGCTGGCGCAGGCCGTCGGGACTGCTGGCCGGACGTCGGCTGCGCGACGACCCCCGCGGGGCCTACCGGGCGACCGCCGGTGTGGTCCTGGCCGTGTTCACCGGCTCGATGGCACTGACGGTGCTGCCGAGCATCGAAGGGCAGGCGGGAGCGCTGCGGGAGTACGCCGACGGCGTGCTCTACGTCGATGTCGACCAGGACTCGCTGCAGCGGATCGCGGCCGACACCAACGAGGCGCTGGCGCGCTACGGCCAGGACGAGCGAGCCGTCGCGATCGGCGACGCCTTCCTCGGCAACGACAACGCCTACGCCAGGGTCGTCGACTGCGATGCGGCCGAGCAGCTCCTGGCGGTCGACATGCGCGGGGCCTGCGAGGGCACGCCCGGTGTGTACACGCCGTACCCGGACGTTTCGCGGGACGAGCTGACGGTGTCGGCGGAGTTCGATCAGCCGGGCACGTCGCTGCCCGCGGACGTGCCCGTGCGGCCGATGACGGCCGAGTCCGAACTGGCGCCCGAGGTCATCGTCGACCCGGCGGTGATCCCCTCGGACTTCACCCCGAACGCGGGCACGGTCGCGGTCCCGTCGACGCCCGCCAACGCCGACGTCGTCCGCACGGCACTGGCGTCCGCCGCGGGCGGCCTGCCGGTGCAGAGCAGGCAGGCACGCCTCGACGGGCAGCTCTCCCAGCTCGACGACCTGCAGCGAGTCACGGTTATCGGCCTCCTCGCGGCGTCGATACTCGGCGGCTGCAGCGCGGCCATCAGCACGGCCGGATCGGTGCTGGACCGGCGGCGCACGTTCGGTGCGCTCATGGCGGCGGGCACTCCGGTGCGGGTGCTGGCGAGGGCGCTGCGCGCGGAGGCGGCACTGCCGGCGTTGGTGGCGACCGTCGGTGCGGGCGTGGCGGGGACGCTCGTCGGGATCGGCCTGTTCGCCGTGGTCGACGACGGCACCGAGGTGCTCACCCCGTGGCTGGCGGCGCCCGTGGTGCTGGGGATCGGGGTCGCGCTGATCGCGTCGTCGGTGTGTGCGCCCGCCCTGCGCCGTGTCCAGGCCGAACCGCTGGCCGACGAGTAACCGCGGCGGGGAGCAGGGACCGCGGGGAGAAGGGGAACCCGCGGGGACGAGGAACCCGCGGGGACGGGGGATCGAGGGGACGAGGAACCCGCGGGGACGGGGGGATCGAGGGGCCGAGGGGAACCGCGAGGGGGATTGCGGGGACCGGGGAAACACGGCGGGGCGTTCATCGGGGGACGCCCCGCCGTGTTGCGCTTTCCGGGGCTCGTGTTGCGTCCTCCGGGGGCTGTGTTGCCCTTTCCGGGGACCGTGTTGTGCACGCCGCACGCCGCACGCCGCACGCCGCACGCCGCCCGCCGTCACCGCTCGAGGCCGGGCCGACCGGCTCAGTGCTTCTCGAAGATTCAGCGCTTCTCGAAGATCAGGTCGCGGGAGACGCGGCCCTCCTGTTCGGCGCGCTGTTCGAACTTGGTCACGGGGCGCCACTCGGGCCGCGGAGCCCAGCCGTCGAAGCGGTTGACCAGCGACTTCTCCGCCGAACACACCTCGAGCATCTGGTCGGCGTAGTCCTGCCAGTCCGTCGCGAGGTGCAGTGTTCCCCCTTCGGCCAGCCGAGAGGCCACGAGCTCGACGAACGTCGGCTGCACGAGACGCCGCTTGTGATGGCGCTTCTTCGGCCACGGATCGGGGAAGAAGATGCGCACGCCCGCCAGCGAGCCGGGTTCGACGTGGTCGCGCAGCAGCGGCACCGTGTCGCCGTGCAGCAGCCGCAGGTTCGACACGCCGAGCTTGTCGGCGCGCAGCATCAGCTGGCCGAGGCCCGCCTCGTAGACCTCGATGGCGACGTAGTTGACCTCCGGCGCTTCGGCCGCGAGCTGGGCGGTCGCCTCGCCCATGCCGGAGCCGATCTCCAGCACGACGGGCGCCGACCTGTCGAACCACGCATCGAAGTCGATCCGGCCGGGTTCGAGTTCGGACACCGCCCGGCCCAGCTCGGACCACCGGGTGTCCCACGCGCGCTGCTGGCCGACCGTCATCCGCCCGCCGCGCTTGACGTAACTGACGACGCTGCGCAGCCGGGGCTGTCCTTCGCTCTCCACGGACGCCGACGATAGCCGCGGGTCAGCGGACCGCTTCGATCTCCCCCAGCCGCGCCCGCAGCTCCGCGGGTCCCGCTATCGGGACCGGCTCCGGTGCGGCAGCCTCGTGCGCAGGGAGCATGTCGATCCACCCGGTGTGACGCGAGGTGTTGACGATCGTGGTCGGGGTGCGCCGGTTCTCACCCGTGCCCTCGGACGGCATGAACTCCCAGTAGCCGGATTCGCCGCCCGCGGCCCAGGGCACGAACTCCCAGCCCGGACGGCGACTGAGGAGGTTGTGCACGCGGTCCTCGATGCGGAACCCCGCGTCGCGCGATTCGAGCGTCCCGTCGGCGAGCGCGCGCAACCACCACGGGGACGGCACGGTCGCGCCACCTCGCCCGGCGGCACGGTAGAGGGCCAGCACCTGGCCCAGCGGTGCGCGGTGTACCCAGGCCACGCGCAGGTCGGCGGGGCTGGCGGCGTCGCCGGTGACGAGCGGCAGCTCGATGGCCTGCGACCATTCCAGCCCGACCATCGGCTCCAGGCTGAGTGAGGTGTCGTCCCGGCTGCGCCGGTCGGTGCCGCGCCGATCTGGGTCGCGCCGATCTGGGTCGCGCCGGTCTGGGTCGGGCAGGTCGAGGTCGGGCGGATCGGCACCGGGTACGTCCCGGCCCGCCGGCCCGGCCCCACCAGGCACGACATCACCCGGAGCCGTATCACCCGGTGTGACATCACCAGGCGAGGCAACTCCACCCGGTGGCGCAGCACGGGTCGGCGGCGCAGCACGGTCCGGCAGTTCGCCGCCTGCCGGTCGCGGGATGTGGAACTCCTGCTGAATCTCGGACACCGTCAAGGATCACCTCCGTAGAGTCCTGACGGGCTGACATCCAGCATCCCCCGAAACCGCCCGGCTGCGCGTCCTCCGTGGGGGTATTCACACCACGTTCGCCGGCCGTCGCTACCGGAACCCCGCTCACGTCCACACCGTCGCCTGTCTGGGGCCAAGCAGGCACGGCGGGTGAGGACGAGCCGGACGCAGCCGCACAGTCGGGTCCGGGCCGCCCCCGAATCGCGGCCCGGACCCGCTGCTCCCCTCCTCGGGGTCTCCGCCCACCCGCAGCCCCGCGGCGGTCCCGTACGCCTTCCACGGGTGGGCGGTTCTTCTCCCTAGCGGCCGTCCTCCCCCGAGGGCGGCCGCGGGTCACGCGTCGCGCTTGCGCGCGGTCGCGATCGCGATGGCCAGCAGCACCACGGCGAACGCGGCGAAGTAGGCCAGCGCCCACCACTGGCTCAGCGTCGACGTCGACAGCGGCTGCCCGTACGCCGCACCGCCCGCGGACTCGCCGTTGCCGGTGACGAACTTGTGCAGCACGTTGAACGGCAGCCACTTGAAGATGTCGGCGCCGATGCCCGGAATCAGCGTTACCAGGTTCTCCGCGGCGAGGAAGTAGATCAGCACCAGGGAGATCGCACCCGCGCTGTGCCGCACGAGGATGCCGACCGCCATCGCGACCACGGCGGCCAGTGCGCACGCAGGTCCGACGCCGGCGACGTTGATCCAGTCGGCTGCGCTGTTGAGCGCCAGGTCGGCTTCGGGCTTGATCAGCGTGGCCAGGCCCCACGACAGGAAGGCCATGATCTCGCCGATGACCAGCGCGATGAGAGCGATGACGGTCGCCTTGGCGGCGAGCGCGGCTGCGCGGTTGGGCACCGCCTGGAACGTGGTGCGGATCGTCCCGAACCGGTACTCGGTGGTGACGGCGAGTGCCGCCAGCACCATGATCACGGCCATGCCGAAGTTGTAGGCGTACTGCGTGGCCGACACGGTGGCCGGGAACTGTGCGTTGCTCTGGCTCACGACCAGTGCGGTGAACCCGCCGGTGAGCAGCAGAGCCGTGAGCGCGCACCACCACGGTGACCGGGTGCTGAGCAGTTTGATGCGTTCGACTGCGAGAAGAGTCATGTCGGTTTACCCCTGTTGGTTCGTGGCGCCGTTCGGGTTGGCCGTCGGCGTCAGTTCGTGACGGCCGCGTGACCGGCGGGCTGCTCGGCGGCTTCGGTCTCCAGATCGGCGTGGTACTCGACCGAGTCCCCCGTGATCTGCATGAACGCCTGCTCCAGCGAGCCCTGCTGCGGGGCGAGCTCGTGCAGTGTCACCTGGTTCTCCATGGCCAGCTCGCCGATCTTCTCGCCCGCGACCCCCGCCACGAGCAGTCCGTCGTCGGTGGGCGTGACGGTCGCGCCGACGCGGTCGAGCGCCGGACGCAGCCGGTCGAGATGCGGGCTGCGCACCTTGACGGTGCTGTCGGTGGCGCGTGCGACGAACTCCTCGGTGGTGCTCTGCGAGATCAGCTTGCCCTTGCCGATGACGACGAGGTCCGTGGCCGTCAGGGCCATCTCCGAGAGCAGGTGGCTGGAGACGAACACGGTGCGGCCCTCGTCGGCGAGGCGCTGCATGAACTTGCGGATCCAGAGGATGCCTTCGGGGTCGAGACCGTTGACGGGCTCGTCGAACAGCAGCACCTCCGGGTCGCCCAGCAGTGCGCCCGCGATGCCGAGTCGCTGTGACATGCCGAGCGAGAACCCGCCTGCGCGTTTGCTCGCCACCTCGGAAAGGCCCACGATGTCGAGCACCTCGTCGACGCGCTTCGGCGAGATCTTGTTCGACTTCGCCATCCACGACAGGTGGGCGCGGGCGCTGCGGTTGGGGTGCACCCACCGCGCGTCGAGGAGTGCGCCAACGGTCCGCAGTGGATGGTGCAGTTCGGAGTAGCGCTTGCCGCCGATGGTGACGGTGCCGCTCGTCGGGTTGTCGAGCCCGAGCATCATCCGCATCGTCGTCGACTTGCCCGCGCCGTTCGGGCCGAGGAATCCGGTCACGCGTCCGGATTCGACGGTGAACGACAGGTCGTCGACGGCGAGTTTGTCGCCGTACCTCTTGGTGAGGCTCTGCGCCTCGATCATGGTGTCCTCCTGTGGCGGCGTTCGACGGCCGTGGGTGTGGCGGGCGCCGGGTTCACGGGTCGAACCCGGATGCCGATGCGTCACTGCGGTGGCCGTGGCGAACGTCGTTGTCGTCCCCGGTGCGGCGATTCGCCTGGGTAGATCGCCTGTGGTGGGCTTCATCATTCCGGCTACCCGCCCGGTTGCGCGTCATCCTGTAGACCGAAATCGGGTTGTCCCGTGGTCGTAGGCGGGTGGCCGGTCGTCGTTTCTTCCCAGGTCTTCGCCGGTGCTCATAGCTTCCTGGATCGGTGGTGTACGCGCGATCGGTGACAACCCTGAGTTCCCCCTGAACCGCCGATTTCCGATGTCGGGGATGTCGTGTCCGGGGGCTGCTCGGGTGCGGGCAGCCACGGCTTGCGACAGTTATTGAACTGTGGTTCATTAATGGGGTGGCGAGACCGCGGACGATCACCGACGAACGGTTGCTGACGGCAGCGGCCGCAGTCATCGAGCAGGCAGGGCCGGGTTTCACGCTGGCGCAGGTCGCCCGCGAGGCGGGGGTGGCGGTCGGCAGCGTCGCGCAACGCTTCGGCTCGAAGGCAGGCCTGCTGCGGGCGTTGACTGAACTCGGGCGCACCCAGGCCGTCGAGCGCATGCGCGGGGCCGCGGCCGAAGCGGACTCGCCGGCAGCGGCCGTGCGGTCGGCGCTGCTCGCGGTGTTCGCAGGTCTGGACAACGGCGGCGACTCCGGCGTCGCGAACCACCTCGCCCAGCTCGGCACCGACCTCGCCGACCCGGAGCTGCGCGGCCTCCTCGGCCTGCACTACGCGGCCCTCAGGGGCGAGCTGACCGTGCTGCTGCGCGCCGTGCCGGACAGCGGGTGGCGCGGACCGGAACCCGACGTCGCCGCGCGCGTGCTGCTGTCGGCGGTCAACGGCGCGGCACTGGACTGGTCGCTGCGGGCCGACGACGCCACCAACGACACCGGACTTGCGAACGACATCGCCGACGACACCGGGCCTGCGAACAACACGACGGCGGCGAACGAAGCGGGACCGGTGAGGGGCACGTTGCGGGCCTGTCTCGCCGAGACCGTCGACATGATCATGAAGGGATGGCTGCCATGACCGGAACCGGCCCGCTGCAAGGCAAGGTCGCCGTGGTGACGGGTGCGACGCGGGGATGTGGCAGGGCGATCGCGGTGGAACTCGGACGCGGCGGGGCGACCGTGTTCGTCGCGGGAAGGACGACGCGCGAGCACGCGTCGCCGATGGGCAGGCCGGAGACCATCGAGGGGACAGCCGAACTCGTCGACGAGGCAGGCGGCCGCGGGATCCCGGTCCGGTGCGACTTCTCGAACGTGGCTGATGTGGACGGTCTCGTCGCCAGGGTCGATGCCGAAGCGGGTGGGCGGATCGACGTGCTCGTCGACGACGTGTGGGGCGGCGATCCGTACGTCGACTTCGACAACGCGTACTGGGAGTCGCCGTTGGACAGTGCGCTGACTCTCGTGCGCGGCGGACTGGAGACGCACCTCATCGCGCTGCACCGGCTGCTGCCGCTGGTTGTGCGCGATCCGGGCGGTCTCGTGGTCGAGGTGACCGACGCCGAGGACGACGAGTACCTCGGTGCGGGCATCCCGTACTACCTCGTCAAGTGCGGGGTGCGGGCCATCGGGCGGGCGCTGGGCGCTGAACTCACCGCCCACGGCTGCACGGGGCTGTCGGTCACACCGGGATTCCTGCGTTCGGAGGCCATGCTCGACCTGTTCGGCGTCACCGAGGAGAACTGGCGGGATGCGGTGACCGACGAGCGCCCGGAGTTCGCCGTGTCGGAGACGCCCGCGTACCTGGCGCGCGGTGTCGCCGCGCTGGCGGCCGATCCCGATGTGGCGCGGCTGGCGGGCCGCACGCTCGCGTCGTGGACGCTGTCGTCGATGTACGACATCACCGACGTCGACGGCAGCCGTCCCGACTTCGGCCGCTGTTTCCGCGAGGTCTTCCAGGCGGGGCTCGACCCGAGGACGGTCGACATGTCGGTGTACCGCTGAGGCATCCCCCGAAATTCTTCCGCCTCATCCCTCACGGGTAGTGCCCCCAAGGGCACCTTAGTGGCACTCAACGCCCCCAAGGTGCCCTTGGGAGCAACCCGCCTCACTGCCCGATCCGGAAGATTTGCGGTGAGGTTTCAGGTTCCGGGGCGGGCGAGTCCGGTTTCGTAGGCGAGGACGACGGCCTGGACGCGGTCGCGCAGGTCGAGCTTCGTGAGGATGCGGCCGACGTGGGTCTTCACGGTCGCCTCGGACAGGAACAGCTCTCGCGCGATCTCCGTGTTCGACTGTCCCTTCGCGACGTGGGCCAGGACTTCGCGTTCCCGCTCGGTGAGCGCGTCCAGCGCGCTCGCGTCGCGTGGTGCGATCCGTCCGGTGTCGACGAACCGGTCCAGCAGCCGCCGGGTCACCGCGGGCGAGACGACCGCGTCGCCGCGCGCCACCGACCGCAGCGCCGACACCAGATCGTCGGGCGGCGTGTCCTTCAACAGGAACCCGGACGCGCCGGCCTGCAACGCCGAGTAGACGTATTCGTCCAGGTCGAACGTCGTCATGACCAGCACCCGCGAACTGCCCGCCGTCACGATCCGCTGCGTCGCCTCGACGCCGTCGAGCACGGGCATGCGCACGTCCATCAGCACGACGTCCGGGTTCAGCTGCTCGGCGAGGTGCACCGCCTCCTCGCCGTTGCCCGCCTCCCCCGCAACCTCGATGTCGCCGGACGCGTCGAGCACCATGCGGAAGCCGACCCGCATCAGTTCCTGATCGTCGACGACGAGTACTCGGATCATTCGCCCAACCTAACGGTGAGTACGGCACGGACCTGCCAGCCGCCGCCGGGTGCCGGTCCTGCGGTGAGGGTTCCGTCGTGGACGTTCGTGCGTTCGCGCATGCCGATGAGGCCGTTCCCACCCGGCGCCGACGGTGCGCGCTCGGCCGGTCCTTCGCGCGCCGCGCCCGCACCGGGCCCACCCGCCAGCACCGGGTTGGCCCGGCCCGCGCCGTCGTCCTCCACGTCGATGTGCACCGACCCGGCGTGGTCGGTGTCGCGGCCGGCCCCGCGGTCCCAGCGCACCCGCACGTGCGCGCGCGTGCCGACGCCCGCGTGCTTGAGGCTGTTGGTGAGCGCCTCCTGGACGATCCGGTACACGCCGAGCGATACGCCCGCGGGCAGCTCGTCGATGGTCTCGTCCAGGTCGAGCCGCACCGTCAGGCCCGCCGTCTCGACGCGGTCGGCCAGTTCGACGAGGTCGGCGGCCGTCGGTTGCGGCGTGCGCGCCCCCTCGCCGCCGACGCGATTCTCGGCGTCGTCGCGGTCGTCATCGCGCAGGATCGCCAGCAGCCTGCGCAGTTCGTGCAGCGCGCTGCGGCCCGTGTCGGAGATGGTGCCGATCGCGCGTTCGGCCAGGTCGGGGTCCTTGCGGACGGCGTAGGACGCGCCGTCGGCGTGCACCACGATCACGCTGACGGCGTGCGCCACGACGTCGTGCAGCTCGCGGGCGATGCGTTCGCGCTCCTCGGCGACGGCGATGCGGGTGGCCTGGTGGCGTTCGTTCTCCAGCAGGTGCAGCCGCGCCTCGACCTCGGCCTGGTAGGCGCGCCGGGCGCCGACGAACTCACCCAGCACCCAGCAGAGCGCCAGGGCCAGCACGACGGTCACCGTGTTGACGACCCAGTCGTCGGGGTACTGGAGTATCTGGTGCGTCAGGCTCACGACCAGCGTCAACGCGGTGTAGAACGCGGCCTGTCGGCGTCCGCTGCAGACGACCACCGTGTACAGCGCGATACAGCTGACCACGGCCACGCTGAACGCGACGTCGCCGAACCCCGCCGCGACGTACGGGATCGTCCAGACGAGCACCCAGTACGCCATGACCAGCGGGTACTTGCGCCGCAGCGGGACGACACCCAGCAGGATCACGATCAGCGGCAGTCCCACGTACCACGGCGGGGTGGCGATGTCGGGCACCGGAAACGCCACGAACAGGGCGTAGACCAGCACGTCGAGTGCGAACAGCACGATGGCGATGAGGCTGTCGCCCACCACGGGATGGGCCTTCATCCAGAGACTGATGCGGCGCACCAGCCCACGGTAGGCGGCTGTGGACCGCCCGCGCGTCGCCCTGAGGTCGCACGCCGGGTCGTCGCCTGGGATGACCGCCTGGGATGACCGCCTGGGATGACCGCGTGGGACGGCCCGGCGTCCCGGCGGCGGGCGGAACCGCCCCGAGTCGGGTCGCCGGGCCCGGCGTCGCCGTCGGCGTGTCCCGCGTCCGAGGTGGTCGGCGGCGGGATCCGGGTGGGAGGATGTGCCCGCAAACAGCGGTGGCGGACACGGCCAGCAGGGGGTTCGGATGACGGCGGCAGGTGAGGGCAGACCGGCCGGCCCGCTTTCGGACTCGGTCGCGGATCTGTGCCACCGGCTGCGTGGTCAGGTTTCCCCTCGCACGGCGGCAGGTTTCACCGAGGTGCTGCGCAGGCTCGAGGCGCCGTTGCAGGTCGCGGTCGCCGGGCGGATCAAGTCCGGAAAGTCGACACTGGTCAACGCCCTGATCGGACGTCGCGTGGCGCCCACGGCCGTCGGCGAGTGCACGAGGCTCGTGACGCGGTTCCAGTACGGCACGGTGGACCGCATCGAGGTGGTGTTCACCGACGGCACCAAGCAGGTGCAACCGTTCGCGCCCGACGGTGGCATCCCCGCGGAGCTGGGCGTCGACATCGAGCGGGTGTCGCACATCGAGGCGTACCTGACGAACGCGGTGCTGCGCGACATGACGGTGATCGACACCCCGGGACTGGGCTCGCTCGACACGTCGTCGGTGGCGCGTACCCAGCGGGCACTCGGTGCGACCCGGCTGAGCGGATCACTCGCCGACGACGCGGAGGCGCAGACCGGCGAGCCGGCCGAACCATCGGAGGACGCCGAGGACCCCGGCAGCGCCGACGCGCTCGACGAGACGTCCCGCAGCGCGCTGGTCGGCGCCGAGGCGGTGCTGTACGTCGTCACGCAGGGCATCCGGGCCGACGATCAGCAGGCACTCGCCGCGTTCACGGCGGCGACGGCGAGCCGCGAGGCGGGTCCGGTCAACGCCATCGCGGTGCTGAACAAGGCCGACACGGTGCCGCCGGAGTCGGTCGAGGGCGCCGACGGCGACGTGTGGCTCGCCGCGACGAAGCTCGCCGAGAAGCAGGCCGGCCTGCTGCGCCCGCGGGTCGCCGACGTACTGCCGGTGATCGGCCTGCTCGCCGAGTCGACGGAGACGGGAGCGTTCACCGACACCGAGGCCGACGCGCTCCGCACCCTCGCCGGCCTCGACGACGGCGACCTCGAGGTCATGCTCGTCTCGGCCGACCTGTTCACCACCTGGGACTGCGACGTGCCCGCGGGGGTGCGGGTGCGGCTGCTGGAGAAGCTGGACCTGTTCGGCATCCGCAGGGCGATCGAGGTCATTCGCGAGGACGAGCGGATCACGGTGGGTGCGCTGCACCGGCGGTTGCTCGACGTCTCCGGACTTGAGGCCGTGCAGCGGCGGCTGGCCAGCGTGTTCGCCGCGAGGGCCGACGGCATCAAGGCGGCCGCGGCGCTGGCTTCGATCACGGCGTTCGCCCACCATTCCGGTGACCACGCGGAACGACAGCGGGTGCACGACGCCATCGAGGTCCTCCTCGCCCGCCCCGAGGCGCACCAGCTGCGGCTGCTGGAGGCGTTGACGCTGGTCACGTCGGGTGCGGTCGAGATGCCGCAGGACCTGACCGACGAGGTGCTGCGGGTCGGCAGCAGCGCCGAGGTGGACGCCCAGCTCGGTTTGCCCGGCGCACCTGTGGACGACCTGGCGGCATACGCGCTGGAGCGCGCGGGCTGGTGGCGGTCGTTCGCCTCATTCGGTGCGACGCCTGCGCAGGCTCGGGTGGCGCACGTCGTGCACCGCGCGTACTTCCTGATGTGGCAGCGCCTGAAGACCCGGGCGAGCCAGGCGGCGGGAGCAGGGGGCTCCGCGTCCGGTCCCGGGCCTGGGGGCGAATCCGCCGGGGCCGCCGACGGTGTTCGCCGAGTCGATCCGGCTCCCGACGGCGCCCGGACGGGCCACATTCGCCAGGACCCGCCCGCACGTCACGACCCGCCGGCACGTCACGACCCGCCGGCACGTCACGACCCGCCGCCACGCCCCGGTCCGCCGGCACGGCCCGACCCGGCCGCACGGCCGGACCCGGCAGCGCGGCCCGCCGGGTATCCGAATCCCGCACCACCGCAGGCGGCTCGCCCGCAGCCGGTGCACCCGCCCGCCGCCGGGCCCGGCGGCGCTGGTCGGTGACCCGTGGGCGACTCGGCGACCGAAGAGTTCCGGAACGTGGGAACCGTACCGGCGGGTAGCACGTCGGAAAGCGATGTGGACCCGGTAGCACTCGCCAGCGGCATCGAGCCGGAGCAGGCGCTGGCCGACCGCCATGCGCTCATCCAGCTCTGCCTGTACGCCATGGACCGCGCGCACAGTGACGGTGTCGCCGAGCGAATCGAGAAGGGACTCGCGGCGATCGGCGTGCACGCGCTGCGTCCCGACGGTGCGCGGTTCGACCCGGCGCAACACGAGGCTGGCGGTGCCGTGCGCACCGAGGACGCCCGCCTGGAGGGCACGGTCGCCGAGACCGAGGTCCCCGGCTTCGTCGACCACGACCGTCTGCTGCGCGCACCCGTCGTCACCGTGTACACGCGTCGCTGAGCCCGCAGGCGGCTCCCCGATAGGCTGCGCGCTGTGACGGCATCCACACGCTCGCTGGGCAAGGCCGGCCTGCCCGCCCAGGTCAAGCAGGCCAGGGAAACGCTGCTCACACTGCTGCGCGGAGAGGAGCCGGAGTCGGCCGACTGGGTGGAGCGGCAGCGTTCCTCGGCGGCGGCCAAGCCGACGGTGGTCGTGGTCGGCGAGACGAACCGCGGTAAGAGTTCCCTGGTCAACGCCGTGTTGGCGGCGCCGGGGCTCTCGCCCGTGGACGCCGAGGTGGCGACGTCGACGTACCTGGTCTTCGATCACGCCGACGAGTGGGCGGCCAAGGCGTGCTACCCGGGACAGCTCGCCCCGGTGGGGTTCCCGATGGCGGAGCTGCCCGCGTGGTCCTCGGTGTCGCACGAACTGCCGGCAGGCCAGTTGCCGCCGCGGTACGTGCAGGTCGACGGGCCGGTGCCGTTACTGGAACGCGTCACCGTGGTCGACACCCCAGGTGTCGGCGGACTGGACGTCGGGCACGCCGAGCTCGCGATGGAGGCTGCGGCCAACGCGACGGCGCTGCTGTTCGTCGTCGACGCGTCGGCTCCGTTCACGTCGAGCGAGCTGCGGTTCCTGACCGAGATGAGCGATCGCGTCGAGACCGTGCTGTTCGCACTCGCCAAGACCGACCAGTTCCGGGGCTGGCGGGAGATCCTCGAGGCCGACCGCAAGTTGCTGGCCGAGCACGCTCCCCGTTTCGCCGAGGCGGTGTTCCACCCGGTGTCGGCGCGCATGTTCGAGATGGCCGCGAAGGCGCCGAACGAGCAGGCAGCGGCGACGCTGCGGGAGAAGTCGGGGATCGCCGAGCTGCAGGGGTCGCTGCAGGAGACGCTCGTCGGCAGGGCGGCGATGCTGGCCGAGGCGAACACGATGCGCTCGCTGGCCACGGCGCTGTCCGAGCGGCATGCGAACGCGGTCGCCGACCAGCGCGCGCTGACCTCCGGGGAGGACGAGGCCGCCGCGCTGCGGGCCCGCCGGGACGAGCTGACCGCCGCCCGCCGTTCGTCGACGCGGGGTTGGCAGCTCAAGCTGCGCGGCGAGATCCAGCGGGCTCGCAGCGATCTGACGCACGAGTCGGCACGGCGCATGCGGGACGCCCAGGCGCGGTTCCGGCAGGAGATCGACGGGGCGCGGCGGCAGGACCTGAAGGATCTGCCCGCGCAGGTCGACGCGGTACTGCAGGCGTCGTCGCAGCACATCTCGGGGATGCTCGCGCACCGGCTCAACCAGGTGGCCGACGCGACGCTGGCCGAGCTGTTCTCCGAGGAGGAGCTGGCCGTCATCCGCTCGCAGTTCTTGCGCGGGGTGACGCCGCCGGTGGAACTGCGGCCGCCGGACAAGCGCCCTTCGTCGGCCGAGGACAAGTTGCTGGTGTTCATGGGCCTGACCAGCGGTGCGGGTGCGGCGAAACTGGCCGCTGCGCCGTTGGCGGGATTCGCCCTGTTCAACCCGATCGTGTTGCCCGCGACGGTCGTCGTCGGCCTCGGCGCGGGCTGGTGGGTCGGCCGGACGCGCAGGCACTCGGCGGACAAGCAGCACACGAAGCAGTGGCTCGTCGAGTCGATCGCCGATGCGCGCTCCACGCTGGACCAGCTCGTGTCCGAACAGCTCATCGAGGCGGAGCAACAGCTGGCGCTGGCCCTGGACGAGGCGTTGAGCAGGCGGATCGAGGCGATCGAGGCCGAGCTCAAAGAGGTCGACAAGAGCATCAAGATGGACGCCCAGGAGCGCAAGCAGAAGCTGGCGGTGGCGACCAAGCGGGTCAAGGACCTGGCCGACGGCCGCGAGCGTGCCGAGACGTTGCTGGCACGGATCCGGGCGCTGCGGGACCGGCCCCGGGCGGGCGAACAGGGATAACGTTCCTGTCGCGTGCCGCGGCCTGCTGGTGGAGGGAACCGAACCGGCATACCGTGAGTCCCAAAGGCAGGACCCGCGCAAGGCGGGAGCACCGGGGAGGCCGGTGATCGCCGTGGGAGACCGCGGCGCGGCCGGCAGGTGCGAAAGGATCATCAGCCCTGAGCTAGGGGGAGTTTGCAGTGTGGGTCGACGACGGAAGCGCTGACACCACGGCCACCACCGAGGACATGACGGTGACGGTCGACGGCGAGGAGTACACGGCCGAGCTCAACCAGGACGTCGACGGCGACGGTGTGTACGACGCCGCCCTGATCGAGCACGAGGACGGTTCGGCTCAGCTGTTCGTCGACACCGACGGTGACGGTGAGGCCGACCAGTACGCCGCGGCCGATTCCGACCGCAACGTGATCGTCGAGGCCGAGTACGACGAGTCCAGCGGGCAGTGGGTCGAGATGGGCGGCGGTCCCGCCGACGCGCCGCCGGAGACCGACGCGGGTGCCGGCGGCATGATCACCGCTGACCTGGGCGAAGGGGACGTCGAGGTCGGCCCGGCGACGATCGACACCGACGAGGACGGCACGAACGACACCGCCATCGTCGAGACCGACGACGGCAACACGATCGCCTTCACCGACGAGGACGGCGACGGCGAGGCGGACATCGCCGTGGTCATCGACGAGCACGGCAACGAGGTCGTGCTCGAGAGCGACGGGGACGGTGAGTGGACCGAGACCTCCGACACCAGCGGCTCGCCGAGTGCCGCACGCGTCCCCGAGACCGCTGACGCATGGGGCGAGGGCGCCTCGATCGGTGCCGGTGTCGAAGGCGTCGCGAAGATCGACTCGGCCACCGGCCAGTGGATCAGCCAGAACTGAACCGGCGAGGCGGCGCGCGGCGCGGCCGGCGTCGCTCGATCGGCGGCCGACCATGGAGTTCTGCCGATCGGGCGATTTCACCACGCTGAGTGGCTTGCCCGGTCGCGCCGGACGTTGCGACCAGCTGTGCCCGGCTCATTGCGGCCCGATGCCCCACCGGGGCGTCGGGCCGCAAGTGTTCGCCGCCCCTTACGTCCGAGTTCACCGCTCCTACCTGGCGAAAGTCATCCTTCAACTGCGCCGATCGGCTGTAACTGAATCGATTCCCTGATCGTTCTTGTGAGAGAACCGACAGCACTGACCTGCCTGTGGTCGCAATACGGCCGTTAGTCTCTGGGAATCCCCAAGAAACGCACGCACCGTTTAGCCGCGGTGTGTGAAGCCATTTCGGTCGCCGGCAACGGAGCCCGCACCAGGACGCTGCAGTTCGGTGTGGGCTCTTGTCGTCGAAGACAGGAGAAGAGATGACTGCAGTAGCCATCCCAGGGCTGGACGACGCACCGACCACGCACAGTGGCGTGCTGTCTTGGGTGCGGGAGGTCGCGGAACTGACCACGCCTGACCGGGTGGTGTGGGTCGACGGTTCCCAGGAAGAGGCCGAGCGCATCAACCAGGAACTGGTTGAGGCTGGCACGTTCGTCAAGCTCGACAAGCGGCCGAACTCCTACTGGGCCGCTTCCGACCCGAGCGATGTCGCGCGGGTCGAGGAGCGCACCTTCATCTGCTCCGAGCGCGAAGAGGACGCCGGGCCCACCAACAACTGGATGAACCCGGACGAGATGAAGGCCACCATGACCGAGCTCTACCGGGGCTCCATGCGTGGTCGGACGATGTACGTCATCCCGTTCTGCATGGGCCCGCTCGGCGACGACGACCCGAAGCTCGGCATCGAGGTCACCGACTTCGCCTACGTGGTGGCCTCCATGGGCGTCATGACCCGCATGGGCAAGAAGGCGCTCGACAAGTTCGTGAAGGAGGACGGCACCGAGCGCGAGTTCGTGCCTGCGCTGCACTCGGTCGGCAAGCCGCTCGAGCCCGGCGAGCAGGACGTCGCGTGGCCGTGCAACGACACGAAGTACATCACGCACTTCCCGGAGTCGCGCACGATCTGGAGCTACGGCTCGGGCTACGGCGGCAACTCGCTGCTCGGCAAGAAGTGCTACTCGCTGCGCATCGCCTCGGCGATGGCGCGCGACGAGGGCTGGCTCGCCGAGCACATGCTGATCCTCAAGCTGATCTCGCCGGAGAACAAGGCCTACTACGTGGCGGCCGCGTTCCCGAGCGCCTGCGGCAAGACCAACCTCGCGATGCTGCAGCCGACCCTGCCGGGCTGGCGCGCCGAGACCATCGGTGACGACATCGCGTGGATGCGGTTCGGCGAGGACGGCCGGCTGTACGCGATCAACCCCGAGTTCGGCCTCTTCGGTGTCGCGCCCGGCACCGGCGAGAAGACGAACCCGGTGGCCGTGAAGACCATCGAGAAGGGCAACACGGTCTACACCAACGTCGCCCTGACCGACGACGGCGACGTCTGGTGGGAGGGCCTGACCAAGGAGGCGCCCGCCCACCTGACCGACTGGAAGGGCCGCGACTGGACGCCGGACTCGGACGAGCCCGCCGCGCACCCGAACTCGCGGTTCTGCGCTCCGATCTCGCAGATCCCGACGCTGGCGCCGGAGTGGGACGACCCGAAGGGCGTGCCGATCTCGGCGATCCTGTTCGGTGGCCGCCGGAAGACGACGGTGCCGCTGGTCAACGAGTCCCGCGACTGGCAGCAGGGCGTGTTCATGGGCGCCACCATGTCGTCGGAGAAGACCGCGGCCGCCGCGGGCAAGGTCGGCGAGGTGCGCCGCGACCCGATGGCGATGCTGCCGTTCCTCGGGTACCACGCCGCTGACTACTTCCAGCACTGGCTGGACACCGGCAAGAACGCCGACCAGTCGAAGCTGCCGAAGATCTTCTACGTCAACTGGTTCCGCCGCGGCGACGACGGCCGGTTCCTGTGGCCGGGCTTCGGCGAGAACACGCGCGTTCTCAAGTGGATCGTCGAGCGCCTCGAAGGCAAGGCGAACGCCCAGGAGACGCCGGTGGGTCTCGTGCCGACCGCCGAGGACATCGAGACCTCCGGCCTGTCGGAGCCGATCGAGGACATCCAGGCGTCGCTGGACGTGAACGTCGAGGAGTGGAAGCAGGAGATCCCGCTCATCGAGGAGTGGTTCGCCTCGATCGGTGAGGACAAGATCCCGTCCGCGCTGAAGGACGAGCTCGCCGCGCTCAAGCAGCGCCTCGGCTGACGTACCTGTCGTGACGACGGCTCCCCGTGGGACTTCCGCGGGGAGCCGTCGTCATGTCCGGGCTGCGGTGTCCACGGTGGCTGCGGCGTCCGCGCGGGCAACGAAGACGTACTCCATGCCGGGGCGATCGGGTGCGTCACGGACGTCGGTGACGTCGAACCCCGCGGAGTGCAGGTTCGCGGCGATCCCGTCGGGGTCGCGGAACCGCAGGGTCGAGTCCGAGGCCAGTGTGGACCCGTCCGGGAATCGATACGTGTGCCGGAACGACACGAGCGGCAGGTCGACGTCGGTGAGGGTGAGCTGTCCGGTCACGGTGCCGATCCCCGGCACGTCGCGGGTCACCGCCGGGGCCTGAGCCCACCGCTGCCACGCGCGTGCGTCCGGGCGCCGTGTCTCGAACACGAGGTGACCGCCCGGACGCAGCGCCGCGTGGATGGCGCTGAGCGTTGCCTGCCAGTCGTCGTCGGTGAGGAACACCTGCGCGACGTTGCCCGTCATCACGGCCAGGTCGGCGCGAAAGCAGGGCAGCTGCGAGGCCGCGGCAGCGGCATCTCCGCCGAGCCACGTGACGTCGGTGCTCTTGCCGCGCGCGATGTTCAGGGACGCCTCCGCCGGGTCGACGCCGACGACGTCCCGGCCCCGCTCGGCCAGCGCCACCGCGAGCTCGCCCGTCCCACAGCCGACGTCGAGCACCTGCACAGCTCCGGTCTCGTCGGCGATGTCCAGATACGGCGGCAGGTCGTCACGCTCGCCCTCGAACGTGTCGTAGAGGAGCGCGAGGCGTGGGTCTTCGAAGATCGCGTCCGGCATCCGCAGAGGGTACGAGCGCGCGGACGCGACCGGCGAACGGATTTCGCTCGTTGCGGAACCGGCGCTCGGACGGCCTGCCCGGCGCCCGATTTCGGTACCGTGCCGCCATGGAGTTCCGATTCGGTGTCAACATGCTCGCCTCGGACGAGCGGACGCGGTGGCTCGACAAGTGCCGCAAGGCCGAGGACCTCGGCTTCGACGTCGTCGCCACGCCCGACCACCTGGGGATGCCCGCACCGTTTCCGTCGCTGGTCGCGGCGGCCGGGGCGACGGAGCGGGTGCGGCTCACGACGTTCGTCGTCAACACCGCGTTCTACAACCCCACTCTGCTCGCGCGTGAGGTCGACACGACCGATCTGCTCCTCGACGGCAGGCTCGAATTGGGTCTCGGCACCGGTTACGCCAGGACCGAGTTCGACGAGGCGGGTCTGCCGTTCCCGGGCCCCGGCGCACGTCTGGACCACCTCGAACGATGCCTGGCCGTGCTGCGGGAGCACTACCGCGAGCGCAAGCGGCCGCCGATCGTCCTCGGTGGACAGCGCGACCGGATGCTGCGCATCGCCGCGCGCGAGGCCGACGTCGTCGGGTTCACGGGTGCGCATTTCAACCGCGACGGCGACAAGGCGAGCCTCGCCGGGTTGTCCGAACTGGACGAACGGGTTGCATTCGTGCGCACCGCGGCGGGTGACCGCGACCCGGAGCTGAACATGCTCGTGCAGCACGTCGACATCACCGACGACCGCGCGGCCGGACTCGAACGCATCCGGCCGTACGACGAGACGAAATCGGCCGAGGAGCTGGGTGAGCTGCCGATGCTGCTCGTCGGAACCGCCGGAGAGATCGCCGACCGGCTGCGCGCCCACCGGGAACGGTTCGGCTTCAGCTACATCACGGTCATGGAGAAGGACATGGACACCTTCGCGAGCGTCATCGACCAGCTGCGCTGATGGAGCTCATCGCGGTGGTGCCGATGCCCGCGGCGCTGATCGTGCCCGCCGCGGGCATCGGCTGGGCGTTGCTTCGCTGACTCAACTCAGGAAAGGTCAACTCAGGAAAGGTCCATTCAGAACAGGTCCACTCGGAGCCGGTCCACTCAGAACAGGCCGATGAGCTCGTCCACCGCCAGGTAGCCGAACAGTCCCAGACACACGGTCAACAGCGTGTTCGACACCCAGCCGGAGCGGCCGACGCGCTCGACCCGGTTCGAGTTGAGCAGGAACAGCAGTGTGCCCGCGAGGAACGGCATGAACAGCGCGCCGAGCGCACCGTAGGCGACGGTCAGCTGGAACGGCTGGTCGAGGAACAGCAGCGCCATCGGCGGGAACGTCAGCCAGGCGACGTACCCGCGGAACACCGGGCTGCCGATGCCCGCACGGTGGTCGTAGTCGGAGAGTCCCTCGGCTTCGCCCACCTGATACCGCGGCAGGCGCCAGGTGCGCCACCAGTCGGCGAACAGCAGGCTGACACCGTTCCACACACCCACGAGCGAGCTGAACGACACGGCCCAGAACCCGACGAGGAACGGGATACGCGCCCACTGGCCGTAGTCGGCGGCGAGTGTGTTGCCGAGCATGAGCAGGCCCTCGTCGCCGTCGACGACGTTCTGCCCCGCGAGCAGTTCGGCACCGACGACGAGCATCGCGATGACGAAGATCGCCGTGGTGATGTAGCCGGTCGTGTTGTCGAGCCGCATCATCGACAACCACCGCGACGACCGCCAGCCCTTGGCGAGCGTCCAGTAGCCGTAGGCGGCCATCGTGATGGTGCCGCCGACACCGCCGACCAGGCCCAGGACGTAGACGAACGAGCCGTCGGGCAGCCGCGGCACGAAACCTTGGAACGTCTCGACCAGATTCGGCGTCACGAGGATCGCGGTGCCGACGACGGCGACGAACATGACGCCGACGAGCGCGGTCATCACCTTCTCGATCACGGCGTACCGGCTGAACCACACGAGCGCGAACCCGACGAGGCCGCTGATGATCGCCCAGTAGCGCACGTCGAGTGCGGGGAAGAGCGCGTTCAGCGGCAGGCCGCTCGCCGACATGGCCGTGGCGCCGTAGACGAAGCCCCACACCACGGCGTACGCACCGAAATAGACGAGAACCCAGCGGCCGAGTGTGCGCCAGCCCGACAGCATCGTGCGGCCGGACGTCAGATGCCACCGGCCGACGGCTTCGGCGAGCGCGATCTTGAAGATCGTTCCGACGATCACCGCCCACAGCAGCGTGTAGCCGTAGCGCGAGCCCGCGACCATCGTGGCCACGAGATCGCCCGCACCGACGCCGGTCGCTGCGGCCATGATGCCGGGGCCGATCTGACGTACTTTCGCCTTCAGACCGACGGGGACTTCGGGTTCTGCCACCTCGCCGTGGCGGGGATCGGAGGACATGCGCAGCAATCTAACCGGCGTCGGCGCGCGGGGACAGAGCGGTGTCCGCTGCTTCTCCTGTGGGGTCGGCCAGCGTCGTGCGCAGGTCGTCGAGGGGCAGGCCGACGGCGTCGGCGATCGCCATCACGGTGAAGAACGCGGGCGTCGGGATGCGGCCGGTCTCGATCTTGCGCAGGGTTTCCACGGAGATGCCAGCGTCGGCGGCGACCGCGACCATGCTGCGTGCGCCGCGTGCGCCGCGCAGGGCGACGCCGAGTCGTTCGCCACGGAGGCGTTCGGCTTCGCTCAACGGCACTCGCACCACGGCGCCGATAGTAATACCGATCGGTGGTGACCAGGGACCGGCGACCGGCGGCGGCCGCATGGAGCGGAGCCGTGCACACAGCGGGCGCACCTGTGCACACAGCTTGTGGATAACTCTGTGGAAAACATGGGGAGGCTGTGCACAAGGCTGTGAACGCGTCGGTGACCGACCGTCGTGACCCGTTGCAGACCTCCCGTGGGACGTACACGACGAGGCCCGCCTCCCCTGCCGTGAGACGGGGAAGACGGGCCTCGTGCGCTGCGGAAATCCGCCGGGCCGTTACCGGGTCGGTCGGTGGTCCGCCGGTGTCACGCCGTTCGGTGCGGTCCCGGTCGGCGAGATGTGCGCCGGCGGACGGCGGTCATGATCCGTTCGCGCCGTTCGGCGTGGGCATCGGTGCGCCGGGGATGCTCTGGTCCTCCGGCACGATGCCATCGACCAGGTAGTCCTCCACCACCTTGTCCACGGCCGGGTTGTCGCCCGCGTAGATGCCGTGGTCGCCCTCGTCGGTCACGGTGATCATCCGCGAACCCTCGAACTTCTCGTGAGCGCGGCGGGCGCCCTCGATCGGTGTCGCCGGGTCGCGCTCCGACTGGACGATCAGTGTCGGCGGCACGCCCTCGCCGTCCATCTTCGGCAGGTCGATCGGGTTGCCCTTCCAGAAGATGCACGGCTGGATCAGCCAGCCCCAACCCAGCAGGGGCCATTGCCGGCCCATCAGTTCGGACTGCCACCTGGCGGTCATCCGGTTGCCGTACCACGGACCCTCGTTGCAGGGGATGGTCCAGAAGCTGGCGTCATAGGCGTCGTCGTACTGCTGCGCGCCGTGGCCGTTGTCCACGACGAGCGGCTGCGGTCCGCGCGACTTCGTGTTGGCGAGCAGCTCGCGCACGTTGTCCAGCGCCGTTGCGGACCCGGTGCGCATCTTCTCGCTGGTCAGCTCGCGCAACGACACGAGATACTCGGCCAGCGACGGGAACGCCGCCTTGCTGTAGAGCATGCCCGCGATCGCCGAGTCGAGCTCGTTCGGGCCGACCTTCTCCCCGTCCAGCTCCACGGGCTTCTCGGCCAGCGCCGCGCGCACCTGCTCGTAGGTCTGCCGGGCACGCTCGCCGGAGTCGCCGAAGCCGTACTGATCGTCGTGCTGGGCCATCCACGGCAGGAAGTCGTCCCGCCAGCGGCGTTCGAAGCCGAGCGGCTGCCAGTCGAACGAGCGCTGCCACGTCGTGGTGAACTCGGTCGCCGAGTCCAGCACGAACCGGCCGGTGTGCTCGGGGAACCGCTGCGCGTAGTGCGCGCCGAGCCACGTACCCGCCGAGTAGCCGACCCAGTTGATCTTCTCGCGCCCGAGCAGGGTGCGGAGCAGATCCATGTCGTGGGTGGTCTGGAAGGTGTTGATCAGCGGGCCCAGCTCACCGGACTTGATCTGGCAGGAGTCGGCCGCGTACTTCGTGGCGTCGAGGATCAGGTTGAGGTTCTCGCGGCTGCGGTCGCGAGGATCGAGCGAGTCGCCGGTACCGATGGCGCCGCCGCACGTGATGTTCGTGCTGTGGCCCGTGCCGCGCGGGTCGAAGCCGATGACGTCCTGGTGCTGGCGCAGGCGGTCCTGATCGGCGAGGCGCAACGGGAAGTCACGGCCGGGAGCGCCGGGGCCACCCGGGTTCGTCAGCACGCTCGCGGTCGAATCGCCCTCGGCCTTCAGCCTGCTCACGGCGATCGTGATGTCCTCGCCCGCATCGGCGTTGTTCCAGTCCTGGGGCGTCCGGTAGGTGGCGCACTCCAGGTCGTACTCCTTCGGCGGCTTGGCGCCGAGTTCGTCCTTGGAACACGCGTGCCAGTTCAGCTGTTGCTCGGCGTAGCGCTCCGGGACCTCGTGGGCGATCTCGGGCTGCGCGGTCGTCGCCTGTTGCGTCGTCCGCTGCCGCGGCGGCTCCTCTGCCGGGGTGCCGGTGGCCGCGGCGGCGGGAGTGATGCTGGCGACGAGAGCGGTCGCCAGCGATCCCGCGACCACGGTCCGCCGCAATGTCGTCATGGTCATGGAGTCCCTCAATCTCGAAATGATCGAGGACATTCAAGCGGGCCGAATCGGTGGTATCAACCTGCCGATCGTCTGGAAAATCGGGACTTGACAGCGACGACGAACGTCCTAATTGGGCATCTGCGACGAGCCGATATCGCGCACGGAACCCGTGGTGGCCTGGTTCAACTCGGCGTAGCACGTGATGTTGGTGAATCCGATGCGCCAGTTCGTGCTGTCGGGCCAGCGCCACGAAGGTGCCACATCGCGACGGTCCGCGCCGACGAACTCGTGCACTTTCGTGCCACATGCGCTGCGTGCTTTGTCGTTGAATTCCCGTTCGGTCGGCACGGCCTTGCCCGCCTTGCCCGTGTCGACGACGCCGACGGCCTCGGCCAGGTGCGGCTCACTGCAAGGAACGGTCTCGGGAAGCTCGGCCGAAGGCCGGGTGGTGGAGCAGACCCGGTAGCCGTCGAAGTTCTCGGCCAGCGCGTTGCGGATCGATCCGGTGCGCTCGACGGGCTTGCCCGCGCCGTCGAGCTGCGCGACACCGCAGCGGTACCAGCGGTGGCCGGCGTTCCAGTCCTCGGCGTCGGCCCACACCAGCCATGCCCCGAGCGTGGAGGCGTCGTAGGAGGAGCTGCCGAGGTATTCGGCGGCAGCGGCGCGGCACTGCGGGAAGACGGTGCGGAAGACGGTCGAGGCGTCGGGTGGGGTGCCTTCCAGTGTGGAGCCCAGGTCGCCGCCGAAGGTGCCCTGCTTGGTGACCTCCACGGTGTGCTCGTCGGAGCATTCGACGGGACCCGGGTTGTCACCGTCGAGGCATTCGCCGACCTCCGCGACGATCGTGCGCTGGGCGTTGTCGCTGCCCCCGCCGGCGTCGCCGTCGGTAGCGGGAACGTCGCCGGGCGTGCCTGCCGATGTCTCGACGGTGCGCATGCGATCGGGTTCGGCCAGTCCGATCGTCGCGTCGGCGCATCCGGCCAGCACGAGGGCGGCGGCCACCGCCGACGTGGCCAGCGCGATTCGCCCAGATCTCGACATCGCGCTCACTCTATCGAGTGAGGTCAGGCGGTCGGTAGGCGTGGGTGTGACGGCTTGTCAGCGTCGTCGCGGGCGTGATCGTCGACGGGCTGACGAATCGTCCATCGTGGACGGCGAAGATCGAGGTCTGATCGTCGTCGCGCTGCCCGATTCGTCCACTTGGGACGTCTTTCGGGTCGAGTTTCGGCGCGGTGACAGGTAGAACCGCAGGTCGCAGGCGGTGCGACGGCGGGTCTGGACATATGGAAACCCCGCGGTGCTGCCAGGTCGGGGGTCCGCCAGCACCGCGGGGTCATGGGGCATATCGCCACCGATACCGGCGGCGTTACACCTGAAACCTATTGTAATTCAGGTCACACTCGCGGCTTGGGTTTTTGGTAACCGTGTGTCTGAGCGAGGGTGATGAGCTCGTCGCGCATCGTCGTCGTGGTGGCGGTGTCGATCGCCTTGCTGACGGCGCGGCGGGTGCGGGTGTGGGCTCGACGGGCGCGGAGGCGTGCGGCGAGGTTCGACATCTGCGGTGTGGCATCTCCTTCGAGAGCTACTCGGTTGTGGTGCCGGTCGTGTTGGGCCGGCCGTACGTCGGGATCGGATGTGGGCCGCTCGGTGCCGGCTGCCCGCTCGCGTCCTGTCGGCCGCGAGCCCCCATGGCGACTGCCGGCGCTGGCTGATCGGTGGGTCGTCGACACCGGTGTGCCGGCGGAGCGTGAACGGATTGACCGATCACCCCTCGACTTCGATCCCTACATGTCTTATTATCCGCAACCTTCGCCGGCTTCGCCAGTGATCATCCGGTGAGCTGGCTTACTTCCCGAATGATCGTCGGCAGCGTTACGTATTCCGCGTGGTCCATCCGGGTGACATCGAAAGCTAGGTTCGTCTTCGGATATCTAGCGTAATCGCTATATAAACCTAGAAACAGGTATCGACGCCTATGGATCGGCTCGAGGTGGGGCTGCCACACCGGTTCCCGGTGGAGAACGCCGAGGGAAGGGCGTGACGGTCAGTCGGCGCGCGTGAGGAGGTAGTTGCCGAAATGCGGCACGGTGAAGGCGATGTGGCCGCGTTCGGCCGAGTAGACCAGGCCCTTCTTCATCAGACTGTCGCGCGCCGGTGACAACGACGAGGGCTTGCGGCCAAGGTAGACGGCGATGTCGGAGGTGACGGCGCTTTCGTCCTTGCCCTGCGTGAGCTCGGCCATCGCCCGTAGGTACTCGCGTTCGGCGGGAGTGGCTCGTTCGTAGCGGGAGCCGAAGAAACCGACGGCGAGCTCGGCCTCGGCCTCGGGAGCGGCGACGCGCACGTCCTCCTCGGTGATCGGATTCGTCGGCGCGGCGTCCCACGCGGCCTTGCCGTAGGCCTGGATGAAGTACGGATAGCCACCGGATGCCGTGTGCAGCGCGTCCAGCGCGTGCGGTGCGATCTCGGCGTCCTCGCGTTCGATCGGTGCGAGGACGGCGCGGTCGGCGTCCTCCCTGCTCAGGCGATCGATCCGGGTGTAGCGGAAGAGGCGTTCGGAGTACGACTTCGACGCGGACAACACCGCGGGCACGTGCGGCAGTCCCGCCCCCACCACGACGAGCGGTGCCCCGGACTGCGAGAGCTCGTGGCACGCCGCGCACAGGGCGGAGACGTCCTCGGGACCCAGGTCCTGGATCTCGTCGATCAGCAGGGCGACCCCGGAGCCGACGTCGGTGGCCAGCTCGGCGACCTCGGTGAACAGCTCGACGAGGTCGATCTCGATGTCCCCGGAGTCGGCCCTGCCCTGCGCCGGTGGCACGTCGATGCCCGGCTGCCAGCGATCGCGCATCTTCGCGTCCGGCTTGTTCGCCTTTAGTGCGAACGCCTTCAGGACGGCGAGTACCTCGTCGACGCGGTCGGGGGCGCGGTGACGGACGGCCAGATCGCGGACCGCGCGGTGCAGCGCGGCAGACAGGGGCCTGCGGAGTTCGGCGTCGGGACGCGCTTCGACCTTGCCCGCACCCCAGCGGCGGCGGATCGCCATGGACCGCAGCTCGCCGAGCAGCACGGTCTTGCCGACACCGCGCAGTCCGGTGAGCATCAGGCTGCGCTCGGGCCTCCCGCGTGCCACGCGCTCCAGTACCACGTCGAACGCGTCCAGCTCGCGTTCACGCCCGGCCAGTTCGGGTGGGCGTTGACCTGCTCCGGGGGCGAACGGGTTCCGCACGGGGTCCATCGCTACGACACTATTGGGTTGTCTAGCTCCAGTCCGATATTCCGCGAGAAATCCCTACCCGCGTGTTGCGGACGTGCCGGTGGGTGACGGGGGCCCTGGCCTCCGGCACGGCCCGATCACGCGGGTGAAGGTCACCAGCCGAACGCGACCGACAGACAGATCAGCGCGAAGGACGCCAGGAACGCCCACGAGCGGAATCCCTGGAAGAACTCCCACCGCCGGCGCATGTCTCGCCAGCGCTGCTGTTCCACGGTGCCGGCGTCGGTCCGCGCGGTACGGACGTTGATGCCGACATTGACGATCACCGTGGTGACGAGCCCGAGTCCCCAGGCGCCCACCGCGAGCCATGGGACGAGTCTTGCCTCGCTGCTCGCCCACGCGATGACGGCGACCAGCGACACCGGCATGGCCACCGGCATGAACCGGCCGAACGTGCGCACGAGGCCCTGCTCGACGGCGACGTGGTGTTCGAGCGGCAGCCGTCGGATCACCGGGTGGACGAACGCATAGGAGCCGAACTCGGCGCACGCCGTGAACCCGGGCACAAGCAGGGCGAGAAAGGTCAATACGCCGGGGAGGTCCATGAACGGCTCCGTACGTCGTGAGCACTGCGAATCCGGTGTCCCTGGCGCGAATCGCGGCCGCGCCCGTCGTCTCCCGGCCGTCGTCACGGGGTTGTCCTCACGGGGCGCGGGGAACCGGACGGCCGGATATCGGTGCTGACGCTACCCGCGAGGCCGTTTCGGGGCGCGTCGCTGCGGCCACGGCACGAGGTCCGACGGGTACGGCGAACGAGGCACACATGTTCAGCGCACCCGCCATGCTCAGGACACCCTCCCTTCACTCTGTCGTGTCACCGTCGGAGCCCGTGACCACGACAGTGAAAACAGCCCTCGCGCTGGGCGCGGCGGCACTCATGGCGGCATTCGGTGCGGCTCCCGCCACGGCGCAATCGCACGACACGGCATCGGCCGGCACGGCGCCGACCGGCAACGCCCACGGAACCGCGCCCCCGGAAACCGCGCCCCCGAAAGCTGTGCCCCCGGAAACTGCGCCCCACGGCAATCCCCACTTCGACATCCAGGCCCACCGCGGCGGTATCGGCATGACCGTCGAGGGCACGCTCAAGGCGTTCGACCGCGCACTCGAACTCGGCGTCACGACGCTCGAACTCGACGTCCAGATCACGCGCGACGGCCGCGAGGTGATCACCCACGACCGGCAGATCAACCCGGACAAGTGCCTCGACACCGCGCCGGTCACGCCGGGAGATCCGCAGTTCCCCTACGCGGGCAAGTACGTCAAGGACCTGACCTTCGAGCAGGTGCGCACGCTCGACTGCGGATCGCAGCAGGACCCGAGCCACCCCGACCAGGAGCTCTCCCCCGGCGAACCGATGCCCACGCTCGCCGAGCTGTTCGCGCTGGTCCGCGAGCATCGGGCGTTCGGGGTGAAGTTCAACATCGAGACGAAGGTCGAGGCCGCAGCGCCGCACGAAACGGCGCCACGGCAGCAGTTCGTCGAACGCGTGGCCTCGGAGGTCGAGCGCAGCGGTCTCGCACGGAACGTCAGCATCCAGAGCTTCGACTGGGGCGCGTTGATGGCCATGAAGGAGCGGATGCCGAGGCTGCCGCTCGTCGCACTGACCGAACCGGGCTTCCTCGAGGTCGGTGAGCCGGGCGCGTCGCCGTGGCTCGGTGGCCTGGACATCGACGACTTCGAGGGCAGCCCGGTGCGCGCGGCGGAGTCGTTCGGGGCGAGTGCGCTGTCGCCGGTCCACGGCAACCCGCAGGACGGTGCCGTCGGCGACCCGGACTACGTTCCGTTCACGACGGCCGAGCTGGTCGACGAGGCACACGCCGCGGGGCTCGACGTGATCCCGTGGACGATCAACGACAAGCCGACCATGCGCAAGCTCATCGACGACGGCGTGGACGGCATCATCAGTGACTACCCGAACCGGCTGCGTGAGGTGGCCGAGGAGTACGGCTTCAAGCTCCCGAAGCGGTATCGCTGACGGGGTGATCGTCGGGCCGGCGGGTGGGAGCCTCAAACGTTCCCTCCGCTTCTTCGTAGCGCTCTCTACCACTTTCTAGCGATACAACTAGAAAGTGGTAGAGAGCGTGAGACGGCTATGGCTGGGTAGGTTTGAGGCGGAGATCTTCTGAAGATCCCTTGAGCAGAGATCCGTTTGGACAGCGGTTCGTTTGGGTGGAGAGATTCCCAGCCGACTCGCCGATACGAGATCTCGCCGACCACAACTCCCAGCTCGACCGGAGGAGCACCGATGATCCTGCGCCGCGTGGCCCGACCCCTGCTCGCCGCCGTCTTCATCACGGGTGGCCTGAACGCCATCCGCAACGCGGAGGGGCATGCCCAGGCGGCGGAGCCGTTCCTCAGCGAGAACGTCCTGCCGGCGGCCGAGGCCCTGCCTGTCGAAACGGACCCGGTGGCGGTCGTGAAGTTCGACGGCGCCGTGAAGGTCGCGGCGGGCTCGATGCTCGCGCTCGGCCGGTTCCGTCGCCTGTCGTCGCTGGCACTGCTGACCAGCATCACGGCGACGACCGTGGCGGGACACCCGTTCTGGGAGAAGCGCGACCAGGGTGAGCGCGCCCAGGAGCAGGTCCAGTTCCTGAAGAACGCGGGGCTTGCCGGTGGTCTGCTGCTGGCGATGGCCGACACCGAGGGCGAGCCGTCCGTCGGCTGGCGCGCCAAGCGCGCCGCTCGCAAGGCGCGCAAGCAGGTGGAGGACACGACCGCGAAGGCGACCGGCGCAGTCGAGTCCGTCCTGCCGAACTGACCCACTGGACTCGTTGAGCGCCCCCAAGGGCACCTCGGGGGCGCTCAACGAGTCAATTGTTCCCTTCGCTGTTCCCTTCGCGATCGACTTGCTCGCCGACGGCAGGCAGGCTCATCGACGAGACGAACGGGGTGCCCAACCCAGTCGCTCGCCGTTGTCCCGATGGGCGGATTCTGCGTGGCAGAGGTCGATCAGGGGAAGCTTCGAGGCGTCGCACTTCGAGGCATCGAACACGGCCACGCGTAAGCGTGCCCTTGAGGGGCGGTGGCTGGGCCGGCGGGCGGGAGCCCCGAAGGTGCCCTCGGGGCACACCACGCGGCGGTTACTTCTCGAGGATCGCCGTGATGCCCTGACCGCCGGCGGCGCAGATCGAGATCAGGCCGCGGCCCGAGCCCTTCTCCGCCAGCAGCTTGGCGAGGGTGCCGACGATGCGGCCGCCGGTTGCCGCGAACGGGTGGCCCGCGGCGAGCGACGACCCGTTGACGTTCAACTTCGCGCGGTCGATCGCGCCGACCGGCTCGTCGCGGCCGAGCTTCTCCTTGGCGAACGTCGGGTCCTCCCACGCCTTCAGCGTGGCCAGCACCTGCGACGCGAACGCCTCGTGGATCTCGTAGAAGTCGAAGTCGCCGAGCGTCAGGCCCGCGCGGTCGAGCATCCTCGGCACCGCGTAGGCCGGCGCCATGAGCAGGCCCTCGTCGCCGTGCACGTAGTCGACGGCCGCGGTCTGCGAGAACGTGAGGTACGCCAGTACCGGCAGCTTGTGCGCCTTGGCCCACTCCTCAGTGGCCAGCAGCACCGCGGAGGCGCCGTCGGACAGCGGCGTCGAGTTGCCCGCCGTCATCGTGCCCTCGGGGCCACCGAAAACGGGCTTGAGCTTGCCGAGCTTCTCGGCCGTCGAGTCGCCGCGCAGGTTCTGGTCGCGCGTCTGGCCGAGGAACGGCGTGAGCAGGTCGTCGAAGAAGCCCGCGTCGTAGGCGGCCGCGAGCCGCTGGTGACTGGTGGCGGCGAGTTCGTCCTGGTCGGCGCGCTGGATGTCCCACGAGTTCGCCGTCAGCGACGCGTGCTCGCCCATCGAGAGGCCGGTGCGCGGTTCGGCGTTCTGCGGGATCTCCGGGACGATGTGGCCGGGCCGCAGCTTGCCGAGCAGCTTGAGCCGCTGCGCCATCGTCTTGGCCGAGTTGAGCTTGACCAGCACGCGGCGCAGGTCGTCGTTGACGGCGAGCGGCGCGTCGCTCGTGGTGTCCACACCGCCCGCGATCGCCGAGTCGATCTGGCCGAGCGCGATCTTGTTGGCGGTGCCCACGATGGCCTGCAGGCCGGTGCCGCACGCCATCTGCACGTCGGCGGCGGGCGTGGTCGGTGCGAGCCTGCTGCCGAGCACGACCTCGCGGGCCAGGTTGAAGTCGCGCGAGTGCTTGAGCACCGCGCCCGCGGCGACCTCGCCCAGCTCTTCGTCCTGCAGCGCGTAGCGGCTCACCAGGCCGTCGACGGCGGCGGTGAGCATGTCCTGGTTGGAGGCGTTCGCGTACGGGCCGTTGGATCGTGCGAACGGAATGCGGTTCGCACCGACGATCGCGACCCTGCGCGCGGTCGGCGCCTTCGGCTTGCTCGACCGGGCCTTGCCGCCGCTCGGCTTCTCCGCTGAGGTCATGACTTCCTCCTGCTGGCTGGTACTCGGGCTTCCCCGGTGCTGTGGGCGCTGGGCGGCCTGCGCACTGGTTCAGTGTCGGATTGCGCTCGCGGCCCTGCGACTCCCAGTGTAACTTACTGGCGAGTAGGTTAGGGTGTGAGGCAACAGGCACCTCAGACGAAGGCGGTGACGCAGCGATGGCGGACAAGTACCAAGAGTTCACCACGAGCGCGGTGGGCAAGTTCCTGGTTCCGAAGCTCGGCCTGCCCAACCCGCCGAAGCTGCGGCGCTACCGCCCCGGTGAGCCGCCGCTGGCGGGCCCGGCGCTGATCGGCGCCGCTGCGGGCGGACGGCTCGAGAAGACGCTCACCAAGCAGATCGGCGCCGCTGGCATCGACGTGCTCACCGAGCAGGCGGGCGACGACACCCGGTACGGCGCGCTCGTCTTCGACGCCACCGGCATCAAGGACCCCGAGCAGCTGCGTGAGCTGTACGCCTTCTACCAGCCGGTGATCCGCAAGGTCGCCACGTCGGCACGTGTCGTCGTGCTCGGCACGCCGCCGGAGTCGACCGGCGGTGGCGAACGCATCGCCCAGCGCGCGCTCGAAGGTTTCACCCGTTCGGTCGGCAAGGAACTCAAGCGCGGTGCGACCGCCCAGCTCGTCTACGTGGCCGAGGGCGCGGAGGAGGCCACCGAGTCGACGATCCGATTCCTGCTGTCGGCCAAGTCGGCGTTCGTCGCGGGACAGGTCATCCGCGTCGGCACCGGCGGCGTGACGACCGCGGCCGCCCCGGAGAACTGGGACGCTCCCCTCGCGGGCAAGACCGCCCTGGTCACGGGCGCATCCCGCGGTATCGGCGCGGCGATCGCCGAGACGCTCGCCCGCGACGGCGCCCACGTCGTGGTGCTCGACATCCCGGCGCAGGGCGCCGACCTCTCGCAGGTCGCCAACAAGATCGGCGGCTCCGCGCTGCAGCTCGACATCACCTCCGCCGAGGCGCCGGCCAAGCTCGCGGCGCACCTCACCGAGCGCCACGGCGGCGTCGACATCGTCGTCCACAACGCGGGCATCACGCGCGACAAGACCCTCGGCAACCTCACCGACAAGGCGTGGGACTCGGTGCTGAGCGTCAACCTCGTCTCGCAGCTCGCCGTCAACGACAAGCTCATCGCCGACAAGGTGCTGAACACCGGCGGCCGCATCATCGGCGTCTCCTCGATGGCCGGCATCGCTGGCAACGTCGGCCAGACCAACTACGCCGCCAGCAAGGCCGGCGTCATCGGCATGGTCGACGACACCGCGCCGCGGCTGGCCGACTACGGCGCCACGATCAACGCCGTCGCGCCCGGCTTCATCGAGACGCAGATGACGGCCGCAGTACCGATCATGATCCGCGAGTTCGGCCGCAGGCTGTCGGCGCTGTCGCAGGGCGGGCTGCCGGTCGACGTCGCCGAGACCATCGCCTGGTACGCGAACCCGGCGTCGGCCGCGGTCAACGGCAACGTCGTGCGCGTGTGCGGCCAGGCGTTCCTGGGGGCGTGACATGACGGTCAAGGAGCTCGACAGCGCCCCGAACGTGGCGGCGCTGTACCCGAAGGTCGTGCTCGGCGGGCTGCGCAAGAACGGCGGTGACACGCTGCCGGACCTGGAGTTCGTGCGCACCGGCGTGGTCGCCGATCCCGACGAGCTCGCCGCCTACAACCAGGTGTGCGGATTCCGGCTCGCCGACGAGCTGCCGATCACCTACCCGCACATCCAGGCGTTCGGCATGCAGATGGCGCTCATGGCCGAGCCGTCGTTCCCGTTCCCCCTGCTGGGGATGGTGCACGTCGCCAACCGCATCACCCAGTACCGGCCGGTCCGGCTCGACGAGGCGGTGACGCTGCGCGTGCGCGTGGCCGACCTGCGCCCGCACGAGAAGGGCAAACAGTTCGACGTCATCAGCGAGGCGCTGGCCGGCGACGAACTCGTGTGGTCGGACGTGAGCACGTACTTGCGGCGAGGTGGCGGTTCCGGCTCGAGCGGAGGTGGCCAGCAGCTCGCGGCCCCGACGCCGGGCGCGATCTGGCGCGTGCCCGGCGACATCGGACGCCGCTACGCCGAGGTGTCCGGCGACCGCAACCCCATCCACCTGCACCCGCTGACGGCGAAGGCGTTCGGCTTCCCCTCGGCGATCGCCCACGGCATGTGGACGAAGGCGCGCGCGCTCGCCGCATTCGAGGGCAGGCTGCCGGACGCCTACTCGGTCGACGTCAGGTTCAAGCTGCCGGTGCTGCTGCCCGCGAAGGTGGCGTTCACGGCGTGGCGCACCGACGACGGGCACGCCTTCGAGGCGTGGAACGCGCGCAAGCCGAAGCCGCACCTGTCGGGCACGATCACGCACCTGTAGTTCGGTAGGCGCGAGTTCCGTATGCGTGAGTCCCACAGCCCGTAGTCCCACGGCACCGCAGCACCACGGCCCGTAGTCCGGTAGCACCGCGGGGCCGTGGTGCTGCGACGTCGGGACGGGCGCCCGTGGCGATCTCCCGGGATCGGTGCGGTTCACGACGAGCCGCACCGGTCGCGAGGTCGGCGTCGGATGCCGGTTCAGCCCGCAGCTGTTTCAATCCGTAGCTGTTTCAATCCGCGGCGGCGTGGAAACGGCGGCGGTACTGCGAGGGCGAGATCTTGAACCGGGCCGAGAAGTTCTGACGCATCGTCACAGCGCTGCCGAAGCCGCAGTCCACCGCGATCCGGTCGACCGGCAGGTCGCTCGTCTCCAGTAGCCGGCGGGCTTCGTCCAGTCGGCGTGCGCGAACCCAGGCGGCAGGGGTCGCACCCGTCGCCGAGCGGAACGCCCGCACGAACGTCCGCGTGCTCATGTGGGCGGTGGCGGCCAGCCGTTCGACCGGCAACGGTTCCGCCAGCCGCTGTTCGGCCCACTCCATCGCACGGGAGATCGCGTCGCCGGCCGACCGTGGAGGCATGGGGCGTTCGATGTACTGGGCCTGTCCGCCCTCCCGGTGCGGTGCGATGACCAGGCTGCGGGCGACCTTGTTGGCGGCGGTCGCGCCGAGACGTGACCGGACCAGGTGCAGGCACGCGTCCAGCCCGGACGCGGTGCCGGCCGACGTGAGGACGTCCCCGTGGTCGATGTACAGCACGGAGTCGTCGAGGTCGAGGCCGGGATGGCGCTGCGCCAGCAGATCGAAGCCCTGCCAGTGCGTGACGGCAGGACGTTCGCCGAGCAGGCCGGCGTCGACGACGGGGATCGCGCCGAGGCAGAGCCCGACGATCGTGGCGCCCGACTCGTGCGCGCTGGTCAGCGTCGCGCGTACGGCGGCGGTGGCGGGGCGGCCGTCCAGGAACCAGGACGGCATCACGACGACGTCGGCCTCCCGGGCGTCCGCGAGCCCGGCGACGTCTCCGATGCGGTAACCCTCGGCGGTGCGGATCGTGCCCGGCGTGTCGCCGAACAGGAACGTCTCCCAGTGCGCCAAGCCTTGCCGGGTCACCTCGTCGAAGACCATCTGCGGGACCGAGAGGTGGAACATCGTGACGCCGTCGAACGCGTGGATCCCGACTAGCATCCCAGCACCTCCGGTTGGCGTGAACTCATCGTATATCGGCGTTCACGCCACTCGCCGGTACGCAGGAACCTCGGCAGGATCGACTACGAAGCGTCACCAGTGGCGCGGCGACACCACTCCGAGACCCATGCCAGTCCAAGGAGGACTTCGTGACCACACCTCGACGCGCGCTCGTCGTCATCGACGTCCAGCAGGTCTATTTCGACGGCCCGTTGGAGATCCAGTACCCGCCGCACGCGGAGTCCCTGTCCCGCATCACCCGTGCGATCGACGCCGCCAACGCAGGCGGGATCCCCGTCGTCGCGGTGCAGCACACCATGGGCGAGGACGCGCCCCTGTTCAACCCGACCCAGCCCGACTTCCAACTGCACCCGGAGGTCGCCGCTCGCCGAACCGACGACTGGAAGCAGTTCGTCAAGCAGAACAGTTCGATCTACGCAGGAACGGACCTCGGCGACTGGCTTCGTAGTCAGGGCGTCGACACGGTCACCCTGGTCGGCTACATGACGAACAACTGTGTGCTGGCCTCCGCGGTCGAGGCCGAGTACCTGGGATTCGCCACCGAGGTGCTCTCGGACGCGACCGGTGCGGTCAACCTCGCCAACGACGCCGGTGCCGCGGATGCCAAGACGGTGCACACGACCCTGATGACGTTGCTCAACTCCAACTGGGCCGCGGTCGCTTCGACGGATGACTGGACCGGGGCCCTCGAGGCGCAGCAACCCCTGCCGAAGGGCGACATCGGCAGCTCGGCCGTCCAGGGCGCGATGCAGGCCACCACGGTCTGACCCGACACGCGTCACCGGCTCGGCCGTGGCGGTCGGCCTGGCCGCCACGCCTGCGACCCCGCAGCGCAGGTCCCCTTCGTCGGGTTCCGTGTCCGATGCGGCTGCCCGGCGAAGGGCGACGTACGTCAGGCCGCGATCCGGCCGGCGACCTGCTGGGCGGCACTGCGGGGCTCCCGGCCGAGGAGCTCGCCCAGTAGCGGGCCGGACTCCGCGTAGTAACCGTCGCGGGCGGCCCGGAACATGCTGAGCGTCATGTCGGCCACGAACTCCGGTGTGCCCTCTGCGATCCGGTCGGCGAGCCACTGCTGGTCGTCGACGACGATGCGTTCAATCGTGCGGCCGGTGGCCTCGGTCAGCGCCTTGGCGAAGTCGTCGAGGGTGACGGGCGGCGCGGCGAGTGTCACGGGGCCGTCGAACGGACGGTCCCCGGCGAGGATGACCGCTGCGGCCTCGGCGAGGTCTCGGCGATCGGTCCACGGGATGGGGCCGTCGGCCGGTTGCGCGATCACGCCGGTCTGCCGCCAGGGGCCCAGTAACTGGTCGAGGTCGCCGAAGAAGCCGTTGCGCAGCGCGGTCCACGCGACTCCGGAATTGGTGAGGGCGGAATCGGCAAGGGCGGCCTCGGTGGCGGCGTGCACGGCCGCCGGGGTGTACGGACTTCCGACGGGGTTCTGCTGGCTCGTGTAGAGGGTCCTCGTGGCGCCGGCCGCGACGGCGGCCTCGATCGCCGTGCGGTGCTGGCCGAGCACGTCGGCCGACATGTCGTTGGAGCTCACCAGCAGTACCTGCTCGGCGCCCTCGAACGAATCACGTAGCGCGACCGGATCGTCGTAGGAGCCCTGCCGCACGCGTACGCCGCGTTCGGCGAGGTGCTGTGCCTTGCTGACGTCGCGGGCACTGACGCCGATGCGCTCGGCCGGTACGCGTTCGAGGAGGTGCTCGACGGTGGCTCCGTTCAGAGTGCCGGTGGCACCCGTGACAACGATCATTCTCGTGACCTTTCCCTGGAGTCATGCCGGGCTGAATCGGCACGCCCCGCGTAAGTTGACCTGGCTGGTTAGTTTGTGTCCGACATCGACGATAGATAAACTGACCCCATCGGTCAACTTGTGGTCCGGTGGTCGGAGGGGAAGGTGAGGCATGACCGACGAGCTCGCAGCACCGACGCCCGCGGAACGTGAGCCTGTGGAACCGGAGCTTGTGGAATCCGAGTCCGGCAGGTCGGAGTCCGGGAAACCGCAGTCCGGGAAGCCTCGGATGCGTGCCGATGCCAAGCGCAACACGGAGCAGATTCGCCGTGCCGCGATCGATGCGTTCCGCGGCCGGGGGCTCGCCGTGCCGTTGGAAGACGTGGCGAAGGCGGCGGGCGTGAGCAAGGCGACGGTCTTCAACAGGTTCGGCGGTCGGATCGGACTCATCGAGGCGGTGATCGAAGAGCTCGTCGCGGCCGAGCTGTACGCGATCGTCGACCACGCGCGCACCATCGCGAACGCGGGCGAGCGGATCGCGTACTACCTCGCCGCGATCCGTGAGCTCCAGTATCGCCAGCCCGCCGTCAACGACGTACTGCTGCAGATGTATCCGGAGTCGCAGCAGCTCATGGCGATCTGCCACGTGGCGGGCGAGTTCAACGCGGAGCTCATCGCCGCGGGCCACGCCTCGGGCGAGCTCAGGGCGGAGTTCCGGACCGACGACCTGGAGGCGCTCGTCCACGACAGTGCGCTCGCGCTCAAGTACGGCACCCGGCCTCCCGTGGCCGACTACGACCGGCGCACCACGTTCCTGCTCGACGGAATCCGCCGGCCTCGCGAGTAGCCGCAGGCGGCGGTCAGCTGGGCCGCCACACCTGCCCTTCGACGAGGTCGTTGAAGCCCAGCCAGGTCAGGTTCATCAGCCACGACGCGAGCACCCCGGGTGACAGGTCCGGGTGGTCCAGCCACCAGTCCGCCAGCGCCTCGGCCGCGCCCACGAGCGCGGCCGCCATGCCCTCGCCGGAGAACTCCGCCTGCTCGCCGAGGCCCTTGCGGGAGCCCTCCGACACGACGAGCTTCGTCACCATCTCGATCGCGTGGGAGCGCAGCGCGGTGATCTCGGAGGCGAACTTCCCGCCCACGGCCAGTGCCTGCTGGTGCAGCACCGTCCACGACGCGCGGTGCTCGGCGACGAACCCGTAGAAGGCGCGCAGCCCCGTCCACAGCTGCATGTCGGCGGCGACGTCGGCGTCGATGCCCGTCTGCACGGCGTCGATGAGCCGGTTCGCCTCGCGGCGGATGCAGTGGAGGAACAGGTCCTCCTTCGAGCCGAGGTAGCTGTAGATCATCGGCTTCGACACGCCTGCGACCTCGGACACCTCGTCCATCGACGCCGGGTGGTACCCGTGGCGGGCGAACACCGTGACGGCGGCGTCGAGAATCTGCTTCTCGCGCACCGCCCTCGGCAGGCGTTTCGACTTCTCCGCCTGCTGCCCGCTCTCCGTCACGCGTCCTCCCAGCCGATGTGCCGTGTCGCCGGTGTCCCTGCGACATACCGCTGGATGACTTTACGCCGCTCCGGGTGGCCGCGTCCCGGCGATCTGCTCACGGCGGCGCTCGCGGAAGGCGCTTACTGCCCGTTCGCGCGGATCGTGTTTCGGGGTGGTGGCCGAGCTGCGGGATTCGCCACTCGTGGGTCCGCGGACCGTGTCGAACGGCGCGTCCGGGGCTGTACCTCCACGCTCCTACGCTGCGCCGACGCGCTCGTGGGAGTGGCCAACGGAGGTCGTGTGATTTCGTGGGAACCGCTGACACGGTCCGAACGTCCCAGTACCGTCACCTAACGTACGTGTCTCGTGGCGACCTGATGACGAGGTGGGGGAAGTAGCTATGTCGCAGCCCGGTAACGGCGAGGGCAACACCGGCCCGGTGGGCACCGGGACCGGCAGCGATGGTGCGAACCTGTCGCCCCAGCAGCGTGAGGCGATGTACCAGGCCCAAGGTCAGGCCCAGTACGGAAACGCCCCGTTCGGCATGCCCATGGGGCAGCTTGTCGCCGAGGCACGCGCAGCGGGCATGAACGAGCAGCAGATCAAGGAGCTCTCCCAGAACGCGGAGGTGCTCGACGGTCTCAACGGCTCGGACGAGAACTACCAGGGCCGGCAGCATGCCGAGATCAAGGGCTTCGTGACCACCAACCTCGACCCCGCCCAGGTCAACCAGATGTCGGAGACGTTCAGCAAGATCAAGAGCGTGCTCGACCGGCTGTCGCAGCGGACGAACGAGAGCGTGGGCAAGGCGCGGCACGAGTGGGAAGGCGACGCTGCCGAGAACGCGTTCGGATACTTCAACCAGATGTCGACGTGGGCCGATTCGAACGCCACCAACGCGCAGCTGGCCTCGGAAGCGACCTACTCCCAGTCCAACGCGGCTGAGACGGCCAAGAACACGATGCCCGAGCCGGTTGAGACGAACGGGCTGATGAAGGACTTCGGCTCGGCCGTCAAGGACAACCCGATGGACCCGATCGGCGCGTTCAACAAGGCCATGGAGACGCGGGAGAAGTCCGACGCGGCCCACCAGCAGGCCGTGCAGGTCATGAACACCTACGACCAGAACCTCTACCAGGCGGCGTCGAAGCAGCCGGCGTTCTCCGAACCGCCGACGTTCTCGGCGGGTTCCGGTGACAAGGCAGGTTTGGGCCGCGGTGGCGACGTGGTCGACATTTCGGGTGGTGACACGACCAGCGCGTCCGGTTACAGCGGTGGGCCGACGGGTGGCGCACCGGTCACCGGTGGCGGCCCGACCGGTGGCGGCGGCAGCTACAACTCCCCCTCCGGCGGAAACCCCAACGTGGCCCCGACTCCGATCGCGGGCCGTGGCCCGTCGACCGGTGCAGGCCAGTTGCCGGGCACGGGCCCGCAGGGCAACAACCCGATGACGCCGCGAGTGCCGACGACAGGCGGCCCGGGCGCTCCCGGTATGGGTCCGGCGCCGGTCGGCCCGATGGGCGGTGGCCAGGCCGGTGGTTCGACGCCGTACAACAGCAAGCTCGGCGGCCGCGCCGCCTCGGCCGGGTTCGGCCCGACCGGTGGTGGTTCCGCGGCCGGAGCGGCCAAGGGTGCAGCGGGTGCAGCGGGCGCAGGCGGTGCTGCCGGTGCGGGAGCCGCCTCCGGTGCCGCGAAGGGCATGAGCGGCGGTGCCGGTGCCGCACCGGGCGCCGCTGCCGCCGCTGGCGGCTCGGGTGCCCGAGGCGGCGGCGGAATGATGGGCGGCGCCGGCGCCGGCAAGGGCCAGCAGGGCGGCGATGAAGAGGAACACCAGCGCCCCTCCTGGCTCGTCGAAGCCGACCCCGACAGCCTCTTCGGCACCGACGCCCGCACCGCCCCACCCGTCATCGGCGAATAGTCACTGCCCGCACACGCTTACGGATCGACGAGGGAATCGAGAAGATGCCTGAATTCGGTGACATCCCCGCCCCCACAGGCGGTAGCGCTATGCGCATCGGCGGCGCCGTCGGCGCCCTCGCCAAGCAAGTCGGCGACGCGAAGGCCCAATCCGGCGCACTGCTCGACTCGGCGAAGGGCGGCGGCTTCCGCGTCGGGGAGAACGCCGGTAAAGACCTGCAAGAGGCCATCACCGAAGCCTTGGATGACCTCGACGGAATCATGTTCGAAGGCCGACGCCTCGCGGACGAGCCGAGACTCGGTACCGGCCCATACGCACAGCAGGTTGCCCACCATGTGCGACAAAGTGGTGACGGCCCGGCGGGTATTCTGCCGACACTCGAAAAGCTCCGGACGGTACTTCAGCAGTCTGAGGAGGCGTTGAAGATCGCCATGCGGAACTATCGCGAAGCCGAGAATCAGCAGACGCAAACCTTCCGACAGTAGGAGCTACCGCCAGTGCGTCTTACACGCCCGACGCTTCTGCCGCTCGTCGCCATAGCTGCCGTCGCCGTTACGGCTTGTTCCAATAGTGAGGGCGGCATCCCGGAGGCTGATGCAGGGAGTAGTCCAGCTCGGTCTTCCGTCGTGACAAGTCCATCTGCGGACGACGAGACTGGGCCAGGGACTTCCCTGTCGGATCTCGACCCCTGCTCGCTCCTGAATCAGGCCGACGTAAGGCAGTTCGGTCCCGTTGAGGAGGCTCAGCGAGAAGAAGAAGATCTGGTCGATTCATGTTCCTGGGAGCCCGACCGGAGTCAAACATCTGGCGAGCGTGGGACTCTCGGCATTGTGATCCGAGAAAACGCGGGCCTGCAGGATATGAACGACTTGGGCATGGGCGTACAGCGCACCGAAGAAGATGGGCGCCAGTACGCGCGAGTGCCAGATCCCAACGGTTGCGGCATTGCAATCGGCGTCACGAACAATGCTCGCGTGGACATCCTTGTCACTGGGGCGGACCCGGATAAGGCGTGCGAGATGGCGAATACTTTGGCCGAGGTAGTCGAGCCGAAGGTGCCGCAGGGTTAGCGGCGTCGGACATTGTGGCCGAGATCCAGACACTCCGCGCCGAGTATGTACGAGGCGGTCGAGAACATCACGGATGTCATGGCACAAACCAGGGTCGCCGCTGACCATGCCCGTGTGACGGGAAATGCGTCAGTTCATCCGGCGCGGTGATGCAGTGATTCCGTCGCCGCTCTTTTTGCCGACTAGCCGACCGACTATGGCGTCGCTGCGTATGGTTTACCAGTCGACGTCCACAACGTTAACCGCCCGTGTCGAGTATGGAAAACGGCCTCGAAGTAGCCGGCATGTGTCCCACCGTCAGAATTCGGCGAGGCCGGCAGGGCGGCAGTTCCTCTACAGTGGAGAGCTCCGAATCCGCTGATGCTGCTTCGGTGTCAGAATTGGACCCGTGTTCTGTTTTGGCCGTCGAGGAAATATCTGAGCATGCGAAGGTTCAGCAGCCTGAGCATACGACTGTAGGTGGCGCGCCGACCTGTACATGGCCTGCGCAAGCCCAAGACACCGCCGCGTTGGTGCCGACGCCGTCTGTCGCTATCCGGGATAAAGGCGGCGTGAAGGATATGAACGACATCGGTAGGGGCGTGCAGTTTACGACCGAGGATGGTCGCGACTACGCGCAGGCTGCGGGACATGGAAACTGCAATATCGCAATCGGTGTCACCGAGAAAACCCGCGTAGACATCATGGTGACCGGTGCAGAGGATTCAGAGCAAGCCTGCGAGCTCGCGAACACATTGACGGAACTCGCGGGGCCCAGGGTTCCGCAAGGTTAGCCGGAGAATCCACGGCCCACTCGGCGGCTGCCCGCAGCGGCCCGGGTGTGGCTACGCGGTGCTGTCCGGGCGATAGCGCCTCGTCATCAGCTGCACGCTCCAGCCGAGGAGCGCCAGTACACCGACGCCGGCTGTCGTCAGCGCGATCCAGGGATCGGCGAACTGGGTCAGCACCGCCATCAACGATATGAAGACCATCGTGCCCGCGCCGAGGACGTAGCAGTCCGCCGTCATCATCCGCTGTGCCCTCGCGCTGCGTTCGGGCGTGGCGGACCACCACGCCTTGTGCGGCAGGTTCACCATCGGCGACGTGATCGCAACCCGACTGATCAGGCGGCTTGCGATCACGTCCACCAACACCGTGAGTCCGGCACCCACTGCCGCCATCACGGTGATGAACTCGCCCCTGCTTCCCCACCGGTCGGGACCACTCAGCCCGGAATGCAGGACCACACCATCGGCTGGGAGTACGAACCACAACACGACGAGCACCGCCGCGTACAGCAGCACGCTCGACCAGAACACACCTCGCACGGTGCCTATTGTCCCGGCGACGCGGTCACTCGTGGGCGGTTCGACTGCAGTTCGCCGGGCGCGACAAGTGCGACAGGTGTGTTTGCCGCCGTGTATACCCCTGAGTAACCTGACGCCGTGCCGACAGGAAGTGTGCTCGACGAGTTCGCGCGCAGCATCGACGTGGGAGTGCTGAGCACGGAGCAGTTCCTCCGCGTGCTCGAAACGCTCCACATGCTGGACGCGACCGGGTCCGGTATCGAGCTCAGCTCGCTGTCCACGGAGGTGCTCGCCGACGTCGTGGGCGCGGCCTCGAAGGAGCAGCTCCGCGGGCTGGCACGGCATCCGCAGCTGCGCGCGTTGTTCCTCGAAGAAGTGTTCCGCCGCATGGCCGACCACTTCAACGCCGAACGCGCCGGAGACGCCGACATCGTCGTGACCTGGCGTTTCCCCAACGGCGACGACTACGACCGCTACCAGACGGTCATCGAGGACGGCCGCTGCGTGTCGACCGCCGACTGCGTACTCACGCCGGACACGACGATCACAGCGCCGTTCGAGGACTTCCTCCGCGTGGCCACCGGCAACGCGCGCCCGGCTTCGCAGTTCGTCAGGGGCAAACTCAGGGTCAAGGGCGACTACACGCCAGCCGTCCGCATGCTCAGCTTCTTCGACCTGCCCGGCGCGGACTGACGCCCCTCGGGCCGTCGGTCACTCGCTCGCGGCGCCGAATCCGACGACCTCACCATGCTCGCCGAACACGGCCGTCTCGTTGTAGGCGATCTCCCAGCGGTTGTCCTCCGGGTCGGCGAAGTAGGCCGACCTGCCGCCCCACGGGCGTTCCTGCGGCTCGGCCACGGCGCCCGCACCCACCGCGAGGGCCGCCTCGTAGGCCGTGTCGACCTGCTCGGGGCTGTCGACGTTCACGGCGAGCGTGAACCCGCCGCCGTACATGCCGGCACCGGTCTCCGCCGAGAGCGCCGCCCGCGGATACAGCGCCAGCACCACGCCGCCTGCCAGGAAGCCGACCCAGTCGCCGTGGCTCGACGGAAGTTCCTCCCAGCCGAGCGCCTTGTAGAAGTCGCGCAGTTCCTCGACGTTGCTGACGGCCAACGTCACGACACTCATCCGCTGCGGCACGGTCCGCTCGGGTACTTCGGTCATGCCCGGGATTGTGCCTCGCCCCTCCCTGGCTGCTGCAGCGGCATACGGGCCTGCCCGGAGTGGGTGGTTTGTCGGGCGGACGCTTCACGCAGTGATCACGAGCAGGATCAAAACGGGCGTCGCGTACGTTGACCCGATATGGCCGTTCTGCTCTTGCTGTACGTGATCGCCGAGGTAGCCGCCGTGTGGACGGTGGCGTCGTTCATCGGCTTCCTCCCGACGATCGGACTGCTCATCGCGGGCGCGTTCGTCGGTTCGTGGCTCGCGCGCCGCGAAGGTGGCAAGGCGATGCGCGCCTTCAGCGCGACTGCCCGCTCCGGGAAGTCGCCGCACGAGGAGATCACCGACGGCATGCTCGTCGGCGTCGGCGGCATGCTGATTCTGCTGCCCGGGTTCGTCAGCGACGTCCTCGGACTGCTGTTCCTGATCCCGCCGACGCGGAAGGTCGTCCGCAGGTCTTGGCTGCGCCGCGCGCAGAAGCGGGCGCCCGCCGGTGGAGCCGCATACGGCGGCGGGCCGTTCGGCCCCGGCATGCGCAGCCAGGTGATCGTCGTCGACAGCGAGGTCGTGGCCGACGGCGAGGACACGGGCGACACGTCCCGCGAACGTGACCGCTCCGGCGACGACCGCGACGACGGCCCACCCCGCATCATCGAAGGCTGACCCCGGCCTGCGACGCGCGTGGTAGGCGACGCCGCAGGTCAGCGGGCGTCTTCACGTCAGGGAGTGCCCTCCCCGATCCGTAACAACGGCCCACGGATGCGGTCGCGTCACCGCGTCGATGAGGACGGCGGCCGGCCCCGAAACCTGCGACACGGGGCGCGTGCAACACAGGACCCGCCGCGGCCTCCGGACCCGGCAACGAGGGAGCCGGAGGCCGCGAACGCAGAACACGCGGGTCTGAACGCAGGACACGCGGGTCTGAGTGCAGGACACGCGGGTCAGCCGCGGGCGTGGGCGTCCAGGAAGTGGGCGACCGCCTCGGTGACGCGGGTGGCCTGCGGAATGTGCAGCCACTCGTCGGGCACGTGGGCGTTCGAATCCGGCCCGAGGGCGCCCGTGACGAGGAACTGTGCCTCCGGGTACTTCTCCCCGAGCAGGCCCATGAACGGGATCGACCCGCCGAGCCCGCTGGTACGCCACGGCGCGTCGAACACCGTGCTGCTCACCGACTCCAACGTCGAGGCCAGCCACGGCGCCGCGTCCGGTGCGTTCCACCCGTCGGCGGCCTCGACACCCGACAGCTCGACGGTCGCGCCGTACGGCACGTCGGTGGTCAGCGCCTTCTTGATGGCTTCGAGCGCGGCGGTGGAGTCGGCCGTCGGCGGCAGCCGGAAGCTCAGCGCGAGCGTCGAGGCGGACCGCAGCACGTTGCCCGCGTCGGCGGGTTCGGGGAAACCGGACGCCCCGATGATCGACAGCGTGGGCCGCCACGCGTTGTTCAACAGCAGCTCGACGTCGTCGCCCGCGACCGACTGTGTCGATCCGTGCAACGGGAACGTGCCCGCGACGGAACCGGGCGGCGTGACCTCGGCGGTCGCGCCCGCCTCGGCGATCCGGTTCTGCGGGATCGAGACGTTGCACTCGGGCAGCAGCACCTCGCCGGTGGCCGAGTCCTCGATGCGGTCGAGCAGCGTGCGCAGCACCCGGAACGAGTCCGGCACCACGCCGCTGGCCAGCCCGGAGTGCTGCGACGAGTCGAGCACGCGCACCGTCACGTCGACCTGGGCGAGCCCGCGCAGCGACGTCGTCAACCACAGCCGCTCGTAGTCGTTGCCCCCGGAGTCGAGACACACGACGAACGTGACGCGGCCGAGCCGGTCGGACAGGTGCTCAAGGTAGGCGGGCAGATCGGGGCTGCCGGACTCCTCACCCGTCTCCAGCAGGACGACGGAGCGTGCGTGCATGCCCCCGCCCGCGCGCACCGCTTCGAGCGCGGCGGTCGCGGCGTAGCCCGCGTACCCGTCGTCGGCGGAACCGCGGCCGTACAGCTTGTGCCCGTCGACGACCGGCTTCCACGGCCCGAGCCCCTCGGACCAGCCGCCGACCGGCGGCTGCTTGTCGAGGTGGCCGTAGAGCAGCACGGTGCCCGCGTCCTCGGCGCCGGAAGTGGCGGGGACGTCGAGCAACAGCACCGGGCTGCGGCCCTCGAGTCGCACGACGTCGATGGTCGCTCCCGGGATCTGCCGGGACTCCATCCATGCGCGTACGTGCGCGATCGCGGCGTCGAGGTGGCCGGAGGTTTCCCATTCGGGGTCGAATCCCGGCGACAGTGCGGGGATCTCGACGAGACCGGACAGGCTGGGCAGGATCTCTTCCGACCACGTCTTCTGAACGGTGTCGGTTACGGTTCGCTGTTCCACCTCACCCATCCTGCCACTGCGAATCCGCCGGGCCGGCGCTGCACATGACGCCGGGTGTGCCGGGTCGGTGCCGCCGGGAGCGCCTCACGACCTCGCGTGCGCGTGGATGATCCGCGCGACGGCCTCGGTGACGCGTTCGGTCTGTTCCAGGTGCAGCCATTCGTCGGGCACGTGCGCGTTGTTGCCGGGGCCGCGCGGGCCGGTGACGACGAACTGTGCGTCCGGATAGGCGCGGCCGAACAGGCCGAGGAACGGGATCGTGCCGCCGAGGCCGAGCGCACGCCACGGCAGGCCGAACACCTCGTCGCCGACCTCGTCGAGGGTCGACTCCAGCCAGCCGGCGCGCGGGTTCGCGTTCCATCCGGTGGCCGCGTCGGTGCGGGTGATCTCGACCTGGGCGCCGAACGGCGGATCGGTGGTGAGCACCCGGGTCAGCGCGGCCAGTGCGGTGTCGGCGTCGACCGTGGGCGGCAGGCGGAAGCTCAGCTTCACGCTCGTGTAAGGCCGCAGCACGTTGCCGGCCTCCGGCAACGGCGGCAGCCCGTCGGCGCCCGTGACCGACATCGTCGTCGACCACGTGTTCGCCAGCACCAGGTCGGCGACGTCGTCATGCGCGTAGCGCATGCCGTCGACGAGCGGCAGCGTCGGAGCCAGGGCATCGCCCGCGGCGTGGACCTCGGCGAGCCGATCCGTCGGCACCTCGGTGACGAGTTCGGGCAGGTGCAGCCGCCCGGTGCGCGGGTCCTCCACCCGGTCGAGCAACTCTCGCAGGATGCGGAAACTGCTGGGCACCAGACCGCTGCCGTGCCCGGAGTGCACGCCCGAGGTGAGCACCCGGACGGACAGGTCGAACGAGACCATCCCGCGCAGCGACGTGGCCAGCCACAGCCGCTCGTAGTCGACGCCGGAGGTGTCGAGGCAGACGACCAGGCCGACCTCACCCAGTCGCGGCCGGAGGTGTTCCAGGTAGGCACCGAGGTCGCGGCTACCGGACTCCTCGCAGGTCTCCAGCAGGACGACCGTGCGGGCGTGCGCGCCGCCACCCGCGTGCAGCGCTTCCAGGGCGGTCGCCGCGGCGTAGGCGGCGTAGCCGTCGTCGCCGGCGCCCCGGCCGTACAGCCGGCCGTCCTTCACCACCGGCGTCCACGGCCCCAGACCCGGCGACCACTCGCCCGCGGCGGGCTGCTTGTCCAGGTGGCCGTAGACGACGACGGTCTCGTCGGTGCGGGCGTCGCCGGTGGCGGGGACGTCGAGCAGCAGCACCGGGGTGCGGCCGGGCAGTTCGACGACGTCGGTGCTCGCGCCGGGCACATCCAGGGCGTCGAGGTAGCTGCGCACGTGGTCGACGGCGGCGTGCAGCTGCCGCGTCGTCTCCCACTCCGCGTCGAACGACGGCGACAGGGCCGGTATCTCCACCAGTCGCGACAGGCCCTCCAGTGCCGCACCCGAATCGGCCGACCACCGGCCACGGACCGTTTCCCGAATCACCGCCGTATCCATGCCGTCATCCAAACATGCCGCGAAGGTGTGACGCGGGTCGCTCACGTCTCGCACGGCTCGCGACGGTGCGGTCACCGGTCGTCGTGGTGTCACGGGTGCGGTGCTGGCCAGGAGCGCAATGGACGCCAGACTTTCGGCGGCCTCACCGTTGGTAGTCCGAGTATTTTCCCAGTTCACGGCCGCATTCCCGACAAAGATTCGGCCACGGGGCCTCCGCAAACCTCCCCCGTTCGTGCCAGGATGACGACGTGAACCGTCACCGCCGACGGACACCGGCGCGGCCACACCACAGGTACGTGCCGGCGGTGCCGGCGGCGAGTCGCCACGGTCGCCACAAGCGGCCGAGCGGCACGACCTGGAGGAGAAACCATGCCGTCCCCAGAACAGTGGACGCGACCGGACCCGGGCGCCGGCCCCGCCGCGACAGCGGCACAGCCATCCCCGGAGCAGGTGATCGCGGGTTTGCGAGCGACGACAGAAGGCGGTGCCGAGCTGACACAGCTGCTGACGCCGGAAGGTGAGCGGCTGGCCGACAGCCGGTTCGACCCCTATCTCGCCGATATCGATGCCGAGGCACTGCGTGGGCTCTACCGCGACATGGTGCTGGTGCGCAGGGCCGATCGGGAATCCAACGCCATGCAGCGCCAGGGCCAGCTCGGTATCTGGGTTCCGCTGCTCGGGCAGGAGGCCGCGCAGGTCGGCTCCGGCCGCGCGCTGCGGCCCGCCGACATGGCGTTCCCCAGCTACCGCGAACACGGCGTCGCGTACACGCGCGGCATCGACTTCCGTGACCTGCTGGGCATTTTCCGCTGCACCGACCACTCGGGCTGGGACCCGGCCGAATACGGCTTCCACCCGTACACGATCGTCATCGGCAACCAGGTGCTCAACGCCGCCGGTTACGCCATGGGCCAGAAGTTCGACGGCAAGGTCGGCAACGCCGACGACGTCGACAACGAGGCCACGATCGTCTACTTCGGTGACGGCGCCACCAGCCAGGGTGACGTGCACGAGGGCTTCGTGTGGGGCGCGGTCTACGACGCCCCGGTCGTCTACTTCTGCCAGAACAACCAGTGGGCGATCTCCGAGCCGACCGAACGCCAGTCGCGGCTGCCGCTGTACCAGCGCGCCCGCGGGTACGGCTTCCCCGGAATCCGGGTCGACGGCAACGACGTGCTCGCCTGTCTGGCCGTGACGCGGTGGGCGCTCGACGAGTGCCGCCACGGCAACGGGCCGGTGCTCATCGAGGCGTTCACCTACCGCATGGACGCCCACACCACGACCGACGACCCGACGCGTTACCGGCTGTCGGACGAACTCGAGGCGTGGAAGCTGAAGGACCCGATCGAGCGGGTGCGCGTCCACCTCGCGCGGGCGGGCTGTGCCGAGCAGGACTTCTTCGACGGTGTCGACGCCGAGGCGGACGAGTTCGCCGCACAGCTGCGCGACTTCTGTTTCAACATGCCCGATCCGCCACCGGAACGGATCTTCAGCGAGGTGTACGCCGACACCCCGGCCGCACTGGACGCCCAGCGCGAGGAGTACCTGAGCTACCTCGCCGGTTTCGCGGGAGGTGAGCACTGATGGCGGCACCTGTCCAGTCCCCTGTGGACACCCAGTCGGCGAGCACCCAGACCATGACCATCGGTAAGGCGCTCAACAACGGCCTGCGCGCGGCGATGGAGGCCGATCCGAAGGTTCTCGTGATGGGCGAGGACGTCGGCAAGCTCGGCGGCGTCTTCCGGGTCACCGACGGGCTGCAGAAGGACTTCGGCGAACACCGCGTGCTTGACACGCCGCTGGCCGAGTCGGGCATCGTCGGCACCGCCATCGGACTGGCCGTGCGCGGCTACCGGCCGGTGTGCGAGATCCAGTTCGAGGGCTTCATCTTCCCCGCATTCGACCAGATCTCCAGCCAGCTGGCGAAGCTGCGCTACCGCACGCAGGGCAAGCTCAAGGCACCCGTCGTGATCCGGGTGCCGTTCGGCGGCGGGATCGGCGCGGTCGAGCACCATTCGGAATCGCCCGAGTCGCTGTTCTCGCACATCCCGGGGCTCAAGGTCGTGTCGTGTTCGAACCCGGTCGACGCCTACTGGATGATGCAGCAGGCGATCACCTCGGACGACCCGGTGATGCTGTTCGAGCCGAAGAAGCTGTACCACTCGAGCGCGCTGAAGGCCCCCGTCGACACGACGGCCACGCCCGATCCGCTGCACAGCTCGCGGGTCGTCCGCCACGGTGACTCGGCCACGATCGCCGCCTACGGTCCTTCGCTGCCGGTCGCGCTCGACGCGGCCACGGCCGCCCAGGAGGAAGGCCGCAGTCTCGAGGTGATCGATCTGCGCACGCTGTCGCCGCTCGACCTCGGCCCGGTGTTCGAGTCGGTGCGCCGCACCGGAAGGCTCGTCGTCGTCAGCGAGGCATCGTCCGAGGTTTCCCTTGCCTCCGAGGTGGCCGCCCGTGTGCAACAGGAGTGCTTCTACTCGCTCGAAGCGCCGGTGCAGCGGGTGACCGGATTCGACACGCCGTACCCGCCGGCCAAGTTGGAGGAGCATTTCCTGCCCGATCTGGACCGGGTGCTCCACGCCGTCGACAACGCACTGGACTGGTGAGGAGGATCCATGCCTGAGTACAAGCAGTTTCCCCTCGCCGACACCGCGGAGGGGCTGACCGAGGCCGAGATCCTCGGATGGAAGGTGCAGCCGGGCGACGAGGTGACGGTCAACCAGATCGTCGTGGAGGTCGAGACCGCGAAGGCGGCTGTCGAGCTGCCCATCCCGTGGGCGGGCGTCGTGACCGAGCTGCTCGTCGAACCCGGGCAGACGGTCGAGGTCGGCGCGCCGATCCTGACGGTCGACGTCGATCCGCACGGCACCGCTCCGGCCTCGGACGACGCCGCCGCGCAGCCGGCGGCCAACGGTGCGTCCGCGGGCGGTGCGGCTTCGGGCGACGGTTCCGATGCGGGCGACGGCGACGAGATGAAGCCGCTCGTCGGCTACGGCTCGAAGACGACCAGCACGAAACGGCGGCCTCGGAAGCCCGCGGCCGGTTCGGGTTCCGGCGGTGCCGGGGCGAACGGCACGGGTGCGAACGGCGGCGGTGCGAACGGCTCTGCACCGGCGACGCAGGCGCCGGCCCAGTCGGCTCCGCAATCCGGGGCTCCGCAGTCCGGGGTTCCGGCGGCCGCGCAGGCTCCGGCCACGTCGGCCGCCCCGGCGTCGGAGGCGGTGGGGTCGGACGCACGCGGCGGGTACGTGCCGTTGGCGAAGCCGCCGGTGCGCAAGCTCGCCAAGGACCTCGGCGTGGACCTCCGATCGTTGACCGGTTCCGGCGACGGCGGGGTGATCACCAGGGAGGACGTGCAGCACGCCGGTGCGGCCCCGGCGGAGCAGGCCCCCGCGCAGGCCGCGACATCCGCCGATGCGGGTGCGCGTGAGCACCGGGTGCCGATCAAGGGCGTGCGCAAGGCGACGGCCGAGGCGATGGTGCACAGCGCGTTCACCGCACCGCACGTCACGGAGTTCCTCACGGTCGACGTGACGCCGATGATGGAGCTGCGGCAGAAGCTCAAGTCCCACCCGGAGTTCGCGGGCGTGAAGCTGACTCCGTTGGCGTTCGCCGCCAAGGCCGTGTGCCTGGCGGCCAAGCGCACGCCGGAGGTCAACTCGCTGTGGGACGGCGACGCAGGCGAGATCGTGTTCAAGGACTACGTGCACCTGGGGATCGCCGCGGCGACGCCGCGCGGACTCGTGGTGCCGAAGGTCCGCGACGCCGACGGCATGTCACTGCCCGAGCTGGCCGGTGCCATCGAGGAGCTGACGGCAACGGCCCGTGACGGCAAGACGCAACCCGCGGACATGCTGAACGGGACGTTCACGATCACCAACGTCGGCGTGTTCGGCGTCGACACGGGAACGCCGATCATCAACCCCGGTGAGTCGGCGATCCTGGCCGTCGGGGCGATCCGCGACATGCCGTGGGTCGTCGACGGTGAACTGGCCGTGCGCAAGGTGATGCAGTTGTCGCTGAGCTTCGACCACCGCGTCATCGACGGCCAGCAGGGTTCGCAGTTCCTCGCCGACGTCGGAGCACTGATGTCCGACCCGGCGATGGCGATCACCTTCTAACGCCGAACCCTCCAGGAGGCGAAGCCCAAGATGCCCCCAAGGTGCCGCCAAGGGCACCTTGGGGGCATCGAACACAGCCACGTGCCAGCGAGGGGTGGTGGCCGGGCCCGGGGATGCGCCGGGCGCGTGTCCTGCACTCAGCACGCCGTGTCCTGCACTCAGACCCGCGTGTTCCGCTCCCGCCCGACCACCACCCCTACACGACGCTCGGGGCGCGGCTGTCTCTTCGTGCGTGTTCTGCGTTCGCACCTGTGGATCGGTGCACATCACGGGTACCGAACGCGTCCGAAACCGTACTCAGCGGTCTCCGGTGCCGCGGGCGGCGAGGGCTTCGCCGAGCTGGTCGGCGTGCCGAAGGGTGCGGACCAGGAACGGCACGACGAACGCCGTCGGGCTGCGGTCGGCACCGCGTGCCTTCGCCGCGGCCCGTACCTCCCCTGCGATGCCGGACAGGGCGGCGATCGCCTGCACCGTCAGCCCGACGAGCAGTCCCACCATCTCCGGTCGCACGCCGAACCGCCGCAGCGGCCGCATCACGCGCTCCACAGTGGACACCACATCGTCGACGCGCGTCGTCAGCGTGAACAGGCTCGCCGCCGCCAGGGCCGTCACGAGCCGCAAGCACACGGTCGCTGCCGTCATCGCGCCGAGCAGCCACCACTGCACCGCGAACACCACGACCGACACGATCACCAGCGTTCGCACCAGCGGCCACCACCGGCGCCGCGGCACCCGCGCCACGACGTAGCCGGCCAGCACCACCGTCAGCAGTCCGCCCAGCCACGACGGTGAGTCGAGGACGACGACCGCGGCGGCGAGCGCGACCACGGCGAGCAGTTTCGGCCCGGCGGGTGCGCGGTGCAGGACGCTCCCGCCCGGTTCGTACAGCCCCAGCGGTGTCACGCCGACCACCTCACGGCAGCCCCGAAGGGCACCTTGGGGACAGAAAACGCAGCCACGCGCCAGCGTGTCGATGAGGGGTGGTGGTCGGGCCGGCGGGCGGGGGCAGCCACGCGCCAGCGTGTCGATGAGGGGCGGTGGCCGGGCCGTCGGGCGGGAGCACCGAATGTTCCTTTGATCAAGTGCTGCGTCGGCCCCGTCATGACACCAGCCGCCGGTAGTAGTGGACCGCGGCGGCGGGTTCGTCGTCGGCGACCACTCGGCCGTCGTCGAACACGAGCACGCGGTCGAAGCCGTCGAGCAGATCGAGATCGTGGGTCACGAGCACGACCTGTTGCCGCAGTCCGGCCAGCAGGTCGGTGAACCGGCGTTTGTTGCGCAGGTCGAGCAGTGTCGTCGGCTCGTCACAGACGAGCACGTCGGGGTCGAGCACGAGCATGGAGCACAGTGCGAGGAGTTGCTTCTGTCCGCCGGAGAGCTGGTGTGCGGGGTGTTCCGGGTCGAGATCGTACTCGGCGAGCACCTCGGCCGCCCGGGCAGCACGCTCCTTTTTGGACAACCCGCTGCCGCGCAACGAGAAGGCGACGTCCTCGCCCGCGGTCGGCATGACGATCTGCGAATCCGGATTGGTGAACACGAATCCGACGTGTTTGCGGACCTTGCGTCCTTCCGATGCGGTGTCGAGGCCGTTGACGCGCACGTGACCGCGGGTCGGCACGACGAGGCCGTTGATCATCCGTGCGACGGTCGACTTGCCGGAGCCGTTGGCGCCCACGAACGCCACTCGGCGCTCGTCGAGTTTCATATCCACATCGGACACCACGGGTTTCGTGTCGTACGTGTGCCCGACACCCTCGAATTCGATCACCGCGCACCCGTCCACATCACGGCGTCCTTCGTCCACATCACCGCACGACCGTCCACATCGTCGCCACTCCGACTCCGCCGCCCGCGGACAACGCGGCCAGTCCCGTCGAGCCCATGCCCTGGCACACGAGCCGCGAGAACAATCGCACCACGAGCACCGCGCCGGACGCGCCCCACGGGTGGCCGAGCGCGATCGCGCCGCCGTCCGGGCTCACCGCCGGTTCGTCGATACCTACGGCGTCGATGCAGGCAAGTGTCTGCCCGGCGAACGCCTCGTTGAACTCGACGACGTCTGGCACGGAGCCGAGGACGTCCCGCATCGCAGGCACCGCACCAAGGCCGAGACGGGCCGGGTCGCATGCCCTGGTCGCCGACGCCACGAGCCGCAGTCCGGGCACGCCGAGTCGCGCGCGCAGGCGTTCGCTCACCACGAGCACCGCCGCGGCGCCGTCGTTGACCCCGCACGAGTTGGCCGCCGTCGCCGTGCCCCCATCGGTGAAGGCGGGCCGGAACCGTGCGAGGCGTTCGACCGTGAATCCGGAGCGGGGACGTTCGTCGGCGGCGATACCGCCGACGGGAACGAGTTCCCGGTTGAACCGACCTTCGCTGCGGGCGGCGACGGCGCGGGCGTGGCTGCGCGCGGCGAAGGCGTCCTGACGTTCGCGGGAGATGCCCGCTTCGGCCGCGACGAGGTCGGCAGCGGGACCCATGTCGGGATCGCCGAACTCCGGCGGTGCGAACGGTGCGCGCGAGTACGGCGTCGGCGGATCGGTGCGCCACGCGCGCTGCGGCGCGGTCGACGCGCTTTCGACGCCACCCGCCAGGTAGGCCTCGCCCTCGCCCGCGCGCACGGCCGCGGCCGCCTGCGCGATGGCGGCGAGCCCGCTCGCACACTGCCGGTCGACCGTCACGCCGGGAACGCCGACGCCCAGTCCGGCTCGCAGCGCAGCCACGCGCGCCGGGTTGCCGCCGGGGCCGAACACGTTGCCGAGCACGACGTCATCGACCGTGTCGACACCCGCGTCGTCGAGCGCGGCCCGCAACACCGGCGCGGCGAGCTCGTCGACGGTGTACTCGCGAAGGCCACCGCCGTCCCGGCCGATCGGGGTGCGCCGCGCGGCGATGACCACCGGCTCGGTCACGACTCGGTCCCCGCGATCGGTCCCGGTGAACCGGTATCCGGCACCGCTGTCTCCGGGGCGGTCAGCGGGACGCCGTCGAAGGTGCCGTCCTGCAGTTGTCGCTGCGCAACGTCCCGGGCGGTCTTGCCGGACGCGGTGCGTGGCAGCGACGTGGTCCACAGCCACCGCCGTGGCCGCAGCTCGGGGCGGAGGGCGTCGCGCACGGCGGCGCGCAGTTCGGCCAGTGCCGGCGGCTGCCGGGCCTGCACGACCGCGGTCACGAGCAGGCCGAGCCGCGGGTGCGGGGTGCCCGTGACCAGCGCGTCGTCCACACCCGCGACGGTACGCAGCGCGTCCTCGACGGGTTCGGCGGGCACCTGCGTGCCGCCGCTGGCGATGACGGCCGATCCGCGCCCGTCGACGACGAGGCCGCCGCTGCGGGTCAGTTGCCCGTGGTCGCCGTTGCTGAGCCACTCGGCTGCGGGTTCCAGGGTCCCGCCGCGCAGGTAGCCGCTGAAGGCCAGCGGCGACCGCACCCACAGCACGCCGTCGGAGACGTCGACGTCGACACCGCCGGCCGGGCGCAGCTCGCCGTCACGGCGGATCGCGATCAGGGACAGTTCCGCCGAGCCGTAGTACTCGACCAGCCGTGCCTCCGGGAAGGCGCGGGTGAAGCGGTCACGCAGCGCATCGCCGAGGTGAGCGCCGCCGCAGACGACGGTCCGCAGCGCCGAAGGGCCCGGCCTGCGTTCGGCGTCCGCGACCAGCTCGGCGAGCATCGCGGGCACGAGGTGCACCGTGGCGGCCTCGCGGGCGTCGGCGGGCCGCCACTGGTCGTGGAGGCGCAGGTCGGCGCCGCACCACGTGGCGTGCAGCGCGCCGAACAGGAACAGCGACGAGCTGAGCGGACCCGCCACGAGCACGGGCCCTTCGACGGGACCGAGCGCCTCGAAGCTGCGGATCCAGGAGGAACGCGTGCGCAGGCCGACCTTGGGCGTGCCCGTGCTGCCGGAGGTGGTCGGCAGGTAGAAGTACGGATCGCCGTCGCCGCCGGTGTGGCCACTGTCGAACACGTCGTCGCGGGCGATGGGTTCCGCGGGATCGGGGCTGCCGTCGACGATCAGCGCAGGCCGTGCGTCGGCGAGGACGGCGGCGCGGTCGGCGGCCGTCCACGTCGGTTCGAGCACGAGCGTCGCTGCGCCGAGGAGATCGGCTCCGAGCAGCCACGACAGCACGTCGCCGGTGCCCTCGACGGCGATGCGGGTGCCGACCCCCACGCCGCGTTCCGCGAGGGTGCGGGCGGCAGCGTGGGCCGTGGCGGGAACGTGGGCCGTGAGGGTCACTCGGAGCGGGCCGTCCGGGGCAGGGTTCCGGGCAGGGCGCGGTGGACGACGGCCGCGATCACCGCCGTCGCCGCGACCTTGCCGAGGTCGCCGGGCACGAACACGAGCGACTGGACAGCGGCCGCGCCGAGGTCGCCGATGTAGGCGCCGAGGAACGGGATACCGATCAGGTAGTCGGCGAGCAGCCCCGCGAATGTGGCGAGCCCGATGACCGGCAGGTTCGGCTTGGCGGCGCGGCTGACGATGAGGCCCGCGACGAGCGCGGACAGGATCCAGCCGAACAGGAACCCGCCGCTCGGGCCCACGAACGGTGCCAGCCCGCCGCGCCCGCCGGACAGTAGCGGCAGGCCGATGGCCGTCAGCGCCAGGAACAGGACGACGGCAGCGGTGCCGCGGCGGGCGCCGAGCAGCACGCCCGCGAGCAGCGGACCGGCGTTCTGGATGACCACGGGAACGCCGGACGCGCCGAAGTAGATGCCGGGGAAGATTCCGAGCACGGCGATGAACGCCGCGAAGACGACGATGCGTGCCAGGTCGGCTGCGGGCAGCGAGACGCGTGGTGCGGGCATGCTGGCAAGGTAACGCCACCGCGGTCCGAATGGCGGTAGACGTAAGTCACTCCCAGGTCCCCGGCGGAGGGACGGCTCCCCGCGCGTCGAGGGGCGGTGGCCGGGTGACGGGTGAATGCAGGACAGCGGGTCCGAGTGACAGCGGGCCCGAGTGCGGGACACGGCTGTCTGAATGCAGGACACGCGGGTCGGAGTGCAGGACACGCGGGTCTGAGTGCAGGACACGCGGGGTAGTCGGTGGCGGGTGTCGGGCGGGCAACGCGGGCGTGATCGGTATCGAAACCGCTATGTAACGACCCGGCTAGTGCCAACTACCCATATGGAGTGGCACTATTCCCTCACCGACCAGTGCCCACTACTAGGAGTGAAGATCGTGGTGCTTAACCCCCGGCGTAAACCCACGCAGCGCAAGCTCCGTTCGCTCGCCGTGCTTCCCGTGCTGGCGCTGGCCGCTACCGCGGCCGGCTGCGCCGAGGAGGTCAACACCGCCGGTGATAGCCAGGCGGGCGACAAGGTCGAGCTGATCAACGATGGCCAGCTGACCGTCTGCGCCCACCTGCCGTACGAGCCGTTCCAGTTCCGCAAGGGCGGCGACACCGTCGGCTTCGACGTCGACCTCGTCGACCTCGTCGCCAAGGACCTGGGCGTGAAGCAGAAGCTGGTGGACACGAGCTTCGAAGGCATCGAGACCGGCCAGGTGTTCGAGGCCGGCGACTGCGACCTCGCCGCCGCCGCCATCACGATCACCGACGAGCGCGACCGCGTCATGGACTTCTCCAAGGGCTACTTCGACGCCGACCAGGCGCTGGTCGTGAAGTCCGATTCCGACGTCGCCGGCCTCGACGACCTTGAGGGCAAGGTGCTCGGCGTGCAGCAGGGCACCACCGGCGAGGAGTACGCGACCGAGAACAAGGACAAGTACGGCTACGAGACCCGCCAGTACGAGGACCTCGAGCTGCTGCAGCAGGGTGTGCAGAACGGTGCCGTCTCGGCGGGCATCAACGACAACTCCGTGCTGCTGTACGCGACGAAGTCGAAGGACGCTCTCGAGGTCAGCGCCGAGTTCGACACCGGCGAGCAGTACGGCATCGCCGTGGCCGACGGCAACGGTGCGCTCCAGGCGAAGATCGATGAGGTCATCGACGCCGCCAAGCAGGACGGTCGGTACGACGAGATCTACAAGAAGTGGTTCGGGGAGGCCCCGCCCGAGGACGACGGCGAGGGCTCGGACGAGAGCGGCAAGTAGGCACAACTATCGTTCCTCGAGGGGCCGGCCTCCGTCGTGGGGCCGGCTCCTTGCGATGGGCAACGTGTGAGGAGTCGGTTCATGCCGATGTCGCCGCGCAAGCGGGCGCAGGCCTTCCGTGGCGTGCAGTACGGGATTCTCGTGCTGGTCGTGGCGGCCGTGGCGTTCTTCGCCGACTGGGGAACGCTCGGCAACGCGTTCTTCAATCTGGAGGCGATGAGCACCCAGTTCCCGGGGATCATCACCACGGCGCTGGTCAACACGATCATCTACACCGGGCTCGGGTTCGCGCTCGGGCTGGCCGTGGGGCTCGTCCTGGCGTTGATGAAGCTGTCCCCGGTCGCGCCCTACCGGTGGATCGCCACCGCGTACATCGAGTTCTTCCGCGGGGTGCCGGCGCTGCTGGTGTTCATCGCGCTCGGGTTCGGTGTGCCGCTGGCGTTCCAGATCCAGTTCGACACCTACTCGACGGCGGCGATCGCGCTCGGCCTGGTCGGGTCGGCCTATATCGCGGAGACGCTGCGCGCCGGCATCCAGGCCGTGCCGAAGGGGCAGGTCGAGGCGGCCCGCTCGCTCGGCATGTCGCAGTCGCGTGCCACGTTCACGGTCGTCATCCCGCAGGCGTTCCGCATCATCCTGCCGCCGCTGACCAACGAGCTGATCCTGCTGACGAAGGACTCGTCGCTGATCTACCTGCTCGGCCTGCTCGGTACGGAGTACGAGCTGGCGAAGTTCGGCCGGGAGGGCATGAACGCGACCAACTCGATGTCGCCGATCCTGCTGGCCGGCCTCTGCTACCTGCTCATCACGGTGCCGCTCGGCTACCTGTCGCGGTACCTCGAACGCCGCGCGGGCCGCAAGCGCGACGAAGGACTGGAGGTGACGGCGTGAGCGCCGACACGGGTGACGCGCCCGCCGCGAGCGGCGGGCCGATCGTCGAGATCACCGGCCTGCACAAGGCGTTCGGCATGCTCGAGGTGCTCAAGGGCATCGACGTGAGCGTCGAGCGCGGTGAGGTCGTGTGCATCATCGGCCCCTCGGGTTCCGGCAAGTCGACCCTGTTGCGCTGCGTGAACCTGCTCGAGGAGCCCAATTCCGGCCGCGTCGTGGTGAACGGCTTCGAGCTGACCGACCCGGACGTCGACATCGACAAGGCGCGGCGTTCCATCGGCATGGTCTTCCAGGCGTTCAACCTGTTCGGCCACCTGTCGGTGCTCGACAACCTGACCGTCGCGCAGCGCAAGGTGTTGAAACGGGAACAGGGCGAGGCCGAGCGGATCGCGCGCGAGAACCTCGAGAAGGTGGGTCTGGCGGAGAAGGCCGGGGCGATGCCCGAGCAGCTCTCCGGTGGGCAGCAGCAGCGGGTGGCGATCGCGCGGGCGCTGTCGATGCAACCCGCGGTGATGCTGTTCGACGAACCGACGTCGGCGCTCGACCCCGAGCTGGTCGGCGATGTGCTCGGGGTGATGCGCCAGCTCGCCCACGAGGGCATGACGATGCTCGTGGTCACGCACGAGATGCAGTTCGCACGCGAGGTCGCCGACAAGGTGCTGTTCATGGACGGCGGCGTCATCGTCGAATCGGGCCCGCCGTCCAAGGTCATCGCCGACCCGGTCGAGGACCGCACCAAGACGTTCCTCAGCCGCGTCCTCAACCCGGTCCACGCCTCCGAGGTCGAGTGACACCACTGACCGGGTGAGCCCCTCTGATGCCCCCGAGGGCACCCGAGGGGCGCCCGAAAGGGCGCCCACCCGCCCACCTCTCATCGCCACGCTGACGCGTGGCTGCGTGCGCCGACCACCGTGGCCTTGGTTAGTCCCTTGTGCGGGGCGGGGCTGCGAGATCGCTGAAACAGGTGATGTTTCGGGCGGTTGCGCGGTAAGTTGTCGCTCTGCGCGGTCGCATCGGTACCGGGTGTCGCCTCCCATCTCGGCCGCCCGCACCGTGATCGGGGGCCGGCTCCGGTCGGCAGGTGACCAGAGAGGGGCGTTGCGCAATGCCGAGCATCCGCCGACGAGGTGGTCGCGACGAGGGCGACGACCATCCCGACGAGGAGTCCCGTGGCCGCCTCCCCGACACGTCGGCCGACGACTCCGACACACCCGACTCCGATACACCGGGCTCCGACGACACCCCGGACTCCGACACCTCATACGCCGACACCTCGACCATCGACCACCCGACCATCGACCACCCGGCCGCCGACCACCCGACCATCGACCACCCGGCCGCCGGCGCCATGGATGGTCACGTCGACATCACCTCCACGCGCTGGGTTCCCGCTCCGGACATCGATCGGCGCGACGTCCCGTCGCCCTCCGCATCGCCTGACTCCACGCCACGCCACGCCACGTCCCGCGACGCCCCCGGCACCGGAAGCCCCGGCACCGGAAGCCCCGGCACCGGAACTCCCGGCGCCAGAACTCCCGACGCCAGAGTCCCCGACGCCAGGACGCCGGGATCGGGCTTGCCGATTCCGCCGAAGCCGGCGTTCGGTGTTCCCCGCGCCCGCAGACCCGGCAGGACCGCCAACGCCGGAAAGCCGGGCAGGCCGGGCAGGTCGGGTGCCCCGGACGAGGCTGCCTCGCCCGACGACGGCGATCGCTACGACCCGTTCGACCCCGACTCCGAACCGGATCACGTCGTCGATGCCTCCGAACTGGTCCCCCAGGTCCTCGACAGCGGCCTCAGCGGGCTGTTGCGCTGGCGGAAACAGTCGACGAACGCGCCGATCGTGCAGGTCGAGAACGCCTACATCACCGGGCGCCTGGATCTGCGCGGTGCCGACCTGCGCTACCTGTTCCGGTTCGAACGCTGCCGGTTCGAACATGCGCCCGATGTGCGTGAGGCCAAGCTCCTCGGCCTGGTGTTCCAGCGTTGCCGCCTGCCCGGGCTGCTGGCTCGCAACCTGCGTACGGGCAACGACCTCCGGCTGATCAAGTCCTACATCGAGGCGGAGGCGGGCGGCACCGACGGCGAGACGACGATGCGCCGCGCCGACGGGGTCGACCGCGGCATGCCCGACGCGGCCGTCAACCTGACCGACGCCGTCATCGAGGGTTCGGCGGTGTTCACGGCGACGCGGATCGTCCATCCGCAGGGCAAGGCGCTGCATGCCGACCGGCTGCTCGTCACCGGTGCGCTGCTGGCGTACCGGCTGGACGCGGAGGGCGAGGTGCGCATCCCCGGGCTGCGGACCGGCGGCAACGTCAACTTCTCGGGTGCGCTGTTGCGCAATCCCGACGGGTTCGCGTTGAACGGGAACGGCGCGGTCGTCGGCGGCAGCCTGTTGTGCGAGGTAGACCGGACCGGCGGCGAGCTCGGCGAGCAGCGTTTCCGCACGCGTGGGCTGCTGTACCTGCCGAGCATGCGTGTCTCCGGTGATCTCAACTTCCGCGGCGCGGAGCTGAAGGTCAAGCAGGGCGGGGTCGGCGTCGACACGTGGAAGACGGGCGATTGGTACGTCGATCCGTATCCGGCGCTGATCGCCGACCGGCTGCACGTCGAAGGCAACGTGGAGCTGTCGGACGGCTTGGATGTCGACGGTACGCTGCGCATGGTGAACTCGCGGCTCGGCGGTTCACTGCGGCTGGCCGAGTCCCACATCCGCGTGCTGCCGAGTCGCAAACCGCCGTTCCGGGACCGCGCGGTGCACCTCGACGGCAGCGAGATCAGCGGCGATCTCGACAGCAAGGGCATCCGCGCCAAGGGGCAGGTGCGCATCGCGGATGTGACGATCCGCGGCAACGTCCACCTCACCGACGGCACGTTCAGCCACCCCGGCCGGGACGTGCTGTCGCTGCGCCGCAGCAGCGTGTCCGGCAACCTCAAGATCCGGCGGTGTCACGCCGAGGGCACGTTGCGGCTGATGGGCATCACGGTGGGCGGCAGTATCGATCTGCAGGGCACCGAGGTCGGCAAACCGGAGCGCAAGGACGACGGCAGCTGCGACTGGGCCGTGGACCTGCGGTCGGTACGGGTGGCCCGCAGCGTGCTGCTCACGGCCGAGGAGAAGCGCCCGTTCACCGCTCGCGGTGGGGTGACCATGGACGGGGCGCAGATCCAGCGGCAGCTCGACGTCACCGGTGCGCAGTTGTGCGGAGCGGTCGACGGCACGGACGATCCCGCGACGGTCGCGTTCGACGCCGGTGACACTCACGCCGACGAGTTCGTCCTCGCCCCCGGCAGTCCGCCGCTCGGGAAGGTCGTGCTGCTGCGGGCCCATTGCGGCACGCTCACCGAGGACGCCGATGCCACCGACACGGGCGCCACCGGTGCCGAGGGGAGCCTGTGGTTGGCGACCGGTGGGCTGGACCTCGAGGACTTCCGCTACGACAGCCTCGGCACGCCGATCGGGATCGACGACACCGCGGAGGTGCGGCGCAGGCTCCGGCTGTTGCACGACGCGATCGGCGGCTACCGGCCGGGCCCGTACGACCAGTTCGCGGCGATGCTCCGTTCGTCCGGCAACGAGGAGCATGCGGACTGGGTGCTGGCCAAGAAGCAGCAGTACCGGTACGAGTCGCTCGCGCACGGCAAGCCGGTCGTGGGCCTCGGGGTGCGGCTGTGGAGCCTGCTGCAGCGGTGGACGGTGGGCTACGGCTACCGCCCGATGCGGGCGGTCGTGCTGCTGCTGTTGCTCCTGGTCGCGGGCAGTGTGTGGTTCGGCGTGGGGGTCGACGGCTGCATCCGGGACGGGGAGCTGCTGGCCGTGGACGGCAGGCGGTGTGCGGTCAACGCCGACGACACGGGCCTGAACTGGAACCCGGTGTTGTTCACCGTCGATCTGCTGGTGCCGATCGTCGACTTCGGCAACAAGGGCAGGTGGCATCTGAGCGGGGCCGACATGTGGGTCGCGACCGGTTTCACGGCGATGGGCTGGGTGCTCGCGACCACCGCGGCCGCCGGTATGGGCCGTGCCCTGCGGCGTAACAACGTGAAATGAGCTGCGGGTCGCACGGCTGCGCTATGGCGACGGGCGCAGGGTGGCCGGTAGACACTCCCCGGTACGTCGTCACGCGAGAGGAGCGGCCATGTCGACCGCGAAGGAGCCCGACGCCTCCGGTTCGATCCACATCGACGCCTCGTCGGAACAGGTGTATTCGCTGGTCAGCGATCCCGGCGTGCTGGCCGAGCTCGCGGGCGAGTACGAGGGTTTCCGTTGGTTGGGCGGGGCGACCGAGTCGGTGCCGGGCGCCCGGTTCCGCGGCCGCAATCGGAACGGTTTCTTCCGGTGGAGCACGACGGCGACGGTGACCGACGCCGCGGAGGGTGAGAAGTTCGCCTTCGACGTCGCGGTCGGTCCGCTGAAGGTGGCCCGGTGGCAGTACGACTTCGAACCGGACGGTGACGGTTGCCGGGTCGTCGAGAGCACGTGGGACCGCCGCCCCGGCTGGGCCAGGGTGGTCACGGGCGTGGTCGTCGGCACGATGGACCGAGCTGGTATCAACAAGCGCAACATCGACAAGACGCTCGCGGGCGTGAAGCGGCGTGCGGAGTCCGTGACGGCCGGTTGACCCCTGGCGCGAACCTGCGGGAGGTGAGCCCGCCGGAGGTTGAGTCCGGCGGGCTGGTGTCGCCGCGCCCGCCTACTCGGCCGAGGTGACCAGCCGGCGGTCGCGGATGACCGCGCCCGGTGATGGCCGGTGTGTGTGGCCCCCGTTCGGCCCGCGCCCGATCGGCGCAGTGCGGCCGTGACAGCTGACGTGCGGAAACACCCTCCGCATTCCCTCACTCGAGGGTGATCGCTCTCGCGGGTGTAATGCCGCACGCGGGGGCTCACCTTTCCGGTCCGATGACGTTCACTGGAAATGTGAGTGACACCGACCCAGTGCCCGCGAGCAGCGCCGCGCGGCAGCATGTCCGCGCGCCCGAGCTCGCCGGCACCGACTGGCTGAACACGGGTGGCGAGCGGCTCCGCCTCGCAGGCCTGCGAGGGAGGATCGTCCTGCTCGACTTCTGGACGTCGGGGTGCATCAATTGTCAGCACGTGATCGACGAACTCCGCCCCATCGAGGACGAGTTCGCCGACGTGCTCGTGACCATCGGGGTGCACTCGCCGAAGTTCACGCACGAGGGTGAGCGCGACGCGATCGCTGCGGCCGTCGAGCGGTACGGCGTACACCACCCGGTGCTCAACGACCCGGACATGACGACGTGGCGGCAGTACGCGATCAAGGCGTGGCCGACCCTCGTGATCGTCGACCCCGAGGGTTACATCGCGCATGTCGCCGCAGGTGAGGGTCACGGCGAGGCGCTGCGCCGCGTCGTCGGCGAGCTGGTCGAGACCCACGACGCGAAGGGCACGCTGCGCCGCGGCGGCAACCCGTACGTGGCCGACGAGACGGCCGACACCGAACTGCGCTTCCCCGCGAAGGCCGTCGCGACGTCGGGCGGCCGGCTGCTCGTGGCCGACACCGCGGGGCACGGCGTCGCCGAGTTCGCTTCGGATGCCGAGACGGTCGTGCGCCGCTTCGGCAGTGGCGAGCGCGGCGGCCGCGACGGGGCGTTCGACGTGGCGTCGCTGGCCGAGCCGTCGGGTCTGACGTTGTTGCCGGAGGCGGTCGCCCAGCGGGTCGGCTACCACCTGGTCGTCGCCGACACGGCGGGTCACACCCTGCGGGGCGTCGACCTGTCGAACGGCGCCGTGACGACCGTGGCCGGCACCGGTGAGCAGTGGCGGGACGGTGACGACGCGGGCAAGGCACTCGACGTCGACCTGACCAGCCCGTGGGACGTGTGCTGGTGGGACGAGGCCGACGGCGGCCCCGGCGGTGTCGTCGTCGCGATGGCGGGCAACCACACCCTCGGCCTGTTCGACCCGGTCGATGCCACGGTGCGCAGGCTGGCGGGCACGACCACCGAGGGGCTGCGCGACGGCCGCGCCGACGAGGCGTTCCTCGCGCAGCCGTCCGGACTGGCCGTGGGCCGCAACCGGATGTGGTTCGTCGACGCCGAGACCTCGGCGCTGCGGTGGATCGAGGGTGACGGCCACGACGGCTACGCCGTGTACACCGCCGTCGGCACGGACCTGTTCCACTTCGGCCACCGCGACGGCAAGGCCGCCCACGCGCTGCTGCAGCACCCGCAGGGGGTGGCCGTGCTGCCTGACGGCACCGTCGGCGTCGCCGACACCTACAACGGTGCGATCCGCCGCTACGACCCCGCGACGGGTGAGGTCGTCACGATCGCGTCGGGGTTGGCCGAACCGGCCGGCCTCGTCGTCTCCGGCGGCGTGGTGTTCGTCGTCGAAACGGGCGCGCACCGGCTGACGCCGCTGGAGATGTCGGACGCCGATCAGGTCGCGGGCGAGGCGCTAGAGGTGCGCAGGCCCGCGACGGTGTTGGCTTCGGGAGCGGTGCAGCTGAACGTGGTGTTCACCCCGCCGCCGGGACAGAAGCTCGACGAGCGTTACGGCCCGTCGACCCGTCTCGAGGTGAGCGCGTCCCCGCCGGAACTGCTCATCGAGGGCGACGGCGCCGACACCGACCTGTCGCGCCTGATCCGCCTCTCGGACGAGGTGACCGAGGGTGTGCTGCAGGTCGTCGCCCAGGCGGCCAGCTGCGACATCGACGCCGAGCACCCCGTCTGCCGGGTCACCCGCCAGGACTGGGGTGTGCCGATCCGCGTCGAGCGCGGTGGTGACGGCGAGCTGAGCCTGGTGATGTCCGGGAACCCGGGTCCGTCGGGGGCTTAACATGAACGCGTGGTGGAACCCCGGAACAACGCGGATTCGAACGCGAAGCTCGAAATCCAGATGCTGCACGACCGGCTGCTCGTGCGGCAGCCGTCGGACGACGGTGAGCGGCGCAGCAGCAGCGGCATCGTCATCCCGGCGACCGCGCAGATGGCAAGCCGGCTCTGCTGGGGCGATGTCCTCGGTGTCGGCAACAACGTACGCAACATCAAGATCGGTGACCGGGTCCTGTTCAACCCCGAGGACCCGCTCGAGGTGGAGATCCAGGGCGACGCCTATCTGGTGATGCGTGAGCGTGACATCCACGCGATCGCGAGTGAGCGGACCGAACAGGGCACAGGCTTGTACTTGTAACGCCGACCACGCGGGAGGGCTGGTGCGCGACGAGTTGGACCGGCCGTGGGAACACCCGGCCCACCCCGAGGGCGGCTCTGCCCACTCCCCGCGTGAGCACGGCGAGGCCGGTCACGGCGGGTACGAGGTCCATGAGGACGACGGTTCGCTGAACCTGCCGGACAACTGGCTGCTCTCGCACGACCCTGCGTGGCCCGCCGACAACACCGACCCGGAGGCCACCGGTACGGACCTGCCCGCCGCGGCGTTCTCGGCGTATCCGAGCGTGCGGTACCGCGACGAGGTCGCCGCGGGCAGTGGCGAGGTCGGCCTGGCCGATGAGCTGCTCGGACCGGCCGACCCCCGCAAGCCGCCCGCACGCACGCGGATCCAGCGCGGCATCGGCAAGGCGTTCATGATCTTCGGCGGCACGGTCGTCGCGCTGCTGTTCGTGTACTTGGTGGACCTGATCACCAGCTTGGGCGACGTGCCGCGCGGGGTGACCGTGGCGGGCGTCGAGGTCGGTGGGTTGAATCGCGCCGACGCCGAGGAGAAGCTGCGCGATGAGCTCGGCCCGCAGCTGACGGACCCGCTGCCCGTGCGAGCCGGTGACGTCACGACCCGTCTCGACCCGGCCGACGCGGGCCTCGGCCTCGACTGGGCCGGCACGGTCGAACGTGCGGGCAACCAGCCGATCGATCCGCTGTCACGGCTGACGTCGCTGTTCACCACGAGGGAGATCGGCGTCGTGTCCTCGGCCGACGACGACGTGCTGCGCGAGGCGATCAACGGTCTGGCCGCGGGCGAGATCAACCACGAGGTGCGCGAAGGGGACGTCGGGTTCCGCACCGTGGAAGGCAGCGCGGTCGAACCATTCCCGATCATGCCGCGGCAGGGGCAGCGCCTCACCGACGTCGACGGCGCGATGAAGCAGATCAAGGCGGACTGGCTGGCCGACAAGGGCGTGACGCTCGACGTCGACGTCACGCCGGCGAAGACGACCGAGGAGGCCGTGCGGCGGGCACTCGAGCAGACGAAACCGCTCGTGTCCGGCCCCGTGACGGTGCGCGCCGACAAGACGACGGCCACGCTCACCCCGCGGCACATCAGTGACGCGATGCAGCACGAACCGTCGGACGAGGGCGCGCTGCAGGTGACCCTCGACCGGGCGAAGCTGCAGGACGTGCTGATCCCGCGGCTGGGCGAGACCGAACGGCGCGCGTCGAACGCCGAGCTGGTGTTCGCGGGCTCGCGGCCCTCGGTCGAACCGTCGAAGGAAGGCAGGCAGATCGACTGGCAGGAGACGTTCGCGCCGTTCTTCACCGTGGCGGGCAAGCAGGAGGGGCGCACGCTCGAGGTCGTGTACCAGGTGCAGGCGCCCGACGTGAGCACCGAGGAGCTGCGCAAGCTGGGCATGAAGGAGGTCGTCGGCGAATTCACGACCGGCGGGCTCTCCGGTGCCGCAGCGCGGAACGTGTCGACGATGGCCGCCGCGGTGACGGGTTCCGTGGTGCGCCCCGGTGACACGTTCAGCCTCGAGGCGGCGACCGGCCCGCGCACGTCGTCGAAGGGCTACGTCGAGGCGCCGCTGTACTCCGGCGGCACCGGCCCGCGCGTCATCGGTGGCGGCGTGTCACAGCTGACGAGCACGCTGTACAACGCCGCGTACGAAGCCGGGTTGAAGGACGCGGGCCACAGGGCGCACCCGACGTTCGTCGACCGCTACCCCGCGGGCCGAGACGCCGTGTCACACCTGCCCGACGGCTCGTCGGTCGACATGTCGCTGACCAACAACCTCGACAGCGGTGTCGCGGTGCAGGCCTGGACATCCGGCGACAGCGTGACGGTGCGGTTGTGGGGCACGAAGCAGTACCGCGTCAGCGGGTCGACGAGTGACCGCACCGACGTGAAGTCCCCGCCGGTCAAGCGGGACCGCGGTCCGGGCTGTGAGGAGACGTCGGGTGCGGAGGGCTTCACCGTCACCGACACGCGCGTGGTGAAGGCACTGCGCGGCGACCGTGTCGTGGACCGGCAGTCGACGACCGTGACCTACCGGCCGGTGCCGCGCGTGGTCTGCAAATCGGGTGACGGCGGCGGCAACGACGGGGGCGACGACGGCGGCGACCCGCGACGCCCCGGGTGGCCGTTCCTTCCGGGTGACGAGCGTTCGCAGCAGGTCGACCGCAGTCGAGGCTGAACAGCCGGCAGGCCGGGCCGGGCCTCGGCAGCGTCACGACCCGCGTCGTCTACTCGTCTCCGTTGCCGCCGAGGCCCCTGCCGCCGCCCGCGTGAGCTCGTGGACGGCTCAGCGGTCGACCTTCTTGCGGTCCTTGCCCGCGAAGCCTGCGACGAGGGAAACGCCGATGGCGGCGACGACGACCTGGGTGATGAGTTCGAGCCAGTCCCAGCCGTCGGTGTCGGCGTAGCCGAGGCCGCGGGCGATGGCCGTCCCGACGAACGCCGCGACGATACCGACGAGCAGGGTCAGCCAGATGGCGATCTTCTGCTTGCCGGGTGCGACGAGCCTGCCGAGCGCGCCGATGATGAGCCCGACGACGATCGCCGAGATGATGCCCGAAATCTCCATGCCGAGCCTCCTGCGTGTCTGCGTGCGCTCCCGCCCGCCGACGGCGGGCGGCAGTCTGTGCGTACCCAATGATCGCACTGCCAACCCGCAGTTCAGGCGAACGAACACGAAAAGGGCACCCCGGCGCGCGAATCGAGTCGCGGCCGGGGTGCCCTTTTCGGTCGTGGTGTTCGATCGCGGGGATCAGAACGCCGCTTCGTCGACCTCCATCAGGTCGTTGTCGGCGGCCTCCGCGATGGCGCGGCGGGCCGTGAGCTCCGGCAGCACCTGCTTGGCGAAGAACGACGCCACGGCGACCTTGCCCTCGTAGAACGACTTGTCCTTGCCGCTCGCCTCGTCGAGCTTGCCCAGCGCGATCTCGGCCTGCTGCAGCAGCTTCCAGCCGACGATCAGGTCGCCGGCCGAGAGCAGGAACCGCACGCTGTGCTGGCCGACCTTGTAGACGTTGTTCACGTCCTCCTGCGCCGAGGTCAGGTTGCCGATCATCGAGCCGAGCATGCCCTGGACGTCGTCGAGAGCCTGCTTGAGCAGCTCCCGCTCCTTCTTCAGGCGCGAATCGGGCTCGGACGCTCCGCCTTCCACGAACTTCGAGATCTCGCCGGCGATGTAGGTCAGCGCCTGGCCCTTGTCGCGGACGATCTTCCGGAAGAAGAAGTCCATCGACTGGATGGCCGTGGTGCCCTCGTAGAGCGAGTCGATCTTCGAGTCACGGATGTACTGCTCGATCGGGTAGTCCTGCAGGAAGCCGGAACCGCCGAACGTCTGCAGCGACTGCACCAGCTGCTCGGTGGCGCGCTCGGAGCCGACGCCCTTGACGATCGGCAGCAGCAGATCGTTGACGCGCTCGGCGAGCTTGATCGACTCCTCGTCGGAGCCAGGGTCCTCCTGCGTCCACACCTGGTCCTGGAACGACGCCGTGTAGAGGTACACGGCGCGCATGCCCTCGGCGTAGGCCTTCTGCAGCATGAGGCTGCGGCGCACGTCCGGGTGGTGCGTGATCGTCACGCGCGGGGCGCTCTTGTCGGTCTGCTTGGTCAGGTCCGGACCCTGCACGCGCTCCTTGGCGAACTCGAGCGCGTTGAGGTAACCGGTCGACAGCGTCGCGATGGCCTTCGTGCCGACCATCATGCGCGCGTACTCGATGACCTGGAACATCTGCGCGATGCCGTTGTGCACCTCGCCCAGCAGCCAGCCCTTGGCGGGCGTGCCGTGCTGGCCGAACGTCAGCTCACACGTGGTGGAGACCTTCAGGCCCATCTTGTGCTCGACGTTGGTGACGTAGGCGCCGTTGCGCTCGCCGATCTCGCCGGTGTTGGTGTCGAAGTGGTACTTCGGCACGAGGAACAACGACAAGCCCTTGGTGCCGGGGCCGTGACCCTCGGGGCGGGCCAGCACCAGGTGCATGATGTTCTCGGTCATGTCCTGGTCGGCCGAGGTGATGAAGCGCTTGACGCCCTCGATGTGCCAGGAGCCGTCCTCCTGCTGCACGGCCTTGGTGCGGCCCGCGCCGACGTCCGAACCGGCGTCCGGCTCGGTCAGCACCATCGTGGCGCCCCAGGCGCGGTCGATCATGAGCTGCGCCCAGCGCTGCTGCTCCTCGGTGCCGTTCTGGTCGACGACCATCGCGAAGTTCGGGCCTGCCATGTACATGTACAGCGCCGGGTTCGCGCCGAGGATCAGCTCGGAGGCGGCCCACTGCACCGTCGGCGGAAGGCCGAAGCCGCCGAGCTTGTTGGTCAGGCCCAGCCGCCACCACTCGCCGTCCCACAGCTGCTGGTAGCTCTTCTTGAACGACTCCGGCAGCGTGGCGGAGAAGGTCTTCGGGTCGTACACCGGCGGGTTGCGGTCGGCGTCCTCGAACGACTCGGCCAGCGGTCCCGTCGCGAGGTTGTTCAGCTCGGACAGCACGCCGCGGGCGGTGTCTTCGTCGGACTCGGCCAGTACGCCTTTGCCGAGCCGGTCCTGGATGCCGAGGACCTCGAAGAGGTTGAACTCCAGGTCCCGCACGTTGCTCTTGTAGTGGCCCATGTCGTCGCTCCGTACGAAGGTTGTTCGGGTGTGGCGGCCGGGGCGCTGTTCGTACGTCCATACACAGCCCGTGTTGTGGACAGCTCCGGACAACACGGCCCTACTCGCCGGTAACTTAAGGATATTACTACTAAGTAATCGGCGGCAAGTCGTAGCGGTGTTTTCTGGGTCTCGTCTCCGCTCTTCCGTCCTTTCGGATGGTCGCGACAGCGTGACTCCGGGTGAACCGCGAGTGGCCCGGGGCGCGGTGGCCGCGTCAGGCCGGTGCGGTCGGCGGTGCCGACGACGTGTTCGCCGCCGGGGCGTGCTGGGGCGGAGTGTGCGCCTGCGGGGCATGTTGCGGCGGCGGTCCCGGCGAGCTGTCGGCCGACGGCGCCGTGTTCTCCTCGGGGCGCGGGATGAGGATTCCCGACCGGAACGCCTTCGTCACCGCGTGCGTACGGTCTCGCGCCGACAGCTTGCGCAGGATGCTCTTGACGTGCGTGCGCACGGTTTCCACGGACAGGAACAGCGTCTTGGCGATCGCCGAGTTCTCCAGACCTTCAGCCACCAGCTGCAGCACCTGGTACTCGCGTCGCGACAGTGGCATCTGCTGCTTGCCGCCCGTGCCCGTCGCGTCGGCCGCAGGCTGCCGCTTCGGACGCGCCGTCAGCGCGGCGAGCGCCGGATCGGTGTAGCGGCGGTCGATGTGTGCCCGCCGGATCGCCTCCGCGAGGCGGCGGGGCTCGGCCGTGCGCGGCACGGTCGCGTGGGCACCCGCGGCCGATGCAGCCGACAGGAACTGCGGGGTGCGGTGCGCATCCCGAACCAGCACCACGACGACCAGCGTCGGATCGCCGTCCCGGAGCAGTCGCACCAGGTGGCAGTGCGGATCGAAGCCCGAGTCCAGGATCACGATGTTCGGCCGCAGCTGTTCACACAGCTGCAGCGACGCGTGATGACTCGCTGCGTGGCCCGCCCACTGCAGTCCCGGCGTCTTGCTGACCAGGACGTTCAGGCCTTCCCGGAAGACCGGGACCGGGTCGAGGGCCGCGACCGTGAGGGTTCGCGTTCCCGAAGGTCCCAGGCCGCCTGCTGGGCGGCTTCTGTCGATGCTTTGCGCCATAACCACTCCGTCTCCGCACGTCCTCGCGGACGTGTTCGCCGCCGTGTCGCCACGGTCCCCCGGCGAGATCTGCTCGCTGTCGTTCGCAGCTGTGACTGGCGAGCCTCGACCTCATGACGCGATGAGCCGATGTTTTATTCAGTTCCTAGGCGGAGTGTGCCCTTTCGGTCGGCTACGCGCTGGTTGCGGCGCGCAAACGGTTGATACATCGCTGGTCACAGCCGGTTCGTGGAGACGTTCCGTAGCGATCCGGGCGGTGGGGTGGCGCCGAGGGTGACCGATTGCCTATGCTGTGTGATCTGCCACACAGGCCGGCATCAAAGGAGATGGCGTGTACTTGGCATCGGTGCTCGGGCTTTTCGTCCTGCTGCTTGCTGTCGCCGCGGTCATCGTGACGTGGGAAGACCGCCGCGCTGACCGTCAGCGTGCCCGCAGCAGGGACGCGCAGCTCGCGGCCCTCGGCGAGGTCGACCCGCTTGCGCCCGCGAGATTCCAGGCCGAACTGCGGGAACGCTCGTCGTAGCCGGCCACGCCCGGTGAGCGGGTGCCGGCAGGAACAGACGCCGACCGGTAAGAGGGGTGTGCCGGGATGCCGAAATGGGCCGACGTGGTGACGTTCGCGACCGCGTTGCCGGAAGTCGAGGAGTCGACCTCGTACGGCACGCCCGCACTGAAGGTCAACGGCAAGAGCTTCGCGCGACTGCGCACCGACGCCGAGGGCGGGCTGGTGCTGCTGTGCGGCCTGGACGAGAAGGAAGCACTACTGGCCTCCGGTGAACCGGCCTTCTACACCACGTCGCACTACGACGGTTACGGCGCGATCCTCGTCGACCTCGACATCGTCGACGAGGCGCAACTGCACGAACTGATCGAGGAGTCCTGGAACCGCAAGGCACCCGAACGGGCGAAACGCCGACGTTGACCCGCCGGCCGAGCTGCGGTTTCAGCTCGGGGTGTGGCAGGTGTAGGTGATGCCGCCGGGGAACGACTTCATGTCACGCAACGCCATTCGGGGCAGCGTGAAGCCGTCGGGGAACAGCCTGCGCCCGCGCCCCTGCACGACGGGATAGCCGAAGAGGCGGTACTCGTCGACGAGGCCTGCCCGGATGAGCGAGTGGCAGAGCGTGATGCTGCCCGTGACGACGATGTCCGAACCCGGTTGTTCTTTGAGCTCGCGGATCGCCGCGACCGGGTCGTCGGTGCCGATGAGGTGGGTGTTCTGCCAGCCGGGGTCGGTCAGCGTGCCGGTGACCACGTACTTGTCGACCCGGTCTAGGAAGTCGGCGACCTCGCCGGTCTGGTTCGGCCAGAAGCCGCGGAAGTCCTCGAACGTCTGCCTGCCGAGCAGGACCGCGTCGCACCGGTCCTGATGGCGGCGATTCTCCGCGACGAGCTCGGTGTTGTCGGCTGTCGGGTCGAACTCGACCGTCGGGTCAGACCAGGAATCGAGCATCTCGACGCAGCCGTCGAGCGTCATGTTCTGCGTGATGGCGAGCGTGCGCATGATGGCCCCAGGACGTCGGCGTCGGCGGCGGTGCGTGGCTCGGCCCAGGATGCCCGACGGGTCCGACCTTCAGTCGAGGGCGCGGGCCAGCGTTTCGACGGCCGCTGCGACCGGTTCGGGATCGTCCACCGTGGCGAGGTGACTCGCCGGGAGTGACCGGACGGGCAGGTGGCGGGCGCGTGCGTGCTCGGCGGCACTGTCGTAGGGGGCCGACAGCCGCAGGTAGGCGCTCGGTGGCTCATCGGTGTGGGGACGCGGCTCGCGGAGGAACCGCACGGGCACGCGCGGTTCGTCGGGCAGGACGGCGTCGCGGAGGGCCTCGCTGGTGAGTGGGCTCGGGTCGAACCACGTGTGCCAGGGCTGCAGGAGCAGTTCGGTGCGGTCGCCGGTGTCCTCGACGGTGGCGCCGCTCGCCAGGGTGTCGTAGAGCTCGGCGGGTGCGGTGTCGTGCCAGCTCCGGCCCGGAGTGGGCAGGCCGGCGTCGACATAGACGACGTGACTGCCGGGGCGGGGCCGCGCGAGATGTGGCAGGAGCGGGCCTGCGCCGCTGTGCCCGGCGACGAGCAGTGGCTCGCCGGGAACCTGGGCCGCGAACCGGGCGGCGATGCCGTCGTGGCACGGCGTGGCCCGCAGGCCGTCGCGTAGATCGGGGACGACGACGCGATGTCCGCGTGCGACGAGCACGTCGGCGAGCGGGCGCATGCTCCCCGGCCCGAGGAACGGACTGTGCACCAGCGCAATCGTGCGCATACCCATGCACGCCTCCTGTGGCGGACGAACCCCGTGGACCCCGTGGTTGCGTCCACCCGTCTCCCATCGCCACCCGAAGGGGAACGCTCCGCGTGGCGGTGTTCGATCGGATTCAACCAGGTTGCCCCGGGGAACGGGTTCGTCGCACGGGATGGGCACGAACGGCGCCGGCCGGTTCGGGGCTACCGGTCCGGCGCCGTTCGTGTCCGGTCACCGACGGCCTGCATCGCCTGCGACGTCGCGGACTCGTCACGATTCGGGACGGAACCGGGGAGGTTCCTTCGTGGCGATCGGGGGTGTCCGCGGCGCGCGCCCGGGGTTGGCGTGCTCGGCCGACGTGTACGTGGTGCCTGTCGCGGTGTTACCGCGAGGGGCTCGGTGACAGCACCACGAGCGAAAGCAGCAGCAGGAACGCCAGTCCTGCCACCAGGAATGCGGGCACGCCCGTGACCGACCATGCGGCCAGTCCTGCGATTCCGAGCGCACCCGCCGAGGCAGATGTCCACATGGGCCATCTCCATCTCGCGTCGGGGATGTGTATGGGGTCATCCGGCGTATCGCCGCACTTCCCCTGTCCGTTATCACGCCGTGACATCGAATGGCATGCATCACCCGAATGGTGGCTGTGGTCGGGTCCTCTTGTGCGCTTCGCCTGCTATATCCCGATTCTCGTGCGCGCGATCGGTCGTCACCCGGATGGTTCGGACGTTGCAGCGGTGGGGATGGGTGCGGCGGTCGAGGTTGGGGCGGTGATCGAGGTTGGGGCGGTGATCGAGGCGGGTGTGGCGGTGTGGCGCGCCGCGGTCGCAGCGCCGTGCTGGAACCGCGGCGCCGTGGCACTAGAGCTGTCTGGGCGTGACGCCGTGGCCGTGGCGCCGCCGTGGTGACACCGCCGTGGTTCCGCCGCCGCGGTTGTGGTGCCGCCGCGGTCCCGTCGCTACGGCGGCCCCGCCACGACCCCGTCGCCGTGACGCGGCAGAGCACGGCGTCCGGACGCTCGTGTATCGCCCGGGCGTCCGGACACCGTGTGTCAGCTGCTGCTCGCCGCTTGTGGTTCGAGCGCGGCCAGTGCCTCCTGTACGCAGTCCGCCCACCTGCGCTCCCCCAGTTCGGTCACTCCGGAGTCGCCGGCGAACGCGCTGGAGACGACGACATCGGGTTCCAGCGTCGCCAGGTCGCCCAGGCTCGACGTGAGCTGAGCGTGGTCGCTCATGCCGGGGATGTAGCCGGCGCGCCAGTGGCCGTTCGGGTCGACGTAGAGCGTGTCGCCCGTGAACAGATACGTCCGACCGGAAACGGGCACTAGGAAGCAGGCGCTGCCGGGGGTGTGTCCCGGTGTCGGGATCACGTCGATTCCCGAGGCGGTCACGTGCCTGCCTTCGAAGGCGTCGTCGACCGGGGTGACCTCGCTTGCCAGGTCGGCTTCGGTCGCGTGGGTGTGCAGGGTCGAGCCGAAGCGTTCCTTGATCGTCCGGAGCGACGGTGCGATCTCGTCCTGGTGGCTCAGGTAGTGGTCGGCGACTCCGCCCAGCTCGGCCATGCGGTCGAACTCGGTGTCGTGGGTCGTGTTGTAGAACAGCACGTTGCCGGCCGGGGCGAGCCAGAGGTAGGCGTGGGTGCTCAGCCCGGGGAACGGGTACTCGGGTTCGGTTTCCCACAGGTCGTCGGCGATCTTCCTCATCTCGGTTCCCTTCTCTCGTTTGAAAGGAACGCTAGGACTTCGAGTTAACTTGAAGTCAACACTCGCCGATCCCAGCACCCGCCGTCCCATACTCGCCGGCCCCGGTGCCCACGACGCCGACCGTCCACACGGTGGCGGCCGCTCGTGCCGCCGCGAGCCGGTGCCGGTGCGGGAACGCGGAATCCGGCACCACCGACGTGTCGGTTCTCGTAGGATCCGCGGTGCTGCCCGACGTCCGAGGAGTGTCATGACTGACCCCGTTCGTGCCCCGGCCATGCCGCCCGCCCAGCGGCACGGCGAGATCTACCGTCATGTCGCCGACTCGTCGGCACAGAACCGCCTCGCGACGACCTACCTGTACACGGGCGTGTTCGAACTGCTGGTCATGGGCGTGCTCGCGTTCTTCCTGGAGCCGCCGGTGCGCTGGCTGCTGCTCGCGTTCGGTGTGGCCGGATGTGCGATGTTCACGCTGGTGCTGTATCCGCGGGCGAAGCGCAGTGCGAATTACGCGGGCGACGACCTGATCGACCTGATCGTCACGCCGTCGGGTCCGATCACGCGTGGCGGTTTCCAGCTCTCGTGGCGTGAGTTGTCCCAGTTCCGGTTGGAGGTCCTGACCAATATGGGCGGGAAGGGCAAGGTCGGTATGCACGCCCTGCTCGTACTCGCCGACGGTGCGGCGGTGAAGGCGCGCACGACGACGGAACCGCAGCGGAGCGTGTTCACCGGGCAGAAGATCAAGGCCAACCTGGGTGTGCCGGACAAGGCTGAGGCCGAGCGGGTGCGGGACCTGCTGGAGCGGGCGTGCGCCCAGGGCGGTGTGCCGTTCGACTACCGCGAACGTCACTCCAGCTGACCTCCCCCGCCGCGGCGGGGGACGATGCCCGCCCGGCAGAGCGCGATGACCACCAGCGCCGCGAGCTGCATGGCGACCGCGATGGCGGCGTGCACGGCCCACGCGCCGACGAATGTCGGGCCGCCCCACGTGCCGGCGCCGAGCGCGTCCGCGAACGGATGTGCGAGGTGCTCGATCGTGTCCGGTCGCAGTGGATACAGCCACCCCGCCAGGATCAGGTACACGATCAGCACGGCGGCGACGACGGCAACGGCGGAAAGTCCATAGTGGACTATCTTGCGGTCGAAGCCGGGACTTCGCGCGGGCAGGCGCCAGGCCGTGAAGCCGAATCGCAGTAGCTCATGTGGACGAGTCATGCTCCGACGATCCACAACCACGCGGGTGTCTGCCATGGGGACAACCCCCGGAATCCGGCCGTGTCGGCTCTCAGCCGTGCCCCGGTGCGCCGTCGTGTTGCGTGGGCGTCGTCGGCGGATCGGCAGCGCGGGTCGGATATCATCGACGTATGCGCACTCGAATCGCCATGTGGTGGGCCGCCGACCGGCGGCCCTGACCCTGCGCATGTTCACCACGGCCGCCCGGAGGGCGGCCGTTTTCGCGTTTCCGTGACGGTGCGTCCGCGGGTGGTCTCCGACTCGACCGTGGAGGCACCGATATGTCGCACCCGTCCCGTCCCCGTCTGCTCACCGGTGATCGCCCGACCGGCAGGCTCCATCTCGGCCACTACGTGGGCAGTCTCGCCAACCGGGTCCGGTTGGCCCGCGAGTACGAGACGTTCCTGATCCTGGCCGACCTGCATCTGCTCACGACGGAGAACTCCCCCGACGCCATTGCGCGGATTCCGCAGCACGTCCGGGAGCAGGTGCTCGACGCGCTCGCCGTGGGTGTCGACCCGGAGGGCGTGACGTTCTACCTGCAGTCCGCGATCGGTGAGGTCGCGGAACTGAACACGTTGCTGCAGAGCCTCGTATCGGTATCGCGGCTGCAGCGCATCCCGAGCCTGAAGGACATGAGCCTCGGCGGCGAGATGGGCTACGCGCTGCTGGGGTATCCGGTGCTGCAGGCGGCGGACATCCTGTGCGTCAAGGCCGGAGCCGTCCCGGTGGGGCAGGACAATAACGCCCACGTCGAGGTGACGCGGGAGATCGCACGGCGGTTCAACGGCCTGTACGGCGAGGTCTTCCCGGTGCCTGCTGCCGTCACCAGCGACGTGCCCAGCCTGATCGGCACCGACGGGCAGGCGAAGATGAGCAAGTCGCTCGGCAACGCGATCTACCTGTCCGACCCGCCCGAGGACGTCGACCGCAAGGTGGCCCGCATGTACACCGATCCGCAGCGGGTGCGCGCCGATGTACCGGGCACCGTGGAGGGCAATCCGGTGTTCGAGTACCACCGTGCGTTCAACGACGACCGCGCTGAAGTGGCCGACCTGGAGCAGCGGTATCGCGAGGGGCGCGTCGGCGACGTCGAGGTCAAACAGGCCCTGGCGGCGGCGCTCAACCGGTTCCTCGATCCGGTGCGGGAGCGGCGCGCGGAGTACGCCGCGCGGTCCGGATACGTCGACGAGCTCATCACCTCCGGTACGGAACGCACGCGCACCGTGGTCCGCGAGGTCGTCTTCGAGGCGCGTAGGGCGATGGGGCTGACCGGCGCGTACAACCGGTTGCGCCGCAAGGCCGCCCGTTCGGCGACGCGTTGACCGGGCGTGCCCGTGTGATGTGTCCCGCCGGTGATGGTTCAGCGATTGCTGAATGATCAGCCTCCGCTGTACTGTTCGATGCATGCTGACGAGTGAGACGCGCGAAGCCGCGTTGTCGCGCCTGGGGCGGGCGTTGGCCGACCCCACTCGGTGTCGGATCCTGGTGGCGCTGCTGGACGGGGTGAACTACCCGGGGCAGCTGGCGACGAAGCTCGACCTGACGCGCTCGAACGTGTCGAACCATCTGGCGTGCCTGCGCGGTTGTGGCCTGGTCGTGGCCGCCTACGAGGGCAGGCAGGTCCGGTACGAGCTGGCCGATCCGCACCTCGCCGGCGCACTCGGCGAGTTCGTGCAGGTGGTGCTGGCTGTCGACACGGGCCAGCCGTGCGTCGACGACACGCGGCCCGCCGCGGCACCGGCACCGGAATCCGCCGCACCGGAATCCGCTGCACTGGGAGCCGCCGCACCGGAAGCCGCCGCACCGGAAGCCATTGCGCCGCCGTGCACCGACGAGGTCGGCACCGGTCGGAGCGTCGTCGGTGAGGGCGCCACCGCTGTCACGGACGGGGAGGTCGCCACCGATGGCTGACGACTGCTGCGGCCCGAGCGATTCGCGGGCCACCACGTCCGCCGACGCCGCGTCCGCCGACGCTGCGTCCGCCACCGGGGCCACCGCCGCAACCACGGGCATCGCGGTCTCCGCGGGTTCGCCCGACGACACGGCGACGGCGAACACGGCCGGGCCCGCCGACGTGGCGGCGTGCGGTGACGGGTGCTGTTCGACGGAGGCTGCGCCCCCACGGTCGGGAGGCGCTCTGACCGGCACGGCGCAGCCGGACGATCACCGGCGCACGGTGTTGTCGCGTCGCGTGCGACTGTTCGTGGCCGCGACGATCACCTACAACGTCATCGAGGCCGTCGTCGCGATCACCGCGGGTGCGATCGCGTCCTCGGCGGCGCTGATCGGGTTCGGCCTGGACTCGACGGTCGAGGTCGCGTCGGCCGCGGCCGTGGCGTGGCAGTTCGCGGGGCGTGATCCGGAGCGGCGCGAACGTGTCGCGCTGAAGGTCATCGCGGTGTCGTTCTTCGCGCTGGCGGCGTATGTGACGTTCGAGTCGGTCACGACGTTGGTTGGTGGCGAGCAGGCCGACCACTCGACGGTGGGCATCACGTTGGCGGCGGTGTCGCTGGTGATCATGCCGGTCCTGTCGTACGCGCAACGCCGTGCCGGGCGCGAGCTGGGGTCGGCGAGCGCCGTGGCCGATTCGAAGCAGACGCTGCTGTGCACCTACCTGTCGGGTGTCGTGCTGGTCGGCTTGCTGCTGAACTCGCTGTTCGGCTGGGCGTGGGCCGATCCGGCGGCCGCGCTGGTGATCGCCGCACTCGCCGTGAAGGAGGGGCGCGACGCCTGGCGCGGCGACCACTGCTGCTGAGCAGGTCGCCGCGCCCGGCCCGGCCACCGGGCAGGGCCGCCGACTCCACAGTGGACGTCAGATGTCGGCGAGTCTCGGCCGGATGTCGCCGACGAGGCTTGTCGCCCACGGCACCGGATCCTGGTACGCGGGCGGCACGAGGCTGACCAGCGAGACGCCCAGTTTCCGGTAGGTCTCCATCTGGCGGAGGAATCCGTCGGGGTCGGTGATCGTGTCGCCCTGGTACAGGATCGTCTTCTCGATGGCGTCGTAGTCGGTGCCGAGCGCTTCGCAGTGCCCGCGCAGTACGTCCAGCTTGTGCCGTACGGCCGCCACGGCCTCCTCGCTCGCGGCGCTGAACAGGTTGCAGGCCTGGCCGTACTGCGCGACGAGCCGGAGCGTCTTGCGTTCGCCGCCTCCGCCGATGAGGACGGGGATCGTGCCGTTGGCGGGCTGGGGCAGGCTGATCGTCTCGGTGAGCCGGTAGTGCTTGCCGTTGTAGGCGCCGTCGTCGTCGGACCACATCTGCCGGCAGATCTGCAGCGTCTCCTCGAGGCGTTCGAACCGTTCGGCAAGCGGCGGGAACGGCACGCCGAGGCCCGCGTGCTCCCGTTCGTACCAGGCCGCGCCGAGACCCAGCACCGCGCGGCCGTGCGACAGCGTGTCGAGGGTCGTGACGGTCTTGGCGAGCAGGCCCGGGTGCCGGTAGGTCACGCCGGTGACGAGCAGTCCGAGGCGGACGTCGGTGGTGATCCCGGCGAGGTAGCCGAGTGCCGTGTACCCCTCGAGCATCGGTTCGTACGGACCGCCGACGTTCTCCATCTGGAACCAGTGATCCATCAGGGTCAGCAGGCTCACGCCGCCGTCGTCGGCGACGCGGGCGGTCTCGGCAAGGCGATCGGCGAGCGTCGTTTCCCACTCCGGGTGGGTGAACGTGTAGTAGTGCAGTCCGAGCTCCATGTGACCGACCCTACGTCCGTGCGGTGGTCATCGCCCGGTGGTGACTGCCGCCTGGCAGCGGCTCCCGCGAGTCTTCGGTACCGCGGGAGCGCATGTGTACGGAGCCGGAACGACGACGCGAACGCCCGTGGCTTCACGCGGCCGACTCCGGTTCCGGGCCTCGAGCATCACGCCGTGTTACTTTTCGCCACACGCCGCCATAGTCGCTGGTCAGGACGTTTTGGTGGTTTCGTGTGAACCGGACACGACGTTGGGAGGACGGCGTGCCTGAAGAACGATTCGGGGCTCAGGACGCCCCTGCACCTCCGGTGATCGGACCGGAGTTCGCCGATGCGGCCGACGACCAGCCCGACGAGGTCTACCTACCCTCCGAACGCTTTCACTACGGCGATGAGGAGGCGACGGTCGAGTTGCGGCGACTGGAGGACGAGCGTCTCGTCCTGCTCGCCTTCACCTCACTGGAAGCTCTCGTCGAGGGCTGTGGCGAAGGCCAGCCGTGGTTGTCGGTGCGAAGTGACTATCTGAACCGCATCGCGGCCGACAGTGGCGCCACCGAGGTCTTGTGGAACGCCGTTCTTCCGGACGACCAGCGTCAGGAGGTAGCACCTACCGGAGGCGTGTCGTGAGTGGATACGGCGCGGGTACCGGTTCGCTGGACGGGATCGCGTCGAAACTGCGCAACGGCGCGAGTTCGCTGGAACAGGCCGCGGGGCAGCGTCCGCCTGCGCCGAACGCGGGTGAGATCAGTGGGGTGGTCCAGGGGCTCGTCGGTGCGCTGTCGACCTCACTCGCCGGTGTTGTCGAAGGTTGTGGAGCCGCCGGCGATGCAGTGGCCTCCGGACGCGATGCGTACGAGAAGGCCGAGCAAGACGGTCGCACCGACGTGTCCAACGCCAGCGGTGGGCTGTGAGGGGGAGCCATGCCGATCGACACCGAGGTCAAGGCGGATGCGGCGAGCATCCGGAGCGTCGCGCAGTGGTTGCAGGGCAGGTCCCAGAACGCGGACACGGCGGGGACGCAGGTGTACGGGGCGCGCGGCGATTCCGAATCCACGTGGACGGGCGAGGCTTCGGACGGGTTCCGAAGCACCATGACGAAGTTCGGTGGGCAGATCGACGGCCTCAGCACGGACCTGTCCCGCACGTCGTCCCAGTTGAACTCGCACGCCGATGACATCCATACGGCGAAGTCACGCATGTCGCAGGCGCTGGAGATCGCGCGCAACGGCGGCCTGACGATCAGCGGAAACATCATCCAGGAACCGGGTCCTGCGCCGGCAGCTCCGGCGCCGTTGCCGACCGATGAGAAGCCGAGTCCACGCCAACAGCAGATCCACGACCAGGCCACGCAGGCGCAGGCGGCGCACGAGAAGCAGGTCAAGGCCTACGTGGAAGCGGAGCGGTCAGCGACTCCGGCTCGTGAGGCGCTCATCAAGTCGCAGCAGACGTTCGTTAGGTTCGCGAAGGGGTATGCGGAGAAGGCGCCGATCAACATCGCCGACATCAGCACAGGCCTGGCGGGAGCGGTCGCCCAACGCACGAGTCAGTACCGGGCGGCGGCGAAGGCGCTGGACCCGGCGATCGAACGTGCGGCCGCGTACGCGAAGAGCGGCAGGACGAACCCGTACGCACAGGCACGCGCGGATGCCTTGGAGATCGAACGCAGGCTCGCCAAGCAGGCAGAGCTGAACCGGGCGACAGCCACACGTACCGCCCGCATGGTGGACATGCTGCCGAAACACCTGAAAACAGCGCTCACGACGAACTTCGACTTCGGGAAGGCGGAATCCGCGAAGGCTGGCTCAAATCCGGCACTCCGTGGTGCGACGAAGTTTGCCAGCAAGATCCCGGTTTTCGGGGCCGGTTTAACCGCGGTCGGTGTGGGAATGGATATTCGCGGTGGTAAGGACCCGGGAAAGGCCATTGCATCGGGTGCCGGCAGCTTTGTCGCTGGCTCATTGGCAACAGCGGCTGTGGCAAGCGCAGGCGGGCCGGTCGGATGGGCTGTGGCCGGAGGTGCGGTCGTGTCTGCGGGAGTCGGGCTTGCCATTGACGAATGGGGCGATGACGTCGCTGACATGGCGGGCGACGCGGTGGACTGGACTGGCGACCGTTTGTCCGACGCGGGAGAGTCGATAGGTAAGGCAGGACGGGCGGTCGGTGATTTCTTTGGTGATCTGTTTTAGGCGGGTATATGGATGTTTCTAGGCTTCCGCCCAAGCCTGATTTGTATACGGGCGAACCTCGTCCCCCGGGTGCCCCGCTGGAATCTGAGGGAGAACGACCGGACGACCGGCGAGAACTGAGCGCGGATCGTGTACCTCGTTCTCCTGTGGATGAAGGCCCGATGCTGGAGTGGTTCTACCCCACGCGCACAGGTCGAGTGATGGCTGGCGCATCCATGTCGGCGATACTGGTCGTCTTCGGCGTAATTCTGGACGGCGGATTCTCCTGGATGGGCGTGTGGTGGTTGTGGATAATTATTTTGCCATGGCCATTGGTTTTCCTCGTCTCGGCTGGTTCTGAGCAGGTCTGCGCGGGTGTTGACTGGCTCGCGTTGGATGGTTACGCGTACGTAAAAACGTACGACCTCGTCACCGTTAAAGTACACCTTGATGGGGCTGCGCACGCGATTGAAATGGTTGACAGCCAAGGACGTTCCCTGCGTCCTAAAATAATCAGGCTCCAGCGAAACCATCGGCTCTGGGATCTGGTGTACAACGGAATTCTGCATTCGGTGCACGTGGGTGGTGCGGAGACGAACAAGCGGGCTCGGGACTACCTCCTGCTCGACCATCCACCGACTCTTCGCCCGCAGTAGCGCCGCCACTAGTCAGCGCCGCCACTGGTCAGCGCCGCCACTGGTCAGCGCCGCCACTGGCCAGCGCCGCCACTGGTCAGCGCCGCCGCTCGCCGTGCGGCGGGCTCGGGCGCTGCCGCGGGCGGTGGCGCCCGAAACTGTCGTGGGTGGCGGGCAGGATCGGTGCATGGCTGATTTCGCGAGGAACACCCATCACGCGCTCGACTACGTCGAGCTTCCCGTCACCGACTTCGACGCGGTGAAGACGTTCTACGGCGACGCGTTCGGCTGGCAGTTCACCGATTACGGCCCGGGGCCCGCGTATGTCGGAATCCGTGGAATGTCCGACGACGAGGTCGGGGGCTTCCGGAAGGAGGAGCAGGTCACGCCGGGCGGACCGCTGGTGCTGTTGTATTCGACGGATCTGGAGGCGAGTCTTCGCGCCGTGCGCGAGGCGGGCGGTGAGATCACCCAGGAGCCGTTCGACTTTCCCGGTGGGCGGCGTTTCCACTTCCGTGATCCGGCCGGCAACGAGCTCGGTGTCTGGACTGCCGCATGAGATGAACGGCGATCTCGCGGGCCCGGTGCTGCGCTCCCGTCGACGATTCGCTGCGGCTGTGCTCCGTTCGTGCGGCTGCGCCTACTGGTCCAACGACCAGCGTGCCTGTACGCCGTCGAGGAAGGCGTCGAGGGCGAAACGCATCGCCTCCCGACCCTGGAAACTCCAGGCATCTTCCTCGTTGCTCACGGCAGCGAGCCGCGGGTAGTCGCCGCTCTCGGAGGCGCGGATGAGATACGGCTCCTGTGCGGCCCACCATTCGCTTTCGGTCGTGGGCGGCGGGGTGTCGGACGAGTCGGCGATCAGGTGATCGCGCGCGGCACCGATGACGATGCTCATCACGCCGGTGATGATCAGATTCTGCTCGCGGCCCGGGATGTCGTGGCCCTCGAACGCGCGCAGTGCCCAGTCGAACCCGGCCAGCGAACCGGGGCCCAACACGGGACGACGTTGGTTCAGTTCGAGCAACCACGGGTGGGCGGCATAGCCGTCCCAGGTGCCCTCGGCGAGGAGGGCGAGATGCTCGCGCCAGGTCTCGCCGGTCACCGCGAGCTCCTCCGGTGACGGTTCCGTCGCGCGGTCGACCATGAGATCGACCAGCTCGGCCTTGCCCGGTACGTAGCGGTACAGGGTCATCGGGCCGGTACCGAGCTCGTCGGCCACCGCTCGCATGTTGAGCGCGGTCACGCCGGAACGATCGGCGAGCGCGATCGCGGTGGCGACGACCTGGTCGAGGGTGAACCGCGGTTTGGGTCCCGGCCGCCCCTCCTGGGCGCCGCCCTCGCGCCACAGCAGTTCGAGGCTGCGACGTGGATCGCCTGCACCGGTCTGGGGAGAGCTCATGGAACGAGAATCCTAACCGCCCCGGCACTGGCGAACCGGGTACGTCGTACGCTATAACTGAGTACATCGTACTCGGATACCTTCTGGAGTTCTGATGAGTAGCTCCGTCATTGAGGCTCACGGCCTCACCAGACGATTCGGGGAAACCGTCGCCCTGGACGATTTCGACCTCGAGGTGGCGCGCGGCAGTGTCCACGGGTTGCTGGGGCCAAACGGCGCGGGCAAGACGACGGCGGTCCGGATCCTCACCACGCTGCAGCGGCTGCACACCGGCACGGCGATCGTCGCCGGGCACGACGTCGTTCGGGAGGCGCGACAGGTCCGTCGCCGCATCGGGTTGACCGGGCAGCAGACAGCCGTCGACGACCTGCTCAGCGCGCGGCAGAACCTCGTCTACTTCGGACGCCTGTTCCGGCTCGGCAAGGCCGATGCCCGCAAGCGCGCCGACGAACTGCTCGCTCAGTTCGGTCTCGCCGGTTCCGCACACCGGGTGCCGAAGAAGTTCTCCGGTGGCATGCGCCGTCGGCTCGATCTCGCCGCCAGCATGATCCTGGCACCGGACGTCCTCTTCCTCGACGAACCGACCACCGGGCTGGACCCGGCCGGGCGCAGGGAGGTCTGGGAGGCCATTGCCGGGCTGACGGCCGGTGGCACCACCGTGTTGCTCACGACCCACTATCTCGACGAGGCGGACCGGCTCTGCGACCGGATCTCCGTGGTCGACCACGGCCGCAACGTCGTCGATGACACGCCCGACGGGCTCAAGCGGCGGATGGGGGCCGAGCGGCTCGAGGTGATGGCGACAGCGCCCGAGGCGCTGGAGCCGATCACCGCGGTGGTCGCGTCGGTCGCGACGGGTGAACCGTCGGTCGAGCCCGGCACGTTGACCGTGTCGGCGTTCGTGCACGACCCGGTGGACGCACTGGTGACCGCGGCGGCCGCGATCCGCGAGCAGCGGTTGGAGGTCGCCGATCTCGGGCTTCGGCGGCCCACGCTCGACGAGGCGTTCCTCGAGCTGGTGGGAAGGGAGACGGCATGACCCACGGCACGACACCTCTGAAACCGGCCACCGACGACACCGTCGGCCACCGGATCCGCTGGACCCTCAGCGACTATCGGGTCGTGGTGGGGCAGGAGTTCGCCCACCTGCTGCGGCAGCCGGCCAACTTCGCGTGGCAGCTCGGCTTCCCGGTGGTCATGGTCCTGCTGTTCGTCTACGTGTTCGGCTCGGCGATGGACGTCACCGGTCAGGGCGCGGGTGTGGGCTACATCGGCTACGCGATGCCGGGCCTGTTCGCGATGACGATGGCGTTCGGGTTCATGAACACCGCCTTCGCCGTCGCGGACATGAAGGAGAAGGGATTCATCGACCGGGTGCGGTCGATGCCGATGGCCTCGTCGGCGATCGTGGTGGGCCGAAACCTGGCCGACACCATTCACGCTGCCGTCGACCTGGCAGTGCTCGCCGTGATCGCGTTGCTGATCGGTTGGAGCTCCGACGGTACGGCCCTGGAGACGCTCGCCGCGTTCGCGTTGCTGCTGTGGCTGCGCTTCTCGCTGATCTGGGTCGGGATCTGGCTCGGCCTCCTCGTCAAGGGCACCGAGCAGGCGGGCAATCTCTTCGCGCTGGCGTTCCCGTTCGGGATGATCTCCTCGGTGTTCACGCCGCCGGAGCTGATGCCCAGCTGGCTGCAGCCCGTCGCGGAGTGGAATCCCGTTTCGGCGACCGCCACGTCCATCCGAGAGTTGTTCGGCAACCCGGTTCCGATCGGCGATGCGTGGCCGGAGGTACACGCGCTCGCAGCGGCGATCATCTGGCCGTTGGTGATCACTGCGGTGTTCCTGCCGCTCGGGGTGCGCCGGTTCCGCAATCTCGGTCGCTGACGTGGCGTGGGATCCGAAGGTCAAGACCATCCGGATCGTCACCCGGGGGCGTGTGACGGGCAGGGTCCACCCGGTCACGACGTGGTTCGCGGGCGCGGGAGGCGCGGTCTACGTCGCGGCCCGGCACGGGTTGCGGAGCGACTGGCTGCGGAATGCGGTGGCGGCATCGGCTGTCGAACTTCGCCGGGGTCACCTGTCCTGGACGGCCGAGGCCGCGCTCGTCCACGACGCCGAGGAGGTGGATCACGCCCTCGATGCGTTCGCGGGCAAGTACGCAGAACACCGCGCGATCATCAGCACCTGGCGAGCTGATCCGCCGACCTTCGTGCGATTTCGGTGGATCGAGTAGTGCGCGTTCGAGACGTGGCTCGGTGCCAGGGCGGCGCGCGAGGACTCGATAAATCCGTCGCGACTCTCGACTAGAGAAGCGCACTCGGCCGTCGCTAGCTTCGGGTCGAGCGAACGGTCTGCACGGGGAGTTCCGATGATGCTGTTGACGGCGATGCCCGCCTCCCGGGCACCGGGAGCCGTACCGACCGTGCCGGTGGTCCGGACTCTGGCGGAACGGCTGTCCGAACGTGGGCAGCGGGTTCGTGTGCTCGTCCCGGAATCGGAGGCCGGCGATTGGCCTGATGGCGTCGAGCTGCATCTCGGCCGGGTCACCGACCCGGCCGAGTTCGCCGCGGCCGTTGCGGATGCCGAGCTGGTGTTCCTCGCCGGCCTCGTCGGTGAACCCCTCGCGTCCCTGCGCGAGCTCACCACCACGCTCGTCACGGGACGGGTCAGGCGGGTCGTGGTGCTCGGCTCACACGGATCCGATTTCGACGCCGGGATATCGGACGAAACGTGGCAATGGTCGGCGTTCGAACGGTGCCTGGAAAACGGCGGGATCGGCCGGTTGTGGCTGCGGCCGACGGCGGTGATGGCCAGCGCGGACGTCGGCGGGTACCCCATTCCGGGTTCCGCGGTGGTGGACAGGATTCGACGCGGTCAACAGGTTCACGAGTACCTGCCCACTGCGCCGTACGCATTCATCCACGAGGACGATCTGGCCGAGATCGCCGCGACCCTGCTGCTCGGCGACCGGCGCAGCGGGACGGTCGATGTCAGCGGGACGACCGTGAGCGCGGTGGAACGGCTCGCCGCCCTTGGCGCTGCTCTCGGTGTCGAACCGCAGCTGGTCGAATTGACGGCGGACGAAGCGGCGGAGCGGTGGCGGCAGGCAGGCTGGCCCGAGGACACGATCGGCGTGATGCTGTACGCGTTGCCCGCTTTCGCCGCGCAGCCCGACAATCCGGCGTTGCGAGAGCAGGAGGAAACGGCCCGGACGCTACTCGGCCGACCACCGCAGACGTTTCGGCAATGGGCGGCGCGGCTCGCCGACCGAGTGGCAACACCGGACGGGTCTTGACGACACCCCCGATGACGGGAGTGGCTTGGCGATCAGGGTGCGGCAACCGGGTGTGCGCGAACTATCGCTGTTGACCGTGGTTTACCGGCCTGCTGACCAGGGCAGGAAGCTAGTCCTGAACCGCTTCGAGCGCGAAGAATAGGAATACGGGTGCGGTCGAGACGTGCTCGAAGTCCTGGGGGAACAGCTCGCGTGCCTCCGGCGCGGGTTGCGGTTCGTTGATGCTTGCGACACGGAAACCGGCGGACGTGAACGCGTCGAGCATCGACTGCAGCGACTTCCTCCAGAACCGCATCGGGACACGCCGGCCACCGAATTCCCATTCGAACTCGTAACTCGTGTTCGCGAAGTAGTTCGGTCTGGGATCCTGGATGGTGTAGGCGACGAAAGGGTGGTCGACCGACGCGAAAAGCCTGCCGCCGGGCTTCAGCACCCGCCGCATTTCGGCCAGGGCCGCAGTCCAGTCCTCCAGGTAGTGCAGCACCAGCGAGGCGATCGCGTCATCGAAGGTTTCGTCGTCGAACGGCAGTGGGTCGTTCAGATCCACCAGCAGCAGCTCGGTGTCGTCGCCGAGGCGTTGCTCGGCCAGTTCGAGCATTCCGGCGCTGGCGTCGATGCCGGTGACGGTGGCGCCGCGGTCGCGTAACGAGGCCGACAGCTTTCCTGAACCGCACCCGACATCGAGGACGCTGTGGCCCGCGACGTCTCCCACCAGCGCCAGCATCGCGGGGCGCTCGTAGTAGGCGTTGGCGAGGCTGCCGTCGTTCTCCGCCGAGTAGGCTGCGGCGAAAGCGTCGTAGTCGTTTACTCGTCGCCGCTCTTGGACCCCTGTGTTTTCCTGTTCGTCTGTCACATGGTGAATCCTGTCAAGAAGTAGCTGCGCCGCTTGATGTTGCTGGCACGTTGTTGGCGAGCCGAGCAAGCTCCGGCGCCGGAGCGGATGACGGAATCGGCCCGCCGCTCGGGAATCAGGCGGGACGTCCCTGGAAAGTGGCCTCGACCTGCTGCAGGTGAGGGTGTGCGCCGGGTGCCTGTCGGTGACTGCTGTTGCTGGTTGGCGTGGGTCGGTGGATCCTGCCGTCATGGTGATCAGGTGGGAGGCGTTGACCATCGATGCGCGCGACCCGTTCTCCCTCGCGCAGTGGTGGGCGGAGACGCTCGGCTGGAGGTTGACGGATCCGGTCCCTGGAGGCGTCGAAGTGCAGGAACCAGGTGGACGCGCGCCTTCCCTGTTCTTCGTGGCGGTCGATGACCCGAAGTCGGTCAAGAACCGGTTGCATCTCGACCTGTATGCCGGTGACCACGAGGCGACGCTGGATGGGCTGCTCGCACGGGGAGCGTCTCGGGTTTCCGTGGGACAACCCGCCGAGGCCGAGTGGACCGTTCTCGCGGATCCTGAGGGCAACGAGTTCTGCCTGCTCGAACCACGTTGACGGTCACTGAGCCGGACGTGTCCTTGCCGTAGGGCGCAGAACGCGATGGGCACCAGGGCCTGATGGGTCACCATGCTCAGGGGCGCATCGAATACGCCCCTGAGGTCGACGCCGCCTACCTCTACCTCACCGACGCCCGGCTCACGCCTGGCCGGGAATCAATCGAGTTGGAAACACCACCGGACTCCCCGGCGACGGTCGTCATGGACTGGAAGGACGGCAAGATCACGGGCCTTGAAGTCCTCGAGGCCTCGGCCCTCCTGCACCCGGATCTGCTTGCGCAGGCCATGCCACCCGGGGACGACCCTGATCTACCAGCGGGCTCCCAGCGAGGCCGACCGGATGATCGCTGACCGGACTCAGCTCCGGTTGACGAGCACCGGGGAGAGACGCTCGGAGGCGGATTCCGAGGAGGGTGGGGACGAGACGTCCGCCGACCGATGTTGTTGGCGGGCTCGTTCGGCCCCGGCACGACGAAGGCCCAGGTCCGAAGTGGATGCCTTCTGACCTGGGCCTTCGTGGTTGGAGCGGATGACGGGAATCGAACCCGCGTTCTCAGCTTGGGAATCAGGCGGACGCGCCTGGAAAGCGGCCCTGACCTGCGGGTGACCGTGCGCGTGGGGTGTCTCTGTTGACCCTGGTTGACCGCCCTTAATGGCCCGCTAATGGCCCGAGTTGTCGTGTACGCGGAGGGGGCCAGCTGGCTAGAGTTTCCTAGCTATACCTGTCCGATTGGACGTGCAGTGACCTCTTCGGAAGATGCCGGTGACGGCGAGTGGACCGACGGCCTTGAGATACGGTCGCCAGAGGCACGTCGTGTGGCTGATCTTGCTTCTGTCGGCGAGGACCTGTCGTTCGTGATGCGTGCGGCCGAGCGCTTGTTGGTGGAGATGGAACTCCCGGATAACGAGGGCGATTCCGTCGTTATCCGCGCACTATGGTCTGCGGCGCTGGTTGCCTACCAGCGGTGTTTCACGGACGGGAAGCGTGCAGGTTTGGCGCTCGCGGATGTCGAGGGGCTAGGGCTGGAAGGCGACGCCCTTGAGGCGGTCGGCGCGGTGTCAGACGATCTACCGGGCGTGAAGGGGCCGACTCGTGGTGAGAGGCGGCTGCCTGGTTGCTCTGAGGGTCGGGTGGCGTCGTTCGTTGTGCGCGCCGGGGCCGCCGGCCGGGAGCGCCAGCGGGAGGCCGGGCGTGCCCCGGCGGCGGCGCGCGAAGCGCGCAGCCCTTGATCTCTTAGAGGGCAATTCGGCAGCAGTCCCACTGCACCGCGGTGGCTCGGCTATAGTTCATACGGGTGAGACGCTCTCGGCCGACGCGGGGGCTGCTCCACCGTGGCGCTGTGACGGAGCTGCGATGTCTGAGGGGTTTACCTCTACTGGACGAAGGGCTCGACGGGATGGATCTTGACGTCCACTAGGGCAGCTGGACTCGGTCGCTCCGGGCCTGGAAATGATGCGGGGCCTGGAAATGATGCGCGACCAGCTTCCCCTCGACCAGCATGCGGCATGCGAACGGTTCGTAGAATTCGCACTCAGGTGTGACGTCTCGTAGGCCGAGCTGGAAGCGAGATTATCCTACGGGACCACTCTTGCTATCGAGCGTTAGCGGAGTTCCTACGTTCTGCCCTAATCAGTTTCGGAGGGTGCGCCGCGCTGGCGAGCCTGCTCCAGCAGGAAGCAGCCGGAGGTGATAGCCATCGATGTGTTGGATTCCGTTCCGAAGGAGAATTCGCCACCGTAGGAGTCAGAGAAACTGATTTGATGGTTCTGCGGCTTGTCGTGAAACACCTGTTGACTCTCAAATCCGTAGCGTTGAGCGATTTGAGTGACGCGGTCAATCACATCTGGCCAGCGATTTTCGGGGATGGGGCCCTTGGACAAGCCCCCGCTGATTTGTCGGGTTCCGCCATCCCCTCCGATGTCGGGGAAGTCGAAACCGCACCTAGCCCCGCTCACAGGAGTGCGGCCCTCTGGGATTTCCCACTCTGGGATGCCAGCGATGTTGACTGTGGCGTCTTGTACTTCTTTGATCATTTGTTTGTAGCGTTCGGTCATGTCTTCGAAGCTTGGCCGTTGCATCAGTGTGTTGAACTGGTCCTGGACCGTGCCGGCGTTCGGGTCGTCGTTGATGTCCCCACCCTCCGTTCCGCATGCGGAAGCAAGCATGAGGACCACCAGGCTCGATGCGATCACCGCAGGCTTCACCAACCGGTGACGAACTTCCATGCTGCTTCTGCTCCCTCTTTGATGTCCGATGCGACGTTACGGCCGGCTTGGCCTGCGACGTCGCCCATGTCGGCGTTGTTTCCTTGTACGATTTGACCGTCTTGCTCGTCTGGATCGTGTTGTCCTGCGACGACAGCTGCCATATTGTGCTGGCTCGTACTGTCGGGCGTGAAGTAGCCACTGTGACCTTCGACGCCTTTGAGGTCTCGGCCGGTCGGCGACTGCTCGGCGGGTACCGCTCCGGTCTCGCCGTGTTGCATCCCGGGCATCGAGGACGGGTCTTCGCCGAGGTGCCCGCTGCGCCCGATGTCGGCTACCGGGTCGTTATCGGCTTCCAAGGACATGACGTGCCCATCGGGAACATTCAAATCCCCGGTATCGCCGGTGCCGAGACCGGGCGAACCAAACATGACTGCATCGTCAACACCCGTACCGCCCTGCAGCGCGTAGCTTGAAGTCAGCGAACCATAGGAGTGGCCCAACGAGGTCAGATGCGGCGGATTGTCTCCCCGGCTGGCATCGATGCCGTTCAGGAACGAATTCAACTCCTTGCCGCCTTCTTTTGCGGCGGTATCGTTGGCCACACTCCCGCCGGGGCTAAACATGCCTTCGTCTGCTTGTGGAGCTTGGTAGCCAATATAGGTTACCGTGGCGAAACTGTCGCCGCCATTTCCGGCACGGTCGGCCAGTTGTTCGGACTTTGTCTTAAGGTCCGCCATGTTTTGGTCGTAGTTCTCGAGGCTGCCGTCGACGGTGGATGTGAATCCGGGGGTGAACACGGCGACGTGGTCGGCGTTGTCGACGTCGCCGTTGGCGACCGCGGCTTCGGCGCGCGTTTTGGACAGGTCGAGTTCGAGAAGGTGTCGGTTGGGAAGGGTAGGGTCGTTGATTAGGCCTTCCACCTTTTCGACCGATGCGATCTTGGCTTCCAGCTCTCCGATGTTGGAGTTCTCTAGGCCAAGAATGTCCTTGTATCCGGGGTTGTCCTCTTTCGCTTGTGCGAGCTGGGTTTTCAGATCTTGTTTGCTTTGTGCGAGGATGTCCCGGTTGGCGATGTCGCGGTACTTGGCCGAAACGCCGTCGCGGTTGCCGATCAGTTTCGGGTAGTCCTGCGTGAAGCGGTCTCGTTGGGCTTTGGACAAGCTCGCCCACCATGCCGCATTTTGGGCTGGTGTGGCGTCGCCCGATGGCGGTGTGGGGATGCTGAGGGAGCCGAGAGCTGTGCCGGCGTTTCCTGCCGCAGCCAGGGTGACGGAGTCGTTGCTCATCGCGCCGGCGTCGACGGTGTCTGCTGCCAGGACGCGGTCGAGTACGGTGCAGAAGTCTTTGTCTACGTCGTTGGCGCTGCGCAGGACCTGCCGCACGCGTTCTTGGATTTCCTTGGCGAGGGACGCGCGTTCGTTAGCGACTGATTCCTGTTGACCTTCCGGGACGTCCGGTGGCGGCCCCTCGTCGATGACGGAACCGTCATCGCCGATGCGAAAGTGGTTTGCGCTGGCGAGCTGCTCTGCTTCCTTGACACCGTTCTTGACGCCGCTTACTGCGTCCGCGGTGGCGGCTATGGCACGCCTGGCTGCGGCGATTTCAGCGGTCCACTCTTGGAGGCTATCGATGATCTGGTTCCCGCGCTGAGCGGCTGCGGTAGCGGTTTCGCCGGTCCAGCCGTCCGGCGCGTTCACTTTCCCGAGGTCTTCACCAGCGGTAGTCAGCTCGTTGTACTCACGATTCAGCGGACCGATGGCATCGGAGAGAGGTTCGCCGTCCCATCGGGTCACATCGCCCCATGTGACCATCAGATCGGCTCCTGTCCGCCGGAGTGGCCGGTCCGCGGAGTGAGATCCTCCTCGGCCGCAGCGTCACTACTCCGGTACTGCTCGGCGGCTGTCGCCAGGTTCTGTGCGTACTGTTCCAGCGCGCTCGCGGTCTTCACGCCCTTGCCCTTCCAGGATTCCTTGACGCGGGCCAGCTTGGCCGTTGCTTCAGAACCGGGCATCCCCGCATCGCCGCCCGGCAATACCGACGCGGGGTCCACCTTCCGCACCGCTGCTGCGACGTCCCCGGCGGCTTCGCTCGAGCTGGCGATCTCGCCGATCTTCGCTTCGAATCCCATGGCGGCCCCCTCCCACCGTAGCTGTGCTGTCGCAGCGTGGCACCGGGTAAGCGACGATTCAACGACCGGGTTCAAGGTCAGGGGTTGTCACTCTCGACGATGGTGTCGCCTACGCGCACCGAAAGTGAGTAGTTCTACTCATGGACAATAGTGTCGACGTGGCACGGAGCAGCAGTGATTGCGCGAGCCCAGCTGAGCGACGGCCAGGGATGGTTAACGCCACCAGGTTGTGCCGGGTGCGACGTTGTACTTGGCGGCTTCGCCGATGTCGAGGTCGAAGTCGCGGCGCGGTACCGGCTGGCCGTTGAGGTTTAGGCCGACCCGGGACAGGGCGTGGATACGCTGCAACGCGATCTGTCGGCCGGTCTGGCTGTGCAGCCTGGACGTGTCGGTCTTCTGGGTCTGCTGGTCGTGAATGCGATACAGCCACGTGACGGGGCCATGACGACATGCGGGCGGCACTGATCTATCAGCGGGCTACGGATGAGGCCGGCCAGCGGATCGCCGATCAGCTCTCGGCCCTCGTGGAGAAGCACCGCAAGGGCTCTGGTGCTAGCTCTGAGTCGGCCGACGATGACGGTGATGAGCCCGGCGACGGCGAGGCCGGGCAGCCCGCTCCTGTCGGCTAATGGCCCACTAATGGCCCGCGAGTCGAGTCGATCAAGAAACGACGAAGGCCCAGGTCCGAAGTGGATGGCTTCTGACCTGGGCCTTCGCGGTTGGAGCGGATGACGGGAATCGAACCCGCGTTCTCAGCTTGGGAAGCTGATGTTCTACCATTGAACTACATCCGCCTGCTGCCGACCGATCTTACAACGTCCGCGCGGCTCGTCACCCCCACCCCCGGTCAACTTCAGTCCCGCTTTGCTTGACGTCTGCCCGGAGAGTGACAACACTTGTTGTCATCACCTGAACGGGTCGTGCGAAGGAGCATGCGATGAGTGGCGACCAACGGCTGCCCGAGCCCGACTTCCTGCGCACCGGTGGGTTTCGCCTGGCCACGCTGCTGTATGCACCCGGTGATGTGCGCGGCACCCGGCGTCAGCTCGACGCCCTTCGCGAGTACGCCCAGACGGCCGATCCGCTCGCCGACGACCTCGTCGCCCTGATCGAACGCCTCCCGGACGGTGAGGGCCGCGCCCTCTTCGAGCGTGCGCTCGCCGACGGCATCGACGCCGTACCCGACGCGCCCGCCGAGCTCGACGCGTTCTTCCGCCACACGGAAGCCACGCCGTACTGGGTCGACCACGCTCGCCTCGACGCGGGTGCCCGCGCCATCGTCCGCACCGGCCTGCTCGGCCTGTTCCCCCTCGGCGACATGGCCCTGATGGGCGGCTACCTGTCGTCCAGGGCGACGAAACCCCTGGTCGGCACCGGCGCCCTCATCGAGGACATGGCCCCGAAGAGGCTCGTCGAGACCACGCACTGGTGGCTCGACGTCACGACGCCCGGTGCGCTGCGCACCCACGAACACGGCTACGCCGCCGTGCTGCGCGTCCGCCTCGTCCACGCGCACGTCCGCGCCGCCATGAACCGCCGCCCCGACTGGGACTACGGCGCCTGGGACCGGCCCATCAACCAGATCCAGACCGTCGGCACGCTCCTGCTGTTCTCGCTGGTCTACGTACTGGGCATGCAGCTGCTCGGCGTCCGCTACACCGACGACGAACGTGCCGACATCCACCATCTGTGGCGCTACATCGGCTGGCTCATGGGCATCACCGACGGACTCCTCCCCGCCACCGAGGACGACTCCTGGCGCCTGCTCTGGCTACTCGCCACCAGCGAATTCATCCCCGACGACGACTCGAAACGCCTCGCCGCCGCGCTGCTCGCCGCACACGAAGGCGTCGGCCAGGGCCGCGGCGCCCTCGGCAAGGTGCTCGCACACACGTCGGTGCGGCTACACGGCTCGGTCAGCAGGCTCGTGCTCGGCAAGGACAACGCCGACTTCCTCGGTCTGCCGAACGACCCCGTCGCGCAGGGCGCAGTGCTGGCCGGTGCGGCCGTCAACTTCGCGGCCGAGAGTGTGCGACGCGCCGTACCAGGCGCGACAGTCGCGGCAGAACGCATCGGCGAGCTCGGGCGCAGGCAGTACCAGCGCAGGCTCGGCTCCCTGTTCCGCATCGACCGCACCTACGCACGGCACATGCGGACCGCGGCCTGAACCCCGCGGCGATAGGGTGGGTCCGTGCTGCTCAGTGACCGCGACCTCCGCAAGGAGCTCGACGCAGGCCGACTCGCCGTCGACCCGTACGGGCCGCAGATGCTCCAGCCGTCGAGCATCGACGTGCGCCTCGACCGGTTCTTCCGTGTCTTCGACAACACGAAGTACACGCACATCGACCCGTCGTTGCAGCAGGACGAGCTCACCTCGCTCGTCGAGAAGACCGACGGCGAGGCGTTCGTGCTGCACCCCGGCGAGTTCGTGCTCGGATCGACGTTCGAGATCTTCAGCCTGCCCGACGACCTCGCCGGCCGGCTCGAAGGCAAATCGTCGCTCGGCAGGCTCGGCCTGCTGACGCACTCGACCGCCGGGTTCATCGACCCCGGGTTCGACGGGCACATCACGCTCGAACTGTCGAACGTCGCCAACCTGCCGATCACGTTGTGGCCTGGCATGAAGATCGGCCAGCTGTGCCTGTTCCGGCTCACCAGCTCCGCCGAGCACCCCTACGGTTCCAGCGAGGCAGGCTCCAAGTATCAGGGCCAGCGCGGCCCCACGCCCAGCCGCGCGTACCGCAACTTCGACCGGGTCGACACCGCGCGCTGAAGGTCGAGACCACGTTCGAGCTCGATCCGCGGACAAATGCGACGGCGTGCGGACGCGTGACTGATCCGTCTCACAGAACGGTTCGATAAGTCACCCGTTGGTGGTAGCTTGCCCGGTCGTGGCTACCCCGACCTCCCGATCCCGCGCCGCGCTGGTGACGCTCAGCGTGCTCGTCGGCGTCGCGGGCGCGGTGGGCGGCCACCTGCTGTGGCCCGACACCGACTCCGCCGACACCGCGCAGATCGCAGGAACCGCCAGTGGTCTGGAACGGCAGTCGTCCGAACCGCCGCTAGCCGGTCCGGCGGGCCAGCCTGGCGGGCCGGGCGCCGAAGCATCCGCGACCCCCGCGCCCACGACGTCGTCGGTCTCGCTGCCCGGCGACGCTCCCACCACGACCAGCGCCGAACCCGCACCGCCCACCACGACGTCGGCCTCGCCGGAAACCAGCGGCGCACCCGACGTCTCGACCACACCGACCACCAGCCCGCAGACCTCGACATCGGACACCACGACGTCGCCCGCCTCACCCACGACCACCGAGGAGGACCGCAGCGGACGGCTGGTCGAAGAGCTCGCGCGGTACGTCAACGAGGAACGCAAGCTCGCGGGCTGCCCGGCCGCTCGCCTCGCCTCGTCGCTCGACGAGTCCGCGCAGGCGCACAGCGACGACATGTCCCAGCAGGGCCGGTTGTCACACGAATCGTCCGACGGCACCTCGTTCGAGGACCGCGTCGAATCGCACGGCTACGACGACCCGGCGGCCGAGAACCTCGCCATGGGCGTCACGTCCGCGCGCGCCGTCGTCGACAACTGGATGAGCCAGGACGCCCACCGGGCCAACATGACCGACTGCGACGTCACCTCCCTCGGCATCGGCCTCAACGAGGACGGCTGGTACTGGACTCTCGACCTGGGCTACTGACGGTTGCCGGGCCGTGGGGCGGGCAAAGCCCCCAAGGGCACCTTGGGGGCTCTCAACGCCACCAAAGTGCCCTTGGGGGCACGAGGGCCTCACTCGGATGGGTGGTCACTCGGTCGGGGTGATGCGGCTGAGGATGCGAGTCGTGTCGACGCCGGTCGGCAGGGTGCCGAACGCCGCGCCCCAGCCGCCGGCCAGGCGTGACGCGCAGAACGCGTCCGCCACCGCCTCGTCGCCGTGTCGCACCAGCAGCGACCCCTGCAACACCAGCGCGAGCCGCTCCACGAGCCTGCGCGCGCGGTACTCCACATCGGACAGGTCGGCGAGCTCCTTGCGCACTCCGGCGATCGCCTCGTCCAGGCGTCCATCCACACCGGACGCCGCGTCGAGTTCGGCCATCAGCGCCTCCACCGAGTCCGGCTGTTTCGCCATGGCGCGCAACGTGTCCAGTGCCGCCACGTTGCCCGAACCCTCCCAGATCGACGACAACGGCGATTCGCGAAACAGTCGCGGCATGCCCGATTCCTCGACATAACCGTTGCCGCCGAGGCATTCCAGCGCCTCAGCCGCGTGCGCGGGCGCGCGCTTGCACACCCAGTACTTCGTCACCGCCAGTGCCAACCGCCGGAAGGCGGCCTCGCCGTCGTCGGCTGCCGCGCGGTCGCTCGCACCGGCCAGTCGCATCGCCACCAGCGTCGCCGCCTCGGATTCGACGGCCAGGTCCGCCAGCACGTTCGCCATCGCCGGGTGGTCGGCCAGCCGGGTGCCGAACGTCGACCGGTGCCGCGCGTGGTGCGCCGCCCGCACCGTGCCGTAGCGCATCCCCGCGGCCCCGCCGATGACACAGTCCAGCCGCGTGTTCGACACCATCTCGATGATGGTGCGGACCCCGCGGCCTTCCTCGCCGACGAGCCAGCCGACCGCCCCGTCGTACTCGATCTCGGCCGACGCGTTCGACTTGTTGCCCAGTTTGTCCTTGAGCCGCTGCAGATGGATGGCGTTGCGCGAACCGTCCGGCAGTACGCGCGGCAGCAGGAAGCACGACAGCCCGCCCGGTGCCTGCGCGAGTGTCAGGAACACGTCCGACATCGGCGCCGACGTGAACCACTTGTGGCCCGTCAGCGTGTAGGTGCCGTCGGTTGCCGGGGTCGCGGTCGTCGTGTTGGCGCGCACGTCCGAGCCGCCCTGCTTCTCCGTCATCGACATACCCGCGATGAGGCCACGCTTGCCCGTCGGCACGCGCAGGCCGTAGTCGTACTCGCGGGCCGCGAGCAGCGGTTCGTAGACATCGGCGAGCTGCGGGCTGTGCCGCAGCGTCGGCACCGCCGAGTACGTCATCGAGATCGGGCACGTGTGGCCGGCCTCGTTCTGGCTCCACACGTAGAACTTCGCCGCGCGCGCCACGTGCGCGCCGGACCGCGAGTCCCGCCACGGCGTCGCGTGCAGCCCGTGCGACACGGCCACGTCCATCAGGTCGTGCCAGTGCGGGTGGAACTCCACCTCGTCGATCCGATGGCCCACGCGGTCGTGGGTGCGCAGCACCGGCGGGTTCTCGTTCGTCAGCCTGCCCCACTCCTGCACGCGTTCGCTGCCCGCGAGCGTGCCGAGCTCGTGCACCTCGTCGGCGGCCCAGTCGGCTCCCTCGCGTTCCAGCGCGGCGAGCAGTGTCGGGTCGTCGGCGACGTCGTGGCCGGTCAGTTGCGGCACCTGGTTCGTCACGTCGTGGGTTGCTGGCATCGCCGATCTCCTAGGGCTCGCAGGGTGAACGTGGACAGCTCGCCGACGGCGTCCTCGCCGCCCGAGGTCAGCGGTCCGATCATGACCTCGGCGACGGCGCCGACGACTGCGGCGGCGGTGAGTTGGGCTTGTTGCGGTGGCAGTGTCCCGTCGCGCACGCCCTCGGCGATCCGTTCCGCGATGACGTCGCGGAACGCGCGGCGGAACACGATGCGTTCGGCTTCGACGGGCGCATCGACCGGCTCGGCGAGCAGCGCGTACGCCAGCCGAGGCGCCTTGAGTGCGCGGGCGGCGAACGTGTCGACGACGGCGACCACTCGCTCCCCCGCCGACCCCGGCCGCTGCGCCGCGCGTTCGACGGCCTCGACCTCCCGCGTCACCAGTTGCCGGAACAGTTCGGCGACCAGTTCGCCCTTGCCGGCGAAGTGCCGGTAGACGCTGCCGGTGGCGACGCCCGCACCGTCGGCGACCGCGGCCACGGAACAGCCCGCGTATCCGCGAGTGGCCAGCAGCTCCACGGCCGCGTCGAGGATCGCGGCGCGCTGGGAGTCCATGCGTGCCTGGATCTTCGGGGTGCGGCGGTACACCATGCCAAGTAGTGAACCACCATTCACCCCTTGGGGCAAGGTGCCCGGTCACGGACATCGGTATGCGGCGTTCGCGTTGTGTTCAGCCCGGCAACACACGAACGGGCTACAAAGCTCGGGTGCGAAACAAAAACCGACTCCTCGCCTGTGCGGCCACCGCGGCGCTTACGGCCACGCTGGCGCCGACCGCCACGGCGAGCCCCGCCGGCGACAGGCCGCCTCACCCCGGGTCCGCTGAAGCCGTGCCGTCCCACCCCGGTGAGCACTTCGTGCGCACGGCGACGATGCCCGTCCACGAGAACTCCTCGCCCGATGAGGAGACCGCGGCCGAGATCTCGGCCGTCACCCCCGACGGCCGGACCGTGGTGTACACCGATTCGCCCGGTGAGCGCATCGGCTTCGCGAACCTCGTGCGGCGTGACTCCGTCGAACCGGCGGGCACCCTCGACATGCCGGGCGAGCCCACGTCCGTCGACGTCGTCGGCGGGCTGGCGCTCGTCGCCGTGAACACCTCGGAGAGCTACACGGAACCGTCGGGCGTGCTCGAGGTCGTCGACATCGACGCGCGTTCCGTCGTCGCGAGCCACGACCTCGGCGGCCAACCCGATGCGATCGACATCTCCCACGACGGCCGCCACGCCGCCGTCGCCATCGAGAACGAGCGCGACGAGGACTCGGGCGACGGTGCGATCCCGCAGCAGCCGGCCGGGTTCCTCGACATCGTCGACCTCGACGGTTCCCCCGCGGACTGGCAGGTGCGCAAGACCGACCTGACCGGCCTCGCACACGTCGCGCCGAGCGACCCCGAGCCCGAGTACGTCTCGATCAACTCGCGCGGCGAGGTCGCCGTGACGCTGCAGGAGAACAACCACATCGCGGTCGTCGACCTCGACAGCGGCGACGTGCGCAGCGACTTCAGTGCCGGCACGGCGACCGTCCGCGGAGTCGACACCACCGAGGACGGCGCGATCGAACGCGACGGCACCGTCACGGGGCCGCGCGAACCGGACTCGGTCGGCTGGCTCGACGACGACACCCTCGCGACCGCCGACGAAGGTGACTACGAGGGCGGTACCCGCACCTGGACCGCGTTCGACGCCCGCACCGGCGACGTCGTGTACAGCTCGGGCGCCGACCTGGAGGAACTCGCCATCTCGTACGGGCAGTACCCGGAGCACCGCGCCGAGAACAAGGGCGTCGAACCGGAGGGACTGGCCGTGGCCACATACGGCAAGCACCGCTACGCGTTCGTCGCGCTCGAACGCGCGAACCTCGTCGCCGTGTACAACGTGGACGATCCGCGACGGCCGAAGTTGGTGCAGGGACTGCCCACCGGCGTAGCGCCCGAGGGCGTGCTGCCCGTGCCGCAGCGCGGCGGGCTAGGAGCTGTTTAGGAACGAGGGGTGCTGTAGGTAAGAGGAGAGGTCTCCGGTAGATGGATCAACGACCAAGAAGATCAACATCTATCCGGAGACCTCGATGGGAAGCGTATCGAGCGGTGCTCGTAAGGATCTGACGGACCGGCAATGGGTGGCGTTGCAGCGCGTGTTGCCGTCTCGGCCGGTGGTGGGTCGTCGGCCGAAGTGGACGCGGCGGCAGTTGCTGGATGGGATCCGGTGGCGGGTGCGGGTGGGTGCTCCGTGGCGGGACGTGCCGGAGCGGTATGGGCATTGGCAGTCGATCTACCAGCTGTTTCGCCGCTGGCAGCGG
>NZ_JANBBF010000008.1 GCF_024648885.1 Prauserella salsuginis | reverse complement strand
CACCGGCGAGCACGACCGCACCGAACGCGACCATGGCCGGGGTAGCAGATCAGGCGGGCGACGATCCAACTCGGCGGAGCGGACGAGGCGCGAGTGCGGGCGACGGTAGGAACGGGCGAGACTGTCGAACATGGCGAGTGCACTCCGATGTCGAGGGGCAAGGAGTGCGCCGTGCAAAGAAGATCGTTTAGCGAACCCATAACTTTGGGTGCAACGCTCGTGGCCGACCAGCATTCATGCAGGTCGAGCACACCGCTCGGGCCAACATGTCTTACAAGCAGGGGGTCGCTGGTTCGAACCCAGCTGTGCCCACCATATTTGACCAGCGGAAACGCTGATTCGGGGCTGCGTTTGCTGCGTGCACGAACGCACCGCGACTCGATAACTTCGCCCCATGCGTGACAACGGGAGTCGTTGATCCCGTTGTCACGACCGGTCTTCGGCCCACTGTATGCAGGTCGGCCGCTGACCGGTTACGACGAACTCGCCTACGACGCGGTGCATCGTCTCGACGGGCGCCTCGGCGCCTGCCTCCTGCGGGTGGTGGTGGCCGTCCCACGTGAAGTAGTCGATCGGCTCGGTGTTCACGCCATCGGCGGGAACGAGCATGGTGTCCCAGTCGGCCCACACGAGGCATCCGCGGTCGCCGCGGATGCCCACGATGAGCATCCGGTCGTCGGCGCGAGGTCGAACCGCACGCCCGCGCCGTCGGGCCGGGCGATGTCCGGCCTGGGCCATGACGCGCAGCAGCTCGTTTGTGTCGTCGACGGTGGCGACGTCGTGCAAGCCTGTGGTGTGAGCGCGGACGTCATGCGGTCCCCCGTGGGTCTGCGTGAACGGCTGGCCGGTCTGTCGCGCCGTGCACGGTCAGGGTGTGCCCGGTCGGAAGGCAGCGCGGCAGCACCGCGCGGCAGCTGAGGGAACCGGCGACACCTTCGGGGCCTGCCGGAATCGCTCCTCACGCGTGCGGAGGTGCGTCCGCGACCGTTGCCGTGTCGTCGCCGTGCGCCGCCTGCGTGCGGATGCGGCGCAGCATGCGGGCATCGGCGAACCCGACCGCGTGGGCGGCGGCCTCTGCGGTCGCCCCCTGATTGAGCAGGTGGTCGGCGCGTTCCAGCCGGAGCGCGTGCTGGTATCGCAGCGGCGTCAACCCGGTGGCGCGTACGAACAGCCTGGTCACCGTGCGCTGGCTGCAGCGCGCCGCCTCGGCGAGGGTGGCCAGCGGGAGCGACTCGGTGAACCGCGCGTCGATCACGTCCTGCACCCGGTGCACCGCATCGTCGAGATGCCCGCGGTGCCGCAGCATCACGCTCTCCTGGTGCTGATCGCCGTTCCTGCGGGCGTAGACGACCATCTCGCGCGCCACCCGCGCCGCGACGCCGGGACCCTCCCGGGTCGCGAGCAGGTGCAGCGCCAGGTCGATACCGCTCGCGACGCCCGCCGACGTCACGACCCGCCCGTCGGTCACGAACAGCACGTCCCGCACCACGCGGGCAGTCGGGTAACGCCGCGCGAGCTCGTCCTGCAACTCGTGGTGCGTCGTGCAGCGGCGCCCGTCGAGCAGCCCCGCACGCCCGAGCGCGTCGGCTCCGGAACACACGCTCGCGACCGTGCCGCCGCCGCCGTGGTGCCGCCGCAGCCGTTCGGCCGTCTCCGGGTGCACCGCAGGCCAGCCGGGTGGCCGGCCGATGCGCGATCCCGGCACCACGACGAGGTCCCCGGCGTAGAGGTCGGGCCACGCGGTCTCGGCCCGCAACGGCAAGCCCTGGGCGCTGTGGACGTCCCCGCCGTCGTCGCGGGACCAGGCGGGCTGGGCCACGTAGTGCAACGCGTGGTCGCAGCCGAGCTCGGCCGCGGTGGAGAACACCTGCGCCGGTCCCGCGAGGTCCAGCAGGTGCAGCTGCGGCAGGAGCACGAACACGACACGCACGATCCGGTCAGCCTACGCCGGCCAGCCCGAACCGGTCACCTCGGCGACGCTGCGGATCGTGGCGAACCGTCCGGACAACGCGTACTCGGTGCGCGCGATGATCTCGCCGGTCTGCAGGGTGCGCGGGTCGGCGAGGAGCTCGCCGACCGAGCGCCCTGCTGGAGCGTCGCGGTGCGCGACCGGATTGGTCGCCGTGGCGTCTGTGACGAAGTCGACGTCGTAGCCCAGGTCGGCAGCGATCCGCGCGGTCGTCTCACAGCATTGCTCGGTCCGGATGCCGCACACCGCGAGCTCCCGCACTCCCAGGCGGGTCAGGATCCGATCGAGACCGGTCGTGGTGAACGCGTTGTGTGCCGTCTTGGTCAACACCGGCTCGTCCCCGGCCGGTGTCAGGTCCGCCATCGGACGGACGTGCCCGCTCGAAGGGTCGAAGACGTTGCCGGTCCCCGGTTCGGTGTGCAGCACCCACACGACCTGGTCCCCCTCGGCCCTCGCGTGGTCGACCAGCGTGGACACGGGCGCGACGATGTCGGGATTCGAGATCGTCGGCCACAGCTCGTGCCGCCGGAACGACTCCTGCACGTCGACGACCAACAGCGCGCGATTCCCGGATCCGTTCATGCCTGCGAGTCTGGTGCGGCCCGCGTCACGGCGGAAGGCACGATCAGGCCGGTCGGGTGCACGATCCGGTCAGCCTCACCGCCGCGAACGCGGCATGAGTGGCATCGACGGAGTGGCATTGCCGCTTTGGCACGCCGTGGCCGGTGTCAGCGGGCGATCTTCCTGGGGAAGAGCACGGCGGCGAGCCACACCGCGACGGCGATGAACCCACCGCACCAGAGGAGGCCGATCCACCATTCGTCGCCCGGATTCCCGCCGCTGAGCAGGACGCGGGAGGCGTCGATGATCGGCGTCATCGGTTGATGACCCGCGAAGCCCTGCAACCATCCGGGCATCGTCTCCACCGGCGCGAAACCCGAGGAGACGTAGGGCAGGAACAGCAGCACGAAGCCGTAGCCGCTCGCGGCCTCCGCCGACCCGGCCACCATGCCCAACACGGCGAAGACCACGGTGATCACCAGGATCCACAGCGCGATGAGCCCGACCGCGCCCGCGAACTCGGCGATACCCACCTCGGTGCGGAACCCCAGGCCGAAGGCGATGGCCAGCACCACTCCGGTGGCCAGCAGATTGCGCACCATCGACGCCGCGGTGTGCCCCAGCAGCACCGTCACCGCGGGGAACGGCATCGTGCGCAGCCGGTTCATGAACCCGGTCGTCATGTCGTTGGAGACGACGACGGCGGTGTACGACGCGCCGAAACCGGCGGCCGTGAGGGCGACGGCGGGCAGTACGTACGCCAGGTAGTCGCTGCGGTCGCCGCCCTGCCCCGCGGCGATGGACTCGCCGAAGATGAACACGAAGATCAGCATGAGCATCACCGGGAGCAGGATCGCCATCAGCAGCGACTCGGTGTCCCGGAACGAGTGCTTCAGGCTGCGGCCGGTGAACACGCGCAGCCCGGTCAACGCTCCGGCGCCGTTGCCGGGGGACGCGGCCTGCACCTCTCTCGGTGGTGTCGTCGTGGTCATGCCGCCACCTCTTCCCGGTCCGCGTCTTTCTGATCTGGGGCGCCGGCCTGTTCGCCGGTGAGTTCGAGAAACACCTCGTCGAGGGTGGGGCGGCGGACGGTCACGTCCACGTCGGGCCGAGTGCGCGCGACGGTGTCGAGGTGGCGGGCGACGTCGATCGCCGACCCGCGGGTGGGGATCTCCTCGAGGATGTGGCCCGCGTCGTCGTGGAGCTGGATGGTCGACCCGCCGATCCGGCCTTTCAGCTGCGCCGCGGTGCCGTCGGCGACGATGTTGCCTTCGTGGAGCACCACGATGCGCTCCGCGAGCGCGTCCGCCTCTTCGAGGTACTGCGTGGTGAGGAAGACCGAGGCCCCGGAATCGGCCAGTGCGGTGATCTCGTCCCAGAGGGCCTGCCTGCTCCGTGTGTCCAGCCCGGTCGTGGGCTCGTCCAGGAAGATCAGCTGCGGGTGTGCGATCAGTCCGGCCGCGATGTCCAACTTGCGGCGCATGCCGCCGGAGTAGGTCGCGACGCGTGCGTGCGCTGCCGTGCTCAGTTCGAACCGCTCCAGCAGGTCGTCGGCGCGTCGCTGGGCATCGCGGCGGGAGAGCCCGAAGAGCTGGCCCATCATGAGCATGTTCTCGGTGCCGCTGAGCTTCTCGTCCACGGCTGCGTACTGCCCGGTCAGCGAGATGAGGCCCTGGAGGGTTTTCCGGTCCCGCCGCGGGTCAAGGCCGAGCACCCGGACCTCGCCCGAGTCGTAGGGGAGGAGGGTCGAGAGGATGTTGACCAGGGTCGTCTTGCCCGAGCCGTTGGGGCCGAGCAGGGCGTGGACGCCGGGCGGCAGCGTCAGGTCCAGGTCGGTCAGCACGCGGTGCCGGCCGTAGCTCTTCGACAGCCCCCTGATCCGGAGGAGTGGCGTATCGGTGTACGCCGGATCTGTGTATGCCATACACCGAGTATGTCATACACTGTTTATTACGTACACTCGTGGCGGCCGGTGGTATCGGTGATGAGAAGATGCGCGGCATGGTCGAACCCACCGAGACCGGACTGCCGCGACCCGTCACCGTCGCCTGGGGTATGCAGGAGGTGCCCCAACGCGGCCCGAACCGCGGACTGAGTCACGAACGGATCGTGGCCGCCGCCATCGAGATCGCCGACACCGAAGGGCTGGCCGCGGTCACCATGCAGGCGGTGGCGAAGTCGCTCGGGTTCACGACGATGTCGCTCTACCGGTACGTCTCCGGCAAGGACGAACTGCTGCGCCTGATGCAGGACGCCGCACTCGCCGTGCCGGAGCAGGTCACCCTGCCCGGCGACTGGCGTGAGGCGCTCCGGGCCTGGGCCGGTCTCGTGCGTGACGGCTTCCGCGGCCACCCGTGGGTACTGGGAATTCCCCGCGGTCAGATCTCGGTGCTGATGCCGAACAGCGTGCGCGTGGCCGATCTGGGCCTCGCCGCGCTGCGGGAGCTGCCGCTCGACGACGAGGAGAAGGTCGGCGTCATCCTGATGGTGTCCCAGCACGTGACGTCCACTGTGGAGCTGGAACTGAGCCTCGCCGACGAGGGCACCGTGGCGGTGTCGCGGGAGGGCCTGGACCTGCTCGGCGAGGTCATCACGCCGGAGCGGTTCCCGCACCTGGCGCCCGTGCTGCAGGCGGGCCACTTCCTGGACACCGAACCCGCAGCCACCTCGAGGGAAGGCGCCGAGGTCGACCACGGACTCGACGCCGACTACGGCTACGGCCTGGATCTGATCATCGCGGGCCTCGAACAGCGGGTGCGCGACGTCTCGTCCGGCGCGGCCGACGACGACGTCTGAACGTCGGCCCTGACGGTCACCGCGGCGACCGGTCCCGGGGTGAGGCCGCCGCATCGGGCGCGGCCGCTGCGCATGGACCGGACAACCGCGCGACGGGTTACGCTCGACGGCGCCCCGGCCGTTTCCCCCGACGGCCTCACCCCGACCCGAGGTTGTCCGTGGACCCCGACGACACCAGCATCGGACGCGCCGGTGCGGACCACCCCGAGCCCGCATCCGCGCGCGGTACGCGGTCGCGCTGGCTGCCCGTGGCGATCGCGGTGGCGGCGGCCCTGCTGATGCTGGCCGCCGTGGTCGTCGTCAGCGACCTCGCCGCGGGTGACGGCGACACGGCGTCGGACATCACGCCCGCTGCCGATCCGAGCGCTCCGGACTCGGCTGCGACCGCGCTGCGCGACAGCGGGGCGCAACTGGCCACCGTCGACTGCGACCCCGCCGACCTGCGACAGGGCCGCGACGCCGCCCGTGCCTACTACCGCGACGTGCTCGACTGTCTCGACCGCGCGTGGCGGCCGGTGCTCGATCGCATGGGGGTCGAGCACCGGCCTGCGTCCGTCGACGTCGCCGACGTCCGCACGACCGAATGCGGCGAACTGCCGCCCGCCGACCGTGCGCTCGGCCTGTACTGCGACGCCGACCACACGATCCATCTGCCGTACTCCCGGCTGGCCACGGCCGTCGGCGGCACGGACGAGCCCGCGTTCCTCGCCACGCTCGCGCACGAATACGGCCACCACATTCAGGCGCTCACCGGTGTGTTCACCGAGGCGGGCAATGCGATGTCCGATGTGGGCGCGGCGGCGGAGAGCGAAGTGGGCAGGCGGTTCGAACTGCAGGCGACCTGCTTCGCGGGTCTGTTCCTCGACGCCGCGCGCGACACCGGGTTGGGGGATCCGAGCCGCGGTCCCGAGGTCGCCGTGCAGGACTTCGCCGATTGGAGCGGCGTCGAGAGCCACGGCGGTGCCCGCCTGCAACAGCAGTGGGCCTCCACCGGATTCACCGGCGACTCGGTCGCCGCGTGCGACACCTGGAGCGCCCCCGCCGCCGACATCGGCGGCGCGGGGGAGCGGAGTGGTGCGCCCGCGTCACCGTGAGCGCACGTGCGGGCCGTCAGTCCGACTCGGTTGCGGTTCCGCCGCCCGCGCCGGCCGTGTCGGTGTCATCCGTGCTGCCGGTGTCAGCTGCGTCGGCGTCGCCGGTGTCATCGCTGGCGTCGGCCGCGTCCTCGTCGCCGGTCGACCCGTCGCCGGCAGCCGGGTCGACCACGTGCACCACGACGCACGTGATGTTGTCCGGACCGCCCGCCTCGTTGGCCAGTTCGATGAGTGTCGCCACGGTGTCGGCAGGCTCGTCGGTCGAGCCCAGGACCGCGCCGATCTCCTGGATGGACACGACGTCGGTGAGCCCGTCGGAGCACAGCAGGTACCGGTCACCCGGTTGCGCCTCGTGCATCTCGAGGTCCGGCTCGGCCGCCTGGCCCGCCAGTAGCGCCTTGATCAGCACCGACCTGCCGGGGTGTACGGCCGCGCTCTCCTCGTCGAGCTTGCCCTCGTCGACGAGTGACTGGACGAGCGTGTGGTCGCGGCTCAGCTGCGTCAGCTCGGCGCCCCGCAGCCGGTAGGCACGCGAGTCCCCGATGTGCCCGAGCGCGAACTCGCGGCCCAGCCACAGCATGACGGTGAGCGTGGTGCCCATGCCGGAGAGTTCGGGGTCGGCGCCGACCCGCTCGTCGAGCACGCTGGAGGCCTGCGTGAACACGGCGGCCAGTTCCTCGAGCGGGTTCAGGTCACCGTTCTCGGCGAGCCGGGTGTCGAGCTCGCCGACGGCGTCGACCGCGATCGCGCTGGCGACCTCGCCCGCCGCGTGCCCGCCCATGCCGTCGGCCACGGCGACCAGGTGCGCGGTCGCCAGCGCCGAGTCCTCGTTCCCGCTCCGCCGTTGGCCGACGTCGGAGCCTGTTGCGCACCTCAGCTCGAGCGCCTCGTCACGTGTCATGTCTGCAGTGAACCATCACCGCCGCGCGCGTGTGACGGTGGCACGGGAAGAACGGGGCATTTCGCGCACATCACCCTGACCTCGTGGGGTGAATGATCGCGTTCGGCCGCCGGATCGGTGCGTATCGTGATCGACTCGGTGGCATTCCGTGGTGGCTCCGACAGGTGGTGCGAATCGCACTCGACGGGCGTCCGGGATGTCGTCGCGTGAGCCCGACGGCGGCCCATTAGGGTGGGCACTTCACCGAGTTTCGCGGGCCCGCGCACGCGCGCGGTCGAAGGGGAGGTTTCGCCGGTGTCCACGGATTCCTTCGTCCACCTGCACGTGCACACCGAGTACTCCATGCTCGATGGTGCGGCGAAGATGGCTCCGCTGTTCCAGGAGGCCTCGCGGCTCCAGATGCCGGCCGTCGGGATGACCGACCACGGCAACATGTACGGCGCCGACGAGTTCTACCAACAGGCGAAGCAGGCGGGCATCAAGCCGATCATCGGCATCGAGGCCTACATCGCGCCGGAGAGCCGTTTCCACAAGAAGCCCGTCTTCTGGGGGCAGAGCAACCAGCGCGGCGCCGACGAGTCCGGTGAGGGCGGTGACGTCTCCGGTGGTGGTGCCTACACCCACATGACGATGCTCGCCCAGAACGCGACGGGGCTGCGGAACCTGTTCAAGCTGTCGTCGCTGGCGAGCATGCAGGGCTACTACCGCAAGCCCCGCATGGACCGCGAGCTGATCGCCGAGAACGCCGAGGGCATCATCGCCACCACCGGCTGTCCTTCCGGTGAGGTGCAGACGCGGCTGCGGCTCGGCCAGCCGGAGAAGGCCTTGGAGGCCGCGGCCGACTACCGGGACATCTTCGGCAAGGAGAACTTCTTCCTCGAGTTGATGGACCACGGCCTGGCCATCGAACGTTCGGTGCGCGAGGGCCTGCTGAAGATCGGCAAGGAACTCGGGCTGCAGCCTCTCGCCACCAACGACTCGCACTACGTCACCAAGGACCAGGCCGACGCGCACTCGGCGCTGCTGTGCGTGCAGTCCGGCAAGACGCTGTCCGACCCCAACCGGTTCCAGTTCAACGGCGACGGCTACTTCCTCAAGTCGGCCGAGGAGATGCGCGAGTACTGGGACTCCGAGGTGCCCGGCGCGGCCGACGCGACGTTGATGATCGCCGAGCGTGTGGAGTCCTATGAGGACGTCTACGCGCACAAGGACCGGATGCCGCGGTTCGAGGTGCCGGAAAGCTACAACGAGTCGAGCTGGCTGCACCACGAGGTCATGCGCGGTCTCGAATGGCGTTTCCCCGAGGGCGTTCCGGACGGCTACGAGGAACGCGCCGAGATGGAGCTCGGCGTCATCGCGCAGAAGGGTTTCCCCGCCTACTTCCTCGTCGTCGCCGACCTCTGCAACTACGCCCGCAGCGTCGGCATCCGCGTCGGCCCCGGTCGTGGCAGCGCGGCGGGCGCGCTCGTCGCCTACGCACTCGGTATCACCAACCTGGACCCACTGCCGCAGAACCTGCTGTTCGAGCGGTTCCTCAACCCCGAGCGCGAGTCGATGCCCGACATCGACATCGACTTCGACGACCGCAGGCGCGGCGAGATGGTCCGTTACGCGACCGAGAAGTACGGCGCCGACAAGGTCGCGCAGGTCATCACGTTCGGCACGATCAAGACGAAGGCCGCGATCAAGGACGCCGCCCGCGTCCATTACGGCCAGCCGGGCTTCTCGATCGCCGACCGGATCTCGAAGGCCCTGCCGCCGCCGATCATGGCCAAGGACATCCCGCTGGCCGGCATCGTCGACCCGGAGCACGAGCGTTACGGCGAGGCCGCCGAGGTGCGCTCGCTGATCGAGAGCGACCAGGAGGTCTCGACGATCTTCGAGACCGCCCGGGGGCTCGAAGGCCTGATCCGCAACGCGGGTGTGCACGCGTGCGCGGTCATCATGTCCAGCGAGCCGCTGGTCGACACGATCCCGCTGTGGCAGCGCGACGACGGCGCGGTCATCACGGGCTGGGACTACCCGTCCTGTGAGGCCATCGGCCTGTTGAAGATGGACTTCCTGGGGTTGCGCAACCTCACGGTCATCGGCGACGCCATCGACAACATCAAGGTCAACCGCGGCGAGGAGATCGACCTCGACCGGCTGGGCATGGACGATCCGGAGTCGTACAAGCTGCTGGGCCGCGGTGACACCCTCGGCGTGTTCCAGCTCGACGGCGGCGCCATGCGCGATCTGCTGCGCCGGATGCAGCCCACGGGCTTCGACGACATCGTCGCCGTGCTCGCGCTGTACCGGCCGGGTCCGATGGGTGTGAACGCCCACAACGACTACGCCGACCGCAAGAACGGGCGGCAGGAGATCACCCCGATCCACCCTGAGCTCGAAGAGCCCCTGAAGGAGATCCTGGCCTCGACCTACGGCCTGATCGTCTATCAGGAGCAGATCATGCAGATCGCTCAGAAGGTCGCCGGTTACTCCATGGGCCGAGCGGACGTGCTGCGCCGGGCGATGGGTAAGAAGAAGAAGGAGGTCCTCGAGAAGGAGTTCGAGGGCTTCCACGCCGGCATGCGCGACCAGGGCTTCTCCGACGAGGCCATCCAGGCGCTGTGGGACACGATCCTCCCGTTCGCCGGGTACGCGTTCAACAAGTCGCACGCCGCCGGGTACGGCCTGGTCTCGTACTGGACGGCCTACCTCAAGGCGAACTACCCGGCCGAGTACATGGCCGCGCTGCTGACGTCGGTGGGCGACAACAAGGACAAGTCGGCGGTCTACCTGTCGGAATGCCGCAGGCTCGGCATCAAGGTGCTGCCGCCGGACGTCAACGAGTCGGGTCCGCGATTCACGGCCGTCGGCGACGACATCCGCTTCGGCATGGGCGCGGTGCGCAACGTCGGCGGCAACGTCGTCGACTCGATCATCAAGACCCGTGAGGAGAAGGGCAAGTACTCCTCGTTCACCGACTTCCTCGACAAGTCGGAGCTCGTGGCGTGCAACAAGCGCGTCCTCGAGTCGCTGATCAAGGCGGGCGGGTTCGACTCGCTCGGCAACACGCGGCTGTCGATGGTGCGGGTGCACGAGGACGCGGTCGAAGCGGTCGTCCCGCTGAAGCGCCAGGAGGCGATGGGACAGTTCGACCTGTTCGGCGCGGGAGCGCCGGACGAGGGCGCAGAGGCCGCCGCATCGTCCTCGCCGCTGGCGCACCTGAAGTTCGACGACGAGGAGTATCCGCGAAAGCAGAAGCTCGCCTACGAACGGGAGATGCTCGGCCTGTATGTGTCGGGCCACCCGCTGGACGGCGCCGAGCGGATCCTGCGCAAACACGCGAAGAAGCCCATCGCGGCGATCCTCGCCGACCCGCCGAAGGAAGGCGAGATCGAGATCGCAGGCCTGCTGACCTCGGTCGAGCGGCGCGTCAACAAAAAGGGTGAACCGTGGGCGATCTGCACCGTCGAGGACATGGACGCCTCGCTCGAGGTGCTGTTCTTCCCGAAGTCGTACGCGATCTTCGCCGCCGACCTGGTGGAGGACAACGCGGTCGTCGTCAAGGGACGCGTCAACTGGCGTGAGGACAAGATGTCGGTGTTCGGCGGCGGTCTCGTGCCGCTGGACCTGTCCGACATCGCCGCGGGCGACGAGGAACCGCCGCTGATGCTCGTCGCCTCGGCCGAGAAGCTGGACCAGAGCGTGGTCGTCGAGCTCAAGCAGACGCTCAAAGCGCATCCGGGGGAGACGCCGGTGCGGCTGAAGCTGGTCGGCAAACGCGAGACGCTGTTCGCGCTGTACGACTATCCGGTGAAGGTCAGTTCGATGCTGATGGGCGAGCTCAAGGGCATCCCGGGCATCATGGCCGGCTGACGTCCGGGCGGCCGCCCCAAGGGCACCTTGGGGGCGTTCGACGCCCCGGAACCTCCCTCGACCAAGCTCCGCCACGGTGGCCGGCTGACGCCGGCGCTCGCGATCGCCGCCGCGCCCGCCTGACGTCGGGGTCCTACCGTGGCGATGTGAGCGAAACCGACGTAGCCACACCGGATCCGCGACGCTGGCGGGCCCTCGCCGTCATGCTGACCGCCGGGTTCATGTCGTTGCTCGACGTCAGCATCGTCAACGTCGCATTGCCGTCCATCCAGGACGCTCTGGACGCGACCGTCGCGGGCACGCAGTGGGTCGTGTCCGGCTACGCGCTGACGTTCGGGCTGGTGCTCGTCACGGGCGGCCGACTGGGCGACGAGCTCGGCAGAAGGCGGATGTTCCTCTTCGCACTGTCGGCGTTCGTCGTCACCAGCGGCATCGCGGGCGCCAGCTCGAGCGAGGGCATGCTGATCGCGGCGCGGTTGGCCCAGGGTGTCGCCGCCGGCATGCTCGCGCCGCAGAACACGGGACTGATCCAGGAACTGTTCCACGGCGCCGAACGGGGCAGGGCGTTCGGCATGTTCGGCGCTACCGTCGGCCTTTCCACGGCCGTCGGCCCGGTGCTGGGCGGGCTGATCATCGCGGCGTTCGGCGACGACGGCTGGCGCTGGGTGTTCTACGTCAACCTGCCGATCGGCCTGGTCGCGCTGGCGTTGGCGGCACGGTGGGTGCCGAAGCGGGAACCCGCACGCCGCGGTGTGGTCTCGCAGCTGGACATCCCCGGCATCGTGCTGCTCGGCCTGGCGGTCCTCGGGGTGCTGTTGCCGCTCGTGCAGTCGGAGCACGGCGGACTGACCTCGCTGTGGTGGATGTTCCCGTTGGCCGGAGTGTTCGCATGGCTGTTCGTGGCCTGGGAACGCGCGGTCGTGCGGCGCGGCCGGATGCCGGTGCTGCACCCACGGCTGTACACGAGCACGCCCGGCTATGCCCTCGGTGCGACGGTCGGTGCGACGTACTTCTGCGGGTTCGGCGGTATGTGGCTGGTGTTCGCGATGTTCTTCCAGCAGGGACTCGGCTACTCGCCGTTGGAGTCGGGACTGCTGGTGACACCGTTCGCGCTCGGCTCCGCCGTGTCGTCGGCGCTCGCCGGCCGTGCGGTCGCCCGATGGGGCAGGCGGGTGACGCTCACCGGGCTCGGCCTCGTGGTGATCGGCGTCGGGCTCGTCGCCGTGTTGGTGCCACTCGTGCCGGACGCCGCGGTCGGCTACGCGGTCGCGGCGCCGCTGCTGCTCGGCGGCATCGGCGGCGGCATGGTGATCGCGCCGAACACGACGCTGACCCTGGACCGCGTGCCGACGAACATGGCCGGCGTGGCCGGGGCCGCACTGCAGACGGGGCAGCGGCTCGGCACGGCGCTCGGCGTGGCCGTGCTCGGTGCCGTGTTCCACGCGGGCGTGACGGGCGGCGAGGGCTACCGCACCGGCCTGGCGATGGCCATGCTGTGCACGGTCGGGTTCACGCTCGTGGCGATGACCATGGCGCTGTTCGACGCGCGGCGGCATCCGCAGCGCAGGCTCGCCGGCCAGCAGGCTCCGGCCTCGCGCGAGGGCCCGCTCACGTGAGCTGCGGCAGCACCTCGGCCAGCGGCTCGCGCAGCACCACGTCCGCGAGGTCGTCGTACGGAGTGGGCGAGGCGTTGCAGATGATCACCGATGCGCCGGTGCCCACGGCGATGTCGACCAGCCCGGCCGCCGGATGCACGGTCAGTGACGTCCCCGCGGCCACCAGCACGTCGCAGGAGATCGCGGCGACGCGGGCGCGGTCGAGCACGTCGGCGTCGAGCGCCTGACCGAACGAGATGGTGGCGGATTTGAGGATCCCGCCGCACACGGTGCACGGCGGATCGTCCACACCGGAGCGCACCCGGTCGAGCACACCTGCCATGTCCCGCCGATCGCCGCAGCCGAGACATTCGGTGTGGAACATCGTGCCGTGCAGTTCGATGACCGTTTCCGGATCCGAGCCGGCCCGCTGGTGCAGTTCGTCGATGTTCTGCGTGATGATCGCGGTGAGCGCGCCGCCGCGTTGCAGAGCGACGAAGGCGTCATGGGCCGGATTGGGCTTCGCCTGCCACGCCGGGTGGCCGAGCCGGGCCTGCCAGGCGCGCCTGCGGACGTCGGCGCTGGCGAGATAGTCCTGCAGGTTCGACAGCTTCTCGGCCTCGGGGTCCCGTGTCCACAGTCCGTTCGGGCCGCGGAAGTCGGGGATACCGGAATCGGTCGATATCCCGGCGCCGGTGAGCGCTGTGATGCGGCTCGCACCGGTGACCAGGTCGCGAGCGCGCCGGAGGTCGGCGTTCATGCGTTCCATGATGCGCCCGGCCGTCGTCGAGTCGGCAGGGCGGGCACCGGACCGTCTCAGCCCGGGGAGGTCGACGGCCGGTCGTCGGGATCCGCTCCGGTGGCCGGTGTGGCCGCACCATCGGCAGGGGAGGCGAGGGCACCCTCGCCGTCGGCCGTGACGGCGGTGGCGGCAGTGGCGGACCCATCGGTGGTGATGGCACCGTCGGCGGTCACGGCCGTGGCGGCACCGTCGGCGGTGATGGCACCGTCGGCGGTGACCGCGCTGTCGGCAGGGGCCATCGCCGTCATCGCCTTCTTGCGCTTGTACCGCAGCAGCGCGAACACGGCGACCGCCGCGAGGACGCCCACCACGATCATGCCGCCGGTACTCATGGCGTCCTCGACCTGCTTGGCCGCTTCACCGAGCGCCGCACCCAGCGCGATGTGCAGGGCGGACCAGCACGTGGCCCCCGCGACCGCGGCAGGCAGGAACTTGTGGAACGGCAGTCCGGACGTGCCGGACGCGGCCGGCGTCAGCGTGCGCACGACGGGGAAGAACCGGGCGAAGAACACCGCCCATGCGCCGCGGCGCTGGAGGATGCCGGTGGCCTTGTCCCACGCGTCGACGCCGTATTTCTGGATCAGCTTCGTCTCGCGCAGCTTCGGCCCGAAGCGCCTGCCGATCGTGTAGCCGATCGAGTCGCCGATGCCCGCGCAGATCGTCACGACGATCCACAGAATGAGGAACCGCGGCACCGTGGTGGCGGTTGTGGCCGCGATCAGCAGTCCCGACTCTCCCGGCGCGAGGAACCCAAGGCCGATCGTGCATTCGAGCAGCACGAGCAGACCGGTCGCCCCCACCAGCGCCGGTTGCGGCAGGCTCTGCAGCCAGTTCAGTAAGTCGGTGACCACTGTTTACCCCTGTTCGTCATCCCCACCAGACGCGGCCGCCGAAACAGGTCGCCGCGTGTGCGAGACGACACTATCGGTCGGCGCGCACACGCGGCGTCAGGGATCACCCGGAAGTCCGGGTCAGGACGAGGACTCGCGGGCCAACACGCTGCTGGCCTCCTGAGCCGCGGGCGCTTCCGCAGCCAGGTGCTGCAGGTTCTCGGAGAGCTCCTCGCCGCGGTGCGCCTTGGTCTTCGCGTAGAGCTTGCCGGCGCGGTACGACGAGCGCACGAGCGGACCCGCCATGACCCCGGGGAATCCGATCTCCTCGGCGGCCTTGGTGTGCTCGACGAATTCCTCCGGCTTGACCCAGCGGTCGACCGGGTGGTGGCGCGGCGAGGGGCGCAGGTACTGCGTGATCGTGAGGATCTCGCAGCCCGCGTCGAACAGGTCCTGCATCGCGGGCGCGACCTCGTCAGGCGTCTCGCCCATGCCGAGGATCAGGTTCGACTTGGTCACCAGCCCGGCCTTGCGGGCCTCGGTGATGACCTGCAGCGAACGCTCGTAGCGGAACCCGGGCCGGATGCGCTTGAAGATGCGCGGCACGGTCTCCGTGTTGTGGGCGAGCACCTGCGGCTCCGAGCTGAACACCTCGGCCAGCTGGTCGGGATTCGCGTTGAAGTCCGGGATCAGCACCTCGACGCCGGTGCCCGGGTTGAGCTGGTGGATCTGGCGGACCGTCTCGGCGTACAGCCACGCGCCGCCGTCCTCGAGGTCGTCCCGGGCGACGCCGGTGACCGTCGAGTAGCGCAGGCCCATCGCCTGCACGCTCTCGGCGACGCGGCGCGGCTCGTCGGTGTCGAGCTCGGCGGGCTTACCGGTGTCGATCTGGCAGAAGTCGCACCGGCGCGTGCACTGGTCACCGCCGATGAGGAAGGTGGCCTCGCGGTCCTCCCAGCACTCGTAGATGTTGGGACAGCCCGCCTCTTCGCACACGGTGTTCAGACCTTCGCGGCGGACGAGTCCCTTGAGTTCGGTGAACTCGGGCCCCATCCGGGCTCGGGTCTTGATCCACGACGGCTTTCTCTCGATCGGGGTCTGGCTGTTGCGCACCTCGAGACGCAGCAGCTTCCGACCCTCCGGCAACGCAGTCACGGCCCCCACCCTACGCGCCCGCGCGGAGCCGACAAGGTCATGCCGGGTCGGGCGTGACCCCCGTCAACTCGGCCGTGAGTTCCCACAACGCGGTACCGGCTGCCTGGTCGGTGGCCGTGGCGAGCGGGCGGACCGTGCCGGGACGGCCGCGCATCTGGCCGGGACCGAGCGGGCCGAAGTAATCGCCGCCGGAGACGCCCGGTGCGGTCGCGGCGTAGAGCTGCGGTGCGGCTCCCTGCTCGGTGTTCTGCGCCAGGAGTAGCCCGCCGAGCCGTCCGCCGACGTTCATCACGGTGCGGAGCACGCCGTTGCGCTGCGCCCGCGCCATGGCCGGTGCCAGGCCGGTGTCGCTGTAGCCGGGGTGAGCGGCGACGCTCACGACGTCGTCGCCCGCGGCGCGCAGCCTCCGGTCGAGTTCCAGCGCGAACGCCTGGTTGGCCAGCTTGGACTGGCCGTAGGCCGCCACCGGGTTGTAGCGACGGTGTTCGAAGTGAGGGTCGGCGGTGTCGATGCGTCCCGCGCGGGCGGCGAGGCTGGAGACCGTGACGACGCGTGCGTGCTGGCGCGCGCGCAGTGCGGGCAGGAGCAGCCACGTCAGCGCGGCGTGGCCCAGGTGGTTGGTGCCGAACTGGAGCTCGAACCCGTCGCGGGTCGTCTCGTGGGGCGGGGCCATCACGCCCGCGTTGTTGACGAGGATGTCGAGACCGTCCCCGGTGCGGTCGCGGACGTCGGCGGCTGCCCTGCGGACGGAGGCCAGGTCGGCGAGGTCGAGTTCCACCAGCTGCGGCTCGGTCGCCGCGCCTGCCGCGATCGTCGCGAGGGCCTGCTTGCCGCGTTCGGGGGAGCGGCAGGCGAGCAGCACGGTGGCGCCCCGTGCGGCCAGCACCCGGGCGGTGTGCAGGCCGAGGCCCGAGTTCGCGCCGGTGACCAGCACCGTCCTGCCGCTCTGGTTCGGGATGTCGGATTCGGTCCAGATGTCCGTGCGCGCCATGGCGACAACCTACCGGTGAGTAGCGAGGACGCGCCAGCTGAGCTGCCGTGCCGCCACGGTTGACGCGCAGCCACGGTTTCGCGTGGTGAGCTTCGTGGAGTCGGCCGCTCGGCCGAGCTCGATCGGAACGATGGGCCGAGCCGGAGATATCGGAACGATGGGCCGAGCCGGAGATGTGGCCGCATGCCGGCTGTCGCCGTGTCGGGCCTGCGGGCATGCGTAAGGCCAGGGTCCCGGTAACGCTCCGGGTGGCACCTGGCCTTGCGGCTCGCCCGACACCGCGTGATGTCGAACTCCCGGCCGGGAGTCCGCAGCGTTGGCCCGCCGCGGTGCATCGCCCGGATCGGTGCTCGGACTCGGATGCCGGACTCGGATGCCGGGCTCAGCCGGCCGGGGCGAGCTTGCGGAGGAGCTGGCCGACCGGATTGCGGGGCGCGGCATGGTCGGACGCACGGGTGCGCATGAGTTCGACGAGGGTGTTGCCGACCTGCGTGACCTCGTCGGCGGGTTCGCCGGGTTCGGCGAGTCCTGCCGTGATGGCCAGCATGCGCAGCTGCGCCTCGTGGGCACGGCGCAGTGGCGGATGGTCGTCCAGGTGTGCGTCCAGCACGGCGCGCAGGGTCGCGTGGTCGGAGCACGTCTTGCGCCATGCGCGCGACACGGCGTCGACATGGTCCGCGTCGCGGCCGCCCGGCAGGTCCGCGGAGTCCTCGGGGCCGCCGACCTCGGTGCGCAGTCGCCCGCTGAGTGCCTGCTGCCAGCGATAGTGCAGGGCGAGCAGCACCTTCTCCTCTGTGCCGAACTCTTCGGTCGCTCCCGGGATCTCGGCGATCGACAGTGGCGCCTCGGGATTGCGCCGGGCGCGGCGCACGACGGTGTCGAGGATGTCGCGTCGTCTGTAGTAGTCGTTCCAGCTCATGGGATCCCCCTGTTGCGTGGTTTACGCGACTCTGGGTCGGGACACATGGTCATACCGCGGGTTTGCGGCATACCGTGGGTATGGAGCCGACAGCACGAACATACCACCGGTATGGCGGTGGGAAACCCGAGTACAGTTGTGAGCGTGGTGACAATGCGGTCCAGGCGTGACGATTACTCGGAATCGACGCGAGCTGCCCTGGTCAAGAGTGCCGTCAGGCTGTTCACGGAACGCGGCTACGCGGGCACGTCGCTCGACGAGATCGCGAAGCGCGCGCGTGTGACGAAAGGCGCGCTGTACCACCATTTCAGCGGCAAACAAGCGGTGTTCGAGGCCGCGTTCGACGAGGTCGAAAGCGACGTCAAAGGGCGGCTGGAGAAGATTCTGAGCGGGCCGGAACCGCCGTGGGACCGCGCACTGAACGGGCTGCGCGAGTTCATCGGCAGCTGCCTCGACCCGGCCTACCAGCGGCTCGCGTTGCAGGAGGCACCGGTCGTCATGGGCTGGGCGCGCTGGCGCGAGGCCGAGGACCGCTACAGCTTCGGGCTCATCAAACAGGCGCTGCAGGACCTCATCGATGCGGGCGAGGTGCTCGCCGTGCCCGTCGAGGTGACGTCCCGGCTGCTGTTCGGCGCACTGTGCAGCGCAGCCACCGAGATCGCCCACTCCACCGACCAGCGCAAGGTCGGTGACGAGATCGAGGACGTGGTCGTGCGGCTGCTGAACCAGGTGCGCAGACCTGCCGCCGACGCATGACCGGCCGGCGCGAAGGGGACCGCGCCGAGGGGGCAGGCCGGGGACCGCGCCGAGGGGGCAGGCCGGGGACCGCGCCGAGGACGCTGCCGCGCGGTAGCGCGTCGTCGGGGCGGTGGTTGGGCGACGGGCGAGTGCAGAACTCACGGTACTGAGTGACTCACGGTACTGAGCGCAGATCTCGTGATGCTGAACGCAGAACTCGCGGTGTTGCGTCCAGAACTCGATGCGGCGGCCCGCCCGTCTCCCACCGCCGCCCAAGCGGACGCGCTGCGCGCGACCTTCTAGCCCGCCCGTCTCCCGCCGCCGCCCAAAGGGACGCGCTGCACGCGACCTCTTAGTCTTTGGACCGTGGAACTCAGGATCTTCACCGAACCCCAGCAAGGCGCCGACTACGAGGACCTCCTCCGGGTCGCGAAGGCAACCGAGGACAACGGCTTCGGCGCGTTCTTCCGCTCCGACCACTACCTGAAGATGGGTGACGCGTCCGGCCTCCCGGGGCCGACCGACGCGTGGCTCACACTCGCAGGTCTAGCCCGTGAGACCTCGACCATCCGGCTGGGCACGCTCGTCACTGCGGCGACGTTCCGGCATCCCTCCGTGCTGGCGATCTCCGTGGCGCAGGCCGACCGCATGTCCGGCGGCCGCATCGACTTCGGTTTCGGCTCCGGCTGGTACGCCGACGAGCACACCGCCTACGGCATCGACCTGCCGCCCACGAAGACACTGTTCGACCGCTACACCGAGCAGCTGGCTGTCATCACCGGCCTGTGGGACACACCCGAAGGGGAGACGTTCTCGTTCTCCGGCGACCACTACACGCTCGACGGCGCCCCCGGCCTGCCGAAGCCGGCGCAGCGACCGCACCCGCCGGTGATCCTCGGCGGCGGTGGCAAGAAGCGCACGCCCGCGCTCGCGGCGCGCTACGCCGACGAGTTCAACACCCCGTTCATGGACGCCGAGTCGGCGGCGGCGCAGTTCGAACGCGTCGACGTGGCCGCGAAGGAAGCCGGTCGCACCACGCCGGTCCGCCGGTCCGCCGCACTCGTCGTGGCCGTCGGACGCGACGAGGCCGAGATCTCCCGGCGTGCGAACGCCATCGGGCGCGAGGTGCCGGAACTGAAGCAGAACGGCCTCGCCGGCACACCCGCCGAGGTCGTCGACACGATCGGCCACTGGCGTGAGAAGACCGGCGTGTCGCGGCTGTACCTGCAGGTCCTCGACCTGTCGGACCTCGACCACCTCGAACTCATCGGCTCCGAGGTCGCCCGCCAGCTCGACTGAGCACCCGCGACGATGGGTGGGGTACCGGACTGCCCCCAGGGGCACTTTAGTTGCACTCAACGCAACCAAAGTGCCCTTGGGGGCATTCTCAGTTCTGGAGGGCGAACGTGACGCCGGGGGCGGATGGCTGCTGGCGGGGGAGCCAGCGGTCGTCGCTCACCGGCAACTCACCGTCGAGCGCCGCCAGCACCGCATCGCGCGCGTACGGCAACGCCTCGGCGACCGGCACGTCACGGCCGAGCTCCTTCGACAGCGACGTCGTGCCCGCGTCGCTGATGCCGCACGGCACGATCCGGTCGAACGCGCTGAGGTCGGCGTTGCAGTTGAGCTCGAATCCGTGCATGGTCACCCCGCGCTGCACGCGGATGCCGATCGCGGCGATCTTGCGTTCCGGGCCGCGGTCGTCGGCCGGCAGCCACACGCCGCTGCGGCCGTCGACACGGCCCGTGTGCACACCGAAGGTCTCGCACACGTGGATGAGGGCCTCCTCGACCCGGCGGACGTACTGCACCACGTCGACCGGGTCGGCCAGCTTCACGAGCGGGTAGCCGACGAGCTGTCCCGGCCCGTGCCAGGTGATCCGGCCGCCGCGGTCGACGTCGATCACCGGCGTGCCGTCGGTCGGCCGGTCCTCGGGCTGGGTGCGTTTGCCCGCCGTGTACACCGACGGGTGCTGCAGCAGCAGCATCGTGTCCGGACCGGTTTCGTCGGCGCGGGCGTCGGCGTACTTGCGCTGCAGTTCCCACGCCTCGAGGTAGTCGATCGTGCCGATCTCCCGCACGTCGACCGGGTCGGAAGCGGTGCGGCAGGAAAGGTTCGCGTTCGCAGTCACGGAGCCGACTCTACTCCCGGCCTTCGTGGCGGGACCGGCGTCAGTCGCAGCGCCACCGTCGTCACCAGGCCGGCACCGGCGACGCCGACGACCGCGCCCACCGTGTCGGTCAGCCAGTGCACCTCCAGCACGATGCGGCTCGCCGCGCACACCGCGACGGCGACGCCGGCCGTGGCGGCAGCCCGGCGGCGCAGCTGCGGCGCCACCCACGCCGTCAGCAGCCAGACGGCGAACCCGGTCGCCGCCACCGAGGTGACGTGTCCGCTGGGAAAGGCCCAGTCCGGGAACTGCCGGGGCCGGTCGCGCGCGAACAGCGGTTTCGCCACGGCGCTGACCATGCGACATGCGCCGAGCACGACGAGGACACGTACCAGCAGGCCCGCGAGGTATGGATCGGACCGGCGGTACCGCAGCGCGGCCACGACGAGGGCGGCGGCCAGCAGGAGGGGCAGAACCGGGCCCAGCACCATGCCGACGACCGCCGCGACGTCACCGGCCGTGGTGCGCCACACGCCGTGCAGGCCTTCGGTCAGCGCGCGATCGACGCCCGTGCCGTCACGGGCGACGAGGCCGAGCGCGGTGAACAGCACCAGCAACGCGAGGCCGGTGCTCGTCAGCCGGGTACGGCCCGTCCCCGGGTGCGGCCTGCGCGTCGACGTGGGCGGTCCGGGCATGGCATCGGAACGTCATCGGGTGACTGCGGCCAGCGCCTGGTCGATGCGTGGGTGGCTGAACGTGAATCCCGCCTCGGGCAGTCGGGACGGCACGGCACGGGGGCCCGACAGCAGCATCTCGTCGGCCGCTTCGCCGAGCACGGTCCGCAGCGCGAAGCCCGGCACGCGCCACGGTGTCGGACGGCGAAGCGCCTCGCCCAGAGCTCGGGTGAACTCGGCGTTGGTGACCGGTTCGGGCGCGGTCAGGTTCACGGGGCCGGACACTCCGGCGCCGCGCAGCAGCCACTCCATCGCGGCGACGTGGTCGTCGAGCCCGATCCACGGGAAGTACTGCTTGCCGTCACCGAGCTTGCCACCGAGGCCCAGTCGGAACAGCGTGCGCAGCGGGGCCAGCAGTCCGCCGGTGGACGACAACACGGGGGACGTGCGCAGCAGCACGACGCGGGCGCCCGCGCGCACCGCCGGCTCGGTGGCGGACTCCCACTCGCGGCAGAGGTCGGCGAGAAAACCGGATCCGGTCGGCGCGGTTTCGTCCACCTCGCGGTCGCCGGTGTCGCCGTAGACGTTGATCCCGGAGGCATTGAGCAGCACCGGAATCCCGTGACGGGCTACGGTCTCGGCGATGACCTCCGTGGGCTCGACACGGCTGTCGACGAGGTGCTGTTTCCGGGCGTCGCTCCAGCGGCTGGACGCCAGCGGCGCGCCGCACAGGTTCACCACGGCGTCGACACCGTCGAACGCGCCGTCGTCGATCCGTCCTGCGGGTGGCTCCCAGCCCCGTTCGTCGGCGGCCCGCGGGGTGCGCCGGACCAGCCGCAGCACGTCGTGTCCGGCCGTGCGCAGCCGCGTGACCAGCGCCCCGCCCAGCAGTCCGCTCGAACCCGCGACCATGACTCGCATAACGCCCCACCCTATCGGTGATGCGCCCCCGCCGCGCCGCTGTCGCTACGGACGGGCGTGGTCGAGGACGTCACGTCGTTCTCACCGCGCCGGCGTACCGGAGCCGCGCGGAATGCGCTCAACCCTCGACGTCGCATCATCCGGCGCGACGATGAATCGAGGGTCTGAACCCGATGGCGGCACCGGGTTCAGACCCTCGATTCGGTTACGGGCTCACGCCCGATTCTGCAGTTGTGCCCCGGACGATTGGTGCTCCGGCCGATTTGTGCTCCGGCCGATTTGTGCACTGACCGATCGGTGCATGCCCGATCGGGTTGTCCCCGGCGCGGCGCCGGGGACAACCGGTGTCAGAGGCCCAGCTCGTCCTCGAAGTTGCCGTCCTCGAGACGCTGCTTGATCGTCGTCACGAAGCGGCCCGCGTCGGCACCGTCGATCAGCCGGTGGTCGTAGGTCAGCGGCAGGTACGACATCGACCGCACGGCGATCGTGTCGTTGCCGTCCTCGTCGGCCACCACGACCGGGCGCTTGACGACCGCGCCGGTGCCGAGCATGCCCGACTGCGGCTGCACGATGATCGGCGTGTCGAACAGGGCACCGTTGCTGCCGATGTTCGTGATCGTGAACGTGCCACCGGTGAGCTCGTCCGGCGTGACCTTGTTGGTGCGCGCCCGCTCGGCCAGGTCCGCGATGCGGTGGGCCAGGCCGGACAGGCTCAGCTCACCGGCGTCGTGGATGACCACCGACAGCAGCCCACGCTCGGTGTCCACGGCGACGCCGAGGTTGATCGAGCCGTGGTAGGTGATCTCCTTCGTCTCCTCGTTGTAGGAGGCGTTGACGTTCGGGTGCTGCTTCAGCGCCTCGACCGTGGCCTTGGCGAAGAACGGCAGGAACGTCAGGTTCACACCTTCGCGCTCGCGGAACGCCGACTTGGCGCGCTGACGCAGCTTGGCGATCTTGCTGACGTCGACCTCGTGCACCTGCGTGAGCTGCGCCGAGACCTGCAGCGACTCCTTGGTCTTCTCCGCGGTGATCTGGCGGATCCGGTTGGCCTTCTGCACGGTGCCGCGCAGTGCGGCCTTCTCCGCGTCGGAGACCGGCGCCGCAGCGGCGGGCTTCGACGGTGCGGCCTGCGCCGCCGGGGCCGTCGATCCGGCCGGCGCGGCGGCCGGGGCCTGCTGCTGCTTCGCGTCGACGGCGGCGAGTACGTCCTGCTTGCGGATACGGCCGCCGACACCCGAACCGGTCAGGGTCGACAGGTCGATGCCGTGCTCGGCGGCGAGCTTGCGCACCAGCGGCGTCACGTACGGCGTGCCACCGCCGTCACCCTGTGCCGGAGCCGGTGCGGACTGCGCCGGCGCGGCGGGTGCCTGAGCCTGCTGGGCCGGAGCCTGCTGGGCGGGCGCCTGCTGGGCTGGGGCGCTCGGGGCCTGCTGTGCGGCAGGGGCGGGAGCCTCCTGCTGCGGTGCCGGGGCCGGTTCGGGCTCCGGCGCGGGCTCCGGCGTCGGCGTGGATGCGGGAGCCGGTGCGGACGGTGCCGCGTCGGCCGAGCCGATCACCGCGAGCTGACCGCCGACCTCGACGGTCGTGTCCTCGCCAGCCGAGATCTCCAACAGCGTGCCGGCGACCGGTGAGGGCACCTCGGTGTCGACCTTGTCCGTGGAGATCTCGAGCAGCGGCTCGTCCACCTCGACGGTGTCGCCGACCTGCTTGAGCCACCGGGTGACGGTGCCCTCGGTGACGCTCTCGCCCAGTTCGGGCAGGGTTACCGGGCTGCCGGATGCGGAGCCACCGGAAGCAGCCGCGGGCGCAGCGGCGGGTTCCGGGGCTGCCGCCGGAGCGGACTCGGCAGGTGCGGACTCGGCGGGTGCGGGCGACGCTGCGGGTGCCGACTCCGCGGGCGCGGCCGGCGCAGCGGGTGCCGACTCGCCGCCACCGGAGCCGTCGTCGACCAACGCCAGCTCGCCGCCGACCTCGACGGTGTCGTCCTCCTTGGCGATGATCTTCTGGACCGTACCTGCGACGGGCGAAGGGACCTCGGTGTCGACCTTGTCGGTGCTGATCTCCAGCAACGGCTCGTCGACCGCGACCGACTCACCCTCCTGCTTCAGCCACCGGGTGACAGTGCCCTCCGTGACGCTTTCCCCGAGCTCCGGCAATGTGACGGAGTACGCCATCGTTTGCTGACTCCCTTGGTTCGTTGTCGATGTTGGTCTTGGGTGCGAGCCGGGGCGTCAGCCGTGGACGTGCAACGGCTTGCCCGCGAGTGCGAGATGTGCCTCGCCGAGCGCCTCGGACTGGGTCGGGTGGGCGTGGATCAGCGGAGCGACGTCCTCGGGGAAGGCCTCCCAGTTGTAGATCAGCTGCGCCTCGCCGATGAGTTCGCCGACGCGGTCGCCCACGAGGTGCAGCCCCACGACCGGTCCGTCCGGCGCCTTGACCAGCTTCACCGCGCCGGAGGTCTTGAGGATCTGGCTCTTGCCGTTGCCGCCGAGGTCGTAGGTGAACGCCTCGACCTCGGCGCCGTACTGCTCCTTGGCGGCGGCCTCGGTGAGGCCAACGGAGGCGACCTCGGGGTGCGAGTACGTCACCCGCGGGATGCCGTCCTCGTCGATCGGCGACGGGTTGAGTCCGGCGATCTCCTCGGCGACGAACACGCCCTGCTGGAAACCGCGGTGGGCCAGCTGCAGGCCCGGGACGATGTCGCCGACGGCGTAGACGTTCGGGTTGCTCGTGCGCAGGCGCTCGTCGGTGACGACGAACCCGCGGTCGAGCTGGACGCCCGCCTCCTCGTAGCCGTGGCCCGCGGTGTTGGGCCCGCGGCCGACGGCGACCAGCAGCACGTCGGCCTCGAGCGTCTCGCCGGACTCGAGGGTCACCGTGACGCCGCTGTCGTCCTGCTTGGCCTCGGTGAACTTCACGCCCGTCTTGTAGCCGATCTTGCGGCGGCGGAAGGCGCGCTCGAGCTGCTTGGAGGCGAACTCGTCCTCGTTGGGCACGAGCCGCGGCAGGGCCTCGACGATCGTCACGTCGGTGCCGAAGGACGCCCACACGCTGGCGAACTCGACGCCGATGACGCCGCCGCCCAGCACGATCGCCTTCTTCGGCACGTAGTCGAGCTGGAGGGCTTCCTCGCTGGCGATGATCCGCCCGCCGAGCTCCAGGCCCGGCAGCGTCTTCGAGTACGAACCGGTCGCCAGGATGATGTTCTTGCCGGTGTAGCGGGTGCCGTCGACCTCGACGGTGGTGCCGCCGACGTAGGTTCCCGAGCCTTCGACGAAGGTGACCTTGTGGGCCTTGGCCAGCCCCTGCAGACCCTTGTACAGCCGGGTGACGATGCCGTCCTTGTACTTGTGGACCCCGGCCATGTCGACGCCCTCGAGGGTGGTCTTCACGCCGAACTGCTCGCCTTCGCGGGCCGAATCGGCGACCTCGGCGGCGTGCAGCAGCGCCTTGGTCGGGATGCACCCTCGATGCAAGCAGGTGCCGCCCAGCTTGTCCTTCTCGATCAGCGTGACGGACATGCCCAGTTCGGCGGCCCGGAAGGCCGCGGCGTAACCGCCCGATCCGCCACCCAGGATCACCAGGTCGGCTTCAGCGTCGCTCACTTGTCCAACTCCCTCGCGCAGGTTTCCTCCGGCACCCGGTCGGCCCTGTGAACACTACGCGGCGCTGTGGCGCGTCGGCTGTCCACGCGGCCTCCCAGAGGGTGTCTGTGGTGTACGCACGCGCGCACGCGCGCGCTTGTCATGCCACATCCTGTCACTTCGTGCCTGGGAGGCGCGAAGTGTGGTCGGTGAGGCTGTCCCACGAGTTCGGAAATAAGGGACAATGATCGTCGGAGGCGAACCTGGAGAGGTGATCGACGTGGGGCTGTTCGACCGGCTGCGGAGCAAGCGCGGTGGGAAACAGCGGCCCGGGACGTTGCGTGGGGCGAGCGACGCCGACACGGCCCATCTGGACGCGTGGGCGTCGCAGCGGCGTGGGGTCGAGGCGTACGTGGAGCCCAGGACGAACGTCACCGAGACGACGGTCGTGCTGGTCGCGCACGACGGTGAGTGGACCCGCAGGCGTATCGGCAGTCTGGGGCAGGCGCAGGACTTCGGCAGCAAGCGCTCGATCCCGGTGTACGAGGTGGAACGCACCGGATATCCGCAGCGCATGCGCGACTACACGAAGCGCCAGAAGATCCTGGAGCGGCGCAGGCGAGAGGCCGAACGCGACGCGTGAGGCGCAACGCTCCGGTGCTCGGCGCGGCTGCCTGCGCGCCCGGACGGCAGGCCTGTTCGGCGGTGCTGTCCGGTGGTTCCTTGGGTGGTCTCTGTTCAGCGGTGCTGCCGGGTCGTGCTGTTCAGGGTGCTGTTCAGCGGGTCGCCCGATGCATTCCATACGAGCGACCGCGACCGGCCATTCCGTGATCAGGTCGGCCTGATGACTTGTCCCTCCGATCGGTGAACACGACGGAGGAGACGTCATGAACGGCTTCGATCGACGCAGGTTTCTGGGACTCGGCTTTCTGGGACTCGGCGGCGCGGCGGGCGCCGCACTGGCTGCGGGCGGGCTGGCGGCCGGAGCGACCTGGGCCTCCCCGGCGCAGCGCTCCCGGTTCACGAGCCACCCGTTCGCGCTCGGGGTCGCGTCCGGTGATCCGCTGCCCAGCGGGGTGGTGCTGTGGACACGGCTGGCGCCCGAACCCCTCGCCGAGGACGGCTCCGGCGGGATGCGGGGTCGGGGCGCGGTGCCGGTCCGGTGGGAGGTCGCGGAGGACGAGCGTTTCTCCAGACGGGTCGCCCACGGCGTGGCCAACGCCACAGCGGAACTGGGTCACTCGGTCCACGTCGAGGTCGACACGCTGCGGCCGGACCGCGAGTACTTCTACCGGTTCCGGGCGGGCGGCGAGATCAGCCCCGTCGGGCGGACCCGCACAGCCCCCACGGCCGCCGCGAACCTCGACCGGCTGGCGTTCGCGTTCGTGTCCTGCCAGAACTATCCGGCCGGCTACTACACGGCACACCGCCACCTCGCCGACGAGGACCTGCGCGCGGTGGTGCACCTCGGCGACTACATCTACGAGGGCGGCGCGACCGGGAACATCGGCCGTGCGCACGCGCCCGCACACGAGGTCCACTCGCTGGCGGACTACCGCATCCGGCACGCCCAGTACCGGACCGACCCCGACCTGCAGCGGTCGCACGCGGCCTTCCCGTGGATCGTGACCTGGGACGACCACGAGGTCGAGAACAACTACGCGGACGAGATCTCCCAGCACGACGGCGTCGCCCCCGGCGACTTTCTCGTCCGCCGCGCCGCGGCCTACCAGGCCTACTACGAGCACCTGCCGTTGCGGCGCTCGTCGGTGCCGAAGGGCCCGGACATGCGGATCTACCGGCGGTTGCGGTTCGGCGCGCTGGCCGAGTTCAACGTGCTCGACGGCCGGCAGTACCGCAGCGACCAGGTCGACCGGAACTCGCCGGAGGCGCAGGATCCCGACCGCAGCATGCTCGGCGCGGAGCAGGAACGGTGGCTGCTCGACGGCCTCGGTTCCTCGACGGCGCGGTGGAACATCCTCGCCCAGCAGACGGTGATGGCCAGGGCCGACCGCGACCCCGGCGAGGGCCTGCGACTGCCGATGGACAACTGGAACGGCTACGAACCGGCCCGGCAGCGCCTGTTCGACGGTGTCGTCGAACGGGGCGTCGAGAACATGGTCGTGATCACGGGCGACGCCCACTGCAGCATGGCCGCCGATCTGAAGCAGGACTTCGCCGATCCGGAGTCGCCCACGGTGGGTGCGGAGTTCCTCGGCACGTCGATCAGCTCGGGCGGCGACGGCGCCGACACGGACCGGCGTGGTGAGCAGTGGCTGGCCGCCAACCCGCACATGAAGTTCTACAACCAGCGGCGCGGCTACGTGCGCTGCACGGTCGACCGCGACAGTTACCGCGCCGACTACCGCGCGGTGCCGTACGTCACGCGGCGCGGCGCGCCGGTGAGCACGCTGGCCGGGTTCGTCGTCGAGAACGGCAGGCCAGGAGTTCAGGAGGTGTGAGAGGGCCGGCGGTGGTGTCGGAGGCGGCCGGCACCACCGTCAGACGCTCGCCTCCAGCAGGCGCAGCTGCTCCTCGAGTACCGAACGGATGCCTACGTCGCCAGAAATGCGCGGAGCCCTTCGGCGATCTCAGGGACATCGATCACGCCTTTCGCCGCCGAGGTCACGAGTTGTTCGGCGCTGTCGACGTCGATGGGATCCCGCAAGCGGTGTCCGTTGACCTCGAGGAACACCCAGGCTCCGGCCCAGGCGGCTCGCTTGTTGCCGTCGACGAGTGCGTGGTTGCGGACGAGCGAATGCAGGAGAGCGGCGGCTTTGGTGAGCAGGTCCGGGTAGGCGTCCTGGCCGAACACGGTCGCCGACGGCCGGGCCACGGAAGCGGACAGGAGCCCGAAATCGCGTACGTCGACCGCGGCGCCGGAGGCGTGATGAGTGGCTGTCAGGACGTCCTCGACATCGAGGTAGTAGACAGCCGGCACTTACTTGGCCAGCCGCTCGTTCAGCTCTTCGCTGATCCGTGCGACTCGTTGTGAGGCTTCGGCCACCAGGTGTTTCCGCGACGACACGACCGACACGACGGCGTCGTGTGCGACGGTCTTCAACGACCGGCCCTCCCGGTCCGCCGTCGCACGCAGGTCGGCCATCTCCTCGTCGGAGAACTGCAGGTTCAACGCGGGCATGTGTGAACGGTACCAAAATTGGTACCGGGGTGGCACGTATGCATCGTGCGAGGCCGGACGGCTGCCGGCACCACCGTCAGACGCTCGCCTCCAGCAGGCGCAGGTGGTCCTCGAGAACCGAACGGATGCCGGGGTGGACGCTGCGGCCGAACAGCTCGTCGTCCTCGGTGACCTCGCCGGACGGCCAGAGCGTCAACCCGGGCGGATCGCTGATCACGATGCCGGGGCCGGACGCACCCGTTTCCGCGCCGTGGCGGAGTTCGGCCACCCCGAGCAGCCGCGGGAACACGACGTCGGCGCGCAGGCCGTCGCAGATGCCGAGGAACGTGCGGAACTCCTCCGGCAGGGTTCGGCCGAGCCGGTTCTCGGCGTGGTCGATCGCGGCGACCGACGCGGGCGGCGGCACGGCGTCCGGTTCGCCCCGCAGCCGCATGATCGCGTCGATCAGCTCCTGCCAGTCGGCGTCGCGGGGCTCGCGACGATACCGCTGGTCGAGAGCGGCGACGAGTGCGCCCGTGTAGCTCTGTGCCCACTCCGCGTCGACGGCCAGCTCCCCGGCAACCAGCAGCGTCGCGACATGCCGGCATGCCGCGAGGGTGGCGGCGTCCGGCTGCGGGATCTCCCTGGCGACATCGGTCCACCGGTGCAGCGCCTCACGGGCGGCGTCGGTGTCCCCGGCGGCAGCGGCCCGCTCCGCGTCGGCCGCGGCCTCACGTTGCCGCCTGCCCCGCGGAGGCAGCGCGTCCCGCTCACCGAGCACCTTCTCGTGCTCGGCCTGTTCGGCGTCCAGGTCGAGCGGTACGAGACCCTCGGCCCAGTCCGGCCGCCGGGATTCCTCCTCCGACAGGTCGTCGCGGGCGGCCAGCAGCATCGCCCACGCCCGCGCGGTGACGGCGGTGGCGGCGAGCCGGTCCACGCCGCGGCCGGTGGCGGTCGTCCAGTGCCGCACCAGCCGGTCCGACTCGCCGAGCGCACCCGCACACGCGAGCAGCAGCGCCTCGCGGGTGACGGTCGCGTCGACGGCGTCGTCGGTTCCCGTGAGCACCGTGCGGACCGATCCCTCTGGATGGTCGCCGCGGCCCGCCGTCACCCGCACGCCTCCTGCTGCTCGCGTGTTTCCGCTGCTCCGGCCCGTGACCGCTCAGCCGTTGTCGGCGATGTCGGCGAGCACAGCCGCGATGGTGCGGACCGGCACGCCTGTGCCGCCCTTGCCGGTGTAACCCCACGGCGAACCGGTGTTGTACGAGGGACCGGCGATGTCGATGTGCGCCCACGGCAGGTCGTCGGCGACGAACTCGCGCAGGAAGATGCCCGCCGCGAGCATGCCGCCCCAGCGCGCCCCCGTGACGTTCGCCAGGTCGGCCAGCTTCGAGTCCAGTTCGGACCGCAGCTCCTCCGGCAGCGGCATCGGCCAGGCGTTCTCACCGGAGGCCTGGCCCAGTTCGGCGACGCGGTCGCGGAACTCGTCCGAGCCCATCACGCCCGCGGTCCGGTTGCCCAGCGCGACGACCTGTGCGCCGGTGAGCGTCGACGTCTCGATCAGGTAGTCCGGCTCGTCCTCGGCCGCCCGCACGATCGCGTCGGCGAGCACCAGCCGGCCCTCGGCGTCGGTGTTGAGCACCTCGACCGTCTTGCCGCCGTACATGGTCAGCACGTCACCGGGCCGGTACGACGTGCCGGACGGCATGTTCTCCGCCAGCGGGATGTAGGCGGTGACCTCGAGCGGGAACTTCAGCTTCGCCGCCAGCAGCACCGACGACAGCACCGCGGCGGCGCCGGACATGTCCGAGGTCATGTTGTCCATGTTCGCCGCGGGCTTGAGCGAGATGCCGCCCGTGTCGAACGTGATGCCCTTGCCGACCAGCGCGATCTTCTTGCGAGCCTTGGCGCCCTTGTAGGTCACCTTGACCAGCCGCGGCGGGCGCGACGAGCCCGCGCCGACACCGAGGATGCCGCCGAAGCCCTTGCGCTTGAGCTGCTTCTCGTCGAGCACCTCGACGGCCACACCCGCGTCCTCGGCCAGCGCGCGCGCACGGTCGGCGAACGATGCGGGGAACAGGTCGTTCGGCGGGGTGTTGATGAAATCGCGGGCCGTGCAGACCGCCTCCGCGGTGGCCGTCGCGGCCTTCAGCGTGGCGCGGTGCTGCTTGGTGGTGCCCTCGGCGGGCGCGGCGACGTCCACGGTCTGCACCGGCTTGTCGCCCTTCTCGGACTTGTACTCGGTGAACGCGTAGGCACCGAGCGCGATGCCTTCCGTCGCGGCCTGCAGATCGACGGCCGACAGTGTCGTGAGCGCCCGCTTCGTGCCCGCCAGCGCGCGGCCCGCGGCGCCGGACGCGCGGCGCACCTGTTCGGCCGTCACCTCCGGCTGGCCGAGCCCGACCGCCAGCACCACGTCGGCCGCCAGCCTGCCGAGCGACGGCACCTTCACGACCTCCTCGGCCGCGCCGGTCGCCCCGAGCGTCGAGAGCACCTCGGCGAGTGTGCCGCCGTACGCCGCGTCCACGGCCTCGGCCCCGGGTGCCAGTTCGAGGCCGCCGGTGGCCTGCACGGTGCCGACCACGACGATCTGCGCGCGGGTCTTCGCCAGCGACGCCTCGGTCAGCTCGGTCAGGGCAAGTTTCGGAACGGCCACGCTCGGACTCCTCATCTCGGGTGTTCACTCGTCAGCCATGCTATTGACGCCTCCTGCGGCCGCCGGAGGTAGGTGTGCCGGTGACGGCGGACGAAGGCAGGTGAGCAGCGGTGTGGATCGCGCTGGGCGTGCTCGGCGGGCTCGCCGCGGCCGTGGCGGGAGCCGGCTGGTGGGCCCCGGTGGGCATGGCACTGGCCACGGTGTTCGTGGTGGTGGCCGAACCCGGTACGGCTCGCCTCGGCAGCTCGCGCAGCGGCGTGCCCGACGGCCGGGCTCCCGGCTACGGCGACTCCCGCGACGGCGACGACGGGACCGAGCCGGGCGTCGAGCGCGGCGACGCCGTACCGGGCGGCAGGGCGGCAGCCGGGGTGATGGCCCGGCCGGGTCTCGCGCGACTCGTCGACGGCTTCGGCCGCGCGGCACGCCTGGCGATCGTGGTGCTGGCCGCCTCGACGTTCGCGGCCTACCTGGTGCCGGACCACCGGCCCGCCGCGGCCGTGCTGGTGGTGGCCGCGGTCGCGGTCGCCGACGTGGCGGGGGTCCGGCTCGACGCGTACTGGCGCCGTTGGGTGGGTGGCCTGCTGCTGCTCGCGGCCGCCGCCTTCGTGGCGGTGTGTCTCGGGGTGAGCCCGGCACCGTCGCCGGTGGCCGAGCCGCTCGGCGGGGACACGCCGTGGGGCGTTCTCGGCGGGGTGCTGTCGGCCGCCGCGGTGTTCGTGCCCGTGCTGCGTGGCCGGTCGCGGCGCACGGTCGTGATGGGTGCCGTCGCGGCGCTGGGCGTGGCGGTCGCCGCGCTGTACCAGCTCGGCCCGCTGCGGCTCGGCCTGTCGACCACGTCGCTGCGGGACACGTTCGCCGCGGCGGACGCCCAGGCACTCGCGCCTGCACTGGGCGCTGTCGTGACGCTCGCGTGCCTCCCGGCGGCACTCACCGCGTTCGGTGCGGCCAGTGAGCGCGCGCATCCGTCACGGATCACGGCCGTGGTCGTGCCCGCCGCGGTGGCCGCGATCCCGGCGGCTCTGCTGGCGCCGGCGGCGGCGGTGACGGTGGCGGCGATGCTGGCGCTCGCGGAGTTCGCCGCCCGCGCCGCAGCGGGTCCGCGAGGCCCCAGGCAGGTGGCCGTGGTCGTGACGGCCGTCCTGCTGTTCGGCGGGTTGCTGACCCGCCTGTGACCGGGACTCGGTCAGGTCATGGCGGCCGCGAGGCCGAGCAGTACGAGGGACGCCACGGCGAGACCGCCGAGCGACTTCGTCGGGAACCCCTCGCGCGGGAACACGTTGCCGCCGTGGACGCCCGCCAGCCACACGATGCCGAAGATCGCGCCGAAAATACCGATGATGGCGCCGAAGCCCCCGATCATCAGGTAGCCGATCAGGACCGCCATCCCGCCGGCGAACGTCAGCAGCGCGGCACCGGCGAGGGTGCCGAAGCCGCCGCCCGACGGCGATGGCTGCGCCTCCCCGCCCGTCGGCTGGGAGGTCGGCGGGTAGGGCGCGGACTGCGCCGCGTACGGGGTGCCCGGGTGCTGCGGATTCATGTTCACGCCCAGATGGTAACGACCGGGTATGGCGTTGTGGGGCCATCGGGGCGATATGCTCCGAGCATGACGACGACAACCCTGTTCACCCGTATTCCCAGCACGCACGCGACCTCCGCGGAGCGCGTAGCGGAGGTACTGGAGAATCCGGGTTTCGGCGTGCGGTTCACCGACCACATGGTCACCGTGAAGTGGAACGCCGAGCAGGGGTGGCACGACGCCGAGGTGCGCGAGTACGCGCCCTTGACGTTCGACCCGGCGACGCAGGTCCTGCACTACGGGCAGGCGATCTTCGAGGGTCTCAAGGCGTACCGCCAGCCCGACGGCACCATCGGCGCGTTCCGGCCCGATGCCAACGCGCAGCGATTCCGCGACTCCGCCCGCCGGCTCGCCATGCCGGAGCTGCCCGACGAACTGTTCCTGGGGTCGATCGCCGAACTCCTCGACATCGACAAGCGTTGGGTGCCGACGCGTCAGGGTGATGCCCTGTACCTGCGGCCGTTCATGATCGCCACCGGTGAGGGGCTGGGCGTGAACAGCCCGTCGGCCGAATACCTGTACCTGCTCATCGCCTCGCCGGCCGGGTCGTACTTCGCCGGCGGGGTCAAGCCCGTGACGGTGTGGCTCTCGACCGAGTACGTGCGGGCCGCGCCGGGCGGCACCGGTGAGGCCAAGTGCTCCGGTAACTATGCGGCCTCGTTCGTCGCGCAGGCGCAGGCCGTCGAACAGGGCTGTGACCAGGTGGTGTGGCTCGACGCGGCCGAGCACCGCTGGGTCGAGGAGATGGGCGGGATGAACCTGTTCTTCGTCTTCGGCTCGGGCAGCGATGCGACCGTGGTGACGCCCGAGCTGAGCGGATCCCTGCTGCCCGGCGTGACCCGCCGGTCGCTGCTGGAGCTGGCGGCCGACCGCGGCCTCCGGGTCGAGGAGCGGCGGATCTCCACCGAGGAGTGGGAGAGCGCTGCGAAGTCCGGGGAACTGACCGAGGTGTTCGCCTGCGGCACGGCCGCGGTGATCACTCCGGTGGGGCACGTCAAGCACGCCGACGGCGAGTTCACCGTCGGCAGCGGCGAGCCCGGCGAACTGACGATGGCGCTGCGCGAACAGCTCACCGGCATCCAGGAAGGCACCCGCACCGACGATCACGGCTGGGTGCACAAGTTCGACTGACCGCATCCCGGTGTCGGCCCGCGGACTGCTGCTTCCGCGGGCCGACACCGTGAGGCCGAGCCCACGCGTTGTTGAGGCCACACGTTCTGAGGCCGCGGTTCTGACGCCGCGGTTCCGGCGCTGAGAAGGTCCGGCGCTGAGAAGGTCCGGCGCTGAGAAGGTCCGGCGCTGAGAAGGTCCGGCGCTGAGGACCTGACGCTGCGGGTCCGCCACTGCGGGTCCGGCGACCGCGCGGTGCGGACCCCGTACTCACGTTCGCGTGGTTGCGGCGGTCGCGCCGGGTGCCAGGTCAGGTGATGTCGGCGTCGGCGGGCAGTGCCGGCCGCTCGGCGACGTCGGTGAGTAGCCGTGCCGCGGAGGCGAGCATCGGCAGCACGGTCGCGGCCCCGGTGCCTGCGCCGAGCCGAAGGTTCAGGTCGAGTACCGGATCCAGGTCCAGGTGCTCCAGCGCGATCACCTGGGCGGGCTCGGCCGCGCGGTGAGCGGCCAGCCACCAGGACCGCGCGCCCGGCGCGATTTCCTCGGCCAGCAGTGCCGCCGCGGTCGAGGGCAGACCGTCCAGCACCACCGGGGTCCGCCGAGTGGCCGCCTGTGCCAGGAATCCGGTCATCGCGGCGAGATCCGCGCCGCCCGCGGTGCGCAGCAGTCCGAACGGGTCGCCGGTGACCGGCCGGCAGCGCCGCAGCGCATCCCGGACCGCGGTGGTCTTACGCATCCACGCCCGGTCGTCGATCCCCGAACCGCGTCCGACGACGGCGACGGGTTCGGTGTCGGTCAGTGCCGCGACCAGAGTGGCGGCGGGGGTCGTGACGCCCGCACCGAGCTCGGCGGCCACGAGGACGTCGGCACCCTCGTCGATCTCCGCGTCGGCCGCACGGATCCCGGCACGCACCGCGGCCTCGGTCTCCTCCTCGGTCAGCGCGTCCGCCGTGGCGATGGAAGAGGACCCGCTGCGTACGTGGTCCGGCCCGGAGCCGCCTGCCGTACCCACGTCGACCACCCGGATCCCGGCGCCCGCCACCTCGGCGAGGACGTTCAGCGGTGCCGAGCCGGTGTCGAGCGCGTCGAGCAGCGCCCGCGTCGTGCCGGGACCGCCGAGGGACACCCCCTCGGCGGTGACGCCGTGATCGGCGGCGAACACCACGACGCGCATCCGCCGCAGCGGCCGGGGCGGGGTCCGACCCTGGCACGCGGCGAGCCAGGCGCCGAGTCGTTCCATCCTGCCCAGCGAGCGCGGGGGTGACAGCAGCGCAGCGTGCCGCTGCAGCGCACCGGCGCGCGCGTTCTCGTCGGGGAGAGTGACGGGACCGAACTCGATGTTCACGAGCTCAAGCTACCGCGCCCCGTTCCGAGAGCAGCGCCCTGGCCAGTGAGCTGTCGCAGATCAGCACGTCGAGCACGGTGGTGTGCAGCGCTCCGAGGACGCCGTCGGCTTTCTCGGGTCCCGCCGCCACACCGGCGACCGTCGGGATCGCCGCCAGGTCGGCCAGCGATACCGCGAGCACCCGGTCGTCGGCGGGCCCGGTGACGGCCTTGCCCGCGGCGTCGAAGAACCGTGCGCAGACGTCGCCGACCGGCCCTGCGGCGTCGAACCCCGCCCGTTCCTCGGCGGACAGGCTCATGGCCGTCACCAACGACGCCGACGAGCCGCGGCCGACCCGGCCGACGCCCGCGAGCGCGACCTGCACCCGCCGGGCGGCGTCCAGGGTCGCCTGGACGCTCGGTTCGGCCAGGAGCACGTCCCTGCCCTCCTTCGAGGTCAGCAACGCGGGCGCGTGGAGGCGCTGGTATCTGCCGCCGAGCCTGCCCGCCAGGTCGCGGACCAGTTCCTCACCGCTGATAGCGGTGTCCACTACGGACAGTCCGCCGACCAGTGGCAGCACTTCGACGTCGAGTCCGCCTTCGTCCGGGATGGACTGTACGAGCGCCTGCAGGCCCGTGCCCCAGGAAACGCCGATCCGCTGTCCCGGTTGGACCGTGTCCAGCAGCCAGCGCGCGCCGAGGTCGCCCACGCGCTGCAGTGGGCGGTCGCCACTGTGGATCTCGGCGACACGGCAGTCGCGCAGTCCGAACCGCTCGGCCAGTTCCGCCTCGAGATCCATGTCACGGCCCGTCGGGTCGTTGATCTCGATGCGCACGATGCCGTGTTCCCGTGCGGCCGTGAGCATCCGGGACACGCTGGAGCGACTGATGTTGAGCGTCTTGGCGACCTCGTGTTGCGAGCGGCCTTCCTCGTAGTACAGCCGCGCCGCTGCGACGAGCGACTGCTGGTCTCGGGGCGGTGGCATCGATCACGCGTCCAAATCGGACTCGAGCATGCGGGACAGTTCGGTGAGGGCATCGCCGGCGCCCTCGCCGTCGGTGCGCAGGACGACCTCTTCGCCGTGCCCGATGGCCAGGCTCAGTACCGACAACATGCTGCGAGCGTCCACGAGGTCGGAGCCCGGCCTGCCGATGCGGACGTCGCTGCCGCTGGCGGTCGCGGCTTTGACGAACTGACTCGCCGGCCTGGCGTGGAGTCCGACGGACGAGCCGACCTTGACGTGGATCTCCGGCATTGAGGTGCTCCCTTGCTTCCCGGTCCCGGTCGCCTCCGGGGCCTTGTCGACGGTTCGACGGCATGTTACACACATCACTGGCAAACGTGAACAAGGTTTGCACATATGTGCAGTCAGCGCAATGTGCAACGGGTGCGAACGAGAACGGGCAACGGACTCGGGGCACCGATCATGCAGGCGCCGGACCGGCCGGATGACGGCCGGGTCCGCACGTCTATCAGCGCATATCCGCCGGGGGCCGAGAAGGAGGCCAGGGAATGCAAGTGCTTGCTGTAATGGCGCAGCAGCAGCCGGCTCAGCCGGAGGGTGAGACGAGCGGGGGTGTGCTGGGTGTCTTCGAATGGCTGGGAACCCATTTCATCGGCCTGTTCGAGGAAGCGGGCTCGCAGTTCGTCGAGCTCGTGACCGGCATCCTGCCGACACTGATCGTGCTGCTCACGTTCATGTACGCGCTCACCACGTTCATCGGCGAGCAGCGCGTCACGCGTGCGGTCGAGTGGTGCGGCCGGTGGTGGATCACCCGCTACTCGGTCATGCCGATCCTCGCGCTGCTGATGCTGACGAACCCGATGGCCTACTCGTTCGGCCGGTTCCTGCCCGAGCGGTACAAGCCCGCGTTCTACGACTCCGCGGTGTCGTTCGTGCACCCGGTGACGACGTTCTTCCCGTACGCGAACGCCGGTGAGCTGTTCGTCTGGTTCGGCATCGCCAACGGCGTCACGCAGCTCGGCGAGTCCACGGTGCCGCTGGCGCTGCGGTACTTCCTCGTGGGCATCCTCGTGATCTTCATTCGCGGCATCATCACCGAGAAACTCACCGCGTTCATGATCAAGCGGACCGGCCGTAGCGAGGTCTTCGCCGATTTCGACCGGCAATTCGAGCAGGCGAAGGCGGGTGAGAAGGCATGACCGACCACGAGACGACGGCTGGGCAGGACACGACAGCGACCGATACGGAATCGTCCACGGTCTTCGTGCGCGCGGGCGCAGGTGGCTGGGGGCCCGGCCTGACACTGCGGGCGGACGAAACGCGCACGAAGGTCCTGTCGGTGACCGGCGGTGGGATCCACCCGGTGGCGCAGAAGATCGCCGACCTCACCGGGGCCGAAGCGGTGGACGGGTTCAACACGTCCGTGCCCGACGACGAGGTGGTGGCGGCCGTCATCAACTGCGGCGGCACCGCGCGCATCGGCGTCTACCCGCGCAAGGGCATCCCCACCGTGGACGTCTATCCGGGAGCTCCCGGCGGCCCGCTGGCGAAGTTCATCACCGAGGAACTGTTCGTCTCCGCGGTGGGGATGAACGAGATCGCCAGGTCCACATCGGACGGCGAAGTCGCGGCGGGGGGCGTTCCGAGCGCCGCCGAGAGCAGCGGCGCGTCGGGTGGTGCGGCGCCCGGCGGCGGCGTGCCGCCCCGGGATGACCGGCCGTCCGCGTCGGCGGTGGCGGCGACCCTGCCGGTCGGCGGCCCGGTGGGCAAGGCGTTCCACGCGGTGACGAACGTGTTCGTCGGATTCGGTTCCGCCGTGGGCACCTTCGTCAACACGATGCTGGCTGCGGGCAGGCAGACGGTCGACCTGACGCTGAAGACCATCCTGCCGTTCATGGCCTATGTGAGCCTGCTGCTCGGTATCGTCATGTACACGGGCGTGGCCGAGTGGATGGGCCGGGTGCTCTCGCCGATCGCGAGTAACCCGTTCGGCCTGCTCGCGATCAGTTTCGTGGTCGCGCTGCCGTTCCTGTCGCCGGTGCTCGGTCCGGGCGCCGCCATCGCGCAGGTGGTCGGCACCCTCATGGGCAGTCAGATCGCCATCGGTGCGCTGCCGGTGCAGTACGCGCTGCCGACGTTGTTCGCCATCAACGGGCAGGTGGGCTGCGACTTCGTGCCCGTCGGCCTGGCGCTCGGTGAGGCGAAACCGGAAACCGTGGCGGTCGGCACACCTGCCGTGCTGATCAGCCGCATGATCACGTCGCCACTTGCGGTCGTCATCGCGTGGGCCGCAAGCTTCGGTCTCTAGCGGGCCGGCGAGTTCGGGTTCGAGGAGGAACACATGAGCTTCTATTACGAGAGCACGGTCCTGCGTGCCGGGGACGAGGCCGCGGAGATGGTCGAAGGCGGCGTCGTCATCCTGTACGCCGACCCCATCCCGGACGCGCTGGAGAGCGTGAGCGTGGTGCACGGCCCCGCTACGGGCCCGGCGCGGGAGATCCGCACCGGCGACGTGTTCAGCATCGGTGACGAGGAGGTCGAGGTGACCGCGGTGGGGGACAGGGCCCACGAGAACCTGAGCACGCTCGGGCACATCGTCGTGTACCTGAACCCCGACGACGGTACCGAGCTGTTGCCGGGCGCCGTGCACGCCAAGGGCACGGTCTCGACGCCCGCAGCCGGTGCGCGGGTCGGGTTCCGGGGAGCGACGCCGTGACCTGGCAGGCCGTGGTGCTGATCCTCGGTGCGTTCGTGGTGGCGGGCGTGCTCAGCTACCGGCAGCACCTGGCGTACCAGAGCGCGGTCAACGCGCTCGCCGACGACGAGAACCGCAGCGGCATGCTCCTGGTCAGTGGGCGGGCGAAGGGCCGACTCCGCGGTGCGATCGTGCTGCTGGTGGTCGACCGCAAGCGGGGTGAGATCACGCGGGCGCAGGCGATGCAGGGAACGTCGGTGTTCGCGCGGTTCACGGAGCGGACCGAGCTGAGGGGTCCGGTCGACGGTGCCGAGGAGCGGGCCGGATCGGCGGCACTCGCCAAGGCGGTGCGCGAGGCGATCGGCATGGCGGGACGACTCAACGCGGGCGGGCTGCGCTCGGCCCGAACCTGACCGCACCGCCGGCGATCCGGCGGACACACGACAAGCGCGGGCGGCCGCGTCTCCCGGCACGAACGGGATGCGCGGCCGCCCGTGTGTGTGCCCACGGCCGCGGACCCGGACTGCGGCCCCGGGCCGAGGTGTGGGTCGACGCGACGACGGACGGTGGGGCGCGGCCGCGATGGCGTGGGCACGCGGCGCAGCGCACATCTGTGAGGCAGCGGCGCAAGTGCACATATGTGCGCATCTCTGAATCTTGTGTGCTGCAGATCTCCCGTGCTACCAAGGAAGAACCAAGGTGCACACCGTAATCACATATGTGCAAACGCGGCCGTGCAATGCGGAGGTGTGCACGTTCACCCGCATCAGGCGCGACGAAGCGGACCGGAGGAAACGCGGATGAGGTATGTCGATCGGCTGCGAGCACGGGAACGGGAACTGGGCCGTCCGGTCCGGGTAGGGCTCGTCGGTGCGGGGCAGATGGGGCTCGGGTTCGTGGTGCAGGCGAGCCGGATCGCCGGGATGGAGGTCGCCGCGATCGCCGACATCGCCCCCGATCGCGGCCGCCGCGCTTTCGCCGAAGCGGGGTGCGGGGACGCCGTGCTGAGCGGTGACCGCGCCGAGCTGTCGCGGATGATCGAGGCCGGCACGCCGGTCGTCACCGAGGACGCGACCGCGCTGACCGCGCTGCCGCTGGACGTACTCGTGGACGCGAGCGGCGTCCCCGAGGTCGGTGCCCAGGTGGCGTTCCACGGCCTGCTCGCGGGCCAGGACATCGCGATGCTGAACGTCGAGTGCGACGTGACCATCGGCTACCTGCTGAAGACCGTCGCCGAACGGACCGGCCGCGTGTACACGGTGTGCCGCGGCGACGAACCCGTCGAATGCAAGGCCCTCGCCGACTACGTGCGCGACATCGGGTTCGACGTCGTCTGCGCGGGCAAGGGCAAGAACAATCCGCTCCGCCCATCGGCCACGCCCGCGTCGCTGACCGAGGAGGCCGAGGCGAAGGGCATGAACCCGCACATGCTCGCCAGCTTCGTCGACGGCTCGAAGACGATGATCGAGATGGCGGCGCTCGCCAACGGCGTGGATCTGGCCGTGCCGTCCCGGGGCATGACCGGTCCGCACAGCACGGTCGAGGCGCTTGCGGAGACGTTCCGGCCGGAGGCCGACGGCGGCGTGCTGCCCGGGGAGGGCATGGTGGACTACTGCACCGGCCCGGTCGCTCCCGGCGTGTTCGTCATCGGCCGCAGCGACCACCCCGCGGTCGTGTCCGAGATGGCCTACCTGGGCATGGGCAAGGGCCCCTACTACGCGTTCTACCGCCCGTACCACCTGGCGAGCGTCGAGGCGCCGCTGTCGGTCGCCGAGGCCGTGCTGGACCGCACGCCGAGTCTCGCCCCGGTCGCGTGGAACGCCGAGGTCCTCGCGGTCGCCAAGCGCGATCTCGCCGCGGGCGAGGCGATCGACGGTATCGGCGGGGAGACCGTGTACGGCATCACCGACCGGGCCACGGCGGTGCGCGACGACGGGCACCTTCCGCTCGGCCTCGTCGCGGGCGGCAGGGTGCTGCGTGACGTCCCGGAGGGCACGGTGCTGACGGCCGAGGACGTCGCCGTGGACGAGAGCACGACGATCGCCACGCTGCGGCGGCTGCAGGACCGGCTGCTCGCGGGCGAGGAGGTGACGGTCCGGTGACGCTGACAACCGAGGCGGGCCGGGCCAAACACGCCCTCACCACCATGTGGACGATCCGCCGCTTCGAGGAGGCGGTGGACGACATGTTCGCGCGCGGGCTCATGCACGGCACGATGCACCTGTCGATCGGCCAGGAGGCCGTGCCGACGGGCGCCTGCATGGCACTGTCCGAAGGCGACTACATCACCTCGACCCACCGCGGCCACGGACACTGCATCGCGAAGGGCGCGAAGCTGGACGCGATGATGGCCGAGCTGCTGGCCAAGGAGACCGGCTACTGCCGGGGCCGCGGCGGTTCGATGCACATCGCCGACGTCGCCACCGGAAACCTCGGCGCCAACGGCATCGTCGCGGGCGGCGTACCCATCGCCGCGGGTGCCGGCCTGGCGGTGCGCATGCGCGGGGGCTCGCAGGTCGTCGTGAGCTTCTTCGGCGACGGCGCGGTCAACGAGGGTGCCTGGCACGAAGGCGTCAACCTCGCCGCGATCTGGGACCTGCCCGTCGTGTTCGTGTGCGAGAACAACCGCTACGGGATGTCGATGTCGGTGGACCGGGCGTTCAACGTCGACACGCTCGCCGAACGCGCCCGCGGGTACGGCATTCCGGGTGTGACGGTGGACGGCAACGATCCGCAGGCCGTGCACGACGTCGTCGCCGAGGCCGTGCAGCGCGCCCGGTCGGGCGGTGGGCCGTCCTTCGTGGAGGCGCTGACGTACCGGTGGAAGGGGCATTCCAAGAGCGACAAGAACCTCTACCGCACCCGCGAGGAGATCGAGAGCTGGCGCGAACGCGACCCGATCGCGGCGTTCGAAGCGGTCGTCACCGGCGGAGGTGCGGCGGGATCGGCGTCGTCCGAAGTACCCACGCTGTCCGAATCGGACGTCGAGGAGTGTCGCACGCTCGCCCGCGACCGGGTGCGGGAGGCGATCCGCACGGCGACCGCCGCGCCGGACGCCGACGCCGCCACGTTGACCGACGCCGTGTACGCCCCAGCAGGGGAATCGATCGCCGGAGGAACCCGAGGATGACGACGACGAGCGAAACGGTGAACGGCGCCGCGGCGCCCGAGTCGGGACCGGTCACTGGTTCGGCGACCCCCGCGGCGGCCGAGCCGCGCACGCTGACCTACTCCGAGGCCGTACGCGAGGCGATGGCGCAGGCCATGGCTGCCGACGAGCGGGTGTTCCTGTTCGGCGAGGACGTCGGCACCTACGGCGGTGCGTTCGGCGTCAGCGGCGACCTGGTCCACCGGTTCGGCACCGAACGGGTGCGCGACACCCCGATCAGCGAACTCGGCATCGTCGGCGCCGCTGTCGGCGCCGGGCTGGCCGGCATGCGCCCGATCGTGGAGATCCAGTTCTCCGACTTCACGGCGCAGGCGATGGACCAGATCGCCAACCAGGCCGCGAAGATCCACTTCATGCTCGGCGGTGCCGCGACCGTGCCGATGGTGCTGCGGGCGCCCGGCGGTTCCGGAACCGGGGCGGCCGCCCAGCATTCGCAGAGTCTTGAGGCGTGGTTCGCCCACGTGCCGGGGCTGAAGGTGGTCATGCCGAGCACGGCCGCGGACGCGAAGGGCCTGCTGCTCAGCGCCATCGACGATCCGAACCCGGTGATCGTCCTCGAACACAAACTGCTCTACAAGCAGAGCGGTCCGGTGCCGGAGGAACCCGTGCGGGTGCCCCTGGGCGAGACGGCGGTCCGGCGCACCGGTGGGGACGTGACGATCGTGGCCACCGGCGTGATGGTGTCGCGCGCCCTGGAGGCGGCCGAGCGACTCGCCGCGGACGGCGTGTCGGCGAGCGTGCTGGACCCGCGCACGCTCCGTCCACTCGACGATCAGACCATTGTGGACAGTGTCGCCGCGACAGGGCGGGCACTGCTGGTACAGGAGGCTCCCAAGACCGGCGGGTTCATGTCCGAGATCGCGGCGAGGATCGTCGAGTCACCCGCGTTCGGCAGGTTGCAGGCGCCGGTGTCCCGGCTGTGCGGACTCGACGTGCCGATCCCGTACGCGCCGCAACTCGAACAGGCGGCCGTCCCGCAGGTCGACGACATCGTGGCGAAGGCGGGGGAGTTGGTGCGGCGATGGTGAACAAGCAGGTACCCCTGGTCATGCCGAAGATGTCGATGACCATGACCGAGGGCGTGTTCGTCGCGTGGCACAAGGCCGAGGGCGACGAGATTCGCCAGGGTGAGGTCGTCTGCGAGGTCACGACGGACAAGGTCGACATGGAGGTCGAGGCGACGGTCGACGGGGTGCTCGCCCGTCTCGTCGCCGCCCCCGAGGACGTCATCGCCGTCGGCGATCCCATCGCCTACGTCGAATCCGAGGCCGAGGACCTCCTGGACGGGCTGTTCGACGACCCCGAACCGGAACCCGAGCCCGGGGCTTCGCCATCTCCGGACGCCGAGCCCGCACCGGAGCCGGAGCCAGGACCGGAGCCAGGACCGGAGTCAGAGTTAGAGCCGGAGCCTGCGGGCGCCGCATCGGGTGCGCAGCCGTCCGAGTCGGCGACCCCGCCCGCGGCGACCCCGCCCGAGACGGTGCCGCCGGCGGCGAACACGGCTCCCGCAGTAGCAGGCGTCACCCCGGCGGCCGCGGGGGTCAACGGCGCCGCTGGAGCCGCGCCACCTCGCCCGCCCGCCGCAGTGCCCGCCGCGCGCCGGTTGGCGGCCGAACGGGGAGTGGACCTCGCGGCGCTCACCCCGACCGGCCCGTGGGACACGATCCGGGTGGCCGATCTGCCCGCCACGGAACCTCGGGCAGGCACGAAGCCACCGGAAGCACCCGCATCTCCGGCGGGTTCCCCGACCCGGAGACGGGACGGCCGCGCCGCGATCGCCCGCCGCATGACGGCGAGCACCGACGTGCCGCAGTTCGTGCTGTACCGAGACGTCGACCTCGACGAGGCGCAGCGTCGGCGCGACGGCGTGAGCTGGACGGTCGTGTTCACCCGCGTGCTCGCCGCCGCGCTGCGCAGGCATCCCGAGCTCAACGCCACCTGGACCGACGGCGGGGTGCAGCCCTGCGACCGGCTGTCCGTCGCGATCGCCGTCGACACCGAGCGGGGACTGCTCGCGCCGGTGCTGACCGATCCGGACTCCGGCGACCTGCCGACGCTGGCCCGGCGCATCGACGACGTCGTCACGCGGGCCAGGACGGGCAGGCTGGAACTGTCGGAGCTGTCGGCGACCGCGTCGAGCACGATGTCGAACCTCGGCGGCAGCGGCGTCGGCGGTTTCCAGGCCCTGCTGACTCCGCCGCAAGCGACCGCACTGGCCGTCGGCACGGTCGAACCCCGCGTGGTGCCGGTGCCGGGCGGGATCGGCACCCGGCTGCGGTGCACGCTCGGGCTCACCGTCGATCACCGGGTCGCCGACGGTGTCGCGGGCGCACGGCTGCTGGCGACGATCGGTGACTTGCTCGGCGGCCAACTCGGATGAGCCCGGTCTCGTATGATCTCCGCCGTGGCGGAACGGAGAACCCGGCGTGGCTCGGCGGGCCGGAGCCGCCGGGTTCCACCCGCGGCCGGCGTCGTGCTGGCCAGCGGGGCCGGGACGCGGGTCGGCGCGGAGATGAACAAGGTGTACCTGCCGTTGGCGGGGCGCAGACTGGTGTCGTGGTCGCTCGACGCGTTCGCGCGGGTCCCGGATATCGGTGTCCTCCTGCTGGTCACACGCCCGCAGGACAAGGACCTGGTGGACTGGGTGCTGGACCGCGAGGTCGACGCCCCGGTGGAGGTCGTCTACGGCGGCGAGACGCGGCAGGAGTCGGAGCTGCGCGCACTGCGCTGGCTGTCGAGCCGCATCGACGAGGGTTCGGTGGACACCGTCCTGATCCACGACGCCGCCCGGCCGCTGGTGAGTCCCGCCCTGATCGCGGGGGTGCTGCACGAAGCCCGCGAGCACGGCGGTGCGATCCCGGCACTGCCGGCGGGCGACCTGGTGGCCGTGGACGAGGCGGGTGCGCTCACCGGCGCAGAGCCGGCGTCGATCGTGCGTGCCCAGACGCCGCAGGGATTCCGTGCCGGGCCGCTGCTCGAGGTCTACGAACGTGCGGCGCGGGATGACTTCGTGGGTACCGACACGGCCTCGGTGATGGAACGGTTCTCCGAGCTTCCGGTGCGGTGGGTGCGCGGGGAACAGCAGAACTTCAAGATCACCTACCCGCACGATCTCGTGGTCGCCGAGCAGGTGCTGGCCGCGGCGGACTACCGGACGTGACGTCGACGAGGACGGAAGCGATGGGCGCGAAGGGAACGATCGAACACGCCACGCTCGCCTGCCACCGGTGCGGCCGCGAGACGCGGCACGAACTGGCCTACGCCGGGCGGCTGCTGGTGGTCACCACCTGCCTGACGTGCGGCACTTCCATCGAACGTGACGTCCGGCGCCGGTACCTGCAGGACCTGCGGCAACGGATGCTCAGCAAACCCGGCCGGATGGCCCGCAGACTGCGCAGGCACCCGGTGGGCTTCACCGGGTCGCTGCCGCGCACGGCCGCGCGCAAGCCCTGGCGGCTGCTGGACGAGGTGCGGCTCGTGTGGTCGGCTGCGGCCGACGCCCGCCGCCGTCACTCCGACGACGGCGGGCGCGACCGCTGAGGAGCTCGTCCCGGGGCTCAGCCCGTCCCGGGCTCAGTGGGGCCGAGGGCGCGGTGGTTCGAGGCCTCAGAGCACGTGGGGCCTCAGCAGCGGGGCTCAGCCGCCCGTGGGACTCGGAGCGCCCAGGATTCACAGCGCCCGGGATTCACAGCGCCCGGGATTCACAGCGCCCGGGGATTCAGAGCGATTCGGGGCTCTTCGTCTCGCGCGGGTCGGTGACCACGACGTCGCCGAGCGCGTCGTCGATGGCCGTCATCAGGTCGTCGTCCAGCGTCACGCCGACGGCCTTGACGTTCTCGTGCACCTGCTCCGGGCGGGACGCGCCGATGATCGCCGACGCGACGCCCGGGTTCTGCAGCACCCACGCCACCGCCAGCTGAGCCAGCGACAGGTCGGCCTGCTGCGCCAGCGGGGTGAGCTTCTCGACCCGCTCGAGCACCTCGTCACGCAGGAACTTCTGGACGGTGTTCGCACCGCCCTTCTCGTCGGTCGCGCGCGAGCCGGCGGGGAGGGGCTGACCCGGCTTGTACTTGCCGGTGAGCACGCCCTGCGCGATCGGCGACCACACGATCTGGCTCATGCCCTCCCGCTCGGAGGCGGGCACGACCTGGTCCTCGATGACGCGCCACAGCATGTTGTACTGCGGCTGGTTCGACACGAACGGGATCCTCAGCTCGCGGGCCAGTTCGGCACCGCGGGTGATCTGCTCGGCGGTCCACTCCGAGACGCCCACGTAGAGCACCTTGCCCTGCCGGACCAGGTCGGCGAAGGCCTGCATCGTCTCTTCGAGCGGCGTCGTGTGGTCGAACCGGTGTGCCTGGTACAGGTCCACGTAGTCGGTGTCGAGACGCTTCAGCGAGGCGTGCGCCGACTCCATGATGTGCTTGCGGCCCAGGCCCTTGTCGTTCGGGCCCTTCGGGCCGGTCGGCCAGAAGACCTTGGTGAAGATCTCCAGGCTCTCGCGGCGCTGCCCCTGCAGGCCGCGCCCGAGCACGGACTCGGCGGCCGTGTTCGCGTAGACGTCGGCGGTGTCGAAGGTCGTGATGCCGGCGTCCAGTGCCGCCTTGATGCAGGCGTGCGCCTGGTCCTCCTCCACCTGGGAACCGTGGGTGAGCCAGTTGCCGTACGAGATCTCACTGACATTGAGGCCGCTGCGGCCGAGACGTCGAAACTCCATGCCTGGAGCTTATGCAGTGGCGCGAAGCGCCTCCGGTTGGGTGGCGGAGGGAGACGGGCGGTCTCATCCCCGTAGTTCGCGTGGCTAACGACCCGGCGGTGTGGCGATCGAGACGTCTCGCGCACTGTGGTCCGGCACCGCGCCACTGTGGTCCCGCATCGCGCCGTGGAGGTCGTCACACGGCTGCGCGCCGTGGCAGGCTCACGTCGTTACGGGATCGGGTCGCCCGCCTTGAGCCGCGGCTTCGGCACCCGCAGCCGCCGCAGCTGGCTCGCGCGCACGAACGCGTACCAGCCGAGTGAGGCACCGCGGATCGTCTCGTTCGGGAAGCGCTCCCGTGCGGCCTTGGCCACCCGCCTGCCGTTGATGAAGCCCTCGACCAGCATGCCCAGCAGGAAGATCGTCGTGAACAGCGTGGCGTACTGCTGGATCGCCACGATCGGCACCAGCAGCGACAGGAACACCAGTACGGCCAGCGGCATGAACAGACCCAGGATGTTGCGCCGCGCGTCGATCAGGTCGCGCACGTACGCCTTCACCGGGCCACGGTCGCGGGGCAGCAGGTAGCGCTCGTCGCCGGCCATCATCTTCTCCCGGCGTTCCCGGGCGGCGGCGCGGCGCGCTTCCTTGTCCTCCTTGGTAACCGGATTCTGCTTCTTCAGCTCCCGGTTCCGGCGGATCGCCTCGCGCGTGGTGGTCGGCGGCGGTGCGACCGGGCCGCGGCGCTTGCCCTCGGCCTCGACACGCTTCGGTGTCGGCCTGCCCTTGCCCGGGGTGTAGCCCTTGGGCACGTCGGATTCGCCGGACTCGTCGACGTCGACCGCGGTCTCGGCGGCATCGGATTCGGACTTCCGGGCATTGTTGCGGCGCAGGAACCTCACGCTGCCAGGGTATTGCAGTGCTCACTGCCGTTGTTCAGGCGGTCGCCGGATGTGCCACCATGGCGACTGGGGAACAAGACGGCCGTCCTCATTGTTGCCTCCGGTGGAACACTGGAGTGAGCATGGGGAATGTCCGCTCCGTGAGGCGACTGCCGTGCGGAGATCGAGCCCCGGACAGCGACTTGAGGGAGTGCCATGACGACCGCTGAGCAGACCGGCAACAACGCCGCCGAGGAGGCCACCCACGGCGTCATCCTGACCGAGACCGCCGCCGGCAAGGCCAAGGCGCTGCTCGACCAGGAGGGCCGCGACGACATGCACCTGCGTATCGCGGTGCAGCCGGGCGGCTGTGCGGGCCTGCGCTACCAGCTCTTCTTCGACGAGCGTGAGCTCGACGGCGATCTGTACCGCGACTTCAACGGACTGCGCGTCGCGGTGGACCGGATGAGCGCTCCGTACGTCGAGGGTGCCCAGATCGACTTCGTCGACACGATCGAGAAGCAGGGCTTCACCATCGACAACCCGAACGCGGGCGGTTCCTGCGCCTGTGGCGACTCGTTCCACTGAGTCCCGCCCCGCCGTGGCGGGGACTGTGAACTGCGAAAACGGGCGTCGGTCTTCGTGACCGGCGCCCGTTTTCGCTGTCGTCGGCCCGGCCGAGCGTCGCCGACCGGTCCCGGGGACGGGGAGTGGGGCCGCGATCGCCGTTGACCGCGGCTCCGCAGAGCGTGCCTGGTGTCAGACGTACGCGTCCAGTCCTGAGACCTGAGCGTGACATGCCTCGTCCACATTCCACGGCCGAGCGGACGGGTACGGGCGCTGTCCGGGCACGTGCGGGCGGGGAATGTCGCGGCAGTCGGCGATGAGGTCGTCGAGGGATTCCGGCTCGGGCGAGCCCGGCGCGGTACGGAAGGCGGAGGTACGGGGGACGGATTCACGGTCGGCGCTGTTCATTGCGCCCGAACCTAGGCAGCCCTGCCGCCGGGCAACAGGCTTACCCATCGGTAGTGGGCTCGTACCGCCCGGTAGTCGCTCGGCAGGGTTACGCGCCGTCGCGATTCCGGCCGCTAGACCGGACTCCGTCGCCGATGCGGCCTCCGGTGGCAGCGACATACCAGCGCGGCGACATACCAGCGCGGCGACGTACCGAGGCGGCGACGTGCCCGGTGGCAGGGACACACCCGGGGAGGGACAGCGACGCGGCCGGCGGTGTCAGAACAGAGACGCCTGCGTCTTCGAGAAGAACGCGTTGTCCACCGCAATGATGCCCGCCAGGATCATCGTGCCCAGCGGTTCGGCGAGCGGAGCGGGTCGCGTCAGGTTGTAGGCGTCCTCCCTGGAGAACATCGGCGGTTTGCGTTCACACTCGACGACCTGCTGCCCGCCCGCGTCGGTCAGGTTGAGGACGTTGTTCCGTATCCCGCCCACCTTCAACTGACCGATACGCATGCCGCCGGCGTACAGGCCCATCGTGATCCGGCCGACGAGCTTCTCGGACTCCACGTGGCCCAGGGGTGCACCGTTCGGCAGGGTGACGTCGAAGCGAGGCTTGGCCGCCGACTGGGCACGCAGCGCCCTGGCGATGTGGAAGTACGGCGTGCCGGAGGCGTCGAACAGTTCGAAATGCTGGGACAGGCCAGCGCCACCACCGTCGTCGCTGTAGGTACGGGCCTGTTTCGACGCGTCCGGGCTCACCTGGACGACGGCGCCGAGCAGGGCTCCGGACGGGTCGGTCACCGCATAGCTCGCCTGGACGAACATGCCGACGAACAGGCGCTTGTCCTGCACGATGTGCAGGGCCGGGGCGGTGTACACGGGACCCGCGCCCGGCTGCGCCTGCGCGCCGGGCTGTGGTGCGCCGGGCTGTGGTGCGCCCGGCTGCAGTGTGTTGGATTGCGGTGCGCCGGGTTGCGGCGCGGGGCCTGCCTGGTCCGGCTGCGCGACCGGGGCGGGGCCGTGAGACGGCTGCTGCGGTCCTCCTGGCTGCTGAGGTCCTGCCGGATTCTGCTGCGGGTACGGCGGCTGCGGTGCGCCCTGCGGGGCCTGCGGTGGGGGAGTGGGCTGCTGCGGTGACTGCTGGTGGGGCGAATACGGCTGGGCCGCGTGCTGCGGTGGCGGCACCGAACGCGGTGGCGGCTGGGGCGGGACCGGTTGTTGCGGGACCGGCTGCGTGTAGGGCGTCCACCGGTAGCCGTCCCACCAGCGCATGTAGCGGGCGTCGGTCTGGTCCGGGTACCACCCGGGCGGTGGCTGCGTCATGGCCGCACTGTAACCGCGGGCCCGCGGCGGCGCCCTGTCGACAACCGGCCGTGACAGCGGGTGGCCCGGCGCGGTGGAACGCCCGCGGAGCATCGACCCGGCACCCGGTGTGGTCCCGCCGCGGCGGGACCGACGCAGGCCTCGCCACCTCGCCCGGACGCGCCGCCCGGACCCCCGCCACGGCGTCCCGTCGAGAGGTCTCCACACCGCCGCCGCCCGGTGGCGCCCGCCGTGCGGGCACCACCGGGCGGCGGGCGGCGGAGGACGTCAGAGGTACACGGGGTACTGGGGTTCCGGGACGTCGACCTTGATGCGGTTCTCCATGAAGACGCCGTGCCAGATCATGAACACCAGCAGGGCCCAGAGCCGGCGACTGTGGTCGAGCGTGCCCGCACGGTGCTCGTCGAGCAGGGCGCGGACCGCCGCCTTGTCGAGCAGGTGGCCGGTCTGCGAGTCGGCGATGATGCCGCGGGCCCAGTCGTACATGTCGTTTCGCAGCCAGTGGCGGATCGGCACGGGGAAGCCGAGCTTGCGGCGGTTCAGCACGTGCGAGGGAACGATGCCGTCGAGCGCCCTGCGGAGCGCGAACTTCGTCGTCTCCTTGGTGATCTTCTGGTCGAGGGGAATGCCCGACGAGACGCGGAACACCTCGGAGTCGAGGAACGGCACGCGCAGTTCGAGCGAGTTGGCCATCGTCACCTTGTCCGCCTTGACGAGGATGTCGCCGCGCAGCCACGTGAACAGGTCGATGTGCTGCATCCGCGACACCGGGTCCCAGCCGCGGGACAGGTCGTACCAGCGGCCGGTGACGTCCTGGTGGCCGACGCCCTCGGCGAAGTTCGGCAGGACCTCGCGCAGCTGGTCGTCGCGGAACAGCCGGGCGTTGCCGTAGTAGCGCTCCTCGAGCGGCAGCGATCCGCGCCGCAACAGGTCCTTGCCGCGCGTGCCCTCGGGAATGGCCTTCGACACCTTTCCGGCGAGCCGCCGCAGCGCACCGGGCACCTTCGCGAACGGCGCCAGCGACAGCGGTTCGCGGTAGATCGTGTAACCGCCGAACAGCTCGTCGGAGCCCTCGCCGGAGAGCACGACCTTCACGTGTTTGCGCGCCTCGCGGGCGATGAACCACAGCGGCACGAGCGCAGGGTCGGCGACCGGGTCGTCGAGGTACCAGACGATCAGCGGCAGCGTCTCCATCATCTCCTGGGCGGAGACGGTGCGGACGACGTGCTTGACGCCGATCGCGGCCGCGGACTCGGCCGCGACGTCGACCTCCGAGTAACCCTCGCGCTCGAACCCGGTGGTGAAGGTGATCAGGTTCGGGTTGTGTTCCTTGGCCAGTGCGGCGATCGCGGTCGAATCGATGCCGCCCGACAGGAACGAGCCGACCGTCACGTCGGCGCGCATGTGCTTGGCCACCGAGTCGCGCATCACCTCGGCGATCTCCTCGTGCAGCGCCGCCGTCTGGGCGGGACCGGAGACCGGCTTGGTGCGGAACTCGGGGGAGAAGTAGCGGTCGGTGCGCAGTTCACCGCCGGGCGAGACGGTGAACGACGTGCCGGACTCGATGCGCCGCACGTTCCGGTGCAGCGACTCGGGCTCGGGCACGTACTGGAGGACGAGGTAGTGCTGCAGTGCCACCGGGTCGAGTTCGTCGGCCAGGCCGAGCGTGCCGGTCAGCGCGAGCAGGCTCTTCTTCTCGCTGGCGAAGGCCACACCGTTCGGGCCGGTCGAGACGAACAACGGCTTGATGCCGAACGGATCGCGCGCCCCGAAGACGACCTTCGCCTCGGAGTCCCAGATCAGGAACGCGAACATGCCGCGCAGTCGGCCGACGGCGGCAGGGCCGAGGTGGTGATAGGCGGCGACGATCGCCTCGGTGTCGCCTTCTGTGTCGAAGGTCGCACCGTGCTGTTCGGCGAGTTCGCTGCGCAGCTCGAGATAGTTGTAGATCTCACCGTTGAAGTTGATGGTGTAGCGCGTCGGATTCTCCGGCGGACCCCAGGTCAACGGCTGGTGCGAGTGGTCGACGTCGATGATCGCGAGGCGGTTGAAACCGAACACGATCTCGCCGTCGGCCCAGGTGTCGGTCTCGTCCGGGCCGCGATGCCGTTGGCAGCGCAGCGCCTCGCCCACGGCGGGACGTGCTGTCGCCGCGTCGTTCTCACTGGGACACACCAGTCCAAGCAGGCCGCACACGCCTCTTCACACACCTTTTTGCTCGTCGCGGGCTCGCCGAATCGGCTCGTCACGCGGCCCGCGGGCGTTGGTGCCGGGGCCGATCGCGCACCGGCCGTGACCCGGCCGTGAACCGATGCGGCGCTGGAGTCGCCAGTATGCCCGCAGTGTGTCCGCGGTAACGGCGGCGGGGGCACGGATACCCCTTGGGCGCCGATCCGGTTCACCTCGGCTAAAGTCCCCCTACGTCACGTAGTGATCGGGCGAGGAGGCATCGCGCAGTGGGCGTTCCAGAACGCACCCGGAACACACGCCGGGGCAAGGTCGCCAAGGTGACCATGCTCGCCGGGCTTGTCGCCGTCCTGGCGACGGGATGTTCCGGCGAGGAGGTCCTGCGGTTCGGGTGGCCGGAAGGTGTCACCCCCGAGGCCGACAGCATGCGGACCTTCTGGACCTGGTCCGTCATCGCCGCGCTCGTCGTCGGCGTCATCGTCTGGGGCCTGATGTTCTGGTCGATGATCTTCCACAGGAAGAAGCCTTCGGCGGCCGAGGCGGCAGGCGGGCAGGAAGCGCTCCCGCGGCAGTTCCAGTACAACGTGCCGCTCGAGCTGTTCTGCGTCGTCGTGCCCGTGATCATGGTGTGTGTGCTGTTCTTCTTCACCGCCACCACCGAGAGTCAGGTGCTGGCCGAGGAGGACCAGCCCGACGTGACGGTGGACGTCACGGCGTTCCAGTGGAACTGGGAGTTCGGCTACCCGGACGAGCAGCAGACCGAGGACGGCCAGACGATCTCCACGGTCGGCAGTTCCTCGGAGATCCCGCTGCTGGTGCTCCCGACCGACCGGACGATCCAGTACAACCTGCGGTCGACCGACGTCATCCACTCGTTCTGGGTTCCGGAGTTCAACTTCAAGCGGGACGTCATGCCGTTCCCGAAGAAGAACAACCAGGACAACACGTTCCAGAACACGATCGACAGTGAAGGCGCGTTCGTGGGCCGCTGCGCCGAGCTGTGCGGCACGTACCACGCGATGATGAACTTCGAGGTGCGGGCGCTGTCGCCGGATCTCTACGACCGGTACATCGAGCTGCGGGCCCAGACCAACACCCGGACCGGCCAGCCCAACACGGCCGCCGAGGCGCTGGAGGCGCTGCAGGACGAGGGCTGTGACGAGCAGCTGTGCAGCCCGAACGCGACCACGACGACACCGTTCGCCACCGACCGCACGCTGCGGACGGCCTCGGGCTGATCGCCTCCCGCCGGCGGACCGGGCGCGGGCCGATCCGCGTCGGTCCGCGCGGGCGGATATCGAAGTATCGGATCCATTCTCAGTACGCTGATCACGAACGCTGAGCTACCAGTAAGGACACAGGGCACATGAAGAACGAAGCCAGGCTGTTCGACATCGTCATGGTCTTCGCGTTCTTCGTGGCGGTCGTCTACGGGGTGATGACGGGCGTCATGACCGAGGACGGGGTCGAGCCGATCGGCACCGTCGCGCTGATTCTGACCGGCGGCCTCACGCTCCTGGTCGGCAGCTACATCCGGTTCGTCGGCCGCCGCATCCCGGATCGGCCGGAGGACAACGAGGAGGCCGAGGTCAGCGACGGCGCGGGCGAGCTCGGCTTCTTCAGCGCCGGCAGCTACTGGCCGGCCGGCCTCGCTGCCTTCGCGGCCCTGGCCGGCATCTCACTCGCGTTCATGCAGATCTGGCTGCTGATCTTCGCGATCATCGGCCTGCTGATCACGATCGGCGGGCTGGTGTTCGAGTACCACTCGGGGCCCAGTCACCACTGAGACCACCGAGGTCCCCGGCCACGACCGACGTCAAGGCCACGGCGGGCCGTCGCAGGTCCCGTCACAGAGGCCCCTGAGCCACCATCGCGAAGGCCCTGCCCTCCCGGCATCACCGGGGTGGCAGGGCCTTCGCGTGTGTTCGGCGGGCCAATCGGGCGTCAGCCCGCGGTCGTCGCCGAGAAGGCGATCCACCGCTGCAGCAGGTCCGCGGTCGCACCGGAGTCGAGGGCCTCGGCGGCACGCTCCAGGTGCGCTCTCAGATCGGCCGCGAGATCGCCGGAGAAACCGTGGTAGGCCGTGAGCGCGCCCGCGGCGTTCAGCAGCACGGCGTCCCGCACCGGCCCCGTTTTGCCGCTGACGAGCTCGTGGACGGCCCGGGCGTTGATCTCCGGGGTCCCGCCCTTCAGGTCCGCCTCGGTGGCGAGAGGGATCCCCAGAGCCTGCGGATCGATCGTCGTCTCGCGGATCGTGCCGCCGGTGATGATCCACGCCGTCGTCGTGGTCGTGGTGGTGATCTCATCGAGACCGTCGTCACCACGGACCAGCAGCACGTCGTGCCCGCGGTGGGCGTACACCTCGGCGAGCACCCGCGTCTTGTCCCGGTAGGCACAGCCGATGAGGCTCGCCGACGGCTGCGCCGGGTTGCTGAGCGGGCCGAGCATGTTGAACGTGGTCGGCACGCCCAGCTCACGCCGTGTCGCACCCGCGTACTTGAGTGCGGGGTGGAACGCGGGCGCGAAGCAGAACCCGATGCCGACCTCGGAGACGCACCGCAGCACGTCCTCCGGCGACATGGTGATCGCCACACCCATGGTCTCCAGCACATCCGCCGCACCCGACTTCGACGAGGCCGCCCGGCTGCCGTGCTTGACGACCGGAGCGCCCGTGGCGGCCACGACCAGCGACGACATCGTCGAGATGTTCACCGACCCCGCGCGGTCGCCGCCGGTGCCGACGATGTCGACGGCCGTGTAGTCGATGTCGAGCGTGCGCGCGTGCGCCAGCATGGCCGACGCCATACCGGAGATCTCCGCGGGAGTCTCACCCTTGGCCCTGAGGCCGACGGCGAACCCGCCGATCTGGGACGGGGTCGCGGCGTCGGTCATGATCTGGTCCATCGCCCACGCCGTCTCCTCCTCGGAGAGGTCGGCACGGTCGATGAGCCTGCCCAGAATCGAGGGCCAGGTCGGTGCGTCAGGCATGTGTGAGATCAACCCTGTATGGCGGTGAGGCGCTGCCTGCGCAGCACCTCGGCGATCGTTTCGGCGGCGGCGAGGGGATCCAGCGGGTGCACCATGACGGCGTCCGCCTGTGACCAGGTCGCGAGCCATCGATCGTCGGCGCGCCGCACGGCCACGGCGATCGGCGGGCAGGCGGTGATCTCGTGTTTGAGCTGCCTGCACAGTCCGATGCCGCCCGTCGGCTGGGCCTCGCCGTCGAGAATAGCGAGGTCGACGGAGCCGGCGTCCATCTCGGCCAGTACGTCGGCGACCCCGGACGCCTCGACGTAGGTCACCGTGGGCAGGTCGGTAGCGGGCCTGCGCCCCACGGCGCCCATGATCGTGTCACGGACCTCGGGGCGGTGGCTGAACACGAGGATCCGCTGGGGGTGATCGGTCATCTGCCGTCCTCCATGTCAGGCGTTCGGGCGGCCTCGTTGCCGCCGCGCGTCGATGTTAACCGTCCCGAGCTCGCTCGACCCAGGCGATCACCAGGCGATCTCGAGGTTTCCACGACTCTCCGTAGGACCCGGGCTGCACGGCCGCGAGGCGAACAGACATAATGCGACTCGTGACAACGGCAGCTCCCAACATCAGCCAGCGAGTGCACTCGCTGAACCGGCCGAACATGGTCAGCGTCGGCACCATTGTTTGGCTGGCCAGCGAGCTCATGTTCTTCGCTGGGCTGTTCGCGATGTTCTTCACGGTCAAGGCGCAGAACGAGACGGGGCATTGGCCTCCGGTGAACGAAGCCACCGGAGAGCTGATCCACCTCGATATCGCGTACGCGCTGCCGTTCACGATCATCCTGGTGGCGTCTTCGTTCACCTGTCAGTTCGGCGTGTTCGCCGCCGAACGCGGTGACGTCTTCGGCCTGCGCCGCTGGTACCTGATCACGCTGATCATGGGCACGATCTTCGTGCTCGGGCAGGCCGGCGAGTACCTCACGCTGATCAGCGAGGGTGTGACGATCCCCTCGGGCGCCTACGGCACGGTCTTCTACATGACCACGGGCTTCCACGGCCTGCACGTCATCGGCGGTCTGATCGCGTTCGTCTACCTGCTCATCCGGACGAAGTTGAGCAAGTTCACACCGGCGCAGGCCACCTCGGCCATCGTCGTGTCGTACTACTGGCACTTCGTCGACATCGTGTGGATCGGCCTGTTCGCGGTGATCTACATCGTCCCCTGACGCATTGACCACTGTGATCCGTTCTCCCCAGTACGGCCGAACTGACAGCAAGGGTTGCCGCAGAAGATGACCTCCACGAAGAAGCCCGCAGCGGCGGGCGACCGGCGAGCGGGCCGCCGCTCGAAGTTCCGCAGGCGGGTCGCCGGATTCGCCGCGCTCGCGATGGCGCTGATCGGTGCGGGCGGCATGTACGCCGTGTTCGCGCCGGAGCCGCAGACCGCCGAGGCGCAGACGGATTCGGCCCAGCTGCGCAAGGGCGAGCAGATCTACAACAACACCTGCATCTCGTGCCACGGGTCGAACCTGCAGGGCGTCGAGGACAAGGGCCCGAGCCTCGTCGGCGTCGGCGAGGCCTCGGTGTACTTCCAGGTCTCCAGCGGCCGGATGCCGATGGTCCGGCAGGAGGCACAGGCCGCGCGGAAGCCCGCGAAGTACACGCCTGCCGAGATCGACGCGCTCGGTGCCTACATTCAGGCGCACGGTGGGGGACCGCAGAGCCCCGAGGGGCACGGCGAGCAGCTTCAGGGCGAGAACCCGGCACGCGGCGGTGAGCTGTTCCGGCTCAACTGCGCGTCGTGCCACAACTTCACCGGTCAGGGCGGTGCGCTCTCGTCCGGTAAGTACGCGCCCGAGCTCGCGCCCGCGAGCGAAGAAGAGATTTACACCGCGATGCAGAGCGGTCCGCAGAACATGCCGAAGTTCTCGGATCGGCAGCTCACGCCCGAGGAGAAGCAGGACATCGTCGCCTACGTGAAATCGGTCAGCGACGGCAACAACCAGCCGGGTGGTAACTCGCTGGGCGGCCTCGGGCCGGCTTCCGAAGGTGTCATCGCGTGGGTCGTGGGGATCGGCGCCCTGATCGGCGCTACCCTGTGGATTGGATCGAGGGCATAGGCATGAGTGGCAACGAGCCAGGACCCCGTCCTTCGGACGAGGAACTCGCGGCGATGAGCCGGGACGACCTCGTCAAGCTGGGTGGCCAGCTGGACGGTGTCGAGATCGTCGATTACCCGGACCCGTGGCCGGTCAAGGGGACCAAGGCCGAGAAGCGGGCCGAGCGCGCGGTGGCGCTGTGGTTCCTGGTCGCCGCGCTCGCCGGCCTGGCGTTCGTCGTGGCGCTCATCTGGTGGCCGTGGCAGTACGAGCCGCGCGGCAACGAGTCCGGGCACTTCTGGTACAGCCTGTACACCCCGGTGCTGGGCATCACGATGGGCATCTCGGTGCTGGCCATCGCGTTCGGTGCGCTGCTGTACGCGAAGAAGTTCATCCCGAACGAGACCGCGATCCAGCAGCGCAGCGACAACATGGGCGAGGGGTCGCCCGAGGTCGACCGGAAGACCATCGTCGCGCACCTGGCCGACGCCGGTGACGCATCGACCATCGGCCGACGGTCGATGATCAAGCGCACGGCCGGTCTCGGTGTCGGTGCGCTGGGCCTCGGTGTGGTCGCGCTGCCGGTGGCGTCGTTCATCAAGGACCCGCACGCCAACGCCGACAACAAGGACGGCCTGGTCCACACGGGCTGGCAGAAGGAGCACCCGGACGAGGTCGTCTATCTGCGCCGCCACACCGGCGACGCGAACGAGGTCTCGCTCGTCCGTCCCGAGGAGCTCGACGCGGGTGGCATGGAGACGGTCTTCCCGTTCCGCGAGTCCGAGCGCGGTGACCACGAGGCGCTGCTGCACGCCGTCCGCCGGTCCGACAATCCGGTCATGTTGATCCGCCTGCGTCCCGAGGACGCCGCCAACGCGGTGAAGCGCAAGGGCCAGGAGGACTTCAACTACGGCGACTTCTACGCCTTCACCAAGATCTGCAGCCACGTCGGTTGCCCGACGTCGCTGTACGAGCAGCAGACCAACCGCATCCTGTGCCCGTGTCACCAGTCGCAGTTCGATGCGCTGAACTACGCCAAGCCGGTCTTCGGCCCGGCGACGCGTGCGCTGGCTCAGCTGCCGATCACGGTGCACACCGACGGTTACCTGATCGCCCGGCACGACTTCATCGAGCCGATCGGACCCGGTTTCTGGGAGCGCAAGTCATGAGCTCACTGACGACACCGACCAAGGGCTCCAGCGCTCTCGCGCAGCACGCCTCCGAGGCGGCGAACAACGCCGACCAGCGGTACATGCTGTCCAAGGGCCTGCGGCACCAGATGAACAAGGTCTTCCCGACGCACTGGTCGTTCCTGCTCGGGGAGATCGCGCTCTACAGCTTCATCATCGTCATCCTCTCGGGCGTCTACCTGACGCTGTTCTTCGACCCGTCGATGGCCGAGGTGGTCTACGAAGGGCCGTACGAGAACCTGCAGGGCATCGAGATGTCCCGCGCGATGGCGAGCACGCTCGAGATCTCGTTCGAGGTCAGGGGCGGACTGTTCGTGCGCCAGGTGCACCACTGGGCCGCGTTGATCTTCGTCGCGGCGATGGTCGTGCACATGCTCCGCGTGTTCTTCACCGGCGCGTTCCGCCGTCCTCGCGAGGCCAACTGGATCATCGGTGCGCTGCTGCTGATCCTGGGTGCGTTCGAAGGCTTCTTCGGCTACTCGCTGCCGGACGACCTGCTGTCCGGTACGGGTATCCGCGCGACGCTGTCCGGCATCGTGCTGTCGGTGCCGGTGGCCGGCACGTGGCTGCACTGGGCGCTGTTCGGTGGCGAGTTCCCGGGCACGGTGATCGTGCCGCGGATGTACACGCTGCACATCCTGCTCATCCCGGGCATCATGCTCGCGCTGGTCGCCGTGCACCTGGCGCTCGTGTGGTACCAGAAGCACACGCAGTTCCCCGGCAAGAAGCGCAAGGAGACCAACGTCGTCGGCGTCCGGATCGTCCCGGTGTTCGCCGTCAAGGCGGGTGCGTTCTTCGCGGTGGTCACCGGTTTCATCGCGCTGATGTCGGGTCTGTTCCAGATCAACGCGGTCTGGCACATCGGGCCGTACAACCCGTCACAGGTGTCCGCGGGGTCCCAGCCCGACTGGTACATGGCCTGGGCCGACGGCATTCTCCGTATCTGGCCTGCGTGGGAGCTGTATCTCGGCAACTACACGGTGCCTCCGGTGTTCTTCGCGGGCGCGATCGGCATGGGCATCCTGTTCACGGTGTTCATCGCGTATCCGTTCATCGAACGGAAACTGTCGAAGGACACCGCACATCACAACCTGTTGCAACGGCCGCGGGACGCACCGGTACGGACGAGCCTCGGCGTGATGGCGCTGACGTTCTTCATGGTGCTGGAGGTGTCCGGCTTCAACGACATCTTCGCGTTCGCGTTCGACATCTCGCTCAACGCGACGACGTGGATGGGCCGCATAGGCATCCTGTTGTTGCCACCGCTGGCGTACTGGATCACCTATCGGATCTGTGTCGGCCTGCAACGGTCGGACAGGGAGGTGCTGGAACACGGTCTGGAGACCGGCATCATCAAGCGCCTGCCGCACGGTGAGTTCATCGAGCTGCACCAGCCGCTCGGCCCGGTCGACGACCACGGTCACGCGGTGCCGCTCGAGTACCAGGGCGCCCCGGTGCCGAAGAAGATGAACAAGCTCGGCACGGCCGGTTCACCGGTGCCCGGTGGCTGGTGGTCGCCGGACCCGGCGGACGAGACGGCGGCACTCGAGGCCGCGCACGCCGAGCACGAACGGCAGCAGCGCGCCCGCGAGCTGGAGTCGGGGGAATCGGGCGAGCCCGAGACACCCGCAGGCTCGACGTCGCGCGAGTAGCCACGGCAGTACGCAGGGAGCCCCCGGTCTACCAGGACCGGGGGCTCCCTGCGTGTGTACGGCCGTGGCGGCTCAGGCGGATTCGATGCCCAGCTCGAACGCCGTGCCCGTGTCCGCACTGGAGTACGAGCGGAAGGCAATGTGGGTGTCGGTGTTGACGACGCCGTCGACCTTGCTGATCTTGGCGGGGATGAGCGCGGCCAGGTCTTCGTGCGAGGCCACACGCACGATGGCGATCAGGTCGACGTCGCCCGCACACGAGTAGACCTGGGACACGCCGTCGATGTCCGCGATCTCTTGTGCCGTTTCGGGAATCCGGTCGGCTGCTGCGCTGATGAGGACGATCGCGGTGATCACACTGGCCTCCTGGGGGAACGGACTGTCATGGGGCGATCGTAGTCGCGGGTCAGCCCACGTTCTCGAGCGTCGCCGCCGTGGCGACCTTCTCGAGCCACGGCGCCCAGCCACCCGCGCCGTGGACGGGTTCCGACCACGGCCGGGAGGTACGCACCAGCCTCCGGCCGGGCGTGGTGAGCCAGCGCAGCAGTAGGCCGGTCTCCTCGGCGGGCGCCCCGCGCAGCGGCCCGGACGACGGCAGGACAGTCTCGGCGGAGGCGACGAGTGCGTCGACGACGGGCATGGGCGGTGTGCCGCGCCTGGCCACGCCGGCCGAGGCGAGCCTGCCGTGCCGGATGACGGCCAGCTCCCACCCGCCGGCGCCGTCGGGCGCCGCGGCGACGAGCTCCTCGATCGCGGCGAGCGCGGTGAGCCGGTGCGCGGTCCCGACACCGCGCAGCAGCGTGACCAGCTCGTCGCGCCTGCGGGCGGCCTGCTCGAAGTGACCGTCGCCGGCAAGCGTGTCGATGTGGGCGCGCGCGGCGTGCAGGGGAGCGTCCCCGGTACCGGCGACCAGCTCGGCGATCTGCCGCGGGGCGGGGGCGTACTCGTCGACGCTCTGCCTGCCCGCACACGGTGCTCCGCACCGGCCGAGTTCGGCCAGCACACACGGCGTCCCCCGCGGGTCGCGGGCGGGGATGCGCTGCGTGCAGGTGCGCAGGCCGGTGGCACCGGCCAGGGTGTCGGCCGCCGTTTTCGCCCGTGCCTGGGAGCCGAACGGCCCGAGCGCTCCGTCGCGTTCGGACCGTACGACCGACAGCCGTGGAAACGGCTCGTCGGTGAGCACGACCCACCACTGGGTGTGCGGGTTCTTCGAACGCCGGTTGTAGGCGGGCCGGTGGGCGGCGAGCAGCCGCAGTTCCCGCACCTGGGCTTCGAGTGCGTGGGCGCATTCGATGCCGTCGACGCGCTCGGCCAGCGCCACCATTTCGCGCATGCGGCCGCGTGACTCGGAGCCGGTGAAGTACTGCCGGACACGCCGCCGCAGGTTGCGGGCGGTGCCGACGTAGAGCACCTCGTCGTTCGGCCCGCGGAACATATACACCCCGGGCGTTTCCGGCAGGTGCGCCGCGAGGGACCGTTTGCGCCGCTGGGCGGGCGTGACGTCGGGGAGGAAGTCGAGCAGTTCCTCCAGCGACTGCACCCCGACCGGGCCGACGCGCTCCAACAGCCCGTGCAGCACGTCGACGGTGGCGCGGGCGTCGTCGAGCGCGCGGTGGGTCGGCGTGCTGCTGGCGCCGAAGAGCCGCGCGAGCGCCGCCAGCCGGTGCGAACGGGTGTCGGCCTGCGACAGCACGCGGCGGGAGAGCGTGAGCGTGCACACGACGGCCGGTTTCGGCCACGTGTAGCCGTGGCCTTCGCAGGCGGCGCGCAGGAAGCGCATGTCGAACCCGGCGTTGTGGGCCACGAGGACGGCCCCGGCGGCGAACTCCAGGAAGGCGGGCAGCACCTGGTCGATCGGCGGTGCGGACTGGACCATCGCCGTGGTGATGCCGGTGAGTTCGACGATCTGCGGCGGAATCGAGGTGCGCGGATCCACGAGTGTGCCGAACTCACCGAGGATCTCGCCCCCGCGGACTTTCACGGCGCCGATCTCGGTGATGCCGTCCGGGCCAGGAGCGCCGCCTGCGGTCTCCAGGTCGACGACCACGAAGGTGACATCGCGCAGCGGGGTGCCCAGTTCGTCGAAAGCCAGCTGCATGGGCGCGGACTGTAGAGGCGGGCCCCGACAATCCCCGACCTCGGCAGGTGCACGGCCCGCGGCCTGTGACCGACAGCGCAGTGCCGGCGGTGCCGTGGTGAGGCGGTGCCGTGGTGAGACGGAAGCTGACGAGGCGGTCTGGTGGTCGGCGGGACGTGCGCGGAGCCGCTGTGACGGAAGGCGCGCTGGCTGGTCGTCTTCGGGCGGCCGGCATTGCGGTGGCCGGGGCCGGGTAGCCGGGGAGGCGTCCGCGTGCGATACCAGGCGGACATCGGGGAGGGATCTTCCGCGTGCGTTCACCCGGGGCTCATCGCGTGGCCGCGTCGTTCGACCAGGATCGCCGGAGACGGTGGCGGGAACGGACGAGTGCGGAGGCGTGCGGATGCGGACACTGCGGTGGTTGGCGGCGGCACTGATGGCGGCCGGGATGGCGGCCGGAGCGGTCACGCCCGCGTCGGCGGACCAACGGGCGCTCACGGTCCTGTCGTTCAACATCCACCATGCCGAAGGCACCGACGGTGCGCTCGACCTCGACCGCATCGCCCGCGTGATCGACCGCAGCGGCGCCGACGTGGCGGGCTTGCAGGAGGTCGACCGCCACTACTCGGATCGCAGCGCGTGGGCCGACCAGGCACGGGAACTCGCCCGCAAGCTCGGTTACCACGTCGTGTTCGGAGCCAACATCGACGACCCGCCATCCGCGCCCGGCGAGCGGCGGGTGCAGTACGGGACGGCCATCCTGTCCCGGTATCCGATCGTGGACTCGTCGAACACGTACCTGCACCGTTCGCCCGACCAGGAACAGCGGGGCCTGCTGCACGCCGAGCTGAACATCCGCGGCGAGCGGGTCCACGTCTACGACACGCATCTGGCGGCGTCGTCCCAGTCGGACAGGGCAGCGCAGGGACGGCAGGTCGCCGACATCATCGGCGACACCCGGCGCGCGGTGCTCGTCGGCGATCTCAACGCCGAGCCGGGCGCTCCCGAGCTCGCCCCGATCGACCGCGCGCTGACCGACGTCTGGCCCGCCGTGGGTGAGGGCGACGGGCCGACCCTGCCCTCGGAGGAACCGGAGAAGCGCATCGACTACGTGTATGCGGGCGACGACGTGACACCGGTGGCCGCGCGGGTGCTCGACGAGGAGCCGGAGGCGTCCGACCACCTTCCGGTCGTGGCGGAACTCGACATCGGCTGACGACGGACGTCGCCGGGGTCGGGAGCCGGGAGGTCGCGGAACCTAAGCTGGACGGATGGACCCGTCGTCGCACCGCCCGGACCCGTCCGGGGACCGGTCCGGCCCGCAGCAGGAGGCCGGTTCCGCAGTCGGCGCCGTTTCCGGCCCGGTGCCGGACGGGAAGCCCGGTGATGCGGTGCGGCAGGCGGGCGCCGGCGCTTCGGACGCGGCCGCCGATGCGGAACAGGACGAGGTCGTCGACTGGCGTTCGCTACCGGAGCCGGTGCGGGACCGCCTCGCCGAACTCGCGGCGGAAGCGCTGGGCACTCTCCCGGCTGCCGACGTCCCGCGGCAGCTGAGGCCGGTTGCCCGGTTCGCACCGGCGAAACGAGCCAGCTCGGGTGCGTCGGCACTGCTGACCGGGCTGCGGGAGTCGGCGCGGTTCCGCACGGCGGTCGTCGAATGGACACGGACGCACCGGCCGGACGCGCTCGACCCGGCAGCCGGGTTCGACACCGATCCGGTGGGCGCCGCCGCGGCGGCGCTGTTGCTCGGCCAGCCGGATGCCGCGACGCGGGTCCGCGACGTCGCGCAGCGCACCGAGGACGCGTCGCTGCGGTCCGAACGCGACGCCGCGCTCGCGCGGGTGCGCAAACTCGAGACGGAGCTGGCCGAGGCACGGGAGGAACTGGAAAGCGCGCGCGCCGACGTCGAGCGGGCGCGGTCCGAACGCACCGACCAGCTCGACAAGCTTCGCGGGCGGCTGCGCAGACAGGGTCAGGAACTGCGGGAGGCCCGCGACGCCGCCGAACAGGCCCGCAGGGACGCGGAGCAGGCGACCGGAACCCGCGGCGGAGAAGCGCAACGACTGGCCGACGAACTGGTGCGGGAACGGGAACGCGCCGACGCCGAGCGCATCCGGGCCGAACGGGCCGTCGCCGACGCCGAAGCGGCCCGCCGGTCCGCCCATGAGGCCCGCGCCGCCGACGAGGTGCGGTTGCGACTGTTGCTGGACACGCTCGGCGGCGCCGCGGACGGGCTCCGGAGGGAACTCGCGCTCGGGGAGACGGGCACGGGTGCGGCTCCCGCCGACACCGTGGGCGGCGTCGTGGGGCCGGCGTCGGCAGCCGAGCGGGTCGCCGACGCCGACGCGCTCGGCAAGTTGCTCCGGTTGCCCGCGGTCCACCTCGTCGTGGACGGGTACAACGTCACCAAGACCGGTTATCCGGACCTGCCGCTGGTCGAGCAGCGTTCCCGGCTGGTCGGCCAGCTCGGCGCGCTGCAGGCCAGGGTGGGGGCAGAGGTCACGGTCGTGTTCGACGGCGCGGGTGTCACCTCCGTGCCCGCCGCGAATCCGCGCGGCGTGCGGGTGTTGTTCTCCGACCCGGGAGTGCTGGCCGACGACGTCATCCGGGACCTCGTGGCCGCCGAACCGCACGGCAGGCCCGTGATCGTCGCGACCTCCGATCAGGAGATCGTCACGGCCGTCCGGCGCAGCGGGGCGCATGCGGTGCCGTCGGACGTGTTGCTCGCCCGACTCGGCCGCACCTGAGCGGCGACGGCAGTCGCCCGGTCGTGGCGCGACGTCCGCCCGGGGTGGGCAGTCTCGGAGTCCGTTCCTGTCGGTGGCGGGTTCTACCGTGCGCGGCATGCAACGAGAGTGGAACGAGCGGCCCGGCCACCGGGACCGTGAACCCGCGGATTCCTCGAACGCCCGGGATGTCGAGGTACAGGACGTCGAGGTACAGGGCTTCGAGGTACAGGGCTTCGAGGTACAGGGGCCGGCGACCGAGCAGCCGGCGGCCGACGACGAGCTGATCATCGACTGTGACCGGTGCCGCGTGCGGGGTGACGCGTGCCGCGACTGTGTCGTGAGCGTGTTGCTCGGCCCGCCTCCTGAGCTCCGGTGGGACGAGACGGAACGCCGCGCCGTTGACGCGCTCGCCGACGGCGGCATGGTTCCGCACCTGCGCCTCGTGCCCGTGGAACCGGTCGAACCGGGCGAGCGGACCGGCGACGACCGGCGCGCGGGCTGACCATCTGCGTCCGCGTCCCGCATCCGGGCCCGTGTGGGGCGAACGCCGCACGGCTCGACCACCCACGCACGTCGGACCGTGGACGGGCCGGGACCGCCGGCTGCGGCTACGCACGGGATGCGCGCCCCGCGTGGCCGAGGCGCGTGGCACCCCGCCTGCCGAATCGAGGTGCGTCGTTCGTCGTGCGGTGAGCGGTCCAACCAATCAGGTGAACGGTCCCGACCACTTCGGATGCACTGTGTAAGACCAGTCACAGCTACCGCTGAACCGCTGGTCCGAACGTGTCGCACTGTGCGGTGAACGATTTACGTGCCGGGGTTGCTGGACGTGGCCGATGGTGTTTCGTAACCTGGCCGAGATTTCGCGTCAGGCAGCCGTCCCACACGTTCGGCGACGCGGGATCGCCGCCGAGAGCAGCTTTTGTCGGGGAGCTGCGCCGGACCTCACGCACAGTAGCGTGACGGAGCCGCACGCGGAGGCGTTCAGTCTCGGATTTCGCATCCGGGTGCCGTGCGCCCTCGTGGCCCGGGCCGTAGTGAGGGCCCCCGACCTCACCCGGACCGATCGACCGGTAGGCGGCCGGACAGTAGAGGAGACATGAGCGACGTGCAGTCGCAGCCCGTGAAGCGCGTGATCTCGAGCGCGCTGGCGGCATCCGCCGTCGTCGCGGTTGTCACCTTCCAGTCACCGGCGACCGCTTCCCCCAACCCCGCCCTCCAAACTCCCCCGGTTTCGCAGCAGCAGTCGCAGTCCGATGCGCTCGAGCAGTACTACGAGCTCTCGGAAAAGGCGGAGAAGCTGAACGAGGCCCACCTGCAGGCGCAGTCGGACCTCGAGAAGAAACAGGGCGAGCTCGGCGACGCCAAGCAGCGCCTGCGCAACGCGAAGCAGGCCAAGCAGCGTGCGTCGGCCAACGAGGAGCGTTACCGCAAGGACGTCGACCGGTTCGCCGGCGCGTCGTTCGCCAGTGGTTCGCAGATGAACAAGATGTCGGCACTGCTGACCGGCGACTCCGCGCAGGACTTCCTGGAGCGTTCGTCGGCGCTGGACGTGCTGGCGACCGATCGCAACAAGGCGCTGAGCAAGCTCCGTGGTGCCGTCAACAGCGCCGCGACGGCAGAGCAGAAGGCACAGCAGGCGCGCAACCAGGCGGCGAAGGCCAAGAACGCCGCGGCCAAGCTGGAAGGCGACATGGCCGCGCGCAAGGAAGCCCTCGACGAGAAGATCGCCGAGGTGCGCGAGGCATCCGGCCTGCTCAGCGATTCCGATCAGGAGCAGCTGCAGGACACCGGCCCGGACGTCGGCCCGGTCACGGCGCCCGGCGCCGAGGCCCAGACGGCCGTGGACACCGCCATGGCTCAGATCGGCAAGCCGTACAGCTGGGGCGCCACCGGCCCGGACTCGTTCGACTGCTCCGGTCTGACCTCGTACGCGTACGACGCGGCGGGCATCTCGATTCCGCGGACGGCGTCCGACCAGCAGGCCGGTGCGGGCACCCCGGTGTCCCGCGACCAGCTGGCGCCCGGCGACCTCGTGTTCGCCGGTTCCCCCGCCCACCACGTGGGCATCTACATCGGCGACGACCAGATGGTCCACGCTCCGACGGAGGGTGAGCCGGTCAAGGTCGGCCCGCTGCAGGACGACTACAGCGGGGCCGTGCGGGTCGCCTGACCCCCGCACACCCACGGACCGCCCGGGCCGGGGCGGGATAGCGTGGTCACCATGCGCCGCACGCTCCTGGTGACCAACGACTTCCCGCCCCGGCCCGGTGGTATCCAGTCCTATCTGCAGGCCTTCACCTCGCGCCTGCCTTCCGACGACCTCGTCGTGTACGCGCCGTCGTGGGAGCGTGCGTCCGGCTCGTCGAGCGCGTTCGACGCACGGCAGCCGTACGAGGTCGTCCGTCATCCCACGGCGCTGATGCTGCCCACTCCCGATGTGTTGCGCCGCGCCAAGGAACTCGTGGTCTCGCGTGACTGCGACACCGTGTGGTTCGGCGCGGCCGCGCCCCTCTCGCTGCTCGGAGCTCCGTTGCGGTCCGCGGGCGCACAGCGCATCGTCGCCTCGACCCACGGTCACGAGGTGGGCTGGTCCATGCTTCCGGCCGCGCGGCAGGCGCTGCGCCGGATCGGTGACACCACCGACGTCATCACCTACGTCAGCGACTACACGCGCAAGCGCTTCGCCTCCGCATTCGGCAGGCTCGCCGGTCTGGAGCACCTGCCGTCGGGTGTCGACCCGGAGACCTTCCGTCCCGACGCCGCAGCCCGCGAGGAGCTGCGTATCCGGTACGGGCTGGGCGATCGCCCGACCGTGGTCTGTGTGTCCCGGCTCGTTCCGCGCAAGGGGCAGGACATGCTCATCCGCGCGCTGCCCGAGATCCGCGAGCGGGTGCCGGGCGCGGCCCTGCTCATCGTCGGCGGCGGGCCGTATCGCGGCCAGCTGGCCACCCTGGCCGAGCATACGGGGGTGGCCGGCGACGTCGTGCTCACCGGATCGGTGCCCGCCGAGGAGCTGCCCGCTCACTACGCCGCGGGCGACGTGTTCGCCATGCCCGCCCGCACCCGCGGCAAGGGGCTGGACGTCGAAGGACTGGGAATCGTCTACCTGGAGGCGTCGGCTACGGGGCTACCCGTGGTCGCCGGGAACTCCGGGGGCGCCCCGGAAACGGTGCTGGACGAGGTGACCGGGCACGTCGTCGACGGCAGGCGCCGCGATCAGCTCGTCGACACGGTGGCCTCACTGCTCGCGGATCCGGTGCGGGCACGCGGCATGGGCGAGGCGGGCCGTCGCTGGGTAAGTGAGCACTGGCGCTGGGACGTGCTCGCCGGGCGGCTCGCGGGACTGCTCGACGGCCGCCCCTTCGGACCGGATCGGAATCTCAAGAACTGAGACCCTCCCGGCGTTTCCGGGTGAACATCACGTTTCCCGCGCCGTGGGGCGCCGAAATTCACTCGAACCGGTTGTGTTCATTGTGGTCCCGGGAATTCGACTCCGATCGGTGACCTTTTCGGTCCGAAGTTCCGTTTTTCGGGTGAGTGACGCCCCGTCGGGCGATGTTGATCTTCGCGATCGGTTGTCCTCTGTGGAGTGACACGCGTGTGAGCATCCGATGAGGATTTCTTTCGGGGAACGGCATTACGCGCATTCCTCTGGTACTTGGTGTTGGTACTCGTAACGCGCGCGGACGCCGCGGCGGGCCGGTGACGACCCGGTCCCGTCCGTGACGACGCGTCCGTGGTCGCCGTCGACCGAGCGCCATTACCCCTGCGGATGAAACGCGGGGATTCACCCGACCTCGAGGAGGCCGTTTTTGATGACGCTGAATACCGGTCAGGAGAGCGACCAGCAGGAGGCCGATGCCGTGCCGTGGTGGAAAGTGGTGCTCCGCCACGACCTGCCGGCCTCGCTCGTGGTGTTTCTCGTCGCCGTGCCGTTGTCACTGGGCATCGCGTTGGCGTCCGGCGCACCGATCGTCGCCGGACTGATCGCCGCCGTGGTCGGCGGCATCGTGGCCGGAGCGGCAGGCGGATCGCCGCTGCAGGTCAGCGGCCCGGCCGCGGGGCTGACCGTGGTCATGGCGGAGACGATCAACCAGTTCGGCTGGGCCGTCACGTGCGCCATCACGGTGGCGGCCGGTCTGTTGCAGGTCCTGTTCGGACTGAGCAGGGTGGCAAGGGCCGCGCTCGCCATCTCGCCCGCGATCGTGCACGGCATGCTTGCCGGCATCGGCATCACGATCGTGCTGGGCCAATTGCACGTCATCCTCGGTGGTGACTCGAACAGCTCCGCGATCGACAACATCCTGCAGCTGCCCGGACAACTGCTCGACCTGCACGGGCCCGCGACCTTCCTCGGCCTGCTGACCCTCGGCATCCTGCTCGTGTGGGGCAAGCTGCCCACGGCGGTGCGGAAGGTGCCCGCCCCGCTCGCCGCGATCGTGCTCGTGACCGTGCTCGCCGTCGTGACGGGCGCGTCCGCCGAACGCGTGGACCTGCCCAGCAGCGTGCTCGACATCCAGTTCGCCCCGCAGCTGCCCGGCGGTGGCTGGGCCGATTTCGCCGTCGCCGTCCTGACGATCGCGCTCATCGCGAGCATCGAGTCGCTGTTGTCGGCCGTTGCCGTCGACAAGATGCACACCGGCAAGCGCGGCAACTTCGACCGCGAGCTCATCGGCCAGGGCCTCGGCAACATGACCTCGGGTGCGCTCGGCGGCCTGCCGATCACCGGTGTGATCGTCCGCAGTTCCACCAACGTGGCCACGGGTGCCCGCACGCGCGCGTCGGCGATCCTGCACGGCGTGTGGGTGCTGCTGTTCACCGCACTGCTGGCGACGGTGATCGAGAGCATCCCGCTGGCGGCGCTCGCGGGGCTGCTGGTGCACGTCGGCGCGAAGCTCGTCAACACCGCGCACATCCGCGAGGTTCTCCGCCACGGCGACCTGTCGCTGTACGTCGTGACCGTGGCCGGCGTGGTGCTGATCGACCTGCTCTCGGGCGTGCTCATCGGCATCGGGCTCTCGGTGCTGCTCATGCTCCACCGCACGATGTGGTCGGCGGTGCACTCCGAGGGCGAGGGCGACACGCGGCGCATCGTCATCGAAGGGGCGCTGACGTTCCTGTCGGTGCCGCGGCTCTCGGCAATCCTCAATGGACTCCCGGAGCGCAGTACGGTCACGTTGGAGCTCGTCGTCGACTACCTCGACCACGCCGCGTTCGACTGCCTGCACACCTGGCAGGAGGCCCACGAACGGTCGGGCGGCCGCGTGATCGTCGACGAGGTCGGCCACCCGTGGTTCGCGCGTGGCAAGGGCGGCAGCCCGATCGTGCGCAAGGACCGTGCCGGTGCCGCCGTGCCGCGCTGGTTGGCCCCGTGGTCCGAGTGGATGGCCAGGGACGGGGCCACAGTGGAGGCCGACGCCCCGGTGCGGATCCCGGACCAGCGCCCAGCTCCGCAGTGCGACACCCCGGACCCGGCACCGTCCCACGCCACCCCGCTGCGCCGCGGGACCTCCGAGTTCCAGACCCGCACCGCGCCGCTGGTGCGCGAGACGATGAGCAGGCTGGCCGCGGGGCAGCAGCCCCACACCCTGTTCATCACGTGCGCGGACGCGCGCATCGTGCCGAACGTGATCACCACCAGCGGTCCCGGCGACATGTTCACCGTCCGCAACGTCGGCAACCTCGTCCCGCCCTATGAGCGGCACTCCGGCGACGGTGCCGCCGTCTGGTCGTCGGTCGAGTTCGCCGTCGGCGTGCTCGGCGTCAGCGAGATCGTGGTGTGTGGACACTCCTCGTGCGGTGCGATGCGTGCGCTGCTCGACGGGATTCCGGAGGAGCTGACCGGGCTGGCGGGCTGGCTCGGGCACGGCGAGCCCGGTTTGGAGCGCAGCCGCACGGCCACGCCGGCACGGCTCGACGGCGCCGAACCGGCGCACGCGGGCGATGCGCTGGCCCTGCACAGCGTGCTCCAGCAGCTCGACCACCTGCGCGAGTCGCCGCTGGTGCGGTCGGCCGTCGAACGCGGTGAGCTCACTCTGACCGGCATGTACCTCGACGTGGGAAACGCACAGGTCTATCTGCTGGACCCGGTGACGGACAACTTCGAGCCGGCGGGCGTGCGCGGCGCAGCGCAGGCCCGGTGACGGCCGCCGGTGCGGGCGGGCTAGTGTCGACGAGTGGAGTCGGCACGCGGCGGTCCCGCCCGCGCCGGCGCCGACCGGCGACGGGGACGATGATCGCTTCCGTCGCCGAGGCCGCGGCCATCGCGTGAGGTCTTCTGCCGGCGACCCCGGCGGAGACCCCGCGTATGGCGCGGGTCCGTCGTGACGCACGGCCCGTTGTCGTGACAGCGGGCCGCGCAGCAGCCGAGGAGGACGCCCGTTGTCGGAGCAGCGGACCGAGCAGCAGCCCGCGTGGTCGGCGCTGGCGCTCGAAGGCGTGCGCGTGGAACGGCCCAAGGTGGTCGTGAAGGCGGACCTGCTGCCCGCGATCAGTGTCGTGTCGTTCGTGGCCCTGCTGGGCATTCCCGTCGGCTGGTTGTGGTCGTTGCTGGCACCGCCGCAGCGGATGCGGGTGATGGGCGGCGAGGCGGGCGAACTGCCGTTGCAGCTGGAGAGCTGGCACCGGTTCGACGCGCTCGCGGTGTTCCTGCTGCTCGGCCTGGCCGCGGGGATCGCGGTCGGCGTCGTGGTGTGGCTCCTGCGCGAACGCCGCGGGCCGGTGATCCTCGTCGCAGCGGTGCTCGGCTCCGTGGTCTCTGCGTGGCTGGCCATGCAGATGGGCCTGTCGTTCGCGGGCAGCCGGTACGCCATCACCGACCCGCCCGAGGTGGGCGCCGTGGTCGAGGCCGCGCCGGTGCTCGAGACGGGGTGGGCCGTGCTCGCCCAGCCACTGACGACCGCGCTCGTGTACGGCATGCTCGCGATCTGGAACAGCCGCGACGACCTCGGCCGCAGGCTCGGCTGAGAGCCGCAGGCCGCCGAGCCCGCGCCGCGGGTACCGCCCCGGGGCGGCGGGTTCACGCCTCAGTTCAAGCTGGTCACGGTGCCCGCGCCGGTACTGCCGTCCATGTCGGGCAGTGACGCCGGGATCGCGCGCAGCAGCGACCGGAACCCGGCCTCCCGGTTGAGCAGTCGGCACACCTCCCGCAGTCGCCGCAGCGGCGCGCGCTGTTCGAGCAGGGCCTGCCGGTCGGACAGCGGCAGGCGGCAATCGGCGGCGAGCAGGTACGACAGCGCCTCAGGATCGGTGTCGGGCGAGGGCGGCCGTCTGCCCTCGTCGGGCCACGCGACGTCGCAGTAGCGCCGGTGTGCCGCCCGCGCCAGATCTCCCAGCCGGGATGCCGCGTCCCGTGCCGCCTCGTCGTCGTCCGATTCGCCTGCCAACGGGTGGTCGTCGAGCCTGCTCACGGTGCCGACGAGATACGGGGCCGACCGGGTGTCGATGTCGTGTAGCACGAACCGCCGGACGCCGGTCGTGGCGAGGTCGTAGCGGCCGTCGGGCAGGGGCTTGGCTTCGTCCAGCCGTGCGGCACATCCGATGGTGTGGACATGGTCGAGCTCGTCGACCTCGCGCAGGAAAGGGGACCGCAGTGCGACCACGCCGAACAGCCGGTCGGGGCGCGCGCCGGTGAGCAGATCCGCGGTCAGCTGCCGGTAGCGCGGTTCGAAGACGTGCAGCGGCAGCGACGTGCCCGGCAGGAGCACGGTCTGCAGCGGGAACAACGGCAGCGTCTCCCGCTGAACATCCGGTCTCGTGTCGGCCACGGGTTCACGTTACGACCTCGCGCCCCGTCTCGCCCGTTCACGCGCCCCGGCCCCGGCCTGGGGCGGGCGGTTTGAACGCGGCGAACGGATCGGTGACCTGCATGTCGTCGTGGACGAAGGAGTACAGCGCAGCGGGCCGGCCCCCGGAACGTCCGGACGGTGCGGTGTCGCCGGTGTCGGTGAGCAGCCCGCGACGGGAGAGCACACGTTGCAGATTGGTCGCCGACACTCGGTAGCCGAGCGCGGCCGAGTAGTGATCCCGGAGCACGGAGATCGGGAACCGCCGCGGCACGAGGGCGAAACCGAGGTTGGTGTAGCTGAGCTTCGCACGGAGCCGGTCGCGGGCACCGATGACGATCTCCCGGTGGTCGAACGCCGTGCGGGGCAGGTCGTCGACGGGATGCCACACGGTGTCCTCGGGGACCTCGGGGTCGACGTCGGAGGGGACGAGGCCGAGGAACGCCGTGGCGACCACCCGTGGCCCGGGAACGCGCCGCGGGTCGCTGAACACGGCGAGCTGTTCGACGTGCCGGAGCTGGCGGATGTCGACCTTCTCCGCGAGCTGGCGGCGGATCGAGGTCTCGACGTCCTCGTCCGCGCGCAGTCGGCCACCGGGGAGTGACCAACGTCCGAGATGCGGATCGAGGGCCCGCCGCCACAGCAGGACCTGCAACGACGGTGGCCGATCGGATGCGCGTGGGCGGCGGACCTGGAGTACAGCGGCCAGAACCTCGTGTGCCAACGGGTCGCGGCTGTTAATATGGGATCGCACGGTTTTCGATTGTAAGGCGAAAACCCATCGAAGGCACGGACCGGAGGCTCGACATGCCGACGCTCGACACGGCGATCAACGGCGACCCTGACACCGGCGCGGACCTGACGCCCTACGGCGGCGTGACCGCGGACGCGGCGTGGGCGGAGGAGATCCGCGCGCTGGCTGCGCAGCGGGACGCGGTGCTGCTCGCGCACAACTACCAGCTGCCCGAGATCCAGGAGATCGCCGACCACACGGGCGATTCGCTGGCCCTCAGTCGGATCGCGGCCGAGAGCGACGCGTCGACGATCGTGTTCTGCGGCGTGCACTTCATGGCCGAGACGGCGAAGATCCTCTCGCCGGGAAAGACCGTGTTGATTCCCGATGCGCGCGCGGGGTGCTCCCTCGCGGACTCGATCACCGGTGAGCAGCTGCGGGAGTGGAAGGCGCAGCACCCGGGTGCGGTCGTCGTCTCGTACGTCAACACCACGGCCGAGGTGAAGGCCGAGACCGACATCTGCTGCACCTCGTCCAACGCGGTCGACGTGGTGGCGTCGATTCCGGCCGAGAAGGAGGTGCTGTTCTGTCCCGACCAGTTCCTCGGCGCGCACGTCAAGCGGGTGACCGGCCGCGAGAATCTGCACGTCTGGGCGGGGGAGTGCCACGTGCACGCCGGCATCAACGGTCCCGAACTGGCCGAACGGGCGGCCGCGGACCCCGGTGCCGACCTGTTCATCCACCCCGAATGCGGGTGCGCCACCTCGGCGCTCTACCTCGCGGGCGAGGGTGCCGTCGCCGAGGACCGGGTGAAGATCCTCTCGACCGGCGACATGCTGACCGCGGCGCGGGAGACCAGCGCGGAGTCGGTGCTGGTGGCCACCGAGGTGGGCATGCTGCACCAGCTGCGCAAGGCCGCTCCGGAGATCGATTTCCGCGCCGTCAACGACCGCGCGTCCTGTCGCTACATGAAGATGATCACGCCGGCGGCGTTGCTGCGGTCGTTGCGCGAGGGCGCCGACGAGGTGCACGTCGCCCCGGAGATCGCGGAGCGGGGCCGGGCTTCGGTGCGGCGGATGATCGAGATCGGCACGCCGGGCGGCGGCGAATGAGCGGACCGGTAGCGACATTGGTTAACGACTATAAGGCGAAAACCTCGTCCTCTGGACCACGCTGGGAGGCCGCTGCGGACGTGGTCGTGCTCGGCAGCGGCGCCGCCGGACTGAGCACCGCACTGCGGCTCCGGGAGCGCGGGCTGCACGTGCTCGTCGTGACCAAGGGAGAGCTCGGGGACGGCAACACCCGGTGGGCCCAGGGCGGGATCGCGGCCGTCCTGGACGGCGCATCCGGCTCCGGCGGCGTCCAGGACGGCGGTGACAGCGTGTCCGCGCACGCCGAGGACACGGCGACGGCGGGTGCGGGCCTGTGCGAGCCGGAGGCCGTTGCCGAGATCGTCGCCGGGGGAGCGGAGGCCGTCGCCACGCTGCGCCGGTTCGGCGCGGTCTTCGACGAGGCCGAGAGCGGCAGCAACGGAGCACGGGAGCTGGCACGGACGCGGGAAGGCGGGCACAGTGCGCTGCGGGTGATCCATGCCGGCGGTGACGCGACCGGCGCCGAGGTGCAACGGGCCCTGGTGTCGGCCGCGACCGGCGGCGCGGTCCCGGTGCTGGAACGCCACGTGGCGCTCGACGCCGTCCGCACCGCAGCGGGCCGGATCGTCGGGGTGACGGTGCTCGACGACCGCGGATGTCCCGGTGTCGTGCACGCGCCCGCGCTGGTGCTCGCCACCGGCGGGCTCGGCCAGCTGTACGGCGCCACGTCGAATCCCGAACTGGCAACCGGCGACGGGGTCGCGCTCGCGCTGCGCGCGGGCGCGACCGTGGCCGATCTCGAGTTCGTGCAGTTCCACCCGACCGTGCTGTACGCGCCCGGCGCGCGTGGCAGGCGGCCGCTGGTGACCGAGGCCGTGCGCGGCGAGGGTGCGGTGCTCGTCGACGCGACCGGCGCACGGGTGATGGCGGGCGTGCATCCGCTGGCGGACCTGGCTCCACGGGATGTCGTGTCGGCCGCCGTGATCCGCCACCTGGCCGCGGCCCCTGGCGGGGTCGACGACCACGTGTTCCTCGACGCGACCGGGATCGACGGGTTCGCAGCGCGGTTCCCGACGGTGCGGGCCGCGTGCGAGGCCGCGGGTGTCGATCCCGTGCGGGAACCGATCCCGGTCGCCCCGGCGGCACATTTCGCGTGCGGCGGGGTCGTGGCGGGCACCGACGGGCGTACGCCGGTGCCGGGGCTGTACGCCGTCGGCGAGGTGGCGCGGACCGGCCTGCACGGCGCGAACCGTCTCGCCTCGAACAGCCTCCTCGAAGGACTCGTCGTCGGCGGGCGGGCGGCCGATGCGGTGGCGGCCGACCTGGCTTCCTGCCGGCCGGTCCGGCCCGGGGGCGTACCGGCGGGGACCGGCGCAGGAGCGGTCACGTCGCCGGATCCCGCGTCGTCGTTCGGGGCGGCTGCTCTCGAGGTCGCCCCACGGGACGCGGTGCAACGTGCGATGAGCCGGTACGCCGCGATCGGGCGCGACGCGGACGGGCTCGCCGTCGCGGGTTCGGTCCTCGACCTGGCGGTGTCCGGTGCACGCGGGTCCGGATCCCGTGGTGTGGCGTGGACGCGCGAACGGGTCGAGGACGCTGCGCTGACACTGGTGGCGCGGGCACTCGTCGCCGCGGCGTCGGCGCGCACGGAGAGCCGCGGCTGTCATGTCCGCACGGATTTCCCGGAGCGCGACGACGCGTCATGGCGGCGCAGCCAGACGATCCGGCTGAGCCCGTCGGGTCAGCCGGTGCTGGCCGAGGCGGCGGCACTGGAGGCGGCGTGACCGACGGCGAAGCATCCGACGGCGGAATACCAGACGGCGGAGTGCCGGACGGAGTACCCGGCGGCGGCAGGAACAGCAGGGAGCCGGCAGCGGCGGAACGGAAGACAGTGGCGGAACGGAAGACAGCGGCGGAACGGACAGCGGCGTGGGCGGAACCGGTGAGTACGGCGTCAACGAGGATGCGGTGCGCGAGACGGACGGGAACGGACCGGACGCCGACGACCTGCGACGGGTCGTGACGACGGCGCTGGCCGAGGATCTGCGGTACGGGCCGGACGCGACGACGGAGGCGACGGTCGGGGCCGACGTCACCGCGACGGCGGCGCTGACCCCGCGGGCGCCGGGGGTCGTGGCCGGTGTGCCCGCTGCCCTGGCCGTGTTCGACGAGGTGCTCGGAGCCCGGTACGACGTCGTCGAGCGCGTGCCCGACGGTGCGCGCGCGGAGCCGGGCGTGCCCGTGCTGGTCGTGCGGGGCGCCGTGCGGGACCTGCTCACCGCGGAGCGGACGGCGCTGAACCTGCTGTGCCACCTGTCCGGCATCGCGACGGCCACCGCGGCGTGGGTGTCCGCCGTGGCCGGAACGGGCTGTGCGATCCGTGACTCCCGCAAGACGCTTCCGGGCCTGCGGCTGCTGGAGAAGTACGCCGTGCGGTGCGGCGGCGGGGTCAACCACCGGATGGGCCTCGGCGATGCGGTACTCATCAAGGACAACCACGTCGTCGCCGCGGGGTCGGTCACGGCCGCGCTGCGGCTGGCGCGGGAACGCGGCGCAGGACTGCCGTGCGAGGTCGAGGTCGACGATCTGGAACAGCTCGCCGAGGCACTCGACGCGGGCGCCGACGAGGTGCTGCTCGACAACTTCACGCCGGAGCGGTGCCGGGAAGCCGTGGCACTGCGGGACGAGCGCAGCCCGAAGACCCGCCTGGAGTCCTCGGGTGGACTGCGACTGGACAGCGCCCGCGCCTACGCCGAGTCCGGTGTGGACTATCTCGCCGTCGGTGCGCTCACCCATTCCTCACCGGCGCTCGACGTGGGCATGGATCTGACCCGCTGACGCGCGCCCCGGCCCGATCAGCCGTCGTGGTGGCGGTGCGGGACGTGCCGTGTCAGCGGAGTTTGCGGTTGACGAGGGCGCCGGTGGCCCTGCGAGAGGTATCGGCGAGCGCCGGGTCTATGTCGGCGACCACGAGCTCCGGGCCTGCTCCGGCCTGTGCTCGTGGCACCCCGAACGGGTCGGCGACCGTCGAGTACCCGACGCCCGTCGGGGCCTTCGGGTTCACCTCGACGCCGGTGGCTGCGGGGTCGGCCTGTCCGCAGGCCAGGATCCAGTTGCCCGAGTCGAGCGCGCGGGCACGCGTCAGTAGGTCCCACTGTTCGCGTTTGCCCTCGCCCGCGCCCCAGGACGCGGCGACCGCGACCGCGTGCGTGCCCGCCTCGGCCAGCTGCTGGAACAGTACGGGGAAACGCACGTCGTAGCAGGTCGCGACACCCAGCCGGACGTCGCCGACGTCCACGGTGACCAGCTCCTCGCCGCCGGCGACCGTCGCCGATTCGTGGAAGCCGAAGGCGTCGTACAGGTGGATCTTGTCGTAGCCGCGGTGCTCGCCGGGACCGGTGACCAGCAGCGTGTTGCGAACGCGGTCGCCGTCCGGGGTGAACATGCCCGCCACGACGAGCACGCCGTGCTCCTGCGCGATCGCGGCGACCTCCGAGGCCCACGGCCCGTCGAGCGGCTGCGCCAGCGGTGCGAGCTTCACGCCGAAGTGCGCCATCGTGGCCTCGGGGAACACCACGACGCGGGCGCCGCGTGCCGCGGCGTCGGCCGTCCACGTGCGCACGAGTTCGAGGTTGGCCGTCGGGTCCGCCGTCGACGTGACCTGGCACAGGGCGATCCGCAGCGCCGCGTCCATCAACCGGTCTCCTTTGCGTTCGGTGTCCGCGTCAGGGCGTGTGTGGATCAGCCTACGGGTGGCGGCGGAGACGTTCCGCCTCGTCGCCGGCGGCCGGGCCGCGGTCGGACGGGTGGAGCGGCGGTGACGCGGCGGCCCGTGCGCTGGTGGCGGGCCTCACCTCGTACCCTGGAAGGCATGTTGAACCGCACCGACCTGCGAGGTCGCGTCCCCCGGCCTGCCGAGCTGCGCGCCACGTTGCCGCGCGCCGAGGTGAACGTGGACGCGGCTCTGCATCAGGTGCGCCCGGTGGTCGACGCGGTCCGCGACCGGGGTGTCGAGGCCGTGCTCGAGTACACGGAGAAGTTCGACGGCGTGCGCCCCGCCACGGTGCGGGTGCCGCGGGCCGAGCTCGACAGGGCGCTGGTCGAGCTTGACCCGGACGTCCGTGCGGCGCTCGACGAGGCGATTGTGCGTGCCCGCGCGGTGCATGCGGACCAGCGGCGCGACGACGTGACGACGCAGGTCGCCGACGGGGGCACGGTCACCGAACGCTGGGTGCCGGTCTCACGCGTCGGGCTGTACGCGCCGGGCGGGCTGGCGGTCTACCCGTCGAGCGTCGTGATGAACGTCGTGCCCGCGCAGGCGGCGGGTGTCGGCTCGCTGGTGTTGTGTTCGCCGCCGCAGGCCGAGTTCGGCGGGCTGCCGCACCCGACCACCCTGGCCGCCGCCGCGCTGCTCGGCGTCGACGAGGTGTGGGCGGTCGGCGGTGCGCAGGCGGTCGCCGTGCTCGCCCACGGCGCGGTCGACACGGACGGTTCCGAGCTCGATCCGGTCGACATGGTGACCGGGCCGGGCAACGTCTATCTCACCGCGGCCAAACGCATGCTGCGCGGCATCATCGGCATCGACTCCGAGGCCGGTCCCACGGAGATCGCGATCCTCGCCGACGAGACGGCCGACGCGGGGCACGTCGCCGCGGACCTGATCAGCCAGGCCGAGCACGACACCCTCGCGGCCAGCGTGCTGGTCACGACGTCGGAGCGGCTCGCCGACGACGTCGACGCCGAGCTGGCACGCCGGGTCGGGAAGACCAAGCACACCGAGCGGGTCGACACGGCGTTGCGGGGTGCGCAGTCCGGCACCGTGCTGGTGTCCACCGTGGACGAAGGACTCCAGGTCGTCGACGCCTACGCCGCCGAGCATCTGGAGATCCAGACGGCCGGCGCGCGTGAGGTCGCCGCTCGGGTGCGCAACGCAGGGGCGGTGTTCGTCGGCCCGTACGCGCCGGTGTCGCTCGGCGACTACTGCGCGGGGTCGAACCACGTGCTGCCCACCGGCGGTTTCGCGCGGCACTCGTCGGGCCTGTCGGTGCAGACGTTCCTGCGCGGCATCCACGTGATCGACTACAGCGAGGCGGCGCTGCGCGAGGTCGCCGGCAAGGTCGTCGCGCTGGCCGACGCCGAGGACCTGCCCGCGCACGGCGAAGCGGTGCAGGCACGATTCGAGGGAGACGCCCGGTGACGGCTCGGGGTTCGCAGGGTTCCGACGAGATCACGCTCGACGATCTACCGCTGCGCGAGGATCTGCGCGGCAAGAGCCCGTACGGCGCGCCGCAGCTGGACGTCCCGGTGCGGCTCAACACCAACGAGAATCCGTATCCCCCGCCGCCCGCGCTCGTCGACGACGTCACCGAGGCGGTGCGTGAGGCCGCGGTGCAGCTCCACCGCTACCCGGACCGCGACGCGGTGGCGCTGCGCGAGGACCTGGCCGCGTACCTGACCTCGTCCGTCGGCGTCGAGGTCACCAGCCGGAACGTATGGGCCGCCAACGGGTCCAACGAGGTGCTCCAGCAGATCCTGCAGGCGTTCGGCGGCCCCGGCCGCACCGCGCTCGGGTTCGAGCCGTCGTACTCGATGCACCCGATCATCTCGGCAGGCACCCTCACCGACTGGATTCCCGCACCGCGGCGCGGCGACTTCTCGCTGGACGCCGCCGAAGCCGCCCGGATCGTCGCGGAGCGCAGGCCGGACGTCGTGTTCGTGACCAGCCCGAACAATCCGACCGGCGGTTCGATCCCGCTGGCCGACCTGGAGGCCGTGCTGCAAGCGGCTCCGGGCCTGGTCGTGGTCGACGAGGCGTACGCGGAGTTCTCGTCGCAGTCGAGCGCGCTCGAACTGCTGCCGCGCTACCCGGCGAAGCTGATCGTCTCCCGCACGATGAGCAAGGCGTTCGCATTCGCGGGCGGGCGACTCGGCTATCTGGCCGCCTCGCCCGCCGTGGTCGACGCGCTGCAACTGGTGCGGTTGCCGTACCACCTCTCGCTGCTCACGCAGGCGGCCGCGCGCGCCGCGCTCCGGCACGCCGACGCCACGCTGCGGTCCGTGGCCACCCTCGCGTCCGAACGGGACCGAGTGGCGAATGCGTTGCGGGGGCTGGGTTTCGAGCCCGTCCCGAGCGACGCCAACTTCATCCTGTTCGGACGGTTCGCCGAACCGTCGGCCGCATGGAAGTCCTATGTGGACAAAGGTGTGCTGATCCGCGACATCGGGATCGACGGGCACCTGCGGGTGAGCATCGGTACCCCGGACGAGAACGACGCCTTCCTGGAGGCGAGCAAGGAGGTCGGCCGGTGAGCCGGACAGGCAAGGTCGAACGGACGACGAAGGAGTCGTCGATCCGGGTCGAAGTGGATCTCGACGGCACCGGGCAGGTCGACGTGTCGACCGGCGTGCCGTTCTACGATCACATGCTGACGTCCTTCGGCGCGCACGGCTCGCTCGACCTGACGGTCGCCGCGACCGGCGACGTGCACATCGACGCGCACCACACCGTCGAGGACACCGCGATCGTGCTGGGGCAGGCGATCCGCGAGGCGCTGGGCGACAAGAAGGGCATCCGCCGGTTCGGCGACTGCTGGATCCCGATGGACGAGACGCTGGCGCACGCCGCGATCGACGTCTCCGGCCGGCCGTACTGCGTGCACACCGGCGAGCCGGAGGAGTTCAACACCTTCACGATCGGCGGCAACTACCCGTTCGTACTGACCCGTCACGTGTTCGAGTCCCTGTCGTTCCATGCGCAGCTCGCGTTGCACGTCCGCGTGATCCACGGCAGGGATCCGCACCACATCGCGGAGGCCCAGTACAAGGCCGTGGCGCGGGCGCTGCGCGCGGCGACGGAGAACGATCCGCGCGCCGGTGGCGTGCCGTCGACGAAGGGTGTGCTGTAAGCATGTCGCAGGAACAGTGGGTTCCGCTTCTGCTGCTCGGTGTGGCGGGCTTCCTCGTCGGCGGCGTGTACAGCACCTGGCGCAACGGTTCTCGTGTGCTGGCCGCGGCCTTCGGGCTGGCGGCGCTGGTGGCGATCGGCGGCGCCGTCGCCTGGCTCTCCTGATCAGCGCACGGCTGCGGGGCGCACCGGCACGACGACGGGGTGTCCGTCGGCGGTGGTGAGGACCTCGACGTCGGCGGCGTAGTGCTCGCGCAGCCGTTCCGTGGTGAGCACCTGGGACGGCGGGCCCGCCGCGACGACGCCGCCGCGGTCCAGGAGCACGAGTTCGTCGGCGTACTGCGCGGCGACCGTCAGATCGTGCAGCGTCGTCACGACCGTCGTCCCGTCCTCCCTGCGCAGGTGGTCGAGGCGTTCGAGCAGTGTCTGGGCGTGGCCGATGTCCAGTCCCGTCGTCGGCTCGTCGAGCAGCAGCAGTGGTGTGCGCTGGACCAGTACGCGGGCCAGCACCGCCCGCTGTGCCTCGCCACCGGACAGGGTTCCCAGTCGACGCCCTGCCATGTCGTGCAGGTCGAGCCGCGCGAGTGCGTCCTCCACAATGGACATGTCGGATGCGGATTCCCGTGCCAGCGTGCCGAGATGCGGTGCGCGGCCGAGCAGCACGTAGTCGGTGACGGTGAGCCGTTCGGGCAGGGCCGGATTCTGCGGGGCGTAGCCGACGCGGCGGGCCAGCTCCTTGCGCGGCAACGTCGCGGTGTCGGTGCCGTCGAGCAGCACCGTGCCCTGCCGCGGGACGAGGCCTGCCACGGCCTTCAGCACGGTGGACTTGCCCGCGCCGTTCGGCCCGACGATCGCCAGCCACCGGCCGCGGCGGGCCTCCAGGGATACGTGCTGCACGACGGGCTCGGCTCCGTAGCCCGCGCCGACGTCGTGCAGCGACAGCGCGGTCGGCGGCGGGGTGCCGGTCACGACAGCCGCTCCCGGTTCGTGCGCAGCACCAGCGCGAAGAACGGAGCACCCGCGAACGCGGTGACCACGCCGAGCGGCAGCTCGCCCGGCATGATCGTCCGCGCGACGAGATCCGCGCCGATGACGAAGGCGGCACCGCCGAGGAGCGAGAGCGGCACGATCACGCGGTAGCTCGCGCCGGCCAACAGCCGCACCAGGTGTGGCACGACGATCCCGACGAAGCCGATCAGGCCGCTCACCGACACGGCCGCCGCCGTGGCGAGCGAGGCCGCCGACAGCACGGCCAGGCGGATGCGGCCCGGTCGCAGGCCCAGCGAGGCGGCCTCGGTGTCACCGAGCGTGAGCAGGTCCAGCAGCCGGGCTGCCGCCACGAGCACGATCGCCGCGAGCCCCACGTAGGGCAGGACCAGTCCCACGTCGGTCCAGCCGGTGATGTTCAGCCCGCCGAGTGTCCACGTGTACACCTGTTTCAGGGTCTCGGTGTTGAGCTGCTGGACGAAGGTCTGGATCGCGGTGAGGAAGGCCGTCACCGCGATGCCCGCCAGCAGCAGGCCCGCCGTGCCGGCACCGCCCGTCGAACGGCCGAGTGCCCAGCTCAGCCCGACGCCCAGCAGGGCGCCCGCGAACGCCGCGAGCGGCAGCGGGCCCACCGGGCCGAGCGACCACGCCGTCACCGCGGGCACGAACACCATGACCGCCGTGGCCGCCATGCCGGCCCCGGCGCCGGCGCCGAGCAGGTACGGATCGGCCAGCGGGTTGCGGAACACTCCCTGGAACGCGGCACCCGCACCCGCGAGGGCGGCCCCGACGAGCGCCGCCAGCAACACCCGCGGGAGTCGCAGCTGCCACACGATCGCCGCCTCGGAGTCCGACAACGGCGACATGCCGCCCGTCAGTTGGGCCGTGATCTCCGCCAGCACCCGGTCCCCGGTGAGTTCGCCCGGTCCGATCAGCAGCCCGAGCAGCGCGACGGCCACGACCGTGACCACCGCGACGCCCAGCGCGAGCGGGGTCAGTCGGGTGGTGTGCGCGGGCGTTCGGGTGATGCGGTCCGCGGCGCGCCGCCACCGGGAACGGGTGCGCAGCATCAGGCTTCCGCGACCGCGTCGGCCACGACCCGCACGAACTCGACCAGGCGTGGGCTCCAGCGGGAGGCGATGTCGTCGTCGAGGGCGAAGACCCGGTCCTGCTCGACGGCGGTCATCGTGTCCCAGCCGGGGCGCTCGGCCACCGTGTCGGCGTTCTGCCCGCAGCACTTTGTGTCGGCGAGAAAGACCAGGTCCGGATCCGCCTCGACGATCTTCTCCGCCGACAGCTGCGGATACCCGCCCATCGCGTTCGGGTCGTCCTGGTCGGCGACGTTGCGGAGACCGAACAGATCGTAGACCTCGCCGAGGAACGTCGCCGACGTGATCGTGTAGTAGGTCGGGTCGACCTCGTGGTAGTAGCTCAGGTCCTTGTCAGGGGCGGACTCCGCGAGCTCGGTGATCGTCTGCTCGGTCTCGTCGGCGAGCGTCCGTCCGGCGTCGGCGTGCCCGGTGGCCTTGCCGACGAGCGTGAACTGGGCGTAGGCGTCCCGCAGCGTCTCCGGCGCGGGCAGCACGAGCGTGGCGGCGCCGGTCTTGCTCAGCGCGCCGGCCAGCTTGTCCTCCGCGTCGGAGCCCACGACGACCAGGTCGGGGTCGTGGCTCGCGATCTGCTGCGGGTCCGGGTCGATGCCGGACAACTCGGTGCGCGGCGCCTCGGCCGGATGGGTGGACATCTCGTCGACGGCGACGACCTGGTCGCCCGCCCCCACCTCGTACAACGTCTCGGTGACCGACGGGACGAGCGAGACGATCCGCTGTGGCTGCGCGTCGAGGGTCACGGCGGGTGCGCCCGCGGGCTCGACGGTCACGGGGAAGGCCGTGCCGGCGTCGCCGTCACCGTTGTCCTCGTCGGCGCGCTGGGCACAGCCGGCGAGGGCGAGCGCACCCAGTAGGGGCAGCAGGGCGAGCAGCCGGACGAACCGGCGCGGCGGGCGAGTGCCGTGCCGCGCCTGGGTGTGCAGTGCCGGGGCGCGGGGCGCCGGGGTGCGGAGTGCCGCAACGTGGCGCGCTACGGATCGGCGCAGGCGCGTACGAGGGTGGGGAGTGGGCTGGTGAGCCATCGGGGGCCTCGGGCGTTCGGGTCGGCCGGCGGAGGCGTGCCCGCGGCCGCGCGGGGCGGTCGGGCATGCCGGTGCGGAACCCGCGGGGGAGTCCTCGAGCGCCCGAGGCGGCGAAGTGAGGGCCGTCCCTGACGCCGCACCTCTGCGCCGGAGGTGGGCAAGGCGTCGACGCGGGCGAAGGCGACCTGACTCGATCCGGCCGGGCGGGACAGCACCGGGGTCGTCCCGCCTCGACGGTCATCACAGTTGCGGCACAGCGCCGGATTCGCACCGGACTTCGCTACCGCCCGCGTCGAGGTGACGTTACCAGCTCATGTTCGCGTGACCGGGGGATGTCGGATTCGTACGAACTACACTCGGCGTGAAGGCGGTGCCCAGGCGGCGATGACTGGGCGTGGGTGGCTGGGCGTGGGTACTCGGGTGAGGACGGCCGGGCGAAACAGACCCGCCGAGAAACAGCGTCGCCGAGAACCAGCGTCGCCGGGAAACGAGCCGCCGAGAAAAACGAGGCGGCCGGCACTTGCCGTGGCCGTCCGCTCATCAGAAACTGAATCGTCCGGGGTCGTCGGATCGTTACGGTTCGGCCGGAAAAACGGCCGCTGATCCGGCACCGGGGCGTTTCCCGAGTGTTAAAGTCGCGATAACAGGCGGGCCATCGTCGTCCCGTGCCCCATTGAAACCGAGCACGAAGACGACGCAGGAGGTCTGATTTTGATCTTCTCCGCGATTCCGTCGCAGCAGGGCCTGTACGACCCTGCGACGGAACAGGATTCCTGCGGGGTCGCCATGGTCTCCCACCTCCGTGGCGTCCGCTCCCACAGCATCGTCAGCGACGGCCTGACCGCGTTGACCAACCTCGACCACCGCGGTGCCGCGGGGGCCGAACCGACCAGCGGCGACGGTGCCGGAATCCTGGTGCAGCTGCCCGACGAGCTGTTGCGTGCGAAGGCGGACTTCGACCTGCCCGCCCCGGACGCGTTCGGCGCCCACCATTACGCCGCGGGCATGGCGTTCCTGCCCGCCGACGCCGGCCGGCGCCGCGACGCTGTCGCGATCATCGAGCGCATCGCGGGCGAGGAGGGTCTCCGCGTCGCGGGCTGGCGGGACGTGGAGACCGACGTCGACGCCGCCGACGTCGGCCCCACCGCGCGGTCGGTCATGCCGCACTTCGCCTACCTGCACGTCACCGGCCGGCCGGACGCCGACGGTGAACTCCCGGCCGGCATCGACCTCGACCGGCTGGCGTTCTGCCTGCGCAAGCGGGCCGAGCACGAGACGGCTGAGGCCGGGTGTGGGGTGTACTTCCCGTCGTTGTCGGCGCGCACGTTCGTCTACAAGGGCATGCTCACGCCCGCGCAGCTGCCACTGTTCTTCCCCGAACTGCGCGACGAGCGCATGCTCAGCGCGATCGCGCTCGTGCACTCGCGGTTCTCGACCAACACGTTCCCGTCGTGGCCGCTGGCGCACCCGTTCCGGTTCGTCGCGCACAACGGCGAGATCAACACCGTCCGCGGTAACCGCAACCGCATGCGCGCCCGCGAGGCGCTGCTGGAGAGCGACCTGATTCCCGGTGACCTCTCGCGGCTGTACCCCGTGTGCACGGAGGACGCGTCCGACTCGGCCTCGTTCGACGAGGTGCTGGAGCTGCTGCATCTGGGCGGGCGCAGTCTGCCGCACGCGGTGCTGATGATGGTGCCGGAGGCGTGGGAGAACCATGCCGGGATGGACGAGCAGCGCCGCGCCTTCTATCGCTTCCACGCGAGCCTGATGGAGCCGTGGGACGGGCCTGCGTGCGTCACGTTCACCGACGGCACGGTCGTCGGCGGGGTGCTCGACCGCAACGGCCTGCGGCCCGGCCGCTGGTGGCGTACGGCCGACGACCGCGTCGTGCTGGCCAGCGAGTCGGGTGTGCTCGACATCGAGCCCGCCGACGTCGTCGCCAAGGGAAGGCTCAAGCCCGGCCGCATGTTCCTCGTCGACACCGACGCGGGCCGGATCGTCAGCGACGTGGAGATCAAGGAGGGCCTGGCGAGTGAGGCGCCGTACGCCGAATGGCTGCACGCGGGGCTGTTGACGCTGGCCGAGCTGCCGGACCGCGAGCACATCACCCAGACACACGCCTCGGTGCTGCGCAGGCAGCTCTCGTTCGGCTACACCGAGGAGGAGCTGAAGATCCTGCTCGGGCCGATGGCCGGCAGCGGTGCCGAGCCGCTCGGGTCGATGGGCACCGACACCCCGACCGCGATGACGTCGCACCGTTCGCGGCTGCTCTACGACTACTTCAAGCAGGGCTTCGCACAGGTGACCAATCCGCCGCTGGACGCGATCCGCGAGGAGCTGGTCACGTCGATGAGCCGGATCATGGGGCCGGAGCGGAACCTGCTCGAGCCCGGCCCGTCCTCGTGCCGGCACATCGAGCTGCCGCAGCCGGTGATCGACAACGACGAGCTCGCCAAGCTCATCCACGTCAACGACGAGGGGGACCTGCCGGGCTTCGCGTGCGCGGTGCTGTCCGGACTGTACGACGTCGAGGGCGGCGGGCCTGCGCTGGCGGAGGCGATCGAGCGGGTGCGCAGGGAGGCCTCGGAGGCGATCGCGGCCGGGGCACGCACGCTCGTGCTGTCCGACCGCGATTCCGACCACCGGATGGCGCCGATCCCGTCGCTGTTGCTCGTGTCGGCGGTGCACCACCACCTGGTGCGCACGAAGGAACGACTGAAGGTGGCGCTGGTCGTCGAGTCCGGTGACGCCCGCGAGGTGCACCACATCGCGCTGCTGCTCGGTTACGGCGCTGCGGCGGTGAACCCGTATCTGGCCTTCGAGACGATCGAGGACATGATCGCCCAGGACGCGATCACCGGGATCGAGCCGGCCAAGGCCGTGCGCAACTACGTGACCGCGCTGGTCAAGGGTGTCCTGAAGATCATGTCCAAGATGGGCATCTCGACGGTCGGTGCCTACACGGCGGCGCAGGTGTTCGAGGCGCTCGGCCTGTCCCAGGACGTGCTGGACGAGTACTTCACCGGTACGTCGTCGACGCTCGGCGGGGTGGGCCTCGACGTGCTGGCCGAGGAGGTGGCGATCCGGCACCGGCGCGCCTACCCGGACAACCCGACGGAGGTGGCCCACCGCGGCCTCGAGTCCGGTGGCGAGTACGCCTACCGGCGCGACGGCGAGCTGCACCTGTTCACGCCGGAGACCGTGTTCCTGCTGCAGCACGCCAGCAAGACACGTAGGCAGGAGGCGTACCGCGCCTACACGGAGAAGGTGAACGAGCTCAACCGGCAGGGCGGCGCGGTGCGGGGCATGTTCACGCTCCGCAGCGAGGGCCGCCCCCCGGTGCCGGTCGACGAGGTCGAATCCGTCGAGTCGATCTGCAGGCGGTTCAACACCGGCGCCATGTCCTACGGGTCCATCTCGGCCGAAGCGCACGAGACCCTGGCCATTGCGATGAACCGGATCGGTGGCCGGTCGAACACGGGTGAGGGCGGCGAGGACGCCGAGCGGCTGTACGACCCGGAGCGCCGCAGCGCGATCAAGCAGGTCGCGAGTGGACGGTTCGGCGTGACGAGCGAGTACCTCGTGGCCGCCGACGACATCCAGATCAAGATGGCGCAGGGAGCCAAGCCCGGCGAGGGCGGCCAGCTGCCGCCGAACAAGGTGTACCCGTGGATCGGCAGGACCCGGCACTCGACGCCGGGGGTCGGGTTGATTTCCCCGCCGCCGCACCACGACATCTATTCGATCGAGGATCTGGCGCAGCTGATCCACGACCTGAAGAACGCCAACGACCGGGCCCGCGTGCACGTCAAGCTGGTCAGCTCGCTCGGCGTGGGGACGGTCGCCGCGGGGGTGTCGAAGGCGCACGCCGACGTCGTGCTGATCTCCGGTCACGACGGCGGCACCGGCGCGTCGCCGTTGAACTCGCTGAAGCACGCGGGCACCCCGTGGGAGATCGGCCTTGCCGAGACGCAGCAGACGCTGATGCTCAACGGCCTGCGCGACCGCATCACGGTGCAGGTGGACGGCGCGATGAAGACCGGAAGGGACGTGGTCGTCGCGGCGCTGCTGGGCGCCGAGGAGTACGGCTTCGCCACGGCACCGCTGATCGTCGCGGGCTGCATCATGATGCGCGTCTGCCACCTGGACACGTGCCCGGTGGGCGTCGCCACCCAGAATCCGGAGCTGCGCGAGCGCTACACGGGCCAGGCCGACCACGTCGTGAACTACTTCCACTTCGTGGCGCAGGAGGTGCGCGAGTACCTGGCGCACCTCGGTTTCCGGTCGCTCGACGAGGCGATCGGCCGGGTCGACGTGCTCGGTGCCGACGAGGCGATCGAGCACTGGAAGGCCGACGGGCTCGACCTGGCGCCGATCTTCGCGATGCCCGAGGAGACGCCGTACGGCAATGCGCGGCGCAAACTCCGCGAACAGGACCACGGGCTGGAGCACGCGCTGGATCACACGCTGATCCAGCTGGCCGAAGCGGGACTGGAAGACGCGCATCCGCTGCGCCTCGAACTGCCCGTGCGCAACGTCAACCGCACGGTCGGCACGCTGCTCGGCGCGGAGATCACGCGCCGCTACGGCAGCGCGGGCCTGCCGGACGACACGATCCGGGTGGCGCTGACCGGGTCGGCGGGGCAGTCGCTGGGTGCGTTCCTGCCGCCGGGGGTGACGCTGGAGCTGACCGGCGACGCGAACGATTACGTCGGCAAGGGGCTGTCCGGCGGGCGGGTCGTCGTGCGGCCGCACGAGGACGCGGTGTTCGCCGCCGAGGGCCAGGTGATCGCGGGCAACACGATCGCCTACGGCGCCACGAGCGGCGAGGTGTTCCTCAGCGGCCAGGTCGGCGAACGGTTCGGCGTCCGCAACTCGGGTGCGCTGATCGTGGCCGAGGGTGTCGGGGACCACGCCTTCGAGTACATGACCGGGGGCCGGGCAGTGGTGCTCGGCGTGTCGGGCCGGAATCTCGCCGCCGGCATGTCCGGCGGCGAGGCGTACGTGCTGGACCTGGACCGTGCCAAGGTCAACCCGGGCATGGTCGAGTTGGAAGAGCCCGGCGCCGATGACCTGGCGTGGTTGCGCGGCGTCGTCGCCCGGCACGCGGAGCTGACGGGATCGGCAGTGGCGCGTTCGCTGCTGGCCGACTGGCCGCGGCGGTCGGCGGCCTTCACCAAGGTGATGCCGCGCGACTACAAGCGGGTGCTGAAGGCGACCGAGGCTGCGCGTGCCGAGGGGCGTGACGTGAACGAGGCGATCATGGAGGCGGCTCGTGGCTGACAATCGCGGAGCTTGCGGAGCAGCGGCCACGGCCACCGACCGGGTTGGGCCCCCGCTGTGGCAGGCTTTTTCGCCACAGCAGGGGAGGGTGTCCCGCAAGACACAGGAGGCGGCTCGTGGCTGACCCGACGGGTTTCCTGAAGTACGAGCGCGCGGAGCCGCCGAAACGGCCGAAGTCCGAACGCATGCAGGACTGGCAGGAGGTCTACGCGGACCAGGGCCGGCAGGAGCGCAACGAGGCGGTGCGCACGCAGGCGAGCCGGTGTATGGACTGCGGTATCCCGTTCTGCCACAACGAGCGGTCGGGGTGCCCACTGGGAAACCTGATCCCGGAGTGGAACGACCTGGTGAGCCGTGGCGACTGGTTCTCGGCGAGCGAGCGGCTGCACGCCACGAACAACTTCCCGGAGTTCACGGGCAAGCTGTGTCCCGCGCCGTGCGAGGCCGGGTGCACGCTGTCGATCTCGGGGCTGTCCGGCGGTCCGGTGGCGATCAAGCGGGTCGAGGAGACGATTTCCGCGCAGGCGTGGGAGTCCGGCTACGTCGAGGCGCGCACGGCCGAGGTGGCGACGGGCAGGCACGTGGCGGTCGTCGGATCGGGTCCTGCGGGGCTGGCCGCGGCGCAGCAGCTGACGCGTGCGGGCCACGACGTGACGGTCTTCGAACGGGACGACCGGCTCGGCGGGCTGCTCCGGTACGGCATTCCCGAGTTCAAGATGGAGAAGAAGGTCCTCGATCGGCGGTTGGCGCAGCTGCACAGCGAGGGCACGAGGTTCGTCACCGGCTGCGAGGTCGGTGTCGACGTCACCGTGGCGGAGCTGCGGGAGACCTACGACGCTGTGGTGCTGGCCGTCGGCGCGTTGCGCGGCCGGGACGACACGGTCACGCCGGGGCGCGAGTTGGACGGTGTGCACCTCGCGATGGAGCATCTGGTGCCCGCCAACCGGGCGTGTGAGGGGGACGGTCCGGCGGAGATCACCGCAGAGGGCAAACACGTGCTGATCATCGGCGGCGGTGACACGGGTGCGGACTGCTACGGCACGGCGATCCGCCAGGGCGCGCTGTCGGTGACGCAGCTCGACCAATATCCGGAGCCGCCGCACTCCCGCGACGACGAGCGGTCGCCGTGGCCGACGTGGCCGTACATCCTGCGTACCTACCCGGTGCACGAGGAGACGGGGGAGCGGCTGTTCGCGGTCGCCGTCAAGCGGTTCGTGGGCGACGACAACGGCAGGGTGCGGGCGGCCGAGCTGCACACGGTGCGGGTGGAGAAGGACCCGGAGACGGGTCGGCGCGAGGTCGTGCCCACCAGCAACGAGGTGCAGGAAGTGCCCGCCGACCTGGTGCTGCTGGCGATCGGGTTCGAAGGCGTCGAGCACATGCGGCTGATCGACGACCTCGGACTGTCGCTGAACCGGCGTGGCACCGTGTCGTGCGGCGCGGACTGGCAGACCGGCGCGCCGGGAGTGTTCGTGTGCGGCGACGCCCACCGGGGCGCGTCGCTGGTCGTGTGGGCGATCGCCGAGGGCCGTTCGGTGGCCGCGTCGGTGGATGCCTACCTGACCGGCGGGTCGGACCTGCCGTCACCGGTACATCCCACGGCCATCCCGCTGGCGGTCGTCTGACGGCTGGTCCGATGGACTGGTCTGATGTGGACGTACGGGAGTCGGTGCCGCACGGGCTCCGGCTCCCCGTTCCGTGCGAGGCGGGTTCTCGGGACAGCTCATTCGGACAGGCAGGCTCGAGGGTGGATTTCGAGATCGGGAAACGGATCATCCGCTCTGTCTGCGGGCACGGATCCATTCCCGTCGGCCGGCCAGGTACGGCTCGATGTCCCGAATCGGTACCAGTGTGACGTCGGGGTCGACGTGGCGGGCGGCGATGACGATCGCGTGCCGGTCGCCGGCCTCCGAAGCTGCGTACCATCGGTCGTCGGCGTCCCAGAGCCGAAAGACGCGTGGCTGCCCGTCGACGACGATGTCGACCCGACGTTCCGCGGTAGCTGTACTCGCACCGCGCCGGTGGGCGGGTGCGGTTCCGCGATCGGTCGGGGCGGTCGAGCTGCTGTCACGAAGGAGATCCCGGACCGGGTGATCCGCGGGGTCGCGGGTGCTGAGGACGTTCAGCCAGGGAGTCGCCTCATCATCGGGGTCGCCGTGCTCGAGACCGATCGTGGTGGCGCGTGTTTCGTCGTCGCTGAACGCCCAGCGGCCCGTCAGCAGGATGCCGGTCCACGCCTGCTGGCCGAACAACGGCAGGTCCCCGGCGCTGTCGCGCATCCGGGCTTCTATGCCCGCATAGTGATGCCAGAAGTTCTTGGAAGCACGGCGCTTGCCGAGAAACCGCTGCCGGCGATAGGTGGCGTGGTTGCGGCGTAACCTGCGGAATCTCATCGTCATCAGGCTGGCACAGCCCGCGGCGGTCGACCATTGCTTTCCTCAGCGATGTGCCGAGGCCGGTATATCGACCTGGAAGTCGGCCGGTGCCTTCCCGCTCGTCGACCGTGGTCAGTTGGCCTTCTTCGCACTGAGCACGGAGTGCCTCTGGGACTGGGACGATTACGTCGAGATGATGGCTGAGATCTGCAAGACGATCCGTTGGGCGGAAGGCGCTGATGAGCCCGGCAGGATCGGCAATGTGCTGGATGGCTGAGACGGACGGCTGAGATGGACATCGCACTCTGGATCTTTTTCGGCCTGCTCTGCGCGCTGGCGCTGGCCGTCGTTGGGATCGCTGGGTACGCCACCATCCAGCAGCGGCGAACCCCGATCGAACAGCGTAAGCAGCAGGTGCTGGAGAAGCTGCGGAACGAGGAGACGCCGACCGGGGCGACGTCGATCCTGTCCGGCTATCGGAGCGGCGTGAACGACGACGCGGTGCGCGAGCTGGCCGAGGCGAACGGCTACCGGTGGACGGGCTACTCGGGACTGAACAACCGCCAGTTGAACTTCCAGCGGGCACTGCCCGGTCAGGAGCAGGGGTGACCGAACGCGACGCGGCGAACGCCGAGTCGGAGTTCCTGGCCCGGCTCGACGCGTTGCGCCCGGATCTCGGCGGTACGGCGCGGGTCGAGGTCTCGGATATCCCGCGGTCGTCGTGGCGTCGCTGCCGCGAACTCGCCGAGGCACACGGGTGGACGTTCCGGTCGGTGGCACAGGAACGCGGCGATACGTACTGGGTGCTTACGCGTCCCGGGACGGCGAGCGTCGACCGGCGTGACTCGTTGTTCGTCACGGGCCCGTCACTGGCGGAGCTGCGCGAGTACCCGCAGGCGCGTGAGGTCGCGGCGCAGGTGCGGCGTGAGCTGGGCGTGGACCCGTTGTCCACGGTCACGCTGAACGAGACCCGTGCGGCGCACCAGGCGCACCGGAAGGCGACCAACCGGTTCGCTGCGCTGGCCGTGCTCAGCGGGCTGACGTTGCTGGTCGTGCTGGTGACCGCGGGGAGGCTGTTCGGCGACGGCGGCACGACCGCGCTCGTGCTCGGCGTCGGGTGTGCCGTCCTGCTGATGGGCACTGTGATCGGCACCGCCGGCATCATCCGTCGCGAACGCGCTCGGAAGGCGGCGATCATGCCGTTCACCCAGGGATACGAACGTGTCGTCGCCGCGGTTCTGCAGCGTGATGGTTGACACCCGATTCGGCTGAACCGTCCATGAATCACTGCTCTGTTCGGGCTAGTAGGGGAGCCGGTTCGGCGGCGTGGGAGCTGGGTTACTCGGCGGTACAAAATGGTTGTTGCCCACGTCACTCTTACGGGGTTCTGTGAATCTCCGACAAGGAGGCGTGATCGTGCGGTTGCGTTGGGCACGAGGAGTTCGAAGAGTCGCCGCGGTGGCGGCAGGCGCCGCGATGGTGACATCGATGGTGGCCATGCCGGCCGCAGCCGAAGGGCAGACGCCGGATTCGTCCGGCGACGTCGCGGTGAACCGGATGGATGCCGATGCCGCGGACTGGACGCCGCAGCGGATGCGGTCGGCCATGCCGCTGGACAAGGTGTTGTCGTCCGCAACTGGACTCACGGGTGGCCTGGCCAGCGCCGTAAAGGGATTGCTTCCGTCTCAGCAGGCCTCCTCCACAGGCGACGAGTGGACCGGCGGTGGCGAGGTCACGAAGACCGCGGGCCGGGTGTTCTTCAAGATGGACGGCCAGGACGCGTCGTGCAGTGGCAACGTCGTCGAGAGCGGCAACGGCAGCGTCGTCGTGACCGCGGGCCATTGCGTGAAGTACCAGGGAACCTGGCACACCGACTGGGTGTTCGTGCCCGGCTACGACAACGGTGACGCGCCACACGGAGAGTGGGCCGCCGAGCAGACGATGACCACACCGCAGTGGGAATCCGACGAGGACATGAACCACGACGTCGGTATGGCCGTCGTCGAGGAGAAGGACGGCAGGACCGTCGCCGACACGGTCGGCACGCAGCAGATCGCCTTCAACGGCGAGCGTGGCCAGGAGATGTATGCGTTCGGCTACCCGGCCGCCGACCCGTACGACGGCAGCACGTTGACCTACTGCAGCGGCAGCACGTTCACCGATCCGCTGCTGACCGACGACCACGGCATGAACTGCGACATGACCGGCGGCTCCAGTGGCGGCCCGTGGTTCAGCAGCTTCGACCCGGAGACGGGAACGGGCGTCCAGGAATCGGTGAACAGCTTCGGCTACACCTTCCTGCCCAACGTGATGTTCGGCCCGTACTTCGGTGACGAGGCCGAGGCGGTGTACGAGCAGGCGTCGGCCGCGTAGGTCGCTCACGTGGCACCGGTGGAACCGGCCGCCGGTGCCGCCGCGCTCACGACCGGTCGTCCACGGTGGATCCGCGACCCGTAGGTCAGGTCCACTGTGGACGTCCGGACGGGTGATACCGTCCCGTTTCCCGACTCGGCGCGTGCAGAACCCGCTGGGGCATGTGCCTGGCGTGGAGGGGTCGCGGTGGCCCTCACCTGCCGGACGCTCGTCGCGCGCGGGGTGCGCACCCGGCCGGCCAGGCGGGCCCGTCGCAGCATCCGGTGGGTGATTCACATCGCGGCCCCGCCGCGTTCTCCCATCGTGTGGCGCCGCCCTCGTGAGCGGGCTCGCGACGGGCGCGATCGTCCGACCGCGGGCTTCGCGCGCGTCCCGCAGCAGGCTTCCGACGTGGGGCGGGGCCGTCCCGGCATGTGACATTCGTATGCTGGGTGACGTGAACTGGACTGTGGACGTCCCCCTCGACGCCTTGCCCTCGCTGCCCCCGCTGCCCGCCCCGCTGCGCGAGCAGCTCGACGACGCGCTCGCCCGGCCCGCTGCCCAGCAGCCGGAATGGCCCGACGCCGACAACGTCAAGGGTGTCCGGTCGCTGCTCGAGAGCGTGCCGCCGATCACCATGCCCGCCGAGGTCGACCGGCTGCGCGAACGGCTCGCCATGGTGGCCCGCGGTGAGGCGTTCCTGCTGCAGGGCGGTGACTGCGCCGAGACGTTCGAGTCCAACACCGAGCCGCACATCCGCGCCAACCTGCGCACCCTGCTGCAGATGGCCGTCGTGCTCACCTACGGGGCCAGCCTGCCCGTGGTGAAGGTCGGCCGCATCGCAGGGCAGTACGCCAAGCCGCGGTCCAAGTCGACCGATGCGCTGGGGCTGCCCGTCTACCGGGGTGACATCGTCAACTCGCTGGCCGCCGAGCCGGAGCTGCGGGTGCCCGACCCCGGCCGCATGATCCGCGCCTACGCCAACGCCGGCGCCGCGATGAACCTGGTCCGCGCCCTCACCGGCGCCGGAATGGCCGACCTGGCCCAGGTGCACGACTGGAACAAGGACTTCGTCCGCACCTCGCCCGCGGGGGAGCGCTACGAGGCGCTGGCCGCCGAGATCGACCGCGGACTGCGCTTCATGTCGGCGTGCGGGGTGCAGGACAGCTCGCTGCACAGCACCGAGATCTTCGCCAGTCACGAGGCGCTGCTGCTCGACTACGAGCGCGCCATGCTGCGCCTCGACGACCCGTCCTCGTCCGACCCGAAGCTGTACAACCTCTCGTCGCACTTCCTGTGGATCGGCGAGCGGACCCGTCAGCTCGACGGGGCGCACATCGCGTTCGCCGAGATGCTGTCCAACCCGATCGGCCTCAAGATCGGCCCGACGACCACCCCGGAACAGGCCGTCGAGTACGTCGAACGGCTCGACCCGCGCAACGAGCCGGGCCGGCTGACCCTGATCTCGCGCATGGGCAACGGCAAGGTCCGCGAGGTGCTCCCCGCGATCGTGGAGAAGGTCGAAAGCTCCGGCCACAAGGTCATCTGGCAGTGCGACCCGATGCACGGCAACACCCACGAGACGTCCAACGGCTACAAGACGCGCCACTTCGACCGGGTCGTCGACGAGGTGCAGGGCTTCTTCGAGGTCCACAACCGGCTCGGCAGCTACCCCGGTGGTGTGCACATCGAGCTGACCGGCGAGGACGTCACCGAATGCCTCGGCGGGGCGCAGGACATCTCCGACCTCGACCTGTCCGGCCGCTACGAGACCGCGTGCGACCCGCGGCTGAACACCCAGCAGTCGCTCGAGCTGGCGTTCCTCGTCGCGGAGATGCTGCGCTCCTGACGGTGCTCCCGGATGGGCCGGGGAACGGTCCCCGGCCCATCCGGGTCACGACTCCAGCTGCAGCCGCGCCATCGACTTGGTCACCGCGTCGGCCAGTGAACCGACGTCGCTGACAGCGTGGCCGTTGGCCTGCAGTCCGACGTGCACGCCGTCGCGGTACGTCGCCACGGCGATGCCCACCGACTGGTGCGGAGCCAACGGCACGAACGGGTACACCTCCCGCAGCCGTGCCCCCGCGAGTGACAGCGGGATGCTCGGCACCGGCACCGTCGTCACGACCGTGTCGAACAGCAGTGGTGCGGCCTGTCCGGCGGCTTTCGCCGCCAGCCGGTGCAGCCCCGCAGGCAGGCGGTTCGCCAGCACCGGCAGTGCGCCAGCGCCCCGCGTCGGCCCGGCCTCCTTGTTGCGGGCCATCGCCTCGCGCACGAGACGCAGCCGCTCGACCGGATCGTCCACCTCGACGGGCAGATCGCACAGGTAGCCGGACAGGCTGTTGCCGGTGTCGCGGCTGTCGCGACCTCGGAGGCTCACCGGCACGAGCGCGCGCAGCGACCGCGCGTCCGCGCGCTGGCCACGGTTGATCATCCACTCGCGCAGTGCGCCCGCCAGCACCGCGAGGACCACGTCGTGGGTCGTGCCGCCGTGTGCCGTGCGGACGGTGCGGATATCGCTGCCGGGTAGCCGCACGAGGCCGATCCGGCGGCTCGGCGAGTTGACGGTCGCGGTGGGCGACAGCGGAAACGGCCTGGCCGACGTGACGATCGACCCGGCGATGCCGGCGGATTCGGCCGCTTGGCCGAGCAGTGCGGCCGCCGTGTCCGCCACCGCACCGAGCGGCGACCGCGACGTCTCCTCGGGCTCGTCGTCGGCGGGACGGCGTTGCCACGGCAGCGTGATGTCGTCGAGCAGCGCGAGGGCGAGTTCGACCGCACCCATCCCGTCGGCGAGCGCGTGATGGAACTTCACCAGCAGGGCGAAATCCCCGTCCGGCAGGCCCGTCACGAGTTGCACGCTCCACAATGGACGATTGAGGTCGAGCGGTTCGGCGATCCAGTGTTCGGCGAAGGTCGCGAGCGGATCGGCGGCGTATCGGTCGTACAGGCTGCTGACGGCCACGTGGCGGGCCGGGTCGAACGACGGGTCGTCCTCCCAGTGGGCGCTGCTGAGCGGAAGCAGACCGGTCCGCACCCGCCGCCGGAGACGCGGAATGCGGGCGGCGTGTTCGGCGAGCAGCCCCGCGACGTGGTCGGCGTCCCAGTCACGGCGGGGACGGAACGTTGCGACCGCGCCCATGTGCATCGGTGTCGCGTCGCCTTCCAGACAGAGGAAGGCCGTGTCCAGTGCGCTGAGCCGTTCCGGTGCCATAGGAATCTCCCGGAAGATGGGTACGTGCGGCTGGGTATCAGTGCACCAGCCGCACGTGACGCCGACGTGGTCGTCGTGTTACCGACCCGGAAACGTCCGGCAGGGCTGGTGTCGATCCCCGTCGTCGTTGTCGGCGCATCCCACCGCGCGGCTTGAGGGGTGTGGGTGCGACGTCACATTATCGGGGGTCACGGAAGCGTCGAGAGGGTGACCTTCGAGCCCCGCTTCACCCGGGTTCCCGCCTCGGGGTCCTGGCCGACGACCAACACGAAACGGTCGCCGCCGAGCCCGCCGTCGTCGCCATCACCGGAGTCACCGGCCACCGACAGGCCCGCGTCGGACAACAGTTGCCGGGCATCCGGCAGCGGCCTGCCCGTCACATCCGGCACGTCGACCGCGTTGGACACGTAGACGCCGATGCGCGATCCCTGGTCGACGGTGTCGCCGCTCGCCGGTTCGGTGCGCACGACGTGGCCGCCCGCGACCTCGTCGGAGAAATCCTCACCGGCGTCGTACGGCTCGAACCCGGCCTCCTGCAGCGTCGTGAACGCCTCGTCCCGGGGCATGCCCGTCACCGACGGCACGGGGAGTGGCTCCGGGCCCTTCGACACGACTACGGCGACGTTGGCGCCGATGTTGGCCTGGGTGCCGGGCTGTGGAGACACCGAGATGACCGCGCCCTCTTCGACGTCGGTGCTGTACTGGTCGGTGTTCTCGTCGCGGGTCGGCGTCAGCTGTGCCTGCTCGATCGCCTGTTGGGCCTGCTCCACCGACGTGCCGGGCTGGATGTCCGGCACCACCGGTTTGCCGAGCGAGACCATCACCGTCACCCGGTCGCCCCGCAAGGCCTGCGCACCCGCGGGCGGGTCGGTGCGGATGCTGGTGCCGCTCGGCACCGTGTTGTGCCGTTCCTCCTCGAACGTCGGCGTCAGCTCGGCGTTCTGGAGCGCCTGCGTGGCCTGCTGCCGGTCCATGCCGGAGATGTCGGGCACGTCGACGTACCGGCCCGACAACAGCCACCAGCCGCCCGTGGCCACACCGCCCACCAGCAGCAGGGCCGCCACGAGCCACAGCGCGAGCCACCGGCCGCGCCGGTGGGACGTCGCGGGCTGGTCGCCGGACGTGTCGTCGGGAGCAGGGGCCGCGGCGGCGGTGGACCGGGGCAGGGCCTGAGTGCCGGTCGGGCCGCCTGCCGTCGGCGCGGTCACCGCCTGCATCGCCGGGACGGTGCGCTCGGCGTCGGATTCGGGTGGGGTCGTCTCCTCGGATCCCGTGGGCCCGGGAGGCGGGGGCTGGGGCGGCCGTTGCGGCGCCGGGATCGGCACGGCGGTCCGCTGGATGCCCAGCTGGCCGCGGATCTCGCGCAGCTGTTCGAGGAACTCCGTCGCGTCGGCGGGCCGGGCCTCGCCGTCCCTACGGGTCGCGCGCAGGACGAGATCGTCGAGTGCGGGCGGCAGATCGGCACGGGAGGCGCTCGGCGCGGGGACGTCGTCGTTGACGTGGCGGTAGGCCACGGAGATCGGCGTGTCCGCGGTGTAGGGCACGTGGCCGGTGAGCATCTCGTACAGCAGGATGCCCACCGAGTAGACGTCGCCGCGTTCGCTGGCCGAACCGCTCGTCACCTGCTCCGGCGACAGATAGGCGACGGTGCCGAGGATGACGCTGCCCGTCGTGTTGGCCGTGGCGGCGACGGCGCGGACCAGGCCGAAGTCGCCGACCTTGACCACTCCGCTGCCCGCCTGGCCACCGCGGCCGATGAGGACGTTCTCGGGCTTGACGTCGCGGTGCACCAGACCCGCCGCGTGCGCGGCGCCGAGTGCGGACAGCACGTCCTCGGCGATCGTCAGCACCTGCGGCAGGGTCAGGGCCCCGCGCTCGTCGAGCAGGTCCCGCAGCGTGCCGCCGTCGACGAGCTCCATGACCAGGAACGCGCGCCGCTGCTCGGTGCCGGGTGTGCCGTCGAAGCCCTGGTCGTGGACGGCGACCACGTGCGGATGGTGCAGTTTCGCCGCCGAGCGGGCCTCGCGTTCGAACCGTTCGACGAAGCTGCGGTCGTCGGCGAACCGCGAGTCCATGATCTTGATGGCCACGGGCCGATCGAGTCGGGTGTCGACGCCGCGGTACACCGACGACATCCCACCGCGTGCGAGCAGCCCGTCCACGCGGTACCGCCGGTCGAGCAGCGCTCCGACGAGGTTTTCGTCCGTCCGTGTCACACCGTGGGATCCTACGGCCGGGCGATGTGGGTGACGCCCGGTGTCCCCGCTAGGCCATTGGCCTGGCACGCCCGCTCCGGCGGCGCGGCGTGTGGCAGGGTGGAGCATGTGAGTGCAATCCCTCTGGCTGACGATGTGCTCGATGCCGACGTCGCGGTCGTACCCGTGGCCGAGGTCGCGGAGACGCTGAACGTGGCGCAGAACAAGGTCCGGCAGATGCTCCGGGACGGCCACCTCATCGCCGTCCGCAGGGACGGCGACCTGATGATTCCGGCCGACTTCCTGCGGGACGGTGCGGTGATCAAGGGTCTGGCCGGCACGATCACGGTGCTGTCGGACGCCGGTTTCACCCGCACCGAGATGCTGCGCTGGCTGTTCGCCGAGGACGAGTCGCTGCCCGGAGCGACGCCGATCAACGCCCTGCGCACCAGCCACGGCACCGAGGTCAAACGCCGCGCCCAGGCGATGGCGTTCTGACCGGCGGGTTCACTCCAGCCGCGCGGACTCCGACGCCGCGCGGTCCTCAGTCGTGTCTGCCCCTCAGTCGCGTCTGCGGTGCGCCGCGACGCGTTCGCGGGTGACGCACCGGGCCGAGCCGTAGCGGCGCGGACTGGAGGTGCGCGCGGCTGTTCACGATCGGCGCGAGCCTGAAGATCGACGGCGTGGCCGGGAGGACCGCGCTCGCCGGCGTGGTCGCTGACGGCGTGCCTGCTTGTCGCGGCGGCGACGCAGGCGCGCTGGCCGCCGGGTTCTACCGGGTCTGCGCCTCGCGCCAGCGCTGCGGGGTGACGCCGTAGTGCCCGCGGAAGCGGCGCACCAGGTACGACGCGTCGCGCAGCCCGGTGCGCGCGGCCACGACCCCGAGCGGCAGGTCGGTCTCGCGCAGCAGCCGGCGCACCTCGGTCAACCGGCGCTCGGTGATCCACTCCAGCAGTGGCCTGCCGGTGCGCTCCCGGACGAGGGTCGTCAGATGCCCTGGCGTGTACCCGAGTGCGGCCGCCACGTCCGCGGTGGAGATCGGCTCGCGGAACGTCTCCTCGATGCGGTCGAACACCCGCTCCACGAGCGCGTCCCGCGTGTCGGGCTGCCGCGGGGCCAGCCGAGCCGCGTCGACCAGCACGCGGGTGAGCAGGCTCGTCACCGCCTCCCGCGCACCGAGGCGCTCCGGTGCGGCCAGTTCGGCAGCGAGGTCGGCCAGGTGCCGGGACCAGCGGTCGCGGTCCGGTTCGGGAACCAGCGCGACGCCCACCTGCGGTGCGAACAGGGAAAGCAGCGGATGCCGGGTCCAGGACAGCGGCGACACCGAGGCCAGCGCGGGAACGGCGTCGGGGACGAACGAGACCGACCACGCGCGGCCGCCGGCAGGCGAGGTCGTCACCACCGGCTTCACGACCTGTCCCGGCAGTAGCGCGTGGACCTCGCCTGCCCGCAGCGGCCTGGACGCGCCGTCGACCTCGATCGCACCGGCGTCGGCTTCGACGTAGGTCAGGACGAGGAAGTCGTGTGCGTGGCGGTGTTCCGGCGGGCCGGGAGTGTCCCGCGCGGCGTCGGCCGTGGCCGGTCCCGTGGGGGCGAGCCGGTTCACCGCCACGGCGGGCATGCTCACCGGCTGGCGGTGGCGGTAGACGGGAGTGCCGTCCGCCCGCATCGTCCGCAGCTGCCGCGTGCCGCCGACCACCCCGTCAGATCCGGCGGGCGGGGGCGGGGAGTCAGCGGCAGGGGAGTCGGCGTCCCGGGAGTCGGAGCCCGGGGAGTCGGAGTCCGGGGTGTCGGAGCCCGGGGAGTCTGTCGTACCCGACGAATGTGCCATGTCTACCAAGATATTTCCTGCCGGTCTGCCATGAAATGTCCAATCCTGGAGTTGGGACACCCATAACGCTCGGACACCCGCGCCATTCGATACAGCGCGCCACCCGATACGGCACACGATGCGAGGAGCAGACCATGAGCGACGTACACATCGTCGATGAACGCACCGCCGACGAGCGGGACCGCACGTTTCTGCCCGGCATGGGCAAGGCCTGGCTGATGCCGATCTACGACGTGTTCTCCCGCGCACTCGGCGTCGCGCAGCTGCACCGGCGCGGTGTCGGTGTCGCCGGGGTCCGGCCCGGCCAGGCGGTGCTCGACGTCGGATGCGGCACCGGCAACCTCGCGCTCACCCTGCTCGAGGCGACGCCGCGTGCGCGGGTCACCGGCATCGACCCGGACGGCGGTGCGCTGCGCCGGGCGGCCCGCAAGGCCCGCCGTCGCCGGGTGCCGCTCACCCTGACCCAGGGGTACGCCGACCGGTTGCCCGCCGACGACGGTTCGTTCGACCACGTCATCTCGGCGCTGGCGCTGCACCACCTCGCCGACGAGGACCGGACGGCGTTCGCCCACGAGGCCTTCCGGGTGCTCCGGCCGGGCGGGACCGTGACCATCGTCGATTTCGCCGGGCCGGCTCCGGGTGAGCAGGACGCGGGTCACGGCCACGACCACGACCACGACCACGGCGACGACCACGACCACGGCCACGGGCACGGCCACGGACCGTTGCAGGCCGTGCGGGGACTGAGGCGGCTGCTGCGTGCGAAGGGGGAGGAAGGTCCGGTGGTGGCACGCAGCGTCAGCGATGGGCTCGTCGAGCTGCTCTCCGGCGCCGGGTTTCGCCGACGCCCGGGAGGTCGATCACGTGGACCGCTCGTTCGGCCGCGTCAGCACAGTGCAGGCCACGCGCGAGGATGCGGTCGCGCGGTAGCGCGTCGTCGAGGGGTGGTGGCCGGGCGACGGGCGGAGCGGAACACACGCGCGGCCATGCAGAACACCCGTGGCCGAGTGCAGAACACGCGGTGCTGAACGCAGAACACGCGAAGACAGTTCACGGTGGGATCGTCACGGGCTGAGGCTGGTCAGCCTGCCGAGGAACGCGCGGGCGGCCACGCCGGCGCGGCGTTTCCCGTCGACCACGACCCGGCGGCCGAGCACGTCGTAGTCGGCGGCCGTGATCTCGTCGAGAATGCCCTGGTACAGCGTGAATGCCGTGGTCACACACGGGCGGGCCTCGGGCCGCAGGAGTGCGATGCCCGGCCGCGCTCTGCGATAGACCGCACGGTTGTGGGCGACCAGTGCCTGCAGCGCACGGCGGATCCGTGGGTCGGGCCTGCCGGTGGCCAGGGACCATTCCAGCAGCTGTCTGTCCACATCGAACGCGGCGAGTTCCTCGGCCGGCAGGTACACCCGGCCGCGGCGCAGGTCCTCACCCACGTCCCGTAGGAAGTTCGTCAGCTGGAAGGCCTCGCCCAGTGCCGCGGCGTACGGTTCGGCCTCGGCCTGCGGCACCGTCGTGCCGAGCACCGGCAGCATCTGGAGGCCGATGACGCGCGCCGAGCCGTGGACGTACTCGCCGAGCGCGGTGAACGTGGCGTATTCGGCCGTGTGCAGGTCCATTCGCATCGAGTGCAGGAACGCGTCGAACCAGACGCGCGGCAGGTCGTACCGGTGCACCGTGGCGGCCAGTGCGGTCGCGACCGGTCCGGTGGTCACGCGGCCGGCGTAGACGTCGTCGAGCAGTTGCGCGGCGTCGTCGAGTGCCCGGTGCGGATCGCCGCCGGGCAGGTCGACGGCGTCGTCCACCTGCCGCGCGAACGCGTACAGCGCGTAGGTGGCAGGCCTCGCGTGGGCGGGCAGCAACAGGGTGGCGAGGAAGTAGGTGCGGCCGTGCCGGGCGGCGATCCGCCGGCAGGCACGGAAGGCCGGGGCCAGGGACCGGCCGGACATCGGGTACCGGCTCGTCGCGGTGGTCGGGTGTGCGGAAGCCACTGTCGTCAGGGCCGCTCCGACGTCGCGGCGCCGGTGATGCGTTGGGCCGCGAGCCGTCCGGAGATCAGCACCGGCGGGATTCCCACGCCCGGCCGGGTGCCGGATCCGGCGAGGACGACGTTGGCCGCACCGCGCACGAGATTGCCCGGACGGAACGGACCGGTCTGGGCGAGTGTGTGGGCGAGCGAGAACGGCGTGCCCGCCGCCATGCCGTCGGCGGCCCAGTCCTGCGGGGTGTCCATGCGGTGGAGGCGGAACTCGCCGGCGAAGCCGTCCAGGCCGCGGTCCTGCAGGGTGCGCACCAGTTCGTCGCGGTAGGCAGGAGCGATCCGCGGCCAGTCCAACGGTCCGGTGCGCAGGTTCGGTGCCGGGGCCAGCACGGACACGAGCTGGCGTCCGCCGGAGGCGAGCGTCGGATCGGTCGCCGTGGGCCGGGTGACCAGCAGCGACGGATCGCTCATCAGCCTGCCGTCGCGGACGATCTCACGGAACGTCTCGTGCCAGGCGCCGCCGAAGAAGATCGTGTGGTGGTCCAGCGCGTCCCAGCTGCGCGACGTCTCGCCGTGCAGCACGACCGCCGACGGCGAGTACCGGGGCCGGACCGGCCTGCGCGGGTGGATGCCGAGCAGGCGGTAGGCCGCCGCGAGCTCCGTCGCGAGGACGACGGCGTCGCACGGGATGCGTTCGCCGTCACTGGTGCGCACCGCGCGTACCCGGTCGCCGACGCGCTCGAGCCATGCCGCCTGCGTGCCCGTGCGGACGGTGGCGCCGGCCTGCTCGGCGGCGCCCGCCATCGCGGTGGCGATAGCGCCCATGCCCCCTTCCGGATAGGACACGCCGCCCACGGTGTCCATGAACGGGATGGCCCCGTACGCACCGAGTGCCCGCCGCGGCTCGAGCCCGGCATACAGGGCCTGGAAGGAGAACAGCCTGCGCACCCTGTCGTCGGTGACCAGCCCGGCGACCTTCGGCCACAGCCTGCCGAACCCGCCCAGTGCGACGAGCCGGGCCAGTGCGGGCCGTGCGTCGGAGCGCAGCAGGTCGAACGGACTGTCGAAATTGCCGCCGATGAAGTGCTCGGCCTCGGCCGTGTACAGCTCGGTCAGCCACCTGCGCAGCCTGCGGTAGCCCGCCACCTCGTGCGGGCCGACCACCGCGCGCAGCTCCTCCTCCATCGCCTCCGGTTCGGTGTGCAGGTTCAGCGTCGAACCGTCGGCGAAATGTGCCCGGTACGCCGGGTCGAGGCGAGTCAGGGTCAGCCGGTCGGCGGTCTTCTCGCCCACCGCGGCGAACGCCTCGTCCAGCAGCTCCGGCATCGTCAGCACCGTGGCGCCCGTGTCGAACGCGTGGCCGCCGATCGTCTCGGTCGCCACGCGCCCACCCGGCCGGGGTGCCCGGTCGAGCACGGTGACCTCCCGGCCTGCGCCGGTCAGGTGCAGTGCCGCCGACAGCCCGGACAGGCCCGCACCGACCACGACCACCCGGTCGGTGGCCCCGGAAACCGTCCGCATCAGTGATTCCTCGTCCTCGCGTGCGCAGTCGGCCGGCAGGTCCTCGATCGGCAGAGCATGGGTGCGGCTCGCATCAGCGGGAGCGCTGGGTCGCCTTGACGGCGAGTTCGGTGAGCCGCTTCGGCGCCGGATCGGCCAGACCCGCGGTGTCCAACGCGGTCAGCGCCGAGTCGGTGAGCGTCTCGATGCGGCGCTCCACCTCGGCGACGGCACCGACGTCGGTGAGTACCTCGCGCACCCGGTCGACGGTGGCGTCGGTCAGCTGAGCGTCGCCGAGGGCGGCGTCGATGACCCGCGCTGCCTCGGACCCCTCGCCCGCGTGCTGCAGGCCGAGCGCGACCAGCAGTGTCCGCTTGCCCTCGCGCAGGTCGTCACCGGCGGGCTTGCCGGTGACCGCAGGGTCCCCGAACACGCCGAGCAGATCGTCGCGCAGCTGGAACGCCACGCCGATGTCGCCGCCGAACGAGAGCAGCGGGTCGATCACGTCGTCACCCGCGCCCGCCAGCGCCGCGCCGAGGTGCAACGGCCGCTGCACCGTGTAGGCGGCCGTCTTGAGCAGGTCGATGCGCAGCGCGGCGTCCACCGACGCATCGCCCGTGGCCTGGGTGCGCACGTCGAGGTACTGGCCGGCCAGGACCTCCGAGCGCATCGCCCGCCACGCGGGCCGCGCCCTGCGCAGCACGTCGGCGGGCAGCGGCGCGTCGGCGAACATGTCGTCGGCCCACGCGAGTGCGAGGTCGCCGATCAGGACCGCCGCGGCCAGCCCGTACTGCTCGGCCGAACCGAGCCAGCCGCCCCGCGCGTGCTCGTCCGCGAACGCCACGTGCACTGTCGGGCAGCCACGGCGGGAGTCGGAGGAGTCCAGCACGTCGTCGTGGATCAGGGCGCACGCCTGGATCAGTTCGAGGCTCGACACGGCACGCACCACGCCCGCCGCGTCGTCTCCGGTCGCGGCGCCACCGGCCCCACGCCAGGCCCACCATGCGAAGGTCGGCCGCAATCGCTTGCCGCCGCCGAGCACGAACTCCCGCAACGCGTCGGTGGCGCCGGTGAACGCGGGTTCGGTCCGCCCGATCGACTCGCTCGAGTCGCGGAGGAACTCGGTCAGCGCCTCGCCGATGGCCGCGGGCAGGTCGGCGTCGAAGTCGGGCTGGGTCATGGCCCCATCGTTCCAGGCGCCGCGTGCGGCCTGCGCGGGGCGATCGCCGAGGTGTGGCGAGGGAAACGACGATGCGGGAGCACGCGGGTACCGAGCGGGTAACGACCGCGGTTCGAGCGGCGCCAAATCCCACGCGGCGCGGGAAGGCGTACGGGTAGCGTGCCGGACATGAGCGTGCACGACATTGCCAACCAGTACCTCGACGATCATGCGGCCGCCGATCCCATCGACGCGACCGCGATGGGGGTTGTCGGGTTCGACGACCAGCTCACCGACTACTCGCCCGAGGGGCACGCCAACCGCGCGGCACTGACCCGCCGTGCCCTGCGGGACATGGATTCGGCCGAACCGGCCGACGAGGCGGAGCGCGTGGCGAAGGCGGTGTTCACCGAGCGGGGGCAGGTGGCCGTCGAACTCCACGAGGCGGGTCTGGACCTGGTGGACCTGAACGTCATCGCGAGCCCCGTGCAGGGTGTGCGCGAGGTGTTCGATCTGATGCCGCAGGAGACACCGGAGCAGTGGGAGACGATCGCCAAGCGCATGGCGGGAGTGCCGGAGGCGCTGGACGGCATCCGCGCGTCACTGCTCACGTCCGCCGACACCGGGCGGGTGCCTGCCATCCGCCAGGTGAGCAAGGTCGCCGGGCAGGCTGAGACGTGGGCCGGGATGAGCGGCGACGGCTACTTCCAGACCATGGTGTCGGGCGCCGACGTGCCGGACTCGCTGCGCGGCGAGCTCGAGCACGCCGCGCAGGTGGCCCAGGAGGCGTACGCCGAGTTCGCCGGGTTCCTCCGCGCCGAACTCGCCCCCGAGGCGAGGGAGAAGGACGCCGCGGGTGCGGACGTCTACCGGTTGTGCTCGCGGAACTTCATCGGCGCCGAACTGGACCTGCGCGAGGCCTACGAATGGGGCTGGGAGGAGTTCTTCCGCGTCGAACGCGAGGCCAAGGAGGTCGCCGAGCGGATCAAGCCGGGCGCCACGCTCGCCGAGGCCGCCGCCGCGCTCGACGCCGACCCGAAGTACCGCGTCACCGGGCAGCGGGCGCTGCGCGAGTGGATGCAGAACCTCTCCGACGAGGCGCTGCGGTCGTTGCGCGGTACGCACTTCGACATCCCCGACGAGCTGATGGCGTTGGACTGCCGGATCGCCCCGCCCGGCGGCGGCGTCGGCGCGTACTACAACGGCCCGAGTGAGGACTTCTCCCGCCCCGGCACCATGTGGTGGTCGGTGCCGCCCGGCAAGGAGGACTTCTCCACGTGGCGTGAGGTCACGACCGTCTACCACGAGGGCGTGCCCGGTCATCACCTGCAGATCGCCACGTCGGTCGCCGAGCAGTCGCTCAACAGGTTCCAGCGGCTCATGGCGTTCACCTCGGGCCACGCCGAGGGTTGGGCGCTGTACGCCGAGCGGCTCATGCGCGACCTCGGCTACCTGTCGGACGACGGCAACCTGCTCGGGATGCTCGACGCGCACCTGTTCCGCGCGGCACGGGTGATCATCGACATCGGTATGCACCTCGAACTGGAGATCCCTGCCGGCACCGGCTTCCACGAGGGCGAGCGGTGGAGCCCGGAACTGGGCCTGGAGTTCATGCTCACCCGCACGATCACCGACGCCGACCACGTGCGCGACGAGATCGACCGCTACCTCGGCTGGCCCGGCCAGGCTCCCTCCTACAAGCTCGGCGAGAAGCTGTGGCTCGAGGCGCGCGACGACGCCCAGCGGAGGGAGGGGGACGCGTTCGACCTGGCCGCCTTCCACCGCCGCGCACTCCGCATGGGCGGCATGGGCCTGGGCACCCTCCGCGAACTCCTCCTCGGCTGACCCACCCGCGTGTTCTGCACTCGGACCCACGTGTTCTGCACTCGTGCCGGGTCGTGGGGCTCGGGAAATTCCGTGCCCCACGACCCGGTCGCTCGTTAGGATCGCGGCATGCACCGGCTGTTTCCGATCACTCCGCCGCCGCGCCCCGTTCGCGGGGCGTAGGCGTACAGGCACGCCGCGCGGGCCGGCCCTGATCGAGGGCGGCCCGCGCGGTCCTCGTGTGCGGTTCTCCCGTCGGGGCGACGTTCTCGTGTCGTAGCGACGTCGCCGTCTCCGACGGTTCTCTCGTGCGGCCGCAACACCACGGCGCCACACCATGCCGCCGCACCGGCACGTCGGACCACGACGTGGCCGGTCTGCGCCGGTGCGGCGGGAGTCGACGGTGCCGCTGAGGTCGAAGCGCCCCGCGTCGAAGAGTTTCCCGTTCTCTTTTCCGACGCTGGAGCGTTCTCATGTCTGTTGTCGTCTCCACATCCGCGCGTCCTCGTGCGGGCACCGTGAACTTGCTGTCGGCCGGAGTGCTGTGGGGCACCGGCGGGATCGCCGGCTCCGTCCTCGCCGCCACGGCCGGTCTGTCGTCGCTGTCGGTGGCTGCGTGCCGTCTCGTGCTGGGCGGCCTGTTCACCGTCGCGGCGCTCGGTGTGCTGGGCCGGTTGCGTGGTGTGCCGCGCACGCCGGCGGTGGTGCGCCGGGTGCTCATCACCGGTGGACTCCTGGCGTTGTTCCAGGCGTGCTACTTCGCATCGGTGGCGGCCACGTCGGTCGGCATCGCCACGATGGCGACGATCGGCAGTGTGCCGGTGTTCGTCGCCGGGGCCTCCGCGGTGCGGCAGCGCTGTCTGCCAGACGCGATCACATCGCTCTGTGTCGCCGGTGCCGTGACGGGACTGGTGCTGCTGACGTGGTCGCCGGAGGGAACCGCGGAACGCGGCCGGTTCGTGGCCGGGCTCGTCGCGGCGCTGGTGTCCGGTGCCGGGTTCGCGACGTTGACGCTTGCCACGCGCACCCGGGTGGCCGGGCTCGATCCGGTACGGACGACCGGGTTCGGCTGTCTGCTCGGCGGTGCGTTGTTGCTTCCTGCTGCCGTGTGGTCGGGGTTGTCGATCCCGCTGCACTGGGACGTGCTCGCCGCCGCCTGCTATCTGGGTGCCGTTCCGACGGCGTTGGCGTACGCGGCCTACTTCCGCGGACTGCGCACCGCGCCTCCGGTGTTCGCTGCCCTGGCGGCTCTCCTGGAACCGCTCACGGCGACGGTGCTGTCGGTGCTGCTGCTCGGCGACCGGCTCGGCGTGACGGGTTGGTGCGGAGCGGCGTTGTTGTTGACGGCCGTAGCCGCGGGTTACCTGCGGCGGTGACGCGGGTCCCGGGTACGCGGTCCGCGCCGCGAACCCGGGCCGCCGGTTCAGTCCAGCGGCAGGGTGCGGCCCAGCACCGCGAACGGGCGCGGGTCGCCCGCGAACCGGTACTGCCGCAGGACGTCGCCGAATCCGACCCTGCGGTAGAGCTTCCAGGCGCGGCTGTCGCCTTCCGGCGTGGACAGCAGTACCCGCCCGTCGGGAACGCCGTCGAGCAGCATGCGCAGCAGGTCCTCGCCGGTTCCGCGACCCTGTCCGCCGGGGCGTACGTGGATCTCGGTGAGTTCGAAGTAGTCGCCCAGCCACGCGTTGGCGGTTTGTTCGCCTTCGCGGTCGGTGACGCCGCGGCGCACCTGTTCGTGCCACCACTGGCCAGGCATGCCGCGGTAGCCGTAGGCGATGCCGACGAGGCGTTCCTCGTCATCGAGGGCGGCGACCGCGCGCCAGCCCTCGCGGAGTGCGTGGGTGAGCCACATGGGGGCGCGCTGCTCGGCGGTGCCCGGCGGGTAGTTCATCGCGGCGACGTAGATGTCGAGGGCCTCACGCAGCCGCATGCGGAACTCCTCGCCGGAGAGCCGGACGTAGCGCTGCGCGCTCGGCATCGCGGTCATCGCCGCTGTCCCGGCTCGGTGGCGACGTCCGCCGCGGTGCCGCCGGTCGCGGCCAGCAGGTCGTCGAACGTGGTGGGATAGACCGATTTCGGGTGTCCTGCGGCGGCCCACACGACGTCGTAGGAGGCCAGCGCGGTGTCGACGAGCGTGAGGATGCGCTGCGGATGGCCCACCGGGGCGACGCCGCCGATCGCCTGTCCCGTCGAGGTCTTGACGAACTCCGGATCGGCCCTGCCGACCGTGTCCGCGTCGATGAGCTCGGCGAGCGTCGTCGTGTTCGCCCGGTGCGCCCCGGACGTCAGCGCGAGTAGTGCGCGGTCGGTGCCGTCGGGCAGCGTGGCCCGGAACACCAGGCTGTTGGCGATCGCGCCGACCTCGATGCCCAGTGCCGCGGCGGCCAGCTCGGCGGTGCGGGCGTCCTCGGGGAGGAGACGAATTCCCTGCGCAGCGGCGTCCTGATCGGCTTCCGAGAGCGCGGCCGCGACCTTCGCGACCGATGGATGGTCGAGGGTGCTCATGACTTCATGAGATCACGTCCGCCGTGCGGACTGCGACGCAGATCGCTCCCGGTCGGCGCTTGTCGGGGAGCCGGTGGCGCGCTACCGTGATGGTGTCGAACAGATGTTCGGCAACGGGAATCCCTGGTGAGTCCGGCAGGTGGACGGGGAAACGTCCCGTGCCGGACGCCGCTCGACCGGGAGTCCCCAGGGCCGGAGTTGCTGGAGCGGGAGTTCCGAGAGCGGCCGGACTGGGAAGGGGGCGGCCATGTCGGTAGCCATGACGCCGCAGGATCCGTCGGTGCGTAGGCGGGTCACGCAGCCCGCGCTGCCGTTCGCGGAGGCGCCGCCCGCCGCGCCCGCGGCGGCTCCGCTGTTGGCCCAGGCGCGTCGCGGCATCCAGGCGGCGCGTGGGGAGTCGGACGTGGTGGAGAGGTTCACGGGTGCCTATCTGTCGGCGCTGCGTGCCGCGGCGGCGGTACTGACCGCGCGCGGCAGGCCGCACCGGGGCAGGGCCAAGCCGCAGAGCACCTGGTCGTTGCTGGAGTCGGCAGCTCCGGAACTGGCGGGCTGGGCGGCGTACTTCGCGGGGTACTCGGCGCGGTACTCGGCCGTCCGGTCGGGTGCGTACCGCGGCGCGGACGAGGAGTCCGCGCACGAACTGCTGCAGCGGGCGGGCGAGTTTCTCGCCATCGCCGATGTGGTCGTGCGCGGGCAGACGGCATCCGGTGGACGGGAAACGCCTTCGCAGTGTGATGCCCCGGTGCCGTTTCCGCGGCGGCGGTCGCGGAGACGGTGATGGTGACGAGCGGTGGCCCGGTGATCGATCATCGGCGGCTCGCCGAGGCGTTCGGCGACGAGGTCACGTTGCTGATCGAGGCCTCACGCGGCGTTGCACCCGAGACGCCGGTGCCAACGTGTCCCGGATGGACGGTCGGCGACACCGTCCGGCACGTCGGCAGCATCTACCGCGTGGCGCAGGCGTGGCTGATCGACGGCGAGCGGCCGCGAGAATGGCAGCGCGATCCCGCACCGGGGCAGAGCGAGGAGAGTTACGTTCGGCAGGGGTACGCGGATCTGCGCGAGATCCTGGACTTCCACGAGCCGGGCGAACCCGCGGCGACGTGGTGGCCGCAGGACCGGACGTACGGGTTCTGGCGGCGGCGCATGACGCACGACACCACCGTCCACCGGGTGGACGTCGAACGCGTCGCAGGCACGACGTGGTCCGGGGTCGCGGCCGACGTGGCACTCGACGGTGTCGACGAGGCTCTCCTACTGTGGTTCGGCCACCGATTGCCACGACTCGGGCTCCGGGGCACGCGAGCGGGCGAGGTCGGCGTGTGCACGGGCGGGTACGGCTGGCTCGTGTCCGCGGGCCCGGACGAGACGGCCGTGCGCCGATGCGGGGAGCCCGAGGCACGGCGTGCCGCCGCCGTGGTGTCGGGCGAGCCGGAGGCGGTCTATCTGTGGTTGTGGGGCCGGAACCGGCCCGGCGCCGTCGACGTGGCCGGCGACGACGACGCGGCCGGGCAGCTGTTGGCGCTCATGCGGTTGGCGACGCGATGACATGGCCGCGCCGTGTCGCAGATGTCGCCGGGACGACGGAGGTGTGTGGTGAACGGGATGCCCGGAGTGGTGTTCGAAGCCGAACGGCCACGGGAGGTTGCGGAGTTCTGGGCCGCCTTGCTGGGCGGCGAACTCGTCGGTGACGGTCATGACGCCGGCCGCCACGACGGCGGCCGGCTGCGGGTCCGGCTCCCGGACGGCCCCACGGTGCACATCGTTGGTGCCACGGCGGAAAAGTCCGCCAAGAATCGGATCCACCTCGATCTCGCCTCCGACGGTGACGGCGGAACCGGCCGCGGTACGCAACAAGCCATTGTGGACAGAGCGATACGACTCGGTGCCGTACACATCGACATCGGGCAGTACGCGGGCCCTGTTCCGGCGCCTTGGTATGTGCTGGCGGATCCGGCGGGAAACGAGTTCTGTGTCCTCGAACCACGCGGCGAGTACACCGCCACCGGCGCACTCGCCGCGGTGGTGATCGAATCGCCCGACCCCCACCGGCTGGCCGAGTTCTGGTCCGGTGCCACGTGGTGGCCGACCGTGCGGACCGACCCCGAGCTCGTCAGCCTGCGTGCTCCCGAAGGCAGGGGTCCCTGGCTGGAACTGCTGTCGGCCGACCCGTGCCCGCCGGTGACTCCTCGCTGCCGGCTCGAACTGGCCGTGTCGGCGAGCGGCCGTGGATCCACGGCGACGGCAACGGGGACGGAGAGGCCCGGACCGATGCCCGAAACCCCGGAAACGCCCGGAGCCTCTGCTGCTCCGACCACCGAAGCACCGGCCACCGAAGCACCGACCAGAGGAGCCCCGACCGCAGGAGCCCCGGCCACAGGAGCCCCGGGAGCGTCGGCCGCGCGGACAAGCCGGTCCGCGTCGGACGCACCGGATGAGTTCGCCGCGGAAGCGGACCGGTTGTGCCTGCTCGGCGCGACCCGCCGCGGAGCGGGACGGCTTCTCGATCCGGACGGCACCGTGATCGACCTCGTACCCCGGTACTGAAGTCGATGCCGGAGTCCTCCGCCGTCCCATCGTTCCGGCGCCCGATCGTTGCGCCGTTCCGGACGTCCGGGTGCTCTCCGGGATGCCGCGGTGCTCAAGTCGTGGTGCGCAAGCCGTGGTGCTCACGTCACCGTGGTGCTCGAGTGGCTGGTGTTCGTACAGCCGGTGTTCGTGTGGCCGTGATGTTCGTGTGGCCGTGGCGCTCGCGCTGCCGCGGTGCTCGATTCGCCGTGGTCTCGATCCGCCGTGGTGTTCCGGGACGCCGTGCAGCCGGAGGGTCGTCGCGGTGCGCGGACGCGAGACCGGGGCGCTCGGACCGCTGCGCACCGGCCGACGTGAGCGCCGCGGTGGGCACCGGTGTCGGCGCCCACCGCGGCGTCACGGATGCGGGTCACGTGACGTGTCAGCAGGTGACGTCCACGTCGGCGGAGGACTCGAACGACACGTGCACGTGGTCGTAGTGGTTCGCGGTGTCGCTGCCCCGGTCCTCCATGTACGACCAGCCACTGCCGTCGTTGTACCGCTGCTCCCAGATCACGTACGTCACGCCGAACTCGGACTGGTTGGCGAGGATGTACTCGGCGATCTGGTCACCGGTGGTGCCGGTGGTCATGAAGTCCAGTGCGAGTCCGCTCGGGTGGTCGCTCGCCCCGGATCGGCTGGCGACGCCGCCGACCGAGTCGACCTCGAACTTCGTGAGCACGTGGTTTCCCACCTGGGCCACGTGCGGCTGCGTGCCCTCCAGTTCCGTCGAGCACGGTTCGGGCTCCGGCGTCGGCGGCGGGGGAGGAGGAGATGGCTTCCGCGTGGTCGTAGGCGTCGTCGTGGACGGCGTCGGCTCGGGTTTCGGCTTCGAGGTGGTGCTGCTCGGGGTGGGCTTGTCGGTCGTCGACCTCGTCGTCGGAGCCGACGAGGTCGACGACGCCGTGGGGGCGCTCATGGCGAGCGCCGCGTTGGTGGGTTCGGCTCCGGAGCCGGTGAGCCCTTCCGTGATCGACACGGTGGCACCCAGCAGGGCCGCGGCGGCCAGCCCCAGTCCGACGGGCAGCGGCCACGAACGTCGGGATCGTTCGCCGGGCTGCTCATGCGGCGTCGGGGAGTCGCCGGGGGTGGGTCTTCGGGATTTTCGGGCGCGCGGGTTCGCCGCACGATGTCGGCCTGCCATGGGGACCTGCCTCGGGATTGCTCGGGGTGGGCTGTCGGGGTGGTGACAGGTTACGAACCGGCAACGGGGGCGTCACGTGCGAGTGGCAATGCGCACAGCAGGTCGAGACAACCTTTCTGATCTTCGCTGGTCAGGGAGTCCCCCGGTGGGGGATGGTGGTGCGCACCACTGGCCGTGCACGCGGTGTTCTGGCGTGTCAGCTTGACGTGGCGTGGCCGGGAGACCCGGTGAACCGGGAAGGTCAGCGGAGGCGGAACCAGTCGCGGGAGCGCATGTCCCGCAGTGCGGAGCGACGCTGCTCGGTCGCCAGCCGGTCCAGGTAGAGCATGCCGTCGAGGTGGTCGACCTCGTGTTGCAGGCACTGTGCCGTCACTCCGTCGCCTTCGATCGTGACCGGCTGTTGGCGCAGGTCCACACCACGTACGACGGCGTAGGTGGCGCGCCGCACGGGGTAGCGCAGTTCGGGCACGGACAGGCAGCCCTCGTCGATGTCGTGGGTGGTCTCGGCCAGTTCGACGATCTCGGGGTTCAGCACGTAGCCGACCGTGCCGTCGAGACGGTAACTGAAGGCGCGCAGCCCGACCCCGATCTGCGGCGCGGCCAGTCCGGCGCGGCCGGGCATGTCGACGGTGTCCAGCAGATCGTCGACCAGCCGTTTCGTCGTGTCGTCGAACCGGTTCACCGGATCGGCCACGCTCTTCAGTACCGGGTCACCGAAATACCGCAGTTCGCGTACGGCCATCGCCAGTCGTCCTCCGCCGGGCTCGTGCTGCTCGCGTGCGGTCCTGTCCGCACCGGGTTCGTCGGGATGCCAGCTTAGGACCGCTCCGGCCGCCGCCGATCAGGCCCGCAACCGCAGGCCTTTCGGGGTGGCGCGGAAACCGGCCTCCCGCAGCACGTCCGCGAGTTGCGAGGTCAGCGCCTGTTCGCCGTCGGCGCGCTGTACCTGCAGTTTGCCCAGCCATCCCTCCCTGACCGCGGCCGAGAGCGCCTCTGCCGCCTGGCGCAGCGACTCGGTGTGTTCGGTGAACGACAGCATGGACCGGCCGCCGCGTTCGACGTAGAGCGCGGGGACGCCGTCGACCAGTACGACCAGTGCCCCGGCCTTGCGTGCGGGCCGGTGTTTGGTGGTGCCGAGCGGCTCGGGCCACGGCAACGCCGCGCCGTAGGGCTGGGCGGGGTCGCTTGCCGCGAGCACCACCGCACCCTGCGTGTCCCGCGTTCCGGAGGTGTCGGACGCCGCGCGGAGCCGGTCGACGGCTCCGCGCGCGGCGAACTGCGCGGCGCCCAGGCCGTCGACGACGTAGCCGCGGATGACCTGTCCCGAGTCCTCCATGCTCCGCAGCACCTTGTAGATGCCGGAGAAGCCGCCCGTGACGCGTTCGGTGTCGAGCGCTCCCTTGGTCAGGACGCCGTGCCGTTCGAGGAACGACTCGGTGCGCGCGTGGGTTCGCCGGGTCGGGTCGGTCTCCCGCGGCGGCGTCAGCCCCCACCGGCCCGCGACGGTGGGCGGTCCGGTGCGTGACGGCATCGCGGGCCTGCCCGCGCGCATGCGGGCGTAGCGGCCGCGTGGTGCGGACCTGCGGGGTTTGTGCGCCGCGCCGCCACCGGAAACCTGGGCACGCAGCGGCGCGAGGGTGTCACCGGCGATGAGGCCGGCCCAGGTGAGGTCCCACAGTGCGGCCACGACGTCGGCGTCGTCCGGGGGAGCGTCGAGCAGCGGCGTCACGCGGTCGACGAGTTGGCGGAAGAACAGTGCGCCGTGTTCGACCGCGGACAGCACGGCCGCGTGGACCGGGCCCGCCTCGGCGACGTCGTCGTCGGCGTCGGGCAGGAGCAGGTCGGCCACGTCGGCCGGTGCGAGCGCGACCCAGCCGTCCCCGCCGGACAGCGCGCCGCAGCCCGCCCAGACGACTTCGCCCGCGGTCGTCAGCTCGTCCAGCAGCGCCGGGTGGTAGCCGGGCAGCCTGCTCGGCAGGATCAGCGATTCGACGGCGCTGGCCGGCAGGGGCGCCCCGGCGAGCTGTTCCACGACGGACAGCACGTCGTCGGCGGTCGGCGCCGAGCGCAGCCGGCCACCGATGCCGTGCCAGGAGGGCAGGAACCGGCCGAGTGCCGCCGGTTCGACGGGTTCGACCTCGGCCCGCAGTTTCGCCAGGGACGCGCGCCGCAGCCGCCGCAGCACAGCGGCGTCGCAGTATTCGACTCCGCCGGGTGCGTGGGGTTGCGGGCTCAGCTCGCCGCGGACGAGCCTGCCGTCGGCGGTCAGCCGGTCGAGCACACCCGTGGTGACGGCCGTGCCGATGCCGAACCGCTCGGCGAGCCGCGCGGCCGCGAACGGCCCGCGCCCGCGCGCATACCGGGTGACGAGGTCGCCGAGCGGGTCGTCGACCGGTTCGGTGAACGTCTCGGGTACGCCGACGGGCAGGGCCGCTCCCAGTGCGTCCCGCACCCGCCCCGCGTCCTCGATCGCCAGGTAGCGGTCCTCGCCCGCGATGCGCACCACGATCGCGCGGCGGCTCTCGACCAGTTCGGTCAGCCATTCGCGCCGCACCCCGCGCGCCGCGGCCTCGTCGGCCGTCATGTCCCCGAGGAAACGCAACAGGTCGGCGGTGTCCTCCGGGCCGCGGGCGTGGCGGTCCTCGTCGAGCCGCTGGAGTCCCCGTTCCACGTCCGCGACGGCATCCGGATCGAGCAGCTCCCTGACCGCCTCGGTGCCGAGCAGTTCGGCCAGCAGCGTCGAATCGAGCGACAGGGCCGCCGCCCTGCGTTCGGCCAGCGGCGCGTCGGTCTCGTAGAGGAACATGCCGACGTAGCCGAACAGCAGGCTGCGCGCGAACGGCGACGCCGACGGTGTTTCCACCTCGACGAGCTTCACCGTGCGGCTGCGCACATCGGTCATCAGCTCGCGCAGCCCGTCCACGTCGTAGACGTCCTGCAGGCACTCCCGCATCGCCTCCAGCACGACGGGGAAGCGTTCGTACTTGGCCGCCACGCTCAGCAGTTGCGCGGCGCGTTGCCGTTGCTGCCACAGCGGACTCCGCCTGCCCGGGTTGCGCCGCGGCAGCAGCAGCGACCGCGCCGCACATTCGCGGAACCGGGCGGCGAACAGTGCCGATCCGCCGACCTCGGTGACGATGAGTGATTCCACCTCATCCGGGTCGAGCAGCACGTCCTCGCCGGTCAGCGTGATCTCTTGGCCGTCGGCGTCGAGTGCGTCGGGCAGGCGCAACACGATGCCGTCGTCGGAATGGGCCGCCTGGGCGTCCACGCCGCGTGTCTCACGCAGCCTCGCCGTGATCGCCAGCGCCCACGGCGCGTTGACCTGTGCGCCGAACGGCGAGTGCACCACGACGCGCCAGTCGCCCAGTTCGTCGCGGAACCGTTCGAGCAGCAGGGTCCGGTCGTTGGGCACGTGGCGGGTGGCCTCGCGCTGTTCGCGCAGGTAGGCGAGCAGGTTCGTGGCCGCGCGCTCGTCGAGGCCCGCGTCGGCCGCGCGTCGCAGGGCGGTGTCGTCGCGGGCTCCTGACACCTCGCGCAGGAACGCACCGAGGGCTCTGCCGAGTTCGAGGGGTCTGCCGGGCGCGTCGCCCTTCCAGAACGGCATGCGTGCGGGGACGCCGGGTGCGGGAACGACGATGACGCGGTCGTGGGTGATGTCGGTGATCCGCCACGACGAGGTGCCGAGCAGGACGGTGTCACCCACGCGGGATTCGTAGACCATCTCCTCGTCGAGCTCGCCGACGCGACTGCCCGAGGCACGTCTTCCCGTCGAGGGCACATCGGCACTGCCCGAGGCACGTCTTCCCGTCGAGGGCACATCGGCACTGCCGGAAGCGCCTGCCGGCCGGTCGCCGTCGTCGCCGGGGGTCATCACGGTGAAGAGTCCGCGGTCGGGGATGGTGCCGCCGGAGGTGACGGCCAGCCGTTGCGCACCGGGCCTGCCCTGCAGTTCGCCGGTGACGCGGTCCCAGGTGATGCGGGCGCGCAGTTCGCCGAACTCCTCGCTGGGGTAGCGCCCGGCCAGCATGTCGAGGACGGCGTGCAGGGCGTCGTCCGGCAGGGAGGCGAACGGCGCGGCCCTGCGCACGGTGGTGGCCACGTCGTCGACGGTGCGCGGTTCGAGTGCCACCATCGCCACGATCTGCTGGGCGAGCACGTCGAGTGGGTTGCGCGGGTAGCGGGTCGCTTCGATCGCGCCGGATCCCATGCGCTCGGCGGTGACCGCGCAGGAGACGAGGTCGCCGCGGAACTTGGGGAACATCACGCCGCTGGAGACCGCGCCGACGTGGTGGCCCGCGCGTCCGACGCGCTGGAGACCCGAGGCGACCGTGGGCGGTGCCTCGATCTGCACCACCAGGTCGACCGCGCCCATGTCGATGCCGAGCTCGAGGGACGACGTCGCCACCACGCACGGCAACCTGCCGGTCTTGAGTTCCTCCTCCACGCGTGTGCGCTGCTCGCGGGACATCGAACCGTGGTGGGCCTTCGCCACGGTCGGTTCGGCGCCGGTGGTCAGGCCGGATTCGCCGATGGCTTCGGCGGGGAACTCGTCGCCGGGTTCGAGTTCGGTGCGTTCGGCGGCGAGTTCGTTGAGCCGGGCGGTGAGCCGTTCGGCCAGCCGCCGCGAGTTGGCGAACACGATGGTCGATCGGTGCGCGCGCACGAGGTCCAGCACGCGTCCTTCGACCGACGGCCAGATGGACGGCTTCGGTGCCCCTGCGGCGGGCACCTCGTCCTCGAGGGAGCCCGGTTCGGGCTGCGGTGCGGGGCCGTCCAGTTGGGCCATGTCCTCGACCGGGACCTCGACGCGCACCTCGACGGTCTTCGCGGCCTCGGGTTGGACGACCGTGACCGGCCTGCCGCCTGCGAGCAGCGAGCTCACTTCGTCGACGGGACGGACCGTCGCCGAGAGCCCGATGCGCTGCGCCGGTGTCGGGAGCAGGTCGTCCAGGCGCTCCAGCGACAGCGCCAGGTGCGCGCCGCGTTTGCCACCGGTGACGGCGTGCACCTCGTCGACGATCACCGTCTCGACACCCCGTAGCGATTCCCTGGACGACGACGTGAGTAGGAGGAACAGCGACTCCGGAGTGGTCACCAGCACGTCGGGCGGGGTGCGCTGGAAGGACCGGCGTTCGGCCGGGGTGGTGTCGCCGGTGCGCATGCCGACGGTGATGTCCGGCGCAGGCAGGTCCAGTCGTTGCGAGGCCTGTGCGATGCCGGTGAGCGGTGAGCGCAGGTTGCGCTGGACGTCGACGGCGAGCGCCTTGAGCGGGGACACGTACAGGACCCGGCACCGGTGTTGGGCGTCCTCCGGCGGCGGTGCGGTGGCCAGCCGGTCGAGGGCCCAGAGGAAGGCTGCGAGTGTCTTGCCCGAGCCGGTCGGTGCGATGACCAGCGCGTGCTGACCCGCGTGCGCGGCCCGCCACGCGCCCTCCTGGGCGGAGGTGGGCGCAGCGAAGGCCCCGGCGAACCAGTCCCTGGTCGCAGGGGAGAAGAGGTCGAGCGCGCGGTCGGTCACGTCCCCATGATGCGGCCGGTCACCGACATTCCGGGTGCGGGCCGGGTCCGGTCCTGCGCGCCGCGGTGGTCAGCGGTGGTCATTTCCGCCGGTTGCGCCGGATCTGCACGAGCAGTACCACGAGTGTGGCGGTCACGGTCGCGATGGCGGCCAGGGTGAGTGCGGTGGAGCCGATTCCGGAGTCGGGTGGCATGGTGCCCACGATACGGCGCCGCGGCGCGGCTACGCTGGCGTCGATGCGGATCACGGTGTTCCGTCGGTTGATGGCCGACGAGTTCGGCGCCACCAGGGCGGAGATGCTGGCCAAGGACCACGTGCTGAGCGGTCTCGACGGCCGGACGGTCGAGGAGGCGCTCGAGGCGGGGGTTCCCGCGAAGGAGATCTGGAAGCAGGTCTGCACGGAGTTCGAGGTGCCCGTCGAGCGCCGGTGAAGAGCGAAAGATCCTATCGCATCGGGGTGTCGCTTTCGATCTCGAACAGATGTTCTCTAGGATGTTGTCCACATCGGGGTTGGCTGTCCACAGATTCAGCGTGACTCGCGCCGACTGTCGGACCCCGCCCGTAGTGTCGGCCCTCGGCGACCGGCACGCGTGACCCGGCATGCGTGCACCGACTCGGTGCCGGCGCACGAGCACGACCCGGATACAGCAGATCCGGACACCGCAACTTCGGATACAGCAACTTCGGATACAGCAACCGCGAAGGCCAATGAGGTGGGTTCCATGGCAGCAGCATCGGACAAGGGTGCACCGGACAAGGGCAAGGCGCTCGACCTGGCGCTGGCCCAGATCGACAAGCAGTTCGGCAAGGGCTCGGTGATGCGACTGGGCGAGGACACCCGTCCGCCGGTCGAGGTCGTCCCGACCGGGGCCATCGCGCTCGACATCGCGCTGGGTATCGGCGGCCTGCCGCGCGGCCGGGTCATCGAGGTGTACGGCCCCGAGTCGTCCGGTAAGACCACCGTGGCACTGCACGCCGTGGCGAACGCACAGAAGAACGGCGGTATCGCCGCCTTCATCGACGCCGAGCACGCGCTCGACCCGGAGTACGCCAAGGTCCTCGGTGTCGACACCGACGCGCTGCTGGTGTCGCAGCCCGACACCGGTGAGCAGGCGCTCGAGATCGCCGACATGCTGATCCGGTCGGGTGCGCTCGACATCGTGGTCATCGACTCCGTTGCCGCCCTCGTGCCGCGTGCGGAGATCGAGGGCGAGATGGGTGATTCCCACGTCGGCCTGCAGGCGCGGTTGATGAGCCAGGCGCTGCGGAAGATCACCGGTGCGCTGCACAACTCCGGCACCAGCGCGATCTTCATCAACCAGCTGCGCGAGAAGGTCGGCGTGATGTTCGGCTCGCCGGAGACCACCACGGGTGGTAAGGCGCTGAAGTTCTACGCGTCGGTCCGGCTCGACGTGCGGCGGATCGAGACGCTCAAGGACGGTGGCGAGCCGGTCGGCAACCGCACCCGCGTGAAGGTCGTGAAGAACAAGGTCGCCCCGCCGTTCAAGCAGGCCGAGTTCGACATCCTCTACGGCGTCGGTATCTCCCGTGAGGGCTCGCTGATCGACATGGGCGTCGATCAGGGCATCCTGCGCAAGTCCGGTGCCTGGTACACGTACGAGGGTGACCAGCTCGGCCAGGGCAAGGAGAACTCGCGGCGGTTCCTCAAGGACAACCCGGACGTCGCCAACGAGATCGAGAAGAAGATCCTGGAGAAGCTCGGGGTCGGTGCCAAGGTCGACGCCGAGGAGGCCGCGGCCGAGCCTGCACCCGTCGAGTTCTGAGGGGTCTGCCGGTGAGCGAACCGGATTCGACGGGTGCGCGACGGTCGCGCGCCCGCACCCCGGTGTCCGAGCTGCCGCCGGAGGAGGCGAGGCGCAAGGCCAAGGAGGTCTGCTTCGACCTGCTGGCCGCTCGCCCTCGCACCAAGGAGGAACTGCGGTCGGCGCTGGCGCGGAAGGGCTTCGACGGCGAGGTCTGTGACGAGCTGCTGCGCAAGCTCGACGATGCCGGGCTGATCGACGACGCGGCGTTCGCGGAGACCTGGGTGCGATCCCGGCACACCCATCAGGGTCTGGGCAGGCGCGCGCTGGTCGCGGAGCTCCGGCGCAAGGGCGTCGACAGCGAGGTGGCTGCGGAGGCGGCGGGGGAGATCGATGCCCGCGCCGAGGAGGAGCGTGCGCGGGAGCTCGTCCGCAAGAAGCTGCGGACGATGACGGGTGTCGACGAGCAGAAGGCCACGCGCCGGCTGTTGGGCATGCTGGCGCGCAAGGGCTATCCGCAGGGCCTGTCCTACGGCGTCGTGCGCGAGGAACTCCGCAATGCCGGAGCCGAATCGACCCCGCTCGACGACGCCACCCCGGACTGACCACCCCGTGTGGGGCTACTCCTCCGAAGACGAGTCAGCAGTCAGGGTCCCCGATCGCGGTGGCCCTGACTGCTCCGGCATGGCGATCGGATGGGAATTGCTGATCACAGGGTCGGGCCCGGGTCGTAGGTAATGTCGGCTCCGTGGAGGTCAAGGCCTTCTGTGGGCAGGGGCTGTGAACATCACCTTCACTGTGACGCGGCAGTGATCATTCTCGACCGGTTCTTGTTCCCCTCGGTGTGTTCAGTTCCAGCAGACGAGCCCCGACTCCTGTGTCATCGTGACAGTGTTCCCGCTTCCTGACAGTCCGATATAGGTAACGACGGCCGAAGCGCAGTACTCGGCGTACTTGGTGGGGGCGTCGGCCCGAACCAGCATGGAGTGCGCCCCTTCCGCGCCGTACGCTACGTTGTTCCCTTTGGCTGCGCTGACGAAATAGTGTTTCGAATTGCCCTGGACGGCAAAGTATGTGAACTCGGTCTTGATCTGCAGTAGGTTGTGCTGATCTTTACTGCATTCGGCGGAGATGGTGAGCCGTTCCCGCGCACCCATGTTGTCCGAGGCGGTGTGCCCCTTGAGGTTGCCCTTGCAGTTTCCCCCGCCGAACGGGGTGTTCGTGCCGGCGTGCGCCGGCGAGGAAAAGAGCGCCATCGAGAGTGTGACAATGCCGAGCAGGGATGCTCCGCGTCGCGTTTTATGAGTATTGTTCACGATTCGCCCTTCGTTCATCGGAATCTCGACGAAACGATTTCGATGCTACGCAAGGGTTGTGCCGCGTGAAGTCCCTCGTTCCGGTTATCTTGAATCGAACGTGGATATTCGTGAGGTTCAGTCGATTGAAAAGCAGAAGGGCCACCTTCCCGGGCTGGGGGAAGGTGGCCCTTCGCGGTCGTGGCCTGGAGTCGCAGGCCCACACTCGGACGCGAACCGGGCGGAGTGACTACAACTCGTTGTTACCGTCGTCGAGCGGCTTCACCACGGTGCCGGAGCTCGTCTTTCGCTGCCGGGACCATTTCTCCAGCCAGCCTGCGGCGGCCGTGAGCAGGTTGTTCAACAGGATGTAGATCACCGCGACGATCGTCAGGGTGGCGATCGTGTTCGCGAAGTAGTTGTTCGAGATCGGTCGGATTTGGCTGAACAGGTCGCTGAAGCCCAGCGCGGCACCACCCAGTGCGGTGTCCTTCACGATCACGACGAGCTGGCTGACGATTGCCGGCAGCATCGCGGTGACGGCCTGGGGCAGCAGCACGTTCGTCATGGTCTGCGTCTTGCGCATGCCGATCGCCTTGGCCGCCTCCGTCTGGCCAGTGGGCAGCGACTGGATGCCCGCACGCACCACCTCGGCGAGCACGGCTCCGTTGTACAGCACCAACGCCGTGACCACGGCCAACAGTGGCCGGTAGTCCGAGTCGACGTCGGTGTACTCGGAGTAGAACTCGTTGGCGAAGAACATGAGGATCAGCACCGGAACGGCGCGGAAGAACTCCACCACGGTTCCGGCGGGCACGCGGATCCACACGTGATCCGACAGTCGCAGGATGCCGAACAACGAGCCGATGGGCAGCGCGATCACGATCGCCAGCCCCGCGGCGATGAGCGTGTTCAGCAGTCCCGGGAAGATGAAGGTCGTCCACACCTGGCCCTCGGTGAAGAACGGACCCCACTTCTGCCAGGTGAGCTGGTCCTTCTCCGCCAGCGTCGCAATGATCCACCAGCCGACACCGGCGAGCGCGAGAAGGAACAGCACCGTGTAGACGGCGTTGCGCGTCTTGGCCTTCGGCCCGGGGACGTCGTAGAGGACGGAGGGAGCGCTCATCGTTTCACCGTCGCTTTCTTGGCGACCCGGCCCAGCAGGAGCCCGATGGGCAGGGTCAGGATCACGAAGCCCATCGCGAAGGTCATGAAGACCAGCCCGATGACGTCGCTCTCGTTCTCGATCATCTCGCTCATCAGCAGCGAGGCTTCGGCGACGCCGATAGTGCTGGCCACCGTCGTGTTCTTGGTCAGCGCGATCAGCACGCTGGTCAGCGGACCGATCACGGACCGGAACGCCTGCGGCAGCACGATCATGCGCAGGACCTGGCCGAAGTTCAGGCCCAGAGCCCGCGCCGCCTCGGCCTGTCCGACCGGGACGGTGTTGATGCCCGAGCGCAGTGATTCGCACACGAACGTCGACGTGTACAGCACGAAGCCGAGGACGGCGAGCCGGAAGTTGATCGTAGTGAGGACATCCCCGCCCAGCGCCGCCCCCAGGGTCTGGTTGAGACCGAGGGACATCGAGATGATGACCAGGGTCAGCGGGATGCTTCGCACGATGTTGACGTAGGCCCCGCCGAATGCCCGCATGATGGGGACCGGGCTGACCCGCATACCGGCGAGAATGGTTCCCCAGAGCAGCGAACCGATCGCCGAATACACGGTGAGCTGGACGGTGACCCAGAAAGCGCCGAGTATGTCGTACTCGGTCAGAAAATCGAACACGTGGTGCTCCTCCGGAGACCGAACGAGCCCGGGCCGACCCCGTTGAGGCGGGCCCGAGCTCGAATCGGTGTCTGTCTCAGGTCAGTTACTCGACCACTTCGCCGACGGTCGGCGCCTCCGGGACCTCGTAACCGGCCGGCCCGAAGTGCTGCTGGGCGGCCTTCTTCCACTCGCCGGAGTCGATCATCTTCTGGATCGCCTCGTCGAGTGCCTTCTTGCCCTCGTCGTCGCCCTCACGCAGGCCGATGCCGTAGTTCTCGTTGCTGAGCTCGGCGCCGACCAGCTGGAACTTGCCGGGCTGCTGAGCGGCGTAACCGGCGAGAATCGTGTCGTCGGTGGTCATCGCGTCGATGGCCTCGTTCTCGACGCCGGTGAGGCACTCGGAGTAGCCGCCGTACTCCTGCAGCTGTGCCTTCGGGGCGAAGTCGTCGCGGACGTTCTGGGCCGAGGTCGATCCCTTGACCGAACAGAGCTTCTTGTTCTTGTTGAGGTCCTCGGCACCCTGGATCGAGTCGTCGCCCTTCCGCACGAGCAGGTCCTGGTGGGCCAGGAAGTACGGGCCTGCGAAGTCGACCGCCTCGTCGCGTTCGGGCGTGATCGAGTAGGTGGCGACGATCATGTCGACGTCGCCCTTCTGGATCATGTTCTCGCGCTGGGCGGACGGCGTTTCGACGAACTCGATGTCGCCTTCCTCGACGCCCAGCTCCTTGGCGACGTACGTGGCGACGTCGACGTCGAAGCCCTCGTACGAGCCGTCCGGCTTCTTCAGGCCGAGGCCGGGCTGGTCGATCTTGACGCCGATGGTCAGCGAACCGTTGTCCTCGGCGCGCTGGACGAGCGATTTGTTCGCGTCCTCTTCGCTGTTCGGTTGGCCGCAGGCTGCGAGCGTCAGGCCGACCGCCGCCACCAGGGCGCCGGTACGTAGTACTCGGCTGAAACGCATGTCGTGTTCCTTCCGTTGCCAGGTGGTTCGCCCGCCTCCGGCGGGTGTCGGGACAGGCCCCGGCAGGGGTATCGCGGGGCCGGATGTGCGATCAGTGGGTGAGGATCTTGCCGAGGAAGTCCTTCGCGCGGTCCGATTTCGGCGCAGTGAAGAAGTCGGTCGGTGTGGAATCCTCGACGACCTCGCCGTCGGCCATGAAGATCACGCGGTGGGCGGCCCGGCGGGCGAAGCCCATCTCGTGCGTGACGACGACCATCGTCATGCCTTCGTCGGCGAGTGAGGTCATTGTGTCGAGCACCTCCTGCACCATTTCGGGGTCCAGTGCGGAGGTCGGCTCGTCGAACAACATCACCTTCGGCTTCATCGCCAGCGCGCGGGCGATCGCCGCGCGCTGCTGCTGGCCGCCCGAGAGCTGTGCCGGGTACTTGTCGGCCTGGTCGGCGATGCCTACGCGCTCGAGCAGCTCCATCGCGGTCTCGCGCGCCTCGCTCTGCGAGGCCTTACGCACCTTGACCGGGCCGAGCGTGACGTTCTCGACGATCGACTTGTGCGAGAACAGGTTGAACTGCTGGAACACCATGCCGACGTCGGCGCGCAGTGCAGCGAGCGCCTTGCCCTCGGCCGGCAGCGGTTCGCCGTCGACCTCGATCGTGCCCGAGTTGATCGGCTCGAGGCGGTTGATGGCGCGGCAGAGGGTCGATTTACCCGACCCGGACGGTCCCAGCACGACCACGACCTGCCCGCGTGGGACCTCGAGATTGATGTCCTTCAGTACGTGCAGGTCGCCGAAGTACTTGTCCACGGACGCCGCCTTGATCATCGGCGGGGTGGTGCCCGTGGACGCGCCGCCGGAGCCGGACGCCTCGGTACTCAAATCTTGCCTCCATAACGGTGAGCTGCCGGTTCGACGAGCATGTCCGGCAACCCCGAGATTGAACACCATCGGGTCAATCCCGGTGCGCCATTTAAGTCAAATCGCAATCTTTCGCCCCGGGTCGCCTACGGCGCGTGACCGGAGCTGCTCGCGGGAGCCTATCCACTCGAGCCCGATCCGGCCCACCGAGGTGCCCGTTAGATGCCTGATTACCCTGGTGACGTGACCCGTTCGTACTCCATCCGCACCTTCGGCTGCCAGATGAACGTCCACGACTCCGAGCGTCTCGCGGGACAACTGGAGGACGCGGGATACGTCGCGGCCGCCGAGGGCGACGCCGCCGACGTCGTCGTGCTCAACACATGCGCCGTGCGGGAGAACGCCGACAACAAGCTGTACGGCAACCTCGGTCATCTGCGCGCCCGTAAGAACGAGAAGCCCGGCATGCAGATCGCGGTCGGCGGCTGTCTCGCGCAGAAGGACCGCGGCGAGATCGTCAAGCGGGCGCCCTGGGTCGACGTGGTGTTCGGTACCCACAACATCGGGTCGCTGCCGACACTGCTGGAACGCGCTCGCCACAACGCCGAGGCCGAGGTCGAGATCCTCGAGGCGCTCGAGACGTTCCCGTCCACGCTGCCCGCCCGGCGCGACTCCGCCTACTCGGGCTGGGTGTCGATCTCGGTGGGCTGTAACAACACGTGCACGTTCTGCATCGTGCCGTCGCTGCGGGGCAAGGAACGCGACCGCAGGCCCGGCGAGATCCTGGCCGAGGTCGAGGCGCTGGTCGCCGAGGGCGTGCTCGAGGTGACCCTGCTCGGCCAGAACGTCAACTCCTACGGGGTCGAATTCGGCGATCGGCACGCCTTCGGCAAGCTGCTGCGCTCGTGCGGCTCCGTCGACGGGCTCGAGCGCGTGCGGTTCACCTCCCCGCACCCGGCCGCGTTCACCGACGACGTGATCGACGCGATGGCCGAGACCCCCAACGTGTGCCACCAGCTGCACATGCCACTGCAGTCCGGTTCCGATCGCATCCTGAAGGCGATGCGCCGCTCGTACCGGTCGGAACGGTTCCTGTCCATCTTGGACAAGGTGCGCACCGCGATGCCCGACGCCGCGATCACCACCGACATCATCGTCGGCTTCCCCGGGGAGACCGAGGAGGACTTCGAGCAGACGCTCGAGGTGGTGCGCCGCGCCCGGTTCTCCAGCGCGTTCACGTTCCAGTACTCGAAGCGGCCCGGAACGCCCGCCGCCGAACTCGACGGTCAGCTGGCCAAGGAGGTCGTGCAGGAGCGGTACGAGCGGCTCGTCGCCCTGCAGGACGAGATCTCCTGGGAGGAGAACCGCAAGCAGGTCGGCAGGCGCGTGGAACTCCTCGTCGCCACAGGTGAAGGCCGTAAGGACGCGGAGACACGGCGCATGAGCGGACGCGCCCGCGACGGCAGGCTCGTGCACTTCACGCCCACCGGTCCGGAGATCGACACGGCCGTGCGGCCCGGCGACATCGTCGAGACCACGGTGACCTACGCCGCGCCGCACCACCTGGTGGCCGACGGTGACCTGCTCAGCCACCGCAGAACCCGCGCGGGCGACAACGCCGAGGCGGGGCAGCGGCCCAAGACCGACGGCGTCAGCCTCGGCCTGCCGAGCTTCGGCCGCCCCGCCGAAGCCGCGGAAGCCGCCGCGACGACCACGGCGACGGGATGCGGACTGTGACCGACGACGAACGGGACCCCGCGGTCGAAGAACTCGGCGCCGACGTCGACGCCACCCTCTCCAAGGCCGAGAAGACCATCGAGCCCGGGCGCTCCGGGTTCACGATCGCCGTCGTCGTGTTCGTGGCGCTCATCGCGATCCTGCTGCCATGGGCCGGCGGCGAGCCCGGCTGGCGCATGTTCGCGGGTGAAGGCGGCGCGATCCCGCTGCTGTTCGTGTCCACCAGCGCGTTGTTCGCTGTGCTGGCCTCAGCCGCCGCCCTCGTGACCCGTCGCTGGTGGCTCAGCTGGATCTGCACGGTCGGATGCTGGGTCTCGTCGGTGGACGGCCTGCTGGCCATCTGGTCGCAGCAGTCGTCACCCGTCAGCGGTCACGCCGGCACCGGCCCCGGTGCGGGCATGATCGTCATGTGGATCTGCGTCGTCGTGCTCGCCGTGCAGTGGACGCGCCTCGCGTGGTCACGGTCCTGACGGGCGCTCGCCCCGCTATCGCCTGACCGGCTGGTTGGCCCGGGCCCGGCGTCGACGGACCGGCTTCGGCGTCCGGGTGACCGCGCCCCGGTGAGGAGGGCCGCGGTCACCCGGCGCAGCCGGATCAGCGGTCGGCGATCGCGGCCTCGGCCGCCGACAACCACTCGCGCCACTGCGCGGCCTGCTGCTCGGCCTTCGCCGCGCGCTTGTCGTCCCCGGCGTCGCGGGCCTTGGCGGCCTGCTCCTCGAACTGCTCCACCTTCTCGCGGAACTGCGCCACGCGCGCCTGCGCCTCGGGGTCGGTCCGGCGCCACTTGGCGTCCTCGGCCCCGCGCACGCGGTCCTGCACCGCCTTGAGCCTGCCGTCGAGCTCGCGGATGCGTTCCCGTGGCACCTTGCCGATCTCGTCCCACTGCTCCTGAATGCGCCGCAGCTGCGAGCGAGCCGCCTCCAGATTCGCCGACGGGTCGATCTTCTCCGCCTCGACCAGCAGTTCCTCCTTGCGGGAAGCGTTCTCGGCGAACTCGGCATCCCGTTCGGAGAACGCCGCCGCCCTGCGGGAGAAGAACGCGTCCTGGGCGGCGCGGAACCGCTGCCACAGCGCGTCGTCGGCGTCCTTCGGCGCCCGGCCCGCGGCCTTCCAATCGGCCATGAGCTGCTTGTACCGCGCGGCGGTCGGGCCCCAGTCGGTCGACTCGGTCATCGACTCGGCCTCGGCGATGAGTTCCTCCTTGCGCCGCTTCGCCGTGGCCCGCTGCTTGTCCAGCTCGGCGAAGTGCGAGCCGCGCCTGCGGTTGAACGCCTCCCGCGCCTTCGAGAACCGTTTCCACAGTTCGTCGTCGGTCTTGCGGTCGATGCCCTTGATCGTCTTCCACTCCTCGAGGATCGCCTTGAGGCGGTCGCCGGCCCACTTCCACTGGGTCGACTCGGCGGCGATCTGCTCGGCCTCCGCGGCGAGCTCCTGCTTGCGGGCGACGGCCTCGGCGCGCGCCTGCTCCCGCTTCTCCTTCACCTGGGAGACGGCCTGCTCGGCGTGTGCGATCACGGCGTCCAGTTTCGCCGCCAGGGCGTCGACGTCTCCGACGATCGCCGCGTCGGGGAGGCCTTCCTTGAGGTGTGTGGCACTGCTGAGCGCCTGCTTCGGGTCGCCGGCACCGGAGGAGAGGCGGGTCTCCAGCAGCTCCACCTCGGTGCGCAGGTCGTCGAACCGCCGCGCGAAGTGGACCAGGCCCTCCTGGGCCGTGCCCGCCTGCCACACGCCGACCTGCCGTTCACCGTCGGAGGCGCGGACGAACACCGCACCCTCGTCGTCGATGCGGCCCCAGCGCTCGGGGTGCGGTTCCGCCGCGGGAACCGTGGAAGCGGCCTGTGTGTGCGGCACCTCGCTGGGCGCCGGCACGTGCGTCGTGTTCTCCGGGGTGTTCTGCTCGGCCATGGCCGGCTCCTTCTCACCTAGGCCCGTGGTGGGCGCCCCGCCGCGGGCGGGGCCGGGTGGTGCTGTCGGTGTCACTGCCTGGGATCGCGGGCGATCCGGTGGGTCGTTGTCCGCATTCAAACAGGTCAGCGCGGTTCTCGGTACTCCGTTGCCGGAAGATTGCCTCAAGACGTACCGCGGAGAGTGCTGCCGGTAGCCTCTGGACGCGTGATCTCGTGTGCCGTCGTGGTTCCCGCTGCACCGCTTCTGGTGCCGGAGTTGGTCCCCGGTACGCGGCTCGCCGACGCGGTGCGCGCCGCCGCCGTCGACGCGGCGTCCCGGTTGCCGTCCCGGTGGATCGCCGTGGGCGCGGCTGCCGCGGGCAGCGCGCCCGCCACCGTCGAGGCCGACCGGGCCGGCACGTTCCGCGCGTTCGGCGCCGACGTGGTCGTACCTCTTGGCGAGCATGCCGCCGGACCGCCGGAGGACCTTCCGCTGTCCGCGCTCGTCGCCGCGTGGCTGCGGGTGCGGGCGGGCGCGCACACGGTGCGTGCGGAACTGATCGCCGAGGACGCGAGCCCCTCCGACTGCGTGACGCTGGGCGAGAAACTGGCCGCGACCGACGACCCGGCCGGCGACCCGGTCGGACTGCTGGTGGTGGGTGACGGATCGGCGCGCAGGGACACCGCACCGCCCGGTGAGGAGGACGAGCGGGCAGAGGGCTTCGACAGTGCCGTCGCCGCCGCGCTCGCCGCCGCCGACCCGGAGGCCCTGCTCGACATCGACCCCGCTCTGGCCGATGAGCTGCGAGTGGCCGGCCGCGCCCCGTGGCAGGTCCTCGCCGGCTTCGCCCGCGCCCGCGGCGTCGCCTGGCGCGGTGACCTCGTGTATTCGGACGCTCCTCGCGGTGTGGGCTACCACGTCGCGTACTGGGAGGCGGGATGAGCATCCGACCGGTGGCGGTCGTCGGGCCGACGGCCACGGGGAAGACGGCGCTCGGTGTGGAGCTGGCACTCGCCCTGGGAGGGGAGGTCGTCAACGCCGACGCGATGCAGCTGTACCGCGGCATGGACATCGGTACGGCGAAGGTGACCGTGGCCGAACGCCGGGGCGTGCCGCACCGGCTGCTCGACGTGCTGGACGTGACGGAGACGGCGTCGGTGGCGGCCTACCAGCGTGACGCGCGCGCCGAGGTGGAACGGCTGCTCGCCGAGGGGCGGGTGCCGGTGCTGGTCGGCGGATCGGGACTGTACGTGCAGGCCGTCGTCGACGAGCTGCGGTTCCCCGGTACCGACCCCGAGGTGCGGGCCGCGCTGGAGGCCGAGGCACAGCGGGTCGGCGCAGCGGCGCTGCACGAACGACTCGGCACTCTCGATCCGGATGCGGCCGCGGCGATCCTGCCGGGCAACGTGCGGCGGATCGTGCGCGCCCTGGAGGTCATCGAGATCACCGGGCAGCCGTTCTCGGCGAATCTGCCGACCCCGGGCGAGCCCCGGTACGGCACCGTGCTGGTCGGCGTGGACCGCGACGTCGCCGAGCTGGACGAGCGGGTGAACCTGCGCGTGGAGCGGATGTTCGCCGACGGGCTCGTCGAGGAGGTGCGCACCCTGGAACGACGGGGGCTGCGCGAGGGCAAGACCGCGTCGCGGGCGCTCGGGTACCAGCAGGTGCTGGCGGCCATCGACGCCGGGACCGGGGATTTCACGCAGGCCGCCGACGAGACGGCGCAGGCGACCCGACGGTTCGTCCGCAAACAGCGCAAGTGGTTCCGGCGTGACACGCGCATCCACTGGTTCGACGGTGGAGATCCGGAACTGGGTGATCGCGTCCGCCGTCTGGTGACGCCGTAATCTGGACGGCATGGGTGGAATCGAGTTCCTCAAAGGGCACGGCACGCAGAACGACTTCGTGATCCTGCCCGATGCGGTCGGTGCGCTGGAGCTGACGCCGGAGCGTGTCGCCGCGCTGTGTGACCGGCAACGAGGGCTCGGCGCCGACGGTGTGCTGCGGGTCGTGCGCGTGTCGGCCGTGGACGGGGACGTCCCGGGCACCGAGGACTCGGCCGCCGAATGGTTCATGGACTACCGCAACGCCGACGGTTCGGCCGCGGAGATGTGCGGGAACGGGGTGCGGGTGTTCGCGCGCTACCTCGTCGAATCCGGCCTCGAGGAGCGGCGGGAGTTCGCCGTCGGCACCCGTGCGGGGGATCGGCCGGTGCAGGTGCACCGGGATCTGTCGGTGACCGTGGAGATGGGGCCGGCGCGGATCATCGGCACCTCGGTCGCGGTGGTCGACGGGCGAGAACTGTCCGGGGTCGCCGTCGACGTCGGCAACCCGCACCTGGTGTCCACAATGGATGACGACGTGTCGGGTCTCGACCTGCGGGAGCAGCCCCGGTTCGACCACGACTTCTTCCCCGACGGCGTCAACCTCGAGTTCATCAACACCGTCGAGCCCGGCGCGCTCCGCATGCGCGTGTACGAACGGGGAGTGGGGGAGACCCGGGCGTGCGGCACCGGCACCGTGGCCGCCGTCGCGGCGGCGCTGCATCTCTCGGGGACGGACCACGGTTCGTCCACAGTGGATATCCCGGGTGGGCGGGTGACCGTGACGGTCGACCGCGAGGGAGCGACGCTGACCGGCCCGGCCGAGTTCGTCGCCCGCGGCGAACTCGACGCCGGCTGGTGGGGCCGCAACCGCTGATCCGTCGCCGCCGACCCGCTGCCCTGCGGATCTGCTGCCCCGCGGATCTGCGAGCCGGCGGATGCGTCGCCCACGTGCCGCCGACGAGCCGGCGGATGCGTCGCCGACGTGCCGGAGTGCATGTGCCGGAGTGCATGTGCCGGAGTGCATGTGCCGGAGCGCAGGACGGGCACCATCGGCCGGCGGTGCTCGGCCGATGGTGCGTGCGACGGCGCCGGCCGCGCCGGCCAGGGACTGGACCCGCCGTCGACCTGCCGACCCGCGGTGACGGTTCGGCGGGTCCGTAGCTCCGTCACCCGCGTGTCCTGCGCTCATACCCGCGTGTCCTGCGCTCGTGCATCGCCGGCAGGCCGTGGCCGCGAACGGCGAACACGTGCCGGAGTGCAGCACACGCGGTGTTGCCGTAGTGGTCCGGGGGAAGGACGGGTGGTCATGATCATTGTGGACGGAGGGTGTGGCCGCTCGTGACACGCGGCGCACGTAGACTCGAACCTGTCAATGCAGTACCAGCAGGGAGAATGTGCGTGTCGGACGACGAGCAGGAGTTTCCGCCCGAACTCACCGAGGGCGACAACTTCATCGCCGGTCCGCTGCCGGACGACCCGGAGCCGCTCAGCGACGAGGCCGAGGCCGCCATCGAGCAGCAGTCCCGGCGTGAGTTGCAGATCGTCGAGGCCGAGCTGAACGAGCGGTGGCCGGAGACGAAGCTGGAGCCGTCGCTGACGCGCATCTCCGCGCTGATGAACCTGCTCGGTGATCCGCACCGCACCTATCCGGTGCTGCACGTCGCCGGCACCAACGGCAAGAGCTCGGTCTCGCGCATGATCGAGGCGCTCATGACGCAGATGGGCCTGCGGGTCGGCCGCTACACCAGTCCGCATCTGCAGCTGGTGACCGAGCGGATCAGCATCGACGGGCAGCCGATCTCCGCCGAGCGCTATGTCGACACTTACCGCGACGTCGCGCCGTTCGTGCAGATGGTCGACCAGGCGGGCGCCGCCGATGCGCCGCCGATGAGCAAGTTCGAGGTGCTCACCGGTATGGCGTTCGCCGCGTTCGCCGACGCGCCCGTCGAGGTCGCAGTGCTCGAGGCGGGCATGGGCGGCGCGTGGGACGCCACGAACGTCGCCGATGGCCAGGTCGCCGTCGTCACGCCGGTCGGCATCGACCACGCCGACTACCTCGGTGACGACCGCGCGACCATCGCCGGGGAGAAGGCGGGCATCATCAAGGCCGGTTCGGTGGCGGTCATCGCCGAGCAGGAATCCGACGCCGAGCGCGTGCTGCTGGAACGGGCCGTCGAGGTCGACGCCGCCGTCGCACGTGCGGGCAGCGAGTTCACCGTGCTGGACCGCACCAAGGCCGTCGGCGGGCAGATGCTCACCATCCAGGGTCTCGGCGGCGTGTACGAGGAAGTGTTCCTGCCACTGCACGGCAAGCACCAGGCCGACAACGCCGCACTGGCGCTGGCCGCGGTCGAGGCGTTCTTCGGGGCGGGCAAGGAGCGCCAGCTCGTCGGGGAATCGGTGCGCGCGGCGTTCGCCGAGATCGTCACGCCGGGCAGGCTGGAACGTGTCCGCGCCGCGCCTGCGGTGCTCGTCGACGCGGCGCACAACCCGCACGGCGCCGCCGCGCTGGCCGCCACGATCGACGAGGAGTTCGCGTTCCGCAGGCTCGTCGCCGTCATCGGCGTCCTCGAGGACAAGGACGTCCGGGGCATTCTGGAGGCGCTCGACCCGGTCGTCGACGAGGTCGTCGTCACCGTCAACACCTCGCCGCGGGCGATGCCCGCCGAGCAGCTGGCCGAGCTCGCGATGGCCGTGTTCGGCGAGGAGCGGGTGACGGTCGAGCCCGCGCTCGACACCGCGATCGAGACCGCCATCAGTCTCGTCGAACAGCCCGACGACCCCGAGGAACCCCTCGCGGGCGGCGGGGTGCTCGTCACCGGTTCGGTGGTCACCGCGGGCGAGGCCCGCACGCTGTTCGGCAAGGAGCCCGCATGAGCGACGACGGCACCCCCTCGGGCGCGGCCGAGCCCACCGGCGACGCGCCGGCCCCGGCGACCGACCCGATGAAGGGTTTCCGCGGTGTCCAGGCAGGGACGCTGGTCATCGAGGCGATCGTCGTCGCGCTGGCGCTGCCCGTGGTCGGCACGCTCGGTGACGGCGTGACGAGCTTCCAGGGCTGGACCGTCATGGCCGTCGTCGCCGCGCTGCTCGTGCTGTGCGGGCTGCTGAAACAGCCCTGGGCGGTATGGGCGATCCTCGGCCTGCACGTCGTGCTGCTGGCGTTCGTCGTCGCGCTGCCGTCGATCGCCGTGATCGGGCTGATCTTCCTCGGGGTGTGGCTGTGGCTGTTGTGGCTGCGCCGCGACGTCGCGCGGCGCATGGCCCAGGGCACGCTCCCCAGCCAACAGCAGGGGTAGACACCGCCCGTCTCCTGTTCGCACGGCGGCGCGGAGGCGCCGGGGCGTGAGATCGTCACCGCCCCGCGTCGTTCACCGCCCGGCCACGCGGCGTTGAACCGGCGGCCCCGCCCGCCCGGTAGAAGTGCGGCATGACCGATCTTCCTCCCCACCACGATGTTTCCGCGGCCGATGACGGCTTCGAGCGCCGCAGACTGTTGAAAGCGGGTGCCGTCGGCGCGGGCGTGCTCGCCGCCGCCACGCTGACCGGCGGCACGGCCGCCGGTTTCACCCGTTCCGGCCGTCCGGTGCTCACCCACGGCGTGCAGTCCGGCGACGTCGACATGCACTCGGCGATGGTGTGGACGCGCGCCGACCGCCCCTCGCGCATGCTCGTCGAGGTCTCGGCCGACCCGTCCTTCCGCCGCAGTCGCCACGTGCGCGGCCCCGTACTGAGTCCCGAGACCGACGGTACCGGCAAACTGCGGTTGCGTGGGCTGCCGACCGGCGCCGACACGTACTACCGCGTCACCGCCGAGGACCTGGACGGGCGCGTGACGTCCGAACCGGTGATCGGCAGGCTCCGCACCGCGCCGAAGGGCCGCTCCGACGTCCGCCTCACCTGGTCCGGCGACGTCGCGGGCCAGGGCTGGGGCATCAACGCCGACATCGGCGGCATGCCCGCCTACACGGCGATGGCCGAGCGCCGCCCCGACCTGTTCCTGCACTGCGGCGACACCGTCTACGCCGACGGGCCCCTCGAGGACTCGGTGACGCTGCCGGACGGGCGGGTGTACCGCAACCTGGTCACCGAGGCCAAGTCGAAGGTCGCCGAAACGCTCGAGGAGTACCGCGGCCAGTTCGCCTACAACCTGCTCGCCGACGCCGTCCGCGAGTTCAACGCCGTGACTCCCAGCTACGTGCAGTGGGACGACCACGAGGTCGTCAACAACTGGTACCCCGGCGAGATCCTGGACCTGCCCGAATACACCGAGAAGCGTGTCGACGTGCTGGCGCGGCGCGCGTTCCGGGCGTTCCACGAATGGCACCCGATCGACCCGAAGGCCGCCGAGGACGGGCGCGTGTACCGCAACTTCGCCTACGGCGACCACGTCGAGGTGTTCGTGCTCGACATGCGCAGCTACAAGGACCGCAACGACGGCGACGCCCGCCGCGACGGTTCCGTGCTGGGCGAGCGGCAGGCGGCCTGGCTCGTGCGCGCCCTGGCCCGCAGCAAGGCGACGTGGAAGATCGTGCAGGCCGACCTGCCCATCGGCCTCCATGTCGCCGACGGCGACGACGGCGACATGGAAGGCGTGTCCAACGGGATCGGCGGCGCCCCCGGCGGGCGCGAGACCGAGCTGGCGTGGGTGCTGTCGCAGATCGCCCGCAGGCAGATTCGCAACGTCGTGTGGCTGACCGCCGACGTGCACTACACGGCGGCGCACCACTACAGCCCCGAACGGGCGAGCTTCACCGACTTCGCCCCGTTCTGGGAGTTCGTCTCCGGCCCGCTGCACGCGGGTGCGTTCGGTCCCGGCGACCTGGACGGCACGTTCGGTCCGGAGGCCGTGTTCACGCACGCACCGCCCGCCGACGGGCAGAACGCCTCGCCCATGGAGGGCTTCCAGCACTTCGGCGAGATCAACGTGGACGGACGGAGCGGTGCACTCACCGTCGATCTGCGTGACGGCACCGGCGCCGCCCTGTGGTCGAAGACGCTGCAGCCGGAGTGAACCGGGCCGGCGGCCTCCCGCCCTCACGAGAGGGCGCGGGGAGGGGCCGCTACGCTTTTTCCAATACCGTTTTGTGTTGAAGGAGAAATACCCCGTGACTGAGCGCACGTTGGTTCTGGTCAAGCCCGATGGCGTCAAGCGGGGCCTGGTCGGTGAGGTCATCTCGCGCATCGAGCGCAAGGGACTGTCGCTCGCCGCGATGGACCTGCGCACCGTCGAGCGTTCCGTGGCCGAGGAGCACTACGCCGAGCACAAGGACAAGCCGTTCTTCGGCGAGCTCGTCGACTTCATCACCTCGGGTCCGCTCGTGGCGATGACCGTCGAGGGCCCGCGCGCGATCGCGGCCTTCCGCCAGCTGGCAGGCGGCACCGACCCCGTCGAGAAGGCGACGCCGGGCACGCTGCGCGGCGACTACGCCCTCGAGGTGCAGTTCAACCTGGTGCACGGCTCGGACTCGCCCGAGTCGGCCGAGCGCGAGCTGAAGCTCTGGTTCGGCAGCCTCTGAGGCACGTGCCTCGGGCACGCTGAGCATTCGACACCCGGTGGCCGCTTCCTCCCGCGAGGAGGAAGCGGCCACCGTCGTTCGTGAGGGGGACCGATGAATCAGCCGTACGGCCACGGCCCGCAGGGTGCGCCCGGCCTGCAACCGTCGCAGCAGCCGCAGGGGATGCGCGGTCCGCACGGCGCGCCCGGTCCGCAGGGAGTACCCGGCGGAGCGCCGGGGCCCGGTGGCGCACCCTGGCAGGCGCCCGGTCCGTATCACCAGACGGCGTATCAGCAGGCTCCGTATCTGCAGCAGCCCGGGCACGGGTGGCCGCCGCAGCAGCAACCGCCGTACGGAGCCGTTCCGCCGGGCGGCGGGCCACCCACCTCGCGCGGGCCCGACGGACTGTCGATCACAGCCCTCGTGTTCGGCCTCCTCGCCCTGCTCGGGGCCGGTGTGCTCGTCGTCGCCCGTATGGGGCTGATCGTGTTGATCCTCGCTGTGATCGGCTTGTCTACGTCGATCACAGCGCTGGTCAAGGCCCGCGCGGCCGGACGCCCGACGACACTGCCGGTCGTCGGGCTGGTACTCGCGGGGACGAGCATCGTGTTGACGGTGGCGATCGCCGCCGTGGCCATCTCGCTGGAGTGATACGGCGACGGGCTGCGGGCGACACTGCCGTGTCGAAATCCGTCGTTTCCTGTCGGTGGGTTGTGGCAATGTTCCGCGGGTGAGCGGTGAGACCACATGAGCGGTGAGGCGGCAGCCCCGATGGTGGAGGCCAAGGCGCTGGTGAAGCGCTTCGGCGACTTCGAAGCCGTCCGTGGGATCGACGTGCAGGTGCGCAAGGGCGAGGCGTTCGGTTTCCTGGGGCCGAACGGTGCCGGCAAGTCGTCGACGATGCGGATGATCGCGTCGACCTCACCGCGGTCCGACGGCGACCTGCGCGTGCTGGGCATGGACCCGGACGTCGACGGGCCGCGGATCCGTGCTCGTCTCGGTTCGGTGCCGCAGCAGGACACGCTGGACACCGAGCTGACGGTGCGGCAGAACCTGCAGATCTACGGCCGGTACTTCGGCATGTCGCGGGCCGACGTGCGCCGCAAGGCGACAGAGCTGATGGAATTCGCCCAGCTCTCCGAGCGCGCCGACGGCTTGGTGGACGCGCTGTCCGGCGGTATGAAACGGCGGCTGACGATCGCCCGCTCGCTCGTGAACGATCCCGACCTGCTGCTGCTCGACGAACCGACCACCGGGCTGGATCCGCAGGCGCGGCACATGTTGTGGGACCGGTTGTTCCGGCTCAAGGCCGGCGGCGTCACCCTCATCATCACCAGTCACTACATGGACGAGGTCGAGCAGCTGTGCGACCGGCTCGTCGTCATGGACGACGGCCGCATCGTCGCCGAGGGTTCGCCCTCGGAACTCATCGCCCGGTACTCGACCCGTGAGGTGCTCGAGCTGCGGTTCGCGCCGGGGGAGCAGGGTGGCATCGCGGAGCGGGTGGCCGAGTTCGGCGGACGGGTCGAAGAGCTGCCGGACCGCGTGCTCGTCTACACCGGGGACGGCGAACGTGCGCTGGAACAGGTCCACGGCCGGGACGTGCGGCCGGCGTCGAGCCTCGTCCGGCGCAGCACGCTCGAAGACGTCTTCCTGCGCCTGACCGGCCGGACGCTGGTGGACTGACATGGCGGGCAGGGACACGGCGGGCAGAGACACGGCGGGCAGAGACACGGCGGGCAGGGACATGACGGGCGGGAACATGGCGGGCGCGACGGCGCGCGTGGAGACCGGATCCCGCTCGGCCGGCTGGGTGCTCGGATCGTGGCGCGCGGCCTGGCTGCGGGTCGAGGCGCACTGGACGTGGTATCGGCGGTACTGGCAGTCGAGCCTGTACTCGTCGGGGCTGCAACCGGTGCTGTTCCTCGCGGCGATGGGCCTCGGTTTCGGTTCCCAGGTCGAGGCGGGTCCTGCCACCGGCGGGCTGGCGTACCTGCATTATGTGGCGCCCGCGCTGCTGGTCGCCGGCGCGGTGCAGAACGCCATCGGCGAGTTGAGCTATCCCGTGCTGTCCGGGTTCAAATGGCAACAGGACTACTACGCGGTGACCGCGACGCCCGTGACGGCGGGACAGCTGCTCGGCGGGCAGATCATCTGGATCGCGCTGCGAGTGGGGATCGCCTGTGTCGTGTACGCGATCATCGCGCTGTTGTTCGGCGCCTGGCTGAACGCCGGGGCGCTGCTGGTCATCCCCGTCGGCGTGCTCGCGGCCGTGGCGTGCGGCGTGCCGATCATGGCGGTCGCGGCGACGACCTACAACGAAGGGGAGCGGTTCGCCGCCATCTTCCGGTTCCTCGTCATGCCGATGATCCTGTTCTCCGGCACGTTCTTTCCGATCGAGCAGATCCCCGGTGCGGTCCGGTGGCTCGCCTGGATCTCGCCGGTCTGGCACGGCACCGAACTCGCGCGCGGCGTGACCCTCGGCGGTCTCGGCATCGGGCCCGCGCTCGGGCACCTGGCGTTCCTGGGTGCGCTGTTCGGCGTCAGCGCCGTGCTGGCGCGCCGGTACTTCTATCGGCGGCTGGTGGTGTGATGCGGACCTCCCCGACGACCTCGACGACCGCACCGGGCGCCGCCGGGCCGGACGCCACGAAGCCGGACACCACGAAGCCGGCGCGGCGCGGCCTGCTCCTGCGGATGCTGCCGGCGCCCCTCTACGCGGGACGCGCGCGTGCCCTGCTGGAGCGTTCGGCGATGGTGTACTCGCGCGCCTGGCTCGTGTTCGTCTCCGGCGTGGTGGAGCCGCTGCTGTACCTGCTGGCGTTCCAGGTCGGCTTCGGCAAGCTCGTCGAGGAGGTCACCGGTCCCGGCGGGCAGACGATGAGCTACGTCGCGTTCGTCGCACCGGCACTGCTGGCGGCTTCGGCGATGAATGGCGCGGTGTTCGACTCGACGTTCAACGTCTTCTTCAAGTTCCGCTACAACAAGACCTACGACGCCATCCTCGCGACCCCGCTCGGGCCGCTCGACATCGCGCTCGGCGAGATCAGCTGGGCGGTCCTGCGTGGCGGGCTGTACGCGCTGGCGTTCCTCGGTGTGATGACCGGTTTCGGGCTCGTCACCTCGCCGTGGGCGCTGCTGCTCCTGCCGGTGGCGTTGCTGGTGTCGTTCGCGTTCTCCGCCGTGGGCATGGTGTGCGCGACGTTCCTGAAGTCCCCCGCGCAGTTCGACTTCGTCCAGCTCGCAGTGATGCCGATGTTCCTGCTGTCGACGACGTTCTACCCACTGTCGGTCTACCCGGAGCCGCTGCAGTACGCGGTGCAGTGCCTGCCGCTGTACCACGGTGTCGAACTCACCAGGGGGCTGGCGGTCGGCGTGCTGGACGTGAGCATGATCGGCCACGCCGCGTATCTGTTCGTGCTCGCCGCGGCCGGTTCCTACTTCACCGCGAAACGCCTGGCGCGCCTGCTGCTGCGCTGACCGTTCCTCACGTGTGCCGGGCGTGCTCGTCGCCGGCGGCCACGCGTGCGCGCAGTCCGTCGAGCAGGAGCTCGAGGGAGGGTTCGACATCGGACCGGCCGACGGGAACGCCATCGATAGCTCCTGCGCTGGCGGCCTGCAACGCGGTCTGTTCTTCGGCGGTGTGCCCGAACACCAGGTGCAGCAGAGCGCGCGCCCCGGTTTCGACGAGGTCGGCGGGCAGCCCGCCGTCGCGGAGGGCCGTGCGCAGCCGCTCCGCGGGACCGTCCGCCCCGAGCCCAAACGTGTGCGCCGTGACGACGACCTCCGCGCCGTCGCGATACGCGAGCATGGCGTCCCGTAGCTCGGTGCAGATCTCGACAGCCCGGGCGTCCCACCGGTGCGCCCGTGCCGGCCGCCGGCCTCTCGCCAGGATCTCGTCGGCGACGGCGGCCAGCAAGGTCTGCTTGTTCGGCACGTGGTGGTAGAGCGCGCTGGGACGCACTCCCAGCTCTGTGGCCAGCCTGCGCATCGTCAACGACTCGAGTCCGTACTCGTCGAGCACGGTGATCGCGTGCGCCACGACATCGGACCGGCTGTGACGCATGCGGACCCCTCTCGTCGGTCGATCGGTGCCCATCACCCTAACCTGAGCACTGTTCACCTGAACGTCGTTCAGCTGCTCCTTGGTGCGGTGACTGGTTCGGCGACGCGACGTGCGCGTGGCTGGCGCCGTCAGTGCTGCTCGCCGAGCCGCACCAGCAACCGGTGCACCGCGTGGGTCGCGTGGGCCGCACCGGCGTCGACCATGCCGCTGCCGTGGAACGTGTTGTCCTCGCGCGGTCCCGTGCAGGCACCGTCCTCGTGCGCGGCCCCGGGGCACGCGATCGGCCGGGCCTGGCGGTGCAGCATCCGCCGCAGCGTGTCCGGGGAACGCCCGTCGGAACCGCTCGCGGCCAGGAGCGCGGCCGCGCCCGCGACGTGCGGGGCCGCCATCGAGGTGCCGCACATCCGGTCGTAGCCCCCGGGCACGGTCGACAGCACGCAGTGACCCGACGAGCCGCCCGGCGCGGCGAGATCGATCACGTTCCGCCCGTAGGAGCTGTAGTCGGTCTTGGTGCCGCGATGGTCGACGGCGGCGACCGTGACCGTGTTCCGGAGCCCGGCGGGCACGGCCACACAGTTCCGCGTGAGGTCACCGTTCCCGGCGCTCCCGCCGTGGTGTAGCTCGCTGTGGGGGAGGGGGCCCAATTCGAAGCCGTCGTTGGTGGCCGCCGCGACGGTGAGGGTGCCCGATCGCTCGGCGAACTCGACGGCCCGCGCCACGGCCTCGTGCACGACCCGGCTGCCGCGGCTCGCCGCACACGACACGCCCGACGGCGCGACGGTGACGCTGCTGTTGGCCACGGCCATGCTCCGGCGCGCCGCCCACATGTACCCGCACACGGCGGCCTCCGGGGTGACGTACCCGTCGTCGTCGACGACCCGCAGGGACGCGAGCCGTACGCCGGGTGCGGTGCCGGTGATGCCGCGGCCGTCGTCGGCTGCGCCGACGAGGCCCGCGACGTGGGTGCCGTGTGCGGAACGGCGCGCCGACCACGCCGATCGGCGCCGGTCGGGGACGCCGCGCACGCAGCCTGCCGAGGCGGCGGGGTCGACGGCCTCGGCCAGGTCGGGGTGCGTCGCGTCGATGCCCGAGTCGAGGACACCCACGGTGACGTCGGCGAGGTCGGCCTGCGCCGGGTGGGTGCGATCCGCGTCGACACCGGGAGCGCCGGTCATGTGCAGGTTCCACTGCTCGCCGGTCCGATCGGGGGTCCGCACGCCATCGTGGCCCGTTTCACCGGTGGCGGCCGTCGCCGCACCCTCCTGCCGTGGGGTCCGCCGGCTGGTCGCCCCGGTGGTGGAGCCCCACGCGCGCAGGTGGCGGGCGCGCTGGGCGCTGAACGTCCGGTCCGGTCCCAGCGCCGTGTCGAAGTCCGGGTCGCTCGACGTGGCGACGGCGACCGCGATCTCGGGAAAGTAGCCGGTCAGGGCGCCGCATGCGGTGTCGACGGCGTGGCGGGCCTCGGAATCCGACGTTCCCGGGGCGAACACCACGACATACCGCCACGCCCGGGAGTCGGTGTGACAGGTCTCACTGTGTGCGGCGTGCGCCGGTGTCGTGGCCGTCAGTTGTGCGGCGACGGCGAGTGCGGCGCACGCGAGCGGCAGGCTCCTCCGGCCGAGCACGGGACCTCCGTCGATGTCGGCGGGACAGCCGCGTCGGCATCCGTGATCCGCGACTACCCCATGACGCACCGTAGCCACGGGTCTGTGCGAGCGCCAAGCATTTCGCACCACCCGGGTGACCGGACCGGAGGTGTCGTGGAGGCCGCGCCGCGCGGTGCCCGCCGCGGTGTGTGGGATACTGGACGCGGCCATCGAGCCGTCGTCGCCGGATCAGTACGGCGCACGCAGGGGCGGTGGCCCGGTGACGTGCCGATTCCGGATCCGAGTCGTCGCCGCGGGCACGCGCCATGTGCCTGGCGGCTGGGACGACGTGGACACCGGGCTCGGACGCCGGAACGCTGTGTCGACGTCGACGGCTCGGGAGGCACCGAGAGGTCGCGAACAGGGCGGCCGCGTCGCCGCGGGACCCGCCACATCGGGCATGTCGGAAGATCCGGCGCTCACGTGGCACGAGTGACAACAGGATTCCCGCCGGTGGTGAGCCCACCACGGCGGTAAACAAGGAACGGCCCCTGTGCGGCCGCGTCCTGTGAGCCGGTGCCGGCAGCGAGGTGAGAAGCCTCGGCCGGACGGACGCAGGCGCGCCCGGGGGCGGAGGAGACATATGTCGAACGCGGACACACCCGCCGAGAACACCGGCGGGGCCGCCGCCACACCCACCGCACGTGCACTGGCAGACCTGCCCAACCGGGTGCGGGTCCACGCGCTGGCGAAACTGCTCGGCTCGAGCAGCAGGGAAGTGCTCGGGATGCTCGCCGACCTCGGCGAGACCGCACGGAGCCCGCAGTCCAGCGTGCACCGGGACGTCGCGCTGAAGGTCGCCGAGAACGCAGGCGTGCTGACCGAGGAAGGCGAAGCGGGTGCCGGGGACACGGTGGCCGCAGCCGACTCGGCGGGGGAGCAGGCGGCGAAGCCGACTCCGGAGGAGTCGAGCCCGGACCCGGCGCCAGCTGCGCAACCGGCGACTGCCGGGGCCGCGACGGCAGCGAAGCCCGCCGCTGCCGAGGAGGCCGCGGCCCAGGACACCGCGGCGTCCGCCGCCGCTGCCGGCAACGCTGCTGCCGAAAACGCTGCTGCCGGCAACGCTGCTGCCGAAAACGCTGCTGCCGAAAACGCTGCTGCCGAAAAGACGGCACCGAAGAGTGGGGCGCCGGCGGGCGCCGAGTCCACGAGTGCGTCGAAGGGCGCCGCCGGTGAGGCCGGCCCGGCCGCCGCTGCGCACACGCCGCTGTTCGCGGCGCCGTCACCGGTCTTCCTGCCGCCGGAGCCGACGGTGGAGACCGCTCCGGCCGGCGGTGCGGCCGACGAGGCGGAACCGGAAGACACGGCCGCGCAGGACGAGAGTGCGGCCGACGCCGACACAGCCGGTGAGCGCGACACGAGCGACTCCTCGTCGTCGGACGACACGGGCGACGACCAGTCCGGTGACGGCGGCCGCCGCCGTCGCCGCCGTGGCCGCCGTGGCCGCGGCCGTGGCAAGGGTGGCGACGAGAACGGCGGTGACGACCAGCAGGGCGACATCGCGGACGAGGCCGCAGGTCAGGACGACACGTCGGGCGGGGATTCCTCGACGGGCGAGTCGTCGAGCGACCAGTCGGCCGGTTCCGACGAGCAGGCCGACGGCGCGGACGGTGACGACACCGACGGCGAGTCCGGCCAGTCGGACGCGGGCAGCAAGCGCCGCCGTCGCCGCCGTCGCCGCAAGGGTGGCGGCAGTGACGACGCCGACGGCCAGTCGCAGGACGATCCGCCCAACACGGTGGTGCACGTCCGCGACGGCAAGCAGGACAAGGGCGACAAGAACGACAAGGGTGACAAGGGCGACAAGGGCGACAAGGGCGACAAGGGCGACAAGGGTGGCGACGGCGTGCGCAGTGTGCGCGGGTCGACGCGGCTCGAGGCGAAGCGCCAGCGTCGCCGGGACGGCCGGGAGGCGGGCCGCCGCCGCGCGCCGATCCTGTCCGAGTCGGAGTTCCTCGCCCGGCGGGAATCGGTCGAGCGCACGATGGTCGTCCGGGAGCACGGTGAGTCGACACAGATCGGCGTGCTCGAGGACGGGGTGCTCGTCGAACACTTCGTGACCTCGCAGGGCAGCGGTTCGATCGTCGGCAACGTCTACCTGGGCCGGGTGCAGAACGTGCTGCCGTCCATGGAGGCGGCGTTCATCGACATCGGCCGCGGCCGCAACGCCGTGCTGTACGCGGGTGAGGTCGACTGGGACGCGGCCGGTCTGGAAGGCAAGGCGCGCAAGATCGAGCAGGCGCTCTCCAGCGGCGACCAGGTCCTGGTGCAGGTCACGAAGGACCCGGTCGGCCACAAGGGTGCGCGGCTGACCACGCAGATCTCGCTGCCCGGCCGGTTCCTGGTGTACGTGCCCTCGGGTGGTGCGACGGGCATCTCGCGCAAGCTGCCCGAGACCGAGCGTCGCAGGCTCAAGGACATCCTCAAGCGCATCGTGCCGGAGGACGCGGGTGTCATCATCCGCACCGCTTCCGAAGGCATCAGCGAGGACGAACTGGACCGCGACGTCCGCAGGCTGCAAGCGCAGTGGGAGGTCATCAAGGAGAAGTCGGAGTCGACCTCCTCGTCGTCGGGCAAGAAGTCCGGCGCCCCCGCGTTGCTGTACGAAGAGCCGGACCTGCTGGTCAAGGTCGTGCGGGACCAGTTCACCGAGGACTTCGTCAAGCTCGAGGTGCAGGGGCAGACGGCGTGGGAGACGATCAGCTCGTACGTCGAGCACGTCGCGCCGGACCTGATGGACCGTGTCAAGCGCTACGTCGGCAACGGCAACGTGTTCGCCGACTACCGGATCGACGAGCAGATCACCAAGGCACTCGACCGCAAGGTCTGGCTGCCGTCGGGCGGTTACCTGGTGATCGACCGCACCGAAGCGATGACCGTCATCGACGTCAACACCGGTAAGTTCACCGGTTCGGGCGGGAACCTCGAAGAGACCGTCACGCGGAACAATCTCGAGTCGGCGGAGGAGATCGTCCGCCAGCTCCGTCTCCGCGACATCGGCGGCATCATCGTCATCGACTTCATCGACATGGTGCTGGAGTCGAACCGCGATCTGGTGCTGCGCAGGCTCACCGAGTGCCTCGGCCGGGACCGCACACGGCATCAGGTGGCCGAGGTGACGTCGCTGGGCCTGGTGCAGATGACGCGCAAGCGGGTCGGCACCGGTCTGCTCGAGGCGTACTCGTCGACGTGCGAACACTGCAAGGGCCGCGGCGTGCTCGTCACGTCGGAGCCGAACGGCAACGGCGGCGGTCACCAGCACGGCAACGGCGGAGGTGGCCGCAAGCGCGGCCGGGGTAAGGGCGGCGACCAGCCGGACCAGGCCGAGAAGTCGAAGCAGGCCGACCAGGGACGGACGCCCGAGCAGCGCGAATCCGTGGTCACCGCCGTGCAGGCGGTGGCGAACGCGTCCAAGGTTGCCAAGCACGAGGACACCGCGGAGACCGGTGCGGCCCAGGCTGGTTCCGCCGATGAGCAGGCAGCCGCGGCTTCGTCCGACACGGCCGGATCGGCCGGTCAGGAGACGTCCGGCAAGCCCGGTAAGCGCAGCCGCGACCGCAAGAGCCGCCGCGACCGGGGCCCGGCCAAGGACCAGGTGTCCGAGTCGGCGCCGGAGGGCGCGAAGACGTCGGTGGCCGAGTCCTCGGTCTCCGGTGACACGGCTTCGGGGGACGCGGCTTCGAGGGACGCGGCTTCGGGTGACGCAGCCACCGGAACTCCGGTGCCCACGGCGCAGTCCGGGGTCACGGCGCAGCCCGAGGCCCCTGCGCAGCCCGAGGTCACCGAGCAGGTCGGGGCCGCCGCCGAGCGGACCGCGGCTGCAGAAGAGGCCGAGTCGGCAGCGGACGTGTCCGGCGCCCCGGCGACGTCCGGTGAGGACGAGCCCGTCGCAGCGAGGACCGGCGACGACAGGACCGGCGAGGACAGCGCCGGCGAGGACAGCGCCGTCGAGGACACGGCGGCCGCCCCGGCGACTGACGCTGCGACCTCTGAGGCGGTGGCTTCCGAGGCTGCGACCTCCGCGACGGCGACCTCCGAGGCGGCGGCTTCCGGGACGGCGGCGTCGGCCACACCGGCGTCCGGGGAGGCCGGCGGTGGCACCGCGCGGCGGGGCCGTCGCTCGGCGCGTCGCGCCGCGGGTAGGCCCACCGGGCCGGCAGCCGGCGCCTCGGGGAGTGGCGTCGAGGTGCAGACGGTGATGACCGGTACCATGAGCTCCTCGGCATCGTCCCCGGCGGAGTCGGGGACCCAGAGCAACGGGACCTCCGACGCGAGCGTTCCGGGCACGGCGGAGCAGGACGCGACCTCGGTCGCAACCGTCTCCGCGGTGCGGAGTAGTACCCGGCGTCCGCGCCGGGCGGCGGGCCGTCCCGCGGGACCGCCCGTCGATGACGAGAGCAGCTGATCGTGACCCCGGTGTCCCAACGTCACCGGGTGGCACGTAAGCTGGACAGCGGCCTGCTGTTGGAGCGGGCCGCTACACGCGAAGGCCGGATCGCCACGGGCGGTCCCCATCGCGTGAGCCCCCACCCACAGTCGAGCAATGCAGGAGACTTCCGTGTCGGCGTATGCAGTCGTCCAGACCGGCGGCAAGCAGTACAAGGTCGCCGTTGGTGACGTCGTCGAGGTCGAGAAGCTCGAGGGCGAGCCGGGCACCGAGCACACCTTCCCCGCCGTGCTTCACGTTGACGGCGGCAAGGTCACGTCGGACGCCGACGCGCTGGCGAAGGTCTCGGTCACCGGCAAGGTCGTCGAGCAGACCAAGGGTCCGAAGATCCGGATCCACAAGTTCAAGAACAAGACCGGCTACCACAAGCGCCAGGGTCACCGTCAGAAGCTGACCCGCGTTGAGGTCACCGGAATCAGCAAGTAAGGCTTTCGCCTTTTTCCAGAGGAGACTGAGCTCAGATGTCAACCAAGAAGGGCGCTTCCAGCTCCAAGAACGGTCGTGACTCCAACCCGAAGTACCTCGGTGTGAAGCGGTTCGGCGGTCAGGTCGTGAAGGCCGGCGAGATCCTGATCCGGCAGCGCGGTACCAAGTTCCACCCGGGTGACAACGTCGGCCGTGGCGGTGACGACACGCTGTTCGCCCTGGCCCCTGGCTCGGTCGAGTTCGGTGAGAAGCGCGGCCGCAAGATGATCAACGTGGTTCCGGGCGAGGGCTGAACGGCCCGACCAGCTACCACGAGTAACTCCGACGAGGGGCGGGGCCGGAACAATTCCGGTCCCGCCCCTCGTTGTTTTTCGTGGTGCGCCTGTGCCCCCGCGGGTTCGCACACCCCGAGCTCGGACACCCTGAACGCGCACACCGAGGTGCATCTCGACCGCCTGCACATCGCGGCCCGAGAGCGCCGGTCACAACCGAAAGCGCCCGTACTCCGGCAGCGCTTGTACTCCGAAAGGCAGAGCCATGACAACCCGATTCGTCGACCGGGCGGTGATCCATCTGACCGCCGGCTCGGGTGGGAACGGCTGCGCTTCCGTGCACCGGGAGAAGTTCAAACCGCTCGGCGGTCCTGACGGAGGCAACGGCGGCACGGGTGGTGACGTGCTGCTCGTCGTCGACCCGGGCGTGCACACGCTGCTGGACTTCCACTACCGGCCGCATGCGCGTGCGGGTAACGGCAAGCAGGGGCAGGGCAGCCACCGCAACGGTGCCGCGGGAGAGACGCTCGAACTGCGCGTGCCGGAGGGCACGGTCGTGCTGACCGAGGACGGCGAGGTGCTGGCCGATCTGGTGGGCGCCGGTACGACGTTCGTGGCGGCGAAAGGCGGCCGGGGCGGCCTCGGCAACGCCGCGCTGGCCTCGCGCGCCCGCAAAGCCCCGGGGTTCGCGCTGCTCGGGGAGGAAGGCGAATCCCGTGACCTGGTGCTCGAGCTGCGGTCGATGGCCGATGTCGGGTTGCTGGGCTTCCCCTCTGCCGGCAAGTCGTCGTTGATCTCGGTGCTGTCGGCGGCCAAGCCGAAGATCGCCGATTACCCGTTCACCACGCTCGTGCCGAACCTGGGTGTCGTCACCGCGGGTGACACGGTGTTCACCATGGCCGACGTGCCCGGTCTCATTCCCGGGGCCAGCGGGGGTAAGGGTCTCGGTCTGGACTTTCTGCGGCACATCGAACGCTGCGCCGTGTTCGTGCACGTCATCGACTGCGCGACGTACGAGGTGGACCGTGACCCGGTCTCGGACGTCGACGCGCTGGAGGAGGAGCTCGCGCGCTACACCCCGGCGCTGGGTGAGAGTCTCGCCGACCGGCCGAGGCTGGTCGTGCTCAACAAGGTGGACGTGCCCGACGCTGCCGAGCTCGCCGAGTTCGTGCGACCGGACCTGGAACAGCGTGGACTGCGCGTGTTCGAGGTGTCGACCGTGTCGCGCCAGGGGCTGCGGGAGCTGGGCTTCGCGCTGGGGGAGATCGTCGAGCGGACGCGCGCCGAACGGCCTGCCGCCGAGCCGACGCAGATCGTGCTCGCGCCGCCCGCGGTGGACGACAGCGGATTCACCATCGAGGCGGACCCCGACGAGCCCGGCGGGTTCATCGTGCGCGGGCCCAAGCCGGAGCGGTGGGTTAAGCAGACCAACTTCTCCAACGACGAGGCCGTGGGATACCTCGGCGACCGGCTCAACCGGCTCGGCGTGGAGGAGGAGCTCGCGCGGATGGGTGCCGAACCGGGATGCCCGGTGACGATCGGCGACTACACGTTCGAGTGGGAGCCGTCCACGCCGAGCGTCGTGACGCAGCTGGCGGGACGGGGCACGGATCCGCGCCTCGAGCGCAGCGACCGGGTGTCGGCGGCCGACCGGAAACAGGCGCGCCGGGCCCGCCGGGTGTCCGGCACCGGCGACACCGACGACGCCGGCGACGAGACCGCCGACATCAATCCGGACATCGACGCCGGCGGCGACGGCGACCGGTGACGGCGTTCGATCACGGCGTGCGGTGCCGGGCACGGCGAGCGAGTTCAGCGAGGGAACGGAGAGCTGCGGTGAGTGAGGGCGCCGGTGAGTGAGGCACGTGCGGCGATCGCGGGCGGGAGCCGGGTCGTCGTCAAAGTCGGGTCGTCGTCTCTGACGACCGCCGATGACGGTCTGGACGTCGCACGGCTCGACGCGCTCGTCGACGCCGTCGCCGGCAGGGTCGGGCGTGACGGTCAGGTCGTGCTCGTCTCCTCCGGTGCCATCGGCGCCGGGCTCGCGCCGCTGTCGCTGGACACCCGGCCACGGGATCTGGCCACGCAGCAGGCCGCGGCGAGTGTCGGCCAGCTGGCACTCGCGCACGCCTACGCGGCGTCGTTCGGCCGTCACGACCTCACCGTCGGCCAGGTGCTGTTGACGTCCAACGACGTGGTGCGCCGGGCGCACTATCGCAACGCGGAGCGGACACTGGGCCGGTTGCTCGCGCTCGACGCCGTGCCGGTGGTCAACGAGAACGACACGGTCGCCACGGAGGAGATCCGCTTCGGTGACAACGACCGGCTCGCCGCCCTCGTCGCCCATCTCGTCGGGGCGGACGGGCTCATCCTGCTGTCCGATGTGGACGCGCTGTACGACGGTGATCCGCGCGCGGGCGGCACACGAAAGATCGCCGAGGTGGCAGACGAGTCCGATTTGGACGGCCTGAAGGTCGGGATGTCCAGTTCGGGTCTCGGAACCGGTGGCATGATGTCGAAGGTCGCCGCCGCGAGGATGGCCGCATCCAGCGGTATTCCGGTGCTGGTTGCCGCGGCGGCGGACGCTCGGCGCGCACTGACCGGTGCGGACGTCGGCACGGCGTTCCACGCCGCGGGCAAACGGTTGTCGGCGCGCAGGTTCTGGCTCGGCTACGCCGCGGGCACCGAGGGCAGGCTGCAGCTCGACGACGGGGCGGTCGCCGCGGTCGTCGGCAAACGCCGGTCTCTGCTCGCCGCCGGCATCGTCGGGGTGGACGGGGACTTCCGCGCAGGCGACGTCGTCGACCTCGTCGACCCGGCACAGCAGGTGGTGGCCAGGGGAGTGGTGGCCTACGACGTCACCGAACTGCCCGAGATGATCGGCCGATCGACCCACGAACTGCCCGACGAGCACCGCCGCGAGGTCGTGCACGCCGACGACCTGGTGCCGATCGGCCGGCACTGAACGCCTGCGGTCGGTGCTGCGCCGGGTGAAGCGGGCCGCGCCTCGTCAGCGCAGTTCGCTGCCACGGGTCTCCGGCAGCCGGAGGATGACGAGAAACGCCACCGCCGAAGCCGCAGCGACGTACCAGAAGAACGCCACTCCGGCGCCCGCGTCGGACAACGCCGTGATGACGAGCGGGGCGGTGCCGCCGAACAGCGCGACCGTGAGGTTGTACCAGGCGCCGATGCCGAGAGCGCGCACCGACGTCGGGAACAGCTCGCTCATGACCGCTGGCGCGATCGACGTCATCGCCGTGTAGAGCCCGAGTCCGACGCAGAACACCAGGAGCAGGCCGCCGAATCCCGGGCCGACCAGGGTCGACAGCGGCACGATCAGCACCGCCGTCGCCGCGGACCAGACCAGTAGTTGCGGTTTGCGGCCCAGCCGGTCGGCGAGTGCGCCCATCGGATACTGCAGCGCGACGAAGAGGGCGGTCGCGATCGACAGGGCGAGGAAGACGTCGACGTCGTCGGCGCCCCGCGAGTTGACCGCGAACGGCGTGAGTGCGCTGAAGAAGGTGTAGTAGCAGAGCGTCGACAGCATCGTGAACCCGACGAGGTGGCCGACGGCCTTCGGGTGCTGGCTCAACGTCGTCAGCAGTGGGCGCCGCACGCGCCGGGCGGTGGCCTTGTTCTCCTCGAACTGCTCGGTCTCGGCGAGGGCGCGGCGCAGCCACAGTGCCACCAGTCCGAGCACGCCGCCCAGCAGGAACGGCAGTCGCCAGCCCCAGTCGTACAGCTGGGCCTCGGACAGACCGCGCGCGAGCCCGAACCCGAGCAGGGACGCGAGCAACACCGCTGATCCGGTGGAGATGTAGAAGAACGAGGAGTATCGGCCCCGGCGGGCGGGCGGAGCGATCTCGCCGAGGTAGGCCGAGGCGTTCGAGACCTCGCCGCCGAGCGACAGCCCCTGTGCGATGCGGGCCAGCAGCAACAGGATCGGTGCGAGCCAGCCGACCTGCTCGAACGTCGGCAGGACGCCGATCATTATCGACCCGCCCGCCATGAGCAGGATCGTGAAGATCATCGCTGGTCTGCGCCCGCGCACATCGGCGAGCCTGCCGATCAGCATCCCGCCGAGCGGGCGGAAGAAGAAGGCCAGGGCGTACGTCGCGAACGTGTTGATCGTGGCGAGCTCGCCGGGAAAGAACGCGCTCGCGAAGTAGATACTGAACGTCGCGTAGATGGTCCAGTCGAACCATTCCAGCGCGTTGCCCGCGCTGGCCGCGACCAATCTGCGTACCGGCAGCCTGTGTGGCGCGGTGCGGGATGCGGACACGTGCGATTCGACCATGTCGGCCCTCCACCTCGGCGTGGCATACGCCGCTGCGGCGGAGAACGCGCCGCGGCAGCAGAACGCACCGTGCCACAGTGACCACGACAGGGGAAGCCTCCGGACGCGCGATCGACGTCGCGCAGCCCGGAAGCGCCCGACGGAACCGGCCACGACCGGACCGACAGCGACAGAGCCGGCCGCGGAGCCGACGGAGCCGGCCGCGACGGAACCGACTCCGACGGTCCGCGGCACGAGCGGGACCGGGTCCGCCGGTCAGCTCGTCGAGGCCAGCGCGAGCGGCAGGACCTCGGCAGCACCGGCCCGCCGGAGCAGGCGGGCGCCGACCGTCATCGTCCAGCCGGTGTCGACGAGGTCGTCGACGAGCAGCACCGGACCGTCCGGTTCGCTCAGTGCCGCGTGGAGATCCACCGGTACCCGGAGCCGCTGCCACAGGTCCGCGAGTCTCACCGCGCTGTTGGCGCGGCGTGGCGGCGGCCCGTCGGCGTCGAGCGTGCCGATCAGCGGCAGCCTGCCGATCGAGGCGAGCCTGCCCGCCAGATCGGCCGTGAGCCGTGGCCTCCGCTGCGAGCCCACCGCCACGATGCCGGCGGGTCGCTCCTGCCAGTCCCACGAGGCCAGCACGGCGATACAGGCCTGGACCAGTTCGTCCGGCACGGGCCCGTCCGGCGACTCCGGACCGAGCAGGTCGCGCAGCCGCCCGCCCCATCCGACGTCGGTGAGCCTGCCGACGACCCGCCCCGGTGCGGCCTGCTCGCCGGTGCCGATGCGGCCGGACAGCGGTACGTCGAGCGCCGCCAGTCCCGTCGGCCACTGTTTCCGCGGTGCGAGCTCGACACCGGGTTTGGCCAGTGTTTCGGCCGTCTGTCCGACGATCTCGTCGGCGACGCGCGACGGCCAGCCTTCGCCGGTGCAGTTGTCGCACCGGCTGCAGGGCTGTGCGTGCGGATCGTCGAGTTGCCTGCGCAGGAACTCCATCCGGCAGTCGCCGGTCGCCGCGTAATCGACCATGGCCTGCTGTTCGGCTTCGCGAGCGATGCGCACACGCTCGTAACGCTCGGCGTCGTAACTCCACGGCGTTCCGGTGCCGACCCAGCCGCCCTTGACCCGCCGGACCGCGCCGTCGACGTCGAGCACCTTCAGCACCATCTCGAGTCGCGACCGGGACAGCTCCACCCGCGGTTCCAGCGCCGCCGTCGACAGGGGTCGGTCGGCGTAGGCGAGGGCGTCGAGCACCTGGTTGACGCGGTGTTCGTCGGGGAAGGCCAGTGAACCGAAGTAATCCCAGATCGCCTTGTCACCCGGTCCCGGCAGGAGCACCACCTCGGCCCGCTCCACGCCGCGACCCGCGCGGCCGACCTGCTGGTAGTAGGCGATCGGCGACGACGGTGCGCCGAGGTGGACCACGAAGCCGAGGTCGGGCTTGTCGAATCCCATGCCGAGCGCGGAGGTGGCGATGACGGCCTTGACCTTGCTGGCGAGCAGGTCGTCCTCGATGGCCTGACGGTCGGCGGGCTCGGTCTTGCCGGTGTAGGCGGCCACCTCGTAGCCGCGCTGGGCGAGCAGGGCGGCGGTGTCGTGCGCGGCGGCGACGGTGAGGGTGTAGACGATGCCGGAACCGGGCAGATCCGCCAGGTGCTCGGCGAGCCAGGCCAGCCGCGCCGTTTCCGTCGGCGTGTCGACCACGGCCAGGCGCAGGCTCTCGCGGTCCAGCGGACCCCGCAGGACGAGTGTGTCGGACTGTCTGCCGATGCCGAGCTGTTCGGCGACGTCGGTGACCACCCGGTCGTTGGCCGTCGCGGTCGTCGCCAGGACGGGAACGCCGTCGGGCAGCTCGGCCAGCAGCGTGCGGAGCCTGCGGTAGTCGGGGCGGAAGTCGTGGCCCCAGTCGGAGATGCAGTGGGCCTCGTCCACCACGAGCAGGCCGGCGGACGCGGCCAGCTTCGGCAACACGGCGTCGCGGAAGTCGGGGTTGTTGAGCCGTTCGGGGCTGACGAGCAGTACGTCGATCTCGCCCGCGTCGACGCCTGCCTGCACCTCGTCCCACTCCTGCTGGTTCGCCGAGTTCATCGTGGCGGCCCTGATGCCCGCCCGTGACGCGGCCGCGATCTGGTTCCGCATCAGCGCGAGCAACGGCGAGATGATCACCGTCGGGCCGGCGCCCTGCTGCCGCAGCAGTGCCGTGGCGAGGAAGTACACGGCCGATTTGCCCCAGCCCGTGCGCTGCACCACGAGCGCGCGCCGGTGTTCGGCGACGAGCGCCTCGATCGCTGTCCACTGGTCGTCGCGTAGCTGCGCGTGTTCACCCGCCAGCGCACGAAGCAGTGTGGCGGCGCGGTCGCGGAGGCTCTCGCCGGAGCCGTGTTCCTCGGTAGTCACGGGTCCAGCTCTACACCCGGGCGCCGACACTGTCCCCGCCGCGGGTCCGGTTGCCTGTCACGAACGGACCCTTCACTACTGGAATGTGACCCAGGTCACTTGAAAGTGTCGTCATGGGGCCGCGGCGGGGCGGTCTCATCCGTGATCGGAACGGGGACCCGGTCATCGGCGTGGTGCGTCCCCCAGATCACCACGCCGCCCCGTGTGGTGCGGGCCGACCCGGCAGGGGAGGGCCGGCCCGCATCACACGGACCACCGGCGCACGTCAGCGCCGAATCGGACGCGGTATAGGGTGGGTGGCCATGTCGTCGCGACGCATCGGGGTCATGGGCGGAACCTTCGATCCCGTGCACCACGGTCATCTCGTCGCCGCCAGCGAGGTACAGGCCAGATTCGAACTCGACGAGGTCATCTTCGTCCCGACCGGCCAGCCGTGGCAGAAGGCCGATCGGGTGGTCACGCCCGCCGAGGACCGCTATCTCATGACGGTCATCGCCACCGCGTCGAACCCGGTGTTCTCCGTCAGCAGGGTGGACATCGACCGCGGCGGTCAGACCTACACCGTCGACACGCTGCGTGACCTGCGCGTGCAGTATCCCGATGACGACCTGTTCTTCATCACCGGCGCCGACGCGCTCCAGCAGATCCTCACGTGGCGCGCCGCGGACGAAGTGTTCGCCAACGCCCACTTCATCGGCGTGACCCGGCCCGGATACCGCCTCGACGACGACCACCTGCCTCCCGGTAAGGCGAGTTTGGTCGAGGTCACGGCGATGGCGATCTCGTCGACCGCACTGCGCCAGCGGGTCGCAGGCGGTGAACCGGTCTGGTACCTCGTGCCCGACGGCGTCGTCCGCTACATCCACAAACGCGGGCTGTATCGCACGGATCACGCCTGACCGGGCGGAGTCGGCGGGCGCGTCGGCCCCTCCGGGTACCCTGCACCCGGCGTACGTACTAATCCGGAGGGCACCACCGTGGCAGCGACGGCCGAAGCACGAGACCTCGCGAACGTGGCCGCGCACGCGGCCGCTGACAAGAAAGCGACCGACATCGTCGTGCTCGACGTCTCCGATCAGCTCGTCATCACCGACGCCTTCGTCATCGCGTCCGCACCGAACGAACGGCAGGTCGGTGCGATCGTGGACAACGTCGAGGAGAAGATGCGCAAGGCCGGGCACAAGCCGGTGCGCCGCGAGGGCGAGCGGGAAGGCCGATGGGTGCTGCTCGACTTCGTCGACGTCGTGGTCCACGTGCAGCACGACGAGGAACGCGCCTTCTACGGGCTCGAACGCCTGTGGAAGGACTGCCCGCAACTCGAGGTCGACGGTCTGGACGAGGCGGTGGCCAGGGCCGCCGAGGAATCGGACGTCCCGTGAGCGTCGAGCGGATCGTACTCTGGCGGCACGGTGAGACCGATTACAACGCCGTCGGCCGGATGCAGGGCCACCTCGATTCGGCACTCACCGAGGTCGGCTGGAACCAGGCGCGCTTCGCCGTGGCCGCGCTGGCGCGGTTCGAACCGGACCTGGTGATCGCCTCCGACCTGCGCCGTGCCACCGACACCGCCACGGTGCTGACCGACGCGATCGGCGTGCCGCTGCGGCTCGACAAGCGGTTGCGCGAAACCCACCTGGGCGAGTGGCAGGGCATGACGGGCTCCGAGGTCGACGAGCAGTCGCCCGGTGAGCGGGACCGCTGGCGGCTCGACGCGACGTGGGCCCCGCCCGGCGGGGAATCACGGGTCGACGTCGCCGAGCGCGCCGGCGAGGTCGTCACCGACCTGCTGCGCGACGACGAGGAGTACGGCACCGTGCTGCTCGCGGCCCACGGTGGACTGATCCTCGCGCTGACCGCGTACCTGGTGGACCTGCCGGTGGAGCGGTGGCCCTCGCTCGGCGGTATCGGCAACTGTCACTGGGTGGACCTGCGCCGCCGTGACGACCGCTGGCGGCTGCAGGCCTACAACGCCGGTATGACGGGATAACACCGGCGATGACGGAGCAGGCCCCGGTGACCGCGCCGCGGATCCTCGTGCTCGGCGACTCGCTCACTTTTCACGGACCGGACAGCGGACATCCGGCGGACGAACCACGGCTGTGGCCCAACGTGTGCGCCCGGCACCTCGGCGGGGAGGCGGTCCTGTTCGCCGGTTTCGGGTGGACCGCCCGTGACGCGTGGTGGGCACTGATCGGCGATCCGCAGCTGTGGGCGGAGCTCCACCGGGCCGACGTCGTCGTGCTGGCCGTCGGCAGCATGGACACGTTGCCCTCGCCGCTGCCGACCTACCTGCGCACCGGCTTGCGCTATCTGCGCCCCGACGGACTCCGGCGGTTCGCCCGCGGCGCCTACCGTCGCGCACAGCCTGCGCTCGCACGGCTGACGCGGGGCCGGCCCGCCGTACTGCCCGCCCGGCTGACCGTGCGCTACCTCGACACGGCCGTCGGCGCGCTGCGCGTGCTTCGTCCCGAACTGCCGATCGTGGGCTGGCTGCCGTCGGTGCACCGGTCGGCCGACTACGGCCGGGTACACAGCGAACGGGCCGCGACCGCGGCACGGCTGACCGCGTGGTCCGAGCACGCCGACGTGCCGATGCTCGACGTGGCCGCCGTCGTCGGTGCGCACGTCCTCGGCGGGCACGGCAACCCCGACGGCATGCACTGGGGCTGGGACGGCCACGCCGCCGTCGGCCGGGCGATGGCGGACCGGATCTCGGCGGTCCGGCCCGGCGTGGCGGCCGCGCCGGTCCCCGGACGCGACGCTCACGGAACGTAGGCTGACGGCGTGCCGGTCGCCGTCGTCACCGATTCCACCGCTCACCTCCCGGAAGGCTGCGCCGAGAGGCTCGGCATCCGGGTAGTCCCGTTGCACGTGCTCGTCGACGGGCTGGCCGTTCCCGTCGAGGAGTTCGGCGCCGAGGAACTGACCGGTGCGCTACGGCGGAAACGGATCGTGACGACATCGCGGCCGACGCCCACGGAGTTCGCGGCGCAGTTCCGGGCCGCCCTCGACGCGGGCGCCGACTCGGTCGTGTCGGTGCACCTGTCGAAACGTCTCTCCGGCACCTGGGAGGCCGCGGTGCTCGCGGCCCAGGAGGTCGGTCCGGACCGGGTGCGCGTCGTCGATTCGCGGACCACGGCCATGGGACTCGGATTCGCCGCCAGCCACGCCGCGGCGGCCGCGCAGGCCGGCCTGACCGGTGCCGAGGTGGAGGACGCTGCGACGGCCACAGCGTTGCGGTCGCGGACGTTGTTCGTCGTCGAAACCCTCGAACATCTGCGCCGTGGTGGGCGTATCGGCCACGCGGCCGCACTGCTCGGGACCGCGCTGATGGTCAAGCCGGTGCTGCACATGGCCGAAGGGGAGATCACGCCGCTCGAGAAGGTACGCACCACCGGCAGAGCGATGGCACGGCTGGTCGAGCTGGCGGCCGAGGCAGCGGCAGGTGAGCCGGACGTGGAGGTCGCGGTACATCATCTCGCGGCACCGGACCGCGCGGCCGAACTGGCGACCCGGCTCGACGAACGCCTCCCCGCCTCGCGTGGCTGTGTCGTCACCGAACTGGGCGCCGTGATCGGCGCACACACCGGCCCCGGCGTCCTCGGCGTCGTGGTGCAGCGCCCGACTCCCCGGCAGTGAGGCCGCGGCGGTGTGAGGGTTGCCCGGGCGCGTGGCGCCGGGCCGTGATGCCGGGCCGTGGCGGCCCGGCATCGTAGCGCACCTCACCGACGACGACCGGCGACGACGGCGCTCGAGCCGGGAGTTGTTCACACCGCCCCGGCTGTCCACAGAATGCGGTTTTCCCTCTGCCGCCCCGGTCGCCGGCTTCCTAACGTCGAGCGGGTGTTCGACGAAACAGCGCAGGTCCGGGCCGGTCGCTCCGCCACGGCGGCCGCAAGGGGACCGCAACGACGACTGGCAGAGCTGGCCGCCCTCGCACCCCTCGACGACGCACTCCGCGCGCCGCCGGAGGAGACGGCGCCGCGCGGACGGCCGGGGATTGACACCGGCACCGGGCGCGGTGGCACGGCCGCCGGGCACGCATCGGACGCCGCGCCGGGATCAGGCCGATCCGGATCCGGCGACGACGGCCCCGCCCCGCCGGATGCGGTGACCGCACCGCCGGATGGGGCGCCGGTGTCGCCGGATCCGGCGGCGTCCCCGAGCGACGCCGCATCCCCGATCGAGGCGATGCGGTCGGCCAGTGAGACAGCGGCGCAGGACGAGCACGCCGGGCCGCTGCGCGAGAACCCGATGACCGCGGCATTGCGCGGCCGCGCCGGACGTCTCGTCGAACGATGGGTGCCCGCCGGTCTTGCAGGCTCCGGCCGCAGGCCGTCGCGGCGGTTGCTGGTGTCGGTGGCCGCGGGGGTGGTCATCGCGCTCGGCCTGGCCGGATTCGTGCTCGCCGACGAACCCGCCGCGGAGGCGCCGCCGCCGCTCCCCGCAGCCCAGCAGACGTCCGGATCCGCATCACCCCGTCCCACGTCGGCGTCGCAGTCCGCGACGGCACCATCGACGTCGGGCTCCGCCGCGGCGTCGTCGGGAGCGGCGGGCGAACGACTGGTCGTCAGCGTGGTCGGCAAGGTGCGCAGGCCCGGCCTCGTGCGGATGCGTGCCGGGGCGCGTGTCGCCGATGCGATCGAGTCCGCGGGCGGCGCGCCGCGCCGGGCCGACCTGCTGTCGGTCAACCTGGCCCGTGTGCTCGTCGACGGCGAGCAGATCTACGTCGGCGTGCCGGTGCCGCCGGAAGTGCGTGCCGGCGGCACCGCGGACGGCGCGCAGCCGAACGGCACCGGGACGGCCGACGAGACCGGCGACGAGCGCGTCCCGCTGAACACCGCCGACCAGGAGGCGCTGGAGAGCCTGCCCGGGGTCGGCGAGGTCACTGCGCAGCGAATCCTCGAGTGGCGTGACGACCACGGCGAGTTCACCGCGGTGGAACAACTGCGCGAGGTCGACGGGATCGGTGACAAACGCTTCGCGGACCTGCGCGACGCGGTGAGCATCGCATGACGCTCACCGCCGGTATCGGTGCCGCGTCCGAGGTCACCGCGGATCCCGCGGCGCGGCCACGTCGGGACATGCGGCTGGTGCCGGCGGCGCTCGCCGTGTGGGGCGGCGCTCTCGCGGGCCTGCAGTGGGGCTGGCAGTCGGCGGTCGCGGTCGGTGGCGTCGCCGTCGTCGCCGGAGGTCTCGTCGCGGTGCGCGCGCGGCGCCGTGGCGCGCCCAGGGTGGCCGCGGCGGCGATGGCCGTGGGCTGTTGCGGACTGCTGGTGCTGGTGCCCGTCGGCCTTCGGGTGCACGAGGCGGATGCGGACCCGCTCCGGGCGGTGGCCGCCGACGGCGGCGAAGTCCGGATGCGCACCGAGGTGCGGGAGCGACCACGCCCGCTGCGGGACGACGGGTACGGCGCTCAGCGCGGCGGGGCCCGGTCGGTGCTGGTGCCCGTGGACGTCGTGAGCGTCCATGATCGAGACGAGGCCGCCCGTGTCGGCACGGGCGGGGCCGGGTCCGGCGGCGACGGCCTCTCGTCGACGGGACGTGTCCTGCTCATCGGGCCGGTAGGCGAGTGGGCCCGGCTCCTGCCGGGGCAGCGGGTCAGCGTGACGGTCTCGTTGGCACCGGCCCGCCGCGGGGATCTGACCGTGGCGGTCGGCTACGTGCGCGGACCACCGGAGCGGGTCGACGCGGCCCCGGTCTGGCAGCGCGCGGCCGACGTCGTGCGCAGCGCACTGCGGGATGCCTCGGGAGTGCTCGGCGAGGACGAAGCGGGCCTGCTGCCCGGGCTCGTCGTCGGCGACACCGGTGATCAGTCGGCGCGTGTGGAGAAGGAGTTCCTCGACGCCGGGCTGTCCCACCTCACGGCGGTCAGCGGTTCGAACGTCGCCATCGTGTGCGGTGCGGTGCTCCTGCTCGCGCGTGCCGTGCGGCTCGGTCCACGCGTCTCGGCAGGTGCGGCCGGGATCGCGCTGGCGGGGTTCGTCGTGCTCGTCGGCTACGAACCGAGCGTGCTGCGCGCCGCGGTCATGGGAGCCCTGGGACTCGCCGCCCTCGTGCTCGGACGCCGGCGCTCCGTGGTGCCGGCGCTGGCGGCGGCCGTCTGCGGACTGATACTCGTCGACCCGGCGATGGCCACGAGCATGGGCTTCGCGCTGTCGGTCGTCGCGACCGGGGGTCTGATCTTCCTGGCACCCCGGTGGGCCGCCGCGCTCGCTGCGCGGCGCGTCCCGCCCGGCATGGCGGAGGCGCTCGCCGTGCCCGTGGCCGCCTTCGTCGCCACCGCACCGGTCATCGCCGGCATGGCGGGCGAGATCAGCATGGTCTCCGTCGCCGCGAATCTGCTCGCAGCGCCGGTGGTCGCGCCGGTCACGGTGCTCGGCGTGGCGGCGGCCGCGCTCGCCGTGCCTGCACCGGCGGCGGCCGAGGTCCTGGTGCACCTCGCCGGGCCGGGGGTGAGCTGGCTCGTGATCGTCGCCCGGGAGGCGGCCGCAGTGCCCGGGGCGGTCGTGTCCTGGCCGTCGGGGTGGTGGGGCGGGGTCGCCGCCGCGGGCATCGCCGTCGGTGCCGTCGCCGCGCTGCGGTACCGAAAGGCGCGCATGGCCGTGGCGATCGGTGTGACGGCAGCGCTCGTGGTGACCGTGCCACCACGGTTCCTGCAGGCCGGATGGCCGCCCGCCGGCTGGACGGTCGTGGCGTGCGATGTCGGCCAGGGTGACGGGATCGTGTTGGCCACCGGTACGCCCGGCCGGGCCGTGGTCGTCGACGTCGGTCCCGATGCCAGGGAGATCGACCGCTGTCTCGACCGGTTGGACGTCCGGCGGGTGCCACTGGTCGCGTTGAGCCACCTCCACGCCGACCACGTCGGCGGCCTGCATGCCGTGCTCGACGGCCGCAGTGTCGGTGCGATCGCCGTCGGCCGCGGACGCAGTCCGGCGTGGGCGTGGCGCGAAGTGTCGACCACGGCCCGTCGCCGCGCGGTGCCGCTGGTCGACCTGACGGTCGGCAGGACGCTGCGCTGGGACGCACTCACCCTCGAGGTCCTCGGTCCGCACTACACGCCGCAACGCGCACGCGCAGGCGAGAGTGAGGACGGCACCGTCGTCAACGACACGTCGGCCGTGTTGCGCGCGTCGACGCCCGCGGGACGCGTACTGCTCAGCGGGGACATCGAACTGACCGCCCAGAGCGACCTGCTCGCTCGCGACGTCGACCTGGGGGCCGAGGTGCTCAAGGTGCCACACCACGGCAGCCGCTACACCAGGCCCGAGTTCCTGGCCGCGGTGCGACCGCGCATCGCGCTGGTCAGCGTCGGTGCAGACAACGACTACGGGCACCCCAGCGACACCACCACGGATGCCTTGGAGGCAGTGGGCGCGCTCGTCGCGCGGACCGACCGGGGCGGAGACCTCGCGGTCGTCCCTGGCGACGGGGACGAACCCGCGCTCGTTCGACGCGGACCGGGACCGTGACGGAACGGCCCGCGTCGAACGAGGGAGTCGGAAGCAGCCGAGACCCGGCCGTCCGGTCGTCAGCCGCCGAGGACCTCGTTCACCGCGGCCGCCGACGGTGCGACCGTCGCCTTCGGGCCGATCTTGTCCTCGACCGCATCGAGGGTCTTGAGGCCGTCGCCGGTGATCAGCAGTACGGTCTCGGCGTCCGGGTCGATCTTGCCTGCCTCGATGAGCTTCTTCGCCGTCGCGACGGTCACGCCGCCCGCGGTCTCGGTGAAGATGCCTTCCGTGCGGGCCAGCAGCCGGATGCCTTCGACCACCTCGTCGTCGGTGACGTCCTCGACCGCGCCGCCGGTGCGGTTCACCGTGTCGAGCACGTAGGGCCCGTCGGCCGGGTTACCGATCGCCAGCGACCGCGCGATCGTGTCGGGCTTGACAGGCTGGACGACGTCGTGACCGTTGCGGAAAGCCGTTGAGACGGGCGAGCAGCCGCTGGCCTGGGCACCGAAAATGGTGTATGGCGAGTCCTCGACGAGGCCGAGCTGCGCCAGCTCCTTGAAACCCTTGTCGACCTTGGTCAGCTGCGAACCGGAGGCGATCGGCACCACGATCTGTTCGGGCAGGCGCCAGCCGAGCTGCTCGGCGACCTCGAAGCCGAGCGTCTTCGACCCCTCGGAGTAGTACGGCCGCACGTTGACGTTCACGAACGCCCACGACTCGTGCTCGGCGGCCAACTCGGTGGCCAAGCGGTTGACGTCGTCGTAGTTGCCGTCGACGGCGAGCAGTGCGCCGTCGTACACCGCGGTCGTGAGGATCTTCGCGCGCTCGAGCGAGGACGGCACGAGCACCACCGACTGCCAGCCGGCGCGGGCGGCTGCGGCAGCCACGGCATTGGCCAGGTTGCCCGTCGAAGGGCAGGCGAGCGTGTCGAAGCCGAACTCACGTGCCGCCGCGAGCGCCACGGCGACCACGCGGTCCTTGAACGAGTGCGTCGGGTTGCCGGTGTCGTCCTTCACCCAGAGGCGCTTCACACCGAGCGCCTTCGCCAGGTTGTCGGCCCGCACCAGCCGGGTACAGCCCGGTTCGGTGTTCGGGATCTCTTCGACGTTGGACGGGACGGGCAGCAGCTTCTTGTAGCGCCAGATGTTGCGCGGCCCGGACTCGATGTCCTCCCGGCGGACCCTGCCGAAGTCGTACCCGACCTCGAGCGGCGAGAAGTCCTCCGCGGAGACGAACTCCGGGGCGAGCGGCTGGCGGTGCCCCTCTTCCTTCGACACCAGTTCGACGGCCGGACCGAGGTCGACGGCCTTGGTGGTGGAGGGGGTCAGGGCTGCAGTCATCGCGAGGTTCCTTTCCTCATCTGCCCCGCTGGCACGGGTCGGAATTAGCACCGTTGTCGTCAGCTACCTCGCGGAATCGAGATGACAGGCTGACGCCGGTTGCCGGGGCTTCTGCGGGCCGTTCCCTCTGCCCCTCTTGATGAGCGGTATTCGATTGTCCGCCGTATGCCTGCGCGGCGTGTGTGGGCACCACATTAGGGCATAGCGATCAGTCCCGGCCATGCCGTTGCGCTCCATGTCACCGTGGCAGGATCAGGGTGTGACCGCGTCGACCGCCGCCCCTGCGCCCCTGCACCTCGTGCTGGGCGACGAAGAACTACTCGTCGACAGGGCTGTGCACGCCGCCGTAGGCGCGGCCAGAGCCGTGGACGAGACGGCCGAACTGACGCGGATGAAAGTGTCCGACCTCACGCCCCCGGAGCTGGCCGAACTCGTCAGCCCGTCGCTGTTCAGCGAGGGCCGGGTGATCGTGCTCGAACAGGCGCAGGACATCGGGCAGGAACTCGCCGACGCCGTGTCGGCCTATCTGAAGGACCCGGCCGACGGCGTGACGCTCGTCGTGGTGCATTCCGGGGGTGGCCGGAGCAAGGCCGCCAAGTCGCTGCCGACGGCGCTGAAGAAGGCGGGCGCCGAAGTCACCGAATGCGCCAAGATCACCAAGCCCGCCGAACGGGAGGCCTTCGTGCGTGCGGAGGTCAAACGGGCGGGTGGCCGGATCGATGCGGCGGGGGTGTCCGCCCTGGTCGACGCCGTCGGCTCGGACCTGCGGGAACTGTCGTCGGCGGCGACGCAGCTGGTGGCCGACTCGGGGGGCAAGGTCGACGAGGAGGCCGTCCGCCGCTATCACCGCGGCAAGGCCGACGTCACCGGTTTCCTGGTCGCGGAGAAGGCTGTCGGCGGGGATCGGGCCGCGGCGTTGGAGACGCTGCGGTGGGCACAGCAGATCGGTGTGCCGCACGTGCTCATCGCGGACGCGCTCGCCGACGCGGTACGGACCGTCGCCCGGGTGTCGGCCGCGGGCAGGGGGAACCCGAACCAGCTGGCGGGCGAGCTCGGTATGCCGCCGTGGAAGATCCGCAAGGCACAGGGACAGACGCGCGGTTGGAACGCGGCGGGACTCGCCGAGGCCATGCGGACGGTCGCCCGGGTGAACGCCGAGGTCAAGGGTGCGGCGGCCGACCCCGACTACGCGCTGGAACGCGCTGTGCTCGACGTCGTCGGCGCGAAGCAGAACCGCTGAGCAGAACCGCTGAGCAGGGACGAACGCCGGGAACCGGGCTACGGTCGTCGAACCGGACAGGACCAATGCGCCGGCGGAATCGGCGAGCCGCGCGGAACCGTCCAGTCGGCGGATTCGGCGCCGCGAGGTGCCGAGTGGGCAGCATCGCGGACCCGGGCCGGGCCGATCACCCGGGCGATGTGGTCGGCCCGGCCGGAGCGGCAGTACCGGGTTCGAGTGCATCGCGGTCCCGGAGGCGACAACGTGAGGCCGTGACAGGCGGACTGTGACACCGACACGCGGGCTGTGACACCGACACGCGGGCTGTGGCTCTGCAACGGGAACCTCGGGCTGCAACACGGGCCGGGGACGCAGCCGCGCATGACGAAGCCCCCGGCTTCCTGAGGAAACCGGGGGCTTCGCCCGAGTCGACGAGTGACAGCTCAGAGGTTGTTCACGCGCTGGGCCATGGCCGACTTCTTGTTCGCGGCCTGGTTCTTGTGGATGACGCCCTTGCTGGCGGCCTTGTCCAGCTGGCGGCCCGCGGCGCGCAGCATCTCGACGGCCTTGTCCTTGTCGCCGGCGTCGGCGGCCTCGCGGAACTTGCGGATCGAGGTCTTCACCGTGGACTTGACCGCCTGATTGCGCTGACGGCGCTTCTCGTTGGTCTGGATGCGCTTCATCTGGGACTTGATGTTGGCCACGAGGTGACTCCTTCATGTTCGGCCGTGTCCTACGGCTACTGGCGATCGCTGCCGCGCTCGTCTCGGCACCGGCTGAGCCGGGTTTCCTCCCTGGCGGAATGCCGCACGGCAGCGGTGGAACAGCTTATCAGCGCCGGTCAGGATCCTTGCGTGCGGAGGTAGGCTGCCGCCGACAGTGCCTAGGGTTCCGCCGCGCCCCGCTCGTTCCCGCGGGAACGACGACACCGACAACGAGGGCAGCGCGGGTCCGGTCCGAGCGGCACCCGGGTGCGGGAGTGGCCGCACCCGCATATGACGGGACAAAAGCCTGGAGTAGCCGGCCTGCCGTGACCGCGGCGGGCCAGGAAGGCTACCCGTGTCCCTTACCGCACTGGTTCTCGTTCTGCTCGCCGCCGCGTTCCACGCCGCGTGGAACCTCGTGGCCACCCGCGTTCCCGGCGGGGCCCGCTTCGTCTTCTGCTACTACACGGTCTCGGCGGCGGTGCTGCTGCCGTTCGGGATCGCGCACGTCCTGGTGAGCGGTGAGCAGCCCCGCTGGACGTGGCTCCTGGCCGCCGCGGTCACGGCCGTGGCGCACGTGGCCTACGGCGTGGTGCTGCAGCGCGGCTATGCCGTCGGCGACCTGTCCGTGGTCTACCCGCTGGCGCGAGGGTGCGGTCCACTGCTGGCCGTGGTGGTGGCCGTGCTCGTGCTGCACGAGCGCCCCGGCTGGCCGGGCCTCGTCGGCGCCGTCCTCGTCGTCGGCGGGGTGTTGGTGATCAGTGCGCCCAGCACGACGCCCACTCGTGGCCGCGGGCGGGCAGGGGCCGGCTACGGCGTGCTCACCGGGGTGACCATCGCGGCGTACACACTGTGGGACGCCTACTCCGTCGACGAACTCGGGGTCCCGCCGGTCGTCTACCTCGCTGCCGGAACGGCGCTGCAGAGCCTGCTGCTGGCGCCCCATGCACTGAGTGGGGCCCGAGGGCGCGTACTGGTACCCGCTGACGACCGGACCGACGGTGTCCCGCGCAGTGAAACCCCGCGCAGCGAGGCCCCGCGCAGCGAGGCCCCGCGCAGCGAGGCCCCGCGCAGCGAGGCCCCGCACGGCGAGGCCCCGCACGGTGGCGCCACGCCGCGAGGTGCCGCGGGCGCCGGTGCCGACGGCAGTGGCCCCGACGGCAGTGGCCCCGACGACGCACGGTTCGACGACGCACGGTTCGACGGCAGTGGCCTCGATGGCGCCGCGCCTCGAGGCGCCGAGGACCGTGATGCCGAGGACCGTGATGCCGAGGACCGTGATGCCGAGGACCGTGATGCCGAGGACCGTGATGCCGGGGTCGCGTTCGAAGGGCCGACCGGCAGGCTGTGGCGGGAGCATCGCCGGTCCGTGGTTCTCGTGGGGCTGCTCTCGCCGGTCGCGTACCTGCTCGTGCTGTTCGCGATGCGGCTGGCCCCGGTGAGTTTGGTGGCGCCGTTGCGCGAGGTGAGCATCGTGCTGGCCGGGTTGGCGGGGTGGCTGATCCTGGGCGAACCCCACGGCCGCAGGAGAGTGGCGGGCTCGTTGGTGGTGCTGGCGGGAATCGCGGCGATCGCGCTGGCGTGAGCCGGCGCCGAGGTGTGAGACCCTGCGGCCATGGACGTGCTGAACAGCCGCATCCTGCTGCACCCGCGTGATCCGGAGGTCACGACCGCGTTCTACCGGGACACGCTCGGGTTGGCGATCTACCGCGAGTTCCCCGGGGGAACGGTGTTCTTCGCCGGTGGTGGGCTTGTGGAGATCGTCGGCCGCGCGAGCACGGGGCCGAGCGAGGCGATGGCGCTGTGGCTGCAGGTCCGCGACCTGCCCGCCGAGCTGGCGACGCTGCGGGAGCGCGGGGTGGAGCCGGAACGTGACGCCCGTCGTGAACCGTGGGGTCTCGACGAGGCGTGGTTGCGGGACCCGGACGGCGTGCGGATCGTGCTGGTGCAGGTCCCGTCGGACCACCCGTTGCGGACCGACGTCCGGCCCGCCGCGGGCTGACGCCCGCCGCGGCGCGCCCACGGTCCGTGCCGTCGGGCGGGGCTGACCTCGCTCGACGTCCGGCCTCCGGGGGAACCTCACGGGCGGCGGCATGGGACCATGGGGGTGGCCGTCCACGAGCGATCCGAGGAAACGAGTGACAAAGAACCGCCCGTCCGCCGAGAAGACGTTCACGCCGCCGGAGTTCATCCGCAACTTCTGCATCATCGCCCACATCGACCACGGCAAGTCGACGTTGGCCGACCGGATGCTGCAGCTCACCGGCGTGATCGAGCAGCGGGCCATGCGCGACCAGTACCTCGACCGCATGGACATCGAGCGGGAACGCGGTATCACGATCAAGGCGCAGAACGTGCGGCTGCCGTGGCACGTCGACGGCCAGGACCACGTCATGCACCTCATCGACACCCCGGGCCACGTCGACTTCACCTACGAGGTCTCCCGCGCGCTCGAGGCGTGCGAGGGCGCGATCCTGCTCGTGGACGCCGCCCAGGGCATCGAGGCGCAGACGCTGGCCAACCTGTACCTCGCGCTCGAGAACGATCTGCAGATCATCCCGGTCCTGAACAAGATCGACCTGCCGGCGGCCGAACCGGAGAAGTACGCAGCCGAGCTGGCGCACATCATCGGCTGCGAGCCCTCCGACGTGCTGCGGGTGTCGGCGAAGACCGGTGACGGCGTCGAGGCACTGCTCGACGAGATCGTGCGCCAGGTGCCGCCCCCGGAGGGTGATGCGGAGGCTCCGGCCCGCGCGATGATCTTCGACTCGGTGTACGACACCTATCGCGGTGTCGTGACCTACATCCGCGTCGTCGACGGCAAGATCACGCCGCGCGAGAAGATCCGCATGATGTCGACGGGCGCGACGCACGAGCTGCTCGAGGTCGGCATCATCTCGCCCGATCCGAAGCCGTCGGAAGGGCTCGGGGTCGGCGAGGTCGGTTACCTCATCACCGGGGTGAAGGACGTCCGGCAGTCGAAGGTCGGTGACACGGTCACGTTCGAGCGGCGCGGGGCGGAGAAGCCGCTGGCCGGCTACCGCGAGCCCCAGCCGATGGTGTTCTCCGGGCTCTACCCGGTGGACGGTTCGGACTACCCGGTGCTGCGTGACGCGCTCGACAAGCTGCGCCTCAACGACGCCGCGCTGTCCTACGAGCCGGAGACGTCCGTGGCGCTGGGCTTCGGCTTCCGCTGTGGCTTCCTCGGGCTGCTGCACCTCGAGATCACCCGTGCCCGGCTGGAGCGCGAGTTCGGCCTGAACCTGATCGCCACGGCGCCGAACGTCGTCTACGACGTCTTCCTCGACGACGGCACCGAGCACGTCGTCACCAACCCGTCGGACTGGCCGACCGAGGGCAAGATCGCCGAGACCCACGAGCCGATCAGCAAGGTGACGATCATCGCTCCCTCGGAGTTCGTGGGCGCGATCATGGAGCTGTGCCAGGGCAAGCGCGGCACGATGCTCGGTATGGACTACCTGTCGGAGGATCGTGTCGAGCTGCGGTACAAGTTGCCGCTCGCCGAGATCATCTTCGACTTCTTCGACTCGCTCAAGTCCCGCACGCGTGGCTACGCCTCGCTGGACTACGAGGAGGCGGGCGAGCAGACGGCCGATCTGGTCAAAGTGGACATTCTCTTGCAGGGCGAGGCCGTCGACGCGTTCTCGGCGATCGTGCACAAGGACTTCGCTTACAGCTACGGCAACAAGATGACCAAGCGATTGCGCGAGCTGATCCCGCGGCAACAGTTCGAGGTGCCGATCCAGGCTGCCGTCGGCTCCCGCATCATCGCGCGCGAGACGATCCGGGCGATCCGCAAGGACGTGCTCGCCAAGTGCTACGGCGGTGACATCTCGCGGAAGCGCAAGCTGCTGGAGAAGCAGAAGGAAGGCAAGAAGAAGATGAAGACCGTCGGCCGCGTGGAGGTGCCGCAGGAGGCGTTCGTCGCCGCACTGTCCGCGGACGAGGGGGAGAGCAGCGACAAGGGCAAGGGAAAGAAGTAACGGCAGACTGTCGTGATCGGACTGTCCGATCACGACGGTTCCGTGAACCCGGTACCGCGAGGGCCGCGCGATCCGCCCGGATCGCGCGGCCCTCGTCGTCGACCGGATCACGCCCGGTGTCCGGTCATGCCGCGGGTCAGCGCACGCCGAGCAGTAGGGCCAGGGCTTCGACCAGCGAGGCGGACGTGGTGGCGATCGTCTCGTCGAGATACTCGGCGATCGGCGTGAGTTCCGCCGCCGACGCCGTGCCGCCGAGGACGGCCAGCATCGGAACGGCCAGCGCGCTCACGGCGAGGCCGCGTACGGTCCAGCGCTGCGCGGGGCGCGGGGTCTGCTTCTCGGTCATGGGTCCTCTTCCTCTCGGGTGCTGCGCGAAGGGCTTTCGCGTATGGCGAGGAAGCCTGGACTGGCCCGAACGGCCCATTCAAGGTTCGGCGACGAGGCTTAGCGTGCTCGAAACGCGGTGTAGCTCACCCGGGTGACGGCGGGTCATGTCGGTGTTACGTTGCCGACTGATATGTCACGCGGTCGCCACGTGGCGTCGGCGGCACCTCGGTGCCGCATCGAATCCCGGCAGCGTCCGTTCGTACGATGAGGGGCATGTTCGAGTCCTTGCGCGTCCCGGTGATCGCGGCGCCGATGGCCGGCGGTCCGTCCACGCCGGAATTGGTCACCTCGGTCGTGCGGGCGGGTGGCTTCGGGTTCCTCGCCGGGGGCTACCTCACGGCCGCCACGCTGGCCGATCAGATCCACAAGACCCGCGAGCTCGCGGGGGAGTCGTTCGGGGTGAACCTGTTCGTCCCCGGCGTGCGGTCGCTGGTCGATGTGACCTCGTACGCCGACCGGTTGAGCGGTGAGGCCGACCGCTACGGCGTCGCGCCGGGTGCGGGCCGGTGGGACGACGACGGCTACGCGGCGAAGCTGGACCTCGTCGTCGAACGGCGGGTGCCGGTGGTGTCGTTCACCTTCGGTACGCCGTTGGTCGCCGATATCGAGCGGCTCCACGAGGCGGGCGTGACCGTCGTGGTGACCGTGACGACCCCCGACGAGGCCCGCGAGGCCGCCACGGCGGGCGCCGATGTGCTCTGCGTCCAGGGGTTCGAGGCGGGTGGCCACCGCGCGGTGTTCACCGACGACGCGAGCAGTGACAGCGGTGGACCGCTGCTCGGCCTGCTGTCGGCGCTGCGGCTCATCGGCGCCGAGACCGACCTGCCGCTCGTGGCCGCGGGCGGGCTCGTGCACGGCGCGGACGTCGCCGCGACGCTGTCGGCGGGCGCGGTCGCCGCACAGCTCGGAACGGCATTCCTGCGGGCGGACGAGGCAGGCACGAACGGCACCTATCGCGCGGCCCTCGACGCCGGCGGACGGCAGACGGCGATCACGCGTGCGTTCAGCGGGAGGCCCGCGCGGGGTCTGGAGAACCGGTTCCTCCGGGAGAACTCGGCCGCCGCGCCGGCGGCGTATCCGCAGCTGAACAACATCACCAAGCCGGTGCGTGCCGCGGCTACGGCGGCGGGCGACCCGGAGGCGGTATCGCTCTGGGCGGGCCAGACCTACCCGCTGACGGAATCGGGTCCTGCGGAACGGATCGTGGCGCGGCTCGCCGAACAGGCGCGGGAGGCCGTGTCGGCGGCCGCTCGCAGGTTCGGCTGAGGGCGGCCGCCGACACCGCGCGCCGGCTCACGGCAGCCGCGCGCCGGTTCACTGTCGCGAGTCAGCCCACCGCATCGGACAGGGATCGGCCGCGCGTGTGCCGGTCCTCGTCCCGGGGTCGTTCGGACAGCGCACTGCCGGCGAAATAATGCAGTGCCTGTGCCAGACCACGCGGATCGTCGAGCTGGGGGCAGTGTCCCCAGTCCTGGCGGACCAGCAGTCTGCTGTGCGGCACGAGCGAATGCAGCCGCTGGCCCGAATCGGCGTTGACCAGCCGGTCTCGTCCGCAGGCCACCACGAGCAGCGGCAGCGTGATGCGGTCGAGCTCGTAGGCGTCGTCGAGCTCGGTGATCAGGCGGGCCGCCTGGTCCAGGCGTTCGCCGGTCGTCTTGAAGTCCGGGAACAGATCGACGAACCGGGCGACGTGCTCGGCTGCGGCCTTTCCCGAGTCGGCGTAGAGCAGCCGCGGCACGATCTGTTCGGCGACGCTCTTGACCAGGAACCGGGGCACGGGCAGCGGAAGCGACGTGGCGAGCCGCGTGAGCGGATTGCGCGCCACACCGCGGACGAGCCACGAGTCGGACAGTCCGGGCGCCGCGATCGAGGCGACGCCCGCGAGCGGCAGGGACGGGTTCTGCGCCGCCCGCAGTGCCATCGTGCCGCCGAGCGAATTGCCGGCCACCACGACACCGCCCAGCGCGGACTGGTCCCCTATGACGGCGGCGGTGAACACGTCGAGCTGCGGCAGTATCGCGCCGGACCGTAGCGCCGAGGCCTCGCCGAACCCGGGGAGGTCGACGGCCACCGCGGCCACGCCCGCGCGCGCCAGCTCCGTGAGCGCCGGGCGCCAGGTGTCGGCGCTGTCGCAGTAGCCGTGCAACAGCACGAGACGGGGTGTGCGGCGCCGCTGCTCGTCGGAACGCCGGCGGAACCGTCGTCCCGCCGGGCGTTCCACGGGCCGGGGTCCTGCCTCCAGGACGCGGGTCGAGAAGCCGCCGAACCGCCGGTACGTGGTGCGGATCTCGACATCGTGCTCGGGGCCCGCGCCGGGGTGGCCGGAGCGGGCCGCGGTATCCGGAGGTTCCAGGGAGTCCGGAGCGTCGTCCGGGTCCGGAATCCCTGGAACCCCGGCTGCTGCCGGGGAGCCTGATGCCTCCCGCCGGGATGCGATCATGGAACCAGGCTAAACACAGAAGGCCGGTTCAGGCTCCGTAACAAAGGTCACGAAGCGATATCGTGACTCTGTGTGTTCGGAATTTTCCCTGGTCAGCGGCATTTTCGCAGGTTAGCGAGTGAAGACGATCTTGCCGGAGGTCCTGCCTTCCAGCATGTCCTCGAAGCCCTTCCCCGCCTCGGTCATCGGCAGTTCGGCGCCGATCTGCGGCCGAATCCCCGTCAGCTCGGTGTAGGAGAGCAGGTCGGTGAGCTCGTCGCGGGTTCCCATGGTCGACCCGGCCACCCGCAGCTGCAGGAAGAACAGGCGCTGCAGCTCGGCGCTCGCATCGGGGCCGCTGGTCGAGCCGGACACGACGATGATCCCGCCCGGCTTCAGCGACTTCATCGAGTGCGACCAGGTGGCCTTGCCCACCGTCTCGAACACGCCGTCCACGCGTTCGGGCAGGCGGGCACCAGATTCGAACGTCTGGTGCGCCCCGAGCTGTTCGGCCAGGGCGCGCTTGTCCTCGCTGCGGCCGGTGACCCACACGCGCAGCCCGGCCGCCCGGCCGAGCTGCACCAGCGCGGTCGACACCCCGCCGGAAGCCCCCTGCACCAGCATCGTCTGACCGGGACGCAGGCCCGACTTGACGAACAGCATGCGGTAGGCCGTGAGCCAGGCGGTGCCCATCGTGGCCGCCTCCGACATCGACAGGCCTGCGGGCTTGGGGACGACGTTGCGGGCGGGCACCACGACCGAGTCGGCGAACGTGCCCTGGTGCTTCTCGGTCAGCAGCGTGCGCTTGGGGTCGAGGGTGTCGTCCCCCTGCCACGACTCGTCGTTGACGACCGAGTGGATGACCACCTCGGTGCCGTCGTCGAGCACGCCGGCACCGTCGCAGCCGAGGATCATGGGGAACTGCTCGCTCTTGATCCCGACGCCGCGCAGCGTCCAGATGTCGTGCATGTTCAGGCTTGCGGCTTTGACATTCACCTTGACCCAGCCTGCGGGAACCTCCGGGTCGGGGCGCTCGCCCACGACGAGGGAGGCGAGAGGGTCGTCGGCATTGGCTTCGTTGGCATAGACGGCGAACATGGCGCCAACGTACCTGCAGTAGGCTCACGTTGTGTTCGACGGAGTTGCCCGCTGGTGGGACGGGTTCGAGCTCTGGCTCGCGCAGCAGTGGTTCCCGTTGCAGTTCGTGCTGGTCGCGGCCGTCCTGCTGCCGATCTGCGCTGTCGCGACGTGGTTGCTCCACCGTGGTGTGGACTTCGCAATGGCCCTCGCCGGCCGGCTGCGACGCGCGCGTCCGGACGAGCAGGCTGAGCGGTCCACAGGCGGCCGTCCGGGTTCCTAGGGAGGCGCGCGTGTTCTCGCGCAGGCGTATCAGTGTGGCGTTGGCCGGTCTCATCCTGCTCGCGCTCGGCGGCTGGCTCGTGGGTGAACTCACCGGGGGAGGCGACGCGTCGGGTGGAGGCGGTAGCCTGCCGGGCGCGGAATCCGGTCTCGAGGTGGTGGCGTTCGCCGACCTGCCCCCGGAAGCCGAACGGACGTGGGAGCTCATCGAACGCGGTGGCCCCTTCCCGTACCCCGAGCGGGACGGCACCGTTTTCGGCAACCGGGAAGGGCTGTTGCCCGACGAACCCCACGGCTACTACCACGAGTACACGGTGGACACGCCCGGTAGCCCCGACCGGGGTGCCCGGCGGCTCGTCACCGGCAGTGAGGACGAGCTGTACTACACCGCAGACCATTACGAATCGTTCGTCGTCGTCGATACCCGGACCTGACCGTGACATCCACACCTGCACCGAACCCCGACAGCAGTGCGCTCGTGGCCGACGCCAAAGCGCGCGGCGCGTTCACCTACGTGCTCGACGGCAGCGGCTTGACCGACAAGGCCGCGACGCTCGACGCCATCGCCGAACTGCTGCGGTTCCCGCCGCACTTCGGCCGGAACCTGGACGCGCTGTACGACTGTCTGACCGACCTGTCGTGGCTGCCCGCGGGAGAGCACGTCCTGGTCTGGGTGGGCGCCGACGCACTGAAGCAGGCCGATCCGCGGACCTACCTGGCCGTGCACGGCACGCTCTCGGACGCCCAGCGGGCGCTCGCGGCGGGTGGTGACCGGGTGAGCAGCCGCCGGTTCACTGTTCTGCTCGCCGACTCCTGACGTTCGCGGCGCGGACACGATCACCCGCTTCGATCGGGTTCCCAGTCCGCACCGACGTGAGGAGCCCGCATGCATGCGTCCCGTGCCGCCGCCCTGCTGGCGGTGGTGATCGCTCTGGTCTCACCGGCCACCGCCGGCGCGCAGCCACGACCGGACCTCGGCAGGCCGCTGGCCCAGGCACACGCGCACAACGACTACGAACACCCGCGGCCGTTGCTGGATGCGCTGGAGCACGGCTTCACCAGCGTCGAGGCGGACGTGTGGGCCGTCGGCGATGAACTGCTGGTCGCCCACGACTCGTGGGAGCTCGATCCCGACCGCACGCTGCGCAGCCTGTACCTGGAACCGCTGCGCGACGCCGTACGCGGCAAGTCCGGTGTCTACCCGGGGTGGAAGGGGCAGTTCCAGCTGCTCGTCGACATCAAGAGTGACGGGCCGCGCACGTGGGAGTTGCTGGAGCACCAGCTCGCCGAATACGCGGGCATGCTCACGCGCTACCGCGACGGGAAGGTCGACACCGGTGCGATCCAGGTCGTGGTGAGCGGTAATCGGCCGCTCGACGACATGGCCGAGGCTCCGGAGCGGTTGTCGTTCTACGACGGGCGCTCCGGTGACCTGGGCGGCGATTTGGCCGCCGAGCTGATGCCGCTGGTCAGCGACAACTGGAACACCGTATTCGACTGGAAGGGCGAGGGCCCCATGCCCGCTCGGGAGCGCGCCCGCCTGCGCGAGATGGCCGCTCGTGCCCACGAAGCCGGGCAGCGGCTGCGGTTCTGGGCCACCCCGGATCAGGCGGGCGAACAGCGCACCGCGGTGTGGACCGAGCTCCGCGACGCCGGTGTCGACCACATCAACACCGACGACCTGGCCGGGCTGCGGGACTTCCTGCGCTCCTGAGGCCGTCTGTGCTCCGCACCGGAGCGTCTCGCGATAGCGAAGGCCGCCCCTCCCGGACCGGGAAAGAGGCGGCCTTCGCCGTCACGGCGGATGCCGGATGGGGGGGGGGAGTCAGGGAATCCAGCGGGGCGGGCGTTTCTCGCCGAACGCGGCGATGCCCTCCTGGCCCTCCTCACTGGCGAAGTAGTGCGCGGACACCGCCTGCATCTTCTCCAGCTCCGCGCCGATGGTGCGGCCGCGTTCGCCGTGCAGCAGCTCCTTCGTCGCCGTCAGCGCCGTAGGCCCGCCGCGCACCAGCGAGTCGACGTAGGAGGCGACCTTCGCGTCGAGTTCGTCGGCGGGTACGGCGGCGTTGAGCAGACCCACCTCGGCGGCGCGTACGGCGTCGAACGTGTCGCCGGTGAGGAAGAGTTCGTGGGCCGCACGCGGGGATAGTCGCGGCAGCACGGTGACCGAGATCAGTGCGGGCACGACGCCGATGCGCACCTCGGTGAACGCGAACGTCGCGTCGGCGGCCGCCACCGCGATGTCGGCTGCCGCGACCATGCCGACACCGCCGGCGCGAGCGGGCCCGGCGAGCTTGGCGACGACCGGTTTCGGGCTCGTCCAGAGCTGCTCGAGGATCGCGGGGAAGCCGTTCACCCCTTGGTCGTCGGAGCCGGCGCCCTTGGCCTCTTTGAGGTCCATGCCGGCGCAGAAGACGGTGCCGGTGTGGGTCAGCACGATCACGCGCGCCTGCTCGTCGTCGGCGGCCCTGGTCAGCGCGTCGGTGAGTTCGCTGCGCAGCTGCGTGGACAGGGCGTTGCGGTTGTGCGGCGAGTCGAGCGTGATCGTCGCGACCCCGCCGTCGAGGTCGTAGTGGACGAGTTCGTCAGCCATGCCGAACACTCTGGCATACGCCGACGCGCGCCGGCGCCGGCTCAGGCCGAGGCCGCCGCGCCGGTGAGCGCGTCGGCGTAGCGGTCGAGCACGACCGTGGCGACGCGCGGATCGGTGCCCAGCGGGGCGGCGAGGACGGCGTCCGGGGCCGATTCGGCCGCGAGGGCTGCGATGCGGTCGGGGAGCAGTCCCGGGGCGAAGAACCACGACGCGACGGCGAACCGGCGCGCGCCGTGGGCGCGGAGCCTGGCGATCGCTGCGGGCACGTCCGGCCGGGCCGTACTGGCGAATGCGGCCGCGACCCGTGCACCGCGGCGGCCGTCCCAGCCGCGGGCGATGCGGGCGACGACGTCGTTGGCCGCATCGTGCGACGAACCCACGGCGGCGAGCACGACGCCGAGGTCCGGGTCGTCGAGATCCGCTCCGGCGGCGGCGAGGCGGTCGAGCGCGACGTCCTCCAGCAGCGGATCGGGGCCGAGGACGTCGGCAACTGTCACCGACAACCGCGGCAGGCTGCCGGTGACCTCGTCGACGAGCGCGGGCAGGTCCACCCGCGCGTGATAGGCGTGGCCGAGCAGCAACGGCACGGCCACGACGTGGCGGTGTCCCTCGGCGTACAGGCCGGAGAGGGCGGTACCGACCGACGGTGCGGACAGGTCCAGGAACGCCACGCGGACGTCCGCACCGGGGGAGTGGGCGCGCACCACCTCCGCGAGCGCGCGCACGGTAGCCGCGGACCTGGAGTCCCGGCTACCGTGCGCGACGATCAGCAGCGGCGGATGCGCCACCGTCACGCGACCTCGGGCTCTGTCACACCCTTGAGCTGGCTGAACCGGTGCCCGACCAGACCCGCGGCGAGCGTGTCGCCGTCCTTCGGGTCGATCACGATGAACGCACCCGTGCGGGGGCTCACCGTGTAGTCGTCCACCGGAAGCTGCTCGGCCAGCCGCAGGCTGACGTTGCCGATCTCGTTGAGCTCCAGCTTCTCCGGAGCGTCCACGATGGACAGCGTCTGCTCGTCGAACCGGGCGTTGAGCTCCTCGACCATGGCCTGCACCGTGCGCGTGCCCTGCTTGACCAGTACACGTGCGCCGGGCTCGAGCTGCTTGCTCGACAGCCAGCACAGCGCCGCGGTGAACTCGTCGGTGACCTTCGGCGCGTTGTCGGCCGCGGCGATCACGTCACCGCGCGTGATGTCGAGGTCGTCGGAGAGCACCACGGTGATCGACTTGCCGGTGCCGGCCTCGTCGAGCGAACCGTCGGCGGTGTCGACGCTCTCGACCGTCGACTTCAGGCCCTGCGGCAGCACCACGACCTCGTCGCCCGGCCGGACCGTGCCCGCCGCGATCTGGCCCGCGTAACCCCGGTAATCGGGGTATTCGGGCGTGCGCGGACGGATGACGTATTGCACCGGCATCCGGAACGGCGCCTCGTGCGGGTCCGGCGCGACCGGCACCTCTTCGAGGTGCTCGAGCAGCGTCGGGCCCGAGTACCACGGCGTGTTCTCCGACTTGGTCGCCACGTTGTCGCCCTGCAGCGCCGACACCGGGATGGCCAGCACCGTGCCCTCGGCGTAACCCAACGACGTCGCGTGCGCGGCGAACTCCTTGGCGATCACGGTGAACGCGGCCTCGTCGTAGTCGATGAGGTCGACCTTGTTCACCGCCAGCACCAACCGCGGCACGCCGAGCATCGCCAGCACGGCCGCGTGCCTGCGGGTCTGCTCGACGACGCCGTTGCGGGCGTCGACCAGCAGCACACCGAGCTGCGCCGTCGACGCGCCGGTGACCGTGTTGCGGGTGTACTGCACGTGCCCGGGGGTGTCCGCGAGCACGAAGCTGCGATTCGGCGTGGCGAAGTAGCGGTACGCCACGTCGATCGTGATGCCCTGCTCCCGCTCGGAACGCAGACCGTCGACCAGCAGCGACAGGTCCGGGGTCGTCATACCCTTGTCGACGCTGGCGCGCTCGATGGCGTCCAGCTGGTCGGCGAGTACGGACTTGGTGTCGTACAGCAGCCTGCCGACCAGAGTCGACTTGCCGTCGTCGACGCTGCCCGCCGTGGCGAGCCTCAGCAACGAGCTCATGGTTAGAAGTACCCCTCCCGCTTGCGGTCTTCCATGGCGGCCTCGGACATGCGGTCGTCGGCACGCGTCGCACCGCGCTCGGTGAGGCGGCTCGCCTGCACCTCGGCGATGACCTCCTCGACCGTCGAGGCGGTGGATTCGACGGCTCCGGTGCACGAGCCGTCACCGACGGTGCGGTACCGCACCGTCAGCTCGTGGACCTCTTCGTCCGCGCGCGGACCGCCCCACGGGCCCTCGGTGAGCCACATGCCGTCGCGGCTGTAGACCTTGCGCTGGTGCGCGTAGTAGATCGACGGCAGTTCGACCTGCTCGCGCGCGATGTAGTTCCACACGTCGGCTTCGGTGAAGTTCGACAGCGGGAACACCCGCACGTGCTCGCCGGGGCGGTGCCTGCCGTTGTAGAGGTTCCACAGCTCAGGGCGCTGCCTGCGTGGGTCCCACTGGCCGAAGGCGCTGCGCAGGCTGAAGATGCGCTCCTTGGCGCGGGCCCGTTCCTCGTCGCGGCGGCCGCCGCCGAACACGGCGTCGAACTTGTTGTCGGCGATCGCGTCGAGCAGCGGCTGCGTCTGCAGCGGGTTGCGCGTACCGTCGGCCCGCTCGACGAGCCTGCCGTCGTCGATGTAGTCCTGCACGCTGGCCACGACCAGCCGCAGGCCGTACTTCTCCACGACGTGGTCACGGAAGGCGATGACCTCGTCGAAGTTGTGGCCGGTGTCGACGTGCAACAGCGGGAACGGAACCGGCGCGGGCCAGAACGCCTTGATGGCCAGGTGCAGCAGCAGCGTGGAGTCCTTGCCACCGGAGAAGAGGATCACGGGACGATCGAATTCGCCCGCCACCTCACGGAAGATGTGAATGGCTTCCGATTCCAGCGCCGCGAGATTGTCGCGCGCCGCATCGGCCGCGGCCTCTAGTGTGGTCATGACATCCTTCCTCAGGCGTGCAGCCCGCACTCAGTCTTGGACTTGCCGGCCCAGCGACCACTGCGTGGGTCGGCGCCCGGCGCGACCTTCGCGGTGCACGGGGCGCAGCCGATCGAGAGGTACCCCTCGTGGACCAGTGGATTCTGCAGAATCCCGTGCTCGTCGATGTAGCCGTTGAACTCGTCGTCGGTCCAGGCCGCGATCGGGTTCACCTTCACCAGGCCATTGCGATCGTCCCATGTCACGATCGGCGTGTTCGCTCTGGTGGGTGCATCGACACGGCGGACACCCGTGATCCAGCAGGAATACTCGGCGAGCGTGTTGCGCAGCGGAACGACTTTTCGCAGGTGGCAGCACTGGTTGGGGTCCCGGTCGTGCAATTTCGGACCGTATTCCGCGTCCTGCTCGGCCACGCTCTGTTCGGCCTGTGCGTTGACGATCCGCACGTCGGGATAGATCGTCGCCACCGCATCACGCACTCCGAGCGTTTCTGCGAAATGGTAGCCCGTTTCGAGAAAAAGCACGTCGATGTCCGATTTGACCTTGGTGACGACATCGACGAGAAGGGCGTCCTGCATATTCGAGGCGACGATCAGATCGTCGCCGAATTGCTCGACCGCCCACCGGATGGCCTCCTCGGTGGTGGCCTCGGCCAATTCGCCGGACGCTCGTTCGGCGAGGGCTTGTAGCTCCTCGGCCGTCCTTGTCGCGGTCATCGCTTTACCTCCGGAATGCGCAGTCCGATGAAGGTCACTGTGAACACCCGCCGACAGGACGTGCACAGCCATGCACCGTCGTCTTCCGGACGGAGATCCTCGTCGGCACAGTACGGGCAGTGCATGGGCGTGGCCCTCGAGGAAGTGGCCTCACTCACGTGAGATCGGCTTCCTCTGCGCGCACGACCCACTGGGCGAACCGCTCGCCCTCGCCGCGCTGATCCAGGTAGTTCCTCACGACCCGCTCCACATAGTCGGTGAGCTCGTCGCTCGTGACCTTATGGCCACGCAGTTTACGGCCGAATCCTGCATCCAGCCCGAGGCCGCCGCCGAGATGCACCTGGAAGCCCTCGACCTGGTTGCCGTCGGCGTCGGTGACGATCTGGCCCTTGAGGCCGATGTCGGCCACCTGAATGCGTGCGCACGAGTTCGGGCAGCCGTTCAGGTGCACGGACACGGGGTTGTCGAGGCCGTCCTGCAGATCGGCCAGCCGCTGCTCCAGCTCGGCGACCAGGTCCGAGGCACGCTTCTTCGTCTCGACGATCGCCAGCTTGCAGAACTCGATGCCGGTGCACGCCATCACGTTGCGCCGCCACGGCGACGGCTTCGTGTCCAGGCCCGCCTCGGCCAGCTCGGCCTGCAGCGAGGCGACCTCGGGCTCGGGCACGTCCAGTACGACCAGCTTCTGCTGCGGTGTCAGCCGCACCCGGCCCGATCCGGCGCGCTCGGCCGCCTTCGCCGCCGACAGCAGCAACGACCCGGACGCGCGGCCCGCGACCGGCGCCCCGCCGACGTAGCGCAGCCCGTCGGTCTGCTCGTGCACGCCGATGTGGTCGATCGGCCGCTCCGGAGCCTCCGGGGCGGGGCCGTCGATGAGCGTGCGCTGCAGGTACTCGGTCTCGAGCACCTCGCGGAACTTCTCGGGACCCCAGTCCTTGACCAGGAACTTGATGCGGGCGCGCGAGCGCAGCCGCCGGTAGCCGTAGTCGCGGAAGATGCTGATGATGCCTTCCCACACGTCCGGCACCTCGTCCCGCGGCACCCACACGCCGAGGCGCTTGGCGATCATCGGGTTGGTCGAGAGGCCGCCGCCGACCCACACGTCGAACCCGGGACCGTGCTCGGGGTGCTCGACCCCGACGAACGCGACGTCGTGGATCTCGTGCGCCACATCCTGCTGGCCGGAGATCGCCGTCTTGAACTTGCGGGGCAGGTTCGCGAACGTCGGATCGCCGACGAAACGGCGCGTGATCTCGTCGATCGCGGGCGTGCCGTCGATGATCTCGTCAGCCGAGATCCCGGCGACGGGGGAGCCGAGGATGACCCGCGGGCTGTCGCCGCAGGCCTCCATCGTCGTCATGCCCGCGTCCTCCAGCTTCTGCCAGATCGCGGGCATGTCCTCGACACGGATCCAGTGGTACTGGATGTTCTGCCGGTCGGTGATGTCGGCCGTGTCACGGGCGTAGGTCTGCGAGATCTCACCCAGGACGGCGAGCTGCCGGGTGGTCAGCGCGCCGCCGTCGAGCCGCACCCGGAGCATGAAGTACTTGTCGTCGAGGTCCTCTGGTTCGAGCGCCGCCGTCCTTCCGCCGTCGATCCCGGGCTTGCGCTGGGTGTAGAGGCCGAACCAGCGGAACCGGCCGCGCAGGTCGCCGGGGTCGATGCCGTCGAAGCCGGTGTGGGCGTAGATGTTCTCGATGCGCGCGCGCACGTTCAGCGGCGCGTCGTCCTTCTTGGAGCGCTCGTTGGGGTTGAGCGGCTCGCGGTAACCCAGGGCCCACTGGCCCTCGCCGCGGCGCTTCTTGGGGCGGGCGGGTCGGCCTGTCTCGGCGGCCATGGCGGTGTCCTCCAGGGCGGTGTGTTCGGCGGCGGTTCGGGCTGGGCGTTCGGGCGGCTCGTGGCAGCCCGAGGGCGGCCGGGGACGACCGGGCGCGGCGCTGCCGCTCGTGAGCGGTGCCGGGACGGGCGCGCGGTGGGCTCGGACGTGGGCGTCGGTGACCAGAGGCCGGCCTGTGGCGTCGGCGATGTGCGGTGGCATCGGCCTGCGCCGGCAGGCGGACCGACGTGCGGCCCGGTGCGCGCTCGACGTGCGGCTGCGGCTGGGCAGGAGCGGCGCGTCGCGGTCAGGGCCGGCACAGACTGCTGGAGACGCGCAGGTAGTCCACGTGGCGTCGTACCACGAGGGCTACACCGGCGGTCGTCACAGTCACAACGATTACCTTGCCACGGTGTTCACAGGGTGGTCCAGCAGCGTCCGCATCGTGGGAGCAACGTCACCAGCGACGGCGTCCGCCGGCCGGCCCGCGACGTGTCCCCAAGGGCACCTCAGTGGCGTTGAACGCCACGAATCCTCCCCTCACGATCTGCGGACGGACGTGAGTCCGGCCCCGTCGCGAGGGGAGGATCAGGGGTCCCTCCCGCCGGCCCGGCCACTGTTCCTCAACGGCACGCTGCTGCGTGGCTGTGTTGCATGTGCGGGTGCCCCCTTGGGGGCGGTTGCGGTCGCCTCAGGGAGCCGGCTGGAGGCGGCGTTGGGCGGCGCGGAGACCGGTGCGGCAGGCCTTCGCCAGTGCGCGGTGCCGCCGGGTACGTGCCAGCAGGCCGAGGGTGGTTAGGTCCTCGCCCGGTGACCCGGTCCGGGTTTCGACGGCCAGCCGTTCGCGCTCGACCGTGCCGGCCAGCGACCACGCTTCCCACCGTTCGAGATCGGGCATCGTGTAGTCGTAGCCGAACGCCAGCGCGCCCGCGGACGCGGCGGGCAGCGGTTCACCCGCCAGCTCACGCACTCCCATGACGTCGGACGCTGCCGCGCCGGACTGTGCGGAGTCGGCACCCAGGTCGACACTGCGCAACTCGGGGGCACTGCGAAGCTCGGGGGCACTGCGAAGCTCGGGGGCACTGCGCAAATCGGGGATAGTCGGCAGCTCGGGGACACGCTGCGACTCGGCGCCCCCGGGTGCCGTGGTGACGAGCAGTGCGTGCCGGGTCGGGTCGGTGCGCGCGGGCAGCGGCTTCTCGCCGGGGTGCCCGGCGGCCGGGAGCGGACCGGTGAGTTCCACGACGATCCGGGGCAGCCACCACCAGTTCTCCCGGCGGAGCAGCACGCTGTCGGCGAGCGTGCGCGACGGCGGGTACTTGACCAGCTCCTGGTCGAGCAGCTCCTCGGTGAACAACTCGCCGTCGACGTCGTCGACGATCCGCACCCCACCCGCCGCGGCGATTCCGGACGCGGCGCCCCCGGGCCCTGAGACCCGGGTTCCGGATTCGGTGTCGTCGGGCAGCGAGCGCGAGTCGGTCACGGCGAACACCGCGGCCGGGGCCGCACGCAGGCCTTCGACCTCGCCCGCCCGGGCGTAGGGCAGGGCGGCGCACACCGTCGCCGAGGCGGGATCCGATCCGCGCAGCACCGGGGTCACGGCGATCGCGGCGGCACTGCCGTCGGGGTTCGTCCAGCACAGCTCTGCCGTGACGGCCCGCCGCCAGGCCTCCCGCAGCCGGTTCACCGTTGGTCGCCTCCACGTCTCGCCCAGCGCGGGATTCACACCGCTCTTACCTCGTCAGCCACACTGCTGTTACCGTCCCACGTCGCCTGACCACCGTGTCAACGTCGCTCACGGGAAGGAACGTCCATGCCGGCCATCGTGATGGTCCTGATCGTCGGGGTGCTGTTCTACCTCGGCTACCGCTACTACTCGGGATACCTCTCGCGTCGTGTGTACGCGCTCGACGACAGCCGGCCGACACCCGCGCACACCATGCGGGACGGCGTGGACTTCATCCCGACCAACAAGCACGTCCTCTTCGGACACCACTTCACCTCGGTCGCCGGCGCGGCACCGATCGTCGGTCCCGCCATCGCCGTGTTCTGGGGATGGGGACCGGCGCTGATCTGGGTCGTGGTGGGCACGATCTTCGCCGCGGGCGTGCACGACTTCGGCTCGATCGTGGTGTCGGTGCGGCACAAGGCGCAGAGCATCGGCACGCTCACCCGCGAGGTGGTGGGCACCCGCGCCCGCGTGCTGTTCCTGCTGATCATCTTCTTCCTGCTGACCCTGGTGAACGCCGTGTTCGCCGTGGTGATCGGGAACCTGTTCGTGGCCAATCCCGAGGCCGTGCTGCCGATCCTGCTGGAGATCCCGCTGGCCATCGGCATCGGCCAGTACATCTACCGCACGCGCAGCGCGGCGCTGATTCCGTCACTCGTCGGCGTCGTCGTGCTGTACGTGACGATCCTGCTCGGGCAGGCGCTGCCGATCTCGCTGGCGGGCATCGCCGCCGAGGACGGCCTGTTCACCGAGCGCAACATCTGGATCGTGCTGCTGTTCGTCTACACGTTCATCGCATCGCGCATCCCGGTGTGGGTGCTGCTGCAGCCGCGCGACTACATCAACTCCCACCAGCTGTTCATCGCGCTCGGCGTGATCGGTCTGGGCGTGCTCGTCGGCTGGGACACGATCGTGGCGCCCGTGGTCAACGACCAGACGCCTGCCGATTCGCCCAGCTGGTTCCCGTTGCTGTTCGTGACGATCGCGTGCGGCGCGATCTCCGGGTTCCACAGTCTCGTGTCGTCGGGCACGACGTCGAAACAGCTCGACAAGGAGAGCGACGCCCGGTACGTCGGCTACTTCGGCGCGATCGGCGAAGGGTCGCTGGCGCTGGGGTCGATCCTCGCGTGCACCGCGGGCATCGTTGCCACGACGGCCGACTGGCACGCCGCCTATTCCGACTTCGCCACCGCCTCGGACGGTGCGACCTCGAACTTCGTCAACGGCGTCGGCCACTTCGCCGCCAACCTCGGCGTGCCCCAGGCGACCGCCGTGGTCTTCGCCGCCGTCGTGGTGATCAGCTTCGCCGCGACCACGATGGACACCGGGGTGCGCCTGCAGCGCTACATCGTGCAGGAGATCGCCGAGATCGTCCGCATCCGTGCCATCTCACGCAACCTGACCCTGGCGGGGCTGATCGCCGTGCTCATCCCGCTCGTGCTGGCGCTGCTGCCCGGCGGCGGCGACGCGGGCTACACGTTCGGCGTGCTGTGGCAGCTGTTCGGCACCACCAACCAGCTCACCGCGGGCCTGGCGCTCGCCGTCATCGCGGTGTGGGTCACCAAGAACCGCCGCAACCCGATCGCCGTTCTGGTGCCGCTGGTGTTCCTCGTCGTGATGACGACGTGGGCGCTCATCCAGAACCTCATGACGTTCATCGCCGAGAGCGAATGGGTGCTGGCGCCGCTCGACGCGATCATCTTCGTGCTGGCCGTGTGGCTCATCGTCGAGGCGGCGCTCGCGCTGCGCCGGGCTCGCGGCGCCGCCGCCGACGCGGGTGATCCCGAGCCGACGGAGCTGACAGAGCGGTGACCGCAGGCGGGAGGTGGCGGCGGCTCGGCGCCCGGTTGCTCCGGTACTGGCGCCGGTTCGAACGGGGCCATGAGCTGCTGCTGGTCTCCCGCTGGCGGCAGGGTCTGCGCAAGGAGGCGCGCCGTCGCGACGACACCCTGCGCACACTGCTGCTGCTGGAATCGCTGGGCGTGGACAATCCGGTCGCCTACGAGACGCTCGATGCCGTTCCGTATCTCGTGGCCGACTTCCACGCCTGGCACCGGCGCATGGGACGGGACGAGTTCGGCGACGCCGGAGTGTGCTGTTGATCCGGTTCTTCGGCGGCAAAGGCGGGGTCGGTAAGACGACGCTCGCCGCGGCGTTCGCCGTCCGGCAGGCGCGCCGCGGTGTGCGCACGCTCGTCGTGTCGACCGATCCGGCGCATTCGCTGGGCGACGTGCTCGGTGAGTCGCTGTCCGACGAGCCGCGGTCGGTCGGCGAGTCGCTCCTGGCCGCCGAGATCAGTGGTGAGCGGCAGGCGAGCAACCGGGTCGCCGAAGTCCTCGAGGACGCCAGGCATGCGGTCCCCAGGGAGGTGCTGCCGGCCGTGGAGCGGCACCTGCGCAGGGCGGTCGACAGTCCCGGAACCGTCGAATCGGCGTTGCTGGACCGGCTCACCGACCTCGTCGAGCGCACCGGCCGGGACTGGGACCTGTTGGTCGTCGACAGCGCGCCGACGGGGCACATGTTGCGGCTGCTGAGCCTGCCGGCACTGCTCACGCCGTGGATCGAAGGCCTGGCCCACAACCGGAAACAGGCCCGCGACGTCGACCGGTTCGCCGACGGGCTGCTCGGCGAGGTCGGACCGCAAAATGACCCGCTGCTGGAACGGTTGCAGAACCGCCGCCGGCGGCTGGAGGCGTTGCAGAGCCGGCTGCGCGAGGACGCCCGTGTGCACCTCGTGCTCGTGCCGGAGCGGCTGCCGCTGGCCGAGACCGAACGGGCCGCCGACCAGCTGGCCGAGGCGGGAGTGTCGCTCGGGGCGGTGCTGGTCAACCGGGTCGCCTCCGGCGACGAGTCCGGGGTGCTCGCCCGCCGCCGGACCCAGGAACGCGCCGTGCTGGCACGCGTCAGGGAACGCTTCGGCGGTGAGGAGACCGGCGTGCTCACCGTGCCGCTGCTGCCCGGTGAGCTGACCGGCGTGGCCGACCTGGCCGAGGCGAGCGGCTGGTTGCAGTCCCTGGACCCGCCTGGTCCGCGGGAGGCGTGACGACCGCGTTGTGTCCGGGGAGCCGGTGGGCAGCACGCGCTTGCCTGCCCGCCGGTGGGACACTGGGGACGTGAGCACCCCGGACGATCTTCACCTGCCCGACTTCGCCCTGCAGGGGCTCGGCACGAGGCCGTTCGGGGTGTACGTGCACGTGCCGTTCTGTGCGACCCGCTGCGGCTACTGCGACTTCAACACCTACACTGCCGGCGAACTCGGTTCCGGTGCGGCGCCCGAGGACTGGCTCGAAGGACTGCGCAAGGAACTCGACCTCGCCGCACAGCGCCTCGGGAGGCCGCCGGCCGCCGACACCGTGTTCGTCGGAGGCGGCACCCCGTCGCTGCTGGGCGCCGACGGGCTGGCGGCGGTGCTGGACGCCGTGCGGCAGTCCTTCGGACTCGCCGCCGACGCCGAGGTCACCACCGAGTCCAACCCGGAATCGACGTCGCCGGAACTGTTCGCCGGAATCCGCGACGCCGGGTACACGCGGGTGTCACTGGGCATGCAGTCGGCCGCGCCGCACGTACTGCGCGTGCTCGACCGCACGCACACGCCGGGCCGTCCCGTCGCCGCCGCTGCGGAGGCCCGAGCCGCAGGATTCGACCACGTCAACCTGGACCTCATCTACGGCACGCCCGGCGAGCGTACCGAGGACCTGCAGGCGTCGCTGGACGCGGTGTTGGAGGCCGGCGTCGACCACGTGTCGGCCTACGCGCTGATCGTCGAGGACGGCACCGCGCTGGCGCGCCGGGTCCGCAAGGGGGAGATCCCGATGCCGGACGACGACGTGCTGGCCGCCGACTACGAACTGCTCGACGCGATGCTCGAGAAGGCGGGCCTGCGGTGGTACGAGGTGTCCAACTGGGCCGCCTCCGAACAGGCGCGCTGCCGGCACAACCTCGGCTACTGGCTCGGTGGCGACTGGTGGGGCGCCGGTCCCGGAGCCCACTCGCACGTGGGCGGGGTGCGGTGGTGGAACGTCAAGCATCCGGCCCGCTACACGGCGACGCTCGCCGACGCCGCGTTGCCCGTCGGCGGACAGGAGAGCCTGACCGCCGAGGACCGGCACCTCGAACGGGTCATGCTCGAACTCCGCCTCGCCGACGGTCTTCCGCTCGACGCGCTCGACGACGACGGTGCGCGGGAGGCGCGGCGCGCCGCCGCCGACGGCCTGCTGTCCACTCGGGACCTCGACGGCGGCCGTGCGGTACTCACCGACCGGGGCCGACTGCTCGCCGACGCCGTCGTCCGCCGCCTCGTCAGCTGAGGCTCACTCGCTCCCGGGTCTCGCTCACACCCAACCCTGCCGTCACCGCAGGATCACTCGTCGAGGACGCGGATGCGCAGCCCCGCGTTCTGCAGGCGCGTGACGAGGGAGTCGCCCATCGCCACGGCGGTCGTCACCTGCCCCGCGGTGTCGGGTAGTTCGTCGAAAGCCAGGCACAGCGCCGATTCGGACAGCATCTTCGCGGTCTCGTCGTAGCCGGGGTCGCCGCCCGCCACCTCCGTGACGACGCGCTGCCCGCCTGCTTCGCCGGTGAACCGCACCTGGAACCACGACCGCGCCCGGCGCTGTGCGCTCGGCCCGTCGCCGGGCTTGCGGATCTTGCCGAGCGCGCTGCGCACCGGCGGGATCTGCGCTGCGACCGCCAGCACGCCGAGGCCCGCACCGGTCGCCACGAGCGTCGTCAGCCGCTTCATCGCCGCGGACTGGCGATAGGTGAACGACGTGCCGTACCGGGGCAGCGTGGCTGCCGAGCGGGCCACGATCTGCGGGTCGAGCGTCGGCATCGGCACGAGCCACCTGCCGGTCTCGGAGTCCCGGGTGGGCGGCCCGGAGGGGGTGCGGATCTCACGGTCGGCGGGGCGCGGGTCGGCGCGGCGGCGGCGCTTGGCCACGTCCGTCATGTGGCGGGCACGGGAGAAGGCCGTCAGGGCCGAGGCGAACGTGCCGCCGGAGAACTCGGCGTTCGCGCGGATCTGGGCGTCGACCGTCGTCGGCGCGTCGTCGGGCAACTGGCCGACCGTGAAGTAGGCGCCCAGGTCGTAGGGGATCGAGTCCAGTCCGCACGCGTGGACGAGCCGGGCGCCGGTGCGCCGGGCGGTCTCGTGGTGGGCGAGGTACATGCGGTCGACGAACTCGGGTTCGCCGGTCAGGTCGACGTAGTCGGTGCCGGCCTCGGCGCACGCCGCGACGAGCGGTTCGCCGTAGTTCAGGTACGGGCCGACGGTCGTGACGACGACCCGTGCCGACTCGGCGACGGTGCGCAGCGACGCGGTGTCGGTGACGTCGGCCTGCAGCAGCGGCAGGTCGGCGCAGGCGGGATCGATGGAGCTCAGCCGCCGGCGCACGGCCTCGAGCCTGGTGGTGTTGCGGCCCGCGAGTGCCCATCGGCAGCCGTCCGGCACGTGGGCGGCGAGGTACTCGGCGGTCAGACCGCCGGTGAACCCGGTGGCGCCGAACACCACGATGTCGTATTGCCGCTCGCTCATGCGCATCCTCCGGCGTCGTCGCTGCAGTCTGGCCGGAGCGTACCGGAGGTATGTCGGGTCCGACCGAACCCGTGAGCGGCGGCCACGGGATCCGGGTGATCGAACCGTGATTGAACACCGCGCAGGCGGGGTATCACGTCGATCATGACGGAGAACCACGATCTCGCACCGGCCTCCGATGTCGACGAGCAGCGGCGTCCGGTCGTCGACGACTTCGAGCGCGGCGAGTTCACCGACGACACCGGCGCCGGGGACGAACCCGGACCGGCGGGGGTTTCCGTCCCATTGGACGCCGATCCCGCCGATGTCGCCGACCAGGCGGAACCGGTGGCCGTCGACGACGACGAGTACCGCTGACGTACGGCAGGTGTGATTTCCGCACCGGCCGGGTACACCGCGCATCGCACATCTTCACGGAGGTGATCACCATGGCCGACACGTCCCGGCTGCCGACCCCGGTGGCTGAGGTCTGGGAATGGCAGCGCAACGGAAATTGCCGCAATCTGGACAGTGCGGTGTTCTTCCATCCTGACGGCGAACGCGGTTTCGCGCGAGCCGACCGTGTGGCGCGGGCCAAGGAGGTCTGCCGCACGTGCCCGGTGATCGTCCAATGTCGACACCACGCGCTGACGGTGCAGGAGCCGTTCGGAGTGTGGGGAGGGCTCGACGAGACCGAACGTCGTGAGGCCATCGCCCGCCGCAAACGGATCGGTGTCGAAGAAGAGCCCGAGCCCACACCGGCGCTGCGCTGACGCCGGCGGCGCCGATATCCGCAGCGCTGACGTTTGCAGTGCCGAGACCGCAATGCCGATCTCAGTGCCGATACCTGCTGTGCCGATGTCCGCTCCAACCGGCCTCGCTGTGCCGCGGGCGGCACCAAGGCCCGCGGCACTACAAGGCCCGCGGCACCAAGGCTCGCAGGACGCAGGCCCGCAGCACTGAGGAACGCAGTATCGGCCTGCGCTCCCACGGCGGCCCGTGCGGTGCAGAGGCCGCTCGGGCGGGTGCCGGCGTGGCTGCCGGTGAGGGCCGGGAACCGTTGTGACGATGAGGAGGGGCCGGCCACGGCCGGCCACAGGGGAGACGTGTGCGTTTCGGTTATACGTTGCTGACCGAGCAGGCCGGCCCGCGCCGGCTCGTTGCCGATGCGGCGCGAGCCGAGCGGGCCGGTTTCGCGTTCGAGGTGATGAGCGACCACTTCTCGCCGTGGCTCGACGAGCAGGGCCACGCGCCGCACGCGTGGTCGGTGCTCGGCGCGGTCGCGGAGGTCACCGGCGACGTCGAGCTCATGTCGCTGGTGACCTGCCCGACGATGCGCTATCACCCCGCCGTGGTGGCGCAGCAGGCGGCGACCGTGCAGGAGCTGTCCGGCGGGCGATTCCTGCTGGGCCTCGGCTCCGGCGAGAACCTCAACGAGCACGTGGTCGGCCGGGGATGGCCGCCGGTCAACGTGCGGCACGACATGCTCGCCGAGGCGCTGCAGATCATCAACGATCTTTTCGACGGCGGGTACACGAACCGGGCGGGCGAACATTTCCGCGTGGACTCGGCGAAACTGTGGGACCTGCCGCAGCGGCGGGTGCCGATCGGGGTCGCGGTCTCGGGCGCCCAGTCGGTCGAGAAGTTCGCGGCGGCCTCGGAGGCGCTGATCGCCGTCGAGCCCGCGAACGAGTTGTGCCACCACTGGGACGACGTGCGTGGCCAGCTCGGGTTGTCGCCGTCCCGGAAGATCGGCCAGCTGCCGGTGTCGTGGGGCCGGGACACAGGGGAGGCCGTCAGGCGCGCGCGGGAGCAGTTCCGATGGTTCGCCGGCGGTTGGAAGGTCAACGCCGAGCTCCCAGGGACGCAGGCGTTCGCGGCCGCGACGCACTACGTGCGTGAGGAGGACGTGGCCGCGGCGATCCCGTGCGGCGGGTCGGTCCAGGCGGTGGTCGACGCCGCACGGCCGTTCCGCGACGCGGGGTTCACCGATCTGGCCCTGGTGCAGGTCGGCGGTGACCACCAGGACGAGTTCCTGGACGCCGCCGAGTCCGAGTTGCTGCCCGAGTTGCGCCGCCAGCTGCGGTAGCAGGGCCGCGGATCAGTGGCCGATCGTGAGCGCGGCGAGCAGTGCCGCGAGGCTCACCACGGTCGTGGCGGTGACGAGCAGGGCGGCCGTCGCGGCGAGGGGCAGCGGCAGTGGGGCGGTGCTGCGGCGCAGTCGTCTGCCCCGGCTCGTTCCCGCGGCGGCGAGGACGACCGTGGTCACGAGCGAGACCGGGAGGGCGATCGCCGGTGCGGCGTGGCCGGTCGTGAGCGCGGCGTGCAGCAACAACCCGCTGCACGCGGCCGAGGCCAGCGCGGTGCGCTGCCACGCGAGGCCCGTGCGTTCCGGCTGGTCCCCGTTCATGCCGTGATCACCAGCACGAGTGCGAGCGCCGTGATCACGGCGATGCCGAATCCGAGCACCGGCAGCAGGACGTTCCGCGGCAGCGGCCCGCCACGGGACATCGCCCGCTGCACCGTCCGCCAGCGCGGATAGGCGGCCGCGGCGATCACCAGGGCCAGCCCGATGCACAGCGCCGCGAGCACGGTGCGGGTCACCTCGGAGGCCAGCCCGGGCACGAGCTGCTGAATCGCGACGCCTCCGGCGACCAGCCCGAGTGCCGTGCGCAGCCACGCGAGGAACGTGCGTTCGTTGGCCAGCGTGAACCGGTGGTCGGGCTCGCCGGCGGTCCCGTCGTCCTCGTCGTGGGACGCGTGGTCGGGCGGCTGCTGCATCCTCACCGGGTCACCTCGGGGTCACGGCTCCAGACGAACACCCACGAGCGCAGCACGAGGAAGCGCAGCACTCCGCCGACGAGGCTGGTCGCGACCAGCACCGTCGTCTCGGTCATCGGCGACGGGTGTTCGGCCAGCAGATGCAGCAGGCCGAGCGCCGTCGTGCCCGCGCACGCGTAGAACAGGAACGTGCCGACGGTCTGCAGGTGCTGCCGGCCTCGAGGTCCCGTGACGTCGGCGAACGTGATCCGCCGGTGGAACTCGGTGTTGAGCACCGTGGTGACGCCGATGGCGACGGGATTGGCGGCCGCCGGGGTCAGCGGATCGCGGAGCAGGAGGAACAGCAGGGCCTGCAGCCCGGTGCTGACGGCCCCGCCCAGCACATACAGCGGTACGTGCCGGGCGAGTTCCGGCTGATCCCTGGCACTCGTCCGGGCGAGTTCCCACGCCGCCACGCGCGCCCTGGCCAGTACACAGCTCATACCCGAACGATACGTCGCCGACGGTGCCGGTCACGTCCACCTCGGGCCGTGGCGATCGTCGCATTCGGCTGGGCGGCTGCGGGTGAGTGCGGACGCCCGGCCGTGACAGTGGGCCGGGGCCGTGTCGGGTGTGCTTCGCGCGGCCGGATCACACGGCCGATACCGCCGAGTCGACGCCGGCGTGCACCGGGATCTGCTCGGCGAGGCCGGTCGCCTCCAGCGGGCGCAGCACGACGCGGGTGCTCGCGACGATCGCCCAGTTCAGTTGGTCGCCGGCGGCCTGTTCGGACAGCTCGGCGAGTACGGACAGGCCCGCCGAGCCGAGGAAGTCGACGCCGTCGAGGTCGAGCACGAGCCGTGCGGGTGCCGGGAGCTCCTCGTGGATCCACTTGCGCAGATCCGGTGCGGACAACAGATCGAGTTCGCCGCTCACGCGGGCGTGCACGATGCCGTCGGCGCGCCGTTCGGCCTCGATACGCATGCCGGAGGTGCCGACGGTGTCCACGGGGCCGGTCTGCTCGTGAGGCGTGCCTGCCGGGGTGAGCGCCGGTCCGAACGCCGGGTCACCGGCACCGGACGGGCCACTGGTCAGGCCGGTCAATGGGCCGCTGTCCTGGGAATGGCTGGGTCGCACTGCGGTATCCCTCCGTCGGGTCGGCGAGCGCGGGATTGGACATCCCGGTGCTGTGCATTCGTCCGGACGGGATCCATCCGGGCGGAAATCTGCGTCCGCCTTGCCTTTTCCACCGTAGGAACATCTGCGTGGGCTTTCAACAACAGGGTGGCGTCTGACGTGTGAGGTTCCTGTGGTGTGGCGGACGTTTATCGCGTCCGTGCGGGGGTATCGCGGAGCTGCCGGAAAAATTCCTGCCAGGAACTTTCGGAAAGTGCGCGGTGGCCGGGTGTCGAAGCCGGGTGCGAGGGGGCAATACCGGAAACTCGATCGAGTGACGGGTCGGCGGAGGCTCGTTGCCGCGTAAGGGTTTCCCGGTGGGCACGGACCTATTCCCGGGTTCGGCCGATGATCTCGCCACGTGTCCGCACGCATGCCTGCGGGGCTGCCGTGGGAAATCGCCAGGAATGGACGGGCACCGCCGTTCTCGTGGAATTTCCTGACGAGCCCGGGGGTGTGCCGAAATGGGCGTGCCGGTAGGGCGATCGACGTGGCCGACCTTTACGGTGGGAATGGCAGCCCAAGCAACCGAAGGGAAATAGCGACCATGCTTGCGATGACTGACGCTGCCGTGGAGGCGATCAGCGCGCTGACCGCCCAGGACGGTCAGGATGCCGCCGGTCTCCGGTTCGCGGTCCGGGAGGAGACGGAAGAGGGCGCTCAGCTCGCGCTTTCGGTCGCTCCTGGCCCCGAAGAGGGCGACCAGGTGCTGGGCACCGAGAGCGGTGCGCGGGTTTTCCTCGAGGAGAAGGCGTCGTCGTTCCTCGACGACAAGGTGCTGGACGTCCAGCAGGACGAACAGGGCCAGCTGAACTTCGCGGTGATGCAGCAGCCGGAAGGCGAAGGCTGACGCACCCGCTGTCGAGCGCGAGGCCGGCATCCGGAGATCCGTCCGGATGCCGGCCTTCGTCGTGTCAGGGGCGTCGTGTCAAGGGTGTCGTGTCGAGGGGCCGTGTCGTTGCTCGCCCGCGGCTCGCCGGGTCCGTCAGGGGTGTGGGTTCAGCCGGACCGAGCCAGGTCGGCGCTGTGGCGGCGGAGCAACGCGGCGGCATCGCGCACGGCGACCTCCACCGACGGTGCGTGGTCGGCGAGCGCGACCGCTGCCGTGATCCCCGCTGCGGTCAGCTCCTCGGACGGCAGCGCGACCCGGCCCGCGATGGCGGCGACCCGGGCGCCGTGGCGCCGCGCGATGGCGGCGATCCCGGCGGGCGCCTTGCCCGCGAGGCTCTGTGCGTCGAGCGAGCCCTCGCCGGTGATGACCAGGTCGGCGCCCACGATCGCGTCGGCCACCCCGGTGAGCTCGACGACGAGGTCGAACCCCGACTCTGCGCTCGCGCCGAGCGCAGCCATCGCTCCGCCGGAGATGCCGCCGCCGGCACCCGCGCTGGTCCGGTCCGTGAAGCCGAGTGCCTCCGCCCACCGCTCGAGATGTGCCCGCAGCGTCGAGACCTCCGCCGGGCCCGCGCCCTTCTGCGGGCCGAACACGGCGGCCGCACCGTCGGGGCCGTGCAGCGGGTTGGTCACGTCCGTCGCCACCCGCACCCGCGCGTCGCCGAGCAACGCGCGGGTCTCGGTCAGGTCGACCGAGACGACGTCGGCGAGCGCCCCGCCGCCGAGACCCACGGGATTGCCGGTGCTGTCGGTGAGGCGCGCACCGAGCGCCTGCAGCATGCCGCTGCCGCCGTCGGTGCTCGCGGTACCGCCGACGGTCAGCACGATCTGCCGGGCACCCCGCCGGAGCGCGTCGGCGATCAGCTCGCCGACACCGTGCGTGTGGGCGGCCAGCGCCACGTCCGGTGAGGGCGTGACGTGCTCGATTCCGCAGGCGCGGGCCGACTCGACGTAGGCGGTGCCGTCGAGCATGACGTACCAGGCGTCGACCGGATCGGACAGCGGACCCGACACACGCCGGTCGACGCGGGATCCGCCCGCCGCCAGCAGCACGTCGAGTGTCCCCTCGCCGCCGTCGGCGACCGGGCACAGCGCGACGTCGGCGTCGGGGAGCGCGTCGCGCACCCCCGCGCCGATGGCCTCGGCCGCCTCGACCGCGGTGAGACTGCCTTTGAACTTGTCCGGTGCGACGACTACGCGCTGGGGGATCGGTGCGGTCACGGTGTCACCTCGGTGAGCGGCGTTTCGCCCGCCAGCACGGCGAGCACGTTGCGGGCGGCCAGGGTTGCCATGGCGGTGCGGGTTTCGACCGTCGCCGACCCCAGATGCGGGGCCATCGCCACGTTGTCGAGGTCGAGCAGCCCGGGGTGGACGTCGGGTTCGTGTTCGAAGACGTCGAGCCCGGCGCCCGCGATGGTGCCCTCGCGCAAGGCCTCGGCGAGTGCGGCCTCGTCGACGACGGGGCCGCGGGTGGTGTTGACCAGGAACGCCGTCGGCTTCATCGCCGCGAGCGCCTCGGCGTCGATCAGGTGGCGGGTCTCGGACGTGAGCGGGCAGTGCAGCGACACGACGTCCGCGGTGGCGAGCAGTTCGTCCTGTGGCAGGTATGTGGCGTCGAGGTCGGCTTCGACCTCGGCAGGCGCGCGGCGGCGTCCCGTGTAGACGATCGACATCCCGAACGCCCGCGCCCGCGTCGCCATCGCACGGCCGATCTGCCCCAGCCCGACGATGCCGAGCGTCTTGCCCTGCACACCGGAGCCGAGCATGAACCCGAGGTGGAACGACCACGGTGTGCGCGAGCGCAGCAGGCGTTCACCCTCACCGAGGCGGCGCGTGACCGACAGCAGCAGGCCGAACGCGATGTCGGCGGTGGCGTCGGTCAGTACGCCGGGTGTGTTGGTCACCGTGATGCCGCGTTCGGCGAGCGCCGGGACGTCGATGTTGTCGTAGCCGACCGCGACGTTCGCGACGACCTTCAGCTGTGGTCCGGCGGCGTCCGCGAACGCGGCGCCGGCGTGCTCGCTCAGCGTTACCACCGCGGCGTCGGCCCCGGCGACGACCTCGTGCAGCTCCGCAGCGGGGAGCGCGCGGTCCGGTTGGGGAAGCCACACGTCACCCGCCTCGCGCAGCAGTGCCACGGCGTCGTCCGGGATCCACCTGCTGACCACGATCCGTGGTCTCGTGCCGGTCATCGCATCGCTCCTTCGTCGCACGCGCCCGCCGCAGCTTATCGAGGAGTGCGGCAGCCGTGTCGCCGCCGGTGCGATCCAGGGGGCGACGGACGGGAGCAACGCGGCTCAGGGGAGGTGTGTCGTCACCTCCGGGCCTCGTGTTGTCGATTCCGGGGGCCGTGTTGCATCCCCGCGGGGCCGTGTTGTCGATTCCGGGGGTCGTGATGGCGATTCAGGGAACAGTGTTTCCGATCCTCGTGCTGGTGTCGTTCGACCGCATGCCGAGGGCGTCGACATGCGTGTGCCGTCACCCGCGGCGCAACACGGCCTGGTGGAACACGGAGGCGCCCCGGAAGGCGCAACACGAGGCCCGGGAGGCGCAACACGGGCCCGGGAGGTGCAACACGAGGCCTGGAAAGCGCAACACGGGCCCCCGGGGGTGCTGCACGGGTCACCCGAGGCGTTCGATGATCGTGACGTTGGCCGTGCCGCCGCCCTCACACATGGTCTGCAGGCCGTAGCGGCCCCCACGGCGTTCGAGCTCGTGCAGCAGGGTGGCCAGGAGTTTCGTACCGCTGGCGCCGATCGGGTGGCCGAGTGCGATCGCGCCGCCGTTGACGTTGACGCGGTCGGGGTCGGCGCCCGTCTCGTCGAGCCACGCCAGCACCACGCTCGCGAACGCCTCGTTGACCTCGAACAGGTCGATGTCGCCGGTCGACAGTCCACTCCGGCGCAGCGCCCGCGACGTGGCGGGGATCGGGCCGGTGAGCATCCACACGGGGTCCGCGGCCGACACCGACAGGTGGTGGATCCGTGCCCGCGGGGTGATCCGGTGTTCGCGGACGTAGGCCTCCGACACGACGAGTGCCGCGCTCGCTCCGTCCGATATCTGGCTGGCCGTCGCCGCGGTGATCCGTGACTCCTCGGCAAGGGGTTGCAGCTGGGCCATCTTCTCCGGCGTGGTGCCACGGCGTGGGCCCTCGTCGGCTGCGAGGCCGGCCACGTCGGTGAGCTCGCGGTCGAAGACCCCTTCGTCGGCGGCGCGCAGCGCGCGCTGATGGCTGCGGTAGGCGTAGGTCTCCATCTGCTCGCGGGTGATGTCCCAGTGCCGGGCGATCATGTCGGCGCTGCGGAACTGCGAGATCTCGATGTCGCCGTAGCGCTTGTGCCAGCCCTCCGAGCCGGAGAACGGATCCTCGAAGCCGTACTCGCGGCCGGCCAGCATCGCGGCGCTGATCGGGATGGCGCTCATGTTCTGCACGCCGCCCGCGACCACCGCGTCCGCCGTGCCGGACAGCACCGCCTGTGCGGCGAAATGCACCGCCTGCTGACTCGACCCGCACTGTCGGTCGACGGTCACGCCCGGCACGTGATCCGGCATACCCGCGGCCAGCCACGCCGTCCGTGCGATGTTCCCCGCCTGCGGGCCCAGCGTGTCGGTGCAGCCGAGGATCACGTCGTCGACCGTCGCGGGGTCGATACCCGTACGTTCCACGAGCGCTCCCAGCACATGCCCGCCGAGATCAGCGGAGTGCATAGTGGACAGTGCGCCGCCGCGTTTGCCCACGGGGGTGCGGACGGCGTCGACGAGGTAGGCCTCGGCCATGGTTCCTCCTACGGGTGCTGGCTCGACACGGACACGGTCTCGCCCGTGAGATAGGTGGCGTAGCCGGACGCGAGCCACACCATGACGTTGGCGATCTCCCACGGCTCGGCGGCGCGGCCGAACGCTTCGCGGCCCGCGAGCTCGGTCAGCAGCTCCTCACTGGTGACCTTCGCGAGAAACGGATGTGCGGCCAGGCTCGGAGCGACGGCGTTGACGCGGATGCCGTGTGCGGCGACGTCCATCGCCGCACAGCGGGTCAGCGCCATCACCCCGGCCTTCGCGGCCGCGTAGTGCGCCTGGCCCTGCTGCGCCCGCCAGCCGACGACGGAGGCGTTGTTCACGACGACCCCGCCGCCGCCCTGGGCGACGAACCGCCGGGTCGCCGCGCGCGTACAGCGGAACGTGCCGCTCAGCGTGATGTCGAGTACGCGGGACCATTCCTCGTCAGACATGTCCAGAATGGACTGTGTGCCGCCCAGTCCCGCGTTGTTGACCATCACGTCGATCCGGCCGAAACGGGTGCACGCCGCGTCCACGAGCGCGACGACCTGGTCGTCGTCGGTCACGTCGCACGGGACCGCGTCCACCTCGCCGAATTCGGCCAGCTGCTCGGCTTTCTCGGCCAGCCTGCGTTCGTGCCAGTCGCTCACGACCACCCGCGCGCCCTCCTCGAGACACCGCCTCGCCGTGGCCGAGCCGATCCCCGTGCCCGCCGCCGCCGTGACCACGACGACCTTGCCCGCCAACAGGTCATGGGGCTTCGGATACTCCGGTGGCTGTGCGTGCTCGGGTGGCTGTGCGTGCTCGGGCGGTTCCGTGTGATCGGCTGCCGTCGCAGGCCGTTCGGTCATCGGCGTTCCTCCGTGTTCCTGGGTTCCTTCGGCAGTCCGAGCACGCGCTCGGCGATGATGTTCCGCTGGATCTCGTCGGAACCGCCGTAGATGGTGTCCGCGCGGCTGAACAGCAGCAGCCGCTGCCACTCGTCGAGATCGCCGCCCGTGATCAGGCCGCGCGCGCCGCGCGCACGCATCGCCAGCTCGCCGAGCCGCCGGTGCCAGGTGGCCCACAGCAGCTTGCCCACGGCGACGTCCGGCCCCGGCTCCCGCTCGAGCGTGCGCAGTGCGTGGGCGCGCAGCACCCGCAGGTCGACCCGCGCGCGGACGAGATCGTCGCGCAGTACGGGGTCGTCGATCGTGCCCGTCGCGCGCGCCTGCGCGACGATGCCGTCCAGCTCGCGCCGGAATCCGATCTGCTGGCCCAGCGTGGAGACGCCGCGTTCGAAACCGAGCGTGCCCATCGCGACGCGCCAGCCGTCGCCCGGCTCGCCGACGACCATGTCGGCCTCGGTGCGGGCGTCGTCGAAGAACACCTCGTTGAACTCCGAGGTCCCGGTCAGCTGCGTGATCGGACGGACGGTCACGCCCGGCTGGTCCATCGGCACCAGCAGGTACGAGAGCCCGTGATGCCGGGTCGACCCCGGTTCGGTGCGCGCGAGGACGAAACACCAGTCGGCGACGTGCGCCAGCGAGGTCCAGATCTTCTGTCCGTTGAGCATCCACGCCTGCTCCTCGGCGCCGCCGCCGTCCGGTTCGAGCCGGGCGGTGGTCGACACCGCCGCCAGGTCCGATCCGGCTCCCGGCTCGGAGTAGCCCTGGCACCACAGCTGCTCCACCGCGCGGATCGCGGGCAGGAACCGGCGTTGCTGTTCCGGGGTGCCGAACGCGATGAGCGTCGGACCCAGCAGCTGCTCGCCGAGGTGGCTCACCCGCGCGGGCGCACCCGACGCCGCGTACTCCTCGTGGAAGATCACCTGCTCGGCCAGCGACAGGCCGCGCCCGCCGAACTCGGTGGGCCAGCCGACACACGTCCAGCCCGCCGCCGCGAGATGTCGTTCCCACGCGAGGCGTTCGTCGAACGCCTCGTGTTCGCGGCCCGGTCCGCCGAGGCCGCGCACGCCCGCGAACTCGCCGGTGAGGTTGTCGGCGAGCCAGGTGGCCACCTCTCGCCGGAATCGCTCGTGGTTTTCCACTCACACCTCCTGCTACCGTGCGCTAGCATAATAAGAACACGTTCTAGATTTCTCGTCCAGCAAGGGAGCGGGATGAGTGAGGCAGGAACTCCGGTGACGATCCCCAAGGCGCTTCAAGCAGCGTCGGAGCGGTTCGGTGACCGGGAGGCAATTGTCGACGGGCATGTGCGGATCACGTTCGATCGGCTTCTGGAACACGTTCGCGTCATGGCGCGCGTGCTGATGGCGCGCGGCGTCCGCAGCGGCGACCGGGTGGCCGTGAACTCGCCCAATACGCACCACTGGGTGATCGCCGCGTTCGGGGCGCAGTACGCCGGGGCGACCCTGGTGCCGATCAACACCCGGTTCACCGGGGCCGAGGCGGTCGATCTGATCCGCCGCAGCGAGGCCACGGCTCTGGTCGTCGCCGGGGACTTCCTGGACACCGACCGGCTCGCCGGCATCCGGGCCGCCGCGGCGGACGGTGACCTCGACACCCTCCGCCTGATCGTGCGGGTGCCGCTGCCGGGGCCACTCGCACCCGACCCGGTCGCCGTGGACTGGGACGACCTGGCAGACGTGGCGGCGGCCGTCGACCCGGCCGAGGCCGACGCGCGGGCCGCCGCCGTCACCGGCGAGGCCATCGCCGACGTCCTGTTCACCTCCGGCACGACAGGCCGCAGCAAGGGCGTCCTGTCGGCGCATCGGCAGTCGCTCGCCGTCGCCGCGGCATGGGCCGACCGCGGCGCCCTGACACCCCGCGACCGGTACCTCGTCGTCAACCCGTTCTTCCACAGCTTCGGCTACAAGGCGGGCATCCTCGTCGGCCTGCTGACCGGTGCGACGCTGCTGCCACAGGCCACCTTCGACGCGACCGCCGCGCTCGAGCTGATCGAGCGAGAACGGGTATCGGTGCTGCCCGCGGCACCGACGGTGTTCCAGACACTGCTCGACCACCCCGGCCGAGAGGCGGCGGACCTCTCGTCGCTGCGGTTGGCGGTCACCGGCGCGGCGACCGTGCCGGTGACGCTCGTCGAACGGATGGGCGGCGAGCTCGGATTCGACACGGTGCTCACCGCGTACGGCCTCACCGAAGCGGTCGTCGCGACGATGTGCGAACCCGGCGACGATCCGGCCACCATCGCGCGTACGTGCGGGAGGGCGGCCGCCGGCTTCGAGGTGCGCATCGGCGACCACGACGAGGTGCTCCTGCGTGGGCCGAACGCGATGCGCGGCTATCTCGACGACCCGGAGGCGACGGCGCAGGCGATCGACGCCGACGGCTGGCTGCACACCGGTGACGTCGGCCGGCTCGACGAGGCGGGCAACCTGTCGATCACCGACCGGCTGAAGGACATGTACATCTGCGGCGGTTTCAACGTCTACCCGGCCGAGATCGAACAGGAGATGTCCCGTGTGGACGGTGTGCGGGAGGTCGCGGTGATCGGTGTTCCCGATCCGCGGCTCGGCGAGGTGGGGAAGGCCTTCGTCGTGCGTGCGGACACGGCCGGAGGTGATCCGCCGTCGGAGGAGTCGCTGCTCGAACACTGCCGGCAGCGGCTCGCCAACTACAAACGTCCCCGCTCGGTGGAGTTCGTCGGCGAACTGCCGCGGAACGCGTCGGGGAAGGTCCTGAAACGCCTGCTGGGCAAGGAGAAAGTGGCATGACCGAGGAGAACAGCGCCGCGAGCACCGACGAGGAGACCGTGCGCTACGAACGCCGCGGCGCCGTCGCCGTGGTGACGATGAACCGGCCGGAGTACCGCAACGCGCAGAACTCGGTGATGACCTACGCGCTCGACGCCGCGTTCGCACGTGCGGTCGACGACCCCGACGTGAAGGTGATCGTGCTGGCAGGAGAGGGAAAGCACTTCTCGGCGGGACACGACATCAGTTCGCCGGGCCGCGACGTGGACGTCAGCTACGACCGCAAGGCCGTCCTGTGGTGGGACCACACCGACCGCGAGGGCGGGGACCGGCGGTTCGCCAGGGAGTCCGAGGTGTATCTCGGCATGTGCCGGCGCTGGCGGGAGATCCCCAAGCCGGTGATCGCGTCGGTGCAGGGCGCATGCATCGCAGGCGGCCTGATGCTCGCGTGGGTGTGCGACCTCATCGTCGCCTCCGAGGACGCGTTCTTTGCCGACCCGGTGGTGCGGATGGGCATCCCCGGTGTCGAGTACTTCGCCCACCCCTGGGTGCTCGGTACGGCCGCCGCCAAGGAGGTCCTGCTGACCGGACAGCGGTTCAGCGCCGCGCAGGCCAAGGAATGGGGCATGGTCAACCGGGTCGTGCCACGCGAACAGCTGCAGGACACGGTCTTCGGCCTCGCCGACACGGTTGCCGAGATGCCGGCGTTCGGCCTGACGTTGGCGAAGAAGGCCGTGAACCAGGCGCAGGACCTGATGGGCATGCGCTCGGGGATGGACGCGGTGTTCGGCCTGCACCACTTCGCCCACGCCCACAACGCCGAGACCGCGGAGGATCCGCTGGCGGGGCAGACGGCGAAGTCGATGCGGGACGCCGGGAGCCGCTGATGGACCTCGACATCGATCCGGAGTCGGCGGTCTTCCGCGACGAGGTCCGCGCGTGGCTCGCCGACAACGTGCCGCGGCAGGGCCTGCCGTCGATGGACACGGCCGAGGGGTTCGCCGCACACCGGGAGTGGGAGGCGCGGCTCGCCGAGGAGCGCCTTTCGGTCGTCACCTGGCCCGTCGAGTACACCGGCCGGGAGGCGTCACTGTTGCAGTGGCTGCTGTTCGAGGAGGAGTACTACGCGGCCGGCGCACCCGGGCGCGTGGGACAGAACGGCATCTTCATGCTCGCGCCGACGCTGTTCGCCCACGGCAGCACCGAGCAGCGGGACCGCATCCTGCCGGCGATGGCGCGCGGTGAACAGGTGTGGGCTCAGGCCTGGTCCGAGCCGGAGGCAGGCAGCGACATCGCGGCCCTGCGCAGCAGCGCGGTCCGCACCGAGGGCGGCTGGCTGGTGTCCGGGCAGAAGACGTGGAGCTCGCGGGCCGCGTTCGCCGACCGTGCGTTCGGCCTCTTCCGCAGTGACCCGGACTCGGAGCGGCACCGCGGGCTGACGTACCTGATGATCGACCTGCGCGCCGACGGCGTGACCGTGCGGCCGATCCCGCAGCTGGACGGCGAGCCGGGGTTCGCCGAGCTGTTCTTCGACGAGGTGTTCGTGCCGGACGAGGACGTGATCGGCACGCCGGGTGACGGCTGGCGGGTGGCGATGACGACCGCCAACAACGAACGCGGGTTGTCGCTGCGTAGTCCGGGCCGGTTCCTGGCCTCGGCGGACCGGCTGGTGCGGCTGTGGGAAGCGTGTGGTGAGCCCGCGGCGACGGCCTCGCGGGTCGCCGACGCGTGGATCGACACCCGTGCTTACCAGCTCTACACCTACGGCACCGCGACCCGGTTGGCCGACGGCGAGCAGCTGGGACCGGAGTCGAGTGTGAACAAGCTGGCCTGGTCGAGCGTCGACGTCGCACTGCACGAGACGGCGCTCGACGTGCTCGGCGCGGACGGCGAACTGGCCTCGCCGTGGGTGGAGGGCTACCTGTTCTCGCTGGCCGGTCCGATCTACGGCGGCACGGACCAGATTCAGCGGAACACGATCGCCGAGCGAGTGCTGGGCCTGCCACGGGAGGAGCGTCGATGAGGTTCGCGTTGTCGCCGGAGCAGCGGGATTTCGCCGCGGCGCTGGACGAACTGCTGGCGGGCGCCGACACGCCGGGCGTGGCACGGGAGTGGGCCGAGCGGCGGTTCGAGCCCGGCCGGAAACTGTGGCGGGAGCTGGCCGACCTCGGGGTGTGGGGCCTGCTGGTGCCGGAGGAGCACGGGGGAGCGGACGCCGAGCCCGCGGACGCCGTGGTGGCGCTCGAGGCGTGCGGGTACCACGCGGTGCCGGGCCCGGTCGTGGAAACGACCGTGGTGGCGCCGCGGTTGCTCGGCGGTGACGAGCTGGCGCGCGTCGCCGCGGGGGAGTCGATGGTGACGGCCGCGATCCCGCCCGAGGTGCCCCGGGCCCTGGACGCCGACGCGGCGGATGTCGTGCTGCGGTTGGACGGGACCGCCGTTCAACGGATCTCGTCCGATATGGACTCCGGGGGCCGGATGCCGTCGATCGACGCGACGCGGGGCCTGTTCCCCGCCGCCGAGCACGGGGAAGTGCTCGGCGCGGCGCGGCCGCACGCGTTCGCGCTCGGCGTGCTCGGCGTGTCCGCCCAGCTGCTCGGCGCGGCTCGGCGGATGCTGGCGATGGCGACCGAGTACGCGTCGCAGCGGCGGCAGTACGGCAGGGCGATCGGGCAGTACCAGGCCGTCAAGCATCTGCTCGCCGACGTCACGGTGAGCCTGACGATGGCGCGGCCACTCGTCGACGGGGCGGCGGTGACGCTCGCCTCCGGCGCAGCCGAGCCCGTGGTGATGCGGGACATCTCAGCGGCGAAGGTCGCCGCGACCCGTGCGGCGTTGCTCGCCGCGCGCACGTCGCTGCAGGTGCACGGCGCGATCGGCTACACGGCCGAACACGACCTCGGCCTGTGGCTGACGAAGGTACGCGCGCTCGCGGGCGCATGGGGCACCGCGGACGCGCACCGCACCCGCGTGCTGACGGCCGTGCGAGGTGAGCATGCCGACTGACGACGGGGCGGCGGAACGCGAGGCGCTGCGCGAGGCCGTGCGCGGACTGCTGGAGAAACACTCCGAGATCCGCGACGTGATGGCCTCCCCCGGCGGGTACGACCCCGCCGTGTGGTCGATGCTGTGCGACCAGATCGGTGTCGCCGGACTCGCCGTCCCCGAGCGGTACGGGGGCGCGGGTGCCGGACTCGCCGAGATCGGCGTCGTGGCCCACGAGCTGGGCCGCACGTTGACGCCGAGTCCGCTGCTCGGGTCCTCGGTGCTGGCCGCTCGCCTCGTCAGGGAGGCCGCCGACGAACCGGCCTGCGCCCGGCTACTGCCGGGCCTCGCCGACGGGAGCCGCGTGGCCGCAGTGGTGTGGACCGGTGAGGACGGCACGTGGTCGGACCGGCCCGTCGTCACCGCCCGCCTGCGCGGTGCGGACGGCGCGGCGTCGACGGTGTTGCACGGCACGGCTTCGTACGTGCTGGACGGGGACGAGGCGGACACATTGCTGGTGCCGGTCGTCGAGAGCGACGACGGGCCACCGGCACTGTACGAAGTGGACGCGGGAGCTGCCGGAGTCAGCCGCCGCGACGCCGAGGCGTTGGATCCGCTGCGCCGTCTCGCCACCATCACCTTGTCGGAGGTGGCGGGGACGCGGCTGGGCGAGCTGCCGGGGGACGCGCTCCGGCGGGCGCGAGCCGAGGCGGTGGTCGTGCTCGCCGCGGAGCAGACCGGTGCGGCCGAGCGGGCCCTGGAACGGACGGTGGAGTACACGCTGCAGCGCCGCCAGTTCGGCAGGCCGATCGGAAGCTTCCAGGCGGTCAAGCACCGGCTGGCCGATGCGTTCGTCCGGTTGGAAACGGCTCGCTCTGCCTGCCATGCCGCGATCGCGTCCGCGGCGCGCGGTGACGGTCCGGACGATGAGGACGCGGCGGTGGCCAAGGTCGTGTGTTCGGAGAGCCTGCAGCACATCGCCGCGGAGATGATCCAGCTGCACGGCGGTATCGCGATCACGTGGGAACACGACGCCCACCTGTACTTCAAGCGTGCCCACGGCAGTGCCGCACTGTTCGGCCCGCCGCAGCGGTACCTCGACGAGCTGCGGTACCTCGGCGACCCGGACGACCCGGCTCCCGGCGCACCGCACGCCGGAAGCCGGGACACGGCGAACGCGGCGTCCGGCGTCAGCGGCGGTTGAACGTGTCCGGGTCCGGACCGGTCCGCTCGCCGCGGTCGAGTCCCGCCAGCCGTGTCATGTCGTCGGCGTCGAGCGCGAAGTCGAACAGCTGCAGGTTCTCGGCCATGCGCGAGGGCGTGACGGATTTCGGGATGATCACGTTCCCGAGCTGCAGGTGCCACCGCAGCACGACCTGCGCGGGAGTGTGCCCGTGCTTGGCGGCGAGCGTGGTGACGGTTTCGTTGGTGAGCAGGTCACCGCCTTTGGCGAGCGGGCTCCATGCCTCGGTGACGATGCCGTGGGCGGCGTCGTACTCGCGCACCGCGGCCTGCTGCAGGAACGGGTGCTCCTCGATCTGGTTGACCGCGGGCACGACGCCGGAGTTCTCGGCGAGGGTGTCCAGGTGGTGCGGCTGGAAGTTCGACACGCCGATGGCCCTGGCCCTGCCCTCGGCGTTGATCCGCTCCAGCGCTCGCCACGTCTCCGGGTACAGACCTGCCCCGGGGAGGGGCCAGTGGATCAGGTACAGGTCGACGTAGTCGGTGCCCAGCGCGGCCAGACTCGCGTCGAACGCCTTCAGCGCCGCGTCGTAGCCGTGCGCGTCGTTCCACAGTTTCGTGGTGAGGAACAGCTCTTCGCGCGGGATGCCCGCGTCGCGGACGGCCCGGCCGACGCCGGACTCGTTGCCGTACAGGGTGGCGGTGTCGATGCTGCGGTATCCGGCTTCGAGCGCCGCCGTCACCGCGACGGCCGTCTCGTCGGGCGGCACCTGGAACACCCCGTAGCCCACCTGCGGCATGGTCACGCCGTTGTTCAGTTCGACGGTCGGAATGTCGATCTCGGTCACGTCACTGAGTCCTTTCCTGGGGATGCAGGGGCGAGTCTCGCCCATTCGGTCGCGGCCGGCACGGTGCGGGTCCCGGTCGACGGCGGTGCCGAATCGCGCCCGCTGCCGTACAATTCGCGTCCCGGCGCAGACGTGACGTGCACGAGGAGGCCGCTGTGCGAGACGACGTGGAGCCGCAGCCGACGGTCTTCGGGACGCTGCTCGTCGACGGTGCGGCGACGCGGGGTGAGGCCGACACCGTGCTCGCCGCGCTGGAGCCGGTCGTGCCGTCGCGCTACACCCTCGAGGCCGGTCCGCGCCGGATTCGCAACCGAACCCACCTCGACACCGCCGACTGGCGACTGCGGCGCAAGGGCGTGCGGCTGACCCACGACCGCGCCTCCGGCCCCGGTTCACTGACCGCTACTCGTGGCGACGACACTGCGAGCACTCCGTTGTCCGGACCACCCGAGTGGCCCGCACTCGCCGGCGAATTGCCCGACGGCGACGTCCGCGAGCTCGTCGCCGGACCGATGTGGGTGCGTGCCGTCGCGCCCGTGTTGCGTGCCCGCACGGTGACCCGCGAGGTGCACGTGCGGGACGAGGAGGCAAGGGTGGTCGCCGGTCTCGTCTGGCGGGAGACGACCGTGCAGGAGCCGGTGCGTACGGAGCCGCTCATCCGTGTCGACGTGCTCACCACGGGCGTGGGCAAGCACGCGAAACGGATCAGGAAGGCCCTCTGCGCTCCTCGGTCGCAGGGCGGTGACGACGCGGGCAGGACGTTCCGCAAACACTCCGGTGACCTCTACGAGGAGTTGCTGGCCGCGGCCGGTCTGCCGGATCGGCCCGAGCCCCCGGAACTGTCGCCCGACATGCCCGCCGACGTGGCCGTCGCGCTCGCGCTGCGGGCGCACGCCCGTGCGATCGCAGCCAACGTGGACGGCACGATCGCCGACGTCGACACGGAGTATCTGCACGATCTGCGCGTGGCCGTGCGGCGGACCCGGTCACTGCTGAAACTCGCAGGCGACGTACTGCCGGCGCGGCCGGTCGAGCGGCACTCGGCGGCGTTGACGTGGTTGGGCGAGGTGACCGGGCCGACGCGCGACCTCGACGTCTACCTGCTCGGATTCGACGACCTCGCCGGCAGGCTCACGGCAGGCGAGTCGGACGACCTCGCGCCGTTCCGCGACCATCTCCACCGCGAGCGCGACACTGCCCGGCGCGCACTCGTCCGTGCGCTGCGCACCCGCCGGTTCACCCGGCTGCTGGAGGAGTGGCCCGCGACCCTGACGGACGTCATCGGTGACGGCGACACCGGTGCGGCCGAGGACACAGGTGCGGCCGAGGACACCGGGACGACCGAGGACACCGGGGCGGCGGGCGGCGAGGCCGGCCGGGTTCCCGACGTCAGGACGTTCGTGCGGGACCGGCTGGCGCGCACGGCGAAGAAGGTGACCCGCAAGGCCGCGGCGATCACCCCGGAAACGCCTGCCGAGGACGTGCACAACCTGCGGAAGCGGTGCAAGGAGCTGCGGTACCTGCTGGAGTTCGCGCGGCCGCTGTGCCCGGCCGCCGAGCACGCGGCGGTGCTGAAACGGCTCAAGAAGCTCCAGGACATCCTCGGCGCGTTCCAGGACGGTGAGGTGCAGAGCGACGGGCTGCGCGAACACGCCGCACGCATGCACGAAGCGGGGCGCGCGCCCACCGGAACGCTGCTGGCCATGGGCGAGCTGGCTGGCGCGTTCGCGGCCGATCAGCAGCAGGCTCGCCACGAGCTCACCGCCGCGCTGCGTCGATTCCTCGGTGAGGACATGCGCACCCGCATCACCGGGCTCGTCCGCTGATCGGCCCCGCGTGCGCGGGTGGGCCCCGCGCGGGTGGGACGAGGCCCGGAACCGGGCACTCCGCGCGGGATGGGAAGCAGCCTGCTCCCTCGGTAGGGTGACGGCGGCGGTTGATCAACGACGCGTCCGCGGGGACGACGAGGAGGAACGATGGCGCCGAACGGCCAGGGCTCCGTACCGGAGGGCGTGGATCTGGAACGCCCGAATCCCGCGCGGATCTACGACTGGTTCCTCGGCGGGCACAACAACTGGGCGATCGACCGCGAGTTCGGCGCGAAGGCCGTCGAGACCTTCCCGATCGTGCGGACGATGGCCCGCGTCGGGCGGGAGTTCCTCGGCCGCGGTGTGCAGTACCTCGCCGATCAGGGCATCACCCAGTTCCTCGACCTCGGATCCGGTGTGCCGACGGTGGGCAACGTCCACGAGATCGCCGATTCGGTCAACGCCGACAGTCGCTGTGTCTATGTCGACAACGAGTCCGTGGCGGTGGCGCACTCGCGGGTGTTGCTCGAACAGGAGGGTGATCCGACCCGCCACGCCGTGATCCACGCCGACCTGCTCGACGTCGACGAGGTGTGGGAGGCGGCGCTCGACACCGGCGTGCTCGATCCCACGAAGCCGATCGGCCTGATCGCGGTCAACGTGCTGTACTTCTTCGGCCCGGACGACGATCCGCGCGGCGTCATCCGCGACTACCTCGACCGCCTCCGGCCCGGCTCGTACCTGCTGACCTCGCACCTGACCGACGACGGGGTACCGGACGAGGGCCAGAACGAACGGGAGGCGATCAGGGCGCAGTACGCCCGCTCGAGCTCGCCGCTGTTCCTCCGGTCCCGCGAGGAGTTCGCGCAGTTCTTCGACGGCCTCGAACTCGTCGAGCCCGGTATCACATGGACGCCGGAGTGGAAGCCGGAGCTGCGCGCATCACCCGCATCGGAAGAGTTCCGCGCGAACCCGGCCACCTCGAGCGGCATCGTCGGCCTCGGCCGCAAACCCTGACGAGCGGCGTCGTGCCGTCGGAAAATCGGTCGACACCGGGATGGGGTGCCGGTAGGACACCGGCATGATCGATCCTCGTCTTGCGGGGCGGAACGTCCTCGTGACCGGCGGTGCGGGCAACATCGGCGCGGCGATCAGCCGTGCTTTCGCGGCTCAGGAGGCTCGCGTCGCGATCCATTACCTGGAAGCCGAGTCTCCTGCGCCGGCCGAGACCTCATGGGCTCATGTCACGCCGCCGGCCGAGCAGGCGTGGCGGCTGGCCGACGAGCTCGACGGCGCGATCGCCGTCGAGGCGGACCTGTCGGCCGAGGCTGCGGCCCGGGCGCTGGTGCGGGAGGTGGTCGAGCGCCTCGGTTCGGTAGACGTTCTGGTCAACAACGCGGCGCACTGCGAGACGCCGGACACCGTGGACACGGTCACCCGCGGGTCGCTCGAGCGGCATTACCGCGTGAACGCGGTTGTTCCGGCACTCCTGACCGCCGAACTCGTCCGGGAGCGGCAGGGTGGCGATCCGCCGTGTGTGATCAACGTGTCGACCGATGCCGCGCGGGCGTTTCCCGGGCAGGTGGGCTACGGGACGTCGAAGGCCGTGCTCGAGGCGGTCACGCGAGCTACCGCGCTGGATCTCGCACCGTCCGGGGTTCGGGTGAACGCCGTCGCACCGGGCCCGGTGCAGACCGGTTGGCTCGATGGCGAACTCCTGGAACACGCCACCCGCGCCGTGCCCATGGGACGGGTCGGCGAGCCCGACGACATCGCGGACGCCGTCGTCTTCCTGGCCTCGCACCAGGCCCGCTGGATCACCGGCCAGGTTGTGCAGGTCGCCGGTGGCCACGCGCTCTGACCTCGCCCGCGCACGCGAGCGGGCCGCTCGGGGATCCGTCGCGAATCCCCGAGCGGCCCGACGAGACCGATCGGCTGCGGCTGCGCCGCGTGCTCAGTAACCCTGGTAGTCACCGCCACCGGCCATCGAGGCGAGGCCGGGGTGCTCGTCGAAGTTGCCGTAGCGGTCCAGCGTGTACCGGACACCGGCGATGATGTTGTCGACCGGGTTGTAGATGTCGTCGTGGCCCGCCAGCTTGTGGGCGTCGAACGTCGGGTCGATGGTCTGCATCAGGCCCTTCGACGGGATGCCCTTGGCCGCGTTGCTGTCCCACAGGTTGATGGCCCGCGGGTCTCCGCTCGACTCCTTCTCGATGATCGTGCGGATCTCGTCCCGCTTCTCGTGGGTGATCTCGACGTTGTTCTGCCGCAGGATGTCGATCGCACGGTTGATCCAGCGGTCGACCTGGTCGAACTGCGGCTTCGGCGCAGGCTTGGGCTTGGCCTTCGGGGCGGGCTGGTTCTGCGCCTGCTTGTCGGCCTGCTGCTTCTGCTGCGGCTGGGCCTGCTGCGGCTGGGCCTGCTGCTGATCGGCCTGCTGCTTGCTGTCTTCGTCGGCCTGGCCCGCGGGCTGGGCCTGGCCACCGGAACCGCCGTTCTGCTCGGACTTCCCGGAATCGTTGGACTTCTGGGAATCGGAGGCCTTCTCGCCGAGCTGGGCGACGCCGAAGTGGCTGTGCGCACGGACCACGCCGGCGTTCTGCACCGCCGAATCAGCGGTGCGCTGGGTTGCGGCCGGGTTGACCTCCTCGTCGGCGAACGCGGCCTGGCCGACCACTCCGGCGAGGGCGGTGGCGAGGAGTCCGACGGCGGCGTAGCCGCGGACACTCTCCTTCAAGGAGGCGTTCAGCTTCGGGGAACTCGGGGTCAGGGCCTTTCGCGCGAAGATGTTCTTCGCGTTCCGGGGGATGTCGTTCCACTCCACGGGGTGGTTCTCCTTTTTTGTTTCGCGTGCCGACCGGTCGGGGTTCCGGATCGGCAGGGTCGCGACCGTGCTGGGGAACACGCGGGGTTGTCGCGAACACCTTCCGAGAGATTACGAAACAGCAACGGAAAAGTCACGGATCGGTGTCGTGGAACACAGATCGTTTTCCGGGAGAAGGTTTAGGCGCCCAGGAGTCGGCTTTCTTTGACTCGCGCCAGACAACTGCGCGAACGTATCAGAAACACGGGTCGATTGGCCAAGTCCGCCGGTCAAAACGCTGTGACCAGCGAAAATAATGGCACGTGTGAGTGACTGTGCCGGCGGCGACGGCCATGGTGACGGCATTGTGTGGGTGTCCGGTCACGGCTCGTCGATATCGCTCGGACGTGTCACTGTGCTCGGCGTGCCACGTCGAATACACTGCGTGATAACCGGATACGGAACGTGAATGCCACTCGTGATTCATTCGTGAAAATGTATTGGTAGAGACATTTCACGAAACCGAAAAATGATCACAGAGATCGGCCGGACAGCTGCCGGCGACGATCGGTAACCGTATCCGTGGTGCGTACCGGCAGCCGGGCCCGTGGGACTGCGCTGCGGCACGAGGTCGCGGCGAGGGCCGGTCGCGGCGGTACGAGGTCGCCGCGGGGACGGGCGGTGTGGCGAGAGAAGACACCGCGGTGCACGACGACACCGCGGTGCAGGAAGACGCTGCGGTGCAGGAAGGCACTGTGGTGAACGACGCCGCCGTCGGTGAACGACGCCGCCGTGAAGGCGCCGCCGCGTCGGTAGAAACTGCCGCGACGACGGCACCACCGCGGTGAGACGTTGCGGCCGGCGGCCGCGGTGGGGCGGTACAGTTCGGCCGCGTACACCCGTGGATCGGACGGGTCGCCGGTGAGGACGAGCACACCAGGAGGTTGGAGAGTTGCCACGCATCGCCACCGCCGAACGGGTCGGCAGGGACACGCTCCTGGAGTTCGTGCGGCCGCGCCACCGCACGGTGCTGATGACGACGCGAACCGACGGCAGGCCACAGCTGTCGCCGGTCACCTGTGGTGTGGACGAGAGCGGCCGGGTCGTCATCTCCACGTACCCGAGCCGAGCGAAGACCCGCAACGCGCGGCGGAACCCGACCGTGTCGTTGTGCGTGCTCTCCGAGGAGTGGAACGACGCCTGGGTACAGCTCGACGGCACTGCCGAGGTGCTCGACATGCCCGATGCGCTCGACGGTCTCGTCGAGTACTTCCGCTGCATCTCCGGGGAACACCCCGACTGGGACGAGTACCGCGAGGCGATGCAGCGGCAGGGCAAGTCCCTGTTGCGGATCACGATCGATGACTGGGGTCCGATCGCGACCGGCGGATTCCCTCCCGAGCTGGCAGGAGACTGAGCCCGCCCGGCCGCTCGCCCGTCCAGGGCCGCCCCGCCGTGGCCCCGCCGCGACCTGCGCGAGGGGACCACGGCGGGGGCGGCCCGGTTCCGCAGGGGCGGGTGGCGTCCGGCTGCGGCGTTCTCCGCGCCGTCTTGTGTTCCCGCATGCCGTTAGGCCGGGATGGCGCGCCGGCCCCGCTCCCGTAATCGTGCCGTGCGGCCCGCTTACAGGTACACCGCGTCGTGGAAGCTGATCTCGGCGTCGAGCATGCCGGTGAACCACGCGGCGAGACGGTCGTCGGGTACGTCGGCGGGCAGTTCGTCGACGGCTGCGCCGAGCGCGTCGACGCCGGAGACGAACGGGTCGCGGGTGTGCAGGGCGACCCAGTCGGCGATCGGACCCGCGGGGGGCGTCCCGTCGCGGTGGGCACGGGTGCACCAGGTCAGATACAGCGTCTCCGCGGCGAACAGAACCGTGGTGACGGCCGGGTAGCCGCCGTCCTCGGCGGCCGCGACGGCGTAGTCCGACAGCACCGACGCGGCGCGCCGTGCCGCGTCGGACACCTCGGCTGCGACGGGCCACGCCGCGCGCGCGGCCGCGAAGTACTCGGTCTGCTCGGTCGTCAGTCCGTGCAGGGCGCCGGCGTTGCGGGTGACGGCCCGCCAGTGCGGTGCCTGCCACACCGCGAGCCCGTGCAGTCGTGCCGCGGTGTCGACGAATCCGGCCTCGAACTCCAGATACCGTGCGTACTCCGGCTCGCCGATCGTGCCGTCGTGGACGTCTCGGACGAACCGCATGCCGGCCGCCCGCTCGAGTGCGGGTTCGCAGGTATGCAGGAGGTGACGCGACCGGCTCACGCCGCGAGCCAGTCGATCAGGCCGCCGAACACGGCCGCGTAGCCGGGCCATTGTTCGCAGAACTCGGGTGGGGCCCAGTGCGGCGAGCAGTCGGAGGTGAACACGGCGGTGCGGCCCTCGCCGTAGCCGCCGACAGCGACGAGCGGGTCGTCGCCGATCGTCGCGAGGATCTCGGTGGCAGGCCGTGGGCGCACCCGGTTGTAGCCGAGCAGGCGCGGCCACTCGCCACTCACGTCGCCGAGGGCCGGATGCTCGGCGACGACCTGCCCGTGGGCGCCCGCCGGCAGCTCCACCCGGTCGTCCTCGGGCAGCAGGTCCACCGGCAGCACCTCGTGCAGGACCGTGTTGCGGTAGGCGGCCTTCGCCTCGAACCCGGTGAACGACAGGTAGCCGCCCACCATCAGCAGGCCGCCGCCCGCGTCGACCCAGTCGCGCAGTGCGGCGAGACGGTCGCCGCCGGGGCGTGCCCCTTCGAAGACCGCCGGTGCGAGCTGCACCGAGTTCGCGCCGATGTCGGACAGCACGACGACGTCGTAGGCCTCCAGCGCCGCCTGGTCCTCGGGGAAGTCCGACGGCACGAGGTGCGCGGGCAGGTGCACGACGTCGTGCCCCCGTGCGGTCAGTGCCGTCCGCAGCGGAGCGACGCCTTCCACGTACGAACTCGTGACGAACGAGTCCACTCCCTTGATGTGGGTGGACTGCGTGATCCAGCTTTCACCGGCGATCAGTACTCGTGCCACGGAGATTTTCCCTTTCTGGTTGCTGGTTGACGCCCCGTCTCGGGGTCGGGTGCGGGTTGGTAGGACAGCGGGTCTCGGTGGGGCAGCGGATCGGTGGAGAATCGGGCTGGTGGTACAGCGCGCCGGTGGGCCCTCAGCCGCCCGCGGCGGCCTCGAACAGCCGCGGCGGGTTGGCGCGCAGCAGCGCCGACGTCACGTCGGCGGGCACGCCGAGCTCGTGCAGGCGCGCGGTGAACAGTGTCGGGACGTACCGGAAACCGTTGCCGCCGTGCACGGTGAGCATGCTCTTGAGGAACACGTCGTGGCTGAGCAGCAGCCGGTCGCCGAATCCGTCGGTGATCAGTCCGGCGACCGCCCGTGCCGTGTCGGCGGGCGCGGGCGACTGGCCTTCACCGGGGTAGCGGAACGGCATGCCGATCATGTCGAACTCCAGCCACACGCCGCGCCGTGCGACCGACCGCTGGTAGTCGACGTCGTGGCCGGACGGGTCCATGTGGCACAACACGACGGCCCCGGGTGCCGCGCCGACCTCGTCGAGGACGATGTCGAGCACCTCGTGGGCCCGGCGCTGCCATCCCGGCAGGTGCACGTACAGCGGGACGCCGGCCTCGCGTTGCGCGACGGCGGCTGCGCGCAGCGCGAGACGTTCGGCGTCGGTGAAGGCGGGGGAGACGCCGATCTCGCCGATGACCCCGGGGGAGATGCCCGTGCCACCGGCCCCGCTCCGGAACTCGTCGAGCAGCGCTGCCGCCAGTCCAGATTCGTCCGTTGTGGACAGTCCGGGAGGATGGAAGTTCTCCAGGTACCAACCCGATCCCATGATGATCCGCACTCCGGTGCGTTCGGACAGTTCCTTGAGTACCAGCGGATCCCTGCCCAGGCCCGGTGGCGTGACGTCGACGACCGTGCCGCCGCCCGCCGCGGCGAACGCGGCCAGGTCGTCGGCCACCGGTCCCGGATCGTCCAGCGTGCAGTGGTCCAGGCACGCGTAGGGCTCCTCGCGCAGCAACCATGCGATCCGAGAATCGGTCTCGGCGTCACGCAACCACGCCAGCCCGGGGTCGGCGGGAGGGCCGACCGCGGCCCGCACGTCGTTGTGCAGATGCTCGTGCGTGAGGGTCAGCCCGAGCTGGGCGGCGGGCACCGGGCCGGTGACCGTGGTGACGGCGGTCATGTGCGCCGCGCCGTCAGGTGGGAGAACAGCTGGGCCAGCGACCGCCCGCGCAGGTTGATCCAGATCGCTGCGATCAGCACCAGACCCGTCACGATCGGCGTGAGGAACGGGCTCACACCCATCAACGTCAGGCCGTTGGCGATCATGCCGGTGATCAGTGCGCCGATCACGGTGCCGACGATCGTGCCGCGACCGCCGAACAGGTTCGTGCCGCCCAGCACCACCGCCGCGATCACCGTGAGCTCGAAGCCCTCCGCCGCGTTCGCGGATCCGGAACCGAGCCGCGCCGCCGTGAGAATGCCCGCCGCTCCCGCCGCGAGTCCCGTCAGCATCAGCGTGATCATCTTGATGCGGCGGGTGTTCACACCCGCACGGCGCACCGACTCCTCCTGTGCGCCGATGCCGTTGACGTAGCGGCCGAAGCGCATGCGCGACAACAGGATCCCGCCGACCACGGCGGTGGCCAGCGCGATCCACGCCAGCGCCGAGAACCCGAGGAACTCGGCCTCGCCGATTTTCGCGACGAACAGCCGCCGGTCGATGGGGACCGAGAATCCCTCCGTCCACAGCAGAGCGAATCCGCGGATGATCGACATCGCGGCGAGGGTGACGATGAACGGCGGGATGTTCTGGTACGCCGACAGCCAGCCGTTGACCGAACCCCAGAACAGGCCGGCCAGCAGACCCACCACGATGACGAGCGACGAATCGAGACCCAGCTGCAGCAGCTCGGCGGTCATCGCCGCGACGAACGCGACCGTGGAGCCGACCGACAGGTCGATTTGCCCCGTCGTGATCACGAACGTCATCGCGATCGCCACGATCAGCGTGATCGCCACCTGCGTCGCCAGGTTCGACATGTTGTCGAACGTCAGGAAGTTCGGCGACGCCAGGCCGAACCCGATGAACAGCGCCACCGTGACGCCGAGCATCGCGACGGTCGCCTTGTTCACCCGTTCCCACCACGACGGCTCCGCCGCCAGGTCCCGCTGCGGCGGGGACTCGACCTGCGTCGTCATGCGGCCTCCTCGGTCGTCGTGTTCGAGCGGGTGATCATCCCGACGAGCGTCTCGATGTCGAGGTCGGCGATCGCGGCGTCCTCCACGCTCCGCCCCTCGTACATCACCGTGATGCGGTCGCACACCTCGAACAGGTCCTGCAGCCGGTGGGTGATGAGGATGACGCCGACACCGCGGGCGGCGACCTCGCGGATCATGCGCAGCACCTGCCGCACCTCGGCGACCGCCAGGGCGGCCGTCGGCTCGTCGAGGATCAGCACCTTCGGCTGGAACGACACGGCGCGCGCGATCGCGACCGCCTGCCGTTGCCCGCCGGACAGCTCGCCGATCTCCTGGTGCGTCGAGCGCACCCGCACGTGCAATGTGGACAGCATCTCGGCGGCCTGCCGGTGCATCTCGCCGCGGTCGACGAACGGCCCCCGGCGCGGTTCCCTGCCGAGGAACAGGTTGCTGGCGACGTCGAGCGTGTCGCACAGGGCCAGGTCCTGATAGACGATGCCGATGTGCTCGCTGCGGGCGTCGGCAGGGCTGTGGAACCGCACCTGCCTGCCGCCCACGGTGATCGAGCCCGCGTCGTGCCGGATCGCCCCGGCCAGCACCTTCATCAGGGTGGACTTCCCCGCGCCGTTGTCGCCGACGAGGCCGAGCACCTCGCCTGCGCCCAGCCGGAGATCGACCCCGCGCAGTGACTGCACCGCGCCGAACGACTTCGTGATGCCCTCGAGCGTGACGAGCGTGTCGCCGGCCCGGGCATCGGTGCTCTCGTGACTCATCATCCCCGCTCCAGGTAGTAGAGGTACTCGGACACGTTCTCCGGGGTGACGATCTGGGTCGGCACCGGAACGTCCGCGGGCACGTCGCGTCCGCAGACCAGGTCGATCGCCGCGTTCATCGACTGATAGCCGAACTCGAACGTGTTCTGCTGCACGACGCCCTTGATCCAGCCTGCGCGCAGCCCGTCGACCGCCTGTGCCGACAGGTCCCAGCCGACGACCTCGATGTCGTCGCTGCGCTGTTGGCTCGCGACCGCCGCGGCGAGGCCGATGAGTGCCGGTTCGCCGGTCGCGTAGGCGTACGGCAGATCGGGATTCCCGGTGAGCAGGTTCTCGGCCACGGTCTGGGCCTGCTCCTGGATGTTGCGCCCGTCCACGACGTGCCGGATCGCCATGCCGCCCTCGGTCACACGGTCGGTGAAACCCTTCTGCCGTTGGAGCTGCACGGTGCTGTTGAGCGCACCCACGATCCCGACGTCGCCGTCGCCGCCGCTGAGTTTCAGCAGCTGCTCGCCGAGTTGCCGGCCGCCTTCGACGTTCGCCGTGCCCACCTGCGTCGATACCGCCTCGTCGTCGACGACGGCGTCGACGGCGACCACCGGCACCCCGGCGGCGTCGGCCCGGCGGATCGCGGGCCTGATGCCGTCGGTGTCGACCGCGTCGACGATGATCGCGTCGAAGTTGTTGGCCACGAGGTCGTCGATCGCGTTCGCCTGCTTCTGCGAATCGTCGTCCCCGTTGACGACCTGCACGTCGACCCCAGCCTGCTGGGCGACGTCCTCGGCGCCGGTGATGATCTGGTTGAAGAACAGCGCCTGCAGGTTGATCGGCACGACGCCGATCTTCGGCCGGCCCCCGTCGACCTCGCAGGATTCGGCCACCTCGGACGGCGGGGGCGGGCCCTGCTGCTGCGCGCGCGCCTCTGCCGCCATTTCGCGCCTCGCCGCGGTGTCGCAGGCCGTGGCGACGAGCAGTACCCCCAGTGCGGCGAGCGCGATCAGCTTGCGTCGCATGGTGTTCGCTCCTTTCCGGGTGAACCGGTGTCCGGGCCGGATCCGCCGGCTTCGAGACGGGACAGCACCGCGGCGCGGTACGGAAGTCCGGCGCGCGCACCCGCGCGCGTGCAGGACAGGCCCGCGGCCACGGCCGCGAACCGGGCGGCGCTCGCGGGCGAGGCGTCGCGTGCGAGTTCGGTGCAGTAGGCGCCGACGAAGCAGTCGCCAGCGCCCGTCGAGTCCACAACGGACACGTCGATCGGCGGTATCTGCTGCGGCGGTCCTTCCGGCGGGACGAGTAGCGCCCCGCGGCCGCCGTCGGTGACGACCACGTGGACGTCGTGGCGCTGGGCCAGCTGCGCCCAGGCGTCGTCGTCGCCGAGCAGCGCGGTCGCCTGGGTGCGCCCGAGCACGACGTGCTCGGCGGCGCCGAGCGCGGCGATTGCCGCGGACCGGGTCTCGCAGCCGTCGAGATCGACCACCACCCGCGCCCTGTCCGGCAGGACCGACGCGGCGCTGTCCGGCAGGACCGACGCGGCGTCGGGAAAGCGGTAGCCGTCCAGGTAGAGCCAGCCGCCGGCCGCTTGCCTGGCCGCCTCGGCGATGTCGGTGCCGTCGAGGTCGTCGTCCTGGCTGATGATCGACCGTTCCCCGTCCGGGGTGAGCAGTACGAGCGCGGTCGTCAGCTGCGCGTTCCGGCGCGTCGGGCTCACGTCGACGCCGTCGGCGGCGAGGGTGTCGAGGAAGGCCGTCGACAGGGCGTCGGCACCGACCGCACCGGCGAACCGGGCGTCGGCGCCGAGGCGGGCGGCGGCGGCCGCGGCGTTGGCCGCCATGCCGCCGTCGCCCCGCTCGACCGCCACGGCCTGGATCCGCTGCCCTGCGGCGGGCAGGGCCGGCACCGCTGCCGTGACGTCGCTGTTGGCGTACCCGCAGAACACGATCACGGCAGAACCGCGCCCGCCCGCTCGGCTGCCGTGGTCAGTTCGCGGACCTTGGCCGGATCGACCCGGCCCCACCAGCGGCCGTTGTCTTTCACCGACGAGGCCACGATGACGCCGTCGCAGGCGGGCAGCAGCTCGCCGATGTTGCCCGCGGTGATTCCGGAGCCGATGACGACGGGCAGGCTCGTGTGCTCCTTGATGCCGGCCACCTCGTCGACGGCCGCGGCGTCCCCGGTGCGGGAACCGGTGGCGATGAGCACGTCGGCGTCGAAGAACTCGGCGTCCTCGGTCTGCTCGGCCAGTGTCCGGTCGGCGACGATCGCATGGGCGCCGTGCTTGACGTGGACGTCGGCGAACACCTTGACCGGGCCCGCGCCGATGCGGCTGCGGTAGCGCGTGGCGTCGGCAGCCTGGCCTTCGATGATGCCCTCGTTGGCGACGTAGGCGTTGGCCCACTGGTTGACCCGCACGAACCCGCCGCCGCCGGACCAGGCGGAGGCGATCGCGCACTCGGCGGCGTTGGACAGCACGCTCACGCCGACGCCGCCGTCTGTCGCGTCGCGCACCGCGGCGGTGACGACGGCCATCGCGGCCGACGTTTCGTAGCCGTGTCTTCCGGGCTTCGGGAACGGGATGTCCCAGTGGTTCTCCACGATGACGCCGTGGCATCCGCCGTCGAGGTAGGCGCGGGCCTCTTCCACGGCGAACGTGCGGATGTCGGCCATCGGGGCTCCGGTGTAGTGCGGACTGCCGGGCAGGGCGGGCAGGTGCACGACGCCGATCACGACCTTGTCGGTGCCGAACAGCTCACGCAGGGCGTGCGGTTTGGGAGGGAAGACTCCGAGAGTGCTCATCTGTGCTCTCTGTGCTCGGTGGGCGGGGATGCTCGGGGAAGTGGGTTCGGCGACCACGGCTTCGACACGGCCGCCGACGGGTGTGCACCGCGGGAACGGTGACTCGGGTGTGCAACTGACTTCGGTCTGCAACTGACTCCGGTGGGCAAGTCGTGTAATCGATTGCCAGCGAATTGCGGAGTACGTTAGAGAGGCTTTCAGTGGAAGGTCAATGGTCTAGCCTGGACTCGTGCCAGGGGAACCGATTAAGTTCCGGTTTCACCCACGACGGAGAGGTAAACGATTGCACCGGGTCACCATCGCGGACGTTGCCCGCCGCGCCGGAGTCTCGACGGCCACGGTCTCCCGTGCGCTGTCGGGCGGGCGCAAGGTCTCGTCGGACGTCGCCGAACGGGTCCGGGCGGCCGCCACGGAGCTCGGCTACGAGGTGAACCCGATCGCGCGGGCGCTGCGGGTGAGCCGCACCGACACCGTCGGCATGGTGGTGCCGAGCATCCGGAATCCCTTCTTCACCGCGCTGGTGGAGAGCGTCGAGCATGCGCTCGGGGCCGACGGCAAGGAACTACTGCTCTGCGACGCCCAGTCCGACCCCGACACCGAGGCCAAGCGCCTGGACGCCCTCGTGACCCGCAACGTCGACGGCATCATCGTCAGCCCGTGCCACGGCACCGACAGCACCGCCGCGGTGCAGCGGACCGCCGAACGCCTGCCGCTCGTGCAGCTCGACCGCTTCGTCGGCGGGACCAGCACCGACTGGGTCGGGGTGGACGACATGGCGGCGATGCGTGCCGTCCTGGACCACGTCCGGGCCGGCGGCGCGCGCTCGGCCGCCTACCTCGGTGCGCGGCTGACGAACTCGTCGAGCGAGTTGCGCCACGCCGGGTTCGGCCGGCACGCCGAAGAGTTCGACCTCGCCACGGATCCACAGTGGACCTTGCTCGGCGACTACAGCGTGGAGTGGGGCGAACGGGCGGTGGGCCTGCTGCACGACGCCGGGCAGCTGCCGGACGCGCTGGTGTGCGCCGACGACCTGATCGCGCTCGGTGCCGTGCGTGCCTGTCGCACCAGGGGAATCGCCGTCCCCGATCAGGTCCAGGTCACCGGGTTCGACAACATCGAGTTCACCCGCCTGGCCGAGCCGCCGCTGACCACTGTGGACCAGCCGACCCGGCGCATCGCCGACGAGGCGGTACGGCTGCTGGCCGACGCAGCCGGCGGCGGGTCCGCCACGCGCGACGCCGCACACGTCGCCCTGGTGCCGAAGCTCGTCGTGCGGGACAGCACGCGCGCAGGCTGATCGCGCCCGTGTGACGGCCGAACCACCGGCGAACCACCGGGAAACCACCACGCCCCGGCAGCATCGCGCGCAGCGCGGCAACCCACGGGTCCGCCGCGCCAGGCGGAGCCGACGAGGCACAGGGGATGGCATGGCTGGTTTCGGGGCGGTGCCCGACGAACTGCGGCTGACCGCGGGCCGGATCGCCGAGACGGTGGAGCGGGCGGCGGACGTCGCCTGGCACGGACCCGGTGGCGACTACGGGCACAGCGACATCCAGTCGGCGTGGGCCGGCTTCATGGCGGACGTCGAACAGCAGCTGCGCTCGCTCCGGGAGCGGGCCGACGAGCACGGCAGCGGATTGCGCGATGCCGCCGACCGGTACCTGGAGCAGGAACAGGAAGGCCTGAGCGTCTTCTCCGGGTTGCAGGAAGCCGTGGCACAGGCTCCGCAGGCACCCGCGTCCGGCGGGCAGCCGGGCCGGATCGCGAGTGTGCTGGACGGGGGACGGTAGATGGTCGCTCAGCTCGGGCAGACGACGGATCCGAAGCAGCTCGTTCCGGGGCACCCGGAGCAGATCGCCGAGGATCTGCGGCAGATCGTCGGCAACCTCGGCACCGTCGGCGAGGTCGGCGGCCTGCTGGGGCAGATCGATCCGCAGCACTGGATCGGCGAGGCGAGCACCATGTTCCGCGACGCGTTCGGCGCCGAACCGCCGAAGTGGACGGAACTGGTCGACACGGTCGCCAGGGGAGGGCAGACGCTCGCGGACTTCGCAGACGTGCTGGCCTGGGGGCAGGGCGAGGCGCAGCGCGCGATCGAGCTGCACACCCAGGCCCAGGCGGCCGGGCGCGCCGCGACGGCGCAGCACCAGATGCACGCTGCGGCGGGCGCGCCGGCGCCGCAGGCCGACCCGGGCGGCGGGCTGTTGGCCGAGGCGCAGGCCGTGCTCGACCACGCGCGGCAACGCGTCGACGCGGCCGGCACGCAGCTGGCCTCGACGCTCGGGCTGCAGCCCGACGGGCAGGGCGGCTACAGCCGGGAGCATGAACGGGTCCGGGAACGTCGGATCGATCGGCCGTGGGGCGGTCAGCAGGGACTGAAAGAGGATCCCGTCGCGCGGCTGGTCGACACGCTCGGCATCCAGCTGCCCAGTGCGAGCGCGCAGGCAGCAGCGGGCGTGAGTGTCGCCGAGGGCGAGATCGGCGGCGAATTCGACACGAGCGTGGTCGGGGGTCAGGGCATGCTCGGCGGTTCCCTGCTCGGAGCATCCGCCGATGCCGAGGCGACGGCCGACGCCACCGGTGCGTCGCTGGGCGCCGGGGCCGAGGCACATGCCGCCCGGGGCAGTGCCGAAGGCGGCCTCGACGCCGGTCCACTCGGCGTCAACGGCCACGCCAACGCGGCGGTCGAGGCGGCGGCCAACGCCAACGCCGACGTCGGCCTGACCGGTATCGACATCGGTGCCGACGCGTTCGCCGGCGGACGGGCGGACGTCGGCGCCGCCGTCGAGGTCGCCGGTGTCGAAGCCGGTGTCAACGCCGAGGGCTGGGCCGGCGCGGGCGCCGAGGCCGGTGCCGCGTTCGGCATGGGTGAGGACGGCAAGTTCCACGTCGGCGGCGACCTCGGGATCGGGCTCGGACTGGGCGGCAGGCTCGGCGGCGGGATCGCCATCGACCCCGCCCAGGTCACCGAATCCGTCACCGGAGCGGCCGACACCGTCGGCTCGATGGTGCGCGACCTGGGCTGGTGACGATGCTGCCGGTTCCGATCGAATTCATCCTGCCCGACGGGTGGCGCTCGGTGCCGCCTGCGCAGGCCGGCGCCCCGGACACGGAATTCCTGGCGGTGCACCCCGGTTCGAGTGCGGGCTTCACCGCGACGATCGCCGTGACCGGCGGGGTGCGCGAGGACGGTGCGGGTCTCGACGAGCTCGCCGACGAGACCGCGCACCGTCTCGCCGGGACGGCGGCCGCGGTCACGGTCGGCAGGCGCGAACGTGCCGGCGGCCGCACCAGCGGCAGCCTCACGCAGGCGCTCGGCGTGCGGGTGCGCACCGGTGGCGAGCTCACCGACCTGGCTCAGCTGCAGACCTTCCTCACGGTCGCCGAGCGCACGGGTACCGGGCGGCTGCTCGTCGTGAACATCGTGATGACGGCCACGCCCGCACAGTTGGCCGAACTGATCGGCGACTTCCAGGCCTTCGTCGCGGGCATCCGGCCGGACCTGTCGGGCTCGCCCCGTTCGTCGGCTGCCCAGGGGCCTGCCACCGCGCCGGGTCCGGCCGTTCCCGAATCGCCGGCTCCAGGAACACCGCCTGCCGAGCCACCGTCTCCGGGGTCGCCGTCCGCCTGGCCCCGACCTCCGGCGCCGCCACGACCTCCGGCGCCGCAGCGGCCCCCTGCCTCGCCACGGCCACGACCGGCTCCCGGGGCGCCGGGTGCGCCCGCCCAGCGGCCGTCACCCCAGCGCCCCTCATACCAGCGCCCCTCATCCCAGTCGCCGTCTCCGCCGGCCCCGCCGCCGGCCCCTCCGCAACCGCACGCTCCGCAGCCGCAGTTTCCGCAGCGGCACTCCACCCCGCCGCAGAGCACCGGAGAGGGCAGGCACCGCGCGCCCGGCGGGCCGGGGGAGCGCGGGATCCCGCGACCGATGCCGCGTCCTCCCGCGCCTCGCGACCGCCCCGCCGCGGCGCCGCATCCGCCGCCGCGGCGGCCTGGCCGGCATCGCAGGGACCCCTGACCGGCGGGCCACCGTTGCCGTGCCGGTCCGGCACCCGCAGGTGGCATTCGGCAAGGACAGGACTGCGTGGATCCGCCCACGCGCGACCCCGGCACACGGCGAGGAGGTACAGGGACGTGACCGATCCCGGGCAGGATCTGATGCGCCGCATCGAGGCGATCGACACGGCGGCGGCCGACAACGCGCGGGCCGCGGAGGCGTACCGGCAGGTCACCGAGGAACTCGCCGAGGTGACCGGTACGGCGACCTCGGCGGACGGCGTCGTCACGGTGGTCGCGACCGCGGACGGCGGCGTCAGCCGCGTGACGTTCACCGGCGGTGTCGGCGACGTCGCGCCGGAGGCGCTGTCGGCGTCGGTGACACACACGATCGCGCAGGCCCGCTACGCCGCGGCGCGGCAGCAGGCCGAGGTGGTGCGACGCGGTTTCGGCGACACCGACCTGCTCGACCGCGTCCTGGACGCCGACGAGCGGGTGTTCGGCGACCGCAGACCCGCCGACCCGGGGCCGTCGCCGGAACCGCAGCACGTCTCGCAGGCACCGCCACCGGTCCGACCGGGTCGCCGTGACCGCCGACCGGAACCGGATGACTACTCGGAGTTCTCCTACCTGCGCCGTGGTCGCTGATCTGGACGATTTTGTAGGCAGTTCTACCGACAAACCCTTCCGGTGCGTGTCGTTAGCGTCGGCGACGCACCGGGCGACCGGCCGGTGGCCATCACGTTCAGGTGGGGGACACGATGACGTCGATCGACATCGGCATGCTCGGGGAACTGGATGTGCGCGTGGCCGGCGCACCGGTGCTCATTCCGGGTGGCAAACAGCGACTCCTGCTCGCGGCGCTCGCGCTCCGCGCGGGGCGGCTGCTGACCACCGAGGAGCTCATCGACCGGGTGTGGGACGAGGATCCCCCCGAGACGGCGCGCACGACCCTGCGCGGCTACGTCAAACGGTTGCGGACCGGGTTCTCCCGCGCCGGGTCCGGCACCGCCATCGAGGCGGTCTCCGGTGGATACCGGCTCTGCGTGTGCCCGGGGGACATCGACCTGGAGCGGTTCCGGGCGTCGCGGCGGAAGGCGGCCGAGGCGTCCGCTCCGGCCACGGCCTGGCGGAACGGAGCCGGCGATCACGCGGCGCGCGGTGCGGCCGCGGGCAGGCGCGGCCGCACCGAGGAACTCGGACGGTTGCAGGACGCGCTGGGACAGTGGCGCGGACGGGCGTTGAGCGGACTCGAACCGATGCCGTGGGTCACGAGCGCGGCCGATGCGGCGGAGGAGGAGTACCTCCAGGTCTGCGAACGCCGCGCGGAACTGCGGCTCGAACTCGGCCAGGCGGAGCGCGCCGTGTCCGAACTACGTCCGCTCACCAGTGCGCATCCGCACCGGGAGAGCCTGTGGACGCGGCTGCTGCTGGCGCTGCACCACAGCGGCCGAACCGCCGAGGCGCTGCTCACCTACGACGAGGTGCGGCGCATGCTGGCCGACGGCCTCGGCGTCGAACCCTGTGCGAGCCTGCGGGGCGTGCACGAGCGGCTGCTCCGCGAGGACGGCCCGCAGCGTGCCCCGTCCGTGGGGAGCGGCAGGCCCGCCACGACCCCGCCCGCCGAAACCCCGCCCGCCGCAACGCCGCCCGGTCCGAACTCGCCCGCCGCTGCGGCGCCTGCTCCGAAGCCGCCCGTTCCGGCATCGGCTCCCGCGGCGTCGCCGGGCAGTGACCACGACCCCGCCCTCACCGTCGGCACGGCCATCCCCGGCGGCACCGGCACCTCAAGCAACACCGACACCCCCGGCGGCACCGACACCGACGTCGCCGCCGATGCCTGGACCGGCTCGCTGAGCGGGGCGGTCGCGGTGGCCGATGCGGCTCACCCGTTGCCCGGCAGGCGAAAGGAACTGGCCGTGCTCGATGGTGCGCTCGGCCGGGGGAGAGCGCGGCTCGTCGTCGTCGACGGTCCGGCAGGTGTCGGCAAGACGGCGCTGGTCTCCCACTGGGTGAGCGCGGCAGCGGCGGAGACGTCCCAGCCACGCTTTCCGGGCGGCGTGCTGCACGTGGACCTGCGCGGATTCGACACCGAACCCCCGCTGACGACGGCCGAGGCGCTGACCGATCTGCTCGTCCAGGCCGGCTGCGAGGTGGGTGAGCTCCCCGCCGAACCGGTGGCGCTAGCCGCGTTGCTGCGCCGGGTGACCACGCGGAACCGCACGCTCGTCGTGCTCGACAACGCCAGGGACGCCGAGGCCGCCCGGCCGCTGCTGCCGGGCGGCACGTCGGCCGCGGTCGTCACCAGCCGGAACCAGCTGCGCGGGCTGGTCGCCCGTGAGGGCGCGGTGCGGGTGAGCGTGCCGCCGCTGGGACCGCAGGACGGGGCGCGCGTGCTGGCCGCGTGCACCGGTGCCGCTGCCGGGGACCCGGCCGACGTCTACGAGTTGGTGGACCTGTGCGACGGACTGCCGTTGGCGCTGCGGATCGCCGCCGAGGAACTCACCCACGGTGGGGACTCGGATCCGGCGCGGCTCGTGGGCAGGCTGGCGGCCGAAGCGACCCGGCTCGACCAGCTCGACGCAGGGGACGAGGCCACCAGCATGCGTGCGGTGCTGACGCGGGCGCACGCGCAGCTCACCCCGCAACAGGCCGAACTGCTGCACATGCTGGCAGCCGGGGGGAAGCTGGACTTCGACGTCGACGACGTCGCAGGCCTCACCGGTCGTGGCCGGAACGAGGCGCGGACGCTGGTGCGCGGACTCGTCATGGTGAACCTCGTCGCCCAGCGCGGCCCGGACACCTTCCGGCTCGGTGACCTGAACCGGCTCGCCACCGTCGAGTGGCGGCCGTCGGACGTCCGGTGATCGTGCGTCTGGGGGTGGCACGATCACCGGACGGTCCGCCTCCGGTACCGGCTCGGCCGGATCAGAGGTCGTCGACGTTGATCAGGCCGTCCTGAATGGCCCGCGCGACCAGGGCGGCCTTGCTGCGCGCGGGCCTGCCCGCGTTGGCGTATTTCAGCCGCACGCGGTCGAGGTAGGTCGTGACGGTCTTCGGCGACAGGTTCAGCCGCTGGGCCACGAGGTCCCGTGACTCGGACTGGAACCACTCGACCAGCACTTCCTCCTCGCGGATCGACAGTTTCGGCCGATCCGAGCTGGTGTTGGCCGACAGGGCACCGGCCAGCGCGGGTGGGGTGTACGGGCGGTTCCGGGCGGCGGCCAACGTGGCGGACACGAGGTGATCGGCGCCCTCGGTCTTGGTCAGGAAGGTCACGGCGCCCAGATCGAGGCAGGTCAGCGCGGTCTGCTCGTCGTCGCGCATGGTGTAGACGATGACGTTCCTGCCCGCGTCGACGAGGCGGCGCAGCTCACCGAACGCCGGCGTGGTCTGGCCCGCCAGCTGCAGGTCGAACACCACGACATCCGCGGCGTCGCCCGGCGGCAGCCACGCGGTCTTCGAGGTCGCGCCGCTCGCCACGACCCGCAGCGGCTCCGCGGCGGCGGCATACCACTGCTCGATGCCGACCAGCATCGCAGGATGATCGTCCACGACCGTCACGGTGATTTCGTCCGCCATACCGCCTCTACCCAGAGCTTCCCGTTCTTCGTAGTGGTCGTGGTCTCGGTGCGGGTCCGTTGTTCGGCGTCGATCGCCGCGCCGATCTCGGCGGGGGCGTCGGCCACGACACTCACGCGGACCGCTGCCTGCGTGCGCATCACTGTGGCACGGGCCGTGGTGCGCGCCGACGCGAGCACCGCCGCCGCGGCCGCCACCAGTTCCTGCCGCACCGGCTGCGGCACCGGCCGGATCTCACCGCGTACCGCGAGCTGCACCGACACGCCCTGCCGCTCGGCCACGTCGATTCCCGCACGCAGCTCGTGGAGCAGCGGGTCGGACACCTCGTCGGTCTCGGCGAACAGCTGGCGCATACGGGCCGTTTCGATGGCTGCGCGCCGGCGCACCGTCTCGTCGCCCGGGTCGAGCGCACCGTAGGCCAGGCCGGTGAGCAGTGGGACGGTCGTGTCGAGAAGCCGGGCGTAGCGGGCCTGGTGGTCGCGGTGCGTGGCCTCGGCGATCTCCTCCGCGGTGCGGGTGCGCTCCTCGCGTTCGGCAGCCTCGCCCGCGTCGGACGCGGTGTGGTGCAGCACCACGGCGAGCAGGGCCACTGCGAGCTCCAACCCGAACACCGACACCGCCACCATGCCCATCTGGACCGTGATGTACCGCTCGGGCACGCCCTTGAGCAGCACCTCGATGAGAGTGACCAGCGCATGGCACGCGAAGAACGCCGCGATCGTGCGCATGCGCATGCGCAGCAGCAGGGCGAGGATGTACCAGCCCGCGATGCCGAACGACCAGTCGTCGGCGACGAGGAGCAGGTCGGGCGGAATCGGTATCGACGCCAGGGCGGAGGCGGCCACGCACACGCCGCACAGTGCGAACGCTAGCGGACGGGGCATCGGCCTGGGGCGCAGCAGGCCTGCCGCGGCAGTCACGGCGACGCCCGCCAGCATGACGAACGCGACCAGCTCGGTCCACCACGGACCGAAGCGGTCGCGGTTGGCGATCAGCTGGGGCAGGCAACTGGTGAGCTGCACCGCCACACCGACGAGCAGCACCGCGGATTGTGCGCCCCGTACCAGCCGGTCCCGCACCTGCTCGGCCGTCTGCCCGAGCGGCGGGGACGCCTCCGGCGACGGCGGATCCGGTGGGTGCGCAGTCGAGGCGGGCCAAGGAGCGGGTACCGGACCGGTCGCGGACGTGGCGGTGGCGTGGTCAGTCATACCAGCTCCAGCGGACCGTCGTGCCGTGGCCGGGAGCGGATTCGATCACGGCGGTGCCGCCGGCGTCGGTCATGCGCCCTGAGATCGACTCGCTCGTGCCGTGGTGGTGGTCGCCGACGGTGGCGGGATCGAAGCCGCTGCCGGCGTCGGCCAGTGTGACCTCGACCGCGCCCGCCGAACGCTGCACCCGCAGGTGGGCTTCGGTCACGCCGGAGTGGCGGGCCACGTTCTCCACCGCTTCGCGTACCCCGTGGGAGATCGCCAGGGCCGGCCGCGCGGGCAACGGCAGTGTGTCCGGAACGTCCCAGCTCACGTCGACGAGTGGGTGCGCGGTCGCCTGGCGGAGCAGGACCGGGAGGTCGACGGTGCCCTGGCGGGTTCCCGGCGGCGTGGGAACGGTGGTGATCGCGTCGAGGTCCCGGCGTGCGCGATCGGGCAGCCACGAGCCCTGGGGCGCACCGGCGCCGAGGGACACCATCATCAGCGTGGCGCTGGCCGTGTCGTGCAGCGTGGCGAGGTACTCGCGTTCGGTGCTGCGGCGGGCCGCGGCGACCTGGGCGGCGCGCCGTTGCGCGGCCGCCCGTTCCCGCCCGCGATCGGCCGCACGGGCGCGGGACCGGATCAGCAGGAACACAGAGCGCGACAGCAGGGCGTCGAGCAGCAGCCTGACCCCGAACAGTGCTGCGTCGGCCAGCGGGCGCACCATCGCCGCACCGGCGACGTAGGAACCGGCGGCGACGACGGTGACCAGCAAGGCGAGCCGGGGCCGGGTGGGCAGTTCGAACTGGATGCTGATACTCGTGATGCTCGCGACCGCGAACGCCCAGCCGTTGTACGCGCCGATGGCCGTCCAGGGCTGGGTGAGTTCCACGGCCGGCAGCGCGACGAGCGCCGCGGCGACGACCCTGGCCGGAACGGCGTGGTGCGGGGCCCGCCACGTCCACCACGCAGACAGTCCGCACCATGCCGTGACGACTGCGGCGACCAGCACCGCCGGTTCGTAGCGGTCCGGCACGCCGATCATGGCGAGCGCGGTGCAGGCGAGTACCACGGCGATCCGCACGCCGACGGCGTAGCGGCGGAAGGCGGCGTACAGCTTCGCCTCCGTGGGGCCCGCACTGGCCGGGTCGCTCGTCGTCGCCTGCCGGATCGGTGCTCACCTCGTCTTGCGCCGTCTGCGCGCGCGTGCCGCGCGGTCCCAGGTCTCCCCAAAAGTGCGAGCGGAGGTTATCGCTCCCCACCGACTGCCGGTCAGCCGTATGCGCTGCCACCAGCGGAAACCGGGACAACAGGGACGAATCGCCGCGGCTCGCGGAGCGCAGAGCCAAGGCCGGGCACGGCGACGTTTGGGGGACGGGCACGGCGAGGTCGGGGCGCAGCGAGGCCGGGGCGCAGCGACGTCGGGGCACGGGGACGTCGGGCACGGGGACGACGCCACGGATCGGACACCGAGTCCCACGGTCACCGGGGTCGGTGACAGCGGCGCCGAGTCCTGCGCCGGAACCGGGGTCAGGGCAGCGGCACGGTCACCGGGGCCGACCCGTTGATCGAGAACCAGCACACGAACTCGCTGACCAGGTCGAACTCCACGGCGACCGGCGCGGCGCCGGTGGCGTCGCCGAGCTGCCCGGGCACGTCGAGTCGTACCGCGACGGTCACCTCCTCGCCCGGGGCGACACCGCGTCCGGGCAACGGAGTCCGGCCGCCGGAGTCGGCGAGCCGGTCGCTCAGCATGCCGTCGGCCGTGCGCAGGCGGGCGCCGAGGAACACGGGACCGTGCGCCGCGTCGGACGGCAGCCAGGTGCGGGTGCCGGTGTTGCGCAGCAGGCACGTCCCGCGGACGGTGGTGCCGCCCACACCGGAGGTGGATGCGGTGACCTCGAGGTCGGAGAACGTCAGCTCGGCGCGGAGCCCGTCCGCGGCGCGGCTGTCGGGCGTCTCGACGCCGTCGCGGCGGAGCACGAACATGCGCCGGTCGCCGATCGCCGCGCGCGTGGGCTCCGGGAACACCGAGCCGTCGGCGTGGGCGGCCAGCACGTCCTGGAACGTTGGCAGGTCGACCCACTGCGGTGCCGAGTCGAGCAGGCAGAGCCGCAGGTCGGCGAACCCGATCCGGCGCGCCCGGTCCCACACCTGTTCGATCACCACGTCGTTCTCGAGTACCCCGAAGTGCCGCATCTCGTACTGCGACTGCGGTTGCAGCGAGTGTTCGGGGCCCGGTTCGGCGAACGCGGCCAGGCCTCCCGGCCGCAGCACGCGCACGAACTCGGCGAGTACCTGGTCGGGGTTCGGCACATGGTGGAGTGCGTCGTAGGACAGGATCCGGTCGACGCTGCCGTCGGGCAGGTCGATGCGGTGGCCGTCGAACGTCAGGAACTCCGGTTCCGGCCGGTCGCCGAGCACGGGCTGGCGGGCGTACAGCTCGCGGCCGAGTGCGAGCGCCGACGGTGAGACGTCCGCGGCGATCACGTGGCAGCCGAGCTGGGTGAGCAACCGGCTCGTCCAGCAGGTGCCCGCGCCGAAATCCAGCACCGTCATGCCCGCCGCCGGTTGCAGCCCGCGCAGCACCTGGCCGAACGTCACCAGCAGATCGGCGGCCTCGCCGGGCTCCTTCAACGGCTTCGTCAGCAGCAGCTCGGCGTCGTCGAGCGAGGAGAAGTACTCCTCGGCGGTGGCGGCCAGGTCCTCGACCGTCGTGGTGCGGATGAGTTCGGCGGCGTCGACGAACTCGGGGTCACGCGCGGCCGCTGCCCGGGCCGCGCCGGCTTCCGGCGCCGCCTGCTCGGGGGAGAGCCTGCCGGCGAACTCGTCCGAACTCGCCAGCGCTGCGCACAACTGCGGCTTCGACAGTTCTCCGCAGCGCAGCCGCTCCGTGTAGTACGCCAGCCCGTCGGCGTCCGGGGCTCTGCCGAGGATCAGCCGGTAGGCGCGATCCACGACGGCCGTCGCGGTGTGGGCGTCGGTCGCCGTGTCGGTCGCGTTGTCGGTATCGGCGGCGGTGGCTCCGGGCGTGCTCATCGCCTTCGAGGCTAACGAATGAGGGTGGCGGCACCGGGCGTTTCCCTCACGATCGCGGGCGGCCGCCGTCGCCGGCCGCCCGGCCGCCTGGTTACGCCGTCGGGTCCACCACGACCTTGCCGAGCACGGCGCGGTCCTCGAGTTGGGCGACGGCTTCGCCCGCCCGGGACAGCGGATAGGTCGCCGCGATCGGCGGATCGACCACACCGGACTCGAGGTAGGGGAGCAGCACGTCCCACTCCCCGCGCAGGCGCGCCGGATTGGCCATGACGTAGGCGCCCCACGCGACCCCGCGGACGTCGATGTTGTTCAGCAGCAGGCGGTTGACCTTGACGGTGGGGATGTCACCCGCGGTGAAACCGATGACCAGCAGCCGGCCCAGCGGGGCGAGGCTGCGCAGGGAGTCGGTGAAACGGTCGCCGCCGACCGGGTCGACCACCAGGTCGACGCCGCGGCCGCCGGTGAGTTCGGCGACTGCGTCCTTGAACCCGTCGGCTCCGGCGACGTCGTGGGAACCGACCGACGACACGAACCGCGCCTTGTCCTCAGTGGACACCACGGAGACGACATGTGCGCCCATGGCCGAGGCGAGTTGGATGGTGGCCGTGCCGATGCCACCCGCCGCGCCGTGCACGAGCACCGTTTCGCCCTGCTGCAGCTGCCCTCGCTTGAGTAGCGCGAACGTCATGGTCAGGTAGTTCATCGGCAGGCAGGCGCCCGCGGCGAAACTCATCGCATCCGGTAGTGGGAACACGTTGGTGACCGGCGCGACGACCTGCTCGGCGAAGGCGCCCGTGGTGGTGCTGGCGGCGACGCGATCGCCGGGGGAGAAACGGGAATCGGCCGGGGCCTCGCGGACGACCCCCGCCAGCTCCCCGCCGAGCGTGAACGGCGGCTCCGGCTTGTACTGGTACATGTTCTTCGTCAGCAGCAGGTCGGGGAAATTGACCCCGGCGGCCTTGACGTCGATGAGGATCTGGTCGTCGCCGGCTTTCGGCGCGGGAGTGTCGGTGACCTCGAGAGCTGCCGGGCCATCGGTGCGGGTGACCGTTGCTGCGTACATCCTTGTGCGCGCCTTTCGCCGTTGATCATCGATCGCGGGCGAGTCTATGGCGGTGGCGGGACCCCGGGACACCCCGAGGACCCGCCACCCGATGTGACACCGACGACCCCCGGCGCGCCCCCCGGGGGGCCAGCCCTGGCCCAAGCCTCCGGTGCTTTTGGGGCGCACCAGGAGCGCGGCCCGGCGGTCACTTCTGCGAAGTCAGTGCCCTCAGGAACAGCGCCAGATTGGCGGGTTTCTCGGCAAGGCGGCGCATGAAGTAGCCGTACCACTCGGTGCCGTAGGGCAGGTACACGCGCAGGTGCCGCTGCTGCCCGACGAGCCGGAGCTGCTCGGTGTCGCGGACGCCGTAGAGCATCTGCATCTCGTACTCGTCGGTGCCGCGGCCCGACTCGGTAGCCAGGCGAAGTCCGGCCTGCACCATCGCCGGATCGTGCGTGGCCACCATCGGGTAGCCGCGGCCGTTCATCAGCACCCGCAGGCACCGCACGTACGCCTCGTCGACCGCATCGCCCTGGTAGGCCACGCTCGCCGGCTCGGCGTAGGCGCCCTTGCACAGCCGGATCCGGGACCCCGGTCCGGACAGGTCGGCGCAGTCGGCCTCGGTGCGTTTGAGATAGGCCTGCAGCACCGTGCCCAGCTGCGGGAAATCGCTGCGCAGCTCGCGCACGATCGACAACGTCGAATCGGTCGTCGTGTGGTCCTCGGCGTCGACCGTGACCCACACGCCGGCCTCCTCGGCCGCGGTGCAGATCTTGTGCGCGTTCTCCAGCGCGATCCGATCTCCGTCGGCTCCCACGAACTGGCCGAGGGCCGACAACTTCAGCGAGACCTCCACGGGACGGGGTCCGCCCGCCGCGGCCTGCTCGCCGGCCAGCGGCGCGAGAGCCGACAGGAGCGACAGGTAGGCCTGCACGGTCGCGGTCGCCTGCGAGGTGTCCGTGGTGTCCTCGCCGAGGTGGTCGATCGTGATGAACCGGCCCGAGTCGAGGATGTCCCGGGAGGTGGCGAGCGCCTGCTGTTCGGTCTCGCCGGCCACGAAGCGGTCGACGACCTTGCGCGTGAGCGAGAGCCGGGAGGCCATCCGTTCGAGGCGCTTCGACCTCGCCGCGGCGAGCAGGCTCGTGCGCAGCGGAGACGGCATGGTGATCACACCCCCTGGTGCGGGTAGCGGTGATCGGTCGGGGCCACGAAGGTCTCCTTGATGGAGCGTGCCGAGGCCCACCGCAGCAGGTTCTGCGGCGAACCCGCCTTGTCGTTGGTGCCCGAGGCGCGGGCACCGCCGAACGGCTGCTGACCCACGATCGAACCGGTCGGTTTGTCGTTGATGTAGAAGTTGCCCGCGGCGAACCGCAGCTTTTCGGACGCCCTGGCCACGGCGTCGCGGTCGTCCGCGATCACCGCGCCGGTCAGGGCGTACGCCGAGCCGGAGTCCACCGTCTCCAGGATCTCATCGAACGCGCCCGGCTTCGAGTCGTCGTAGACGTGGATCGCCAGGATCGGGCCGAAGTACTCCTGCTGGAACGCCTCGTCGGTCGGGTCGTCGCCGAGCAGGATCGTCGGCTCGATGAAGTAGCCGACGCTGTCGTCGGCGCCGCCGCCGGCGGCGACCGTCAGGCTCGGCGTCGACTTGGCGCGCTCCAGTGCGGCGGCGTTGCGGTCGAACGAGCGCTTGTCGATGACGGCTCCGCCGTAGTTAGACAGGTCGGCCACGTCGCCGTAGGAGAGGGCGCTGGTCTTGGCGATGAGGTCCTCGCCCATCTTCGCCCACACCGATCGCGGGATGAACGCGCGCGAGGCCGCGGAGCACTTCTGGCCCTGGTAGTCGAACGCGCCGCGGATCAGCGCGGTCGTGAGGACGTCGGGGTTGGCCGAGCTGTGTGCGACGACGAAGTCCTTGCCGCCGGTCTCGCCGACCAGGCGCGGGTAGGAGCGGTAGCGCGAGATGTTGGTGCCGACCTCGGCCCAGAGGGTCTGGAACGTCTGCGTGGAGCCGGTGAAGTGGATGCCGGACAGGCGCGGGTCGGGCAGCACGACGTCGGAGATGTCGGGGCCGGGGCCGGTGACGAGGTTGATGACGCCCTTGGGCAGGCCGGCCGCCTCGAGCAGCTGCATCGTCAGGTACGCCGACACGGCCTGGGTGTCCGACGGCTTCCACACGACCGTGTTGCCCATGAGCGCGGGTGCGGTGGGCAGGTTGCCGGCGATGGCGGTGAAGTTGAACGGCGTGACCGCGTAGACGAATCCTTCGAGCGGCCTGTACTCGACGCGGTTCCACACGCCGGGCACCGACAGCGGCTGTTCGGTCATCAGCTGACGTGCGAAGTGGACGTTGAACCGCCAGAAGTCGATGAGCTCGCACGGGGCGTCGATCTCGGCCTGGTAGGCGGTCTTCGACTGGCCCAGCATCGTCGCGGCGGCGATGGTCTCGCGCCACGGACCGGACAGCAGGTCGGCGGCGCGCAGGAAGATCGCGGCCCGCTCGTCGAACGGCATGGCCGCCCATGCGGGCGCCGCGGCATCGGCCGCCTCGACGGCGTCGCTGACGTCCTGCCGCGTGGCGTGCGTGAACGTGCCGAGCACGGAGGCGTGCTTGTGTGGCTGCACCACGTTCTGCACGGTCGTCGCGCTGCGGCGATGCTCGCCGCCGATGACGTGGTGGACCTCGGTGGGGTTCGCGTCCAGCTCGGCCAGCTTCGCCTCCAGCCGGGCGCGTTCGGGTGTGCCGGGCGCGTACGAGTTGACCGGTTCGTTCGCCGGCTGCGGAACGTTGGTGATGCCGTCCATGGACCTCGAGACCTCCTTCGCGGACGTGCGAGCGGGTTCGCACACGTGGGTAGTGAAGCAGCGCGTGAGCATCCGTAAACTGAGCCGATCGGACAAAGCGAGCGGGAATACTTCGTCCAATCGGACAACGACCGCGTGAGGGAGGTATCCGATGGCCGACAGCGGTCGCGCGAGCACGCTGCGCGAACTCGTCGACGCCCTCGACACCGCCGTCGTGGGCGCGGTCGTGGGCGATCCGTCCGCGGTGGTCTCCTCGGTGGCGCTCGTCGACGGCGCGGAGCTCGCCGATGGCGGGCCGGCGGAGGAGAAGACCTCCGCCCCCGACGTGTGCGTGCACGTGGGGGTGCGCGATGACGAGGAGCTGGCGTACTTCGCCGCGCTGACCGGGAGGCCGGCGAGTCTGCGGCCCCGAGCCGTGCTGTCGAAGACGGCGTCGCCGGAGGTGCACGAGGCGGCCCGGAGCGCAGGGGTGGCGTTCGTCGAGGTGCATCCCCGGGCGCGCTGGGACCACGTCTTCCCGCGGGTACAGCGCATGCTCGACCGCAGCCACCGGCAACCCACCGCACCCGCCGACCCCGACCTGCTCGCCGCCGACACGGACCTGTTCGACCTGGCACAGAGCGTCGCGCGCAACGCGGGCGGCATGGTGTCGATCGAGGACGCCGCCTCGCGGGTGCTGGCCCACTCGCCGTCCGACGAGACCGCCGACGAACTGCGCACCCTGTCGATCCTCGGGAGGGAAGGCCCGCGCGACTACCTGCGGGTGCTGCACCGATGGGGCGTCTACGACCGGCTGCGCACCGGCGACGAGGTCGTCGACGTGCCCGAGCACGCCGAGCTCGGCACGAAACGACGGCTGGTCGTCGGTATCCGTGAACCGGCTGATGACGGGGAGACCGGGCGCACGCTGGGATCGATCTGGCTGCAGCAGGGTGAGCAGCCGTTCTCGCCGGATGCCGCGGACGTGCTGCGGGGCGCCGCGGCGATCGCGGCACGGATCATCGTGCGCACCCACAACGCGCCGTCCACGGAGGAGATGCTCATCCAGCGGCTGTTCGGGCTGCACGGCGAGGGCGTGGACGTGCCGTCACTGGCGGGTGCGCTGAACCTGCCGTCGGCCGGTCCGGTCGCGGTGATCGGGTTCGCGGCCTCGGAGCCGGGACGTCTCGGCCGGACCGGCAGCGTGCTGCGGCTGCACGCGAGCGCCTTCCGCCGTGACTCGGTGACGACGATGCTCGGCGACCGTGCCTACGTCCTGCTTCCCGGGTACAGCTCGCAGCAGGCGGTCGCGGCGTGGGCGCGGCAGCTGGTCGGGGCGCTCGAGGAGACGCGGTCGGTGGTGTTGCGCGCGGCGATCGCGGGCGGGGTCGCCCGGCTCGGGGACGTCGCGGCGGCACGTGCCGAGGTGGATCGGGTCCTGGACGGCACCGCCGACACCCCGCCGCAGGGGCGGGTGACGACGCTCGCCGAATCCCGGACCGCGGTGCTGCTGGGCGAGATCCTCGACATGGTCGGCTCGCGTCCGGAGATGCACGACCCGCGGGTCGACGCGTTGGGCGAGTACGACGACCGCCACGGCACCGAGCTGCGCGCGAGCGCCGCGGCGTTCCTGGCCTGCCACGGCGACGTCCGCAGCGCGGCCGAACGCGTGCGGGTGCATCCGAACACGCTGCGGTACCGCCTGCGCCGCGTGGAACAGCTGACGGGGCTGGACCTGCGCGACTCTTCGGACCGGCTGTTGCTGGAACTCCAGCTGGCCGTGCGCCTCCGCCACCGATGACGGCGTCCGGCCGGTGGTCAGGTCGCCTCGCTCGCGTGCTCGGCATGGTGGGACCGCAGGAGGGCGAGCACCGCCGCGGGATCGCCGGCGAACCGTTCGATCGGCAGCAACGCCAGGCACGCGCCGTCGCGGCCGGTCACCGCGATGTGGTTGCGGTAGTGGCGCGGGAACGTCCACCGCCTCCCGACGAACGTCCAACCGCGGTCGATCGAGGCGACGTCGGGCCACGGTGTCTCGCCGTACCCGTCCACGTCGGGTACGGCGAGCCCTTGAGCGGTGACCAGGAGCGGCGCGGGCCTGCGGGCGCGCGGATGGAAGGCCGTGGCGGCACCGGCGAGAGTGACGAGCCCGCCGAGCACGGCCATCACGGGTTCCGCTTCGCCGTCGACCCGCCAGGAGCCGACGGCCGCGACGACGAGCGTCACTCCCAGCACGAGCGTCGCCATCGCCGAGGACAGCCGGATGCCCCGCCGAGGGACGGCCGTGGCAGCAACGCCGTCGTGGATCGTCGGATACGGTGCGCGCCTGCCGCGGCGGCCGTTCGGCCAGGCCAGCAGCAGGAGGACGGCGCCGAACCCGGCGAGCAGGACACGGGCGCCCGGCGGCGCGCCGATCACGGGCAGCGCGGCGCAGACCACCATCGCTAGCCCGAACAGGCTGAGCAGGACCGGCACGACCAGATTCGCGCGGGTGCGCCAACCGCTGCCGTCGGGTGCGCGGCGGGCCGGTCGGCGTTCGGGCGTCGTCACACCTGCCATCGTCCCAGCTGAGGTAGGGCCGCCGGACCGGCCGGGTTCCACGATCTGGGACGAGGAAGACGGCGGGGGCCCGCCGTGTTGTCGATACCGGATCTATCGGCAACCCCGTCTTCGGAGCGGCTTCGTGTCCTTGCTGCGCGTGTATACGAAACCCGCGGTCTTCGCGTCCGCGGTCATCGGTTCTCTCCTCCTCGGTGCCGGGCTGGGCGCGTTGGCCCGCGTCACAGGGACGACCTGGCTCGCCGAGGTGCTGGACCACATCGGTTCGGTGTTCACCACCCTGCTGCAGATCGCGGTGGTGCCGCTGGTGTTCACCGCGATCATCGTCGGTATCAACAGCCTCCGCGGACTCGGCGGCGGGCGCACCGCGGCGCGGCTCGGCGGGAAGACGGTCGCGTGGTTCGCGACGACGTCCCTGATCGCCGTACTGATCGGCATCGGAGTGGGCCTGCTGTTCAACCCGGGCAGCGGTGGTCTCGGCGGGGTCGAGGCCACGGCCGAGAACGCCGAGAAGGCCGCCGGCAGCGTCGGGGAGTGGGGTTCGTGGACGGCGTTCCTCGACGGCATCGTGCCGGACAACTTCGTCGCCGCGTTCGCCGACGGGCAGACGCTCCAGGTGCTGTTCCTGGCGCTGGTGATCGGCGCCGCTGCCTACAGTCTGGGCGAGCGCGCCGCGCCGTTCATCGACGTCGTCACGAGCGTGTTCGAGATCATCCAGCGGTACCTCGGCTGGATCGTGCGGCTGGCTCCGCTGGGCATTCTCGGTCTCATCGGTGCCGCTGTGGCCGAGTACGGCGATTCGCTGTTCCGGCCGCTGCTGTCGATGACGGTGGCCGTGTACGTCGGCAGTGGACTGGTCATGTTCGTCGTCTACCCGACGTTGCTCCGTCTGGTGGCGAGGGTGAGCCCGGGACGCTTCTTCGGTAAGGCGTGGACGGCGATCCAATTCGCGTTCGTGTCGCAGTCGTCGGGCGCGACGCTGCCGTTGACGCGGCAGACGACGGTGAATCTGGGTGTCGACCCCGGCTACGCAGCCTTCGCGACGCCGCTCGCGAGTGCGACCAAAATGGATGGTTGCGCTGCGGTCTTTCCCGCCATCGGCGCGATCTTCATCGCCAACATCTCCGGGGTTTCGCTGAGTGTCGGGCAGTACCTCGGCATCGTCGTGGTGGCCGTGTTCGGCGCGCTCGCCACGGCGGGCACCACGGGCTGGCTCACCGCGCTGACGCTCACCGGGACGGTCATCGGGCTCGACCCGGCGCAGGTCGCCACGGGCATCGCGCTGATCTACTCGGTGAACCCGATCATGGACATGATGCGCACGGCGACCAACGTCGCGGGCCAGATCGCGGTGCCGACCGTGGTCGCTCGCACCGAGGGGCTGCTCGACGACGAGGTGCTCGACGCTCCGAGTGCGCCGCCGCTGTTGACGGACACGGGTGCCAGAGCGAGCGAGGAGAACGTCAAGGAGGGCGCGCCGGTCTGACGCACCGTTCCGGCACGTGCCGACCTGCGTGTGCCGGCACGGCACGGACACGGTGCCCACCTGGGGCGAGGCGCGCGATCCCACGGCGCGACATGGGATCGCGCGCCTCGCTGTCGGTGCCGCATGCTGCGGTGCACGGCGTGACTCGCGTTCGGTGGGTTACTGCGGTCCGGCGTGGCCCGTCGTTCGGTCGAGTGGTCTGTACCACGTTCGGTCCGTCGGCCCCCGCTGCAGACACGCGTACTACGGCGGGCTGGCGGGTCGGGGTGCCGCGTTTCGATCGCGGGCTTGGGAGGGTGCGCATCGGCTCGCGCCGGACCGGCGGCGAACGCGGAGTGGCTTCGTTCGAACCGATAGTGACTTCGACCCGAACGGAGAAGGGGCCTGAAAGAAACGGGCCGGAATGAAGAAGAGCCCCAGACCGATGGCCTGGGGCTGTGGTGCGCCGTCAGGGACTCGAACCCCGAACCCGCTGGTTAAGAGCCAGCTGCTCTGCCTATTGAGCTAACGGCGCGTCACGCGAATGAAAACCCGGTCGCTTCGGCCTGTCCGGCGCGGCGTCCTCGGTCTCCCTTGCGACGGGAAAAAGATTAGCACGGTGTGTACCGGCCCCGAACGACCCCCCTCCGGTTCCGCATCATCGCACGTCGGCGCTGGGGCGGAGGTGGAAGTGACGGCACCGGCAGACGACGCAACGAATCGGGGTGCTCGTACGTCTCACTCCTATTAACTCCGCCCTGCACACGGGGTGTGATCCGGCAGACTGGCGGTATTCGCACGAAGGACTGACAACGTCAACTGAAAGGTTGTCGATGGGGCGTTGGGGGATGGCCGCACCGGGCAGCTGGGCGCGGCTGGCAACGATCATGATCGTCGGGGGCGTGCTCGCCGCGGGATGCACGTCGACGGCACAGGAACGCGGCGCGAGTGGCGGTGGGGATGGTTCCGGGGACACGACGCGGCCAGCGCAGCCTGCCGAGCTGGACCTGTCGGTGAGACAGGGAGCCGACGACGTCGCGCCCGGCCGCGCGTTCACGGCCACGGTGCAGCACGGCACGATCACCGAGGCCTCCCTCGTGGGTGAGGACGGCACCGTCGTCGACGGCGGCACGACACAGCAGGACACCGCGTGGCGGGCGTCCGAACCGCTCGGGTACGGCAAGACCTACACGCTGAAGGCGACCGCCGAGGGGGACGACGGCGAGACCGTCACGGAGAAGGCGACGTTCACCACGCTCGTCCCACAGGGGCAGGCCGAGGTCTATCTCAACGTGCAGGAGGGCCAGAAGGTCGGCGTCGGTATGCCGCTGGTGTTCACGTTCAGCACCGACGTCCCCGACCGCAAGCTCGCCGAGCGGGCGTTGCGCGTCCGCACCGACAACGACACCGAGGGTGCGTTCCGCTGGCGCAGTGACTCCGAGGTGACGTGGCGGCCGAAGGCGTACTGGGAGCCCGGTACGAAAGTCACCGTCGATGCGGCGATCTACGGCAAACCGCTCGGCGGTGGCCTCTACGGAGCCGAGGATCAGCAGGCCTCGCTGGAGATCGGCCGCAAGGTCACCGCTATCGCGGACGGGAAGTCGCATCACATGTCCGTGTTCGTCGACGACGAACGGGTCAGGCGAATGCCGATCTCGATGGGCAAGTCGTCCTCGCCGACACCGAACGGCACCTACACGGTGATGAGCGAGCACAACGGCTACACGATGGATTCCAGCACCTACGGCGTGCCGACCGACAGCGGTGACGGCTACCGGCTGTGGGTCGAGTACGCGACTCGGATGTCGTACTCGGGCATCTTCTACCATTCGGCGCCGTGGTCGGTGGGGTATCAGGGCAATACCAACACCAGTCACGGGTGCATCAACCTGTCCACGGAGAACGCCGCGTGGCTGATGAAGAACTCGAAACCCGGTGATCTGATCACCGTGCGGAACGCGGGTGGGCAAACACTCGAACCGACCGACGGCTGGAGTGTGTGGCAGATGTCGTGGGACGAGTGGACCTCCGAGGACGCCTGAGGATCCGACGTCCGTGTCGTGGCGGGGCCGCGGCGAGATACTCCGGGGCCCCGCCACTCGACCTGCGGCGACGTGGAAACGCCGACCGGGTCCGCACCGTGTCGTTCCGGGTTGGCACCGTGTCGTTCGAGGTTGGCACCGCGTCGTTCGAGGGTGAGTCTCGGACAGCACGCCACGGTTGTCCGCAGCTGCCGAACTGTCGGTCGGGGCCGGTCGCCCGTCGTGGCCGGCCCCATGCATCCGGCCGGCAGCAGAACCCGGCCGTCGCACGACCCCGTTCGGGGTTAGCCGAGCAGGGCCGCGTACCGCTGCAGATACAGCGGCCAGCCGCCGTCGCCTGCCACGCCGTCCGCGACGGCCTGCCAGCCCGGGCCGTGCCGGTCGATGTGCCGGTGCTCCAGTTCGAGCCGCGTGCGCTCCGGGCTTTCGGCCACGAACCGGACCTCCACCTCGCTGGCGTTCGCGGGGTCGGTCTCCAGTTGCCACGTCGGGCCGATATCCCAGCTGAACACCACCCGACTCGGCGGCTCGTACACGAGCACGCGTGCCCACCGGCATTCGCTGCCGTCCTCGGCGCGGTCGTAGATGTGCCCGCCTACGTGCGGCTCGAACAACGTCTCGGTGATCGGCGCGCCGAGCAGATTGTGCTCCTTCGGCTTGAAGTCGCCGAACCGTTCGGTGAAGGTGCGGAAGGCCTTGTCGCGGGGCGCCTCGACGACGATCTGTCGCCGCACCACCGTGGTTTGTGTCTGCATCATTCTTCCTCCTTGGGCTGTTCATCCGTCGTGTTCCGGGTACGGCTGTTCCGGTCTTCGGCGACCTTGCGGTATCCGGTCAGAGCTCGGTTCCAGAACGTCTCCAGCTGTTCTCGTAGCGCGGCGACCCCTGCCGGGTTGAGCCGATAGATCCGCCTCGTGCCCGCGGTGCGTTCCGCGACGAGCCCGGCGTTCTTCAACACCTTCAGGTGCTGGGAGACGGCCGGCCTGCTGACGGGCAGCTCGTCGGCGAGTTCCCCGACCGCCAGTTCCTGTCCGGCCAGGCAGGTCATGATCGCCCGCCGGGTGGGATCGCCGATCGCGTCCCACGCCTCCGATTCGTAAGCCTCCACGAACGGTAAGCGTATACTTACGGATAGGGGGATGCAAGGCCCGTGGGCGGCAGTCAGCACCGGTGTTCAGCGCGGAGTGATCCGCGGGTGTTCAGGGATCATGTCCGCCTGCTCGCGACGTTCGGGCACGGCAGCTCACCGGCGACGGCCCGCCACGGAGGTCGCGTGGACAACCCGGATGGCTCCGGGAACTCGAGGGCACAACAAAGAACCCCGGAGGGGACGCCTCCGGGGTTCTCACTGCGTGATCTGCAGTTGTGTGGGGTGAATGACGGGGCTCGAACCCGCGACCTCCTGGACCACAACCAGGTGCTCTACCAGCTGAGCTACATCCACCATGCGAGCCGCTGAGCGCCTCGGCTGACATATCGTAGCGCACCGCCCGCGCGCGGTTTCGGGGAGGTCCACCACGGTGGTCTCCGCGGCGGGCGGTCACGGAGCAGCGGTCACCTGGTCCGCCGCGGCGCGTGCTTCGTCGCTGCTCGGCCCGGGGTGGGGTACGAACGCCGTTGCGCGGTAGTAACGCAGTTCGGCGATCGACTCCTTGATGTCGGCCAGTGCGCGGTGGGCGAGGCCCTTCTCCGGCTTGGCGTAGTACACGCGCGGGTACCAGCGGCGCACGAGCTCCTTGACCGACGACACGTCCACCATGCGGTAGTGCAGGTGGGCGTCGAGTGCCGGCATGTCGCGGGCGATGTAGCCACGATCGGTGCCGATCGAGTTGCCGGCGAGGGGAGCGGTCTGTGCATCGGGCACGTACCGCTTGATGTGGTCGAGCACCTGCTGTTCGGCGTCGGCGAGGGTGGTCGTCGAGCGACGCACCTCGTCGGTCAGTCCCGATTTCTCGTGCATCTCGGCCACGACGTCGGGCATGGCGGCCAGCGCATCGTCGTCGGCGTGGATGACGAGGTCGAGGCCGTCGTCGAGCACGTTGAGGTCGGCGTCGGTGATGAGCACGGCGATCTCGATCAGCGCGTCGGTCGCGAGATCGAGTCCCGTCATTTCGCAGTCGATCCAGACTAGACGGTCAGTCACCCGGCCACACTAACGCGCGGCCCGCAGCGCCGTGCGCCGCGCCGCTTCCCGTCGTGTCGGTAGGCCGGACGGCGCGGACGAGTGGGGGCGTGGCCGAGGTGGATGGTGGCACGAGTGGTCCCCTCGCGGCGCCGGGAGGCGAACAGAAGTCGACACTCGTGTCACGTGCGCCGGGAAACCGCCGCATTCCGGTGAATCGTGGCTGCCGCATCGCCACCTGTCGCTCTAGTGTTCGAATCAATCCGGAAACGACGACGCCCGGGACGGCGGGCGAAAAGTGGGGGACGCGATGGGAACCGGCGGGATCGGAAACGGCGGGATGGGAAACGGCGGGATCGGAAACGGCGGGATGCGATCGGGTTCGGCGCGAATGCCGGCCGCGATCGCGCGCGGGCCGGGTTCGGCCGTGATCACCCGGCTGGAACCGGCGCCCCGGGGCGACATCGACCTGACGGTGTCCGGCAGCGTCGCGCACGCGATCACGCCCGCGGTGGGCGGAGACCTGTGGGGCGTCGACGAACTGCGGCTGGCGTTCCTCCTGGACGGTGTCCGGCGCGCGGTCGGGGTGCACGTGCGGCGCCGGTCACCCGCGATGCTGGAGCTGCGAGTCACCGGAGCCGTCACGGGTGGTGTGGGCACGGACGAGGCGGCCCTCGGCGGCGTGTCGCAGGCCGATGTCGACCGCGCCGTGTCGCAGGCCCGCCGCATACTCTCGCTCGACTGCGACGGGGCGGCGTTCGCAGCCGGCGCCCGCGGCGATGCCGTACTCGACGGGCTCCGCAGGGCCTCCCCGGGGACGCGGCCGATCCTGTTCGGGTCGCCGTACGAGGCCGCATGCTGGGCCGTGATCTGCCAAGGGCTGCGGATGCCACAGGCGGTCGCCCTGTACTCGCGGGTGGTTACGCGGTACGGGCGGGTCGTTCCCGTCGGAGGCCGCAGGCGGCCGGTGATCGCACCGCCGCCGGAGTTGCGGGCGGTCTCGCCCGCGACACGGCTGTCGGCCGGCAAGCGCGAGCGGCTGGCGATCGTCGCTGACGCGGCGGAGTCCGGACTGCTCGACGCGGCTGCGTTGCGTGCGATGGATCCGGGGGACGCGGTCGACTTGGTCCGGCAGGTTCCCGGGATCGGGCCGCTGTCCGCCGAGCTGATCGTCGCCCGCGGGGCCGGGCACCCCGACGTGTTCCCCGCCCACGACAGGCTGTTGCTGGCGGCGATGGCCGACCTCTACGACCGGCCGCCCGCCGAGGTGGCCGAGCGATGGCGGCCGTACCGGAGCTGGGCGAGCTTCGTGATCAGGTTCGCCGCGGTGCTGCGCGGTGCCGGTGGGCGCGGTGTCAATGGGCGGGGTGTCGGCAAGGAGGGTGCCCGCGGGCGGGGTGTCACCACGACCCGACACCCGTTGTGGTGAGCTGGCGCGGTGCAGGACGGTATCGACGAGATCACCCGGGCGTTCGATCTGGACGTCACGACGGCGGGCACGATCATTCTCCTCAGCGGCGTGGCCACGCTGATCGTGGTCTTGTCCGGAGCGCCGTGGCGGCTGGCGCGGAACCTGCTGACGATCGTCCACGAGGCGGGGCACGCGCTCGCCGCGCTCGCGGTGGGCAGGCGGCTGCAGGGAATCCGGCTGCATTCGGACACCTCGGGCGTGACGGTCTCGCGGGGCCGTCCCGAAGGCCCCGGCATGGTGCTGACGTCGCTGGCGGGCTACCCGGCGCCCGCACTGCTGGGGCTGCTGTTCTCGTGGTTGGTGTGGGCCGAGCAGCTCTCGGCGGTCCTCGGCGTCACCGCGGTGCTGCTGCTCGGCGTGCTGGTCCTCGTCCGCAATGCCTACGGGGTCTTCTCCGTGCTGGTTGCGGCGGCGGTGCTCGGTGCCGTGGCGTGGTTCGCCCCGCCAGGGGTGCAGGCCGTGTTCGTGTACGTCGTGACGTGGTTCCTGATCCTGGGTGCGGTGCGGCCGCTGTTCGAGCTGCAGAGCAAACGCCGTCGTGGTGCCGCCCGCGACTCGGACATCGACCAGTTGGCCCGGTTGACCGGCCTGCCTGCGGCGCTGTGGCTGCTCGTGCTCGGAGTCCTGATCGGAGGCTGTGCCGTCGTGGGCGGCATGTTGCTCGTCGATCCGGCCGTCGGCGGGCCGCTGTAGCCCCCTGAGCAGGTGCCCGACCCGGGGACCGCCCGTGGGCACGCACCGGCGGTGGGGCACACTGAGGAGTCGACACCGTGACGATGACGGTGCGGACGACTGCGGGCCCGGCGCCCGCGAGCGGGGAAGGGCTCAGGCTGTGACGGACGAGGTCGCCAAGGCTGTCGAGGAGTGCGCGCGAGTGGCGAAGCACGCGGCGCCGTCGTTGGCGACCGCGTCGGACGAGGCGATCGACGTCGCCCTGACCGCGATGGCGGACCGTCTCGTCGAGTACCGGGCCGACATTCTCGCCGCCAACGACGCCGACGTGACTCGTGCGCGCGCCGAGGGGATGAGCGCGGGTCTGCTCGACCGGCTCACCATCACCGAGGACCGCCTGACCGGGATGGCCGACCAGCTCCGGCTGCTCGCCGGTGCCCCGCACCAGGCGCGCTCGGTCGACGTGTCCGCGCTCGACGGCGGGCTGAAGCTCGTCGAGCGGCGCAGGCCGGTCGGTGTCATCGGCGCGAACTACGAGGCGCGGCCCAACGTCACGGTCGACGTGGCCTCGCAGCTGGTCAAATCGCGCAACGCGGGCGTGCTGCGCACCGGTTCGGCCGCGCTCGGCTCGGCCCAGCGGCTGATCGAGATCGTCGTCGCCCCCGCCCTGGCCGCGGCCGGTATCGACGCCGGCGTCGTCCAGCTCGTCCCGCGCACCGAACGGGAGGCCGCGGCGGCGCTCGTGCGCCTGCCGAACCTCGTGCCGCTCGTCATCCTGCGTGGCAGCGGTGAGACCACGCGCGCGCTGGCGACGGAGGGTGCGAACTGCGGCGTGCGCACGCTCGCGCACGCCGACGGCGGCGGCGTGCTGTACGTCGACGAGGCGGCCGACGCCGACACGGTGGCCGGTCTCGTCAGCGGCAGCCTCGACCGGCTCGGCGTCTGCAACCGGCTCAACCTGCTGCTGGTCCACTCCGCGGTCTACGACCGGTTGTGGCCGGTCATCTCCGAGGCCCTCGCCGGCCGCGGAGTGACCCCGTCGCTGCCGCCGCACGAGCACCCGATCGGCTACGAGTGGGCCCTGGACTCGGACCGCGAGGCCACGGTTACCGTCGCTCCCGTCGGCGGCCTCACCGAGGCCGTGGCGATCGCCAACGAGCAGACTTCCGGCCTCGCCGCCGGCATCGCGACCGAGGACTCCGCCACGGCCGAGGCCTTCTTCGACGCTTATCAGGGCACCGGCGTGTTCTGGAACGCCCCGACCCGGCTGCTCGACGGCTTCAAGCTGCTCGGCGTGCCGGAGACCGGCATCAACCTGGACCGCGTGCCTGGCCCGCGTGGCCCGGTCACCTACACCGACCTGTACGTCCGCCAGTACGCCGTACTCCCGGCGTCGCGGTGAACGCACCCCCACCGCCGCAGCACCTGCGGCCGGTGGTCACCTCTGTCGGGGATGTCACGGCTGTGGCGTCGCCGCACATTCCCCGGATCAGGAAGGTCCACCACAGTGAACGACACCGCCACCGGCGACAGTACCGATAGCGCCACCGGCGCAGCGGCCACGTCGGACGACAACGACTCCAACGCCGGCGAGCCCACCGCCGGCGAGCCCAACCCCGGCGAGCCCACCGCCGCGGTCGCAGCGACCGCCGACACCACCGAAGCCCCCGACACCACCGAAGCCGGGTACGACACGGCCGACACCGACACCGACAACGACGACGACACGGCCGAGGACGAAGACGAGGACACACCCGGTCCCGCCGCTGACGCCACCGCGGACACCGCCGCGGCCGACACCGACGAGGACGCGGCCGACACCGTGGACTCCGACGAGGGCAGTGGCGAGGCGGGCGTGACGTTCGCCGACCTGGACCTGCGGCCGGAGCTGCTCGGCGCGCTGTCGTCGCTCGGCTACGAGGAGCCGACCCCCATCCAGCGGGAGGCGATCCCGCCGATGCTGGCAGGGCGCGACCTCGTCGGGCAGGCCGCGACGGGCACGGGCAAGACCGCGGCGTTCGCGCTGCCGATCCTGCAGCGCATCACCGGGCACGGGAAGGGTGCCGGTCCCAAGGCGCTCGTGCTCACACCGACCCGCGAACTCGCCGTACAGGTCTCCGAGGCGTTGCACCGCTACGGCAGCGAGCTCGGCACGCGCGTGCTGCCGATCTACGGTGGGCAGCCCATCGGCAGGCAGCTGAAGGCGCTCGAACGCGGCGTCGACGTGGTGATCGCGACGCCGGGCCGCGCGCTCGACCACCTGTCGCGGGGAACGCTGTCGCTCGGCGAGCTGAGTATGGCGGTGCTCGACGAGGCCGACGAGATGCTCGACATGGGCTTCGCCGAGGACATCGACGCGATCTTCGCGGAGATGCCCACGGAGCGGCAGACGATGCTCTTCTCCGCGACGATGCCGCCGCGCATCAACGGTCTCGTCAAGCGATTCCTGGCCGACCCCGTGCAGATCAGCGTCGGCAGGGAACGCACCGCCGGCGGGGCCGAGTCGCCGATCACGCAGACCGCCTACGTGGTGCCGCGCGGGCACAAGCCGGCGGCGCTCGGCCGTGTGCTGGACGTCGAATCGCCCGCAGCGGCGATCGTGTTCTGTCGCACCCGGGACGAGGTGGACACGCTCACCGAAACCCTCAACGGCCGCGGCTACCGGGCCGAACCCTTGCACGGTGGCATGAATCAGCTGCAGCGCGACCGGGTCGTCGAACGTCTCCGCGGGTCGAGTGCCGACCTGGTCGTCGCGACCGACGTGGCGGCGCGCGGACTCGACATCGATCAGCTCACGCACGTCGTCAACTACAACGTGCCGAGTGCGCCCGAGTCGTACACGCACCGGATCGGCCGCGTCGGCCGCGCGGGCCGTGAGGGTACGGCCATCACGCTCGCCGAGCCGCGGGAACACCGCATGCTCAAGACGATCGAACGCGTCACCGGCCACAAGATCGCCGTCAAGAAGCTGCCGACGATCGCGGATCTGCGTGCGCAGCGGCTCGAACAGACCCGCTCCTCGCTGACCGAGGCGCTGCAGGACACCGCGGATCTCGACCGGTTCCGCTCGGTCGTCGAGCCGCTCGCCGACGAGTACGACGTCGTCGAGATCGCGCTCGCCGCGGTCAAACTGGCGCACGAGGCCGGCGGCTCCATCACCGAAGAGGAAGAGATTCCCGAGGTGAAGGCGTGGCCGCCGGCGGAAGGCAAACGCGGTGGCAAGCGCGAGGGCGGCCAGGGCAACGGTCCCGGCGGCAAGCAGAAGGGCGCCCGCGCCGTCGGCCCGGGTATGACGCGCCTGTTCGTCGGCGTCGGCCGCACGTCGGGCGTCCGGCCGCAGGATCTCGTCGGCGCGATCGCGGGCGAGTCGCGACTGCGTGGCCGCGACATCGGTGCCATCGACATCGCTGATCGGTTCTCGCTCGTCGACGTGCCCTCCGGAGCGGCGGAGGACGTGATCGCCGCGCTGAAGGGCACGAGCATCAAGGGACGCAAGGCCACGGTGCGCCGCGAGCGGTACCAGAAGAAGTAGCGCACTCCCGCCGGCCGCCGGCGCTTGCGCCACGTCGCAGACCGGCCGGGTCCGTCCGTCACCGGTGCCGGCCGCCGTCAGCCGTCGCGATCGGTCCCGGCGTCGTGCTCGGTGCCGGGACCGGTGTCGCGGTCGGTCCGGCTGAGTCCCAGCAGGTCCGCTGCCAGCTGCTGGCCGCTCGACACCCGCCGGGTCGCACCTGCGCGCCGCAGCACTCCGGGGCGGAGCCGGCTGTAGCCGCGCACCGAGGTGGCGCGGCGGGACCGCACGTCGAAGTCGTCGAGTCCGTCCAGCTCGCGGCCGAGTTCGCGGTCCACCAGGACCGTGCCCGGCCTGGCGAGCGATGTCAGCCTGCTCGCCAGGTTCACCACCGAGCCGTACACGTCGCCGAACCGGCTCAGCACGCGGCCGGCCGCCATGCCGACCCGCACGTGCGGCAGGTCCTCGTCCTCACCGGCGCGTTCGGACAGGGTAAGGGCGATCTCGGCGGCGTCGGCGGGTTCGTCGCAGACGAACAGCACCTCGTCGCCGATCATCTTCACGATCCGGCCGTGGCGGTCGGCGATGATGTCGGAGGCGAGCGCTTCGAACCGCTCCAATACGGCGCTCAACTCGGCCTCGTCGACCCGGCGGGTCATCCGGGTGTAACCGACCATGTCGGCGAATCCGACGACTTCGGTGCGCGACTCCGGTTCCTCGTCGGCACCGGTGAGCAGGCGCGCCGAGTACGCGGCGAGGTGGCGCCGCCAGACGAAGTTCTGCACCCGTTCGAGCTCCGGGAGCACGCTTTCGACGAGCTTGCCGATGCGGCGTTCGTCGCCGGCCAGCTTCGGGTTGTCGGCCACCAGCGACCACAACAGATCGGCCTGCCATTCGGCCAGTCGTGACAGGTGCAGGCCGACGGCGCGGGCCACCGACGTTTCGAGTTCCTCGTCGAGCAGCCCGGCCGTCACGAGCCGGTCGACGATGCGCACGGCTTCGACGTCGGCGTCGGTGAACACGGTCTCGTCGTCAGCGGCTGTCGCCAGGCCCAGCGCACGCCACAGCCGTTTCGTCCGCTCCGGGGGAACGCCGGCCTTGTCCGCGACCTGCTGTCGCGTGTACTTGCGCTTGCCGTCGAGGAGGATTCGCTCCAGCCGGCGCGCGAGCGCCTCGTCCACGGGCGGCCTAGGTGGTGTGCACGATCAGCACGTCGACGCCGGATTTGCGCGCAACCTCGGACGGCACGGAGCCGAGGATACGGCCGGCGAGCGTGTTGAGCCCGCGGTTACCGACGACGAGCAGATCGGCGCGGCGCTCCTGGGCGGTGCTGCGCAGCGCATCCACCGGCTCACCCTTGACGGCAACCGTTTCGATGTCACGGGCGCCGGCTTTCAGCGCGCGGTCCCGCGCCGACTGCAACGTGTCCTCGGCCGGCGCGGAGCCGACGACCTGGTACGCCTCGTCGCCCAGTTCGTCCTGCGCGCGCAGCACCTCGTCCTTGCTGGCGGGGAAATAGGCACACACGATCACGACGGTGGCGCCGGCGTCCGCGGCGACGGCGGCGGCCCGGTCCACGGCGGCGTAGGACGAATCGGACCCGTCCGTGCCCACGATGACGGTCTGGTAAGCGGCCATGCTTCTCGCATCCTCCAGCGGGCTCGGTGAACCTCGGTGGTACTGCAGGCCGAACAGTAGCCGGTCGCCGTACCGGGGGCCACACCGTACCTACTCGCGAGTCGCTTCCGCTCCCGACGCACCGGCCGATGCTCCCGCGTGGGCCTTCTGGCCGTTGCGTTGCGGCAGCGACGAGTCAGTGCCGGACTGCTTGCCCTCGATGGCTGCGTCGACCTCGGCGAGCATCGACTTCGCGGACAGGACCTGGTCGGAGACCTTGTGTCGCAGCGTGCGCAGCGCTTGGACCTTGTCCTTGGCGTCGGAGACCCGCCGCTTGGCGAGCTCGGTCGCTTCGCGCACCCGGCGGTTGGCTTCCTCGGTCGCCTCGCGCACGCGCCGGTTCGCCTCGTCGGTCGCCTCGGCGACGCGGGCGTTGGCCTCGCTGATCGAGTTCTGCTTGCGCCGGTTGGCGTCCTCCACGGACTCGCGCTGCCGCCGCTCGATGTCGGCCTTCGCCGTGGCCTGCTCCTCGGCGACCTCGGCGCGGATCGCGGCGGCCTCCTCGGTCGCCTCGCGCACCCGGCGTTCTGCCTCGGCCTTGCTCGCGGCCTCCTGCTCGGCCAACTCACGCATCGCTTCGGTGCGACGCGTGGCCATCGCGATCTCGAAGTCTTCCTCGACCTTGGTGCGGCGCTGCTCGGCCTCGGTGTCGAGGCGCTCGCGCTCGTCCTTGGCCTTGGTGAGGATCGAGTCGGCCTCGGCCCGCGCGTCCGCGATGACCTTGCGGTGCTCGGCCTCCATCTCGCGGCGCCGCTCGGCCAGCTCCGTCAACAGCTGCTCGTAGCGGGCCCGCATCGCGCTGGCGTCAGCCTCGGCCTTGGCGCGGATGTGCCCGGCCTCGGCCTCGGCGCGCGCCTGCGTGTCGGCGGCCTCCTCCTGCGCGAGCCGCAGCATGCGCTGGAGACGTTCCGAGAGCCCCTCGATCGTCGTCGGCGGCTGTGCGAGGCGGTCGACCTGGCCCCGCAGGTCGTCGATCTCGACGCGGGCCGATTCGAGTTGTTTCGCCAGATCGCCGGCTTGGGAGATCGCCGCGTCGCGGTCGGAGGTGAGCATCCGCAGATCGGCGTCCAGCCGTTCCAGATGCTCATCCACCTGTGCCCGGCTGTAGCCGCGCTTCTCGAAGTCGAAGCCGGCCCCCAGCGGCACGAGATCCCGTTCGTCGCCAAGGCTCATGTCCCCACCCTAACCGCACGCGTGATCGCCACGCCGCCGAATGCGCCCGTGGCGCCGCGGTGCTTCACACGGGATTCACAGCCGGGCCGCGGCCCGGCTGTCGAGTGCCTCCCGATTCCGTCTTGCGCTGGGAAAACGGCGACGTCCGAACCATCGCCGGCGGCATTGACCGGGGGCACCCGGAAGCGCATGCTGAGGTGAGGGGCCGCCGTCGTCACCCAAGCATTCGGCAGGCGGGCACCAGCGCACCTGCCGGCGTGTGGTCCGGCGGTCGACCCCGACGGCGGGCACATGGTGTGCCCTCCGTGGGCCGATCTCCAGGAGGTGATCACGATGGCCGGATCATCGACTCATCCGGCACGTGCGTGGACCCGGCCGCACGACTGGGCCGAGGTCGTACTCGGTGCGGTACTGGCGCTGTCCCCGGTCTGGATGAGCACGGACACCGCGGCAGCGTGGACCATGTCCGTGCTCGGCGCGCTCATCGCCATCGACGGGCTGGTCTCGCTGGCCATGCCCGGCATGATCGTCGGTGAGGGAATCCAGGTGGTACTCGGTGTGTTGGCGTTCGTGTCTCCGTGGGTGATGGGCTACACGGCCTTCACCGGCGCGGCGTGGACGTCCTGGATCATCGGTGGGCTGACCGTGCTCGTGGGCGCGGCGGCGGTACCGGTGGCCAGCGCCGCACATCGGATGGCGGGCCAGCACTAGCGGCCGGAACAGTGTCGCTCACGGCGTTCCCGGCAACGCCGTGAGCGGGCATCCGGCCCTGGCGGATCAGGCGGGCTGCACCAGTTCCACGAGCACGCCGCCCGCGTCCTTGGGGTGCACGAAGTTCACGCTGCTGCCCGCGGTGCCGCGTTTGGCCTCCGGGTAGAGCATCCGCAATCCCTTGTCGCGCAACGCCTGTGCGGCGGCCTCGACATCGGTGACCCGGTAGGCGAGCTGCTGCAACCCCGGTCCCTTGGTGTCGAGGAACTTCGCGATCGTCGACTCCGCCCGCAACGGGGCGAGCAGCTGCACCGCGGTGCCACTCTCGTCGCCGGGTGCGTGCAGCATCGCTTCGCGCACGCCCTGCTCCTCGTTGACCTCGACGTGCGTGGCCTCGAGGCCGAAGCTGTCGCGGTAGAACGCGATTGCCTCGTCCAGGTCGGCGACGGCGACGCCCACGTGGTCGATCGTCGTGATGTACGGCGCCAGCGCCGCGGTTGCCTGCTGCTGCATACGCGCAGGATAGGGTCACCGGAACGCCGGTTGGGGTGCGCTTGTTCACACCGTGGGTTGGGCCGCCGCGGAGTCCGATTCCGCCGCGGCGACCGGTATCGTTCCCCGGTGAAGCGCCGCTGGTGCACAGGGCACGCGAGGCGTGCCGGGTCAGCGCCGAGAAGCATCGTCAACGCTTGGAGGAAGACACGTGTCCGGTTCCGTGATCCTGGGGGCGGCCCGCACGCCGATCGGCCGGTTGCTCGGCTCGTTGAAGGACTTCTCGGGCGCCCAGCTCGGCGGTGTCGCCATCAAGGCGGCGCTCGAGCAGGCGGGCGTGGCGCCCGAGAAGGTGCAGTACACGATCATGGGTCAGGTGCTGACCGCCGGCGCGGGGCAGATGCCCGCGCGGCAGGCCGCCGTGGACGCGGGCATCCCGATGGACGTGCCCGCCCTGTCGATCAACAAGGTGTGCCTGTCCGGCCTGGACGCCATCGCGCTGGCCGACCAGCTCGTAAGGGCGGGCGAGTTCGACCTCGTCGTGGCCGGCGGCCAGGAGTCGATGACCCAGGCGCCGCACCTGCTGCCGAAGTCGCGCTCCGGGTTCAAGTACGGCGACGCGACGCTCGTCGACCACATGGCCTTCGACGGCCTCCACTGCGCGTTCGACCAGGTCGCGATGGGCGTGTCGACGGAGAAGTACAACGCGCGCTACGGCCTGACCCGTGAGCAGCAGGACGAGTTCGCCGCACGGTCGCACCAGCGTGCGGCGAAGGCGATCGCCGACGGCGTGTTCGCCGCCGAGCTGGCGCCCGTCGAGGTGCCGCAGCGCAAGGGCGACCCGGTCGTGTTCGACACCGATGAGGGTGTGCGCGGGGACACCACGCCGGAGTCGCTGGGCAAGCTGCGCCCGTCGTTCGCCGCCGACGGCACGATCACGGCCGGTTCGGCGTCGCAGATCTCCGACGGTGCGGCCGCGGTCGTCGTGGCGAGCCCGGCGATGGCCGAGCAGCTGGGCCTGACCCCGCTGGCCGAGATCGGCGCGCACGGTGTCGTCGCCGGTCCCGACGCGAGCCTGCACGAACAGCCGTCGAACGCGGTGGGCGCGGCACTGCGCAAGGCCGGGCTCGACGCCTCGTCGCTGGACCTCGTGGAGATCAACGAGGCGTTCGCGGCCGTCGGCCTCGTCTCGACCGACAAGCTCGGCGTCGACCCGGAGATCGTGAACGTCAACGGCGGTGCGATCGCGCTCGGCCACCCCATCGGCGCCTCCGGTGCCCGGCTGGCCGTGCACCTGGTGCACGAGCTGCGCCGTCGCGGCGGCGGCCTCGGTGCGGCCTCGCTGTGCGGCGGTGGCGGCCAGGGCGACGCGCTGCTGCTGAACGTGCCCGCGTAGCCCTCGCTCACACCACGTCCGGCGCCGGTGAGCCCTCGGCTCCCGGCGCCGGACGTGTATCCGGGGCCGGGAACCGCGCGGCGTGTCCGGGGCCGGCTCGACCCACCGCGCGCGGCGGCGGGTCACCGCGGTTGCGGTGCTTCCGTGGGCAGGAGCTGGGCCGCGACCTCGTTGATCTCGTCGAGCGCCTCGGTCACGAGCGGGTGCCCGGCGTGGCCGCTGCGGGTCGCGGCGATCACCCGTCGTGCGGGTGCGGGATCGCCGGACAGCGGGACGCGCGCGACGGGACGGTCGTCGTGCAGCCGTGCCAGCCGGGGCACGAGGATCACGCCGAACCGCTGTGCGACGAGCGCCGCTCCGGTGTCCCATTCGTCGGCGTAGTGCGCGATGTTCGGGGAGAAGCCGGCTGCGGAGCACGCGGTGCGGACCAGGTCGTGGTAAGCGGTGCCGGGCCGTCCGACGATCCACTCCTGGTCGGCCGCGTCCGCCAGCGTGACGCGGCGACGTGCGGTGAACGGGTGGTCCGTGGGCACGACCAGGTCGAGCGGATCGTCCAGCAGCGGTTGCTGGTGGAACCGGTCGTCGCCGGTCGGCGGTGTGTGGGCCGTATTGATCACCAGGGCGAGGTCCACGTCACCGGCCAGCAGCAGGTCGAAGCACCGGCCCGGCTCGGCCTCGATCACCCGCATGCGGACGTGCGGGTGCCGATCGCGCAGGGCCGCCGCGACCGGGGGCAGCAGGTGCGTGGCGGCCGTCGAGAAGCCGCACACGGTGAACGGGCCGCTGGGCTCGCCGGCGAGGGCCGCGAGTTCGGCGTGGGCGCGTTCGGCCTGCGCGGACAGGACGTCGACGTGCCGCAGCACGGTACGCGCCGCGGTGGTCAGCTGGATTCCGCGGCCGCGGGCTTCGATCAGCGGAACGCCGAGTTCCTCGGCGAGCTGACGCAACTGATACGAGACCGCCGACGGCGTGTAGTGCGAGGCCGCCGCGGCCGCAGTGACGGTGCCGTGCTGCGCGACGAGTTGGAGTACCCGCAACTTCGGGTCGATCATGCAGTCATTTTGCACGGTCATGATGAAAATCGTTTGATTCTCCTCACCGAATAATCTCGGCACCATGGTCGTGTGCTGCTGGAACGTCTCGCTTCCCCTCGTCACCGCCCACTTCTCAGCTCGCCCGCGCGCACCGGTGCCTACGTGCTCGCCGTGCTGACTTTCGGCGCCTATCTGCCGAGCACGCTGTATCCGGCGTATCAGCAGACCTTCGGCGTCGACGATCTGACGATGACCGTGGTGTACGCGACGTTCGCCCTGGTCAGCGCGCCGGCGCTGCTGCTGTTCGGGCAGGCGGCCGATGCGCTCGGTGCGCGTCCCGTGCTCCGTGGGGCGCTGATCGTCGCGGCGGCCGGCTCGGCGTGTTTCGTGTTCGCCACCGGCACCACGTGGCTGCTGCTGGGCCGCGGGGCACAGGGCCTTGCGCTCGGCGCTGCGACGGCGGCTGCGAGCGCGCTCACCTCGCTGCACGGCGGCAGGCGGATCGCACCCGCGGCACTGGCGGGCATCGCGTTCGTGGGCGGCACCGCCGCCGGACCGGTCGTCGGCGGGCTGCTCGCGCGGTACGCGCCAGCTCCGGAGACCGTGCCGTTCGTGCTCCACCTCGGACTGTTGGCGCTCGGGTGGCGCCTGGTGTCCGGGTTGGGCGGCAGCGCCCCCGGGATGACCGTCGCGGCGGGCACGTCGGGTCGTGCGGGGTGGCGTCCCACGAAGCCGGCGATCCCGCGCGGCATGCGCAGGGTGTTCGCCTCGGCGGCTGCCGCGGGTTTCGTCGCGTGGATGGTGGCGGGCCTGTTCCTGGCCATCATTCCGACGCTGCTGAACCGGGCAGGGCAGACCAGCCCCGCGGTGACGGGCGCGATTCTCGGGCTGGTGCTGGTGTGCTCGGTGGCGACCCAGCCGTTCGTGGCCAGGCTGCGGGACCGGCGGGCGCAGGTACTGGGGCTCGCCGCGCTGCTGACGAGCCTGGCGTTGCTGGCGTTCACGGCGGGCGGGTCGACGGTGGTGACCCTCGTGGCCGCGGTGATCGCCGGTGCCGGGCACGGCCTGGCCTACGGCGGTGCGGCCGCGGCCGTCGACGCCGTCGCACCCGTCGCACGCACCGGCGCGATCACCGGCGCGTTGCACGTGGCGTTCTACCTCGGTTCCGGGGCGCCCGCGGTCGTGGTCGGGCTGATCACGCTCACGCATCCGCTCGCTACGGCGACCACCTGGGTCACGGCTGTGACGGCGGCGTTGGTGCCGCTGGTCGCGGTGGCGGTCGCCGTCTTTCAGCGCCCCGCGTTCCCGGTCCGCCGGACTCGCGTGTGGTGGCCGGGCGGCCTGCGGCGCGACGGGGGCCGCCGCAGGGCGGTCGCCGCGCCGTCGCGGGCGTCCGCGGCGCTGTCCCGGGTCGCCGGTACGCCGTCGCGCGAACGCCGGATCCGGCACGCCGCCGCGCATCCCGGCAGGGGTCCTGCCTTCCTGCGCCCGCGCACACGGTCGGCCGAGCGTCGGCGGCGGCGCACCAGCCGCTGAGCACCCGGCGGTCCCGGCCGGACCTGCCGGTCAGGCCGGTGGGCGGCAGCGCAGGACGGTGACGTCGCCGGACAGCTCCAGCGCGCCCGCTCCGTAGGGCACGACGACGGTGTCGCCCCGGGCGATGGGTGTTTCGCCGTGCGGCGAGGCCAGCGTGCCCGCGCCGCCGAGTGCCACCAGCACGGCGAAGCCCGGCGTGAGGGTGAGCGTGCCGGCAGGCGCGGCGCGGGGGAACAGCCGCTCGGCGCGGAAGAATCCGTCGGCGAGCGGGGCGAGCAGTTCGGCCGCCGCAGGGTCGGTGGCGTCCCGGCCGGCGGGCTCGTCATCGCCGCGCCGGATGAGCGAGGTCAGGCGCTGCTCGTCCCAGCCGGAGGTGTCGAGGACCTGCAACGCGGTGTCGAAGCCCAGACCCAGGTGGCCCTGCTCGGGGGAGTCGAGGAAGTCCCGCCACTCCATGGTGAGCGAGAAGTCGGTGGGCTGCTGCAGTTCGACGACGAACACGCCCGCGCCGATCGCGTGCGGCAGGCCGGCCGGGATCACGACCGTGTCGCCGGGTGCGACCGGGACGGCGTTGAGCGCCTCCAGCATGGACGGCGCGTCCTGGTCGCGTACCCAGTCGCGGACCGTCGCGGCGGGGAGCGTCTCGCGGAATCCGGTGTAGACGGTCGGATCGTCGCCGGAGGCCCCGACGACGATCCACGCCTCGGTCTTGCCGAAGTGCGAGTCGAAGTGCGCGCGGGCGAACCGGTCGTCGGGGTGGAAGTGGACGGGCAGTCGCTGGCCGGCGTCGAGCAGTTTCACCAGCAGTGCGGTCGAATCGCCGAACCGGCGCAGGTGCGGGTCGCCGAGCCAGCCGCGGGGGTCGGCGGTGACGGCGTCGGCCAGCCACCGGCCGTCCGGCAGGCGGGTGAGCCCGTCGGGGCCGCCCGTGAACCTCGTGGTCGTCGAGGCGACCCAGTCCTCGGGGCCGTACTCACGTGTCTCGTCCCCACGGAGAGCGGCGATGGCGGCGCCGCCGCGGTAGAACTGCGGCGGCTGGTTGGCGGGCAGGACGATCGGTTCGAGTGGCTCCGGCACGGCTCCGCACTGTAGGCCACGCGCGGGCCGACGGGTATCGCACGCGCCGCCGGCGCAGGCGTCAGCCCCAGACCTGTTCGGCCGTCTCGACGATCAACTCCAGCTTGCGGATCTGCTCGTCCTCGGTGATGTCGTTGCCCTCCTCCGTGGAGGAGAAGCCGCACTGCGGGGACAGGCAGAGCTGGTCGACGTCGATGTACTGCGACGCCTGCTCGATGCGCCGCCGCAGTCCGTCGACCGTCTCCAGCTCGCCGCGCTTGGTCGTGACCAGGCCGAGTACGACGTGCTTGCCTTTCGGCACGAACCGCAGCGGTTCGAACCCGCCGGAGCGTTCGTCGTCGAACTCGAGGAAGTAACCGTCCACGTCGAGTTCGTTGAACAGCGCCTCGGCGACGAAGTCGTAGCCGCCCTCTGCGGCCCAGGAGGAGCGATAATTGCCGCGGCACAGGTGGGTAGTGATCGCCATGCCGTCGGGCTTGGCGGCGATCGCGGCGTTCATGGTCCGGATGTTGCGCAGGTGCAGCGTCTGCGGGTCGAAGCCCATCTCGGCGACGAACTCGCGCTGTGCGGGGTCGTTGAGATAGGCGAGGCTCGTGTCGTCGAGCTGCAGATACCGGCAGCCACGGTCACCGACGGCCGCGATCTGCGCGGCGTACGCGGCGCCGAGGTCGGCGAAGAAGTCCTCGAGATCGGGGTAGACGCTCGGGTCTACGGCCGCCCTGCCGCCGCGGTAGTAGACCATGCTCGGCGACGGGATCGTGAGTTTCGGCGTGACTTCGGGGTCCACAGTGGACTTGAGGAAGTCGAAGTGGTCGCCGAAGATCGTGTGGCCGAGGCCCACCGTGCCGTCGACCTTCAGGCCCGACGGACTGAATTCGAGCTCCCCGTCGGCGTTGCGGAACTTCACCTGAAGCTTCTCGTCGCTCGCCGAGATGCCTTCGAGTTGGTAGATGAAGTCCATGTGCCACGACGAACGGCGGAACTCGCCGTCGGTGGCCGACCGCAGGCCAACCCTGCGCTGCATGTCGACGACGTCGCGGATCGCCTCGTCCTCGGCGGCTCGCAGCTGCTCGGCGGTGATGGCGCCCTGGGCTGCCTGCCGTCGCACTTCGTGGAGCGCCGCGGGGCGCAACAGGCTCCCGACGTGGTCTGCGCGGAACGGCGGCGTTCGACGCTGAGTCATGATCGCATCGTCACACAGTCACCGGCGCCCATCAATGACGCCGATTCGGCGCAGCTCGGCACCGTTCGCCGGGTGCTCCTTCACTTCCGCGCCGCAGGCCGTCCGGAGTAGAAGTCACAAAGCGCCCGAAGCGGTGACAATTCGCACCGCACGGTTACGTGTGGTCACAGTCTCACCAGGTCATGCCGACGTTCGTGAGTACGGTCACGGAACGCACGGGCATGTTGCGCGTCGCGGGCGGCGTTGGCGTATACAGCAAGTGACGTGGCTGCCCGTCCGTGGCGGCACAATCCGAGCGGAGGAGGAACCGTTGTCGAACAAGGCCGCCGTCTTGTTCCGCGTGGTCGCCGTGGCCGAGGCGCTGTCGTGGGCCGGCCTGCTGATCGGCATGTTCCTGAAGTACGTCGTCGAACTCGGCGAGGGCGGCGTGCCCGTCCTTGGCGCCGTGCACGGCGCCATGTTCGTGGTGTATCTCGTCGTGACGCTGGGCGTCGCGAAGCCGCTGGGGTGGTCGGCCGGCACCACCGTCACCGCGTTGCTGGCGAGCATCCCGCCGCTGTTCACCTGGTGGTTCGAGACCTGGGCGCTGCGCCGCGGCAAGCTCGACGGCCCGCAGCATTCCCAGCGCGGCGGCACGGCACTGTTCCGTCAGCCGGTCGGCGCCTGAGCGCCGCTCACTTCCGAATCCGCATCGGCCGGCGGCTCACTCGGTGAAGTCGCCGGCCGCTTTGCGCACCTTGGTCAACAGTTCGGTCAGCTGCTGTGTCTGCCGTTCCGTCAGGCCGTGGAGTCCGAAGTCGATGTCGGTGACGGCTTTCGTCGCGACCTCGTACCGTGCACGCCCGTCGTCGGTGATCTCGACGAGGGTCGTGCGCCGGTCCGTCGGATGCGGTACTCGCGTGACCAGGCCTCCGGATTCCAACCGGTCGACAATGTTGGTGACGCTCGTCGGGTGCAGCTGCAGCCGTTCGCCCATGACCCGCATCGGCAGTGCTCCCTGTCGCGAGAAGGTCAGCAGCACCAGCGCCTCGTAGCGGGCGAACGTCAGCCCGTGCGGCTTCAGCGCGCCGTCGACGGCCGACTGCACGATCTGCTGTACCCGCATGACGCCGGTGACGGCCGCCATGGTGTCGGAAGGCCCGATGCGGTCCTCCCACAGTTGCGCCGCGCGGGCGATCGGGTCGAACGGCAACGGACGGTTCATGGCGCCCGAAGTTAGCAGCGCGGGCGACGTCGGCGGGCACGCGCCCCGAGTCGATCGCCCACGCCGCCGCCCAGTGTCGCCGTCCAGTGTCGCCGCCTCGTGTGGCCGTCGTGTGGCGCCGCCGGAGGTGCCGGGCAGGACGCGGTCACGGTAGAACACGGGGCACGAGACGACCGGCGCACGAGGCGACCGGTACGAGAACCCCAGGGGAGCCCCACCATGATCGTCGCGTTCAGTGTCAGCCCGGCGGCCGCGCCCGACTCCGACGGCGGTGTGAGCGAGGCCGTCGCCCGCGCCGTCCGTGTCGTCCGCGAGTCCGGCCTGCCGCACCGCACCGGGTCGATGTTCACCGAGATCGAAGGCGAATGGGACGAGGTGATGGACGTGGTCAAGCGTGCCACCGACGCCGCGGGGGAGGGGTCCGCCCGGGTCGGCCTGGTGATCAAGGCCGACATCCGGCCCGGCTACACCGGCCAGCTCGACGCCAAGCTCGACCGCGTCGAGGCGCACCTGCGCGAGCAGTGACCCCTGCCGCCCGCCCGCCGGAGCGGTGCCAACTCAGCCGGTAGCCAGCGTGACGGTTGCGACGATCGCCGACAAGGACGCCGCCAACGCACTTACCGACGCGGCAGCGTTCCCGAATCCCGACCAACAGCGGCGCATCAATTCGGCCCAGCGTGAGCTGCTCGCGAGCATTGTGACGTTCTGCCACTTGTGGGAGCGGATCCAACAACCCAGCAGCAGGCCATAAGCATTGTTTCGGCATCGCTCGTGTGCACGGGTGGGCGCCAGGCACCATGTGGGTGCCGCAAAGAGCATGTACAGCAGCGACGCACAGGAGCCGGCGATGATGATCGGTAGGCTGACGTCACGTGCGGTCCACGCGTAAACGACACCGGCGACCACGAGGTATCCCCAGAAGCGAAATACTGTCCGCAATAGCTTGTTCTTCGTTTTCGCCATGCCTGCCGAGCGTATTGAGCATACGGTGACGCTACGACTGCTGAGCGTGTACGGAATCGGATACACCGATGTGACCGGGCGTATAGCTCACATCCGTGTGACTTCGTCCGTGTTGGGAGCGAGCCGCACGTGAGTGATGCCACGACGCGGCGCGAGCAGTGCCCCCCGCCGCCCGCCCGCCGGAGCGGTGCCGAGCTGCGGATTCGCTAGGATTCCACCAGTGACCCAGCTCCCAGCAGTCCGTGCCAGGATGGAACCGTGACACAGCCACGCAACACTCCAGGGGTACCGGCGGCCCTCTCCGGAGCGGTCGATCTGTCCGGTTTGAAGCAGCGCGCCGAGGCCTCGCAGCAGCAGGCAGGCCCGTCCGCGGCGAGTGGTGAGGCGCCGCCGCCGTCCGGTGGAGCCGGCGGTGATGGAGCCGGCGGCGCCGGCGGTGCCGTTATCGACGTGACCGAGTCGTCGTTCCAGGCCGAGATCGTCGAGCGGTCGATGAACACGCTCGTCGTCGTCGACCTGTGGGCCGACTGGTGCGGGCCGTGCAAGCAGCTCAGCCCGGTGCTCGAGAAACTCGCCGGTGAGGCGAACGGTGCGTGGGTGCTGGCGAAGGTCGACGTCGACGCCAACCCGCGGATCTCGCAGCTGTTCGGCGTGCAGTCGATCCCGACGATCGTGGCGATCGCGGGCGGTCAGCCCGTCGACGCCTTCTCCGGCGCGTTGCCGGAGCCGGAGATCAAGCAGTGGCTGAACAAGCTGCTGGACGCGCTGCGCGACAAGCTGCCCGGCATCCGCGCCGCGGAGGAAGGCGCGGCCGCGGAGCCCGTCGAAGAACCGGAGGACGAGCGGTTCACCGAGGCCGAGGACGCGTTCGCCCGCGGCGACCTGGCCGCCGCCGAGGCGGCTTACCAGCGGATCCTCGACGCCGAGCCCGCCAACGAGCAGGCCAAGGCCGCGCTGAACCAGGTGCGCTTCGCCGCCAGGGCGGCGGAGTCCGACGCGTCGGCGATCGCCAAGGCCGACGCCGACCCGGCCGATCTCGACGCCCAGCTCGCCGCGGCTGACCAGGAGGTCGCCCAGCAACAGGTCGAGGCGGCGTTCGCCCGCCTCATCGACACGATCCGCCGCACCGCGGGCCAGGACCGCGACCGTGTCCGGGAGCACCTGGTCGGGCTGTTCGAGTTGTTCGACCCGGCCGACGACCGCGTCGCCAAGGCCCGCCGGGACCTGGCCGGCGCCCTGTTCTGAGCAAGCGCATCCGCCCCGTCGTCCGCGGCTCCGGCCGTGGTCGGCGGGGCGGTGGCGTGCCTGGGTGTGGTGCGGCGGAAGGTGCTGCGGCGGGGTGTGGTGCGACGGAATGTGCTGCGGCGGGTTCGCCGGCCGTCGTCCACCGGCCGGTGTCGTGCGGGCCCCGGCAGGAGCCGTCGGATCATCCGAGGGCGCTCGCGAGCGTGGTGACCCCCAGTACGGCGAGTGCGAGGCCCGCGCCGATGTCGAGTGTGAGGCGCACCCGCGGCCGGGCCAGTACCGCACCGAGCGCGCCGAGCGCCGTCACGTAGAGCGTCCACCACAGTGCGGCGCAGCCGACCACCAGACCGCCGAGCAGCAGCGTCTGCGTCGGCACCGAGCCGCCGGTGTGCACGAACTGGGGAATGAACGTCAGGTAGAAGATCAGCGCTTTCGGGTTCAGCACGTTGCAGGCGAAGCCCTGCACCACCGGTGACCCGGCGCTGCGGACGGTGTCCGGGGCGCCGGTGTCCGCGCGGCGGGACCGTGCGGCGAGGGCGAAGGACATGCCGAGTGCCGCGAGGTATGCGCCCCCGCAGATCCGCAGGGCCGACAACACGTGCGGGTCCGAGGCGGCCGCGGTGACACCGGCCGCGGCGACGAGTGTCAACAGCGCGAGCCCGCTGCAGATGCCGATCGTGGTGGCGTGACCGCGGCGCGCTCCTCCGGTTGCGGTGTTGCGGGTGACCAGGACGAAATCGGGACCGGGGATGATGAGCATCAGCAGCGTGGTCCCGATGAACACGGGTAGTTGCTGGGGCATGGCAGGCTCCCGTATCGGTGGGGAAGGACATGCCGCAGCATCGGCGTCGAGTCGGCGAATATCCACCGCCCCCGGTTAGGGTTCTGCGTATGGCCAGAAGTGCCGAACTCGATTCGGTGGACATGCGCATACTCGCAGCGCTGCAGAACGATTCCCGAATCCCCAACAAGGACCTCGCCGCGGCGGTCGGCATCGCGCCCTCGACCTGTCTCGACCGGGTCAACCGGCTGCGTGAAGCGGGCGTCATCCTCGGTTACAGCGTCCGCGTCGATGCCGAGAAGATCGGGCGGCCGTTGCAGGCGCTGCTGTTCATCCGGGTCCAGCCGCACCGCCGGCCACTGGTCGACCCGTTCATCCAGCACGTGCTCGCGCTGCCGGAGACGCTGGAGCTGTACCACGTGAGCGGACCGGACGACTTCCTCGTGCACGTGGCCGCCGAGAACCCGCAGGAACTCCAGCGGCTGGTGCTCGACGAGTTCACCGACCGCCCGGAGGTCGCGCTGGTCCACACGAACCTCGTCTTCGAGCGCTGGGACGCGGGACCGCTCCTGCCGCCCGGCTGAGCCCCGAACCGCGATTCCCACACCCGCGGGCCGCGGTGCTACTTGTAGGTCTCGGTGCAGACCGAGGAACCGTCGAGGAAACCGTTGCGCAGGGCTTCGATGCGGGCGAAACCGTTGGCGACCCGATGGCCGCTGATGTCGGCCGCCAGCAGGCTGCGCGGTTGCAGCAACTCGGCGATCGCCTCGTCGAGGTCACCGGGGGACAGATACAGCGTGGAACCGCTGTTGGGGTCGTTGGCGTACTGCGCCCACGCGCCGACCAGACAGGCCGTGCGCAGCCCTGCCTGCCCGCCCTCGGTGGGGGCGCCGACGCCGTGCTGGATCCCCTGCACGTACCGGGACGCCACCTCCGAGAACACGGCGAAGTCGCCGAGGCCCGCGTCGGGTGACTTCTCGCCGGTCAGCTCGCCGACCTGGTCCGCGGGCTGGCCGATCTTCTCGAGCGTGGCCAGGTCGATGTTCACCTCGTTGCCCTGCTGGCAGTACGACACCGGTGGTGTGGACCTGCCCTGGTCACACGTCCCGTCGCCCTCGACAATCTCCGGAGCGTCGACGCCGGAACCGGAGAACGCCTGGTCGAGGCTGCGCTGGACGTGCACCATGGTGCCGGCCGTGATGGGGGCCTGGCCCTGCTGGGCCTGGTCGGTCGCGTTCTTGAACGGCACCTCGGTAATGCGCTGGTCGACCTCGGCCTTGTCGATCTCCGCGCACCGCTTCGCACCCTCTTCGAAGCCGAGCTGCACCGCGTAGGTCCGGTCGAATCCGGAGCCGTGCGCCCCTTGTTCGTTGGCGTGCGCGCCGGGTGCGTCGCGGATCAGGAACAACGCGCCGAGCACCTCGTTCACGCCGTCGGAGGTCGACAACTCGAAGTACTTGCTGTCGCCTTCGGCGATCCAGCGCATGTACGAACCGGTGAAGCAGTCGGCCTGCTGCTCCTTGACGATCGTGGACGTGCCCTCGTCGATGCCCGCCTTGTCCCCGAGCCGGGTCTGGACCGCGTGCCCGAATTCGTGGGCCAGCACCGCGGCGACGGCCATGTCGCCGAACTTCTCGCGCAGCAGCGGCAGCAGGACGCCGCGATCCCAGGCGACGAGGTCCTCCGGCGGGCAGTAGAAGGCGTTGAGTGCCATGTCCCGCGTGTTGGTGCCGCAGACCTCCTGCGAGTCGCCCTCCGGGTCGTAGGACATGAGCTTGTCGACGTGCTCGAACTTCTCGCCGAAGTGCTCCGGCATCTGCTCGTCCCAGTAATCGGTGACGTCGGCGATCGAGGCCAGTGCCAGCCGGTCCTCCATGGCGTCGGTCGCACCCTCGGCCTGTACGTCCGGTTTCGCCGCGTTGTCCTTGAGCCCGCTCTCGAAATGGGTCACCGGCAGTCCGGCGACGTCTCCGACCGTCTGAAGCTCGCCGGTGACCTGTTCACCCGCGCAGCCGGTCGCGGTCAGGGCCACGACGGCCATGCCGGCGATGATCCGTGCTGCGGCGATGCGTCCCGGGCGCCCCCCTGTCCTCATGGGGGTGCACCTTACTGAGTGGCTGCGGACGACATGCGGCGATCCGGACACCGAGTCCCGCCGAATGGTGGTGATCACGCCCCCCGCGGCTGCGTACCGGTGATCCAGTAGGTTGAATCGCAGCATGAGAGCAGTCCGCCGCTTCACCGTGCACGCGCGCATTCCGGACCAGTTGGCAGGGCTCACGGCGCTGGCGACGAACCTGCGCTGGACCTGGCACCCGCCGACGCGGGACCTGTTCGCGTCCATGGACGACGCACTGTTCCGGCGGATCCGTGACCCGCTGCGGATGCTCACCGAGATGCCCGCGGACCGGCTCGACGAGCTCGCCCGCGACGAAGCGTTCCTGAAGCGCACCCGCGACGCCGTCGACGGACTGCACCGGTACTTGACCGAACCGCGCTGGTATCAGCGGCTGGCCGCCGACCGCGAGCGCGTGCCCGCGGCGGTCGCCTACTTCTCGATGGAGTTCGGCGTGCACGAGGCGCTGCCGAACTACTCCGGTGGTCTCGGCGTGCTCGCGGGGGACCACCTCAAGGCCGCCTCCGACCTGGGGGTGCCGATCATCGGTGTCGGTCCGCTGTACCGCGCCGGGTACTTCCGCCAGGCGCTGTCGCTCGACGGTTGGCAGGTCGAGCACTACCCGGTGATCGACCCCGACGGGCTGCCCCTCGAACTGGTCACCGAGGAGTCGGGCAGGCCCGCTCTGGTGAGCGTGGCGATGCCGGGCGGCCGTGAGCTGCGCGCCCAGTTGTGGAAGGCGAGTGTCGGCAGGGCGGTCCTGCTGCTGCTCGACACCGACGTCGACGGCAACGACGACGACCTGCGGCGGATCACCGACCGCCTCTACGGCGGCGACGCCGACCACCGCATCCGGCAGGAGATCCTCGCCGGCATCGGCGGCATGCGCGCGGTGCGGCGCTACTGCGAACTCACGGGGCATCCGCAACCGGAGGTGTTCCACACCAATGAGGGGCACGCCGGGTTCCTCGGCCTGGAACGCGCCGACGAGATCCTCTCCGGAGGCGGCCTCGACTTCGACGAAGCGCTGTCGGCGGTCCGGGCGGGCACGGTGTTCACCACGCACACGCCCGTGCCGGCCGGCATCGACCGGTTCCCCGTCGACCTGGTGCAGCACTACTTCGGCGACGGCGCACTGCTGCCGCACGTCGACCCGCGGCGGGTGCTCGCGCTCGGTGCGGAGGACAACCCGGGCATGTTCAACATGGCGCACATGGGGCTGCGGCTGGCGCAGCGCGCCAACGGTGTGTCCGCGCTGCACGGCCGCGTGTCGCGGCGGATGTTCGCCGGGCTGTGGCCGGGTTTCGACGTCGACGAGGTGCCTGTCCGCTCGGTCACCAACGGGGTGCACGGCCCGACCTGGGTGGCGCGTGAGATGACCGCGCTGCTCGGCGGCAACGACGAGGAGTGGGGCCACGAGGGGGACGGGAACGGCACGCGCATCGCGGCCGACGTGACCGACGAACAGTTGTGGGCGCTGCGCCGGGAACTGCGGTCCAACCTGGTCGGCGAGGTGCGCAGGCGCGCGAGGGAGGCGTGGTTGCAGCGCGGCGCCTCGGCCCTCGAACTGGGCTGGACGGATCGGATCTTCGACCCGGACGTGCTGACCGTGGGCTTCGCCCGCCGGGTGCCCACCTACAAGCGGCTGACGCTGATGCTGCGGGACCCGGAGCGGTTGCGCGCCCTGTTGCTCGACGAGCACCGGCCGATCCAGATCGTCGTCGCGGGCAAGTCGCACCCTGCCGATGAGGGCGGCAAGGCGCTCATCCAGCAGATCGTGCGGTTCATCGACGGCGATCCCGAGGTACGCAGGCGCATCGTGTTCCTGCCGGACTACGGCATGCAGATGGCCCGCTACCTCTACCGCGGGTGCGACGTGTGGCTGAACAACCCGACCCGCCCACTCGAGGCGTGCGGTACCTCGGGGATGAAGGCGGCGCTCAACGGTTGCCTGAACCTGTCCACCAGTGACGGCTGGTGGGACGAGTTCTACGACGGCAGCAACGGTTGGGCGATCCCGACGGCCGACGGTGTCACCGACCCGCTGCAGCGGGACGACCTGGAGGCCGCGGCACTGTACGACCTGCTCGGCCAGCAGATCGCGCCGCTGTTCTACGACCGGGACGAGCGTGGGGTGCCGAAGGGCTGGCTCTCGCGCGTGTGGCACACGCTGCGCACGCTGGGCCCGAGCGTGCAGGCCTCGCGCATGGTGCGCGAGTACGTCGAGTCGTACTACCTGCCTGCGGCGGAGACGGTCGCGGAGGCCACGGCCGACGGGTACGCCGGCTCGCGCGCGTTCCACGACTACCGCACGCGCCTCGAGGTGGCCTGGCCGCGGGTGCGCGTGGCCGACACGGAGCTGCTGGCCGACGGGTCCGAGACGCTCGTGGTGGGCGCGGACGTGCGGGTGCGCGCCCGCGTCGACCTGGCGGGACTGGACGACGCCGACGTCGAGGTGCAGGCCGTGGTCGGCCGGGTCGGCGACACCGACGACCTGGCCGACGTCGTACACGTGGCGATGGAGCCGGTCGAGCGCGGCGTGTTCGAGGCGCGGCTGCGGCTGCCGCACGCGGGGGCGCTGGGGTACACGGTGCGCGTGCTGCCGCGGCACCGGCTGCTGGCGAGTCCGGCCGAGCTCGGCAAGGTCGTGTCGGCGTGACGCGGGCCCACACGCGGGCGCCCGCGGCCGGTCGGTGAGAATGTCCCCGTGAACGCGGCGCATGACACTCCACGGGACGACTCACGCACCGGCGAGCCGGAGAACCTCGAGGACCTGGTGGTCCACGCCTCGGGCGTCGGGGTCCGGCGGGGCGGCAACAAGTTGCTCGCCGATTTCGACTGGTCGGTGGAACTCGACGAACGCTGGGTGATCCTCGGCCCGAACGGTGCGGGCAAGACCACGCTGCTCAAGCTGGCGGCGGCGGAGCTGCACCCGACGACGGGCACCGTGCACGTGCTGGGGGAGCGGATCGGCCGTACCAACGTGTTCGAACTCCGCACGCGGATCGGGTTCACGTCGGCTGCGGTCAACTTGCGTGTCCCCGGTGAGGAGAAGGTGCGGGACGTCGTGGTCAGCGCCGGGTACGCGGTCATGGGCCGCTGGCGGGAGCGCTACGACGAGCTCGACACCGAGCGGGCCGACGAGCTGCTGGCCGCGCTCGGTATCGCTCACCTGGCCACACGGGAGTACGGCACGCTCTCGGAGGGCGAGCGCAAGCGCACGCTGATCGCCCGCGCGCAGATGACGGATCCGGAGCTGCTGCTGCTCGACGAACCGGCCGCGGGACTGGATCTCGGCGGGCGCGAGGACCTCGTGGCGCGGCTCTCGGGGCTGGCGCTCGACCCGGACGCGCCCGCGATGGCGCTGGTCACTCACCACGTGGAGGAGATCCCGCCCGGGTTCACCCACGCGCTGTTGCTGGCCGAGGGCCGTACCGTCGCGGCGGGTCTGCTCGACGACGTGCTGACGGCGGAGAATCTGTCGGCTACGTTCGGCCAGGACCTCGTGCTGGAGCGCTCGGGCGATCGCTTCTTCGCACGGCGCAGGTAAGCTCATTACCGGCCGGTAGCTTCCGGTCGCAGGCACGTCGAGCAAGCGTTCAAGGAGGAAGGCGTGGGCGAGTTCGTACGACTCGAGGTCGAGGCAGGCGTCGGCACCATCAGGCTGGACCGGCCGCCGGTCAACGCGCTGAACAACCAGGTGCAGCGTGAGCTCGCCGAGGCCGCGAAGGAGGCAGCGGGCCGCGACGACGTCCGCGCCGTGATCCTCTACGGCGGCGAGAAGACGTTCGCGGGCGGCGCCGACATCAAGGAGATGGCCGCCAGGTCCTACGTCGAGATCAACGAGTTCGGCGCCGAGCTGCAGGCGTCGCTGGCGTCGCTCGCCGAGTTGCCGAAGCCGACGGTCGCGGCGGTGACCGGCTACGCGCTCGGCGGTGGCCTCGAGCTGGCCATGACCGCCGACCGCCGGGTCGTCGGGGACAACGTGAAGGTCGGCCAGCCGGAGATCCAGCTCGGCATCATCCCTGGCGCGGGCGGGACGCAGCGGCTGACTCGGCTCGTGGGCCCGAGCAAGGCCAAGGACATCGTCTACACGGGACGGTTCGTCAAGGCCGAGGAGGCCCTGTCGATCGGCCTGGTCGACGAGGTCGTCGCCCCGGACGAGGTGTACGCCGCGGCGCACAAGTGGGCCGCGCAGTTCGCCGACGGCCCCGCGGTGGCGCTGAAGGCCGCCAAGGCCGCGATCGACGGTGGCCAGGACATGGATCTGCGCAACGCGCTGAAGCTCGAGACGCAGCTGTTCACGGCGCTGTGGGCCACCGAGGACCAGGCTGCGGGCATGGAGTCGTTCATCGAGAACGGCCCCGGCAAGGCCCAGTTCAAGGGGAAGTGACCGTGTCCGACGCGACGGAACGTCTCGACCCGGCGCCGAACCCGCACGCGAGCGCCGACGAGGTGCAGGCGGCCTACGCCGACCCGAAGCTCGCCAACGTGCTCTACCACGACTGGGAGGCGGGCACGTACGACGAGAAGTGGTCGATCTCGTACGACGAGCGCTGCATCGAGTACGCGACCGACGTGTTCACCGCCGTGGCGGGCGAGGAGGACAGGCCGTACCCCACCGCCATGGAACTGGGCAGCGGCACGGGCTTCTTCCTGCTGAACCTGATGCAGGGCGGCGTGATCAAGAAGGGCTCGGTGACGGACCTGTCGCCGGGCATGGTCGAGGTCGCGCTGCGTAACGCCGAGGCGCTCGGGCTCGACGTCGACGGCCGGGTCGCGGACGCTGAGCGGATCCCGTACGAGGACAACAGTTTCGACCTCGTGGTTGGGCACGCCGTGCTGCACCACATCCCGGACGTCGAGGCGTCGCTGCGTGAGGTGCTGCGCGTGCTCAAGCCGGGGGGCCGGTTCGTGTTCGCGGGTGAGCCGACGAAGATCGGCGACCTCTACGCCCGCAAGCTCGGCCAGCTCACGTGGTGGGTGACGACGAACCTGACCAAACTGCCTGCCTTGAGCGGGTGGCGGCGGCCGCAGGCGGAGTTGGACGAGTCCTCGCGGGCAGCGGCACTGGAGGCCGTGGTCGATCTGCACACGTTCGATCCGTCCGAATTGGAGCGCACGGCGCGGTCGGCGGGTGCTGCCGACGTTCGAGCGGTCACCGACGAGTTCAGCGCCGCACTTGCGGGCTGGCCGATCCGGACGTTCGAGGCCGCGGTGCCGGACGAGAAACTGACCCTGAAGTGGCGGCTGTTCGCCTACAAGCTGTGGCTGCGACTGTCCGCAGTGGACAAGAAACTGCTGTCCAAGGTGTTGCCGCGCGAGCTGTTCTACAACGTGATGATCACGGGTACCAAGCCGCCCGAGTCCGTCGAGTCGTGATCGGCCCGCAATGCGGGATCACCGGAACCAGCATCACCGGGACAACCATCACCGGAACCAGGAGCGCCGGAACCGTTGCCGTACGCCTTCTCACCCGACGACGTCGCCTTCCTGGCCTCGGCCGAGGGTGAGAAGGCGATCGCGGCCTGTGACGGGCTGGCGCTGACCGATGCGAGTTGGCTCTCCGACGTCACCACCGCGCGCCGCGTCGTGGGCGACCGCTACGCCGCGGTCCTGGAAACCGTGCTGCTGCGCCGGAAAGCGGTATCCAAACTGGACGGATCGGGCTCGTGGCTGCTGACGGCCGATGCGCTGCAGCAGGCGAGTGCCTCCCCGGTGGCACGGCATCGGGCCGAACGGCTCGCGGGCCGGGACGTGCACGACGTGACGTGTTCCATCGGGGCCGACCTGGTGGCGCTGGCCGGGACGGCGGCGCGTTGCGTGGGCTCGGACCTCGACCCGGCGCGGCTGGCGATGGCACGGCACAACGTCACCGCCGCCGGGGTGGCGCCCGCGCTGGTGCGTGCGGACGCGCTGGCGCCGGTCACGCGCGGGGCCGTGGTGGTGGCCGACCCGGCGCGGCGGGACTCGTCGGGACGCCGCGCGTGGAAGCCCGGCGACTTCGTGCCCCCGCTGGACGAGGTCGCGTCCGTTTATGCGGGGCGCGACCTCGTCGTGAAATGCGCGCCGGGCCTCGACCCTTCGGTCGTGCCGTGGGCGCGTGAGGTCGAACTCGTCTCGCTCGACGGCCAGGTGCGGGAATCGTGCCTGTGGAGCGAGGGCCTCGCCACCACGCGCAGGCGTGCGACGGTGCTCCGGAGCGACGAGGCCGGTACCGGCGTGATGCGGTGGACGATCACCGACGACGAGCCCGATGACATCGGTGTGGGCGAGCCGGGGGAGTGGATCGTCGACCCCGACGGTGCCGTCGTCCGGGCCGGCCTGGTGCGGCACTACGGTGCGCGGCACGGCCTGTGGCAGTTGGACGAGCGCATCGCCTACCTGACCGGCGACGAGCCGCCACCCGGGGTGCGGGCGTTCCGGGTGCTGGAGTTCGGCCGCTACAGCGAGAAGGAGCTGGCGGCGATGCTGCGCCGCCACGACGTGGGCCGGGTGGAGATCCTCGTGCGCGGGTTGGACGTGGATCCGAACACGCTGCGCCGCAGGCTCAAGCCGTCCGGCGCCGGCGAGGCGAGCGTCGTGCTGACCCGGATCGGGCGCCGGCCCACCGCGCTGCTCTGCAGGGCCGAACGCGTCCCGGCCTGAGCCGAGCCGGTCGTCGACACGAAAACCCGCGTTCCGCGTCCGTCGCTCGGTCCGGTGGGGCAGAATCCGGCGCATGGATATCGAGGTGTTCCTGCTGGCCATGCTGATCGTGGCCGTCGTGGTCTCCGTACCGCTGGTGATCGCGCTGACGCGGAAAGGATCGGTCGCGACCGTGCCGATGACGAAGCGGCGGCAGGTCGTGCGGGTCGAGGCGGCACCGGAACACGTCTACGCCTGGATCACCCAGCGCTGCCCGGCCGGGTTCGCCGTCGTCGACACGGACCCCGGGCGGGGCCTTGCGCTGCTCGACTCGCGGATGTCATTGGCCACCTGGGGATTCTTCTACCCCGTGCTGGTGACGCCCGAGCCGGCGGGCACGCGGGTGGAGATCGGCATCAAGTCCAAGGCGATCCAGTACGGCCCGCTGGTGACGCGCCAGCACCGGAAGCTCGCCGACGCACTGGCCACCCTCACCCACGGCCGCGTCGAGGCGGGCTGACCGGCACGCTGGCCGAGCCCGCCCTGCCTGCGTTCACTATCCGCGGCGGTCGGCAGCGTCGACGAGTTCGTCGAGGCGGGCGAGCGTGGCGGTGAGCTCGTCGATCTGTGCGCGGATGCGGTCGCGTTCGGCCCTGAGCATCGCTCGTTGATGGTCGGTGGTGGTGTCGGTGTCCATGCAGGGGAGCAGTTCGGCAACGCGGCGGCTGGGCAGGCCTGCGGCATAGAGCTGTTGTATGGCCCGAACCCGTTGGACGGCGTCCTCGGTGTACTCGCGCTGCCCTCCGGGGCTGCGGCCGGGGACGAGCAGCCCCTGTTCTTCGTAGTACCGCAGCGCGCGGACGCTGACTCCCGATCGCCGGGCGATCTCTCCGATGCGCACGGCTTCCCTTCTCTCGACATCCCGGCACGAGACTTGCACCTCACGTCTACGTGAGGTTTTAGCGTACGTGACATGACATCGAACACCGAAACCGCCGGACCCGCCGCCCCGGTTCCCGGCCTGCGCATCGAGGGTGCCGTCGCGCTCGTCACCGGGGCGAACCGCGGGCTCGGCCGCCATTTCGCCGTGCAGCTCCTCGAACGCGGCGCGGCACGCGTGTACGCGACGGCCCGGCGGCCCGAGACGATCGACCTGCCCGGCGTCGTTGCGCTGCAACTCGACATCACCGACGACGAGGCGGTCCGGGCCGCGGCCGACGCGGCGACCGACGTGACGCTCGTGGTGAACAACGCCGGGCTCAGCAACTTCACGAGCCTGGTCACCTCCGACCCGGCAGCCATTCGTGCGGAGATGGAGACGAACTTCTGGGGCACCCTGGCCGTCGTGCGTGCCTTCGCCCCGGCGCTCGCGGCGCGCGGAGGGGGCGCGATCCTCAATGTGTTGTCCGCGCAGTCCTGGCATCCCTACCCGGGCACGAACGGTTACCACGCGGCCAAAGCCGCCCAGTGGGCATTGACGAACGGGGTGCGCACCGAGCTCGCCGACCAGGGCACGCTGGTGACCGGTCTGCACCTGGGCGCCGTCGACACCGACTTCAGCGCCGCCTACGACGGCCCCAAGGGTGACCCGGCCGTCGTCGCCGGCGCGGGCCTGGACGGCGTCGAGGCGGGCTCGGTCGAGGTGCTCGCCGACGACTGGAGCGCACACGTCAAGGCTTCGCTGGCAGCCGATCCTCGCCGGATCTACGACGAGATCCGGGCAGGCGTCGTCTGACCGCTACGCCGTGCCCGGAGGCGAGCGTCACGACTCCGCGGCCGTGCGGGACGCTCGCGAGCGCCCCGCACGGCCGTCACGTCACGACTGTCCCGCGAGGGCGGCCTCGAACATGCCGGGCCGGTACGAACCGCCCTTCTGGTGGACGATCACGGCCATGCGGTTGGCCGCGTTGATCAGGCCGAGGAGCGCCACGAGCGCCGCGGTCTGGTCGTCGTCGTAGTGCTCGCGCACCGCGGCCCACGTCTCGTCCGACACTCCCTGGTGGGCGTCGGCCAGCCGGGTTCCCTCCTCGGCGAAGGCCAGCGCCGCCCGCTCCGCCGCGGTGAACACCGTGCTCTCCCGCCAAACCGCGACGAGGTTGAGTCGCTCGGCGCTCTCCCCGTGGGCGGCGGCCTCCTTGGTGTGCATGTCGACGCACCAGCCGCAGCCGTTGATCTGGCTGGCGCGCAGCGAGACGAGTTCCTGGACGGATGCGGGCAACGGCGAGTCGGTGATGACGGCACCCGCATTGGCGAACCGCTTGGCGAACTTCAGTGCCAGTTCGTTGCCGAACATGTCGAATCGGGTTTCCATGGCTGTGTCCTCCTCGTGTGTCGGATGGATGACCACACGACGCCGGCCAAGGGCGGACTGTGACAGCGACCCCCGTGTGACAGTTGTGTCGGGTGACGGGGAACCGCCGCGACCGTCGTGCCCGCACGCCGTATCGGCGCCGGACCGGTGCTGCCGCGACGAGGTTCCGCCCGGACGCCGGGGGCGCCGCGTGCCGCTGTGGGCGGACTGTCACAACGCGGGTACCCACGGCGTCGTAGGGGTGTTGTCACCGAAGGGAGCCCCATGGCCGGCATCTCGCATTCGCCCGCACCGGACTCCGACACGGCCACCGAGGTGTTCGTGGCGTACCGGAACCTGCTGTTCACCGTCGCCTACGAGATGCTCGGCTCGGCCGCCGACGCCGAGGACGTCCTGCAGGAGACGTGGCTGAAGTGGACGGGCGTCGACCTGGCGCAGGTGCGGGACCGGCGGGCGTATCTGGTGCGGATCACCACGAGGCAGGCGCTCACGCGGATGCGCACCCTCGGCAGGCGGAAGGAGTCCTACGTCGGTGCGTGGCTGCCCGAACCGCTGACCACCGTGGCCGATGTGGCCGAGGACGTGGAGCTGGCCGAGAGCGTGTCGATGGCGATGTTGCTGGTGCTGGAGACCCTTTCGCCGACCGAGCGCGCCGTGTTCGTGCTGCGGGACGTGTTCGCCGTCGACTACGAGGAGATCGCCGATGCGGTAGGCAAGAGCGCGGCGGCGGTGCGGCAGATCGCCCACCGGGCGCGCGGGCACGTGAGCGCGCGCAGGCCTCGGGGTCCGGCATCCCCGGACGAGGCGCGGCGGGCGCTCGAGGCGTTCCGCCGTGCGGTCGACACGGGCGACCTGCAGAGCCTGCTCGACATCCTGGCGCCCGACGTGGTGCTCATCGGTGACGGCGGCGGGCAGGCGCAGGCCGTGCCGAATCCCGTCGTGGGCGCCGCCAAGGTGGGCAGGCTGCTCGCGGCCGGTGCGTGGCGCGTCCCCGAGATCGGCACGCTCGCTCCGGCGAGCGTCAACGGCCACCCGGCACTCGTGCTGTGGCGCGGCGACGAGGTCGACACGGTTGTGGCGGTCCGCATCGACGACGGCCTGGTCACCGGTCTCTACGGGGTACGCAACCCGGAGAAGCTCTCCCGCATCCGGAGCGAGACGGTGCTGAGCCGCTGAGCCGCTGAGCCGCTGAGCCGCTGAGCCGCTGAGCCGCTGAGCCGCTGAGCCGCTGAGCCGCTGAGCCGCTGAGTGGCTGAGCCGCTGGGTCGCTGAGTCCCTGGGTTGCGGGCGGCACGGGAGGCCGAGACGTCGCACCGCGGAGGACGGTGGCCGACCGACGGCCCGTCTCGGGGCGAAGACGTGCGCCGGAGAAAAAGTCGGAGAAAAATCCTCGGGATCGTGTCGAGAACGGCGCACCGGCTCCGTCCCAGGGGCACGAGCGGCCACGAGGCGCCGCCACGACGAAGGAGAGAGACGATGAAGTACCTGCTGCTGAAGCACTACCGGGGTGGACCGGAACCCGTCGTCGACACCGGCCCGATCGATCGCTGGAGCCCCGACGAGGTCGACGCACACATGCGCTACATGAGCGACTTCGCCTCGAAGCTCGAAGCCACGGGCGAGCTCGTCGACGCCCAGGCGCTGGCCCCCGAGGGCACCTTCGTGCGCTACGACGGCGAAGGCCGCCCGCCCGTGACGGACGGGCCGTTCGCCGAGACCAAGGATCTCGTCGCGGGCTGGATGGCCATCGACGTCGAGTCCTACGAGCGGGCGCTCGAACTGGCGGGGGAACTGTCGGCCGCACCCGGGCCGGGCGGCGAACCGATCCACGAATGGCTCGAACTGCGGCCGTTCATGTCGGGCAAGGCCGAGACCGCCGGGTGAACCCGTCGCTGCTGCGGGAACTGGTGCCCGCGGTGATCGGAGTGCTGGTCCGGCGCGGAGCGGATTTCGCCTCGGCCGAGGACGCGGTGCAGGAAGCCGTGGTCCGAGCGCTGGAGACGTGGCCCGAGGAGTCTTCCCCAAGCTCGCCGAGCAGGGGTGACCCCATGCGCGACCCGAAGGGCTGGCTCATTGCGGCGTCGTGGCACCGGTTCGTCGACGCCGCGCGTGCGGAGGCCTCGCGGCGGGGGCGCGAGGCCGCGGTGGCGGCCGAGCCCCCGCCGGGCCCGGGTCCCGCTGCGGACGACACGTTGCGGCTGTACTTCCTGTGCGCACATCCCGCGCTGGCCCCCGCATCGGCGGTAGCGCTCACACTGCGTGCCGTCGGCGGGCTCACCACACGGCAGATCGCGGCAGCGTATTTCGTGCCCGAGGCGACGATGGCGCAGCGGATCAGCAGGGCGAAGCGGCGCATCGCGGGGGAACCGCTCGACCGGTCCGGCGACCTCGGCACGGTGTTGCGGGTGCTCTACCTCGTCTTCAACGAGGGTTACAGCGGTGACGTCGACCTGGCCGCGGAGGCCATCCGGCTCGCCCGCCAGCTCGCGTCGCTGACCGGCGATCCCGAGGTGGCGGGCCTGCTGGCGCTCATGCTGCTGCACCATGCGCGCCGCGGCGCCCGCACCGACGCCGACGGGCGGCTCGTGCCGCTCGCCGAGCAGGATCGCCGCCGGTGGGACACCGGGCTGATCGCGGAGGGCGTGCAGATTCTGCAGCGCGCGCTGGCGCGCGGCCGGCTCGGCGAGTACCAGGCTCAGGCGGCGATCGCGGCGCTGCACGCCGACGCCCCGGCGGCGGCGGAGACGGATTGGCCGCAGATCGTCGAGTGGTACGACGAACTGCTGCGGCTCACCGGAAGTCCCGTCGTGCAGCTGAACCGTGCGGTCGCGATCGGGGAGGCCGACGGGCCGCGTGCCGGCCTGGCGGCGCTGGGCGAGGTGGATCCGGGATTGCCCCGCTACACCGCCGCGTCGGCCTACCTGCATGAACGCGCGGGCGAACATGCCCGTGCGGCGGACCTGTACGCCGAGGCCGCCCGCCTCGCCACGAGCGTTCCCGAGCGGGACCACCTCACCCGGGAGGCTGCGCGGGTGAGGCACGGGGTGCGCCCGTGACGGCCGTCGTGAGTGTGAGGTGCTGCCCGGAGTGATGCCGGCGCCGGCCATCGGCGACCTGTTCCCGATGTGATCGGCATCCGGCGCGATCACGAGCTGTCGAGTCGTGATGATGCCACGATGACGCCGTGATGGCTCACCGCTGGTCGGTCCGTGGCCTGGTCATTCTCTTGTGTTCAGAGTTCGCCAGTAGCTTCGCGCTCACGCTCTGAGTCGCATCGTCTTGCTTTTGGCATCATTGTGATGCCATATTGGCGCCATGGAGCTCAACGTATACGTGAACAATCTCGGCCGCGAGTTCGCCGCACTCGCCGAGGCCGGTGGCGAGGACGCTCGCGCGCTGGTCGAACGGTTGGCGGGGTCGCTCGAGTCGGCGATACGGATGACGCTGCTGGACGCGTTGTCCGGGGCCGCCGACGAGATCACGCGGGACCTCGCTCCAGGTGCCGTGGAATTGCGGTTGCGCGGTCGCGATCCCGAGTTCGTCGTGACGCCGGCGGCCGGGGAGCCCGCATCCGACGCCGGCGGTACGGCGTCACAGGGTGACCGGCCGGACGCGGCGGTTCCGATCGCCGAGGACGGTCCGACCACCCGGATCAACGTTCGCCTGCCCGAACAGCTGAAGGCCGCCGTGGAAGAGGCCGCTGCCGAGGAGGGCCGGTCGGTCAATGCCTGGCTGGTGCGCGCCGCGTCGGCCGCGCTGGGGGGCGACGGCGGCCGCCCCGATTCCGGCACGTCGGGTGCGCCGTCCCGACAGCGCTTCACCGGCTGGGTGCGTTGACCGTGCGCACGCCATTCGGGCGCGCTGCGTCCATACGAGTTCGCCCGGTCTTGCCGGCTGCACGGCCGAAGACCCGGGCGCGTCAGAAAGGGTGAGCATGTTTGTCTTCGACACTCCCGGCCCCGTCTCCGTGATGCTCGAACTCGGCGTCGCTCGCGACGTCCGCATCGTTGCGAGCGACCGGGCGGACACGATCGTCGAGGCCGCCGCGAGTAATCCATCGGATGAGTCCGATGTGGATGCTGCACGGAACCTCCGCGCCGATCGTTCCGGTGATGAGGTACGGATCACCGGGCATAAGAACCGGCCGTTCGATTTCTCCCGGAGAACCCGATCGGCCGACATCACGGTCAAGCTGCCCGCCGGATCCCGTGTGCATGCCAAGGTTCAGCTGGGTAGCCTCCGCTGCGAGGGCGTACTGGGACAGCTGCAGGTCAAGACCGGGATGGGCGACATCCGGGTCGAACGCAGCGGTCCGGCGCGGCTCGAGACCGGTACGGGCCACGTCACCGTCGACGGAATCGGCGGCGACGGAGACATCCGCACCGGTTCCGGCAAGGTCAACGTCGGCAGGGTCGACGGCGGCGTGACCGTCCGAAACTCCAACGGCGACACCGAGATCGATGCGGTGGCCGGTGACGTTCGAGTACGGTCCGCCAACGGCGCCATCGTCGTGGACCAGGCTGGTGCGAACGTTGATGTGCGGACCCATCACGGCCCCATTCGGATCGGCGCGATCGCACGTGGGGTCGCGGAGTTGGGAACCTCGATGGGCGACCTCGACCTCGGCATCGCCACGGGCACGGCCGCATGGCTCGACCTGGAAACCTCGTTCGGGCAACTGCGCAATCTGCTGGACGACGTCGCGCGGCCGGAGGAGGCCGACGACACCGTGGCGGTGCGGGGCCGCACCTCTACCGGAAACGTCACCATCCACCGCGCCTGACCCGGATCCGCACCCTTTCACCGTTCGGTGATTCGCCGGTACGTCCCGTTCGATCGCGCTTCGCCGAACCCACTTGTCACCGTCACCGCTCGCCGCCGGTCATCGGCACGGTTCGCGAGCGACACCCGCCCCGGTCTTCGTCCGGGCGGTGCTGAGTTGGTTCCCCTTTTCTCATGTCGATGCCACCTGTCTGCGAAAGGATGAACATGACCACCACGCACAGCCCACCGGCGATCGCGATGAACGGTCTCCGACGATCGTTCGCCGACCACGTTGTCCTCGACGGTCTCGACCTGACCGTCGCACCCGGAACGGTGTTCGCACTGCTCGGTGCGAACGGTGCGGGTAAGACCACGGCCGTCCGGATTCTCACGACGCTGCTCGGCGCCGACGCAGGCAGCGTCCGGGTCGCGGGCCATGACATCGCCGCCGAGCCGGATGCCGTCCGGGCGGCCATCGGCGTGACCGGCCAGTTCTCCGCCGTGGACGGCTTGCTCACCGGCGCCGAGAACCTGCGGTTGATGGCCGACCTGCACCACCTCGGCCGTGTCACCGGGCGCGCGCGAACAGTCGAACTGCTGGACCGGTTCGAACTCACCGAGGCCGCCGACAAACCGGCCGCCACGTATTCCGGCGGCATGCGGCGAAAGCTCGACCTAGCCATGACGTTGATGGGCGAGCCACGGGTGCTCTTCCTCGACGAGCCGACCACCGGCCTCGATCCACGCAGCCGCCGCGACGTGTGGCGGATCGTCCGCGCACTGGTGGCCGACGGCGTGACCGTGTTCCTGACGACGCAGTACCTGGAAGAGGCTGATGAGCTGGCCGATCGGGTCGGCGTTCTCGACCACGGCCGTCTGGTCGCCGATGGTACGCCCGCCGAGCTGAAGCGCCGGATGCCCGGCGGACACATCCGGTTGCAACTGCGTGATGGGGACGGACTCGACGCGGCCGCACGTGTCCTGGGCCCGTCGGCCCGTGACGACGAGGCACTCACCTTGCAGGTTCCCGGCGACGGCGGCATCGGAGCGCTGAAAGATCTATTGGCTCGTCTCGATCGTCACGACATCGACGTAACGAGGCTGTCGATTCACACGCCGGACCTCGACGACGTATTCCTCGCCCTCACCGGAAATTCGGCCCAGGAGAAAGCAGGTGTGTCATGACGAGCCCGGTCATCGGACAATCCGATGTGCACTTCGGACGGTTCTATCCACTACGGGACTCGGCGACCATGTTGCGGCGGAACCTCCGGCACATGCTGCGGTATCCGTCGATGACGCTGACGCTCGTCGGCATGCCGGTCGTGTTCCTGCTGCTGTTCGTCTACGTCTTCGGTGAGGCTCTGGGGTCGGGTATCGCAGGGGCCGCCAGCGCGGGCCGCGCCGAGTACGTGGCCTATGTCGTGCCTGCGATCATCGTCATGACCGTGACGTCCACGGTGCAGGGTACCGCGATCTCGGTCGCGACCGACATGACCGAGGGCATCGTCGCGCGGTTCCGCACGATGCACATCGCCCGCGTGTCGGTGCTCACCGGGCACGTGCTGGGCAGCGTGATCCAAGCGGCTGTCGCGCTAGTGATCGTGATAGGAGTGGCGCTGCTCGTGGGCTTCCGTCCTTCGGCGGGGCCTGCGGCCTGGCTGGCCGCGGTCGGACTGCTCGTCGGTGTGACCTTCGCCCTGGTGTGGCTGGCCGTCGCCGCCGGACAGGCGTGTTCGAGTGTCGAGACAGCCAGCAACGTGCTGATGCCGCTGGTGCTGCTGCCGTTCCTCGGCAGTGGGTTCGTCCCCACGGAATCAATGCCCGCGGGGTTGCGCTGGTTCGCCGAATATCAGCCGTTCACGCCGATCATCGAGACCCTGCGTGGGCTGCTCACCGGCGGTCCGATCGGGAACCAGGCGTGGTTCGCGCTCGGCTGGTGCGTGTTGTGCGCCCTCGGTGGCTACCTGTGGTCGCGACGGCTGTTCAACCGTGAGTACGGCCGGTGACGACAGGCCACCACCCGGTGCGCATGTTCCGTGCTGTCACGCGTCTCAACTCATGGCGGGGCTCGGCCTCGTCGATGTGGCGTTGAGACTCCCGGCACGCGGGGCACCGGCCGAGCCGAGCCCGCCCACGCGTGGCGCCGCACGTCTACCGCGCGATCATGGCGTCGGCGACCTCCTCGGCGAGATCGGCGGGAAGGTCGGTCGCGGCCTGGTCGAGTACGTGCAGCCGGGCGTCGGGGATCTCACGGGCGAGTGCTTCCCCGTTGCCGACCGGGAAGAACGGGTCGCGGCGGCCGTGCACGACGAGTGTCGGCACCGCCAGCTCGGCGAGCCGCTCCCGCCAGCGCGGGGTGCAGTCCAGTGCGGCGAACACCATGCCCAGCTGGTTGGCCCCGCCGGCGGCGGGATCGGCCGACGGTGTGCGATCGAAGATGCGCGCGGCGGTGGCGCGTGCCGCGGCGGGGTCGTCGCCGAGGATCTCGGCCTTCGCGGCGGCGAACTCCACCACGGCGTCGCGATCGGACCAGTCGGGCATGGGGAGCGCGAACATGCGCTCCATGGTGTGGGTGTCGTGGTCGGGCAGGTCGGCGTCGACCGGGCCCGGCGCGACGGGCCGGGTGCCCGCGAGGGTGAGCGCCGAGAACGCGTCGGGATGGTCGAGCGCCGCGACCTGGGCGACCATGCCGCCGATGCCGATGCCTGCCAGATGCGCGGGCAGGTCGTCGAGCCCGCGGGCGAGCGCCGCCGCGTCGTTGGCCAGGTCGCGCAGCGTGTAGGCAGGCGATTCCGGGTCGACGGTCGTCGACGCGCCCGTGTCACGCAGGTCGTAGCGCACGACGTGCCGTCCCCGGCGGGCCAGCGCCTCGCACAGCGCATCCGGCCACGACAGCATCGTCGGGCCTCCCACGAGCAGCACGAGGGGCGCGGCGGCATCGCCGAAGTGCTCGAGCCCGAGCGTGATGCCGGCGGGCGTGCGGAAGGAATCAGTCATGGTCTCCATGGTCACGCAATCGGCGCGGTGTGGGTATGGCAACGCCGCCGCGTTCCCTCTCGAGTGACGCGGTGGTCCACTCTTGGCGATGTGCTCGCCGTGGGATCGACCGGTGCTGCCCCGTTCGGTACTGCTCCGTCCGGATCGACCTCGGCGATGTAGAGCTGTTCGGCGACCGGGTAGCGGTCGGCGGTGCGGGGCTTCGGCGTCGGAGCCGGCCCAATCCTGGTCGCGTTCGGTTCGTCTTCGGCCGGACAGCTCCGGGTCGACGTCCAGCCGGATCCGGGCGTCCCGGTACTCGCCTGAACTCAGGCCGGAATGCGAACACGCCGTCGACGATGAGCACGGCGTGCGGTTCGGCGAAAGTGATCGCGGACGAGTGGTCCGCCTGAGTCAACGGATCGATGCTGCAGAGTGCGCATGCGCCCGACTCCTGTGGGCCCGCCGGATCCAGCAGGAGCCTGATCACGGCGTCGTAGTCGAAGGCATTTGCGGTAGTAGCCTTCGCCGGATTCGCGATCGTGGAGATGCCGGTCGCGCCACGGCGTCTTTACCGGACCTCTCGGGCGTGCCCACGATGCCGGACGAGCCCGCTGGTTCGTACCGGGCTCGCGGGGGTCAGGCCACCGGCCGTCCGGCGCCCGCGTAGGAGTCACCCGGTTTGCGGTAGTTGTGCACCTGCACGGCCTGCCCGAAGGTCGGCGCGTCGATCATCTGCTGGTTGCCGATGTACATGCCGACGTGGTGGATCTTCGTGTTCGGGTCGCCGAAGAACACCAGATCGCCCAGTCTGGGCTCCTCGTCCGGGCCGATGATCGGCAGCGACGAGTACTGCCAGTGCGCCGTGCGTTCCAGTGACACTCCCGCCTTGCCGTACGCGGCGGTCGTCAGCCCGGAACAGTCGAATCCGGCATCGCCCTGTTCGGTGCCGTTGCCGCCCCACACGTACGGCAGGCCGATCTTCTCGATGGCGAACGTGACGGCCTGCAGGACCTTCTTGTTGGGCGGCTCGTCGGACATACCCACCGTGCCGTAGACGTTGGCCGTGGCCAGCACGCGGTGCAGGAACAGCGGTTCGTCGTGCAGCGCGGACACGCCCGCGAGCCACTGCTGGCCCTGATCGAGGTCGCGTCCGCCGTCGCACAGCGCCCGTCCCGCGGTGAGCGCCGCGTCGTCGATGTCCTGGATGTTCGGAGCGTCGCCCGATGCGGTCGCCGCCCACCGCTGCCACGCGGCGGGGGAGAGCTGCAGCGGCCCCTCGGCGCCCGCTTGCGAGATCACGTCGCCCGCGAAGTTGCGCAGCTCGATGGTGCCGATGGGGGAGGTGGGCCTGCCGTCGCGCGTGAGCTGACGGTCGCCCTCACGGCCGTGGTCGCTCGTGGTGCGCCCGATCCCGGCGAGCGTGACCCACGAGAGGTTGCATCCCGGTTGCTCCTGCTCCAAGCGAACGGTCGCCGTCGCGTAGGCGTGCATGGCACGCCGCGGGATGTCGAGCCAGCCCGCGACCTCGTCGACCCACGCCTCGAACCGGGCCCCCTGTTCCTGCGGTACGCGCTGGGCGGGGCGGGAGGTCGCATCCTCCGGTGCGGGTTCGGGCTGCGGGGTCCGCCGGGACGGAGACATCCCGCCGGACTCGGCCGGCTGCCCGCCGGCGGCGGCACCGTCGGCCGCCGCTGCCGCGGCACCGGTGTCCGCCGAGGGGTCGGGCGACAACTGGACCGCCGTGATGACACCGGCCGCCAGTACTACCGCGGTCGCGAGCGCCAGCAGCGTGGCGAAGCGACGCCGGCCGAGCGAGGCCGGCGATCCGGACGCCGGTGCCGTGGACGACGCTGTCTCGGTCTCCCCCGAAGTCATGGCTCAGAGGATACGGAGCGCCGCGGTGCGAGGCACGGTCGAGGTCAGCGCAATCCGTCGAGCAGCAGTGCGCGAAGTGCGTCCAGATCGGTGTCCACCGCGACGTCGACGTCCGACGCCGCGTCGGGAGCGTCGGTGGAGGCGCGCAGCGCCGGCAGGCGGCGGTCGGCGTGCGTGGCGCCGCGGCCAGGGCCGAACGAGCACTCGACCTGCACCGGAACGCGGTCGGTCCGCAGCGTGCCCGGCCGGATCGCCTCGGCGACGGCGACCGCGTCGTGGATCACCATGCCGTCCCAGCCGAGCGCCCCGCGGTAGTGCTCGCGGTAGTCCGGGGTGAGGGCGTGCAAGGCTGCGCCGATCGGTCCGGACGAGTCCAGTTCGTCGAGCCACGCCGCGTCGACGGCACAGCGGTAGGTCAGGTCCATCGGAACGAGCACGCACGGGGCGTCATCGCCGGCCAGCACGCGCTGGGCGGCCTCGGGGTCGCTCCAAATGTTGAACTCGGCGGCGGCCGTGGTGTTGCCGTGGCCGAGAGCGCCGCCCATGATCACGATCCGCTCGATCTTGGCCGCAGCGGCCGGATGTGCGGCCAGCAGCGCGGCGATGTTGGTGAGCGGGCCGATCGGGGCGATCGTCACCGGCTCGTCGGCGGCCTCCAACAGGTCGGCCAGGAGTGTGACGGCGTCGCGCTCGTCGAGCGGCCGGGACGGCTCGGGCAGTGCCGCCGACCGGCCGGACAGTCCGTCGGCGCCGTGGACCTCACCCGCCTCCTTCCTGCGACGGTGGACCAGCGGCCGGGCAGCGCCCGCCGCGACGGGCACGTCGGCCCGCTTGCACAGCGCCAGGATGCGACGGGCGTTGATCGTCGTCGCCGACAGCGGGACGTTGCCGTGGACCGTGGTCACGCCCAACAGGTCGACCTCGCTGCTGAGGGCGGCCAGGGCGAGGGCGAACGCGTCGTCCACGCCGGGGTCGGTGTCGATGATCAGCTTCCGTGCCACGTCCACTCCTCGCCGTTCGGTTCTTCACCGCCAGGTTACGGCCGCGGGGAGTGTCGATACGGCCGTGGCGGCGGCCGGGCCGCGGAGCCGGCATGCGGTGGACCTGACGCGGCGGATGCCGCGGATGCTCGAGTCGAAGCGGGCAGGGGAACTCGAGTCGTACGCTGCGCAGCGGGTTCTGTGCCGACCGAGGTCACACCCTCCGACTCACCGCCAGGGCGGAGGCTGTGCGGGCGGAGGCCCTGCCGGAACCGGCCGGGGCATGTCCGCCGGCCGGAGGCTCGGTACGGTCCCGGTATGAACCCCAAGGCGTTCGGTCCCCTTGCCGCCTGCCTCGGCTGTGTCGCGGCGCTGCTGGGTGGACTGGCCGCGGCACTCGACCTGCTGATGTCGGTGGAAGTCGCGATGATCGTCGGCGCTTTCGTGCTACTGGCAGGCGCGGGTGTGCTCATCGGGGCCGCGGTCGCCGCTCAGAAGAAGTCGGGATCGTAGGTTTGCCCGGCCGGGTTCCTCGCGCCCCAAGGCCTCTCGCCACCCCGCTGCGCCCACCCCGCTGCGGCCATCCCGTTGCGCCACCCCGGTAACCCGGTCAGCACGTGCCACGGACAGCGGGCGGACGAGTCCTCCGGCGTCCCGTGGCGGGACTCCGTGATGGGGGAGTGCGCGGCGTCGCTGCTCGGGCCGGAGCCGTCGCATGCCGAGCCGAGCCGGTCACGCTCCCGGCCACCTCCCGGCGGGAGACGCCGCGTGGCACAGCTACTCTCCGGGGCATGACGTCGATGTGGGGTTCGCCCGTGCTGCACCGCGTCCAGGCCTGGCGACGGGTCCGCAACGATCCCGGTCAGGCCCGGTTCCTGACGAAGGAGTCGCTGCGCTGGGTGCTGCGCAACCGTGCGTACACGCCCTGGTACCTCGTCCGGTACTGGCGACTGTTGAAGTTCCGCATCGCGAATCCCCACATCGTGCTGCGCGGCATGGTGTTCCTCGGCAAGAACGTCGAGATCCACGCGCGCCCCGGTTACGGGCGCATGGAGATCGGCAGGTGGGTGCACATCGGCGACGGCAACGCGATCCGCTGCCACGAGGGATCGCTGCGCATCGGGGACAAGACCGTATTCGGCAGACAGAACGTGCTCAACGGCTACCTGGACATCGAGATCGGCGGCTCCTCGATCATCGCCGACTGGGTGTACGTCACCGACTTCGACCACGTGACCACCGACATCAACCTGCCGATCAAGGACCAGGGCATCGTCAAGGCGCCGGTGCGGATCGGGCCCGACACCTGGATCGGCACCAAGGTGTCGGTCCTCAAAGGAACCCGCGTCGGGCGCGGCTGCGTGCTCGGTGCGCACGCCGTGGTCCGCGGCGACATCCAGGACTTCGGTATCGCCGTCGGCGCGCCCGCGCGGGTCGTGCGCGACCGCCGGGCCGACTACGAGGCCGACGCCGAGCGCCGCGAGGCGGTCAAAGACATGGCGCGCAAAGCCAACGAAGCGCTGCAGCAGACTCTCGACGAGTCCTGAGTCCGTCCTCGGGGGAGGGCACCGTCGTCCCGTCCGGTAACGGGTCGCTGTCCGCGGTGACGGTCGCTGTCCACGGTGTGGCCACCGACCGTCCTCGCTGCAGTCGGTGACACGACGCGAGATGTCCACCCGTTCGGCGGTGCGGCCCATCCGGTGCTTAGCTGTTATAACTAACTTTCGCGGTGGCGCCACCACGACATTTCTGTGCCGACCCCGCGGAGTCCTGCGGGACCCGCCGACACATGAGGAGTGCCGTGTTCAGACCGAAACGTTCGCTGGCGGCCGTCGTCGCCGGTGCCGCCGTGTTGTCGCTCGTCGCCGCCGTGCCGGCGACGGCCCAGCAGCCGGCCACGGGCGCACCCGCTGCCCAGAAGTGCAGTGACGAACCGCAGGATCTGCCCGTCCACGAGTTCACCGATCACCGGGAACTCGGCATCGAACTGCAGCGCCTCGAGCGGGTGTCCGGCGGCAAGATCGACGTCGACGAGATCGGCCGGAGCAACCGCGACCGCGAGATCTGGTCGGCCCGCGCGGGACACGGCCCCAAGGCCGTCCTGCTGACCAGCGAGATCCACGGTAACGAGAAGACCGGCACCGACGCGTTGCTGCGGCTGCTCGAGTTCGTCGGGACGAGCGACAGCCCGAAGGCCGAGCGCTGGCGCGACGAGCTGACGATCGTGGCGGTCCCGAAGATGAACCCGGACGCCGCGGAACTCGACCGGCGCGGCAACGACATGACGTGGGACGAGGTCGTCCAGCGGTACCCGCAGCTCGCCGATGCCGACCCGGCGTGGAACTACTACACCGGTCAGCGCCAGGGTGACGACTACTCGCAGCGGCCTGGTTTCGACATCAACCGTGACTACAACCCCGACCTATCGTACGAGCCGAAGGCCGCGGACTTCCCCGGAACCTCCGCCGACACCGGTTGGTACCTCTCCCCGGAGACGCGCGCCGTCCGCGACGTCTACGTCGGACTGGAGGAGGAGTTCGGCACGGTCGACACGTACGTCGATCTGCACCACCAGGGCGCGTGCTACGTGATGCCGGACGACCCGGACCGGTTCGTGACGATGTCGCTGTCCGGCAAGTTCGTCGACGACCCGGCCGCCACACCGGGTTATCAGCAGTACGCCGACGAATACGACCTCGACTACGCGAAGCAGCTCAACGTCGCGGCCTACAACGCATTGCAGGCCAAGGCGAACCACAACCCGCTGTTCGGCAACATCACCCTGTACCCGCAGGACATCAACCTGCCGGGGACGGGCTTGGGATCGTTCGCCCTGAACGGCAGTGGCGCGGTCCTGTTCGAGGTACGGGGACAGACCCAGACGCTCGGCCAGAAGTACCGCGAACAGCTCGTGCGCACCGTCTACACGGGACTCGACGGAATGTTGTCGTCGCTGTCGAGCGGTCAGGTGGACAACCTGGATCCGGCCGCCTACGACGCGATCCCGCCGCGCGGTCCGAGCATCGGGGACACGGCCCGCACCGTCGCCGAGCCGTAAGCCGGTCTCCACGACGCCGAGGACGGTCCGGGAACCCGGGCCGTCCTCGGCGTCGTCCCGGCTCGGCGCCCGTGCAGGCCGCCCGTCGGCCCGTGGCCCGGCCGATCGCGCCTGGTCGACACGTCCCGGCAGGTCCGCGGGGTCTACGCGGGCAGGCCCGTCGTCGAGGTGATGTGGTCGGGGATGCCCCCGTCGTAATCGCCGGTGCTGAGCGTCCCGGTCGGCTCGAGCAGCATCACCGCCGCACCCTCCGCCGACTCCGGGCAGTGCTCGACACCGCGTGGGACGACGAAGACGTCGTGGCGACCGAGGTGCACGACGGTCTCCGTGCCGGATTCCCGGAGGTGGATGTCGAGACTGCCATCGAGGACGACGAACAGCTCGTCGGTGTCCGGGTGGGAATGCCACACGAATGCACCCTCCAGCTTCGCCAGGCGGACGTCGTAGTCGTTGACCCGGGTGAGGATGCGGGGACTCCACGGCTCCTGGAACGACGCCAGGGCGGTGTCGATGTTCGCGGTCGCATGCGTCATATCCCGATCCTGGAGTCTTGCGCGTCTCGCCCGACAGTGCAAGGAATGACGTATGTCGCAACATTCCTCGCAGCGCCGCACCGTGGTCGCTCTGATCGACGTGGGCTCGAACCCGTTCGAGGTGGCGTGTCTGACGGAGGTCCTCGGCATCGACCGGCCAGAGATCGGCGGGCTGCTCTACGACGTGCGGCTGTGTGCGCGCGGGCCGACGGTGACGATGCGACAGGGCTTGTTCGCCATGACCGGTGTCGCGAGCCTGTCGGCGCTGCAGCACGCGGACACGGTGATCGTCCCGAATCGGCCCGACACCGCAGCGCCGCACCACCCCGACGTGCTCCGCGCGATCGCGCGGGCGCATGACCGTGGCTCCCGCATGATCGGGATGTGCACCGGTGCGTTCACCCTCGCCGAGGCGGGCGTACTGAACGGGCGCCGCGTCACGATGCACTGGCAGTGGGCCGAGGAGTTCCGCGCCCGGTACCCACACGTGTGCGTCGACGACGCCGTCCTCTTCGTCGACGACGGCGACGTCCTCACCTCGGCGGGCAGCGCCGCCGCCCTCGACCTGGCTCTGCACGTGGTGCGCCGCGATCACGGCGCGGAGATCGGTGCGGCGGTCGCACGCCGTCTCGTGTTTCCGGGACACCGGCCCGGTGGGCAGCGGCAGTTCATCGAACGCCCCATCCCCACGGAAGCCGAAAGTCCCCTCACCGCCGCCCTGCGCTGGGCCGAACACCACGCGACCGGGCCCATCTCGGTCGCGGACATCGCCGCACGGGCGGCCATGAGCCCGGCGACCCTGCACCGGCGATTCCGTGCCGAACTCGGCTGCACCCCGATCCAATGGCTGACCACGGTCCGTGTCGAGCACGCTCGGCGGCTCCTCGAACGGACCGACCTGTCCGTCGACCAGGTCGCGGACCAGAGCGGCCTGGGCACGGCGGCCAACCTCCGCAACCGCCTCGCCGAGCACACCGGTCTCACACCGACCGCCTACCGCAGAACCTTCGCCGCGTGAACCGCATCGGCGACCGCCGCCCTGCTCGCTGTCGCGCTGCTCGCTGTCGCGTCGAGGGTCCGGCACCGGCGCCCGGGCGGGCCGGCCGGCAGTCGCAGGGCCGCACGGTCCGGCTGCCGCCCTGCGACGGCGGGCGGTCAGTCGCCGGACAGTCAGTTCTCCGCCGTCACTCCTCGGGTTTCGGCACCGCCGGGTAGGGGACGAACGTGCTGGTGTTCTCGTCGACCGTGAGTTGCTTGCCGATGTGGGGGAACGCCCGCTGCGGGCAGGCGGGACGTTCACACACCTTGCAGCCCATGCCGATCGGCGTGGCCGCGGTGCGGTCGTCGAGGTCGAGGCCGGCCGAGTACACCAGCCGCCGGGCGTGCCGGAGTTCGCAGCCGAGGCCGACCGAGAACGTCTTGCCGGGACTCGCGTAGCCGCCCACGTTGCGCGAGATCGTGCGCGCGATCCAGAAGTAACTCTTGCCGTCCGGCAGCGTCGCCACCTGGGTGATGACCTTGCCCGGGGAGGTGAACGCCTCGTAGATGTTCCACAGCGGGCACGCGCCGCCCACCCGGGAGAAGTGGAACCCGGCCGCGGACTGCCGCTTCGACATGTTGCCGGCCCGGTCGACGCGCACGAACGAGAACGGCACGCCGCGCGCCTTCGGCCGCTGCATCGTCGACAGCCGGTGACACACCGTCTCGAACCCCACGCCGAACTCGTCGCACAGCCGCTCGATGTCGTAGCGGTACTTCTCGGCCATCGACAGGAACGGCCCGTAGGGCAGGATCAGCGCACCCGCGAAGTAGTTGGCCAGTCCCACGCGCGCCAGCGAGCGCGCGGCGGGGCCGGAGAACGCCCACGAGTCGGCCAGTTCGGTGATCAGGTCGTCGTACTCGAGCAGCGCGATCTGCGAGGCCATGCGGAACGCCCGCTGACCGATGCGCAGGCTCGGGGCAAGGCGCAGCACTTTCGCATCCGGCTCGTAGCGGTGCTGCTGACCTGCAGCCTCGTCGATGCCGTCGCCGGTGACCTGCACGCCGTAGTGGTCGGTGAGCCTGTCCAGCAGGGTCCGGTGCACCGTCTCGCCCCTGCGCAGGCCCATGTCGGCGGCCATGCGCTCGGCGCGTTCGTCGAGCTCGCCGACGTAGTTCTCCCGTTCGTAGAAGAAGTCGCGCACCTCCTCGTGGGGCAGGGGAGCGGCGGCGCTGCCGTGCTGGCCCATGCCGTTCTCGGTGACCAGCGCGGCGGTGGTCTCCACGGCGTTGCGGTAGTTGCGGTGCAGCTTGACCAGGGCGGATGCCACGTGCGGCAGGTTGGAGGCGAGCTCGTTGAGTTCGCCGGTCGTGGCCTCGATGCCGACCGCCTCGTCGAGCAGCGCCTCCTTCACGTCCGCGACCAGGCGCGCGGTGTCGGTGTTGGAGAAGAACTCGGTGTCGACGCCGAACGCCTCGGTGATCCGCAGCAGCACCGGAACGGTCAGCGGACGGGAGTTGTGCTCGATCTGGTTGAGGTAGCTGGGCGAGATGTCGAGCAGTCTGGCCATGTCCGCCTGGCTCATCGAGCGGCTTTCCCTCAGATGGCGCAGCTTGCCCCCGGCGAAAGTCTTGTCCATCGCAGCATCACGTCCCGTAGATCTTTCGTACCGAAACGGTCAAGTAACCGGTTCAGTCGCCGTCTTTTCCCGTTCGTGCGAATGCCGTGTTCGCAACCTTCACAACATCCTACGGAAATTTTGCAGAAATTTGCAAATTGGAGATGTGGCCGAGTTTTCGCAGCGCATGTCATGGTCGATCTACACAGCGAGTCAATCGCAAAGTTCGCAAAGGTGGAGAGTTCGATGGCACAGAACCTGGAGCAGACGGCCGCGGAGCTGAAGAAGAAGTGGGACACCGACCCCCGTTGGAAGGATGTCGAGCGCGCCTACACCGCGGAGGACGTCGCCAAGCTGCGCGGCAGCGTCGTCGAGGAGAACACCCTCGCGCGCCGTGGTGCCGAGAAGCTGTGGGACCTGCTGCACACCGAGGACTACGTGCACGCCCTCGGTGCGCTGACCGGTAACCAGGCCGTCCAGCAGGTGCGTGCCGGCCTCAAGGCGATCTACCTGTCCGGTTGGCAGGTCGCGGCCGACGCCAACCTGTCCGGCCAGACCTACCCCGACCAGAGCCTGTACCCGGCCAACTCGGTCCCGGCCGTCGTGCGCCGCATCAACAACGCGCTGGGCCGCGCCGACCAGATCGCCTGGTCCGAGGGCAACACCGACATCGACTGGTACGCCCCGATCGTCGCCGACGCCGAGGCGGGCTTCGGTGGCCCGCTCAACGCGTTCGAGCTGATGAAGGGCATGATCAACGCCGGCGCCGCGGGCGTGCACTGGGAGGACCAGCTGGCCTCCGAGAAGAAGTGCGGTCACCTGGGCGGCAAGGTCCTCATCCCGACGAAGCAGCACGAGCGGACGCTGAACGCCGCCCGGCTGGCCTCCGACGTGATGGACGTTCCTTCGCTCATCATCGCCCGCACCGACGCCGAGGCCGCGACGCTGATGACCAGCGACGTCGACGAGCGCGACCAGCAGTTCCTGACCGGCGAGCGCACGTCCGAGGGTTTCTACAAGGTCCGCAACGGCATCGAGCCCTGCATCGAGCGTGCCAAGGCCTACGCGCCGTACTCCGACCTCATCTGGATGGAGACCGGCACGCCGGACCTCGAGGTGGCCCGCAAGTTCGCCGAGGCGGTCAAGGCCGAGTACCCGGACCAGATGCTCGCCTACAACTGCTCGCCGTCGTTCAACTGGAGCAAGCACCTCGACGCCGACACGATCGCGCGCTTCCAGCGTGAGCTCGGCGCCATGGGCTTCAAGTTCCAGTTCATCACGCTGGCCGGCTTCCACGCGCTGAACTACTCGATGTTCGACCTGGCCCACGGCTACGCCCGCAACGGCATGACCGCCTACGTGGACCTGCAGGAGCGCGAGTTCGCCTCGGAGGACCGGGGTTACACCGCCACCAAGCACCAGCGTGAGGTCGGCACCGGCTGGTTCGACCTCGTGTCGACCGCCCTGAACCCCGAGAGCTCCACCACGGCGCTGACCGGTTCCACCGAGGAAGCGCAGTTCTGAGAAAACACCGTGTCACGGCCCGTTGCGTAGCGCTCATGCCGTGACACCCCCATAGCGGGTGGGCCGGTCACATCCACCGGGCCGGCCCACCCGCTTTCCCGACCACTCCGCAGCGCCCGCCGCCCGGAGTGCCCGCCCGAGAGGGGTCCGATCATGGCTGACAGGTTCGACCACAGGCTGACCGTCACCGGCGAGGCCGCAGGTCGCTACGACGAGATCCTCACCCCCGCCGCGCTCGCGTTCGTGGCGAAGCTCGACAACGCCTTCGCCGAGCGTCGCCGTGAACTGCTCGACGTGCGGCGCCACCGCCGCGAGCGGATCGCCGCAGGTGAGGAGCAGCTCGACTTCCTGCCCGAGACCGCCGCGATCCGTGACGACGCCTCCTGGCAGGTGGCGTTGCCGGCCCCGGGGCTGGAGGACCGCCGAGTGGAGATCACCGGCCCGGTCGACCGCAGGATGACCGTGAACGCCCTCAACTCGGGTGCGAAGGTGTGGCTGGCCGACTTCGAGGACGCCACGTCGCCCACCTGGGAGAACGTGGTCGGCGGCCAGCTGAACCTCTACGACGCGATCCGCCGGGACATCGACTTCGAATCGGGCGGCAAGCACTACACGATCGGCGAGGACCCGGCCACGCCCGTCGTCCGGCCGCGCGGCTGGCACCTCGTGGAGAAGCACGTCCGCATCGACGGGCGGCCGGTGTCGGCGAGCCTGTTCGACTTCGGCCTGTACTTCTTCCACAACGCCAAGCGGCTCGTGGCGAAGGGACTCGGACCGTACTTCTACCTGCCGAAGCTCGAGAGCCACCGCGAGGCGCGGCTGTGGAACGACGTGTTCCGCATGGCGCAGCGGGAGATCGGCCTGCCCCAGGGCACGATTCGGGCGACCGTGCTGATCGAGACGATCACCGCGGCGTTCGAGATGGACGAGATCCTCTACGAACTGCGAGAGCACGCCGCCGGGCTCAACGCCGGCCGCTGGGACTACATCTTCTCGATGATCAAGACCTTCGGCGACGCCGGTGCGGACTTCGTCCTGCCCGACCGCGGCGACGTCACCATGACGGTCCCGTTCATGCGTGCCTACACCGAGCGGCTGGTCCAGACCTGTCACCGGCGCGGGGCCCACGCGATCGGCGGTATGGCCGCGTTCGTGCCGAGCAAGGACGCCGAGGCCAATGCCGTCGCGCTGGAGAAGGTCCGTCAGGACAAGCAGCGTGAGGCCGCGGACGGGTTCGACGGTTCGTGGGTCGCCCACCCCGGTTTGGTGGAGACCTGCCGCGAAACGTTCGACGCCGTCCTCGGCGACGAGCCGAACCAGCTCGCCGTGCGGCGCGACGACGTCGACGTCACCGCGGCGGACCTGCTGGACGTCGCCAGCGCGGGCGGCGAGGTGACCGAGGAGGGTGTGCGCGGCAACATCAACGTCACGCTCCGGTACCTCGACGCGTGGCTGCGCGGCACCGGCGCCGCGGCCATCCACGGGCTGATGGAGGACGCCGCCACGGCGGAGATCGCCCGCTGCCAGGTGTGGCAGTGGATCCGCCACGACACCAAGCTCACCGACGGCACGGTCGTCACGCGTGAGCTGGTCACCGAATGGCTCGACGAGGAACTCGCCGCGGTGCGTGCCGATCTTGGGGATGAGACCCGGCTGTCCGACGCGCGTGAGCTCTTCGTCGAGACCGCGCTCGGGGAGAAGCTGCCGGGCTTCGTCACCACGGGTGCGTACGCGCGCTACCTGACCAACGCCACGGTCTGAGCAGCGCGACCCCGGGCACCGTCTGCCGCGCCGCCGCCTGGCGGCAGACGGTGCCCGTTCGCGTCTCCCGGAAAGAGTCACTGCGGCCGGAGCGGCTCTGTCAGGATGACGCGCATGGCAGGGCGGACACCCCAGGGGCCTGCGCAGGGCCCGCGGTCTCAGCAGCCGTACGGCGACCCGCGACAGCAGGCTCCGCAGGATCGGCTGTCCCACGGACAGCCATCGCACGGACAGTCGTCACAGTGGTCGCCTCCGCCGGGGCCGCCGGAGCCTGTGTCACCGGGACAGGGGCCGCCGCAGCCGGCAGCGGGGTCACAGCCGCCGCGGGTGCCAGGGGCTCCGCAGGGGGCGCATCCTCCGCCGCCGGGCTATCCGCCGCCCGGATACCAGGCCCCGCAAGGGCAGCCGGCGCAGCCGTCGTACGGCGCGCCGCAGCCCCGGCGGGTGCACCCCGGTGTGCTGGCCGGGGTCAGCGTGTGGCGGCTCGTTGTCGCCGCGTGTGCCCTGTACGGGGTCGGCGACGCGACCGGCTGGAGCGAGAACTTCGAGGCACTGAGCCAGCTCGCCAGCCTGCTCGCGGGCATCGTCTACCTCGGACTGCTGGCGTATCCGCTGTTCACGGCAGGCAGGCGGCACGAGCCGCGCAGTCCCTGGTTGCGCGGCGCCACGACCGTGCTGTTGCTCCTCGTCGCGGGTGCGTTCTTCGGGCTCATGGGCGGCGATCCGGATTATCTGCCGTTCGAGCACATCGTGACGCCGCTGCTGGTGCTCGTGGACTGGTGTGCCGTGGGCCGGAATCAGGCCGACACGCGGTGGTGGCACCCACTGACGTGGATCGCGTTCCCGCTGGCCTACCTCGTGTACTACCTCGCCGCGGGGCTGAGCATCTACGGGTTCCTGGACCCCGGTGACGACGAGTTCGCCGGCATGATCGCCGTGTTGCTGATCGCGGTGGTCGCTGCCGGCTACGTGCTCTACGGCATCGGCAAACTGGGCGCCGCGGTGCGGCGGGCGAACGCCCCGGCCGCACCGCCTGCTCACGGTGGCCCGCCTGCTCACGGTGGCCCGCCCGCTCACGGTGGCCCGCCCGCTCACGATGGCCCGCCCGCTCACGGTGGACCGCCGCTCAGTGACGCGCGGCCTCGATCACACGGTGCAGGGCGCCGTTGAGCCGCTCGAGCTCCGCGACGTCGAGTCCCAGGCGTTCGACGACGCGGTACGGGATGTGCTCGGCCTCGGTGCGGAGCCGTTGCCCCGCATCGGTCAGTGATACCTCGAGGGTGCGCTCGTCGCCTGCGCGTCGCCTGCGTGCGATGTAGCCCAACGTCTCCAGACGTTTGAGCAACGGCGACAGCGTGGCGGGTTCGGAGCACAACGTCTCGCCGAGGTCGCGCACGGAGCGAGGGGACCGTTCCCACAGCGCGAGCAGCACGAGGTACTGCGGATGCGTGAGCCCGTGTGGTTCGAGCAACGGCCGGTAGACGCCGATGACACTCCGGGACGCGACCGACAGGGCGAAGCACACCTGCCGTTCCAGCGCTAGCGGATCCTCTCCCAGATCGATGTCTGTCATCACCGTCACCCCGTTCGGTTAGTGCATTAACTGTTAGCCTATCGATTATGGCGGCGAGCGAGGAGAAGGTGCGTCCCGGTCCGATCCACTGGCTCCGGTACTCGGTGGGTGGCCGGCTGCCGGCCGACCTCGCTCCGTGGGTGCTGAAGGACGCGACGAACCGGGCGTGGCGTTGGCGACTCGCCGCGCGCAACCTGGTGTATCTGGTGCCGCTCGCGTCCGTGTGGTTGCTGTTGCCGGGCCCGTTGGGGCTGCGGCTGTCCCTGTCGCTGATGGCGATCGTGGTGGGCGTGTTCTACTCCCAGGCCTACGGTGACGAGAGTGTCGAACTGCGCGTCGCCAAGCACGGTTTCGCCTACGGCCAGGCGCGTGCGATCCGGCGTGAGCGGGCCATCGCGGCCGACGCCGCGAACCGGGAGCTCTACGAGGCGATCTACCGGTCGTGAGGCGCGGCCGCGGCGAGTTCGGGGCGCGTCTCAGGGGCGCATCGGAAGGCCGCGGGCCGCGGGAGGTGCGGTGTGCGCTCGGTGCCGCGCTCTTGGCCTCCGTCGTCGCCGCGCCCGCCGTGTCCGGGGTGCCGCGAACGGGCCTTTCGCACCGTGCCGGGGCCACACGTGTGGACCGTTCGTGACGATCTGACAAGGAGCGGGAGCGGGTGTCCGCCGGGAGGAACCGACGGCCGTAGGTGGTGCGGACCTGCGCATTATCCGCCCTGCGACCAGGAACAACACAGATCGCGCCGCGAGGCAAGACCCGGTTTTTGCCAGTACTTCCGTCGCTTGTCGGGCACGGGTGCGGTGCGCTGCCATGGGTGGGCGGTCAGTGACTTTCCCACATTGGAGGTAGCTCCCCATGGCTCGAAACGCACGCAACTTCGCCCGCGCCGCGGGCGTGAGCGTGGCGGCGCTGGCGGTCGTCTGCGGCTCGTTCACGGTCGCGCACGCCGACGAGACCACCGGCGTCACGCCCAACGTCGTCGGCGGGTCGCCCGCCGACATCGCCGATTTCCCCTACGCGGTCGCGCTCACCGACGCCTCGGGTTTCCAGTTCTGCGGCGGCTCGCTCATCGCCGAGGACAAGGTCCTCACGGCGGCACACTGCGCCGAGGGCCAGGATCCGGCCGACGTCGTGGCTGTCACCGGTCGCACCGACCTGACCACCGACGAGGGGAGTGAGACTCCGGTCAGCGACATCTGGGTACACCCGGACTACACCAGTGTCACGAGCGGGGCCGATGTCGCGGTGCTGACACTCTCGTCACCGGTGACCGACGCCGAACCGATCGAACTGGCCTCCGCCACCGACGATCCGAGCTACGAGCCGGGTACCGACGCGACGGTTGCGGGTTGGGGCACCACTTCGGAAGGCGGTTCCTCGTCGGACACCTTGCTCCAAGGCGCAGTGCCGATGACCTCGGACGAGGACTGCGCCGCGTCCTACGGCTCCGAGTACGACCCCGAGGGAATGGTTTGTGCCGGCTTCCCGGAGGGCGGCGTCGACGCCTGTCAGGGTGATTCGGGCGGCCCGCTGGTCGTCGACGGCAGGCTGGCCGGTGTCGTGTCGTGGGGCAACGGCTGCGCGCGTCCGGACAATCCAGGCGTGTACGCCCGCGTCGGCACCTACGCCGACGACATCGCACAGCAGCTGACCTCGGCCCGGGCATGAGGCCGGGTGGGGAACGGCCGCCCCGGCGTTCCCCACCCGCCCGGCATGTTCCGGAACGGGCGCGCAGCCCGGAGCCGTGCGGTGGTTCCGCCCGGCGTCTAGAGGTCGCCGTGGTGTTCAGTCGCCGTGGTGCCTGTCGAACACGTTGCCGGTGGGGATCTTCGGGCGGGCGAGGCCCTGTGGGCCGCCGGGCCGGGCGCGCCGATACACCTCGGCGGTGCTGGCGGCGATCCGTGCCCAGTCGAAATCGGCGGCCAACCGGGACTGCGCGGCGTGCGCGCGGCGTTCCGCGGCGCCGCTGTCGGCCAGCACGGCGTCGACGGCGCCGGAGATGGCCGGCACGTCGCCCGGATCGAACGCCAGGCCGGTCTCGCCGTCGATCACGACCTCACCGAGGCCGCCTGCCGTGGATGCCACGAGGGGACGTCGGGCCGCGGCGGCCTCGAGCGCGACGATGCCGAACGGTTCGTACCGGCTGGGCAGTACCACCGCGTCGGCGGCGGCGAGCACAGCGCGCAGGCGCAGATCGGGAAGGTGGCCGACGAAGTCGATCGCCTCGGACAGGCCGAGCGTGCCCGCCTGCTCGACGAGCTCGTCGTGGTGCCTGCCGACGCCCGCCACGACCAGCCGGGTGCCGGGATGCCGGCCCCGCACCTCGGGGAGTGCGGCCAGCAGGTCCTGCACGCCCTTCTCCCATTCCAGCCTGCCGAAGTACAGCAGCAGGGGAGCGCCGTCCGGGCTGTGGCGTGCGCGCGCGGTGGTGATCTCGTCGATGGGGACCTGCCAGCCGCGTTCCTCGATGCCGTTGTGGATCACGCTGATCGCCTCCTGATCGAGGTCGAACAGCTGTGCCACTTCGCGGCGCATCGCCTGCGAACACGTGATGAGCGCATCGGACCGGTTGGCCAGCCACCACTCGGCCGAGTGCACCTGTTGGTTCAGCGGGTGCGACAACCATCCCGAATGCCTGCCGGCCTCGGTCGCGTGGATCGTCCCGACCAACGGCACACCCGCCGTGTCGGCGAGTGCGACCGCGGGGTTCGTGACCAGCCAGTCGTGCGCGTGTACCACGTCGGGCGGCCATTCGCGCACCAGTCGTGCACCGGCACGGATCATCGCGTGGCCCATCGACAGTGTCCAGGCCACCAGGTCGCGTTCGAATGTCACATGCAGCGGGTCCTCGGCCACGCGGATGATCCGTACGCCCTCGGCTACCTCGTCGGACGTCGGATGCGTCTCGGCATCGGTCCCCGCGACATGCCGGCACAGCACCGTCACCTCGTGGCCGTCGGCGACGAGGTGACGGGCCAGAGCGTGGACATGCCGGGCGAGCCCGCCGACCACGACCGGCGGGTACTCCCACGAGAGCATCAACACGCGCATGATTGGAGGTTACTCATCGGTATGGGTACCGGCCAGCTACACCCGGCCGAGTGGTCGGTACGCCCGTCGCTCCGCCGGTGGCGATCGCGCACGGTTCACCCGATGAGCGGGACGCGCCGCGGTATGGAGGGGAGGACCATGGCCGTCCGGGTCGTTCGTGCGGCGGCTCGGGGTGCGGAGTCCCGCACACGTCCGCCAGGGCCGTGCGGGACTTCCGTTGTCCCGCCTCACCCGTGTGGCAGCCGCGGCGTCGTTCGGGCGTTCCGGTGCCGGGAGATGACGCGACCCGGCGGCGCGGCCCGGCAGCGCGATCGGGTGCCGGAGGCGGTGCCGCGGGGCGGTGCCGCGGGTGCGTGTGCCGGTGCCCGCGCCACGGTTTCTGGAACCATCGGTGGCGATGAACGCCGACATCACATCGCACTCCGCCGTGAACTCCGCAGCAGACTCCGCCGCCCAGTCAGCGCCGGAACACGCCCGGGACACCACCGCGCACCCTGTCGAGGATCCCACCGCAGCTCCAGTGGCGGAGCCCGGGACGGCTCCCGCATCGGGGCCCTCCGGGTCGACCACCGGGTCGGCGACCGGGGCCGACGCGCACGCCCTGGCAGCCGCATCGGCGCCGACGGCACCCGCCGGGCCCGTGGCACCCGATGCGGTCGGGCCGTCCGACGAGCTCGACCGCGATCCCGACCGCACGGCCGCGATCGGACCCGACGGCAGGCCGGTCGCGCCGTTGACGACGCCGTGGACCGCCGACGTCGACCCGGACGACCCGCTGCCGGAACATCCGCGCCCGCAGCTCACCCGTGGTGACCGGTGGCGGACCCTGAACGGGCGGTGGGAGTTCACCGCTGCGAGCGCCGACGGGACGCCGCAGCGCAGGGACGAGATCGTCGTCCCGTTCCCGCCCGAGGCCGCACTCTCCGGAATCGGCCGCCGGGCGGAGCGGATGTGGTACCGGCGCACCTTCGACGTGCCAGCGGACTGGCGCGCAGGCCGGATCCTGCTCCACTTCGGGGCGGTCGACCAGATCGCCACGGTGTGGGTCAACCACCAGCTCGTCGCACGTCACGAGGGCGGATACACGCCGTTCAGCGTCGACATCACCGACGTGCTGCGGGCCGAGGGCCCGGCAGGCAGCGCCCCGGACGGCAGGGGGAGCGGGGAGCAGGAGATCCTCGTGCGTGCCGAGGACACGGGTAACAGCGGCACCTTCCCCGTCGGCAAACAGGCCAACCGGCCCGGCGGGATCCTCTACACCGGCGCGTCCGGTATCTGGCAGACCGTGTGGCTGGAAGCCGTGCCGCACACCCGTATCGACCGGCTCGACATGACCTCGGACCTCGCGGGGTTCGCCGTGACGGCAGCCGTGTCCGGGGCCGAGGAACCCGCAGCGACCGGCGCCGTCGTCGAGGTCGAGGCCGCAGGCGTGACGGTCACGGGGATGCCGGAACGTCCGGTTCGGGTCGAGGTGCCGTCACCGCGGCCGTGGAGTCCGGAGGATCCGCACCTGTACGACGTCACCGTCCGGCTGCGCACCACATCGGGTGCGCTGCTCGACGAGGTCCACAGTCATGTCGGCCTGCGCACGGTCGGTCTGGTCCGCGACACCGAGGGCCGTCCGCGGATCGCTGTCAACGGGCGGATCACGTTCCTGTACGGCCCGCTCGACCAGGGCTACTGGCCGGACGGCATCTACACCGCTCCCACGGACGAGGCGCTGAGGCACGACCTGGAACAGGCGAAGGCCTACGGCTTCAACACGGTCCGCAAACACGTCAAGGTCGAGCCCGCCCGCTGGTACCACTGGGCGGACCGGCTCGGGCTGCTCGTATGGCAGGACATCCCGTCGCTGCCGATCGTGCTCGACAACCCTCCCGGCCCGCAGGCCCGTCCCGTGGACCGAGCCTGCGGGCGGTTCGAGGACGACCTGGCCGACATCGTCGCGACGCTGCGGTCGGTCACGTCGCTCGTGGTGTGGACACCGTTCAACGAGGGCTGGGGTGAGTACGACACCGCGCGAATCACCGAGGAGCTGGTGGCGGCCGACCCGGAACGGCTCGTCGTCGCCGACAGCGGCGTCAACTGCTGTCATTCGCACCCCGACTCCGGGGCCGGGCACATCTACGACGACCACACCTACGTCGGCCCGGGTAGGCCGCTCGCGACCGATCATCGGGCCACGGCCGACGGCGAGTACGGCGGGCTGGGACTGGCCGTCGAGGGACACCTGTGGCCGGGTGAGCCCGTGGCCTACGAGCTGACCGGCTCCGCCGAGGAGCTGACCCGCCGGTACGTCGAGGTGGCTCGCGAGTTGCGCACCGTGGTGCGCGAGCTGGGGCTGTCCGCGGCGATCTACACGCAGACCACGGACGTCGAGAACGAGGTCAACGGCCTGCTGACCTACGACCGCCGCGTGCACAAGGTCGACCTCGACGCCGCGGCCGAGGCCAACCGCGCGGTGCTCGCCGAGGGCACCGGTTGAGCCGCTCCGGCAGAGCGAGCGGGCCTCGAGGTCAGAGCGAACGGGCGTCGAGGCGGCCGAACGGGCTCGCCCTGCGCCGCTCGGCGGCCAGTCGGCCGCCGCGCGGGTCGCCGGCGCGATGCAGGGCCGCCAGCTCGTCGAAGCGGGCGGTGTGCTCACGGGCGCGCCGGCGCGCGTAGTCGGCGGCCGAGTCCTTGGTGACCATGAAGGCCCAGTCGCTGGACAGGGCGAGCAGTGCCTCCCGTAGGGCCTGATCCGCGACCGGGTCGCGATGGTCGCGTGGCACGTCCAGCGACAGCAGCCGCTGCTGCAGCCGGGTGTTCGCGTCGACCATGTCGGCCACCTGTTCGCCGTCCCACACGCGCCAGTCCTTGCCCGATCCCCACGAGGAGGCGGGCAGCTCCACGGGCGCGCCGACGTGGCCGGCGTCGACGGCGCCGCGCAGCGTCGTCACACGGACCCCGGCTTCCGGCAGCGCGCGCAGCACGCCCTCCAGCCACTGCGGCCCTTCGTGCCACCAGTGCCCGAACAGCTCGGTGTCGTAGGCGGCCACCACGAGCGCTTCGCGACCGTCACGTGCGCGCAACGACCGCAGTCGGGTCACGACGGTGTCGACGAAATCCTTCACGTGCGTCTGCACGGTGCCCGCGGCCCTGGCCGGGTCGTAGGGCGCCTTGTCCTGAGGCGGGACCTCTTTGCCGGTGACGCGTGACGGTTTGATGCCCACCTCGTGTGCCCACGTGTGGAAGTCGCGGTACGTCGCATGTCCGGGGTAGCCGGCCTTCGGCGACCAGACCCGGTAGGTGACGTCGAGGTCGCGGCCGAAGCAGACCACGCCGGAGTCGCCGACCGTACGTGCCGTGGCCGTGTCACCGTGGAGGGCCGGGCCGTCGACGAGGAAGCGCTGCACGCCCGCCGCCGCGTACGTGTCGGCCATGCCCGGTGCGTAACCGCACTCCGGCGCCCAGATGCCCGCGGGCCGGTTGCCGAGCCGTAGCGCCGTGTCGGCGAGTCCTTCCGACAGCGCGAACCTGCGGACCCGGTCGTCGAGCAACGGCTGGAACGGGTGCGCCAGTGGGCCGCCGAGGAGTTCGACGACATCACTGTCCACAAGCGACCGCAGGACGGGGGAGAGCCCGTGCCGCCACGTCGTCTCGAGTTCACCCAGCGCGTGGGTGGCGGCGCGGTGTTCGCCGGCCGCGAGGTCGGACAGGAGCGGGTCGCCGCGCCACAGGCTCGCGGCGTGCTCGGCACGCAGTCGCCACGTGCCGAGCCAGTCGTGCATCGCGCGCAGTGCGTACGGATCGTCGAGCTGTGCCGCCAGCACCGGAGTGACACCGAGGGTCAGCACGTCGCGTTTGCCCTCGTCGGCGAACCGACGCAGCAGGTCCATCACCGGCAGGTACGAATGGGCCCACGCCTGGTAGAGCCATTCCTCACCGACCGGCCAGGTGCCGTGGTGCGGCAGCCACGGCAAGTGGCTGTGCAGTACGAGGCAGAACGTGCCCTCGGAGTCGCTGCCGGATCCCGCGCCCGTCACGGCCGCACCGCCACGGCCACCAGGTCGAGGCTCGCGTCGAGGTCGTGGTCGTGAATGTCGAAGTCCTCGGCGCGGATGGCGGCGACGTCGGCGAGGAGCGCGTCGGGCCACTGCGCCTGCCCTGGCAGCGAGCCCATGACGACCTCGAGCTGGGCGTCGATGATCGACCCGCCGTAGCGCTCGTCGAGCGACCGCACGCCGGCACCGTGGTGCAGCCCCGCGAGCCGTTCGACCGCGAACCCGGCCTCGCGGAGCATCTCGTCCAATTCGGAGGGTGAGAGTTCCCGGGTGTGATACGGGTTCAGCGGGGTGTCGCTGTCGGGGGTGAAGGTGAGCCGGTTCGGGGTGGTCAGCAGGAGCCGTCCCCCCGGCCGGAGCACCCGGCGACATTCTGCGAGGAATCCGTACTGGTCCCAGAGGTGTTCGAGCACCTGAAGGTTGGCGACGACGTCGAGCCGGTCACCGGCCAGCGGCAGCGCCGCGAGGTTGCCGTGCAGCGCCTGTACGGCGGGGTAGCCGCGGGCGACGTGGCCGATGGCGGACCGGTCGTAGTCGAGCGCGACGACCCGGGCCGCGTGGTCGGCGATCAGGCCGGCGCCGTATCCCTCGCCGCAGCCCGCCTCGAGGACGATGGCGCCCGCGCAGTACGGCAGCAGCGCGTGATAAGCGGCTTCGTGCCTGCGGTACCAGTAATTCTCCTCCGGTACGCCCGGCACGGTGCGCTCACCGGTGAGGTGCAGGGCTTCGGCGCGCGTCGTCGTGTCCACGCCGAGAGACTAGCCGCCGTGCTGTGCCGTCCTACCTGCCGGTAACCAGACGCGGGCGCCGTCCGAGAGAACTGGTCAGCGGGACGTGGGCGGCTGTCCACCGCCGCGGGAGCCACCCGCGCCCTTGCGGATCTTGTCGAAGGCCTCCTTGGCCTGCTGGCGCTTGTGGGGGTCGCGGGCCATCCGCTTCGCCTCGGAGATCGCGCGCCTGCCCGCCGGGCTCTTCGCGAACCGGGCCACCTTGTGGAACAGCGATGCCATGTGTGGTCCTTTCCGTCGGCCGTCCGGCCGGTCATCGGGTCCGGCTGCGGGGCGTCTCACCCCGTCCGGCGCCGGCCGCGTCCTACAGTACCGGCGAGGGAGTGGCCATCGGGGTGATCGGTGGCAGTACGAGACGTTCGGAGCGATACTGCCGCCGGCTCACCGGATACGAGGGGTCATTGGGCCGGGGAGACGGTGATCCCCAGTGCTCCCGGGCCGACGTGTGCGCCGATGACGGTGCTTCCCTGTACGAGCGTGAGGTCGCCGAGGGAGGGTAGGCGCCTGCGGAGCTCGCCGGCGACGCGGTGTTCGCGGTCGCCGACCTCCATCGAGGAGATGGCGACGTCGACGGTTGCCTCGCCCGCGTGTGCCACGGCCAGGTCGACGAGTTTGGCGAGGGCACGTTTGGTCCCGGGGACCCGCGCGAGCGGCGCCACCTCGCCGCTTTTGAGCGTCAGGATCGGCCGGATCGACAGCGCGGATCCGATCACGGCGGCCGCACCGCCGATACGTCCGCCCCGGCGCAGGTAGTCGAGCGTGTCGACGTAGATGAGCTCGATGCTGCCGCGGATGCGGGCGTCCGCCGCGCTCATCACACGTTCCACCGGTGCGCCGGCGGCCGCGGCGCGCGCGGCCGAGACAGCGGCGAAGCCGAGGCTCATGTTCGTGGTGCCGCTGTCGAGGACGTACACGGGAACGCCGACCTGCTGAGCCGCCTCGCGGGCCGCGTCCGCCGTTGCCGAGAGCTTGGTGGAGATGTGCAGGCAGACGATCGCGGTGGCGCCCGCGCTCACGGCGTCCTGGAACGTCCAGAAGAACGCGCCCGGGTCCGGGGGTTGCGTGGTGACCGGTTCCTGGGCGCGCAATCGGCGCACGAGCTCGTCGCGGTCGTAGCGGTTCTCGTCGTCGGCCCGGTCGCCGACGACGACCTGGACGGGCACGACGGAGATGTCCCACTGCTTGGCGGTCCGCTCCGGCAGGCTGGCCGTGGAATCGGTGATCACTGCGACAGGCACGCGACTGACGCTACCCGGCGGCCGGCCAAAGTTTGCACCCATTAGGGGGAGTGTCATGCAGCATGCGCACACACGACGTGCACGTGGTGTAATGACGAGCGGATCGGGCAGTTATCTGAACGATCGTCCCACTAAAACGCGATTCCGGGTGAACGTGGTCACCTAGGCGCGCGTACCAGTGGTTTTGCGCCTAATCTACCGACCAGTAACGCCCTGCATTGCGCCTAAGGAGTTCCATGACCAACATCGTTGTACTGGTCAAGCAGGTGCCGGACACGTACTCGGAGCGCAAGCTCAACGAGAGTGACCACACCCTCGACCGCGAGTCCGCCGACGCGGTGATCGACGAGATCAACGAGCGCGCCGTCGAAGAGGCACTCAAGATCAAGGAGGCCGGCGAGGGCGAGGTGACCGTCCTGTGCGTCGGTCCCGACCGAGCCACCGACGCCATCCGTAAGGCTCTGTCCATGGGCGCCGACAAGGCCGTCCACGTCTCCGACGAGGCCCTGCAGGGTTCGGACATGGTCGCCACCGCGAAGGTCATCGCCGGTGCCCTGGGCAAGGTCGACGGCTACGACCTGGTCATCGCCGGTAACGAGGCCTCCGATGGCCGCGGCGGTGCGATCCCGGCGATGCTCGCCGAGATCCTCGGTGTGCCGCAGCTGACCCACGCCCGCGAGCTGTCCCTCGACGGCACGACCCTCAAGGTCGACCGCGAGACAGAGGACGGCGTGACCCACCTTGAGGCGAGCCTGCCCGCCGTCGTGAGCGTCACCGAGAAGATCAACGAGCCGCGGTACCCGTCCTTCAAGGGCATCATGGCCGCCAAGAAGAAGCCCGTGGAGACCGTCACGGTCGCCGACCTCGGCGTCGACGCGGGTGAGCTCGGCCTGGCGGGCGCCGCCGCGACCGTGCTCGAGGTCGCACCGAAGCCGCCGCGCGCCGCGGGTGAGCGGGTCGACGACGACGGTGACGGCGGCACGAAGGTCGCCGAGTACCTGGTCGGCCAGAAGCTCATCTGAGACAGACCTCATCCCACTCAAGGAGACGAACCATGGCTGAAGTACTCGTGCTCGTCGACCACGTCGACGGTGAGGTCAAGAAGTCCACGTTCGAGCTGCTCACCGCCGCTCGCTCGCTGGGCGAGGCGTCCGCGGTCGTCGTCGGCGCCCCGGGCACGGCCGGCAAGGTGAAGGACGCGCTGGCCTCCTACGGCGCGGCGAAGGTGTACGCGGCCGAGTCCGATGACGCCACCGGCTACCTGGTGACGCCGAAGGTCGACGCGCTCGCCACCGTCGCGGGGCAGGCGTCGCCGGCCGCCGTGCTGGTGTCCGCCACGGCCGAGGGCAAGGAGGTCTCGGGCCGGCTCGCGATCCGCCTCGGCGGCGCCGTGCTCGTCGACGCGGTCGGTGTGAACGCCGACGGCTCGGTCGACCAGTCCATCTTCGGTGGTGCCTTCTCGGTCAAGTCCAAGGCTGCCAAGGGCACGCCGGTCGTGTCGGTGCGCCCGGGTGCGGTCGAGGCCGAGCAGGCCGACGGTGCCGCCGCCGAGGAGACGGTGGCCCTGCCCGCCGCCGACCCGGCCAAGTCCGCCAAGGTGACCGGTGTCGAGCCGGTCGTAGGCGGCGACCGGCCCGAGCTGACGGAGGCGTCGATCGTCGTCTCCGGTGGCCGCGGTGTCGGCTCGGCCGAGAAGTTCGACGTCGTCGAGAAGCTGGCCGACTCGCTCGGTGCCGCCGTCGGTGCCTCGCGTGCCGCCGTCGACTCCGGCTACTACCCGGCGCAGTTCCAGGTCGGCCAGACCGGTAAGACGGTCTCGCCGCAGCTGTACGTCGCGCTCGGCATCTCCGGTGCCATCCAGCACCGCGCCGGCATGCAGACGTCGAAGACGATCGTCGCGGTCAACAAGGACGCCGAGGCCCCGATCTTCGAGATCGCCGACTTCGGTGTCGTGGGCGACCTGTTCGCCGTCGCTCCGCAGCTGACCGACGAGGTCGCCAAGCGCAAGGGCTGAGACACCCACGCTCGCAGCACACGGCCGCCTTCCCGCACTGCGCGGGGAGGCGGCCGTTCGCGTGTGAGGCCGGTGTGAACGGAGCGTTCACCGGGTGTGCAGCCACCGGCCACGGCCGGTGCCCGCCGCGGTTTGCCTGCCGACGCGAGCATCCCTGTCATGACGCGGTCACAGCCCCTGCTCAGTACGGACCGGACGGCGGGCGGTGCGCGGTACTCACTGCGCGTCGCCTCAGGGGAGGACGAGGTGCTCGCCGCGCAGCGGCTGCGGCACCGGGTCTTCGCGGAGGAAATGGGCGCGCGGCTCGCACCAGGGCCGGGCGGTGCGGACGTCGACCCGTTCGACGCCTTCTGCGACCACCTCGTGGTCACCGACGACGAGACCGGAGCGATCGTCGGCACCTACCGGATGCTGCCGCCGGACCGGGCGCGCGAGGCCGGGCATCTCTACTCCGACACCGAATTCGACCTCTCTGCACTGAACCCGCTGCGTGGTTCGCTCGTCGAAACCGGACGGTCCTGTGTGGACGCCGACCACCGGACGGGAGCCGTCGTCAGCCTGGTGTGGGCGGGTATCGCGCGGTACATGCTGCTGTCCGGGCATCGGTACCTCGCGGGCTGCGCCTCGGTGCCGCTCGCCGACGGCGGCGCGCAGGCCGCGGGCGTCTGGGACATCGTGCGCAGCAAGCACTTCGCCGACGAAACCCACCGCGTGACACCGCTGCAGCCGTGGCGATGCGACGAGCTCGCCCGACCCGCCCGCCCGGTCTTGCCACCGCTGCTGCGCGGGTACGTCCGCCTCGGTGCACGGGTCTGCGGGCCACCCGCCCACGACCCGGACTTCGACGTCGCCGACTTCTTCGTGCTGCTCGACCTGCAACAGGTCGACGAGCGGTACCTCAAGTACTTTCTCGGAGCCGCGGTATGAGCCACCCGTGGATGCCCGTGTCGCCGTGCGGCGACGGCTGTCTCACCCCGGAGGCGACACGCGTCGGCGCGGTGCGGCGGGCGTTGCGGCTGACCGGGGCGGCGCTGGTCGTCACCGCCGGTCTGCTGCTCGTGCCGGTGCTGGCGATACCGCCCTGCCGCGACCGCGTCGTACGCGGCGTGTTCCGCGGGCTGCTGGCCGCGCTGGGAATCCGGCTCGTGGTCCACGGTGAGCTCGACGGCAGCGGCCGCGGTGCACTCGTGGTCAGCAATCACATCTCGTTCGCCGACATACTCGGTCTGAACGCGACGCGTCCCATGCGGGCGCTCGCGAAACGGGAGATCGCCTCGTGGCCGGTGCTGGGAACGCTGGCGTCGCGGGCGGGCACGGTGTTCCTCGACCGCGAGCGGTTGTCGGCGCTGCCCGCCGCCGTGGACGCGTTGGCCACGGCGCTGCGCTCCGGGGCATTGATCACCGTGAATCCTGAGGGCACGACGTGGTGCGGTTCGGCGTCCGGCCGGTTCCGCCCTGCGCTGTTCCAGGCGGCGATCGACGCGGGTGTGCCCGTGCGGCCGGTGGCCGTCCGGTACCTGGCGGGCGGCCGGGAGACGACCCGGCCCGCGTTCATCGGCCCCGAGTCGCTCATCGCCTCGCTGCGGCGCACCGTCGCCATCCCCGACCTGACGCTCGAACTGACAGTGTGCCCCGAGATCGCACCGGGCCGCGCCGGGGATCGACGGGAACTAGCGGCGCTCGCCGACGCGGCCGTCGCCTCGGCGCTGGGCACGGTCACCGTCGCCGGCGCGGCCCTGCGGCCACGGGGTGGCAGGCCGGCGCCGGTTCCCGAGCCGGATGACGGGGCGGGTGCGTCGACACCGTCGACCGCTACGGCCGAACCCGCCCCGATGCCGGAGGAGACGGCAGGGCGGTCCGCCACGGCGCCGGTGTCGAGGGAGCCGGTGTCGAGGGAGCGCGTGTCGAGCACGGCGGTGCCGAGGGCGGCGGTCCGTCACCGACCGTGACCCCGGCGGCGCGCGGCTGCCGACGTCACGCGGCTGCGGAGCGCGTGGCACCCGGCAGGGCGGTCGGCGACCTCCGTCGCTTCCCCCTCGCCTCGACGCGGGGCTATCGTGAGCTCGCGCGGTGTGCGCTGCGGCAACCCCGCAGCCGTCGCCGTGGACCACAACCGATCCCGACCGGCGCCGACCGGCGCCGCGCCGGAACCGACAAAGGAGTCACCACCCGTGACCGACGGTGTATTCGGCCGCGAGAGCGGCCACGAGCAGGTCGTCTACTGTCATGACCGTGCCACCGGACTGAAGGCCATCATCGCGGTGTACTCGACCGCGCTGGGCCCGGCACTCGGCGGCACCCGCTTCTACCCGTACCCGGACGAGGACGCCGCACTCGACGATGTGCTGGCCCTGTCGAAGGGGATGGCCTACAAGAACGCGCTCGCCGGACTGGACCTCGGCGGTGGCAAGGCGGTCATCATCGGTGATCCCGCCACGCTCAAGACGGAGGCTCTGCTGCGTGCCTACGGCCGGTTCATCCAGTCGCTGAGCGGCCGGTACATCACGGCGTGCGACGTCGGCACGTATGTGCGCGACATGGACATCATCGCCAGGGAGACCGGTTTCGTCACCGGCCGCTCGCGCGAGGAAGGCGGTGCGGGTGACTCCTCGGAGCTCACCGCGTTCGGTGTCTACCAGGGCATGCGCGCCTCGGCGGAACACGCCTGGGGAAGTCCTGAGCTGAAGGGCAAGCGGGTCGGTGTCGAAGGCGTCGGCAAGGTCGGCAAACTGCTCGTCGGCCACCTGGCGCAGGCAGGGGCGGAGATCGTCATCACCGACGTCGACGAGCAGGCCGTCGACCAGGTCCGTGCGGTCCACCCGTCGGTGGAGGTCGTCGACGACACCGCCGCACTGATCGCGTCCGATGTGGACATCTTCGCCCCGTGCGCGCTCGGTGGTGTGCTCGACGACGACACCGTGCCCGCGTTGCGCGCGGCGATCGTTTGCGGCGCCGCCAACAACCAGCTCGCCCATCCTGGCGTCGAGAAGCTGCTGCAGGACCGCGGCATCCTGTTCGCCCCCGACTATCTCGTCAACGCCGGTGGCACGATCCAGGTCAGTGACGAACTGCGTGGCTACGACGCCGATCGGGCCCGGCTCAAGGCGACGTCGCTGTACGACACGGCCAAGGCGGTGTTCGCGCTCGCAGACGAGGAGGGTGTGCCCGCGGTGACGGCAGCCGACCGGCTGGCCGAGCGCCGCATGTCGGAGGTCTCGCACCTGCGGTCGATCCTCACCGTGGGCTGACACCGGCCGCGCGGCGACGAGAGCGGGCGGGCCCGGTTCGGGCCCGCCCGCTCTTCGTGTTCGTGGTGATCGCCGCCCGGCGTGCTGCCGGGAGTCAGGGCCGGTTGTTCCCGCAGACGATCTTGGGCTGCGGGTTGTAGCGCACCGTTCGCGTCTCCTCGTTGACGGAACCGGAGTCGAGGTCCCGCAGCACCCGCGTGTCGGTCACGGTGAAACCGGGGGCGCCCTCGCTCGGCGAGCAGTCCTCGCCCTCGGGCCCCTTCTTCGTCTTCGGCTTGACGACGTCGGTGCGCTCGCCGGTGCGGGACTGCACGTCGTACTTCTTCGTGCCCCACAGCCGGATCGTGATGTCGTTCGGCGTCCACTCGGTCTGGATCGCCACGCCGTTCGGCAGATTGTTCGTGAAGGCCAGGTCGATGATGCTTGAACCGTCCGAGTTCTGGAACACCGTCGCCTCCCGGCCCTCGGGATAGCGGCTGATGTAGTAGCTGTGCTCCTGGTGGCCGGCGTCGGTCATGCCCGCGAAGTACGACGCGTTGTACAGCGTGGTCGCGAACTGCGAGATGCCCCCGCCGACGGCCTTGCCCGGAGCGCCGTCCTCGATGATGCCCGCCTCGACGTAGCCCTGCGCCTTCGTGCGTGGGCCGGTGTGCTGGTTGAGGCTGAAGGTCTCGCCCGGCTTGACGATGGCGCCGTTGACCTCTTCGGCGACGCGGCGGATGTTGACCCCGGAATCGGCGGCGAAGTCGCCGGTCGTGAACTCGCCGATGACCTCCTTGACGCCGAGCTGCTTGGCCTCCTTCGTCGTGGTCTCGGCTTCCTGCTTCTCGTACTCGGCCTTGATCTCGCGCTGCTGGTCACGCTGCAGCACGTCCATCAGTGGCTGGAACGTCTCTTTCCACTTGATGTGTTTGCCGTCCTTGGACGGTTTGACCGTCGGTGAGCCGCCTTCGAACACGATCTCGGCGTCGCGGCCCTTCTGGACCGTGCTCGACAACTCCTCCTGGACGCCCTCGACCATCTTCTTCCGGTCGATCTTCGGCGTGAGCGTGCCGCTCTCGGGGGTGAAGCTCAGCGCCGCGGCGATCTCCTCCGGTTCGAGCGTGCCGTCGGCGCCCTCGCCGCGGACGAGTACCGGCGCCGACACCGCGGGCTCGGCGACGTCGCGCAGCATCTTCTGCACGTCCTGCGCGCTGACCGAGACCGGGGTGCTGTCGACCGGCAGTGCGATCCGCTTGCCGTCGGCCCAGTCACGCGTGATGACGTTCTCGGCACTCGACACGTCGAGCTTCTGCCCGTTCTTCGGCTCGACGGCCTTCGGATCGGCACCCTCGAACTCGATCGTGCCTTCGACCGGTTCGCGGTCCACGGTCTCCTGCACCGACACGAGCGCGTTCTCCAGCTGGTTGCGCTCGGTCTCCGTGGCGACGTCGACCTCGCGCTCGGTGAACAGGGACGCGATCCGGCTGAACGGGTTGAGCGGCTGGTCGCCCGCGCGGTCGAGGGTCTCCTTCCAGTTCAGCCGGAGTCCGGCCTGCTGGGGGTCGAACTCGTCCTCGACGTCGCCCGCGCGGTACTGCACGGGTTGCGTCATGCGCGGCTCCAGCTCGGAGCGGAGTTTCTCCTCGGCGTCCGCGCGGCTCATGCCGCCCACCTCGACGCCCGCCACGACGGTGCCGCGCGGGACGTCGCCCGAGGTGGCGAACACGTCGACCACGTAGACGAGCGCCAGCACCCCGAAGACGGCGGCGGCGATCAGCAGGGGCTTGCGGGCCTTGCCCAGCGCGGCGAGGCGGCTCTCGCCGCGCTCGTCGTCGCCGGTGTCGCCGGGGTCGGTGCCGTCGTTCCCGGAGCCGGTGCCTGCGGGCCCCGCCGCGGCGCCCTGCGCGGGAAGTGCCGCCGTCAGGTGGTGCGGCGGCGGATCGTCGGCCGGGACGGAGGGGATGAACTGCGTGGTCTCGCTCGCCGTGTCCGGCGACGTCCCGGGCGAGAGCGGTGTGCTCGCAGCAGCGGTGACGACCGTGTCCTCGTCGGAGCCGGAGCCGGAGCCGGAGCCGGAGCCGGAGACCTGCTGCGTGGTTTCCGCGTCCGTCTCCGGCCACGCGATGTGCTGGGTGGCCTCCGCGGAGCCGGCCGGCTCACCCGAGTCGCTCGCCGGGTCCGGCGCAGCGGTGTCCCGGGTCGGCGCATCGCCCGAGTCGACCCCGGGCATCAGCTGCGTGCTCTCCGTAGCAGACTCGGTACTGTCCGTGCCCGCTGGTGGGACGGCGGGCAGAATATCGGTCTGCTCGGTGTGGGATTCGGGCCACTCGTTCGGCTGCGATTCCGAAGGCCCTGGCCACCGAGGTTCCTGCGGCAAAACAACCCCTCCACGCGCTGTGCGTGCAATAACGGACCCCGACTACCGGGTCAAGATACGGCCTGTGTGCACGGTGGTCCGACGCGACCCCCGTCGGACCACCGCAGCTCGTTCTCGCAGGCCGGAACGGGTTACGACGGTCGTAGGGTGCACTGGGCCGGATGGCCGAGGGCACGGTCACGCCGGGTGCGGACGCCGACCGGATCCGGTGATCGGCAGCGCCGCGTGAAAACCGCCGCTGTCCACGATAATGACGTCACCGGATCGTAGTACGCCGACCGCGACCGGCCCGGCCGGCGGACCCTGCGGCCGGACGAGTCCCGCGGCCGGGTGAGCCGCCGAACCGGCGAGGTGAGCGATGGACCCCGTGAACGTGCTGCGCCAGATCGCCCTGCACCTGGAACGCTCCGGGGAGCCGAGCTACCGGGTGCGGGCCTTCCGCAACGCCGCCGCCGTGGTCGCGGACCTACCCGACGGGGAGCTGGCCCGCAGGGTCGAGGCCGGCACGTTGACCGAACTCGCCGGAATCGGGAAGACGACCGCGGGGGTCGTCGCCGAGGCCGTGCAGGGCAGGGAACCGGCATATCTGACGGACCTGGAATCGCGCGGTGCACCAGGCATCCCGGACGGCGGGCCGTTGCATGCAGCCCTGCGCGGGGACTGCCATACGCACTCGGACTGGTCCGACGGCGGCAGCTCCATCGAGGAGATGGCCGAGGCCGCCCGCGCGCTCGGTCACGAGTATCTCGTGCTCACCGACCACTCGCCCCGGTTGACGGTCGCCCGCGGCTTGTCGGCCGAGCGGCTCCGCAGGCAGCTCGACGTCGTGGCCGAGTGCAGCGAGCGCCTCGCCCCGCTGCGGATCCTCACCGGCATTGAAGTCGACATCCTCGACGACGGTTCGCTCGACCAGGATCCGGACCTGCTCGAACAGCTCGACGTCGTCGTCGCGAGCGTGCATTCGAAACTGCGGATGTCCGCGGCGGAGATGACCGAGCGGATGCTGACGGCCGTGGCGAACCCGCGGGTGAACATCCTCGGCCACTGCACCGGCAGGCTCGTCGCCGGACGGGGCAGGCCCGAATCGCAGTTCGACGCGAAGGCGGTGTTCGCGGCCTGCCGGGAGTTCGACGTCGCCGTGGAGATCAACTCGCGGCCGGAGCGGCTCGACCCGCCGCGGCGGCTGTTGCGGCTCGCGCAGGAGGAGGGATGCCGGTTCGCCATCGACACCGACGCGCACGCGCCGGGACAGCTGTCGTGGCTGCCGTTCGGCTGCGTGCGCGCCAGCGAATGCGGCGTGACCCCCGACCGGATCGTGAACACGTGGACCGCCGACGAGCTGACCTCGTGGGCCGCTCTGCGGTGAGGCCCTACGGTGAGGCCCTACGGTGAGGCCCTGCACACGTTCCCTGCGCCCGCCCCTGGTGGGAGCTGTACGCACGTACTAGAACTGTCGCCATGCCTGACGACGCATCCGAGGCCCGGCCCCGCGACGAGTCGCCGTGGCGGCACGGGCCGTTCCGGTTGTCGCTCGTCGCGACCGCCCTCGCGTTGACCGGCTTCTCGCTGCTGCTGCCCGTCGTCCCGCTGTGGGCGGTCCGCCAGGGAGCGGGCACGTTCGCCGCGGGCGCCGCCACCGGCGTGTTCATGGCCAGCACCGTGGTGACCCAGCTCGGCACGGGCCTGCTCGTGCGCCGCTACGGCTACCGCACGGCGATCCTCGCCGGCATCGCGTTCCTCGGCGTGCCCACCCCGGTGCTGATCGAGTGGAGTTCCCCCGAGGGCATCCTGACGCTCTCGCTGCTGCGCGGCATCGGGTTCGGCCTGCTGACGGTGTGCGGCAGCGCGCTCATCGCCGAACTCCTGCCGCCCGCCGCCGTTCCCCGCGGCTCGGGCATCTACGGTCTCGCCACCGGCCTGCCGCAGCTCATCGGGCTGCCCGCCGGTCCGTGGCTGGCCGAGCACTGGGGTTTCGTCGCCGTGTTCCTGCTCGCGACCGTGCTGCCCGCGCTCGCACTCCTGCCCGCCGTGTTCCTGCCACCCGCCCGGCCCAGTACGGAACCGGAGCGCGGCGGCGGCTTCCTTCCGACCGTGCGGGAGACGTGGCGGCCGTGGCTGCCGATGCTCGCCGCCTCGACCGGTCTCGGCGCCCTGGCGACGTTCACCCCGATCCTGCTGCTCGCCCCGGGTTCGTCCGTCGCGCTGTTGCTGATGCCGCTCGCCACCACCCTGTCGCGCTGGGCGGCCGGCAGGCTCGGCACCCGGTGGACCGGCCGGTTGCTGACGCCGGGCAGGGCCCTGTCGGGTCTCGGTCTGGCGGGCTACGCGCTGTTCAGCGAGGGCGGCCCGGTCTGGCTCGTCGTGATGTCGATGATCGTGTTCGGCATCGGCTTCGGCGCCGTGCAGAACGACTCGCTCGTGTCGATGTTCCAGCGCACGTCGGCCGGCCGCGCGAGCATCTCGTGGAACGTGGCGTTCGACGCGGGTCAGGGACTGGGCGCGGTCGCCGTCGGCGCCATCGTGTCCGGCACGTCGTACGTTGTGGCCTTCGGCCTGCTCGCGGCGTGGTCACTGGCGCTGTTGCCGGTAGCGGTGGCGCCACGGCGCGCCGGGTAGCCTGGAACCGTGCCTTCAGTTGTGATTCTCGACTACGGATCGGGCAACCTCCGCAGTGCCGAACGCGCCCTCGAGCGCGCGGGTGCCGACGTCGAGGTGACCGCGGATCCGCATGCCGCGCTCGAGGCCGACGGGCTGGTCGTGCCCGGGGTCGGCGCGTTCGCGGCGTGCGCCGAGGGATTGCGGTCGGTGCAGGGGGACCGCATCGTCGGCAAACGCCTCGCGGGCGGTAGGCCCGTGCTGGGCATCTGTGTCGGAATGCAGATCCTGTTCGAGCGCGGGGTCGAGCACGGTGTCGAGACCGAGGGCACGGGGGAGTGGCCGGGCACGGTCGAACGGCTCGAGGCCGACGTCCTCCCGCACATGGGCTGGAACACGGTGCGGGCGCCGGAGGGGTCGCGGCTGTTCGACGGCATCGACCCCGGCGAGCGGTTCTACTTCGTGCACTCCTACGCGGTCCGCGAGTGGACCCTGCAGTCGGAGCTCGGCGGCACGCAGCCGCGGGTGACGTGGGCCCACCACGGCGAGGATTTCGTCGCCGCCGTGGAGAACGGCGCGTTGAGCGCCACCCAGTTCCACCCGGAGAAGTCCGGCGACGCGGGGGCGCAGCTGCTGCGCAACTGGGTCACCGCGCTGTAGGCCCCGGTGCCGGGAGCCGTCGGTGCCGGTCCGATGCGGGCGACTGCCCCTGTAGGCCGATCGGCGGAGCCGGGCCTTAGAGTTGGCAACCGTGACGCTGACACTCCTTCCCGCCGTTGATGTCGCCGACGGCCAGGCCGTACGCCTGGTGCAGGGCGAGGCCGGCACCGAGACGTCCTACGGATCGCCGCTCGAGGCGGCGCTGACCTGGCAGCGCGACGGTGCCGAGTGGGTGCATCTGGTCGACCTCGACGCCGCGTTCGGCAAGGGATCGAACCGGGAGCTGCTGGCCGACGTCGTGGCGAAGCTCGACGCCGCGGTGGAACTGTCGGGCGGTATCCGCGACGACGAGTCGCTGAAGGCCGCGCTCGCCACCGGCGCCCGGCGGGTCAACCTGGGCACGGCGGCGCTCGAATCGCCCGACTGGTGCGCGAAGGTCGTGTCCGAGTACGGCGACCGGGTCGCGATCGGCCTGGACGTGCGGATCGGCGAGGACGGGTACCGGCTCGCCGCCCGCGGCTGGACCCAGGACGGCGGTGACCTCTGGCAGGTCATGGACCGTCTGGACCACGACGGTGCCCAGCGCTACGTCGTGACCGACGTCAGCAAGGACGGCACGCTGAAGGGGCCGAACGTCGGCCTGCTGCGCGAGGTGACGGCCCGCACCGATGCCGCGATCATCGCCTCCGGTGGTGTGTCCAGTGTGGACGACCTGCGGTCGCTGGCGGCACTGGAACGCGACGGCGTCGAAGGTGCGATCATCGGCAAGGCGCTCTACGCCCAGGCCTTCACCCTGCCGGAAGCCCTCGAAGCCGTCGCCGCGGTCTGAACGGCCGCGACGTGCCCGTTCCCTGACGGGGTCATGCGGCCAGGGTGATGGCGATGCCGACGGTGCGGGACGTCCCGCCTCGGAGCCTGCTGCCCAGCATCGCGAGCTTGCCGAACAGCCCGTACTTGCGGGCGATCGCCTCGCGGGCGCGAGCGCTGCCGGTCTCGTCGAGCACCCTGGCCGTCCCGTGCACGGTGTCGCCATGGGTGTTGGCGCCGCGCACGTCGCACGCAATCACCTCGACCTCGACGCTCGCACGGATGCGTTTGACCTTGCCTGCGTCGCGGGCGCTGTAGAGCACGAGCTCGTCGCCGTCGCGCGCGATCCACACCGGGGTCGGCACCGCCGTGCCCGACCGCCGGAACGTGGTCAGCAGCACGTACTTCTCGGCACCGAGCCGTTCCAATTCGCTCACGCCGGCGAGCCTATTCGCCGGGGCGGCCGTCGGGGCCTCCGGGCGGGGCGGGGCGTAGCGTCGAGCCGACGCCCAGGGTGTCGCCGCACGAACTGGTCGGAGCCACCGAGGCGTCGGCGACGCGCCCCGCGGTCGCCCCGGCGTAGGCACGCAGCCGTTCCAGCGTCGCCGAGTCGGGTACCACGTCCCGGCGGACCCAATCGCCGTCCGGCCACGGATGCCCGGGCTCGGCGAAGATCCGCACGTAGTCGCGCGTGAACCGCGGATCCTCCGTGAGATCACCCCCGCCCGTCCACGGCAGGCGAGTGTGGATGAACGTGGGCCGGACCTCGTCGAAGACGTAGCGTTTCGTGCCCGCCCTGTCCTCGTTGCGGATCATGTGCGCCATGCGGACGTCGGTCAGCCCGGCCATGTCGACCAGCCGTAGCCTGCTGGTCATCGAGGTGCCGCCGAGATCGGGCAGCAGTAGCGACGCGCGGTCCAGGCCGAGCAGGTCGGCGTAGCCGTTGAACGCGCGGCCGTAGCGATCCGCCACGTGACAGGCCGACAACGTCGGCGCGCGGCGGAAGTCGTAGGCGGCCACCGCGAACGACGACCCGCTCGCCACCAGCGCCACCACCATCCCGGTCACGACCGCCGCTCGGGCCCCGCCCCGCACGCGCCGTACGACCTCGGCCGCCGCCAGCACCGCGGTGAGCGCGCCGAGAACCCAGATCGGCGTGGCGAACCGCAGGTGCCCCATCCAGTCGTCCTCGAGCACGGTGAACGCGACGAGCCCCAGTCCCAGCGGCACCAGCAGTGCGAAGAGCCCGCGCCGCCACCACGGCGGCCTGGCCAGCAGCATCCCGACGAACACGCAGACCAGCAGGATCGCGGGTGCGCCCGCATAGCCGACGATCTGCCCCGCCTTCGGCAGGTCCGTCGGATACGGAAGACCTTGGGACTTCGCGATCGACGGCGCCGACAGCCACTCGCCGAACGTGACCCGGCGCCACAGAAAGTACGCACCGGCCGCACCGACGAACGCCGCCGTCGACAGCGCGATGTACCGCACCGCCGTCGACACCGGCGCTCCTCGCGACCGCCACAGCGTCCCCAGCACGACCAGCGGATACACACCGCCGTAGATCAGCCCCTCGGGCCGCGTGAGTGCCGCCAGTGCGGCGAGCAGGCCCGCACCGACCGCCAGCCGCCACCGCAGCACGGCATCGTCCAGTACCGCACGGAACACCAGCACTGCCAGCGTCGTGATCAGCAGCCCGTAGAGAGCGTTCTCCAGCCCCGAGACCACCCAGATCACGAACGACGGCGTCATCGCGAGCAGGCCGCCCACGGCGAGGGTCCCCAGCCACGGCCGCACGAGCACCCGGGTCAGCGCGGCATGGCACGCGGTGAGGATGCCCGCGCACAGCACGAGCGCGAGCACCTTCGGCAGCAGGACGTAGTCGGGGATCCCGAAGATCGTGCCGTGGTCGAACAGGCCCACGAGTCGGGCCAGCGCGAGCAACAGCGTCCACGTGACGTTGGAGAACCCTTCGACCGGCTGGGCCCCGGCCTGCACGACGGGGCCCAGGCCTTCCGAGAAACTGCGCGCGTAGGAGAACGTGATCGCGGCGTCGTCGACGATCCAGTTGCCGTAGTAGGCACCGTGCGCGCCGATCATGGCCGAACCCGCGGCCACGGCTGCCGCGCCCTGCAGGCGCGAGCGCCACCGCGGCAGGCGCGCCGCCCCGGACGCCGACTTCTCCTGCGGGTGCGCGGTCTCCGCCGCCGTTCGGGTTGCGACCATTGCTCCGTCTGCCGTCACAATCACGGGATCGTACGCAGGACCGCCGGTCGAGCCCGGGCGACACCGCGCGTGATGATCGCGTCGGGCGACCGCGGATCCCTTCTGTGCACACCGGCTTCCCCGTCGCCGCCGCAGTGATGCCCGCCTGCCTCCCACACCGCCTGAACGGACGCGTGTCGCGCGGCTTACCTAGGCACGCCCGTCTCCCACCACCGCCCAACCGGACGCGCTCCGCACGGCTTACCTACTCTGGGGGCATGTCCGTTGCGGTGAGGGTGATCCCGTGTCTCGACGTCGACGCGGGACGTGTCGTCAAAGGCGTCAATTTCGTCGACCTGCGTGATGCGGGCGACCCCGTCGAGTTGGCGCGCGCCTACGACGCCGCAGGCGCCGACGAACTGACGTTCCTCGACGTGACCGCGTCCTCGGGCGACCGCGAGACCACCTACGACGTGGTGCGGCGCACCGCCGAGCAGGTGTTCATCCCACTCACCGTCGGAGGCGGGGTGCGCAGCACCGACGACGTCGACCGGCTGCTGCGCGCGGGCGCCGACAAGGTCAGCATCAACACGGCGGCGATCGCCCGCCCGGAACTGCTGCGGGAGGCCTCCCAGCGGTTCGGCGCGCAATGCGTCGTGCTGTCGGTCGACGCCCGCCGCGTGCCCGACGGCGGCGAGCCGACCCCGTCCGGTTTCGAGGTGACCACGCACGGCGGGCGGCAGGGCACCGGTATCGACGCGGTGGAATGGGCGGTACGGGGCGAACAGCTCGGCGTCGGCGAGATCCTGCTGAACTCGATGGACGCCGACGGCACCAAGGCCGGTTTCGACCTCGAACTGCTGCGGCTCGTGCGCGCGGCGGTGCGGGTGCCGGTGATCGCGAGCGGTGGCGCCGGCGCGGTCGAGCACTTCCTGCCCGCGGTCGACGCGGGCGCCGACGCGGTACTCGCCGCCAGCGTGTTCCACTTCGGGGAGTTCACGATCGGCGACGTCAAGACGGCCCTGAAGGCCGGAAACGTGGAGATCCGGTGAGCGCGGGGGAGGCGGGCCTCGACCCGGCCCTCGCCGACAGGCTCAAACGGGGTGCCGACGAGCTCGTGTGCGCCGTGGTCGTCGATCACGCGACGTCCGACGTGCTCATGGTGGCGTGGATGGACGACGAGGCGCTCGCGCGCACGCTCACGACGCGTCGCGCGACCTACTTCTCGCGGAGCAGGCAGCAGCTGTGGGTCAAGGGCGAGACCTCGGGCAACGTGCAGCACGTGCGTGAGGTCCGGCTGGACTGCGATGGCGACACGCTGCTGGTGCGGGTCGACCAGACCGGGCCCGCGTGCCACACGGGCGCGCGGACGTGCTTCGACGCCGATCTCCTGCTGGCCGACGACGCACAGTCGAGCTGACCCCGAACACCCCTCACCCGCGACGGCCGCCGGTCACGGGTGGTCGAGGTCGCCGGTGAGGTAACGCTGGAGGGTCGGGGCGACCGCCGCGACGACGGTGTCCGGATCGGCCGAACTGAGCGGTTCGAACCGGGCGACGTAGCGCGCCATACCCAGGCCGACCACCTGGCTCGCGCACAGTGACGCGCGCAGCTCCGGGCGGTCGGTGTCAGCGGCGGCCGCGACCGGGCCGATCACCTTGGCGACCAGCACGGCGCGCAGCGTGCGCATCGCCTCGGGGTTGGCCGTGACACTGCGGATCAGTGCGGTGAAGCGGTCGCCGCCCGCGCCGTCCCAGAGTCCGACGAACGTGCGGACGATGCCTTCGCCGAGGCGGTCGCGGCCGTAGGAGGTGACGGTGGCGACCACCTCGGCCAGATCGAACGGCACCTGCAGCACCGCCTCGGCGAACAGCTGGTCCTTGCCGCCGAACCAGTGATTGACCATGGCGGCGTCGACGCCCGCGCGGGTCGCGATCGCGCGCACGGTCGCTCCGCCGAACCCGCCGTCGGCGAACTCTGCGCGTGCGGCCTCCAACAACGCGGTGCGCGTGTCCTCGCCGGCGGGCCTGCGGCCGCGGCGCCGGGATCCGTCGTCGGCGGTGCGGTGGGGTGTGCTGGTCACCCCGCCATCATCGCTGATCCGCGGGCACCGATCCCACCGCCGGGCCCGGCGGGCAGCGACGGCACAATGAACCCCATGGTCACTGCCCATTCCGTCGAGGCCGCCCGTGCCGGCCTGGGCGCTGTCACCCCGACGGCCTCGGAGTTCCGCGAACTCGCCGAGGACCGGCGCGTGATCCCGGTCGTCCGCCGTGTGCTCGCGGACGCCGACACGCCCGTCGCCCTGTACCGCAAGCTCGCCGAGGACCGCCCCGGCACGTTCCTGCTCGAGTCGGCGGAGAACGGCGAGTCCTGGTCGCGATGGTCGTTCATCGGCGTGCACAGCCCGTCGGCGCTGACCGTGCGCGACGGCGAAGCGGTATGGACGGGGACCCCGGTGGCGGGCCTGCCCACGGGCGGCGACCCGCTGGCGGTACTGCGCGAGACGCTCGAGACGCTGCACACCGAGCCGCTGCCCGGAATGCCGCCGCTGACCGGCGGCATGGTCGGCTACATCGGTTACGACGCCGTGCGCTGGCTCGAACGGCTGCCGGAGATCGCCGAGAAGGACCTCGACATTCCCGAGGTGACGATGCTGCTGGCGACCGACCTGGCGGCGTTCGACCACCACGAGGGCACGGTCACGCTCATCGCCAACGCGGTGAACTGGGACGACAGTCCGGAACGGGTCGACGCCGCCTACGAGGACGCGGTTCGCAGACTCGACGCCATGACCGCACGGCTCGGCGCGCCCGCGCCCGCCACGAACGCGGTGTTCGACCGGCCGGCTCCCGAGTTCGACCGGGCCCGCACCAAGGACGACTTCCACGCGGCCGTCGAGGCGGCGAAGGAGGCCATCCACGCGGGCGAGGCGTTCCAGATCGTGCCGTCGCAACGGTTCGAACTGCGCACCGGTGCCGATGCGCTGGACATCTACCGGGTCCTGCGCACTTCCAACCCGAGCCCGTACATGTACCTGCTGCGCCTCGACGGGTTCGACATCGTCGGCTCGAGTCCCGAATCGCTGGTGACGGTGCGCGACGGCAAGGCCACGACGCACCCGATCGCGGGCACCCGCTGGCGCGGCGCCGATCCCGAGGAGGACGCCCAGCTGGCCAAGGGACTGCTCGCCGACGAGAAGGAACGGGCCGAGCACCTGATGCTCGTCGACCTCGGCCGCAACGACCTCGGCAAGGTGTGCAAGCCCGGTTCGGTCCAGGTGGTCGACTTCTTCGCCATCGAGCGCTACAGCCACGTCATGCACATCGTGTCGACCGTGACCGGTGAGCTCGCCGACGAGGCGACGGCGATCGACGCGGTCGCCGCGTGCTTTCCCGCCGGCACACTCTCCGGTGCGCCCAAGGTGCGGGCGATGGAGCTCATCGAGCGGCTCGAACCGACCCGGCGCGGGCTGTACGGCGGCGTCGTGGGCTATCTCGACTTCGCCGGCAACGCCGACACGGCCATCGCGATCCGTACGGCCCTGGTGCGTGGCGGAGTGGCCTACGTCCAGGCTGGCGGCGGTGTCGTCGCCGACTCCGAACCCGACTACGAGGACACCGAGGCTCTGAACAAGGCCCGCACCGTGCTGTCGGCCGTCGCGGCGGCCGACACGTTGCGATCGGTGGACCCGCTGCCGCCCGTGGAAAGGACGGGCGACGACGGTGTCTGACCACGAGGGCGGTCCGCACGGTGCCGAGGAGGCCCCTGCCGCCGGAGGAGGGGCAGCAGGGCCCGCCGGGCAGGACAAGCGATCCCTGTGGGCCGTCGTGGTCGTGCTGCTGCTCGGCTCGGGCGCACTCTGGGGCGCCTCGGGGCTGGTGTGGCTGGAGGTGCCGCAGGGCCGCACGGTCGACGGCAGGCTGGCCGACGACTTCACCGGCGGCGAGCTGGTCCAGTGGCCGGTGCCGATCGCACTGCTGGCGCTCGCGGCCGTCGCCGCGACGCTCGCCCTGCGCGGTGCGGCGCGGCGGGCACTGGGCGTGCTGCTGGCGGTCGTCGGCGCGTGGACCGTGTACCTGGCCCTCGCTGGCGACACCCGCGACATCGCCTGGTCCGGGTGGGCCCCTGGCTACGAGGGCCGCACGGCTGAGCCGGTGTGGACGTTCTGGGGCCCTGCTGCCGCCGTCGCGGGCGGCGCCTGCCTCGCGCTGGCGGGTGCGGTGCTGGTCTGGCGCGGGCACCGGATGGCACGCATGGGCGCGAAGTACTCGGCTCCCGGGGACCGCGGGGCGGCGACGGACCCCGAGCTGGAGCTGTGGGACGCACTGTCGGAGGGTGACGATCCGACCGACTCCGCGGCCGCCTCCGGGGATCCGGCTGCGTCCGAGCACGCAACCGGGCCGGACGCCGCGGCCGGGCCCGGCAACGAGATCGAGCCCGGTGGCCCCCCGGGTGCCGACCGGCCGCGCGATGGCCACCCCGAGTGAAACCCGTGGTGGGCCGGGCTGTTGCCGACCCGCTGCCCGGTCTGGACGAGCCCGCGGGTTAGCATCGGTAGAGCGGGAAGGGGAAGGTTTTTGTGAGCCACCTTGCGAGTGAATCAACGGCCCCGGCACCCGGTGAGGTCGACCGGTGAGCGTTCTCGAGGACATCGTCGCGGGCGTGCGGGCCGACCTGGCCGAGCGTGAGTCGGCGCTGCCGTTCGACGAGTTGAAGAAGCGTGCCGCGGAGGCTCCCGCGCCACGGGACGTCATGGGTTCGCTGCAGGAATCGGGCATCGGCGTCATTGCCGAGGTGAAGCGGAAGAGCCCGTCGAAGGGCGACCTCGCCGCGATCCACGATCCTGCCGTGCTGGCCAAGGACTACGAGGACGCGGGCGCACGCGTCATCAGCGTGCTCACCGAGCAGCGCCGGTTCGGCGGGTCGTTGGCCGACCTCGACGCCGTCCGGGCCGCCGTGGACGTGCCGATCCTGCGCAAGGACTTCATCGTCAGCCCGTACCAGGTGCACGAGGCCCGACTGCACGGCGCCGACATGGTGCTGCTCATCGTCGCCGCTCTCGAGCAGAACGCGCTCGCCGCACTGCTCGACCGCGTCGAATCGCTGGGCATGACCGCACTGGTCGAGGTGCACAACGCCGAGGAGTGCGACCGCGCGCTGGAGGCGGGCGCGTCCGTCATCGGCATCAACGCCCGCGATCTGCACACCCTCGAGGTCGACCGGGACGTCTTCGCACGGCTCGCGCCCGGCCTGCCGATGGAGACGTTCAAGATCGCAGAGTCCGGCGTGCGCGGTCCCGGCGACCTGATGGCCTACGCGGGCCACGGGGCCGACGCCGTGCTGGTCGGCGAGGGGCTCGTGAGCACCGACGATCCGAAGGCGGCACTGGTGCAGCTCGTCACCGCGGGGTCGCACCCCGCCTGTCCGCGTCCGAGCCGGTGACCGGGATGGCCGACACCGCTTCACAGTCGTCACAGCACGACCCGGACGCCCGCGGTCACTTCGGTGACTACGGCGGCCGGTTCCTGCCCGAGGCGCTCATGGGCGCGCTCGACGAACTGGCCGCCGAATACGACAAGGCACAGCACGACCCGGAGTTCACCGCGGAGTTCCAGCGGCTGCTCTCCGGCTACGCGGGCAGGCCGTCGCTGCTGACCGAGGCGCCGCGATTCGCCGAGCACGCCGGTGGTGCGCGGATCTTCCTCAAGCGGGAGGACCTCAACCACACCGGCTCCCACAAGATCAACAACGTGCTGGGCCAGGCGCTGCTGACCAAGCGGATGGGCAAGAAGCGCGTCATCGCCGAGACCGGCGCCGGTCAGCACGGTGTCGCCACCGCGACCGCTTGCGCCCTGCTCGACCTCGAGTGCGTCGTGTACATGGGCGAGGTCGACACCGAGCGCCAGGCGCTCAACGTGGCCCGTATGCGGCTGCTCGGCGCCGAGGTCGTTCCGGTGGGGACCGGTTCGCGCACCCTGAAGGACGCCATCAACGAGGCGCTGCGCGACTGGGTCACCAACGTCGACACCACGCACTACCTGCTGGGCACCGCCGCCGGGGCGCACCCGTTTCCGGTGATGGTGCGGAACTTCCACAAGGTCATCGGCCAGGAGGCCCGCGAGCAGATCCTCGAACGGACGGGCCGGCTCCCGGACGCCGTCGCCGCCTGTGTCGGTGGTGGATCGAACGCGATCGGCATCTTCCACGGCTTCCTCGACGACGCCGACGTCAGGCTGGTGGGCCTCGAACCCGGCGGCAAGGGACTCGACTCCGGCGAACACGGCGCGACCCTGACCCAGGGCACGCCGGGCACGCTGCACGGCGCCCTGTCCTACCTGCTCCAGGACGACGACGGGCAGACGATCGAGGCCTATTCGATCTCGGCGGGCCTGGACTATCCGGGCGTCGGCCCCGAACACTCACATCTGAAGGATGTGGGCCGCGCTGAGTACCGCGCCGTCACCGACGACGAGGCGATGGACGCCTTCCAGCTGCTGTCGAAGACCGAGGGCATCATTCCCGCGGTCGAGTCCGCTCACGCGCTTGCGGGCGCGCTGCAGCTCGGTCGGGAACTCGGCCCGGACGGGTTGATCGTGGTCAGCCTGTCCGGCCGCGGCGACAAGGACGTCGACACCGCCGCCCGGTACTTCAACCTCGTGGAGGGCGTGTGAGCCGCATCGACGAGCTGTTCGCGCAGACCCGCGGTGAGGGCCGCGGTGCGTTGATCGGCTATCTGCCAGCGGGGTACCCGACGGTCGCCGAGTCCAAGGAATTGCTCGCCGCGACCGTCGACGCCGGCGCGGACCTGGTCGAGGTCGGATTCCCGTACTCGGACCCCGTCATGGACGGACCGACGATCCAGGCTGCGGCCGACACGGCGCTGCGGAACGGGTTCCGCCTCAAGGACCTGTTCGAGGTCGTCGAATCGGTCGCCAATCGCGGCGGCCGCGCGGTCGTGATGACGTACTGGAACCCGGTGTTCCACTACGGGGTCGACGCGTTCGCCCGTGATCTCGCCGCAGCGGGCGGCCTCGGGTTGATCACGCCGGACCTCACGCCCGACGAGGGATCGGAGTGGATCGCCGCGTCGGACACCCACGGCCTGGACCGCATCTTCCTCGTGGCGCCGTCGTCGTCGGACGAGCGCATCGCGTTGACCACCGCGGCCGCGAGCGGATTCGTCTACGCCACCGCGGTGATGGGCGTGACCGGCGCCCGCGACACCGTCGGAGCCGCGGCGCAGGGACTCGTGAACCGCACCCGGGCGCACACCGACCTGCCGGTCGGTGTCGGGCTGGGCGTACGTTCCGGTGATCAGGCCGCCGAGGTGTCGGCGTTCGCCGACGGCGTCATCGTCGGGTCCGCGCTGGTGACGAAGGCCGGCGAGGGCACCGATGCGGTCGCCGCGCTGACGAAGGAGCTGGCCGAGGGCGTGCGCCGGCCGCGTGCGTGACGCGGCCGAGCCCGCCCGGGTGCGCCACGTTACGGTGACCCTGTGAGTACCGCCTCTTCTGCCTTCCTCGCCACCATTCCCAGTCCGGACCGTGGCGTCTGGGAGATCGGCCCGTTCTCGCTGCGGGCGTACGCACTCTGCATCATCCTCGGCATCGTCGTCGCGATCTGGCTCGGCGAGCGCCGCTGGCAGGCACGTGGCGGTACCAAGGGCACGATCATCGACATCGCGGTGTGGGCCGCGCCGATGGGTCTCGTCGGTGGCCGGCTCTACCACGTCATCACCGACCACCACCTGTACTTCGGTGAGGGTCGCGATCCGATCCGCGCGCTGTACATCTGGGAGGGCGGACTCGGCATCTGGGGCGCGATCGCCCTCGGCGCGGTCGGTGCGTGGATCGCCTGCCGCCGCAGGGGAATCCCGCTGCCCGCGGTCGCCGACGCCGTCGCGCCCGGCATCGTGATCGCACAGGCGGTGGGGCGCCTCGGTAACTACTTCAACCAGGAGCTTTACGGCGGGCCCACGGATCTGCCCTGGGGGCTGGAGATCTACCGCCGGGTGTCGCCGGACAACCCCGCCGTCGAGGATCCGCTCGGCGGGGTGGCGATCAACGACGTGCCGGTCGAGGTCGTGCATCCGACCTTCCTGTACGAGCTGTTGTGGAACCTCGGCGTCGCGCTGCTGATCATCTGGCTCGACCGCAGGCTGCGGCTCGGCCACGGGCGCGTGTTCGCGCTCTACGTCGCGGGATACACCGCGGGCCGCTTCTGGATCGAGCTCATGCGCACCGACCCCGCCAACGAGATCCTGGGCCAGCGCGTCAACGTGTGGGTGTCCGCGCTCGTGTTCCTCGGCGCCGTGGCGTACTTCGTCCTGGCGCGGGTCAAGGGGCCGCGGGAAGCGCCGGAAACGCTGCGCAGCCCGGACGATCCGGACGTCGGCGACGGTGACGGTGACGCCGCCGAATCCGAGTCCGGCACCGCGATCTCCTCCGGCGACGGTGACGCGGACGCCGATGCCGATGCCGATGCCGCCGACGGTGGACCGGCGACGCGGCAGGGAACGGCACCGTCCGATGTCGACGACTCCGGCGATGGGCCCGCGACCGAGACCGCCGCGCACTCGGAGACCACCAGGCCCGCGGAGAACACCAGGCCCGCGGAGAACACCGCCGAGTCGGCGTCCGGTGCGGGCGACCCCGGCGGCGGGGACTCGTCCGAGAAATCCGGTGGCAGTACCTGATCCCACGACGGTTCGTCAGCAGCGCCCCCGCGGCCCACTCTGTGGCCGCGGGGGCGCTGTCGTGTGCGGCACGGACGTGCAGGGCTCGGCAGCGCCGTGTGTTGACGGGATGTTCCGCCACGGCGTATGTTCATATAAAGAACACTCGTGCGTTATACGAACACCGGTGAGGCGAAGCAGGGCCGCGCGCGTTGGCTGCGTGCACGCTCCCGTGCGCCGACCGGGCGTGCGCGTGCGACGACCACGGCGGTGACGGTGCCGCCGGTATCGGGTGAACGAGGTGGCAGAAGGTGGCGGACATCGTGTCGCTGGCCGACGGGGTCGGCGAACTGGTGCGCGACGGTGACGTCGTCGCGCTCGAAGGATTCACGCACCTGATCCCGCACGCGGCGGGGCAGGAGATCATCCGGCAGGGGCGCAAGGACCTGACGCTGGTCCGCATGACGCCGGACATCGTGTACGACCAGCTCATCGGTGCGGGCTGCGCGCGGAAGCTGATCTTCTCGTGGGGAGGTAACCCGGGCGTCGGCTCGCTGCACCGGTTCCGCGATGCGGTGCAGCACGCGTGGCCGGTGCCGCTGGAGATCGAGGAACACAGCCACGCGGGCATGGCCAACAGGTACGTCGCGGGTGCGTCCGGCCTGCCGTTCGCCGTGCTGCGCGGATATCGCGGCACGGATCTGCCGGAGCACACGGCCACGATCAAGTGGATCACCTGCCCGTTCACCGGCGAGGAGCTCGCAGCGGTGCCCGCGATCAACCCCGACGTGTCGATCATCCACGCGCAGCGTGCCGACCGCGCCGGCAACGTGCAGATGTGGGGTCTGGTCGGCGTGCAGAAGGAGGCCGTGCTGGCCGCCGAGCGCAGTCTCGTGACGGTTGAGGAGGTCGTCGACGAGCTCGAGCCCGTCGCCGGCCAGGTCGTCCTGCCGCACTGGGCCGTCACCGCCGTGGCCGAGGTTCCCGGCGGCGCTCACCCGTCGTACGCGCAGGGCTACTCCGAACGCGACAACGCCTACTACAAGTACTGGGACTCCATCGGCCGCGACCGCGACACCTTCCGGACCTGGGTCCGCGACGAGGTGCTCGCGGGACGGTCCGCGACCGAGACGACCGGCGACAAGGAGGGTGTGCGATGACCGGGGCCGCATCCACGACCGCTGTGTCCGGCGCGCAGCCGGAGTACACGTCCGACGAGATGATGTCGATCGCCGCGGCCCGTGCGCTGGAGAACGGCAAGCGGTGTTTCGTCGGTATCGGGCTGCCGTCGACGGCGGCGAACGTCGCACGGCGGACCCACGCGCCGGACCTGGTGCTGATCTACGAGTCCGGCACGCTCGGATCCAAACCGGACGTCCTGCCGTCGTCGATCGGTGACGGTGTGCTGGCCGAAACGGCCGACGCCGTGATCGGCGTGCCCGAGGTGTTCAACTACTGGCTGCAGCCGGGGCGCATCGACGTCGGGTTCCTCGGTGCCGCGCAGCTGGACAGGTTCGGCAACATCAACACGACGGTCATCGGCGACGACTACACCGACCCGAAGGTGCGGCTGCCCGGTGCGGGCGGTGCGCCGGAGATCGCCGCATCGTGCCGCGAGGTCTTCGTGGTGGTGCGCCAGAGCGCGCGCAGTTTCGTCGACAAGGTCGACTTCGTGACGTCCGTCGGTCACGGTTCGGGCAAGGGTGACCGGGAGCGGCTCGGCCTGCCGGGAGCCGGTCCGACCCTGGTGATCACCGACCTCGGCGTGCTGCGGCCCGATCCGGAGACGGCCGAGCTGGTTCTCACTCAACTGCACCCCGGTGTGGAGGTCGAGGACGTGCGTGCCGCGACCGGGTGGGACCTGCAGATCTCGCCGGATCTGACGCGGACCGAGGCACCGACCGCGGCCGAACTGTCCACATTGCGCACACTGAAGGAGGCTTCGCGGTGACCGACGTCTTCGTGCTCGACGCCGTCCGTACGCCGTTCGGCAAGTACTCCGGCTCGCTGTCGGGGGTTCGGCCCGACGACCTGGCCGCTCACGTGCTGTCGGCGCTGCAGGAGCGCAGCGGCCTCGATCCGGCCACAGTGGATGAAGTGCTGCTCGGTGACGCCAACCAGGCAGGCGAGGACAACCGCAACGTGGCGCGCATGGCCTCGCTGCTCGCCGGGTGGCCGACGTCCGTCCCCGGCGGCACCGTCAATCGGCTGTGCGGGTCCGGCCTCGACGCTGCGATGCAGGTGAGCCGGACCATCGCCGTCGGCGACGCGTCCCTGGCCGTGGCGGGCGGTGTCGAATCGATGAGCCGCGCCCCATGGGTCCTGCAGAAACCGGAGAAGGCCTTCCCCGCGACGAATCAACAGCTGCACTCGACCACGCTCGGCTGGCGGATGGTGAACCCGCGGATGCCGGAGCGGTGGACGGTGTCGCTCGGCGAGTCGACCGAACGCGTCGCCGAGCAGTACGCGATCTCGCGGGAGGCGCAGGACGAGTTCGCCGTCCGCAGTCACGTGAACGCGGCGAAGGCGTGGGACAACGGGTTCTACGACACCCATGTCGTTCCGGTTCCCGGCACCGAGTTGACGCGGGACGAGGGAATCCGGCCGGAATCCACTGTGGACAAGCTGGCGAAGCTCAAGCCGGCGTTCCGTCCGGAAGGCACGATCACCGCGGGCAACGCCTCGCCGCTCAACGACGGTGCGTCGGCGCTGCTGCTCGGTGACCGGGCGGGCGCCGACCGGATCGGCGCCACCCCGCTGGCCCGCATCGCAGGCCGTGGTGCCGCCGGGGTCGACCCGGACGTGTTCGGCATCGGCCCGGTGCGTGCCGCCGAGATCGCACTCCAGCGTGCCGGCATCGGCTGGGGAGACCTGGCCGCGGTGGAGCTGAACGAGGCGTTCGCCGCACAATCCCTGGCATGTCTGGCCGACTGGCCCGAGCTCGACCCGGACATCGTCAACGTCAACGGTGGGGCCATCGCGATCGGCCATCCGCTCGGCGCCTCCGGCGGCAGGATCCTCGGCACCCTCGCCCACGAACTGCGGCGCCGCGGCGGTGGGTACGGTCTGGCCGCGATCTGCATCGGGGTCGGGCAGGGCCTGGCGGTCGTGCTCGACGCCTGAGACCGGCGCCCGGCCCGCTCCGGGAGCGGGCCGGGCCGAAGTGGACAGCGAGGGAGAACGCATGCAGGTGCACAGCGAGGTCGAGGGACCCGCCGACGGGGACGTCGTGGTTCTGTCCGGGTCGATCGGGTCCAACCTGACGATGTGGCAGCCGCAGGTCGAGCCGTTGGTGCGAGCGGGCTACCGGGTCGTCCGGTACGACCAGCGCGGTCACGGCCGCACCGGCGTCCCGGACGGGGACGTGACCATGGCCGATCTCGGTGGCGACGTGGTCGAACTGCTCGACGGTCTCGGGGTGGACCGCGCGCACTTCGTCGGACTGTCACTCGGCGGCATGACGGGGATGTGGCTCGGCATCCACGCACCCGAGCGGCTGCGCAGCCTCGTGCTGTGCTGCACGTCGGCGAAGCTCGGCACCCCGGAGTCGTGGGCCGAACGCGGCCGGGTCGCGCGCGAGCAGGGTATGACGGCGATCGCCGACGGCAGCGTCGAACGGTGGTTCACCCCCGGCTGGCTGGCCGCCCATCCGCAGGCTCGCCGCGAGTACCATCACATGACCGCCGCGACGCCCGCGGCCGGGTACGCCGCGTGCTGCCACGCCATCGGCACCATGGATCTGCTCGACGGACTGCCGTCGATCCCGGTGCCGACCCTGGTGGTCGCCGGTGCCGACGACCCGGCGACCCCGCCCGACGGTCACGGCAGGGTCATCGCCGACGCCGTTCCGGACGCGCGGCTCGAGGTCGTCCCGGACGCCGCGCACCTGGGTAACGTCGAGCAGCCGGAACGGTTCACCGAGCTGATCACCACGCACCTCGCGAAGGCGTGAGGCGCTCCGGCTAGGTTGGGGCCTCTATGGATGGAGCAGCAGGTGCCGACGGCACGCCGGACGCGGCCGACGGGGGCAGGGGCACGCACCACGTGCAGTCGCTGGAACGCGGGCTGGCCGTCATCACCGCGTTCGGCCCGGCGACACCGCAGCTGACGCTCAGCGAGGTCGCGAAGGCCACGGGCCTGACCCGCGCCGCCGCGCGCCGGTTCCTGCTCACGCTCGTCGACCTCGGGTACGTGCGCAGCGACGGCCGGCAGTTCTCGCTCACCGCCAAGGTCCTCGAACTCGGCTACTCGTTCCTGTCCTCGCTGTCGCTGCCCGGGCTGGCACAGCCCCACCTGGAACGGCTGTCGGCCGAGGTGAGTGAATCCAGCTCCATGTCGGTGCTCGACGGCACGGACATCGTGTACGTCGCACGCGTGGCGGTGTCGCGGATCATGGCCGTGACCATCAGTGTCGGCACGCGCTTCCCGGCTCACGCCACGTCGATGGGGCACGTGCTGCTGTCCGGGCTGTCCGATGACGTGTTGGAGTCCTACCTGACCGCGGCCAGTTTCGACCGGTTCACCGATCGCACCACCGGTTCGGCCGAGGCACTGCGCAGCGAGCTCGTCTCCGTGCGCGAGGCGGGATACGCGCTCGTCGACCAGGAGCTGGAGGACGGCCTGCGGTCGATCGCGGTGCCCGTGCACGGTGCCGACGGCGCGGTCGCGGCGGCGGTGAATCTGTCCACGCACGCCTCCCGCCGCAGCCCGGAGGCGATGCGGGCCGAATTGCTGCCGCCGTTGCGCGACGCGGCCGCCCGTATCGAAGCCGACCTGGCCGCCGTCGCCCCGCCACGCGCATGACCGCCGGGTTACTGCTCGCCGCGGGGGAGGGCAGGCGTTTCGGCATGCCCAAGGCCCTCGCGGCGCATCGCGGCCACGCGCTCGTGACCCGTGCCGCCGACGCCCTGCTCGAGGGCGGCTGCGATCCGGTGGTCGTCGTCCTCGGTGCCTGCGCCGACGAGGCCCGCCCGCTGGTCCCCGCCGGGGCACGGGCGGTGGTTGCCGGCGACTGGGCCGAGGGCATGGGCGCATCGCTGCGGACGGGGTTGCGTGCGCTCGCCGACGCCGATCCACCGCCGGTGGCGGCGCTCGTCCACCTCGTCGACCTGCCCGACGTCGATGCGGAGGTCGTCGCGCGGATGTGCGGGTACGCCGGCACGGACGTGGTCGCGCGCGCCGCGTACGCCGGGATCCCCGGACATCCCGTGCTGTTCGGGCGCCGCTGGTGGGCGGAGATCGCCACGCAGGCGGCGGGCGACCGGGGTGCGCGGGACTGGCTGCGCGCCCGCGACGACGTGCAGCTCGTCGACTGCGGGGACATCGGCGGCGGGCGCGACGCCGACACGCCCGAGCTGCTTGACCCGTAAGAAGGTTGCCGCTCGCACCCTGACAGTGCCTAGGGTGAAGACGTGACACGCGAACCCGCCGCAGCCCGCTCCACCTCGCCTGCCGAGGCCGAGACGTCCGTGCCTCACGTGGCGTCGCCGGCCAAACTGGCGGCGCTGCTCGAAGACATTGGGTACCTCGCCGACGACGGGGTCGCCACCGCCGCGTTCCTGTCCCTGCGCATGGGCAAGCCGCTGTTCTGCGAAGGCGAGCCCGGCACGGGCAAGACGTCGCTCGCCGTGGCGCTGTCGGAGAGCCTGGGCCTGCCGCTGGTGCGGTTGCAGTGCCACGAGGGCATCGACGCCGCGCAGGCGCTGTACGAATGGGATTTCCCCCGGCAGCTTTTGCATCTGCGCGCGCTCGAGGCCGCCGAGGGCGGCAGGCTGAACGTCAACGACGCCGAGCAGTCGCTGTACACCGAGCGGTTCCTGCTTGCCAGGCCGCTGCTGACGGCGCTGCGCTCGTCGCCGTGCGTGCTGCTCGTCGACGAGATCGACCGTGCCGACGACGAGTTCGAGGCGTTCCTGCTCCAACTGCTCGACGAGAACACCGTGACGATCCCCGAGTTCGGCGAGGTGCGGGCCGAGCAGCCGCCACTCGTGGTGCTCACCTCCAATCGCACCCGCGAGGTGCACGACGCCCTCAAACGCCGCTGCCTTTACCACTGGCTCGAGCACCCCGACCTGTCACGGGAGATCGCGATCCTCCGGGCACGCGTGCCCGGGATCGGACAGCGGCTGGCCGAGCAGATCGCCGAGACGTTGCAGCGGCTGCGCACGATGGAACTGCTCAAGCCGCCCGGCGTCGCGGAGGCACTCGACTGGGCCAACGCACTGCGTGCGCTGGGCCGCGACGAGCTCGACGCGGCCTCGGCGGCCTCCACTCTGGGCGCGGTGCTGAAGTTCAGTGAGGACCTCGACCGCGTCCGCGCGCGGCTGGACGCGGTCCTCGGCTGAGGCGATGCCGATTCTTCGTGCTCGGACCATCGGCCCCGGCGGTGCATGATGGAACCATGGCCGAAACGGACGTGACCGATCCGCTGCCGGGTCTGGTCGGTTTCACGACCGCACTGCGTGAGGCGGGACTGCCCTGCGACCGGCATCGCGTGCGGACGTATCTCGACGCGGTCGAGCGGGTCGACGTCGGTGACGCGACCCAGCTGTACTGGGCGGGCAGGCTGACGCTGTGCGCCGATCCGGACGACCTGCCGCGCTACGACCAGGCGTTCGCGAGCTGGTTCGGCGGTGGGGAACCGGAGGCGGGCGGCCTGCCGGTGCACCGGCAGCAGCGGGCTCGCATCGCGCCGCTGTCCGGAGACGGCGAAGGTGACGGCGACGGCGAGGAGTCCGAACAGCTCAGCGTTGCCGCCAGCGATGTCGAACTGCTGCGTGACCGCGACCTCGGGGAGTTGTCGGACGCCGAACGCCGCCACCTCCGTGAGCTGTTCCAGACATTGCGTCCGGTCGCGCCGCGGCGATGGTCCTCGCGCCTGCGCCCGGCACACCGGGGCAAGCTGGACCCGCGCCGCACGTTCCGCGCGATGCTCGCCGGGGGCGGCGAGCCGGCACGGCTGGTCTACGCGCGCAGGCGCACCCGGCCGCGCCGGATCGTGCTGCTGGTGGACGTGTCCGGCTCGATGAAGCCGTACGCGGACTCGCTGCTGCGGTTCGCTCACGTCGTCGTCCGCAGCTCACCCGCCGACGTCGAAGCGTTCACCCTCGGCACGCGGCTCACCAGGGTCTCGCGAGCCCTGCGGCAGCGGGATCCGGAGCGCGCGATGCTCGCCGCAGGGGAGGCCGTCGCCGATTTCGCCGGCGGTACCCGGCTCGGCGAGACCCTCCGGGCGTTCCTCGACCGGTGGGGCCAGCGGGGACTCGCCCGGCGGGCCGTGGTCGTGGTGTTCTCCGACGGCTGGGAACGCGGCGACACGGCACTGCTCGGCGAGCAGATGGCGCGGCTGCGGCGGCTGGCGCACACCGTGCTGTGGGTGAATCCGCACGCAGGCCACGACGGGTACGAGCCGGTGCAGTCCGGCATCGCCGCCGCGCTGCCGCATGTGGACCGGTTACTGGCGGGGCACAGCCTGGCCACGTTGGAACGACTGTTGCGGGAGGTCCGAGATGCATGACGTGCTGGACGAGGTGTACCGCCGGTGGGAGGCGGGGGAGACGGTCGGCGTCGGCACGGTCGTCGCGACCTTCTCGTCGGCACCGCGCGCACCCGGGGCGGCGATGCTGGTGGGCGCCGACGGGGAAGCGGTCGGCAGCGTGTCCGGTGGCTGCGTCGAAGGAGCCGTCTACGAACTCGCGCAACAGGTGATCTCCGACGGCGCCCCGGTGCTGCAGCGGTACGGCGTCAGCGACGACGACGCGTTCGCCGTCGGTCTCACCTGCGGCGGCATCATCGACATCTTCGTCGAGCGCATCGACCGGGAGTCCATGCCGGACCTGCCGGAGCTCGTCTCGTCGGTGCGGGACGGCACTCCGGTCGCCCTGGTGACCACGATCGAGCACCCCGACGCCGAGCTGCGGGGCAGGCGGATGCTCGTGTGGCCCGAGGACGCCCGCGGCGGGCTGGGCTCGGAGCGCATCGACGACGCGGTGCTCGACGACGCCCGCGGCATGCTCGCCGGTGGTCGCTCCGGCACCCTGCACTACGGACCGGACGGGCAGCGGCGCGGCGAGGGGATGTCGGTGTTCGTCAACACCTTCGAACCGCCGCCGCGGATGCTGGTGTTCGGTGCGATCGACTTCGCCGCGGCCATGGCCCGCATGGGTGCGTATCTCGGCTACGAGGTGACGGTGTGCGACGCGCGCCCGGTGTTCGCGACGACGACCCGGTTCCCCGAGGCCGACGAGGTGGTCGTCGACTGGCCGCACCGGTACTTGAAGGCCGAGGCCGATGCGGGGCGGATCGACCGCCGCACCGTGGTCGCCGTGCTCACACACGATCCGAAGTTCGACGTGCCGGTGCTGGAGGTCGCGTTGCGGCTCGACGTCGGCTACGTCGGGGCGATGGGGTCGCGGCGTACCCACGACGACCGGCTGGCGCGGCTCCGCGAGGCCGGGCTGACCGACGCCGAGCTCAAACGGCTCGCCTCACCGATCGGATTGGATCTCGGTGCGCGGACGCCGGAGGAGACCGCGGTGTCCATCGCCGCGGAGATCATCGCGCTGAAGTGGGGCGGTGGTGGCCGCAGGCTGACCGACGTCGACGGCCGCATCCACGCCGAACAGCAGCGTTGACGGTGCGCGCTCGGGCGTGCCGGCGGTACACGTCCGGCTACGGGGTGTGGCGCAACGACGGTGGCGTGAACGGACCGTTCGTACCACCGATCGGGGGATAAGCGGCGCGACCGGAATGCGGTCTCCCTAGCTGAACTCCGCGAATGCCGAAATCACCCGGACGCGCACCCATGATCGGGGTTGTCGACTGACCGCAGACGTAGCAGGCTCGAGTGTGAAGCCGATCACCGTAGGCGGCGGTCGGTTCCGGCCGTTCCACGCGGCCCGTCCACATCCGGCGGACCGAGCCACCACAGGAGGCCCCATGCGCATCACCGTCACCGTCGACGGGACCAGCTACACGGACGACGTCGAACCACGAACCCTGCTCGTACATCACCTGCGGGAGAAGCTCGGCAAGACCGGAACCGTGGTTGGTTGCGACACCAGTAACTGCGGCGCCTGCACGGTGCACCTGAACGGGCAGAGTGTGAAGTCCTGTTCGGTGCTGGCCGTCCAGGCGGACGAGGGCGAGGTCACCACCGTGGAAGGGCTCGCCCGCGACGGGCAGCTCCACCCGGTGCAGCAGGCCTTCCGCGACAACCACGCGCTGCAGTGCGGGTTCTGCACGCCCGGCATGATCATGCAGTCGATCGATCTGCTGGCCGACAATCCGAACCCCGACGAGGAGGCCGTCCGCGAAGGACTCGAAGGCAACCTCTGCCGCTGCACCGGCTACCAGAACATCGTCCGCGCCGTACGCGATGCGGCCGGTCATATGCGGCCGGGCGCCGGCCCGGAGGCCGAGCAGGTCGCCGGCGGCGAGCGGACCACGACAGGCGTCGGAGGTGACGCATGACCGCCATGGCCGAGCCCGAGGTCGGGCGGGCGCGTGTCCGGAAGGAGGACGAGCGCCTCATCACCGGCCGCACTCGCTGGACCGACAACATCACGCTGCCCGGCATGGTGCACATGGCACTGCTGCGCAGCCCGACGGCCCACGCGCGGATCACCGCCATGGACACGTCGGCGGCCAAGGAGATGCCGGGTGTGATCGCCGTGTACACCGGCGACGACCTCGACCCCGGCGGGGAGGTCGGCATGCCCAATGCCTGGCCGATCACCCCGGACCAGAAGACCCCGCGCAGGCCGATGCTCGCCCAGGGGACCGTGAACTTCGCGGGTGAGGCGGTCGCCGCGGTCATCGCGCGCAGTGCCGCCGAGGCGGAGGACGCGCTCGCGGAGATCGACGTCGACTACGAGGATCTGCCCGTGGTGCTGGGCCTCGACAACGCGGTGGCCGACGGCGCGCCGCTGGTGCACGAGGACATGGGCACGAACAAGAGCGCGGAGTGGATCTTCGACTCGTCCCAGGCCGGTTCGGGCGGCGACGTGCAGCAGGCGATCAGCAGCTCGGACGTCGTGGTGACGCGGCGATTCCGGCAGCAGCGGCTGGTGCCTGCGTTCATGGAGCCGCGGTCGGTGGTCGTGGACCCGACGGCGCCGCAGCTGACCATGTGGTCGGCCACCCAGGTGCCGCACATCCTCAAGACCATGGTGGCCATGACGCTCGGCCTGCCTGAGCACCACGTGCGGGTGATCGCGCCCGACGTCGGCGGCGGCTTCGGCGGCAAGCTCGCGGTGACGCCGGAGGAATGCGCCGCCGTGGTCGTGGCGCAGAAGCTCGGCAAGCCCGTGAAATGGACCGAGTCGCGCTCCGAGACCATGGTCTCCGCCCACCACGGCCGTGACCAGATGCAGGACATCACGATCTCGGCCTCGCGGGACGGCACCATCACGGGGCTGAAGGTGGACCTGCTGGCCGACATGGGTGCCTACCTGGGCATCGTCGGCGGCGGTGTTCCGGTGCTGGGCGCGTTCATGTTCAACGCGATCTACAAGATCCCGGCGTACCGCTTCTCCTGCACCACCGTGTTCACCAACACCACCCTGACCGACGCCTATCGCGGGGCGGGGCGGCCCGAGGCGACGTTCGCCATCGAGCGGATCATGGACGAGCTCGCGGCCGAGCTCGGCATGGACCCGATGCAGCTGCGCGAGAAGAACTGGATCGCTCACGACGAGTTCCCGTACACCACGGTCTCGACGTTGACCTACGACTCGGGCAACTACGAGGCCGCCACCGCGAAGGCGATGCAGCTGTTCGACTACGACGGCCTACGCCGCGAGCAGGCCGAACGTCGCGACCGGGGCGACCGGGTGCAGCTCGGCATCGGCATCTCGACGTTCACCGAGATGTGCGGCCTCGCGCCGTCGCGCGTGCTCGGCTCGCTCGACTACGGCGCAGGCGGCTGGGAGCACGCGGCGATCCGCATGCTGCCGACCGGCAAGGTCGAGGTGGTGACGGGTGCCTCCCCGCACGGTCAGGGCCACGAGACGGCCTGGAGCCAGATCGTCGCCGACCAGCTCGGAGTGGGATTCGACGACATCGAGATCCTGCACGGCGACACGCAGTCCTCGCACAAGGGACTCGACACCTACGGTTCGCGGTCGCTGACCGTCGGTGGTATCGCCGTGGTCAAGGCCGCGGAGAAGGTGATCGCCAAGGCCCGCAAGGTCGCCGCGCATCTGATGGAGGCCTCCGAGGACGACCTCGAATTCGCCGACGGCAAGTTCACCGTCCGGGGCACCGACACCTCGACGGCGATCCAGGACATCGCCCTCGCGGTGTTCGCGGCACACGACCTGCCGGACGGCGTGGAGCCCACGCTGGACTCCGAGGCGGTGTTCGACCCCGAGAACTTCTCGTTCCCGCACGGCACACACCTGTGCGCCACGGAGGTCGACACCGAGACCGGTCAGGTGCGGCTGCGCTCGTACGTCTGCGTCGACGACATCGGCAAGGTCATCAACCCGCTGATCGTCGAAGGCCAGATGCACGGCGGGCTGGCGCAGGGCATCGCCCAGGCGCTGTACGAGGAAGCGGTGTACGACGAGTTCGGCACGCTCACCTCGGGCACGTTCGCCGATTACCTGGTGCCGTCGGCGATGGACCTGCCTTCGTTCACCACCGACCGCACCGAGACGGCCGCGACGTCGAATCCGCTCGGCGTCAAGGGCGTCGGTGAGGCGGGCACCATCGCCTCGACGCCGGCCGTGGTCAACGCGGTCGTGGACGCGGTGCGGCATCGCGGTGTCAACGACATTGAGATGCCGCTCAGTCCGATGCGCGTGTGGCGTGCCGTGCACAAGGGTGACACGGCAGCAGGTGGCCCCGGCGCCGAGGCCGGCGGCGGACTCGGCTCGATCGACTCAGCACACGGAGGTGCGCAGTGATCCCCGCTCCGTTCGACTACGTAGCACCGTCCACTGTGGATGAAGCGGTGCGTGCGCTCGCCGACGCGGGCGAGGACGCCAAGGTGCTGGCAGGCGGGCAGAGTCTGCTGCCCGTGCTGCGGATGCGCCTCGCCGCACCGACCACGGTCGTGGACCTGGGCAAGATCGGCGAGCTGAAGGGCGTGCGTGACGAGGGCGATGCCGTCGTGATCGGTGCGATGACCACGCACTACGACGTGCAGCGTGATCCGCTCGTGCACGACCATGCGCTGCTGCTGGCCAGGGCCACGGACACGGTGGCGGACCCGCAGGTGCGGCACCGCGGCACGTTCGGTGGTTCGCTCGCACACGCCGACCCCGCGGGTGATCTGCTCGCCCCGGCGCTGGCGCTGGACGCCGAGATGGTCATCCAGGGAACCGGGGGCCGGCGCACCGTGTCGGCCGCCGAGTTCTTCCAGGACTTCTTCACGACGTCGCTGGCTCCCGAGGACATCCTCGTGGAGGTTCGCGTGCCGAAGCACACGGGCTGGACGGCGCACTACGAGAAGTTCAACCGGGTGGCCCAGGCGTGGTCGATGGTCGCAGTGGCCGCCACCGTGCGCGCCGAGGGCGGCACGGTCGCCGAGGCGCGGATCGGACTGACCAACATGGCCTCCATCCCGGTCCGGGCGACCGCGGTGGAACAGGCTCTCGTGGGCAGGTCCGCCGACGCCGAGACGATCCGCGCGGCAGCCGAACACGCTGCCGAGGGCACGAGCCCGACCGTCGACGGCAACGCCGACGTGGAGTACCGCCAGCACCTGGCGAAGGTGCTTACGGGACGTGCCGTTGAGGCGGCGATGGCGGGCTGAACGCCGTGACCGACGAGGGCACCGCGGGCGGCCTGTCCGCGGTGCCCTCGCGGTACGTCCGCGGGGCGGGAGCGGCGCACCGACTGCTCGGGTCCGCACGGCTTGGGCCGCAGGACCCGAGCCTGCACGACACAGGCCCGCATGACCAAGCCCGCATGACACAGGCCCGCATGACACAGGGCGGCGACGGTAACCCCTCCGGAAGGAGAACGGGCTCCGACCGCCGCCGGAGCACGAGACGAGTGCGCCACCGAGCGCAGGCATCGAGGAAGGAGGTCGGCCCGTGCGGCTGGACCACGAATTCACCGTCCCGGCACCCATCGACGAGGTGTGGAAGGCGATCATCGACCCGGAGCGCGTGGCACCGTGCATGCCCGGGGCAACGCTGACGGCCGTCGAGGGCGACACGTTCAAGGGCACGGTGAAGGTCAAGCTGGGCCCGGTCTCCCTGCTCTACAAGGGCAGTGGCGAGTTTCTCGACAAGAACGAGGCGTCCCGGCAGATCACGATCAAGGCCTCGGGCAAGGACTCTCGCGGCGCGGGGACGGCAGCGGCGACGGTCACCGTCACTCTGACCGCCGAGGGTGAGACCACGAAGGGTGAGGTCGCGACCGACCTGAACGTGACCGGCAAGCCCGCGCAGTTCGGCCGCGGCATGATCTCCGAGGTCGGCGGCAAGATCCTCGACAGCTTCGCCGGCAACCTGTCGGCCGAACTGGGCACGGACTCGGCGGGCGCGGGTTCGGCGGACGCGGGTTCTGCGGGCACGGCAGCGTCGGCGGGAGCAGCGGGGTCAACGGCCGCGGGTTCTGCCGGCGGTTCGTCGGGTGCCGCGGAATCGGCGGGCCGGGACACCACTCCGGGTGCCGGGACGGGCCCGGGGCTCGCCAGCGGTGCGGCCGCTGCCTCGCCGCCCCCGCAGCCGGAGAAGCCGCAGCTCGAGTCGGTCAAACCCGGCGGCGGACAGGAAGCGGAGGCCATCGACCTGTTCGACTACGCGGGCGCATCGGTCGCCAAACGTGCCGCCCCGGTGATCGGCGGCCTCGTCGCGCTGATCGGCGTGATCGCGATCATCCGGATGCTGTGCGGCAAGAAGCAGGGCGGCGACACCGGCGGGAGCTGAGTACGAGCCCGGTCCGGCTCTACCGGCCGGGCCGGGCCTGCGGAATGAGCGGCACGAGCGTGTGGTTGAACCGGGCATGCGGGCCGACCACACTGCGGAAGTCGTCGTCATCGGCGCGGGGCAAGCCGGGTTGTCCGCCGCGTATTTCCTCCGCCGCGCCGGGCTCGCACCGGCCTCCGAATTCGTGGTCCTCGACCACGCCAAACGAGCGGGCGGTGCCTGGCAGTACCGGTGGCCGTCGTTGCGGCTCGGCGGAGTGCACGGATTGCACGATCTGCCAGGGCTCGCGTTGGGCGAGGCCGACCAGGACAGGCCTGCGTCCGAGGTGGTCAGCGAGTACTTCGCCCGCTACGAACACACCTTCGACCTTCCGGTGCACCGGCCCGCCGATGTCCGCACCGTCCGCTATTCCGGCGACGACCGGGACGGTTTCCTCGTTGAGACGCCCACCGAGTCGTGGCTGGCCAGGGGGATCGTCAACGCGACCGGCACATGGGATCGCCCGTTCCGGCCGTATTACCCGGGCCGGGAGACCTTCGCGGGCCGCCAGCTACACACCGCCGACTACACCGGCGCCCACGAGTTCCGGGATCGGCGTGTCGTGGTCGTCGGCGGGGGCAGTTCGGCCGTCCAGCAGCTGTTGGAGATCGCCCCGATCGCTGCGGAAACGACGTGGGTCACGCGCACGCCGCCCGTGTTCCGCGACGAGGAGTTCACGCCCGAGTACGGCCGCGAGGTCGTCGCTGCGGTCGACGCGCGGGTTCGGGAGGGCAGGCCGCCGCGCAGTGTCGTCAGCGTGACCGGGTTGATGCTGACGCCGGAGGTCCGCGCCGCGAGAGAGGCCGGTGTTCTCGACCGCAGGCCGATGTTCGAGCGCATCACCCCGCACGGCGTCGTCTGGGCGGACGGCACCGAGCAGCGTGCCGACGTCATTCTGTGGGCCACCGGGTTCCGCGCGGCCCTCGACCACCTGGCGCCGCTGGGGCTGCGAGAACGGGGAGGCGGCATCCGGATGAACGGAACGGAGGTCGTGGCGGAACCGCGCGTGCATCTCGTCGGCTACGGTCCGTCGGCGAGCACGGTCGGCGCCAGCCGGGCGGGTCGTGCGGCCGTCCGGGGACTGTGCGCCACACTCGCGCGCTGACCAGGGCGGGCGTCGAGACCGCGAGCACCGGGCGGTGGTGGACTCGGCGTCGCTGTGCCGGGGCGCGGCAGCGCGCAGAGACCTCCGGATACCGAGAGTAGCCGGAGGTCCTTCGGCGGGTCGACGCCGTGGCGGTATACGTCACTGCCGAGGCGCACAGGGTGGACTCGGTCAATCCCGACGCGTACGTTTAACCCCCTGATAACCGAAGATCGAGGCTGCTCGAACCATGAGCGGGAGAGACCTCGTGCGCTGGTAGCACGAGGCGCCGAAGGAGCAAAGACCCCACAATCTCTCAGGTACCGTTACCGCCATGGTGAGGCCACTCTGGAAAGTGGGCTCAGGTGAGCCTCACCCAAGGTGAAAGCCGTGTACGCACGGTGAAACTCTCAGGTGTCATGACAGAGGGGGAGTTCCCAGCGTGGCGGGTATCCCTGTCATGCGCTTGAAAGGAGCTCCTCGATGACAGTGCCCGCACTGCCTTCGACGTTCATGCCCCGGCACATCGGCCCTGCCGAGTCGGAGCAGGCAAAGATGCTGGCCGAATGCGGTTACGGCAGCCTCGACGCGCTCGTCGCCGCCGCTGTGCCGTCGGCCATCCAGACGTCGGGTGCGTTGTCGCTGCCCGAGCCCGCCTCCGAACAGGAGGCCATCGGTGAGCTGCGCGCCCTCGCGGAGAAGAACCGGCCGATGACCCAGATGATCGGGCTCGGCTATCACGACACCGTGACGCCGGCCGTCATCCGCCGGAACGTGCTGGAGAACCCGGCCTGGTACACGGCCTACACGCCGTACCAGCCGGAGATCTCGCAGGGCCGTCTCGAAGCGCTGCTCAACTTCCAGACGATGGTGTCCGACCTGACGGGCCTGGACACTGCGAACGCCTCGATGCTCGACGAGCCGACGGCCGTGGCCGAGGCGATGATGCTGATGCGCCGTGCGTCGAAGGCCAAGTCCTCGACGTTGGTAGTCGACGCCGAGTGCCTGCCGCAGACCGTCTCGGTGCTGCGCACGCGGGCGGAGGTCATCGGCATCGAACTCGATGTCCGCGACCTCTCGCAGGGGCTGCCCGACGAGTTCTTCGGCGTCGTCGTCCAGTATCCCGGTGTGTCCGGTGTGCTGCGCGAGCCGGAGTTCTACTCGCGCATCGGTGAGGCCGCCAAGGAAGCCAAGGCGCTCTACTGCGTCGCGGGTGACCTGCTGGCGCTGACCATGGTGCAGGCTCCCGGCGAGTTCGGCGCCGACGTGGCCGCGGGCAGCAGCCAACGGTTCGGCGTGCCCATGGGATACGGCGGTCCGCACGCCGGTTACCTGGCCGTGCGGGAGGGGCTCGAGCGGTCGCTGCCGGGCAGGCTGGTGGGCGTGTCGGTCGACGAGGCAGGCGCCCCCGCGTACCGGCTCGCGCTGCAGACCCGTGAACAGCACATCCGCCGGGAGAAGGCGACCAGCAACATCTGCACGGCGCAGGTGCTGCTGGCGGTGATGGCCTCGATGTACGCGGTCTACCACGGCCCGGAGGGGTTGCGCGGGATCGCCGAACGCGTGCACGGTCATGCCACGGCGCTGGCAGCCGGCCTGCGGGACGGGGGCGTCGAGGTCGTCCACGAACACTTCTTCGACACGGTGCTGGCCCGGGTGCCGGGTAAGGCCGACGCCGTCGTCACGGCCGCCCGCGAGGCCGGCATCAACCTCGGCCGCGACGGCGCGGACCACGTGCGGATCGCCTGTGACGAGGCCACGTCGGCCGAGACGGTGGCCGCGGTGCTCGCCGCGTTCGGCGTCACCGCACAGCCGGAAGGCGACTCGGCGGTCCCGGTCGGACTCGAGCGCACCACCGAGTACCTGACGCACGAGGTCTTCCACACGTACCGGTCGGAGACGGCGATGCTGCGCTACCTGCGCCGGCTGGCCGACCTGGATTACGCGCTGGACCGCGGCATGATCCCGCTGGGCTCGTGCACGATGAAGCTGAACGCCACCACGGAGATGGAGGCGGTCACCTGGCCGGAGTTCGCGGGCATCCACCCCTTCGCCCCTGCGGAGGACGCGCTCGGCTACCGGGAGCTGACCGACCAGCTCAGTACCTGGCTGGCCGAGGTCACCGGCTATCACACGGTGTCGCTGCAGCCGAATGCCGGCAGCCAGGGCGAGCTCGCCGGGCTGCTCGCGATCCGCGCCTACCACCGTGCGAACGGCCACCCCGCGCGCGACGTCTGCCTGATCCCGTCGTCGGCGCACGGCACGAACGCGGCCTCGGCGGTGCTGGCCGGTATGCGCGTGGTCGTCGTGGCCTGCACCGACGACGGCGACATCGACCTCGCCGACCTGCGGTCCAAGGTGGACGAGCACAGCGACACGCTGGCCGCGATCATGGTGACCTATCCGTCGACGCACGGTGTCTACGAGACCGGGATCGCCGAGCTGGCCGACATCGTGCACGAGGCGGGCGGACAGGTCTATGTGGACGGTGCGAACCTGAACGCGCTGCTGGGACTGGCGAAACCGGGCGAGTTCGGCGGCGACGTGTCGCACCTGAACCTGCACAAGACGTTCTGCATCCCGCACGGTGGTGGCGGTCCGGGCGTGGGCCCGGTGGCGGTGCGTGAGCACCTCGCGCCGTACCTGCCCAACCACCCGCAGTTCGAGGAGGCCGGGCCCGCGACCGGCGTGGGGCCGATCTCCGGTGCGCCGTTCGGCTCGGCGTCGATCCTGCCGATCTCGTGGGCGTACGTGCGGATGATGGGCTCGGCCGGGCTCACCAGCGCGACGCAGGTCGCCGTGCTGGCGGCGAACTACGTCGCCGCGCGGTTGAGCCCGCACTATCCGGTGCTCTACACCGGCCAGCACGGTCTCGTGGCGCACGAGTGCATCATCGACCTGCGGCAGCTGACCAAGCAGACCGGCGTGACCGTCGACGACGTCGCCAAGCGGCTCATCGACTACGGCTTCCACGCGCCCACGATGTCGTTCCCGGTGGCGGGCACGTTCATGGTCGAGCCGACCGAGAGCGAGGACCTGGGGGAGCTGGACCGGTTCTGCGAGGCGATGATCTCGATCCGTCGCGAGGTCGCCGAGGTCGCCTCGGGCACGTGGGAGGTCGAGCAGAGCCCGTTGCGGGGTGCGCCGCACACCGCCGAGCAGATCGCGGGGGAGTGGGACCGGCCGTACGATCGCATGCTGGCGGTCTACCCGGGCAAGACGCGGGCCAAGGGCAAGTACTTCTCGCCCGTGCGCCGCATCGAAGGCGCTTACGGTGACCGCAATCTCGTGTGCTCCTGCCCGCCCGTCACCGATTTCGAAAGCTGAGACGATGAAGACTCCGCTACACGACGTCCACAGTGGACTGGGCGCGTCGTTCACCGACTTCGCCGGCTGGGACATGCCGGTGCGGTACTCCAGCGACCTCGCCGAACACCGGGCGGTGCGCGAGGCGTCCGGGCTGTTCGACCTCTCGCACATGGGCGAGATCGAACTGGCCGGTCCGCAGGCCGCCGATGCGCTCGACTACGCGTTCAGCGGAAAGCTGTCGGCCGTGGCCGTGGGCCGCGCCCGGTACACCATGATGTGCAACGAGCGCGGCGGTGTGGTCGACGACCTGGTCGTCTACCGCCTCGCCGAGGAGCGCTACCTGGTGGTCGCCAACGCGGGCAACGCCGCCGAGGTGTCGGCCGAACTGGTGCGCCGCGCCGAGGGGTTCGACACGACGGTCACCGACCGTTCCGCCGAGACCGCTCTGATCGCGGTGCAGGGTCCGACCTCTGCGGCCATCGTCGGCGCCGTCAGCGACGCGGACCTGTCCACGCTGAAGTACTACGCGAGCGTGCCGACCACTGTCGCTGGGCGGGACGTGCTGCTCGCACGCACCGGATACACCGGCGAGGACGGCTTCGAGCTGTTCGTCGCGGCCGACGACGCGGCCGCCGTGTGGCAGGTGCTGACCGAGGCGGGCCAGGGCCACGGGATCGTGCCGTGCGGTCTGGCCTGTCGGGACACGCTTCGCCTCGAGGCGGGCATGCCGCTGTACGGCAACGAGCTTTCCGCGGACGGGTCCCCCTTCGCGGCGAACCTCGGCCGGGTGGTTCGGTTCGACAAGGAGGGTGATTTCGTCGGCCGTGCGGCCCTCGAGGGCCGGCCCGCACCGGAGACGGTCCTGGTCGGGCTCACCGGCAGTGGTCGGCGCGCGCCGCGGCACGGCTACCGTGTGCTGCAGGGCGACGACGAGGTCGGGGAGATCACCAGCGGTGCACTCTCGCCGACTCTCGGGCATCCGATCGCCATGGCGTACGTGCCCGTCCGGTGCTCGGAGCCCGGGACCACCCTGTCCGCCGACATCCGCGGTCGCCTCGAACCCGTCGAGGTGGTCGCCCTGCCGTTCTACCAGCGTCGCTGAAAGGCCTGACATGACGATTCCCCAGAACCTGCGCTACACCAAGGAACACGAGTGGATCTCCGTCGACGGTGACGTCGCCACCGTGGGTATCACCGCATTCGCGGCCGAGGCCCTCGGCGACGTCGTCTTCGTCGAACTGCCGGAGGCCGGTTCGGAGGTGAGCGCGGGCACGCCGTGCGGCGAGATCGAGTCGACCAAGTCGGTCAGTGAGATCTACGCCCCGGTCGACGGCGAGATCACGGAGGTCAACCAGGCCGTCATCGACACCCCGGAGTCCGTGAACTCCGATCCGTATGAACAAGGCTGGCTGTTCAAGGTCCGCGTCGAGAGCATGCCGGAGCTGATGGACGCCGCTGCCTATACCGCGCTCACCCAGGAGGGCTGACCATTGAGTTCGTTCGAAGCCGATCTGTCCACTGTAGACCCTGAGGTCGCGGCGGCCGTCAGCGACGAGCTGCGCCGCCAGCAGTCGACGTTGGAGATGATCGCCTCCGAGAACTTCGCGCCCGTATCGGTTCTCGAGGCGCAGGGCTCGGTGCTGACGAACAAGTACGCCGAGGGTTACCCGGGCAAGCGGTACTACGGTGGCTGCGAGCACGTCGACGTCATCGAGGACCTCGCGATCGAGCGTGCCAAGTCGCTCTTCGGCGCCGAGCACGCCAACGTGCAGCCGCACTCGGGCGCGCAGGCCAACGCGGCCGCCATGGTGTCGCTGCTCAACCCGGGTGACACGATCCTCGGGCTGGACCTCGCGCACGGCGGCCACCTGACGCACGGCATGAAGCTGAACTTCTCCGGCAAGCTCTACAACGTCGCGGCCTACCATGTCGACAAGGAGACCGGTCTGATCGACATGGCCGAGGTCGAGCGGCTGGCCGGCGAGCACAAGCCGCAGTTGATCATCGCCGGCTGGTCGGCCTACCCGCGGCAGCTCGACTTCGCCGAGTTCCGCCGGATCGCCGATTCCGTGGGCGCCAAGCTCATGGTCGACATGGCGCACTTCGCCGGTCTGGTCGCCGCCGGCCTGCACCCGAACCCGGTGCCGTACGCCGACGTCGTCACCACCACGACGCACAAGACGCTCGGCGGTCCGCGCGGCGGCATCGTGCTGTCGAAGCAGGAGTACGCCAAGAAGATCAACTCGGCGGTCTTCCCCGGGCAGCAGGGCGGTCCGCTCGAACACGTCATCGCAGGCAAGGCCGTCGCGCTGAAGATCGCTGCCAGCGACGAGTTCAAGGAGCGGCAGCAGCGCGTGATCGAGGGCGCGAAGATCCTCGCGAACCGGCTGTCCGAGTCCGACGCGGCCGAGGCTGGAGTGCGCGTGCTGACCGGCGGTACGGACGTCCACCTGGTGCTCGTCGACCTGGTCAACTCCACGTTGGACGGACAGCAGGCCGAGGACCGGCTGCACGAGATCGGCATCACGGTGAACCGCAACGCCGTGCCGTTCGACCCGCGGCCGCCGATGGTGACGTCGGGGCTGCGCGTCGGCGCGCCGGCACTGGCCACGCGCGGTTTCGGTGCCGAGGACTTCACCGAGGTAGCCGACATCATCGTCCGTGCGCTGCAGCCGAGCACCGGCGATGCCGCGCTCGGTGAGCTGCGCGGGCGCGTCGAGCTGCTCGCCAAGAAGCACCCGCTGTATCCCGGTCTTTCCTGACGGCGGTACCAGCACCGATCGGCAACGGCCCGATCGCGCCTCGGCGCGGCGGGCCGTTGCCGTGTTTGCCAGAAGAGTGCTCAGCCGGTGACAGAGTGCTCAGCCGGTGACAGAGTGCTCAGCCGGTGACGAGGGCCAGTGCGAAGCCGTCGTAGCCCTTGTCTGCGACGGTCTGCAGTGCCGTGGCGTCCACGCGCGGCTCGGTCGCCATCAGCTCGAACATGTGCCGGGTGCCGCGCACCCCGGGGTCGTCGGAGGCGGCGTCGGCGACGGCGCCGCCCCGGACGACGTTGTCCACGACGATCACCGTCCCGGGCCGGCTCAGCTCGAGTGCCCAGCGGAAGTAGTTGGCGTTGTTGCCCTTGTCCGCGTCGAGGAAGACGAGGTCGAACGGGGCTTCGTCGTGGAGGGTGGGCAGGGTGTCGAGTGCGGTGCCGACACGGATGTCGATCCGGTCGCCGACTCCGGCGCGGTCGACGTTGCCGCGTGCCACGTCGGCGAACCGCGGGTCGGCCTCGAGCGTGATCAGCGTGCCCTCCGGTGGCAGCGCGCGCGCGAGACAGATGGCGCTGTAGCCGCCGAGCGTGCCGACCTCGAGGATCGACCGCGCACCGACCATGCCGGCCAGCAGCGTGAGGAACCGGCCCTGTGGCGCGCTGACGGCGATGTCCGGGAGGCCGGCCTCCGCGGCCGCGCGGGCCGCGCCGTCGAGCGCCTCGTCGGAACCGAGCAGGTTGTCGGTCAGGTAGTCGTCCACCGTGGCCCATGTCCGAGGATCCATGCCCGGTAGGTTAGGCGCTGCTCGCGCAGCGTGCTCGGCAGTTTCCGCCGCGGCTCGGTGCCCGACAGTTGGAGAACCGGTACGCCGATTTGCGCCGGTGCCGGGTGCCGGTCGATCGAGAGTGTCGAATTCACGACCGTAGGCGCGGCGGGGCGGGTGCTGGCACTGCCCGTGATTGCGCTCGGTCAGCTGCCAAAGGTCGTGCGGCGGTGTGTCATCGCCCTTGTGCGGGCTTCGCGTTCGGGGTGTTGAGGTGTTGGCTGAGGACGTGTGCCTCGTGGAGGAGTAGTGCGCCGAGTTCGGGTTGCCGCTCGGGTGTGAAGCGGGTTTCGATGCCGGTGAGTGTGAGGGCCCAGGAGGGGCGTCCGGTGGGGTCGAAGACGGCTGCTGCCATGCCCCAGCTGCCTTCGACGACGAGGCCGGGGTTGACGGCGTATCCGTCGCGGCGGGTGCGTTCGATGCGGGCACGGATGTCGTCGGGGGAGTGGGCCTGCCCCCATCGGCGGGTCAGGTCGGTGCGGTCGAGGTAGGAGTCGATCTCCGCGTCGTCGAGGAAGGCAAGGGTGACAAGTCCTGCCGAGACGACGCCGAGGGGGAATCGGGCGCCTTGGTAGAGCACGAACGAGCGGATGGGGAAATCGCCGTCCTCGCGGATCAGGCACACGGTTTCCTCGCCGCGTAGCGCGGAGAAGAAGGCGCTCTCGCCGGTTGCTTCGGCCAGCCGGTGCACGCTGGCGCGGGCGTGGTGGGTGACGTCGTAGCGACTGCCCGCGGTCTGGCCCAGTAGGTAGAGCTCCGGGCCGAGGAACCAGCGGCCGGTCGACTGGTCGCGGTCGACGAAGCCTTCCTCGGCCAGCGAGGTGAGGAGGCGGTGCACCGTGGGTCGTGGGAGGTCGGTGTCACGGGCCAGCTCGGCGGTGAGGGCGCCGCTGTCGTTTCTCGCGGACAGCGCGCGCAACACGCCTCCGACTCTGCCGACCAGGTGTGCGTTCGATACCTCGCGCATGGCTCGAGCCTAGGCGTTCATTCAGTGAACGCCTAGGAAGGTGTGCGCTCGGTGTGCGATCACCTTTCGGTGGATATGCCTGGATATATTGCCAAACAGCGAGCGAGTCGTTGTACTTCTCGCCGTTCGGTAGTCGGACGGTGGGAGGTGACGAGGTGTCGAAGCTGCGTGCCGGGGCGCAGGAGGCGTTGGCCGATGTGCTCGTGGACGGGATGACGCTCGCCGTCGGCGGGTTCGGCCTGTGCGGGATCCCGAACGACCTGATCGAGGCGGTTCGGGACAGCGGGGTGACCGGGTTGACGGTGGTGTCGAACAACATGGGTGTCGATGGCAAGGGTCTCGGGATTCTGCTGGAGAACAAGCAGGTCGCCAAGGTCATCGCCTCGTATGTGGGGGAGAACAAGCTGTTCGCCCAGCAGTTCCTCGACGAGACCCTGGAGGTGGAGTTCGCGCCGCAGGGCACCCTGTCGGAGCGGCTCCGTGCCGGCGGCGCGGGTATCGCGGCGTTCTACACGCGTGCCGGGGTGGGAACTCCGGTGGCCGAGGGTAAGCCGCTGGCCGAGTTCGACGGGCATTTGCATGTACAGGAACGGGGGATCGTCGCCGACGTGGCGCTGGTGCACGCGCACACCGCGGACCCGGCGGGCAACCTCGTCTATCGGGCCAGCGCGCGCAACTTCAACCCGGTGGTGGCGACCTGCGGCCGGGTGACGGTGGTGGAAGCCGAACACCTCACCGGCGAGTTCCTCGACCCGGAACGGGTCGTGACACCGGGCATCTACGTGGACCGCATGGTTCAAGCGGCGCCGCGCGTCAAGGACATCGAGAAGCGTACGGTGCGCGCTCGCGCCGACGTGCCGACCGACTAGGAGCTACCCATGGCCTGGACACGTGACGACATGGCAGCCGTCGCCGCCGCCGAGCTGCGCGACGGCGACTACGTCAACCTCGGGATCGGCATCCCGACCCTGGTCGCCAATTATGTGCCGGACGGGGTGCAGGTGACGCTGCAGAGCGAGAACGGCATTCTGGGTGTCGGGCCGTTCCCGGTCGAGGGGGAGGACGACGCCGACCTGATCAACGCCGGGAAACAGACCGTCACGGTCAACCCCGGCGCCAGCTACTTCGACTCGGCCGCATCGTTCGGCATGATGCGCGGCGGGCACATCGACATCGCCGTCCTGGGGGCGTTGCAGGTCAGCAAAGCCGGCGACCTGGCCAACTGGACGATCCCGGGGGCGCTCGTCAAAGGTATGGGCGGTGCGATGGACCTGGTCGTCGGAGCACGCCGGGTCGTCGTGCTCACCGACCACGTGGCCAAGGACGGTACCCCGAAGATCGTCGAGGAATGCACCCTGCCGCTGACCGGCTCGGGCGTCGTCAACCGGATCATCACCGACCTCGCGGTGCTCGACGTGACCGACACCGGCCTCCGCCTGGTCGCGCTCGCCCCCGGCGTCACCGAAGACGAGGTCCGGAACCGTACCGACGCGCCGATCGCGGAGACGGCCGAAGCCGGTCGCCGATAACCGCCGAACGCGGCGATGCCACGTTTAGTCAGGCGCACCACCGGCGTCCCACGCGTCGGTTTCAGCGCTGATGGATGCCCGGGTGCGAGTGTGGGTGCGAAAAGGTTGCTTATGCGGCCTGGTTCGCACCCACGGTGACGTCTTGCGCGAGTGTTTTCCACCTGTGAACGGGCTGTGCGACGACTGCCGGACGTCTCATCATCCTTCGGCCGTCGGTTCAAGTCCGACCCGGCCCACACCAGCGGAAACGCGGCGGATGCGAACTCGTTCGGTGCTCGTACGGCCAAGGACTCGCCCGTCGACGTTTGCACCATGAGCCGTAGCGGAACGAGGCGGGCTTCCGTCTCGCTAGACGACCTGCGTGACCTGCTGCCGGAATGGCAGAGGCACCTGCGTGCCACCAACGACGATGTCGTTTACGGACTTCCCGCGGGTAAGGCTGCTACCCGGGTCGGACGGAGCAGGGTGCCGTTGCAGGTGAGTCGTGCGGGAGCTGGTCCTCGTGTATGCGGGTCGAGTCTCGGTGCGTCGGAGACGGCTGTGTGGCCTCGCCGGTGTCCCCCACGTACGCGGCGACGGAGCCGTCCGTGAGCGCGTATAGCTGCCGGAAACGCGGTGCGATCAAGCCGCAGCGCACCACCACGTGCTTGGCTCGGGTGACGTCGGCGGCCGGCATCAACGAGGCTCGTCACTCAAGTCCATGTGAGCCGTGGTTCGATATGGCGCGGTGATGCGACGTTTCTTAGCGTGATGCGTCACTGTGCGACACCGGCAAGTATGGGCCGAGAAGTCGCCGATCCCTGTCGTGACGTGGTGCGTAAGGACTTCAGGCACTCACGTGCAAACACCGGTGCATGGCGCATCATCGGCATGTTCGGGCGCATCAGGGTTCGGCGTGATCCACGGCATCGGCGATAACGCTCCGCCCGGTGAGGCAGCGCCGACTGGCTTCGGGTTGCAATAAGCGCAACAGGAAGTTGCCCCAGGTTCTCGTCAGCCTCACGCTTGGGCGCCGGCAATGACGCGTAGGGCAAGAGTTCCCATGGCTGCGTCTTCGATGTGGTCAGCGGCGAAGGCTGGCCGCTGAGGCAAGGGAGATTGATGTGACGGCGTGGGAGCTTTTCACTGATCTGGGGTTTATGTGCCTCCTACTGCTGGTAGGAACATGGCTGCGAGCGCGGGTCAGGGTTCTCCAGGCTCTTTTCCTGCCGGCCAGTCTTATTGCGGGAATGCTGGGGCTCGTCTTGGGTCCCAACGGCTTTGGCGTTGTTCCATTCTCGGAGTCCCTCGCCGACTATTCGGGGATTCTCATTGCGGTGGTGTTTGCGGCCATGCCCTTCACTTCCCGGCTGGGATCTTTCTCCCAAGCGGTCAGAAACGTCGCTGCGACCTGGGCGACGTTCCAATCGGTTGTCATTCTGTACTGGGGAGTCGGACTTCTCTTCTCTCTGGGAATCATCACCATGTTGTTCCCGATGATGGATATACCTGACGGGTTCGGTCTGATGCTGGCCGCAGGCTTCATGGGAGGACACGGCACCGCTGCGGCCATTGCCGATGTCTACGGTGACAGGTGGGTAGAGGCTCAAGCGCTGGGGATGACGGCTGCCACGGTCGGGATCGTGGTAGCCATCGTCGGTGGGATTCTGCTGATCAAGTACGAGTCTCAGCGGGGTCGGACGTCGTATCTTCAGAAATTCAGCGATCTTCCCCAGGAGCTGCGCACCGGGATGGTCCACCCTGACCGTCGGCAGTCGGTCGGGAAAAGTCCGGTCTCGACCATGTCCATCGATCCGCTGGTCTACCACGCGGGGGTGATCCTGGCGGTATCGGCCGTGGCTTACCTCATCGCCGAATGGATCTCGCAGGCGGCGGGCGGTCTCAGCGTGCCCACCTTCTCTGTTGCGTTCCTGCTTGCGATCCTCGTGGTTCTCGTGATGCGGGCCACCAAGGCGAGCAGGCATTTCGACGTGCAGCTCTTCGAGCGCACCTCCAGCTCCGCCAGCGATCTGTTGGTGGCGTTCGGTGTTGCCAGCATCAGCCCCGACATCGTGGTTTCCTATGCCGGGCCGTTGGCCCTGCTGTTGACCTTCGGTGTGGTGTTCATCGCCTCCTACTACTTCCTGGTCGCCAAGAGGACCTTTACGGACCACCCCGTCGAACAGTCCCTGTTCCTCTGGGGAGTACACACGGGCACGGTGGCGATGGGGATCGCCGTGTTGCGCATCGTCGACCCGGAGATGAAGTCGAAGACGCTCGACTACTACGGGGTGGCCTATGTGCCGATCGGCTTCGTCGACATCGCGATCATCGCTGTGTTGCCCGTGTTGGTCATCGCAGGATGGGCGTGGACAACTGCGCTGGTGCTGACCGCTGTCGGGATCGCCATCATCACGCTCGCCAAGCTGACCTTCGCCCGCACTCCGGCTGCCGCGCAGACGGAGAAGGTGTAGTTGCAAGTCATGCAACACGTAGTTGCACCGGTCGCACCGGCGACAGACAGTGGTTCCATGGACGGCATCGGCGACACGGCGGCGGGGCGGGTTCTGGCGGTACTGGAAGCTCTCGCAGAGGCCAATCGAACCGGGCGGGCCGGCATGACGACCTCGTCTCTGGCGAGGGTTATGGACCGGGACAAGTCCAGCGTGTCGCGCCAGCTCAAGCCTCTGGTGGCCCTTGGTCTGGTGGAGAAGGACCCCGACGGCGTTCACCGCCTCGGGTGGCGCCTGTTCGCTGTGGCGGCTCAGGCGGGAGACCAGCGGCTGCTGCTGCTTGCGCCACCGGTGATGCGGCAACTCAGTCGTACTGTCGGTGAACGCACTCATCTGAGTATCCGTCGCCATGATCAGGTTCTGACGATCCTCACCGAAGGGCCGCAGCGTGCAGTGGAGGCGGTGAACTGGGTGGGTAAAACCGTTCCGATGACAAGCACCTCGACGGGGCGGGCCCTGATGCTCGATGACTCAGCCGACGAGGTTCGCAGTGTGGTCGCCCTCAGTTCCGAACGCAGCGCGGAGGGGGAATCTCCTGTCGGTGATTTGTCGCAGGTCAAAGGCACGTTGGACAGCATTCAGGCTGGCCGTTCGCTGGGCTACGTCGCCGTGGTCGACGAGTTCGAAGAGGGTCTCTCGGCGGTCGCTGCGCCGGTGCGTGATGTCCACGGCCGCATCGCTGCGGCGCTGAACATCTCCGTGCCCTCGTACCGCCTGGGCGGTGGCCTGCCCGACCTGGGGCGGCGCATCCGTCATGCAGCCGACTACGTCAGCACGACCCTGGCCTCACCGGAGGCCGGCCCGACGTATCCGCCCAAGGACCAATGATGTTCGACAGCCATGTACACGCGGGCCCCGATGTCATCGACAGATTCGGGGACGACACGGTCATTGCCGAGACCTATACCAACTCGGACTTCGACGGTTTCGTACTGAAGGCCCACTACGAGTCGACCGTTGGCCGCGCACATGCGGCTTCGCGCGCGGTCGGAAAGTCGGTCTACGGCGGTATCGCCCTCAATCAGCACTGCGGCGGAATCAACCCGAGTGCCGTCGCGGCGGCTCTGGCCGCAGGGGGTCGGGTGGTGTGGATGCCCACTGCGGACGCGCACACCCAGCACGCAGCCGATCTGCCCCGGCTGTGCCGACAAGAGCCCCGTCTCGGGACACACACCTACGCCATACCCCCATTGGACGAGACGGCGGCCGACGATGTCGAACAGGTTATGGCGCTCATCGCCGATCACGATGCCGTCCTGGCGACGGGACACCTCAGCGGCGAAGAATGCCGCTGGCTCGCCGAGAGGTCCCGCTATTACGGCATCAACCGGGTGCTGTTCACGCATCCCTCCTACACCGTCCCCGGGCTGAGCCCAGCGGCGACCGGAGAGCTCGTGGCTGCCGGAGGGTACGCGGAGATCACCACGTTTCAACTGCTCCACCAGCCGGGGTGTACTCCCGCAATGTTGGCCAGGGTCGCCGAGGCGGCCGGTCGCCGGCTGGTGCTGGCATCGGATGCCGGCCAGATCGACTCTCCGGCGCCACCCGATGCCCTGGAGATGCTCATCGACGCCCTGACAGGCGAAGGTCTGGACCGAAACTGGCTCGAGGACGCGGCCTCACGTGTGCCGCAGGGGCTTTTCGCTCCAGCCTAAAGATCCTCACCTCTGTGCCGCGGAAAGATTCCTACGAAAGAAAAGGACAGAACCGTGATCGAGAACAAGACTGCCTTCTACAGTGAAGGTGCGCGCCTTCAGGCAAGTTTTTATTACCCCGAGAATGTGCCCGTCAATGTTTCCAAGCCGGTGGTCATCATCAATTCCGGTTATCAGGGTTTCAATGAATTCTACCCGAAGATGTTCGCCAAGCGGCTCACCTCGCAAGGGTTCAGCTGTTTCGGATTCGACTACCGAGGCATGGCTGACAGTGAGGGTGAGAAAGGAACCGTGCTCATCGAGCAGCAAGTCGAGGACGTTCGTAACGCTGTAACCTTCGTTCAATCCCGCGACGACGTCGACTCCCGCCAGGTCGGCCTCATCGGCTGGGGCATGGGGGCAGCCAACGTCGTCCTCGCCGCGCAACAAGGACCGAGGGTCGCTGCCGTTGCGGCGCTCAACGGTTTCTACGACGGCGAACGCTGGCTGAGGTCGGTGCACACGTACGACGAGTGGACCGCCATCCTCGAAACCGTCCGCCAAGACCGGACCCAACGCGTCCTTTGCGGTGAATCCGCACTGGCCGATACATTCGAGCATTACCCGTTGGACCCGGCGACCAAGGAGTACGTCGGTAAGGAGCTCGAGCAGGTCTACGGGTTCGGGCATCCGACTCGGCTGCAGTTCACCGAGTCCGTCATCTCCACCAAGGTCGAACGAGTCGTCCAGCACCTGGCTGGAACTCCGTTGTTCATCGGGCACGGCGTGCACAACACGCTGCATCCCATGACCGAAGCGGAGTCGCTGTTCGCCGCGGCTCCGTCGCCGAAGAGTTTCTACACGATCGACGGTCGCCACAACGACTTCATGTACGGAGACCATCCGGAGTTCATCCGGCTCTGTGAGCACGTGGAAGAGTTCATGACCGACGCCTTTCGTGACAGCGTAGAGCCCGCGCGTCTCGTTCGGGCCTGAACACGTCGGGAGAACTGATGGTGGCGCTTCGCAGCGACCTGACGACACGGGCCGCCTATGCCTCGGACGCGTCGATCTACCGGCGTGTGCCCGAGGTCGTCGTCGAGCCCCGCACCGAGGAGGACATCCGGCAAGCACTCGCTCTGGCGGCCCAGAAGGGCTGGCCCGTGGTCTCTCGCGGTGGAGGTACGTCGGTGGCCGGCAACACGATCAGCACTGGCATGCTGATCGACACCTCACGGCACTTCAACCGCATCCTGTCCATCGATCCGGACGAGATGACCGCCGTGGTTCAACCCGGGGTTGTATGTGACCAGCTGCGTAATGCGGCCGCGGCGTACGGTCTGACCTACGGGCCCGACCCTTCGACGCATGCTCGCTGCACGATCGGTGGGATGGTCGGCAACAACGCCTGCGGGTCGCATTCAGTGGTCTGGGGTACCAGCGCCGAGAACCTGGTCGCCGTGACTGTGATGCTTGCCGACGGCAGAACGGTGCAGCTGCACAGGGGCGGAACCTCTGATCCGGCGATCGAGAGTGCGTTGGCTGCGATCCGAGATCAGAACCTGTCGACACTGCGTACGGAGCTCGGACAGTTCCCCCGGCAGGTGTCGGGATACGGGTTGCACCATCTGCTCCCCGAGCACGGATTCGATGTCGCCAAATCCTTCGCCGGGAGCGAGGGGACGTGCGGGATCATGACCTCACTCACCGTGAGACTGGTCCGGAAACCCGCCGCGACCGCGTTGAGCGTCATGGGATTCGACGACGTCTTCGATGCCGCGGCAGCTGCACCGCGGCTGAAGCTTGCGGGAGTGCAGACCATTGAGGGCATGGGCGCTGATCTGCTCACTGCCCTGCGTTCCAGGCCCGGGAGAGAGCAGGCCGGATCGGCGCTTCCCCGTGGGGGCGGGTGGCTCTACTGCGAAGTAGGTGCCGATACGCAGGACGAAGCCGAGCGGTTGGCTGCCGAGCTGCCTGGATACGTCTCAGACCTCGTGAGCGATTCGCTGGTCGTCACCGACCCAGGTCATGTCCGGAAGCTGTGGTCGATCCGTGAAGCAGGCGCGGGCATCGTCACCAGACTCCCGGACGGCGGCGAGGCGTGGCCAGGCTGGGAGGACTCGGCCGTCCCCGCGGAGTACCTCAGCGACTACCTGCGCAAGCTCTACGTATTGCTCGATGAACTCGGACTGGAGGGGATTCCGTTCGGCCACTTCGGAGAGGGCTGCATCCATCTCCGGATCTCCTTCGACCTCGAGACCGAACAGGGCCTGGCCCGGTACCGCCGGTTCGTCGAACATGCTGCGGAGCTCGTCCGTTCCTACGGAGGCTCGGTGTCGGGGGAGCACGGCGACGGGCGGGCTCGTTCGGAACTTCTTCCGGCGATCTACTCACCAGCAGCGCTGAGAGCGTTCCGGGCATTCAAGGAAACCTTCGACCCTGACGGAGTGTTCAATCCGGGCGTGCTCGTTGCTCCCGAACCCATCGATCAAGGAGTACGCCCGGGGCCGGAACGGGACCAACTTGAGCTGACGCCGGTGCACGCCTTCTCTCGTGACGGAGGATCATTCACCAGTGCCGTCAACCGGTGTGTGGGTGTGGGAGCGTGCCGCTCCGACGTCGGAGCCATGTGTCCGTCGTTCCAGGCCAGCGGTGACGAGGTCCACTCCACTCGCGGGCGAGCTCGCGTGCTGGCGGAGATGCTGCGGGGCGAGAGCGTCAGCGAAGGATGGAAGTCCGCAGAGGTCCGCGAGGCGCTGGACATGTGCCTGTCCTGCAAGGCGTGTGTTTCGGAATGCCCGGTCAACGTGGACATGGCGACTTACAAGTCCGAGTTCCTTCATCATCACTACCGCCGCGGAGTCAAGGGGTTCTTCGGAAAGAATCGGCGGCCGCGCGCGCACTTCACCATGGGTTGGATGCCGCGCGTGCTGCGCTGGTTGGCGAAGGTCCCAGGCGCGTTGCGACTGGTCAACTTTGTCGAATCGTTCCGTCTTGTCGAAGAGTTCACCAAGCGGCTCGGCGGTATCGAACCGCGACGCCGGATGATCCGGTTCAACCCTGTCCCGTTGGGTCGTTGGCACAGCCGTCGGAAGAGCACATTCGAGGAGGTTGAAAGGCCGGCTGTGGTGCTGTGGCCAGACACCTTCACCAACTTCGCCTCCGCCGGCCCAGGCAAGGCGGCCGTCGAAGTGCTGGAGACCCTGGGTTACCGGGTGCTCATGCCGGCTGACGATGTCTGCTGTGGGTTGACGTGGCACTCCACGGGGCAGCTCGACACGGCGCGAAAGGTGCTCGGCCGGGCATTGGATGTCATGGACCCGCTCATCGCGGGCGGCTATCCCGTCATCGGTCTGGAACCCTCGTGCGCGGCAGTGCTCAAACACGAGATTACCGAGCTCGTCCCTGACGATTCGAGGGCCCACAGGGTCACCGAACTCGCGTCATCCTTCGGCGAGTTCATCTCCCGGCACAAGGCCGAAGGTGGTTGCTGGCCGTTCGATTCTGTTCGGGGCAATGAGCCGTCGCGGGTGTTGTGCCAGGTCCACTGCCACCAGAAAGCCACTACCGGCTACGACGCAGAGCTGGAGATCCTTGCCAGCCTGGGCGTCGATGTCGATGTGGTCGGCGGCGGGTGTTGTGGACTGGCCGGCAACTGGGGATTCGAGCCCGGCCACTTCGAGATGTCTCAGGACCTCGGCGAGCGGGAGCTGTATCCGAAGGTGCGGGCGGCAGGGGAGAACGACATCGTCCTTGCGGACGGGTTCTCGTGCCGGACGCAGATCCACCAAGGCACAGACGTCGAAAGCTGGCACCTGGCGGAAGTGTTGGCAGCTGCGCTACGGGCGGGCAGGTAGGCCAGATTCGATGGTAGTCCCGGTCGGTGCCAACGACTCGGTCGGCGTTCATCGAGTGTCGCATGCGGTGGCGGCGTGGATCGGTGACCTTGATTGTGCGTTGGCACTGGTAACTCGGTGTCGTGTACCAGTGGCCACCCGCCCATCGGCGGGCACGCACCCGCAATCAACGCACCTTTGATGGGCTCACTGGTCGCTGTCAGTCCGGCAGTGTGTTCAGCACGAGCTGACAGGATCGGAAACCCGTTCCTCGGCCGACTGCGTGTCGATCGAGCCGCCGGGAGCGAGGGTGACTCAGCGCCGCTTTTTCATGTGGCACCCGGCGGTGATGTCGACATATGCCTCACGGAGCGGCGTCGATCATGGGTGAGTCCGGATGCCAGCATCGGGATCTGAGGGTCGCCGCGCCATCTGATCGGAGCGCAGAACCTCGCCTGCAATCCACGTTCAGCATTGCGCGGAATGATGCCGGGGGCCAGGTGGCGGCACCTTGCGCGAGGGTATGCACGATGGCTTTGCTGAGGGTCGCTCGGTTGCGCAACGCATACACGCGCACGGAGTCCTCGTCGCCGAAGTGGGCACTGTTGCATAGAAGCTCAAGTCGCGAGTCGGCGACCACCACCGATCGCTGTAGGCGCTCGGCCAGATCGCCGACGAGGAACTGCGCCTCATCGGTTGCCTTGCTGCTCATCCTGGAGAACAAGAAGGTCTCGGCTCACCGTCCGCCGGCGCCCTCGAAACAGCGACTGTCGCCACTGCCTGCGGGTGCGAGGCTCGGCCCGGTGGCCGGCGGCAGCCATGGCCGGTGCATCGGAGCCTGATCTACGCGACGTGTTCGCGCCGACATCCCTTGTGGGCGAGTTCCGCACAAGGTAGCTTAAATTCACCAAACGATTGGTAGGTCGGATTGGAGTGCTGCCTTGGCCAAGCTCAACTACACCGACGGTTCCGAGGTCCGTCGGACGTTCTGCACTCTGTGCCCACAGCACTGCGGGATGCTCTTCCGGGTGGACGGCGAGGGGGAGCCGCAGGCGTTCGACGGTGATCGCAACAATCCGGTTGCCAACGGCAAGCTGTGCATCAAGGGGACGACCGCGCTCGAGATCCACCGGCACGATGACCGCCTCAACTTCCCGCTGAAGCGAGTGGGCAAGCGAGGCGAGGGCAAATGGGAGCGGATCTCCTGGCAGCAGGCCATGGACGAGATCGCGGCGAAACTGCGTGATCTGCGTGAGCAGGACGGTCCCGAGTCGGTCGCGACGCTCGGCGGTACGCACAAGACGCCGGGCGATTGGGCGAGTTGGCGTTGGGCGGCGGATTTCGGTACCCCGAACTTCGTCAGCCAGGGACGCAATTGCGGCGTCAGCGAGTACATTGCCGAGATCTCGATGTACGGCTGGGACACCGTGTACCAGAGTTTCTACCCCGGTAAGACCAAGTGCATCGTGATCTGGGGATCCAATCCCGCGGAGTCGTCGCCGCCCTCGTTCGAGCGGCTGCGCCAGTGTCAGGCCCAGGGGGCCAAGCTGATCGTGGTCGACCCGCGCAGGACCAAGACCGCGGCGCGCGCTGATCTGCACCTGCCGGTTCGTCCGCGTACCGACGGCGCTCTCGCGCTCGGCCTGATCCACGTGATGATCCGCGACGGGATCTACGACAAGGAGTTCGTCGAGAACTGGTGCACCGGCTTCGACGAGGTGGAGAAGGAGGCCGCGCAGTGGACTCCCGAACGCACCGAAGAGATCACCGGAGTCCCGGCGGACGACATCGTGACCGCCGCACACATGTACGCCACGCTCGGTCCCGCGCGGCTGTCGTTCGGTGTCGCCGCGACGCAGCTCGGGGAGGGCGCTTCGCGGTCGGCGGTGCTCGGCAGATCGATTCTGCGCGCCATCTCCGGCAACCTCGACCGTCCTGGCGGCGAACCGCTCGGCAACCCCTACGACGAGAACACCTTCTCGTGGTTGCCCAACATCAACTTCGAGAAGCTGGTCGACCACCCGCTGCGCACGCGGGAGAGCGTGAACGCACACGAAACGCCCATCACCTCGATCTCCGGATACAAGGCTTTCCGGGAGGCCACGGCGAAGATCTACCCGGAGGGTCACACGGGCACCGCCTACGTCCTGTTCGCCAGCCAGCCCGCCATCTACCGCGCCATCACCGAGCAGGACCCGTACCCGGTCAAGGCGGTACTCGTGCAGTGCGGCGAGCCGTTGCTGTCGATGGGTGCGGGCAAAGCCGCTTACGATGCGTTCACCAGTGAGAAGCTGGAACTCCTGGTGACCATGGACATGTGGATGACCCCGACCGCGCAGCTGTCGGATTACGTCCTGCCGGCCGCGGATTTCATGGAGCGCGCGGACCTCAGTGCTCACTGGGGCATCGGCAACTTCTTCGTCGTCGGCCAGCAGAGCGCCGAACCGGTGGGGGAGCGCCGCAACGACTACGACCTGTGGGCCGAGTTGGGGCGCAGGCTCTCCGACGATCCGGACTACTGGCCGGAGACCGTCGAGGGCATGTTCGACCGTTTCCTGGCTCCCTCGGGCAAGAGCTACCGCGAGTGGGCCGACGGAGAGGTGAACCACCGATTCATCAAGCCGGTGTTCTACAAGTACAAGGAACGCGGCTTCGCCACTCCCTCCGGCAAGGTGGAACTGGTGCCCAGCCTGTTCGAACGATTCGGGGTCGAGGCCCGTCCCGTCTACACCGGACCGCCGTACTCGGTGCCCGACGCCCCGGAGGGGGAGTACCCGCTGCAGATGATCCCGGGCAGCAGGGTCCGTGAGCTCACGGCCTCCAACCTCCGGCAGAGTGAGCGCCTGAAGCGGATTCATCCCGAGCCGATCTGCGATGTCCATCCTGACACCGCCACGCAGTACGGAATCTCCGACGGGGAATGGATGATCATCGAACGGCCGGAGGGGGCAATCAGGCAGCGGGCGCGACTGGACCCCTCGTTGCGGCTGGACACCGTCAATCCCGACGGTTACTGGTGGAACCCCGACGAGGCGCAGTACGAGCCGCACCTTTCGGGTGTGTGGGTGTCGAACGCGAACGCCATCACCCCGGGCGCGCCGGAACTGTCGAGCTTCGCGGGCGACCAGCCGCTGCGCGGTGCGCGGTGCCGTATCCGCGCCGGTGAGGAACCGGTAGCGCCGCCGAGGGAGCGAGTCCTGACCGGGACGACGACGGAGGACTGATGACTACGCGGGATCAGGGCGCTTTCGGCGGTCGGGCCGGCGGATGCCTCGTGATCGGCGGCAGCGGCGCGATCGGGCGGTCCGTCGCGGTTCGGCTTGCGGAACTCGGCGGCGACGTGACCGTGACCTACGCCGGCAACAGCGCCGCGGCCGAGGAGACCGCCCTGGCCGTGAAGGAGGTGGGCCGGGACGGTGTCGCGGTCCACCTGGACCTCGGCGACGCCTTCCGGGTGCGTGAGGTCGTCGGAGAAGCGGTCGCGCGGCACGGCGGGCTGCACACGGTGGTGCTGGCCGCGTCCCCGACGAACTTCCAGGGCTGGACCAGCACGATTCCGCCGGAGCAGTACCTCGAGCAGTTGCGCGTGGACTCCGGCGGCACCTACACGGTGATCTCGGCGGCTCTGCCTTCCTTGCGGGAGAGTCGCGGCTCGGTGGTGGTCGTGTCCACGGTTGCCAACCGACGTTTCGTGCTGCGGGACGTCCTCTCGAGCGGTCCAAAGGCGGCGAACGAAGCGGTCGTGCGGGCGGTGGCGGCGGAAGAGGGACGCTACGGCGTGCGTGCGAACGCCGTGGGTGTCGGCATTCTCGATGAGGGTATGACGCAGGTCCTGATCGACCACGGCGACATTCGGCCCGAAAGCCTCGAGGTGGCGCGTGGGCGGATTCCGCTGGGCACATTCGGCAAGGCGCGCGACATCGCGGCCACGGTTGGCTTCCTGGTCTCCGATGAGGCCCGTTATGTGACCGGCCAGTGGATCGACGTGGACGGAGGTTATTCGCTGTGACGGCTGCTGCTGATCCGGGACTCCCGGTTCGGTATTGACGCCGACGACGTCGTCAACCGGTCGGAGACCTGGTTCTTCGCGAACGCTTCACATGATCCGTGAGGTGTCGGGCCCCTCGTTGACGCGGGGAGCTGCCGCGACTCCGGCTCTGTTCTCGACCATGTGATCCGTGCCCGCTGGTGTTGGTCTCCCGCGCGTGACCGGGTCGGCCGAAGGTGTTCGGCGAGCGACCAACGCAAACCCGATCACGTGACCCACGTCACTATCTCCACGTTCGTGTGTGCTTGACACCACACCCCCTCGTCGAGATTAATTGACCAATCGGTTGGTGGAACAATATGAGGAGGCGCAATGACGCGCACCACCACGAGAGGCCGGGCGTCCCGGTTCCTCGCGATACTCTCGGTTGTCGCCCTGGCGATCAGTGGCTGCGGAGGTGCCGCATCCAACGCGGGCGGTCCGGTGGAGATCCGTGCAGCCCAGGTGCTTCCGCCGGGCGGCTCGCAGTCGGACCTCATCGCATGGTTCATGTCGGAACTGGAGAAGCGCACCGACGGTCAGGTCAAGACGGACGTCACGTACGGCGGCGGACTTCTGGCGGGCACCGACACGCTTCCTGGGCTGCAGCAGGGGCGCGCCGAGGCGGGCAACGTCGTACCCGCGTACTTTCCCGCCGAGTTGCCACTGAACAACATCAACATGGTGCCGATCTCGGATGCGGACCAGTCGGCTCGACTGCGGGCGTTGCAGGACCTCGCCGACGGAGTGGAGCAGTTCGAGCGAGAGTTCGAGCAACAGCAGATCGAACTCATCGGTTTCCTGCCCAACAACGCGTCCGCTGTGACCTTTGGTCCGGAGGTCACCTCGCTGGCCGACGTGGAGGGGCTCAAGATCCGCATCCCGGCGCAGCCGTCATCGGTGGTGTGGGAGGAACTCGGCGCCAAGGCGACGTTTCAGGCATCCGAAGAGGTGTACGAGTCGGTCGAACGCGGGATCGTCGACGGTGTCACGTACCCGATGGACACCCAGGTCGCCAACGGCATCACCGATGTCGCGAAGTACATGGCCTCGGATGTCGGCGAGAGTGGTGGTTCGGTCTTCGCCTTCAGTAGTCGCACTTACGAGCGACTGCCCGAGGATGCCAAGGAGGTCGTGGAGCAACTGAAGAAGGAATGGCCCGCCAAGGCCGACGAGTTGATGACCAAGTACGACCGACAGGCGTGTCGTGATTTCCTCGAGTCGGGCGGAACCATCGTGCGCTGGCGCAACGCGGACCGCGAAACGATGAAGGAAGCGGTCGAACGCCTGGCACCGCCGGTGTGGAAGGCCGAGGCGGCCAAGTCCGTCGACCGGTCCGTGGCGGACGAGTTGTGGCAGCAGTACACCGATTCCCTGGCCCGTCACTCCGGCGAGACGGGCTATGTGAACGGGCTGAGTACATGTGGTCGGAACTAGCGACGTGGTGCGGCACGGCCGGGATCACCGTGATGTGGTCAGGAAATGCCGCTGATGCGGAGCGGAGGGGTCGCCGATGAGCACGGTGGAGCTCTTCCTCGTGGTCGTCGGGATCCTGGCGGGGTGTCTGCTCGTGGGCATGCGCATCGCGCTGGCGCTGACCTTCGCAGGGTTCGTCGGCTATTACCTGCTCGACGGCTGGGACGTCGGCATGTCGACGTTGGGTGCGCTGCCGATCGAGAGCGCCTCCAAGTTCACGCTGCTGGTGATCCCCATGTTCGTGCTGCTCGGCAATGCCGCCGAGCGTGCGAACCTCGCGGAGGGTGCCTATCGCGTACTCGGGTGGTTTCTTCGTGGCCTGCCCGGCGGTCTGGCGGTGGCGACTCTGACGGCGTGCGCGTGTTTCGCCGCCGTCAGTGGCTCCAGCATCGCCACGGTGATCTCGATCGGCAATCTCGCCATCACGGAGATGCGCAAGGCCGGCTACGCGATGCATGTCGCCGCCGGTGTGGTCGGCGCGGCCGGCACGCTCGGTGTCCTCATTCCGCCGAGCGTGCCGCTGGTCATCTACGGCGTACTGACCGGTGAACCCATCGGCGCGCTGCTCATGGCCGGCATCGGGCCGGGTGTGGTCACTGCGACCGTGTACGGCGTCAGCATCATGATCCGGGCCAAGCGCAAACCGGAGCTGTTCGGCAAGGGAGCAGAGGAGGTCCTTCCGCTCAGCGACCGGCCCGCACTGCTGGCGGGTGTCTACAGCCTGTTCCGGATCGGTCTGCTGTTCGTGATCGTCATCGGCGGAATGTATTCCGGCCTGTTCACGGCCGTGGAGGCCGCGGCGGTCGGTGCGTTCGTCGCGGTGCTCATGGTGATCATCGAACACCTCCGAAAGCCACGGGAACTGCGGCGCAACCTGTGGGGTGCGCTCACCGCCGCGGTCAGTCTCAACGGAATGGTCTTCTCGCTACTCATCGGCGGGGCGATCTTCTCCTCGTTCATGGTGGCGGCCGGCGCTCCGCAGCTGCTCACCGACGGGCTGACAGGTCTGTCGCTGCCGGCGTGGCTGATCGTCGCCCTGCTGTTGATCGTGCTCGTCCCGATGGGAATGTTCCTCGACCCGACGTCGATCCTGCTGATCATGGTTCCGCTGACCTACCCGGTCGTCAGCGAGCTGGGTATGAACGGGATCTGGTTCGGGCTGCTGTTCGTCAAGTTGATCGAGATCGGCCTGCTCACGCCGCCGCTCGGGCTCAACGCCTTCGTCGTCGCGGGAATTCGGAAGGACATCGAGATCAGCACCGCCTTCCGCGGGGTGCTGTGGTACGTGCGACTGGACATCATCGTCGTGGTCCTGATGTTCACCTTTCCCGCGATCGTCACCTTCATCCCGAGCCAGATGGGACTGAGCTCATGACCGAGCGCGCCGCCACAGGAATCGGCAGGATCGCGGGTGCGACCGGCCGAGGGTTCGCCGCCGCCGTGCACGCCCTGGCGCGGGCGATGTCAGTCGTGTCGGTCGTCGGCATGTTGTTCGTGATGCTGCTCGTGACCTACAACGTCGTGCTGCGCCTGTCCGGGCAACCGGAGGTACGCGGCATCGTCGAGTACGTCGAGTTGGCGATGGCGGTACTGGCCTTCTTCGCCCTGGGCGAGGCGGAACGACGCCGACAGCACGTCTCGATGTCGTCCGTTGTGGACCGGCTGTCGGGGCGCACGTACCGGGTCGTGCGGTTCGTGGGCGGGTTGGGTGCCGCATCGGTCGCCGTGCTGCTGGCATGGGCGTCCTGGGACGTGCTGGCTGCCGCACTGGAGACGGGTGAATACAAGCTGGGTCTCGTACGACTGCCGATGTGGCCGGCACGGGTCGCCGTGTTCGCCGGTTTCCTCATCCTTGCGCTGGAACAGATCGTGACGGCTGTCGAGGATGTGCGACGTGGGCCGGAAGGCGGTACCCGGGTCCACGGTCTGTGAGCGCGGGCCTGTCGGTCACGGCCAGGTTGTGAGCAGGGAACGCAGGGTCGAGAGCAGGCTCAGCGGCTGGTCGAGCATCACGTGATGCGCGGCATCCGGAACGAAGAGCAGCGGTGTGTCGGGCCGCCCGGCCAGTGCCCGCCGCGCGCCCTCGGCGAGATACGAACGTTCACCCATGACCACGGCGAACGGCCGACACGCCTCGTCGAGGTCGCCGCCGAACCGGACGATCTGGTGGTTGCCGGTCGGGTTGGCGAAGATCCGCGGGTCGAACCGCCACTGCACGCCCGCAGCGGGCGCGTGCGGCTCGTCGACCGGTCGCAGGCCGTGCCAGGCGATGTGGTCGACGTACCAGTCGTTGTCGCACGGCTGCGGAGGGACGAGGCGAAAGCGGGCGACTCCTTCGGCGGCCGCAGCGTAGATCCGGTGCGGGCGCACCTCCCGTTCGGCCAGCGGCTGCTCGGGGGCAGGTGCGTCCGGCCAGGCAGGTGTGTCCACCAGCACCACGCGCCGGACGTGTTCGGCCAGGGCGGGATCGGTCAGGACGACGGAACTCGCGATCCCTCCGAGCGAGTGCGCGACGATGGTCGCCGGGTCGGGCGATACGGCCTCCGCCACCGCCACGACCTCGCGTGCCCACGTTCCCACTGAGTAGACCGGCCGGTGGTCGCTGAGTCCGTGCCCGGACAGGTCGAGTGCGACGACGTGTCCGCCGTGGTCGAGCAGTGCGGCCAGGGGAGCCCACCACATGGCGTGCGCCGCGCCGCCGTGGACCAGCACCGTCGCGGGTGCAGCGGGGTCACCCCAGCTGAGGTAGCGGATCGTCACGCCGTCGCACACGACCCGGCCCATCCGTCGCTCGCGTCCGAGTGCGTGGGACGCCCAGTCGGGCGGTTCGGCGACCCCGGCAGATGTCGGTGGTGTGCGGTAGTCCGCAGTGTCGGCGCGTCCGATGCGTTCCGTGGCGGCCATGCACACGTCCCCTCCGGTATGGGTACTTGATCCTGGATCGCTCTGACAATTAAACTACCAAACGAACGGTTGTCAAAAACTCGAGCAGGTGGGCGTTTCGGCGACGACGTCCCGCGTCGGAAGGGGCGTTGATGACACAACACGTTGTTCCGCGGCAGCTGGTCGACCGACTCGGCCGGCCGCTGACCGATCTGCGGTTGTCGGTGACCGACCGGTGCAACTTCCGGTGCCGCTACTGCATGCCCCGTGAGCTGTTCGGTGCCGATCACGCGTTCCTCGAGCGTTCCGAGCTGCTCGGTTTCGAGGAGATCGCCCGACTGCTCGGGGTTCTGCGGCGCGGCGGGATTCGCAAGATCCGACTGACCGGAGGTGAGCCGCTGCTCCGCAGTGGGTTGCCCGAGCTCGTGGCACAGCTGTCCGAAGTGGATGGTTGCGGGTTCGACGATCTCGCGATGACGTCGAACGGCGTGCTGTTGCCGAAGTTCGCCGACGCGCTCGCGAGTGCGGGGCTGCACCGTGTCACGGTGAGCCTGGACGCGCTGGACGAGCCGACCTTCCGTGTCATGGCCGACACCCTGGTACCGCTCTCGGCGGTGCTGGACGGGATCGCCGCCGCGCAGCAGGCCGGTCTGGGGGTCAAGGTCAACACCGTGGTCCAGCGCGGTGTCAACGACCACCAGATCGAGGATCTCGCCGCGTGGGCCCGCGAACAGGGTGTGTGCGTGCGGTTCATCGAGTACATGGACGTCGGTACGACCAACGGCTGGGTGCGCGACAAGGTGGTGCCCGCGGAGGAGGTACGTGCCCGCATCGATGCGCTGTGGCCGCTGGAGGAGGTCGCCTCTGAGGCAGCCGGCGAGGTCGCGACCCGTTTCCGTTATCGCGACGGCGGGGGAGAGGTCGGCATCATCGCCTCGGTGACCAAGCCGTTCTGCCGTACGTGCACCCGCGGCCGGATCTCCGCGGTGGGCGAGCTCTACACGTGCCTGTTCGCGGCGACCGGGTTCGATCTGCGCACGCTGCTACGCGGTGGGTGCAGTGACCGGGAGCTCCACGACGCCGTCGCCGACGTCTGGGGCGGCCGTGCCGATCGCGCGTCCGAGCTGCGCGGTGCCGGCGGTCTGAGCGGGCCGCGGGTGGAGATGTCCTACATCGGCGGTTGACCGCATCATCGGCGAGCCCATCGATCAGAAGGAGAACGCGATGCTCGACATCACCGACATCTACCACACTGGCTTCGTCGTGCCGGATCTCGACGCGGCGATGGCCGAGTTGGCCACCGTCTTCGGCGTGACCTGGAATGCCGTCGAGGAGCGGGACATGCCGGTGCTGACACCGGACGGGCATGTCGACGCGCACATGCGCTTCGTGTACTCGCGAGGCGGATCGCCGCGGCTGGAGCTGCTCGAGCCGGTTCCCGGGACGGCCTGGGAATCACCCGTGAACGCCTTCGGCCCCGGCGGTGCGCACCACATCGGAGTGTGGGCCGACGATTTCGCCGAGACGTCCGCAAAGCTCGAGGCCGCGGGTCTGCCGCGGGTGTTGACCTTCGACGACGGTAGTGGCGCCGCCGTCCGGTTCGCCTACCACCGGCTGCCCAGTGGGCCGTTCGTGGAGCTCGTGGACGGTACGCGGCGTGCCGAACTCGAGGCGTGGTTCGAGGGCGCCGAGTATCCGGCGCCGGACTCGAGCACCTTCGGGTCCTCTGATGCCGGCTGATCCGCGGGCATGGGCGTCGCATCCGCTCGACGCCGTCGCAGCGACCGCGGTCGCCGGTGAGGTGCTCAGCCGTTACTGTTGGGCGATCGATGACGGGGCGTACGACGAGCTGCACGAGCTTTTCCTCCCGGATGCCCGCGCCGACTACGGTGCGTTCCGGTGCCGGGGCGACGAACTCGCGGACGTGATGGCCGGCCTCCACCGGCATCTGCGCACCACCCAGCATCTGCTCGGCAGCGTGCACGCCGCAGCCGGGGAGGTGGGCGGGGTGCGGGTCCGCAGCCACGTCCGTGCCACTCTGGTGGGGCGCCGCGAGGGTGCGGGCTCGGCGCGGGTCGAGGTTGCCGCGTCCTATCGTGATCTGCTGCGCCGCGCCGAACGGGGCTGGCGCATCGCCGAGCGTACGGTCGATGGCCGGTGGATCGCCGGGGACCGGACTATTCTGCCGTGGTTCGGCCGCGCGTGGCGGAGTGCAGGCGCCGCGGGTACATCTAGCACAAGGGGGACGTGACCACATGTCGAAGACGGGCACCGAGCCGGCCAAGCGCGGGCGACCGCGTCGTGGACCGGACCCCGAGCGCTTCGCCGAGATCGTCGAGGCCGCCGCAGCGGTGATCCTCGAGAAGGGGTACAGCGCCACCAGTATTCAGGACATCGCCGACCGAATCGGGATCCTGAAGGGAAGTCTGTACCACTATGTCCGATCCAAGGAAGACTTCCTCTACAAGATCATCAAGGACGTGTACGACGAGGCGATCGCCGATATGCGGTCGGTGACCGAGGCCGAGCGTGCGCCCCTGGAGCAGCTGGCCGCCTTCGTGCGTGCGCACGTACTGTTCGCCGCCAAGCACCTCGTCGCCTACACGATCCAGCTGCGCGAGTTCGACCGGCTGAGCGAGGCGCGGCGCGCCGAGATTCGCGAGGGTGGCGACACCTACGTCGTGGTGCTCCAGCGGATCCTCGAGGAAGGGCAGCGTGAGGGTGTCATCGACGGGGCGATCGACCCGCGGCTGGCGAGCATCATGATCACCGGTGAGCTGAATTCGATGACGCGGTGGTACCGGCCCGACGGGGCCAAGAGCGCCGAACAGCTCGCCGACGTCTACTCCGGGATGATCGTCTCTTCGGTCGCGTCCGAGGCCGCGGTCTCCTCGGCCGGCGGAATCGAGGTGTTGCGCGCCGCGTTCGTGCAGGCCTGACGCGTCGCAGCCCGTCCAGTCCCGGCCCCAAGCCCCCAGCCCCGAGCCCCGTTCCGGTTCCCCGCCGACCCGGTGGTGGCTCGGGGTTTTTCGTTGCCGCTTCTTGGCACGGCCCGCGCCGTCTGGCAGACTTCTACCAATCAGTCGGTTGATTAAATCGGAGGTCTCGATGGCGATGACCGAGAGCGAGCTGGCGGCGATCGTCGGCACGCCGATCCCGGGCGGGTCGTACACCGTCGAGCCGTACGTGGACTGGCTGCTCAACGATGTCGTCGAGTCCCCGCGGGACGGGCGGGTCGCACACCCGCTGTTCGCCTACGTCGCCGTCGCCGTCGGCAAGACTGTGAGCTGGGACGGGCTGTTCGAGATCTGCGGTGCGACCGCCGACGACGGGCCGATGTTCGGCGAACACGAGACGGTGCTCGAACGGCCGCTGCTGGTCGGCGAGACCTTCACCGTCGGCGGGGAGTTCATCTCCGCCGAACGCAAACGGGGTCAGCGGACCGGGGTCTTCGACATCGTGGGCTTTCGGCTCTCGCTCACCGACGTCGACGGCGCGACCGTCGCCTCCACCTACAACTCGATCGTCTTCCCGAGGAGGGGTGCATGACCGTGACGAACGGACGACCCGCCGTGGACGCCGGAACGGTACTGCCCGAATGGGAGCTGCCCGCGGTGAGTGCCGAGAAGATGAAGACGATGGCGTTGGTGCTCGCCGACCCCAATCCGATTCATTTCGACCTGGACTCGGTGCGCGAGCTGGGTATGGGCGATCGTCCGGTCAACCAGGGGCCGAACAACCTCGCCTACGTCATGAACATGCTCGCGGTCTGGTCCGGTGGTCACGAGCACCTGCGGGGCATCCGGGTGCGCTTCCGTGGCAACGTCCTCGGCGGCGACCGGGTCGTCGCGCGGGGAACCGTCTCGGGCCTGCGCGACGAAGCCGAGTGTGTACTGGCCGACTGCGACGTCGAGCTGGTCGTCGACGAGAAGGTCGTGCTGGCCGGCACGGCGACCGTCGACGTCACGCACCTGACCGGTTCGGCGCAGTGACGACGGGCGGCTGCTGATGGGTGTCGACCTGGGCGTCGGGCTGTGGAGCTTCCAGTCCACTGTGTCCATGCCGCGTTCGCTTCCCGGCCTGTACCGGGATTTCCCCGCCGTCGCGCGACGTGTGGAGGAACTCGGTTACGCGCACCTGTGGCTCGCCGAGCACCGACTCTGGTACGACGGCTGGTGCCCCGCGCCCCTGATCCCGGTGGCCGCGGCCGCGGGCGCGACCAGCACGCTGCGCTTCGGCACGGCCGTGCTGCTGCTGCCGCAGCACGACCCCCGGCGGCTGCGCTCGGTCGCGGCGGCGGTTGACGCCGCGGCGCGGGGACGCCTCGAACTCGGTGTCGGTCTGGGGCACCGCGATGCCGAGTTCGACGGTGTGGGCCTGGCGCGCACCGGCCGCGGCCGCCGCATGGACGCCGGACTGGAGGTGCTCGACCGCGAGCCGCCGTGTGGCCGGTCGAACGCGGTGTGGGTCGGCGGGATGGCGACCGCCGCATTGGAGCGGATCGGACGGCACGGGATGTCGGCGCTGCTGCCCCAGACCCTCGACGCTGCCGGCATCCGCAGGGCGGTCGACACGGTGTACGCGGCCGCCCGGGCGGCAGGACGCGAACCCGGGCGCATCGGCATGGTCAAGGACGTGTGGGTCGACCCGGACGGAGACCACGCACGTTCCTGGTTCCTGCCCCGACTGCGACGGCACTACGTGGAGGAGGCCGGTGCGTGGTGGGTGCTGGACGGCTCCCACGGCTTCGCACGGCCCGAACGGCTCGACAAGCAGGTCGACCGGGCCGTGCGCAGCGCCGCGGTGGGTACTCCCGCCGAGGTCGCCGCGAGCGTCGCGGAGGCCGAGGAGGCCGGGGTCGACACGATCGTGGCCAGGATCAACTTCGATTTCGTCGCCGACCACGAGCTGGACCGGCAGCTCGAACTGCTGGCCTCGACCGTGCTCAAGGAGGTGACGGCATGAGGATCGGCGTGACCGTGCCGCTCGGCACCGTCCCCCCGGCCGAGGTCGCGGGAGTGGCCGCGGCCGTGGAGGCGGCGGCGCTCGACCTGGTGTGGCTCGACGCGGCGGACGGGCAGGAGAGTCCCGAGGCGGCGCTGGTGGCTGCCGCCTCGTGCGCCGAGGGCACGCGGACTCTGCTCGTCGGTGCAGGCACCTCGGTGACCGGTCACAACCCGCTCTATCTGGCCGAGGAACGGCATGTGGCCGATCAGCTGCTCGGCGGTCGGCTGGTGCTGGGACTGCGTGGCGACGACTACGACCGGCTCAGCGAATGGACCGGGTTCCTGCTCTCGGCCGCGGCGAACGTCCCGTTCTTCCATCGGGGCGCCGAACACGCCGTCCCGGCCGGGCTGCCGCAGCATACGGTGAATCCGGAGCAGCGGGTGCGGGTGATGCCCGCGCCGCAGTCACTCGAACCCCCGCTGTGGCTGCTCGGTGACGCAGCCACGCCGGTGGCAGCGCAGTATGCGCTCAGCCCCGTGGTGGAGCGGGACGGTTCCGCTGTATGGCGCCGGGTGGCCGACCGGCTCGGGTCGGCGGCCCGGCGGTTGCGCCGTCCGGCATTTCGCGCGTGGGATCCCGGCCGGGAGGACGCCGCCGCCCTCGCCACCCGGCTGAGGGCCGAGCGCGACGACTGGGGCCTCGACACCGCGCTGTTACGGCTTGACCCGGCTACGGGATCGGCGGCATGGCGCGCAGCAGTGGCCGACCTGGCCTCCGTGGTCCGCCCACGGCTTCAGCAGGACCGGCTTCCGGCGGGCCTGGAGGAACTCTGGGATGCCGAACGCCGCGCACATCCTTGCCCGCGAGTGGAATGAGAGGCAACGACATGACCGAAACACGGCCCGAGGCGTACATCGTGGACGCCGTCCGGACTCCGACAGGGAAGAAGGGCGGGGGCCTCAGCGCCTTGCACCCCGCGGACCTGCTGGGCGAGGTGTTCACCGCTCTGCTCGACCGTACCGGTGTCGATCCGTCCACAGTGGATGACGTGATCACCGGATGCGTCGCCCAGCTGGGAGACCAGGCGTTCAACGTCGGACGGAACGCGTGGCTCTCCGCGGGACTGCCCGTCGAGGTCCCCGCGGTCACGATCGATCGGCAGTGCGGATCCTCCCAGCAGGCGGTGCATTTCGCGGCGCAGGCGATCAAGGCCGGCGAGCAGGACATCGTGGTCGCCGGGGGCGTCGAGTCGATGAGCCGGGTCCCGCTCAACAGCTCCGGGGACCCGGGCCTCGGCTACGGGTACCCGTTCGCAGGCGAGGGCTGGGCCGAACACTTCGGTGCCGAGGAGATCCATCAGTTCCGCGGCGGCGACCTCATCGCTGAGCGCTGGGGGATCGACCGCGAGGCCATGTTCGACCTCGCCATCGCCAGTCACGCCAACGCCGCCAGAGCGCAGGAGGAGGGGCGTTTCGACGATCAGCTGCTGCCCGTCGCGGACGTGACGGCTGACGAGGGCGTGCGGCGCACGGCCGACCGCGACAAGATGCGCGGCATTCCGCCGATCAGGGACGGGGGCTTCCACAACGCCCCGCTCGCCAGTCAGATCGCCGACGGCGCCGCCGGACTCCTGGTGGCCTCCGAGCGCGCGGTGAACGAACTGGGACTGACACCCCTTGCTCGCGTGCATACGACCACGGTCGTCGGCAGCGACCCGGTGCTGATCCTGTCCGGACCGATTCCCGCGACCCGCAAGGTCCTCGACAGGGCCGGACTGTCCGCCGACGACGTCGACCTCTACGAATGCAACGAGGCGTTCGCCGCCGTCGTACTGGCCTGGGCGAAGGACGTGGGCGTGGACCTGGACAGGGTCAACGTCAACGGCGGGGCCATGGCGATCGGCCACCCGCTCGGCGCCTCGGGTGCGCGGCTGATGACCACGCTCGTGCACGAGATGCGGCGCAGCGGCGCGCGGTACGGCCTGCAGACGATGTGCGAGGGCGGCGGCCTGTCCAACGCAACCGTGCTGGAGCGGGTGTAGCGATGCGCCGCGCCGTCGGTCCGAGCCGAGGGGCGTGTGCCAGGGAGGAACACGATGAGTACGACCGACCAGACCACCGAGCCCGTGGACGATCCGCGACCGGGGTTCACTGACGGCCCGGACGGTGGCAGCGTCACCGGCTGGCGGTGCACCGCATGCCGACACCCTGTCGCACAGCTGGTGCTGTACTGCCCGGTCTGCCGGTCGCCGGTCGCCGAGAGTGCGTTCGCCCCCACCGGCGAGGTCTGGGCGTCGACGTGTCTGCGGGTGCGTGTGCCGGGCCGGACCCCGCCGTTCGCGGTGGCCTACCTCGTACTCGACGACGGGCCGCGAGTGCTCGTGCACACGCAGGGCGATCACCCACAGCCGCCGGGAAGCCGGGCGCGGGTCACCGGGGTCGCCGACACCGGCGATCTCGTCGCGGAACCCGAACAGGAGGAACTCTCATGATCGGGACCGCCTTCGTCCAGGGCGTCGGCACCTCGAGCTTCGGCCGCCAACCGGGTGTCGGCGCGCCGCTGCTGGCGCAGCAGGCCGTGGGCGAGGCGCTGGCCGACGCCGGTGTCGACGACGTGCGGGACATCGACGCGGTCTTCGCCGGCACGGTGTTCGGCGCACCCGGCACGGCGCAGCGCATGCTGCAACTGCTCGGCGTGACCGGGGTGCCGGTGCTGACCTTCGAGAACGCCTGTGCGACGTCGACGACCGCGCTGCACGAGGCTCGGCAGTCGGTGCTGTCCGGCCGTTTCGAGCGTGTGCTGTGCCTCGGCGTGGAGACGATGACGCTGCACTTCGCCGGGCCGATCACACCGGAGCACACCGATGCCGAAGGGCGCGCCGGCCTCGCGTTGCCGGGTGTCTACGCGATGGTCGCCAGCAGGTACGAGCACTTGTACGGACTCGAACCGAAGGCGTTGGCGGCGGTCGCGGTGAAGAACCGCCGGCACGGTGCGCTCAATCCACGGGCCCAGCACGGCGCGGAGGTCACCGCCGAACAGGTGCTGGCCTCGCGCATGGTCGCCGACCCCCTGACGTTGCTGCAGTGCTGCGACATCTCCGATGCCGCGACCGCCGCGGTGATCGGCCGTGGGCGTGGCGTCGACCGCGACGTGCCGATCGCCGCGTCGGCGCTGCGTTCGGGAGAACTGTGGGACCACCGCAGCACTCATCCGTGGGGTTACGAGCTGATGGCGAGGGTTGCGGGAGAGGCCTGGCACGAGGCGGGGATCGGTCCCGGTGACGTCGACCTGTTCGAGGTGCACGACGCCTTCACCATCGGTGAGATCACGGCCACCGAGGCACTCGGCATCGCGGAACCGGGTGGTGGTGGCGATCTGGTGCTCTCGGGGCACACCGCGCTCGGCGGACGGCAGCCCGTGAACCCCTCCGGCGGCCTGCTCAGCCGCGGGCACCCGCTGGGCGCCACCGGGCTGGCGCAGATCGCCGAGGCCGTGTGGCAGCTGCGGGGAGAGGCCGGGCAGCGGCAGGTGGAAGGCGCCAGAATCGCCGCCGTCGAGACGATGGGCGGCGGTACGGCGGGAATCGACGGAAACGGGTGTGTGGTGGTGGTGCTCGGTGGCTGAGACGGTGGAGCTCGACGACGTGCTCGGCGGGGAGCGGCTCGCCGATCCCTATCCCTATTTCGCCCGGATGCTCGAGGAGCATCCGGTGTACTGGAACCAGCGGTACCGGGCATGGTTTCTGCACAAGCACGAGGACGTGCTGTGGGCACTGCGGCATCCGGGGTTCTCGTCCGACCGCGTGCGACCGGTCTACGAGACGCACCTCTCGCCGGAGAAGCGCGCGGAGCGGGAGCCGACGTTCGACGTGCTGCGGCATTGGATGGTGTTCCTCGACCCGCCCGAACACACCCGCCTGCGCAAGCTCGTGACGCCCGCGTTCAGTCCGAAGCGGGTGGCGGCCTGGCGACCGCGGGTCGAGCAGGTGGTGAAGGAGACCCTGGCGGCGCTGGAGGGCAGGACGCGGTTCGACTTCATCGCGGATTTCGCCTATCCGATTCCGGCGATCGTGGTCGCCGAACTGATCGGTGTGCCGGCTGCGGACCGCGACATGTTCAAGAAGTGGTCCGACGACATCCTCACGCTCGTGTTCGGCGCACAGGGTGAGCCCGGCCGGCGGGAGAAGGCCCAGCAGGGACTCATCGAGCTGACCGACTACCTCGCCGATCTGATCACCCGCATCCGCCGCGAGCCGGGTGACGACGTCATCTCCAGCCTCGTCACCGCCGACGAGGTCGATCCGCCCCTCGACGACCGGGAGATCATCTCCACGTGCGCGCTGCTGGTGTTCGGCGGCCACGAGACGACCACCAACCTGATCGCCAACGGCACTCGCCAGCTGATGCGCCATCCGCGCCAGTGGCAGCTGCTGCGGGACGAGCCGGAACGGGTGAACACGGCGGTGGAGGAACTGCTGCGATTCGACGGGCCCTCAAGGCTGGAACAGCGGCTCATGGCTGAGGACGTGGAGCTTCGCGGCGCGACGCTGCGCAAGGGAGACAGCGTCTTCCTCGTGCAGAGCGCGGCTAATCGCGATCCCGATGTGTTCGACCGTCCGCACGAGCTCGACATCACTCGCGTCCGCAACAACCACGTCGGCTTCGGGTTCGGCGTGCATCATTGCCTCGGCAACTTCCTGGCGAGGTTGGAGGCACAGGTGGCATTCCCCGCGGTGATCGGGGCGATGCCGGACCTGGAACCGGACGGCACCGAGGAATGGCACACCACGATGATGAGCCGTGGCATGAAGACGATGCCGGTACGGCGTGGGGCTGCGGTATGAGCGAGCGGGCGGGCGTGCTTGCCGGGAAGGTCGCCGTGGTCACGGGTGCGAGCGGTGGGATCGGGCGCGCGGTCGCCTGCGCGCTGGCCCGTGCGGGTGCGGACGTGGGACTGCTCGCCCGGCGCCGCGAGGCGCTGGAGGAGACCGCCGCCATGGTGGAACCCACCGGGCGGCGGACCGTTGTGGCCACCGCGGACGTGACCGATGAGGACCAGGTGGCCGAGGCCGTGGCCGGTGTGGCCGCCGAGCTGGGCGACCCGACCGTCGTGGTGAACAACGCCGGCGGCGCGCGGTTCCTGGCACCGCTGGCCGAGATGCGGCTGTCGGGGTGGCAGAAGACGGTCGCCCTCAACCTCGATGCTCCGTTGATCTGTGCGCACGCGGCTCTGCCGGGCATGATCCGCGCCGGCGGCGGATCCGTCGTGCACGTTGGGTCGATCGTCGGTGAGTCGGCGCAGCACGGCATGGCCCATTACGGCACGAGCAAGGCGGGGCTGACGATGCTCAGCCGCGCCATGGCCCGGGAATGGGGGCGGCACGGGATACGCAGCAACGTCGTCGTACCGGGTCTCGTCGACTCCGGCGCACACGAGCACTACGAGAGTGACACCAACATGGGCCGGCTCTACTCGGCCGAGATCCCGCTCGGGCGCTGGGCCACGCCGGAGGAGATCGCGGCGCCCGTCGTGTTCCTCGCCTCCGATGCGGCCTCGTACGTGACAGGCGGGACTCTCGTGGTCGACGGCGGGCAGACCAGCTGACCGGACCGCAGATTCATGGGGAAGGGCGGAACATGACCAGAACCGTGATCGTCACCGGCGCGGCCGGTGGTGTGGGACGGGCCGCGGTGGCGCGTTTCGCCGGCGCGGGCGACCGGGTGGTCGCGGTGGACCGGGATGCGGAGGGCGTGCGGACGCTGGCCGACCGGTACGACAGCGTGACCGGTGTCGCCGCCGACGTCACCGATCCCGACGACGTCGCCCGCGTGATCGCCGCGGCGGGGGAGGTCCACGTCCTGGTCAACAACGCGGGTGTGATCGACCGTCTCGGACGGGCACACGAAGCCGGGCTCGACGAGTGGAACCGGCTGCTCGCGGTGAATCTCACCGGCCCGTACCTGTTCTGCCACGAGGTGTTGCCGGGGATGCTGGAGCGCGGCGGCGGCGTGATCGTCAACGTCGCGTCCGTCGCGGGACTGCGTGGTGGCCGCGCCGGAGCGGCGTACACGGCGTCGAAACACGGTCTGGTCGGGCTCACGCTGAACATCGCCGCCACACTCGGCGACCAGGGGATCCGCAGCAACGTCGTGTGCCCCGGCTCGATCCGCACCGGGATGCAGGTCGTCGACCACGTCTTCCCGGCCGCCGCCGAGGGCCTGCAGCGGGACCGCCGCAAGCCGCCGCCCGCGGAGGCCGACGAGATCGTCGACGCGATCGTCTACCTTGCCTCGCCGCAGGCATCCCGGATCAACGGCACGGCACTGCCGGTCGACGGCGGGTTCATCGCCTACTGAGACGCCGGTACGCCGAGGCCGGCACACGAGGCGCGCAGACGAGGCGCGCCGGACGTTCGTTCCCTGTGCCGCCGGCGTCAGCGGATCGCGATGACCGCCTTGACCACCGACTGCGGATTGTCGTGGGCGAACGCGAGTGCGTCGCCGACCTCGTCGAGGCCGAAGGTGTGGCTGATCAGGCTTCGCACGTCGGCCTGTCGTCGCTCGGCAAGTGCGACAGCGCCTGGGAAGTCCAGTGTGGACCGGCTGCCGTAGACGTCCAGCTCCTTTGCCGTGAACGTGCGCATGTTCAGGCCTACGGCCTGTTCCGAGACACCGACCAGGGAGATCCGTCCGGCCGTTGCGACGACGTCGAACGCACGCTCGACGACGGGCGCTGCACCTGTGGCCTCCACGACCACGGGCGCCCCCTCCCCGTCGGTCCACGCGTCGACCCGCTCGGGTAGCTCGTCGACGCCCCGAACGGTCTCCTCCGCACCGAGCGCACGGGCGAGGTCCAATCTGGACTCGTGTAGGTCAGCGATCAGGATTCGGGCGCCGGCATCCCTGGCCGCCACGACGACACCGAGTCCGATCGGACCGGCACCGAGGACGACGACCTGCTCGCCGGAGCGCACGTCCGGGCGCGTGACCGCCCGCAGACTCACCGACAGCGTCTCGGCGAGTGCTGCGACATCGGCGTCGAGCCCGGTCGCGGCGTGACAGTTACCCACGGGCACTGCCACCCGTTCCTGGAACCCGCCGGGCCGATGGACCCCGACCGCGTCCATCGAGCGGCACGTGTTGCGACGGCCGATCCGACACGGATAGCAGGAACCGCAGGCCACCACCGGTTCGACCGCCACGCGATCGCCGACCGAGAGCATCCCGGCGTAGGCGTCGGGCAGTGCGGCAACGGTGCCGCTGATCTCGTGGCCCTGCACGACCGGCAGCGTGGTGGCATAACTGCCGTCCCAGATGTGCAGGTCGGTGCCGCAGATACCGACGCGGTCGACCTCCAGCAGGGCCTCGTCCGGGCCGGCGCGTGGAGGTGAGGCCGGAGCTACCGTGACTGTGCGCAGTGCCGTGGTGGTGGCCGCGAGCGGCATGGCTCCGCCGCTCACGACATCACCTTCGGCAGCGCCGCGACATGCGGATGGTCTCGTTCCTCGGCGCCGTGCCCGGTGGCGCCTCCAGGGCTGCCGAGTGCGCCGAAGAACTCGGCGTTGACGGCGGTGTAGACGGACAGTTCCGTGGGCACGTCGTCCTCGTAGTAGATCGCTTCCACCGGGCACACCGGCTCACAGGCTCCGCAGTCGACACACTCGTCGGGGTGGATGTAGAGCATCCGGTCGCCCTCGTAGATGCAGTCGACGGGGCATTCATCCATACAGGCCTTGTCCTTGAGGTCCACACAGGACTCGGCGATCACGTAGGTCATCGGGTCTCCTCTGTTGCCGGGTGTTCAGGTCAGGGAGGGGCACATCGGTGCGGGATCGGACAAGGACGCGAGCAGCTTCCTGCGGACCGCCACGGCCCGTCGGGGCAGTCCGAGGGCGAGTGCGCCGACCAGGCGGTTGTCCCGGAAGTAGCCGACCACGGCGGCGTGTTCGGCGAGGTCGCCCTCGAGAACGTCGATCCGGTCGGCAAGACCCGGTGCGCCGAAGGACTGCAGGCGCAGCTCGTACTGATCGGACCAGAAGGAGGGAAGGGGAGTGAACGGCGCCGGATCGGTGTCCGCGCCGGCCAGATCGCCGAGCAGGGTCGACGCCGCCCGTCGCGCGGTGTCCAGGGGCATCTGCCAGTGCTCGACCCGACGTGGGACGTCGTCGAAGAGCGGGTTCGGGAACCGAGCCACGTCACCGACGGCGACCACGCCGGGGACGGATCCGGCCCGCATCCGGTTGTCGGTCTCGATACCGTCGGTGAGGTCGAGGCCGTTGTCTGCGAGCCATTCGACACAGGGCGACGAGCCCACGGACTGCACCACGACGTCGCCCGCCACGGACGTGCCGTCGTCGAGCTCCACGATGTGCACCCGGCCCTCGGTTCGCACGGACGACACCGCAGAGCCGAGCCGGAACTCCACGCCCTCCTGCTCGTGCCGGGTCCGCACCGCGTCGCCGACCGCACGGCCGAGCGGTCGCAGCATCGGCGCCTCGTCGAGGGCGACCACGGTGACCCGGCAGCCCAGTCCGGCCGCCGTCGCGGCGACCTCACAGCCGATGAACCCCGCCCCGAGCACGACCACTCGCGGGTGCGACCGCAGCGCGCCGTGCAACGCGCGGCAGTCCTCCACCGTGCGGATGACGTGCGTCGCGCCGCCGGTGCGGTCCACACCGGCGGGCAGCTGTCGCGGCCGCACCCCGGTGGCGGCGACCAGACCGTCGTATCCGAGGGTGCTGCCGTCGGCGAGGGTCACGGTGCGGCCGGCGAGGTCCGCGGCCACGGCCCGGGCGCCGAACCGCCACTGTGCCCGTCCGGCCTCGAGCCCGTGTTTGAACGCCAGCGCGTCGGGGTCCGGTCCCGTCACCAACGCCGTCTTGGACAGCGGCGGGCGGGTGTAGGGCGCGTGTGTCTCAGCGGAGACGACGACGATCTCGCCCTCCCAGCCGCCGGTCGCGATCGCCTCGGTGACGCGGAGTCCGCCGAGGGAGCCGCCGACGACGACGATGCGTCGGTCCCGGGTGGACGCCATGCTCATCCCTCGATCGTGATGGCCTGCACCGGGCACGCCATCGCAGCGGCCTCGACCTCGCCCCGTGCGGTGTCGCCCACCGTCGGCTGGTAGACGAGGCCACCGGCGTCGTCGAGATCGAACACCTCCGGCGCGGCGAACACGCACTGCCCGTAGTTCTGGCAGACGTTCATGTCGACGCTGATCTTCACGGCTTGCCTCCGCCCTTGAGTCCCGGGTCGGTGTAGAACCGGTCGGTGAGTTCCTTCTGCAGGTCGTCGTTCTCGGCATTGCCCGGGTGGGGCAGCCACCGGTCGCCTCCGACCTGGTAACGCGTGGCGAGTTCGATCAGCACACCGTGCGCCTTGGACTCGGGCAGGAAGTTCCACTTGAGCCACGGCATGGTGTCGGGGTGGCTGTCTTCGTCGAGCAGTACGGGCAGGCCTGCCTCGCGGCACTGCTGCATGGTGTGCCCGAAGTTGTCGCTCAGGAACGCGATGTGGTGGACGAACTCACCGCGTTTGGCGAGCACCTTGTGCACCCAGCTGTCGGGCGAGCCGGGTGCCCACATCTGGATGGAGACACCGGTCGGATCGGGGTTCTGGAAGGTGGCCCACACCATCTCGGTGCCGTCCGAGCTGCCGCGGGAGTAGGTGATCGTCTCTGTCAGCTCGGGGGTGAGCACGCCGAGGATGTCCGTCCAGTCCTCGATGGCCTGGTCGAGATCCTTCACGCAGAGCGCGACGTGGTCGATGTGCACGCGGGTCATGGAGGTCCTTTCGTTGGCCCTGATCGCTCCACTATTACACCAAACGATTGGTTGATGAAAGTCCTCGTCGTGCTTGACATCGCCCGGGGGTCGGTGTTCCATAAATCGAGCAATCGTTTGGTGGAAATCACGAGGGCTGTCGAGGTGCCGCTGCGCCGAGCCGCCCACCAGGAGGAACCGTGGACTTCGCGCTCACAGACGAGCAGGAGGCGTTCCGGAAGACCGTCCGGGAGTGGGTCGAGAAGGAGTGCCCGAAGGAGGCGGCACTCGAACTGGAGAAGCAGGAGTTCGAATACCCCCACGAACTCTTCGCGAGGATGGCCGAGGTGGGATTCCACGGCATCGGGATCGACGAGGCCTACGGCGGTTCCGGTGGCACCGAGCTCGATCAGGTCATCCTGATCCGCGAACTCGCCCGTTCCCTGGGGGGTATCGCGTGGATCTGGGGCATCAACGCCTTCGCCGGAGCGAAATCCGTCGGCTACTACGGCACGGAGGAGCAGAAGCGTCGGCTGCTGCCACAGGTTGCCGACGGCTCGAAGAAGTTCGCGATCTCGGTGACCGAGCCGGCCGGGGGGACCGACCTACTCGGCGTGCTCGCGACTACAGCCACCCGTTCCGAGGGTGGCTGGGTCATCAACGGCCAGAAGATCTGGTCCACGCAGGCCCACGTCGCCGACTACCTCCTCCTGCTGGCCCGTACGGAGAAGAACCCGGCCAAGAAGACCGGTGGTACCACACTGTTCCTCGTCCCACGCGAGGCCGAGGGCGTCGAATGCAGGCAGATCCCCAAGCTAGGCATGAAGAACGTGGGATCCTGCGAGGTGTTCCTCGATGACGTGTTCGTGCCGGACGAACTCGTGCTCGGCGATCCGGGGCAGGCGTGGTACATGCTGCTCAAGACCCTCAACAACGAGCGGATCGTGATGTCCGCGCTCGCGTTGGGCATTCTCGACGGTGTCATCGAGGAGGCCAAGCGTTATCTCGACGAGCGCGACGTGTTCGGCAAGAAGCTCGGCCGGATGCAGGTGCTGCAGCACTACTACGCCGATATGCTCATCGCCCAGAAGTCGGCGGAGCTGCTGATCTACGAGGCCGCGTGGCGCCAGGCCGAAGGGTTGGACTGCGGCATGCAGGCCAACATGGCCAAGATCGTCGCGTCCGAGGGCGCGGTCACGGCCGCCGACCGCGGTATCCAGATCTTCGGCGGCATGGGCTACGCGCTCGAAACCCAGATGCAACGGTACTGGCGGGACGCGCGCCTGTACCGGATCGGGCCGATCGCCAACGAGATGGCCCGCAACTCGATCGCCGAGATGGCCGGGCTGCCCCGGTCGTTCTGAGCCGGCCCCGCCGGACGTCGGAATCCGTGGGGGTGGCGAGGACCTGGTGTCACCGGCGGTGCCGGTGGTGCACTGTCGTCCTCTGATGTGCGCCCGGCGGGTCGAGTCTCGGCTGTCGGCAATCAGCGCACGCACACGAGCAGCAGGGAGGACACCGCGGTGACGACAATGGAGACGTCCTCGCAGCAGGTTCCGGTACCGAGAACCGTGCCAGCCGGTCGCGGCGCGGCCGGGTCGCCCGGGTGGGCCGAGGCGGTTCCGATCGGCGACGTGGTCGTGCGGGCGGCCGCACTGTGGCCCGACTCCGAGGCGCTGGTCTTCCCGGGAGAACGACTCACCTTCGCCGAGCTCGCCGCCGACGCGGAGCTGGCCGCACGCGCGCTTCGCGCGATGGGCGTAGGGCCGGGGGACCACGTCGGCATCCTCATGGCGAACTGTGCCGACTTCGCGCGCGTGTCCTACGGCGCGACGATGCTCGGCGCCGTGGCGGTGCTGATCAACGCGCGTTACCAGGGCGACGACCTGGCGCACGTGCTCGGCGACGCCGACGTCAAGGTGCTCGTGTCGGCTTGCCACGCGGGGCAGCCGTTCGGGCTCACCGACCGCATCGAGGCCGCGATGCCGGAACTCGACCCGCGCCGTCGCGACGCGTTCCCGGTGCCGTCGGTGCCCACGCTGGAGGCCGTGGTCGTCCTCGGCGACGGTGAGTGCGGACCGGCGTACCTGCGCCGGGAGGGGTTCTACACGGGTGCCGAGCACATCACGCCGGAAGAGGTGCACGCGCTGCGCAGACAGGTGTCGCTGCGCGAGGTCGGCATGATGATGTACACCTCCGGAACCACGGCCCAGCCCAAGGGCTGCGCGCTCAGCCACGAGATGGTGGTACGCAACGCCATCGCGGTGGCCGACCGCCTGGACGTTCATGGTGGGGACCGCTTCTGGGATCCGCTGCCGATGTTCCATATGTCGTCGGTGCTGCCGATGAACGGCTGCTTCTACACGGGCGCGACGTTCCTGTCGATGGAGCATTTCGAGCCCGACGGAGCCATCGCGATGCTCCGCTCCGCGCGGCTCACGCATTTCTACCCGACGTTCCCGACGATCACCCAGGCTCTGGCCGACCATCCGGAGTTCTCTGCCGTGGACTGGAGCGCTGTGCGCGTGATCAACGGTGTGGCGCCGCCCGCGACGCTGCGCGAACTGCAGAAGCTGTGGCCGCACGCCGCCGTGGTGACCGCGTACGGTTCCACGGAGACCGGTGGGTGCGTCTCGTTCTCGGTCCCCACCGACACGCTCGAGCAGCGCACCAACACGAGCGGGCCGCCGTTCCCCGGAATTCAGGTACGCGTTGTCGACGCCGAGACCGGCGTGCCGGTGCCGACCGGTGAGCGCGGCGAGATATGTGTCCGCGGCTATTCGATGTTCGAGGGCTATCGGAACGACCCCGAGGCCACCGCGGCGGTGATCGATGACGAGGGCTGGTTCCACACCGGCGACATCGGCACGGTCGACGCGGACGGGCGGATCTCGTACCTGGGGCGGCTGAAGGACATGCTGAAGGTCGGCGGGGAGAACGTGGCCGCCGTCGAGATCGAGGAGGCGCTGCAGCGACATCCCGCGGTCGGTATCGCACAGGTGGTCGGCATTCCCGACGACCGGCTCGTGGAGGTCCCCGTCGCGGCGGTCGAGCTGCGGGACGGGCACGAGATCACCGGCGAGGAACTGCGGGAGTGGCTGCACGGGCGGATCGCCAGCTTCAAACTGCCCCGGTACGTGCGTGTGGTCGACGAGTGGCCGATGGCCGCGACGAAGATCCAGAAGTTCCGCCTGCGCGAGGCACTGTGCGCCGAGCTGGGAATCGACCTGCCGTGAGCGCCGAGCCGGCGTCCGCGGCAGGCACGGCGGGCGGTGTCGGCGCCGCGGGCACTGCGAGCGCCGTGGCGGGGCTGGTGACGCGGTTCGATCACATCGCCGTCGCGGTGCCCGACCTTGCCCCGGCGGCCGCGCTCTACGCCGATCTGCTCGGCGGCACGTTGATCGCGGGCGGGGACGACGACCGGCTCGGGCTCCGGACGGTGCAGCTGCGCTTCCCGCCGGGCGTGAAAGTCGAGCTGCTGTCGCCGCTGCACCCTGAGTCGTACCTCGCGGCCTATCTCGACCGCCACGGCCCCGGTTTCCACCACATGACCTGTTTCGTCCGGGACGTCACCGAGGCGGCGAGGCGACTGGAGGAGGCCGGTTTCCGCACCGTCGACACGCGTACCGGAACCGGATGGTGGGACGAGACCTTCATCCGCCCTTCCTCCGGATTCGGCACGTTGGTCCAGCTCACCGATTCCCCGCTGTCGTGGTCGGAGCCGGTCATGCCCGACGGGGCCGGGATCGCGGACGTGCTGGCGGGTCGGATCGAGTGGAACGAGGCGCGGCCACGTTGGAAGGCCACCACGCACCCGGAATGAGACCCCGGTGCGCGGGCCGGCCGGAGAAAGCGGGAGGGAAGCGGAGGAGAACGCGATGGGGCTTCCGCACGGGGCAAGCATGGTGCAGGTCGCGTACGCGACCACGGACGTGCGTACCAGCGCCCGCCGTTGGTACGAGCTCTACGGGGCAGGGCCGTTCTACGTGCGCGAACACGTGCCGGCTCCGCGGGTCCGGGTGCCGGGGGAGGGCGGGACCGTGCTGGACGGCGTCTTCGACCACACCTGCGCGCTGGGACAGTGGGGCCCGGTGATGGTCGAGTTCGTCCACCATCACGCGCTCGAACCGGCTCCGCTGGAGCGGGACATGCGCAGGCACGGTATCGGCGTCCACCATGTCGCGTGCTTCGTCGACGACCTCGAGCAGGCGTGCGAGCGGATGGTGGAGGGCGGGGCGCGGGTGGTGGTGGACGCCGAGACGCCCGAGGTGCGATTCGTCTTCCTCGATGTGGGACCGGCCATGGGGCATCTGGTCGAACTGTACGAGCGAACCCCCTATCTGTCCGAGCTGTACGGGCGCGTGGCGCGCGCCGCCGAGGGGTGGGACGGCACCGACCTGTTCCGCGAGCGATGACCGGACCGCCGCCGGAGCGGGCGGACACGGACTGCCTGCGGGCGCTGGCTTGTCTGGACTTCCTGGACACCGAGCCCGAGGTGTTCATCGCTGCCGCTGCGGCGGCAGGGTTCGACGGGGTCACTCTCCGTGTGGCAGGCAGCCGCACCTCGGTCGCCGGTGACGTCGGCCGGGACCCCGGCCGGCGCGCGCGGGTGCTGGCCGCGCTGCGGTCTACGGGGATGCACGTGCTCGACGTGGAGGTGCTCCGGCTGCGCTGCGATCTCACGGCAGGCGAGATCAGGTCCGTGATCGACGGTGCCGCCGAACTGGGCGCGCCACGTGTACTGGTCGTCGACAGCGAGCTCGGGACCGATCGCGCACGCGACCTGCTCGCCGGGATCGTCGATGAGGCCTCTGCGGTCGGGGTGCTGCCGTGCCTGGAGCCGATGGCGTTCACGGCGTGTCGCACGCTCTCCGACGCGCTCGCGACGGCCGTGCCGGCCGGGGCGGGGGTGCTGGTCGACGCGCTGCACCTGCACCGTTCGGGCGGGACGCCCGCTGACGTGGCGGCCGCCGTCACGGCCTGCGGCGATGCCTGCATGCCCTACGTGCAGCTGTGTGACGCGTCGTGGGAACCGCCGGGACATGAGTCCGGCGGGGAGAACGACGCGCTTCGACGGGAGGCGATCGGACGGCGGTTGCTGCCCGGGCACGGCGACCTCGATCTGATGGGCCTCCTCGCGGCGTTGCCCGGCAGGCCGCTCGTGGTGGAGGCGCCCACTGCGGGCAGCGCGGCGATGTCGCCGGAGGCGCGGGCAACCGCTGCGGCGACGGCGCTGACCGAGCTTCTCCATAATTTCTACCAAACGATTGCTTGACTAGTTGCGTGTCGATCTGGAAGTGTCGTGGATCACGCGCAGACGTTCCGTGGCTGAGCAGAGTGGCTGAGCAAACCCGGAGGACACCGTGACACTGAGCGCCGACCCGACCGTTCACATCGGCCGCCTCTACATCGGCGGCGAATGGGTGCACAAGCAGCGAGATGCCCCGACCTACGAGGTCGTCTCACCCGCGACCGGGGCGGTGGTCGCCACGGCCCCGGACCCAACGATTGACGACGCCGACCGCGCCGTGGCCGCGGCACGCGACGCGTTCGACCACGGCCCGTGGCCGACGTTGCCGCTCGCCGAGCGGATCGAGGCGCTGAGCCGGTTCTGCGATCGTTTCGAGGAGCGCAAGGAGGAGTTCGACCTGGCGTGGGTCACCGAGTCCGGGCCCACGCTGGCGCACTCCGCCGCGCTCAACGGTGGCGTCGTGCTCATGTGGCGGGATCTGCTCGAACGCGCCAGGTCTGTGGCGCTGTCCGAGCGTCGCGAGGTGCCCGACGGGGTCGTGGACGTCGTTCGGGAGCCGATCGGCCCGGCCCTCGTCATCACCGCGTGGAACGGTCCCGGGCTCTACCTTGCGATGAAACTGGTCCCGGCCCTCCTCGCCGGTTGTCCGGTGGTGCTGAAGATGGCGCAGGAATCGCAACTCACCGCCGCCCTCGTCGGCGAGATGGCCGACGCCGCCGGGCTGCCGCCCGGAGTGTTGAGCGTGCTGCCGGCCTCGGCAGAGGTCAGTGCCCACCTCGTCGAGCATCCAGGCATCGACAAGGTCAGCCTCACCGGCTCCATCGGTGCAGGGAAGGCAGTCATGAGCGCGTGCGCGGGCCGGCTGGCCAACGTGACGCTCGAACTCGGCGGCAAGTCACCCGCCATCCTCCTCGGCGACGTCCCACTCGAGGACGTCCTGCCGTCCCTGGTTCCGGGGTTCATCGCGTTCAACGGGCAGATCTGTGCTGCCCTGACACGTGTTCTGGTTCCCCGTGCGCGGCACGACGAGGTGGTTGCCGCACTGGTGGCGCGGCTGGAGGCGATGCGGGTCGGAGACCCTGCCGACGACTCGTCGGATCTCGGACCGCTGGCCAGTGCGCGGCAGTTCGAGCGGGTCATGGACTATATCGCCACCGGGAAGGCCGAGGGCGGCGATCTCGTCCTCGGCGGCGGCCGGCCGGACGGACTCGACCAGGGCTTCTACGTCGCGCCGACGGTCTTCGCGAACGTCGCACCAGACGCGACCATCGCCCAGGAGGAGATCTTCGGGCCGGTGCTCAGTGTCATTCCCTACGACAGCGTCGACGAAGCCGTCGCTATTGCCAACGGCACGGCGTACGGCCTGGCTGCCTCGGTGTACGCGGCCGACGAGGAACTGGCCCGCACGGTCGCGGGCCGGATCAGGGCGGGCACCGTCGCGGTCAACACGGCCGGTGTGTCGATGTTCGCGCCGTTCGGCGGATTCAAACAGTCCGGTTTCGGCCGCGAGTTCGGTCTCGAAGGGCTCGGGGAGTTCCTCCAGTACAAGTCCGTCAAGGTGAAGTGAGCGGGAGAGATCCGATGAAGTCTCACGGTGCGGTCCTTCTGAAGACCCAGCAGAACGTGCGTAACGACTGGCACGTCGAGGAGCTGGAGGTCTCGCCGCCGAAACGCGGTGAGGTCATGGTGAAACTCAAGGCGGCCGGCCTGTGCCACTCCGACAACCACGCCGCGGCCGGTGACCAGGCGGTGGACTTCGCGCCGTTCCTCGGCGGCCACGAGGGAGCCGGCATCGTCGAGCAGGTCGGCGAGGACGTCACGGAGCTGTCCGTCGGCGACCACGTCACGTGCACCTTCATGCCCTCCTGCGGAAAGTGCGTGCCGTGCGTGCGCGGCGTCGGACAGTTGTGCGACCGGGGAGCGGGTCTGCTGCAGGGCGTCATGCTCGACGGCACCAACCGCATCCACACGGCGGCGGGCGAGCCCGTCGGCCCGATGACCTATCTCGGCACGTTCAGCGAGCGCATCGTCACCCCCGTCGATTCGGTCATCAAGATCGACGACGACATCCCGTTCCCGGCTGCGGCCGTGGCCGGGTGTGCCGTACCGACCGGCTGGGGGACGGCCGTGCGGATCGCGGACGTCGAGATCGACGACGTCGTCGTGGTCCTCGGCGTCGGCGGTGTCGGCATGAGCGCGGTGCAGGGCGCCAAACACGCCGGAGCCCGGGAGATCATCGTCATCGACCCGGTGGAGTTCAAGCGGCAAGAGGCGCCGAGGTTCGGAGCGACGCACGTGGCGGGCTCGATCGAGGAGGCGATGCCGCTGCTGACGGACCTGACCCATGGCCGGATGGCCGACAAGGTGATCGTCACCATCGGAGTGGTCGAAGGCACGATGATCCAGCCGATGCTGGGAATGCTGGCGAAAGGCGGCACGATGGCGATCGCCGGCGTGTCGTCCATGTGGGACACCGAAGCCGCTTTCAACGTCTTCGGCTTCGTGATGATGCAGCAGACAATCAAGGGCGGTCTGTACGGTGGCCTCCAGCCGCACGTCGACATTCCGCGGCTTCTCGACCGCTACCGGCGCGGGCAGCTGATGATCGACGAGATGATCACGCGCACCTACTCGCTCGATCAGATCAACGAGGCGTACGCGGATATGGAGGCCGCCCGCAACATTCGGGGCGTCATCCTCTACGACGACTGAACCGGTTTACCGGGAGCGTCCGGTGCAGCATCGCATCTTCCTCGTGCCGCCGAGTGGCGACGCCGACCGCGGGCGACGGCACTGGGAGCATCGCCACGGTGACCTGTTCGTCCGGACTCCCGGACTGCTCGGCTACCGGCAGAACCGACCGGTGGCCGAGCAGTGGGCCCGTGGCACGGCCCGCTTCTGCTCCGAGACATGGTTCGCCGACCGCGAATCCGAACGGCGAGCCTACGCATCCGCGTACTACCGCGACGTAGTGACACCCGACGAGGCCGTATTCCTCGTCCGCGACCAGGCGTGGACGGCGGCTGTGCTCGAGGGCCCCGAGTCCGCATTGCAGCCGCCCGACGGCGGCGCCGCCGTCCTGTGGTTCGACGAATCACCGCCTCGCGGCGTGTCCTGGGATCGCTGGGAGCTGGCCGTACCTGTGCCGCCACCGGGACGGGGCAAGAGGCTGTACACGACGGTCGTCGCCGACGTGGGCCGGGCGCTCACACTGGGCGCCGATGCCGGACCGGTGGCGTTGGTGGTCCGGCCGCGGGACTACCCGACGACCGGATGAAACGTCCACATTGGAGGGAAAATGCGCGAGGGGCGTGTGGCATTGGTGACGGGAGCCGGCTCCGGGCTGGGGAAGGCGTTCGCGGAGCTGTGGCTGGACCGGCACGGGCCGGTCGTCGGTGTGGACGTCGCCGCCGAGCGGATCGAGTGGCTCAACCGGGACCTCGGCCGCGGGCATCCGTCTGCCGGGTTGTGTGCCGACGTGACCGAGGCTGCCGGCAACGAGGCCGCCGTCCGCCTGGCGGAGGAGCGCTTCGGCGGGCTCGACGCGGTCGTTCTGTCCGCGGGCATCACGGCGTGGGGCGACATCGAACAGCTGGACATGGCGGTGTACGACCGGGTGATGGACGTGAACGTCAGAGCCGGTGCGCTCGGTATCCGGGCCGCAGCTCCGGCGCTCCGGCGGTCGGATGGCGGTTCGGTCGTCCTGCTGTCGTCTACGTCGGGGACAGCGGGCGAGCCGGAACACTGGGCGTACTGCACGTCGAAGGCGGCCGTCGCGAACCTCGCCCGTTCGGCGGCCGTCGACCTCGCAGTCGCGGGCATCCGCGTCAACGTGATCGCGCCGGGCCCGGTCCATACCGAGCTCACCCGGCCGATCAAGGAAACTCAGCCGGACAAGTACGACGCCCTCCGCCGGAGTCTGCCGCTGCAGCGTTGGGGAGAACAACACGAGATCGCCGAGGCCATCGCGTTCCTCGCCTTGCCGGCGTCGTCGTTCGTGACCGGGGCGGTCCTGCCCGTCGACGGTGGCGTCACGGCGATCACGGCTCAGCTGGCGCCTCGGGAGGTACCGCTGTGAGGGTGGGCGTGGCTTTGTCTAGTGGTCGTACCGCCGTGCGCCCGTGCCGAGTGGTCTCCGGGTGGCTCGCCCACGTTCCGGAGGTCGCCCGCGCGGTCGTATCGAGCAACGCGGCGACGGTCTTCATGTGGTCGTGTTCGCCGGGACGGATCCGGTGATGGGTCGTCGGACGTATCTGGGCGAGAAGATCGAGGGCACGGACGACGTGGTGTGCGGGAAAGTCGATAACACCTGACGAGGCTGCGGGTGACGGTGTGCAAGCAGCGGTCGAAGTCGCGCCCGCCTGATCCTCGGCCCGACGAACCACCACCCCCGTGCCGAACACGCGGTTCACGGGAAGATCTCACCCGCCGGGGAGGAGGAACTCGTTGAGCTCGGCTGCGGTCGGCGCCGTCGCCGGTCCGGGGCGCAGCACCGACAATGCGGCTGCCGCGTTGGCCCGTCGCGCAGCCGCACGGAGTGTCGCGCCGTCGAGCAACATCGCCGCCAGCACGCCGCAATGGGCATCGCCCGCGCCGTTCGTATCGACCGGTGATACCGGGAAACCGTCGACCCGCTCGACCGTTCCGTCCATCGCCACGAGGCACCCCGCCGCACCGTCGCGCACCACGACTGTCGACGACGGACGCAGGCGGTCGGCCAGTTCGGCGGCTGCCTTGTGCAGATCCTCGGACCCGGTCAAGCCGCGCGCCTCGCGGGCGTTCGTGCTGAGAATGTCCACCTGCGATAGCGTCGAATCCAGCACCTCCTGCGGAATCTGGGAGGCCAGGGGACCGGGATCCAACAGCACCGCCGCACCGTCCACGGACGGCAACCATGCAGCCAGCGCCGCCCTATTGGCTCCGTGCAGCAGGCTGTACCCGCTCACATACACCACATCACCCGGGCCCGCCTTGACATCGGCCAGCCGCTCGGCCGTCAGTCCGGCCTCGGCGCCGCTGCCGGTCACGAAGGTGCGCTCACCCGAATCGTCCACCAGAGCGACACACACACCGGTATCGCTCTCCTCGCTCGGCGGGCACGCCGCGGTGACGCCCTCATCGTGCAACGCCGACCGCACGCGGTCACCGAACTGGCCGGTGCCGTGCGCGCCGGCGTACACCACCTGCGCACCCGACCTGGCCGCAGCGGCCATCACATTGAAACCACCGCCCGGCAACAACGCCGTCTCCGACGCCAACACGTCACCACCCGGCTCGGGTAACGAGTCCACTCGCATCACCAGGTCCAGAATGACCTGGCCGGTGTGCACCAAGCGGCCCGTCACTGCGCGCGCTCCTGCTTCCGGCCGTGCAAGCGTGCGCCGCCGAAGGCGGCGTACAACCCACCGGCCACGACGAACGCGATGATCCAGCCCAAGCCGTTGCGTCCCAGCCAACTGTCGGCCCACACGCCGCTGAACCACACATCGCCCTGCGGGCCCGCGACGATGAACTGGTACCCGACCACGATCGCCACCGCCCACGCCCCGAGTGCACGCGGCTCGATGCCACCGCGGTACCAGTACGAACTCGACCGGCTCAGATCCATCAGCCCGGCCGCGTCGTAGCGGGTGCGCCGCAGCATGTCGACCAGGAACACACCGACCCACGCCGTCGTCGGAATGGCCAGCAGGTTGATGAACGCGATGAACGGCGTGTAGAAGCTGTCGGCGATCAACATGAAGTAGATCGCACCGAGGGTTGTCACGACGACGTCGAGAATCACCGCATACACCCGCTTCGTGCGGATGCCCAACGTCAACGTCGTCAACCCCGCCGAGTACACCGACAGGTGGTTCGACAACAACAACCCGCCGAACGCGGCGATCAGATACGGAACGGCCATCCACGACGGCAGCATGTCGCGGATCGCGGCCACCGGATCGCCGGCCTCGGCCAACGTGGGATCACCCGCGGACAGCAGGCTGCCCAACGAGATCAGCAGCACCAACGGAATACCCGCCCCTGCGGCCGCGGACGCCACGAGCGACCCTGCCCGCACGGACGGCCGCTGATAACGCGACATGTCCGCGGACGCATTCGCCCAGCCGATACCCGTGCCCGCCGCGATGGTTCCGACACCGGCGATCATCGCGCCGACGGACGCGGGCTGCGCCGCACCGACGGCGGCCCAGTCCACGGTGGCGATGAGGTTCACGGCCACGACGATGTTCAACGCCCCGAAGATCCACGTCGACCACCGCTGCACCGCGACCAACACCTGGTGGCCCAGGCCCGAAACCACCACGGTGGCCAGGACGAACACACCGATGCACACGAGCGTCAACGCCGGAGCGCTCTTCGCTCCCGCGTCCGTGCCGAACACGATGGCGCACAACGACAGCAACGCGAACGCCGCCGTCGTCGTGTTCACCGTCTCCCAGCCGAGCCGCGAGATCAGGGACACCAGCGTCGGTCCCGCGTTGCCCCGGACACCGAACACCGCTCGCGACAACGTCAATCCCGGAGCGCCGCCCCTTCGGCCCGCGATCGAGATGACACCGACGATCGCGAACGAACCGACGGCGCCGAGGATCGCCACGAGAACGGCCTGCCAGAACGCGAGATGCTGGATCGCTACGAGAGTCGCGCCGAGCGGCAATCCCAGGATCGAGATGTTCGCGGCGAACCAGACCCAGAACAACTGCATCGGATGACCGGTGCGTTCGTTCTCGGGAACGGGCTCGATGCCCCGCGTCTCGAGGACACCCTCAGCGGGCTCGTCGACACCGGTGTCGGTCGCAGTGCTCACGGCAGCCTCCTTGCTGTGTGCGCTCAGCTGTTGCGCAGTTCGAGAAGTCCCTCGGTGACATCGCCGAGGTCGAGGTCGTTGACCTTCCGCACGACGGCGGTGAGGTCGGCGGGCAGGCCCGAGGCTCCGTGCCGGGAACCGAGGACCGCTCCGCAGATGGCGGCGACCGTGTCGGTGTCCCCGCCGAGCCGGGCAGCCAGCGTCAACGCATCCAGCGGTCGATCTCCCAGGGCCTCGGCGAGCGCGAACGCGGCCACGACCGACTCCTGTGCGGCCACCGACGTGCCGATCACCTCGGCTATCGCCGCCGGCAGCGCCTCGGCGTCCAACTCCCGCACCCAGCCGCGGGCCCACCGGATCCGGGATGCGATCTCCCCGCCGGCGACCCACGGCGCCCGCGCAGCCCCTTCGGAGGCCACGCGTTCCGCGTGGTCCATCGCCGGGCCGAGGTCCGCGCCGTCGATCCCCGCCGACACCGCGGCCGCCACGGCCGCGGCCGCCGAGATGCCGAGGCTCGTGTTGTGGGTCAGCCTGCTCGCGCTCACGACCGCGTCCAGGAGCGGGTCCACGTCGGGTTTTGTGGCGATGGCGACCGGCGTGATCCGCATCGCCGCACCGTTCGTCGTGCCCGTGCGTCCCGCCTCATCGGGTGCGGCCCCGGACTCCAGCAGCTCGAGGGCCCGCTTCGTCGACGGTCCGAGCAGGTCGGCGAGGTTCCGGCGGATCATGTCCGCTTCCCAGTCCAGCAACGCACGGGCGAACGCGTGCGGCTCGATCCGCCCACGACCCTCGATGAGCAGTCGTGCGACCAGGACCGCCTGCTCGGTGTCGTCCGTGACCGTGCCTGCGGGCAGGCCGGGGGAGATGGGTTGGTGCTCGACGGCGTCGCGCAGCCCTTCCAATCGTCCGTAGTAGGTGGCGATGGACTCGCGCGACAGCGACTGGGTCGGCATGCCGAGTGCATCACCGAGCGCGAGACCTTCGAACGCACCGAGCGCGCGGTCACGGACACCGGCGCCGCTCATGCGGTACCGAACGTCAGGTGGAACTGGAAACGAGCCGGGTCCAGCAGACTGATGACGTGCTCGACGAGTCCGCCGGCGGAGTCGGTGCTGGTCCTCGTCGCCCGAAGGAACAACTCGCCCTCACGCCGCTCGAGTAGTTCGGCCGTGTGCGCGGTCAGCGACTCGGTGCCGATCCACTGCTCTCCCCGTGCCGGATGCAATCCCGCCGCGGCGAGGGTCGCGGTGAGGGAGTCGTCGACCAGCCCGCGTCGCGGCAGGTTCGCGAGCTCGCCGGTCTTGGGCACCAATGCCACCTCGTAGGACACTGGCCCCGCGGCCCGGTCACGTCGAAGTCGGCGGACCGCGATGAACTCCGCGACCCCGAAGCGGGCGGTCAGCTCGGGGTCGGCCGCCTTCTCGATGTCGAGCAGTTCCGCCCGGATGTCGAAACCCGATCGCGAGAGCGCGGTCGCCCAGCCGATGGTCTGGTCCAGTTCGACACCGTCGAACGTCACGAAGGATCCGACGCCCGTCTGGGTGGCGATGAGCTCGCGGCGCTGCAGCTCGGACAGCGCGCTGCGCACGGTGCCGCGGCTGACTTCGAACCGTTCGGCGAGTTCGTGTTCCGCGGGCAGCTGCTGGCCGCGGGTCAGCACGCCCGTATGGATCTGTCGGGAGAGTTCGTGCACCAGCCGGTCCCGCTTGCTGAACCTCGTCGGACGATCCTGATCAGTCCTGTTCATACCTGTACATTAGGTGGCGAGGTGGGTGAGCACAAGCGGCGTTCGCAGGGCCCCGGGCTCCCGCGCCGGCGGTCGCATCGTTGTGATCTGCCTCGGTTCGGAGAAATTGCGTTCGCACGCGTCTCCCGAGGTGTGGCGTGTGCCGAGGACCTGTCGACGGCCCGCCGAGGACCAACGTCGACAACACCGACACCGTCGGGTGCTGCGGCGTCGGGATGGGAGCACACCATGGTCGCTTACGTCATGGCGAACCGGTCGGCGGCGTAATCGGTATGGCCATGGCCGAAGTGCTGGGACCCGGTCGGCGCAGCGCGATCTGTGACTGATCAGCGCGATCGGCGACAGCATGGGCTCACCCGAACCGGACCTGCGCATGCACAACATGGAGCAATTCCACGGGGACGGTTCGGTCGCGACGGTCAAGGATCACGGCGGTGCGCGGGTGCAGCCCGGCACGCCGTGGTGGGGGAGGGAAGTCGAGCCCGGTGCCGTCGCCGTGCGTATCGAGGACTCCTACGACGAGGCGGTACGCCATACCGCGACGGCGGGCTTGCGCCGCGATGACCACAACTGACATCCGGCAGGGCCGGTTCCGGCCGCCGGTCGTGCCCGCGCCGGGCGGGGCGGGCACGTCACACGAGGTCGCCCGCTTCGTCCTGGTCGTGCTGGGCGAGATGGACGACGGCGTCGCGCAACGCGGCGCGGAACCGGCCGACCTCGAGCGGGCCGAGCACGGCCGTCTCCCCGGGCGGAGCGACGACGACCACCTGCTGCTCGCTGGAGAACACGGTGAGCTTGCGTTTGCGTCCCGCCAGGTCACGGCAGGGAACGACCCACTCGTTCTGATCCGACATGCCGACCGCCTTCCTCCTGCTTCATCGGGCTGAGCACAGGTGGGACGCAGCCGCGGCTACCCCATGACGCGACTGACGCACGGAATGTCACAAACCCGCTGCCTCAGAAGTCGTGTGAGGCTTCGGTGGGCTCGCCGGATCGGAATCGTCGCAGGTGAACGCGCCGCCGGAGCCGAATGGCGGGACGGATCATCAGCTGGATGCTGCCGATGAGAAACAGCCACGTCCCGGCGTACTCGGTGCTGTCGGAGAAGAACAGCACGCTGCCGATGACGAACCAGAGCGCGATCAGCAGGTCGTTGACGATGCTCGCCACTTCGTAGCGGCGGCGGATGAGTAGTTCTTCGTCGCCGATCCGGATGTGAAGCGGTCCGGGGTCCTCGTCGGCCATGTGATCACGGTGCCATTGCCGGCGCGGGACCGCAGGTCAGGCTCGGTTCGCTGTGCGGGATCCGACCATGAGCAGGAAGCTCGTCAGGGCCAGTCCGAAGAACACGGCCATGAGCGCGGCCATCGGGACGGCCGAGCCTTCGCCGAACAGTCCGATCAGCGGGGAGGCCGCACCCGCGACGAGGAACTGCAGCACGCCGAGCAGTGCCGATGCCGATCCCGCTTTGTCCGGGTGGTCCGCCATCGCCAGCGCCATGGCGTTGGGCATCACCATGCCGTTCGAGCACACGACCAGGTAGATCGCGGGCAGCAGCACGGGCAGGCCGAGCCCGGCGGCCGCGGCGATCGTGGCGGCGACGGCCGCCGTCGTGCCGGTCAACAGTCCGGTGCGCAGCAGGGACCGTTGGCTGAATCGGCCGACCAAGCGGGCGTTGACCTGTGTCATCGCGACCAGGCCGACCGCGCCGCCGCCGAAGACGAAGCTGTAGGTCTGCGGGCCGAGGCCGTAGATGTCCTGGAGTACGAAGCTGGACGCCGAGATGTAGGTGAACATGCCGGCGAACCCGAGGCCGATGGTGAGGGCGCAGCCCAGGAATGCACGGTGCCGCAGCAGGCTGAGGTACGTGCGCAGGACGCCACCGATCCGTGCCGGCCTGCGCGAGGCCTCCGGCAGCGTCTCCGGCAGAGCCAGCGCGGCGACCAGCAGGAGCAGCCCGCCGAACGCGGCGAGGACGGCGAAGATTCCGCGCCAGGAGGTGACGGTGAGCAGCTGACCGCCGATGATCGGTGCGAGGATCGGCGCCACGCCCGAGACCAGCATCAGCGCGGAGAAGAACCGGGACATGGCGATGCCGGAGAAGAGGTCGCGGACGGTCGCACGGGCGATGACGATGCCCGCGGCCGCGCCGAAGGCCTGCAGCGCTCGCGCCGCGATCAGCACTTCGATCGAGGGGCTGAGCACACACAGCACACTCGCGGCGATGTAGAGCGCGACGCCGGCCAGCAGCGGTACCCGTCTGCCGAAGGCATCCGACAGTGGCCCTGCGACGAGCTGGCCCGCTCCGAGCCCGACGACGAACGCCGCGAGCGTGAGCTGGACCAGCGAATTGGCGGCGGAGAAGTCGCCTGCCATGCCGGGCAGCGCCGGCAGGTACATGTCGATCGACAGCGGGCCGAACGCGGTCAACCCGCCGAGGATGAGCGCGAATCGCAACCGGCCGGTGCGGCTGAGCCGAGCTCCTGCATCGGCGACGGGGGCCACGGTCGTGGCTGCGGTCACGGTTCCTCCCGGTGATCGATGTGACGACGCACGTCCTCCTCGAACAAGTACCGAGCATGGCTAACTATTCCCGGGATGCGGAGTGATCTGAGACGGGTGTACCGCTCACGGTGCAAACGGGACCAATCGGGCAGGGTTGGCCGGGGGTTGCCCGTGTCGTCGCCGGTGCAGGCGGGGCGCGCCGGTCAGAGCCAGGCGGTGCGGATGCTCACCCGGCGCGGCGGGCCCGGCTCGTCGGCGCCTCCGTGCCGGTTGGTGATCGTCCACACGTGTTTCGTGGTGTCCGGCAGGCCGTAGAGGTGGTCGTCGCTGCCGCACGTGTAGGTCGGCCTGCCGGGCGGGTCGTCCTCGGTGGGGCTGGGCGCGGGGACGCAGCGACGACCGTCGGCGAGTTCGAGGAACCACGGCCGGTCGGGACGCACGTCGCCGGGCGGTCTCGGCGTGTCCTCGACGATCCGGATGCGCACGGCCTCGGACGTCGTCGGGTTCTGCACGCACAGCGCGACGTCGGGGCGCGGCCGGTGCCGGACGAAACACGGGTCGTACAGGAAGTAGCCGTCCGTGGTCATGCACCGGCGCGCATCGGGATCCGACAGGTTCACCCCGGACGCGGAGCATTTCGCCGCGGCGCGGTCGACGACGGTGAATTCCGGTGCGGGCCGGCCGGACGGGGTGAACGGGTCGAGGTGCACCGCGCGGGTCGCCGTCACCGGGGAGGTGCGAGCGGATCCGTCCGCGTCCGCATCGGTGCAGCCTGCGAGGGCGACGAGTGCGGCGCCCAGGCCGATGGCGGCGCGGCGGGTGCGCGAGCGGCGGGTCGTCACGGTCAGAACCACACCGTGCGGATCGATGCCCTGTCGAGCTCCGGGCCGGGTTCGGTGCGCCGCTCGGCCTCGCCGTGCCGGTTGGCGATCGTCCACACGCGTTTCGTCATGTCCGGCAGGCCGTAGAGGTAGTCGTTCCGGCCGCACCCGTAGGTCGGGTCCTCCTCGGTGGACTCGGGGTCGTCGGCGCCGGGCATCGGCACGCAGCGGCGGCCGTCGGCGAGCTCGATGAACCACGGCCGGTGGCGCTGTGCTTCCTCCGGTGCGGGCCCGGTGTCCTCCACGACCTCGAAACCCGTCGCCTCGCCGGTCGTCGGGTTCTGGATGCAGATCGCCCGATCCGGCCCCGGCCGGACGTGCAGGTAGCACGGGTCGTGCACTTCCTGCGAGGTGTGCGAGTCGCCCTTCAGCACGGGAGCGCAGCGGCGGGCATCCGAGCCCGCGATGCTGACCCACGACTGCCAGCAGTTGCCCTCGCCCTTCTCGACGATGTCGAGGCCGGGGTCGGGTTCGCCGGACTCGGTGAAGGGGTCCACGGTGATCTGCTCGGTCGCGGTGACGGGCCGGGTGTCCGCCGCGAGCCGGGTGTCGGGCGCGCCGCTGCATCCGCCGAGTCCCGTCAGTGCCGCGATGGCCACGACGACTCCCGGGAGGATCTTCCTCACGTGCCGCTGCCTTCCGTGTCGCGTTCACCCGTGCTGCCGGTCCCGGCCGCGAACCGCCTGGGCCGGGACACGCGCCGGGGTGCGTGTGTGGGGACACGCGCAGCCTAGAGGGCGCGTGTGAGCGCCGGTGCGGGCCCCGCCGCCGAGTGGCGATAATCGGAGGAGCGGAGCGGACGCGCCCGGTAGGCTGTCGGGCGGTATGTCTGCACGTTCCCCTCTCGATGAGCTGCGTCCGCGGCTGTCCGGTCTGACCATCGGCGACGCCCACCGGGTGCGGCGCCGGATCGACGGCGCCCGCAAGTCCCGCAACGCGAAGCCTGCCAAGCTCTCGGCGATCGCCGCGGAGATCTCCTCCGACATCGACCGGGCCGAGGAGCGGGTGCGCAGGCGCCGCGAGGCGATGCCGCACATCACATACCCGCAGCAGCTTCCGGTGAGCGGCCGCGCCGAGGACCTCGCCGAGGCGATCCGGGACAACCAGGTCGTGATCGTGGCGGGGGAGACCGGGTCGGGCAAGACCACCCAGCTGCCGAAGATCTGCCTCGACCTGGGACTCGGCGTGCGCGGGCAGATCGGGCACACGCAGCCGCGGCGACTCGCGGCCCGCACCGTCGCCGAGCGAGTGGCGAGCGAGGTGAAGTCCGAGCTCGGCGCGGCCGTCGGCTACAAGGTGCGGTTCACCGACACCTCGAGCGACGACACGCTGCTGAAGGTGATGACCGACGGCATCCTGCTCGCGGAGATCGCGCGCGACCGGATGCTGCGCCAGTACGAGGTCCTCATCATCGACGAGGCACACGAGCGCAGCCTCAACATCGACTTCCTGCTCGGGTACCTGAAACAGCTACTGCCGAAGCGGCCCGACCTGAAGGTGATCATCACCTCCGCCACGATCGATCCCGACCGCTTCGCGCGGCACTTCGCCGGCGCTGACGGGGAGCCTGCGCCGGTGCTGGAGGTCTCGGGACGGACGTATCCGGTCGAGGTGCGCTACCGGCCGATCGTCGATCCCGACGACCCCGACGCCGATTCGGACCGCGACCAGACGCAGGCGATCACCGACGCCGTCCGGGAACTGGTCGCCGAGGGGCCGGGCGACATCCTCGTGTTCGCGTCGGGCGAGCGGGAGATCCGCGACGCCGGGGACGCACTGGCCGCGATGGAGCTGCCGAACACCGAGGTGGTGCCGCTGTACGCGCGGCTGTCGGCCGCCGATCAGCACCGGGTGTTCCAGCGGCACACGGGCAGGCGCATCGTCGTCGCCACCAACGTCGCGGAGACCTCGCTGACCGTGCCCGGCATCAAGTACGTCGTCGATCCGGGAACGGCACGCATCTCGCGTTACAGCCACCGCACGAAGGTGCAGCGGCTGCCGATCGAGCCGGTGTCACAGGCCTCGGCCAACCAGCGCAAGGGCCGCTGCGGCCGGACGTCGGACGGTATCTGCATCAGGCTGTACTCCGAGGACGACTTCGACGCCCGTCCTGAGTTCACCGATCCGGAGATCCTGCGCACCAACCTGGCCTCGGTCATCCTGCAGATGACCTCGCTGGGCCTGGGCGACGTGGCCGCGTTCCCGTTCGTCGAGCCGCCGGACCGCAGGCAGGTCACCGCGGGGGTGCAGCTGCTGCAGGAACTGGGTGCGCTCGACGCGCAGAAGGGCAGGCTGACGCCGGTCGGCAAGCGGCTCGCACAGTTGCCGGTCGATCCGCGGCTCGGCAGGATGATCCTCGAAGGTGCCGAGAACGGCTGCGTCCGCGAAGTGATGATCATCGCGGCCGGGCTGTCCATTCAGGATCCACGGGAGCGGCCCGCCGAGCACAAGGAGGCCGCCGCGCAGCAACATGCGCGGTTCCGCGACAAGGATTCCGACTTCCTGGCGTATCTGAACCTGTGGAACTATCTGCGCGAGAAGCAGAAGGAACTGTCGGGCAACCAGTTCCGCAAGATGTGCCGCGCGGAGTACCTGAATCATCTGCGGGTGCGGGAGTGGCAGGACGTCTACAGCCAGCTGCGGCAGCTGCTCAAACCGCTCGACATCACGCTCAACAGTGTGCCGGGCGATCCGCAGCGTATCCACACCTCACTGCTGGCGGGACTGCTGTCGCACATCGGTCTGAAGGACCCCGAGAAGGGCGACTACCTCGGCGCGCGCGGCACTCGGTTCTCCGTCTTCCCCGGTTCGGCGCTGTTCAAGAAGCAGCCGCGCTGGATCGCCTCCGCGGAACTGGTCGAGACGTCCAGGCTGTGGGCGCGGGTGAACGCGCGGGTGGAGCCCGAGTGGATCGAGCCGCTCGCCGGGCACCTGGTCAAGCGCACGTACTCGGAACCGCACTGGGAGCGTAAGCAGGCGGCGGTGATGGCGTCGGAGCGCGTGACGCTCTACGGCGTGCCCCTGGTCGCGGGCCGCACGGTGAACTACGGCCGGATCGATCCGGAGACCTCGCGGGAACTGTTCATCCGCCGCGCGCTCGTCGACGGCGACTGGGACACCCGGCACCGGTTCTTCCACGAGAACCGGGCACTGCTCGACGAGGTCGAGGATCTGGAGAACCGCGCCCGCAGACGGGACATCCTCGTCGACGACGAAACGTTGTTCGTCTTCTACGACGAGCGGATCCCCGACGACGTGGTGTCGGGAAGCCACTTCGACGCGTGGTGGAAGAAGGCCTCGCGCAGCGAACCGGACCTGCTGAGCTTCGAGAAGACGATGCTCATCAACGCCGCGTCCGACGAGGTGCGCGCCGCCGACTATCCCGACACGTGGCAGCAGGGGGAGTTGCGGCTGTCGCTGACGTACCAGTTCGAGCCGGGCGCGGACGCCGACGGCGTCACCGTCCATATTCCACTCCCCGTCCTGAACCAGGTCGCGGCCGACGGGTTCGACTGGCAGGTCCCGGGACTGCGCGAGGAGCTCGTGACCGCGCTGATCAAGTCGCTGCCGAAGGCGACCCGGCGCAATTTCGTGCCCGCCCCGGACACCGCCCGTGAGGTGCTCGCGCACGTGGACCCCTCGCGTGGGCCGCTGCTCGACGAACTGAGTGCACAGCTGGAGCGGCTGCGCGGGGTCGCCGTGCCGGTCGGTGAGTGGGACCCGGAGGCCGTGGCCGACCACCTGCGGATGACGTTCCGCATCGTCGACGACACCGGCGCCGCGGTGGCCGAGGGCAAGGAGCTCGAGGCGTTGCGCGACAAGCTCGGCGACCGGGTGCGGGAGACGATCTCCGCCGCGGCCGACGACGTGGAACGCGACGGGTTGACCACCGCGGCGTTCGGAACGCTGCCGGAGGTGTTCGAGGCGAACCGCGGCGGCCACGCGGTCAAGGCGTATCCCGCGTTGGTCGACAAGGGCGACTCCGTTGCGGTGCGGATGTTCGACACACCCGGCCAGCAGGTCGCGGCGATGCGTGCGGGCACACGCAAGCTCGTCCGGCTCGCCCTGCCGTCGCCGATGAAGTACATCAACCGCAATCTCGGCAACCGGTCGAAGCTCGTCCTGTCGCGCAATCCGCACGGCGGCGTGCAGGGGCTGCTCGAGGACTGCGTCGACTGTGCGGTGGACAAGCTGATCGCCGAGGCCGGTGGACCGGTGCGGGACGAGGCCGCGTTCCCCTCGTTGGTGAAGGCGGTGGGGCAGCGGCTGAACCCGACCGTCCTCACCGTGCTGGGTGAGGTGGAGCAGATCCTCACCGCGGCCCACGAGGTCGAAGCTGCGTTGTCCGATATGGACGGACGAGCGATCGCGGAGTCGTTGGCCGACGCCCGGGCGCATCTGGATTCGCTCGTGTACGACGGTTTCGTCACCGCGACCGGCTACGACCGGTTGCCCGACCTGGTGCGGTACGTACGGGGCGTCGCTCGAAGGCTGGAGAAACTGCCCACCGATCCGGCGCGGGACGTCGAGCGGCTGCGGGAGATCACCTGGCTGGCCGACGAGTACCGCGGGGTGCTCGACGAGGTGCCGCCGCGAGCGGAACCGAGCCCGGAACTCGCCGAGATCCGCTGGATGATCGAGGAGCTCCGGATCAGCTTCTTCGCCCAGACGCTCAAGACCGCGTATCCGGTGTCGGTGAAGCGCATCATCAAGGCCCTCGACAAGGCACCGTTGTAGACAGTACCCCGTTGTAGACAAGGCCCCGTTGTAGACAAGGCCCCGTTGTAGACAGGACCCCCGTTGTACCGGCGCCGCGACTACGGGGCTTCCGTGCGGTTCAGCGTGCCGTCCAACCGTAGCCACCGCGTTGCGCCGATGGCGCGCAGGAATTCCGTGTCGTGGCTGGTCACGATGAGTGCGCCCGGGTAGGAGGCGAGCTCCCGGGTGAGGTGGCGGACACTGCTCGCGTCCAGATCGGTGGTGGGTTCGTCCAGCAGCAGTAGCTGCGGTGCCGGTTCGGCGAGCAGGAGCTGCGCCAGGCTCGCGCGGAAACGCTCGCCGCCGGAGAGCTCGCCTGCGGGCAGGTCGGCGAGGTCACCGCGCAGCAGGAAGCGCGCTAGTCGGGCGCGGATGGCGTTCGCGGTCAATCCGGGAGCCGCGGCGGCGACGTTCTGTACGGCCGATGCGGTGTCGTCGAGGGTGTCGAGCCGCTGTGGCAGGAGCCGGGCCGGCACCGGTGCGGTGACGGTGCCGGCCCGAGGAGTCAGGTCGCCGACGACGGTGTGCAGCAGGGTGCTCTTGCCCGCCCCGTTCGGCCCGACGAGCGCGATCCGTTCCGGTCCGTGGACGTTCAGGTTCACCATCGGGCCGTTGCGGAGTTCCACATCGGTCAGTCGCAGTACGTGGCGTCCGGCCGGCACCGCGGCAGTGGGCAGATCGACCCGGATCTCCTTGTCGGACCGCACGGCGTGTTCGGCCTGCTCGAGTCGTTGTCTGGCCTGTGCCAGCTTGTCGGAGCGCATCGCACGGTGCTTGCCTGCGGCGATCTCGGCATCCTCCTGGCGCTTACGCATCCGCACCTTCGGTTCGCGTTTCGTGTCCCACTGTTTCCTGCCGTAGCGAACTCTGCGGGCGAGGGTGACCTGCCCCGTCACGAGTTCCCGGCGCTGCCGTTCCACATCGGATTCGGCGGCGCGGACCATGCGTTCGGCCGCCTGCTGATGCGCCGCGACGACTGCCTCGTGATGGTCGAGGTCGCCGCCGTAGAAGGTCAGCGATCGGTCGCGAAGTTCCGCGATGCGATCGACCTCGCCGAGGATCTCGCGGTCGTGCGAGACGACCACGATCGCTCCTTTCCAGGTGCGGACGAATTCGGTGACGAGCGTGCGTGCGCGTGCGTCGAGGTTGTTGGTCGGTTCGTCGAGCAGTAGTACGTCCGGCTGGTGGAGGAACTGGGCGCCGAGCCCGAGCAGCACTGCCTCGCCTGCCGACAGGTCACCGATGTGCCGGCCGGTGTCGAGGTGTGCGAGACCGAGACGGTCGAGCGTGGCCCGGGTGCGTTCCGCGATGTCCCACCGGTCACCGACGACCGCGAAATGGTGCTCGTCGGTATCGCCGCGTTCGATCGCGGCGATGGCGGAGGTGATGTCGGCGGTGCCGAGTACGTCGGCCACGGTGCTGTCGGTGTCGAGCGTCAGGTTCTGCGACAGATGGCCGAGGCGGCCGGTCACGGTGACCGAGCCCGAGGTCGGTGTCAAGTCGCCGGTGATGAGTCGGAGCAGCGTGGACTTGCCTGAGCCGTTGAGCCCGACGAGGCCGGTGCGCCCCGGACCGAAGACGGCGGTCAGCCGATCGAGGACGACCTCGCCGTCGGGCCAGGCGAACGAGAGGTCGGTGCAGATGACGGAGGTGGACATGAGGAAGGCTCCCCGCTGTACGTGGACGACGGACAACGTGGCGATACGCGAGCAGTTCGCGGTATCTCGGAGAACCTCAGCGGACCAACGTCTCACTCCGTTCGGCGGCGGCAACTGGCGACGACGCTAGACCGCCGCGCCGGGTGGGGCAACGGATTTACGGGGCACGGAGGCCTCAGGTGAGGATGACGACGGCACCGGATGTCGGCGACCGGCCACCGGCGCCCTGCATTCCGGGTGCCGGTGGCCGGCCTGTGGGTGCGGGGCCGGTGCTCACTTGGCGTCGGCGTAGGAATCGACGACGGCGGCCGGCATCGGGAACCGCACCGGGCAGGCGGGGCCGAACACGAGGCGGGTCGTCTCGTCGACCGCCTCACTGAGACAGGTGACGACGGTGTCGGCGAGCTCGGCGGGGGTGTGCACGAGCACCTCGTCGTGCACGAAGAACACCAGCCCAGCCGGTTCGGGCAGGCGGCGGCGCAGCGTGGCGAGCAGTACCGCCGTCCAGTCGGCCGCACTGGCCTGGACGGCGAAGTTCCGGGTGAACCTGCCCCAGTCCCGGGAGGCCCGCCGCGCGGTGTCCTCGGCGCCGTCGCCTCCGGTGAGCTCGCGCCATGCCTCCGACGGCGGCGGCGACGTGCGGCCCAGCCGGGAGCGGACGGTCCCGCCGCGTTCGCCCTCCGCCGCTGCGTTTTCCACATAGGACACTGCGGCCGGGAAACGGCGCCGCAGCAGGGCGAGCGTGGCCGCGGCCTCCCCCGCGGTTCCGCCGTACATCGCCGACAGCATCGCGATCTTGGCGTTCGGCCGGTGTTCGGCCGCCGCACCGGGATGCAGCTCGGCCGCCAGGCTCGTGTACAGGTCCTCCGACCGGGACACCTCGGCCAGTCGGCGGTCGCCGGACAACGCCGCCAGAATCCGTGGTTCGAGCTGCGCGGCATCGGCCACCACGAGCTTCCATCCCTCGTCGGCGGTCACACACCCGCGCAGCACCCGGGGGATCTGCAACGCCGCACCGCCTCGGCTCGCCCACCGGCCCGACACGACGCCGCCGACGACGTAGACCGGGCGGAACCGGTCGCCCCGCACCCACTGGTCCAGCCACGCCCACCCGTGCGCGGCGTGAAGCCGCGCCAGCTCCTTGTATTCGAGCAGCGGGGCCACCGCGGGGTGGTCGATCCGCCGCAGCACGTGGGCCCGCGCCGACGGCACGGCGAGCCCCGCCCTGCCGAACGCACGCACGATGCTCTCCGGATGATCGGGATTGACCGGCCTGCCGAACGCCTCGTCGATGCGCTGCGCCAACGCCGCGAGCGCAGGTGGCCGCGAACCGGCCGGGACCCGTGGTCCGAGCAGCTCGGTCAACAACGCCTCGTGACGATCGCTGCGCCACGGCAGCCCGTCGGCCGACATCTCCACGGCCGCGAGCGCGCTGGCCGACTCGGCGGCCACCAGCAGCCGGAGCCGGCCCGACGGGTCCAGCCGGTCCAGCCGGACCCGCTGGTCGGCCAGCACGACCTCGGCGGCATCGGCCGGGTCGAGGCCGGGCGGCAGTCCCGAGCTCTGCGGGTCGAACAGCGCAGGCTGCTCATCGGGCGCGGCCACGTGCTCCGTCTCCACCGGCGGGGCGAGCCCTCGCACCCGCGCGTACGCGGCCGCGAGGGACCGTGACCGGTCGTGCGCGCCCGCGAACGCCAGCAACAGTCCTTCGACGAGCGCGAGATCGTGACAGCGCCGCAACCGGACCCCGCAGCCGACCAGCGCGGGGTAGTCGCGCTCCACCGACGGCAGCACCCACCTGGGCCGGCGTGGTTCCAGCCGCGCGGCGACTGCCGCCACCGCTTCGGCCGACAGTGCGGTGGCGACCACGGCACCCGTGCCGTCCCTGCGGAGCAGACCGCCCCCGACGAGCACACCGCTCCCAGAGACCGCACCGCTCCCAGAGACCGCACCGCTCCCAGAGACCGCACCGTCCCCGGCGAGGGCAGCGTTCCCGGCGAGGGCACCGTCCCCGGCGAGTGCGCAGTCCCGAGAGACTGCACCGACGCTGCGGACCTCGTCGTCGAGTACGGGCCCGTCCTCGGCGGTCAACTCGCCGTCCGGGATGCGCAGCGAGAAGCGGCCTGCGGAGTCCCGGGCGACGATCACATGCACGCCGCCGATTCTGCTCCCCGCCACCGACAGTCCGCTCCGCGGCCGGCGTCGTACCGTGAGTGCCTCCCCGTGCGTCGGCGATCCCGGTGCAGAGGTGATGTGGGTGAGACGTCCGTTACTCCACGGGAACGTTCACCGTGGCGAGGGTTGATCCGATTGCCCTACTACCCGGTAGGTTATGCCGGACGAGCCCGAGGAGGTGCGCGGATGAAGACGCCGCCGGCGGTATCAGAGCTGGTCACGCGTGTGACGGAGAAGGCGCGCAGTGTCGGAGTCATGTGGCGGGCCGGCCTGCTGCCCTTTCCCCGCCTGGACGAGGGTGTGCGTTCGCTCGTCCTGACGAGCACGTACGGCCCGATCGCCGGTGCGGTCCGTATCGCCGCGCGCCGGAACCCGGCCGACATCGGCCTCGTCGACGAACGCGGCCCGCTGACCTTCGACGAACTCGAGCGCAAGTCGAACGCGCTCGCCCGCGCGTGGGCCGACCGCGGCGTGGGTCCGGGCGCGAGCATCGCCGCGCTGTGCCGGGACCACCGGGGTCTGGTGCTGACCATGCTCGCGGCCAACAAGCTGGGTGCGGCGCTGCTGCTGATGAACACCGGCTTCGCGCGTCCCCAGCTGACCGACGTCGCCGCCCGGGAGAAGGTGCGGGTGCTGGTCTACGACGAGGAGTTCGGCGAGCTGCTCGGCGGCATCGAGAACGTGGACCGCTACCTCGGCTGGGTCGACGACCCGGCTGCGACCGGCGGCGTCACCACCGTCGACGAGCTGATCGACGGCACCGACGACACGGCTCCCGAAGCGCCGCCGAAGCCGGGTGGGCTCGTGCTGCTCACCAGCGGCACCACCGGAACCCCGAAGGGGGCGCCGCGGCCGAAGATCTCCGGGCTCGACTCGGCACAGTTCCTCGACCGCATCCCACTGCGGGTCGGCGAGGCGACCTACATGGGCGCCCCGCTGTTCCACGGCACGGGCATCTCCCAGTTCATCCTGTCGCTCGCGTTGGGGAACACGGTCGTGGTGCGGCGCAAGTTCGATCCGGAGGAGGCGCTGCGCGGGGTCTCGCGGTACGACTGCACGGCTCTCGTACTGGTGCCGACCATGCTGCAGCGGATCATCGACCTGGGCCCCGAGAGCATCGGCAAGTACGACACCTCGAGCCTGCGGATCATCTTCCTGGCCGGCTCGGCGCTGCCTCCGGACATCGGCAACCGTGCCACGGAGGTCTTCGGCCCCGTGATCCACAACCTGTACGGCTCGACCGAGGTCGCGGTCGCGGCAGTGGCCACGCCCGAGGACTGGGCCAAGGCACCGGGGACGGTCGGCAGGCCGCCGGTCGGCTGCCGGGTGGCGCTCTACGACGAGCGGGGCACCCGGATCACCGACCCGCACGTCACCGGCCGGGTCTTCGTCGGCAGCGGGCTGGCGTTCGAGGGCTACACCGACGGCCGCAACAAGGAGATCATCGACGGCCTGCTTGCCAGCGGCGACGTCGGCCACTTCGATGAGGACGGGCTGCTGTTCATCGACGGCCGGGACGACGAGATGATCGTCTCCGGCGGGGAGAACGTGTATCCCATCGAGGTCGAGAACCTGCTCGTCGAGCATCCCGAGATTCTCGAGGCGGGGGTCGTGGGCGTGCCCGACGAGGAGTTCGGCCAGCGACTCAAGGCGGTCGTGGCGAGGGGCGAAGGGTCCACACTGGATGCCGACGCGGTGCGTTCGTTCGTCAAGGACAACCTCGCCCGCTACAAGGTGCCGCGGGATGTGGAGTTCGTGGAGGCGCTGCCTCGGAACGCGACCGGGAAACTGTTGCGCGACAAGCTCGGCTGAGCATCCACCGCTGTCACGGCGCCGGAATCCGCGGGATTCCGGCGCCGTTTCGCGTTCGGCCGCCCACGGTCCGGTTCGGATTTCTCCGGCTCCGGGGCAATCGAGGAGTACGGGTACCGACGGAAGTTCCCGTCGAAATCGGACGACGGCGGCGAAATCGGATATGTGGTGCGGTATCCGGCAATCTGGTGCGACCGACGTCGCCTGCGGCGATCACACTCGGCGGGCCACGCTCGGTGATCGGACCGACGAAAGTCGCTACAGCCAGCCGATCCCGAAGACTCCGGGGCCGAAATCCACGGCGACGGCGTGTGCGCGCCCCAGGTCGTCGAGTGTGACGTCCTGGGACTCGGCCGTGCCGCCGTGGTTGCGGTAGGAATACCGCCAGCACTGCTCGGGCGGATGTGCCTGCTCGAAATCGACTTCGAGCAGGTATTCGGGGATGGGTTCCCAGAATTCCCGGAAATGCGCCTTCCGGGTGTCGGGACACGGATCGTGCCGATAGGACAGCGAGTATTCGACGAGATGCGTCTCGCCGGTGTCGATCGCGTTGCTGAAGATCAGCTCCGCGAGGGTGAGGTTCGTGGTGGGGTCGGCTTCGATGCGGCCCACCGAGCAGTTCCGTAACGCCGTGAGTTCCGGGGCTTCGTCGTCGTCCGAGCCGTCCTGTCGGTAGGCCAGCAACCAGCGGTCCTGGCCGTCGGCGCGGGCGCGGAAGACGGCCTTGGCCGTCACGGTGCTGTGTGCACCTTCCCCGGGCAGGTCGCCCTCGGTGACCACGCAGTGGTCGTGCAGTCCGACGAGCGACACGTCGCGTGCATCGTCGAGGCTGAGGCGCCGTGAGCGGTCATCGAGTCTGCGCCGGGACGTGCTGCCGCGCGGCCGGGGCGGGGGCAGCAGGCCGAGCAGGGTGCCGGTCGGTACGTCCAGAATCTCTTCGAGCGTGCGCACCGCGGAGATCGAACTCTGGCGTTCCGGTTGTCGTTTTCCGGATTGCCAATAGCTCAGCGCGGTGACGCTGATCGTGATGCCGTGATCCTGAAGTCGTGCCTGAATGCGGTCCAGACCGAGTCCGCTCGTGGCGATGGCGGAGCGCAGGGCCGCCGAGAACGCGGTGCCACTCACGTGCCGGATCGCCTCCCGATGCCGCACCGATAACGATATGGACAACGCTAGCAGGATCCTGTAACGCGTCAGTGGTTGACTGCACATAGTGACATTTAGACCATTCGGACTATCGCTCATTACGGTGTTCAGTCCACAACTGGTAACTGTGAATCATTGCCACTGGGCTTACCGCGCCGCTTGCATGAGTCGCGAACCTGCCGGGATAACGGAAGGAATCCGAATGGGTAACTCTCGCAAGCTGAGGCGGAGCCTGAACGTGGGCGTCGTGGCGGCCGGTGTGACCGGACTGGTCGCGGCCGGCCTGGGGTCCGCCGCTGCGGCGCCGGAGGGGCAGATCCTCTCGGCGAACACGCCCAACGCGGTCGACGGCAGCTACATCGTCGTCCTCGAGGACGGGACGAAGACGGCTTCGGTGTCGACGATGGCCACGCAGCTGGCCGGTGAGTACGGCACGAACGTGTCGAAGACCTACGACACCGTGCTGAACGGCTTCACCGTCAAGGCCGACGAGGCGGAGGCGAAGCGGCTGGCGGCCGACCCGTCCGTCGACTACGTCGTGCAGAACCAGCGGGTGCACGCGACCGAGACGCAGTCGCCGACCCCGTCGTGGGGTCTGGACCGCATCGACCAGGCGCAGCTGCCGCTGGACGACTCGTACACCTACAACACGCCGGCCGACAACGTCACCACGTACGTCATCGACACCGGTGTGGACGCCAGCCATGAGGACTTCGGCGACCGCGTGCAGCCCGGCAAGGACTTCATCGACAACGACGATGACGCCGACGACGAGCAGGGCCACGGCACGCACGTAGCCGGCACGGTCGCCGGCACCGAGTACGGCGTCGCCAAGGGTGCGAACATCGTGCCGGTGCGCGTGCTGGACGCGAACGGCTCGGGCACGACCGACGGCGTGATCTCCGGCGTCGAGTGGGTCGCCGAGAACGCCTCGGGTCCGGCCGTGGCCAACATGAGCCTCGGCGGCACCCCTGACGAGGCTCTCGACACCGCGGTGCAGGGTGCGATCGACGCCGGCGTGACGTTCGCCGTCGCCGCGGGCAACGAGAGCTCCGATGCGAGCGGCAGCTCGCCGGCGCGGGTCGAGGACGCCATCACGGTGGCGGCCTCGGGCGAGCAGGACGAGCAGGCCGACTTCTCCAACTACGGCGAGGTCGTCGACATCTACGCCCCGGGCGTGGACATCGTGTCGGCCCAGATGGGCGGCGGTGAGACGGCCCTGTCCGGCACGTCGATGGCCGCTCCGCACGTGGCCGGTGCCGCGGCGCTGTACCTGGCCGACAACCCGGAGGCCACCCCGGCCGAGGTGTCCGAGGCGCTGACGACGTCGGCGACGCCGGACGTCATCACCAACCCGACCGGCGCCACGCCGAACCTCCTGCTCAACACAGTGCAGCAGTGATCGGCTGTTGAGTGAAGCCCGCGGCAGCGGGCGGACTGCACCGGTGGCCCGGCGCCCGACGGCGCCGGGCCACCGGTCGTCGTGCACCTGGCCTTGTCCGCTGCGGGAGTGTGTTGTCACCGACACTCCGCACGCGGCGGCGGGCATGGCAGAGTTCGGCGCATGACCACCCGGAAGAGGATCCTGATCACCGGCGCCAGCTCGGGTCTCGGCGAGGGCATGGCCCGGCGGTTCGCCGCCGCGGGCCGGGACCTGGCGCTGTGCGCACGCCGCACCGACCGGCTGGACGGTTTGGCAGCGGAACTGACCGAACGGCACCCCGGAATCCGCGTGGCGGTGGCCGGTCTCGACGTGAACGCCCACGACGACGTGTTCACCGTGTTCCGATCGATGGCCGACGAGCTCGGCGGACTGGACCGGGTCATCGTCAACGCCGGTCTCGGCAAGGGACAGTCGATCGGCACCGGGTACTTCGCCGCGAACCGCCAGACGATCGAGACCAATCTGGTGGCAGCCCTGGCGCAGTGCGAGGCCGCGATGGAACTGTTCCGGGAGCAGAACGCCGGCCACCTCGTCGTGGTGTCGTCGTTCAGTGCGATCCGCGGCATGCCGCGCAACATGACGGCCTACGGCGCGTCGAAGGCCGGTGCGGCGGCGCTCGCCGACGGCATCAGGGCCGACGTGTACGGATCCCCGATCCGGGTCAGCACCGTGCTGCCGGGCTTCATCGAATCGGAGATGACCTCGCGCTCCGGTGGGCGCACCCCGCTGGTCGCCGGAGCGGACCGCGGTGCCGACGCGATGGTGAAGGCCGTCGAATCCGAGCGCGCCACCGCGTACGTGCCGTCGTGGCCCTGGACGCCGCTGTCGGTGTTGCTCAAGGCGCTACCGGTCGGTGTGTTCCGGAAGCTCGTCTGATGGGCGCGATCCACCTGGTGCGGCACGGACAGGCGTCGTTCGGGGCAGCCGATTACGACAAGCTGTCCGACCTGGGCCGCGAGCAGGCCGGGTTGGTGGGCGTCGAGCTGGCGCGCAGGCAGGTGCGGGTCGACCACGCGTGGTGCGGTTCGCTGTCCCGGCAGCGGGACACCGCGGAGCTGGCCCTGGCCGAGTGTGCGCCCGGCGTCACGGTGACCGAGGACCCGCGCTGGAACGAGTACGCCGACGGCGACGTCCTCGGCGCGCACGGTGACGGCAGGCCGCAGGACGCGCAGGATCCGCGGAGTTTCCAGCGCGTGCTGGAGGCGGCGCTCGCGGCGTGGGCGGCCGCGGGAACGCAAAGTGATGCGGCCGAGACGTGGACCGCGTTCCGCGACCGCGTCGAGGCAGCCGTCACCGAGGTGGCCGGCGCGCTCGGCAAAGGTGAGCAGGCCGTCGTGTTCACCTCGGGCGGTGTGATCGCGACGCTGTGCGGGCTGTTGCTCGGCACTCCGGAGACCCACTTGGTGCCGCTGAGCCGCGTCGCGGTGAACGCCGGGATCAGCAAGCTCGCCACCGGCCGCTCGGGCCTGACGCTCGTGTCGTTCAACGAACACGGCCACTTCGACGGCCCGACCGCCGACCACGTGACCTACCGCTAGTCGGACGAACAAATGCCGTTAGTGCGCCGGATTCGGTGCGATCACCTGTCCGATTCGGACGGTTGCGCAGGGGAGGGCGGGGCGATTCGTGCCCGCAGGCGCCGGAGGACTGCGTTCCCGTGGGTGGTGTGGTTCCCGTGACGGCACCGTTCCCGTGGACGCGGTCGTGGTGAGGGCGGTCCGTCCGGGTCCCGGCGGGCGCCGGAGCTGTATCGCACGGGTGTGATCGGTGGTTCGACCGGCCGTCCCGGCTGGTGTAACGGCCACCGCGATGACGCGCGGCCCGCCGCCGATGTCCGCCGTCGCCGCCCGTGTCCCGGGGTGATCGGGCGCCCCGTTCCTGGTCTCGAACCTTCCGGTGCTCATTCCCGGGGCCGCGTGCGATCTCGGTCGGCTCGGCGCCTTGACATCTCCCAGAGCCGCGGCTCAAAGTTACGGATAGCGAAAGTTTTAGTCCGTAATGCGAGAAGAGGAGTCGATGACGCTCGAGGAGTTCAACAGCCTCGCCGTCGCTGAGGCGGTGGAGGCGCTCCGGCCGTGCCTCGACGTCGACCGCTGGATCCACGCGGTGGCCGACGGGCGTCCCTACACCGACGTCGAGTCCTGCGTGGCCGCGGCGCGGCAGGTCGCGCACCCGCTGCGGCCCGCGGAGATCGAGGCCGCTCTGGCCCATCATCCGAGGATCGGGGAGCGGTCGAAGGGCGGCTCGGCCGAGGCCCGCCACTCCCGCCGGGAGCAGGCGGGACTCGGGGAGGCCGACGCCGACGTCGAACAGCGTCTGGCCGCGGGTAACGCCGCCTACGAGGAGCGCTTCGGGCGGGTCTTCCTCATCCGCGCCGCAGGCCGGAGTCACCGCGAGATCCTCGACGAACTCGAACGCCGGCTGGAGCAGGATCCCGACGACGAGCTCGCCGAGACCGGTGAGCAGCTCGAGCAGATCGCCGCCCTGCGACTGGAGGGACTTCTCCGATGAGCTTCATCACCGCCCACGTGCTCGACTCCACCAGCGGCACACCCGCCGCCGGCGTCGACGTCGAGCTGTACGCCGCCGACGGCGCGCGTATCGCCGCAGCTCGGACCGACCAGGACGGTCGCGTCTCCGAACTCGGCCCACAGACCCTGGAGTCCGGCGACTACCGGATCACCTTCCGGACGGGTTCCTATTTCGCCGCACGGGGGCAGGCGCACTTCCACCCGTCGGTGACCGTGGACTTCACGGTGCAGCCGGGGGAGAAGCACTACCACATCCCGCTGCTGCTGAGTCCGTTCGCCTATTCCACGTATCGCGGCAGCTGACCCAGGAGTCGGCGGGACGGTGCGGATCGGGCACGAGGGAGCACTCGGCCACGCGGCGTTCCCCGGCGGCTGGCGCGGGACATCCTTCGAGAACAGGAGCACGCGATGAGCGCTGTGAAGCTCACGAGCAACCAGTACGGCAAGGCCGAGAACCACGTGGTCCGGGTGTACCGGGACACCCCGCGCCACGAACTGCGGGATCTGAACGTCACCTCGCAACTGCACGGCGACTTCGAGGCGGCGCACACCGAAGGCGACAACGGGCACGTGGTCGCCACCGACACCCAGAAGAACACGGTCTTCGCCAAGGCCAAGGAGGAGGGTGTCGACTCGCCCGAGCGGTTCCTGCTGACCCTGGCGGGCCACTTCACCGCCTCCTTCGACTGGGTCACCGGCGGTCGCTGGTCCGCCGAGGAGTACGGCTGGTCGCGGATCGACGGCCACGACCACTCGTTCTTCCGCTCCGAGCCGGAGGTGCGCACCGCCGTGCTGGTGCGCGACGGCGCCGACGATCAGCTGGTCGCCGGCTTCTACGGGCTCACGGTGCTCAAGACGACGGAGTCGGGATTCGTGGGCTATCCGAAGGACAAGTACACGACGCTGGGCGAGACGGAGGACCGGATCCTGGCCACCGACATCTCGACCCGCTGGCGATACAACACCACTGACGTGGACTTCGACGCGGTCTACCGGCAGGTGCGCGGCATCATCCTGTCGACGTTCACCGACCACTACTCCAAGGCGCTGCAGCACACGCTGTACCAGATGGGTCAGAACGTGATCGACGCCGTCGACGAGATCGAGGAGATCCGTTTCTCCTGCCCGAACAAGCACCACTTCGTCTCGGACCTCTCGCCGTTCGGGCTGGAGAACCCCAACGAGGTGTTCTACGCCGCCGACCGGCCCTACGGCCTGATCGAGGCGACCATCGCGCGCGAGGAGGCGACCGAACGGCCGGATGTCTGGGCCGTCGTCAACGGCTTCTGCTGAGCCGGCGCGACTCGTCGCCCGGCCGCGTTGCCTCCTCGGCGCGCGTCCGGGCGACGGCCAGGCCGCCGGTGGGGCGATGCACTGCCGGGTGACGGGCCGGTGGGGCGATGCGTCGCCGGGGTGATGAACTGTCGGGGTGATGGGCCGGTGGGCGATGTGCGTGTCGGCGGAGCCGGCTGGTCATGCCTGCGCGAGGGCCTCGGAGATCTGCTCGGCGCAGCGCTGCAGTAGCGGGACGGCGCGATCGGCGAAGTCCTCGCCCACACGGCTGGTGGGACCCGAGACGGAGATCGCCAGCGGCGTCGGCGCGTTCGGCACCGCCGTGGCGTAGCAGCGCACTCCGAGCTCCTGCTCCTGCTCGTCGACGGAGTAGCCCCGCTCGCGGATGCGGTCGAGCTCCTCCTCCAGTTCTTCGAGCGAACGGATGCTGTGATCGGTGTGCGGCGGCAGGCCGGCGGTGTTGATGATCTGGCGGACCTGCTCGATGGGCAGCTGCGCGAGGATCGCCTTGCCCGCGCCGGTGTCGTGGGTGTGGGCGCGGCGGCCCACCTCGGTGAACATGCGCATCTGGTGCGGCGACGGGACCTGGTCGACGTAGACGACCATGTCGCCGTCGAGGGTGGCGACGTTGGCGCTCTCGCCGAGCTGATCGACCAGCGTGCGCAGATGCGGCCGGATGAGCGCGCCCAGCTGACGTCCGGCGAGTTCGCCCAGGCGTGCCAGCTCCGGGCCCAGGGCGTAGCCCCGGTCGGGTAGCTGCCGCACCACACCGATGCCGAGTAGCGTCTTCAGCAGGCGGTGGATCGTGGGAATCGGCAGGTCGACGGCCGCGGCCAGCTCGCTGAGTGTGGTGCGGCCACCGGAGGCGGCGATCACCGAGAGCAGGTCGAAGACGCGCTCGACGGATTGGACTCCGCCGCGCGTCGGCCGGTCGGCAGGGGTGCTGCTGACCATGGCGTCGGCGTCCTCCTCGAGGTCGGGAGTGGGCGCGGCGGGCTCCACCGGCACTCTAGATCGACTCTGGTGTGTCCGACTCTATCCGGTATCGGCCTCCGAGCCCCGACGGGGCGTTGCGGTGCGGCCGGATTCGCGCTGTGGGGTGGGCGGCGAGAGCCATCTAAGTTACCGTATCGCGGAGAGTATAGTTCGCATTGCGGAAAACCCTCCGGTGTTGAACCTCCCTGTGGAACGATGATCACTGTTGATCGGAAAGGCCCACTCCATGACACAGCCGAGCCCCGGACACTCCATCACGCTGCGGGTGGCGACACCCGCCGGACCGTCGTCGGCCACCGATCTGGTGGCGGCGGTCGCGGATGCCGGCGCGGCGCTGACCGCCTTCGACGTCGTCGAAGCCGCTCAGAACGAGCTGCTCGTCGACATCACCTGCGACACCCTCGGCGCCGAGCATGCCGCAGAGGTGGCCTCCGTCCTCTCCGCACTCGAGGGCGTGACGGTGAAGAAGTCCTCGGACCGCACGTTCCTGGTCCACCTCGGCGGCAAGCTGGAATCGACGCCGAAGGCGCCGATCCGCACCCGCGACGACCTCTCCCGCGCCTACACCCCGGGCGTCGCGCGCGTCTGCCGCGCCATCGCGGCCAACCCCGCCGACGCCCGCCGGCTCACCATCAAGCGCAACACCGTCGCCGTCGTCACCGACGGCTCCGCGGTGCTGGGACTCGGTGACATCGGCCCCGAGGCCTCCATGCCCGTCATGGAGGGCAAGGCCGTGCTCTTCAAAGAGTTCGCCGGCGTCGACGCCTGGCCGGTACCCCTCAACGCCCGCGACACCGAGCAGATCATCACGATCTGCAAGGCTCTCGCCCCGGCCTACGGCGGCATCAACCTGGAGGACATCGCCGCGCCCCGCTGCTTCGAGATCGAAGCCCGGCTGCGCGAGGAACTCGACATCCCGGTGTTCCACGACGACCAGCACGGCACCGCCATCGTCACGTTGGCGGCCCTGAGGAACGCGCTGAAGGTCGTGACCAAGCGGCTCGACGACGTCCGCATCGTGATCTCCGGGGCCGGCGCGGCCGGCCACGCCATCGCGAAGCTGCTGCAGGCCGCCGGCGCGCGCGACATCGTCGTCTGCGGCCGCAGTGGTGTGCTCGACCCGCGGGCCGAGTACGCCGACGCCCACCGCGGCTGGCTGGCCACACACACCAACCCGGAGGGCGTCACCGGCACGCTGAAGGAAGCCGTGGTCGGCGCCGACGTGTTCATCGGTGTCTCCGCACCCGACCTGCTGGACGGCGCCGACATCGCGGCGATGGCCTCGGACGCGGTGGTCTTCGCGATGTCCAACCCGGACCCCGAGGTCGACCCCGCGGTGGCGGGCCGCACCGCCGCCGTCGTGGCCACCGGGCGCAGCGACTACCCGAACCAGATCAACAACGTGCTGGCCTTCCCCGGCTTCTTCCGCGGCCTGCTGGACGCGGGGGCCAGCGACATCACCGATGACATGCTGGTCGCCGCCGCCGAGGCGATCGCGGGGTGCATCTCCGGCGAGGCGCTGAATCCGCACCACATCATTCCCACGGTCTTCGAACACGGGGTGGCCGAGCGCGTCGCAGCCGCCGTCGCCGAGGCCGCGCGCCGGGACGCGGTCGCGGCACGGTCCGCCGCGAAGGTCGTCGAGGACCACGCCCCGGTCGTCGCCGAGGGGGCGAGTGCATGAGTGCGCCGAGTTTCCACGGCGTGCTCGGCGAGGAGCTCGCCGCGGACCTGGATACGCGTCTGGCCGGTGTCGACGCCGAACTGGCAGCCCGCCACGACGGGGTCGCCGCACCGCAGCCGGTCCACACCGTCTACGTCCCCGCCGACTCCTGGCACCCGGGCCTGCCCGGGGAATGGGGCGAGCGCGCCCTCACGGCCGTCGAGCGACACGGCGGTATGCAGGCGCTGGCCGAGCGTGTGCTGCGCGCCGCGGAACGGGAGCCCGGCCCGGTGCGCACCACCGGATCGGCGCCGGACTCACCGGCCGGTGCGGCAGCCCGCGAGCAGGCGGCCGCCGGGCTCGCCGAGGCGGTGACCGCCAAGCTGCACAGCGAGCCGATCGAAGACCTGCGACTGGACTTCGAGGACGGTTTCGGCGACCGGAGCGACGAGGAGGAGGACCACTGGGCCGCCGAGGCGGGCCGCCGCGTCGGCCGGACATCGGGAGCGCCGGCTCCTCGCCGGATCGGACTGCGGATCAAATGCTTCGAGGCCCCGGTACGCCGCCGCGCACTGCGCACCCTCGACCTGTTCGTGGCCCACGTGCTCGAGGCCGCAGGGACCTGGCCGCGCGGCCTGGTGATCACACTGCCGAAGGTCTCCACCCCAGAACAGGTCAGCGCCATGGTGCAGGTCTGCCGCACGCTCGAGCGGGCCCACGGCCTCGGCGACGGCGTCATCGGGTTCGAGATCCAGGTCGAGACGCCACGGTTGATCCTCGGGCCCGACGGGACGGTGCCGCTGGCCGCGGCCGTGCGGGCCGGCGAGGGCCGGGTCACCGGGCTGCACTACGGCACGTTCGACTACAGCGCCGCCGTCGGAGTGCCGGCGGCGCAGCAGGCGCCCGATCACCCGGTGGCCGACGTCGCCAAGCACCAGATGCTGTTGGCCGTCGCAGGCACCGGCGTCGAGATCTCCGACGGGTCGACCAACGTGCTGCCCCTCGGCGACGACGACGCCGTGCTGGCCGCCTGGGACCTGCACGCCGCGCTGGTGCGGCGGCAACTGCAGCACGGCATCCGGCAGGGTTGGGACATGCACCCGCACCACCTGCCCACGCGGCACCTGGCGACCTTCCACTTCTTCCGGCTCGGTTTCGGCCCGGCCGCCGCCCGGCTCCGCGCCTACGTCCGCCGCGAGCACGGCGCGGTGCTCGACGAACCGGCGACCGCGATGGCCCTCGCAGGCCACATCCGCCGCGGACTCGACTGCGGCGCACTCGCCGTCGCCGACCTGGAGTGCTCGGTCGGCATCGACCGGGAGGAGCTGGAACACCTCACGCGCACCGGACGGACGAGGATGCCCGGCTGAGCACATTCGGTTCCCTGACCGTCGTCCCTTCGAGGAAGGAGCCCCTGTGGCAGACCATCGAGACGCACCGGAGCGGCCCGCGGCCACGACCGGCTACTACGCCCCGCACGGCGGCCACCCGCCGCAGACCGACCTGCTCACCGACCGGGCGCGGGTCACCGAGGCATACACGGTGATCCCGCGTGGGGTGCTGCGCGACATCGTCACCACCGTGCTGCCGGAATGGCGCGACACCCGGGCGTGGGTGCTCCACCGGCCGGTCGCCGGGGGAGCGGTGACCTTCTCGCAGACCATCCTCGAGATCTCCCCGGGCGGCGGTTCCGACGATCCCGAGCCGCAGCCGGAGGTCGAAGGTCTGCTCTTCGTCATGGAGGGCGAGCTGGACCTGACCCTCGACGGCGCCGCGCATCGTCTCGGCCCCGGCGGATACGCCTTCGTGCCGCCTGCGGCGGCGTGGACGCTGCACGCCGCCGGCGAGCAGCCGGCCCGGCTGCACTGGTTGCGCAAACGGCACCAGCCGCTGCCGGGCAGGCGGCCCGGCCCCGTCGTCGGGCGGGAACAGGACATCGAGCCCAGCCCGATGCCGGGCACGGAGGGGCGGTGGCGCACCACGCGGCTGCTCGATCCGCAGGACGTCGCCTACGACATGCACGTCAACATCGTCACCTTCGAGCCCGGCGCGGTGATTCCCTTCTCCGAGACGCACGAGATGGAGCACGGGCTGTACGTGTTGCAGGGCAAGGCCGTCTACCGGCTCAACGAGGACTGGGTGGAGGTCCAGGAGGGGGATTTCCTCTCGCTGCGCGCCTTCTGCCCGCAGGCCTGCTACGCCGGTGGCCCCGGTCCCTTCCGTTACCTGCTCTACAAGGACGTCAACCGGCAAGTGATGCTGTGAGCGCGACGGCAGGCTGACCACCGCGTCGTTCCGCCGGCAGCTGCCGGTTTCTTCGCCGGTTCGTCGCGGCGGTCTGCGGCGCCCGGGCCGAGGTTTCGCACATCGGCCCGGGCGCCGTCGTGTCCGGACCGTCGTTCGTGGACAGCCGCTCCCCGGGCAGCCGGTTTGGGGAGGGCCGGTGGGCCGACGGTTCCGGGGGTCCGTGGGTTGCCCGGACCGTGTCGCGTGCGCCGGCGTAACGGCAGCGGGGACGACGGCTGCCGCCGTGTCTCGAAGCCGCGGCGTGCAACCCGCAACAGGCGCACACCCCGAACCCGCAACACGAGCCCCGACATCCGCAACACGGCCCCCGGAAAGCGCGACACGGCCGCCGGAAAGCGCAACACGATGGCGGGGCCGAGGTGCGTGCTGCACCTCGGCCCCGGATGTTCGTCGCCGCCCCGTGCCGTACCCGCGTCCGGCAGGCCGGTGTGCGGCCGGTTCAGTCCTGGCGTTCGGCCGTGCCGTGGACCTGGGGCTCGCGCCGGGGCCGGGGCGGCTCCTGCGCGGCGCCTGTCTCGTCGGTGCGTCCGGTGCCGCCGCCGTCGGGTCCCGCATCCGACGGGTCGTCTCCGTCGGGGGCGACCACCTCGGGAATCTGGCTGGTGTCGGTGATCTCGCCGCACTCGATCTTCGCGCGGACCTCCTCGAGCTTGTCGTCGGGCACCAGCGGGACCTCCTCGCCGTCGCAGTCGACGAACCGCCCGTCGACGAACACGTCGCCTTCGCGCAGGTCCCGCAGATCCGACGGGGAGAGCACCCGCACCGGTTTGGCGGCGAACACCGACGGGTTGCGGGAATTGCCGGCGGTGAGCTCGTTGAACAACAGGTTCAGCAGCACCGCCATGATGGCCGCCGACGAGATGCCGGAGTGGAAGATCGTCTGGAACCACTCGGGGAAGTGGTGGTAAAAGTCCTCCTTCACCACCGGGATCATCGCGAACGCCAGCGAGGTCGACACGATGATGAGGTTCATGTTGCCGTCGTAGGACACGCTGCGCAGGTTCCGGATGCCGGACCCGGTCACCGTGCCGAACAGGACGACGCCGGCCCCGCCGAGCACCGGCATCGGGATCGCCGAGATGACCTGGCCGAAGATCGGCAGCAGCCCCAGCACGATCATGATGACACCACTGCTGGCGACCACGAAGCGGCTCTTGACCCCGGTCAGGGCCACGAGGCCGACGTTCTGGGCGAAGGCGGACTGGGTGAAGGAACCGAACAGCGGGGCCGCGGCCGAGGAGAGCATGTCGGCGCGCAGACCGTTGGCGATCCGGCGGCGGTCGACCGACGTGCCGATGATCTCGCCGACCGCGATGATGTCGGCGGCGGTCTCGGTCTTGATCACCAGGATGACGATGGTCATCGAGATGATCGAGGCGATGTCGAATTCCGGCACGCCGAAGGCCAGGAACTCCGGTGCGGCGACCGGCGAGCCGGAGCCCACCTCGCTGAAATCGGTCAGCCCGAGCAGTGCGCCGACGAGGGTTCCGCCGACGAGACCCAGCAAAATGGACAGTCGCGACAGCGTCGCCGAGCCGACCTTGCTCAGCAGCAGGATGATCACGAGCGTCAGGAACGCCAGGCCGATGTTGGCCAGCGAACCGTAGTCGTCGGACTCGGAGTCACCGCCCATCGCCCAGTCCGCGGCCACCGGTACCAGCGTCAGGCCGATGGCGGTGATGACCACTCCGGTGACCACCGGTGGGAAGAACCGGATGATACGGGCGAAGAACGGCGCCACCACGAAACCCAGGATGCTGGCCGCGACGATGGAGCCCGCCACCGTGGACAGGTCGTTGCCGGGTCCGGCGAGGATCGCCACCATCGTCGCGACCGACGCGAAGGACACGCCCTGCACCAGGGGCAGTTTGGAGCCGAGGAACGGTAGTCCCACGCTCTGCAGCACCGTGGCCAGGCCGCCGATGAACAGGCTCGCGGTGACGAGCACCGCCGTGCGGTCGGCACTCAGCCCGGCGGCCCCGCCGACGATCAGGGGGACGGCGATCAGCCCGCCGTACATCGTGAGCACGTGCTGCAACCCGAACGTGGCGAGCTTGCCGAGGGGCAGCCGTTCATCCTCCGGGCGCTCCGGGGAGGGCGGGTTCGCCTGCCGCGGCTGCGCGTCTCGGGAGGTCTTCTTGCTCATCGTTGAGCACCTTTCTGAGGTGTCGTGCCTACCGCCGCCCGGGTCGTACGGCATCGATGGGGCTCGCGGCGGCGCGGGCGCCGGAGGCCGTGGGGCGGCGGTCTTGCACGGTCGAAGCTTGAACTCCGCGATGCGATATTGGCATTCCGTATGGTGATTCAGTCACCTGCTCGCGGTCAACAGGCGATGCGCCGACGCCTTGCGAGCTCAGCGATGAGCGACCGGCGTGACGGCGGCCGCGCTTCTGATGTGAATCGGATCGTCCCTGTTCGCGGCGGGTTCCACGGCGACTTCAGGCTGGCCGCGCCGCCGGTCCGGAATGTCTCAGGGGGTGTCGGTCATCCGTCCGTCGTCCGGGGTCGACCGGAGTGGGGTGGTTGACCGCGCTTCGGCCCCCGCCCTATGCTTTTTTCATCTTACGGAGTCAAACTTCCACAATGTGGAGTTTTCCGCATTTGGATGTCCGACTCAGGTGTCCCACCGAGATCCCCACAGGAGGCCCTCATGGCATCGCGCATGAACGTCACCTCACCCGAGAGCTACATCGTCAACTGCTCGACACTGCTGACCGAGCATGCGGTCGTCGATCGCGCCGCGGCGGCTGCCCGTGCCGGCTTCACCCGCGTCGAGTTCTGGTGGCCGTTCGACGGCGAGCCCCACCCCTCCGACGCCGACGTCGACGCCTTCGTCGATTCGCTCTCCGCCGCCGGGGTTTCCTTGGCAGGCCTGAACTTCTGGGCCGGCAACATGGCGGGCGGTGACCGCGGCATGGTCGCGGTGGCGGGCCACCGCGCCGAATTCGCCGACAACGCCGCCCTCGCCGCCGAGATCGGCCGTCGCACCGGCTGCACGGCGTTCAACGCCCTGTACGGGCTGCGTCAGGGCGACCAGGAGCCGCAGGCCCAGGACGAGCTCGCCGTCGAGAACCTGATCACCGCCGCCCAGGCGGTGGCGCCCATCGGCGGCACCGTCCTCGTCGAGCCGGTGTCCGGCGCGGAGGCCTACCCGCTGAAGACCGCCGCCGACGCCCTCGCCGTCGTCGAGAAGGTCCACCGAGCGGGGGCGACCAACGTCGCGCTGCTGGCGGACTTCTTCCACATGGCCGTCAACGGCGACGACGTCGCCGCGGTCATCGAGCAGCACGCGCCGCAGTTCGGTCACGTGCAGATCGCCGACTCCCCGGGCCGCGGCGCGCCGGGCACCGGTGACCTGCCGCTGCAGGAGTGGATCGACCTCGCCTACGCCCGCGGCTACACCGGCTCCGTGGCGTTGGAATACAAGCAGGAGCAGGACACCGCGTTCGACTGGCTCCGGCAGCCCGCCGGTAGCTCGCTGGGCTGATCACCGGCCCGCGCGGACGCGCATACATCGCACCACCCGCCCCGCGCCGGGGGAGGCCGGCGTGGGGGACACACGTCGAGAGGACACCGAACTCATGAGCAAGAACATCGCCGTCATCGGACTGGGCATCATGGGCCTGCCGATGGCCAAGAACCTTGTCGGCGCCGGCTTCGCGGTGAGCGGCTACAACCGCTCCCCGGAGAAGGCGAAGGCGCTCGCCGCCGCGGGCGGCACCGCCGCCGGCTCGATCGCCGAGGCCGTCGCCGAGGCCGACGTCATCATCACCATGGTCCCGGACTCCCCGGACGTCGAGGCCGTGTTGACCGGTGACGACGGCATCCTCGCCAACGCCAGGGCGGGGACCACCTGGATCGACGCCTCCACGATCCGTCCGGACACGGCAATCGAGCTTGCCCGCCAGGCCCGCGAGGCCGGTCTCAAGCCGATCGACGCCCCGGTTTCCGGCGGCGAACAGGGCGCGATCGACGGCGTGCTGTCCATCATGGTCGGCGGCGAGCAGGCCGACTTCGACGCCATGGCCGAGGTCTTCGACGCCGTCGGCAAGACGATCGTGCGCGTCGGCCCCTCCGGCTCCGGGCAGACCGTCAAGGCCGCCAACCAGCTCATTGTCGCGGTGAACATCCAGGCGCTCGCCGAGGCCGTGGCCTTCCTCGAGGCGTACGGCGTGGACACCACGGCGGCGTTGCAGGTCCTCGGCGGTGGGCTGGCGGGTTCCAAGGTGCTCGACCAGAAGGGCCAGAAGATGCTCGACCGTTCCTTCGAGCCGGGCTTCCGGCTCCAGCTGCACCACAAGGACATGGGCATCGTCACCTCCGCCGCCCGCGAAGCCGGCGTCGCGACGCCGCTGGCCGCGTCCGTGGCCCAGCTGGTCGCCGCGACGGTCCAGCAGGGCAACGGCCACCTCGACCACTCAGGGCTGTTCACCCTCGTCGAGCAGCTCTCCAGCGGTTCAGGGGACTCCGGCAGCACGCGGAACGTCGCCTGACCGGCGGCGGATCCGTGGTCGTGTCCCAACCACCCAGCCACGATCCACATCCCAGCAGACGTCCCACAGAGAAGGAGGCGCGCGATGACACGCATGCGCGCAGTTGATGCGATAGCGCTCATCCTCGAGAAGGAGGGCGCTGTGGAGACCTTCGGGCTGCCCGGTGCGGCGATCAACCCGCTGTACTCGGCGATGAAGGCCCGCGGAGGGATCCGCCACACGCTGGCGCGCCATGTGGAGGGCGCCTCCCACATGGCCGACGGCTACACCCGCGCTGCCCCGGGCAACATCGGGGTCTGCATCGGGACGTCGGGCCCAGCGGGCACCGACATGATCACCGGCCTCTACGCCGCGCAGGCCGACTCGCAGCCCATCCTGTGCATCACGGGACAGGCGCCGGTGGCCGTGCTGGACAAGGAGGACTTCCAGGCGGTGGACATCGCCTCCATCGCGGCGCCGCTGACCAAGATGGCCAAGACGGTGCTGGAAGCCGCCCAGGTTCCCGGCACGTTCCAGAAGGCCTTCCAGCTGATGCGGTCCTCGCGGCCGGGGCCGGTGCTCATCGACCTGCCGCTGGACGTCCAGCAGACCGAGATCGAGTTCGACATCGACACCTACGAGCCGCTGCCGGTGATCACGCCGAGGGCCACCGAGGCCCAGGCGGAGAAGATCCTGGACATGCTCGCGGAGGCCGAGCGGCCGCTGATCGTCGCCGGCGGGGGCGTGCTGAACGCCGACGCGGCCGATGAGCTGGTCGAACTCGCCGAGCTGCTGGACATCCCGGTCTCGCCCACGCTGATGGGCTGGGGTGCCATCCCGGACGACCACCCGTTGATGGCGGGCATGGTCGGCATCCAGACCCACACCCGCTACGGCAACGCCACGTTCCTCGAATCCGACGTGGTGTTGGGTCTGGGCAACCGCTGGGCCAACCGGCACACCGGCGACCTGGAGACCTACCGGTCGGGACGGCGTTTCATCCACGTCGACATCGAGCCCACCCAGATCGGAAGGGTGTTCGCGCCCGACTACTCGGTGGTCTCGGACGCGGGAGCCGCGCTGGAGGCCCTGTTGACGGCCGCGCGCCGTCGAGCGGAGGGCGGCCGCGGGCTCGGCTTCGCCGACTGGGCGCGCCGGTGCGCCGCACGCAAGGGCACGCTGCAGCGCAAGACTCACTTCGAGGACGTGCCGATCAAGCCGCAGCGGGTCTACCAGGAGATGAACGCGGCCTTCGGGCGCGAGGTCACCTACGTGACCACCATCGGACTCAGCCAGATCGCCGGTGCGCAGATGCTGCACGCCTACCGGCCGCGGTCCTGGATCAACGCCGGCCAGGCAGGGCCGCTCGGATGGACCGGGCCCGCGGCGCTCGGGGTGGCCCGCGCCCTGCCGGACACGACCGTCGTCGCGCTCTCGGGCGACTACGACTTCCAGTTCATGGTCGAGGAGCTCGCCGTCGGTGCCCAGCACCGGATCCCGTACGTCCACGTCGTGGTCAACAATTCGTACCTGGGGCTGATCCGCCAGGCCCAGCGCGGCTTCGAGATGGACTACGAGGTCTCCCTCGCCTTCGACAACATCAACGCGACGGGGCGCAACGCCGGTTACGGCGTGGACCACGTCGCCGTCGCCGAGGGGCTCGGCTGCAAGGCCCTCCGCGTCGAGGACCCGGAGAAGATCCGCGGGGCCCTCGAGAAGGCGGTGAGCCAGGCCGAGGAGTACCGGGTGCCGGTGGTCGTGGAGGTGATCCTCGAGCGTGTCACCAACATCTCGATGGGCACCTCGTTGAGCGCCATCAACGAGTTCGAGCCGATGGCCGAGCGGCCGGAGGACGCGCCCACGGCGCTCACGGCGCTCGCCGTCTCGGAGTGACGCCGATGGCGGGGGCGGCGGCCGGCGGGTCACCGGGCGGGTGCGCGGGCCGATCACCGGGCACGGTGGTGATCGCTCCGGACACGTTCAAGGGCTCCGTCCCCGCCCGGGAGGTGGCGGCGGCGCTGAGCTCCGGGATCCGCCGGGCAGCACCGTCGGCCTGGGTGGTGGCCGTCCCGATGGCGGACGGGGGCGAGGGCACACTCGCGGCCGTGACCGCGGACGGGGAGGCGGACTGGGACATCGAGGTCCACCGGGTCACCGGCCCGGACGGGCGACCGGTCCCGGCACGGTGGGGTACCCGTGCCGGGACCGGGGGCACGCTCGCGGTCGTGGAGCTGGCCGAGGCATCCGGGCTGGGCGACATGGGCCCCGACGCGGATCCCATGCGTGCCACCAGCCGCGGGACCGGGGAACTGGTGCGGGCGGCGCTGGACCGTGGAGCGCGCAGCATCGTGCTGGCGCTCGGCGGAAGCGCCTGCAGCGACGGCGGAGCGGGGTTGCTGTCCGCGCTCGGAGCCCGGCTGCTGGACCACTCAGGACGGCCCGTCACCGAGGGGGCGGCGGGGGTGGCCGACCTCGCCGCGGCGGACCTGCGAACGCTGGATCCCCGGTTGCGGGACACCCGGATCGTCATCGCCGCCGACGTGGATTCACCGCTGGCCGGCCCGGGTGGGGCGGCCGAGGTCTTCGGTCCGCAGAAGGGACTCGACGCGCAGCAGGTGCGCCGCACCGCGCAGGCCCTCCGCAGGGCCGTGCCGATCCTGGCGGAGGCGGCGCGGCGGTCCGGGGGAGTGGCCTGGTCCGAACGGGTCGTCGGCGCCGCGGACGAACCCGGCGCGGGGGCGGCGGGTGGTGTCGGCTTCGCCGCGCTGGGACTGCTCGGGGCGGTCCGCCGACCGGGCGTGGAGGTCGTCTCCGAGCTCGTGGGGCTCGAGGACAAGGTCGCGACCGCGGATCTGGTGGTCACGGGCGAGGGCAGTTTGGACACGCAGTCGCTGGCGGGCAAGGTCCCGGTCGGGGTCGCAGGGTGCGCCGCCCGCCGCGGCGTCCCGGTGGTCGCGGTATGCGGGCGCAACGTCCTGGACCCGGCACAGTCGGCGGCCGCGGGGATCGACCGCGTCTGGGCGCTGAGCGACCTGGCCGCCGACGAGACGGAGTCGATGGCCCGGGCACGTGAGCTGCTGGAGACCGTGGGGAGTCGGATCGCGAGCGACCGTAGCCGCCTCGCCGCGGGGGTACCGGTGCAGGCCGGCTCCGGGGGCTCCCGGGAGGAGTGACGAGCGCTGCGCGGGTTCGGCGCTGCTGTCGGCCGGATGCCGGGCCGCAGAGAGCACCGCGACGGCCGGTGATCGCCACGGCGGCCGGTGCTCCGGCTCTGCCGCGCCGCCGGTCGGTGTCCGGTCGGTGCACGCCCCAGAGCCGGACTGCACGGGCGACCATTCGACGACGCGGGTCCCGGCCGATTCAGGCCGGGACCCGCGTCGTCGGTGTGACCGTGCTCAGACTCCGAGCGTGCGCCGCAGCTCGGCGACGTGGCCCTGTGCGTCGACCTCGTAGGCGACGTGCGCGAGGGTGCCGTCGGGACCGATGACGAACGTGGACCGCAGCGTGCCCTCCACGGTGCGGTTGCCGAGCGTCTTGGTGCCGTACGTGCCGTAGGCGCGCGCCACGGACTGGTCGGTGTCGGAGAGCAACGGGAACGTGAGTGCCTGATCGTCGATGAACGTCCGCAGCGCCTCGGGCTCGTCGGGCGAGATCCCGACGACGGCGTAACCGGCGGCCTCCAGGGACGCCAGGTTGTCGCGGAAGTCGCAGGCCTCGGTGGTGCAGCCCGGGGTGGCGGCCTTGGGATAGAAGTAGACGATCAGGTGCCGGCCGGCGTAGTCGGCCGAGCTGACCTGCTGCTGACGGGCATCGGTCAGGGTGAAGGCGGGGGCCGGCTGACCGGCCTGCAGTCGAGTCATGGGGCACTCCTGGTCCGACGAAAGATGACACTCAACCCTATCGAAATGCAGAAGAAGTTATCCACGATGCGAAGTTTCGATGTCGGGGTGTCGATGCTCCAGGGCATGAGGGCACACCCCGGGTCGGACCGGGGGACGGGTACGGACCTGGCGTTACTCGGACTGATTGCGGGCGCGCGGGATCACGTCCGCGACGAGTGTGCGGAGCACGTGGGACAGCACCGTGTGCACCTGACCGCGGTTGAGCGTCTCGCGGTCGAGCCATTCGCGGCTGGCGGCCTTCACCATGCCCGCGTAGGTGCGCACGATCGCGATCAGCTGCTCCCAGCGCTCGTCCCCGCGGTCGAACCCCATCGCTTCCAGCACCAGACCCGCCGCCTCGCGGTCGGCCTCGTCGAGGATGCGCTCGACCTCCTCGTCGCGGCCGATGCCTTCCGGGGTGATCGCGGCCAGCCACGTCTTCTGCTGTTTGCTGACCATGTCGAGGAACCAGTCGACGGCCGCGTCGGTGCGTTCGGTGAGGGAACCGTCCGGCAGGGTGGCCACGGCCGACGGCGGCAGGGTCAGCGCCCGCCGGACGACCGCGAGATACAGCTCCCGCTTCGTGCCGAAGTAGTGGTTGATCAGCCCGCGGGCGACACCGGCACGCGCCGCGATATCGCCGGTGGACACGGCGGCGTACGGCCGCTCGCCGAACAGCTCGGCGGCGCAGGTGAAGATCTGCTCCCTGCGTTCGTCGGGCTCGAGCCTGCGCCACTTCGGCGCGGATCCGGCGGTCATGCCGTGCAGTTTCGCATGTGCGCGTCCGGTTCACGCCGGTGACAGGGGGAGCCGCAGCGCACCCGGCGCGGCCTCGGGGACAACCGGGTTCTTCGGGGGCACCGCCCGGACGCGGCGGTAGTCGGAGCCGAGTGCGGGCCGCGGATCGGGCTCGCCCTTGTTGGGCCACAGCGCCATCGCTCGCTCGGCCTGCGCGGTGATGGTCAGCGACGGGTTCACTCCGAGGTTCGCCGAGATCGTCGAACCGTCCACGACGTGCAGTCCCTCGTACCCGTAGAGCCGCTGGTAGGGATCGACGACACCGGTCTCCGCGGAGTCGCCGATGGTGCAGCCGCCGATGAAGTGCCCGGTCAGTGGGACGTTGGCCAGGTCGTTCCAGCCGCCGCCGGGCAGTCCGCCGATCTTGTCGGCCACTCGCCGGGTGACATCGTGACCCGCGGGGATCCACGTCGGGTTGGGTTCGCCGACGCCCTGTCTCGTCCTGAGCCTGCCGCGCCTGGTGTAGGTGGTGACCGAGTTGTCGAGGGTCTGCATCACCAGGAGTGCGATCGTCTGCTCCGACCAGCGTCTCGGGTTGTGCAGTTTCGGCAGGTCCCGCCGCCGGCGCCACATCTCCTGCAGTCCGAGCGGCCAGCGCGGCCTGCCGGGCTTCGGGTCGACGAGCACCGCACCGAGCAGGGCGAGCAGGTTGCTGCCCTTGCCGTAGCGCACGGGTTCGACGTGTGTCACCTCGTCGGGGTGGATCGACGAGGTGATGGCGACGCCGCGGTGGTACTCGGTGTCCTCCCGGAGGGAGCGGGCGGCGAGAATCGCCTCCGAGTTGGTGCGTGCCAGTACCCCGAGCCGGTCCGAGAGCCGCGGCAGAACGCCGCGGTCGCGCATGCGGTGCAGCAGCCGTTGTGTGCCGAGGGCGGCCGCCGAGAAGACGACCTGTTCGGCGTGCAGCGTCCGCTTCCGCCATGGTTTCCCGGTGGCGGCGGTCTCGACGGCGTAGCCACCGCCGGGCCGGGGCCGCACCGCGGTCACGGTGGTGAGCGGGTGGACCCGTGCGCCAGCCCGTTCGGCCAGATACAGGTAATTCTTGACGGTCGTGTTCTTGGCGTTGTGGCGGCAGCCCGTCATGCACTCGCCGCAGTGGGTGCAGGTGCGCCGGTGCGGACCGGCGCCGCCGAAGTAGGGATCGGGCACGGTCACGCCGCGTTTCGTGCCCTCCGCACCGAAGAACACGCCGACCGGTGCGGGGCCGTGGGTGTCGCCGATCCCCATGTCGTCGGCGACCGAGCGCATGACCTCGTCGGCGGGCGTCGTGCACGGATAGTTGGTGACTCCGAGCATGCGGCGCGCCTGGTCGTAGTACGGCTCGAGCTCGGTCTTCCAATCGGTGATGTGAGCCCACTGCGGGTCGGCGTAGAACGCGTCGGGCGGTTGGTAGAGCGTGTTGGCGTAGACCAGTGACCCGCCGCCGACGCCCGCCCCGGAGAGGATCATCGCCTCCGTGAGTGGGGTGATGCGCAGAATGCCCGTGCAGCCCAGCGCGGGCGCGAACACGTAGTCGCGCAGCCGCCACGAGGTCCGGGGCAGTTCGTGGTCGGCGAACCGGCGGCCCTGTTCGAGAACACCGACCGAGTAGCCCTTCTCCGTCAGCCTGAGTGCGCTCACGCTGCCGCCGAAGCCGGAGCCGATGACCAGGACGTCGTAGTCGAACTGCGTCATGAGCACACGCTCGCCGCTTGTTGGCGAAGTGTCAAGAGGAGGAGGTCGCGCGGTCGGGTCTTCGGTTGTGTGCGCGGAGTGCGGAGGTGCCGCGCCCCTCCCGTCCCGACCGGTGGTACGGGTGGGTGCATCCGGGTTTACCTAAGGGTAGCCTTACTTCTGGGAACGACGTGAGGTGAGGAGTGCACGGATGGTCGAGAAGCGAGGTCGCAGTAGGCCGGTGATGCGCGCCGAGGTGCGGCGCACCGAACGTCTCACCCCGCACCTGATCCGCGTCGTCTGTGGCGGCGACGGCCTCGCGGCGTTCACGCCGAACACGTGCACCGACAGCTACGTCAAGGTGCTGTTCGCGCCGGACGGGGTGACCTATCCGGATCCGCTCGACCTGGCCGACCTGCCCGCCGAGCAGCGGCCCCGGATGCGGACCTACACCGTGCGCGGATTCGATCCGGACGCCCGCGAACTCGTCCTCGACTTCGTCCATCACGGCGATCGCGGGCTGGCGGGCCCGTGGGCGGCCCGGTTGGACAAGGGCGACGAGGTGCTGCTGGTCGGTCCCGGCGGCGGCTACGCGCCGTCGGACGAGGCCGACTGTCACCTGCTCGTGGGCGACGAGAGTGCGCTGCCGGCCATCGCCAACGCGCTCGAGGCGATGCCGGACGGTGCCGATGCCCGGGTCTTCGTACTGGTCGAGGACGAGCACGAACAGCTGCCGCTCGTGACGAAGGCCGACGCCCAGGTGCACTGGTTGCACCGGTCCCGCGGCGACGACCTCGTCGCCGCGGTGCGCGAGCTCGACTTCCCCGCGGCAGGGGTGCAGGCGTTCGTCCACGGCGAGGCGGGGTTCGTCCGCGACCTGCGCCGGTACCTGCTGCACGAGTGCGATGTCTCCCGCGACCGGGTGTCGATCTCCGGGTACTGGCGCCGCGGCGCCGACGACGAGACCTGGCGCGAGGAGAAGGCCGCCGAGCGGGCGGCCGAGGAGGCCGCCAACGGCTGACACACCGTCGGAACTGTCGGTGGCCGCGTCCGGAGGTCGTCCGAGAGGTGGACGGCGGGCCCGGATCGTGGGCCGGACGGCGGCCACGATGCCGACGGCAGCGGTCGCGTCCGGTCGAGACGTGGCCGGCCGGTGTTCCGGCGGCCGAACCACCGGAACACCGCCGTTGTGATCATGCGGCGAGCTTGCCGATGACGTCGCGGCCGTAGGCTCGCAGTGTCTCCTCGCGCCGGTCGTGCATGAGGTAGACGGCGAACTGGTCGACACCCAGCTCGGCGAGTTCCTCCAGTCGCCGGACATGGGCCTCGGCGGGACCGGTCAGGCAGAATCGCTCGACGATCTCGTCCGGTACGAAATCCGTCGACGGGTTGCCGGCGCGACCGTGATGGGCGTAGTCGTACCCGTCCCGCGCCGCGATGTAGTCGGTCAGCTCCTTCGGCACGGGCCCCGAGTCGCCGTAGCGTGCGACGAGGTCGGCCACATGGTTGCCGACCATGCCGCCGAACCAGCGCAACTGCTCCCGTTGGTGCGCCACGTTGTCGCCGACGTAGGCTGGAGCAGCGACACAGATCGTGATGCCCTCCGGATCACGGCCCGCGGCGCTCGCCGCGTCGCGCACGGCACCGATCGTCCACCGTGCGATGGCCGGGTCCGCGCACTGCAGGATGAAACCGTCGGCGTGTTGTCCGACCGTTTGCAGCGCCTTCGGCCCGTAACCGGCCATCCACATCTCCAGCCTGCCGCCCGACACCCACGGTATGCGCACCGCGGTGTCGTGCAGGGTCGTCTCGCGGCCCTCGGCCAGATCCTTCACGGTAGCCATACAGTCGCGGAGGGTGGCCAATGTGGACGGAGGTTTGCCGATGACGCGGTGCGCCGAATCGCCGCGGCCGATGCCGCACACCGTGCGGTTGCCGTACATCTCGTTGAGCGTCGCGAACAGTGAGGCCAGCACCGACCAGTCCCGCGTACCGGGGCTGGTCACCATCGGCCCGACCGTCATCGACGACGTCGCGGCGAGGATCTGCGAATAGATGACGAACGGTTCCTGCCACAGCACCACCGAGTCGAACGTCCACCCGTAGCGGAAACCCTCGTCCTCGGCCAGGCCAGCCAGCCGCACGACGTCCCGCGCGGGCGGATCGGTCTGCAGCACCACTCCGAAGTCCACACCCGGCTCCTCTCAGTTCAGGTACTGGCACAGGTCGCGTTCGAGGAACCGGCCGTGTCCCGCTCGGCCGTGGTAGGTGCCGCGGTCGACCACGACGCTGCCGCGGGAGAGCACGGTCTCGCACCGGCCGGTGACCGTCATGCCCTCGTATGCGGAGTAGTCGACGTTCATGTGATGCGTCTCGGCCGAGATGGTCTGCTCGGCCGCCGGGTCGTAGACGACGATGTCGGCGTCGGCGCCCGGTGCGATCACGCCCTTGCGGGGATACAACCCGAACATGCGGGCCGGCGTCGTCGAACACGCTTCGACCCAGCGGGCCAGGGAGATCTCGCCGGCCACCACACCCTGGTGCAGCAGGTCGATGCGGTGCTCGACACCGGGCATGCCGTTCGGGATCTTGGTGAAGTCGCCGCGCCCGAGCTCCTTCTGGTCCTTGAAGCAGAACGGGCAGTGGTCGGTGGAGACCACCGACAGGTCGTTGGTACGCAGGCCCCGCCACAGGTCGGGCTGGTGGTGCTTCTCGCGCAGCGGGGGAGAGGCGACGTACTTGGCTCCTCCGAAATCGGGCTTTCCGAGGTCCTCGATGGACAGGTACAGATACTGCGGGCACGTCTCGGCGAAGACGTTCTGCCCCTCGTCCCGCGCCTCGGCCACGGCCGAGAGTGCCTGTGCGGCCGACAGGTGCACGATGTACAGCGGTGACCCGGTGACCTTGGCGAGGGTGATCGCACGCGACGTCGCTTCGCCCTCCAGCTCCGGGGGACGGGTAACACCGTGTTGGTACGGCTCGCTCCTGCCCTCGGCGAGCGCGCGGGCGACGAGTTCGTCGATCGCGATGCCGTTCTCGGCGTGCATCGCGATCGTGCCGCCGATGTCGGCCGCCTTGTTCATCGCGCGCAGGATCTCGCCGTCGGTCGAGTAGAACACCCCGGGATAGGCCATGAACATCTTGAAGCTGCTCACCCCGGCGGCCACGCACGACTCCATCTCCTTGAGCGTCGCGTCGTTGACGTCGGAGACGATCATGTGGAAACCGTAGTCGACGGCACAGTCGCCGTCGGCCTTCTCGTGCCAGTTGTCCAGTGTGGACAACAGGGAACTGCCCTTGGGCTGGACGGCGAAGTCGATGATCGTCGTCGTTCCGCCCCACGCGGCGGCACGGGTTCCCGTCTCGAACGTGTCGGCCGAGAACGTGCCCCCGAACGGCATCTCCATGTGCGTGTGGGCGTCGATCCCGCCCGGCATGACGTACTTGCCCGTGGCGTCGAACTCGGTGTCGACCTCCACGTTCTGCCCGGCCAGCATGCCCGGGGCGGTCACGGCGGCGATCGTCTCGCCGTCGACGAGGACGTCGGCGGTCACGGCACCGGTGCTGCTGAGCACGGTGCCGCCGCGGATCAGAGTGCGCATCGGATCGGCCTCCTCAGGGTTTCACCAGCGTGTCGTACGAGTCGGGCCTACGGTCGCGGTAGAACGCCCACAGGTTCCGCACCTCGGCGAGCTTGCCCATGTCCAGGTCACGCACGACGACCTCGTCGTCGGTGTCCGAGGCCGCGTCACCGACCAGCTGTCCCCGCGGGTCGGCGAAATAGGTCTGGCCGTAGAAATCGTTGTCGCCCAACGGTTCCACGCCGACCCGGTTGATCGCGCCGACGTAGTACTCGTTGGCCACCGCCGCGGCGGGCTGCTCGAGCCGCCAGAGGTACTGCGACAGGCCGCGGCTCGTCGCCGACGGGTTGAACACGATCTTCGCGCCCGCCAGGCCCAACGCCCGCCAGCCCTCCGGGAAGTGCCGGTCGTAACAGATGTACACCCCGATGCGCCCCACGGCCGTGTCGAACACCGGATAGCCCGTGTTGCCGGGACGGAAGTAGAACTTCTCCCAGAATCCCTTCACCTGGGGAATGTGGTTCTTGCGGTACTTGCCGAGATAGGTGCCGTCCGCGTCGATCACCGCTGCCGTGTTGTACAGCAAGCCTGGCTGCTCCTGCTCGTACATCGGGGCGACGACCACGATGCCGTGCCGTTCGGCCACCTCCTGCATGAGCCGGGTCGTCGGGCCGTCGGGAACCGCTTCGGTGTAGGAGTAGTACTCGGTGTCCTGTACCTGGCAGAAGTAGGGTCCGTAGAACAGTTCCTGCAGGCACACCACCTGCGCGCCCTGCGAGGCCGCCGAGGCGATGGCGTCGACGGACGCCTGGATCATCGAATCCTTGTCACCGGTCCACCGCTGCTGGACCAGGGCGGCCCTCACCACTTCGTTCACCTGTTTCCTCCTCCGGAATCGGGTTGTGCGACTTGGGGTTGTCCGAGGTCGGGTTGTTCGACCCGCCGCCACCGGGCAGCGAGAGCGCGAGGAATGCCAGGAACGCGACCACGAGGCCGACGATCCAGCTGTAGTCGTAGAGGGGCTGAAGAATCGGGATGAGCCCGTCGGCGGGGAAGGGCCCCTCGCCCGGCGCGGAGTACGCCCCGCCGACGGCGAAGACCGCACCGATGACAGTCGCCGCGAGGGCGCGCCAGTTCCAGCCGCCCGTGAACCAGTAGCGTCCGCCGCCGTCGGCGAACAGATCGGTCAGCGACAGCGTTCGGCGTGCCTGGACCCAGTACCCCGCGGCGAGCACTCCTGCGGTCGTGGCGAGCACGCCGCCGTAGAAGCCCAGCCAGGCGTAGATGTAGATGTTCGGATCGGAGATGAGCCGCCACGGCTGGATCACGACGCCGATGACGCCGGTGATCAGCCCGCCCATGCGGAAGCTGATCCTGCGCGGGAACGCGTTGGAGAAGTCGTAGGAGGGGCTGACCGTGTTCGCCGCCAGGTTGGTGGTGATCGTGGCGAGCACGATGCCGAGGAGTGCGGCGATCACCACGATCGGCGAGTCGAACCGGCTGGCCAGTTCGACGGGGTCCCAGATGGCCTCGCCGTAGACCACCATGCCGCCCGAGGTGATCATGATCGACATGATCGCGATGAACGACATCGTGGTCGGCAGCCCGAGCACCTGCCCCCACGCCTGTTTCCGCTGGCCCTGCCCGAACCGCGTGAAGTCCGGCATGTTCAACGACAGCGTCGCCCAGAAGGCGATCATGCCGGTCAGCGACGGCGCGAACACCGCCCAGAACTCCGCGCCCCAGCCCAGCTGCGACTCCTGCGAGAAGATCGGGCCGAAACCGCCGGCCTTGATGAGGATCCAGATCAGCAGGATCACGAAACCGACGGTGACCAGCGGTGCGGCCCAGCTCTCGAGCCGTTTGATGGCCTCCATGCCGCGCCAGATGATCGCCATCTGCAGCGCCCAGAACGCGGCGAAGCACAGCCACAGGGTCCACGGCTGGTCGTAGAACTCCGCGGCGCCGGTCCAGCCGTCACCGAACAGTTTGCCGAGGATGACGAAGACGGCCTGGCCGCCGACCCAGGTCTGGATGCCGAACCAGCCACAGGCCACGAGCCCGCGCAGCAGCGCGGCCAGATTCGCGCCGCGAACACCGAAAAACGCCCGGGCGAAGACGGGGAACGGAATACCGTATTTCGTTCCCGCGTGGCTGTTGAGCAGCATCGGCACGAGAACGATCACATTGCCGATCGCGATCGTCATGAAGGCCTGCACCCAGTTCATGCCGATGGCGATCAGGCCGGACGCGAGCAGATAGGACGGAAGGTTGAAGGCCATTCCGTTCCACAACGCGAAGTAGTTGTAGGTGGTCCAGGTTCGTCGCTCGACGGGTACCGGGGCTAGTTCGTCGTTGAAGAACCGGCTTCCGTGAAGTGACGACGCATCGCGTAGTTCCACCCGACCGTCCGGGTGGCGGAGTTGTGCGGTCGTCGACGCCATTGGCGCATCGTGCGCGCCGTGGCGTGACGGCAGGGATTGGCAGAGTGTTCAAAGATGTGTGACCGCGGCAACAGAATGTCGATTGCGCCGCTCGGGGAAACCCGGCCGATATCACGCACGAAACCGTGGAGAAATGAGAATACCGGGTCCGATCGCCACCGCGGATGCCGGTGGCGACGGCGGCCTCCGGGAGGGAGTCAGAACCCGAACACACCGCCGGACTCGACGTCGGCGAGACACGCGTTGTTGTAGGTCGTGGTGAAGTGCACCGGCTCGCCGCGCCAGTGCCCGTGGGCCGAGGCACGCACCGGCGCGTGGATCATCGGGCATGCGGTGCCGGGTCGCACGGCTTCGAGAGCCGCGGGCTCGCCACCGGCGTCGTCGAGCGCCGCGCAGGCCTGGGCGCTGGCCGGGTGTGACCCTCCCGCCGGGTCGCAGAGCAGCTGCGTGATGGCGACCGCGCCATCGTTGTGATGCAACGACAGGGTCAAGGACGATTCCGGCGGTGCGGCGGTCGCCTGGCTGCCCAGTCCGAGCACGGCGAACGTGCACGCGGCGGTGGTCAGGGTCCGGGACAGGCGGGCGCTGAACGTACGCATGCCCTCCCTATCGGCAGGCCCGCGGGGTCGACTGTGCTACTCCGTCGAGTGGTTGTTATCGCCCGATGGGGTGAGTACGTCGTGGATCAGCAGGGCGACATGCAGTGAGACGAGGGACTCCGGGTCCTCGAGCGAGACGTTCAGCGCCGCTTCGATGCGCGCCAATTGCTGGTAGTACGCCGTCCGTGAGGTGTGTGCCGCCGCGGCCGCCGCCGACTTGTTGCCGCCGTGGTCGCAGAACCGGCGCAGCGCTTCGACGAGGCGGCTGCCGGTCGCCGCGTCCTTCGCCAGCAACGGGCCGAGCTCGCGCCGGGCGAAAGCGCCCAGTCGGTCGTCGTCCGAGAGCAGATGCAGCAGACCGTGCAGCCGCACGTCGTCGAGCCGGTGATAGCCGCCGGGCGGATTCTCGTCGCGGTGCAGCGCCGCCGAGGCGACGTGCCCGGCCTCGGCGAGGCTGCGACCGGCGTCGGCGGGCCGGTCCACGGCGGTGCCGACGGCCAGCACGAGCGGCACCGCCTGCTTCGCCTGCCGCACCTCGCCGGCAAGACGGCGCAGTACCGCGTCCGTGTCGGCCCGGGGCGAAAGTGCCAGCAGTACATGGACGCCGATGCCGTCGAGGTCGGCGACCAGCGCGGCCGCGCGCGCCCGGCGGGTCGCCAGTGCCGTCGCCTCCGCGAGGTCGCGCAACAGTGGCCCGGTCGACGCCGCCGCAGGCGGGCCGGGCAGGTCCGACAGCCGCGGCCGGATCGCGGCGCCGATCAGGCGGTGGCCGGTCAGCGGCACGTGCAGCGCTTCGGCGCGCGCGACCAGCTCGGCGAGCGGGGTGACCGTCGACGGTGTGGCGAGCAGTTGCCGGAGCACGTCACGGTGGGCCTGCCGCTCCAGACTGTCGCCACCGGCGGCCAGCAGGTGGTGCACGGCGAGTGCCGACGCGGCACGTTCGGCCACCACGACGTGCCGGTGCGGCGGCTGCTCCCCGCACAGCAGCACCAGCCGTCCCCAGTCGCGCCCGCGGGCGCCCACGATGGCCACCAGCCTGCCCGAGGCGCGGTCGTATCCGGTGCGTTCGCCGGTCCGCACCCGGCGTGAGCGCTGCTTCCAGTCGGCCAGCAGCTCGGCCGGGTCCGCGCCCGCCGCGTCGTAGGCCAACACCTCGTGGCTGAGCGTTTCCAGCACCACGGCGTGCCCGGTCAGGCGCGCCACCTCGCGCAGCACCACCTGCGGTTCCGCGCCGGAGACGGTGAGCTCGGTGAACGTCTCGTGCACCTGAGCCGCGGCCCGCAGTTCGTCGACCTGGGCGTCGACGATGAGCCCGTTCACCGTCTCGGTCACCGTCACGTACCGCGTCTCCCGCGACAACGTCACCAGCGGCAGCCGGTGCTTGTCCGCCGCGACGACCAGCGCCTGCGGCAGCCGGTGGTGCCAGTGCCGCACGAGCTCCACGACCACGCCCGCCACGCCGACGGCGGCCAGGTCGTCGACGTACCGAGCCAGCGTCGCGTCGTCGTCCGGCAGCGCGACCCCGGTGGTGAGCACCAGCTCGCCGCCTTTCAACAGCGGGGCGATCTCGGCGATCTCGGCGACGTGGACCCATCGCACCGGGGTGTCGAGACCGTCGGCGCCCGCCACGACGTGGGGCCCGCCCTGCCGCATCACGGGCAGTGCGAGTACGTCGCCGACCGTCGGGTACATGTCACCTCCGCGAGGGACCTGCCGGAACGGCAGACTGTACGGGCCCCGAGGGGAGTCCGTACAGATTGTGTGTGGCCTCGGTGCACGGCGCGCGCCGAAACTCGGAGGCATGACGGAACCGGACCTGTCGCGAAGCCACCCGCCCGACCGCCCCCTGCTCGACCGTCACCGTGCCGTGCTGCCGAGCTGGCTGTCCCTCTACTACGACGAGCCGATCGAGATCGTGAGCGCCGACGGCAGGCGGGTCACCGACGGCGACGGCCGGACCTACCTCGACTTCTTCGCCGGCATCCTCACCAACGCGATCGGCTACGACGTGGCCGAGATCTCCGACGCCGTGCGCCGGCAGCTCGACTCGGGCGTGCTGCACACCTCGACGCTGTATCTGATCCGCAAGCAGGTCGAACTCGCCGAGCGCATCGCCGAGCTGTCGGGCATCCCGGACGCGAAGGTGTTCTTCACCAACTCCGGCACGGAGGCGAACGAGACCGCGCTGATGCTGGCCACGCAGTACCGGCGCAGCAACCAGATCCTGGCGTTGCGCAACTCGTACCACGGCAGGGCGTTCGGCACGGTCGGCATCACCGGCAACCGCGGGTGGTCGGCGAGTTCGCTCTCCCCGGTGAAGGTCAGCTACGTGCACGGTGGCTACCGCTACCGCGGTCCGTTCTCCGGATTCGACGACGCCGGCTACATCGAGGCCTGCACCGAGGATCTGCGCGACGTACTGCGCACGACCACCTCCGGTGACGTGGCGGCGCTCATCGCCGAGCCGATCCAGGGCGTCGGCGGTTTCGCCACGCCGCCCGACGGCCTGTTCGGCGCGTTCAAGGAGGTGCTCGACGAGCACGGCATCCTGCTGATCTCCGACGAGGTCCAGACCGGTTGGGGCCGCACCGGCGAACACTTCTGGGGCATCGACGCGCACGGCGTGACGCCGGACATCATGACGTTCGCCAAGGGGCTGGGCAACGGCCTGGCCATCGGCGGTGTCGTCGCCCGCGGCGAGGTCATGGACTGCCTCGGGGCGAACTCGATCTCCACGTTCGGCGGCAACCCGATCGCCACGGCGGGAGCGCAGGCGACCCTCGAGTACGTGCTCGACCACGACCTGCAGGGCAACGCCGCGAAACAGGGCGCGGCGCTGATGGCCGGCCTGCGGGACATCCAGGGCAGGTACGCCCTCGTCGGCGACGTCCGGGGCAAGGGCCTGATGATCGGGATCGAACTGGTGCGGCCAGGCGGCGACGAACCGGACCCGGCCGCTGCGGGCAGGGTCCTGGAGGAGACCAAGGCGCGCGGCCTGCTCATCGGCAAGGGCGGACTGCACGGCAACGTGCTGCGCCTCGCCCCGCCGATGACGCTCGCCGACGAGGAGACCACCGAGGCGCTCGGCATCCTCGGCGAGTCGATCGCCGCCGTCTGAGCTCACCGGCCGCCCACCGGCTCGCACCGTCCACCCGATCGCATCGAACGCCGAGGAGTACGTCGTGACCGAGCACATCACCCACCGGATCGCGGGCAAGCCGTGGAACGGAACCGCCGAGCGCACGGGGGAGGTGTACGACCCGGCCACCGGCAGCGTTCGGGCCTCGGTGGACTTCGCGGGGCCCGCCGAGGTCGGCGAGGCCGTGCGTGCCGCAGCCGCCGCCTTCCCCGCGTGGCGCGACACCTCGCTCGCCGGCCGCGGTCGGGTGCTGTTCCGGTTCCGCGAGCTGCTCGCGCAGCGGCAGGACGAGCTCGCCCGGCTGATCACCGCCGAGCACGGCAAGGTCGTCTCCGACGCCGCTGGCGAGGTCGCACGGGCACTGGAGAACGTCGAATACGCCTGCAGTGCACCGCAACTGCTGAAAGGTGAGTTCAGCGAGAACGCCTCGACGGGTGTCGACGTGCACTCCACGGCCCAGCCGCTCGGGGTCGTCGGCGTGATCTCGCCGTTCAACTTCCCGGCGATGGTGCCGCTGTGGTTCGTGCCGGGCGCGATCGCCTGCGGCAACACCGTCGTCCTCAAGCCCAGCGAGAAGGATCCCTCGGCGTCGCTGCTGATCGCCGAGCTGCTCGCCGAGGCGGGCCTGCCCGACGGTGTGCTGAACGTCGTCCACGGCGACAAGACGGCGGTCGACGCGGTGCTCGAGCACCCCGAGGTGGCGGCCGTATCGTTCGTGGGCTCCACCCCGATCGCGCGCTACGTCTACGAGAAGGCCACCGCTGCGGGCAAGCGCTGTCAGGCCCTGGGTGGTGCGAAGAACCACATGGCCGTACTGCCCGACGCGGACCTCGACGGTGCCGCCGACGCCGCCGTGTCGGCCGGCTTCGGCTCGGCGGGGGAACGGTGCATGGCCGTGTCGGTCGTCGTGGCCGTCGACCCGATCGGCGACGAGCTCGTGGCGAAGATCACCGAGCGGATGCGCAGGCTGCGCGTCGGCGACGGCCGCGACCCGGACTCGGAGATGGGACCGCTGGTGACGGCCGCACATCGCGAGCGGGTCGCCTCCTACGTCGACGCCGGGGCCCAGGCGGGGGCCACCCTCGCCGTCGACGGCCGTGAGCCCGGCATCGACGGGGACGGATTCTGGCTCGGGCCGACCCTGTTCGACCACGTCCGGCCGGAGATGTCGATCTACACCGACGAGATCTTCGGCCCGGTGCTGTCGGTGGTGCGGGCCGAATCGCTGGACGCGGCGCTGGAGCTGATCAACGCCGGTCACTACGGCAACGGCACCGCCGTGTTCACCGGCGACGGCGCCGCCGCCCGCCGGTTCACGCGGGAGGTCGAGGTCGGCATGGTCGGCGTCAACGTGCCCATCCCGGTGCCGGTCGGCTACTACAGCTTCGGCGGGTGGAAGGACTCGCTGTTCGGCGACAGTCACGCCTACGGCCCCGAGGGTTTCCACTTCTACACCCGCCGCAAGGTCGTCACCTCGCGCTGGCCGTCCCCGTCGACCGCCGCGGCCGGCGGTGTCAACCTGCGGTTCCCCGGCAACACGTGACCCGCTCGCCGGCGCGTGGCCCGTAAACTCGTCGGGTGAGAGGCTCCGGTGACCCCGGCGGGCGGCGCCCGCCGGGGCGGCCGGTCCCGACGGGTGAGGAGGTGCTTGGTGGCCAGCGCTGACGAGCGACGGTTCGAGGTGCTGCGCGCGATCGTCGCCGACTACGTGTCCGAACAGGAACCGGTCGGTTCCAAGGCCCTGGTCGACCGGCACAACCTCGGCGTGTCCAGCGCCACGGTGCGCAACGACATGGCCACGCTGGAGGAGGACGGCTACATCACGCAGCCGCACACCAGCGCGGGCCGGATCCCCACCGACAAGGGGTACCGGCTGTTCGTCGACCGGCTCTCGGAGATCAAGCCGCTCTCCACAGCCGAGCGCAGGGCGATCCACCGGTTCCTCGACGGTGCGAGCGACCTGGACGACGTGCTGCGCCGGTCGGTGCGGCTGCTGGCCCAGCTGACGCGCCAGGTCGCCGTCGTGCAGTACCCGACACTGACCAACTCGACCGTGCGGCACGTCGAGGTGGTGCCGCTCACGTCGGCGCGGCTGATGCTGGTGCTGATCACCGACACCGGCCGGGTCGACCAGCGCAACGTCGACCTCGGCGATGTCGTCGCCGAGGACTCCGTGGCGCTGCTGCGCGACCAGCTCAACAACGCGCTGGCCGGCCGTAAACTGGCGGACGCGGCGGCGAAGGTGTCGGACCTGCCCGAACAGGGCCCGCCGGAGCTCCGCGACGTCATGACCAGGGTCGCGACGACGCTGGTCGAGTCGCTGGTCGAGGACCCCGAGGACCGGCTCGTGCTCGGCGGCACGGCGAACCTGACCAACAACGTCGCGGACTTCCCCGATTCGCTGCGAGAGGTCCTCGAAGCGCTCGAGGAACAGGTCGTCGTGCTGAAGCTGCTGGCGGCCGCCCGCAACCCCGGTTCGGTGACGGTGCGCATCGGTGAGGAGAATGAGGACGCGCAGATGCGGAGCACCTCGGTCGTGTCGATCGGGTACGGGTCCGACGATCTGTTGCTGGGTGGCATGGGCGTGGTCGGTCCGACACGGATGGACTACCCCGGGACGATCGCCGCGGTACGCGCGGTGGCCAATTACGTGGGCCGGATCCTGGCCGGCGGCTGACCCCGGTTTCAGGTGCGGTACTAGGAGGACGTCGAAACGGTGGCGAGGGACTACTACGGAACTCTGGGCGTGTCGAAAGACGCGAGCGACCAGGAGATCAAGCGGGCCTACCGCAAGCTCGCGCGTGAGTTGCACCCCGACGTCAACCCGTCCGAGGACGCGCAACAGAAGTTCGGCGAGGTCACGACCGCCTACGAGGTGCTGTCCGACCCCCAGAAGCGCAAGGTCGTCGACCTGGGCGGCGACCCGATGGACGGCGGCGCGGGCGGCGCCCGTGGCGGCGGCGATCCGTTCGGCGGCTTCGGCGGACTGGGCGACATCATGGACGCCTTCTTCGGCGCGGCTGCGGGTGGCGGCCGGGGCCGGGGACCGCGCAGCCGGGTCCAGCCCGGTTCGGACGCGCTGATCCGGCTGCGGCTGACGCTCGAAGAGTGCGCGACGGGTATCGACAAGGAGATCGCCGTCGACACGGCCGTGCTGTGCGACGAGTGCCGCGGTGCCGGTATGGGCGAGAACGGCTCGGTGGCCACCTGCGACACCTGCGGTGGCCAGGGCGAGGTGCAGTCGGTGCAGCGCTCGTTCCTGGGTCAGGTCGTCACGGCGCGGCCGTGCCCCGCGTGCCAGGGCCTCGGCGAGACGATCACCGATCCGTGCCGCAAGTGCAGCGGCGACGGCCGGGTGCGCGCCCGGCGCAACGTCACCGCCAAGATCCCCGCCGGTGTCGGCGACGGCATGCGCATCCGGCTGTCCGGGCAGGGTGAGGTCGGCCCGGGCGGCGGCCCCGCGGGTGATCTCTACGTCGAGGTCGACGAAGAGCCGAACGAGGTCTTCGAGCGCCAGGGCAACGACCTGCACTGCCGGCTGCGGATTCCGATGACCAGCGCTGCGCTCGGCGCGTCCGTGCCGCTCGAGACGCTCATCGACGGCGAGGTGGACGTCGAGATCGAACCGGGCACGCAGCCGGAGACCGAGCTGGTGTTCACCGGCAAGGGTATGCCGCGGCTCCGGTCGTCCGGCCGTGTCGACGGCCGTGGCGACCTGCATGTGCACGTCGACGTCGTCGTGCCGTCGAAGGTGGATGACGAGCAGGCTGAGCTGCTGCGGCAGCTGGCGAAGCTGCGCGGCGAGGAGGCGCCCGAGCTCGCGGGCAGCAGTGCCCACCGCGGCGGGCTGTTCTCCAAGCTGCGCGCCAAGAAGTGACCGTGACCGGCGGTGACGACGCCGGCGGTGACACCGGCCGGCACGCGCCGGAACCGGAGTCGACACCGCCGGTGTTCCTGGTCGACGCGCTCCCTCCGGGGGAGCACGCCGTGCTCGACGGCGAGGAGGCGCGGCACGCGGTCACCGTGCGCCGCACGCGCGCAGGCGAGCGGCTGACGCTCTCGGACGGTGCCGGCGGGCTCGCCGACTGCGTCGTCGACGCGGTCGCGCCGGGCAGGCACCCGTCGCTCGAGGTCACGGTCCGCGGCAGGCGTGCGGATCCGCCGCCGGAGCTGCGCGTCACCATCGTGCAGGCGCTGGCGAAAGGCGATCGCGGTGAGCTCGCCGTCGAACTGGCCACCGAGGCCGGGGCGGACGCGGTGCTGCCGTGGCGCGCCGCCCGCAGCGTCGCGCGCTGGGACGACGGCCCGCGGGGCGCGAAGGCGCTCGCCCGTTGGCGCACGGCCGCCCGCTCGGCGGCGAAACAGGCGCGGCGCGGCCGGGTGCCCGAGGTGCCCGAGCCGGTCGACACGGCCGGTCTGGCCGCACTCGTGGCCGAGGCCGACGGCGGGTACCTGCTCGAGGCCACGGCCGAGACGGGGTTGAAGGACGTGTCGCTGCCGGAACGCGGCGAGCTGTACCTGATCGTCGGTCCGGAAGGCGGAGTCACCGGCGAGGAGCTGACGGCGCTCACCCGCGCCGGCGCGATCGGGGTGCGGCTCGGTCCGACCGTGCTGCGGACGTCGACCGCGGGCGCGGTGGCGCTCGGCACGCTCGGCGCGCTGACCGCACGGTGGTGACCGCTCACCGAGACACGGCGACGACGAGCGGTCACCGTGGTCGCTCGTTCGCGGAGAAACAGTTACGCTGGTTAACGATCGGCCGGATCCCCTGCATGCGGCCGATTCGTCGAGACCACGCCGGGCACCTCCCCCTCGGCCCGGCGGAGCCGCGGCGCGGGTGGCGCGCGTCCCCCACGTTCCACCTGCGCCGCGGTGTTTCGGTCACCGGATCATCCCGGTCCCCACGGTGCGGTGCTTTTCGGCGCGCCGCAGGCCTCCCCGCTCTCCGGTCCCCACCCGCTGTGTCCCGACCGCTACAGTTCCCGCCATGACTGAGTCCGACCCGTCGGAAACCCTGTTCGAACGGATCATCGCGCGCGAGATCCCGGCCGACATCGTCCACGAAACGGCCACCACAATGGCGTTCCGCGACATCTCCCCGCAGGCGGACACGCACGTGCTCGTCGTGCCGAAGACGCGGTACCGCAACGTGGGTGAGCTCGCGGCCGCCGATCCGGCGCTGCTCGCCGACGTGATCGCCACCGCGCACCGTGTCGCCGAACTCGACGGTCTGGTCGACAGCGGCTACCGCGTCGTGTTCAACACCGGTGCCGATGCAGGGCAGACCGTCTTCCACGTGCACGCTCACGTGCTGGGCGGGGAACAGCTCGGCTTCTTCGGGCGTTACCGGGACGAGGCCGACGACGACTGACGTCGACGTGGGTGAGGGCGCCACAGGGCGCGGGGGAGCCGAGAATCCGGGCGCCCACGTGCCGGTGCGGCCGTTAGCATGACAGGCAGACATCCGTTATCGATCGGCACGATGAGTGCAGAAGGCAGGCCAGAGGCCACGTGGCCGGAACCGTTCCGCAGCAGACCCCCGACAGCGGCGGCACCCAGGCGCGCTCGAAGTTCCCGATTCCCGACGCGGCAACGCTGGCGCTGCTCGGGTCGAGCGATGAGAACCTGCGCGTCATCGAGGAGCTGCTCGACGCCGATGTGCACGTACGGGGCAACGAGGTCACGCTGACCGGCGAGCCCGGCGAGATCGCCTTCGCCGAGCGGGCGCTGAGTGAACTCGTCACCCTGGCCTCCAAAGGACAGCCGCTCGGCCCGGACGCGGTGCGCCGCACCGTCGGCATGCTGTCGGCGGGTAATGCGGAGTCGCCTGCCGAGGTCCTGAGCATGGACATCGTGTCCCGGCGCGGGCGCACCATCCGGCCGAAGACGCTGAACCAGAAGCGTTACGTCGAGGCCATCGACCAGCACACGATCGTGTTCGGCATCGGGCCTGCCGGTACCGGCAAGACGTATCTGGCCATGGCGAAGGCCGTCCAGGCACTGCAGGCGAAGCAGGTCAACCGCATCATTCTCACGCGCCCGGCCGTCGAGGCGGGGGAGCGGCTCGGCTATCTGCCGGGAACGCTCAACGAGAAGATCGATCCGTACCTGCGACCGCTGTACGACGCGCTGCACGACATGGTCGATCCCGAGTCGATCCCGCGTCTCACGCAGGCGGGCACCATAGAGATCGCCCCGCTCGCCTACATGCGCGGCCGGTCCCTCAACGATGCCTTCGTCATTCTCGACGAGGCCCAGAACACCACGCCCGAGCAGATGAAGATGTTTCTGACCCGGCTCGGGTTCGGCTCGAAGGTCGTCGTGACCGGCGACATCACCCAGGTCGACCTGCCGGGAGGCCAGCGCAGCGGACTGCGGATCGTGCGCGAGATCCTCGACGGGGTCGACGACCTGCACTTCTCCACCCTGACCAGCACCGACGTCGTGCGGCACAAGCTCGTCGGCGACATCGTGGACGCCTACGAGAAGTGGCAGGCCACGCAGGACGCCGCGGCCGGCGAGGCGTCCGGGGCCGCTGCTGCGGACGGCCGCGGTGCCGGCGGGGGCCGTGACGGGGCTGCGGGCAACGGCAAGCACAACGAGGATCGCGCGTGAGTATCGAGATCGCCAACGAGTCCGGGGTCGGGGTCGACGAGGAGTCGATCGTGTCGGCCGCCCGGTTCGCACTGGACCAGATGGAGGTGAGCCCGCTCGCCGAGCTGTCGGTGCTGCTGGTGAACCTCGACGTGATGGAGGACCTCCACGAACGGTGGATGGACCTGCCGGGCCCGACCGACGTCATGGCGTTCCCCATGGACGAGATGGAGGGCACGCGCAGGCCCGACGCGCCGGACGACACCTCGGCGCTGCTCGGTGACATCGTGCTGTGCCCGGCGTTCGCGCGCGACCAGGCCAAGAAGGCGGGTCATTCGCTGATGGACGAGCTGCACCTGCTGACCGTCCACGGCACGCTGCACCTGCTCGGCTACGACCACGCCGAGCCCGCCGAGGAACGCGAGATGTTCGGCCTGCAGAACCGCATCCTCGCCGACTACCAGGCGGCGCGGCTGGAGGCGTCCCGCCGGGAGGCGCAGCGCAGCGTCGACGACCGTCTGCTCGGCGCGGCCGGGCTCGACGGAGGGACGGATCAGGAGACGCCGTGAGCAGTACCGCGGCCCTGCTGCTGGCCGTCGTGCTGGTGTTGTTGGGCGGGGTGTTCGCCGCGGCGGACTCCGCGGTGAGTGCTGTGTCGCAGGCCCGTGCCGAGGGCATGGTCCGCGCGGGCCGCACCGGTGCCCGTCAGCTTGTGGCCGTCATCGGCGAACGCAGCAGGCACATCAACCTGCTGATGCTGCTCCGGCTCGCGTGCGAATTGACGGCGACGGTCCTGGTCACGGTCGTCAGCATCCGCTGGTTCCAGCAGGACTGGTTCGCCGTCGCCGGTGCGGGCGTGGTGATGGTGGTGGTCAGCTACGTGCTGGTCGGCGTCGGCCCGCGCACGATCGGCAGGCAGCATCCCTATCCCGTCGGACTGGTGGTGGCCGGTCCGGTGCGCGTGCTGGGGAAGGTGCTGGGGCCGCTGAGCAGGCTGCTCATCGCGGTCGGCAATGCGATCACACCGGGCAAGGGCTTCCGCGAGGGCCCGTTCACCACGGAGGCCGAACTCCGCGAGCTCGTCGACCTCGCGGGGGAGCGGGGCGTCGTCGGGACCGACGAGCGGGAGATGATCCACTCGGTGTTCGAACTCGGCGACACCGTGGCCCGTGGGGTGATGGTGCCGCGCACCGAGATCGTGTGGATCGAGCAGATCAAGACCGTGCGGCAGGCGCTGGCGCTGTCGATGCGGACCGGGTTCACACGATTGCCGGTGATCGGTGACACGGCCGATGACGTCGTCGGCGTGGTGAACCTGAAGGATCTGGTGCACGCCTCGATGTCCCCAGGCGGCAACGCCCGTTCGGTGGCCGAGGTGATGAGCCCGGCGGCGTTCGTGCCCGATTCGAAGCGCCTCGACAGCCTGCTCAAAGAGATGCAGGTCTCCCGGCACCACCTGGTCATCGCGGTCGACGAGTACGGTGGCACGGCAGGGTTGCTGACCATCGAGGACGTCCTCGAGGAGATCGTCGGTGACATCACCGACGAGTCCGACACCGAGGAACGCCCCGACGTCGAAGAGCTGGACGACGGCGCCGTGCGGGTGTCGGCGCGGTTGGGTGTCGACGACCTGAGCGAACTGTTCGACGTCGATCTGTCCGATCACGACGTCGAAACGGTCGGCGGACTGATGGCGCAGCGGCTGGGAAGGGTGCCGCTGCCCGGTGCCGAGGCGGAGATCGGCGAGTTGCGGCTGCGCGCCGAGGGCGGCAAGGATCGCCGCGGCCGGATGCGGATCACGACGGTCGTCGTGCGTTCCACCGACGAGAACGCGGACCGGCCGCAGCGCACCAACGGAAGCGACGAGAGTGACAGCGATAGGAGCGTCGAACATGCCTGACCTCGACCCGGAGGACGAGAAGCTCGTCATTCTGGCCCGCTCGACGAGGGCGCGGATCCAGGCCGCCGAGGGCGCCGCGGTGCGCGACACCGACGGGCGGACCTACGCGGCGGCAACGATCGACCTGCCGTCGCTGAAGCTCACCGCGCTGCAGGCCGCCGTCGCGGCCGCGGTGTCGAGCGGGGCCGAGGGACTCGAGGCGGCGGCCGTGGTGACGGCGGAACCGCTCGTGGCTGAGACATCGGTGCACGCGGTGCGTGACCTGGCGGCCGACGCGCCGGTGCTGCGCGCCGACGCCGCCGGGGACGTGCAGGAGACCGTCCGGTGACCGCTGGCGGCGGTCGCGGCCGGGACGACACCGGTGGCACGGACGAGCCGGGCGACGACCTCGCCGCGAAGCTGCGCGAGGCCGGCATCCAGGACACCGGATGGCGCGAGACGCCGGCCGAACACCGGTCGGGGTTTGCCTGTTTCGTCGGACGCCCCAACGCGGGCAAGTCGACGCTGACCAACGCGCTGGTCGGCACGAAGATCGCGATCACGTCCAACAAGCCGCAGACCACGCGGCACGCAGTGCGCGGCATCGTGCACCGCGACGACGCGCAGCTGATCATTGTGGACACTCCGGGGCTGCACCGGCCGCGCACGCTGCTGGGAGAACGCCTCAACGACGTCGTGCGCGCCACGTGGTCCGAAGTGGACGTCGTCGGGTTCTGCGTGCCCGCGGGCGAGAAGATCGGACCGGGCGACAAGTACATCGCGGCGGAACTGGCCAAGATCGCGCGGCGCACACCCGTCATCGGGATCGTCACGAAGACCGACCTCGTCAAGCCGGAGGTCGTGGCCGAGCAGCTGCTCGAGCTGCAGCACGTGATGGAGTTCGCCGACCTCGTTCCGGTGTCCGCCACCGGCGGCTACCAGGTCGACACGGTCGCCGACGTGCTGGTGAGCCAGCTGCCCGAGGGCCCGCAGCTGTATCCGGACGGCGACCTGACCGACGAACCGGAACAGCGGCTCGTCGCCGAACTCATCCGCGAGGCCGCGCTGGAGGACGTGCGCGACGAACTGCCGCATTCGATCGCCGTCACGGTCGAGGAGATGATCCCGCGCGAGGGCCGCGACGACATGGTCGACATCTACGCGCACCTGTTCGTGGAACGGCCGAGTCAGAAGGCCATCGTGCTGGGCCACAAAGGGAGCAGGCTCAAGCAGGTCGGTGCCAACGCCCGCACGCACATCGAGGCGCTGCTCGGGTCGAAGGTCTACCTCGACCTGCACATCAAGGTGGCCAAGGAGTGGCAGCGGGACCCGAAGCAGTTGGGCCGCCTGGGCTTCTAGGGCCAGCTACTGCTGGGCCGGCCGGCGATCCGCGGTGACCTCCGATCCGCGGTATCGGGTAGCCTCTCCCCGCCGTCGCCCCGGCGGGGAGAGCCGGGGTTCGGCTCGTGCCGAGGAGGGGACCGTGACCGGGCAGCATCCGCCGTATCCGGATGGCTATTCGCAGCAGCCGCAGTACCCGCAGCAGGGCTATCCGCCGGGATACGGGCAACCGCCCGGGTACGGCTACGGGTATCCGCCACCCCCGCCGGAGAACCACCTGGTGTGGGGCATTCTCACGACCATCATGTGTTGTATGCCGCTCGGCATCGTGTCGATCGTCAAGGCCAACCAGGTCTCGACACTCTGGGCTCAGGGCCTGTACGCCGAGGCGAAGGAATCCGCCGACCAGGCCAAGAAATGGGCGATGTGGTCGGCGATCACCGTGGGCATCTTCTTCGCGTTGTACATCCTGTTCATCGTCGTGGCCCTGCTGATCGTCGGTTTGTCTCTCGAGGAGATCACGCCTACATGAGTCGTCCCCACCCGGACGTACCGGTGCGGGGGCGGTCGGATCGGCTGCGACGGCTGGGTGCGCCCGCAGCCGTTGCGGTCTTGGTGATCGGCGCATCATGGCTGGTCGTGTGGGCCGAGCCGACCACGCCGGGCGGGCCGATTCCCGCGTGCCCGACCAAGGCACTTTTCGGTGTCGTGTGCCCGGGATGCGGTGCGATGCGCATGATCTACAGCCTCTTACAGGGTGACCTGGGGGCCGCGTTGCTGTACAACGCCGTCGGCGTGGTGGCCGTGGGACTGCTGGTGTGGAGTCTGGTGGCGTGGACCGTCGGGCGCTGGCGTGGCCGACCGGCGCGGAGCTGGCAGCATTGGCGCTTCGCGCCCATCGTCTCCGCCGCGGTGATCGCCGGGTGGCTCGTTGTTCGGAATCTTCCGGTAAGTCCGTTCTCGGCGCTGGCGGTGTAGCAGATCTCGGGTCCGCCCGTCGGGCGACCGACCAGCGCGGTACAGTCCCGGCGCGACGATGTTCCCGGTTCGGGGGAGGACTTACACCATGACCAATCCGTACGGACACCAGCAGGGGTACGGCCAGCCGCCTTCCGGCGGAATGCCTGCGCAGCAGCCCGGTCAGTTCGGTCAGCCGCCGCAGGGGCAACCCCAGCCGTACGGGCAACAGCCGTATGGGCAACCGTACGGGCAGCAGGCGGGCCAGTTCGGCCAGCAGCCCGGTCAGTTCGGGCAGCCCTACGGCCAGCCGGGAATGGGTCAGCCGGGGATGGGCCAGGAGATCAAGGACTACTTCGGCTGGGCGATCGGGTGCATCTTCCTGTTCTGGCCGCTCGCGATCTTCGCGATCATCAAGTCGAACGAGGTCAAGTCCAATGTGCGGCTGGGTAATCTCCCGGCCGCTCAGGAGGCCTCGAACAGCACCAAGACGATGTGCATGATCGCCACGATCATCGGCGCGATTGGTTGGGTCATCTCGATCATCATGATCATCGTGTCCATTTCGGCGGTGGACACGTACACGACGTACAGCGGCTACTGATCGTTCGTTCCGTTGGCCACGCAGCACATGCGTACTGCGTCGACAACGCTCGGCGGCGAACGACGAGTCCGTCCGCGCGCCATGCTCCAGTGGGCCGTACGGATGGGGTGGGACGGTCGGCCACTGCGACGTGTGGATCGAGGACGTTCCGGCTGTCGAGGCGAGCTCACCGCTCCGGTGGCGTGGACGGTGGAGGAGTGAGAGTGAACGAGCCGGGTCAGTGGCATAGCGGGTCGTACGGAGGGAATCGATACGGTGCGCCGCCAGGGCCTCCGGGACAGCAGATTCCACCGGGTGCGCATCCCGAGTCTCCACAGCAGCCTGCCGCGCCCGGTGGAGTCCCACCGCAGTCCGTACCGGGACGGCCGATGAGGCCCGGTTCGCAGCCGCTGCACGGCTTCCCACCACACCAGGCTCCCGGATTCGGGCCGGGCGGATTCGGCCGACCCGTTCCGCCCAGCAAACCCGGCGAAGCGTATGTGCTGATCCCTGGATCCTGGGTCCAGTTCGACGGTGGAGCGCCTTTGGAGCTGGGTCCGCTGTTGCATCGGTTCCTGGCCCGATTGTTGGATCTGCTCATCGTCGGTGCCGTGGCGGGTGCAGTCCTGGTGCCGCTGGCGATCATTTTTGGACGCGACCACGGATTCCTCGGTACCGGAGAAATGCTCCGCGGTGGCTACGCCGTGCTGCTTCCCTTGGTCCTGATGGTCTATGAGGCCATCGGACTGGCCAAACGTGGTCGTACGGTCGGCAAGAAGATCATGGGGTTGCGCGTTGTCACCCGGTCGTCGAGCACAACCGGGGCCGGGCTCGTCGCCGGTCCGGCCATCGGCCGTGCGTTCCTGACGTCCGGATTGGGCGTGCTGAACATACTCCTGTACGTCGGCTCGCTGCTTCTCCTGCTGTTCTGGCTGTCACCCGTGTTCGACACGCTCGGCCGCCGCGGCTGGCACGACGCGCACGCGAAGACCTACGTGATCTCTACCAAGCCGACGTACTGACCGGGTGGTAGGCACCCCGTCGCCGCGGCCCCACCCGCCGTTGCGTCCGCGGCGATGAGTGTCACGCCTCGGCGCTGCTGGCCACGGGTTGTCGCCCGGGCGTGGGATCATGGTCCGGTGAGCTTGTATCGGGACACCGGCGTGGTGCTGCGCGTGCACAAGCTCGGTGAGGCCGACCGCATCATCACCCTGCTGACGCGCCGCAACGGCAAGGTGCGCGCCGTCGCCAAGGGCGTGCGGCGGACGACGTCCCGGTTCGGTGCGAGGCTCGAACCGTTCGGGCACGTCGACGTGCAGTTCTACACCGGCCGCACGCTCGACGTCGTCACGCAGGTGCAGACGGTCGACGCGTTCGCACTACCCATCGTGAGCGACTACCAGGCGTACACGGCGGCCGCCGCGATCGTGGAGACCGCCGACCGGCTGGCCGCCGAGGAGGAACAGCCCGCGCTGAAGTTGTATCTCCTCGTCGTCGGCGCGCTGCGGGCGCTCGCCGGCGGCCAGCGCGACTCGTCGCTCGTGCTCGACGCGTTTCTGCTGCGCGCCATGGCGTTCGCAGGCTGGGAGCCGGCACTCACCGAATGCGCCCGCTGCGGCGAACGCGGCCCGCACGCCGCGTTCAACGTGCAGGCGGGCGGCCTGCTGTGCCCGCGCTGTCGCGTCCCCGGTTCCGTGCACCCCGCACCGGACGTGCTGGCCGTGATGGCGGCGCTGCTGCACGGCGACTGGCCCGTCGCCGAGGACAGCACCCAGTCCGTGCGCCGCGACGTCAGCGGCCTGGTCGCGGCGCATCTGCAATGGCACCTGGAACGCCGCCTGCGCTCCCTGCCGTTCGTGGAACGCCGTGCCCGCGAGGCGCCGCTGACCGCCGCGTTAGGGTCGGACCCGCATGCCAGCGGTGACACCGACGACGGCACCGACGATCCGGGCACCGGTGCCGCCGACCCGGCAGCGGTCCACCCGGAACAACAGGCCCCAGAACAACAGGCCCCGGAACAACAGGCCCGGGCACCACAGGACCCGGCAGAACACGGCCCGGCACACTCGGACGCCGCACACTCGAACACTGCGGTGACTGCGGCGACGTCCACCGCGTCGACCGGTGGCCGGGAAGCAGGCGGCGAGCCGGCGGCAGCCTCCGACGACGAGGAGTTCGGGACGGCTGCAACGGCGTGGACGGACACGGCACGGGCGACCGCGCCCGGCGAGGTGGAGGTGACAGGTGCGCTGGAAGGCTCGCGACGCGACACGCATCCAGGAGGTGCGGGAACCTGACCCGCACCCGTCGGGTGCCCGTCCGCCCCGGATCCCGTCGGAACTGGTGCCGAACCACGTCGCCCTCGTGATGGACGGCAACGGCCGGTGGGCCAACCAGCGCGGCATGCCGCGCATCGAAGGCCACAAGCGCGGCGAGTCGGTGATGATCGACGTCGCCAGCGGCGCGGTGGAACTCGGCGTCAAGTGGCTGTCGGTGTACGCCTTCTCGACGGAGAACTGGAAGCGCAGTCCCGACGAGGTGCGTTTCCTGATGGGCTTCAACCGCGACACGATTCGCCGCCAGGTCGACTACCTCGGCTCCATCGGCGTGCGCATCCGGTGGGCGGGCCGCAGGCCCAAGCTGTGGCGCAGCGTGATCAAGGAACTCGAGGCCGCCGAGGAGAAGACCAAGCACAACACGCGCATGAACATGACTATGTGCGTCAACTACGGCGGTCGCGCCGAGATCGGCGACGCGGCGCGGCACATCGCGCGGCTGGCGGCCGAGGGCAAGATCAACCCCGACAAGGTCGACGAGCGCACCGTCGCCAAATACCTGTACCAGCCGCAGATGCCGGACGTGGACCTGTTCCTGCGGCCCTCCGGCGAACTGCGCACCTCGAATTTCCTGCTGTGGGAGTCGGCCTACGCCGAGTTCGTCTTCCAGGACACGCTGTTCCCCGACTTCGACCGCACCCAGCTGTGGGACGCGTGCCTCGAATACGCCAAGCGCGACCGCCGGTTCGGCGGCGCCGTCGACCAGAGCGACGGCACCGACGCCGCCGACACCACCGCCGAACCCGGGAAGGACACCGCATGACCTCTGAGGCCGCCGACACCGCCCAGCTGCTCGCCGCAGCCAAGGAAGCGCTCGAGAACTACCTGGACGTGCAGGTCGACGACGACGGCACGCTCACGTTCAAACACTCCGACGTGCCGTGCGTCGTGCAGGCGATGCAGCTGGCCGACGGCCTGCTGGTGCTGAGCCTGACGTGTGTCGTGGCGTGGGACCTGCCGGACGATCCGAAGCTGGCCGCGGTCGTGGCCGAGCGTGCGGGGCAGGGCCTGTTCGGCACGCTCGGCATCGTGCACGGCGACAGCGGCACGGACGTCACGCTGCGGTACGCGTTCCCCGCGCAGGGGCTCGACCCGGGGCCGCTCGGCACGCTGCTGATGCTCGTCGTGTCGACGGCTTCGCAGGTGCGCTCGGAGCTCGTCAGCGCCTGAAGGGCCGCGGAACGTCGCCTGGCATGATGGCGCACTGATGGAAACCGTTGTCGACAGTGCGCGCCGGGCAGGCCGGCCGGGCAGGCGGTGGCGCATCACCTCGATGCAGGTGCTGTGCGCGCTGTTGGTGCTGGCGATCCTCGCGCAGGATCAGCTCCGCGAGGCCGTCGACGTCCCGGTGCTGCAGACGGCGACGACGGTGTTCGTGGCGATCTGCGTGCAGGCGTTGCCGTTCCTCGTGCTCGGGGTGCTGCTCAGCGGGGCGATCGCCGCGTTCGTGCCCGCGCGGGCGCTACGCCGGGTGCTGCCGCGCAGGGACTCGGCTGCTGTCGGCGTCGCCGGAGTGTCGGGCGTCGTGCTGGCCGGGTGCGAATGCGCGTCGGTGCCCGTGGCGCGCCGACTGATCGGACAGGGCGTCGCCCCGGCGGCCGCGCTGGCGTTCCTGCTGGCGGCACCCGCGGTGAACCCCATCGTGCTCGTCTCGACCGCTGTGGCGTTCCCCGGCGAACCCGCCATGGTGGCCGCCCGTTTCGCAGGCTCGCTCGCCACGGCGCTGATCATGGGCTGGTTGTGGCTGCGCTGGGGCAAGCTCGACTGGATCGCCGAGCGCGCCCTGCGGCGGCTGCCCGACACGGCAGGGCGCGACCGGTGGCGCGTGTTCGCCGAGACCGCCAGGGCCGACCTCGTCGACGCGGGCGGTTTCCTCGTGCTGGGCGGTCTGGTCGCTGCGGCGTTCGGCGTGGTTATCCCCGCGGACTGGTTCTCCTCCCTCGGTGAGCAGATCGTGCTGGGTGTCCTGGTCATGGCGGTGCTGGCCGTGGTGCTGTCGCTGTGCAGCGAGGCCGATGCGTTCGTCGCCGCGTCACTGTCGGCGCTGCCGCTGTTGCCGCGGCTGGTGTTCCTCGTCGTCGGCCCCGCCATCGACGCGAAGCTGTTCGCCCTGCAGGCCGGCACGTTCGGACGGGCGTTCGCGCTGCGGTTCGCGCCGGTCACGTTCGTGGTGGCGATCGGCTGTGCCGTCGTGTCGGGATTGGTCTTCCTGGGAGGCGTGCGGTGAGGCGCGAGACCCAGAACGTCCTGCTGCTACTGCTCGGCGGTGCGCTGCTGAAGATCGCCGTGACCGGCGACTACCTGCGCTATGTCAAGCCCACACACCAGCCGTGGCTGGTCGGTGCGGGCATCGTCATGCTCGTGCTGGCGGGCGTGGCGATCGTGCGGGACGTCCGCGACGGAGCGCGCGCTGCGGCGGGAGACACCGACGAAACCGACGACGCCGGTGACGGCCGTGGCTGCGCACCCGACGCGTGCGCGGGGGAGGGCGGACACGAACACACCGCGCGTTCGGCGTGGCTGATCGTCGTGCCCGTGCTCGCCGTGCTGCTCGTGGCGCCCCCGGCGCTGGGCGCCGACTCGGTGCTGCGGACCAGGCAGAACACCGAACCCGGAAACACGGAGTTCGCACCGCTCCCGCCCCGCGAGGTCGTGTCGCTGCCGGTGGGCGATTTCGTCGCCCGCGCCGGATGGGACGAACGCGATTCCCTCGACGGACGCACGGTGCGGCTCACCGGCTTCGTCGTGCAGACCGCCGACGGTCCGCAGTTGGCGCGCATGACCATGAGCTGTTGCGCGGCGGACGCGTTCGCCGTCCGCACCGGCCTCACCGGTGGGCAGGCGGACCTGCTGCCGTCGGACACGTGGGTCGAGGTCACGGGACACCTGGTGCCCGCCGACGACACGCGCGCCCGCGACTACGTCCCCGACCTTGCCGTGCGCACGCTGCGGGAGATTCCCCGGCCGGAGGAGCCGTACGAGACCTGACCGGTCAGCTCGCCTGCTGCGCGGCGCAGGTCGAGCAGGTGCCCATGATCTCGATCATGTGGCTGATGTCGGAGAAACCGTTGCCGGAGGCGATCGCCTCGGCCCAGCGTTCCACGGCCGGTCCCTCCACTTCGACCGTATAGCCGCAGCTGCGGCACACCAGGTGGTGGTGATGGTGTTCCGAACAGCGTCGGTACAGCGCCTCGCCGGAGTCGGTGCGCAGCACGTCGATCTCGTCGGCGTCGCTCAGCGACTGGAGTGTCCGGTACACGGTCGTGAGGCCGATGCCCTCGCCGCGGCGGCGCAGTTCGTCGTGCAGCTCCTGCGCCGACCGGAAATCGTCCACCTCGGCCAGCAGCTCGACGACCGCGGCCCGCTGCCGGGTCGCCCTGCGCCCCGGCAGCGGCGCCTTGGACGCCTTGGCTCCCGCCGAGGTGCTGTCGGCCGACGAGCTGCTCGTCGAAGTGCTCATCGCTTCGCCTCCTCCTGCACGTGTGCGACGGCGTCCACCACGATATGTGCCAGGTGATCGTCGACCAGTCGGTAGGCGACCTCGCGTCCGCGTCGCTGACCGTGTACAACGCCGGCCGCCTTGAGGACACGCAGGTGCTGGCTGATCAGCGGCTGGGCCACGTCCAGGGCGTCCACCAGGTCGTGCACGCACCGGTCGCCGTCCCGCAGCTGCAGCACGATGGCGATCCGCACCGGTGCGGCCAGTGCCCGCAGCAGCTCGCCCGCATCGGTCAGCGCGGTCGGTGACGGCGGCGGCGTCAGCGGCACCGGACCGCCCGGGTGATCGTGCCCCGCGACATCGTGCCCTGCGACATCGTGTCCGGTGTCGTCGGGATGCGGGTGACCGTCGCGGTGGCCCGGTACGGCCGGGTCGTGGCCGGCGTCGACGTGACCGTCCGCGCCCGTCTCACCGGGGCCGGGTGGGCCCGCGGGCGCCGCGTCGGAACTCGCCGTCGCCATGTCGCATGCTCCAGCCTGCGTCCGCCGTGTGCCGGCACACGGCTCTCCGGTGGGTGATCTGTGTTGTGCGGTCGCTGTGTTGTGCGGTCGTGGTCGGTTGATGGGTGTGTGCGCGTCCATCCTAGTGCGCCGACGCGGCCGGTCCCGTCGCTCGGCCGCGGAGCGGCGAGCCGGGTGCACGGGTGGGGCCGGCGCCGGTGGCCGGACGCTGCGGATCGGCGGCCCCGCGGGAGCGGCCCGCCCCTCGCAGGAGCGGCCCGCCCCTCGCAGGAGCGGCCGCGGCCTCGGGCTAGTCTGGTGCTTCACATAATCCGACCCACCACTGCGATAGTTCCCACGGAGCGTGGAGTGCCCGCCAACAACATCGAGACCGTCGTCAACCTCTGCAAGCGTCGTGGCTTCGTCTTCCCCTCGGGGGAGATCTACGGCGGTACCCGGTCGGCGTGGGACTACGGACCGCTCGGCGTCGAGCTGAAGGACAACATCAAACGCCAGTGGTGGAAGACCGTGGTGCAGGGCCGTGAGGACGTCGTCGGCATCGACTCGTCGGTCATCCTGCCGCGTCAGGTGTGGGAGGCCTCCGGCCACGTCGGCGCGTTCCACGACCCGCTGGTCGAATGCCTGGAGTGCCACCGCCGGTTCCGTTCCGACCAGCTGGCCGAGGACTACGCCGAGCGCACGGGCACGCCGATCAACGAGGACGACCTCTCCGACGTGCCGTGCCCCAACTGCGGCAACCGCGGCCGGTACACCGAGCCGCGCGAGTTCAACATGATGCTCAAGACGTTCCTCGGTCCCGTCGAGTCCGAGGAGGGGCTGCACTACCTGCGCCCCGAGACCGCGCAGGGCATCTTCGTGAACTTCCTCAACGTGCAGACCACGGCCCGGAAGAAGCCGCCGTTCGGCATCGGCCAGATCGGCAAGTCGTTCCGCAACGAGATCACGCCCGGCAACTTCATCTTCCGCACACGCGAGTTCGAGCAGATGGAGATGGAGTTCTTCGTCGAACCGGGCGAGGACGAGTCGTGGCACGAGTACTGGATCGAGCAGCGCAAGGCCTGGTACGTCGACCTCGGCATCCGGGAGGAGAACCTGCGGCTGTACGAGCACCCGCAGGAGAAGCTGTCCCACTACTCGAAGCGGACCGTCGACGTCGAGTACCGATTCCAGTTCTCCGCGGGCCAGGAGTGGGGTGAACTCGAGGGCATCGCCAACCGCACCGACTTCGACCTCACGACCCACTCGAACCACTCGGGTGTCGACCTGTCCTACTTCGACCAGGCTGGCGGCGAGCGGTACCGGCCGTTCGTGATCGAGCCCGCGGCGGGTGTCGGCCGTCCGATGATGGCGTTCCTGCTCGACGCCTACATCGAGGACGAGGTGCCGAACGCCAAGGGCGGCGTCGACAAGCGCACGGTGCTGAAGATCGACCCGCGGCTGGCGCCGTACAAGGTCGCGGTGCTGCCGCTGTCGCGCAACTCCGACCTGACGCCGAAAGCTCGGGACATCGCGGCGATGCTGCGCAAGCACTGGAACGTCGACTTCGACGACGCGCAGTCCATTGGAAAGCGGTACCGGCGCCAGGAGGAGATCGGCACGCCGTTCTGCATCACGGTCGACTTCGACACGCTCGACGACCACGCGGTGACGGTGCGTGAGCGCGACACGATGAGCCAGGAACGCATCGCCATCGACAAACTCGAGTCGTATCTGGCGGCTCGCCTCATCGGCTGCTGAGAGGCGTTGCCGTGGGGGTGACGCGGTGGATCCGCCGCGCCGTCGCCGGTGTCCTGATCATGGCGCTCGTGCTGGTCGGCGGTACGGCACTACGGGTGTGGTACGTGGCGCGTGCCGACGAACGCCCGCAGGTCGACGCGATCGTGGTGCTCGGCGCCGCGCAGTACAACGGCACGCCATCGCAGGTGTTCGCCTATCGTCTCGGCCAGGCGAAGGAGCTGTACGACCAGGGCGTCGCGCCGCGCATCGTCACGACGGGCGGACGCGCTCCCGGGGACACCTACAGCGAGGCCGAATCGGGTGCCCGGTGGCTCACCGACAACGGCGTTCCGGAGAAGGACGTGCTGACGGTGCCGGAGGGTGCCGACACGTTGCGGTCGTTGCAGGCTGCGGCGCGGGAGCTGCAGGACCGCGGCTGGGCCACGACGGTGATCGTCAGCGATCCGTGGCACTCGCTGCGGGCCCGCACGATGGCCGAGGACGCCGGTCTCGAGGCGTGGACGTCGCCGACGCACTCGGGGCCGATCGTGCGGACACGGGAGACGCAGGCCTGGTACATCGGGCGGGAGACCGTCGCGTTGCTGTACTACCACCTATTCGGCACCGACAGCATTCGGTAGTGACGACCGGCGGGGCCCGACTGCCGAGGTCGCGGACCGGCGCGCCCGCGGCCGCCGCGGCGCGCTTGCCGTGACAGGACGGGCCGGGTTCGTAGACTGACGCGGGTGTCGTACACCGAGCAGGACCGCGCACGGTTGCATCCCGAACCGGCCAAGGGCGGTGCACTGAGCGGAGCGCGGGAGGACACCCGGTCGCCGTTCGCCAGGGACCGCGCCCGCGTGCTGCATTCGGCGGCGCTGCGCAGGCTGGCCGGCAAGACCCAGGTCGTCGGCCCGGGGGAGGGGGCCGAGGTGAGCGGTGTGCCGCGAACCCGGCTCACCCATTCCCTCGAAGTCGCTCAGATCGGCAGGGGGATCGCCGAGGACCTCGGTGCCGATCCGGACATCGTCGACACGGCGGGGCTGGCCCACGACATCGGACATCCGCCGTTCGGCCACAACGGCGAGCACGCCCTCAACGAGGCGGCGGAGCCGTGCGGCGGTTTCGAAGGCAACGCCCAGACCCTGCGCATCCTCACCCGGCTCGAACCGAAGATCCTGGGCGGCGACCCGGATGTCGCCCCCGGACTCGCGGACACGGTCACCGGTGGGCTCAACCTCACGCGCGCCAGCCTCGACGCCGCGACCAAGTATCCGTGGCCGCGGCGGCCCGGCACGGCGAAGTTCGGGGTGTACGCCGACGATCTGGCCGTGTTCCGCTGGCTCCGCGGTGGTGGTGGCGGCGACGGTGGTGGCGACGGCGTCCGCACGCACGGCAACACGGGCAGCGACCCCACGAACCGCGACCCCACGAACCGCGACCCCACGGGCAGCGACGGCGGGACCGGCGACGAGGCAGGGCCACACGGTGGCCGGCGGTGTCTCGAGGCACAGATCATGGACTGGGCCGACGACGTCGCCTACTCGGTGCACGACGTCGAGGACGCGGTCCGGGCGGGCCGGATCTCGTTCGGGATGCTCGCCGACCCCGTCGAACGGGCGGCCGTCGCGGCGCTCGCGGCGAAACACTTCACGGCCGAACCGGTGTCGGCGGTCGAGGACGCCGCGGCGGAACTGCTCACGTTGCCGGTCGTGGCCGAGCTCGCCGCGCGCGGCTACGACTCGACCCTCGGCGCGCAGGTCACGCTGAAGCGGCTCACCAGCGAGCTCGTCGGACGGTTCGCCTCCGCGGCCGTGACCGCCACCCGCGAGGAGTACGGGCACCGCCCGCTGTGGCGTTACGAGGCCGACCTGCGGGTGCCCGCCCGCGTGGCGGCCGAGGTCGCGCTGCTGAAGGCGATGGCGCTGCGGTACGTCATGAGTGACCGGCGCAGGCTTGCGCTGCAGGAGGGGCAGCGGCAGCTGCTCGCCGAGCTGATCGACGTGCTGCTCGCGCGGTCCCCCGAGGCACTCGAGCCGGTGTTCCGGCAGATGTGGTCCGGCGCCGAGAGCGACGCCGAACGGCTGCGTGTGGTGATCGACCAGGTGGCGACGCTCACCGATGCGCAGGCGCACGCCTGGCATTCCTGGCACACGGGCCGCCACGCATAACCGCGCCGGATGACGATACGGTCACGGAATGGAGGTCACGACGGACCCGGCGGAAGCCGCGCACCGGACGTTCGCGCTCGCCGTGCATCGTGCGACCGCGGGGGACCCCGGAACCGACGACGCCTGCGTGTCGCCGTACTCGGCGGCGGGCGCGTTGGGGCTCGTGGCCGACGGTGCACGGGGTGAGACCGCCGACGAGATCACCGCGCTGGTCGCCGGACAGACGTCCGCGCTCGCGGACCAGACCCGGCTGCTGGACGCCGCTGCGGTGCTCGAGGCCAGGACCGGCCAGGAGGAACCGGTGCTCGCCGTGTCGAACACGCTGTGGGCGTGGGACGGCCTGGCCGTCGAGGACGGCTACGCGGAGGCGCTCGAACAGCGGGCTTCGGGCCGGGTCGCGGCCGCGCCGTTCGTCGACGACCCCGAGGCCGCCCGGGCCGCGATCAACGCCGACGTGGCCGCCACGACGCGGGACCTGATTCCCGAGCTGCTGCCACCGGGCTCGGTCGGCCCGGACACGGTCGCCACGCTGGTCAACGCGCTGTACCTGCGCTGCGCCTGGCGGCATCCGTTCCCCACCGACGCCACGGCCGACGCCGATTTCCACGGGCCCGACGGGCCGCTGACCGTGCCGATGATGCGGCAGACGGCGCGGATGCGTTACGCCGAGTTCGGGGGCTGGCAGGCCGTCGCCGTGCCCGCGGTCGGCGGTGTCGAGGCGGTGGTCCTCCTACCGGACCGCAGGCTCGCCGACGCCGAGGTCGCCCTGGACGAGACCGCGCTGGCCGACCTGCTCGCGGCGCTGGCACCGGAACAGGTGCGGTTGACGATGCCGCGGGTGTCGCTCGACGTGCCGGTTCCGCTCGGTGACGCGTTGCGGGGCCTCGGGGTGCGGCGCATGTTCACCCCGCAGGCCGATCTCGGCGGCCTGTCCGGCGATCCGCGGCTGCATGTCTCCGATGTACTGCACCGGGCGGTGCTGCGACTGGACGAGCACGGCCTCGAAGGTGCCGCGGCGACGGCGGCCACGATGCGACTCGTGTCCATGCCGACCGGTGAACCCGTGGTCGTCGACGTCAACCGGCCCTTCCTGTTGCTGGTACGCCACGCCGGTACCGGCGCCGTCTACTTCGTCGCGCGGGTGGTCACGCCGTGACATGCGCGTCGCCCGCCGCACCCTCCCGGGTGCGGCTCGACACGCGCGCCCGCGGCCGCATCGCCGACCTGCTCGTCGTGGTGGCCTGCGTGGCGGCGGCGCTGCTGGTCTACCGCGGGTTGTGGCAGAACCTCGACTCCGGCTACCTGGCGGGCAGCGGGCAGGACCAGAACATGTGGGAGTGGTTCTTCGCCGTCGCCGCGAAGAACGTGCTGACGCTGTCGAATCCGCTGCACACCGATCTGCAGAACCATCCGCTCGGCGTCAACCTCATGGCCAACACGGCGATGCTCGGCGTCGGCATCCCGCTGACGCCGGTGACCGTCCTGTTCGGACCGACCGTGACGTGGGCGCTCACCCTCACCGGCGGGCTCGCCGGGACGGCCGTCGCCTGGTACTGGCTGCTGTCCCGGCACGTCGTCGCCAGCCGAGGTGCCGCAGCGATCGGCGCGGCGCTCGCCGGGTTCGCTCCGCCCATCATCTCCCACGCCAACGCCCACCCCAACTTCGTCGTGCTGCTGCTGGTACCGCTGCTGGTGCACCGGTTGTTGTTGCTGGCGCGCGGTGAGCGGCCGGTCGCGGGCGGCGTGATCCTCGGACTGCTGGCGGCGTACCAGGTGCTGCTGGGCGAGGAGCCGCTGCTGATCGCGGCGCTGGCGCTGACGGTGTTCGCGCTGGTGTACGCGCTGTCGAGGCCCGCGGAGATCGGGCCGATGGTGCGCCCGCTCGGTACGGGCATCGGTATCGGCGCGATCGTCGCGGGCGCGATCGTGGCGGTGCCACTGTGGTGGCAGTTCGCCGGTCCGCAGAGTTACACGGGGATCGAGCACGGCTTCCAGGGCAACGATCTCGGTGCATTCACCGCGTACGCGACGGCATCGCTGGCGGGCACCGAGTCGTCGGCCGTGGACCTGTCGCTCAACCGCACCGAGGAGAACGCGTTCTTCGGCTGGCCGCTCGTGCTGGTGCTGCTCGGCGTGACGGTCGCGCTGTGGCGGGTCGCCGCCGCCCGCGCGGTCGCCGTCTCGATGCTGGCGATGGCGTGGTTGTCCACGGGGGTGCTGCTCGTCGTGAACGGCACGGGGACGTCGATTCCCGGGCCGTGGCTGTTGCTGGTCGACGCGCCGCTCGTGTCGTCGGTGCTCGAATCCCGGTTCGCGATGGCGTGCGCGCCGTTGGGCGGCATCCTGCTCGCGCTGGCCACCGAGCGCGTGCTGCGCCTGCCGTGGCTCCGGGAGTGGGCGTACGTCGCGCGGGTGGGCTGGTTCGGCGCGCTGCTGGTCGCGCTCGTGCCGATCATGCCCACCGAACTTCCCGTGGCAGAACGCGAGCCGGTGCCCGAGTTCCTCGCGTCCGGCCAGTGGGCCGACCATGTGAGGGACGGCCGATCGGTCGCCGTCGTGCCGCTGCCCGACACCGGCTACGCCGATCCGCTGCACTGGCAGGTCAGCCAGGGGCTCGGCTTCCCCCTCGCGGAGGGCTACTTCGTCGGCCCCGCCGAGGACGGTTCCGGCATCTACGGGGCGCAGCGCACGCTGCTGTCGTCGATCCTCGACGAGGTCGACGAGAGCGGTATCGCCGCCGACGTGGGAGAGGCCGAACGCACGCAGGCCGAGGCGGATCTGCGGCAGTGGCGGACCGACCTGGTCGTACTGGACGCGGATCACCCCCACGCGGAAGCGCTCCGCAGCACGACCGAAGGGCTGATCGGCAAGCCCGGACAGTTCCGTGGGGACATGTGGATCTGGGACGTCCGGTCGCTCACGTCCCCCTGAACGCGGCGGGCCCGGCTGTCGACCGTGTGCGGCGGGCGGGCGGAGCTCGAGGCACGGCCCTGCCCGAGGTACCGGCCTTCGACGTGGCGGCCGTAGGCGTGCCTGGCGCGCCGATCGGGGCTTCGACGCGGCATCCCCGTGCTGTCACATCGGCAGGCGCCGTCTCGTCCCCAGGGTGAGAATCGATCGCACACCCGAGGAGGAATCGCCATGCCCCGCATTCCCGTCGTCACCGCCGACCAGGCAGGCCCGGTGACGCGTGTGCTGTACCGCGTCGTCGCACGCAAGTACGGCGCCGTGCCGGAGCCGTTCGCCGTGACCGCCCACCACCCGAAACTGATGCGCGCCTACGGCGTGTTCGAGATGCTCGCCGAACGCGCCTCGACCGTGCTGCCGACCAGCGTGCGCGAGTTGGCCGTCTATCGGGTCGCGGTGCGGCTGGGCTGCTCGTGGTGCATCGACTTCGGGACGATGCTGCAGCAGCACGACGGACTCGACATCGACCGGTTGAAGGACATCGACCACTACGCCACCTCGCCGTTGTACACGCGGCCGGAACGGCTGGCGCTGGCCTACGCCGACGCCATGACCGACACACCGATCGCGGTGACCGACGAGCAGGTCGCCGAACTGGAACGCGAGTTCGGCCCGGCGGGTGTGGTCGAACTGTCGCTGCAGATCGGACTGGAGAACATGCGCGGACGGTCGAACGCCGCGCTCGGCATCGTCGACCAGGGGTTCACCTCCGGCGACGCCTGCCGGGTGGAACTCGGCGAGGTCAGGCGGGAGGGGACGGCAGGCGCGTGAGCTTGTCGGGGTTTACCTGGTCGTAGATCGCCACGATCCGGCCGCCGGCGACGGCGACCGTCTGCACGTGGGCGTCGAGGTCGTGGTAACCCTCGCCGCCCGGCACCGGCGGCAGGTACACGCCGAGGTCACCGTTGACCATCACCGGCCGGGCCGCCGCGAAAGCGCCCGGCCGGTAGACGGTGAGCAGGCCCACGAAGAACCGTGCGATCCTGTCGGCCCCCGACATGACGCGCCGCGCGGTGCGGGCCTTGCCGTCGGAATCGCCGATGAGCACCACGTCGGGGTGCAGCACGCGGGCGACCGCCTGGACGTCACCGGTTGCCATGGCGGTGAGCAGCTGCTCGACGACCCGCCGGTGGTCGTCGCCGGCGCGCGGCGGCGGATCCGCATCGCGCACCGTGCGCCTGCCACGGGAGGCGTACTGCCGCGCCGCGTCGGAGCTGCAGCCGAGGGTCTCGGCGATCTCGGCGAACGGCACCCCGAACGCGTCGTGGAGCACGAACGCCAGGCGCTGCTCGGGTGGCAGGGTGTCGAGCACGACCATGGCCGCCATGCGGGCGCCGTCGTCGGCCACCACGGCCTCGAGGGGGTCGGGCCTGCCGTCGGTGGCGGTCACGACCGGTTCGGGCAGCCACGGGCCGACATACCGTTCGCGGCGGGTGGCCGCCGACCGGAGCCGGTCCAGGCACAGCCGGGCGACGACGGTCGTCAGCCAGGCCGTCAGGTCGTGGATCGCCGCGCGCCGGTCGTCGTCGAGCGAGGTCAGTCGCAGCCACGCGTCCTGCACGGCGTCCTCGGCGTCGGCCAGAGAGCCGGTCAGCCGGTATCCGACGCCGACGAGATGGGCGCGTACGGCGGTGAAACGGGCGGCCTCGTCGGACGCCGCCGGAGTGTCGGGCATGGGCAGAGTATGCCCGGTCGGAGGCGATCGGGTCCTGGCCTAAAGTGGGGGCGTGGCGGGACGGATCCGGGACAGCGACATCGCGCAGGTACGCGAGCGCAATCGGATCGACGACGTCGTCGGCGAGTATGTGGGGTTGCGCCGAGCCGGTGGCGGGGCGCTGAAGGGCCTGTGCCCGTTCCACGAGGAGAAGACGCCGTCGATGAACGTGCGCCCGACGCACGGGACCTTCCACTGCTTCGGCTGTGGCGAGGGCGGCGACGTCATCAAATTCATCATGCAGATCGAGCACCTGCCGTTCGTGGAGGCGGTCGAACGGCTGGCCGACCGCATCGGGCTGCAGCTGACCTACGAGGGCGGCGGCCGTGACGTCCGCAGGGAGAACCGTGGCACGCGGCTGCGGCTGGTCGAGGTGCACAAGGCGGCACAGGCGTTCTACGCCGAGCAGCTCACCACGCCCGAGGCGGAGACGGCGCGGACGTTCCTGAAGGAACGCGGGTTCGATCAGGCGGCGGCGGCCCGGTTCGGCTGCGGGTTCGCCCCCGGCGGGTGGGACAAGCTCACCAAGCATCTGCTGAACCAGGGTTTCGAACTGGGGGAGCTGTACAAGGCGCAGATCTCCAAGGAGGGCCGTAACGGGCCGATCGACCGGTTCCACCGCCGCCTGGTGTGGCCGATCAAGGACCGCGGCGGTGACGTCGTCGGGTTCGGCGCGCGCCGGTTGTTCGACGACGACCCGATCCAGGCCAAGTACCTGAACACGAGCGAGAGCCCGATCTACAAGAAGTCACAGGTGCTGTTCGGGCTCGACCTGGCCAAACGGGAGATCGCCAAACGGCATCAGGTGGTCGTCGTCGAGGGCTACACCGACGTGATGGCGATGCACGAGGCGGGTGTGCCCACCGCGGTCGCCTCGTCGGGTACCGCGTTCGGCGAGGAGCACATGCGGGTGCTGCGCCAGCTGATGATGGACGACGACGCGTTCCGCGGCGAGGTCATCTTCACGTTCGACGGCGACGAGGCCGGTAAGAAGGCGGCGCTGAAGGCGTTCGAGGGCGACCAGACGTTCGCGGGGCAGACCTACATCGCGATCGCCCCCGAGGGCATGGACCCGTGCGAGTTGCGCCTGAACAAGGGCGACTCGGCGGTGCGAGACCTGGTGTCGCGCCGGACCCCGCTGTTCGAGTTCGCGATCCGCAGCCTGCTGGCCGAGTACGACCTCGACTCCGTGGACGGCCAGGTCGCCGCGCTGCAGCGCACCGTCCCGCTCGTCGCCCAGATCAGGGACCGCGCCAAGCGGGACGGCTACGCGACGAAGCTCGCGTGGTGGACCGGCTGGCAGGACGAGGCGATGGTCGTGCGGCGGGTGCGCGAGAGCGCGGGTGCGCCGGTGAAGGCGAGCGGGCGGAAACAGCCCTCGCGCGGTGCCGGCGCCGAGAACGGCGAGGCGCCCGCGTTCGCCCGGCCCGATCCGCGTGATCCCGAGCGCACGGCGCAGCGCGAGGTGCTGAAGGCGGCGCTGCAGGAACCCGCGCTGGCGGGCCCGCAGTACGACACGTTGCCCGAGGATGCCTTCACCCATCCCGCGTACGTCGCGGTGCACCGGGCCGTGCTCGCCGCCGGCGGCACCGGTTCCGGACTGTCCGGCCCCGCGCTGCTCGAGGCCGCGGCGCAGCAGGCCGAGAACGCGGGGGTGGCGTCGCTGCTCTCGGAGCTGGCCGTCGAGCCGCCGCAGTCGGTGGGGGACGCCGATGCGCGCTACGTGCAGTCGATGTTCTCGGCCGTGCAGGAGAATCTCGTTGGCCGTCAGATCGGTGAACTGAAGTCGAAGCTCCAGCGACTGTCCCCTGTGGACTCACCGGACGAGTACCGGGACCTGTTCGGTGACCTCGTCGCGCTCGAGGAGTACCGGAAGGCCCTCAAAGGCCAGGCCGCGGGCGGGTTCGAATGACGGTGTCGCGGTGGTGGCGCAGGCTGTCGGGGCCGTCGGTGCCGGAGGAGATCCGGGCCGTGCTGGAGCGCGGCGAGGACGTCGTCGCCGCTGCGGAGGCCGACCGTGGTCACGTGGTGGTGACGCGGCTCGGGTTGTGGTTGCCCGGACAGGACGGTCCGCGGCGGGTGGACTGGCACCTGGTGAGCAAGGCCGGGTGGGACGCCGGGACGCTCACGGTGGTCGAAGCCGAGGAGGCCGAGGAGGTGGGCGGCGCGGTTCTGCTTCGTGATCGGCCACCGGTGCGGGTCGGGCTTCCGCGTGCGGGACGGCTGCCGGAGCTCGTGCGACGGCGCGTGGAAGGGTCCATTCGGGCGCGGCACCGCACCGACCTCGCCGACGGCGGGGGAGCGTGGTTCGTGCTGCGCAAGGTGCCCGGCGCCGACGGTGTGATGCTGCAGGCCCGGCCCGATCCCGGCACCGACGTCGACGCGGTGCGGGCCATGGCCAGGGAGGCCGCCGAACGCCTCTCCGGTGGACAGTCCTGAGGCCGGTGCCGACCGGGTCCCGGCGGCCGCGGGTGGTGGGTTGTGACGCCGCCCGCCGCAGCAGTACGGTTGTACGGTATGTGGGATCCTGCTGCGTATCTGACCTACGGTGACCTGCGTGGCAGGCCCTTCCACGAGCTCGTCGCGCGGGTGCCGGCCGAGCGGCCACGACGGGTCGTCGACGCCGGCTGCGGGCCCGGCAACCTGACGGCGAGCCTGGCGCGGCGGTGGCCTTCGGCGCAGCTCGAGGCGTTCGACAGCTCACCGGAGATGGTCGAGGCGGCCCGTGCCGCGGGGATCGCGGCCGAGGTCGCCGATGTCGGCACCTGGACACCGAAACCCGACACCGACGTGCTGGTGAGTAACGCGGTGCTGCATTGGGTCAGCGGGCACGGCGACCTGTTGCGGCGCTGGGCGCGGCAGCTGCCGTCCGGGGCGTGGCTGGCGATGCAGGTGCCGGGCAACTTCAACGCGCCCTCCCATGTGCTCACCCGCAGGCTCGCCGCGAGCGAGCGGTGGCGGAGCAGATTGGCGAGCGTGTCACTGCGCGGTGCCGATGCGGTCGACGACCCCGAGGACTACGCCGACCTGTTGGCCGATGCCGGGTGCACGGTCGACGCCTGGGAAACGACCTACGTGCAGCCGCTGCACGGCGACGACGCGGTACTGGAGTGGATCACCGGCACCGCGCTGCGGCCGATCAGGGCGGCGCTCGCCGACGCCGACTGGGACGAGTTCCGCGGCGAGCTCGCCGAGCTGCTCGCCGAGGCCTACCCACAGCGGGCCGACGGGACGACGTGGCTGCCGTTCCGGCGCGTGTTCGTCGTCGCACGGACGCCGTGACCGACCCGGAGCGACCCGGCGTGGCCCGCGGCGATCTCGGCGCCGGACTGCCGCAGCGCCCGGCGCCGAGCCGGGTCAGTGCTGGGCCGACCGCCCGAACGGAACGCGTTCGCCCATCTTCTCGCCGAGCTTGGCACGCGCGACCCCCGCGGCACCCTGCACGGCGGGGTGATCGGCGACCTTGCGGTACGTCCGCACGATCTGCTCGTACCGGGTGCGCCCGGCGCGAGCGCCCAGGACATAGCCGACGGCCGCACCCAGCAGGAACTTGTTCATGGCGGTGAGCCTCCTCGTGCTGTTTCCTTGAAGCGCTCATTCTCCACCGGCCCCGTCCACGCCGAGGCACCTGGCCACCGGAAACGGTGGCGGCGCACCGGAGGGGGACCCCGTGTGAAGGCGCCAGCGGCCATGGTCTAAAGTTACTACCCGTCGACAGCGAGAGCGCCGACGACAACAGAACATTCCCCCATAGCTCAATTGGCAGAGCATTCGGCTGTTAACCGGAGGGTTGTTGGTTCGAATCCAACTGGGGGAGCAAACGCCCAGGTCGTAGACCTGGGCTTGTTTTTTGTCCGAGGTCGAGCCGGAGGGGCCCACGCGTCCCTCCGGTGCTGCGGGGACACGCCTCGATCACAGCCGATCGCCGTACCGGACGGTGCCGGGCCGTGCGCCGCGTCGTGGTGGGGGCCGTTCCGGCTCGGCGGGCCGTGGCAGGGGAGTCGGCGTGCGTCGCGGTGCGGCGTCCAAGGGGATCCACAGTGGACCGCGGGTGCGACCGCGGTGGCTGCGCCGTGACGACGTCGGTACACCCGGTGAATGCGCGACCGGAACCGGGACGATCCGGGCGCGCTGGGTACGCTGCTGCGGCGATTCGGCGGAAAGAGGGGCCCATGGAAACAGCAGCGATCTATCTCGTCGCCGCGTTCGCGGCCGGCGGCCTGGCATTGCTCGTGAAACTCCCACCGCTGGTGGGGTTCCTCGTCGCCGGTTTCGGTCTGCAGGCCGCGGGGGTCGACCACATGCCCGGCCTGCAGACACTCGCCGACCTCGGCGTGACCCTGCTGCTGTTCGGCATCGGCCTCAAACTCGACGTGCGGTCGCTGCTCAAGGCCAGGGTGTGGCTGACGTCGCTGGCGCACATGGCCTTCAGCGTCCTGCTGGGCGTCGCCATGCTGTTGGCCATCGCCCCGTTCGGCTTCGCACTGTTGGCCGACGCCGACCTGACGGAGATGGCGATCGTCGCGCTCGCGCTGTCGTTCTCGTCGACGGTGTTCGTCGTCAAGGTGCTCGACGAACGCCGGGACAACCAGACGCTGTACGGTCGCATCGCCATCGGCGTGCTGATCATGCAGGACATCGTCGCCGTGATCGTGCTGACCGTGTCCAAGGGAACGCTGCCCTCGCCGTGGGCGCTGGCGCTCGTGCTGCTCGTGCCGGGAGTCTGGCTGGCCGGCAAGGCCTGGGACCGCATCGACTCGGTCGAACTCGGTGCCCTGTTCGGCCTGACGATGGCGCTCGTGCCCGGATACGTGCTGTTCGACCTGGTCGGGCTCAAAGGCGACCTGGGCGCACTGATCATCGGCGCGCTGCTGGCCGGTCACCGCCGCGCGGGGGACCTGGCACGGCTGCTGCTGACCGGCAAGGAAGTGCTGCTGATCGCCTTCTTCGTCAGCATCGGCCTGACGGGCACGCCCACGTGGGAGGCCGTCGGCATCGCCGCGCTGCTGGCCGTGCTGATCCCCGTGAAGTCGCTGGCGTTCTTCACGCTGCTGTGGCTGATGCGCCTGCGCTACCGCACCGCCACGCTCGCGTCCCTCGCGCTCGGCAACTACTCCGAGTTCGCCCTCATCGTCGCCACGGTCGTCGCCGCCACCGGAGGCATCTCCGAGGACTGGGTCGTCGTGCTGGCACTCGCCGTGGCGCTGAGTTTCCTCCTCTCGGCCGTGCTCAACCGGCTCGCCCCCGGAATCGAGGCGTGGGTGACGCGGCGGCTGCCCGAACGCGACGCCGAATCCCTCGCCCCGGACGACCGGCCGATCGATCTCGGCGACGCCGACACCCTGGTGCTCGGCATGGGCAGGGTGGGCCAGGCCGCCGTCCAACAGCTCCACGAGGTGCACGGCCGCAGGGCCGTCGGCGTCGAGCACGACAGCGGCCGTGCCGGGCAGCTGCGGGAACGCGGCTTCGACGTCGTCGAAGCCGACGCGACCGATCTGGACTTCTGGGCCCGAGTCAGGCGCTCGGGCCGGGTCGAGCTGATTCTGCTGGCCATGCCGTTCCATGGGGAGAACCTGCTCGTGCTCGACCTGCTCCGCAAGAAGGGTTTCACCGGAAGGGTGGCCGCGATCGCGCAACGCGGCGAGGAACTCGACGACCTGCGTTCCCGCGGCATCGACGCGGCCTTCAACCTCTACGGCAGCGCCGGCATCAACCTCGCCGACCATGCCGTCGAACAGACCTCGGCCGACTGACGGTCCGCCGCGCGCCTGCGGTGAGGCCTCACACGTCGGCGGTGAGGAAGTCGAGCACGAGCGGCCCGGCGATGTCGCGGCGCTCTTCGAAGTACGCGTGCCGTGCCCCCGGTATCAGGCGCAGCGTGGCGCCGGGGATGCGCTCGGCGAGCAGCGGGGCATTGGCCGCCGGGTTGAACACGTCGTCGGTGCCGTGGACGACGAGGGTCGGTGCGGTGATGTCGGGCAGCACGTCCCACGCGTCGTGCCGGTGACTGGCGATACGGTGCCGCCGCAGCACGTGCGGGGGCGTGTCGCGTTCGCCGATCGTGCGGTACGGCCCGGGATGGGCCGCCAGCCAGGCCGGGGTGTACATCAGATCGAGCAGTGCCTGCCGGACGGCTGCGGCGTCGTGTTGTGCGAGCCGCCGTGTCACGTCCGGGTCGCGCTCGACCGCGTGCGACCCACCGGGCGAGGTGCAGCCCAGCACGAGCCTGTCGACCCGCTCGGGGTGGTCGGCGGCCAGCCATTGCGCGACCCGCCCGCCCATCGACGTGCCGTAGACGTGTGCGCGTCCTGCTCCGGCGGCGTCCAGTACGGCGACCGCGTCCTCGGCGAACCCGCGGGTGCTGTACGAGTCGTCGTCCGGCTTGTCGCTGCGGCCGATACCGCGGTGGTCCATTGTGATCACGCGGAACGCTCGCTCGAAGTCACCGCGCGCGGAGTCCCACCAGCGCCGGCTGTTCGACTGCCCGGCGATGAGCAGCAGGACCGGCCGATCCGCCCGCGCGGCGCCACGTTCCTGGGCGCCGGCTCCGTGGTCCGCACCACCCTGGGCCGCACCACCGCGGCCTCTGCCGGCAGCGTTCTCAGGGCCGTGGATCTCGTAGTACAGGGCGACCCCGTCGGCCGCGTAGGCGTAAGGCACGCCAGCGATCCTAGGCAGCGGCGCGCAGCGCCTCCGGTTGGGCGGCGGTGGGAGATGGGTGGGCCCAAAGCAGTCACGCGGAGCGTGCCCGGTTGGGGTGACGGGAGACGGGCGGGCCGCCCGCGACAGGACGGCCCGCCCGTGATCATCCGGTGTGGGACAGGCGGCGCCTGCGCAGTGCCGCCAGCCGTCCGATGAGGACGTCGACGACAACGAAGACGAGCAGGCTGAGCCCGAACAGCGGTGTCAGCAGGCCGATGGCGGCCGCGGTGGCCCCCGCGGCGACAAGAGCCCACCGGGGCAGGCCGCGCCACTGTCCGCGGGATACCGGCCTGCCGAACCCGGCGCGGCCGGGCCTGCGCTGCCACCACAGGCGGTAGCCGAGCACCGTCACGGCCGTCAGACCGGCACCGACCGCGGCGAGCGCGACCTGGTTCGGCCAGCCGAACAGCGTGCCCATGTGCAGGTCGATGCCCCAGCGGGCCAGCTTCGCGCCGAGCGGGTAGTCGGCGAATCGCACCCGGTCGGTGACCTCGCCGGTGGCACCGTCGACGGCGACCGTGTCGACCTGGGTCGGCCAGCTCCGGTCGATCTCACTGACCGTCCAGGCGTCGCCAGGCCGCTCGGGTACGGCGATCTCGATCGTGGAGGCGTCGATTCCGGCGCCGCGAGCCGCGGCGAGCACGGTCTCGACCGTCGCGTCGTCGGACGGCGCGGGCGCGGCGGTGTCACCAGGCACGGAGTCGCCGTCGGCGCCGCGGTGTTCGGCGTGCGGGTCCTGCTCCCGGTGCGCGGCCGAGGTGTCGACCTCCGGCGTGCTCCAGCCCGCCGCGGTGCGCAGCTCGGCGATGTTCGCACCGGCGTAGGCGGACCACGTGAGCCCGGTCGCCGACAGCAGTAGCGCCCCGCCCAGCATCGCGATGCCCAGCCGGCTGTGCCGGCGCGTCGCGGTTGCACGTGCCGGGGCCGGGTCCCGCCGCCGGGTGCGGTTCCGCTTCCGGCGTGCGGCCCACAGGGTGACCCCGGCCAGTGCGACCACCCACAACCAGGACGCGGCGAGTTCGCTGTAGATCCGGCCGGGTTCACCGAGCAGCAGGTTGCGGTGGAGCTGATCGAGGGTCATGCGCAGCGGCAGCACGCCGCTGGTGCCGTAGGTCGTCAGGTCTCCCGTGACCGTGCCGTCGCCCGGGTCGACGAACACCGTGCGGAACTCGGACGCTCCGAGGGAGGGATCGGCGAACAGCACGCGGGTGGTCGCCCCTGGTTCGGGGGCGGGCCGGACGGCGTGCAGCGGCGCGCCCGCGACGACCTGCTGCGCCGCGTGGACCTGCTCGGCCAGGGGGAGCGGGTCGTGCGGGGACGTCGCGGTCAGTTCGTCGTGGTACAGCCACGCTTCGAGCTGCGGGGTGAGTGCGTAGGCCGTGCCGGTGAGGGCGGCGATGAGGATGAACGGGCCGATGAAGACGCCCGCGTAGAAGTGCAGTCGCAGCAGCGCACCGCGCCAGCGGGCACGGCGGCGCGGTGCCGGGTCTGCCGGGTCTTCGGTCGTGGTGGCTGCGCGCTCCGGTGGGCGCAGTGTGGTCTCGGACATGACGGATCGCTCCTGGGACGGGCATGCGGACGTGGACGCGCAGCGGCGTCCGCCGGGACATGCAGATCACGGGCGTTTCGTCGGGTACGCGTCACACGGTGATGACGAGGGGTCGAACCGTCGACGGGGGCGGGCCGCGTCGGCCGCGGATGCGCGGGCGCAAGGCGTGCGAGACCGGCCGCTGTTGCGGTGGCGGCGGACACGGTGTCCACACCGGCCCGACGACGGCGAGCGGGGTCGGTCCGGCGGGCAGGCGTGCGGCGAGAGCGGCGACCAGGGCGAACAGGGTGTGTTCGGCGCCGGTGAGACCGGCGAACACGATCGCGGTCGCCGCGAGATGCGCGAAGGTCATCACGGCGGTGTCGGGTGCGTGGCCGTGACCCGCTCCGAGCGTGAGTACGGCGTGTACCGCGAGCTGGCCGAGGCCGAGAACGGCCAGCAGTGCCGTGGGCCGGAGCCGGACGCGGGCCAGCCCGCTGGCGATCGTGCCGATCGCCAGCACCGGACCGGCGACCGCGGGCCAGCCCGGTAGCGCACCGCCCGCGGAGGCGTGCGCGAACACGGCGAGCAGCCCGGTGGCGGTACCCGCGGCGGCGCCGCGCAGCAGGCGGCCCATACCCGTGGTCAGGCCGTCGCGTGCGCGCATGCTCGAATCCTAGACAGTGGCGCGCAGCGCCTCCGGTTGGGCGGCGGTGGGAGACGGGTGGGCCCTAGACAGTGGCGCGCAGCGCCTTCGGTTGGGCGGTGGTGGGAGACGGGTGGGCCTCAGGAGGCAGGGCCTCGCGTGTCCGTCCGGGTGACGGTGGGAGGCCCGAACCCGGCAGCTCCGTCCATGGTGGACGCCCGGTCGGCGGCCCGCCGCGGACCGGACCGGCCGGCGTACCGGTGTGGCGTGGCGGGCTCCGGTCAGCGCCAGTCGACGACCTCGTTGATCAGCGTCGGGTGGCCGCGTTTGACGTAGTTGACGTACTTGGCCATGTGTTCGTACATCAGGTCGTGCGCCGCATCGGGCTCGCCGTTCTCGATGGCCTTGGCGATCGCGACGTGGGCGTCGGAGACCTCTTTCCGTCGCGACTTGGGGAACACGATGCCGCTGACCCGGTCGCGGAAGATGTCCGACAGGGACTGGCCGAGCAGGCTGAGGATGCCGTTGCCGGACATCTCCGCGATGAGCCGGTGGAAGTCGCCGGTGTATTCGAGGTAGGCCGCATCGTCGTCGACCTTGAGGGACCCGCTGACGCGTCGCAGCTCGTCCATGTGCTGTGGGTCCTGCCGCTGCGCGGCGAGTCGGGCCATGAGCGGCTCGACGGCCAGGCGTGCTTCGATGAGCTCGCGGAACGTCGTGCCCTGTGCCTGCAGGTACAGCGTCGCCATCTGTCCGAAGTGGTCGGGCTGTGCGCCGCTGACGATCGGGCCGCCGCCCGGTCCGGGCTTGAGCCAGATCAAGCCGTTGACCTCGAGGATCCGCAGCGCCTCCCGCAGCGATCCGCGCCCGATGCCGTACTCCTTGAGCATGTGCGCTTCCGACGGCAGGTGGGCGCCCGGTTCGAGGCCCTCGGTGCGGATCTTCCGCATGATGCTCCGTGCCACGGCCTGCGCGACCTTGTCGCCCCGCTTGTACGGCCGCTGGCGCGGTTCCAGCGCGTCTTGGTCCATGTGGCGACGATACCGATGATGATCCTGGATCCCGGGCAAGGACCTGGTTACCGGCCCGGCGTCGTGGCGCGTGACGGCAATTCTCTGAACATGATTCGGTTTCGACTGTCGGTGGGGCCGATTCGCGTACTCCGCCGGCTCCGGGTCGTGCCCTGCGGCGCGCTGCGGTCGGCCGTCCGGCATGCGAACAAGACCATGCTAATCCTTGACATGAATTCGGCGCCGCCGCATACTTGCCGAGCATGTGACGCAGGTCTCTCGCCCAGGTGAGGTCCGCCTCGCGTCCACCGGTCGCACACACTCGCCAGTAGCACAAAGAGGTGCCCCATGGCTCTCGACGAGGCCACCAGTTCACTGCTCGCCCAACTCGCCGAATCCGGACAGCCGCCGATCCACGAAATGGATCCGCAGCAGGCTCGCGGGATCACCGCGGCGCTGCAGGAGATGTACGGCCCGGGGCCGGACATGGCGCGGGCCGAGACCCGGTCGATCGACCTGCCGGGCCGCTCCGTCCCGGTGCAGATCCTGGTGCCGAACGCCGCGCCGCGCGGTGTGATCGTCTACTACCACGGCGGTGGCTGGGTGATCGGCAGGATCGAGGAGTTCGAGACGCTCGGCAGGCAGCTGGCCGACAGGACGGGCTGCGCCGTGGTGCTCGTCGACTACCGGCTCGCGCCCGAGCACCGCTATCCAGCGGCGGCCGACGACGCCTGGGACTCGCTCCGCTGGGTCGAGGCCCACCTCGACGAGATCGCGGGCCGGCGAGTGCCGCTGATCGTCGCAGGCGACAGCGCGGGCGGGAATCTCGCCGCCATCGTCGCCCAGAAAGCCCGTTCCGGTGGTCCGGAGATCTCCCAGCAGATCCTCGTGTACCCCGTCACCGACTGCGACTTCGACAACTCGTCCTATGCCGACCCGGAGAACCAGCTGATGGTCAACCGTGAGGCCATGATCTGGTTCTGGGACCACTACGCCGACGCCGAGCAGCGCGCCAACGCCGACGCCTGCCCCGCGAAGGCCGGCGACCTCTCGGGCCAGGCGCCCGCCGTCGTGGTGACCGCGGAGCACGACGTCCTCCGGGACGAGGGCGAGGCGTACGCGAAGGCGCTCGAGGCCGCGGGCGTGCCGGTCCGCCACCGGAGATTCGCGGGTCAGATGCACGGCTTCTTCACCATGGTCAACGTGCTGCCCGGTAGCGCGGAGGCGATCGCCTACGTCGCCACGGAGATCGACAGTCAGCTGTCGGCCGCGGGCTGACGCCCCGGCCCAGCACCGGCTCTTCCCTCCCCGGCCGGTTCGCGGCGCCCGAGGCGGGTGCTCGTCCGTTGCCGTTCCGTCCGCCTGTCTGAATGTGAGGACACCGCTCCATGTCTGCTACCAGGAATCTGCCAGCCGAGTTGGACGCCGTCATCGTGGGCGCCGGGTTCTCCGGCCTGTATCAGCTGTACAAGCTCCGGAACCTGGGGCTGCGCGTCAAGGTCGTCGAAGCCGGTTCCGACATCGGCGGCACGTGGTACTGGAACCGGTATCCCGGCGCCCGGTGCGACGTCGAGAGCATGCACTACTCCTATTCGTTCGACGTGGATCTCGAACAGGAATGGGAGTGGACGGAGAAGTACCCGAGCCAGCCCGAGATCCTCGCCTACATCCACCACGTGGCCGACCGGCACGACCTGCGCAAGGACGTCGTGCTGGACACCAAGGTCACCGCGGCACACTACGACGAGGACGCCGCACTGTGGACGGTGCACACCGAATCCGGGGACCAGGTCTCGGCCCGCTACTGCATCATGGCCGTCGGATGCCTGTCGGTGCCGAAGAAGCCCGAGGTGCCCGGCCTCGAACGGTTCCGCGGCGACTGGTACCACACCTGCGACTGGCCGGAGTCCGGTGTGGACTTCACCGGCAAACGGGTCGCCGTCGTCGGAACCGGCTCGTCCGGCATCCAGGCCATCCCGATCATCGCGAAGCAGGCCGATGAGCTGACGGTGTTCCAGCGCACGCCGAACTTCAGCCTGCCGACCTTCAACGGTCCGATCGACCAGGAGATGGTCGCCGACATCAAGGCGCGCTACCGCGAGATCCGGGAGGAGAGCAGGCAGTCCGGTTTCGGGGTCGCGGTCGAACCGCCTACGCGGTCGGCACTCGAGGTCGACCCCGACGACCGGCACCGCAACTACGAGGAGCGTTGGCAGCGCGGCAACCTCACCGGCGTGCTCCAGGCCTACACCGACCTGCTGGTCGACGAGCAGGCCAACGAGACGGCCGCCGAGTTCGTCAGGGGGAAGATCCGCGAGATCGTCGAGGACCCGGCGACGGCCGAGAAACTGTGCCCGAAGGGTTATGCGTTCGGCACGAAGCGGCCCTGTCTCGACACCGGGTACTACGAGACGTTCAACTCCGACCACGTACAGCTGGTCGACCTGAAGGAAACCCCGCTGGTCGAGATCACCGAGCGGGGCGTGCGCACCAGTGATCGCGAGTACGAGGTCGACAGCCTGGTACTGGCCACCGGCTTCGACGCGATGACGGGTGCACTGCTGAACATCGACATCCGCGGCAGGGACGGCCTGACGCTCCGGGAGAAGTGGCAGGACGGGCCGGCGCTGTACCTGGGCCTGAACCCGGCGGGGTTCCCGAATCTGTTCACGATCACCGGCCCCGGAAGCCCGTCGGTGCTGTCGAACATGATCGTCTCGATCGAGCAGCACGTCGAATGGATCGCCGATCTGGTCGAGCACATGCAGCGCAGGGAGCTCCGCACCGTGGAGGCGACCGAGACGGCGGAGAAGGAATGGACCGACCACGTGCGCGAGGTCGGCGACATGACGCTCTACCCCCGGACCGACTCCTGGTACATGGGCGCGAACGTGCCCGGCAAGCCACGGTTGCTCATGGCCTATCTCGGCGGGGTCGGGTCGTACTGGCAGAAGTGCCAGGACGTCGCGGCCAACGACTACGAGGGCTTCGCGCTGAGCGCGTGACGGCCGGGAGGAGACATCGATGTTCCGCATCACCGTGCACTACCACCACCCGGACGATCCGGAGCGGTTCCTCGAGCACTACCGGGGGACGCACGCCGTGCTCGCGGCGAAACTGCCGGGCCTGCGGTCCTACGGCTGGGGCCGGACCACCACGTTCGACGGCTCGACACCGCAGCACTTCCTCGTCGCCGTCATGGAATGGGACAGCCGGGACGCGTGCGCCGCGGCGTTCGCCTCGCCCGAAGGGCAGGCGGCCCAGGCCGACATGGCCAACTTCGCGGGAGCCGGCGCGGACGTGAACTTCCACGAGGTCGTCGACGTCGAGCCCACGGGGAGCAGGTGAGATGGGTACCGCGATCGACGACGACCTCGCCGTCCGGCTGGACCGGGTCGAGGCGCTGGAGGAGATCCGGCGAGTGCTGCACGGCTACGCACACGCCTTCGACAAGCGGGACCTGCCGTGGTTCCTGTCGCTGTGGACCGAGGACGCGAGGTGGCAGCCGGACCCGGACACGGTGTTCCGCGGCCGGGACGGGATCCGCCGTGGCGCGAGCGAACTGTGGGAGACCGTGTTCGCCTCGCACCACTGGTCGGTCAACTCGGTGATCGACGTCGACGTGGTCGGCGGCACGGCCACGGCCGTCACCGACGTGCTGGCGATGGCCGGCACCGCCGACGGCTGGGCACAGACCGCCGCGACCTACCGCGACCTGCTCCGCCGGGTCGACGGCCGCTGGCGCATCGCCACCCGCGAGACGGACGTCCACCGGGCCGTTCCGGTGGCCGATCCGGCGGGCTGACCCACGGCAGGGCCGCCCGGCCCCGGCCGGAGCGGCCTGCCCTCTCACGAACTCTCCGCACCGCACCGAAGGGACGATCGATGAAGACGAAGGGTGCGCTCCTGTGGGCGCCGGGAACGCAATCGGGCTGGTCGGTCGAGGAGATCGAACTCGATCCGCCGAAACCGACCGAGGCGACCGTCAAGCTCGCCGCGTCGGGCATCTGTCACAGCGACGACCACCTCGACACGGGCGACATCCCGCTCGACTGGGCGCCGATCCTCGGCGGGCACGAGGGCGCGGGTGTCGTCACCGAGGTCGGGGACCACGTCGCCGACCTCGAGGTCGGCGATCACGTCGTCTGTTCGTTCCTGCCGTCGTGCGGCAAGTGCTCGATGTGCGTCGCGGGCAAGGCCAACATGTGCGCGCTCGGGGCGGGCGTGCTGGGCGGCACGTCGCCGGACGGTACGCACCGGATCCGCGCACGCGGCCAGGGTGTCGGCGCCATGTCCTATCTCGGCACGTTCGCGCCGTACGTCACGGTGCCGACGGACGCGCTGGTGAAGATCGACAAGGACATTCCGCTCGACAAGGCCGCGCTCATCGGGTGCGGGGTGCCCACGGGCTGGGGGTCGACGATGTACGCGGCCGAGCTGCAGCTCGGTGACGTCGTCGTGATCTTCGGCGTCGGCGGCGTCGGCATGAACGCGGTCCAGGGTGCCCGGCACCGCGGCGCGAAGGCGATCATCGCGGTCGACCCGGTGGACTACAAACGCGAGCGGGCGCCGGAGTTCGGCGCCACCCACACCGCCGCCACGGCGGCGGAGGCGGCGCAGCTCGTCGAGAACATGACCAACGGCCAGGGCGCCGACCGGGTGATCGTCACCGTGGGCGTCGCGTACGGCTCGGTCCTCGAGCCCGCGCAGGCGATGACCCGGCGGGGCGGTGTGCTGGTGCTCACCGCGGCGGCTCCCGTGCTGCAACGCGACGTGGAGTTCGACATGTTCACGTTCGCGATGTCGGGCAAGCGGTTGCAGGGCACGCTCTACGGTTCGACCAACGCGCGCAACGACATCCCGCTGATCGCCGACCTGTACCGGCGCGGCGAGATGAAGCTCGACGAGCTGGTCACGCGCACCTACGCGCTGGAGGACATCAACACCGCCTTCCAGGATCTGCGCGAGGGCAAGAACATCCGCGGCGTCATCGTCTACGACTGAGCGAGGGGTCGACATGGAGGAGCGCGCCGCGGAGCGGTACGAGATCATGCAACTGTCCCACCTGTACGCACGCGGCCTCGACCGGTTCGACCCGCTCGAGGCGCTCTCGGCGTTCAGTGACGACGCGGTCTGGGACGCCACGGCGGTCGGCCTCGACCGGTTCGAGGGCAGCGAGGAGATCCGCGAGTTCTTCGAACGGGACGCCGCATCGGTGGCCGACCAGTTCCACATCATCACCAACCACATCGTCGAGTTCGACGGGCCTGACTCCGCGCACGGCACCAACTACGTCTTCTCCGAAGGGCACGCCGCGTCGGGTGCGAAGTTCCGCGCCGCTGCGCTGAACGAGGACACCTACGTGCGCACGGCGTCGGGGTGGCGGATCGCCTCCAGGGCGATCTCCCCGTTGACGCCGCCGGAGCTGGAAGGGCTCGACGTATGACCACCGCCGCCGGTACCGACGTCGGCCGCGCGCTGATCGTGTCCTACCTGGATGCGGTGGGAACTCTGGACGTGGCTGCGATTCCCGGGCTGTTCCACGTCGACGGCGTACTCGACATCCCGTACGCCCCGGAGGGCATTCCCCGCACGATCCGGGGACGGGCCGCGATCGCCGAGTTCTACGCGGGCCTGCCGGACCTGGTGACGCCGATGAACTTCGCGTCCTACCGGATCGATGCGCTGGACGTCGAGGGGGAGTACGTCGCGGAGTACACATCGGACGCTTCGGTGCGGACGACGGGCCTGCCGTACCGCAACGACTACATCGCGCGCATCACCGTGCGCGGTGACCGGATCGCCCGGTTCGCCGAGTTCTTCGACCCGATTCCGCTGGTCGTTGCGCTCGGCGGGACGGTAACGCCCCCGAGCGCGTGAGGAGCACAGGAACATGGGAATCGCCGACCACCGCGCCGAGATCGAGAACCTGCTCGGCGTGTACACCTTCGCCTACGACGAGAACGACATGACGGCGATGGCGGGCTGTTTCACGGCCGACGCCGTCATGTCGATGCGGGTCGCCGACGGAGACCTCGTCGGCCCGTTCGAGGGTCGCGACCAGATCGTCGGCCTGATGGAGAAATCGCTGGCATCGCAGAACGACCAGCGCAGGCACCTGGTGTCGAACGTGGTCGTGCGTGACCTCACCGACGACACCGCCACGGTGACGTCGTACCTGACGCTGATCTCCATCGCGGATCAGACGCTGGCGGTGCTGTCCACGGCACGCTACGAGGACGAGCTGGCCCGCGAGAACGGTGCCTGGCGATTCGCCCGCCGGCACGTCCAGCTCGATCTGCCGTACTGACGTGATCGGCGCTACGGACGGAGCGGAGGACCGGTGGCCAATCAGGGTTTGATCCCCGCCAAATGGGCGGCGCTGACGCCCGGCGGGCAGGCGATCTACGACGTGACCGCCGACCGGCGGCTCACCTGGCGGCAGTTCGACGACCTCGTGCGGCGGCTGGCCAACGGCCTGCTCGCCCGTGGGCTGACCCCGGGCGACCGGGTGGCCGTCCTGTCGCGCAACTGCGCCGAGTACCAGGCGCTGTACTTCGCGGCCGGCCGCGCGGGGCTGGTGCTGCAACCGCTGAACTGGCGGCTGGCCGCACCGGAACTGGCCGCGATCGTGGCCGACGCCGCACCGCGTGCGCTCGTCGCCGAGGCCGAGTGGTCGGCTGTGGTCGACGAGCTGTGCCGCACGGTGGACGTGCCGCACGTGCTGCGGTTCGGGCCCGACGGGGACGGCGGACTGGAAGAGCTCGTCGAAGCCGCATCGGACGAGGAGCCCGCGTTCTCGGCGAAGATCGGTGACGACGATCCGTTCTTCATCCTCTACACCGGCGGCACGACAGGGCAGGCGAAAGGTGCGCTGCACTCGCACCGGAGCGCGGCCGCGGGGATGTTGAACCAGACCGTGGCCGAGCGCATCGTGCCGTCCGACGTGTATCTGTTGACCGGGCAGCTGTTCCACATTCCCGTCGTGCTGGCGATGAACTACCTCAAGCACGGCTGCCCGCTCGTGATGATGAACTTCGAGGCGAAACGGGCGCTGGAGGTGATCGAGGCCGAACGGGTGTCGGCGCTGCTGGGCATCACCACGATGCTGAACTGGATGATGGCGGTCGAAGGCTTCGAGCGTTACGACCTGTCGAGCCTGCGCAACATCCAGTACGGCGGCGGGCCGATGCCCTCGGCCATCGTGCGCCAGGCGCTGGAGGCGTTCCCCTGCACGCTGATCCAGGGGTACGGGCAGACCGAGGGCTCGACGATGTGTTTCCTGTCGCAGGAGGACCACGCGTCCGCGGTGGCCGGTGTCCGGCCGGAGCGGCTGCAGTCCTGCGGCAGGGAGGGCTTCGGCACACAGGTGCGGGTGGTCGACGAGACCGGCCGCGACGTGCCGCAGGACGGGCGCACGCCGGGACAGATCGTCGTCCGGTCCGAGGCGAACATGCTCGGCTACTGGAACCGGCCCGACCTCACGGCCGAGACGCTGCGGGGTGCGGGTACCCCCGACAGTAGGGGTATAGCTCTCGGGGGAGGCTGGATGTGGACCGGCGACATCGCGACCTGGGACGAGGACCGGTACGTGTTCATCGTGGACCGTTCGAAGGACATGATCATCTCCGGTGGCGAGAACATCTTCAGCGTGCAGGTCGAGGAGGCCATCGCCCGGCATCCGGCGGTGCTGGAATGCGCCGTGATCGGCGTGCCCGACGACGAGTGGGGCGAGTCGGTGAAGGCGGTCGTCGTGCTCAAGTCGGGACAGCGGGCCACGGAGGCCGAGATCATCGAGCAGGCTCGGGCGCACCTGGCCGGGTACCAGAAGCCGAAGTCGGTGGACTTCGTGGCCGAGCTGCCCAAGGCGCCGACCGGCAAGATCCTCAAACGGGAACTGCGCGAGCCGTACTGGTCCGGCAGGGAGCGGGATGTCTGAGACGGCCCGTGAGCCGGCCGGGATGTCGGCCGACGACGTTGCCGCCCGGATCGGACGGGCGTTCCCCGGCGGGGAGTTCACCGTGGAGCGCTGGTTCGCGTGGCTGTTGGCCGATGCCGCGCTGGCCGGGCCGGAAACGTCGACGCCCGGCGGGCCGGTCGGTGAGCCGGCCCATCCGCTGTTGGCGTGGACGGCTGCGACGCAGGCGATGGGCGTCACGTGGGACGAGCTGTTCTCCTGGTTCGGTTCGAGTGCCGACGACGGGCCGATGTTCGGCGAACACGAGACGGTGTGGCACGCGCCGATGCGCGTGGGCCGCACCTACCTCGTGTCGGGCGAGGTGACCTCGGCCGACCGCAAGTCCGGCCGCAGCGGGGTGTTCGACGTGATCGGCTATGTGTTCCGACTGCACGACAAGGAGAGTGGCGCCCACGTGGCCGACTGTTGGAACTCACTGATCCTGCCGAGGAGGCTTTCGTGAGCGACCGGGCCGACGAGGGCGTGACCGGTGCCGACGGCGCGGCGGTGGCGGATCGCATCGGGCCGCTCTCGCCGGGAATGCGACTACCGGACTGGCACGTGGCGAAGGTCGACGGCGAGAAGATGAAGACCACGGCGGCACTGCTGCGCGACCCCACGCCGATCCACTGGGACACGGCGGCACTGCGGGAGCTCGGCATGGGTGACCGTGCGATCAACCAGGGGCCGCTGAACATGGCGTACGTGATGAACATGCTCGCCGGGTTCGCGGGCGGTTACGAACGGGTACGGCGGTTGCGGGTGCGCTTCCGCGGCAACGTGCGCGAGGGAGACTCCCTGCGAGCGGGCGGCGTCGTCACCGACGTGCGCAGGCAGCGGGCGGACGACGGTGACGAGATCCTGTGCGACTGCGACGTCGAACTGTCCGTTGTCGACGGTGACGCCGTGTTGACGGGTACGGCGACCGTCGCCCTGCCGGGGAAGGGGAGCGGTGATGAGTGACCGGGATCGGCTGACGTTCCAGCTCAGCTACGGAGACTGCGATGCGATGGGTATCGCGTACTTCGCCATCTACTACCGGTGGATGGAACGCACGTACACCACGTGGCTGTACTCCCACGGGCTGCGCAGCGGCGATCTCGAACCCGACCTCGGGGTCGTCACGGTCGGCGTGAGCTCCGGTGCGACGTACCACCGGACGGCGCAGGTGTTCGACGAACTCGTCTGCCAGGCCGTGCTCGACCGGGTGGGCACCTCGTCCTACACGGTCGGCTACGAGTTCACGTGTGAGGGCGACCTGGTCACGCGAGGGCAGATGACCTACGCCTGCCGCGACGAGACGTTCGCGAAGACTGCGGTGCCGGATCGCCTCGCGGGCATCCTGCGGACGCTGCCGTCGCCGCGGTTCGACGTGCCGTAGCCGTTGCTGCTGGAGTGGCCGGGCTTACTCGTCCGGTCCGGACCACGCCGCCGTGGCGGGGAGAATCTCCCTGCCACGGCGGCGTTTTCGTGTGCCGTCCACGGAATCTCCCGGGATCGCGCCGGTTCTCCTCGTCCGAGAATTCATGACAATAAATCCTATGAAAGGCATTGACTTGGTCCCGGTCGCGGGTCAAGGTTGTTAGCGACGTCACCGCGCCCAGGCGCCGATGACGGCCAGGTTCGGTACCCGCAAAGGAGCGCGTCCATGACCTCGACGATGCACGCACCCGAGACCGTGCGGAGCTTTTCGAAGCTGTTCATCGGCGGCCGGTGGGTCGACCCGGCGGGCGACGGCGTCATCGACGTCGTGTCGCCGGTGACCGAGGAGCGCCTCGCGACGGTGCCGGATCCGACGGTCGCCGACATCGATGCGGCGGTGGCCGCGGCGCGGACGGCGTTCGACGAAGGGCCGTGGCCCCGCATGACCCCCGCCGAGCGCGCCGCGGTGCTGACCAGGGTCGGCGCCGAGGTCGAGAAGCGCTTCGGCGACATGGCTGCCTCGTTCACCGCGGAGATCGGCGCCCCGTCCGCGGTGAGCGAGGCTTTCCACCAGAACGCGCTCAAGATGTGGGCCGATGCGTCGACCCTCCACGAGCGGTTCGAGTTCGAGGAAGAGCGTTCCTGGGAGGGCGGCCACGGGGTGCTGGTCCGCGAGCCGGTCGGCGTCGTCGCCACGATCATTCCCTGGAACGGGCCGGTGGCCACGGCGTCACTGAAGATCGGCCCTGCGCTCGCGGCCGGCTGCACGGTCGTGCTCAAGCCCGCGCCGGAAGGGCCCGTGAGCCTGTACCTGCTCGCCGAGGCGCTCGAGGCCGCGGGGCTGCCCGAGGGCGTGATCAGCGTGCTGCCCGGCGGTCGCGAGGTCGGTGAGCACCTGGTGACCCACCCCGGCGTCGACAAGGTCGCGTTCACCGGCAGCACCGCCGCGGGCAGGCGGATCATGAGCCTGTGCGGCGAGCGGATCACACGCGTGACGCTCGAGCTCGGCGGCAAATCGGCCGCGATCATCGCCGACGACGTGCCGCTCGACGAGGTGCTGCCGACGCTGGCGTTCGCCGGGATCGGCCACTCCGGCCAGGTGTGCGCCGCGCTGACCCGCATCCTGGTGCCGCGCCACCGCCAGGAGGAGCTGCTCTCGGCCCTCGTGCCGATGTTCGAAGGCCTGAAGGTCGGCGATCCGACCGACGGTGACACCGTGCTCGGCCCACTCGCCGCCGAACGGCAGCGGGACCGGGTGGAGAGCTACATCAAGCTCGGCCTCGACGAGGGCGCACGGCTCGTCACGGGAGGTGGCAGGCCCGAGGCGCTGGACCACGGCTGGTTCGTCCAGCCGACCGTGTTCGCCGACGTGCGCAACGACATGCGCATCGCCCAGGAGGAGATCTTCGGCCCGGTCGTCTGCGTCATCCCGTTCGACGACGTCGAGGAGGCTGTCGCGCTGGCCAACGACTCGGACTACGGCCTCTCCGGGGCCGTGTACGCCCGCGACGCCGCCGAGGGTGAACGGATCGCCCGCCGCATCCGCACCGGCCAGGTGTCGGTCAACGGCTGGGACATGTGCGTGGTGCAGCCGTTCGGCGGCTACAAGCAGTCCGGCCTGGGCCGCGAGGGCAACGTCGAGGGTCTCGGTGCCTACCTCGAGACGAAGCTGATCCAGCGCCGGTGACCGCGCCGCTGGCAGTCCCGAGGGTTCGCGGACCTGTCGGCCGTCGCCCCGCACGTCCCGCGACCGCGTATCGCGAAAGGAACACCGAACGATGGTTGATGCGAGCGAACCGGTGATCGTCGTCGGAGCCGGTCTGTCCGGCCTGGCGACGGCTCTCGGCGCGGCGGTCGGCGGTCGGGACGTGATCGTGTTCGAGGCGGCGGACCAGGTGGGCGGTGCGGCCGCCTACTCGGGCGGACAGGTGTGGATCGGCGCCAATCCCGTCGCCGCGCGTGAGGGCATCGAGGACTCGCCCGAACTCACCGAGACCTACGTGCGGGCGATCGCCCGCGACGCTCCCGAGGTGCTCGACGAGAAGGCGATGCTGCGCTGGATCCGGACCGGTCCGGACGCGATCGGCTACTGGGAGGAGCTCGGGGCGATCCGCTGGAGGGTCATTCCCGGTCTCGCCGACTACCACAACGAGGCCGACGGCGCGCTGCCCGTCGGGAGGTACCTCACGGGCGAGGTGATCGACGGCAGTGTGCTCGGGTCATGGCGCGACACGCTCCGCGTCAGCCCGTACTTCCCGGTCGGCACGACCTACGACGAGCTCATGGAGAAGGGTCGCCGGGCGACCTATGTGGACTCCGAGGAGTCCAGATCGGGCAAGGCGGATCACGCGGGAGTGCCTGCGTTCGGTATCGCCGACGGCCGTGAGTTCGACGCGACCGAGGGAACCGACCCACTGACCTTCGGGACCGGCGTCGTGGCGAGCTTCCTGCGCCGCGTGCTGCAGGAGGACCGGATCGACATCCGCCTCTCCCACCCGGTGACCGAACTGCTCTCCGACGGCGGCCGCGTCGCGGGCGTGCGCGCCGACGGCCCGGACGGCCCGGTCGAGGTGCGCGGCCCGGTCGTACTCGCCACGAGCACCTACGACTGGGACGCCGATCTCGTGCGCGAGATGGTCGATCTCGAACCGGAGGATTTCGGCAGCGTCGCGCCGGAATCGCTGCGCGGGGACGGGATCAAACTCGCCCGCGGCGTGGGTGCCGGCATCGCGAAGATCCCGGCCACGAGCGTGCCGATGCTCCCGGGATGGCGGTCCCAGGTCGGCACCGGGTACGGCTACGGCCCCGAGTACGCGATGCCGCACACGATGATCGTCGACGCCGCGGGCAACCGATTCTGCAACGACTCCTACTGGGTCGACATCGTCGCCAAGACCCTCGCGCCCGGAGATCGGCACCTGCCGTTCTTCCTCGTCTGGGACGACCAGCACCGGAAGAAGTACGGCCTCGCCGCCACCCCGCCCGGCGGCGAATACCCCGAAGGCTGGGTCAGCTCCGCCCCGACGTTCGCCGCGCTCGGCGAGCAGCTCGGCATCGACGGGGCACAGCTGACCAGGACGGCCGAGCGGTTCAACCACTATGCGGCCCGCGGCGAGGACCCCGATTTCGGCCGCGGCACGGTCACCTACGTCAACAAGTTCGCGGGCGATCCGGACAACACCCCGAGTCCGGTCCTCGGACAGCTCACCGAGGCGCCGTTCCACGGCCTGCGGCTGAAGTTCGTGGGCACCGGCATCGGGTCCAGCGGCGTGCACATCGACGGTGACGGACGGGTGCTGGACCCCGACGGCGACGTGATCGACGGCCTCTACGCCGTGGGGTCGTGCGCCGCGCTGACCACCACCGGCACCGGCTACAACAGCGGGTTCGCACTCGGCCGCGGCGTGACACTGGCCTACCTCGTCGCACGCGAGCTGCGCGGTGAGCCGGTCCCGTAACCCCGGGCGGCACAGACATCCCCACCGACGACAGGCAGGAGGACGAGCATGCGGGCTCCCCACCGGTGGCGCCGGCTGCGGCGCGCCACCGCATGCGCCCTTGCGGTCGTGGCCGCGGTCGCGATGAGCGGCTGCGACGCGGCGCAGGGCGGTATCGCCACTCAGGAAGGCATTCCGGAGGAGATCAAGCTGCTCGGCGTGCGGGACCAGACCGGACCGGTCGCCTACGCGGGCATCGGCGGCGCCCGTGGCGGCGAGCTCGCGATCTCCGAGATCAACCGCTCCGGTTTCCTCGGCGACGGCGTGAAGCTGACCATTGAGGAGATCGACACCGCCGGGTCGATCGAGACGGCGTCGGCCGAGATGGCACAGGCCACCGCCGACCGGACCGTGCACGCGATCATGGGACCGACCCAGGGGCAGCAGGCCGCGACGGTCGCGCCGATGGTGGAACGCGCACAGGTGCCCACCATCTTCACCCAGGCGGGCTCGGACGGGGTCGTCGTCAACGACTACACGTACCGGGCCACGGCGCCGATGGCGTCGTACTACGACCTGGCAACGGAGTATCTCGCCGACAAGCGGCTCGGGGACGTCAGCGTGCTCTACAACGCCACGTTCCCGACGTTCGCGGAGATCGGCAAGGGTTCGCTGCCGAAGCAGGCCGAGCAGCACGGACTGGACATCATCTCGAGCACTCCGGTGCAGTCGACCACCCAGGACTTCACCACGCCTGTGCGGTCGATCGCCGGCGAGGACCCGGACGCGGTCGTGATGCTGCTGACCGAACCGCAGTCGGTCACCGCGCTGACGCAGCTGCGTCAGGCCGGGTACGACGGCCAGGTGATGGCGACCTCGGTGCAGGGCGGCGGCAACCTGACGGAGGCGGGTAAGCACGGTGAAGGCGTCATCTACCCGACAGATTTCTCCCCGGCGCTGACGAGCGAGAAGGCCCGTGACTTCGTGGCGGCGTTCCAGGAGCGGTTCGGGCAGAAGCCGGACGTCTACGCCGCCGAGGGCTATGACGGCATGTGGTGGCTGGCACGCGCGATCAAGGCATCCGGTTCGGCGAGTCGCGAGGGCATCAAACGCGGACTGCAGCAGGTCGCGAAGGAAGGCTTCGACGGTGCGATGGGCGAGCTCACCTTCGAGGGCAACGACATGCGCGTGCCCGGTGTGCTGGTGCGCTGGAACGGCACGAGCGAGGAACTGGTCTCACGCGGCGGTGCGTCATGACCCGCCGCATCGGCCGTGACCCGCGATCCGGAGGGAGGTGGCGGTCGTGGCACAGCACATCCTGAACGCCGTCGCCCTCGGCTCGGTGTACCTCGTGTTCGCACTCGGCATGGCGCTCGCGTGGAGCACGATCGGCATTCTCAACTTCGCCCACGGTGCGACGTTCATGTTCTCGGCGTTCACCGCGCACGTGATCACCCAGCAGGTCGCGCTGCCGATGCCGGCCGTGGTGCTGATCGCCGTCGCGGCGGGTGCGCTGATCGCGACCCTGACGCAGGTGCTCGCGTTCGGGCCGATCATGCGCAGGGCCACCGAGCACCGGGCCGCCGAGTTGCGCATCCTCATCGGCGGTATCGGGGTGGCCGCCATCCCGCTCGCCATCGCCGAGCGCGTGACGGCGAGCGCGCCCTTCGGCTTCCGCGGCAGCACCTACCAGGCGCAGGTGTTCGAGGTCTTCGGCCTGCGGATGACGACCACCGTGCTGGTGATCGTCGTCGCGGGTATCGGTATCGGCGTCGGCGTGTGGCGCTGGCTGGCGACGTCGCGGCAGGGACTGGCCCTGCGGGCGATCGGCGTCGACTCGGAGACCGCCTCGTTGATGGGCGTCGACCGGGCCACGCTCGCGCTCGGCACGATGGCGACGTCGGGGGCACTGGCGGGGCTGGCCGGGGCGCTGCTGACGTTCCAGCTCGGCGCGATCGCCCCCGCGAGCGGGGACCAGCTGCTCATCAAGGCGTTCGCGATCGTCGTGCTCGGTGGCCTCGGCAGTATGGGCGGCGTCATCGTCGGTGCGTTCGTGCTCGCGGGCGCCGAGACCTTCGTGCTGGCGATGAACCAGGGAACCTGGGTCGACGCCGTCTCGTTCGGACTCATCTTCCTCGTGCTCCTGCTGCGCCCGCAGGGCCTGTTCGGCAGGAAGGAGGTGCGGCGGACATGATCGACTGGTACTTCTCCCACATCGTGCTCATCCAGAGCACCTTCACGACGTTGCTGCTGGCGCTGAGCGTGCAGGTTCCGTTGCGTGCCGGGGTGTTCTCGTTCGCCGGCGTCGGGTGCTACGGCATCGGCGGTTACCTCGCGGCCATCGGAATGGTCCACTACGGACTGTCGACGGCTACGGCGATCCTGCTGGCCGCGGTCGCGGGTGGGGCCGTGGCGTATGCGCTCGGCCTGCTGATCCAGCGCCTCACCGGGCTGTACCTCGCGATGGCGACCGTGGCCTTCACGCTGATCATCTCGGTTCTCGTGGTCAACGGCGGCGACCTCACGGGCGGCGCCTCGGGCCTGTTCGGCGCACTCGGCATGCTCGACACCGGGCATCTGCTGGCCGTGGTGGTCGTTGTCGTGGCCGCACTGACGTTCACCGAGCTCGGACCACTGGGGCGCCGCATCGAGGCGGTCCGTGAGGACCCCGAACTGGCGTCGGCGATGGGGATCGACGTCGCCCGCTACCGGCGTGCCACGTTCGCCGTCAGCGGCATGCTGGGCGGGCTGTCCGGCTCGATGACGGTCCTGTTGCGATCGACGGTCACGCCGGACGACATCAACTTCCACCTGGTCGTGCTCGCGCTGACCATCATCATCGTCGGGGGCTCGCGGTCGTGGATCGGCGCTCTCATCGGCACGGTCATCTTCGTGTGGATGCCCGAGGTGCTGGCGTTCGTGGGCGAGTGGGAGGACGTCGTGTACGGCGTGCTCGTCGCCGCGGCGGCCGTGTACCTGCCGGGCGGAGTCACCGGTGCCGCCGTCGACGGCTATCGGAAGTACCGCAGGAAACGGCGGGAGGCGGCCGCCTCCCCGCCGGACGCGCCACCACCGCAGCAGGCGGCGGCCGCCGTGGGAGGTGATTCGTGATGACATCGAGCGCACTCGCCGGTGCCGGAGCAGGCGATGGCCGTGACGCCGAGGCCGCGACGAGCGTGTTGCGCGCCGACGACGTGGCCGTCCACTTCGGAGGCGTGAAAGCCGTCGACGGCGTGTCGATCGTGCTGACCCCGGGCCGGCTGTTCGGCATCCTCGGGCCGAACGGGTCGGGCAAGAGCACGCTGCTGGCGGCGCTGACGCGCCTCGTGCCGCTGACTCGCGGCCGGCTCGAATTCGAGGGCAGACGTTACGACAGGGTGCGACCGCACACGATCGCCGCACGCGGTGTCGCGCGGACGTTCCAGACGGTACGGATCCTGCCTGGTCGCACCGTGTTCGACAACGTCGCGCTCGGCGCCGAATCGGCGGGCTCCGGCAGCAAGGCAGAACGCGGCCGGGCACGGGAGCGGGTGCGCAGGGCCATCGAACGCACTGGATTGTCCGGAAAGGAACGGCACCGCCCTGACGAACTGTCCTACGGTCACCAGCGGCGGGTGGAGATCGCGCGTGCCATCGCGAGCGAACCGACGTTGCTGCTGCTGGACGAACCGACAGCGGGCATGAACCGGCAGGAGCGCGACGACATCACCGGCCTGCTGGCCGACCTGCGCGCCGAAGGCCTGACGCAGCTGCTCATCGAGCACGACGTGCAGATGATGGTCGACGCCTGCGATCACCTGTTCGCCATGAACTTCGGCGCGTTGATCGCCGAGGGAGAGCCCGAAGCCGTGGTGCGGCATCCGGCCGTACAGGAGGCCTACCTGGGAACGCAGGGGAGGGCACATGCTTGACGTCTCCGAATTGCACGTCAGCTACGGGCCGGTGCACGCCGTGCGCGGGGTGTCGTTCGCCGTCGAGCCGAAGCGGATCACCCTGGTGCTCGGCGCCAACGGGGCGGGCAAGTCGACGAGCCTGCGCGCGATCTGCGGTCTGCAACCCGCGCGGGGCGGGTCGGTGCGCCTGGACGGTGCGGAGCTGCTGGGCAAGCGACCCCACCGGATCGTCCGGGACGGTGTCAGCCTCGTGCCCGAGGGACGGCGGATCTTCGCCCCGCTGTCGGTGGCCGAGAACCTCCGTATCGGCGGCTACACGGCGACGCGGTCGCAGGTCGCTGCGCTCGTCGACGAGGTGTACGACCGATTCCCAATTCTCGCGCAGCGACGGGACATGCCGGCGGGACTGCTGTCCGGCGGGGAACAGCAGATGCTCGCGTTCGGCAGAGCGCTGATGGGCCAGCCGCGGGTGATGCTGCTCGACGAGCCGTCCATGGGCCTGGCACCGGGAATGGTCGACACGGTGCTGACGAGTGTCCGCGCGATCGCCGACTCCGGCATCGGTGTGCTGATGGTCGAGCAGAACGTCGACGCGGGACTGGCGGTCGCCGACACGGTGTCGATCGTGGCTCGCGGCGAGGTCGTCCGCAGCGGTGAGGCCGAGCAGCTCCGCGAGGACGCCGCGGTCGTGCACGCGCTGCTGGGGGAGGCGGCGCTGGCGGCGGAGGGGACCGCATGATCCTACCGGCCGAACCAGCCGCAGCGACGCGGTCGTCGCGGACCACCGCCCGCACGCTGGGTGCCTGGCTGGCCGAGGCGGCCGGGGCGGCGCCGGCCGGCGCCGGGGTGCTCGTCGACGGCGTCCGACTCGGCTATCGGGACCTGGACGCGCGCGCAGGGCGGGTGGCCGCCGGCCTCGCCGAGCTCGGCATCGGCCACGGCGAGCGGGTGGGTGTGGTGCTGGACGCATGCCCCGAGTTCCTCGCGGTGTGGTTCGGCCTGGCGCGGCGCGGAATCGTGGAGGTGCCGGTGAACCCGGAGGCGGGGGAATACCTGCTGCGGCATTACCTGGCCGACGCCGGTGCGGTCGCCGTGGTGTGCGATGCCCGGTACGAGGACGCCGTGCGCGGCTGCCTGCCGGCGTCGGTGCGGCACGTCGTCGTGGTCGGGGAGCCGGCCGGCGGACGCGACGGCGTAGCCGGTGACGGTGTGGCGCGGCACCGTATGTCCGATGTGGAGGAACGTGGCGCGCTGGCGGACGTGACGGCCGCTTCGGTGTCGCCGGCGGACCCGGCGGTGATCCTCTACACGTCCGGCACGACCGGCCCGCCGAAGGGTGTGGTGCTCAGTCATCAGGCCAACGTCAACCTGGCTCGGCACACCGCGGCGCTCATGGGATACACGGCCGCCGACCGGCTCTACAGCGTCTTCCCGCTGTTCCACAGCAACGCCCGGTACTGCAGCGTCATGGCCGCACTCGAGGCGGGCGCGGATCTGGTGATGCACCGGCGGTTCTCGGCGAGCCGGTTCTGGGACATCTGCCGGGAGCACGGCATCACCGCGTTCAACTACCAGGGCGCGATGATGAGCATCCTGTTCAAACGGCCGCCGCGCTCCGACGACGCCGACAACCCGGTCCGGGCGGCGTTCGGGGCGCCGTGCCCGCGGGAGATCTTCGCGGCCTTCGAGGAGCGGTTCGGCGTCCGGCTGACCGAGATCTTCGGCAGCACGGAGGTCTCCATCGTCACCGACATGCCGCCGGAGCGACGCCGGATCGGCACCTCGGGCCGGGCCTCGGTCAACTACGAGGTGGCCGTGGTGGACGACCGCGACGAGTCGTTGCCGCCCGGGCAGGCGGGAGAGATCGTGGTCCGCCCGCGCGAACCCGGCTGGATGTTCGACGGTTACCACGGCATGCCCGCCGAGACCGCGCGCAGCTGGCGCAACCTGTGGTTCCACACCGGGGACCGCGGATACCTCGACGAGGACGGCTACCTGACGTTCCTCGACCGGCTCAAGGACACGGTGCGACGGCGCGGCGAGAACATCTCCTCGTGGGAGGTCGAACGCGTCGTGGCGGAGCATCCGTCGGTGGGCGCGGTCGCGGCCTACGGTGTGCCGTCGGCGCTGTCCGAGGAGGACGTCATGGTGGCCGTCGTGCCGTCCGCCGGGGCGACGGTGGATCCGGTCGCGCTGATCCGGCACTGTCAGCGGCGGCTGACGTCGTTCGCGATCCCGCGGTACGTGCGCGTGCTGGAGGCCCTCCCGCTCACACCGAGCCAGCGGGTGGAGAAGTACCGGCTCCGCGCCGACGGCGTGCCCCCGGGAACGTTCGACCGGGAGGGGAGCACGGATGGCGGCTGAGCTCACCCGCTTCGAGCGCACCGAACCGCGGTCCGGTGTCGTCGTGCTGACGATGTCGCGGCCGGAGAAGCTCAACGCGATGGACCAGTCGTGGTTCCGTGAGCTGCACGACGTCATGGGCACGTTCGGCCACGGCGACGAGGCCCACGTGCGGGCGGTTGTGCTGACCGGCTCGGGCCGGGCGTTCTCCGCGGGCGGCGACATCGACATGTTCGCCGGTCTGGACGGGGACGTCGCGCGGGTACGACCGCATCTCCGGCTCGTATACGACGCGTTCCACGCGGTGGAACGGTGCGCCGTGCCGGTGATCGCCGCGGTCAACGGACTCGCCTACGGCGGCGGGACCGAACTGGCACTGGCGAGCGACGTCGTGCTCGCGGGCGGGTCGGCGCGGTTCGCCTTCAAAGAACCCACGGTCGGGCTGATGCCCGGCTACGGCATCGTGCGGGGCCCTGACGTCATCGGCAGGCACTGGACGCGCTACCTGGCCCTCAGCGGCCGGGACATCGGTGCCGAACGGGCCGAACGCATCGGCCTGGTGCAGGAGGTGTACCCGGACGACGAGCTGAACGAGCAGGCCGTGGCGCTGGCGGCAGAGATGGCGGCGCACCCGCCGCTGGCCGTGCAGGTCGGCAAAGCGTTCGTCAACCGCGACACGGATGGCGGTTTCGCCGAGTCGGTGGAAGCGACGGCGCTGCTGTTCGACACCGACGACCACCGGACGGCCGTGCGGACCTTCCGCGCGGCCCGTGGCAGGTGATGTGCACGCATTCGAGTTTTTCGCGCACGACGAGAACTGTCGCACGGCCGTGCGGGCTGCCTACGATCCATCCGGCGGTCGGCGGCCGTCACCGAGGACGACGAAGGAGCAGGCATGAGTGGCCTGGAGACGCGAAGTAAGAGCACCTACATCGACGGTGCCTGGTGCGACGGTGAGTCCGGAGAGACCTACACGTCGTGGAGCCCGTCGACCGAGCAGGCCGTCGGCACCGCGCAGCTGAGTTCCCCGGAACAGGTGGATGCCGCGGTCGCGAGCGCGCGGGCGGCGTTCGAGGGCGACGCGTGGCGTTCGTACGGGCCGAAGGACCGTGCGCGGGTGGTGAACCGGCTGGCCGACCTGCTCGAGAAGAACACCGAGCCGCTTGCCCGGCTGATCGGCGACGAGGTCGGCACACCCATCGGAGCGGCCCGCGGTATGCAGGTCGGCGGCCCGGTCGAGGCGCTGCGGTGGTATGCCGAGATGGCCGAACGCGGCCCACGCGGCGGTTACTCGCACGCACTGCCGCTGTACGACAAGCCGGTGCTGTCGACGAGCCTGCTGCGTTACGAACCGGCCGGGGTGCTGGCCGCACTGCCCGCCTACAACTATCCGATCAATCTGCTCGCCTGGAAGCTCGGCGGGGCGCTCGCCAGCGGATGCACCACGGTCGTGCTGCCGTCGCCGCAGGGCATGCAGACGACGCTGCGTGTGTTCGAACTGATCGACGAACTCGACCTGCCGCCCGGCGTGGTGAACCTCGTCGTCGGCGGCCCGGACGTGGGCAAACGGCTCACCGGGCATCCGGACGTGAACCTCGTGTCGTTCACCGGTTCCGACGCGGTCGGCGGGCAGGTTATGTCGCAGTCCGCGCTCGGGTCGCTGTCCAAGGCCGTGCTCGAACTCGGCGGCAAGAGCCCCAACATCATCCTGCCCGCCGCGGACCTGGATGCGACGGTCGGCCCGTCGATCCTGCGGTTCGCGCGCAACGCGGGCCAGGGCTGCGCGGCGTGGAGCCGGGTGCTGGTACCGCAGGACCGGCTCGACGAGTTCTGCGAGAAGGCCGACGCGTTCATCAGGACGATCGCCGTCGGCGACCCGCAGGAGGACGCGACGGTCGTCGGCCCCGTGATCTCGGCAGAACACCGGGCGAAGGTCGAAGGCATGGTGGCCGACGCGGTGTCGGCCGGTGCCACGGTGGCCGCCGGCGGTGGACGGCCAGATCTTCCCACCGGCCACTACCTGAACCCGGCGATCCTGACCGGAGTGGACGTCGACGCGCCGATCGCGCAGACCGAACTGTTCGCCCCCGTCGCGATCGCACTGCCATACACCGACGTCGACGAGGCGGTGCGGATCGCCAACGCGACGTCGTACGGACTGGCAGCCAACGTCTTCGGTCCGCTGGACGAGGCGATGCCCGTCGCCGAACGGCTGCGATCCGGCACGGTCACGATCAACGGCGGTGCCGGTATGCGCCCGGACGCGCCGTGGGGCGGCCCGGGGCGCAGCGGTGTCGGCCGGGAACTGGGCGAGGACGGCTTCGCCGAGTTCTTCGAGGTCAAACACATCCAGTGGCCACTGGCAGGCGTGACGCGCCCGCCGGGCACGTGACAGTCGCCGTCGCCGAACAATCCACAGTGGACCACCTGTCGAGATCGGAGAATTCGCCATGCTGCTCAAGAACAGGACCGCGCTCATCACCGCAGGCGGCTCGGGCATGGGCCGCGCCGCGGCGGAGGCGTTCGCCGCACAGGGCGCGCACGTGATCGTCGTCGACGTCGACGAGGGCGCCGCCAAGGACGTCGTGGGCGCCATCGACGGCGCGGGCGGCAGCGCGCGCGCCGAGGTGATCGACGTCCGTGACCTCGATGCGCTCAAGGCGCTCGCCGAACGCGTGCAGACCGACCACGGCTCACTCGACGTGCTGTACAACAACGTCGGGATCCCCGGGGCCGCCGGTACGGATCTGGCGATCGAGGACTGGGACGCCCTGATCGAGATCAACGCGCGCGCGAGCTTCTACCTGACCAACTACCTCACCGACGCGCTGCGGGCCTCGGGTAACGCCTCGGTGATCTTCACCAGCTCCAGCTCAGGGCTGGTCGGCTCGCCGTACAGCCCGCTGTACTCGTTCACCAAGGGCGGCATCATCGCGCTCGTGCGCTCGCTCGCGCTGGCGTTCGCGCAGGACGGGGTGCGCGTGAACGCCATCGCGCCCGGTTCGGTCGACACGCCGGGACTGCCCGCGTTCTTCCGCACCAACACCGAGGAGGAGCTGGCCGAGCGTAAGAAGGCGTTCTTCGCCCAGATCCCGATGGGCCGCCCGTCCCAGCCGGAGGAGATCGCCCAGGTCGCGCTGTTCCTCGCCAGCGACATGGCGAGCTTCGTGACGGGCGTGACGATTCCCGTCGACGGCGGCATGACGGCCAAGTAGCCCGCGCAGTCCACATCGGAGGAGAAACCGTGGAATTCGGCATCCTGATGGGAGACCAGCCGGTCGCCTCGTCGGCCCGGGAACATCTCGACCTGATGCTGCGCAAGGCCGAGGCCGCGCAACGGGCCGGGTTCACCTACCTGACGATCGGCCAGCACTTCCTCTACGACGGGTTCCGCTGGTTCCAGCCCGTGCCGCTGCTGGCACGACTGGCCGCCGAGCTCGACGAGGACGTCAAGATCGGCACGACGGTCCTCATCGGACCCGTGCACCATCCGGTGGTGCTCGGTGAAGAACTGGCCACACTGGACGTCGTGACCGGAGGGCGGCTCGTCGTCGGGCTCGGCACCGGTTATCTGCCGCAGGAGTACGCCACGATGGGCGTGCCGTTCGATCAGCGCTACCGGCTGCTGGAAGAGCTGATCGAGGTGATGACGGCGATGTGGTCGCAGGATCGCGTGAGTCATCACGGCCGGTTCTGGCAGATCGACGATCTGCCGACGCACGTGCACCCGCTGCAGCAGCCGCGGCCCCCGGTCTGGCTCGGGGCGATGCGGGAAACCGGCGTGCGCCGGGCCGCGCGTCACGGTGACGTCTGGACGATCACCCCGCAGCAGACGATCGAGCAGGTCGATGCGCTCATCCGCACCTACGCCGCCGAGCGCACGAGCCGCGGACTGCCGCTGAACCCGCTGCCGCTGCGGCGTGAGCTGATGATCGGCGACGACTTCGACGACGCGGTGTCGCGCTTCGCCGCGGTGGCGCGGGGCAAGTACGAGGCCTACGCCGGGCGCGGCATGACGCTGCTCGGTGACGACGAGGTGCGCAACTTCGGCGACACCGTGCGCGATCACGTCATCCTCGGCGACGCCGAAGCCTGCCGGAAACAGATCGCCGACATCGCGGCCGCGCTGCCGGTCGGCCCGCTGTTGGTGCGGCCCCACTGGCCCGGCATGGACGCCGAGCAGACCGAGGCCTACCTCGAGCAGGTCGGCCGGGAGATCGTGCAACCCCTACGCGGTCTGCAATCGCGCTCGTTCGACGACTTCCTGGACGGATCCGCCGTGTGATCGTCGGCCTCGTGGGCAGCGGAGGGCCGCCGCCGGCCTTCCGCGCGCCGTCACCGCACCCTGGTCGCCCGGAAGGTCGAGCGCGGTGTGTCCCCTCTCCCCGCCGTCGAATGCATACGTAGGTCTTCACTCTCGGCGATCAGCAGAGTACGCTGAGCCCGCTTGTGCATACGTAAGCATTCGGTGGAAAGGTTCAGCGGGAGGGTTCAGTGGGCCGGTCGGAGGATGCATGGTCAGCGACAGCGGTGTCCCGGGGATCGCTGCCCCGGGGATCGCTGTCACGGCGGTCGCTGCTGATCGGCGCGGGGGCGGCGCTCGCCGGTGCGGCCGCCGCGGCGGGGACGGCGTCGGCGAGCCCCGGTCACACCATCGGTGGGGCAGGCCGCGACACGCCGGGTTCGTCCTGGCTGGGCAACGCCATCCTGTACGAGCTGTATCCCCAGAGCTTCGCCGACACGTCCGGTGACGGCATCGGCGATCTCGCGGGCGTGCTGGACCGGCTCGACCACCTGCACTGGCTCGGGGTCGACACGGTGTGGATGAACCCGATCTTCCCGTCCCCGTTCACCGACGCCGGCTACGACATCGCCGACTACACCGGGGTGCACCCGCGTTACGGCACCGAGGACGACGTCGTCGCGGTCGTCGCGGCGGCGCGCCGGCGGGGAATCCGCATCCTGTTCGATCTCGTCGCTGGCCACAGTTCGGACCAGCACCCGTGGTTCCTACGGTCGCTGGGGGACGAGACCGATCACCGCTATATCTGGGCGAGCCCGGACCAGCTCCCCGAGGACGGGTCGTTGCCGGAGTCCTTCGTCGCCTCGCCGGGACCACGGCCGGGCGCGTTCTACATGAACTACTACGAGACGCAGCCCGCGATCAACTACGGTTATGCGCGGAGCAACCCCGACGAGCCATGGCGTCAGCCCGTCGACGCCGAAGGGCCTCGCCGAAACCGGGCGGCGATGCGGCAGATCATGGCTCACTGGCTCGAGATGGGGATCTCCGGGTTCCGGTGCGACATGGCCGCGACGCTCGTCAAGGACGATCCCGGCTGGGTCGAGACCGGGAAACTGTGGGGTGAGTTCCGCGCGTGGCTCGAGGCCCGTTATCCCGGAGCCGTCATGGTTTCGGAGTGGGGCGACCCGGCCACATCGGTGACCGCCGGATTCCACGGCGACTTCTACCTGCCCGTCAACGGTCCGGGCGACGGCGCGCCGTGGCGATCGCTGTGGCGGGACGAGCCGTTCTTCTCCGCGGAGGGGAAGGGGACGGCGAAGACGTTCGTCGATGCCTGGGTCGAGGCGGCCGACACGATCGGCGACGCGGGATACACGATGATGCCGATCGCCAACCACGACAGTGCCACGCGGCTCAACGACGGTGTGCGCACACCCGAGGAGTTCCCCGCGGCGTGGACCTTCCTGCTGACATGGCCCTGTGTGCCGACGCTGTACTACGGCGAGGAAATCGGCATGCGTGCCGTGCCCGGGCTGCCCGACGTCGAAGGCAGCGACGGGCGGCAGAACAACCGCACCCCCATGCAGTGGGACGACGGTCCGAACGCCGGATTCTCGGACGCGCCGGCCGACAAGCTCTACCTGCCGATCGATCCCGACCCACAGCGGCCGACGGTGGCCGCGCAGCGGCGCGATCCGGGGTCGTTGTTGCACTTCGTGCGCAGGCTGATCCGATTGCGCACCCGGTACCCGGAGTTGGGCACGGCCGGTGACGTTCGGGTGTTCCATGACGGGTATCCGCTGACCTACCTGCGGGGCGACCGCTTCCTCGTGACCGTCAACCCCTCGCGCGAGGCCGTCACGGTCGACGTCCCCGATGATCGGGTACCGCACGCGCGCCGCGTCGAGGGGCGCGGGGTGCGCGTCGACGGCCGTGGACTGGTCGTCCGCGGATTCGGCTACGCGATCCTGGACCTCGGGTGACGACCGCCGGGACGGGGTGTGAGCCGGGGGACGGTGTCTGAGCGCAGGACACGCGGTGCCGAGTGCAGGACACGCGGTGCCGGGCGCAGGACACGCGGTGCCGAGCGCAGGACACGCGGTGCCGAGCGCAGGACACGCGTGTTTGAGCGGGGACGTGCGCGGGGTCAGGACAGGGCGACCAGAGTGTCGGCGATCTGTTTCCTGGCTGGGACGAGCTCCTTCACCCGGTCCACGCCGAGCCACGCGGTGAGCCCGCCGTCGGGGGAGTACCAGCGGACCGCCGGCCTCGCCGTGTCGCTCGTGTCGACCTCGGCGCGGTCCGCAGGACCGTGCCGGCCGACGTGCTGGATTTTGCGGCCGAACTGGTCGGACCAGAAGTACGGCACGGGATCGTGCACCGGCAGATCTGCCTCGGGCGTGCCCGCGGCGCAGGCCAGCAGGACCTGGGCGGCGACCGTCGCGGCGGCACCCGCCTCGTCCCAGTGTTCGACCCGTAGCCGCGCGCCCAGCCGCGGAGACCAGCGGGCGGCGAGGTCGCCGACGGCGAACACGCCCGGCGCCGAGGTGCGGAGGTACTCGTCGACGTGTACGCCGTTTCCGATCTCGAGCCCCGATCCGGCGAGCCAACCGGTCGCGGGCCGCACGCCGACGCCGGTGACGACCACGTCGGCGGTCACGACCGCGCCGTCGGCCAGCTGCACCCCACCGGGGTCGACCGAGGCGACCTTCGTGTCGAGCCGCAGGTCGACGTCGGACCACCAGGGCGTGAACAGGGCACCGACCTCGCCGCCCAGTGCGGCCGACAGCGGGGCGGGTCCCGCTTCGAGGCACGTCACCCGGCAGCCCGCGGCGAGAGCGGCCGTGGCCACCTCGGCGCCGATCCAGCTCGCCCCGATGACCACGACCCGTGCACCGGGGCGGAGTCGGGAACGCAGGGTGTACGCGTCGTCGAGCGTGCGCACGGTCAGTTGCTCGCCGGATCCGGGCAGGCGGACCGGTTCGGCGCCCGTGGCCAGCAGCAGGCCGTCGAACGGTTCGTCGCCGTCGTCGGTGCGTACCACGCGCTCGGTAACGTTCAGCCCGGTGGCGGTCACGCCCGCCCGGAACCGCACGCCGAGCGTGTCGACGTCGAACGGCAGCGGCGCGTCGTCGCGGTCGCCCCTGAGCACGGCCTTCGACAGTGGAGGCCGGTCGTAGGGGGCGTGGTGCTCCGCGCCCAGCACGACGAGCTCGCCGTCGAAGCCCTTGCGGCGCAGCGTCGCGCAGGCGCGGGCGGCCGCGAGGCCGGCACCGGCGACGACGAACCTGGTCATCGGCCCGAACCGAACAGCGGTTCGCCGCGCCGCTCGCCGGGCGTGAACCGGCACGGAATCGAGTGGAACCCCGCGTTCGTGCCCTGGTCCGGATAGGTGACGAGACCGTCGAGGTCCACCTCGTAGTCCGGCATCCGCTCCAGGACCTGGCTGATCATCGCGCGCGCCATCGCCCGCCCGAGGTGTGATCCGGCGCAGCGGTGAACCCCCAGGCCGAACGCCATGTGGCGGTTGGGCCAGCGGGTGATGTCGATCGTGTCCGGGTCGTCGAACTGCTCCGGGTCGCGGTTGGCCGACGCCCAGCTGAGCAGTGCGCGATCGCCGCCGCGGATGTGGACGCCCTGGAACTCGGCGTCGCGCGTGACCGTGCGCGCAAGCGCCTGCGTCGGTGAGAACACCCGGAGGAACTCCTCCACCGCGACGTCGAGCAGGCTCGGGTCGTCGACCAGCCGCTGCCGTTGGTCCGGGTTCTCGTACAGCCACACCAGCGACTGCGTCACCAGCGACGCGGTCGTGCCGACACCGCCGGAGATGAGGAGTTCGAGGATGGAGTAGATCTCGTCGTCCGACATCGCTCTGCCGTCGATCTCGGCGAGGATGAACTCGCTCGTGGCGTCGTCGGTCGGGTTCTCGCGCCGCTTCGCGATGTGGGCGCGGACCGTCTTCTCGACCCACGGCACGGCGACGTCGCGGGCGTGGTTGTACTCCGCGGAGCCCGGCGCCGCCGACACGAGCGTGTGCATCGCGTCGACATAGCGCTTGTACTCCGAGGCGTCCAGCCCGAGCCAGTCGACGGTCACCGCGGCCGGCACGCCCGCCACGAAGGCGAGATCGGCCTCGCCGCTCTCGATGATCTCGTCGATGAACCCGGTGACGAACCGGTCGATGACGGGATCGAGCTTCTTCACGGCGGCGGGCGCTGTCACCTTGTTCACGATCTTGCGGTAGCCGCGGAACGTCGGAGGGTCGAGCTCGATCGGGATGTGGAAGGCGGTGGGAGCCTTCGGGATGACGATCGCCAGGCCCTCACCGCCGGATTCGTGCCGCGCCGAGGAGAACAGATCGTCGTCGCGCGAGGCTTCGAAGACGCTGGCGTAGTCGCCGAGCACCCAGTATCCGCCGTGCGCCTCGGTCCACGCGACCGGATGCTCGGCGCGGAGCCTGCGGTAGGTGCCGACCGGGTCGGCCGCGTGCTCTTCGGAGTGGTGGTCGAACGCGGCGATCGGACTACGAGCCTGCTCGGTCACGGCGCATCCCTCCTTTGGGCTTTCTCTGATAATAGTTATATGACTGCCCCAGTCAAGGCTCGACCTTTCGGTAGTTCTCTGATAATGGTTATATGTGAACAACGTGAGTGCGCCGGAGCGCTCACCCGGGGCCGCGTTGCCCCGGCCCGTTCCCGAAGCAGCGTCGCACGGAGGACAGTCATGAAGGTCCGAGCTGACGAGAACCGGTGTCAGGGACACGGTCTGTGCAACATGACCGCACCCGACGTCTTCGACCTGTCCGACGAGGACGGGCACGTCGTCGTGCGTACGCCGGATGTGCCACCGGGGCTCGAGGACGACGCCGTCCGCGGCGCCGAGGCGTGCCCGGAGCTCGCCCTGTCGGTCACCGACGAATGAGCGCGCCGATGGCAGACGGCACCCACGGCGTCGAGGTGCGCGAACACGACGGAGCCCTGTGGATCCGGCTCAACCGCCCCGATCGGCGCAACGCCTACGACATCGACATGGCGCACACGGTCATCGAGGCGCTCGGGCGGGCGACGAAACTCCACGCCGTGGTCATCACCGGCTCGGGCGGCAGTTTCTGCGCGGGCGGCGCACTCGACCAGCTCGACGATCCCGACCCGGACCTGCTGCGCACGCTGTTCCACACATCGGCGCGCATGCTGCAGGCCGTGCGCGACTGCCCCCGGCCGGTGTTCGCCGCGGTCGACGGTGCGGCCGCCGGTGGCGGCAACGAACTGGTCGTGGCCTGCGACCTCGCGATCGCGACCCCGCGAGCCACGTTCGGCCAGACCGGTCCGCGAGTGGGGTCGGCGCCGGTGCTCGGCGCGACCAACCACATGGCGGTGCAGATCGGCGAGAAGAAGGCCAAGGAGCTCACGCTGCTGTGCCGCCGCTACAGCGCGCAGCAGGCCCTGGCGATGGGGCTGATCAACGAGGTGGTCGACGTCCCGGATGGCGGTGACCAGGTCGCCGCCCTCGAAGACCGCGTCGGCGCGTGGATCGATGAGCTGAAGGCCCTCAGCCCGCTGTATCTGGAGATCAGCAAGGTCAGCTCGAACCTGTGGTGGAACACCGGCCAGGACTCGATGTCCAGCGGCCTCGCCATGCTCACGCAGGCCGTCGGCAGTGACGACATGCGGGAGGGCGCGCGGGCGTTCATCGAGAAACGGCGCCCGGAGTTCCCACCCCCGGGGACCGGAACACGGAGGTCGTGATGACACGGCGGTACTACACGGAGCTGCGCCCGACGTTCCCGGATCGCGCGCAGTGGGCCCTGCCGACGGTGCTGCGGCACTGGGCGGAGGCCACGCCGGACCGGGTCTTCCTCGACACTCCTGAGGAAGCGGCCACCTGGACCTACGCCGACACGCTCGCCGCCGCCGAGCGGATCGGCCGGGCGCTGCTCACCGCGGGCACCGTGCCGGGCGACCGCGTGGTGATCATGGCGGCGAACTCGTCGCGGTTCGTGCGCACCTGGCTGGGCACCGCGGTCGCCGGCCTGGTCGAGGTGCCGATCAACACCGCCTACGAGCACGACTTCCTCGCCCACCAGGTGCGGACCGTCGCAGCGCGCATCGCGGTCATCGACGACGTGCACGCCGAGCGGTTCGCCGCCGTCGCCGAGGCCGCGGCCGACATCACCCGGTTCTACGTCATCGACACCGGCTCCCGTGACGCCGCGCTCGCGACGTTGCGCGGTGCGGGCTGGGAGGCCGAGCCCTGGGAGGCCCTCGAAGACGGCGGCACGGCCGACCTGCCCGAGGTCGCACCGGGAGACCTCGCGTCGGTGTTCTTCACGTCCGGCACCACTGGGCCGTCGAAGGGCGTCGCGATGCCGCACGGCCAGATGTACTTCTTCGGCGACGAATGCGTGTCGCTGACCCGCCTCACCGCCGACGACGCCTGGATGACGGTCACGCCCCTGTTCCACGGCAACGCCCAGTTCATGGCCGTGTATCCGGCGCTCGTGGCCGGGGCGCGGGCGGTGGTGCGCTCGCGGTTCAGCGCCAGCAACTGGATCGCCCAGATCCGCGAGAGCCGGGCGACGGTCACCAACTTCATCGGCGTGATGATGGACTTCCTGTCCAAACAGCCGCCGCGACCCGACGACGCCGACAACGTGCTCCGCTGCGTGTTCGCCGCACCGACCGCGGCCTCGCTGGTCGAGGAGTTCCGGTCGCGCTACGGCATCGAGGCGTTCGTCGAGGTGTTCGGGCTGACCGAGACCTCGGCGCCGATCCTCTCGCCCTACGGCGAGGACCGCCCGGCCGGTGCCGCGGGCCTGGCCGCCGACGACTGGTTCGACGTGCGTCTGGTCGACCCGGACACCGACGAGGAGGTCGGCGTCGGCGAGGTCGGCGAGCTCGTGGTGCGCCCGCGGGTGCCGTGGATCTGCAGCATGGGCTACTTCAACATGCCCGACCGCACCGTCGAGGCCTGGCGGAACCTGTGGTTCCACACCGGCGACGCGCTCAAGCGGGACGTCGACGGGTGGTTCTACTTCGTCGACCGGTTCAAGGACGCCCTGCGCCGCCGCGGGGAGAACATCAGCTCGTACGAGGTGGAGACGGCGTTGCTGAGTCATCCCGCGGTGCTCGAATGCGCCGTCATCGCCGTGCCCGCCGACGCCGAGGCGGGCGAGGACGAGGTCATGGCCTATCTCATCGCCGAGGGCCCGGTGAGCGCCGAGGAGATGTGGCGCTGGTGCGCCGGCAAGGTGCCGGCCTTCGCCGTGCCGCGGTTCCTGCGGTTCGTCGACGAGCTGCCGAAGACGCCGAGCCAGCGGGTGCAGAAGGCGAAGCTGCGCGAACTGGGCATCACGCCGGACACCCTCGACCGCGTTGCCCTGCCCGCCGCGGCGCCCGCCGGTGCAGCATCGGTGCCCTGAGCGACGCAGCCGCGCCCCCGAAACCGACACGCCGGGCACCAACGCACTGGGCACCGACACACCGGGTACCGACGCTCGGCATCGGCCCACCGACACCGACCCGCGAGAGCACCGACCTGCGAGGAGCCGTCCGATGCACCCCTATCGATCCGTGCTGTTCGTGCCCGCGCACAAGCCTGAGTGGGTCACGAAGGCGATCGCCAGCGGCGCGGACGCGGTCGTGCTCGACCTCGAGGACTCCGTGCCTGCCGACCGCAAGGCCGAGGCCCGCGGCCTTGTCGCCGATACGGTCGGTCGCGCGCGGGAGGCGGGGCACGAGGTCGGGCTGTTCGTACGGCCGAACGCCCTGGACACCGGGCTGGCGGGCACCGACCTCGAAGCCGCGGTGTGCCCGGGGCTGACCGGGCTGTTCGTACCCAAGGTGCGTGATCGTGACGACGTGCTCCGGTGGGAGACGCTCGTCGACTGGTTCGAGCTCCGCAACATTCTCGAGCTCCGTGACGGTCTGGAGCCGAGCAACGGTGCCGCGGCGGGCTCGGCACTCGAGCTGATCGTGCCGGTCGAGATGGTCGAGGCGATCCAGAACTGCCGGGAGATCGCGGGTGCCTCGCCGCGGGTGGGTGCGATGATCGGGCCGACGGCCGAGCACGCCGACATCGCCCGCGCTGTGGGCTACCGGTGGAGCCGGGAGGGCACCGAGACGCTGTACCTGCGGAGCCGGATACTGCTGGCCTGCCGCGAGTACGGTCTGCACGCACTGACCGGACTGTGGGAGGACCTGTCCGACCTGGACGGCCTGAAGGCGTTCGCCGACTACGGACTGCAGCTCGGGTTCCGCGGTCAGATCGCGATCCACCCCTCGCACGTGTCGACGATCAACGAGGTGTTCTCACCGACCCCGGAGGAGATCGAGTTCCGCGAAGGCCTCGTCGCCGCCTTCGAGGAGGCCTCCGCGCGGGGTGACGGCGCCGTGCGTTACCGCGGCATCCACATCGACAAGGCGCACGCCGACACGGCGCGGGAGTGGCTCGCCCACGCCCGCCGCGTGACCGGCCGTGCGTGAGCAGCTACTCACTCGCAAGGAGCCGACCATGCCGGGCCTGTACTTCGAGGAGCTCGTCGAAGGGGAGGTCTACGACCACCCGATGACGCGCACGGTGACCGAGATGGACAACGTCATGTTCACCTCGCTGACCATGAATCCGCAGCCGTTGCATCTGGACGAGGAGTTCGCCAAGACCACGATCCACGGGCATCGCCTGGTGAACAGCCTGTTCACCATGGCGCTGGTCGGCGGGATGATCGTGTACGACCTGACCTACGGCACCACGCTGGGCAACCTCGGCTACGAGAAGGTCGAGTTCCCGAACCCGGTGTTCCACGGCGACACGATCCACGCGAGCAGCACGATCCTGCGCAAGCGTGAGTCGAAGTCGCGACCTGACGCGGGCATCGTCTGGTTCGAGCACCGTGGCATCAACCAGCGCGACGAGATCGTCTGCCTGTGCGAACGTGCCGGCATGATGATGAAACGCCCGGCGGAGGCATGAATCGTCCACTTCGGACTTTCCACGATCGCGGTATCGGTGACCGCGGCTGCCGGCTCAGGAGGCCATGATGGGATTCGGCTACGACGAGACGCACGAGGACATCCGCCAGGCGGTGCGGCAGATGTGCGGCCGCTTCGGCGACGAGTACTGGGCGGCCCACGACCGGTCGCACGAGTTCCCGTGGGAGTTCTACCGGGCTGTCGTGGCCGGCGGCTGGCTCGGACTGACCGTGCCCGAGGAGTACGGCGGCGGCGGGCTCGGCGTGACCGAGGCGGCGATCGTCGAACAGGAGATCTCCGCATCCGGCGCCGGGATGAACGGGTGCAGCAGTGTCCACATCGGCATCTTCGGCTTCGAGCCGCTCATCCGTCACGGCAGTGAGGAGCTCAAGAAGCGGTTCCTGCCGCGGCTGGTCGACGGCGACCTGCACACCTCGTTCGCGGTCACCGAACCGGACGCCGGGACCGACACGCTGAACCTGTCGACCACGGCGCGCAAGGTCGACGGCGGCTTCCGGGTGTCGGGCAAGAAGGTGTGGATCACCAAGGCCCAGGAGGCCGAGCGGATGATGCTGCTCTGCCGCACCTCGCCGCGCGAGGAGGGTGCGGGTCGCAGGCGGGGGCTGACGCTGATGTTCGCCGAGGTCGACCGCGACCACGTGGACATCAAGCCGATCCCCAAACTCGGCCGCAACGCCGTCGACACCAACGAGCTGTTCATCGACGACCTGTTCGTGGCCGACGGGGACGTCATCGGCGAGGTCGGTGAGGGCTTCACGGCCATCCTGGCCGGGCTGAACGCGGAGCGCGTGCTCTCGGCCAACGCGGCGATCGGCCTGGGCAGGGCCGCGCTGGCGCGCGCGTGCGACTACGCGGGCGAGCGCGTCGTGTTCGGCCGTCCCATCGGCAGGAACCAGCTCATCTCGGGGCAGCTCGCCGAGGCGAAGATCAAGCTCGACGCGGCCGACCTGATGTGTAAACAGGCCGCGTGGATGATCGACAACGACATCCCGTGCGGCAAGGAGGCCAACGAGGCCAAGTATCTGGCCGCCGAGGCGGGATTCAACGCCGCCGACGTGGCCATCAGCGTCCACGGCGGGTACGGCTTCGCCCAGGAATACCACGTGGAGCGCTACTTCCGGGAGGCGCGGTTGATGCGGATCGCGCCGATCAGCCAGGAGATGGTGCTCAACTACGTCGCCGAGCACGTGCTGGGACTGCCCCGCAGTTACTGAGACGCCCCACCCGCCGGGTCGTCGTGCCGGCGGGTGGGGACGGCAGACGGAGGGGCCGCCGATCCACAGTGGATCGGCGGCCCTGTTACGTGCGGTGTCCGGACGGCGGCGTGGTTAGCGATCCGGGGTGGTCATTCACCCCGCCACACCGGCTTGCGCTTCTCGGCGAAAGCGGCCGCGCCCTCCTGGGCGTCGGCCGACTTCCGCACCGGATCCAGAAACTCGTTCTGCTTGCTGAACTTCTCGTCGAGCGGCCAGTCGGCGGAGCGGACGAGCACCTGCTTGGACGCGGCCAGCGCCAGCGGGGCGTTCTCGGCGATCGTGTCGGCCAGTTCCAACGCGCCGTCGAGCGCCTCGCCGTCGCCGGTCAGCCTGTTGACCAGCCGGGCGTCCGCGGCGTCGGCGGCCGGCCACGTCCGTCCGGTGAACACGAGTTCCATCGCGAGGTGGTACGGGATGCGCTCCTGCAGTCGCAGCAATCCGCCCGCGCCGGCGGTGAGGCCGCGCTTGACCTCGGGCAGCCCGAACGACGCCCCGCCCGCGGCGACGACGAGATCGCACGCGAGCACTATCTCGAACCCGCCGCCCAGCGCGTAGCCTTCGACCGCGGCGATGAGCGGCTTCGTCGGCGGTTGCTGCACCAGCCCGGCGAACCCGCGGCCTTCGACGACGGGGATCTCGCCGCGGGCGAACCCTTTCAGGTCCATGCCCGCGGAGAACGTGCCACCCGCACCGGTGATGACGCCGACCGACAAGTCGGGCCTGCGGTCGAGTTCGTCGACGGCCTCCGCGATCTGCCGCGCCATGGCCAGCGACACGGCGTTTTTCGCCTTCGGCCGGTTCATCGTCAGCACGAGCACGCGCCCGCGCTCGCTCACCTGGAGCTCGGGGTCGTCGGTCACGGAATCGGTCACTGCACGCTCCACGAGGTCGGCGCTGGCTGGTCGGCGTTGGGTTGATCGGCGTTGGGTTGATCAGCGCGGTGCCATGCGGATGGCACCGTCGAGTCGGATCGTCTCGCCGTTCAGCATCGGATTGTCGATGATCTGTTCCGCCAGCTGAGCGTACTCGCCCGGGATGCCGAGCCTGCTGGGATTCGGGATGGTCCTGCCCAGCGAGTCGCGCACCTCCTCGGGCAGGCGCGCGAGGATCGGCGTGTCGAACAGGCCCGGGGCGATCGTGGTGACGCGGATCTGCTTGGAGGCCAGGTCCCGCGCCGCGACGAGGGTCATGCCGACGATGCCCGCCTTCGACGAGGCGTACGGCAGCTGGCCGATCTGGCCCTCGTAGGCCGCGACGGACGCGGTCAACACGCACACCCCGCGCTCGCCTTCGACCGGCTCGTTGCGCGCCATCCGTGCGGCGGCGAACCGCAGCACGTTGAATGTGCCGTAGAGATTGGTCTTCACGACGGTGTCGAACATGTCCATCGACCCGGGATTGCCGTCGCGGTCGACCAACCGCAGCGCACCGCCGCGCCCGGCGCAGTGCACGACCGCCCGCAACGGGGCCGCCGCGACGGCCGTGTCGACGGCCGATTCCACCTGGTCGGCGTCGGTCACGTCGGCGGGCGCGAACGTGCCGCCGAGCTTGTCGGCCACGGCCGCACCCTCGGAGGACGGCAGGTCCAGCACCACCACGTGGGCACCACGGTCGGCCAGCCGGGTCGCACTGGCCAGGCCGAGGCCGGAGGCGCCGCCGGTGACGACGACGGAGCTGTCGGTGAGGTCCACGGTGATTCTCCTTGTCGCGTGCGGGAGCTGCGGGAAGCTGCGGCGTTCGGAAAGCTGTGGCGTGAGAAAGCCGCGGCGTGGGGAAGTCTCAGAGTCGTTCGGGTGTCAGAGTCGTTCGAGGATGGTGGCGTTGGCCATGCCGCCGGCCTCGCACATGAGCTGGAGGCCGTAGCGGTGGCCGCCGTCGTCGAGTGCGGACAGCATCGTCGTCATCAGCCGGGCGCCGGAGGCGCCGAGCGGATGCCCGAGCGCGATCGCGCCGCCGCGCGGGTTGAGCCGTGCCTCGTCGGCGCCCTCGTCGCCGAACTCGCGCAACCAGGCCAGCGGGACCGGGGCGAACGCCTCGTTGAGTTCGACGTGACCGATGTCGGCCAGTGCCATGCCGGAGCGCTCGAGGATGCGGTGGGTGGCCGGGATCGGGGCGGTGAGCATGAGCAGCGGATCGTCGCCGCAGGCGTGCATCGCGCGGATGCGGGCCCGCGGGGTGAGTCCCAATTGCGCGCATTTCTCGGCGCTCATCAGCAGCAGCGCGCTCGCGCCGTCGGTGATCTGCGACGAGTTGCCCGGCGTGATGTGCCAGCCGATGTCGGGGAATCGGGCGCTCGTCGCCTCGGTTCGGAACGCCGGTTCGAGACCGCCGAGTTTCTCGGCCGAACTGCCGGGCCGGATCGTCTCGTCCTCGGTGACGGTGCCGTCGGGTGTGGTGACCGGGACTATCTCGCGCGCGAAGGCGCCCGCCTCGCGCGCGGCCGCCGCCCGATGGTGTGAGCGGGCCGAGTACTCGTCGAGTTCGGCGCGGTCGAGCTTCCACCGGGCGGCGACCAGTTCGGCGGCGACGCCCTGGGAGACCAGGCCGGGGGAGTAGCGCTCGGCGACGCCGTCGCCGTACGGGTCGGCATCGAGCCGCGCCGATCCCATGCGGACACGGCTCATCGATTCCACACCGCCCGCAATGGCGATGTCGTAGGAGCCGGCCATGATCGCCTGGGCCGCGAAGTGCACGGCCTGCTGGCCGGATCCGCATTTGCGGTCGATCGTGGTGGCGGGGACGTGTTCGGGAAGGCCAGCGGCGAGCCAGGCCATGCGGCCGGGAGTGGCGGACTGCTCGCCCACCTGCGAGACGCAGCCGATGAGGACGTCGTCCACGGTCGTCGGGTCGACGCCGGTGCGGTCGAGGAGCCCGGTCAGCGTCTGAGCCAGCAGGTCGACGGGGTGCACCCCGGCGAGTGCACCGCCGGGTTTGCCCTTGCCCATCGGGGTGCGGACCGCGTCGACGAGGACGACGTCGCTGACTTGCCGCGCTGGAATCATGGGTAATTACTTATCATGATATGCATGTCTAAGTCCATGTTCGCCGTCGACGATGCCGGCTCGGACGTCGGGAGTGTGCGAACTTCCCGGCGGTCGGGGCGGTGTCATCCGGTCGCCTGTTGACAACTGCGGTGGATAAACCAGGATAATGATTACAACCAAGGAGGTCGACGATGACCGATGACATCCGGGAGATCCGCCGGCTCGCCGCGCAGGTGGCCGTGGACGTCTACGCCCCGATGGCCGACGAGTTGGACGCCGAGCGCAGGCCGCTGCCGGTCCAGGAGCGCAAACGCCTCGGCGAACTGGGCTTCCTGGGCATTGCCCTTCCCGAGGAGTTCGGTGGGTCCGGAGCGCCGATCAGCCACGCCCTGGCGGTCATCGAAGAGCTCGGCAAGGTGTGCCGTCCCGCCGCGTTCCAGGTCTTCGAGTCCAACACCGGCCCCGCGCAGGTGATCAACCACCTCGGCACCGAGGATCAGCGCAGACGCTGGCTCCCCGACATCATCGCGGGCGAGAAGACGATGGCGGTCGCGATCTCCGAACCGGACGCCGGGTCGGCCGCCACCGACATGCGCACCGCCGCCAAGCCCGTCGACGACGCCTACGTCATCAACGGCACCAAACGGTGGATCTCCAACGGCGGCGAGGCCGACCTGTACCTGACCTATGCCCGGTTGTCCGACGCGCCCGGGTCGAAGGGCATCGGCGGCATCGTCGTCGAGAAGACCGCTCCGGGCCTGAGCTTCGGCGCCCAGGAGAAGCTCATGGGTTTCCGCGGCATCCCCTCGGCCGACGTCATCTTCGACGACGTCGTCGCGCCCGCCGAGGACGTCGTGGTGCCCGCGGGCGGCTTCGGCAAGCTGTTCGGCGTCTTCTCCATCGAACGGCTCGGCAACACCACCATGAGCCTCGCCGTCGCCCAGGCCGCCCTCGACCGGACGGTGGCCTACGTGCAGGAACGCGAACAGTTCGGCAAACCGCTCGTCGAGTTCCAGAGCGTGCAGACCAACCTGGCCGACATGGTGCTCCAGGTCGAAGCGGCGCGCGCCCTGCTGGAGAAGGCGGCCGACAGCGCGGGAACCGGCCTGCCCGACCCGTTCAAGGTTTCGCTCGCCAAATGCACCGCCAACGAGATGGCCAAACGGGTCACCGACCTGGGCATGCAACTGCACGGCGGCAACGGCTACACCGAGGAGTACGGCCTCGAGCGACTCCACCGCGACTCGCACGGCTGGGCCATCGCCGGCGGCACCCCGGCCATGCAGCGCACCCGCATCGTCTCCGAGTTGCTCGGCCGCCGCTTCGACCAACGCCGCTGAAGAATGTTGTTGCCAGGCTTGCGTAGCAGCGCGGGTGGCAGAACCTCACCGAGGCTATGGCTCCGGGATCGACGCCTCATGAATGCCGATTCACCACGTCGTCGCTGTCCTCGCCGGAGCCACGCTGAGAATCCGCGGCGGCGCGGGCCGGCGGACGTGCGGGCGAGCGCGACCTCGTCACTGCCCACAACACATGCGCACTAGTGAAAGGCGAGAGACAGTGGCTTCCGAGCAGTTGTTCGACCTGTCCGACGGGCACCGCAGAATTCAGCAGGTGGCCCGTGAGGTGGCCGCGGCCGTCGACCCGTTCGCCGCCGAGGCGGACGAATGTCCCGGCGTGCACGAGCGGACCGCCGCCGTGCTCCGGGAATCGGGTCTGGCCAGGCAGGTCGTTCCCGCGGCCCACGGCGGGGAGTCCGAGACGCTCGACCCGCTGTCCATCGCCGTGGTCCGGGAAGCGCTGATGTACAGCTCGGCGCATCTGGACTCGCTGTTCGGGATGCAGGGCGTGGGCAGCTACTCGCTGTCGGTCGGCGGCGCGGAGGACCTGAAGGCCGAGTGGTTGCCGAAGGTCGCGGCGCTCGAGGCGATCGCCGGGCTGGCGCTGACCGAACCGGACGTCGGCTCGGACCTGCGCGCGATCACGACGACGATCGAACGCCGCGGCGGTGATCTCGTGGTGCGCGGCCGCAAGTCGTTCATCACCAACGGCGGCGCCGCGTCGTTCTACTGCGTGCTCGGCAAGGAGGACGACGGCTACTCGATGGTGCTGGTGCCCGCGTCGTCGGCGGGACTGAAGACCGAGCGGGGTGCCGACATCATCGCCCCGCACATCCTCGGCGAGCTGACGTTCGACGACGTGGTGGTGCCGGAGGCGAACCGGCTGGGCGAGCCCGGCAAGGCGTTCTCGCTGATGCTGCAGACCCTCGCCGTGTTCCGGGTGACCGTGGCCGGATCGGGCGTCGGACTCGGGCAGGCCGCGGTCGACGAGGCGACCGCGCACGCCACGACGCGGACCCAGTTCGGCAGGCCGCTGCTCGAACTGGGCGCGGTCGGGCAGAACATCGCCTCCTCGTGGGCCGACGTCGAGAGTGCCCGGGCGATGACCTACCGCGCCGCATCGCTCGCCAGGACCGATCCGCTGTCGCACCTGGACTACTCGTCGATCGCGAAGGTCGTGGCCACCGAGGCGGCGGGCCGCGCGGCCGACCGTGCGGTGCAGAGCATGGGCCGGTTCGGCTTGGTACGCGGTTCGAAGATCGAACGGCTGTATCGCAACGCGCGCCCGCTGCGCGTGTACGAAGGGGCGACCGAGGTGCTGCTCGACTCGCTCGCCCGCAGGCTCGGCAAGGAGGCCGCGAAGAAGCAGGCCGGAAAGCAGGTGTCCTGAATGGACTTCGGACTGGACGGCGCCGTCATGCTCGTCACCGGTGCCAGCCGCGGGCTGGGCGCGGCGATGGCGACGACGCTCGCCGCGGAAGGGGCGTCCGTGGTGGCCGCCGCGCGCAGCACCGGCAGTCTCGCCGAGGTCGCCGCACGCGGGAAGGGGCGGATCACCGCGGAAGCGGTCGACATGCGCGACGAGGACGCGGTCACTGCCCTCGTCGAGACCGTGGTGGCCCGGCACGGCCGGATCGACGCGCTCGTCAACAACGCGGGCATCGCGCCCGCGGGCAAGTTCGTCGACCAGGATCCGGGTGTGTGGAAGGAGACCATGGCCGTCAACGTGATCGCGCCGATGCTGCTGGCCCAGGCTGCGGGCAGGCACATGATCGCCCAGGGGAGCGGCCGCATCGTCAACGTCGCCTCCACCACGGGAGTGCGCGGCAAACCGCACCTGGTCGGCTATTCGACGTCCAAGGGCGCCGTCGTGCGAATGACCGAATCCCTCGCCGCCGAGTGGGCGGGCAAGGGAGTGCAGGTCAACTGCATTGCGCCGGGAGCATTCGCGACCGATGCGCAGAGCGCCGTGCTCGAATCGCCCGATCTGCTGGCCCGGCGGGTCAAGAAGATCCCAGCCGGCCGCATGGCCGAGGCGGAGGAACTGATGCCGCTCGTCTGCCTGCTCGTGTCCGCCCGCTCGCCGTTCACCACGGGCTCGGTCTTCGTGGTCGACGGCGGTGAATCCGGAAAGTTGTGACAGCCATGATCATCGATGCGCACACGCACGTCTGGCCCGACAAGATCGCCGCGGCGGCTCTCGCGGGTAACCGGCTGCCCGGGCTGACCCCGCGCGGCGACGGCACCGTCGGCGGCCTGACCTCCACCATGGCGGGCAGTGGCGTCGACATGAGCTGTTGTCTGGGGATCGCGGCCGAGGCGAGGCACGTCGACTCGGTCAACCGGTTCGTCGCCGGAACGGCCAGCGACCGCCATGTCGCGGTCGGCACGGTCCACGTGGACCTGTCGGTCGAGGAGAACCTGGCGAGCCTGCGCCGGCACGGCATCCGCGCCGTGAAGATCCATCCGCTGTTCCAGAACTACGCGCTCGACGATCCGCGGCTGTGGTCGATCCTCGAGGCGTTCGGCCCGGACATCGCCGTGATCACCCACGTCGGCGCCGGCAGTGCCGACGCCCGCACCAACAACCTCTCCAGTCCGCGGATGATCGCCGACATCGCCGAACAGTTCCCCGAACTGCGACTGATGGCCTGCCACTTCGGCGGCTACAAGATCCTCGACGACGCCGAGGAGATGCTCTCCGGCGCCGACGTGGTGCTGGAGACGTCGTGGCCGCCCGGATTGAACACGCTCCGCCCGGAACGGGTGCGCAGGCTGATCCGCAACCACGGCGCGGAACGGATCGTGTTCGGCTCCGACTGGCCGATGGCCGACCCGGGTGCCGAGATCGCCGCCATCGACGCCCTCGGGCTCACCGACGACGAGACGAAGTCCGTGCTCGGCGGCACCCTCGCCCGCGTACTGGACATCGACTCACCGTGGCGCTGAGACGTGGTGCCGAGACGTGGCGCTGAGGCTCGCACTCGCGACGAGACCCGTGCGCGTGGGCGCCGCGTCGAGTGGCGCGGCGACGATCAGGGACGGTCGAGCAGTGCTGGGACTGCCGGCTTGACGGTGTGCAGGGGGCGCGACAACGTCGCGGCCCTCAGGTCAGCTGCGTCCAGGTGATCGGTGCGGCGAGGATGTCGGGGAACTTGCGTTCGGCGTACCGGACGTACTCCTCGATATGGTGCGCCATCGCGGCCGAGGACGCCTGCGGGTCGCGGGTCGCGATCGCCTCGTAGATCCGCAGGTGCGCCTTGTGTACCGCGGTGCGCCGCACCTTCGGGTAGTCGATGCCGATCGCCGACCCGTCGAGGATGCCGAGCAGGGCGTCGACGAGGTAGCCGAACATCGCGTTGCCGCTGCCGTGGGCGATGATGTCGTGGAACCGCTTGTTCTCGGCGAGGAACACGTGCTGGTCGTCCAGCTGCGCGTACATGGTGTCGACGCTGAGTTTCAGCTGGCCCAGCGACTCGTCTCCGATCCGCTCGGCGGCCAGCTGCGCCATCATCGGCTCCAGGCCCGTCCGTGCCTCCGCGATCGTGCGGAACGGGGCGTTCTCGAACTGCAGCAGCAGCGTCAGCGCTGTCGCCAGGCTCGAGGCGTCCGGTTGTTCCACCACCGGCCCGCCGCCGGGGCCGGGCCGCAGCGAGATCACGCCCTGCAGTTCGAGGAAGCGGAGCGACTCCCGGAGCGTGCCGCGTCCCACGGCGTATTCGTCGAGCATGACCCGCTCCGGCGGCAGCCGTTCGCCGACCGTGTTGCCACGCTCGTGGATGTCGGCGACGATCCGCTGCGCGACGAGCATGGCCGTCTTGCGCGGCCGGAGCGGCTGTGTCATCACGCCGCCCCGCTGGCTGCCACCCCGCCGGCGTCCGCGCCACCGGTGTGCGCGCCGGCTCGGGCGGTCCCGCCCGCAGTGGCCGCAGCCGCACCGCTGGGGTCCGCGCCGGTGCCGGGCGTCTCGCCGGCTACGGCGCCGATCACCCCGTCGGCCGCCAACGCGGAAAGCGCGTCCGCCGGCATGCCCAATTCCCCCGCCAGCACCTGGCCCGTGTGCTCGCCGACCGCGGGCACGCCCTCGTAGACGGGCCGGTCGGTGTCGCGTACGTGCAGGATCGGCCCCGGCATCATGGCGGGGCCGAGGGCGCTTCCCGCGAGGTCGACAAGCGTGCGCTGCAGGAAGTGCGGATCCGCCGCGATGTCGCTCGCGTCGTTGACCGCCGCCGACACGACCTCGTGCTCGTCGAGGATCGCCAACGCCTCGTCGCGGGACCGCGCGCCGATCCACTCGCGTACGAGCGCCTGCAGCGACTCGTTGTTGGCCATGCGCGCCGTGTTGGTGGCGTACCGGTCGTCGGTCTTCAGCTCCGGCATGCCCATGGCGTCGAACAGGCGCATCGCGATGGCCTGGTTGGACGCGGCGATCGACAGCCAGCCGCCGTCGCCGGCTTGGTAGATCCCGCGCGGCGAGGCCGCACCCGAGGCGTTGCCGTGCCGCTGCATGATCGTGCCGGACGAGGTGTAGTTCAGCACCGCGTCGCCGAGGATGAACATCAGCGGTTCGTACAGCGCGACGTCGACCTCCGAACCGTGTCCCGACAGCTCACGGCGGTACAGCGCCATCGCCGTGCCGAACGCGGCCGAGATGCCGGCGATCGAATCGGCGAAGCCGAACGGGGGAGCGGTCGGCGGAGTCTCCGGCCAGCCGTTGAGGAACGCGTAGCCGCTGGCCGTCTCGGCCACCGTGCCGAAACCGGGACGCTCGCGGTACGGGCCGGTCTGACCGAACCCGCTGACCCGGGTCATCACCAGGCGCGGATTGCGCGCGGCGAGGTCGTCGAAGCCCATGCCCCAGCTCTCGAGCCGTCCCGGGCGGAAGTTCTCGATAAGCACGTCCGCCTCGTCGATCAGCGGCATCACCACGTCGCGGCCGCGCGGGGTGCGCAGATCGATGCCGACGGAGCGCTTGCCCGAGTTCAGCCGGGCGAACCCGATGGCGGTGCCGTTGTGGGCCGGCTGCCACTGCCGGGCGAAATCACCGGCGGACGGGTCCTCGACCTTGACGACATCGGCACCGAAGTCGCGCAGCATGCGGCCGGTCGTCGGCGCCGCGTACATCGAGCCGAGTTCGATCACCCGTACACCGGCCAGCGGCCGCGCGTCGGAGGGGACGGTGTCCGTCGCCATGTCGTCTCCTCTATGCGAATGGTGATGATAGATTAGCACAACGATACGCGGTCGAAAGGTGCTTCTGTCCAGAGTTCCCAGTCAGGTTCACCTGTAAGTCAGGTCCCCACCGAAGCGCTCCGGTCAACTGTCCTGATGATGAGCATGATTGTCGAGCGTGGTCCACAACACTCGTCTTGCACGGTCGCGGGCGAAACCTGTTTACTCGGTCGGCTGACATCGTCGGCGTCCTCACCCGTGCGTGATGCGCCGGACATCGAGTGAAACGGAGGACACCGGCCGTGGCCCGAACGTCCGCGCCGTGGTCCGTGGTCGCCGTGCTCGCCGCGTCGGGGATCGCCGTTTCCCTGATGCAGACACTGGCCGTACCGCTGCTGCCCGAGTTCCCACGCCTGCTGGACACGACCCCGTCCAACGCCGCGTGGCTGATCACGATCACCCTGCTGACCGGCGCCGTGTGTGCGCCCGTGCTCGGCAGGCTCGGCGACATGTACGGCAAGCGGCGCATGTTGCTCGTGGCGCTGGGGTCGATGACCGCTGGCAGCGCACTCGGCGCCGTGAGCAGCGAGTTCGTCGTCGTGCTCGCGGCGCGCGGCCTGCAGGGGGTCGCCATCGGCGTCATCCCGCTCGGCATCAGCATCATGCGTGACGAGCTGCCGCCCGAACGGGTCGGCACGGGTATCGCCGTGATGAGTTCGACGCTGGGCGCGGGCGGGGCGATCGGCCTGCCGCTGACCGGGTTCGTCGCCGAGTACGCCGACTGGCACTGGTTGTTCGCCGGGGCGGCGGTGTTCGCCGTGCTGCAGCTCGTACTGGTGGCGATGCTCGTGCCGGAATCGCCGGTGCGCAGCGGTGGCCGCTTCGACCTGGGCGGGGCGGTGGGGCTGTCGGCGGCACTGCTGTGCCTGCTGCTGCCCGTCTCCCGCGGCAGCACCTGGGGCTGGGCCAGCCCGGAGGTGCTGCTCCTGCTTGCGGCCGCCGCGGTGATCTTCGTGGGCTGGGGCTGGTACGAACTGCGCCTGCCCGGAGGTCCGCTCGTCGACCTGCGGGTGTCGGCCCGGCCGGCCGTGCTGTTGACGAACATCGCGTCCGTGCTGATCGGCGTGGCGATGTTCGCCTCGTTCATGGTCAGCGCGCAGATGCTGCAGGCGCCGGCGGGGACCGGTTACGGCTTCGACCTGTCGCTGATGGCCAGCGGGCTCGCACTACTGCCCGTGGGCGGTGCCATGGTCGCGTTCTCGCCGTTGTCGGCGGTCATCTCCCGCCGATGGGGCCCGAAGGTGACGGTCGTGGCCGGCACGGCGCTGCTCGCCGTGGGCAACCTGGCCCGGGTCGCGGTGCACGACGCGCTGGTGGCGGTGATCGTGGTGATCACCGTCCCGGCGATCGGCGCGGCTCTCGCCTACGGTGCCGTTCCCGCGCTGATCATGCGTGCCGTGCCGCAGTCGGAGACGGCGGCCGCCAACAGTCTCAACGCGCTGTGCCGGTCGATCGGCACGTCGAGCTGTAGCGCCGTCGTCGCCACCGTGACGGCGGGGATCGTGGTCCGGGTCGGGGGCGTGACATACCCCGGTATCACCGCCTACACCGTGATCTTCGTGATCGCCGGCCTCTCCGCCGCGCTGGCAGGGGTGATCGCGCTGTTGACACCCGCGCCGCGGGCGCTCGAACCCGGGGCGCAGGCGCCCGCCGCCGCGCGCTGACACCCGGCTTCCGCCGCTGGGCGGGTCAGCCCCGTGCGGGCAGGGTCGCCGCGTTGGCGACCGACGGGATCGGACTGCCGCCCCGCCAGGCGCGCAGGGCACCGGCGGCAAGCCGTGAGTGTTCGACGATCACGTCGTCCGAGGCGCCGCCGATGTGCGGGGTGAGGGTCACGTTCGGCAGTGACAGGAGCGGGTGATCGGCCGGAAGCGGCTCGGTCCAGTACACGTCGAGGCCCGCGCCGGCTAGGTGCCCGCTGCGCAACGCGTCGATCAGTGGCTGTTCCTCCACGACGGCGGCCCTGCCCGCGTTGATGAGGTACGTGCCGCGCCGCATGGTGGCGAGCTGTTCGGCCCCGAGCAGTCCGATCGTCGACTCCATCAGCGGGACGTGCACGGTGACGACGTCGGAACCGGCCAGCAACTCGTCGAGCGGCACGACCGCGGCGTCGTCGCCGAACGTGTCGGCGGGCAGATAGGGGTCGTAGACGAGCACGCGCATGCCGAACGCCCGTGCCCTGGCCAGGACCCGGCGGCCCACGGCACCGCCGCCGAGGATGCCGAGGGTGCGCCCGCGGAGACTCAGACCGCGGAAGGCGCGATAGGGCTCGAACACGTCGTCGCTCGTCCACGCCCCGGTCCGCAACCACGCCTCGGCACGGGCGGTGTTGCGCAGTGCCGACAGCAGGAGCGAGAACGTGAGATCCGCGGTGACGTCGGCGTTGCGGCCGGGCGTGGTGGCCACCGGGATGCCCCGCCTGCTGCACGCCTCGAGGTCGACGTTGACCGGCGCCGCCCGGCACGACACGGCGAGCCCGAGATTCCCGGCGAGCGCCAGCGACGGCTCGTCGAGTACGTCGAGTTCACACACGACCGCGTCGGCCGCGGCGAGCTCGTCGTCGAGTCCGGCTTCGGCCAGCGAACGTCCCGTGCCGGACGGCGGGACCACGGTGAGGTCGAAATCGGCCGCCAGTTCGTCGGCGACGCGCTGGTCGAACGCGGCGGTGACGAGAACGCGCGGGGCGGTCGAAGAGGGCATCAGGCAAGCTCCTTGTGAGTGGGGGACGGGTGTTCGTCCCCGGCGGACGTGCTCGCTGGGGAGGACGGGTCGTCGCCGAGGGCGCGCAGGCCACGCAGGTCGGGCCAATGTGGACGGATCGCGTCGCGGACGGCGACGAACGCGGCGAACCGGGTCTCGTAGGCGGTGCGCAGGCCGGGGTCGGGCCGGAAGACGTCGAGTTCGCCGAGCAGTCGCGCGGCGGCCGCCTGGACCTCGGTTCCGGTGATCGCGGCGAGCGCGTGGGCGGCGACCCCGCGCGCGCCGAGTTCGGCGGCGGAGGCGCGTTCGATCGTGCATCCGGTGATGTCGGCGAGGATCTGGCACAGCAGTCCGCTCGTGGCCGCTCCGCCGCAGAGGCGCAGCGTTCCGCCGACACCGAGCGCCTCCTGGCATTCCCGCAGGCTGAAGGCGATTCCCTCGTACACGGCCCGCAGCAGCTGACCGGGCGTCGTCTCGGTGGACAGTCCCAGCCAGCTCGCCGAGGCGTGCGGATCGGCGAACGGGGCGCGCTCACCGGCCTCGGCTCCGTAGGGCAGGTACAGCACGCCGCCTGCGCCCGCGGAGACCGCACGCGCCTCGGCCTCGAGCGCCTCCCAGCTCTGCCCGCCTCGGCCGAGCAGGTCGCGGACCCAGTCGAGGTTCGGGGTGCCCGACATCGGGCAGAGGCATTCGAGCACCGCGCCGTCCTGCCCGGTGGCCAGCGTGATGCCGACGTCGGTGCCGACGTCCGCTCTCGTCGCGTGCACGGTTCCGAGGAAGGCGGTCGTGCCGATGATCGCGTAGGACTGACCCGGGTCGCTCACGCCGAGACCTGCGCCGCCGGCGGCGACGTCGACGTCGCCTGCCGTCTCCAGGGCCTCCCTCACGGTGCGGACCACGGCGTGCCACAGCTCGGTCATCGATTGCTCCGCCTGCGCCGGACCGGGCCGGGCGACGTGCACCGGGGCCCGGGCCGTGGCGAGTTCCGCGCCGTCGGTGGTGAGCACGGTGGCCTTGACGGCCGTGGTTCCCGCATCGATGCCGACCACGGCGACCGGGGGTTGACTCATCCGCTCTCCAGTGAACGCATTCGGTGGCACGTGTCCGGTCGAACACGCTCCGGTCGAACCCACGTCGTGACCCCACCCGGCGCATCCCGCCCGGTGAACCCACTCAGCGAACCAATTGAACATTAGTTCACTCCGCTGGTCCGTCGTTCAGTCACGCTACGACGTGAAGCTTCCGGTGGTCAACTCGCTCGGTGTCACTTGACAGCGGTCCGCCCTCGGGTCACGCTGCCGATCGCAAGTGCACGGGAGTGAACAGATGTTCAGCCGGAGCTCAAAGGAGAGTTCGCGATGGCAGAGGTGACCGGGGAACCACGCACGGGTTTCGCAGGCTGGCTGGAACGGCAGGGCATCGTCCGATCGCTGGCCTGGGGATATGTCGCGCTTCTGCTGTTCATGGTCGGCGACGGGATCGAACTCGGCTTCCTGGGGCCGTACCTGGAGTCCCGGGGTTTCGGCGCCGCCGGAGTCGCGACGCTGATCAGCGTCTACGGGGTCGTCGTCGCGGTCGCCGCATGGCTCGCCGGAGCACTCGCCGAGGCGTGGGGCCCGCGGCGCGTGATGCTCATCGGCTTCACCGTGTGGGTCGCGTTCGAGATCGTCTTCCTCGGGTTCGGCGTCGTCGCCGGCAACTACGAGGTGATGCTGCTCTCCTACGGCGTCCGCGGGATCGGGTATCCGTTCTTCGCGTACGGGTTCCTGGTCTGGGTCACCATGGACACGCCCAAGGCCGTGATCGGCAGGGCCGTCGGCTGGTACTGGTTCGCCTCCACCGCCGGACTCGGCGTGCTCAGCTCCTATTTCGCCGGTGCGGTAATCCCGCTCGTCGGCGAACTGGCGACGATGTGGCTGTCGCTGGTGTTCGTCGCGGCCGGCGGCGTGATCGTGCTCTTCCTCGTGCGCACGCGGCGGCACGAGGCCGAGGCCGGCGCGTGGGCGAACCTGCGGCAGGTGGCCCGGGGGCTCACGGTGGTGCGCACGCACCCGAAGGTCGGCCTCGGCGGTGTCGTGCGGATCATCAACACACTGTGCTTCTACGCGTTCCCGGTGTTCCTCGCCTCGCACATGGTCAACGAGGTGGGGTTCTCGCTGCCGCAGTGGCAGACGATCTGGGGCACGATGCTCTTCGCCAACATCATCGGCAACGTGCTGGCCGGGTACCTCGGTGACCGGATCGGCCCGGTGAACGTCGTGGCGTGGTTCGGCGGACTCGGCTGCGTGATCACCGTGCTCGGCATGTACTACCTGCCCGAGTGGCTCGGGCCCAACTTCCCCGTGGCCATGATCGCGGCGATCCTGCTCGGCCTCGCGATGGCGGCCTATGTTCCGCTCAGCGCGATCGTGCCGCTGCTGGCCCCGACGCAGAAGGCCGCGGCGGTCGCGATTCTGAACCTGGGTGCCGGGCTGAGCAACGCGACCGGTCCGCTGCTGGCCCGCGCGTTCCTCGGGCCGTTCGGCGTCGGCGGCATGATGTGGCTGCTCGCCGGACTCTACGCCGTCGGCATCGCGCTCACCTTCGGCCTGCGCGCGCCGGAGCTCGAGTCGGCCGATGCGGACGAGACGCTCGATGTGGAGGGTTCGTCCGGTCGTGACGAGGTGGCGACGTCGTGAGCACCGCCGGTGGGGCCGTGGTGGCCGGCGCGTCGCCGGAGGGGGAGCCGGGTGCCGGTGCGCGCGACACGCGGACGCGGCGGTCGACGGCGCTCCGGCCGGCACGGCAGGATGGTGTGAACGTACGGTCATACAGAAGAACGGATGTTCACGGCATGGAGTCGCGAGAACTGCAGGGCCGCGTCGCCCGCCTGCACTACCAGCACGGCATGACCCACCAGGAGATCGGCGACCTGCTCGGACTGTCCAGGGTGAAGGTGACACGGCTGCTCGCCGATGCGCGCCGCTCGGGGATCGTCGAGATCACGATCCACAGTTCGGCCAGCCCGTTCGGTGACCTGGAGGCCGCGCTCGTCGGCCGGTTCGGGCTGCAACAGGTGTGGATTGCCCCGAGCTTCGCCGACGAACGGCGCACCACCGAGTCGGTCGGCATGGCAGGGGCGGAATGCCTGCGCGCGCTCGTGCCGACGTCGGGAACCGTCGCGGTGGGGCTGTCGTCCAGCGTGGCGGCCACCGCCGCGCACGTGCACGCAGACCCGGCGCCGGAACTCGGATTCGTCCCGCTGGCGGGCAGCTGGGGCGGCATCTCACGCGGCATGAACCCGCACGAGGTGGCGCTGCGACTCGGTTCGGCCTTCGGCGCGCGGACCTACCACCTGCCGGCCCCGATCCTGGCTTCGTCGCCCGAGACGGCCGCCGCGTTCCGCTCCGACCCCGGCGTGCAGGAGACGATGCGCCGCGCCGCCGACGCCGACCTGCTGATCGCGGGCGTCGGCGGCATGGAGCCGCGCGCGGGGCTCCTCATCGACGAGCTCGGCCCGTCCGAACAGCGGCAGCTGACGGCCGGCGGCGCCGTCGGCGACATCTCGGCCCGGTTCTTCGACGACGAGGGAAGGGCCGTGTCCGGCGACGTGGACGGGCGGGTGGTCGGGCTCTCGCTCGACCAGCTGTCGGCGATTCCGCACCGGGTGGCCGTCTCGTTCGGGCCGCACAAGGTGCGGGCGCTGGAAACCGCGCTGCGCGCAGGACTGATGAACATGGTCGTGACCGACGCCGAGACGGCCACCGCCCTCGCGGACCCGGCAGCAGGCAACACGTCGGCCGAGAACAGCGAATCCCGGAACAGAAGGAGTGGGGCATGAAGCAGGCGAGAACGGTCGACGAACTGGTCGAGCAGCTCATCGATGTCGGCCGGATGGCCGTCGAACGCGGGCTCGTGCTCGCGAGCGGAGGCAATCTCTCCGCCCGACTCCCCGGCTCCGGCGAGTTCGTGGTGACCGCGTCCGGAACCTGGCTCGATCGACTCGAACCCGGCGATTTCACCAGAATGGACCTCGACGGCCAGGTCGTCGGAGGGCATCCGTCGCCGTCGAGCGAGTGGAAGCTGCACCAGCGCACCTACCGGGTCCGGGAGGACGTGAACGCGGTGGTGCACATCCACCCGCAGCACGCCGTGCTCGTGGACGCCCTCGGCCACCCCGTCCGGCTGTTCACATTGGACCATGCCGTCTACGTCCGGTCGGTGGGGCGCACCGACTACTACCCCAACGGGTCCGACGAACTGGCCGACACGGCCGCGGCCGAGGCCAAGGTCCACGACTGCGTGATCCTGGGCCACCACGGCTGTTCGGCGATGGGGCCGGATGTGGGTATGGCGTTCCGCCGGGCCATGAACCTGGAGGAGGCCGCCATCGCGACCTACCGGGCCCTGGCCGTCGGGGACACCGAGACGGCGTTTCCCGCCGAGGCGTATCACGCGCTGCACCACGCCTGACCGTCGGCCGCCCGACACGTCGGGTCGATTCGCGCACCCGGCTGCGGCCGGCACGCCTCGCGATCGGGGCCGCGGTCGGGCACGGTGAGCAGTGCCGTGATCGGCATCGGGCCGGCGGCGAGACGGTGGACGAACCGGTGCCACGCATCGGGGACAGGAGGACACATGGCGACCTACGACGTGGCGAACCGGTCGGCGATCGTGACGGGCGCCGGCAGCGGCATCGGACGTGCGGTGGCGCGATTGCTGGCCGCCAACGGTGCGGCCGTGGTCGCCGCCGACATCGACGGCGACGCGGCAGCGGCCGTGGCCGGCGAGATCTCCGACGCGGGCGGCACGGTGGCCGCCCTGGTCGGCGACGCGTCCGATGTCGACTTCCATGTCGAGGCGGTGGCCGAGGCCGAGAAGCTCGCCCCGCTGCGGATCGCGGTCAACAACGCGGGCATCGGCGGCGCGGCCGCCGAGCTGGCCGACCTTCCGCTCGAGTCGTGGCGGTCGGTGCTCGACCTGAACCTCAGCGGCGTCCTGTACGGGCTGCAGGCGCAGGTCCCCGTGATGGTCGCTCACGGCGGGGGCAGCGTGGTGAACATGTCGTCGATGCTCGGCTCGGTCGGTTTCCCGGGCAACGGGGCGTACGTGACGAGCAAACACGCGCTGCAGGGTCTGACCAAGAACGCCGCGCTCGAATACGGCGCGCGGGGGATCCGCGTCAACGCCGTGGGTCCCGGTTTCGTCAACACACCGGCCGTGGCCAACGCGCTCGACGAGGCCACGCAGCGCGACCTGGCAGGCAGGCACGCCCTGGGCAGGATGGCCGAACCGGAGGAGGTGGCACACCTCGTGGCCTTCCTGGCCAGCGACGCGGCCGGGTTCGTCACCGGTAGCTACCACCTCGTCGACGGCGGCTACACCGCGAGCTGACCGGGGAGCCGGGCTCAGTCGCCGGTGGTCCACCGCGCCCCGGCGGGCAGGTCGAGACCACGGGCGGCGGCGCCGAGCAGCGTGTCCCGCAACGCGCGGGCGATGCGGGACAGCGGGCGGGCGGGGTCGTGGACGAGCCGGATGTCGCGCTCGACCACGGGTCCGGTGGCGGCGGTGTGCTGCACTCCCGCGAAGCCCATCATGGGCACCACGAGCGCCGGGACCATCGACACGCCCAGGCCGGCCGCCACGAGGCCCGCGACCGCGCCGATGTTGCGGGCCTCGGTGACGGGCCCGAGCTCGATCCCGGCTTCGGTGAGAGTGCGGTCGACGTAAGTGCGGATGCTCGTGTCGCGGTCGAACGCGACGAACGGCTCGCCGGCCAGATCACCCCAGGTGACCCGTGTGCGACCGTCGAAACGGTGACCGGGCGGGAAGACACCGACGAACCGGTCGACCGCGATACGGGGAGCGCTGAGCCCGGCCGGCACCGTCGGCGCCACCGTGACCGCCATGTCCGCCGTTCCCTCGACGACGTGCGCCAGCACCTCGTCGGCGAGTCCGTCGCGCACCGACACCGTCACGTCCGGCCGGTCGCGGCGGAAATCCGCCAGCGCAGTCGGCAGCATGCTGCCCGCCAGCGAGGGCAGGGCGGCGACGGTGACCGAGCCGCGGGTGCCCGCGAGGTACCCCTCGAAGTGGTTGAGCGCCGCGTCGAAGTCGGCCAGCAGTCGGCGCGCGATCGTGAGGAATTCCGCGCCGTCCGGCGTCGGCACGACACTTCTCGTGGTGCGTTCGAACAGGGACACGCCCACTCGACGTTCGAATTCCAGCACCGATCTACTCACAGAGGACTGTGCGATGTGGAGTTCGCGAGCCGCCGCGCTGTAGCCGCCGGCATCGGCCACGGCGACGATCGCACGCAGGTGCCGCATCGACAAGTCTATGCTCATAGTGCATCAATCTATCCGGAATCAATGCTGGACGGCAGTGGGTGTCGGCAGCACACTTCTCCGCAGATCCGAAACCGTGGAGAGGTCCTGGGACAATGTTGTCTTGGCTGGGCTTTGCAACCGTCGGCGTCATCCTGGTGTTACTGCTGACCAACCGGGTGGCCGCCGTCGTGGCGCTCGCCGGCGTGCCGATCGTGGCCGCGTTCGTCGCGGGGTTCACCCCGGCCGACGTCGGTGAGTTCGCGGGCGCCGGCATCGCCGACGTCGCAGGTACCGCCGCGATGTTCGTGTTCGCCATCGCCTTCTTCGGAGTGCTGCGGGACGCGGGCATGTTCGACCCGATCATCGACCGGATCGTCGGTCTCGCCGGTGACACACCCGCCACCGTGTGCGTGGCGACGACCGCACTGGCGTGCGCCGTGCACCTGGACGGTGCCGGGGCCACGACGTTCCTCATCACGATCCCCGCGATGCTGCCGGTCTTCGACGGGCTCGGCATGCGGCGCCTGCTGCTCGCCACGTGTGTCGGCCTGGGCGCGGGTGTGATGAACCTGTTGCCGTGGGGCGGTCCCGCGCTGCGGGCCGCGAGCACCACCGACGTCCCGGTCAACGACCTCTGGGTTCCGTTGATCCCCGCGCAGATCGCAGGGATCGTGACGGTGCTGGTGATCGCATGGTGGCTCGGCAGGCGGGAGAGCAAGCGGATCACCGCCGAGGAACCGGTCCCCGTCGCGGCGGCGGGCGGGCCGGAGCCCCGCGCGGTGACGCACCCGGCCGAGTCCGGCGGTTCCGGGACGAATGCCGTCTATGCAGGCACCGACCCCGGCCCGGCCGGCTCGTCCGACGGCGGCGACTCCGACGGCGGTGACGCCACGGCGGGCGGCCTGCGCAGGCCGAGGCTGTTCTGGTTCAACATCGCGCTGACCGCTGCGGTGGTCGGCGGCCTCGTCGCAGGCCTCGCGTCCGCCGAAACACTGTTCCTGGCCGGACTGGTGCTGGCACTGGTCGTGAACTACCCGGGTCTGCGGGCACAGACCGAGCGCATCGAGGCGCACGCCAAGGGCGCCATGCTCATGGTCACCACCCTGTTGGCCGCGGGCGTGTTCCTCGGCATTCTCGAAGCCACCGGCATGATCGAGGCGATGGCGACCGCGTCCGCCGAGGCCATCCCGGCCGGTGCCGCACCCGCACTGCCATTGATCGTCGGAGTGCTCGGCGTGCCGCTGAGTCTGCTGTTCGGGCCCGACGCCTTCTACTTCGGTGTGCTGCCCGTGCTGACCGGGGTCGGTGAACAGTTCGGCATCACCGGAACCGAACTCGCGCAGGCAGCGCTGCTCGGCCAGGAGACCCTCGGATTCCCGATCAGCCCGCTGACCGGATCCTTCTACCTGCTCGTCGGCCTCGCCGGCGTGGAGATCGGCAAGCACATCCGCGCGCTCATCGGCTGGGCGTGGCTGGCGAGCCTGGTGATGCTGGCCGTCGCGCTGGCCACCGGCGCGATCCCGGTGTGGGCGGCATGACGGCGGCGCGGACGGTGCGCCTCGGCGCGGGTGCGGGATTCGCCGGAGACCGGATCGACCCGGCGGTGGAGCTCGCGCGCCACGCCCGGCCGGACTACCTCGTGTTCGAATGCCTCGGCGAGCGCACCGTCGCGGCCGGACACGCCCGCAGGCTCGCCGACCCGGCCGCCGGATTCGACCCGCTGCTGGCGGCGCGACTGCGCGGGGTGTTGCCGCACTGCCACGCGGCCGGGACGACCGTCGTCACCAACTCGGGTGCGGCCAATCCGGAGGCTGCAGGCGACTGCGCGGCGCGCGTCGCGGCGGAGGCCGGGCTCGGCACGCGGATCGCCGTGGTCACCGGCGATGACGTGCTCGACCTCGTGCGCGCACTCGACCCGGTGGTGTGGGAGACCGGTACGCCGCTGTCGGAGATCGACGACGAACTCATCTCCGCCAACGCCTACCTCGGTGCCGAGCCGGTCGCCGACGCGGTCTCCGCCGGCGCGGACGTCGTGGTGACCGGCCGCGTCGCGGACCCGGCGCTGTACCTCGGCCCGCTCCGCCACGAGTTCGGCTGGGATGTCGATGAGCACGAACTGCTGGGCAAGGGCACGCTCGTGGGTCATCTGCTCGAATGCGCGGGCCAGCTCACGGGCGGCTACTTCGCCGACCCGGTCACCAAACCCGTACCGGCCCCTGCCCGGCTCGGCTTCCCGTTCGCCGACGTGAGCTCGGACGGGACCGCCGTGCTCGGCAAACCCGACGGCACAGGGGGCAGGCTCGACAGGCGGACGTGCGGCGAGCAGCTGCTGTACGAAGTGGACGATCCCGCTGCCTACGTGACACCGGACGTGGTTGCCGACTTCAGCGGTGTCAGCTTCACCGAGGTCGGGCCCGACCGGGTCGCGGCGCAGGGCGCGACGGGCCGGCCGCGTCCCGGCGGGCTGAAGGTGACACTCGGGTTCCGGGGAGGCTGGCTGGGTGAGGGGCAGCTGACGTACGCGGGCCCGCGCTGCCTCGACCGTGCCCGGATGGCGGCCGACATCGCGCGCGAACGCCTCGTCGCCGTGCACGGCCTGCCGGAGGAGGCGATCGACGTCGAGTACATCGGTGCGGGCGCGGCGCTGCGCGGACTCGCCCCCGCGGTCGACCCCGTGGAGGTGCGGGTGCGCGTGTCCGCGCGCGTGCCGTCGGCCGAGGCCGCCGAGGCTGTCGGCTGGGAGGTGGAATCCCTCTACACCAACGGGCCCGCGGGCGGTGGCGGTGCGCGCAGGAGCGTCACGGAGGTCGTCGCGGTGCGGTCGTGTGTGGTGCCGCGCGAGCACGTGTCCCCGCGGGTGACGGTGCTGCCGTGATGGATGGGTGTCGTAGCGGTCGTGCCGCGGTGACGGGACGCGAGAAGGTGACGGCGGGTGCCGTGACGACGGGGGTGGTGTGATGGCCACGGTGGACGAGCTGGCCGACGTCCGGGCGGGCGACAAGGGGGACACGCTGATGCTGGCCGTGCTGCCCCGTGACGACGCCGCGTTCGCCGTGCTCGAGCGGCGGCTCACTGCCGATGTGGTGCGGGCGCATTTCGCCCCACTCGTCACCGGTGACGTCGGCAGGCACGTCGTGGCCGGGCTGCCCGCGCTGGTGTTCCGCCTTCCCGGGGTGCTCGGTGGCGGCGTCACCGGCTCGACGGTGCTGGACGGGCACGGCAAGACCCTCGGCTACCACCTGCTGACGCTGGAACTCGGCTGACGAACGAACACCCGCACGGGCCTGGCGGTGGTACGGACCACGCGGCCGCAGCGTCGACAGGGTCGGCGGTGACCGCGGGGCGGTGACTGTGGGGGAGGCGACCGCGGGGTGTCGAGCCGGGCGGCACGCAGCATCGTCGAACCGGTGTCGACCTGCGGGGCCGGGATCGCGGGCAGTTGACCGACCGGCAGCCACGGCCATCCACCAGCGGCGGCCGAGCCTGCGACCGGCGACAGCTGGGCCTGCGATCACCACGTCGACCAGGACGCCTCCTTCGAAGGAACACGGGCGGCCTGCCGGGCCGAACGACCGGCGGCGCCGTGGTCGCGCGGCCGGTATAAGGCCGGCCTATACCGATCTTGGTGATCACCGTCTACCGGTGCCGGCCGAGGCGTGTTTCGATCGCGTACCGGCGCTTCGGCGGAGAGGAACGGAAGACACAATGGTCGTGTTGCACGCGGCGGTCGCGATCGCCGCCGTCATCGCTCTGATCCTGGTGGTCAAGGTCGAACCGGTCATCGCGCTCGTCGTCGGTTCGCTCTATCTCGGGTTGGCGTCGGGACTCGGCTTCGAGAAGACGATCACCACGGTGGCCACGGGTTTCGGCGACATCATGGCCGAGGTCGGCCTGCTCATCGGATTCGGCGTGCTGCTGGGAGGTCTGCTGCACGCGATGGGCGCGCTGCAGAAGGTCGTGGAGAAGCTGTTGCGGGCGCTGGGGCCACGGCGACTGCCGTACGCGCTCGCCGTCGCACTGAGCTCGGTCTTCCCCTCGATCTACGTCGACGTTCAGCTCGTGCTCGCCGCGCCGCTGGCCCGGTCCGCAGCACCTCACCTCGGCCGCAACGGTCTGCCGATGATGGCCGGTTCGCTGACCGCGGGAATCCTCATCGGCTACGTGTTCGTCGTTCCGGGCCTCGGCACCATCTCGATAGCGGGGCTGCTCGACGTGCCGCTCGGCACGATCCTGCTCTACGGCTTCGTGCTCGGCCCGGTGACGGCGCTGCTGACCGTGTTCGTCTACGGCAGGATGCTGGCGAGGGGATTCTGGAACGCCGCCAAGGACGAAAGCGGGTCCACACCGGACACTCAGGCGGTGGCTGCCACCGGAGACGATGTGGGGACCGCCGCTCCGGCATCCACTCCGAAACCCGCTCCGGAACCCGCCGCGGACACCCGTGACGACGGGAGCGGCCCGGCAGCCGCGGGTGGGACGACCACCACGGCGGTCCCGGAACGTGCGATGCCTCCGCTGACCGTGTCGCTGCTGCCCATCGTCGTGCCGTTGCTGCTCATCGCGACCGGTGCGATCACCGAGGCGGCCGGGGTGAAGTCCGATGTGCTCGCGTTCCTCGGGGACCCGGTGTTCGCACTGTTCGCGGGCCTCGTCGGAGCGTATGTCCTGGCACGCAGGACACTCGGCGCCGATGCCCTCGGCGAGTCGATGACCGCGGGCTTCAACTCCACGGGGCAGATCCTGCTGGTCACCGGAGTGGGCGGGTCGCTCGGGGCGGTCATCGGCGAGACGAACCTCGACGACGTGCTCTCCGGCATGTTCACCGCGGGCGCCGGGGTGCCCGCACTGGTGACGGTGCTGCTGGCCTGGCTCGTCGCCGCCGTGCTGCACCTGGCCATCGGCTCCATCGCGGTCGCCGGGATCGCCGCGGCCGGAATCCTGGCGCCGATCATGGGCGGGCTCGGCATCCCCGCCGAGGTCCTCGCGCTGGCGATCGGTTCGGGTGCCCTGTTCGCGCTGCAGCTCAACAGCAACTTCTTCTGGATGTTCCAGACCCTGCTCGGTGTCACCACACGCGGTGCGCTGAAGGCACTGACGTTCGTGACCTCCCTAGCGTCGGTGGTGTCGCTGGTACTGGTCATGGCTCTGGGCATGGTGGTGTGACGTGCTACCGGCCGGGCGGCGGGCCACGACGACGGCACGAACCGGGCGAGGCGGTGCCCGGCGCGCCCGGAAAGCCGGAAGGAAGATCGGTGGTCGACAGCGAAAGGCGCAGGTATGCAACCTCTCCGTGGCGTGACCGTCGTGTCGCTCGAACAGGCCATCGCCGCTCCGTACGCGAGCAGGCAGTTGGCCGACCTGGGCGCGCGGGTGATCAAAGTGGAGCGTCCCGGTGTCGGGGATTTCGCCCGTGCCTACGATTCCCGGGTGCGGGGGCTGAGCTCGCACTTCGTGTGGGTGAACCGCAACAAGGAATCCCTCACACTCGACATCAAGGATCCGCGCGGCATGTCGGTGCTGCGCACGCTCATCGACGACGCGGACGTGTTCATCCAGAACCTGGCGCCCGGTGCGGCGGAGCGGGTCGGGCTCGGTGCGCAGGCCCTGCGGCAGCGTGATCCGCGCCTGATCGTCTGCGACGTCTCCGGCTACGGCGCTCCCGGTCCCTACGAGACACGCAAGGCCTACGACCTGATGGTCCAGAGCGAGGCAGGATTGGTGTCGGCCACCGGAACGCCCGAGGAGATGGCGAAGGTGGGTATCTCCGTGTCCGACATCGCCGCCGGCATGTACGCCTACAGCTCCGTGCTCGCGGCACTGCTGGAACGCGGCCGGACGGGCGTGGGCACGCACATCGACGTCTCGATGCTGGAATCCACCGTGGAGTGGATGGGGTTTCCGATGTACTACGCCTACGACGGTGCCGAGCCACCGCCGCGCGCGGGCGCGGCGCACGCGACGATCTACCCGTACGGACCGTTCACCGCAGGCGACGGCAAGGTCGTCATGATGGCCATCCAGAACGAGCGTGAGTGGAAGCTGTTCTGCGAGCGGTTCCTCGGACGTGCCGAACTTGCCGACCACCCGGACTACGCCACCAACACCGACCGCAACGCTCATCGCGACGCGCTGGGAGCGATCGTCGCCGGCCGGTTCGCCGAGTTGTCGAGCGACGCCGCCATCGCGCTGCTGTCGGACATCCCCGTCGCCAACGCCCGGGTCAACAGCGTGAGCGAGGTATGGGAGCACCCGCAGTTGGCGGCCCGCGGCCGCTGGCACGAGGTGCAGACGCCGGCGGGGCCGGTCGCCTCGCCCGCGCTGCCCGGCCTCACCGATTTCGCACCGAGGATGGACCCGGTGCCCGCACTCGGGGAGCACACGCGGGGGATCCTGGCCGGACTCGGCATGTCGGGTGACGAGATCGATGACCTGGTCGCCGACGGTGTGGCATGACCGGCGGCTCGACGAGGACGGAGACCGGGACGTCCGGTGGGCGGCCGGCAGGCGATGTGGAGGGTAGCGATGGGCGAGGACGGTAGGGAACGGACGGCGATCGCCGAGGCGGTGAGCTGGTTGTTCGTGCCGGCATCCCGTCCCGAACGGTTCGAGCGGGCGATCGGTGCGGGTGCCGACGTGGTGGTGATCGACCTCGAGGACGCTGTCGGTGCCGACGAGAAGGACACGGCCAGGGACAACCTGGTGCGGCACTGGCCGGGCGGCGACCACGTCGTCGTGGTGGTCCGCGTCAACGCGCTGCACACCGAGCACGGTGAAGCCGACCTGGCCGCATGCCGGCGGCTCGGCCCCGACGCGGTGGTGCTGCCCAAGACCGAGAGCGCCGACGACGTCGCCGCCGCAGCCACGGCCGCAGCGGCACCGGTGCTGCCACTCGTCGAGACCGCGCGGGGTCTGGTGGAGCTCGGCGGCATCGCGGCCGCCGACGACGTCGTGCGGTTGCTGTTCGGCAGCGTCGACCTCGCGCTCGATCTGGGGGTGAGCGCCGACGCGGCCCTCGACACCGCCCGTTCCGACCTCGTCCGCTGGTCCGCGGCCCGCGGGCTGCCGCAACCGGTCGACGGAGTGAGCACCGCGATCCGCGACACCGATGCGGTGACCCGTTCCGCCGAACGCGCGCTCGCTTGGGGATTCGGCGGCAAGCTGTGTATCCACCCCACGCAGGTGCCGCTCGTGCACGCCGCGTTCGCACCCACCGCCGAGGAACTGGCGTGGGCCGAGCGCGTGCTGGCCGTCGAGTCCGACGGCGCGGCGGTCGTGGACGGTGAGATGATCGATCGTCCCGTTGTCGAACGTGCGCGGCGCATCGCGTGGCGCCGGCGGCGGGACGGCGACTGACGATCGGCGACGGGCGGCTACGTGGACATCGCGCACCTGCGGGACTTCATCAGCGTGGTGGAGGCCGGGAGCCTGTCCACGGCCGCGGGCAGGCTGCACGTGTCGCAGCCCGCGCTGAGCCAGCGCATGACGCAGCTCGAGGCCCGGTTGGGGGTGCAGCTGTTGGTCCGCGGCCCCCGGGGCGTGCGCCCGACGCCCACCGGCACCGCGCTCTACCGCGACGCCCAGCAACTCGTGCGGCAGTTCGACCGGCTCGCGCGCGACGTCGCCGACCACCGTGACAACGTGCACGGACCGGTGGCGGTCGGCCTGCCGACCACGGTCGCGGCACCACTGGCTCCCGCCCTGTTCGACTGGGTCAAGCACCACTATCCCGGTATCCACCTGCAGCTGTTCGAGTCGATGAGCGGCTACATCCACGAACTGCTGCTGGCGGGCAGGCTCGATCTCGCCGCGGTGTTCCGCGAGGACGCCGCGCCGCGGGCCGGTGAGGTGCCGCTGTACTCCGAGGAGCTCTATCTCGTCGGACAGCCCGATCCGCGGCCTCCGTCCGACGCCGAGGTGGCCCTGTCCGAGCTGCACGCCGTGCCGCTCGTCACGCCCGGTGCGAACAGTCACCTGCGTGCGCTCATCGACCGCACTTTCGCCGCCGCCGGGCTGCGGCCCGCCGTCGTGGGCGACGTGGAGTCGCTCGGCACGATGCTGCGGATCGCGGCAGGCGGGCAGGCCTGCACGATCCTGCCGCTGTCGGTCGTCCCCGGTCGCGGTGAGGCCCGAGAGCTCGGTGTCCGCCGCATCGTCGAACCGGGCCTGCGCCGACACGTGGCCGTCCGGACCACCACCGAGTCGTACGAGCCGCGGGAAGCCGTGGTGGCGGTGCGTCGCGGCGTCGTGGAGGTCACCGAGCGACTCGCCGCCGAAGGGCAGTGGCCGGGCATCGAGTGACCGTGTGGCGGCCGTCGGTGCCCGCCGGTGACCGCGTGGCGGCCGCGGGTGCCCGCCGGTGCGTCGGCCGTGGCCGGGACCCGGCGGGCCGCCGTCGGCGGACCGTCGTCTGAGATCCGAGACCATTCGTGGGTGTGAGCTGTTCAACGCCGGTGCGGAGTGGTGCGACGCTGCCTGCCATCGAAGGAGGTGGCGTATGGCGACCGAACAGCGACGGGACGACGATCCCGGCGGCCACGACGCCGGGGACGGCCGTGCCGAACCCCAAGGCGGTGCCGGCCGGGTTCCGATGTGGAAGTTCTTCGCCTACAGCGTCGTCGGTGCGTTCGTGTTCTTCGTCCCGGTCTCGATCGGCGGCGAGAGCTCGATCGTGCTGGACCATCTGGTCACCGCGGTCGAGGCCGCGATACCCGCGGCGTTGCCGTATCTGATGCTGGCGATCATTCTCGCCGGCGCGGTGTACCCGTTCGTCTCCGGGACGTGGAACCGGTCGGCGATGTCGGTGGTGTTCTCGATCGCCAAGGTGGCCGGGTTCGTCGTCGGCGGCATGCTGGTGTTCGACGTCGGACCGGCATGGCTGTTCGACGAGGACATGGGCCCGTTCCTGATGAACAGTCTCGTGATCCCGGTGGGCCTGCTGGTGCCGATCGGGGCGGTGTTCCTCGCGCTGCTCGTCGGATACGGCCTGCTCGAGTTCATCGGCGTACTGCTGCGCCCCGTCATGCGGCCGGTGTGGCGCACCCCGGGACGATCGGCCATCGACGCGGTCGCCTCGTTCGTCGGCAGCTACTCGCTGGGCCTGCTGATCACGGACCGGGTGTAGCGGCAGGGCAAGTACACCGGTCGCGAGGCCGCCATCATCGCGACAGGGTTCTCCACGGTCTCGGCCACGTTCATGGTGGTCGTCGCCTCCACGCTGGATCTGATGGGCAGCTGGAACACCTATTTCTGGACCACGCTGGTGATCACGTTCGTGGTGACCGCCGTGACGGTGCGGATCCCGCCGCTGTCGCGGATCCCCGACACCTGCGCCGACGGCGTGACTCCGCGGCCGGAACAGGACGTCGGCGGCCGCCGAGTCGCGCGCGCCTGGCAGGAGGCACGTGCCACCGTGGCCGCGGCGCCGTCGCTGGGGCGCAACATCGTCGTCAACGTCGCCTCCGGGCTGCGCATGACCATGGCGATCCTGCCGTCGATCCTGTCGATCGGACTGCTGGGCCTCGCCCTCGCGACCTACACCCCGCTGTTCGACTGGCTCGGCTACCTGTTCTACCCGTTCGCCTGGATCGCACAGGCCCCGGAGCCGTTGCTGATCGGCAAGGCCGCCGCGGTGGGCATCGCCGAGATGTTCCTCCCGGCGCTGGTGGTCGCCGGATCCACGGCGGTGGTGAAGTTCATCGTGGCCGTGATCTGCGTGTCCGAGATCGTGTTCTTCTCCGCACTGGTCCCGTGCGTGCTGGCGACCGACATCCCGATCTCGGTACCGCGGATGATCGTCATCTGGTTCCAGCGTGTGGCCCTGACGATCCTGCTGGTCACTCCGGTGGCGCTGCTGCTGCACTGAGTGTCCTCGGTGCGTCCGGTCCGCCGGTCGCACCGGGGCCGTCCGGTGCATCGACGCCGCACCGCTGTGTCGCCGCGCCACTGTGGTGCTGTGCCGCCGCGCCGCCGTGCCGCCGTGCCGCCGTGCCGCCGTGCCGCTGTGTCGCCGCGCCGCTGCACCGCTGTGTCGCCGCGCCTGCCGCCGATCCACAGCCGTGCCCGACACCGGTAAACCGCGCCGCGCCCGCCGCCGTGCCGGTGCGGTGTGCCTGCCGCCGAGTCGGCGCTACCGAAGCGTGCCACCGTTAATCCGGATTCGCCTCGCTTGACCCCTCTGTGCTGGGGTGTCAGGCTGGAACGTGTTTCACATCCGGCCGCTCGTCGGAGCGCGGTTTCAGGAGGCAGTGTGGGTGCGGAAGTCGTCGTCGAAGGACTGTCCAAGTCGTTCGGCAAGCAGCCGATCTGGCGGGACGTGACGCTGACGCTGCCACCGGGTGAGGTGTCGGTCCTGCTCGGCCCGTCGGGCACCGGCAAGTCGGTGTTCCTCAAGTCGATGATCGGCCTGCTCAAACCCGACCGTGGCTCCTGCACGGTCGACGGCACCGACATCGTGCGCTGTTCGGAACGCAAGCTCTACGACACCCGCAAGCTGTTCGGCGTGCTGTTCCAGGACGGTGCGCTGTTCGGGTCGATGAACCTCTACGACAACGTGGCGTTCCCGCTGCGGGAGCACACCAAGAAGTCGGAAACCGAGGTGCGCCGGATCGTGCTGGAGAAGCTCGAGCTGACCGGTCTGTCCGGGGCCGAGGACAAGCTGCCCGGTGAGATCTCCGGCGGTATGCGCAAGCGCGCGGGTCTGGCTCGCGCGTTGGTGCTCGACCCGGAGATCATCCTGTGCGACGAGCCGGACTCCGGTCTGGACCCGGTGCGTACGGCGTACCTCTCCCAGCTGCTGGTCGACCTGAATGCGCAGATCGACGCGACGATCCTGATCGTCACCCACAACATCAACGTGGCGCGTACCGTGCCGGACAACATCGGCATGCTGTTCCGCAAGGAACTCGTCATGTTCGGCCCGCGCGAGGTGCTGCTGACCTCGGACGAGCCCGTCGTCGAGCAGTTCCTCAACGGCCGCGTCCGCGGCCCGATCGGCATGAGCGAGGAGAAGGACTCGGCGCAGATCGCCCGTGAGGAGGCCCACGCGGCCGCGGGCCACCACGACGGATCGGTCGACGATGTGCGCGGCGTCGTCCCGCAGCTGCAGCCGACCCCAGGACTGCCGCCGCGAGAGGGGGCGATCCGGCGCAAGGACCGGGTGATGTCGATCCTGCACACGCTGCCGCCCGAGGCGCAGCGGGGGATCACCGCGTCGCTGTCGGACGAGGACCGGCTCCGGTACGGCATCGGCGGCACCGGAGGGGCAGGCGCGGGGGTCGGCGCTCGACCGCGGTGACGGACGACCGGTGCCGGCGTGGCCGAGCGGCCCGGGGCCGGCGGTGGGAACCGATACGTTGGAGGGGTGCAGACCGGTGAGACTTCCGCAGGATCCGTGATCCGCTTCCGTGGCCGGGCGATGCGCTCGGACCGGCCGCTGGTCATGGCGATCGTGAACCGCACGCCGGACTCGTTCTACGACCGCGGCGCCACCTACGCCGCCGACGAGGCCCTCGCCGCGGCCGAGCGGGCGGTCGCCGACGGTGCGGACATCATCGACGTGGGCGGGGTGAAGGCGGGGCCCGGCGCGGACGTGGACGTCGACGAGGAGACGCGGCGTGTGGTGCCGTTCGTGGCGCAGTTGCGACAGCGGTTCCCCGACGTGGTGATCAGCGTCGACACCTGGCGTCGTGAGGTCGGCAGGCTCGCGTGCGAGGAGGGTGCCGACCTGCTCAACGACACCTGGGCGGGCGCCGACCCGGGGCTGGCGGAGGTCGCCGCCGAGTACGGGGCGGGCTACGTCTGCTCGCACACCGGTGGCGCGGTTCCCCGTACCCGGCCACACCGGGTGCATTATCCCGACGTCGTGGCCGACGTGATCGCCGAGGTCACGCGCCGTGCCGAGGACATGGTCCGCATGGGGGTCCCCGCCGAGGGGCTGCTGGTCGACCCCACGCACGACTTCGGCAAGAACACGTGGCACTCACTCACACTCACCAGGGAGCTGGGACGGCTGGTCGACACCGGGTGGCCGGTGCTGGTGGCGCTGTCCAACAAGGACTTCATCGGCGAGACGCTCGACCGGGCGGTGGGCGAGCGGTTGCCCGGCACGCTGGCCGCGACCGCCGTGTGTGCCTGGCAGGGTGCAGCGGTCTTCCGCGCGCACAACGTGGCCGAGACGTGCCAGGCGCTCGACGTCGTGTCGGCGATCCGCGGCGACAAACCGCCCGCCCGCGTGATCCGCGGACTGGCGTGATCGTCGCGAGCTGACGGAGCCGCGCTCGAGCGGTACGATCCCGGATACGCGACGAGCCGAGTGGAGGACGTCCATGGGTGTGAGCGATTGGATCCGGTCGTGGCCGGTCTATCGCCAGCTCACGGGCGCCGACCGGCTCGGAAGGGGAGACGCCGCCGCTTCGCCGCAGTCCCGCGAGCGGCAGCCGCGCACCGCCGATGCCGACCGGGTGGCGGCCTCGGTCTGCCCGTACTGCGCGGTCGGCTGCGCCCAGAACGTCTACGTCGGCAGCGACGCCGCGGGCGAGCGCGTGCTGCAGATCGAAGGCAACCCGGACAGTCCGGTCTCCCGCGGGCGGTTGTGCCCGAAAGGCTCGGCCAGCAAGCAGCTCGTCACCGGTGATCACCGGGAGGACCGGGTGTTGTACCGGCCCGCCTACGGCACCGAGTGGCAGGAGCTCGACCTGCCCACGGCGATGGACATGCTGGCCGACCGGGTGCTCGACGCGCGCCGCAAGGGCTGGCAGGAGACCGACGCCCACGGCAACCCGCTCCGGCGCACCCAGGGCATCGCCAGCCTCGGCGGCGCGACGCTCGACAACGAAGAGAACTACCTGATCAAGAAGCTCTTCACGGCCCTCGGCGCGGTGCAGATCGAGAACCAGGCGCGTATTTGACACTCCGCCACGGTTCCCGGTCTGGGAGCCTCCTTCGGTCGCGGTGGCGCGACGGACTATCAGCAGGACCTGGCCAACGCCGACTGTGTCGTCATCATGGGTTCGAACATGGCCGAGGCCCATCCGGTGGGCTTTCAGTGGGTCATGGAGGCGAAGACGCGCGGCGCCACGGTGCTGCACATCGACCCGCGGTTCACGCGGACGAGCGCGCTCGCGGACAAGCACGTCCCGCTGCGGGCGGGCTCGGACATCGCGTTCCTCGGCGGCGTGATCAACCACATCCTGTCGAACGACCTGGACTTCCGGGAGTACGTGCAGGCCTACACGAACGCGTCGTTCCTGGTCAGTGAGGAGTTCGTCGACACAGAGGATCTCGACGGGCTGTTCTCGGGCTACGATCCGGATACCAGCACGTACGACACCTCGACGTGGCAGTACGAGAACGGATTCCCGGAGGACTCGGTCGAAGGCGACCGGCACCGGGAGCAGTCCGCGGGCGAACAGCACGGGTCGGGCGGGCCGAAACTCGAGAGCGGCACCGGGATCGCGACCGACGAGACACTCCAGCATCCGCGCTGCGTGTTCCAGATCCTGAAACGTCACTTCTCGCGGTACACGCCGGAGATGGTGGAGCGGATCTGCGGCGTCTCCCGTGATGACTTCCTCGAGGTGTGTCGGGCGTGGACGAGCGCGTCCGGGCGGGAGCACACCGCGGCGCTGGTCTACAGCGTCGGCTGGACCCAGCATTCGATGGGCGCCCAGTACATCCGCGCGGGAGCGATCATCCAGCTGCTGCTCGGCAACATCGGCAGGCCCGGCGGGGGAGTGCTGGCCCTGCGCGGGCACGCGAGCATCCAGGGCTCGACCGACATTCCCACGCTGTACAACCTGCTGCCCGGATACCTGCCCATGCCGGACGCCCGGCACGCGGGCAAAGCCGACTACGTCGAGTCGATCCGCGGCACCCACCAGAAGGGGTATTGGCACAACGCGGACGACTACCTCGTCTCGCTGCTCAAGGAGTACTGGGGCGAGGCCGCGTCCGAGGAGAACGACTACCGCTTCGACTACCTGCCGCGCATCGACGGTGACCACGGCACCTACCGCACCGTGATGGACATGATCGACGGGAAGGTCTTCGGTTACTTCCTGCTCGGCCAGAATCCCGCGGTCGGCTCGGCGCACGGGCGGCTGCAGCGGCTCGGCATGGCCAACCTCGACTGGCTCGTCGTGCGCGACCTGACGATGATCGAGAGCGCCGAGTTCTGGCGCAACGCGCCGGAGATCGAGACCGGCGAGATCGTCGCCGAACAGTGCCGCACCGAGGTGTTCTTCTTCCCTGCAGCCTCACACGTGGAGAAGGAGGGCACGTTCACCCAGACCCAGCGGATGCTGCAGTGGCGTGACCGGGCCGTCGAGCCGCGAGGGGACCAGCGCTCGGAGCTGTGGTTCATCTACCACCTGGGACGGCTGCTGCGGCGCAAGCTCGCCAGGTCGACCGACGATCGTGACCGGCCGTTGCAGGACCTGGCGTGGGACTACCGGACCGAGGGGGACGGGGATTTCCCGGAGCCCTCAGCCGACGACGTGCTGCGCCGCATCAACGGCGTGGACCTGACCACGGGCGAACTCCTCGACAGCTACCTCCAGCTGCGTTCCGACGGCACGACGGCGGCGGGCTGCTGGATCTACAGCGGTGTCTACGCGGGCGGGGTCAATCGTGCCCGCAACCGCACCGCACGGACCGAGCAGGACGAAACGGCACTCGAATGGGGCTGGGCGTGGCCCGCGAACCGGCGGGTGCTCTACAACCGCGCCTCGGCCGATCCGCAGGGCAGGCCGTGGAGCGAGCGCAAGAAGCTCGTCTGGTGGGACGCCGAACGCGGCGAGTGGACCGGCCACGACGTGCCGGACTTCCCGAAGACCACCCCGCCCGGCTTCGAACCGGAGTACGGCGAGGCCGGACCGGGCGCGCTTGCCGGTGACGACCCGTTCATCATGCAGGCCGACGGCAAGGCGTGGCTGTTCGCACCGAGCGGCGTGGTCGACGGGCCGCTGCCGACGCACTACGAACCGCACGAGTCGCCGATGCCGAACCTGCTCTACGGCCAGCAGGGCAGTCCGGCCCGCAAGGTGTACAGCCGTGCGGACAATCCGTCGAACCCTGCACCGCCCGAGTCCGGCGGTGAGGTGTTCCCGTTCGTGTTCACCGCGGCCCGGCTGACCGAGCACCACACGGCAGGCGGCATGAGCAGGCAGCTGGCCTACCTGTCGGAGTTGCAGCCCGCGCTGTTCGTGGAGGTCTCGCCGCAACTGGCGGCCGAGCGCGGACTCACCAACCTCGACTGGGCCCACGTGGTCACCAGCCGTGCCGCCGTCGACGCGCGGGTGCTGGTCACCGAGCGAATGCGGCCGCTGCGGCTCGACGGCCGGGTGGTGCACCAGGTGTGGATGCCGTATCACTGGGGGCCGAGCGGCAAGGTCGACGGCGACATCGTCAACGACCTGCTCGGCGTGGTGCTGGACCCGAACACGCTGATCCAGGAGAGCAAGGTGGCCACCTGCGACATCCGGCCCGGCAGGCGGCCGCGCGGACGTGAGCTGCTGGAGTACCTGGCCGAGTACCGCAGGCGCGCGGGGGTGACCGTGGCGACCGGATCGCACGTGCTCACCGCGGACACGGCGGGGTCGGATGCCGCCGCACCGGGCATGACCGTGTCGGATGCGACCGTGTCGGACAGGCCGGCACCGGACACGACAGCACCGGACACGACCGATCGGGAGGAGGACGCATGACCGTCTCGCGGGAGAGCTTCTTCGGGCCGCTGGACGACGTCTCGGGCGATGCCGGTTACACCGAGCACCCGGAGCGAGTCGGGTTCTTCACCGACACGTCGGTGTGCATCGGCTGCAAGGCGTGCGAGGTGGCGTGCAAGGAGTGGAACCTCCTTCCGGACGGCGGGTTCGACCTGCTCGGCATGTCCTTCGACAACACCGGTGAGCTGAGCGCGAACTCCTGGCGGCACGTGGCGTTCATCGAACAGCCCGCGCCCCCACGCGAGGCGAGTCCGGCGAGGGAGGCGGACGCGGTCGATCTCGGGCTGCCGTCGTTCGATCTGCCCGGAGCCGGTACCGGAGAGGAGACGCGGACCGACTTCCGGTGGCTGATGAGTTCGGACGTGTGCAAACACTGCACGCACGCCGGCTGCCTCGACGTCTGCCCGACCGGCGCGTTGTTCCGCACCGAGTTCGGCACGGTCGTGGTGCAGGACGACATCTGCAATGGGTGCGGCTACTGCGTGTCCGGTTGTCCGTACGGCGTGATCGACCGGCGGGAGGGCGACGGCAGGGCGTGGAAGTGCACCATGTGCTACGACCGGTTGCGTGACGGCATGGAACCGGCCTGCGCCAAGGCCTGTCCGACCGACTCCATCCAATTCGGACCGCTGGACGAGCTGCGGGAGCGGGCGCGGGAGCGCGTGGCCACGCTGCACGAGCACGGTGTCACCGAGGCGCGGCTGTACGGCGAGGATCCGAACGACGGCGTCGGCGGCGACGGTGCGTTCTTCCTGCTGCTGGACGAACCCGAGGTGTACGGGCTGCCGCCGGATCCCGTGGTGCCGACGCGTGACGCGGGATCGATGTGGTCGCGGGCGGGCGTGGCCGCGGCTGCGTTCGCCGCGGCGGCCGTGTCCGTCTTCTTCGGACGGAGCCGCCGATGAGCCGGTCGCTGGGCCGCGTGAGTGCCGGGGACGGACGCCGCGAGCAGCGGCAGGCCGGCGAGGAGGACTTCCGCTCGTACTACGGCCGGCGGGTGCTGAAGGAGCCGGTGTGGGAATGGCTCGTACCGGCGTACCTGTTCGCGGGCGGGCTGTCTGCGGCGTGTGCCGAGCTCGCCGCGGGCGCCGACCTGACACGGCGGCCGCGGCTGCGGAAGGCCGCCCGCCTCGGGGCGCTCGGCGGCCTCGGCACGAGCATGTACTTCCTGATCGCCGATCTGGGCAGGCCCGAGCGGTTCCACCACATGTTGCGTGTGGCGAAGCCGAGTTCGCCGATGAGCGTCGGCACGTGGATCCTCGTGGCCTACGGGCCCGGTGTCGGTGTCGCGGCGATGGCGGAACTCCTGCCGTCCCGGCTGCGGCGGAGTCGGCCGGGAAAGCTGCTCGGCGTGCTGGCGCGCCCGGCCGGTCTGGCGTCGGCGGCCGTGGCTCCGGGCGTGGCGTCGTACACGGCCGTGCTGCTGTCGCACACGGCGGTGCCGGCGTGGAACGAGGCCCGTGACCGGCTGCCGTTCGTGTTCACCGGCTCGGCCGCGGCAGCGGGCGGCGGGTTCGGCATGGTGTGCGCGCCTGTCGACGAGGCCGAACCCGCGCGCAAACTCGCCGCGGTCGGCGCCGTCACCGAGCTGGTCACGTCCCGGCAGCTGGACGAGCGGCTCGGCGTCGTCAGTGAGGCCTACCGGACGGGCAAGGCCCACCGGTTGCGGCGGTGGTCGGAGTATCTGACCGCGGGCGGTGCACTGGGCAGTCTGCTGGCCGGCCGGAGCCGTGCCGCTGCGGTGGCCTCGGGCCTGGCGCTGCTCGCTGGGAGTGCGCTGCAGCGGTTCGGCATCTTCGAGGCGGGCGTCGAGTCCACGAAGGACCCGAAGTACGTCGTCGTGCCGCAGCGCAGGCGGGTCGACCGGGGCGAGCAGGCCTGAGGCGTGACACCGCGTGCGCCGGAGCTCGTCAGTCGTCGAGGTCGATGCGGATGGTCGTCAGGTTCGTGCCGAGCGCCCTGACCATGACGCCGTTCAGTCGCGGAAGGGTGCGTAGGCGGGCGCGGGCGTCGTCGTCGGGCAGGACGTGCGCGGTGCCGGAGTACCAGACGCCGCGCTGCCGGACCCGTACGCGTGGCTCGGCCATCAGGTTGCGCACGTAGGCCGACGCCTCGCCGTGGTCGGAGACGAACCAGAACCGTCCGTCGCGGATCGCCCCGCCGATGGGCGTGTGCCGGACACGGCCGGTGCGGTGTCCGGTGGTTTCGAGGAGCGCCTGGCCGGGCATGCGGCCGACGATCCGGCGCATCACCGGGTTGACCATCCGGTGCAGCCGGTTGACGACCCGGAACTTGCCTGCGGAGCGGGAGTCGCGTGCGCACATCATCCGTCCTTTCGAACGGTCGGCAGTTGCCGGTACTGGTGGTCTCTGTTGGCTACCGGTCGAAATTAGTCGAGACTGTTGGTACCGTCAAGGAATGCGTGCACACACCGGACGCCGCCGGAACGACGAGGCCAGGGCGGCGATCCTCACGGCCGCCACGGACCTGCTCGCCGCGGGTGAGCCGGTGACACTCGGTGCGATCGCGGGCAGGGCGCAGGTCGGCAAGCAGACCATCTACCGCTGGTGGCCGTCGAAAGGGGCGGTCGTGCTCGAGGCGATGACCGAACGGGCGCGGAGTCTCGCGCCGACGGCGTCCACCGGCTCCCTCGAAGGCGACCTCGAGGCGTTCGTCGCCGCGACCTTCGCCGCCGCGGGAACACCCGAATACACCGCAACCCTGCGGGGGATCGTGGCGGAGGCACTGCGGGACGAGCACGCCGCCGCGGTGCTCGCCGAGTTCACCGCCGACCGGCGGGAACAGCTGTATCTGGTCATCGAGCGATGGCTGCCGGACGTCGACGCCGACCTCGCCGTCGACCAGGTCTACGGCGTGCTCTGGTACCGCATCCTGATCGGCCACGCCGCGGTCGACGACACCGCGGGCAGGCAGTTGGCCGCAACCATCGCGGCACAGCTGCGGGCCGGCTCCTGAGTGCAACGGTGGTGTGGGCGGATGCTGCGGACTCGTGGTGCGGAATCGGCAGTGGGGCGTGAAGGCGTCTCGGCGGCAAGCGATCCGACGGAGCGTTGTCCGGTGGATTCGAGGCCCGGTCGTGGCACACCCGGCTGTCCGTGAATGTTGCCGCCCCGGTTGTTCGCAGCTCGATAGGGACATGTATCAAATGTCTGTTCGGTAATGGAAACCGTGGATGACGTTGGGGAATGATCGAGCGGGTGCGGGCCTCCGGGTGGACGACTCGCTGGCGGAGAAACTGGTGGATGCGCCCGTGACGGCGTCGCATCCGAGGAACCTCCCGGCGCTGCATGCCGGGAGGTTCCTGCCGTTCATGCCTCCGTGTTAGTCGTGCGTTTCGCAGAAGCGGAGGACGTTCCCGACCGAGTCGGTGATCTCGATCGTGGCCCCACCGGGAGCGTCGCGATCGATGCCGGGGTTGAGGCGTGGGTGCGATCGTCCGGAGATGTCGGCCAGGAAGGTGGCGGCGTTGGCTACGGGTACCCAGACTACGGTTCCCGGTGTGCCGTCACCGTGGTGCTCGGAGAGGTCGAGGATCGTCTCGCCACGGCGTATTCGCAGGTACAAAGGCATCCCGGGCTCGAAGCGGTGTTCCCATTCGACGTTGAAGCCCAGATAGTTCAGGTAGAACTCCCGTGCCAGGGCTTCGTCGTGGATGCGCAGCACCGGGACCGGTGCTCCCGTACCAGGGCATCCAGCGGACAGGTGCGCTGATGCGGTGTTCCAGTCGGTGAAGCCGAGTTGTTGCGAGACGATCTCCAGCGCGCGGCTATGGCTGATGATGACGTCAGTCGCGGCCAGACTTCGTCGCAGCGTTCGCGCGGCCATTTTGGCGTCGTTCAGGGTGAAGTGCATACGTTCGTCGCCATCTCGGTGCCGTCAGCGTGGCCGGTGCCCGCGTTGCCGTCCGGGGCACCGTGACAGTCACGAGAACCTCTGGCAGAAGATGCATTCGATGTGTTCACCAAGCCGAGATTCTCGGCGCGGGCGGCAGGCCCATCGAGTAGCCCTGCGAACAGAGTACCAAAAACGAATGTCCAGCATCCAGCGGTGAGTGAGCCGCCCCGCTGCGGGCCGTCATCGTACCGATGGCGGCCGCGAAACCTCTTTGCAGGAGAATCCATCGGGAGCTGGATGCCGATTTCAAAGCCTTCGCGGGTTCCCGCGCAGGCAAGGTCACCGGCCGGTCGCGTGGTGGGACGGCGGCGCCCCTTCCTGCGCCGCGTTCTTCTGCTTCGTCCTTGTCCAAGGTTGACCGAGACGATGAGCCGGGGCCACTCAGGACTTTGCGGTTGAGGCCGCAGGCATCCGGCAATCCAGGACATCGGACCGTCACCTGCACCAGCCCTGCGCATCTGCCGCGCGATTTCGAGCAGTGGCCGTATCCGTCGGCTCTTCGAGTGCCGCCACGGACACGTGTTGGTGCGAGAACCACGGGAGAAAGCGCGCGTAGTCGACCCGGAGGTCGCTGAGTGCGGCGAAAGCGCGGTCGTGCGCGGGTGCACCGCGCTCGAGAGGCGGCGCGGTCCACGCGTGCGTCGTGAGGACTGTGCGCACCGTGCGGCCTTCGGCGGACCAGTCGGGCGAAACGGGGATCGTGGGCAGCGAAGCGTGTGGGGTGAGCTTTGTGGTCTCGGACATAATTTCTCCTCTGTTCGAGAATGTGGTACCGCTCATGTTTAGCGGACGTCTAATACATATGTGAAGATCATGGAACTGGAAAGTGTCGACAAGATTCGGCGACAAAAGCCACCAGGGCCGCAATCCCCAGTGGGTCAAGTAGGTCGATGTGAAGTAATGGCCGCTCGCGACGCGTGGCAGGAGTGCGAACCGTCGATAGTCGGCTCAGTGCGAGATCTCGCCGCTATTCGCGTCGGCGGCGATAGTGGACACCTCGCTCCAGATGATGTCGAGCGCCCAGGTGGTGTCGCCGTCAACGGGCTGATGAAACAGGTGGAATGCGAGCCCGTCGACCAGTGCGTGAAGTCGATGCGCCCGTGAAGTCACAGCTGGAGTTCCGGCCTGTCCTGTCAGTATCTCGACTAGGCGGACGCAGAGTTTGGCGAGCTGGTGATGTGCGTCGAGGCGTACCTGCAGCAGTCCTGGCACGGCGGCCCGCTCCGCAAGGAGTGCGAGATTGACCTCGTACTCGGCTCGGGTGTCAGGGTCGAGCGGGAGAACGTTCTTGATTTTCGCGAACGCATACTCGCGTGAGTCATCGTGGGGCGTAGCAGTGAGGAGTCGTTCGGTAACGCGCTCCATCATGAGCTCGGCTGAGAATTGCACGAGTTCCGAGCGCGTCGGGAAGACATGTCTGAGCGAACCGACGACGACGCCTGCATGTTCGGCGACCGTACGAACTGAAACCGCCGAAATGCCCTGATCGAGGATCACCTGCCACACCGCCTCCGCGAGCTGGGCCTTACGTGCGTCCCTGTCCATCGTCCGCGGCATGGACACATACTAGCACAGTCGTGCTACGCTGCTGTCAAACATAGAAGCACACTCGTACTACAACCTGAAAGTGAGGGCATGTGCTCATGCCCGACACCATGAGTCTGGGCACCTTGGTTGTGCTCGCCTTGGTCGACTCCATGAGTTTTGGCACTTTGCTCATCCCGGTCTGGCTGCTGATGACACCGGGTCGGGTGCGAGTGGGGCGCGTCCTGCTGTTCCTGCTCGCCGTGACGGCGACCTACTTCCTCATCGGGCTGGCTCTGCTCGTGGGTGCCATTGCGCTGATCGACACGTTCAACGGTCTGCGGGAGACTGATGCATTCCTGATCGGCCAACTCGCGGTCGGACTCGGCCTGTTCGTCGCCAGCATCCGGATGGACAACAAGGGCGCGAGGGCGCGGGCCGCTGAGCGTGCAGCGAACGGTGAAGGACGCATCTCGCGGTGGCGGGCGAAGGCGATGGGCGACGGCACGGTCAAAGTCGGGTCGGCAGCGGCCCTGATGGCACTGGCGGTCACCGCGGTCGTGGTGGAAGTCGCGACGATGATCCCCTATCTCGCGGCGATCGGAATCATCACCACCCAAGGGCCGGGCTGGCCCGGCGATGCTGCCCTGTTGGCGGGGTACTGCTTCGTCATGATCATCCCCGCGCTCGTGCTGACGTTCGGACGTATCGTCGCCCACTCCGCGCTTGCGGGGCCGCTGAGCAGGCTCGATCACTGGCTCACCAAGCATGCGCACTCCACGACCGCATGGATCATCGGCATCGTGGGCGCGATCCTCGCCCTGCGGGCGGTATCCGCGCTGGAATGGATCGGCTGATGAGCAACGCGCCGCCATCAGCTGTCGCCGCGCTCCTCGGCCGGAACCGTCCCTTGCTCCTGAAACCCACCGAACGTCCGGAGAGCGGCAATGAAAAGAGACACACATCCTCCCACGCCGACCGGCTGGCAGGTTCTTACTTCTCTCCGTCACCGTGTCCCTCGCGTCGCTTGGGTTCGGCCGGCTGTTCCACAGAAGTATCGAGTTCAGTTCCGGGCGCCAAGACCTTCGCCTGCACCGGCGAAACCCGCGCCTCAGGACGAACGAAGTTGGCACTCGTGTCATCGCAACCCATGGCGAGGACATCCGGTCACCCGCTGGTTCGCACATTCAGCAGAGTTCAGAAAGCTCAAATGGGAGCTCGACAATGACGCTCAGGGATCGAGGCCGGATGCCACGGCACAGTGATCTGCGACGCCCGCGTCGGAGTCGATCTGCGACCCCCGGGTCGAGGTCGAGGTGCCACAAGGCCTCATCGTCGAGCTCGATGTCCGGGCAGCCACACCCCGCGGACACACAAGGCGCATATCACCCATGACCCATGCCCAGCCGGCGGTAACCGGCAGTCAGGGGTGGGCCGAAAATCAGTCAACGAAAGGTGAGAGCTGATGCGAGCAGCAATAGAGATCGTCGGAATAGTTCTGGTGATCAACGGAATCGGTGGTTTGTGGAACGACGACTTCGGGCTTTTGGCACGCTTCGCCGACGGTGCTGGTCTCACCGCAGTCCAAATAGGAGCAACCGCTGCAGGTGTGGCGCTGGTCGGTGTAAGTCTGCTGGGACGAAAGAACGCGAAGCAGCGCCAAAGGAAAACCGCAAGGTCCGACGACTGACCCGATGAGGACACTGACGATCTCCGCCGGCACAGACAGGCGTGCCACTTTTGAGTGGCCAGGTTTCCTGGCTCACAACGAAGATATGACACGTTTCGATCGGAACACCTTTCCCGAGCGGGATGCCGAGGCGTGGCCGCGCTTTCGTGCATGAAGTCACTTCCCGAGCGGTAGGGTTCTCGCCCGCCTCGGCGGCTGGTCTTCGCCCACCTGGTCGCGGAGTGGAGCCAGTGGCAGCGCGGAGCCAGCGGCAGCGCTACGACGTCCAGTGGGCGATGACCGACCTGATGGAGCGGTCCTATGTGCTGGGCGAGGCATCGACCCAGCTCCCTCGCCGACCCCTGCTTCCCAGTCCCGCCGCCGACCCGTGCCGCTACGTGCGGGTCGAGCCGAGCAGAAAGCCGACCAGATTCTCGGTGAACTCGTCCAGCCCTGCCTGGACGGCCTCCTCCAGATGCTGAGGGGTCGACAGGATGTGCGCGATCACCCCGCCGCACAGCGTGTCGAGCAGCAGGGTGACCGAGCTGTCGTCGGGCAGGTCCCCGCGCCGGATGCCGCGCCGCACCATGGCGCGGGCCGCCTTCACCTGCGCCTGCCGCAGCTGGTCGCAGCGCTCGGCGAGGCCAGGGATCATCGGTGCCTCGAGCATCATCCGCAGCGCGGCCTGCCTGCTCGGCCCCGCGTACAGCTCGACCAGCTGCCGAGCCAGTGCGGTCAGATCACCGCGCAGCGAACCGGTGTCCGCGTCGACGACCGGCGCTACGTGGGCGGCCAGCGCATCCAGCAGCAGCTGTTCCTTCGTCTCCCAGCGCAGGTAGATCGACGCTTTGCCGACGCCCGCCTGCCGGGCGACCGATTCGACGCTGAAGCCCGCCCAGCCGGCCTCGCCGAACACGGCGACGGCGGCCAGTGCGATCCGGCGGTCGACCTCAGGATCGCGTGGCCTGCCCGTGCTGGCGTGCGCGCGGTCGTGGTCAGAAGGTGCCGACATCGGCGGGTTCCGATCAGTGTGGCCGGTGCGGGGTCAGCGGTTCTTCCACTGCGGCTCCCGTTTCTGGGTGAACGCCACGATGCCCTCCATCGTGTCCTCGGCGACCAGCAGATGGTCCATCACCGACGACGGGTGGTTCACCGCCTCGACCGTGTCCGCGATGCCCGCGGTCTCGGCCATGAACCGCAGCGACGCGCGTACCGACGTCGGGGATCCGGCGAGGATCTCGGCGGCCACCTCGCGGGCTCCCTCGACGGCGCCGCCCGCGTCGACCACGCGGTTCACGAGCCCGTGGCGCTGCGCCTCGTGGGCGTCGAGACGTTTGCCGGTCAGGATCATCTCGTTGGCCAGCTTCGGCGGGATGGTCCGCGGCAGCCGCACGAGGCCGCCCGCCGCGGCGATGAGCCCGACCTTGACCTCGCTGAGCGCGAACCGGGCGGTCTCGTCGGCGACGACGACGTGGCACGCCATCGCGATCTCCAGGCCGCCGCCCATGGCGTACCCGTTGACGGCCGCGATCACCGGCTTCGGCAGGTGCTCGCGATGCGTGAGGCCCGCGAACCCGTTCTTCGGCGCCCACGGCAGGTTGCCGGACGCGGTGTAGCTCAGGTCGTTGCCCGCCGAGAACGCCTTGTCGCCGGCGCCCGTCAGGATGGCGACCCACAGGTCCGGATCGGCGAAGTAGGCGTCGAAGATCTCGTCGAGCTCGGTGTTGGCGTCCGGATGCAGGCTGTTGCGCGCCTCCGGACGGTTGATCGTGACCTCGAGGACGTGCCCGTCTCGACGGACGAGCACGTGCTCGTACGACTCGCGCAGCGCGGGAGTGCGGGGCGGGTGGAACTCGTTCATCCGCTCCTCGGTGAGCGTGACCCGGTTGCCGTAACCGAACGAGCGTGCGTACACGCGGGTGCCCACCGGGTCGCCGGTCGTGAGCAGGTCGAGCAGCTCGTCGTCGCCGCGCTCGGTGCCCGCGACGAACCGCGTGCCGTCGGCCTCCAACCGGCCCACGACAACGCCCTTCGGCCGGCCGGAGCGGCCGTGGACGGCGGTGAACGTCTCGATCGTCGCCCAGCCGTCGGCATACCTCGTGTGGCCCGGTTTCTCGGCGGCGTCCAGTTCGGACTGCAGCCGCGCGCTGTCGTCGGGCCGCCACGGCGTGGGCGTCGTCGAGTACACGCCGACGGAGTACTTGCTGAGCATGCCGCCGTTGGCGCCGACGAGGCCGTACTCGCCGGGCCGGCCGCGTAGCAGCGTCACGGCCTCGGCGATCGCGTGCATCGAGTAGTTGTTGCCCGCGCCGCCGAAGAACGGCAGTCCGCCGGTGAGCGTCAGCCCGCGCGGATCGTCCGGCGCGATCCCGAGCCCGTCGCAGAGCGCGAACACGGCGATGGGGAAGCAGCTGTAGAGGTCGAACGCGGCCACGTCGTCGAGTCGGATGCCGGCGACCTCGAGCGCGTGCCGCACGGCCGCGACGGCCGCCGGATACGACGAGAGGTCGGCCCGGTCGACGAGGGCGTGTTCGCGCAGATCCGCCTGGCCGTGCAGGAACACCCACTTCTCGCGCGGCACCCCGAGCCGCTGCGCCGCCGACAGCGACATCATCAGCACGGCCGCACCCTGGTTGACCTTGTCGCGTGAGACGACGTAGCGCGGATACGGATCGGCGATCATCCGGTTCGACTCGGTGACCGTCGTCAGTTCGGCGGCCGAGCGTTCGACCGGCGCCGCGGCGTACGGATTGCGCGCTGCGACGGCCGTGAACGGGGCGAACAGCTCGCCCATGGCGCGCGCGTACTCCTCGCGCGAGGTTTTCAGCCTGCCGCGGCGGGCGTTCTCGAACAGTGCGTACTGACCCGCCGGGTCGGCCAGGCCCGCCGCGAGGAGCTCCTGGGTCATCAGGCCCTGCAGGCCGCGGCCACGGTCGTCGAGCTGTCCGCCGACGTGTTCGGTGAAGTCGGGCTTGTCCGTCGCCGACGCGAGATGCTGGGCGGTCGAGATCGCCTCGGAACCGAACAGCAACGCCACCTCGGCCTCGCCCGCGGCGATCGTGGCGGCGAACTCGTTGACCAGATGCTGCGGACCGTGCCCGCCGACGACGTCGAGGATCGCGCGCCGCGGATCGGCGCCGACCCGCCCCGCGACCGACCGCGGATAGTTGTCCGAGCTCCCCAGCGGCGGGAACGCACCGGGAGTCGAATGCTCGAACTGGCGCATCGCGGCGGCGGTGTCGACGGCCGCCGCCACCGCTTCGGCGTCCGCGCCCGTGTCGGCCAACGCGGCACGGGCCGCCTCTGCGGCCAGGTCGACCGCCGAGAGCCGGCGATAATCCGCGTCGTCGATGCGTTCGGCGGACTGGCCCACGCCGACCAGCACGGGCGTGCGGGGATCGAGACCGTCGAGGCTGCGTGGGGTGGTCATGTCGTGCTCCTTGCGGTGGTCGACGTGGGAAACGCGGCGAGCCGGATCCGCGCGGCCTGCGCCTCCGGTCCGCTGCCGGGGTCGCCGTGCCACGTGAGCCTGCCTTGCCCGACGAGGTGCTCGAGGTGCGATTCGGTTTCGGCGAGGGCGCTGATCCGCATGTGCCCGACCTCGTCCCACGGGCGGGACCAGGTCAGGTGCGTCGCGACCTGCCACGGCGTCGGGGTGCCCAGGTCGGCGACCACATCGACGATCTCCTGGCAGCGGCGCTCGTGGTGGTCGGCGAGCAGCCGGGCACGCTCACCGAGTCCGCGGAAGCGATACTCGTGGGCCGGGAGCGCGTCGTGGTCGTCGAAGTCCTTGGTGCGCGCGAGTGAGGTGAGAAAGTCCGCCAGCGGCGAACCGGTGCCGCCCGGGTACAGCCCGATGTTCGGGGTGATGCGCGGCAGCAGGTGGTCGCCGGTCAGCAGCAACCGCTCGTCGACCTCCTGCAGGCACAGGTGCCCTGGCGTGTGACCCGGGGTCCACACCGCGCGCAGCGTCCGCCCCGCCAGCGGGACGAGATCGCCGTCCTCCAGCAGGACATCCGGATCGGCCATCGCCGCGGCCGCCGGGTCCCGCGCGTCGAACGGGCCGCCGAGTTCGTGGGCGTCCCCCTCGGGCGCGCCCCGGTTCCGCAGCCACTCGGTGAGCGTGCCGTGCGCGCCGAGGGCGCCGGACATGCGCTGGGGCAGCGTGTCGCGCTCCGCGGGGTGCATCGCGATCCAGGCGCCGGAAGTCTCGCGGAGCCGTGCGGACAGGCCGTGGTGGTCGGGGTGGATGTGGGTGGCGACGATGCCGGTCACGTCGGCGGCCGCGGCACCCGCTTCGGCGAGCCCGGCCCGCAGCGCGTCCCAACCCTCCTGCGAATCCCAGCCGGGGTCGACGACGAGCAGCCCGCCGTCGCCTTCGACGAGGTAGCTGAGCGTGTAGCGCAGCGGGTTGTGGGGAATCGGCACCGGCACCGACCAGATCCCGCCGGCCACCCGCTCGACCGGCGGCAGCGTGCGCTCCTGCCACGCGGTCCACTGGGCAGTGCCGAGGACCGTGACGCCCTCGGGTGGATTGTGTCGGCTCGGGTCCGTCAACGTTGACTCACCGGCTTTCCTAGACGGTCGTCGTCCATAAGTGCCTCACCGAACGTATCCCGCCGCGTCGACGCCGCTCAACGAGTGCTTGATCACGTCCCTTTCACGCGCGGCGCACCCGGCGGTGCGTACCGTGCGGGCAGCAGAGGTCGAGAAAGGGGAGACCGGGGGCATGTCCGGCATCAACAGCGACGACGGCGGCCGGCGGGCCGGCGAGGTGGACGGCGCCGAGAGCGATCCGGCCGACGAGACCGGCGAGGCCGAGGAGACCGGCGTGGTCGACGGGCCCGGCGGCCACTCCGGTCCCGTCGACGGCAGGTTGCGGACCGTCACCGGCTGGGTGCTGACGATCGGCGGACTGTTCGGCCTGGCGGCCGCGTTCGTGTTGACGCTCGAGAAACTCGCGCTGCTGGAGAATCCGGACTACCGGCCGAGCTGCACGCTCGATGCCACGGTGTCGTGCACCTCGGTGATGCAGAGCGACCAAGCGGCCGCGTTCGGCTTCCCCAACCCGCTCGTCGGCCTCGTGGCGTTCCCCGTCGTGGTCACGGTCGGCGTGGCCGTGCTGGCCCGCGCACGGTTGCCGCGGTGGTTCTGGCTCGGCATGCAGGCGGGCACGCTGTTCGGCGTCGGGTTCGTGCACTGGCTGATCACCCAGAGCTTGTACGAGATCGGAGCGCTGTGCCCGTACTGCCTCGTCGTGTGGGCGGTGACCATCCCCGTCTTCTGGTACACCACGGCCCACAACGTCGCCGCCGGACACCTGCCCGGCATCGCGGCGCGGCCGGTGCGTCACCACGTGTGGGGACTGGCGCTGTGGCTCGCGCTCGTCGTGTTCCTGGTCGTGCAGCGGTTCTGGGACTACTTCTCGGGCCTGCTGTGAGCGTGGGATCGGCTCTGGATCCGGCGCCGTGCCGGGGCCGGCCGTGGCACGGGGCCGGTCGTGCGTGACGCCGACCCCGCCGCAGCGGACCGGATCCGGTGGAACGAGCGGTACGCCGCGCGGCGGCCCGACTTCGCCCCGCACCCGCTCGTCGCGGACGCGCGGGCTGCGGGCCTGCCCGGTGGGCCGGTGCTCGAACTCGCGGGCGGCCGGTCGGGGAGTGCTCTCGCGCTGGCGGCGGACGGTCGCGCGGTGACCGTCGTCGACGTCTCCGACGTGGCACTGGCCCAGCTGCGCGATGAGGCGGTGCGACGTGGACTGGACTCGTGCATCGACTGCGTGTGGGCCGACGCGGCGCCCGTGCTCGCCGGTGGGGCGCATGCCGGGCCGTGGGCCCTCGTGCTCGCCACCCGATTCTGGGACGAGGCGGCCTTCACCGCCGGCGCGTCCGCCGTCGCGCCGGGCGGCGTACTCGCCTGGGAGGCGCTGCGGCAGGACGAGCCGCAGGACGAGGAGACGGCCCCGCATCCGTACCGCATTCCGCACGGCGGCCTGTCGGCTCGCCTGCCCAGCGGATTCACGGTGCTGGCCGAACAGGCGACCGACACGACGACCCGGCTGCTCGCCCGCGCACCCGGCCGAGCGGCGGACAGGCGCTGACAGGCGCTGACAGGCGGCGCGGCGACCGTGCGGGGGCGGGTCCGGTCAGTCGCGGAGCTTGGCGCGCAGCCGATCGACCTCGGCCTGTGCGAAACCATGGGTGTGCAGGTACGGGCGCACGCCGCCGTGCCGGGCGTCGACCTCCCGCAGGAACCGCTCCATCGACTCGGCGCGGGGCCGGTGCTCGTCGATCGTCTTGCGGTCGATGTCCTCGCGGTAGGTCTCCGAGCGGCGCAGTCTGCCGATGATCGCCTCGATCCGGTGCGCCGTCGCCGCGTAGTCGGCGGCGATCGCCTCCCGGTCGACGCCGGCGATCTCCAGCGCGAACGCCGTGACGACGCCCGTGCGGTCCTTACCGGCCGCACAGTGCACCAGCGCGGCACCCGGCGCGTCCGTGATCGCCCGCAGTGCGCCGACGATGCTGTCCGGCCGGTGGGCGACGTAGCCGAGGTAGTGCGCTACGACGCGGTCGGGTTCGCCGTCCGGTCCGGCGTCGCCGTCGGCCCGGTTGCGGGCCAGCAACGCGTCGTCGCCGCCGTCCGGCAGGAGGGAATGGTGGACATGCCGCACGCGCGAGTACGCACGCAGTGGTGCCGGCCCCTCGGCGTCGATCTCGTGGGCGGTGCGCAGGTCGACGACCGTGTCGAGGCCGATCGTGTCCACCAGCAGGCCGAGGTCGGCCGCCGACAGGTCCTGCAGATTGTCGGCCCGCAGCAACCGGTTGCGGGCGGTCGTCGTGCCGTCGGTGGTCGGGATGCCGCCGACGTCGCGGATGTTGACCGCGCCGTCGAGTTCGAGCCAGAGGATGCCTTCGGGGTTCGCCAGATGCGTCACGTCCGCCAGTCTTCCAGAACGTGAGCGGCGTTCACACCGCCTCGATCGGCAGCGCCCCGGAGTCGCGGTCCGCACGCAGCGTCGTCTTGAGCACCTTGCCGCTGGGATTGCGCGGCAGCGCGGACACGACGGCCAGCTTCCGCGGCCGCTTGTAGCGGGCCAGCCGCTGCGTGCACCACTCCTCCAGCTCCGCGGCCGTCGGCGGGTCGCCCTTCTCGTGCGGCGCGAGCACGGCCAGCGGTGTCTCGCCCCACTTCTCGTCGGCCATGCCGATCAGCGCGACCTCGGCGATCTTCGGGTGGCCCGCCAGGACGTCCTCCACCTCGGCACAGTAGATGTTCTCCCCGCCGGAGATGATCATGTCCTTCTTCCGGTCGACGACGTAGAAGTAGCCGTCCTCGTCCTGCCGGACCAGGTCGCCGGAATGGAACCAGCCGCCGCGGAACACCTCGGCCGTCTCGACGGGCTTGTTCCAGTACTCCTTCATCACCATCGGGCTGCGGTAGACGATCTCGCCGACCTCGCCGCGTGGGACGTCGTTCATGTCGTCGTCCACCACGCGCACCTCGACGTTGAGCATCGGCGTGCCCACCGAGCCGATCTTGCGCAGCGAGTCCTCGCCGCGCAGCAGCGTGGTGATCGGACTGCACTCGGTCTGCCCGAACGCGGTCGACAGCTCCGCCTGCGGGAACTTCTCCATGATCGTGCGCAGCAGCGTCGTCGAGGCCGGTGCGGCACCCCAGGAGATCTGCTTCAGGCACGACAGGTCCCGCTGGTCGATGTCCGGCACCGAGACGATCGCCTGCCACTGCGCGGGAACGAGGAACACCGACGACACACGCTCGCGTTCGAACGTGTCCAGCATCCCCGCCGGGTCGAACCGGCCCGACGGGGACAGCACGGTGCGCCCGCCCATGAGCAGGGTCGGCAGCATCCCGGACATGCCCGCGATGTGGAACAGGGGAGCGGCGGCCATCCACACGCGGTCCTCGCCGGTGATGCCGATCGTCGCCATGTTGCTGAACGCGTGCATGACGAGGTTGAAGTGCGTCAGCACCGCACCTTTCGGTTTCCCCGTGGTTCCGGAGGTGTACATGATGAACGCGGGGTCGTGCTCGTCGACGCGCAGCTCGTCGAACTCCGGTGACGCGTCGCCGAGGGCCGGTTCGTACTCGTCGGCGCCGGGCACGGATCCGGCCGCGGCCGCGTCGCCGTAGACGAGGCACACCGGCGGATCGGTGAGTTCGGCCGCCGCCTGCGCGTAGGTCTCGGCCAGCGGTGCGTGGACGACGGCTGCCGCGGCGCCGCTGTCGCCCAGTACGTAGGCGATCTCCCCGGCCGCGAGGCGGAAGTTGACCGGCACGCAGATGCCCCCGACGCGCGTGGCGGCGAAGAAGGCCTCGACCACTTCGAGCGTGTTCAGGCCCAGCACGGCGATCCGGTCGCCCTGCCCGACGCCGCGGTTGCGCAGGGCGTTGGCGAGCCTGCTCACCCGCTGGTCGAGTTCGCGGTAGGTGCGCACCGTGGTGCCGAAGACGAACGCCGGTTCGTCGCCGATCGTGCGGGAGTGCCGGGCGAGCTGGTCGCCCATCGTCATGCCGCGGCCCAGCATGCGGGGGATCTCTGGGGACCGGCGGGGATCGGGGGTGACTGCAGAGGGTGCGGACATCGTTGACCTCGCCATCCTCGGGAGTGGCCGTCGTCGGCGGCCACCCACGGTGTCGCCGGTCGGGCCGTGTGACCGGCGCCATAGTCGCCCGCCGTGCCGCTCGCGGTCAAGGCAGTCGAGTTAATCCTGGTTCGCCGTACAGCAGTGCCCGCGCGGCGGATTTCCACACCTCGACGTGACGATCCGTCGCCGGATCACGGGATTCGAAGGCGTACGGCAGGGCGGCGCCGCGCATGCTGGTGAACAGCAGTTCGCGCAGCTCGTCGTATCGCGGGTGCTCGCGGACCGACGGGCCCCAGATCCGGTCGGTGACCGCCCGGATGGACTCGCGCAGCTGTCGTTCGGCGGGACGCAACGCGCTCGCGAGTGCCTCGTTGGTACGCGCGGCGGCCCACAGTTCCACCGCCGCCCAGAAGTGCGGTTCGTGGAACGTGGCCCACAGCAGCTCGATACAGCGGTCGACACGTTCCGGCCCGTCGGGGTGCCCCGCCAGTGCGTCGGACACGCGGATCTCGGTCTCCCGGAGCCTGCGGTTCGCCAGATGCTGTGCCGCCGCCACCAGCAGCCCGTCGCGGGAGGGGAAATGGTGCAGCAACCGTCCCCGCGACACGCCCGCCCTGGCCTGGATCGCGAGTGTGGACGCACCCGCGTAACCGCTGTCGACGAGACAGTCGACCGCGGCGTTGAGGATCAGTTCACGACTGCCCGCGCTGCGTTCTTCCCGGCTGCGTGGTTCCTCCCGGCGGCGCGGTTCCTCGCGACGGCGCCGTGCCGCGAGCGATCCGGTGCCGCGGCCGGAGGCCGCCGCGGGTGCCGGGCCGTCGGTCGTTCCTCCATCCGGAGGGCGCGCGCGATCGGTCATGTTCGCAGCGTAAGCCCCCTCGCCGTCGCGGAACAGTCGGCATTGACTGCTACCGGTGCCACAGGGCAGGCTCACGGCAACGTCTCGGTTCGAGGAGGAGCCGTCATGTATCCGGGTACCTTCGCCGCAACCCAACCGGACAAGCCGGCCGTGATCATGGCGGGTTCCGGGGATCGCCTGACCTACGCCGAACTCGACGACCGCTCGATCCGGCTGGCGAATGCCTTGCGTGCTGCCGGATTCCGCAGCGGCGACACCGTCGCGCTGCTCAGTGACAATTCGCTCCGCGCCTACGAGGTGTACTGGGCCGCCGTGCGCTCCGGTCTCTACATCACCGCCGTCAACAGCCACCTCACCGCCGACGAGATCGCCTACATCGTGTCCGATTCCGGGGCGAAGGCACTCGTCGTGTCGGCCCCGCTGGGGCAGCTGCCCGCGCAGGTGGCCGAGCGGGTCGACGTGCCCCTGCGGCTGGCCTACGACGGAGCCGTGGCGGGCTACGACGACTACGACGCCGTGCTGGCCGCCGCCTCGCCCACCCGGCCGGACGACCAGCCCGCGGGTGCGGACCTGCTCTACTCGTCGGGCACGACGGGCAGGCCGAAGGGCATCAAGGTGACCCTGCCCGAACGGCAGATCGACGAGCCGGGGAATCCGCTGCTGCCGTTGGTGCAACTGATGTACGGCTTCGACGACACCATCACCTATCTCTCGCCCGCGCCGGTGTACCACGCGGCGCCGCTGCGGTACGGCGCGTGCGTGCACGCGGTCGGCGGGACGCTCGTGATGATGGAGAGGTTCGAGCCGGAGGCGGCACTGCGGGCGATCGAGACGTACGGCGTGACGCACAGCCAGTGGGTGCCGACGATGTTCGTGCGCATGCTGAAACTGCCCGACGAGACCCGCGGCCGGTACGACCTGTCCAGCCACCGGGTTGCGATCCACGCCGCCGCGCCGTGCCCGGTCGAGGTCAAGCAGGCGATGATCGAGTGGTGGGGACCGATCCTCCACGAGTACTACGCCGCCACCGAGGGTGCCGGCATCACGTTCATCTCGCCGCAGGAATGGCTGGAACGTCCGGGATCGGTCGGCCGCGCCGGACTCGGCGTCGTCCGCATCTGCGACGACGAGGGCGCCGAGCTGCCCGCAGGGGAGATCGGCACCGTCTACTTCGAACGCGACGAGGTGTCGTTCACCTACCACAACGAGCCGGACAAGACCCGCGGCGCGCAGCATCCCGACCACCCGAACTGGGCCACGAGCGGCGACGTCGGCTACGTCGACGCCGAGGGGTACCTCTACCTCACCGACCGCAAGGCGTTCATGATCATCTCGGGTGGGGTGAACATCTACCCGCAGGAGGTCGAGGACGTGCTGACGCTGCATCCCGCCGTCTACGACGTCGCCGTCATCGGGGTACCGGACGAGGAGATGGGGCAGCAGGTGAAGGCGGTCGTGCAGCCATCGTCCACAGTGGACGCCGGGCCGGAGCTCGCCGACGAACTGCTCGCCTACGTCCGGGAGCGGATCGCGCACTACAAGGCGCCGCAGACGGTCGACTTCGTCGACGAACTACCACGCACCCCCACCGGCAAACTGGTCAAACACAAGCTCACGGCGCGCTACGCGGTCGCGGGATGACCGGGCGCGGGCGACGGGGCCGGCAGGGCGGGGCACCACGGGGACGGGGATGGCAGAGACGTCGAAGGCAGGACCGTCGATGACAGGGCAGCAGGGGACAGGGCACTCGGGGACGGGGCAGCGGGGGACAGCGTTCCGCGAGCGGGTCCGCGGCTGGCTGGCCGAGCACGCGCCGGGCGGTGACGATCACGTGCCCGAGGCCAGCGAGAGTGCGCCGACCGAGCAGCAGCTCGCGGCGGCCAAACGGTTCCAGGCGGCGCTCTTCGACGCCGGCTTGGCGGGGCTGACCTGGCCCGCCGAGTACGGCGGACAGGGGTTGACGGCGGCCGAACTGCAGATCTTCCAGGAGGAAGCGGCGGCCTACGACCTGCCGACGGGCGTGTTCCTGATCAGCATGGGCATGTGCGGGCCGACCCTGGTCGACCTCGGCACGCACGAGCAGAAGGTGCGGTATCTGCCGCCGTTGCTGCGCGGTGAGGAGATCTGGTGCCAGCTGTTCTCCGAGCCCGGCGCCGGGTCGGACGTGGCGAGCCTGCAGACCCGTGCCGTCCGCGACGGTTCCGGCGACTGGGTCGTGACCGGCCAGAAGGTCTGGACCTCGGGTGCGCAGTACGCCGACTTCGGCGCCCTGCTGGCACGCACGAATCCGGACGAGGCCAAACACCGGGGGTTGACGATGTTCGTCGTCGACATGCACGCCCCCGGCGTGACCGTGCGGCCGTTGCGGGACATGACGGGCTCGGCACCGTTCAACGAGGTGTACTTCGACGACGTGCGGATCCCGGCCGACGCGGTGATCGGTGAGGTCGACGCCGGGTGGGCCGCGGCCGTGACGATGCTCGGGCACGAGCGCGTGTCGATCGGCGGTTCGGTGCGGCGCCGCTACGACCCGATGACGTTCGACAGTCTGCGCGACGAGGCGCGCGCACGCGGAGTGGCCGGCGATCCGGTCGTTCGCGGCGAACTCGCGGAGCTCTACGCCGCTGAGCGGAAGTTGGCGCTGCTGAACGCCCGGCTGCGGCAGCAGAGCGACGCCGGTCTCGCGCCGGGCGCCCGCGGGTCGGTGGCGAAGCTCGCGGGTGCGCAGGTGCTGTGGCAGGCGGTGCGGGTGGCGGGTCTGGTGGTCGGCCCCCGCGCGATCGCGTGGGAGCCCGGCGATCCGTCCGGCGACGCGCTCGCGCTGGCGATCAACGCGACGCCCGCCTCGAGTATCGCGGGCGGCACCAACCAGATCCAGCGCGGCATCATCGGTGACCGTGTGCTGGGGCTGCCGAAGGAACCCCAGGTCGACCGCGACGTGCCGTTCCGCGAGCTGCGCGTCGGTACCCAGGCGAGGTGACACGGCGATGCGGCTGATACTCGACGAGGAACAACGCAGGCTGGCCGACAGCGTCCGTGCCCTGCTGGCCGACCACTGCCCGCCGCAGCGGGTCCGGGAGGTCATGGCCGACGACGGTGCCGGTATCGACCGTCGACTGTGGACACAGCTGGCGGAGCTCGGCGTGACCGGGTTGCTCGTGCCCGAGGCCGCCGGCGGCGCGGGTGCCGGGCACGTCGACCGCTGCGTCGTACTGGCCGAACTGGGCGCCGCGCTGGCGCCGGTGCCGTACCTGGCCTCCGCGGTGCTGGCGACCGACGCGGCGATCGCACTGGGTGACGACACACTGGCCGAGGACCTGTTGCCGGAGATCGCAGCGGGACAGCAGACCGTCGCGGTGGCCGTGGCCGACGCGGGCGGCCGGTGGGGCTCGGCGGCCGACAGCGTGCAGGCGGCGCGGGACGGCGGCCACTGGAGGCTCGCCGGGGAAGCGGCGTTCGTCGTCGACGGTCCGTTCGCCGACCACGTCCTCGTGTACGCCGACCACGGTTGGTTCGTCGTCGACGGCGGAGCCGTGTCGTGGCGCCCCTCGCGCACGCTCGACCCGACACGGCGGATGGCGCGGGCCGAGTTCGCGCGGACGTCGGCGCGGTACGTGCCGTGCGCGGATCCCGCCGGGGTGCTGGAGGCGGTGTGGCAGCGCGCCGCCGTGGCCCTCGCCGCGGAACAGCTCGGCGGGATGCGGCGGGTGCTCGACGACACGGTCGAGTACGCGAAGGTGCGGGTGCAGTTCGGCAGGCCCATCGGCTCGCAGCAGGCCGTCAAACACGCGTGCGCCGACCTGTACGCCTCGTGTGAACAGGCCGAAGCGGTGCTGTGGCACGCGGCGTGGACCGCGGATCACGATCCGGCGGCGCTGCCCGAGGCGGCGGCGCTGGCTCAGGTCGTGCTCGGCCCGGCCGCGTTCGACACCGCGGCGTCCGGCCTGCAACTGCACGGCGGGATCGGCTACACGTGGGAACACGACGCGCACCTGTACTACAAGCGCGCCAAGACGTCCGAGCTGCTACTGGGCACCCCGGCCGAACACCGGGCGCGGCTGGCCGACGCACTGTCCATCTGAGACCGGCGGCCGAGCCGCCCACGGCAGAGTGGCGGCCGGTCCGCACCGCAGTATCCAGGACCGAAAGGGAATCCGTGGACGAACCGACCGTACTGGTGTCCCGCAGCGACGCCGTCACGACGATCACGCTGAACCGCCCGCACCGCAAGAACGCGATCGACACCCATACGTGGCCGTTGCTCGCCGAACGGTTGCGGGAGGCCGACGCGGACGAGCGGACCCGGGTGATCGTGCTCACCGGGGCTGGCGGCGACTTCTGCGCCGGGGCCGACCTGTCGGTGGAGTCGGGACTGCATCCGCTGCAGCGCATGCACCTGGTCAACCGCACGGCGATCACGCTGCACGAACTGGATACGCCGACGATCGCGCAGGTGGACGGCGTCGCCGTCGGCGCGGGCTGGAACCTGGCGCTCGGCTGCGACCTGGTCGCGGCCTCCGACCGCGCGCGATTCAGTCAGATCTTCGCCAAACGCGGACTGTCCCTCGACTTCGGCGGCTCGTGGCTGCTGCCCAAGCTCGTCGGTCTGCAACAGGCGAAACGCATCGCGTTGCTGGCTGACTTCGTCGGCGCCGACGAGGCCGAGCGGCTCGGTCTCGTGACGTGGGTCAAGCCCGCGGGCGAGCTGGCGGCGTTCGTCGCCGAGACGGCGGCCACGCTGGCCGCGGGCCCGCCCGTCGCGCTCGCCCAGACGAAGGCGCTGCTGAACGAGGGCGCCGACGCGACACTCCGGGAGGCACTGGAGAGCGAGGCCCGCGCTCAGGCTGTCAACTTCGGCACGACCGATGCGCGCGCGGCGTTCGAGGCGTTCCGGAACAAGACCGAACCCGAGTTCACCGGCGAATGGGGAGGTCCGTGACGGTGGGTGGCGATTCGACGGCCCACGGCGGGGCTTCCCACGACGCGTCACCGGCCGGCGCCGCTGCCGATGATCCGGCGGCTGCGGCGCGAGTGTCGTACACGGTGCGCGACGGGATCGCCGACGTTCGCCTCGACCGGCCGGACAAGCGCAACGCACTCGACCCGGCGATGTTCACCGGCCTGGTGCAGGTGGGTGAACGGCTGCGGGCCGATCCCGCGGTGCGCGTGGTCGTGCTGTCCGGCAATGGCCGGTCGTTCTGTGCGGGCCTCGACGTCGCCGCGTTCGAGGCGATGACCACCGGCGAGCACACGCGGCCCGACGAGGCCCGGTCCACCGACGGCCCGGCACGGTCACTCGGCCAGCAGGCGGCCCACGTGTGGACCGAACTCGCCGTCCCCGTGATCGCCGCACTCCACGGGCACGCCTATGGCGGCGGCCTGCAGATCGCGCTGGGCGCGGACATCCGCCTGGCCGCTCCGGACACGCGGCTCTCGGTCATGGAGATCGCCTGGGCGCTCGTGCCGGACATGACCGGTACCCAGGTGCTGCCGGAGCTGGTCGGCCGGGACGTGGCGATGGAGCTGACGCTGACCGGCCGTGTCGTCGAGGCCGCGGAAGCAGCGCGGCTCGGCCTGGTCACCCGCACCGAGGACGATCCGCTCGCGGCGGCGCATGCACTGGCCGGCGAGATCGCCGAGCAGAGTCCCGATGCCGTCCGCGACGCCAAGTACCTGGTGAATCTGGCGGGCCGCACCGGTCTGGCCGAGGGGTTCGCCGCCGAACAGGCCGCGATCGGCCGGCTCATCGGCAGCCCCAATCAGGTCGAGGCCGTGCGGGCGAAGCAGTCCTCGCGCCCGCCCACCTTCACCGACCCGGCCTGATCGCGGCGGAATCGGGCAACCCGCTCGCCCTGCCCGTGCCGCCTTGGTGCGGCTGCTCGCACCGGGGCACCGGCCGCCCCGGCACCGACGACACGAACCGCCCCCGGCTCCCGAGCCGCTCGGGCACCGAGGATACGAAGGAGCCCCATTGGATTTCGCGTTGCCCGAGCGACTGCACCGTCTTCTGGGCGAGCTCGACGAGTTCATCGCCACGGAGATCGCGCCCCTGCAGCACAGCGACGACAACGAGCGCTTCTTCGATCACCGCCGTGAGTTCGCCCGCACCGATCTGGCCGGTGGCGGGACGCCCAACCCCGAGTGGGAGGAACTGCTGGCCGAGGCCGCCCACCGCGCCGACAGGGCCGGTTGGCTCCGCTACGGCCTGCCGGAGGAGGCGGGCGGCAGCGGCGGGTCCACTCTGGACATGGCCGTCATCAGGGAGCACCTCGCGGCCACCGGTCTGGGCCTGCATAACGATCTGCAGAACGAAGCCTCGGTCGTGGGGAACTTCCCACTGGTGCACCTGCTGCTGGAGTTCGGTACCGAGATGCAGCGGGAGCGGTTCGTCGAATCGGTCGTCACCGGCGGGACGCGGATGGCGTTCGGCCTGACCGAACCGGACCACGGCAGCGACGCCACCTGGCTCGAGACGACGGCGGTCCGCGCAGCCGGTGGGGTTGGGGGTCCCCCCACCAATGAGGGCGTAGCCGGTGGGGTTGGGGGTCCCCCCACCAATGAGGGCGTAGCCGGTGGGGGATGGATCCTGAACGGACGGAAGCGGTTCAACACCGGCCTGCACACCGCGACCCACGACGTGATCTTCGCGCGGACGTCCGGTGAGAACGGTTCGCCCGAGGGCATCACGGCCTTCATCGTCCCCACGGACACGCCGGGCTTCTCGGTCGACTTCCACTGGTGGACGTTCACCATGCCCACCGACCATGCCGAGGTGACGCTCCGCGACGTGTGGGTTCCCGAGGACGCGGTGTTCGGTGAGGTCGGCCAGGGGCTCGCGCTGGCGCAGCACTTCGTGCACGAGAACCGCATCCGGCAGGCCGCCTCCAGTGTCGGCGCCGCCCGGTACTGCATCGAGGCCAGCGTCGCCTACGCGCGGGAACGGGTCGCGTTCGGCGCGCCGCTCGCGTCCCGGCAGGCGATCCAGTGGCCGCTCGTCGAACTGGAGACCGACGCCGAACTGGTGCGCACGCTGGTCCACAAGACCGCGTGGCAGCTCGACCGGATGCCTGCCGGCGAGATCAGCGACAAGGTGTCGATGTGCAACTACCGGGCAAACCGACTCGTGTGCGAGGCCGCCGACCGGGCGATGCAGGTGCACGGCGGCCTCGGCTACACGCGGCACCTGCCGTTCGAGCACATCTACCGCCACCATCGGCGGTACCGCATCACCGAGGGATCCGAGGAGGTGCAGATGCGCAAGGTCGCCGGCTACCTGTTCGGGTACGCCGGGCCGCGCAGGCGAGTATGACGTCGGCGGATCTGGCCACGCGACTGGCGGTCCGGCTCGGGGGCCTGTGGGGCGAGGCGGTGGCGGTCGGCGAGCCGCGGCGGCTGTCGGCGGGTGCGAGCCGCGAGACGTGGTCGTTCGAGGCCAACAGACCCGGCGCCGAGCCGGTGCGGCTCGTGCTGCGCCGAGACCCGTCCGGGCAACCGGACCCCGAGACGATCGCGCGGGAGGCCGCCCTGCTGCCCGCGGCCCTGCGGCACGGCGTTCCGGTGCCCGAACTCGTCGACCACGGCACCCACGGCGAGCCGGTCACCGACGACGGTGCCACCGGTCTTGGCGCGCCGTACCTGATCAGCCGCCATATCGAAGGGGAGACGATCCCGCGGCGGCTGTTGCGCGACGACGACTACGCGCACGCGCGTGCCGGATTGGCTGCCGAACTGGGCCGGGTTCTGGCGCGCATCCACCGCATTCCTGTCGACCGGGTCCCGGGGCTGCCGGCCCCGGACCCGCTCGCGTGGCTCACCGAGCACTACGACGCGCTCGACGAACCGTTGCCGACCGTGGAGATCGCCCTGCGGTGGCTGCATCGGCACCGGCCCGGGCCGGCCGGGGACACGCTGGTGCACGGCGACTTTCGCAACGGCAACCTCATCGTCGGCCCCGACGGGCTGCGCGCCGTGCTGGACTGGGAACTGGCGCATCGCGGGGATCCGATGGAGGACCTGGGCTGGCTGTGCGTCAAGGCGTGGCGATTCGGCGCGCCCGAACCGGTCGGCGGTTTCGGATCGCGTGCGCAGCTGCTTGACGGCTACGCCGAGGTCGCGGGGGTCCGGCCCGACGCCGGCACGCTGCACTGGTGGGAGGTGTACGGCACGGCCAGGTGGGCGGTGATGTGCGGGATGCAGGCGCGGCGGCATCTGTCCGGGCAGGCGCGCTCGGTCGAGCTCGCCACGGTGGGGCGGCGCGTGTGCGAACAGGAACACGACCTGCTGCTCGCCCTCGGTATCGAACCGGCCGAACCCGATCCGGTGACCGCACCCGAGGCGCCGGACCTGCACGGCAGGCCGACGGCGTCGGAACTCCTCGAGGCCGTACGCGACTACCTCGGCGCCGACGGCGACTATCACGCCAGGGTGGCCGCCAATGCGCTCGGCATGGTGCAGCGCGAACTCGCCGTCGGCGCCGCCCAGCAGCAGCGACACGACCGGCGACTGGCCGAACTGGGCGTGGCAGACTCCCGCGCCTTGGCCGACGCGCTCCGCCGCGGGGACCTCGACGCCGGCGACGAGTCGGTGCTCGACGTCGTCCGCCGGGACGTCGCCGACCGTCTCGCGGTGGCGAACCCCCGTTACCGCGACCGGCCGTGACGTGGACCGGCGGTGACGGGGGCCGGCCGTGACGTGGACCGGGCGTGACGTGGACCGAGGCTGCACCTGTGACGTTTCCCCACGTGCGGGCCGGGTAGCACTCGGACGGAACGCACTCCGTCGCCGGGAACCCGCCACCGGGCCTCGGTCGTGAGGGAGCTGTCGTGAGGGAGCTGTCGCGAGGAGGTGGAGCCATGCCCGGACGTCGGGAGCTGCCCGGCACGGTGCGGCGATCGTCCGAGAAGGCGCAGCGTACGTGGATCAAGGCACACGACTCGGCCGTCGAGGAGTACGGCGAGGGGCCGCGCGCCCACCGCACGGCGTTCGCCGCGCTGAAGCGCGGCTACGAGAAGGTCGGCGACCGCTGGAAGGCCAAACGCCGGCACGGGCCCTCGGACACGCAGGCCGAGCGCGGAGGCGCGGGCCGGCAGCAGTACGCGACCGCAGGCGGTGTCGACACGCGGGCACCCAAACGGCACCTGTACGAACGCGCCAAGGAACTCGACATCCGGGGCCGCGCCACGATGACCAAGCAGCAGCTCGTCAACGCGCTGCAGCGGGCGAGCCGGCTCCGCACCGCCCGTTCCCGCGACCGGTCGGACTGACCCCGGCCGGGGACGTCCCGCTCAGGCTCAGGTCTTCTTCGCCCTGCTCGGCGCCACCCGCGGGGGTTCGCCGGGCTGTTTCGGATACACCGGCGGCCACGGCGCGTCCATCAGCCCCGCCGCCAGGTCCCGCCGCGACATCTCCAGCAGCGGCTCGAGCGACTGCGGCCGCTCGCCGATTCCCGCCCACGGATCGCCGCGCTCGGCCAGCAGGCCGGGCACGGTGGCGATCGTGAGTTCGCGCGGATCGACGTCGGCCAGCTCGTCCCAGGCGATCGGCGCCGACACGAGCGCGCCGGCGACCGGACGGACGCACCAGGCACCGAACACCGTCTTGTGGGGCGCGTTCTGGTTGAAGTCGACGAACACGCGCGTGCCCCGCTCCTCCTTCCACCATTGCGCGGTGATCAGGTCCGGATGCCGCCGTTCCAGCTCGCGTGCGAGGGCGACGGCGGCGGCGCGCACGGCGTAGCTGTCCCATCGAGGTTCGAGGCGCACGTACAGGTGCAGTCCGCGTGAGCCGGTCGTCTTGATGACCGGCTCGATGCCGAGCTCGTCCAGCAGCGCACGTGCCCGTACTGCCGCCTCACGCACCTGGTCGAACGTCACACCGGGGGAGGGGTCGAGATCGATCCGCAGCTCGTCGGCCACCTCGGGAGCCGCCGCGAGGTACGGCCAGACGTGGAAGCCCAGGCAGCCCAGGTTCACCGCCCACAGCACGTGCGCCAGGTCGGCGGCCACGAGTGCGTCACTGGTCGTGCCGTTCGGCGTCGCCACGACGGTCGTGGCGAGCCAGTCCGGAACCGAGGACGGCACGCGTTTCTGGAACCACGATTTCCCGCCGGCGCCGTTGGGATAGCGCTCCATCAGCAGCGGCCTGCCGCCGAGCGTCGCCAGCAGCGGCCCGGCCACGGCCTCGTAGTAGCGCGCCAGGTCGAGTTTCGTCTCGCCGCGTTCGGCGAAGAACACCTTGCCCGGACTGGAAATCGCGACCGCGGTCCGGCGCCCGTCCGGTCCCGGCACCTCGAGCGTGACCGAGTCCTTCGCCGCCGGGCTCATGCCGGAGCCGCCTCGTCGAACAGCGCCGTCAGCTCCGCGGGAGGCACTTCCTCCAGCTGGGCGTAGGTGCACGAGGCCGGGTCCCGATCGGACCGGAACCGCACCAGCCTGCCGCCGTGCCGGAACCGGCCCGCTTGGAGGTGTTCGTACCGCACCTCGGCGACCCGCTCGATGCGCAGTGGCTCCCAGGACAGATCCTTGCCCGCGCTCCACCGGCTCTGCCCGCCCGGCATGCGGCCGCCGTGGACGGCCTGCGCCCCGGGGTCCGCCCAGTCGCGCCACGGATGCCGGTCCAGCGCGCCGGAGCGGAGCGGTTCCAGTTCGGCGGCCAGCTCGCGCCTGCGCGCCGCGGTGAAGCTGCTCGCCACGCCGACGTGGTGCAGCGTGCCCGCCTCGTCGTAGAGCCCCAACAGCAACGAGCCGACGCCCTCGCCGTCTTTGTGCCAGCGGAATCCGGCCACGACGCAGTCGGCCGTGCGCTCGTGTTTGACCTTGCGCATGGTCCGCTTGTCCTGCCGGTACGGCTCGTCGGCGGCCTTGACCATGACCCCGTCGAATCCTGCTCCTTCGAACCGGGTGAACCAGTCCTCGGCGATGTCGGCATCGCCGGTCACCGGCGTGAGGTGCACCCGGGCCGGTGCGGTGTCGAGGATGTCCTCGAGCCTCGTACGGCGCAGCGAGAACGCCTCGCCGGTCAGGTCCTCGTCGCCGAGCGCGAGCAGGTCGAACGCCACGAAGCCCGCGGGCGTCTCCGCCGCGAGCTTGCGCACCCGTGAAGCCGCCGGGTGGAGGCGTTGTTGCAGCGCGTCGAAATCCAGGCCGGACTCGCCGACGATGACGATCTCCCCGTCCACGACGCAGCGCGGCGGCAACGCTTCGGCCAGCAGCGCGACCAGCTCGGGAAAGTACCGGGTCAGCGGGCGGTCGTTGCGGGAACCGAGTTCGATCTCGTCGCCGTCGCGGAACACGATGCACCGGAAGCCGTCCCACTTGGGCTCGTAGCGCAGACCGGGCTCACGTGGAAGCTCGCGCACGAGAGTGGCGAGCATCGGCCGGACCGGCGGCATCACAGGCAGCTGCACACCAGCGATCGTAGAGCCGCGGCGGCCGTCCGGCACGGTACTTCCGGCTGCGCAGCCCGGCCACGGCGGCCGGACGCCGGCCGCGAGCTGCCGCTACGCGCCGCTGTCGACGGCGCGGACCACCGCCGATGTCTCGCGGGTGATACGACCGCCGACAGGGGAAGGCCGCCTCCGGCGCGGGGTGGACGCCGGAGACGGCCGCAGCGACAGGACGGCTCAGCTGGCCCAGGCCAGCAGCGAGCCGTGGTTCTCCGCGCGGAGCCGCGACAGGCCGCGTTCCTCGAGCGAGCGCACCCGTTTGCGCGTCAGCCCCAGCCTGCGGGCGATGTCGGGCACCGTGTGCGGGTCGCCGTCGGTGAGGCCGTACCGCAGCGCCAGCACCGTCGCCTCCTGGGCTGGCAGCGTTTCGAGCGCGGCGTTGAGTTCGCCGACCATCGACGAGTGCTCGAGCGATTCGCTGACGCCGGGTACCGATCCGGTGGTGACCAGATCGCCGAGGGTGAGCTCACCGTCGTCGTCCACCGGGACGTCGAGACTCGCCGTGCTCTGCCCCGCCTGCCGCAGCGCCAGAACGCGTTCGACCGACATGTCCGCGGCCTGCGCGAGCTCGTCGACCGACAGGTTGTGCCGGCCCTGCGCCTCGAGCGTGCGCTGCAGCCGGTCGAGCTTGGCGATCTGCTCGGCCGTGTGCATCGGCAGCCGGATCGTGCCGCTGAAGAACGCATTGCCGCGCTGGATGGCCTGCCGGATCCACCACATCGCGTAGGTGGAGAACTTGAACCCCTTGGCGTAGTCGAACTTCTCCACCGCGTGGATCAGGCCGAGATTGCCCTCCTGCACGGCGTCGAGCAACGACAGGTTGGAGTTGCGATTCTTGCGGGCCGCCGTGACCACCAGCCGCAGGTTCGCCTGCACCATGTGGTCCTTCGCGGCCTCGCCGTCACGCGCGATCTGCTCGAGGTCCCGGCGGTCGGCGGGCAGCTCGACGGCGCCGGACGGCAGCGTCGGGGCGGCGCTGCCGTCGTGCCCGGCCTGGTGGGAGCCGGTGTCGTCGCGGCCGCCGCGGGCTCGGTCGGCCCGACGGAGCAGCTCGGTGGCGTAGACGCCCGCCTCGATGCGCTTGGCCAGGTCGATCTCCTGCTCGGCGGTCAGCAGCGGGGTCCTACCGATCTCGTCGAGGTAGACACGGACCAGGTCGGCGTCTGCCTCGCCGCTGCCCGTTGCGCGCGTGCGGCGGGTCGGGGTCTTGGTGGCTTCTGCCAATCGTTGTCACCTCTTTCCGTTATGACAACGCTTGTCAGTCCTGTGGCATTCCGCCCCGGAACGTGGCGCGGTACACGCCGGGGGAGACGCCGACCACATCACGGAAGTGTGCCCGCAGCGAGGCCCCCGTGCCGAATCCCACGTCGTCGGCGATCACCTCGACGGGCCGGTCGGTCTCCTCGAGCAGCACCCTGGCCCGTTCCACCCGTTGCCGGGTGAGCCACCGGCCGGGGGAACAGCCGGTCTCGGCGCGGAAACGGCGGGTGAACGTGCGCACGCTCATCGATGCCCGTTCCGCCAGTTCGGACAACGATACGGGCCGGTCGAGATGTTCCAGCGCCCACGCCCGGGCCGGCGCCGTGGACGTACCGCCCGCCTCGGGCACCGGCTGTGGCACGTACTGGGCCTGTCCACCCTCCCGGTACGGCGGCACGACGGTGCGGCGGGCCACGTCGGCGGCCACCGCAGCGCCGTGATCGCGCCGGATCAGGTGGAGGCACAGGTCGATGCCGGCGGCCTCGCCCGCGGACGTGAGGACGTCGCCGCCGTCGGTGAACAGCACGTCGGGGTCCAGTTCGATGTGCGGGAACTGCCGGCGGAAGGTGTCGGCGGACCGCCAGTGGGTCGTGGCGCGGCGGCCGTCGAGCAGCCCGGCCGCGGCGAGCACGAACGCCCCGGTGCAGATCGACGCGATCCGGACGCCGGGCCGGACCCGGGCGAGGGCGCCCGCCAGCGCGGGTCCCAGCGCGCCGCCCGTCTCCGGCTGGCCGGGTTCCTCCGACGCGGGCACGAGCACCGTGCCCGCGTCGTCGATGACGTCCGGACCGTGGGACACGTGGATGGGGAAGTCGGCGTCGGTCGGCACCGGACCGGGCTCGAGCGTGCAGGTCACGACGTCGTACAGCAGGGTGCCCGCGCCCGGGCCGGACTGCCTGCGGGCCGAACCGAACAGCTGGTGGACGAGGCCGAGTTCGAGGGGCATGACCCCGGGACGTACGAGCACGGCGACGCGGTGCGGCCGATCGCGGTGAAGCTCTGCCTCAGGTCGCATGGCCGGATTCTTTCACATACTGGCCCTCCGGCCACTTATCTCGGCTCGGTGTCCCGATCATGCTGAGTCATGAAACGCACCTGCCGAGTACGACCCGTGAGGAGACGAGACGCAATGGTGACCACACTCCTGTTCGCGGCAGGCCTGATCCTGGTTCTGGCAGTGATCGGGCGGACGGTGCACTACCCGGGACTGCCGTTCGACGTGGAACCGGCGTTCGCCCGCTACGTCGTGACCGGCCTGGTGATCCTCTGGCACATCGGCCAGGCCAACGCCGGCGCGCGCAGCGGCGCGAGCCGCGGCAGGACGAAGCGCCGTTCGGCGGCCCGAAATGGAATGGCCTGATCCTTTCGGACAGTGGCTGTATAGCCACTGGACTGGAATAGTGGACTGGTCGAGGCTGGGCGCATGAACGTCCTGTGGATTCACGCTCATCCCGAACCGCGCTCGCTCGGCGGCATGCTCGCCGCCGAGGGCAGGCGTGCCCTGGTGGCGTCCGGCCATGCCGTGACCGTGTCCGACCTGTACGCGATGCGCTGGAACCCCGTGGTCGACGCGGCCGATTTCGGTCACGATCCGGCCTGCCGGCTCCACGTGGGCGCCGCGTCCCGCCGCGCCTACGACGCGGGCGAACTCAGCGCCGACATCGCCGCCGAACAGGAGAAGCTGCGCTGGGCGGACGCCGTCGTGCTGCAGTTCCCGCTGTGGTGGCTCGGCCCGCCCGCGATCCTGAAAGGCTGGCTGGACCGGGTCCTGGTCCACGGTTTCGGATTCGGGGTGACCGATCCGGCCACTGGCAGGGTGCGCCGCTACGGCGACGGGGAACTGGCGGGCAAACGCGGGCTCGTGGTCACGACGATCGGGGCCAGGGAGAGTTCGTTCGGCCCGCGGGGCATCCACGGACACCTCGACGATGTGTTGTTCCCGCTGCACCACGGTGTGTTCTGGTACACGGGGATGGAGGCGCTGCCGCCGCTGGCCGTCTACGGCGCCGACCGCGCCGACGAGGGCGCCGCGGGTCGCGCCGTCGCGCGGCTCCGTGACCGCCTGGCCGGACTGGCTTGCGACGAGCCGTTGCCGTTCCGCAGCGAGCGCGGGGGCGACTACGACGCGGATCTCGTGCTCCGCCCGGGGCTCGGTCCGGGGCGGTCAGGGCCCGCGCTCCACTATCGGTGAGCCCTGGTCCGGCGCGATGGGGGTGCGCCGCGGAGGTGTGCCGCGCCCGTGCGCTCCCGGCGGGCGCGGCCGCGGTGAGGGAGGGGCCCGCCGTCGGCCCGGTTCTCGCGGCGGTGGTGGTCGGCTCCCGAGGGGATGGTTGCGGCGCACGAGGGCCCGTGCCGGCCGTGACCGGGGGAAATCGACGCGGCGTCGGATCGCCGCGGGTACCTGCGGGGCACCACGGTGTGCCACGCAGGCGGAGCGTTCCGGCGGTGGCGCCGGGCACCGCGGACGGGCCGGCCTGCCTCCACCGGTGGCGCGGACGTCAGCGTGCGATCGGGGTCCGGTGGCTGGACTGTTCGGTGCGGTCCATTCGGTCGGCGTTGGCCTGGCCGATGTGCCAGAGGATCACCAGGCCGGTCACGACGTAGCGGGCGAACGCCGGTTCCACGTCGAACGGCAGTCCCGGGTAGTGCACCGTCCGCCCGATCACTGCCAGAACCAGGATCAGGCCTGCCGCGAACAGGAGTGTGGTCACCATTGCGTCTCGTCTCCTCACGGGTCGTACTCGATGGGGGTGTCATGGACTAGAATCCACGGAACACTGGACTGGAGTAAGTACCAATGGCACGAGAATTGGACCGTTTTTCTCGCGGGGGCGACCTGGTCGCCGTGCTCGGTGACTGGACTGCCGGCGAGGGGCCGCTGTACCGCAAGCTCGCGGACGCGGTGGCCAGGGCCGTCGACGAGGGCGCGCTGGCGGCCGGACGGCGCCTGCCGTCGGAACGTGAACTGGCCCGGCTGCTGGCGGTCAGCCGCGCCACCGTGGTTGCCGCGTACGAGGAGCTCGAGGCCCGGGAACTGCTGGAACGGAAGCAGGGCAGCGGGACGCGGATCAGCGACGTGGCCCGCGCCGTCCCTGCCGACGGCCGAGTGAGCGGTGGCAGGGCGGCTGCGACCTTCCAACGGCTCATCGACGGTCCCGGCTCGGTCATCTCGCTCGCCTGCGCCGCCGACGCCGGCGTGCCCGAGGTCGCCGAGGCGCTCGAGGAGGTCGCCCGCTACGACCTGCCCGGCCTGCTCGGCGACCCCGGCTACCAGGTTCGCGGCCTGCCCGCCCTGCGCGAGGCCGTCGCCGACTACTACACCGGCCAGGGACTGCCGACCTCACCGGACGAGGTCATGATCACCAACGGCGCCCACCAGGCGCTCGTGCTGCTGTCGGAGGTCTACCTCCGGGGCGCTGCGACGGTCGCCGTGGAGGCCCCGAGCTGGCAGCCGTGCCTCGATGTGTTCCGCGACGCCGGTGCCGGGGTCGTGCCCGTGCCCCTCGACGACGAGGGCATCGACGAGCGGCGCCTCGCCGCGGTGCTGGCCGAGCACCGGCCCTCGGTGCTGTACGTGATGCCGACCTTCCACAACCCGGCCGGCGTGCTGATGTCCGACCGCAGGCGCCGCCGCGTCGCCGAACTCGCCGCGCGCCACGACGTCGCCGTCATCGAGGACAATGCCTACGCCGGCTGCATCCTGGCCCGCGAGGACGCACCCGAGATCCCCGCCCCGTTGTCGGCGTACCTTCCCGCCGGGGTCGAGTCGGTCGTCGTCGAGTCGTTGAAGGCGGTGTGGGGCGGACTGCGGATCGGCTGGATCCGCGGGCCGCGCGGTCTGCTCCAGCGGTGCGCGCGCCGCAAGGCACTCGCCGACCTCGGCGGCCCGCTCATCGAACAGGCCATCGCCGCACGCCTGTTCCCGCGGCTGCCCGAGATCGTCAAGACCGGCTCGGTGGAACGCGCCGAGCGGTGCGACCAGGCCGAGCGGCTGATCACCGAGCACCTGCCGGGGTGGACCTGGCGCACCCCCGACGGGGGTTCCTCGCTGTGGCTCGCCCTGCCCGAGCGGGACGCCGACGTGTTCGCCCAGATCGCACTCCGCCACGGTGTCGAGGTCATCCCCGGTTCGACGATGGACCCGACCGGTGCGCACGACAACTACCTGCGGCTGCCTTTCATGCAGGAACCACAGGTGCTCGACGAACTCGTACGCCGGCTCGCCGACGCGTGGGGCGATCTCGTGCGCCACGGCCCCGGCGAGGAGGAGCCCCGGGCCCGCACCATCGTGTGATCCCGCGCCCGGCAGAACACGGCCCCCGGTTCGCGCGGGGCGAGCGTGGGAACCGGGCGCGGACCGTCGACGTTGCACGGAGGGGCCCTCGGGGCACCCTGCTGCAGGTTCGCGGGCCAGTGCCGTCCGCGGCCCGACATCCGTCCGTCGTTTCGAGGAGCCGCCCGGTGCGCAGAATCGCTGGCCCGATGGGATTCGCGTTCGCCGCGGCCGTCGCCGCCGTCACCGCCGACCTGGCCGCCGCGCTCGGTGGCAGGCCCGGCCCGTACCCCGGGTCGCCACAGTTCCGTGACGGTGCGTTCCGCAATCCCGAACCGCTGCGCTGGGTGCCGCCGGGAAGTGTGCGGGAGGCGGTCGGCGACATGGTCCGTGGTCGACGCAAGCGCCGTCCCTCCGGTCCCGTGCCGCAGTGCCGGACACCGGATGCCGCACCCGGCGACGGTCTACACGTGACGTGGTTCGGCCACGCGTCGACGCTCGTCGAACTCGCCGGCACGCGGGTGCTGATCGATCCGATGTGGAGCGACCGCGCCTCGCCGTCGCGTGTCATCGGTCCGCGCAGGTTGTTCGCCCCGCCGCAGGCGCTCACCGACCTGCCGGACCCGGACGTGGTCCTCGTGTCCCACGACCACTACGACCACCTGGACATGCGCACCGTCCGGCACCTCGCACACCGGAGCGCCGCGGCGTTCGTCGTCCCCCTGGGAGTGGGCACCCACCTGCGCCGGTGGGGCGTGGCGCCCGAGCGGATCACCGAACTCGACTGGCACGACGAGACCCGCCTCGCCGGACTGCGGATCACCGCCACGCCCGGACGGCACTTCTCGGGACGGGCCTTCGCCCGCAACAACACGCTGTGGGCCTCGTGGGTGCTGGCCGGGCAGCGGCACCGGGTGTTCTACAGCGGCGACACCGGCTACTTCGACGGTTTCGCCCGCATCGGTGCCGACCACGGTCCGTTCGACGTGACCCTCATGCAGCTGGGCGCCTACGCGCCGAGCTGGCCGGACGTGCACATGACCCCCGAGGAAGCGGTGGCGGCACACGTCGACGTCGGCGGCGGCCTGCTCGTGCCGGTCCACTGGGGCACGTTCGACCTCGGTCCGCACGGCTGGGCCGATCCCGTCGACCGGGCGCGCAAGGAGGCGGCCGCCCGCGGCGTCGCCCTCACCGTGCCGAAACCGGGGGAGCGGGTCGACGTGGCATCGCCGCCGGAGCTCGACCCGTGGTGGGAGTCCCTCGCCTGACCGCCCGTCGTGGTGCAGAACACGCGGTGGGGTGGGGGTGCGGCACTGCTGCTAGCGTCCGGCTCGTCACAGGTGGTCCAGAGCTCGCGACAGGGGGCGACCGTGGGGGACTCCGAATCCGGCGACGCCGACGCCGGGCGCGGCGGCACGGGTACCGCGCACGACAGGTCGCAGCATCGGACCGAGCCGGGGCGCGGGGACGGCCGCGACGACACCGGCGTCCTGCGGCTGCGGCCGCCCGCGCACCGGGTGCACCGCAAGGCCGTCGCGTGGTGGCGCACGCGCATCCTGCTCGTCGCCGCGGCGGCGGTCGCGGTGCTGGTCGTGCCGGCGGCGCTGCTGCCCGATGCAGCCCGCTTCTGGGTGCTGGTGCCCGCGGCGGTTCTCGCTGTCGCGGGCGTGGCCGCGGCGGTGGGCATGCCGATGTGGTGGTACCGCGTGCACCGCTGGGAGGTCACCGGCGACGCCGTGTACACCCGGACCGGCGCGCTGTGGCAGGAATGGCGCGTCGCGCCGATGTCGCGCATCCAGACGGTCGACAGCGAACGCGGTCCGCTGGAGCAGGTCTTCGGCCTCGCCACCGTCACGGTGACGACCGCATCGGCGAAAGGGGCGCTGACGATCCCCGGCCTGGACCGCGACCTCGCCGCCGACCTCGTGCACGAGCTCACCGAGACCACCCAGGCGACCCCGGGCGACGCGACGTGACCACACCCGACGGCGAACTCGACGGCGAGGGCACCGTGGAGCCGGACGCCGGCTGGCGGCGGCTCGACCCGCGTACCGTCCGGGTCAGCCTGCTCACCGTCGCCGGGATCTGCGTGGCCGCGGGAGTGCCCACCGGGCTAGGAATCGCCTCGTCCTCGCTGTTCTGGGCGCTCGTCACCGTGCTGCCCGCCTCGGCCGCGGCATTGGCCGGCACCGTCGTCGTCGAAGGTGTGCGGCTGCGCCGGACCCGCTACCGCGTGCTCGCCGACCGGGTCGAGCTCACGAAGGGCGTCGCCGTGCTTACTCGCAGGTCGGTCTCCCGTGACCGCATCCGCACCGTCGATCTCACCGCGGGCCCACCGTCCCGATTCCTCGGCATCGTCACCGTGAAGATCGACACCGGGGAGCAGGGTGGGTCCAGCGCGAGCTCGGTGACGCTCTTCGCCGTCTCGCGCGAGGAGGGGGAGCGGCTGCGCGCCGAACTGCTCGATCGCGGGCGCCCGGACTCGGCAGGCACGGCCGACGGCAGAATCGCGACGTTCGACCCCCGGTGGGCGCGGTACGGGCCGCTGTCGGTCCTCACTCCGGCGCTGGGCGCGGCCGCCTACGGCGGCGTGCTGCAGGTCGCCGAATGGTTCGGCCTGCGCCGCGGCGTGATCACCGGGGCGATCGACCTGCTCGGAGGGTTCGGCCTCGTCGGGGGCATCGCGATGGTCGTGGCCGTCGGCCTGGTCATCGGCGTGCTCGGCTCGCTCGCGGTCCTGGTGGAGATGTGGTGGAACTTCCGCCTCGACCGCGAGCCCGGTGGCACGTTGCGGGTCCGCCGGGGACTGCTGACGGCACGGTCGATCTCGATCGAGGAGCAACGCCTGCGCGGGGTCGAACTCGTCGAACCGCTCGGCGTGCGCCTCGCGGGCGGGGCGCGGGTCGACGCCGTCGCCACCGGGCTGCGGTCGCAGAGCGACGAGGACAAGGGCGCACGCAAGACGCTGCTGCCCGCGGCCCCGCACGGTGAGGCGAGCCGGGTCGCCGCGGCCGTGTTGCGGGAGACCGCCGGTCCGGCGTCGACCGTGCTGACGCGACATCCGGTCGCCGCGCGCGGCAGGAGGATTCGCTGGGCGCTGGCCGCCGCGGCCGCACCCGTCGCGGTGGCGGCCGCTTGCGGGTGGGTGTTCTCCTCGGCGCTGTTCGGCCAGTTGGCGTGGATCGGTGCGGTCGTCGGCGTGCCGATCGCCCTCGCGCTCGCCGTCGACGCCTACCGCAACCTCGGCCACGGCCTCAGCGGCGACTACCTCGTGGCCCGCCGCGGCAGCGTGCGCCGCAGCACCGTGGCCCTGCAGCGCCGCGGGGTCATCGGCCTGACCGCCCGGCAGTCGCTCTTCCAGCGCCGCAGGGGACTTCTCACGATCACCGCGACGACGGCGGCGGGCTCCGGTGCCTACTCCGTGCCGGACGTCGACGCGTCCGAGGGGCTCGCGTTCGCCGACGACGCCGTGCCGGGACTGTTCGGCCCGTTGCTCGAACGCGTGTGACGGTCGCCCGACGGGCGTGCCCGGCGTAGCGTGTTGATCATGAGCGCTTCCCGTCACGCCTTCGGCGCCGCGTTCGACGTACCGACCGGGTACGTCAACACGCCGAGCATCGGCATCCCTTCCGCCGCCGTGGCCGACACGGTCGCGGCGGCCGTCGACCGGTGGCGGACCGGTGCCGACGACCCGCCCGATTTCACGGCCGCCGTCGACACCTCACGCGATGCGTTCGCCCGGCTGGTGGGCGTGCCGGCCGAGCGGGTCGCGGTCGGTGCCACCGTGGCGGGGTTGCTCGCGCCGGTCGCGGCGGGCCTGCCCGACGGTGCGCGCGTCCTGTCTGTGACGGGCGAGTTCACCAGCGTCACGTTCCCGTTCGCCGCACAGGCCCACCGCGGGGTGACCGTCGAGACGGTGCCGGTCGCCGAACTGGCCTCCGCGGTCGACGGGCACGACCTCGTGGTCGTGAGTGTGGTCCAGTCCGCCGACGGAACCGTCGCCGATCTCGACGCACTGCGCGCCGTCACCGCCGATGCCGGGATCGCCGTGGCGCTGGACGTCTCGCAGGCGGCCGGGTGGCTGGCGCTCGACCTCGACTGGGCCGACTGGGTCGTCGGCGCGGGCTACAAGTGGCTGCTGAGCCCGCGTGGTGCGGCGTGGTTGGCGGTGCACCCGCGGGCGCTGGAGCGGGGCCACCCCGTTGGCGCCAACTGGTATGCGGGCGAGGATCCGTGGGACACCGTGTACGGCTTGCCGCTGCGGCTGGCCTCCGGGGCGCGCCGGTTCGACGCCTCACCGGCGTGGCTGCCGTTCGTCGGGGCCGCGGCGGCGCTCGACTACCTGGCCTCGCTCGATCTCGACGCCGTGCACGCGCACTGCGCCGGTCTGGCCGATGCGCTGCTGGACGAGCTCGGCCTGCCGGCCGCGGGCAGCGCGATCGTGGCGGTCGACACCGATGTGGCACCGGAACAGCTCGCCCGCGCGGGGTTGCGCGCCAGCGTGCGGGCGGGTCGGCTCCGCATGGGGTTCCATCTGTACAACACCTGGGAGGACGTCGATCTGGCGGTTGCGGCCCTCCGCTGACACCGGATCCGCTACCGTCACGGGCCGTGCCAGGACAGCAGCCGCAGTTCCCCGGAACGAGTGGACCACAGCCCGGACCGGTGTATGGACATCACGGACCGCAACCGCAGTGGTCCGGTCCGTCGGCAGGTCCCTCCGCCCCGGCAGCGTCGTCGACCCCGGCAGTGCCGTCGACTCCGGCAGTGCCGTCGACTCCGTCGGCGCCCACTCGCGCGGCACCACCTGCTCCCACCGTGACGGGCGCGCCCGCCGCGGCCACGGCACCGCACGCGGCAGGGGTTGCACCGGCCGGCCAGCACGCACCACCCGGTCGGCAGGCGCCACTCGGACAGCCGACACCAACCGGACAGCAGGCGCCGACGGACGGCTCCGGCAGGTCCGGTCCGTCCGGCATGTCGCCGCGGATGCGGACCGCGTTGCGCGGTGGCGCGCTGGTGGCGATCGCGGTGGTCTCCGGACTCGTGTGGTGGCTGATCCGCTACGAGCCGGCGGGCCAGGATCCGACCGCGGCGCCGCAGCAGAATCCGCTGACCAGCGGCGAGTTCGACTACACGCAGGTGGCGGGGCCGGAGATCTCGGCGGGGTGCGCGGCCAACGCCTACGGCGACGTCGTCGGCTGGTTCCGGGAGCACCCGTGTGAACAGGTGCATCGCTCGCTGTACGAGACGCGCGCACAGGACGCCCGCGCCCTGGTGTCGGTCGTGGTCGTGACGATGCCGGGGCAGACCGGCGCCAAGCAGTTGAAGGTCACCACCGACACGGACGGCACGGGCAACGTCAACGACCTGATCCGCGACGGCACCGCGAACCTGCCGGGCGCGCCGAACGTCGCCACCGGTGAGTACGCCTCCCGGGTCGTCGGCAACCGGCTCACGATCGTCGAGACCCAGTTCTTCGCCGACTCGGCAGGCCCGCCGGAGCTGCTGGGCGAGATCGCCCACGACGCGCTGCGGCTGTCAGCCGCGGCCCGGTAACGCGATCGCCGCGGGTGTTCTCCCCGCGTCGAGGCGCCAGCTCGTGCACCGGGTCGCCGATCCGACGAGGGCCTGGGTGGCGACGTCGCGCAATCCGGGATCCTCGGTGCGTTCCAGCACGCCGTGCCAGGCGCCGATCGCGTCCGTCTCGGCGTCGATCACGAGCCGCACCGCCGAATCCTGGTCGGACACCGGGTCCTCACCGCTGTACGCGGGTTCGGCCGCGCGCGGGGTGACGCCGGCGGCGCGCAGCAGCGTCTCACATGCCAGCCTGCGGTCCCGGTGCGCCTCGCCGCCGCCGGTCAGCCCGTTGTCGTAACTGTCGGGCAGGAACGCCGTCACCGTGGTGTACACCCATTCCGCGGCGTGTTCCCCGGCCAGCGCCTGTTGCAGGGCACCGACGGCCGCCTCGTCGAGCGGACCGGCCGAGACCCGTTGCAGCGGCCCCGGTTGGCCCGCGCCGAACGCCTCGTCGAGCTGTTGTGCGGCGGCGCAGCCCGCGGCCACCGCGCCGACGAGGCCTGCGCGGTATGCGGGCAGCTCGGGCACCAGGCGGGCGGCGTGCGTGCGGGCGTCGCCGAGTCGTTGGCCCAGCTCCGCCGCGCCCGCGACGGTGGCGGGTTGTGCGGACGTCGCCGTCGGCCGTGGCCGGTTGAGCCGGTCGACCTCGCGCCGCAACGCCGTGGCGTGCGCCGAGCGGACGGCCGCGACCTGTTCGGCACCGGATCCGCCGAGTGCACGGGCCGCCTGCGCGTCGGCCTCGGCGGCGTCCAGGAGCGGGAGCAGCGCGTCCGGGCTGTCGTCGTAGTCCGTGCAGCCCGCGACCGTACCCAGGCCCACGGCGGCGGGGACGGCCAGCGCGAGGCCGCGGAGCACGGCCCGGCGATTCGGAGGGGACACCGGTCGGCGGAAGGTCACGAGAAGCCATCCTGCCAGGCGATCCGGTACGGCGGCTCGCGCGGACCCCGCTGGTCGGCGGACGGCGGCGGCGACACGATAAGCTGGACCACCCCTGTCCGGCGGCGCGCGCGGCCGCCGGCGGCCGTACATTCGGACGACCTCGGCACACCGCCGGACAGACCACAGCCGGACACCGACGAACCCCCGACACCCGGAACCACAGCCACAACACCCGTACCGACGACACACATACCGACAAGACCCATACACAACAGCAACTCACGGGAGCATCACGGTGCCCAACGAACTCGCCAGCCGGCTGGAGCCCATCGTGGCCGAGGCCGTCACGGCCGCGGGTTTCGATCTCGACGCGCTCGACGTGCAGCAGGCCGGGCGGCGCAAACTCGTCAAGGTCGTCGTCGACAGCGACGACGGTGTCGGACTGGACGAGGTCGCCGACGTCAGCCGGGTCCTGTCCGAGACGCTCGACCAGCACGAACACCTCATCGCGGGCGCCTACACGCTGGAAGTCACCTCGCCGGGCGTCGACCGGCCCCTGACCACGCAGCGGCACTGGCGCCGCGCGAAGTTCCGCCAGGTGCGGGTGACCCCGACCGAGGGTGCCGAGTTCACCGGCAGGGTGGGCCGGGCCGACGAGACCGCGGTGCGCCTGCTCGTCGACGGCACGATCCGGGACGTGCGCTACGCCGATGTCGCGAAGGCCGTGCTCGAGGTCGAGTTCAAGCAACCGCCCGCAGGCGAGCTGAAGCGCCTGGAACAGGACGCCGGCGAGGCAGCCGAGGGCGACAACGACAACAGCGAGGGTGCCGCGGCGGCAGCACCGGAGGAGGAGCCGAGGTGAACGTCGACATCGCCGCGCTGCGGGCCATCGAGGCGGACAAGGACATTCCGTTCGAAGCGGTACTCGAGGCCATCGAGTCCGCACTGCTCACGGCTTACAAGCACACCGAGGGCCATCAGCCCCGCGCCCGGATCGACATCGACCGCAAGACCGGATACGTGCGGGTGCTGGCCCACACGCTCGACGAGAACGGCGAGATCGCCGAGGAGTGGGACGACACGCCCGAGGGCTTCGGGCGGATCGCCGCGACGACCGCGCGCCAGGTCATCCTGCAGCGGCTGCGCGACGCCGAGCAGGAGAAGACCTACGGCGAGTTCTCCGCGAAGGAGGGCGAGATCGTCGCGGGCGTGATCCAGCGGGACGCGCGCGCCAACGCCCGGGGCATGGTTGTGGTCGACATCGGCGGCGACACCGAAGGCGTCCTCCCGGCCGCCGAGCAGGTGCCGGGGGAGAACTATCCGCACGGCGGCCGGGTCAAGGCGTACGTGTGGCAGGTCGCCCGCAGTGCCCGCGGTCCGCAGATCACCCTCTCGCGCACGCACCCGAACCTGGTGCGCAAGCTGTTCGCACTGGAGGTGCCGGAGATCGCCGACGGCACGGTGGAGATCACGGCCGTGGCCAGGGAGCCGGGCCACCGGTCCAAGATCTCCGTGCGGTCCACGGTTCCCGGCGTGAACGCCAAGGGTGCCTGCATCGGGCCGGTCGGCGCGCGGGTGCGCAACGTCATGAGCGAGCTCGGTGGTGAGAAGATCGACATCATCGACTACTCGGACGATCCGGCGCAGTTCGTGGGGAACGCGCTCTCGCCCGCGAAGGCAGTGTCCGTCACCGTCGTTGACGAGCGGACCAAGACCGCACGGGTGGTCGTGCCGGATTTCCAGCTGTCGCTGGCGATCGGCAAGGAAGGCCAGAACGCCCGGCTCGCGGCGCGGCTGACCGGCTGGCGGATCGACATCCGCAGCGACGCCGCACCCGATGCCGGACCCCAGCAGGAGGCATCTCCTGACCCCCAGCCGGAGGACTCACCGCACACTGCGGTAACCGGTTCCACCGAGTGACAGGTCACGGGCTAAACTGGGAAGCGGTGCAACGCCCGACGTCGATGACCGGCCCGATGCGTACGTGCGTCGGTTGCCGTCGACGGGCGTGTAGCGACGAGTTGTTGCGGTTGGTCGTGGCAGGCGGCGAGCTCGTCGCCGACGAACGGCGACGGCTCCCCGGACGTGGTGCCTGGGTGCATCACGACCCGGCGTGCCTGGCCAAGGCCGAACGGAAACGAGCGTTTCCCCGTGCGCTGCGCGTGTCCGGTCCGCTGGACACGTCCGGCGTGCGGAGCGTCGTGGAACGGCTCGCCACCGGAGAATGAGAGCCCGGGAACTCCCCGGGCTCTGGTCGGAAACAAGGAAGCAGGTCGACCCGTCATGAGTCAGCCGTGAAGCTGAAGCCATGAACGCGCGACGATAAGACGAGGTCAGCGGGTACTCTGCCTGCCTGGCCTCAGTTGAGGAGAGCAGTGGCAGGCAAGGCCCGCGTGCACGAGCTCGCGAAAGAGCTCGGTGTCACGAGCAAAGAAGTACTCGCCAAGCTCAAGGAGCAGGGCGAGTTCGTGAAGTCCGCGTCGTCCACCGTGGAGGCACCGGTCGCCCGGCGTCTCCGCGATGCCTACGGCGGCGCCGGAGACAAGAGCGGCGGCAAGGGCGGCGGCAAGTCCGCGGCGAAGCCCGCCGCCAACAGTGGTGCGCCCGAATCGCAGGCGCAGGCATCGGAGGCACAGCCCGCCGCGTCGGCGCAGTCCGCGCCGCAGCAGGCGGACAAGCAGGAGGCCGCGAAGTCGGCCGCGCCGAAGCCCGGTCCCAAGCCGGGACCGAAGCCCGGCCCGAAGCCGGCCCAGCCTGCGCAGCCGGCACAGCCCGCCGAGCCGGCCGAGCAGGTGCCGGCCGCGAAGGCGACCCCAGAGAAGGAAGCGCCCAAGCAGGACGACGCCGGTGGCTCCGTGGTGCCACCGAAGCCGCAGGGCCCCAAGCCCGGGCCGAAGCCGGGTCCGAAGCAGCCGCGGGTCGGCAACAACCCGTTCGGCGTCGGTGCCGGTTCGCCCACGCCGAGGCCGGCCCCGCCGCGTCCCGGCGGCGGCCAGCAAGGCGGCGGCCAGGGCGGCCAGAAGCAGGGCGGCCAGGGTGGCCAGAAGCAGGGTGGCCAGCAGCAAGGTGGCCAGCAGCAGGGCGGTCAGCAGCAGGGCGGCGGTAACCGGCCGAGCCCCGGCAACATGCCGCCCCGCCCCAACCCGGGCATGATGCCGTCGCGCCCCGCTCGCCCGAGCGGGCCCGGCGGTGGCCGCGGCGGTCCCGGTGGCGGCCGTGGTGGACCCGGTGGCGGCCGTGGTGGACCCGGCGGTGGTCGTGGTGGACCCGGCGGCGGTCGCGGTGGACCCGGTGGTCCTCCCGCCGGCGGCGGCGGTCCCGGTGGCGGCCGTGGCGGTCCCGGTGGTCCCCCCGGCGGCGGCGGTTTCCGTGGTCGCGGCGGCGGTGGTGGCCGCGGCGGCACGGCCGGTGCCTTCGGGCGTCCCGGTGGTCCCTCGCGCAAGGGCCGCAAGTCGAAGCGGCAGAAGCGCCAGGAGTACATGGAGAACATGCAGGCGCCGTCCGTGGGTGGCGTGCGTCTGCCGAAGGGCAGCGGCGAGACGATCCGTCTGCCCCGCGGTGCTTCGCTGACCGACTTCGCCGAGAAGATCGACGCCAACCCGGCGTCGCTGGTCCAGGTGCTGTTCCACCTCGGCGAGATGGTCACCGCGACGCAGTCGGTCTCCGAGGACGTGCTCGAGCTGCTCGGCACGGAGATGAACTACAACGTCCAGGTCGTCAGCCCGGAGGAAGAGGACCGCGAGCTCCTCGAGGCCTTCGACATCACCTACGGCGAGGACGCGGGCACCGACGAGGACCTGCAGGTGCGGCCCCCGGTCGTGACCGTGATGGGTCACGTCGACCACGGTAAGACCAAGCTGCTGGACACGATCCGGAAGTCGAAGGTCGCCGAGGGCGAGGCCGGTGGCATCACCCAGCACATCGGTGCCTACCAGGTCGAGACCGAGCTCGAAGGTGACGAGCGGACCATCACGTTCATCGACACCCCGGGTCACGAGGCGTTCACCGCCATGCGTGCCCGCGGTGCGCAGGCCACGGACATCGCGGTGATCGTGGTCGCGGCCGACGACGGCGTGATGCCGCAGACGATCGAGGCGATCAACCACGCGCAGGCGGCCAAGGCCCCGATCGTGGTCGCGGTCAACAAGATCGACGTCGAGGGTGCGAACCCGCAGAAGATCCGTCAGCAGCTCACCGAGTACGGCCTGGTCGCCGAGGAGTACGGCGGCGAGACGATGTTCGTCGACGTCGCGGCCAAGCCGGGCATCAACCTCGACGGGCTGCTCGAGGCGATCCTGCTGACCGCGGACGCGGCGCTGGACCTGCGGGCCAACCCGGCGATGGAGGCACAGGGTGTCGCGATCGAGGCCCACCTCGACCGCGGTCGTGGTCCCGTGGCCACCGTGCTGGTGCAGCGCGGCACGCTCCGGGTCGGCGACTCCGTTGTGGCGGGCGATGCCTACGGGCGCGTGCGCCGCATGGTCGACGAGCACAACCGGGACGTCACCCAGGCCGATCCGTCGCGTCCGGTGCAGGTCATCGGCTTCACGTCGGTGCCGCGTGCCGGTGACACGTTCCTCGTCGTGGAGGAGGACCGGGTGGCACGGCAGATCGCCGAGCGCCGCCAGGCCCGCATCCGCAACGCCGAGAACGCGGCCAAGCGCAAGCGCGTCAGCCTCGAGGACCTGGACTCCGCGCTGAAGGAGACCAACAGCCTCAACCTGATCATCAAGGGCGACAACTCGGGCACCGTCGAGGCGCTCGAGAGCTCGCTCAACCAGATCGACGTGGGCGAGGAGGTCGAGCTCAGCATCGTGCACCGCGGTGTCGGTGGCGTGACCGAGAGCGACATCGACCTGGCGACGGCGTCCGACGCCGTGGTGATCGGGTTCAACGTGCGGGCGCAGGGCAAGGCGACCGAGCGGGCGAGCCGTGAGGGCGTCGACGTCCGGTACTACACGGTGATCTACCAGGCGATCGAGGAGATCGAGCAGGCTCTGAAGGGCATGCTCAAGCCGGAGTACGAAGAGGTCGAGCTCGGCAAGGCGGAGGTGCGCGAGGTCTTCAAGTCCTCGAAGTTCGGCACCATCGCCGGTTGCCTCGTCACCTCGGGGCTCATCCGGCGCAACGCCAAGGCGCGGGTGCTGCGCGACGGGGTCGTGGTCAGGGAGGAGCTGCCGGTGGCATCGCTGCGGCGGTTCAAGGACGACGCGACCGAGGTCCGCGACGGCTACGAATGCGGTATGACTCTCGGCAAGTTCTCCGACCTCAAGGTCGGCGACATCGTCGAGACGTACGAGCAGCGCGAGAAGCCGCGCGTGTAAGACGGACACGGCCGGTGGGGCGGGGCAGGTTCCCGCCCCACCGGCGTGATCCGTTCCGATGCGCGTACCGGCGCGGTGTGACAGGACGGTGCGACGGTGTTCGTGGGGTCGCTGGAGCTGGACGTGCTCCTCGGGGACGTGCGTTCACTGAAGCAGAAGCGTTCCGTGGTGCGGCCGATCGTGGCTGAGTTGCGCAGGCGCTTCGACGTCGCTGTCGCCGAGGCCGGACAGCGCGAGCTCTACCGCCGCGTCACCATCGGTGTTGCGGCGGTCGCGGCCGATGGCGCACGTGTGCGCGACGTGCTGGATGCCTGCGAACGGTTCGTGGCCGAACGCCCCGAGGTCGAGCTGCTCTCGGCCGGCAGGCGGGTGTACGGCGCGGACGACGAATAGCGGCCGTGTCGCCGACGCCGGGCGAGACGGCCGGAACATCAGGGTGGTACGCCGGATCCGTGAGGTGCCGGCGATCGGACGAGTGAGGGGATGGCCGTGGCTGACAAGGCTCGGGCACGCAGGCTGGCGAAGCGGATCGCGCAGATCGTCGCGTCCGCGATCGAACACGAGATCAAAGACCCGCGGCTGGGCAACGTGACGATCACCGACGCCCGGGTCACCGGTGACCTGCGGGACGCCACCGTGTACTACACCGTGCTCGGCGAAACCCTCGACGCGGCACCGGATTTCGCCGGTGCCGCCGCCGCACTGGAGTCCGCCCGTGGGGTGCTGCGGACGAAGGTGGGGCAGGGCACGGGCGTGCGGTACACGCCCACGCTGACGTTCGTCGCGGACAACATCCCGTCCGAGGCGCGCAACATCGACGAACTCCTCGCCAAGGCGCGAGAGGCCGATGCCGAGGTCGCCCGACAAGCCACCGCGGCGCAGCCCGCGGGGGAGCCCGACCCGTACAAGCCGGCCAAGTCCGACGAGGACGACCAGTAGTCCCACCCGGCCGCTACCGGTCGGCGAGGATCATCGCGGTCCGCGTGCGATGTCGCCGAGCGTGGGGGGCGCGGGCCACGGTCCCGTCGTGGCAGATCCCGCGGCGCGGTGTCTGAGCCTGTGGCGCAGTGGCAGATCCCGCGGCGCGGTGCCAGACCCCGCAGCGCGACCGAGGCCCATTCGGAGCAGGGCCGATTCGGATCGAGAGGTCCGCCGTTCGTCGTCAGCCGTCCTTCGTCGCGACGAGGATGTCGCGCACGATGGCCTGGTCCACGCGGTGGCCCAGGGTGTCGTAGGGGTCGCCGTCGCGGACGGTCAGGCCGGCGCCGGTGAGGATGCGGGCGAGTTCGTCGCGTGGCACCACGTGGGTGTTCCACGACAGGCCCAGAGCGCCGCCGCGCCGCAGGACCCTGGCCCACCCCGGAACGGCCGCGGCCAGCAGGTCGCGCGGGCTGCGTGCCGGCACTCGATCCGGTGTGCGGCTGCCGTGCTGCACGCCGTAGGGCGCGTCGGTGACAACGAGGTCGACCGAACCGGGGCGCAGCAGTTCGTCGGTGTGCAGCGTGTCGCAGTTGAGGTAGCCGAGGGTGCGGGTCTCGCCCGCCTTGTACTGCTCCTTCGACGCGGCGTACTCGACGTCCAGCCTGCGCCCCAGCCGCGCCTTGTGGTGGCGCAGCATCCCGGCCTCGGCCTTGTGCTTGACCCGCTTGGTGCGCAGCCACGTCTTGATGAACTGCTGGTAGGCCTCGAAATCCTTGCCGTCGAGTTCCAGCCCGGTGGCGTCGAACCCGTACATCATGGCCTGGTTGAGCGTCGTTCCCCTGCCGCACAACGGATCCAGCAGCCGCAGACCACCCTCGACCATCGCCCGCGGGCGGTCGGAGGCGAGCACGGTGAGGTTCAGCAGCAGCTTGGTGAACAGCTCGTTGGTCTTGCCACTGTACTTCTGGATGGTGAGCAGGTCCGAGTCGAACACGTCGGCCGGTGACAGGGGCAGTGGCCGGAGCAGCTCGCCGGTGATCTCGAACAGCACGTACGCCGACGACAGGTTCGACAGCAACGCGATGTCGTCGGCGGTCAGTGGCTCGGGCGTGCTGAACGTGACGTAGGACGCGCCGCCGATCGTGCGCGTGCCCGGCTCCCGCACCTCGGTGGACAGCACGGCCTCGCCGAATGCGGTCAGCTCGGCCTGCAGCAGTCGGGGCGAGGTGTCGGTGTAGACCCGGTTGGCCGACGGCAGGATCAGAATCGCGTACTCGGACATCGGCGTAAGAGTAGGCGAGCCCCGCTCGCGCCGGCCGTATGGGCGCGGGGCGAGCGGGGCGGCACCGAGCTGACGTCACCGTGCGGACGTCAGCGGACCGGCGGTCCGTAGACGGTGCGGTAGGGCACGAACCGCTGGAACCCGACAGCGTCGAGTCCCGGTGTGCGCTCCACGAGCTGGGGCACATCGTCGTCGGCCTGGAGGCGCTCCGCCACGACGCGCTCGTGCGCCTCCACGGTGGCGAACTCCGCCCAGTTGAGCATCCGGCTGCCGTCGACGGCGATGTGGAAGTGGTTGCCCGCCATGCCCTCCGGAGCCGGTTCGCCGTTGGTCACCGGATGCCGGCCGATCAACTCGTCGACGAACCGCTCGCCGGTGGCGGCGGTGTCGGTGCGGAACGACACGAGCACGACGACGCCGGGCTCGAACGGCTGCTCGGGGACCGCCTCGCGGTAGAGCCGGTAGCCAGCCGCGTCGAGGCGCTCGATGCCGGGGACGTCCGCGTCGATGGTGTCGTTGCGTGCGGTCCGGCCTGCCCGCCGGAACTGCTCGAGTGACTCCTCATCCGTCCACTGCGAGTAGTGCACCAGGGTGTGGCCGTCGGTGCCGAGCAGCACGCTGTGCGCCAGCAGGCCCGCGGGCCACGGGCGGTCGCGCCAGTCGTCGACGGCGGCGGCCCCGGCCGCGCGCTGGGAGCCGGTGTCGGCGACCCGCCAGGTGCTGACGAGCACGTAGCCGGCGTCGGCGCGCGAGACCGGCGGCAGCAGGCCGGCCAGATCCCGGGTGTGTGCCTCGACCCAGTCGCGATACGTGTGTGCCGGCCTGCCGGTGACGCGGGCGACGGTGTCGGTGTGGGCGGGGTCGCGGTCGGTGAAGTCGTCGACCATCCCGGCGATCACCTCGTCCGGCGTGTCCGGCCCGAGCAGCGAGCGGGCCCATTCCTCGGCGGGTTGTTCCTTCCAGGCGATGTGCCTGCCGGTGACCTCGCCGATGATCTCCAGCTGCCGTGCCGGGGTGACGAGTTCGGGTCCGGTGAGCTCGTAGCGTGCCCCGTCGTGGCCGTCCTCGGTCAGGGCCCGCACGGCGACGGCCGCGATGTCCCGTTCGTCGACCGGAGCGGTGGGCATCTCGGGCTGTACCAGGGCGACGGGCTGCCGGGAACGGATCGCCTGCGCCCATTCCAGCGTGTTGGCCGCGAACCCGTAGGGCCGCAGGAACGTCCACGACACCCCCGTGGCGCGGATCGCCTCCTCGAGGACGGCGTGCGCATGGGCGATCGGCCCCGGCTGCTCGCCGGTGGGGACGTCGTCGCGCACCGCGCCGGAGGACAGCAGCACCACGTGCCGGACGTGATCGCCGACGACGCGCACGCTCTCGGTGAGGGCGTCGAGGTCGAAGTCCGGCAGCATGAACAGCACGGCCGACACACCGTCGAGGTGCCGTGCCAGGCCGGCGGGGTCGAGTTGGCTGCCCGCCACCACTTCGGCGTCGTCCGGCAGATCCGCCGTCTCCGGGTTGCGCGTCAGCGCCCGCACGGGCACCCCTGCCTCCACTAGTCCCGCGACGACGTGGCGTCCCACCTGTCCCGTCGCCCCTGTCACCAGCACTGTTTCGTTCGTCTCGTCCATGTCCGAGACGCTAGGCGGGCTGTGACGATCACGGCATCTGTCACATGACCGGGTTGTCGGTGGGCCCGTTTACGCTCGGTGCGTGGTCGAGGTGATGGAGGAACGTGCCCCGGCGCGTACGGTGTTCGGCTTGGCCGTTCCCGCGCTCGGCGTGCTGGCGGCGGAACCGCTGTACGTGCTCGTGGACACCGCGGTGGTCGGGCATCTGGGGGCACTGCCGCTGGCGGGGCTCGCGCTGGGCGGCACGCTGCTGGCGCTGGTGTCGACCCAGCTCACGTTCCTGTCCTACGGCACGACCTCGCGGACGGCGCGGCTGCACGGCGCGGGCAGGCGCGGCGAAGCCGTCGAGGAGGGTGTGCAGGCCACGTGGCTGGCGCTCGCCGTGGGCCTGGTCATCCTCGGGCTCGGCCAGCTGCTGGCCGAGCCCGTGGCGAGCATGCTCTCCGGCGACGAGGCGATCACCGACGCGACGGTGTCGTGGTTGCGGATCGCGCTGTGCGGCACGCCGATGATCCTCGTGACGATGGCGGGCAACGGGTGGATGCGCGGGGTGCAGGACGCGGTGCGTCCGCTGCGGTACGTGCTGGCCGGCAACGGCCTGTCGGCGGTGTTGTGCCCGGTCTTCGTGTATCCGTTCGGGTGGGGGCTGGAAGGGTCGGCGATCGCCAACGTCGTCGCCCAGACCGTGGCGGGCGGGCTCTTCCTGCGCGCGCTGGCGAAGGAACGCGCCCGGCTGCGCCCGCACCCGGGCGTGATGTGGGCCCAGCTGATCCTCGGCCGCGACCTGGTGCTGCGCAGTCTCGGCTTCCAGGCATGCTTCCTGTCGGCGACCGCGGTCGCCGCACGAACCTCGACCGAGGCGGTCGGTGCCCATCAGGTCGTGTGGCAGCTGTGGACGTTCCTGTCGCTCGTGCTCGACTCGGTGGCGATCGCCGCCCAGTCCCTGATCGGCGCCGCGCTGGGCGCCGAGTCGAGGCGGCGTGCGCGGGGGATCGCCACGCAGATCGTCCGGTACGGCCTCATACTCGGCTGCGGCCTCGGCGTCGTGTTCGCGGCCGTGTCGCAGGTGTTGCCGCTGGCGTTCACCAGCGACGCCGGTGTGCTCGGCGAGATCCCGCATGCCTGGTGGTTCTTCGTGGCGCTCCAGCCCGTCGCCGGTGTGGTGTTCGCGCTCGACGGCGTGCTGCTCGGCGCGGGCGACGCCGCCTACCTGCGCAACGCCACGCTCGGCAGCGCGCTGCTGGGATTCCTGCCGCTGATCTGGGCCTCGCTCGGCTTCGGCTGGGGACTGGCCGGCATCTGGACGGGACTGACGGTGTTCATGGTGCTGCGCCTGGGATTCGTCGTGGTGCGTTGGCGTGGTGGCCGGTGGGCGGTGACCGGCGCGGTCCGGACCTGACACCGCCACAGGGCCGGCGCCCGCCCTGTGGGCAACTCCACTGCGGTCACGGGGCCGGTGCGGGTGCCGACCGGGCAGCCGATGCACTAGAACGTATGGGGACGGCCGCTGCGTCTGTCCACCCATTCGATGCGACGAGGAGGACAGGTGCCGTCGAGTAGACCGCTGAACGCCTCCGCGCCCGGTCGGGCGTGGCTGATCTGGGGCGCCGGCGCGTTCGTCTACCTGCTCGCGCTGTTCCACCGGGCCTCCTTCGGTGTCGCCGGGCTCGACGCGGCCGAACGGTTCGGTGTCGGTGCGGCGGCGCTGGGCACCTTCACGGTGCTGCAGGTCGGTGTCTACGCCGCGATGCAGATCCCGACCGGACTGCTCGTCGACCGGTACGGCCCGCGGGCCGTACTGACCGCCGCCGCGCTGATGCTCGGGTCCGGGCAGGTGCTGCTCGCACTCGTCGACACCTACGCGCTGGGCCTGCTCGCCCGCGGCGTCCTGGGCGTCGGCGACGCGCTCGCCTTCGTGTCGGTGCTGCGGCTCGCGGCCAACCACTTCCCGGGGCGCCAGTACGTCCTCGTCACGACGCTCACCGGTTCGCTCGGGTTCGTCGGCAACCTCGCCGCGACCCTGCCGTTGGCGCTGCTGCTGTCCGGCCCCGGCTGGACCCCGACGTTCCTCGTCGCCGGCCTGGTCACGCTGGGGTACGTGGTCGTGGTGCTGGCCGCGGTGCGCGACACCCCGGAGCGGCGCACGGCCTCGGCCGAGGCCAAGTCCCTCGCGGAGGTCGGCGGTGACCTGCGGGCCGCGTGGCGGGTTCCGGGGACGCGGCTCGGGTTCTGGACGCATTTCTCGATGCCGTTCAGCCTCAACGTGATGACCCTGCTGTGGGGCGTGCCCTACATGGTCGAAGAGCTCGGCTACTCGGAGACGAGCGCGAGCTCGCTGCTGATGGTGTTCGTCATCGGCGCGATGCTGTCCAACCCGCTCGCGGGCGGGTTCTTCAGCCGCAGGCCGGACCTGCGCATGCCGACGGTGCTCGGCTACGGCGCACTGCTCACGCTGACCTGGGCGGTGCTGCTCGCGTGGCCGGGCCAGGTGCCGATCGCGGTGCTGGTGGTGGCGTTCGTCCTCATGTCGCTCGGGGCGCCGGTCTCGTCGGTCGGGTTCGCCCTGGTGCGCGACTACAACCCGCTGCCGCGTGTCGGCACGGCCACGGGCGCGGTCAACGTGGGCGGGTTCTGCGCCACGACCGCCGCCTCGCTGCTCGTCGGCGTGCTGCTGGAACTGACCGGCGGCGCCTATCGGATCGCCCTGCTGGCGATCGTGGCCGTGCTCGTGTTCGGCACGTCGCGGGTCGTCGTGTGGTTCCGGCGGGCGCGGGCGGCGGTCCTCGCCGCCCAGGAGCGCGGCGAGGACGTGCCCGTGCCGGTCACCCGCACCCGTTGGGACCTGGCCTCGGTGGCCTAGTCGGCGCTCGCTACAGTCGGCGGCCGTGTCCAGACCGCCCGCGCCACCTCCCGGCCTGCTGATCGTCGACAAGCCCGCCGGCATGACGTCGCACGACGTCGTCGCCAAGGCACGCCGTTTCCTCGGCACCCGCAAGATCGGCCACGCAGGCACGCTCGACCCGATGGCCACGGGTGTGCTCGTGCTCGGGGTCGAACGCGCGACGAAACTGCTCGGCCACCTCGCGCTCGACCGCAAGACCTATCTCGCCACGATCACGCTCGGCGCCGCCACGACGACCGACGACGCCGAAGGGGAGATCCTCACCGAGACCGATGCGAGCGCGGTCACCGACGGGGCGATCGCCGCGGGAATCGTCGGCCTGACCGGCGAGCTGCAGCAGGTGCCCAGCGCCGTCAGCGCCGTGAAGGTCGACGGCAAACGGGCCTACGCGCGGGTGCGCGACGGCGAGGACGTCGACCTGCCGCCGCGGCCGGTGACGGTGCACCGCTTCGATCTGCTCGCCACCCGCAGGGAGGGTGACCGGATCGCGCTGGACGTGATGGTGGACTGCTCGTCGGGCACCTACGTGCGCGCGCTCGCCCGTGACCTGGGCGCCGCACTGGGCGTGGGCGGGCATCTGATGCAGTTGCGCCGCACCACCGTCGGTCCGTTCACGCTGGCCGCGGCGCGCACGCTCGAGGCCGTGGAGGCCGAGCCGGGGCTGTCGCTGACCCTGGCCGAGGCCGTGGCCGCGGCGTTCCCGCGCCGGGACGTCGACGCCGCCGAGACGCGGGCGGTGCGGCACGGCCAGCGGTTGCCCGCGGCCGGCATCGCGGGCGTGTACGGCGTGTTCGGCCCCGACGGCGAGGTGCTCGCACTCGCGGAGGACCAGCGCGGCGCGGCCAAGCCCGTGGTCGTCCTGCTCCCGGCCTGACGGCACACCGCTGCCGCAGCGGACCGGCCCGGCCCGGCCGCAGGGCACCCGGTCCAGCCCGGCTGACCCCGGCTGCGCGCACGGTCGTTAGGCTGCTGCACTGTGCAGCGTTGGCGCGGTTTGACAGATCTGCCCGGTGGCTGGGGGCGTTGCGTCGTCACCGTCGGGGTGTTCGACGGGGTTCACCGGGGGCATCAGGTACTCATCGATCGGACGGTGGCCACGGCCGCCGAGCTCGGGGTGCCGTCGGTGGTCCTGACCTTCGACCCGCATCCGTCCGAAGTGGTGCGGCCGGGTTCGCACCCCGCCCAGCTCACGACCCTGCGCCGCAAGGCCGACCTGGTCGAGCAGCGCGGCGTCGACGTGTTCTGTGTCCTGCCGTTCACGCCGGAGCTGTCCCGGCTCGAACCCGACGAGTTCGTGCACGAGATCCTCGTCGACAAGCTGCACGCGGCGGCGGTGATCGTGGGGGAGAACTTCACGTTCGGGCGCAAGGCCGCGGGCAACGTCGAAACGTTGGAGCGACTGGGGAAACGGTTCGGGTTCACCGCGCAGGGCGCCACGTTGCAGGGGACCGCGTTGCCGGGTGGACCCCGCGAGGCCGAGCAGATCACGTTCTCGTCGACCTATGTGCGCTCGTGCATCGACGCCGGTGACGTGGTGGCGGCCGCGGACGCGCTCGGCAGGCCGCACCGGCTCGACGGCATCGTCGTGCGGGGCGACGGCCGGGGACACGATCTCGGCTACCCGACGGCGAACCTGTCGCCGCCGCGGTTCGCGGCGATCCCGGCCGACGGCGTGTACGCCTGTTGGTTCGTCCGCGCGGACGGCGGGCAGCTGCCCGCCGCCGTGTCCGTCGGCACGAACCCGACTTTCTCCGGCCGGGAACGCACCGTCGAGGCCTTCGTGCTCGACGTCGACGAGGACTTCTACGGCCAGCAGGTATCGCTGGACTTCGTCGGGCGGATCCGTGGCCAGATCGCGTTCGACGGCGTGGACGGGCTGGTCGACCAGATCGCCGACGACGTGGTGCGGACCAGGCGGCTGCTCGGCGTGGCCTGACGCCGGTCCCGGGGACCCGTCGGCGGTGGTGGGCCGGCCGCGCGGGTGCAATAGTGAACAGCTGGTCCGTTCCGTCCCGACCGCCGGCTGCGGCCTGGCAAGATGCCGGGAGGGTCGCCGGGCCGTCCGGGGACCGGACATGCGAGGGGAGCAGGGGCTGACGTGGAGGACCACAAAATCGTCCAGCGCAACGTCTCGTTGCAGCGCGAGTGGTACGGGGAACCACTCGGCGACCGCGTGCGCAGGCTCGTCGTGGCCTTCGACGTGTCGCAGGCCTATCTGGCCGAGGTACTGGGGATCAGCGCACCGATGCTGAGCCAGGTGATGAGCGGCAGGCGCGCCAAGATCGGGAATCCGGTCGTGCTGGCGCGGCTCATCATGTTGGAGCGCAAAGTGCTGTTGCCGGAGGTCGCCGGCGGCAGCAAGGAGGCCATCCAGGCGGCGCTCGAAGACGTCAAGGAATCGCGGCCGACGGTCAGCAGGGACAGCATGCCGCTGGCTGCGGGGCCGGACGACCAGCAGGTGCTCAATGCGCTGCGCGAGGTCGCCGAGGGGGAGAACCTGATCGGCGCCGCCGAACGGCTCGATGCCGACTTCCCCTCGATCGCCGACCTGCTGCGGAGGGCGGGCAAGGACCCGCGATGACGGCGGGCCGCCCGGGAAGGTAGACGTGGGCGTGCGGCTGTTCAGTGCCCTGCCGGTGCCCGAGGCGGCGGCCGACGCGCTGCGTGCCCGGCTGGCGGAGTGCGCGGCCACCGATGCCGAGGGGCTGCGCTGGACCGCTCCGGAGGGCTGGCACATCACGCTGGGTTTCTACGGTGAGGACGAGCCGGAGGCGCGCACCGCCTGGCTGGCACGGCGGCTCGACGGTCTGCAGGCGCCCGTGCTGCGCCTGGCGGGCGCGGGCGTGTTCCCCGGGGTGCTGTGGGCAGGGGTGATCGTCGAATCCGGGCAGCTCGCCCCGCTCGCCGACGCCGTGCGCCCCACTGGTGAGCGCCGCCGGTTCCGCGCACACGTGACGGTGGCACGCGGCGGTCCGCGTGCGGGACTGGAGGAGCTGGCCAGTGACCTGGCCGGCCATCGCGGCCCGGCCTGGGAACCGGCGGAGGTCCTGCTGCTGCGTAGCGACCGCGGGCCCGCGGGGCCGGTGTATACGCCGGTGTCCCGCTTCGGCCTCGGCCGTGCGCTGCGGTGACCGCAACCGCTGATAGGCTGGATAGTCGAGTCCGGCTGCAGTCCGTGGCGGCCGGTACCGACATGACGAACACGGCACTGAACACAAGGAGTGACGCGTGGCGCTGTCCACCGACGAGAAGAAGGCGATCCTGTCCGAGTACGGCTTGCACGAGTCGGACACCGGTTCGCCCGAGGCTCAGGTTGCCCTGCTGACCAAGCGGATCACCGGGCTCACCGAGCACCTCAAGACCCACAAGCACGACCACCACTCGCGTCGTGGTCTGCTGCTGCTGGTCGGCCGTCGCCGTCGGCTGCTCAACTACGTGATGAGGGTCGACATCGCGCGGTACCGTTCGCTCATCCAGCGACTCGGCCTCCGCCGATGACTTCGTGACGAAGGGGAGTGGCCCGGCGGGTCGCTCCCCTTCGCTCCATCGGAGCCGCAATAGGCTCCCCTCGGGCGCGCGTGTCGGCACAGCGCAGGCGGGCGCGGCCCGAGACACACTTAGAGAGAGTTTCGCAGGCGATACGCGCCGCGTGCGGGGACGCCGCAGCCGGTCCTCGGTAGTGGCTCCCGGGAGTTCCTCCCGTGAGCTTCGATCGATGGCCGGCCTCGTACCCGGACGGGCCCCGAAGGGCGGGGAAGTGCGTGTCGCGTGCGGCAGTACGAGGAGTAATCACTTTCATGACAGACACAGACACCGTGCACGAAACCGAAGCCGTACTGGACAACGGCCGGTTCGGCACGCGCACGGTGCGCTTCGAAACGGGCAGGCTGGCCAAGCAGGCCGCCGGTTCCGTCGTGGCGTACCTGGACGACGAGACCATGCTGCTGTCGGCCACCACGGCCTCGAAGCAGCCCAAGGAGCACTTCGACTTCTTCCCGCTGACGGTGGACGTCGAGGAGCGCATGTACGCCGCCGGCCGTATCCCCGGCGCGTTCTTCCGCCGCGAGGGTCGCCCGTCGACCGACGCGGTGCTGACCTGCCGGCTGATCGACCGGCCGCTGCGCCCGTCGTTCGCCGACGGCCTGCGCAACGAGATCCAGGTCGTCATCACGGTGCAGAGCCTCAGCCCCGAGGACCCGTACGACGTGCTGGCGATCAACGCCGCATCGGCCTCCACGCAGATCGGCGGCCTGCCGTTCTCCGGTCCGATCGGCGGCGTGCGCGTCGCGCTGATCGAGGACCAGTGGGTCGCGTTCCCGACCTGGTCGCAGCTCGAGAAGGCGACGTTCAACATGGTCGTCGCGGGCCGCGTCGTCGGTGACGGCGCCGGTGACGTCGCGATCATGATGGTCGAGGCCGAGGGCACCGAGAACACCCTCGACCTGGTGGCCGAGGGCTCGACCGCGCCGACCGAGACGACGGTCGCGCAGGGCCTGGACGCCGCGAAGCCGTTCATCCGCGCGCTGTGCGAGGCGCAGCAGCGGTTGGCCGAGGTGTCGGCGAAGCCGACGGGCGAGTACCCGCTGTTCCCCGCCTACCAGCAGGACGCCTACGACGCCGTCGCCGCGATCGCGACCGACGAGCTCACCAAGGCGCTGGCCATCGGCGGCAAGCAGGACCGCGACGACGCCACCGACGAGGTCAAGGCGGCGGTGCTCGAGAAGGTCGGCATCGGCGAGGGCGAGGCCTTCGAAGGCCGCGAGAAGGAGGTCGGCGCGGCGTTCAAGTCGCTGACCAAGCACCTCGTGCGCCAGCGCATCCTGCGGGACCAGGTGCGCATCGACGGTCGTGGCCTGACCGACATCCGGCAGTTGGCCGCCGAGGTCGCCGCCATCCCGCGGGCCCACGGTTCGGCGCTGTTCGAGCGCGGTGAGACCCAGATCCTGGGCGTCACCACGCTGAACATGCTCCGGATGGAGCAGACACTGGACACGCTCTCGCCGGAGACGTCCAAGCGCTACCTGCACCACTACAACTTCCCGCCGTTCTCCACCGGGGAGACGGGCCGCGTCGGCACGCCGAAGCGGCGCGAGATCGGCCACGGCATGCTCGCCGAGCGTGCGCTGGTGCCGGTGCTGCCGAAGCGCGACGAGTTCCCGTACGCCATCCGCCAGGTCTCGGAGGCGCTGGGCTCGAACGGGTCGACGTCGATGGGCTCGGTCTGCGCGTCCACGATGAGCCTGTACAACGCCGGTGTGCCGCTGAAGGCGCCGGTGGCCGGTATCGCGATGGGCCTGGTCTCCGACGAGGTCGACGGGGAGACGCGCTATGTTGCCCTGACCGACATCCTGGGCGCCGAGGACGCGTTCGGCGACATGGACTTCAAGGTCGCGGGTACCAAGGACGTCATCACGGCCCTGCAGCTGGACACCAAGCTCGACGGCATCCCGTCGGACGTGCTGGCCGCCGCGCTGAACCAGGCCCGTGACGCCCGGCTGACGATCATGGACGTGATGTCCGAGGCGATCGACGAGCCGGACGACATGAGCCCGTACGCCCCGCGCGTGACCACGGTGAAGGTGCCGGTCGACAAGATCGGTGAGGTCATCGGGCCGAAGGGCAAGATGATCAACACGATCACCGAGGAGACCGGCGCCGACATCTCCATCGAGGACGACGGCACCATCTACGTCGGTGCGGCGGACGGTCCGTCCGCCGAGGCCGCGATCGACAAGATCAACGCCATCGCCAACCCGCAGCTGCCGAAGGTGGGCGAGCGCTTCCTCGGCACGGTCGTGAAGACGGCAGCCTTCGGCGCGTTCGTCTCGCTGCTGCCCGGTAAGGACGGCCTCGTCCACATCTCGAAGCTGGGCAACGGCAAGCGCATCGGCAAGGTCGAGGACGTCGTCAACGTCGGCGACAAGCTGCGCGTCGAGATCGCCGACATCGACCAGCGCGGCAAGATCAGCCTGGTCGTGGTCGACGAGGACGGCGAGAGCGACAACGACGGCGCCGCGTCGGAGGAGGCCGAGTCGACCGACGCCTGACCGGCGCAGGCACGGACGAGGACGAACACACACGACGGCGACCCGCCGACGGCATACCCTGCCGCGGCGGGTCGCCGTGTGACATGGGGCGAAAAGCAGGTTGATGGCACGGCAGAATCCCGGGCACGAACAGCCCGTCGGCAGCACCCGCACCCTGGAGTCGGTCTCCGGAGGCGGGCGGGTGAAGCGCACCGTCCTGCCCGGTGGGATGCGCGTGATCACCGAGCAGGTTCCGGGCGTGCGGTCGGCGACGGTCGGCCTGTGGGTCGGTGTCGGTTCCCGTGACGAGCGGCCCGCGGTCGCCGGTGCGGCGCACTACCTCGAACATCTGCTGTTCAAAGGCACCGGCCGGCGCGACGCGACGGCCATCGCCGAGGAGATCGACGCCGTCGGCGGGGAGCTGAACGCGTTCACCGCCAAGGAACACACCTGCTACTACGCGCAGGTCATCGACGAGGACCTGCCGGTGGCGATGGACCTGGTGACCGACGTGGTGTTCGAGGCCCGGTGCACGGACGCCGACGTCGACACCGAGCGCAGCGTGGTCCTCGAAGAGATCGCCATGCGCGACGACGACCCGGAGGATCTGCTCCACGAGACGTTCGTGGAGACCGTCATGGGTGGGCACGCGCTCGGCAGGCCGGTGCTCGGCAACCAGGAGTCCATTCAGGACATGTCGGCGCGAGCGCTGCGCGGCTTCTACCGCAGGCAGTACGTGCCGCACCGGATGGTGCTGGCGGTCGCGGGCAACGTCACACACGGCGCAGTGCTGCGGCTGGTGCGCAAGGCTCTCGGCGACAGGCTCGACGGCGACACTGCGCCCGTGGCCCCGCGTGCGGGTCGCGCACGGCCCCGCCGGACACGGAGTCTGCAGCTGCGCACCGACGACACCGAGCAGGCGCACGTCATGCTCGGCATGCCTGCCCTCGGCAGGCACGACGAGCGGCGATACGCCCTCGGAGTGCTCAACGCCGCTCTGGGCGGCGGGATGAGCTCGCGCCTGTTCCAGGAGGTCCGTGAGCGCCGCGGCCTCGCGTACCAGGTCTACTCCTCGGTGGCGACCTACGCAGACACCGGCCACCTGTCGGTGTACGCCGGATGCCAGCCCGACCGGCTCGGCGAGGTCACCGAGGTCGCGGCCGGGGTGCTCGCCGACGTTGCCGCCGACGGGTTGAGCGAGGCCGAGGTCGCGCGGGCGAAAGGTCAGCTGCGCGGCGCTCTGGTGCTGGGCATGGAGGACACGGCCGCACGGATGACCAGGCTCGGCAAGAACGAACTGAACCACGGCCGGTATCTGAGCGTCGAGGACAACGTCGCCCGGATCGACGCCGTCACGGCCGACGACGTCGCGGCGCTCGCGCGGACGCTGCTGGGCAGGCCGGGAGGTGTCACCAGCGGCGTGGTCGTCGGGCCGTACGCTCACGACGAGGACCTTCCCGACGAGTTGCACGAGGTGATCGCATGACCAGCAGTCCGATTCGCGTCGGCGTTCTCGGCCACACGGGCCGGATGGGCGCGGAGACCGTGCGTGCGGTCGAGGGCGCTCCGGACATGGACCTGGTCGCGACCGTCGGTTCGGCCGGTGACCGGGCTGCGCTGGTCGAGGCGAAGGCCGATGTCGTCGTCGACTTCACCCGGCCCGACGCCGTGATGGGCAACCTCGAATTCGTGCTGTCCCACGGCATGCACGCCGTGGTGGGCACGACCGGGTTCACCGACGAGCGCCTGGGCCAACTGCGTTCGTGGCTCGCCGAGCGGTCGGAGCTGGGCGTGCTCATCGCGCCGAACTTCGCGCTCGGGGCCGTGCTGGCGATGCGGTTCGCGCAGCAGGCAGCGCGGTTCTACGACTCGGCCGAGGTCATCGAACTGCACCACAACCGCAAGGCCGACGCCCCGTCGGGCACGGCCGCCCACACCGCGCGGATGATCTCGCAGGCCAGGGCGGAGGCCGGGATCGAACCGGGCAGCGACGCGACGGTGTCCGAAATGGATGGAGCGCGCGGTGCGGACCTGGGCGACGTCCGGGTGCACTCGGTGCGCCTACCGGGACTCGTGGCGCACGAGGAGATCATGTTCGGCGCCGCGGGGGAGACGCTGACGATCCGGCACGACTCGATGGACCGGAGCTCGTTCATGCCGGGTGTGCTGCTCGGGATCCGCGAGATGCCGAAGCGGCCCGGGCTGACGGTCGGGCTGGAGAAGGTGCTCGACCTGTGAAGGCCCGCAACGTCGCCATCGTGCTCACGGCCGCGGTGGCGCTGTACCTGGTCCTGCTGGCCGGCCGTGCGGTGGCGCTGCTCAGGACCGGTGAGCCGGTTCCCATGGTTCTCGGCGCGGGCGTGTTCGTGCTGCCCCTGTTGGGCGCGTGGATGCTGTGGACGACGTGGCGCTCCGGGAACCGGATCCAGCGGCTGGCGCGCAGGCTCGAGGCCGAAGGCGGACTGCCGGACGTCTCGGACCTGCCGCGCCGTCCGTCGGGGCGGGTGGACCGGGACGCCGCCGATGCGTGGTTCGACGAGCGCCGCGCCGAGCTCGAACAGGAGCCCGACGACTGGCGCCGCTGGTACCGGCTGGCCTACGCCTACGACATCGCGGGCGACCGCAAACGCGCCCGCGCCACGATGCACAAGGCCGTCGAGCTCGAAGCCCTCGAATCCGGCGCCGCCGACCGCTGAACGCGGATCCGGCGGCGGGGTCGCGGACTCCTGCCGCCGGGTGCGTGAACACGGCTGCGACGCGGTCGGCAACCGATCCGCCGTGCTCGTCGTCCGCTGCCACGCCGTTCGATCGATGGCCAGGATGCTCGACCGGTAGCCGGGTGCTCGTCGTCCGGTGTCAGAGCGGGATGCCGAGCCAGCCCGCGGCGACGGCGGGGGACGCGGCGAGCAGGCTGAACCGGACGAACCGGCCCGCCAGGCCCGCCCCCACGAACAGCGACGGGCGCATGTTGACGAAACCGGCCAGCACGACGGTGGCCATGTACGGCGGCAGGCCGACCACGGAGCTGACGCCGTAGGTGCTCGCCATCCAATGCGGGTGCCGGTGGCAGCGCTCGCGCAGTGCCTCCAGCCAGCCGCGCATCCGTTTCGTGCGACGGCGCCAGCGTTCCCGGCGCGGGGTGGGCGGCCGTTCCTGCCGGTGGCGGTGCAACCGCTCGTGCAGGAACCGCGGCAGGTGGATCGAGCCCCGCGCCGCGAGGTAGTACGGCAGCTTGCCGACGACCTGCCCCGCCGCGACGACGGCGCCCATGAGCAGCCAGGGGATCGTCTCGCTCTCGCCGGTCATCACCGTGATGAGGAAGAGCTCGACGCTGACCACCGGCAGCAGTGCCGACCCGACGGCGACACCGAAGGCGACGCACAACCAGGTCAGCACAGTGTCTCCGCAGGCGGTCGGGGTCGGTGGTCGGATCCGCTGGGCGGTAGCGACGCGGACGGCCGGGTCCGCGGTGCCACCACCGGCGTCACCGCGGTGGGCGCAGCATCGCAGCGGTGAAGTGTCGGTGCGGTGAAGGGATCACCGGTTCGGTGCGGTTACAGGGACGGAATCGACTATGACAGACATCGCCGCCGCGATGTGATCGGTCGCACCGATTCGCCGCCGGTTTCTCGGTTCGGGCGCGGCCGGAACCGCGCCGCCGGGTTGGCTGTTGCGGGCGTGACGGCCCGGCGTGTCAGTGGTCCAATCGGACGTCGAGTCCGCCGGTGAGGCGGAGCTCCCGCACCGTCCGTTCCCCCGTGTCGAGGGTGCGCACGGTGCCGTCCGGGTTCCAGCCTATGCCGCGGAAGAACGACAGCGCCGCCGAATCGGATTGCGAGACCCAGGTCACCCCACGGCTGTGGCCCATCGCCCGCAGGTCGGTGGCGGCCGTACCGAACAGGCGGCCACCGTGCCCGCGCCGGCCCCAGCGCGGTTCGACGAGCACCGTCGCGATCAGAGCCACCTCGGCGGCGTCGGCGGGCGGGGAGCCGTCGGCGGCCGCGGTGTCGTCGGCGGGGGCGGGGCCGGCGGCGCAGAAACCCACGGTCGTGGTCCCTTCGCGGGCCACGTAGACCGTGGAGGCCGGGTGCTCGACGGCGCGTGCCCATTCGTCGGCGAGCGTGGCCTCGTCGAGCGCGTCGACGGTGGCCTGGCCGAGCGCGTCCGCGTACGCCGTGCGCCACGTGCGCACCTGGATGGCGGCGATGTCGGCGGCGTCGTCGGGGCCCGCGACGCGAACCGTGGCGTCCGTCATACCGGCACCCTACTGGCCGGTGACGACGGAATCGTCGGGGGCGGCTGGCAGCATGCCACGGGTGAGGACCATGAGCCTGCCCGTCGCGCGCCGCACCGCCCTCGCCGCACAGGGGTTCACCGATCCGCGCCCTGCGGCGGCCCCGACCCGCCGGCACCTGCGCCGCGTCCTGTCGCGCACGAAACTCCTGCAACTCGACTCGGTGAACGTGGCGATGCGTGCCCACTACGCCCCGCTGCTGTCCCGGCTCGGCCCATACGACCCTGCGCTCGTCGACGACGCCGCGTGGCGCGACACCGCTCGTAAACCGAGGTTGCTCGTCGAGGCCTGGGCCCACGAGGCGAGCCTGATCCCCGTGGCCGATTGGCCGCTGCTGATGTCCGGGGCGAAACGGCCGGGCTGGTGGCGGGGGTATGCGCGGCTCGCCGAGCAGTCCCCGGGCCTGGTCGACGACGTGCTCGCCGTCGTCAAGGAGCTCGGCCCGGTGGGGGCGGGAACGGTCGAGAAGGAACTGACCGGCGGGGAGCGCCGCACACCCGGCTCGTGGTGGGAGCGCTCGGAGGTGAAGAAAATCTGCGAGTGGCTGTTCGGCACGGGCGAGCTGACCACGGGCACGCGCCGCGGTTTCGAGCGTTGCTACGACCTCACCGAACGGGTCGTGCCCGCCGACATCCGGCAGCGGCGCGTCGGCCCCGAGGAGGCGGCGCGCGAACTCGTCGCCTCCTCCGCCGAAGCCCTCGGTGTCGCGACCGAGACGGACCTGCGCGACTACTACCGGCTCCGCCCGCCAGAGACGCGCGCGGCCGTGGCCGACCTGGTCGAAGCCGGCACACTCGAACCGGTCCGGGTCGACGGCTGGCGGCAGCAGGCGTACCGCCATACCGCGGCCACGACGCCGCGGACGGTGACCGGCAGCGCACTGTTGTGCCCGTTCGATCCGCTCATCTGGGAGCGCGACCGCACCGAGCGGCTGTTCGGGTTCCGCTACCGCATCGAGATCTACGTACCGGCACAGCGTCGCGAGTACGGCTACTACGTTTTCCCGTTCCTGTGCGACGGCCGGCTGGTCGGGCGCGTGGACCTGAAAGCCGATCGCGCCGCGTCGGTGCTGCGCGTGCCCGGTGCGTTCGCCGAACCGGGCGTCGACCACGGCCGCGTCGCCGCGGAGCTCGCCGCGCGGCTGCGCGAGACGGCCGACTGGCTCGCGCTCGAGGACATCGAGGTCGGCGAACGCGGTGACCTGGTACCCGTGCTGCGCCGCGAGGTCAGCCCGCGGAGGTGACGAGAGCCCCGGTGACGACGACGTCGCCCGCGCCCGTGCGAGCGCGCACGGCGAGGGGAACCTCCCGGTCCGGTGCCATGTCGGCCACGTCCAGCTCACTGCGCACCCGTCCCGATCCGGAGGACAGGTCGATCTCGGCGGCCACTCCGGAGCGGACGCCGATGCGGATGGTGCCGGACCCGGTGGTCGCCTCGACCGTGCCGGCACCCGCGTCGGCCACGGTCACGTCACCGCTGCTCGTGCGGACCAGGACGTCGCCGGTGACCTCGCCGAGGCGGACCGCGCCACCGGCCGTCGTCACGCTCCCGGTCGCGGGCAGGGCGGCGACCGCCACGTCGCCCCGGCTCGCGCGCAGTTGCAGCCCGCCGCGGAGCGTGCCGGTCGTGACGTCACCGCCGCCCGCGCGGATCGTCGCCGGCCCGTCGGCGTCGCCCACACGCACCTCGCCGGAGCCGGTGGTCAGCTCGAGCCGGTGTGCCGTCCCGGTCACCGTGACGGGACCGGCCGCGGCGCGGACCCGGACGGCCGAGCCCTCGGGCGCGTGCACCGTCACCGCGAGCGGCACGCCGTGCAGGGGCAGCGCCTGCGGCCCGCGCACGACGAGAGCTCGCGCCTCGCGCTCGATGCGGCACTGCGCGATCGCCTCCTCCGGTGAGCCGACCAGGTCTTCGGTGCCGAACCGGTCGCCCACCCAGCTGAGGATGCCGGCGACGCTCTCGGTCCACGGCAGATGCGCGGCCGGGTCGTGCCGGATCTCCACCGAGCCCGGTTCACCACCGAGGTGCACGGCCACCCGTCCGAACGGGATGTCGACGTCGATGTCCACCGGATCGGAAGCCTCGAACGCTTCGGTGCGCATCGGCTCGGACTGCTGTTCGTTCATGGTCAACCTTCCACCCAGCCGTGCAGGTGTGATCGGGTCGGGTGCTCGGAGCGGCCGCCCGGGCCGCAGTCGCCGCGCTCGCCAGTCGGGCCCCGGCCATGGGGCTCGCCGGCGCCGCGCGGGCCTCGCCGGCCTCCGTGGCCGTGCAGTCCGCCGCGGACCGCCTGCTGCACCGCCTGGGCGACGAACGCGTTCAGCGACTGTCCCTGGGCCGCGGCGGCCTGTTCTGCCTGGGCCTTGATCTGCTCGACGATGCGCAGCGTGATGCGGCTGATGTCACCACCGGCGCCGGCGGCGTCGCCGAAGCCGCCCGGAGCGCCCGACGGGCCGGTGCCGCCGGTGTCGGGCCCGCCGTCGGTGTCACCAGTGACGTCATCGCCGCCGGTTCCGTTGCCGGCCGCGGGGCCGGCGCCGTCCGTGGTGCCCCCGATGCCCGAGCCCGGTCGCTCCGGTCCGGTCACGACGACCCGGACGTCGCGTCCGTCGAGCCGGACGTCCACGACCTGATCGTGCAGGTGAGCGGTGACCTCGGCCGCCATGTCGGCGAGGGCGTTCATGAGGGTGAGCCGCGCGGCGGGTTCGAGGGCGGCCGAGAGCACCGCCGCGGTGCGCTTCATGTCCTGATCGCCCGCCGAGGCGCTCGTGGCGAGGTCCTCGCGGAGGCGATCCAGATACGGCGTGAGATCCATGACACCACTCTGACGTCATTCGTGACATCACGCAACCGGATCGTGGTGTCGGACAGTGGTTCCGGTGGTGTCACCGGCGTCGTCGGGGACGTGGTGCTGCGGTGCGGTGAGTGCTGCGGTGCGGTGAGTGCTGCGGGGCAGTGAGTGCGGCGGTGCGGTGAGTACTGCGGGTGCGGTGAGTTGCTGCGGGGCGGTGATTCACCCCGCGCGGGCGCTTGCTCACCCGCGCGGGCGCTTCCGGCCCGGCCGGACGGAAAGGTCGGAGCCGGGCAGTACGCTGCCTGAGGAGTCGTCGGCAGAGGGAGTCGGACGTGGCCGAAACGGTGTCACCGCAGGTGCGCGTGATCGCGAAGACGGAGTTCCTGCCACCGGAGGACGTGGCGTGGAGCACCGACGCCGACGGCGGGCAGGCGCTCGCGGAGTTCGCCGGACGGGCCTGCTACCAGTCGTGGCAGAAGCCGAACCCGAAGACCGCCACGAACGCCGGTTACCTCGACCACATCATCGAGGTCGGCCACCTGTCGGTCCTCGAACACGGGTCGGTCACCTTCTACATCACCGGCATCTCGCGGTCGCTGACCCACGAACTGATCCGGCACCGGCACTTCTCGTACTCGCAGCTGTCGCAGCGGTACGTGCCGGAGAAGGACGCCGCGTTCGTCGAGCCGGAGGTCATCGCCGAGGACCCCGAGCTGCACGAGAAGTTCCTCGCCGCCGCCCAGGCCAGCGTGGATGCCTACACCGACCTGCTGGCGGGGCTCGAGGAGAAGTTCGCCGACGCGCCGAACGCCACGCTGCGCCGCAAGCAGGCCCGCCAGGCCGCCCGCGCGGTGCTGCCGAACGCCACCGAGACGCGCGTCGTCGTCACCGGCAACTACCGCGCATGGCGGCACTTCGTCGGCATGCGCGCCACCGAGCACGCCGACGTCGAGATCCGCGAACTGGCCGTGGCCTGTCTGCGGGAGCTGCAGAAGGCCGCGCCGAACGTGTTCGCCGACTTCACGATCTCCGAGTTGCCCGACGGCACCGAGGTCGCCACCAGTCCGCGCGTCGCGGAAGGCTGAGGGGGAAACGTGCGCCGGCTCGCCATCGACGTTCAGCCAGGGGAATACACGGTCGCCCGGTTCGACGCGGGTGCACCCGTGCCCGCCGCGTTGCTCGACCCACCGGGCGGGGAGCTCGTGTCGGTCGTCCGCACGGCCGAGGAGCTGTCCGTGGTCGGGCCGTCGGAGCGCGTGCCCGTCACCGACCGGGCCGAACCGGGGTGGCGGCTGCTGACGGTGCGCGGCCCGCTCGCGTTCAGCCTCACCGGAATCGTGGCGGCCCTGTCGAGCGAACTGGCCGCGGCCGGGGTCGCGCTGTTCGCGCTCTCGACCTTCGACACCGACCATTTCCTCGTCGCGGCCGGTGATCTCGACCGCGCGGTCGATGCGTTGCGATCCGGAGGGCACGAGGTGCACCGCGCCGACGTCTGACCGGGTGATGCGCCGCTAGGATGCGGCACGCACCGTGAGGACGAAGTGAGGGCGTGTGACCGAGAACCCCGAGCAGCAGACCGATTCGAGTACCCGGGCCCACGCGGCGTTGCGCACGGTGGCCGGGCGTTACGCCCTGCTGGAGGAGCTGGGCCGCGGCGGCATGGGCGTTGTCTGGCGCGGTGAGGACACCGTGATCGGCAGGCACGTGGCCGTGAAGGAATTGCGCCTGCCGGACGGTGCCGAGGACGCGGGCGTGTTCTCCGAGCGCATCCTGCGTGAGGTGCGTACCGGCGGACGGCTCAACGACCCGGCCGTGGTGACCGTGTTCGACGTGGTCGCCGACGGCGACGCGACGTTCATCGTCATGGAACTGGTCGAGGCGCCGACCCTGTCGGACCTCGTCGACCGGCGCGGCCCGCTGCCGGCGCACGAAGTGGCCCGCATCGGTGAGCAGGTGCTGTCGGCGCTCGAGGCCGCGCACCGGGCCGGGATCGTTCACCGGGACGTCAAACCCGGCAACATCATGGTCGCGCCGAACGGCAGGGTGAAACTGACCGACTTCGGCATCGCCCAGGCCGTCGACGATCCCCGGATCACCACCAGCGGCATGCTCGTCGGCTCACCGGCGTTCATGGCTCCGGAACGCGTCGCGGGCCAGGAGGCCATGGCCGCGTCCGACCTGTGGTCGCTGGGCGCGACGCTGTACTTCGCCGCCGAGGGCATGTTGCCGTTCCAGCGCTCGACCACGGCGGCGACCCTGCACGCGATCATGCACGAGATGCCGCCGCTGGCCCGGGCGCACGGCCCGTTGGCGCAGGCGATCATGGGCATGCTGACCGCGGCGCCCGAAGCGCGGATCCCGGCGGGCCAGGCGCGGGGCCTGCTGACCGCCGCCGCGCAGCCCGGCGTGGCGCAACCGGGACCGCCCACCCCTCCCGGCGGCGACGCCCAGGCCACGGCCATGCACTACGGCGGTCCGCCGACGCTCGCCGCGACGCCGGGCCCGGGCCCCGCGTCCGCGAACCCGACGCGGCGCAAGCTGCTGATCGTCGGCGGCGCCGTGGCGGCGGTGGCACTGCTGGTCGGCGGATTCCTCGCGGGCAAGCCGTTCTGGGGCCCGGCGGTTGACGACGCGATGGCCGAGACCCTGACCTACGGCCGCGGTGGCGACATCGCCAACTACGACATCGACGGCAGTTCGAACTACTGCGTCAACACGCCGCTCGCGAGCGGCCGGGCGCTCGCGTCGAGCAACTGGGTCGACTGCGAGGACGAGGCCCACGACGCGCAGCTGTTCGAGATCGCCCCCGCGGTACCGGAGTCGAGCGATTCCGACGCCGCGGCGGCGACGTACCCGGGTGAGGACCGGCTGCGCGCGTTCGCCGAGGCCAAGTGCACCGCGACGTTCCACACCAACCGGGTCCAGGATGACGAGCGGCCGGGCCTGCGGTTCCTGGCACTGGTGCCGACCGAGGACGAGTGGAACCAGGAGCCCGCCGACGACTTCGACTCGCCGGTCCGCAGCGTGCTGTGTTTCCTGGTTCCCGCCGACAGCGGAAGGCTCGAAGGGACGGTCACGCGGGGCGTCGCCTGACCCCGGCTCGGCCCGGGTTGCCGACCGAGGTTCCGCAGCGAGAGCGCAAGAACTTCCGGTGGTGACGCGGCGTCGGCGGTGATCCTCCGGCGCGCGGCGGGACGCGCGTGGAGTCCCGCCCGCGGGGCATGGTCGACGCGCCGACCCGGCCCTGCGGGAGGTACCGTCAGCGGCATGTCGACCGCTTTGCCTACCGCGCCCACCGCCGCGCCGGGACGTCCCTTCGGCCGCGTGCTGACCGCCATGATCACCCCGTTCGACGACCAGGGCGAACTGGACGTGACGCGGGCGCAGGAGATCGCCGAACACCTGGTGGACCTGGGCAACGACGGCCTCGTGGTCAACGGGACGACCGGTGAGAGCCCCACGACGACCGACGACGAGAAGGCGCGCCTATTGCGTGCCGTCGTCGAGGCGGTCGGTGACCGCGCCGCCGTCGTCGCCGGAGCCGGCACCTACGACACGCGGCACAGTGTCGAACTCGCCCAGCAGGCAGAGAAGGCCGGTGCCCACGGCCTGCTCGTCGTCACGCCGTACTACTCGCGGCCGACGCAGGCCGGCGTGCAGGCGCACTTCACCGCGGTCGCCGACGCGACGGAACTGCCGGTGATGCTCTACGACATCCCGCCCCGGTCGATCGTGCCCATCGAGGTCGACACGTTGCGCAGGCTCGCCGAGCATCCCCGCGTCGTCGCCGTCAAGGACGCCAAGGGTGACCTGCTGGCAGGCAGCGAGGTCATCGCCAACACGCACCTGGCCTACTACTCGGGCGACGACGCGCTGAACCTGCCGTGGCTGTCGGTCGGCGCGGCCGGTGTGGTCAGCGTGATCGGCCACGTGGTCGCGGGCCGCATCCGCGCGATGATCGAGGCCTACGAGGACGGCGACACGTCCACCGCACGCACCAACCATCGCGGCATGCTCGCGGTGTATCGTGCGTTCTCCCGCGTCGGCGGTGTCGTGTTCTCGAAGACCGCCCTGCGCCTGCGTGGCTTCGACGTCGGTGGCCCTCGGCTGCCGATCGTCCCCGCCACCGACGACCAGGTGGAGGCGATCGCCGCGGACCTGACCCAGGCCGGCGTGCCGCTCGACGCATACCGAGCGGAGGACTGGGCCGGTTCTCGTGCGCGCCGTGCGGACGAGGCCGCGGCCTACGTCACGCCCACCACCCACACCAGCGTTGGGACACTGCATCAGTGAGTGAACTCGCGGTCGGCCCCGGACCGACCTCCGCACCACCCGCACTGCCGGACGGCGCGCTGCGCACGGTCGCCCTGGGCGGCATCAGCGAAGTCGGCCGGAACATGACCGTCTTCGAGTACGGCGGCAGGCTGCTGATCGTCGACTGCGGGGTGCTGTTCCCCGAGGACCCGCACCCGGGCGTCGACCTGATCCTGCCGGACTTCCGCGCCATCGAGGACAGGCTCGACGAGGTCGACGGCCTCGTGCTCACGCACGGGCACGAGGATCACATCGGGGCGGTGCCGTTCCTGCTCCGGCTGCGGCCCGATCTGCCGGTGTACGGTTCGAACTTCACCCTGGCGCTGCTCGCGGCGAAGTGCCGCGAGCACAAACAGAAGCCGGTGCTGGTCGAGGTCGCCGAGGGTGAGCGGCGGAACGTGGGTGCGTTCGACCTCGAGTTCTTCGCGGTCAACCACTCCATTCCGGACGCGCTGGCCGTGGCGATCCGCACGCCCGCCGGTGTCGTGCTGCACACCGGCGACATCAAGCTCGACCAGCTGCCGCTCGACGGCAGGCTCACCGACCTGGCCGGGTTCTCCCGGCTCGGCGACGAGGGCGTGGACCTGTTGTGCGTGGACTCCACCAACGCCGAGGTGCCCGGTTTCGTCACGCCGGAGCGGGAGATCGGGCCCGTGCTCGACGACGTGATCGGGAAGGTGCGGCAGCGGGTCATCGTCGCGTGCTTCGCCAGCCATGTGCACCGGGTGCAACAGGTGCTGGACGCGGCGGTCAGGCACGGCAGGCGGGTGGCCCTGGTGGGCCGGTCGATGGTGCGGAACATGAACATCGCCGCCGAGCTTGGCCTGCTGAACGTGCCCGAGGGCCTGCTGATCGATCTCGACGAGGCGGTGAACCTGCCGGAGTCGCACGTCCTGTTCGTCTCCACCGGTTCGCAGGGCGAACCGCTGTCGGCGCTCTCGCGCATGGCGCGCGGCGAGCACCGGCAGATCTCCATCCGCGCCGGGGACACGGTCGTGCTGGCCAGCTCGCTGATCCCCGGCAACGAGAACGCCGTGTTCGGCGTCATCAACGGGCTCGTGCGGCTGGGCGCCGACGTGGTGCACCAGAGCAACGCCAAGGTGCACGTCTCCGGGCACGCCTCGGCCGGCGAGCTGCTGTTCCTGTACAACGCGGTCCGACCGAGCAACGTCATGCCGGTGCACGGTGAATGGCGGCACCTGCGGGCCAACGGGGAACTCGCGGTACGCACCGGGGTGACGCCGGAGAACGTGGTGCTCGCCGAGAACGGTGTGGTCGTCGACCTGATCGACGGCAAGGCGCAGGCCACGGGGCGGGTCGAGATCGGCGAGGTGTACGTCGACGGGCTGTCGGTCGGCGACGTCGGCGAGTCGACGCTGTCGGACCGGCTGATCCTGGGGGAGGGCGGGTTCATCGCGATCACCGTCGTCGTCGACTCCGCGACCGGCCGTGCGATGAGTGAACCGACCGTGTCCGGCCGGGGCTTCTCCGATGATCCGAAGGCGCTCGACGAGGCGGCGTCGCTGGTCGAGATGGAACTGTCGCGCACCGAGGCGGAGGGCATCACCGACACCCACCGCATCGCCCAGGCGATCCGCCGCGCGGTGGGCCGTTGGGTCGCCGAGACCTACCGGCGCCGCCCGATGATCGTCCCGACGGTCATTCCGGTCTGACCCGCGTGGTGAGCGGGCCCCACCCGGCCGTCCGGGTGGGGCCGTCCGGGTCAGTCGGCGGCGGGGAGTGGTTCGCCCACGGGCTGTTTCCGCGGTGACGTCAGCTGCACCAGTGCGGCACCGCCGAGCAGGATCCCGGCGCCGAGGACCTGCGACCAGGTGAGCGCTTCGCCGAGGAGTAGCCAGGCCAACCCGGTCGCGATCAGCGGTTCCATGAGCGCGAGCACGCTTGCCGCAGCCGCGGGAAGATGCCGCAGGGACGCCGTGCCCGCGCTGTAGGCCAGCACGGTCGACAGCAGGGCCACGGCGACCAGCAGTACCCACACCGGCGGCTGCCACGGTCCGAGCTCGGCCGGTGCGGTCACGACGTCGGCGGGCCACGTCCACGGCGGCGCGACGGCGCACACCGCGACGGCACCGACCGTCATGCCCCACGTGACCATGCCGAGCGGGTGCTGATCGGCGACGCCGCGTTCGCCGAGCAGGAAGTACGCCGCCGAGCACAGGGCCGCCCCCGCGCCGGCCAGCAGTCCGACCGCGTCGAGGGTGAGGCCGGCGCCGATCTGCGCCACCATGGCCAGCCCGGTCAGTGCGAGCGCGATGCCGAGCCACATCGGCCACGGCAGCCGGACCCGCCGGACGAACCGCACCCACAGCGCCACGAGCACGGGCGAGGTGAACTCCAGCAGGATCGCCACCCCGACCGGGATCCGGGACGCGGCCACGAAGTACAGCAGCTGCACACCCGCGACGCCCAGCAGGCCGTAGGCGACCAGCAACCGCCACTGCCCGCGGCGGACCCGCAGCAGCGACGGGCGCAGCAGCGCGACGCACGTGAGCATCACGAGCGCCGCGATGCCGATCCGCGCGGCGGCGACCTGTTCCGGGCCGAGGCCCGCGGTCATCGCGGGCTTGCCGATCACACCGGAACTGCCGAAACAGAGCGAGGCCACGATCAGCAACAGCACCCCGCGGCCGGCGTGCGGGCGCAGGGTGGGCGGTGAGGTGGCTGGCGGTGCGGGGGCGGCGTCGCCGCCGGCCGGCTGTGCGGGCCGGGTCGTGGTCATGCGCAGAGGTCCTCGTCGAGGTCGAAGGGATCGGGGATAACGCTGACGGTAATCGGGATCAGGGTGCGGCCGATTGAAAATTATCCCGGCGCAGCGCAACATTATTGCGTGAGTGATCTGATGCTGGACGACGTCGACCACGACCTGCTCGCGCTGCTGCAGCGGGACGCGTCCCGCACGCTGCGGGACCTCGGCGACGAGGTGGGACTGTCGCCGAGTGCGGTGCTGCGGCGGGTTCAGCGCTACCGCTCGGCCGGGCTGCTGAGCCACAACGTCGCGGTGCTCGACCCGCGGCACGTGCCCGAGGTGATCCTGTCCGTCTGCCTCGTGACGATCGAGGACGACACTCCCGAGGAGGGCCGCCGCTACCGTGCACGGCTGCTCGAGGCCCCCGAGGTGCAGCAGGCCTACGAGGTCTCCGGCGACTACGACTACGTCGTGGTGCTCGCCTGCGTGGGCATGCGCCACGAGAACGAGGTGGCGAAACGCCTGTTCCAGCAGGATCCGAACGTCAAGCGCTACACCACGCTGTTCGTGCTCGACCCCGTGCGCACCGGGGTGGCGGTGCCGACACGCGAGCCGGCGCGCGGCCGGGCCCCTGCCGGTGAGGTCAGGGGCGCCACGGACTGATCGTGTCCGTCGGCCTCGTCGGATCGTGGAACCGTGGGACGTCGGGTTCGTCGCGGCGCAGCGGGACGAGACCGTCGGTGATCGTCTGCATGATCTTGGCGTGGGCCTTCACGGCGTGGCCGGGTGTACCCGCGTCGAACCCGCTGAGGTCGACGGGGTCGCCGAAGTGCACCCGGAACGTCGGCCTGCGCAGCGGCGCGGTGAAGCCCGACCGTGCCAGAGGAACCACATCGCCCAACCCGCCGACCGTCTCGGTGCCCCAGTAGACCGCTTCGTGTGCGCCCCACTGGCTGATCGGCACGACCGGCACGCCCGAGCCCAGCGCGAGGCGGGCCAGGCCGGTCTTGCCGCGTTCGGGCCACAGACCGCGGTCGTGGCTGATCCGCCCTTCGGGATAGACGATGATCGGCACGCGCGTCGAGGTGAGTTCGTCGACGGCGTCGGCGAACTGTTGCACCGCCGAGGCGGATCCGCGGTCGACGCGCAGGTGGCCGCTGGCCTTGAGCGCCGTGCCGAGCACCGGGGCGTCCAGGAGGCCGCCCGCGAGCATGAACCGCGGTGCCAGCCCGATCGACCGGCATGCGGCCATCAGCACGAACGGGTCGAAATTGCCGATGTGGTTCGCGGCGATGAGCAGGGGCCTGCCGCGCAGCCGCCGGGGTACGGAGCCGGTGACCCGGAGCCGGCCCGCGACGCGGACGAGGTTGTGGTCCGCCGCGAGCATCGCGCGCCAGATGGCCGGCGTCCCGCCATCGCGTGACGGAGAGTGATCGTGGGTGTTACCGCCGGTCGTACCGCTCAGCATGTCCAGAAGGATGTCACGCGCACGGATGAGTGCAGCCGCCCGGTCGGCGGCGTATCGCCCTTCAGGGCCGGGTCACGGTGTGACCTCGTCGTTCGTGACGCGCGGGCCGCGTGTGGCGGCTGGGACGCAGGTGGTGATCCGGTTACCGTGGGGACATGGCGAGTGGGTCGGTGACGAAAGGCCGAGGCGGCGCGGCGCGCGGATCAGGCAGCTCCGGCGCCAAGTCCGGCGGATCCCGGCGCTCGGGCGCCGGTTCCGGGGCCCGCGGCTCCGGCGGCGGGACGGGCGGCGGGACGAAGCGTGCCTCGTCGTCGCGCACCAGGGCCGCGTCGTCGTCCCGCACCCCGGCGAGGAAACCCGCCGCGGGCGGAAAAGGTGCCGCGGCCAGGTCCGGGGCGAAGGGCCGCTCGGGCGGCAACGCGGGCTCGGCCGTCCGCGGAGGCTGGAACCTCGCGGCGAAGGCCGTCGGCGGCCTGGCCCGCACGGTCGGCCGGACCCGCGACCTGGAACCGGAACACCGCCGGGACGGGCTCGCGCTCGGCCTGATCGCCCTGGCGCTCATCACGGCCGTGGGTGTGCTGTGGGAGAGCGCGGGACCGGTCGGTGAGATCGTCACGATCGGCATGCGCACGGTCTTCGGCGCCGGTTCGGTGGCGATTCCGCTCGTGCTGCTCGTGCTCGCCGTGGCACTGATGCGCTCGGAGCCGAATCCGGAGACGCGTCCGCGCCGGGTCATCGGCATGCTGCTGATGGGCCTGGCGGTGCTGGGACTGCTGCACCTGATCAACGCGCGCCCGCAGGGGCACGAAGGACTCATGTACGCCGGCGGCGGGCTCGGCTGGTTCTCGGGCGACCTGCTCGCCCGCGGCGTCACGGTGTGGGTGGCCGCTCCGCTGCTCGTGCTGGCGCTGGTGTTCGGGGTCCTCGTGTTCACGGGAACCCCGGTGCGCGACATTCCGCGGCGGCTCAGTGAATGGGGTGCCGAGCCCGACGACGACGGCGACGCGTTCGAAGTCGACGGCGAGACGGCACGGGGCCGCGGCGGCGCGGATCCGGTGGCAGAGGGCGACCCGTCGGCGGTGCGGTTGCGCAAGCCGTCGCGACGGCGGCAGTCCGCGTCGGGGGCGGCGTCGACACTGGACGAGATGCTCGACGGCGAGGCCGCCGACACGGCTGCGTCCGAGGCGGCCGAGCAGAGCGCGACGGCGGCGTCCGGGGCCCGGCCGAAGAGCGCGGACAAGGCCGTCGACAAGAGCGCGGACAAGGCCGCGGAGAAGACCGGTGGCAAGGCCGCGGCCAAGGCGGAGGCGAAGTCCGACGCCGCGCAGGCCGAGCCCGCGCTGGCGATCACACGCACCGTCGACGGCGACTACACCCTGCCGCCGCCGGACCTGCTGACCCTCGGCGACCCGCCGAAGGCCCGCAGCAAGGTCAACGACGCCATGATCGAGTCGATCACGGGTGTGCTGGAACAGTTCAACATCGATGCGCAGGTCACCGGCTTCGTCCGCGGTCCGACGGTGACGCGCTACGAGGTGGAACTCGGCCCCGGCGTGAAGGTCGAGAAGATCACGGCGCTGACGAAGAACATCGCCTACGCCGTGGCCACCGACAACGTCCGGTTGCTCGCGCCGATCCCCGGCAAGTCGGCCGTCGGGATCGAGGTGCCCAACTCCGACCGCGAGATGGTCCGGCTCGGTGACGTTCTCCGGTCGTCCAAGGCCGGCAAGGACACGCACCCGATGGTGATCGGTCTCGGCAAGGACATCGAAGGCGACTTCGTGACCGCGAACCTCACGAAGATGCCGCACCTGCTCGTCGCCGGTTCCACCGGTTCCGGTAAGTCGAGCTTCGTCAACTCGATGCTCGTTTCGCTGCTGGCACGGTCGACGCCCGACGAGTGCCGGATGATCCTCATCGACCCGAAGATGGTCGAGCTGACGCCGTACGAGGGCATCCCGCACCTGATCACGCCCATCATCACCCAGCCGAAGAAGGCGGCGGCCGCGCTGGCGTGGCTGGTGGAGGAGATGGAGCAGCGCTACCAGGACATGCAGGCCAACCGGGTGCGCCACATCGACGACTTCAACGCCAAGGTGCGCTCCGGGGAGATCACGGCACCGCCCGGCAGCGAACGCGAGTACCGGCCGTACCCGTACATCCTCGCCATCGTCGACGAGCTCGCCGACCTGATGATGACCGCGCCCCGGGACGTCGAGGACGCGATCGTGCGCATCACGCAGAAGGCACGTGCCGCCGGTATCCACCTCGTGCTGGCGACCCAGCGGCCGTCGGTGGACGTCGTCACCGGTCTGATCAAGACGAACGTGCCCTCGCGGCTGGCGTTCGCCACGTCGTCGCTGACCGACTCGCGCGTCATCCTCGACCAGCCGGGCGCCGAGAAGCTGATCGGCATGGGTGACGGTCTGTACCTGCCGATGGGCGCCGGCAAGACGATCCGCATCCAGGGCTCGTTCATCGGCGACGACGAGATCCAGTCGGTTGTCGACTTCACCAAGCAGCAGGCCGAGCCCGAGTACACCGAGGGCGTCACCCAGGCCAAGGCCGACGAGAAGAAGCAGATCGACGAGGACATCGGCGACGATCTCGACGTGCTGCTGCAGGCCACCGAACTCGTCGTCACCTCACAGTTCGGGTCGACCTCGATGCTGCAGCGCAAGCTCCGCGTCGGGTTCGCCAAGGCCGGGCGGCTGATGGACCTGCTCGAAAGCAGAGGTGTCGTCGGACCGTCCGAGGGTTCGAAGGCCAGGGACGTGCTCGTCAAGCCCGACGATCTGCCCGCGACGCTCGCGTTCATCCGCGGTGACGACCCGCCGCAGACCGACGACGAGCCGTCCTCCGAGGAGTGATGCCCCCGGGGGCGCTGAATGCCCCAAGGGCACCTTCGGGGTATTCAGCGCCCCCGGGGCCCTTCGGGGCGCGCGTGCGGCCGCGAGTGTCAGCTCGCGCCGAACTGGCGGACCGCCTGGTAGTAGGTCCAGGCCGCCGCGTTGCACGCCGACGCGCTGCCGCACTGGTGCCGCATGTCGGTGTAGAAGTTGTCGTCGATCCGCAGCCGCGCGGCCTCGGTGAACCGGCCCTGTCGCTTGTAGTTGCGGTAGCCGAAGTCGTGGCGGTGACAGGCCGGGGTGAAGTCGTAGCCCAGCGGCCGGTCGGGTGACCAGGAACAGGCGTCGGACGACCAGTCGAGCTGGTCGGGGTAGGGCTGCTGGGCGCGGATCGCGCCGAACTGCGACAGTGAGGTGTCGAACAGGTACTGGTCGGTGATCGCGGGGGCGTCCATCGCCTGGGCGGCGGGTGCTCCGACGACGACGGCCGCCGCGACGGCGGACGAGGCGACGACGCCGCGCAGGGCGCGTTTCAGGGACGCGGAGGTCATACCGGGTGCTCCTCACGGTCGCGGGTGACAGCGAGGAACAGTGTCGCGGGAAGTGGTATGGACCACTACCGCTCTCGGTGGGACGGACGGTGAACGTTCGGCTACGTATCCGGTGACGGAGCGTCATCCCCACACGTCCTGGGGCCGCTGCGGCGACCGACGGCAGCGTTCGGCGCGGGGTCCTGCGCCGTGGGGTCAGAGTTCGAGGAGCATGCGGGTGTTGCCGAGGGTGTTGGGCTTGACGAACGGCAGGTCGAGGAACTCGGCGACACCCGTGTCGGGGGAGCGGCGCATCTCCTCGTAGACCTCCTCGGGGACGGGTGCGCCGTCGATGGCGCGGAAGCCGTGCCTGCTGAAGAAGTCGGTCTCGAACGTCAGCACGAACAGGCGGGGCAGGCCGAGTCTGCGCGCGAGGTCGATCAGCGCCGACACCAGCGCGTGCCCGATGCCGTGGCCGCGGGCGGCGCGATCGACCGCCACGGTGCGGATCTCGGCGAGGTCCTCCCACAGCACGTGCAGGGCGCCGCAGCCGACGACCTCGCCATCCAGCTCGGCGACCCAGAATTCCTGCACGGCCTCGTAGAGCGTGACCAGGTCCTTCTCGAGGAGCACCTTGCCCGCGTCCGCGTCGACGAGGCGTTTGATCTCGGCGACATCGGCGATACGGGCACGGCGAATGATCGGTGACTCCACCGCACAAACGCTAGCGGCCGGGTTGCGCGGACACGTCGATGGCCTGGTCGTTACTCTTGTCGAGATGTCTTCCGCAGATTCCTCGCCCGGCCGCAGGGTGTCCCTGCTGACCCTGGGCTGCTCCCGTAACGAGGTCGACTCCGAGGAACTCGCGGGGCGACTCGCCGCGGGAGGCTGGGAACTGGCGGGCGATCCAGAGGGCAGCGACGTCGTCGTGGTCAACACGTGCGGCTTCGTCGAGTCGGCGAAGAAGGATTCGGTGGACACGCTGCTGGCCGCGTCCGACACGGGTGCGAAGGTCGTGGCCGTCGGCTGCATGGCGGAACGTTACGGCGAACAGCTCGCCGAGAGCCTGCCGGAGGCCGACGCGGTACTGGGCTTCGACCATTACGCGAACCTCGCCGAGCGGCTCGACGACGTCGCCGCGGGCAAGCAGGTCGCCTCGCACACGCCGGCGGACCGTAGGAAGCTGCTGCCGATCAGTCCCGTCGAACGGCCCGCCGCGGCCGAGGACGTCGCGGTGCCCGGCCACACTGGCTGGGGTCCCCGTGTGCTGCGCTCGCGGCTCGACGACGCGCCGGTCGCGTCGCTGAAGATCGCCTCCGGATGTGACCGTCGGTGCTCGTTCTGCGCGATCCCGTCGTTCCGGGGTTCGTTCGTCTCCCGTCACCCCGATGAGATCGTGGCCGAGGCCGCATGGCTGGCCACACAGGGCGCGCGCGAACTGTTCCTGGTCAGCGAGAACTCGACGTCCTACGGCAAGGATCTCGGGCGTGAGTTGGGCGGCACGCGGGCGTTGGAGGCGCTGCTGCCGCGGCTGGCCGGTGTCGAGGGCATCGAGCGCGTGCGCGTGTCGTACCTGCAGCCCGCCGAGACACGTCCCGACCTGGTCAGGGCGATCGCCACGACACCGGGTGTCGCCGACTACTTCGACCTGTCGTTCCAGCATTCCAGCGAGTCCGTACTGCGGCGGATGCGGCGATTCGGGTCCACCGACTCGTTCCTGGCGCTGGTGGACCAGATTCGCGAGTACGCACCCGAGGCGGGCATCCGCACCAACGTCATCGTGGGATTCCCCGGCGAGACCGAGGACGACGTGGCCGAACTGGAGCGCTTCCTGACGGGAGCTCGCCTGGACGCCGTCGGGGTGTTCGGGTACTCCGACGAGGACGGCACCGAGGCCGAGGGCTACGACGGCAAACTCGACGAGGACGTGATCGCCGAGCGCGTCGCGCGGATATCGGCACTGGTCGAGGAGCTGACGGCCCAGCGGGCGGAGGACCGGATCGGCACCGTCGTCGACGTGCTCGTCGAACAGTCGGGCGACGACTCCGAGGACGAGGTCACCGGGCGCGCCGCCCACCAGGCACCCGAGGTCGACGGCGAGTGCGTCGTGCTCGGCGCAGGGAGTGTCGAGCGGGGTGAGCTGATCCGCTGCGAGGTGGTCGACACGGCCGGTGTCGATCTGATCGTGCGCCCGGCAGGGCCTGCCGGCGGTGAGGACGCAGCGCCGTGACCGGCGCAGCCGGAGGCGACGGTGCCTCGGGGGCTGCGGGCGGTTCCGGTCCGGCCGACGGGGCTGCGCAGCCGAGCACGGTGCCGGTGCCCACGTTGAACATCGCCAACCTGCTGACGATCTCGCGGCTGGTGCTGGTGCCGCTGTTCGTCGTCGCCCTGTTCGCGAGCAGCGCCGGCGAGGCCGAGGGCGACAGCGGTGAGATGTGGCGGTACGTCGCGGCGGCGCTGTTCGCGCTCGCGGCGCTCACCGACAACGTCGACGGCTGGGTCGCCCGCAAGTACGACCTCATCACCGATTTCGGCAAGATCGCCGATCCGATCGCCGACAAGGCGCTGATCGGTGCCGCACTGGTCGGGCTGAGCATGCTCGGCGAGCTGTCGTGGTGGGTGACGATCGTGATCGCCGTCAGGGAACTGGGTGTCACCCTGCTGCGATTCTGGGTGATCCGGCGCGGGGTGATCCCGGCGAGCCGCGGCGGCAAGGCCAAGACCCTTGCCCAGGTCGTCGCCATCGGGCTGTTCCTGCTGCCGTTGCCTGCGGTATTGGACGTGGTGAGCTGGGCGGTGCTGGTCGCGGCACTGGTGCTGACGGTCGCGACCGGCCTCGACTACGTCGTGCGTGCGCTGCGCCTGCGCGCGAGCACCTCGGGAGGGGACTCGTGACCGGCGGGTGTGTGGTGATCGGCAGGCGTTCGTGACGGAGCAGGGCGGACTGTCGCGGCGGGTCGTCGAGCTGTTGACAGATGCGGGGCAGACGGTCGCCGCGGCCGAGTCACTGACGGCGGGCCTGGTGTGCGCGACCCTGGCCGAGGTGCCGGGCTCGAGCGCGGTGTTGCGGGGCGGCCTGGTCGTGTACGCGACGGAACTCAAGCACGAGCTGGCCGGTGTGTCGGCGTCGTTGCTGGAGGCCGAGGGCGCGGTGCATCCCGAGGTGGCGGCGCAGTTGGCGGCCGGGGCGCGGCGGCGGTGCGGAGCCGATTGGGGGCTCGGACTGACCGGTGTCGCAGGTCCGGCGGCCCAGGACGGGGTGGCTCCGGGAACGGTGCACGTCGCCGTGTGTGGTCCTGACGGCCGCCACGCCCGGACGTTGCAGCTCGCGGGGGACCGCGACGCGGTGCGTACCGGTGCGGTCGGCGGGGTTCTCCTCCTGCTCGCGGAACAACTGGGCTGATGCCGGCGTTGTACCTGGACACAGCCCGCCCGGACGTTCCGGGTGCGGATGCCGACGATCGTCGCCGACGTCGTGGTGACGCCCGGTCCGGGTGGCCGGTCGTTCGCCGATGGCGGACGGGCCGCGCTAATCACTGTGCGGTGTCGGTCCCGGTCGGTACCGTGGGCGGTGGTTGAAGGGAGGCGCGTGATGACCGTGCTGCTACGTGAGGCGATCGGTGACCGGCTCCGCCATGCCCGGACCACGAGGCAGCGGACGCTGCGTGACATCTCGCGCGTCGCGAGGGTGAGCCTGGGATACCTGTCCGAAGTCGAACGCGGGCAGAAGGAGGCGTCCAGCGAGCTGCTCGCCTCGATCTGCGAGGCTCTGGATCTTCCCCTGTCGGATCTGCTGGTCAGCGTCGCCGGTGACGTCTCCGCGCTGGACAGCGTGGACACCGTCGGGGGCGTGGACGGGCCCGTCGAACCCGCTGTCGACGGCACGGACGCACCGGCCGACCGAGGGGTCGACGTCGGCGAGGCGCACGCGAGCGCCGCGAGCGGCCGTGAGGGGTTCGAGGGCGGTTCGCTCGTGACGGGCCCCGTCGGCGACGAGCTGACCGACCTCCAGCTGTCGCCGGTGCTGCGCACGACGATCCATCAGCCCGAGGCGAAGGCCGCGCTGGTGGCCTGAGTCCGATCACCTGCCGAGATCATCCGTTCGTTCGGTGGAGGCCGGTGAAAACCCCGAAATCCTTCGGGGTCTTGTGGAACGACCGCGGTCGACCTGACACGATGGAACCCAACACCGGGGGTTGCACGTTGCCAGGTCGACGGCCAGCGGTGACAACACCGGACCAGTAAGCCCGTGGGACGTGGAGAAGGCAGGCGGAAAGATGGCCAACCCTTTCGTGAAGGCATGGAAGTACCTGATGGCGGCGTTTTCGGCGAAGGTCGATGAGAACGCCGACCCGAAGGTGCAGATCCAGCAGGCCATCGAGGAGGCGCAGCGCAACCACCAGCAGCTGTCGCAGCAGGCCGCCTCGGTGATCGGTAACCAGCGGCAGCTGGAGATGAAGCTGAACCGCCAGCTCGGCGAGGTGGAGAAGCTGCAGTCGTCGACCCGTCAGGCGCTCACGCTGGCCGAGGAGGCCCGCGCCCGCGGTGACGAGCAGAAGGCGCAGGAGTACGAGACGGCCGCGGAGGGTTTCGCCGCCCAGCTGGTCACCGCCGAGCAGAGCATCGAGGACCTCAAGACGCTGCACGACCAGGCGCTGCAGGCCGCCGACCAGGCGAAGCAGGCCGTCGAGCGCAACGCCAGCATGCTGCAGCAGAAGCTGGCCGAGCGCACCAAGCTGATGTCGCAGCTCGAGCAGGCCAAGATGCAGGAGCAGGTCTCCGCGTCCCTGAACCAGATGACCGAGCTGGCCGCCCCGGGCAACACGCCGTCGCTGGAAGAGGTCCGTGACAAGATCGAGAAGCGGTACACCACGGCCGTAGGATCGGCCGAGCTGGCGCAGAACTCGGTGCAGGGCCGCATGATGGAGGTCCAGCATTCGACGACGCAGCTCGCCGGGCACAACCGGCTGGAACAGATCCGTGCGTCGATGGGCGGCGGGGCCGTGGCAGGCGAGGTGACCGACGGTGCCACCACGTCCGGTACGTCGTCGGCGGGCGCCGCGCAGCCTGCAGCCACCGGTTCGGACATCCAGAAGGAGATCCAGCAGCGCGTGCAGGCCGAACAGCAGAAGAACCAGGCCTGATAGCGGCCGGATCGGGCCGGTTCACGAGCTTTCCGGGAGGCGGTCATGGCGGGGAAGTCGGGCAGACGAGATTTCAGCGAGCTGACGGCGAAGCTCGGTAAGCACGTTGAACGACTGCCCGACTACGCGCAGAAGGCCCAGGAGAAGGTTCAGAAGTACCTGCCGCCGGAGGACCAGCGGGCATCCGGCAGTGCGGACCGCGCGTCGGATCGGGACGGTGACCGGACCGGAAGGTCCGACGGTGCGCGCACTGGCGGGCCACCCGCGCCGCGCCCGAAGGTGGACCTCACGGTCGTCACCGACGTCCGTGACAAGCTCGCCGCCTGGAACTCTCCCGAAGCCAAACACGCCCGGCGGGTGCGCTGGACGCGCCGAGCCTTCACGTTGTGGGCGATGCTGACGCTGCTGGCCGTGCTGTGGGCGGTCGCCGGGTACTTCGGCGTCATCGGGGCGTACGAGGGCGTCGAAGGTGCCCTGACCGGTGCGGCCGGCACGGTCGTGTTCGGCGCACTGGCCGTGTCGTCCGGTACGAAACTGCGCAGACTCGGCAAGGTCGAACCGCCGCGGCCCGATCCGGCGTCGATGTTGCCGCCCACCGGTTCGGCTGCGCGGGCGCCGATGGAGAAGCTCGTCGACAGCGAGCGGACGCTCACGGACCTGCTCGACCAGCTGGCCACACCGCAGCACGGTGCGCCCTCGGGCGCGACCGGCTTCGACGTCGAGGATGCGCGGGCCACGGCGATGGACGCCTCGGCGGCGCTGCGGGGGCTCGCGGCTCGTCTCGAATCGATCGAACGCGCGCGGGACGCCGCGCCGGCACGGGAACGGGACGGCCTGGACTCGGCGGTGACGGCACTGCGCGAGCAGCTCGACGAGGGCCTCGAGGGGTACGGCGCGCTCGTCGCCGCGGCCGGCAGGGCCGTCGCGGCGAGCAGCGACGGCGCGAGCCCGGCGAAGGATGCACTCACCGACGCGACCGACCGGCTCGCCGGTCTCGCCGTTGCGTTGCGCGAGCTGTCCTGAGCGAACCCGGCGCTCCGGCGCCGGAGGCCGCGCCCGACCTCGGACTCAGTGCACGTCGCGCCACCGTGCGTGCTCCGCGGCGAGACTCCGGTTGATGGAGCGCACCACCGACGGGCCGTGCAACGCCAGTGCCGTGTACAGCTGCACCAACGCGGCGCCCGCGTCGAGCATCGCCTCGGCGTCGGCCGGCCCGCCGATCCCGCCGACCCCGATGATCGGCAGCGCGCCGCCGGTGCGCGTGTGGACGAATCGCACCACCTCGCGGGCTCGCCGCGTGAGCGGGCTGCCGGAGAGCCCGCCGGTCTCGGCCGCTGCCGCGGCGTCGGCGTCCGCCAGGCCGTCGCGGCCGAGCGTGGTGTTGGTGGCGATGACCCCGGCGACGCCGTGGTCGGTGCACACCTGCAACAGTTCTCCCAGCGCGGCGTCGGTCAGATCGGGCGCGACCTTCACCAGCAACGGCGTCGTGGGGGCGAGATCGCGCAGTGCGGCGAGGATCTCGGTGAGGGAATCGCGGTCCTGCAGGCTGCGCAGGCCCGGCGTGTTGGGCGAACTGACGTTGATCGCGACGTAGTCGGCGAACGGGTGCAGGGCGCGCAGGGACGTCTCGTAATCGGCCACGGCCTCGTCGATCGGCGTGACCTTCGACTTGCCGATGCTGATCCCCAGCGGGACGTCCGGTGTGCCGTCACGGGCCAGCCGCGCCGCGAGTGCCTCGGCGCCCGCGTTGTTGAAGCCCATGCGGTTGATCACCGCGTCGCTCGCGGGGAGCGTGAACAGTCGCGGCCGGGGATTGCCCGGCTGGGCACGTCCGGTGACGGTGCCGACCTCGACGAACGAGAACCCGAGCGCGGGCCAGGCGTGCAGTGCCCGCCCGTCCTTGTCCATGCCCGCGGCCAGCCCGACGCGGCCGGGAAACCGAACTCCGAAGGCGGTGACCGGCGTGTCGGCCGCGTAGGTGCGCCGCAGTGCCGCCCGGACCGGGGCGGGCGCGGAACTCAGCAGGCCGAGCGCACGAACGGTGCGTTCGTGTACCTGCTCGGCGTCGCCGCCGTGCAGCCGATACAACGCGGGCCGGAGCAGACTGTCGAAGAGCACGGCTGTTCATGGTGCCGCATGTGTGCGCGGGCCGCCCGCGCCGGGCCGCCGGGAGCGGCGGAGAGCACAGGGACGGCCGTAGGTCACCGGTACGGTGGCAGGGCGCAGGGGTACAGCAGGTCCGGGACACGGAAACACGGCGAAGCCGGCCGGACACGGCTGAGCCGGGGTGCAGCAGCGCGGCGCGCAGCAGCGGCCGTTGCCGCCCAGCAGAGCTGTGGGACACAGCGGAGGCCGTGGGACACAGAAAGATGCTGGTGGGACACGGCCAAGCCGGGCAGCCCCCGGTGCGTCGGCCGGGGTTTCCCGGTGCCGCGGGCGGAGCCACTCGCCGATCTCGGTCGGCGGGTGCGGAATGGGGAAACCCCCGATGCGACTCCCGGACGTCGTCAGCCGTCCGGGCCCGTGGTGGACCGGTCCTCGGGAGCATCGGGGGCCGGTGACCGCCTGGTATTCGCCGGGCGGCACGCGGTGGTCCGCATACCGTCCTAGCGGACGGCCACCTCACGAGTCCTGTAGTTCTTCACTGTCGGACCACCTCCTTTCTCGTGTACCCGCCACGCTAGGCGCGTGCGGTCGTGTCCGGCAACGTGTTTTTCCGGCGGCGCGTGGACACGGCTCGCCGGCGGCCGGTTCCGGTGCTACGGGGAGCCGCGCCGTCACGGGACGCGCTGAACCCCCCGAGCCTTCGCGTGCCCCCACGGTTCGGTGTGACCGGACATGGCGCGGTGTCATCAAGGAAGGCGCCGGTCACCAAGGAAGGCGCCGGTCACCAGGGGAGGCGCGGGTCGCGAGGGGAGGCGCGGGAGTCAGCGGTGCGGTACGGGGCCGTGTTGGCATCGCGGGCAGAACCAGGTCGGTCGGCGTTCGATGCCGGCGCCCTGGTCGGCCACCCGGACGGGGCCGCCGCAGCGGAAACAGCCCTGGCGGGTGCGTTCGTACACCCAGGTGCGCCTGCCTCGGGCGAGGTCGCCGGTGGTGCTCTGTTCCCAGCGTGTCGCATTGGCGCGCAACAGCCGCCGTGCCAGGGCGACGGCGGCGGCTACGTCTACATCGGACACCGGGGTCCACGGTGTGACGCCCAACCGGAAGCAGATCTCGACCTTGTACAGGTTCCCGATGCCGGCCACTGCGGTCTGGTCGAGCAGGGCGCTGCCGATCTCGCGTCCGGGGTCGGCGGTCAGTGCGGCGACGGCGCGTGCGGTGTGGTCGTCGGTCCATTCCGGATCGAGCAGGTCGGGCCCGAGTCGGCCGACCCAGCGATGCTCGTCCGATGTGGACAGCAGGGCCAGGTCGTGCACTCGCACGCCGACGGTTTCGACGTCGCCGGCGGCCAGCACGACGCGCACCTGATGGGCGGGTACGCCCCAACGGCGGCCGGAGGGGTACGTGCGCCAGGCGCCGTCCATGCGCAGGTGGCTGTGCAGGCTCAGCTCACGGCCGGCGCCGTCGGCGCGGCGGCGGGAGCCGTGGGGTACGCCGCGGAACCGGAAGAACAGGTGCTTGCCCACCGTGCGCACGCCGGCGAACTCGGATCCGGCGAGGTCGGCGGTAGCCAGGGACGGGACGCGGAAATCCGTTCTCGTCAGTGTGCGCCCGGTCAGTGCGCGGCCGACCAGCGCGCCGGTGAGGAAGACGGTGTCGCCCTCGGGCACGGTTCACGCCGAGTCGGGCTGGGCGGAGGGGTCGTCGGCCGCACCGGGGAGGCGGTGCCGGCCCGCGCGGCTGGAGCGCAGGATCTTGGCCAGCACCATGTTGAACGTCAGCCCGATCTCGTGTGCGCCGGGGGATTTCCACTCGTGGATCGGCAGACAGGCGCCCTGGGCCTGTTGGATCGCGAGCCGGTCGGGGATGGCCGTGGGCATGACGGACCGGCCGAACGTCTCCCGTAGTTCTTCCACGCGGTAGTGGTGTTCGTACGAGCGCGGGCGCATCCGGTTCACCAGGACGCCCGCCGACTGCAACCGCGGGTTCGGGCCTTGCCGGACGGCCTCGATCGCCTCGAACGCGCGCTCGGCTCCCGACACGGCGTACATGGTGGGCTCGGTCACCAGCAGAGCCGTGTCGGCGGCCAGCAGTGCCGACCGGGTGAGCCTGCCCAGTGACGGCGGGCAGTCGAGGATCGCCACCTCGTACGGCCGTTCGCCCTGTGGCCGGGCGCGGAGCTGCTCGAGCGCGCGGGCGAGGTTGTCCAGCCGCCTGCTGTCGGGGCCGGGCTCGTTGAGCAGCTCCAGGTCCTCGGAGCTGACGAGGACGTCCAGTTCGGGACTCCAGCTGCTGGGGGCGAGTGCATCGGCGATGACCGCGTCGCGTGGCGTGTCCAGCACCGCGGTCAGGGAGGCCGTCGTCATCGGCGGGTTGAGGGTGGCCGTGGCGTTGCCCTGCGGGTCCAGGTCCGCGACCAGCGTGCGGGCGCCCCGGCGCAGCGCGGCGGAGGCCAGCCCGAGGGCGACCGTCGTCTTGCCCACGCCTCCCTTGAGACTCAGTACCGCGACCGTATGCACGCGCCCAGCGTATCGGCTCGCGGAGTGTCACGGGGTGGCGCCGCGATCACGGGGGAGATCCCTCACTCGGGTGGCGGTCGGCCGCGGGGCGTCGTCGGCGGCGTGTCCCGGTGGCGGGGCGCGCGGGCCCGGACCGCCGTGACTACGCTGGGCGCCCATGCGAACGGAGTACGCGGCCGGCCACGGATCCCCGGCCGTACGGCGAGTGCTGGTGGACGAACTGGCGCAGGCGCGCGAGCGAAGGTCCGGCAGGCCGCGGGTGATCGACGTCGGCGGTGGCACCGGCGGCTGGGCGGTCCCGCTGGCCGGGCAGGGCTGTGACGTGACGGTCGTCGAGCCGAATCCGGATGCCGTCGCCACACTCCGCCGCCGGGCCCGCGAGGTGGGTGCGGACGAACGGATCACCGTGGTGGCCGACGACGTCGACGGGCTGGCCCACCGGGTGCCGGAGGGGTCCGCCGACCTGGTGCTGGCCCACGGTCTGCTCGAGGTGGTCGACGATCCGGCCGCCGCGGTGCGTGCCTTCGCGGCGGTGACCGCACCCGGCGGCGCCGTGTCGGTGCTCGTGGCGAACCGTCACGCCGCGGTGCTGCACCGCGCACTGGCCGGCCGGCTCTCCGAGGCCACGGCCCTGCTCACCGCGCCGGACGGCGTGCTGTCGGGCGATTCGGAGACGGTGCTGCGCCGGTTCGACACCTCCGGCCTGGAAATGCTGCTCGGCGGCGCGGGCCTGGCCGTGGCGTTGATGCAGGGCGACGGCGTGGTCGCCGACGTGGTCCACCAGCTCGATGCCGGCGACGACGGCGCGGACGCCGCCAGGGAGCGGGAGATCACTGAGTTCGAGGACCTGGCCGCCGTGACCCCGCCGCTGCGGGACATCGCGAGCAGGCTGCACGTCCTGGCACGCCGGCCCGGCTGAGGTCTCCGGCCGCGCCGTGACTGCCGGGATCGTCGGTGGCGGCCGCTAGTCTGGCGCCGTGGGACGTAATGCGCAGCTGCCCGGCGGGCACGAGCGGTTCCTGGTGCGCACCGGCACCCCGCGCGAGGCGTCGCCGGACGACACCGGGTGCGGGGTGCTGCATGTCGACATGGACGCCTTCTACGCGGCGGTCGAGTTGCGCAGCCGCCCCGAGCTCGTCGGCAGGCCCGTCGTCGTGGCCGGTGCGGGCCCGCGGTCGGTGGTGCTGTCGGCCACGTACGAGGCGCGGCGCTACGGCGTGCGCTCGGCGATGCCCGCCGCGGCGGCGCGGAAGCTGTGCCCGGACGCGGTGTGGTTGCCGCCCAGCCGGGACGCCTACCGCGAGGTCTCGGACGGTGTCATGGCCCTGTTCCGCGGGATCACGCCGCTGGTGGAACCGCTCAGCCTCGACGAGGCGTTCCTCGACGTGAGCGGTGCGCTGCGCAGGCTGCAGGCGACACCGGCCGACATCGGGGCGCGGATCCGCGAGCGGGTGGCCGCCGACCACGGCATCACCTGCTCGGTCGGTGTCGGGAGGGCGAAGTTCGTCGCCAAGCTCGCATCCGGGATGGCGAAACCCGACGGCATGGTCGTCGTGCCCGCCGCGGAGACCCTGGCGTTCCTGCACCCGCTGCCGGTGTCGGCCCTGTGGGGTGTCGGCAGGCGCACCGAGGAGGCGCTCCGCAGCCACGGTTACGCCACGATCGCCGACGTCGCGGCCGCGCCGGTGGACCGCCTCCGCCGCAGCGTCGGCGCCGCGGCGGGCGAGCACCTGCATGCGCTGGCCCACGGTCATGACGACCGCACGGTGGTGCCGGAGTCGGAGGAGAAGTCGGTCGGTGCCGAGCACACCTTCGACGCCGATGTCCACGATCGTGGGACGTGTGAGCGGGAGCTGCTGCGGTTGGCCCAGCGGGTCGCCGCGACGCTGCGCCGGAAGGGGCTGAAGGGCAGGACGGTGTCGCTGAAGCTGCGGTTCTCCGACTTCCGTACGATCACTCGGGCCCGCACGCTGCCTGCCGCCACCGACGTGGCCCGCGAGATCCACGCCACCGCGACCGAACTGTTGCGTGAGGCCGCGTCCGGCGTGGCGGTGCGCCTCGTGGGGGTACGGGTCGAAGGCCTGACGGCCGGCGACGCCGCGGAACAGCTCAGTTTCGACGCGCCCGAGCCCCGGTGGCGCGATGCCGAGGTCGCGGCCGACGACGCACGATCGCGATTCGGGGCCGGGGCCGTGCGGCCGGCGTCCCTGTTGTCACCCGATGAGAGGTGATGTCGGTCGCGTTCCGTGCCCGTCCGGCGACGGCCGGAGGTCGCCGCAGGAAACACTGCGGCTGGAAGGGGAGATCGGGTAGTCGCCGACGCGCGGTGCTCGTATCCTGGAGTCTGACACCCCGACCGGGGCTGTCAGGGTCCACGTTTAAATGCGGTCCGGTGCCGCCAGGTGGCGCCGGGAAGCGCTGTGCCGGAGGAGGAAAGATGCCACTCTCCGAGCATGAGCAGCGGCTGCTCGATCAGATCGAGCGCGAGCTCTATGCCGAGGACCCCAAGTTCGCATCGTCGGTACGCGGCGCGAAGGTACGCCGCCCGAAGCGGGGCAGGCGCCTGCAGGGCGCCGCGCTGTTCGTGGTGGGCATCGGCCTGCTCGTGCTCGGCGTCGTCGTGCCGGTGCGGGTGGCCGAGATCCCGCTGATCAGCGTGTTCGGCTTCCTGGCGATGTTCTTGGGGGTGGTGCTCGTCGTCACTGCCATGCGAGCAGGTGGGGAGCCGGAGGAGGAATCCGGCAACGGTTCGGGCGGATCCGGTGGCGGTTCGTCCGGTGCCGCTCAACGTCGGCGCAGCTCGTTCTCCCAACGGATGGAGGACCGGCTCCGCCAGCGGTTCGACGACAGATGACGACGCCCGTCCGGTCCACGCCGCGACGGCGGGTCACCGAGGCCCGGGTTCCCGTGCAGGTGTGACCCGTCCGGCGCCGGATCGCGCCGACCGCACAGCCGTTCTCGAGCAGGGCTCCCCTCGCAGGAGCCCTGCTCGAGTTGTGTCGACCCCACTCGACCGGAACCGGCTCCTCGCCAGTGCCCGAAAGCGTCCCGTGGTTGCCGGATCCGGCACCGTCGCGTCGAGCCTGTCCCGTTGGGTGATCGCCGTGGGCCGGAACGAACGCGGGCTGGCGTGAACGCGGGACCGGGCGGATCGCCGCGGGCCGGGGTGCTCGCGGGTTCAGCGGTCGCGGCGGTGCAGCAGCGACCGCGGCAGTACCCGTCGCCGCCACGACAACGGTGCGCAGCGGGCGAGGCTCTCGCGCAGGCCCGCGAGTGCGCGGTCCAGTTCCGGCCGTGGGGAGTCCTCCGGTTGCGCGGAGCCGTGTCCTTCCTCACCGGCACCCGCGGCCGGGCTGTACCACGCCCGCTCCACGGCGGTGACGATCGTCTGCAGCTCGCGGCGGCCGGTGTCGTCGAGTTCGAGCCGGTCGCCGATCGTCTCCGCGGCCTGCCGGAGTGTCGCCGTGGACGGCAGGTCGAGTCCTCGGTCGGTGCATTCGGCCCGTACCTCGCGCCACGCGGCGTCCGGTGACGCCGCTGTCACGCGGGAGACCTCGGCGAGCCGCCGGCGGCGGATCAGCTCCCGGGCGCACGCGGGTCCGAGGAGTCCGGCGACGACGACGAACACGCCGAGTGCAACGGCCCAGTGCACGAGCCACGCGGCCAGCACCAGCGTGACACCCCAGGCGGCGACCACTGCCGAGACCACGGCGACGGGTGCGGCGCGGGTCGTGGCGACGCGTCTGCCCAGCACGGCGACCCCGCCGGTGGTCAGCACCAGCAGGATGCCGGCCAGCCAGCCGGGCCACTGCGGCGGCGGTCCGGCGCCCTCGCCGCGGGCCTGCTGCTCCGGAGCGTCGGCGGGCCGGGACGGTTCCGATGCGGGCGTCGAACTGTCCGGAACCTGCGACGACTCGTCCGGGTCGTCGCGAGCCGGGTTGTCCTCGGTGTCGAGGTAGTCGGGCGTGTATCCGCGGCCGTTGGTGAGCGGGGTGGGGTCGAACGTCACCCAGCCGAGCTCGTCGCCGAAATAGACCTCGACCCACGCGTGGGCGTCCTCCGAGGTGAGCACGCGGGTGCCCTGACCGTCGGTGGTGCCGCGGGTGAACCCGACCGCGACCCGGGACGGCACGTCGAGGGAACGGAGCATGACCGCCATGGCGGAGGCGTACTGCTCGCAGAAGCCGCGTTTGCCGCGCAGGACGAAGTCGGCGAGCGCGTCCGGATCGGACGCCGGTGCGGTCTCGGTGTCGTAGACGAAGCCGTTGGACGGGTCGGTGAAGTACCGCCACACGGCCTGTGCCTTGCCGAACGTCGTCGGCGCGTCGGAGGTGAGGTCCTGTGCGAGGGCACGCACGCGTGGGTCGATCCGGGCGACCTCCCGGTACCGCGGATCGGGTCCGGAGACGGTGCCGGCGGCGCGTAGTTGCTCCCGCGTCGGTTCGGACAGCGACGTCGTCATCGTGTAGGACCGCGGTCTGCGCCTGTCCTCGCTGTACACCGACCCGCTGCCCGGGTCGTAGTACCAGTCGCCCGGAGGCGGATCGAGGTTGCGGATCTTCCCGTAGGTCGGCAGCCAGACGTCGAACCAGTTGACGGGCGTGACCCGGACGGTCCGTGCCTCCCCGGAGACCGTGTCGCCCGGCACCGTCGGCAGCGGACCGTCGGCGGGACGACCCGCAGGCATGCGGCGCCCGTCCGGCAGCCCCCAGCCCTGCCCGGGTATGTACCGGGACAGCGTGAACGCGCGCATCAGCGGCGCGTTGTCGCCGAGGCCGTCTACCTCGAACATCCGGGTGGGGGTGCGGTCGCCGAGCATGCCGCGCAGCGAGGTGAACGGTTCCACGCCGAGTCCGCCGGGGGCCGACTGTCGGTCGGGTTCCGAGCCCGGCAGGCTGCCTTCGGTGCCGACGAAGGTCAGCGTCGCGCCCGCGAGTAGACCCGCTGCGACGGCGGTGGCGACGAGTCCCGACGGAGCGGCCATCGACCCCACACCGGCCCCCGATCCCCGGGCGGGGGCGCCGGTGCGCCACACCCGGTGCCGGTGGCTGCCGTCGACGGCCAGCAGCGCGGCGTACGCGACGACACCGAGCACGAACGTCCACCACGGCAGCAGTTCCGGGGTGAGTGCCGACGGCACGGCGTAGACGCACAACAGGAGGAGACCGGTCGCCGCCGGAGCGGCGGCGGTCACCGCCAGCAGATCGACCACCAGCGCGACGAGCCCGACGGTGATCATGATCAGGCAGCGGATGCCGGCACTGGCCTCGACCGGCGGGAGCCCGGTGCGGATGTCGGCGAAACCGGCTGTCAGCACCTCGTGCAGTTCGCCGAACGCCTGCGGCCCCGGGAACAGGCCGAGCACACCACCGGTGGTGAACGATCCGGTGACGAGCAGGAGCAGCGCCCCCAGTTGGGCGGCGCCGACGAGGAACGGGTGCAGTCGCAGGATGCGCAGCGCGATCCCGGTGACCGCGATGAGCAGCGCCGCCGTCACGATGTCGCCGAACCACGACCAGCCCTGCACGACGCCGGTGAGCGCCGTGGCGACGGCGATCGTCGCGAGCGCCGCCATGAGCGGTCCGACGATGCCGTGCAGGCTCACCCGTGGCCGCCAGCGTGACGGTGCGGTCTCCGGGCCGGGCGGTGGCGGTGCGGTCGGTGCGGGCGCGCTCACCGGGAACCACCCGCCTGCAGCGGGGTGGTCGCCGTGGCGCGGCACAGCTGCGCCCAGATGTCCGCGACGTCCGCGCGCCGGCCTGCGACGACGACGCGCCAGCCCGCGGCCCGCAGCAGCGCGGCCGTGTCGGTGACGGCCGCGGTGGGACCGCCACCGGGCTGCTGCCACGACGCGGTGTCGACCAGCACCGCGAGGCTGGGCGCTCCGCGGGGGCGGGTGTGGGTCAGCTCGGCGATGCCGTGGCCGCCGACGGTGCCGAGCACGGCGATCAGCTCGTGGCCCTGCGCGTGTGCCGGGCCGGAGGAGACGGCGAGGTCGCGTTCGTGGGCGGGCTGCAGGGCGGCCAGCGCGTCGAGGACGACACCGCCGCCCGCCGGGCCCGCACCGTCAGGGAGGTCGGCCAGGACGTCGCCGCGCTCGTCGGCAAGGCGCACGGGGCTGCCGGAACCGCTCAGGTGCACGCACACGCTCGCGGCGAATTCGACGGCCCATTCGAGGCTGCCGTCGGGGTGGCCGACGCCGTGGTGCGCGGCGGCACGGCGGTCGAGCAGGACGGTGGTGCCGCCCCGCCACGGCCGTTCCTCGACGCGCACCATGATCTCGTCGCGGCGCGCGGTGGAGCGCCAGTGCACCTTCCGCATGTCGTCGCCCGTGCGGTACTGGCGCACCATGACGTCCGGGTCACCCTGGCCCGCGTGGTGGCGGTTGCTGCCGCTGTCGACCCCGCCGGTGCCCGCGCCGCCGGGACGGCCGCGCAGCGGGGTGACCCGTGGCACGACCACGACCGGCGACGGCGCCGCGAGATCGCGTTCGACCTCGCAGAGCCCGAACGGATCGGTGATCGTCGCCCGCAGCGCGGCGATGCGGTGGACACCGCGCATGCCGGGCCGGATCGGGTAGCGCAACGTGACGGGGTGGTGGGGGAGCCGTTCCACCACGAACCGTGGCCGCGGGCCGAGCGGGGGCGGCAGGCGGTCTTCGAGCAGGATCTCCCCGGCGGGGAGCCGGCCGGTGCGCCACAGGTCGAGGCACACGTCGCCGTCGCCACCCGCGGGTACGCGCTCGGGGGTGACGGTGCGCCGCGCCCCGATCCGCACCTTGGACGCCGCCGCGAGCGCCGCCGCCAGCAGGGGCAGTGCCACGACGAAGGCCGCGACGCGGAGCAGCCCGCGCTCGTCGAGGACCACGGCGCAGACCGCTGCGGCGACGCCCGCGGCGAGCAGGCAGCGGCCGCGGGTGGTCAGGCCCGACAGCGCGCGTGGCAGGACCCGGCGGCGCGGTCGCACCGCCGGGGGTGCCGTCGCTCGCTCGGACCCGGTGCCGCTCGCGGGCCTGCCGGCAGGTGTCCGCGGAGCCGGATCGCCCGCCGCGTAGCTGGTCATGGTCGGATCCGTGTTCAGTGGCCGTACGGGCCGCCGTGGCCGTCCGGCGCGCCGGGCTGGCCCGCACCGGCACCCGGCCGCGCCGGCTGGCCGCCGTGGCCGTTGGCGGAGTGCGGTACCGGCGGGCGGGCGCCGGCACCGGGTGCTCCGGTGCCGGCCGCCCCACCCGCCGGCGCGCCGCGCTGGGGCACGGGAACCCGCTGCAGGACGGTGTGAATGACGTCCGAGGCGGAGCGGCGTGCGGCGAGTGCCTCGGTCGTGAGGACGAGCCGGTGGGCCAGTACGGGCACGGCGACCGCGTGCAGATCGTCCGGCACGACGAACTCGCGGCCGGCGAGCGCGGCCTGGGCGCGCGCGGCGCGGACCAACTGCAGCGTCGCCCTCGGGGAGGCGCCGAGCCGCAGTTCCGGCAGCTGCCGGGTGGCCGACACCAGGTCGACCGCGTACTGCCGCACCTCGGGCGCGACGTGCAGCTGCTGGACGGCGCGAGCCAGCTGATGCACGGTCTCGCCGTCCGACACCGGCGTGAGGTCTTCGAGCGGGTTGTGGCCCGCGTGCTCGTCGACCATCGCCAGTTCGGCCTGCGGGTCCGGGTAGCCGACCGAGACGCGCGCGGTGAAGCGGTCGCGCTGGGCCTCGGGGAGCGCGTAGGTGCCCTCCATCTCGATCGGGTTCTGCGTGGCGATGACCATGAACGGCGAGTCGAGCGGGTACGTCGTCGTGTCGACGGTGACCTGCCGTTCCTCCATGCACTCCAGCAGCGCGGACTGGGTCTTGGGAGAGGCGCGGTTGATCTCGTCGCCGACGACGATGTTCGCGAACACCGGACCGGGGCGGAACTCGAACGTCGCCTGCTGGCGGTTGTAGATCGACACGCCGGTGACGTCGCTCGGCATGAGGTCGGGGGTGAACTGGATACGGCTCACGGTGCAGTCGATGGACCGGCCCAGCGCCTTGGCGAGGGAGGTCTTGCCGACGCCGGGGACGTCTTCGACGAGCAGGTGCCCCTCGGACAGCAGGGTGACCAGTGCGATGCGGACGACGTCGGGCTTGCCGACCAGCACGCGTTCCACGTTCGCGCCGATGCGCTGTGCCGTGTCGTGCAGGTCGCCGAGGACCGCGTGCGGTGCGGGCGTTCCGGCCGTCGGATACGCGGGGCGGTCACCGAACGTCTCGGTGGTTGCGGCAGTGTGCCCTCTCGACGTCACGCGACCTCCACATTCGTGCATGCGCCCTGCTCCAGACTCCCATGAAGTGTGTCAAACACGGGCGAAACGAGGGGATTCACCCCGCGTGGTGCCTCGGTGACACCGGGCACACGGCCGCAGGCGCACGGCCACCGCGGCCGCGCGAGACGAGTGGCGGGCTGGACACCGGCACACGGTCGCCTAGGATTGCGGGCTGGAACCGTCCGGTTACGGAGAGGCACCTCGCGATGACCAGTGGTACGCCCACCCCCGTCACGGGCCCGGTCGACGTGCCGGCCGGCACCTTCGCCGTGGCGCCGGAGCTGGCCGAGGACGCGTTGCAGCAGATCAATGACCTCCAGGACGTCGTCGGCAGGCTCGTCCGGGAGGCGAAGGTGCTCGGCCGATCGGTGCCGCTCGGCGGTGGCTACGCCGGGGAGATCGGCGAGTTCATGGCCCGCTACGGCATCGACCCCGCGGGCGGGGCCGAACCGGCCTCGGGTGCGGTCTCGGACGCGCTCGTGGCGTTCGGCAGGGAGCTGGCGGATCTGCGATCCCGGATCACCACCGCGCTCGAGCAGTACCGCAGTCAGGACGAGCAGGCCGAGGGCGAGTTGAAGGGCGTCGATTGTCACGGCGGGTGAACCGGTGGTTAGGCCGGCCGCGCGGTACCGGAACGGGTGAGGGTGTACGCAGCGGTGGTGCGGTGAAGCTCCGCGCGGGGCTCGTGGCGGCGCTGTCCGGTGCGGCTCTGCTCGGGGTGTCGGCGTGCGGCGAGGCCGGCGGGGACGCGGCGGCGGGTGCAGGCGGTGCGTCGCCGGACACGCCGGTGGAGACCGGGCCGTCGGGAACGACGGCACCGTCCGCGAGCGCGGTGACGGCCGATCCGGATCCGTGTGCGTGGCTGACGCCCGCCGAGCGGTCGACGGCCGGGCTGACCGTGCCGGGGGAGCGGCGCACCGTCGGCTCGGTCCGCGCCTGCGACTACACCGAGCCGGGTGCCGGCGGCGTCACCGTCACGTTCGACACCACGTCCGCACTGGCCGAGCTGCAGCCGGAGGGGCAGACGACCCCGCTGCAGATCGCGGGGCGCGAGGCGCGGCGCGTCGCCGATCCCGCCGCCGACGACGGCACCTGCACGGTGCTGCTCGCCGCGGGGCCGGCCGCGTCGGTCCACATCGATGTCTCCACGGCGGACTTCCGCGGTACCAGCGAGTCCTGCGACCGTGCGTCGGCCGTGGCGGAGCTGATTGCACCCGATCTTCCCGGGAGGGCCGGATGAGCGAGCCGTCACCCAGCGAGCCGTCCCACGGCGGGTCACCACAGGGCGGTGCGGGCGCCGCCGGGGGAGAGGGCACCGCCGGCCCCGCACTCCCGGAACCGGGAGTGCGGTACGAGTGGTACAGCCACGAGCAGCTCAAGGACATCGTCGACAGCGGCAACGATCCCGAGTCCGCCGGTGAGATCGGCACGGGATGGCGGAGCCTCGGTCGCACGCTGCAGCAGGCGAGCGAGCAACTGGCCGGCACGGCCGCAGCCTCGGAGGAGGCGTGGCAGGGCGAGGCCGGCCAGGCGCTGCGGGCGGCGCTGGGCCGGGCCACCGCCTGGGCAGGACAGGCCGCGGCGACCGCCGGCACGCTGGGCGATGCCGTGTCGGCGCAGACGGGTGCGTCGGCGCACGCGCGGTCGGCGATGCCGGATCCGGTCTCGTACGACCCGGGCGCGATGATCCGTGACGCCATGGGCACCGGCGACCTGGCCGCCCTGGCCGGTCTGACCGACGTGATGGCGGAGCGTCGCGCCGAGGCCGAGGAGGCGCGGCGCCGGGCCATCGACGTGCTGCACGCGCGTGATCTCGCGCTGCGCGACGCGGCGCGGGTGCCCTCGTTCACGGTGCCGCCGTCGCTGAGCGGCCCGGCATGATCCGCCTCTCGGCATCGGCGTTCGACGTGCTCTGGTCGGACCTGGAACTCGGCGCGCCGCCGTCCGTGCTCGCCGTGCCGAGCGTGGGCCGCACCGAGGACGAACGCGCGAGCATCCGCCGAGATGTCTACGCCAACCTCGCCGACCGCGGTCTGTACCCCGGCGAACTGGACGAGGCGCTGCGCGGCCGGCTGGCCGGCATCGCTGCGGCGGCTGCGACGATCGAGTGCGAAGTGCTGTTCGACGCGGCCGACCCCGAACCACTCCGCGGACTGGTTGCGCAACTGCCCGACGGCAGGGGAGTGCTGGCCGTCCAGCCGAACCGCACCATCGGTCTCGACGCCGTTGCACGCGACCGCGCCTGTGCAGAGGCGGCGGCGATCCTGCCCGATGTCGAGGGCGGGCCAGGACACGGCGTGAGCCTGCCGTCGGCCACCCTCGACACGGCCGCCGATCCGGTCTACGAGGGCGGCACCGGTTCGCGCGCCCACGACCGCCAGGTGCGCGAGGTGCTGGCCATCCAGGCACGACCGGTGCTGTCGGCAGGACAGTTCTCCGTGTACCGCCGCGAGGCGACCCGGCTCGTCAGGCAGGGTGGCATCAGCTGGTTCCTCACCGACGTGGGCGCTTACACGGCCGTCGTCCGGCCCGGCCCCGCCGGCGATCCCTGGCTGACGGTGGCGCCCGCCGGCCGTGAGCGCGTGGCGGCCCGTCTCGCCGACCTCCTCGCAGGGGAACAGACCACCGTCGCCGGGTCCCCTGCGGCACCCGGCCGCCGCTGACGGCGTTCGCGCCCACGGCCGCCCGCCCCGGACGCCGGCGACCATGGTTCCCCACCCCGCTCCCCACCGGTGGTCCCATCCACTCCGGGGGCTCCCCACGGTGCTCCCCACTTCGGGGACGACGGTTCCCCACTGTCACCCACCGGACCTGCCGAACGGCGAATTTCGCCCGCGAATCGGGCATAGCGGGCGTCTTGCGGGCGTCGGGAGGTCGACTACATCCCCCGGGGCGGCGATCTTCCCCCACCGTCCCCCACTGTAGAACCACGGCTGTGACCTGGGTGAACGCCACTGGTTCGATCCTGTTTCCCGGCTTTTCACGTTGACTGTGGGGAGAAGTGGGGTACGGTGGTGAGCAGTGGGGCGGAAGGGAGCTCCGTGGTCGATGCCGGCGGGTCCGACGGGACGGATTGCGGGCTCGGCAGGGGAGGTGGAGGCCGATGTTCCTCGGCACTCACACCCCGAAGCTGGACGACAAGGGGCGGTTGACGCTGCCCTCGAAGTTCCGGGAAGCGTTGGCTGGGGGTCTGATGATCACCAAAGGTCAGGACCACTGCCTCTACGTCTTCCCGCGAGCGGAGTTCGAACAGATGGCCAGGAAGGTCGCGGAGGCCCCGTTCACGAACGAATCGGTGCGGGCCTACCAGCGGTACCTGTTCGCGGGAACCGACGAACAGCGACCGGACAGCCAGGGTCGGATTCCGATCGCACCCGAGTTGCGGCGCTATGCCGGGCTCAACAAGGAATGCGTGGTGATCGGGGCGATCACCAGGCTGGAGATCTGGGATTCCGAGGCGTGGCAGTCCTATCTGGACGAGAACGAGGACAACTACGCCAAGGCGCAGGAGGAGATCCTGCCCGGTGTCTTCTGACGCGGGAAACCGGAGATCCGGTCATGGCGTGCTTCCCGAGTTGTCGGGGACGCGGGAAGCAACGAACGGACGACGTGGGCGCGGATGCCCTCAGGCTGCGGCCCTGATGCACCTTCCCCGGTATCAGGCCCGCAACCTGTAGGCATCCGCCCCGCGTCGGGGAGGACAGTCCCGGTGGGGCGGGACGGAAGGGGGCGCAGTGACCAGTGACTCCGCGCACCTGCCCGTGCTGCTGGACCGGGTCACCGCGCTGCTGACTCCCGCGGTGGCCGACCGCGACGCCGTTCTGGTCGACACGACACTCGGTCTCGGCGGCCACGCCGACGCCCTGCTGGCGGCACATCCACGGTTGCGGCTCATCGGTCTGGACCGGGACCCGAACGCACTCGAGCGCGCCCGGCAGCGGCTGGCGCGCCACGGGGACCGTGTCGAGTACGTCCACGCCGTGTACGACGCGCTGCCCGACGTCCTCGACGAGTTCGGCCTGTCGCATGTGGACGGCGTGCTCATGGACCTGGGTGTCTCGTCGATGCAACTCGACGTCGCCGACCGTGGCTTCGCCTACGCTCAGGACGCTCCACTGGACATGCGCATGGACCAGACCACGGGTCTGCGTGCGGCCGATGTGCTCAACACGTACTCGGTCCCGGAGCTGTCCCGCATCCTGCGCGAGTACGGCGAGGAACGGTTCGCCCAGCGGATCGCCAAGGCGATCGTCGCCGAACGGGAGTCCGAGCCCTTCGACCGCAGTGAGCGGCTCGTCCGGTTGCTCTACGACGTCGTGCCCGCCGCCAGCAGGCGCACCGGCGGGCATCCGGCGAAGCGGACGTTCCAGGCCCTGCGTATCGAGGTGAACCAGGAGCTGGACGTGCTGCGTACCGCCGTGCCGGCCGCGCTCGACGCGCTCGGCGAAGGCGGTCGCATCGTCGTCGAGGCCTACCACTCGCTCGAGGACCGCATCGTCAAGCGGACCCTCGCCGACCGTGCCGCCTCGCGGACCCCGGAGGGACTGCCCGTCGAGCTTCCCGGCCACGGCCCCGAGTTCCGCCTGCTCACCCGCGGTGCCGAGAAGGCGGGCGAGCAGGAGATCGAGCACAACCCGCGTGCGGCGTCGGTACGTCTGCGCGCGGCCGAGCGGATTGGAGCGGCTGCCTCATGACTGCACCCGCACGTCCTCGTTCCCAGCCGGTCGAGCGGCCGCGGCAGAGTCCGCGGCGTGGCACGAGGCAGGCACCGGCTTCCGCTCCCGCGACCGGCTCGCCGCGCCGCCGCAGCTCTGCGGCAGAGCGCGCCTACGCTCGCCGGGCGCAGCGCGTCGAGGCGCTGCAGCGGCAGACCGAACGCAGCGAGACGCCCGAGCCGCGCAGGCTGCGCCTGCAGCTCCGGTGGCCGCGGTCCCGGGCGTCGTTCGTGCTGATGCTCATGGCGTTGATGGCCGTGGGAGTGGCGACGACGCTGTGGCTCTCGACCCAGGCGATCTCCGATTCGTACCGGCTCGAACAACTCCGCCAGAACAACGACTCGCTGGCCGAACGGTCCGAGGAACTCCAGCGTGCGGTCGCGTCGGCCGGTGCGCCGGCACAGCTCGCCGAACGGGCCGAGGCGCTTGGCATGGTCCCGGGCGGCGATCCGGCGCGGCTCGTCGTGGCCACCGACGGCGCGGTGCGCGTGGTCGGCGAGCCGAAGCGCGCGAACGGGCCCGCGCCGCAACAGCCCGCCGAGCACGGGAACGACGGCCGGGCCGCCGACGGTGGTGGCGGCCGGGATGGCGGCAACGCAGCCGACAACGACTCGCAGGGGAACGACTCGCGGGGGAACGACGCACGGGGCGGCGACGAACCGGACGACGACGCACCGGACGACGACGCACCGGACGGGCAACGCGGGCAGCAGCGTGACCAGCAGGCCGGAGCCGACACGCGCGGTGACCGCGGCAGTGGCGACGACAGCTCCCGCAGCGGTGACACTGGGGACGCCGGCGCCGATGACCGGGCTGCCGAGTCCGACGGCCAGGAGACGGCCGACTGACTCCCCGCCCGTCGGCGCGGGCGGGGAGAGTGTGAGTGATCCGGAGGGGACCGATGCGACCGAAACGACCGGCTGGTGCGGGGGGCGCGAGCGGTAAGGCGCCGTCGCGGGGGCGCGGCCCGGTGGGACGGACGTACTCGGCGAAGGCTCGTCGCGCCGGGCAGGCCCCGGCCGACCGTGGTACGCGGAGCCGGTTCGTGGCGGGCCGGATCGCGCTCGCCGTGGTGCTCGTCGCCACCGGCGTCAAACTCGTCCACGTGCAGGGATTCCAGGCGGAGGCGTTGTCGGCGCGCGCCGAGCAGCAGCGCACCACCACGATCGACATCCCGGCCCAGCGCGGTTCCATTGTGGACCGCAACGGCGCGAAACTCGCGTTCAGCGTCGAGACGAGGACCCTGTGGGCGAACCTGCGGCTGATGCGCAAGAACTGGTCCGAGGCCGAGAAGAAGAACCCGGACTCGGACGAGAGCTTCGACACGCGGGTCGCCGAGATCGCGAAGTTCATCGCGCAGCAGGTGCCGGACAAGACGACCGAGTCCGAGCTGCTCGAGAAGTTCCGCGACAAGGACTCGAGCTTCACCTATCTCGTCGACGACGTGAAGCCGTCGGTCGCCGACGAGATCCAGGAGAAGTTCCCGGAGATCGGCTACGAGAAGCGCGCCCGCAGGGAGTATCCGGCAGGGAAAATCGGGTCGAACATCGTCGGCTTCGCCAACTGGCGGATGGAGGAGCCGGACCAGTCCAAACACAACATCGAAGGGCTCGCCGGACTGGAGAGCGCGCACAACAGCGTGCTGACGGGTGAGCCGGGCCGGCAGGTCGTGGACACGGCGCAGGGCACCGACGTGGTGATCCCGGGTACGGAGCGGGAGGTGCAACCGGCGGTTCCCGGGTCCGACCTCGAACTGACCCTCGACTCCGACGTGCAGTACAACCTGCAGCGGATGCTGTCGGACTACGTCGCGAAATCGCGCGCCGACGGCGGCAGCGCAGTGGTGCTGGATTCGAAGACCGGCGAGATCTACGGGTTGACGAGCGAGCAGACCCTCGACCCGGACAACCTCGACCCGGACCTCATGACGGAGGAGGCTGTCACGCAGCCGTTCGAACCGGGCTCGGTGAACAAGCTCGTCACGGCGGCGGGGGCGATCGAGGACGGTGTCACCGGCCCCCGGGACGTCCACCGGGTCCCCGGTTCGATGAAGGTCGCCGACCACACGGTGCGCGACGCGTGGGAACACGGCACGCAGCCGTTCACCACCACCGGCATCTTCGCCAAGTCGTCGAACGTCGGCACGCTGATGCTCGCCCAGGAGCTCGGCCCCGACCGGTACATGGACCTGATGAAGAAGTTCGGTCTCGGCCAGCGCACCGGCGCCGGCCTGCCGGGCGAGAGCCCCGGCTACATTCCGCCGCGCAACCAGTGGTCGGGCACCACGTTCGGCAACCTGCCGATCGGCCAGGGTCTGTCGATGACGGTGCTGCAGATGGCGGGGATGTACCAGGCGATCGCGAACGACGGCGTGCGCGTCCAACCGCGGGTCGTCGCCGCGACCCGCACGCCCGACGGCAGGCGCGTCGCCGAATCGAAGCCGGAGCGCACGCGCGTCGTGAGTGCGAAGACCGCCCGCGAGGTGCGCAACATGCTGCGGGCGACGACGCAGGACGGCGACCTCTACGACAGCGGCACGGCGCCGCAGGCCGCGATCGAGGGGTACCAGATCTCGGGCAAGACCGGCACGGGTCAGCAGGTCGACCCGAAGACGGGTGCCTACAGCAACGAGCTCTACAACATCACGTTCACCGGGATTCTGCCCGCCGACGACCCCCGTTTCGTCGTCGGCATCCGGCTCGACGCTCCGGACACGACGCTGCCCGCGGGCAGCTCGGCCGCGCCGCTGTTCAAGCAGATCTCGTCCTACCTGGCGCAGCGGTACGAGATCCCGCTGTCGGACAAGCAGGCGCCGGTCGTGCCGCTGATTCGGCGGCAGTGACCGTCGGCGGTGGCCCGCGGCCGTCGCGGTCCGAGACACCCCGGAGGGGCGGCCACGGGTCGCGGTGGCGGTGCCCCTTCCGGGAGCACCGCTGATCCGGACGTGGCGGCACGGCCCGAGAGTGGCGGCAGGACCCCGGGGACGGTGATGTCCGCAGCGGACGGTGATGATCGCGTCTGCGACGTCGGCGTGGCCGGGATCGTGCGGCGGCCGGGGACCGTGTGCGGCGACCGCGGACGGACGGCAGGCGGTGCCGGACCCGCCGGGTGGGGCGGGAGGAGGCACACATGTGGGAGGGGTGCTCACCGCGCGGTGAGCACCCCTCCCACGTGGAACCGGCCGCTGACCTACTTGGCGTACAGCGAGTCGATGTCGCCCGCGTAGTTCTTGCTGACGACATTGCGCTTGAGCTTCATGCTCGGCGTGACCTCGCCGCCCGCCTCGGTGAAGTCCCGCGGCAGGATGCTGAACTTCTTGACAGCCTCGGCGTGTGAGACGAGCTTGTTCGCCTCGTCCACGGCGGCCTGCACGTCCGCACGCAGCTTCTCGTCCCCGGCCAGGTCGGCCACGGTGGCGTCGGCGGGCTTGCCGTTCTGCTCCTTCCACGTCGGGAAGAACTCCTCGTCGATGGTCACCAGCGCGCCGATGAACGGACGCTGGTCGCCGACCACCATCGCCTGGCTGATCAACGGGTGCGCCTTGAGCGCGTCCTCCATCGTCGACGGGGCGACGTTCTTGCCGCCCGCCGTCACGATGATCTCCTTCTTCCTGCCGGTGATCTTGACGAAGCCCTCGTCGTCGACCTCGCCCAGATCGCCGGTGTGGAACCAGCCGTCCTCGAGGGACTCGGCGGTGGCCTGTTCGTTGCGCCAGTACTCGCCGAACACCACACCACCGGAGAGCATGAGCTCACCGTCCTCGGCCACGCGCACGGAGGTGCCCGCGACCGGCCTGCCGACGGTGCCGACCTTGAAGGCATCGCGCGTGTTGACGCATGCGGCGGCGGTGGTCTCGGTCAGGCCGTAGCCTTCGAACACCGGCACCCCGATACCGCGGAAGAAGTGCGCGAGGCGCGTGCCCAGCGGGGCGCCGCCCGACACGGCCGCGATGCACCGCCCGCCCAGTGCCGCGTGCAGCTTGCTGTAGACGAGCTTGGCGAACACCGCGTGCTTGAGCTTGAGGCCCAGGCCGACCTTGCCGGCGTCGGTGGCCTGGCTGTAGGCGATCGCGGTCGCCTCGGCCGCGTCGAAGATCTTGCCCTTGCCCGCGGCGTGTGCCTTGAGCTTGGCCGAGTTGTAGACCTTCTCGAACACGCGCGGCACGGCGACCACGAACGTCGGCCGGAAGGCGCCGAGGTCGGAGACCAGATCCGTGGTGTCGGTGTGGCCGAGCGTGACGCGGGAGGTGAACGCGGTGATGGCGATGGCGCGCGCCAGGATGTGGGCGAGCGGCAGGAACAGCAGCAGCGAGTTGCCGGACTCCATCAGATCCGGGAACGCGTCGATGTCGGCCCGCACCTCGGAGAGCAGGTTCCGGTGGGTGAGGGTGACGCCCTTCGGCCTGCCCGTCGTGCCGGACGTGTAGCAGATCGTGGCGACGTCGTCGGCCCCCACGGAGCGGCGGCGGGTGTGGACGTCGTCGTCGGCGCGGTCGGCGCCGAGCGCGGTCAGCGCCTCGACCGCGGGGTCGCCGCCGTCGATCTGCCAGGCGTGGGCCAGCTCGGGCAGCCGGTCGCGGACCTCGCCGAGGGCGGCGGTGTGCTCGTCGGTCTCGACGATGACCGCCTTGGCGCCCGAGTCGGACAGGATCCAGTGGACCTGCTCGGCCGAGGACGTCTCGTAGATGGGCACGGTGACGCCGCCCGCGGCCCAGATCGCGAAGTCGAACAGGGTCCACTCGTAGCGGGTCTTCGACATCAGGCCGACCCGGTCGCCGCGCTCGATACCGGCGGCGATGAGGCCCTTGGCGGCGGAGAGCACTTCGGCGGCGAAGGTGCGCGCGGTGACGTCGCGCCACGACCCGTCGATCAGTCGACGGAAGCTCACGGTGTCGCCGAACCGCTCGGCGTTGGCCCAGACGACGTCGGAGGCGTTCTCGTCGTCGGCGATGGGCCGTAGTGCTGGGGCGCTGTATTCGCGCACGTCAACCTCCGCAGTGGGATTCCAAACAACGTTGTTACTCGCCGGTCAACTTAGCCGGTGCCGGTGCCGTTCACCATGGGTGGGTGTGCGCGTGTTGTGAGGCGCATACCATCTCGCAACCGTGACCGGATCCGAATCCGAGCCTGCGCTCGACATCGTCGACGAGACCTTCCTGACCGTGCCCCCGAGCACACTCGCCGCGGTCTTCGCGGACCCGGCGGCGTGGCGGCGGTACTGGCCCGACCTGGTCTTGGAAGTCTATACCGACCGCGGCGATCAGGGCTTGCGCTGGACCGTGCGGGGCGCGCTGGTCGGCACGATGGAGGTGTGGCTGGAACCCGTGCTCGACGGCACCCTGCTGCACTATTTCCTGCGCGCTACCCCCGTCACGGGTGAGGGCCAGCGCCTCTCCGGTGCGCTCCTGCGGCGCGAATTCGACCGACGGGCGCGTGCGGCGAAGGCGATCGCGCTGGACCTGAAGGTGACGCTGGAGGACGGCCGCGCCGCCGGGATGCCGCCGCCGGCGGCGGTAGAATGATCACGTGCGGGTTCATGTGGTCTCCGACGTGCACGGCAACGCCGAGGCGCTGGCGCGCGCCGGGGACGGTGCCGATGCGCTCGTCGTGCTCGGTGACCTGATCGATTTTGTCGACTACCACGAGCACGGTGGCGGCATCCTCGGTTCGCTGTTCGGCGCCGAGCACGTCGCCACCTTCGCCACGCTGCGCCGCGAAGGCCGCAGGCGGGAGATGGTCGAGCTGTCGAAACGGCTGTGGGGAAGCCTGGACGACCCGCGGTCGGCGGTCGACGAGGCCGTGCGCGAGCAGTACACGCGACTGTTCGGCGTGCTGTCAGCGCCGACCTATGCGATCCCCGGCAACGTGGACGCCCCCGCGCTGTGGCCGGAGTTCGAGGCGCCCGGCCTGCACTTCGTCGACGGTGACGTCTGCGACATCGGCGGGCTCCGGTTCGGGTTCGTCGGGGGTGCGGTGCTGCCGGTGGGTGCGGCCCCGCGGCGCGACCAGGCGTGGCGGCCCTACCTGCGCACGCGTGAGGAGTTCGACAAGGCCGTCGCCGGGTTGACCGGCGTGGACGTGCTGTGCAGTCACATCCCGCCCGCGCTGCCGGAACTGACCTACGACGTCGTCGCGCGGCGGGGTGAGCTCGGCTCGGAGGCGCTTGCCGACCTGATCGTGCGGGAGCGGCCCCGGTGGTCGCTGTTCGGCCACGTTCACCAGCCGCTGGCCGCTGCGAAGCGGGTCGGGGTGACCGAATGCCGCAACGTGGGACATTTCAAGCGCGACCCGCGGCCCTACGTGCTGCGATGGTGAAACACCGGACCGCTACGCTCTAGCGCCATGGCCGACCAGTCCACGCAGTCCATCGAGGTCGATGCCCCTCCGGAGCAGATCATGGCCGTCATCGCCGATCTGCCTGCCTATCCGGAGTGGGCCAAGGCGGTGCAGCAGACCGAGGTGCTGGGCACCGACGAACGGGGCCGGGCCACGCAGGTGCGGTTCACGCTCGACTCGGGCCCGGTCAAGGACGTCTACACGCTCGAGTACGACTGGGCCGACGACGGGTTGTCGGTGAGCTGGCATCTGGTGAAAGGCCAGATGCAGAAGACCCAGAACGGCAGGTACGAGCTCGAACCGCTCGGCGGTGACCGCACCAAGGTCACGTACACGCTGGCCGTGGAGCTGGCGCTGCCGATGATCGGAATGCTGCGGCGCAAGGCCGAGAAAATGATCATGGACACTGCTCTGAAGGAACTGAAGAAGCGCGTCGAGGCCGAGGGCTAACGCGCGTGCGACTGCTGCTGCTGACCGGGAAGGGCGGTGTCGGCAAGACGACGCTGGCTGCCGCGACCGGTGCCGCACTGGCGGACCGCGGGGCCGCGACACTGGTCGTGTCGACCGACCCGGCACATTCGCTGGCCGATGCGTTCGCGGTGCCGCTCGGGCACGAGCCGGCGGCGGTGGCCGACGGGTTGTACGGCGCGCAGCTCGACGTCCGCGCTCTGGCCGACGGCGCGTGGGACGGCGTGCGCGAGCAGCTGCAGGCGGCGCTGGTGCGCGGCGGCGGACTGGACGGGCTCGCCGCCGAGGAGCTGAGCGTCGTTCCCGGGGTCGACGAGCTGCTGGCACTCGGCGAGGTGCAGCGGCTCGCCGGGACGCGGCAGTGGGACGCCGTCGTCGTCGACTGCGGCCCGACGGCCGAGACGTTGCGCCTGTTGGCGCTGCCCGAGGCCGTGTCGGGGTATCTGAGGCGTATGGCGGGTCCTGTGGCCAAGCGGTCCGGGCTGGCCCGGTCGATGGCCCGGCTGGCGGACCACACCCGGTCGCTGCGGGACCTGCTGACCGACCCTGTGCGCACGAGCGTGCGGCTGGTGTTCACGCCCGAGCGGGTCGTCGTCGCCGAGACGCGGCGGACGCTGACCTCGCTCGCCTTGCGCGGCATCCGCGTCGACGGGATGATCGCGAACCGCGTGATGCCCTCGCCGGGCTGGTGGCGCGGCGCAGCCGCCGCATGGGTACGGCAGCGCCGCCGGCAACAGGACGAGGTGCTGGCGGAGCTGGCCCGTTCCGGGCTGGGCGAGGCCGCGGAGCGGTTGCGCTCGGTCGAGTACCGCGCCGACGAACCGGTCGGGGTGGCCGCGCTGCGGGAGATCGCCACCGAGCTGTACGGCACGTCGAACCCGCTCGGGCAGGGCTCGACGGCCGACGGCTCCGCACCGACGGAGGCCGGCGGCCCGCTGTTGCAGATGTTCGAAGCCGGCGACGGCTATCGGCTCCGGGTGGCAGTGCCGCTCGCCCGGGACAGCGTCGTCGACCTGGCGCGGGTCGACGACGATCTCGCGATCACGGTCGACGGTGTGCGCAGGCTGATCGCGCTGCCGGAACCACTGCGCGCCTGCCGGATCACGGATGCCGAATCCGATCCCCGCGGCGTGCTCGTGCACCTGGAGGGAGCGGAATGAGCGGCACCGACGGGCCCGCGGGCCGCGCGGGGGAACCGGGAGCCGGGGCCGGGCCCACGGCCGACGGCGCGCGTCTGGCCGAGGAGATCCGGCTGCTGGTCGACCTCGTCACCGAGCGGGCCGAGCCGTGGCTGCGGAGCGTGTTCGCCGCGGGACACGGCCAGGGTGATCCGGGCTCGTGCGAGGCGCAGACCCCGTGGGGCGGCGCCTCGCAGCCGGGCTCGCACGAGAGCGCCGCGCACCCCGGCTCGCCGGCCGGTTCCGGGGCCGACGCCGCGGCGGAGGGTGACGGCGACCGGGCATCGGCGTGTTCGTGGTGCCCGCTCTGCGCCGTCATCGCGATCGTGCGGGGTGAGACGCCGGAGATCGCGGTGCGCGTGCTCGACCAGGCCGCTGCGCTCATCGCGCTGCTCCGCGCCGTGCTCGCCGACCGGTGGCAGCCGGACGAGGGGGTGCACATGCCCGGCTACCGTCCGTCGTCCCGGCCGGGGCCCGCCCCGGCGGGCTTCACCGCCACACCGGCGTCGGTGTTCGCCGAGCGGCCCGGCCGCGGTTCCGGCGGGAGCGGGCCCGCAGGCTCGTCGCGTCGGGTTCAGCGGGTGCCCGTACGCCCGCGTGAGAGTTGGGAACCGGGGGAGTAGCCCGTGGCCGCGATCGGAATCGACGTCGGCGGCACGAGCATCCGTGCCGGGGTCGTCGACGGGACCGGCGACGTGCTCGACACCGCGCGCACCGGTACCCCGCGCGACGAGACGGCACTCGAGGAGGCGATCGCCGGTGTCGTGGCAGACCTGCGGAGCAGGCACGAGGTGGCCGCCGTGGGCCTGGCCGTCGCCGGATTCGTCGGGAGCGATCGCACGTCGGTGATGTTCGCCCCGCACCTGCCGTGGCGGACCGCCACGGTGGCCGAGCACATGAGTGCCCGGCTGGGACTGCCGGTGACCCTCGAACACGACGCCAACGCGGCGACGTTCGCCGAGTATCGCTTCGGAGCGGCGCGGGGCGCGTCGGTGGGCGTGTTCGTCGCGCTCGGCACCGGTATCGGCGCCGGCCTGCTGCTCGGCGGTGAACTGTTCCGCGGCGCGCACGGCGTGGCGCCCGAGCTGGGCCATCTGTGCCTCGTGCCGGGCGGACGGCAGTGCCCGTGCGGCAAGTCCGGCTGCTGGGAGCGGTACTGCAGCGGCACGGCCCTGGCCGCCACGGCGATCGAACTGCTGGCGACCCGGCCCGAGCACTCGACGGTGCTGGCGCGGGAGGCCGCCGGGGACCCGGGCGCCGTGACGGGCCGCCGTGTTGCCGGGGCCGCGCGGGACGGTGACCCCCTCGCGCGCAGAGCCATGGCCGAGCTCGCCCGGTGGCTCGGGGAAGGCCTGGCGCTCGTGGCCGACGTCTACGACCCGGAAGTCGTGGTCATCGGCGGGGGCGTATCGGCGTCGGCGCCGCTGTTCCTCGACGACGCGCGGGAGACGTACCTGCGCGCGGTGACGGGCGGGAAACACCGTCCGCACGCACGGATCCGGACGGCGCAGTTGGGCGACGAGGCCGCCATCGTCGGCGCCGCCACGCTCGCGGCCGAGAGCGGCCGGGGAGTGGTCTGATCCTGTCGGCCACGGGCGTGTCGCGGGCCGGACACGCTAGATTCGAACGATGCTGGTCGGCAACGGGGACGGATTCGTCAGCTGCGACTGCGGACGGCGGCACTGGGGGCTGTTCGGAGCCGCCGGGCTGCTGCTGAGCGATCCGCGTCGCGGAGTGCTGCTGCAGCACCGCGCCGACTGGACGCACGAAGGCGGCTCGTGGGCGCTGCCGGGCGGCGCGGTGCAGCCGCAGGAGACGTCTGCCCAGGCAGCGGCCAGGGAGACCGAGGAGGAGACGGCCGTGTCCGGCGAGGCCTTCCGGGTGCTCGCCCAGCGCGCCGACGAACACGGCAGCTGGCGGTACACCACGGTCCTCGCGACGGCGGTCGGTGACGCGGCGCAGCCGCGTGTGACCAACGCCGAGAGCACGGCCCTGCGCTGGGTACCGCCCGCTGACGTCGCCGACTATCCGCTGCACAGCGGGTTCGCCGCGGCCTGGCCGGAGCTTCGCGGTCAGCTCGACCGGCGGCTCGTGCTGTTGGTCGACGCCGACACCGTGCTCGGCGCGCGCCCCGGCCGGCCGGGTGGCGAGGCCGGAGCGGTGCCGCGGCTGCGCGACCAGCTGACGGTACTCGCCGGCGTCGGCGTGGCCGCGGGCGATCTGGGCCTGGGCGACGTGGCCGGAGCTGCGCATTGGACGTGGTGGCCGCACGTGGTGCTGGTCGCCGACGGCCCGGCGGCGGGCGGCTCCGGTGCCGGTGCCGGTGTCGAGCTGGTGGACGCAGGCGGCACCGGTGACGGCGGGTTCCCGGCGGTCGTCCGTCGTGCGCGGGCCGCCGGGCCCGGCGATCATCTCGTCGCGGTCACGGCCGACGACCGGCGGCGGGGGAGTCTCGGCGCCGGTGCCACGGCGACCATGGCCCCGGACGCGCTGTGGCGACTGCTCGACGCCTGCACGCCCGAGTGAGGAGCCCGCCCACGACGATGGGTCAGACCTGGGCACCGTTGGTCGGGTCGGCTCCGTCCGGCGGGCCCTGCCTGACGCGCAACAGCAGCAGCGCGAGTCCCGCCGCGAGCGCGAGCATGCCGAGCGGCGTGGCCACCCCTCCGGACAGGCCGACGAGCGACGGGGCGATCAACAGCAGCATTCCGAGGACCAGCAGCACCAGTACGACCACCGCGCCCTTGCGCGGCTTCGGCAGCGGCGGCGGTTCGGGCGGGACGAAGTGGTCGTCGGGATCCTCGTCGCCGCCGGGCGCCGGGCCGAACATCGTCTCGTCCCAGGCGATCGGGCTGTCCCGCCACCCGTCACCGCGCGAGCCCGGGGCGGTCCCGGCCGGGCCGCCGTCGTCGTCACGGTCGTCGTCGCGGTCGTCGGCAGGACCCGGTCCGGGGCGCTCCGCCAGCGCGCCGCCGCGATCGCCCGCGGCCCCGCCCCGGTCGTCACGGTGGTCGCCGCCGGGTTCGTCGAAGCCCTGCGGATCGAACGCGTGCTCGTCGAAACCCTGCGCACGGAGATCCGCGACGATCTCCTCGAACGTCGCGTCGACGTTCTCCGGTCCGTCGGAGCCTGGTCTGCTCACTTGGTCCCCACCTGCCTGACCGCGGCCGCGAACGCGGTGCCGCGTTCGAAGAGAAGCGGCGCGTCGCCACCGAGGGTGGCGACGCGGAAGCCGTTGTGCAAGACGATGTCGGCGACCCATGCCGGATCGGTACCGACGCCGTCGGTCGCGCCGCGGGCGACACCGCGGCACCGCGACACCCCGGTTCGACTGTTCCCGGTGTGCCGGAACGGCTCGGAGCCGGCGAGCACGGGCATGCCGCAGGTCCCTCCCTCTGCACGGGTGATCGGGTGTCATCGTCGCACGGCGGCGCGGCGTGCGGGCGCGAAGCGTCGGCTCTCCCCGTGGGAGGGGAGGCCGACGCCTCGCCGCAGCGGTGTCCGGTGTGAGATACATGGTGGTTGCGGTCCCGCTGTTGTGGCGGTGCACACGGCGTTCGTACTGTGATCGCTTCGGTTGGGTGCGGAGATGAGGAGGCGCGGCCCGGTGCTGTATCGGCTGCTCAAACACGTGTTGCTCGGTCCGCTGCTGCGGCTGCTGTGGCCGACGAAGGTCACCGGCACGGAGAACATCCCGGCCGAGGGCGGCGCCATCATCGCGAGCAACCACCTCGCCGTGGCCGACTCGTTCTTCATGCCGGTGTACGTGTCCCGGCGGGTGACGTTCCCCGCCAAGCAGGAGTACTTCACTGCGCCCGGCATCAAGGGGCGGCTCAAGAAGTGGTTCTTCACCGCCTCCGGCCAGTTCCCGATCGACCGCTCGGGCGCCTCGGCGGCGCAGGCCGCGCTCGACACGGCCGTCCGGCTGCTCGACGAGGGGCGGCTGCTCGGGATCTACCCGGAGGGCACCCGCTCGCCCGACGGACGGTTGTACAAGGGCAAGACCGGCGTCGCGCGCATCGCGCTCGAGGCGCAGGCGCCGGTGATCCCCGTCGCCATGATCGGCACCGACAAGGTCAACCCCATCGGCTCGAAGATGTGGTGGCCGCGGCGGCTCGAGATCCGCTTCGGCAGGCCGCTCGACTTCTCGCGTTACGAGGGGCTCGCCGGTGACCGGTTCGTGGAGCGGTCGATCGCCGACGAGATCATGTACGCGCTCATGGAACTGTCCGGCCAGGAGTACGTCGACGTCTACGCCGCCAAGGCCAAGGAGGACCTCGGCGAGGCGGCGGTGCCGCTGCAGCCGCAGGCCGGCGAGGTCGGTGGGGTCGGCCGGTCCGGGGCCGATGTGGCCTCGTCCCGGATGCCGGAGAGTCGCGCGGGCTGAGTACTCGAAGCCCGCGCCTGTGCGACGGGGTGGACGGGCGGGTTGCACGCGTGCGGGCGGCCACGGGCGGGCGGACCGCGGTACGGTCACGGGTACCGCCGGACCGGCCCACACGCTCCGGCGGGGCGCCCGTTACGGTGCTGCGGTGCGATTCTTCTACGACACCGAATTCATCGAGGACGGCGTGACCATCGACCTGGTGTCGATCGGTGTGGTGGACGAATCCGGACGCAGCTTCTACGCGGTCTCGACCGAGTTCGACCCGGCCAAGGCGGGCAAGTGGGTGCGCGACAACGTGCTCGACAAGCTGCCGTCGCCCGCCGACAAGGCCTGGCGCAGTCGCGAACGGATCCGCGAGGACCTGCTCGAGTTCTTCGGCAAGCCGTCGGACGGCATCGAACTGTGGGCCTGGTACGCCGCCTACGACCACGTCGCACTGGCCCAGCTGTGGGGTGCGATGCCGAAGCTGCCGCGGCAGCTGCCCCGGTTCACCCGGGACCTGCGCCAGCGCTGGGAGGACGTCGGCAAGCCCGCGTTGCCCAAACAGCCGGCCGACGCCCACGACGCGCTCGCCGACGCGCAGCACAACCTGGAGCGATGGAAGATCATCGAACAGGTGCGCCGGAGCGCCGGGTTCACCGACTGACCGGGCGCGGCAGGCGATTCCGCCGCGCCCGGTCGGCCAGCTCGGCCGCGCGGGACCGTCAGCCCCGGCGGGCGCGTACCGCCGCGGCGAGGTCGTCGAGCAGCGACGCCGTCGTGGTCCAGTCCAGACACGCGTCGGTGATGCTGCGGCCGTAGTCCAGGTCCGCCGCGCGCCCGAGGGTGAGATCCTGCCTGCCGTCGGCGAGGAAGCTCTCCAGCATGAGGCCGGAGATCCCGGGCTCGCCCGCGCCGATGCGTTCGGCCAGCTCCGTCACGACCCCGGCCTGGCGGACGTGGTCCTTACCGCTGTTGCCGTGGCTGGCGTCCACGACGACGCGTTCGGGCAGGTCCGCCTTTCGCAACCGGGCAAGCGTGTCGGCGACCGTGCCGGAGTCGTGGTTCGGGCCCGCGCTGCCGCCGCGGAGGATGACGTGGCAGTCCTCGTTGCCCGCCGTGGTCAGCAGCGCGGACACGCCGTCGGTGGTGATTCCGGGGAAGACGTGGCTCCCCGCGGCGGCGCGGGTGGCGTCGACCGCGACCTGCACGTCGCCTTCCGTGGAGTTCTTGATCCCCACCGGCATCGACAGTCCGCTGCAGAGCTGGCGGTGCACCTGGCTGGCCGCGGTGCGCGCGCCGATGGAACCCCACGTCACGATGTCGGCGATGTACTGCGGAATGATCGGGTCGAGGAACTCGCAGCCGACCGGCAGGCCGAGCGCGGAGACGTCGAGCAGCAACTGGCGCGCGAGGCGCAGGCCCTTGTTGACGGCGAAGCGGCCGTCGAGGTCGGGATCGTTGATCAGGCCCTTCCACCCGAGTGTGGTGCGGGGCTTCTCGAAGTACACGCGCATCACGATGTGCAGCTCGCCGCGGACCTTCTCGGCGTGGGCCGCGAGCTTCCGGGCGTAGTCGAGTGCGGCCTCGGGGTCGTGGACCGAGCACGGTCCGGCGACGACCAGCAGCCGGTCGTCGCGGCCGGACAGGATGTCCACGGCGGCCTCGCGGCCCGCGGTGACGGTGCGGGCGACGGTGTCGTCGACGGGGTGTTCCTGGCGCAGCAGCGCGGGCGACATCAGCGGGCTGACATGGGTGATGCGGTGATCGTCCAGGCGGGTGCCCGCAGGGGATGCCGCGGTGGGATCGGGGGATTCCGTGGTCGGCAGAGTGGCCATCGGGGTGACTTCCTTTCCGCAAGCCGCCCCGGGCAACACCGAGCCGGCTCGTCGTCCGGCTCGAAGTGGTTGTGGGTCAGCGCACGGTCACGCCGACCGGCCCACTCCGGGCCGGCCAGGTAAACCAGTAATAGCGCTGCATGCCCTGGACCGTAGCAGAGGCTTACCTAGCTTCATCGGTCCAGTGACCTTTGTCTAAGCCGATGGGGGCCTTGTCGATTCCGATGGGCCGCTGTCTACTCCGCTGAGGCCAGTGTCTACTCCGATGGGGTCATGCGTGGCCGGCGCGATCCGATCACCAGAGCAGGAGGGCGGCGACGGTGTCTCCCAGCGCGGCGGCCGGGGCGGCGATGCACGCCAGGAAGCCGCGGTGCCGCCACCGCGGGGGCAGTCGTCCCGTGCGCATTCCTGCGTGGACGGCGACGGCCACGCAGGAGAGGACGACGAGGATCCCGCCGGCGATCATCGGAAGGTTCGGGCCGGTGCACGAGACCGAGTCAGCCGTGCAGGCACGGAACGGCACGCCCCGTCCGCTCGCGTCCCACGATTCCATGGCCAGCAGGGCAACCAGGAGGGCGAGACCGTGCAGCGGGGTGAGTACGAGCATGACGGCGGCTGTCGCCGCACGTCCTGTCGCGCGCCGCTCGACCGGGCCGCCGGGTGGGCCCGCAAGGCCGGGCAGCTGTCCCGCGCGCGAAGTATCCGGCATGTCGGAAATATCGACACGGAAGCCGCGTCTGTTATCCGCCGCCGCGGTGAGCAGCCGAATCCGCCGCGCACGCCCCGCCGACTCCCGCCGTCCGCTGCACCGATCCAGTGATGTGTGTCTATCCTGGGCGCACACAGTGACGTGCGAACTGCGGAGGGTGGAACTCGATGCGCGTGGGTGTCCTGACCGGTGGCGGCGACTGTCCCGGGCTGAACGCGGTGATCCGCGCGGTGACCCTGAAGGGCATCGGTGAACGGGGCTGGGACGTCGTCGGATTCCGCAACGGCTGGCACGGCCCGCTCACCGGATCACTGCGCCCGCTCAGTCCCGACGACGTCGAACCGATCCTCACCCGCGGCGGCACGATCCTGGGCTCGTCGCGTACCAATCCGTACACCGAGGGCGGCGGGACGGAGCGGATCCTGGAGGTCCTGGCCGCCGAGCACGTCGACGCGCTGATCGCCATCGGTGGCGAGGACACGCTCGGCGTGGCGGAACGGCTGTGCCGGGAAGGCGTGAACGTGGTCGGCGTCCCGAAGACGATCGACAACGACCTCGGCGCCACCGATTACACGTTCGGCTTCGACACCGCGGTGCACATCGCCACCGAGGCGATCGACCGGCTCCACACCACGGCGGAATCGCACCACCGGGCCCTGGTCGTCGAGGTGATGGGCAGGCACGCCGGGTGGATCGCGCTGCACTCCGGCATGGCGGGCGGGGCGAGCGTCATCCTCGTGCCGGAACGGCCGTTCTCGATCGAGCAGGTGTCGGGCTGGGTCCAGTCGCGGTTCGAACGCGAGTACGCACCGATCGTCGTGGTCTCCGAGGGGGCGCAGCCCGACGGTGGGGCCGAGGTGCTCCAGACCGGCGAGAAGGATGCGTTCGGACACGTGCGGCTCGGCGGAGTGGGCCAGTGGCTCGCCGACGAGCTCGCGCGGCGGACCGGCAAGGAATCGCGCGCGGTCGTCCTCGGCCACACCCAGCGCGGCGGCACGCCGACCGCCTACGACCGCGTGCTCGCCACGCGATTCGGCCTGCACGCCGTGGACGCGGTCGCCGACGGGGACTTCGGGACGATGACGGCCCTGCGTGGCACGGACATCGTCCGCGTGCCGCTCGCCGAGGCCACCGCCGAGCTGAAGACGGTGCCCGCCGAGCGCTACGCCGAGGCCGAGGTCTTCTTCGGCTGATCGCGAGGATTCCTCCCGCGGCCGGTTCGGCCCGGTTGGGCGCCGGTTGCGGTCGCACGGTGGTCGAGGGGCCGTCGAATCCTGATCTACGCTGGGCAGCACCGAGAATCACCCGCAGCTGATACCGCGGTGTGCCCGGACCGGGCGCCCCCGCGTCGGGGCGAGCGACGAGGAGGAGCCGTGTCCGCTGGGAAGCTCCGTACGGATTCGCGTGCCCCGTTGCGCGAGCAGGTGCGCGACATCCTGCACGCGCGCATCGCCGAGGGAGAACTGCGGCCGGGTGACCGCCTGCTCGAGCACGACCTCGCCGCTGAGCTCGGCATCTCACGGGTTCCGGTGCGCGAGGCGATTCGCATGCTGCAGAGCGAGGGACTGCTCGAGGTGCTCCCTCGGCGGGGTGGTGTGTTCGTCCGCAGCCTGAATCGGCGTGAGCTGGAAGAGCTCTTCGACGTGCGGGAAGCGCTCGAAGTGCTCGCGGCGCGGCGGGCGGTCGAACAGGCTGGCTCGCGGCGAGCAGGGCGCATGGGCGAGCTCGCCGAGCAGGCCCGCGCGGCGCTGCGAGCGGGGGAGACCGAGGAGATGTTCCGGGCCAACGCGGCGTTCCACGACGAGCTCGTCGCGCTGGCGGGCAACGAACTGCTGATGTCGATGCTGGAACCGTTGCACGGCCGGTTGGCGTGGTTGTTCCGGTTGAACCTCGAGCCGGAACGCGTGTGCCGAGAGCACGAGGAGTTGCACGCCGCCATCGTTCGCGAGGATGCCGAGGCCGCTGCCGAGGTCGCTCTGCGGCACGTCCGCTCCAGCCGGCGCATGGTGCTCGACCACCTTGTCGACGGGGCGCTGAGCGCACCGGAACCCAGCGGGGCATGAGCTGTACCGCCGGCTGCGTCGGCGCCCGGGCCTGACACACGCGCACATCACGCCTTCGGCTGCGGTGGCGGCCAGTCGGTCATGTTCTTGCTGCGCCGCGGTGCGTACGTGCGGACCTTCGATGTCTTCAGCTGGAGGCGCACGAGGGACTCGGCGATCGTGACCGCCGCAGTCACCCCGTCGACCACGGGAGCCCCGGTGCGTTCCACGACGCGTTCGGCGAGCCCCGACATGCCGCCGCACCCCAAACAGATGACCTCCGCCCGGTCGTCGCGTACCGCACTCACCGCCTGTTCGGCGATGGCGTCGACGGCGGCCTGCGGGTCGCGTTCGAGGTCCAACACGGCCATCCCACTGGCACGCACCGAGGCGCACCGGGAGCTGAGGCCGGCGAGGGTGAGCCGGTCCTCGATCAAGGGGACGGTGCGGTCCAGGCTGGTCACGACCGAATAGGTGCGGCCGAGGAACTGGGCGGTGCTCGCGGCCGCCTCGGTGATGTCGACGACGGGGACGTCGAACAGTTCCTGCAGTCCCTCCCGGCCGTGCTCGCCGTAACCGGCCTGGATGATGGCGTCGAACGGCTCGGGATAGGCCCGGACCCGTTCCATCACGGCGATCGCAGCGAGGTGGCTCTCGTAGTTTCCTTCGACCGACTCCGCGCCGAAGGACGGCGTCAACCCAACGATCTCGGTGTCTGCGGATGCGGCAGCCTCGGCCTGTTTGCCGATCGATTCGGTGATCGAGGTCGTGGTGTTGACGTTGACGACGAGAATGCGCATCGCTGTTGTTCCCTCTGGGTTCGCTGAGTTCGTCCGTGCTGCGCGGGGAGGTTGCCCCGCAACTGCGCCTGCGGGCGGTGGTCCGGTGGATCGTGCGGCTGGTGGTCTATTCGGAGGTCACGGCGATGGACTCGCCGTCCACATCGTGCGCGTCGGACTTGCGCTCGCCGATGACGACGTAGAAGGCCGCACCGAGCAGCGCCCCGATGAACCAGGAGAAGCCGGAGACGGCACCGAAGGCAGGCACCAGCGCCAGCACGACGGCGATCGCCGCCGCAGGGACGAAGGCCCACACCGCCTTGGGGTTGTAGCCGCGCCGGTAGTGGTATTCGCCCTGCGCATCCTCCGTGTAGAGGTCCGGCACGTTCACGCGGGTCCTGCGCAACACCCAGTAGTCGGCCATGATGACGCCGAAGAGAGGGCCGAGCAGTGCGCCGAGCCCACCGAGGAAGTAGTTCACCACGACGGGGCTGTTGTAGAGGTTCCACGGCAGGATGGCCAGGCCGATGAGTGCGCTGACGATGCCCGCTCGGCGGAAGTTGAGCTGTCGTGGGAAGAGGTTGACGAGCGTGTAGATGGGCGCCACGAAGTTGGCCAGCAGATTCACCGCGATCGTGAGGACGATGAGCGCGATGGAGGCCGCGGCCAGCAGGAACATGTTGGGGATCGTCTGGACGATGTCGGTGGGGCTGGTGATCACGCGTCCGTTCAGCTCGAACTGCGCCCCACTGAGCACGACGACGATGACCGCGAAGAACAGCATGTTCACCGGGATCCCGACAAGGTTTCCGCGGACGATCGAGCGGCGGCTCTTGGCCGAGCGCGTGAAGTCGCAGAAGTTCAGCACGAACGTGCCGTAGATCACGACCCAGAGAGCGGCGCCCTCCAGGACCTGCAGCCACATCGCGCCACCGGTCAACGGGTCCGCTGTGGACAACGACATGGATCCGCCTGCTTCGATGAACAACCAGATCGCCAGGCCGCACATCGTGATGAGCGTTGTCGGAGCCGCGATCGCCATGTACTGGCGGATCACGTGCATGCCGTAACTGACGATGACGACCTGAACGACCCAGAGGGCGAGGAAGGTGATCCAGCCCAGCAGCGACAATCCCAGTACCGACTGGTTCTCCAGCACCTGCATCGAGGGGAACATGGCCACGAGCAGTGTGCTGAGCACGCTCGACGCGAGGTACGTCTGGATACCGAACCACGCGATGGCGACCAACCCGCGGACGGCCGCCGGTATCTGCGCGCCCTTGATCCCGAAGGCGATCCGGCTCATGACGGGAAACGGCACGCCGGTCTTGTGTCCCATGTATCCGGACAGGTTGAGAAGCAGGAACAGGAAGGCGGACGCGAGCGCGAAGGCTACGAGGATGCCCCACACGTTGAGTCCGATCGCGAACAGGCCGATCGCGAAGGTGTAGTTCCCGAGGCTGTGCGCATCGTTGGCCCAGAGCGTGAAGACGTTGTAGGCGCCCCAACGGCGTCCTTCGCGCTTCGTCGGGGCGAGGTCGTAACTGTACAGGCGGGAGCTGGCGGCTCCTCGGGATTCCGCAGTCGGCTGCTCGTCCGTGGTCGTCATTGACCAGCCTCCAAGTTTCCGCTGGGCAGTGGTCGGTCCGCTCGTTTCGGCGGCCACTGCCGGGGGCAGTGGCCCGCGGACGGAAGAAGGCCGCTCGCTCCTGGCGGATCCGAGGTCGGGTAGGCGGTGCTGCTGCGAGTAGCGGGTAGCGCCACGACGTTATGACGCTGTTGTGTTTTGGCGCTGTTGTGGGTTTATTCCGTTATGCGAAAGTATACTTTCGACGTGCGTGAGGCACGCTAGTCACGCCGTCAATCCACGTCAAGGCTGGGTGCGGGCGTGCGATGGGCGGCCTTCCGTCGCTGATCAGCCGGCACCGATAGCGCCTCGGTCGGTGGGCGCGAGGTGAGCGGGGCCCGTGGCGGGCACGGCCGGGGCCGGCGACCCGCTCGGCCGGCATGATCTAGGTTCGGCGCCGTGGGGTTCACGGGATTCGGCGAGTACGCGATCGACTTCTACGACGGCCTGGTGGCCGACAACTCGAAGCCGTACTGGAACGCCAATGTCGAGATCTACCGCCGCGACGTGCGCGGGCCGATGGAGGCGCTGCTCGCCGAACTGGCCGACGAGTTCTCCGACCTGGGTGAGCCCAAGGTGTTCCGCCCGTACCGCGACGTGCGGTTCGCCAACGACAAGACGCCCTACAAGACCCACTGCGGCGGGGTGATCGAAGCGGGCCGCGGCGGGGGTGCCTGCTACGTCGAGGTCGGGCCCGCCGGTCTGCGGGCGGGTGGCGGGTGTTTCCACCTCGCGTCCGACCAGCTCGCCCGGTTCCGGCAAGCGGTCGACACCGACGTACACGGCCGTGCCCTCGAGCGCATCCTCGACGATCTGCGCGACCAGGGGTGGCAGATCGCGGGGGAGACCCTCAAGACCCGCCCGCGTGGCGTGCCGGCCGACCATCCCCGCCTCGACCTGCTGCGGCATCGGAGGCTGTACGCGATCCACACGTGGGAGCCCGACGACACGCTCCACGAACCGGAGTGTCTCGACCGGGTGCGCCGCGCGTGGCGGCAGGTGCGGGCGCTGAACGAGTGGGCTCGTGATCACGTCGGTGTGAGTGCACAACCACGCCGCTGACCGGGGTGTGATCGGGCACACCGCTCGGTGTGGCGCGCGGAGACCGGATCGGTCAAGACGCGACGGCGACGACCGTCTAGGCTGTGCAGGCGTGAGCCGACGAGCGAAGATCGTATGCACCCTGGGCCCCGCAACGGCGACGGCGGAGAAGGTCCGAGACCTCGTCGAATCGGGGATGGACGTCGCCCGGATGAATTTCAGCCACGGCGACCACGACGACCACAAGCAGGTCTACAACCTCGTCCGTTCCGCCGCGGCCGAGACCGGCCGGGCCGTCGGCATCCTCGCCGATCTGCAGGGTCCGAAGATCCGACTCGGCACGTTCGCCAGCGGCCCTGTCGAATGGCGCACCGGCGACACGGTCCGCATCACCGTCGAGGACGTGGTCGGTACCCACGACCGCGTGTCCACGACGTACAAGGGGCTGGCCGAGGACGCCAAGCAGGGCGACCGGCTGCTGGTCGACGACGGCAAGGTCGGGCTGACGGTCGACGAGGTCGACGGGTCGGACGTGGTGTGCACCGTGACCGAGGGCGGCACGGTCAGCAACAACAAGGGCGTGTCGCTGCCGGGCATGAACGTGTCGGTGCCGGCGCTGTCCGACAAGGACGTCGAGGACCTGGAGTTCGCCCTCGAGCTGGGCGTCGACTTCATCGCGCTGTCGTTCGTCCGTTCGCCCGCCGACATCGACCTCGTCCACCAGGTGATGGACCGGGTCGGCAAGGGCCGTGTGCCGGTGATCGCCAAGTTGGAGAAGCCCGAGGCGGTCTACAACCTCGAGGCGGTCGTGCTGGCCTTCGACGGTCTGATGGTGGCGCGCGGCGATCTCGGCGTGGAACTGCCGCTCGAACAGGTGCCGCTGGTGCAGAAACGCGCCATCCAGATCGCGCGGGAGAACGCCAAGCCGGTCATCGTCGCGACACAGATGCTGGACTCCATGATCGGCAACTCCCGGCCGACCCGAGCCGAGGCCTCGGACGTCGCGAACGCGGTGCTCGACGGCGCCGACGCGGTGATGCTCTCCGGAGAGACGAGCGTGGGCCGGTACCCGATCGAGACGGTGCAGACCATGTCGCGCATCGTCGAGGCCGTCGAATCCGACCTGCCCGCGGTGCCCCCGCTGTCGCACGTGCCGCGCACCAAGCGGGGTGTCATCTCCTACGCGGCGCGCGACATCGGCGAGCGGCTCAATGCGAAGGCGCTCGTGGCGTTCACTCAATCGGGCGACACGATGCGCAGGCTCGCGCGACTGCACACCCGGTTGCCACTGCTGGCGTTCACGCCGCTGGAGAGCGTGCGCAGTCAGCTCGCGCTGACGTGGGGCACCCACACGCAGCTCGTGCCGAAGGCTGACTCGACGGACCGGATGATCCAGCAGTGCGACCGGGCGATGATCGAGACGGGCCGGTATCAGCCGGGCGACCTGGTGGTCATCGTCGCCGGTTCGCCGCCGGGAACGGTCGGTTCGACCAATCTCATCCGCGTTCACCGGCTCGGTGAGGACGACCACGCCTGAGGTGTGTCCGCCCGGTCGCTCCGCCGCGGCGGTGAAAGAATCGGGCCATGACGGAACTGGCGCGCGCGGCGGCATCGGAACCCGGCGACGACTCGGGCGGTGGGCAGCCGGTGCTGGACCGGTTGGTGAATCTCCTCGACCTCGAGAAGATCGAGGAGAACATCTTCCGCGGGGTGAGCCCGCCGAACTCGCCGACCCGCGTGTTCGGCGGGCAGGTCGCAGGGCAGGCTCTCGTCGCCGCAGGCCGCACGGTGCCTGCCGAGCGTCACGTGCACTCGCTGCACGCCTACTTCATCCGCGGCGGCGATCCGGCCGTGCCGATCGTGTACGAGGTCGACCGGGTCCGAGACGGTCGGTCCTTCACCACGCGGCGGGTCGTGGCGGTCCAGCACGGCAAGGCGATCTTCACGCTGTCGGCGTCGTTCCAGCTGGCCGAGGACGGCGTGGAGCACTCGGGGGAGATGCCGGACGTGCCGGCTCCCGAGACGCTTCCGACGCTCGCCGAGCGCGTCGCCCCGTACGCCGACACGCTCGCCCTGCGTGCCGGCCCGCGGCCGCTGGACATGCGGTACGTCAACCAGCCGCCGTGGGTGACCCGCGAGACCGGCGACTGGGAAGGCCGCAACCGGGTGTGGATGAAGGCCGACGGCGTGCTCCCGGACGACCCGCTGCTGCACGTCTGCGTGCTGACCTACGCCTCGGACCTCACGCTGCTGGACTCCGTGCTCGCCGAACACGACGTGTACTGGGAGTTCGACCGGGTGCTCGGAGCCAGTCTCGACCACGCACTGTGGTTCCACCGCCCGTTCCGGGCCGACGAATGGTTCCTCTACGACAGCACCTCGCCGACCGCCTCCGGGGCGCGCGGTCTGGCCACGGGCCGGTTCTTCGCCCACGACGGCGGCCACATCGCGACCGTCGTCCAGGAAGGCCTGGTCCGCGTCCTCTAGTCCACGCGCCGCGCATGTGGTGACCCGGCCGGCGCGCGGCTCGAGTGTTTTCGCGGGTGGTGTCCGCGTGGACTGCGGTGCTACCGGTCGACATTTCGCGGAAATGCAATTTGCAGTTCTCGGAATGGTCGCGAACACGGAGTGCCGACGTGATTCACCGGCACCTTCTTTTCGGCGCGCTCGGTGGTTAGATGGGGCGCGGCACGAGTGGAGGTGAGCGATGACGCGTGGTCAGGGCCCGACCGTGCGCCGCCGCAGGCTGGCCGGAGAACTGCGCAGGCTGCGGGAGGCCGCGGAGTTGACGATCGACGACGTGGCCGAACGGCTGGAATGCTCCGCATCCAAGGTGAGCCGGGTCGAGACCGGCCACGTCGGGGTCACCCCGCGGGATGCGCGCGACATGCTGGGGCTGTACGGCGTCACGGGGGAAGACGCCGACGCGCTGGTGCAGCTGGCGCGGGAGGCACGCAAACGCGGCTGGTGGCACGCCTACAACGAGGTCTTCACCGGCACGTTCGTCGGGCTCGAAGCGGACGCCGCCTCGCTGCGGGCGTACCAGGCGCTGCTCGTACCGGGCCTACTGCAGACGCGCCGGTACGCCCGTGCGGTGATCCGAGCGATGCGGCCCGACGCCACCGAGAGCGAGGTCGATCGCCGGGTCGAGGCGCGGATGGAACGGCAGGCGTTACTGCAGGACGCACATCCGCCCGAGTACTGGGCGGTGATGGACGAGGCCGTGCTGCATCGGGCCGTCGGCGGCGTGGAGGTCATGGCCGAACAGCTGTGGCGCATGCTCGACGTCGCGGCGTTGCCACACGCGACGATTCAGGTCGTTCCGTTCGGCGGTGGTGCCCATCCGGGAATGGAGGGCCCGTTTCTCATTCTCGGATTTCCGGAACAGGCCGATCAGGACGTCGTCTACGTCGACAGCACGAATGGCGGGCTGTATCTCGAGGACAGCGCCGAAGTGCATCGCTATGCGCTCATGTTCGACCATTTGCGCGCTGCGGCCGCCAACCCCGATGATTCGCTGGACATGATCGAGGCCGCCGCGCGGCGGTTCGAGAAACACGACAACTGAAACGGATCGACAAGGAGAACACATGGCCAGCGCCCCGTCCTCCCACTGCAGCGTGTCGGACAGCTCGCACGGGATCGAGCCCGGCGCGCTCGCATGGCGCAAGAGCAGCTACAGCGGTGGCGGCAACGACTGCGTCGAAGTGGCGTTCACCCCCGGCGGAACGGCGGTGCGGGACTCGAAGAATCCCGCGGGCGGCATGCTGCGGATGACGGCGTCCGAATGGGACGTGCTGTTGACGGCCGCGCGCAGCGGCGTACTCGACCGTCCTTGATCCCTTACCCGCTGCGGGTCGCGTAAGGCGGCGGGTAAGGGCCCGCGGCAGGCGCGAGCGACGTGATCGCCCGATGCCGCGGGTCCGGCCTTGCGGCGATCGTCTCGTTCACAGTCACCCGTGAACGAGGCAGTCCCGCATCATGAACCGGCGTGCGTCGCGGGGCCGAGGCTGTGGCCGCCGCATACGACCGCGGACTGTTGGGAGAAGCCGGCTGACGCGGGCGGCGCGCCCTGCCGAGCCGGTGGCCCTCGGCCCGGCAGGGGCGAGCGTCAGCGGCGGGGGAGTCGCCGCAGCGCCGCGATACCGGCCGACATGGCCTTGGCCCACAGGCGCGGCGGCATTCCGCGGAACGGGCGGAGCCGCAGGCCGCGTTGCACGGCCACCGCCTGGGCCTCGGTGTACTTGAGCAGCCCTTCGGCGCTGTTGCGCCTGCCGACGCCGGACTCCTTCATGCCGCCCATCGGCACCCCGACGGTGCCGAACGTGGCGGCGTAGCCCTCGTTGACGTTGACGGTGCCGGCCTTGATCCGCCGGGCGACCTCCTCGCCGCGGCGGGAGTCACGGGTCCACACGCTCGCGTTGAGGCCGAACTCGGTGTCGTTGGCGCGTGCGACCGCCTCGTCGACGTCCGAGTAGGAGTACACGGCCACGACCGGGCCGAACGTCTCCTCGCGGAACAGCTTCGCCTGCTCGGTGACGCCGGTGAGCACTGTCGGCTCGTAGAACAGGGGGCCCAGGTCCGGCCTCGGCGCCCCGCCCGTGACGACGGTCGCTCCGGCCGCGCGGGCGTCGTCCACGTGTGCTGCCACTGTGGTCAGCTGGTCCTGGGAGGTGAGCGAGCCCATGCCGGCGTGGTAGTCGAGGCCTGCACCGAGCGTGAGCCCCCCGGTCCGTTCGGCCAGTGCGCGGACGAATTCGTCGTGGATGCTCTCATGCACGTAGATCCGCTCGACCGACACGCACAGCTGGCCCGCCGACGAGAAACACGCGGTGACGGCACCGGCGGCGGCTTTACGGACGTCGGCGTCCGGCAGCACGACCATCGGATTCTTGCCGCCGAGTTCCAGGGAATAGCCGGTGAGCCGCTCGGCGATCTGCCCGGCCAGCCGTTTGCCCGTGGGCGTCGAGCCGGTGAAGCATACGTAGTCCGATTCCTCGACGATCGCGTCGCCGATGGTCGATCCGCGTCCCAGCACGATCTGCCAGACGTCGGCGGGCAGCCCGGCCTGCTCGGCGAGCTCGTGCAGCCACAGCGCCGACAGCGCCGTCTGGTTGTCGGGCTTCTGCACGATCGCGTTGCCCGCGGCCAGGGCAGGCAGTACGTCCATCGCCGTCAGCGCGAGCGGATAGTTCCACGGCGAGACGACCCCGACGACGCCCTTGGGGTGGCGGACCTCGCTGGCCTTCGTCAGCAGCGGCAGCGCACCCGCGGCCCGGCGTGGGGCGAGCAGCCGCGCGCTGTGCTTTCCGTAGTACGAGGCGACCAGGGCGGTCGCGCTCACCTCGTCGAAGGCGTCGATCCTCGCCTTGCCCGCTTCGACCTGCACCAGGTCGAGAACCTCGTCCTGGTGGGCCAAAACCAGATCGGCCAGCCGCAGCAGCACGCGCTGGCGCTCCCGCGCGGGCCATTCGGCCCAGGACGGCTGCACCTCGCGTGCCCGGGTGAACACCTGCCGGACCTCGGCGTCGGCCGCCTGTGGCAGCGGGGTGATCGGCTGACCGGTGAACGGAGCGGACATCGTCACCGGTGCTGCGTCCATGCCGGTGGCGACCCGGTGGGTGAGCTGCTCGGCACGCCGCCGGGCAGGCGCCCCGGACACCCCGCCGACAGGGTCAGCGGGGCCGGCCGTGGAGCCGGGGTGGCTGGGCGTGTTCGGCACGGTGCTGGTCACGGGAGCCTCCGGGGAGCCAAAAAACTGTTACTCGCGAGTAATACCTTACCGCCGAATGCAATCCCCGCAAGGCTGCGGGCGCGTTCACCCGCGACGACACCGTGGCGCCACCGGGGTGCCCCGCAGTGGCCGAGCTCGGGCGCCGCAGGGAGGCAGATCCGCGGCGGGGCCTTCTTCACCGAAGCGCAGCACTCACCGGAGTGCGGCGTCATTCACCGCAGAGTCATTCGCCGAAGTGCAGCGTCGCGATGCGCTTCCACTCGGCGAGCAGCTGCTCCCGGCGGCGCGGATCACCGCCGAGCTCGGCGTCGAGGGCCAGGCCCCGGGTCAGGTTCACCGTGAGCCAGAACAGTGTCTGCATCCGCTCCTCGGGCAGGTGGCCCGACAACCCCGTGAGCAGTTCCAGGGTCGACCGGCCCAGTGCGCGGTCGACCGGCCGGATCGCGCTGCGCAGTTCGGGGTCGGTGCGTGCGGCGATCCAGAGTTCCATCGCGGCCGTGGCGAGGGTTCCGGAGTAGGAGTCCCACAGCAGGTCGATCGCGGCGGCGATGCGGTCCGGCCCCTCGGGCAGTTCCTTGGCCTCCGGTGCACGCCTGCGCTGCAGCCTGGTCGTCAGGTGTTCCACCGCCGAGGCCATGAGATCGGACTTGGAGGCGAAGTGGTGCTGGAACGCGCCTTTCGAGACTCCGGCGCGCGCGCATATCTCCTGCATCGAGGTGCGTGGATACCCCAGCTCCACCAGGCATTCGATGGTGGCGTCGAGCAGGGCCGCGCGGGTCTGTGCGCGCCGCTCCGCCTGGGTGCGGTGTGCCCGCGCGGACGAGGGCGTGCGCGAGGACGACGGCGGTGTCGGTGGCGTCGTGGTCATGAGCGCATCACCTGTGCCCCCTTTACCGGCTGGGACGGTGGTTGTAGATTCCGATCGGAACTTACATTCCATGCGGAATGTTTTCCACCCCAGTGCCAGGTGATCAAGGAGGCCCGCCGTGCCGCTGCAACTGCCCAGGAGCCCGTGGCTGACCGAGGAGCTCGACGACTTCCGCGAGATGGCGCGGTCGTTCTGCCAGAAGGAGCTCACCCCGCATCAGGACCGGTGGATCGAGAACAAGCAGATCGACCGGGAGGTCTGGACCAAAGCGGGCGAGATCGGTCTGCTGTGCCTGTCCGTCCCCGAGGAGTACGGCGGCGGTGGCGGCAGCTTCGCGCACGAGACGGTGCTCTACGAGGAGCAGGCCCGCAGCGGTGACAGCGCGTGGGGCGTGTCCGTGCACAACGGGATCGTGGCCCACTACCTGCTCGCCTACGCGGCCGAGGAGAAGAAGCGTGAGTGGCTTCCCAAACTCGCGAGCGGCGAGTGGATCGGCGCGATCGCCATGACCGAACCGGGCACCGGATCGGACCTGCAGGGCATCACGACGCGCGCGGTGCGAGACGGTGACGAGTACGTCATCAACGGTGCCAAGACGTTCATCACCAACGGCGCGATGGCCGACTTCGTCGTGGTGGCGTGCAAGACCGATCCCGATCCCGACGCCGGGGCCAAGGGCATGTCGCTGATCGCCGTTCCGACGTCGGCGGCGGGGTTCCGCCGCGGCCGCGTGCTCGACAAGATCGGTCTGAAGGGGCAGGACACGGCCGAGCTGTTCTTCGACGACGTCCGGGTGCCCGTCGCCAATCTGCTCGGGGACCAGGAGGGCCTGGGCTTCTTCCAGCTGATGCAGCAGCTGCCGCAGGAACGGCTGCTGATCGCCGTCACCGCGGTGGCCGGGATGGAGGCGGCGGTGGACCAGACCATCGCCTACACCCACGAACGCGAGGCGTTCGGCAGGCCGCTGTCGAAGTTCCAGAACACCAAGTTCACCCTGGCCGACGCGGCCACCGAGGTAGCGGTGTCCCGCGCGTTCCTCGACCAGTGCATCGAACGGCATCTGCGCGGCGACCTCGACGTGCAGGGCGCCGCCATGGCGAAGCTGTGGACCACCGAGCGGGCCAACCGCGTCATCGACGACTGCGTACAGCTGTTCGGCGGCTACGGCTACATGATGGAGTACCCCGTCGCGCGCGCCTGGGCCGACATGCGCATCTCGCGGATCTTCGGTGGGACCAGCGAGATCATGAAGGACATCATCTCCAGGACGCTGTGAGCCGGCCCGCGGCGGAAAGGTGACATCCATGAACGCTGGACCTCTCGGCGGGCTGACCGTGATCGAACTGGCCGGTCTCGCACCGGCTCCGTTCGCGGCCACGATGCTGGCCGACCTCGGCGCCGACGTCGTGCGCGTGGACCGGGCGAGTCCGGGGGCGGACGTGCTCGGTATTCCGAACGACCCGCTCACGCGGAGTCGCCGCACGATCGGCGTCGACACCAAGACGCCGGACGGCGTCGAGGTGGTGCTGTCGCTGGCGGAGCGGGCCGACGTGCTCATCGAAGGGTTCCGGCCCGGCGTCGCCGAGCGCATGGGACTGGGGCCGGAGCAGGTGCACGCGCGGAACCCGCGCCTGGTGTACGGGCGCATCACCGGCTGGGGCCAGGACGGCCCGCTCGCGCCGGTCGCGGGGCACGACATCAACTACATCGGACTCTCCGGCGCCCTGTCCACCATCGGCAGGGCAGGCGACAAGCCGGTGGCGCCGGTGAACTATCTCGGCGATTTCGGTGGCGGCGGGCTGTACCTCGCGATGGGTGTGCTCGCGGCGCTCTACGAACGCATGTCCTCCGGTGTGGGGCAGGTCGTCGACGCGTCGATGGTCGACGGGTCGGCGCTGCTGACCACGCAGCTGTACGGCATGAAGGCGGCCGGTGCGTGGAGTGGGGAGCGGGGCGCGAACCTCCTCGACGGGGGCGCGCCGTTCTACGACACCTACGCCTGCGCCGACGGCCGGTACGTGGCCGTCGGCGCGATCGAGATGCGGTTCTGGGCCGCGCTGGTGGAGGTGCTCGAACTCGACGCCGAGTCGCTGCCGCTGCACCTGGACCAGTCGCAGTGGCCGAAGCTCCGGGAGATCCTGGCCGAGGCGATCGGGAAGTACTCCCGCGACGAGCTGGTCGCCAAGGCCGCGGGTACCGACGCGTGCCTGACGCCGGTGCTCACGCCGGAGGAAGCCGCCGACCACCCGCACAACGTCGCCCGCGGGACGTTCGCAGAGGTCGGCGGGATGGTGCAGCCCGCGCCGGGGCCGAAGTTCGGCCGCACGCCGGCGCCGGAGCCGCAGGCGCCGCATCCGGCGGGTGCGGACACGGCCGAGGTGCTGGGCGAGTTCGGCTACGACGGCGACGCCATCGCCGCGTTACGGGAGGCCGGCGCCGTCGCGTGAGGTGCGGGTGCCGGTCGCGGCCATGGGCACGCGACCGGCATCGGCGGCCGCCGTGACGGCGCGGCGTGTCGCTCCGCCGGCCCGGGCTCTCACCCTTCTAGGGTGCCACCCGGACGTGTCATCTACGGGCGCGTTCCGTAACCGGCTTCCGCCGTTCGTGTGGGAACCGGTCAGGCGGCCCACGGCCCGGTGACGATGATGTTGAATGAGCCGCGTGAGCGGCCTGGTTCACCGGCGTTCATCGGGCCGTCACCGCGTACGGCCCCCGGCACGGCGGAACCGGTGGGAGACGCGACCGGCCGCCGATGTGAAGAATTGAGTGGAGCGATGTCACCGGGACTCAAGAAATTCCTCATCTTCGGCGTCGTCGCTCTCGTCCTGTTCCTGTTGATCAGCAAACCCACCGAGTCGGCCGACGCCGTGCAGACCGCCCTGGGCTGGCTGGGAGACGGTGCCCAGGCTCTCGTGACCTTTGTGGAGCGCCTCTTTTCCTGACGGTTACGCCGCAGTATCCACATCATGGACAGTTCGTCGTCCGGTGCTCGAAACCCGGCACCGGCAAAACGTCGTGACCACCTGAAGAATGCGATCACACAGCGTATATCCAGGGCGTTTTCGGGCGGCGGACTGGACCATCCGGGTGGATTCCGAGGCCTAAAGCGCAGGTCACCGAATCTGTCGCCGAGAGGGTCTGGCGTGGAGCCGAGTCGCTCTCCTACGGTGCTCACATTGCGTGATCGGGCCGATTCGACGATTGCCCGGCGGCAGTTCGAACAGCGTTGCTCTGGTGAGCACGTTGTTCTCGGTCTTTCCGCAAGCGACTCCGATGTGCGTTGCAGAAGGAGGCAGGGATGCACGATCCCGGCGTTGACGCGGTCATCCAGCAGTGGACCTCTGAGCGTGAACAGAGCGCCGAGGAGGTCGAGGCGCACCGCATCGCCACGTCCTGGCTCGCCGAGGCCCCGCGGACGGCACAGGCGGCCCAGCAGGCCCCCGGGATTCCGGGGCAGCGGGGTGCGGCGGGTGCCGGTGCGTGGGCCGCTCTCGACAGCGCCGACACCACCTATCTGGACGCCATGCGGCAGCGGTTGCCCGAGGCGCCCGACGAGCTTCTCGTCGCCGCCGCGGGGTGGTGGCAGATGCTCGGTGACGTGCGCGAGGCCGAGGCGTGGTGGGATGCCGGCATCAGCCCGCTCGACCAGCGGGCGCTCGACTACCGCGCGGCCGGGCTGACCCCGGACGATCTCGCCAAGTGGCTCGGTCCTCTCACGGTCCTCGAACACCTGCGCAGGGGCAGCGCGCCAGCCTGGTGCGTGGCCCGCTTGGCGCGGCAGCGCCGCGACGCCGCGAGCTGAGAGCGCCCGCCGGCGCCACCGGGCGCCGGGCCGCCGGGCCATGATGCAGGCGGGCACCGGTGGAGGCGGGCAACGGCGCCGTCGCACGTGTCCGGGCCTGCGGAAGCCGCCGGCACGTGTACGGACGGACGCTGCGGCGCTGCCCGGCGTGCGCGGTGCGGCGTGCGGTGTCCTACGGAGCCGTTCGGCGTGCACGGTGCGGCGGGAGTCGTCCCGGTGCGGGCCGGCCCGCCGTGACGGCCGATCGCGCGTGACGATCCGTTCGGCGTGCCGTCCCCGTCACCGGACGGGCGTAACGTTACGGTGCCTCCGTTCGTTAGCCCCACGGGTGAATCGGTGCACGGAAAGGCCAGGCGGTGCGCACAGCGGGAACCGGGGACGGTGGGCAGCACCGTGGCGGCATGATGCCGGGACTGAGGCCCGTGGCGGCGCGACTGGGAATCGTTCTGCTCGTGCTCGCCCTCGGTGCGGGTGGCGTCTGGCTGGCGGCCGGCGCGGCGACGCCGGAGGCGAGCCCGACGACGACCGACGTGCCCGCGCGCGACATCGAACCGGCACGTGTGACGCCCGGCTCGGCTGCTCCCGCCGAGCAGGCGTCGGTGGCGCCGGAACCGCGTTCGGACCCGGGTGCCAGCAGTGGCGGTGGCCGGGAACGTTCCGCCGATTCACTCGACGCCTGGGCCGAACACACCGCGGCGGCCACCGGTGTGCCGGCCCGCGCGCTGCGGGCCTACGGCTACGCGGAGCTCGCGATGCGCGAGCACGAGCCGGAGTGCCGCGTCTCCTGGGCCACGCTGGCCGGCATCGGCCGTGTCGAATCCGACCACGGCCGTTACGGCGGCGTCACACTCCAGCAGGACGGCAGGCCCTCGGGCCCGATCATCGGTGTGCCCCTCAACGGAACCCCCGGTGTCCGCAGCATCACCGACACCGACGGCGGCCGACTCGACGGCGATCGCCGGCACGACCGGGCCGTCGGGCCCATGCAGTTCATCCCGAGTACCTGGGTGCGCTACGCCAGTGACGGCAACGGCGACGGCCGGGCCGATCCGCAGCAGATCGACGACGCCGCCGTCACCGCGGCGCGCTACCTGTGCGCCGGCGGCCGGGACATGTCCGGAGCCGACGGCTGGTGGGCCGGGATCATGTCCTACAACAACTCCGTCGAGTACGCGCAGAAGGTCTTCGGTCTCGCCGACGGCTACGCGGCGCAGGCCGCGGGCTCGCGAGGCTGAGCGGTCCCGCCGGGCCACCCGTGGTGCGGGCCCGACCTCCGTGGCCCGGGGGTGTGTGACCGCGGTCGCGGCGGTGGGAGTGCTAGCGTCGGAGACGTGAATCCCCGCTCCGTCACCTGCCGTGCCGTGGGCATCACGCTGCTGTGTGTCGCGGCCATGGTGGTGTGCTTCGGACTGGCCTGGTGGCAGTGGGACCGATTCTCCTCGGCAGGCGGAACGTTCCAGAACCTCGGCTACGTCCTGCAGTGGCCGCTGTTCGGGCTGTTTCCCGCGTTCATGGTCTGGCGGTGGCGGGTACTGAGCCGCCGCAGGGCCGACGAGGCCACCGACGGATCCGGCGCCGAGCACGGCCACGCCACGGCTCAGAACGGTGATCCGTCCGCCCCGGTGGCCGATTCCCGCGAACCCGCCCGGCGCCCCGCCCCGAAGTGGCGCAGGTCCGACAGTGACGGAAGCGACCGGGAAGACCCCGCCGACGCCGAACTCGCCGCGTACAACCGGTACCTGGCCGAGCTCAACGCACGTGACCAAGAGGTGAAGTGACGACATGGTGACGACCGACCGCGACGCCGACGGCGGGAACACCGCGGCCACGACCGCCACGGGCGGCCAGGCCCCGGGACCGTTGCGCGGGCCACTGGCCCGGTTCCGCGTCGCCGCCTTCGCCACCGGTATCGGGCTGCTCGGGCTGGTGGTCGTGATGGTGATCCGCTACGGCTTCGACAACGCGGGCCCGTCGGCGGTGTACTCGCCGATCCACGGCGTCGTCTACATGATCTACCTGGTGCTGGCGGTGGACCTCGCGCTCAAGGCCCGTTGGTCGGTGAAGGGCACGATCGGCGTACTGCTTGCCGGATGCGTGCCGCTGCTGTCGTTCTGGGTCGAGCGCAAGGTCCACCAGCGGGTCACCGCGGGGAAGAAGCTCTGACCGACGTCCGCACCGCATGCGGGGGCACGGTGCCCGCCCGCAATGCCTCGGCGTCGATCGACTCGGGTCGGTAGCCCTCGCCGCCCGCGGTGACGGCCGCGAGCCGGTCCTGCATCGTGGCCACCGGGTCGCCGATCCGGTCGTGCCTGCCCGACAGGAACGCCCACTCGTGTTCGTCGGAGCCGTAGTAGACGGCGGTGTCGAACAGCTCGGTGAATCGCCGCCATGCGGCGACGAGCGTGCGGTTGCGCCACATCGTGGGACAGCCGCCCTGGCAGGTCACCACGCCGCCGGGGGCGAGCAGGCCGGCGCATCGCCGCAGGAAATCGGCCTCGTAGAGGCGGTTGTGCTGAGCCTCGGGATCTTCGCTCTCGTCAGGTAGGTCGATCAGCACGACGTCGTAGCGGGTGCCCGCGGACTCGGCCGAGGCCAGGAAGTCGAAGCCGTCGCGGTAGTGCATCCGCACCGGTCCGTCGTGCGACTCGGCGGCGGCCAGCTCGGCCTCGGTGTAGCCGTAGGGCAGGTGCCGGGCGCACAGGCGGACCGTCTCGGCGTCGATGTCGACGTGGTCCACCCGTGCCGCCCCGTGCGCGAGGGCCATCGCACTCGCGACACCTTCGCTCGAACCGATGATCAACACGGAACGCACCTGGTCGGCCAGCAGCAGCGGCGGCACGGTCAGCGCCTCGTGGTAGACGAGCTGGGTGGCGTCGGTGCTCTGCCGCTCGCCGTCGCAGAACAGGGTGAGGCCGTGGGCGGTGCGGCCGATCACGACGTGCTGGAACTCGGTCGTCGTGTCGACCACCACCTCGTCGACCCGCCAGGTACGGGTCATGCCGTCGGCGAGCGGTTCGACGATCTCGGTCGCGGTGGCGGATCCGGTGCTGGTGGGGGACACGCCTCACCCTCCTGTCATGGTCGTCTGCCGGGCGGGGTGGCCGCGCCGGACGGTGGACATGGTCACCGGCCCGCTGCTCAGGGCGTCGCCGAGCAGCTGGACGGCATGAGCGGGGTCGGCGCGGTCACCGCACGTGAACACGTCCACGAACGCCGCCCCGATCTCCGGGTACGTATGCACCGACGCGTGGGACTCGGCGAGCATCGCCAGCACGGTCACCCCCTGTGGCTGGAACCGATGGGCGATGACGTCACAGACCGTCGCGCCGGCCTCGGTGAGCGTGCGCGCCAGCGCGGCGCGCAGAAACGGCTCGTCGTCGAGCAACCGTGGGTCGACACCGTCGAGCTCGGCGAGAACGTGCGTTCCCGAGAACGCACCGACGTCGCTGCGGTCAGTCGGCACCGGTTGGCCTCCCTTCGCGGATGCAGTAGGTACGGAGTGGCGGAATGCCGTTGAACGCCACCGACGAGTAACTCGCCGTGTACGCGCCGGCGGCAAGGATGTCGATCCGGTCCCCGGCGCGCAAGGACTCGGGTAACCGGTACCGCGTCCGCTGATACAGCACGTCGTCGCCGTCACACGTCGGGCCGGCCAGGATCACCGGACCGTCGGGACCGCCGCGGGGGTCGACGGGTTCGACGGGGTAGGTGATCGCCTCGTTCTCGGTTTCGGCGAGCCCGTTGTAGCGGCCGATGTCGAGGTACACCCAGCGGTGGTCGTCGTGCGGGTCCTTGCGGCTCACCAGGACCACCTCGGCGCGGATCAGCCCGGCCTCGGCGACGATCGCGCGCCCGGGTTCGACGACCAGTTCCGGTTCCCCGTCGGGGAGATGCGTGCGCAGGGACCGGCCGATCGCGGCGGCGTAGTCGGCCGGGTCCGGCGCGGGCCGTCGGTAGCTCGTGGCCAGGCCTCCGCCGATGTTGAGCCTGCGCAGCTGCACGCCGCGTGCTGCCGTTTCGGTGAACACGGAGGCGGCCGACGCGATCGCGCCGTCCCACGCGTCCGGGTCCTGTTGCTGTGAGCCGACGTGGATGCTGACGCCCACCGGGTCCAGACCCAGCTCTGCCGCCTCGACGAGCAGGTCCGTGGCGAGCGCGGGGCTGCAGCCGAACTTGCGGCCGAACGGCGTCGCCGAGTCCGGCGGGTCCACGAGGAGCCGCACCGAGACCTGCGCCCCGGGGGCGTGAGCGGCGATGGCGTGGAGATCGCTGCCGGCCTCGCAGGTGTACTCCGCCACGCCGGCGGCGTGGGCGTGGGCGATGTCGGCCGGCTTCTTGATGGTGTTGCCGTAGGACAGTGTGTGGCCTTCGGATCCCGCGGCCAGGCACAGGTCGATCTCGGCGGGGCTGGCGACGTCGAACCAGGCGCCCTCCTCGGCCAACCCCTGCAGGACCTCGTGGGCGGGATTGGCCTTGACGGCGTACTGGATGCGGGCCTGCGGGAATGCCGCCACGAGTGCCCGGTACCGGGCCACGACGGTGTCGGTGTCCACGACGAGGCACGGGGTCGGCGGGTTGTGCTCGGCCAGGAACCGTCGTAACGCCGGAGGCGGTGTCGGGGTGTGGTCACGGTGGTTCACGTGGGTGAGGTTCGCAGGTCCTGACCTCGGCGCCCGGTCCTGGGCCGGGTGAGTGTGCGGCGTGCAACTTGATCACCGGTCCGAGCGGCGTCCATTCACCAACCGTGTAGGCCACGCGTGGAACTGTTGCGTGTCGTGAATTCCGTGGGTGGACGGTATGGCCACCCTGTCATTTCTGTCCGCATTGCGGCCGATGATGTAGAACCACAGCAATTGTGCTCTCCGTTTTCAGGGGAGTCGCGAAAGTCGCTGAATCGGGTGACAGGAACCAGGGTTGACAGGAGAGTTCTGTTGCACGGTGTAGTGATCAGGCCGCTGATATGCCGCCGACCGGCGCGGGGAGGCGGCGGAGGACGGGGTCTGCGGACGGGTGAGTCGGCCGGCGTCCCTTCGGCGGGGTAGAGGACTGGACCACCGGTTCGAGGGACACCGGCCGGGTAGGTGCATCCGGGATACACCACAAGATCGGGGACTCTTTGAACTCGCTGCGTAATCGCCGCCCCGGTGGAGGTGGACTGCTGGAGGCGTTCAAGGCTGAGGTCTGATCCATGTGGGTGAAACTTGACCAGGAAGCTGCTGCGACTTCAGTAACCAAATTCCCACGCCGTGTTCCCGGAAAGTGGAAACCGAGTGCCGCCGAGTCGGGTGAATGACGATTTCCGCTGGTCATGCTGTGGCTGTCGAGATCATTTGGTGGCAACCCGATTGGCTGTACGATTTCTGACGCCCCGGCCAAGCGAATTGAGTGCCACGGCACGGATCTGTGGATTCAACCTGCAGATCGCAACTCGCCGGCCGGTGTCTGTGGGGAGGACGGCACGGCCGGGGCGGACGGAAGCGACAGCGGCGACCGGGCCGACGGGCCGGGTGGCGACAGCGTCGGTGGCGTCCGCGGTCTTCGGGCCTGCGGCGTCACGGCGGCGGTGTCCGGCACGAGGCCGGGCGTATCCGGCGCCCGTCCCGGAGAAGCCGGATACGGAGGAACGACCAGACATGCGGTACAGCGCGCGGTGCACAGGCCGGGTCCCGGCCGGTCCGTCCGGGCCGGCGTGCCCTGCCGGACTCCCGGACAGGGCCGCCCCGCGCCGTACCGGGCCGGAGATCGTCGTGGCCGTGAGCGAGCCGGAGAGGGAGTCACGTACGTGACCGTTGCAGGAGAAGGCCGAGTGCCCGTGGGGCAGCTTCTCGGAGAGGGCGCCCCGAAGCCGTCCCCGTGGAAGGCTCTGGCGCGCTGGCGGGACTGGAAACTGCCAGCCAAGCTCGGAGCCGTCACGGTGATTCCCATCGTCATCGCGCTGGTGCTGGGCGGACTGACGCTCGCGGCCCAGCTCGACCGAGCGGACCGGTACGACCGGGTGGCGGAGCTGGCGGAGCTCAACTCCGCATCCCGCACGCTGCTCGACGCCCTGCAGCGGGAGCGCACCGCCACCGCGGCCGCGCTCACCCAGGGCAACGGTGCCGATTCGGCGCAGCTGACCGAACTCCGCGACGAGGTGGACCGCGCGGTGGGTCCGGTGCGGGCCGCGCTCGGCACGGAGGGGGCCGAGCTCGACGCGCTCACCGAGCCGCGCGCCGACCTGAACGAGCAGCTCGACCGCCTCTCGTCGCTGCGGGAACGGGTCCGCACCGGCCAGCTCGGCGCGATCCAGGCGGCACAGTCCTACTCGGTCATCACGTCCTCGCTGCTCGCGGTCGACGTCGCAGCGGTGTCGGGTATGGGCGACCGTGCCGTGGGTGGCACTCCCACCGCGTTGCACGATGTCCTGGTCGCCCGTGAGGAGGTGTCGATCCAGCAGGTGCTGGTGTCGCACGGCATCGACCGCGGGGGACTCGCCCCGAGCGAGTTCGACCAGCTCCGGACCTCGGCGGTGCGGCTGGACGACCGGTTGACCGAGTTCGGCAGCGCGGCCACCGTCGAGCAGCGCAACGCCTTCAACGAGGCCGTGCGCGGCGAGGCGTTCGACAACCGCGAACAGATCATGCGCGGACTCCTCGCCGGGCAGGGCGCCGACGCCGCGTTCGACGAGATCCCGGCGGGCCAGTGGCAGGACGTCTCCGGTGGCGTGTTCGCCTCGACGGGGCAGTTCGCGGGCCAGCTGGGCGACGAGGTCATGACCGGCGCCGACGACGCCGCGAGCGGTGCGCACGCGGCGGTGGTCTGGCTGGCCGTGCTGTTCGTCCTGGCACTGGCCCTGGCCGCGGTCGTCGTGTTCGTGATCACGCGGCAGCTGCTGCGTTCGCTGAACGTGCTGCGCACCGCGGCGCTCGACGTGGCGGACCGGGCGCTGCCTGAAGCCGTCCGGTCGATCCAGGACGGCCAGTCGCAGAACCCGGTCGTGCGCCCCGTCCCGGTATCCACCGATGACGAGATCGGGCAGGTCGCCCGTGCGTTCGACGCCGTGCACAACCAGGCGCTGCGTCTCGCGGTCGAGCAGGCCGGTATGCGGGCGGGATTCGCGGGCGTGTTCGTCAACCTGTCCCGGCGGAGTCAGAGCCTCGTGCAGCGGCAGCTGCAGCTCATCGAGCGGCTGGAACGGGACGAGGAGGACGCCGACCAGCTGGCCACGCTGTTCCAGCTCGACCACCTCGCCACGCGGATGCGGCGCAACAACGAGAACCTCATGGTGCTGTCCGGTGACGAGCCGGGCAGGAGGTCCGGTCGGCCGGTGTCGGCGACCGACGTCCTCCGTGCGGCCGTGTCCGAGATCGAGCAGTACCAGCGGGTCGTGGTGAACACCCCGCCGTCGGCGCGGATCGTCGGCTACGCCGCGGGCGACCTCGTCCGCCTGGTGGCCGAGCTGCTCGACAACGCGACCGCGTTCTCCGCACCGGAGACTCGGGTCACGCTCTCCAGCAGGCTCCTGGACGACGGCGCGCTGCAGGTCGACATCACCGACCGTGGCATCGGTATGAACGAGGCCGAACTGGAGGAGGCCAACGGCCGGCTCCGCGACGTCGGTCCCGTCGACATCGCGACCTCCCGGCGGATGGGCCTGTTCGTGGTCGGCCGGCTGGCCGAGCGGCACGGCTTCCGCATCGCCCTGCAGGGCGGTGCGGACTCCACCGGTGTCACGGCCGTCGTGACCGTGCCCTCCGAAGTCGTCATCGTCGAACAGCAGGCGCCCACGGAGGTGCTCGCGCAGACCGCTCCCGGGGACACGGCACGCCCTGCCGGTACGCGGGGTTCGGCGACCGGGGCGGTCACCGGCCGTGGCCCGACCGCTGCGAACGGCACGGCTGCGAACGGCACGGCTGCGAACGGAACGGCGGCCACCGGCAACGGCGGGGCCGCCGGGACGAGCAGCGGACTGCCGCAGCGCCGTGCCGCCGGCTCGGCACTGCCGGCCTCCTTCGCTCCGCTGACCCAGGGCGGCGATGCTCCGTCGGAAACCGAGGTGTCCGGAACGGCGTTGTTCAGCCCGGTCACCGGTGCCGAACAGCAGGGTGGCGACACGGACCGGCCGGCGTCCGGGAACGACGACGCGGCGGGGTCCGGCCCAGGCAACGGCGGCGACCGAAACGGGCGCTCGACGGCGGACGAGGGTGGCCTGCCGATCCCGCAGCAGGGCGGCCCGGCCGACGAGCCACGGTCCGGATCACAGCACGATGCCGAGGACCAGGACCACGAGAGCGGCTCCGAATCGTCGAGCGACGGGACCGGCTCGGGAACGCGGAACGGCGCCAAGCCGAACCTTCCGCGCCGCAAGCCGGGTGCGAGCCGCACCTCCCACGACGGGAGTTCGCGGTCCGGCGGATCGGCGGGCACCGGTGCCGCGGCCGGATCCGACGGCACGTCGGACGCCGCTGCGGAGCCCGACGACGCGGACCGGAACGGTGCGGCCGCGCCGAGCTCCGGTCTCGGTGGGTCCGCCCTGTTCGCAGCGCCGGACACCGAGGTCACCGACTGGTGGAACGCCGCGACGTCGGCCAAGCAGCCGCCGGCTCCCGAACCGAAACCGAAGCAGAAGGACGGCTCCGAGGGCACGCCGATCTTCAACGACATGCTGTCGGCCTGGTTCCGCAGCACTTCGGACGGACACGAGGACCAGGGTTGGGGTACGTCGACCGACCCGCGTCGTCGGTCGGCCGCCGACGAACCCGCGGGCTACACGTCGGCGGGCCTGCCCCAGCGGCAGCGCGGCCGGAAGCTGATGCCGGGCAGCGCGTCGGACGCCGACAGCGGTGCCGTGAACGGCGTGTCACACGAGGCGCCGAAGCCTCCGCGGGACGCCTCGGGCGTGCGCAGCCGCCTGAGCAGTTTCCAGCAGGGCGTCAGCCGCGGTCGGCGCAGGAAGGACCCGGAGGACCAGGCCGACGCCACGACGGCATCGGACGCGCCCGTGAACGGCGTCGCGGCAGCCGCCGACCGGGCCGCCGCCGACTCCCAGAGCACGGCGCCGGATGCGACGGCACCGGAGACGGCAGCACAGGAGACGGCAGCACAGGAGACGGCAGGGCACGGGACGGCGACACCGGCCTCGGCGAACGCCTCGGAGAACGCCACAGCGCAGGACTCCGCTTCTCAGGACTCGGCGTCGCAGGACGCTGCATCGCCGACCCCGAAGTCGCGGGAGTCGGGGTCGGCGGCACCGGGCGGACGGGGCCCGCAGCCCCGGCGCTCCGGGGCCGACGCGCCGACGACCGCGGCGGGCCTGCCGCAGCGGCGGCGCAAGCCGCGGCCCGCCTCGGCGACGACTCCGCAGCCGCAGGCGAACCCGGCGGCCGACGGCACCTCACCGGTGAACGGCGTCCGTGCGGAGGCGACGCAGGCCGACGCGAGCGCTGCGACCGCCGAGCCGGCGACCGCAGGCGCTACGGCTGAGGATGACGCGGCCAGCGCCGCGGGCGCCGAAGCCACGACCACGGAAGCCGTGACGACGGAAGCGGCGACCACGGAAGCGGCGACCACCGAAGCCGGGACCAGGGAAGCAGCCGACACCGAGGGGAGCCCGGCCGCCACGTCCGACTGGACGTTCGCCGCGGACGAGCGGTGGCGGACGGTGGAGTCGGCGTCGGATGCGGCGCCGACCGGTTACACCCCGGCCGGGTTGCCCCGCCGCCAGCGCGGCCAGCAGCTCATGCCGGGCAGTGCGACGTCGACGGGACCGGCGGGTAGCCGGCCGCGGCGCGAGCGTGACCCCGCCGACGTGCAGGGCAGGCTCAGCAGTTTCCAGCAGGGAATTCGCCGAGGCCGGCATCGGACCGCTCAGGCGAGCGACAGCAGTGAACAGAAAGTGGAGGGTGAATGACCGCGCCGGATCGGGCTCAGCCCCAACAGAACCAGTTCGGATGGCTGGTGAACGACTTCGCCGAGCGAGTGCCGGGCGTGGCGCATGCCGTCGTCGTGTCGGCGGATGGGTTGCTACTCACCGCGTCGAACCGGCTGCCGCTCGACCGCGCCGACCAGCTCGCCGCCGTCGCCTCCGGCCTGATCAGCCTGACCCAGGGTGCCGCCCGTTGCTTCGAGGCGGGTGCCGTCAACGAGACGGTCGTCGAAATGGAACTCGGCATCATGGTGCTGATGTCCATCAGTGACGGTTCGTGCCTGGCCGTGCTGGCCGCGCCGAACTGTGACATCGGTCAGGTGGCGTACGAGATGACGCTCCTCGTCGACCGGGTCGGGCAGATCCTGACGCCCGAGCTGCGTGCGCAGCTCCAGGGCGCGGGCGGCCCGCTGGTCGGCGGATCGGTGGGATGACCGTAGCGATGAGCACTGACTCCGGATTCGGGAGCGGGAACGACGAGAGCGCGATCGCTGACGTGCTCAACGGCTTCGCGCTCACGTCCGGACTGCGCGGCCGCAAGAGCGGCAAGCGCAGGGACGAGCCCGACGACAGTCGGGAAGCAACCGGCGAGCACGACAGCCGGGAAGCAGCGTCGTCCGCACCGGCCGAACCCACCGACGTGGTGTGGCCCGGTGAGGAGGACCACGACCGGTCATGGACCGGAGAGGAGCAGTTTGTGTCGGCCGAACCCATCCCCGTCGAGCCGGTGGCGCCGCCGCTGGCGGCTGAGGAAACCGGTTTCGTCCGTCCTTACGCCATCACCGGCGGCCGGACGAAAGCGAACTACCCGCTGGAACTCGAGACGCTGATCTCGACCCGTGATGCCGCGGTCCTTCCGGTCCCCGATCAGCTCGAGCATCAGGTCATCATGGAAGAATGCCGGACTCCGCGTTCGGTGGCCGAGATCGCAGCGGTTCTGCAGGTGCCGCTCGGGGTGGCGCGAGTGCTGATCAGCGACGCGGCGGACACGGGGTTGGTGACCGTGCACCGCACCGTGGCGGGCAGCGAGAACGCCGAAGCGCATTTTACGTTGATGGAAAGGGTGTTGAGTGGACTCCGTCGGCTTTAAGGCACCGCGCCAGGCCGCGCCGCAGACGATGACCTCGGCGAAGATCGTCGTGGCAGGCGGATTCGGCGCGGGCAAGACAACATTCGTCGGTTCGGTGTCCGAGATCGTGCCGTTGACGACCGAGGCGATGATGACGGACGCGAGCACCGGCATCGACGACACGGCGGCGACGCCGAACAAGTCCACCACCACGGTGGCCATGGATTTCGGTCGCGTCTCGCTCGACGAGGACCTGATCCTGTACCTGTTCGGCACGCCCGGCCAGGAGCGCTTCTGGTTCATGTGGGACGACCTGGTGCGCGGCGCGATCGGCGCCGTCGTACTGGCCGACACCCGGCGCCTCGCCGACTCGTTCGCACCCATCGACTTCTTCGAGGACCGGGGCCTGCCGTACATCGTCGGCGTCAACACCTTCGACGGTGTGCTCCAGCACGACCTGGGTGACGTGCGGGAGGCGCTGTCGATCGACGAGAGCATCCCACTGGTGCGCTGCGACGCCCGGCAACGCGAATCGACCAAGCAGACGCTGATCACGATGGTCGAATACGCCATGCAGCAGTGGCTGGCGGTGCGCGGCGCCGCGGCTCCGAAGCCTGTCGGCTGAGTGGACGACCCCGGCGGCCGTGCTTCCGCGGCCACCGCGGGCGGGAGAGACCGTCGTCACGGTCGACTGCGGCTTTGAATTAGTAGGAAGTCCAAGTATTTTGGTGGCATGACCACCGAGCTGCACCAGCCTGTGCATCCCGTCCGGTTCGTCACTGCGGCGAGTCTGTTCGACGGACACGATGCCTCGATCAACATCATGCGGCGCATCCTGCAGGCGCAGGGTGCGGAGGTGATCCACCTCGGGCACAACCGCTCCGTCGACGAGGTCGTGACGGCCGCCATCACCGAGGATGTGCAGGGCGTGGCCATCAGCGCGTATCAGGGCGGCCACGTCGAGTACTTCTCGTACCTGGTCGAGCTGCTCCGGGAACGCGGGGCGGGCCATGTGAAGGTGTTCGGTGGTGGCGGCGGCGTCATCGTCCAGGACGAGATCGACCTGCTGCACTCGCGCGGTGTGGCGCGGATCTTTTCGCCGGAGGACGGGCTGGAGCTCGGCCTGCCGGGCATGATCAACCACATGGTCCGGGAGTGCGACGTCGACCTGGCCCAGCAGCCCGCCGGCGACCTGGACCAGCTGTTGGCGGGTGATACCCGGACGCTGTCGCGAGTGGTCTCGCAGCTGCAGCAGGGCGTCCTGTCCGCCGAGTGGCTCGGTGCCGTCCGCGAGGCGGCCCAGGCGCGGACGGTGCCCGTGCTCGGTATTACCGGCACCGGAGGGTCCGGCAAGTCGTCGCTGACCGACGAACTCGTGCGCCGGTTCCGCAACGACCAGGAGGACAAGCTCCGGATCGCGGTGCTGGCGGTCGACCCGACGCGCCGCCGCGGCGGTGGTGCACTGCTCGGCGACCGCATCCGGATGAACTGTCTCGACGGCGACCGCGTGTTCTTCCGGTCGCTGGCCACGCGCACCACCAGTGGCGAGATCCCGCAGGGCCTCGACGAGACCGTGCTGGCCTGTAAGGCGGCCGGATTCGACCTCGTCATCGTCGAGACCCCCGGTATCGGCCAGGGTGACGCGGGGATCGTCGACCACGTCGACCACTCGCTGTATGTCATGACGCCCGAGTTCGGCGCGGCCTCGCAGCTCGAGAAGATCGACATGCTCGACTTCGCCGACGTGGTGGCGATCAACAAGTTCGAACGGCGCGGCGCCGAGGACGCGCGCCGTGACGTCGCACGGCAGCTGGTGCGCAACCGTGAGGCGTTCGGTTCCGACCCCGAGGACATGCCCGTCTACGGCACGAGCGCGGCCACGTTCAACGACGACGGCGTCACGGCGCTGTACCAGGAGCTGCGCGACATGCTGGCCGACGGCGGGCTGTCGGTGTCGGCGGGGACGCTGGCGCAGGTCGAGGGCAAGGTGTCGACGCAGACGGCGACGATCATCCCGCAGCACCGGGTCCGGTACCTGGCGGAGATCGCCGAGACCGTGCGCGGCTACCACGCCGAGACCGAACGTCAGGCCGACGCCGTGCGCACCCGCGAGCACTTCGCCGTGGCCAGGGAGGCGCTCGCCGCCGACGGCGGGGACGCAGCGGCGCTCGACCGTCTGCTCGAACGTGCCGAGTCCGACGTGGACGGCAAGACGACCGAGCTGCTCGGCCGTTGGGAGGAGTTGTCCGAGTCCTACCGCGGCGAGGAGCTCGCGTTCACGGTGCGGGACAAGGAGATCCGCACCGATCTGTGGCGGGACACGCTCTCCGGCAGCAGGATTCCGCGCGTGGCGTTGCCGCGGTACAAGGACAAGGGCGAACTCGTGTCGTTCCTGCGGCGTGAGAACCTGCCCGGCTACTTCCCGTACACCGCGGGCGTGTTCCCGTTCAAGCGCGACGGCGAGGATCCGGCCCGCATGTTCGCCGGCGAAGGTGATGCGTTCCGGACGAACCGGCGGTTCAAGTACCTGTCCGCCGACTCCGAGGCAAAGCGACTGTCGACGGCGTTCGACTCGGTGACGCTCTACGGTTTCGATCCGGACACCCGCCCGGACATCTACGGCAAGGTGGGCACGTCGGGTGTCTCCATCGCGACGCTCGAGGACATGAAGGCGCTCTACGACGGCTTCGACCTCACGGCGCCGTCGACGTCGGTCTCGATGACCATCAACGGTCCCGCTCCGACGATCCTGGCGTTCTTCCTGAACACGGCGATCGACCAGCGGGTGGACGTGTTCCGTTCGGAGCACGGGCGCGAGCCGAGCGCCGACGAGGCCGCCGAGATTCGCGAGTGGACACTGCGGCAGGTGCGCGGCACGGTGCAGGCCGACATCCTCAAGGAGGACCAGGGGCAGAACACCTGTATCTTCTCCACCGAGTTCAGCCTCCGGATGATGTCGGATATCCAGGAGTGGTTCATCGAACACGGCGTCCGGAACTTCTACTCGGTGTCCATTTCGGGCTATCACATCGCCGAGGCCGGGGCGAACCCGATCTCGCAGCTGGCGTTCACGCTGGCCAACGGCTTCACCTACGTCGAGTCCTATTTGGCCAGGGGCATGGACATCGACGAGTTCGCCCCCAGCCTGTCGTTCTTCTTCTCCAACGGCATGGACGCCGAGTACTCGGTGCTGGGCCGGGTGGCCCGCCGGATCTGGTCCGTGGCGATGCGCGAACGCTACGGCGCGGGGGAGCGGTCGCAGAAGCTCAAGTACCACGTGCAGACCTCGGGGCGGTCGCTGCACGCGCAGGAGATGAACTTCAACGACATCCGCACGACGCTGCAGGCGTTGTGCGCGCTGTACGACAACGCCAACTCGTTGCACACCAACGCCTACGACGAGGCGATCACGACCCCGAGCGAGAGTTCGGTGCGCCGTGCCATGGCCATCCAGATGATCATCAACAAGGAATGGGGCCTGTCGAAGAACGAGAACCCGCTGCAGGGATCGTTCATCATCGACGAGCTCACCGACCTCGTGGAGGAGGCCGTGCTCACCGAGTTCGAGCGCATCTCCGAACGCGGCGGTGTGCTCGGCGCGATGGAGACCGGTTATCAGCGCGGCAAGATCCAGGACGAGTCGATCACCTACGAGCGGCTCAAGCACAACGGCGAGCTGCCGATCGTCGGGGTGAACACGTTCCGCAACCCGGACGACGACGAGGCGGAGGGCGAGGTCGAACTCGCCCGTGCCACCGAGGACGAGAAGCGCTCGCAGCTGCAGCGCCTCGAGGACTTCCAGACGAGGAACCACGCCGAGGCCCAGGTGCAGCTGACGCGGCTGCGGGACGCGGCGGCACGGGACGAGAACGTGTTCGCCGTCCTCATGGACGCGGCGCGGGTGTGCTCGCTCGGGCAGATCACCGAGGCGTTCTTCGAGGTGGGCGGCCAGTACCGACGCAACGTCTGACCGCGATCGGTCGGGCACCACTCCCTCCGCCGGTCACGGCCTCGGCGGAGGGAGTGACCTGTCTTTGGTCCCCGGTTGTCCGTTCCGGGAATGCATGCCGAGGGCGGCCGGTTGGGCATGGGTATGAAGTTCGGTGTTTCGACGTTCGTGACCGACGAGGGAATCCGGCCGGGCCGACTGGGTGCGGCGCTGGAGGAACGGGGCCTGAGCTCGCTGTTCCTCGCCGAGCATTCCCACATCCCCGTCAGCAGGGAGTCGCCGTATCCCGACGGCGGTGACCTGCCGCGCAAGTATTACCGCACGCTCGACCCGTTCGTGGCGCTCACCGCGGCCGCCGCGACGACGCGGGAGCTGACCGTGGGCACGGGAATCGCCCTGCTGCCACAGCGTGATCTGATCCACACCGCGAACGAGGGCGCCAGCCTGGATCTGGTGTCGGACGGCCGGTTCGTGCTCGGCGTCGGTGTCGGATGGAACCGTGAGGAAATGCGCAACCACGGCGTGGACCCGGCGACCCGCGGCGCACTGATGAACGAGCAGCTGGAGGCGTTGACCCGGCTGTGGACCGAGGAGCAGGCCGAGTTCCACGGCCGGTTCGTGGACTTCGACCCCGTGTACGCGTGGCCGAAGCCGGCCGCCACGCCGCATCCACCGATCTATGTGGGCGGTGAGAGTCCGGCGGCGTTGCGCCGTACCGTCGCCTGGGGCGACGGCTGGTTGCCGCGGCCGCACACCAGCCCGGACGAGATCCGGCAGGCGCAGGACTGGTTCGCCGAGCAGGGGAAGCCGGATGTGCCGATGGCGATCTTCGGGGCGCCCGCCGACGAGAAGGTGATCGCGGGGTGGGCCGAGGCCGGTGTCGACCACGTGACCTTCATGCTCGAGACCGCGCCGGAATCGGACACGCTGCGGGAACTCGACGAGTTCGCCGCCTTCGCGCAGCGCTACGGCAGCTGAGAGTCCGGCGGATCGTGCGGGCGTTCCCCCGGACCGCGGGGTTTGCGGGGGAACGCCCTGACGGTTCAGTCGAGGAGCAGGTGGACCGACAACTCGAGGCGTTTGGCGACGTCCGCCGCGGACGCACGGCGGGTGACCCAGGCAACGAGGTTGGCCATCCAGACGTCGGCGATCACGTGGAAGACGTCGCGGTCGTGGTCGGTGGGCTCCTCGATGCCCATCGCCTTGGCGAACATGTTCTCCATCATGGCGCCGACCTGTTCGACCTCGGCCGCCGCCGTGGTGTCGGCGAACATGAACGCCCGCACCATCGCCTCGGTGAGATGCGGGTCCCGTTGCATCATGCGGGTGTTGCGGCCCAGGACCACGAGCAGTCGCTCGGTGGACGTCTCGCCCGGGATGCTGCCGCGGTCGAGCTTGTCCTGTGCTCGTTCGAACTCGCGCGCGAGTCCGGACACGAGCAGGTGGATCTTGGACGGGAAGTAGCGGTAGAGAGTGCCGAGGGCGACGTCGGCGCGTTCGGCCACGGTACGCATCTGCACGGCGTCGTAGCCGCCCTTCGCCGCGAGGGCGAGCGTCGCGTCGAGGATGCGCTTGCGCCGGTCGCGCTGTGCCGCCGTCCCGGGCTCGTCCCCGCCCATCGGGCCGAGAGCGGTCGAGCTCCGGGACGCCGTCTTCGACGAGGCCGGCGCCTTGGGCTTGCTTGCCATCGGCATCTCTCCTGATTAAAGAACCTGTTCCAGTCCTGATCTGCAGTCTACCCAATATCGGCTGAAACCGATGCTCGGGCTACACCCGGTTAAGTGAAACATGTTCTACAATCGCCGTCGTGGGTATCGCGATGACGGACGAGCAACGAGCACTGGCCGACGCCGTGTGCGCCGCGGCGCAGTCCCCGGACCCGGCCACGGCGATCGGCGGCATCGGGTTGCCGTCGATCGCCCTGCCGGAGTCGCTCGGCGGGGCGGGCGGCGGTGTGACGGACCTGGTGGCGGGAATCGCGGCCGCAGCGGGTGAGCTGGCGGGCGGCGCCGGATTCGGCACGATCCTCGCCGGGCTCTCGTGGGCCCAGCGGCCGGAGTCCGCTGTGGCCGCCCGGCATGCACCCGCCGTGGCCGCGGGCACGGTGCGGGCGGCGGTGGCACTCGATGCGGCGGATCTCGTCGCGTGGCCGGGCGGGGACGGCGGCCTCGTCGTCGACGGCACCACACCGGTGCTGGTGGACGGTCCCGACGCGGATGTGCTGGTGCTCGCCGCGCGCACCGGTACCGACGGTGCCGAGGGCGAGCACGTGGCGAGCGTGTCCGCTGCGGACACGGTGTGGTTCGCGGTCGAAGCAGGGCGAGTCCGGGTGGCCGAGCACGAATCGTTCGACCCGAGCCGCCGCGTCGCGACGGCGCAGCTCCGGGCGGTGACCGTGCCGGCGGCCGACGTGCTGGGCCGGATCGCGGTGCCGGAACTCGCGGCCACGCTGGCGGCCGCGGAGGCTGCGGGCGTGGCGGACTGGTGCGTGCGCACGGCGAGCGAGTACGCGCGGGTCCGGGAGCAGTTCGGCAGTCCCATCGGCGCGTTCCAGGCGGTGCAGCACCTGTGCGCGGAGATGCTGTGCCGGTCCGAGTCGGCCGCGGCGCTCGCGTGGGATGCCGCACGGGCCGCCGACACGGGCGACGGCGAGCAGTTCGCCGTCGCCGCGGCGGTCGCTGCTGCGGGCGCGCTCGACGCGGCCGTCGACACCGCCAAGGACTGCATCCAGGTGCTCGGCGGGATCGGCTTCACCTGGGAGCACGACGCGCACCGGTACCTGCGCCGCGCGGTGTCGTTGCGTCAGCTGCTCGGTGGCACGGCGCGGTGGCGCTGCCGTGCGGGGGAGCTGACCCGGGGCGGTCTCCGGCGCGGTGTCGAGGTCGACGTCGACGCCCACGCCGGCAGCGGCGCCCCCGAGGGGGAGGCACTGGCCGAGACGCGCCGCGCAGCGGCCGCACTGGCGGCTGAGGTCGCCGGCCTGGCCGGGAGTGACGCCCGGGTGCGGCTCGCCGAGAGCGGTTACCTGGCGCCGCACTGGCCTCGGCCGTACGGGCTCGACGCCACGCCGGCCCAGCAGCTGGTGATCGACGCCGAGTTCGATCGCGCCGACGTGACGCGGCCCGACCTGGTGGTCGGCGCGTGGGCGCTGCCGACCATCCTCGAACACGGCTCCGAGGAGCAGCGGCGACGGTTCGTCCTGCCGACGTTGCGCGGCGAGGTGACGTGGTGCCAGCTGTTCAGCGAACCCGGAGCAGGATCCGACCTCGCGTCCCTGCGCACCTCGGCGGAACGGGCCGAGCGCGAGGGCGTCGCCGGATGGCGACTTTCCGGTCAGAAGGTCTGGACCTCGCTCGCGCACGAGGCGGACCGGGCGATCTGCCTTGCCCGCACCGACCCGGACGCCCCGAAACACCGTGGCATCACGTACTTCCTCGTCGACATGCGGGCGCCGGGCATCGAGGTGCGGCCGCTGCGCGAGATCACCGGTGAGGTGCGGTTCAACGAGGTGTTCCTGGACGGGGTGTTCGTTCCGGACGCCGATGTCGTGGGTGAGGTGAACGGCGGGTGGTCGCTCGCGCGTACGACCCTCGCCAACGAGCGCGTCGCACTCGGCGGCGGATCGGCCGTCGGCGAGGCCGTGGAGGAACTGCTGGTCGCGCAGCCCGACCTGGATGCGGAACGTCTCGGTGCGCTGGTCGTCGACGGGTCGGCCGTGTCGGTTCTCGGCGTGCGGGACACGGTCCGGAGGCTCGGGGGCGGTCAGCCCGGTGCGGAGTCGAGCGTGCAGAAGCTGCTGGGGGTGCGGCACCGGCAGGAGGTCGCCGAGACGGCACTGGAGGTGCGGGGTTCCCGCGGAGTCGTCGTCGACGAGGCGACGTCGGCGGCGCAGCACGAGTTCCTGCTCACGCGGTGTTTGAGCATCGCGGGCGGGACGACGCAGGTGCTGCTCAACGTGGTGGCGCAGCGGTTGCTGGGCCTGCCTCGCCACTGACGGGCGTTCCCGGGCCGTTGCGGTGTTGGGCGCGGGTCCATTCGAGAAACCGTTCCACGCCGCCGACGACGTGGGCGCTGCGGATCGACGGGAAGATGTCGAACGCGTGCTGTGCGCCCGGGATCTCGGCGTAGGCCACGGGCTGCGGCGAGACGGCGCGCAGGGCGTCGACGAACCGGCGTGCCTCGCGGACGGGTACGAGGCTGTCCAGGTCGCCGTGGATCACGAAGAACGGCGGTGCCGCGTCGGTGATGCGGTCCAGCGGGGAGGCGGCGACGTAGTCCTCGTGGGTCGGGTCGGGGCCCATGACGAACCGCGCCAGCAGGCCGCGCATCCGAGCGGCGCTGGCGCGGGAGCCGCTCGTCGCGGCGAAGTCGTAGACGCCGTAGTGCGGTACGCAGCCCTGCACGCTGGTGTCGCTGTCGGTGAAGCCCGGTTGGAACGCGGGGTCGTTCGGGGTCAGTGCCAGCAGCGACGCCAGGTGCCCGCCCGCCGAACCGCCCGTGGTGACGACGAACGAGGGATCTCCGCCGTAGTCGGTGATGTGGTCCCGGATCCAGGCGAGGGCGCGTTTGGCGGCCACGATGTGCTCGGGCCAGCGGGACCGGGGCGAGAGCGGGTAGTTGATCGCCACGCACGTCCAGCCGCGCCGGGCCATGTGCAGCATCAGCGGGACGCCCTGCTCGTTCTTGCTGCCGGTCATCCACGCGCCGCCGTGTACCTGCAGCAGCACGGGCCTGCCGGTGCCGGGTTCGCTCGGCCGGTAGACGTCCAGCAGGAACCGGCGTCCGCCCTGGGCGTAGGCGATGTCGCGGTCGCGCCGGACACCGCGGGTGTCCATGCGGAACGGGAACGCCAGCCTGCCCCACAGTGTCGCCACGTCGTCGGGTGCGCGCTCACCGGTCGCGGCGCGGTGGTCCGGACCGAGGGCGTCGGTGAGAGCGGTGTCGACGACGTCACGGGCGCGGCGGGCGGATGCGATGAGGGTGGCGAGTCCGCCCGCGGACGCGGCCGCCATCGCCAGGCCGGCGGGGTCGCTCGTGCGGCGATGACGGACGAGGTGGGCGGCCGTGTCGGCGGCGGTGAGCGCGAGCAGGTGCGGCGCGAGTTCGGAGGTCAGCCAGCCTGCGACGAAGGTGGGGACGGAGACCCGGTGTCCGGACCACGGCCGGATCGCGTTGGTGGTCAGGGCCAGTTGCAGCGCTCGGCGCGCACGGAACAACGCGTGCATGCGGCCAGCGTATCCGGGAACCGGTGGCGTCCTGTGTCGAGAACTGGTTCCTCCCTTGGAAATCGGGAGCGTCCTTGCCAGCGGGTGCATCCATCCAGCAAACTAGAACATGTTATAAATATCGATGGTGTCGGACCGGCGGGTCGCGGTCGTCGTGGGGACGGTCCTGCGGCGCCCGCGAGGACCGGCGACGCCGCACGGCGCTGGACGAAGGAGTCGCGTGGATTTCACTCCGGACGAGACGCAGCGCACCGCGTCCGAACTCACGGCGGGTGCACTGGCCCGGGCCGCGGGCGATGGCGGCGGTGCCGCCGACGGGGCCGAGGCCTGGCGTGAACTGGCCGATGCCGGACTGCTCGCCCTCGCCGTGCCGGAATCGCTCGGCGGGGACGGGCTCGGTCCCGCGGAGACGGCCGCCGTGGTGCGGGAGGTCGGCCGCGCCGGCTCGCACGCGCCCGCGTGGGCGACCCTGACGCTCGGCCTGGCGCCACTCGTGGACCTCGGTGCGGCCGAGCGGTACGCCGGCCTGCTGCAGGCCGTGGCGGCGGGGGACGCGCTGCTGACCGCCGCGTTGCACGAACCCTCGGCCCCGATGGCCGAACGTCCCGCGACCACCGCGACCACCGCGTCGGCTCCGGGGCAGACGGCCGCGGCCACGACGTGGCGGCTCGACGGGGTGAAGACCGCGGTGCCGCTGGGTGCCGAGGCCGAGCGGATCCTCGTGCCCGCCACCGTCGTCGGCGGCGGTACGGGCGTGTTCCTGCTCGACCCGTCGGCGCCCGGTGTGCAGGTCGTCCCGGCGCCCACGGCGTCGGGCGCGCCGGAGGCGGGCCTGCGGCTCGACGGAGCCGAGACGGGACCGCCGCTGGGTGCCGCCGGTGACCCCGGCGGTGCGCTGCGGGCGCTGCACCGACACGCGCTCTCCGGGGCCGCGGCGTTCGGCGACGGACTGCTCGCCGGGGCCCTCGGGCTCACCACGCAGCACCTGGCGACCCGGGAACAGTTCGGCCGCCCGCTGGCCACGTTCCAGGCCGTGGCGCAGCAGGTCGCGGATGTCTACGTAGCCGCGCGCACGGTGCACCTGGCCGCGGAGTCGGCGTCCTGGCGGCTCGCCGAGGGGTCCGGCGCCGACGCCGATCTCGAGATCGCGGCGTACTGGCTGGCCGAGCAGGCGCCCCCGGCGATGGCGACGTGCCACCACCTGCACGGCGGTATCGGCCTTGACGAGACCTACCCGCTGCACCGGTACTCATCCCTGTTGAAAGACCTGGTTCGCGGCATCGGCGGGATGTCGCTGCGGCTCGACCGGGTCGGTGCGCTCGCCGGAGGTGCCGCCTGATGGACATCGCGCTCACCGCTGAGCAGGAGCGGCTGCGGGACGAACTGCGCCGGTACTTCACCGGGCTCGTCACGTCGGAGGAACGCACGCTGCTGCTCAGCGAACGGCACGGACCCACCTACCGCGAGGTGGTACGGCGGATGGGCCGCGACGGGTGGCTCGGCGTCGGCTGGCCGAAGGAATACGGCGGCCTGGGCTTCGGGCCGGTCGAACAGCACATCTTCGCCGACGAGGCCGCCCGTGCCGACATCCAGCTGCCGGCGGTGACGCTGCAGACCGTCGGGCCGACGCTGCAGCGGTTCGGCACCGAGGAACAGAAGCGCCGCTTCCTGCCCGCGATCCTGGCGGGCGAGGTGCACTTCGCCATCGGCTACAGCGAACCGGAGGCTGGCACCGACCTCGCGGCCCTGCGCACCACGGCGGTCCGCGACGGCGAGTCCTATGTGGTCAACGGGCAGAAGATCTTCACGACGGGCGGCCACGACGCCGACTACATCTGGCTCGCGGTCCGCACCGATCCCGGCGCGCTGTCGGACGAGAACCGGCGGCGGCACGAGGGCATCTCCATCCTCATGGTCGACACGTCCGATCCGGGCTACTCGTGGACACCGATCATCACCTGCGACGGCGCGCACCACGTCAACGCGACCTACTACTCGGACGTGCGGGTCCCGCGGGCCATGCTGGTGGGTGAGGAGAACGCCGGGTGGAAGCTCATCACGACCCAGCTCAACCACGAGCGGGTCATGCTCGGGCCCGCCGGCCGGATAGGCGGGCTCTACGACCGGGTGCGCCGCTGGGCGGCCGAGCGGTCGACTCCCGACGGCACGCCGCTGCTGGACCTGCCCGACGTGCGCCGCGCGCTCGGTGAGATCCACGCCGTCACCCGCGTCAACGAACTGCTCAACTGGCAGGTCGCGGTGTCCGAACCCGGGTCGGTGGCGGACGCCTCGGCCACGAAGGTGCTCTCGTCCGAGCGGCACCAGCGGGTGAGCAGGCTGCTGGAGGAGCTGGTCGGCAGGCACGGCGATCCGTCCGATCCGGACACGGCCGAACTCGCCGCCTGGCTGGACACGCTCACGAAACGCAACACCGTGCTGACGTTCGGAGGCGGAGTGAACGAGATCCAACGGGAACTGATCGCACAGTTCGGACTGGGACTGCCGAGGGTGCCGCGATGAGCGCGGCCGCGGACCGTGCCACCACAGACAGTGCCACTACGGACGGCGCCGCCACGGACGGCGCCGCGGCGGACGGTCGCGGCGACCCGGCCGGTGCCGGCCGGCGCATCGAGGAGGCCGCGCGCGAGATCACCGAGGCCGGACCGTCGGCTCCTGAGCCGGCGCGGGATCCGGTGAACCAGGCGATGATCAACAACTGGGTCGAGGCGATCGGCGACGCGAACCCGGTGTACACCGACGCGGAGGCGGCGGCTGCATCCGTGCACGGCGAACTCGTCGCCCCGCCCGCGATGGCCCAGGTGTGGACGATGCGCGGACTGTACGGGGTGCGGCCCCCCGACGATCCGCTCCGCCGGGCGACCGAACTGCTCGACGAGGCGGGTTACACGTCGGTCGTGGCGACCGACTCGGCGCAGACCTACCACCGCTATCTGCGCCCCGGTGAGCACGTCGCCGCATCGTCGGTGCTGGAGAACATCGTCGGGCCGAAACGGACCGCGCTGGGGGAAGGCTGGTTCGTCACCACCCGCACGACCTGGTACGTCGGTGACGAGGCCGTCGCGGAGATGACGTTCCGGATCCTGAAGTTCCGGCCGCCGGAACAGCAGGCCACCGGCCACTCCACGGGGACAACCAACGCAGGGACAACCGGAGAAGCAGGGACAACCGGAGAAGCAGGGACCACGGCGGGCGGGCGCGATGCCCCGTCCGGTGCGGCGACGACGGACACGGCCGGCAGCGGTGACGACGGCCGTGGTGACTCCGGCACTGGTGACTCCGGCGGTGGTGAGGGGCGGGCGGCCGAGGCCGCACAGGTGCTGCGTCCGGTGGTGACGCGGGACAACGCGTTCTTCTGGGACGGTCTGCGTGAGGGCGAGCTGCGCATCCAGCGCTGGGGCGAGACACTCCGGCATCCGCCGGGGCCGATGCCGCCGGACGGTGACCTGAATGCCGAACCGGACTACGTGGTCGCGGCGGGAACCGGGACCGTCTACAGCTTTCTCGTCCATCACCATCCGCCGGTGCCCGGCAAGCGGCTGCCGTTCGTGCTCGCGCTGGTCGAACTGGACGAGGGCGTGCGGATGCTCGGCGAACTGCACGGGGTGGACCCGGCCGACGTCCACATCGGGCTCGCGGTGGAGGCGAGCTTCGACCGGATCGACGACGAGCTGACGTTGCCGGCATGGAGGGTGCGGTCATGACCATCACCGTGGGTACGGAGCTGCCACCGCTGACCGTCGAGGTGACGCCGACGTTCGTGGTCGCCACGGCGCTGGCCACCCGGGACTTCCAGGACGTGCACCACGACCGTGATGCCGCCGTCACGCGCGGGTCGCGGGACATCTTCCTGAACATCCTCACCGACACGGGCCTGGTGCAGCGGTTCGTCACCGACTGGGCCGGACCCGACGCGCTGGTCCGGTCGGTCGACCTCCGGCTCGGCGTGCCGTGCTATGCGGGCGACGAACTGACCTTCACCGGCAGTGTGGCGGAGGTCGACGGCCACGACGTGACCGTGTCGGTCTCCGGTACGGACAGTCTGGGGCAACACGTGTCGGCAACGGTACGGATCGAGGTGGCGGCATGACGGCGCTCAGCGGGACGGCGGCGATCGCCGGCATCGGCGCGACCGAGTTCTCCAAGGACTCCGGCCGCACGGAACTGCGGCTCGCGACCGAGTGCGTCTCGGCGGCGCTCACCGATGCGGGGCTGGCGCCGTCCGACGTGGACGGTCTGGTGACGTTCACGATGGACGGCAACGCCGAGATCGCCGTCGCGCGGGAACTGGGCATTCCCGAGTTGACGTTCTTCAGCCGCATCCACTACGGCGGCGGTGCGGCCGCCGCCACCGTGCAGCAGGCCGCGATGGCCGTCGCGACCGGGATGGCCGACGTCGTCGTGGCCTACCGTGCCTTCAACGAGCGCTCCGGCAGCCGATTCGGGCAGGTGTCCTCGGCGGTCGCCCAGCAGGTCAACACCTCGGGCGTGGACAACGGCTACCACTACCCGGCGGGTCTGGCGACCCCCGCGGCGACCGTCGCGATGGTGGCCCGGCGCTACCTGCACGAATACGGGGCCAGCAGCGAGGACTTCGGCAGGATCGCCGTCACGGCGCGCGCCCGCGCCGCGACCAACCCGCACGCGTGGTTCCACGGCAAGCCGATCACGCTCGCCGACCACCAGGCCTCCAAATGGGTCGCCGAGCCGCTGCACCTGCTGGACTGCTGCCAGGAGAGCGACGGCGGCGTCGCGCTGGTCGTGACGAGCGCGGAGCGGGCCCGCGACCTGCGCAGACCGCCCGCGGTCATCGCCGGCGCGGCCCAGGGGAGCGGGCCGGACCAGTACATCATGACCAGTTACTACCGCGACGATCTCGCCGGACTGCCCGAGATGGGCGTCGTCGGACGCCAGCTGTGGCGGCAGTCGGGCCGCACGACGTCCGATGTGGACGTGGCCGTGCTGTACGACCACTTCACCCCGTACGTGCTGATGCAGCTGGAGGAACTCGGGTTCTGCAGCCGTGGCGAGGCGAAGGACTTCATCGCCGACGGCAGGCTGGACCTGGACGGGCAATTGCCGCTGAACCCGCACGGCGGGCAGTTGGGCGAGGCCTACATCCACGGGATGAACGGCATCGCGGAGGCGGTGCGGCAGCTGCGCGGCACCGCGGTCAATCAGGTCCCGGGCGCGGAGACGGCACTGGTCACCGCCGGTACCGGCGTGCCGACCAGCGGCCTCGTCCTCACCGCGCCCTGACCGCGTGTCCTGCGTTCGTGCCCGCGTGTTCTGCACCCGGACACGCGTGTCCTGCGTTCGTGCCCGCGTGTCCTGCGCTCGCGGGGTTTCTGACCCTGCGCGGCCCCCAGCCGTGCCGGTCCCGCCCGGCACATCGCAGCTCCGGCGCGGTTTGCGGCGGCCGTGTGACGCCTGACCCCCGCACCTGCCGGTCGTGCGGGTGCGGGATCAGGCGTGGCGGCCGGGTCAGGCCGGTTCGAGTACGGCGTCGGAGAGGACCGCGGCGTCGTCGCGGTCGGGGGAGGTGACGCTCACGAGGATCCGGCCGCCCTCGTGCCACATGCGCACGCGCAGCGTCTCGCCCGGAAGCACGATGCCGGCGAAGGTCGCCGACCACGAGCCGACGCGGGTCACGTCGCCGTCGAGGGCGGCGTCGGTGACGGCCTTGGCGACCATGCCGTAGGTGCAGAGGCCGTGCAGGATCGGTGCGTCGAAACCCGCTCCGCGGGCGAACTCGGGGTCGGAGTGGAGCGGGTTGCGGTCGCCGCAGAGTCGGTACAGCAGCGCCTGTTGCGGCAGCGTCGGCACGTCGACGAGAAGGTCCGGGTCACGTTCCGGCGGTGCGATGCGGGCCGAGGCACCGCGGTGGCCGCCGAATCCGCCTTCCCCGCGGGCGAAGATGCTCGACCGCGCCGTCCACAGGGGATCGCCCGATTCGCCGGTGACCTCCGTCTCCTGGACGATCACCGCGGCCTTGCCCTTGTCGAGCACGTCGGCGATGCGGCTGTGCGCGGTCGCCGTACCCGACACGGGTAGCGGCCGGTGTGCGACGACCTGCTGCGTCCCGTGGACGACCTTCGCGAGGTCGATGTCGATGCCGGGAAACCGGACGGCGGGCGGTTCGGTGGCGCGGATCGTGGCGGCGACGGTGGCGAACGTCGGCAGCACCTGAAGGTCGCGTTCGGTGGCATAGCGGAGTTCCCGGGGTTCGGTCGGTGCCGACCCCGCGCCGAGTGCGAGGTGGTACAGCAGCACGTCGGAGACGCCCCACGAGAACGTGGTCTCGCCGAGGTCGGCGCCGATCGCGCGGTCGGGGTCGATGGGCATGGCGCGGCTCCTACTCGTAGCTGATCGACACGTCGTCGGTGAGCGGCAGGGACTGGCACGCGAGCACGATGCCGTCGGCGACGTCGTCGGAGTCGAGCACCTCGTTGTTCAGCATCTTCACCTCGCCGGAGGTGACCCGGCACGCGCAGGCGCTGCACTGGCCCTCGCGGCACGAGTACGGGGCGTCCCGGCCCGCGGCCAGCAGGACATCGAGCAGCTTGGCACCGCGTGGCCAGGAGTGTTGCGTGGTCGTGCCGTCGAGGTCGACGGTGATCCGCGCCGGCGCCTCATCGGTGCCGTCCGGTGTGCCGTCCCCCGCGCTGACGTCCCCGCTGCGGTCGTCCTGGCCACCGAGGTCGGACCCGTCGTCCCCGGCGGAGTCGGAGGCGGCGGCCGGTGCGGCGTTCGCGGCGAGGTCACCGGTGCCCGGTTCGGCAGCCGCAAACGGATCGCCGCCGAGCGAGACGAACGTCTCGCGGTGGATCCGCGCCCGTGGGGTGCCTGCGGCCTTGGCCGCCGCGACCACCGCACGCATGTACGGTGCGGGACCGCAGACGAACGTCTCGCGGCCGGCCAGCAGCTCGGCGATCGGAGCCAGCCGCTCGGTGGTCGGCAGCCCCTGCAGCGTCTCGAGCCAGTGCACCACGGTGAGCCTGCCCGGATACGCCTCCTCGAGCTCGCGCAGCACGCCCGCGAAGATCACCGACGGTTCGTCGGCGTTGGCGTAGACCAGGGTCATCGCGCCCGTCCCGTGGGCGAGCACGGACCGGACGATCGACAACATCGGGGTGATACCGCTGCCGCCGGCGAACAGTGCGAGGTCGGCGTCGAGGTCGGCGGGGGTGAACACACCGCTCGCCGGCAGGACGTCGAGTTCGTCGCCCGCGGCGATGTGGTCGCACAGCCAGTTCGAGGCGTAGCCGTCGCGTTTGACGGTGACCTGTGGGCGGTCCCCGGTGTATGGCGAGCTCGACAGGGAGTAGCACCGCGCCACCGGTCCGCGTTCGTCCCCGGGCACGCGCACCGTGAGGAACTGGCCCGGCCGATAGTCCAGTTCCGCGTCGAACACGATCGACCGTGCCGCCGCGGTCTCGTCCACCACGGTCTCGTCCACCACCTCGGCGACGCGGAGTCGCTGCACCCGCACCGTGCCGTCACCGCTCATAGCCGAATGCTCCGTCCCGTTCGGCGGTCGTGATGCTCTCGCGCAGGCGCTCACACGTGCCGGCGCGAGCGGCGGGGACGCCGCTCGCGACCCGTTCGGCCAGCACCGGGCAGCTCGTCGCCGCGTCGCTGATCCACTGGATGCTGGTGTGCTCCGGGCTGTTCTTCTTGACCAGGACCGTCGTCGCACAGGCGTGGCAGGCGACCGGGACGAGTCCCGCGGTGAGGAACTCCTCCCGGTCGGCGCGGGTCTGGGCGCGGACGGCCTCGGCACGTGCCGCGTCGGCACCCGAGGGCGTTGCACCCGAGGGCGTTGCGTCCGGCGCCGATGCACCCGAGGACGAGGTACCCGACGCCGCACCGGACGACGCCGCCCCGGACGGGGTCGCGCCGGGGTCGGCCGCTGCGGTGTGCGGGGAGCTGGTGTCGGCGGTCACTCAGGACACTCCCGCCTGGTCGGCCGCTGCCTCCTGCTGCTGCCGGGCGAGGTTGTCGGCGACCTCCTGCTCCCAGACCTGGTTGGCGCGGGTGACGTCCACTTCGAACTCGAACCGCCGCGTCATGTCCTCGTCGATGTCGTCGACGTCCACATAGAACTGCTCGTACCACCGGCGCAGCTGGTAGACCGGACCGTCCTCCTCGCACAGCAGCGGGTTGTCGATGCGGGTCTTGTTCTTCCAGATCTCGACGTCCTGGAGGAATCCGACGCCGACGCCCTCGGCGAACTTCTGCGCGATCTTGTCGGCCTGGGCGCCGTCGACGCCGGGCGGTTTGCGCACCGCCACGCCCCACTGCAGCACGAACGACGTCGGGCTGACCGGGTAGTGGCAGTTGATGAGCACCGTGTCGATCTTGATGCCTTTGTAGTCGTTGTGCAGCGTGTTGATCATGTACGCGGGGCCGTAGTACGAGGCCTCGGATTCGAGGAGGTTGTCCTCACCGCCGTAGTTGGACGACATGCCCATGTCGGCGCGGCCTTTCGAATTCAGGTACTGCGAGGCGATGTGGCCTTCGAAGACGTTCTTGAAGTACGTCGGGATGCCGTAGTGGATGTAGAAGAAGTGGGCCATGTCGACGACGTTGTCGACGATCTCGCGGCAGTTGGCGCCCTCGATGGTGACCGAGTCCCAGGTCCAGTTGCTCCACTCGTCGGTGAAGATGCCGTCGATCCGGGGGATCGTCACCTCCTCGGGTGGCGGGTTGCCCTCGGGGTCGTGCCACACGAACAGCTGCTTGTTCTCCTGCAGCGTCCGCCACGCGCGGGTGCGGGCCCGCAGCGGAACCCGCTTGGCGTAGGGGATCGACTTGCATTTGCCGTCGCCGCCCCAGCGCCAGTCGTGGAACGGGCACGCGACCTCGTTGCCCTTGACCTCGCCCTGCGTCAGATCGCCGCCCATGTGGCGGCAGTACCCGTCGAGCACGTTGATCTCACCGTCGGCGCCCTGGAACACGACCAGCTTGGTGCCGAACGCGTGGACGGCGTGCGGTTTGCCGTCGGCGAAGTGCTCGACGAGGCCGAGACAGTGCCAGCCGCGGGCGAACCGTTCGGGCGGCGCGCCGACGTCGATCGTGCGGACGGAGCCTGCCTGCGTCATGACGAACCTCCAGCTCTCCGGGCTGCTCTGCCCGTGGCGCATGCCCCGCTCCTCCCGTCGGCGGGCGGCGGGGGCGGTGGCACGTGCCTGTCGTAGTGAATGCCGGTCGACGACGCCTACCATAGATGAGAACGTGTTCCAGTTCTAGCGGGGATCGGCAACGCGTTTCGCCGCGTCGCGGGTCGGCGCGCAGGGGTGTGTCGCGATGGTTTCGGCCTGGCGACGCCGTGTTCGGCGGATTTCTCTCCTGGTCAGGGCCCGATGCAGTGACAAAAACAAGAACGTGTTCTACTCTGGCGGCAGGACACCGAGCAGGCGGACCTCCGGGTTCGGCGGAGAAGGAACGAGGAAGGTATGAGCGAGCAGGGCGCGCACGCGGTGATCGCCGGGATCGAAGAGTTGCTGCCCGTGCTGCGGGAGCGTGCACAGGAAGCCGAGGACGCACGGAGGATTCCCGACGAGTCGATCAAAGCCCTGCAGGAGACCGGGTTCTTCAAGCTGTTGCAGCCGAAGCCCTACGGCGGCTACGAGGCCGACCCGGTCACCTTCTACACGGCCGTCAAGCTCGTCGCGAGCGCGTGCGGGTCGACCGGCTGGGTCGCCTCGATCCTCGGCGTGCACCCGTGGCATCTGGGCCTGTTCGAGGCGCAGGCACAGGAGGACGTCTGGGGTGGCGGCGCGGGCAGCGACGGCAGTGCCGGCCCTGACACGCTGATCTCCTCGTCGTACGCGCCGATGGGGAAGGCGACCGTCGTCGAGGGCGGATACCGGCTCAGCGGCAAGTGGAGCTTCTCGTCGGGCTGCGGCCACGCGACGTGGGTGCTGCTGGGTGCGCCCGCATTCGACGCCGAGGGCAACGCCGTCGACTTCTGCACCTATCTGCTGCCCGCAGCCGACTACGCGGTGGACGACGTGTGGGACACGGTCGGCCTGCGCGGTACGGGCAGCAACGACATCCTCGTCGAGGACGTGTTCGTGCCGAAGCACCGGACGTTGAGCTTCCTGCTCACGTCCAAACTGGATACCCCGGGACAGCAGGTGAATCCGGGGCCGCTGTACCGGTTGCCGTACGGATCGGTGCATCCGAGCACGATCACGGCGCCGATCATCGGCATGGCGCAGGGCGCCTACGACGCGCACGTCGAACACCAGCGCAGGCGGGTCCGCGCCGCGTATGCGGGGGAGAAGTCGCAGGAGGACCCGTTCGCCAAGGTGCGGATCGCCGAGGCCGCCAGCGAGATCGACGCCGCGTGGCTGCAGCTGACCCACAACATCGACGAGCTCTACCAGCTGGCCTGCCGCGGCGAGAAGCTGCCGTTCGACACCCGGCTGCGCGTCCGGCGGGATCAGGTACGTGGCACCGAGCGGGCGATCGCCGCCATCGACCGGCTCTTCGAGAACTCCGGGGGTCGCGCGTTGCGGACGGGCACGCCGATCCAGCGGTTCTGGCGGGACGCGCACGCGGGCCGGGTGCACGCGGCCAACGATCCGGAGCGGGCCTACACGATGTTCGGCACCGGCGAGTTCGGCCTGCCGGTCGAGAACGCGATGGTCTAGGGGGCCGCATGTCCGACACCGCCGAGGAGGGCGACATGAGCGAGGGTTCGTACGTCACGACCGCCGACGGTCTGCGGTTGCACTACCACGAGGCGGGCACCGAGCACGCCGAGGTGGTCATCCTGCTGCACGGTGGCGGACCCGGGGCGTCGGCGTGGAGCAACTTCTCCCGCAACATCCCGGAGCTGGCCAAGACGTTCCGCACGATCGCCGTCGACCAGCCGGGCTTCGGCCGCTCCGACAAACCGACCGACCATCCGCAGTACTTCGTGCACAGTTCGACCGCCGTCGTCGGCCTGATGGACGCACTCGGCATCGAGAAGGCTCACCTGATCGGCAACTCGCTCGGTGGCGGGACGGCGGTACGCCTGGCACTGGACCACCCGGACCGGGCGGGAAGGCTCGTGCTCATGGGCCCGGGCGGGCTGAGCGTGAACCTCTTCGCGCCCGATCCGACCGAGGGTGTGAAGAACCTCGCCCGATTCGCCGCGCCGCCGGGGCCGAGCAAGGAGAAGCTCGAGGAGTTCCTGCGGGTGATGGTGTACGACCAGTCGCTGATCACCGACGAGCTGGTCGAGGAGCGGTTCGCCGCGGCGAGCACGCCGGAGTCGCTGGCCGCGATGGCGGCGATGGGCGCCTCGTTCGCGGGGCCGGACTACGAGCTGGGCATGCTGTGGCGCGAGGCGCATCGGCTCCGGCAGCGCGTGTTGCTGATCTGGGGTCGGGAGGACCGCGTCAACCCGCTCGACGGAGCGCTGGTGGCGCTGAAGACGATTCCGCGCGCGCAGTTGCACGTGTTCGGCCGGTGCGGCCACTGGGCGCAGCTGGAGTGTTTCGACGAGTTCAACCGGATCGCGACCGACTTCCTCGAGGACACGTGATGAGTATTCGTTCACTGGCATACCTGCGCATCGAGGCCACCGACATGGCGGCGTGGCGCGAGTACGGACTCAAGGTCCTCGGCATGGTCGAGGGCGAGGGCCGGAACCCGGACGCGCTGTACCTGCGCATGGACGACTTCCCGGCGCGGCTGGTGATCGTGCCGGGCCAGGCCGACCGCCTCGCGACCGCGGGCTGGGAGACGGCCAACGCGGCCGGTCTGGAGGAGGTTCGGCAGCGGCTGTCGGCCCACGGCGTGCCGTTCAAGGAGGGCACCGCCGAGCAGACGGCCGATCGCGGGGTCGACGAGCTGATCGAGTTCAGCGACCCGTCGGGCAACACGCTCGAGGTGTTCCACGGCATCGCATTGCAGCACCGCCGGGTCGTGAGTCCGTACGGGCACCGGTTCGTCACCGGTGAGCAGGGGCTCGGGCACGTGGTGCTGTCCACCCACGACGACGGGGCGGCGCTGGAGTTCTACCGGGACGTGCTCGGCTTCCGGCTGCGGGATTCGATGCGGCTGCCGCCGGAGGCCGTGGGCAGGCCCGCCGACGGAGATCCGGCGTGGCTGCGGTTCTTCGGCTGCAACCCGCGGCACCACAGCCTCGCGTTCCTGCCGATGCCGACGCCCAGCGGGATCGTCCACCTCATGGTCGAGGTCGAAAGCACCGACGACGTCGGCCTGTGCCTGGACCGGGCGCTGCGCAGGAAGGTGCCGATGTCGGCCACCCTCGGCCGGCACGTCAACGACCTGATGCTGTCGTTCTACATGAAGACGCCCGGCGGGTTCGACGTCGAATTCGGCTGTGAGGGCAGGCAGGTCGACGACGACACCTGGATCGCCCGCGAGAGCACCGCGGTGAGTCTGTGGGGACACGACTTCTCGGTGGGCATGGCATGACCTCCGCTCCGGACGCCGTGGATTCGACGGGCGCAGTGGATTCGGCCGACGCGGTGGACGTGTCCGCACGGTTCCGGTCGGTGCTCGGTCACTTCTGCACCGGTGTGGCGATCGTGACGGCGTGCGAGGACGGCGAACCCGTCGGGTTCGCGTGCCAGTCGTTCACCGCGCTGTCGCTCGAGCCGCCGCTGGTGTTGTTCTGTCCGGCGAGGACCTCGGGCACGTGGCCGGTGATCGAGCGGGTCGGGCGGTTCGCGGTGAACGTGCTGGCGGGGGAGCAGCGGGACGTCAGCGCCGTGTTCGGTTCCCGTGGTGCGGACAAGTTCTCGTCGGTGTCCTGGACACCCGCGCCGAGTGGCTCCCCGCTACTGGACGGAGCCCTCACCTGGGTGGACTGCGCCGTCGAGACCGTGCACGAGGCCGGTGACCACTACGTGGTGATCGGCAGGGTCGTCGCGCTGGGGGAGGCGTCGGCCCGGCGGCCGTTGCTGTTCTACCGCGGCGGTTACACGGTCACCGAGGCGGCGCCGGACGCGATGCCCGGAGGGCCGCGGCCCGACGACTGGTTCTGACCCAGCAGGTGGGACCGCCGGGGTCAGGGGCCGGTGACCACGCCCGCACCGGCGCCGGGCCGCGGGGATAGCCTGCAGCCATGACGAAGGTTGCCGTGGTGACGGGTGCAGGGACAGGAATCGGCAGGCAGGTCGCGCGGGCGCTGCTCGGCGAGGGCTACGGAGTCGCGCTGGCCGGGCGCAGGCGGGAACCGCTGCAGGAGGTGGCGGGTGGGTCCGCCGAGGCGCTGGTCGTGCCCACGGACGTCACCGACCCGGACTCGGTCGCCGCGCTGTTCAACGCGGTCCGTGAGCGATGGGGCCGGATCGACGTGCTGTTCAACAACGCGGGCACGACCGGCACGCGCGGGTCGGTGGACACCCTGCCGGTCGAGGACTGGAAGGCGATCGTCGACGTCAACCTCACCGGCATGTTCCTGTGCGCTCAGCAGGCCGTGCGCATGATGAAGGACCAGTCCCCGCAGGGCGGGCGCATCATCAACAACGGATCGATCTCGGCGCACACGCCGCGTCCGGAGACCGTCGCCTACGCCGCCACCAAACACGCGTTGACGGGCCTGACCAAGTCCATCGCCCTCGACGGCAGGCCGCACGACATCGCCTGCGGGCAGATCGACATCGGCAACGCCGCCACCGAGCTGACCAGTGGCTTCTCCGACGTCGGCATGCCGCAGGCCGACGGCAGCCTCAAGCCGGAGCCGACGTTCGACGCCGCCCACGTGGCCGACGCGGTGCTGACCATGGTCAACCTGCCGTTGTCGGCGAACGTGCCGTTCCTGACGATCATGGCCAACGGCATGCCGTTCATCGGCCGCGGCTGACCGCGACCGAGGGGAGCGGCCGGGCCGGCCCCCGTCGGTGTCCGCCCCGGGCGGAGGGGACGGCGCTCCGCCCGGGGCGGAGGTCACAGGCGTTCGAGGATCGTGGCCGTGGACATGGCGCCGCCCGCGCACATGCTCACCAGTGCCGTCGCCCCGTCACGCCGTTCGAGCTCGTGCAGCGCTGTGGTGAGCAGGCGCGATCCGGTGTTGCCGACCGGGTGGCCCAGCGCGATCGCGCCGCCGTTGACGTTGACCAGGTCCGGGTCGGGTTTGTGCACCTGTTGCCAGGACAGCACCACCGACGCGAACGCCTCGTTGACCTCGAACAGGTCCAGATCCCCGATCGTCATGCCCGCCCGGTCGAGCACACGCTGCGTGGACTGGACCGGGCCGTCGAGGTGGTAGTACGGCTCGGCGCCGACGAGTGCCTGAGCCCGGATGCGTGCCCGCGGGCGCAGGCCGAGGTCACGGGCCCGAGTGGCATCCATGATCAGCACGGCCGAGGCGCCGTCGGAGATCTGCGACGACGTTCCCGCGGTGTGCAGGCCGCCGTCCAGTACGGGCTTGAGGCGGCCGAGAGCCTCGCGGCTGGTCTCGCGCAGCCCCTGGTCGCGAGTGGTGAGCCGGTGCTCACCCGTCGGTGAGCCGTCGTCGCCCAGTACGGGTGCGGTGACGGCGACGACCTCGCGGTCGAAGCGGCCCTCGTCCCAGGCGGCAGCCGCCTTCTGCTGGGAGGCGAGGCCGAAGGTGTCGAGGTCCTCGCGCGTCAGGTCGCGGCGGCGGGCGATGCGCTCGGCCGCGCTGTACTGGTCGGGCAGGTCCACCGACCAAGACTCGGGCCTGCGGTGTGTCGTGCCGACGACGTTCGCCCCCAGCGGTACGCGACTCATGGCTTCGACGCCGCAGGCGATGCCCACGTCGATCGCGCCGGTGGCGACGAGCCCGGTGACCAGGTGTGCCGCCTGCTGGGCGGAGCCGCACTGGGCGTCGATGGAGGTCGCCCCGCACGCCTCGGGCAGGCCCGCATGGAGCCAGGCGGTGCGCGCGACGTTGCCCGCCTGCTCGCCGGCCTGGGTGACCGTGCCGCTGATGAGCTGTTCGACCTCGGCCGGATCGATGCCGGCCCGGTCCAGGACGGCGGTCTGGGCTGCGCCGAGCAGCTCGGCGGCATGCAGACCGGCGAGGTCCCCGCCGCGCTTCCCGATCGGCGTTCGGACGGCTTCCACGATGACCGGATCGCCCACGTCACACTCCTCCGTATGTCGGCTTCCCTTCAAAAGTAGAACATGTTCTTGTCTAGATCAATGTGACCACGCAACCCTTTCCCGGAGGAGCTGTTCGGTGGCTGTCCGTGATCAAGTTGATCCCAATCGATTCAGTAAACGGGGTTCACTCAATCTCTTCACCGAGTTAACGCCGTATGCTTCACTCGGCGAGTAGAACGAGTTCCATGACGCTGCTCGCGGAGGTCCGGCGCATGACGACGTCACTGTTGCCCAAAGGTTTCGATTTCACCGATCCCGATCTGCTTGCGCGGCGACTGCCGCTCGACGAACTGGCGCTGCTGCGCCGCACCGCACCCGTGTGGTGGAACGACCAGCCGCACAACGTGGCGGGCTTCGGCGACGACGGCTTCTGGGTGGTGACCCGCCTCGAGGACGTCAAGACGGTCTCGAAGGACAGCGAGCTGTTCTCCTCGAGCGAGAAGACCGCGATCGTCCGGTTCGACGAGAACATGGACGAGGACGGCCTCAACGCCAACCGCCTCGTGCTGCTCAACATGGACGCGCCGCAGCACACGAAGCTGCGCCGGATCGTGTCCAAGGGCTTCACGCCGCGTGCGATCAACAGGCTCGAAGAGGGCCTGCGCGAACGTGCGCGGCAGATCGTCGCCGACGCCAAGGAGAAGGGTTCCGGCGACTTCGTGCAGGACGTGGCCTGCGAACTGCCGCTGCAGGCGATCGCCGACCTGATCGGCATCCCGCAGGAGGACCGGCTGAAGATCTTCGACTGGTCCAACCAGATGATCGGCTACGACGACCCCGAGTACGACGTGGACCCGTTGACGGCCTCGGCCGAACTGGTCAGCTACGCGTTCGCGATGGCGGAGGAGCGGCGGCAGAACCCGACCGACGACATCGTCACCAAGCTCGTCCAGGCCGATGTGGACGGTGAATCGCTCGCATCCGACGAGTTCGGCTTCTTCGTCATCCTGCTGGCGGTGGCGGGCAACGAGACCACGCGCAACGCCATCACCCACGGCATGAAGGCGTTCCTCGATCATCCGGAGCAGTGGGACCTCTACAAGCGCACGCGCCCGGAGACGACCGCCGACGAGATCGTGCGGTGGGCGACACCGGTCGTGGCGTTCCAGCGCACGGCCACCGCCGACACCGAGTTGGGCGGCCAGCACATCCGCAAGGGCGACCGCGTGGCGATGTTCTACAGCTCGGCCAATTTCGACCCCGAGGTGTTCGACGAACCGGAGACGTTCGACATCCTGCGCGACCCGAATCCGCACGTCGGTTTCGGCGGTACCGGGGCGCACTACTGCATCGGCGCCAACCTGGCGCGGCTGGAGATGAACCTGATCTTCAACGCGATCGCCGACGCCATGCCCGACATCCAGGAGGTCTCGCCGCCGGAACGACTGCGCTCCGGTTGGCTCAACGGCATCAAGCACTACCAGGTCGCCTACGAGTAACCGGCCCGCCGAACCACCCGACGAACACGCGCGCACCCGCCGGGTGCGCGCGTGTTCTGCGTTCGGCACCGCGTGTTCTGCGTTCGGGCATCACGGGCCCTGTGCCCGCACGTCGTCCGGCGGCCGCCTGGCGCGGTGTGCTCGCGTGTGGCTGGTCCGTCTGTTGTCCGGCCGCCGGCCCTCGGCGTCGCGTTCACGCGGGGTTGCGCGCCTTCCGGGCTCCGCGCGGGTGTGGCGCGGTAGCCGGTGTGTTCGGAGAGCCGGGACCGGCGTCGGAACCGGCGGCGGGACCGGCGCAGCGGTGTGCCGGAACCGACGCAGCGCTGTGCCCCGGTCGCCGACGTCGGCGACCGGGGCACAGGGTGAGCGGATCAGGCGGGCTTGCCGGCGCCGACCAGCCACATGGAGAAGTACTGGGAGCCGCCGCCGTAAGCGTGGCCGACCGCCGTGCGGGCACCGTCCACCTGGTAGTCGCCCGCGCGGCCCATGACCTGTTTGGCCGCCTCGGAGAATCGGAGCATGCCGGAGGCGCCGATCGGGTTGGACGACAGCACGCCGCCCGACGGGTTGACCGGTAGTGTGCCGCCGAGCGCGGTCTCGCCCGCCTCCGTGAGCTTCCAGCCCTCGCCGTCGGCGGCGAAGCCGAGGTTCTCCAGCCACATGGGTTCGAACCACGAGAACGGCACGTAGATCTCCGCCGCGTCCACCTGGGACAGCGGGTCGGTGATGCCGGCCTGCCGCCACAGTTCCGTAGCCGCGTCCCGGCCCGCCTGCGGGTTGACCTGGTCGCGGCCGGCGAACGTGGTCGGTTCGGTGCGCATCGCCGTCGCGTGGATCCAGGCCGGAGCCGGGGCGTCGTCACCTGCCCGTTCGTCCCCGATCACCATCGCGCAGGCACCGTCGGACGACGGGCACGTCTCGTCGTAGCGGATCGGATCCCACAGCATCTGCGAGGCCTGCACGGATTCGACGGTGATCTCGGACTGGCGCAGATGGGCATGCGGGTTCAGCGCGCCGTTACGGCGGTCCTTCGCCGCAACGATCGCCCCGACGTGTTCCGGGGCCCCGGACCTGCGCAGATAGGAGCGCACATGCGGGGCGAAGTACCCGCCCGCGCCCGCACCCACCGGCATCGTGAACGGAACCCGGATGGACAGCGCCCACATCGCATTGGACTCTGACTGCTTCTCGAACGCCACGGTCAGCACCCTGCGGTGCACCCCGGACTGCACCAGGCTCGCGGCCACGAGCGCGGTCGAACCGCCGACCGAGCCTGCGGTGTGGACGCGCAGCAGTGGTTTGCCGTTCGCGCCGAGCGCGTCGGCGAGGAACAGTTCCGGCATCATGACGCCTTCGAACAGGTCGGGCGCCTTGCCCACCACGACGGCGTCGATATCGGACCAGGTCACGTCCGCGTCGACCATGGCACGGTCGACCGCCTCGCGGAGCAGTCCCGGCATCGAGACGTCGGTGCGCTTGCTGCGGTGGTGCGTCTGCCCGGTGCCCAGGACCGCGGCGCGTTGCTTGGTCATCTGTCAGCCCCTCTCCAGGACGGTGACCAGGTTCTGCTGCAGCGCGGGACCGCTCGTGGCGTGACCGAGAGTGCGGGTGGCGTCGCCGTCGAGGATGCGCTGTGCGGCCTCGCCGATCCGCGCGAGCCCGGCCGAGAACATCGGGTTGCCGGTGAGCGTGCCGCCGGACGGGTTGATCCGTACCTCGTCGCCGAGCCCGAGCTCGGTGCGCACGATCAGTTCCTGGTGGGTGAACGGTGCGTGGATCTCGGCGATCTCGACTCCGTCGGTGCCGACCGCCTCACCGGCGATGCGTGTCGACGGCGAGGTGGTGAGGTCGCGGGCGCCGAGCGACGGTGTGTCGATGCGATGGTCGATACCGTTGATCACGGCGGGCCGCTCGGTGAGGTCGCGGGCCCGGTCGGCCGCGGCGAGCACGATGACCGCGGCACCGTCGGTCACCGGGGCGATGTCGTGGCGGCGCAGCGGATCCGCGACCGGTTCGGAGTCGAGCAGGGCCGCCACATCGGTCTCGCCGCCGAACTGGGCCCGGGGATTTCCGGTGGCGTCCCGCCTGCTGCGGGCTGCGACCTCGGCGAGGTCCTTCTCGGTCCACCGGCCGGACTCCAGTCCCAGCCGGGCCTGCAGCGCGGCGATACTTACCGAGTCCGGCCACAGCGGTGCGACCGTGTACGGGTCCAGCTGGAGCGAGAGCACGCGCCGCAGCTCGCCCGCCGAGGACTTGCCGAAGCCGTAGACGAGGGCCGTGTCGACCTCGCCCATGCGGATCTTCAGCCACGCCTCGTACAGCGCCCACGCCGCGTCCATCTCGACGTGCGACTCGTGGATCGGCGGGAAGGCGCCGATCGCATCGACCGCCGAGATGAACGAGAACGCCCGCCCCGCCAGATAGTCCGACGATCCGGAACACCAGAAACCGATGTCGGTCTTGGACAGTCCGGTGCGGGTGTAGACCTCGTCGAAGATCGGCACGAGCATCTCGACGCCGTTGGTGGTGCCGTGGGTCCGCCGCACGTTGGGTGCCTGCGCGAACGCGACCACCGCGACTTCCGTCATGACTGGCCTCTCTACAGGTGGTGGGCGTACGACGCGTACGGCGCGTCGGCCTCGCCCGTCGGTTCGAAGTGCGCGATGTTCTCGAGCGTCGTGGACCACTCCTCACGCGGTCTCCACGCGGCGCGCACGCGCATGCCCATGCGCACCTCGGAGGCCTCGCAGCCGAGCACGAGGTGCAGGAAGGGGATGTCGGCGCCGTCGAGCAGGATGTAGGCGCCGACGTACGGCGGCGTGATGCGCTGGCCGAGGAACGGCACGTTGACGATGCAGAACGTCGTCACGATCCCGGTGTCCGGCAGTTCGACCTCGTCGGTGGTCGGCACGCCGCAGGTCGGGCATGCGCCGCGTGGCGGGATGTAGACCTTGTGGCAGCCGGGGCAGCGCTGGCCCAGCAGCCGGCCGTCGGCGAGTGCCCTGAGGTAGCGGCTCTCCTCGAGGGAGGCCGAATGTGTGTAGTTCAGGTGCACCGGGGTGATGACGGTGTCGATCACGCCGTCGTCGGCGTCGGTCTTCGCCGCAGGGGGAGCGGGTGCCGTCGGCGCCGCGTCGGCGGGCGGATCCGCCGCGGGCACGAAGTAGGCGATGTCGCGGATGTGCCCGACCGGTTCGTCGGCCCAGCGGACCCGGACGCGCTGGCCGGTACGGGCCGACGCCGGGTCGCCGCCGGTGTCGAGGGCGTGCAGCAGGGCGGTGTCGGCGCCGTCGAGGCGGATCAGTGCCCAGGCGAACGGCCGCTGCACCGGCTGACCGGGCAGCGGGTCGGCGACCCACGACCACGACACGACCGTGCCCTCGGCCTCGACGTCGACCAGCTCCTCGAGCGGTTCGGCGGTGCCGGGGTCGTATTCGACCGGGGGTACGTGGACCCGGCCGTCGGAGCCGCGGACGCCGAGAATGCGGCGCTGCGCGAGCGCGGTCATGAACCGCCCGAGTACGGGGCCGACCGAACGGGTGTAGTCGAAGCCGATGTCGAGCGGGGCGGACAACGGCTGTTCTGGCGTCTCGGCTGGTTCGGATTCGACAGCAGTCACGCAAGAAAGTGAAACACGTTCTCGATATGTTCGGCAACCCGTTCCTATGTTGCAACGGAGAGGGTTGCCCAAATGTGGAACGAGTTCTAGATTCGCGGATATGACCTCGACGAATGCTGCGCGCCCCGCGACCGACCGCCCCGCCGAGACCGTCGGACTGTGGAACATCGCCGCCGAACGTCCCGAGCTGACCGCCGCCGTCGATCCCGACGGCACCGAGGTCACCTACGGGCAGCTGGCCGCCAAGGCGAACACGTACGCCCGCGGTCTGCAGGCGCTCGGCCTGGAGACCGGGGACGCCATCGTGGTGCTGCAACCGAACGGGGTCGAGCTCGTCGCCGCCTACTTCGCGGCGATCCAGTCGGGCCTGTACGTGGTCATGGCGAACTGGCACCTGACGGGCCCCGAGGTGGCGTATCTGATCACCGACTCGGGGGCGAAAGCCCTGCTGGTGCACGAGCGGTTCGCCGACACCGCCGTCGCCGCCGCCGACGAGGCGGGTCTCGACGCCCGCTGCAGGTTCGCCGTCGGCTCCGTGGACGGCTTCCGCCGCGTCGAAGAGCTCGGCGCCGGCGAGGGCGACGGTAGGCCGCCGCGGCGCACGGCCGGTTCGCCGATGCTCTACACCTCCGGCACGACCGGTAAGCCGAAGGGGGTTCGGCGCCCGTTGACGGGAGCGGATCCCGACGAGGTGTCACCGGCCAACCGCGGGTTCTTCGCGATCTTCGGCATCGAACCCTTCGACGGGCACGTGCACCTGTGCGGTTCGCCGCTTTACCACACCGCCGTGCTCAACTTCGTGGCGATCTCCATCCAGCTCGGGCATCCGGCGGTGCTGATGGACCGGTGGGACCCCGAGGAGATGCTCCGGCTCATCGAACGGCACCGGGTGACCCACAGCCACATGGTGCCCACCCAGTTCCGCAGGCTGCTCGCCCTGCCGGACGAGACCCGCCTGCATTACGACGTGTCGTCGCTGCGCGTGATGATCCACGGCGCCGCTCCGTGTCCGGACGAGATCAAACGGCGGATGCTCGACTGGTGGGGCCCGGTGGTCACCGAGTACTACGCCGCGACCGAGGGCGGCGGGACCGTCATCAGCGGCACGGAGTGGTTGCGCAAGCCCGGCTCGGTGGGCAGGCCGTGGCCGAACTCCACCGTGAAGATCCTCGACGACGACGGCAACGAGCTGCCCGCGGGGGAGACGGGGTCGGTCTACCTGCAGATGGGCGGCTCGCGGTTCGAGTACCACAACGACCGGGACAAGACCGAGCGCGCGAAGGTCGGCGAGCTGTTCACGCTCGGCGATGTCGGTCACCTCGACGAGGACGGGTACCTGTACCTGCACGACCGCAAGAGCGACATGATCATCTCCGGTGGTGTGAACATCTATCCCGCCGAGATCGAAGGCGAGTTGGCCGTGCATCCCAAGGTCGCCGACGTCGCCGTGTTCGGTGTGCCGCACGACGACTGGGGTGAGGAGATCAAGGCCGTCGTGCAGCCCGCCGAGGGCGTCGACGGTTCGGCCGCGCTGACCGAGGAGCTCCTGGACTACGCCCGCGGGCGGCTGGCGAAGTTCAAGCTGCCGAAGAGCATCGACTACCGCGACAGCCTGCCGCGCGACCCCAACGGCAAGCTGTACAAGCGGCGCCTGCGTGATCCGTACTGGGAGGGCCGCAGCCGCGCCATTTGAGCTATCCGGATGCTCGGCCTCGAGATTCGTCGAGGTCGAGCACCCGCCTCTGTGTCCCATGCGAAACGCCCCCGGGGCGCCCCGGGGGCGTTTCGCATGTCAGCGGGCGCGGAAGTTCGGGGTGCGTTTCTCGGCGAACGCGCGCGGGCCCTCCTTGGCGTCCTCGCTCGCGAACACGCCGACCCCGTACTGGGACTCCAGTTTGAAGGCCTCCTCCTCGTGCATGCCCTCGGTGTCGCGCATCGTGCGGAGGATGGCCTGCACCGCGAGCGGGCCGTTCGCGGCGATGGTGTCGGCGATCTCCAACGCCGTGTCCAGGGCACTGCCGTCGGGGACGAGGCGGCCCACCAGGCCGATGTCCCGTGCCTCGGCGGCGGTGACGTGCCTGCCGGTCAGCAGGATCTCCGCGGCGACCGTGTAGGGGATCTGCCGCGGCAGGCGTACCGCCGACCCGCCGAGCGGGAACAGCCCCCAGCGCGCCTCGGAGACGCCGAACTTCGCGCTCTCACCCGCGACCCGGATGTCGGTGCCCTGGAGGATCTCGGTGCCGCCTGCGATCGCGGGGCCTTCGACGGCGGCGATGAGCGGCTTGGTCAGCCTGCGGCCTTTGAGCAGGCCGTCCATGCGGCTCGGGTCGAACGTGCCCTTGTCGAACGCGTCCGAGGGCCGGTTGCTGTTCATCGCCTTCAGGTCCGCGCCTGCGCAGAAGGTGCCGCCCGCGCCGGTCAACACGCAGCTGCGGATCTCGGCGTCCTCGTCGACCCGGTCCCAGGCCTCGGCCATGATCGCGAGCATGTCGGCCGTGAGCGCATTGCGCGCTTCCGGTCGGTTCATCGTCACCACGAGGGTGTGTCCCCGTTGTTCCACCAGAGCGTGCGCCTCGGTCATGTACGTCCTTTCGCCGGTCGGGATGCGGCGCCGGGGGTGCGCGGTCGCCGCGGGCACCGGCGTGGCCGGTGCGGACTCGCCTGCCGTGGCAGGTCCGGGATCGGTTCTGCGGAACTCCATCATTGCCCAGAAACCATTGCCCAGAACGATAACATGTTCTAGTTTGTTCGTCGTGGCCTTCAACATCGCAGACCTGCTGGAGCACGCCGTCGACGTCGCGGGCGATCGCACCGCGGTCGTCTGTGGTGACCGGAGCCTGACCTACACCGAACTGGACGAGCGGGCCAACCGGCTCGCGCACCACCTGGCGTCCATCGGGGTCGGCAAGGGTGATCACATCGGCGTGTACTCGCGGAACTCACTGGAAATGATCGAGACGATGTTCGCGGCGTACAAGCTCCGCGCCATCGCGATCAACGTCAACTATCGCTACGTCGAGGCCGAGCTGAGTTATCTGCTCGACAACGGCGACGTCGCCGTGCTGATGTACGAGCGGCAGTACTCCGACCGTGTCGCGACGGTCCTGCCCTCGCTACCGAAACTGAAACACGTTTTCGTCATCGAGGACGGCACGGACACCGAGGCGGCGCCCGGCGCGGTCCGGTACGAGGACGCCGTCGCGGGAAGCTCACCGGAGCGTGACTTCCCGCAGCGCAGCGGCGACGATCTCTACATCCTCTACACCGGCGGCACGACCGGGTACCCGAAGGGCGTCATGTGGCGCCACGAGGACGTCTTCCGCGCGCTGGGCGGTGGTATCGACTTCATCACCGGCGAGTACGTGCCCGACGAGTGGGCCCTCGCCGAACAGGGCCGTGACGGCGCGATGGTGCGTCTCCCCGCGGCACCGTTGATCCACGGCGCGGCGCAGTGGGCGGCGTTCGGAGCGCTGTTCGCGTGCGGCACGGTCGTGTTCGTGCCGCAGTTCGACGCGGACGAGGTCTGGCGCGCGATCGAGCGGCACCGGGTCAACGTGCTCACGATCGTCGGGGACGCCATGGGACGGCCGCTGCTCGACGCCTACCGCGCCGGCTCGTACGACGCCTCGTCGGTCGTGGCCGTCTCCAGTCACGCGGCGCTGTTCTCGCAGTCCGTGAAGCAGGAGTACCTCACCGAGTTCCCGAACCTCGTGCTCACCGACGCGATCGGCTCCTCCGAGAGCGGCTTCACGGGCATCGGGATGATGGGGCGCGAGGACGACCATTCGGCGGGCCCGCGCGTCAACTTCGGCAAGGACGCGGTACTGCTGGACGACGACGGCACCATCGTGCCCGCCGAGCCCGGTGCGGTCGGGCGGATCGGCAGGCGCGGCCACGTGCCGCTCGGCTACTACAAGGACCCGGCCAAGAGCGAGACGATCTTCGTCGAGGCCGGGGGAGTGCGCTACGTGGTGCCCGGCGACTACGCCCGGTACGAGGAAGACGGCACGGTCACGCTGCTCGGGCGCGGATCGCAGTGCGTCAACACCGGTGGGGAGAAGGTCTTCCCCGAAGAGGTCGAAGGTGCGCTCAAGTCGCATCCCGACGTGTTCGACGCGCTCGTGATCGGCGTGCCGGACGAGCGGATGGGCCAGCGGGTCGGCGCAGTCGTCGAACCGCGGCCGGGCGTTCAGCTGGACCTGGCCGCGCTCGAGGAGCACGTCCGGGGCGCGGTCGCGGGGTACAAGGTGCCGCGCAGCGTGTGGCTCGTGCCGCAGGTCGAACGGCTCCCCAGCGGCAAGCCCGACTATCAGTGGGCCCAGCGTCACGCCGGCGCCCACACACCCGACACCGAGAAATCGGCGGCCTGAGCGGCGCTCGCGGCCCGGGGCCGGCGCCACCCGGTGCCGCGGCCCGGCGCTGCGCCCTGTCCGGCCGGCCACCCCCAGCGTAGGAGGATCTGCGATGCGCACGTCCCTGTGCGACACCCTCGGCATCGACGTGCCGATCATCGGCTTCACCCCGTCCGAACACGTCGCCGCGGCGATCAGCCGCGCGGGTGGGCTCGGGGTCCTCGGTTGCGTGCGGTTCAACGACGCCGACGAGCTCGACAAGGTGCTCGGGTGGATGGACGCCAACACCGATGGCAAGCCCTACGGCGTGGACGTCGTGATGCCGGCCAAGGTGCCCGACGAGGTCAAAGGCGTCGATCCCGAGACGCTGATCCCGGAGCAGCACCGCGAGTTCGTCGACCGCACGCTCGCGCAGCTGGGCGTGCCCGAGCTGCCCGAGGGCGAGGGGCGCGACGGCGTACTGGGGTGGCTGCACTCGGTGGCCCGCTCGCACGTCGAGGTGGCGCTGGAACATCCGATCGCGCTGATCGCCAACGCGCTCGGCTCGCCCCCGCCCGACGTCATCGCGCAGGCGCACGACGCGGGCGTGCCGGTGGCGGCGCTCGCGGGGAAGGCCGAGCACGCGGTTCGGCACGTCGACAACGGCGTGGACTTCGTCGTGGCACAGGGGCACGAGGCGGGCGGGCACACCGGTGAGATCGCCTCGATGGTGCTGTTGCCCGAGATCGTCGACGCCGTGGGCGACCGGGCCCCGGTGCTGGCCGCGGGCGGGATCGGCTCGGGCAGGCAGGCCGCGGCGGCGCTGGCGCTCGGCGCGTCCGGTGTGTGGACCGGCTCGATCTGGCTCGGCACCCGCGAGTACCTGGAGACGATGCCGTCGTCGGAGCCGATGCAGCAGGCGCTGCTGGCGGCGACGTCGGCCGACACCGTGCGGACCCGGATCTACACGGGCAAGCCGGCGCGGCTGCTCAAGACGCGCTGGACGGAGGCGTGGTCGCAGCCGGACGCCCCGCAGCCGCTGCCGATGCCGTTGCAGAACCTGCTCGTGGCGCCCGCGCACAACCGCATCCACGCCTCGTCCGACCCGTCGGTGGTGTCGATGCCCGTCGGTCAGATCGTGGGCCGGATGAACGAGGTCCGCCCCGTCGCCGACGTCGTCGCCGATCTATGCTCCGGCTTCTCCGGTGCCGTGCAGCGGCTCACCGGGATCGACGACGGTTGATCGCCCGCTTCCTGTCAGTGTTGCACCGGTTCGCGTTGGATCCACTCCTTTCCCTCGGCCGCGATGCCTTCCAACAGTCGTAACGTATGGACAAAGCCAGAGGCATCGAGGTTCATCTGTGCCACGTTTTCCGTCTTTTCGGACTTCTGTAGACCTTCTCCGGAAGAAATGACTACCGGTATATTTCGAGGGTCGCCGTTTGTTAGGGTAAGATTCAGTTCGTACTCGGACTCTGCTGATTGCCTGACGTGAATTGAGGAAACCGCATCAAACCGGAAGTTGTGACGGTCCTGTTCTCCTGGGTCAAGGTTCTTGAAGTCGAGTTCGGTACTTATCTCACGAACGCCATCCCTGGTGATAAGGAATGTTTGTACATTGTATTTCGAGTAGCGCCAGGGGCCAAGATTTCGGCGTGCGCGGTAGCTGTTGGCCGCAGGTGATATGAGCGTTGCTTCGCGAATCACGTCCGTCCATGATATGCGATAGTTTCTTAGTGCTTTGTCCAGGATGAGCGTAGTGTCGCAATTGAGCCAGTGCTCCATTTCCTCCTCGGTGGGGCAGTGGTCGTCGATCTTCTTCAACCATCGGTTCCGCCACGCTTCACGTTGAGCAATATCCTCTTGGTATTCGTTTTCGTCGTCTTCAAACCGGCGTCGTTCTTGGACTATGTGTGTCCAGCGTTTCACGCTAGTTAATGTTACGCCCAGTGTTATGAGTGCTGCGGCAGCAGTTCTTATTGGGAAGGCTGAAAAAAGGTCTACTATCGTGCCGATCCAGAATGTAGCCCCCAGTGCAGCTGCACCAATGCACCAAAGTTTTGTCGGGTATGGCGTGCGATAACGTTCCCGGTATGTATAAAGGTATCCGTTGGTGTATCGGTTCTGGATATCCCAAGTCAAGTCGCAGATGAGCCAACGGACCTTGCCGACGTATTTCTTCTGATCGCCGTACAGATCCACGATTTCGTTGCACAGGGCAGCTCTCAGTCCTGCGGTATCATCCATCCAAGTCTTTTTGTCAACGTTGGCTGGAATGCTCTTCTGAAAACGCTCTCGGACGTAGTCGGTGACCTTTCCGGCGAACCCTGCTTCGGGGCGACGTCTAAACGGGTCGTATGTGTACAGGCGATCTTTATACGCTATTCGCTTGCTCCGGTAATGCCATTCCATTCCGCAAGTCACGCTGACAAAGGTTAAGCCTACCGCAATGACATAGGTCGCTACGGTGGGTATTCCGGTGTTCGTTACGAGAAACCAGCCGATATAGGTCAATGATAACAATAGCATGGCGAGCCAGGATTTGGCATGGAGAACGTCACTGTTGGTCGTGGCGATCGGGGGTGGTATATGGGCGCGTGCACTGGCAGGTTTCGGGCAGAAATATGCCCATATTCGACCCTCGCGGTTGTTGGAGTACTGGCCCTCTTTTGCCCGGAGTCGAATTTGCTCCCAAATAAGCTCTTTTTCCTCGCCGGCTAACACGTGTTTCAGATGATCGGAAACGAGGCCTTTCTGTTCTGGTTCGAGCTTTTCAATTTGACAAGCGAGGCGATCCGCGTCGGGAGTGCCGTTGTCATGTCTGTCGATAAGTTCGCAGATGAGCTCTGCAGTATTCGTCCATAGTGGGTCGTTGTGCCATTTAATGAACCGGCGAAGCCCGTCGAGTTGGCATCTTTCGTCTTCGTCGAGATCGCGGAGCGAGCGTCCGCTGAGTAAGGCGAGTGCCAAGTAGACTCGGGATTCGAGTGTGCCGAGTTCTGCTACGGCGGTTTTTAGTAGTTCAAGTGCTTGTGTTCGAGCTCTGACGTCGAGTAATTTCTGGGCCTTTTGGAGAAGCTCGTGGGGTGTGGCGTCCGCGCGCAGTTCAAAGTGGGTTGACGCGTGGACCTCGCTGTTCTGGATCGCGAACCCTCCGTTTTCGATATTCACGGAGGTGTCGCCCTGGTCTTTGTTACCCGATTCTGTCATGCGAGACCTTCTGCTGCTGCGATCATTGTCGCCACCCGTGCGGCCACTTCTGAAATGTTTCCTACGAGTCCCTGAAAGCGCTTTAGTGCCAATATGAAAGACTTCTTAGTTGTGGACGGATCGGAAAGTGTTGTGCCTGCTGTATTGAGTTCTGCCTCGGCGGCATCGGCAGTGTCCGTGTCGATCTGGTTGCTTTCCTGCAGGTGGCGCAACTCGGACCGGAGGGACATGATCTCGCGTCGAAAATCCGCAACTGTTCGAATAGTCTGCGCTGTTGCGTCTGTGGAGAATGAGTTATTTGTTACGGTACTTCCTTGGATCGCCACCGATCCATTCCCGACCTTCTGTACGTAATGCGCGTTCGGGTTCCCGTGCTGTGTCATGGTCGAATGCTCCTGTTCTGTGGCCAGTTCACTTGCGAGGCGGACCCCGAACGCCGCGGCATGGTCGGCTGCGACGGGTTGCCATGCGGAATCCGAGGTCGTTGCTTTGGTCCCGTCGGCGTGGTCGCTGATCCCTCGTACGACTGCGACCGGGACGCCGCTCAGCTGGCCGGCCTGAGCTACGCCGGCTGCCTCCATCTCCACCGCGCGGGCATCGTTGTAGTGCTGGCGGAGCCAGGTCGCCTCGTGTGACGTACTGGAGTTCTGCACGATCTCGCCTGCGGCGATCGGCGCGATGTGCGCGGTCGGGGCGGTGCCTGGTTCGTCACGGCCGATGTCGGCAACCCAGTGGTTGTCCCGTTTGAGCTGATGAACGAGTTGGCTGAGCCGGTGGTCGAGCTGCCAGGACTCCGGGCGTGCCTTGAGGCCGTCATCCTCACTTGTTCCGCCGTGATACGCGTAGATCTTCGAGGCGATGACGACGTCGCCGAGTGGTGTGTTCCACAGCCCGCCGGCCACGCCGATGAACAAGACGGCCAGGGGCTCGAACTCGGTGAGCGCGCGCTCGGCCATGACGGCTGCCTTGTGGTTGCCTTTATCGGCGAGTCCGAGGGCTATCCGGTGTGTCGTGCCGGGAATGGTCCCCACTTCGAAGCGGGTGCCCTTGTCGTGTGGATGGCTGCGGAGACTCGAGAGTCGATTTCGTACGGCGTCGTACTCGAGATCGAGCGCGGTCAGCACGACGACAGTGTGGCTCGTTGTCATCATTCCCCCTGACGAGAGGCGGTATGGTCCGGGCGCGGGATCGGTGGATGAAGCGTGGTGGCAGGTCCGGCGGTGAAGAGCCGAGCCGGTCGGCCCTTGGTGACTCGGCGTTCGGCATCGACGGGAAGCAGAAAGTTCGGAACCTTCTGCACCTTCCGGTAGAAGTTCCGCGGGTCCAGGTCGACTCCCCACACGGCCTCGTAGACCTGCTGAAGGTCGGAGATCGTGAAGACCGGCTCGCAGAACGCTGTTGCGAGCGGGGTGTGCTCCAACTTCGAGCGAGCCCGTTCGATGCCGTCGGCGATGATGACGTCGTGGTCGAAGGCCAGGGGAAGCTCGCCGGAGACGATGGCGTCGACAGGTCGCCACGCGGCCCGTGCGGCATCCGTGCCGGCCGTGGGCTCCGGCAGGCGTGGTGCGATCGCCAGGTACGTCACGGAGACAACACGTCCACGTGGGTCGCGGTTCGCATCGCCGTAGGTGCCCAACTGTTCGAGGTGCAGCTGAGTCGCGTCGAGATCAGCTTCCTCGTCGAGCTCTCGATGGGCGGCCGCGAGAAGTCCCTCCCTGTCGTTGTTGAGGAAGCCGCCCGGCAACGCCGCACAACCTCGGTACGGTTCGATGCCCCGCTCCACGAGAAGGACGTGGAGGTGGGTCTCTCGTAGCGTCAAGATCACGAGGTCGACGGCGAGAAGGATGTGTGGTGGTGACCAGGTGTCGTCGGTCATGTTGCAGACCGTAGCTTTTTGTTAGAGTGACAAAAAGGGTCCGACTGGGTGATGAGAAGGTGGGTCTTGCCGTGTCCCGGTTAGCAGGGGAGTTGGGACGGCTTCTCCGCCGCCGTCGGCAGGCTCACCGAGATCGACGACGGTTGACGGCGTAGGCGAGCGCGCCCAGTGCGAGCACGCCGAGTCCACTGAGGACCGACGCGATCGGCAGATTCGCGGCGAGCAGCAGGCAGCCCGCGAACCCGGCGACGGGAACGATCCTGCGGCCGAGCGTGAACGCGCTCGCGTTGGCGATCGCGTAGTACACGAGCACGGCAAGCGACGAGAATCCGATGGCCTCGCGCAGGTCGACGGTCGCCGCCAGCGTGGCGACGACGACGCCGACGGCGACCTCCGCGCGGTGCGGCACACCGAACCGCGGATGCACCGCGGCGAGGCCGTGGGGCAGATGCCGGTCACGGGCCATCGCGAGCACCGTCCGCGACACGCCGAGCACGAGCGCCAGCAGTGCGCCCAGCGCGGCGAGCACGGCACCGACGCGCACGACGGGGACGAGGCCGGTCAGCCCGGTCGCGGCGACCGCCTCGGCCACCGGATCCTCGGCTCCCGCGATCCCGGCGGGGCCGAGGGTGGTCAGCAGCGCGAGCGCGACGAGGGCGTAGACGGCGAGTACGAGGCCGAGCGCCCACCCGACGGCACGGGGGATGGTGCGCTCCGGATCGCGGACCTCCTCGCCGAGTGTGGCCACCCGTGCGTACCCGGCGAACGCGAAGAACAGCAGCCCCGCCGCCTCCAGGGTGCCTCGTGGCCCGGCACCCGCGGTCGGGTCGAGCCCGCTCGCCTGCGGATCGCCCGCAGTGAGTGTCGCCACGACCGCGGTCGCCAGCGCCAGCAGGCTGACCGTCACCAGCACGGCGGCGGCGCGGGTGGACCGGTGCACGCCGCGGTAGTCGAGCGTCGTGATCGCCGCGACCACCGCCACGGCGAGCAGGCCGCGCCACGGCTGGCCGAGTCCGGGCGCAGCGTAGGCGACCACGGTGAGTGTCATCGCGGCGCAGCTGGCCGTTTTGCCGACGACGAAGCCCCACCCGGCCAGATATCCCCAGAACGGACCGAGGCGCTCCCGGCCGTAGACGTACGTCCCGCCCGATTCGGGGTACCGCGCGGCGAGTCGGGCCGAGGACGTGGCGTTGCAGTAGGCCACCACCGCGGCCAGGAGCAACGCGACGGGCAACGCCCCGCCCGCGGCGGCCGCCGCCGGGGCGAAGGCGGTGTAGACGCCCGCGCCGACCATGGCGCTCAGGCCCACGACGACCGCCTGCGGGGTCCCCAGTCTGCGTGCGAGCCGATCCACCGTCATCGCATGCAACCTACCGGGCTCCCGGTTACGTCCAGACGAACATGAGATGGAAACAGACGACCCTCGGCGTTCTCGCAGGCGTGCTCGTGCTGTCGGCGTGCGGCCAGCCGCCCGCCGAGCAGGACGCGGGCAGCGGCCCCTCGGAGTCGGCGTCGGAGCAGTTCAAGAAGCAGCCCGCCGAACACGAGGCGAAGGACGGTCCGCTGCCCGACTCCCAGCTCAACGCGGGCGGCCTGCCGGACGGCTTTCCCCGGGAAGCCGAGGCCGACGACACCTCGCTGACCATCACCGCGCAGGAAGGCGGCTGCGGCGAGGCCAGCGCCGAAGTGACCGACCAGAGCGCCGACACCGTGACCGTGCTGCTGGTCGAGACCGAGCCCGCGGGCAAGATGATGTGCACGATGGACATCCGCTATCCGCCGGTGACGGTCGAACTCGACCAGCCGTTGGGCGAGCGCACCCTTGTGCTCGAACACACGAAACGCAAGGAGTAGATCGATCTACTGACGAGTAGGTAGGCGCTACCGTGGGCGTATGACACGACAGGTCAGCGTCACCCGCACGATTCCCGCGAGTGCGCCGGAGATCTTCGCCCTGCTCACCGACCCGGAGAAACATCCGATTCTGGACGGTTCCGGCACCGTCCGGGGCGCCCGGGGCGGCAATCCGGAACGACTCGAACTCGGGGCCCGGTTCGCGATGGACATGAAGCTGGGCGCGAAGTACCGCATCACGAACAAGGTCGTCGAATTCGACCAGGACCGGCTCATCGCCTGGCGCCACTTCAACGGCCACCGGTGGCGGTGGGAACTGGCACCGAACGACGACGGCACCACCGACGTCACGGAGACGTTCGACTGGGCTCCGGCGCGGATCGCGGCGCTGATGGACCGCACTCCGATCCCCCGTAAGAACGAGGTCGCCATCCGCAAGACCCTCGAACGGCTCGCGCGTCACTTCGGCGAGCGGTGACCCTCCGGTGTCCTCCCGGCCGCATCGGGGCGCGGCCGGGAGGACACCGGAAGCCTGGTGGGCCGGTGGCCCGGTCAGCGGAACGAGATCTGCAACACCGGCTCGGAGGTCTCGGCGAAGAAGTCGTTTCCCTTGTCGTCGATCACGATGAACGCGGGGAAGTCCGCCACCTCGATCTTCCAGACCGCCTCCATGCCGAGCTCCGGGTACTCCAGCACCTCGACGCTGTGGATGCAGTCCTGGGCGAGCCGCGCGGCGGGGCCGCCGATCGAGCCGAGGTAGAAGCCGCCGTGCTGCCGGCACGACTCGGTGACCTGCTTCGAACGGTTGCCCTTCGCCAGCATGACCATCGAGCCGCCCGCGGCCTGGAACTGGCTGACGTACGAGTCCATGCGGCCTGCCGTGGTGGGCCCGAACGAGCCGGAGGCGTAGCCGTCCGGAGTCTTGGCCGGGCCCGCGTAGTACACCGGGTGGTCACGCAGGTACTGCGGCATCTCCTCGCCGGCCTCGAGTCGTTCGGCGATCTTGGAGTGCGCGATGTCGCGTGCCACGACCAGCGGGCCGGTGAGGCTCAGCCGGGTCTTGACCGGCAACTGCGAGAGCTGCTCGCGGATCTCGTCCATCGGCCGGTTCAGGTCCACCGGCACGACCTCGTCCGACAGGTCCTCGTCGGTGACCTCCGGCAGGAAGCGGGCCGGGTCGCGCTCCAACTGCTCGATGAACACGCCGTCGGCCGTGATCTTGGCCTTGGCCTGCCGGTCGGCCGAGCACGACACGGCGATGCCCACCGGGCAGGACGCGCCGTGCCGCGGCAGCCGGATGACGCGCACGTCGTGGCAGAAGTACTTGCCGCCGAACTGTGCGCCGATGCCGAACTGCCGCGTCATCTCCAGGACCTGCTGTTCGAGGTCGGTGTCGCGGAAGCCGTGGCCCAGCGGTGAGCCCTCGGTCGGCAGCGTGTCCAGGTCACGTGCCGAGGCCAGCTTGGCGACCTTGAGGTTGTACTCGGCCGACATGCCGCCCACGACGATCGCGAGGTGGTACGGCGGGCATGCCGCGGTGCCGAGTCCGCGCAGTTTCTCGTCGAGGAACTTGGCCAGCCGCTTCGGGTTCAGGACGGCCTTCGTCTCCTGGTAGAGGAACGTCTTGTTGGCGCTGCCGCCGCCCTTGGCCATGAACAGGAACTCGTACGACGGGTCGGCTCCGTCGGCGGGGTCGGTGCCGTCCTTGTGGTACAGCTCGATCTGGGCGGGCAGATTCGTGCCGGTGTTGCGTTCCTCCCAGAAGTTCACCGGCGCCATCTGCGAGTACCGCAGGTTGAGGTCGCGGTAGGCCTCGAAGATGCCGCGCGAGATCGCCTCCTCGTCGGTACCGCCGGTGAGCACGCCCTCGGTGCGCTTGCCGATCGTGATCGCGGTGCCGGTGTCCTGGCACATCGGCAGTACGCCGCCCGCGGAGATCGCCGCGTTGCGCAGCAGGTCCATGGCGACGAACCGGTCGTTGCCGCTGGCCTCCGGGTCGTCGACGATCGAGCGCAGCTGCTGCAGGTGCGAGGTGCGCAGCAGATGCTGGATGTCGGTGATCGCGGTCCGCGCGAGCGTGGTCAGCGCCTCCTGCGACACCTCGAGGAACCTGCGCCCGGCCGCCTCGACGACCTTGACGCCGTCGGCGGTGACGAGCCGGTACTCGGTCTCGGTGTCCTTACCCTTGGGGAGAACGTCGGTGTACTCGAACTGGGGAGTGGAAGAGGTCACGGTAGCTGCTCGCCTCGCACGCGGTCGGTAAAAGGGCGGTTACTCACGAAACGAGCCGACAGTACAACGCCCGCAGCCCCCCGGGGCGGCCACCGGGCGCGGCGGGCGATCCAGATCACGCCGGTGACGGGCCGCCGCGCAGCCGGTGTGCCTGCGGAGTCGCGCTACGACGGACGGGCCGACCGGCAGTAACGGGCACGGGCAGGGGAGTGGGGCCCGGCGCGGCGGTAGTGGCGGGGTCGCGGTGCACGGCGAGGGTGCACGGCGACGAGCGGCCCGGGCGGGGCCGGACATGGTGAAGGCCGGGCCCCACCCCGAGGGACCCGGCCTTCGACAGGCAGGCGGCATGCTCCGTGGAACGCGTGCCGCGTTGCCCTAACCCCACTAGGTAGACGTCCGGTCGGCCGAAAGGTTGCGCGATTCTCGGCACCGAATTGTTCGTACCAGCCGTGATCCGGGTTACAGGCGAGCAGCCGACGTTCCGGCGGGGTCCAGCGTTGCGACAGGACCAGCGCCCCGGAGGGCTCAGCTGGCGTAGGCGCGGAGCTTGTCGGCCCGCTCACCCTGCCGCAGCTTCGCCATGACTTCCCGTTCGATCTGCCGCACCCGCTCGCGGGAGAGGCCGAAGTGGCGGCCGATCTGGTCGAGCGTGCGCGGCTGGCCGTCGTCGAGGCCGTAGCGCATGCGGATCACGTTCTGCTCGCGGTCGTCGAGCGTGCCCAGGACCCGCCGCATGTCGTCGTGCAACAGGCCCGAGATGACGCTCGTCTCGGCGTCGGCGGCCTCGGCGTCCTCGACGAAGTCGCCCAGCGGGGCGTCCTCCTCGTTGCCGACCGGCATGTCCAGGCTCACCGGGTCGCGCGCGTGGTCCAGCAGCGTGGAGACCTTGTCCACCGAGATGCCCGACTCGGCCGCCAGTTCCTCGTTGGTGGCCTCCCGCCCGTGCTTCTGATGCAGGTCCCGCTTGATGCGGGCCAGCTTGTTGACCTGCTCGACAAGGTGGACCGGCAGGCGGATGGTCCGGCCCTGGTCGGCCATCCCGCGGGTGATCGCCTGGCGGATCCACCACGTGGCGTACGTGGAGAACTTGAAGCCCTTCGCGTAGTCGAACTTCTCGACGGCGCGGATCAGCCCGAGGTTACCCTCCTGGATGAGGTCGAGCAGCGGCATGCCGCGGCCGGTGTAGCGCTTGGCCAGCGACACGACCAGTCGCAGGTTCGCCTGCAGCAGGTGGTTCTTGGCGCGGCGGCCGTCCCGAGCGACCAGACGCAACTCCCACGCGCGCTCGTCGGCGAGGCCCTCAGCGGCGTCCAGCAGGTGCTGGGCGTACACGCCGGCCTCGATGCGCTTGGCCAGGTCGACCTCTTCGGCGGCACTGAGCAGCGCGGTCTTGCCGATGCCGTTCAGATACACGCGGACGAGGTCGGCCGCGGGGCCCTGGGCGTCGAGGTCTTCGAGCTGCAGCGCGGCGCGTGCCGCGGGCTCGACGGGCTCCGGTATCGACGCCACCGCGTTCGCCGCGCCCGTGGCGTCGGCGTCGGCGTCGGCGGCGGCCGGTTCGACCGCACCGACCGTGGGCATCGGGACGTCGGCCGCGGTGTCGCGGTCGCGGATGTCCCGGGCCTCGCGTTCGAGAGTCTGGACGGTCATTCTGCCTCCCCGGATGGCGGGCTCACGTGCGGTGCGATGCGGCGGGCGCCCGCCGCCTGTGTGTTGCCGCGCGGTGTTCCCCAGAAGAGTCGATCAATCCTGCGGAACCGTTACGCACCGGCCGGCTTCGTGGCCGGTTACCTCGAACAACGTCGATCCACGCGAAATCGTTCCCGGGGTTTTCCCGTGCTGTGCAACGCCTCACGTTCACGTTTCACCACACGCCGGACGGGGGCACGCGGCGGCAGGTGGTCAGACGTCGACGAGCACCGTGAACGGGCCGTCGTTCACGCTGTGGACCTGCATCATCGCCCCGAACCGGCCGGTTTCCACGTGGGCGCCGCGTTCGGCCAGTGCGGCGACGACGGCGTTCACCAACGGCTCCGCGTGCTCGGGCCGGGCCGCGGCCGTCCACGATGGACGGCGACCTTTTCGGGTGTCGCCGTGGAGGGTGAACTGGCTGACGACGAGAAGTGGTGCATCGGCCGTGGCGCACGACTCATCGTCGCGCAGTAGTCGCATTTCGTGCAGTTTCCGCGCCATTGTGTCGGCTTTGTCCGACGTGTCGTCCGTGTGAATTCCGAGTAGTACCAACAAACCCGGCTTGTCGAGTGCACCGACGACCTCGCCGCCGACGGTCACCGTCGCCTCGGTGACCCTCGTCACGACCGCCTTCACCGCGCGGCCTCCCGCGCCGGCAGCGGGCCCGACTCGGGGAATCCGCCGGCGGGTTCGAGCATGCCGTGGCGGACGAGCTCACGCACCAGCGACGTCGCGGTGCCGCGCAGCTGCGCGACGTCCTCGCCGTGGGCGGCGGCCAGCAGTTCCAACAGGTCCTCGAGTGGCAGCAGGCCACGGCAGCCGCCGAGCAGGGCCGCTGCGAGGTCGTCCACCTCGTGCTGCCAGCCGGGGCCGTCGACCCGGTGCAGCCGCCGTATCGACGTCTCCCAGCCCTCGTCCGACGGCGCGTCGATCCGTTCGAGCACGACGCTGTCCGGCACCCGGAACGGCGTCGCCAGCAGCGCTGCGTCGTCGCGGGGACGCAGCCACTCCACGCGGTCCAGCCACGCCGCCGCCTCGGCGCCCAGCGGGTCGTCGTAGGCCTGCCGCAGGTCCTCGCACACGATCGTCGGCTCGCCGGCCGTCTTGCGGAGCGTGACGAACCCGAACCCGATGCCGCGCACATCGTGGGCGGCGAACCAGTCGAGCCACGCCTCCGCCTTCGCCAGGCCCTCCGGCGACCTCGGATCGATACCCTCGTCGCGCAGCCACGTGCCGACGTACAGTGCCGGATCGGCCACGTCGCGTTGCACGAACCACGCGTCGGTGCCGTGCGGCAGCCAGCGGGTGACGCGGTCCGACCAGTCCTCGTCGCCGACGTGCAGCCAGGACGCGAGCAGCTGCCCCACACCGCCGTCGGTCAGCAGCGACGGCAGCTGCCGGACGACCAGTGCGCTCGCGTCGTCGCCGCCGAGGCCGGCGTCGCGGTAGGTGTAGTCGACGCGCGGCGGCCCCACGACGAACGGCGGGTTGCACACGATCTGGTCGAACCGGCGGCGCGCCACCGGTGTGAACCACTCGCCCTGCACGAGTTCGACGTCGAGCTGGTTGAGCAGGAACGTCGCGCGCGCCAGCGCCAGCGCGCGCGCCGATACGTCTGTGGCGGTGATGTGCTCGGCGTGCCTGCTGGCGTGCAGCGCTTGCACCCCGTTGCCGGTGCCGAGGTCGAGCAGCGATCCCACCGGCCTGCGGCTCGTCGCCCGCACCAGGCTCAGCGAGGCGTGCCCGACCCCGAGGACGTGTTCGCGGTCGACCGGACGGCCCAGCTGGTCGGAGTCCAGGTCGGCGACCACCCACCACGACCCCTCGTCGTCGCTGTGCGGACGGATGTCCAGGCCCGCGCGGAACCCGTCGCCGTCCGGCCGCAGGATCGCCGCGGCGACGGCGTCCTCGACGGTCAGCGGGGCGAACGCGGCGGCCACCGCGTCGGCGGGCTCGCTCCGGCCGAGCAGGAACAGCCGGACGAGGGTGCCGAGTTCGCCGGCCTCGGCGCTCGCGCGCAGTGCGGGCAGCGGCTCACCGCGACCGAGCGCGGCGTGCGCGGCCGAGCCGAGGGCTTCGGTGACGCCGTCGACGTCGTACCGGCAGCGGAGCAGCGCCTCGCGCAGGCGCGCGCACACGGCGGGGGTGAGTGCGGGAACGGTCTCGGAGGATTCGGCACTGTTCACGGTGTGTCATCGTCGCACGGCTCACGCCCGCCCGGCGGTGTGTGGTCGGCCGCACGGGCGCGGATCACCTCTCCGGCGCCGGTGCCCGCGCGCCTCGCCCCGCCTGTCGCTCGTCGGGTCGCGGTGGGAGCATGGACCCGTGGAGGTGAGGCCGGTGGAGGAACGCGACAGGCCCGGCGACCCGGTCCTGATCACCGAGGCGGCGCCCTCCTACGACGACGAGCTCGCTGCCCGCAAACGCAAGTACGTCCTCACGATGGGGATGCGCTTCCCGTGCCTGGTGCTGGCCGGCGTCTTCTACCAGACGTGGTGGCTCGCACTGGCGCTGCTCGTGCTGTCGATCCCGCTGCCGTGGATCGCCGTCCTCATCGCCAACGACCGGCCGCCCCGCAAGAGCGAAGAGGTGAATCGCTACCACCGGCAGCACCGTGCACTCGAGGCAACTCCGCACCAGGTGATCGACGTCGCCGGAGCGGCGGGAGCTGCTGGCCCCGGAACTGCTGCCCCCGGAGCTGCTGGACCGGGTACGTCCGGGCCGGACGCGTCCGCCGCGTCGTGGTCACGTTCGGCAGGCGGCAGCGCGCCCGGCGAGTAGCGGTCGCCGCGGTACACGCCGGGGTTGCCGCTGTGCGACGGGCGGCGAGCCGCATTGCGTCCCGGGCCTGTCCGGGCCCGGTCAACATCCGTCGCCGCCGGACGTGCCGCTCAGACCGGCAGTGAGCCCGGTGCGGGCTGGGCGCCCACCTGGCTGACGACCTGTGCACCCAGCTGCACGCCTGCCGTCAGACAGTCCCGCACCGGTTCGCCGCGCAGACGTGCGGTGAGCAGGCCCGCGTTGAACGCGTCCCCGGCTCCCGTGCTGTCGACGCACGGCGCAGGCTGCGCGGGTACGGTCCGCATGCCGTCAGCGTCGACCCAGGCGGCCCCGTCGAGACCGGTGGTGACGGCGACGGCTCCCACGTGCCCGAGCAGTTCGCCTGCCGCGGCCGGATCGCCGGACCCGGTGAGCGCGGCCAGTTCGGCCGCGTTGGGCAGCAACAGGTCGACGCCGCGGACATCGGCGAGGAACCGGTCGGGATCGGTGATGAGCGCGGCCGCCTGCGGGTCCACCGACGTCGGCACCCCGGCGGCCCGTGCGGCCTCGAGAGCCGCGAGGCCCGCGGGCCGCGACGACGGGTCCAGCAGCACGTAACCCGACAGGTGCAGGTGGTCGGCGCCTGCGAGTGCCCTGGGGCCCACCGTGTCGACGTCGGCGGGACTGAAGTGCTTGTTGGCGCCCCGGTCGGGCAGCATCGTGCGCTGGCCGTCGGGGTCGACGAGCACCACGACGCAGCACGTCGCGGCGTCGGCGTCGACGGCGAAGGCGCACGTGACGCCCGCCGCCTCGAGCTCCGTGCGCAGCAGCCGGCCACCGGGATCCTCCCCGACGCGGGCCAGCAGCACCGGATCCGCGCCCGCGGCCCGCAGCCACAGGGCCGTGTTGGCGCCGGCCCCACCGCCGGTCAGCCCCACCTGGGCGCGAGTGTCGCCGCCGTGGACCAGCGGGCCCTCGTGCCGGGCCACCACGTCCAGGCCGGCGTCGCCGACGACGACGATCCTCATCGGGCGAGCTCCACGGCCACGCGGGAGGCGAGCTCGGCGTTGGCGACGACCAGCTCCTCGTTGGCGTCGAGACTCACGCCGCCGGACGCGGTGTGGAAATGCTCCAGGAGGACCGGCGTGACGTCGGCGCCGCTCACCGCCGCCTCACCGACCTTTGCCAGGCCCTCGGCGAGCAGGCGGTCGTGCAGCTCGAGGTCCATCTCCGCCTCGGCGGGAATCGGGTTGGCCAGCAGCATGCCCGCCGACGAGAACGCCCGGTGGGCGGTCATCGCCCCGGCGACCTGTCCGGGGCTGTCGACCCGATGCGGCACCGGCAGCCCCGACGAACGCAGGTAGAACGCGGGGAACTCGTCGACGCCGTAGCCGAGCACCGGTACCGAACCGGTCTCCAGGACCTCCAACGTGGCGGGGATGTCGAGGATCGACTTCATTCCGGAGCACACGACCAGGATCGGCGTGCGGCCGAGCACGCCCAGGTCGGCGGAGACGTCCCAGGTCGTCGTCGCGCCCGGCGGGGGCAGGTGGACGCCGCCGAGGCCGCCGGTGGCGAACACACCGATGCCCGCGGCGTGGGCCAGGACCGACGTGCTGGCCACGGTCGTCGCACCGGAACGGCCCGCGGCCAGGGTGGGGCCGAGGTCGCGGGCGGAGAGCTTGTCGAGTTCCTCGTCCGCCGAGCAGACACGTTCGAGCTGGGCCGCCGTCAGTCCCACCTGCGGGGTGCCGTCCAGCACCGCTATCGTGGCCGGCACGGCGCCCGCGCGGCGGACCGTGTCCTCGAGCCGGGCCGCGACCTCCAGGTTCCGGCCGGCCGGCAGACCGTGCGAGAGGATCGTGCTCTCGAGCGCGACGACGGCGGCGCCGGCATCGCGCGCCTCGGCGACCTCGGTCGACAGCGTCACCGGAGCGTCGGCGGCGGGATTCGCGGCGTGGCGGGGAGCGGCGGGGCGGGGAGTGGCGGGGCGGGGCGTACTGGTCACAGCGGGCAATCCTGGCCCATAGGCATCCACTCGTGTGGCCGTGGGTGGCAAACTGGTGCACATGAGCACTGCAACGTTGCCTGATGTCGACACCCGCCCCGAGGGCACCGAGAGCACCGACGACGACGCCCCCGAGGTGTTCCACTACGTGCAGAAGAACAAGATCGCCGAGAGTGCGGTCACGGGTACGCACGTGGTGGCGCTCTGCGGCGAGGTCTTCCCTGTCACGAAGTCGGCCAAGCCGGGTTCGCCGGTGTGCCCCGACTGCAAGAAGATCTTCGAGGGCCTGCCGCCCGGCGGCGACGAGTGACACGTCCGGCCGTGCGGCCGCGCCGGAGTCGGGCCGGGCGGCCGTTCCCGGCCTGACCGGGCTGCCGCCACGTCAGGCGTCGGCCGCCCGGTCGTCTTGTGGGGCCGTGTCACGGACGGCGTCACCCTGAGCTGGGCCGCCCTGAGCTGGGCCGCTACGGCCCGGATCGTTGTGGCCCGGATCGTTGTGTGCTGCGTCGTTCGGTGGCACGGCGTCGTGTGCTGTCCCCCTGTGTGCCGGGCCCTCGTGTGCCGTGTGCTCCTGTGTGGTGCCTTCCCGCGGTGTGCTGCGGGGATCCCGGGACGGTCCCGGCTGCCGGGACGGCTTCCTGCGGAGCGGCAGCGTGGTTCGGCTGGCCAGCGGCCGGTTCTCGTCGGCCTTGATGTGTTCCGCGGCGCGTTCCCGTTCGAGCCGTTGCCAGGCTCGCCGCTGCCTGCGGGTCGGCTTGGCGGGCCATAGCTCCTGGATGGCGCTGTTGAAGTAGGCACCCGCGACGATGGCCAGGCCGATGAAGAACGCGAACAGCAGGAAGGCGATCGGCGTGGCGAGCGCACCGTAGGTGTAGCCGGTCGTCGTGATCCAGCCGATGTAGAGCCGCAGCCCGACACTGGAGAGCAGGAAGATCACCATCGCGAGCACGGCGCCGGGAAGGCCGCGGTGCCACGGGAGTTTGCGGGGCAGCGAGAGCTTGTACAGCGTCGCCAGGGCCAGCACGAGCGCCACGCCGGCCGTCGGGTAGTACAGCGTGCCGACCCACGTCGACACGGTCGGTCGCCATTCCGGGGGGAAGAAGTCGGGCAACAGGTCCGGCCCGATGGCGATGATCGGCAGGCCGACGATGAGCAGTGCCAGACTCGCCATGTACAGCAGCAGCGCGAAGATCCGCTGCCAGACCTCGTTGCGCACCCCGTACTGGTCGTGAGCGACCGTGATCGCGTCGACGAACGAGGACATGGCCGACGACCCGGCCCACAGTGAGATCAGGAAACCGACGGAGACGATCTCACCCTTGCCGGTGGTCAGGATGTCGTTGACCGTGGGTTCGATGATCCGCTGGACCACGCTGTCGCTGAAGATCGTGTCGGCGAACCCGATGATGTTGTCGTGGACCCGGGTCACGACCTGCTGCCCGAACCAGTCGCCGATGTAGCCGATGCTGCCGAGCAGGCCCAGCAGCAGCGGCGGGAGGGACAGGGTCTGCCAGAAGGCGGCCTCGGCGGCCTCGGAGAAGATGTTGCCTTCCCACGCCTTGTTCAACGTGCGCCCGAGCAGGCGAAACGGGCCTTTGCGACGTCGCGGCGCCTTCTGGCCGCCCGACGGTGAGCGCTCCGGGCCGTGTTCCGGTGTGTCCGCGGGGCGCTCGTCGGTGCCGGCGTCGCCGCCCGGCGGTGCGGACGCCTCGTCGCCGGTGGGCCTGCCGATGTTCTGGTCGTTCATGACGGGTCCCAGCATGGTCCATCGGGTCGGAATCGGCGCGCTCGCCCGTGCGATCGGCCCCGGCGTGTCGCGGGAAACTGCCTCGCCGGGCGATGTCGCGGGCCCGGCCGTGAGCCGATCCTGTCGGACGGTCCGGGTACTCTTTCCGACGCGCCCTCACCACGACGGCCGCCAGCGGAGCCGGTCGGCGCGGGAGGGTTTTGCTGTGCGAGCCGCCCGGTGGGCGGGTGTGCGCGAACGGGTCACCGGCGGACGGCCGGTGACCGTTGTCGGTTCTGGTGGGAAAGGGGAGTGCATCGGCTGTGTCGGCGACGTCGGACCAGAGGTCGGCTCAGGCGCGCCACGAGGAGCGCGCCGTGTCCGCACCGGAGCCCGACAGCGACGCGACGGCCCGGCCGCTGCGCGCATGGCAGCGCCGGGCGCTGACGAAGTACCTCACGCAGCGGCCGAAGGATTTCCTCGCCGTGGCGACGCCCGGTGCCGGTAAGACCGTGTTCGGTCTGCGGGTGGCGGCCGAGCTGCTGTCCGACCGGACGATCGAGGCGATCACGATCGTCACGCCGACCGAGCACCTCAAACACCAGTGGGCCGCATCCGCCGCGGCCGCGGGCATCGCGATCGATTCGAACTTCCGCAACACCACCGGCGTCACCTCGTCCGACTACCAGGGTGTCGCGGTCACGTATGCGCAGATCGCCGCGCATCCGAACCTGCACCGCGTCCGCACCGAGAACCGCAAGACACTGGTGATCCTCGACGAGATCCACCACGCGGGCGATGCCAAGTCGTGGGGTGAGGCCGTCGAGGAGGCCTGCACCCCTGCGGTCCGCAGGCTGGCCCTGACCGGTACGCCGTTCCGCAGCGACGACTCGCCCATCCCGTTCGTCACCTACGAACCGGACGCCGACGGTGCGCTGCGCAGTAAGGCCGACAGCAGCTACAACTACTCCGACGCCCTCGCCGACGGTGTCGTGCGGCCCGTCGTGTTCCTGGCCTACTCCGGGGAGGCGTCGTGGCGCACCAGCGCGGGCGACGAGTTCACCGCCCGCCTGGGGGAGCCGTTGACGGCCGAACAGACCGCGCGGGCCTGGCGCACTGCCCTCGATCCGGGCGGGGAGTGGGTGCCGTCGGTGCTGCAGGCCGCCGACACGCGGCTCTCGCAGCTGCGGGCGAACGGGATACCGGACGCCGGTGGGCTGGTGATCGCCAGCGACCAGGACTCCGCGCGTGCCTACGCGAAGATCCTGCAGCGCATCGCGGGGGAGCCGCCCGTGGTCGTGCTGTCCGACGATCCGAAGGCCACCCAGCGCATCGGTGAGTTCGCCGAGTCGACGGAGCGGTGGCTGGTGGCCGTGCGGATGGTGTCCGAGGGTGTCGACGTGCCGCGGCTGGCGGTCGGTGTCTACGCCACGAGCGCCTCGACGCCGCTGTTCTTCGCCCAGGCCATCGGCCGTTTCGTGCGTGCGCGCAAGCCGGGGGAGACGGCGAGCATCTTCCTGCCGAGCGTGCCGGTGCTGCTGGAGCTGGCCAGCCAGCTGGAGGCCGAACGCGACCACGTGCTGGGCAAACCCCACCGGGAAAAGGACGGTTGGGACGACGAGCTGCTGCTGGCGGCCAACCGCACCGAGGACGAGCCCGGTGAGGAGGAGAAGGCGTTCACCTCGCTCGGCGCGTCGGCCGAGCTCGACCAGGTGATCTACGACGGCGACTCGTTCGGCACCGCCGTGTTCTCCGGCAGCGAGGAGGAGCAGGAGTACCTCGGTCTGCCGGGGCTGCTCGAACCCGATCAGGTGCGGGCACTGCTGCGCAAGCGGCAGGAGGAGCAGCTCGCCGACGAACAGCGACGGAAGCCGAAGCAGCCCGAACCGGCCGCTCCCGAGCCCGCGGCGCGGCCGCAGGCGGTCGGGGAGCGGATCCATGCGCTGCGCAAGGAGCTGAACGCGCTCGTCGGCGTCTACCACCACCGGACGAAGAAGCCGCACGGCGCGATCCACAACGAGTTGCGGCGGATCTGCGGCGGCCCGCCGACGGCGATGGCGACCGTCGAACAGCTCGAGGAGCGGATCGCGACACTGCGCTCCTGGTGACCGCGGGCTCGCGGTGCGCGTGCCCGCCGAGACCCTGTGCGCGGTGACCGTGCCCACGCGGAGATGCGGCCCTGCGTGCGATGGGCGCCGTGCCCGTGGTGACGGCAACGCGCAGGCACGGAACCGAGGAGACACCGAACCGAGCGGGCACGGAACCGAGGAGACACCGAACCGAGCGGGCGCAGAACCGAGTAGGGGCGGAACCGAGTAGGGGCGGAACCGAGTAGGGGCGGAACCCGAATCGGGTTCCGCCCCTACTGCGTGTCGGCTGTTGTTGTCATGTCGGTGCGGGCCTCACAGCGGCGCTCTCAGTGCCGCTCCGCTCCTCGCCCCGGTCCCGACTCCGGACAAGCCGTGTTGACGGCTGGTGATGGCTACTCAGCGCTGAATGTCGGCGTCCTGTTCCTTCAGCTTGGCCTCGTACTCACGGCCGTGGTGTCCGCAGAAGAGCAGTTCGCCGCCGCTGGGGAGTACCGCTCGCAACTGGGCTGCGGCTCCGCACCGGTCGCAACGGTCCGCGCGGGTCAGTTCGGGGCGGGTGAGCGTCGGTGAAGTCATGGGAGTCTCCCTCCGTCCCGGCATCGGCGCGCCGATGCCATCAATTCAGCCGCGAGAACGAAGTCGGCTCTGGTTGCCGCTTTCGTTGTTCGCTGCCGTCCACTCTTACAGACGTTTTGGCGCCCGCAAGTGTTCCCGCGCCGGTGGGAGGTGTGTCACGTCGCGGCCGTCCTTGCGTCGGCGGCCGTTTCGTGCGTGGTCACCGCGGTGCGGCGCGCAGGGCCCTCAGCTGGGTATTTTCGGTGGTCGGGCACCATCGTCGTGTGGATATCTCGGCTGCGAAACGGCGAATCGACACGGTTCCCGCACCGGCCCTGTTCGTTCTCAGCGGAATTTCGATCTACGTGGGCGCGGCCGTTGCCGTGTGGCTTTTCGAGGCCTCGACCCCGGCGGGCGTGGCGTGGCTGCGCTGCCTCGGTGCCGCTGTGATTCTTCTCGCATGGCGCAGGCCGGGCCGGGCGGCGTGGCGAGGCAGGCCGTTGCTGTTGGCGGGCACGTTCGGCGTGGTCACGGCCCTGATGAACGTCGTCTACTACGAGGCGATCGCCCGGTTGCCCCTCGGCACGGCCACGGCCATCGAGTTCGTCGGGCCGGTGCTGGTCGCCGCGCTCGGCTCGCGCACGAAGCGGGACTTCGCCGCGCTGGCACTCGTGGTGGCGGGCGTGTTGGCCATCGCCGACGTGCAGTGGAGCGGCAGTCCGGCGGGCGTCGCGTTCGCACTGGCCGCCGCGGCGGCGTGGGCCGGGTACATCGTGCTCGGCAAGAAGGTCGCGCTCGGCGGCAACGGGATCGACAGCCTCGCGGTGGGCTTCGCAGTCGCGACGGTGGTGCTCAGCCCGCTGGCGCTCGGTACGGGCGGCGTGTGGGCCGAGCCGGACCTGCTCCTGCTCGGCATCGGCGTCGGCCTGCTGTCGACCGTTGTGCCGTACGGCCTGGATCAGGTGGTCCTGCGGCGGGTCGGGCAGGCGCGGTTCGCCGTCCTGCTGGCCCTGCTGCCGGTGACCGCGACGCTGGTCGGACTGGTGGTGCTGCGGCAGGTGCCGGCGCTCACGGAGGCCCTCGGCATCCTCGCCGTCGTGTGCGGTGTGCTGTTGCGCTCGCGGGGTTCGGACGAGTCGGTGCGCGAACCGCCCTGATCTCGCCCACCCGTCCCGACCCCGTCGTGCCGGCGGGGGCATGGTCGGCACGGCAGGTGGGGCGCTTGCGCACCACCGTCGGGCACGACCCCGCCGTTTCCGGCCCTGGTCGATCCATCGGGAGGTGTTTCCGGACACAATGGACGGTTCCCGTGATTCTCGCCTGAGATCGGCAAAGCTGCACCGCTGGTGTGTCCACACCGGACGCGCCAGCCTGGGAGGCCGACGACTCGGGAGATCGCGGCGACTGCCGGATGCCCGGGCGGTCACGGCGACGGTTGCCCGACACGACAACGGCCGCCGGCCCGCGGTGTGCGGGCCGGCGGCCGGGTGCCGGGCTGTGACAGCCGCGCCGGTCGTCAGTCCAGGTAGTCGCGCAGGACCTGGGACCGCGACGGGTGACGCAGCTTGGACATCGTTTTCGACTCGATCTGACGGATCCGCTCGCGCGTGACCCCGTAGACCTGACCGATCTCGTCTAAAGTCCTCGGCTGACCGTCGGTGAGGCCGAAGCGCAGCCGGACCACGCCGGCCTCGCGCTCGGACAGCGTCTGCAGCACCGACTGGAGCTGGTCCTGCAGCAGCGTGAACGACACGGCGTCGACCGCGACAACCGCCTCGGAGTCCTCGATGAAGTCGCCGAGCTGCGAATCGCCCTCGTCGCCGATGGTCTGGTCGAGCGAGATCGGCTCGCGGGCGTACTGCTGGATCTCCAGGACCTTCTCCGGGGAGATGTCCATCTCCTTGGCGAGCTCCTCCGGAGTGGGCTCGCGGCCGAGGTCCTGCAGCAGCTCACGCTGGATGCGGCCGAGCTTGTTGATGACCTCGACCATGTGCACCGGGATACGGATGGTGCGAGCCTGGTCGGCCATCGCGCGCGTGATCGCCTGGCGGATCCACCACGTGGCGTACGTGGAGAACTTGAAGCCCTTGGTGTAGTCGAACTTCTCGACCGCACGGATCAGGCCCAGGTTGCCCTCCTGGATCAGGTCCAGGAACGCCATGCCACGGCCGGTGTAGCGCTTGGCCAGCGACACGACCAGTCGCAGGTTCGCCTCGAGCAGGTGGCTCTTGGCGCGCTCGCCGTCGCGGATGATCCACTTGAGGTCGCGGCGCATCTGAGTGGTGAGCTTCTCGCCCTTTTCCTCGATGACGCGCATGCGCTCGGAGGCGTACAGGCCGGCCTCGATGCGCTTGGCGAGCTCGACCTCTTCCTCCGCGTTCAGGAGGGCGACCTTGCCGATCTGCTTCAGGTAGGCGCGGACCGAGTCGGCCGACGCGGTGAGTTCGGCGTCCTTGCGGGCCTGCCGCAGGGCCTCCGACTCCTCCTCGTCCCAGACGAAGTCGCCGTCCGGCGTCTGCTGCTTCTTCTTGCCGCTCGGAGCCTCCTCGGATTCGGCCTCCTCGGCGTCCTCCTCGGTCACCGTGGCGTCGACGACATCCACCTCGACCGCGTCGACGTCGAGGTCGGACAGGTCGACGTCCTCGACATCGGCGCCGTCGAGGTCGGGTTCCTCGCCCTCGGCCTTCGGCTTCGCCTTGGCGGAAGCCGTCGACTTGGCCGACTTGGTGGACTTGGCGGAAGACTTCTTCGCGGCCGTCTTGCGCGCAGGCTTGGTCGCTGTCGCTTCCGGCGCCTCGGCACCGTCGGCGGCCGCCGTCTCCTCGGCTGTCGCTTGCTCGGCGGCGCTCGTTGTCTTCGGCCCGCTTCGGGTTGCGGTCTTTGCGGCTGCCACGTACGCCCTTTCGCAGCGGTCGATCATGACGAACCGGTACGCATGCGTCCCGGCTGCCTTGGATTCGGGGGACATGCCCTCGGCCTGCGGTTTCGCATCCCGCAGTCGAGGGCCGTGTTCCATTGTAACGACGTCGCCGCGCGGAGTCGGGGCGCGATCATGTTTTTCGTCGTCGAAATCCCGTTGCCCGCCCGGTGGGCGAGGCGTGGCGGGGGCGCCGTGGCGGTCGCCGGTCAGGGTTCGATGCCCTCCGCCGCGGCCGCCGCCGCGCCCGCGATCCCCGCGTTGTTCTGCAACGATGCCGCCACCACGGGCGTCCGGTTCGTCAGCAGGGGCACCCATTTCTCGGCCTTCTTGCTCACGCCGCCGCCGACGATGAACCGATCCGGCCAGATCAGATTCTCGAGCACGGTCAGATAACGATCCACGCGCGCGGCCCACTCCGGGTACGACAGTTCCTCGCGGTCCTTCACCGACGCGGCGGCGCGGGTCTCACCGTCGTGGCCGTCGACCTCGATGTGGCCGAACTCGGTGTTGGGCATGAGTTTGCCGTCGTCGAACAGTGCGCTGCCGATGCCCGTGCCGAAGGTCAGCAGTGCCACGACACCGGAGCGCACAGCCGGATCGCCGAAGCGCATCTCGGCCAGACCCGCGGCGTCCGCGTCGTTGAGCATGGCGACGTCGTCGCGGCTGCGGCCGAGTCGCTTGGCGAACAGGGCGTCGGCGTCCGTGCCGATCCAACTGGGGTCGATGTTGGCCGCGGTGTGGGCGACGCCCTGCTTGACGACGGCCGGCAGCGTCACGCCGACCGGGCCGTCCCAGTCGAAGTGGCGGACGATCTCGCCGACGACGTCCGCCACGGCTCCGGGCGTGGCCGGCTGCGGCGTGTCGATGCGCAACCGGTCGCCGATGAACTCGCCCGTGTCGAGGTCGACGAGCGCGCCCTTGATTCCGCTCCCGCCGACGTCGATGCCGAACCCTCGCGTCGCCGCCATCGGCGTCGCCCCTTCCTGCTCGATTCAGATTCCTGGCGGGAGACTTTAGCCGGATCGGCGGCGCGGTGTGGTCCTATAGACCCCGTGGACACGATCGAACCCGAATCCGGAACCCCGGCCCCGAACCGTTCCGCCACCTCCGGCTCCGCCGACGGTGCCGCCTCGCCGTACGTCGACCTGGTCGAGGTCGCCGAGCGCGTCGCCGTGGAGGCGGCCGCGTTCGTCGCGGCCGAACGCGAGTCGATGCTCGACGGCGCCGGCGTGGACGTGCAGACCAAGACCAGCCGTACCGACGTCGTCACGGCCGTGGACGTCGCCTCGGAGAAGCTCATCCGCGCCCGGCTCGCCCAGCTGCGCCCGGGGGAGCCGGTCCTCGGCGAGGAAGGCGGCGGCGGTCAGGACGGTGACGGTCGCGCCGGTGACGGTGACGTCACGTGGGTCGCCGACCCGATCGACGGCACCGTGAACTTCCTGTACGGCCTGCCGGACTTCGCCGTGTCCGTCGGCGCGCAGATCGACGGCGTGTCCGTCGCGGGCGCGGTCGTCGAACCGGTGAGCGGACGCCGGTGGACGGCGGTGCGCGGTGGCGGCGCGTGGCTGGACGGGCGCAGGCTGACGGTGTCGCGGCCCGCTGGGCTGGACATGGCCCTGATCGGTACCGGCTTCAACTACGTGACCGAGCGACGGAAGCGGCAGGCCGCGATGATCGCCGCGCTGCTCGGCCGGGTGCGGGACATCCGCCGTGGCGGATCGGCTTCACTCGACCTGTGCCACGTCGCGGCGGGTTGGCTGGACGGCTACGCCGAGCACGGCCTCGCGCGGTGGGACTGGGCGGCGGGCGCGCTGCTGGCCGAGGAAGCGGGCGCCGTCGTGGCGCTGCCTGGCCAGGACCCCGAGCTCGGGACCGACGGCACGATGGCGGCCGCACCGGCCATTGCCGAACCGCTGCGCGCGTCCCTGATCGAGTGCGGGATGGGCGGCATCTGACCGAGGGTGGCAGCCGGCCGGGCGAGGGCTGTCGCCCGGCCGCGGGTCAGCAGTGCTCGGGCTCGGTCTGGTCGAGCAGTTCGCGGTCGATGAGCGAACTCGTCCCGGACGCGCCGCCTGCGGACTGCTCACTGCCCGAGGTGTTGTTCTTGCTCGAGCGCTTCAGCTGCTCGAGGACGTCGAGGGCCTCGCTGGTGGGGCGCACGTCGTTGAAGGCCGAGCCGATGGCCAGGTCGACGGTGGCGTCCTTCCTGCCGTCCTCCACGAGCTGCAGGCAGGGGTCGATGAGCCGGAGCGTGCGGGCAGCGGCCTCGCCGTTCGGGCCGTAGCGGAGTTGGCCGTGGCACGACGCCTCGCCCTTCGGGAAGGCGTCGTCGTTCCCTGGTTCACCGAGTTGAGTGAATCCGAGCTGTTCGAGTGCCGACGTGGTCATCGCCGCCTCGCCGCGCAGCCCGCTCGCGTTGAGTACCTGCACGTTCACCCGGTGCGGCGGGGCGGGCTGAGTACTGGAGAGCGCGTCGTGGGGCTGCGGGTTGAATGTCACCCCTTCGGGTGGATGTGCCGCAGGGGTGCAGCGAATGGCCTCGTCGAGATCCTCGGTGGAGGTGACGACGTTGATCCAGATCGCCGACGCCGCCAGGCCCAGCACCGCCACCACGATCAGTGCAGGCAGCGGCTTGTGCTTCCGGTACGGCTTGACACGGCTTCTCCGGAAGCCCCCGGTCCCCGACACCACTGAGCCGTCCCTTCGCCGATCCCCGCCCAACTATCGTCTATGTCGCCGTTGATCAGCTTAGGCGTTACAACGGCGGCGCAGGCCGGGACCCGCCGGGGACACGCCGTCCGAGCCGGTCACAGCGCCGCCGTGACGCGGCGAAGGCGGCTGTACCGGCAGCGACGACGTGTTCTCCGGGGCGTATGGGTCGCGGCACCCCATCCCGGGTAACCCGCCTCGGACCGAATCAAATGCCCCGCCCGAGTGACGTCCCACCGGGTCGGGGTGACCTGCTGTGGAGCCGGGTACGTCGTGGGCTACCCTCTCCGGGCTCCCGGGCTGTGGCGACGTGTGACGCAGGTGGCAACACCGATGAGACGACACTCACCCTTCTCCCGGGCACAAACACAGGCGCTGGAACGTTGACCAGCGGAAGCGACAGGACCGCCGGAGTTCGCCTCCGACGGTCGCGTATCGAGAGAAATGCTGATCGCAGGGGTGAAGGACAATGGCGACCGACTACGACGCTCCGCGCCGCAGTGAGGCGGACGAGCTCGCCGAAGACTCGCTGGAGGAACTGAAGGCGCGGCGCAACGAGAACCAGTCCGGCGTCGTCGACGTCGACGAAGACGTGAGCGCCGAGAACTTCGAGCTCCCGGGCGCCGACCTGTCGGGGCTCTCCGGTGAGGACCTGACCGTCAAGGTCGTGCCGAAGCAGGCCGACGAGTTCACCTGCTCGGTGTGCTTCCTGGTGCACCACCGCAGCAGGCTCGCCGAGGAGTCGGGTTCTCAGCTGATCTGCCGCGACTGCGCGTGAGCCGGGCCCGCATCGGCGGGCGCGGCGGCGGTAGGGGGCGACACAGGCGGAACGGGATACAGGCAGAACGGGAGCGGCCGGGTGATGGCGGACATCACCCGGCCGCTCCTGTCGTGTCGGCAGGCCGTGCGGGTCAGTCCTCCGCGGACGGGGTCTGTGGCGTGTCGGGGTGCAGCGGCGGACGTGCCTCCCGCAGCAGCGCGGCGACACGCTCCGGGTGGCGCGTGCTGAACAACCAGTACGGGGTCGGATCGTCGGGGTCGGTCACCTCGACCCGCACGAGTGTGGGGACCCAGCCCCGGTTGACGACGAACGCGGCCGGGTCGAGCTCGGGTCCGAGGGTCCTGCGCCGGGCGCCCTTGCCGATCACCTCGACCGCGCCGACGTGCCGCAGCGGCAGATGGGCGTCGCCGACCCACAGCTCGGGACGGCCGCCGCCGGTGACCTGGATCTTCAGCCGGCCGAAGCCAAGCAGCAGCAGTGCGGCCAGCGGCAGCAGGATCACGTACGGCAGCCAGGCCCGCACCCCCGGATAGCCCATGTGGACCTCCGCGGCGAGCAGGGCGGCGCCGATCAACGGCAGCGGCCAGCACCACCAGGCCATGTACAACCGCTCGCTGAATCGCACCTCGGATTCGCCCGCCGAACCGCGGTCGCGGCCGCCGGAGTCGTTGCCCTGCGTGTTGTCGGGGCCGGTCGCCGGATCGTCGCCGTCGGGCCGCGCGCGTGCACTCGTGCTCACGGGTTCAGGGTAGTCTCGCCAGCCGTGTCCAGCGTGCAGGTCCTGCTTTCCCGCGTCGATCCCGATGTTCCCCTCCCGTCCTACGCGCGGCCCGACGATGCCGGTGCCGACCTCGTGACCACCCGGGACGTCGTGCTCGCGCCGGGCGAGCGCGCGGTGGTGGGAACCGGGGTGGCGATCGCGCTCCCGTCCGGATACGCCGGCTTCGTGCACCCGAGGTCGGGGCTCGCCGCGCGGGTCGGCCTGTCGATCGTGAACACGCCCGGCACCATCGACGCCGGATACCGCGGTGAGATCAAGGTGTGCCTGGTGAACCTCGACCCGGCCGAGCCTGTCGAACTCACGCGGGGCGACCGGATCGCGCAGCTGATCGTGCAGCGCGTCAGCCGCGCGGAGTTCGTCGAGGTTGACGAACTCGAGCCGACCGAGCGGGGGACGGGCGGCTACGGTTCGACGGGTGGGCACGCGACCCTCGGAACGGAGAACTAGTGGGGATTTTCGGACGGAAGCGACGACAGGCGGCCGGCGACGAGGCCGGGGCGGGAGCCGACATCGGCGACGAACCGGTGACGGCCGCGTCCGGCGCCGGTGAGGCCGAGGACGTCGAGGGCGACCCGCCTGCGGACCGGGTCGACGGCGCGTCGGGCCCGTACGACGAGGCGGACGCCCCCGACGACGGACTGCCGCGCATGGACCTCGGCTCGGTGCGCGTGCCCGTGCCGGACGGGTCGCAGGTGCAGGTCGAGATGGACCAGCAGGGCGGCAACGTCCGCGCCGTGCACATCGTGGTGCCGCAGGGGCAGGTCACGGTCAGCGCGTACGCGGCGCCCCGTTCGGGCGGGCAGTGGCGGTCGGTGAGCGACGAACTCGCCGAACAGCTGCGCGGCGACGGTGCGAAGGTCTCGCTCGGCCGGGGCGAGTGGGGGATGGAGCTGTCGGCCGTCATCGGTGAGATGGCACTGCGGTTCGTCGGTGTCGACGGCCCGAGGTGGATGCTGCGGGGCGTGATCGCAGGCCCGCAGACGCAGGCCGCCGAGGCGCCAGAGGTGCTGCGGGACATCGTGCGCGGCACGATCGTGGCGCGCGGGGACGCGCCGATGCCCGTGCGCACGCCGCTGCCGGTGCGGCTGCCCGAGCAGGTCGCGCAGCACATCGCGGCGCAGCAGTCCGGGCAGGGTTGAGTCCGTTCGGCCCGGGCTCCGGGCAGGGCTGACCACGCGCCGAGGCGGGGCCCGCCGGACGGGATCCGCCTCAGCGAGCCCGGCAGGCCTCCCGCCAGGCGTCGATCGTGGCCCGGCCCGCCGATGCGGGGTCGGCACCGAACGCCGCCAGCGGCATCTCGCGCAGGCTCGCGTCCGGTAGCGCCGTCGCCCAGGCTCGCGCGAGCTCGACCGGATGCACCGGATCGTCGGTGCAGGCGCTGATGCCGACCGGCACCCGGCACCGGGTCAGCGCGTCGAGATCCGGTGCCGGGTGCGCGGCGGCTGCGCGGAGCCCCGCGGCGAGGCCGTCGCCGTGGCGGCGCCAGGAGCGGGTCAGTTCGGCCGCCAGCCACGGTGGCACGCCGTCGGTCGCGATCGTGAGCGCGCGATCGAGCCCTTCGCGGTCGATGAGGTCCGCCGAGGTGCGGGCGGCGATCGCGCCCGGTGCATCGCCCGGCGTGCCCGCCCACGCCGGCAGCACGGCCAGCACCCCGGCGCAGCGTGTGTCGTTGCGCAGTGCCCATTCGACGGCCAGCTGGGCCCCGAGGGACACACCACCGACCAGGATCGGCCCGCTCGCGGCCGCGGCGAACGCGTCCAGCGCCGCGAGCGATTCCCGGACGAGCGCGGCTCCTGCACGGGGCCGGGGCGCGGCCACGGCGATCCCGGCGGTGGTGAGCGCCGGAGCGAACACGGCGCGGGCGAACACCTCGTCGGAACCGGTGCCGGGCAGGACGGCGGCGCCGCAGGGCAGAGCGGGATGGGAAAGGTGTGTGGCGGGCACACCGACATCCTGCTCGACCGGCTTTCCGGTCCCCGTGACCGGCCCGCACGCGGACATAACGCAGCTCACGTCGTGGCGCCTTGCCACAGTCGACCTCCGTCGGCTTCCCTGTGCCTGTAGGAAAGCTACGCTGAACACGTACGGGCCGTGAAATGCTGAGTCGGGGGCCCTCGAAGTACAGGAGCAGGCACATGCCCGCCAAGGACGGCGGCTACTTCAGCCGCTTGGTCAAGAAACTCACCAGTGACGTCGAGACCCTCGACGCCGACGATCTCTCCGAGAAATCCGAAGCGAGCGGCGCCCAGCGGGCGTGCGACTGTCGCTGCGGCGACGAGGTCACCGTTCTCGGGCGGTTGCGGAGTGTCGAGTTGTGCCCCGCGACCGAGGCGGCCACGTTGGAGGCCGAGCTGTTCGACGGCACCGACGAGGTCACGCTCGTGTGGCTCGGCCGCAGGCGGATTCCCGGCATCGAACCGGGCCGCACCATCAAGGCCCGTGGCCGCATGGCGGACCGCGAGGGCCGTAAAGTGCTGTACAACCCGTACTACGAGTTGCTGCAGCCCACCTGACCACGACGAGATCCGGAGAGTTCCCGCGTGACCGCACCCGACCGTGAGCCCGACCGCACCGGCGAGCCGGACGAGACCGACGGCTCCGAGGCGGGCCGCGGTGGCAACGACCCGGGCTCCCGGGAGGCCGGCGCCGACCGTGCGCCGACGATGCTCGAGCAGATGGGCGGCGTGTCGGGGCTGATCTACTCCGGCATCCCCGTCGTGGTGTTCGTGCTGGCGAACGCGATGTTCGGGCTCATGCCGGCCATCTGGATCGCCCTGGGCAGCGCCGTGGCGATCACCGTGGTGCGCGTCGTGCGCAAGGAACCGGTGCAGCCCGCGATCTCCGGTTTCCTCGGCGTGGCGATCGCGGCGTTCATCGCCTACCGCACCGGCGAGGCCAAGGGCTTCTTCCTGTTCGGCATCTGGACGTCGGTGGTGTACTTCAGCGTGCTGGCCCTGTCGGTGCTCGTGCGCTGGCCTCTGGCCGGCGTCGTGTGGAACGCGCTCAACGGCACCGGCATGGACTGGCGCAAGGACAAGCCGTCGCGCCGGGGCTACGACATCGCCACGCTCGCCCTGGCCGCCGTGTTCGCCGCGCGGTTCATCGTGCAGCGGTGGCTCTACGACGAGGACCACACGGGCTGGTTGGCGTTCGCGAAGATCGCCATGGGATATCCGCTCTACGGCCTGGCACTGCTGGTGGTCGTGTGGGCGGTGCGCCGTTCGGACCGCAGGCTCAAACACCTGCGTGAGAGCCGGACACGCACCGACGCCGAGATCGAGGCGGAACTGCGTGCCAAATACGACCGGCCCGCCCAGGGCGCGCCCGGCGCCGTGCCGTCCGGTGCGGTCTCGACGGGCGCCGGCGGAGCGGCCTCCGACGACGAGTCGTCCGACAACCCACCCCGCTGACGCCCGCTTCGCCCGGACGCGCCCGGCTCAGCGGCCGAGCGCGGTCCGGAGCTCCGGTTCGACGCTTTCCGGTGCCACGAACAACACCTCGTCACCGCCTTCGACCGGATCGTCGGGCTGCGGCACGATGACGCGTTCGCCCCGCAGGATGGCCACCAGCGCGGCGTCTCGCGGCAGGTTGAGCCGCTCGACGGGCGTGCCGGCCAGCGGGGTCTCCTCGGGCAGGGTGAGTTCGACGAGGTTGGCCTGGCTCTTACGGAACGTCATCAGCCGCACCAGGTCGCCGACGCTCACGGCCTCTTCGACCATCGCCGCCAGCATCCTCGGCGTGGACACCGCGACGTCCACACCCCAGCTCTCGTTGAACAGCCACTCGTTGGCCGGATTGTTGACCCGCGCCACCACGCGCTGCACCGCGAACTCGGTCTTGGCCAACAGCGCCAGCACGAGATTGACCTTGTCGTCGCCCGTGGCGGCGATGACGACGTCACAGCGTTCGATACCCGACGCCTCGAGCGTGGACATCTCGCAGGCGTCGCCGAGCACCCACTCCGCGGCCTCGACGACCTCGGGGGTGAACTGGCGGGAGAGCCGTTCGATCAGCAGCACCGTGTGGCCGGCCTCGATGAGCTCGGAGGCGATGGACCGGCCCACCGCGCCGGCACCGGCGATCGCGACACGCATCTAGTCCTCCTCCTCGGGCGCGCGGGCGGCCACGGCGGTGACGTCGCCGACGGTGCCGGACTGCGCGGCGACGTACACCTCGTCGTCGGCCTGGATGACGGTCGTGGTGGTCGGCAGCACACCGGTGCCGAAGCGCATCACGAACGCCACGCGGACCCCGGCGGCTCGTTCGATGTCGCGCACGTTGCGGCCGATCCAGTCTTCGTGCAGCGGCAGTTGCAGCAGGGCCACCGTCCCGGTGGGATCACGCCACGACGTGGCCACACCGTCGGGCAGCAGCGTGCGCAGGAACCGGTCGGTCGTCCACGGCACGGTGGCGATCGTCGGGATGCCGAGGCGCTCGTAGACGGCGGCGCGCTTGTGGTCGTAGATGCGGGCCACGACGTGTTCGATGCCGAACAGCTCGCGCGCCACCCGGGCGGAGATGATGTTCGAGTTGTCGCCGCTGGACACCGCCGCGAACGCGCCCGCGCGTTCGATCCCGGCCTCGGTCAGCACGTCCCGGTCGAATCCCATGCCGACGACCTGCTGGCCGTGGAAGTCGCTGCCGAGTCTGCGGAACGCCTCCTGGTCGCGATCGATGACGGCGACCTCGTGATCGAGCCGTTCGAGGGCGGCGGCCAGGGACGCGCCCACCCGGCCGCATCCCATGATCACCACGTGCACGGTTGTCTCCGCCTCCTTGTGCGTGTTGTCGGCGACTGCGATGCAACCTACCGCGCCGCGGCGACATGCGGGCCACGGGCGGTGATTACCCTGCACGGGTGTCCAAGTTCGCCACCGCGACGAAACGGTTGCTGCTGGGCCGCCCCTTCCGGAGCGACCGCCTGGCGCACACCCGGCTACCGAAGCGCATCGCGTTGCCGGTCTTCGCCTCCGACCCGATGTCGAGTGTGGCCTACGCGCCCGAGGAGATTCTCCTCGTCCTCTCGATCGCCGGTACGTCGGCGTACGTCTACAGCCCGTGGGTCGGCCTCGTCATCGCGCTCGTCATGGCGGCGGTCGTCGCCTCGTACCGGCAGAACGTCCGCGCCTACACCTCGGGCGGCGGCGATTACGAGGTGGCGACCGTCAACCACGGCCCGAACTGGGGCCTCGGAGTGGCGTGCGCGCTACTCGTCGACTACGTGCTCACCGTCGCGGTGTCGATCTCCGCGGCGGCGGCGAACATCGGCTCGGTGATCCCGTTCGTCGCCGATCACCAGGTGCTGTTCTCCGTCGGGGCGATCGTGTTGCTGGCGGCGGGGAACCTGCGCGGGGTGCGGGAGTCCGGTACGGCGTTCGCGATCCCGACCTACGCCTTCGTCGTGGGCGTTCTCACCATGATCGGGTGGGGTTTTGTCCGCACGGTGGTGCAAGGCGAGGACGTGCGTGCCGAGAGCGCCGGGTTCGAGCTGGCCACCGAGGGGGAGCACCTGGCGGGGCTGGCTTTCGTGTTCGTGGTGCTACGGGCGTTCTCGACCGGCAGCGCCGCGCTGACCGGTGTCGAGTCGATCGCCAACGGGGTGCCGGCGTTCCGCAAACCCAAGGGCAAGAACGCGGCGACGACGCTGCTGCTCATGGGCGTGCTCGCGGTGACGATGTTCCTCGGGCTGCTGTTTCTGGCCAACGTCACCGGCGTGATCATGGCCGAGGACCCGGCGACCCAGCTCGTCGGCGCGCCGGAGGGCTACGAGCAGAAGACCCTCGTGGCCCAGCTGGCCGGGGCCGTGTTCGGCGGCTTCGCGCCGGCGATCTGGTACATCATCTTCTTCACCGGTCTGATCCTCGTCCTGGCTGCCAACACGGCGTTCAACGGCTTTCCGGTACTGGCCTCGATCCTGGCGCAGGACCGGTTCCTGCCCCGGCAGCTCCACACGCGCGGCGACCGGTTGGCCTTCAGCAACGGCATCCTCTTCCTGGCGCTGCTGGCCATCGTGCTCGTTGCGGTGTTCGACGCCCAGGTCACCCAGCTGATCCAGCTCTACATCGTCGGGGTGTTCGTCTCGTTCGTGCTCAGCCAGAGCGGGATGATCCGGCACTGGAACCGCAGGCTCGCCGTGGAGACCGACGAGGCCGCTCGCAAGCAGATGCGCCGGGCACAGCTGATCAACTCGTTCGGCCTGGTGATGACCGCGACCGTGCTGGTGATCGTGCTCGTGACGAAGTTCCTGGAGGGCGCGTGGATCTCGATCGTGGCGATGGCGGCGATCTACGTGCTCATGCGCGGCATCCGGCGTCACTACGACCACGTGGCCGAGGAGATCAAGGAGGTCGAGGGTGAGGAAGTGACGCTGCCGGCGCGCAACCACGCCATCGTGCTGGTCTCCCAGATTCACCGGCCCACGTTGCGCGCCCTGGCGTACGCGAAGGCCACGAAACCGGATGTGCTCGAGGCGGTGACGGTCAACGTCGACGACGTCGACACACGCAGGCTCACCGACGACTGGAACCGCCGGAAGTTCACGGTCCCGCTGAAGGTCGTCGAATCGCCGTACCGGGAGATCACGCGGCCGGTGCTCGACTACGTGAAGCGGGTCCGCGGGGACAACCCGCGCAACGTTGTGACGATCTTCATCCCCGAGTACGTCGTCGGCCGCTGGTGGGAGCAGGTGCTGCACAACCAGAGCGCGCTGCGGCTCAAGACGCGGCTGCTGTTCCAGTCCCGGGTGATGGTGACGAGCGTGCCGTGGCAGCTCGAGTCGTCGAAGCGGGCGCACGGCTCCGACCCCGACGGGCCCCGTGCGGTCGCCGGGGACGTGCGGCGCGGTCTGACGGGCGGCGGGCAGGACGGGAACGGCCGGACCCGCCGGGACGGACCGGGTGCCGGGAAGGACGACCGATGAGCGACGGCGACTGGAGCGGCCGGGAGTTCGACGTCACCGTGGGCGACGTCGCCCACGGTGGCCACTGTGTGTCCCGCGTCGAGGGCCGGGTCGTGTTCGTCCGCCACGCCCTGCCGGGGGAGCGGGTGCGGGTGCGTGTGACGGAGGACCGCGGTGGATCGTTCTGCCGCGGCGACGCGATCGCCGTGCTCGAGGCCTCGTCCGACCGGGTCACACCGCCGTGCCCGGTCGCGGGTCCCGGTCTGTGCGGTGGGTGCGACTGGCAGCACGCCGCCCCGGTGGCACAGCGCGCACTGAAGGCGCGGGTGGTCGCCGAGCAGTTGGAACGACTGGCGGGCGTCACGTGGCCGGTCGAGGTGGAGGCGCTGACCGACGAGCCGCTGCGCTGGCGCAGCCGGGTGCGGTTCGTGACCGGGCCGGACGGCAGGCCCGGGCTGCGGGCGCACCGGAGTCACGACGTGATCGCGCTGGAGGACTGCCCCATCACCCTCGAGGGGGCGGCCGGGGCGGGCCTGGCACGCCGGGCCCGCCCCGGCACCGAGTTCGAGGTGGCCGAGGACGCGCGGGGCACCGTGCACCTGGCGGAGATCCGCCGCGGCGGCAGGCCGAAACAGGTCTCGGGCGGGATCGCCGTCGAACACGCCGCGGACCGCACCTGGCGGGTGGCGGCCCACGGCTTCTGGCAGGTGCACCCGGCCGCGGCGTCGACGCTGGCCGCGGTGGTGGCCGAGTGGGCTGCGGCGCCTGCGGGCGGCCGGGTCTGGGATCTCTACGCGGGTGCGGGCCTGTTCGCCTCCGTACTGGCGGAACAGGTCGGCAGGGACGGATCGGTGCTGGCGATCGAGTCCGGCAGGCGGGCCGTCCGCGACGGACAGTCCAATCTGTCCGATCTGCCCCAGGTGGAGTGGCACTGCGGCACGGTCGAACGGATCGTGTCCACAGTGGAGGCGGCGGCCGATGTCGTGGTGCTCGACCCGCCGCGGAAGGGTGCGGGGCGCGGTGTCGTCGACGCGATCGCGGGCGCATCGCCGGCCCGTGTGGTGTACGTCGCCTGCGACCCGGCGGCACTGGCCCGCGATGTCGCGACACTGCAGGGCCACGGTTACCGCATGACCGCACTGCGTGCGTTCGACGCGTTCCCCATGACCCATCATGTCGAATGCGTCGCGCTGCTCGAATGCCGGGAGTCGGGCGCCGGCGGCGGCAGCGGCGGCGCGGCCCGAGCCGAGTGAGGCGGCTCCCGAGGCACAACACCCCGTAGGGCCGATGTTCGACGACGATCGACCTACCGAAGGTCCGGTACGAGCCCGCACGTAGCGGTTCGATCCGCAGCGGGCTCGGCTCGCGTACGTACGGCCGGGATTGCCTATTCACCGCGGCCCGGAACCGGGTGAGGGGCCACCGCAGGCTCTGGACGGGCCGAGGGGACGGGGTTACACTCCGTGATGTTGCGTTACACGATGCGCATAGGGGGCTGTCATGTCGTCCGACAACTCGGCCGAACGCGCACGGCGGCGGTCCGCACGCGATCTTCTCAAGCAGTCGCACGGTTCCGACTCCAACGTCAACGGGTTCGCGCTCGGGCGTCGTCGACGGGGTGGACAGCGCATGGATGAGTCGGTCGTCGTCGTGTACGTATCCCGCAAAGATCCGCCCGAGCTCGTGGCCAGGGACCGGTTGCTCCCGGCGAGCGTCCCGGTCGACGGCATCGACGTGCCGGTCGACGTCGTCGAGGCGGGCCCCTTCTACGCGCTGGGTTCCCCGGACGTCGGGGCCGACGAGTCGGGGCCCGACGTCCTCGAGCACACCGAACGGGTTCGTCCGGTGCGCACCGGAGCGAGCATCGGTCATGTCGACATCTCCGCCGGCACCGTGGGATGCCTGGTGCGTGACAACACCGACGGTTCGCGGCAGGTGTTGTCGAACAATCATGTGCTGGCGAACATGAACGACGCCGAGGTGGGTGATCCTGTGGTGCAGCCGGGCCCGGCGGACGGAGGGGTTGACCCCGCTGACCGGGTTGCGACGCTAACGCGCTGGGTGGATGTTGTCGAGGACGGCAACCGCGTCGACTGCGCGATCGCGGCTCCGACCGACGACGCCCTCATATCCGGCGAGGTGATGGACGAGCAGATGCCTCCGGTTTCGCCGGAGCACCCGGCGGTCGGCCTGCTCTTCGCGGGCGACTGTTCGGGCCGGATCATTGGCTGCCGCATGACCACTGTCCTCGAGGAGCTCGACGTCACGCTCGTGGCCGGCGACGCCGCCGCGGCCGAGCCGGAGGAGGACATGGTCGTGGAGAAGGTGGGCCGGACCACCGAGTACACCTCGTCGGTAATCGAGGACGACGAGGTGGTCGTGATGGTGGGGTTCGGGGGAATCACGGCGGAGTTCGTCGACTGCTTCGCCGTACCGGGTTTCGGGCATGCCGGCGACTCCGGCTCGATCATCTGCGTCGGTGGCGAGGGTGACACGCGCACCGACAACCGATGCGAATGAAGGTCTGACCGGGCGAACGTGCGTGCTCGCCGCCCTCGGGCGGCGAGCGGCACGCCACTTCGGTACCTGCGGCCGACCCGGTCCGCGAACCGGCATCCGCGGTACGAGGTGCCGGCAGTCGCGGCGAGCGAGTGCCGGCACCTCCTGATCGGTCAGTTCCGCAGCGTGGCGTGCTCCTCGGTCAGGTCGTCGACGGAGGTCACGCCGAGCAGTTGCAGCGTGCGCGTGATCTCGGAGCTGAGGATCTCGACGGTGCGCGCTACCCCGCGTTCCCCGCCGGCCATGAGGCCGTACAGGAAGGCGCGACCGACCAGGCATCCGCGTGCGCCGCGCGCCAGTGCGGCCACGATGTCGGCGCCGCTGCGGATTCCGGTGTCGAGGTAGATTTCGGCGTCGTCACCCACCCGGTCCAGCACCGAAGGGAGCAGTTCCAGCATGGTGGGCGCGCGGTCGAGCTGCCGCCCGCCGTGGTTGGACAGGATCACGGCGTCCGCGCCGTGATCCACGACCATGCGCGCGTCGGCTGCGTTCTGAATCCCTTTGACGATCAACGGCCCCTTCCACAGCCCGCGCAGCCACTCCAGATCCTCGACCGTGATGGTCGGGTCGAACATCTTGTTGATCAGGTCGGCGACCGTGCCTTCCCAACTGCTCAGCGAGGCGAACTGGAGGGGCTCGGTGGTGAGGAGGTTGAACCACCAGGTGGGGTGTGTCGCACCGTCGAGGACCGTGCGCAACGTCAGCGACGGCGGGATGGTCAGGCCGTTGCGGACGTCGCGCATGCGAGCACCGGCCACCGGTGTATCGACGGTGAGCACGAGTGCCTCGTAGCCGCTTTCCTGGGCGCGGCGGACGAGCTCTTCGCCGGCTGCGCGGTCCTTCCAGACATACAGCTGGAACCATTTGCGGGCGCGAGGGGCGGCCGAGGCGACGTCCTCGATCGAGGTCGTCCCCATGGTGGACAGCCCGAACGGGATGCCCGCGCGGTCGGCAACGCGGACGACGGCGCGTTCGCCCTCGTGCTGCATCATTCGGGTGAAGCCCGTTGGGGCGAAGGCGAACGGAAGCGCGCTGCGGCTGCCCAACATGCTGCGTGACGTGTCCACTGCGGACACGTCACGCAGGACGTTCGGGTGGAACTCGATCCGGCTGAAGCTCTGATGCGCCCGTCGCAAGCTGGTTTCCTGCTCGGCGGCGCCGTCGGTGTAGTCGAAGACGGCGCGCGGGGTTCTGCGTCGCGCGACGGTGCGCAGATCGTCGATGGTGTGGGCCTGTGCGAGCCGTCGCTGGACCGGGTCGAGCGTGGGCGTTTTCACTCGCAGCAGTGGCCGGAGCTCGGACCATCGGGGCAGTTGGCGGCGCGCCATGGTCGACCTTCCTTCAGGTTTCTCGAAACGGCGTGCGGGGGTGATCACCCCTGAACAGGGTGCTCGCCCGTGGACGGACGGGACTCGTCACGGCTGAGCATCCGGCTCAGGCGCGGTGGTGTACAGCGCGATCACGTGCGCACCGCACGAGCAACGGCCCGAGGCTCCACTCGGCCACGGGACTCGACCATGAGCAGCCGAACGCCACGCCACGACGATCCCGCTCGCCGCCACAGCAGTCCCGGGGAGGACGGCTGTTCGAGGCTGTGGCTGAGCCGATCGGATCTCGGCTCAGGTGGGGAGGTCGAAGCGGCGACGGCGCCCACCGGCTGTCGCGAGTTCGCCGTACTCGGGGATCGGCAGAGACGGACACGACACGGTCGACCGGCCGCAGCAGGACATTCCCGGTACGGCGCGACAGATCGCACCGTACCGGGAACTGCGCAGCCTTCCTCGGGGCTATCCGAGGAGGAACAGGACGCCGGCGAGACCGAATCCGACGAGGCCGATCGTGGTCTCCATGACGGTCCACGTCTTCAGCGTCGTCTTGGTGTCCATTTCGAAGAATCGGCCGACCAGCCAGAATCCCGAGTCGTTGACGTGGCTCGCCGTCACCGAACCGGCGGCGAGTGCCAACACGATCGCCACGACCTCGACGCTCGAGAACGAGCCGGTCATCACCAGCGGCTGCACCAGGCCCGCCGCGGTGGTGAGCGCGACGGTCGCCGAACCCTGTGCGATGCGCAGGACCGCGGCGATCACGTAGGCGGCGATGAACACGGGCATGCCGACGCCGTCGAGTGCGTCGGCGAGCGCCTCGCCGATGCCGCTGGCCTGCAGGACGGCGCCGAACATGCCACCTGCGCCGGTGATGAGGATGATGGCGCACACCGGGCCGAGCGAGGAGTCCAGCAGTCGCTCGATGACGCTGCGGCTGCGGTCACGGCGGGTGCCGAGCACGTAGCTGGCGACGAACACGGTCACCAGCAGAGCGACCGGCGTGGAGCCGACCACCATCGCCACCTGGACCCAGCTCGCGTCGCCGTCGATCCAGCCCGCCTCGCCCGCGGTGTCGAGCCCGGTATTGGCGAAGATCATCACGAGGGGGATGAGCAGCAGGCCGATGACCGTCGACGCCGGGGGCGGGTTCTGGTCCTGCTCGGTGGTGTCCGCTCCGCCGCGGAGGATCTCCGGGACGGGCAGCGCGATCCGCTTGCCGACCATCACGCCGTACAGGTAGCTGGTGATGTACCAGGTCGGCACGGCGATGATCAGGCCGAACAGCAGGACCAGGCCGACATCGGCGCCCAGCAGGCCGCTCGCGGCAACCGGGCCGGGGTGCGGCGGCACGTAGATGTGCATGACGGAGAAGGCGCCCGCCACGGGCAGGCCGTAGCGCAGCACGCCGCCGCCCAGCCGTCGTGCCACGGAGAACACGATCGGCAACATCACGACGAGTCCCGCGTCGAAGAAGATCGGGAAGCCGAAGATGAGGGAGGCGACGCCGAGGGCGAGCGGGGCGCGTTTCTCCCCGAAGCGGCGGATCATCGCGTCGGTCAGCGACTGTGCGCCGCCGCTGATCTCGAGGAGTCTGCCCAGCATCGCGCCGAGGCCGACGAGCAGGGCCACGCTGGCGAGCGTGGACCCGAAGCCGTCGGTGAGCGTGTCCATGACCGAGCCCGCGGGGATGCCCGCCGCGAAGGCAGTGGCGATGCTGACCACGACCAGCGCGAGGAAGGCGTGCACGCGCAGCCCGATGATCAGTATCAGCAGGACCGCCACGGCGGCCCCGGCGATGCCCAGTAGCGGCCCTGCTCCGAGGGTCTGGGTCCACTCGTCGGTGTTCATACCGGCTCCGTTTCCGACCTCGTTGTCGTTGTTGTTCAGCCTGGTGCGTTCGTGTCGGCCGGGGCGTCGCCGCGGCCGCCGGACCGGAGCCCGAGACGGTCGAGGGCGGTGGCGGTGATCGAATCGGGGGCGTCGCTCACGTCGAGTGCCACGCCGTCCTCGTCGGCGTCGAGGGGTTCCAGATCGGCGAACTGGGACTCCAGCAGTGCGGGTGGCATGAAGTGGCCGGACCGGCCGGAAAGCCTCCCGCCGACGGTGTCCACCGAGCCGCTCAGGTGGACGAACCGCACCCGTACGCCGGCTCGCCGGAGCACGTCGCGGTAGGTCCGTTTGAGCGCCGAGCACGTCACGACGACGCTTTCACCGTCCGCACCGCGCTCGTCGATCCACGCTCGCAGGGCTTCGAGCCACGGGATGCGGTCCGCGTCGGTGAGGGGGGTTCCCGCCGACATCTTCGCGATGTTGGCCTCGGGATGGAACTCGTCGGCTTCGGCCATCGGCCAGCCGAGTTCGTCGGCGAGGTGAGCGGCGATCGTGCTCTTGCCTGCGCCGGACACTCCCATCACCACGAGACAGGTGGCTGGCATGGGCGCTCCTCGGTGAACGTGTGCGGCGGTGATGCATCGGGATGTGCACCAGGTTGCATGGAAAGGTACTACGTTTGAACTCGAAAGGTAACACCATTGCGGGGACGGGGTGGTGACGGCCTCCGGCGTGTGACGACGGCCCCGGTCGCGGGCGGGTCGCCCCCACGGTCGGCCCACCACGACTAGCCTGGACGGTCGTGAGCAGGGTGGGGTTCGAGAGCAGACACGGCGCGGTGCTGGAGGCCATCGGGCGCGAGATCACCGACGGCGATCTGGAGTCGGGGGACACGCTCACCCTCGAGCACATCCAGGAGCGCTTCGGCGTCTCCCGCACGGTCGCCCGCGAGACGATGCGCATCCTCGAGTCCATGGGGCTGGTCACCTCGCGCCGCCGGGTCGGCATCACCGTGCAGGACGCCACGTCGTGGAACGTCTTCGACCCCAGGGTGATCTGGTGGCGGCTCGCCGGCAGCGGACGAGACGCGCAGCTGCGCTCGCTCACCGAACTCCGCATCGCGGTGGAGCCCCTCGCCGCGGGCGCGGCCGCCTGGAACGCCTCGGCGGAGCAGCGCACGCGCATCGTCGAACTCGGCGCGCGACTGCGCGGGCTCGGCGAACGCGGCCTGTTGGAGGACTTCATGCAGACCGACATCGCCTTCCACACGTTGCTGCTCGAGGCGAGCGGCAACGAGATGTTCGCCGCGCTGGCCGACGTCGTCGCCGTCGTGCTGCGGGGCAGGACCCAGCTGGGGTTGATGCCCCGGCAGCCGGTCCCCGAGGCGCTCGACGCCCACGAGAACGTCGCCGCGGCGGTGTCGGCAGGGCAGTACCGCCGGGCCGAGGAGGCGATGCGGGATCTGCTCGGCGAGGTGCGCGACGCCATGGCGCCGCTCGGCACCGGGAATCCCTCTTTAGACTGAGCGGTCAGGCACCGTGAACCGACGGCGAATGAGGTGGAGAGTGACGTTGCTGGAGTCCGTACACGGGCCGGCGGATCTCAAGGCGATGGACCACGAGCAGGTCGGCGCCCTGGCGGAGGAGATCAGGACGTTCCTCGTCGACAACGTTCGCCGCACCGGCGGGCACCTGGGACCCAATCTCGGCGTCGTGGAGCTGACGCTCGCGCTCCACCGGGTGTTCGACTCGCCGCGCGATCCGCTGCTGTTCGACGTCGGCCACCAGTCGTACGTGCACAAGATCGTCACCGGGCGCGCGGCGGAGTTCGACGGGCTGCGCCAGCGCGGCGGGATCGCCGGCTACCCGGCCCGCGACGAGAGCGAGCACGATCACATCGAGAACAGCCACGCCTCCACGGCGCTGTCGTACGCCGACGGGCTCGCCAAGTCCTTCCGGCTCGCGGGCGACACCGATCGGTGTGCGGTCGCCGTCGTCGGCGACGGCGCACTGACGGGCGGCATGTGCTGGGAGGCGCTCAACAACATCGCCGCGCAGCCGGATCTGCCCGTGGTGATCGTCGTCAACGACAACGGCCGGTCGTACTCGCCGACCATCGGCGGTCTCGCCGAGCACCTCTCGGCGCTGCGGTTGCGGCCCGGCTACGAACGGATCCTCGACGGCGGGCGTGAGCTGCTGCAGCACACGCCCGTGGTCGGCAAGCCGATCTACACGGCGCTGCACGCCGCGAAGGCCGGCATCAAGGACGCGTTCACCCCGCAGGTGATGTTCTCCGACCTCGGCCTCAAGTACCTCGGCCCGGTGGACGGACACGACGTCGCGGCACTGGAGAAGGCGCTGCAGAGCGCGAAGGCGTTCGGCGGCCCGGTGATCGTGCACGTGGCCACGGAGAAGGGGCACGGCTACGAACCGGCCGTCAACCACGAGGCCGACCAGATGCACCAGACCGATCCGGTCGATCCGGAGACGGGCCTGCCGCCGGCGAAGGGGCCGAGCTGGACCTCGGTGTTCGGGGAGGAGCTGACCCGCCTCGGCGGGCAGCGCGAGGACCTCGTCGCGATCACCGCCGCGATGCTGCGCTCGACCGGGCTGCACACGTTCGCCGAGGCCCATCCGGATCGCTGGTTCGACGTCGGCATCGCCGAGCAGCACGCGGTGACGTCCGCGGCCGGGCTGGCCATGGACGGCCGCCATCCGGTCGTGGCCGTGTACTCGACCTTCCTGAACCGGGCGTTCGACCAGACGTTGATGGACGTCGCGCTGCACCGTCTGCCCGTGACGCTGGTGCTCGACCGCGCGGGCGTGACCGGTCCCGACGGGCCCAGCCACCACGGCATGTGGGACCTGTCACTGCTGGGCATGGTGCCGGGGATGCGGGTCGCCGCGCCGCGTGACGCCGAGACGCTGCGGGAGGAACTCCGCGAGGCCGTCGCCACCTCCGACGGGCCGACGGCGCTGCGGTTCTCCAAGGGCGGCGTGGTCGACGCGGTGCCCGCCACCGAGCGGTTCGGCACGGTCGACGTGCTGCGCCGCAGCGAGCGGGAGGACGTGCTGCTGGTGTCGGTGGGCGCGTTCGCGGGGCTCGGCCTCGACGCCGCGGACCGGCTCGCCGACCAGGGCATCGACGTCACCGTGGTGGACCCGCGGTGGGTCGTGCCGGTGCCGGCCGAGCTCACCGCGCTGGCCCGCAGGCACCGTCTCGTCGTCACCGTCGAGGACAGCGGCCGGCACGGCGGTTTCGGCTCCGCGTTCGCCGCCGCCCTGCGGGACGCCGAGTGCGACGTGCCGCTGCGGGATCTGGCCGTGCCGCAGCGGTTCCACGCCCACGGCAGCCGCGGCGAGGTCCTCGCCGACGTCGGCCTCACGGCGCAGGACGTCGCCCGCACCGTCACCGAGTGGGCAGCGGGCCGGATCGACGAGGCCCGTGGTGACGCCGAGGCGGATCCGACCCCGCGGACCTGACACGGCGGGGATCGGGCGAGCCGGAGTGGTGCCCGCCTCCGCCGGTCCGAAGTGGACCGGCCGGCACGGCCCGCGGGTGCGGGTGGGTGCCCGCGCTCACGCCGCATCGCCGAATCAGGAATCTCTCAGAAAACTGTGGCACGGTGGTTGACGTGCGCGTGTTGGTAGTTGAGGACGAGGCGCCGCTCGCGGAAGCGATCGCGCGCGGCCTGCGTCGTGAAGGTATGGCCGTGGACGTGGCGCTGGACGGCGACGACGGACACGAGAAGGCGTCGGTGACGCGGTACGACGTCGTGGTGCTCGACCGCGACCTGCCCGGGATGCCGGGCGACGACCTGTGCCGCGAGATCGTGCGTTCCGGCGAGCTGACCAGGGTGCTGATGTTGACGGCCAGCACCGCGGTCTCCGAACGGGTCGAAGGCCTGTCGCTGGGCGCCGACGACTACGTGGCGAAGCCGTTCGCCTTCCCCGAGTTGGTCGCGCGCGTGCGCGCGCTGGGCAGGCGTGCCACGCCCGCCGCCCCGCCGGTGCTGACGGCGGGCGACATCGAGCTGGACCCCTCCCGTCGCACGGTCCATCGCGGTGGTGAACCGGTGGACCTGACACGGAAGGAGTTCGGCGTCCTCGAGGTGCTGCTGTCCGCGGGCGGTGCCGTCGTCAGCAGTGAGGATCTGCTGGAGCGGGTGTGGGACGAGAACGCGGACCCGTTCACCACGACGGTGCGTGTCACGGTGATGACACTGCGCAAGAAGCTCGGGGAGCCCGGTGTGATCGAGACGGTCGTCGGTTCGGGCTATCGCGTGCCCGGCGCGGGGCCGGCGGAGGACGCGCAGGGAGAGGCCGGCGGCACGTCGGGCGCGCGGGGATCCTCGGAGTCCGGTTCCCTGACGTAAGTGATCCGGCGCACAGGCATGGCGGCGCGCAGTCTGCGCGCTCGCATCACGATCCTCGCGACGGCGCTCGTGGCGCTGGTCAGCGCGTTGTTGCTGTGGCTGGCCTGGACACTCGTCGGTGACGCGGTGGGTGGGGTGCCGCAGCTGCCGCCGGGCACGGTCGTGGAGGTCGACGGCGTCCACGTCAAAGCGGCCGACCTCGCCGAGCATCTGCGGGACGAGGCGCGCGGCAGGGTCGTCATCGCCGGGGGTATCGCGTTCTGCTTCGTGGTGGCCGCGGCGGGCATCCTGGCGTGGACGTTCACCTCGCGCGTGCTGCAGCCGCTGCGGGACATCACCGGAACGGCACAGCGGCTGTCCGGCGAGTCGATGGGGGAGCGCATCGGTGAGGTGGCCACCCGCGACGAGCTGGCCGAACTGGCGGGCACGATCGACGCGATGCTGGACCGGCTGCAGGCGGCGTTCGACACGCAGCGGCAGTTCGTCGCCAACGCGAGCCACGAGTTGCGCACACCGCTGGCCGTCATCCGCACGGAACTCGACGTCACACTGTCCGACGAGGACGCCGACGAGGCCGAACTGCGACGTATGGCCAGCGTGGTGCGGGACGCCACCGAACGCGCCGAACGGCTCGTCACGTCGCTCTTGCTACTCGCTCGCACCGACGGTGCCGGGATCGCCCTGACCGAACGCGTGAACGTCGCTGAGGTCGCCGGTCGTGCGTGGAGTGTCGTCGAAGCCGACGCGCGGCGGCGGGAACTGACCGTCGACCTGCGCCTGGCCCCGGCGTTGACCACGGGGGACGCGGCGTTGCTGGAACGCGTCGCGGGCAACCTGCTGGAGAACGCCGTGCGGCACAACGTCGACTCCGGCTGGATCGAGGTCACCACCACTGCCGGGGACCGGTGGACCACGCTGACGGTCCGATCGTCCGGGGCACTGCTGGACCCGGAGACCGTGAAGGGATTGTTCGAACCGTTCCGCCGCGCGGGAGTGGCCCGGACGGCACGCCACGGTGCGGGCCTGGGGCTGTCGATCGTGCGTGCGGCCGCGGAGGCGCACGAAGGCGACGTCTCCGCCGAGCCGGTCGTGGGCGGCGGCCTGTCGGTCACCGTCCGCTTGCCCGCGGCGACCTGACGTCGCGGGCACACCCGCGTGTCCGGTTGGGGAAGAATCACACGTCCGTACTACTGCTTCCGTATTAATCGTTATCGTCGCTAACCTTTCCTGTCGGTTGATCCCCGAGAGGAAGGAATGCCGTGCGTATTCGCCGAACGAGGCGTCTTCGAGTGAGGAGGCGCGGCTCCGGTGCGGCGCTGAGTGTGCTCGTCGCCGCCGGGCTGATCGTCGTCCCCGGTGCTGCCGCCGTCCCCGGTGACGCCGCCGCGGCCGGGAGCGAAGACGGTGTGCTGCGACCGGACGCGCCGACGAAGAGCATCGCGTTCTACGTCGGCAAGAACCTCACCGAGGACGGTGCGACGCTGCTCGGCGGGTTCGGTCACGAGCCGTCCAGTCACTGGCTCGAGATCGTGCCGAGCCGCGATTTCCCCGACGATGCGACCACGACGGTCGGCGTCACCGACCGCGCCGGATATCCGGGCGAACTGACCGAGATCCCGCAGGCACGCCGGACGGCCAAGTACATCTCGTCGAACTACTCCGAGTTCGAAGGCTTCCCGGCCCCGCTGACCAACGGCGGGCTCAACGAGCACGGCGTCGCCGCCCGTGACGTCTGGTCGCCGACGAGCGACCGGTTGCTGGACAAGACCGACGCGGTGCAGACCGGTCCGAACTACAGCGACCTGTCCCGTATCGCCATGGAACGCGCCACGAGCGCCCGCGAGGCCGTGGAGATCGTCGGCGGTCTGATCGACGAGCACGGGTACTCGACCTACGGTGGCAACTCGCACCTGTTCGCCGACGAGAACGAGGGCTGGGTGCTCGTGAACTACGGCGGCAGTCAGGGCCTGTGGGCCGCCGAGCGGCTCGGCCCGGACGAGGCTCGCGTGTCCTTCCCCGGCTACCTCGACCCGCTGCCCCTGGACTACCGGGACCGGCCCGGCGAGTACCTCGCCTCGGACCACTTCGTCGACTACGCGGTGGAGCAGGGCTGGTTCGACCCGGCCGGCCGCGACACGTTCGACCCGCAGGCGGTCTACGGTGGCTGGCAGCCCAACGAGCGCGAGGTGAGCCCGACCCATCCGTGGGGTGCGAACGTGCAGGGTGAGCTGGAAGGTGAACTGGCCGACGAGCTCGCACCGGTGTCGCTGGAGGACATGCTCGCCTACGTGCGCGACCCGCGGTGGTCGCACGACCGTGCAGGCTACGGGCAGGTCGCGCAGTTGTCCGACGTGGACAACGAGAACCTGAATGCACTGTGGACCGCCGTCACCGGTGCGGTCACAACGCCGTACGTGCCCGTCTACATCGGAGCCGAGGATGTGCCGCCGGAGTTCAAGCAGCACCGGTACCTGACGAACGACACGGCGTCGACGCACGTCGCAGCCGACTACGCGCCGCTCGAGGCGACCGAGTACGCGACCCGGACGTTCAAGCGGTTGATGTATCACACGTGCGAGCACCCCGAGGCGTTCTACCGGCCGGTGACCGCCGAGATCGAGGAGTTCGAACGTGGGCTCGTGTCCGAGCAGGACGGTGTCGTGGCGAAGGCGGCCCGGCACTACGACGCGGGCCGTGAGGACAAGGCCGCGCAGTACCTGACCCGGTACGTCGGCGATCGGCTCGGTGCGAGCCTGGAACTCGGCGACCGGCTCGTCGGCGGCGTCGAGAACGAGACGCGCGAGCGGTTCGGTATCCGCATGCCCGCCGGCCGTGACCTGCCGGGGGAGACCGCGCGGTCGGAGAGCCAGAGCATGAACCGCGGTGGTGGTCTCGACGGCGACGCCGACGGTATCGCTCACTGCTACCGCGAGGGGCTGGGCGACTTCCCGCGCGAGCACGGCTCGTACGCCGAGCGGACCGGAGAGCTGGAGCTCCCCGTGTCGCGGCTGTCGAAGGAGGCGTTCCTGCGCGCCATGGAGCAGGCCGCGCCCGGCAACGGGAACGGCTGGCGCGAGCAGGCCGAGCGGGCCTGGGCGCGGCTGCAGAACGCCGGCGAGTGATCGCCGTATAACGATATATACGGCGTGGCACGGGAGCGTACGCTCCCGTGCCACGCCGCGGCCGTCACCTCACGCCGGGGGAACCGACGCCACGCCCGGAGCCAGGAAGGGCTTGCCCGCGACCTTCTCGGACACGCCGGCGCGGTCGAGGTACGGCGTGATGCCGCCCAGCCAGAACGGCCAGCCCGCGCCGAGGATCATGCACAGGTCGATGTCCTGCGCCTCGGCGACGACGCCCTCGTCGAGCATGATGCGGATCTCCTCGGCCAGCGCGGCCAGGGCGCGCTCGCGCACCTGCTCGGCCGTCGACGGTGCGTCGCCCTGCTGCCACAGCTCGGCGACTTCGGGATCGACCGTCTGGTTGCCGGCGGAGTCCCACTGCCAGACCGCGGACTTGCCGGCCTCGACGAAGCGCTTCAGGTTCTCGCTCACGCCGTAGCGCTCGGGGAACGCCTCGTGCATCGTCTCGGCCACGTGCAGCGCCACCGGCGGGCCGACCAGCTGCAGCAGCGTCATCGGCGACATCGGCAGGCCCAGCGGGTCGAGCGCGGAGTCGGCCACGTCGAACGGCGTGCCCTCGTCCACTGTGGCCAGCACCTCGCCCAGGAAGCGGGTCAGCACACGGTTCACCACGAACGCCGGGGCGTCCTTGACGAGCACGCTCGACTTCTTCAGCTGCTTGCCGACCGAGAACGCCGTCGCCAGCGTCTCGTCGTCGGTCCGGCGGCCACGGACGATCTCCAGCAGCGGCAGCACCGCGACCGGGTTGAAGAAGTGGAACCCGACGACCCGCTCCGGGTGCTGGAGCTCGGCGGCCATCGCGGTGATCGACAGCGACGAGGTGTTGGTCGCCAGCACGCACTCCGGGCTGACGTGCTGCTCGACCTCGGCGAAGACTTTCCGCTTGACGCCCAGGTCCTCGAACACGGCCTCGATGACGAAGCCCGCGTCGGCGAACGCCGCCTTGTCCAGCGAACCGGACACCAGGGCCCGCAGGCGGTTGGCCTCGTCCTGGCCGATCCGCTGCTTCTCGAGCAGCTTGTCGATCTCGCCGTGCACATAGGACACGCCCTTGTCGACGCGCTCCTGGTCGACGTCGGTGAGCACGACCGGCACCTTGAGTCTGCGCACGAACAGCAGCGCCAGCTGGCTGGCCATCAGGCCCGCGCCGACGATGCCGACCTTGCCGACCTGCCGGGCGAGCGACTTGTCCGGCGCACCCGCCGGCTTCTTCGCCCGCTTGTTGACCAGGTTGAACGAGTACAGCCCGGATCGCAGCGGGTCGGACATCAGCAGCTCGGCCAGGGCGTCGGTCTCGGCGGCGTAGCCGGCGTCCCGGTCGGCGGTGCGCGCCAGCTCGAGCAGCTCGAGGGCCTTCTCCGCGCCCGGAGAGGCGCCCTTCGTCTTGCCCGCGACGACGGCCTTCGCACGTCCCATCGCGGCGTCCCAGCCCGCGCCGCGGTCGATCTCCGGGCGCGGCGGCGTGACTTCGCCGCGTACGACGCGGGCCAGCCACAGCAGCGACTGCTCCAGGTAGTCCGCCGACGGCAGCAGCTCGTCGGTGATGCCCAGTTCGGCCGCCTGCTTCGGCTTGAGCATCTTGTTCTGGTTGAGCGCGTTCTCGACGATCACCGTCACCGCGGCGTCCGGGCCGATCAGGTTCGGCAGCAGCTGGGTGCCGCCCCAGCCCGGGAACAGCCCCAGGAACACCTCGGGCAACGCGATCGCGGCGACGTTGTCGGCCATCGTGCGGTAGTGGCACGAGAGCGCGAGCTCGAGCCCGCCGCCCATCACCGCGCCGTTGACGAACGCGAACGTCGGGATCTCGGACTCGGTGAACCTGCGGAACACGTCGTGCCCGGTCTGGGCGATCTGCCGCGCCAGCTCCGGGTCGGAGATCTGTTCCACGCCCGACAGGTCCGCGCCGACGGCGAACACGAACGGCTTGCCCGTGACGGCGATCGCGGCGGGCTCGGCGGCCACGGCCTCGTCGAAGGCCGCGTTCAGGCTCACCAGGCTCTGCGGACCGAAGGTCGACGGTCGCGTGTGGTCGTGGCCGTTGTCGATCGTGATGAGGGCGACCGGTTTGTCGAGACCGGGTACCGACACGATGCGGGTCGCCGCGCGGGTGACGACCTCGTCGGGGAATGCGCTCTGCGCCTGCTCTGCGGAAATCACTTGTTGCCCTCCCAGTGGGGGTTCTCCCAGATGACCGTGCCGCCCATGCCGATGCCGATGCACATCGTCGTCATGCCGTAGCGCACGTCGGGGCGCTCGGCGAACCGGCGCGAGAGCTGGGTCATCAGCCGCACCCCGGAGGAGGCGAGCGGGTGACCGCAGGCGATCGCGCCGCCCCAGGCGTTGACGCGGGTGTCGTCCTCGGCGATACCGAAGTGGTCGAGGAAGGCCAGGACCTGGACGGCGAACGCCTCGTTGATCTCGAACAGGTCGATGTCGGCGATGGACAGCCCTGCGCGGGCGAGCGCCTTCTCGGTCGCCGGCACCGGGCCGACGCCCATGACCTCCGGCTCGACGCCCGCGAACGAGTAGCCCACCAGGCGCATGCCCACCGGCAGGCCCAGCTCGCGCGCGGTGTCCTCACCGGCGAGCAGTGCGCCGGTCGCACCGTCGTTCAGGCCCGCGGCGTTGCCCGCCGTGACCCGGCCGTGGGGACGGAACGGCGTCTTGAGTCCGGCGAGGCTCTCCATCGTCGTGCCGGGGCGGGGCGGCTCGTCCTCGGTGGCCAGGTCCCAGCCCAGCTCCGGGTGCCGCGTGGCGACCGGCACCAGTTCCGGGCCGATCTTGCCCGCCTTCACGGCGTCGGCGAACCGCTCCTGGCTGCGGACCGCGAACGCGTCGCAGCGCTCCTTGGTGATCGCCGGGTAGCGGTCGTGGACGTTCTCCGCGGTCTGGCCCATGACCAGTGCGGACGGATCGACGAGCTTGTCGGACAGGAACCGCGGGTTCGGGTCGACGCCTTCGCCCATGGGGTGCCTGCCCATGTGCTCGACCCCGCCGGCGAGCGCGACGTCGTAGGCGCCGAACGCGATGCCGCCGGCGACCGAGGTCACGGCCGTCATGGCGCCCGCACACATGCGGTCGATGGCGAAGCCGGGGACGGACTTCGGCAGGCCGGCCAGCAGGGCGGCCGTGCGGCCGATGGTGAGGCCCTGGTCGCCCGTCTGGGTCGTGGCGGCGATGGCGACGTCGTCGATCCGCTCGGCCGGCAGCTCGGGGTGGCGGCGCAGCAGTTCGCGGATGACCTTGACGACGAGATCGTCGGCCCGCGTGTTGGCGTAGATGCCCTTGTCGCCGGCCTTGCCGAACGGGGTCCGTACCCCGTCGACGAAGGCCACGGTGCGCGCGGGTGCGGACACGGGTGCTCCTTCGGAGGTGATGTTCGCGGTGTTGGGAACTCGGAAGCCGGCCGACAGCGTTGTTACTAGCCGGTAACCTCGATGGTAGACCCGGTCTCGTCCGGTTCGCAGGGTGGCCTCGCCCACCGTGTGACACCCCACCGAGTGGGCCGGTTCGGTGAAACACCCGCGGCCTGTCGATGCCGCGGTGGTCCTGGACACGGGCCATCGCGGCCGGACGCACCCGGCCGCGATGGCAGAGAGTCACGCGTTCACGGGCCGGGCTTCCGGGCGCCCGTGCCCGACCATGATGCGGGCTCGTCGAGAGGCCGGCGGTTCAGGCCGTGGCGTGCAGCGCGGTGCTCAGCGCGTCGGAGGTGAGTTCGATCTGCCACGGCCGCGCGCCGCCGTCGGCGAGGACCGCGGCGACGCCGTCGGGGGAGCGGTCCTCGGGCGGGATCCAGCAGGTGCGGCGCAGCAGGTCGGGCAGCAGGACGTTCTCCACGGGGAGCGTTTGTGCCTCGGCGATCTTGGTCAGCGCCGTCCGTGCGGCGGCCAGCCTGGCCGCCGCATCCGGATCCTTGTCGGCCCACCGGTTGACCGGCGGGGGCCCGTCACCCCCCGTCGCCGTGCTGGGCAGCTCGTCGGCGGGAAGCTCCCTGGCTGCCTCGAGTTGGCGGAGCCAGTGGGCGCTGTAGCGGCGTTGCACCCGGCCGCCGAACACCGGCAACGCCTGCAGCTGCTGCGGTGTCGTCGGATCGGCGAGCACGGCGTTGACGATCGCGCTGTCCGGCAGCACCCGGCTCGGCGCGCGGTCGCGTTTGCGCGCCATCTCGTCGCGCGCCTCCCAGAGTGCGCGGACGGCGGCGAGTCCGCGGGGCGTACGCACCTTGTGCACGCCGGAGGTGCGGCGCCACGGTTCGGCCCGCGGTGGCGCGGCGGGAGTGGTACGCACGGACTCGAACTCCTGCCGGGCCCAGTCGAGCTTGCCCTGGGCGGTGAGTTCGGCTTCGAGGGTGTCGCGGAGCGGTACGAGCAGCTCGACGTCGAGTGCGGCGTAGTTGAGCCAGTCCTGCGGCAACGGCCGGCGGGACCAGTCCGCGGCACTGTGCCCTTTCTCCAGGGCGTAGCCGAGCAGTTTCTCGACGAGGGTGCCGAGTGCGACACGTTCGTGGCCGGCGAGCCTGCCCGCGAGCTCGGTGTCGAACAGCGCGGGCGGGTGCAGCCCCAGCTCCGCCAGGCACGGCAGGTCCTGCGACGCGGCGTGCAGCACCCACTCGGCGTCGCCGAGCGCGGCCGCCAGTGGCGCCAGCTCGTCGGCGAGCGGGATCGGGTCGATGAGCAGCGTGCCCGCACCGGCCCGGCGGATCTGCACGAGGTAGGCCTTGGGCCAGTAGCGATAGCCCGAGGCCCGTTCGGTGTCGATGGCGATCGGACCGCTGCCCGCTGCCAGCCGGTCACAGGCGAGACGAAGTGTCTCGGCGTCCTCGATGACGGGCGGGGTGCCGTCGACCGGTTCGGTCAGCAACTCCGGCGCAGCCGCCTCCTGGCGGTCCGGCGCATCGGTCGCGGCCGCCGCGGGGGAAGCGTGTTCTGCGTTGTACACGGGTGTCAACCCTACGGGACGGGCCGCCTGCCGCTCGGCGAGCCCGTCCCGTAGGAGGAGGTCGGGGCTAGCGGATGACGCCGGCACGCATGGCCAGCGCCACCATCTGGGCCCGGTCACCGGTGCCGAGCTTGCGGCCGATCCGCGACAGGTGGGACTTCACCGTGAGCGCGGACAGGCTGAGCTCCTCACCGATCTCCTTGTTGGATTGCCCGTCGGCTACGAGCTGCAGGACCTCCACCTCGCGCGCCGAGAGCTCGCGCGGGGTGTTGTCGGTGCCGGGAACCCGGGTGCCGGTGGCCAGCACCGGAGCGACACTCGGATCGGCGTAGACGCCGCCGTCGAGTACCCGGCGCACGCCGTCGGTGACGACCACCGGCGACGCGGACTTGAGCAGGTAGGCCTGCGCGCCGGCCTGGAACGCCGAACGCACCGCGTACGGGTCGTCCGACGAGGCCAGGACCACCACACGGGGCCAGCCGTTGCTGCGCAGCTCGGTGACCAGCTCAATGCCGCTGCCGTCCGGCAGGCCGAGATCCAGGATGGCGAGGTCGCACGGCCCGGTGGCCGTCGCGCGCGCCCTGGCCTCGGCCACCGTGGCGGCCTCGTGCACCGTGCCGGCGCCCATTTGGGCAAGTCGTCCGGCGATCGCCTCCCTCAACAACGGGTGGTCATCGACCACCATCACGGAAAACAACTCTTCCCGCGGATGCGGAACCATGCTCGCCGGCAAGGCGCCGGCTGGCGTGGATCGAACGGCCTGAGAAAAGCCGACGGCAGCCACGTCACTACCTCCCTGGAGTCGGTCGTGCCCCCCGACCGGCACCGGGACTTTCGGCCGTTCAGCCGCGCCAGCTTTAGACCGAAAGTGGTGTCGTCGACAGGTACTGTAGCCGCCTGAGTGGGGTAGTGGGGGCATCAAATGGGTATCTATCCCGATCGGATTGCACTCCACGGTGTCCGTTGTAGCGCGATGGGATTAATCCCTGCGAAAGGTGTAACGCGTTCCGATTTGAGCGCGATAAGTCGGGGTTGTGGTGCGTGAACTGGGCGTGCATATGCCGTGTGCACCTGCCGGGAACAAGTATGCCGTAGCGATTACGCGGACGCGTTCGCGCGGTCGCGGCCGCGCGTGAACGGGTTCCCGTCGCGATCTCGCCGGCGGTGGGAAGACACGACGTTCGGCGGGGTGGCGAACCGCCGAACGGGGTAAGGCGTCGTTGCTACGCCGTCCGGCCGCTACGCCGTCGGGCCAGCGCGCTGTGGCGCTGCTGCGTCTTCGGGGCGGTCCGTCGGGGCTGTGCCGTCGGGTGGGTGCGGTGTCAGGAGGTGCGGCGTTGGCCGAACATCGTGACACCGACCGGGGGAAGTCCCGCGTAGCTGGCCATCAGTTGGCAGAACGCGTCCCCGTGGGCGCCGAGTTCGGGGGTCAACGGTGTCCACGACGCCCGCAACTCGAGATCGTCGGTGCGGGAAGGGCCCGCGATCTCACCGAACCGCGCGGACGAGGTCTCCGTGACGGTGCCGCCGAGCGCGGTGAAGTCCGCACCGGTGGCCTCGAGCGCGTCGGTGAGCCACGACCACCCGACCGACGGCAGGAACGGATCGGTCGCCAGCTCCCTGTCGATGCCCGCGCGCACGTAGACCACGAGGCGGAACACGCCGTTCCACGTCTCCTGGCCGTCGGGGTCGTGCAGCAGGACGAGCCTGCCGGAGGCCTCGACCTCGGCGGGCCCGGTCGTCTCGCAGCTGAGTGCGTAGGCCCAGGGCGCGAGTCGTTGCGGAGCCTTGATCGGCTCGAGGTTCACCTCGGGTCGCGGCTGCAGCGCCTGCAGTGCGGCGACGGCCTGGCGGAATTCCTCCGGCGCCTGGGTCAACACGGTCACCCCGAGACTGTAAGCCGTCGCACGCCGCGGGTCGCTGTCCGACGCGCCGACGACGGCCCGGATATCCGGGCGTGGCACCATGAACCGTGATGACAGCCCCGTTCTCCGCGCCGTCCGCTTCTTCGTCACCGGCCGGCGCCCCCGCGACCGCGCGGCGCGCGCTGCCCGACGCTCCGCTGCTGGTCGCGGCGCGTGGGGGCACGCCCGCGCGCGTGCCCGTGTGGTTCATGCGCCAGGCCGGTCGTTCGTTGCCGGAGTACCGCTCGGTGCGCGAGGGCGTGCCGATGCTGCAGTCCTGTTTCGACCCCGCGTTGCTGGCTGAGATCACGATGCAGCCGGTGCGCCGGCACGGGGTCGACGGCGCGATCCTGTTCAGCGACATCGTCGTCCCGCTGTACGCCGCCGGTCTCGGCATCGACATCGTGCCCGGGACCGGACCCGTCGTGGCGCACCCGGTGCGATCGGCGGCCGACGTCGACGCCCTCCCGGAACTCGCGACGGAGCAGGTCCGCCCCATCACCGACGGGATCGGGCTGCTGCTGCGGGAACTCGGCGACACACCCCTGATCGGCTTCGCGGGCGCGCCGTTCACCCTCGCCTCGTACCTCATCGAAGGCGGGCCCAGCCGCAACCACGAGCACACCAAGGCGCTCATGCACGCCGAGCCCGAGCTGTGGCACCGGCTGGCCTCCCACCTCGCCGACGTCACGGCGACGTTCCTGAAGGCCCAGCTCGACGCAGGGGTCGACGCGGTGCAGCTGTTCGACTCGTGGGCGGGTGCGCTCTCGCCCCGCGACTACCGCGAGTTCGTGCTGCCGCACTCGGCGAGGGTGCTGGCGGCCGTCGCGGAGTACGACGTGCCGCGGATCCACTTCGGGGTCGGTACCGGTGAGCTGCTGCCGGCGATGCGTGAGGCCGGAGCCGACGTCGTCGGTGTCGACTGGCGGGTCCCGTTGGACGAGGCCGCGCGCCGACTGCAGGCGTCCGGTGAGCCGCGGCCGGTCGTCCAGGGCAATCTCGACCCGGCGCTGCTGATGTCGTCCTGGCCCGTCGTCGAGGCCGAGGTGCGGCGCATCGTCGCCGAGGGGCGCGGCGCCGCCGGGCACATCTTCAACCTGGGTCACGGGGTGCTGCCGGAAACCGACCCCGAGGTGCTGACCCGCGTGGTGGAGCTGGTGCACAGCCTGTGAGGAGCGCGCTGTGAGGGTCGCGGTCGTCGGTGGAGGCGTCTCGGGGCTGACCGCCGCCTATCGGCTGCGGACGCTGCTCGGACCCGACGCCGCGATCACCGTGTGCGAGTCTTCCGGCGAGCTCGGTGGGAAGCTGCGCACCGTGGAGCTGGCCGGCGCGGCGTGCGACGTCGGGGCGGAGGCGTTCCTGGCGCGCAGACCGGAGGCGCTCGACCTGGTGCACGAACTGGGGCTGGCCGACCGGCTGCGGCACCCCTCGGGTGCGTCCTCGACCGTGCGCGCGGGCGGGCGGACCGTCGCCCTGCCGAAACGCACCGTCATGGGTGTGCCCGCCGCCGCCGACGCGGTGTCGTCGGTGTTGTCCGAGACGGGCTGCGCCGCCGTCGCCGGGGAATCGCGGCTGCCGCCGGTCGGCCCCGTCGGGGACGACGTGTCGCTCGGAGCGCTGCTGCGCAACCGACTCGGCGACGAGGTCGTCGATCGGCTCGTCGATCCGCTGCTCGGCGGGGTGTACGCGGGCGGTGCGGACGGACTCGGCCTCCGCGCGGTGCTGCCCGCCCTCGCCAACGCGCTGGACGGCGGGGCGGAGTCGGTGACCTCGGCTATCGCCGCACTGCTGCCCGATCCCGCCGCCCCGCCGAACCCCGCGCCGGTGTTCGGCACGCTGTCCGGCGGGCTCGCCACGCTCATCTCCGAGCTCGCGGCCCGTGCCGAGGCCGAGCTGAGGTCGGGGGTACCGGTCCGCGCGCTGAGCCCCCGGGACGGCGGCTGGCGGCTGACCTTCGGCGCGGTGGCGGCCGCACACGCACCCGCCGCACCGGACCTCGACGTCGACGCCGTCGTGCTCGCCGTTCCGGCCCCGGCCGCGGCGCGCCTGCTGGCCGATGTCGCGCCGGCCGCCGCGGCCGCCTACGGCGAGGTCGAACTCGCGTCGATGGCCGTGGTCGGCCTGGCCCTGCCCCCCGGGACCGCGCTTCCCGACTCGTCCGGAGTGCTGATCGGGGCGGGGGAGCACACGTGCGAAGGCGGGCGGTTCACCGCCAAGGCATTCACGTTCTCCGCCCGTAAGTGGCCGCACCAGTCCGATCCGGACGGTCCCGTGCTGCTGCGCGGCTCGGTGGGCCGGTTCGGCGACCCGTCCGCGTTGCGTGCCACCGACGACGAACTCGTCCGGCGCGTGCGCGCGGACCTGGCGGAGTTGACCGGCATCACCGCCGACCCCGTGGCGGCCCGGGTGCAGCGCTGGGGTGGCGGTCTGCCGCAGTACGGCGTCGGGCACCGTGACCGGGTCGCGCGGATCGAGGCGGCCGTGTCCGCTCTGCCGGGCATCGCGGTGGCCGGAGCGGCGCTGCACGGCGTGGGCATTCCCGCCTGCATCGGGACGGGTGACGCCGCGGCCCGGCGCGTGGCCGCCCAGGTGGCGGTGGGATCATAGAGTCATGGCTCGGTTGAACTACGACGAACTGAACAGCACGATCCGCTACACGATGTGGTCGGTCTTCCGGGTCGAGCCCGGCAAGCTCGGTGACGATCGCGACGCCGCGGCGCGGGCGACCGCCGAGTACCTGGATGCGCTCGACGGCAAGGGTGTCGTCGTCCGCGGCGTGTACGACGTCGCGGGCGTGCGCGCCGACGCCGATTTCATGATCTGGTGGCATGCCGAGGAGCTCGAACAGCTGCAGGCGGCCTACACCGGATTCCGCCGCACGACCCCGCTCGGCCGGGTGTCGACGCCGGTGTGGAGCCAGGTCGCGCTGCACCGGCCCGCCGAGTTCAACAAGAGCCACGTCCCGGCGTTCCTCGCGGGCGAGGACCCGAAGAAGTACGTCTGCGTGTACCCGTTCGTGCGGTCCTACGAGTGGTACCTGTTGCCGGACGACGAGCGTCGGAAGATGCTCGCCGACCACGGCAAGGAGGCTCGCGACTACCCGGACGTGCGCGCCAACACCGTGCCCGCCTTCGCGCTCGGCGACTACGAGTGGATCCTCGCGTTCGAGGCCGACGAGCTGCACCGCATCGTCGACCTCATGCGGCACCTGCGCGGCACCGAGGCGCGGCGTCACGTGCGGGAGGAGATCCCGTTCTACACGGGCCCGCGCGTCGAGCCCGCCGAACTGGTGCGCACGCTGCCCTGAGCTGGTGAGATGGTCCGTACGGTCGCTGTAGCGCTAAAATGGCGCTATGGCGACCATTCAGATCCGTGACATCCCGGACGAGGAGTACGAGGCCCTGCGCGCGGCGGCCAGCGCGGAGGGCAAGTCGCTGCAGTCCTACATGCGGGAGCAGACGGGTTTCCTGGCGCGGGTCGCACGGAAGCGTTCGGTGTTCGAACGCGTGCGGGCGGAGTTGGCGGACCGGGACGAGCCGGGCGTGACGACGGAGAGTGTCGTGTCCGATCTCGACGACATCCGGGGCCGGTGGCCGGAAGACGAGGACGCGTCGCATCGTGGGCGATGAGGTCGTGGCCGACGCCTCGACGCTGGTGGTGCTGTTGACCGAGCGGACTTCACGGGCCGAGGAACTGGGGAGACGTCTCGTCGCCGGCGCGGTGCACGCGCCACACCTCGTCGACGCCGAGGTGGGTGACGTGCTGCGCAAGCATGTGCTGCGAGGTGACCTCTCGACCGACGGTGCATCGGCGGCGCTGGCCGCGATGGACCTCCTGGTCGACGAACGCTATCCCCACGCGGGGCCGTTGAACCGCGGTGCCTGGGAGCTGCGGGACCGCGTGCGGTTCTACGACGGGCTGTACGTGAGTCTGGCCGCGCGGCTCGACCTGCCCCTGGTCACCGCGGATGCGCGGTTGGGAAGAACACACGGTCTGCCGTGCCACGTCGAGGTCGTCCACGCCGGTGCGTGAGGCGCGCCCCGCGCGACGCCAGGTCCCGTGAGTTGCCACAGGCCCTCACGCGGCGGCGCTCTCACTCGGCAGCGCTCTCGCCCGACGGTGTTCTCTCTCGACGGTGTTCTCAGGCGGCCGTCTTCTCAGGCGCCGTCTTCGCAGGCGGCAGGGCCCTCACGCGAAGGCGGCCCTCACTCGGCCGGCACGAGGCGCAGCGCGACCGAGTTGATGCAGTAGCGCTGGTCGGTCGGCGTCGCGTAGCCCTCGCCTTCGAAGACGTGCCCGAGGTGGCCGTGGCACGAGGCGCACAGCACCTCGACGCGCACCATGCCGAGGGACGCGTCCTTGCGCAGGATGACCGCGTCCGAGTCGGCCGGATCGTAGAACGACGGCCAGCCGCAGTGGCTCTCGAACTTCGTCGTCGAACGGAACAACTCGGCTCCGCAGCCCCGGCACTCGTAGACGCCTTCGGCGGTGGTGTCGGTGTACTCACCGGTGAACGGGCGTTCGGTGGCGGATTTGCGCAACACGGCATACGCCTCGGGGTCCAGTTCTGCACGCCACTCGTCGTCGGACTTGGTGACGCGCGGAGTGGTCTCGGCAGGAGTGGTGTTCGCGGCGGGATCCATACCGTCCAGATTACCCGGTCAGATGCGCGACGAAGGCGCTCAGCTGGTCCCAGGCCCCGACGACGACACCCAGCAGAAGCAGCAGAACGATCACCACGGCCGTCCACCAGCGCAGCCCGCTCGCACGGGTGCTGCCCTCGGCGAAGTCGGCGACCCCGCGCAGCGACCCTTCGACGGTGAACGCCGGATCGGCGCGCTGCATCCGGTTCAGGTGGTCGGCGAACTCCTGGGCCTCGGGATCGTCCGGGTCGAGCCCGACGAGCTCGTCGTCGAACAGCCGCCGACGGCGGGTGATGTCGTCATCCGGCATGGTGCCCACGGTAGGACATGTGCGATGGCCTGCCCACCTCGTCGCCGGTCAGCGCGACGAGGCGGCGGCCGGCCGGGTGTCGCCGTCGAGCTTCAGCTCGCCCCCGGAGCTGACGACCCGCACGGTGTGCGGCTGTTTGCCGTTGCCGAAGTCGAGCTGAACCTGGATGTCGACCGAACCGTCACCGTTGGCGCCGTTGGGGGCCGACGCGTCGGACCAACCGGACAGGCTGTGCTCGTCCCAGTACGTCTCGAACTCGTCCTCCGAGCCGTACACGGCCTGCGCGGCCGGGGTGAGCTGGTCCCAGTCGGGGTCGTTGTAGAACTCGCCGACCAGCGCGCCCGCCTCTCCCCAGGACACCGGCTCGCCCGCGTCGGAACGGGTGCTCGACGACGGGGCCGCCGACGACGACGTGGGTTGCGGTGCCTGCGACGGGCCCCCGCCCGCCGCGGGCTCGTCGTCACCGCTGAGCGCGAACACCAGGACGGCGGCCAGGGCGAGCACCGCGACACCGAGCGCGGCCAGCAGCAGTGGCGTCCGCCGCCTGCCGCCCGTGCCGCCGTTCGCGCCTTCAGCCGCCGAGGCCGAGGAGGCCACGGCCGGGCTGTCGGTGGCGGTCGCCTGCGGAGCCGCCGGCTGGTCGTTGCGCTGCCACGGTGCGGCGGGCTTGCGGCCTCCGCCGTGGTCGGAGACGGCGGGCGAGACCGCGGTAGCCGCCAGCGGCACACCGGCCGCGGCTGCGCCGCCGGCCAGCTGAGCGAGCTGGTCCTGCGCCTCGCTCATGGTGGGGCGTTCCGTGGGCTCGGTGCGCAGCAGGCTCATCAGCAGCGCGGTCGCCTGGCCCGAGTACTGGGGCGGGTTGATCTGGCCGTTCGCCGCGGAGTACAGCAGGGCGAGCTGGTTGGTGTTGTCGCCGTACGGCGGCAGACCCTCGATCGCGTGGTACAGCGTCGCGCCGAGGGCGAACACGTCGGACGCCGGTGTCGGGTCGGCGCCGCGGGCGAGCTCCGGGGCGAGATACGCGGGCGTCCCTCCGATGAGCCCGGTCTGGGTGAGGGTGAGGTCGCCGCTGGCCCGCGAGATGCCGAAGTCGGTGATCTTGCAGACGCCGGCCGAGTCGATCAGCAGGTTGCCCGGCTTGATGTCGCGATGCACGATGCCCGCGCGATGGGCCGCGACCAGCGCCGCCGCGACCTGTTCGCCGATGCGCGCGACCTCGGGTACCGGCAGCGGGCCACGCTCGGCGAGGATCGCCGACAGGCTCTGCGACGGCAGGTACTCCATGACGAGCACGGGGTCGCCGTCGTGCTCGGCGATGTCGAACACGACGATGGCGTTGGGGTGCTGGAACCGGGCCGCGTTCTTCGCCTCGCGCATGGCGCGTTGGCGCACGGTCGTGCGCTCGGTCTCGGACAGGCCGGGCTGCGTCAGGATCTGTTTGACGGCGACCGACCGTTCGAGGCGTTCATCGACGGCGCGCCAGACGATGCCCATGGCGCCGCTGCCGACGTGCTCTACGAGGCGATAGTGGCCTGCGACCAACTGACCGGTGTCGATGACGCCTACTCCTCGGGTACTGCTCGGCTGCTGCTCGAGTCCGTCGCCGATGCCGGGACGGCTCGAGTTCTCGGAAGGACCGGTGCGCCACCCCGCTAGCGCCCGTGTCGAGTGTAGCTGCCCGGTACGGCCTGCCCGACCGAACCGCCTGCCGACTAGTCGGCTGCCTCGTCCGTCCGGGACGCCGTGTCGGCCATGGGGCCGCGGGCCGGTGCCGCCGTTCGGATGACACGCAGCAGGCCGGCTGCGCCGAGTGCGGCGAACACGGCGTAACAGACCAGCAGCGCAGGCGGCGTGCCGCCGGTCAGGGCGTCACCGAGTACGACGACGGCGATCGTGCCCGGCACGCTGCCGAGCGCGGTGCCGACGAGGTACGGCCGAAGTGCGATCGACGACACACCGCAGCAGTAGCTCAGCGGTGCGAACGGCACGACCGGGATCAGCCGCAGCGAGGCGACGGCGAGCATACCGCCGCCGGAGAGTCGCGCGTTGACCGCGTGCACCGGAGTGCGGTGCAGGTGGCGGGTGACGAACTCCCGGCCGAGGAGGCGTGCGAGCAGGAAGCCGCACAGGCCCGAGAGGACGGTGGCGGTGGTCGCGACGAGCACGCCTGCGACGTGCCCGAGCAGCAGTCCCGCGGCGAGGTTGAACACGGTGCGGGGGATGGGTGCGACCGTGCACACGACGTAGGCGACCAGGAATGCGGCCGCGCCGGCCCCACCTGCCTCGTCGGCCCATGCACGCATCTCCGCCGGGGTGGGGATCGGCAGCAGCAGTGCCGCGAGAACGAATGCCGCGAGCAGCGAGATCCCGAGAAACAGCTTGGTCCGGCGCGGCACGGATCAACCGTAATGGACCGCGGGGCCGCTCACGCGTCGTGGTGGACGGAGCCGTCGTAGCGCACGTCCCCGCCGGCGGTCAGCGTGCCCAGATCACCGGTGGTGAACCATTCGGCGTCGGCCGTCTCGTCGGTGCCGGAACGCGGTTCGGGCACGCAGGCGCCGCGCAGCTCGATCACGCCCCTCTCGCCGGCGGCCGTGGGTTCGCCGGACTCGGGGTCGGTCACGCGAATGTCGATGTCGGCGCACACCGGGTGACCGCCGCCGAGCCACCGGTCGGCGGTCGGTCTGCCGGTGGGCCACACCGCGAACGGCGCGAGCACTCCGGACGGGGCGTAGAAGCCCCGGGCCGGTATGCCGAGTTCGTCGAGGCTCTGCGCGGCATCGGCGGAGGTGGCGTTCGCGATGCCGACCCACCGGAGCGCCGGCAGTGAGGCACCGGCGTCGCGGCCGTGGGCGTGGCAGGACTTGGCCAGCCGCATGGCGGTCGGCTCGTCGGCGGCCAGGTGCGTGGCGCCGAACCGGGCGAGTTCGCCGGGCAGGGTGGATTCGTCGAGATTCGGGTCGAACAGGTACGTCGCCCCTCCGGCGAGCGCGGCGAGGGCGAACGACCACGCGATCGGCCGCGTCGCCGGGCGGGTGCACACGACGAGGTCGCCGTCGCCGAGTCCGAGCGCGGTCGCCGTCGAGGTCGCGTGCCGCACCACGACCGACTCCCGGTAGCACGCCAGGCCCGGCGCGAACGCCACGGCGGGTTCGTCGCCGCCGGTCTCCGGCATCGGCATACCCGCGGTGGCGGCGCTGGGCTGCCATGCGCCGCCACCCAGGTCCCACGGCGACGGGTCGACCGGCGGCTCGGACCGCGGACCGGGCACGACGGCGACGGCCGGCGCCGGATCACCCGGAGAGGCGGCGCGTTCGGCGCGGAGGCGGTCGATGAGTGCCACGGGCACGTCCCGGTCGAGTGCGAGCACCCGCGGCCGCGCGTCCGTCACGGCGCGGGCCAGGTCGGCGACCGGGGCGGCGGGGTCGAGTCCGAGGGCGCACGCGCCGAGCGAGGCCGTCGCGATCTGCCAGCCGAACAGGTCGGACCAGTTCGGCAGGCACACGGCGACGACGTCACCACGCCCCACACCCGCCGTCGCCAGGTCCGCGCGTAGCTGCAGCGTGCGCCGCCACAGTTCGGAGCGGCTCACGTGGACGGGCTGCACGGGATCGGCGTCGATCGCGATGATGGCGTGTGGGTCGTGCTTGGTCAGACCGGAGAGCAACGACAGAAGATTCACCGCGCGCCAGCGAAACATTCCCCATGCCCTCCGTCAAGTGATCGCGGGCCGGGCGCCTGTCATGATCGACACCGGTGGGCACGGCCCGCGCGAGCCCGGGACGGGGAACCGATGGCGCGGTCCGGAGCCGGAGCCGGCCGACCCGGGGTGTCGGGCCGTCCCGAGGATCGGGTCAGGCCGGGCAGAGCGTGCCGTCCCGCGGCACGTCGCCGTCGACGAGGAAGCCTCGGACCGCGTCGGTCACACACGACGAGCTCAGCGCGCCGTGTCCGGCTCCCTTCCACGACACCTGCACCGCGGACGGCATCTGGTCCGCGGCCCGGACGGTTCCCTTCCCCGGCGTGACCGGATCGGTCTCGGTGCTGGCGACCACGATGGGCGGGGCCTTGTCGGAGGCGATCCCGCCGCTCCGGTCGGACCGGGTGGGCCACGGGCTGCACCACACGAGTTCCTGGGCGACGGTCGCGCCGAAGACGGGATGGTCGCGCGCCAGCTTGCGGGCGGTCGAGGCCAGCTGGTCCGCAGGCAGTCGGGTGGCCGTGTCGTTGCATCGTGTCGCGATCGTGCCGTCGAGCCGGGCGGCCGAGGCCTGATCCTCGACGAGGTGCGGGCGGACGAACCGGAACAGCGGGTTCGGGTCGCCGGCGCGCGCCGAGGCGACGGCGTCGGCCAGGTCGGACCAGCGATCCCGGTCGGCCAGCCCGGTCAGCACCGCGCGGAGGGCGAGCTGCGGGGTGAGCCGGTAGCCGTCGGAGGTCGGCGGCGCGCCGCGGCCGAGCCGGTCGGTCAGCGCGGTCACGTCGGCGCGCAGATCGCGGCCGAGCTGCTCGCCCGCGGCGTCGAGGGTGGCTTCCGCGTCACGGGCGACACCACCCAGCACGCCTGCCTGATCGTCGGACGGGTCCGGCATCCCGTCGAGAACCATCCGCCCGGTCTTGCCGGGGAAGCGGGCGCTGTACATCGCGAGCACGCGGGAACCCTCGCCGTGGCCCAGAGCGTGGAGCCGGTCCATGCCGAGGTGCTCGCGGAGCGTGTCGAGGTCGCTGGTGGTGCGTTCACTGTCGAGGGCGCCCTGTTCGTCCTCGAGCGCGATGGCGCACTGCTGCCCCGCGGTGCGGGCGGCGTCCAGCGGCCGTTCGACCCCGGCCGACGGGTCACTGTCGAGCAGCGTCGCGCGTTCGTCGGACGGGATACAGCGCACGGCGTCGGAACCGCCCGTGCCGCGACGGTCCACGCCGATGAGCGAGAACCGTTCCAGCAGCTCGTCGGGCAGCGTCGCGGCCAGCTGCGCCGCGTACAGCGTGCCGGGCCGGCCGTCGACGTCGTTGACCACGACCAGCGGCACCGGGCCGTTGCCGGCCTTCAGGACCGACATGCGGGCCAGTCCCTGCCCCGGCATGCCCGGCGGATCGAGGGTGGTCGTGAGGTACGCACATTCGTAGGTCAGGTTCCGGCGTGCGGCGCCGCCCAACTGCTGCCGGGTGTCGGCCGCACAGTCCGACCAGTCGAGTGCGGACGGTCCGGGCTCGCCGAGCGGCGGCAACGGCTGCTGTGACTCCTCCCGGTCGCGGCCGGTGGGCGCCGGGGCGTCGTTCTGGACGACGGCGGGCCGGGTCGAGGGGCCGACCGTGCAGCCTGCGACGACGAGGACGGGCAGCAGGGCGGCCAGCACGGCCCGTCGGTACCGGCGACGTGGCGGATGGCGGCGCGGCAACGGTCAGGTCCTCACTCGGGTCGTTCGGCGGTGCCCCGCGCTGAGCGGGCGCGCACCGGCTACGGCGCACCGAGGCCGGTGCGCGGCGTTACTGTCGCACGGCGGCGGTGAGCACGCCGTGAGGGCCGCCCGGTGGCAATGCTTCCGGACCGGGCGGCGCGCAGGGTCGTTCCGGGACGGCTGGTCCGGCGGCCGCCTGCCGGGCCGGAAGCCCGCGTACGTGACGGGGGCGGGCCGTCCCCGTCACCGTGTCAGGCTCGCCGGTAGCGGGCGAGCAGGAACCCGTCCTCGTGCAGCAGCGACCGCAGCGTCATGTCCCGGGGCGTCGAGGGCAGACCCGCGACGATCCGGCCCGGTCCGGGCCCGGCCAGCAGCGGCGCGTAGGTCAGGCACAGCTGGTCGACCAGGTCTGCGGCCACGAGGGAGGCCAGCAGGTGCGGTCCGCCCTCGCAGTCGATACGGCGGAGGCCGCGTTCGTCGAGCAGGCGGATCGCCGTGGCCGGGTCCACCGTGTCCTCCCCGGCTAGCAGTACCTCGGCGCCCGCGTCGGCGAGCGCGGCCCTGCGGTCGGCGGGTGCGTCGGCGGCCGTGACGACCAGGGTGGGCACCGCGGTGTCGGTGATGACCGGCGCGTCCGGCGGGATCGAACAGCGGCGGGTGACGACGGCGATCGGCGGCACGTCCGACAGACCGTGGCGGTGTCTGCGTGCCCGGCGGGTCTCGGTGGTGCGGGCGCCGCCGTAGTTCTCGGCCAGCGCGGTGCCCGCACCCACGAGCACGACGTCGGCCAGGTCGCGGCCGAGTAGGAACACTCGCTTGTCGGCCGTGCTGGACAGGCCGTCGGACCGTTCGTCGACGCTCACCGCTCCGTCGGCGGAGGTGACGAAATTGGCCTGGACCCACGGGCGGCCGAGGTCGGCGGGGTAGCCGTAGAGCGCTTCGAGGTCCTCGTCGGACAGTTCCGGCGGAGCGGCGGATCCGGCGCCGGGATCGGATGTCGTGCCGGGATCGGATGCGGTCGGCAGGGGCCACAGCTGATGCACTCCGCCATCCCAGCATGTGCCGTCGCGGTCCGCAGCACCGTTGGGCGCTTGGCGGCCCAGGTCACATCGGGGACGGGACGGGTGGGGGCGAGGACTAACCTGAGGAACATGGCTGTCGAGAAGCTGACCGAGCGTCGTCCCGAGATCGGCGCGGACGAGCTGATCACCACGCTCGTGCCCCCGCCGCGGTTCGACGATGTGCGGCTCTCGACCTACATTCCCAATCCCGATGAGCCGAGTCAGGCCGCGGCGATCACCGACTGCGGTGCGTTCGCCGAGCGTGTCGGCGCGGCCGGCGCCAAGCGGTCCGGGCTGCGCGGGCTGTTCGGCCGCAGGGGATCCGGCGGCGATGCGGGCGACGGCAAGCTCGGGCTGTACCTGGACGGCGGCTTCGGGGTCGGCAAGACTCACCTGCTGGCGTCGATCTGGCACGCGGTGCCCGGGCCGAAGTCGTACGGCACGTTCGTCGAACTGACCCACGTCGTGGGCGCGCTCGGGTTCGGGGAGGCGGTGCGGCGGCTGTCGGAGCACCGGCTACTGGCGATCGACGAGTTCGAACTCGACGATCCGGGCGACACCATGCTGGTCGGCCGGCTGCTCAAGGAGTTGACGGCGGCGGGCGTGTTCGTCGCCGCCACCTCGAACACGCTGCCGGACAAGCTGGGGGAGGGCCGCTTCGCGGCCGAGGACTTCCTACGGGAGATCCAGGCGTTGTCGGCGAAGTTCGGCGTCGTGCGCGTCGACGGACCCGACTACCGGCACCGCGGCCTGCCCGAGCCACCCGCGGCACTGTCCGAGGACACGCTTCTCGCGTCGGCCGAGCAGCGCCCCGGCTCGACACTCGACGACTTCGACGCGCTGTGCGAGCACCTGGCGAGCCTGCATCCGTCCGCGTACGGCCGGCTGGTCGACGGGGTGCCGGCGGTGCACATCCGCGGCATCCGCGCCGCCGACGACCAGGCCATCGCGCTGCGGCTGGTGGCACTGGCCGACCGGCTCTACGACCGGGCGATCCCGGTGCTGGTGTCCGGCGGCTCGCTCGACGCGCTGTTCACCCCGGAGATGCTGGCCGGCGGCTACCGCAAGAAGTACCTACGCGCCGTCAGCAGGCTCACGGCTCTCGCGCGGGACGCCGAGGCGTCCGCGCCGGTCTCGCACGGCTAGTCGCGCCACGACAGCCAGCCTCGCCACGATGAGCGTCGCGGCCACGGCGAGCGCGGCACCTCCCACGACGTCGGTGGCGTAGTGGTAGCCGAGGCCGACCATGCCGAGTCCGGCGAGTGCCGTCAGCGCGACGGCGGCGGCCACGAGCATGCGGCGCCACGAGGGCGGGGCCATCAGGATCGCCACGGTGAGTGTCGAGACGAGGGCGGCGGTGTGCCCGCTGGGGTAGGCGAGGTGGTCGTCGTACCAGCGGGCGAACAGCGGTTTGCACACCCAGGTGGTCAGGGCGATGGTCAGCGCGGGGCAGGCGACGGCCGCTGCCGCGAGATCCCAGCGGCGCCGCCACAGTGCGCCTCCGGTGAGCAGTGCGAGGATCGCCAGCCACACCGGAGGCTCGGTCGGTAGCACCAGGGCGGTGAGCACGCCCGTGTCGAACCGTTCGGCGAACGCGGCCACGGGTGCGTCGACGGCGGTCGGCGACCGTCCGCCCGCGACGACGGCACCCGTCCCGAACAGGACGACGATGCAGGCGAACGCGAGCGGCATGGCGGCATCGTAGGGCGGTGCCGGTGGGGAGTGCCGGGCGCGGCGCGGTCGGGCCGGGGTGGATCGCACCTCGGCGCGTGACCTGCTCAGGGAATGTAACGGGCTGCGATTGCATGTAAAATCGGGTCATGGCCGGAGTGAACGAGACGACCGCGGCCCGGACGAGGGTCGCCGACGCGGTCTGCGAACGACTGCGCGAGATGATCTTCACGGGTGAGCTTCCCCCGGGTGCGCGGCTGAGTGTGCCCGCGCTCGCCGAACGACTGGAGGTCAGCCGCAGTCCGGTGCGCGACGCGGTGTTGCGGCTGGTTCAGGAGCGCCTCGCCAGGGAGGAACCGCGCAGGGGTGCCGTCGTTGCGTACGTGGGGGCGGCCGAACTGGTCGCGATCTACGAGGTCCGGGAGGTGCTCGAAGGGCTGGCGGCCCGGTTGGCGGTCGAGAACGCCGGCCGCAGGCTGGTGCGAGCACTCCAGGAGACGCTCGAGGATCACGAGGCCGCCACGCGCACGGCGGATCTCGCGGCGAGCACCGAGGCGGACCTGCGGTTCCACCGGCTCATCCGGGAGGCCTGCGGCAACGCCGAGGTCGTCCGGCTCCTGGATGATGTGCAGACGCAGGTCCGGCTCGCCATGCGCACGACGACGGTGACCTCGGGGCCCCGGCAGGCGCTCGACGACCACCGTGCAATCCTCACCGCGATCGACGCCGGCGACGCCACGGCCGCTGAACAGGCGGCGCGCGCCCACATCTTCCGGTTGCGGGCCCTGTTGCAACAGCAGGCCGAGGCGGGTGCATGAGCCGCATCGTCGACGCGCGCCTGCGGGTCATGCGCGCCCCGGTCGGCGACGGCATCGCGATGTCGTTCTCCCCGTTGCGCCACCGTTCCGCGGTGCTGGTGGAGCTGACCACCGACGACGGACTCACCGGCAGGGGGGAGAGCTGGACCAACTATCCGCCGTGGGCCGTGCGGGAACGGGTGGCGACCCTGCGGGAGGGTGTGTTCCCGCTGCTGCGGGGTGAGGACGCGACGCGGATCGCGGCGCTGCACCGGCGCCTGTGCACGCAGCTGGACCCGCTGGGCAGGCAGTGGGGCGCGCCGGGTCCGATCCGGCAGGCCATCAGCGGCGCCGACCTCGCGCTGTGGGACCTCGCGGGACAGCGTGCGGGGTGTGCGGTCGCGGCACTCGGGGCGGGCAGGGTCCGGGACCGAGTTCCGGTGTACGCGAGCAGTCTCGGGCCCGATCACGTCGGGGCCATGGCGCGGTCGTGCGTGGCGGCAGGACACACCGCGGTGAAGGTCAAACTCGGCTTCGGCCGCGCGACCGACGAGCGCAACCTCGCGGCCGCGCGCGATGCGGTGGGCCCCGATGTGGCCTTGTACGCCGACGCGAACCAGGCGTGGGATGTGGCCGAGGCGGTCGCGATGGCGCCGTTGCTCCGGGACGCGGATGTGGCGTGGCTCGAGGAACCGCTGCGCGGCAATCCGCTCGACGGGCTCGAGGAGCTGCACCGGCGCACCGGGCTGGTCCTCGCCACGGGAGAGAACCACTACGGCGTCGAGGAGTTCCGTTCCCTCGCCGCGTCGCCTGCGGTCGCGATTCTGCAACCGGATCTGGCCAAGACCGGCGGGTTGACCGAGACGATGGCGATCTGCCAGCTCGCGGCGGCGCACGGCAAGCGGGTCTTCCCGCACCTGTACGGGGGAGCGGTCGCCTTCGCCGCCACGTTGCAGCTCGCCGCCCTGGCCGAGCCGGTGGCCGCGGTCGAGTACGACGTCAGGGACAACCCGCTGCGCGATCCGCTGCTCCGTGATCCGCCTACGCCGTCCGGCGGGGTGATCGACGTGCCAGGGCGGACCGGGCTCGGGGTCCGGCTCGACGAGGCCGCCGTGGCAGCGGTCACCGAGTCCGAGGACCGTGCCGTGGCCTGAGCGTCGGCGCATGGACGGCCGCGCGCCCGCGGTCGAACGATGCATGGAGCCGGTGGATATTGCATGTAATTTGGCTAGATCATATGCTGCACAAGTTCATTGCATGCACAGAGTGCTCACGGTGGAGTGACGATGGCGTCAGAACACACCCGGTCCGACCGTCGCAGCCAGGCGTGGTTCGGGCTCGACGGCAAGCTCGGGTTCGTGCATCGGTCGAAGATGTACAACCAGGGCTACTCGGCGTCGATGTTCGACGGGCGTCCGGTGATCGGCATCGCGAACAGTGCCTCGGACCTGGCTCCGTGCAATGCACACCTGCGGCAGGTCGCCGAGGCCGTCAAGCGCGGGGTACTGATGGCCGGTGGGGTCCCGTTCGAATTCCCGACGATCTCGCTCGGCGAGACGTTGATGCGGCCCTCGGCCATGCAGTTCCGCAACCTCATGGCCATGGACGTCGAAGAGACGCTCCGTGCCAACCCGCTCGACGGCGTGGTGCTGCTCGGGGGTTGCGACAAGACCGTCCCGGCGCAGCTGATGGGCGCGCTGAGCGCCGACCTCCCGATGGTGATGGTCACCGGCGGCCCGATGCTGAACGGCAAGTTCCAGGGCTGCGACGCGGGATCCGGTACGCACGTGTGGCAGTTCAGCGAAGAGGTGCGCGCGGGCCGGATGAGCCGGGAGGACTTCGCTGCCGCCGAGGCTTGCCTGTCCCGCAGCGCCGGGCACTGCACGACGATGGGCACCGCCTCGACGATGGCTTGCCTGACCGAGGCACTCGGTCTCTCGTTGCCCGGCAGCGCCGCGATCCCGGCCGTCGACGCGCAGCGGCACCGCATCGCCGAGCAGGCGGGCGGCCGGATCGTCGACATGGTGGAGCAAGGCCTCGTTCCGTCGTCCGTTGTGGACCGCCGGTCGTTCGAGAACGCGATCCGTGTCAACGCGGCTATCGGCGGGTCGACGAACGCCGTGGTCCACCTGCTCGCGATCGCCGGGCGCGCGGAGGTCGAGCTGGCGCTCGACGACTTCGACACGCTCGCCGCGGATGTCCCGCTGCTGGTGGATCTGTTGCCGTCCGGCCGGTTCCTCATGGAGGAGTTCTTCCATGCGGGCGGGCTGCCCGCGGTGATCCGCGAACTGGGGGAGCTGCTGCACACCGACGCCGCCACCGTGACGGGCCGCAGCCTCGGTGAGAACTGCGCCGACGCGCCGAACTGGCGGACCGACGTCGTCCGCACCCGGGCCGAACCGGTGCACGAGGCCGGTTCCCACACCGCCGTCGTTCGCGGCAACCTCGCACCGGACGGTGCGGTGATCAAAGTGTCGGCGGCATCCGAGGACCTGGTGCGGCACACGGGCCCGGCGCTCGTGTTCGACACGATCGAGGACTACCACGCCAGGGTCGACTCGCCGGATCTTCCGGTGGACGCCTCGACGGTGCTCGTCGTGCGGGGAGCCGGGCCTGCGGGTTATCCGGGCATGCCCGAGATCGGCAACCTGGCCATCCCGAAGAAGTTGCTCGACGCCGGAGTGCGGGACATGGTGCGCATCACCGACGGGCGGATGAGCGGCACCTCCTACGGGACGGTCGTGCTGCACGTCGCGCCCGAGTCGGCACGAGGTGGGCCGCTGTCACTGCTGCGCACGGGTGATCGCGTGACGCTGGACGTGCCCGGCCGCCGGATCGACATGGACGTGTCCGACGACGAGCTCCGCCGCAGAGCCGCCGAGAGCCCGGCGCCGACCGGGACCGGATCCGGTTACGAGTGGCTGTATCGCACCCACGTACGGCAGGCCGACACCGGTGCCGATTTCGACTTCCTCGTGGGCAGACGGGGACACGCCGTGCCCCGCAGGCACCTGTAGTGGCCCGAACCGACCGTCCCCGCAGAAGGTGAGGAGACCATGGCCGACGACGTCCTCCGACAGGTCCGGCAGCACCGCGCGATGGTGATCTACCGCGGACAGTCCATACGGGAATGTCTCGACCTCACCGCGTTGCTGCGGGACGAGGGAATCCGGCTGTTCGAGGTGACGCTGAACTCCGACGAGCCGTTCGCCGCGATCCGCGCGTTGCGGGACGAGTACGGCGACGGCCTCGCCCTCGGTGCGGGCACCGTGATGACCGCCGACGACGTCTCGCGTGCGGCGGAGGCGGGCGCTCGGTTCGTGGTTTCCCCGCACGTGGACGAAGCCGTCATCGAGCGGGCGAAGGAACTCGGGCTCGGTGCGGTGCCCGGCGCGTTCACCCCGACCGAGGTGGTGCAGGCGGTGCGGCTCGGCGCCGACGTGGTGAAGGTGTTTCCGATCGCCCCGGTGGGCGTGGGACACCTCCGGCAACTCAAGGGGCCGCTGCCCGATGTTCCGATGTTGGCCACCGGCGGCGTGGGCCCCGACCTCGCCCGTGCGTGCCTGGACGAGGGCTGCGCGGGTGTGGGCGTCGGCGTGCAGCTGCTCGGTGTCCCCGGCGACCCGGACACGGTGCGCACACAGGCACGCCGCCTCGTCGAGGCGGTGAGCTAGCAGCTCCACACCCGTCCACCAGGCCTCCCGGCAACGACGCCGACCCCGAAAGGAAGCCTCGTCATGTCGACCAAGGACGTGCCCGACACTCCCATCGAGGACCCCTACCGGCTCCGCGCGGACGACGTCAGAGAGCCGCCGACGACATTGCGCGGCAGGCTGCGTCACCTCGGTCCCGGCATCGTGCTCACCGCTTCGGTGGTGGGATCGGGTGAACTGCTTGTCACGACGTCGCTGGGGGCTCGCGCCGGGTTCGTCCTGTTGTGGCTGGTCATCGTCGGCGCCGCCGTCAAGGTGTGGGTGCAGATGGAGCTCGCCCGCTGGGCGATCCTCAACGGCAGGACCGCGATGGCGGGCTATTCCACGATCCCGCCGAAGATCGGCCCCATGGGCTGGATCAACTGGTTGTGGATCGGTCTCGACATCGCGAAGAACTTCCAGCGCGGCGGCGTGATCGGTGGTGCCGCGGCCGCGTTCTCGATCCTGTGGCCCATCGTGGGTGAGCCGCTCAGCGGCGCGTCGCTCAGTACGTGGGCCGTCATCGTCACCGCGCTCACCATCGGACTGCTGCGCAGCAACCGCTACAGCGTGGTCGAGATGATCACGACGTGGTCGGTGGCGCTGTTCACGTTGAGCACGGTGGCGCTCGTGCTGGCGCTGCCGTTCACGCCGTTCGCGTACAGCCCCGGAGATTTCGGCGACGGCCTGAGCTTCGCGATTCCCGCAGGCACGGTCGGCCTCGCGGTCGCGATGTTCGGCTCGACCGGCGTCGGTGCCGACGACATGACCAACTACACCTACTGGTGCCTCGAGAAGGGGTACGCGCGCTGGACCGGCGCAGACGACGGCACGGAGGAACGGGCGCGGCGCGCCGAGGGCTGGATCAAGGTGATGCAGCTGGACGTGTTCGTCTCGTGGCTGATCTGCACGGTGGCCACGCTGTCGTTCTACGTGGTCGGTGCGAGCGTGTTGCACTCGCAGAATCTGGTGCCCGAGGGCAACCAGGTGATCACCACCGTCTCGCGGATGTACACCGACACTCTCGGCCCGTGGGCCGAGGCGTTGTTCCTCGTCGGTGCGATCTGTGTGCTGTTCTCCACCAACATCGCCTCGGCGGCCGCGGTACCCCGGCTGTGGACCAACACGCTCGGGCTGATGGGTGTGATCGACTGGTACGACGCCAGGGTCCGTGCGCGGGTACTGAAGATCTTCACGGTGTGTCTGCCGGTCCTCTGGATGGTGATGTTCCTGTTCGTGCGCTCGCCGTTGGTGCTGATGCAGATCGGCGCGATCGCGACCGGGATCTTCCTGCTGGCGGTGCTCGTCGCCGTGTGGCGGTTGCGCGCCACGGAGGTCGACGCGCGGTTCAAACGCAACGGGTGGCTCACGGTCGCCTTCGTCATCAGCAGTGTCGCCATCACGCTGCTGGCGGTCTACACCGTGATGGAGGTGGTGGGTCTCGAACTGTCGGGCGCATAGCGGCGGGTAGGTGGCGATGCGCGGTACCGTCGGGGGTGGCCGGCGCGCGGGAACCACCTGGTGCATCCCGCCGCGACGTCGCGCCCGTTGCCGTTCCGGCCGCGGCGCCCGTCACCCGTTGCCGCAAACCGAGCGCACGCGATCAAGGAGGCTTTCCGAGATGACCTATCCGGACACCCGGCTCTTCATCGACGACGACTGGAGGGACGGGGAGGACGGACGTTCCCTCGACGTGCACAACCCCGCGACCGGCGAGGTCATCGGCCAGGTGGCCCGCGCCTCGCGGCGGGACCTCGACCTCGCCGCCGACTCGGTGCGCCGTGGCTTCGAGGTGTGGCGTGACTACACGCCCGCGCAGCGGGCCGCGATCATGCACCGCGCCGCCGGACTGGTGCGCGAGCGGGTCGACGAGATCGCCGATCTGATGACCCGTGAGCAGGGCAAGCCGCTGTTCGAGGCCAAGGGCGAGATCCTGGCCGGCGCGGACATCATCGACTGGTTCGCCGACGAGGGGCTGCGCGTCTACGGCCGCACGGTGCCGCATCGCGGCGACCCGACGATCCGCCAGCTCGTGGTGAAGGACCCGGTCGGCCCAGTGGCGGCCTTCACGCCGTGGAACTTCCCGATCAACCAGGTGGTGCGCAAACTCGGCGCCTGCCTGGCCACGGGCTGTTCGATGGTCGTCAAGGCGCCGGAGGAGACGCCGGCCAGTCCGGCGGCGCTGGTGCGCGCGTTCCAGGACGCCGGCCTGCCCGCGGGTGTCCTTGCGCTCGTCTACGGCGATCCCGCGGAGATCTCCGAGTACCTGATCGCGCACCCGGTGATCCGCAAGATCACGTTCACGGGCTCGACCGCGGTCGGCAAGCAACTGGCCGAGCTCGCCGGCAGGCACATGAAGCGGGTGTCGATGGAGCTGGGCGGACATGCGCCGGTGATCGTGTGCGAGGACGCCGACGTCGAGCGCGCCGTGAAGATCATGGCCAAGGCCAAGTTCCGCAACGCGGGCCAGGTGTGCATCTCGCCGACGCGGTTCCTCGTCCACGAGTCGGTGCGGCAGGACTTCGCCAAGGCGTTGGCGCAGTCGGCCACCGGCGTGTCCGTGGGTGACGGCCTGGCCGAGGGCACCGAGATGGGTCCGCTGGCCAACAGCAGGCGCCTCGACGCGATGGCCTCGCTGTACGACGACGCCGTGGGCCGCGGGGCGGCCACCCTCGCGGGAGGTGAACGGATCGGCGACGCCGGGAACTTCTGGGCGCCGACCGTGCTCGACGACGTTCCCTCCGACGCGCGGCTGTTCAACGAGGAGCCGTTCGGACCCCTCGCCGCGATCCGCGGGTTCACCGACCTCGACGAGGCGATCACCGAGGCCAACCGGTTGTCCTACGGGCTCGCCGGTTATGCCTTCACCCGCTCGCTGGCCGCCGCGGACACGCTGACGCGGAAGGTGGAAGTGGGCATGCTGTGGGTCAACATGCCCGCCATGCCGTCGGCGGAGCTGCCGTTCGGCGGCGTGAAGGACTCCGGCTACGGCTCCGAAGGCGGCCCCGAGGCGATGGAGGCCTACCTGAACACCCGTTCGGTCAGTATCGCGCACTGAGCCACTCCCGGCCGGTCCGGCGCAGCGGCATCCGCCACGGCGCCGGACCGGCCCGGCTCGGTCGTTCTCCAACCGGTGTCGTTCTCGGACCGGATCCTCGTCCTCGGCTCAGTCGTCGGAGGACTCGGCCGCGAGCTTGCCGGCGTCGATGGCGGCGACCAGTTCGGCGTGGTCGGCCTCGGTCCGGTCGGCGTAGCGCACGGCGTAGCGGCCGACCGCCTCGTCCATGTCGCTGTCCTCGGCGAAGTAGCCCGCCAGCAGGCGCGGGTCGAGCGAACGGGTGTGGGCCCGCGCGAGTAGCGCCCCGGCGAGCCTGCCGTAGTCGTCGAGATGCCCGCCGTCGAGACCGGTCGGGTCGATGTCGCCCTTCATGTTGCGGAACTGGCGCACGATGTACGCCCTGCCCTCGATCGTCGTCCAGCCGAGCAGGATGTCGGTCTCGGCCTGCACCAGGCGTGCGCCGTGCACGATGCGGTGTCCCTCGTGATCCCACGGCTCGGGGGTGAGGACGTCGGCCAGCGCGGACGGGCATGCCTCCTTGAGCTGCAGCACGAGTGCCTCGTCGCCGTTGCCGCGCAGCAGTGCGATGTACCCGCGGCGGCCGACACTCCCGGTGCCGACGACGCGGAAGGCCACATCGGACACCGAGTAGCGGGCGATGAGGTTGCGCCGGGACTCCCGTAGTGTGTCCACGTAGGACTCGAGGCCGGCGATCACGGCGTCGGCCGTGGCATCGTCGACGCGAGTGCGCTTCGGCGGTTCCTCGGTGAACCGCCACTCGCTCTCGCCCGAACCGTGGGAATACTCCTCGGTGCGCTTCGCCGCGATCTTGGCACTCGTGTTCTTCCGCGCCTTCGCGGCGGCCTTCTCGAAGTCGTCGATCAGCTCGTCGGCCTTCGCCTTCTCCACGACCGACGAGTCCGGCAGCGCGTTCCACGACCGCAGAAACGGCACCTCGGCGAGTTCGCGCACCGTGCGGCGGTAGGACTTCACGACGTCCTCGGCCGCTTTCAAGCACTTCCCGTCCGACACGCCGCCTTCGCGGCCCGCGAGCACGAGACTCGTCGCGAGGCGCTTGAGGTCCCACTCCCACGGCCCCGGCACGGTCTCGTCGAAATCGTTGATGTCCATGACGATCTCGCCCTCGGGGGTGCCGTAGAGCCCGAAGTTCGCCGCGTGGGCGTCGCCGCACAACTGGACGTGCAGTCCGCTCGACGGCGTCCCCGCCAGGTCGGTGGCCATCAGTCCGGCGGCGCCGCGGTAGAAGGCGAACGGGGACGCGGCCATCCGGCCGTGCCGTAACGGCAGCAGATGCGGCAGTCGTCCGGCGTTGCTCGCCTCGATGTAGGCGAGCACGTCCGGGCGCTGCGGATTCGCCGCGTCGTGGTCGTGGGAGGTGGGCGGCGTCGCGTCCCGCAACACCTTGCCACGGGCGACGACCTCGTCGGTGCTCACCGGCGTGCGCAGATCGATCATGGCCTCATTCTGCCCGCGCCGGGTACCGCCGGGGTCAGCCGGTAACCACGGCTTCGATCGCGTCGATCCCGCGGTCGAGTTCGGCCTCGGTGATCACCAGCGGCGGCGCGATCCGCAGTGTCGAGCCGTGGGTCTCCTTGCAGAGCACGCCGCGTTCGCGCAGTGCCTCGGAGGCCTGCCGGCCGGTCGGCCCGCCGGGGGCGATGTCGACCCCCGCCCAGAGCCCGCGGCCGCGGATCGCGCTGACGCCGTGGCCGACGAGCCCGGACAGTCGGCCGTGGAGGTGTTCGCCGAGCGCGGTGGCACGCTCGGCGAACTCGCCGGTCGACAGCAGCCGCACCACGGCACGACCGACGGCGCAGGCCAGCGGGTTGCCGCCGAACGTCGAGCCGTGTTCCCCCGGCCGCAGCACGCCGAGGACGTCGCGGCGGCCGACGACGGCCGACACCGGCACGATGCCGCCGCCGAGGGCCTTGCCGAGGGTGTACAGGTCCGCCCGCACGCCCTCGTGCTCCAGCGCGAAGATCGTGCCCGTGCGGCACAGGCCGGACTGGATCTCGTCGGCGATGAGAAGGGCGCCGGCCTCGTCGCACAGCCTGCGGACCTCGGCCAGGTATCCGGCGGGCGGGACGATGACGCCGGCCTCGCCCTGGACCGGTTCGACGAGCACCGCCGCGGTGTGGTCGGTGATCGCACCGGCGAGCGCCTCGGCGTCGCCGTAGGGCACGACGTCGAAGCCCGGGGTGAAGGGACCGAAGTCGGCGCGTGCGTCGTCGTCGGTGGAGAACGAGACGATGGTCGTGGTGCGCCCGTGGAAGTTGTCGGAGGCGACGACGATGCGCGCCTGCCCGTCGGGCACGCCCTTCACGCGGTGGGCCCACTTGCGCGCGACCTTGATGGCGGATTCGACCGCCTCGGCGCCGGAGTTCATCGGCAGCACCATCTCGGTGCCGGTCAGCTCGGCGAGCTCGCGGCAGAACAGGCCGAACTGGTCGTGGTGGAAGGCGCGGGAGGTCAGCGTGACCCGGTCCAGCTGCGCGGTCGCGGCGGCGACGAGATCCGGGTGCCGATGCCCGAAGTTCAGGGCCGAATAGCCGGACAGGAAGTCCAGGTACGTCGTTCCGTCGACGTCGGTGACGGTGGCGCCCTCGCCGCCGGCGATCACGACGGGCAGCGGGTGGTAGTTGTGCGTGCTCCACTGCTCGTCGAGCGCGATGTAGTCGGCCGTGGCCGCCGGGGCGGCCTCGGAGGGCGTGGGCGTGTCGGCAGTGCGGTCGGCGAACGTCGTCATGCGTTCAGATTAGGGCCGATCGGTGCCGAGATCAGCCGGAATGCATTGCGCAGAAGCGAGGATCGTTGCGTGCTCGTCCGGATCAAGCGGTGATTCGTTGTCCCCGCGGCGGCGGGTTGTGCGGCGCCGCGGCCGCGGCCGTGGCAGCGCGGCTGCCGGGTCTGCCAGAGTGTCCTTCCGTGACAGACGATCTCTCCTTCCTCCGCGCACAGGCCCGCACCCAACGGTTCACGCTCGGCACGCCCCGGCAGTTCCAGGCCACGCCCGACGGCGAGCGCGTGCTGTTCCTCCGCTCCGAATCCGGCCACGACCGGCGCAACAGCCTGTGGCAACTCGACGTCGCCTCCGGCGAGGAATCGAAACTCGTCGATGCGGCCGAGCTGTTGCCCGGCGAGGAGGACCTGCCCGCCGAGGAACGGGCCAGGCGCGAGCGTGCGCGGGAGACGTCGGGGGGTGTCGTCGGCTACGCGACCGATGCCGAGGGCGCGGTCGCGGCCTTCTCGCTGTCCGGCAGGCTCTACACCGCCGACCTCGCCACGGGTGCGGCGCGGATGCTCGTGGACGCCGCGGTGATCGATCCGCGGCCGAATCCGCAGGGCACCCACGTGGCCTACGTCGCGGACCGGCGGCTGCACGTGGTGGACCTGGCGACCGGTGACGATCGGGTCGTGGCCGGGCCGGAGGAGACCGACGACGAGGACGTCAGCTGGGGGCTGGCCGAGTTCATCGCGGCCGAGGAGATGCGCCGGGTGCGCGGCTACTGGTGGTCGCCGGACGGGCGGAGCCTGCTCGTCCAGCGCAGCGACCGCTCGGAGGTGCCGCGCTGGCACATCGCCGACCCGGCCAACCCCGCGGCACCGGTGAACACGGTCGCCTACCCGGCGGCCGGCACCACGAACGTCGCCGTGTCGCTGGCGGTCGTCACGCTCGACGGGGTCCGGGTGGACGTGCCGGCCGGCGAATGGGAATACCTCGTGGCGGTGCACTGGTCGGCGGGTGGGCCGCCGCTGCTGACCGTGCAGTCGCGGGACCAGAAGTGTCTCGAGATCCGCGCCCTCGACGTCACCGACGGGTCGACGCGGCTGCTGCACACCGAGAAGGACCCGGACTGGGTCGAGATCGTCCCCGGGGTCCCCGCGTGGACCCCGGACGGGCGGCTGGTGCACGTCGGTGTCGCCGAAGGGGCGTACCGGCTGTTCGTCGACGGTGCCCCCGTGACGGGCACGGACCTGCAGGTGCGTTCGGTCATCGACGTCGGCGACGAGGTGCTGTTCAGCGCCTCCGACGACGATCCGACCCAGATTCACGTCTACCGCACCGAAGGCGGTGCGGTGCGGCGGCTGTCGGACGGGGTGGGTGTCCACAACGGAGCCGGGACGGCCGAGACGGCGGTGCTCGCTTCGTGGAGCCCCGACTACGCCGGCATTCGCGTCTCCGTGCTGGCCGGGGGCGAGCGCGTCGGCGACATCGCCTCCGTCGCCGCCGACCCCGGCCTGGTGCCGAACGTGCACTGGCTCGAACTGGGGGAGCGCGCGCTGCGTGCGGCGCTGGTGCTGCCCACCGGTCACGAACCGGGCGAGGGGCCGCTGCCCGTACTGCTCGATCCCTACGGCGGGCCGCACGCACAACGGGTGTTGCGCAGCAGGAACGCGATGCTCACCCCGCAGTGGCTGGCCGACCAGGGATTCGCCGTGCTCGTCGTCGACGGCCGGGGATCGCCGGGGCGCGGGCCGGAGTGGGAACGGGCGATGGCCGGTGACCTCGGCGACGTCGCGTTGGCCGACCAGGTCGACGCGCTGCACGCTGCGGCGGAGCGGTTCGGCGACCTCGACCTCGGGCGGGTCGCCATCCGCGGCTGGTCGTTCGGCGGTTATCTGGCGGCCGCCGCCGTCCTGCGCAGGCCGGACGTGTTCACCGCGGGCGTCGCGGGCGCCCCGGTGACCGACTGGAGCCTGTACGACACGCACTACACCGAGCGCTACCTCGGCGACCCCGACGAACGGCCGGAGGTCTACGAGCGCAACTCGCTGATCACCGACGCTCCGGAACTGGAACGCTCACTGCTGATCGTGCACGGGCTCGCCGACGACAACGTGTTCGTCGCCCACGCACTGCGGCTCTCGTCGGAGCTGCTGGCCGCGGGACGGGCGCACACGTTCCTGCCGCTGGCCGGGGCGACGCACATGACGCCACAGGCCGAGGAGGTCGCCGAGAACCTCATGCTCACGCAGGTGCGCTGGCTCAAGCAGCAACTCGGCGTGGAGGTGGGTGCGTGACCGGCCGATGGGGGCTGACGGTTCCGCTCGAGGGACTGTCGCTGCCGGAGCACCGCGAGCTCGTCACGCAGCTGCCGGATCTCGGCTACACGGACCTGTGGTCGGCCGAGGCCAACGGCGCGGACGCGTTCACGCCGCTGGTGCTGGCCTCGCAGTGGGCTCCCGAGCTGCGGCTCGGCACGGCGATCGCGCCGGTGTACACCCGCGGTCCGGGCTTGCTGGCGATGAGCGCGGCGAGCGCCGCCGACTGCGCGCCGGGCCGGTTCGTCCTCGGCGTCGGGACGTCGTCGCAGGTCATCGTGGAGAACTGGAACGCGGCCGAGTTCACCGAGCCGTACGCGCGCACCCGCGACACGGTGCGGTTCCTGCGCACCGCGCTGGCGGGCGAGAAGGTCACCGCGGAGTACCCGACGTTCACGGTCCGCGGGTTCCGGCTCGGCCGCCCGCCCGAGACGCCGCCGCCGGTGATGGTCGCGGCGCTGCGGCCGGGGATGTTGCGGATGGCGGGCCGCGAATCCGACGGGGCGATCACCAACTGGCTCGCGGCCTCCGACGTCCCGGCGGTGCGCGGCGAACTCGGTGCCGACGCCGAACTGGTGGCGCGCATCTTCGTGTGCCCGGTCGACGACGCAGACGAGGCACGGGCGCTGGCACGCAGGCACATCTGCGCCTATCTGACGGTGCCGGTCTACCGCGCGTTCCACGACTGGCTCGGGCGCGGCGAACGGCTCGCACCGATGCAGGAGGCGTGGGCGGCGGGCGACCGGAAACGTGCCGTCGAGCTCGTACCGGACGACGTGGTCGACGAGCTGGTCGTGCACGGCAGTCCGGACGCCTGCCGGGAGGGTGTGCGCGCCTACGCCGAGGCGGGCGTGACGACGCCGGTGCTGATGCCGCTGACCACGGGCGGCGATCCGGCGGGCCTGGTGCGCGCGCTCGCGCCCGAGTGACCGATCGCCCGGTTCGCTCGCCGGCGGGTCAGCCCCACAGGGCGCCGCCTGCGAGCAGGCCGGCGAGCGCGGCGGCGAATCCGGCGAGGACGGTCACCACGACGTTGGCGGCCGCGTGCCCGTGCCGCCGCTCGGTGATCAGGCGCACCGTGTCGTAGCCGAACGTCGAGAACGTCGTCAGCGAGCCGCACAGCCCCACCCCCGCCAGCGCGAACGCCGCGCCACCGGTGGCGCCCGTCGCCAGCACCCACGCGGTGAGGAGCCCGAGCAGCGCCGAGCCGAGCACGTTCACCGTGAGTGTGCCCCAGGGGAAGGCGGAGACACGGCCCCGCTGCAGCCGCAGGTCGATGAGATAGCGCAGGACCGCACCGGCGGCCCCGCCGAGCATCACCATGGCCGCCGTCATGCCGCGCTCCGCGGGCGGTCGAGCAGCCGGCGGACACCGGCGATGCCCGCGACGACCGCCAGCACCGATGCCAGGACCGATCCCGCGGCGTAGGCGAATGCGGCGACGAGGTGCCCGTCGCGGGCGGTCGAGAGCGCGTCGAGCACATACGTCGAGAACGTCGTGAACCCGCCGAGCACGCCGACGCCCAGGAACGGCCGCAGCAGCCGGGGCGGTGCGGGCCTGCGCGTCAGGACGGCCATGAGTGCGCCGAGGGCGAGACACCCCGCGACGTTGCCCAGCAGCGTCGCCACGCCCGCGGGGGACGGCAGGGCCACCCCCAAGCCGTAGCGTGCGAGGCTGCCGAGCGCGCCGCCCGCCGCCACGGCGGGTAGCACGTCCCAGTGGCGGGTCCCGGTCATCGCCCCATCATCACCGATGGTCGCCCGCGGCCGGGCGCGGCCCACGGCCTGCCCGCCGGTCGCAGCGGCCAGGTCGTGGACCACGGCCGGCGACGGTGCCTCTGGCCGCTGGCGGGGCGGTCAGCGCCGCCAGAAGAAGTGGTGCACGACCCCGCTCGGGCTCGGTATGCGTTCCAGATGGAAGCGATCGGTCAGCTCGTCGGGTGTGTCCCAGAGGCGTTTGCCCCTGCCGAGTTCGGTGGGGGTGACGGCGACGTGCATGTCGTCGATCAGGTCCGCCTCGAGGAAGGCACGCAGGGTGGTGACGCCGCCGCCGATGCGCACGTCACCGCCGTCCGCGGCCCCCTTCGCCCGCTCCACGGCCCGCTGCGGCGTGCCGTCGAGGAAGTGGAACGTCGTCTCGCCGAGTGTCAGACTCGGCCGCGGATGGTGGGTGAGCACGAACACCGGCGTGCGGAACGGCGGCTGGTCGCCCCACCAGCCCTGCCATTCGTGATCGGACCACGGGCCGGTCTGCGGACCGAACTTGCCGCGGCCCATGATCTCGGCCCCGATGCCGTGGGCGAAGTCGCGGGTGATCCAGTCGTCGAGTCCCCGGTCGCCGCCGGGCTCGGTGCGATTGACCCAGCTGGCCGTGGCACCCGCCCAGGCGAACAGCTCGCCGGGGTCGACGTCGCCGAAAGGCCGGTCGAAGCTCTGGTCGTGGCCGGCGCCGACACCGTCGGCGGTGACGGTGATGCAGTGGACCCGGACTCGCTGTGTCATGGCGTCTCCTCGGAGGTCGTTCGTGGGCTGTGGTGAGCGCGCGGTGCGGCGCTCTTCTCGTGGTCGTCACCGGCAGCCGGTTTCGCGACACCCGCGCCCCGGAATTCTCGGTCACAATTTCCCGACATCCGATCGCCTGGGCTGTCGCGTCGGCCGGTTCGGTGACGACCCCTGGGTGTGCCGCCGCGGTGGCGGCGCACCGACCGAGGAGGAAACAGTGAAGTACGTGATCCTGATGCAGGTCGACCCTGCGGTGCTGGAGAACCTCACCGAGGAGCAGCAACAGCAGATCGGGGAGGGGCACGGCGCGTTCATGGCCGAGACCAAGGAGCGCGGTGAGTTCGTCGCGACCCAGGCGCTCGCCGATCCGAGCCGGAGCAAGGTCGTCCGCAGCGGCGCCGACGGTCCGGAGGTGACCGACGGCCCGTTCGCCGAGAGCAAGGAGTACCTGGGCGGGTTCTACCTGGTCGACGTCGCCGACGAGGCGCGCGCGCTGGAGTTGGCGAAACGGATCCCCGACGCGAGTATTCCGGGGCTGGCGCTGGAGGTGCGTCCGGTGATGTTCGCGGACCTGGGCGAGGAGTGACCGAGCGGGACCGGGCGGAGGACCCGTGGCGCGACGCGGCGCCGCGGGTCCTCGCCCGCCTGCTGCGGGCCTACGGCAGCGGCCGGTTCGACCTGTGCGAGGACGCGGTGCAGGAGGCGCTGCTCGACGCGTATCGGTAGTGGCCGGCCGCACTTCCCGACGACCCGGTGGGCTGGTTGACGTCGACCGCCCGCCGGCGGTACGTCGACCGGGTCCGCAGCGACGCACGCCGCAGGGACCGCGAGGAGCGGACGGCCCGGCTCCATCCGCCGGTACACCCGGAGGTGGCCGAACGGGACGATTCGCTGCTGGTGCTGCAGTTGTGCTGTCATCCGGACCTGCCCCCGTCGGGCCGGGTCGCGCTGACCCTGCGCGCCGTGGCGGGGCTGAGCACGACGCAGATCGCCGGCGTCTACCAGCTGCCGGAACGGACGATCGCGCAACGCATCACGCGGGCCAAGCGCAAGCTCGCCGCGGTGGGCAGGGCCTTGCCCCGGCCGGAGCATGCGGCCGAGCGGCTGACGTCGGTCCTGGACGTGCTGTACGTCATGTTCACCGAAGCGCACCACACGACCGGCGGCTCGCCGCCGCGCGACGCCGACCTGGCCGCCGAGGCGATCCGCCTCGCTCGGTTGCTGCGCAGGAGCCTGCCCGATTCGGCCGAGGTGGCAGGGCTGCTGGCGCTGATGCTGCTGACCGAGGCGCGCCAGCCCGCGAGGATCGGCCAGGACGGTGGGCTGCGCCCACTCGACGAGCAGGACCGCTCACTGTGGGACCGCGCGCTGATCGACGAGGGGACGACGCTGGTCGAGCAGACCGTCCCCGGCGTCGACCCGGGGCCGTATCTGCTGCAGGCGTGCATTGCCGCGGTGCACGCAGAAGCGCCCGATACCGACCGGACGGACTGGGACGAGATCCTCGTGCTGTACCGGTTGCTGGAGGCGGCGACCGCGCACGCGAACCCGACGATCACGTTGAACCGCATCATCGCGCAGGCGATGGTCCAGGGCGACGCGGTGGGGCTCGCCGGTCTCGACGAGCTCGAGGCGCGCCGGCCCGGGCTGCCGCGGGTGGATGCGGTGCGGGCGCACCTGCTGGAACGGTCGGGGCGGGCCGACGAGGCGGTGGCCGCATACCGCCGCGCGATCGCCGCCGCGGACAACCTCGCGGAACAACGGCACCTGCGGGACCGGGTGCGGCGACTGGTTGCGAGCGACTGCTGAAGGCGTGGGCACCGGCGGTGGGCGAGCGGCTGCCGGGCGAGTGGATGCCGGGGGAGCGGCGCGGTGGAAGCCGGGTCCGGCGGCCGGGTGTTACGCCGGTCGTGCCTGTGCGGTCCGCGCTTTCGCCGGTGGTCCCTGGGGCGCCGGTCCGGTGTCGCGGGCGGCGTCAGGGATGCGTTTCGCCGCGCCGGCGGTGGGGTCGCCGATCTGGTGGGACGGCGCGGGCGCGGTGTGGTCGGAGCCGTTCCGCAGTGCCTCGTTCCGCTGTTCCTTGTCCCGCATCGCCGCGATCTGCGGGGTCCCGTTGCGCTGGACTCCGTTCTGCCCGTTCCCGGTTTGCGGGGTCTCCTGCTGCGCGGTCCCGTGCTGGCCGGATGTCACCGGAGTCGGCGCCTGCTGGGCTGCTGGTTGCTGTGTCCCCGGTTGCTGGGTCCCCGGCTGCCGAGTCACGGTCCGCTGGGAACCCGACTGCTGGGAACCCGACTGCTGAGCCGCGGTCCGGTGTGCCGTCTCGTTGGTCGGCTGGTTGGCGGTCCGGCCGGTGCCGTCCTGCAGACCCGGGGGCGGTGCGGCGGCGACACGCAGGGGCGTGTCAGCTGCCGGCGCGCCCTCGATGCGGCGGTCACCGGTGTCGGCGGAGCCTGCCTCGTGGATCTCGGTTTCGCCCACCGCGGCGAGACTGGCACTGATCGTGCGCTGGAACTGCCGGTGCACGTTGGCCAGTTCGTGGCGTAGCGCGTGGACGCTCTGTGTCACCGGGTCCTTGTCGGACAGCGTGCCCGTTTCGGTGGCGCGCAGCAGGACGTCGATGTGGCCGTGCAGCCGCTGGTGTACGTAGCCGAACGCGATGAGCTGGTGTTGCACCTCCAGGCTCGGCGACGTCCGGGAGAGCGCCTTGATCATGGTGTCCTGCCAGCGCTGGCAGGACTGGCGGTAGTGCCGGTTCGCGGACTGGCGGTAGTGCGGTGCCACCTGGGTGTCGAGGCCGATGCGGATGAGTTCGGTGCTGGCGTCGACCAGTTCGCGGGCGGCCATGGTGAGCGCGTAGGCCCATTCCCACTGCTCGGCCTGGGCGCTGGCCTGGTTCTCCTGTTGCGCCTGTTCGAGCTGGGTGTTGGCGAGTTTGACCTGCTCCCACGCCCAGCGCGCCTGGTCGCGGGCGCTCTCGTCGGCCTCGGCCGCTTGCCCGGCGTGGTTCTGGGTCTCGCTGGACAGGTCGCGGACCTTGACGGCCAGTCTTCGCATCTGCTGTGCCTGCCGGCGGGCCACCACGAGCTGCCAGCCGGCGAGGGACACGGCGACGACCGCCACTGCTGCCAGGCCCACCGCCACCCAGAGGGCTACCTCCGCTGTCCGCATGGGTGCCGAGGTTCTCACATTCCGTTTTGATGAACATGAGAGGTGAGGTAGGACTCACCGGTTAGGATGCGCGTTCTTACGGAGAGTGTTCCAGTTGTGTCGGTTCGCTCTCACGATCGGGACGAATCGGAACCGCGGCCACACTGCTCTCGACAGAGTTGCCCACGACCACACTGCCGGCGACGACGCCGTCGCATCCGCCGTGTCGCCGGACTCGGGTCAGGAGCGGGCGCACGCCTCGCCGGTTGTCCGATTCAGCTCGGGTCGTGGCGGGTGTCCCGGCGGGGTGTGATGAGGCGGTCGGTGTAGCCGGCCGCGACGAGGCGCTCGTAGGCACGACGGACGTCGCCGGGGATGTGCGCAGGTGCGATCTCGCCGGATCGGCTCTGCAGCTCGAGCCGTTGCGTGTCGCCGACGAGCATCGCCGCCACGAGGTCCGGTTCGCCGATGGCGGCGAGGTAGGTGTCGAGGTCCTGGCGGGCGCCGCTGCAGCGGATGTCGACGCCCGGCCAGCGTGCCGCCGCGACGGCTTGTGCGCGGCGTTGTTGGTAGGGGCGGGAGACGAGCAGCACGCTGCGGGGCGTGACGCCCTCGGCCGTGAGCAGGGCGCGGGTGTTGTCGATGTTCTGGACGGTGCTGGTCGCCTCGGTCTCGATGTGCACGGCCTCGTCCGGAACGCCGTGGCGTATCGCGATTTCCCGGAAGTGGACGGCCTCGCCGCGCGGGAACCGCCCGGCGGTGGTGGGTTTGGTGGCGCCGGTGAACACGAGGAGCGGGAACAGGCCGCGGCGATACAGTTCGGCGGCGTGGACGGCGACGCCGCCGTCGTGGCTGCCGAGGCCGACCGCGACGTCGGCCGGTTGCAACGGATCGTCGACACGGTGGAAGTCCCAGAGCGTCTCGACATCGGCGCGGACGGGGCCGGGCCAGCCGTCACCGGGGGCGGCACGGACGTCGCGGCGGCTCGGGTCCGTCATGAGCCCATCCTCGCCGACCGAGGGCCGGAGCGGCCGCTGTGACCCCCGAATGGCTGTGGCTCACCGCACCATGCACGGATCGCGAGCGTGCATGCGCGCCGAGATCGCGAATGATGGAACCCGACAGGCGCCGATAGGCCTCGGCGGCAGGCGGCGGAGGAGTAGCGGGATGGCCGCGGACACGGACACGCTGGACGACCTGTTCGACGCACACGATCTACCGGGTCTGGAGCGGTGGGTTGCCGACCACCCGCCGCACGAGGTCGCCGACGAGCTCGCCCGCGCCGATGGAGTCAGGGCGGCCCTGCTGTTCCGGTTGCTCGACAAGGATCGCGCGCTGACGGTGTTCGAGGAGCTCGACCCGCCGGACCAGCACAAGGTGCTCGCCGAACTGCGCGGCGAGGCGTTCCGGGACGTCGTCGAGGAGATGGACCCCGACGACCGTGCGCGCCTGCTCGGCGAGGCGCCCGCGAAGTTCGCCCGGCAGGTGCTCGCCGGGCTCAGCCCGCGGAAGCGGTCGATGACGGCGGCCCTGCTCGGCTATCCGGACGGTTCCGTCGGCCGGTATATGAGCCCGGAGACCGTGGCGTTGCGGCAGCGGCGGACTGCGGGCGAAGCGCTCGGCGTGGTTCGTGAACGCGGCGCCGACGCCGAGACCGTCTACACGTTGCCGGTTACCGACGACCAACGACGGTTCGTGGGCGTGGTGTCGTTGCGCGATGTCGTGCTGAGCGACCCCGATCGGTCCGTGACCGAACTACTCAAAGAGGACTATCCGCTGGTGGAGGCCACCGACCAGGCCGAGGACGCCGCCCGCCTCATGCAGGAGGCGAACGTGCTGGCGCTGCCGGTGGTCGACAGCGAGAACCGTGTGCTGGGACTGCTCACCATCGACGACGCGTTCGAGGTCATCGAGGCGGCCGACACCGAGGACATCGCTCGGCAGGCTGCCGCGGCGCCGTGGAGTGGTCACTACATGTCGGCGAGCGTCGTGCAGTTGGCCCGATCCCGGGTGGTGTGGTTGTTGCTGCTCATCGTGGCGGCGACGTTGACGGTCAACGTGCTGCAGTTCTTCGAGGACTCACTCACGGCGGTCACCGCACTGGCTCTGTTCATCCCGTTGCTCACCGGCGCCGGCGGCAACGCGGGGTCGCAGGCGGCGACGGCGACCGTGCGCGCGCTCGCCGTCGGCGAGGTGCGCACGCGCGACCTGTTGCGCGTGGCGTGGCGGGAAAGCAGGGTGGGTCTGCTGCTCGGAGCGGCGCTCGGCGCCGTCGGATTGATGATCGGCAGCGTCCTGGTCGACGTGCCGGTGGCCACGACCGTTGCCCTGTCCCTGGTCGTCATCTGCAGCTGGGCCGCCACGGTGGGCGCCACCATGCCGCTGCTGGCCAAGCGGCTCGGCATCGACCCCGCTGTGATCTCCGCGCCGCTCGTCACGACCCTGGTCGACGCCACAGGCCTGCTGATCTACTTCGTCATCGCCCATGCGGTGCTCGGCGTCTGAGGCGGTTGAGGCCGAGTGCGTCGGTACCGCGGTGCCGGCGTTCGCGCACCGGAAAACACAACTCCACCGGAAGACCACCGACGCCGCCACGTCGTGACCACCGACCCGCTCCGGCGCCGGTGCTCGGTCGGTCGCTCGGAGATGTGAGGAGCGGGCTCCTGCCGTGCCTGGCCCGCCGTCCGGTGGAGCGGCGTTGGTGGTCACGGTGTGACGGCGGCGTTGGTCACGGCGTGACGATGGCGAATCCCGGATCGGGAGGGTCGAGCACACCGAGCAACCGGGCGAGTACATCGGTGGGACCGTCGATGGCCAGGTCGCCGGAACGCTCCAGCTCGTCGGGTGTCGACCGTCCGGTCACGAGCGCGATCAGCGCGCTCCGCCCGACCCTGATCCGGGCATCCGCAGGCTCTCTGCCGATGCCCGTGCCGTGGACGAGCACCCCGTTCGACAGCCGGGTCCAATGGTGCTGTTCGTCCTCGGCGGTGACCGTCCAGTCGATCCCGGCCTGCGTCGCCGCGGCGCGTGGACCGTCGACCTGGATGGCCATGCTGTCGAAGATCTGCCCCAGGCTCAGCTGCGCGAGGATGTCCGGCGACGCGGTGACGGTCGGTGTGCCGATGTTGCCGTGGCGCAGTTCGAAGGCACCGGTGAGGTAGAAGTTGCGCCAGGGGCCGTTCTCCGCTCCGAAGCCGAGCTGCTCGAACGCCGCCGCCTGCAGTTCCCGGGCCGCGGCGTTGCCGGGTTCGGCGAAGACCAGATGCCCGGTGAGTTCTGCTGCCCACCGGAAATCGCCCTCGTCGTAGGCGCGGCGCGCGACCGTCAGGAGCGCCTCGGGACCGCCCATCGCATCGACGTAGCGCCGCCCGGCCTGTTCCGGCGGGTGCTGCCACAGGTGGGCGGGATTGCCGTCGAACCAGCCCATGTAGCGCTGGTACACAGCTTTCACGTTGTGACTGATCGAACCGTAGTAGCCATGGGTGTGCCAGGCGTCCACGAGCCCGGGAGGCGGCTCGAGTATCTCGGCGATCTCGGTGCCGACATAGCCCTGGTTCAGGAGTCGCAGGGTCTGGTCGTGCTGGTAGGCGTACAGGTCGCGCTGCTCGGACAGATACGCCACGAGCTCGTCGCGGCCCCACGTCGGCCAGTGGTGCGAGGCGAACACGACATCGGCCGAGTCGGCGAACAGCTCGATCGACTCCTGGAGATAGGCGGCCCATGCGTGCGGGTCGCGGACCTGGGCGCCGCGCAGGGTCAGCAGGTTGTGCAGCGTGCGGGTGGCGTTCTCCGCCATGCACAACGCGCCGTGGTCGGGGAAGAGGAAATTCATCTCCGACGGTGCCTCCGTCCCCGGAGTGACCTGGAAGACGATGCGCACGCCGTCGAGGACCGCCTCGTGCCCCGTGGTGCCGACGTCCTGCGTGGGCGGGATCAGGGTGACCGTTCCCGTCGACACCGTCATCCCGAGACCGGCGCCCAGTTGTCCCGTGGCCCCGATAGGCAGAGCCGCGCCATACATGTACGCCGCGCGGCGAGCCATGGCGGTCCCGGCGTAGACGTTCTCGGCCACCGCATGCTCGAGGAAGCCCTCGGGGGCCAGGATCGGCACCGCTCCGGAGGTCACGTCGTCGTCGGTGATCACACCCCGCACGCCGCCGAAGTGGTCGGCGTGGCTGTGCGTGTAGATCACCGCCGTGACCGGCCGGTCGCCGCGGTGCCTGCGGTAGAGGGCCAGTGCGGCGGCTGCGGTCTCGGCGCAGAGCAGGGGGTCGATGACGATGATCCCCTCGCGGCCCTCGACCACGGTCATGTTCGACAGATCCAGCCCGCGCACCTGGTAGATGCCGCCCGTGACCTCGTAGAGGCCGTGCCGGGCGACCAGCTGGGCCTGCCGCCACAGGCTGGGGTTCACGGTGTCCGGCCGCGGGCTCCGCAGGACGTCCGCCCACGCGTCGGCATCCCAGACCACCCTGCCGTCGTCCGCACGCACCTGCGCGGGCCGGATCGTGCCGATGAAACCACGGTCGGCGTTGCGGGTGTCGGTGGTGTCGGAGAACGGGAGGCGGTCCTGAAGGTCGGCGTTCGCGGCGGCGACGCCCGCGCTGGCGACGGTGTCGGTCATGGGACTGTCGTTCCTTTCCGGATGACGAGAGGCCGCGGTCATGGCAGCCGGTGGCCGCGCCCGTGATTGTCAGCGGATCGCCCCTCGACCGGCGTCATCCGCCGCGGGTGAGCGGCGGGCCGTCGCGCCGAGCGTGGTGCGTCAGCCGGGATCCGTATCGCCGGACGAGAATTCGGGAACACGCTGCAGCGCGACGAGGCGGAGCCCGAGATTGCCCAGCAGCCCGATGATGCCCTGGAGATGCGCATCGTCGGTCACGACTCCGTAGATGATGGTCTCGGGCGGTGCCGGCACGACCTCGAGCGGGCCGAGTTGCCCGACGGCGTGCCGGGTGCTTTCTGACATGTGTCCGCTCACGCGGAACTCGTAGCGGGTCGGCGGCACCGGTCCCCTCCTTCGGGTGACGCGTGCGGTGACTACCGGGTGGCCGGTTTGCCGGCGTGCACCACGACGGCCCAGATCACGAGGACGTCCAGGGCGATCGCGACGAGTGACCACGCCGGGAAGGCTGGCAGGAACGCGACCTGGGCGAGTGCGTTCAGCCCGGCCAGTCCAGCGGCGACCGCTCGTGCCCAGGTCGCGCCGGTGGTGAGCGCGACACCGGCGAGGACGGCGGCGCCCCCGATGATGAGGTGGATCCAGCCCCACCCGGTCAGGTCGAAGACCAGCAGACCTGCGGAACCGACCAGGTAGTAATCCTGCTCGAACAGTGCGACCAGCCCGAAGAGCACATTGAACAGTCCGACCAGGACCAACATGATGCTGGCGAACGCGACCCAGCCGGCCCCCTGCTCGGGGTGCAGGTCGTCGATCCGGCTCGTGCCGCTGCCGCCGCGATGGGTGCCCGGATGTGTCTCGCTCATGCTCGTCTCCCGTGTGCGCCTGCCGATGGTGCTCCGGTCCGGGTTCCACACTGCGCCGTGTCCCGCGTGCCCGGGTCACCCGTCGTTGGTGAATCGGGCGGCGATTCGCGCGCTCCGCCGTGCGGTGTGACCGTGGAGGGGAGCGCGTCGGGAGGAGAGTGCCGCAGTGGAGCACGATGTCCCGCGCCGTAGCCGGGTGCCGAGGCTGAAGACCGCGGTGCCGGCTCTCGCGCCGAACCTCGTGACACGCGAACGGTTGTCGGCGGTCCTCGACCGCGCACCGAGCGCGGGTGTCGTGTGGGTGTGTGCGCCTGCGGGAACCGGTAAGACCACGCTGCTGACCCAATGGTGCGGCGGGCGGGCCGGTGCCACCCCGGTGTGGGTGTCATTGGACGCCGACGACAACGACGAGCCGCGATTCTGGTCGGCGCTGCTGCAGGCGGTGGAGAACGGTGTGCCGTCCGTCCGCGAGCGCCCGGTGTCCGTCCCTGCGCATCCGAGCGAGGACCCGGAGTTCCTCGCGACGATCGCCGAGACTCTGGGCAGTGTGGCCGGCGGTGCCGTCCTCGTACTCGACGATGTCCACGAGCTCACGAATCAGGCGACGTTGCACGGCCTGGCCGGTGTGCTGCGGGGCCTGCCTCGGACCGCGCGAGTGGTGCTGTCCGGGCGTGCGGTCCCGGGCGCGCCGCTGACCCGGAAGGGTCTCGGGGTGAGCGTGACGGAAGTGTCGGCCGAGCAGCTACGGTTCACGGCCGGCGAGGCCGCACACCTGCTCGCCGAGGCGCAGCCGGATGCGCCACCCGGCACACTGCCCGAGCTGATGCGGCGCACGGAAGGGTGGGCCGCGGGGTTGCGGCACGCGGCGCTGGAGCTGCGCGCGCACGCCGGTGACGGCCGGGATATGGCGGCGCCGGCTGCGGTGCGGGCCCTGCCCGCGGCCGGCCACATCGCCGATGAGGTGTTGTCGGCGATGGGGGAGCGGGACCGGCAACTGGTGGCCGCGCTGGGCGTGTGCGACGAGGTGAGCCCGGAACTCGCCGCGGCGCTGTCGGGCCGTCCCGACACCGAGGCGCGGCTCGCGGCTCTCGAACGTGGGTCCGTCGTCGCCCGGCGACAGGTCCCCGGCGGCACGCGGTATCGCCTCCGTGCGCCGTTCCGTGAGCACGCACGCGCCGTGCTGTACCGACGGGATCCGGAACGTGCGGCACGACTCGCCGGGGTGGCGGCGGAGTGGTACGCCGCGGGGGCGGAACCGGCGGCGGCACTGGCCCACGCGTGCGCCTCGCGGCAATCCGGCACGATCCGCGCCGTACTGCGCCGATGCGCGATCCCGGCGGTGCTCGCGGGCGAACACGACCTCGTGCGGCGGGCGTTGGCGGCACTTCCCGCCGAAACCGCGGCGGGGGACGGGCTCCTCGCTCTCGTCGCCGCCTTCGTGCGGGTGGAGGCGGGCGAGGCGGAACTGGCCGAACTGGACCTCGTTCGGGCGGACGCGCTGGTGCGTTACCGCGCCGGCACGGAAACGGACACCCTGCGGCGCCTCGTCGGAGCGCGGATCCGCCGCATCACCGGCCAACCCGACGACGGCGGGGACAACGGCGATGCCGCACGGGTCGTGCCGTCGTCCCCGCTGGAGGCGATGGTGCAGCTCCACCGGGCCGACCTGCTGCTGTGCCGGGACAGGCCCGGCGAAGCCGGTGAGCTGGCGGACTCCGCACTGCGCGCGGCCAGGGCCGGGCGTGCGGATTACGTGGTGGCCCGGTGCCTGACCACCCTGAGCGGGGTCGCTGCGCTTCGCGGGGATTTCCGGTCGATGACCGAGTTGGCATCGAATGCCGCCGCGGCCGACGCGGAGGGACCGTGGGAGGCGGGAACGGCCGCGGCGGAGGCACACCTGCTGCTCGGCTACGGCGCCCTGCTCCGCGCAGAGCTGCGTTGCTGCCTGCAGCACGTCGACGAGGTCCTCCGGCTGCTGGACCGACACCGGACGGGTGCACACGGGACACGGCTTGTCGCGACGACCCTGCGCGGTGCCGCCGAGTCCGAGCGGGGCGAACGGACGCGCGGGCTGCACCGGGTGTGCTCCGCGCGCGACGCGGCCGACACCGGCCGGGCACCCGGCATCGCGGTGCTGCTCTGCGGTTTCCTCGAACATCGGCTCGCCCTGGACCTGCACCGCCCCGACGTCGCGGTGCGGGCCCGGGAGCGGTGCCACGAGGTGGCCCCGGGCAGCGGCGAGATCGCCGTGATGCGGGCGCGCGAGCAGCTCGCCTCGGGACGCCACGGACCTGCGGCGCGAGTGCTCAGGCCGGCGCTGACGGAGCGTCTTCCGATGGCTCTGCCGTGGTCGACAGTGTGCGCGGTGCTGGCCGACGCCGAGATCCAGCAGCTCGCGGGCCGGTCCCGGGAGGCCGAACGCGCGCTGGTGCGGGCGATGGAGCACGCGCAGTCCCAGAATGTGCTCTACCCGCTCGTGGTCGCACCGCCGTTGATCGGGGATGTGCTGGAGACCGGTCTCGGCCGATTCGGCGCATGCGAGCCGTTGGCGCGCAGGGTCGCCGCCGCACGCCGTGGTCTGCCTCAGCTGGCTCCGCTCACGCTGACCGAGCGGGAGCGCGCGGTACTGGGTCTGTTGCCGACCGCGCTCTCGCTGGAGGAGATCGCCGACGACCTCACGGTGTCGCTGAACACGGTCAAGACGCACACGCGGGCCATCTATCTCAAGCTTGGGGTCACCAAGCGCGCCGACGCCGTGGGTGTCGCGCGGGCACACGGACTCCTCGACGATGTGCACCTCACCGTCGCCGGGTGAGGATTCCGCCCCCGCGGGAGCGTCCGCACGCGGGCGCGGTGGCGGCGTCGCGGGTGTGGCAGCGCGGCGAGCCTGTGGAGGTGACAGCAGGGGAGAGCGGAACGCGCCGTCTGCGGTCGTCGGGCACCAGGGGCGTGACACGGTCACGCGAGCGGTGAACGACCCGCGGCAGCACGTCCCGGATTGGCCTATCGTCGGTCGCGTGGGAGCTTCGCGGTCCACGGGGACGTGTCGGCACGGCCCGGTACCGCACACCAAGATCGCTGTCCCGGCTGTGGCGGCCATGTCACTCACCCGTGAGGACTTGTTCGCTGCGCTCGACGACGCCGTCGAACGTTGCCCGGTCACGCTGGTGTGCGCCCCCGCCGGGTACGGGAAGACCAGCCTGCTCGCCGGCTGGGTCGCGGCGAGCGGCGCCGCGGCCGCATGGGTCTCGGCCGATCGTCGCGACGACGACCCCCAACGGCTGTTCTGTGCCATGGCGCGCACGATCCGCCGGCATTGCCCGGTCCCGCGAGGAAACGGGCTGCACGGCTGGAGCCATCGAGCGGGGGACCAGGCGGACACTGTCGCCGAGTTGCTCGACGCGGTGGGGGAATTGCCGGGCCGGATTCGGCTGGTCGTCGACGATGTGCACGAGATCTCGGATCCCTCGGTCTGGCACGGCATCGAGACCATGATCCGGTACCAGCCGGACAATCTGCGGCTGGTGCTGTCGAGCAGGGCGGACCCGCCGTTGCCGTTGGCGCGACTGCGGTTGCGCGGTGAGCTGGCCGAGCTGCGCGCGGGCGACCTGAGATTCGCCGAGCCGGAGGCCGATGCGCTGCTGCGCCGCGCCGGCGTCGTACTCGAGGCCGGAAGGCTCACGCGGCTCGTGGAGCGCACGGCAGGCTGGCCGGCCGGACTGCGCATGGTCGCCCGTGCGTTGCAGCACGACCCGGACCGAGCCGGGTTCGTCGACGACTTCGCCGTGAACGATCAGTCCGTGGCGGCGTTTCTCATGGGAGAAGTGCTGGCGGGAATGCCGGAGGGGACCGCAGAGGTTCTCCGGGCCGTCAGCGTCTGCGCCGAGGTGAGTCCGAGGTTGGCCGCGGCACTGTCGGGCCGGCCGGATGCCGGGTCCGTCCTCGCCGATCTGGAGTGGGAGGGGGCTTTCGTCGCTCGTGTCGGGCAGCGGGAACCCCGGTATCGGGTCCATCCGATGTGGCGCTCGTTCCTGTACGGCGACGTGCGGCGGCGCCGCCCCGACGCGGTCGGCCGACTGCATGCGACGGCGGCCGCCGGACTGGCGAGTGAGGGGCTGCTGCCGGACGCGCTGGACGAGGCGGCGCGGTGTGACGACTCCGGGTTCCTGGTGCGCCTGCTCGTGCGGTACGGGCCCGTGCTGCTGTTCCGCGGCGAGGGTGACGCCGTGCGGCGGGCGCTGGAAGTCGCCGAGCGAGATCCGAGGGCGCGGAACGATCCACGCCTGCTTGTGGTGTCGGCGATCGCCGACCTGCAGGCCGGACGGCCGCCCGCGGATGCGGCTGCCACCGCATCCGCGCCGGCGACCGGCTCCGACGCCGACGGCATGGTGAGAACCCTGCTCCGTTCCGCGCTGGCGCTGTCCCGGGGCGGCGAGCCGGAGCAGGTTCCCGATACGGCCGGGACCGGCCGACCCGAACTGCAGGCCTGGGCATGGTTGAACCGCGGTTGGATCGCGCTGCGCGACGGCCGGGTCGATGCCGCGCGTGAGGCGCTGCGGGCTGCGCAGCGCCTCGCGGAGGAGCACGGCCTGCCCGGGATCCTGTCGCATGTACAGCCCGCCCGGGAGTCGGCCGCGTGGCTCGCCGGGGACCTCGCGGATGCGGCGGCCGCGCACGAGGCCCGGGAGGGGAGCGCCGAGCCGGGTGGTCCGGATGTGTCGCTGTTGCTGCACAGGCTCACCGGTGCGTTCTTCCAGCTGCTTCGAGCGGAGCCCGACGCGGCCCGCCGGTCGATCGGTGATGCGGCCGAGGTCGACCTGACGAGACATCCGGTCCTGGCCTACCTCGTCGAGGTGGTCAACGGAACGTGCGCGATGGACGGCGGGAAGCGCTCCGCAGGCTTGTGGCGGTTGCGCAGGGCGCGGACGACGCTCGGGACGATACCGGTGCCGGCTCCGGTCGCCGCCGTGGGAGCGCTGGCCGAAGCCGGCGGCGCCGTACTGGCCGGGGACGAATCGGCTGCCCGTGAGACGGCCGACTGGCTGTGCGAGCGGGTCGGACCGAGCGCGGAAGTGGCACTCATCCGCGCGTGGACGGCGGGGGTACCCGTCGGCGTGCCCGACTCCGGCGGCGCGGGCAGTCGGGCGGTCCTGCCGGTGCTGACCGAGGTGCACGGCCGGGTGCACGACATCGGCCTGGCGTTGAGTTCGGGGCGCCGGACGCATGCGTTCGAGCTCCTCCACGTCGCGTTGCGCACCGCAGAGCCGGTTCACCTGATCAGGCCGTTCGCGGTGGCAGACCGGCGAATCGCCCGGCTGCTGGTCGAGCATGCCGGTGGCTTCGCTTCGCTGGAGCCGTTCGGCCTGGCGATCCGGCAGGCGGTTTTCGGCGCAGGCCGGAGCGGCGCCGGTGACGGAGGCGTGGGGCTGACCGCTCGTGAACGGGACGTGCTCGGCCACCTGAGCTCGATGCGTTCCCTGGAGGAGCTCGCCGCGACACTCGGGGTCTCGGTGAACACGGTCAAGACACACGTGCGGTCCGTCTACGCCAAGCTCGGAGTCCACACCAGGCGAGGGGCGTTGGCCGAGGCTCGGCAGCGGGGGCTGGTCGACGTGCCCGCCGGTGACGTCCGGGTGCCTCACCCACGCCGGATGAGGCATCCGGACCCGGACGTCGCGCACGATACGGCGGAGGGCTGAAGGGAGGCGGGTCATGACCGCGAAACCGGGCCCGCACCGACGTTTCCACATCGGACCACGCCAGGTCGTGGCACTGCTCGTCGCCGTGGTCGTGGTGCTGTTCGTCGTGCAGAACCGCGACGTCGTGGACATGCACCTGTTCACGATCGTGGTGTCGGCGCCGTTGTGGACCGCGTTGGTCGTCGTGGCCGCGTTGGGGGCGCTCGCAGGGTTCCTGCTGACCCGGAAACGGTGACCGCGCGAGGCGACCCCTGACATTCGCGTCCCGGAAGGGCCGGTCACGAAGGACAGCCGTGCCGGAATGCCGCAGAGTCCGCGTCGTCGGGGGAGGCAGGGGCTCGCCGCGGGTTTCTCATCCGGTACGGACGAGGTGTGCCGCAGCGGTGCCGGTTAACGTCGCCGCCATGACGGCCGGCCCGGACCTCGTGGTGCGCGGAATGCCGCGCGCGGTCGTGTTGCTGATCGGCGCGGCGTCGGCCGTCGTGGTCCTCGTCGGACTGATGGCGGCGTCCTGGCTGGTCGGTCCGCTGTTTCTCGCCCTGGTCGTCGTCATCACCGTGAGTCCGGCATCGCAGTTGTTGCGCAGGTGGGGACTGCCGACCTGGGTCGCGACGTCCGTGCTCGTGCTGCTGGTGTACGCGCTGCTCGCCGGACTGGTCGGGGTGCTGGTCGTGTCGGTCGCGCAGCTGGCCGCATTGCTGCCCCGCTACACCGCGCGCGCCGACGACCTGGTGTCGTCGGCCACCGCGGCACTGGGCAGATTCGGCGTGGATGCGGAACATCTCCGGCCCGCGACGTCCAGTCTGGACCTGAACCGGGTGCTGGGATACGTCCAGGCCGTGCTGTCCTCTGTGACCGGGGTGGGCGCGAGTGTGCTCTTCCTGCTCGCATTGCTGTTGTTCCTCAGCATGGAAGCGACCGGCGCCGATGCCCGTCACGGTGCCGTGAGCGCCGACCGGCCCGGGATCGGCACCGCGATCGCGGGATTCGTTCGGGGCACTCGGCGGTACATGCTCGTGACGACGGTGTTCGGCCTGATCGTCGCCGTGCTGGACGGTGTCGCCCTGTGGTTGTTGGGTATCCCGCTGCCGGTGCTGTGGGCGCTGCTCGCGTTCATGACGAACTACATCCCCAACGTCGGGTTCGTGCTGGGTGTCGCGCCACCGGCGATTCTCGGTCTGCTGGAGGGCGACTGGCGTCTCATGGTCGGCGTCATCGCCGTCTACGTCGTACTCAACTTCGTCGTGCAGTCGGTGATCCAGCCTCGGTTCGTGGGTAACGCGGTGGGGCTGTCGACGATCGCGACGTTCCTGTCGCTGGTGCTGTGGGGGTGGGTTCTCGGACCGGTCGGGGCGATCCTCGCGGTGCCGCTGACCCTGTTGACGAAGGCGGTGCTGGTCGACGTGGATCCCCGGGCCCGGTGGGTCGACGCGCTGCTGGCGAGTAGCGCACTCGTGGCTGTTCCCCGGGCGCCGCAACCCGGTCCGTCGGATGCCGCCCCGCCGCCTGCGGCCGCCCCGCAGTCGGAAGCTGATCCGCCGTCGGACGGTGATCGGCGGGACGGATCGACCTGAGTCGGGAACGAACACCCGACGGCCGGCTGAGTCGCCGCGTGCCGCTGCGGATAGTTCGATCCTGGGGTTCTTCGTGAGGTGGATGGTGGGGAACCGGTCTCGAGTGGTGCGCGTGAGCCAACTCGCCGTCGTGGGTCCCCACGTGGTCCCAAGACGAAGGCTGTGCAGATCGAGGGCCGGCACACGAAAAGCCACTGATCTCAACAGCAAGAAGCCCCTGACCTCGAAAACTCCGAGATCAGGGGCTTCTTCCCGCCGGTCGGGCTGACAGGATTTGAACCTGCGACCCCTTGACCCCCAGTCAAGTGCGCTACCAAACTGCGCCACAGCCCGGCCATCACCTCGCGTCGAGGCGATGTCGGTACTGTACCGCGTCCGCGACAGCCGCCTCACAGCGGGTCGCCGAAGATCAGGCACCGTCGACTGCGCTGCGGAGCCGCGGCGAGGACCACGCCGGTACGCAGGCGCGACCGCCAGCGGCCACGGGACCGCGTCTGCAGGTGGCTGGCTCATCGCGCTCGACCGGTGGCGCGCACTCGACCCCGCGGACTGCTCCGAACAGGGGATGGGACGGCCGAGTGGTGTGCTCACGGCGGTGCGCTCGGACACACCCGGCGGCCGCGGCCGTTTCCGCGGCGAGCGCTCCCGGCTACCCGATGAAGGCATCTCTCGCAGGGTGAAGGGAGACCGACATGCCTGACGACGCCTTTCTGGCCTTCCTCGTGCTGGGCGCGCTGATGATCGTGGCGGACGGTCAGATCCTGTACCGCAGCGGGAAGCGTTACTTGTCCGATGTGGACGACACCAGGGCGGGTTCGCAGGCCCGCCTCGCCAGCGTGCTGTTCCATCTGCTGATGCTCGGCGTGCTGGCACTGGTGGCCGTGCTCGACCTCGGCTTCGGCGGCGGAGTCCTGCGCGCGACCGTCGGCAACCTGGGCGTGCTCCTCCTGTTGCTCGCCGCCGCGCACGCGGTCACGATGACCGTGCTGGCGAACATGCACGAGACCGTCCTCGTCGAGGAACGCCTCGACGCACCGGGCCGTGCCGCGGGGGACCGGCGGGCGCGGCGCCAGGCAGGACCCGTCGTGGCACCGGTGCCGGGACAGCGCGGCCGCGACCCGCAGCTGAGCCCGTCCATCGAGGACCATGCCGAATGACCCGCTGCTATCCGGGACGACCTACAGCGCCGCCGCGCCGTCCGCGACCCACAACCGGCCGCCGACGGCGGGCGCGGGCGGTCATCGACCCCACGTCGGCCAACGCGGCGACGACCACAACGCGGTGACGGCCGGCCGGGGACGACCACAGCCCGGCGACGAGCACGGAGCAGTGACAACCCCGGACCTGTGACAACCCCGGACCTGCGACAACCACAGAACCGGCGACGACCACAGAACCGGCGACGACCACAGAACCGGCGACGACCACAGAACCGGCGACGACCACAGAACCGGCGACGACCACAGAACGGTGACAACCGCCGGAGCGGGAACGGGCACGTGGCAGCGACCGTCACGGCACGTCCAGGAAAGCGGGTGCCGACTCCGACGGCGCCCACCGTCACCGCGACGGTGACAGCAACGCGCGCAGCCGGAGTCTCCCGGCGACAGCCAGCGCGGGCTTGGCCAGAACCCATTCCCCCAATCGATACTCCCGCCCGCGCACCAGCCGCACGGCGAGATCGGGCCGGTTGCGCCAGAGGCATACGCGCGCCTTCTCCGCGTGCAGCGCGTGCGAGACGACGGCGATCGTGCCGGCGTCCTCGAGCAGGGGCGCGACGTTGACCACGTTCTCCCACGTGGTGCGGCTGGCCGTCTCGGTCAGCAACGGCCCGTCGTAGCCGCGGACGCCGCGAGCGTAGGCAGCCATCACGGTCGCCTCCGGGACCGGCCCGGCCACCGCGCCGCCGGTCAGGATCAGCCGCGCGCCCCGTGTGCGCGACCGGAGCCCCGCGCGCACGCGCCAGCGGTTGACGGCGTTCGCCCGTACGCCACGGTTGCGGTACCCGAGCACGACGACGACATCAGGCCCGTCGCCGCGACGGGACGTGCCGAGCCACCGCCGTGACGACCGCCAATGCTCGACCTCGCCCCACACCAGGACGGCGATCACCGCGGCGGCCGCCGTCGTCACACGCATACCCCGACCGTAGGCCGGGACCGCCGGGACGCGCTCGTGGACGCGGCCGCAGGTGCTGTGACCACGGTCGCTCCGGCCGCGGTCACGGCAGGGTCCTGTTACTGCGCCGTGCTAAGCATGTCGGCGTCCCAGCGGGAGCGGGACGGACCGAGGAGGCAGGCATGAGTGGATCCGACGGCAGCGGCCCGGCGGGCCGTGACCATCCGTTCGACGCGGCCGTCGCGCTGAAGCCGGCCGACACCGGCGACGGCACGTACACGGGGGCGACGCACCCGGCCTACGCCAACATGGTCGGCCCCTACGGCGGCATCACCGCGGCGACGCTGCTCGAAGCCGTGCAGTGCCACCCCGAACGCCTCGGCGTGCCCGTGTCACTGACCGTCAACTACGCGGGGCCCGTCGCCGACGGCGAATTCACCGTGTCGGCCCGCCCGTCGCGCACCAACCGCTCCACCCAGCACTGGTCGCTCGAACTGACCCAGGACGGCCGGGTCATCACCACCGCCACCGCCGTGTACGCGGCACGGCGCGACACGTGGGCCGACACCGAGGCGACCATGCCGGACGTGCCCGAGCCGGAGGCCGTACCCGTCACGCCCATGCCGGACGAGGTCCAATGGGCCAAGAACTACGAGATGCGGTTCCTCGACGGCGCTCTGCCCGCACTCGAAGGAGCCCCGGAATCGCCGGACTCGACGACGATGCTGTGGGTCCGCGACGCCCCGGCCCGCCCGCTCGACTTCCCGGCCCTGGCCTCGCTGTGCGACGTGTTCTACCCGCGCGTCTTCCTGCGCCGCGGACAGGCCATGCCCGCGGGCACGATCTCGCTCACGGTCTACTTCCACGCCGACGAGGCGGTCCTGGCCGACCACGGCACACGTCCGGTGCTCGCCCGCGCCCGCTCGAACCGCTTCGGGCGCAGCTACTTCGACCAGTCCGCGTGCCTGTGGGGCACCGGCGGTGAGCTGCTCGCCACCACACACCAGCTGGTCTACTTCAAAGGCTGACACCGCCCCGGCCGGTCGCCCCGCCGCGGCATCGCCGGTGGACCGCCGCCACCGCCGCAGGACACGGCAAAGCAGAGGGGCCACGGCAAAGCAGCGGGCCACGGCGAAGCAGAGGGGCCACGGCAAAGCGGCGGAACACGGCGAAGCGGGCCCCGGCGCCGGGTGACGGCGACCGGGACCCGCTCCGTGTCCGGCGGCGACTACGGGATCGCCACGTCGGGCGACTCGGCGAGAACCTCCCGGTTGGCGGACGCGAGCTGCCAGGCGGTCTCCCGCAGCGGCACCCCGTCGACGTCCCACGAGCTCAGCAGCATCGCCACCTTCGACTGCATCTCGGTGCGCAGCCGGTGGAACGACGTTGCCGGATCGGCGTCGACGTAGCCGAGCAGCAGCCACCACGCCCACGCCGCTGCACCGGCGTTGGCGACGAAGTCCGGGATGACCGGGATCTCGCGGGCCGCGAGCATCGCCTCGGCCTCCGGCGTCGTCGCCGAGTTGGCGGCCTCGACGACGACCTTGGCCGCAACGTCGGAGACGTTGTCCGGCGTGACCGCGTACGAGATCGCAGCGGGGACGAGGATGTCCGCAGCCGTGGCGATCACGGCGTCCCGCGGCAGCTGCTGCACGTCCTCCGGAAGCCGGCTCCGGTCGATCTCGCCGTAGGCGTCCCGCAGTTCGAGCAGCGCGGGCACGTCGAGCCCCTCCGGCCGGTACAGCGTGCCCGCGGCGTCCGCCACGGCCACGACGGGCATACCGGCCTCGTGGAGGTAGAACGCCGCGCCACCACCCATCGTGCCGATGCCCTGGATCGCCACGGTGGTCGTCTCGTTCTCCCAGCCCCACGCACCGGCCGCGCCGAGGCAGGCCTGGGCGACGCCGTAACCGCCGATCACGTCGCCGAGCAGCAGGCCACCGGGCACGGGCGCGTTGAGCCCGGCCTGCACCCGCCGGAGCGTGCGCTCCGGGTGCGGGGCCCGCCTGATCGCGGCGTGGTAGCTCTGCTCCAGCCCGAGCCGGTCGAAGACGTCGTCGATCAGGTGCTGCGGCACACCGAGGTCTTCGGCCGTGACCCAGTGCGCGTCCAGCCACGGACGCATCGCCTGGCAGAAGCGTTCGAGGACCTCGAGCGCGCGGGGGTCCTTCGGGTCGAAGTCGATGCCGCCCTTGGCGCCGCCCACGGGAAGGTCGAACGTCGCGGTCTTGGCCGCCATGCCGCGGGCGAGGTCTTCGACCTCCTTCATGGTGCAGCCCGCGCGCATCCGAGTGCCGCCGGTCGCCAGGCCGGAGGCGAGGGTGTGCACCACGAGGAAGCCCTGGGCACCCGTGACCGGGTCGGTCCAGGTCAGCCGCAGCAGGGGCTCGCTGGTGCGAATGTCGGTCGCGCCAGCGGCCCGGGTGCCGGCCGCGGTGCCGCCGGCCGCTGGACGGTTTTCCATCGTGGTCACCTGAAACGCACCTCCACCATTCGTGTCGCCTGTTGTCGCCTGCTGCCGGGCCCGGCGCACCTGAAAACGGCAGCGTCCACCGCCACTCGGCGGTGTGCCGTTTCGTCGGTGAGGATCGGTGCTCAGCTGCGCTGATGCCGTGGTCGCCCGCTGCCTGCCCGCTACCTACAGCGTGGGCCCGGGAACGGCTGCGCGTCCAGTTAAAGATCACGCACGGAACCGTTCACGCTTCCTGCACAGGCCCACGTGTCTACGCTGACGGCCATGGAACTGTCGTTGCACCGCCTGCGCATGCTGCGCGAACTGAACCGGAGGGGCACCGTCACCGCGGCGGCCGGTGCGCTGCACTACTCGGCCTCGGCCGTCTCGCAGCAACTGGCTCAACTGGAACGCGACGTGGGCGTGCAGCTGTTCGAACGGCTGGGACGGAGGGTGCAGCTGACCGAGCTCGGCACGCTGCTGGCCGAGCACGCGGAGGAGATCCTCGACTCGGTGGGCAGGGCGACGCATGCGCTGGAGAACGCCCAGGACGGGCTGTCGGCGCGGCTGACGGCGGGAGTGTGGGCGTCGGTGGCCTCGGGGCTGCTGCCGCCCGCGCTGACGGCGCTGGCATCCGAACATCCCGGCATCGAGGTGCGTACGCGCGAACTGGCTCCCGAGGAGACGGCGGGCGCGGTGCGGGACGGCACGCTCGATTTCTCGTTCGTGATCGACTACTCGGACTATCCGATGCCGTGGGATCCGGCGCTGGCGCGCGAGGTCGTCGCGGTGGAACGGCTGCACGCCGCGGTGCCGACCGGTGTCGTGCCCGAACCGGCGGTCTCGCTCATCGACCTCGCCGAACACCCGTGGGTGCTGGCGGGACCGCGGTCGCATTTCGGCCGCGCCGTCCGGATCGCCTGTCAGCAGCGGGGATTCGAACCGAAGATCGCGCACGAGGTTGAGGAACAGGCCACCGCCCTGGCGATGGTCGGTTCCGGGCTGGGCGTCACGCTGGTGTCAGACCTCGGACTGTCGCTGCTGCCGCCCGGTGTGGACATCATCGCGCTGACCGAACCGGTCATGCGGCGCGTGTCGATCGCCTATCGGGCGAAGGGCACACCCCGGCCGTCGCTCCGGCTGGTCATCGAGGCGGTGCGGGCCGCGGCGGCCGAGAAGGGACTCGGCGCCAGCGCCACGCTGCCGTGACCCGGCTCCGCAGGGACGTGGCCGGCGGGACGGGTCCGCTCCGGGACACGGCAGCCGGGGACGGGTCCGCTCAGCGGTCTCCGGCCGGGATGACGATCCAGAGCGCGAGGTACAGCAGGAACTGCGGGCCGGGCAGCAGGCAGGAGGCGACGAATGCCAGCCGCATGGTCCGCGGCTTCCAGCCGAATCGGTGGGCCAGGCCCGCGCACACCCCGCCGAGTACGCGGTCGCTGCGGGAACGGGTGAGCTTCGTGGTCGTCGTCGTCATACCTCCACCATGCTCCCGCGGCATGCATGCGGCATCGGGGACGTCCCCGATGCGGCCCCCGAGATCGTGGCTGTCCACGAACCCGGCCGCCCGGCGCTACGGTCGGTGCATGTCGCGTGCGGACAACCTGCCCACCTATACGATCCGCCAGCTGGCCGCGTTCGTGGCGGTGGCGGACACCGGAACGATCAGTGGTGCAGCTGAGCGCCTGCACCTGTCGCAGTCGGCGCTCGCGGCGGCCGTCACCGATCTGGAGAAGGCGCTGAAAGTCCAGCTCACCGTGCGGAAGCGCGCGCGGGGCGTGCAGCTGACGCCGACCGGCGAGACCGTGCTGAGTCGGGCGCGGACCCTGCTGCGGCAGGCGGGCGAACTGCAGGCCGACGCCGCGGGTGAGAACGGTGTCGTGGCGGGGCCACTGGCACTCGGCTGCTACCCGTCGCTCGGGCCGACCGTTCTGCCGGAACTGTTCCGCGCTTTCACCCAGTGTTACCCCGACGTGCGGATCGAACTGCACGAGGCGACGCAGAACCGGCTCCGCAGCAGCCTCGACGACGGTGAGCTCGACCTGGCCATCGCCTACGACCTCGGGCTGTCGCAGGATTGGCGGACCAGCACGCTGGGGACCCGCGATCCGCTCGTGCTGCTCGCTCCGGACCACCCGTTGGCCGGTGCTCCCGGGCCGCTCCGGCTGGTGGACCTCGCCGCTGAACCGATGGTACTGCTCGATGCACCCCCGAGTTCCGAGCACGCCTTCGAGGTCTGTCGGCAGGCCGGGTTCGCCCCACGCGTGGCGTACCGGACGCAGAATTTCGAGACCGCGAGGGCGTTCGTCGGCCGCGGTCTGGGGTGGACCCTGCTCGTGCAACGGCCGCAACACGACCGGACCTACGACGGTTCCAGCGTCGTCGCCCGTACCGATCTGGAGCCGCGGCCTGATCCGGTCGAGATCGTCGTCGCCTGGAACCGAGGATCGATGTTGAGCACGGTCTCGCGGACGTTCGTGCAGTTCGCGGCCGGCGCGAGGAGCACTTCCCTGGAATCCCCGGGGAACAACCCTGGATAGTTGCGCTTTTCGGGGCGCGGAAAGGCGGGCGATGCTTCCTGCGGTGCGCGGTGCACCGGAGCCCGCGCACACAGACATCCCGAAAGGCGAGACCAATGACGGCGACCGCCACACCGGCGTCCGGTTCCTCCGGGACGCCTGATCCCCAGCCGACCGACACGCAGCCTGGCGCCTCGGCCGAGCACGACCGCCGGAACGCCCGCCGAGCCGTGACGTCGAGTTTCGTCGGCACCGCCATCGAGTGGTACGACTTCTTCATCTACGGCACGGCCGCGGCACTGGTGATTGGTCCGCAGTTCTTCCCCGGCGGATCGTCGGTAGCCTCGACCCTCGCGGCGTTCGCGACGTTCGCGGTCGGGTTCGTCGCCCGCCCGATGGGCGGCGTCGTGATGGGCCACTACGGCGACCGGATCGGCCGCAAGTCGATGCTCGTGCTGTCGCTGGTGCTGATGGGAGCGGCGACCGTCGGCATCGGCCTCTTGCCGACGTTCGACGCGATCGGCGTCGCGGCGCCGATTTTGCTGGTGCTGCTGCGGTTCGTGCAGGGCATCGGCGTCGGCGGCGAATGGGGCGGTGCGGTGCTCGTGGCGACGGAGAACGCGCCCACGGGCAAACGGGGTCTCTACGGCGCCGCACCGCAGCTCGGTGTTCCCGCGGGCGTACTCGGCGCCAACCTGGTGTTCCTGCTCATGACGACGTTGCTCGACGACGCCGCGTTCGCGTCATGGGGCTGGCGCATCCCGTTCCTCGTCAGCGCCGCGCTCGTCGGCGTGGCGATGTGGATCAGACTGGGTGTCGCCGAGAGCGATGAGTTCAGCAGCGCGCGCCAGACCGACGCGGTCGCGAAGCTGCCCGTCGTCGAGGTGTTGCGCCGCAACGGGAAAGTCGTGTTGCTGGCCGCGGGCACGTTCGTCGCCACCAACGGCATCGCCTATGCCTTCATGGTCTACGTGCTCACCTACGGCACCGAGGAACTCGGCTTCCCCCGTTCGACCATGCTGTGGCTGCTCATCGGTGCTTGTCCTGTGTGGATGGCGGGGATGGCCCTGTCGGCGTGGAAATCCGACACCGTGGGCCGGCTGCGGGTGTACGTTATCGCTTCCACGGCGTTGGTCGTCGCGGCCGCCGCGTTCTTCCCGTTGCTCGACACCGCATCGATACCGCTGATGACGGTCGCCATGCTCGTGCTCGGTTTCGTGCTCGGGACCACGGCGGGGCCGCAGTCGGCGCTGTTCGCGGAGTTGTTCCCGGTGCACCTGCGCTACAGCGGGGCCTCACTCGGCTACCAGATCGGCGCGATTCTCGGCGGTGGCCTCGCCCCGTTGCTGGCCACGTCGCTCTACGCGGCCTTCGGCGATTCGTTGGCCGTCACCGGTTACTTCGTCGTGCTCGCCGTGATCAGCCTCGGCTCGGTGCTCGCCCTCCGTGCCTCCCGCGCCGAGCCTCCGACCCCCACGCGCGCCGATCAGGAGGTGACGGCCTGACATGACCGCCTATTACCGGCCCCCGACCTATCCCGCCACCGACGTCGTCCCGACGGCCGAGGGCGTCGAGCCGCTGCCGGTCCTCGTCATCGGAGCCGGACCGGTCGGGCTCGGCGTCGCGCTCGGGCTGGTGCGTCGCGGCATTCCCGTCACGGCCGTCGAGGCGGGCGAGTCCGTGTCGTTCGGCAGCAGGGCGATCTGCTTGTCGCGGCACAGCCTCGAAGTCTCCGACCGGCTCGGTTTCGGCCCCGAGCTCGAGAAGATCGTGCTGCCGTGGACCGGCGGCCGCACGCACCACCGCGACCGCGAGGTGCTGCACTTCCAAATGCCGCACGGTGAGCACGCCGCGCGGCCGCCCATGGTCAACGTGTCCCAGTCGGAGATCGAACAGGTGATGGTCGATGCACTGCTCGAGCATCCGCTGGCCACACTCCACTGGTCCGCCGAGGTGACCGGCCTGGTTCAGGACGAGGAGGCCGCGCGGGTGACGCTGCAGACCCCGTTCGGCGAGCGGGACCTGCGGGCACGGTGGGTGGTCGCCGCGGACGGTGGGCGCAGCACCGTGCGCCGCCTCGCCGGGCTGCGGATGCAGGGCACGAGTTACGAAGGCAACTACGTGATCGCCGACATCCATTGGCCGTCCGAGCTGCCCGCGGAACGGCTGGTCTGGTTCGACGCGCCCAGCAACCCCGGGTCGACGATCATCATGCACCGGCAGCCGCGAGATATTTGGCGGATCGATTACCAGCTCGACGCCGCCGACGACCCCGCGGCCGAAACGGCCGAGGAGCGCATTCGTGACCGGATCACGCGACATCTGACGTGGCTCGGCAGCGATGTTCCGTGGACGCTCGAATGGCACGGCTACTACCAGGCCCGCGCGCTGGCGCTGCCCGACTTCGTCCACGGGCGCGTGGTGTTCGCGGGGGATGCGGCGCACCTGGTGCCGATCTTCGGCGTGCGCGGGCTGAACTCGGGTATGGAGGACGCGGAAACGTTGGTGTGGCAGCTCGCAGAGGTGGTGCGTGGCAGGGCCGACGCGTCGTTGCTCGCCGCGTACTCGGTCGAACGGCACGCGGCGTGGCGGCAGAACGTGGACAACGCGGGCAAGTCCACCTTGATCATGTCGCCCGGCACCCGCGGCCACCGCCTCACCCGCGATGCGGTGCTGGCGCTTTCGGCCGACCATCCGGAGTTCTCCCATCTGCTCAACCCGCGGCAGTCGTCGGCCACGCACACGCACGGCTCACCGTTGACCTGGCCCGCGGCGGCTGACGTGCCGGGCATGCGGCCGGGTGACCCGCTCGAAGACCGGCGGGTGCGGCGCCGCGTCCCAGGGGCGCCGGCGCAGGAGACGTCGTTGCACGCAGTGCGGGGCCACGGCTTCAGCGTGCTGGTGGCCGGTGCGAGTCCGGCGCGGGCGGCCGAGGTGGTCGCCGCGACCCGGCGGCTCGCCGACGAGCTCGCACCGGAACCGGTGTCTGCGGTCATCGTGCCGGCGGACACCGACGCCGATCACCCGGCCGGGGACATCGCCGGAGACGTGGCGGTGCTCGACGACCCGGCCGGCGAACTGGCTGCGGCATGGGGCGCCGAGCCGGGGGAGATGTTCGTCGTGCGGCCCGACGGGCAGGTGTTGGCGCGCACCCGCGAGCCCGCCATGCTCGATCGTGTGGCGCCGCAGCTACGCGCGGGCACGGCACCGGACCCGGCAGCCGGCCAGGCCACCGGCGACGCGTTGCAGCGTCCGGTCGCCGTGTCCGCCGACGAAGCGGCGCGAGAGCAGGTGTGGCTCGCCCTCTCCTCCGGCATCGACAGCGTGGCAGGGGAGGGCGAGTCCGGAGGGTCCGGCGTCGAGGCGTTCCTGACCCGGTTGGCGATGGTGCTCGGTGACCGAGTCGGCGCGGACGAGTTCGCGCGGTGTCTCGAGATGGCGGCGCGGGCACGCTGATCGACGTGCCCGCGCGGGGTGTTCGCCTCCCGGGGTGCGGTGGTGGCACGTGTCCGGTTGCGGGTGGGCACCGGCCGGCGCGATCATCGCGGACGAGGTGGGGCCATGACCGAACGCAAGCCACCCGGCGTCGACTTCGAATCGTGGGTGGAGAAGCAGATCCGCGAAGCCCAGGAACGCGGGGAGTTCGACGCGCTCCCCGGCGCGGGGAAGCCGCTGACCGGATTGGATCGTGACTGGCTGAGCACCTACCTCGAGCGCGAGGGGCTGTCGATCGACGCCGCGCTTCCGGAACCGCTACGGCTGCGCAAAGAGGTCGAGAACCTTCACGAGGCGGTTGCGTCGCTGCGGAGCGAGGACGAGGTTCGCGAGACCGTGCGGGAGCTGAATCTGCGCATCGCCGCGTGGATGCGCTCCGGGGAGGGCCCGCGCATCCGCCTGGCACCCGTCGACGTCGACGACGTCCTCGGTGGCTGGCGCCGAGCTCGTAGCCGTGTCCGCCCGGAACGGCCCACCGAACCGCCGGCCCCCGCGCGCGGGGAGCGGCCGGAATCGCCGCGCGCGGAGACGTCGTCGCGGAAGCGCCGCGCGTGGTGGCGCCGGCGCCGGGAGTGAGGGCGCGCCGAGCACGACGGCAGTGGCGGCACCACACCTGCCGCCAGGGCAGGGGAGTGCGAACCCGGCACGTGGTGGAGCAGGGCGAAGCTGATCAAGGTGCGTCGGCCACGGCGAGGAACAGCTCGGCGCAGTGGCCGACGATCTCGTCCTCGGTGGCCTCGAGGCTGCCGTCGAGCCACGACGTGAACGTCTGCGCCAGCCCACCCACGAGCATCTCGGCCAGGATGTCGAGCCGCGTGCTGCCGTCGACGCCGTAGAACTCGCGGGCCTGGAGTCCGAGCAGCCGGACGAACATGCGGGTGGAGGCGACCCGCCGCGCGGCGAGTGTGGAATCGGCCATCGACGGCGAGAACAGCAGCCTGCCGCGGCGCGGGTCCTCGGCGACGGCGCGCACGAGGCGCGCCAGTCCGGCACGGACCTTGGCGTCCGCGTCGGCGGGAGCCTGTTGCACGGCCTCGAGGGTGGTGGCGGCGATGCCCTCGACGACATGGTCGTAGACCGCGGCCGCGAGGGCGTCCCGGTCGGCGAAGTTCTCGTAGAAGTACCGCGCGGCCAGTCCGGCGTGGCGGCACACCCCGCGCACCGTGAGGGCGCGGACGCCGTCGTCCGACCCGAGCAGGTCGAGGCCCGCGGCGACGAGCTGGGCGCGGCGTTCGGCTTGCCGGTCGGTCCCGCTGACGCCGCCGTAGGTACGGAGCGGTGCGCTGCTCATGGGTCCTATCTTGACATCCCCGTCGCGATCGCGGTTCCATATCTGCGAACGGCCGTGTGCAGATAATTGCGGACGGTGACGGCCGGGACGAGCCGGTCGCGTGGAGCGCGTCGAGCGAGGAGGCCCGATGAGCACCGATCAGGCAGCGCAGTCCCCACGGCCGGCGGCAGGAGGCGGGGGCGGCGATCGGGAGGAACCCGCCGTGCGGGAGACGTCGCCGGTTCACGGGCGGGAGGACGAGGTGTCGAGCCCGACCATGCGCCGGGACGTCGTGGTTGGTGCCGGGCTGCTGGCCGCGGCGGCCAACATCATCATGCAGCTGGCGCGGCCCGGTGTCGGCTACGGCGTGGTGGAGAGCAAGGTGGACGACGGCAACGTCTACAAGCGACCGTTCAAGCGCGGTCGCACCACGTTGACGTACCTGGCGGTGGCGATGCTCGGCACCGACGAGGAGCGCAGCGCCTACCGCAGGGCCGTCAACAAGCAGCACGTGCAGGTGCGCTCGGACGAGTCGAGCCCGGTCGAGTACAACGCGATGGACCCGGAACTGCAGCTGTGGGTCGCGGCGTGCCTCTACAAGGGGTTCGAGGACGTCTACGTCGCCTACCTGGGTGAGCTACCCGCCGACGAGCTCGACGCGATCTACCGCTCGGCCGCCCCGCTGGGGACCACGCTGCAGGTGCGGGAGGATATGTGGCCGGCGAGTCGCGCGGCGTTCGAGGAGTACTGGCAGCGCAATCTGGCGAAGGTCGACATCGACGACACGGTTCGTGAGTACCTGTACGGCATCGCCACCGCGTCGTTCCTGCCGAAGCCGCTCCACCTGCTGCTGCGCCGGTTCAACCTGTTCGTCACCACCGGATTCCTGCCACAGGAGTTCCGGCAGCAGATGCGGCTGCGATGGACGCCGCGTCAGCAGCGGCGGTTCGACGCCATGAACCGTGTGCTCGGCCGGGTGATCCGCACGGCGCCGCTCTCGCTGCGCGCGTTTCCGTACAACGCCTACCTGTGGGACGTGCGGCGACGGCTCCGCGCCGGCAAACCCTTGGTGTGAGCCCGTGGCCCGCGTACCGAGACCCCGCAGGCCGAGGCCGGACACTATGGCCGGGTCTCGGCGGGTCTCGGCCCGTGAGTGCAGAACACGCGGTGCTGGGTGCAGAACACGCGGTGCTGGGTGCAGAACACGCGGGGTGGACGGGTGGCCGACGCGGTAGTAGTTTATGTATTTACTAGATTGATCGGACGGTAGGGTTGGCGACATGGCGGCGAGTGATCCCGGCGAGCTGGACTTCTGGTCGTTCGTCGAGCTCGCCAATCGCAGACTCGCCCGGGAGTACGGCTTCCGGCACCAGCTCGCGACCGAGCTGCTGCTGACCCTCAACCGCGCGTCCAACATCGTCACCTACGACCTCGAGGCGTCCGTGCACCGGCCACGGGGGCTGTCCTGGTCGGGGTTCCGGCTGTTGTTCGTCACGTGGCTGGCCGGTCCGCTCGAGGCGAAGAAGGCGGCCGAGCTGACGGGGATGAGCCGTGCGGCCGTATCCAATCTGGCCAAGACGCTGGTGTCGGACGGGCTGTTGAGCAGGGAACCCGGATCGCGTGACGGCCGGTCGGTCCTGTTGTCGCTGACCGACGAGGGTCACCGCGACATGGTCGAGGTCTTCCGCGTGCACAACGAGCGCGAGGACGAGTGGGCGGGCGTGCTGTCCCCGGAAGAACAGCGGATCCTGATCATGCTGCTGGACAAGCTCGTCACCAACCGCGATCAGTTCGACGTCCGCGGCCGGAACTGAGTCCTCGCCGGAACGTACGCGCGGGCGAGGACGGCCCCGGCGCTGATTCCATTCAGTCGCATCCCGGTACGCGCACGTCTTGAAACTAGTACATCTGTTAACTAATGTGAGGATCGCGTGCCCTCGTGGTACGCGGGCGAGGCGACAGCAAGGAGGCAGTCATGGCCTATTACCGCCAGGTCGGCAGCGTGCCACCGAAACGCCACACGCAGCACCGGCGTCCGGACGGCGGGCTGTACTACGAAGAGCTCATGGGCGAGGAGGGGTTCTCCTCGGACTCGTCGCTGCTGTACCACCGCGGCGTTCCGTCTGCGATCGTCGACGCGCGGGTCTGGGATCTGCCGGACCTGTCGACCACACCGAACCACCCACTCAAACCGCGGCATCTGAAGCTGCACGACCTGTTCCCGAAGGAGACCTGGGCCGAGACCGACGTGGTCACCGGGCGCAGGCTCGTGCTCGGCAACGGCGACGTGCGCCTGTCCTACGTCGTGTCCACGAAGGACTCGCCGCTGTACCGCAACGCGACCGGCGACGAGATCGTCTACGTCGAATCCGGGCAGGCGACGGTCGAGACGGTGTTCGGCAGCCTGGAGGCGACGGCGGGCGACTACGTGTTCCTGCCGATGTCCACCACCCACCGGTGGCTGCCCCACGGTGACGGGCCGCTGCGGGCGTATGCGATCGAGGCGGGCAGTCACATCGCCCCGCCGAAGCGGTACCTGTCGCGGTACGGCCAGTTCCTGGAACATGCGCCGTACTGCGAGCGCGACCTGCACGGACCCGCCGAGCCGCTGATGCGGGAGGGGACCGACGTGGCGGTGTACGTCAAACACCGCGCCGGCGGCGCGATCGGCGGCAGCGTCCTCGTCTACCCGGAGCACCCGTTCGACGTCGTCGGCTGGGACGGTTGCCTGTACCCGTTCACGTTCAGCGTGCACGACTTCGAACCCATCACCGGCCGCGTGCACCAGCCGCCGCCCGTGCACCAGGCCTTCGAGGGCAACAACTTCGTCATCTGCAACTTCGTCCCCCGCAAGGTGGACTATCACCCGCTGTCGGTGCCGGTGCCGTACTACCACTCCAATGTGGACTCCGACGAGATCATGTTCTACTGCGGCGGCGACTACGAGGCGAGGAAGGGGTCGGGCATCGGGCAGGGCTCGATCTCGTGGCACCCCGGTGGTCATTCGCACGGGCCGCAGCCCGGCGCGGTGGAGAAGAGCCTGGGCGCCGAGTTCTTCGACGAGCTGGCCGTCATGGTCGACACGTTCCGTCCGCTCGAACTCGGCGAGGGCGCCCTCGCGTGCGAGGACTCGAACTACGCCTGGACCTGGTCCGGGCGGGGGCCCGGCCGGTGAGCGCGGCGGCGACCGCGCTGCCGGTGTTCGCCCGCGGGCTTTGCGACGACGCTGCGGTCTTCCCGCCCGGCCGTGCGCCGCTGCCCGAGGCGGTGGACCGGCACCGCGGCCACTGCTCGGCCGCCTACCGGGACCTCGTCGGGCCGCTGGTTCTGGCCGCGCCCGCCCTCGACGAGCTGCGTCCGCTGGTGCGGCCCGACGACGACCTGGCGCTCGCCGTGACCGCACCCGCGGGCCCCGGCCAGCTCGCCGGCGCGGTCGAGGCTGCGGCGACACTGCCTGTGCGGATGGTCGCCGCGGAGGTCGCGGTGCCCGGCGACGTCACGGAGTTCTTCGCCGAACTGGACCGGCTCGAGGTGCCGGACGTGACCGTCCACGTCGAGGTGCCGCGCGACGAGCGCAGGCCCGCCGTCCTCGCCGGGCTCGCCGAACGCGGGTTGCGGGCCAAGTTCCGCACCGGCGGGGTCAGCGCCGAGTTGCACCCCGGGGAGGACGAGCTCGCGGCGGCCGTCGTCGCGGCGGTGCGCGCCGACCTCCCTTTCAAAGCGACGGCGGGGCTGCACCACGCGATCCGCAACACCGATCCGGAGACAGGCTTCCAGCAGCACGGATTCCTCAACCTGCTGCTCGCCACCGACGCGGCGCTGCAGGGCTCGGACGAGACCGCGGTCGCCGGGCTGCTGGCCCGGCGCGACGCTGCGGCGATCGCGGCGGCGGTGCGCGGGCTCGGCGCAGACAGGGCCGAGACCGTGCGGCGCTCGTTCGTGTCGTTCGGAACCTGCAGCATCACAGAGCCGCTCGCCGAGCTCGTGGACCTCGACCTGATTCCCGCCGCGCTGGCCGGTGGGCAAGGAGTGAACGCATGACCACCATCCCCATCCCCGCGGGCTCGCTGTTCGGGCTCGACAACCTGCCCTACGGGGTGTTCTCCACGCCGGGAACCGGCCCGCGGGTCGGCGTGCGCGTCGCCGACTCGGTCGTCGACCTGGCGGCCACATTGGGCGACGCGGAGTTCGCACGCCCGTCGCTCAACGACTTCATGGCGCAGGGGCGCGCCCGGTGGGACGAGGTGCGGCGGCGGGTCGCCGAACTCGCCGCAGGGGAGATTCCCGCCGAGGCGGTGCATCCCGCATCGTCGGTGACGATGCACCGGCCGTTCGACGTCGCCGACTACGTCGACTTCTACGCCTCGGAGAACCACGCCACGAACCTCGGCCGCATCCTGCGCCCGAACTCGGAGCCGCTCCTGCCGAACTGGAAGCACCTGCCGGTCGGCTATCACGGCCGGTCGAGCACGGTCGTGGTCACCGGCACCGACGTCGTCCGCCCCTGCGGACAGCGTAAGACCGACGACGGCCCGGTGTTCGGCCCGTCGCAGCGGCTCGACATCGAGGCGGAGCTCGGCTTCGTCGTCGGCACCGGATCGCCGCTCGGATCCCGCGTGACGACCGCGGAGTTCGCCGAGCACGTGTTCGGCGCGGTGCTGGTGAACGACTGGTCGGCACGCGACATCCAGGCGTGGGAGTACCAGCCGCTCGGCCCGAACCTCGGCAAGAGTTTCGCGACGTCGATCTCCGCGTGGGTGGTGCCGCTGCAGGCGCTGGAGGCCGCCCGTGTGCCGGGGCCGAAGCAGGAACCGGAAGTGCTGCCGTACCTGAAGGAGGACCAGGACTGGGGGCTGGACATCGACCTGGCCGTCAGCTGGAACGGCCAGGTCGTCTCCCGCCCGGTGTACCGGGAGATGTACTGGTCGCCCGCGCAGATGCTGGCGCACATGACCGTCAACGGCGCCGCGGCGAGCACGGGCGACCTGTACGCGTCCGGCACGATCTCCGGCGCGGGCACACACGAACGGGGAGCGTTCATCGAGGTCACCTGGGGCGGTCAGGAACCGGTCGACGTGGCGGGGAGGAAGAGCACGTTCCTCGAGGACGGCGACGAGGTGGCCATCAGCGCCTCGGCGCCCGGCGCCGGCGGCGGTCGCATCGGCTTCGGCGAGGTGACCGGCCGGATCCTGCCGGCCGCGGACGTGGCCGGATGAGCGGCGGCAAGGTGGTCGCCGGTGCGGCGGAGGCCGTGGCCGACATCGCCGACGGCGCGAGGCTGGCCGTCGGCGGGTTCGGGCTGTCCGGCATCCCCGACACCCTGATCACGGCGCTCGCCGAGGGCGACGCGACCGGGCTCGAGGTGTATTCCAACAACTGCGGCGTGGACGGTCACGGCCTGGGCGTGCTGCTGGCCGCGGGCAGGATCTCCCGGGTCACCGCCTCGTACGTGGGTGAGAACAAGGAGTTCGCCCGGCAGTACCTGGCCGGCGAACTGGAGGTGGAGCTGACGCCCCAGGGCACGCTGTCGGAGCGGCTGCGTGCCGGCGGGGTGGGAGTGCCCGCGTTCTACACCCCGGCCGGGGTCGGCACGCCGATCGCCGACGGCGGCCTGCCGTGGCGGTACGCCGTGGACGGTTCCGTCGCGGTGGCCTCCCCGCCGAAGGAGACCCGCGAGTTCGACGGCGTCGAGTACGTGCTGGAGAAGGCGATCAACGCCGACTTCGCACTCGTGCACGCAGCGCTGGGCGACACCGAGGGCAACCTCGTGTTCCACAAGACGGCGATGAACTTCAACCCGCTCGCCGCCATGGCGGGCAGGATCACGATCGCGGAGGTCGAACGGCTCGTCGAGCCCGGCCAGATCGATCCCGAGCAGGTCCACCTGCCCGGGGTGTTCGTCCAGCGGGTCGTCCACAGCGGAGCGCAGGACAAACGGATCGAGAAACGCACGGTCCGGGCGAGCGAGGAGGGCGGGCAGTGAGCGCGGCGACCGAGGCACCGGCCGGCTGGTCCCGGCAGGACATGGCGGCCAGGGCAGCCCGTGAACTACGGGCCGGGGAGTACGTCAACCTCGGCATCGGGCTGCCGACCCTCATCCCCGCCCACCTGCCCGAGGCCGTCGAGGTGATGCTGCACAGCGAGAACGGCATCCTCGGCACCGGGCCGTACCCGGCCGAGGACGAACTCGACCCGGACCTGATCAACGCGGGCAAGGAGACCGTCACGGTGACGCCAGGGGCGTCGTTCTTCGACTCCGCCCTGTCGTTCGGCATGATCCGCGGTGGGCACATCGACACCGCCGTCCTGGGCGGCATGCAGGTGTCGGCCACGGGCGACCTGGCCAACTGGATGGTGCCGGGTGCCATGGTCAAAGGCATGGGCGGCGCCATGGACCTCGTGCACGGCGCTCGGCGCGTCCTGGTGCTGATGGAACACACCACCAGGAAGGGGGAGCCGAAACTCCTTCCCGAGTGCACGTTGCCGCTCACGGGGCGAGGTGTGGTGCACCGGATCATCACCGACCTCGCTGTGATCGATGTCACTTCCCGTGGGTTCGTGTTACACGAGACGGCGCCGGGCGTCACCGCCGAGCAGGTGGCGGCGGTCACCGACGCGCCGCTCGCGGTGGGCTGAACCCGCACCGGCGGCCGTCGAGATCCAGCTGGACCTCGACGGCCGCCGCCCCGGTTCGCCCGCGCCGCGATGCCCGGCCGGCCGCGTGTCCGCGCCGCCGCAGCCCCTCCCGGCTGTGCGCCTTGACCAGGGGAAACGTCAATCTCGTCGGGTCGGCCGGCGGGTCGAGCCAACCTTTCAGGCGCATTCTGCGTCACAGTGCATGGAAGTGGTGGAAACCACCTGAATGGGGGTTGGCATCATGGAGCGCCGGTACGGACGAGAGTGAGGTATCCCGTGACGCAGTCGCCGCCAGCGCCGCCGGAGGTGTCGTCGCCGGTCGCCCCGGCCCCCGGCAAGACCCGGTACCGGCCCGAGTTGCAGGGTCTCCGGGCGCTTGCCTGTGCGCTGGTCGTCATCTACCACGTGTGGCTGGACCGGGTGTCCGGTGGCGTGGACGTGTTCTTCTTCGTCACCGGTTTCCTGATCACCGGCCAGCTCTTCCGGGCGAGCCTTCGCGACCGGGTCCGGTTCCGTGCCACGTGGGGCAGGTTCGTCAAACGGCTCTTCCCGGCGACGATGACCGTGCTCGTCGGCACCGTCGTCGCGGCCTATTTCCTGCTTCCGGAGACGCGCTGGGAGCAGACCGCGAGCGAGATCGTCGCTTCGGCGCTGTTCTTCGAGAACTGGCAGCTGGCAGCCCAGTCTGCCGACTATTTCGCTCAGCACGACCAGGCGAGCGTCGTGCAGCACTTCTGGTCGCTGTCCATCCAGGGCCAGTTCTACCTCGTGTGGCCGCTGCTGATCGCCGCGTTCGCGTTCGTCGTCAAGCGACTCGGCGGGAACCTGCACCGGTGGCTGATCGGCCTGCTGCTCGTGCTGACGGCCGGGTCGCTGGCCTACTCGGTGTACCTCACGGCCGCCGACCAGCAGTTCGCCTACTTCATGTCGGCGACCCGCGTGTGGGAGTTCGCCATCGGCGGGCTCGTGGCGCTGTCGATCGACAAGCTGTCCGTGCCGAGGGCGATCCGGGTGCTGCTCGGCTGGCTCGGCGTCGCGGGGCTAGTGCTGTGCGGTCTGGTGCTGCAGGTCGGCACCATGTTCCCCGGGTACGTGGCCCTGTGGCCGGTCGTGGCCGCCGCGCTGGTTCTGGTGGCAGGCCAGACGGGCACGGTGCTCGGCGCCGACCGCATCCTGTCGTCGCGGCCGCTGAACTACCTGGGCAACCTCAGCTTCTCGCTGTACCTGTGGCACTGGCCCGTGCTGCTGTTCTACGTACTGCTGCGGGACCGGCCCGAGGTCGGCCTGCGCGGTGGCGCGGTCATCATCGCCGCGTCACTGGCGCTGGCCATGCTGACCTACCACCTGGTGGAACAGCCGGTGTTGCGGGCGAAGCTGGACACCCGCACCGTGTGGGGTTCCTACCGCGTCGGCGCGGCGACGCTCGCGGTCGTGCTCGCCATGGCGGGTGCGTGGCAGCTGGCGGCCGTCGAACGGGCCACGTTCGTGCAGAAGGAGGACGACCCGGCACACCCCGGCGCTGAGGTCCTCTCGCCCGACGGGCCCAGCGCAGACGGTGGTGCCGAACCGATCCCGCCGTTCGCGGCACTGCCCAAGCAGTACGACAACTTCACCCAGGAGCAGTGCCGCCACTCGGGCAAGAACGAGATCGTCATCATCTGCAACGAAAGTCTCCACCCGAACCCGACACGGCGCATCGTCGTCGCGGGCGACTCGCATTCGCAGCAGTTCAACGCGGCGCTGCGGCCTGCGGCGGAGAAGGCGGGCTGGGAGATCATCTCCATGGGCCGCGGCGGCTGCCCGCTCACCACCGAGGCGCCCAACAACCCGGAGTGCACGGCCTGGAACGAGACGGTCATGCAGGAGATCCTCGAGATCAAGCCGGACGCCGTGTTCACCATGGCCAGCAGGGACGCGCACCCGATGCGGGACGAGATCACCCCGCCCGGGTACGTCGAGCAGTGGCGGACGCTCGAGGAGGCCGGTATTCCGGTGATCGCCGCGCGGGACAACCCGCGGTACAACCGGTCCCTGGCCGACTGTGCCGAGAAGCGCGGTGTCGACGATCCGTCGTGCTCGGTCTCGCGGGACGCGGTCTACGACCCTCAGCCGTCGTGGACGGCGGTGGAGAGCCTGCCGGAGAACGTGCACTTCGTCGACTTCAGCGACTACTTCTGCACGCCGACCGAATGCCCGCCGATGATCGGGAACGTGCTGGTCTACCTGGACAACAACCACATCACCAAGGCGTACATGAAGACGCTGTCGCCGATGGTGCAGGAGCGCGTGTCGGGGATCCTCGACCGCGTCGGCTGAGCACGACCCGGCCGGGGCGACGGGGTTCCCCGCCGCCCCGGCCGGTGCCGGATCATTCGCCGCGGCGGTTCTTCGCGCGCTGGTAGAAGTACGCGGCCCAGAAGCCGACGGCCGCCAGGACCATCACGACGGCGAACACCCACATGCCGAGGTTCGGTTCGGTCTCGGTCAGCATCAGCACGACCACCGCCACCGCCAGGACGGACAGCGCGACCATGCCGCGCACGACGCTCCGCGGGATCTCGATTTCGGCCATGCCGGCTATCCTGTCAAGGCTGCGGTCCTCATCGGCGACCGGTCCGGTGTCGCCGATGAGGGACCGCCGGGGTGCGTCGCCGACGGGCTGGGCCTGCTCAGAGTCCCCAGTCGGCGGCAACGGCGTCGTTGTCGGATCCCGGGCGGTGCGGCGCGGCCGGAACCGGCGGACTCGTGCGTGAGAAGCGGGGTGCGGGTGCGGGCTGGACGACGCCGTCGATCTCGAGGAACGTCTGCCGGGCGGCGATATGCGGATGGTCGGCGACCTCGCCCCAGGTCAACACCGGGGTGACACACGCGTCCGTGCCGTCGAACACGGCCGCCCACTCGTCGCGGGTGCGGCTCGCGAACACCTGCGTGAACCGTGCGCGCAGCGCGGGCCAGCCGGACCGGTCGTTCTGGTCGGGCAGCTGCTCACCCGCCAGTCCGAGTCCCTCCAGCAGCTGGGCGTAGAACTGCGATTCGAGCGCGCCGACCGCGACGTACCGGCCGTCCGAGCAGACGTAGGTGTCGTAGAACGGGGCACCCGAGTCGAGCAGGTTGCCTGCGCGCTCCGAGGACCAGGCGCCGGCACCGCGCAGTGCCCAGAGCAGCTGGGTGAGCATGCTGGCACCGTCGACCATCGCCGCGTCGATCACCTGGCCGTTGCCGGAACGCTCGCGCTCCCACAGTGCCGAGAGGACACCGGTGAGCAGGAACATCGACCCGCCGCCGTAGTCGCCGACGAGATTGAGCGGCGGCGGCGGTGGCTCCTCGGCCCTGCCGATCGCGTGCAGCGACCCGGTCAGGCTGATGTAGTTGATGTCGTGGCCCGCCTGCTTGGCCATCGGCCCGTCCTGTCCCCAGCCGGTCATCCGGCCGTAGACGAGCCGCGGGTTGGCTCCGGTGCACTCGTCGGGCCCGAGGCCGAGGCGCTCGGCCACGCCCGGTCGGAACCCTTCGAGCAGCACGTCGGCCCGCGCGACGAGGTCGTGCACGAAACGCAGCCCGTCGGCGTCCTTGACGTCGGCCGCCACCGAGCGTTTGCCGCGCATCAGATGGTCGGGCTTGCCGCCGTGGAGGTCGAGCGCGCCGGACGGGCGTTCCACCCGGACGACGTCCGCGCCGAGATCGGCCAGGATCATGCCGGCGTGCGGAACCGGGCCGATGGCGGGCAGTTCGACGACTTTCAGACCGCTGAGAGGGCCAGGCACGTTGGGGTTCACCTCGTTGCTCGGTGGTTGTTCGGACAGTCGTTGCTCGAACGCTGACGGGGCGTCGCAGCGGTGGGCGTTGGAGCGGTGGGATCTTGGGTGGTGGGATCTGGGTTGGTGGCCGGCGGAACGTGGGTCGCGAGCGCGGGACGGTCCGCCCCGCCGGCACGGGCCGACTCCGCCACGGTAGCGGGCGAGTACGTCGGCGGCTCGGAATCATCATGCTGCGTCCCGCACTCCGAGCGGGGGAGACGTACGTCACGAGTGATGTAGCGCCCCCATGGTTACGCTGCGCGGTAAGCGCACGCTTTCCTAGTCGGCGTGGGTGGCACTCGTATGCCGCCGACGTTGTTCGGCGGAGCCGGCGGCTCCAGACGTCCTGCGAAAGGAAACCCAATGGTTCGCACCCGATTCTGCGATGTGTTCGGCGTCGAGCATCCGATCGTGCAGGGCGGGATGCAGTGGGTCGGTAAAGCCGAACTGGTCTCGGCCGTGGCCAACGCCGGGGCGCTCGGCTTCCTCACGGCGCTCACGCAGCCCACCCCCGAGGACCTGGCCAAGGAGATCGCGCGCTGCCGCGAGATGACCGACCGGCCGTTCGGTGTGAACCTCACGATCCTGCCGTCGATCAATCCGCCGCCGTACGCCGAGTACCGCGACGTGATCGTCGAATCCGGCATCCCCGTGGTCGAGACCGCCGGGTTCAACCCCGCCGAGCACCTGCCGACGTTCCAGGGTGGCGGGGTGAAGGTGCTGCACAAGTGCACCAGCGTGCGCCACGCCGTGAAGGCTCAGGAACTGGGCGTCGACGGCATTTCCATCGACGGGTTCGAATGCGCGGGCCACCCCGGTGAGGACGACATCCCGGGCCTGGTGCTGATCCCCGCGGCCGCCGACAAGATCACCATCCCGATGGTCGCCTCCGGCGGGTTCGGCGACGCTCGCGGGCTGGTCGCGGCCCTCGCGCTCGGTGCGGACGGCATCAACATGGGCACGCGTTTCGTCGCCACCCGGGAGGCGCCGGTGCACGAGAACGTCAAGCAGGCCATGGTCGCCAACAGCGAACGCGACACCGAGCTGATCTTCCGCCCGCTGCGCAACACCGCGCGGGTCGCGAGTAACAGCGTGAGCCGCGAAGTCGTGTCCGTGCTGGACGACGGCGGTCAGTTCGAGGACGTGCAGGAGCTCGTGGCCGGTAGCCGCGGCCGCACCCGCGTGCTCGAGGAGGGCGACACCGACGGCGGTATCTGGTCCGCCGGCCTGGTGCAGGGCCTCATCGAGGACGTCCCCACGGTCGCCGAGCTCGTCTCGCGCATCGCGGGCGGCGCCGACGAGCTGATCAACGACCGCCTCGCCGGGCTGGTGCGCTGAGGCACCGAGTCCCGGCCCGGCGTCTCGGCCGGCCGCCGATGAGCCCACCGCCCGGGCACAGGTCTGTACATCGTCGTACATCGGAAGAGAGGAACGTATGGACATCGCAGGTTCGGTCGCGCTGGTCACCGGCGGAGCGTCCGGTCTCGGGCTCGCCACGGTGCGGGAACTGCACGGGCAGGGCGCGAAGATCGTGATCCTCGACCTGCCGTCGTCGGACGGCGAGGCGGTCGCCGAGCAGCTGGGCGAGAACGTCGTGTTCGCGCCGGGGGACGTCACGAAGGAGGACGACGTCGCGGCCGCCGTCGACGCCGCAGCGAAGCTCGGCCCGCTGCGGATCACGGTCAACTGCGCGGGGATCGGCAACGCGGTCAAGACCGTGTCGAAGAAGGGCGCGTTCCCGCTCGCCGACTTCACCAAGGTCGTGAACATCAACCTCATCGGCACGTTCAACGTCATCCGGCTCGCCGCCGAGCGCATGTCGCAGACCGAGGAGTCCGGTGAGGAACGCGGAGTCATCATCAACACCGCGTCGGTCGCGGCCTACGACGGCCAGATCGGGCAGGCCGCGTACTCGGCGTCGAAGGGCGGCATCGTCGGCATGACCCTGCCGATCGCCCGCGACCTGGCGAACCTGAAGATCCGCGTGGTGACGATCGCGCCGGGCCTGTTCGAGACCCCGCTTTTCGCGGGCCTGCCCGAGGACGCCGTCAAGTCGCTCGGGGAGCAGGTGCCGCACCCGTCGCGGCTGGGTGCCCCGGCCGAGTACGGCTCGCTGGCGCGGCACATCGTGGAGAACCCGATGCTCAACGGGGAGACGATCCGGCTCGACGGCGCCATCCGCATGGCGCCGCGCTGACGGCGCCGACCGCGCGATCCGTGCCGGCGCCGGGACGCACCGGGCGCCGGCACGGATGCGGGCCTGCGGGCGGTCAGAGCCCGTCGCGGGCCACCAGCTGGGAGACGATCACGTTCCGCTGGATCTCGTTCGTGCCCTCACCGACGATCATCAGCGGTGCGTCCCGGAAATAGCGTTCGACGTCGAACTCGGTCGAATAGCCGTATCCGCCGTGCACCCGCACCGCGTTCAGGGCGATCTCCATCGCCGTCTCGGAGCAGAACAGTTTCGCCATGCCGGCTTCCATGTCGGCACGCTGCCCCGAGTCGTAGCGCCGCGCCGCGTGCAGCAGCAGCTGCCGGGCCGCGGTGAGCTTGGTGCCCATCTCCGCCAGGTGGTTGCCGACCGACTGGTGCTGCCAGATGGGAACGCCGAACGACTCACGTTCCTGGGCATAGCGGAGCGCGTCGTCGAACGCCGCGCGCGCGACCCCGGTGGCCCTGGCGGCGACCTGGATGCGGCCGATCTCGAGCCCGCGCATCATCTGTCCGAAGCCCTTGCCTTCGACACCGCCGAGCAGGGCGTCGCCGGGTACGCGGCAGTCGTCGAACGACAGCTCACAACTCTCGACGCCCTTGTATCCGAGTTTGGGCAGATCACGGGACACCGAGAAGCCCGGTACCTCCTTCTCCACCAGCAGCACGCTGATGCCGCGGTGCGCCGGCTCGGCCGCAGGGTCGGTCTTGCACAGCACGGCCACCAGCCCGGCGCGGCGGGCGTTGCTGATCCAGGTCTTCGCACCGTTGAGTACGTAGCCTCCCTCGCCGGCTACGCCCCCACTGGCGGGGGTGTCCCCGCTGCCGTCGGTGCGCGTGGCGACGGTGCGCATCGCCTGCAGGTCCGAACCACCGCCGGGCTCGGTGAGTGCCATGGTGGCGCGCAGCTCGCCGGTCGCCATCCGCGGCAGATACCGTCGCTTCTGTTCCTCGGTGCCGTAGTCCGACAGCAGCTTGGCGACGACGGTGTGCCCGCCCATCGCGCCGGCGAGGCTCATCCACCCACGGGCGAGTTCCTCGGTCACGAGCGCATAGCACGATGCCGAGACCCGCACCTCGCCGTAGGGCTCCGGTACGGCCAGCCCGAAGATCCCGAGTCGTTTCATCTGCTCGATGAGTTTCTCGGGATAGGTGTTGTCGTGTTCCAGTTGCCGCACCACCGGGCGTACGTCTCGGTCGACGAAATCACGCACGGTGTCCACGATGGCCTGTTCGGCCTCGTCCAGATCCGTTTCGGTCGTCACTGCTGGCTCCCTGTCCGAAGAGTCGTTCGTTGTCGTATCCGGCGGGTGCCGGTCAGCTGCGGAACCGCACGTCCGCGGTCGCGTGGCGGTCGTCGGCGGCGCTCGCGACCGCCATGGCCGCCCCTCCCGCCTCGTCCGGGCCACCGCGGACGAGGACCGGCATGCCGCTGAACACCGGGCGCCGCAGCCGGAACCGCACCTCGGCCACCGGCCGGGAGTCGGCACGGCCCACGGCCTCCAACATCAGCAGCACGAGGAGCGGGCCGTGGACGACCAGCCCCGGATACCCTTCGACGTCCCGGGCGTAGGGCGCGTCGTAGTGGATGCGGTGCGCGTTGGCCGTCAACGCGCTGAACCGGAACAGCGCCACCGGAGAGGTGTCCGGGGTGAGGCGCCACGGCACGCGGGTATCGGTATCGGCGTCCGGTGGGGGATCGGTCGGGACGTCGAAGACGCGTGGGCCCTCGTCACCGGAGCGGTAGACATAGTCCAGTTCGTCCGTGACGCGCAGTTCGCCGTCCTGGTACCAGTCGCTCCGGACGGTCACGAACGCGAGCTGGCCGTTGCGGCCGTCCTTGACGGTGCATGCGGTCATCGAGGACGTCCGTTCGACTGTCGTGCCGACGACGAGTGGAGCCGGACAGTGCACCCGCCCGCCCGCGAACATGCGCCTGCGGTCCGGGATCGGCGGCAGGAACGGCCCGGTGAGCGGATGCCCGTCGGGTCCGAGGCGGTGTTGTTCGGGCCAGTCGAGGAGATGGAGCCAGTGCCACAGCGGTGGGAGAGGGTCGCCGGGTGTCGCGGCCGGTGGGCGGTCGAACAACGCCGACAGTGCTGCCACCGGTTCCGGCGCGACGACGCCGGAGTCCCGGACCGGCGGCGGGTTCCAGCCGTCGAGGTGCTCTCGCAGGCCCGGAACGCCGCTCAACGCCGCCGTGTCCGTGGCGCCGTCCGGTGCGGTGGCACGGTGCGGCTTCCCGGTGCCGTTCGGATCCATGTCGCTCCTGATGGTCGTGCCGACGCTCGTGGAGGTCGGATGCCGGCGGGTGCCGGTGGGCGGGGCGGACCTGTCGCCGCGGTGCAAGCCGGATGCGTTCTCGGCGAGCAGGGTGGCGGGGCAGGCGTGCGGCCGTGCGTGCCGTGGTCGCACGGTGCTCTCATGATGACTGGATTCTATAGAATCCGGCAACAGGATCCATAGTTGTGGTTCACATCACTCCCATCTCAGGGTTGTTGCCGACGGACTGCTCCGGTCGGGGCGGTGACGGGTGCACGGCGCAGCTCCACCTCGGCACGTGGGCCGTCACCGGGTTCGCGTGTGCCGGCCCGCGTGCGGCGCGCGCAGCGGCTCGACGATTCGTCGGATGGTGGGTCACCGATTCCCTTCCGGCCGCGTCCGGCGTACCGAGGAAAGAGCGCTGACACGAGCGGCGGCATCCCGGCGGTGTCGCCCGGTGACGGCGGCCCGGTGACGGCGGAACGGAGGAGGTGGGCGGCGCATGCGAGGCGGCCGCGGGTGACCCGCGGCGTCAACGGACTCCCTGACCCGAGCACGACCCGACGACGTGTCTGCTCCCGGCGGCCCGGCCTGCACCGGGCGAGGCTCCGGGTGCGGGTGACCCGCATATCCAGTGGAGGAAGCGATGGCGACGGACGCCGACAAGATCAAGGTGACCATCCTGCCGACGGGCACGATGCACGCCGACCTGACGTGGCTGCTCATCGACCCGCAGCGGATGGCGACGCGCGGCAACCCCGGAAAACAGCGCGATTGGGTGCCGGTGCCGACCCACGTGGTCTACATCGAACACCCCGACGGCACGAAACTCCTGTGGGACGCCGGTGTCCCGCGCGACTGGGAACAGCGCTGGGGCCCGACCGGGCTGGACCAGTTCTTCCCGGTCGACGAGGTCACCGACGACACGTGGCTAGACTCGCGGCTCGACCAGCTGAACCTCGAACCCGGCGACATCGACTACCTGCTGCTGTCGCACCTGCACATGGACCACGCGGCCAACGCGAAGCTGTGGCAGGACACCGGAACGAGGATCGTCGTCGACGAGGCCGAGAAGCAGGGCGCGCTGGGCTTCGACGGCTACAACAAGGGCGCCCACATCAAGTCCGACTACGACGGTCTCGAACTGGACACGATCACCGAGGACACCCAGCTGTTGCCGGGCGTGACGCTGTTACGGACCCCCGGCCACACGTGGGGCACGTTGTCGCTGCAGGTCGACCTCGCCGACTCCGGAACGATGCTGTTCACGTCCGACTCGCTGTACCTGCGGGAGAGCTACGGCCCGCCCCCGATCGCGGCCGGCATCGTCTACGACACCGTCGCCTGGTTCGCCTCGGTCGAGAAGATCCGTTCCGTCGAGGAGAAGACCGGCGCGACCATCGTCTTCGGGCACGCCGCCGACCAGATGGCCGAACTCAGGACCGGACCGGGCAACTACTACACGTGAACCGCTGCGGAGCACGCGAAGGAGGTGGTGACGATGCCGCTGTTCGACTACCGCTGTGCATGCGGGGCACGGTTCGAGAAGCTCCAACCCAGTTGGCGCAGCCCCGACCCGGACTGCCCGGCCTGTGGCGCCACCACGGCGAGACTGCCGTCCGCGGTCTCGCTCGCCGGCGGCGCCCGGCCGCCGGTGGGGCCGGACCGGGCCCCGACCTCGTGGGAGGGCACCGGGCGCGGTGACCGCGAGTACGTCGCCCAGTGGCGGCGGAACCTCGAACACCGCGAACGACTGGCCGAGAAGTACCCGGAACTGTCGACCCGCCGCGACGCGGTCGCCGCCCACGAGGGCCGGTTCGAGCGGGCGCCGCTGACGTACCGCGAACTGGCGCAGCGTGCGTCGGCCTCCGGCGACGCGAGCGCGGCGGCCGCCGACGCGGCGCGCTCCCGTCGTGTCGGCGGCCCCGGTGACGGGGCGTCCACCGGTGGCTCCTCCGGCGAGGCGGCCTCCGGCGGCTCCGGCGTCACGGGAGGTGATCACGGTCGCGCCTAGAATCGAACGGTGACCGACAACGCAGAAGAGGCGCTCCGCGGCCGGGCGGTGCCCGCTCGGCGCGGCCCGTTCGGTGACAAGCAGCAGCTGAGCGAGCGCGTCGCCGCATACGTGCGCGAGGGCATCATGGTGGGCGAGTTCCCGCCGGGGGAGTTCGTCCGCACCGAGCACCTCGCGGCACAGCTCGGCGTCAGTCAGACGCCCGTGCGCGAGGCGCTCATGATTCTGCACAGCGAAGGCTCGGTGCGGTGGGAGCCGCGGCGCGGTTATCGCGTCGTGGCTCTCACCGGCGGCGACGTACGCGACCTGTTCCAGGTGCAGGCCTACATCGCGGGTGAGCTTGCGGCGCGCGCGGCCGAACACCTCGACGAGGCCGAGATCGCCCGCCTGTGCTCGGTCCAGGACGAGCTGGCCGATGCCGAGCGGGCGGGCGAGACCGACCTGGTCGACAGCCTCAACCACGAGATCCACCGGACGGTCAACAAGGCCTCGGGCTCGGCCCGGATGGCCTCACTGCTGAACCTGACCGTCAACTACGTGCCGCTGCGCTTCTTCGGCACGATCGAAGGCTGGCCGTCGGCGTCGGCCCACGATCACGCGGAGATCCTGGCGGCGTTGCGCGCCCGGGACCCGGAGGCCGCGCGCCGCACGATGGTCGGGCACATCGAACACATCGGTGAACTGCTCGTCGCTCACCTCACCAAGCACGGCATCCTGGCCTGACCCGCACCCGGCCCTGCGCGCGGCCGGGCCCTGCCGACGCCGTCGTGGCGCGGAGGGGTGCGGTCCGGCCGTCGGCGCGAGGTCGGCGGCTCGTGGCCCGTCCGCGTCCCACCGCGTCGATTTTTGGTGGATTTCTACAAACCGCCCCGGTGCGACGTGGCGGCTGCGATCATTCCGGAGCCGGCGCCCGTGCGGGGAAGCTGGGGAAGCGCGGACGGACGTGTGCCGGGACCCGGTTCGCCTGTGTCCGCACGCGTGTCGCGGACACCGACGTCCGAACGCGAAGAAACCCGAACGCGAGAGCCCGGAGTCACCGCCCGGGGCGTGACAGCAGGTTGTGAGGTTTGCCCAGGTTGTTCACCCGCATCGCCATCGTCAACAGAGGTGAGGCCGCGATGCGGCTCATCCGTGCCGTGCGCGAACTCAACGCCGAGGACGGGGGTCGTCGCGAGACGATCGCCTTCCACACCGACGTCGACCGCGGCGCCACGTTCGTGCGCGAAGCGGATCACGCCTGGGAGCTGGGCAACGCCGCCGACCGGCCGTACCTGGACATGGCGGTGCTGGAGCGCGCCCTGACCGGTTCGGGAGCGGACGCGGCGTGGGTCGGATGGGGATTCGTCGCCGAGGATCCGGCGTTCGCGCAGCTGTGCGAACGGCTCGGCGTGGCCTTCGTCGGCCCGTCCCCGGAGGCGATGCGCAGGCTCGGCGACAAGATCGGCGCCAAGCTGATCGCCGAGGAGGTCGGCGTGCCCGTCGCGCCGTGGAGCCGAGGTCCGGTCGACGGTCTCGACGGTGCGCTCGAGGCCGCGGGCGGCATCGGCTACCCGCTGATGCTGAAGGCGACCGCGGGCGGTGGCGGCCGCGGCATCCGCGTGGTCGAGACCGCTGATGATCTGGCGGAAGCCTACGAACGGACCAGTGCCGAGGCCGAGCGTGCGTTCGGCAGCGGCGTGGTGTTCCTGGAACGACTCGTCACCGGCGCGCGGCACGTCGAGGTGCAGGTGATCGCCGACGGCCAGGGCACGGCCTGGGCCCTCGGCGTGCGTGACTGCTCGGTGCAGCGCCGCAACCAGAAGGTGATCGAGGAGTCGGCGTCGGTGCGGCTCGAGGCCGAGCAGGTGGCCGAGCTCAAGGCCTCGGCCGAACGGCTCGCGCTCGCCGTCGGATACCGCGGTGCGGCGACCGTCGAGTTCCTGTACCACCCGGGTGAGCGACTGCTGGCGTTCCTCGAGGTGAACACCCGCCTGCAGGTCGAACACCCCATCACCGAGGCGACGACGTCATTCGACCTGGTCAAGGCGCAGCTGCACGTGGCCGAAGGCGGTGCACTGACCGGTCCGCAGCCGCAGGAGCTCGGTCACGCCGTCGAGGCGCGGCTCAACGCCGAAGACCCGGACCGCGACTTCGCACCGGCCCCCGGGCACATCTCGCTGCTGAACCTGCCGAGTGGTCCCGGGGTCCGGGTCGACACCGGGGTGGGCGCCGGCGACGACATCCCGGCGGACTTCGACTCGATGATCGCGAAGATCATCACCTATGGCCGCACCCGGGACGAGGCGCTCGCCCGGCTGCGCCGCGCGGTGCGGGACACGACCGTGCTCATCGACGGCGGTGCCACCAACAAGAGCTTCCTGCTCGACCTGCTGGACGCACCCGAGGTGATCGACGGCAGCGCCGACACCGGCTGGATCGACCGGGTGCGCGCGGAGGGCAGGCTGGCCTCGCACCGCCACTCCGGGGTCGCGCTCGCGGCGGCGGCGATCGAGGCCTACGAGGAGGGTGAGCAGGCGGAACGGCAGCGCCTGCTGGCCACGGCCCACGGCGGGCGGCCCCAGGTGCGGCACGACGGTGCCACGGCGATTGACCTGAAGCTGCGCGGTGCGGGCTATCGCGTGACCGTCGCGCGGACCGGGCCACGGCGGTTCCGGGTCGAGATCGACGGCGCGGGGACGGCACCGGCGTTCGACGCCACGCTGGAACGGTTCGACGACCGGAGCGGCCAGGTCACGGTGCACGGCCACCGGTACCGCCTCGTGACCGGCACGCACGGACCGGTCCACCTGGTCGAGGTTGACGGCGTGACCCACCGGGTCAGCCGGGACGAGGGCGGCGTGCTGCGCTCACCGGCTCCTGCGCTCGTGGTGGCGACGCCGATCGAACCGGGCGACGAGGTCGAGGCGGGCGCACCCGTGCTCGTGCTGGAGAGCATGAAGATGGAGACGGTGCTGCGAGCACCGTTCCGCGGCAGGCTGGTGCAGCGCCCGGTATCGGTGGGCAGCCAGGTCGAGGCGGGCGCGCCGCTGCTGCGGCTCGAACCGGTGGCCGACGAGGACGCCGCCGAGACCGCCGAGACCGCCGAGACCGCCGACGTGGCACAGCGCGTGGATCTGGAGCTGCCTGTCGCGCCCCCGGAAGGCTCGGCGGCCGATCAGGTCGGTCGTGGTCTGGACCGGCTGCACTGGCGGTTGTTGGGCTTCGACATCGGACCGGACGAGGACGCCGGCGCCCCGGTCGGGTACTCCAAGGCCCGGGCGCAGCTGGCCGACGACGGCACCCGCCCGCTGTCCGGGGAGGCCGGTCTGCTGCGGGTGTTCGCCGACCTGTGCGAGCTGACGCGCAATCGGCCGGTCGTCGGCGGGCAGGCCGATCAGGACGCCGGGGCCAGCGTCCACAGTGCACGCGAGTACTTCCACACCTACCTGCAGAGCCTCGACACCGAGCGTGCCGGGTTGTCCGAGGGGTTCCTGGCCAAGCTGACCCGCGTGCTCGGGCACTACGGCGTCACCGAGCTCGACCGCACCCCGCAGCTCGAAGAGGCGGTCTTCCGTATCTTCCTTGCACAGCAGCGCGGCACGGCCGATGCGGCCGTCGTGACGGCGGTGCTGCAGCAGTGGCTGACCGAACCGGCTCCGCCGGAGGCCGTGCGGCTGACGGTCGGGGAGGCACTGGAGCACCTCGTCGTCGCGACCCAGTTGCGGTTCCCGGTGGTCACGGACCTGGCGAGGAGTCTGGTGTTCCGGTGGTTCGGCCAGCCGATGTACCGGCGTAACCGGGCCGAGAGCTACACCGCCGTGCGCCGCCACCTGCGGCACCTCGACGCCCATCCGGACGCGCCCGACCGCGACGAGCGGATCGCCGCCATGGTCGCGACCCCGGAACCGCTGGTCCGGGTGCTCGCCCAGCGCATGGTGCGTCCCGGCACCGATCAGCGGCCGATGCTCGAGGTGCTGGCCCGGCGTTACTACGGTTCCCGCCGACTGCACGGGATCGACACGGGCCGCAGCTCCGGATTCGACTGCGTCACCGGCGAATACCGGCCAGGCGGTTCCGATCCGGCGAGGTACCGGCTCGTCAGCACCGCGACCGACATGGCCCGGTTCGGCGACGCGCTCGGCGTCGTGGCGGCACTGGCCGACGGCGAACCGGGCGACGGCGGACCCGCCGACGGCGGACCCGCCGACGTGGTGGCCGACGTCTACGTGACCTGGCCCGACCAGCCCGGCGACGCCGACGCGATGGCCGAGCGCCTCCGGAACGAACTCGCGGCGGCTCCGCTGCCGGACCGTACGGTGCGGGTCACGGCCAGCGTCGCCGGCCGCACCGGAGCGGCCATGCACCACCACTTCACGTTCACGGCCACGGCCGATGGGCTGGCCGAGGACCGGGTCATCCGCGGGTTGCACCCGATGATCGCGCAGCGGCTGCAGCTGCCCCGGTGGCGCAACTTCGACCTGACCCGGTTGCCGTCGGACGACGAGGAGGTCTACCTCTACCGCGCCGTGGCGACGGGCAACGAGGCCGACGAGCGCCTCGTGGCGATGGCGCAGGTGCGCGACCTGACGCCGTTGAAGGACGAGGACACCGGCCGGATCCTGGCGTTGCCGGACGTCGAGGACACGCTCGACGCGTGCGTGGCGGCGATCCGGCAGCAGCAGGCGGGGCGTCCGGCCAAGAAGCGGCTCGACACGAACCGGGTGCTGTTGTACGTCTGGCCGCCCAACCGGCTGACGCTCGACGAGGTCGACGCCATCGCGCGGCGCGTGCTGCCCACCACGGCGGGCGCGGGCCTGGAAGAGGTGCTCCTGATCGGCCGCCGGTCGGACGAGGAGCACGGCGAGCTGCGCGACACCGCCGTGCGCATCAGCTACGACGTCGGCTCCGGTGTGAAGGTCGAGGTCGTCGAACCGCCGTCCGAGGACATCCGGCCGCTCGACGACTACGGTCAGAAGGTGCTGCGGGCGCGGCGCCGCGGTGCGGTGTACCCGTACGAACTCACCGCGATGCTCGCCGGCAGCGACGGGACGTTCACCGAGCACGACCTCGACGAGGCCGGTGCGCTCGTCCCCGTCGATCGGCCGAAGGGTGGCAACACGACCGGCATCGTCGCGGGTGTCGTGTCCACCCCGACGGCGTTGCATCCCGACGGTGTCACCCGGGTCGTGCTGCTGGGTGACCCCACGAAGTCGTTGGGATCACTGTCGGAACCGGAGTGCGCGCGTGTGATCGCCGCGTTGGACCTGGCCGACCGGATGCAGGTGCCGGTCGAATGGTTCGCCCTGTCGGCGGGTGCCCGCATCGCGATGGACTCGGGTACCGAGAACATGGACTGGGTCGCGGCCGCGCTGAAGCGCATCGTGGAGTTCACCCAGGCCGGCGGTGAGATCAACATCGTGGTCGCCGGCATCAACGTCGGCGCCCAGCCGTACTGGAACGCCGAGGCCACGATGCTGATGCACACCAAGGGCATCCTGGTGATGACGCCGGATTCGGCCATGGTGCTCACCGGTAAGCAGTCGCTGGACTTCTCCGGCGGCGTCTCGGCGGAGGACAACTTCGGCATCGGCGGTTACGACCGGGTGATGGGGCCGAACGGGCAGGCGCAGTACTGGGCCTCCGATCTGGCCGGGGCGCGGGACGTGCTGATGCGGCACTACGACCACACGTACGTGGCGGCGGGGGAGTCCGCGCCGCGGGTGGCGGGCACGGTCGACCCTGCCGACCGCGACGTCTCCGGGTTCCCGCACCACGTGGCGGGCAGCGACTTCAGCACTGTCGGGGAGATCTTCTCCGCCGAGTCCAACCCGGACCGGAAGAAGCCGTTCGACATCCGCACCGTGATGCGCGCACTGTCCGATCAGGACCACCCGGTGCTGGAACGCTGGGCGGGCATGGCCGATGCGGACACCGCCGTCGTGCAGGACGTGCACCTGGGCGGGCGCCCGGTGTGCCTGCTGGGCATCGAATCGCGACCGGTGCCGCGCCGTGGGTTCCCGCCGACGGACGGTCCGGACACCTACACCGCGGGCACGCTGTTCCCGCGGTCGTCGAAGAAGGCCGCGCGCGCGATCAACGCGACGAGCGGTAATCGGCCGCTCGTGGTGCTGGCCAACCTGTCCGGGTTCGACGGCAGCCCCGAGTCGATGCGCAAGCTCCAGCTGGAGTACGGCGCCGAGATCGGCAGGGCGATCGTGAACTTCGACGGGCCGATCGTGTTCTGCGTGATCTCGCGCTACCACGGGGGCGCGTTCGTGGTGTTCTCCAAGGCGCTCAACCCGAACATGACGGTGCTGGCCGTCGACGGTTCGTATGCCTCGGTGCTCGGCGGTGCGCCCGCCGCCGCGGTGGTGTTCTCCGCGGATGTCGACGCGCGCACGGCGGCGGATCCGCGCGTGCAGGAGGCGCAGCGGGCCGCGGCCGCGGCGGAGGGCGGTGACCGTGCTGCGGCGGCCGCCACGCTGGCCGAGGTGCGCGCCGAGGTGCGTGCCGACAAGCTCGGCGAGGTGGCCGCGGAGTTCGACGGCATCCACAGCATCGCCCGCGCCGTCGAGGTCGGCTCGGTCGACGCGGTCATCCGGCCCGAGCAGCTGCGCCCGGCGATCATCGAGGCGATCGAACGGTCCTGACGACCGGGTCCGAGGCGAACTGGCACGCACGTGGGCGGGGCGGGGGAGCGATCCCCGGCCCCGCCCACGTGGTTCTCGGCCGTCAGGTGTGTTCGGCCGGCCGGTTTCGGGTGGCGGACACGGCGTCGTCGTCGGCGACGTCGGCGACGACGTGCGTGGTGACCTCACCGGCGACGGTGGCCGTGTTGCCGGGGTCCGGATCGGTCTCGCCGGCCAGGACGTTCAGGCGTCGCTCGGCCCGGATGGAGCGGATCGCCGCGGTGAGGCCGGTGGCCCACAGCACGCCGATGCCCGCCAGTACGGCCACGGTGACCGTCGTCGAAGCGTCGAGCGCGTTCAGCAGGGAGCGCGAGTTGGTGAACACGATGAGCCCACCGGCCGCCGCTCCGAGGATCCGCGGTGGCAGCTTGCGCACCAGCCATGCAGCGAACGGCGCGGCGATCATGCCGCCGATCATCAGCCCCGCGACGACCGTGTAGTTCATGCCGTCGGTGTGCGACAGCGCGAACAGGAAGCCCACGCTCGCGGCGATCGCCACGATGAACTCGGAGGTGTCCACCGAGCCGACGACCTTGCGCGGTTCGAGCCTGCCGGACGACAGCAGGGTCGTGGTCGCGACCGGGCCCCAGCCGCCTCCACCGCTGGCGTCGACGAACCCGGCGACGACGCCCAGCGGGGCGAGGAATCGCGCACCGGGCCGTTTCGCGGTGATCAGCGAGCCCAGCTCGAGGAACGCGAACCGGATCAGCACGTAGAGGCCGAGCAGTAGCAGGATCGTCGTGATCCACAACTCGGCCGACGACGTGGCAAGCGACGTGAGCACGTAGGCGCCGAGCACTGCTCCGACGGCTCCCGGCAGGGCCAGCGTTGCGACGACGCGCCAGTCGACGTTGCGCATCTTCCAGTGGGACAGGCCGGACGCCAGCGTCGTACCGACCTCGGCAAGGTGCACGGCCGCGGAGGCGACGGCCGGCGTGGTGCCGGCCACCAACAGCGTCGTCGTGGCGGTGACACCGAAGGCCATGCCGAGCGAGCCGTCGACCAGCTGGGCCAGGAATCCGGCCAGTCCGAACAGGAGAAGTGTGTGCATGCCGCCCCCGGTGAATCGAAAGGTGTCCGGCAATTTCACAGGTTGTCGGAATTGCCGGTGTCGAGCGTGTTCAGTAATGCGGCGAGACCCTTTTCCCGTCCGTGGTGGGCGCATTTCTGCCGCTCACCGCGTCGCCCGCGGCTCTGTTCGGACGATGGTGGAGTCCGATCGAAGGCGCGTGTGGTCGCAGGCGAAGACAGTCGTGCCTGCCGCGTGTCCGATGCTGGCACGACGATCATCCCGCGGTCCACTGTTTCGGAAAACTGTGGAACGTGACGGGTGACACGGTTTTTCTAACTTGGTGAAAAGAAATTCTGCAACATCGAGAAATTAATACCCCGTCGGTTTCGAGGTGTGGGAAATCCGGTGGGATGGCCGGTGAGCACGTAGGGTTTCGACCGAGACGAAAGCGAGGTAACGAGTGGGCAGGCGACTACCGGAGTCGGTCCGGGACGTCCCCGGCGCGGGCGGGGTGAGGGAGTCGAACGCGGCCGCGGTGCTGGCCGCGGCGCGTACGGACGGTCCGTTGTCGCGCGCGGAGATCGCACGGCTGACCGGGCTGAGCATGCCCACGGTCAGCAGGCAGGTGACCGCGCTGACCGACCTGGCGTTGTTGCGGGAAGCACCCGAGATGGCGACCGGCGGCGGGATCGGGAGGCCGACGGTGCCGGTGCGGCTCGACGACGACGTCATCGCCGCGTGCGGCGTCCACATCGGCATCGTGACCACGACCTACGGCCTGACCAACCTCTCCGGCACGTTGCTGGGTAGCGAGCGCATCCCGACCCCGCAGGGCTCGGCGACCGAGGTGCTGCGGGCCATCGGCGACGAGGTGAGCACCTTCCTGGCCGAATGGCCGCAGCGGCGCATCATCGGGATCGGACTGGCCATCGGCGGACAGGTCGACGCCGAGCGCGGGCTGCTCGACCACGGCCCGTTGGGCTGGCGCGGCGTGCCTGCGCGCGCGGTGCTGGAACAGGTGACCGGGCTGCCGGTGCACCTGGACGGGCACGTGCCCGCGATGGCGACCGCGGAACTGCTGTTCGGGGTGTCCGGCCGCGCTGCCAGCTCGCTGTACTTCTACGCGCGGGAGATGGCCGGCGTGGCGATCGCCGTCGACGGGGTGCTGCATCGCGGTCCGGGCCAGTCCGGCAGCATCGCCCACCTGCCGGTCGGCACCGACGTGCGGTGCGAGTGCGGGCGCACGGGCTGCCTCGAGGCGACGGTCGCGGAACGGGCAGTGGTCGAACGCGCCCGGAGCGCCGGGATCATCACGGGCTCGGAACTGGGCGACCTCGTCGCCGCGGCCGACCGGGACCCGCGGGCACGTGAGTTGCTCACCCAACGCGCCCGCGCCCTCGGCAGGGCGATCGCCATGACGCGGGACCTGGTCAACCCGGAACTCGTCGTCCTCGGCGGGCAGGCGATCACCGAGGCGCCCGCGTACCTCGACACGGTGCGGGAGGAGTTCGCCGCCGCCACGACGTTGCCGGGCACGGACCTGATCACCGTGACCCGGTTCGGGCGGAACGTGCAGGCGATGGCGGCGTGCACGGGTCTGCTCACCCAGCTCTACGACCACCCGCTGTCGCTGCTCGGCGCCGGGGCGCCGAGCGAGCGCCGGGACGCGTGAGCGGACCGGACGTGTGCCGGAGACGGTGTCTGCGGGAGGGCCGGTGGTGGTGCGCCGCCCGGCGCACCACCACCGCCGACCCGTCACAGCCCGTAGGTCTTGCCGATGATGTCGCGCTGGATCTCGCTGGTCCCGCCGTACACGGTGGACACGACGGTCGAGCGGAGCATCGCCTCCATACCGTACTCGGTGGCGTAGCCGTAGCCGCCCATCATCTGCATGCCCTCCAGGGCCATGGTCTTGGCCAGCTCGGTGGCCTTCAGTTTGGCCATCGAGGCCTCGCGCGGGAACAGCTCGCCCGGGGCGGCGTCCATGCGCGCGGCGGCGTCGTGCACCAGCAGGCGGGTCGCCTCGAGGTCGGTGGCAAGGTCGGCGATCCGGTGCTTGAGTGCCTGGAATGAGCCGATCGGGCGGCCGAACTGCTCCCGCTCGGTCACGTAGGCGACGGTGTCGTCGAAGATCCGCCGCGCCGTGCCGAGCATGAGCCCGGCAAGGATCATCCGCTCGATGTTCAGCCCGGCCATCAGCTGCGGCCACGCGCGGCCGCAGGTCCCGACGACTGCGTCCTCGGGAAGATGACAGTCGGTGAAGTAGAGGTCGTTGACCTCACGGCCGCCCATCGTCTCGATGCCGCGGATCGCCAGCCCGTCCGCATCGGCGGGCACGAGGAACATGGTGAGCCCCTCGTGCTTGCCGCCCGCGGTCGAGGTCCGGGCCACCAGGAGGATGTGCTTGGCGATGTGCGCGTTCGAGCACCACGTCTTCTGTCCGTCCACGACCCAGCCGCCGTCGACCTTCTCGGCACGGCAAATCAGCCCGCCGACATCGGATCCCGCTCCGGGTTCGGACATCGAGATGGACAGCACGTCGCCGGCCACGAAGTCGCCGAGCACGGTGCGTTTCTGATCGGGCGTGCCGAACTTCTCGAACGCCGCCGCGGTGATCACCGACGTCGCGTAACCGCCCGTCGGGGCCTTGCCGTGGGCGCTGGTCTCCAGCAGCAGTAACAGGTCCCGCATGCCGCGGCCCGCACCCCCGTACTCCTCGGGTGTCGTGACGCCGAGCCAGCCGAGGTCGGCCATCTTCCGGTAGAGGCCGTCGTCGTGCGGCCGAGCGACGTCGTCGCTGACCTCGCGGCGGCAGAAGTCGGTGACGGCGTCGACGAAGTCCTGCTGCTCCTGGGTGAGGGTCATGAGTGTCACGAGGTGCTCGCCTTTCCGTCGGCGTACAGGGATGCGATGGCGGAGGCGTAGCGGTCGCTGATCACCCGGCGTTTGAGCTTCATCGTCGGGGTCAGCTCGCCGCTCTCCGGTGTCCACGGCTGCGGCAGCACGCGGTGGTTCTTGATCTGTTCGGGCCGAGCCAGCTCGGCGTTGGCCGTCTCGACGGCGTCGGCGAGCGCGGCCAGCACGTCCGGGTGCTCGGCGAGCTCGGCCAGATCGGTCGTGTCGATGCCGCGCGCCTTCGCCCACGCCGGGGCGGATTCCTCGTCGAGGGTCAGCAGCGCCGTGACGTACGGCCGCTGATCTCCGATGACGGCGGCGCAGCCGACCAGCGGATGGGTGCGCAACAGGCCTTCGGCTTTGCTCGGGGAGACGTTCTTGCCGCTGGAGGTGATGATCAGCTCCTTCTTGCGGTCGGTGATGGTGAGGAAGCCGTCCTCGTCGAAGGAGCCGATGTCGCCGGTCGCCAGCCAGCCGTCGGCGTCGGTGTCCCGGCGGATGCCGCCGTCGTCGTCGAGGTAGCCGAGGAACACCAGTGGGCCGCGCACCTCGACCTCGCCGTCCTCGGCGATCCGTGCCGCCATGCCCGGCATCGGCATGCCGACGGTACCGGCGCGGTACCTCGTGGGGAGGGTCGAGGTCGCCGCACCGGTCGTCTCCGACAGGCCCCAGACCTCCATGATCGTCATGCCGAGGCTGCCGAAAAACTCCAGCACCGACGCCGGGATCGGGGCCGCGCCGCTGCCGAGGCGCTCGGCCTCGCCGAGCCCGAGCTGTTCGCGCAACGGCCGGAGCACCGCCCGGTCGGCGCGGTCGAACGCGTCGGCGACCTCGGGCGCCGGCTCTCCGCCGTCGGCGCGGATCCCGTACACGGTCGCGGCGACCTCGCGGGCCCGTTCGATCGCGGCGCGCTGGTCCTCGGGCAGGCCGCCGAGGATGCCCTGGATGCCGGCCGCGATCTTCTCCCACACGCGCGGCACCCCGAAGAAGCCGTGCGGGCGGATCTTCTGCAGTGTCGGCACCAGCTGCGCCTGATCCGGGCACACGGTGGCGTGGCCCGCCGACAGCAGCAGCAGGTACATCCCCAGCACGCGTTCGGCCACGTGCGCCAGTGGCAGGTAGGCCACCATGCGCGGGTGGTCCTCGACCGGGCGGATCAGCTCCTGGGCCGCTGCCTGGTACAGCACGTTCTCATGGCTCAACACCACGCCTTTCGGCGCGCCGGTCGTGCCGGAGGTGTAGATCATGCACACCGGATCGGACTGCCGCGGAGTGTCGGCCCACCGCTCGACGGCGGCCGGATCGCGGCGGTGCAGATCGGCTCCACCGCGGCGGAGCTCGTCGTAGGAGACGAACACGGATTCGCCCTCGGGGATCTCCGCGGCGTCGAGGACGACGACCGCCCGCAGATTCGGCAGAGCGTCGAGCACGGGCCGCCACCGGTGCAGCTGTGCGGCTCCCTCCAGCACGACGACCGTGGCCGCACTGTGGGTGGCCACGTGCCGAATCTGCTCGGTCGAGAGCGTGGCGTAGGTCGTGCACGGCAGCGCGCCGAGGTGCACCGCGGCGAAGTCGACGATCCAGTGCTCGGGGCGGCTGGTGACGTCGATGAGCATGCGATCGCCCCGGCCGAGCCCGGCGGCCGACAGCCCGTGGGCGACGGCCGCGATCTGCTCGCGCACGTCGGCCCACGTGTGGGTGCCGTCGGATCCGGACAGGGCGGGCTTGTCGCCGCAGCGCTCGGCGTTGCGGCGAACCAGCGAGGGGACGGTCGCGTCGCCGAGGCTGGCGCGCACGTCGGATTCAGTGAGCATGCGATGGGTTCCTCTCACAGCAGGGTGACCTTGTCGACGAGCCACCGGTCCTCGTGGCGGACCAAGGTCATCTCCATCCGGTTGCGGTCGACGCGGGGCTGGTCGGTGTTGGTGTTGCTGATCGTCTGGTCGACGAACAGCAGGACGACGGCGCGGTCGGCGCCCGCCTCGGCGATCCCGGCGCGGACGACGTTGCCCTCCGAGGTCGCCTTGTGCTGTTTGAGCAGTGTCGTCAGGTTTTCGCTCACCTGCCGGTACTGCTGTCCGAACTGGCCGGTGGCATTGCTTTGCACCGTCCGGAAGTTGCCGTCGAGGTCCTCGTGGTCGTACGAGGACAGGTCCACCGCGTAGCGCTCGGCGGCTGCGAGGGCCTCGGTCCGCGCCTGCTGCTCGGCGCGCTGGGCGAAGAACGCGCTCGCGGCGACCCCAAGGCCGCCGAGGACCGCCAGCACGAGTACCGCGGCGAGGATCCGCCGCGGCCGCAGCCGCGCTGCCAGGGTCGCGGCACGGCCACGCGGCTCGGCGCCGTCGTCGGCCGCGGTGTCGACCTCGGACCCGTCGTTTTCGGACACGTCGCCTTCGGACCCGTCGGGATCGGGCGCGTCGGCCTCGGTGGGGGTCGCCTCGGTGGGGGTCGCCTCGGCCGGGTCGGACGGTGCGGCGTCGGACCCGGCCGCGGTGTCGGCACGTGTCGTCACCGCGACGGTGGTGGGTACGGCAGGCCCGCTCGTGGAGTCCTCGGTGGACCTTGCATCGGGTGCGGCGCCGGCGGTGTCGTCGGGTGGATCGTCGTCGGCGATCGAGCGGGGTCGGGGCGACGGTTTCCGGCCGGCCGGGTCGGGAGAGTGCATCAGTGAACTCCTTGCAACAACAGTGAGGACCAGGAACGGGGCCCGAGCACGGCGGCTTGGCCGCCGGTGGTGCCGAGCGTGAACGGCGCGCGCTCACCGGTGGCGGCTTCGTGGGGCGCGGTTTCGTGGGTCGCAGGTTCGTGGGTTGCAGGTTCGTGGGTGGTGGCGTCGGGGGAGGGATCGCTGTGGGTGCCGCCGGCCGGAGGAGCGGGATCGGTGTTCGCGTCGGAGCCGGACGAGGTGGGAACCCCCGCATCGGGGCGGGGAGCGTGCTGCGCGCCGCGCTGGTTCAGGTCTTGCCCGGGGGTGCAGTGCCACTGCCACTGCGGTTCGCGCGGCTCGGTGCGCTGCGGTGCCCGGCGCGGCGTGTCGTTGTAGCAGACCGGACCCTGCGTGCCGACGAGGTAGAAGTTGGCGGTGTCCCCGTCGACGACGCTGCCGAGCGAGTGGAACGCCTTCGGCGCCGAGCGCAGGAGCTGCTCCACCGCGGGCCCGCGCATGCCGACGAGTCGGGTGGTCGTGACCAGGTTGCCCAGCAGCGTGCCGAGCGACGGTTCCGTGCGTTCGATCAGCTCCGTGACCCGCCGCGCCGGTTCGGGGACGTTGCGGACCAGCGTCCGCAATTCCGGCGCGGTGGCGCGCAGCCCGCCGCTGAGGCTGCGCATGGCGGAGGCGAGCTGGCGCAGCCGGGACCCGTTGGTCTCGGCGACGAGCCTGCCGCTCTCGAGGATGCGCTCGAGCTGGTCCGTGCGTTCGCTGCCGAAGTCGAGGAGCGCGTCGGTGCCCTCGAGGATCCGGTCCAGGTCGCCGGTGGCGTTCTGCAGTCCGGTGGCGAGGGAGTCGGCGAGCACGGAGACGTCCTCGGTCGGCAGCGTGTCGGCCAGCCGGACGAAGTCGCCGAGCAGCGCTTCCAGGGGGAGCGGCCTGCGGGTGCGGTCGGCGGTGACGGTGTCGCCGGTGGCGAGGTAGGGCCCGGAACGGTCGTCGGGCCGGAAGTCGAGGCGGAGGATCGCCACGGGGCTCTCCATGGTGACCACGGCGTCGGTGTCGGCGGGGACGCGCGTGCGGGGATGCAGCGAGGCGACCACCTCGACGCCCTCGCGGTCGCGTGCGATCCGCACGTCCGAGACCTCACCGACGCCGACGCCGCGATAGGTCACCTGCGAGCCGGTGATCAGCCCACCGGTGTCGGGCATGCGCACGGTCACGGTGATCGGGTCGCCGGTGGCGTTCGGCCCGAACACGCGGTCGGCGACGTAATAGCCGCAGGCCACGGCGACGATCGCGAACACGAGCAGCTGGGCGAGGGCGAGCCTGCTCATCGGAGGCCACCTCCCAGCAGGCGGTGCAGACCACCCGGCCCGGGATCACGTGTGCGGGCACCGGCCCCGGTGGTACCGCTACCGCCCCCGCCGTTCCCGGCGCCGGCCGCGTCGCCGAGGTCGAGGGCGGGCGGTCCCGAGTTCTCGCCGTAGAGGTCGATGTCGAGCAGCTCGGCGACGCCGGTGGGCACGTTGACCGTGCCGTCGAGGTTCAGGTAGTCGCCGGGGGTGGCGCTGCGCAGCGCCCGGGAGAAACGGGTCAGCGACTGCAGTGTCGGACCGAGTTTGCTGTCCAGCGTGGACAGCTCGTGGAGGACGGGGCGGAGCTCGTCGAGCTGCTGGGTGAGCGCGCCGCCGGTCTTGTCGATCAGGGTGCGCGTCGTCGCGCCGAGCGAACCGACGCTTCGCAACAGCGTGGTGAACCGGGTGCGTTCGTCCAGCAGGGTCTGCAACCCGGGCTGGATGTCGGTCAGGCCCTTCTCGAGCGTCGGCGTGCCCTTCTTCAGGGTCGCGGCCACCGTGTCCATCGAGTCGATGACGCCGGTGATCTGGTCGCCGCGGCGGGCGAGCCTGCCGAGGACGTCGTCCAGCCGCTCCACGATGCGCCGGACCTTCGCCTCCCGGCCGCCGAGCGCGGTGTTGACCTCGCGCACGACTGTCCGGGCCTGGTCGAGGCCCGAACCGTTGAGCAGCGTGCCCAGCGCGGCCAGCGTGTCCTCGACGTCGGGGCCGCGGGAGGTTCGCTCGAACGGGATGCGTGCGGCGTCGGCGAGCGTCCGTCCACCTGCCGGGGAGTCGGCCGCGGGGACGCCACCGGAACGGGGCCGCCCCGGCCCGCCGCCCGCGCGGTCACCGGAGCGGGGCGGTTCGAGCACGACGAACTGGTCGCCGAGCGCCGACGTGAGTTCCAGCCGTGCCCCCGTGTCGGCCGGGAGCCGGACCGACGTGTCGATCTCGAGGTCGACGTGTGCCCGGAAACGCTCGGCGCGGATGGCCGTCACCCGGCCCACCTCGGCCTGTCCGATGCGGACGATCCCGCCCTCCGGCAGGTTCGCGGCGTCGGCGAAGACCGCCGTGACCGAGTACGTGTCGGCGGGGCCGCCGAAGGAGGCGGTGCGCTGCAGGCTGATGCCGCAGCCGGCCGCCGGCAGCAGTGCGGCCGACAGCGCGACCGCCACCAGGGTGCGCGGGGTGCGAGGCGTCATCGGCGACCCCCGCTGAGCAGATCCAGGATCCCCAGTGTGTTGGGGAAGTCGACCGGGTTGACGATCCCGGCGCCGCTGCACAGGGGGAGCGGCAGCCGGTCACAGAGTTTCGCCGTGGTGCCGAACTGGCGGAGATTCGTGGACAGGTTCAGCCGGATGCGCAGGCGGTCGTCGTCGGACACCGCGCGGTCGAAGTTGTCGAGCGCGAGCGGCAACGTGTCGAGGGTCTCGGCGAGCTGCTCCTTGCGGGACACCAGCGTGGTCGACAACCGGGTCAGCCGGGACACGTCCCCTGGCAGCTGCTCGCCGTGCTTGCGCAGCAGTGTGTTCAGCGTGCCGAGGGCGCGCGAGAGCCTGCTGATCGAGCGAGTGACGGACTGCTGCTGCGCGTTGAAATCCTCCGACGCGGTCGTCACCGTCGTGGTCAGACCGTCGATCGTGGAGCGGTGGTTCTTCAGGACCGTCAGCAGGGTGTCCACATTGTCCAGTACGGCGCCGAGGTCGCCGGTGCTGCCCGCAGCGACCTCGGTGGCCCCGGCGAGGGTGTTCAGCGCGGCCCGGAACTCGGGTCCGTTGCCGCCCAGCGAATCGGCGGCGGTGGAGGCCAGCTCACCGAGGCCGCCACTGCCCTCGCCGTCCGGACCGAACGTGGTCAGGATCGTGTCGAGCGAGGCGGTCAGTTCGTCCCAGGTGACCGGGGCGTGCGTGCGGGAGACGGGGATGACGGCGCCCTCGTCGAGCGTCGGACCGCCGGTGTGGGCGGGGGAGAGCTCGACGAAGCGGTCGCTGACGACGGCGGGGTTCATGATGTAGGCGTGTGCCGACGTCGGCAGCCTGGTGTCGCCGGGCAGGGTCATCGTGACCCGCACGGAGTCGCCGCGCGGGGCGGTCCGTTCGACGCGCCCTACCGGCACGCCCAGCAACGCGACCCGGCTGCCGGGGAAGATGCCGTCGGCCGTGGCGAAGTCGGCGGATATGCGCAGCTGCGGGTCCGGCCGCAGCAGGACGTACCAGCCCGACGCGGCGACGAGCGCGACGACGAGTCCGATCGTCACGATGCGGGTGAGCGGGCGGCGCGGTGAGCCGGCCGCCGGGGACCGCTCGGTCATCGGCATCCCTCCACGAGCCGGGCCAGGCACAACAGGTTGTCCGGCAGCGGGCCGACCGGGCCGGAGACGTCGCCCCACGGGCCGTTGCCGGTCGCGTTGGTGACGTAGCGGCTCACCGGCCCGAGCTTCTCGAGCGTCCGGGAGAGGGCGCGGTCGTTGCGCTTGAGCGTCGTGGTGATCGAATGCAGGTCGGTCAGCAGCGGCGAGAACGTCGGCTTGCTCTCCCGGATCACCTCGTCGAGTGCAGCGGTGAGCGCGTCGACCTCGCGCACGAGGGTGCGGATCGTCTCGCGCCGCTGCGTCAGGGTCTGCGCGACGAGCTTGGCGTCGCCGAGCAGTGCGGTGAGGTGGCCGCGCTGTCCGGCCAGCGTGGAGGTCAGCGTGCGTACGCCGCCGAGCAGCCGCTGGAACTGCTCGCCCCGGTCGCCGACGATCTGCGCGGCACGGCGGATTCCTTCGAGTGCCTCGCTCAGCACCGCACCGTCCGGTGCGGCCTCCTGCAGAGTGGAGATCATGGTGCGCAGCTGTGTCGTGTCGAGCTCGCCTGTGGTGCGGTGGGCGTCGTCGGCGATGTCGGCGAGGCTGTAGGGCACGGACGTGCGCTTCCGGGGGATGGTGGCGTCGGCGAGTTCGCCGGTGCCGCGGGGATGTACCGCCAGGTAGCGGGTGCCGAGCACCGTCGCGAGCTTCACCGAGGCGCTGCTGGAGCGGCCGAGCGGTTGCACCTCGTCGAGCCGGAACCGCACGTCGACGTGGTCACCCGCCAGTTCGACGGCGACGACCCGGCCCGCGGGCACGCCCGCGACGTGGACCTGATCGCCCGCCGCGAGCCCGGCCGCGTTGGCGAACTCGGCGGTGAACTCGGCCGTGTCGGCGCGGAACCGCAGCTGGGGCACGGCCACGGCCGCCGCGACGAGCAGAGCCAGCACGAGAGCGCCTGCGACGCCGGAGAACACGGGACCGCGCCGGGTGAGCGCCCGTGCGAGAACACGAAGCCGGCTCATCGGCACACCTCTGAATGCGGCCCGGGGCTGAGGTTGACGGGAGCATCACCGGTGACGTCCACGCGCAGGTTGCAGACGTAGACGTTGACCCACGACCCGTAGTCGGTCGCGCGGCCGACGGTGTCGAGTAGATCGGGTGCCTCGGCCATGAGCGTGTCGAACCGCCCGGTGTTGTCGACGAGCGAGGAACTCACCGTCTTCAGCGCGGTGATGTCCTCGGACAGGTTCGGTGTGATGCCCGCCAGCAGCGTGTTCAGCGATCCCGCGAGTTTCGTGCCGCTGTCGAGCGCGGTGGCGATGTCGCCGCGGTGCTGCGCGGCGTACGACGTCAGCCGCTTCAGCCCGCCGACGAGCGCCGTGAACTGTTCGGTGTGGCCGTTCATCGTGTCGAGCACCGACGTCAGGTTCCGCAGCAGCCGGTCGAGGACCTGTTCCTTGTCGTTCACCGTCGAGGTCAGCGAGACCACATTGGACAGCAGTGATTCGACGGCCGGGCCTTCGCCCTGGAACACGGCGACGATCGTGCGCGCGAGCCGGTTGACCTCGCCGGGTTCGACCGCCTCGAACAGCGGCTTGAACCCGTTGAACAGCGCGGTCAGGTCCAGGGGAGGGCGGGTGCGCGACACGGGGATCGTGGCACCCGGCTGCAGCTGTTCGTCGTCGTCGGCGCCCTCCCGGGCCGCCGCGTCCCCGATGGGACCGGCGGCCAGTGCGAGGTGGCGCGAGCCGAGCAGGTCGGCGTAATGGATGGCGGCGTGCACGCCGGCGGGGACGCGCTGGTCGGTGGACACCTCGAACGTGACGTGCGCGCGGCCCCGGTCGAGGCGCAGGTCCCGCACCGTGCCGACCCGCACGCCCGCGATCGTCACGTCCGACCCGGCGTAGAGACCGTGGGCGTCGGTGAACACCGCGTGGTATGTGCGAGTGTCGCCGGGCAGCGGGTCGGTGAGCGTGTTGACCACGAGTACGGCCGCGAGCGCGCACGCGGCCACGAATGCCGTCAGCTTGGTGACGATCGGGGTGAGCCTCACGGGACCACCACCGTTTCGCCCCGCACCAGCGGTCCCAGCATCAGGCCGAGCAGGTCCGGATCCCGCGACGTCTCGGCGCGAGGACCGGCCGGCAGCAGGCCGCCGAGTTCTCGCAGCGAGCGCTTCTCCTGCGCGCTGCCCACGGGCCCGCTCGTGCCGCCGATGACGGCATCGCCGCCGAAGCCTCGCCGCTGAATCTCGCCGCGGTGCCGTGTCTCGCCGCTGCGTTCCGGGGTTCGGTCGGCTCCGGAGTCCCGCTGCGGCTGCGGAAACCTCCGGTCGTGCCGGGACGAGGGGGCCTGCCCACAGTTCTGCCCCGCCAGTCCCGGGTAGCGCGGGCAGTCCTCGGACGTGTACGGGAACGGCTGGTCGAGCGTCAGCGCAGCGTCGATCTTGAAGTTCCCCGTGGCGAACGTGCGGGCACCGCGGTGGAGGAAGAACCGCGCCGCGTCGAGCGTCTCCCCGACGGCGTCCGGGTAGCGGGCCAGCACGTCGGCGATCGGTCGGGTCGACTCGGCGAGGGTGACGACCCGCTGCGCGTGATCGGACACGACCCGGCGGCCGGTGTCGGTGAGCTCGATGCCGGAGCCGAGGAGCGCCCCGATCGACCCCCGCTCCTCGGTGATCGTGGCGGAGAGCGAGGCCACGTTGTCGACGGTGGCGAGGAGGTCGGGGGTTGCGGCCTCGGCGTCCGACGACAGCCGCGCGACCGTGTCGAGGTCCTGTTCGAGCGTCTCCAGCAGCGGTGAGGTCTCGGTGAGCAGGGCGTCGGCGTCGTCGATCATGCGGCCGAGGCGCTCCCCGCGACCGCGGACCGTGTCGGCCAGTGTGCTGATCGCGACCTGCAGCTCGGCGGGCCGCAGCGCGGTGATCACGTCGTAGAGCCGCGTGTAGGCCGAGTACAGCTGCACGGTGCGCCGCGAGGTGTCGGGCCGCAGCCTCGCGTCTGCGCCGAGCGTGCCGCGTGGCTCGGCGCCCCGGGGCACGACGAGGTCGACGTACTGGTCGCCGAACAGCGTGCGCGGCAGCACCCGCACGCGCACGTTGGCCGGCAGCTGCCCGAGGAACTCCTCGTCCATGCGCAGCCGCAGCTCGGAGCCGTCGATCCCGCCGTCGACCGCCGCGAGTCTGCCGACCGTGACGCCGTGGTACTGCACGGCCGAGTTCTCCCGCACCGGACCGGCCGACGCGGGCAGCACCGCCGTGACCTCCGGTGCGGGCCGCAGCCCGTCGCCCGCGCCGGCGACCAGCACGCCGGTGCACACCACGAGCGCGGTGGCGACGGCGAGCCCGCGGAGGGCCAGTGCGGTGCGGCCGGTGTCGCGCCGGTGCGATCGCATCGTCACGCCCCCAATCCCGGCAGCGTGGGCTGCGTGCCCCAGATCGTGAGGGTCAGCAGGACGTCGACGACGGCGATGGTGACGATGCTCGTGCGCAAGGCACGGCCCGCGGCCTTGCCGACGCCCTCGGGCCCGCCCGCGGCGTGGAAGCCGTAGCCGCAGTGGACGAGGGTGATGATCACGGCGAAGATCACGGCCTTCAGGAGGGAGAAGCCGACGTCGCCCGGGGTCAGCAGCAGCTGGAAGTAGTAGTCGTAGGTGCCGCTCGACTGGCCTTTGAGCTGCGTGACCGCCAGGCTCGTCGCGGCGTAGGAGGCGAAGAGCCCGACCAGGTACAGCGGGACCACGGAGATGACGGCCGCCGCCATCCGGGTGCTGACCAGGAACGGCACCGACGGCACAGCCATGGTCTCCAGCGCGTCGATCTCGTCGGAGATGCGCATCGCGCCGAGCTGGGCGGTGAACCCGGTGCCGACCTTCGCGGCGAGCGCCACGCTCGCGACCACCGGGGCGATCTCCCGGGTGTTGACCAGCGCCGACATCAGGCCGGTCATCGGGGACAGGCCGATGATGTCGAGACCGCGGTAGCCCTCCAGTCCGATCTGCGTGCTGGCCACCGCCGACATCGCGAACACCACGCCGATCGTGCCGCCGCCCGCCAGTAGCGAGGCCGAGCCGAAGCTGATGTCGTTGACGTGCCGGAGCACGTGCCGCCAGTAGCGCACCAGCACGGTCGGCACCGCGGCGAGCACCCGGGCGTAGAACGTCGAGTGCCGGCCCAGTGCGGCGAACCCGTCCACCACGGGGCGTGCCGCTCTGGCGGGGAGGCGCGAGACGGTCACGGGCATCAGTACGCCCCTCTTGCCGGGACGATCGCCGCGTACAGCTCGGTCAGCACCGTGTTCGCGACGAACACGAGGATGAACGCGAGCACGACGGCCTCGTTGACGGCGTCGCCCACGCCGCTCGGCCCGCCCTTGGCGGTGAGGCCCTTGAAACAGGCCACCAGCGCGGCGATCACGCCGAACGCGGCGGCCTTGATCTCGGCGATGACGAAGTCCTCGACGCGCGAGAACTCGGTGAGGCTGCCGAGGAAACTGCCCGGCGAGTCGCCGAGCACGAGCGTCTGGAAGCCGTAGCTCGCGCTGATCCCGACCGCCATCACGAGACAGGCCAGCAGTGTCGTGACCACCACGGCGGCGATCACCCGTGGCACGACGAAGCGTTCGATCGCGGGGATGCCCATGACCTCCATGGCGTCGACCTCTTCGCGGATCGTCCGCGCGCCGAGGTCCGCGCACACCGCCGAGCCGCCCACACCGGAGATCATCAGTGCGCAGATCAGGGGAGACGCCTGTGCGACGATGACGAACGCGACGACCGCGCCGCCGTATCCCTCGGCGCCGAGCTGCCCCGCCATCGACCCGACGTTCAGCGCGACGACCACGCCGAGCGGCACCGTCACGAGCAGCGACGGAAACGTCGTGACCGACGCGAGGAACCACGTCTGGTCGAGGACGTCCCGCCAGGCCAGCCGACGGCGCACGACGGTGCGGCCGAGCGCGGCGATCGTGCTCGCCGTGAAACTCAGCAGCATCCCGGCCTGGGCGAACGCGTCACCGACGGCCGTGCGAGTGGGCGGCGGGGAGAACGCCATCAGGCTGCCCGTGCGGAGCCGTCCGCGCCACCTGCGCGGTGACCCGCCACGCGGTGACGTGCAGCGCGGCGGCCCCGCACGATCAGCCAGTACGCCAGCGGGGAGTACCGGAGCGGCTCCGGGGCCCTGCGGTGGGTGGCCCGGACCATCGAGGCGAGCCGTGTGAGTGTGCGCCGGTCGGAATCGGTCCATTCCAGACCCAGTCGCTCGCGCACCAGGGGCGGCAGCGTGCCAACCGTGGTCAGCCGTACGAGCCGTGCCGCGGGGGCGATGCCGGCATTCCACAGTGGAGCGGGCAGTGCGCGGGCGGGGCGCCGGGGACGGGTCAAGGCCTCGAGCACGTCGGCCGTGCTCCGGTTCGCCTCGAGGCGGTCGCGCACCATCTCGTCGATGTAGGCCTCGGCGCCCGGCCAGTCGATGGGAAGGTGGTGTGGTTTCAGGCCGAGTGCCATGCCGATCGCGCGCCACTCCCGCCACATCCGGGCCAGTTCCGCAGGTGTCATGGGCTCGCAGAACCAGGCCGCGGTGTCGACCATGAACTTGGCCAGCGTGGTGTGGACCCAGGCGTAGGCCTCCGGGTTCAGGGCGTGATATCGCCTGCCCTCGCCGTCGACCCCCTTGATGTCCCGGTGCAGTGCGATGAGTCGGTCACCTTCGGCGCGGGCCCCGTCGCCCATCCCGTAGACGAACCGCATCGTGGACAGATGGGTTCCCCACGCGCGTTTCCACGGGTGCTGCTGGAACTCGGAGTGGTCGAGCACTCCCTGGCCGACCACGGGATGGGCCACCTGAAGCAGCAGACCGGTTCCGGCGAGCAGTGCGCCGGGGGCGACACCGAACCGTTGCCACGTCACCGAGCCGGGGCCGGGGAGCGTGGCCTCATCGATGGGGGAGGTCTCGGCCATGGTCCCTCCAAATTCAGCACCATTGCGAATCTGGATTAACATAGCGTCTTGACACGGGACGTTGTCAAGTATTCCCGCGCTGCTGCTGTGCGGCAGCGGGTTAAGGTCGGAGACGAGAATGGGACAGCGCAGGAGCGAGTCGGAGGTAACGCCGTTGCAGCAACAGGACACCGGCTCCGCCCCGGCCGCAGCACCGTCGCGCCGCCGCGGCGACCGCAAGGCACAACTGGCCCGGATCGCAGTCGACCTGTTCTGTCAGCGCGGGTACCACGCCGTGGGACTCGGCGACATCGCGACCGAAGCGGGTATTACCGGTCCGGCGATCTACCGGCACTTCAAGAATAAGCAGGCGATTCTCACCTATGCCGCCGACGATCTGGCGGCCGCGACGCGCAGTGCCGTGGAGACCGCGCTCGCGCAGGGGGCGACGGCTGATCCGTGGTCCCGCATCGATGCGATCGTGCGTTCACTGACCACGCTGGTGATCGACCGCAGGGAAGGCGCACAGCTGTACCAATGGGAGCGGCGCCACCTCGATCCCGAGGACCACGCCCGATTCACCGCGACCATGGAGTGGCTGGTGGACACCGTCGCCGGACTCGTCGGTGAAGGGCGTCCCCGGTTGCCCGAGGCGGACCGCACGACGTTGGCGACCGCGGCGCTGAGCGCCATCGCCAGCCTGTCGACCCACCGCACGACGGTGCCGGCGCGGGTGGCGGAACGCGGACTGCGGAGCATCGCGCTCGGCGTACTGGCCACCGGGCTGCCTCCCCGACTCGGCGGCGAACTCGCGGAGGAGCGGCCGGAGCAGCCGGCGCTGAACCGGTTCGTCTCCCGCCGGGAACGGCTCGTCGTCGCGGCACTGCGGCCGATCCGCGAACGCGGCTTCCATGCGGTCACGATGGAGGAACTCGGTGCCGCGGCCGGCATCGGCGGTTCGAGTGTGTACCGGCATTTCGCCAGCAAGGCCGAACTGCTCGCCGCGGTCTACTACCGTGCGGCCGACCGGCTGACCGTCGCGACCAGCACGGCCGTCGAATCGGCGACCGAACCGGGGGAGGCGCTGCGGGCCCTCGTCGACGCCTACGTCGGTTACAACTATTCGGACAGTGACCTGGCCGCCGTGTACCGGTCCGAACACGGCAACCTGCCCGACGAGGACCGGAGACAGCTGCGGAAGGTGCAACGCGAGCACGTCGAGCAATGGGTGCGGCTCGTCATGGCCGTCCGCGGGGACACGCGCGCCACCTATGCGCGGCTCGCCGTGCACGCGGCCCTGAACATCGCGGGCGACCTGTGCATCCGGCGGCAGCGCATCGCCGACGCCGACCAGATCAAACACGTCGTCTTCGCCGCACTGGCCAGCTGATCACACGCTGCACCATCCGGGTGCACGGCCGGGGAACACGATCGACTCCGGTTCCGGATCGCGCGGCGGGCGCGGCGGCCCGACAATCGTCGGCGAAGCACCCGTCGATCCGTGAAGGAGTACCAGATGGCCCGAACCTCGGTCGCCGATCAGTTCATCGAGGTGCTGGTCCAGGCCGGCGTGTCCCGCATCTACGGCGTCGTCGGCGACAGTCTCAACCCGATCGTCGACGCGATCCGGCGCACGGCCGATATCGAATGGGTGCACGTGCGCAACGAGGAGGCCGGTGCGTTCGCCGCGGCCGCGGAGGCACAGCTGACCGGCAGGCTCGCGGTGTGTGCGGGCAGCTGCGGACCCGGCAACACGCACCTCGTCCAGGGCCTCTACGACGCTCACCGCACGGGCGCACCGGTGCTCGCGCTGGCCTCGCACATCCCGGCCAGCCAGATCGGCACCGGATTCTTCCAGGAGACGCATCCGGAACGGCTCTTCGTGGACTGCAGCGGCTACTGCGAGACGATCTCCACGCCGGAGCAGGTGCCGCGCCTGCCGCGTATCGCCGTCCAGCGTGCGCTGGCCGGCGGCGGCGTGTCGGTGCTGGTGATGCCGGGCGACCTGGCGCACCGGGATGCTGCGGGGGACACCGGAACGAGCACGTTCATCACCGAACGCGCGGTCGCCGTTCCGCCGCAGACGCAGGTCCACGCCCTGGCCGACGCGATCAATCGGGCGAGGACCGTCACCCTGTTCTGCGGTGCGGGCGTCGCCGAAGCCCACGCCGAGGTCATGGAGCTGGCGGGCCGGGTGAACGCCCCGGTGGGGCATTCGCTGCGCGGTAAGGAATGGGTGCAGTACGACAACCCCTACGACGTCGGCATGAGCGGACTACTCGGTTATGGGGCCTGCTACCGGGCCACGCAGGATGCGGATCTGCTGGTGCTGCTCGGAACGGACTTCCCCTACGACGGCTTCCTGCCCCTCGAGCGCACCGTGCAGGTCGACCACGACGCGAGCAGGCTCGGCAGGCGCACCCCGCTCGAGCTCGGCGTGCACGGCGACGTCGGCGAGACCCTGCGCGCCGTACTGCCGATGGTGGAGCAGAAGACCGACCGCAGCTTCCTCGACGACATGCTCCGTGAACACTGCCGGGCGCTGGAAACGGTGGTCGATGCCTACACCAACCGGGTCGGTGACCGCACGCCGATCCACCCGGAGTACGTGGCCGACGTGCTGGACGACCTCGCGGCCGAGGACGCGGTCTTCACCGTCGACACCGGGATGTGCAACGTGTGGGCGGCGCGCTACATCACCCCGAACGGGCGCAGGCGCGTGATCGGGTCGTTCCTGCACGGGACGATGGCCAACGCACTGCCGCACGCGGTGGGCGCGCAGCTGGCGTATCCGCAGCGGCAGGTCGTGTCGATGTCCGGTGACGGCGGCCTGGCGATGCTGCTCGGCGAACTGCTCACGGTGCGGCTGCACGACCTGCCGGTGAAGATCGTGCTGTTCAACAACTCGTCGCTCGGCATGGTCAAACTCGAGATGCTGGTGGACGGCCTGCCGGACTACCAGACCGACCACGCGGGCGTGGACTACGCCGCGATCGCCCAGGGCGCGGGGATTCCGGCCATCCGCGTCACCGAACCGGGCGAGGTTCCGGCCGCGCTCGCCGACGCGCTCGCGCGGCCGGGCCCGGCACTCGTCGACGTGGTCACGGATCCGAACGCCATGTCCATGCCACCGCACATCACGGCGCAGCAGATGAAGGGCTTCGCCCTGGCCGCGAGCAAGGTGGTGTTGGGAGGCGGTGTCGGCAAGATGGTGGAACTGGCCCGCTCCAACCTGCGCAACATCCCGCGCCCGTGACGGAGGATCCACAACGGACGTCCGAAGTGGAGGTCAGGCGGAGAACGTGGGGAGGGTGTCGGGGCAGCCGGTTGCCGGCGGCGCGGCACCGCTGGCCGCGACACCGTTGCCGGCGGGAAACCCACGGGCGATAGCGGACCGTCCCTGTCCGCTATCGCCCGTAGCGTCGCCGCCATCAGCCGATACGAAGGGAACCCGACCATGGCGACGACGACCCCGACCTCCACGACGTCCACCGCGGCGTCCAGCGCGGCATCCGCGGACCGTCGCGACGAGCCGGCGGCGGTGCGCGAACACGCGGACCTGGCGTGGGTGCTCGCGCGGCAGCGCTGGTTCCTGCGTTTCACCACCAGGGACCTCGACGACGAGCAGGCAGCCCGGCGCACCACCGTCAGCGCCCTGACGCTCGGCGGGATCATCAAGCACGTCTCGGCGACCGAACGTGCCTGGATCGCGTTCGCGGGCGGCGACCCGCGGGCGGTCTCGGGCGCGGGCACCGACGACCGATCCGACGAGTTCCGCATGCTGCCCGGTGAGACCCTGTCCGGCCTGCTGGACGAGTATGCCGAGACCGCGCGGCGCACCGAGGAGTTCCTCGCCACCGCCGACCTCGACACAACGTTCCCGCTGCCCGAGGCGCCGTGGTTCCAGCCGGGCGAGCGCTGGTCGGTACGGCAGGTGCTGCAGCACATCGCCGCCGAGACCGCCCAGCACTCCGGGCACGCCGACATCATCCGGGAATCCGTCGACGGCGCGCGCACGATGGGCTGACGGTTGCCGCGGCTCCGGCCGGGGCTCACGCGTGCTGCGGATGCAGCAGCGCCATGACCTCGTCGTCGGTCACCGGCCGGAAGTCGCGGTACCAGTTCCCGACGGCGCGCATCCACACCCGTGGATTCGGGCAGACCGTCCGGTCGGCGGACGAGGACAGCTCCTCGAGGACGTCGGCGGGCGCCACGGGGACGGCCAGGGTGAGCAGTCGGGCGCCGCGCGAGGCCACCGAATGCAGCGCTGCGCGGGTGGTCGCGCCGGTGGCGATGCCGTCGTCCACGACGATCACGCAGCGGCCTTCGAGTGAGACCGGTGGCCTGCCGCGGCGCAGTCGTGCGACGGCCTTGTCCAGTTCGGGAAACGCCTCGGCCGCGGCGCGTTCGAGGTCGGCGGGACCGAGTCGGCGATGGCGCAGTACGTCCGGGTTGGCGACGATCGTGCCGCCTTCGGCGATCGCCCCGAGCGCCAGCTCCGGATCGCCGGGCACACCGAGTTTGCGGACGCCGATGATGTCGAGCTCCCCGCCGAGCGCTTCCGCCACCGGGCCGGCGACCACGACACCGCCGCGGGGCAGCCCGAGCACGAGCGGCCGCTGCCCGGCCAGGTCGTGCAGGCGGGCGGCCAGCTCACGTCCGGCGTCGCGGCGGTCGGTGAACTCCATACGCGCATGCTCCGTACGCGGGGGACGTCTCCATACCTCAGGGTGCGCGCCCGCGGCCGCTGGTGTCCAGCGCCCGGCAGGGCGGTTCCGGGCGTACGGATCACGAATCGGGGTAGCGCTCCGCGTGCACGACCGCGTCGAGGGGAAGGCGGGTGCGCCAACCGTGCCGTTCCAGATCCGGGGTCTGCTCCAGGTGGGTCACCGGTCCCAGGCACAGCCACGCGACGGGCCGGACCCGCTCGGGAATGCCCAGCAGTTCGCGGAGCACGGGTTCGCGGTAGAAGCTGACCCAGCCGACGCCCAGGCCCTCGGCTGTGGCGGCGAGCCACAGGTTCTGGATCGCCAGGCACACCGAGTACAGCCCGGCGTCGGCGATCGCGTGCCGGCCCAGCACGGCGGGCGAGCCACGGTCGGGGTCGTAGGTGACGACGACCGAGAGCGTGGATTCGAGGATGCCCTCGATCTTGATCTTCGAGAACGTCGCGGCGTCCTCACCGGAGAGTTCGCGGGCGAACGTGTCGCGCTCGGTGGCGACGTGCTCGCGGAAGGCCTCGCGGGTGTCCCGGTCGCGCACGAGCACGAAATCCCACGGCTGGCTCATCCCGACACTCGGCGCCGCGTGGGCGGCCCCGAGGATGCGCCGCAGCACGGCGTCGTCGACCGGTTCGCCGGTGAACTGCCCGCGCACGTCGCGCCGCCGCCCGCACAGGGCGTAGAACAGGTCCGCGACCTCCCCGGGGAAGGCGTCACCGGTTGCATGCCCACCGGAGGTCTCGGCCTGCGGGCCGCCCCGGTCCTGCCGCGGGCTCACCACTCGCGGTTCTTCAGGCCGACGAGAACCCGATCGGCGAGGGCCGGGTCGACCGTCTGCTGCTGTTCGGCGGGCCGGTTCGCGGCCTCGGGCGGCAGGTTGCGCCGTTCGCCGCGGTGCGGCAACCGCACCTGCGTGGCCGACATGCCCGGCGGCAGCGGTACCTCGCACCAGACGAGCTTGCCGCGGCCCTGCACCGGTACCGCGCCGGTGCGGCGGCCGTCGACGGCGGGGGCCTCGTCGTGGGCGTGGGCGAGCTGGTCGTCCTCGACCTCGATGACCAGGCAGTCGCCCTTCAACCGGAGCCGCACGTTGACGAACCCGGGGTTGTTGCCGTCGGCATGGTCGAGCACGTTCTGCACGAGCGCGCGCGCAGCCTCGGCCGCGGTGTCGCGCAGCATCGGCAGCCGCCACTCGGTCAGCGAGAACTCGACGAACATGGTCGTGCAGTTCAGCGCACTGGGCATGGCCACGAGCCGGATGTCGTCGACCTGTGCGGTGTGGCTGCTCACTCGTGATCCTTCCGCGGCGCGTATCGGCCGGGACCGCCAGCCGCGTGGCGGCCCGGGTGCTGTCGTACGGGCGTCGATGCTGTCGGTGCTGTCTCCGGGTCCGGCGCCTGACGGTAGCGCCGGCGGTCGTGCCACCCGCGAGGATCGCACGTCCGGACGCCCCTCCGGCAGAGATCCGGCCACTCTAGGTGTGATCTGTGTGGCAGTACATGGGCCACGGACCGTGATCCGTGTCCCACGAACGGGTGCATGGAGCGCTTCTTTGCGGTGGTGAGAGTAGGGCATTACCGCGTGCGACAAGGCAGGGACTGCTAGTGGACATCGGCAAGGCCGTCTGCTTGCATAGGCCACCGTTGGTCGGGGGACATACGGCCGAATTCCGAGGCCCGTACGCGAGACTCAAGAAAGTGTGGACACCGAATGGCGAGGCGGGCGAGAGCGCGGGAAATCCTGGAGCGCTCGCGTGTGTTACTTGACCGCTCCCGGGTGGCGGCGGCACAGCTGCTGGATCCTCCGAGGCAGGACGGGGAGGGATCCGGCGGTACGGCGATCGCCGCTCTGGCGCAGCCGCTGCCGGCGCGCGGCGGCGAACAACAGCAGGCCCTGGTCGACATGTGCGCGAACCTCGCGCTCCGTGACCTGAACCTGGTCGACACCCTGCTGCAGGAACTCGAGAAGATGGAGATCGACGAGGAGGACGAGGAACGGCTGGGTCAGCTGTACCGCCTCGACCACCTCGCGGCTCGGCTGCGGCGTAACGCGGAGAACCTCCGGGTGCTCGCGGGCAAGGACGCGGGCGGACCGACGACGGACGCGTTGTCGCTGGTGGACGTCGTGCGCGGGGCGATGTCGTCGATCGACCAGTACTCGCGCGTCACCATCGGACGTGTCGCGTCGCTCGGCGTCGCCGGATTCGCGGCCGAGGACATCAGCCGGCTGCTGGCCGAGCTGCTGGACAACGCGGCGAACCAGTCGCCGCCCAACGCCCCGGTGCGGGTCAGTGCCCATCTGACCGACAGCGGCAGCGTTCTGCTGCGGATCGAGGACGAGGGCATCGGCCTGCCGCCGGAGCGGATGGACGAGCTCAACCGGCGGCTGTCGCCGTCCGAGACCGACGTCGACGAGGTCATCGACGACGAGGCGGTCCGCAGCATGGGCCTGACCGTGGTGCGGCGGCTGGCCGACCGGCACAAGCTCACCGTGTCGCTGGCCAACCGGTTGCCGAGCGGGACGACCGCGACGGTGCTGCTGCCGCTCGCGCTCGTCACCGAGGTGCCGGACGCGATGTGGTCGGGCAACGAGACGGTCTTCTACTCGCAGGGACCCGGCCTGGTGGAACCGGCTCCGGAGCAGCCGGAACGGTCCACGGGCGCGATCTCGGGTCAGCTGCCGCAGCGCGTGCCGCAGCAGACCGGTGCGGCGGCGACCCCGCCGCCCCCGGCCGACACCGCGGCACCTGCGGCGGACACCACGGCACCCGGGGCGGACACCGCGCAGCCTGCGACGCCGGTCGAGGAGCCGCCGTCGCCGCGGCCGCGGCCACGTCCGTCGTCGAACGCGACCGGCGGCACGACCGCCAGCGGGCTGCCCCGGCGGGTGTCACAGAGCCTGAAGGACGCCAGCGCCGCCGGTGCGGGCTCCGGCGTGGGTTCGAGCGGGAATCAGGAGCCGATGTCGGCGCCGGAGGACGTGCTCGAGGACCCGGTGTCCATGGAGGAGAGCCACGACCGCCTGCTGGCCGACCTGGACGCGTTCTCCGACGGCGAGCAGCTGGCCGCGGAGAACACCGAGCCGGACCAGGACGGTGAGGACACCCCGCGGGCCAAGCACCGCAGGCTCGACGACGTGGGTGAGGAGTCCGCCGAGTGAATCCTCAGGTCTCAGGCAAACAGAACTTCGCGTGGTTGATCAACGACTTCGTCCGCAAGGTCCACGGGGTCACGCACGCGCTGATCATGTCCTCCGACGGGTTTCCGCTCACCGCGTCCGACGAGGTCTCGACGGACGAATCGGAGCAGCTCGCGGCGATCGCGAGCGGGATGCTCAGCCTCGCGCGCAACAGCGCGACGCTGTTCGACAAGGGCGGGTGTGAGCAGATCATCATCCGGCTCACCCACGGCTACTTCCTGTTCATGGGCATCGGCAACGGCGCCGGACTCGCCGTGCTGACCGGGCCCGACTGCGACATGAAGGTGGTGGCGTACGAGATGACCCAGTTCGTCCGCAACGCCGGCCACGCCCTGACCCCGGAAATCCGTGCCGACATGCGACGCGTGCTGACCGCCCGCAGGGCGCAGGCGTGACGACCCCACTGGTGAGGAAGTGACCACCGTGTCCACAGAGAATGGGGCCGGTCAGCCGAACCGGATGCGCAGCAAGCGGATCCGTCCTTACGCGCTCACCGGCGGCCGCACCAAACCGCGTTACGACCTGCTGGTCGAAACGTTGATTTCGGTGCCGCGTTATGACCCGAGCCTGGCCGACTCACTGATGCCGGAGTCGCGTCGGCTGTACGAGCGTGCGCGCACGCGTGTGTCGATCGCCGAGCTGTCGGTGTCGCTGGGACTGCCGTTGGGTGTGATCCGCGTGCTGGTCAGCGACCTGGCGGCCCAGGGAGCGATCTACATCCACCCCACGGCGTACGCGTACGCGCACGATCGGAACGTACTCGAGAGGATCCTCGATGGACTCAAGCGGCTACCGGTCTGACGGCGCGCAGGCGGCGGCCGGCGGCGCCGCTGGCGGCGACCCGGATCAGCTGGCGGTCTCGGCGAAGATCGTGGTGGCCGGAGGCTTCGGCGTCGGCAAGACCACCTTCGTCGGGTCCGTGTCCGAAGTACCGCCGATCAACAGCGAAGCCTGGATGACCGAGGCGGGCACGGGTATCGACGAGGCGCCCGACACCGCACAGAAGTCGACCACGACCGTGGCGATGGACTTCGGCAAGATCACGCTGCACAGCGATCTCCTGCTGTACCTGTTCGGCACGCCCGGTCAGGCACGGTTCTGGTTCCTGTGGGACGACCTGTCCCGCGGTGCGCTGGGCGCCGTGGTGCTGGTCGACACCCGCCGGATCGACCAGTCCTTCGCTGCCATCAACTACTTCGAGAACGATTCGGACCTGCCGTTCATCGTGGCGGTCAACCGGTTCGACGGCGAGATGCACCACGACCTCGACGACGTCCGGGACGCGCTGGCGCTCGACGAGTCAATTCCGCTGGTCACCGTCGACGCGCGGGAGCCGAAATCCACGGCCGAGACGTTGCGTGAGCTCGTGAGCTACACGCTGGCGTTGGCCGAACTGTCTGACCCCGGGAGGGCACGAACGCATGCGTAAGATTCTGGTCGTCGGAGCCGGCCAGTCCGGGCTGCAGCTGGCCCTGTCTCTGCAGCAGCACGGATACGACGTCACGGTGATGTCGGCGCGTACCGCGGACGAGATCCGCGGGGGCCGCGTGATGTCCACCCAGTGCATGTTCAACGACGCCTTGCAGACCGAGCGCAACGAGGGGCTCAACCTGTGGGAGGCCGAGTGCGTGACCGTCGACGGGCTCGGTGTCTCGGTCGCGGGTGAGGACTCCAGCCGGGTGATGAACTGGATCGGCTGGCTCGACAACTACGGACAGTCGGTCGACCAGCGGGTGAAGATGGCGGGCTGGCTGGAGCTGTTCGAACAGCGTGGCGGCAAGCTCGTCATCCACGGCGTGACGACGGCGGATCTGAACTCGCTGTCGACGATGTACGACCTGACCGTGGTCGCCGCGGGCAAGGGCGAGCTGGTGCAGCTGTTCGACCGCGACCACGAGCGCTCGGTGTGGACGAAGCCGCAGCGTGCCCTGTCGGTGGTCTACGCGCACGGGGTCGAGCCCCGGCCGGAACACCCGAACAACCGCGCCGTGCGGTTCAACCTGATCCCGGGCGTGGGCGAGCTGTTCATGATCCCGGGACTGACGTTGAGCGGGAACTGCGAGATCCTGTTCTTCGAGGGCATCCCCGGTGGGCCGCTCGACGTGTTCACCGACCGGCCGTCGCCGCAGGAGCACCTCGACCGCACGCTGTCGCTGATGAAGCAGTACCTGCCGTGGGAGTACGACCGGTCCCGGAATGCGGAGCTGACCGACGACCGGGCCACGCTGGCCGGTGGCTACACGCCGGTCATCCGCAAGCCGGTCGGCACGCTGCCGTCGGGTGGCAAGGTGCTGGGCATGGCCGACGTCGTCGTCGCCAACGACCCGATCACTGGTCAGGGGTCGAACAACGCGGCCAAGTGTGCGGACTCGTACCTGAGCTCGATCATCGAGCGCGGCGACCAGCCGTTCGACGACGCGTGGATGACCGACACGTTCGAGAAGTACTGGGAGTACGCGCAGCACGTCACCAACTGGACGAACGCGCTGCTCACGCCGCCGCCCCCGCACGTCATGGACATTCTGGGCGCGGCGCAGGAGAACCCGGTGGTGGCGAAGCGGTTCGCGAACGGCTTCTCCGACCCGTCCGACTACCAGCACTGGTTCATGGACCCGCAGAAGGCGGCCGACTACCTGGCCAGCGTGTCCTGACACCGCGTCCCCTTCGGCGGCGAGCCGCCGGGGATCCGGATCCTCGGCTCACGGCTGCGGCCTCGGCGTGATCACGGCGGGCCGGCACATCGACGATGTGCCGGCCCGCCGTCGTCCGTTCGGGGCCTTCTTCGGGTGGGTACGCACGTGATGAGTTGAATAGCCCGCTGCTCCGGCGGGAATATGAGATGCGCGGGGAACCGTATGGCGTGTTCCCGCCGCAGGCGGTGCACCCGGAGCGGCCGATGAGGGGAGAACGGTGACGGCGAGAAGCGTGGCATCGTCCGGACGGTTCACGCGGGCGTGGCGGCGGATCCGTCCGGGCAGGAACCCGTTGGCACGGAGCGGTGATCGCTGGGAGGGCCGGCTGCTGGCGATGATCGTGGTGCTGGTGATCGCGGCGGTGCCCGCGGCGGTCACCTGGGGCGGCGACGTATACGCGGGCCGGCTCGACGACGCGGCGCGCGATGCGGCTGCCAAACACCAGGTCACGGCCGTGTTGACCGCCGATGCTCCGGTGTCGGCGACCGCGGGTTACGCCCGCGGTGTGCGCGCGCCGGCGCAGTGGACGGCGCCGGACGGTGGGGAGCGCACCGGTTCGGTGCCCGCTTACCGCGGCGCCACCGGAGGCACGGAGGTGACGATATGGGTCGGTCACGGCGGGGAGGTCACCTCGGCGCCGGTGACCCAGACAGGTGCGATCGTCGACGGGGTGAGTGCCGGCGTGGCCCTGTGGCTGCTCGTGGCGGGGGCCGGCGGGCTCGGCTACGGCGTGTTCCGGGTGCTGCTCGCCCGGTCCCGTCAGGCGTGGTGGGACCGCGAATGGGAACGAGCGGCCCAGGACTGGACTCGGCAGTGACGCCATGACCGCGGCCAGCGCCCCGGACCGGCCCACGGCACCGCCGCCGACGGGCCGATGGCACCGGAACGCGGCGCAGCCCCCGGCCACGGCGCTGGCGCTCCCGGCCGCGGTGCGTACGGCCGGGCCTGCAGGGTAGGCGACGATGGCTTTGTCGCGCCCCGCGTCGCGGCTGATCGCCGCGGTGGCCGTGTTCCTGATCGCCGCGCTGGCGGTGACCTTGTTGCTGCTCCGCGGCGACGGGGAGGGCGGCGACGGGGGCGGCGGCGACAGCGCAACCCGGTCGGCACGGCCGGACGCCGGCGGAAGCGATCCGCCGCGGCGACCGGTCGTGGTCGTGAAGATCGACAACGTGGAGCAGGCACGTCCGCAGACCGGCCTGTCGGCGGCGGACATCGTGTACGTCGAACCGGTCGAAGGCGGGCTGACTCGGCTGGCGGCGGTGTACGCGAGCAGGCTGCCGGAGGTGGTCGGTCCGGTGCGCAGCGCCCGGGAGACCGACATCGCGCTCGTCCGGCAGTTCGGCAGGCCGGTGCTGGTGTACTCGGGCGGTGCACCCGAGATCGAGCCGTTGCTGCGGCGTGCACCGATCACCCTCGTGACGGATGAGACGCGGCCCGGCGCGTACTTCCGCGGTGGCGATCGGCCGATCCCGCACAACCTGTACGTGCGTCCGCACCAGCTCCCGGGGCAGCAGCGCGAGCGGGCGCCGAAGCCGGTGACCGAGACGGGAGCAGCGCCCGAGGGCGGCAGGCCGACCGATGCCCGCGCGGTGGACTTCCGGGCCGCCAGCTACCGGTTCACGTGGTCGGGCGAGGACGGCCGCTGGCGGGTCTCGCTCAACGATTCACCGCTGCGGACCAGGGAGGCGGGCCCGGCCACCGCGGGCACGGTCGTCGTGCAGCGGGTCGCCGTGCGCGAGGGCAGGCAGGTACGTGACTCCGGCGGACAGCTGTCGCCGGTGGCCGTCACGGTCGGCCGTGGTGAGGCGACGATCCTGCGCGACGGCAAGGCGTACGAGGGCACGTGGTCCCGTCCGTCCCCGGACGAGCCGACGACGTACCGCACCGGTGGCGGACAGCGTGTGACGGTCGCGGAGGGGCCGACGTGGGTGCTGCTCACTCCGCGGTGACGATCCGGCGTGCGCCGACGCGGGGTTCAGCCGATCAGGTGTGTGCCCACCCGGCCGGTGCGGACGTGGGGGCGCGAGCGATGCTCCCGGGTGGGGCGCCGCCGGGGCACGAGGGCGGCGGCCCCGGTCAGGCTTCCTCGGGGCGCGCGACGAGCACGGGACAGCCGGCGTTGTGGATCAGCGCGTGGCTGGTCGATCCGAGCAGCAGGCCGCGGAAGCCGCCGCGGCCGCGGCTGCCCACGACGACGAGCTGCGCCCGCTGACTCCACTCGAGCAGTTCGTGTCGGGGCTTGTCCTTGACCAGCACTCGCTCCACGGGAACGTCGGGGTAACGCTCGCGCCAGCCGGCGAGGCGTTCGGCGAGCCGCCGCTCCTCGGTGTCGCGCAGCGGCTCCCAGTCCACATGGGTCTCGCGGAACGCGGACGTGTCCGAATCACTCCACGTGTGGACCGCGACGAGTGCGACACCGCGGAACGAGGCCTCGTCGAACGCGCAGCCCAGGGCGCGTTCGCTCAGCGGGCTGCCGTCGACGCCGACCACGACCGGCCTGTGATCGGGTTCTCCGGTGTCGCCGACGTCGCCTCGCACCGACACCACGGGACTGTGGGCGTGGCCGACGAGCGCGATGGTCGTGGAGCCGACGATGAGGCCGGTGATGCTGCGGTGCGCCGACGTACCGAGCACGAGGAGGCGGGCGGCGGCGGAGGCGTGGACGAGAGCGGGGATCGGCTGTTCCGGATCGAGCACGGTCGCCACGTCGAGCCGGGGCAGCCCGGCCGCGGTGACGGTGTCGATCGCCGACTGCCGCGCCGCGTGCAGGAACTCCCATCGTTGGCGCCGCAGCTCGGCCTTGAACGACTCGGGCGGCAACATCGACTCGCCGGTGTAGCGTTCCGGATAGCCGGACGCGTGCAGGATCTGCAGCGGTGCGCGCCGGATCGCCGCGGCCCGCGCCGCCCACTGCACGCCGCGCAACGCGGTGTCGGAACCGTCGGTTCCGACGATGACGGGTCCCTGTCCTCGGCCGGCCTCGGTCATCGGCGGTCTCCGTTCGTGATCACATCCCCTGCGCCGGTGACGGTACGCCACGACCCGACGCAGAGCGCGCGGCGAAACCCCGCTCCGGGGCGAAACCCCGCTCCGTGGTGAAAGCTCGCTCCGCGCCGAACCTCCACGCTGCGGCGACGCGCGGCGGGGAGCGGGGGAGAGCGCTCAGCGGGGCAGGCGCCGCCAGAGCGCACGCGGCAGCAGGCGCATGCCGAAGAACACCGGCCGCAGGATCCGCGGCACCCACGCGGTGTGGCGGCCCGCCCGCAGGGCGGCGACGGTGGCGTCGGCGACCTGGTCCGGTGTGCTGGAGAACGGGGCCGGCGACATGCCTTCGGTCATGCGTCCGACGACGAAGCCCGGCCGCACGAGCAGCAGGTGTACGCCGCTGCCGGCCAGGGCATCGGCCAGGCCGCTCGCGAATCCGTCGAGCCCGGCTTTCGCCGAGCCGTAGACGTAGTTGGCGCGGCGCACCCGGATCCCGGCGACCGAGGAGAACACGACGAGGCTGCCGCTGCCCTGGGCACGCAGCAGGCTCGCCAGCTGGGTCAGGGCGCTGACGTGCGCGGTGTAGTCGGTGTGGACGATCTCCAGCGCGTGCGCCGCGTCACGTTCGGCGCGAGCCTGGTCACCGAGGATCCCGAATGCGGTGATCACGACGCCGACCGGGCCGTGGGCGGTCATGATCTCGCCCAGCACCTCGGCGTGCCGCGCCGTGTCGTCGGCGTCGAATTCGACCCGCGCGACGGAGGTGGCCCCGGCGTTGCGGAGGGTTCGCTCCTGCTCGTCGAGGTCGTGGCTGCGGCGAGCGGCGAGGACGACCTCGGTGGCGCCACCGCGGACGAGACGCAGGGCGACGGCGAGCCCGATCTCGCTGCGCCCGCCGAGGACGACGACGGTTCCGTTCATGGCCGTCGAGTCTGGCGGACGGCACCCCGGCTAGACGCCACGGGGCACCGTGCACTGGACCTGCGCCAGTCCGGTCTCGTCCCGGCTCGCCGCGCGCTGCTGGGCGACGACGTCGCCGTCGACGGTGATGCGGCAGTGCACGGCCGCGTCCGCTTGCTTACTCGCCGCGGCGACCTGAATCCCGAGATAGCCGTCGCTGCCAGCCGGTTCGGTGAAGGAGTGGTCGAACGGTTCACCGCCGAGCGCCACCTGAGTGCCGTGGCCTCCGCGGAGTACGCGCATGAGGGTGTCGTCCGGACCGGACACATGGATGCGCACCGTGTGCGGGCGGGCGATGTCCGGTGCGGGACCGGGAGAGGGGGTTTCGGCCGTGCTCGACGGCGAGTGAGGGGACGCGCGGTGGTTCTCGTCGCCGGCGCCGGAATCGAGCGCCGCGCTCGCGACGCCGGTGACCATGATCGCGACACCCAGCACCACGCCGGCGGCGGCTCGTCCGATATGCATGAGGCCCTCCTCGCCGGCGGATTCAGGTCCGGGGATTGTCGCATCCGTGACCACCCGGCCACGCATCGCGGCCACCGATGCCGCTCGAACGGCCGCCGCGAGCCCGGCGCCGCCGCGCGGATGCCCGGGTGGTGCGCGTGCGTGGCGGGGTACCCGGGACTGCGGCGGCGTACCCGCTGGCGGGGACCGGTAGCCTGCGCGCCATGTCCGATCGGCTGTACTTCCGCCAGTTGCTCGCGGGCCGGGACTTCGCCGTGGGCGATCCCGTCGCGACCCAGATGCGCAACTTCGCCTACCTCATCGGGGACGCCGAGACGCGGGAGGCCGTGGTCGTCGATCCGGCGTACGCGGCGGGCGACCTGCTCGACACGTTGGCCGCCGACGACATGCGGCTGACCGGCGTGCTCGTCACGCATCACCACCCCGACCACGTGGGCGGCGACTTCATGGGGTTCTCGCTGCCCGGGCTCGCCGAACTGCTGGAACGGCAGCAGGTGCCGGTGCACGTGAGCGATGCCGAGGCCGAGTGGGTGCGGCGCACCACCGGCGTCTCCGAGGACCTCGTCGCGCACGAGCACGACGACCGGCTCGACGTCGGCGCCGTCGGCATCCGGCTGCTGCACACGCCCGGGCACACCCCGGGGAGTCAGTGTTTCCTCGTCGGCGACAAGCTGGTCGCGGGCGACACGCTGTTCCTGGAAGGTTGTGGACGCACGGACTTCCCCGGCGGGGACGCCGACGCGATGTATCACAGCCTGCAGGCGCTGGCGCGGCTTTCCGGTGATCCCGTCGTGCATCCGGGGCATCTCTACTCGGCCGAGCCGTCGGCACCGCTGTCGGAGGTCACGGAGAACAACTTCGTCTACCGCGCCTCGTCGCTGGAGCAGTTCCGCGCGATGTTCGGCGGCTGATCCGGCGCCGGATCAGCCGCCGGGGTCAGCGCATGCCCAGCCGGCGGGTGAGTGTGACCTCGAGGACGACGCGCTTGGGGTTGACGCGCGGCGTGCGATACCGCTCGGCGTAGCGCCGCTCCGCCTCGGCCACCGCGTCCGCGTCGTCCCGGACGACGGCGCGCCCTTCGAGGGTCGACCACCGGCGGCCGTCGACCTGGCTGATGGCCACCGGAAGGCCTTCGGGACCCCCGCGGCGGACGTTGCGGGCTTTGACGCTGTCGCCGGAGCAGATGACCCGCGCGACGGCGAACTCCTCGTCGACGGTCACCCCGACGGGCACCACGTGCGGGGTGCCGTCGGCGCGCGATGTCGTCAGTGTCGCGATGTGGCGTTCGCGCCAGAACTCGGTCACGTCGTCGCTCGGCTCGGGTGGGCTGGACATGCGCCCACCCTATGCGCCGCGACGACGGCAGCCGTCGACACCGGCCGGCCGAGGACATGGGCAGGGCGGAGGACGTGGGCAGGGTGGAGGACGTGGGCAGGGTGGAGTCCCGGGCAGGGGAACGTCGCTGCCGGAGGCCGTTCAGGGCAGGAGCCGGGACAGGGTCAGCGCGGCGGTGCGGACGGCCGGGGCGACCCGCTCGAGACGCATCCGGTTCGTCCAGCCGGACAGTGACACTGCGCCGACGGCGGTGCCGTCCGAGCCGAGCAGCGGTGCGCCGGCGCAGACCACGCCGACGCCGGACTCCTCCCTGTCGTAGGCGATCCCCTCGCGGGCGATCGTGGTCAACTGGGACCGGAACAGCCCCGGCGCCGTCACGGTGCGCGGGCTGATCCGGCTCAGCCCGGCCGTGATCACACCGTCCACAACGGACTCCGAGGAGAAGGCCAGGATCGCCTTGCCGACCGACGTGGCGTGCGCGGGAAACCGGCCGCCCACGCGTGAGGGCAGTGTCGGAGCGTCGGGGCCGCGGAGAATGTCGAGGTAGACGACCTCGGTGCCTTCCAGCACGGCCAGGTGCGCGGTGTTGCGTGTCGCTTCGCGCAGATCGGCGAGGTAGGGCCGGGCTGTGTCGACCAGGCCCCGCTGGGCCACGGCGAGCTGGCCGATCTCGAACAGCTTCAGCGCGAGCCGGAGTCTGCCTTTGCCCGCCGGGTCGAGCAGTCCCTCGTCCACCAGGTGGGCGGTGAGGCGGTGCGTGGTCGACTTCGGCACGCCGGTCCTGCGGGCCAGTTCGGACACGCCGAGGGCCTCGTCCCCGGGGCGGAACGCCGACAGCAGTGCGGCCAGCCGGGAGGCCGTCGAGGTGGTCTCGTCTGTCGGCGCGGCGCCGTGGACCGGGGCGTCACGGACGGGAGTGTCACGGACGGCCGACTCGGCGTCGTTCCCGGCCGCGGCGGGGTGCGCAGGTGATGCGGCGCCGTCCGGTGACACGGACTGACCGGCGCGGTGCGGGCCGCGGTCTGCCTCTTCGTTCCGATGAGCGGGACACATGCGTTGATCCTGGCGCATGCGGTGCCGCAGCGTCATCCCCATGAGCAGATCTCGAGCGGTGGCCGCGATCGTCGGCCCCGGCAACATCGGCACCGATTTGCTGGCGAAACTGCAGCGCAGCGACCTCGTCGAGGTCCGGTACATGGTGGGCGTCGACCCGGCCTCGGACGGCCTGGCGCGTGCCGAGAAACTCGGCGTGCAGGCCTCGGCGGGCGGTGTCGACTGGCTGTTGGCCCGGGACGAGGCACCGGACCTGGTGTTCGACGCGACGTCGGCGAAGGCGCACCTGGCGGCTGCGCCGCGCTACGCGGAGGCCGGCATCAGGGCGGTCGATCTGACCCCGGCGGCGACCGGCCCGTTCACGTGCCCGGTCGTGAACCTGCAGGAGCACCTCGACGCGCCCAACGTGAACATGATCACCTGCGGCGGGCAGGCGACGATCCCGATCGTGCACGCGGTCAGCAGCGTCACCGCCGTGCCGTACGCCGAGATCGTGGCGTCCGTGTCGTCGCGGTCCGCGGGACCGGGTACGCGCGCCAACATCGACGAGTTCACCGAGACGACCGCGCACGGTCTCGAGGTGGTCGGCGGCGCCGAACGCGGCAAGGCGGTCATCATCATCAATCCGATGGACCCGCCGATGATCATGCGGGACACGGTGTTCTGCGCCATCGATCCGGACGCCGACCGCGAGGCCGTCGCACAGTCCATTCACGACACGGTCCGGCGCGTACAGGAGTACGTGCCCGGCTACACGCTCAAGGCCGAGCCACAGTTCGACGACCCGCGCCCCGACTGGAACGGCCGCGCCCGCGTCGGGGTGTTCCTGGAAGTGGCAGGGGGCGGCGACTACCTGCCTGCCTACGCCGGAAACCTGGACATCATGACCGCCGCTGCCGCGCGGGTCGGCGAACTCGTCGCGGAGCGGATCCTCGAGACGAAGGCGGTGCACGCATGACGGGCCCGGTCCGGATCGTCGACACGACGCTGCGCGACGGCAGCCACGCCATGGCGCACCGGTTCACCGAGCGGCACGTGCGCGACACCGTGCGCGCGCTCGACGGCGCGGGGGTGTCGCTCATCGAGGTCAGCCACGGCGACGGGCTCGGCGGATCGACGTTCAACTACGGCTTCTCGCTCGTCGACGAGAGAACGCTGATCGCCGCGGCCGTCGAGGAGGCGCGGCAGGCACGGATCGCGGTGCTGCTCCTGCCGGGGCTCGGCACGGTGACCGACCTGCGGGCCGCGGCGGACCTCGGTGCGGGGGCGGTGCGCATCGCGACACACTGCACCGAGGCCGATGTGTCGGTGCAGCACTTCACCGCAGCCAGGGAGCTCGGCCTGGAGACCGTCGGATTCCTGATGCTCTCGCACATGTCCGAGCCGGAGGCGCTGGCGAAGCAGGCGCGGATCATGGCCGACGCGGGCTGTCAGTGTGTGTACGTCGTCGACTCCGCGGGCGCGCTCATCCTGGAGGGCGCCTCGGACCGCGTCGCGGCGTTGGTGGCCGAACTCGGCGACGACGCGCAGGTCGGCTATCACGGGCACCAGAACCTCAGCTTCGGCGTGGCCAACTCGGTATTGGCCCACCGTGCGGGCGCGCGGCAGATCGACGGGTCGCTCGTCGCGCTCGGCGCCGGCGCCGGCAACTCGCCGACCGAGGTGCTCGCCGCGACGTTCGAACGACTCGGGGTCGAGACCGGGGTGGACAAGGATGCGCTGATGGACGCGGCGGAGAACGTCGTGAAGCCGTTCATCACGCGCCTGCCGGTCATGGACCGCTCGTCGATCGTGCAGGGCTTCGGTGGTGTGTACTCGAGCTTCCTGCTTCACGCCGAACGTGCGGCCGAGCGGTACGGCGTGCCCGCGCACGAGATCCTCTACCGCGTCGGTGAGCGGCGCTACGTCGGCGGCCAGGAGGACATGATCATCGACATCGCACTGGAACTCGTGGCCGAGCGCGAGGGCGCCGTGGGCGTGTGAGCGGGGTGCGCTCAGCTGTGCAGGGCGTCGACGCCGAGCACGAGCTTGACGCAGTGGGCGACGAGCCGGTCGCGGCTGACGTCGAGGGTGCCGTCGAGGTAGGCGGTGAACAGATTGGCGAGTCCGCCCACCAGTGCGGTGGCCGTCATCGCGCGGTCCTCCTCGTCGGCGTTGGCGGAGAGCTCGTCCCGCACGAGCGCGGCGAACATCGGGATGCGCTGTACGCCGCTGCGGCTCAGCGCGGGGTGGGAGAGCGGTGCCAGCAGCAGTACGCGACCTTTGCGGGGGTCGTCGATGATCAGCTCGACGAAGGCGGTGACCGCGGCCTTCGCCCTGGCCGGGCGGTCGTGGGTGGGCGCGGCCGCCACGGCGTCGACGAGGACGCGGTGTGCTTCGGCGGCGAGCGCGTCGTAGACGGCCGCGATGAGTTCGTCGCGGTCGGCGAAGTTTTCGTAGAAGTAGCGTTCGGTGAGCCTGCTGTGGCGGCAGACGGCACGCACGCTGAGAGCGGCGCCGTCCTCGGAGCCGAGCAGGGTCAGCCCGGAGTCGAGCAGCTGCTGCCTGCGGGCGGCCTTGCGGTCGGCCAGTGTCGTCCCCGCCCAGGTGCGACTTTCGGTCGTCATGTGTACGTCCCTCGATTGACCACGAACGTTGTCGACCGTACCGTGAGTCACGAGATTGACAACGGTCGTAGTCACATTTGGGGAGTCGACGATGACACAGCCCCCGTCGCGAGTCGCAGGGCGCGATCCGGAGCCGCTCGGACCCGATTCGCTCACGTGGCACATCTTCGGCGACTGGCGGGGACTGCTCATCGCGCTGTGGGCGGGCAGCATGCAGAACATGCACCCCGAGCTCGGTGCCGGCGTCGAGCAGCACTCGCGGTTCTTCGACGAACGCTGGCAGCGGTTGTTCCGCTCGCTGTACCCGATCGGCGGGGTGATCTACGACGGGCCCCGGGCCCACGCCACGGCACGAGAGGTGCGGGGCTATCACGACACCATCAAGGGCACCGACAGGTTCGGCCGCCGCTACCACGCCCTCAACCCCGGCACGTTCTACTGGGCGCACGCGACCTTCTTCGTCAGCACGCTGATCATCGCCGAGAACTTCATGGGCGGACTGACCGAGTCGCAGCGGCGGCAGCTGTTCGACGAGCACAAACGCTGGTACCGGATGTACGGCATGTCCATGCGGCCGGTGCCGGACACATGGGAGGAGTTCCAGGAGTACTGGGACCACATGTGCCGGGAGGTGCTCGAGGACAACCGGGCCACCCGCGACGTGCTCGATCTCTCCCGGATCGGCAGACCACCGCTGCTCGCCCGGCTGCCGAGTCCGCTGTGGACACTCGTGCGGCCGGTCGTGCACCGCAGCTTCGTGTGGCTGACGGTCGGCATGTACGACCCGCCGGTACGCGAACGGCTCGGCTACACCTGGACGCCCCGCGACGAGCGGCTGCACCGCCTGGTGGGCACCGCGATCGGGTTCGCGTTCCGTTTCGTGCCGTGGCAACGGCGCTACCATCCACGCGCGAGAGCGGGCTGGCGGCGCGCTCTCGGCAAGGAGCCGGCCACGGCCCCGACCGTCGAGACCCCGCCACGGAATCTGCCACCCGTGGCGGAGCGGTCGCGGCCCACCCACTATGTGCCCGCCGAACACCGGCCCACGGGATGAACCGGCGGCGGCAGTAACTCGAACGGCAGCGACATGAACGGCAGTGACTGGAACGGCAGCGACGTCCCGGGACCGCGCAGGTGAAGGAGAGTGCGACGTGAAGCTCGGTTACCACCTCGGCTACTGGTCGTCCGGCCCGCCGGACGGCGCGCTCGAGGCGATCACGACGGCCGAACAGCTCGGGTTCGACTCGGTGTGGACCGCCGAAGGCTACGGCTCCGACGCCCTGACCCCGCTCGCCTGGTGGGGGTCGGCGACCTCCCGGGTCACGCTCGGCACCAACATCATCCAGATGTCTGCCCGCACGCCGACCGCCACGGCGATGGCCGCGCTGACCCTGGACCATCTCTCCGGCGGACGGTTCGTCCTCGGGATCGGCGCATCCGGCCCGCAGGTCGTCGAAGGCTGGTACGGCCAGCCGTACCCGAAACCCCTCGCCAGAACGCGCGAATACGTCGACATCGTGCGGCAGGTCGTGGCCCGCGAGGCGCCGGTCACCCACGACGGCAAGCAGTACCAGCTGCCGCTGCAGGGAGGCACCGGCCTGGGCAAGCCGCTCAAATCCACGGTGCATCCGCTGCGGCCGCGCATCCCGATCCACCTCGCCGCCGAGGGGCCGAAGAACGTGGCGCTGTCGGCGGAGATCTGCGACGGCTGGCTGCCGCTGTTCTTCTCGCCGAAGAGCGACGCGTTCTACCGCGCGGCGCTCGACGAGGGCTTCACCGCACGCGGGCATCGGCCGGACGATTTCGAGGTGGCCGCGTCGGTCCCCGTCATCGTGCACGACGACGTCGAACAGGCGGCTGCGATGATCAAGCCGTCGTTGGCGCTCTACATCGGCGGCATGGGTGCCAAGGACGTCAACTTCCACCACGACGTGTTCGCACGCATGGGCTACGCCGACGTCGCCGACAAGGTCCAGGACCTCTACCTCGCGGGCCGCAAGGAGGAGGCCACCGCGGCGATCCCCACAGCACTGGTGGAGGACACGTCCCTGATCGGCCCGCCGGCGAAGATCCGCGACGAGCTGCAGGCATGGGAGGAGACGGTCGTGACCACGTTGCTGATCCGCGGTGACGCCGCGACGCTGCGCCGCGTGGCCGACGCGCTGTCCTGACGCGCCGAGCGCGCCGGCACAACCGACACACCGGCCCGCCCGGCCGTTGCGTGGCGGGGTCGCATTCGGGTGATGTGGCGGGGGTGACACGATTCCTCCACTCACATCGTCCGAGGAGGAGCATGTCGGCGCTGGGGACCAGGACCCGTCTCGGATACTCGCTCGGGTCGTTCGCCACGGGCGCGTTCGGGACGGTGCCGGGTCTGCTGCTGTTGCCGTACCTGACCGACACGATGGCGGTGCCGGCCGCGCTGGCGGGGGCGATCGTGCTGCTGCCGAAGGCGTGGGACGTGCTGTTCAACCCCGTCGCCGGGCGAATCTCGGACGGCGTGTTGCGCAAACACGGGAGTCGCAGGCCGTTCCTGCTGGTCGGCGGACTGGTGCTGGCCGCCTGCTTCGCGGCGCTGTTCGCCGGTCCCGGGCTCGGGTCGACGGCCGCGGACGCCGGCTACGTCGTGGTCGTGTTCTTCGTCTGTGCCACGGCGTTCGCCTTCTTCCAGGTGCCGTTCAACGCACTGCCCGCGGAACTGACCGAGGACTACCACGAGCGCACGCGGTTGACGACCTGGCGCATCGGCGTGCTGGCACTGGCGATCCTCGTCTCCGGCGCGGTCGCGCCCGCCATCGCGAGCGGGCTCGGCGGTACCACCGGCTACCGCGTCATGGGCGTGTTCGTCGGCGTACTCATCGCGCTCGGCGCCGTCGCCGTCTACGCGGGCACGCGTGGGGCACCCGTCGGCAGGCTGCGCGAACCCACACCGGGATGGCGCGAACTGCTGCGCACCATGCGGTCCTGGCGGGCGTTCCGCTGGCTGCTGGCGGTCTACTTCCTGCAGGCACTCGGCGTCGCGACGCTGCTGGCCGGCGTCAACTACGTCGCGCGGTACGTGCTCGGTGATCCGGACCTGCAGTCGATGCTGTTCGCCGGATTCGTCGGCCCGGCATTGCTGGTCATGCCCGTGTGGGACCGCATAGGCCGCAGCGGCGGCAAACTCACGGGCTTCCGCGTGTCGTCCGTGCTGCTGGCCGGCGCCCTCGGCGCCCTCGCGTTCTCCCCGATGATGGCGATCCCGGCGGTGTTCGTCTTCGTCGCGATCGCCGGGGTGGGCTATGCCGGCATCCAGGTGTTCCCGCTGGCGATCCTGCCGGACCTGATCTCCGCGGAGGAGGAGCGGACCGGCGCCACCAGGGCGGGGATCACCGCCGGGGTGTGGACCGCCGCCGAAACGCTCGGCCTCGCCGTGGGCCCCGGTCTGTTCGGGCTCGTGCTGGCCGTCGGCGGCTACGTCTCGAGCGGGCAGGCCGCGGCCACCCAGCCCGACAGCGCGGTCACGGCGATCGCCCTCGGCTTCTCCGTGCTGCCGGCCGTGTTCGTCGCGCTGGCGCTGCCGTTGCTGCGGCGGAGCGTCCTCGGTGACCGGCGGCCCGAACGGGACACGGGAGCGGCGGCCGGGGGAGGCGGCGCGTGATCCCCGGCGCGACCCTCGGTGTGGAGGAAGTGCTCGCCGAACTCACCCGGCTACGGAGCGGCGACGCGCCCACCCACGGCGGACGCACGCTCGCCTACGTCTACGACAGCGGTCTCGCCGAGCTCGACGAGCTGGCCGCACGTGCGCATGCGGCGGCCGTGTCGGCCAACGGACTCGATCCGACGGCCTTCCCCAGCCTGCTGCGCATGGAGAACGACCTGGTCGCCGCGGCGATCGGCCTGCTCGGTGGGGGACCGGACGCGGTCGGGACGGCGACGTCCGGCGGTACCGAGTCGTGCCTGCTGGCCGTGCTGGCCGCGCGCGAGGGGCGGCGGGACGTCGCGGACCCTTCGGTCGTCGTCCCGTCGACGGTGCACGCGGCGTTCCGCAAGGCGGGGCACCTGTTCGGTGTCCGCGTCGTCGATGTGCCGGTGGATCCCGTCACCTTCCGCGCCGATCCGGTCGCGACGGCGGCCGCCGTCGACGACACGACCGTGCTCGTCGTGGGGAGCGCACCGTCGTACGCCCACGGCGTCGTCGATCCGATCGCCGAACTCGCGGCGGTGGCCGGGGATCGTGGCGCGAGAATGCACGTCGACGCGTGCATCGGCGGTTGGGTGTTGCCGTACCTGCGGCGCGGTGATGCGGACGGGCGGCCGCCGGTGTTCGACCTGTCCGTTCCCGGGGTCACGAGCCTGTCGGTGGACCTGCACAAGTACGCCTACTGCGCCAAAGGCGTGTCGGTGCTGCTGCACGCCGGTCCGGAGCAGCGCCGCGGACACTACTTCGCCAGCGCTGACTGGCCGGGCTACACGATGCTCAACCCGACGTTGCAGTCGACACGGTCGGGTGGTCCGATAGCCGCCGCGTGGGCCGTCGTCCGCCACGTCGGCGACGACGGCTACGCGCAGCTGGCCCTGTCCGCCCGCGCCGCCACCGAGCGGATCCGCGATGGCCTCGCGGCGATCGACGGACTGCGGGTCCTCGGCGATCCCGATGCGACACTCCTGGCCGTCGCGCTGGACGGGGAACCGGGGTTCGACCTGTTCACGGTCGCCGACGAGCTGGCCGCCCGCGGCTGGCACGTGCAGCCGCAGTTCCCGCACCGGTCCTCGCCCGCCAACCTGCACCTGACGGTCACCGCTTCGAACCGAGGCCACGAGGACGCGCTGCTGACGGCGGTGCAGGAGGCGGTCGGCGCCGCCCGCGCCGCAGGCCCGGTGACGATCGACGCCGACCTCGCGGCACTCATCGGCGCCCTCGACCCGGATACGCTCACCGAGCAGCAGTTCGCCGGCGTACTCGCCGCGGCCGGTCTGGACCCGGCCACCGGCGACGGTGCCGAGCCCGGCCATCCGCTCCGGTTGCCGGAACGGATGGCCGAGATCAACACGATGCTCGCCGCGGCGTCGCCGCGGCTGCGGGAACGGCTGCTCGCCGAGTTCCTCGGCCTGCTGTACCGGCCGTGATCAGCGCCCGTTCGCGCCGCCGCGCCCGGGTGAGGTGCCGTAGCGGCGGCGGAACTTCTCCACCTGTCCCGCGCTGTCCATGATCCGCTGCGTGCCCGTCCAGAACGGGTGTGACGCGGAGCTGATCTCGACGGTCACGAGCGGATACGTGGTGCCGTCCTCCCATTCGGTCGTGCGGTCCGAGGTGGCCGTCGACCGTGTCAGGAACCGGTCCCCGGTGTTGGCGTCCTGGAAGACCACCGGGTGGTACTCGGGGTGGATATCGGGCTTCATTCGTGCGTCACCTTTCGTCCTGTCGGATCGTGGGGGAGTCGCCGACGCTCGCGGGTGCGGCGCCGGCGGTGTCGTCGCGGGGCTCGTCGGGTCCCGCGGCGAACGGGTCGGGGTAGTGGCGCCAGGCCTCCGGTCCTTCGGCGAGTTCGGCGTCGGTGAGTAGCGCGCCACGCAGGGTGTGGTCGATGTCGGCCGGATCGGCCCGATGCGCGACCACGGCGAGTTCCTGCACCCGGTCGCCCCACACCGGGTGCCATCGGAGCGCGGCGAAGGTGCGGTGTTCCGGCGAGGCCTCGTCCCAGTCGGGACCGTGCGGCGAGTCCAGCCAGCCGCCGGCGAGGCGGATGCCGAGGCCACCGCCCGCGGACTCGACCCACAGGTGATCGTCGGGCCTGCCTGCCAGCCACGCGCGGCCGCGCGTGCGCACGACGCCGTCGAGCAGGACGTCCAGTGCCTCGTGCAGCCGTTGCGGATGGAACGGGCGCCCTGCGGCGAACGTCAGGAGCGTGACGCCGCAGTCCGGGTCGAGCGGCGGCTGTCCGGTCACCACAGGGCCGTGCGGGTCGCGGGGCTTTCCCCGGTGACCCTCGTCGGGCACGGCGCCGAGCATCCGGTCGGTGTCGGCCCCGCACAGGTCCAGCAGGGCGGCGCGGGGTGCCAGCCGCTGAAGGACGGCCCCGGTGCGCGCCGCTGTCCAGGCGTCCGGCGCCTCGCCTGCCAACACGAGGACGTCGGCGAATTCGGCCTGGGCCACCGCGACCTGGGCGAGGGTGCGGTCGTCGTCGTGCCCCGCGTGCAGGTCGACCTCGTCGAGTGCGGCATCGCCGGTGGCAGCCGCGAGCCAGGACGCCTGGTCGATCGCCGTGATCACGGCCTCCACCTCGACGTCCTCGGTCACGGGTGTGTCGTCGACCAGTGCCGTGTGCAGTTCCTGGCACACGAGTTCCGGCTCCAACGCCTCGTCCAGCCGGACGACGATGCGCTCCACCTCGGGACGTCGCGACAGCGCACGCACCAGTGGCAGCAGGTCCTGGCGCAGCGTGCAGGACACGCAGTCGTGGTCGAGTGGCACGGTCTCGATCCGCTCCGCCGTGCCGAGGCGGACGAGTCGCCGAATGACGCCGTCACCGGTGTGGCGCAGATCGTGGTGGACGAGGGCGGTGCCGGAGGTGGCCGTGAGCCGGTCGGCGAGCAGTCGGACCGGTGGCTCGGCGAGGCCGGAGAGCAGGACCAGGGGTGTGCGGTGCAGATCGATCACGTCGTGTACTGTAAATGAAAACGATTATCAACACCAATTAGGGAGGGTCGATGTCGGCGATCTGCCAGGTCACCGGCCGCGCGCCGGGCTACGGCAAGCAGGTCTCGCACTCGCACCGGCGCACCTCACGGCGCTGGGAACCGAACATCCAGACGTGTCGCTACTGGGTTCCCTCCGAGAACCGCTGGGTGCGGCTCCGGGTCTCGGTGAAGGGCATGAAGACGATCGACAAGCGCGGGATCGACGCCGTCGTGGCGGACCTGCGCGCACGAGGGGAGAAGCTCTGATGGCGAGCACCACCGACGTGCGCCCGATCATCAAACTGCGCTCTACTGCCGGCACCGGCTACACGTACGTGACGCGGAAGAACCGGCGTAACAATCCCGACCGCATGGTGCTGCGCAAGTACGACCCGCTCGCCCGCAGGCACGTCGAGTTTCGGGAGGAGCGCTGATGGCCAAGAAGTCGAAGATCGCGAAGAACGAGCAGCGCAAGGTCGTCGCCGCTCGCCATGCCGAACGTCGCGCGGCACTCAAGGAGACGGTGCGCTCGCCGCAGAGCACGGCGGAGCAGAAGAGCGCAGCCGTGTCCGCGCTGCAGAAGCTGCCACGCGACGCGAGCCCCACCCGGATCCGGAACCGGGACGCCGTCGACGGCCGCCCGCGCGCCTACTACGGCGCCTTCGGCCTGTCCCGGATCCGGTTGCGTGAGATGGCGCATCGGGGCGAGTTGCCCGGTGTGAGCAAGTCGAGCTGGTAGGAGGAGATCGGTGAAGCCTGCACCGCAGAAGCGCCGCAAGCGGAATCTGTTGCGCGCCGAGGGTGTCGAGCACGTCGACTGGAAGGACACCGCCCTGCTGCGCAAGTTCGTGTCCGACCGCGGCAAGATCCGGGCCCGCCGGATCACCGGCCTGACCCCGCGGGAGCAGAAGGACGTCGCACGGGCGATCAAGAATGCCCGCGAGATGGCGCTGCTGCCCTACCCGGTCAAGAAGGGCTGACCACGCGCGCGTTCCGGCGCCGGGCACCGCGCGCCGGAACGTGTCACCCTGGCTGCATGACGGAGCGGCAGCGAGACACCGCACCCGGGCGAGCGGGCGGCACGGGCGGGCCGCCCGCTGTCGGCGCCGAGATCGACCCGGAGCTGCTGGAACTCGCGGCGCGGGTGTTCGACTTCGCACGTCGCGGCGAGACCGACACGCTGGCCGCCTACGTGGACGCCGGCGTGCCGGTGAACCTGTCCAACGACAGCGGCGACACCCTCGTGATGCTCGCCGCGTACCACGGCCACGCCGGGACGGTCACCGCACTGCTGCGCCGCGGCGCCGACCCCGACCGGCTCAACGACCGCGGCCAGAGTCCGCTGGCCGGTGCGGTGTTCAAGGGGGAGGCCGACGTGGTGCGTGTGCTGCTCGACGGCGGCGCCAATCCGCACGCCGGTCAGCCGACCGCCGTGGAGACCGCTCGGATGTTCGGCGCAGAGGAACTGCTCACGTTGCGTAGGCCCTGAGCGCACGCACCTGACAGGGTGCCGTCATGCTGACTGGCATGGCGCAGGAGGAGCACTACCTGGTCGGACTCGACCTCACCGGGCGGCGCGTGGTCGTCGTGGGCGGCGGCACCGTCGCTCAACGGCGGCTGCCACGCCTGGTCAAGGCAGGGGCCGTCATCGAACTCGTGTCCCCGGACACCACCCCGTCGGTCGGAGCGATGGCGGACGAGGGCGAGATCACCTGGACCCGGCGGGACTACACCGACGGCGATCTCGCCGACGCGTGGTACGCCCTGGCGTGCACGGACGACGCGGAGGTCAACGCCGCCGTGTGCGCCGAGGCCGAACGTCGCCGCATCTTCTGTGTCCGGGCCGACTCGGGCCCCGACGGCAGTGCCGTGACACCGGCGGTGGGCGGCAACGACGGCGTGCTGGTGGGTGTGCTGTCCGGTGGGGAGCCCCAGCGGTCCGCCGTCGTGCGCGACAGCCTCCTGGACGCACTGCGATCCGGCGCAGCGGCCGATCCCGGGCCCGGCTACGGCCAGGACGCGGCCGGTGACGCCCGTCGCCCCGAACCCGGCGTCGCGCTGGTCGGAGGCGGGCCCGGTGACGCCGAGCTGATCACCGTGCGCGGCCGCAGGTTGCTGGCCCGCGCCGACGTCGTGGTGGTGGACCGGCTCGCGCCGCGCGAACTGCTCGACGAACTGCCGCCGCACGTCCAGGTGATCGATGCCGCGAAGATCCCGTACGGCCGCGCGGCCAGTCAGGACGTCATCAACAGCGCGTTGATCGACAACGCGAAGGCGGGCAAGTTCGTGGTCCGCCTCAAGGGCGGCGATCCGTACGTGTTCGGCCGCGGCTTCGAAGAGCTGCTCGCCTGCGCGGAAGCCGGGGTGGCGGTCTCGGTCGTGCCCGGCATCACCAGTGCGTTCGCCGTCCCGGCTCTCGCCGACGTGCCGGTGACCCACCGCGGCGTCACCCACGAGGTCGTCGTCGTGTCCGGGCACGTACCGCCGGACCACGAGACGTCGCTGACCGACTGGGACGCGCTGGGCCGCATGCGCGGCACGATCGTGCTGATGATGGGCGTCGAGCGGATCGACCGGTTCGCCGATGCGCTGATGACCGCGGGCAGGCCCGCCGACACGCCGGTCGCGATGATCCAGGACGGCACCATGCGCACGCAGAAGGTGCTGCGCTCGACCCTGAAGGAAGTGGGTGCCGATGCCGCCCGCGAAGGGATGCGGCCGCCCGCGGTGACGGTGATCGGCCCGGTCGTCGACCTGCTCGGTCAGGAGTCCTGACCCCGTCCACCGCGTGACCGCCCGCCCCGGGCGGCCTCCTGCCGGTGCGGATGTGCCCGGCATCCACCCGCAGGAGGCTCCCGGCAACGGCGGTGGCTGCCGGTGTCACCGTGGTCTCCGGCTGAGCGTGGCGCGCCGCGCCCGCTCCGTCGCCGCGCCGGTGCCGTTGCACCTGTGCCGTCGCGTGCTTCCGCGCCGTGCTGCGTTGTCCGGTGCCGCTGTTCTTTCACGGCGCTGTTCTTTCACGGCGCTGTTCCTTCGGTGCCGGGTTTCTTTCGGTGCTGGAGTTCTTTCGGTGCCGGAGTTCTTTCAGTGCTGCAGTCCCGTGATTTCTTGCGGTGCCGCTGTGCTCGCGCGGCGCCGTTCTTTCACGGCGCGCTCCTCTCTTTCATGGGGCTCTTCTCTCGCGGCGCTCTCTGAAACCCGTTGTCGGTGGGGTGGTTGAGAGTCCACGGCGCTGTTGTCTCACAGCGCTGTTGTCTCACGGCGCTGTTCTTTCGGGACGCTGTTCTTTCGGGACGCTGTTCCTCCGTGGTCCGTTTCTTTCGTGGCTGGTTTCTCGGGACGCTCTGTCCTTCGTCGCCGCGCTCTTCTCCGCCCTCTTCGCCGCGCCGTTCTCGCCACTGCGTCGTTCTCCGCCGCGTCGTTCCGCTGTACGTGCTCGGTGGCGGGCCCAGCCGTTACCGCGCCGCGTGTCCGTCGGCCGCCGGTGACGCCACCGAGGTGGGTCGCGGCATCCGGAGGTCGCAACCCGAGCTCCGCAGCCGCAACACGCGCTCCGCAGCGCGACCACACGCGCCCTCGGGGTCGCGACACGGTCTCGACGGCGGCGGCTGTGCTTCCTGCACGGTTGACATCTGCCGGTAACCCACATATAACCAACTAAACCAAAGCAAACCGGCAAGGAAAGCCACATGTACGCACAGGAGCGTCAACGGAAGATCGCCGAGCGGGCCCGCGCCGAGGGTCGCGCCGACGTGGCCGAGCTCGCCGCCGACTTCGACGTCACCACGGAGACGGTCCGGCGGGACCTCACCGTCCTCGAACGGCAGGGCCTGCTCCGCCGCGTGCACGGGGGCGCGATTCCGGTCGAACGGCTCGGGTTCGAGCCCGGTCTCGCCGATCGCGACGCGGTCCTGACCTCGGAGAAGGAGCGCATCGCGAAGGCCGCCCTCGCCGAACTGCCCGCAGAAGGCTCGATCCTGCTCGACGCGGGCACCACCACCGCGCGGTTCGCCGAGATCCTGCCCAACGATCGTGAGCTGACCGTCGTGACCAACGCGGTGCCGCTCGTCGCGTCGCTCGCGGTCCGGCCTCAGCTGACGGTCCTGCTGCTGGGCGGAAAGGTCCGGGGCCGCACGATGGCGGCCGTCGAGGACTGGACGCTGCGCGCCCTCGCCGACACCTACGTCGACGTAGCCTTCCTCGGCACCAACGGCATGTCCGCCGAACGTGGCCTGACCACCCCCGACACCGGCGAGGCCGCGGTGAAACGGGCGATGATCCACGCGGCCCGCCGGGTGGTCGTGCTCGCCGATCACACGAAGGCAGGCAACGACTGTCTCGCACGCTTCGGCGACCTATCCGATGCGGACGTGATCGTCACCGACAGCGGACTGGCCCCCGAGTTGGAGGAACAGCTCGCCGCCGCCGGGCCCGAGGTGGTGCGGTCGTGATCGTCACCATGACCCCCAACCCGAGCATCGACCACACCGTCGAAGTCGGGTCCCTGCGCCGCGGCGAGGTGCTGCGGGCGCAGCGGTCCCATGTGGACCCCGGCGGCAAAGGCGTCAACGTCTCCCGCGCGCTCGCCGCGCACGGCCGTAAGACCGCGGCCGTCCTGCTCGCCGGCGGCGCCGAGGGCGCCCGGCTCACCGAGCTGCTCGACGAGCAGGGTGTCGCCGTCCACGCGGTGCCGGTTGCCGAGGGGACCCGTACCAACATCACGCTCGCCGAGCCGGACGGCACGGTCACCAAGCTCAACCTGCCGGGGCCGGCGTGTGCGGACACGGAACTCAACGCGCTGCTCGACGCCACGCTCGCTGCGTGCGGGCACGACACGACCTGGATCGCAGGCTGCGGCAGTCTGCCGCCTGAGGCCGCCGACGACTGCTATGCGCGGCTGGTCGCCTCGGCGCACGCGGCCGGTGTCCGCGTGGCCGTCGACTCGTCGGGTCCCGCGCTCGCGCGGAGTCTCGCCGCCGAGCCCGACCTGGTCAAACCGAACCGGGAGGAGCTCGCGGCGTGCGCGGGCGTTCCCGTCCGCACCCTCGGCGACGCCGCGCGGGCAGCCGAGGTGCTGCGGGCCCGCGGGGCGCGGGCCGTGCTCGCCAGCCTCGGTCCCGACGGCGCTTTGCTCGCTGACTCCCGCGGCGTCCTGCACGGCGAGGCGCCCGTCGACGCCGCCCGCAGCAGCGTGGGTGCCGGCGACGCGTTGCTCGCCGGGTTCCTCGCCGCCGGCGGCGGGAGGGACGCCCTCGGCCCGGCGCTCGCATGGGGCGCCGCCGCCACCGGGCTCGCCGGCAGCCGGATGCCGGCGCCGCCCGACGTCGACCGTGTCGGCGTCACGATCCACCCCGCGGTCGACGGCGATCGCGTACTCGAAGAGGAGCGCTGACATGGCCGAACTCATCACCGCCGATTTCGTCGACCTCGATCTCCGCGGCAGTGACCGCGAGGAGGTCACCGCCGACCTCGCGAAGCGGCTGGCCGCGGCTGGCCGCGTCGGCGACCTCGACGGGTTCCTCGCCGACCTGCGCGAACGTGAGGCGCAGATGCCCACCGGCATCGAAGGCGGCATCGGCATCCCGCACGCAAGGTCGGTGCACGTCACCGAACCCACACTGGGTTTCGGGCGCAGCAAGTCCGGTGTGGACTTCGGCGCCTCGGACGGCCCGGCACACCTGATCTTCCTCATCGCGGCGCCCGAGGGCGGCGGCGACGAGCACCTCACCGTGCTCGGCGCGCTCGCCCGGCGCCTGATGCACCAGTCGTTCCGCCAGTCGCTGCTCGACGCCTCCGACGCGGAGTCCGTCGTGCGGCTCGTCCGCGAGGAGGTGTTCGGACAATGAAGTTCGTCGCCGTCACGTCGTGCCCCACCGGCATCGCGCACACCTATATGGCCGCAGAGGCCCTCGAACAGGCCGCGACGGCCGCCGGGCACGAGATCGCCGTCGAGACGCAGGGCTCGGCGGGCTCGGCCCCGCTGGGTGGCGACGACATCGCGGCCGCCGACGCGGTCGTGTTCGCCGCCGACGTCGACGTCCGCGACCGTGAGCGGTTCGCGGACAAGCCACAGGTCACGGCAGGTGTGAAGGCCGCGATCAACGACGCCGCCGCGCTCATCGACCAGGCCACGGCCGCCGCCCGGTCCGCCGCGGCGGCGCCGGCCGAGACCGGGACCGATGCCGAGACCGAGGCCGAGCCGGCAGGTGCGCCGGAATCGGCCTCGTCGGCAGCCGAACCGGAGAACGCGGTCGAGGCGCGCACCGGGGCGGGCACGCGGGTGCGTCAGTGGCTGATGACCGGCGTGAGCTACATGATCCCGTTCGTCGCGGCGGGCGGCATCCTCATCGCGATCGCGTTCCTGATCGGCGGTGCCGAGATCGCGGCCGTGGTGGACGGCGGAGACTTCCGCGGCGTGCACTACGACGGCATCTCCGACCCGGCCGACCTCCTCGGCGAGGCGGGGATCGCGGGCGTGCTGTTCAAAGTCGGCTCCACGGCGTTCGACATGCTCGTTCCGGTGCTGTCCGGGTTCATCGCGTTCGGCATGGCCGACCGGCCCGGCATCGCGCCGGGCATCGTCGGCGGGCTCCTGGCGAGCGCGATCGGCGCCGGGTTCCTCGGCGGCCTCGTGTCCGGTCTGCTGGCGGGTTTCGTCGTCATGGGGCTGAAGCGGATCAGGGTGCCGCGCGGTGTGGCCGGGGTGATGCCCGTCGTGGTGATCCCGCTCGTGGCGTGCTTCGTGGTGGGCCTGTTGATGCTCGTGGTCGTCGGCGAACCGATCGCCGCGGCGCAGAGCGGGATGACCGACTGGCTCGCCGGGCTCTCCGGCGGCACGGCGTGGCTGCTCGGCGGTCTGCTCGGCCTCATGATGGCCTTCGACACGGGCGGCCCGGTGAACAAGGTCGCCTACACGTTCGGCATCGCGGCACTGGCCAGCGGGGACACCGTGATCATGGCGGCGGTCATGGCGGCCGGGATGACACCCCCGCTGGGGCTGGCCCTCGCGACCGTCGTCCGTCGACGGTTGTTCACGCGCGCGGAGCGCGACGCGGGCAAGGCCGCCTGGCTGCTCGGGCTGTCGTTCATCACCGAGGGCGCCATCCCGTTCGCCGCGGCCGACCCGCTGCGCGTGATCCCGTCGTTGATGGCAGGCAGTGCCACGACCGGCGCCCTCGTCGTGGCGTTCGGCGCCACCTCGCCCGCACCCCACGGCGGGATCTGGGTACTCGGACTCGTCGGCTCGCCGCTGCTGTATCTCGTGGCCGTCGCCGCCGGCATGGTCGTCACCTGCGGCTGCCTCGTAGCGGCCAAGAGTTTCCTCGGCCGCCGCGAGCGGCCCGCCCGGCAGGACGCCCAGGCCGGGGCACCGGAACACGGACTCATCGGCGCCCAGCAGGGTTAGCCGCAACGGAAGGAGCACCCGATGGTGGAACGTCACGTGACCGTGGGCTCGGCGGTGGGCCTGCACGCCAGGCCCGCTGCCGTGTTCGCCAAGGCGGCGGCGAGCCAGCCGGTGCCCGTGACGATCGGCAAGGCCGATGCCGATCCGGTCGACGCGCGCAGCGTGCTGTCGGTGATCGGGCTCGGTGCCCGCAACGGCGACGAGGTCGTCCTGCGCGCCGACGGGCCCGACGCCGAGCGAGTCCTGGACGAACTCGCCGAGGTCGTCGCCACCGATCACGACGAGGCGTGAAGCGCGTGGGCCGGGTGGCGATCCGCCGCCCGGCCGATGCCGTCCCGACACCGGCCGACGCGGCGGCGCGCCGGTGCGGGCGGGTCCTGTCGGTGGTGGCGGGGCGGTGAGCGAGGATGACGGCCATGAACGCCGAGAACACCGCAGCACTGCCCGAGAATCCGGTCGCCTTCGACATCCGCCGTGACGGTCACATCGCCGAGGTCACCCTCCTCGGTCCCGCCAAGGGCAACGCGATGGGCCCGGATTTCTGGCGCGAGCTGCCGCTGGTCTTCCGCGCGCTCGACGCCGACCCCGAGGTACGGGCGATCGTGCTGGCAGGCAGCGGCAAGCACTTCTCGTACGGCCTCGACCTGAACGCGATGCTGCCCGGGTGGAGCGAGTTCCTCGCCGGGGACGCCCAGGCGGGTCCGCGCACTCGCTTCCTCGACGAGGTGCGCACGATGCAGGACGCCGTCAGCACGGTCGCCAAGTGCCGGACGCCGGTGATCGCCGCTGTGTCCGGCTGGTGCATCGGCGGCGGGGTCGACCTCATCGCGGGTGCCGACATTCGGCTGGCCAGCGCTGACGCACAGTTCAGCGTGCGGGAGGTCAAGGTCGCGATCGTCGCCGACATCGGCAGCCTGCAGCGCCTCGGCGCGATCATCGGGGAGGGGCACCTGCGGGAGCTCGCGCTCACCGGCAAGGACATCGACGCCGCACGCGCCGAGAAGATCGGTCTCGTCAACGACACCTACCCGGATCGGGACGCGCTGCTGGCCGCCGCCCGCGAGCTGGCCGCCGAGCTGGCGGCCAATCCTCCGCTGGTCGTGCGGGGGATCAAGGACGTACTGTCCATGGGCACCGAGCAGCAGGTCGACGCCGGGCTGCGGTACGTGTCCGCGTGGAACGCGGCGTTCCTGCCCAGCAAGGACCTCGGCGAGGCGGTGCAGGCGTTCCTGGAGAAGCGCCGGCCCCACTTCACCGGCGAATAGCGCCAGGCAGCAGGAAACGGCGAGCGAGGAGAAGCACGAACGTGAGCAACGAGGCCCACACCGCCCACTCGAGCGGGGACGGTCACGACGAGTTCCGGCGGGCCCGGGATTTCCTGGTGGCCCACAGGGAGGACTACGACACGGCCCGCGCGGAGTTCCGCTGGCCCGAGCTGACCGAGTTCAACTGGGCGCTCGACTGGTTCGACCGCGTGGCGGCCGATCCGGCCAACGCCGAGCGCTACGCACTGTGGATCGTCGAGGAGGACGGCACCGAGGGCCGGTGGACCTACCCGGAGCTGTCGCGGCGATCGAACCAGGTGGCGAACTGGCTGCGCGCCCAGGGCGTGCAGCGCGGGGACCGGCTGATCCTGATGCTCGGCAACCAGGTCGAGCTGTGGGAGACGATCCTCGCCGCGATCAAACTCGGTGCCGTGCTCATCCCGGCGACGACACTGCTGGGACCGGCCGACCTGCGGGACCGCGTCGATCGGGGAGAGGCGCGGCACGTCGTGGCGCGGTCGGTCGACGCGGAGAAGTTCGCCGACGTTCCCGGCGGTTACACACGCATCGCCGTCGGTGAGCCCGCGGGCGGTTGGCTGTCGTACACCGACGCCTACTCGGCCGACGACGCGTTCACCCCGGACGGGCCGACACAGGCGGCCGACCCGCTGCTGCTGTACTTCACCTCGGGCACGACGGCGAAGCCGAAGCTGGTGCAGCACACACACGTGTCGTACCCGGCGGGGCACCTGTCGACGATGTATTGGATCGGCCTCGAACCCGGCGACGTGCACCTGAACGTCGCGTCGCCGGGCTGGGCCAAGCACGCCTGGAGCAACGTGTTCGCGCCGTGGAACGCGGAGGCCACGGTGTTCCTGTACAACTACACGCGCTTCGACGCCGACGCCCTGCTGGCGCAGCTGGAGCGGTGCGGCGTCACGAGCTTCTGCGCTCCGCCGACGGTGTGGCGGATGCTCATCCAGGCGGACCTGAGCGCGTTGCCGACGCCGCCCACGAAGGTGGTCGGTGCGGGCGAGCCACTGAATCCTGAGGTCATCGAGCAGGTGCGGGCCGCGTGGGGAGTGACCATCCGCGACGGGTTCGGCCAGACCGAGACCACGGTGCAGATCGCCAACACACCGGGGCAGGAGGTCAAGCCGGGATCGATGGGCCGTGCGGTGCCGGGCTTCGACGTCGTGCTGGTCGACCCGGCCAGCGGAGAGCCGGCCACGGAGGGCGAGCTGTGCCTCGACCTGTCGCGGCGCCCGACCGGCCTGATGGTCGGGTACGCCGGCGACGAGGAGCGCACGGCCACGGCGTTCGCCGACGGCTACTACCACACCGGTGACGTCGGATCGATCGACGAGGACGGCTACATCACCTACGTCGGCCGTACCGACGACGTGTTCAAGGCCTCCGACTACCGCATCTCACCGTTCGAGTTGGAGAGCGTGCTGCTGGAACACGAGGCGGTCGCCGAGGCGGCCGTCGTGCCCGCTCCCGACCCGATCCGCCTGGCCGTGCCGAAGGCGTACGTCGTGCTGGCGTCGGGGCACGAGCCCGACGGTGCGACCGCGGAGAGCATCCTGGCGTTCTGCCGCGAGCACCTGGCGCCGTACAAGCGGGTGCGCAGGCTCGAATTCGGCGAGCTGCCGAAAACGATCTCCGGCAAGATCCGCAGGGTCGAGTTGCGTGGCAAGGAGAACGACGCCGCGGAGCGTCCGGCGGGGGAGTTCCGCGACGAGGATTTCCCGGGGTTGAAGGGCTGATCGGACGGGGACCGTCTGCCTGGAACGTCCATTATGGACCGAATTGGTGCCGGCGGGGTCGCCGCGCGGACGGGTGAACCGTGCGGCGGCCCGTTAACGCCGGGCCCGTCCCGGCCGATAACCAGAGTGATGAACGATAGTGAGCAAGGTACTGCCCGGACTTCCGACGCCTGGACTCCCGGCGCGCAGCGGGATGCAACGGCGTCCCCCCAGGCGCCCGCGCGCCGGGACACCACGACTCGGCAGCCGACGAGTGCGCCACCGACGACGCCTTGCACGGTCGTGTGGAGTCAGGGCAGGCCGTACGTGCTCGAGAACCCCACCGGCCGTCCGCGGTGGATGGGCATGGACCGGCACGGCCGGCCGCAGGCCCTCACCGGTGACGAACTGCGCCGCCGTGGCTGGAGCTACCACCGCTCCCGGTGACCGTCGTCGGATCCCTCGTCGCGCCACCGGTACCGCAGGGCCTGGTGGCCGAAACGCCCGTGAGCCCGGCCACCTCACCCCTGGCCGGCGACTCGATACGGTGAACGGGTGAACGAGTCTGCGGGGTCGGGGGAGAGCGCGGGCCGGGGAGCCCGCGACCAGTTCTCGGAAGAGAAGGTGGGCGCAGGGGGTACGGTGGGCCGCGAGGACGAGGGCGGCCAGCCTGTGACGACCGCGTCCTCCGGCACGGACGGGCCGTCCCTGCTGCGGCAGGCCGTCATGGCGCCGAACCTGCTGTCGATTCTGCGGTTGGCCGGCGTCCCGGTGTTCCTGTGGCTGCTGCTCGGCCCCCACGCCGACGGTTGGGCACTGGCGATCCTCGTGTTCAGCGGGCTGACCGACTGGCTCGACGGCAAACTCGCCCGCTGGCTGAATCAGATGAGCCGGCTGGGCCAGCTGCTCGACCCGGCGGCCGACCGGCTCTACATCGTCGCCACGCTCGTGGCGTTCCTGCTCCGCGACATCATCCCGTGGTGGGCCGTCGCCGTCCTGCTGCTGCGTGAGGCCGTCGCGGGGATCTGCCTGCTGGTGCTGCGGCACAACCGGTTCGAACCACCGGAGGTCACCTACGTCGGCAAGGGCGCCACGTTCGTCCTCATGTACGCCTTCCCGTTGTTGCTGCTGGTTCAGGGCGATTCGACCGCGGCCGCGGTCGCGGCTCCGCTCGCCTACGCCTTCACGATCTGGGGCGGCGTGCTCTACGTGTGGTCCGGTGCGCTCTACGCGGCGCAGACCCTGCTGGCCGTGACGCGCGACCGCCGTGACCGGAGGCGCGAGGCGGCGGGCTGAACGGCCGGAACGTGCCCGCCGGACGGCCGGCGGCGACGTCGGCCTGACGTGATCGCAGCGCCGTGCGACGATTCCCCTCGTTCGTGGCCACGCAGTGAGTGAAAGGGGAACGGCCTTGGCTGCACAGTCCACACCGGAGGAACTGCGCTACACCGAGGACCACGAATGGGTCGCCGAACGCGACGAGGGCGTCGTGCGGGTGGGCATCACCGAGTACGCCCAGGACCAGCTGGGCGACGTGGTGTTCGTCGACCTGCCGGAGCCCGGCGCCGAGGTGACGGCGGGGGACACGTTCGGCGAGGTCGAGTCGACCAAGAGCGTGTCCGAGATCTACGCGCCCCTGGACGGCGAGGTCATCGCCGTCAACGACGCGGTCACTGCGACCCCGGAGCTGATCAACGGCGACCCCTACGGCGAAGGCTGGCTCGTCGAACTCCGCGTCGCCGATCCGGCGACCCTGGAGGGGTTGCTCGATGCCGAGGCATACCAGCGCCTGACCGGGAGTTGATCGGGGAGCCCGGGCATTGCGCGCGGCCGCCCGCGCGGTACGTTGAGGCGCACCAGGTTTCATGGCCGCCTGCGGTTTCGCGACCACGGGCGGTGAGAAGGCCAAGTGACACACTGTCAGTGCGTAAGGAGAGCTCAGGTGAGCACGAACGACGGGCCCGAGATTCCCCCGGAGGGAGCTCCGGAGAGGACCTCCGTGTTCCGGGCGGACTTCCTGTCGGAAGGGGAAGGGCAGGAGGCGCCGGCGGTCGAGCCGCAGGAGGCCGGCGTTGACGCGCTGCCCGCGGGCTCGGCGTTGCTGGTGGTCAAGCGGGGCCCGAACGCGGGTTCGCGATTCCTGCTCGACCGCGACACGACGAGCGCGGGCCGGCACCCCGACAGCGATATCTTCCTCGACGACGTCACGGTCTCGCGGCGGCACGCGGAGTTCCGCCGCGAAGGCGGGTCGTTCGTCGTGATCGACGTCGGCAGCCTCAACGGCACGTACGTCAACCGCGAGCCGGTCGACCAGGCCGTCCTGGCGGGCGGCGACGAAGTGCAGATCGGCAAGTTCCGTCTGGTGTTCCTGACCGGAGGCCAGGGGGCGCAGTGACGGCTGCCGGACGGCAACCACGCGAGGGTTTGAGCATCGGGGCCGTGCTGGCGCAACTGCGCAAGGATTTCCCCGGGGTGACGATCTCGAAGATCAGGTTTCTCGAATCCGAGGGCCTGGTCCGGCCTGCTCGCACGCCGTCCGGCTACCGTCAGTTCACGAGCGCCGACGTGGAGCGGCTCCGGTTCGTGCTGACGGCCCAGCGAGATCATTACCTCCCGCTGAAGGTCATCAAGGAGCAGCTCGAGGCGGCGGATCGCGGCGCGGCCGCGGGGCGCGAACCGACTCCCGATCCGGGGTCGCGGCCCGCGCGGCGGCTGGTTCCGCTCGACGCTCCGGACACCGGTGTGCCCGCGCCGACGGCGGACGACTTCGCCGGCGACGCCACGGCCCGGTTGTCCTCGGAGGAGCTACTGGCCGAGGCGGAGATCGACGAGGCACTGCTGGCCGAACTCGTCCAGTACGGCCTGATCCGGCCGGGTGCCGGCGGGTTCTACGACGCCGACGCCGTGACGATCGCGAAGACGGTCACCGCGATGGGGGCGTTCGGTATCGAACCGCGGCACCTGCGGGCGTTGCGGGTCTCGGCCGACCGTGAGGTCGGGCTCCTCGAGCAGGTTGCGGCGCCCGTATACCGGCACCGCGACGAGGGCGCCAGGGAACGCGGGGACGAGCTCGTCCGCGAACTGGCGGCCCTGTCGGTCACGCTGCACACCCTCCTCGTGAAGGCGGGCATCCGGGGGCTGACCCACGGGTGAGCGCGCGGCCGACCGGGGATCGGCATTCGGCGGTCTCCGGGCGCTCGGACGGAGCAGTGCGGCGGTCACAGCTGCAGAAGCCGGGTGGCGAAACTTCGGTGTAGCGCCCGGGATGACGTACGGTTGAGGGCGGGCTCGAAGAGACCGGGCCGGCGAGAGTGAGAAGCGAGCACAGCGCACCGATGGCGGGTAGCGTCGGCGGTGTCCGCGTGGAACCCGCGTGGGCCGGCCGAACGGCTGATCCACCGCGAAGCGCTGCAGCCCGCGCGCAGAGAGGGAGGCGAAGCCCGATGAGCGAGATGCGCGTCGTCGGCGTCCGGGTCGAGCTGCCCGCGAACCAGCCGATCTTGTTGCTGCGGGAGACGGAAGGCGAGCGGTACCTGCCGATCTGGATCGGCTCGGTGGAGGCGACCGCGATCGCCTTGGAACAGCAAGGCGTGCGGCCGGCCCGTCCGCTGACTCACGATCTGCTCAAGGACGTCATCGGCGGCCTCGGCCGCGAGCTCGAACAGGTGATCATCACCGATCTGCAGGAGAGCACCTTCTTCGCCGAGCTCGTGTTCGACGGGGACGTGCGGGTATCGGCGCGGCCCAGTGACTCGGTTGCGCTCGCCCTCCGCATGGGGGTGCCGATCCACGCGGAAGAGGGCGTGCTCGACGAAGCCGGCCTGATCATCCCGGACGAGCAGGAGGACGAGGTCGAGAAGTTCCGCGAGTTCCTCGACTCCGTGTCGCCGGAGGACTTCCGCGGCGCCGACACATAGCCGCCGTCACTCCGCGCGGACGGCCCGGTCGAACAGGTCGGCCAGTTCGCGGCCGCAGGCGTCCAGATCGAGCGAGGGTTGCTGGCGGAGCCGGAGGACGACGCCGTCGATCGCCTGGCGCATGGTGAGCGCCATGATCTGTGGATCGCACTCGCGGAACACCCCATGGCGGGTGCCTTGCGCGAGTTGCCGTTCGAACCTGCCCACCCGGATCGCGTGTACGACCTGAGCGGAGACGTCGGCGTCGTCGGCGGTGGCGGCGTGGGTGCCGATCTCGACGAGTGCGGTCGATTCCTGCGGATGCGTCGCGAGGAAGGCGACCTCGGCCCGGAGCTGGCCGAGCAGCAGCCGGCGGAGGTCCTGTTCGCCGGCGAGGCGTTCGACGACGAACGTGTCCTGCCGGTCGACGATGGTTCCGAGCGTCGCCTGGACGAGATCACTCTTGCCGGCGAAGTGGTAGGAGACCATTCGCGTGCTGGACAGTCCCGCCCGTTCGACGATCCGGGCGAACGAGGTCTTCACGTAGCCCAGTTCGGCGATGGCCGAGATCGTGGCATCGATGATCTGCCTGCGGCGGACGTCTTCGGTGAGGGTGAGTCCGGTGCCTGCGCCGAACTCGGTGAGTTCGGTGTCGGACAGCTCGAGGTCCGGGTGTCCGTCGGACGACGCGTTTACCTGCATGAGTAATAGTTTACTCATGTGAGTAAAACATGGCAACCGCGTAATCGGGTCGAGATGTCGTCACGGTGCCCGCGCGTCGCGTTGACCGCCCCGTGGGGCAGGCATACCGTTCGAAGAGCGACGAAACGCGCCGTGGCCGGCGACCGGGCCGCACGGGCGTAGGTCGTACCGGTCGGCCCGCCCGGGTCGGCGGTCTTGTTTCGTCGGCCGCGCGGCCGGACGAGAGGAGGCATGCGTGGTCGACGACAGTCCGATCAGGGGCATCGACGGTGGCGAGCAGGGGGCGTTGTTTCCCGACGACTCACTGCCGGATGAGCTGGTCGGCTACCGCGGCCCAGCGGCCTGTCAGATCGCCGGAATCACCTATCGCCAGCTGGACTACTGGGCGCGCACCAAGCTGATCGCGCCCAGTATCCGCACGGCGCACGGTTCGGGGTCGCAGCGGCTGTACTCGTTCAAGGACCTGCTGGTCCTGAAGATCATCAAGCGGCTGCTCGACACGGGTATCTCCCTGCAGAACATCCGGGTCGCGGTCGATCACCTGCGGGGCAGGGGAGTGCGTGACCTGGCCAGGGTGACGCTGTTCTCCGACGGGACGACCGTCTACGAATGCACCTCACCGGAGGAGATCGTCGATCTGCTGCAGGGTGGACAGGGCGTGTTCGGCATCGCCGTCAGTGGTGCGATGCAGGAGATCAGTGGTTCGCTGCACGAGTTCCCCGCGGAGCGGGCCGACGGCGGCGAGTTGGACACGCCGGTGGCCGACGAGCTGACCCAGCGGCGTAACGCCCGCCGTACCGGCTGAGCGACACCCCGACCACGACTTCCGAACACGCGACTCTCGGACATCCAGCGCCCGGACACTCACCGAGTGTGCGGGTGTAGTTGTGTGCGGGGCGGTCGCACCGGTCATTGTATAACGTCCTATACGGCTCGTCTTTCGTGGCCGGCCCACTGCTCCTCGCCGTCGCTCGGATAAGCCGGCAGAACCGCACGGAGGTGCGGGAGCCGGCCCGCGAGCCCGCCCCGTGAGCTCGCGTCAGCCGGTGAACCCGGCCTCGGCGAATCGCTTCTGCTGTTCCGGCGAGGTCAGGTGCGCACGGAACGACTGCGCGGCCCGCTGCTGCACCGTGTCCACGCCGTTGCCGGCGAGGCTGACGTAGGTGAACGTGCCGTCCGGTCCGGAGGCGATCTTCTCCGGGGACGCGCCGATCCGGTCGGGTTGGTCCGAGGCGAGGCGGTCCGACCACTTCGTGTCGTCCATGATCCACGCGGCGGGCGTGCCACGGGTGCGATCGCCGGTCAGGTCGGTGAACACCTCCGACGAGGTACCCGGCTGCACCTTGACGGTGACGCAGTGGCCGTGGACCACGGTTTCCTCGTCGTTCCACGCTTTGGCGGCCTGCCGGACGGGGTCGGCCACGGCCGGGGCGGTGGCCACCCGCAGTGTGGACTCGCCTTCCTCGCACGCCGCGGCCTGAGCCTCGGCACGGTTCGACAGGACGCCGTCGGCCCAGTTCCAGCCGAAGATTCCGGCCACGATGAGCACGACGAGGACACCGCAGGCCACCGGCCACGCCGCAATCCTCCGCTTGGGCTTCTTGTCCACTGCGCGATGGCTGCCCGTGGACGTGACCGTGCCGTGTCTGCCGGTCGACGTGACAGCCCTGCGACCGCCCGTGGCGCTGACGGCGCTGTGGCGGCCCGTCGCGGTGACCCGCCGACGGCCGCCGGTCGACGTCACCGTGTCGCGGTCGTCCGACGTCGCGGACGACGGCGCGGCGGCCGGGGTCGTGTTGGCCGGGGTCGTGTTGGCCGGAGTCGGGTTGGCCGGCGCCGTGCCGGGCGAGGGCGCGCCGGATGTTCGCGTGGTATCCGGCTGGGCCGTCGTCGCGCTGCCGGCTCCGGCGGGCGAGTCGGTGACCGCCGGGCGGCCGGCGTCGTGGACGTGCGGGCGGTCCGGGCGCGGACGCGGCCGCGGGGGCCTGCCTGCCGCCGCGGGACGAGTCGCCGCGTCCTCGGCGGGACCTGTGCCGCCGGACGGCCCCGCGGCAGGGACGGGATCGATACGCGTGGTCAGTTCGGCCGCGCTCTCGTCGCCGGTGTGGGCCTGTGCCACCGGGTGCATCGCCGGTGAGGTGGACAGGACGTCGTCCGGGGCCGGTGAGTAGCCGGGCGCGCTGCGGTACGCCGCCGGCGGCGTCGTCGTGTCGCGGAACCAGTCGTCCGGCGAGCCGCCTGTACGTGCGCCGCCGATCGCCTGTCTGGCCTTGCGCAGCGGATCAGGCTGCCCGGGAGCCGGGTCCTCGGCTCGGTAGTGCCGCCCCATTCGCGTCCTCTCACCTGCACGGAGTGCTGATCACACTCTGTCGACGTGACAAAAACGTAACCACCCTAACAGCCCAGCCCGCTGGATCACTGTGATTCGGATCCGACTTCCGTCGCCGAAAGCAACCCGCGGTAGAGGGTGATCAACCGTTCGCGTAGCGGAGCCGCGCGCCGGGCGAACGCGGCCTGCTGCCGTGCGTACTCCGCCCGGCCCGCCGGGGTCTCGATGCGCACGGGGGAGTAGCCGAGTGCCGACAGGTCGTACGGACTCGCGCGCATGTCGAGTACGCGGATGTCGGCTGCCAGTTCGAAGCAGTCGCCGAGCAGTTCGGACGGTACGAGCGGACCGAGCTTGTAAGCCCATTTGTACAGGTCCATACCGACGTGCAGGCACCCAGGTTGATCGAGCTCACGCTGCGTCTCGCGGGTCGGCTGCAGCGTGTTCAGCGGCCGTGCCGGTTCGGTGAAGAACCGGAAGGCGTCGAAGTGGCCGCAGCGGATGTCGAGGCTTTCGACGACGTCGTCCGTACCTTCGGAGCCCAGCCGCAGCGGTAACTGAGCGTGTCGGACCTGATCGACCGGGTGCTGATACACCATCGCCCATTCGTGGAGCCCGAAGCAGTTGAGCCGGGCCGGTCGTGCGGCCGTCGCCTCCAACAGCGAGACGACGTAGCGCGCCATGCGTGCCCGCTTGGGCGGCAGTACCGGATCGGCGTGGACGCCGTCGCCGGTGGCGACGTACCCGGTGCGGTCGAGGAACCGGCGGGAGCCCTCGCCGGTGAGCAGTACGCCGGGTCCCGGCTGCCACCGTTCCAACTGCGAGGGCGGCAGCGAGTAGTACGTGAACAGGAAGTCCAGCACCGGATGCTTCTCGCCGCGGGACCGCCGTGCCTGGTGCGGCCCGGTCCACGGCCGCATTCGGGCGGCGTGCGCCTCCTCCATGGCACGCCACTCCGACTCGGTGAGCATCGTGTCAGGTGACATGCGTGCCGTCCCGCACCGTGCCGACGTACTCCTCGACCAGATCCTCCAGCGCCGCCACTCCGACCACCGCGCCGCTGTCGTCGGTGGCCGTGGCCAGGTGGCTGCCCTCCCGGCGCATCGCCGACAGGGCCGTGTCGAGGCGCGCGTGCACCGGCAGCTCGGTCAGCCGCCGGATCTTGTCCGCTGGAACGTGTGCGCCCGGGTCGTCGCCGAGGTGGGCGAGCATGTCCTTGACGTGCAGGTATCCGACGAGCTCGCCGTCGTCGGCGCGGAGCGGGTAGCGGGAGAACCCGGTGGCCGACACGGCTGCCTCGACGTCGCCGAGCGTGGGGTGGTCCGGCACGGTGCGCAGCTCGGACATCGGCACGACGATGTCGGCGACCGTCTTGTCGGCCGACGAGAGCGTCTGTGACAGGCGCCGGTGCTCGGCGTGCTCGATGAGCCCCTCCCTGCGCGACTCGCTGAGCAGCGCCGCCAGCTCGTCGGAGGTGTAGCCGGTGTCGACCTCGTCCTTCGGCTCGACCCGCATCAGCCGGAGTGCGCCGTTGGCGATGCCGTTGAGCAACCAGAGGAACGGGTGCACCACCCGGACCCACGCCACGTGCACGGGCACGAGCCACAGCGCCATTCGCTCCGGCTCGGCGATCGCGATGTTCTTCGGCACCATCTCGCCGACCAGCACGTGCAGCAGGGTGATGGCCACGAGTGTGACGACGAAGGCGACGGCGTGGACCACGTACGCGGGCAGGGGCACACCGAGCGCGTTGACGGCGGCCTCGAGCCGGTGCGCCACCGCCGGTTCGCCGAACTGGAGCAGCAGCAGCGAGCACACCGTGATGCCCAGCTGGGCGCCGGCGAGCATCAGCGACACGTTCTGGCCCGCCTTGATGACGATTTTCGCGCGGCTCTTGCCCGCTTCCAACAGCGCTTCGAGGCGGTCGCGGCGGGAGGAGATGAGCGCGAACTCGGCGCCGACGAAGAACGCGTTCAACCCCAGCAGGACGGCGATCAGCGAGATGGCGACCCAGTCGTTCACGCGGGCACCTCCCGTCGCTCGACGCGGACCTCGGCGATGCGGTGCCGGTCCATCTCCGTGACGGTGAGCCGCCAGCCGTCGATGTCCACCGCGTCGCCGGCGTCGGGGATGCGGCCGAGCCGTTCGAGGATCAGGCCTGCGATCGTCTCGTAGTCGCCGTCGGGCATGGCGAACCCGGTGATGTCGGCGACCTCGTCACCGCGCAGCTGTCCGGAGACCGCCCAGCTGTCGGCGCCGATCTGCTGTGAGGCCGGCTCCTCGCGGTCGTCGTGTTCGTCCCGTACGTCGCCGATGATCTCCTCGACCACGTCTTCGAGGGTGACGAGTCCTGCGCTGCCACCGTATTCGTCGACCACGATCGCGAGCTGGAACCGGGAGGCACGGAGCCGGTCGAGCAACGCGTCCCCCGGCAGCGACTCGGGTACCGTCGGGACGGGGCGCATCACCGAGCCGATCGGCACCGTGCGGCGTTCGTCGGCGCGGACCGTGAACGCCTGTTTGATGTGCACGGCGCCCTGGACGTCGTCGAGGTCCTCGCGGTACACGGGGAAGCGGGACAGTCCGGTGCTGCGCGAGAGGTCGACGAGGTCGGCGACCGCGTCGTCGACGTGCAGCGACTGGACGCGCACGCGCGGGGTCATCAGTTCGGCCGCGGTGCGCTCGCCGAACCGCAGCGACCGGTCGAGCAGCTGGGCCGTCGCGACGTCGAGGGTGCCGCTGGCTGCGCTCGTGCGCACGATCGAGCCCAGCTCCTGGGGTGAACGCGCCGACCGCAACTCCTCCTGCGGTTCGATGCCGAGCTTGCGGACGACGACGTTGGCGCTGTTGTTCATGAGCGTGATCAGCCAGCGGAACAGCGCAGAGAACCGGGAGTGATATCCGGCCACCGCTCGCGCCGTCTTCAGCGGCAGCGAGACGGCGAGGTTCTTCGGCACCATCTCGCCGATGACCATGGACAACACGGTGGCGAGCAGCATCGACAGCACCAGGGAGGCACCGCGCGCACCGCTGTCGGGCAGGCCGAGGCCCGTCAGCGCGGGCCGGAGGACCTTGCCCAGCAGGGGCTCGGCGACGTAGCCGGTGAGCAGAGTCGTCAGCGTGATCGCGACCTGGGCGCCGGACAGTTGGAACGACAGGGTCCGGTGCGCCTTGAGGACGGTCTTCGACCGGCGGTCGCCGACCTGGCGGACGTTGGCCTCGATGGTGCTGCGTTCGAGCGTGGTCAGGGAGAACTCCGCGGCCACCGCGAGCCCGGTGCCGACGGTCAGCAGCACGACGACCAGCAGGCCCCCGATGGTGAGCAGGACGTCCATCAGACTGCGCCGCCCTGGTCCTGATGATCGGGGCGGGAGAGGGGAGACATCGGTGAGCCGGGTCTGTCACCCGGCCGAATACTGTCTCCCGGTGACTGCGCATCGCGCACGAACGACGTCAACTCCTCGGGGAACACGGACCGTCAGGGAACAGGGGTATCCTAACCAGGACAAACGGTGGCGACGGCGGCGGAGTTCCCGAACCGGGCGGGCCTGCGCCGTGCCGCGCCGACGGGCGGGTTCAGTCGCTCCGGTGGCGGCGGACGCTGTCCTCGACGACGTCCAGGACGGGTTCCAGGTCGTCGGCGGGCAGGCCCATGGCGAGGTGGGAGACCAGGCCCTCGAGGACGAGCTGCAGGTACTCGGCGAGGACGTCGACCCCGATGTCGTCGCGCAGGTTGCCGGACCGGCGCTGCCATTCGAGCCGTTTGCGGGTGGCGATGGTCAGCTGCTGCGAGTGCTCGGCCCAGCGGCCGCGGAACTCCGGATCGGTTCGCAGCCTGCGGGAGACCTCGAGACGGGTGCCGAGCCAGTCGGCGGGATGTTCGGAGTCGCCGGCCAGCAGGTCGCGCATCACCTGGACGAGACCCTGCTGGGCGACGACGTCGGCCATGCGGGAGGCGTCGTCCTCTGCCAGCGCGAGGAACAGCGACTCCTTGTCGCGGAAGTGGTGGAAGATGGCGCCGCGTGACAGGCCGGTCGCCTCTTCGAGCCTGCGGACGGTGGCACCCTCGTAGCCGAATCGTCCGAAACACAGGCGTGCCCCGTCGAGGATCTGGCGCCGACGCGCCTCGAGGTGGTCCTGGCTGACCCGTGGCATTCATCGATCTTGACACCGGGCGGGGATCGGATGCAAACCGTACGTACGTACTGGGAGGGTGGGTCGACCCCGCGCCACCCGCGCGGGTTATTCGCGCGGGGTTCACGCGCAGAGGCTGCGATTGTCGGTGGCCGCCGGTAGCGTCCGACACCGACGGTCCTCGAGCGGATGCGGTGGTCGCATGACGGCGATGCACGGTTCTGTCACTCCAACCCCGGACACCCCCACCGACACTCGACCTCCGGGCACCTCGCCCTCCGAGGCATCGGCGCCGAACCTCTCGCCGCCCGGCGGCTCGCACGGAGGCGGCGCCGGTCCGGGTGCTCCGGTGTCGACGGGTGCGCGGGAGGCGGCCGCCGAGGTCGCCGCGTGCGCGATCGCCGATCGCGCCGCAGGGGAGGCCTATGTCGCCTCGGTCTGTTTCAAACACGGCCCCCCGCGGCTGACCGGTGCCGAGCTCGAATTCCTCGTCCACGACGCCCTCGCCCCCCGTCGCCCTCCGGACCCCGCCCGCCTGCGCCGGGCACTCGGCGGGCACGCCCCGGCCACCCTGGTGCCCGGCGGCCGCGCCGCGCCGCTGCCCGCCGGGTCGGCGCTCACCCTCGAACCGGGCGGTCAGGTGGAGATCTCCACCCGCCCTCACTCCTCGGTGCAGGCACTGGTCACCGACGCCGGTGCCGACCTCGCCCACGTCGCCGATCTGCTCGCAGGCGAGGGCCTCGTGCTGGGTGAGCGGGCGATCGACCCGCTGCGCCCACCCGTGCGCGTCCTCGACACGGCACGGTATGCCGCGATGCAACGCCGTTTCGCAGAGTTCGGCCCCGGTGGCGAGACGATGATGTGCAGTACCGCGGCGGTGCAGGTGTGCGTCGACGCCGGTGAGCCCGACGCGGTGCCCGCCCGGTGGGCGGCCGTCCACGCCCTCGGTCCCGTCCTGCTCGCGTTGTTCGCCAACTCGCGCACGCACGCTGGCCGCGACACGGGGTACGCCTCGGCGCGCTGGCGGGCCGTCATGGGCACCGAACCCGCGCGCACCGACCCTGCCGCGTGCGGCGGCGCCGTCGACGATCCGCCCGCGCGCTGGGCCTCCCGTGTGCTGGACACGCCTTTGATGGTGCGCAGGCGCACGACCGGCGCGTGGGACGCCCCCGGCCGGGTGACGTTCGCCGACTGGATCGCCCGCCGCGGTGCCGCGCGTCACTGGGCTCCGCCGACCTTCGAAGACCTGGACTACCACCTGACCACACTGTTCACGCCGGTCCGGCCGCGAGGACACCTCGAGGTGCGCTACGTCGACGCCCAGCCCGCCGGCCGCTGGGTCGATCCCGTCGCACTGCTGACGGCGCTGCTGCGCAGCCCCGTGGTCGTCGACCGGGTCCTCGAGGTCTGTGCGCCCACCGAGGGCCGCTGGGCCGACGCCGCCCGTCTGGGGCTTGCCGACCCCGCACTGCACCGCGGCGCCCGTGCGGTCGCCGAGCTCGGCTGCGACGGGCTGGCCGACCTCGGCCTGGCACCGGCGCTCGTCGACGAGATCGCCACCGCCGTCGCAGCCCGGCTCGACGGCCGCCAGCGCGCCGCGTGACGCCGACACCGGCAGACGTCGCCGGTGTGCCGACATCCCGGTGCGTCAACCCGTTGATCGTCCCCGTTGTCCTTCGAGGAGGAAGCATGGCCGCGTTCGATCGTTCCCCGGTTCCCGCCGCCGCGGAGGTGTCCGGCGCACCCGACTCCGCAGACTCGGCCGAGCCCGTCGGCGCGGCGAGCGGCCCCACCGGGCGGCACGGCGCCGACACCGCCGAAGACCTGCGTGCCCACGCGGCCACGGCACTGGACCGGGCGCGCCGGCGCACCGCGGCGCTGACCGACATCGACGACGAGGAGCTCACCCGGCAGCATTCGAAGCTCATGTCACCGCTGGTGTGGGATCTCGCGCACGTCGGCAGCCAGGAGGAGATCTGGCTCGTACGGGACGTCGGGGGTCGTGAACCGCTGCGCCCCGACATCGACGACCTCTACGACGCGTTCCAGCATCCGCGTTCCGACCGGCCGGCACTGCCGCTGCTCGGACCGGACGAGGCGCGCGCCTACGTCGGCCAGGTCAGGGAGAAGGCACTCGACGCCCTCGACCGCGCTCCGCTGGAGGGCGGCGGACTGACCGCGTCGGGGTTCGCGTTCGGCATGATCGCCCAGCACGAGCAGCAACACGACGAGACGATGCTCGCCACCCATCAGCTGCGCCGCGGCGATCCGCTGCTCGACGCGCCCGCCCCGCCGGGCAGGCGTGCCGGTCCGCTGCCGGAGGAGGTCGTCGTTCCCGCGGGCCCGTTCGTCATGGGGACGTCGGTGGAACCGTGGGCGCTCGACAACGAACGGCCGGCCCACGAGGTGTACGTCGACGCCTTCGCGCTCGACACGGTCCCCGTGACGTGTGAGCGGTACGCCGCGTTCGTCGACGCGGGCGGGTACACCGATCCGCGGTGGTGGAACGACGAGGGCTGGGCGTACGTGACCGGCAACGGCATCACCGCGCCGCGATTCTGGTATCGGGACGGCGAGCGCTGGCGGCGCAGGCGATTCGGCGTGGACGAGCCGGTACCGGCCGACGAACCGGTGCTGCACGTGTCGTTCCACGAGGCAGCGGCCTACGCCGCGTGGGCGGGGAAACGGCTACCCACCGAGGCCGAATGGGAGAAGGCGGCCCGCTACGAGCCGGCGTCCGGACGGTCGCTGCGCTACCCGTGGGGCGACGACGAACCCACTGTCGACCGCGCCAACCTCGGACAGCGGCACCTGCGTCCCGCGCCGGTCGGCGCCTACCCGGACGGCGCGTCGCCGGTGGGGGCGCATCAGCTGATCGGCGACGTCTGGGAATGGACGGCCACGGATTTCCGAGGCTATCCGGGATTCGCGGCGTTCCCGTACCGCGAGTACTCCGAGGTGTTCTTCGGCAGTGACCACAAGGTCCTGCGCGGCGGTTCGTTCGGCACGGATCCGGTGGCGATCCGTGGCACGTTCCGCAACTGGGACTTCCCGATCCGGCGGCAGATTTTCACGGGGTTCCGCTGTGCGCGCGACCTGTCCCGTGACGAGGTGGTGTGAGCGGTGTGCCGGCATCTGGCGTATCTCGGCGTCCCGACCTCTCCCACGGGCTCGCTGATCGAAGCGCCGCACGCGCTGCTCGTGCAGTCCTACGCCCCGGCGGACATGCGCGGCGGCGGCACCGTCAGCGCCGACGGGTTCGGTCTCGCCTGGCTGGCCGACGACGCGGGTCCTCCGGTGCAGTACCGCCGTGCTCGTCCGATGTGGACCGACGGCACCCTGCCGCGGCTCGTCGAGACGTTACGTCCGCCGGTGTTCGTCGGCGCGGTGCGATCGGGTACCCCGGGGATGCCGGTCGAGGAGGCGGCGTGTGCGCCCCTGGCCGACGACCGGTGGATGTTCAGCCACAACGGGGTGGTGGCCGGCTGGCCGTCCTCGGTCGCGGGACTTGCGGAAAAACTGCCGGTCGTCGACCTGCTGGGGCTCGAATCGCGCACCGATTCGGCGCTGCTGTGGGCGTTGCTGCGGCACCGGTTGGCCGCGGGCGGCGACCCGGTGGGCGAGGTCGCGCAATTGGTGTCCGATGTGGACCGCGCTGCACCGGGGTCCCGGCTGAACCTCCTGCTCGCGGATCGAGACCTGCTCGTCGCGACGGCATGGACCCACTCGCTGTCGGTCCGCGTCGCGGCCGGCGGTGTCGCCGTGGCCTCCGAACCCTACGACGGTGACCCGGCATGGCGGCCCGTTCCGGACGGTCACCTCGTCGTCGCCCGCCGGGACTCCACCGGCGGGGTCACCAGCGAGATCCTGCCCATCGACGAACGGAGCTCCGAGTGAACAACGTGATCATCGAACGGCACCGCAGCGGCGACGACCTGACCACGGCGCTGCGGCAGGACGTCCGGGAAGGACTGTCCGCGTCGCAGAAATGGTTGCCCGCCACGTGGTTCTACGACGCGCGGGGCAGTGAGCTGTTCGAAGAGATCACCGCGCTGCCCGAGTACTACCCCACGCGCGCCGAGCGGGAGGTGCTCCTGCGCGAGGCGCCCGCGGTCGCCGCCGCCACCGGGGCGCGCACACTCGTGGAACTCGGCGCCGGATCGAGTGAGAAGACGCGTGCGCTGCTCGACGCGCTGCGGTCGGCGGGCACACTGACGGGCTTCGTGCCCCAGGACGTGTCCGCCTCGGCGCTGACGGAGGCGGCCGAGGCGATCGCCGCGGACTACCCGGACCTGGCCGTGCACGGCGTCGTCGGGGACTTCACCGCGAATCTCGGCGAGCTGCCGGGCACGTCGCCCCGACTGGTGGCGTTCCTCGGCGGCACGATCGGGAACTTCCCGCCCGCCGAACGTGCGGCGTTCCTCCGGTCGGTGCGTGCGGTGCTGAAACCGGGGGAGTGGCTGTTGCTCGGAACCGACCTCGTGAAGGATCCCGCCACTCTCGTGGCCGCCTACGACGACGCGCGCGGTGTGACGGCCGAGTTCAACCGCAACGTGCTCACCGTGCTGAACGCCCGGCTGGGCGCGGACGCGGACCCGGCGGACTTCGACCACGTGGCGGTGTGGGACGCCGAGCACGAGTGGATCGAGATGCGCCTGCGCGCGCGTCGCGATCTGGTGGTGCACGTGCCGGGCGCCGGGCTGGACGTCGAGTTCCGCGCCGGCGAGCACCTGCGGACCGAGGTCTCCGCCAAGTTCCGGCCCGAGGTGGTGCGGTCCGAACTCGCCGACGCCGGGTTCACCCGCGAACACTGGTGGACCGACGAGGCGAACCGGTTCGGTGTCTCCCTCTCCCGCGCCGTGTGACGACTGCGTCCTGCCGCGTGTTCTGCACCCGGCCCCGCGTGTTCTGCGGCCGGTACCCCGGGCCGGCGGGTCACCCCTCGTGGCGGCGGAGGAGGTCGGTCGTCCACGCCGTGTGCCGCCGGCGCAGTTCCGCGGCCGTGAGGTCGGTGCGGCCGAGATCGCGGTAGTTGGGTACCCACGTCTCCACCGAACGGTGCGACCGCGCCAACGTCCACAGGTCCCACGGATACGGGTCGTGCACCAGTCCACCGGCCTCCCGATATGCCCGCAGGCACGTGTCGGCCACCGGTTCGCCGTACAACAGGTACAGGTCGAACCGGCACCAGCTCAGGTCGTACCCGGCAGGGCCGCGGGCGGCGCCTTCCCAATCGACGACGCCGGTGAGCCGGTCGCCGGACCAGACCACGTTGCCGGACTGGTAGTCGCCGTGCGTCAGTACCAGCGGTGCCGCGGCGATCGTCGTGTGCCACAGGGCGTCCACGACCGAAGCCGCCGGGCCCGACAACCGGGTCCGGCGGCCGCGTCGTTCGAACACGGTCTGCAGCTGCGGGGAGCTGCCGCATTCCGCGGAATGGAGCCGCGCCAGTGTCTCGCCGAGTTGGCGGGCGGCACGGTGGGGATCGGCCGGACGGATGTCGGCCGTGCCCGGCATTCGACTGATCAGCACCCACGGTGTCGTGTCCGGAGCATCACCACTGCGGGCCAGTAGCCGCGGAGCAAGGCCCCCGGCCGTGTCGATGATCCGCAGTGCGCGCGCCTCGTCGTCGGCCGCGGGGTCGCCGGCCTCGAACTGTCGCAGAATCAGGTCCCGATCCGGATTCGTGGTTCGGACCAGGAAGGTCGACGCATGCGCACCACCGGTCAGCGGGGACACGGAGGCGACCGATGAGCCCGGTCCCGCCACCCGGGCGGCGGCGGACAGGGCCCCGGGCGCGGGGGAGGCGACGAGCGACACGGGTGACGTCCCTTCGCGTGAGGGGGCGTCGACACGGTACTCGGCCGGCGCGGCTCGACGGCCCGTGAGGCCCGTGCACCGGGCCGGTGCCGTACACCGGCGGGAAACCGATGTGCGGCACGTCCGTCGGAAATGATCGAATGTCCGGTATGCGGAACCCTCTGCCCGCCGTTGCCCGGGTCCTCGGCCGACGGCGGTCGTTGATGAAGCTCGCCGAGGGCATCGTGTGGGCCGACACGCGCCTGCACCGCGCTTCCCGAGGACGGGCCAGTCTGGTCGGCATCGCGGGCCTGCCGTCGTTGCGGCTGGTCACCACGGGTCGGCGGACCGGACAGCCGCGGGAGAACAACCTGCTCTACATGCCCGACCGCCGGGCTCCGGACGATGAAGCTCCGGGCGGCGAGGTTCGGGGCGATGAAGCTCGGGACGATGAGGCTCGGGGCGGCGAGGCCTCCGATGCCCAAGCCTCCGATGATCGGACGCCCGGCAACGCGCCCGGGCGTGGCACCGCACGGGGCGCCGTGGGCGGGCAAGGGGAGACGGGAGACGACGGCGAGATCTTCGTTGTCACCGGGTCGAACTGGGGCCGCGCCCACGATCCGGCATGGGCGCTCAACCTGCGTGCGTGCCCGGACGCCCGCGTGCTGGTGCGCGGCAAGGACATCGCGGTGCGCGCCAGGGAACTCACCGGCCTCGACCGCGATGCCATGTGGCGGCGGGTGCTGGCGTTCTGGCCCGGTTACGGCATGGAACGGGACCAGGCGGGCCGCGACTTTCCCATCTTCGTGCTCACGCCGGTCGCGGATCGCTCGCGATGATCCCCATCGCGATCACGTCGTGCCAGATGCCGTCCCAGTACAGCGCGCTGCGGTAGATACCTTCCCGGACGAACCCGCACTTCTCGTAGACCCGCTGGGCGCGGACGTTGAAGTCGAACACCTCCAGCCCCACGCGGTGCAGTCCGGCCACGTCGAACGCGTAGTTCAGCACCAGCCGGGTCGCCGCGGTGCCGTAGCCGCGGCTGAAGACCTCCGGGCCGAGCAGTGAGATGCGATAACCCGCCGTGGCGTTCGGAGCGTCCAGCTCGTGCAGCACCGCCTCGCCGAGGAACGCGCCCGTGGCGGCTTCGGTGATGGCCCAGTCCGCGCGGTCGTGATGGTCGGCCCTGGTCGCCAGGTGCCGGCGCACCTCGTCGTCGGTGAACGTGTGGTGCGTACCGGTCAGCCGGCGACCGACAGGATCGTCGAGCATCCGCCGCACCCCGTCGAAATGCTCCTCGGCGAGCGGGACGAGACGCAGCCGGTCGTCGGTCAGGACCGGCAGGTCGCGGAAGACGTCGGAGGGGATCACTCCGACACGGAACCATCACCGGTGCGTGTGCGCGACCGATTATCGCCGGAACGGACGCACGGGCCTGGCGCGACCGCGCGGGCCCGGTCCGGACCGCGCGGATCGCCGGCCCCGCGCAGCGCGGGCCCGCACGGCGAACGGCGCCGCGAGCCGGATGGCCCGCGGCGCCGTTCGTCCGGGTGATACGGAATCAGGACTTGGTCAGGTTCCGCAGCACGTACTGCAGGATGCCGCCGTTGCGGTAGTAGTCCGCCTCACCGGGGGTGTCGATGCGGACGTCGGCGTCGAACTCGACCTGCTGGCCGTCGGCCTTGGTGGCCGTGACCTTGACCGTCGACGGCGTCACACCGTTGTTCAGCTCGGTGATGCCGGCGATGTCGTAGGTCTCCGTACCGTCCAGGCCCAGCGAGGACGCCGAGGAGCGTTGCGGGAACTGCAGCGGCACGACGCCCATGCCGATCAGGTTGGAGCGGTGGATGCGCTCGAACGACTCGGCGATCACCGCGCGCACGCCCAGCAGGCGCGTGCCCTTGGCCGCCCAGTCACGCGACGACCCGGAGCCGTACTCCTTGCCGCCCAGCACGACCAGCGGGGTGTCCTGCGCGGCGTAGTTCTGGGCCGCGTCGTAGATGAACGCCTGGGGGCCGCCCTCCTGCGTGAAGTCGCGGGTGTACCCACCCTGGACGTCGTCGAGCAGCAGGTTGCGCAGCCGGATGTTGGCGAACGTGCCGCGGATCATCACCTCGTGGTTGCCGCGCCGCGAGCCGTAGGAGTTGAAGTCCTTGCGCTCGAGGCCGTTCTCCTTGAGGTACCGGCCCGCGGGCGAGTCCTCCTTGATGGCGCCGGCGGGGGAGATGTGGTCCGTGGTGACCGAGTCGCCCAGCAGCGCCAGCACCCGGGCGCCGGAGATGTCGGTGACCGGCTCCGGCTCGGCACCCATGCCGTCGAAGTACGGGGGCTTGCGGACGTAGGTGGACTGCGCGTCCCAGTCGAACGTCTTGCCCTCGGGTGTGGGCAGCGACTTCCAGCGCTCACCGCCGTCGAACACGTCGGAGTAGTCCTTGGTGAACATCTCCTGCGTGATCGCCGAGTCGATCGTGGACTGGATCTCCTGCGGCGACGGCCAGATGTCGCGCAGGAACACGTCGTTTCCGTCGGTGTCCTGGCCGAGCGGCTGGTTCTCGAAGTCGAAGTCCATCGTGCCCGCCAGGGCGTAGGCGATGACCAGCGGCGGCGAGGCCAGGTAGTTCATCTTGACGTCGGGGTTGATCCGGCCCTCGAAGTTGCGGTTACCGGACAGCACCGACACGGCCGTGAGGTCGTTGTCCTGGATGGCCTGCGAGATCTCCTCCGGAAGCGGGCCGGAGTTGCCGATGCAGGTGGTGCAGCCGTAGCCGACCAGGTGGTAGCCGAGCTTCTCCAGGTACGGCCACAGGCCGGCCTTCTCGTAGTAGTCGGTGACGACCTGCGAGCCCGGGGCCATCGACGTCTTGACCCACGGCTTCGACGACAGGCCCTTCTCGACGGCGTTGCGGGCGAGCAGCGCGGCGCCGAGCATGACCGACGGGTTCGAGGTGTTGGTGCACGAGGTGATCGAGGCGATCACCACGGCGCCGTGGTCGAGCACGAACTCGCCGCGCTCCTCGGACTTGACGGTGACGGGCTTCGACGGGCGGCCGGTGGCGCCGTTGGCGGCCGACTGCACCGCGACGGAGTCCTCGTCGGCGAACGACAGCGCGGGCGCGTCGCTGGCCGGGAAGCTCTCCTCGACCTTCTCGTCGATCTGGGTGTGCGGCGTGGCCTGGTCGTGCTGGACGTAGTCGCGGACCGACTTGCGGAACGAGGCCTTGGCGTCGGTCAGCTCGATGCGGTCCTGCGGGCGCTTCGGTCCAGCGATGGAGGGGACGACCGTCGACAGGTCCAGCTCGAGGTACTCGGAGTACTCCGGCTCGTGGGACGGGTCGTGCCAGAGGCCCTGCTCCTTGGAGTAGGCCTCGACGAGCGCGAGCTGCTCCTCGGACCGGCCGGTGAGCTTGAGGTACCGGATCGTCTCCTCGTCGATCGGGAAGATCGCGGCGGTGGAACCGAACTCGGGGCTCATGTTGCCGATCGTGGCGCGGTTGGCCAGCGGCACAGCACCGACGCCGTCGCCGTAGAACTCGACGAACTTGCCGACCACGCCGTGCTTGCGCAGCATCTCGGTGATCGTCAGCACGACGTCGGTCGCGGTGGCACCGGGCGGGATCTGGCCGGTCAGCTTGAAGCCGACGACCTTCGGGATGAGCATCGAGACCGGCTGACCGAGCATCGCGGCCTCGGCTTCGATGCCGCCGACGCCCCAGCCCAGCACGCCGAGGCCGTTGACCATCGTGGTGTGCGAGTCGGTGCCGACGCAGGTGTCCGGGTAGGCCTGGCCGCCCCGGGCCATGATCGTGCGCGCCAGGTGCTCGATGTTGACCTGGTGGACGATGCCGGTGCCCGGCGGCACGACCTTGAACTCCTCGAAGGCGTTCTGGCCCCAGCGCAGGAACTGGTAGCGCTCCCTGTTGCGCTCGTACTCGATCTCGACGTTGCGCTCGAAGGCGTCGGCGCGGCCGAAGATGTCGATCACCACCGAGTGGTCGATGACCATCTCGGCGGGCGCGAGCGGGTTGACCTGGTCCGGGTCGCCGCCGAGAGCGGTGACGGCCTCGCGCATCGTGGCGAGGTCGACCACACACGGCACACCGGTGAAGTCCTGCATCACCACGCGTGCGGGCGTGAACTGGATCTCGGTGGACGGGTCGGCCTTCGGATCCCAGCTGCCCAGGGCGCGGATGTGCTCCGCGGTGATGTTGGCGCCGTCCTCGGTGCGCAGAAGGTTCTCGAGGAGAATCTTCAGGCTGTACGGCAGCCGCTGCGAGCCCTCGACCTTGTTCAGGCGGAACACCTCGTACGAGGCGTCACCGACCTTCAGTGTGTCGCGAGCGCCGAAGCTGTTTTTGCTGGCGGGTGCAGTCACGTCTCACTCCATGCGGCGGTTAGTTCGGGTACCCAGGGCCGAGTCTTGCGCACCCCCGTCGCGCCCGCAGAGGTGGGCTCGGACAATCCCTGCGCTGTAAACAGTACGCTTGTCCTTTTTTATCTTCAAGCAAGGGTACGGCCGGATGTCGCCGGAGGTGTGTGATATCCGCCGCGGTCCCCGGGTCGCGTGCCCAGGGCGGCGGACAGGCAGGCCCGCCGACGGCCCGGTCCTTCCTCGGCGGCCCGCCCGCCGGGGCCGTTCCGGTGATAAGGCTGGGACAGGCCGGCGGCGCGGGCATCCGGCCCGTGCCGGGCCACCGATGACCCGGGAGGGACCCGATCATGACCGACGGCGCGACCGCCGACACCCGAACCGGCGACGAGGGGCGGGCCGACGAGGTGCCGAGCGCACTCGACGTCCTGCATTCGACGCCGGCCCGTCGCTATCTCTCGCCGGAGCCGATTCCGGACGAGGTGCTCTGGGAGATCCTGGACGCCGCGGTCAGGGGCCCCTCCGGCGGCAACCGGCAGGAGTGGGGCTGGGTCGTGGTCACCGACCCGCAGGTGAAACGCCGGATCGCGCCCTGGTACCGCGACAACTGGGAGCGGGCCTACGGTCACCGGCGGGAGGAGTTCCTCGCGGGCACGGCCGAGGGACTGAGCCCGGCCGGGTTCCGGGGCGCCGAGCACCTGGCGCACCATCTCGAAGAGGCGCCGGTGTGGGTCTTCCCCGTGCTGCGGGGAGCGGCGGCGGCCACCGATCCCCGCACGGGCGCGTCGATCTACGGCGCCGTGCAGAACCTGTGCCTGGCCGCGCGGGTACACGGCATCGGCACGTCGCTGACCACGCTCTACGCCGGACACGAGGACGAGCTGCGAGCGCTGCTCGGACTGCCCGAGGACGCGCTGACGATGGCGCTGGTCCCGATGGGCTATCCCGAGCGCGGTCGGTGGGCGACGCCGAAACGGGCGCCGGTCGAGGACGTCGTGCACTGGGGAACATGGGGCGTCCACGCCCGGCGCTGACGCTCGTCGCCCCGCGCGAGAACGGGCCCCGGCACCTCTCGGGTGCCGGGGCCCGTCGCCCTCGTGTCGTCCGGCCGGCGGCCGGACGGCCTCAGTAGCCGCTCTCGAGCATGGCCTTGAAGTCCTCCGGCTGCATGCTGCGGACGACCGTCATGCCCAGCTCGCTCAGCGTGCGTACCGGGCTGACGTAATGCTTGCCGTCGACCTCCGTGGTCACCACGGCGACGCCCTGTTCCATGATCCCGCCCGCGAGGTTCGAGACCGTCTGGGCGGCGGCGGGCGGCAGGTCGCCGTCCTCCGCGGCGAGTTGCGCGACCTGGTCCGCGCACAGTCGCTGGCTCCTGCCCTGGGCCTGCATCTCGTAGCAGTCGCCGGACTTGGCGACCGTGACGGTGCTGCCCTGGACCGAGACCGTCACCGACGTGATCGTGGCGCGCGTGCCGCCCGAGATCTCGCTGGTCTCGGTCTGCAGATCGGTGACCTCGGCGTCCGGCACGCCTTCCATGTCGCCCGCCGAGTCGACCAGCAGCGGGCCCGCGTCGTGCAGGACTCCCATCTCGTCCGGCGGCAGCAGCTTGATCACACCTTCGAGATCGGCGCTCAGCGCGGCATTGACGACACCCTTGACGGCGTCATCGGGGGAACCGGCCCCCTCGGCCGGGATCGACCGGGACGGCCACTCGAGTCCCTCTTCCTGCAGGATGTTGTCGGCGATCGTGTAGAAGAGGCTCGGATACCACTCGCCGTCCTCCTGGACGGCCGCGATCCGGAGAGGCCCGTCGACGTCCTCGGCGATGTCGATGGTCGTGGTCTGCTCGCCGGAGGGTGCGTCGTCGAGCATCTGCTGCTTGATCTCGGGCGTCAGCGGCAGCTCGGCCGCGTTGCCCTTGATCGTGATCGTTCCGCCCGTGAGCTTGGTGATCGTGACGCGGTCGTTGACCCGTTCCTCGGCCTGCTCGTCGAAGCGCAGGTTCTCGGTGGTGATGCTGAGGCCGCTGAGCTGTTCGGGGTCGGCCTCCTCGGTGAGCACGCCGAGGCGCTTGTACTCGGCGACCGCTTCGTCGAGCGAGTCGGTCAGCAGTCGCGACTCCGACGGGGCGAAGGTCGTCAGGGTCCCCGCGAGGTCACCGCCCTCGAACGACGTCGCGAGCTTGCGGACCGCGTCGGTCGGGGAGGAGGCGCCCGCGGCGACGGAGCTCTGCTGGAAGAACGCGAAATAGCTGCCGACTGCGCCCGCGGCCACGACGAGTGCGACGACGAGCCCGATGATCAGCCCGCGCTTGCGGCCCTTACCCGGCGGCTGTGGGGTGGGAACGAAGCCGCCCTGCTGGTCGCCCGCGTACTGGCCGGGCTGGCCGTAGGGCTGCTGCGGATACCCCTGCTGGCCGTACCCCTGCTGGCCGTACGCCTGCTGTGGGTGCCCGTACGGTGGCTGCCCGCCCTGCGGGTAGCCACCCTGCTGCGGCTGACCGCCGTACGGGGGCTGCTGGCCGTACTGGGGCTGGCCGTACTGCGGGCCCTGCTGCCCGTACGGGCCCTGCTGGCCCGGATAGCCGCCGGGCTGGTTCGCCCACGGGTCCCCGGGGCCTTGCGGAGTGGTCACGATTCCCACCTGCTCTGTGTCGATCCCTGTGCGTGGTCGCTGCCTGCGCGCGACGCGTGCACGGGGTGTGTGCCTGCCGGACTCCCGCGGCGGGAGCCCGGTTGGTCGGTGACGGCGACGACGCCCCTCTGCATGTCGTCGCCGGTCGTGCTGCCCGTGTTTCAGCCGTGTCGTGCGTCGGTGCTGCCGACAGCGGTCCGCGGCATCCGGCCGGCCCGGCGTGCCCGTCCGGCGACGGCCACGGTCCCGAGCGCGGCGACGGCTGCCAGGCCCGCGCCGACGGCGGTGACGACGGGGCCGGTCGGGGCGATCCCGATCAGTCCCTGATCGCGTTCGCCGGCTTGGACGGCGACGAGTACCGCGACGGTTCCCACCGCGACCGACAGAATCAGACAGAGCACCGCGGCGGTTCGGACGAACCGCGTGACGAGTACGGCGGCGCACACCGCCGCGGCCAGCGGGACGCCCGCCCACACGGCGAGTGCCTGTTCGGCGCCGCCCGCCAGGTGGAAGTGCTCGATCAGGCCGGCCGCCTCGTAGCTGCTGCGTGCCACATCGCCGGACAGGAACCAGGGCAGGAACGTGCCCACGACGGCGAGGGCGATGCCGACGCCGGTCAGTGCGGTGGCGGTGATGCGGGCCACGACGGCGTTCGGGCGGGTGGCGGACATGGCCCTCATCTTGCCGGGTTTGCCGGACATTCCGGGCGAGGGTCCCCCACTACGGGGAAATGTGACGAGCGAGACCGATGTTTCGCCTGTGGCGAATGGTGATGCAGTGATGGTGATGGCACAGTTCTGCTCGGAGAAGCAGGAGGTGGGATCGGATGCGGACGAGCGTGGGCCGGACGGTGCAGTCGTCGGCGTCGCAATCGACGGCGCGGCCGGGTGGGAAACGGTCCCGGCGCGGGCTGGCGGCCGGGGCGTTCGCGCTCGCCGTGCTGGTGGGCGCTCCGGGCACGGCCATCGCGGTGCCACCACCACCGCCCAATCCGAGTGACGCTGAGCTCGAATCCGGCCGCGCGGAGGCGTCCGAGAAGGCGGGCGAGGTCGGACGGCTCACCAGCCGGCTCGCCGACGCCGATGCCAAGCTGACCACGCTGCGCAACCGGGTGGAACGGAAGCTGGAAGAGGCCAACAAGGCCAGGGTGGATCTGCAGCGGGCACGTGCGGCGGCCGACACGGCGGAGTCCCGCGCCGAATCGGCGCGCACGGAGGTCCGGACCGCGTCGGGTGCGATCCGGAACGCGCGGCAGGTCCTGGACCGCTTCGTCGCGGCGAGTCACCGGCAGGGCACCACGATCGGCTCGTTGAGCGCCTATCTGGGCGCCGATTCACCGAAGGACCTGCTCGCGCGTGAGCAGCTGCTGGGCGCCGTCGGCGACAGCGAACTCGACGCGCTGGGCAGTATGAAGCGTGCGCAGGTGCGCAAGTCGAACAAGGAGGCCGCGGCCAGGCAGGCGCTCGAGAAGGCGCGCGAGAAGCGAGCCGAGGCGGCCCAGGCGAAGACCGCGGCGCAGCAAGCCCAGCAGGCGGCCGTCGCCGCGCGCAGCAGGCAGGCCTCCCGTGCGGAGGAGCTGCGGACCGAGAAGAACACCGTCGAACAGCAGCTGCGCGAGGCACGCGCCCACGTCGGCGGGCTCGAAGGCCAGCGTGAGCAATACCGGGAATGGCTCGCCGAGAAGGAGGCCGAGGAGGAGGCCCAGGCTCAGCAGGCGGCCGCCGCGGCGTCCGGTGGGGGCGGTTCCGCTCCGGCCCCACCGGCCCAGCAGGCCCCGTCGTCGGCACCCGCGGGCGCGAGTGTCGAAGCCGCGGTGCAGCGCGCGATGTCGCAGCTCGGCGTGCAGTACGCGTGGGGCGGCGGTAATGCGCACGGCCCCACCTACGGCATCCGTGACGGCGGCGTCGCCGACGCCCACGGCGACTACGCGAAGATCGGCTTCGACTGTTCGGGCCTGATGATCTATGCGTTCGCCGGGGTGCAGGCGCTGCCGCACTACAGCGGGTACCAGTACGACGCGGGGCGCAAGGTGCCGCTGTCGCAGATGCGCCGCGGCGACATGCTGTTCTGGGGCAACGGCGGCATCCACCACGTCGCGATGTACCTGGGCAACGGGCAGATGATCGAGGCGCCGTACTCCGGTGGTCACGTCCGCGTGGTTCCGGTGCGTTACGGCGACATCCTCCCGTACGCCACGCGCCTCATCGGGTGAGGACACCGGCAGCGTCCCCGCCGCCGGGCTCGCCGGCAGGCGCGGAGCCTTACGCAGGCGTGGTCGTCGCGGGCGGCGAGGCGCGCCGGCTCGGCGGGGTGGACAAGCCGATGCTCGAGATCGACGGGCGCACCCTCCTCGCACGCTCGCTCGAGGCGCTCGCCGGTGCCGACCCGCTCGTGGTCGTCGGCCCGCGGCGGGAAGGCGTGAGCGGGGTGCGGTGGACACGGGAGGAACCGCCCGGTGGTGGGCCGGTCGCGGCAGTCGCTGCAGGCCTGTCCATCGTCGACCGGCCGCGCGTGGTGGTGTTGGCCGCCGATCTGCGTGGCATCACGGCCGCCGTGGTCGACCGGCTGCTGGGTGCGCTCGACCGCGACCCGGGCGCCGGGGGCCCCGAAGGTGGCACGGTCCGCGGTGCGGCGGATCGGCCTCCAGCTGATGCGGTGGACGGCGCCGTGCTGGTCGACTCCGCCGGCCGCCGGCAGTGGCTGGTCGGTGCCTGGCGGACGGCGGCGTTGCGTGCGGCCCTGCCCACCCGGCCGGAAGGGCTCGCGCTGCGCCGAGTGCTCAACGGCCTGACGATCGTCGACGTACCCGCCCGCGGTGACGAGTCGGCCGACGTCGACACGGTCGACGACCTGCCCTGAGGTCGGAGCGGTTCACAGTCGTCATACCGCGTGTCGGGTTCCATGAGACCCTCCACCTCACCCGCCGGGCGCGCGCCTGCGAGCGGTACGGTCCCGGCGAGAGGCAAGATCACCGGCAAGGAGGTTAGGTGTGACCGAGCCCGGCACCCCCGACAACGCGAACGGGGCGGAACCCGGCGCACCGGCACGCGACGCCCAGTTGCTCGAACGAACGGTGTTCGAGGTCAAGCGCGTCATCGTCGGCCAGGACCGGTTGGTCGAGCGGATGCTGGTGGGGCTGCTCGCGAAAGGTCACCTCCTGCTGGAAGGCGTGCCCGGCGTCGCGAAGACCCTGGCCGTCGAGACGTTCGCGAAGGTCGTCGGCGGGTCGTTCTCGCGCGTGCAGTTCACGCCCGACCTCGTGCCGGCCGACATCCTCGGCACCCGCATCTACCGCCAGGGCAGTGAGAAGTTCGACGTCGAACTCGGGCCGGTGGTCGCCAACTTCGTCCTGGCCGACGAGATCAACCGCGCTCCGGCGAAGGTGCAGTCGGCAATGCTCGAGGTGATGGCCGAACGGCACGTCTCGCTCGGCGGCGAGACCTTTCCGATGCCGGATCCGTTCCTCGTGCTCGCGACGCAGAACCCGATCGAGAACGAAGGCGTCTACCCGCTCCCGGAGGCGCAGCGCGACCGGTTCCTCTTCAAGATCGTCGTCGAGTACCCGACGGCCGAGGAGGAGCGCGAGATCGTCTACCGGATGGGCGTGGCCGCCCCCGAGCCGCAGACGGTGCTCACCCCGGACGAACTGGTCCGGCTGCAGGGCGTGGCCTCGCAGGTGTTCGTCCACCATGCGCTCGTCGATTACGTGGTGCGCCTGGTCCTCGCCACCCGGACCCCGAACGACCACGGGCTGTCCGACGTCGCGGGCTGGGTGTCCTACGGCGCCTCGCCGCGTGCCAGCCTGGGCATCATCGCCGCGGCGCGCGCGCTCGCACTCGTGCGTGGCCGGGACTACGTGCTGCCGCAGGACATCGTCGACGTCGCAGGGGACGTGCTGCGGCACCGGCTGGTGCTGTCCTACGACGCGCTCGCCGACGGCGTCCCCCTCGACCACATCGTGAGCCGCATCCTGCAGACCGTGCCGTTGCCCCAGGTCACGGCGAGGCCGCAGGGTCCGCACGGCGGCCAGCAGTCCGTCGCGGCCGGCGCGCCGGGCAGGTAACCGTTCGACATGGCGCGCACGAACGATCCCGCAAACCCGTCCGGTGCAGGTGTGAGTGGTGCCGACAGCAGGGAAGGGCGGCCCTCGTGGGCCCCGCCCGTGCTGCGGGGCGACCGGCTCGCGGCCGGCCTGCGGACGCTCGAACTCGAGATCCGCGGCCGGCTCGACGGGCTGCTGCAGGGCAACCACCTCGGCCTGGTGCCGGGGCCCGGATCGGAACCGGGGGAGGCGCGCCCGTACCAACCCGGTGACGACGTGCGGCGGATGGACTGGGCCGTGACCGCCCGCACCACGACGCCGCACATCCGGGAGTCGATCGCCGACCGTGAGCTGGAGACGTGGATCGTCGCGGACGTCTCGGCGAGCCTCGACTTCGGGACGGCCGTGTGCGAGAAGCGTGACCTCGCGGTGTGCGCCGCCGCGGCGATCACGCATCTCACGCTCGGCGGCGGGAACCGCGTCGGCGCGCTGATATCGAACGGCGCCGAGACCGTGCGGGTGCCGGCCAGGGGCGGGCGGGCGCACGCGCGCAATCTGGTGCGCAAGATTGCCGAGATGCCCCGCGCCGCCGAGGGCACACGCGGCGACCTGGCCCAGCTCGTCGACCAGCTCCGCAGGCCGCCCCGGCGGCGCGGGCTCGCCGTGGTGGTCTCCGACTTCCTGGGCGACACCGCATGGCAGCGGCCGCTGCGGGGACTGTCGGGGCGGCACGACCTGATCGGCGTGGAGGTGCTGGACCCGCGTGACGTCGACCTGCCCGAGGTCGGTGACATCGTGCTGGCGGACCCGGAGACCGGCAGACAGCGTGAGGTGCACGCGTCGGCGCAGCTGCGCAAGGAGTTCGCCGCGGCAGCACAGCGGCACCGCAGCGACGTGGCCCGGGCGCTGCGGCAAGCCGGGGCCGGGCATCTCGTACTGCGCACCGACTCCGACTGGATCGCCGACACGGTGCGGTTCGTCGTCGCCCGCAAGCGCGGCTGGTCGGGAGCGGCGTCATGAACCTGACCGGCTTCTCCTCGCCCTGGTGGTTCCTGCTGCTGCTCGTCGTCGCGGCGGTGGTGGTCGGCTACGTGGTGGCGATCCGCTCGCGCCGCAAGCGGACGATGCGGTTCTCGAACCTCGCGCTCCTCGAGCGGGTCGCGCCCAGCGGCAGGCGGTGGACCCGGCACGTGCCGTCGGCGCTGCTGGTGGTGTCGCTGCTGTTGCTGACGTTCGCCCTCGCCGGGCCGACGGCGGAGCAGAAGGTCCCGCGGAACCGGGCGACGGTCATGCTCGTGATGGACGTGTCGCTGTCGATGGAGGCGACCGACGTCGAACCCACCCGGCTGAAGGCGGCGCAGGACGCGGCGTCGCAGTTCGCCGAAGGGCTCACTCCGGGCGTGAACCTGGGGTTGATCTCGTTCGCGGGCACGGCGACCGTCCTGGTGGCACCCACGACGGAACGGGACGGGGTGACCCACGCGATCCGGAACCTCAAACTGGCCCAGTCCACCGCGACGGGCGAGGGCATCTTCGCCGCCCTGCAATCGGTGGAGAGCTTCTCCGCGGTGGTGGGCGGCGCGCAGGGGCCGCCCCCGGCGCGGATCGTGCTCATGACCGACGGCAAGCAGACGGTGCCGCAGGACGAGTACGCCCCGCGTGGGGCGTTCACCGCAGCGACCAAGGCGAAGGAGAAGGACATCCCGGTCAGCACGATCTCCTTCGGCACGTCGCACGGCAGCGTCGAGATCGAAGGCAAGGACGTGCCGGTGCAGGTCGACGACGCGTCGATGCGGGAGATCGCGCGGTTGTCCGGCGGCGACTTCTACAAGGCCGCCACGGCCGAGGAGCTCGACGAGGTCTACGCGAGCCTCGGTGAGCAGATCGGGTACGAGACCAAGGACACCGACGCCAGCAGACCCTGGGTGGTACTCGGCACGCTCGTGCTGTTCGGCGCCGCGGCCAGCTCCCTGTTGATCGGCAGGCGCCTGCCCGACTGACCGTGCCTGCCCGACTGGCCGCGGGCCCGCGCGACTGGCTGCGTTCGCCGAGGGCCGTCAGCTCCCGGCGGGCCGGGCTCCGGGAAAGCCGTGCTGGCGCCAGGCCTCGTAGACGGCGATCGAGGCGGTGTTGGTCAGATTCAACGATCGCGACGTCGGCAGCATCGGCAGGTGCACGCGCTCGCTGATCGCGGGGTCGGCGAGTACCCCGTCTGGCAGGCCGGTCGATTCCGGGCCGAACAGCAGCACGTCGCCGTCGGTGTAGGACACGTCGGTGTAGAGCCGGTCGCCCTTCGCGGTGAACGCGTAGACGTTGGCCGGCAGCAGGGCCTCCCACGCCGCGTCGAGGGTCGGGTGCACGTGGACGTCGGCCAGGTCGTGGTAGTCGAGCCCGGCGCGGCGCAGCTGCTTGTCCTCGAAGCCGAACCCGAGCGGTTCGATCAGGTGCAGTTGGCAGCCGGTGTTGGCCGACAGCCGGATCGCGTTGCCCGTGTTGGGCGGGATCTCGGGGTGGTAGAAGACGACCCGGAACACGTCGGTGGTTACTCCTCGTTCGTACGGCGCGGGGGTACGCGGTGTGGTGTGCGCACGGTGCGAGCCCGCTGTGCGGCGGCCCGCACCGATTCTGCCGACCGCGTTCCGCCGATCGCGCGCGGGTTTGCCCGGTGGGCACGCGGCCGGAACGAGCCTCGGGCGGCCGGGTGGAGGTCTCGCACGCTCCTGCCGAACCGGCCGGTCCGTCGGCGGGCGGGCCCGTGTGGTGAAGACCATGACCGACGCGGCCGGGTTACCTGCGGGTACCGGCAACCGGCGAGGCCCGTGCCGGATAGCCTCACGGCGGACATTTGCCATGCGGCGTGAGGAGAGGTTTCTCGTGGGACGGTCGGTTCTGGTCACCGGAGGCAACCGCGGCATCGGACTGGCGATCGCACGCGGTCTCGCGGATGCCGGACATCAGGTGGCGGTGACCCACCGCGGATCCGGAGCCCCCGAGGGGCTGTTCGGCGTGCAGGCCGACGTCACCGACGGTGAGCAGATCGATGCGGCGTTCGCGGCGGTCGAGCAGCACCAGGGGCCCGTGGAGGTGTTGGTCTCCAACGCCGGCATCACCGACGACACGCTGCTGATGCGGATGAACGAGGACTCGTTCACCCGCGTCGTCGACGCCAACCTCACCGGCGCCTACCGGGTCGCCAAGCGGGCTACCCGCGGCATGCTGCGAGCGAAGTGGGGCCGGTTGGTGTTCATCTCGTCGGTAGTCGGCCTGTCCGGCGGTGCGGGTCAGGTGAACTACGCGGCGAGCAAGGCCGGCCTGGTGGGTGTGACCCGCTCCATCACTCGCGAACTCGGTTCGCGGAACATCACGGCGAACGTCGTCTCGCCCGGCTTCATCGAGACCGACATGACCGGTGAGCTGACCGAGCAGCAGCGGGAATCGGCGCTGGCGCAGATTCCGGCCGGCCGGTACGGCAGGCCCGAGGACATCGCCCATATGGTGCGATTCCTGGCTTCGGACGACGCGGCCTACGTCAACGGCGCCGTGCTGCCGGTCGACGGTGGCCTCGGTATGGGCCACTGAACCCCCGCGCGAGACACTGATCGCACGCGCGGGCACCGTGGCTCGCAGTGGCATCCGGCCGCCCGCATCGGCCGTCGGGCCGCGGCGCGGATCGGGCCGCGGCCCTGCAACCGGCATCACCGCCGCCATCACCATCGGCACACAGCGAAGGGAAGAATTCCGTGTCCGGACTGCTCGAAGGTAAGCGCCTGTTGATCACCGGCGTCATCACGGACGCGTCGATCGCGTTCCACGCCGCGAAGACGGCGCAGGAACAGGGTGCGCAGGTGGTGCTGACCGGCTTCGGCAGGCTGTCGCTCATCGAGCGCATCGCCAAGCGACTGCCCGAGCCGGCACCCGTGGTCGAACTGGACGTGCAGAATCCCGAGCATCTCGACACGCTCGCCGACCGCGTGCGCGAGCACGTCGACGGGCTCGACGGCGTGCTGCACTCGATCGCGTTCGCTCCCGAGAGCTGCTTGGGTTCGCCGTTCCTGGACGCGCCGTCGGAGGACGTCGGCACAGCCGTCGAGGTGTCCGCCTACTCGTACAAGGCGGTCGCGAAGGCGGTGCTGCCGCTGCTGAGCCCCGGTTCATCGCTGGTGGGCATGGACTTCGACGCCCGCGTCGCCTGGCCCGCCTACAACTGGATGGGTGTTGCGAAGGCGGCGCTGGAATCGGTCAACCGGTACCTCGCCCGTGACCTCGGACCGCACGGCGTGCGGTCCAACCTCGTGTCGGCGGGACCGGTCAAGACCATGGCGGCCAGGTCGATTCCCGGCTTCGGGGAACTCGAGGACGGCTGGGGTGACCGCGCACCGCTCGGCTGGGACACCACCGACCCGACGCCGGTGGCCAAGACGATCTGTGCCGCGCTGTCCGATTGGATGCCCGCCACGACGGGTTCGATGCTCATGGTCGACGGTGGGGTGCACGCCACCGGCCAGTAGTCCCGGTATGTCGCGGCGCCGGGCCGGTGCGCGGTTCGCGGACGACCGTCCGCCCGCATCGGCCCGGCGCGGGCGACACTCCTGTCCGCCCTCGACGACCGACCCGGTGCCGCGTGCCGTGGACCACAGCGGAAAGATAGGCACCGTGAGTTACGACGCGCTGCTGTGGTTGTCGTTCGGCGGACCGGAGGGCCCGGACGACGTGATGCCGTTCCTGGAGAACGTGACGCGCGGCCGCGGAGTGCCGCGGGAGCGGCTCGAGGAGGTGGCCGAGCACTACCGGCATTTCGGGGGAGTCTCGCCCATCAATCGCCTCAACCGGGAGGCGATGGCGGCGGTGCAGCAGGAACTGTCCGCGCGCGGCATCGACCTTCCCGTCTACTTCGGCAACCGCAACTGGCATCCGATGGTTGAGGACGCCCTCGAACGCATGCGGTCCGACGGCGTGCGGCGGGCGCTGGTGTTCCCGACGAGCGCCTACGGCGGCTACTCGGCGTGCCGCCAGTACGACGAGGACATCGAACGGGCCCGTGCCACCGTCGGTGAGGGCGCGCCCGAACTGTTGAAGCTCCGCCAGTTCTTCGACCACCCGCTGTTCGTGGCCGCGAATGCCGACGCCATCAGGGCCGCACACGCCCGGCTGGCCGGGCGGCCGGCCCGCACGGTCTTCACCGCGCATTCCATCCCGACGGCCGCGGACGCCGCCGCAGGACCGCCGGAGACGGGCGGGGAGTGGTACTCGAAGCAGGTCTTCGAGGCGGCGCGGCTCGTGGCGGCGCAGTCGGGTGTCGAGGAGTACGACGTCGTGTGGCAGTCACGGTCGGGGCCGCCGCACATTCCGTGGCTCGAGCCGGACATCGTCGACCACATCGACGCGCTGCACGAGCAGGGCGTCCGGGACGTCGTGGTGAGCCCGATCGGTTTCGTGTCGGACCACCTGGAGGTCGTGTGGGACCTCGACAACGAGGTGGCCGATCGGGCGGCAGAGCTCGGCATGGGCTTCGCCCGTGCGGCCACGCCGAACGGGGATCCGCGCTTCGCCGAACTCGTCGTCGAGCTCGCACAGGAGCACCTCGCCGGCGGGGGAGTGCGCAAGCTGTCCGAGGCCTTCCCGGTGGCCGGATGCACCCTGAATGGCGCGCCGTGCGCCGAGGGGTGCTGCGCGCCGGTGAGGCGGCCGGCGACGAGCTGACCGTGGGTCGCGTCCTGCGAATTCGTGACACCGGCAGGCGGAACTGCACCCTGTTGTCTGCCGACTTATGGCGTATAACAACCTATACGGCGCGGCATGACGGTGTCACCGCCGGTTCGCCTGATCGGCAAACACCCGCACGGCTTCGTTGACCGCAGCGCACCTGGCGGTGCGCACCGCCTCGGAGAGCGGGCGGAGTGCGTCCGCCCGGCGCTCCGCGGCCGATGCCGACAGTGCGCCGCCCGGCTCCTCGGCCGTGGCGACCTCGAGAATCGCGCCGATCTCCTCGGCCCGCTGCAGCACCCGCAGGGCCCGCGCAGGCGTGCCGTCGGGCCAGTCGGGCGCAGGTCGCGCGCGTAGGTGCGCGGACAGCTCTGCGCGCACGCTCGGCCGGTCGCTGGCCACGTCGAGCGCCTGCAGAGCGCCCGCGCTGTCCCGGATGGCGTCGGTCAGCCCGTGCTCGGCCTCGGCGATGCTCACGTGGTCCAGTCCCACGTCCTGCGGCGTGGCGGGGCCCGCGGTGGCGAGCGGGTGGACGGTCCAGCGGACGAGCCCCTCCGCGATGTGGTGCGGCACGATGCCGTAGCCGGCCCCGGGCAGGACGACGGCCTCGCCCGCGGCCAGTGCCGCCTTCGGCAGCTCCCCGCCGCCGCCGAGGCCGCGGACGTCGCCCGGCACGGGCAGCACGAGGCGGGCGTCGGTGACGCCGAGCCTCCGGAGAGTGCCGAGCAGATGGGCCGGTTGGGCCGGGAAGCCGCCCGTCACGGGCAGGTCGAGAGCGGCGCCGGTGGCGTCGTCGGCCGAGACCACCTCGTGCGCTTCGCCCCATGACAGCAGGGCGTCGAGCACATTGTCGGACGCGGCCGCGCCGTGGAGCCACGCCGAGGACCACACGGCCAGAGTCGCACTGGGACAACACACAGCGCCCGAGGATACCGGCCGGGGCGGCCGGGGTCGCCGATCGTGACGCGACTGTCGCAGCGGGGATAGGCTGGTCGAGGTGAATGCCTCAGAGGAGACCCCGCCCGCGGGCTTGCCACGCACGGTCGGGGAGCTGCGCGCCGCCGGTTACCCACCGCGTGGTGTCAAGGACGAGATCGCTGCCAACCTGCTCGCGGCGTTGCGCGAGGGCCGCGACCCGTGGCCGGGCATCGTCGGGTTCGGCGGCACGGTCGTGCCGCAGCTGGAACGAGCGCTGCTGGCGAGGCACGACGTCGCACTGCTCGGTGAACGAGGCCAAGGCAAGACCCGGCTGCTGCGGACGCTCGGCGGCCTGCTCGACGAGTGGACTCCCGCCATCGAGGGCTCCGAGCTGGCCGAACACCCGCTGGAACCGATCACACCCGCGTCGCGCCGTCGGGCGGCCGAACTCGGCGACGCACTGCCGGTCCGTTGGCTGCACCGCAGCGAGCGGTACACGGAGAAGCTCGCCACTCCCGACACCTCGGTGGGAGACCTCATCGGCGACGTCGACCCGGTGAAGGTCGCCGAAGGCAGGACGCTCGGCGACCCGGAGACCATCCACTTCGGACTGGTGCCGCGGGCGCACCGGGGGATCGTGGCGGTCAACGAGCTGCCGGATCTGGCCGAGCGCATCCAGGTGGCGCTGCTGAACGTGATGGAGGAGCGCGACATCCAGGTTCGCGGCTACACGCTGCGCCTGCCGCTCGACGTGCTGCTCGTCGCGACGGCGAATCCCGAGGACTACACGAACCGCGGCCGGATCATCACCCCGCTCAAGGACCGGTTCGGGGCGGAGATCCGCACGCACTACCCACGCGTGCTCGACGCGGAGATCGACCTCGTGCGGCAGGAGGCGGAGCTGGCTGCGGAGGTCGGCGATCCGCTGGTGGAGGTGCTGGCACGGTTCGTGCGCCGACTGCGCGAGTCGACGGTGATCGACCAGCGGTCCGGCGTGTCGGCGCGATTCGCCGTGGCGGCCGCCGAGACGGTGGCCGCGGCGGCGTTGCGGCGCGGTGCCCTGACGGGCGAGGAGCCCGCGGTGGCGCGCCCGGTGGACCTCGAGTCGGTCCCCGAGGTGCTGCGCGGCAAGCTCGAATTCGAACCCGGTGAAGAGGGCCGCGAGCTCGAACAACTGGTGCACCTGCTGCGGGTGGCCGTGGCCGAGACGGCACGCGCCCGCTTCGCGGGGCTGGATCTCACGCCGCTGGCGGAGGCCGTCACCGAGGGGCATCCGGTCGAGACGGGCGAGCGGGTCCGCGGCCGGGAACTGCTCGCCGCGTTGCCGGAGCTGCCGGTGTTGCACGACGTGGCGGAGCGGTGCGGCGCGGGTCCGGGCGATGCGCCGGCACGGATCGCCGCGGCGGTCGAGCTCGCGCTCGAATCACTCTATCTCGGCAGGAAGGTCGCCAAGGACGTCCGCGAGCCGGGCGACGACGGTGGCCCGGCGACGGTCTACGGGCCGTGAGCACGGATCCGCCGACACCCGGAACCCTACGGAGGCGGCCATGAGTTCCGACGGATACCGGTACGGGCCGTATCACGACGGTCCCGATCCGCTGGCACCGCCGGTGGACCTGCGGGAGGCCGTCGACGAGATCGGCCGTGACGTCATGGAGGGCGCATCGCCCCGCTCGGCGATGGACGAACTGCTGCGCCGGGGCACAGAGGCCACGACCGGGCTGGACGAACTCACCCGCAAGGTGTGGCAGCGGCGGTCGGAGATCCAGCGCCGGCACCGCCTGGACGGCACGTTGCAGGAGGTGCAGCGGCTGCTCGACGAGGCGCTTGCGGCGGAGCGCGAGCAGCTGGCGAGCGACCCGTCCGACGACGCCCGTTTCGAGGAGATGCGGCTGGACGCGCTGCCGCCGGGGACGGCGGGCGCGGTGTCGGATCTGGCCGACCACGAGTGGCGATCGCAGACCGGCAGGGACAACTACGAACGGATCCGCCAACTCCTGGGTGAGGAACTGCTGGGGGCGCGGTTCGAGGGCATGAAGGAGGCATTGCGGCAGGCGACGCAGGCGGACGCGGACCGCGTCGGTGCGATGTTGGCCGACCTGAGCGATCTGCTCGCCGCACACGCCAGGGGTGATGCGGACCTGCAGGACCGGTTCGCCGAGTTCATGCGCCGGCACGGCGAGTTCTTCCCGGAGAACCCGTCGACCGTGGACGAGCTGATCGACGCGCTGGCGGCGCGGTCGGCCGCGTCGCAGCGGGCGCTGAACTCGATGACGCCGGAGCAGCGGCAGGAGCTCGCGGAGCTGTCACAGCAGGCGTTCGGGGACCCGAGGATCGCCGAACAGCTGTCGCGATTGGACGAACAGCTGCGCGCCGCGAGGCCGGGAGAGGACTGGTCGTCGTCCAGCCGGTTCCGCGGCGACGACCCGCTCGGACTGGCCGAGGGTGCCAGGGCGATGACGGATCTGTCCGAACTGGACGCGCTCGCGCAGCAGCTGGCGCAGAGCCACCCGGGCGCCCGACTCGAGGACATCGACCTCGAATCACTGGAACGCCAGCTCGGCGACGACGCGGCCGTGGACGCGCGCAGGCTCGCCGAACTGGAACGCGAACTGAGCAGGCAGGGCGTGTTCGAACGCGCGCCGGACGGGTCGTTACGTCTATCGCCGAAAGCGCTGCGCAGGCTGGGGGAGACGGCACTGTCCGATGTGGTTCGTGCGCTGCGGGCAGGGCGCGGCGAGCGCGACACCACGGCGGCGGGCGCGGCAGGCGAGGTCACGGGGTCGAGCCGGCCCTGGCAGTTCGGGGACACCCAACCGTGGGCGGTGTCGAAGACGGTGCAGAACGCGGTGCTGCGTACCGCGTCGGCGGGCCGTCCGGCGGTGCGACTCGATGTGTCCGACGTGGAGGTCGCGGAGACCGAACATCGCTCGCGGGCGGCGGTGGCGCTGTGCGTGGACACCTCGTGGTCGATGATCGCCGAGGACCGGTGGCTGCCGATGAAACGCACCGCGTTGGCCCTGCACCAGCTGATCTCGACCCGGTTCCGCACGGACGCGCTCCAGATCATCACGTTCGGGCGCTACGCGCGGCAGGTCGAACTGTCCGAACTGGTGGCGCTCGACGGCACGTGGGAACAGGGGACGAACGCACACCACGCGCTGCTGCTCGCCGGGCGTCACCTGCGGCGGCATCCGGGTGCGCAGCCCGTGGTGCTGATGGTCACCGACGGCGAACCCACCGCCCACCTCGAACCGGACGGCGAGGCGATGTTCGACTACCCGCCGAGCCCGGTGACCCTCACCAAGACGCTGTCCGAAGTGGAGCGGCTGGCGAAGTCGGGCGCGGCGATGTCGGTGTTCCGGCTCGGCGAGGACCCGCGCCTGGAGGCGTTCGTGGACCTGCTCGCGCGCCGCGCGGGCGGGCGCGTGCTGGCACCGGACGTCGACGGCCTGGGCGCTGCCGTGGTGGGCGATTACCTGCACAGCCGGCGCGGCTGAGCGGCGCACGGCGACCGGGGCCGCGGGTCCGAGCGCAGGACACGCGGGCCTGAACGCAGGACACGCGGGCGAACGCAGTCGCGCGGTAGCGCGTCCGTGAGAGGTGGTGGCGCGACGGGTGGGCGCAGGACACGCGCGGGTGTGCGTCAGCGCGGCCTGACGACGAGGCGGGCGCCGCGGGCGGGCACCATCGTGATGTTGCGAGCCTTGGCGCGTTCGGGCCGCGGCCGGTCCGGGGAGAGGTGGAAGCGTCGCAACACCTCGCCGAGCACGACCGCGGATTCGAGCAGGGAGAATCCCGCCCCCAGGCAGCGCCGCACCCCGCCGCCGAAGGGGAACCACGTGCCGGTGGCGGGCCCGGAGCCGGTGAACCGTTCCGGGCGGAACGCGTGCGGGTCGTCGTGGTGTGCCGGGTCGTGCTGCACCATCGTGATCGACGGCATGACGGTGTGGCCTGCGGGGATGCGATAGCCGTCGATCTCGATGTCGCGGGTGGCGACCCGGGCGACCTCCGAGATGACCGGATGCAGTCGCATCGCCTCCTTCACGACCGCCTCGAGGTGCTTCTCGTCGTGGTCGTCGGCGGCGCGGACGGCGTCGGCGAGTCTGCGCGGGTCGCGGGCCAGTTCGTGCAGTGACCACGCCAGGGCGGTCGCCGTCGTTTCGTGGCCGGCGAGGAGCAGGGTGATGAGCTGGTCGCGCAACTCGGCATCGGTGAGCCCGTCGGTGTCGGCGCCGTTGCCGACGGCCAATAGCCGGGAGAGCACGTCACGTCGGTCGGCGAGATCTCCGGCGCGCCTGCGGTCGGCGATCTCGGCGTAGATCAGCTCGTCGGCGGTCCTGCGCACCTCGGCGTCCCGTTTCCACACACCGAAACGCTGCAGTTTCGGCTGGTGCCAGCCGAGGATGTCGACCGGGCCGATGTCGACGATGCGCCGCAGCAGCGCGCGCAGGCGGTCGAGTCGCGGCCCTTCGGCGACACCGAACACCACGCGCAGGATGATCTCGAGCGTCACGGCCTGCATCCGCTCGTGCGAGCGCAGCGGGCCCGGTCGCCAGCCGTCGACCTCGGCCTCGGCGAGCTCGGTGATCAGGTCGCGGTAACCGCGCAGGGAGGCACCGTTGAACGCGGGCATGAGCAGTTTGCGGGCCCGCAGGTGCACCTCCTCGTCGGTGAGCAGGACCGAGTGGCGGCCCATCGCGGGCTTGAGGATGACGTTTCCCTCCCCGGCGTGGAACACCTCGGCCGGGCCGCCGAACACCGCGCGGATGTGCTCGACGTTCGCCAGCTGCACGACGTCCCGCTCGGGGAAGAGCCGGAGCCGGAACACGTCGCCGTGGCGGCGGCGCAACCGGGGCAACCACTGATGCCGGTACGAACCGAACAGCAGGGTCTGGATCGCCTGCGGCAGGCGCGGGCCCGGAGGCAGGGCGGTCGCGGTGACGTCGTCGATACGCACTGCCGTGTGCTGTGCGGTGGCTGCGGCTGACTCGGTCGTCGTCATGGGCGCGCTCCTTTGCGCGGAGGTGGTCGCACCGGTGGCGGGCGCGGTGGCGGCCGTCCGAGCCGGTGTCTGCTCCTTGAGCCGATTTATACGCCCGTATAGATTCGCTGTCCACCTTGACGACCGCGGTGGCCGCCGGCGGCCGCGATCCGGTCCACGGGGGCGGCGGGCAGTACGCTGCTCGGCGTGAGCCACCGGGACGACCTGCTCGCCGCGGCGCGAACGCTGCTCGAGGACAAGGGCTACGCGCACATCACCGCGCGTGACCTCGTCGCGGCGTCCGGCACGAACCTGGCGTCCATCGGCTATCACTTCGGCTCGAAGGCCGGCCTGTTGAACGCGGCGATCGCGACCGTGTTCGAGGAGTGGACCGATCAGCTCGCCGAACTCGCCATGGCCGATCCGACAGCCTCGCCGATCGAACGCGGCCACGTGACCTGGGCAGCGTGGCTGGCGGGGCTGGCGGGCAAACGCCGGCTGCTCGTCTCGTACATCGAGGCGCTCGCCCAGGCCGAACGCGCGCCGGACCTGCGCAGGCAACTGGCCGAGCTGTACCGCACCTGCCGGGTGCGGGTGGCCGGCTTGGTCGCCGAGTCGCTGGGCGACGGAACGCGCGGTGACGATCCCCGGTGCCGGGCCGTCGCGAGCTTCGTCGTGGCAGTCTGCGACGGGCTCGCCGTCCAGTCGCTGGTCGACCCGGACGGTGTGCCCACACCCGACGACCTGCTCGCCGGTCTGGCGACATTGTGGTCGGCGTCCTTCCCACCAGACGGGAACGATACGTCCGGGCGCACATAGGGTTGAGGCATGCAGACTTGGTCCTCGGTCGCCGTGCCCCGTGTCCCCGGAGAGTCCCGCCCGCTGCGGCTGTACGACACGGCATCCGGCGACATCCGCCCCGTCTCACCCGGCCGGATCGCCCGGATGTACGTCTGCGGCATCACGCCGTACGACGCCACGCATCTGGGTCACGCCGCGACGTATCTCGCGTTCGACCTGGTGCACCGGCTGTGGCTCGACGCCGGGCACGAGGTGCACTACGTCCAGAACGTCACCGACATCGACGATCCGCTGCTCGAACGCGCCGAGCGGGACCAGGACGACTGGGTCGTGCTCGCGATGCGCGAAACGGCGCTGTTCCGCGAGGACATGGAGGCGCTGCGGGTGGTGCCGCCTCGCGACTTCATCGGCGCCGTCGAGACCATTCCGCGCATCGTGGAGGTCATCGGGAAGCTGCTGGCTTCCGGCGCGGCCTACCGGGTGGATGACCCGGAGTACCCGGACATCTACTTCGACCGCTCGTACACCGGCCGGTTCGGCTACGAGTCGGGCTACGACGCCGAGACGATGGCCCGGTTCTTCGCCGAGCGGGGCGGCGATCCCGAGCGGCCCGGCAAACGCGACCCGCTCGACGCGCTGCTGTGGCGGGCCCAGCGGCCGGGGGAGCCGTACTGGGAGTCCGAGCTCGGCCACGGCAGGCCCGGTTGGCACATCGAGTGCAGCGTGATCGCCCTCGACCAGCTCGGTGTCGGTTTCGACGTGCAGGGCGGCGGTTCGGACCTGGCGTTCCCGCACCACGAGTACAGCGCCGCACATGCCGAGGCGCTCGCGGGCGACCATCCGTTCGCGCGGCACTATGTGCACGCCGGGATGATCGGGCTCGACGGCGAGAAGATGTCCAAGTCGAAGGGCAACCTGGTGTTCGTGTCCCGGCTGCGGGCCGCCGACGTCGAACCGGCCGCCATCCGGCTGGGGCTGTTCGCGGGCCACTACCGGGACGACCGCGCATGGACCGACGAAGTGCTCGCGACGGCCCAGCAGCGGCTCGCCCGGTGGCGGGAGGCCGTGCGGCTGCCCGCGGGGCCCGCCGCCGACGACACGATCGCCCGCCTTCGCGAGCATCTGGCCAACGACCTCGACACCCCCCGTGCGCTCGCCGCCCTCGATGCGTGGGCCGACGAGGCGCTGCGGGGCGGCGGGCACGGCTCCGGCGGTGACGAGGACGCACCCACGGCGATCCGCACGGCGGTGGACGCGCTGCTCGGTGTCGCTCTGTAGCACGGGCGATACCGTGGGCCGCGTGCCAACTCTCTACGCCACGAGCGACCTGCACGTCACCCACACCGGTAACGAGGCGCACGTCGACGTGATCCGGCCGGACATCCCGGAGGACTGGCTGCTGGTGGCCGGTGACGTCGGCGAGCGCCTGAACACCGTGGTCGACACCCTGGCGCAGCTGCGCCGGAGGTTCGCCACGGTCGTGTGGGTTCCCGGCAACCACGAGTTGTGGACCACGGCGAAGGACCCCGACCAGGCCTCCGGCCGCCCCCGCTACGACGAGCTGGTCCGCCGTTGCCGGGAGATCGGGGTGCTCACCCCCGAGGACGAGTTCCCCGTGTGGCCCTACGCCGACCGTCCGCTGACGATCGCGCCACTGTTCGTGCTGTACGACTACAGCTGGCGGACGCCGTCGGCGCAGGGGGCGTCGCTGGCGGAGGCGCTGCGGCAGGCCAGGGAAGCCGGCGTGGTCTGCACCGACGAGTACCTGCTCGGCCACGAGCCGTACGCGGGCCGCGCGGAGTGGTGCGAGGACCGGCTGACGCTGAGCGAGAAGCGCCTGGCGGAGATCCCCGCCGACCACGAGACGGTGCTGCTGTCGCACTGGCCGCTGCACCGGCACCCCACCGCGCCGCTGTACTACCCGGAGTTCGCCATGTGGTGCGGCACGACCCGGACCGAGGACTGGCACCTCCGGTTCCGCGCCCGGCTCGCGGTGTACGGGCACCTGCACATCCCGCGCACCACGTATGCCGACGGCGTGCGCTTCGAAGAGGTGTCGTTGGGCTATCCGCGTGAGTGGCGCAGGCGTGCCCGTGGGCCGGTGGCGTTCCGGCAGGTGCTGACGTCCGACTGACGCGTCGCGGGCTCACGTGCGGGCGCGCGTCAGGGTTGCCGTGAGCGGGACCGCGGCGAGCAGTACCGCGGCGGGCAACGCGAAGCCCAGCAGCGGGTCGGCGTGGTACGGCGCTGTGAACACGGCCGGTGCTGCGGCCATCCCGAGGAACCGCATCGCCTGGACCACCGAGATCGCGCCGCTGCGCCCGGGGCCGTCGGCCGACAGCACGGTCGTGTTCACCGCGACGAGCACCAGTTGACTGCACACGCCCGCCGCCGCCCACGCTGCCACGGCCACGGGTGCCACCCCGGTCGCGCCGATGACCAACACCAGTGCGGCACCGGTGAGCAGGCCGATGAGTGCGGTGAGGCGGCCGCCGAAGCGGTCCGCGGCGGCGCCGGCGAACCGGGCGGCCAGAAACCCGGCGACGCCGAACCCGGTCAGCAGCAGGCCGCGCATCCCCGCGCCGAAACCGAACGCGTCCTGCATGCGCAGCGCGAAGAGGAACGAGAGCCCCGCCATGCACCCCCACGCCGCCAGCGCGGCCAGGCCCGGAAGCAGGACTGATGCACGCCACGGGTCGCGGAGCCGAGCCGCGGTGTCCGGACCGGCCTCGTCGTCGGCCGGCAGCGGCCATGTCGCCAGAACGGCGCCGACCAGCGCGATACCGGCGAAGGCCCACCGCCACGACGCCTCGGCCGCGAGACCGCCCACCAGCGGAGCCGACGTCTGGCCCACGGCCTGCATCGCCCCGAACACCCCGAGTGCCCTGCCCAGCCGATCCGGCGGGGTCATCGCAGCCAGCCGCGCCATCAGCAGCGGCGTCGTGAACGCATTGGCGCATCCCTGCAGCCCGCGGCTGACCTGGAACAACCAGAACCACGGCGCCACGGCGGCTGCGAGGGTGAACACGGCGTACGCGACGTAGGCGAGCCGGATGGTGCGGGCGGGTCCCCACCGCTGGCCGAGCGTGCCCGACACGAGCATCAGCGCCGCGAACGGCAGCAGGTACACGGTCAGTGACGACGCCGCAGCCTGCGCGGACACGCCGAAGCTGGCCCCGATCTCGGGCAGGACTGCCGCGACGACCCCGCCGCCGAACGGGCCGAGCAGCGCGCCCAGCTGGAGCCCTGCGCGCGCGGCGGGCGCATCGCCTGCGGCCGCCGCGGTCACCGGCCTGCGGGGCCGGGTCCGTCGTTCCTGCGCCGCCGGAGGTAGCGCTCGAACTCGGCGGCGATCATGTCGCCGCTCGCGCCTTCGAGGTCGATCTCCGCGTCGCCCCGCTCCTCGAGGGAGCGCACGTACTCGGAGATCTCCTCGTCCTCGTCGGCCATCTCGCTGACGGTCTTCTGCCAGTCCTCGGCCTGCTCCGGCAGCGCGCCCAGCGGAATGCCGACGTCGAGGATGTCCTCGAGCTTGTTCAGCAGTGCGATCGTGGCCTTCGGCGAGGGCGGGTGCGACACGTAGTGCGGCACGACCGCCCAGAGGGACACCGCGGGCACACCTTCCTTGACGCACAGGTCCTGGAACACGCCGACGATCCCGGTCGGGCCCTGGTACCGCTCGCGTTCGAGCCCGAACCGTTTCGCGGCCTCCGCGTCGTAGGCCGTGCCGGTCACCGGGATCGGCCGGGTGTGGGCGGTGTCACCGACCAGCGCACCGATCGTGATCACGGTCTGCACCCCGAGCTGTTCGACGTGTTCGAGGAGCTCGGCGCAGAACGCCCGCCACCGCATGCTCGGTTCGGGGCCCTGCACCAGCACGACATCCTGATCGGCGCCCGCGGGCCGGCACACCGACAGCCGCGTCGTCGGCCACTCGACGCGGCGGGTCACCCCGTCCACCATCCGCACCGTCGGCCGGGCGACCTGGAAGTCGTAGTAGTCGTCCGGTTCGAGCTCGGCCAGCGGTGTCGCGTCCCAGTTCAGCGCGAGATGCTCGATGGCGGTACTGGCGGCGTCGCCCGCGTCGTTCCAGCCGTCGAAACAGGCGATCATGACAGGGCCGCGGCGCTGCCGGGTCTCGTCGCCACCGGTGTCGCCGTCGGTGAAGTCGTTGAAGGGCGTGCTCACCCGCCCAGCGTACGTCCCGTCGTCGGAGTGGCCCGCCACCGTAGGCTGGACGGGCCGCCGCGGCCCGCGGTGCGCTCGCCGACCCGAGGAGATGCCCGTGATCGATCCGTCCTCCGACCCCGGTGAAGGCGGTCCGGCCGCCGTGTTGTGGGACATGGACGGCACCCTGGTCGACTCAGAGAAGCTCTGGGACGTGGTGCTCGCCGAGGGAGCGCAGCGCATGGTCGGGGAACTGACCGCCGCGGAACGCACGGCGCTCGTCGGATCCAACATGGCCGCCACATCCCGTCGGCTCCTCGAGCTCGCGGGGCGCGCGGTGACCGACGAGGCCGCGGACGAGGTCGCCGACTGGATGCGGGGACGCACGGCGGAGCTGTTCTCCGGTGCGCTGCCGTGGCGGCCGGGCGCCCGGGAGGCCCTCGAGGCGCTGCGCGCGGCGGACGTGCCGTGTGCGCTGGTGACGTCGACCGAGCGGGGACTGACCGAACTCGCGCTGAACACGATCGGGCGAGAGTTCTTCGCCGCCACGGTGTGCGGGGACGAGGTCGACGGGAAGAACAAGCCGCATCCCGAGCCGTACCTGCGGGCCGCGCGGCTGCTCGGCGTGGACCCGGCGGCGTGCGTGGCCGTCGAGGACTCGCCGGTGGGCGCGGCCTCGGCGGAGGCGGCGGGCTGCGCTGTGCTGGTCGTCGAGGCGGACGTATCCGTCGAGCGCGGTCCGGGCCGGACGTTCCGCCCGTCCCTGGTGGGGGTCGACCCCGGTGAATTCTCCCGGCTGATCCGGAGCCGGTGACCTGCGACATCACGGGCCAGGCCGCTCGAAGGTCGCTGCGACGTGGATGACAAGATTCTCCGCGTGAAGACCTTCGATGAGCTGTACGCCGAGCTGACCGAGCGCGCCCGCACCCGACCCGCGGATTCGGGCACCGTCGCCGCGCTGGACGCCGGGGTGCATGCGCAGGGTAAGAAGGTGCTGGAAGAGGCTGGCGAGGTGTGGATCGCCGCCGAGCACGAATCCGACGAGCGGCTGGCCGAAGAGGTCTCGCAGCTGCTCTACCGGGTTCAGGTGCTGATGATCGGCCGGGGCGTCCCGATGGACGACGTCTACCGGTACCTGTGAGCGAGAGAGGACGTCAGATGCTGCGTGTCGCGGTGCCGAACAAGGGTGCGCTCGCCGGACCCTCGTCGGAGATGCTCGGTGAAGCGGGCTACCGCAAGCGACATGAACAGCGGGACCTGACCGTGCTCGACCCGGTCAACGACGTGGAGTTCTTCTTCCTCCGGCCGAAGGACATCCCGATCTACGTCGGTTCGGGCGAACTCGACCTGGGCATCACCGGCCGCGACCTCGCGCTGGACTCGGGCGCGGACGTGCAGGAGAAGCTGGGCCTCGGGTTCGGCGGCTCGACGTTCCGCTACGCGGGACCGGCCGACCGGGACTGGACCGTGGCGGACCTGCACGGCAAACGGCTCGCCACGTCCTATCCGCGGCTGGTGCGGGACGACCTGGCCCGGCAGGGCGTCGAGGCCGACGTCATCCCCCTCGACGGGGCCGTCGAGATCTCGGTGCAGCTCGGCGTCGCCGAGGCGATCGCCGACGTGGTCGGTTCCGGCCGAACCCTGCGCCAGCACGACCTCGTGGCGTTCGGCGACCCGATCTGCGTCTCCGAGGCGGTACTGATCGAACACAGCGGAAACGGCAAGACCCCCGCGGTCGAACAGCTCACGGCCCGGTTGCAGGGCGTGGTGTTCGCCCAGCACTACATGATGCTCGACTACGACTGCCCGAGGTCGTTGCTGGAGCAGGCCGCCGCGATCACGCCAGGCCTCGAATCGCCCACCGTGGCGCCGCTCGCCGATCCGGACTGGGTGGCCGTGCGGGCGATGGTGTCGCGCAAGAAGGTCAACGCCGTGATGGACGAGCTCGCCGCCGTCGGGGCGAAGGCGATCCTCGCCTCGGACATTCGCTCCTGCCGGCTGTAGAACTCCGGCGCAGCACACGACAACACACAACTCGGGGCACGACGGCGTATGGCGCTGCCGTGCCCCGAGCTGCGTCGGCGGATTGCGTGCCGCGCACCAGGATCGGGCCGGCCGCCGGGTCCTCGGCGTGAGGCTTTCACATCCGGGAGGTCCGCGCGGCGAGGTCGGCGAGGTGACGCAGTGAGTTGGGGAGATGCTCCGGGCCGAACGGCGGGAACCGGAGGTACGACCGGACGGACTCCGGTACTGCCGACCAGTCGTAGGTGAGCGTGACCTCGGTCTCCGACGGGCCGGAGGACGCCAGGTCATAGCGCCAGGACCAGCCGCCGAACTCGAGGTTGCCGTCACCCTGCGGGTCGTGTCCTGTCAGCCACCCGATCGCGCGCGGTGGATCGAGGACGTGGATCTTGTTGGCCACCTCGTAGTAACCGTCTCGGGCGTCGGGGTGATACATGGCCATCCGGAAGATCTGCCCCACCTCGGTCAACGTTGCCTGATCGATCGGTTCCTGCACCCAGCCGGTGCCATCGATCGCGGCGTGTGTCGTCGGGTCCGCCAGCACCGCGAAGACGGTCTCGACGGATGCGGCGGCCGACCGGGTGGCGCTCACCTTCGCCTGCTTCACGACGCAGCCTTCCGTGCGGTGGTGCGACCTCAAACCTGCGCGAATCGGGACATTACCGGGCCGCCGTCATCGCGGCGAGGCCGAAAGCGACGGGACGTCCGCCCGTGCCGCAGGCTCAGTGGTCCTTGCTGCGTTTCGGCAGCAGGTCGTAAAGCTTCTTGCGCGCGCCGTTGTCGTTGGCGTTGCGGGTGTGCGCCACGTCGGTGATGAAGTCCTCGAAGTCGAAGTCCTGCTCCGGTGCCGCGGGCGCCTGCGGGGCCGTGCCCGGTGATTCGTCCAGCGTACGGGCGATCTCGCGGAACGCCGCGGCGTGCGTGGTCTCCGGCGCGAACGTCGTGACCGGCATACCGCGCGCCGCTGCTTCGTTCATCACCACTCCCAGCGGCACGTGCGGCAGCACGGGGATACCGAACTGTTCCAGCTCCCGCAACGCCGTGACGGCGTAGCCCGAGATGGGCCGCCGGTACAGCCCCGGCACGAGGCCGTAGTAGTCGATCGGCGGCCGCTCGACCATGGTTTCCAAGTGGCGGATCTGCTCCTGCATGAGCCGGAGCGCACGGATGCTGGTGCGGTCCGGCTGCACGGGCACGAGCAGCCCACTGGTGGCCACGAGCGCGTTGTTGGTCAGCACGTCGAGCGCGGGCGGACAGTCGATGACCACATGGTCGTAGTTGGCGAACTGGATCACGCGTGCCAGCTGCCATCCCGGGACCCGGAACTGGTCGAGTCTGCGGACCAGGTCGAACATGCCGGGCGAGGTGGGGATGACGTCGAACGCCCCGCCCCGGCCGACGTTGCTGCGCGGATGCGGGACGACGAGCTCCTCGACCGGGCCGCGCCACGTCTTGGTGAGCGCCTTGGCGAGGCTGGGCCGGTCGGCCGGAATCTCGGGCAGGCCGAGCATCTCCGTCGTGGCGTGCCCTTGCGGGTCCAGGTCGATGAGAAGAACGCGGCGGCCCCGCTCCGCGAGTGCGGCGGCGGCGCCGACACTCAGCGCGGTCTTGCCGACCCCGCCCTTCTGATTGACCACCGAGGTGATCTGCACTGTGCGCCGCTCCTGGATCTCGATTGCCGGGAACAGACTAGTCGATCAGCACTCGCGTGCGGCGCTGATCGCGCCCGGCGTGCCGGTCGATCCTGTCACGGCTCGCGACGGGGTCAATCCGCGCGGTCGAGCGCGGACTCCTCGCCGCCGGTCGGCTCGGGCCAGCCGGGGTACTCGGGCGGCGTGCCACCGAACGCCGGGCACAACGACTGGTGGGCGCACCAGTCGCACAGCTTGCTCGGGCTGGGACGGAAATCGCCGGTCCTGCCCGCGGCGAGGATGGCCGACCAGATCGCCTCGAGCGTGCGCTCGAACCGCGCCAGTTCGTCCTCGTCGGGGGTGTAGGCCAGGTCCTGCCCGTCGCGCAGGTACATCAGCTTGAGTTGCCGGGGCACGACGCCGCGGGTGCGCCACAGCACCACGGCGTAGAACTTCATCTGGAACAGCGCCTTGGCCTCGCCGATCGCGCGGGGCGCGGCGCCCGTCTTGTAATCGACGACCCGGATCTCACCGGTCGGCGCGACGTCCAGGCGGTCGACGTAGCCGCGCAGCCGCACGCCCGAGCCGAGCTCGGTTTCGACGTGCAGCTCGCATGCCTCCGGTTCGAGGCGGTTCGGGTCCTCGAGGCCGAAGTACGCGTCGAGCAGCTTGCCGGCACCGTCGAGCCACCCGGCCGCGTGACCGTCCGGGCCCGTTTCGTCCTCGGCGAACAGCTCCGCCCACTCGGGGCTCTGCTGGGAGAGCTCCTCCCACGTCGGCGCGAGCAGCTCGTGCGCGCGCTCGGGGCTGCGGTCGCCGCGGGGGAGTGCGAACAGCCGCTCCAACACCGAGTGCACGAGCGTGCCGCGGACCTGAGCCTTCGTGGGTGGCTCGGGAATCCGGTCGATCGCCCGGAACCGGTAGAGCAGTGGGCACTGCTTGAAATCGCCCGCGCGCGACGGCGAGAGCGCGGGCCGCCGGCGTGGCGCTCCGGAGTCACCGGCGGGCTGCGCGGTGTCGGTGGGCTGCGTGGTGTCGGTGGGCGCGGTGTCGGTGGGCGTGGCGGAGGCCGTCGTGTCAGTCATGCGTGCCCTCGGTCATGCCCGGCACCCTAACGAGCGCTGCCGACAGGAACCGATCACGGCTACCGGCGCGGCGCAGGTCGGGGGAACGATGCGGAGCCGGGCGCGGCGGTAACGGTGCTCGTACACGGCGCGTTCTACCCTCGCCTCGTGAACACGACGAGCCGGTCCCGGCGCGGGACCGTCACCGACGGCGGACTGCTGCTGTTCCGCGTCGACGGGGTGCCCGTGCTGCTCTCCCCCTCCTGGTGGGTCGGGTCGCTGCTCATCGTCGTGCTGTACAGCCCGCTGGTGGGCAGGTTGCTGCCGGGCGCGGGTCCGGGCGTGTCGTGGGCGCTGGCCGGCGCATTCGCGGTGCTGCTGGGGCTGTCGGTGCTGGCCCACGAGCTCGGCCACGTCCTCGTCGCACTGCGTCTGGGGATACCCGTGCGCAGGCTGCGACTGTTCCTGCTCGGCGGCCTGTCCGAGGTGGCGCGCAGCCCGGACAAGCCGAAACAGGAGGGGCTGGTCGCGGCGGCGGGCCCGATCGTGTCGGTGCTGCTCGCGGTGTTCTGCGGACTCCTGCTGGTGGCGGTTCCGCCGGGCGGCGCGGTGTGGCTGCTCGTCGCCCAGTGTGCGGTGGCCAACCTGGCGGTCGGTGTGTTCAACCTGTTGCCGGGCCTGCCCCTCGACGGCGGGCGCATGCTCCGGGCCGGGGTGTGGTCGCTCACGGGCAACCGTGCGTCGGGCACGCGTGCGGCCGTGTTCGGCGGCGGTCTGGTCGCGTTGGCTCTGCTGGTGTGGGCGCTGTGGGGCCTCGCGGAGGGCAGCGACGACCGCTGGCTGCGGCTCGGGGTCTGTGTGGTGACGGCGTGGTTCGTCGTCACCGGCGCCACCGGTGAGATGGCCGCCGAACAGCGGCGCAGCTGGCCCGCCGGCCTCGTGCTGGGGGATCTGACACGGCCGGTGCTGCAGCTGCCGGCCGAGAGTCCGGTGGAATCGGCGCTGTCGGCGTCGGCGGGCAGGGGAGTGGTGCTCGTGCGAGCCGACGGGGTCGCGGCGGGACTGCTCGACGAGGCCGCGGCCGAGCAGCTCGCGGCCGAATCACCGCGTGCGCCCGCCGAACTGGCGGCCGAGCCGATCCGCGCGGAGACCGTGCTGCTCGAATCCGAGGCGGGCGACGCCGTGATCGAACGGGTTGCGGAGGTCGCCGCGTGGCAGTTCCTCGTGGTCGACGACGAGGGCAGGCCCGCGGGCGTGTTGCACCGTGACGATCTGCGCGCGGCGTTGTCCGGGGGCCGCCGCACCCGCTGACCCGCGTGCCCGGGCGATCTGCGACGATCGAGCGCCGCCGAAGGCTGCCGCAGAGGGCGTGAGATTGGGAGTTTCGTGAGCGCAGGACCGTTCCGTGTCGGGGATCGCGTGCAATTGACCGACCCGAAGGGACGGCACTACACGATCGTGCTCGCGGAAGGCGAGCAGTATCACACCCACCGCGGCGCGCTCGCCCACGACGACATCATCGGCAAGCCCGAGGCGTCGGTCATCACGTCCGCGGGCGGTACGAGCTACCTGGCGGTGCGGCCGCTGCTGTCGGACTACGTGCTGTCGATGCCGCGCGGCGCCCAGGTGATCTACCCGAAGGACGCCGCCCAGATCGTGATGTGGGGCGACATCTTCCCCGGGGCGCGGGTTCTCGAGGCCGGTGCCGGCTCCGGAGCGCTGACCTGCTCGCTCCTGCGGGCCGTCGGCGCCGACGGCAGCGTCACGTCGTACGAGGTCAGGGACGACCACGCCGAGCACGCCGAGCGGAACGTCGAGCGGTTCTTCGGGCACCGGCCCGACAACTGGGAGCTGCACCGCGGGGACCTCGCCGAACACGAGGGCGAGGTCGACCGGGTCATCCTCGACATGCTCTCGCCCTGGGACGTGCTGCCGACGGTGCACCGAAACCTTGTCCCCGGCGGCGTGCTGGTGGTGTACGTGGCCACGACCACGCAGTTGTCGTCCGTCACCGAGGCGTTGCGCGAGCAGCAGTGCTGGACCGAACCGCAGGCATGGGAGACCGTGTTGCGGCCGTGGCACGTCGTCGGCCTCGCGGTACGCCCGGAGCACCGGATGGTCGCGCACACCGCCTTCCTGCTCACGACCCGCCGGTTGGCCGACGGGGTCACCCCGCCGCGGCAGCAGCGCAGGCCGAGCCGGGGCTGACCGGGCACGGCCCGGGCGGGCCCGCCGACGTTCGTGCCGGGGACGGCCGTGGCCGGTGCCCTGGCACGAACGCGATCGGGAACCTCGTGGAGGCCTCGCTCAGGACGTGAGCTGGTCACCCATGTAGCACCAGCCGCCGCCCTCGTTCTTGAGGACGATGTAGTAGTCCCGGTCCTGGGCGGTGTTCTGTGCAGGGACCTTCGCGGCGTCGCCCGTGACCTCGGCGGAACCGGCGATCCTGATGGACACGTTGTCGGGGATCGCGGGCACCTCCTGCGGGTTGCTCAGGCAGATCGTGTCGGCGACGGCCTGCCGGTCGCCCGAGTTGAAGCCCGCCACGATGGCCTCGGCGGTGGCCTCGGGGGTGCCCTGCGCCCCGGGCGCGCGCTGGTCGCTCGGCGCGCTCTCGCTGGTCTCGGGTGAGGCCTGCGACTCGGAGGTGGTCGGCTCGCTGGACTGGCTCGTCGCGGGCGAGGCGTTCTGGCCGCTGTCGCCCGAGTCGTCCTCGTCGTCGAGCAGGAATCCGGGCGCGACCCACGCGAGGAAGGCGAACACGCCTGCGAGCAGGACGACGCCGCCGAGGGAGATGCCGACGATGAGGCCGGTCTTCTTCTTGGGCGGTTCACCGCCGGGGCCTCCCGGACCGCCGGGGTGGGCGCCGTAGGGCTGTTGCCCGAACTGCTGGCCGCCGTAGGGCTGACCATAGGGCTGCTGACCGTAGGGGTCCTGCTGACCGTACGGGCCGGGGTGGGGCGGTTGTTGCCCGTACTGCTGAGGTCCGGGTTGCCCGTACTGGCCGGGCTGCTGGCCGTACGGGTCCGGCTGGCCCGGCTGACCGGGTTGCTGTGGCGGATAGGTCATGCGGGTCCCCTTACCATCGGCGCGAACTGTGGCCCCCTCAGTGGGACCTGATCGTATCCGCGCAGATTCCGGCCGCTCATCCACCCGTGTACCACGGTCGGTCACATCGATGTCGGCCGTGACCTCGGCCGCACCGGTCGGGCGAGGACGGCTCCGCCGGGTCTCGCGGCCGTGTCGTGTTCACACCGCGGGCGCCGTCGAGTACGACCGGCGGCGGCGTGCCGGCACGGGCGGTACTGACCCGCAGTGGGCGGTACCGGTCTCGTGGACGCGGTGAGCTGCGGCGATGTGGGCCCGCCGCCCCGTGGTGCCCGTCGATCGCGGCCCGGGCGGCGGTGGCGCGGTGCTGCGGTTGTCCGGTCCACGTCAGGGAGTCCGGCCGGATCGCGACGCGCGCGGGCTGTGCGGCCGTTCGGTGGAAAATGCGCAGTGCGGCGGAGTTCTGCATCCCTGCACGGAGCTGTGGGTAGTCGGTCGGGCCCGCGCGACGCACCGATTCCGTAACGTGCCGAAGGCTTTTCTTGTCGGTGATCGCCGGTACCGTGGAAGCACATGCATTCCGAGGAGGTGCCGAAATGCAACACGACCTTCCCGGTGGTCGGCACGAGGAGGCCGACTCTTCAGAACCGAACGGAGCGACCAGCGCGGGGTCTCCCGCGGAAACCCCCGCCGGCGACGAGGCGAGCCAGATCCGGCAGCTGGAAGAAGAAGTCGCACTGCTGCGCCGGAAACTGACCGACTCGCCGCGGCAGAACCGCGTTCTCGAGCAACGCCTCGCCGAGGCGACCGAGCGCGTCGAACAGCTCACCGAGCGGAACGAGAAGCTCGTCGAAACGTTGCGTGAGGCCCGGAGCCAGCTGCTGACGCTCCGCGAGGAGGTCGACCGGCTCGCGCAGCCGCCGAGCGGGTACGGCGTCTTTGTCGAGGCCTACGAGGACAACACGGTGGACGTGTTCACGTCCGGCAGGAAGATGCGCGTCGCCGTGTCGCCGAACGTCGAGGTCGAGTCGTTGCAACGCGGGCAGACCCTGCGGTTGAACGAGGCACTCACGGTCGTCGAGAGCGGAGGCTTCGAGCGCACCGGCGAGGTGTGCACGTTGCGTGAGGTGCTCTCCCCGGAGACCGAGGGCGGCAGCGCCCGCGGTCTCATCGTCGGGCACGCCGACGAGGAACGTGTCGTGTGGCTCTCGGACCCCCTCGCGGCGGAGGAACTGAAGTCCGGGGACTCGGTGCTGGTCGACTCCAAGGCCGGGTACGCCTACGAGCGGGTGCCCAAGGCGGAGGTCGAGGACCTCGTGCTGGAGGAGGTGCCGGACGTCGCGTACGAGGACATCGGCGGCCTCTTCGGGCAGATCGAGCAGATCCGGGACGCCGTCGAGCTCCCGTTCCTGCACGCGGATCTGTTCCGGCAGTACCAACTGCAGCCGCCGAAGGGTGTCCTGCTGTACGGCCCGCCCGGGTGCGGTAAGACGCTGATCGCCAAGGCGGTGGCGAATTCGCTGGCCAAGAAGGTGTCCGGTGACGCGGCCGATGCGAAGTCGTACTTCCTGAACGTCAAGGGCCCCGAGCTGCTGAACAAGTTCGTCGGCGAGACCGAGCGGCACATCCGGATGATCTTCCAGCGGGCTCGGGAGAAGGCGTCCGAGGGAACGCCGGTCATCGTCTTCTTCGACGAGATGGAGTCGATCTTCCGCACCCGTGGCAGCGGAGTGTCGTCGGACGTCGAGACGACGATCGTGCCGCAGTTGCTGGCGGAGATCGACGGCGTCGAAGGGCTCGAGAACGTCATCGTCATCGGTGCCTCGAACCGTGAGGACATGATCGACCCGGCGATCCTGCGTCCCGGCAGGCTCGACGTGAAGATCAAGATCGAGCGGCCGGACGCCGAGGGCGCGAAGGACATCTTCTCGAAGTACCTGACGGCGGATCTCCCGATCCACGCCGACGATCTGCTCGAGTTCGCCGGTGACTCGCAGGCCACGTTGGATGCGATGATCCAGCACACCGTCGAGCGGATGTACGAGGAGTCCGACGAGAACCGGTTCCTGGAGGTGACCTACGCCAACGGGGACAAGGAGGTGCTCTACTTCCGCGACTTCAACTCGGGCGCGATGATTCAGAACATCGTGGACCGGGCGAAGAAGGCCGCGATCAAGTCGGTGCTGGAGACCGATCAGTCGGGTCTCCGGGTGCAGCATCTGCTGGACGCGATCGTGGACGAGTTCGCGGAGAACGAGGACCTGCCGAACACGACCAACCCGGACGACTGGGCCCGGATCTCCGGCAAGAAGGGGGAGCGGATCGTCTACATCCGCACGCTCGTCACCGGCAAGAATCAGGACTCCGGCAGGGTGATCGACACAGCGACCAACACCGGCCAGTACCTGTGACGGCCTCGTTGTCGTGACAGACGCGGTGTTGTAGCGGATACGTGCGAACGGCCCGCTCCGGCGATGTCGGGGCGGGCCGTTCGCACGTTCTCGGACATGTCGTTCTCGGGCATGTCGCAGCACCCGGATTGTATAATGACCTATACGATCCGGCCTATGAGTGACGAGATGCCTCCCGTTGATCCGCCGGACCCGCTGACGGAAGCAGGGGAGCGCCACGTAGCCGCTCCCATTACGGCCGCTGCGGTGCTCGCGTGGCTCGAGGAAACCGCGGAGGCCGTGGCCGCAGGGGAGTTGGCGGCCGAGGAGCTGATCGCGCTGCTCGGGGAGTTGCGACAGGCGTCGACGGCGTGTGCGAACGCGTCGGACTGGACACTGCTCGCGGCTCGTGAGGCCGGTGCCAGTCTGCGGCAGATCGCGCCGGTGTTCGGCAAGGGGTACGTCCGCGCACCGGCGGCGCGATTGGAGAAGCTGCATCGCGAGGTGCTGTCGGCCGATCAGTTCCTCGAGCTGATGCGGCGGCGTGCGAGCGAACCAACTGTATAATGACCTATACGGACGGGCACGGTAGCGGCCCTCCTCGCACGCGCCCGCTACCGTGCCCGTCATGGACAACATCGCACGGACGGCGGTGGGTCTCGCCTCGTTGGGGCGGCCCGCGTACATCAACCTCGGCCGGGAATCCGAACTGCCCGCGGATCGCACGGTCGCCGCGATGCGCGACGCGACCTTCGCCGTGCTCGACCGCGCCTACGACGCGGGGGTCCGCCGGGTCGACGTCGCGCGCTCCTACGGCAGGGCGGAGGAGTTCCTCGCCGCGTGGCTGTCCGACAGGGGGCGCTCCGACGTAACGGTGTCCAGCAAGTGGGGATACGCCTACGTCGGCGACTGGCGGACGGACGCCCCGGTCCACGAGGTCAAGGAGCACTCGCTCGCGCGGTTCCGGCAGCAGTGGGCCGAGACCCGAGACACGCTGCCCACCGCGCCGGCGCTCTACCAGGTGCATTCGCTGACCCCCGACAGCGCACTGTTCGACGACCGGGAACTGCAGGTGGCGCTCGCCGAACTCGTCGACACCGGGGTGCGGGTGGGGTTTTCGACGTCGGGGCCTGCGCAGGCCGACACGATCCGGCGGGCGCTGGAACTGACCGTGGACGGCAGGCACCTGTTCACGGCCGTGCAGTCGACGTGGAACGTGCTCGAATCGTCGGCCGGGCTGGCGCTGGCCGAGGCGCACCGGGCAGGGGTGTTGGTCCAACTGAAGGAGACGCTGGCCAACGGCAGACTCGCCGTCGACCCGCCGGACGTCGTCGCCGACATCGCGCGGGCCCACGGCACGACGCCGGACGTCGTGGCGCTCGCGGCGGCGTATGCCGAGGACTGGGCCGACGTCGTGCTGCTCGGCCCGGCCGGGGTCACGCAGCTCGACACGAACCTGGCGGCAGCCGCCCTGCGGCTGAATGACGATGACCTGGAGAACCTCGCCGAGCTGCGCGAGAACCCGCGTGAATACTGGGCCCGCCGGTCGCAGCTCGTGTGGGAGTGACTACTGTCGCGAGCGCCCAGTGAGCGAGTCGGAGAGGACGAGACACAGGTGCGACGCGCACGAACGACCACCATGGCCGGTCTGCCCGTGGCGATCACGCTGCTGACGGTCGTGGCCGGTTGCGCCGACCGCGAGAACGACCTGGACACGTACTACGACGACAGGCCCGCGACGGGTGAGCGCTCCGACGACGCCGAAGCGGCGCCGCGGTCCGACGGCGATTCCCAGGACGAGGCGACGCGGCAGGGCGAAGGGAGCGCGGACGCGGGCCCCGAGCAACCCGCCGGCCAGCGTGTCCTCCTCACCGCCGAGGACGTCCGGGAGGAGGGTGTCGTGCCGATCGCGCCGTCGACGGTGGGCGCGGATCCCGCTGCGCCGACGTGTCTCGCGACGATCGCCCAGCAGTCCGGGGCCGCGGAGGTCCAGGAGCGTGCGTGGCGTTACCCCACGGGCTCGACGCTGCACCACCTCGTGACGCGCTACGAGGACCGGCCGGCCGCCGACGCGCTGGCGGGGCAGGTCGCATGCGGCGGCGAGGAGCTCCCCGTCAGCGGTGCCCCGGAAGACGTCGAGACGCACGCGTGGTGCCAGGCGGCGACCTGCACCGTCGTCATCGCGGCCGAGGACACGCTCTCGACCGTCGAGGTGCGGGCCGCCGACCAGGGCAGCGCCACGGAGGCCATTCACCGTCTTGCGCCGCTCGCCGTCGGCAAGTACGCCTGAACCGGCCGTCAGCCGTAGCGTCGGAACCATTCGAGGGCGCCGAGGCGCCCGTCGGGCACGAACGTGCCGTCGTCGTCGGCCAGTCGCCGCCGCAGCAGCGGCAGCGGGATCCACCAGCCGTCGGCCACCTCCTCGGGCTGGTGCACCACGGGGCCGTCCCATCGCACCTCGTAGGTGAAGTTGTGGCAGCGCACGGAGCCGGCGGTGAATGTCCACGTGAACAGCGGCCGCGGCGTCACGCCGCCGATGCCGAGCTCCTCGGCCAGTTCGCGCGCCGCGCACTCGTCCGGCGATTCACCCGCCGCGACCACGCCGCCCGCCCAGCAGTCGAGTGCGGACGGGTACACGTCCTTGGTGGCTGTCCGGCGGTGGAGGTACACGGACTGACCGTCACCCGAACGCACCAGTACGACGGCAGCGGCGTGCCACAGCCCGCGGCTGCGCACATCGGCCCTGGTCGTGGCGCCGACGGCGCGTGCCTGTGCGTCGTAGATCGCAACGCGCTCGTCACCGCCCATGAGGTGATCGTGGCACGAGGCGCCGTAGGGTGGTGGCATGCGGCGGATCATGGGAACAGAGGTGGAATACGGGATCGCGGTCCCGGGCGATGCCACCGCCAACCCGGTGCTGACTTCCACCCAGGTCGTGCTGGCCTACGCGGCGGCGGCCGACATTCCGCGCGCCCGGCGGGCGCGCTGGGATTACGAGGTCGAGTCACCGTTGCGTGACGCGCGGGGCTTCGATCTCACCGGCCCCAGCCAGCCCACGCAGGACAACGACGTCGAAGACCTCGGCGCGGCCAACGTCATCCTCACCAACGGCGCGCGGCTGTACGTCGACCACGCGCACCCGGAGTACTCGGCTCCCGAGGTGACCAATCCGCGGGATGCCGTGGTGTGGGACAAGGCCGGGGAACGGGTCATGGAGCAGGCCGCGATGCGCGCCGCCACCGTGCCCGGCCAGCCGCAACTGCAGCTGTACAAGAACAACGTGGACGGCAAGGGCGCTTCGTACGGCACGCACGAGAACTACCTGATGGACAGGGCGACGCCGTTCACGTCCGTCATCACGGGGCTGACGCCGTTCTTCGTGTCGCGCCAGGTGGTCACCGGTTCGGGCCGCGTGGGGATCGGGCCCCAGGGCGAGGAGCCAGGGTTCCAGCTGTCCCAGCGTTCGGACTACGTGGAGGTCGAGGTCGGGCTGGAGACCACGCTCAAGCGCGGCATCATCAACACGCGCGACGAACCGCACGCCGACGCGGACAAGTACCGCAGGCTGCACGTCATCATCGGCGACGCGAACCTGGCCGAGTACTCGACATACCTGAAGGTCGGCACCACCGCGCTGGTGCTCGACATGATCGAGGCGGGGGTGCGGTTCGACGACCTCAAGCTCGACGAGCCGGTGCGCGCGGTGCACGAGATCAGTCACGATCCGTCACTGAAGACGACGGTGGATGTCGCGGGCGGCCGCAAGTACACGGGGCTCGACCTGCAGTTCGCCTACCACGAGCTGGCCTCGGCGCACGTCGAGCGGACCGGCGGGGACGAGCAGTCCAAGGAGGTACTGCGGGTGTGGGGCGAGGTGCTCGACACGCTCGCGAAGGACCCCATGGACGCGGCCGACCGGCTGGACTGGCCCGCGAAGCTGCGGCTGGTCGAGGCCTATCGCGAACGTGATCAGCTCGGGTGGGCTGCGCCGCGGTTGCACCTGGTCGACCTGCAGTACTCGGATGTGCGCCTCGACAAGGGCCTGTACAACCGCCTCGTGACGCGCGGGTCCATGAAACGCCTCGTCGGCGAGGACGAGGTGCAGCGGGCGGTCACGACGCCGCCGGAGGACACGCGGGCCTACTTCCGCGGTCGCACGCTGGAGAAGTACGCCAGCTCGATCGCCGCGGCGTCGTGGGACTCGGTCATCTTCGACGTGGGCAGGGATTCGCTGGTGCGAATCCCGACGCTCGAGCCGCTGCGGGGCACGAAGGCGCACGTCGGCGCGTTGCTGGACCGGGCCGAGACGGCGGAGGAACTGGTCGAGGCGCTGACCGGATCGGAGTAGCCGAAGATCACCACTCCGACAACGATCGTCCCGAATCGCCCTTCCTCTGGGTAGGCTGGGCGCAGGAAGCTCATCGGTCACACCGGGAGGCGGCAATGGCTCAGGAGAAGGTCGAGAAGCACGGCGGCGGCGACTCCGAGGACGAGGCCGAAGGCGCAGCCCCGGCCGGTCAGGAACGTCGTGAGCAGATGGGCGAGGACGTCGACACGATCCTCGACGAGATCGACGACGTCCTCGAGGAGAACGCCGAGGACTTCGTGCGGGCCTACGTGCAGAAGGGCGGCGAGTGACGCAGGCGCTCGCGTGACATAGGCTCGCTGATCAACATTTCGGTACTGTCCCTTTCGTCGATGGGAACTACGAGCACGCATGGAACAGATTCCGCGCAACTCGGGCTTCGCGCTGCCCTCCGCCTACCTGTCGTCGACGACGTCGTCCTTCGCCGATTTCCTGCGTGCCGAGGCGCCGGATCTGCTGCCCAGCAAGCGGTCCGCGGGCATGGGCACCTCGGGTGGCGATCTCGACGCGCCGCACGGCACGACGATCGTGGCCTCGACGTTCAACGGCGGGGTGCTGATCGCGGGTGACCGGCGTGCGACGAGCGGCAACCTCATTGCGACCCGTGACATGGACAAGGTCTACGTGACCGACGCCTATTCGGCCGTGGGCATCGCGGGTACGGCGGGCATCGCTCTCGAGCTCGTCCGGCTCTACACCGTGGAGCTGGCGCACTACGAGAAGATCGAGGGCGTGTCGCTCTCGCTCGACGGTAAGTCGAACAAGCTCGCGACGATGGTGCGGGGCAATCTCGACGTCGCGATGGCGGGCCTCGCAGTGGTCCCGCTGTTCGTCGGTTACGACATCGAGGCGTCCGATCCGAAGCGGGCGGGGCGCATCGTGTCCTTCGACGTCACGGGCGGCCGGTACGAGGAGAACGCGGGTTTCCACGCGATCGGTTCCGGGTCGGTGTTCGCCAAGTCGGCGATGAAGAAGCTCTACGACCCCGAGGCCGATCAGGACGCCGCGGTGCGGGCGGCGATCGAGTCGCTCTACGACGCCGCCGACGACGACACGGCGACCGGTGGCCCGGATGTCGCGCGGAAGATCTATCCGAGCGTCGTCACGATCACGGCGGAGCACGGCGCCGTGGAGTTGCCCACGGAGGAGACCTCGACCATCGCGGAGGCCGTCGTGGCCGACCGTGCGGCCCAGCAGGACTGGCGCAGCTGATCCGAGTGCCGGGCCGACGCGGCCCGGCACCGGACCGGTTCGCCCGGGTCCCCACTCGTCAGCTTCCCATCCCCGAACAGAGCGGAGCCAACGCAAGTGTCGATGCCGCTGTACGCCTCGCCCGAACAGTTGATGCGGGAGCGTTCCGAACTCGCGCGGAAGGGTATTGCCCGCGGTCGGAGCGTCGTGGTGCTCAAATACCGGGGCGGAGTCCTGTTCGTGGCGGAGAATCCGTCGCCCACGCTGCACAAGGTGTCGGAGATCTACGACCGCATCGGTTTCGCCGCGGTCGGCCGCTACAGCGAGTTCGAGAGCCTGCGCCGGGGTGGTATCCGGCACGTGGACCTGCAGGGATACCAGTACGACCGGCGGGACGTCAGCGCACGGGCGCTGGCGAACGTATATGCCCAGACCTTGAGCACGATCTTCACCGAGCAGCTCAAGCCGTTCGAGGTCGAGATCTGTGTGGCGCAGGTCGGGGCGAACGCCAACGAGGACGAGTTGTACCGGCTGACCTACGACGGGTCGATCGTCGACGAGCCGCAGTTCGTGGTGATGGGCGGTCAGACGGACGCGATCAACACGAAGCTGAAGGAGACCTTCTCCGACGGCATGGAGCTGTCCGACGCGGTGCGGGTGGCGGCGGAGGCTTTCCGCCCGTCGACGTCGTCGGGCAGCGGGACGAACGGCAGCAGCTCGTCGGGTTCGGCGCAGGAGGGTGAGCCGAGCAAGCTGGAGGTCGCCGTGCTGGAGCGTGAGCGGCCGGGCCGGAAGTTCCGCCGTATCACCGGGGCTGCGCTCGATGCGCTGCTGCCCGCGCGTACGGAGGCGGCCGACAGCAGCGATTCGGGCTCCGAAGGCTCCGAAGGCTCCGAGAAGTCCGACAACTGACCGGGTTCGCGCCCCACGCCCCGGCAGGCGTGGGGCGCGGGTGCGGCCGGGCCGCACCCGCGCGGCCGGTCATCTCCGGTAGATCGTCAGCGCACTGGGCCGGGACCGGAACCGGAATTCGCGGCCCAGCGGCCCGATTTCGCCGTCGGTGGCGAGCCTGCGGTAGCCGTCGAGCAGTTCGACGTCGAGAGCCGGCAGGTCGCGCTGCCGGTAGACACGGCTGGCGTGCAGTGTCTTGGTGACGACCGACAGCACGAACCGTGCCCTCGAATACGGGACGTCGGCGCGCAGGTACCGCACGTCGAGCAGGCCGGTGTCGAGTGCGGGCCTGCGGTTGGGCCAGAATCCCTTGGGCGCGTAGGTGCCGTTGCCCACGAACACGAGCCACACGAGTGCTCGTTTGCCGCCCAGGCGCACCGGGAACGGTTTGGCCCGGCGGAGGACACGGATCATCGCGATGACCGCCGACGGCCATTTGGGATGCCGCTGTTCGATTTTTTCGCGCAGCCGCACCATTTCCGGGTAGCCGCCGAGGCTTGCGGTGTTGACGAACCATCGTCGGTGCGTGCCGCTCGGCCCGTGCACCGACACCTCGCCGAGGTCGATGCCGACCGCCGAGCCGTGTTCGGTCGCGACGTCGGCGTCGGGCATGGAGCGGACACCGACGTCGCGGGCGAAGTGGTTGAGCGTGCCCGCGGGGATGAGCGCGAGCGGCAGGCCGGTGTCGGCGGCGACCGAGGCGACGGCGGCCACGGTGCCGTCACCGCCCGCGACGCCGAGGGCGCGGACGGCGGGTCCTGTGTCGGTGCGGCGGGCGATCTCGGCGGTGATCTGGCTGCGCAGGTCGGTGTCGGGGTCGGGGTAGAGCAGGTCGGCTTTCGGCCAGGCGAAGCGGACTTCGGGGGTCGGGTCGTCGGCGGGATCGCCCGAGGCCGGGTTGACGACGGCGAGCATGTCCTCGCCGTCGACCATGAGGGGTGCGTCGGCCCGGTGGGCCGTGCGGCCGGGCCGGTCGTCGTGGACGGGCCACCAGTGGCGGGTGGCGAACGAGGCGGCGACGCCGAGGGCTGCGCCGGCACCGACGTCGGTGGGCCAGTGCACCCCGGTGTGAACGCGTGAGTAGGCGACGGCCGCGCCGAGCGGCAACAGCGCCACGCCGGTGGCGGGTGACTCCTGGAATGCGCCGGTGATGAATGCCGCCGCGGAGGCGGCGTGGCCGGAGGGGAACGACGACGAGGCGGGCCGCCGGTCCAGCCTGCGGTGTTGCGGGACGGCGGAGGCTGCGGGACGGCGCCGTGGCAGGAGTTCCTTGGCGACGAAGCTGGCGCTCAGGCTCGCGAACCCGACGCTGCCGATGCCGCGCAGGGCGGCCCTCCGGGATGCTCCGCCCCTGGCGGCGAGGACGCCCGCGACGACCCACCACAGAACCGCCTTGTCCGCCGACCGGGTGATCATGGTCAGCAGGTCGTCGGCGCGGGTGCGGGGCAGTGCGGCGCTGCGGGCCATCAGCCGGCGGTCGGGGCGACCGACGCGCTGAAGTGCGGCGACGCGTCGGAGCAGGGGCGGAGTCATGGCGGATATGCTGCCGTACGGCGCTTGAAGGTGGCGTTGGCGTCCGATCGGCGGCGATTTCGTTCCCCAGTTCCTGGCGCTGACCGCCTACCCTTGAGGGATGCAGCGGCGGATCTTTGGGATCGAAACCGAGTTCGGAGTGACCTGCACGTTCCACGGGCAGCGCAGGCTCTCGCCCGACGAGGTGGCGCGGTATCTGTTCCGGCGTGTCGTGTCGTGGGGCCGGTCGTCGAACGTCTTCCTGTCCAACGGGTCACGGCTCTACCTCGACGTGGGGTCGCATCCGGAGTACGCGACGGCCGAGTGTGATGACCTGACCCAGCTGGTCACGCATGACAAGGCAGGGGAGCGGATTCTCGAGGACCTGCTGGTGGACGCCGAGCGCAGGTTGGCCGACGAGGGCATCGGCGGCGACATCTTCCTGTTCAAGAACAACACCGACTCGGCGGGCAACTCGTACGGTTGTCACGAGAACTATCTGGTCACGCGCGCGGGCGAGTTCTCGCGGATCGCGGACGTGCTGTTGCCGTTCCTGGTGACGCGGCAGCTGATCTGCGGCGCGGGCAAGGTGCTGCAGACGCCGAGGGGCGCGGTGTACTGCCTGTCGCAGCGGGCCGAGCACATCTGGGAGGGCGTGTCGAGCGCGACGACGCGGTCCCGGCCCATCATCAACACCCGCGACGAGCCGCACGCCGACGCCGAGCGGTACCGCAGGCTGCACGTGATCGTCGGCGACTCGAACATGGCGGAGCCGACGACGTTGCTGAAGGTCGGCACGGCGCACCTGGTGCTGGAGATGATCGAGCAGGGGGTGCAGTTCCGGGATTTCAGTCTGGACAACCCGATCCGTGCGATCCGGGAGATCAGCCACGATATGACGGGCCGTAGGCAGGTGCGCCTCGCCGGGGGCCGGGAGGCCTCGGCGCTGGAGATTCAGCGGGAGTACTACGCGCGGGCGGTGCAGCACGTCGAGGCGACCGACGCGAGCCCGTTGATGCATCGGGTGGTCGATCTGTGGGGCCGCGCGCTCGATGCGATCGAGCAGCAGGACTTCTCCCTGGTGGACACCGAGATCGACTGGGCGATCAAGCACCGGTTCGTCGAGCGGTACCGGGCCAAGCACAATCTCGACCTGTCGGACCCGCGGGTGGCGCAGCTGGACCTGGCTTACCACGACATCCGACGGGGCCGCGGTGTGTTCGATCTGCTGCAGCGCAAGGGCCTGGTGCAGCGGGTGACCGATGACGGCGAGATCGAGGCCGCCAAGGACACGCCGCCGCAGTCGACGCGGGCGAAGCTGCGTGGCGACTTCATCGCCGCGGCGCAGCAGGCGGGCCGCGACTTCACCGTGGACTGGGTGCACTTGAAGCTGAACGACCAGGCGCAGCGGACGGTGCTGTGCAAGGACCCGTTCCGCGCCGTGGACGAACGGGTCGACCGGTTGATCAACTCGTTGTAGACCGGGCGGCTCGGGTCCGGCTGGGGCCGTGGGTGGCCGTCGCCAACAGCGACACGGTTCCGGACGGCGACCGGCTGACCAGGCATGACGCGACGGTTCCCAGTGCGGTCGGCAGGGCGAACAGCACCAGCAGGGCGGCCTGCCGACCGCACCCGTCGCGAGGAGTGCGGGGCGCGCAGGGGAGACCTCCCGGACGCGCCGATCGGGGCGAGCTAGGGTTGGTGAGGTGTCCACCGCCCGTGCAGAACGCCTGGTCAACCTGGTGCTGGCGCTGCTGTCCACCCGGCAGTACCTGCCGGCCGAGCGAATTCGGGGCATCGTGCCCGGCTACGCGGACGCGGCGAGCACCGAGGCGTTCTTCCGCATGTTCGAACGCGACAAGGCCGAGCTGCGTGAGCTGGGGATTCCGCTGGAGACGGGCACCAATTCGGCATTCGACCCCGAGGGGTATCGGATCGCGCGCCGCGACTACGAGCTCGGCGACATCGACCTCGCACCCGACGAAGCGACCGCCGTCGCGCTCGCGGCGCGGCTGTGGGACTCGCCGGACCTGACGGGGCAGGCGCACGGTGCACTGGTGAAGCTGCGCGCCGCGGGCGTCGAAGTCGACGACCGGGCGCACGCCATGGTCGAACCGCGGGTGCACACCGAACCGGCGTTCGCGCCGCTGTTGGCGGCCGTGCAGGCAGGTGAGACGGTGCGGTTCGACTATCGGCGGTCGGACTCGCCCGAGCGGCGCACGCGCACCCTCGAACCGTGGGGTGTGGTGTCGTGGCGGGGGCGCTGGTACGTCGTCGGTCATGACCGGGACCGCGAAGCGCCGCGGTGTTTCCGGCTCTCGCGCATCAGCGGCGAGGTCGTGACGACCGGGGAGCGGGCGGTCGTGCGGCGGCCGGAGGATGCGAAGCTGCTCGACTTCGTGGCGGGCACGTCCGTGAGCGACGACGGCTCGGCTGCCACGACGGCCCGGTTGTGGCTCGCCGAAGGCAGGGCCACCGGAATCCGCAGGCACGCGCAGGTGCTGGAGCACCGCTCGGTCGACGGTGAGGACGGCGACGTCGTCGAGATCGAGCTGCAGCATCCGGAGGGCGCCGCGGACTGGATCGCCGGCCACGGCCCGGACGCGGTCGTGCTGGCGCCCGACGTGCTGGCCAAGGCCGTGGCGGACCGGCTCGAACGGGTCGCCGCGGGTGGGGGAGGGATGCGATGAGCGCGGCCACCGACCGGATGCCGAGGCTGCTGGCTCTGGTGCCGTACCTGCTGGCCAGGCCCGGGATCAGGATCGACCAGGCGGCACAGGACTTCGACGTCACGCCGAAGCAGCTGCGCAAGGACCTGCAACTGCTGTGGTTGTGTGGGCTGCCCGGGTACGGCCCCGGCGATCTGATCGACCTCTCGTTCGACGGCGACACCGTGTCGGTGACGTTCGATGCGGGGATGCGCAGGCCGTTGCGGCTGACCGGAGGTGAGGCGAGTGCGCTGGTCATCGCGCTGAAGGCGCTCGCCGAGACGCCCGGTGTGGTCGACACCGACGCCGTCGGCCGTGCGATCGCGAAGATCGAAGCCGCGGCGGGCGCCGCCGAGCCGGCCGGAGTCGTCGTCGGCAACGGCGTCCGCGAACACGAGACGACGGCGCGCACGCGCGAGATCGTCCGCGAGGCGCTGCAGTTCGGGCGTGCGGTGCGGATGCGGTACTACGCGGCCTCCAACGACCGGATCACCGAGCGCACGGTCGACCCGATGCGGCTGCTGATCGTGCAGGCACACAGCTACCTGGAGGGCTGGTGTCGCCGCGCCGAGGACGTGCGGTTGTTCCGCCTCGACCGGATCGACGAGCTGGACGTGCTCGACGAGCTGGCGGCGCCGCCGCCCCACGCCCGCCACTCCGACGTCTCCGACGGCGTGTTCTCGGCACACGAGAGCTACCCCGAGGCCGACCTGGTGCTCGAACCCGATGCGCGGTGGGTCGCCGAGTACTACCCGTGCGAGGAACTGGCTGAGCTCGAGGGCGGCCGGCTGCGGGTCCGGATGCGCTACGGCGACGAATCGTGGATGGTCAGGCTCGTGCTGGGGCTGGGTGGCCGCGCGACGGTCGAACGGCCGGGTGAACTCGCGGTGGCCGTGCGGCGCCGTGCCGCCGCCGGGTTGGCACGAGCACGTCACCTGTCGATCACCGGCGGGCAGTAGGCTTACGGGCGTGTTCTACGTGCTGAGTGCCGCCGTGGCAGGGGCCGGGCTCATCGTGCTCGTCCTCGCACTGGTCCGATTGGCGGGTGCGGCGAGAGGATTCGGCCGCGCTGCCGAGGTCATGCGGTCGGACGTGGAATCCCGCCTGGGCATGCTCCGCGCCCGCGCGGCCGCGGTCGGCGTCGCCGTTCGCGACCTTCGTACCCGACGTGTCCGAATCGGTTCGGAATCGGCATCCGAGCCAGTACGATCGGGCCTGAACGAATAGGGAGGCCACCCAATATGAACGCCTTTCAGCCGTGGCACTTGATCATCCTCGTGCTCGTCGTCGTGGTGCTGTTCGGCGCCAAGCGCCTGCCGGATGCGGCCCGCTCGGTCGGCAAATCCATGAAGGTCTTCAAGGCCGAGACCAAGGACCTGCGTGGCGACCAGTCGGAGCAGGACTCCGCCGAGTCCGAGACGACCAGCTCCACCACGATGGCGGCGGACGCCAAGCAGATCCCGGCGACGACGGTCAAAGCCGACGCCGAGGTCGCCGACAGCAAGTCGGCCGACCCGACCAGTGACCAGGTGGAACAGCTGCAGCGCCAGCTCGACGAGCTCAAGCAGCAGCAGTCCGCCGAACAGGCACAGAAGAACGGCTGACCACACCGCACGGATCGAGAACGGACGCTTTCGTGGGAGACACCTCCGCACAGCGCGAGGGACGAGGCGGTAAACGGAAGGCTCGGAGTCGTCGGCACAACCCCGACGGCACGATGTCGCTCGTCGAGCACATCTACGAGTTCCGCCGCCGCCTCGGCTACGCGCTGCTCGCCCTGGTTGCGGGCGGGATCGTCGGGTTTCTGTGGTTCGGCCACAGCATCGGCCCGATCCCGACACTCGGCGACCTGGTCACCGAGCCCTATTGCGCCATTCCGCAGGAGCAGCGCTACCCCAAGGGTGGGGACTGTCAGCTGTTGCAGACGGTCCCGTTCGAAGCGTTCATGATCCAGATGAAGGTCGGCCTCAGCGCCGGGGCCGTGCTGTTCTCGCCGCTGTGGCTGTACCAGCTGTGGGCGTTCATCGCGCCCGGGCTGTACTCCAAGGAACGCAAGTACGCGATGACGTTCGTCGGCATCGCGTCCCTGCTGTTCGCGGGCGGTGCACTGCTGGCCTACTTCATGGCCCCGCACGCGCTCGAGATCCTCACGACCTTCGGTGCGGGCGAGTTCGCCACGTGGTTCACCGGTGACAAGTACATCTCGTTCGTGCTGTCGCTGTTGCTCATCTTCGGGGTGAGCTTCGAGCTGCCGCTGCTGATCATCATGCTGAACCGGGTCGGCGTGGTGCGCTATCAGATGCTCAAGAAGTGGCGCCGCGGCATCATCATGATCATGTTCGTGTTCGCGGCGTTCGTGACGCCCGCGGACCCGTTCTCCATGATCGGCCTGGCCGGTGCGCTGTGCATCCTGTTCGAGATCTCGTTGCAGATCACGCGCTTCCACGACCGCAAGCTCGATCGCCAACGCGGCACCGAGGGTTGGGACGAGCTGGCCGACGACGAGCCGGCTCCGTTCGAATACACCCCGAGCACCGTGAACGACGACGACACCGACGGCGGCCGGCGCAGCGGCACCGACGACATCACGTGACCGGAGGTCCTCGCGTAGCCCTGGCGTTCCACCCCGGATCCGGCAGGGGAGCAGCGGCGCGGTTGGCCGGGGCCGTCGCTTCGCGGCTCCGGCCGCACGTCGCGCGGCTCGACGTGATCGATGCCGACACCGTCGAGGGCGCACGGCAACGACTGGAGGCGGCCCGCGAATCCGGGCTCGACGCGCTGGTCGTCGTCGGTGGTGACGGCGCGGCGCACCTGGCCGTGCAATTCTGCGCCGGTACGCCCGTCGCGCTCGGCCTCGTCCCGTCGGGCACCGGCAACGACCTCGCCCGCGCCCTGGACGTACCCGGTGATCCCGCCGCGGCCGTGGACTCGCTCGCCCACGCGCTGCGCACCGGCCACCGGCGCCGACTCGACCTCGGCAGAGCCGGCGACACCTGGTACGGCACCGTGCTGTGCAGCGGTTTCGACGCCGCGGTCAACGACAGAGCCAACCGGCTCCGATGGCCCCGCGGTCCGCGTCGATACGACGTCGCGATCGCCGCGGAGATCGCGTCCTTCCGCGCGCGAGACATCCGCGTGACCGCCGACGGCGAGACGCTCACGGCGCCCGCGATGCTCGTCGCCGTCGGTAACACGCCCTGGTATGGCGCAGGCATCCCGGTCTGTCCCGGCGCCGACCCCACCGACGGACTGCTCGACGTGACCGTCGTCGGCAAGGTCGGTTACCGCGAACTGGCCCGGGTACTGCCGCGCCTGCGCACCGGCAGGCACGTCGAGCACCCGGCGGTCACGACGCTGCGGGCACGGACGGTCGAGGTGGCCGACGTCGGCCGGGCCGGTGGGGCGGACTGGCCGGTGTTCGCCGACGGCGACCCGCTCGGCACGCTGCCCGTGTCGATCAGTTGCGTCCCGCGGGCCCTGACGGTCCTCGCCTGACGTTCTCCTCGGCGAGCGCCCTCCACCCGAGCCGTTCCCGCATGTCCCGCGGCAGCTTGGCGACCACGAGGTCGTAGGAGTCCTCGATGAGGTCGAGGATCAGTTGCTCGGGAAGCGTCCCGTCGTCGAGCACCACCGTGTTCCAGTGCCGCTTGTTCATGTGCCACCCGGGCCGGACAGCCGGATACGAGGCCCGCAACTGCAACGCGAGCTCCGGGTCGCATTTGAGGTTCACGCTCAGCGGCGTGCGCCCGAGCGCCGACAACGCGAACATCTTCCCGCCCACCTTGAACACGCTCAGGTGCTCGTCGAACGGGAACTCCTCGCCGGCGCCGGTGAACGCCAGACACGCCGCCTTCAGCCGGTCCGGGGTCATGATGCGGACGGTAGCGCCACCCACCGACAATCGCCGCCGCCGGTGTCCGCACGGCGGTCGGCCGCGGATCCGCCGACACCGGATCTGCCACGGAGCGCCTCATGCGGGTGTGACCGCCGATGTGAAACCCTGGCGGCGTGGACTCATCCGCCTCTCCCAGCCCGGCCGAGGCGTACGCCGCAGCCCGCCGGCGCAGCGACTACCCGCAGCTGGCCCGGTTCGCGGCCGATCTCGCCTTCGACTTCGACGACTTCCAGGTGCGCGGGTGTGAGGCGCTCGAGGACGGTCACGGCGTGCTCGTGTGCGCGCCCACCGGTGCCGGTAAGACCGTTGTCGGCGAGTTCGCCGTGCACCTCGCGCTGGCCGAAGGCCGGAAGTGCTTCTACACGACGCCCATCAAGGCGCTGTCGAACCAGAAGTACGCCGACCTGGTCGAACGGTACGGCTCCGACGCGGTGGGCCTGCTGACCGGCGACACCGCCGTGAACGGCAACGCGCAGGTCGTCGTCATGACCACCGAGGTCCTGCGCAACATGCTGTACGCCGGGTCGGCCGCGCTCGACGAACTGGGTTACGTCGTCATGGACGAGGTGCACTACCTCGCCGACCGGTTCCGCGGCGCGGTGTGGGAGGAGGTCATCCTGCACCTGCCCGAGTACGTGCGTGTGGTCGGGCTGTCGGCCACGGTCAGCAACGCCGAGGAGTTCGGCGAGTGGCTGGTCGCCGTCCGCGGCGACACGGCGGTGGTGGTGGACGAGCACCGGCCCGTGCCGCTGTGGCAGCACATGATGGTCGGGAACCGGCTCATGGACCTGTTCGTCGGCGAGGAGCACGGCGACGAACCGAAGATCAACCGGCAGCTGTTGCGCCGTGTCGAAGAGGTCGCGCGGATGCACGCACCGGCCGCCTTCGGCGGTGGGCGGGGCAAGCGTGGCCGTGACCGGGGCAAATCGCGGATGCCGCGGTTCCGGCCGCCGTCGCGGGTCGACGTCATCGACCGGCTGGACCGTGCCGGGCTGCTGCCCGCGATCACATTCATCTTCTCCCGTGCCGGGTGCGACGCCGCCGTGGGCCAGTGCGTACACGCCGGGGTGCGGCTCAACAGCCCCGAGGAGATCGCCGAGGTCCGCCGGATCGTCGACGAACGCACCGCCGACCTGCCCGAGTCGGACCTGGCCGTGCTGGGCTACTGGGAGTGGCGCGACGGGCTCGAACACGGCGTCGCGGCACACCACGCCGGGCTGTTGCCCGCGTTCAAGGAGACCGTCGAGGAGCTGTTCGTCCGCGGTCTGGTGAAGGTCGTGTTCGCCACCGAGACCCTCGCGCTCGGTATCAACATGCCTGCGCGGACCGTCGTGCTGGAACGGCTGGTCAAGTACAACGGCGAGGCGCACGTCGACCTCACGCCCGGCGAGTACACGCAGCTGACCGGTCGCGCCGGCCGCCGGGGGATCGACGTCGAAGGCCACGCCGTCGTGCTGTGGCAACCCGGGGTCGACCCGCGCCACGTGGGCGGGCTGGCCTCGACGCGGACCTACCCGCTCAAGTCGTCGTTCCGGCCCGGGTACAACATGGCCATCAACCTGGTGGGCCAGTTCGGCGCCCAGTCGGCCCGGGAGCTGCTGGAACAGTCGTTCGCGCAGTTCCAGGCGGACCGTGCCGTCGTCGGCACGGCCAAGCGGATCGAGCGCAACAAGGAAGCGCTCGCCGGCTACGCCGAAGCCGTGTCCGGCGACTTCGACGAGCTGCTGTCGTACGTCGAGCTGCGCAAGAAGGTCTCGGACCGCGAGAAGTACCTCGCCAAGCAGAACAGTCAGCACCGGCGGGCCGAGGCCGCCCGGTCACTGGAGAAGCTGCGCAAGGGCGACGTCATCCTTGTGCCGTCCGGCCGCAGATCGGGACTGGCCGTCGTGATCGACCCGGGCGTCGACCCGCTGCACGAACCGCGTCCGGTGGTCGTCACCGAGGATCGGTGGTCTGGCACCCTGTCGGCCGCCGACTTCCCGTCCGCCGTGGAGTCGCTGGGACGCGTCAAGCTGCCCAAACACGTCGAGCTGCGGTCGCCGAAGGTACGGCGCGACATCGCCTCGTCACTGCGGAACACCGGCATCGAGAAGCCGTCCGCGCAACGCAAACGGTCGGGGGCGAACGACGACGAGGAGCTGGCGGACCTGCGGCAGCAGTTACGCCGGCACCCCGTGCACGGGTTGGCCGACCGCGAGGCCAGCCTGCGCTGGGTCGAGCGCTATCAGCGACTGCAGGCCGAGACGCAACAACTCGAACGCAAGGTCGCGGCGACCACACACTCGCTGGCCCGTTCGTTCGACCGGATCTGCGCACTGCTGGCCGAACGCGGCTACCTCGAACGCGATGGATCCACCGGGAACACGGATGCCGGGGACGCCGAAACCGGGGATACCGACAACGACCGGGTGACCGAGGACGGCATGCTGCTGGCCCGGATCTACAGCGAGTCCGACCTGCTGGCCGCCGAGTGCGTGCGCAGGCACGTCTGGCACGGCCTGGCGGCACCGGAACTCGCCGCGGTCGTGTCGGCGCTGGTCTACGAGGCGCGGCGGGACGCGATGGCCGAGCCGAAACTGCCACAGGGCGCCGTGTCGAAGGCGTGGCAGGACACGGTGACGATCTGGAGTGAGCTGACCGAGGACGAACGCAGGCACCGGCTCGACCGCACCCGCGAACCGGACGCCGGTTTCGCCTGGCCGGTGTACCGGTGGGCACGGGGCGAATCGCTCGAACGCGTCCTCACGACTTCGGAGGCCAACGGGCAGGAACTCACGGCCGGTGACTTCGTCCGCTGGGCGCGCCAGGTGATCGACCTCCTCGACCAGCTGCGGGTCGTGCTCGGGAAGGAGCACCCGGTGGGCGGCACCGCGGCCAAAGCGGTACGGGCCCTGCGGCGCGGTGTCGTCGCCGCGGGCGAGGTGTGAGGCGGCCGCGGCCAGCCGCGGCACGTACCGGTTGCAGCGGCGGCGCGTGGCCGTCGACCTTCACACACCCGCCACACGACGTTGTGGTTGGATCACACGCGACGCATGGACGAGAATGCCCGGGGACCGGTCGCGCAGGTGACGTGGCGGCCGGGTGGTGATTGGCGGAGGCAGGACGATGAGCACGCCGTACGGAGGCAACGACCCGCAGCAGTGGGGCCAGCAACCGCCTCCGGGTCCGCCGTCCGGCGGGTTCCCGGGACAGCCGGGCTACGGCCAGTACCCGGGGCAGCAGCCGCCTCCGCAGCCCGGCTATCCGCAGCAGCCGGGCCAACCCGGTCCGCAGGGGCAGCCGGGGTACGGCCAGCCCCAGGGGTATCCGCCGGGCCAGCAGCCGCCACCGGGACAGCCTGCGCCGACCCCGCCGCCCGGACAGCCGATGCCACCGGGGCAGCCCGGCCAGCCGGGGCAGTTCACCCAACCGGGACAGGCGCCGCAGGCGGGCGGTCACGGCACCGCGTCGTACACGCAGCCGGGTCAGCAGCCCGGCCAGTTCACCCAGCCCGGCCAGACCCCGCCGCCCGGACAGCCGTACGGGCCGCCGCCCGGCATGGGCGCTGCGGGGCCCGCCCCGCAGAAGCCGAAGAACAGCTCCGGCAAGGGCATGTGGATCGGGCTCGGCGCCGCGGTCGTGGTCGTTGCCGCCGCGGCGGTCGTGCTGTTCTGGATCCCGGGCTTTCTGGTGCAGAAGGTCTTCGACGCCGAGGCCATGAACCAGGACGTGCAGCGGGTGCTCGCCGAGAACTACGGTGTCGAAGGCGTGCAGAGCGTGTCGTGCCCGGAGGACCAGCCGGTGACCGTCGACGAGACGTTCACCTGCGACGTCAACGTCGACGGTGAGACGCGGCAGGTCACGATCACGGTGAAGAGCGAGGACGCCCGGTACCAGGTCGGCAGGCTGCAGTAACCGCCCGCGGCGCCGGGTTCTGGGTTCGTCACAGCGTAATCCGGTGGCGGGCATGTCGAGACGTCGGAAATGATCGGTGCCATGACCGATCACGTTGTCCGGACCCTGACCGATGACGAGCTGCGCGCCTCGCAAGACCTGTTCCGTGCCACGCTGCACGTCAAACCGCTCACCGACGACCAGTGGCCGAGCGTGCGGGCCTCGCTGCAGCCGGCGCGCTCGCTCGGGGTTCACGAGGTCGATTCCGGCGCGCTGATCGGGACCGCGCGGTCGTTCGACTCGGCGATCACGGTGCCCGGCGGGGGTGATGTGCCGCTCGGCGCCGTCACCAGCGTTGGCGTGCGCGCCGACTGCACGCGGCGCGGGGTGCTCACCGAGCTCATGCATGCTCAGCTGCGCGAGTTCGCCGACCGCGGGCTCGTGGCGGCGGGGCTGCACGCGTCGGAATCGGCGATCTACGGCCGGTTCGGGTACGGCATCGCCACCCGGGCGCGCGACTACACAGTGGACGTCCGCAGGGCGAAGGTGCGGCAGGACGCGCCAGCCGGCGGACGCGTGAACATCGAGAACCTCGATTCCGCGATGGAACGGTGGGCGGCGGCGTATCCGGCGATGGCGACGCGGCCGGGCATGCTGGCCCGCCCCGACGAGTGGTGGGCCGGACTGCGAAGCCATCTGGCCAGGGAGGAAGGCCCGGTCACCGCCGTGACGCACGAGGGCACCGGCGGGGTCGACGGATTCGCCGTCTACTCCGTGGATCGGCCCCGACCCGGTTCGGCGACGTTGAACCTGATCGAGATGCAGGCGGCCGGCCCGGAGGCGTTCTGCGGAGTGTGGCGTTACCTGCTGTCGGTCGACCTCGTCCACGAGGTCACCGCGTCGGTACGTCCCCTCGACGATCCGCTCGAACTGCTGCTGACCGACCCTCGCGCGGTGTCGACCACCGGGCAGTTCGACGACCTGTGGGTGCGGCTCGTCGACGTGCCGGCGGCGCTCGCGATGCGCACCTACGACGGCGAGCCCGTCGTGCTCGAGGTGACCGATCCGGTGCTGCCCGGCAACGAGGGCTGCTACCGCCTCGGCCCCGACGGGGCGGTGCGCACCGACCAACCGGCCGAGCTGCAGCTGTCTGTGGACACGCTCGCGATGATTCACCTCGGAGCGTGGCGGCCGTCGCAACTGGTCGACACGGGCCGTGTCCGGGAGACCGCGCCGGGTGCCGCGGAACGGGCGGACCGGCTGTTGTCGACCGCAACGCCACCGTGGTGCGGTACGTTCTTCTAGCCCACAACAGATCAACACCGAGGTGAGGGCTCGTGGGGAGACGTCCGCTTGCGGTACTCGCGGGAATCGTGTGCCTGGGCCTGCTGACGGCGTGCAACCAGTCGGCGGGCGACGAGGAGTCGGGGTCGGGAACCGGCTCGGACGCCGAGCCGACCTCGGCCGCGACGACGGAGAGCACCGACGACGGCGCGACCGGCTCGTCGCCGGTGCCGAGCCCGACCGAGACGGTGCGGTTCTTCGACGTGAACCGGATGAACGCCGACGTGCGTCGTGTGGTGGCCGAGGACTACGGCCTGGAACAGGTGCGCGAGGTGTCCTGCCCACGCAACGAGCCGGTCGAGGTCGGCGCGTCGTTCACGTGCTACATCGAGCTGGCCGCAGGCGAGCGCACGGTGACGATCACCGTCCAGAACGAGCAGGGCCGGTACCGGGTCGGCGCTCCCGAGTAACAACGCCCGAGTAGTAGCGCCGGAACGACAGCGCCAGGATGACGGCGCCGGATTGACACGCCGCGGAGCGGCACTCATCCGGAACGGCTCGTACCGGCCTCGGGTCCTCCCGGCCCGCCGCTCCGCGGCAGCCTGCCTGCCCGAGCGGCGGCGCCCGTCAGGTGCGGTAGGTCGCGAGCGCGTCCAGCAGCCGGGTGGCCGATCCGCCGAGGTTCCAGCGTTCGGCCAGGTCCCGGACCCGCGGTTCGTCCGCGGCGCCGGCGGGCACGACGTCCGCGCCGGACAGCGTGACCGGCGCATCGGCCGCGACGCGCACCACCGTCGGCGCTGCAGAGAGGTACTGGGCGGCGTCGTTGAGCCGGGCGCGGGTCTTGACCGGCAGGTCCGGGCTCTCGGCGCGGGCGGCCTCGACCAGCGCCTCGAACGAGCCGAACTGGGTGATGAGCTTGGCGGCGGTCTTCTCGCCGATACCGGCGACGCCCGGCAGTCCGTCGGAGGGATCGCCGCGGAGCATCGCCATGTCCGCGTAGGCCGCACCGGCACGCTCGGCCGGGACTCCGTATCGCCCGGCGAGGGCCTGAGGGTCGAGGATCTCGGCCTTGGCCCAGCCCTTGCCGACGTAGATCACCGAGGCCGGGGTGGGCTCGGTCCGCACAAGCTGGAACAGGTCCCGGTCGCCGGTGATCACCTCGACGGCGCCCTCGGTCTCGCGCGCGGTCAACGTGCCGATCACATCGTCGGCCTCGTACCCGGGAGCTTCGGCCACGGCGAGACCCGCCGCGTCGAGCAGTTCGAGAATGATCGGCACCTGCGGAGTCAGCGTGTCGGGCACTTCCTCGACGTCCGAACCGGTTTCGACCTCCTCGGCGACCCGGTGCGCCTTGTAGCTCGGCAGCGCGTCCACGCGGAACTGCGGTCGCCAGTCCGCGTCGAGACACGCCACGAGCCGGGCGGGCCTGCGGTCGGTGAGGATGCGCGCCACGGTGTCGGCGAACCCGCGGACCGCGTTCACGGGCGTGCCGTCGGGAGCCGTCATCGACTCGGGCAGGGCGAAGTACGAACGGAAATACAGGCTCGCCGCGTCGAGCAGCGCCACGGGACCGGTGCTCACCCCCACAGCTTCCCACGTCCCGCTTCGCTGGCCGGTACGCCATGCGCGGGGGTGTCGCCCGAAACGGGCGAGATGGGAACGCGCCTGTTCGACCGACCACGACCCGTCCCGGGCCCGCTGGGTATTGTCGGGCTCATGTCCCGCCGATCGCTGCACAATCCCGCGCCCGACGCCGCCACGCTGCGGTCCCGCCTCGACCGTGCCGGCAAGGCCGCCGCCGATGCCGGTACCGACGCGCTGCTCATCGCGCCCGGTTCGGACCTGCGCTATCTCGTGGGTCAGGCGGGCGGTTCGTTCGAGCGGCTGACCACGCTCGTGGTGCCCGCGGGCGACGCCCCGCCCGCGTTGGTCGTGCCGAAGCTCGAGCTGCCCGGTTATTCCGACGTGCCGACCGACGAGCTGGGCATCGACGTCGTCACCTGGGTCGACGGCGACGACCCGTACCGCCTCGTCGCGGACCGGGTCGGGGCCGCGGGCCGGGTCGCCGTGAGCGACATGATGGCCGCGCTGCACGTGCTGGGCGTGCGCCGGGCGGTGCCGGGTGCCGAGCAGGTGCTGGCCGGGCAGGTGCTGCGTGAGCTGCGGATGCGCAAGGACGCCGCCGAGATCGCCGCACTCCGCGCGGCGGGCGCCGCGATCGACCGCGTGCACGCGCGGATGGGCGAGTGGCTGCGCCCCGGCCGCACCGAGGCCGAGGTGGGTGCCGACATCACCGCGGCGATCGTCGAGGAGGGCCACACCTCGGCCGAATTCGTTATCGTCGGCTCCGGGCCCAACGGCGCGAGCCCGCACCACGACGTGTCGGACCGGGTCATCGAGCCGGGTGATGTCGTGGTCGTCGACATCGGCGGTCCGATCCCGGAGGGCTACAACTCGGACTCCACGCGCACGTACGCCGTCGGCGAGCCCAAGGCCCCCGATGTCGCGGCGACCTACGCGGTCCTGCAGCGGGCCCAGCAGGCCGCGGTCGACGCGGTGCGCCCCGGGGTCAGCGCCGAATCGGTCGACGCGGCGGCCCGGGACATCATCGCCGACGCCGGATTCGGCGACCGGTTCATCCACCGCACCGGCCACGGCATCGGCCTGGACGTGCACGAGGAGCCCTACATCGTCGCGGGCAACGATCTGCCGCTCGAAGAGGGCATGGCCTTCAGTATCGAACCCGGCATCTACACGGCCGGGCACTGGGGCGCGCGGATCGAGGACATCGTCGTGGTGACCGCGGACGGGGCCGAACCGCTCAACACGCGCCCCCACGAGCTGGTCGTGCTCGACTCATGACGGCATCCGGGGCAAGCACGCCGGGCGCCGGGTTGGAGCCACTGGACAAGGCGATCGTGGCGGAGCTGTCGGCCGACGGGCGGCGCAGCTTCACCGACCTCGCCGAGCGGGTGGGCCTGTCGGTGTCGGCGGTCCACCAGCGGGTGCGCAGGCTCGAACAGCGAGGCGTCATCCGCGGCTACACAGCCAAGCTCGACGGCGAGCAGATCGGCCTCCCGCTGACGGCGCTGATCTCGCTCACCCCCAACGACCCGGCGGCACCCGACGACTACCCGCAGCGGCTGGAGCACATCGCCGAGATCGAGTCGTGCTACTCGGTGGCGGGCGATGAGTCGTACATCCTGCTGGTGCGGGTGCCGTCCCCGTTGGGGCTGGAGGACCTGCTGCGGCGCATCCGGGAGGTCGCGAAGGTGTCGACGCGGACGACGGTCGTGCTGTCCACGCCGTTCGAAGGACGCTCGCCGACCCTGTGACGGGCCGCCCGCGTCACCGGCCGTGTTCGGCTCTCACCGATGCCGCGGGGTGGAGGTTTCCGTCGTCGCCCGAGAGACAGGCGGCGGAGTCCTCTGTGGACGCGAGGAACTCGCTCAGGCAGCGTGCGAACTGCCGGTGCCCGCGGGCGTTGGGGTGGAACGACTCCTGAATCGCATGGCTCGCACGGTCGGTGTGTTCCAGGTCGGACCAGCGGACGGTGAACCGGGTGAACCATTCCGAGTTCTTGTCGTCGCCGCCGCTGCACGCCTCGTGGCCCAGCGCCGCGCGGGACAGGTCGAGGAATCTCGCGCCGGCTTGCTGTGCCGCGCGGCGCAGGCCCGCGGCCAGGTCGACGGCGCCGGTGTCGCGAACCCAGCGCAGGTCGGCCTTGCGGAACGGGCAGCCGTCGAGGTTGCGAAGGCTCTCCGGCATGTCCGGTCCGATCGGTGACGCGTACGACTGCAGCACGAGCTGGTAGTCGTCACGCTGATAGCCGGCCTCGCGCAGGACCGTCTGGATGTCGTTCAGGGCCCGGGCGACCTTCGGCACCATCGTGTCGATGCGCTGCTGCCAGTCGGACCGGATGTTCTCGTTGCACGGCGCGGCCTCGTCGGAGAACCACGCGGTAAAGCACTGCGAGATCAGGCGGGAGAACTGCGGCTCGTCGTTCGCTCCGATACCCACGACCACGGCCGCGACCCGGTGGTCGGTCACCAGTTCCCGCAGCTGCTGCGCTTGTGACGGCTCGGTCCACTGTTTCTCGTCGCCGAGGCGGATGTGCTTCGACGCCGCTCCGGAACAGGCCAGGTTGACGTGTTCGGTGACGCCCCGCAACTCGATGTGGTTGACCAGCGCGCGGGGGGAGCGGTGACACCAGTTGCCGTCCGTGCCGTCGGTGGCAGCGGTGTAGTCGCCCGTGCCCTCGCCGGAGACGGTGCTGTCACCGATCGAGACCACGGTGAGTGGTCCGCGACCGGGCGGGCCGGTGAGGTCGTCGGGTTGTCGGTCGGCCGTCATCAGCGCGAACACCGCGACGAGCAGGACAACCCCGGCCAGTGCACATGCACCGAGCCACCAGCGAGATCTGGCCATCGCGGTGATTCTACGGTCGTCGACGTTTCGTCCGGATACGGTGGTGTCCCGATTCGGGCCGGGCCGTCCGGTCACCGCTGCCGTGCCGGGTGTGGTCTCACCGGAGGACGTTCTCGGCGACGGTGCCACCGTGGGTGTCCGGGACTCGGGCGATGACACCGCCGGTGAGATCGAGCCGGCGGTCGGCGATGGCGTGCACGGCGTCGTCGTGGGTCGCGACGAGCACCGCGCCGCCGCCGTCGGCATGAGCGCGCAGCACCGACAGCACCGCAGGTACCGTGCCCGCGTCGAGGTGGGCGGTTGGTTCGTCCGCGACGAGGACGGTCGGGTGCGGCGCGAGTGCTCTGGCCAGCGCGACGCGCTGCTGCTGTCCGAACGACAGCTCGGGCGGGTAGCGGTCGGAGAGCCCGTCGAGGCGCAGTGCCGCCAGCAGCTCCGTCGTCGTGGCGATGACCTCGGAGTCCGGAACGTGCCTCAACCGCAGCGGCAGGGCCACGTTCTCGCCGGCGGTGAGCTCCTGCACCAAGCCGAGCGCCTGCGGCAGCAAGGCGCACCGCTGCCACGGCACGTCCGCGGTGACGGGTTCGCCCGCGATCAGCACCGAACCGGCGTCGGCCGTGTCGAAACCGGACAGCAGTGCCAGCAGTGTGCTCTTGCCCGAACCCGAACGGCCCGCGATCGTCACCAGTTCGCCCGCCCCGACCGTGACGTCGACGCCGCGGAGCACGTCGACGTCCCCGCCGGGGTGCGGGAAGCTGCGGCGCAGGCCGGTGGCCCGAAGTCCGTCTGCGCTCCCGGAGCCCGCCGTGAGGTCCGTGGCCGTCATGGGGTGTCGACTCCCTTCGGCGTCCGCGTATCGCCCGCGGGGGGAACGTCGTGCAGCGCGCCGTCCCGCAGCCGGACGAGGTGGGTGGCCAGGTCGATGAGGCGGCCGTCGTGGGAGGTGACCACGATCGTGAGGTCGTGGTCGGCGAGCCGGCGCAGCACGTCCAGCACGCGCTCGGCCGACACGTCGTCCAACTGCGACGTCGGTTCGTCCGCGAGGATCACCGGGGTGCGGCGGGCCAGTGCGCAGCCGAACGCGAGCCGCTGTTGCTGCCCGCCCGACAGTGCCGACACGCTCCAGTCGCCGGTGCCGTCGAGTCCGAGCTCGCCGAGGATGTCGTCGTCGGTGGTGTGGTCGTGGCCTGCGGACTCGGCGGCCGCGCGGAGATTGCCGGTCACCGACAGCTGGGGCAGCAGGTTGTCCACCGGGTTCTGGAACACGAGGCTGATCCGGTCGCGGCGCAGTGCGCGCCTGCGCCGGTGTGAGAGCCCGGCGACGTCCGTGCCGTCCAGTTCCACGGTTCCCCGGTCGGGACGTTCGACCAGCCCGAGCACCCGCAACAGTGTCGATTTGCCGGACCCCGAAGGGCCGGCGAGCACGGTCATGCCGGAGGCCGGCACGTCGAGGGTGATGTCCCGCGCGCCTGCCACCGGCCCGGCCGGGGTCGCGTAGTCGACGCACACGGATCGGAGCCGGTAGGTGGCGCGGCCGGTAGGGGATTCAGGCACGTAGCAGCTCCGCGGGGACGGCGGTACGCGCGGAGCGCACCGCGAGCAGTGCGGTCAGCAGCACCACGACGGTGCTCACGCCGACCACGGTCACGATCAAACCGGTGAGGTCGGGCAGCTGGGGAACCGGCGCGAGCCAGCGGACCGGATCGAACTGGCGCACGGAGACCGCGGCCACGGTCACGCCGCTCGCCACGCCGGCCACGGTGGCGAGCCCGCCGATCGCACCGAGTTCGGCCAGATGGCTGCGCAACAGCGCGGCCGGGCGCATCCCCATCCGCACCAGCAGCGTGGCGGCGAGTGCGTTCTGCCTGCGACGGGTCTCGACCGCCACCACCAGGATCAGCACGGCCACCACGGCGAGGACGATGCCCAGCAGCGTCACGAACGAGAACGTCCACTCGACGACGTGGAACGGCAGCGCGTCGAGCACGTCGGCGCGGCTCTCGGCGTTCGGATGCACCAGGCCGGCGTCCCGGAAGGCTGTCGTCAGCTCCTGGAGCGGCCCCGACGACAGCACCGTCCACTGCGGAACCTCCGCCAGCTGGGCGTCGGTGAGGGCTGTCCGGGAGACGACGTAGCCGGGCTCGCCGCCGAGCAGCGGGAAGGCGTCGAGCCGGGCCGTGACCTCCAGCGGCGGCAGGCCGGTCACCGTGGGAGGTGCCGCGCCTGCCGCACCGATGCTGATGGCGGGCACGGTCCCTTCGGCCGGCGCGGAAACGCGTTGCAGCACCTCGCCGATCCGGGTGTCGTCGAACGTGCCGGTCCAGGCGGCGTCGAGGAACGTGTCCGGGTCGACGACGGCGACGGTGGGCTCGCCCGCCGTGTAGTTGAACCGGCCGATGAGCGAGGTGCCGGCCCGCGCACCTTCGGGCAGGGCTGTCTCCCCGGTGCCGACGGTGCGCTCGACGTCCACGGAGGACTCGGCTCCGACGTACATGCCCGTCTTGTTCTCTAGCGCACTCCGCTGCCCCTCGGCCACGCCGGTCCCGACCGCGAGGGTGCCGACGGCGAGCATCGCGATCACCAGCACGCCGACCACGGCGGCGCGGGCACCGGCGAGGCGGCGGATCGCGAGCTGCAACGCGGGCCGCGACCACAGCCGGGCCCGGTGCGAGAGCCGCAGCGCGAGGAAGGTCAGCCGCGCCACGACGATCCCGACCGTGAGTACCACCGCGACGGGGTAGGTCAGAGCCAGCGGATCGACCTGGGGGAGCGGATCGCCGAGCCGGGACGTGCCGCCGTACTCGGCCAGGCGCAGCCAGCCCGCGCAGGCCACGGCAGCGGTGGCGAGTTCCCACGGCAGGTAGGCCGCCAGCCGGCGCCGGGCCCGTCTGCCCGAGGCACGGCCCTGTTGGAACTCCCGGTGCGCCCGCACCGCCACGACCGACACCAGCAGCGCCAGCGACAGCACCAGTGCTCCGGTGCCGTATCCCGCCGCCGTCCAGAACTCGGCCGGGTCCATTTCGCCGGGTGGGCCGTAGGCGGGGAGCAATCCGCGGGCCAGCAGGACGCCTGCCACACCGCCGAACGCCATGGGCAGCCCCAGTTCGGCGAGCGCCAGCAGACCGAGCGCCCCGGGCCCGTACCCGCGGGAGGAGAGAAGTCTGATCCGCGCATGCCGGCGCTGGTACCACTGCACGGCGAGCGTGCCTGCCCCGGCGCAGCCGACGAGGACCGCCAGAATCGCCAACGGCAGGATCGACAGGCCCACGTTGGTCTCCGCGCGGTTCGCGAGGTCGATGGATCGCTGGAACGGGACGGAGCCGTGCACCAGGCCGGCATGACCGCCCGCCTGCAGGTCGGCCTCGACGTCGGCGATCAGGGCGCGGGCACGGGCGGCGCGGTCCTCGGCCTCGGCGAGCGTGGCAGGTGGTGGCAGCCGGAAGCTGACGACCGCGCGTTCCAACCGGTCGAACTGGCGGACGGCTCGGTCGAACGCCCGCTGGTCGGTGGCGAAGACGATGGCGCCGGTCTCGATGTGGTCGACGAGCCGGTTGGTGACCGTCATGTCGCGGACCGAACACCACGGGCCGGGTGCGGGCAGGTGCAGGTCCCGGTAGACGCCGGTCGCGGGCGGCAGCGCGCCGCCGGCTCCACGGGTGCCGAGCGGGATGTTCTCGGCGTCGGCGAGCTCGGTGCCCAGCCACAGCCCGGACGCGCTGGTGCCGCGGAGCAGTTCGAGATCGTCCACGCCCCCGTCGCGGTAGGCGAGTCGGTAGTCGAACGTCTCGCCGTCGAACTCGGCGGCACCCACCGGCGTGTACATGCCGACCATCGGCCGGCCGAAGCCGTGCTCGCCGGCGCGGGCGCGGACGGTGTCGGACACCAGCTGCGCGTCGGACCGCGAGAGCGAGCGGGCGTTGAAGAACGGGCCGTACTGGTCCTCGCACACGCTCTCGGCACGGCCCGCGATCGCCGCGCCCGCGGAGGCCGAGGTGTGCAGCGGGGTGGCCGTGGCGAGGAAACAGGTGAGCAGGGCGGTGGCCGCGGTGACGAGCGCGACCAGCGGGCTCGACAGGGCGGCCTTCGGCGCGGTCCGCCACGCCAGGGGCATGCGGAGCAGTCCTGGCCGCCGTCGTCGCCGCATGAGCGGGAACTGTAGTGCGTTCGGGCTCGGGTTACGGGAGAATTCCCAGGATCGTCCCCGGGGAGCGAAATGAGCGCGTGATGCCGGATCTGATGGTCGACTTCATTATCTCGCTCGACGGCTATGGCGCCGCCGAGGGCTGGCCGGGGTTCTGGGGCATGGAATCACCGGAGTATCTCGCCTGGCTCGACGAGGACGGAACAGCCGACTGCACCCTGCTCATGGGTGCGACGACGTACCGGCTGATGTCCGGGTTCGCGGCCGACGCGCGCGGCGACCCCGGTATGGCGCAGCTGACCGCGACTCCGAAAGTGGTGTTCTCCTCGACGCTGCAGGCTCCGCTGTCGTGGGACAACACCGAGCTCGTCGCCGACGAGGCTGTGGACACGGTGCGCGAGCGGAAGGACGGCGACGGCAGGTCCCTGCGCACGCTCGGCAGCATCAGCCTGTGCCGATCGCTGTTGCGGGCCGGGGTGGTGGACCGGTTCCGGCTCGTCGTGTTCCCCGTCATCACGGGTGCGAGCGGCCGGGACCGGATCTTCGACGGGTACCCCGATGTCACGCTCGAACTGATCGCGCAGCGCACCTTCGAGGGCGGACTCCAGCTGCTCGAATACGTCCCCACCGTGCTCGACGGACCGCCCGGCACCGGGTGAAGCCCGTGGCCCACCGGTGCGCGTGGCCGAGCGGGGCTCGACCACGCGCACCGCTCGCGGGTCAGCTCGCGACCGAGGTGCGTGCTGCGGGGCCGCCGTTGAGCTGGGCGTCGACCTCCTCGAGCGTGCGCCCGCGGGTCTCGGGCAACCGCCGGTGGAGGAACAGCAGACCGAGTCCGCCGAGGACCGCGTAGAGCCAGAACAGCCCACTGGGCGACAGCGCGTTGATGGTCGTCAGCACGGTGACCGAGATCAGGAGGTTCAGGATCCAGTGCGTGGCCAGGCCCGCGCTTCCGGCCTTGCCGCGCACCTCTGTCGGGAACACCTCGCTGTTGACCAGCCACATCGCCAGGCCGAGGCTCGCCGAGAAGGACGCCTGGTAGATCATGAGGAACGTCAGCAGCACGCCCGCCCACACGCCGCTGAGGTCGGTGAAGGCGTACACGGCGCCGATCACGACCAGTGACAGCACCACGAGCGCGGTGCCGCCGAGCACCAGCGGGCGTCTGCCGATCCGGTCGACGAGCAGCAGCCCGACGAGGGTGAAGCCGACGTTGGCGATGCCGAGGCCGACCGAGGACAGGATCGCCGCGGAGTCACCGAAGCCCGAGCCGGTGAGCAGGGTCGGGGTGTAGTAGGTGACGGCGTTGACGCCGACCAGCTGGTTCGTCGCGGCGACGCCGACGCCGAGAATGATGCCGGGCCGGAACCGGGACGAGAGCAGGTCCCGGAAGGTGTGACGGTTCTCGGCGTGCATCGCAGAGGTGATCTCGGCGACCTCGTCGTCGACGGCGTCCGCGGAACGAGTGCGCCGCAGCAGTGCGCGCGCCTCCTGCTCCCGGCCTTGCGACAGCAGCCAGCGCGGACTCTCCGGCAGCATCGGCAACGCCGCCAGCATGATCACGGCCGGCACGGCCGCGACGGCGAGCATCCAGCGCCACGCCTGCGCATCGGACAGCACGTACCCGGTGATGTACGAGATCAGGATTCCGGACGAGATCATCAACTGATTCACCGACACCAGCCGGCCGCGCAGATGGGCAGGCGCGATCTCGGCGATGTAGGCGGGAACCGCGACCGAGGCCGCACCGATCGCCAGGCCCAGCACGATGCGTGCCAGCAGGAGGATCGTCGTCGACGCCGCCACTCCGGAGGCGATTGCACCGGCGAGGAACAGCACAGCGACCGCGAGCAATGTCCGGCGCCTGCCGAGCCGGTCCATGATCGCACCGCCCGCCGCGACGCCGATGATCGCGCCGACGAGAAGTGACGCGACGACGAATTCCTTGGCCTGGTCGCTGAGGCCGAACTCCGGCCCGATGTACAGCAGTGCCGCGGAGATAATGCCGGTGTCGTAACCGAACAGTAGGCCACCGAATGCCGCGATCACCGTGGCGCCCATGCCCGCGCCCTTGCGCGGACGGGCGCTGCCGACGACAGCGTTGTCGTTCATCTGTCGACTCCCGTTGTCTCGTTCCCGCATCGCGATGATCCGCGACGGCTCAGGGCCGGGTGGATTCCCACCCGGAGGCATACGGCTGCGTGACGGCGGCCGCACCGGGACAGTAGACGGCGTCATGTCACCGATGTCAAGCTCGGATACGTCACCGGTGTCATAGTGGGACGACGCGTGGCGCGTTGCCGCCCGTCAGCTCCTCGGATCCCGACCGGCACCGACGCCGGGCTCCGAGGTTCCGAGCACCGGTGCCCGGAATCGATACACTGCGCTCGAAGCCGATGCGTCCAGCGCGTCCCCTCGTCGAAAGGTCCGCCCGAATCTCATGACCACGATGCGAGATGTCGCCGCGCTCGCCGGAGTGAGCGCGAAGACCGTGTCGCGTGTGTTCAACAACGACGAGCACGTGTTACCGGAGACCAGGACACGGGTCGAGCTCGCCATGCGGGAGCTGAGCTACGTCCCGAATGCGGTGGCCACCACGTTCCGCAACGGCAGGGCTCCCGTCGTCGGTGTCGTCGTGCCCGACCTGCTCGACCCGTTCTTCGCCGCCGTGGCCGAAGCGGTGAACCACGTGGCCGTGGAACACGGAATGTCCACGATGGTCACCACGATCGGCGAGGATGCCGAGCAGGAGGGCACACTCGTCGGGCGGCTGCTGTCACAGTCACTCAGCGGCCTGGTGATCGCACCGGTCGCGACGGACAACTCGTACCTGACGCGGTGGTCGGACCGGCTTCCCATCGTGTTCGTGGACCGCGCTCCCGGTGGCGTTGCCGCCGACGCCTTTCTGGAGGACGACGAAGGCGGCGCGCGGATGGGCGTGACCCATCTGTTGGAACGCGGCCACGAGCGGATCGCGTTCGTGGCCGACATCTCCGATGTGCCGACCGGCAGGAGCAGGCTGCGCGGCTATCGCGCGGCGCTGGCCGAGCACGGCATCGAGCGCGACGAATCCTGCGAGGTTTTCGGCGTCGTCGACAGGGAGAGTGCGGCTACGGCCGTCGCGAGGCTGACCGCGCTGCCGGAGCCGCCGACCGCGATCTTCTCGTCGAACGCCCGCAGCAGCATGGCGCTGGTGCCCCAACTCCGGGACGGCCGCTTCGCGGTGGTCGGATTCGGCGACTTCCCGATGGCGGACATGGTCACGCCTGCGATGACGGTGATCGACCAGGATCCCGCGCTACTCGGCGACCACGCGGCCCGGCGTGTGTTCGACCGGCTGGACAATCCGAAACGGCGCTACCGGAGGAGAACGGTGCTGCCGGTGCGCCTCATCGAACGCGAATCCTGCGCCGTGCGCCGGTGACCGGGCCGCGGCCGGTGCGGTGTCTCAGCCCGGGCCCGAGTTGGCGCCCGGCGTCGGTGTCAGGCCGACGCCCGACTCGTCGGCAGAGACTGTGAGCCGGTCCAGGCCGTCCACGAGCACGTCCGCCGTAGCCAGCTCGCCGGGAGCGACCGTGCCGAGCATCCCGATCACCGCGCATCCGGCTGCGCGGGCGGCGGCGACCCCGGCCGGTGCGTCCTCGACGACCAGGCATCGTTCCGGCGCGACACTCAGCCGCTGCGCCGCGAGGCGATAGGGCTCGGGGTCGGGCTTGCCGGCGTGCACGTCGTCGGCCGTGACCAGCACCGGAGGTGGGGTGATCCCGGCGGCGGCCAGTCGCGCGCGGGCGATCGCGGGCGTACCGGAGGTCACCAGCCCGTACCGCGTCGCTGGGAGCGCATCGAGGAGGGCGTGGGCTCCCGGCACCTCGGTGACCGTGGGCGCGTCGTCGACCTCGAGTCGTTCGATGTGCCGCATCCCCTCGGCCACGCGCGCTGCGGGCAGGAACTGGGAGAGGAGAGCACGGGCCGGGCGGCCGTGGTTCTGCTCGACCGTGGCCGGCGGGATGTCGAGGTCGCCGGCGAGTCGTTCCCAGGACCGCAGTACCGACGCGGTCGAATCCACCAGTACACCGTCCACATCGAACAGCACTGCGTCGAAAGGCCGGTCGAACACCGGGGCGTCGGGGTTGATCGGAACGCGGTGGCCCAGCGCGCGTCGCACCCGGAAACACTGCTGCTGCGGCGTCAGCTCCGCGTCGACACCGGTGTGCGGGACGGCGGGCGGAGCGGAGGGTGAGTCGGCGGGCCGGTGCGAGTCGCGGGCTGCGCCGCGGCCGGCCCGTCGGCGCGCGAACAGCTCGGGAGCTCCGCGCATGTGCACCATCCGCAGCTCGGCGGGAGCGAGCGCCTCGGTGAGCTCCCGCCAGGCGCGCCCGCCTGCGAGCTCGGCGGTGAACGGCGCGACGAGCACCGCGGTGCCCGCGGTCGCCACGACGTCGGTGGCGGTGGCGCGCAGCGCCGCGTAGCGGGCGTCGCGGATCGTGTCGCGGTGCGGAGGGGCGAGCCAGTGCTCGGCGAAGACCGGCCCGTGCATCCGGTCGAGCAGCGGCGTCGTGAGCGAATCCAGGTCCAGCAACGGCGCTCCGAGCGCGGCGGCGAGATGCCGGCCGAGGGTCGTCTTCCCGCTCCCGGCCGGTCCCGATACGCCGACCGCGAGCGGCCGGGCGGTTTGACAATGCGACGCCATGCTCCTGATGATAGCCGCGTACGTCACCGGTGTCATGGACAGTCATGTCACCGGAGTCATAAGCGGACTTCGGGAAGGGGTGGGTCGATGAGCGGCGGCCTCGTGGCGGGGATCGACCTCGGGAGCACCACCGTCAAGATGCTGGTGGTCGGCGAGGACGGAACGGAGCTGGCGCTCGAGCAGATACCGACGCCGTGGCGGCACGGACCGGACGGCACGACCGACCTGCCCGCCGACCGGCTGCACGCCGCGCTGCACCGGCTCGTCGACGGTGCGGTCGAGCGGCTGGCCGCGGTCACGGAACGGCGGATCGACGCCGTCGCGGTGTCCGGTATGGGGGAGAGCGGCGTGCTGCTCGACCGCACCGGCCGTGCCGTCGCGCCGGCATTCGCGTGGTTCGACCCGCGCGGCGGCGAGCAGATCGCGGCGTTCCCCGCGGAGATCCGCACCGAGTTCGCCGGACGGACGGGCTTGCCGTTGGGGGCGCAGACGTCGGCGGCGAAGCTGGCGTACCTGCGTGACGGTGGACAGCGGCTGGCCGGGCTCCGGTGGCTCAACCTGCCCGAGTTCGCCGCGACCGTGCTGGGTGGCCGTCCGTCGCTGGAGGCGTCACTCGCCTCGCGCACCGGACTGCTCGACCAGGACACCGGCGAGCCGTGGCCCGCGATGCTCGCCGAGCTGGGCGCGGATGACGGCCTACTGGCGCCGATCGAGCCCGCGGGCACCGACCTCGGGGCGGTGTCGGGCGACTTCCCGGCGACCGTGGCAGGAGCCCGGATCGCCGTCGCGGGCCACGACCACCTGGTCGCCGCCGAGGCCGACGGCCCGATCCGACCCGGCAACTACCACGTGTCGATGGGCACGGCGGAGGTACTGCTGCGGGTGATCGACGAACCGCTCGGCTACGAGGCTCGCACCCGGCTCGCCGGACGGTTGATCAACGAGGTGCGTCATGTCGCGGACGGCAAGCACGTGCTCGTCGCCGGCGTGAAGACCGGTTTGTTGCTGCGACGCGCGATGCAGACGTTCGGCATCACCGACCGCGCCGGGCGCGACCGGCTCGACGAGGCCGTGATGGCGCTGCCTTATGAGGGCGAGCTGCCCGCGGGCGGGCTGGAGGTCTCGGGTGCGCGCAACGACGACGGCGACCTCGCGGTGACCGTACGGACCGACGGTGCCGGACCGGCCGAGGTGTTCGGCGCCGTGCTGCGCCACAGCAACGACGAGATCCGGACGCTCGTCGCCGCGCTCGACCGGGAAGTGCCGCCTGCGACGTCGGCGACGCTCACCGGCGGTTGGGCGGGCATGCGCAGCGTGCAGCGCGCCCGCGCGGAGGTGCTGCCGCAGTTGGCCGTGTCCGGCAGGGCACAGGAAACCGCGTTCGGTGCAGCGCGTGTCGCCGCCGGTCTGTTGCCCGCCCCGGCCCACTGAGGCCCGTGCCGGGAGACCGCACACCAACCCGAGACCGCACCAGAACACAGGAGGAAAGAATGAACACCCTGACCACGTCCGAACGCCGCGGTCTCGCCGCGATCTCCACCCCGGCAGGGCGGATGCTGATCGTCGCCGCCGACCAGCGCAACGGCATGAAGAAGGCCATGGACGATGCACCCGAAGGGCCGTCCGGGATCAGCACGGACGAGTTGGCCGCGGCGAAGAGCGACCTCGTGGCGCATCTGGCCAATCAGGCGCCCGCGATCCTGCTGGACGCCGAGGTCGCACTGCCGAAGGTCGTCGACGACGGCACGTTGGCACGGGACACGGGCCTGGTCGTGGGGATGGACGCGTCGGGCTACGAGACGGTCGACGGGTTGCGCTACACGCGGTACGTGCCGGGCGTGACCGCGCGCACCGTGCGGGACCTCGGTGGTGACGTGGCGAAGATGCTGTTCTACACCCGCCCCGACCGGCAGGGCCCGGACTCGGCCGTGGCCGATCAGATCCGCGAGCTGGTGCGTTCCTGTGCCGAGGAGGGCGTGCTGCTGATCGTCGAGCTGCTGACCTACCGCCTGGACGGCGAGTCCGAAGAGGACTACGCCGCCGCGTTCCCGAAGCTCGTGGCCGATGGGGCCCGGCTGGCCGTCGAGTGCGGTGCCAAGGTGCTCAAGCTGCAGTACCCCGGATCGGCCGAGGCATGCGCCGCGGTGACCGAGGCGGCCGCGGGCGTGCCGTGGGCCGTGCTCTCTGCGGGGGTGGATCACGAGACGTTCATCGGCCAGGTGAAGGTCGCGGTCGACGGCGGCGCGAGCGGTGCGATGGCGGGCCGTTCGCTGTGGAAGGACAGCCTGTCGATCTCCGGCGACGTGCGCAGGGAGCGGTTGACCGACCGCGCGCTGCCGCGGCTGCGGGAACTGGAAGCCGTCGTCGACGGGTGACCGGCGGGCCGGGGCGGCGACGCGGGTCGCGCGGCCGCCCCGGCCCGGCGAGCGGCTCAGCCGTGCTCGGCCCACCAGGCCCGGCCCGCCTCGGGCAGGGTCGAGATCGGGTCGTAGTACGGATAGCGCCGTTCCAGCGCCTCGGGGTCGTCGAGTTCGATGCCGGTGCGGTAGTTCTTCGTCCAGTACGAGATACCGCGTTCGCGGTCGTACTCGGCGAGCTGGTGCACCCAGCGCTTCCCGACGTAGGGCACGTCGCACACGATGCGCGGCGTGGCGTACCCGGGCAGATAGCCCATGATCGCGTGCTGCAGGTGCTGCGCCTCGGCGACCGAGAGCCGCCAGTGCTCGGCGTTGGGGATCATGTCGCACATGTAGAAGTAGTACGGCAGGATGTTCGCCTCGCCCTGCAGCGCGAAGCACAGGTCGAGCAGCGATGCGGGCGTGTCGTTCACCCCGCGCATGAGCACGCCCTGGTTGCGCACGTCCCGCACACCCACTTCGAGGGCCGTCCTGGCGGCCTCGGCGACGAGCGGGGTCACCGACTGCGCGTGGTTGACGTGCGTGTGGATCGCCAGGTTGACCCCGCGCCGTCGTGCCGTGCCCGCGACGCGTTCGAGTCCTTCGACGACCTTGGGCTGCAGCCAGTGCTGCGGCAGGCCCGCGAGCGCCTTGGTGGCGAGCCGGATGTCGCGCACCGTCTCGATGTCCAGCAGCCGCATGAGGAACGCCTCGAGCTGGTGCCACGGCACGTTCGCCACGTCGCCGCCGGAGACCACGACGTCGCGCACGCCCGGGGTGCGGTTGAGGTAGTCGACGATCTGGTCCTGCCGGTCGACCGGTTTGAGCTCGAGCTTGTGCTTGTCGATCTGCTCGGTCGAGTTGCCGACGAGGTCCATGCGGGTGCAGTGGCCGCAGTACTGCGGGCAGGTCGACAGCAGTTCGGCGAGCACCTTGGTGGGGTAGCGGTGGGTCAGCCCCTCGACGACCCACATCTCCGCCTCGTGCAGCGAGTCGCGCTCCGAGTGCGGATGGCTCGGCCACTCGGGGTCGCGGTCACTGCGCACCGGCAGCATGTAGCGCCGGATCGGATCGGCGTACAGCGCATCGGTGAACCGGCGTGGGTCGGTGTCCGCGTGCGGCGCCATCGTGTTGAGCATCTGCGGCGGGAGCAGCATCGACATGGTCGCCATGTCCCGCTGGTCGGCGGCCAGGTCGTCGAAGAACCGGTCCTCGACCAGATCCCCCAGCACGGAGCGGAGCTGCTTGAGGTTGCGGACGCAGTGGACCCGCTGCCACTGGGCGTCGCGCCATTGGGCCTCGGTCACGTCACGCCAGCCGGGGAACCGGCGCCAGTCCGGTTCGACCAGCTCGGCGCGCCGGTACTCGTATGGCTGTTCGACACCGTGCTGCCCTGCCTGGTCGGCGGCGGGCGCGGACGGGTGTGTGCCGGTAGCAGGCTCCTGGGTCGCAGTCACATCTGCTCCTCAAATCGCGGATACGTTGAAAATATCCTGTCATATCGATCATTAGATGCAAACATTCTCGTCAGCTTCGTCGTGGCACACTGCCGGACGTGACGAGTTCTTCCGCTGGATCCGCAGGTCCCCACAGCACGACTGCCCGCACCACACTGCTGCTCGGCGGGCACGTCCACACGCCGGCCTCCAGTGGTGCCACGGCGATGGCCGTCACCGACGGCACCGTCGTGTGGGTCGGGCAGGACGGGCCGGGACGGGCACTGCACCCGGACGCCGAGGTGATCGACCTCGACGGTGCGTTCGTCACCCCCGGATTCGTCGACGCGCACGTGCACGCCACCAACGCAGGCCTGCACCTGGCCGGCATCGACCTGGCCCGCGTGAGCGACGCGGGCCAGCTGCTCGCCGCGGTCCGGAGCGCCGCCAGGCCAGGCGAGGTGCTGATCGCGCACGGTTGGGACGAGACGCGGTGGACCGAGCCGCGGTTGCCGAGCCGGACCGAGCTCGACGAGGCGGCGGGCGGCGCGCCCGTGTATCTGAGCCGCGTGGACGTGCACTCCGCGCTCGTGTCGAGCGCGCTCGTCGACCTCGCCCCGGGAATCCGGCAGCTGTCCGGCTGGTCCGACGACGGGCCGGTGACCAGGGAGGCGCACAGCGCCGCGATCACCGCGTCCCGCAGCGCGCTCACCCCGGAGCACCGACATCGGGTACAGGAGACCTTCCTGCGGGAGGCCGCCGCCCGCGGAATCGTTGCGGTGCACGAGAACGCCGCCCCCGGCATCTCGAGCGAGGAGGACCTGCGCGGACTGCTCGAGCTGGCCGACGACCCCGGGCTGCCCGAGGTCGTCGGCTATTGGGGCGCAAGCGGACAGGACGCCGTCGACACGGCCCGCAGGCTCGGCGCCCGCGGCCTGGCGGGCGACCTGCTCGTCGACGGCTCGCTCGGCTCCCGCACCGCGGCGCTGCACGCGCCGTACGCCGACGCCGACACCACCGGAAACCGCTACCTCGAGGCCCACGAGATCGCCGACCACATCGCACTGTGCACCGACGCGGGCCTGCAGGCCGGATTCCACGTCATCGGCGACGCCGGCGTCAGCGAGGTGGTCGAGGGCTTCCGGCTGGCGGAGAAACAGGTCGGCCGGCGAGCACTCGCGGGTGCGGGGCACCGGCTCGAGCACGTCGAGATGATCGATGCCGACCAGGCCGACGTGCTCGCCGGCTACAACGTGGCCGCGTCGATGCAGCCGCTGTTCGACGGGAACTGGGGCGGCCGCGAGGGCATGTACGCGACCCGGCTGGGCGCCGACCGTGCCGCCGGGCTGAACCCGTTCGCGACGCTGGCCGCCGCCGGCGTGCCGCTCGCGTTCGGGTCGGACGTGCCTGTCACCCCGCTCGCGCCGTGGGAAAGCGTGCGGGCCGCCGTGCACCATCGCACCCCGGGCTCCGGCATCTCGCCCCGCGCCGCCTTCAACGCCCACACCCGCGGTGGGCACCGCGCCGCGGGTGTGGCCGACGGCATCACCGGTTCGCTCGTGCCGGGCGCGCCCGCCCACTACGCGGTCTGGGAGCCGGTGGAGCTGGTCGTCGCCGCACCGGACAGCCGGGTGCAGCGGTGGTCGACCGACCCACGCGCCCAGGTCCCCGGGCTGCCGCCGCTCGAACCCGAGACGCCGCTGCCCAGGTGCCTGCGCACCGTCCGCGCCGGTGAGGTCATCCACTCCCGTGACTGAGCCGAAGCAGCAGACGGCCACCTCGGCCGCCCACCCGGTCGCCGGGGACACACCGCCCGGCGTGGGCGATGGGGCTCCGAACGGGACCGGAACCCGGTGGGAACGGCTACGGCCCGTGCTGGGCAGGCTCGCGCTCGCCGCAGCCTCCGGGGTCGTGTTGTTCCTGGCGTTCGCACCGCGCCCGCTGTGGTGGCTGGCTCCCTTCGCGTTCGCCGGTTTCGGGCTCGCACTGCACGGCAGGCGGCTGTGGGGCGCGGCGGGCTACGGCCTCGTGTTCGGCCTCACGTTCAACCTGCTGCACCTGCTGTGGATCGAGGACTTCCTCGGCGCGGAGTTCGGACCCGGCCCGTGGCTGGCGCTGTCGGGGGTCATGGCGCTCTACGTCGCGGTCGCCGCCGCGATCATGCCGCTGGCAGGCCGGCTGCCCGCGGCGCCGGTGTGGCTGGCGGTCGTGTTCCTGCTGCAGGAGTACGCCCGCTCCCGCTGGCCCGCCAACGGCTTCCCGTGGGGCAGGGTCGGGTTCAGCCAGCCCGAGGGCGCCTACACCCCGCTCGCGGCAATCGGCGGCGCACCGTTGGTCGGCTTCGCAGTCCTGACATCCGGTTTCGGCCTCGCATGGCTGATCGTGCGCCTCCGCCGCGACGGCGCCACGCCGTGGACCGGTCTCGCACCCGCCGCGGCCTGCGCCCTCGTGCCGCCGCTGGCCGGCCTGGCGCTCTGGCCCGCTGTCGGCACCGGAGCGGAGGCCGGCAGCCGCACCGTGGCCGTCGTGCAGGGCAACGCACCGAACGCCGGCATCGGCCTGTTGGGCGAGCGCGAGACCATCCGCGCAGGTGCGCTGGCCGAGAGTGACCGGCTCGCCACCGGGATCGACCGCGGCGAGGTGCCCCGGCCGGACCTCGTCGTGTGGCCGGAGACCACCGTTGACGTCGTCGGCGGCAGGGACGCCGACGTCACCGCCGCGGTGGACGAACTCGGCTTGCCGACGCTCGTCGGATCGTTGTACCGCACCGACGACGGCAAGACCGACAACGCCGTCGTCGCCTGGCGACCCGGCGAGGGCCCGGGGGAGCGGTACACCAAACAGGAGCTCGTGCCGTTCTCGGAGTACGTGCCGATGCGGCAGATCGCCGCCTGGTTCACCCCGTTCGTCGGCAACACGCGGGACATGCGCTGGGGCGGCGAGCCCGGTGTGTTCGACATCGCGGGCACACGCGTCGGTACCGCGATCTGCTACGAGGCCGCCTACGACTATCCGTCGCGCGACGCGGCCGACGCCGGTGCCCGCATGATCGTGCTGCCCACGAACAACGCGTGGTTCGGCGACGGTGAGATGACCTACCAGCAGCTCGCGATGGCCAGGCTGCGCGCGGTCGAGCATGGCCGCGCCGTCGTCGTCGCCGCGACCAGTGGCGTGAGCGCCGTCGTCCGGCCGGACGGTACCGTCGCGCAGCAGACGGAGATGTACACGGCCGATTCGCTGGTCGCCGACGTGCCGCTGCGGGAAACGACTACGCTGGCGGACCGGTTCGGACCGTGGACCGAACGCGTGATGCTCGGCGCGGGTGTCTGCGCGGTGCTGGCGGGACTCGTCCTGCGGCGCCGTGCGGTGCAGACCACCGGCCGTGTCGGCTGACGCCGGCCGTCCGGGCACACGTCACGGAGGCAGAACCGGGTGAGAGCCCGGCGCGGCCACGATGCGGTGGCCGGTGAACCACGGCGCACCGGATGCCGGTGACGCCGCAACCGACACAGGGGAGACAGGGGAGCGACATGGCGGAGGGCGCGCACGCCGGCGAGATCGATCCTGTGCTGGTGATCGTCCCGACCTACAACGAGCGGGAGAACCTCACGCCACTCCTGCAACGTCTCCACGACGCGCTGCCCGAGGTGCACGCGCTCGTCGTCGACGACGGCAGCCCGGACGGCACCGGCGAGCTCGCCGACAAGTTCGCCGCCTCCGACGACCGCGTCCACGTGCTGCACCGCACGGAGAAGTCCGGGCTCGGAGCCGCCTACATCGCCGGTTTCCACTGGGGACTCGACCACGGCTACCGCACACTCGTCGAAATGGACGCCGACGGCTCCCACGCCCCGGAGGACCTGCCGCGGCTGCTCGCCGCACTCGACGAGTCCGACCTGGTCATCGGTTCGCGTTACGTGCCGGGCGGAGCGTTGGTCAACTGGCCGAAGCACCGCGAGGCGCTCTCGCGCGGCGCCAACCTCTATTCGCGGATAGCGCTCGGCGTGCCGGTCAACGACATGACAGCCGGGTTCCGCGCCTACCGCGCGCCGGTGCTGGCCGCACTGCCGCTCGGCGAGGTCGTCTCCGCTGGCTACTGCTTCCAGATCGACCTGACGCTGCGCACGGCCGAGGCCGGGTTCGACATCGTCGAGGTGCCGATCACGTTCACCGAGCGGGAGATCGGCACGTCGAAGATGAACGGCTCGATCGTCGGTGAGGCCATGCTGCGCGTCGCCCAGTGGGGCCTGCGACGGAGGCTGGGCCAGTTGCGCCGGCTGGTGACCCGGCGCTGACCATGCTCACCCCAGCCGACGTGGCCGCCGCCCGTGACCGGATCCGCGGCCACATCCGCACCACGCCGCTGCTGCAGGCCGACACCGCCTCGCTGCACCGGGACTCCCCGCCGCACGCCGACGCGGCGGCCACCGTGTGGCTCAAACTCGAACAGCTGCAGCACACCGGGTCGTTCAAGGCCCGGGGCGCGTACAACCGCATCCTCGCGGCGGCCGCCGACGGGCAACTGACCGAGGCCGGTGTCGTGGCGGCCTCGGGTGGCAACGCGGGCCTGGCCGTCGCACACGCCGCCGCCCGGCAGGGCGTGCCCGCACGCGTGTACGTGCCCGAAACGGCACCGGCGGTGAAACAGGCCAAGCTCGCGGACCTCGGCGCCACCGTCGTGGCCACCGGGACCAAGTACGCCGACGCCTACGACGCCGCGACGGCCGACGTCGCCGAGACGGGCGCGCTGTTCTGCCACGCCTACGACCAGCCAGAGATCTGCGCCGGACAGGGCACACTGGGTGCGGAACTGCTGGAGCAGACCGGTGGCGTCGACACGATCCTCGTCGCGGTCGGCGGCGGCGGGCTGCTGGCCGGCATCGCCGCGGCGACCGAGGGGCGGGCCCACGTCGTCGGTGTCGAACCCCAGACGATCCCCACGCTGCACACGGCGCTCGCCGAGGGCACCCCGGTGGACGTCGACGTCTCGGGCGTCGCGGCCGACTCGCTCGGCGCCACCCGCCTCGGCGAGATCGCCCACGAGGTCGCCGTGCGCACCGGTGTCGCCTCGGTCCTGGTCGACGACGCCGACATCGTCGCGGCACGGACGCTGCTGTGGCGCGAGTACCGCATCGCCGTCGAGCACGGAACCGCGGCGGCACCGGCGGCCCTGCTGGCGGGCGCCTACCGGCCTGTCGCAGGCGAGCGCGTCGCCGTCGTGCTGTGCGGCGCCAACACCGACCTGTCGGATCTCGTCTGACCGTTCCGCGGCGCAGTCCCCGGCGGTCCCAGGGAACGCCGGGGATGCGGTGCAAGACCCGTCGCCCGGAGACCGTCGCTCGGAGGCCTCCGGCGTGATCGGCCCGCGTCGTCCTCGGCAGGTCGACCATTCCGGACATCGGCCGGCGCCGAGCGAGCTACGATCACGCGAGGCGGCGCAGGCGGGAGGGCACGGACGATGACGATCCTGGCGCTCGGGCTGGCGCTCGCCGTGCTGGCCGGACTCACGGTGATGCAGCTCCTGCTCATCGGCGGCCGACCGCTCGGGGAGTACGCGTGGGGAGGCCAGCACCGAGTGGCGACACCCCGCCTGCGGCAGGCGGCCGTGGTCGCCGTCGTGTTGTACGCCGGGTTCGCTCTCTTGCTGCTGAGCCGAGCCGGCGTCCTGCACGGTGGCGACACCACGGCGATCACGGCGGCCACCTGGGTGCTGTTCGCCTACTGCGCGAGCAGCATCGCGCTGAACGCGATCTCGCGCAGCCGGCGCGAACGCATCGTCCAGACGCCCGTCAGCATGCTGCTCGCCCTCGACGTGCTGGTCATCGCGATCAACGGTCCCGGCGCCTGACACCGCAGCCCGCGCCGCACGACGCCGGTGTTCACCCCGCGACGATGCCGCGGTCGTCGTCGGCCGTGACCGCAGTCAGATGCCGCCGGGCCTGCTGCCCGGTCTCGATCCGCCCGGTCTCGATGAGGTTCTGCAGCGTCTCGAGCCGTGCCTGAGTGGTGTTGTCGGCAGGTTGGAACACCCGGAGGGTCAGGCGCGTGTTCTCGGCGACCGTGAACCCGAGAGTGTGGAGCATCAGGGTGCCGACGTAGGGATTTCTGATCTGCGGCTGGCAGCGGGATTCGACGCCCACGGCACCGGAGTCCCAGAGGTCGACGAACCGGGGGACGGTGCGCAGCCGCTCCAGCAGCGGCGGCCAGGCAGGGTCCGTGAGAGTGGTGCCGTAGACCCCGCGCATTCTCGCCACGAGTGCGGTCGCGTAGTCGTCGACGTTGACGAATGCGGCCCTCCAGTGTGGATCGGCGAGAGTCAGCAGGACGTTGTTGCGGTCCTCCGGGGCGTAGGACTCGATGTCGTGCACCAGGTAGCGGTAGGACTGGTTGTACGCGCGCAGGAAGTACTGCGAGTCGGTCACCATGGCGGGAAAGGGCGACAGCTGGTCGAGCGTGGTGCGGAGCCGGTCCGAGATCGCCGATTCGCCCGCGTGGTCGGCCGCGGCGGTGTAGCCCGCCAGCCGGAACAGATGGGCACGTTCGGCGTGGCTCAGCAGCAGCGCGTCGGCGATCGATTCGAGCACGGTGATCGACGGCTGCACGCGGCGGCCCTGTTCCAGCCACGTGTACCAGGTGGTTCCGACGTTCGCGAGCACCGCCACTTCCTCCCTGCGCAGCCCGGGAACCCGCCGCCGGGTGCCTGGCGGCAATCCGACCTCGGCCGGTGTGACACATGCGCGCCGGCTCTTGAGGAACACGCCGAGCTCCTCGCTACTCGTGGCCATGCCCCGATTATGCGTCCCGGCATGTCACCGAGGGTGGTGCTCGCGCCACCAGCATGCCGACACACTGGGCGCGCGAGGTGCCCGCCCGCACGCTCGAGGCATGACAACCACCGATGCACCTCCGGCCGACCCCGAGGTCGGCATCGCGGCCCTGTGGCCGCTCTACCTCGGCTCGTTCTTCTCCACATCACTGATGGCGCTGTCCAACACGGTCGCTCCGGCTACGCAGGCCGCGCTCGGCGCCACGGATTCCGAACTCGCCCTGGCGACCGCCGCGCTGGGCGCCGCCTTCGCGTCCGGCCTGGTTTTCGCCGGCCGACTCGGCGACCGCATCGGGCGCAGGCTCCTGTTCCGCAGCGGCATCGCGTCGATCGCGGTCGCCTGCGTGCTCGTGGCCTTCGCACCGAGCGTGCCGGTCCTCGTGGCTGCCCGGTTCGTTCTGGGTGCCGCTGCGGCGGTCACGCTGCCGCAGGTGCTGGCGACGATCCAGCACACCTTCGACGGAGCCGCCCGGGCGCGGGCGATCGGGTGGTACGGCGCGTCCTCCGGCTTCGGCACCATCGGCGGACTGGCCACGGGTGGCGTGCTGGTCGACGCGCTGGGCACGGCCAGTGGGTGGCGGGCGTCGTTCCTGGCCTTCGCCGTGTTCGCCGGCCTCGGCTGGTTCGGGTCGCGCCGGGTGCCGGAGACCCGGAGCAATGCACCCGGCACCCTCGACCACACCGGCACGGTCCTACTGGCCGTCGGACTGTTCACGCTGATCGTGGGCCTGTCACTGGGTCCGGGCCGGGACTGGTCCGGGGACGTGCTCGCCGTGCTGGGCCTGGCCGTGGTCGCGTTCACCGCGCTCGGCGTCCACCAGTGGCGGCTCGAACGGCGGGGCGGCGAGCCGGTCCTTCCCCCGTCGGTGCTGGGCATGCCTGCCATGCGGATCGGTCTCGCGATGGTGGTGATCTTCTTTGTGGGTTTCGGGGCGTTCATGTTCGACTTCGCGCTCATCACCCAGCGAGGCCACGGCCTGTCCGTGCTGGAATCGGGTGCTGCGCTGCTGTTGTGCTGCGTCGCCTTCGTCGTCGGCATGCGGCTCACGCCGCGGGTGGTCGGCCGGTTCGGCGGTCCGCGTGTCCTGGCCGCGGCGGCGTTGGCCCAGGCCGTGCTGCTGGCGGTCATGGCCACGATCTCGTTCGTCGGCCCCGCCGGGCGCTGGTCGTGGGAGTTGTGGTTCCAAGTGCCGGGAACCGTCTACGGCGTGGTGCTGGCGTTGGAGTTCGGACCGTTGCTCGGTGTCGTGATGGACGCGGTGCCGAAGGAGATCGCCGGTCTCACTGGCGGACTGTTCTCGACGATGCAACAGGCGAGCGTAGCGATCGGTGTGGCCACTCTGGGCGGGCTGCTGACCACGATCGCGGCGACCTCGGGGTTCGACACCGCGTTCGGCGTGGTCGCTGTGATCAACATCGCCGGTGCACTCGGGTTCGGTGCGGCGGCCGTCGTGCTCGGCCGGCGGAGCCGCGCGCAGGGGGCCGCGCAGGGGGCATAGTGCGGCCGGATCCGGCGATGCACCGGCCGCGACCACTCCGGCCTGCGTCGCTGACGCTCTGCCCGCACCGTCACGACGAGGAGGATCTCAGTCCGCATGGCCGGTCCCGGGAAGTTCGGCCTCGATGTGGGCGATCAGCTCAGATGGGCGACCACGTTCACGACCGTGCCGCCGGGATCCTCCACGAAGAAGCGGCGCACACCCCACGGCTCGTCGGTCAGCGGATAGACGACACGCAGACCTCGCCGCATCACCTCGGCGTGCGCCGCGTCGACGGCCGCAGGCTCGCCCACGTCGATCCCGAAGTGCGGCGAAGGGTTCTCCATCCCTCGTGGAGGGATCAGGACCTGGTCGGAGGGATCGGCAGGCGACGCCAAGCCCAGGACCGGCTCTTCCATGACGACCTCGAACCCGAACACCGCGACGTAGAACTCCCGGGACGCCGGAAGATCGTCACCGTCTGCGTAGGGAATGACTCTCTTGATCATGCACGCACGATCGCATGCCGCCGTGCGGTTGGCTTGGAGAAATCGGAGGCGCTGCTCGCGGCCGCGGTGACGGCTCGGGCCGGTGCGACGAGCTCGGGCCGGTGCGACGAGCTCGGGTCGGGCGGTGGCAGGGGAGCGAACGGACCCGGACAGACGTTGGCGCCCGCACCTCAAATGAGATGCGGGCGCCAACGATGTGGTGGGAGCGGAATCTCCGGCCGACGACCCGGACGAGCCTCGCCTCGGCGGGGCCGTCAGCGACGCCGCGTCACGCGCGGCCCCGGCGGGCCTTCAGCTCCTCGAGGCGCTCGTTGAGCAGTTCCTCGAGTTCCGGCACCGACCGGCGTTCCAGGAGCATGTCCCAGTGCGTACGCGGAGGCTTGACCTCCTTCTGCTCCGTCTGACCGCCCTCGATGATGTCCGACTCACTGCCGTGCAGTCGGCATTCCCACGTCGCGGGGATCTCGGCGTCGTCGGAGAACGGAACCTCGAACTCGTGGCCCTTGGGGCACGCGTAGCGCACGCTACGCCGCGGAGCGAGGTCGTGATTGCGGTCGGTCTCGTAGCTAACCGCTCCCAACCTGCTGCCACGGAGAACACGGTCGGCCATGATGAGTCCTTTCAGTCGGCTCCTGGCGGAGCCCGGGTCATGCTCACCGAGTGCAACGAACGCCGCCGCCGGGTTCATTCCCCGTACGCCGGATCGTAACCCACGGCACTCGGTACACCCGCCGCGACGAATCGCGCCGGGACAACGGTCTTCTCCCGAAAGGGAGACGGCAGCCGCGCTCGTATGACGCTCCGATGGCGCGCTTCTCGGACACACCCCCGCACGGGGGACCCCGCGGGTGCGGGGCCGAGCCGATCGTCAGGTCAGCCGCAGCTGACCGTGGCCGGAACCGGCAGGTCCGAGATCTCCGAGGCGGTAATGCCGCCGACACAGTACTTGGTAACGCACCGTAGTGCTGTCGGTCTGCGAGGGTGGTGTCGTCCGATTCACCTCCGCGATGGACACCTCGCCGTCGTCGTCCGAGGTGTGGGCCACCGCGGGTGACACGGTCAGGGGAGCGCCCGGCGGGTTCGGCGTGGCGCCGTCCGCGCCGGGGGCGTGTGTGTCGCCGGCGGTCTCGTGCAGCGGCTGCGCGTCCTCGGTCACGTCTGCCGTGTCTGCGACGACCACCGTGTCACCCGTGCGCTGCACTTCGTCGCCGTACACCCGCGCGTTGAACCGGCCGGGCAGTCCACACCAGCACAGCACCTCCACCTGCACCGGCTGCAGCTCGTCCGCGAGTTCGAACAGCCGCCGCGCGCCGGGGAACAGCCTGCTGCGGAAGTCGGTCGCGATGCCGAAGCAGTACACGTCGATCGTGGCCTCGTCGGCGAGCTCGCCAAGTTGTTCGACCTGGGCAGGGGAGAGGAACTGCGCCTCGTCGACGATCAGGTAGTCGACGTGCGTGCCCTGTTCCCACGCCTGCCGCACCACGCTGCGCAGATCCGTGCCCACGTCCAGTTCGAGTGCCTCCCGCGTGATCCCGATCCGGCTCGTGATCTGGCCGGGCCCGGAGCGGTCGTTGCTCACCAGCAGCAGTCCCTGTCTGCCCTGCCGCGCCAGATTGTGATCGATCTGCAGCGCGAGGGTCGATTTCCCGCAGTCCATCGGACCGTACGAGAACTTGATCTTTCCGACGTTCGGCACCTCGCGGCGCGAACCCCAGGCGGGGACCGGGGAAAGAGCGTCGGTCGGGTCTGCTCCGGGGCTCTCGAGCGCTGTCACGCCGGAGAACCCTAGCGGCCGGCGACGCTACAGCACCTTAGGCTCCTCGTTGCCGGCCGCCGCGATGGCCCTTCTCACAGGCACCAGCGCCACGAGGACGAAGCCGGCCACGAAGAAGATCACCAGGGCGATGATCGCGTACCGGAACGACCCCGTCGCCTGGCCCACGCCCGCGAACACGAGCGGCCCCAGCCACGACGTGCCACGCTCACCGACCTCGTAGAGCGAATAGAACTGCGCTTCCTTGCCCGCCGGGATGAGCTGGCTGTACAGCGATCGCGACAGCGCGTTCGTGCCGCCGAGAACCAGGCCGATCCCGACGGCCAGCGCGTAGAACTGCATCGCCTGGCCCTCCTCGACGAAGTAGGCGAACACCAGCACCAGCACCCACACGGCCAGGCTCGCCAGGATCACCTTCTTCGCTCCGAATCTGCGAGCCGCGAAGCCGTGCAACATACCGCCGATGTAGGCCACGAACTGGATGACCAGCACCGTCGCGATCAGCACCTGGTCGCTGAACCCGAGCTCCTCCGTGCCGTACTGCGCAGACACGCTGACCACGGTGTTGATGCCGTCGGTGTAGACGAGATATGCGCCGAGGAAGCCGAGCGTCAGCGGGAGGGCCTGCGCCGCCTTGAACGTGTCCTTCAGCTCCACGAATCCGGCCGTGAGCACGCGGAGGCCCTTCTCGCCGCCGTGCGGGCTCTGGTGTTCCTGCAGCCTGCGCAGCGGGATCAGCGTGAACAGGGCCCACCACAGTCCCGAGGAGAGATAGCAGATCCGCACCGCGGTCGACTCGCTCACGCCGACCATGTCGCGACTGAGATAGAACGCCAACTGCAACGCGAGTGCGACACCGCCACCGAGGTAGCCGAACGCCCAGCCCTTGGCCGAGACGTCATCGCGCTCATCGGGTGTCGCAATCCCGGGCAGGAAGGCGTAGTAGGTCACGATCGAGGCGCCGTAGCCGATGTTGGCCACGACGTAGAGGACCGCTCCCAGCTCCCATCGCCCGTCGTCGACGAAGAACAGCAACGCCGACGCCGTCGCACCGAGGAACGCGAACCCCGCGAGGATCCTCTTCTTGCGCTGGCTGCGGTCGGCGATCGCGCCGGCGATCGGCAGGATCAGGACCTGCACGATCGTCGCGACAGCCAGCAGGTAGCCCCACAACGACCCGGCGGGGAACGACAGCCCGAACGCCGAGATGTCGCAGTCGACGAGCCGGTTCTCGCCGCCGTCGGGACCGGTGCAGGCGGCCGGGCCGTTGCGTGCGACGTCGGCCCGCGCGGCGTCGGCGGCGACGGAACTCATGTACAGCGCGCCGAAGACGGTGATCACGGACGTGTAGAACGCCGAGTTCGCCCAGTCGTAGAAGTACCAGCCGCGTTGCTCCCGTTTTCGCTGTGCGGGATCGGCGGGCGGTTGCGGGCCGGGCAACGTGCTCGTCATGCGGTGTCGGTGTCCTTCGATGTGGTCGTGGTCGTTCGCGTGGGCCGGATCGGCCACGCCTGTCGCCGTCGGTGTGACGCCCGGGCCGCGGTACCGGTGCCACCGGCCCGACGTTCGGCGGTGCCGTGCATCCGGGTGATCCCGGGTGTCGTAGCAGTATCCCCCGCGTGTGGTATGTGATACTGCCGTTTCCAGTGTGACTGTTGTGGCGGGTGTCCGGTTTGCTTACCGTGCCGTTATGAACAGCCGCCGACTCCGTGGCCTGGCACGGGGATCCACCAGACTGCTCCTCGTCGCCCTGGCCGCGCTCGGCGCGCAGTTCGCGCTCGCGGTACCCACGTCAGCCGATCCCGACCGCGCCGACTGGGCCAAACTGCGTATGTGCGAGTCGACCGAGCGGTACCACGTCAACACGGGAACCGGATACTACGGCGCCTACCAGTTCGATCTGCCGACCTGGCGGAGTGTCGGCGGCACCGGTAGACCCGATCGGGCGACGCCGGCCGAACAGGATTACCGCGCGCTGTACCTGTACCGCATGCGTGGCTGGCAGCCGTGGGAGTGCGCGGGAATGGTCGGGTTGGCTGACGACGTCGACGCACGGAGCAAGGTGGTGCCGAGTCGCGGCGAGTCCGCGTACATCGGCGGCAGGCAGCCCGCGGCACCGTCGCCGAGTCGGCCGGCCATGCCGGACTGGCCGGGCGTGGTCTACGCCTACGGCGACTGCGCCCCGCAACTGCGCACGTTCCAGTTGCGCATGAACGACTTCGGCTACGACTTCGAGGGCACCGGCTGCTATTACGACGAGACGAAGGAAGCAGTCCTCGACCTGCAGCGCGCCAACGACATCCGCGATTCGGGCAGGCTCGGCCCCAAGACCTGGAAGGCCGCGTGGGAGGGAACCGCGCCGCCGCGGTGAGGACGGCCGCGGCGGCGCGGTCTCAACCATCCGCGGAGTCCGCGCTCCCGGCCGGGTCGGGGGCGGCTTCCGACCGCTCCGTGGTCCATGCGCCCCGCTCCTGCAGCACCTCGCGCAGCACGTCGGGACGGTCGGTGATGATGCCGTCCACTCCCTGGTCCAGCAACGTGCGCATCTCGTCGGCGTCGTCGACGGTCCAGACGTGCACCTCCACACCGGCGCTGCGCGCCGCGCGCACGAACGCGCGGTCCACGACCGTCATGCGGCCCTGCCGTCGCGGCACCTGCGCCATCGACCCGCGGGAGAAACGGCCGAGCCGCAGGAACGGCGCCCAGCCGTTCGCCCACAGCACGGCCACCGAACGCGGGCCGCACGCGGTGAGCAGGCGCTCGCCGCCCAGCGCACGCAGCCGTGCCAGCCGGGAGTCGGCGAACGCCGCGGCCGCGACCCGGTCGAAGGTGCCGGTTCGCGTGAGCACCCGCACGAACGGCTCGACCGCGTCGTCGGCCTTTACATCGATGTTGAACCGCACATCCGGCAGTTCTTCGAGGACGTCCTCGAGCCGCGACACCGCCACACGGCCGTCGATCTTCGCGCGGCGGACCGCTTCCCACTGCTGTTCGGCGATGGGGCCGGTGCCGTCGGTAGTGCGGTCGAGCAGCGCGTCGTGATGCACCACGACGACGCCGTCGGACGTGGCGTGCACATCCGTCTCGACGTACCGGTAGCCCTCCTCGGCCGCGCGCCGGAAGGCGGGCAGCGAGTTCTCGAGTCCGTCGAGCTCGCCCACGTGCCAGCCGCGGTGAGCCAGCGCGCGGGGGAACGTGTCGTCGAGATAGGGATGCGGATGCCGATGCCAGGTATGCGCCACGCCGTCCAGTCTGCCGGACCGGCGTGGCCGCGGCATGGACTGCGCATGGCCGTCTAAGGTCGGAGTGGTGAGTGAGGCACCGTCCCGCGAGGAACTGCAGGCTCTGCGTACACCCGTGCCGCAGCACTGCGGCTGGTGCGGCCGCGCCGTCGAACAGCCCGCTGCGGCAGGGCGTCGGCGACGGTACTGCGGCCGCTCGTGCCGCCAACGTGCCTACGAACGTCGGACGGCCGTCCAGCGCACCGGACTTCCCGAGGATGCCGTGGTGCTGTCGGGCGCAGAGGTCGCGTCGCTGCAGGACCGGCTGTTCCAGCTCCGCTGCGCCGCCGAGGACGTCGCCACAGCGGCCGCGGACGGCGCTGGACCGGACGAGCTCGAGAAGCTGTCCACCGAGGTGGCTCGCATCGCCCATGACATCGAGGCGCTCCGCTGAGTCGGCGTGGTCGACGCGTGGCGGGCTGGCGCTGTGGGGTGTTTGGGCTGTGGGGTTTGGACTGTGGGATGCGATCACGCATGCGTCGCTCACGGACGTGACGGTGCTCGGCGCGCGATGAGCAGTCGCCGCCGTCAGCGACAACCACCCGCCGCTGAAACACCCGCCACTATTTCGACACCGTGACAAAACAGCGGCGGGTGTCCGGACCTTCGATCCGAAGGGGAGAGGGTGCCGATCAGCCGCGATAGAGCTTCTCGTGGTAGCGCTCGCCGTAGTGGTCGTCCAGTTCGCCGAGTGTCATGCCGGTGTTCTCGACCCGATCGGCGATCATGGCGCGCCGCGGCAGATCGTCGGGACGCCAGGATTCGGGCTGCCACAGGCCGGACCGGAGGAACGCCTTCGAACAATGGAAGAAAATCTGTTCGATGTGGACGACGACGGCCAGTACGGGCCGGTGACCTTTGACGATCATGTCGTCGAAGAACGGCGCGTCACTCACGAGTCGTGCGCGGCCGTTGATGCGCAAGGTGTCACCGCGGCCCGGGGCGACGAAGTTCAGGCCGACGTGCGGGTTCGCCAGGATGTTGCGGTAGCCGTCGGCACGGCGATTTCCCGGCCGTTCCGCGATGGCGATCGTGTGGCCGTCGAGTACGTGCACGAGACGGCCCGCCGGGTCGCCTTTCGGTGAGACGTCGCAGCGGCCGTCGGAATCGGCTGTCGCCAGGAAGCAGAACGGCGACATGGCCAGCCAGTCCCGGTCGATGTCGGTGAGCTCGGTGCGTTCCTTGGTCCAGGCGCGTGGCTGGGGTTCACCGAGCAGCTCCGTGAGTGCCGCGGCGTCGGTGATCTCCGCATGTGCGAGCGTGGGAGCTGCTGTGTACGTCGCTGTGTGCGCCGTCGTGAGTGCTGCCGTGGGTGCAGTGGCGTCCTGGACGGCTGTCGTTCGGCCCGTGGCGATGTGGTCGTCGGCGTGGTCATCGGTGGTCACCGCATCGAGGCTACGGAGGCCGGCGCCGCGGGCACAGATGTCGCGGACCTGTCGGCCGCTGTGTCGGGGCCTGTCCAGCGGTTTTCGTGTGTGTCCGATGCCGCTATCCGGATCCACACCGCCGTTATACGAGTGCCGATAATGCACATTATGTTAAGTATTGTTCTGAGGGGCGCCCCCGGCCGCTCTCCGGCCGAAGCGCGCCAGGCAGTGCCACAGCTGTTTGATCCACTGCCGTGGATGCTCCCCGCGCCGTGCGGCGTCGCCGATGACGTTCGGGGTCAGCACGGGTGCCAGTTCCCGCGCGAGTGCGACGATGTGCGCTCCGCGGTACGACTCGTCGATGTCGTCCGGTGCAGCCAGGAACCCTGGATGGAACTCGACGCGCCAGCCGGTCCGTGCGGCCGCCTCCGTCACGTCGGTGTCGGCGAAGCACGGATCGCGCCGCCGTAAGGACGGCACCACGGTTCCATGCCCCGTAGACGGGCCGCTCCGACGCCGGTCGGTGGTCGTAGTGGCGATGGAACAGCCTGCTCTCCCACTGTCACCGGTCCCCTCCCGGAAATGCGGTGAGCCCACCGTTGGAGACACCGGTCGTGAACTGTGACCGGTAGACGTTGTCCGCTGCGAGCGATTGGATGATCTTCTGCCCGCCGTGTGGTCAATCGGGGTGGAACTGCAGGGTCACGGCCTCGACGCGGGCGGCGGGCCGCATGTGGTCGTCACCGTGGGCACCCATGGCCGCATCGTAGGCATCCGCTCCCCTGTTTCCAGGATCTCAATTGAGCGGGCTGACCGAACGGTCGGTCTCGGTCCGAACCTGTGGTCGGGTCCGTCCGCGCCTAACCCCGCTCTCCCCTGTCACTTTGCCGTTGTGGCGGGCCGGAGGCCGCCCGCGAGAACGGCGTATCCGATGGCAGAACCGTAGACTGACGACAACGGCCGCCGGCGCGGACGAAGGAGGCACATGGGCCACCGACACCCGGTGACGCGGGTCGTGCTCGCCGTGGTCGGCAGCGTGGTGCTGCTGATCGGACTGGCACTGCTGGTGCTGCCCGGCCCGGGACTGCTGCTGGTGCTCGCCGGGCTGATCGCCCTCGCGGCGGCGTTTCCCGCGCTGCAACGCTACATCGAGCCGGTCAGAGCGCGGGCGATGCAGGCGGCCGAGAGCAGCGTGGCGACTCCGCTGCGCATTGCCGGGTCGGTGCTGGCCGGACTGGGGCTGATCGGCGCCGGGGTCGTATCGGGACTCGTGCCGCAGCTGCCGCTGGCGGGGTGGGCCACCGGCGTGAGCTTGATCATTTCCGGGGTCGTGTTGCTCGGCCTGCTCTACTACAGCCACCGGCGCGTGCGGTCAGGTTCCGCATACGCCAGCGGAAGCCGCGAAACCCGCTAGGCGGCCCCGGCACTCTTGGCCGGTGGTCCCTATGAACGCCAACGGTCACGAGGGTTGACCGTACGCTCGCGGTGGTTCGTGGTTCGCGTTCGTTTCCACGCCGGAGACGCGGGTGGGCCGGTGAGGATCCCGGGTGGAAATCCGCACCGCCTCTCCCCTGTCCCGTACGGCACCCTGCTCCGTGTGGTGCTCACTCCGTGCGGACCGATGGGCGACACTCGGCCGCGGTGCGCTTCAGTCCCGGTCGCGACCTTTGGCGTCGAGTGCGGCCGCTTCCTCCGGGGTCGGCGCGGTGCCGCCGAGGTGTGCAGGCAGCCACCAGCGGTCGTCGTCGCCGGCAGGCCGGTCCGGGTAGCCGGCCTGCAACTCGTCGAGGATCGCCTGGAGCCGCACGCGGAGGTCGCTGCTGAGCGCGTCGGGGTCGTCGCCGGGTGTCGGGCGCAGCGGCTCCCCCGCGTGGATGTGGATCGGGACGTGCCGCTTCGTGAGCTCCTTCGGACGCCCCTTCGTCCAGAGCCGCTGCGTGCCCCACAGCGCCATCGGCACGACCGGCACGCCCGCGTCGGCGGCCATGCGCACGGCACCCGACTTGATCGGCTTGATCGTGAACGACCGGCTGATCGTCGCCTCCGGGAACACGCCGACCACCTCACCGGAGCGCAGTCGGTCGACCGCTTCGTCGTAGGAAGCCTTGCCCGCTCCCCTGTCCACCGGGATGTGGTGCATCCCGCGCATGAGCGGACCGGCGATCCGGTTGTCGAAGATCTCCTTCTTGGCCATGAACCGCACCAGCCGCTTCGCCGGCTGCGCGCCGAGACCGCAGAAGATGAAGTCCAGATAGCCGATGTGGTTGCAGGCGATCACCGCACCGCCGGTGCGCGGGACGTGTTCGGTGCCCGTCACCCGCAGTCGGTTGTCGAGCACACGGAACATGGTCTTGGCCGCCAGCACGACGGGCGGGTAAACGATCTCTGCCACACCGTCAGGCTACGCAACCGTAGGTTTACCCGCTCGTGGCTGGGTCGCCGATCACAGCCGCCACAGCTGGCGTGCCGCGGCCAGCGACGCCTGGTAGTCGTCGTAGCCCGACCGGTAGAACTCGGCCGCCGACGGGTCGAACTGCACGGTGCGCGAACTGGCGGCCCAGCGTTCGGCGTCGTACGGCTCGCCCAGCGCCTCGGCCGCCACGAGGACCGCTCCGCGTGCGCCCACACCCGGGTCGCTCGGAATGACGATCGGCCTGCCCAGCACGTCGGCGAAGATCTGGGTCCACTCGGCCGAACGGACCCCGCCCCCGCAGGCGTACAGCGTCCCCGACAGCCCAGCGGCGTCGAAGCAGTGCCGGGCGGCGTAGGCGATCGACTCGCACAGCGCGCGCACGATGTCCGCCGGTCCGTGTTCGAGACTGAGCCCGGAGAACTGGGCGCGTGCCGCCGCGTCCACGAACGGCGCCCGCTCCCCCGACGCCGACAGGAACGGCAGCGCGCGGACCCCGCCCGCGCCCGGGCCGCTCTGCGCCAGCAGCTCGCCGATCCGCCCGACCTCGATCCCGAACATCCGGCACGCCCAGTCGATGCTCGCGGTACCGACCATGGCGGGCATGGCTCGCAGATACTGCCCCTCGTCGGGCGTCGACAGGAACATGCCCGCGGGTTCGCCGTCCGGGTCGAACGTGGCGTCGCCGGTGAGTACCTGGCACGCGAGCGTCGTACCGGCCGTGAGGATGCCGTCGCCCGGTTTGCGCACGCCCGCGCCGATGGCGCTGGCCGGCAGGTCGAACGGTCCCGCCGTCACCGGCAGGCCGGCGGGGAGCCCGAGCAGCTCGGCGCCGTGGGCGTCGAGAGCGAACACGCTCCTGGGCGCGGCCGGTTCGGCGAGCAGATCCCTGCGGTGCGTGAGGCCGCACGCGGCGATGGCCGCGTCGTCGTAGCGGCGGGTCGCAGGGTCGAGGAACGGCAGCGACGCGTCGGACACGTCGACGGTGATCTCGCCGGTGAGCCGTTGCAGCACGGCGTCGACGCAGTACCCGGCGACTGCCGCACGGTCCAGTGTCTCCGGTTCGTGGGCGTCCAGATACGACAGCACGGGGCCTGCGCAGCCGGGGAACATGCCCGATCCGGTGCGGCCGAACACCTCCGAGGACACGCCACCGGCCTGCCATTCGGCCAGCAGTGCGTTCGCCCGGCCGTCCAACCAGGACACGGCGGGACGGACGGCACGGCCGTGCTCGTCGCGCAGCCACACGCCGTCGCCCTGGCCGGTGAGCGCGACGGCGCCGACCGGCTCGGCCAGCTCGGCCGCGACCTGACGCACCACCGTCGCGACGGTGCCGACGACCTGGTCGAGGTCCTGTTCGACGCGGCCGCCGGGCAGTTGGACGAGCTCGGACGGGGTGCACGCCTCGGCGACGGCCAACCCGTCGTCGTCGAACGCGACGGCCTTGGTCAGCGAGGTTCCGATGTCGACGCCGATGATGCGGGTCATCGCAGCACTGCCGGGTTGGCGACGTTGCGCAGCTGCTCGCCGCGCGCGTAGCGGCCCACCTCCGCCGCGACGATCTCGGCGGCCCGCTCCGCGGTCTGCTTGCTGCAGCCGGCCAGGTGCGGCGTCGCGATCACGTTGGGCAGGTCCCGCAGTTCCCAGTCGGCGGGCGGCGGCTCCTCGTCGTACACGTCGAGGGCCAGCGCTCCGAGCTTGCCGCTGCGCAGCAGCCCGGGCAGCGGGGCGTAGTCCAGCAGGCCGCCGCGAGCGGAGTTGACGAGAACCGCGCCGTCGGGCAGCAGCGCCAGCTTCTCGGCGTCGATCAGGTGCCTGGTGTCCTCGGTGAGGCGTGCGTGCAGGCTCACGACCGGGCTGCGCCGCAGCAGGTCGTCGAGGTCGACCAGCTCGGCACCGTCGGCGGCGATCCGGTCGGGGTCGGCGAACGGATCGGCGACCAGCACGCGGGAACCGAAGGCCACGAGTACCTTGGCCACCCGCGCGCCGATCGCGCCGTAGCCGACCAGGCCGACCGTCGTGCCGTCGAGTTCGAGACCTGCGTTGGGGTAGGCGTAGTAGTCCCCGCGCCACTGCCCGCCGAGCAGTTCCGCGGACGCGGTGGGGATGCGGCGCATAGCGGCCAGGATGAGACCGAGGGCGAACTCGGCAGCCGCGGCCGCGTTGCGGCCCGGCGCATACGTCACCGCGACACCGGCCTCGGTGGCAGCGTCCAGGTCGACGTTCACCGGGCCCCCGCGGGAGACGGACACCAGCTTCAGCTGCGGTGCCGCGGCGAACACCTGTTTCGTGAACGGGGCCATCTGCGTGACCGCGACCTCGGCGCTGCCGAGCGCCTCGATCACCTGTTGTTCGGTGCCGCTGGCCTCCTGCACCCCGCCGACCGGGCCGAACGGTTCGACCGGCCAGGGCAGCGACAACCGCGACAGCTCGGCGTCGGGGACCTGGCCGTGCACCGCGTCGGCGAGCAGCTCGGTCCTGACGAACTCGTCTCCTGCAGCGAGTATCCGCAACGTCATTGTTCCTCTCGGTGCTGGGTTCCCGGTACCGCCGGACTCAGGTCGCGGCGCCCGCTTGTTCGTAGTCGGTGATGTGGGCGACCTTGGCGGCGCTGGCCGAGGCCGGGTCGAAGGTGTAGCCGAGCCACTCGCCGACGATCCGTTTGGCGAGTTCGGGGCCGATCACGCGGGCCCCGAACGTGATCACCTGGCAGTTGTTCGACTTGACGGACCGTTCGGCGGAGTAGGAGTCGTGGGCCACGGTGGCGCGGACACCGGGCACCTTGTTCGCCGAGATGGCCACGCCGATGCCGGTACCGCAGACAAGTACCCCGCGATCGGCCTCGCCCGCGGCGATCTTCTCGGCGGCGGCCAGTCCGAGCACGGGATAGGCCCGGTGGTCGTCGGGTCCGTCGACGCCCACGTCGATCACTTCGGTGACCCGGTCGTCGGCGGACAACAGGTTCCGCACCTCGTTCTTCAATCCCACGCCGGCGTCATCGGCCGCGACGACGACTCGCATCAGTTCTGCCCTCCCAGTACGTCGCCGACCGCGGTGACGAGGAGCGCGAACGACGTCGCCCCCGGGTCGGCGTGTCCCTTGCTGCGTTCTGCCAGACGTGCTGCGCGGCCCTTGCCCGGCAGCAGGTCGGCGGTCTCCTGTGCTGCGGCCGTGGCCGCCTGGGCGGCCTTGCGCCACGCGTCGGCGATGCCGGAGCCGGTGTGGGTGCGGAGTGTGGCGCGGAACGGTTCGATCGCGTCCAGCATGGTCTTGTCCCCCGGCTGGGCCTTGCCCAACGCGGTGAACGCCTGCACTGCGCTGTCGACGGCGTCGGCCAGCGTCTCGGCGGTGATGTCGCCGCGCAGCCCCGCGCCGGTTTCGGCCAACAGCACCCCGTACAACGCGCCGGAGGCGCCGCCCGCCGCGTCGGCGAACGCCGTGCCCGCGGCGAGTAGTTGCTCGGCCGGGTTCTCGCAGGTGCGTGCGGCCGCGACGGCCGCGCGCATGCCGCGGGTCATGCCGAGCCCGTGGTCGCCGTCGGCGGCCACGGCGTCGAGCCTGCCGAGCGTGTCCTCGTTCTCCTCGATCAGGCGGAGCGCGGCGGTGAGCGCCCTGTCCACGGTGCTCTCCCCCGCAGCCTGCGGTGCGGCCAGCGCGTCGTCGACCGTGATCGAGGGCCGCACCGGCGCGGCCGGTCGGCCGTCGCTGCGGTATCCGGGGGACGAGCACGGTGCGGTGTACAGCTCGGCCAGTTCGTCGTCGAGGACCATGGCCGACAGTGACACGCCCGCCATGTCGAGGGAGGTGACGAACTCGCCGACCTCGATGTGGACGGGACCCAGACCTGCGGCCGTGAGACGTTCGTGAATGCGCTTGTAGGTCACGAACATCTCCTCGTACTTGGTGCGGCCGAGTCCGTTGAGCAGGACCGCGATGCGGCCGTCCCCGCTCGGCAGCTCCGGCAGGAGACCGTCGACGAGCTCGTCGGCCAGTTCGGTGGCTGCCAGTCTGCCGACGGTGCGCACTCCGGGCTCGCCGTGGATGCCCAGGCCGAGCTCCATGTCGGTGTCGGCGACGGTGAACAGTGGTTCGGTGGCTCCGGGCAGGGTGCAGCCGCCGAAGGCGGCGCCGAACGTGCGGGTGCGGGCGTTGGCCTTCACCGCTGCGGCGTGCACGCCGTCGAGGTCGTCGCCGCGTTCGGCCGCGGCGCCTGCCACCTTGAAGACGAAGAAGTCGCCCGCCACGCCGCGACGGCTCGCGGGGTCCTCGGCGGGGCCGCTGGCGACGTCGTCGGTGACCAGGATGGTGCGGCTGTCGATGCCCTCGGCGGCCAGCCGTCGTGCCGCGAGTCCGAAGTGGAGCACGTCGCCCTGGTAGTTGCCGTAGCCGAACAGGACCCCGGCGCCGCCGTCCGCCTCTCGCGCGGTGCGGTAGACCTGCTCGGCGCTGGGGCTCGTGAACACGTCGCCCACGACGGCGCCGTCGGCCAGTCCGTGACCGACGAGGCCGGCGAACGCGGGGTAATGTCCGCAGCCGCCGCCGATGATCACCGCGACCTTGTCCTGCCTCGGTGTGTCGGCGGCGACGACGCCGTAGGCGTCCGGAACCTTGCGCACCTCACGTCCGTACGCGGTGACGAAGCCGTCGACCCAGTCCCGTTTGAAGGTCTCGGCGCTTCCCAGCAGGGTCATGATCGCACCAACTCTCCGGCGAGGTAGGCGAGCAGGGTTCGGCGGACGTCGTCGTTGTCGGCCGCAACGGCGGCCGCGAGTTCGAGTGCGTCCGGCTTCGGTGGGTAGGTCGGGTTGGGCAGTGCCACGACGGTGAGTCCGGCGGCCGCGGCCGCCCGGATCCCGTTGCTCGAGTCCTCCACCCCGAGGCAGCGCGTGCCCGGCAGCCCCAGCCGCGAGGCGGCCTCGGCGTACACATCGGGGCTCGGCTTGCCCCGCGGCACCTCGGCGCTCGACACGGTGGCGCTGAACTCGCCGGTCAGGTCGTGCGTGGCCAGCACGGCATCGATCACCCGGCGCGCCGCCGAGGACGCGAGCGCGATGGGTGCGCGGGCGGCGACGCCGCGCACCATGGCGTCCGCACCGGCCAGCAGGGGCGCCTCGCCCGCCTCGATCGAGGCGATCATGCCGTCGACCACCGCGTCCTCGACCTGCTTCGTGGTCTCGGTCGTGCCGCTGCGGTCGGCGAGATACGCGGCCCATTCGGGCGCGCTCATCCCCTGCACCGTCGCGGTGTCCTCGGCCGTCCATTTCACACCGTGTCGCGCGGCGTAGGCGACCCAGTTCTCTTCCCAGAGGTGTTCACTCTCGACCAGTACTCCGTCGAGGTCGAACACGACCGCGCCGAACGTCATTCACAGCCCCTTTCACGTCGCAGATGTTAAATTAACACCAGAGTCGCGATTTGTCACCGGAGGTTCTGCATGGGAGCTCGACTACTGCTGGTTCGGCACGGGGAAACCACGTGGCACGCCGAGAACCGGTACGCGGGAAGCAGTGACGTGGCACTGACCGAGCGCGGTGCGGCGCAAGCTGCGGCGCTGGCCCGGCGCATCGCGGGCGCCGCCGAACCTCCCGTGGCGATTCACGCCTCCCCGTTGCGCAGGGCGATGGCGACGGCCGAGCCGGTCGGCTTCGCCCTGGGCCTGCCGGTCGGCGTCGAACCGGAGCTGCGGGAGGCGCACTTCGGCCTGGCCGAGGGCCGCACGCTCGCCGAACTGCCGGCCGCCGTGGTCGAGCGGTTCCGCGCCGACCCGGTCGCGGGCGCCTTTCCGGACGCCGAGCCGCCCGCGACGGTTGCCGATCGCGCGGTGACCGCCCTCGCCGGTATCGCGGAACGGGCCGAGGGTGCAGGGGGTCGAGCCCTGGTGGTGGCACACAACACCCTGCTGCGGTTGGCGCTGTGCCGGCTCCTCGGCATCCCGCTGTCGAACTACCGCCGCGCACTGCCCCGGTTGGAGAACGGCGCGATCACCGAGGTCGGCATCGAGGCAGGACACGCCAGCCTGTACCGGCTGAACGCGCCCGCGGAATGAGATGCTGGGCCGCGTGACGGAGAAGAGCGACAAGAGTGCGGGGCAGCGCGCCGGCAGGCAGCAGCGCATCACCGACTACGTGGTGAACAACGGCTCGGCGTCGGCGGCGGAGCTGGCCGAGTTGACGGGTGTCAGTGTGATGACGGTCCACCGTGACCTCGACGAGCTCGCGCGCCGCGGCCTGCTGCGCAAGTTTCGCGGCGGGGTGTCCGCACAGCCGTCGACGGTGTTCGAGAGCAACTCCGAGTACCGCCTCAATGCCAACGTCGACGCCAAGGCCGCCATCGCCCGGCAGGCACTGACCTATGTGGAACCGGGGATGTCGATCCTGCTGGACGACTCGACGAGCGCCCTCGCGCTGGCGAAGCTGCTCGGCGAGGTCACGCCGTTGACCGTCGCGACGAACTACCTCCGGGCGATCGACGTGCTCAAGGACGTCGAGGACGTGCGCCTGATCGCGATCGGCGGCGACTACTCGCCCACGCACGACGCCTTCCTCGGCATGCCGTGCCTGGAGGCGGTCGAACGGCTCACCGTGGACACGACGTTCGTCTCGACGTCGGCGATGAACACCGAGCTGACGTTCCACCAGGAGCCCGAGATCGTGATGGTCAAGCGGGCCATGCTGCAGAGCGCGCAGAACCGCGTGCTGCTGATGGACTCGAGCAAGATGGCACGCACCGCACTGCACCGGCTCGCGCCCGTCACCGACTACCACCGGCTGATCGTGGACTCGAGCACCCCGGAGGCGACGGTGGAGGAGCTGCGTAACCGCACGGAGGTGGACGTCGCGCCGCTCTGACGGCGCCACGGAAACCTGAAATCACATCTTGTCTGTGAACATCACATGGGTGATGATGCTGCGAGCGACACCCATGGAGGCAAGATGACTGCGCAGACAACACCGACGTTGTCCGGATCCGGCGGAGGGTTCCGCGGGTTACTCGAGAAGTGGGGCCTTCCCGCGCCGTTGCTGTTCGGCTACGTGGGCCTGCTCCTGTTCATGATCGGTGACGGCGTCGAATCCGGGTTCATCGCGCCGTTCATGGCCGATCACGGCGCCGGAACCGACATCCGCGCGTCGTACGTGATCACCGTGTACGGCGTCGCCGTGATGCTCGCGTCCTGGCTGTCCGGCGCCCTGTCCGAACTGTGGGGGCCGCGCCGGGTCATGATGCTCGGCCTCGCCATCTGGCTGGTGTTCGACGTCCTGTTCCTCGCGATCGCGGTCACCGGTGAGAACTACGCACTGATGATGGTGTTCTACGGTATCCGCGGGTTCGGCTACCCGATGTTCGCGTTCGGGTTCCTGGTGTGGATCACGGCAGTGGCACCGGTCGCGCGGCTGGGAGCCGCCGTCGGATGGTTCTACTTCGCCTTCACCGGCGGACTGCCGACCCTGGGCTCGCTCGTCGCGAGCGTCACCAACCCGATCTTCGGCCACTACGGCACGCTCTGGCTCTCCATCGGCATCCTCGGACTCGGCGGCCTGGTCTGCTTGCTCGGCGTGCGGGAGCGCACCGGCTTCCAGCGCCTCGCTCCGCCCGAGGTGAAACCCGTGCAGAGTCTAGTCTCGAGCGTGTCGATCGCGTGGCAGAAGCCGCAGGTCGGGCTCGGCATGATCGCGCGCGTCATCAACACCGCACCCGAGTTCGGCATGCTCGTGTTCTTCCCGACGATCTTCGCCCACCAGATCGGCTTCGGCGAAGCACGTTGGCTGCTGCTCGTGTCGGTCATCTACGGCACGAACATCGTGTTCAACCTGATCTTCGGCGTCGTCTCCGACAAGATCGGCTGGCGCACGACGATCTTCTGGTTCGGCGCCGTCGGCTGTGCCGTCTCGATCCTCCTGCTCTACTTCGTGCCGCTCGCCCTCGGTGCCGACTACTACTGGGTGGCCCTGCTCGTCGGCGCGCTGTACGGGGCGACGCTGGCAGGGTTCGTGCCGATCTCGGCGTTGCTGCCGTCGCTGGCGCCCGAGAACAAGGGCGGTGCGATGGCGTTGCTGAACCTCGGTGCCGGTGCCGCGACCTTCGTCGGGCCCGCGATCGTGAGCCTGTTCCTCGGGCCGACCGGAGCCGCAGGCGTGGTGATCATCTTCTCGGCGCTGTACGTGGTGGCCGCGGTGATCGTGCGGTTCCTCAAACTCCCGGAGGCCACCGAGGAGGCCATCGCGAAGGACACGAACCTGCAGGCGGTCACCGAGGAGGTCACCGACGAAGCGGTGGTGCCGCGGTGACGGTCGTCGGCATCGACGTGGCGACCGCGGGGGTCCGGGCCTTCGCGGTCGCCCCCGACGGCGCTGTTCTCGCCCGCGCCGCCGCGGACCTGCCCCGCCCCGTCCGTTCGCCCGAAGGGCACAGCGAGCAGGACGCCCGCACCTGGTGGCCCGCGGCGGAGTCGGCGATCCGGCGGGTGTGTGAGCGTCCCGAGGTGGGCCCGGTCGAAGCGGTGGCCGTGTCGGCGACGTCCGGCACGATCGTCGCGGTCGACCGTCACGGCGAACCGGCGTCACCCGCGCTCATGTACGACGACCGGCGGGCCGCGCAGGAGAACACCGTCGCCGCGGAGGCCGGTGCCCAGCGCTGGGCCGCACTCGGAATGACGGTCTCCCCGACCGCGGCGCTCGGCCGGATCGCGTGGCTGCACGCGGCGTACCCCGACGCGGCCGGCGTCGTGCACACACCCGAGCTCATCGGTGCGGCGCTCACGGGCCGGCCGGTCGCCGCTGACTGGTCGCACACACTCAAGAGCGGTTACGACCCGGTCCGCGGCGAGTGGGCGTGGGAGGTGTTCGACGCACTGGGAGTGCCGGCGTCGTGGCTGCCCGAGGTCGTGGCCCCGACCCGCCTGCTCGGTGAGACGCAGCGGCCCGTCGCGGGACTGCCGAAAGGATGCCCGGTGGTCGCAGGCATGACCGACGGCTGTGCCGCGCAGCTCGCCACCGGCGCGGCACAGCCGGGCCGGTTCGTGGGCATCCTCGGGACGACGTACGTACTGAAAGGCGTCACCGAACGGCTCGTCGCCGACCCGTGGGGCGCGTTGTACAGCCATCGGCATCCGGACGGTTGGTGGCTCGCCGGCGGCGCGTCCAACACCGGCGGCGAGGGCGTGACCGGTGATCTCGCGCGGCTCGACGACGAGGCGGCCGCGCGTGGCCCGGCCCGGATGCTGGCCTACCCCTTGGCACGGCACGGCGAACGGTTCCCGTTCCCGGCACCGGAGGCGACCGGATTCGTCGTCGGCGATCCCGCCGACGACGTCGAGCTCCACCGGGCCCGGCTCGAAGGCGTCGCGTTTCTCGAACGTCTCGCGCTCGAACACATCCGTGACCTCGGCGTGGACGTCCGCGGGCCGTTGCTCGCCGCCGGGGGCGGCAGTGCGAGCACGCTGTGGACCACGATCCGCGCGACCGTGACCGGCCGGAGCATGCAGGTGTCGGCGCACGCCGAGACCGCCTACGGCGCGGCGTTGCTGGCCGCAGCAGGCACCGCGCCCGGAGGACTGTCCGAGGTGTCCGCGCGGATCGACGCGGGTGGCATGGTCGTCGATCCCGACCCGGCACAGCGCGACCGGCTCGAGGAGTCCTACCGGCGGTTCACCGCCGAACTGCGTGACCGGGGCTGGCTTCCCGAATGAGCCGCGGCCGGGGCCGGTCGCAGCCGCGCACGGCGCCGGTTCTGCCAGTTGCCCCGGGCAGTCGCGCGGTCGAGTGGCCGTCGGTTCGGTGTCGTACCCGGTGCGGCGGTGTCGTGCACGCGTCACAATGAGCGCATCCGACGAGCGGACGACGCCATGACTGATCGTGACACCACGGCCCACGATGCGCCGGCGTTGCCGGCGGTGGTCGACCGGGCCACTTTCCAGGCCGAACTGGATGAGCTGCGCGTGCGGGAGAAGGCGCACACCCGCGAGGGTGACGCGATCGCCTCGGCGCGGCGGCGGCTGCCCATGGTCGAGATGGACGCCGGCCTGGAGCTGCTCGGCCCTGCCGGGCCGCTGACCCTGCTCGACGCGTTCGAAGGCCGCCGACAGCTCATCGCCTACTACTTCATGTGGAACCCCGGCAGACCCGCGGCCGAGCAGTGCGAGGGCTGCACGGTGTACACGAGCCAGGTCGGCGAACTGTCCTATCTGCACTCCCGCGGCGCCACCTATGCAGTCTTCTGCCAGGGCCGCAACGTCGCCGTCGACGGGGCCGACGCCCGGGTGAGCTACGACGAGAGCCTCCGTTATCGCGACTTCATGGGCTGGGACATGCCGTGGTACTCGGCACAGCCCTCCCTCGACGCGCTCCTCGTCGGTCGTGAGATCGGCTTGTTCCACCTGGTGTGCTACCTGCGAGACGGTGACCGTGTCTTCGAGACCTACTGGACCACACGCCGCGGCGTCGAGGCGATGGACTACAGCTGGGCGCTGCTGGACCTGACCGTCTACGGGCGGCAGGAGGCCTGGGAAGACTCGCCCGTGGGCTGGCCGGTCGAGTGGGAGGCCGACGAGGACCAGTACCGGACCGACGGACGGCCCACCGCCCAGTGGTCGCGACTCGACGCCGGACGCTCCGACGAGCTCGGAACCACGGGGACGGGGACGGCATCCGGACCTCACTGTCACTGACAGCACCGTTCGCGTGCCGGTGTCGTGGCGGTCCGGTACTCCGCAGCGGGTGTCGCCGGATACGGACCGGCCGACAGCGCCCTGAGCGTTGAACGGTGATCATCGGCCGGTCTAGAATGCCGACCATGCTTGCTGTGCGGAGCGCCGACGCCGATCGCGTGTTCGCGGTCTTCGGCGACCACAGCTATCGCATGGACCTTCGCGGCTGACCAGCGCCCGGCACCGCACCCGCGGTGTGTCGGATGCCCGCGGTGTGTCGGCGTCCGCGACGTCCCGGCGCTGTCCCGGCGTTGGCGCTGTCGCGAGCCGGTGACGTCGCGGTGTGCAGCGCTCCGGCGCGTGTGTGTCGTCCGGCGCCACGGTGTCCGATCGCCCGGTGGTTGCGGTGCCTGCCTCGGTGTGTCTGGTTCCCAGCGGTCGCCTTGCGGGGTCTCGCCCCGGCGTTCCGCTCGTCGCGAAGGGTTTCGTTCATCCATGTCCATTCCGCTGCCCGAATCCGGTCCGCTGATCGATCTGCACCGGCATCTGGAAGGTTCGATCCGGCCGTCCACGGCGCACCGCCTCGCCGCGCGGGCGGGCGCCCGTGCGTCCCGGAGTGAGTTCGTGGCGGGCCGTGAAGGCGACCTGCTCCCCTACCTGGCGAAGATCGACAACGCCGCGAAATTCGCGACCATGACCGACGACTGGTGGTGGATCACCCACGAGGCCGTGGCGGACGCCTGCGACGACGGGCTCACCGCGGTCGAGTTCCGGTTCAGCCCACAGTTCATCGCCGCTCAGACAGGGCTGGAGGCCGACGCCGTCATCGAAGTCGTCACCGATGCCGCCGCGGGCCACGGGCTGCCGATCGACGTCGGGCTCATCGGCATCGTCGTGCGTGACGAAGGCCCGGACTCTGCCGGTCGGCAGATGCGCAGGCTCCTGCGGCACGCCGACCGGCTCGTCGGTGTCGACCTGGCGGGTGATGAGGCGGGATACCCCGTCGCGCAGTTCTCCCCCGCGTTCGGCCTGGCCCACGACGCAGGCGTGCCGGTCACGATCCATGCCGGCGAGGCGGCCGGTCCGGGGAGCGTGTGGAACGCCGTCCGGGAGCTGCGCCCGATGCGGATCGGCCACGGAGTGCGGTCCGCCGAGGATCCGCGGCTGCTCGACCACCTCGCCGCCCACGGCATCACGCTCGAGGTCGCGATCACCAGCAACGTGCAGACCGGTGCGGCCGAGAACCGGCGGCACCACCAGCTGGGCACCCTCGTTGCAGCGGGCGTGCCGGTGGCGCTGTGCACCGACAACCCGTCGGTCAGCAACACCCGCCTGAGTCGCGAGTTCGACATCGCACGAGAGCTGGTGGGCGCCGAGGCGGCCGAGCGCATCCGCAGACACGGGTTCACCGCCCGCTTCGGCCGCCGTACGCGGCGCTAACCTGAGGCGGTGCCGCCATCGCCGATCGTGTCGTCCCTCCGCAGCGCCGGATGCGTGTTCGCCGAGGACGAGGCCGCGCTGCTGCAGGACGCGGCCACCGGCCCGGCGGAATTGGAGCGGCTGGTCGCACGCCGAGTGGGTGGCGAGCCCCTCGAGTACGTGCTCGGCTGGGCCGCCTTCCGCGGGCTGCGCGTGGCGGTCGATCCGGGCGTGTTCGTGCCGCGGCAACGGACCGGTTTCCTCGTGGAGCAGGCCCTCGAGGTGCTGCCGGCCGGTGGTGTCGTCGTCGACCTGTGTTGCGGGTCCGGCGCGCTCGGTGCGGCGGTCGCGGCGGAACGTCCCGATGCGACGGTCCATGCCGCCGACCTCGACCCTGCCGCGGTGCGGTGCGCCCGCCGGAACCTGCCCGGTCGCGTCCACGAGGGCGACCTGTTCGCCGCGCTGCCGCCCGGTCTGCGGGGCACCGTGGACGTCGTCGTGGCCAACGTGCCGTACGTGCCGTCGGAGGCGATCGCGTCGATGCCGCCGGAGGCCCGTGACCACGAACCGGGGATCGCGCTCGACGGCGGCGCCGACGGGCTCGACACGCTCCGCGCGCTCGCAGGTGAGGCGCCGTCGTGGCTCGCCCGCGGCGGCCACGTGCTGAGCGAGACCAGCGAGCGGCAGGCCGTCGGCGCGGCCGCGGCGTTCGCCGGGGCGGGGCTCGTGCCGCGCGTGGAGCGGTGCGAGGACCTCGGCGCCACCGTGATCATCGGCCGCGGCGCGCCGTAGGCGCCACCCGCGACTAGTGCCCGCCCTGGGAGCCTTCGACATCGGGGCGGGCGTGCGGGTTGCGGATGACACCGACGATGTTGCCGAACGGATCGCGCACCGACGCCGTGACGAAACCCTCGCCCCGTTCGATCGGGCCTTCGTGTTCGGTGGCGCCCTTTGTGAGCAGTTCCTCGTAGGCGGCGCGCGGGTCGTCGACGTGCCAGTAGAGGACGATGCCGCCGTCCCCGAGTCGGTGCGGCGCGTAGCGCGCGTCGATGATGCCCAGCTCGTGCTGCTCCGGCCCGATCCGGAACTCGATGTACGCGGGAGGCCCGTCGAGCGGGCGGACGAAGTAGGGCTGGATGCCGAGCAGATCGGCGTACCAGTCGCTCGCCTGGGACACGTCGTCGGCGAACAGGCTGACGGTGCTCATGCCGTGGAACACGGTGACTCCTCTGGCCGGACTCTTCTGGTGGGAGCTGTCCGGATGCTGCTGGCCGGATGCTGTGTGGACTCTCCCGGTCGACCGGGGCCGCCGTGGACGACCGCTGCCGTAGGGAACCGTTGTCTCACCTACCCCTGACAAAACACGTGAGCTGAACCACCGGCCTCGCGACGAAACGCCCGCGAGCGCGAGAATGAGCGGACGCTTACCACGAGGAGTCCGTTGTGACAGAGTCATCGACGTCGCAGGCCGTGCCGCAATCGTCCGAGCAGGAGCCGGTGTTCGCATCGGTCGACGAGGTCGTCGAACGCCTGGCAGGGGCCGGATACCTCGCGTCGAACGCCGTGGCGACCACGGTGTTCCTCGCCGACCGGCTCGGCAAGCCACTGCTGGTCGAAGGTCCTGCCGGGGTCGGCAAGACCGAGCTGGCCCGCGCCATGGCGGCCGCGACCGACAGCGAGCTGATCCGGCTGCAGTGCTACGAGGGCATCGACGAGTCACGCGCGTTGTACGAGTGGAACCACGCCAGTCAGCTCCTGCGCATCACGGCGGCCAAGGACGAGAGCTGGGACGCTACCCGCGAGCACGTGTTCAGCGAGGAGTTCCTGCTGTCGCGCCCGTTGCTGACGGCGATCCGCAACGAGGACCCGACGGTGCTGCTCATCGACGAGATCGACAAGGCGGACGTCGAAGTCGAGGGGTTGCTGTTGGAGGTGCTGGGTGACTTCCAGGTCACCGTCCCCGAGCTCGGCACGATCGCGGCGACGCGGCGGCCGCTCGTGGTACTCACCTCGAACGCCACGCGCGAGCTGTCCGAAGCGCTGAAACGCCGATGCCTGTTCCTGCACCTGGACTTCCCGCCCGCCGAGCTGGAACGGGACATCGTCACACTGCGCGTACCGCAGCTCGACACCGAGCTGGCTGCCTCGCTGGTGCGGGTGGTCGGCGCGCTGCGGGAGCTGGAACTGCGCAAATCGCCGTCGATCGCCGAGTCGGTGGACTGGGCGCGCACGCTGCTGGCGCTCGGGGCGGACACGCTCGACGAGCAGGTCGTGCACGCGACGCTCGGGGTGATCCTCAAGTACGAGACCGACCAGCGGAAGGCACTGTCCGAACTGCGACTCGACCGGGTGCTCTCCCCCGGTGACGCCACCGACAGCGTCGCGGCCGCCGCAGGAACGGCGTCGTCCGGAAACTTCTCGCCCGAGAACGCCGCGTCATGACGGCGCACGCCGTGGCCGGCAGGCTCGTCGAGTTCGCGCACGCGCTGCGCGAGCACGGCATCGCCGTCGGAACCGGCGAGACGGTCGATGCTGCGGCAGCGGCCGAGGCCGTCGGGTTGGCCGACCGGGAGCGGCTCCGCGAAGCCCTGGCCGCGAGTGTGTTGCGGGGCGCGGCCCAGCGGCCCGTGTTCGACGGTGTCTTCGACCTCTACTTCCCCACCGCGCACGGCACGTCGGAGACCACGGTCGACGAGCCCGCCACACCGGCCCAACTGCGTGATCAGCTTCTCGACGCTCTCGTGGCGGGGGACGACGCGCGCGTGCGCGCGCTGGCAGCCACCGGAATCGACCTGTTCGGCGGCTACGGCGCGGCCTCCGGCGGACAAGGCGGGCAGGGAACGCAGGGCACCACGGGCGAGGCAGGCGGGAACGGCGGTTCTGCCGCGCGGTTGAGTGGTTGGTCGGCGTATCAGACGTTGTCCGAGGTGCGCCCCCAGGCGTTGCGGGCCCGGTTGCGGGACGCGATCCGGGAGGCCAGAACCGACGGCCTGGACGGCGAGCCGGCGGATGCGCTGGCCGACCGTGAGGCCGCCGCGGGGATCGCGGCCTTCACCGACCACGTGCGCGCGGAGGCGCGCAGGCGAACCGCGGAGCTACGCGGCCGGGACCGGATCGCGCGGCACGCCGTCGCACCGCAGACCGACCTCGTGTCGTTCACGAGCGCCACGGCGGAGCAGTTCGCCGAGATGCGCCGCGCGGTGCAGCCGCTCTCTCGCAAGCTCGCCACCCGGTTGGCGGCGCGGCGCAGGCGGGCGACGCGCGGCCGCATCGACCTACGGCGCACCGTGCGCCGGTCGTTGGCCACCGGCGGGGTGCCGATGCGTCCCGTGATGCGCCGCAGGCGTCCCGGCCGCCCGGAACTGGTGCTGCTCTGCGACATGTCCGGCTCGGTCGCGGGATTCGCCCAGTTCACCCTGTTGCTCACGCAGGCGCTGAGCGACCAGTTCTCGAAGGTCCGCAGTTTCGCGTTCGTCTCACGCACCGACGAGATCACCGAGCTGGTGCGGGCCGGACGGGACGAACCCGAGAACCTGGCCGACCGCATCGTGGCCGAGGCCGATCTGACGCAGGTCGGCATGAGCAGCGATTACGACGGGGCGTTGCAGACGTTCGCCGACGGCTGGGGCGACGTGCTCGGCCCCCGCACCAGCGTGCTCATCCTCGGTGACGGCCGCACCAACGGCGCCCCGCCGAACCTTCCCGCGTTGCGGGCGATGGCCGAGCGTGCGCGGCACGTCTACTGGCTCAACCCGGAGCGCGAGTCGTCGTGGGGCACCGGCGATTCGGAGGCGCACCGCTACGCGCGGGAGGTGCCGATGTTCGAATGCCGCACGATCCGCCAGCTGTCCCGGCTCGTGACCCGGCTGCTGCCCGACTGATCGGCCAACCCGGTCGGCGGGCGATCAGTCGGCGGCCTTCATCGCCTCGGTCAGCGCGGCCGCCTCGTCGTCGGTCAGCACGACGTCCATCCTGCGCAGCTCGTCGACGATGTCGTCGTGGTCGAGCTCGGTCTCGTCCTTGCTGCCGTCGGGACGTTCGACGACACGCTTGCGGCCGAGGAGTTTCGTGCTGACGCCCGGTTCGAGCCGCATCACGATGAGCCCGCCGGTGAACGGCGACTTCGGGTGCGTGGCGACGTAGTGGTTGAACACCTCGTAGTCGATCGGGCGCTGAGGCGCCTCGTCGAACGCGTGGAGCGGCTCCCAGCCGTCGGCCGTCCGCTTCTCGAGCGTCCACGTTCCGTCGTCGTGACTGAGCCGGTTCGCCCACCCCGCCTGGTCCACGACGACCCCGTCTTCGAGCGGCATGGGGTGCAGCACGCCGGCACCGAAACCGACGTCGGCGAGATAGGACGTGCCGTCGACGGTGACGCGCAGGCTCATGTGGGATCTCGGGCCGTTGCGGTGCGGTTGTACGCGTGCCGTCAGCCGCGTGACGCCGTAGCCGAGACGTTCGAGTACGGCGGCGAACAGCAGGCTGTGCTCGTAGCAGTAGCCGCCGCGGTGCCGTGTGACGAGCTTGGCCTGGATCGTGTCGAGGTCGAGTGACGGGGATCTGCCGGTGAACGGGTCGACGTTCTCGAACGGGATCGTCAGCACATGCGCCTCGTGCAACGCGGTGAGCGCTGAGAACGACGGCGGCTCCGCGGGGCGGCCGATCCGTGCAAGGTAGGCGTCGAGATCGAGGGCGTCGATGCCCCACGGATCGGTGGACGGGACGCCGGTGTCGGTGCTTGCAGGGGCGGTCTGCGCTGTCATGGGTTCAGCCTCGCACCTCCAGCGCACTGGAGGTCAATGCGACAGTGGCGGCCGGGCACGGAGCGGACGTGAGTTGTCGCACGCCGACCTCGGGCGAATCCCGTACGAACTACGCAAATCCCCTCGCCTGATCGGGCTAGGTGCTGCCACGGCCGGGAATATGTAGTTGCATCAATCAAGTTATTTGTTATGTTGAGTCAACCGGCTTACGACTCTCGTCGTCACAACTCTGTCCTTACTCAGGGGGTTCATCACGTCCGCGCACGCCCAGACCGTCGAGGATCCCGACGCCACGATGTCCAAGCGGGAGATCATGCAGGCCTTCATCGGCCTGCTGCTCGCGCTGCTCGTCGCGATCCTCTCGTCGACGATCGTTTCCAACGCCCTGCCCCGCATCATCGCCGACCTCGACGGCACCCAGAGCCAATACACCTGGGTGATCACCGCGATGCTGCTGACCTCGACGGCCACCACGCCGATCTGGGGAAAGCTCGCCGACCTGTTCAGCAAGAAGCTGCTGTACCAGCTCGCGATCGTCATCTTCACCGTCGGCTCGGTCCTCGGCGGCTTCGCCGAGTCGATGCCGGAGCTGATCACCTACCGCGCCATCCAGGGCATCGGCATGGGCGGCCTGCAGGCACTCGTCCAGGCGGTCATCGCCGCGATGATCTCGCCGCGTGACCGTGGCCGCTACTCCGGCTACATCGGCGCGACGTTCGCCGTCGCCACGGTGTCCGGCCCACTGCTCGGCGGCATCATCGTCGACTCGCCGCTCGGCTGGCGCTGGTGCTTCTGGGTCACCGTGCCCGTCGCCGTGATCGCGCTGATCGTACTCGGCAAGACGCTCAAACTGCCCGTGATCAAGCGGCAGGTGAAAATCGACTGGCTGGGCGCGACGCTCATCGTCGGCGGTGTCGCCCTGGTGCTGATCTGGGTCTCGCTCGCCGGCAAGGAGTTCGACTGGTGGTCGCCGACGACCGCCGCGTTCCTCGGTGGCGCAGCCGTTGCGCTGATCCTGGCCGTGTTCGTGGAGACGAAGGTCTCCGAACCGGTGGTGCCGCTCAAACTGTTCCGCAACCGGTCCTTCTCGCTCACCGTGATCGGCACGCTCGCCGTCGGCACGGCGATGTTCGGCGGCGCGGTCTTCCTGGCGCAGTACTACCAGATCGCGCGCGGTTACTCGCCCACCGAAGCCGGCCTGATGACCATGCCGATGGTGCTCGGCATGTTCCTGTCAACAACGATCTCGGGCCAGGTCGTGTCCCGTATCGGCAGGACGAAGCCGTTCCTGGTGGGCGGCGCGTCGATCCTCGTCGTCGCGCTGGGTCTGCTCGGCACGATCGACAGTGAGATCAACCTGGCCCAGATGGGCGTCTACCTGGCGCTGATGGGTATCGGAACCGGCTGCCTCATGCAGAACCTGGTGCTGGTCGCCCAGAACACGGTCGGCATGCGCGACGTCGGTTCCAGCACCGCCGTGGTGACGTTCTTCCGCACGCTCGGCGGCTCGGCGGGTGTGTCCGCGCTCGGCGCGGTGCTCGCGCACAACGTCTCCGACTACATCGCCGAAGCGGCGGCCGCCCGCGGTATGCCGATGAGCGGTGGGGCAGGTGGCTCCGGCGGGAGCACGCTCGACGTCGAGGCGATGCCCGCACCCGTGCAGGCCATCGTGCGGTCGGCCTACGGCGACGCCATCGGCGACGTGTTCCTCATCGGTGCCGTCGTCGCCGTCATCACGCTCATCGCCGTGATGTTCATCAAGGAGACGCCGCTGCGCAGCACCCTCGACATTGCCGAAACGAAGGACGAGGACACCGCCGGTGCCGCGGAGGCTCCCGCCACCGACCGGATTCCCGCCGCCGCGACGGCAGTCGGGCCGGCGCAGTCCCCCGTCCCCGCCGCACGTGCGGCTGCGGACATGCCTGCGCCCGGCCCCGTGGCCGCGGTGCGGGACGGTTCGGCCGCCGGCCGGCGAGCCACGGTGCACGGCGTCGTCACGGCAGCGGGCTCCCCCGCCGCCGGGGTCACGCTCACGCTCACCGACTCCTCGGGGGCACAGGTCGACCTGGCACGGAGCGGCGACGACGGAGCATTCCGCGTCGGCGCCCGCGAGCCGGGCCGGTACATCCTCATCGCTGCCGCCGAGCACCTCCAGCCGTCGGCCCAGTCGGTCGAACTCGGCGGGACCCCGCTTCGCCGCGACATCGCGCTGACGGGCTCGGGCCAGGTCACCGGCCGCGTCCGGACCCCGCAGGCGCGGCCGGTGGGCGGCGCGACGGTCGTGCTGACCGACGTCGGCGGCGACGTGCTCGACGCGAGCCTCACCGGAGGCGACGGCTGGTACCGGTTCCCCGACGTGGCCGGCGGCACCTACACCCTTGCCGTGACGGCCCAGGGCTACCGGCCGCAGGCAACGCCGGTCCGCCTGGCCACCGGCGAGCGCGTCACCCAGGACGTCGAGCTCAGCGCGGCGGGCCATCTGGAAGGAATCGTGCGCTCGGAGCTCAGTGGCGCGGCGGTCGCCGAGGCTCGCGTGGTGCTGCTCGACGAGGTCGGTGAGGTCGCGGGCGTCACGATGACCGCCTCCGACGGCACCTACCGATTCGACGATGTCGAGCACGGTCACTACACGGTGATCGCCAGCGGCTACGGTCCCGCCACGGCGACGGTCCACGTCGGCGTCGAACACGGCAGGCAGGACTTCGACCTCGGTTATTCGACCGACGGCACTCCCTCGTCCCGCGCCGGGGCGTCCCGTGACCGGAGGGCCGAGGACACCCCGGTTCGGGGTGACAGCGTTCCCGGCGTTCCCGGCGAGCCGGAGGCCTGACGACGAACCGAGGACGGGAGGTGGGGCGGTCGTCGCGACCGCCCCACCTCCCACGCCGACTAGACTTCGCGATCATGTCGACCCCGCAACGACCGCCGCTCGCCGCGGCCCTCGACCTCGAACCCCACCCGGAAGGCGGCTGGTACCGGCAGACGTGGGTGGCCGGCCACACGTTCCGTCCCGAGGGCTATCCGGGCGAGCGTTCGGCGGCCACCGGCATCCACTATCTGCTCGCGCCGGGTGAGGAATCGGCGTGGCATCGGGTCCGCAGTGACGAGCTGTGGCTCTGGCACCGCGGCGGGCCGCTCACCCTGCAGCTCGGCGGCACCGGTGACGAACCAGCGTCCGAACCGCAGACCTACACGCTCGGCCCCGCGGTCGAGGACGGCCAGCACCTCCAGGTGCTCGTGCCGGCCGGTGTGTGGCAGACCGCCAGGCCCGCAGGCGACGCCGAGGCGCTCGTCTCGTGCATCGTCTCCCCCGGCTTCGACTTCGAGGATTTCGAACTGCTGCCGAGTTGACACGACTCGGCCGTGATCACACGAGAGGGCGCCGGGCTCGCAGCCGAGCCCGGCGCCCCGTGTCGCGATGAACGACCGCTGTTACAACCGGACGCGCATCTTGTAGGCGTGGTGGTCGGAACCCCACTTCGGCCGCTGCAGCGCCTTCGAGTGCGGCACGTTCGTCGGCGCGTACATGTGGTCCAGACGCACTCCGCGGACGCCCTTGATCGGCGTGTACTTCAGCGGGGACGGCATCGACAGCGCCTTGCGCCGGTTGAAGTCCCCCACCACGAACAGCTGTGCGTTCGGGTGGTTCGAGTGCAACGTGCGGACCTTGCTGCGCAGCTTCCGCATGTGGGTCCGCCACCGATCCCGCCGCTCCGGATGCTTGGACCACGCACCGGAGATGAGATGCGTGTTCACCACGATGACCTTCTTGTTCGTGCCGCGCAGCTGCAGCTTCACCCACGTGACGAAACGCGCGGGCGTGACGCCGGCCTCGCCCGGGTGCGTCCGCTTGTAGCCGGACGCGAGCTTCTCGAACCGGTGGCTGCGCCACGAGATCGGCACCTGGTGCGAACCGGCCGAGTTCGGGCCCTTGGCGAAGTAGTGCCGATAGTTGTCGGGAAGCTGGCGCTTGAGCTTGTTCTTCGACGCCGTGCCCTTGACCTCCTGCCAGCCGATGATGCCGGCGAAGTTGTGATAGTCGGCCGCCCCGCGCAGCGTGTTGTGCGTGCCGATCGTGATCCGTGGATCCACTTGCGCGGTGGCCGGTGCCGCCGCGGCCGGCGGAGCGAGGGTCGCCCCGAAGACCGCGCTCAGCGCCACGACGCCGAGCTTCACTCGTTTCCTCATGATTACGAAAACCCCCAGGTTTCCTTCGTCGGCCGAGATGTGACCGTCGGTTGTGTCGCTGTTCGGTTGTCGTTGTTCGGTTGTGACGACGTCGGTGTCGCCTCGAGCTCCGGCCGCCGGCTGCGGCCGGAGCTCGAGGCTACGACGCCGAGGCGGACACTACGGTTGCAACCGGGCACGGGGAACCTTCGCCGGTAGGCGGTGTCAGCGGTAGCGGTAATCCCGGTGCGTGCCCGATCACAGGCGCCCGCTGACTAGAGTCATGACCATGTTCGAGCGGTTCGTCGCAGTGGGAGATTCGTTCACCGAGGGGGTCGGCGACGACGACCCCGCCTACCCGAACGGCGTCCGCGGGTGGGCCGACCTCGTGGCAGAGTCCCTCGCGGCGGCTCACCCCGGTCTCGGCTACGCGAACCTGGCCGTGCGCGGCCGATTGCTCGGCGAGGTGGTGGCCGAACAGCTCGACCCCGCACTCGCGCTGCGCCCCGACCTGGTGACGCTCTACGCCGGCGGCAACGATCTGATGCGGCCCCGGCCCGACCTCGACGGTCTCGCCGAGGTCTACGACGAGGCCGTCGGCAAGCTCGCCGCGTCGGGGACGACGGTGGTGCTGTTCACCGGCGTCGACGGGGTCGACGATCCGGTGTTCCGGAAGCTGCGGGGCCGCACCGCCGTCTACAACGAGCACGTCCGGCTCATCGCGGCGCGGCACGGTGCGCTCGTCGTGGACATGTGGGCGATGCGCGAACTGCGGGACCGCCGGATGTGGTCCGACGACCGCATCCACCTCGGCCCCCACGGCCACCGGGCCGTCGCGTCGGCCGTACTCGACGCCCTCGGCGCCCCGCACACACTGCGGCCCGCCGACCTACCGCCCGTCCCCGCGGAGACGCCTGCGCAGCGGCGCAGCGAGGACCTCCGGTGGGTCCGCACCCACGTCGTCCCCTGGATCCACCGGCGGCTGACCGGCACCTCCTCCGGTGACGGCGTCGCACCGAAGCGGCCGACCCCGGAGCCGATCACACCCCGCTGAGGCGCGTCGAGGACTCGCGGCCCCGCTCGCGGGCCGCCTACCAGCGGATGCACGCCGCAGCCGGTCACCACGGCGAGGTCGCCCACCGTGGTGCGGACCGTTACTCGGTCATCTCTCCCAGCGGGGCGCTGTCCTGTTCGAGCTCGTCGAGCCAGCGCAGGAACGCGCGTGCGGATGCGGTGCGGTGCGTCGAGCGGGCGGAGCAGGTAGTGGGCTTGACGCATCGGCCACGTCCGGTCGAGGGCGAGGCTGACGCGACCGGTGCGGACGGCGGTGCGAGCGAACCGTTCGGGCACGACCGCGCAGACATCGTCGGCGGCGGCCATCTCGAGTGCGGCGAGGCTGGTGTCGACGGTGATGGCGCGCTCGGGCTCCACCGCATCGCCCGGCAGGATCCGCTGCCACACGTCGTCGAAACCGAGTACCTGGACTCTGGGGCGGGCGGCGAGATCGGCGTGGGCGGGACTGTTGGCCTGATGGACCACGAGATCGGCACCGCCGTCGGCCGCGGCAGCCATGTCCGTGAGCACGCGAGCCATGGCCGGCTTGGCCTCCCGCAGCACACTCAGCATCGCCGCGATCCGCCGCCCGTTCCCGCCCTTGCCTGCAAGGACCGGCTCGAGGCGCCCGGGATCGTCCAATATCCGGTTCGGCCCGTCGTCCAACGCCGCGAAGCGCACGCCGTGCTGCTCGACGAAGGGGCCGAATGCCGCAGGCGCTGCCAACACTGGTTCGTGACCTGCGGCGAGTAAGCCCGTCGCCAACGCGACGAAGGGCTGTACATTACCCCGAGTGCCGTGCGTGACGAGCAGGACTCGCATCCCGGTCTCCCCTCTCGCTCCCTGTGGCGGGCTTTGCCACGAGCCCCGATGCGTTCGATCCATGATGGCTCCGCTGTCCCGTTGACGAACCCGTGCCGCACCGGCCGGACGTCCGAGCCGGCGCACGATCCGCGATGCAGCAACGGGACCGCGGCTGCCTCGTCGGGCGCGGTCACTCCCGGCCCAACCGGCCGGTTGGCCCACCGCTGCAGGAATCCCCGACCACGCCGGCGATCTGTTCGCGCGGCTGCTCGTGCCGACCGGCGCCCAGGCAGGACTCGACAACCGGCGACCTGCGCCACGGTTCGTTACCGTGCGCGCATGCCCATCAGACTCGAGAACATCGGCATCGCCGTGCGCGATCTCGACGCAGCGATAGCGTTCTTCACCGACCTGGGGCTGACCGTCCTCGGCCGTGACACGGTCAGCGGGGAGTGGACCGAGACAGCCGTCGGCCTCGACGGCAACCACGCCAACATCGCCATGCTCCAGACGCCGGACGGCACCGGTCGTCTCGAGCTTTTCGAGTACATCCACCCCGACGCCATCGAGACGGCGCCCACGCAGCCCAACGAGATCGGCATGCACCGAGTCGCCTTCTCGGTCGACGACATCGACGCGGCTCTCGCGGTCGCCGCGCGGCACGGTTGCCACCCGCTGCGCGGCGTGGCCACCTACGGGGACGTCTACAAACTCACCTATGTCCGTGGCCCGAGCGGCATCATCCTCATGCTCGCCCAGGACCTGACGAAGAGCTGACCCCGCGTCGATCCCCACGGACGCACAGTCCCGCAGGAGTGCACTGTGCAGCAGGAGTGCACTGTGCAGCAGGCCCGTGCCGATGGCACGGGCCTGGCAGTGCGACGCCGCCCTGGACGTAGGCGGCTGGAACGCGGTGCGCGGCGTTGACCGGATCGCCCGGCACGATGTCCACCGCCGAGATGTCCACCACCGAGGCGCGCACACGGGTGACGACCGGCGTGTGCGAGACCTGTTTCCCGTGGACGCGGTGTGGCGGACCGTGGTCCGGCGCACCGCTGGTCTAGGTGGTTCACGTGCTGGTCAGAAGCGTCCCCGGGGCGGACCGCAGCGCGTCGAGGACGGCCGCGGCGGTCTCGTCGGCGTTCTGTCCGCTCGTGTCGAGGATGATCCCATCGGTTCCGACACATCGAAGCCGGGTTGCCTCGGCTGCTGCTCGAGTAGCCACCCGACGTTGGACGGCGGGCGATGCGCCTCGCAGTTCGTCGCCGGCCAGCAGCGCCGATTCACCGTCGGCTCGGCGGCGTACGCGGGCGGCCAGCGTCGCGGCGTCCGCGTCGAGATGCACGACGGTGACGGGATCGTCCGGCACGGCGTCCACCACCGAGGCGGGCTCGCGGGCCACGACGAGCAATGCCCGCGCCCCGGTCCGTCGATAGCCATCCCACAATGACCGGAGGGCAGCGGCCTGCAGGGCAGGATCCGGGCCCGGGTGGACGAACCCGAGCTGGCCGAGGTCCACGTAGGCGGTCACGACGTTGCGTCGCCAGAGGTCGCGCAGCACCTTCCAGCTGATGGTGGACTTGCCCACCGCGGTCGCACCGGTCACCACGGCCACCAGGGCCGACCGGAAGCTGCCATCGGAGGGAGCGGCGGGCAACGGGAGCACCGGAGCGGTACGCACGGTGGTCCATGCCATCAACGTGTCGACGGTGTCCGCCGGATTCTGCCCGGTCGTGTCGACCATCGAGCCTGTATCGGAACGGTCGAGCTCGTCGACCAGGTCGAACAGTTCCGTGAGCATCTCCGGCGACGATCCGCGTCCCAGGAAGCGCCGGCGCAGCTCTTCCCGCTCGCAGGTGAGCCGCACGTGCGTGAGATCGATGTGGGCCGCCTCGGTCTTGTGCATGAGGTACGGCTCGATTCCCTGCTGCGGATCCACAACGCCCGACACGAGCACCTGCTGCACACCGCGGCGACGCAGGGTGGCGACCATGCGCAGGAGGTTGTCGGCCTTGATCCGGTGGCTCGCGCCTCCTCCGCCGGGCGGTGGCCCGATCAGTCCGAGCTGGTCGATATCGACATAGGCGACGCTGCCACCTCGGTCGGCAATGCGTCGGTACAGACCCCAACCGGCTGTCGTCTTCCCCGTGCCACGCGCCCCGCTCACCCACAGCACCGGCGTGTTGCTCGTGGTCACGTCGCTGACCGTAGCCCCGTGTGTCCAGCGATTTTCGCTGCACGCTCGAGGGCACACACTCCGGCCCGCTCCGTCTGTTCTGCCCCCTGCTCCGCCCGTTCCCGTCGGGTCGACGATCGACCCGCCACGTGCACCGTCCGAGGCCATCGAGTGTGCGTTGGCGGTTTTCCCGACGGCGCGGAACCGGCCTGGTTCGGTCCCCTCAGCGTCCTCTTCGAGTCCCTCGTCGGGACGTGGCGAACCCCCGATTCACTCAGCTACAAAATATACCTTCTGTAGCGAACTCCTGGTTGTAGTTACAAAACTCAAAACCCAAGTTACGAGATAGATAATCTGTAAGTAGGATGGTCGCATGAGTGCGGAAAGTGTGACGGTGCACGTGACGGATCCGCAGGCGGCGCGGTGTGGGTTTCGGCACTGCAGAGAGCCCCTGCCGCCACCCGGGCCGCGCGGCGGACGGCCGTACGAGTTCTGCCCCGACCGCCGGTGGCCCGGGGACAAGACGTGCAAGCAACTGGCGGCCGCCGAACACGCTCTCCGCACTGCGCTCGGCGACACCGATCCCCCGACGGCGCTGCGCGAAGCGACCGACACGTTCGCCGAGACCGCCCGGCAGGTCCTGGAACCGCTGCAGACGCTCGGCGGTGCACTCGACGACGTCACGGCCCGCATGCAGGACGAGCTGAACGCCGCTGCCACCAGGGCGGACGAGGCGGACGCGGCCGCCGAGGAGGCCCGGCGTGCAGAGGCCGAGGCCGAACAGCGGGCGGACGAGGCGCTACGGCTCCGGGACGAGGCCGTCGCCGAAGCCGACCGCGCACGCGCTGACGCGGACGCGGCGCAGGACACCGCACAACAGGCCACCGCCGCAGCGGACGCCGCCGCGCTCGCACAGGCCCGCGCCGAGGCCACGGCCGAGGCCGCGGCCGACCGGGCCCGCACCGCGGAGGATCAGAACCGCGTCGTCCGTGCCCGGGTCGACGAGCTCACCGAACGTCTCGACGAGCTGCGCGGGCAGCTGGCGGAACGCACCGGTGAGCGCGACACCGCACAGGCCGCGCTCGACGAACACCGGGCGCGTAGCCGCGATCTGGAACAGAGCCTCACCGAGCGCCTGACGACCGCGACGGCCCAGCTCGACGAGACGCGCGACGCGCTGCGCCAGGCTTCCCAGCGGGAACGCGACGCTGCGCAGCGGGCCGAAGAACTCGCCCGGCGACTCGACGAGGCGCTGGCCGCCCAGCAGCAGGCCGACCAGGACCTGAGCAGCGTGCGCGGCGAACTCGCCGACCTGCGAGGCGAAGTGGAGCGACTCCGGACGCGGGTGGCCGAGTCCGATCGTGAGCGCTCCGCCACGGACGGCGTGCTCCGGCGCGTGCACCGGGCGGTGCTTGACGCCGGCGACGATCCGGCCACCCTCCGCGAGCTCGTACTGCGGGAACTCCTGTCCCGAGACGCACCGTCCGGCGACGTGCCACCGGACGGAGAGGGGTCCTGAACCGCGCCGGACCACCGATCGGCTGCGTCAGCTCGCAGGGCGCGGATGTCGTGGTGTGGTCTGGGTTATCCGCCAGAGCCGCCGAGGCAGTTCCCCCTCGCTGAAGGAGTGCACCTCGCGCAACCGCCAGCCACGGGCAAGGTCGTCGACGAGCTCACGAGAGAAGAAGTGCACGGCGAAGCCGCCGTGTTCATAGATGTCGTCGCCATGGGTCGTGCCGACGCCGTAGTGAGCGTCGCTGGTGTTGCGGACGGTGTAGACCAGAGTTCCACGCGGCCGCAACACACGTTCCACCTCTGCGACGACGGCACGGATCTCCTGCGTGGACAACGCCATGCACAGCAACATGTGCGCGAACACCCCGTCCACGGAGGCGTCGGGAAGCGGGAGCGGGTCGCGCGCATCGTGCACCGTGGTCCGGACCTGCTCGGCCACTCCTTCGTGGGAGGCCTGGGCGCGGAGTCGATCCAACGCGGTGCCGCTGAAATCGGTGGCGTGCACCGGGAAGCCTTCCCGTGCGAAGTGCAGCGAATCCCGGCCGTGGCCGGCACCCAGCTCCAGTACCGAGCCGGCACGCGAGGCGCTGAAGACCTCGGCCGCGTACCGGGCGGGCTCGGAGGGGCGCCAGCCGTACATCTCCGGGTGTGCCGTGTAGACCGACTGCCAGTGTTTCCGCTGGGCGCCGTGTAGCTCCTCGAGCATATCTTCAGTATTCCATGGATTTGTGGAACACTGCCACGTGTGGACGTCGACAAGGCCGATCTGTACGACGCCGTCGCCGGTACCGGCAAAGCCCTGGCGCACGGCAAGCGGCTCGAACTACTGGAACTCCTGGCCCAGGGCGAGCGTCCCGTGCGCGAACTGTCCCGAGCGGCCGGGCTGAAGCTGACGACCGCGTCGGCGCACCTGCAGATACTGCACGACGCGGGCCTGGTGACCACTCGCAAACGGGGAACGAGCGTGCTGTACCGGTTGACCGGCGCCGACGTGGCCGAACTGTTGTCGGTGCTGTGCCGGGTCGCCGATACGCACCGTGCCGAGGTGGAGAGCGTCCGCCGCGCCTACCTCGACACCGAGCAGGTCCGGCTGGTCGATCGTGAGGAGCTTCTCCGCGAGACCGCTGAAGGCCGGGTCCTCGTACTGGATGTGCGTCCCCCCGAGGAGTACGCGGCCGGGCACGTGCCAGGGGCCGTCTCGATCCCCTTGGAACAGCTTGCCGACCGAATGGCCGAGATCCCGCCCGATGTCGAGGTGGTCGCCTACTGCCGGGGGCGCTACTGCGTGCTCTCCCACGACGCGGTGCGCCTGCTGCACGACAGCGGACGCGAGGCCGCACTGCTGGAGGACGGCATCCTCGAATGGCGCCGTGACGGCATGCCCATCACCACCGCTGCGTGAACGACCGCCTGCCGAAGGGACCGGGGATGACCACCACGGCCGCACTGCATCGTGCCCAACGACGCATCCTCACCGTCCTGATCGCCGCCCAGATCCTCAGTGGGGCGGGACTGGCCGCGGGCATCACCGTCGGAGCCCTGCTGGCCGAAGACATGCTCGGCACCACTGGCCTGTCCGGCCTGCCCAGCGCCCTGTTCACCGCCGGCTCGGCCGTGGCGGCCGCCCTGGTCGGAGCGATCTCCCAGCGCCGTGGGCGTCGCACGGGCCTCGCGGCCGGCTACGCCACCGGGGCGGTGGGTGCGCTGGGCGTCGTGATCGCCGCCGCCGTCGACGACGTCGCCCTGTTGCTGGCCGCCCTCGTCGTCTACGGGGCAGGCACCGCCACCAACCTGCAGGCCCGCTATTCCGGCGCCGACCTCGCCACGCCCGCGCACCGGGCACGTGCGCTCAGCGTCGTCCTCGTGGCCACCACACTCGGCGCGGTCGTCGGTCCCAACCTGGTCACCCCACTGGGCGCATTGGCCACGTCGTGGCACATTCCGCCGTTGGCCGGCCCCTTCTCGCTGGCCACCGTCGCCTACGGAGCCGCCGCAGTCGTGCTCTGGGCGCTGCTGCGTCCCGACCCCCTGCTCACCGCACGTGCCGTGGCCGGCTCGGACCCGGCCGACCCGAGTCACAGCACTGCGGGCCACAGCGCGGCAGGACTCAGCGATACAGGACCCAGCGCGGCAGGACTCAGCGATACGGCATCCGGGGACTCGGCGGGCGACCGGCGCCGCGTGCTGCTCGGGTCCGCGGTGATGGTGCTGGCTCAACTCGTCATGGTCGCGATCATGACGATGACCCCGATCCACATGCAGCACCACGGCCACTCGGTCGGAGCCGCCGGAGTCGTCATCGCCGTCCACGTCGCCGCGATGTATCTGCCGTCGCCGCTGAGCGGCTATCTCGTCGACCGTTACGGCCGAATGCCCGTCGCAGTTGCCTCCGGCATCACCCTCCTGGCGGCAGGTCTGGTCGCCGGGTTCTCGCCACCGCAGTCGGTCACGCTGCTGGCGGTCGCCCTGGGCCTGTTGGGCCTGGGATGGAGCTTCGGTCTGGTCAGCGGCACCACGCTCATCACCGACAACACGTCACTGGCGACCCGCGCCAAGACTCAAGGACTGGTCGACGTCGCCATCGCAGTCGCCGGAGCAGGCGGTGGACTGGCCTCCGGCCTGGTCGTGGCCACCGGCAGCTACACCGTGCTGTCGTTGGGCGGAGGGGTGCTGGCCGTCGCGCTGCTCCCCGTGATCGCGCTCGCCACCCGCCCCCGCCGCACCTCGCACCGGGATGACCGGCCCACAGCCACCCCCACCGGGCACTGACCTCCGGCGAAGCCCCGCATCAGGTCGTCACCGGGGTCCGGTGTTCCCGGGAGATGGCTGTCCCTGCCGTGCGGGCGGCGTGCGCTCCACAGTGGATTGCAGGACAGTGGAGCCGCGGGACAGTGGAGTCGCGGGGCCTCGGCACCGATTTCGGGGACCTGCCCGGCGGGGCCGACGCGGCGACAAGGGCCATCGTGGTCGCCGCTGATGTCCGGCGGGTGATACGTGTAGACTGATAAGTGGCCGATGAATTTCTGGGTTCGTGTTTTGTGCATGCTCGCAGGATGTTGATGCGGGCGAGCTTCTTTCTTTGGTGTAGCTGGAGTGAGCCGCCGTCTGAGATCGCCAGGCCCGGGCCTCCACACGGTGTGGTTGCCCGTCATACCCCCAGCTCCTGAAGGAGACAATCATGACCAACGGAACCGTGAAGTGGTTCAACTCGGAAAAGGGCTTCGGCTTCATCGCCCCGGACGAGGGCGGCCCGGACGTGTTCGTTCACTACTCCGCCATTGACGCGGCAGGCTTCCGGACCCTCGAGGAGAACCAGCAGGTGACCTACGACGTCAGCCAGGGCCCCAAGGGCCCGCAGGCCGACGTCGTGCGCGTGGCCTGATCCTCCCCGATTTCCTCCCCGGCTCGCACCTCGTGTGCGGGCCGGGGATTTCGGCCTGTCGGCATGCTTCCCCGCTCGCCACGTGAGGCGGGGGAAGGGGCGTGCCGCACCCAGCGAGCTCAGCACCCGCACGGACCGGCGTGACGACGCTGCCCTCGACCGGGCCGGCCGGTGCTGCGGCGACCAGACGCTGCGGCGACGAGACACTGCGACACCGAACGCCTCACGACGAAGGGCGGTCCGATTCCGGGGAGCCGTCACCTGATTCGTCCGCGAGCCCGGTGCCTGCCGTGTCGTACCAGGTTCCTGCCACGAGGTCGACGGCGCTGCGCTGGGGATCAGGCGCGGCGTGGTCGTAGACCTTGCGTGTGGTGTCGATGCTGCTGTGCCCGACGTCGCCCTGTACGTGGGCGAGGTCCGCACCGGCCTCGACCGCGGTGGTGACGTAGAAGTGCCGCAACGCGTGCGGATGCATGGCGTCGGCGACCTCGGCCAGCTCCGGTCCCGCCGAGACTGCGACCCTGCGGAGCAACTGCCAGATCGCCTGCCGCTGGAAACGCCGTCCAGTGCGGGTGCGCAGCAACGGCCGGTCGTCGGCGGTGCCGACGTGGTCGCGTTGCACCGCGGTCTCCCGTGAGCCCACGGCCTCGCGCAGTCGCAGCCGGTACTCGGTCAGCGCGGCGTCGGCGGGTTCGCTCAGATACACGATGCGGGTCTTGCCGCCCTTGCCGTGCACCCGCAACGCCCGGCGGCCGCGCGTCACGTGCAGATCGGACTCGTCGAGCCCGCACAGCTCACTCACGCGCAGACCGAGGGTGAACAGCGCGACGACCGCGGCTGCGCGGGCGGTGTCCACCGGACCCGCTCCCCTGCGCGGCGCCGCCGCCGCGGTGTGCAGTGCACGTACCTGCCGTCCGGTCAGCGTGACGGTGGCCGAGGTGCTCGCCGCCGCGGTCGCCAGCCCGAGTCGCCGCCTGTTCAGAGCCGCCGGATTCCCCGTGACGAGGCCGATCTCGGCAAGGTACGAGTACAGGGTCTTCACGGTCGTGAGCAGACGGTCGCGAGTGGACGGTGCAGCCCCGGCGGCGGACACGGCGTCGAGCCACGCCTTCACATGCGTGCTCGTGACCTGCACGGGGTCCACTCCCCGGGCGGCGCACCAGCGGAACCAGTGGACCGCGCGCAACCGGCCACGCGGCGCCGGTGGCGGCCGCCGGACCGAACCGGCATCGTCGTCACGACCGGGCGGGCTCAGTTGCAATGCGGCCGCGTAGGCCGCCACCGCTTCGGGCCAGCCGTCGCCCGCTGCCGCGGTGTGCCGGCCTCCGGTGTCCTGTCGAGCCCCGTCCGCTGTGGACGCCACGAGTGATGCCGGACCCGGCCCGGGGACGGTCCGGGCCCAGTGTTCGACGTCGGTACTCGTGACGGGCAGTCCGAGGCCTTCGGCGTACGTGCGCCGGGTCTGCACGTTGCCGTAACCGGTGAGCCAGTCGGCGATCCCCGCGAGTAACGCGGCTGGATCGGATGACCCGGGCCACGGATCCGGCCCGGCCACCACCGACCGCGTGAGGGGAACCGGATGCTCGCTCATCACGACCGACCGTAGCGCATGACCACCGCCCCGGACCGGCAGGAACCGCCGCGGTGAAGGCGTGCGGGGATCGACACCGCCGAGTACGCCGACGGCTGCGTGATCACCACGCCCAGGTGCTGGAACTCGGCCATCCACCCCGGACTCGGACCGTCGGCGTCCACGTCGTGGCGTCGTCGTGCCGATCGGTGGCAGCAGGCGACCGGAGGGGGGCGAACACAGAAGGGCCGGTTCCCACACCATCCGTGGGAACCGGCCCTTCTGTGTTGTTGCTGACGCCTACTGCCGACGGGGCGGGCCACCGAACGGCGGGCCCTGCTGCGGCGGGTACTGCCCGCCCTGCGGCGGCTGCGGAGGCGGAGTCGGACCACCCTGCGGCGGCTGCTGCTGCCCCGGATTACCGCCGTACGGACCCGCGGGCGGCTGCTGCTGCGGAGCCTGCTGCGGCGGTGCGGGCGGCGGAGTCGGCTGTGCCGGCGGCGCCGGAGGCAGTTCCGGAGCCTCGTCCTTCTCCTCTTCCGCAGCGGCCTCGGGCTGAGCGGGCGACGGGGTACCGCCGCCGAGCGCCTGCAGTGCCGCGGGCGGCGGAGTGGGCGCCTGCGGAGTACCGTGCAGCGGGCCGACCTCCTGGCGCGCGACCTTCTCGGCTTCCCGCACGGCCTCGGCGACGCTCGGGTCCGACTTGGTGTCGAACCAGGACGCGACCTCCTCGTCCTCCAGCGGCGGCATCTCCGTGTCGTCGCCGGTGGGCGGCTCGTAGCGGAACACGCCGTCCTCGCCCGGGGCGCCGAGCTTGCGGGCGAAGCCTTCGAGAGCCTGGCCGTACTCGCTCGGAATCATCCAGACCTTGTTCGCGTCGCCCTGCGCCATCTGCGGCAGGGTCTGCAGGTACTGGTAGGCCAGCACCTCCGGGGTCGGCTTGCCCGCCTTGATGGCCGCGAAGACCTTCTCGATGGCCTTGGCCTGCCCCTGTGCCTGCAGATAACGGGCGGCACGTTCACCCTGCGCCCGCAGGATCCGCGACTGCCGCTCGGCCTCCGCGGACAGAATCGAGGCCTGTTTGGACCCCTCCGCCGCGAGGATCTGACTCTGCTTCTGACCCTCGGCGGTCTTGATGGCCGACTCGCGTTCACCTTCGGCCGTCAGCACCATGGCGCGCTTCTCACGGTCCGCGCGCATCTGCTTCTCCATCGAGTCCTGAATGGACGGCGGAGGATCGATCGCCTTCAGCTCGACACGGGCGACCCGGATGCCCCAGCGGCCGGTCGCCTCGTCGAGCACGCCGCGCAGCTGCTGGTTGATCTGGTCACGGGAGGTCAGCGCGTCCTCGAGGCTCATGCCGCCGACGAGGTTCCGCAGCGTGGTGGTGGTCAGCTGCTCGACACCGACGATGTAGTTCGAGATCTCGTACACCGCGGCACGGGAGTCGGTGACCTGGAAGTAGACGACCGTGTCGATCGAGACCGTCAGGTTGTCCTGCGTGATCACGGGTTGCGGCGGGAACGAAACGACCTGTTCCCGCAGGTCCACCTTCGCGCGCACCTTGTCCAGGAACGGCACGAGGAAGTTCAGGCCGGGACCGGCCACCATCCGGAACCGTCCGAGCCGCTCGATGACGGCCGATTGTGATTGCGGCACCACCATCAGCGCCTTCGCGACCACGACGATCACGAGCAGCGCGATGACGGCGACAACAATCAGTCCTGTTGTCTCCACCTAGTTTCTCCCCTTCACGGTGCGGACCGGGCCTGATGGCACGCTCGATCGCATGCGCCGTCCCGGTCGGCGGCTATTCGGTTCTGCGGAGCACTGTCGACCCGGCCCGCGCGGCGGGCGCGGCGGGCACTGCCCCGGATGCGGCCGTCACATCAGATCGCGGCGGACACGATGGCGGTGGCTCCCTGGATTTCCACGACGGTCACGTGCGTACCCGCCTCGATGACGTCGCCTTCGGTCAGGGCCCGTGCGGACCAGGGTTCCCCGGCGAGCTTCACCTGACCGCCGTGCGAGTCCACCTCGGACATCGCCACGGCCTGACTCCCCACCAGCGCCTCGGCGTTCGTCTTGATGCCGGGCCCCGCGAGGAAACGCCGTTTGAGTGCGGGCCGGACGAGCCCGAGCATGCCCGTCGAGACGATCGCGAACACGGCGACGTCGATGTAGATGTTGCCCGTGATCGCCTCCGCTCCGGCTGCGGCGAGCGCCCCGGCGCCGAGCATGAGCAGGACGAAGTCGCCCGACAGCACCTCGGTCACGATCAGAGCGATGCCGATGATGAGCCAGATGAGCGCCGCTGTCATGCGCACATGCTCCCAGATACGATTCGGCGAGATGAACCGGATCACAGTACGTGACCGAGGTGTGACCTCACTGGTGTCGCGGACGCCGCCCGTGCCCGACACAGTTCACCCGTTCGGCCTACGGGGTGCTCGGCCGCGGTGCGCGGACCCCGCGATACGTCGGGAGACGCTCCCGCTCAGTCGGCGGGCTCGGTGACGAAGTCGATGAGCCGCTCCATCGCACCGATGAGGGGCGTTTCGACGTCACGGAAACTCCCGACCGCGGCCAGTACCCGCTGCCAGCCCTCGTAGGTCTCGCCCCAGCCGAGCGCGTCGCACACGCCGCGTTTCCACTCGACCCCTTTCGGGATCCGCGGCCACGCCTCGATCCCGAGGACGTCGGGTTTGACCGCCTCCCAGATGTCCACGTACGGATGGCCGGTGATCATCACGTTCGGGTCGGTGATGCCGTCGACGATCCGCGACTCCTTGCTGCCGGGGACGAGGTGGTCGACGAGCACGCCGAGCCGTCGTCCGGGGCCGGTGCCGAACTCGGCGATCGCGTCCGAAAGCACGTCCACACCGTCGAGCGGTTCGACGACCACGCCTTCGACGCGCAGATCGTGTCCCCAGATGCGTTCGACGAGTTCGGCGTCGTGCTTGCCCTCGACCCAGATACGCGAGTCCCGCGCCACGCGGGCGCGCAGCCCGTCGACGTGCACCGAGCCGGAGGCCGACTGCGTGCGCTGCGGCGCGGCGGGCTGGGACGGTCGCGCCGGCACGAGGGTCACGGGCTTGCCGTCGAGCAGGAACGCGGCGGGGCCGAGGGGGAACACCCGGTGCTTGCCGTTCCGGTCCTCGAGTACCGCGTTGCCGTGTTCGAGCCGGACGAGCGCGCCGCAGAATCCGCTCGCCGGGTCTTCCACGACGAGGCCCGGCTCGGCGGGCACCTCGGGGATCTTGCGCTTGCGGGAACCGGACAGGATGTTGCCGTAGGAATGGGAACGCACGAATCGGAATCTAGCGGCCGGGGTAGTGGGATCCGGGGAGCGCCACACCCCTGCGGCTCCGGGGCGCTGGGATGCGGCCCCTGTCGTCGCACCGGCGGTCGTCGTGCGGGACGGGCCCCACCGGTCGGAGCGGGCTTTCGGTCAGAACAACGGCCAGGGAATCGCGCGCCATTCGCCGCTGGGAACAGGGAAAGCTCCCGCCTCGATCAGACCGTCGGTGCGCGTGGCGAGCGCGGCGATCTCGTCGCGGGTCAGGTGCTGCGACAGCGTGGTGCCGAGGTCACGGTCGAGTGCCCAGCGGAGTTTGCGCAGCTTGTCCAGCACGTCGTCACCCAGCGGTTCGCCCGCCCAGCCCCACAGCACGGTGCGCAGTTTCGGGTCGGCGTGCAGGCAGATGCCGTGGTCGATGCCGTAGCTCCGGCCGCAGGGCCCCGGCAGGATGTGCCCGCCCTTGCGGTCGGTGTTGTTGACGACGACGTCGAGGATCGCCAGCTCGCGCAGCTCCTCGTCGTCGGCGTGCGCCACCACGAGGGGCTGCCCCTCCTGATCCTGGGCACGGAGGACGACCAGCCAGTGGTCGGGCAACTCCTCGGGGGCGAGGACGTCGACCAGTTCCCGTTCGGTGACGTCGATCCAGAGCTGCACCATGCCGTCGCCGAACGGGCCGTCCCGCAGCACGGTCGGCGGCACCCTGCCGATCTCGGCCGCCTCGGCGATCAGCGCCGTGGCGACCTCACGGCCAGCCAGGGTGCCGTCGGGGAAATCCCAGAGCGGCCGCTCGCCGGTGACGGGCTTGTACACGACGTCGGCTTCGGCACCGTCGAGCTCCACGGTGCCGAACAGGGTCAGGTTCGACGCGTCGACTACCCGGCCCTGCACGTCGAGCCGGCCGCGCGTGATCAGCTCGACGACGGCCGGATCCGCCGGGTCGACGGTTCTGCCGGGCTCGTTGTGCGCCTCTGCCACGCCGGCTCAGCTTTCGTCGGTCAGTTCCGAGTCGCGCCGGTAGCCGTTCTGCCGCGGGCAGATGTGGCCGGCGGGGTCGAGCGGCTCACCGCACAGCGGACACGGTTTCCGGCCCGCGCCGACGACGCGGTCGGCGCGGGAGGCGAAGGCACGTGCGGCGGGCGGACTCAGGAACACCCGCACGGCGTCGGGGCCCTCCTCGGTGTCGTCCAGCACGACGGTCTCGTCCACTTCGCCCTCGGTCACGGCGAGCAGTTCGACCACGACGGCCTGGCTCTCGGCGTCCCAGCCCAGACCCATCGTGCCGACGCGGAACTCCTCCTCGACGGGCACGCTGAGCGGCTCGTTGTCGACCAGCTCGTCCGGGGCCTCTTCCGGCACCTCGGCGTCGAATCTGCTGGCGATCTCCTCGAGCAGCGAGCTCAGACGTTCGGCGAGCACCGAGACCTGCTGCTTCTCGATGGTCACGCTGATCGTCCGCGTGTCCTCGGTGGCCTGCAGGTAGAAGGTGCGATCGCCGGGTTCCCCGACGGTTCCTGCGACGAACCGGTCGGGCTGGCGGAAGACGTGGATGACACGAGCCATGGCCCCTCCGACCCTAAGCCAACTTCCCCGCCGGGTCTCGTCCGGGTGCGACTCGTGGTCTGATCTTCGTCCCACCGGCCCCGGCGACTCCCCTAAGGTGGCCCGCATGCCTGCGATCGCTCCGTTCGGTACCTGGCCGTCCCCGATCACCGCCGGTGATGTCGCCGCAGCGGGTGTGACGCCGCAGTGGCTCGACGTGGTCCGCGCCGCGGACGTGGCTCGAGGGTCGGAGGTGTGGTGGGCCGAGGCCCGTCCCGCCGAGGGCGGCCGGGTTGCGTTGGTACGTGCCGGCGACGACGGCCGCGTGGCGGACGTGCTGCCTGCGCCCTGGAACGTCCGGAACCGGCTCCACGAGTACGGCGGCAGGCCGTGGGCGGTGGTCGACGACACGCTCGTGTTCACCCACTGGGACGACCAGCGAATCCATGCCGTGCCGCTCCCGGACGGCGCCGCAGCCACGGCCGCACCGGTGCGGCCGCTGACCCCCGAACCCGACGTCGCACACGGGTTCCGCTACGGCGATCTGCGCCCCGGCCCCGGCGGCGCGGTGTGGGCGGTGCGCGAGACCGTCACCGGCCCCCGCCGCATCGACATCGCCCGTGACCTGGTCGCCGTGGGCCGCGACGGCGACGTCCGGTCCCTGGCCGCCACGCACCACTTCCTCACCTCCCCGCAGCTCTCCCCCGACGGCCGGCGCGCCGCCTGGCTGGGCTGGGACCACCCGGCCATGCCGTGGGACGAGACGAGCGTCTGTGTGGCCGAGGTCGAGGCCGACGGCACGCTCGGTCCGCCCCGCGTGGTGGCGGGCGGCGACGGTGTGTCGGTGTGCCAGCTGACGTGGGGACCTGCGGGCGAGCTGCTCGCACTGGCCGATCCGTCGGGCTGGTGGAACCTGCACCGGGTGCCGCTCGACGGGGGCGGCCGTGACGCCGGTCTGGTCGCGCTCGCGCCGGTCGAGGCCGAACTCGGCGGGGCGATGTGGAAGACGGGCGCGCGCTGGTTGGCGCCGCTCGACCGGGACCGGTACGCCGTGCTGGCGTCCGGCCGGTTGGCCGTCCTCGACACGACCTCGGGGACGCTCACCCCCGTCGCCCCGGAACTGACAGCGTGGTCGCCGTCGATCGCCGTCGCCGACGGTGACGTCGTGGGCATCGCGGCGGGACCGCACACGGAGAACGCCGTCGTCAGGGTGCGGCCCGCCGACGGAACGGTCACCCACCTCACCCCGCAGCCCGAGCTGCCGCCCGCCGAGTACCTGTCGGTGCCGCAGGAGCGCACGTTCCACACCGCCGACGGCCACGCCGTGCCCGCCTATGTCTACCCGCCGCGGCACCCGGATCACGCGGGCCCTGACGACGAACGGCCGCCCTACCTCGTGCACGCCCACGGCGGCCCGACCGGCCGCAACTACGCGGTGTTGGACCTGGACTTCTCCTACTTCACCAGCCGCGGCATCGGTGTCGTGGCCGTCGACTACGGCGGGTCCGTCGGTTACGGCAGGCACTACCGGGAACGGCTGCGGCAGCAGTGGGGCGTCGTCGACGTAGCCGACTGCGCCGCGGTCGCCCGCGCCCTCGCCGAGGACGGCACGGCCGACCCCGAGCGGATCGCGATCCGCGGCGGCAGCGCGGGCGGGTTCACCTCCGCCGCCTCGATGACGGTGACCGACACCTATCGCGCGGCGACGATCAAGTTCCCGATCCTCGACCTGGCGCAGTGGACGGGCGACGGCGGCGAGGTGCACGACTTCGAGTCGCAGTACGTCTACGGGCTCGTCGGACCGCTCCCGGAGACGGCCGAGCGGCACCGCGTCCGCTCCCCCATGCACAATCTGGGCGGCCTGGCGGGCCCGGTGCTGCTGCTGCAGGGACTCGACGACGAGATCTGCCCGCCCGACCAGGCCGAACGATTCGTCGAGGCGCTCGAGGGCAGCGGAATTCCGCACGCCTATCTCCCGTTCGAGGGAGAACAGCACGGCTTCCGCGGTGCTGCCACGATCGTTGCCGCTCTCGAGGCCGAACTGGCCTTCTACGGGCAGGTGTTCGGGTTCACCCCGGACGTTCCGCCGCTGGAGCTGCGCCGGTGAGCCCGCGCGCCCTGCGGCCCGGGGACGCCGTGGCCCTGGTCGCCCCGTCCGGGCCGATCGCCGACGACCTGGTGGACCAGGCGGTCGGCGCGCTCACCGCGTGGGGGCTGCGGGTCGAGGTGTTCGACGGCGTCCGCGCGCGGCACCCGCGGTATCCGTACCTGGCGGGAACCGACGAACAACGCGCGGCCGACTTCACGCGCGCGTGGACACGCGAGGACATTGCCGCGGTCGTGGCGGCGCGCGGCGGGTACGGTGCCCAGCGCATGATCGACCTGATCGACTGGGACGCCGTCCGAGCTGCCGGGCCGAAGCCGTTCGCGGGTTCGAGCGACATCACCGCCCTGCACGCCGCACTCGCCCGCCACCTCGGTACCCCGACGGTGTTCGCCACGATGCCGGCCTCGACCCATTTCGACGCCGCCGCGGCCGAGAGCCTGCGTGAGGCGCTGTTCCACCCCGACGCCACCCGCACCATCCGCGGTCCGTCCGCGCGCACGCTCGCCGGTGGCACCGCCACCGGCCGCACCGTGGGCGGCAACCTCAGCCTGCTCGCCGCGAGTGCGGGCACCCCGGAGCAGCAGTGCGCGGCCGGTGGGATCGCGCTGCTCGAAGACGTCGGAGAGGACGTCTACCGGATCGACCGGATGCTGACCCAGTTGTTGCGGTCCGGGTGGTTCGACGGCGTCGCCGGGATCGCGCTCGGATCGTGGGCCGAGTGCGGCGATCCGGCCGACGTCGAGGCGCTGGTTCTCGAACGCCTCGGCTCGCTCGGTGTGCCGATGGTGTGGGAGCTGGGGTTCGGTCACCACAAGGGCGCGCTCACCCTTCCGCTCGGGGTCCCGGCCACGTTGGACGCCGACGCCGCCCACCTCGTGATCAATCCCGGACGCGGCGGCGGCCGCTGACGCGCCGCGGACCCTAGGCTCGGGGCATGAAACTCGACCCGGTCGAAGCCCGCTCCCGGTTCCTGGCCGCCCGGGTGGCGACGCTGGCCACCGCCGATGCCGACGGCGTGCCACACCTCGTGCCGGTGACGTTCGCGGTGGAGGGCGACACCGTGGTGTTCGCGATCGACGACAAGCCCAAGTCGACGCTCAACCTGCGACGACTGCGCAACATCACCGCGAACCCGCGGGTGTCGTTGCTGGTCGATCACTACGAGGACGACTGGCGCAGGCTCTGGTGGGTGCGCGCCGACGGCACCGCCACGGTCCACGACGACGGCACGGACCGGATGCCGGCGATCCGCGCGCTGACGGCGCGCTATCCCCAGTACGAGGACAGCCCGCCACGCGGTCCGGTGGTGGCGATCGCCGTCAGCGCGTGGAGCGGCTGGTCGGCGAGCTGAGGGGAAGCTCGGGTCGGTGCACGTCGGGCCGCCGCCACGCGGCCACCAGCCCCAGCGGGTCGGGCTTGAGCAGCGACGCCGCCGCGTACAGGCTCGCCGCGACGACGCCCACGATGAACCACCAGTGGTACAGGCTCTGCTCGCCCGTCGGGTAGTAGACGAGTACGAGGAACACGCTGATCCCGACAACCGCAGCCAGGTGGGTCCGCTTCCAGCGGAACAGCGCCAGGATCATGAAGCCCCAGGTGAGGTACCACGGCAACGTCGGCGGTGCGAAGATCGCCACCGTCAGCAGCGCGATCCCCATCCGGAAGATCGTGGTGTTGGCGCCACCGTGGCGCGCCAGCCACCACTGCCGCACGACGATGGCGGCGAGAGCCAGCCAGCCGAGACCACGTGCCGCGTCGATGAACGGCCCTGGCGGCACGTCGACGATCGTCTTCACGAGGGTGTGCACGGCCTCGCCGACACCGCTCGGGAAGTTCAGCCAGTTGACGATGATCTGCGGCGCGGACAGGCCGGCGAACCAGCCGAGGTTGAACGAGCCGAGCGAGGCCCACGTGCCGGCGACGAACACCACGCCGAAGATGCCCACCGCAGGTGTCACGGCGGCGACGAAACGGCGGAACAGGCTGCGTTCGGGCGGTAGGTGGTTCGCCCAGATCCAGACCAGGAAGGGAAGGGCGATCGCGGCCGTCGGCTTGATCAGCATCCCGACCGTGACGAGTGCGACGGCGAGTGCGTGCTTCCGCTCGAGGGCCAGCAGCACGCCGACGGCGAGGAATCCGAGCATCAGCAGGTCGTTGTGGGGGCCGCCGACGAGGTGGATGACCATCATCGGGCTGGCCACCGCCAGCCACATCGTCACGGCGAGGTTGCCGCCGAGCTTGCGGACCAGTTTCGGCAGCGCCCACAGCACCGCGGCGAGTCCCACCAGCAGGACCAGCCGGGTGACGATCACGCCGGCGATCATGTTCTCGCCGGTGGCGCCCACGATGTGCTGGGAGATCCACAGGAACAGCGGCCCGTACGGCGCGGGCGTCGTCTGCCACAGCGGATGCACGTTCTCCACGACCGTGGGCAACGTGTCGAGCGCCGCGGGACCGTAGGCGTACGGATCGAGCCCGTGCAGCAGCTGCGCGCCCTGGCCGAGGTACGAGAAGACGTCCCGGGTGAACAGCGGCGGAGCGACGAGCAGTGGCGCCATCCACGACAACGCGGCGATCACCACCGGGCGCGCGCCGATCAGCCCTGCGAGCACGTACCGGCCGAGCCGGACCCACGCCCACACGACGAGGCCGAACCCGATGTACAGCAACCCGGTCATCAGGACCTTGCCGTGGCCGTACCGGATCCACGACAGCGGGCCTTCGCTGAGGACCGGATCGTGCACCAGTACCCCGGCGGCACCGAACGACGCGATCAGGACCAGCACGCTGCCTACCACGCCCATGAGCGTGGTGCGCAGCGGAAACCTTCCCGCGCCGCGCTCCGCGTCGGCCGGGATGAACGTGTCCGCAAGGCCCTTGCCGGTCCGGGTTCCGGCGCCGGGCACGGGGTCTGTGGTGGTCGCCATACTAGGTTTTGAGGTTACACACCACGTTGGGACGCCCTGATATCACCCGATGTATCCGGAGTCACTACGCGTATCGGCGTATTCGACTCGTGCGGGTCCCGTGGCCGTGTGTCAACCGGTGTAGCGGGCATCGTCCGGACCGGGTGACGGCAGCGCCGCGAGCAGCGCCTTGGTGTACTCGTGGTTCGGTTCGAGCAGCACCTGGTCCACCGGCCCGACCTCGACGAGCTCACCCCGGTACATCACCGCGACGCGGTCGGCGATGTTCCACGCGAGGCCGAGGTCGTGGGTGATCACGAGCCCGGCGAGGCCGAGCTGCCTGCGCAGCCGCAACAGCAGCCCGAGGATCTCCCCGCGCACCGAGGCGTCCAGCGACGCGACCGGTTCGTCGGCCACCAGCACGCTCGGGTTCAGGGCCAGCGCCCCGGCGATCACCACACGCTGGCGTTGGCCGCCGGAGAGTTCGTGTGGCAACCGTGTCAGATACTGCGCGGCCGGCCTGAGCTCCGCCGCCTCGAGCGCGGCCACGACCAGGTCGTGCTCGTCGCCGCCCAGCCGGTGGATGCGAGGGCCTTCGGCCACGGACTCGTACACCGTGTGCCGCGGGTTGAGCGCGCTGCTCGGGTCCTGCAGGACCAGCTGGACGTGACGCCGGTAGTCCCGTAACCCGGACGAGGAGGTCGGCACGGGTCTGCCGTCGTAGTGCACCTCGCCCGACGTCGGCCGCTGCAGGCCGAGCAGTGTCCTGGCGAGGGTGGTCTTGCCCGATCCGGACTGCCCGACGAGCGCGACGATCTCGTCGCGCCGCACGTCGAGGTCGACACCGTCCACCGCGGCCACGGTGGTCCCGGTGCGGTCGCGGAAGTGCACCCGCAGCTCGCGCGCCGACAACAGCACCGGCTGCTGCGGGTCCCGCTCCCCTTCCTGCGGCAGCGGCTCCGACGTGGCGGGTGCGTACCGCGACGCCGGGTCGCCGACCTCGGGGAACGCGGCGGCGAGGGCCTGTGTGTGCTCGTGGCGCGGCGCGGTGATGACGTCCTTCGCGTCCCCGGTCTCCACGATCCGCCCCTGGTACATGACCGCGATCCGGCTGCAGGTCGCGGCGAGCACCGACAGGTCGTGGGTGATGAACACGAGGCCGATACCGCGCTCGGCGACCAGCCTGCCGAGCAGGTCGAGCACCTGCGCCTGCACGATCACGTCGAGGGCGGTCGTCGGCTCGTCGGCGATGACGAGCCTCGGGTCGCACGCCAACGCCATGGCGATCATCACGCGCTGCTTCTGCCCACCGGACAGCTCGTGCGGATACGCCCGTGCTTTCGCCGCGGGCAGGTCCACCTGTTCGAGCAGTTCCCGTACGCGTGCGTCGATCTCGGTCTCGCTGGCCCCGGTGTGCAGCCGGAGCGGTTCGGCGATCTGCCTGCCGATCCGCTGTACCGGGTTGAGCGCGTGCATCGCACCCTGGAACACCACCGAGGCCTCCGACCAGCGTGCGGCCCGCAGCCTGCCCCAGCGCATCGCGCCGACGTCCTCGCCGTCGAGCAGTACCCGGCCGGTCACGGTCGCCGACTTCGGCAGCAGTCGCAGCACGCTCGCGACGACGGTGGACTTGCCGGACCCCGACTCGCCGGCGATGCCGAGGGTCTCGCCCGGTTGCAGGGTGAGGTCGACGCCGCGCACGGCTTCGAGGTCACCCTCGCCGGTCCGGTACGTGACCCCGAGGTCCTGCAGTTCGAGTAGTGAGGTCACCGGTCCCCCTTCAGCCGCGGGTCGAGCACGGTCTCCAGCGCGCGCCCCACGAGCGTGAACGACAGCACGACCAGCACGATCGCGACGCCGGGCGGCAACAGGTACCACCAGGCACCCGCCGTCACCGCGCCCGACTGGTTCGCGCGGTCGAGCATCGAGCCCCACGAGATCTCCGGTCCGGACATGCCCAGGAACGCCAGCGTCGACTCGGCGATGATCGATCCGCCGACGACGAGTGTCGTGTTCGCGAACACCAGCGGCAGCACCGACGGCAACACGTGTTTGCCGACGATGTGGCCGTGCCCGCCACCGAGGGCCCTCGACCGTTCGATGTACGGCCGGCTCTCCACCGCCAGCGTCTGCGCCCGCACCAGCCGCGCCGTGGTCGGCCAGGACGTGATGCCGATCGCCATGATCACGGTCCACATCGACTTGGGCAGCACGGCCATCAGCACCGCCGCCAGCACCAGCGCCGGCAGCACGAGGAAGAAGTCGGTGATGCGCATCAGCACCGCCGAGACCCACCCGCCGAAGTGCGCCGACACCACGCCGACGAGCGTGCCCACGACCACCGACAACAGCGTGGCCGCGAACCCGACCAGCAGCGACACCCGCGCGCCCCACAACGTCAGCAGCAGCACCGACCGGCCGGATTCGTCCGTGCCCAGCCAGTACTCACCGCTCGGCGGTTCCAGCGACCCGCCCGTGGCCCTGACGACGTCCAGGCCGTCCTGGTCGATCAGCAACGGAGCCAGCAGCGAGAACGCCACGAGCAATGCGATGAACGCGGCCCCGAACAGTCCACCTCGGTTCGTCCGGAACCGCTGCCACACCTGCGCCGCGGCTGCGCGCCTGCGTGCCCACACCGGCGCGCTCATGAGGCACGCACCCTCGGGTCGACGACGCGGTACAGCAGGTCCGCGATCAGGTTCATCACGATCACCGAACCGGCCAGAATCACGAACACCCCTTGCAGCACGGGCAGATCGGGCCCGCGCAGAGACTCATAGGTGAGCAGGCCGAGACCCGGCCAGGAGAACACGGCCTCGACGGTCACCGTGCCGGACACGACCATGCCGAACTGCAGGAAGATCAGGGTCATCGTCGGCAGCAGCGCATTGGGCACCGCGTGCCGCCTGCGCACCAGGTCGTCGCGGAGCCCCTTGGCCCGGGCCGTGCGCAGATAGTCGGCGCCCATCTCCTCGAGCAGGGACGAACGCATGACCAGCATGTACTGGGCGTAGATCACCAGCAGCAACGTCAGGCACGGCAGCGTCAGATGCCACCCGACGTCGAGTGCCTGCATGACGAAACCGTCCGGCTGGTCGACCGAGGTCATGCCTCGGCTGGGGAACACGCCCTGCGTGGCGATGAGCAGCAACAGACCGAGCCAGAACTGCGGCATCGACCACAACGCGAGCGCGATGCCGGTCTGTGTGCGGTCGAACAGCCCGCCCCTGCGCCACGCCGCGCGGACGCCGAGCCAGAGCCCCAGCAACACCGCCAGCGCCGTCGCGGTACCGACCAGCAGCAATGTGGGCCAGACCCGCTCGGCGATCATGTCGCCCACGGGACGCCGGTACAGGTAGGACGTGCCGAAGTCGCCCTGCAACAGGCCGCCCACGTAGTCGAGGAACTGCTGCCAGACGGGCTGGTCCAGTCCCAGTCGTTCGCGCAGGTGAGCGAGCTGCTCCGGGCCCGTCGGACGTTCCCGCGTCATCGTGGCGAGCGGGTCGCCGGGGATCATCCGGAACAGGAAGAACCCCAGCGCCACGACGAATACGAGGCTCACCAGCGCGCCGCCGACCTTTCCGGCGACGTATCGCACCGTGGAGGTGCCGCTGCGTCGTTCGTCGGGGTCGGCGGCGTGCTGGTCGGTCGGACTCGTGGTCACCGGGTGCTACCTACTCCCTGTCGTCCACGGAACCCTTGCGGCGCGCCAGCATCGTGCCGCCGCCGGCGAGCACGATCAGCGCGACCGCGCCGATGGCCACCCACGCGCCGGTCGGCATGCCGCCCGACTGGCCGCCGTCGACCGGTCGAGCTCCGGCGAAGCCCCAGTACCCGGTCTGTTCCATGATGACGCCCTCGCCCTTCGGCTGGCGCGGGAAACCGTCCCACCGGTCCGAGCGGTACGCCTCGAGCGCCTGCTCGTAGCCGATGATCACGCTCGGCGCCGCCTTGTAGTACAGCTCCTGTGCCTGTTTGACGATCTCGGCGCGCTTGTCGGTGTCCATCTCGGCGAGCTGCTGGCGGTAGAGCTTGTCGTAGGCCGGGTCGCAGTAGAACGCGCTGCTCGTGCTGTTGCCCTCAGAGGTGGGCAGTGCGTCGCAGGTCTGCTTCGCGAGGATGTAGTCCGGATCGGGGTTCGTCCCCCAGCCGGACAGCGCCAGGTCGTAGTTGGCCGCTGTGGTCTGCTCGTCGACCTGGTTGTCGGACACCAGGTTCTTCGTGACGCGGATGCCGACGTCGCCGAGCCAGCCCGCGATGAAGTCGGCGGCGCGGACGTCGAAGTCCTCACTGGACCGCCCGGTCAGCCGTAACTCGAGGGGCCGGCCGTTCTCGTCCCGGCGGACGCCGTCGGGCCCCTTCTCGTAGCCCGCCTCGTCCAGCATCCGGTTCGCGCGGTCGGGGTCGTACGTGTACCTGTCCTCTTCGGACGGCTCGTAGTGGAACGTCTCGTAGATCGCGGGCACGAGACCGCCGGGCAGCTGGCCGTATCCGCCGAGTACGCGGTCGACGAGGGTCTTCGGATCGATTGCGTAGGCGATCGCCTGCCGCACCTGCTGCTTCCGCAGCGCGGGGTGGCCGTCGCCGATGCTCTCGCCGTCCTGGTTCTCCGCACCCGGGTTGATCATGAGCTCGCTGAACCGGCGCCCGTTGGCGGAGTTGGTGGCGACGCCGTCGCTGCCTTCGAGCGTCTCGAACTGTGCCGGTGTGAGGCGGTTGACGAAGTCGACCTCGCCGCTCTGCAGCGCCGACACCGCGGCGTCGGCGTTCTCGTACTGGATGAACTGCAGTTCGTCGACCGCGACATCACTGCGCCAGAAACGGTCGTTGGCCTCGAGCTTGACGAACCGGTTCGGCTGGTAGTCGCTGATCACGAACGGGCCGCTGCCCACGCCGACGTACTCGAGCGTGTCGGTCTTCGGGGCGGAGAAGTCCGCCACGTCCGACCAGATGTGCTCGGGCACGATCGGGATGTCGAGGGCGGTCATGCTGGCCTGCGGCTCGGAGGTCCGGACCTGGACGGTGTCCTCGTCCGGCGTGGTGACCTTCTCGAAGTTCTCGACGTAGCTGCCGTTGGCCTCGGCGGCCACCGGGTCGTTCATGATCTTCTCGAAGGTGAACTTCACGTCCTCGGACGTGACGTCCTCACCGTCGGACCACTTCACGTCCGGGTTGATCGTGTAGGTCCACGTCAGGCCGTCCTCCGACGACTCCCACTCCGAGGCCACGCCCGGGGACGGTGTGGCGTCCTCGGCCGACGGTGGCGTCATGAACTCCCAGGTCATCCGGCCGATCATCGTGCTGGAGGCGAAGCTGGCGGTGAACGGATTCAGGTGGTCGATCTCCTGCACCAGTGCGACACGGAGCACCGACTTCTCGCCGTCGCCGGTCTCCTGTGCGCCGGCTGCGGGAGTGAACGGCCCCGCTACGAGCAGGGGCGTCAACAGGGCGGCGGATACGGCTCTGCCGCGCCGGGATCGAGCGAATCGCACGGTTGCACCTCGTTGTCGACTGAGCGGATGACCCGAAGCGCAAAAAGTAACCACCCCCGCGAACGTGCTGTCAACGTTTTGCACACGGGTTGCCCACCGGAAACAGACGGAAGTAGGAAAGCCGCGCGGAAGCCGGTCCCGTGCCGAGGCGGTGCGCTGGTGGGCCGTCCGTCAGTGCGGAGCGAGGCCACGCTGGATGAGCGCTTCCTCCAGTTCGAGCCGCGCGATGTCGCGGTCGATGCCGGTCGCATCGTCGAGCCGGTCGGTCGGGATGTCGGCGATCGCGCAGGCTTCGGCCAGCACCGCGTCGTAGTGGGCGCAGGCTTCGTCCCGGTGGAAACGGGACGCATCGGCATCGAGGGTCACCAGGGCGTAGTGAGCGCGGCGCAGGTCGGCGGCCACGACTTCGACGGCGCGGTGTCGCGGGATCGGCCCTCCACCGGCCTGGTGCCGGAGGGCGGCACGGCGCGCGGCGCCCGGCAGCAACACGATGAGCAGCACCACGATCGTCGGTGCCACGAAGATCGCAGCGTGCACGAGGACGCCGGTGGCCATACCCCAGGATACGACGATTCCGGTCGAATCCGACACCGTCGGCGGCATGATCCTTTAGCGCGCCTAGGCGTCGTAGCCTGTGCCCATGACACAGCCTGCACCCGGCAGCGAGCCCGGTCGCCCCACCTCGGGGCCGAGAATCCTGATCTCCGCCGACATGGAAGGCGTCACCGGCGTCACCTGGACCGACGACGTCGTGCCGGGGACCGAGCAGTGGCAGCGGTTCCGCAAGCTGTTCACCGGTGACGTGAACGCGGCGGTCGCGGGCCTGTGCGCGGGTGGAGCAGACGGCGCCCTCGTCAACGAGGCGCACCTGTCGCAGCGAAACCTGCTCCTGGAGGAGCTCGACACCCGGGCGCGGCTGCTGACCGGCAGGCACAAGCCGCTGTCCATGATGGAAGGTGTCGATTCCGGTGTGGACGGTGCGGTGCTGCTCGGGTATCACGCGGGCTCCGGGTGCGAGGGCGTGCTGTCCCACACCTACCTGCCCGCGCACATCACCGGCGTGTGGCTCGACGACGCACCCGCCAGCGAAGGCAGGCTCAACACCGCGCTGGCCGCCGAGTACGGAGTGCCGGTCCTCGTCGTCACCGGCGACGACCGGGCGTGCGCCGACGCGGCCGAGTACGCCCCGGATGCCGAACACGTCGTCGTCAAGGAGTGCGTGAGCCGGTACGCGGCGGTGTGCGACCCGCCGTCGGTCACGGCGAGTCGGATCGCCGAGGCGGCCGAGCGGTCGATGACCCGCGCGAGCCGGGTGGCGCCGGTCGTCGCCCCGCACCGGATCGAGATCGAGTTCGATGCAAGCCATCTCGCGCAGGCCGCCGCGGTCGTGCCGACGGTGGCCGAAACCGGCCTGCGGCGGATCGCGTTCGAGGCCGCGACGATGACCGAGGCGATGAAGGCGTTCAAGGTCGTCACCGCGATCGCCGACAGCGCGGTGCAGGGCAAGTACGGCTGAGCCGGCCCCACCCCGCACCCCGCGAGCCGGATCGTGCGGGGCGCACCCTCAGTCGTCGAGGGCCTTGGTCGCCATGCCGGTGACCAGCGAGCCGATCGCGATGCCCATGACGACATACACCAGGGCGCTGGCGACCTGTACTTCGATCTCGACCGCGATCGTGAACGGCCACACCGCGAACACGACCGTCACCAGGCCGACGATCCAGCCGAGGAACGCCATCGGCCGGGGCGCGACCAGCAACAGCAGGTGTGCCAGCGCGGTGGCCAACAGCGAACCGACGACGCCGAAACCGGCCAGCCAGACGGCGCCGATGTAGTCGACGGCCCCTTCGGCGTTCGCCGGGGCGATCACGGGGATGTCGAACACGCCGGTGACGACCAGGGTGGCGACCACCCCGACCAGCGCGGCGACGAGCGCGGTCGCGGCGCCGCCCGCCCACAGCGTGCCTGCGTTGACACGCGGCTTCGCCGAGTCCGCGTGGCGGTAGTCGCCGTGGGACTCGTACCCGTCGGATCCGTAATAGCTGCTCACCATGCCTGACGGTAAACGCGGTGCAGCGTGTCCGCGACTCGACGCGGTACTCGATCGGGGGCGGTACTCCATCAGGGGATGTGGCTCGCGGTCTGCGGCGGTGTGTCCGGACGCGCTTCCCCGGCGGTCTACGGTGTGGTGCGTGGCTCATACCGGTTCCCGCTGTACGCCTCGCTGCACGCTGAGCGCCGACGGGTGCGGAGGCGGTGTCCTCCGTCCAGCGTCACCGGGACCGTGCGGATGATCGGCACCGTCATGGAGACCGCGGTCGACCGGCTGCGCGCGTCGGATCCCGGATGGAGCCGTAGCCGCCGCGCCCTGTCGGCGATACTCGGCATCGGGATCGCGGTGTCGGTCCTCGTTCCGATCGGCCTGCCGCTGCCGGTGGTACTGGTCGGTTCCGTGAGTGCGCTGATGGCGGCGTTCACGATCAGCGATCCGGAGCCTGCGGGGCAGGCGGTGTCGCTCGGCCTCGTGTTCGTGGTCGGCGCCGCCGCGCTGACGGCCGCGAGTCTCGGCCAGGCCGTGCCGCCCCTCGACGGCATCGTGTTCGTGCTGCTGATCTTCGTGGCGGTCTACGCACAGCGGTTCGGTGTGCGCGGCATCGCACTCGGTTCGGCACCGTTCTTCCTGTTCTTCTTCGCGATGTTCCTGCAGACGCAGGTCCACCAGGTGCCTGTACTGCTGCTGGCGCTCGCCACGGGGCTGGGCGCGAACGCGATCGTGCGCTTCGTGCTGCTGCCGCGCAGGGCGGGCCGCGAGCTGCTCGCGATACGCCGTTCGTTCCGCACCAGGCTCAGTGCCAGCGTGACAGCCGCCGCGAACCACCTCGCAGCCGGCGGCACACAGCGCACCGGCAAACAACTCCGCCGCGCGGGCGACCGGTTGCACGAGGCGGTCCTGCTGATCGAGGACACCATCGCCGACGTCTTCGACGACCCGAAAGCCGCCGCACTGCTGCGGAGACGGGCACTGGAGGTCGAACTGGCCGCGCAGTGGCTCGCGATCACCACGCGCAGGGTGTGCGCCGAGAACCTCGACGAGGCGGTGCGCGACGACCTCGTGACGCGGCTGCAGCGCTTCCGCTCCCTCATCGAGCGCGATCCGCGGGAACTCCCGGTCATCGCCGACACCCGGGAGTTCAGCGAACTGCTCGTCAGTGGCAGCAGGCTGGGTGATCGCACCGAACCCGGCGACGACGTGCGCCGGGCGATCGCCGAACTCGCGCTCGCCGACCTCAACGCGCAGCGGATCGCCGAGAACGACTTCTCGGCCGAGGCGGAACCACCCGAGGGTGAGGAGGCCGAACGCACTCGGGTGTTCGCCTACGACAACAAGACGCGCAGTGCGATCCAGGCCGTGCTGGGCGGCGGCCTCGCGGTCGTCGGCGGCGAACTCGTGTCACACCAGCGGTGGTACTGGGCGGTGCTGACCGTGTTCGTCGTCTTCCTCGGCACCTCGAGTGCGGGCGCGACCCTGATCAAGAGCGCTCGCCGGATCGTGGGCACGATCGTCGGGATCTTCGCGGGCGCCCTGTGCGCCCTCGTCGTGGCCGAGAACGTGCCCGCCACGATCGTGCTGATCCTCGTGTGCGTGTTCGGCATGGTGTTCTTCGCGCGCGCCTCGCAGGTCGCGATGACGTTCTTCATCACGACGATGCTCGGATTGCTCTACAGCCTGCTCGGCACGTTCAGCATCGACGTGCTCGGCGTGCGACTCGCCGAGACGGCCGTCGGCGCGGCCTCCGGGGTACTGGCCGCCGTCGTGATCGTGCCGGTCCGTACCCGTGCGGTGATGCTCGACGACGTCGCGACCGCGCTCGAAGACCTGCGGGAGTACGTGACGCAGGCCAGAGCGCTGCTGTCCGGGGTGGACAACGTGAATGTCATCGAGCTGTCGCGCACGCTGGACCGCGACGTCGAACAGGTCCGCGCCGTCGTCGAGCCGCTGACCCACCCGATCAGTCTGCGCGCGGCGCGGCGCGACTACGGCTGGTACGTGCTCGACACCCTCGACGCCGTCGCGTTCCGGGCACGGCACATCGCCGCGCGGGCCCGGCCGGGGCTGCTGGCGCTCGATGACCGGCTCGACACCGTCACCACGAGGATCACCCACAACATCGACGTGCTGCTGGACACCATCCGCTCCTCCCCCGGCATCCAGGGCCACATCGAACCGCCCCCCGGCGACGACGGGATCCGTCCCGACGACGAACCGGCACCGCGGGTCGTGCTGGCGAGTTTCGCGAAGCTCGACGAGGCCGTCGGCGCGCTAGGCAAAGCGTTCGGCGTCACACCTCGGCCCGGCTCAATCGGTACAGGTGAGGCGACGCACCCGCCCGGATCCGGCACCGCCGGATAGCATCCCGAGTACAAGCACTGAACCCATCAGCAGGAGAACGTTATGACCCAGGCCCCTGTCAACGTCACCGTCACCGGCGCGGCCGGCCAGATCGGTTACGCGCTGCTGTTCCGCATCGCGTCCGGTCAGCTGCTCGGCCAGGACACGCCGGTCAAGCTGCGGTTGCTGGAGATTCCGCAGGCGGTGAAGGCGGCCGAGGGCACCGCGCTGGAGCTCGAGGACTGTGCATTCCCGCTGCTGGCCGGTGTCGACATCTTCGACGACGCCAAGAAGGCCTTCGAAGGCGCCAATGTCGGCCTGCTCGTCGGCGCCCGTCCCCGCGCCAAGGGCATGGAGCGCGGCGACCTGCTGGAGGCCAACGGCGGCATCTTCAAGCCGCAGGGTGAGGCCATCAACGCCGGCGCGGCCGACGACGTGAAGGTCCTCGTCGTGGGCAACCCGGCCAACACGAACGCGCTGATCGCCCAGGCGCACGCCCCCGACGTGCCCAAGGAGCGCTTCACCGCCATGACGCGGCTGGACCACAACCGCGCCGCGGCTCAGCTGGCCACGAAGCTCGGTGTCGGCGTCGCCGACATCAAGAAGCTCACGATCTGGGGCAACCACTCTGCCACGCAGTACCCGGACATCTTCCACGCCGAGGTCGACGGCAAGAACGCCGCCGAGGCCGTCGGCGACCAGAAGTGGCTCGAGGACGAGTTCATCCCGCGCGTGGCCAAGCGCGGCGCGGAGATCATCGAGGCCCGTGGTGCCTCGTCCGCTGCGTCGGCGGCCAACGCCGCCATTGACCACGTCTACGACTGGGTCAACGGGACGGCCGAGGGCGACTGGGTCTCGATGGGGATTCCGTCGGACGGCTCCTACGGCGTGCCGGAGGGCATCATCTCCTCCTTCCCGGTCACCACGAAGAACGGCAAGTACGAGATCGTCCAGGGCCTGGAGATCGACGAGTTCTCCCGCGGCAAGATCGACGCCTCGGTCCAGGAGCTCACGGACGAGCGCGACACCGTGAAGCAGCTCGGCCTGATCTGATCACGTCTCCCGCACACAGGGGCCGCCGGAACCGCTCGTCGTTCCGGCGGCCCCTGTTGCTGCGCGGGCCTTCTCACGTACCCGGTCGTGGCCGGTCGGTCGTGCGGGTCGATGACCGACTCGTGTCGAACCCGGTGACTACTCAACGTGCCGGCGGTCACGTTTCGAAATGCACGGAACGCCAGCTCTGCCCGATACGTCAATACTCCACATGCTGTCACGTCGACAGCGCCGACAACGCAGAGTGAGGTATACCGTGCGCAAGGGACGTATTGCCGCCGCGGCAGCACTGACCACGATGGGTCTGGCCCTTTCGGCCTGCGGTGGCGAGGGGGACGCCGACGCAGGCCAGCAGCAGAACCAGGAACAGAACTCCGCTCCGGCCAGCAGTTCCGCACCGGCCGAGTCCTCCGAGCCGGCCGACGGTGGCGACGTCAGCGCGCTCCCGGTCGACGACGAGGTCACCGCGCCCGGAACGACACTCGAGGTGGGTGAGCGCGCCGTCGTTCCGTTCGAGTACACCGGCGACAAGAAGGGCACGGTCGCCATCACCGTGACCGACATCAAGAAGGGTTCGCACGACGACCTTCCCAAGAAGAGCGACGGCTCGTCGGCCGACGAGCGCATCACGCCGTACTACATCGAGTTCACGGTCGAGAACGTCGGTGGCGACGAGCTGAAGTACTCCCGGGTCGACCTCGACGGGCGGCTCGCCGGCGGCGACTCCACGGGAGCAGTCCTCACCGTGATGGGTGGTGTGGACCAGTGTGAGAGCGAATCGGCACCGTCCGAGTTCGACGAACAGGGCGCTTCGTACGAGAGCTGCACCATCCAGGGCTCGGCGCGGGGCGATGTGACCGAGGTCCACTTCACCGAGTCCCCCGACTACGAGGAGAACCCGGTCGTCTGGACCAAGTGATCCGGACCTCTCCCCCGTCCCGGACCGCCGTGTGTCGGGAGGCACCCGTCGGCGCCGCTGCTCCTCCGCGCCCTGTCGCCGCACGCCGCGGCATGCGGCGACAGGGCTGAGGCGACAGGGCTGAGGGGACGGCGCCGGAACGGCTTCCGTGGTCCCGGCGTCGGTTCGGCGCCGGGACCACGGCGTATCCGCCGCAAGGTCGCGGCTGCTCAACCCGCCGGTGTGGCGTCCGGTTCGAGCAGCCGCCGCGCCTGCCGCGAGATCTCCGCGTACTGCCCCGTGGTCTCGGCGGTCTCGATCCGCCTGGCTAGGTCGAGGTATCCCTCGGCGAGCCGGAGCACGTAGGCCGCATCGGGTGCCGCCTCCTCCGACAGGAGCCGCTCGGCCTGCTCGCGTTCGAGTGCGAGGACACGATCCGCCAGCGCGTGGACGTCGGCACGGGCCGAGACACGCGCGGACCTACGGTCGCGGCGGCGCTCCCGCACCGATGTTCCGCTCGCGATGATCCCGTACCGCAGGAGCAGGAACAGCGCCGCGGCCGCGACGACACCGCCGACCACGTAGGCACTGATCCGCAGAGTCCGGAACGGCCCCGCGAGATCCCGGTCCCCCGGCGGCGGGTCGAGCCGTTCGATACCCGTCTCGTACGCCGGTACCAGCCCGTCGATGAGGGGAAGTCTGTCCGTGCGGTCCGCACGGGGGGCGCCGGCGCCTCCAGCGGAGGCGAGCACACCTTCGGCCCACGACACGGGCTCGTCCTCGGATCCGTGCGCCGGGAACTCGGGGCCGGCGCACGCGGTCTCGAACCCGGGACGCGGATGCAGCACAACCACCATCGTGTCCGGATACTCCCCGGCGATCGCCTCACACGTGGCCTCCATCGGCCCGTCGTACTCGGCCAGGTCGCCGAGAGCGCCGGGGCGCCGTTGCACCTCGGCGATCGCGTCGCGGAAGTACGGCGCCTCCGCCTGCAACGTGTCCTTGCCCGCGAAGCCGGCGACGAGGATCGGCCGGTCGCCGATGAGTTCACGGGCCGCGGACACGTCGAGCTGCCACTCGGCCCTGTCGCCGGACTCGACGTAGACGCTGCGTTCCCGTAATCCGTCGATCGCCCGGTCGGCCTCCGGGATCGACGTCGTCGACGAGGGCTCGTCGGGCGCTGCGAGCAGCGGGATCAGTACGCCGGCGATCGAGAACAACGCGCCGCCGACCAGCAGGATCCCGATCAGCCACCGCAGGCCCCGGCTCCGGGCCTCTCCGGTCATCGCACGTCCTCCAGCATCCGGCGGGCCTCACCGGCCACGTCGAGCGCGACGGCCAGCTCCGCGTCGGTGGTCGCCTGCTCGGCGAGGCCGACCGCCGTGGCATACCGCTCCGCCGCGGCTGCGCGGCCGGGGCCGGGGCCGTCGCGACCGTCGGCCACCGTGATGGCCGCGGCGACACGCGCCAGTTCCGCCGTCAATTCCGCACTCGCGAGCCGGAAGGCCCTCGCCTCGGATTCCTGGCGGCGGCGACGCCGCCACCACCACGCGCCCGCCGAGACGCTCGCGATGACGACGCCCGTCGCTGCGAACGCCCACGGGCCCACCACGCCACCGGTCTCGTCCGCGCTCGGCGGTTTCACCGGCACTCCTCGGGGATCGAGCGTGCCGCGGCGGATCTGACCGATCCGCTCGTAGAAGTCACCGACCGCCGACGCGGGCCGGCCCAGCCACAGCAGGTCGTCGTTCCGGTTGTCCCTGGCGTACTGCAGCGCCGTGTCGACGGCGTCGCGGTCACCGGGCCCGGCCGCGTCGACCCACAGGCCACGGACGACGACCACGGTGTCTTCGGGGAACCGCCGCGACAAGGCCGGTAGCGGGTCGTCCACGGCCTGTCCCGGCCTGGCCGGAGGAAGGTAGGCGATGCGGAAGCGGCCGAACTCCTCTGCGTCGTACGGCGGCCGTTCGATGTCGCCGTGGCCGATGCCGTCGGTGCTCATGCCGTCGGCGATCCGGTCGCGCTCCAGGTCGGTCGCGAGCCGGTCGACGGTGGCGCGCGGGGCCGGTTCACGCGCCGGCGGCGGCGCAGGATCGGCAGGGTCGGCGCGGCGCGCCATGCGGAGGACATCGACCAACGGCGCGGTGACGTCGTAGGTCGTCATGACCCTGCGGGCGTGCCTGCGATTCACGGCGTTCGACCAGTCGCCTTCGGGACCGTCGCCGTAGTACCGGCCGCCGGCGAACTCGAACCAATCGGTACCCACCTGCAGTCCGCCGACGGTGATCAGTTCGTCCTGCTCGCCGAGGTGGTCGTCGAGCGCGTTCCTGATGGAGATCCCGGATCGGCCGATCGGGGCGACCACGATGTACACCGCTCCTGCGACCTCGGCGTCGGCACTCCGGCGCTGCTGCCGGATGGTCGCGTCGTCGAACCGGGCCTGCGCGCCCGGCATCACGTGCACCGGATCCTGCTGGAGGCCGCGCCAGATCGCCTCTCCGTCCGGTTCCGGACGCTCCTGCGCTTTCCCCGCGGTCGCAGCTGTCCCAGGCACACCGGTCCCGGACACGCCGAGTCCGAGGACACACCCCAGTACGGCGAGCGTCGCAGCAGCCCTACGCACCGGTGTCGTCCACGGCACCGCTGTACGGAAGTGGCGTGCCCAGCAGGCGGCACGCACGAACGATGTGGTCCATACCGGCGGCGGCGACCTCGTCGGCGACCCGGCACTCCTCGGCCGTAGTCGCCTCGGCGAGCAGTGCGCCCGTGGTGTGCCACCGCTCCCGCGCCCGCGCGAGACTGTCCGCCGCGGCGGCGTTGTCACCGGGCGCGAGGGTCTCCAGGCAGAAGCCGAGCCGGTTGTGGGCGGCGCGCGCGGTGGCCGTCGCCGCGGCCAGTTCACGCCGGTGTTCGCTGCGGCGACGAGCGGGCAGCGCGGCACCGGCTACGACGGCGCCGACACCGATGGCCAGGGGAATGATCGGGAGCACGAACCCGAAGCCTAGCGAGCGCGGATGGGACCCGCGTTCGGGGCAGGCCCATCCGCGCCCGGGTCACGCTGCGGTCAGGCCTCGGCGCTCCAGCAACGGCCGCAACTCCGGGTCGCGGCCGCGGAAGGCACGGAATGCCTCCATCACGTCGACACTGCCGCCCTTGGCGAGCAGCTCCGTACGGAATCGGTCCCCGTTCTCCCTCGTCAGCCCGCCGCTGGCCCGGAACCACTCGACCGATTCGGCGTCGAGCACCTCGGACCAGATGTAGGAGTAGTAGCCGGCCGCGTAGGAGTTGCTGAACACGTGGGCGAAGTACGTGCTGCGGTAGCGCGGCGGGATCGTCGCCAGCGCGACGCCCGCCTTCTCCAACGCTTCGGCCTCGAACCGGTCGACGTCGGTCACGTCGGCGTCCGGGGAAAGGGTGTGCCAGGCGAGGTCGAGCAGCGACGCCGCGAGGTACTCCGTGGTGCGGAACCCTTCGCCGTAGCGGCTCGCCTCCTCCAGCTTGGACGCCGTCTCCTGCGGCAGCGGCTCGCCGGTGAGGTGGTGCCGCGCGTAGTTCGCCAGCACCTCCGGCCACAACGCCCACATCTCGTTGACCTGCGACGGGAACTCGACGAAGTCGCGCGGCACGTTCGTGCCCTCCAGCGACTGGTACTCCACATCGGACACCAGCCCGTGCAGAGCGTGGCCGAACTCGTGGAAGAGCGTGGTCACCTCGACGTAGGTCAGCAGTGCCGACTCACCCTCCGGAGGCTTGGTGATGTTGAGGTTGTTCACCACTACCGGACGCTGTCCCAGCAGCCGCGACTGCTCGACGAGGTTGTTCATCCACGCTCCGCCGCGCTTGGCGTCACGCGTGAAGTAGTCGCCCAGATACAACCCGATCGGCCGGCCGTCGGCGTCGAACACCTCCCACACGCGCACATCCGGGTGGTATCCGGACAAGTCCGGCCGCTCGGTGAACGTGAGCCCGTACAGCTTGCCCGCGGCGTGGAACACGCCGTCGACGAGCACACGTTCCAGTTCGAAGTACGGCCGGAGTGCGGCGTCGTCGATGTCGTACTTGCGTTTCCGGACCCGCTCGGCGTAGTAGGCCCAGTCCCAGGGCTGCAGGTCGCCCTCGACGCCGTCGGCGGTGAGTTCCTCCTGCAGTTCGGCCGCCTCCGCGTTCGCGTTGGCGACGGCGGCGGGCGCCAGCCGCTCCAGCATGGCCACCGCGGCATCGGCGGACCCGGCCGTCTGGTCCTCGATGGCGTACGCCGCGTGATGCGGGTAGCCCAGTACGGCAGCGCGTTCGGCCCGCAGGCGGGCGATCGTGGCCAGCACGTCCTTGTTGTCGTGTTCGTTGCCGCGGCCGGCCCGTGAGACGGACGCGCGGAACACCCGCTTGCGCAGTTCGCGGTTCTCCAGCGACGCGAGTACCGGCTGGGCCGACGGCAGGCCGAGCGTGAGCAGGTACTTGCCGTCCTCACCCCGCGCGGTGGCCGCCTCTGCCGCCGCCGCGATCGCGCCGTCGGACAGCCCCGCCAGCTCGTCGCGTGTGGACACCAGAACCGCGAGGTCGTTGGTGTCGGCCAGCAGGTTGTCCTGGAACCGGGTCTCCAGCCGGGACAGCTCCTCGTTCAGCTCGCGCAGCCGCGTCTGCTTGTCCTCGGGAAGATCCGCGCCGGCACGCCGGAACGCGATGTGGGTGCGGTGCAGCAGCCAGTCCTGTTCCGGGGTGAGGTCGAGCTCCTCGCGCTGGGCGTGGACCGCATCGACGCGGGCGAACAGCGCGGCGTTGAGATGGATCTCGTCCGAGTGGGCCGCCAGCCGCGGAGCCACCTCGGTCTGTACCTCCCGGCGCACGTCCGTGGAGTCCGCCGCGGTCAGGTTGAACAGAATCTGGGACACGCGGTGCAGCAACTGCCCCGAACACTCGAGCGCGACGATCGTGTTCTCGAACGTCGGCGACTCCGGGTCGTCGGCGATCGCCGCGATCTCCGCCCGGTGCTCGGCGAACGCCGCCTCGAAAGCGGGCAGGAAGTGCTCGTCGGAGATGCGGTCGAACGTCGGCAGCCCGTACGGCAGATCACTCGGCGCCAGCAGCGGGTTGTCGGTCACGCGTTGTCCTTTCGTCCAGTGGTACCACCGATGACGGCGTCGGAGGAGTCGGCGCGCTTACCGCGCCTGCGGCCGCGCTTGGCGGGTTTCGGGGGCACGATCCCGGAGAGATCGCCCGCGTTGTCGTTGATGCGCAACACGAACGGCCTGGTCTCGCTGTAGCGCACGACCGACAGCGACCCCGGGTCGACGACGATGCGCTGGAAACCGTCGAGGTGCTGGCCGAGGGCATCGGCGAGGATCGACTTGATGACGTCGCCGTGGCTGCACAGTGCCCACACGACGTGCTCACCGTGCTCGGCCGTCAGCCGTGCGTCGTGGTCCCGCACAGCCGCCACGGCGCGAGCCTGCACGCCGGCCAGGCCCTCCCCGCCGGGAAACACCGCCGCGGACGGATGAGCCTGGACGACCCGCCACAGCGGCTCCTGCGTGAGACTCTTCAGTTCCCGGCCGGTCCAGTCGCCGTAGTCCACTTCGGATAACCGCGACTCGGCCACCCGCGTGAGCCCGCGCGCCTTCGCGAGCGGTTCGAGCGTCTGCTTGCACCGCAGCAGCGGTGACGACACGAGCGCGGCCAACGGCACGTCCGCAAGCCGGTCCACCAGCCGTTGCGCCTGCTCGCGCCCCGTTTCGTCCAGGCCGACCTTCGGCGTGCGTCCGGCGAGCACACCCGAGCCGTTGGCCGACGACCGACCGTGCCGCAGCAGAATGACGGTTCCCACGCCCGTCACCCTACGCCGACTCCGGGGCGTGGATCAGCTCTCCACCGGTCCGGCGTGCGGGTCGAGCACGCCCGTGAACACCAGCACGTACAGTAGCACGCCCAGCGCAACCCGGTAGATCACGAACGGCAGGAACGAGTGCCGCTTGATGTAGGACATCAGCCAGGCGATCACCGCGAATCCGACGCCGAACGCCACGACCGTCGCCAGGATCGTCGGCCCCCATGCCGGACCCTGCCCTTCACCGATGTCGGTGAGCTTGTACAGACCGGACGCAAGCACCGCGGGCACCGCGAGCAGGAACGAGTACTCCGCGGCGGCCGAACGGTTGTAGCCCATCAGCCGGCCACCGGTGATCGTGCCGCCGGACCGGGACACGCCGGGCACGAGCGCGAGCGCCTGGAAGAACCCGTACGTCAGACCGTGCTTGACGGTCAGATGGTCCAGATCGCGGTCCTGCCTGCCCATCCGGTCGGCCAGCAGCAGGAAGATGCCGAACACGATCAGCGTCGTGGCGATGAGCCGCAGGTCGCGGAACACGTGGCTGATCTGTTCCTCGAACAGCAACCCCAGCACACCGATGGGGATCGAACCGACGATGATCAGCCAGCCCATCCGCGCGTCCGGATGGCGGCGGTACTCGGGCTTGTAAATCGAGAAGAACCAGTTCTTCAGGATGCTGCCGATCTTCTTCCCGAAGTACAGCAGCACGGCCAGCTCTGTCCCGATCTGCGTCACGGCCGTGAACGCCGCGCCAGGGTCACCCCAGCCCGCGAACGCCGCCGTCACCCGCAGGTGCGCGCTCGACGAGATCGGCAGGAACTCCGTCAGCCCCTGGACGATGCCCAGGACCAGCGCCTCGAACCACCCCATCAGCCGGCCACCCCCGCCAGTTCCAGCGCCTCGACGGCCGTGCGCAGCGCGTCGAAGCCCTGCTCGGGAGCCACGAACGGCGACAGGCTCACCGTCGTCGCGCCGGCCTCGGCGAACGCGGCCAGCCGCTCGGCGATCCGCTCCTTCGGGCCCAGCAGCGACGTCGCGTCCAGGAACTCGGCCGGCACCGCGGCCATCGCGCCCGCGTGATCCTTCGCGAGGAACTTCTCCTGGACCTCGGCGGCCTCGGCCTCGAAGCCCATCCGCACCGCGAGCCGGTTGTAGAAGTTCTTGTCCTTGCTGCCCATGCCGCCCAGGTACAGCGCGGCGTAGGCACGCACCGAGTCGGCACACACCCGCCAGTCCTCGCCCGGCACGAGCGGCACCGTCGGCGCGATGTCGAACGACGAGAGGTCACGGCCTGCCTTCTCCGCACCAGCCCGCAGCTGGGCCAGCTGGTCGCCGGCGTGTTCGGGCGAGAAGAACACCGGCAGCCAGCCGTCGGCGAGCTCGCCGGTCAACTCGACGTTCTTCGGGCCGATCGCGGCGAGGTACATCGGCACGTGCTCGCGCACCGGATGCACGGTCAGCCGCAGCGCCTTGCCCGGCCCGTCCGGCAGCGGCAGCCGGAAGTGCTCGCCCTCGTAGGCGACCTTCTCGCGGCGCAGTGCCGTCCGGACGATGTCCATGTACTCCCGCGTGCGACCCAGCGGCGAGGTGAACCGCACTCCGTGCCAGCCCTCCGACACCTGTGGGCCCGACACCCCGAGCCCCAGCCGGAACCGGCCACCGGACAGCGAGTCGAGCGTCGCGGCCGTCATCGCCGTCGTCGCGGGCGTGCGCGCCGGGATCTGCAGCACCGCGCTGCCGACGTCGATATTCGACGTCTGTGCTGCGACCCACGCCAGCACGGTCGGCGCGTCCGAGCCGTACGCCTCCGCCGCCCACACGACGGAGAAACCGAGCTCGTCGGCGTGTTTGGCCAGTGTCAAATTACTCGCATCGTTCCCGGCGCCCCAGTAGCCGAGATTCAAACCCAGTCGCACGGGCAGCGACACTATCGGTGGCCGGACATGCCGCCGATAGTGCCTTGGTCAATCTCGCGGACGGGTGATGACTACGCTGGGCAGCCATGGAATGTCGCCCGCTCGGCGCTTCGGGCGCGCAGGTGTCCCGCATGGGCCTCGGCACGTTGTCGTGGGGCACCGGCACCGACGCCGAAGAAGCCGCCAACCAGCTCGTGGCCTTCGTCGACGCGGGAGGCACGCTCGTCGACACCGCCGATGTCTACGGCGACGGCGAGAGCGAACGGATCCTCGGTTCCCTCATGGCCGACCTCGTGCCCCGCGAGGACATCGTGCTCGCCACGAAGGCCGCGGCCCGCCGTGAGTCAGGGCCGTTCGGCGGTGGCGCCTCCCGCGGGTCGCTGCTGGCCGCGCTCGAGGGTTCGCTGCGGCGCCTCGGCGTCGACCACATCGACCTGTGGCAGGTGCACGCGTGGGATCCGGCCGTGCCGCTCGATGAGACGCTTTCGGCCCTCGACCACGCCATCACCAGCGGAAAGGTCCGCTACATCGGCGTGTCCAACTACGCGGGCTGGCAACTGGCCACGGCGGCGTGCGGCCTGCGCACCACGCGCATCGTGGCCACCCAGACCGAGTACTCCCTGCTCGAACGCACCCCCGAGCGGGAGATCGTGCCCGCTGCGGGCCATCACGGCATCGGCCTGCTGCCGTGGGCACCACTCGGCCGCGGGGTGCTGACCGGCAAGTACCGGTCGGGCACGCCCGCGGACTCCCGTGGCGCCGACCCTGCCTACGGCGGCTACGTCGACCATCACCGCACCGACCGCGCGAGCCGCATCGTCGAAGCCGTCGCCACCGCGGCCGAGGGCCTCGGCACCTCGCCGTTGGCGGTCGCGCTGGCCTGGGTCCGCGACCGGCCCGGCGTCGTCGCTCCCGTCGTCGGAGCCCGCGACGCCACCCAGCTCGCCGGATCACTCGCCGCCGAGGAACTGACCCTGCCGGAGGCCATCCGCGGCGCACTCGACGACGTCAGCCTGCCCGCCGACGACGGCGCGACCGCACGCTCCGGTGCGGCCGACGCCACCGACCCGAACGAGGATTCCCCGTGACCGCGCCGCCCACAGCTCACCCCGCGCCGGACGCCGGCGCACCGTCCGTGTCCCGGCGAGCGTTCCGGTGGACGGCTCTCGCGCTCACCTCGGTCCTGCTACTGACCGGCTGTTCCGATGCGGGCGCCGGGCGCGACCAACTTCAGGTCGTCGAGGATCCGGAGCGGGCGAGCGCCGCATCCGCGCCCCCGACGACCGAGGAGCCGGCGGGCCGGGTGGTGCCGGCCGACGGAGACATCACCGACGTCGCCACGGCCCACGGCACCCTGGCGGCCGCCATGGCCGACGAGGACGCCGTGCGGCTCTACGATCTCGAAAAACCCGGCGCCGAGGCACGCACCGTCTCACTGCCGGGTGAGGTCACGAGCCTGACCACGATCGAGGGCACAGTCGTCGCCGCCATGCCGGACGCCGGAGCCTTCGCCCGCATCGATGTCGGGGCGGGCGAGGCCGACGTCGTCGAACTCGACGGGGCGCCCGCGGGCGTCGCCGCCGACGGCGACCGCACCCTCGTGGCCCTGCGCGACGCCAAGGCGGTGCAGGTCCTCGACGCCGACGACCGGCCGGTGCGCACCATCCGCGACGATCTCTACAGCGCCGACGACGTCCTCGTCGGCGACGGTGGCGCAGTCGTGCTGGACCAGCTGCGGACCGCCGTGTTCTCGGTCGACCTCGCCGACGGCACGATCAGCGAGGGCCTCAGGGCCGGACAGGGAGCTGCCGACGCGACGACCGACGAGTACGGCCGCGTCCTGGTCACCGACGCACGCAACGGTGCCCTGCTCGCCTTCGATGCGGACCCGCTGCTGCTGCGCCAGCGACACCCGGTTCCGGGAGGTGCCTACGGCATCGCCTACGACGCGAAGCGGCACGTCGCGTGGATCACGCTGACCGAACGCAACCAGGTCGTCGGATACGACGTACGCGGCGGACAACCGGAGGAAAAGTTCCGGCTACCCACCGTTCGCCAGCCCGATTCCGTTACCGTCGATGAGCGGACGTCCCGGGTCGTCATCGGTTCGGCAGCCGAGGAAGGTATCCAGGTGATCACGCCATGACGAGTACGGAAGCGGTGGTCGAAGACGATTGGGAGTACCAGCGGGTCCAGCTCCCGCCGGGTGTCTCCCGCGTGACCGCATCCGTGCAGCTGGCCATCCAGGCCGAGTTCACCGGCTGGGAGCTGGCCAACGTGCGGCTCTACTCCGACGGCACGCGCCGGGTGTGGCTCCGCCGTCGCCGCCGCAGCCGGGACCTGCTGACCGCGCAGGGTGTCGTGGCCTGAGGTTCGTTCGAGATCCCGGAGATCGTGCCGAGCGCCGATGTCTCCGACTCGACCCGTGTTCTCCGCGGTTCACCCGTCGAACACGCTCCGGGAGCTCGCGCGACCCCGCGTACGCCCACGCGATCACTTCCGGAAACGCTCGACCACCTCGCGGATCTTCGGTCCGGTCGCGCTGGAGGCCTGCGCCCACGCCTCGAACTCCAGGGTCGCGTCGAAGTCGCCACCCGCGGCCAGGCCGACGGCCGCCTTGATGTCCCGCGCCAGCGCCGGGTCGTGCCCCGCCCACCGGTCAGCCATCTCCTGCGCACGGGCCAGCGGGTCCTCGGCGAGCTCCAGCGCCAGCCCCTGCGCGACGGCCGCCTCGCCGTCCAGCGTCCCGCCGTCGAGCAGCAACGCCATCGCTCGCTGCCGCCCCAGGGCGTCGACGAGGAACCACGTGCACCCGCCGCCCGGGTGCAGCCCGATCCGCGAGAACGTCGCGGCGAACGACGCGTGCGGACCGGCGATACGGACGTCACAGGCCATCGCCAGGTTCAACCCCGCGCCGACGGCCGCACCCTGCACCGCCGCGATCGTCGGGATGTCCAACCGGCGCAGCCGCAAGAAGCTGTCGTAGACCGAGTGCAGGTGCCTGCGCAGTTCGCCGACCGCACGCTCGGAGGCGTCACCGAACAGCGCGGGCAGGTCCGCACCCGCGCAGAACGCCTTGCCCTCCCCCGCCACGACGAGGGTGCGCGCGTCCTCGGCCGAGGCGACCGTGTCGATCGCCTCGCCGAGCTCACGGCAGGTCACGTCGTCGAGGCAGTTGCGCCGGTCGGGATCGGTCAGGGTGAGGGTCCACCGGCCGTCGCTGTCGCTGAGCACCACTCGGCTCATCACGTGCTCCATCCCGCCCGCCGGCGCCTGCCGCGGGCCCTCGGCGTGGTCGAATCCGGTCAGCGACCCAGCTTGGCGCGCGCCCGCCAGTACGCCCGGCGTGCGGCCATGACCTGCGGATACTGATCCGACATGCGCATCACGAACTGCCGCAGCTTCAGCGCCTTCGCCTGCTGCGGCGGCTTGCGCTTCATCATCCGGCGAGAACCGGCCGGGTGGCGGAGCAGGTCGGTGACCGACTCCATCGCGATCTCGCCGATCTCCGCCTCGCTCGGGGTCAGCTCGTCGGCCGTCGCCGGTTCGTCACCGCGCGGCGCGGCCGGCCGCAGATCCTCGAGGTCGCCGACGACGTGATACCCGGCGTCGCGGACCCGTTCGATGTAGTGCTCCGCCGCTTCGCGCACCCAGTCCTGATCCTGCTTGGGCAACGGGATGCTGCCGCGGCCGCTGCGCGCGCTCAGCGTGTGTGCGGCGAAGTCGTCCTTGACCCGGCGCGCGTACTGGAGCCACGGGAACCGCTCGGGCAGTGACGCGTTGATCCGCCGCAGGAACTCCGTCTCCGGGTAGCCGAGGGAGAAGTTGCCGTAGTGCGGGATGTCCGTCTCGTACTTGGCCGGGTCCAGGCCGAGCAGTCCGGCGAACCGCTCCCACAGCACGTCCGGACGCCCGCCACGGGGCGGCACGGTCACCACGTGAACGCGGTCGGCCGGAACTCCCGCACCCCACGTCTCGAGTACGCGCGGCAGATCCTGGTAGTCCCAGAACAGCGTCGCCGTGTCGTCGAGCTCGCCGCTGCGGAGCGAGGCGAGCAGATCGGGGTACGACGTGCTCTGCCTGGTCTTGACGTTCTCCTGCCACACCGATGGGATCTGGCGCGCCAGGTCGCGGACGGTACACACGATGTGCACCTCGGCGAACGACAACGACGAGACGACCTGTTCGGCCTCGTCGGGACTCGCCGGTGCCAGCAGTTCCGAGGAGATCAGCGTCGCCCCTTCGAACGCCCTCGCCTGCTCGACCAGCCAGTTCCACGACCCGGGCGTGCGCTTCTCCTTCCAGCCGCCGTAGCGACCGGGATGCACGTCGGCGACGGCCCGGTGATGGGCACCGAGGTCGTAGCCGGGGAACGACACGCCGTCCGAGGTCAGGGCGCTCTGGTTGTGCCACAGCAGCTCCTGCAGCGATGTCGTTCCGGTCTTGGGTAACCCGATGTGCAGGTACACACGCTGTGTTGCGGAGCTCATGGCCCCGGGAGCGTACTCGGTCACACCGGATGGTTTGCTGTGGCCTTCACGGTGAGTTTTCTTTCCGCACGGATGATGTCCCGTGCACCACCACCACAGGTAGGTAACGGTTTCCTGGAGGAGCTTCTTATGACTGCGGACCGGTCCCTTCGCGTCACCCGCGGCGCGACCGTCTGGTTGACCGGATTGTCCGGCGCGGGCAAGTCGACGGTGGCCGGGGCCGTCGCGACGCTCGTCGCGGGCGAGAGCATCGACGCGGAGGTCGAGGTGCTCGACGGCGACGAGATCCGCCGCACGATCTCCAGCGACCTCGGCTTCAGCCGCGAGGACCGGGACAAGCAGGGACAACGCGTGGGGTTCATCGCGGAACTGTTGTCGCGGCATCGCGTGCTCACCCTCGTGCCGGTGATCGCCCCGTACGCGGAGACGCGGGACGCGGTCCGCGCGCACCACGCCGAGCGTGGCTGCGCGTTCTTCGAGGTTTATGTGAGCACTCCCCTGCAGGAATGCGCGCGCCGGGACCCCAAGGGGCTCTACGCGCGCGCGGCCGCGGGCGAGGTCAAGGGCCTGACGGGCGTCGACGACGTCTACGAACACCCGGAGGCGCCGGACCTGCAGATCGACACGAGCACGGGTTCGCCGGAGGGCGCGGCGGACCGGATTCTGGAGCTGCTCCGCGAGGCGGGTGTCGTCGAGTACGTGGACGAGGCCGCGACCTCGGCAAACCCCGCGACCTCGGAAAACTCTGTCGCCTCTTGAGCTGATCACTGGTGGTGGAGACGCGGTGGCGAGAGCGGGAGACGTCGCCACTAAACGCCGTGCCGTATAGGCCGTTATACACCTGAGGAGCGTGACACGCTGCTCCCTGATCGTCGTACGTGCTCACCGAGCCGAGGAGGACCAGGACTTCCATGTCGCCCCGAGTCACCGTCGAACGCGACGGCCACGTACTGCTCATCGGCGTGAACCGGCCCGAGAAGCGCAATGCGTGGGATCGCCGCACCATCGACGAGGTGGGCCTCGCCTACGACCGGCTGGCCGAGGACTCCGAGGCTCGCGTCGGGGTGCTGTACGGCCACGGTGACCATTTCAGTGCCGGTCTCGACCTGGCGGACGTCTGGCCCTCCGTGCAGGACGACGGGCCGTCCGCACTGTCGGGAGGCGGCGCGTACGACCCGTTCGGCCTGTGGAAGCCACCGGTGCCGAAGCCGGTCGTGCTGGCCGTCCAGGGCATCTCCTTCACGCTCTCGATCGAGCTCGCGCTGGCCTCCGACATCGTCATCGGCGCAGCCGACGTGCGGTTCCGGCAGCTGGAGATCGGCCGGGGCATCATCCCGTTCGGCGGAGCGACGGTCCGCGCGACGACCCAGCTCGGCTGGGGCAACGCGATGCGGTTCCTCCTCACCGGTGAGGAGTTCGGCGCCGCGGAGGCCCACCGGATCGGCCTGGTCCAGGAAGTCGTCCCGGCCGGCACTCAGCTCGAGAAGGCCACCGAGATCGCGCGCGTCATCGCCGAGCAGGCGCCGCTGGGCGTGCAGGGCACACTGGCCAACGCCCGCGTCGCGCAGCGGCTGGAGAACGAGCGTGCTGCTGCCGACCACCTGCGGGAGCTCCTGCCCGGCGTTCTCGCCAGCGAGGACGCCGCCGAAGGCCTCCAAAGCTTCGTCGACCGCCGCCAGGCCCGTTTTACCGGCCGCTGACCCGGAAGGCCCGATCGAGTGTCCGCCGCACGCACCGTCGGGATCGAAGAGGAGTTCCTGCTCGTCGACCCCGACACCTGGCAGACCGTCCCCGCCGCCGAAGACGTGCTCGCACATCTGCCCGCCGCGCCGTCCGACATCGACGGTCCCGGCCTGACCGACGACGAGGTCCGGGACCCGGCATGGCACGGCGAGTTGCGCGCCAGCCAGGTGGAGGCCGCCACCGGCGTCTGCACGACGGCCTCGGCCCTCCGGAGGCAACTGCTGACCGGCAGGCGCGGGCTCGCCACGGCCGCCCAGGCCGAGGGCCTCGCGCTCGTCGCGTCCGGAACCCCCGCGCTCGCCGGCCCCACCGTTCCGCTCGGGCCGGACCCCCAGTACGCCGAACTCGACGGCCTCTACCGGGGACTGATCGGCGACTACGAGGGCTGCGGCTGCCATGTGCACGTCGGCGTGCCCGACCGGGAGGCAGCCGTCGTCGCCGTGAACCACCTGCGCCCGTGGCTGCCCACGCTGCTCGCGCTGTCGGCCAACTCGCCGTACGACCGCGGACACGACACCGGATACGCCAGCTGGCGGACGGTGCAGCATTCACGCTTCCCCACCGCGGGTGTCCCTCCCCGGTTCGCCGGCGTCGCAGAACACGACGCGCTGGTCGACCGCCTCGTCACGTCCGGAGCCCTCGGCGCCCAGTACACGACGTTCTGGCTCGCCCGCCCCTCCCCCGTGCTGCCGACCGTCGAGGTGCGCGTCGCCGACACCGCGACCACACCCGACGAAGCCCTGTTGCAGGCGCTGCTGTGCCGCGCCCTCGTCGACACGGCCCTCGGCGCCCCGGGTTCGGCCGGCACCGGAAGCGGTGAGCCGGCCGGGGAGCAGCAGGCCGGGGAGGCAGCGCCGCTCGAGGAGATACTCCCCGCAGCGGTGTGGTCGGCCGCCCGGTACGGCCTCAGCGGCCGCGGTGTCGACCCGTGGACCGGCCACACCCGCCCCGCGGCCGAGCTCGTCGACGATCTGCTGGGCCACGTGCGTCCCGCGCTGGAACGCTCGGGCGACGCCGACCTCGTCGATGCACTCGCCCGCCGAGTGCTCGCCGAGGGTTCGGGTGCACAGCGTCAGCGCCGCGCAGCGGCAAGCGGCATCCGGAACGCCATGCGCACCGTCGCCGACGACACGATCCGCGACCTGCCCGAGTAAGGCTCAGCCGTACAGCAGCCGGTGCACACCGGCGACCGCTGCGGCATAGGCACCGCCACTCGCACCGGCGCGGGCCACCGCGGCCCGCGCAGCGTTCGCGCCGGGACCGCCGTGCACCGCACCGCCGGGGTGAGCGGACGCGCCGGCCAGGAACAACCGGTCGACCGGCGTGTCGGCACGGCCCAGCCCCGGCACGGGCCGGAACACGAGCTGCTGGTGCATCGCCGAGCTGCCCCCGCCGACCGCGCCTTCGACGAGCGCCGGGTTCGCGCGCTCCAGTTCCCCCGGCCCCTGCACCAGCCTGCCGCGGACGCGGGCACGGAAGCCCGGGGCGTGCCGTTCGAGGAGCGTCTCCATCCGATCGGTGAACCTGCGGAGCCGATCGCCGTCCCAGACGAGTCCGCGGGGCACGTGGGTGTAGGCCCACGCGGACTCGCTCCCTTCCGGTGCCCGCGACCGATCCGCAACGGCCATCTGCCCGATCACCAACATCGGGTCGGCGGGCACGGTGCCGAGCTCGACATCGAGTCCGTACCGGGCGAGGCCGTCGAGGTCACCACCGAGGTGCACCGTGCCCGCTCGTGCCGCCTCCGGGGCCGTCCACGGAATCGGCCCCGACAGCGTCCAGTTCACCTTGACCGTGGCCGCGTCCCATTCGAACCGGCGAAGATCACCGCGCAGGCGGGCAGGTAGCACGTCCTCGTCGAGCATGCGGCCGTACAGCAGCGGCGCGGGCACGGCCGCCAGCACCGCACGGCGTGCCCGCACCGGCGTGCCGGCGAGCACTCCCATCGCCCGACCTCGGCCCGTGAACACCCGCGTCACGGGCCTGCCGCACTCGATGCGCCCGCCGCGGGCCGTGAGCCGCCGCGTCAGTGCCGCGGTGAGCGCACCGGACCCGCCGTCCGGTACGGGGAATCCGACGTCCTGCGCCAGCATCGACAGCAGCCACCCGAAGACCGCGCTGCCCGCCTGCGCCGGGCCCAGGTCGGTGTGGAGCGCGTTGCCGGCAGCCAGGACCGGGGCGCCCGCGCCGCGGAATCGCTCGCGCGCCCACAGCGTCACGGGCATCGCGACCATCCGGGCGAGTCGCATCCCGTCCGCCGTGCCCGCGGCCCGCGCCAGCCGGCTTGCCGCGCGTACCGGTGGGAACGGCGACAGCAACGCCTCCAGCAGGGGTTCACGGATCCGGTGCCACAGCTCAACCTCTTCGCGCCATGCCGCCCCGTCTCCCGGCGCGAACGCCGCCAGCGACGCCGTCGTTTCGTCGAGATCGCGGGACACGAGCGCAGCCCGGTCGTCCGGCAGCACGTGCGCCAGCGCGGCTGGCGCGTGCCGCCAGGCCAGCCCGTAGCTTTCGAGCCCCAGACCGGCGATGACCGGCGAGGCGGCGGCCATCGGGTAAAAGGCGCTGAACAGGTCCGTCACGAAGCCGGGTTCGATCGCCTCGGCACTGCGCACGGCACCGCCCGGGGTCGCAGTCGCCTCCAGCACGAGGACGTCCCAGCCCGCGTCGGCGAGGAGGTTCGCCGCGACGAGCCCGTTCGGCCCCGCACCGATGACCACGGCGTCGGCCGTCTCCGAGGAATACCGCACGCGCCCTGCTTACCCCAGAGCCGCCCGGTACGCCGGACAGCGCCCCGCACGGAAGCCGGTCCGGCGTGGCCCGCGACACCACCACCGCGTCCCGGCCACCACCGGCAGGGCACTTCGCCTACAGTGCCTCCGGACCACGAGCTGGAGGCGAACATGACAGAGCGGCACGGTGCGGTGCGCAAGCTGGCGGAAGCGGCGAGCCGGTGGTTCGCACTTCTCGTCGTACTCGGAGTGGCCGTCGGTCTACTGGCGCCCGACCAGTCGGCGACGCTCGTGGAACACGTGCCGCTGCTGCTCGGCGTGATCATGTTCGGCATGGGGCTCACGCTGCGGGGAGCCGACTTCGCCCTCGTCGCACGCCGCCCCCTCGCCGTCCTGTTCGGACTCGTGGCACAGTTCCTGATCATGCCGCTCACGGCATCGGGCATCGGTCAGCTGTTCGGACTCTCCGGAGCCCTGCTCGTGGGCATGGTGCTGGTCGGTTCCGCACCGGGTGGCACGGCGTCCAACGTGGTCGTCTACCTCGCCAAGGGCGACGTGGCGCTGTCGGTGACGTTGACGTCGGTGTCGACGCTGCTGGCACCACTGCTCACCCCGTTGCTCGTGCTGCTCCTCGCGGGATCCGATCTGCCCGTCGGCTTCGGCGACCTGTTCGTCTCCATCGCACAGGTCGTGCTCCTGCCGGTCATGGCGGGCCTGATCATCAGAGCGCTCGCGGACCGGTACGTCCGCCTGGTGCTGCCCTATCTGCCCCTGGTGTCGGTGCTCGGCGTGGCGCTGGTCGTGACGGCGGTCGTCGGCGCGAACGCCGGCACGATCGCAGAGAGCGGGGTGCTGCTCATGCTCGCGGTCGTCGCCCACAACTCGGTGGGCCTGGCACTCGGCTACGGCGCCGCGCGGCTCGCCGGTCTCGACGAGTCCGCACGGCGCGCCGTGAGCGTCGAGGTCGGCATGCAGAACTCGGGGCTCGCCTCGAGCCTCGCCACGACCCACTTCACCGCGGCGGCCGCACTGCCCGGCGCGCTGTTCTCCGTGTGGCACAACCTCTCCGGCGCGCTGCTCGCGACGTTCTGGGCTCGCCGTCCCACGTCGTCGGCGGCCACGGCGCCCGACGAGCACACCGGCGCCTGACCTCCGCAGCACGCCCTCGCGGCGCCCCGTTCCAGCGAAGGAGCACTCCCCCGATGTCCTCCTCCCTCGGAGATCTGCGCATCGTCGACTTCTCCCGGGTCCTCGCCGGGCCGTTCGCCACGATGCTGCTGGCCGACCTGGGCGCCACCGTCGTCAAGGTCGAACGCCCCGGCACGGGCGATGACACCCGGGCGTGGGGCCCGCCGTACGACGACCTCGGTGAGGCGACCTACTACCAGGCCGTCAATCGCAACAAGGAGTCGGTGACGCTCGATCTGCGCACCGATGAGGGCATCGCCCGCGCACGGGAGCTCGCCGCGGGCGCGGACGTCGTGGTCGAGAACTTCCGCCCGGGCCTGATGGACGAGCTCGGGCTCGGCTACGAGGAGCTTCGGGCCGCCGACCCCGGGCTGATCTATTGCTCCATCACCGGGTTCGGGGCCGGTGCCGGTGCGCAGCTTCCGGGATACGACCTGCTGATCCAGGCGCTCGGCGGCCTGATGAGCGTGACGGGTCGGCCCGACGGTGAACCGCAGAAAGTCGGCGTCGCCCTCGTCGACGTCCTGTCCGGGCAGTTCGCCACGGTCGGCATGCTCGCCGCGCTACGACATCGCGACGCGACCGGCGAGGGCCAGCGCGTGGAGGTGAACCTGCTGTCGTCGTTGCTCGCGGCGCTGGTCAACCAGAGCTCGGCCTACACCTCGGGCGGTGTGGTGCCCCAGCGGATGGGCAACGCGCACCCCAGCGTCGCACCGTACGAGGTGCTGCCCTGCGGCGACGGGGAGCTCGTCCTCGCCGTCGGCAACGACCGGCAGTTCCGGACCCTGTGCGAGCAGCTGGGCGAGGCCGAGCTCGGCACCGACGCCCGGTTCGCCACCAACACCGCCAGGGTCGACCGCAGGGAGGAACTGCGCGAGCATCTGATTCGGCTGCTGAAGGCCCGCGATGCGCGCACGTGGGCCGACCTGCTCACCGAGGCGCGGGTTCCCGCGGGGGTCGTCAACGACATGGCGGGCGCGTTCCACCTCGCCGCCCAACTCGGGCTCGATCCCGTCGTCGGGATCGCACGTCCCGACGGCACCGAGGTTCGGCTCCCCAGAAACCCGATCGGCCTGTCGGCCACCCCGCCGTCCTATCGCTGCGCGCCGCCGCCGCTCAGCGACGACTGACGCCGTCCGGCCGCGACGCCGAAGTCCATGTCCTCGGTGACGCTGCCGTGGCGCAGGTGCCACACGTCGCGGACGTAGTTCTGATGGAGCCGCCAGGGGGCCGCATGCCCCTGCTTCGGCATCCGGTCGATGCTGCGCAGCACGTACCCGGCCTGCAGGTCGATCAACGGCTCCGCGGGCCGGTCACCGGGCGGCAGCACCGGGGTCGCGCTGTCGAGGTCGTGCTCGTCGAGGTGCGTGAGCAGCCGGCACACGTACTCGGCGACGAGATCGGCCTTCAACGTCCACGACGCGTTCGTGTAGCCGATCGTCATCGCGAAGTTCGGCACGCCGTCGAGCATCATGCCCTTGTAGGTCACGGCCTTGCCGACGTCGACCGGCTCGCCGTCGACGTCGAGGGCGATGCCGCCGATGGCGAGCAGGTTCAGACCCGTCGCCGTCACGACGATGTCCGCGGCCAGTTCGGCGCCCGAGGTGAGCCGGATGCCGTCGGGGGTGAACGTGTCGATGGTGTCGGTGACGACCGAGGCGTCGCCGCGCCGCAGTGTGCGGAACAGGTCGCCGTCCGGCACGAAACACAGCCGCTGGTCCCACGGGCGGTACTCGGGTGAGAAATGCCGGTCGACGTCGAACCCGTCGGGCAGCGCCGACCGGACACCCCGCTCGATCAACCGGCGCACGAGTCCGGGCGCGCGGCGGCTGAGCCGGAAGAACAGGCCCATGGTCAGCGCGTTCTTCCATCGCACCACCGGGAAGGTCACGCTGTCGGGCAGCACGCGCTTCAGCAGCCGCGCGAGTGGATCGACCGAGGGCAGTGCCATCACGTAACTCGGCGACCGCTGCAGCATCGTCACGTGTGCGGCGTCGGACGCCATTGCGGGCACCAGTGTGACGGCGGTGGCACCGCTGCCGATCACCACCACGCGGCGGCCGCGGTGTTCGAGCTCCTCGGGCCAGTGCTGCGGGTGGACCAGCCTGCCCTCGTATCGGTCCACGCCCGGCAACTGCGGCGTATATCCCTCGTCGTAGCGGTAGTAACCCGAGCAGACGTACAGCAGCGAACACGTCAGCGTGACCTGCTCGCCGGTGTCGGACCGATGTGCGGTGACCGTCCACAGTGCCCGATCGCTCGACCAGGACGCCGCGTCGACCCGGTGATGGAACCGGATCCGCTCGTCGATCCCGAACTCGCGCGCGGTGTCGCGGATGTACTCCCGGATCGACGGCCCGTCGGCGATCGCCTCGGCCCGTCGCCACGGGCGGAAACCGTAGCCGAGCGTGAACATGTCCGAATCGGACCGCACCCCGGGATAGCGGAACTGGTCCCAGGTGCCGCCGATCGCACCGCGCGCCTCGAGTACGGCCACCGTGCGGCGCGGATGCCGCTGGCGTAGCCGGCAGGCCGCGCCGATGCCTGCCAGCCCTGCTCCCACGACGAGCACGTCCATGTGTTCGGCGGGCATGGCGCTGTGTTCGGCGGGCATGGCGCTCCTCCGCACCCGGGGCGACACCGCCGTCGCCCGACCGCGGTCGACGCTACCGATCACGCCCGCCCGGTGCCACGGCCTACATCGGTCACGCCGGCGCCGGGGCCCACATCCACCACTTGACGAAACCTGTACCGGCCACTAAAACTTCACTACAACAGCCGAGTTACTGAACCCCAAATGGTGAGATCAGTTTTCCGGAGCGAGAGCGCATGACCCTGAACGATCTGGACGACGAGCACCGGCCGACGTTCACCACGGGCCAGGCGGCCGACATCCTCGGCGTCGAGCAGCCGTTCCTGCGGAGCCTCGACACGGCAGGCGTGGTTTCCCCCGAACGTTCCGGCGGCGGCCACCGGCGCTACTCCCGGCATCAGCTCGGCCAGGCGAGTCGCATGCGCGCGCTGTTCGACGAAGGCATGAACCTCAACGCGGCGCAGCGCATCCTCGCGCTCGAATACGAACTCGACGCGGCCCGCCGGGAGATCACGGCGCTGCGCAGGCGACTCGGAGAGCCGCCCGACAGCGCCTCCGCTGACGCCTGAGCACGGGCGCGACCCCATACCACCGCAGCACTCCAGCGCATCCCACACCGCGCACCGGCACCGCCGGACTGCGGACACCGCGTACCGGGCGGGCCGAACCCGGCCGGGCGGGCGTGAACCGCCGGCGCATCACACACGCCGGCCAGAACGAATCGAGGTGATCATCAGTGGACGTCTACGATTGGCACTCGACGGAACCGGCACTGCACGCCTACATCTCGGCCGTCGCCACCGCACTCGCACCGGCCGACGCCGCTGCCGCGCAGTACACCTGCGACGCCTCCACCACTCCTGCGGGCGCGTACATCGCCGTGGACGGGAGTCTTCCCGGCTTCCCTGACCGCGACGTCGCTCTCATCTGGGACGAACGGCACGGCTGGGGCGTCGCGATCGAGACCCACTGCGGTGAGGACCTGCTCATGGTGTCCTACCTCGGCGGCAACGACCCCGTGCCCGAGCCGGAACGCGTGGCACGGTTCGCTCGCAGGGTTCTCGACGGTGCGATGCCAGGACATCTCGACCCACCGGAGTTCGCCACGCTGCCCGACCTGCCCCGACGGCTGTCCGCGGCCGCCGCCACCGCGGACGTCCCCGCACCGGAAGCCACCTCCGCGGCGCACGTGCTCTGACACCGGGCCGCTCTGACACCGAAGCGCTCTGCAATCGGACCGCTCCGGCACCGAAGCCGCGGGGTCAACCCGCCCAGTGCGCGGGGACGCGTGCCCAGTCGGGCAGCCGGGTGGCCGCGTCCCCGCGGGCGGCGTCCAGCTGCGCCTGGGTCAGGAACAGCGTCTCGGCCACCGCAGCACCCGCCAGATCGGCACCGCGCAGGTCGGCGCCCGTCACATCGGCCAGCGCGAGGTCCGCTGCCCGCAGGTCGGCACCGAGCAGCACCGCACCCCGGAGGTTCGCGCCCCGCAGGTCCGCTCGACGGAGGCCCGCCCCGACGAGGTCGGCGCCTCGCAGCTCACGTCCCGCGGCCTGCGCCCGCACCAGCTCGCTCGCCCGCGAGAGAACCGCGTTGGCCCCGGCCCAGTGCTCGGCGAGGGACGTCTGCGCGAGCTCGTCGAGTCCGCGTCCGGCAAGGCGTTCGGTCGCGGTGATCGTCTCGTCCAGCTCGGCGTGCACCTCGGCCGCCGCCGCGATGCCTCGCGCCTCGTGGAGGTAGTACAGCAGCTCGTGCAGATCGCGGAGCACCGGATAGGCCGCGAACATACGCCGCGCCCTCGCAGCATCGCCCCGCCAATCGCCACCCGCCCGTGCGGCCACGCTCTGCCCCGCACCGAAACAGTCGTACACGGTGCAGCCGGGGAATCCCCGCTCGCGCAGTGTGTCGTGGACACCGCACCACGAGTCGTCCCTGAGATGCGGACACGGTGTCTCCGCGGGCTTGGTGATCGCGAAATCGGCCGAGGTCACGAAACCCGGCGCCACGCAACAGATTCCGTAGCACCGGCCGCAGTCCGCCCGCAGCCGGTCCCGGAACTGCCCGTCCGGTGTGGACTCCTCAGTCACGCTCTCCCCTGAATCCTCGATACTGCGTGTTCGGGTACGCGGGTCACCGGAACCACATCACCGGTACCGCACCGACCGCCCGAATCCACCGGATCCGACTCGCCCGACGGCCACGTCCAGCCTAGGCCCGGCGCCGCTACGCTCGAGCACCACACCGAATCCACCACACCCGAACGTGCCGCGGGCGGAATCCGACACCGCCGCCGAGGAAAGGACATGCGCCGATGAGCACGCTGCAGACGCTCGACCGAGGCCTGCGCGCGCTCGACGTGATCTCCCAGGCACCCGGCGGCATGTCGGTCGCCGAGCTCGCGCGCAGGCTCGACGTGCACCGCGCCATCTGCTATCGCATCGTGTCCACGCTCGAGGAACACCAGCTCATCGCCAGAACCGAGGACGGGAAACTGCGCCTCGCCGTCGGCGTGTCGGTGCTCGCGGCCCGCTTCGAACCCCAGCTCCATCACGACGTGCGGCCCCTGCTGCAGGAACTGGCCAACGAGACGCGGGCGACGGCCTTCCTGTCCGCGGCCGAGGGCGGCGACTGTGTCGCGTTGCAGGTCGCCGAGCCGGATGCGCAACTCCTGACGGTCGGCTACCGGGTCGGCAGCAGGCATCCGCTGTCGAAGGGTGCCGCCGGCATCGCGATCCTCGCCCGGCGCCCGGAACAGCCCGACGACCCCGCCGCGGTGGTACGCGCCCGCCGGGACGGCTACAGCCTCACCCGCGGCGAACTCGAGCACGGCGCCGTCGGTGTCGCGGCGGGAATCGGCGTTCCCGAGGGAAGGCATGCGGTCGGGCACGCCGAACGGTCGGTCGGCGTCGTGGCGATCGAGGGCCTCGACACCGACAGGGCCGCCCACGCCGTCACCCGCGCGGCACGACGACTCGAAGAGCTCCTCACGGCCTGACGCAGCGGCCACCCCGGCGCGTCAGGCGTCCGTTCCCGTTCTCCCGGCCGACGGTCACCGCGGATCCCGCCGGCCGCCGTGCCGACGTACTGCCGCGTCGCTGCCCCACTTGACGCCCCCACCGGACCCGCTTACCTTCCTGGTGTTCGCTATTCGACTCAGCGTGTGCGTTATTAGTAACATGCCAGGTCATAGCAACTGCGCGAGTCGAAGCAGAGACGCCGAGGAGGGCGCCGATGAGCACGGAGTCGTGTCCCGTCGACCACGCCGACCGTCCGACGGATCCGGTCTCGGGTTGTCCCGTCAGCGTCGGCGCGGCGGCGTTCGATCCGTTCGGCGACGCGTACCAGGCCGATCCGCCGGAGGCCGTGCGCTGGTCCCGCGACGAGGAGCCGGTGTTCTACAGCCCGTCGCTCGGCTACTGGGTCGTGACGCGCTACGACGACGTGAAGGCCGTCTTCCGCGACAACATCACGTTCTCCCCCTCGATCGCACTCGAGAAGATCACGCCCGTCTCCGACGAGGCCATAGCCACCCTCGAACGCTACGACTACGCGATGAACCGGACCCTCGTGAACGAGGACGAGCCGGAGCACATGCCGCGCCGCCGCGTGCTCATGGACCCCTTCACCCCCGACCGGCTCTCCCACCACGAACCGATGGTCCGAAGGCTGACCCGGGAGTACGTCGACCGGTTCGTCGATGCGGGCAAGGCCGACCTCGTCGACGAGATGCTGTGGGAGGTGCCGCTCACGGTCGCGCTGCACTTCCTCGGTGTACCCGAGGAGGACATGGCGACGCTGCGGAAGTATTCGATCGCCCACACGGTCAACACCTGGGGCAGACCGTCCCCCGAGGAGCAGCTCACGGTCGCCGAGAACGTCGGCAAATTCTGGCAGTACGCGGGCACCGTGCTGGACAAGCTCCGGCGTGACCCGTCCGGCGACGGCTGGATGCCCTACAGCATCCGCAAACAGCGGGAGTTCCCCGACGTCATCACCGACTCTTATCTGCACTCGATGATGATGGCCGGCATCGTCGCGGCCCACGAGACGACGGCCAACGCCGCGGCCAACGCACTGAAGCTGCTGCTGGAGAACCGCACGGTGTGGGAGGAGCTCTGCGCCGACCCCGGACTGATCCCCAACGCGGTCGAGGAGTGCCTGCGGCATTCCGGATCGGTGGCCGCATGGCGGCGGCTCGTCACCTCCGACACCACGGTCGGCGGCGTGCCTATCCCGGCGGGCGCGAAGCTGCTGATCGTCAACTCCTCGGCCAACCGCGACGAACGGCACTTCGAGGACCCGGACAGCGTCGACATCCGCAGGGACAACGCGACCGAGCACCTGACGTTCGGCTACGGCAGCCACCAGTGCATGGGCAAGAACCTCGCGCGGATGGAACTGCAGGTGTTCCTCGAAGAGCTCACCCGCAGGCTGCCGCATCTGGACCTGGTGCCCGGTCAGCGCTTCACCTACGTCCCGAACACGTCGTTCCGCGGCCCGGAGCACCTGTGGGTGCAGTGGGACCCCGCCGCCAACCCCGAACGCACCGACCCGGCGCTGTTGCACACCCGGCACCCGGTGCGTATCGGCGAGCCCACCACCCGCGGCCTCAGTCGCACCCTCACCGTGGAACGGGCCGAACCCGCCGCCCGCGACGTCGTCGAGATCACGCTCGCCGCACCGGCCGGCACACCGCTCCCTTCGTGGTCCCCCGGCGCCCACATCGAGCTGCAGCTCGGCGACGACGTCTCCCGGCAGTACTCACTGTGCGGCGATCCCGAGGACCGGAGCCGGTACCGCATCGCCGTGCTGCGTGACCCGGACAGCCGCGGCGGCTCCCGGTACGTGCACGACGAGCTGCGCCCCGGGACCTCGGTCGCCGTCCGGGGACCGCGGAACCATTTCCGCCTCGACGCCGCCACCCGCCACCACGTGTTCGTCGCCGGCGGCATCGGCATCACCCCGATCCTCGCCATGGCCGACGCCGTCCGCGCCGCAGGCGGCAGCTACGAACTCCACTACTGCGGCCGCTCGGCCGACACGATGGCCCTGCTCGACCGCGTACGCCGGGACCACGGGCCACGGCTGCACGAGCACGTCTCCGACGCCGGCACCCGGCTCGACGTCACCACGCTCCTGGCCGAGCCCGCCGACGGCACGCGGATCTACGCGTGCGGCCCGCAGCGACTCCTGTCCGCCCTCGACGCGGCGAGCGCGCACTGGCCCGAGGACGCCCTCAGCGTCGAACACTTCACCACGGCGGGCCGGGAACTCGACCCGGCCGTCGAGCACGCCTTCGACGTAAGCCTCGCCGACTCCGGCCTCACCGTGCGGGTCGCGCCCGATCAGACCGTGCTCGCAGCACTGCGCGCCGCCAACATCGACGTGCCCAGCGACTGCGAGGAAGGCCTCTGCGGCACGTGCGAGGCACCGGTGCTCGACGGCGAGGTCGACCACCGCGACGTCGTGCTGACCCGGGCCGAGCGGTCGGCGGGCACCAGGATGATGACCTGTTGCTCCCGCGCCTGCGGCGCCTCGCTCACGCTCGGCCTCTGACCCCACGCTCCCCTCCCCGTCTCCCCACTCGGTTCTCCCCACCCCTTGCGAAAGGACCGTCCGACAATGACGTCATCGGCCTCCCCGCGCGTCGACGGCCTGCCCGGCAGACGCGGCACGAGTTTCCGCCGTGTCCTGACCGGATCGATGGCAGGCGCCGTGCTCGAGTGGTACGACTTCGCCATCTACGGCGTGCTCGCCGCGACCGTGCTCGGCCCGCTGTTCTTCCCGGGCGAGAGCGACATCATCAAACTGCTGCTCGCGCTCGCCACGCAGGGCATCGGGTTCATCGCCCGGCCGCTCGGCGGGATCGTGTTCGGCCATCTCGGCGACAAGTTCGGCCGCAAGCCGATGCTCGTCACGACCTTCCTGCTACTCGGCACCTCCACCGCGGCCATCGGCCTGCTGCCGACCTACGAGCAGATCGGCCTCGGCGCGACGGTGCTGCTCGTGCTGCTCCGCCTGACCCAGGGATTCGCGCTCGGCGGCGAGTTCGGCGCGGCCGTGCTGATGGTGAGCGAGTACGGCGATCCGAAGCGCCGCGGGTTCTGGGCGTCGTGGCCGCAGGCGGGCGCGCCACTGGGCACCGTGCTCGCCACCGTCGTGGTCAGCACCATCGCCCTGGCCCTGCCCGGTGACGCGTTCGACCAGTGGGGCTGGCGGCTCGCGTTCCTGGTCGCGCTGCCACTGCTGGTCGTCGGCTTCTGGGTGCGCCGCAGCGTCGAGGAGTCACCGGTGTTCCAGGCCGCGCAGGAACGCGCCGCGCTGGAACCCGAGACCACGTCGGAAGAACCCGCCGCGACCGCGCCGCGCCGGTCCAGCGTGCTGGAGGCGCTCCGCAATCCGCGGCCGGTGCTCCACGGCCTCGGCATGCGGCTCGGTGAGAACATCGCGTTCTACATCTACACCGTGTTCGTCATCGCCTACGCCACCACGTACTTCGGCTACGAACGGGGCGACGTCGTCCTGGCCGTCACGTTCGCGTCGGCCGCGCAGTTCGCCGGCATGATCGGCGGTGGTGCCTGGTCGGACCGGGTGGGCAGGAAGAAGGCGATGCTCGTCCCTTCGGCGCTGCTCGTCGTCTGGGCACCGCTGTTCTTCGTTCTCGTGCAGCAGGAGAGCCTGTCGCTGCTGTGGTTGGGCACGTGTGTCGGTGCCTTCCTGCACGGCATGCTCGCGGGGCCGGAAGCCGCGTGGATCACCGAGCTGTTCCCGACGCGGCGCCGGTACGCGGGATCGTCGCTGGTGTTCCAGGGATCGTCGATCATCGCCGGCGCCCCGGCTCCGTTCATCGCCGTGTGGCTCATCGATTCGTTCGGCGTCGGCATGGTCGTCGGCTACCTCGTCGTCACGATGCTGATCACCGTGATCGCCGTCGCCACGAGCAAGGAGACCCGCGGAAGCGACCTCGACAGGGTCGAATGACCGCCCACGGGTGCCGGCCACCGTGCGCCGGCACCCGTCAGGCGCGTTCCGCCGCTTCCCCGGCCTGCACCTCGAGACGGCGCTGAACCTCCGGGCGGCGAAGGGGCGGTACGGTGCGCGGCGGTTGGCGCCGCTCCGGCAGCTGCGCGAGCAGACGTGCCGTCGTGGCGGTCACCTCCGCGACGGGCTGTTCGAACGGTTCGCGGGTCGCATCAGACACGCTCTGCACACCGCTGACCTTCCGCACGTACTGCCGCGCCGCCGCCTCGATCTCCTCGGGCGTTGCGGACGGTTCGAGTCCCCGCAGGGTCGTGATGTTCCGGCACATACCCGTGACGGTAGTCCCCGCCCGGCCCGCCGGCGACTGTTCGGCGGACGCCTCCGGGACGACGAGTGCGGGCGATCGGAACCCATCACTGATTGAAACACCACTTGAGGCGAGACCACCGCTGCGCTCTACTGGCGGCATGCCAACGACGGCCCCATCCTCGGCCAGGTCCGCGCCCGCAGCCGACGGGAACCGGCCGACCACCCGTGACCGGCTCCTCGAGGCAGCCGAATCCCTATTGCTCGCGCGCGACATCGACGAGGTCTCGATCCGCGCCATCAACGCCGCCGCGGGGATGAACCCGGCAGCCGTGCACTACCACTTCGGTTCGAAGGACGCCCTGATCGGCGCACTGCTCGAACGGCGCCTGGCACCCCACTGGCACGACGGCCTCGCCCGGCTCACCGGACGCCACCGTGCGGGCGATCCACCGGCGGTCGGTGAACTCGTCGACGTCGTGCTCACCCCGCTCGGCGAGCTGACCCGCACCGAGCACGGCCGGCTGCAGCTGCGACTGCTGGCCCGGGTGGTACTGGCGCGGCGCGACGTCGGGTTCGCCTCCGGCTGGTTCGGACTACGGCCGTGGATCGCACTCCTGCGAGGCGCGATACCCGGACTCGGCGGCACCGAAGCCGCTCGCAGGCTGCTGCTGGCGTTCGACCTCATCCTCCACACCCTGTCCGCGGCCGGACCGGCCGAGCCTCCCACACGCGACAGCTTCCGCTCGCTGCGCGCGTTCACCGTCGCCGGGCTCTCGGCGCCGCCGCGGTGAACCGCCCCGGCCCACGCACAGCCCGTTCCGCACCAGCCGCACCGGAGGGATCGTGACCACTGCCCCGGATGTCTTCAGCTCCGCGAGACTCGGACCAGTCACGCTGCGCAACCGCATCATCAAGGCGGCGACGTTCGAAGGCCGCACACCGGAAGGCGTGATCACCGACGACCTCGTCGACTTCCACGCCGAGGTCGCCCGCGGCGGCGCAGCCATGACCACCGTCGCCTATTGCGCGGTCGCCCCTGAGGGCCGGACCGACCGCCACCAGATCCTGATGCGACCCGAGGCCGTGCCGGACCTGCGCCGGCTCACCGATGCGGTGCATGCGGAAGGGGCCGCCGTCAGCGCCCAGCTCGGCCACGCCGGCCCGGTCGCCAACGGCGCATCGAATCGCCTTCCCGCCCTCGCTCCCCATGCGCTGCCCAGCCCACTCGGCATGCGCATGATGCGGAGGGCGAGCGAGGCCGACCTCGCCCGGATCGTCGTCGCCCACGCGGACGCCGCGCGTGTCGCGGTGGCCGCCGGGTTCGACGCCGTCGAACTCCACTTCGGGCACAACTACCTGATCAGCTCGTTCCTCAGTCCGGCACTGAACCACCGCTCCGACGGCTACGGCGGTTCCCTCACCCGCCGCGCGCGACTGGCGAGGGACACGGCCGCAGCGGTGCGCGAGGCCGTGGGCGACCGTGTCGCCGTCACGGCCAAGCTCAACATGGACGACGGCGTACCGGGCGGGCTCTGGCTCGAGGAGAGCCTGCAGATCGCGCGCTGGCTCGAAGCCGACGCCACCCTCGACGCGCTCGCACTCACCGCGGGCAGCTCGCTGCTCAACCCGATGTACCTGTTCACCGGCGACGCCCCCGTCACGGAGTTCGCGCGCGCCTTCGGGCAACCGTTGCGAACCGGACTGCGCCTGGCCGGCTCGGCCTTCCTGCGCAGCTACTCCTACCGCGACGCCTACCTGCTCGACCGTGCGCTCCAGTTCCGAGACGCCCTCGACCTGCCGCTCGTCCTGCTGGGCGGCATCACCGGCCGCGACACGATGGACCTGGCGATGCGCCACGGCTTCGCATTCGTCGCGATGGCCAGGGCACTGCTGCGCGAGCCCGATCTGCCGAACCGGCTGCGGTCCGAACCGCGGCACCGTTCCCTGTGCGTGCACTGCAACAAGTGCATGCCCACCATCTACAGCCGCACCCGGTGCGTGCTGGCCCCGCCCGCGTGAGTGGCGGGGCGCCCGCTATTCGAACCGTGCGGGATCGCCGGCACCGACCCGGACGATCTCGGGTTCGTCGCCGGAGAAGTCGACGACGGTGGTCGGTTCGACGCCGCAGTCGCCCGAGTCGATCACCGCATCCAACACGTGATCGAGGGCCTCCTTGATCTCCCATCCCTGGGTGAGCGGCTCCTCCTCGCCCGGCAGCAGCAGCGTGCTCGACACGAGGGGCTCGCCGAGCCCCTCGAGCAGCGCCTGCGTCGTCACATGATCCGGAATGCGCACGCCGACGGTCTTCTTCTTCGGGTGCAGCAACCGCCGCGGCACTTCCTTCGTCGCGGGCAGGATGAACGTGTACTGGCCGGGTGTCGCGGACTTGATCGCCCGGAAGACGCTGTTGTCGACGTGGACGAACTGCCCCAACTGGGAGAAGTCCTGGCACACGAGCGTGAAGTGGTGCTTGTCGTCCAGCTTGCGGATGCTCCGGATCCGGTCGAGTCCTTCGCGGTTGTCGAGCGAGGTGCCGAGCGCGAAGCACGAATCGGTGGGATAGGCGATCAGCCCGCCGGAGCGGAGCAGGTCGACGACCTTACCGATCGACCGCGGCTGGGGATTGTCCTGATGTACGTCGTAGTAGACCGCCATGGGCGACACCCTATGCGCCGCGGGCGCTATTCGCTCTCGCGCAGGTCGAGCAACTTGTCCAGACCGGTCACCTCGAAGCCGCGCAGCACCGCGCGGTTGCCGACGATCACGCGCAGCGGCGTGCCGGCCTTTTCACAGCGTTCATGGGCCCGGACGAGGGCGCTGAGCCCGGACGAGGCCAGGAAGGTGACCCCGCTCAGATCTGCGACCACGGCCATGGGGGGCGAGGCCTCCTCGCACGCGGCGTCGAGGGCGGAGTTGAGCTGGGCCACCGTACCCAGGTCCACCTCGCCCTTCGCACGGACGAACAAGGCATCGTCACTTCGGTCGGCCGTGATCACCAGTTCCATATGCTCTCCGTCACCAAGCCGTGTGCACATCGGGTCTTCTCTTGTATCACGGCTGCGCCGTTCCGGCGCTTCGTACGACTGGCCGCGGGTGACGCCGCAGCGCGCCACGACCCGCACGCCACCTCCTCGACAGGGTCGCCGGTGGGCCGTCGCGCTCGCTTCAGCGGCGTCAGCCGACTGCCGCGACCACGGCGAACAGCATCGGCAGCGACACGATCGTCGTCGTGAGTGCGGCATCGCGCGCGAGCTGCACACCCTGGTCGAATCGGACCGCGTAGCCGAAGACGTTCTGCGCGGTGGGCAGCGCGGCGCACACCACCGCCGCGAGCAGCGCGTGCTGGCCTGCACCGATCGCGGTGGCGAGCACCCACGCGAGCAGCGGATGCACCAGGTTCTTCAGTACCACCACCGTGACCAGCGAGGAGCGCAGGTCACGGTCACGACCCGGCAGGGTCGAGGCGTGCAACGAGATGCCGAAGGCCAGCAACATCGCCGGCACCGCCAGATTGCCCATGAGGTCGATCGGGTCCATCACGGCCTCGGGCGGCAGAAAGCCCGTCGCGGAGCAGGCGATGCCGGCCGCACTCGCCAGCGCGAGCGGATTGCGCAGTGGTGCGCTGAACGCCCGCAGCCAGTTCGGGCTGCCGCCGCCGGCACGTTCGGACAGGACGTCGAGCACCGACGTGAACACCGGTGTCAGCACCGCCAGCTGAAACAGCAGGACGGGCGCCACGTCGGCGACGCCGTGCAGGACATAGGTCGCGATCGGGATGCCGAGATTGCCCGCGTTGACGTAGCCGCTGGCCATCGAGCCGACGGTGAGCTCACCGGCCGCCCTGCGCCGCATCAGCCCGAACGGCAGGTACAGCGCGCACGCCAGCGTGCTGGTGACACCCGTGACGAGTAGCGCGGTGGAGAAGACCGAGCCGACATCGGTGCGCGCGAGCGTGCCGAACAGCAGTGCCGGACTGCCGACGAAGAACGCGGTACGGGACAGCACCTGCATGGCCGATCCGCCCAGTGCACCGGATCGGCCGAGGACGTATCCGACCGCGACCACGAATCCGATGACCAGGAACCCTTCGAGCACCCCGTTCATGCGGCTGTCACACGCCAAACCCTAGATCTGTGACTTATATCACTGACTGCCGGGTAGGCGTCATTCAGTCCACTGTGGACCAGCGGGTACCGGCGACGATCCTGACCGGCCGCCGCAACTCCGGCGCAGACCACCCGTTCGCCCGGTGCCGTCGAGCCGTTCCCGCACCGCGCTCCCGGGTGTAGCTTGCCGTGCGGGGAAACGTGCACACACCGAGCGCCGCACACGGCTGGGGTAGGACGGCCACGGCGGGACCCGCACCGGACACGGCAGGGGTGTTCCGGGCGAACCGGACCGTCGGACACTTCCGGCACCTCCCGCGGCGCCGACGGACGCCGGCTTTCGGGTACCGGCACGCACGCGAAGGGAGTCGCCATGATCGAACGCGCGAACGACATCGGCGTCGGAGACCGCGTCACCTATCTGCCGGGCGGTGCGCCGGCCACGCGGCACTGTCTCCAGCAGAACGTCGGCCACGAGAAGGTCGTCCACGGGCACGTCGTCGCACCGCCCGTGCCCGATCCCTACACCGCCGTGGTCTGGCTGCCGACCCGGCCGGACGGTGCCGCCGACGACGTCGAACCGACGTGGGTGCGGCACGACCGCGTCGTCGATTTCACGCACCCGCCGCTCGGCCCACGGCCGCGCCCGGCCTGACCGGCGGCCGCACCGCCTCGTTCCCGGTCAACCCCGGTGCGGCCGGACGATCATGACCGGGCACGAGGCGTGATGGAGGAGCGCCTGGCTCGTCGATCCCAGGAGCATCCCGCGGAAACCACCGCGCCCGCGGCTGCCCGCAACCAGCAACCGCGCGCCCTGCGAGCGTTCCAGCAGCTGCTGCCGTGGTTTGCCCGGCACCACGACACGTTCCACGGCCACGTCCGGATACCGCTCCGGCATGCCGGCCAGCGCTTCCGACAGCACGATCTGCTCGGACTGCTCCCGTGACGAGCTCTCGACCATCTCCGGCATGCCCCATTCGTACTCGACGTCCGCCCACGCGTGTACGGCGACCAGTGGGGCGCCCAGCAGGGAGGCCGTCTGGAACGCGGCGGTCACAGCGGCCGTGCTAACCCCGCTGCCGTCGACGCCGACGACCACCGGCCCTTCGGTCGCCAACCCGCTGCCGCCGCCCCGCACGATGACCACGGGGCACTGCGCGTGCGCGGTCAGCGAGACCGACGTCGAACCGACCAGCATGCCGGTGAAGCCGCCACGCCCGGAGGTGCCGACCACGAGCACGCTCGCCCGCTCCGACTCGTCCACCAGCATCGGGACCGACCCCTGCAGGGGCATGTCGGTCTCGACGGCGAGTTCGGGCGCCCGGGCCGTCACGTGGTCGACCGCCTCGTCGAGGAACTTGCGCCCCTCGTCCTCCATCGACTGATACACCTCGGGACTCGCCGGCAGGTCCCCGCCGTAGAACCCCTGCACGTAGGTGAAGGCGTGCACGATGCGCAGCGGCCGGTTGCTCAGGACGGCCATGTCGGCGGCCCAGTCCAGTGCACGGGTCGCACCGTCCGACCCGTCGGTCCCGACCACCACCGGGCCGTCGCGCAGCACTGGCGGTTCGGTGTCCATACCTGGCGCTCCTTTCGACGTCACCGGACGCGACCCCTCGCGTGTCGCGACCCGGTGAGGATCAGGCTCCCGCATCCTCGTGGCGGATCACGAGCACCGGACACGGTGCGTGGATCACGAGTGCCTGGCTCGTGGATCCGAGCAGCATGCCGGCGAACCCACCGTGGCCCCGGGTACCGACGACCACCAGCTGCGCGCCGTCGGCCTGCTGCAGCAGGGCACGCGCCGGCCGACCCGGTTCGAGCACTTCCCGCACCTCGACGTCGGGGTAGCGCTTCCGCCACGGTGCGAGCCTTTCGTCGAGCAGTTCGTCACCCGCGGTCTCGACATCCGACAGGTCTGTCGAGAACGGGTGCGCGTACGGCCCTTCCGCGGCAACCAGGTCGTTCCACGTGTGCACAGCCACGAGCGGCACCGCACGCTCGTGCGCCGCATCGAACGCATGCCCCAGTGCCGGCCCGGCGTGGTCGGAGGCGTCGATGCCGACAACCACGGGCCCGGTCGTGGGCGGCGGGTCGTCGTGGTGCTCGCCGCGGACCACCACGACGTTGCTGTGCGCATGCGAGGCCAGCGTCACCGCCATCGAGCCGACGAGCATGCCGGTGAACCCGCCGTGGCCGCGCGATCCGATCACCACGCACCGCGCCCCACGCGATTCACCGGTGAGCACATGGCCCGGCTGACCCTCGGTCCGCTGCGCCTCGACCTCGACACCCGGCACCGTCCGGGCGATCTCGGTACGGGCGACGTCCAGCGCGGTCTGGGCCTGTTGCTCCGCGCTCTCCCGCACTTCGGACGACGACGTCGCAAACGCCGGGTAGGCGCTGGTCGGGACGACGTATGCGTGGACGAGGCGCACCGTGTCGCCGCGCCGCGCCGCCTCCTGGGCCGCCCACACGGCCGCGTTCATCGCCGATGCCGACCCGTCGATGCCCGCCACGATCGTTGCCATGAACTGCGCTCCCCTCGGGTGCCTGCCGCCGGCCCGGCCTGCGTGACCACGATCACGTCCGGTCACCGAGTCGGAGATTACTCGCGACCATCCGGTTCGGCAGTGCGCTCGCCCGGCCGCGAGCCCAGGACACGCGCCCCGGACTCACACGACCGTGGCAGCCGCCGCCCGCCCGGCACACGAGTACCGTCGCCGGGGTGACTGGCGACAGTTCGGCAGGCGAGACCATCCGCACCCCGACGACCTTTCACTGGGGCCGCTACGACGTCCTGTCCTCGGGCGACCGGGTCGTGGCGCTGGAACCGCATCCGGGCGATCCGGATCCGTCCCCGATCGGCGCGGGCGTGCCCGAGGTGAACCACGCGCCGTACCGGATCACCCGTCCGATAGTGCGCGAAGGCTGGCTCCGGGGCGACCACGGCTCGGAGCGCGGGCGTGACCGGTTCGTCGCCGTGAGCTGGGACCGCGCGTCCGACCTTGCGGCCGGGGAACTCGCCCGGGTCCGCGACGAGCACGGGCCCGCGGCGATCTACGGCGGTTCGTACGGTTGGGGCAGCGCCGGCCGGTTCCACCATCCCCAGAGCCAGATCCACCGGTTCCTCGCCATGGCCGGCGGGTACACCGCGTCGGTCAACACCTACAGCTTCGCGGCCATGGAGGTCGTCCTGCCGCACGTGATCGGAGGCGGGCCGACCAGCCTGCACGAGCGCGGCCCGACGTGGCGGGAGATCACCGAACACGCCGGCCTCGTCGTCTCCTTCGGCGGGCTGGCAGCCAAGAACACCCAGATGGTGCCGGGAGGTCCGAGCAGGCACACGCAGACCTCGTGGCAACGGGCCGCGGCCGAGGCCGGGGTGCGATTCGTCAACGTCTCCCCCGTGCGCGACGACGCCGCGGCCGACCTCGGCGCGCAGTGGCTGCCGTTGCGGCCCGGAACCGACACGGCGCTGATGCTCGCGCTCATCCACGTGCTGCTCACCGAGGACCTCGCCGACACCGACTTCGCGAACCGTTGTTGCAGCGGCTTCGACCGGCTCCGCGACTATGTGCTCGGCCGCGGCGACGGCACGGCGAAGGATCCGGCGTGGGCAACCGGCATCACCGGAGTGCCTGCGGGCGACATCCGCGACCTGGCCCGCACGATCGCCGCCCACCGCACGGTGATCAACCTCGCGTGGTCGATCCAACGGCACGACCACGGCGAGCAGCCGTACTGGGCGGGCATCGCGCTGGCGGCGCTGTCCGGGTCGTGCGGCCTGCCCGGCGGCGGACCCGCGGGCGGACTGGGCATCGCCGAGCACGGGACCCGCGGCCATCGGCGGATCGCTGCGCTCCCCCAGCCCCCTGGCGGTGCCGTGGCTCGCATTCCCGTCGCGCGCGTCGCGGACATGCTGCTCGACCCGGGCGCGACGATCGACTACGACGGCGAGCGCATCACGTTTCCGGACATCCGGCTCGTGTACTGGGCCGGCGGCAACCCGTTCCACCACCACCAGGATCTCGGCAGGCTCGAACGGGCTTGGCGGCGACCGGACACGGTGATCGTCCACGAATCCTGGTGGAACGCGACGGCCACGCGTGCCGACATCGTCTTCCCGGTGGCCACCACGCTCGAACGGGACGATTTCGCGCTGGGCTCGGCCGACTCCACCATCAGCGCCATGCACCGGGCGGTGCCGCCGCCCGCGGAGGTGCGCACCGACCACGCGGTCTTCGCCGGACTGGCCGAGCGGCTCGGCTTCGGTGAGCGGTTCACCGAGGGCCGCTCCGAGTGGCAGTGGGTGCGCGAACTGTACGACCGCACGCGCGATCGGCTGCGCGACGAGGGCGTCGACCTGCCCGGCTTCGACGCGTTCTGGAACGCGGGCTCGGCGGCACTGCCGGAGAAGGACATGACGCCCGACGGCGGTTCGTTCGCCGCCCTCCGCGCGGACCCCGCGGCCGCTCCCCTCGCCACGCCGTCGGGCAGGATCGAACTGGTCAGCGACACGGTCGCCGCGTTCGGGTATCCGGACTGTCCCGGCATGCCCATGTGGCTCGAACCCTACGAGCGGCTCGGCACGGAGGCGGCCGAGCGCCACGGGCTGCACCTGGTGTCGAACCAACCGAAGACCCGGCTGCACTCGCAGTACGACGGCGGCCGCGTCAGCCGGGAGTCGAAGGTCGGCGGCCGCGAGCCCGTCGACCTGCACCCCGACGACGCTCGTGCCCGCGGCATCGCCGACGGCGACACCGTGCGAATTCACAACGACCGCGGCGCCTGCCTCGCCGGTGCGCGGCTCACCGACGCGGTGCGGCCCGGCGTGGCGGTGCTGGCGACGGGCGCGTGGTACGACCCGGACGCCGACGGACTCTGCCGGCACGGCAACCCGAACGTGCTGACCCGCGACGTCGGGACGTCCCGGCTCGCCCAGGGGCCGACCTCCGGCACCACGCTCGTCGAGATCGAACCGGCGGGCCCGGACGTGCCCGACGTCCGTGCGTTCGATCCGCCCGAGATCGTCGACGACGACACAGGGCACGCGCCCACGACACTGCCTTCCGGGCGTCCCGGATAGTGGACGCCGGTCGCGTCTCCTGCGCACGGACGTAGGCTGCAGAACGGCAGGCACCGGCGCCGAGCCCGGCCCGCCGTCCCCGCTCACGATCGCCGCGTGACGATCACCGCATGACCGCCGCCGAGGGATTCCGAGCGGCCGCGGGCCTGCCACCCATCAACCGGGCGGCCCGGTGGTTCCACTGTGGATCGCCGCGGCCGCGGCATCGCATCGACGCAGGAGCGACCGTGTCCACCGACACCGACCCCACCCCCGTACGCACCTTCCTGACCACGTCGCCGACCTCCGGGCCGGCGCCGCACCGGGAACCCGAAGGCCCCGTGCGGCCGGTGCCCCTCGTCGTCGCGGGAATCGGCGCCCTCGCACTCGCCTGGTACGTCTGGTCCGTGCACGGCGCCCAGTTCGGCGCACTGTTGGTCATCGGGCTGCTGCTCGGGGCGGCGCTGTTCCATTCCCGATTCGGTTTCACCTCCGCCTGGAGGCAGCTGATCGGCGTCGGCAACGGCGAGGGGCTGCGCGCTCACACTCTGCTGCTCGGCACCGCGGCCACGCTCATCGCCCTCGTCATCGGCACCGGCACCGGGCTGTTCGGCACCACGCCCGAGGCCAGTGCAGGACCCATCGGGCTCGCGCTGTTCGTGGGCGCCACCCTGTTCGCGATCGGCATGCAACTGGGTGGTGCGTGCGCATCCGGCACGTTGTTCGCCGTCGGCTCGGGCCAGTCGACGATCGTGCTCACGCTGGGCGGGTTCGTCATCGGCTCGGTCCTCTACACGTTCGCCTTCCCCGTACTCGACGGCTGGCCCGCGGTACCGGGCGTGCTGCTGTCCGACCACGTCGGATGGTTCGGTTCCTGGGCGATCACGCTCGCGGTCCTCCTGCTCATCGTCGTGGCGACCCGGGTCGTCCAGGCCCGGCGCAACCCGCCGCCCGTCGGCACTCCGCCCACCGCGAGGGGCGTCGCCCGGGTGTTCCGCGGTTCCTGGCCGATGCTGGTCGGAGCCCTCGTGCTGGGCGTGCTGGCCGCCGCGGTCGTACTCGTTTCCGGTGGCATCTGGGGTGTGACCACCGCGTTCGCCCTGTGGGGCGCGAAGCTGCTGCAGTTGATCGGTCTGCATCCCGAGACGTGGGACTTCTGGCAGCAGCCACGGTTCGCCGAGATGCTGAGCGACTCGGTGTGGACGGAGAAGACGACGCTCACGAACGTGGGGATCATTCTCGGTGCGGCCGTCGCCGCCGCCGCGGCGGGCGCCTGGAAGATCAGGGCGGAGATCCCGTGGCGCACGGCCGTCGCCGCGGTCCTCGGCGGCGTCCTGATGGGACTCGGCGCCCGCCTCGCCGGCGGCTGCAACATCGGCGCCTATCTCGGCGGCATCTCCACCGGCAGCCTGCACGGCTGGCTGTGGGGCGCGTTCGCGCTGTTCGGTACCTGGGTCGGCATCAAGCTCCGTCCGCTCTTCGGGCTCGGCGTCCCCCGGCCGAGCGATGGCGTCTGCTGATTCGGCCGCTGATCGCGCATGCCGCCTCGACCCGGGCGCCTCGGGTGACTCGGTGAAGGTCATTCAGCGGCTGCTGCGCAGCCGCAACTTCGCCGATCTGCGCGTCGACGGCCGACTCGGGTCGGTCCCAAGTCGGCCGTCGAGAAGCCCAGTCGGTCAACCGGCTCGTCACCGACAGGGTGTGCGGGCCGAAGACCTGGCGGGCCCTCATGTCCTGGCCGGCGGCCTCCGTCGTCGCGTGGCGTCGTGGCCCGCCCTGGACGAGGCCGGGCCACGACGCCACACCGTCCGAATGCGGCACCGGTCGTCGTGCCCCGTCAGGTGCCTGCGCGGTCGGCGGACGCCCGCCCTGCGGCAGCGTCGACCCCGAGGTCGACCCCCTTCGGCTCCTTCACCAGCGACACCGCGCCGCCCGAGATCACCGCGAGCAGCATGATGTACAGGCCGACCGAACCGCCCCATCCGGTGCCCTGCACCAGCAGTTCGGCGATCGTCGGGGCGAACGCACCGCCGAGGATCGCACCGAGCGCATACCCGATCGACACGCCCGAATAGCGCACACTCACCGGGAACATCTCGGCGTACAGGGCCGACATCGGGCCGTAGGAGAAGCCGAGTCCCAGGGCCAGGATCACGATCCCGGCGGCGAACAGCATCAGGTCACCGGTGTCGACCAGCAGGAACATCGGCAGCATCCACACGAACATGAACGCGTAGCCGAACTGGAACGTGCGCACGCGGCCGATGCGGTCCGACAACATCCCGCCCCACAGTGTGGACAGCAGCCAGGCCACCGAGGCGATGACGATCACGGTCAGGATCGCGGACCGCTCCAGCCCGAGCACGTTCGTGCCGTAGGTCAGGAAGTACGCGATGACCAGGTACCCGGCCGCGTTGTTGCCCACGAAGATCAGCGCGGTCAATACGACTTCCCGCTTGTGGCCGCGCATCAGGTCCCGCAGCGGTGCCGACGATTCCTTCCGCCGCTCCAGCATCTCCTGGAACACCGGACTCTCCTCGACGGCCCGCCGGATCGCGTAGCCCACGCCGACCAGCACCACGGAGAACAGGAACGGGACCCGCCAGCCCCACGCCTCGAACTGCGCCGCCGTGGTGAGCGACGTGACCGCCCACAGCATGCCGGTGGCGAGGATCAGGCCGATCGGGACGCCGATCTGCGGGTACGCTCCGAACACCCCTCGCCGGTTCACCGGCGCGTGCTCCACCGACATCAGGGCGGCGCCGCCCCACTCGCCGCCCGCGGAGAATCCCTGCAGGATCCGCAACAGCATCAGCAGGATCGGGGCCGCGACACCGATCTCCGCGTAGGTCGGGAGCAGGCCGATCAGGGTCGTCGCCCCGCCCATCGTGACGAGCGTGAGCACCAGCATCTTCTTGCGGCCGAGGCGGTCACCGTATCGTCCGGCGATGATCGCGCCGAGCGGCCGGAACAGGAAACTGATGCCGATCGTCGCCAGCGACACGACCGCGGCGAGCCCGGGTGACTCCTCGCTGAGCGGGCCGAAGAACAGTGGCGCGAGCACCAGACCGGCGGCCTGCGCGTAGATGAAGAAGTCGAACCATTCGATGGACGTACCGGCGAGGGTGCTGGCCAGCACCTTCCGTTCGCCGGTCGTCAACTTCCGCCGTTCCGGTCGGCGGTCGCCGGCCGCTGCGGATCCGTGCAGTGGGGACTGCGGTTCCATGTGAACTCCGTTGTTCGAACCGTGCCGGGGAGGCGGTCGCCTGCCGGCGCACCGCACCTCGCCCGGCAGGCGGGGCGCGGCGATGAACGAGAATGCGGCATCGGACGGCGTGACGCCAGCCCTCGGCGGGGCCGATTCCCCGGCCTGCGCCGCCGTCACCGGACAGGGGTGGCCGCGCGGCCGCAGGCCCGGCGCAGGACGGGCCCGAGGTCCCGTGGGTCGGTGATCACCGCGGCCACGTACGCGTCCGGTCGCAGCACCCACAGCTCCCCGCTGCGCATGCCCAGCTCGGCCGCCACGGATCCGGTCGGGTCGACGTCGTCGGCCGCCAGCACCCGCAGCGGTCCCGTCCACTCCCCCTCGTCCGTCCCGCCGCGCCTGTTCCCTGCCGTCAGCACGGCCTCCGCCGCAGCCAGGTCCGCCTCCGGCGCCGCCAGGACGAGGAAGCCGCTGCGGGCGAGTTCCCGCAGTCGGGTGCAATCGGCCACCGACACCGGAACGTCGGGAACCAGAATGCCGGGGCCGGGCGACGGCACCGTCGCACGCGGCGGCCTGCCCGCGAACGGACGAGTCTCGTCGACCGTGGTCAGCGGCGAGGCGACGTACCAGAACGGCTCCGCGAGCCGCCCCGAGTCGACCTGCCCGCGCAGCCCCGGGTCGGACACCGCGCCGGTCAGTACGGCCTCCCGCCTGCGCCGCCGGTCCTCGTCGTGCGGGACGAGGAAATCCATGGTCGCCGTCGTCACCGCGAGGTTCTCCTCCGCAGCGGCGTGACGTTCGGCGTGATAGCTCTCCAGCAGCGCCTCGCCCGCCCAGCCCCGCAGCACCCACGCGAGCTTCCACGCGGCATTGTCGGCGTCGCCGACACCCGAGTTCAGCCCGCGGGCGCCGAACGGGGCGTACAGGTGCGCGCAGTCGCCGGCCAGCAACACCCGGCCGACCCGCATCCGGTCCACCACGCGGGAATGGAACCGGTACACCGATGACCAGACGACGTCGTAGCCGACGTCGCCGACGATCGCGCGGATCCGCTCGTCCAGCGCTCCGGACCACTGCTCCGCCACCAGGTCGTAATCCTCGGGCACCTGCCAGTCGATCCGGAACACGCCGCCCGGACACGGGTGGATCAGCACCTGTCTGCCCGGATTCCAGGCCGGGTCGAAGTAGAACCGGCGCTCATCGGCCCAGTCCGGCAGGTCAGCGCGGATGTCGCAGATCAGGAACCGGTCGTCGAACGAGCGCCCGCCGAAGGTCACGCCGAGTGCCCGCCGGACGGACTCCGCGCGGGCACCGGCGCACGCCACCGCATACGCGGCACGCAGGTCTCGGCCACCGACGCACCGGATCGTCACACCGGAGGAGTCCTGCGCGAGTCCCACCACCTCCCGGTCCCACCGGACCTCGATCAGCGGCTGCCGCGCGATCTGCTCGTCGAGGATCTCCTCCACCCGCGCCTGCGAGATGTTCACGAACGGAGGGAACTCCGATACCCCCGCGTCGGGCAGGTGGTCGGCGAACAGTTCGCGGTCACGGTGGAACGTCCGTGCGGTCCGCCACGTCACGCCCTCGGCCGCGATGCGCCGTCCGCCGCCGGCGAACTCCCACACGTCGAGCACGTCGCGCTGCTGGCAGATGGCCTTCGAGCCGACCGGGTCACGCTCCGGTCTGCCGTCGAGCAGCACCACGGGCACGCCCCGGCGGGCCAGCAGCAGGCTCGTCGTCTGTCCGACCGGGCCCGCACCGATCACCGCGACACCACGGGTGGCGACCGCGTCGTCGAGGTCTGCCACGCTTCATCCTCCGCCCGTCTCAGTCCTGCAGCCGGTCCCACACCTCACGGTCGCGCTGGGCCGTCCAGATCACCGGGCGCTCGACGCCGGACAGTTCGTCCCACAGCCGGGAGACGTCGAACGGCAGGCAGTGCTCGAAGATCGGCCAATGCCCGTAGCCGGGTGCCAGTGCGGCGTGGGCGCGGTCGAAAGCCTCCTTGAGCGTGCCTCCGGACTCGTGCACCGCACCGACCTCGCGGAGCATCACGCTGAGGAACTCCCGTGTCTGGGCGATGGCGGCGTCGACGGCCGAGCGGCCCCTCGTGACGCCGCCGCGGCCGCCGACCAACTGCTCGGCACCGTAGGCCGCGACTCGATCCAACGTCGACGACGCCCATTCGCGATGGAACGCGTCGCCGGTGTACAGCGCCGCTTCGGCCTCCACGAGATCGCCCGCGAACAGGATCTTCTGCTGCGGCAGCCACGCCACGAGGTCGCCCTCGGTGTGCCCGCGGCCGCAATGGTCGAGCACCAGGTCTCCCCGGTCGCCGCCGAGGTCGATGGTCAGCCGGTCGGAGAAGGTCAGCGTCGGCCAGGTCAACCCCGGCACCGACTCGGCACCTTTCGCGAGCCGCGGCATCCGCCCGAACTCGCTCTCCCAGTCCTCGGCTCCGCGCTCGGCAACCAGTGCGCGGGTGTTCTCGTGGGCGACGATGACGTCGGCGTCGAATGCCGACGCACCCAGCACCCGCACCGCGTGGTAGTGCGACAGCACCAGGTATCGCACCGGCTTGTCCGTGTACTCGCGCAGCATGGCCAGCCATTCGCGGGCGACGACGGGCGTGGCCAGGGCCTCGAAACAGACGAGGAAGTCCTCGCCCTCGATCGCGCCCACGTTCGGGTCGCCCTCGGCGGTGAGGGCGTACACGCCGTCGGCGAGCACCTCGAGCGTCCGTTCCTTCTCGTCGAGGTCCGCCGACGAGGCGAATGCCTTCTGGGCCACGCTGCCCTCCAGGTCGTGCCGGTGCCCACGCGGACGGGCACACTCGGTCCGCGGCGACGGTAGCTCCGCCACGACCGGGCCGACAAGCCTCGGCCGCGCGATCGGCCCGGCTCAGGACCCGGCCTGCCGCTCGGCATCACCCGGCGGATCCGACGCCCTGCCGGGTTTGCGGAACTCCGCGAACCACCGGCCACCGCGGCCCACCACCCAGTCCAACCGCAGGCCCGCGTCGGAGGCGAGTCCGGGAGCGGCGTCGGCGGCGACCCACGCCCAATCGAACCAGGTCCCGGGCGCGCTCTCCCCTGTCGAGACCCGTGCCCGGCCCCGCCGCAGGCCACCGCCAGGCGGGTCGAGCTCCACGAGCGCGCTCCCGCCCGGGGCCAGCAGCCTCGCCACCCGGTGCAGCAGGCCCACCGGATCGCCACCGATCCCGATGTTGCCGTCCGCCAGCAGCGCGTGGCGCCAACGGCCTTCGGCCGGCAACGACTCGAAGACGTTGCGCAGGACGACGGGCGCGCCGCGCCGCCGGGTCAGGTCCACCGCGACCGGCGACGAATCCACCCCCAGTACCGGCACCCCCAGGTCACCGAGAGCGGCACTCAGCCGTCCGGGGCCGCACCCGATGTCGACGGTCGGCCCGGTGCAGGCGCCGAGCAGCAGTTCGTCGCCGTCGGCCGGTGCCGCGTGCCACCGTTCTGCGGGCAGGGCGATACGGGCACCACTCGCCGCTTCGAGCCAGGCCGGGCCGCCCAGCAGGCCGGTGTCGAACCCGTTCACCGCTCCCCTTCTTCCCACCGCTGCCCTTGCCACTGCGGCCCTTGCCACTGCGCAGCGCTGCCTGCGCCGAGTTCGGTCTCGACGGCGCGTGCGAACCGGCTGCCCGGCACCGAGCGCGCCACCGCGCGTGCGTCCTGCTCGGTGTCCACGTCGGACATCAGCGGCAGGGCCGCCACGTCGAGGCCGATGCCCGCCAACGCCGCACGAGTGGCCGCCGCCGTGTCCGCAGTGGACATCGGAACTCCCCTGAGCACCGCGGCGTGGCGCGGATTCCGTAGCGCGAGGGCCCACCATCCGCCGTCCACGGCCGGGCCCAGCGCCGCATCCACGGTGTCCAACCGGGACAGCGCCGATGCGAGCAGCCCCGGCGTGACCTGGGGACTGTCCATGCCGATCTGCACCACGGATGCCCCCGCGTACCGGTCGGCCACGTCCGCGTGCGCGGCCGCCAGCCGCTCCGCGAACCCGAGGCCCCGCTGACCGAACACCACGCACCGGCCGAGCAACCCCACCAGCTCCGCATGCTCCTCCGCGGCCGAGACGTCACCCGTGAACGCGACTGCGGTCGTCGCGGCCGGGGTGTGCACCGCCGCCTCGATCGTGTCCAGCAGCGATGCCGCGGCCACCCGGGCCGCCGCCACGGCGCCGACCGACGCCGCCAGCCGCGTCTTCGCCGCTCCGGCCACCGGCGCTTTCGCGACGACCAGCACGACCGCGCCGGTCACAGGACCCTCGCCATGTCGCGGACCGCTCGCCACGTGCCCCGGACCGAGCCCGTCACTTTGCTGGACGTGCCGGCCGCTCGCTCGTGGTAGTCGACCGGTAGTTCCACCACGGACCAGCCCGCCTCCGCCGCCCGCAACAGCACCTCGAGCGGATAGCCGAACGCACGGTCGCGCACGTCCAGCGCCAGCAACGACGTCCGGTACGCCACCCGCACCGGGCCGAGGTCGGTCACCGGCACGCCGCGCCGCCGCAGCAGCGCCGCGATCACCCGGTTACCCGTCCGCGCGTGCCACGGCCAGGCCGTCGCGGTCACCGGTCGCCGCGCACCCACGACGAGCCGGGAAGACCGGACGTGCGCCACCAGATCCGGCAGCCGAGCGGCGTCGAGGGAGCCGTCCGCGTCCATCACGCACACGATGTCGGCCGTGGCCGAGACGAGTCCGGTGTGGACGGCAGCTCCGTAACCGGGCCGGGACTCGGGGACGACCGTCGCGCCATGGGCCCGTGCCACGTCCGCCGAGCCGTCGGTCGAACCGTTGTCCACCACCAGTGCGTGGTATCCGGCAGGCAGGCGGGCCAGCACGCCCGGCAGCGCCGCGGCCTCGTCGAGGCACGGCAGCACCACGTCCACCGTGCCGTGCGCCGCGCCGTCCGCCGGGCTACTCGGGGCCGCGAGTTCGGTCCCCTCTGCGTCGTCGTCCACCTCTCCGACGCTAGGACGACCGGACGCGGCGCGGAAACCGAGCGGCGGCTTACGAAACCCTGACGTCGCGGCCGCCGGCGCGCTGCCGGCCGTCGCATCACCCGGAACGTCTTACGAAGTCCTGACGTCACGCCGCGTCGGCTGGGCCGCCGGCGGCCGCGCCGCTAGATTCGACGGCGATGACCGCCGACCAGCGCGACGACCCCGGTGGCGAACCCTCCGGCCCGGCCACCCGCAGCCGGCCGGTGCCTCCCGCCGACCTCCTCGCCGCCACCGTGGTCGTCGCGCTGGTCGGTGCCGCTGTGGCGGGCACCCTCTGGTGGAATCCCGCTCGCCAGCTCGGCCCGAGTTCCTTCAAGGGAGCCCCGGAGGACTTCGGGGAGTGGCCGCTCCTCGGCACGCCGCTGGCCCACGCCGGGCCCGGCACGGTGCCCGCGGTGCTGCTCGCCGTCCTCACCATCTGCTACGGGCCGTCACTCGCGGCGCGCCTGCCCTGGCGCAGGGCTCTGGTGCTCGGCTATGTCACGGCGCTGGGCTGGATCACCTCGCTCGCGCTCGTGGACGGCTGGCAGCGGGGCTTCGCGGGCCGGCTCACCCCCGGTACCGAGTATCTGGCCGAGGTCCCCGGCATCACCGACATCCCCGCGATGCTCGCCGGCTTCACCGACCGCATCGCTCACGGTCAACCGGACTCGTGGACCGTCCACGTGGCAGGCCATCCGCCCGGTGCGACGCTGGTGTTCGTCTGGCTCGACCGCATCGGGCTCGGCGGCGGGGTCGCCGCGTCGACCGTGTGCGTGCTGGCCGGTGCCCTCGCGGCGGTGGCCGTCCCGGCGACGGTGTCGCTGCTCGGTCACCGCGACCGCGCCCGCACCGCGCTGCCGCTGCTGGTGCTGTTCCCGGGCGCGGTGTGGCTCGGGGTCTCGGCCGACGCCCTGTTCGCGGGTGTGACCGCCACCGGCATCGCGCTGCTCGCACTCGCTGCGGTGCGCCACCCGGCGTGGGCCCTGCCCGCGGGCGCGATCCTCGGGTTCGGCATCTTCCTCTCGTACGGGCTGATCACGCTGGGCGCGATCGCGCTCGCCGTCGTCGTGGCCACCCGCGCCTGGCGGGCGTTCGGCCTCGCCGTGGCCGGTGCTCTCGCCGTGGTCGGGCTGTTCGCGCTCGGCGGGTTCTGGTGGCTCGACGGGTACCACGCCGTGGTCGACCGCTACTACGAAGGCATCGCCGCGGACCGGCCGTACACCTTCTGGGTGTGGGCCAACCTCGGCTGCCTGGCCCTGGCGACCGGTCCGGCTATCGGGCCGGCGCTCCGCCGGGCCGCGTGCGGGCTGCGTGCCGCACCTCGCCTCGTGGCCGTGGTGGCCGGTGCCGTCGTGACCGTTGCCGCCGCCGACCTGTCGGGCCTGTCGAAGGCCGAGGTCGAACGCATCTGGCTGCCGTTCGCCGTGTGGCTCCTCGCTGCCGCGGCGTTCCTACCGGCACGCAGTGCACGCTGGTGGCTGGCGCTGCAAGCGGCGACCGCACTCGCGGTGAACCATCTGTTCCTGACGAACTGGTGACGCGGACGGCTGCCCGCGTGAGACGAGGAGGATCGCCATGACCACGAGCGCGGCCGCGCGGGCCGATTCCGAGGGCACGATCCTCGTCGTCGACGACGACGTGACCGTCCGCGACGTCGTCCGCCGATATCTCGAACTCGCCGGATACACGGTCGCGCTCGCCGGCACCGGACAGGAGGCGCTCCGCGCCCACGAGCAGCGCCCCGCCGACCTCGTCGTGCTCGATCTGATGCTCCCGGACCTCGACGGGTTGGAAGTGTGCCGCCGGATCCGCGGCGCACGCGAGGCCTCGGACGTGCCGGTGGTGATGCTGACCGCCCTGGGCGAGGAGGAGAACCGGATCGCCGGGCTGCAACTCGGCGCGGACGACTACGTGACGAAACCGTTCAGTCCGCGCGAGCTGGCGCTGCGGGTGACCTCGGTGCTGCGGCGCGTCAGGCCCGCGGCCGACACCGCCGGTTCCGGAGACGTGGTCACCGACGGGCCGCTGACGCTCGACCCCGCAGCGCGCACCGCGACACTGCACGGCGGTGGACTCGCACTGACCACCCGCGAGTTCGACCTGCTCTGGTTCTTCCTCACCCATCCCGGCAAGGCGTTCACGCGGCAGCAGTTGCTCGAACGCGTGTGGGGCTGGGACTTCGGCGACCAGTCCACCGTGACCGTCCACGTGCGACGGCTGCGGGAGAAGATCGAACGGGTGCCCGCCGAGCCCGCCCGGATCGCCACCGTGTGGGGCGTCGGCTACCGCTACGACGCGGGCCTCCGCTCATGATCACGCCCGACGAGTCCTTCGCAGCGATGCTGGAGCACGCACTCCACATTCTGCCCGTGGCACTGGCGCTGGTGATTCCCGTCGTGCTGGCCGGCGCGCTGGTGCTCCGCGCGGTGCGCCGCCGCACCCTGGCCACGACGATGACCGTGCTGGTCCTGATCCCGGTGATCGCCATGTTCGCGGGCGTGCTCGGCATCAGTGGGTTCATGTTCGACGCGACCCTCACGACGATGTGGCTCGTCTGCCTGCTGGTGGCGCTCGTGACCGTGCCAGTGGCCGTGTTGTTCGGACGCCTGATCGCGCGCCGCAGTGTGTGGGAACGCGAGGCGCGCCGCAGGGAACGGGCCGCCGAGGAATCGCGTCGCGAGCTCGTCGCGTGGATCAGCCACGACCTGCGCAGCCCACTGTCCGGGATTCGCGCGATGGCCGAGGCGCTGTCCGACGGGGTGGTCAGCAGGCCCGAGGAGGTGGCCGACTACGCGAACCGGATCGGCACCGAAAGCGCGCGGCTGTCCGGCATGGTCGACGACCTGTTCGAGCTCTCCCGCATCACCGCCGGCGCGCTCCACCTGACGTTGGCGGCCGTGCCGCTACGGGAGGTCGTCGAGGACGCCCTGGCCGCACAGGGGCCCGTCGCACACCGGAAACGGATCCGGGTGCACACCGACGCCGCGGCCTGGCCCGTCGTACTCGGCAGCGACACCGAGCTCGGCCGCGTCGTGCGCAACCTGCTGTCCAACGCCATCCGCCACACACCGCAGGACGGCACGGTCGTGGTGCACGCCGGTGTCGACGAGGGCCGGGGCGTACTCGCGATCGACGACGCCTGCGGTGGCATCGCCGAATCCGACCTGCCGAAGGTGTTCGACGTGGCCTACCGCGGCACCGCCGCCCGCACGCCGGAGTCCGGTGACCAGCCGGCCGGCGCGGGCCTCGGCCTGGCGATCGCGAAAGGCCTCGTCGAGGCGCATTCCGGCCGCATCGAGGTGCGCAACCACGGGCCGGGGTGCCGGTTCGAGGTTCGGCTGCCCCTGGCAGGCTGACCCGCGCCGGTCGCGATGCCGGTGCGCTCAGCCGAGACCGGCGGAGGAACGGAGCGGATCAGTCGCGAAGGCCGTCACACCGGCCGCGAACGGCACCGACGACTGGAAGCCCAGCAGCTCGCGCGCCCGCGCCGGGTCCGCCACGACGTGCCGCACGTCCCCGGGCCGGGCACCGCCGACGATCCGCGGCTCCGGGCCCGCCATCGCACGGGACAGTTCGGCCGCGAGCTCGCCGACCGTGTGCGGCTCACCCGAGCACACGTTGACCGGGGTGAGGCCCTCGGTCGGCCGTTCCACCGCGAGCGCGTTCGCCAGCGCCACGTCGCGCACATGGACGAAGTCGCGCCGCTGCCCGCCGTCCTCGAGCACCACCGGCTCGTCGCCACGTTCCAGCCGGGAGCGGAACAGCGACGCCACGCCCGCGTACGGGGTGTCTCGCGGCATCCTCGGGCCGTACACGTTGTGGTAGCGCAACGCCCACACGTCGCCGCCGGTCTGCCGCGCCCACGCGCTCGCGAGATGCTCCTGAGCGACCTTCGACGCCGCATAGACACTGCGCGGGTCGAGCGGAGCGTCCTCCGGCACGAGCAACGGTTCCAGGTCGGAGCCGCAGTGGGGGCACGGTGGTTCGAACCGCCCGCCGGCGATCGCGTCGCTGCGCCGCGGCGCAGGCGGCGTCACGCCGTGCTCGCGGCACGCGTAACGACCCTCGCCGTACACGACCATCGACGACGCCAGCACGAGCCGCTGCACCCCGGCCCGGAACATCGCCGCGAGCAGCACAGCCGTGCCGTGATCGTTGTGGGCGGTGTACCGCGGCGCGTCCGACGGATCGAGCCCGTGCCCGACGACCGCGGCCTGATGGCAGACGACATCCACATCGGACAGCACCGAGTCGAGGACCTCGTCGGAGCGCACGTCTCCGAGCACCGTGTCGTAACCACGCACCCAGGCCGGCGGCCTGCCACCACCGTGGGCGGTGTCGACCAGCAGGTCGAGCAGCCGCACCTCGTGGCCGCGCTCGGTCAGGACGTCCGCCACGTGCGATCCGACGAATCCGGCGCCACCGGTGATGAGAACACGCATGCCGACACCGTAGGAGCGGCCGCGGACGTTCGCGGCCGGACCGGCGCCGATGTCACGAATCCGTCAGATCCGCACGACCGCGACACCGTGGACCCACCCGATACCCCCGGTGAGCGCAAGGCACGTCCCCTCGTAGACGTCACCCACGAAGGTGACTTCGCCTGCACTGCGCCAGGGCGGACGGTCACCTGACCTGCGTAAACCACAGAAGTCACACGAGTCACACCCGACCCACATATTTACACCAGCACCATGTGAACCGATCCTGAAGGCGCTTGTGCAGACCAGGGCCGCGCGCATGCCGAGCGCGGCCCGAACCGAACGCCGCGCCCGGCCCTGCAGGTGCGGCTTGGGAGGAACACCATGCCGGCGAACGGCCTGCGCACCGCCTCGCGGATCTCGTTGACCCTGGCCGCACTCGCGGCGATGCTGCTCGGATCACTGACCCTGCTGGGCGGATCGCGCGCCGCGGCGGCCCCGGACGGCGTTCCGGGCATCGACGTCTCCGGGCACCAGCGGAACGTCGATTGGCAGCACGCGTGGAACACGGGCGCACGGTTCGCCTACGTCAAGGCCACCGAGGGCACCGGATTCACCAACTCGTACTTCGCCCAGCAGTACAACGGCGCCCACGACGTCGGCATGATCCGCGGCGCCTATCACTTCGCCCGCCCGGACGTCGGTCCGGCGGCGCCGCAGGCCGACTACTTCGTCGCGAACGGCGGCGGCTGGTCTGCGGACGGCAAGACACTGCCGCCGCTGCTCGACATGGAGTACAACCCGTACGGCGCCGACCCGTGCTACGGCCGGTCGCACGGCGAGATGGTCCGGTGGATCAAGAGCTTCTCCGAGCGGGTCCACACCAAGACCGGCCGGTGGCCGATGATCTACACGACCACGGACTGGTGGAAGAACTGCACCGGCAACTCGCCCCGATTCGGCAGCGACCACCCGCTGTTCATCGCCCGCTACAACGATCGCGTCGGCGAACTGCCGAACGGCTGGACCCACTACACGCTGTGGCAGTACAACGATCACGGCCCGATGCCCGGCGACCAGAACACCTTCAACGGCTCGATGGCTCAGTTGAAGCAGCTGGCCCGCGGCGACGACGACAAGTCCGACCCCGAACCGAAACCGGAGCCAAAACCGGACCCGAAGCCGGACCCGGACCCGAAGCCCGATCCGAAACCGGACCCCGACCCCGAGCCGAGCCCGGAACCGGAACCGGAGCCGGAGCCGGAACCCGAACCGAGTCCCGAACCCGATCCCGAGCCGAGCCCGGAGCCGGAACCGTCCACGCCGGATTCGCCGGAGTCCGACGCTCCCGCCACGCCGTCCGATGACGACGCACCATCCGATGACGACGCGGCGGACGGCCGGGACGAGGCGACCGACCCGCAGGCCGGCGACGACGGTGACCAGGGACAGGATGGCGCCGGCACTGGTTCGGACGACGCCGGTGGGGCGGCGGACCAGAACGCCGTCGCGGACGGCACCGGCAGCGACCAGCTCGTGCTGGAGGAAGCACCGAAGCAGGCCGCCGAGCAGGCTCCGCAGCAGTCACAGCAGAAGGCTGGCGGCGACGTGGCCACGCAGGACGACGGTCCGGACAAGCTCGCCGAGACGGGCGCCGAGCAGGACCTGCCGCGGCTGATCGTGTTCGCCGCCGCGATGATCGTGCTCGGCCTGATCGTGCTGACGCTGACCCGCGCGCCCGCACGCAGCCGGCGCTGACCCCTTCCGGCGGTGCCCGTCCCGCGCGCCGAGCGCGGGACGGGCACCGCCGGAACCGGCCGGGCGTCCACTCCCTGCCCTCCACCCGGCCGACGCACCCCGAACCCCTGACGTCGTCACCGTGACCTCCACGGGCGTGCCCGCGGGCGCCCGTGCCGAACGCACGCAACACGGCGGTACGCTGTCGGGCTAACGTCCGCCGCTGTGCGCACGTACGCTCCCCGTCGCCGTGGAGCGGTGCTCCCCTCTCCCCGTCCCCTCCCGAGAGGTGCTCCGTGACGACGTCGCAGACACCATCCGATCCGGGCGCCGCCGACCCGGGCGCCGCCCCGGCACCGATCGACCGCGATCATCCGCTGAGCAGGGTTCCCGACCACGCGCGCAAAGGCATCGCCTCCCTCGCCGTGGTCATCGCCGGCTTCGGGTTCTTCACCCCGACGATGGCGACGGGCGGACAGGTCGCGGGCGCGTTCGGCTTCCCGACGTTCCTCGTACTGGCGCTGATCTCGGCGCTCGTGCTGGCCGGCTACATCGCGACCCTGGGCATCGCCGCCGCCCGCACCGGTCTCACCACCGTGTTGCTGGCACGGCTCGCGCTCGGCAAAGCCGGCGGCAAATGGGCCTCGCTCCTGCTCGGCGGCACCCAGATCGGCTGGTACGGCATCACGGTCGGTGTGCTCGCCACCCTGTTGGGCGGTGCGTTCGACCTGTCGGTGACCTGGCCACTCGTGTTGGTCGGCGGAATCGCCATGGCCGTGACGGCCTACACCGGGTTTCGCGGCATCGAGCTGCTGTCGTGGATCTCCGTACCGCTCATGACGGCGCTGTGCCTCTGGGTCGCGATCTCGGCGGTCGGCGAGGCGGGCGGCTGGGACGCCGTGGTGTCCTACGAGGGGACGGGAGCGATCAGCGCAGGCACGGCGCTGACCATGATGATCGGCACGTTCGTCAGCGGTGGTTCGCAGATCGGCAACTGGACGCGGTTCGCCCCGGGCAGCACGCTCGCCTTCGCGATGACGGCCGGAACGATGCTGCTGGTCCAGTTCGGACTCCTCGCCTTCGGCGGGCTGGGAGCGATCGGCTACGGCGAACCGGACTTCGCGAACGTGCTCCTCGGGCTCGGTTCGACAGGTCTGGCGGTCCTGCTCATCGTGACGAATCTGTGGACCACCAACGACAACACGGCGTACGCGTTCGGCGTCGCGGGTGCCGAGCTGTTCGGCAAACCCGACAAGCGGCCGTTCATCGTCGGTGGCGTGGCCATCGGCATCGGGATGGCACTCACCGGTATCGACGAGGCGATCACGGCCTTCCTCACGCTGCTCGGAGTGTTCGTTCCCCCGCTGGGCGGAGTGCTGATCGGCATGTTCCTGTTCGCGTGGCGACGCCGCGATCCCGGCACCGCGGTCGAGGACGTCCCGCTCGTGGTGTGGCCCGGACTGCTCGCCTATGTCGGCGGCACGGCCGCAGCACTGGTCGGATCACTGTTCGACGTGGGGATCCCTGCGGTACAGGGCATCGCCGTCGCTTTCGCCCTCGTCGTCGCGTTCACGGCCGCGCTCGGCCGCCGGCCGGCGACGGCGGACTGACCCGCACCGCGGCAGACGATGCCCGGCCCGCCGTGGTGCCGGGCATCGTCGGTCACGGGCGTTACGGCAACGGCCTGCCGGCCGACTCCGGTCCGGCCGCCGCGTTCCGCAGCATCGCGAGCGCGTCCGCATGGGCACGAGACCCCGCCGTCGCCGCGGCGGTCGTCGTCACGTCGGCGTCGAGCGCCGCGGTGACCTGCAGCGTCTCCTCGATCCCCGCATCACCCAGCTGTGTGCGGATCCGCGTCGACGCCGCGGCGCCCGACGTCGCCACCCGGAACGCCTCGGTCGCCCACGTCCACCGGTCACGGCGGGCCCGCTCACGCAGCGGCGGCCGCCGCCACAACGCGGGCTCGTCCACCTGGATCTCGCGAATGCCGGCCGCTTCCAGGTCTCGCACCTCGTCGCGCAGCGCGAGCGCCAGCTGCGCCGCCGTGTCGAGCACCGGGACGTCGTCGCGTACGAACATCCCCGCGATCGCCGTCACCGGACCGGGCAACACGCCTTTCACCGCAGCCGTGGTCAGCCGCTGGGCGGTCGTGACCCACTTGACCGTCATGGGCGCCGCCCTACTCACGTCACCCACCACGATCGGTGGCCGGACACAGTAGGCGCCGCTGTGCTGCACCCACGCGTGTTCGGGGGTCACGACGCCGCGCAGCCGCTGCGCGACGAAACACACCAGGTCGTCGTAGCGCCGCTGGTCGGCCGAGGGCGCTGCGAGGTCTGCCGCGTGCGGTCCGAGCACTTCCTGCAGGCGCACCACGTCGTGCAGGCCCGCGCGCATCCGTTCGGCGTACGACTCGTCGCCGCCGCTGTCGGTGCGCGCCCGCCGGTCGACGGCCGCCACGAGCGGGTCGATCGGTTCGTCCGACCCGCGGTTACGGTCTTGCGCCGCGCGCCGGTCGGCGTACGCGGCGCGCCGGAGATGCGCAGGCCGCAGGGTGGCCAGCCGCGCCCGGACGCGCCGGTCGGTAGGCGGGTTCGCACCGCGGTGGGCGAGGATCTCCCGGGTGCGGGTCAGCTCGGCTGCGGCGGTGTCGGGGCCGCGGCGCAACGCCGTGGCCAGCGCCACCACCTCCCGCACCTTCTGCGAGGCGAACGCGAGCCACGGCGCGACCTGCGGGTCCAGCGCGGTCTCCCGGTCGAGGTCGTACGGCACGTGCAGCAGCGAGCACGATGTGCCCACCACGACCTCCCGTGCCGAACCGAGCAGCGTGGCCGCCGTGACCAGCGCCGTGTCGAGGTCGGTGCGCCACACGTTGCGCCCGTCGACCAGCCCGGCCACGAGCGTCTTGTCCGACAGGCCCGGCGCGGCGACGACCGTGTTCACCGTGGACGTCTCCGACACGAGGTCGACCGCGACGCCCTCGACGGGTGTGGCGGCGAGGGCGCCGAGTGCCGGCCCCGGGTCGCCGTACGGCACGGCGGCCAACAGGGCCGGGCGCCGCGTCCGGGCGCCCAGGACGTCGTAGGCGTCCCGCAGGGCGTCACGGTCGGCGGCGGTGCGGTCGGCGGCGAACGCCGGTTCGTCGAGCTGCACCCAGTCGGCTCCAGCCGCCTGCAACTCGCCGAGCACCCAGGCGTACACCCCGAGCAGTTCGCCGAGCCGATCGAGGGGCCGGAAACCGGGCGGCGACCCCGGCTCCGGGGCGCACAGCAGCAGGAACGTCACGGGGCCGAGCAGCACCGGCCGGGTGTGCACGCCGAGCCGCAACGCCTCGAGATAGTCCCGCACCGGGGTTCGGTCGGCGAACGTGAGCGGGGTGTCCGGACCGATCTCCGGCACCAGGTGGTGGTAGGACGTGCCGAACCAGGACGCGGTGGCCAACGGTGACACCGAGTCGGTGCCCCGTGCCATGGCGAAGTACGTGTCCAACGGGCCGAGGCCGAGCGCACGGAACCGCTCGGGCACGGCACCGGCCATCACGGCCGTGTCGAGGACGTGGTCGTAGTACGAGAAGGTGCCGCCCGGCACCGAGTCGAGCCCCGCGGCGGACAGCTCCCGCCACGTGCGCGCCCGCAGTTCCCGGGCGACGGCACGGAGTTCGGACTCGTCCGCGCGGTGGGTCCAGTAACGTTCGAGCGCCCGCGGCAGCTCCCTGCCGGGGCCGATGCGGGGATATCCCAGGACGGTGGAACCGATGATGCCGGTCAATGCTCTCTCCTCGCGAGCTCGTCGACACGGGTGCCGACGGTCCCGCCGGAGGGGCGCACGCCGATCGGGGCACACACCCCGGCCCGTCCGCCCGGTCCACCCGCGAGACCTCGGACCCGCGCGCACCGGGTGGTGCGCGCGCCGGTGGCAGGTCTTCGGACTCGCGGGCACTCCCGGCCTGGGCCGGAGGTCCTACTGGCCGTCGCTTCCCGGACCCGGGGTCCAGTGCTGTTGACGGCGGTCGTTCCCGCTCACCGCTGCGGGGCAGTCCCGGATTCGCACCGGGTTCCCTCTTGCCTCACCCGGCAGGCCCGTGCGGGCCCGGCGCGGGTGAACCACCAGCACCGCCACCCTAGCCTCCCGCGGCCCGCCGTCGCGCCCGGCGACGACGCGGTGAAGACCGCTCGCCCACCCCGGGATCGGCGCCGGCCTGCATCGTTGCCGCGGGTGGAGACCTCGCTCACAGGCCGGCGCCGGCCGTCACCGGAACGCCGAGTGGCCCGTCAGGGTCTGCCCGATGACGAGCTGGTGCACCTCCGACGTGCCCTCGTAGGTCAGCACCGATTCGAGATTGTTGGCGTGCCGCAGGACCGGGTATTCGAGGCTGATGCCGTTGGCACCGAGCAGCGTCCGGCATTCCCGCGCGATCGCGATGGCCTCCCGCACGTTGTTCAGCTTGCCGGTGCTGACCTGCTCGGACGTGAGCGTGCCGGCATCCTTGAGCTTTCCGAGGTGCAGCGCCAGCAGCATTCCCTTGCCGAGCTCGAGGCTCATGTCGGCGAGTTTGAGCTGGGTGGCCTGGTAGGAGGCCAGGGGTTTGCCGAAGATGTCGCGTTCCTGCGCATAGGCGATCGCGGTCTCGAGGCAGTCCCGGGCCGCGCCGAGTGCGCCGAACACGATGCCGTAGCGGGCCTCGTTCAGGCACGACAGTGGTCCGGACAGGCCGCGCGCCTCCGGCAGCATGGCGGACGCGGGCAGCCGGACGTCCTCCAGCACGAGCTCACTGGTCACCGAAGCCCGCAGCGACAGCTTCTTCGTGATCTCCGGAGCCGAGAATCCGGGTGTGTCCGTGGGCACGACGAAGCCCCGGATCTTGTCGTCGGTCTGCGCCCACACCACGGCCACGTCGGCCACGGAACCGTTGGTGATCCACATCTTCGTGCCGTTGAGCACCCAGTCTTCCCCGTCACGGCGCGCGTAGGTCCGCATCTCGCCGGGGTTCGACCCGAAATCGGGCTCGGTCAGGCCGAAGCACCCGATCGCCTCCCCCGCGGCCATCCGCGGCAGCCACTCCTGCTTCTGTTCCTCCGAGCCCCAGCGCCAGATCGCGTACATCGCGAGCGACCCCTGCACCGACACGAGACTCCGCAGTCCCGAATCGGCGGCCTCGAGCTCCATACAGGCCAGGCCGTAGGCCGTCGCCGTGGTACCGGCGCAGCCGTACCCCTCGAGATGCATGCCGAGCACACCGAGCTTGCCGAGTTCGCGGGCCAGGTCGCGCGCAGGGATCGACGCGCTGTCGAACCAGTCCGCCAGATGCGGGCGGATCCGGTCAGCGGTGAACGCCCGCACCGTGTCGCGGATCGCCCTGTCGTCCTCGCAGATCAGGTCCTCGGTGCCGAACAGGCCGAGCGGTGTCTGTGTGCCGGGCATGGCCGATCCTCTCGTCGTCTTCGCCTCTGGCGGGCGTCCCGTGGCGGACGTCATCGTGCCGCCCTCCGGCCGTCATCGTGCCGCCGACGGGACGACGCGTCACTGGGGAGTCAGCAAGGACACGGCCGCGTGGACCGCCGATTCGACCACGCCGTCGAGGCTCCCGCCGTCCTCGACAGTCGTCGCCACGAGTTCCCGCAGCCCGCCGAGCAGGATGATCACACTCTCGCGCGGCACCGGCGCGCCGGCGCCGCGGAGCTCCGTGCGCTGCCGGAGTCGCTGCGCCAGCGTCACGAAACCGTCGAGCTGCATCCGCTGCAGCTGCCGCGCCTTGTCCCCGAGTGCGGGCACGTCCCTGATCCAGCTGACGACGATCGCCGGTTCGGCCTCGGCGTAGGCGAACCACGCTTCGACGGCGCTGCGCACCTGCTCGGGCCACGGCTCCGTCTCGTCGACGGCCTCGGAGACGTAGCGGACCATCTCGCCCGTGGTCTCGGCCATCAGCGTCACGAAACACTCGTCGCGGTCGGCGAAGTGCTGGTAGAAGGTGCGGCGCGAGGTCCGGGCGCGGCGCACGATCCCGGCGACGGTGGCGTCGCGGTAACTGCCGGCCGCGAGCTCGGCGGCCAGGCCGTCGAGCAGGCGCCTGCGGAAGGCCGCCGGACCGGAGCGCCGCTCACCGTCACTGCGGACTCCCGGCACACAGCCGGTGGTGGCCGCGGAACTCGTGGCGGGCGAACTCACCGCGGGCGAATTCACTCCGGCCGCGTCGCCGGGGGCCGCTCTGGTGGACAACAGTTCATGTCCCCTAACGGATGACGATGTTTGCCCCTCAATGGTACGCCTGTGTACCGTTCCGCTCCGGTACACAGGCGTACCACGAACGGTGGATCAAGGGACCGCGCCCGACCCGCGCCGCGTCCGTTCCCGTACCCGCCGCACCGCCGCACGAAAACACGCAAAGGAGCGTGCCTCGTGACCACCACGGATGGCCCGCGCACGGTCAACCGGCGCAAGTTCATCGGTTATCTGCTCGGCGGTGCGACCGTCGTCGCCGCCGCCGACCTCGGGATGTTCGCCCGCGGCGCCACGGCCGATGCCGGCGAACTGCCGACCCTTCCCCAGCCCGCCGAGATCGCCGATCTCAGCGACCTGCTCACCCTCGCCGCCGCGCCGACGTCGCAGCTGATCACCGTCACGATCAACGACGACGGCACCGCCTCGTTCGAGCTGCCTCGCGCCGAGGTCGGCCAGGGCATCACGACGGCTGCCGCGATGCTCATCGCCGAAGAGCTCGACCTGCCCCTCGACAAGGTCCACGTCACGCTGGCTCCTGCCAGGCCCGAGCTGCTGTACAACCAGATCACTGGTGGGTCGAACACGATCCACGCGATGTACACACCGATCCGCGTGGCCGCCGCGGTCGCAAAGGGTGCACTACTGCAGGCCGCGGCGACCGTGCTCGGCGACAGCGCGAACAAGCTGACCTCGCACCTCGGCCACATCGTGGCGCCCGACGGCCGCCGCGTGGACTACGGCAGGCTCTCCGCCCTCGCGGCGAAAGAACAGCCCGAAGCGGTCGAGGTCCAGCTCAAGGACGAGGGTTCCCACGGCGTCGTCGGCACGCCGGTCAACCGGATCGACGCGCTCGACGCCGTGACCGGCACCAAGCGGTTCGCCACCGACCTCGACGTCACGGACGCGCTGCCGACGATGGTGTGCCGCGCCCCGACACTCAACGGCACCCCGAACGCGGTGCACAACGCGGACGAGGTGCGCGACATGCCGGGTGTCACGCACGTGGCGACGGTCCCGACGGGAGTCGCGGTACGGGCCTCGACGTTCGGCCAGTGCATCGACGCGGTCCGAGCACTCGACGTGTCCTGGAACGACGGTCCGGTCGCAGGCATGTCCGACGAGGACGCGCTCGCCGGTGTCCGCGCCGCCGAGGGGCCCGTCCCCGCGCTTCCCGCGGGCGAGACCGTCTCGGGCGACTTCACGTTCTGGTTCCGCAGCAACTCCGCGATGGACACCAACAGTGCGGTCGCCGACGTGCGCGAAGGCCGCGCCGAGATCTGGGCGAGCCTGAAGAACCCCAACGTCGCCCAGGGCCGCATCGCCGAGGCCCTCGGCATTCCCCTGAACAACGTGACGGTCCACGTGGTCCAGGGCGGTGGCTCGTTCGGCAGGCGACTGTTCGACGAACCCGCGATCGAAGCGGCGCGGATCAGCCACGCGATGGGCGTGCCGGTCAAGCTCATGTGGCACCGCGCCGACGACGCCCGCGTGGGCCGTACCCATCCGCTCGCCACGTCCCGCATCCGCGCCTGCTACTCCGGCGACACCGTGCTCGGCTTCCAGCAGGCGCACACCAGCATCGAGACCGACTTCCGGCACGGCCTCGGCGACATCATCACCGCCAAGGCCGCCGACCTGCCCGCCGGCCTGGGAAATCTCCCGTTCGCCCAGGTGATCTTCCACCTGACGACGATCCTGCCGTACGACTTCGGCGCCGTCGGCCAATCGCTGGTCGAGACCGACACGCGGTTCAACACCAGCTCGATGCGCAACATCTACTCCCCCGACGTCCGCACGGCCAACGAACTGATCGTCGACCAGCTCGCGCAGCGCATGGGCACGGATCCGCTCGAGTTCCGGCTCTCGCACCTGCGCAACGGCCGACTCCGCACCGCGCTCGAGACGGCAGCCGAGAAGGCCGAGTGGGGCAAGGAGCTGCCGGAGGGCATGGCGCAGGGCATCGGCGTGCATGTCGAGTACAAGGGCGTCACCGCCTGCATCATGGAGATCGACTGCCGCCCGGAGACGGTCAATCGCAAGGTCCGCAACGCCGTGACCGGGCCGCGCGTCACGAAGGCGACGATGGTGATCGACTGCGGCAGGGCGATCAACCCGCGCGGGGTCGAGGCGCAGATGCAAGGCTGCGTCAACGACGGCATCGCGATGACGCTCACCAGCAGCCTCCACCTGCGCGACGGGCACTTCCAGGAAGCCAGCTGGGACAACTACTTCTACACCCGGCAGTGGAACACCCCGCCGGAACTCGACGTGGTCGTGCTCGAGTCCACCGAACCGCCGGGCGGGGTCGGCGAGGCGGGCGTCGCCGCATCGGCCGCGGCGGCCGCGTGCGCCTACGCCCGAGCCACCGGCACGATGCCGACCGAGTTCCCGATCAACCACCAGACCCTGTCGTTCGATCCGAAGCCGTACACACCGCCGGTGCCGCAGTCACCGACCGACGGCCTCGATCACACCTACTGACCACCTACTGACCACCTACTTTCCAGCACCGATGGGAAACACGGAGACCCCAGATGCCTGAACAGACTTTCATCGTCAACGGTGAGCGGGTGACGGTCGAGGTCGAGGACAACGTGCGGGTGCTGTGGGTGCTGCGCGACCTGCTCGGCGTCACCGGCCCGAAGTACGGCTGCGGCATCAACGTCTGCAAGGCCTGCACGTCGCACATCAACGGCAAGGCGTTCAACCCGTGCGCCGTACAGGTCGGTGATCTGTCCGCCGACGACGAGGTGACCACCATCGAGGGCCTGCCTGCGCAGGCCTCCGAGGGGGCGCGCGGGCAGCACGGCCTGCACCCGATGCAGGAGGCCTGGCTCGAACGCGATGTCGTCCAGTGCGGCTACTGTCAGCCCGGCCAGATCATGGCTGCGGTCGCGCTGGTGCGGAAGGTCCGTGACGAAGGCAGGACGATCACCGACGCCGACCTCGACGGCATCCGCAACATCTGCCGCTGCGGCACCTACACGCGCATTCGCGAGGCCATCCGGGACGGCGAAACACGCATGTGAACGCCTCCGGGCCGTCCCGCTCGGCTGCGGGCGACGACGTTCCGGCCGGGCCTTCCGGGACGCGCACCGCACCACGCCCGGTACAGTGCTGGGTCGGCATGACTGACCACAGCGATCCGGCGCGCACGACCCGCCGCAGCGGCGAACAGCTGCGGGACGCGATCCTCGACGCCGTGTTGTCCGAACTGTTCGAACGCGGCTACGCGGGCCTGACGTTCGACGGCATCGCCCACCGCGCGCACACCAGCAAACCGGTGATCTACCGTCGGTATGCGACGCGTGCCCAGCTGGTCCTCGACGCGCTCGTCCGCCGCGCACCGGCGGATCTGCCGTCGCCGAGCGCGGGCGACCTGCGCTCGGACCTGATGGCGCTCGGCCTCGCCCTCGGGAGGCGGTTCGAGCAGATCGGCATCACCACCGTGCGGCGGCTCATCGCCGACGTCGACGACGACCTGTTGCCGCAGCTCGCCGAACTCGCGACGGCTCCGGCGGAAGCCGCGCTGCAACGAGTGCTGGACGCCGCGCGTGCCCGTGGCGAACTCGGCCCGGAACCGCTACCGGAACGCATCGCGATGTTGCCGCTGGCCCTGTGGCATCACGAGATGTTGTTCATCGGGCACGTCGACGAGGCCGCGGTCGCCGACATCGTCGACCGCATCTGCCTGCCCCTGCTGACCCGCCGGGCCTGACTTCCCTCGCGGACTCCGGCCGCACGGAACGGTTCCCCGCGTACGGCTGAACCCTCGGACATCGCAGGACCCTCGGATACCGCAGCACCCTCGGACGCTGAAGCGCCCCTGGACGCGGCAGGGCCCCTCGGACGTCGAGGTGTCCGAGGGGCCCTGCCGCTCTGCCCGCCGACGGCGGTGCTACACGTTCGCCGGTTCCCGTTCGGAGTCGGCGTGATCCCGGGCGGTGCCGGGCCGCTCGAGGCTCTCCCCTTCGACGTCGACGTTCGGGATGATCCTGTCGAGCCACCTGGGCATGGCCCACGCCTTCTCCTTCATCAGGTACATCAGCGACGGGATGAGCAGCATCCGGATCACGAACGCGTCGAACACGACGGCCACGGCGAGTGCGAAGCCCATCGACTTGATGATCACGTCGTCCATGAGCATGAAGCCGGCGAACACCGAGGTCATGATCAGCGCGGCGGCGGTCACGACGCGGGCCGAGTTGCGGAAGCCGTCGACGATGGCGTCCTTGTACGACGCGCCGTGCACGTGCGCCTCACGGATCCGGGTCACCAGGAACACCTGGTAGTCCATCGCCAGTCCGAACACCACACCGACCAGGATGATCGGCATGAAGCTGATGATCGGCCCGCCCTCGAAGATGCCGAACCAGCCCTCCTGGAACAGCGCCACGGTCACGCCGAGCGTGGCCAGCACCGACAGCAGGAAGCCGATGGTCGCCGTCAACGGCACGAGCAGTGAGCGGAACACCAGCACCAGCAGGACGAACGCCAGGCCGACGACGGTGGCCAGGTACGGCACGAGCGCGTCGTTGAGCTGCTGGGAGATATCCTCCATGATCGCGACGGTGCCGGTGATGCCGAGGTCCACACCGGTGCGGTCCTCGAACCCGGCCTCGCCCGCGCGAAGACTCTCGAGCAGCTGCGCGGTACGCGGGTCGTCCGGCCCGAACTCGGGCTGCAGCATGACCATCGTGCCCTTGTCGTTGCCGGGCGCCGGCACGATGTGGCTCACGCCGTCCTGTTCGGCGGCCCACTGCTGGGCCTCCTGGTAGGCGGCCTGCTGGGCCTGCGGGTCGTCGGAGATGCCGCGGGCGTCGACGACCAGCATCAGCGGATCGAGCTTGCCGGGGCCGAACGCGTCGCCGATCATCTCGGCGGCCTGCCTGCGCGAGGAGTCGCCGGGGGCCGTCGAGTCGCTCGGCATGCCGAGGCGCAGGTCCTTGAACGGGATCGCCAGCGCGCCGAGTGCCACGACCACGAGCAGCGTCCACACGAGCGGCTTCTTGCCGATGAACCGCGACCAACGCACGCCGTTGTTCAGGACCAGTCCGGAGTCCTCGCGTTTCGGGCTGTACTTGCGGAACTTCAGCCCGAACGTCCTGCCCTTGAGCATGCCGACCACCGCGGGCAGCAGCGTCAGGGCGACGAGCACGGCGATGGCGACGGTGGCCGCGGCGGCCAGCCCCATCGTGGTGAGGAACGGAATGCCGACGACGCTGAGCGCGGCGAGCGCGATGATCACCGTGAGGCCGGCGAACACGACCGCCGACCCGGCTGTGCCCACGGCGATGCCGAGCGCGGCCGACCGGTCGTCGGTGTGCTCGAGTTCGCTGCGATAGCGCGCGAGGATGAACAACGCATAGTCGATGCCGACCGCCAGGCCGATCATCGTGGCGAGGATCGGCGTGGTCGACGAGATGTCGGTGAACACGGTCATCGCCGTGATGCCCATCGATCCCATCGCGACGCCGATCCCCGCGGTCACAACCGGCATGCCCGCGGACACCAGCGAGCCGAACGTCAGCGCGAGGATGATCAGCGCCATGACGATGCCGATGAGCTCGGCCGTCGCACCACCGATCTCCATCACCTGCATGCCCGAACCGCGGACCTCCATGGCGAGGTCCGAGGAGTCGGCGTGTTGCTCGACGACGTCGAGGATCTCCTGCTGGGTCTCCGGTTCGACGTCGGTGACCTGCTCGACCTCGAGTGCGAAGTCGACCAGACCGGTGCGGCCGTCCTCCGACAGCGGCGAGGACGCGGCGAGCTGCGGTTCGACCTGTTGGAGTGCCGCCTCGCGGTTGAACGGCTGCCCGTTGGCCTCGGCCTGTTGCCGGGCCTGCTGGAGCGCCTGCTGCTCGAGACCCGCGTCCGCCTGCACGGGGCCGACGATCGACTGCTCGCCCTGCGGCACCGTGTCGATGCCGCGCAGATCGGCGATCAGCTGGTCGACCGCCCGCATGTGCTGCGGCGCGGCGAGCTGCTCACCTTCGGGGGCCTGTACGACGACCTGGACGTTGGCCTCGTCCATCGGCGAGGACTGGCCGTCCATGATCTCCGGCAGCGTCTCGGCGGCTTCGACGGACTCGATCCCGGGGATCGTGAACTGGTCCGACATCGGCTGCGATTGCGTGACGGAGAACGTGCCCACTCCGGCGAGCACGACGAGCCAGGCGATCAGGAAGAACGGCCATCGGCGGTAGGCGGTCCTGCCGAGGCGGAAGAGTAGTTTGGCCATGCGCGGTCTTCGGCTCCTGGATACGTGACGGACTGGGGCTCGTGTCACACGATCGCCGGCCCCGTTGCCGGACTGGTCGGCACGAATCCGCCCGCTGCTGCCGCATGCGGTCGGTTCGGGCGCGGTTGCCGCACACCCGCATCGGTGAGGCCGCAGCCCGGAGCACATGCGGGTGGCGCGGCAGGCCCTCCCGCAGAACGGGCCACATCCACGATGCGCGATTCGGGCCACGCATCCGCCACGGTGATCCCCCGGCCGGCGACCTCGGCGGGCGCCTCGGTCAACACCCCGCCGTAAGATACGGCTCGTATCTTACGGCGTGCGACTTAGCGTACATGACCCGACGGCGCGAGCCCCGAAGGCGTGATGGCGGCCCTCAACGTCACGGCGCGTGCCGAACCACCACTCGACCGGGCAGAATTCGCCGTCGCACGCACGAATGCCGCACCCGGGACCCAGTCACCCGAGTGCGGAAGATCACAGCGACATCAGGCCACTCGTCGCCCGGCCTCCAACGCCGCGCTACCGCGCGACTAGGTGCTGTTTAGGAATTGATCTTGGTGAGGTCGGCGAGCCAGATGTTGATGGCGGCGATGTGCAGGGTGGCTTCGTAGCGGACGGCGAG